>NZ_AP024342.1:0-122500 GCF_018326405.1 Pseudomonas sp. Eqa60
AGAGTTTCGCCCCGAGTTGTGCAATGGCCTCAAGTGGGGTTATCCACAGAGCTTATGCACATACCGCTGGTCGTGTTTATTCGGGGTAAGGCGTTGATTCTTAGTGTCCTGAGGACACGCTACATGTGGATAAGTGGGCGGCTGATCGCTACAATGGCCGCTTGTTTTTGCCTCACCGGCTTTCAACTTAGGGGATATCCGTGTCAGTGGAACTTTGGCAGCAGTGCGTGGAGCTTCTGCGTGATGAGCTGCCTGCCCAGCAATTCAACACTTGGATCCGTCCGCTACAGGTCGAAGCCGAAGGCGACGAGTTGCGTGTATACGCACCGAATCGTTTTGTTCTCGATTGGGTCAATGAAAAGTACCTGGGGCGCGTGCTCGAGCTGCTGGATGAACACGGCAACGGCGTGGCACCGGTCCTTTCCTTATTAATAGGCAGCAAACGCAGTTCGGCGCCTCGCGCCGCACCTAACGCGCCACTGGCCGCTGCCGCTTCGCAAGCCCTGCAAGCCGCAGCAGCCAATGCTGCCCCGGCTGCTGCTCCCGCGCCCGCTCCGGCACCCACTTCTGCCCCGGCCAAGAAAGCCGCCGCACAGAAGGCTGCCGAAGTCAGCGAAGAACCCTCTCGTGACAGCTTCGACCCGATGGCGGGCGCCAGCTCGCAGCAGGCACCGGTACGCGCCGAACAGCGTACCGTCCAGGTAGAAGGCGCGCTCAAGCACACCAGCTACCTGAACCGCACTTTCACCTTTGAGAATTTCGTCGAGGGTAAATCCAACCAGCTGGCCCGCGCAGCGGCCTGGCAGGTGGCGGACAACCCCAAGCATGGCTACAACCCGCTGTTCCTTTATGGCGGCGTCGGCCTGGGTAAGACCCACTTGATGCACGCTGTGGGTAACCACCTATTAAAGAAGAACCCGAATGCCAAGGTCGTGTACCTGCATTCCGAGCGCTTCGTGGCGGACATGGTCAAGGCGTTGCAGCTCAACGCCATCAACGAATTCAAGCGTTTCTACCGTTCGGTCGATGCGCTGCTGATCGATGACATTCAATTCTTCGCCCGCAAGGAGCGTTCCCAGGAAGAGTTTTTCCACACCTTCAACGCCCTCCTCGAAGGCGGCCAGCAGGTGATTCTCACCAGTGACCGCTACCCGAAGGAGATCGAAGGCCTGGAAGAGCGCCTCAAGTCGCGCTTCGGCTGGGGCCTGACGGTGGCCGTCGAACCGCCTGAGCTGGAAACCCGGGTGGCGATCCTGATGAAGAAGGCCGACCAGGCCAAGGTCGAGCTGCCTCATGATGCAGCGTTCTTCATTGCCCAGCGCATTCGCTCCAACGTCCGTGAACTGGAAGGTGCCCTGAAACGGGTCATCGCCCACTCGCACTTCATGGGCCGCGATATCACCATCGAGCTGATTCGCGAATCCTTGAAGGACCTGCTGGCGCTGCAGGACAAGCTGGTGTCTGTGGATAACATCCAGCGCACCGTCGCCGAGTACTACAAGATCAAGATTTCCGATCTGCTGTCCAAGCGGCGTTCCCGTTCGGTGGCCCGCCCGCGTCAGGTGGCCATGGCCCTGTCCAAGGAACTGACCAACCACAGCCTGCCGGAAATCGGCGATGTGTTCGGCGGTCGCGACCACACCACGGTTCTGCACGCCTGCCGCAAGATCAATGAACTTAAGGAATCCGACGCGGACATCCGCGAGGACTACAAGAACCTGCTGCGTACTCTGACCACTTGATGACTCCAACGCAGCTTATTAAGGCAAGGGACTAGACCATGCATTTCACCATTCAACGCGAAGCCCTGTTGAAACCCCTGCAACTGGTCGCCGGCGTCGTCGAACGCCGCCAGACCTTGCCGGTGCTTTCCAACGTGCTGCTGGTTGTCGAAGGCCAGCAACTTTCGCTGACCGGTACCGACCTGGAAGTCGAGCTGGTCGGTCGTGTGCAACTTGAAGAGCCAGCCGAGCCGGGGGAAATCACCGTTCCCGCGCGCAAGCTGATGGACATCTGCAAGAGCCTGCCCAACGATGCCCTGATCGACATCAAGGTCGACGAGCAGAAGCTGGTGGTGAAGGCCGGGCGTAGCCGCTTCACCCTGTCGACCCTGCCGGCCAACGACTTCCCGACTGTGGAAGAAGGCCCGGGCTCGTTGACCTGCCAGCTGGAGCAGAGCCGACTGCGCCGCCTGATCGAACGCACCAGCTTCGCCATGGCCCAGCAGGATGTGCGCTACTACCTCAATGGCATGCTGCTGGAAGTGTCCGCCGGGATCATCCGCGCCGTGGCCACCGACGGTCACCGTCTGGCCATGTGCTCGATGCAGGCGGACATCGGCCAGCCGGATCGCCACCAGGTGATCGTGCCGCGCAAAGGCATCCTGGAACTGGCGCGCCTGCTCACCGAGCCCGATGGCAACGTCAGCATTGTCCTGGGCCAGCACCACATTCGTGCCACCACCGGCGAATTCACCTTCACCTCCAAGCTGGTGGACGGCAAGTTCCCGGATTACGAGCGCGTGCTGCCAAAAGGCGGTGACAAGCTGGTACTGGGTGATCGCCAGGCGCTGCGCGAAGCCTTCAGCCGTACCGCGATCCTGTCCAACGAGAAGTACCGCGGCATCCGTCTGCAACTGGCCAATGGTCAGCTGAAGATCCAGGCCAACAACCCGGAGCAGGAAGAAGCGGAAGAAGAAGTGGGCGTGGAATACAACGGCGGTTCCCTGGAAATCGGCTTCAACGTCAGCTACCTGCTGGACGTTCTGGGCGTGATGACCACCGAACAGGTTCGCCTGATCCTGTCCGATTCC
This sequence comes from Pseudomonas sp. Eqa60, assembly GCF_018326405.1. NCBI lineage: Bacteria > Pseudomonadati > Pseudomonadota > Gammaproteobacteria > Pseudomonadales > Pseudomonadaceae > Pseudomonas > Pseudomonas sp. Eqa60. The sequence continues at coordinate 2,813 of NZ_AP024342.1, forward strand.
AACAGCAGTGCGCTGGTGCAGGAATCCGACAACGACGACTCGGCTTACGTTGTCATGCCGATGCGCCTGTAATCATGCTCAGCAGAAGCTAGATGTCCCTCAGTCGCGTCTCGGTCACCGCGGTGCGCAATCTGCACCCGGTGACCTTCTCCCCCTCCCCCCGCATCAACCTTCTCTACGGCGCCAACGGCAGTGGCAAGACCAGTGTGCTGGAAGCCATCCACCTGCTGGGGCTTGCCCGCTCGTTCCGCAGTGCCCGCCTGTTGCCGGTGATCCAGTACGAGCAGCTGGCTTGCACGGTGTTCGGCCAGGTGGAGTTGGCTCAGGGCGGCCATAGCAGCCTGGGGATATCCCGTGATCGCCAGGGGGAATTCCAGATCCGCATCGACGGTCAGAATGCCCGCAGCGCGGCGCAGTTGGCCGAGATCCTGCCGCTGCAGTTGATCAACCCGGACAGCTTCCGCCTGCTGGAGGGCGCACCGAAGATCCGTCGGCAGTTCCTGGATTGGGGAGTGTTCCATGTGGAACCACGCTTCATGTCCACCTGGCAGCGCTTGCAGAAGGCCCTGCGGCAGCGGAACTCATGGCTGCGGCATGGTACACTTGACGCCGCTTCGCAAGCGGCCTGGGACCGGGAACTGTGTCAGGCCAGCGCTGAAATCGATGAATACCGCCGCGCTTATATCAAAGCCTTGAAACCAGTCTTTGAGCGGACCTTGGGCGAACTGTTGCAGCTCGAGGGCCTGACGCTTAGCTATTACCGTGGTTGGGACAAGGACCGGGAGCTCAGTGAAGTGCTCGCGACCGCCCTCCACCGTGACCAGCAAATGGGTCATACCCAGGCCGGCCCACAACGTGCTGATTTGCGTCTGCGCTTAGGCGGACACAACGCCGCGGACATCTTGTCCCGTGGCCAGCAGAAGTTGGTGGTCTGTGCCTTGCGCATTGCCCAGGGGCATCTGGTGAGCCAGGCCCGCCGCGGTCAGTGTATTTATCTGGTGGATGACTTGCCGTCCGAGCTGGACGAGCAGCACCGCCGCGCACTTTGTCGCTTGTTGGAAGACTTACGCTGCCAGGTGTTTATCACCTGTGTAGACCACGAATTATTGAGGGAAGGCTGGCAGACGGAAACGCCAGTCGCTTTGTTCCACGTGGAACAAGGCCGTATCACCCAGACCCACGACCATCGGGAGTGAAGGCATGAGCGAAGAAAATACGTACGACTCGACCAGCATCAAGGTGCTGAAAGGTTTGGATGCCGTACGCAAACGTCCCGGTATGTACATTGGCGACACCGATGACGGCAGCGGTCTGCACCACATGGTGTTCGAGGTGGTCGATAACTCCATCGACGAAGCGCTGGCCGGTCATTGCGACGACATCAGCATCATCATCCATCCGGATGAATCCATCACCGTGCGCGACAACGGTCGCGGCATCCCGGTCGATGTGCATAAAGAAGAAGGCGTCTCCGCGGCAGAGGTCATCATGACCGTGCTCCACGCCGGCGGTAAGTTCGACGACAACTCCTACAAGGTCTCCGGCGGTCTGCACGGCGTAGGTGTATCGGTAGTGAACGCCCTGTCCGAGGAGCTGATCCTCACCGTGCGCCGTAGCGGCAAGATCTGGGAACAGACCTATGTCCACGGTGTTCCGCAAGAGCGGATGAAAATCGTTGGTGACAGCGAAACCACCGGTACCCAGATCCACTTCAAGCCTTCGGCTGAAACCTTCAAGAACATCCACTTCAGCTGGGACGTCCTGGCCAAGCGGATCCGTGAACTGTCCTTCCTCAACTCCGGTGTCGGCATCGTCCTCAAGGACGAGCGCAGCGGCAAGGAAGAGCTGTTCAAGTACGAAGGCGGCCTGCGGGCATTCGTTGAATACCTGAACACCAACAAGACTGCGGTCAACCAGGTGTTCCACTTCAACATCCAGCGTGAAGACGGCATCGGCGTGGAAATCGCCTTGCAGTGGAACGACAGCTTCAACGAGAACCTGTTGTGCTTCACCAACAACATTCCTCAGCGCGACGGCGGTACCCACCTGGTGGGCTTCCGTTCGGCCCTGACCCGTAACCTGAACAACTACATCGAGCAGGAAGGCCTGGCCAAGAAACACAAGGTCGCCACCACTGGTGACGACGCTCGTGAAGGCCTGACCGCGATCATCTCGGTGAAGGTGCCGGATCCGAAGTTCAGCTCCCAGACCAAGGACAAGCTGGTTTCTTCCGAAGTGAAGACCGCGGTCGAACAGGAAATGGGCAAGTACTTCTCCGACTTCCTGCTGGAAAACCCCAACGAAGCCAAGTTGGTGGTGGGCAAGATGATCGACGCTGCCCGCGCTCGTGAAGCGGCGCGTAAAGCCCGTGAAATGACTCGTCGCAAAGGCGCGCTGGATATCGCCGGCCTGCCGGGCAAACTGGCGGACTGCCAGGAAAAGGACCCGGCCCTGTCCGAACTCTACCTGGTGGAAGGTGACTCTGCTGGCGGTTCCGCCAAGCAGGGCCGCAACCGCAAGACCCAGGCGATCCTGCCGCTCAAGGGCAAGATCCTCAACGTCGAGAAGGCACGCTTCGACAAGATGATCTCCTCGCAAGAGGTGGGCACCCTGATCACCGCGCTGGGCTGCGGCATCGGCCGTGAAGAGTACAACATCGACAAGCTGCGTTATCACAACATCATCATCATGACCGATGCTGACGTCGACGGTTCGCACATCCGTACCCTGCTGCTGACCTTCTTCTTCCGTCAGTTGCCGGAGCTGATCGAGCGTGGCTACATCTACATCGCCCAGCCGCCGCTTTACAAGGTCAAGAAAGGCAAGCAAGAGCAATACATCAAAGACGACGACGCCATGGAAGACTACATGACCCAGTCGGCTCTGGAAGATGCCAGCCTGCACTTGAACGAAGAAGCCCCGGGGATCTCCGGCGAGGCGCTGGAGCGCCTGGTCAACGACTTCCGCATGGTGATGAAGACCCTCAAGCGCCTGTCGCGCCTGTACCCGCAGGAGCTGACCGAGCACTTCATCTACCTGCCGGCCGTGACCATGGAGCAACTGTCCGACCACGCCGCCATGCAGGATTGGCTGGCCAAGTACGACGCCCGTCTGCGCACTTCCGAGAAGTCCGGCCTGGTCTACAAGGCCAGCCTGCGCGAAGACCGTGAACGCAATGTCTGGCTGCCAGAGGTCGAGCTGATCTCCCACGGCCTGTCCAACTACGTCACCTTCAACCGCGACTTCTTCGGCAGCAACGACTACAAGACCGTCGTCTCCCTCGGCGCTCAACTGAGCACCCTGCTGGACGAAGGCGCTTATGTTCAGCGCGGCGAACGCAAGAAAGCCGTCACCGAGTTCAAGGAGGCCCTGGACTGGCTGATGGCGGAAAGCACCAAGCGCCACACCATCCAGCGATACAAAGGTCTGGGCGAGATGAACCCTGACCAGCTGTGGGAAACCACCATGGACCCAAGCATGCGCCGCATGCTCAAGGTGACCATCGAAGACGCCATTGGCGCCGACCAGATCTTCAACACCCTGATGGGTGATGCGGTCGAGCCTCGTCGCGACTTCATCGAAAGCAACGCCCTGGCGGTGTCCAACCTGGACTTCTGATCCAGCGACACAGCTGAAAATAAAAAGGCCGACGCTTGCGTTGGCCTTTTTTATTGGCAGATTGTTCAATCCCTCATCCATAACGATTTACGTTTTTATCCGGACAAGGCAGTCATGGCAAATGCTCAAGAAAATTGTTGAAGATGAATATGCCGGTAATCGTTGTCACACCCATGAGTGGTTAAACCCCGACTCGATGCAGGTGTTGTCCGCGTTCAACCGCCTGGACGGAAAGGCTTTCAGCTCGACGGTTTTTTTCTTCAGTGATCAGACCCTGATGCATATCGGGGGCGGTGCGGCCGATCAGTATGTGGTCTTTATCGCCCAGGACGTCGACCAGTCGTTGCAGACCCTGCTCAGCGCAGACACCCCTGATGATCAGCGGGTTGAGTTGGTCGCGGGCGGCCAGTCCGGTAGTTACCCTCGCTATCAGTGTGTGGCTAAAGAGCGAGCGAGACAGGCCCTGGCTTATTTCTCGGCCTATGGCTCGGCTGATCCCGATCTGGCCTGGGAAGTGGAAGGTTAACTGGACAATAAGGACGTTGACCTTGGCAGGTACAAGCAGCCACCTATTCGATGAAGCACGCTTCCCTTTCGGGGGCCGTGCGGAGGTCATATTTTCCTTCGAGGAAAACTTCTTTTACGGGCAGTTTGTGAGGCCCATGGCGGCGCCTCGGTGAGATGGAATGGATACCTCGACAGCACAGTTTCAGAAGATCATTTTCAAGCTCACCGTCGACGCTGACGGTTATCCACCGGTGGAGTATGAGTCGATGTGGGGCGTTCAGCGGGGGGCAGATGTCTACCAGTTGGATAACACGCCCTACTATCTCTATGGCGTGAGCAAGGGGGACTGGGTGCTGACTCGCGCCGATGCCCATGAGCGGATCGCGACTCGCGTGGTGCGACAATCCGGGCACTCGACGCTGCGGGTTTTTGCCGAGCGCGAGTCAGAGCGCTCGGGGATTGTGCAGCACCTGCGCAGCCTCGGCGCCAGGTGCACGGTTACCCGGGGCCTGTCGCTGTTCACTGTGGACATCGCGCCCGAGGTCAGTTTTTCCGCGATCGACCAATACCTGGCCTCCATCACCGACGACCAATATGTCGCCTATGAAGATGCCTGTTTACAGCACGAGGCCATTGAGCCTGCGCGCCTGAGCGAGTGCTCTTCACTGGCCTCACTTGAGTGCGTCACCTGGCGGGATCACTAGGTGCTGTGCTGGCACCTGAGCTGCGAGACGATCCGGTCATCGAACAGGCGCGTTCGAGATGTGTTTATCGATCGGTTGACCCCGTTACGCGGCTGAGCCGGTTCGGCTCATTTCACCCTTTGTAGAAACAGCAATCGCACGGAAATGGGTTATGGATGATGAAAACCAGGAAATATCGATTCGGGTTGTCGCGGGGCAGAACAGCCGCGGCCCGGTCTATGAGCCGCTGCATGTCCGGCTCATTGATGAGGACAGTTACGAGATTCTCTACTCACCAGGGCTGGCGCTGAACCTGGCCAAGGGCGATATCATCTCGATCAAGGATCCGCAGGCCCCCGCCGTGGTGCTCAAGCGTGGCGGCAACTTCTGCATCCATATCTATTCGGATCACATCCCTGAAGAACACATCATTGCCCTGGCGGCGGATGTGGCGAGCGAATTGGGTGGCATGCTTGACGGGCGCTACAAGGGCAATCTGACATTGTCGGTGCCGGCGCGAAACGGCATGGACAACATCGCCCTGTTCTTCAACCGCTTTCGCGAGACCACAGGCAGCGAGTGGTACTACGCCAACATCTATAAAAACCTCGATGACACCGATGACGAGACCCTGCTCGATTGGTGGCTGGCCCTATGAACGAAAGACAGCAGCTTATCTGTGAACGCTACGACCTTGCTCCCCAGGCCCCTGAGCCGATGATTGCACTGGCCATAGGCTCGCTTGCGCAATCGCCCATCTATGGCACCCGGGTCGAGTTGCCGGAAAACGGCACGGTCAGTTGGTTTATCCACTGCGGCGAACATTCCACTGCGGTGGATTTCTACCAGCCTCTGTGCACCGAGCATTTGCTCGAGCTGTTGCCGGAGGTGATCGATTACCTTTACCTGCCGAGCGGGACGCGTTTCATCATCGACCGCGCCGGCTATGAAGATGTCTGGCGGGACTCGGAATGATATCAAGCCGCTTTTGAAGGCAAGCAGTCAGCTGCCCTGTTCTTCAGGCGACGCGACACTTTCCAGGCGGTAGCCATAGCCGTAGATCGTCAACAGTTGCCAGCCGCGATCCGCGGTCAGCCCGAGTTTGTTGCGCAAGCGGTAGATGTGGGTATCCAGGGGCCGTGAGGAAACGATTTCCTCATGGGTCCAGAACCGTTCGTACAGGTATTCCCGGGACAGCGGCCGGCCCAGGTTGGCGAACAGGCAGCGGGCCAGGCGGTACTCGCGCTCGGTAAGGCTGATGGGAGCGCCGGCGCGGGTGACGGTCAGTTCCGCATCATCGAAGCTCAGGTCGTTGAAACTCTGCACTTCTTCGCTGTGGTTGCGCTGCAAGCCATGGCGGCGCAGTACCGCGTTGACCCGGGCCTTGAGTTCGTTGGGGCGAAACGGCTTGCTCAGGTAGTCGTCGGCACCGGTGTTCAGGGCCTGGACGATATCGCTCTCGGCATCGCGGCTGGTGAGCATGATGGCCGCGGGCGGCGAATCCATGTGTTCCCGGGTCCAGCGCAACAGGGACAGGCCGCTGAGGTCCGGCACTTGCCAGTCGAGGATCAGCAGGTCGAAGGTTTCCCGGCGCAACTGGCGCAGCAGGTCTTCTCCGCGCTCGAAGCTGTGCAAGGTCCAGGGCTGTTCGCCGGGGCCGGGAATCTCTCGCAGTGTCTGTTCCACCCGCGCCAGTTCCGCAGGTTCGTCATCCAGTATCGCGACACGCATGCGAGGCAGTTCCTTATGGTTCCAAGAGCGCCCGAGGCCGTGGCTGCCGGGCTCGGACTGAGGGGAAGTTTAGGCACCTGGCCTGAATCTGAACAATTGTGGCGAATTGCTCTTGAGCCCCGGGTCCCTCGGTACGCTGATATCAAATAGCCGGTAAGGCGCCCGGAGCACGGGCCGTCGGGCTATTGAGCAGCACGATACCGGCTCGTACAAACAAGGAAAAGAACCATGGGGAACCTGCTCAGGAAAGGCCAGGTCGCGCTTGTCAGAATATTCAGCGGCGATGATCCGGTGCGTCTTCTCAGTTTGATGCTGGCGGCTTATCTGGGAATCAGTGCCTGTACCGTGCCAGCGTCCACAGCGGGCTGCTGTCAGCCCTCCGGCATCGGGCAATACCCGGCGTCTGCCCTGCCCGCTGGCAGTGACTCCAACCTGACCCTGGACGCCGAGCCCGTGATCGGTCGGACAGCGCTACCCACGAACCTGCAGCCACCGGCCCCGCGCTGGGTGTTCTAGAGGTCGAGGCAATGATTCTGAACAAATATTGCAAATCCGTCGCAGCTTTGCGGCCAGCGTTACATTGCTTCCCGCTGAGTGGCACACGGGGGCACCTGGAAGTGCTCCGACACAGGGAGTGTCAACCGCCAGGCTGGCGGGACAACGCGCGCTCGCGTGCGTCGTTGAAGGGGAATACAGGGAGTGCCTCCTCAGGACTTTGGGCCGGGCGACCTGTCGCTCCGGTTCCGACACAGGGACGTGTCACTTTCTTCTCGTCCTGCCCTGTTTCCGCTCTCGCCCGACCGGGTTCCTGTCTTTGGGCGACATCCCGCAGCGTTCGGCTTTCTGCCAACGATCTGCCTCAGGTATGGTGCGTAGGATTTCGCCGCGGTTTTCCCAAAGGCTCTAAGCACATCCATGAATGACCTCTGCCCTTTTCCGTCCACCGGCCGGCCTCAGGTCGCGCGTGTCGCCCTGCTGTTGGCCGGGCTGATTCTGCCGTTGTGTGCGGCACAGGCGGCTGCGCCACGGCTGCCCTATATCGATGACAACCAGCAGTGCCGTGGCCAGCCCCTGCCGGCGACGGTGGAACACCTGACCGGCGAAGCCTGGAAACTGGACGCCAAGGGACGCGAGGTGCTCCTGCAGGAAGGCATGAGCATCGATGAGAAGGAAGGGGTCAGGACCTCGCCGTCGGCCTTCGTCAGCCTGTCCCTGGGAGACGGTTCGCGGGTGGTGCTGCCTTCCAGTTCCCAGGTCACCCTGCAACTCAATAACCAGTACGCCATCCCTCAGGTTGTGCTGGAGCAGGGCCAGATCGAGTCCTACGTGATCAAGCGCACCAGTGATCACGACCGTTTCCAGATCGTTACGCCGGTGGGCGTGCTGGGGGTTCGCGGTACTCACTTCCGGGTACGCAATGACGATCAGCAATCCCTGGTGGAGGTGCTCAATGGCCAAGTGGCGGTGAATCGCGAAGAGGGCGCGCCGCAGCCGGGACTGCGGCGTACGCGTCAGCGCCCTGTGGATAAACCGGCAGGCCCGGTGCCGGGTGAAGTCCAGGTCATGGCGCGCCAGGGGCTGCGGATCCAGAAACAGGGCGAGCTCAAGCCGGTGGAACTGCTGGCCGCACCGAGGCTGCTGGGGCAGGCTGGGCAGACCGGTGCCCTGCCCGTCTGGCAACTGATCCTGCAACCTTTGCCCGGGGCCAGCCGCTACCGGGCCCAGGTCGCCACCGACAAGGACTTCCTGAACATCAAGCAGGAGCAGTTCTCCAGCATCCCGCAGGTCAACTTCACCGGCTTGCAGGCATTTTTTTATCACGTGCGTCTTTCGGCGTTCGATGAGCACGGCCTGGAAGGCGAAACCGGGGTCTATGACATCTTTTATTACCCCAGGACCACCCGTGTTGAATAACGCTCCGGTGGGCCGTCCATGAGCGTGTGGCGCCGTCGGGCCGAAGGCCGTGAACCGACCCAGGCTCAGCGCCTGTTCCGCGGGCTGGTGCGGGAGTGGCTGTGGGTCAGCCTGATTCTTCTGCCGCTGACTGCGGTGTTGTCCCTGAGCCACGGCCTGGCCCTGAACAATCTGTTCTACGACAACCTGCGGCGCTTCACCCCGCTACCGGTGGACCCGCGCATCCTGCTGGTGACCATCGACGACTACAGCTTGCAGCAACTGGGGCGCTGGCCCTGGCCGCGGGCCATTCATGGCCAACTGCTGGACCGGCTGAGCGCGGCCGAGGCCAAAGGGGTGCTGTTCGATGTGATCCTCAGTGAACCCGGCAGCACGGTGGAAAACGACACCCGCCTGGCTGCCGCCCTGTGCCGGGCCGGCAATGTGTTCCTGCCGGTGCTGCGCCAGGGCGTTGCCCGCTATGGCCAGGACATTGAGGAAATCCCGCCGGTGCCGCTGCTGCGCAATTGCGCCCGCGGCCTGGGCCATATCAATGCCGAAGCGGATGCCGATGGCACGGTGCGCAGCGTGTACCTGCGCGAAGGCCCGGTGCTGGCTCCCCGGGCGCAACTGACGTGGCTGCTGTACCAACTGACCGAAGCCGAGCCGGCATTCCCCCATATGCCCGGGCCCGGTAAACCTCGCGTGGCCCAGGGGTGGCTGCGGTCCAACCCGGTGCGCATTCCCTTTATCAGCGCCGACGCCGGCTTTCCCAGCGTGCCCTATGTCAGCGTGCTGCGGGGCGAAGTGCCGCCGGAGCTGCTGCGCGACCGGCTGATCCTGGTGGGCTCCACGGCCCCGGGGCTGGGGGACCGCTACGTGACCCCCCAATCCGGCAGCCAGGGCACCACCCCGGGGGTGGAGATCCAGGCCAACCTGCTCAACGGCCTGCTCCAGCATCGCAGCGTGGTTGCCCTGGGCCAGTGGTCGGGGATGCTGCTGTCCATGGCCCTGACCGCTGTGTTGCTGGGCCTGTTGCTGTGGCGGCCGCGCCACGCGCTGTGGATAACCCTGGGTTGCATGGGGCTGGGCCTGGCGGGCTCGGTATTGATGCTGCGGCTGGGCTACTGGTGGTCGCCGGTGGCCAGCCTGCTGGGCATGCTGCTGGCCTACCTGATCTGGAACTGGCGCCGGCTGAGCGTGATCCTGGCCTACTTCGGCTGGGAACTGGCGCGCCTGGACAGCGAGCCCAAGGTGTTGCCGGAACGCCGGCGCAGCCAGGCCCCGGCCGGGGATGTGCTGCAGGGGCAGATCGTCGCTCTGGAGCAGGCCCTGAGCCGCACCCGGGACACCCGGCGTTTTATCGCCGATGGCCTGGAGTACCTGCCGGTGGCGACCCTGATCAGCGACCCCGACGGCAAGATCCTGCTGGCCAACCGCAATGCACGGGAAGTGTTTGCCCATTCCCTGGTGGGTGAAGGGCTGATTGCCCAGTTGGCTGCCCTGGGTTACCCGGGCCTGACGGAACCGGCCTTGTACCCCCGGCTGGAACAACTGCCGGCGGTGGAGTTCCGTGATGTTCAGCAGCGCAGCCTGCGCATGGAACTGGCGCCGCTGCTGCCGGTGGACAGCGATACCGCCATTGGCTGGCTGCTGAGCCTCACCGACCTCAGCGTCGAGCGCGACGCCGAACAGCAACGCAGCGTGCTGTTGCGCTTTCTGTCCCATGATCTGCGCGCGCCCCATTCGGCGATCCTGGCCTTGCTGGATGTGCAGCGCCATCAGCCGGCGACGCCCCGGCAGGTGTACGGCCAGATCGAGCAGCAGGTACGCCGGGCCCTGGCTCTGACCGAGGCCTTCGTGCAGTTGGCCAAGGCCGAGTCGGAGGCCTACCAGTTCGAACCGAGCATGTTCGCCATGCTGGTGCTGGACGCCTTCGATCAGGCCACGACCCTGGCCCAGTTGAAGGACATTCACCTGGAGCATGACCTGGACGACGAGGCCGAAGGCCTGGTGCTGGCGGACCAGTCGCTACTGACCCGGGCGCTGTTCAACCTGCTGGAAAACGCCATCAAGTACAGCCCGGTGGAGTCCAGGGTGAGTGTGCGGGTCAGTTGTACCTCAGGCTGGCTGCGCTGCGAGATCAGCGATGAAGGCCGGGGTATCGATGCCGCGGATCTGCCCCAGCTGTTCGGCCAGTACCAGCGTTTTGCTTCGGCCAAGGGCATTGATGGCCTGGGCCTGGGCTTGTCCATGGTCAAGGCGGTGGTGGACCGGCATCAGGGCCGTATCAGTTGCCAGAGCGTGGTGGGTCGGGGCTCTTGCTTCATCCTCGAACTGCCTTTGCTGGAGGAATGAAGGGCCGGGAATATCCCAGGTGAAAAAAACCGGCTCCAAGGCCGGTTTTTTTGTCTGCTGAAAAACTTATGCACGTTTTTCCACATTTTATGAGCTTGGGAAATATATATATAAATCAGTGATTTATAATTAGATTTCAAGCCTTGTAGGAAAAGTCGTACACAGGTTATCCACAGAAGCTCATACAGCAACCTTATCCGTAGAAGTGGCCAATGGTGGCAATGAGCCCATATCCCGTTGAGCCTGTTCATTCCAGGCCGCCACCCGGTCATTGAGCTCGGCGATGGCCCGCGGGCCGCTGACTTCGGCATACATCGGCGCGCCGATGGTCACGGTGATGGTGCCGGGGCGCTTGGCCCAGCCGGTCTTCGGCCAGAACTTGCCCGCGTTGTGGGCCACCGGCAGCACCGGCAGGTCGGCATTCACCGCCAGGGCGCTGCCGCTGCGGGAAAACTTGCCGATCTGGCCGTAAGGCACGCGGGTGCCTTCAGGGAAGATCAGTACCCAGACATTGTCCTTGAGCAACTCGTCGCCCTTGCTCGCCACCTGCTTGAGGGCAGCCTTGGGGTTGTCCCGGTCAATGGCGATGGGCCGCAGCATGGCCATGGCCCAGCCGAAAAACGGCACATACAGCAGCTCGCGCTTGAGCACCTGGCTCAGGGGCTCGAAGTAGGCCGAGAGAAAGAAGGTTTCCCAGGTGCTCTGGTGATTGGAAACGATCACGCAAGGCCGCTCGGGGACGTTTTCCGCGCCCTTCACTTCCACGCGGATATTGAGGAATACCTTGGTTAGCCACAGCGCGCAGCGACACCAGTAGACGTTGATAAAGCGATAGCGCGCCTTGAATGGGAGGAACGGCGCGATAAAAAAGCTCAGGGAGCACCACAGCAAGGAACTGGTGCCCAGTAGCAGGTAAAAGAAAAAGGTTCTGATGGCCTGCAGGATCGACATAGCGGCATTTACCATTGCGGGCATTGCCCGCCTGTTAAAAAGCGCTCTCCCGAACAGTCCTTGGTCAGGATGCCAGAAGGGGCCTAATTGTGGATAAGTTCAGCGGCAACGGCCGCCAGGTCGTCAAAAATCAAGGTGCCTACCGGCAGGGTTTTCCCCAGAGTCTTTTCGCCTTTCCCGGTCTTTACCAATACTGGCTGAGAGTCGACGGCTTTTGCGGCTTCCAGGTCACCGAGACTGTCACCGACAAACCATAGACCTGTCAGTTCTGCCTGGTAATGCTCGGCAATGGTTCGCAGCATGCCCGGTTTCGGTTTGCGGCAGGCGCACCCTTCGTCGGGCCCGTGAGGGCAGTAGACGATCAGCCCGACTTCGCCGCCCTGCTCCGCCACCAGTTCGCGCAGGCGCGCGTGCATGGCATCGAGGGTGGCCAGGTCGTAGTAGCCGCGAGCGATGCCGGACTGGTTGGTGGCGATCGCCACCGTCCAGCCGGCCTTGCTCAACTGCGCAATGGCTTCGATCGCGCCGGGGAGCGGAATCCACTCCTGCACCGATTTGATGTAGGCATCGGAGTCGTGATTGATCACGCCGTCACGATCGAGTATCAGCAGTTTCACAGCAGTTCCTTACCTGATCAGCTCAGTACCGAAATGTCGGCCACGCCCAAGAACAGGCCCCGCAGCCGCGCCAGCAGCGCGTAGCGGTTGGCCCGTACATTGGCGTCCTCAGCATTGACCATCACCGCCTCGAAGAAGGCGTCCACCGGCTCGCGCAGGGCAGCCAGGCGGGCCAGGGTCTCGCTGTACTGGCGGGCAGCGGCCATGGGCTGTACAGCCTGGTCCGCTTGCTGGATCGCCGAGTACAGGGAGAACTCGTTGGCGTTGTCGAAGTACTTGGCTTCGATGGTGGTCGGCACATTGCCTTCGATCTTGCTCAGCAGGTTCGACACGCGCTTGTTCACCGCAGCCAGGGCGGCGGCTTCCGGCAGCTTGCGGAAGGCCTGCACGGCTTGCACGCGCTGGTCGAAGTCCAGGGCCGAACCCGGCTTCAGGGCACGCACCGAGAGGTAGGTGGCCACATCCACGCCTTCGTCTTCGTAACGGGCACGCAGGCGGTCGAAGATGAACTCCAGCACCTGGTCGGCCAGGCCGGCGGCCTTGACCTTGCTGCCGAAGGCGCTGACGGCGAAGGCCACGGCGTCGTTCAGGTCGAGGTCGAACTTCTTCTCGATCAGGATCCGCAGCACGCCCAGTGCCGCGCGACGCAGGGCGTAGGGGTCCTTGCTGCCGGTGGGCAGCATGCCGATGCCGAAGATCCCCACCAGGGTGTCCAGCTTGTCGGCGATGGCCACGGCGGCACCGGTCACGGTGCTGGGCAGCTCGGCGCCGGCACCACGTGGCATGTACTGCTCGTTCAGGGCCAGGGCGACATCTTCCGGCTCGCCGTCATTGAGGGCGTAGTAGTAGCCGGCGATACCTTGCATCTCCGGGAACTCGCCGACCATCTCGGTGGCCAGGTCGCACTTGGACAGCAGGCCGGCGCGGGCGGCGCGCTGGGCATCGCCGCCGATGCGCGGGGCAATGAAGGCGGCCAGCTTGGAGATCCGCTCGGCCTTGTCGTAGACGCTGCCGAGTTTTTCCTGGAAGACCACGTTCTGCAGGCGCAGGTTGAAGTCTTCGAGCTTCTGCTTCTTGTCCTGCTTGAAGAAGAACTCGGCGTCGGTCAGGCGTGGGCGCACGACTTTCTCGTTGCCCTCGATGATCTGGCGCGGGTCCTTGCTCTCGATGTTGGCCACGGTGATGAAGCGCGGCAGCAGCTTGCCGTCCACGTCCAGCAGGCAGAAGTACTTCTGGTTGTCCTGCATGGTGGTGATCAGGGCTTCCTGGGGCACTTCGAGGAAGCGTTCCTCGAACGAGCACACCAGTGGCACCGGCCATTCGACCAGGGCAGTCACTTCGTCCAGCAGGTCCGCCGGGACGATCGCCGTGCCTTCCTGCAGGGTCGCCAGTTCCGCGGTGCGCTTGCTGATCAGCTCGCGACGCTCGTTGGCGTCGGCCAGCACGTAGGCGGCACGCAGGTCGGCCAGGTAGTTGGCCGGCGCGGTGATGCGCACGCTTTGCGGGTGGTGGAAGCGGTGGCCGCGGGAGTCGCGACCGGCCTTCTGGGCGAGGATGGTGCAGTCGATGACCTCATCGCCCAGCAGCATCACCAGCCATTGAGTCGGGCGCACGAACTCTTCCTTGCGCGCGGCCCAGCGCATGCGCTTGGGAATCGGCAGGTCGTTCAGCGAATCTTCGACGATGGTCGGCAGCAGGCTGGCGGTCGGCTTGCCCTTGATGCTCTGGCTGTAGCGCAGTTTCGGGCCGCTCTGGTCGATCTCGCTGAGTTCGACGCCGCACTTCTTGGCAAAGCCCAGGGCCGCCTGGGTCGGGTTGCCTTCAGCGTCGAAGGCTGCCTGGCGTGGCGGGCCGTCGAGGTTGATGCTGCGATCCGGCTGCTGGGTGGCCAGTTGGGTGATCAGCACCGCCAGGCGCCGCGGCGCGGCGTATACGTGCTTGGCCTGGAAGCTCAGGCCGGCGCTCTGCAGGCCTTTTTCGATGCCGGCCAGAAAGGCTTCGGCCAGGGTGTTCAGGGCTTTGGGTGGCAGTTCTTCAGTGCCCAGTTCAACCAGAAAATCTTGCGCACTCATTGTGCCGCCTCCAACTTAGCCAACACTTCATCACGCAGGTCCGGGGTTGCCATCGGGAAGCCCAGCTTGGCACGGGCCAGCAGGTAGGCTTGCGCAACGGAACGCGCCAGGGTGCGCACACGCAGGATGTACTGCTGGCGTGCGGTGACCGAGATTGCCCGGCGTGCATCCAGCAGGTTGAAGGTGTGCGAGGCCTTGAGGACCATTTCATAGCTCGGCAGCGGCAGTGGCTGATCCAGCTCGATCAGGCGCTTGGCTTCGCTTTCGTAGAAATCGAACAGTTCGAACAGCTTCTCGACGTTGGCGTGTTCGAAGTTGTAGGTCGACTGCTCCACTTCGTTCTGGTGGAACACATCGCCATAGGTGACCTTGCCGAACGGGCCGTCGGCCCACACCAGGTCGTACACCGAATCCACGCCCTGCAGGTACATGGCCAGGCGTTCCAGGCCGTAGGTGATTTCACCGGTCACCGGGTAGCACTCGATGCCACCGGCTTGCTGGAAGTAGGTGAACTGAGTCACTTCCATGCCGTTGAGCCAGACTTCCCAGCCCAGGCCCCAGGCGCCCAGGGTCGGCGATTCCCAGTTGTCCTCGACGAAGCGGATGTCGTGCACCAGCGGGTCCAGGCCCACGTGCTTCAGGGAACCCAGGTACAGCTCCTGGAAGTTCTCCGGGTTGGGCTTCAAGACCACCTGGAACTGATAGTAGTGCTGCAGGCGGTTGGGGTTTTCGCCGTAGCGGCCGTCAGTCGGGCGACGACTGGGCTGCACATAAGCGGCGTTCCAGGTTTCCGGGCCGATGGCCCGCAGGAAGGTAGCGGTGTGGAAAGTGCCGGCGCCTACTTCCATATCGTAGGGCTGAAGTACCACACAACCTTGCTCGGCCCAGTACTGCTGGAGGGCGAGGATCAAGTCTTGGAAGGTACGCACGGCTGGCGTAGGCTGGCTCACGAAATTCACCTGTTACTTGGGCTGCGATTTAAGGAGCGGGAGTATACCCGATTCAGTCCTGCGCACGCCCCCTGGAGCCTTATGCCACGCTGCTTTTGGTGTTCCGAAGATCCGCTGTACATGGCTTATCACGATCAGGAGTGGGGCGTGCCGCTGCGCGATGGGCAGCGCTTGTTCGAGTTGTTATTGCTCGAAGGGTTCCAGGCCGGGCTGTCATGGATCACCGTGCTGAAGAAGCGCGAGCATTATCGCCAGGTGCTGTTCGGCTTCGATGTGCAGCGTGTGGCGCAGATGAGCGATGCCGAGATCGACGACCTGATGCAGGACCCGGGCATCATCCGCAACCGCCTCAAGCTCAACGCCGCGCGGCGCAATGCCCAGGCCTGGCTGGAGCTGGAAGACCCGGTGGCCTTTCTCTGGGCCTTCGTCGGTGGCGTGCCGAAGATCAACCATTTCAACGACCGCAGCGAAGTGCCGGCGGTGACGCCGGAGGCCGAAGCCATGAGCCGCGGCCTGCGCAAGGCCGGCTTCACTTTCGTCGGCCCGACCATCTGTTATGCGCTGATGCAGGCCTCGGGGATGGTCATGGACCACACCCTGGACTGTGATCGGTACGCCATCCTGGCCGATGCGCGGTTAGAATAGCCGGCTGGCGACACGCTTCATGACCAAGATCAGGAGTCATTTGTGGATAAGTTCAAAGGCGCCCTGCTGGTGGGTGCTCTGCGGTTGTTTGCCCTGCTGCCCTGGCGCGCGGTGCAGGCGGTCGGCGCAGCCATCGGCTGGATCATGTGGAAGACGCCCAATCGTTCCCGCGAGGTGGTGCGTATCAACCTGGCCAAATGTTTTCCACAGATGGACCCGGCGGAACGCGAGCGCCTGGTGGGCCAGAGCCTGAAGGACATCGGCAAGTCCCTGACTGAAAGCGCCTGCGCCTGGATCTGGCCGGCCGAGCGTTCCATTGCCCTGGTGCGTGAAGTCGAGGGCCTGGAAGTGCTCAAGGACGCCCTGGCCTCGGGCAAGGGCGTGGTTGGCATCACCAGCCACCTGGGCAACTGGGAAGTGCTCAACCACTTCTATTGCAGCCAGTGCAAACCGATCATTTTCTACCGTCCGCCCAAGCTCAAGGCAGTGGACGAACTGCTGCGCAAGCAGCGGGTGCAACTGGGCAACCGCGTGGCGGCTTCCACCAAGGAAGGCATCCTCAGCGTCATCAAGGAAGTGCGCAAAGGGGGGGCAGTGGGCATCCCCGCCGACCCGGAACCGGCCGAATCCGCCGGGATCTTCGTGCCCTTCTTCGCCACCCAGGCCCTGACCAGCAAGTTCGTGCCGAACATGCTGGCCGGCGGCAAGGCGGTCGGCGTGTTCCTCCATGCCCTGCGCCTGCCCGACGGCTCGGGCTACAAGGTGATCCTCGAAGCGGCGCCGGAAGACATGTACAGCACCGATACCGAAACCTCCTGCGCGGCCATGAGCAAGGTGGTCGAGCGTTATGTGGGGGCCTATCCGAGCCAGTACATGTGGAGCATGAAACGCTTCAAGAAGCGCCCGCCTGGCGAGGCGCGCTGGTACTGAGGGAGCTGGCACGATCTGTGGATAACCCCGCATCGGGAGTTATCCACAGCACACCGAACAAGGGCGCAGAAGATGTCCGATCATCGCAAGTCGTTCCGCATCAAGATTTCCCACGAAAGCATCGGCGAATGCCTGGGGCAGACCCGCAACCTGTCCGCCAGCGGCGTCTATGTACAGAGCCCGGCCCTGGCAAGACTGCCCAAGGGCGCGGTGGTCTACGGCCAGGTCCAGGGCCTGCCGGTGACGGCGCCGCGGGTGCGCATGGAAGTGGTGCAAGTGGACGCGGAAGGGATCGCCCTGCGCTACCTGTGAAATAGCCCTGTAGCCGTTGCCGAGCCCGCGAGGCTGCGAAAAGGACCGAAGGGCCTTGCTTGGCGCTCTCTTGTCGAGCCTGTGCGGGTCTTCAGAGCTAGCGTGCAGTGCAGCGCAGTGCCGCCCAGCTCGTTCGCAGCCTGCAGCAGCGGCTACCGAGGAGGGGTGGGGTCAGCCTTGAGACTGGCGGTCGAGTTTTTTCAGGAACACCGTCATTTCCTTTTCCGCCTGCTTGTCGCCGTGGCCCCGGGCCGCTTCCAGGCCCTGTTCCCAGGCCTGGCGCGCTGCCGGCAGGTCGCCCTGCCCCTGGCAGGCCTTGCCCAGCAACTTCCACGC
This sequence comes from Pseudomonas sp. Eqa60, assembly GCF_018326405.1. Taxonomy (NCBI): domain Bacteria; kingdom Pseudomonadati; phylum Pseudomonadota; class Gammaproteobacteria; order Pseudomonadales; family Pseudomonadaceae; genus Pseudomonas; species Pseudomonas sp. Eqa60. The sequence goes on from NZ_AP024342.1 coordinate 20,416, forward strand.
CGCGGAATACTTGGGGTCGAAGGCCACGCAACGTTGCAGGTGCTCGGCGGCCTTGGCGAAATCGCCCTGATCCAGGTAACCCTTGCCCAGGCCGAAGCGCAGCAGGGCGTTATCCACACCCTTGGCGAGCATTTTTTCCAGGGATTCAAGCATCGTTGTCACTCCTGTGGGCTCATGTAGCCTGCGATCAGGCCCGTACAGCCTTCGCAAGGGCAGCGCCTGCTGCGCAGTCGATCGCAGCCTTCGGCAGCGGCTACAGAGTTGTTGATCAGAAGAAGCTCAGGCCGACGTGGAACAGTTTCTCCACGTCGCGGATGTGTTTTTTATCCACAAGGAACAGGATCACGTGGTCGCCGGCTTCGATCACCGTGTCGTCGTGGGCGATCAGCACTTCTTCGTCGCGAATGATCGCGCCGATGGTGGTGCCCGGCGGCAGGCCGATGTTCTCGATGGCACGGCCGATCACCTTGCTCGACTTGGCGTCGCCGTGGGCGATGGCCTCGATGGCTTCCGCCGCGCCCCGGCGCAGGGAGTGCACGCTGACGATATCGCCGCGGCGCACGTGGGCCAGCAGCGTGCCGATGGTGGCCAGCTGCGGGCTGATGGCGATGTCGATATCGCCACCCTGGATCAGGTCGACGTAGGCCGGGTTGTTGATGATGGTCATCACCTTCTTCGCTCCCAGGCGCTTGGCCAGCAGCGAGGACATGATGTTGGCTTCGTCGTCGTTGGTCAGGGCCAGGAAGATATCGGCGTCGGCGATGTTCTCTTCCAGCAGCAGGTCGCGGTCCGAGGCGCTGCCCTGCAGCACCACGGTGCTGTCCAGGGTGTCGGAGAGGTAGCGGCAGCGGGCCGGGTTCATCTCGATGATCTTCACCTGGTAGCGGCTTTCGATGGCCTCGGCCAGGCGCTCGCCGATCTGCCCGCCACCGGCGATGACGATGCGCTTGTAGGATTCCTCCAGGCGGCGCATCTCGCTCATCACCGCGCGGATGTGGGCCTTGGCGGCGATGAAGAACACTTCGTCGTCGGCCTCGATCACCGTATCGCCCTTGGGCATGATCGGCCGGTCGCGACGGAAGATCGCCGCCACCCGGGTGTCGACGTTGGGCATGTGCTCGCGCAGCTGGCGCAGTTGCTGGCCCACCAGCGGGCCACCGTAGTAGGCCTTGACCGCCACCAGTTGCGCCTTGCCTTCGGCGAAGTCGATCACCTGCAGCGCACCGGGGTGCTCGATCAGGCGCTTGATGTAGTTGGTCACCACCTGCTCGGGGCTGATCAGCACGTCCACCGGGATCGCATCGTTGTCGAACAGCCCGGCGCGGGTCAGGTAGGCGGCTTCGCGCACCCGGGCGATCTTGGTCGGGGTGTGGAACAGGGTGTGGGCCACCTGGCAGGCGACCATGTTGGTCTCGTCGCTGTTGGTTACCGCCACCAGCATGTCGGCGTCGTCGGCGCCGGCCTGGCGCAGCACCGTCGGGAACGAGGCGCGGCCCTGCACGGTGCGGATGTCCAGGCGGTCGCCGAGGTCGCGCAGGCGTTCGCCGTCGGTGTCGACCACGGTGATATCGTTGGCTTCGCTGGCCAGGTGTTCCGCCAGCGTGCCACCCACTTGCCCGGCGCCGAGGATGATGATTTTCATCCAGTCACTCCCTTAAAACCGTTTAGCCGCGAGCTGCGGCGATCTTGATCAGCTTGGCGTAGTAGAAGCCGTCGTGGCCGCCCTCTTGCGCCAGCAACTGGCGTCCGTGGGGCTGCTTGAGGCCGGCGGCAGGCTGCCCCAGTTGGCCGCCGATGTCCAATTCACGAGCCCCCGGGGTGCGGGCCAGGAAGGCCTCGATGACCTCGGTGTTCTCGGTGGGCAGGGTCGAGCAGGTGGCGTAGAGCAGGATGCCGCCCACTTCCAGGGCCTGCCACATGGCATCCAGCAGTTCGCCTTGCAGTTGCGCCAGGGCGGCGATGTCTTCGGGCTGGCGGGTCAGCTTGATATCCGGATGGCGGCGGATCACCCCGGTGGCCGAGCATGGCGCGTCCAGCAGGATCCGCTGGAACGGCTTGCCGTCCCACCAGGCCTGGGTGTCGCGGCCATCGGCGGCGATCAATTGGGCGTCGAGCCCCAGGCGGTCGAGGTTTTCCCGTACCCGCACCAGGCGCTTGGCCTCCAGGTCCACCGCCACTACGCCGGCCAGGGCCGGTTGCACTTCGAGGATGTGGCAGGTCTTGCCGCCCGGGGCGCAGCAGGCGTCCAGCACCCGTTGCCCCGGCGCCAGTTCCAGCAGCTCGGCGGCCAGTTGCGCGGCCTCGTCCTGCACACTGATCCAGCCTTCGGCAAAGCCCGGCAGGCTGCGTACATCCAAGGCTTCGTCGAGGACGATGCCGTCCTGGCTATAGACGCAAGCCTTGGCCGCAACCCCCGCTTCGCTCAACAGCTTCAGGTAGGCATCGCGGGAGTGATGCCGGCGGTTGACCCGCAGGATCATCGGCGGGTGGGCGTTGTTGGCGGCGCAGATGGCTTCCCACTGCTCGGGCCAGAACGCCTTGAGGGATTTCTGCAACCAGCGCGGGTGTGCGGTGCGCACCACCGGGTCGTGCTCCAACTCGGCCAGCAGCGTTTCGCTTTCGCGTTGGGCGCGCCGCAGCACGGCATTGAGCAGGGCCTTGGCCCAGGGCTTTTTCAGCTTGTCGGCGCAGCCCACGGTTTCACCGATGGCGGCGTGGGCCGGAACCCGGGCGTAGAGCAACTGATAGAGGCCCACCAGCAGCAATGCTTCGACATCGGCGTCGGCTGCCTTGAACGGCTTCTGCAGCAGCTTGGCCGCCAGCGCCGACAGCCGCGGCTGCCAGCGTGCGGTGCCGAAGGCCAGGTCCTGGGTGAAGCCGCGATCCCGGGCCTCGACCTTGTCCAGCTGGATCGGCAGCGAGCTGTTGAGCGAGGCCTTGCCGTTGAGCACGGCAGTCAGCGCCTTTGCGGCGGCCAGGCGCGGGTTCATTGGGCGTCCGCCGTCTGGCCGAGGACGGTGCCGATGGCGAATTTCTCGCGGCGGCTGTTGAACAGGTCGCTGAAGTTCAGCGCCTTGCCCCCGGGCAGTTGCAGGCGGGTCAGGCACAGCGCCTGCTCACCGCAGGCAACGATCAGGCCGTCCTTGCTGGCGCCGAGGATTTCCCCCGGCGCGCCCTTGCCTTCGGCCAGGGTGGCGGCCAGCACTTTCAGCGCTTCGCCATTCAAGCTGCTGTGGCAGATCGGCCAGGGGTTGAAGGCCCGCACCAGGCGCTCCAGTTCCACGGCCGGGCGGCTCCAGTCGATGCGCGCCTCGTCCTTGTTCAGCTTGTGGGCGTAAGTGGCCAGGCTGTCGTCCTGGACTTCGCCTTCCAGGGTGCCGGCGGCCAGGCCTTCGATGGCTTGCAGCACTGCGGGCGGGCCCATCTCGGCCAGGCGGTCGTGGAGGCTGCCGCCGGTATCTTCGGCGCTGATCGGGGTGCTGACCTTGAGTAGCATCGGCCCGGTATCCAGGCCGGCTTCCATGCGCATCACGGTCACCCCGCTTTGCGCGTCACCGGCTTGCACCGCACGCTGGATCGGCGCGGCACCGCGCCAGCGTGGCAACAGCGAAGCGTGGCTGTTGATGCAACCCAGGCGCGGAATATCCAGCACCGCCTGGGGCAGGATCAGGCCGTAGGCCACCACCACCATCAGGTCCGGCTTGAGCGCTGCCAGTTCGGCTTGAGCCTCGGCATTGCGCAAGGTCGGCGGTTGCAGCACGGGGATGTCGTTTTCCAGAGCAAGCTGCTTGACCGGACTGGGCATCAGCTTCTGCCCGCGCCCCGCCGGACGGTCCGGCTGGGTGTAGACCGCAACGATCTGGTAAGGGCTGTCGAGCAGGGCCTTGAGGTGTTCGGCGGCGAATTCGGGGGTGCCGGCAAAGACGATGCGCAGTGGCTCAGTCATGGGAATTCTCGATGTTAAACATGCGGAAAAGAAAAAGGCTTGCCGTAGCAAGCCTTTGCAAGACGGTCATCAAGCCTGCTGGCGATGCTGCTTTTCCAGCTTCTTCTTGATCCGGTCACGCTTGAGCGTGGACAGGTAGTCGACGAACAACTTGCCGTTCAGGTGGTCGCATTCGTGCTGGATGCACACGGCGAGCAAACCTTCGGCGATCAGTTCGTAGGGCTGGCCGTCGCGGTCCAGGGCCTTGATCTTGACCCGTTGCGGGCGGTCGACGTTTTCGTAGAAGCCCGGTACCGAAAGGCAGCCTTCCTGGTACTGGTCCATCTCGTCGGTCAGGGCTTCGAACTCGGGGTTGATGAACACCCGTGGTTCGCTGCGGTCTTCGGACAGGTCCATGACCACCACGCGTTTGTGCACGTTGACCTGGGTCGCCGCCAGACCGATGCCTGGGGCCTCATACATTGTTTCAAACATGTCGTCGACCAACTGACGCACTTCGTCGTCCACTACGGCCACTGGTTTGGCGATAGTGCGCAGGCGCGGATCAGGGAATTCGAGGATGTTTAAAATGGCCATAAGCGTAATTGCTACACGTGTGAAGTAAGGGCGGAGTCGGCGTCCGCGCAGGTTCTGGACCTGGGCCGCCGGTGCAAAACGTGCTCTGGGATGGAGCGAGCCGTGCAGGCTCTGGCGTTTCACGCGAACGCACATAATAAAGGGATTCAGCCCATGAGGAAATCACTGTTCGCCCTGCTGCTGGCGGGCTGGACCGCCATCGGCCAGGCCCAGGTGCAACTGCGGGACAGTTATCCACAGCACTATCGGGTGCAGCCGGGCGATACCCTGTGGAGCGTCGCCAGCCTGTATCTGCAGCAGCCCTGGCAATGGCGCGAGCTCTGGCCGGCGGGCTTCGCCGGGCAGATCTTCCCCGGCGACCGCCTGCAACTGGTGCGCAATGACGGCCCGCCACGCCTGCAGCTGGAGCGACCAGCGGCGCCGCCGACGGTCAAGCTCGCGCCCCAGGCCCGGCGCTTGCCCCCTGCCCCGATTCCGAGCATTCCCCTGCAAGCGATCAGCAGCTTCTTGCTGGACAACCGCATCGTCGATCAGCCCGGGGCCCTGGAGCGGGCGCCGTATATCGTGGCCGGCGAGGGCGAGCGGGTGCTGGGTGGCATGGGCGACCGGCTTTTCGCCCGTGGCCGGCTGGACCCTGAGCAGCCGGTCTATGAGCTGTTCCGCCAGGGCAAGATCTACCGCGACCCCCTGAGCCAGGAACTGCTGGGGGTCAACGCCGACGCCATTGGCAGCGCCCGGGTGGTGGCGAGCGAAGGTGACCTGGCCACCCTCGCCTTGCAGAGCAGCAACCAGGAAGTGCGCCTGGGTGATCGCTTGCTGGCTGCCGATACCTCGGGGTTGCCGGGCTCCTTCAGCCCCAGTGCCCCGCAACGGCCGGTGGAAGGACTGATCATCGACGTGCCCCGAGGGGTCACCCAGATCGGCGCCCTGGATGTGGTGACCCTCAACCGCGGGCGCCGCGACGGCCTGCTGGAGGGCAACGTACTGGCGGTGATCAAGACCGGTGAAACCGTGCGCGACCGGCAAACCGGCGAGCCGCTGAAAATCCCCGACGAGGCGGCCGGCTGGCTGATGGTGTTCCGCAGCTACGACAGGCTCAGCTACGGATTGGTACTCAAGGCCACGCGTTCGCTGGCGGTGCTGGACAAGGTCCGCAACCCCTGAGGGAGATCTTTCCTCAACAAGTTACCAACAGAGTTATCCACAGCTTGTTCCAGCTCAGGCTGGAGCCCTGACGATCAAGGATGATCCATGTCGAACTCGATGAGCGGCAGCATTTCCCCGGCAGAACTGGAAGCTCGATTGCGCTTGCACGTCCTGCCCGAACTCGGGCCGATGCGTTTTCAGCGCCTGCTTCAGGCATTCGGTTGCGCTTCTAAAGCACTCAGTGCCCCGGCCAGTGCCTGGCGTTCCCTAGACCTGCCGCCGGCCTGCAGCGAGGCCCGGCGCAGCCCCCAGGTGCGCGACGGCGCCCGTCGCGCATTGGCCTGGATAGATAGCCAGGCCCAGCATTTGCTGATGTGGGACCAGCCCGGCTACCCGCCCTTGCTGGCGCAACTCGAGGATGCGCCACCGCTGCTGTTCGTGGCCGGCGACCCCTCGATTCTCGAACGGCCGCAGTTGGCGATGGTGGGCAGCCGTCGCGCATCGCGACCGGGGCTGGACACCGCCGGGGCCTTTTCCCGCAGCCTGGCCCGTGCCGGTTTTGTCATCACCAGCGGTCTGGCCCTGGGCGTCGATGGCGCTGCCCATCAGGCGGCCCTGGATGTTGGCGGGCGTACCGTGGGCGTGCTGGGCACTGGCCTGGAAAATTTTTATCCACAGCGGCACCGGGCCCTGGCCAGGGCCATGATCGACCAGGGCAGCGCGGTGGTTTCCGAGTTCCCGCTGGACACCCCGGCGCGTGCGGAACACTTCCCCCGGCGCAATCGAATCATCAGTGGCCTGGCCCTGGGCGTGCTGGTGGTGGAGGCCAGCGTCGCCAGCGGTTCGCTGATTACCGCGCGGCTGGCGGCGGAGCAAGGCCGCGAGGTGTATGCCATCCCCGGTTCTATCCACCACCCCGGTGCCCGGGGCTGCCACCAGTTGATCCGCGACGGCGCGGTGCTGGTGGAAAGCGTGCAGCACATCCTGGAGACCCTGGCCGGCTGGCAGAACCTGCCGCCCAGCGCCTCGCTGCCGACAGCGGCCTGTACCCACCCGTTGCTGGCCTTGCTGCATGCGGCGCCCCACAGCAGCGAAGCCTTGGCCAGCGCCAGCGGCTGGCCCCTGCCCCGGGTGCTGGCGGCCCTGACCGAGCTGGAGATCGAAGGCCGTGCGGTCCATGAAAATGGGCGTTGGTATGCGCGTCTGAGCTAGGTTTTATAAGCAGGATGGGTAAACTGCGCACAGCTTTTATCTGGAGAGTCGGCAATGGTCAGCAGTTGGCGCGTGCAGCAAGCCGCACGAGAGATTCGCGCAGGGGCGGTGATTGCCTATCCAACCGAAGCGGTCTGGGGCCTGGGGTGCGATCCGTGGAATGAAGAGGCGGTGGATCGCCTGCTGGCGATCAAGTCACGGTCGGTGGACAAGGGCCTGATCCTGATCGCTGACAACATCCATCAGTTCGATTTCCTCTTCGAGGACTTCCCGGACACCTGGATCGATCGCATGTCCAGCACCTGGCCGGGGCCCAATACCTGGCTGGTGCCCCATCAGAACCTGTTGCCCGAGTGGGTCACCGGGGTCCATGACACGGTGGCGCTGCGGGTCAGCGACCATCCGCTGGTGCGTGAGCTGTGCTCCCTGGTGGGCCCGCTGATTTCCACCTCGGCCAACCCCCAGGGGCGCCCGGCGGCGCGCACGCGGCTGCGCATCGAGCAGTATTTCCGTGGGCAACTGGATCTGGTCCTCAGTGGCAGCCTGGGCGGGCGCAAGAACCCGAGCCTGATCCGTGACCTGGCTACCGGCAAGGTAGTTCGGCCTTCCTGAAGCGCTTCGCCGGCAAGCCGGCTCCTACGATACTCGGTAGGAACCGGCTTGCCGGCGAAGGCGTTCAAGGCAGCAGCACAGTCGAGCCAGTCGTGCGTCGTGCCGACAGTTCGATATGGGCCTTGGCCGCATCCGCCAGGGCGAAGCGCTGGCCAATCTCGATCTTCAGCTTGCCGCTGGCAATCATGCCGAACAGGTCGTCGGCCATGCGCTGCAGGTTCTCGGCATTGTTGGCATAGCTGGCCAGGGTCGGCCGGGTCACGTACAGCGAGCCCTTGGCCGAGAGAATCCCAAGGTTGACCCCGTCCACTGCGCCAGAGGCGTTGCCGAAGCTGACCATCAGCCCGCGTGGGGCCAGGCAATCCAGGGAGGTCAGCCAGGTGTCCTTGCCCACGCCGTCGTAGACCACCGGGCACTTCCTCCCGCCGGTCAGTTCCAGCACTCGCTGGGCCACGTCTTCATGGCTGTAGTCGATGGTTTCCCAGGCGCCCAGGGCCTTGGCGATGGCGGCCTTTTCCGGCGAGCTGACGGTGCCGATCAGCTTTACCCCGAGGGCCTTGGCCCACTGGCAGGCCAGGGAGCCGACACCGCCGGCAGCGGCGTGGAACAGCACGGTTTCGCCGCCCTGGAGTTCATAGGTCTGGCGCAGCAGGTACTGCACGGTCAGGCCCTTGAGCATGACCCCGGCGGCCTGTTCGAAGCTGATGGCGTCCGGCAGGCGTACCAGGTTGGCTTCGGGCAGCACATGCACATCGCTGTAGGCCCCCAGTGGGCCGCTGCCGTAAGCCACGCGGTCGCCGACCTTGAAACGGGTCACGGCACTGCCTACGGCCTCGACCACGCCCGCGCCTTCGGCCCCCAGGCCCGAAGGCAGGGCGGGCGGTGCGTAGAGACCGCTGCGGAAATAGGTGTCGATGAAGTTCAGGCCGATGGCCTTGTTGCTGACGCGAACCTGTTGCGGGCCCGGTTCCGCCGGTTGGTAATCCACATATTCGAGCACTTCGGGGCCGCCATGGGCGCGGAACTGGATACGTTTGGCCATCTGCATTCTCTCCTCGGACGTGTCGTGAAAGTGCTCTATCGGACTCCTCTGCTTGACCTTCGTCAACTGCGGAGCGCCCCGGCGCGGTGTTATGCTACGCGCCCATTTGCGCCGGCCCGTGCTCCATCCCTAGCGCCGCGTAGCTTTGCCCGATTCAAGGTGATGCCATGACTACCCGCACCGAGGCCGTGAAAGCCTACCTGCTCGACCTGCAAGACCGCATTTGCGCTGCACTGGAAACCGAAGACGGTGGCGCACGCTTCATCGAGGACGCCTGGACCCGGCCTGCCGGTGGTGGCGGGCGTACCCGGGTGATCGGCGACGGTGCAGTGATCGAAAAGGGTGGGGTGAACTTCTCCCATGTATTCGGCAGCGGCCTGCCGCCATCGGCCAGTGCCCACCGGCCCGAGCTGGCCGGCCGTGGCTTCGAGGCCCTGGGCGTGTCCCTGGTGATCCACCCGCACAACCCCCATGTGCCGACTTCCCACGCCAACGTGCGGTTCTTCATCGCCGAGAAGGAAGGCGAAGAGCCGGTCTGGTGGTTCGGCGGCGGTTTTGACCTGACCCCCTACTACGGCAACATCGATGACTGCGTGCACTGGCACCGGGTTGCCGAGCGGGCCTGTGCGCCCTTCGGTGCCGACGTCTACCCGCGCTACAAGGCCTGGTGCGACAGCTATTTCCACATCAAGCACCGCAATGAACCGCGGGGCATCGGCGGCCTGTTCTTCGACGATCTGAACGAATGGGACTTCGACACCAGTTTCGCCTTCATGCGCGCCATCGGCGACGCCTACATCGAGGCCTACCTGCCCATCGTCCAGCGCCGCAAGGCCGCGGCCTACACCGCGCAGCAGCGGGAATTCCAGGAGTTCCGCCGGGGCCGCTACGTGGAGTTCAACCTGGTCTACGACCGTGGCACCCTGTTCGGCCTGCAATCGGGCGGGCGCACCGAGTCGATCCTCATGTCGCTGCCGCCACAAGTGCGCTGGGGCTATGACTGGAAGGCCGAGCCGGGCAGCGAAGAAGCGCGCCTGACCGAATACTTCCTGCAGGATCGCGACTGGCTGGCAGCCAGCAACTAAACCGTACCCACTGTGTAGAAGCCGGCTTGCCGGCGAAAAGGCCTTCAAGGCGGATGCGGTTCCTACCCCTGTGTTGAGCAAATGGGATGAGAGATGGATCAGTACGTTGTCTTTGGTAACCCGATCGGCCACAGCAAGTCGCCGCTGATCCATCGGCTGTTCGCCCAGCAGACCGGCCAGCAGCTGGAGTACAACACCCTGCTGGCGCCCCTGGATGATTTCGCCGGCACCGCTCGCAGTTTCTTCGCCCACGGGCGTGGGGCCAATGTCACGGTGCCGTTCAAGGAAGAGGCCTATCGCCTGTGCGACAGCCTGACCGAACGGGCCCAGCGCGCCGGCGCGGTGAACACCCTGAGCAAGCAGGCCGACGGCCGCCTGCTGGGGGACAACACCGACGGCGCCGGGCTGGTGCGCGACCTGAAGGTGAACGCCGGGGTCAGCCTCAAGGGCAAGCGCATCCTTGTGCTGGGGGCTGGCGGCGCGGTCCGTGGTGCCCTGGAGCCGTTGCTGGCCGAGCAGCCGGAGGCCTTGGTAATCGCCAATCGCACCGTGGAAAAGGCTGAGCTGCTGGCGGAGTTGTTCGCCGACCTGGGGCCGGTATCGGCCAGCGGCTTCGACTGGCTGCAGGAATCGGTGGACCTGATCATCAATGCCACCTCCGCCAGCCTTTCGGGCGAGCTGCCGCCGATTGCCGGCAGCCTGATCGAGGCGGGCAAGACCGTGTGCTACGACATGATGTACGCCAAGGAGCCGACACCATTCTGCCGCTGGGCCAGTGAACAGGGCGCGGCCCTGGTGCTGGATGGCCTGGGCATGCTGGCCGAGCAAGCGGCGGAAGCCTTCTACCTGTGGCGCGGCGTGCGCCCCGACAGTGCCCCGGTGCTGGCTGAACTGCGTCGTCAGCTGGCGCAGTAACCCCCCTTAGGAGCTGGCTTGCCAGCGAAGGCGGCTTCAAGGCTGGGCCAGGCTCAAGGGCTTATTCGCCGGCAAGCCGGCTCTCACGTCGGGTGTGGGCAAGGCGCCTGCGGGTTCAGTCTTCGAAGTGGATCGGGCAGCGTTCCGGGCCTTCGAGCTTGATCAACTCTTCTTTCACCGTCTGCCGTGCCCGGCGCAGGATCAGGCTACGGTCCTGGCGTTTCAGCCGGCGCGCCTCTTGGTGCAGCATTTCCACCCCTGAGTAGTCGATAAAGTTGATCTGCCGTGCGTCGATCACCAGCCTGGGCGCGTGGCAGCGCTGCATGCGCACCTGCAGGTAATGGCTGGCGCCGAAGAAAATCGAACCGCCGACCCGCAGGATGTCTTCATCGCCTTCGCTGGACTGCTGCACCCGCGGTTGCGAAGTGCGCTTGAGGTAGAAGAACAGCGACGCCAGGACCCCGGCATAGATCGCGGTCTGCAACTCCAGGAGCAGGGTGGCGACGCAGGTCAGGCTCATCACCACGAACTCGGCGCGGCTGACCCGGAACAGCGCGCGAATGCCCCGGTGGTCCACCAGCCCCCAGCAGATCAGCAGGATGCTGCCGGCCATGGCCGGGATCGGGATATGGGCGATCAGCCCGGCGCCGGCCACGGCGAACAGCGCCACCCACAGCGCCGAGAACACCCCGGCCAGGGGCGAGCAGGCGCCGGCCTCGTAGCTCAAGCCGGAGCGGGTGAAGGAGCCCGAGGACAGGTAGCCGGAGAAAAACGCCCCGACCATGTTCGACAGGCCCTGGGCGCGGACTTCCTGGTTGGCGTCCAGCAACTGTTCCGAACGTGCTGACAGCGAGCGGGCAATCGACAGGCTGGTGACCAGCCCGAGCATGCCCACCGCCACTGCACTGGGCAGCAACCGCAGGATCAGTTCCAGGTCCAGGGGCAATGGGCTAAACGGCGGCAGCCGGCCAACGAAGGCGCTGACCAGTTGCACATGGCCAAACACCCCTGGCAGCAGCCATACCACCAGGGCACTGAACACCAGGCTCAGCAGCAGGCCGGGCCAGCGCGGCGCCAGCAGCTTGAAGGCGACCCCCAGCGCCAGGGTGCCCAGTCCCAGCAGCAGCGAAGGCCGGTCCACCTCGCCCAGGTGCTGCAGCAACTGGCTCAGGCTGTTGAGGGCGGTGGCCTGGTTCGGCAGTTCCAGCCCCAGCAGGTTGGGCAACTGGCCCAGGGCGATGACCACCGCCGCGCCGAGGGTGAAGCCCAGCACCACCGAGTGCGAGACGAAGTTCACCAGGGCGCCGAAGCGCAGCATTCCCAGCAGCCACTGGAAGACCCCGGCCAACAGCGTCAGGAGCAGGATCAGGGTGATGTAGTCCTCGGAGGCCGGCACTGCCAGGGGGCTGACGCTGGCATAGAGAACGATGGAAATCGCCGCCGTGGGGCCGCAGATCAGGTGCCACGATGAACCCCACAGGCAGGCGATCAGCACCGGGACTATGGCCGCGTATAGCCCGTACTCCGGGGGCAGGCCGGCGATCAGGGCATAGGCGATGGATTGCGGCAGAGCGAGGATCGCGCCGCTCAGGCCCACCAGCAGGTCACGGCCGACGCTGGCCCGGGTCTGGCGCGGCAGCCAGCTCAGCAAAGGCAGGAGAGATTGGCGGTCGGGCCAGGCCATGGTTCCTCACGGGTGGGTTGATTCGGTGGGCCAGGGTAAAGCATTGCCAGGCTTTGGGTGCAGGAGCCGGCTTGCCGGCGAATGGCCGGCACACCTCGGGCTACAACCTGCTCTTCACCGCTGCCAGGGCCTCTTTGTCATCAATGGTCCGCACTCCCTCCAGCCATTGCTCCAGCACTGCCGGGTGGGCCTTGATCCAGGCCTTGGCGGCCTCGGTGTTGCTGAGTTTGCTGTTGACCACCGCGGCCATGATGCTGTTCTCCATCTCCTGGGTGAACCGCAGGTTGCCCAGCAGTTTGCCGACGTTCGGGCAAGCCTGTGCATAACCCTTGCGGGTCAGGGTGTAGACGCTGCCGCTGGCGCCGAAGTACTTCTCGCCGCCGGTCAGGTAGCGCATCTTCAACTGCACGTTCATCGGGTGTGGGGTCCAGCCGAGGAAGGTGATGAAGCGCTGCTTTTTCGTGGCCCGGGACACTTCGGCGAGCATTGCCTGTTCACTGGACTCGATCAGCTTCCACTGGCCCAGGTTGAACTGGTTGCTCTTGATGATTTCCTGCAGCGACAGGTTGGCCGGCGCGCCGGAGCCGATGCCGTAGAGCTTTTTGTCGAACTTGTCGGCGAACTTGTCCAGGTCGGCAAAATCATGCACTCCGGCCTCCCACACATAGTCCGGCACCGCCAGCGTGAACTCGGTCCCTTCCAGGTTCTTGGCCAGCTGGGTGACGTCGCCATTGGCCACGAACTTGTCATGGAAGCCTTGCTGCGCCGGCATCCAGTTACCCAGGAATACATCCACCCGGCCATCCTTCAGACCACCGAAGGTGATGGGCACGGCCAGGGTGTCGATCTTCGCCTTGTAGCCCATGCCGTCCAGCAGGAAGCCGGTGATGGCATTGGTGGCGGCGATATCGCTCCACCCCGGGTCGGCCATCTTCACGGTCTCGCACGAGTCGGCCCAAGCGGATGCGCTGCCCAGGGCCAGAAGCCCGAGCGTCAGTGCTGTGGATAACCTTTGCATGCTTTTCCCCTTACGTTTTATTGGTTTTGGCAGGGTTGTGGATAACGGGCCTTGCGCTCCAGGTCATCGAGGTCGATGTGGTTGCGCATGTACTGCTGGCTGGCGTCTACCAGCGGCTGGTGGTCCCAGCTCTTGAGTTTGCCCCGGCTCAGCGCCTCGGCCACCAGCCGGCGGCGGCGCTGGCTGGCCAGGACCTGTTGGTGAATGCGCGGAATGTTCCACTTGGCCCGGGCCTCTGCCAGGAACGCGGCGAACAGCGGCCGATGCTCGGGCGACTGGCCAAGGTCGAAGCGCTCTTGCGGGTCGTGGTGCAGGTCGAAGAGTAGGCAGGGGTCGTCTTCGCTGTAGATGAACTTGTAGGCCCCGCGGCGAATCATCATCAGCGGGCCGATGGTGCCTTCGGCCATGTATTCGCCGAACACCTCGTCGTGCCCGCCCTGCCCTTGCAAGTGCGGGACCAGGGAGCGGCCATCCAGCGGCAGGTCGGGCTCGACCCGGCCGCCGGCCAGCTCCACCAGGGTCGGCAGCAGGTCGGCGGTGGAGACAGCGGCGCTGACCCGGCCGGCAGTGAACTGCCCCGGTGCACAGATCAGCAGCGGTACCCGGGCGGCCATTTCAAACCAGTGCATTTTGTACCAGAGGCCGCGCTCGCCGAGCATGTCGCCGTGGTCGCCGGAAAACACGATCAGCGTGTCGTCCGCCAGCCCGGTGTCTTCCAGGGTCTGCAGCAGCTTGCCGACGTTGCTGTCGATGTAACTGCAGGCGCCGAAGTAGGCGCGGCGCGCGTCGCGGATCTTATCCACAGGCAAGGGCTTGTCCCACAGGTCGTAGACCTTGAGCAGGCGCTGGGAATGCGGATCCAGCTCGCTTTGGGGCGGGGTCTGCGGCAGTGGAATCTGGTCGTCGCGGTACAGGTCCCAGAAGGCCCTGGGAATGGTGTACGGATCGTGGGGGTGGGTCATGGAGACGGTGAGGCAGAACGGCTGGTCGCCGGCCTCGCGCACATGGTCGAACAGGTATTGCTGGGCCTTGAACACCACCTCCTCGTCGAAATCCAGCTGGTTGGTGCGTACACAGGGGCCGGCCTGCAGTACCGAGGACATATTGTGGTACCAGCTGGGGCGCACATCGGGCTGGTCCCAGTTCACCGCCCAGCCGTAGTCGGCGGGGTAGATATCGCTGGTCAGGCGCTCTTCATAGCCGTGCAACTGGTCCGGACCGCAGAAGTGCATCTTGCCCGAGAGCGCAGTGCGGTAGCCCAGGCGCCGCAGGTAGTGGGCGTAGGTGGGCACGTCGGCGGGGAAGTCCGCGGCGTTGTCGTAGGCACCGATCCGGCTGGGCAACTGGCCGCTGACCAAAGTGAAGCGCGAGGGTGCGCACAAGGGGCTGTTGCAGTAGGCGGCGTCGAAGACCACGCCCTGGGCGGCCAGCCGGCTGAGGTGAGGCAGCTTGATCGGCGAGGGTCCGTAGAACGGCAGCAAGGGGGCGGCCATCTGATCGGCCATGATGAAAAGAATGTTCTTGCGCTTCATGGATTCGCGGCATTCCATAGTCGATGGTTATGCGAAAGTGCTGCAATCGAGCATGGATCCCATGCCGTTGGTGGTAAAGCCCATGTACAGCAATGACTAGGATAAGCACTGCTTATGTATGAAGCCCTTGGCGACCTGTCCCTGGACCTGCTCCGAGTGTTCGAAGCAGCCGCGCGCCTGCGCAGCTTCACCGCCGCGGCGGTGGAGCTGGGCACCACCCAGCCGGCTATCAGTCAGCAGATCAAGCGCCTGGAGGAACAGCTGGGGGTGCGCCTGTTCGACCGCATCTACCGGGGCATCGAGCTGACCGAGTCTGCGGCCTTGTTGCTGGATCAGGTTCAGGCCGGCCTGCAGAGCATCGATGCCGGCCTCAGCGCCCTCAGCCAGCAGCATCAGCATGAGGTGTTGCAGGTGGCCACGGATTTCGCTTTCGCCGCCTATTGGCTGATGCCCCGCCTGCATCGCTTTCATGAGGCCAACCCCCAGGTGGATGTGAGCCTGGTCACCAGCGAGCGCAGCCACAGCATGCTGCGCAGCGATATCGACGTTGCGGTGCTGTTCGGCGACGGGCGTTTCAGGCAGGGGGAAAGCCACTGGCTGTTCAGCGAAGAAGTGTTTCCGGTGTGCAGCCCGCTGCTGCTCAAGCACCGTGCTGCGCCGCTGCCCGCCCCTTCCCTGCTGGAACTGCCGCTGCTGCACCTGCGGGGTGAAGGCAGCAACCACTGGTTCGACTGGAGCGGGGTATTTCGCGAGCTGGGCCTTGCGGGTGCGCCGGCCCCAGGGCAATTGCGCTTCGACAATTACACCCTGCTGATCCAGGCGGCCATCGGCGGCCAGGGCGTGGCCATCGGCTGGCGTCACCTGGTGGATGACCTGCTGGAGCAGGGCCTGCTGTGCCGGCCCATCGCCGAGAGCGCGCTGTCCGCCTACGGCTATTACGTGGTGCTGCCCCAGCGCAAGCGCCGCGGCCCGCTGATCCAGCGTTTCGTCGACTGGCTGATGAGCGAGCAGGCCGGCAGCGCCCAGAGCCTCAAGGGGCTGGCGCTGCCGTCCATTGCCCGCTAGGTGGCGGCCTGGGGTTGGGTGGCGATGAAACTCACATGCTCGCGCAGGTGCAGATTCAGGCGCAGCTCGTCGCTGATGCCGATTGCCACGCCGTTGAGCCGTCGCAGCGGCTCGGCAAGCCCCGGCTCGAGGCTGTCGCCAACCTGGTTGAAATGCTCGATACCCAGCCCGGCCACGCCCCGCGGCGCGTTGATCAGGGTCCAGTCCAGCGCGCTGCTGCGCAGTGCATCGAGGATTTCCTGCGCGGCATGGTGAGGCAGGCTGGTGCTGGAGGGCGGGTTGTCGAGAACGCTGAACTCCCCCACCAGCATCAACCTACGGATGCCGGCGCCCTGCATGCCTTCGATCAGGGCATCCACCGCCCGTACCTGGTTCACCGGGTCGGGGGCCTGGCCGGGCGTGGTGCTGCCGGGCAGATCGGCGGCATCCAGCAGGCAGATCACCGCCGAGCTACCGGCTACGCTCTGCTTGACCCGGTCCGGGTCGAACAGGTCGCCGCCCTTGGCGCGCAGGCCTGGGCGCGGGGCCAGCGCGGTGAGGTCGTCGAGAATGGCGATCACCTCATGCTGGCGCCTCAGGCTCTCTGCCATCAACGCACTGCCCAGGCTGCTCATGGCACCATAGAGCACCAGTTTGACCACCGGAGTTTCGGCATTTTTCATGGCCTGGCTTCCTTATTTTCCACAGGTACCGGTTGTGACCTGTGGCGAGCCTTGAGGGTTCGTCTTGATTGCGAGGGTTTGCATGCAACGGATCAAGGGCTACCACGCCCATGTCTACTTTGACGCCAGCACCATCGACCAGGCCCGGGCCTTGTGCGAGCGGGCGGCGCAGCTGTTCGAACTGAAAATGGGCCGGGTCCACGAGCGGCCGGTGGGGCCGCATCCGGACTGGAGCTGCCAGTTGGCGTTCGGCCCCGAGGTGTTTGCCCAGGTGGTGCCGTGGCTGGCCCTCAATCGCCAGGGGCTGGTGGTGTTCCTGCATCCGGATACCGGTGATGACCTGCTGGACCACACCAACCATGCGATCTGGATGGGGGCTATGCGGCCACTGGACCTGAGGGGGTTCTGAGGGCGACGGACCGCCGGCAAGCCGGCTCCTGCAGGGGCCGGCCGGTCGGGTGAGGTCAGTAGAGCACGCCGTCGAGGATCTCGTAGACGATGCCGGTGCCCACGGCGATCAGCACGATGTCGCCCCCCATGCGTCGCCATTCGTACCCCGGGTACACCGGCAGGCGCGACAGGGCCCGGGGCTCCAGGCGTTCGCCGTAGTAGCCGCGCGGCAGTGGCTGGCCGCGCACCAGGTGGATGCCGGGAGGCGGCGGCGCGCCCCGGACGAAGTAGCCGTGGTTGTCGCGGATGGTCTGGCGCACCGGGCCGAAATCCCGTGGCGGGCCGCCGCGGCGATCATCCCCCGGGCCACGGTGCTCGTTGCCACGGTTGTCCCAATAGCCCTGTTGTGGCCCGCCACGATCATAGCCGCCGCGCTCGTCGGCCATGACCTGCAGCAACGGGCTGGCGCTGAGCATCAGCACCGCGGCACCGGCAATCAGACGTTTGGGCATTTTCATCAGGTATTCCTCGCAACACACACAGCAAAAAGGGGTTCGCCACCTTGGTCGCGAACCCCCGGGTCTTGCTGCTTAGTCTGTGTCTCGAGGCGCTAATTCCTCTGTATCAGGAACTTTACCCTCAGCTGACGCGGGCCTTACGTACGCCCTCGGACAGCGCCGCACACAGGCTCAGCACCCCATCCACCGCCTGCTCGGCAGACTCGGCGCTGGCGATGTGGTCGATCAGCGCCGAGCCCACTACCACGCCGTCGGCCAGGCGAGCGATGGCGGCTGCCTGCTCCGGAGTACGGATGCCGAAACCGATGCTGATGGGCAGGTCGGTGTGGCGACGCAGTCGGGCCACGGCTTCTTCCACGTGTTCCAGGGTGGCGGCACCGGCACCGGTGACCCCGGCCACGGAAACGTAGTAGACGAAACCGGAGCTGCCGTTGAGCACCTTGGGCAGGCGGGCGTCGTCGGTGGTCGGTGTGGTCAGGCGGATGAAGTCGATGCCGGCGGCCTGGGCCGGGTCGCACAGTTCGCTGTTATGTTCCGGCGGCATGTCCACCACGATCAGGCCATCGACACCGGCGGCCTTGGCGTCTGCGATGAAGCGCGGCACGCCGTAGTGGTGGATCGGGTTGAAGTAGCCCATGAGCACCAGCGGGGTGTCGCTGTTGCCTTCGCGGAACTCGCGAACCATCTGCAGGGTTTTCGCCAGGTTTTGCTTGGCCCCCAGGGCACGGATGTTGGCCAGCTGGATCGCCGGGCCGTCGGCCATCGGGTCGGTGAAGGGCATGCCCAGTTCGATCACGTCGGCGCCCGCTGCGGGCAGGCCCTTGAGGATCGCCATGGAGGTGTCGTAGTTCGGGTCGCCGGCGGTGACGAAGGTTACCAGGGCGGCGCGATTCTGTTCTTTAAGCTGTGCGAAGCGGGTTTGCAGGCGGCTCATCAGTGTTTCTCCTGCTGGGACTGTTGCATGTGGTGCATGACGGTTTGCATGTCTTTGTCGCCACGGCCCGAGAGGTTGACCACCATCAGGTGATCCTTGGGCAGGGTTGGCGCGCGCTTGAAGACTTCGGCCAGGGCATGGGCGCTTTCCAGGGCCGGGATGATGCCCTCCAGGCGGCAGCACTGGTGGAACGCGGCCAGGGCTTCGTCGTCGGTCACCGAGGTGTATTCGACGCGGCCGATATCGTGCAACCAGGCGTGTTCCGGGCCGATGCCGGGGTAGTCGAGGCCGGCGGAAATCGAGTGGGCGTCGATGATCTGGCCATCGTCGTCCTGCAGCAGGAAGGTGCGGTTGCCGTGCAGTACGCCGGGTACGCCGCCGTTGAGGCTGGCGGCATGCTTGCCGGTCTCGATGCCGTAGCCGGCGGCTTCGACGCCGATGATCTCGACGCGCTTGTCGTCAAGGAACGGGTGAAACAGGCCCATGGCGTTGGAACCGCCACCGATGCACGCCACCAGGCTGTCCGGCAGGCGGCCTTCCTGGGCTTGCATCTGCTCGCGGGTCTCCTTGCCGATGACCGCCTGGAAGTCGCGGACCATGGCCGGGTACGGGTGCGGGCCGGCGACGGTGCCGATCAGGTAGAAGGTGCTGTCGACGTTGGTCACCCAGTCACGCAGGGCTTCGTTCATCGCGTCCTTCAGGGTGCCGGTGCCGGCCACCACCGGGATCACTTCGGCGCCCAGCAGCTTCATGCGAAATACGTTGGCCTGTTGGCGCTCGATGTCGGTGGTGCCCATGTAGATCACGCAATCCAGGCCAAAACGCGCGGCCACGGTGGCGGTGGCCACGCCATGCATGCCGGCGCCGGTCTCGGCGATGATGCGTTTCTTGCCCATGCGCCGCGCCAGCAGGATCTGGCCGATGCAGTTGTTGATCTTGTGCGCGCCGGTGTGGTTCAGCTCTTCACGCTTGAGGTAGATCTTGGCGCCGCCGCAGTGCTCGGTCAGGCGTTCGGCGAAGTACAGCGGGCTGGGGCGGCCCACGTAATCGCGCTGGAAGTAGGCCAGTTCCTTGAGGAATTCGGGATCTTCCTTGGCCTTTTCGTATTCGCGGGCCAGGTCGAGGATCAGCGGCATCAGGGTTTCGGCCACGTAACGGCCGCCGAATGCGCCGAACAGGCCGTTGTCGTCAGGGCCATTGCGTAATTGGGACTGGGTCATTGCAGCGCTCCCGGGGGAAGTTTGGAGAAAGAAGGCCTGGTGGAAAGACCGCTTCGTAGAAACACAATGGAGCCCACTCTACCCCTGACATCCGATGCTGAAAACCGATAAGATCGCCGCAACCTGTCAGGAAAACTCACAGATAAAATGAGCCGCGACCTGCCTCCCCTGAATGCCCTGCGGGCCTTCGAAGCCACTGCCCGGCTCAATAGCGTCAGCCAGGCGGCCGAACAGCTGCACGTCACCCACGGCGCGGTCAGTCGGCAGTTGAAGGTGCTTGAAGAACATCTGGGGCTGAGCCTTTTCGTCAAGGAAGGCCGTGGCCTTAAACTCACAGATGCCGGCATTCGCCTGCGCGATGCCAGCAGCGAGGCCTTCGAGCGCCTGCGGGATGTCTGCGCCGAGCTGACCCAGGGCAGCGCCGATGCGCCCTTTGTCCTGGGCTGTTCCGGAAGCCTGCTGGCGCGCTGGCTGATCCCGCGCCTGGGGCGCCTGAACGCCGACCTGCCGGACCTGCGCCTGCACCTTTCGGCCGGTGAAGGCGACCTCGACCCCCGGCGCCCGGGCCTGGATGCCTTGCTGGTCTTTGCCGAGCCGCCCTGGCCGGCGGACATGCAGGTCTATGAACTGGCCAGCGAACGCATCGGCCCGGTGCTCAGCCCGCGCTATGCCGGTTATCCACGCCTGCGGCAGGCGCCGGCTGGCGTCCTGGCCAGCGAGGCCCTGCTGCACACTACTTCCCGCCCCCAGGCCTGGCCCAGTTGGGCACGGCGCAACGACCTGAATCCCGAAACGTTGAAGTACGGGCAGGGTTTCGAGCATCTGTATTATTTGCTGGAGGCGGCCGTGGCGGGCCTGGGGGTGGCAATTGCCCCGCAGCCGCTGGTGGCCGAGGACTTGCTGGCGGGCAGGCTGGTTGCGCCCTGGGGTTTTTCCGACACCCCGGGGCAACTGGCGCTGTGGTTACCCAAGCGCGCCGCTGATGGGCGCGCCCGGCAATTGGCGCAGTGGCTGGAAAACGAACTGCGCCAGCAGCTTTAGTCGCCGCGCTTGCACAGCAGATAGGCGGCCAGCAGGCCGATGGCACCCACGGCAACCCCGGCGGTGGTCCAGGGGTGTTCCTGGGCATAGTCGCGGGTCGCGATCCCGGTTTCACGGGTTTTCACTTTGACTTCTTCATAGGCATCGCTGAGCAGGCTGCGCGAATGCTTCAGCGCGCTTTCGGCATTGCTCTTGAGCGCCTTGAGGGTCTTGCGCGACTCGTCGGACGCATCGTCCTTCAGGCTTTCCAGCGATTTGAGCAGGCTGGAGATCTCGGCTTCCATACTTTCCAGTGAGGCTTTGCGTAACGAGGTGTTGGCCATGTCGGCTCTCCTGCAGGGTGGTGAATGGGCTGTGTAGGTTCCGACTGCGGCGTGTTGGGAAAGTGCAGAAAATCTGAACTTAGCCTTGGGCGCAGGCGCCACAAGTAATAAGAAAAATCACTGCTAGGCTGTAATTCACAGCTAAAAAGGAGAGCGCCATGACTGATCATCACACTTACAAGAAAGTCGAACTGGTGGGTTCGTCGCCGAACAGCATCGAAGATGCGATCAACAACGCGCTGGCGGAAGCGCACAAGAGCATCAAGCACCTGGAATGGTTCGAAGTGACTGAAACCCGGGGCCATATCAAGGACGGCAAAGCGGCGCATTTTCAGGTCACGCTCAAGGTGGGCTTCCGAATTGCCAATAGTTGAAGGCTTGAGCTAGGCTCTGGAACTTGTGCGCTGGCCGAGTGCCATAGGAAATGGCAAAGCGCTACAAGTGTCTTGAGCCTCTGTCAGGCAGGCGTCAATGCCGCCTCTTTTGATCCGACCAGGGAATGTGACCGATGAAAAAACTAGTATTAGCTGCTGCTTTGTTGAGTCTTGCGGGAACAGCCCTTGCCGCTGGCAAGCCGTGCGAAGAACTCAAGAGCGAGATTGCCGCCAAGATCGACGCCAACGGCGCCACGCACTACTCGCTGGAAGTGGTGGACAAGGGCGCGGCGGCGGATGGCAAGGTAGTCGGCTCCTGCGAAGCCGGTACCAAGGAAATTGTCTACAAGCGCGGTTGAGCCTTGTGGATGGTCAAAAAAAAGCCGACGCAGAACGTCGGCTTTTTCATGCCTGTCGTTTCAGCCTTTCATCACCTGTGACAGCAGCTCGTAGGAGTGCAGCCGATCGGCGTGTTCGTACAGATCGCAGGTGAAGATCAGCTCATCGGCTCCGGTCTGCTCGATCAGCACCTGCAGCTTGGCGCGGACTTTCGCCGGGCTGCCGACCATCGCCAGGCCGAGGAAGCTGGCGACCGCTTCCTTCTCATGGGGTAGCCACAGGCCGTCCATGCTTTGCACCGGTTTGCGCTGGACCAGGCTCTGGCCACGCATCAGCGCCAGGATGCGCTGGTACACCGAAGTCGCCAGGTAATCGGCCTGTTCGTCGGTGTCGGCTGCCACCAGCGGCACGCCAAGCATCACATAAGGCTTGTCGAGCACCGCCGAAGGCTTGAAGTGGTTGCGGTAGACGCGAATCGCCTCGTGCAGGTAGCGCGGTGCGAAATGCGAGGCGAAGGCGTAAGGCAAGCCCCGTTCCCCGGCCAGTTGTGCACTGAACAGGCTGGAGCCCAGCAGCCATACCGGCACGTTGGTGCCGGTGCCCGGCATGGCGATCACCCGTTGTTCGGGGGTACGCGGGCCCAGGTAGGCCATCAGTTCGGCCACGTCCTCAGGGAAATCGTCGGCGCTGCCGGAACGTTCCCGGCGCAGGGCGCGGGCGGTCATCTGGTCGGAACCAGGGGCGCGGCCCAGTCCCAGGTCGATGCGCCCCGGGTACAGGCTTTCCAGGGTGCCGAACTGTTCGGCGATCACCAGGGGCGCGTGGTTGGGCAGCATGACCCCGCCGGAACCGACACGAATGGTCGAAGTACCACCCGCCAGGTAGCCGATCAGCACCGAGGTAGCGGAACTGGCGATACCGTCCATGTTGTGGTGCTCGGCGACCCAGAAGCGCGTGTAACCGAGCTTCTCCACATGCTGCGCCAGGTCCAGGGAGTTGCGCAGGGACTGCCCCGGGCTGCCGTTTTCACGCACGGGCACCAGGTCGAGGGTCGAGTATTTAACAGCGGACAGCGGTTTCATAAGCCTGCTTCTCCTTGGGGTGCGCAGGCTTTTGTCATGAGCCAAAACCTGCCGAAGTCTGTAAGTCAGATCTATGCAATGTGGGCATATACCCGAGTTTCAATAGCCTGAGTGAATTTGTCGGGTAAACGGGCATCGGCGACAACGGCTGAACTTTGCCATCGGATCTATCCTCAGAACCCTTAGGCAACAAAAAACATCAGGGTGCGAACTTTCGCACCGGTTCTTGAGGAGAAAGCGATGAGCATCAAAAAGAAAGCCTCGGCGCACTGGGAAGGTGACCTGAAAACCGGCATTGGCTCGATCTCGACCGAAACCGGCGTGTTGCGTGAGGCGCCCTACGGTTTCAAGGCGCGTTTCGAAGGCGGCAAGGGGACCAACCCGGAGGAACTGATTGGCGCGGCCCACGCGGGCTGTTTCTCCATGGCCTTTTCCATGATCCTTGGCGAGGCCGGGCTCAAGGCGGACAGCATCGACACCCAGGCAGAAGTGACCCTGGACCAGGTCGATGGCGGCTTTGCCATTACCGCGGTGCACCTGATCCTCAAGGCGAAGATCCCCGGTGCCAGCCAGCAGCAGTTCGATGAGCTGAGCAAGAAGGCCAAGGAAGGGTGCCCGGTGTCCAAGGTGCTCAACGCCAAGATCAGCCTGGATGCGACGCTGCTGAGTTGAGGCAACTGCTTGGCCGGCAAGCCGGCTCCTGCACCGGTCCGTAGGAGCGGGCTTGCCGGCGAATGCGCCTGTGCGGCGGACAAGCACCTGTGGTCGAATACGCGACTGCGGCTTCAGCGCACCCCCGTGTGCACCGCAGCAAGGGAGCTTTAGATCATGAAACGTTTTGCCTTGGCGGTTGTTAGTTGTGCGCTGGCCACATCGGCCCTGGCCGCGCCCAAGCCCTGCGAGGAACTCAAGGCCGAGATCGAAGCCAAGATCCAGGCCCAGGGCGTACCTTCCTACACCCTGGAAATCGTCACCAACGACGAGGTCCACGACAACAACATGGTGGTCGGCAGCTGTGAAAACGGCACCAGGAAGATCATCTATCAGAAGAACGATCGCTGACCCGACTCAGGGCACGCAGTTGATCATGCGCTCCTCGGCGACTATTTCGCGCTGGGCGTTGTACAGCCGGGCGCTGGGGGTGAACCCCAGGTTGCGCGCCTCCAGGCGATAGCGGTGGCCGGCCTGGAAATGGTCGTAGCGCAGGCTCAGGTAGCACAGGCGCTCCTGGGGATCGTTGTTCATGCCCATGCCGCCGGCGAACACTTCGAAATCGAAGCGCACCATCAATTCGTGGCTGCCGGGGCTGACCTGGAAGAAGCGCCCGTCGTCCAGGCGCTGGTTGTCCAGGCGTTCGGCCATGACCAGCTTGCCCCCGGGCGTCGGGGTGGCCAGGTCGATCCAGGCCTGTTGCGGATCGACGCCCGGCAGGGGCGTGGTGCAGGCGCTGAGGGTGCCAAGGGCGAGAAACAGTAGAAATGGACGCATGACTGGGGCCGAGTGAGCGAGAGGCCCTCAGCATAGCGCCGTTCAACTGCGCTGGCAGCCTGCCGGCCGGGCTTTGTCGAGCAGGGTGTGCTGCTCGTCGTAGAGCCTGGCCCAGGGGTGGAAACCGATGTTCCCGGCCTGTACCTGGTAGCGCTGGCCGGCACCGAAATCCTTGAATTTCACGTTCAGCTGGCAATCGCGCCACAGCGGCTCGGCGTCTGGCCCGATGTTGCTCGGTTGCACGGCGAACTGGTAGCGCAGGGTCAGTTCATGGCTGCCGGGCTGGACCTGGAAATAGCGCGGATCATCGATGTTCTTGGCGTCCACCTCCAATGCCTGCAGGTGGGTGTCCCGGGGCGGAGCCAGGTCGACCCAGGCCTGGGCCGGGTCGGGGTCGGGCAGGCCGGCGCAACCGCCGAGGGTCAGCAGGCCGGTGGTCAACAGCAACACGCGCATGGCGAAACTCCAGGCTGGCGAGATAGTCTTGCGGACAGACTCTCTGTGGATGATTCGATTTGACTAGGCCGTGTTCAAGCCATGGGTTACTTGATCCTCTTTTACGGCTTTTGTTTCCGGCACTGATGCTTTTGCTGCTCAACGGTTGCAGCAGCGTCGGTTATTACAGCCAGCTGGCCAGTGGCCAATTGCAGCTGCTGCGAGCCCGTGTGCCGGTGGCGCAAGTCGTCGCCGACCCGAGCCGCGATGCGAGCCTGCGCGCCCATCTGGCCCAGTCGCAGCAGGCACGCCGCTTTGCCAGCGAGCACCTGCACCTGCCGGACAACCGCAGCTATCGGCTGTACGTCGACATCGGGCGGCCCTATGTGGTGTGGAACGTGTTCGCCACCCCGGAGTTTTCCCTGAACCCGCAAACCCACTGCTTTCCCATTGCCGGTTGCGTGGCTTACCGCGGCTATTACAGCCAGGGCGCGGCCCGGGGCGAGGCGGCGTTGCAGCAGTTGAAGGGCATGGACGTGGCGATCGGCGGGGTCGAGGCCTATTCCACCCTGGGCTGGTTCGACGACCCGATCATCAGTTCGATGATGCACTGGGGCGACGAGCGCCTGGCGACCCTGATCTTCCACGAGCTGGCGCACCAGCGCTTCTATGTGAAGGACGACACCGAGTTCAACGAGTCCTACGCCACCTTCGTCGAGCAGGAAGGCACCCGCCAGTGGCGCGCCTATCGCGGGCTGGCGCCATTGAGCGACGGCGAGTTGCGCCAGCGTGACCAGTTCACCCAGTTGGTGCTCGATACCCGCAAGCGCCTGGAGCAGCTGTATGCCCTGCCCTTGCCCGCCGAGCAGATGCGCCAGCGCAAGGCCGCGGAGTTCGAGCGCATGCGCAGCGAGTATCGGCAGTTGCGCGACAGCCAGTGGGCCGGTTCCAAGCGCTATGACGCCTGGGTCAACGCCCCACTGAACAATGCCCGGCTGCTGCCCTTCGGCCTGTATGACCAATGGGTGCCGGCGTTTGCCGCCTTGTTCAGGCAGGTGAAGGGGGACTGGCCGGCATTCTTCGCCGCCGTGGAGACGCTGGGACGTTTGCCGGCCGAGGAGCGCAAGGCGGCCCTGATCCGGTTGCAGGACACCGTCGCCCTGGCGCCGGCTCCTGCTTCGGGCCTGTAGCAGCCGGCTTGCCGGCGAAGCCTCTGCCCTAACGCGGCAAAAACGCCTGGTGCAGCTCGCCCAGGGTCTGGAAGTGATAGGCCGGGGCTTCGGCAGTCAATTCCTCATGGCTGCCAAAGCCATAACCCACCGCCGCCGCATCCAGCCCGTTGCGCCTGGCGCCGATCAGGTCGTGCTTGCGGTCGCCGATCATCAATGTGCTGGCAGGGTCGAGTTGCTCCTGCTCCAGCAGATGGGCGATCAGCTCCACCTTGTCGGTGCGGGTGCCGTCCAGTTCGCTGCCGTAGATCACCTTGAAGTGCTTGGCGAAGTCGAAGTGACGGGCGATCTCCCGGGCGAAGACCCAGGGCTTGGAGGTCGCGATGTACAGTTGCCGCCCTTGCCCGCCGAGGGTTTCCAGCAGCGGCGTGACGCCATCGAAGACACGGTTTTCATACAGGCCGGTGACCTTGAAGCGTTCGCGATAGAAGTTCACCGCTTCCCAGGCCCGGGCCTCGTCGAAGCCGTAGAACTGCATGAAGGCCTGCAACAGCGGTGGGCCGATGAAGTGCTCCAGTTTGCTCAGGTCCGGCTCGTCGATGCCCAGTTTGCCCAGGGCGAACTGGATCGAACGGGTGATGCCCTCGCGAGGGTCGGTGAGGGTGCCGTCGAGGTCGAACAGTACGGTTTGGTAATGCATGGGGATTCCTGGGCTGTGCAAGGGGGGTCAGGGCCGGTCGTAGCCTTCGGCCAGGTGCAGGTCCTTGAGCTTCACGTAGTTGGCGGCGCTGTAGGTGAAGAAGGCGCGCTCCTTGTCGGTCAGCGGGCGCGCCTGCTTCACCGGGCTGCCGACATACAGGAAGCCGCTTTCCAGGCGCTTGCCCGGCGGCACCAGGCTGCCGGCGCCGACTATCACATCGTCCTCCACCACCGCGCCGTCCATGACAATGCTGCCCATGCCGATCAGCACCCGGCTGCCGATGCTGCAACCGTGGAGCATGACCTTGTGGGCGATGGTCACGTCGTCGCCGATCAGCAGCGGGAAGCCGTCGGGGTTGAACGGGCCGGCGTGGGTGATGTGCAGAACGCTGGCGTCCTGCACGCTGGTGCGCGCGCCGATGCGGATGCGGTGCATGTCGCCGCGGATCACGGTCAGCGGCCAGACCGAGCTGTCGGCGCCGATTTCCACGTCGCCGATGACCACCGCCGAGTGGTCGACAAAGGCCCGCTCGCCCAGGTTCGGGGTGTGGTTCTGGTAGCTGCGAATGGCCAAGTGCGAATCCCTCTCTGAGATTTATTAATGGGGGCTATAGCTGCGGTGGGCGTCGATTGTAATTAAGATGGCTCAATGTTTCTTCCAGCCAAGGTGCCCTCCGTGAGTGTGAACAACCCTCTTCTGCAGCCCTACGACCTGCCGCCGTTCTCGGCGATCCGCGCCGAGCATGTGCAACCGGCCATCGAACAGATCCTGGCTGACAACCGCGCCGCCATCTCTGACATCCTCAAGACCCAAGCCACCCAGCCGACCTGGGCTGGCCTGGTGCTGGCCATGGACGAGCTCAATGATCGCCTGGGCGCTGCCTGGAGCCCGGTCAGCCACCTCAACGCAGTGTGCAACAGCGCCGAACTGCGTGAAGCCTACGAGGCCTGCCTGCCGGCCCTGAGCGCCTATTCCACGGAAATGGGCCAGAACCGCGAGCTGTTCCAGGCCTTCGACGCCCTGGCCAAGAGCCCGGAAGCCGCCGGTTTCGACGTGGCGCAGAAGACTATCCTCGAACACTCCCTGCGGGACTTCCGCCTGTCGGGCATCGACCTGCCGCCCGAGCAGCAAAAGCGTTATGCCGAGGTGCAGAGCAAGCTTTCCGAGCTGGGCAGCCGGTTCTCCAACCAGCTGCTGGATGCCACCCAGGCCTGGACCAAGCACATCACCGACGAAGCCGCCCTGGCCGGCCTGACCGACTCGGCCAAGGCGCAAATGGCTGCCGCCGCCCAGGCCAAGGACTTGGAAGGCTGGCTGATCACCCTGGAATTCCCCAGCTACTACGCAGTGATGACCTACGCCCAGGACCGTGCCCTGCGCGAAGAAGTCTATGCCGCCTACAGCACCCGCGCGTCGGACCAGGGCCCTAACGCCGGTCAGAACGACAACGGTCCGGTGATGGAAGAAATCCTCGACCTGCGTCAGGAGTTGGCCAAGCTCCTGGGTTTCGCCAGCTTCTCCGAGTTGAGCCTGGCCACCAAGATGGCCGAGTCCAGCGACCAGGTGCTGAGTTTCCTGCGGGACCTGGCCAAGCGCAGCAAGCCGTTTGCCGCCCAGGACCTGGAGCAGCTCAAGGCCTACGCCGCCGAACAGGGTTGCCCCGACCTGCAAAGCTGGGACAGCGGTTTCTACGGCGAGAAGCTGCGTGAGCAGCGCTACAGCGTTTCCCAGGAAGCCCTGCGCGCCTATTTCCCCATCGACAAGGTGCTGAGCGGGCTGTTCGCCATTGTCCAGCGCCTGTACGGCATCGAGATCGCCGAGCAGAAAGGTTTCGATACCTGGCACCCGGACGTGCGCCTGTTCGAGATCAAGGAAAACGGCCAGCACGTCGGCCGCTTCTTCTTCGACCTCTATGCCCGCGCCAACAAGCGCGGCGGTGCCTGGATGGACGGTGCCCGCGATCGCCGTCGCACGCTGGACGGGGTATTGCAAAGCCCGGTAGCCAACCTGGTGTGCAACTTCACCCCGGCGGTCAGCGGCAAGCCGGCCTTGCTGACCCACGATGAAGTCACCACCCTGTTCCACGAATTCGGCCACGGCCTGCACCACCTGCTGACCCGGGTCGAGCACGCCGGAGTGTCCGGGATCAACGGCGTGGCCTGGGACGCCGTCGAGCTGCCGAGCCAGTTCATGGAAAACTGGTGCTGGGAGCCGGAAGGCCTGGCACTGATCTCCGGCCACTATGAAAGCGGCGAACCGCTGCCCCAGGACCTGCTGCAGAAGATGCTGGCGGCGAAGAACTTCCAGTCCGGGCTGATGATGGTGCGCCAGCTGGAATTTTCCCTGTTCGACTTCGAACTGCACGCCACCCACGGCGACGGCCGCAGCGTGCTGCAAGTGCTGGAAACCGTGCGCGACGAAGTCTCGGTGATGCGCCCGCCGGCCTACAACCGCTTCCCCAACAGCTTCGCGCACATCTTCGCCGGCGGTTACGCCGCGGGGTACTACAGCTACAAGTGGGCGGAAGTGCTGTCGGCCGACGCCTTCTCCAGGTTCGAGGAAGAGGGTGTGCTCAATTCGGCCACCGGGCGTGCGTTCCGCGAGGCGATCCTGGCCCGTGGCGGCTCCCAGGAACCTATGGTGCTGTTCGTCGATTTCCGCGGACGCGCGCCGTCGATTGACGCACTCTTGCGCCACAGCGGCCTCAGCGAGGACGCGGCAGCATGAGTGACGCACCCGTGAAGACCAAGAAACGCTTTATCGCCGGGGCGGTATGCCCGGCGTGCAGTGAGCAGGACAAGCTGATGATGTGGAGTGAGGACGATGTGCCTCATCGCGAGTGCGTGGCCTGTGGCTACTCCGACACCCTCAACGAACAGGGGCTGTCGGTGCCCAAGGAACTCGGGACCCGGGTCAACAGCGCGACGCCCAAGGTGGCGGACATCAAGGTGCAATCGGTGCAGTTTTTCCCCAACCCCAAGTTGAAGAAAAAGACTGACTGACCCCGCAGTAAAAAGCCGGCTCCCCCGTAGGAGCCGGCTTGCCGGCGAAGCGCTTCGCCGCCCTTCCCTCGCCCCCTGCGTTTTCGCAAGCAGGCTCGCTCCTACACAGGGTGTGGCGCTCAGTTGCTCAGCGGCTTGGTCGCGCTCACCGTCTCGAACCAGCTCTTCACCGAACAGGTGGCGAATACGCTGGTGCTGCAATCGCCATTGGCCAGGGCGGTGCGCAGTTTGTCGACATCGGCCTGCATCATGTAGCGAATGCCATCCTTGAAGTGTGAACTGTCGCCGTACCCACCCTGGGTCATTTCATTCAGCGCTTCTTCTTTGCTCCAACCCTGGATCACCACCCGGTACATGGCCGACATCAGGCCGGTGCGGTCCGAACCATGCTTGCAGTGCATCAGCACCGGGCCCTGGGCTTCGGCGCTTTGGATTGCGCGCAGGGCCTTGAGCACATCGGCGTCGTCCACATGGTTGGTGCGATAAGGCAACTGCACCTGGTTGATGCCCGGTGCCGACAGCCAGCTGGCGTCGGATTCCGGCAGGAAGTTGATCACCGTTGCCACCTTGAGCTGCTGCAGCAGCGGCACCGCGCCTTTGTCCGGCAGGGCGCTGCGATACAGGGTCGGGGACATCTGGTACAGGTTGTACTGCTTTTCCACTGGCTGCGCCCATTGGTCCGGGCGGCTGGAGGGGGCCTCTGCGGCTTGTACCTGGGGCCCGGCCAGCAGCGCCAGCAACGACAGGCAAAGGGCCGGGATGAAACGAATGCTCGACATGCGCGGGATCACCGATGAGGGGATTCAATGCCGCGCAGTATCGATTTGCCGGGGTCAAAGCCCCGTGAGCCCTCTGTCAAAGAATCGTGAAGCTGATCCGCTTTTTCCGGCGGTTTCTGATCTTTTTTCCGCCTGAAACGATTCATCTGGATGCTTAGCCTGCTACCATTTGTAACTAAAGTTTGCTGATGTGTTCATAAAACCGGGTCTTCCCGGCCTTTTGCGTTGCCAAAACACAAAGTCGCGCCATGACGCGGCTGACCAATCCATCAATGCCTGATGAGGTGCACCCATGTCTGATCAAGATCGAGACAACCCGCGGCGTGAGTTCTTGCGTAAATCCCTGACCTTGATCCCTGTGGTCACCGTCGCCAGCACCGGCCTGGGCGGCTCCCTGCTGGCGGCTGCACCTGAAACGGCCGCCGCTGCCACACCGGCCACGCCGGGCAAGCAGCCCGCCGGCAGCGGCCAGGGCTATGAGCCGGGCTATTTCACCGCCGAGGAGTGGGCCTTCATCAAGGCCGCGGTGGAACGCCTGATCCCGGCCGATGAAATGGGCCCGGGCGCCCTGGAAGCTGGCGTGCCGGAATACATCGACCGGCAGATGAATACCCCCTACGCCGCTGGCGCCCTGTGGTACATGCAAGGCCCGTTCAAGGCCGATGCCGCACCGGAGATGGGCTGGCAGAGCAAACTGGTGCCCAAGGACATCTATCGCCTGGGCATTGCCGCCACGGATGCGTGGTGCAAAGAGCTCAAGGGGCAAACATTTGCTGTGCAAGACAGCGCTACCCGAGACGACTTGCTCAAGCAACTGGAGGCCGGAACCCCGCAGTTCGACGCGGTCCCGGCCAAGCTTTTCTTCAATCTGCTGTTGCAGAACACCAAGGAAGGCTTCTTCAGCGATCCGATCCACGGGGGCAATAAAGGCCTGGTGGGCTGGACCCTGATCGGCTTTCCCGGCGCTCGCGCCGATTTCATGGATTGGGTGGAACGCAACGAGCAATACCCCTTCCCGGCTGTATCGATTCGCGGCGAGAGGGCTTGAGCATGGCAACAGTGATGAAGAAGGTCGACGCAGTGATCGTCGGTTTCGGCTGGACCGGCGCGATCATGGCCAAGGAACTGACCGAGGCCGGGCTCAATGTGCTGGCGCTGGAACGCGGGCCGATGCAGGACACCTACCCGGATGGCAACTATCCCCAGGTGATCGACGAACTCACCTACAGCGTGCGCAAGAAACTCTTCCAGGACATTTCCAAAGAGACGGTGACCATCCGCCACAGCGTCAACGACGTGGCCCTGCCCAACCGGCAACTGGGGGCCTTCCTGCCGGGCAATGGCGTGGGCGGCGCCGGCCTGCACTGGTCCGGGGTGCACTTTCGGGTCGACCCCATCGAGCTGCGCATGCGCAGCCACTACGAAGAACGCTACGGTAAGAACTTCATCCCCAAGGACATGACCATCCAGGACTTCGGCGTCAGCTATGAAGAGCTGGAGCCGTTCTTCGACTACGCGGAAAAGGTCTTCGGCACTTCGGGCCAGGCCTGGACCGTGAAGGGCCAACTGGTGGGCGACGGCAAGGGCGGCAACCCTTATGCGCCGGATCGCTCGGACCACTTCCCGCTGGAATCGCAGAAGAACACCTATTCCGCACAGCTGTTTCAGAAAGCGGCCAATGAGGTGGGCTACAAGCCCTACAACCTGCCGTCGGCCAATACCTCGGGGCCTTACACCAACCCCTATGGCGCACAGATGGGGCCGTGCAACTTTTGCGGCTTCTGCAGCGGCTACGTCTGCTACATGTACTCCAAGGCCTCGCCCAACGTGAACATCCTGCCGGCCCTCAAGCCGCTGCCGAACTTCGAGCTGCGGCCCAATTCCCACGTGCTCAGGGTCAACCTCGACAGCAGCAAGACCCGCGCCACTGGCGTCACCTACGTCGATGGCCAGGGCCGCGAGATCGAGCAGCCGGCGGACCTGGTGATCCTCGGCGCCTTCCAGTTCCACAACGTGCGCCTGATGTTGCTGTCGGGCATCGGCAAGCCCTACGACCCGATCACCGGCGAAGGCGTGGTGGGCAAGAACTTCGCCTACCAGAACATGGCCACCATCAAGGCCTACTTCGACAAGGACGTGCACACCAACAACTTCATCGGCGCCGGCGGCAACGGCGTGGCGGTGGACGACTTCAACGCCGACAACTTCGACCACGGCCCCCACGGCTTTGTCGGCGGCTCGCCGATGTGGGTCAACCAGGCCGGCAGCCGGCCCATCGCCGGCACCTCCAACCCGCCGGGTACCCCGGCCTGGGGCAGTGCCTGGAAGAAAGCCACCGCCGACTACTACACCCATCAGGTCTCCATGGACGCCCACGGAGCGCATCAGTCCTACCGTGGCAACTACCTGGATCTGGACCCGGTGTACCGCGATGCCTACGGCTTGCCCCTGCTGCGGATGACCTTCGACTGGCAGGAAAACGACATCAAGATGAACCGCTTCATGGTGGAGAAAATGGGCAAGATCGCCGAGGCGATGAACCCCAAGGCCATTGCCTTGCTGGGCAAGAAGGTCGGTGAGCACTTCAACACTGCGTCCTACCAGACCACCCACTTGAACGGCGGCGCGATCATGGGCACCGACCCCAAGACCAGCGCCCTGAACCGCTACCTGCAAAGCTGGGACGTGCACAACGTCTTCGTGCCCGGGGCTTCGGCCTTCCCTCAAGGCCTGGGCTACAACCCTACCGGCCTGGTGGCAGCGTTGACCTACTGGTCGGCCCGGGCGATCCGCGAGCAGTACCTGAAAAACCCCGGCCCGCTGGTTCAGGCATAAGGAGCGATGACCATGAAAGCACTCGTTATCGCCACCCTGGCGCTGCTGGGCAGCGCAGCCGCCAATGCTGCCGAAGCGGATCAGCAAGCCCTGGTGCAACAGGGCGAATACCTGGCCCGCGCCGGTGACTGCGTAGCCTGCCATACCGCCAAGGACGGCAAGCCGTTCGCCGGCGGGCTGCCGATGGAGACCCCCATCGGCGTGATCTATTCCACCAACATCACCCCGGACAAGACCGGCATCGGCGACTACAGCTTCGAGGACTTCGACAAAGCCGTGCGCCATGGCGTGGCCAAGGGCGGCAGCACCCTGTACCCGGCCATGCCGTTTCCTTCCTACGCCCGAGTCAGCGACGCCGACATGCAGGCGCTGTATGCCTACTTCATGAAGGGCGTGGCACCGGTGGCCCGGGACAACCAGGACAGTGACATTCCCTGGCCCCTGAGCATGCGCTGGCCGTTGTCCATCTGGCGCTGGATGTTCGCCCCGAGCGTGGAGACCCCGGCACCTGTGGCTGGCAGCGATCCGGTGATCAGCCGCGGTGCCTACCTGGTGGAAGGCCTGGGCCACTGCGGCGCCTGCCACACGCCACGGGCCCTGACCATGCAGGAGAAGGCCCTGAGCGCCAGCGATGGCAGCGACTTCCTGTCTGGCAGCGCGCCGCTGGAGGGCTGGATCGCCAAAAGCCTGCGTGGCGATCACAAGGATGGCCTGGGCAGCTGGAGCGAAGAGCAACTGGTGCAGTTCCTCAAGACCGGTCGCAGTGATCGCAGCGCGGTGTTCGGCGGCATGAGCGATGTGGTGGTCCACAGCATGCAGTACATGTCCGATTCCGACCTGACGGCGATTGCCCGCTATCTCAAGTCCCTGCCGGCCAATGACCCCAAGGACCAGCCGCACCAGTACGACAAGCAAGTGGCCCAGGCCCTGTGGAACGGTGACGACAGCAAGCCGGGCGCGGCGGTGTACATCGACAACTGCGCGGCCTGCCACCGCACCGACGGCCACGGCTACACCCGGGTGTTCCCGGCGCTGGCGGGCAACCCCGTGCTGCAATCGGCGGATGCCACCTCGCTGATCCATATCGTGCTCAAGGGCGGCACCTTGCCAGCGACCCACAGCGCGCCTTCGACCTTCACCATGCCGGCCTTCGCCTGGCGCCTGTCGGATCAGGAGGTGGCCGATGTGGTCAACTTCATCCGCAGCAGCTGGGGCAACCAGGCCTCGGCGGTGAAGCCCGGGGATGTGGCGGCGCTGCGCAACGGCGACTTGCAGAGCACCTCCAACGACGACCTGGGGCAGGTCACCAGCCACTAACCCCAAGGCCGGCGCTCGCTGCGGGCGCCGGCCCGGGATGGCCGTTCAGCCCTGGGTGAAGCGCTGGATGCCCAGGCGGCTTTCCAGTTGATAGCCGGCAATGCAGTCCGCCAGCCCGGCGGTCATCAGGTCTTGCCAGCTTGCGGGTAGCAGGCCGATGCCGTCGTGGCAGGGGCTCCAGCGCACCTCGGCGAACTTCGGGTCCGCTTCATCGAAAGGTTGCTGGTCGCTCACAGTGGCCTTTTCGATGTCCTGGGTGCACAGCTCGAATTCGCAGGCCACTCCCCACAACTGCCCGTCGGGGGCCCTGACAATGATCAGGTCGGCACCTTGTTCGTAGCTGGGGAGGTAGGCCTCTGCGGCGTAGAAAATCTTTTCCAGCGTGCCGGGTGTCCTGGGCATGCTTGTGCTCCTGTTCTTTGAGCCTGCCTTATACCCTAACGCCATACGCCCGCAGTAGCCGGCTTGTCGGCCAAGGATGCGGTACGCCTTGTGTCGCACTGGGGAACGTCCGCTGGCAGGGGTGGGTTTCGGTCCGACGGTGCTGGTCAGGTAATTCCAGCTCCATTACTGTATGTACATACAGTTATGGAGTACTTCCATGTTCAACCCCCTGCCTCCCCGTGGTCGCGGTACCGCGAGCAATCCGCACAACCGTTTTGCGCCCAATCGTTCGGTGGCCGAGGATGATGGCTGGTACCAGGAAGTGCCGTTGACCCAGGGCACCGAGGTGCGCTTTGAAACGGCCAAGTCGATCATCACCCGCAACAGTTCGCCGGACCTGCCCTTCGACCGCTCCATCAACCCCTATCGCGGTTGCGAGCACGGTTGCATCTATTGCTACGCGCGGCCCAGCCACGCCTATTGGGACCTGTCCCCGGGGCTGGATTTCGAAACCAAGCTGATCGCCAAGAGCAACACCGCGGCCTTGCTGGAGCAGCAACTGTCCAAGCCCGGCTATCGCTGCGCACCGATCAACCTGGGGTCCAATACCGATCCCTACCAGCCCATCGAGCGCGAACAGCAGTTGACCCGGCGCACCCTGGAGGTGCTGCTGCGCTATCGACACCCGGTGACCATCGTCACCAAGGGCTCGTTGATCCTCCGGGACCTGGACCTGCTGAGCGAGCTGGCGCGCCAGCGCCTGGTGGCGGTGATGATCAGCCTGACCACTTTGGACGATGAGTTGAAGCGCATTCTCGAGCCCCGGGCGGCGGCGCCCAAGGCGCGCTTGCGGGCCATCCGGGTGATGCGCGGGGCGGGCATCCCGGTGGGCGTGCTGTGTTCGCCGATGATTCCGATGATCAACGACAGCGAGCTGGAAAGCCTGCTCAGCGAGGCCCATGCCGCAGGGGCGCAGAGCGCGGCCTACATGATGCTGCGCCTGCCCCTGGAAGTGGCGCCGCTGTTCGAGGAGTGGCTGGCGGCGCATTACCCGCAAAGGGCGGCCCATGTGCTCAGCCTGATCCGCCAGAGCCGTGGCGGTGAGCTCTACGACAGCCGTTTTGGCGCCCGCATGCGCGGTGAAGGGCCCTTCGCCGATCTGCTGGCCCAGCGTTTTGCCAAGGCGCTCAAGCGTCTGGGGCTCAACCGTCGCGAGGGTTTCGATCTCGACTGTTCAGCCTTCTGTCCGCCGGGCGGGCAGATGTCGTTGTTGTGAGCGGCATTGGCCTATCGTTGAGTAGTGGGCGCAGCGTTCCCGAGGTACTCTGGTCGCCTTTTGCCATCGCTCATAGTGGCGTTCTAGAGCCTTCCGTTCAGTTTGAGTTAAGTATTCATGGCTACCTTGTTCATCGAGTGACCTACGGGTCGCCGCCAGCGGGTCGGTGGTTTTTTTATCGATGGCTGGCGTCGTGCCGGATATTTCTGGAAAATTCACCAAATCCGACAGAGAGGATGAATCATGAGTGACAAGGATAAACAGCCGTTGGCTGCGTCGGCTCCGGCACCCACAGAAGTCGCCGAGACCGCCGATGCAGCGCTGCAGCACATCGTTGACGGCTTTTTGCATTTTCATCATGAAGTCTTCCCGCAGCAGGAAGAGCTGTTCAAGAAACTCGCCACCGCTCAGCGGCCGCGGGCGATGTTCATTGCCTGCGCCGACTCGCGCATCGTTCCCGAGCTGATCACCCAAAGCTCCCCGGGCGATCTGTTCGTGACCCGCAACGTGGGCAACGTGGTGCCGCCCTACGGGCAAATGAACGGTGGTGTCTCCACGGCGATCGAGTACGCGGTGCTGGCCCTGGGGGTGCATCACATCATCGTCTGCGGGCACTCGGATTGCGGCGCCATGCGCGCGGTACTCAACCCGCAGAGCCTGGAGAAAATGCCCACGGTCAAGGCCTGGCTGCGCCACGCCGAAGTGGCGCGGACCATGGTCCACGAGAACTGCGATTGCGCCGACGAATCCTCCAGCATGCATGTGCTGACCGAAGAGAACGTCATTGCTCAACTGCAGCACCTGCGCACCCATCCTTCCGTGGCCTCGCGCATGGCCAACGGCCAGTTGTTCATCCATGGCTGGGTCTATGACATCGAGACCAGCTCGATCAAGGCCTACGACGCCGACAAGGGTTGTTTCCTGCCTCTGGATGGCAGCCACCCGATCCCGGTAGCGACGCCCAAAGCGCGTTTCTGATCCCACCTCAATCCCCCTGAGTGGTTGTAGCCAGGGCTGCCATCTGGCGGCCCGGCTTTGCCACGCCTGAAGAAAAGTCGGGAGAACTGTCATGCGTGCAGCACAGTTGAAAAGTGTCCTGCCACGGGAGCTGCTGGCTTCGGTGGTGGTGTTTCTGGTGGCCCTGCCCCTGTGCATGGGGATCGCCATTGCCTCGGGCCTGCCGCCGGCCAAGGGCCTGATCACCGGGATCATCGGTGGCCTGGTGGTGGGCTGGCTGGCGGGCTCGCCCTTGCAGGTCAGCGGGCCGGCGGCCGGGCTGGCGGTGCTGGTGTTCGAGCTGGTGCGCCAGCATGGGGTGGCCATGCTCGGGCCGATCCTGCTGCTGGCCGGGCTGCTGCAATTGCTGGCCGGGCGCCTGCGCCTGGGTTGCTGGTTCCGGGTCACGGCGCCAGCGGTGGTCTACGGCATGCTGGCGGGCATCGGCGTGCTGATCGTGCTGTCCCAGGTGCATGTGATGCTCGATGCCGCGCCCCAGGCCTCGGGCCTGGATAACCTTGTGGGCTTTCCCCAGGCTCTGGCGCAGGCCTTGCCGAGCCTGGGGTGGCAGGCTGGCTTGCTGGGGTTGGCGACCATCGCGGTGATGTGGGGCTGGGACAAGTGGCGGCCCCAGGCGCTGCGGTTCATCCCCGGTGCCCTGCTCGGTGTCGGGCTGGCGACCCTGGCCAGCCTGCTGCTGGCGCTGCCGGTGAAGCGCGTCGAGGTGCCGGCCAACCTGGCCGAGGCCATCGACTGGCTGCGCCCCGCCGACCTGCTCAACCTGGCGGACCCCAACCTGCTGATCGCCGCCTTCGCCGTGGCCTTTATCGCCAGTGCCGAAACCCTGCTGTCCGCCGCCGCGGTGGATCGCATGCACAGCGGCCAGCGCTCGGACTTCGACCGTGAACTGTCGGCCCAGGGCGTGGGCAACATGCTCTGCGGTCTGCTGGGTGCCCTGCCCATGACCGGTGTCATCGTGCGCAGCTCGGCCAATGTCCAGGCCGGGGCCCAGACCCGTTATTCGACGATTTTCCATGGCCTGTGGCTGCTGGGTTTCGTGCTGGTGCTGTCCAGCGTGCTGCAGAGCATTCCGGTGGCGAGCCTGGCGGGGGTGCTGGTCTACACCGGCTTCAAGCTGGTGGACCTCAAGGTCTTTCGCGGCCTGGGGCGCTACGGGCGCATGCCGATGCTGACTTACGCGGTGACGGCCCTGGCGATTGTCTTCAGCGACCTGCTGACCGGGGTACTGATCGGCTTTGCCCTGACCCTGGCCAAGCTGGCGTTCAAGGCGTCGCGCTTGAAGATCAGCCTGATCGACCTGGCAGAGGAAGGCGAGATGGAGTTGCGTCTGGTCGGCGCTGCGACCTTTCTCAAGGTGCCGGCCCTGACTCGGGTGCTGGCGACGATTCCCCCGGCCACCACTGTGCATGTGCCCCTCAGCAACCTCAGTTATATCGACCATGCGTGCCTGGAGTTGCTGGAAGACTGGAATCGGGCCAACAGTGCCAAGGGCTCGCGGCTGGTGATCGAAACGCGGGGCTTGAAGCGGCGCCTGGAGGGCCGGTTGACCACCACCAGCGGCGTGGGGGCGGCTGCGGCGAGAGGTTGAATCGCCGGGTGGACGGGAGGGGCTTGGGCAAGCCAGGCCCTTCGCCACAAGGCTCGCTGCGAGCCTTGCTGGCGAGGAGTGGGTCAGGCGGCTGGCTGGTCGAGTTCCAGTTCCACGCCCAGTTGGCGTGACAGGCAAGGCCAGCGTTTCCAGGCGGCCTCGGTGTCCGGGCTGCTGAGTTTCTCGCGGTAGGCTTCCACCGACTCCAGGGCGAAGCTTTCTTCGTCGAGCATGGCGTCGACGGCGTGGTGCACCGCTTCGTCCAGCTGGTTGGCGAAGGTTTCGCCGATCAGTTGGTGGGCGATGAGGTTGGCGACAGTCATGTCCAGGGGGATCAGCGGACGGCCGAAATGCTTGATGTACAGGTCGTTGACCTCTTCCACCAGACGGTGGGCCAGATAGGCTTCATCCAGCAGGCCGTCGAGGCCGACGTGGCCATCCATGATGGCCGGCGGCTGGAGGAAGAATTGCTCGGCGATCTTCAGCACCGGCTTGATCTGCGACTCGATGCCGGCTTCCCGGGCTACAGAGTTGGCGGCGTCCAGAAGGTCTGGAACCTGGTCGATATAGGCGCTGACAAAACGGGTCATGACGCCCTTGGCGTCGACTTCGGGCAGCTGGATGGCGGGGTGCAGGTGAGGCAATTGGCTCTCCAACTGACGGGTCAGGAGGCCGGTACTGGCTTCGTGCTGCTGGGCCAGTTTGATCTGCTCGCGCAATGCGGCGGTGTTCATGAAAACTCCAGGGAACAAGGGCAATTGAATAGGGAGAACATAAGTTAGCCTGCTTACAAAAGCGCTTAAGACGCATTTGTCATAATTATTTCATGCTTAGTCACCACGGTTATATCGTTTCGCCATCCAGGGCACTCGATCCCTTTCCCGCCGTGGCCTGCAAACCTCCTTATTAGTGTTTCAGCTGATTTACGCCCTCGCGTTGCGAGGTGGGAGTCGCTGTCTATACTCGCCCTTGTATGAAGTTAGCTGATGACGCCCGACTGCAAATGCAGCGAAGGCTCGGCCGGTTTAAGTTCGTAGTCTAGGCAGCCGCTCCCTTGCCGCAGGTGTTAAGCCGGCGGGATAACAAGAACGATAAGGGGAACCCGCAATGATGCGACATCCACATGTCTGGATGGGCCTCCTGTTGTGGTCGGTATTCAGCCAGGCGCAAGCCGCCTGGACCGTGAATATGACGCCTGGGGCGACCGAGATAAGCCACGCGGTATTCGACCTGCACATGACCATCTTCTGGATCTGTGTGGTGATCGGCGTCATCGTCTTCGGTGCGATGTTCTGGTCGATGATCGTTCACCGCCGTTCCGTCGGCCAGGTCCCGGCCAAATTCCACGAAAGCACCACGGTGGAAATCCTCTGGACCATCATTCCCTTCCTGATCCTGGTGGCCATGGCCGTGCCTGCCACGGCGACGCTGATCAAGATGTACGACACCAGCGAGCCGGACGTGGATATCCAGATCACCGGCTATCAGTGGAAGTGGCACTACAAGTACCTCGGCCAGGACGTGGAGTTCTTCAGCAACCTGGCCACCCCCGCCGACCAGATCCACAACCAGAGCACCAAGGGCGAGCACTACCTGCTGGAGGTCGACCAGCCGCTGGTACTGCCAGTGGGGGCCAAGGTGCGCTTTCTGGTGACCGCCGCCGACGTCATCCACTCCTGGTGGGTGCCGGCCTTTGCGGTCAAGCGTGATGCTATCCCGGGTTTCGTCAATGAGGCCTGGACCCGGGTCGACAAGCCCGGCATCTACCGTGGCCAATGCGCCGAGCTGTGCGGCAAGGACCACGGCTTTATGCCGATCGTGGTGGAGGTCAAGAGCCAGGCCGACTACGACACCTGGATGGGCGAGCGCAAGGCCGAGGCGGCCAAGCTCAAGGAGCTGACCAGCAAGGAATGGACCCTCGACGAGCTGGTGGCCCGCGGTGACAAGATCTACCACACCACCTGCGTTGCCTGTCACCAGGCGGAAGGCCAGGGCCTGCCGCCGATGTTCCCGGCCCTCAAGGGCTCGAAGATCGCTACCGGTCCCAAGGAGGCTCACCTGAGCCTGGTGTTCCACGGCAAGCCGGGCACCGCCATGGCCGCCTTCGGCAAGCAGCTGTCGGAAGTCGACATCGCCGCCGTCGTCACCTACGAACGCAACGCCTGGGGCAACAACAAGGGCGACATGGTGACGCCCAAGGAAGTCCTGGCGCTGAAGCAGGCGGAAAGCAAATGAGCCGGCTCATGGGGTATGTGCGCAACCGGTCGCGGCGTTTCGCCGCCGATCATCCAGTCCATTCGCTCGCAGGAGACAGGACATGAGTGCTGTGATCGATGACCACGGCCACGCCGGCCATGATGACCACGCCCATGGCCCGGCCAAGGGCCTGATGCGCTGGGTACTGACCACCAACCACAAGGACATCGGCACCCTGTACCTGTGGTTCAGCTTCTGCATGTTCCTGCTGGGCGGCTCGTTCGCCATGGTGATCCGTGCCGAACTGTTCCAGCCCGGGCTGCAGATCGTCGAGCCGGCGTTCTTCAACCAGATGACCACCATGCATG
The DNA here is from genome assembly GCF_018326405.1 of Pseudomonas sp. Eqa60. Classification (NCBI taxonomy): domain Bacteria; kingdom Pseudomonadati; phylum Pseudomonadota; class Gammaproteobacteria; order Pseudomonadales; family Pseudomonadaceae; genus Pseudomonas; species Pseudomonas sp. Eqa60. Next base: position 61,686 of record NZ_AP024342.1, read on the forward strand.
GCCTGGTGATGGTCTTCGGTGCGGTGATGCCGGCCTTCGTCGGCCTGGCCAACTGGATGATCCCGTTGATGATCGGCGCGCCGGACATGGCCCTGCCGCGGATGAACAACTTCAGCTTCTGGCTGCTGCCGGCGGCCTTCCTGTTGCTGATCTCGACCCTGTTCATGCCCGGCGGCGGGCCGAACTTCGGCTGGACCTTCTATGCCCCCTTGTCCACCACCTACGCCCCGGAAAGCGTGACCTTCTTCATCTTCGCCATCCACTTGATGGGCGTCAGCTCGATCATGGGCGCGATCAACGTGATCGCCACCATCCTCAACCTGCGAGCCCCGGGCATGACCCTGATGAAGATGCCACTGTTCGTCTGGACCTGGCTGATCACCGCCTTCCTGCTGATTGCGGTGATGCCGGTACTGGCCGGGGTGGTGACCATGATGCTGATGGACATCCATTTCGGCACCAGCTTCTTCAGTGCAGCCGGCGGCGGTGACCCGGTGTTGTTCCAGCACGTGTTCTGGTTCTTCGGCCACCCCGAGGTGTACATCATGATCCTGCCTGCCTTCGGCGCGGTCAGCTCGATCATCCCCACCTTCAGCCGCAAGCCACTGTTCGGCTACACCTCGATGGTCTATGCCACCGGAGCGATCGCCTTCCTGTCGTTCATCGTCTGGGCGCACCACATGTTCGTGGTGGGCATCCCGCTGGTGGGCGAGCTGTTCTTCATGTACGCCACCCTGCTGATCGCCGTGCCCACCGGGGTCAAGGTGTTCAACTGGGTGAGTACCATGTGGCAGGGCTCGCTGACCTTCGAGACACCGATGCTGTTCGCGGTGGCCTTCGTCATCCTGTTCACCATCGGCGGTTTCTCCGGGCTGATGCTGGCCATTGCCCCGGCGGACTTCCAGTACCAGGACACCTACTTCGTGGTGGCGCACTTCCACTACGTACTGGTGCCGGGGGCGATCTTTGGGATCTTCGCCTCGGCCTACTACTGGCTGCCCAAGTGGACCGGGCACATGTACGACGAGACCCTGGGCAAGCTGCACTTCTGGCTGTCCTTCGTCGGCATGAACATGGCGTTCTTCCCCATGCACTTCGTGGGGCTGGCGGGCATGCCGCGGCGGATCCCGGACTACAACCTGCAGTTCGCCGACTTCAACATGGTGTCCTCCATCGGTGCCTTCACTTTCGGTGCGACGCAGATCTTCTTCCTGTTCATCGTCATCAAGTGCATCCGCGGCGGCAAAGCGGCTCCGGCCAAACCCTGGGAAGGTGCCGAAGGCCTGGAGTGGAGTATTCCCTCGCCGGCGCCGTACCACACCTTTGTCACCCCGCCGGAAGTGAAATGAACATCTGTGCTGTAGGAGCGAGCTCGCTCGCGAAGGCGCCAGAGGGTGGTGCCCGCTTCGCCGGCAAGCCGGCTCCTACAGGCTTGGGAGGACGTTGAGATGGCCGAGGTAACGCTGAAGAAACTGGTGACCCGCCTGTTGCTGGTGGTGGTGGCGATGTTCGTCTTCGGTTTTGCCCTGGTGCCGATCTACGACGTGATGTGCAAGGCCCTGGGGATCAACGGCAAGACCGGTGGGCAGTATGCGGACCAGGGGCAGCAGGTGGATGTATCGCGCCAGGTGCGGGTGCAGTTCCTGTCCACCAATGCCATCGACATGGTCTGGGATTTCTATCCCAAGTCCGATGACATCGTGGTCCATCCGGGGCGGTGAACGAGATGATCTTCATCGCCCGCAACCCCAGCGACCACCCGATGAGCGCCCAGGCGATCCCGAGCATCTCCCCCAGCAGCGCGGCCATGTATTTCCACAAGACCGAGTGCTTCTGCTTTACCCAGCAGGTGCTGCAGCCGGGCGAGAAGATCGAGATGCCGGTGCGTTTCATCGTTGACCGTGACATGCCCAAGGATGTGAAGCACCTGACGCTGGCTTACACGCTGTTCGATATCACCGCGCGTCATCCACCGGTGGCGGTTGCCGCCAAGAACGGTGGCTAGACGATCTAGCGTGCCCGATAAGGAGAACAACCCATGGCGACTCATGAGCACTATTACGTTCCCGCCCAGAGCAAGTGGCCGATCATCGCAACGGTGGGCATGTTCGTCACCGTGGTGGGCCTGGGCATCTGGTTCAACGACCTCAAGGCTGCGCGACCGGAATCCCACGGCCCGCTGATCTTTTTCGTCGGCGGCCTGCTGCTGGCCTACATGCTGTTCGGCTGGTTTGGTGCGGTGGTCAAGGAAAGCCGCGCCGGGCTCTACAGCGCCCAGCTCGATCGCTCGTTCCGCTGGGGCATGAGCTGGTTCATCTTTTCCGAAGTGATGTTCTTCATGGCCTTCTTCGGTGCGCTGTTCTATGTGCGGCACATGTCCGGGCCCTGGCTCGGCGGTGAGGGGCACAAGGGCATCGCCCACATGCTGTGGCCGAACTTCGAGTTCGTCTGGCCGCTGCTCAACAACCCCGACCCGAAACTCTTTCCGCCGCCCAAGGGCACCATCAGCCCCTGGGGCCTGCCGCTGCTCAACACCATCCTGCTGGTGAGTTCCAGCGTCACCGTGACCATCGCCCACCACGCCTTGAAGAAAGGCCATCGGGGCGCGCTGAAGATCTGGCTGGCGCTGACGGTGCTGCTGGGTTGCGCCTTCCTGGGCTTTCAGGCCGAGGAATACATCCATGCCTACCACGAGCTGGGGCTGACCCTGGGTTCGGGGATCTACGGCGCCACCTTCTTCATGCTCACCGGTTTCCACGGTGCCCACGTGACCATTGGCACCCTGATCCTGTTCGTGATGCTGATGCGCATTATGCGCGGGCATTTCGACGCCGAGCACCAGTTCGGCTTCGAGGCCGCCAGCTGGTACTGGCACTTCGTCGACGTGGTCTGGATCGGCCTGTTCGTTTTCGTCTACGTGCTCTGAGGCGCCCTACCAGGGCGCGTGGGAGACCAGCTGGCCGCTGAAGAAACCCCAGGCGATCAAGCCGACGGTGACCACGGCCAGCGCGACCCGAATGCTCAGTGAGGTCACCAGGCGCTTGGATGAACTGTCGTCCTTGACCAGAAAGAACAGGCCGCTGAACAGGCTGACAACCGTGGCAATCAGCATCAGGACGATGGCTGCTTTGAGCATGGTGGGACTCCGGGGGAAACGCGATGTACAGCAGTATAGCGAGTGGATTTCTCAGCCTTGCAGGCCAGCCATGAAGGGCTTCCGGCCGGGCATCGGGCCGACCCTGGTGGTGCTTTTGCTGCTGCCGGTGCTGGTTGCCCTGGGCTTCTGGCAACTGGGCCGGGGCGAGCAGAAGCGCCAGTTGCTGGCCAGCTACGCCGAGCGCCGTGCGGCGGAGCCGGTGGCCCTGTTCGAGCTGTTGGCCAGCGAGGATCCGGCTTTTCGCCGGGTACGCCTGCACGGTCATTTCGATGCCGACCACAGCCTGTTGCTGGATAACCGCCTGCATGACGGCAAGGTCGGGGTCGAGCTGCTGCAACCCTTCCTCGACCAGGCCAGCGGTCGCTGGCTGCTGGTCAACCGCGGCTGGCTGCCCTGGCCCGACCGGCGCACGCCTCCCGTATTCAGCACCCCGCAGCAGAGCCTGAGCCTGGATGCCTGGGTCTACGTTTCGCCGGGCGCGGCATTCCAGCTGCACGCCGACCCCAGCGGCGCGAGCTGGCCGCGGCTGATTACCGCCGTGGGTCCACAGGCGCTCTGGGCCGAGCTGGGCCGCAGCGGTTTCGACCATGAAGTGCGCCTGGAGTCGGGCCCGGGTGCCTACCTGACCGAATGGCCGGTGGTCGCCATGGGCCCGGAAAAACACCAGGCCTATGCGGTGCAGTGGTTCGCCATGGCCCTGGCGCTGTTCGCTCTCTATCTCTATTTCGGCTGGCACAACACTCGGGAGAAACGCCATGGGAACGGCCATGAATCCACCCAACATCTCTGACGCCCAGGCGCCCAACCGGCGGCGCGGCCGCTGGCAACTGGTGCTGATCCTGCTGATGGTGATCGGCCCGATGATCCTTGCCACCGGCATGTACAAGCTGCAGTTCTGGGTACCGGAAAGCCGCAGCTATCACGGCGAGCTGATCGGCAATGGCCAGACCCGCGCCCAGATCGGCGTGCAGGCCGAGGAGGATCGCTGGCAGGTTCTGGTCACCGCGCCCGGGGAGTGCGCAGTGGATTGCCAGCAACTGGTGTACCTGGCGCGGCAGATCCAGATCGCCCTGGGCCGTGATGCCTCGCGGGCCAGCCATGCCCTGGCCAGCGCCCGGCCCCTGAGCGCCGAATACGAAGCCAAGCTGCAGCGTGAATACCCGCAACTGCAACGCTACCCCCTGGACCTGGCGACCTTCACCAAGGGCGCCAACGACAAGGAGGCGCCGCAGCTGTGGATCGTCGACCCCCACAGCAACCTGGTGCTGCGCTATGACGCCCGGGTCAAGGGCAAGGACCTGCTCAACGACCTGCGCCACCTGCTGAAACTGTCGAACATCGGATAAGGGCATCGTCATGGCCAAACCTGGATTTCGCCTCGCGTTGTTTGCCACCTTGCTGGCCCTGATCGTGGTGCTGCTCGGCGCCTACACCCGGCTGACCCATGCCGGCCTCGGCTGCCCGGACTGGCCCGGCTGCTACGGCTTTATCAGCGTGCCGAAAAGCGAAGCCCAGTTGGCCCATGCCGAGCTGCATTTTCCCGATACCCCGGTGGAGGCCCACAAGGGCTGGAACGAGATGATCCACCGATACTTCGCCGGTACCCTGGGGCTGCTGATCGTGCTCCTGGCGGCCCGGGCCTGGACCCATCGCCGGCATCCGGGGCAGCCCCTGAAGCTACCGCTGTTCCTCCTGGCAGTGGTGTTCGCCCAGGCGGCCTTCGGCATGTGGACAGTGACCCTCAAGCTCTGGCCGCAAGTGGTCACCGCGCACCTGCTGGGCGGTTTCGCCACCCTGAGCCTGTTGTTCCTGCTGACCTTGCGCCTGTCCGGGGTATTGCCGGCGCTGATCGTGCCGCGGCGCTTGCAGTACTGGGCCACCGCCGGGCTGGTGCTGGTGATCGGGCAGATCGCCCTGGGTGGCTGGGTCAGTTCCAACTACGCGGCGGTGGCCTGTATCGACCTGCCCACCTGCCATGGCCAGTGGTGGCCGAACATGGACTTCGCCAACGGCTTCCACCTGACCCAGCACATCGGCCCCAACTACCTGGGCGGGCAACTGGACAGCGATGCCCGCACCGCCATCCACATGACCCACCGGGTTGGCGCGGTGCTGGTGACCCTGGTGTTGCTGGGCCTGGCCTGGCAGCTGCGGCAGACCGGCATGACCCGCCTGGCCGGGCTGGTGCTGGTGGCGCTGGGCGCGCAGGTCAGCCTGGGCCTGAGCAACGTGTTCTTTCATTTGCCACTGCCGGTGGCCGTGGCCCACAACGCCGGGGGGGCGGCGCTGCTGCTGACCCTGGTGCTGGTCAACTACCACGCCCGTACCAGCCTGGTACGGGCCCGGGATCGCCTGCCCCTGGGCTGGCGGCTCAGCCCGCGTAAACAGATGGCGGGTCCCATCACCATCAAAGGAGAGATGCCATGGCGACTCTGATCAGCGAACGTCAGCATCCCCAGGCGATCTGGCGCGATTACCTGGAGCTGACCAAACCCAAGGTGGTGGTGCTGATGCTGATCACCTCGCTGGTGGGCATGTTCCTCGCCACCCGCGCTGGGGTTCCGTGGACCGTGCTGGTGTTCGGCAACCTGGGCATTGCCCTGTGCGCGGGTGGCGCGGCGGCGGTCAACCATGTGGTGGACCGGCGCATCGACGCGCTGATGGCCCGGACCCACAAGCGGCCCCTGGCCGAAGGCCGGGTATCGCCACGAGCGGCGCTGGCCTTTGCCCTGCTCCTGGCGCTAGCCGGGCAGGCGCTGCTGCTGACCTTCACCAACCCACTCACGGCCTGGCTGACCCTGGCCTCGCTGCTGGGCTATGCGGTGGTCTACACCGGGTTTCTGAAGCGCGCGACGCCGCAGAACATCGTGATCGGCGGGCTGGCCGGCGCGGCTCCACCGTTGCTGGGCTGGGTCGCCGCCACCGGGCACATGAGCGCCGAACCGCTGCTGCTGGTGCTGATCATCTTCGCCTGGACCCCGCCGCACTTCTGGGCCCTGGCCATCCACCGCAAAGAGGAGTACGCCAAGGCCGATATCCCGATGCTGCCGGTCACCCATGGCGAGCACTACACCAAGGTGCACATCCTGCTCTACACCTTTGCCCTGCTGGCGGTGAGCCTGCTGCCCTATGTCATCCACATGAGTGGCGTGCTGTACCTGGTGTGTGCCCTGGCCCTGGGCGGGCGCTTCCTGCAATGGGCCTGGGTGCTGTACCGTGGCACTCGGCCGCACGCGGCGATCAACACCTTCAAGTACTCTATTTATTACTTGTTCCTGCTGTTCATCGCCCTGCTCGTAGACCACTACCTATTGTTGAACCTATGACTCGAACTCAGAAAACCGTCTTTATTCTCGTTGCCCTGGTGGCCCTGGTGCTGGGGCTTACCGTCAACAAAGTACTGTCCGGCAAGGGTCAGGGCGACCCCACTGCACTGATCGATGCGGGCATCATCCTGCTGCCGCAAAGCCGTACCCTGCCTGCGGTGAAGATGGTCGATCAGGACGGCCAGCCAGTGGTGATCGACGAGCTGAAGGGCAAATGGTCGCTGCTGTTCTTCGGCTACACCTTCTGCCCGGACATCTGCCCCACCACCCTGGCGCAGTTGCGGCAGATCAAGAGCGAGCTGCCCAAGGAAGCGGTGGACAAGCTGCAGGTGGTCCTGGTCAGCGTCGACCCCAACCGTGATACCCCGCAGCAGCTCAAGCAGTACCTGGGCTACTTCGACAAGGACTTCAAGGGCCTGACCGCCTCCTCGGTGGAAGACCTGCAGAAGCTCGCCAACGCCGTGAGCATTCCCTTCATCCCGGCCGATACCAGCAAGCCCAACTACACCGTGGACCACAGCGGCAACCTGGCGGTGATCGGCCCGGACGGTACCCAGCGCGGTTTCATCCGTGCTCCGCTGAACAACCAGAAGCTGGTGGCCCAACTGCCTGTGATGCTGCAGCGCAAATAACGCTACATGCTCGAACCGCCGAACCGCCGAACCGCCGAACCGCCGAACCGCCGAACCGCCGAACCCTGTAGCCGCTGCCGCAGGCTGCGATCGGCCTCGAAGAGGACGCGCTCCTGAGGCCCTCGGAAGACGCTGGGCGCCTTATCCCGGCCTTCGGCAGCGGCTACAACGAAACGGGGCGCCCCAAGGCGCCCCGTTTGTGTTTCTGCAACCGATCAGAACGCCGGCACGATGGCGCCTTTGTACTTCTCGAGAATGAACTGCTTCACTTCAGGGCTGTGCAGGGCCGCGACCAGCTTCTTCATGGCGTCCGAATCCTTGTCGTCAGGACGGGCCACCAGGATGTTCACGTAAGGCGAATCCTTGCCTTCGATCACCAGGGCGTCCTTGGAAGGATCCAGCTTGGCTTCCAGGGCATAGTTGGTGTTGATCAGCGCCAGGTCGACCTGGGTCAGCACGCGCGGGATGGTGGCGGCTTCCAGTTCACGGAACTTCAGGTCCTTTGGGTTCTCGGTGATGTCCTTGATGGTGGCCAGGATGTTGTTGGAATCCTTGAGCTTGATCAGGCCGGCCTTGTCCAGCAGCAACAGCGCGCGGCCGCCGTTGGTGGCGTCGTTGGGGATCACCACGGTGGCGCCGCCCGGCAGTTCGGAGAGCTGCTTGTACTTGCTGGAATAGGCACCCAGGGGCTCGACGTGAACACCGGCAACGTTCACCAGCTGGGTGCCCTTGGCCTTGTTGAACTCATCCAGGTAGGGCTGGTGCTGGAAGAAGTTGGCGTCCAGGCGCTTTTCGGCGACTTGCACGTTGGGCTGCACGTAGTCGGTGAAGACCTTGACCTTCAGGTCCACGCCTTCCTTGGCCAGGGCCGGTTTGACGAATTCCAGGATCTCGGCGTGGGGCACTGGTGTGGCGGCCACGGTCAGGGTTTCGGCGGCGTGCGCGGAGAACGCGGCAACGGCTGCGAAAGCGACGAGTAGTTTTTTCATCCAACAAGCTCCTTGTAAGTCGCCCGACCCCGGGCGCCTGCCGGCCTGGGCCGGCAATTTTATTTGCGGGAAAAGTGCACCACCAGCTTGTCGCCGACGGTTTGCAGAACCTGGACCAGCACCAGCAGCAACACCACGGTCACCACCATCACATCGGTCTGGAAGCGCTGGTAGCCGAAGCGGATCGCCAGGTCGCCCAGGCCACCGGCCCCCACCACGCCGGCCATGGCGGTGTAGGACACCAGGGTAATGGCAGTCACGGTGATAGCGGCAAAGATGCCCGGGCGGGCTTCCGGGAGCAAGGCATTGGTAATGATCTGCCGGGTGCTGGCACCCATGGACTGGGTGGCCTCGATGATGCCGCGATCCACTTCGCGCAGGGCGGTTTCCACCAGCCGGGCAAAGAACGGCGTGGCGCCGACCACCAGCGGTGGAATGGCCCCGGCAACCCCCAGCGATGTGCCGGTGATCAGTACGGTGAAGGGAATCATCACGATCAGCAGAATGATGAACGGCAGCGAACGCAGGATGTTGACCACCAGCGACAGCAGCGCATACAGCGACTTCTGCTCCAGCAGTTGGCGCGGGCTGCAGAGGAACAGCAGCACGCCCAGTGGCAGGCCCAGCAGTACGGTGAACAGCAGCGAGCCGCCGAGCATCATCAGGGTGTCGCCGGTGGCCAGCCAGATTTCCAGCCAGTCGATGTTGGCGAAGAAGGTATCCATCAGCGCAGCACCTCCATGTGGACATCCGCCGCGGTGAAGCGGGCGAAGGCCGCTTCCATGTCACCGCCGGTGATGGCCAGGGTCAGTTGCCCATAAGGGGTGTCCTTGATGCGGTCGATGCGTCCGGCGAGGATGCTGTAGTCGACCCCGGTCTCCCGGGCCACGGTGCCCAGCAGCGGCGCGTAGGTGGAATCGCCCTGGAAGGTCAGGCGCACGATGCGCCCCGGTACGTGGGCGAAGTCGTCGCGCTGCTCGTTCTCGTCGATCTGCTCGTCTTCCTGGACGAAGCGCCGGGTGGTCGGGTGCTTGGGGTGCAGGAACACGTCGGCCACCGGGCCCTGTTCGACGATCACGCCGGCGTCCATCACCGCCACCTGGTCACAGACGCGACGGATCACGTCCATCTCGTGGGTGATCAGGACGATGGTCAGGTTCAGCTCGCGGTTGATCTCGGCCAGCAGTTGCAGGACCGAGGCGGTGGTCTGCGGGTCCAGGGCGCTGGTGGCCTCGTCGCACAGCAGGATCTTCGGCTTGGTGGCCAGGGCGCGGGCGATGCCGACGCGCTGCTTCTGGCCGCCGGACAGCTGCGCCGGGTATTTCTTCGCGTGGTCGGCCAGGCCGACCCGGTCCAGCAGCTCGGCCACCCGGCGGTCGATGTCGCTGCGCGACAGCTCGCCGGCCAGGGTCAGGGGCAGGGCGACGTTGTCGGCCACGGTCTTGGACGACAGCAGGTTGAAGTGCTGGAAGATCATGCCGACCTGCTGGCGGAAGCGGCGCAGGCCACTGGCGTCCAGGGCGGTGACGTCTTCGTCGTCGACGACGATGGTGCCGCCACTGGGGTTTTCCAGGCGGTTGATCAGGCGCAGCAGAGTACTTTTACCCGCACCGGAGTGGCCGATCAGGCCGAACACCTGGCCATTCTCGACCCGAAGGCTGGTCGGGTGCAGGGCGGGAATATCCTTACCGGCGACCCGGTAGGTTTTATGGACGTTTTGAAACTCGATCACGTAGCGAACCTTGTGGGGCGCGTTAGAAAAGGATCAGCGGTTAGCCGGGCGCGCATTTTAGCCTGTCCGTATAGAGGTTCTTAGCATTTATTTCGCAATCATCCTGCCATTTGGCAATAACGCGATCAAAGGTCATAAAAAAGGAACGCTCGCACCTTCTCGTCAGTCACTAGTTAAGTCACTCGAAAGCCGCCAGGTGCCGTGCCTGGAGGCCTTTGCCCACGAAGCCCCGGCACGCCAGGGATTTCGCCAACGAGGAGTTTTGCCTGATGAGCACGAAGAAGCCCGATACCCCAAAAAGCCAGATGGCCGGGACCGACACCCTGGACCGCGGCAACAGCAACAGCAAGCTCAAGAGCCTGGAGACGTTCCGCTCCGACGCCACCGGGCAGGCCCTGCGGACCAACCAGGGGGTGAAGATCGCCGACAACCAGAACACCCTCAAAGCCGGTGCTCGTGGGCCTTCGCTGCTGGAAGACTTCATCATGCGGGAGAAGATCACCCACTTCGACCATGAGCGGATTCCCGAGCGCATCGTGCATGCCCGAGGGGTGGGAGCCCATGGTTACTTCCAGAGCTATGACAACCATTCGGCATTGACCAAGGCCGGTTTCCTGCGTGATCCGGGGAAGAAAACACCAGTGTTCGTACGCTTTTCCACGGTCCAGGGGCCAAGGGGCTCTGGCGACACCGTGCGTGACGTGCGCGGCTTTGCGGTGAAGTTCTTCACTGACGAAGGCAACTTCGACTTGGTGGGCAACAACATGCCGGTGTTCTTCATTCAGGACGCGATCAAGTTCCCCGATTTCGTACACGCCGTGAAACCCGAACCCCACAACGAAATACCCACCGGCGGCTCGGCCCATGACACCTTCTGGGACTTTGTCTCGCTGCAGCCGGAATCGGCGCACATGGTGATCTGGGCCATGTCCGACCGGGCCATTCCGAAAAGCCTGCGGGCCATGCAGGGCTTTGGCGTGCATACCTTTCGCCTGATCAACGCCCAGGGCCGGTCGAGCTTCGTCAAGTTCCACTGGCGGCCGACGGTGGGTACCTGTTCGCTGGTCTGGGATGAGGCGCAGAAGCTGGCGGGCAAGGACACCGACTTCCATCGCCGCGACCTGTGGGAATCGATCGAAGCCGGGGATTACCCGGAGTGGGAGTTCGGTGTACAGATCATCGCCGAGGAAGACGAGCACAACTTTGATTTCGACATCCTCGACCCGACCAAGCTGATTCCCGAGGAGCTGGTGCCGATCACGCCCCTGGGCAAGATGGTGCTGAACCGCAACCCGGACAACTATTTTGCCGAGACCGAGCAGGTCGCCTTCTGCCCGGGGCACATAGTGCCCGGGATCGACTTCTCCAACGACCCGCTGTTGCAAGGACGGCTGTTTTCCTACACCGATACCCAGATCAGCCGCCTGGGTGGGCCGAACTTCCACGAATTGCCGATCAATCGGCCGCTGGCGCCCTTCCACAACAGCCAGCGCGACGCCATGCACCGCATCACCCTGGACAAGGGCCGGGCCTCCTATGAGCCCAATTCCATCGACGGCGGCTGGCCCCGGGAAACCCCACCGGCGGCCGAGGATGGCGGCTTCGAGAGTTACAACGAGCGTATCGATGCGCACAAGATCCGCCAGCGCAGCGAATCGTTCAGCGACCATTTCTCCCAGGCGCGGCTCTTCTACAAGAGCATGAGCAAGCACGAGCAGGAGCACATCATCGCCGCCTACAGCTTTGAGCTGGGCAAGGTGGAACGTGAATGGATCCGCGAACGCCAGGTCAACGAGATTCTGGCCAACATCGACCTGCAACTGGCCGCGCGAGTGGCCGAGAACCTCGGGCTGGCGGCGCCGAAGAAAGCCACGGTGGCGGAGCGCAAGACTTCGCTCTCGCGCTCGCCGGCCCTGAGCCAGGCGAACCTGTTGCCGGGCAATATCAAAACCCGGAAGGTGGCGATTCTGGCGGCCAATGGCGTCAATGGTGCAGCGATCGATGCGCTGAAGAAGGCTCTCAAGGCCGAAGGAGCGCACGCCAAGCTACTGGGGTCGACCTCGGCGCCGGTCACCACGGCGGACGGCAAGAGCCTGCCGGTGGATGCGTCCATGGAGGGCTTGCCATCGGTGGCCTTCGATGCGGTGTTCGTGCCCGGAGGTGCGCAGTCGATCAAGGCCTTGAGCGGCAATGGCGTGGCCCTGCATTACTTGCTGGAGGCGTACAAGCACCTCAAGGCGATTGCCCTGCACGGCGATGCCCGGGAGCTGTTGCACAGCCTGCGGCTGGAGGCGGATGAAGGCTTGATCGTGGGGGCCGATGCCAAGGCGCTGAAGGCATTCATTGCCGCCATCGCTCAGCATCGGGTCTGGAGCCGAGAGGAAAAGGCCAAGGCAATCCCGGCCTGAACACTTTCTCCGACAAGCCTGCTCCGTGTAGGAGCCGGCTTGCCGGCGAAGGCTTTACTGCGCCTTGCGCGGAGTCAGCACCATCTGCGCCGGTACATGGCGCACGATTTGCCGACTGATCTTCTGTTCAAAGTCCGGGTCGAGCTTCTTCACCCGCTTGCCGAGCAGGGTCGATAGCCAGGGGTAATCCTCGGTGCGTGGTACCTGGATGCTCACGTCGCACTGGTAATTCACTACATCGGCGGCCAGGGCATCGAGTTGGTGCCGCAGCTTGCGGATATCAGTGACGTTCAAGGCGACGGTGGTGCTCTCGGCGGTCGGATCGATCAGCTTGGCCGCAGGGCGCGCTTCGGCGGCCTTCAGGGCGGCTTCGGCCTTGTCCAGCTCCGCCTTGCGGGCGTGGGCAATGGCATTGTTGACCCCACCGGTCAGCGCCGGAGCCTTGGGCATCAGTGCCCGGGCACGGCTCAGGGCCGTGGCTGCGGCGTTCACATCGCCCTTCTGCAGGACGATCTGGCTGCGCTGCAGATAGGCTTCGGCCAACTGCCGCTGGTACTGCACCAGTTGCGGGTCGTCGGGCGTCTGCGCCTGCAAGGCGCTGAGTTGATCTTCCGCGGTGGCCAGTTCGCTGCTGGCGATGTTTTGTTCCAGCTGCGCGATGGCCGTGGCCCGTGCATCAGGGACCTCGGTGGCCGCTGGTGGCGTGCTTTGGCAGGCTCCCAGTAGCAGGGAAAATGCGACAAGGAGCAGATAACGGGAGGCGAACGGCTTCATTCCTGCGACTCTCTAATTGCGCAAAAAGCGAGCAAGTCTACACCCCTCGACGGGGCAGAACAAAACTCAGCAGAAACAGTGTGGCGGCGGTGACCACGATCGACGGCCCGGCCGGTGTGTCCTTGAACCAGGACAGCGCCAGCCCGCCGCACACCGCGAGCATGCCCAGCAGGCTGGCGCCCAGGGCCATCTGCTCCGGCGAGCGGGCGTGACGCTGTGCCGCAGCGGCCGGGATGATCAACAGCGAAGTGATCAGCAACACCCCGACAATCTTCATGGCCACGGCAATCACCACGGCGATCAGCAGCATCAGCGCCAGGCGCAGCGAGGCCACAGGCAGGCCTTCGACCCTGGCCAGCTCCTCGTGCACGGTGATCGCCAGCAAGGGGCGCCACAGCGCCACCAGCAGCAACAGCACCGCCGCGCTACCGCCGAGAATCCACGCCAGGTCGCCCGGGCTGATCGCCAGCAGGTCACCGAACAGGTAGGCCATCAGGTCGATTCGCACTTCATGCATGAAGCTTAGTACCACCAGGCCCAGAGACAGGGTGCTGGGTGCAAGAATCCCCAGCAGCGTGTCGGAAGCCAGGGGTTGGCGCTGTTGCAGGGTCACCAGCAGCACCGCCAGCAGCAGGCAGCCGACCGTGACCGCTACCGCCGGGCTGACATCCAGCAGAAAGCCCAGGGCCACGCCGAGCAGCGCGGCGTGGGACAAGGTGTCGCCGAAATAGGCCATGCGACGCCAGACCACAAAGGACCCCAAGGGGCCGGCAACCACCGCCAGGGCCAGGCCTGCGAGCAGGGCGTAGAGCAGAAAATCAGCCATGCTTGCAGTTTTCTCCATGGACATGGGCGTGGCCCGAAGCGGGCTGGGTGACGACCGAACCATGCAGGTCGTGGGCATGGTCGTGATGGTGGTGGTAGATCGCCAGGCTCGGTGCGTTCTTGCCGAACAGCTCGACGAAGGCCGGGTCGCCGCTGACCTGCTCGGGGTGGCCAGAGCAGCAGACGTGGCGATTGAGGCAGACCACCTGATCGGTGGTGCTCATCACCAGGTGCAGGTCGTGGGAGACCATCAGCACGCCGCAGCCGTGACGGTCGCGCAGGCGGGTAATCAGGCTGTAGAGCTCGGCCTGGCCGGCCACGTCGACGCCTTGCACCGGTTCATCGAGCACCAGCAGCTCCGGCTCGCGCAGCAGCGCCCGGGCCAGCAGCACACGCTGCATCTCGCCACCGGAGATGCTCTGCACCGGGCTGTCGATCACCTGCTCGGCACCTACTTCCTTGAGCGCTGCCAGCGCCCGGGTACGGTCCACTCCCGGCACCAGGCGCAGAAAGCGCAGCACCGACAGCGGCAAGGTCGGGTCGACATGAAGCTTCTGCGGCATGTAGCCCACCCGCAGTTTGGGCTTGCGCCAGACACTGCCGGTGTCGGGCTTGAGCAGGCCGAGCACGGCGCGCACCAGCGTGGTCTTGCCGGCGCCATTGGGGCCGATCAGGGTGACGATCTGGCCGGGTTCAACGCTGAGCTGGATGTTCTCCAGCACGTTCTGCCCGGCAAAGGTCACCCCGACCTGCTCGAGGCGGATCAACGCATTGCTCATCAAGCCCCCTGGCAGCCCGAGCAGAGCCCGACCACTTCGACGGTCTGGCCCTCGACCACGAAGCCGACGTCGCGGGCGCTGCTGATGATGGCGTCGCTGATGGATTTCTGTTCCAGCTCGATGGCGGCGTGGCATTCGCGGCAGATCAGGAACTGGCCCTGGTGCGCGTGCTCGGGGTGGTTGCAGCCGACAAAGGCATTGAGCGAGGCGATGCGGTGCACCAGGCCGTTTTCCAGGAGGAAATCCAGCGCCCGGTAAACCGTTGGCGGGGCGGCGCGACGGCCGTCCTGCTCGCTGAGCACGGCCAGGATGTCGTAGGCCCCCAGGGGCTTATGGCTTTGCCACACCAGCTCCAGCACCCGCCGGCGCAGGGCGGTCAGGCGCAGGCCTTGCCGTGCGCACAGGGCGTCGGCCTCAGACAGTGCGCTGTGTACGCAGTGAGAGTGGTCGTGTGGACGGCTGGCAAGGGGTGTTTTAGGCATGAGCGGCGACGAGGTTTGTGAGAGACGTTATTATGTTACCCGTTCTCGCCTCCTCGAGTGTCCATCGTGCCCAGACTTTTTCGCCTTTTTGTCGCTTTTACCTTCAGCCTGTTCGCGATCGGCTCGGCCCAGGCCGAAGTGCGGGTGCTGACCAGCATCAAGCCGCTGCAACTGATTGCCGCCGCCGTGCAGGATGGCGTGGCGGTTCCCGAGGTGCTGCTGCCGCCCGGAGCTTCCCCGCACAACTACGCGCTGCGCCCTTCGGACGTGCGCAAGGTGCAGAGTGTGGACCTGCTGTACTGGATCGGCCCGGACATGGAAGGCTTCCTGCCGCGGGTGCTGAAGGGCCGTAGCCTGCCCTCGGTGGCGGTACAGGACCTGCCGGGCATGAAACTCCGGCACTTTGCCGAAGATAGCCACTCCCACGCTGAAGATGCCGACGAACATGACCATGATCATCGCCCCGGCACCCTGGACGCGCACCTCTGGCTGTCGCCGGTCAATGCCCGGGTGATCGCCACCCGCATGGCCGCGGACCTGAGCGCCGCCGACCCGGCCAATGCCGCCCGCTACCAGAGCAACCTGAAGGCGTTCAGCGAGCGTCTGGATGCCCTGGATGCCCGCTTGAAAGCCCGCCTGGCGGGGATCGCCGGCAAGTCTTACTTCGTGTTCCACGAAGCTTTCGACTACTTCGAGGACGCCTACGGCCTCAAGCACGCCGGGGTGTTCAGCGTGGCAGCGGAAGTCCAGCCGGGGGCCCAGCACGTCGCCGCCATGCGCGCGCGCTTGCAGCAGGTGGGCAAGACCTGTGTATTCAGCGAGCCGCCCCTGCGCCCACGCCTGGCGGAAACCCTGGTGGCCGGCCTGCCGGTGAAACTGGCGGAGCTGGATGCGTTGGGCGGTTACACGCCGGCAACCGCTCAAGGCTATGAGCAGGTGCTGGAGAAGTTGGGGAATGATCTGGCGGGCTGCTTGGAGCAGCTTTAAGCGGGGATTGTTGCGCGAGGGCTTTCGCGGGCAAGCCCGCTCCTACAGGTTGAGCGTATCTCTGTAGGAGCGGGCTTGCCCGCGAAGCGTTTTACAGGGCGAACGGCAGCGCGATGCTGACCTGTTGCCGCTGCGCCAGGCGCTGCTGGAACTCCATCGGATCGTGAATCAGCACGTCCTGCCCGGCGAAGCTCTCGGCGGCGATCAGCCGCGATAGCCAGAAGCGCACGCAGGCTACCCGCAGCAGGGTCGGCCAGAGTTCGGCCTCTGCCGCAGTGAACGGGCGCAGCGCCGCGTAGGCGCCCAGCAGGGCTCGGGCCCGTTGGCCGTCGAGTACGCCTTCATCGTCGGAGCACCAGTCATTCAGGGCGATCGCCACGTCGTAGAGCATCGGTCCCGAACAGGCGTTGTAGAAGTCGATCAGGCCGGTCAGGTGGGTGCCTTCGAACATGGCGTTGTCGCGAAACAGATCGGCGTGGATGTTGGCCCGGGGCAGGGCGAGGATCTTCATCTTCTGAGCGGCGATTTCATCCAGGGCCCGTTGCAGCAGGTCTTGGGCCGTGGGGGCCAGGTGCGACAGCAGTTGCCTGCCCTCTTCCTGCATCCAGTCCAGGCCGCGATCGGTCTTGCGCTTGATCATGTGGTCCTTGGTGGCCACGTGCAGGTGGCCGAGCAGCTCACCGACCTGGGCACAGTGCTGGGCGTTGGCCTGCTTGATGTGCTTGCCCGCCAGCCGCGGTTGCAGCAGCGCCGGCTTGCCCGCCAGTTCGCGCAGGGCGACGCCGTCGGTGGTGCGCAGGGCATAGGGCACTGGCAGGTTGGCCTGGTGCAGCACGTCCAGCAGTTCAATGAAGAACGGCATTTCCTGGACCGGGCCACGTTCCACCAGGGTCAGGACGAACTCGCCCCGTTCCAGGCTGATGAAGAAGTTGGTGTTTTCGCTACCAGCGGCGATCCCCTGGAAATCAAGCAGGCGGCCGAGCCCATACGGGGCGAGAAAGGTTTCCAGCTCGGGCCGAGCCAGGGGGGTGAACACAGACATGGTTAAAAACTGCCAGTACGGGCGCTGCTATCCAGCCAGCGCCATTGAGTTGAAGTCGGAGTGGTTTACCACTCAAAGATTTTCCACGAAGGGATCAGCATATCCGGCTGATCCGAACGGATGAAGTTGCCGTCCGAGCCATCGGCACGCACCAGGAAGTAGGGTTTGCCGCCCTTTGGCGTGATCTTGATGGCATACAGGAAGCCATTTTGCCGGTATTCCTGGATGGTCTTGTCGCCTTCCGTGCGAATGGTTACTTCCGGGTCCGCTGATGGCGCATCTTCTGCGGCGATCGCGGCCAATGGAGCGATTGCAATCAAGCCGGTCAGCAGCAAGCGATTTAGTGTGCGCATGATAACCTTGTCCCTTTGTCGTCAACGGTCCCGCTATTCTAGCGCCGGACCCGCCGAAAAGGTTGATCCCGCTCATGAGCCAAGCCCCCCTCGTCCTGGTGGACGGTTCTTCATATCTGTACCGCGCGTTCCACGCGCTGCCTCCGCTGACCACCTCCAAAGGCCTGCCTACCGGCGCGGTCAAGGGCGTGTTGAACATGCTCAAGAGCCTGCGCAAACAGTACCCGGACAGCCCGTTCGCCGTGGTCTTCGATGCCAAGGGCGGGACCTTCCGCGATGACATGTATGCCGAATACAAGGCCAACCGTCCGAGCATGCCCGACGACATGCGGGTGCAGATCGAGCCGTTGCACGCCAGCGTGATCGCCCTGGGTTTCCCCTTGTTGTGCGTGGAAGGGGTCGAGGCCGATGACGTGATCGGCACCCTGGCCCGCAGCAGCGCGGCAGCGGACCGCCCGGTGGTGATTTCCACTGGCGACAAGGACATGGCACAGCTGGTGGACGGGCACATTACCCTGGTCAACACCATGTCCGGTAGCAGCATGGACGTGGAAGGCGTGAAGGAGAAATTCGGCGTCGCTCCCGAGCAGATCATCGATTACCTGGCGCTGATGGGCGACTCTTCCGACAACATTCCCGGGGTGCCGGGCATTGGTCCGAAGACCGCTTCCGGCCTGCTGGTCGGGGTCAATGGCGGGTTGAAGGAGCTGTACGAACAGCTCGATATCGTACCGACCCTGCCGATCCGCGGGGCCAAGACCTTGCCGGCCAAGCTCGAAGAACACAAGGAAATGGCCTTCCTCTCCTATCAGTTGGCGACCATCAAGGTCGACGTGCCGCTGGATGTCGGGCTCGACGACCTGCACCTGGGCGAGCCGGACCGCGAGAAGCTGGTGGAGCTCTACAGCCTGCTGGAGTTCAAGAGCTGGCTCGACGAGTTGCAGCGCGATGCCAAGCGTGTCGAGCTCAGCGGCGCTGAGGCGACACCCGCCGCCGTGCCGCCGCCGCAGACTGTGGAGCAAGCTCCGCTGGAGCTGCAGTACGAAACCATCCTCGACCAGGAGCGTTTCGATGCCTGGCTGGAGAAGCTCAAGGGCGCCAAGCTGATTGCCTTCGACACCGAAACCACCGGGATCGATGCGCAGCAGGCGCAACTGGTGGGCCTGTCCTTCTCGGTCAAGGCCGGCGAAGCGGCCTATGTTCCCCTGACCCACTCCTACATGGGCGCGCCGGCACAGCTGGATCGCGACAGCGTACTGCTGGCCCTCAAGCCCTTGCTGGAAGATCCCAAGCTGCTCAAGGTCGGCCAGCACGCCAAGTTCGACATGAACATCCTGGCCAACTGCGCCATCGGCGGCGACCAGGCCAATGGCATCACTGTGCGCGGCGTGGCCTTCGATACCATGCTCGAATCCTACGTGCTCAACTCCACCGCCACCCGCCATGACATGGACAGCCTGGCGCAGAAGTACCTGGACCACAGCACTGTGAGTTTCCAGGACATCGCTGGCAAGGGTGCCAAGCAGTTGACCTTCGACCAGATTCCTCTTGAGCAGGCCGGCCCCTACGCCGCGGAAGATGCCGACGTGACCCTGCGCCTGCACCAGGTCCTGTTCGACAAGCTGACCGCGATACCGAGCCTGGCCAGCGTGCTCACCGATATCGAAATGCCTTTGGTGCCGGTCCTGGCGCGCATCGAGCGCCAGGGAGCACTGGTGGACGACAAGCTCCTGGGAGTGCAGAGCATCGAACTGGGGGACAAGATGGTCGCCCTGGAGCGCGAAGCCTTCGAGATCGCCGGCGAGGAGTTCAACCTGGGCTCGCCCAAGCAGCTGGGCAGCATCCTCTACGACAAGCTCGGCCTGCCGGTGCTGAAAAAGACTGCCAAGGGCCAGCCATCCACGGCTGAAGAGGTGCTGGCCAAGCTGGCGGAAGACGACTATCCGCTGCCGCGGGTGCTGATGCAGTACCGTTCCATGAGCAAGCTGAAAAGCACCTATACCGACCGCCTGCCGGAGCAGATCAACCCGCGTACCGGGCGCATCCATACCTCCTATCATCAGGCGGTAGCGTCCACCGGCCGGCTGTCCTCCAGCGATCCGAACCTGCAGAACATTCCGGTACGTACCGCTGAAGGCCGGCGCATTCGCCAGGCCTTCATCGCGCCGCCAGGCTACAAGCTGCTGGCAGCGGACTATTCGCAGATCGAGTTGCGGATCATGGCGCACCTGTCCCGCGATGAAGGTTTGCTCAACGCCTTCCGCAACAACCTGGACGTGCACACCGCCACGGCGGCCGAGGTGTTCAAGGTCGAGCTCAAGGACGTCACTTCCGATCAGCGCCGCAGCGCCAAGGCCATCAACTTCGGCCTGATCTACGGTATGGGCGCGCAGAAGCTGGGCAAGGACATCGGTGTCGATACCAAGCAGGCCAAGGCCTATATCGACACCTACTTCGCGCGTTACCCGGGGGTTCGCGAGTACATGGACCGCACCCGCGCCCAGGCCGCGGACCAGGGTTATGTCGAGACCATCTTCGGTCGCCGCCTGTACCTGCCGGAGATCAACTCCAACAAGCCACAGGAGCGCGCCGGCGCCGAACGCACCGCGATCAATGCGCCGATGCAGGGCACCGCGGCAGATATCATCAAGAAAGCCATGGTGGCCGTGGACAACTGGCTGGAGTCCTCGGGGCTGGATGCCCGAGTGATTCTCCAGGTGCACGACGAACTGGTGCTGGAAGTGCGCGAGGACCTGGTGGACCAGGTTCGTGAGGAAATTCGCGGGCACATGAGCGGTGCCGCGACCCTGGATGTGCCGCTATTGGTGGAAGTGGGGGTGGGAAATAACTGGGATGAGGCTCATTAAGGGCACTTTTCAGGTGTTTTTGCCGCGGCATAGTGTCGCGGCAAAAACTAGCGAAGAGCTATTAGCACCGAAAATTTCATCGATTATTGCCAATAGTTTTTGCAACCGGCCGGAACTAAATAGGTGAACGCCCACTCAGAGTTACTGAATGGCTGGTGAAGCCCTTCGATGCTCCTATGTTGTGTTAAGTGTTGGCAGATATCTGGACCCCGCCCTAGCGGTCTAGAACTTGAACCCCGAACTTCCCCCTCCCCATACGAAGTCCGGGGTTTTTTTTGCCTGAAAACCGCCTGGGAAATGATCATGCGGCGTTAAAAGCGCGGCGCGAAATGCTCATTTACAGCCAGTAAACTTCGCTTTCGCACCGCGCTTTTGCCTTGCCTGATCATCCCCCAGGCAATTTTCCCTACGTCTCTCAGGCCTCGGCTTCGGCGCCTTTGTCGGCCAGTTCCATCCAGCCCGCCAGCACGGTGTAGGCCTCTTCCAGGCCCATGCGCTTGGGGGCCGAGAACAGTTGGATGGTGACGGCTTCGCCCCAGCCCTTGCGGATCTGCGACTGCACCTTGAGCAGGGTGTTCTTGGCCGCGCCGTAGGTCAGTTTGTCGGCCTTGGTCAGCAGGATGTGCATCGGCATGCCGCTGGCGACCGCCCAGTCCAGCATCAGCAGGTCGAAGTCGGTCATGGGATGACGGATATCCATCATCAGGATCAGGCCCTTAAGGCTCTCGCGGCTGCCCAGGTAGGCTTCCAGGTGACGCTGCCAGTGTTGCTTGAGCGGGATTGGCACTTTGGCGTAACCGTAGCCCGGCAGGTCGACCAGACGGCGATCGTCGTCTAGCTTGAAGAAGTTCAACAACTGCGTGCGACCCGGAGTTTTCGAGGTGCGTGCCAGGCTGGCGTGGGTCAGGGTGTTCAGGGCGCTGGATTTGCCGGCGTTGGAACGCCCGGCAAAGGCCACTTCGAAGCCTTCATCGTCAGGGCATTGATCGACTTTGGCGGCGCTGAGCATGAACGTAGCCTGTTGGCACAGACCGAGGATGGGGTTCTTGAGTTGCATGGGATTTCCGATTGGGGCGATGCCGAGAGTGGACGCGGCGAGCGGTGTCGTTTCCGTTTCAGTAACGCCAGTATATAATGCCGCAGATTTTGTGTGCGCTTTGTCCCAGCGTAGGATGAAGTTCACGAGAGCGATAAACCTTGAATGCGCATTAGAACGCACCACGCTCTCAACCCTGAAAAGGTCGTTTTATGACGAAATGGCTGCTAGCTGCCGGTGTCTTGATGCCGTTTTACGGCGCTCAGGCTACACAGGATCCGGAAGCTGTGTACAACCGTGTTTGTGGGGCTTGTCATTCCGGCCAACTACCCACGGCGCCCCGCAAGGGCGACCAGGAAGCTTGGGCGCCGAGGTTGGCGCAAGGTATGGAGACGCTGGTGCAACACGTGACCCAGGGTTTCAAGGCGATGCCGCCGCGTGGTTTGTGCATGGACTGCAGTGCCGAGGATTACCGAGTCATCATCCATTGGATGAGCGAGTGATCCCGGTCCATAACTCTTAACCCTTAGCCGTAGTTGGATTAGCTGATGAACAAATTACTCGTGAGTCTGCTGTTGACCTTGGGCATCACAGGTGTCGCCCATGCCGCAGGCGACGCTGCTGCCGGTCAGGCGAAAGCCGCAGTCTGTGGTGCTTGCCACGGCCCTGATGGGAACAGCATGGCGCCAAACTTTCCCAAGCTGGCGGGTCAGGGGGAAAAGTACCTGAACAAGCAGTTGCACGATATCAAGTCCGGCAAGCGCCAGGTGCTGGAGATGACAGGCCTGTTGACCAACCTGAGCGATCAGGACCTGGCTGACATCGCCGCCTACTTCGCCAGCCAGAAAGGCAGCGTCGGCGCAGCAGATCCTAAAGTCGTGGCCCGTGGTGAAGAACTGTTCCGTGGCGGCAAGCTCGACCAGGGCATGCCTGCCTGCACCGGTTGCCACTCGCCAAACGGTGCGGGTAACGCAGCAGCCGGCTTCCCCCATCTGGGCGGCCAGCACGCACAGTACGTGGCCAAGCAGTTGACCGACTTCCGCGAAGGCAACCGTACCAACGACGGCGATACCCTGGTGATGCGCAGCATCGCTGGCAAGCTGAGCAACAAAGACATCGAAGCGGTGTCCAGCTATATTCAGGGCCTGCACTGAGGCCGGCTCGATCAGCGTTGCCCAAGGTGCTAAGCCACGGCAACGTTAATGATCGATTAATCTGACGGTGCAAGCATAAAGGGTGGCTCAGGCCGCCCTTTTTTATGGCGTCTGCCGCTACACTAGCGAACTCAAGCCCGCCAAGACCTGGTCGAATTCAGGTCGAGCGAGGCGCCAAAATTGTCCAGGAGTAAAGCATGCGTAATCTGATTCTCAGCGCCGCACTCGTCACCGCCAGCCTGTTTGGCGTGACCGCTCAAGCGGCCGAACCGCTTGAAGCCGGTAAACAATATGTCGAGTTGAGCAGCGCCGTTCCGGTTGCCGTGCCAGGCAAGATCGAAGTGGTTGAGCTGTTCTGGTATGGCTGCCCGCACTGCTACGCTTTCGAACCCACCATCAATCCCTGGGCTGAAAAACTCCCGGCCGACGTCAACTTCGTCCGTATCCCGGCCATGTTCGGCGGTATCTGGAACATCCATGGCCAACTGTTCATCACCCTTGAAGCCATGGGTGTCGAGCACAAGGTGCACAAGGCCGTATTCGAAGCCATCCATGGCGGCAAGAAACTCGCTACTCCTGAAGAGATGGCCGAGTTCCTGGCGGGCGAAGGCGTCGACAAGGACAAGTTCCTGAGCACCTACAATTCCTTCGCCGTCAAAGGCAAGGTCGAAGACGCCAAGAAAAAGGCCCAGGCCTACCAGATCACCGGCGTACCGACCATGGTGGTCAACGGCAAGTATCGTTTCGACCTGGGCACCGCCGGTGGTCCTGAAGGCGCGCTGAGCGTGGCTGACCAGTTGATCGCCAAAGAGCGCGCAGCCAAGTAAGCGCCCGCCGCCATGCCGCGCTGGAGCTCGGAACGCATCGTTGGCCTGCATGATCCGCAGGTCAACGAGCACCATTTGGCGTCGTCCGGCCTGCCGGCAGACAGTCGTCTGCGCTTGCTCAGTTTCAATATCCAGGTCGGTATCAGCACCGAACGTTATCGCCATTACCTGACTCGTGGTTGGCAGCACCTGCTGCCCCATCATGGGCGTGCCGACAATCTGCAGAAAATCGGCAACCTGCTTGGCGATTTCGACCTGGTGGCCCTGCAGGAGGCCGATGGCGGCAGCCTGCGCTCCGGCTACGTCAATCAGGTGGAACACCTGGCCCAACTGGGCGCCTTCCCCTACTGGTACCAACAGCTCAATCGCAACCTGGGACGCCTGGCTCAGCACAGCAATGGCGTGCTCAGCCGCCTGCGCCCCTGGGCCATCGAAGACCACCCGCTGCCTGGCCCCAAGGGGCGCGGCGCGATCCTCGTGCGTTTTGGCGAGGGTCCCGAGGCACTGGTGGTGGTGATGATGCATCTGGCGCTCGGTGCCCGCACCCGAACCCGGCAACTGGCGTACATCCGCGAGTTGATCGGCGGCTACAAGCATCAGGTGCTGATGGGGGACATGAACACCCATGCCAGCGACCTGCTGGAGCATTCCCCTCTAAGGGACCTCAGCCTCTTGGCGCCGCAACTGCAGGCGACCTTTCCCAGCTGGCGTCCGCAACGTTGCCTGGACCATATTCTGCTCAGCCCCAGCCTGACCCTGGAGCGCGTGGAGGTCCTGGCCCAACCCATATCCGATCACCTGCCGGTCGCGGTAGAGATTCGTCTGCCGGGTTCGCTCACGGCTGATGCATTGCCCGCGTTGAGTCCTGCCCCTCGCGGAACCGATGAATGAGCGACGACGCCAATCGCTGGAAAGAGAAATACCTCAAAAGTATCGAACAGCAGGAAAAGCTCGAACGCCGATGGGCGGCCCGTCTCGACTTGCTGCGTCGTGGCCTGGTACGCAGCACCCTGGCGGCGGAGGGCACCGATCGCGCGGTCGACCAGTGCATGAAGGAAATGCGCGAGGTGGTACGCACCGACGACATGGACGCCGGACTTGCTGCCCTTCTGCCGCGTCTGGAAAAAGCCGTGCTGGACTCCGAGCAGCGGCGGGAAACCCGGGTCGAGCAGATGAGCAGCGCGCTGACGGCGCTGGTCAGCCAGTTGCAGTCCCTGCCCCTGCCCCGGGAGGTCAGCCGTCCGCTGAAAGCCTTTGCCAAGCAACTGGATGGCCGGGTTGGCCAGGCGCGGGAAATTCCCTTGCTGCTCGGCGAACTGAGCAGCCTGCAGGGCAAGGCCCTGAGCCAGCTGGAAACCCCGGCCGAACCCGACCGCCCAAGCCTGTTGCAGCGCCTGTTCGGCAGCCGCGAGGCGAGCGAGACGCCGGCCCCGGCGGAGGAAGCCGTTGCGACGAATCCGCCGCTCCCGGCCGCCGCGGCGGAGGCTCATCCGCAAGCCGAGGAAGCCCCGGCCCCGGAGGATGGCGCGCGCGAGCACTATCAGACGCCGACCCAGGCCTTGCCTGAGGCGGTTTCGGCGCCTGCCGCGCCCGCTCCGGCACAGCCCGAAGTGCAGCTCGAACCTGAGCCGGGTGCCCAGCCGGTTGCCAGCGACGAGCCGGAGGTTGCTGCAGTGCCCGCTCCGGCCCCGGTGGTGGCGTTCGTGCCTCCGGTACTGGTGCAGGAGGCGCCCGCCGAGCCTGTACCCGCTATCGAGGTCGAACCTCAAGCCACCATTTCGCCTGTCGCGGAGCCACAAGCGCCCGTCGATCCCGGGGTGGTCGCCGCTTCCGATTCGCCGCCAGCGCCTGTCGCCGAAGCCGCGCTCAATCCCGACGAGTTGGTGCCCCTGCCGACGGTTTCCCCGGCAGTGCTGCTGGACAGCCTGCCCCTGCCGGCAGTCATGGCCGAGGCCCTGGCCGCCATCGATCCGGAGCAGTCGGAGCACGATGTGCTCTACGCTCTGCCGGATTCGCCCGAGCCCTCCTACAGTTCGGTGGCCAAGCACATCGAGCACACCTTGCTGGGGCTGCTCGACGACCTGAGCCTGCCGGAGCGCCACCGGCCACAGGCCGAGGCCATGCGCGATCGTCTGCAGCATGGGTTGAACTGGTACGAATTGCTGCCGATCCTCGACGATCTGGCGGTGTTGATGCTGGCCATCACCGACTCTGGCCAGCATGAGTTCGAGACCTACCTCAAGCAGCTCAACGAGCGCCTGGAGGCCTTCCAGAGCAACCTGCAGGCGGCCAGCGACGGCCATGCCGACAGCAGTTCGGCAGCACGGGCCATGGACAGCCAGATCCGTGAACAGGTCGACGGCCTGCAAAGCAGCGTGCAGGAGGCCGCCGACCTGGATGACCTCAAGCAAGTGCTGGAAAGCCACCTGGAGGGCCTGCTGGGCACCATGGACCACCACCAGAAGCAGCGCGACGAGCGTGAACGGGAAGTGGCCGCCCGCCTGCAAAGCCTGGCGGAGCGGGTTTCGAGCATGGAGCAGGAAGCCCAGGGCTACCGTGAGCACCTGGAAGAGCAGCGGCAGAAGGCGCTGATCGATCCGCTTACCGGCCTGCCCAACCGTGCAGCCTGGAGTGAACGCCTGGAACATGAAGTCGGCCAATGGCAACAACATGGCAACAGCCTGCTGCTGGCCATGCTCGATCTCGATCATTTCAAGCGGATCAACGACAACTACGGTCACCTGGCTGGTGACAAGGTGTTGAAGATCATCGCCAACGTACTGCGCAAACGCCTGCGAGGCAGCGATTTCATCGCACGTTTCGGTGGCGAGGAGTTTGTTCTGCTGCTGCCCAACACCCCCTGGCCGGTGGGTGTGCGCATTGTGGAAGCCCTGCGCGCGGCAATCGAGGCGTGCCCGTTCCATTTCAAGGGCGAGCCGGTGACCATCACCGTGTCCGTCGGGCTGAGTGCGTTCAAGGCCGGTGATCGCAGCGATCTGGTGATCAAAAGAGCCGATCAGGCGCTGTACCGGGCCAAGGATGCCGGCCGTAACCGGGTGGAAGCTGGTTGAGGAGCCAGCACTTTGCTGAATGAAAGCGCTGTTTTGCCCATGATCGCCAGGGCAGTACGTTACACTGTTGCATTATCGTCTTCAGCGTACTGCCTTTTGCCATGAAACTTCTTGCTCTTGCCCTCTCCCTGCTGATCCTCGCCGGCTGCGCCAGCGGCCCGCGCATCGACACCAGCCACCCGTCGGTCAATTACGATCAGCGCGCCCAGTTCATCATCGTCCACTACACCTCGGCATCGCTGGAGCGCTCCCTGGCCCTATTGACCCATGGCCAGGTCAGCAGCCACTACCTGATCGGCGATGACAAGTCCGCCACCATCTACAAGCTGGTGGACGAGCAATACCGTGCCTGGCATGCCGGTGACAGCCAGTGGCAGGGCCGGACCTGGCTCAACTCCAGTTCCATTGGCATCGAGATCGTCAACCCGGGGTTCCGCGATGGCCCCAGCGGGCGGCTCTGGTACCCCTACAGCGAAGCGCAGATCCAGAACCTGATCGTGCTGCTCAAGGACATCAGCAAGCGCAACAACATCTCGCCGCGCCACATCATTGGCCACAGCGATATCGCCCCCATGCGCAAGCTGGATCCGGGCCCGTTGTTTCCCTGGAAACGCCTGGCCGAGGCCGGCCTGGGACTGTGGCCCGATGCCCAGGCAGTGGCACGCCAGCAGGCGTTCTTTACCGTGAGCCCGCCGAGCATCGGTTGGTACCAGCAGCAACTGGCCCAGCTGGGTTACGCCACGCCGCAGACCGGCGAGCTGGACAAGGCGACCCGTAACGTCCTGGCCGCATTCCAGATGCACTACCGGCCGGGGCGTTTCGATGGTACGCCGGACGCAGAAAGCGCGGCCATCCTGATGGTGCTCAACCAGACAAAATAATGACGCCGCCGGACGGTTGGGGCCGATTGTCCAATCAGTTGCTATAACTCATTGGTAATCCTTCGGATCTCCCATGATGCCGGCCGCTCGCGAGCCCTTGCGTACCTGGTTCCATCGCCCCTGGACGCTGGCGATGCTGGCGGCTGTGCTGAGTGCGGTGATTTTGCTGCTGGGCAGCGCCGGGCTGGCCATGCACCAGGTCCAGCAACGGGAAAGCGAGCAGATGAACGCCCAGGGGCAGCGTTTCCTGGAGCGGCTGGAGCAGTTGTTCGGGCAACTGCGCGAAGGTCTCGACGTGCTGGAGGCGCAGCCGCTGCGCGAGTGCAACGCCGATCTCATCGCAGCTCTGCAGCAGGTCAGCTACAGCTATCGCTTCATTTATGAAGCGGCCTACAGGGACGCCACCCACACTTGTTCCAACTGGCCACGGCAGAACCTCCTGCCGGCGGCCAGGCCGCCGGATATCCGCGGGCCGACCTACAGCTACTGGCTCAACACCTCGACCCAGCCCAATGAGAACCTTGCTGCGCTGATGCTGGGTCGCGGCAACTTTCGCGTGGCCACTTCCCGCGGGCACCTGACCGATGTGGTCGATCTGCCTCCCGGTGGCAGCCTGATGGTGGTGGTGGATCATGGTGCCCGGGCGATACCGGTGCTCGGCCCGGCCCATGCCTGGCCCCCCGCACAGCCTTGGCGGGGGGCCGCGACGGGCCCTTGCAGGTCACCCCGGACCTGCTGATCTATCGCATGCCCACTCGCAACCCCGAGTACCAACTGGTGCTGATCACCCCCCGCGCCAGCCTGCAGGGCGAAGTGCTCGACGGTTGGTGGTGGTTGCTGCCCTCCAGCCTGGTGCTGGCGCTGTTCATCGGTGGGTTGGTGTATCAGGTGGTCCGCCAGCGCCAGTCCCTGGGGGCGGAGCTGCAAGGGGCCCTGCGCCGCGGCGAGTTGCAGGTGCTGTACCAGCCGATCTTCGATCTCAGTAGCCGGCTCTGCGTGGGGGCCGAGGCCCTGCTGCGCTGGCGCCGCCCGGACGGTACCCTGACCAGCCCCGACCTGTTCATCCCGCTGGCGGAGAACACCGGGCAGATCCGCCAGATCACCGACTTCGTCCTGCAGCGCCTGCTGGAGCAACTGGGGCATGTGCTACGGGCCAATCCCCAGCTGTACATCTCAGTCAACCTGGCGGCCTGCGACGTGATGGTCCCGCGGATCGGCATGGTCATGGCGCGGCTGCTGGCGACGCATCGGGTAGCGGCCCGGCAGATCGCCTTCGAGGTCACCGAGCGTGGGCTGATCGATGTGGTGGTGGCGCGCAACAACCTGCAGGCCCTGCGCGATGTCGGGCATCAGGTGCTGATCGATGATTTCGGCACCGGCTATTGCAGCCTGGCCTACCTGCAGAGCCTGCCGGTGGATTGCCTGAAGATCGACAAGGCGTTCATCGATGCCCTGGGGCACGATGCCGCCAGCAGCGGCGTGGCGCCGCACATCATTCGCATGGCCCACGCGTTGAAACTCAAGGTGATTGCCGAGGGCATCGAGTTCGAGGACCAGGCGCTGCTGCTCAGCAGCGAGGGCGTGAGCTTCGGCCAGGGCTGGCTGTTCGCCCATGCCCTGAGTGCCTTGCAGTTCACTGAGCTGATTACCCGTGGCCGACGGCTGGTGGCCAGGCGCCTGGATGATGAAGCATGAAGCCCTAGAGCGGCAGGGCCAGATAGAACTGGGTGCCCTGCCCGGGCCTTGAGTAGACGCCCATGCGCCCGCCATGCAGCTGGACGATCTCCTTGCACAGCGCCAGCCCGAGGCCGGCACCGCCCTTCTTGCGGCCCACCTGGACGAAAGGCTCGAAGATCCGCCCTTGCTGGCCATAGGCAATACCCTCGCCATTGTCTTCGACGCTGACGATCACCCGCTCGCCATGGCGCCTCGCCTGCAGGCGGATCTGGCCCTCGCTGGCGGTGTGGCGCAAGGCGTTGTCGATCAGGTTGTCCAGCACCCGCTCCAGTTGTGCGCGGTCGGCATGCAGCCGTGGCAACGGCGCCTGGATCTCCAGCAGCAGGTCGATGCCCTGCTGTTGGGCCTGCTCGCTGAAGCGGCCCTGGGCCTGCACCAGCAGCTCTTCCAGGGGGCAGGGAGCGAGGGTGAGTTTCTGCAGGCCGTTCTGATAGCGGGAAAAATTCAGCAGGTCGTTGATCAACTGCATCAGGCGCTGCATTTCCTCGTTGACCGTATTGAGCAGGTCGGTTTCCCGGGACTCCTCGGGAAAGTGCAGGCGTTCCTGAAGCAGCCCGAAGGCCATGTGCATGCCGGTGACCGGGGTACGCAGTTCGTGGGAGGCGCGCAGCACGAACTCACTGCGCACTCGTTCGAACGCCCGTTGCTCGGTGACATCGTGCAGCACCATCACGGCGCCGAGAATATGGCCCTGGGTATGGCTGACGGGGGTCAGGCTGTAGGTCAGCAGGCGCGACTCGCCGTCGACCTCGATATCCAGGTCGTCCGGCGCCCGTTCCAGGTTGCCGCCGCGCAATACCAGCTGTAGCTGCTCATCCAGCTCCGGGCGTTGCAGGGCGCTGCCCAGGCCCTGGCCGAGGCGCTCCTGGTCCCAGCCCAGCTGGCGCTGGGCCACGGGGTTGAGGTGTTCCAGGCGGCCCTGGCGGTCGATCATCAGCAAGCCGTCGTCAATACTGTCGAGCACGGCCTGCAGGCGCTGCTGGCCGGCCAGCAGCTCATCGACATTGGTTGCCTGATGCTGGCGCAGGGCCTCGGCCATGATGCCGAAGCGTCGGGTCAGCAGGTTCATCTCCGCCGCCGCCGAAATGGGCAGGGTGACGTCGAAATTGCCTTCGCCAATCTTGTCCGCAGCCTTGGCCAGGGCTTCGATCGGCCCGCCAAAGCGCCGGGCGATGGCATGGGCCGTGACGAAGCCGATGATCAGCACCGCCAGGGCCACCAGGCCCAGAAGGCCGGCCACCAGCCATGCACGGTTGCGGGCCTGCTGCTCCACCTGGCTGATGTTGTCCAGGGCGCGCTTGTGTTCGGTGATCAGCCCGCCGCGCAAGGCGTTGAAGCGCTCGGTCAGCTCGTTGTTGTCATGCAGCCCGCTTGCGGTGCTGTTGCGCTCGAAGGCCTGGTAGAAGCTCAGGTAGTCGCTACGCGCCTGCTGGAAGCCACTTTGTACCTGGGTCTGCCGATCATGGGCGATGCCTTCGTCGAGCAGCTCCAGATAATGCTGCCGGGAGGTTTCCAGGGCGGCGCGGTCCGGCTGCTTGCCGAGCATGATGATCAGCTGGTCGCCCAGGGTCTGGCGCAGCTTGAGGCCCAGGTCCAGGGTGATGAAGTTGTTGCGGATCAGCGATTCCTGGGTGCTGGCCATCTGCATCACGCTGACCAGCCCGAGCACCAGGCCCAAGAGGGCCACGGTGATCAGGGCCGAGATGCTCAGAAACAGCCGGGTGCGCAGTTTCATCGCTAACTTCATAGGGTGTTGCTCACAGGTTGTACTGTTTGCGTTTGCGGTACAGCGTCGACGCGTCGATACCCAGGGTCTTGGCGGCTTGATCCAGGGTGTCGCTGGTGGCCAGGACCGCACCGATGTGGGCCTTTTCCAGCTCGTCCAGGCTCAGGGCGGCGCCGATCCGCGGGGCGTTGTTGGTGGGTTGCTCGGCCATGCCCAAGTGGCTGATTTCCACCCGTTCCTGCGGGCAGATGATGCTCGCCCGTTCCACCACGTTGCGCAGTTCGCGGATGTTGCCCGGCCAGCGGTAGTTGAGCAGCGCTTCCCGGGCTTCATCACTGAAGACCCGGGCCGGGCGCGAATACTCTTTGACGAAGCGGGCGAGGAAGCGGTCGGCCAGGGTCAGGATATCTTCGCTGCGCTCGCGCAGGGGCGGCAGGTGCAGGGTGATGACGTTCAGCCGGTACAGCAGGTCTTCGCGGAAACGCCCGTCGCGCACCATGTCTTCAAGGTTGAGGTTGGTGGCGGCGAGGATGCGCACATCGGCGCGGCGGGTTACCGGGTCGCCGACGCGCTCGTATTCCTTGTCCTGGATGAAGCGCAGCAGCTTGGGTTGCAGGGTCAACGGGAAGTCGCCGATCTCGTCGAGGAATAGGGTTCCGCCATCGGCCTGGTTGACCCGGCCCAGGGTGCTCTCGCTGGCCCCGGTAAAGGCGCCGCGGCTGTGGCCGAAGAGTTCGCTCTCCATCAGTTCGGCAGTCAACGAGGGGCAGTTGATGGTCACGCAGGATTTCTTGGCGCGTTTGCTCCAGCCGTGAATGGCCCGCGCCAGCTCGCCCTTGCCGGTGCCGGACTCGCCGAGGATAAGGATGTTGGCGTCGGTGCTGGCCACCTGACGCGCGGTTTCCAGCACCACTTTCATTGCCGGGCTGTGGGAGTCCAGGCCGTCCTTGGGCTTGCGCACCTCACCTTCGAGGGCTTCCAGGCGTGCCGAGAGCTGGCGTACTTCCAGCTGCTTGGCGGTGGCCAGGCGCAACTGGTCGGGGCTGCAGGGCTTGACCAGGTAGTCTGCGGCGCCGGCCTGGATCGCATCTACTGCGGTGTCCACGGCAGAGTGAGCGGTGACGATCACTACCCGCATCCAGGGTGCCTGGGTACGCATTTGTGCCAGTACGTCGAGGCCGTTGTCTTCGCCCAGGCGCAGGTCGAGGAAGCACAGGTCGAATACCTGGCGTTGCAGCAGAGCATCGGCCTGCGCCGCGCTGTTGGCGGTGGCCACGGTGTAGCCCTCGTCTTCCAGGCAGTAGCGGAAGGTGCGAAGGATTGCGGATTCGTCATCCACCAGAAGGATGCGGCCTTGATTCTCCGGCGCTGACTCCATATCCCGAGGCTCCTTAATGAATGATCTTTATTTAGTCCCGGAAAAATCGGGCAAGTTGCAAGGTTGATTCTGATCCATTCCAGCGCCAGCAGGTTAGATATCTCCGGCTGAAACGGCTAACAGGCTGAAATTACGCATGTTTTACCCAGAGTAGCTGCTGGGTGGGTCTGTATCAGGCTATTGGCCATTCATCAAAGTTCCCCCTGTGATCAAAAAACGCTCACTGTTTTCCCGGGACATCGTGCATTTCGCACGGCCGGCATGGGGGCATCGTGCAGTATGCGTGTGGAATGCTTTTGGTAATTTTATTTAAGTATTTGATTTTATTGAATTTAATTTCAAAGAAAAAGCTGGCATGCAGCCTGCAATATCCCTCTCATCGAGAAGCGCCGGCCGTGGCTTCCATAACAACATCACCACCAGTGTGGGAGGAGTTTCAGGATGAATCGCCAACGTCTTGCCCAATTGCGTATTGCGCCACTGCATCTCCAGCAAGGCCTCTTCGCCGTTCTGGCGTTGCTGGTCACCCTGATCGCCGGGCAACAGTTCCAGCGCTGGCAGGACAGCCAGGCACCCGCGCCGCGAGTGCCGGTTCATCACTTCACCCAGACCCATTTCAGTTCGGTGAGCAGCCAGCTCAACGACCAGGCCCCCATGCAACTGATGGCCGTCGACCAGGCACAGCCGGTCGCGGACGCGCCACGTCAGGAACGCTGGGTGTTCTAGCACCAAGGCCGGGCCCGCAATCGGCGGCGCCGGGCTGGCTCCATAGGCAGCACCACTAATAGAAGAGTAAGGAGAATCATCATGCTGAGCTGGGCAATCACATTCCTGATCATTGCTATTGTCGCTGCGGTCCTGGGCTTCGGTGGTATCGCGGGCACCGCCACGGGTATCGCCAAGATTCTCTTTGTGGTGTTCCTGGTGATGTTCATCGCTTCGTTCTTCTTTGGCCGTCGAGGCCGAGGCTGACCATGAGTCTCTCGTTGAAGACATTGACTGCCGCGCTGCTGCTGGGCGCCAGCGCCCTGGCGTCGGCGGCCAATGATGGCCAGGCACGAGCCAATCAGCTGCTGGGGTCGGACCCGCAGTTTCGTGAAACCTGGCAGGGGGTCGTGCACAAGGAGGAGCGCCTGCCCGAGTGGGTGATGAACCTCTCGGGTGATGCGCCGCAACAGATGAATGCCATGACCGAAGACGGCGATCAGTATCTGGTGGGCCCTCTGTGCGAAACCGCTCAGAGTTGTCAGAACCAGCGTTTGATCGTGGCCTTCAGTTTCGACAAGAAGCATGCCTACGCGATGCTGGTGGACGTGCCGGCGGGTTTGCCCGCGGACAAGTCACCGACCCGCCACGCCAATTATCGGTTCCTCGGCAAGCCCGATGACGGCATGCAAGCGCTGCTCCAGGAGCAGTTGCGCAAGGACCCGAACTGGTACTGATGTGCAAATTGCCGATATTGCATAACAGATAGACGAAAGGGCCGCCCTGGCGCTTTCGGCTGTTGCACCACCCGAGGAGGGCGAGTGCATGACCAAGGGGCCGGGATGTTCTGATCCACGGGTGATCGGAGTGACCTAGGGGTACAGGGAGTGCCTCCGCAAGGGCCGGGTCAGGAAAGAGCGGCGGCGCAAGCTCCCAGGTCGGCCACCGACCTGATGAGCTTGCGGCGTGCTTGAATGGCAAAGTCCTGTGCTAGAGCCGTCCGTCTGACAATTTCCGTGCTCGCGCGGGAAAAAATCTTCCTTTGACTCCGATCAAACGTTTCCTGGTGTTTCTCTGCGACCGTATATCGAGAAACTTTGTGCGAATTGCGCAGCGTTTCCGGGCGCCCGAATCAGAGCAATTCTAAACTTTTTTAGCCTTTTTCCTGACCCCTCCGACAAGCCTGCACGCCGCCTGAAATGGCCGTTTCACGGCATTTTTGCCTGCCGAAATGTCGTATTCGAACCGGTTGGGACGCTCGTTTTGTTTGGAAAAACTCATGCCGATTCGGCATAGGGTAGGCGTTTACGGCATTAGACGTGCCTCCCTAGCATCGGAATAGTTGCGCCTTTTTTCGCCCGCAGAGAGCCGTAAATGCTCGTTCGGGATGACCTTATACGGGGGCCGATGCACAAACTTTTCCGCCATTGAGCGTTCCAGTTCGCGCATCAGCCCGAGTCCAACTGAAGTAAGGGTAATGATATGAAGAAGGCAAAATTAAGCCTCGCCTGGCAGATCCTCATCGGTCTGGTCCTGGGGATTGCGATTGGCGCGCTGCTCAATCATTTCAGTGCTGAAAAGGCCTGGTGGATCAGCAACGTCCTGCAGCCTGCGGGCGATATCTTTATCCGCTTGATCAAGATGATCGTGATCCCGATCGTCATTTCCTCGCTGATCGTCGGCATCGCCGGTGTCGGTGACGCGAAGAAACTGGGGCGCATCGGCCTCAAGACCATCATCTACTTCGAAATCGTGACCACCATCGCCATCGTCGTCGGCCTGCTGCTGGCCAACCTGTTCCATCCGGGCGCAGGCATCGACATGAGCACCCTGGGCACCGTGGACATCTCCAAGTACCAGGCCACTGCGGCCGAGGTGCAGCATGAACACGCGTTCATCGAGACCATCCTCAACCTGATTCCATCGAACATCTTCGCGGCCATGGCCCGCGGCGAGATGCTGCCCATCATCTTCTTCTCGGTGCTGTTCGGCCTGGGCCTGTCGAGCCTGCAGTCCGACCTGCGCGAACCGCTGGTGAAGATGTTCCAGGGCGTTTCGGAAAGCATGTTCAAAGTCACCCACATGATCATGAACTACGCCCCTATCGGCGTATTTGCACTGATCGCGGTGACCGTCGCCAACTTCGGTTTCGCCTCCCTGCTGCCGCTGGCCAAGCTGGTGATCCTGGTGTACGTGGCTATCGCCTTCTTCGCTTTCGTGATCCTCGGCCTGATCGCCCGCCTGTTCGGCTTCTCGGTGATCAAACTGATGCGCATCTTCAAGGATGAGCTGGTCCTGGCCTACTCCACCGCCAGCTCGGAAACCGTGCTGCCGCGGGTGATCGAGAAGATGGAAGCCTACGGCGCGCCGAAAGCCATCTGCAGCTTCGTGGTGCCGACCGGCTACTCGTTCAACCTCGACGGTTCGACCCTGTACCAGAGCATCGCGGCGATCTTCATCGCCCAGCTGTACGGCATCGACCTGTCCATCAGCCAGCAACTGCTGCTGGTGCTGACCCTGATGGTCACCTCCAAAGGTATCGCCGGGGTTCCGGGCGTGTCCTTCGTGGTCCTGCTGGCCACCCTGGGCAGCGTCGGCATTCCTCTGGAAGGCCTGGCCTTCATCGCCGGTGTCGACCGTGTGATGGACATGGCGCGTACCGCCTTGAACGTGATCGGCAACGCCCTGGCGGTACTGGTCATCTCCCGTTGGGAAGGCATGTACGACGACGCCAAGGGCCAGCGTTACTGGAACTCCCTGCCGCACTGGCGCAGCAAGGAAAAACTGCCAGCAGGCGAAGCGTCCAAAGGCTAAGCGCCTATTGTGTAGGAGCTGGCTTGCCAGCGAAGAGGCCCCAAGCCCTTCAGCTGCCTGCAGATCGCCTTCGGCAGCAATCCAGCCCCAACAGATGACAGGCCCCGGTTAATCCGGGGTTTGTCGTTTCTGCCCGCCCCGCTATCATTCGCCGCATCTTTCGAGGGGTATGACCGATGCTCAATGGCCTGTGGCTTGGCTTCTTTATCGTGGCAACCGTGTCGGCCCTGGCGCAGTGGCTGGTGGGTGGCAACGCGGGGATCTTCGCTGCCATGGTGGAAAGCATCTTCGCCATGGCCAAGCTGTCGGTGGAGGTCATGGTCCTGCTGTTCGGCACCCTGACCCTGTGGCTGGGTTTTCTGCGCATCGCCGAGAAGGCTGGAATCGTCGAGTGGCTGGCCAAGGTCCTGGGGCCGCTGTTCAAGCGCCTGATGCCGGAAGTGCCGCCGGGGCACCCGGCCCTGGGCCTGATCACCCTGAACTTCGCCGCCAACGGCCTGGGCCTGGACAACGCCGCCACGCCCATCGGCCTCAAGGCCATGCGCGCCCTGCAGGAACTCAACCCCAGCGCCACCACTGCCAGCAATGCGCAGATCCTGTTCCTGGTGCTCAACGCCTCGTCCCTGACCCTGCTGCCGGTGACCATCTTCATGTACCGCGCCCAGCAAGGCGCGGCGGACCCGACCCTGGTGTTCCTGCCGATTCTCCTGGCCACCAGCGCCTCGACCCTGGTGGGCCTGCTGTCGGTCGCGGTGATGCAGCGCCTGCGCCTGTGGGACCCGGTGGTACTGGCCTACCTGGTTCCCGGGGCCCTGGCCCTGGGCGCCTTCATGGCCTTGCTGGCCACCCTGTCGGCCACGGCCCTGGCGTCCCTGTCGTCGATTCTCGGCAACCTCACGCTGTTTGGGCTGATCATGCTGTTCCTGGTGGTCGGCGCGCTGCGCAAGGTCAAGGTCTACGAGGCCTTTGTCGAGGGCGCCAAGGAGGGTTTCGACGTCGCCAAGAGCCTCTTGCCATACCTGGTCGCGATGCTCTGCGCCATCGGCGTGCTGCGGGCGTCCGGGGCCCTGGATTTCGGCCTCGACGGCATTCGTCATCTGGTGGAGTGGGCCGGTTGGGACACACGTTTCGTCGACGCCTTGCCCACTGCCCTGGTCAAGCCGTTCTCGGGCAGTGCGGCACGGGCCATGCTCATCGAGACCATGCAGACCCAGGGCGTGGACAGCTTCCCGGCCCTGGTGGCGGCCACCATCCAGGGCAGTACCGAAACCACCTTCTATGTGCTGGCGGTGTACTTCGGCGCGGTAGGCATCCAGCGGGTGCGGCACGCCGTGGGCTGTGCCTTGCTGGCGGAATTCGCCGGTGTGGTGGCGGCGATTGCGGTTTGCTACTGGTTCTTTGGATGAGTTGAGCGAGCCTTCGCCGGCAAGCCGGCTCCTACTCCCTCTGTAGGAGCCGGCTTGCCGGCGAAAGGGCTCTCAATGTTTCAGCGCCCGATTGCCCTGCCCCACTGCCCAATCCACCACTTGCCGGGTCAGCGCATCGCCGGCCTGGCCAAATCCTGTGACCACCGCCGGCACCCCGGTTTCAGCCAGCGCTTGGCGCACTTCGAAGCGCCGGCTGGCGAGGATCTTCTGGTCGTAGCCACGAATCAGCCGCGCATCCAGGCGGATCACCACCTGGGCGGCGTTGCCCTGGTATTCGGTCTGGAAGGCTTGCAGGTCGCCGCCCAGGGCCAGGTCGGTCTGCAGGTTGCTGTCATCGGTGCTCAACAGCTGGACCCGGCCATCGCGCTGGAAGCCGTCCAGCAGGCAGTTGCGCAGCAGGATCGGTGCCGGGTCGCTCCAGCGCGAAGCCTTGTAGCTGCTGATCAGGTTGCCCTGGGGAATCACCGCGATCCGTGCGCTGTTCAGCGCATCCCCGGCCTGGGGCTTGAGCAACTGCAAGGACCACGGCAGGGCCTGGTTCGGCGCCGTGGCGCCGGCCTGGCTTACCGGCAGCCGATAGATGTCCAGCGGCTCGCCCTTGGGCAGTATCGAGCAGGCCCCGGTCAGGGCCAGGGCGGCGCTCAGGCCCAGGGGGGCAAGCAGGCGATAGGCACGCTTCATGGCGTGAACTCCTTGTTCTTCTCGTTACCCAGCAGGTAACCGCCGGGGTTGGCTTCCAGGCGCCGGGTGATGGCCCGCAGCGAGCTCAGGGTCTCGCGCAGCTCGCGGACGGCTGGCGCCAGGCCGTTGAGGCCCTGCATGCCGTTGTTCAGCGAGTCCTGGTTGTTGCTCAGCAGTTTGTTCAGGGTGGCGCTGCTTTGCTCCAGGGAGCGCATGGCGTGCTCGGCGCTGCCGAACATCTGCTTGCCCTGGTCGTTGAGCAGGCCATTGGCATTGCGCATCAGCGCGGTGGTCTGTTCCAGCATGGCGCCGGTCTGCTTGCTGATGGAGCCCAGTTGCTGCATCAGCTGGCGCAGGTCGTCGCGCTGCTCGGCGATGCTGGCGGAGGTCTTCTGCAGGTTGTCCAGGGTGCTGCTGACCCGGGCCACGTTGTCCGGGGAGAACATGCGGTTGGCGTTGTGCAGCAGCAGGTTGACCCCGGTCATCAGGTCGTTGCTGTTGTTCAGCAGGCGGGCGATTGGCGACGGTGAGGCGATGATGGTGGGCAGTTCGCCGTCCTTGCCCTTGAGGGTCGGGCTTTGCGGCGTGCCGCCGCTGAGCTGGATGATCGAGGTGCCGGTGATGCCGGTCAGGGCCAGCTTGGCCTGGGTGTCCTCCTTGATCGGCGTCTCGCTGCCCAGGCGGATCTGTGCCAGCACCCGGCGCGGGTCCTTGGGGTCCAGGCGCAGGTTGACCACATCACCGACCTTGATCCCGCTGTATTGCACGGAGCTGCCCTTGGACAGGCCACTGACCGCCTCGTTGAAGACGATCTGGTAGTCCTGGAAGGCGCTGTCGACGCTGGACTTGGCCAGCCACAGGCCGAACAGCAAGGCGCCGGCCACCACGATCACGGTGAACAGGCCGATCAGTACATGATGGGCTCGGGTTTCCATGTCATCCCTCGTTGGTCTGTGTAGCGGCCTGGTAGGCCGCGCGGCCGCGAGGGCCATGGAAGTATTGGTGAATCCATTCGTCGTCGGTCTCGGCGACGATATCGATGGCATCCGCCACCAGTACCTTTTTCTGCGCCAGCACCGCCACACGGTCGGTGATGGTGTAGAGGGTGTCCAGGTCGTGGGTGACCAGGAACACACTGAGCCCCAGGGCATCGCGCAGGGTCAGGATCAACTGGTCAAAGGCGGCGGCGCCCACCGGGTCGAGGCCGGCGGTGGGTTCGTCGAGAAACAGGATGTCCGGGTCCAGGGCCAGCGCCCGGGCCAGGGCAGCGCGCTTGATCATCCCGCCGGAGAGCGAGGCCGGGTACTTGTCGGCCGCCGATAGCGGCAGGCCGGCCAGGGCCAGCTTGACCGTCGCCAGGTGTTCGGCATCGGCACGGGACAGGCCGGCATGCTCGATCAATGGCAGGGCGACGTTCTCGGTCACGGTCAGCGAGGTGAACAGCGCGCCCTTCTGGAACAGTACGCCGAAGCGTCGTTCGATCAGCGAACGTTGCTGTTCCGGCAGGCTTGGCAGGTCCTGGCCGAATACCCGCACCGAGCCTTCGCTAGGCTGGCGCAGGCCGACGATGCTGCGCAGCAGTACCGACTTGCCGCTGCCCGAGCCGCCGACCACGCCGAGGATCTCGCCCTGGTACACATCCAGGTCGAGGTTCTCGTGCACGCTCTGCTTGCCGAAGCGGTTGCACAGGCCACGGACCTCGATCACCGCCTTCGCCGGCGCGCGTGGCGGCCGGCTCACCAGCCCATCTCCATGAAGAACAGCGCGGCCACGGCATCGATGACGATCACCACGAAGATCGACTGGACCACGCTGGAGGTGGTGTGGGCGCCCACCGACTCGGCGCTGCCGCTGACCTTGAAGCCTTCCAGGCAGCCGATGGCGGCGATCAGGAAGGCGAAGATCGGCGCTTTCACCAGGCCCAGCAGGAAGTGCTTCACGCCGATATCCGAATGCAGCAGCGAGAGGAACATCGCCGGGGAGATATCCAGGGACAGGGCGCAGACCACCGCGCCACCGACTATCCCCGAAAGCATCGCCAGGAACGTCAGCATCGGCAGCGACACCAGCAGGGCCAGGACCCGAGGCAGCACCAGCAGTTCTACCGGGTCCAGGCCCAGGGTGCGGATGGCGTCGATCTCTTCATTGGCCTTCATCGAGCCGATCTGCGCGGTGAAGGCGCTGGCGGTGCGCCCGGCCATGAGAATCGCGGTGAGCAGTACGCCGAATTCCCGCAGGAAGGAAAATGCCACCAGGTCCACGGTGAAGATGCTGGCGCCGAAGTTGGCCAGCACGGTGGCGCCGAGAAAGGCCACCACCGCGCCCACCAGAAAGGTCAGCAGGGCGACGATGGGCGCCGCGTCGAGGCCGGTCTGTTCGATGTGTGCCACCACCGGGGTGATGCGCCAGCGCTTGGGGCGCAGCAGGCCGCGGGCCAGGGTTTCCAGGATCAGGCCGATGAAGCCCAGGACCTTCAGGGTGTCCTGCCAGACGGTATAGACCGCGCTGCCAATGCGCGAAAGCAATTGCACGCTGACCGAGATCTCCGGTTCCTTGACCGGTACGCAGAAGTCGTTCAACGAGGTGTAGACCGTGTGCAGCAGCGCGCGGTCGGCGGCGGACAAGGTGCAGTCGGGGTGTTCGGCGGACTGCCCCAGGCGTTCTGCCCCCAGCAGTTCCACCAGCAGCGACGCGCCGGCGGTGTCCAGGGCGCCGAGGCCGTTGAGGTCGATATGGGTGCTGCTGTCGTAGCGGCCGTCCAGGGATTGGCTGAGGCGCTTGAGGTCGCTGTAGTGCGCCAGCGTCCAGTCGCCGCCGATGCGCAATTGCGCCGGGGAGTGGGCAAGGTCCAGTTGAGCGGTGCCGGGCGTCACGCTGCTAGTCATAAGCTCCGAGCTTGTGTGGCCATTTCGCAGTGCTACGTAATAGCACGATCCCGGTTACTTTGCCTCGCCGGTCTTGGCCGCGTCTTGATCTGGAGCGGTGATCTCGAAGCGCAGCACGCCGATCACCTGGCCGTCCTCGGTGATCACCCGCACCTGCCAGTCGCCCGCCGGGTTGGCGGGGAAATTCTGCTTGTGGGACCAGGCACGGTAGCCTTCCTTGCGCCCGCCATGGATGTCCAGCGCGACGCGATCCACCTCGCTGCCGTTGAATTGCCAGACGTGGTAAATGCGCTCGTCCAGGCCCCGGGGGGCGTTGATCGCGGTGTAGGCGTACAGGCCGGTGCTGCTTACCTGGGCGGTGCTGATCTGCTCCAGGCTGTCGCCCGGGGTGCGATCCTGGAGCTGGGTGCTGATGGCATCCTCGGTCAGCCACAGGGTGGCCGGCGGCACCCAGGAGCGCAGCAGCCAGCCGGTGCTGCCGATGGCCAGGGTGATGGCCAGCACGGTCAGGGCGCTGCGCAGGCTGCGGATCGGCAGGATCGAGGCCAGGCTCGGAAAGGACAGGAGCATGGCGATGCCCAGGGCCAGCTTGAAGCTCTGGGCGGTGGTCAGGTGCAGGATCAGCGGCAGGGCCGTGAGCAAGGCGGCGAACAGGGTCAGGGTGTGCAGCGCCAGGAACAGCCAGCGGCGCGGGGCCAGCCATTTGTAGTACAGCGGGTCAGTGATGGAAATCAGCGCCGCGGCGCCGAGCAGGCCGGTGAACACCAGTTGGCCACTGTTCCAGCTGGTGGTGATGAAGAAGAACGGCAGGACGAAGAACAGGCTTTCCTGGTGGATCATCTGCGTCGCATAGCGCAGCAGCGGCTGCGGGATCTCGCGCTTGAAGACCTTGGTGAACAGCTGGGTCAGGCTGTTCTCCAGCATCAGCCAGACCCAGCTCACCAGCAGGATCACGGCGATCCACGAGGCCAGGCTCTGTTGCCGGTCCACCAGGATGAAGCTGCCGACCCCGGAGATGAAACCGCCGAGCGCAATGATCCCCGGATAGCGCTTCATCAGTTCGAGAATGCGCTGGATAAGGAGGGTCAGGTTCGGCATCGGGGGGATCACAGTCAGGGCAGGAAAAACCGCGACAGGATAACGTCGGCGGCGGTCCGTGGCGAGGGAGCTTGCTCAGGTGCGTACGCGCTGGCGAGGTAATCCGATCGCATTGCCCTGTCCCTGGGGCTGCTGCGCGGCCCGGCGGGAGCAAGCTCCCTGGCCACGGGTCAGCGGGCCCGGCGGCGCAGCAGGTAGACGCCGAAGCTGCCGAGCAGGATCAGGGACAGCAGGCCGCCGATCAGCCAGAGCAGTTGTTCGTCACTGAGCAGCGGTTGTTCGATGCGCAGGTAGCCCGGCTGCTGCAGCAGCTGGCGCAGGGCCAGGTTGGCCTGTTCCAGGCTCACTGCTTTCAGGCGCTTGGCCGGGTCGCTGAAGCGGCCGTTGTCGAAGTCCCCGAGGGCGCTCCAGTAATAGTCCGCCAGGGCGCTGTTGCCCTGCACGGCCCAGGCCTGGCGATCGATGGCAGCCTGTTTCAGGCGGGCGAAGGTGGCCGGGTCGAGGCCGTCCTTGAGCAGCCGTGCCTTGAGCTGCTCTACCACTTGCCGGGCTTGGGGCAGGTCGTCGCGCTCAAGGTCGGCATTGAGGCTGAGAAAGCCCACGCCACCGAAGACTTCCCGATCACTCCAGGGGCCGTAGGACAATTCATGCTCAAGACGCAGTTGGCGATACAGCGCCCAGTCCAGGTAGTCCTTGAGCAGGTCGAAGGTCTCGTCGTGCTGCTGGTCCAGCACGGGCTCGGGAAACAGCCAGTGCAGTTGCGCGCTCTGCCCTACCCAGCCATGGACCAGGGTGCGCTCAGGGGCGGCGGTGCCCTGGATCTGCGGCAGGTCGGGGTGTTCGCTGGGCTCCACCGGCTCCAGGGCACCGTAGGTGCGCTCCAGGTAGGCCGGTAGCAAGCGATCGAGCTCGCCCACCACGATCAGGGTCATGTTGTTGGGGGCGTACCAGTCCTTGCGTACCTGCTCCAGCTGGGCCAGGGTCAGGTTCCCGACCTCGGCGCGTTCGGCGCATTTGAGCCCCAGTTCCACCGCCAGCTGGTTGCCTGCCTTGTGTCCCAGGTCCTGGCGGTCGAGCCAGCGTTGCAGGTGCGAATAGTGACCCCCGCCTTCGCGTTCCACCACTTGCTTGGCCGCGGCCACGGCGTTGTCGTCCAGGCGGGTATGGGTCAGCAGCGACAGCAAGAGGTCCAGGACCTTGCGCTGGTTGCGCGCCGGGGCCTCGATGACGAAGGTGGTGTCGGCATTGCTGGTGTAGGCATTCCATTCGCCGCCCAGGGCCTGCATGCGTTCTTCCAGGCCGCCTTCCCCGCTGTCATCCACGCCGCTGAACAGCAGGTGTTCCAGCAGGTGCGGCAACTCCTTGTCGGCACAGGCGAAGTCGTCCAGGCCCACTCCCACCACCAGGCGGATCGCCACGTGGCCGCGTTCGCTGCCGGGCTTGAGCAGCAGTTGCAGGCCATTGGGCAGGGTGTAGCCTTCGACCTGGAAACGATCCAAAGCCCATCCTTGTGCACTGCCCAGCAACAGGCAGGCGAATAACAGACAACGCATAACAAGCTTCCTTACGGCGTGCGTAAGTTCTACAGACTTCGTGGGACTGTGGACGTTCAGGGTGAATGAGTGATGTCAGCCATCTCTTCGACCTCCAGCGCGCCGGTGTCCGAGGTTTCCAGAACCACGTAGGCACTGCTGCAGAACAGGGAGTTGAGGCGCTTCATGTCGGCGATCAGCTCCAGGTGCAGGGAACTGGTCTCGATGCTCTGGACGATCTTGCGTTGCAGGCGGCTGACGTGGGCGTGGGCCAGGCGCCGCTCCTGGGCGCGGAAACGGCGTTTTTCCCGCAGCAGCTGGCGCGCGCTTTCCGGGTCGGCGCTCAGGAACACCGAGAGCCCCAGGCGCAGGTTGGCGATCAGTTGCGCGTGCAGCCCGGTCAACTCTTCCAGGCCAACCTCGGAGAAGGAGCGGCGCTGGGAGGTCTTCTGCTGCTGGACCTTGCGCAGCATGCGCTCGATCAGATCGCTGGCCAGCTTGAGGTTGAACGCCAGTTCGATGATTTCGGCCCAGCGCCGGCTGTCCTGGTCGCTGAGGTCTTCCCGGGGCATCTGCGCCAGGTACAGCTTGATGGCGCTGTACAGCGCTTCGACGTCGTCGCTGAGGGCGCGCAGTTCCTGGGTGATGGCGGTCTGCTTGCCCTGCAGCGCGTCGCGCATCGCCTCCAGCATGCTGTCGATCAGG
Organism: Pseudomonas sp. Eqa60; assembly: GCF_018326405.1. Taxonomy (NCBI): domain Bacteria; kingdom Pseudomonadati; phylum Pseudomonadota; class Gammaproteobacteria; order Pseudomonadales; family Pseudomonadaceae; genus Pseudomonas; species Pseudomonas sp. Eqa60. The sequence continues at coordinate 105,696 of NZ_AP024342.1, forward strand.
TCACCGATGCGCAGGGTTTCGCGGGCGGCGTTGGCCAGGGCCAGGCTCGGCGTGGCCAGGGCGGTAGGGTCCAGGTGCCGCGGGCGAGCGCGGCCGTTTTCCTGGGGGCGCTCCGGCAGCAGCCAGGCGCAGAGCCGGGCCATGGGGCCGACAGTGGGCAGCAGCAACAGGCAGCGGGCGGTGTTGTACAGCAGGTGGAAGCCGATCACCACTTCCTGGGGGCTGAAGTCCAGGCTGTCCATCCAGTGGGCCAGTGGGTCGAGCACCGGGATGATCAGCAGCAGGCCGATGAGCTTGTACAGCAGGCTGCCCAGCGCGACCTGGCGCCCGGCGGCGTTCTGCATGCTGGTGCTGAGGAAGGCCAGTACCCCGCTGCCGATGTTGGCGCCGATCACCAGGCCGATGGCCACCGGCAGGCTGATGACCCCGGCGCCGGCCAGGGTCGCGGTGAGTAGCACCGCCGCCAGGCTGGAATAGGACACCATGGCGAACACCGCACCCATCAGCGCATCCAGGAGAATATCGCCGGTCAGCGAGGCGAACAGGACCTTCACGCCCTGGGCATGGGTGATGGGGGCCGCGGCTTCGACGATCAGTTGCAGGGCCAGGATGATCAGCCCCAGGCCGATGCCGACCCGGCCCAGCTGGCCGGCGCGGGTCTGCTTGCGCGAGAGAAAGAAGATCACCCCGAGGAAGATCAGCAGCGGCGACAGCCAGGACAGGTCGAAGGTCAGTACCCGGGCCATCAGCGCGGTACCGACGTCGGCGCCGAGCATGGTGGCCAGCGCCGGGGTCAGCGCCATCAGGCCCTGGCCGACAAAGGACGTCACCAGCATCGCCGTGGCGTTGCTGCTCTGGACCATGGCCGTGACCAGGATCCCGGCAATGAACGCCAGTGGTCGCCTGGCCATGTTCTGGCCGATCACGTGGCGCAGGTTGGAGCCGTAGACCCGCAGGATGCCGGTACGGACGATATGCGTACCCCAGATCAGCAGGGCCACGGCGGAAAGCAGATTGAGCAGGGTCAGCATAGAGGCCCCCCCTGGGGTGAAGTGCCCCAAGCGGGGCGAGTGGACGTTGTTGCGCGACGTTCTACGTTATGTACTTAAGCTGTAGTTGGCTAACGCACGAGGCGCCAGCATCGCATAGCCAAACCGGCGATTGAAACAAAACTGTCATGAAAACAGCTTCCTGCAGACGCAGAAAAGGGGCTCGAGAGCCCCTTTTCCATTCAGCGCATTCCCGGATTATTGACCAGGAACGTCCTTGCGCAGTTTCACCGGGTCCTGCTGTTTTTTCTTTTTCGCGATGGCGGTGCGCATCTTGATGTTGATGGCTTCCACCGCCAGGGAGAAGGCCATGGCGAAGTAGACGTAGCCTTTTGGCACGTGCACTTCGAAGGCTTCGGCGATCAGGACCGTACCCACCACCAGCAGGAAGGACAGCGCGAGCATTTTCAGCGACGGGTGCTTGTCGATGAATTCGCTGATGGTCCCGGCCGCCAGCATCATCACCAGCACCGCGACGATGATGGCCGCCACCATGACCGGCACATGGGAAACCATGCCCACGGCGGTGATCACCGAATCCAGGGAGAAGACGATGTCGATAATGGCGATCTGGATGATGGTGTAGAGGAAGTTGCCGCCCTTGCCCTTGGGCTCATCAATGGTTTCGTCCTCGCCTTCCAGGGCGTGGTACATCTCCTGGGAGCTTTTCCACAGCAGGAACAGGCCACCGAAGAACAGGATCAGGTCACGCCCGGAAATGCCCTGGCCGAAGACCACGAACAGGTCGGCCGTGAGGCGCATGACCCAGGTGATCGACAGCAGCAACAGAATGCGCGTGACCATCGCCAGCGCCAGACCGAAGATCCGCGTGCGCGCCTGCATGTGCTTGGGCATGCGGCTGACCAGGATCGAGATCATGATGATGTTGTCGATGCCCAGGACGATCTCCAGGGCAGTCAGGGTAAAGAAGGCAACCCAGATTTCCGGGTTGGTCAGCCATTCCATGTGTATTCCTTTGAGCGAGTGTTATAGCCCGGGCCGTGAGGCCGGCCCGGGCGCAGAAGCATTGCTTTTATAGAGTGCTGAACAGCGGAAAAATCCCCATCAGCAAAGCGGCGAACATTATGCACAGGCAGACCAGCACTGCCCACTTGAGGGTGAAGCGCTGGTGATCGCCGAACTCGATACCGGCCAGGGCCACCAACAGGTAGGTCGAGGGTACCAGCGGGCTGAGCAAGTGCACGGGTTGGCCGACGATCGACGCACGGGCCATTTCCACCGCGGTGATGCCGTAGTGGCTGGCGGCTTCGGCCAGTACCGGCAGCACGCCGTAGTAGAAGGCATCGTTGGACATGAAGAAGGTGAACGGCATGCTCACCAGCGCGGTAATCACCGCCAGGTACGGCCCCAGGGCTTCCGGGATCACCGCCAGCAGGCTCTTGGACATGGCATCCACCATGCCGGTGCCGGACAGGATGCCGGTGAAGATGCCCGCCGCGAAGATCAGCCCGACCACCGCCAGCACGCTGCCGGCGTGGGCCGCGACCCTATCCTTCTGCTGCTGCAGGCAGGGATAGTTGACGATCATGGCGATACTGAAGGCCACCATGAACAGCACTGGCAGCGGCAACAGGCCGGCGATCAGGGTGCACATCAGGGCGAAGGTCAGGGCGCCGTTGAACCAGATCAGCTTGGGACGACGAGCGTCGGGGTACTGCGACACGCTGATCTCGCTGTGGTCGATCTCGTCGCCCGCCAAGTGCAATTCACCCAGGCGCGCCCTTTCCCGCTTGCCGTACATGTAGGCGATCGCCAGGATCGCCACCACGCCGGCCAGCATGGCCGGGATCATGGGCACGAAGATGTCTGATGGGTCCACGTGCAGGGCGCTGGCCGCGCGGGCGGTCGGGCCGCCCCAGGGGGTCATGTTCATCACCCCGCCGGCGAGGATGATCAGGCCGGCCATGATTCGCGGGCTCATGCCGATGCGGCTGTACAGCGGCAGCATGGCGGCCACGCAGATCATGTAGGTGGTGGCGCCGTCACCGTCCAGGGACACCACCAGGGCCAGTACCGCAGTGCCCACCGAGACCTTCAGCGGGTCGCCCTTGACCAGCTTGAGGATCTTGCGTACGGCCGGGTCGAACAGGCCGGAGTCGATCATCAGGGCGAAATACAGAATGGCGAACATCAGCATCACGCCCGTGGGCGCGAGCTTGGTGATGCCTTCGAGCATCATCGGGCCGATCTTCGGCGCGAACCCGCCGAACAGGGCGAACAGGATGGGCACGATGATCAGGGCGATCAGCGCCGACAGGCGCTTGGTCATGATCAGGAACATGAAGGTGATGACCATGGCAAAGCCAAGGAAAGTCAGCATGGGATTACTCCAGGCGTAGCGCGGCTAGGGAATGGCGAACCGGGTGGGATCAGCGCAGAACGGCAAGCACGAGGCGTACGGGAGGAGTTGCAGCGAACAGGCGGGTAGGAGCGGACATCAGAATCACCATTGTTGTTGTTAATAGGGCCGGGAGCGCGAGAAACGCCCGCTGTGGCCAACCGGTCTGTTGCCGGTAGTGGAGGCGATCCTAATGGGGGAAGCTTTCAGCCAGCTTTCGTCGCTGAAAGGAACGAACGGATGTTGCAGCAGGCGACCGGCGGCATAAAGTGATGGCTATCGGCGCCAGGGAGACATGCACATGAGAGAGTTGCACACCGGAGGCTGCCACTGCGGGCGGCTGCGTTACCAGTTCAGCGGCCCGTTGCGGGACATCGCCCACTGCCATTGCTCGATCTGCCGCCGGGTCAGTGGCGGTCTGGTGAGCACCTGGATCACCCTGCCCGCCTCGGCTTTCGAATGGCTGGAAGGCGTTCCCGCCCGGTACGACTCATCTGGAAGTTGTGCGCGCTATTTCTGCGGCAACTGTGGTGCTCATTTGGCGCTGATCACCCACCTGAGCCCAGACAACATCGATGTCACCATCGCCACCCTGGATCACCCGGAACTGGCGCCTGCAGACCGGCATATCTGGACCGACAGCCGCCTGCCCTGGTTGCATCTGGACGAGCACCTGCCGCAAGAACCGCAGGAAACCCTGTAGCCGCTGCCGCAGGCAGCGCACGAGCGCGCAGCGGTCGCGAGGCTCTCAAGGCCGCCCAGCAAGGCCCTTCGGTCCTTTTTGCAGCCTCGCGGGCTCGGCAGCGCTACGGCAGTTCCAGGCCGCCTGCCGCCTTGTGCAGCGTCCGCAGATGCTCGCCCACCAGCTTCAGGTTGGCCTCGTTGGCGGCGATTTCCGCCGCTCGGGCCGGTTCCAGCAGGGCTCGCACTTCCTTGTCCAGGTCACCGGTCAAGGATTGCAGTTGCTTCTGCCGCTGGCTGCTCTCGGACTCCAGGCGTTGCCATTCAGCGGGCTGAGGCAGGCCGTAGCCGCCGCTGCCCAGCAATTCTGCCGGGCGGCTGAGGAAGCCGCTGTTGGCGAGGATCTGCTGCAGGGTCTTGTTGGCCTGCTCCATACCACCATTTTTCAGCTCGCGAGCCCCCAGGTAGCGCTGCTTGACCTCGTCCTGAGCCAGCAGCAGTTGCCGGCGATAACTGGCCTGCTCCAGCAGCAGCAAGGCGGCGCTGGTGCGCAGGTCGGCCTGGTCGAACCAGTGCCGGCGTTCCTCGGCGCTCAGCGACAGCCAGTCTTCGACGCTGGCCTGCTTGATCGGCAGGCGCTTCTTGATCACCTCGAACATCGCCTGGTAGCGGTCGCGGAAGGAGTCGAAGCGATACCCCAGGCGCAGCGCCTCGCGCGGGTCGTCGAGCACGCTGGTGTCCGCCAGCCCCCTGCCCTTGAGCACCTCCAGCAAGCCGTTGGGCATGATGCTGTCGAGGCCGATCAGTTGCTTGTTGTTGCTGCCGCTGCGCAGCAGCTTGAGGCTTTCCACTGCGCAGTTGTTGGACAGGAAGTAATAGTTGCCGTCGTAGCTCCAATGCATCTCGGCGGCGTGCTCCACCACTTCCTCGATCTCGCTGCGTGACAGCTTCAACGGCACCGAGGCCAGGCTGCGCAGCTCGGTCTTGGTGTACTCGTCGATGACCTGGGACAGCGGCAGGACAAACAGCCGCGAAGGGTACTTGCCCACCAGGCCGTCCCAGCTGGAGAGCTGCACGTCACCAACGAAGGCGCGGTAGGACAGCACCAGGTGCTGGTCCAGGTCCAGCCGGCAATCCGGCCCGCGGGGGCGGCCCGGGGCGCAGATCACCAGGCGCAGCATGCTGTGGCCCCAGCGGCTGACCCAGTTCTGGTTGGCTTCGGCCAGCAGGTAATCCACCGCGTAGACCCGCTCCGGGTCCACCTGCCCCAGGGGCGTCTTGGCGAAGTCGTTGCCGGCGTTGAGGAAGGCGAAGGACTTGGCGCAGCTGTCCTTGGTGGCCGGCGCCCAGCCGAAATGTTCCTGGTAATAGCGGTACAGCGCCGGGCGGCGGCAGGCGTAGCTCGGATCGAGAAGGAAGTACTCCATGTTCACCGCGACGAATTCCTTCGGGTTGGTGATCTCGTAGATGTCCGGGCTGCGGGCGACCTGACGGTTGTGCTGCTCGCGTTCGCCACGGCGGCCGACGTATTGCGGCCAACCGGCCAGATCCAGCAGCCGTGGATCATCGCTGAGGGTGAAGCGCCGGTCATTCTGGCCGCGACACTCATCCGGCAGGCCGATCAGCCCGGAGGTGCTGTTCTTGCGGGTGCAGCGCTGGATCAGGCTACGCTCGGCACCGGGCCACAAACGCGCGCGATCATAAATGTGGGTCAGTTCATGGAGTACCGTGGCGAGCATTTCCCGGCGCACGGTGCCATGGGGGCGGCTGGTCTTCTGGGTGGCGGCGGAGCCGTCGGCCAGGCTGGGCAGCAAGGCTCGGTTGAGGTCCAGTTCCGACACCAGGGATGCCTCGCCATAGGCGTTGTCGGGCATTCGGTCGGTCCAGCCGACATCAATGGTGCGATCCAATTGCTGGATGAAACGCGGCGGCAACGCCTGCATCGCTTCATCCAGCAGTGCCTGGCTGGCGTGTTGCTGCGCCGGGCTCAAGCCATCGGCCTTGAGGCGCAGTTGCAGGTCGGCCTGGGCGGTGCTGCAGAGCAGCCCCAGGGTCCCGGCCAGCAGCCAGGCTAGGAGTGGTTTCACAGGGCCAGGATGGCTTCGGCAAGCACCTGGTCGCTGGCGTCGCGGGCTTCTGGCAACTGCGTGCGCAGGGCATTGAACGCCGCTTCAAGTTGCGCGCCGCGGATATCACCGTTGCTGGCGACGAAGCTGGCGGCATCGTCGTGGGCTTCGCGCACGACTTTGGAGTCACGGATCGAAGTGGTGGTGTCCGAGGTGAAATCGATCGTGCGGCCGGAGGCGCGGACGATGATGTTACTGGTGGCCACCAGGGTGTGTGCCTGGGCCACGTCGGCCAACAACAGCAGGCCAAGGGTGGCGGCAATCAGCGGGCTACGCATGGAACGACTCCGGAAGAACAGGGATGGTTATTGGACGAGAATTGCCTGCGCCAGTTCAAGGTCGCTGGCATGAAGTTTTGCCGGGTCCTGGCGCAGGTATTCCAGCGCAGACTCCAGGCGGGCGCCGCGCAGTTGGCCGTCGGTTGCCACGAAGGCAGCGGCGTCATCCTGGGCAGCAAGCAGCAGTTTATGGTCGAAGGGCGCCGAGGTCACCTGGCCTGTCGCATAGACGGTGACAACCAGGCTTTGGGTGGTGAGGTCGAATGCCTGCACCGAACCGGCCCAACAGGCGGCGATCAATACGGGAGCGGAAAGCGAAATACGGAACAAACCCAAGAGTCTCGACAGCTGAAAACCAGCGCCAAGGCTAGCGCAATGCCCCTTGGAGGACCAGCGCAGAGGGTTTCAGGTGCGCCGGGGCACCTGAAACCGAGACGCTTCAGATTGCCAGGATGGCCTGGGCCAGCTGTGCATCAGAGGCCTGCAACTGAGGCGCTTGCTGGCGAATGTGGGCAAATGCGCTTTCCAGTTTCACCCCGCGAATGGCGCCGTCGGTGGCGACGAAACTGGCGGCATCATCCCGGGCGGCACGGACAATCTTGTTGTCACGCAGGGAAGAAGTGGCATCGGAGGTGGCGTCGGTGGTGGCCTTGAGCGCGCCGACAATGGCGTCGGTGGTCACGATCAGGCTGGTGGCGTGGGCATTGGCAGCCAGGGCCAGCAGGGCGGCGGCGCTGAGCAGGCGGAGACGGGACATGGGTAACTCCTGTGAATGAACAGACAATTTAAGGGCGCTGAGTGAGACGCCGGGCAGCCACTGCGAGGTGCTGTGTCTGATTGCTCTGACGCAGTTCGAATGAAAATCGCCACGTCGCCTCAGATATTAGGCTCAGCGGCCCCATTCGCACAGCGTTGCGGCAGGCCTCAGCGCCAAAAGGGTTTGTGCAGTTCCGCTGCCCGATCGCTGTGGCTGATGCCGCTGTCCGAGAGTTGTCGTTCATCCATTTGTGCCAGCAAGTGACGGGTGCGGGCCCGCTCCCGTGTGTTGGCGAGCGCCGTGAGCCAGCGCTTGAAGAGCGTGCAGTGAAGGTTGGTGCCAGGGGACGAGTGCATGATGCTTGCCTCCGTGAGCAGCCGAGCGATGAGCTGGCTGCAACCTCATGGTGCGGCGGTTCGATGCGGTGATACAGATACACTCGAGCTAAATTGTACTGGTTAATTGTTATGTTTTATAAAACTGTACCTGTCACGATGAAGCGGGCTGTATTTCAGCTGTGTCGCGCGTTTTCCGCGGCCAGAACGACAAGACCCGTCGCGGTTTCCCGCGACGGGTCTTGTTGTGTGCAATTCGGGGTGCTGGCGGTGGACCCGGTGGGTCAGGGCCAGCGACGCTGAGTTAGCGCCAGAACGGCTTGCTCAGCTCTTCGTAGCGTTGTGCTTCGCTGATCCCGGCATCGGCCAGCAGACGCGAATCCAGGCGAGCCAGTTGATGGCGGCTGGAGATGCGGCGCTGCCACAGCATCAGGTTGGCGATAACGCGCAGAGGCAGGGAAGCCTGGGTTTTTTCAGCTTTGTCTTCGAAGAACAGTTCGGAACTGAGTGTACGTTCCATGGTTGACATCCTTCCGCTTGTGGCGGGATCAGGTAGTGGTTTAACTGGTGCCCATGATCCTCTTCCCGCGCAAGACTCTGTAGATACAGTTCACCTGTATTGTGAAGGACCAGTTAACTGTTTATAGGGGCTGTACTGTTCGGAAAAGGCGCAACTGTACCTGTCAGCACCTTTATGGTGCATTTCGGTGCTTTTTGATGGGAGGCGAGTGGTTTTAGGCGGGGAAAATACCGGTACAGCAGTACAGTTTTTGGCGGTCTCTGGCGAGCGGCCGGCAAGCTGACGAAACTGTGTTTGCGTCAGCTGCCAACTGTATCAATTACTCGACGAGCATTTTCCCGGTTTCTTCCAGGTTGATGTGCCAGCTCAGGGCATCACGCAGGATATGCGGCGTGTGACCACCCAGGGCGCAGGCCTTGGTGAAGTAGTCATTCAGTGCGTCGCGGTAGGAAGGATGCACACAGTTGTCGATGATCACCCGGGCCCGCTCCCGCGGCGCCAGGCCGCGCAGGTCCGCCAGGCCGATCTCGGTCACCAGGATGTCGACGTCATGCTCGGTGTGGTCCACGTGGCTGACCATCGGCACCACGCTGGAAATCGCCCCGCCCTTGGCAATCGACTTGGTGACGAAGATCGCCAGGTGTGCGTTGCGGGCGAAGTCGCCGGAGCCGCCGATGCCGTTCATCATCCGCGTGCCGCAGACGTGGGTGGAGTTGACGTTGCCGTAGATATCGAACTCCAGCGCGGTGTTGATGCCGATGATACCCAGGCGGCGCACCACTTCCGGGTGGTTGGAGATCTCCTGCGGACGCAGCACCAGCTTGTCCTTGTAGCGTTCCAGGTTGCCGAACACGTCGGCGTTGCGTCGGCTCGACAGGGTGATGGAGCTGCCCGAGGCGAAGCTGAGCTTACCGGCGTCGATCAGGTCGAAGGTCGAGTCCTGCAGTACTTCGGAGTACATGGTCAGGTTCTCGAATGGCGACTCGATCAGGCCGCACATCACCGCGTTGGCGATGTTGCCGATACCGGCCTGCAGCGGGCCGAGCTTGTTGCTCATGCGCCCGGCATCCACTTCCTGCTTGAGAAAGTCGATCAGGTGGTTGGCGATGCCCTGGGTCTCGCTGTCCGGGGTGGAAACCGTGGACGGCGAATCCGACTGATTAGTGATGACGATGGCGACGATCTTGTCCGCAGGGATCGGAATCGCCGTGCTGCCGATGCGATCGTCGACCTTCACCAGGGGAATCGGTGTACGGGTCGGTCGATAGGTCGGGATATAGATGTCGTGCAGGCCTTCCAGGTTCGGGTTGTGCGCCAGGTTGATCTCGACGATCACCTGCTTGGCGAAGATCGCGAAGCTGGCGGAGTTGCCCACCGAGGTGGTCGGCACGATATGGCCCTGTTCAGTGATGGCGACAGCCTCGATCACTGCAATGTCCGGCAGCTTGAGCTGCTGGTTACGAAGTTGTTCGACGGTTTCCGACAGGTGCTGGTCGATGAACATCACTTCGCCGGCGTTGATCGCCTTGCGCAGGGTGCTGTCCACCTGGAACGGCATGCGCCGGGCCAGCACGCCAGCTTCGGTGAGTTGCTTGTCCAGGTCGTTGCCCAGGCTGGCGCCGGTCATCAGGCTGATTTTCAGTGGCGTTACCTTGGCCCGTTCGGCCAGGGCATGGGGCACGGCCTTGGCTTCACCGGCGCGGGTGAAGCCGCTCATGCCGACGGTCATGCCGTCCTCAATCAGAGCGGCAGCGTCAGCGGCGCTCATCACCTTATCCAACAACGAAGGCAAGCGGATACGATCACGGTACATGGATTGTTATCTCGGGCAACGGAAGCAAGAAGCGCAGTCTAGTGATTTCAAAAAAAAACACCGCGCGACAAAGGTCGAATGAAAGGCCCTGATCTAGAGCCTTCTGTCGGCTTTATGGAGTAAATAAAAAACCCCAGCCTACTAAAGGCTGAGGTTTTGGGTATTGCGCTACAGCAGCTTTATTCGACGGCTTTGACCATGTCTTCGATGACCTTCTTGGCGTCGCCGAAGACCATCATGGTCTTGTCCAGGTAGAACAGTTCGTTGTCCAGGCCGGCATAACCGCTGGCCATGGAGCGCTTGTTGACGATGATGGTCTTGGCCTTGAAGGCTTCGAGAATCGGCATGCCGGCAATCGGCGACTTTGGATCGTTCTTCGCCGCCGGGTTGACCACGTCGTTGGCGCCCAGCACCAGCACCACGTCGGCCTGGCCGAACTCGGAGTTGATGTCTTCCATCTCGAACACCTGGTCGTAAGGCACTTCGGCTTCGGCCAGCAAGACGTTCATGTGGCCGGGCATACGCCCCGCTACAGGGTGGATCGCGTATTTCACGGTCACGCCGCGGTGGGTCAGCTTCTCGGTCAGCTCTTTCAGCGCGTGCTGGGCGCGTGCCACCGCCAGGCCGTAGCCGGGGACGATGATCACGGTATCGGCGTTGGTCAGCAGGAAGGTCGCATCGTCGGCCGAACCGGATTTCACTGGGCGTGCTTCCTTCGAACCTGCCGGGCCGCCGGCATCGGCTGTGTTGCCGAAACCGCCCAGCAGCACGTTGAAGAACGAACGGTTCATCGCCTTGCACATGATGTAGGAGAGGATTGCGCCGCTGGAGCCCACCAGGGAGCCGGCGATGATCAGCATCGAGTTGTTCAGGGAGAAACCGATCCCCGCTGCCGCCCAGCCCGAGTAGCTGTTGAGCATCGACACCACTACCGGCATGTCGGCGCCGCCGATCGGGATGATGATCAGCACGCCCATGACGAAGGCCAGGGCCAGCATCAGGGCAAAAGCACCGAGGTTGCCGGTGACCATGAAGGTCACGCCCAGGCCGAGGGTGGCCAGGCCCAGTACCAGGTTGAGCTTGTGCTGCCCGGCGAACTGTACTGGTGCGCCTTGGAACAGGCGGAACTTGTACTTGCCCGACAGCTTGCCGAAGGCGATCACCGAACCGGAGAAGGTGATGGCACCGATGGCTGCGCCAAGGAACAGCTCAAGGCGGTTACCGGCGGGGATCGCGTCGCCCAGGTGCTTGACGATGCCCAGGGACTGCGGCTCAACCACGGCGGCAATGGCGATGAACACCGCGGCCAGGCCGATCATGCTGTGCATGAAGGCCACCAGCTCCGGCATCTTGGTCATCTCGACGCGCTTGGCCATGATCGAGCCGGCGGTGCCGCCGATCAGCAGGCCAACGATGACGTAGCCGATGCCAGCGGTGGCCAGTTCTGCGCCGAGCTTATAAATGAGGCCAACGGTGGTCAGTACTGCCAGGGCCATGCCCAGCATGCCGAACAGGTTGCCGCGTCGGGACGTGGTCGGGTGCGAAAGACCCTTGAGCGCCTGGATAAAGCACACCGAGGCGATCAGGTAGAGGGTTGTTACCAGGTTCATGCTCATTACTTCTGCACCTCTTCTTTCACGGCTTTGGGCGCTTTCTTCTTAAACATTTCCAGCATGCGGCGGGTTACCAGGAAGCCACCGAACACATTGACCGCAGCCAGGGCCACGGCCAGGGTGCCCATGGTCTTGCCCAGCGGGGTCACGGTCAGGGCGGCTGCCAGCATGGCGCCGACGATGACGATGGCGGAAATGGCGTTGGTCACTGCCATCAGGGGGGTGTGCAGTGCGGGTGTAACGTTCCAGACCACGTGGTAACCGACATAGATCGCCAGCACGAAGATGATCAGGTTGTAGATACCGGGGGAGATAAGCTCTTCCATCGTCTGAATCCCTGCTTAGGCGTTTTTGCGGATGACTTGGCCGTCGCGGCACATCAGGCACGCGGCGACGATGTCGTCTTCGAGGTTGACTTCGAACTGCCCTTCTTTGGTGAAGACAAGCTTCAGGAAGTCCAGCAGGTTGCGGGCGTACAGCGCCGAGGCGTCGGCAGCCACTGCCCCGGCCAGATTGGTCGGGCCGACGATGGTCACGCCGTGCTCGACTACGACCTGGTCAGCCACAGTCAGTGGGCAGTTGCCGCCCTGAGCGGCTGCCAGGTCGATGACCACCGAACCGGGCTTCATCTGGGCCACGGTATCGGCGCTCAGCAGGGTTGGTGCCTTGCGGCCCGGAATCAGCGCGGTGGTGATGACGATATCGGCCTGTTTGGCGCGTTCGTGCACGGCCTGAGCCTGGCGCTGCATCCAGCTGGCCGGCATGGGGCGCGCGTAACCGCCGACACCGACGGCGCACTCGCGCTCTTCGTCAGTCTCGTAAGGCACGTCGACGAATTTGGCGCCCAGGGATTCGATCTGCTCCTTCACTGCCGGACGCACGTCCGAAGCTTCGATCACCGCACCCAGGCGCTTGGCCGTGGCGATGGCCTGCAGGCCGGCAACACCGGCGCCGAGAATCAGCACCCGGGCAGCCTTCACCGTTCCGGCGGCGGTCATCAGCATCGGCATGAAGCGCGGATAGTAGTGGGCAGCCAGCAGCACGGCCTTGTAGCCGGCGATGTTGGCCTGGGACGACAGCACGTCCAGGCTCTGGGCCCGGGAGGTGCGGGGTGCGGCCTCCAGGGCGAAGGCGGTGATCCCGCGCTCGGCCAGCTTGGCGATGGTTTCATTGCTGAACGGATTGAGCATGCCCACCAGTACGGTGCCGCTCTTGATCAGCGCCAGTTCGCTGTCGCTGGGCGCCACGACCTTGAGAATCAGCTCGGCGCCAAAGGCATCGTTGGCGTTGCCAATGGTTGCCCCTGCCGCTTCATAGGCACTGTCGACCACGCTGGCGTTAATGCCGGCGCCGCTTTGCACAGTGACTTTATGACCCTGGCCGATCAGCTTCTTGATGGTTTCCGGGGTTGCAGCAACCCGTGTTTCACCCGTCTGGGTTTCGAGAGGAACACCAATGTGCACGTCAAATCTCCTGCTTGATCTTATTGCTTTCGATCTTTCTTAGAAGGCCAGCGCACTTCGGAGGGTGCGGCTGGGGCGGCCGATCAGCACGATCCCGCTGAAATCACAGCGGGGCGCGGCATTTTGCAGGCGAACTTTGAGGCCTTCAAGGGATTCTGACTAGTGACGGAAAATTAACTACAAGTCACCCCGTGACCGAATGTCGCAACGTACCAGGTTAAAGCCTTGTAAGCCGTGCCTTTCAAGGCTTTGCTATGGAAAATAAGATTTTTCTCATCCGTGACATGAATAGTCTTACATTGCCCTTGAATAAACCCTACAAGCCGCGTGGTTAGGCGCTTGTAGAACGATTGTTCAAGGTGTCGGTACAGTCTGTGAAAATGCGACAAATAGTTATATCTGTAGGGTTCTGATTTATTTGACTACGGGGTCAGCTATTGGTTGTGAGCCTTTATTTTTCAAGGTTGTAGCTGTTTGCCTGGTTCACCAGCCAGTCGCGAAAAGCCCGTAAAGAGGCCGATTCCACTTTGCGTTCGGGAATCATCAGGTAATACGCCTTGATGCTCGAGAGTGCCTGGGGGTTGGCAATGACCAAGCGTTTTTCGGCCAGCTCGCGCTGGATAAGGAAGGGCGGAATCAAGGCGATACCCATGTCGTGCATGGCGGCCTGGGCGAGCATGGAGAATAGCTCGTAGCGCGGGCCTGTCATGTCGCGGGGGATATTCAGCTGCTGTGAGTTGAACCATTGCCGCCAGGCATAAGGCCGCGTGGTCTGCTGCAGCAGGGGCAGTTCGGCTATGGCCTCGGCGCTCAACTCTTGCTGCTTGCCGAGCATTGCCGGGCTGCACACCGGCATCGGGTTTTCGCCCATCAGCCGGTGAGACTGGGTACCCGACCAATCGGCGTCGCCAAAGTAGATGGCGGCGTCGAAGGGGGTGTCGGCAAAGAGGAAGGGGCGCGTGCGGTTGGTCAGGTTGACCGTGACTTCGGGGTGCTGCTGCTGGAAGTCCTTCAGGCGTGGCAATAACCACTGCGTCCCGAAGGTCGGAACCACCGCCAGTTCGATGACGTTGGCCCCCTGCTGACCCATCACTGAAAGTGTGTCGCGCTCCACTGCGTCCAGTTGTGTGGCGACCCGGCGGCTGTAGGACAGCCCGGCCTCAGTGAGCTTGACGCCCCGTCGTGAACGCCGGAAAAGTTCCACCCCGAGGAACTCTTCAAGGCTGGCGATCTGTCGGCAGACCGCACCCTGGGTTAGGGAAAGCTCTTGGGCTGCCTTGGTAAAGCTCTCATGACGTGCCGCGGCTTCGAAGCTGATTAAGGCGGTGGTACTGGGGATCTTTCTGCGCATGTACGGCAATCTCACTAATAGATGCTGTAAAAGGCGGTTTAGGCCATTACGAAGTGAGAAATTAGCACAACACTATGCGAAATCCTCGTTTGCCTGGGGCGCCCCGTAGGCCTAGGATCTGTTCCACGATAGTTGACCTACTTCACGAGGATTCACTCATGGGCGGTAAAGCAAGCTTCAACTGGATCGATCCCCTTCTGCTGGACCAGCAACTCACCGAAGAAGAACGCATGGTCCGCGACAGTGCCGAGCAGTTCGCTCAAGACAAGCTGGCACCACGGGTTCTGGAAGCTTTCCGCCATGAGAAGACCGACCCGGCCATCTTCCGGGAAATGGGTGAAGTCGGCCTGTTGGGCGCTACCATTCCTGAGCAGTACGGCGGCAGCGGCCTTAACTATGTGTGCTATGGCCTGATCGCTCGTGAGGTGGAGCGAGTGGACTCCGGCTACCGCTCGATGATGAGTGTGCAGTCGTCCTTGGTGATGGTGCCGATCAACGAGTTTGGTACCGAGGCGCAAAAGCAGAAGTACCTGCCGAAACTGGCGTCCGGCGAATGGATTGGCTGCTTTGGTCTGACCGAACCGAACCATGGATCTGACCCGGGTGCGATGATTACTCGTGCACGCAAAGTGGACGGTGGCTACAGCCTGACTGGTAGCAAGATGTGGATCACCAACAGCCCGATTGCTGATGTATTCGTGGTTTGGGCCAAGGATGATGCCGGCGACATTCGTGGTTTTGTCCTGGAGAAAGGCTGGAAGGGCCTGAGTGCACCAGCGATTCACGGCAAGGTCGGCCTGCGGGCCTCGATCACCGGCGAAATCGTCATGGACAACGTGTTCGTGCCGGAAGAGAACATCTTCCCGGATGTGCGTGGGCTCAAAGGACCTTTTACCTGCTTGAACTCGGCGCGTTACGGCATCTCCTGGGGCGCCTTGGGGGCTGCGGAGTTCTGCTGGCACACCGCACGTCAATACACCCTTGATCGCCAGCAGTTCGGTCGTCCTCTGGCGGCAACCCAACTGATCCAGAAGAAGCTGGCGGACATGCAGACCGAAATCACCCTCGCCCTCCAGGGCTGCCTGCGCTTGGGGCGGATGAAGGATGAAGGGACTGCGGCGGTGGAAATCACCTCGATCATGAAGCGCAACTCCTGCGGCAAGTCCCTGGATATCGCGCGCATGGCCCGTGACATGCTGGGCGGCAACGGGATCTCCGATGAGTTCGGTATTGCTCGTCACCTGGTGAACCTGGAAGTGGTCAACACCTACGAAGGTACTCACGACGTGCATGCGCTGATTCTCGGGCGTGCACAAACCGGTATCCAGGCGTTCTATTAATAGGAGAGCGACCATGGGCGCGTTATCGCATCTGCGGGTACTGGATTTATCGCGGGTACTGGCCGGGCCTTGGTCCGGGCAGATCCTTGCGGACCTGGGGGCCGAGGTCATCAAGGTCGAGCGTCCGGGTAATGGTGACGATACACGCGCCTGGGGGCCGCCCTTCCTTAAAGATGCCTATGGCGAGAACACCACGGAGGCTGCCTATTACCTGTCGGCCAACCGTAACAAGCAGTCAGTGACCATCGACTTCACGCGCCCTGAGGGGCAGCAGTTGGTGCGTGAGTTGGCTGCCAAGTCGGATATCGTCATCGAGAACTTCAAGGTAGGTGGGCTGGCGGCTTACGGTCTGGACTATCAGTCGCTCAAGGCCGTCAATCCGCGGCTGATCTATTGCTCTATCACCGGTTTTGGTCAGACCGGGCCCTATGCCAAGCGCGCGGGTTATGACTTCATGATCCAGGGCTTGGGTGGTCTGATGAGTCTGACTGGGCGACCTGAGGGTGATGAGGGGGCTGGGCCGGTAAAAGTGGGGGTGGCCTTGACCGACATCCTTACCGGGCTCTACTCCACTGTGGCGATTCTGGCGGCCCTGGCTCATCGAGATCAGGGGGGCGGTGGTCAGCACATCGATATGGCATTGCTGGATGTGCAGGTCGCTTGCCTGGCCAACCAGGCCATGAACTATCTGACCACGGGGGTCGCTCCCAAGCGTTTGGGTAATGCGCACCCTAATATAGTGCCCTATCAGGATTTTCCGACGGCGGATGGCGACTTCATCCTTACCGTGGGTAATGACGGGCAGTTTCGCAAGTTTGCCGAGGTAGCGGGTCAGCCGCAGTGGGCGGACGATCCTCGGTTTGCCACTAACAAGCTGCGGGTGGCCAATCGGGCGGTGCTGATTCCGCTGATTCGCCAGGCCACGGTGTTCAAGACTACGGCGGAGTGGGTGAGTCAGCTGGAGCTGGCTGGGGTGCCTTGTGGGCCGATCAATGATCTGGCGCAGGTGTTTGCTGATCCACAGGTCGTGGCTCGAGGCCTGGCTGTGGAGCTACCACACGCTTTGGCTGGGATGGTGCCTCAGGTGGCTAGCCCGATTCGTCTTTCGCAAACCCCCGTT
>NZ_AP024342.1:125000-855000 GCF_018326405.1 Pseudomonas sp. Eqa60
TGTTATGGGGCCATAGCTCAGCTGGGAGAGCGCCTGCCTTGCACGCAGGAGGTCAGCGGTTCGATCCCGCTTGGCTCCACCATAAACTGCTTCTGAAAGCTTAGAAATGAGCATTCACTTTGAATGTTGATTTCTAGTCTTTTGATTAGATCGTTCTTTAAAAATTTGGGTATGTGATAGAAAGATAGACTGAACGTTACTTTCACTGGTAACGGATCAGGCTAAGGTAAAATTTGTGAGTTCTCTTTTAATTAAGAATGCAAATTTTCGGCGAATGTCGTCTTCATAGTATAACCAGATTGCTTGGGGTTATATGGTCAAGTGAAGAAGCGCATACGGTGGATGCCTTGGCAGTCAGAGGCGATGAAAGACGTGGTAGCCTGCGATAAGCTTCGGGGAGTCGGCAAACAGACTTTGATCCGGAGATCTCTGAATGGGGGAACCCAGCCATCATAAGATGGTTATCTTGTACTGAATACATAGGTGCAAGAGGCGAACCAGGGGAACTGAAACATCTAAGTACCCTGAGGAAAAGAAATCAACCGAGATTCCCTTAGTAGTGGCGAGCGAACGGGGACTAGCCCTTAAGTGGCTTTGAGATTAGCGGAACGCTCTGGAAAGTGCGGCCATAGTGGGTGATAGCCCTGTACGCGAAAATCTCTTAGTCATGAAATCGAGTAGGACGGGGCACGAGAAACCTTGTCTGAATATGGGGGGACCATCCTCCAAGGCTAAATACTACTGACTGACCGATAGTGAACTAGTACCGTGAGGGAAAGGCGAAAAGAACCCCGGAGAGGGGAGTGAAATAGATCCTGAAACCGTATGCGTACAAGCAGTGGGAGCAGACTTTGTTCTGTGACTGCGTACCTTTTGTATAATGGGTCAGCGACTTATTTTCAGTGGCAAGCTTAACCGAATAGGGGAGGCGTAGCGAAAGCGAGTCTTAATAGGGCGTCTAGTCGCTGGGAATAGACCCGAAACCGGGCGATCTATCCATGGGCAGGTTGAAGGTTAGGTAACACTGACTGGAGGACCGAACCGACTACCGTTGAAAAGTTAGCGGATGACCTGTGGATCGGAGTGAAAGGCTAATCAAGCTCGGAGATAGCTGGTTCTCCTCGAAAGCTATTTAGGTAGCGCCTCATGTATCACTGTAGGGGGTAGAGCACTGTTTCGGCTAGGGGGTCATCCCGACTTACCAAACCGATGCAAACTCCGAATACCTACAAGTGCCGAGCATGGGAGACACACGGCGGGTGCTAACGTCCGTCGTGAAAAGGGAAACAACCCAGACCGTCAGCTAAGGTCCCAAAGTTATGGTTAAGTGGGAAACGATGTGGGAAGGCTTAGACAGCTAGGAGGTTGGCTTAGAAGCAGCCACCCTTTAAAGAAAGCGTAATAGCTCACTAGTCGAGTCGGCCTGCGCGGAAGATGTAACGGGGCTCAAACCATACACCGAAGCTACGGGTATCACGTAAGTGATGCGGTAGAGGAGCGTTCTGTAAGCCTGTGAAGGTGAGTTGAGAAGCTTGCTGGAGGTATCAGAAGTGCGAATGCTGACATGAGTAACGACAATGGGTGTGAAAAACACCCACGCCGAAAGACCAAGGTTTCCTGCGCAACGTTAATCGACGCAGGGTTAGTCGGTCCCTAAGGCGAGGCTGAAAAGCGTAGTCGATGGAAAACAGGTTAATATTCCTGTACTTCTAGTTATTGCGATGGAGGGACGGAGAAGGCTAGGCCAGCTTGGCGTTGGTTGTCCAAGTTTAAGGTGGTAGGCTGGAATCTTAGGTAAATCCGGGGTTCTAAGGCCGAGAGCTGATGACGAGTTACCTTTTAGGTGACGAAGTGGTTGATGCCATGCTTCCAAGAAAAGCTTCTAAGCTTCAGATAACTAGGAACCGTACCCCAAACCGACACAGGTGGTTGGGTAGAGAATACCAAGGCGCTTGAGAGAACTCGGGTGAAGGAACTAGGCAAAATGGCACCGTAACTTCGGGAGAAGGTGCGCCGGTGAGGGTGAAGGACTTGCTCCGTAAGCTCATGCCGGTCGAAGATACCAGGCCGCTGCGACTGTTTATTAAAAACACAGCACTCTGCAAACACGAAAGTGGACGTATAGGGTGTGACGCCTGCCCGGTGCCGGAAGGTTAATTGATGGGGTTAGCTAACGCGAAGCTCTTGATCGAAGCCCCGGTAAACGGCGGCCGTAACTATAACGGTCCTAAGGTAGCGAAATTCCTTGTCGGGTAAGTTCCGACCTGCACGAATGGCGTAACGATGGCGGCGCTGTCTCCACCCGAGACTCAGTGAAATTGAAATCGCTGTGAAGATGCAGTGTATCCGCGGCTAGACGGAAAGACCCCGTGAACCTTTACTATAGCTTTGCACTGGACTTTGAATTTGCTTGTGTAGGATAGGTGGGAGGCTTTGAAGCGTGAACGCCAGTTTGCGTGGAGCCATCCTTGAAATACCACCCTGGCAACTTTGAGGTTCTAACTCAGGTCCGTTATCCGGATCGAGGACAGTGTATGGTGGGTAGTTTGACTGGGGCGGTCTCCTCCTAAAGAGTAACGGAGGAGTACGAAGGTGCGCTCAGACCGGTCGGAAATCGGTCGTAGAGTATAAAGGCAAAAGCGCGCTTGACTGCGAGACAGACACGTCGAGCAGGTACGAAAGTAGGTCTTAGTGATCCGGTGGTTCTGTATGGAAGGGCCATCGCTCAACGGATAAAAGGTACTCCGGGGATAACAGGCTGATACCGCCCAAGAGTTCATATCGACGGCGGTGTTTGGCACCTCGATGTCGGCTCATCACATCCTGGGGCTGAAGCCGGTCCCAAGGGTATGGCTGTTCGCCATTTAAAGTGGTACGCGAGCTGGGTTTAGAACGTCGTGAGACAGTTCGGTCCCTATCTGCCGTGGACGTTTGAGATTTGAGAGGGGCTGCTCCTAGTACGAGAGGACCGGAGTGGACGAACCTCTGGTGTTCCGGTTGTCACGCCAGTGGCATTGCCGGGTAGCTATGTTCGGAAAAGATAACCGCTGAAAGCATCTAAGCGGGAAACTTGCCTCAAGATGAGATCTCACTGGAACCTTGAGTTCCCTAAAGGGCCGTCGAAGACTACGACGTTGATAGGTTGGGTGTGTAAGCGCTGTGAGGCGTTGAGCTAACCAATACTAATTGCCCGTGAGGCTTGACCATATAACACCCAAGCAATTTGCTTAAGAAGCGAGTTGCGGTGTGTGAAGACGATACAAACCGAAAGTTTGCGAACACACAAATCTATTACATACCCATTCGCTGGGACGTTGCACAAGCAACGGACTGGCTACCGAATTTCTTGACGACCATAGAGCGTTGGAACCACCTGATCCCATCCCGAACTCAGAAGTGAAACGATGCATCGCCGATGGTAGTGTGGGGTTTCCCCATGTGAGAGTAGGTCATCGTCAAGATTAAATTCCGAAACCCCAACTGCACATGCAGTTGGGGTTTTGTCTTTATATAGAAGTTACTGATTTTGCTGGCACGTTCTACTTTCAAGTTGAACGGATCGGCCACAGAATTTCTTGACGACCATAGAGCGTTGGAACCACCTGATCCCATCCCGAACTCAGAAGTGAAACGATGCATCGCCGATGGTAGTGTGGGGTTTCCCCATGTGAGAGTAGGTCATCGTCAAGATCAAATTCCAAAACCCCTGTCTGTTCACGCAGACAGGGGTTTTGTTTTTATGCGCTATAAAGCCTGGGCTGTGTAGCAGAAGCAGATTACAGGGTGGATTCAGGGCTTTATCAGCATCGAGTAAGCAGCCATCAAGATCACACTTGCTTGCCTCTTACGCCCTGTTCTTACGCATCTTGCTGCTTCTACGGGCGATTAACTTACGCCACCAGATATAGATGCCGGTCAGTGCCAGCACGGCAATCAGAACGCCCAATAGAGCAATGATCACCTGCCCCGTGGTACCGATGATCCTGCCTCCATGTATGGGGAGTTGCAGTCGGTAGAAGCGCTCTCCGAGGGTGCCTTGCCCCGCTATCTCCTGCCCCAGCAAGCGCCCATCCGTACCGTGGAAGAACAGCCAGGACTTACCATGGGCCTGGCTGTCATGCCGACCAAAACCTGCTCCATAGAAGTTGTATTCAAAGCTGTAATACAACTCACCAATCGTCTCCTTCAAGCCCAGCCGCTGCCCCTCTTCCAGAGCCCGTTCATAGGCCTGTTGATAAGTCAGCCGGGTTATCCCCAGCTCTGCCGCCGGTACTCGTCCCCGAGCTTCATAGACGCTGGGTTCGATGGACGAGAGCAATGACACCACGGGTTTGAACACCTGGCTCGGCAGGTTCATGGCCACGCTACTGATGGCGATCGGCAGCAGGAGCAGCCATAACCACAAGCCTGCGGCGCGATGCAGGTCGAAGTTGAGCCGATAGGCATGGCCGCCCTTGATCTTCCAGGCCGTGGCCCACTTGTGCCAGAACGGCCGTCCACGAGGCAGGGTCAGCAGCAAGGCAACAAAACAGTCGATGACCCAGGCAATGGCCACCAGCCCCATCAACCACAACCCCCAATTGCCGGGCAGGCTCAGGTTGTAGTGGAACTCCAGCAGAAAAGGCACCAGGTTCTGCCGCTGGAAGCAGCAGGCGCCCCAAAAGCGCTGCCCCTGCTGATGGGCCGTAACCGGGTCCAAGTAAAATACTTGATTGCGCTCGGTATACGGTTGGCCGGTGGCCGGGTCGGTGCGTGGCACCGCTGCCAGCAGCGCGGCATGCCCGGCTTCTTGTGGATATTCCATGTACCAGACCTGCAGCCTCGGGTGCTCGGCCTGAACGCTATCCACCAGTGCGCCGGGGGCCAGCACCGGCCCCTTGCCAGGCGTGTGATAGAACTCGGGGTTGAGCCACTCATCCAGCTCGTGATGAAAGGCCAGGACACTCCCGGTCAGCCCGGCCAGCAGCAGGAACACTGCGGTGGCCAGGCCCATGTAGCGGTGCAATAGAACCAGAATGGCGCGCATGACATTTTCCCGTAGAGACGACAAAGCCAGCGGCTTCTGACAGGCGCTGGCTTTGTTGGCGTCAACCTAGATCAGAACTGGTAGCTCACCGTGGCGGCGACATTGCGCTCTTCGCCCAGGTAGCAGTAGCTCAAGCTTGCACAGGAGGCGACGTAGGACTCATTGGTCAGGTTGTTGGCATTGAGCCGTACATCCACTCCCTTGAGGCCCAGCTTGCCCAGGTCATAGCCGATGGAGGCATCGAAGAGCGTGTAGGCCGGTACCTTCATGGTGTTCTCGGCATCGGCCCAGCTGTAGCCCACATAGCGCACACCGCCGCCCAGGCGCAGGCCATCCAGCGCCGCGCTGTCGAACTTGTAGTCGGCCCACAGCGACGCCATCTGCCGCGGTGCCTGAGTAGGCGAGTTGCCCTTGTTCTCGATGAGGTTGGTGGCGCTGCTCAGGGTGCTGGTCATCGACTTCGAATACTGGATGTCGGTGAAGGTATAGCTGCCCAGCAGTTTCAGGTTGTCGGTCAGCTGCATGTGGGCTTCCAGCTCCAGCCCCTGGGAGCGAACAGCACCCACCGCACGATAGAAGTTTTCCTGGGGCAGCTTCGACGCCAGGTTCTCCTGGTCGATGCGGAACAACGAGGCAGTGAACAAGTTGTCCGTACCTGGTGGCTGATATTTCAGCCCGACTTCCCATTGAGTGCCGTCGGTAGGTGGCAGCGGATTGCCTGCGCTGTCTGCGTAGGAGTTGGGGTTGAATGACTCGGAATAGCTGACGTAAGGCGCCAGACCGTTATCGAACAGATAGAGCGCGCCCGCACGCCCAGTGAGCTTGGTGCGTTTGTCGCTGATTTCGGTGCCCAGTGGGCGCTGGGCTTCAGCCAGGCGGTTTTCATCCGAGGTTTCCACCCAGTCCTGGCGCAGCCCGAGAGAGAAGCGCCATTTGTCCAGCTCGATCAGGTCCTGCAAGTACACGCCGGTCTGTTCCAGGCGCCGCAAATAGCTGGTGTGGCTGTAGTAGTTGATCGTCGAGTTGCCATAGACCGGGTTGAACGCATTGATCGGTTGCAGCGTTCCCTGGTCCCAGTCGACCACGGTCTTGCGCCGTTGATAGTCGGCTCCCAGCAGTAAGGTGTGCTTGACCTCGCCAGTGAGGAATTCGGCCTGCAGCATGTTATCGACGATGAAGGAGTGGAGCTTCTCATCTCCACCCGAGTAATAGCGGTTCAGGTCATTGCTGGCGGCATTGGTCCAGCCATAGGCATAGACCTGGTCGAGCTTCACCTTGGAGTCCAGGTAGCGGAAGTTCTGGCGGGCGGTGAAGGTGTCGTTGAAACGATGCTCGAACTGATAGCCGAAGGACTGTTGATCGCGCTTGTAGCCATCCACGCCCGGCTCGCCCTCGAAGAAATGCTCGGAAATGCGCTGGCCATTGCGCTGGTTCAGGGTGCCGTTGGCCGGCATGCCGCCGTGGTAGCCGCCATCGGGGTCATTCTGCAAATAGGCCTGGAGCGTCAGGGAGGTGTCTTCACTGAAGTCGATACTCAGGGTCGGCGACAGGGCGAAGCGTTTTTCCTTCGCGTGGTCGAACTGAGTGTCGGACTTGTCCGTCAGGCCGATCAACCGATAGGCAACGCGCTTGTCGTCATCGAGCGGGCCGCTGAAGTCGAACCCCAGGCCCTGTTTGCCCTGGGTGCCCACGGTTGCCTGAATCTGGTGATAGGGCTCGTAGAGAGGCTTTTTGCTGGTCAGGGCCACCAGGCCGCCAGGGGAACTGCGGCCATAAAGCACCGATGAGGGGCCCTTGAGAATATCCACCCGTTCGAGGAAGTAGGGGTCGACCTGCATGCTGCTGTAGGTGCCGCTGTCACCCATGGACTTGAGGCCATCGAGGTAGATGTTGTCCACCGAACCATCGTTGAAGCCGCGCATCGCTACATAGTCGTAGCGATGGGTGGCGCCATAGGGATTGGTCAGCACGCCGGGGGTGTAGCGCATGGTCTGGGCGACGGTTTGCGCGCCCTGGTCGTCGATCTGTTCACGGGTGACCACCGAGACGCTTTGCGAGGTCTCCAGCAACGCGGTACTGGTCTTGGTGGCGATCTGACTGTGCGTCGCGTTGTAGCCCTCCATGCTGCCCAATGCGTTGCCCAGGGCGAAGCCCTTGACCTCAGTGGCGGGCAGGGTCAGGGCGCTGCCCTGGGGCAGGGGCCGCAGTACGTAGTTGCCGCCGTCCTGGCTGACCGCCTCCAGTCCCGAACCCCGCAGCAGCTGGTTCAGGCCTTGGGGAATGGAGTAGTCGCCCTGGAGCCCGGGGGACTGCCTGCCCTGGGTCAGGGCCGGGGTGGTGGACAGGGTGATCCCGGCCTGCCGGGCGAACTGGTTGAGGGCATCGCCGAGGTTGCCCGGGGCCACGCTGTAGCTGTGACGCGGGGCATCAACAGCGCTAGCGGCGGCCAGCACCTGGGGCGCCACTGTGCCGAGGCCGATGCTGGAGCACAGCAGGGCGGCGCGGATGGCTTGGCGCAAGGGGCGGGCGCAGGGTGAGCTTGGGCGGGTGTCGCGCAGAGTCATGGTAGGTTCCGTTGAAGTCGCAGGAAGCAGATTGAAGTGCTTACTGACTAAGCCGGACGTCCTGGCAAAACCCGCCAAAAAAAATCACCCCAGTGAATTTCAAGCCACTGGCCCCAAGGTCACCCACCAACGGGTGCGGTAGCGCAACTGCACTGGCAGGGTCTGGGGCAGGATGGCCAGCAACTTGTCGGTGTCTTCCAGGCGGAACACACCTGAAAGGCGCAGATTGCCAACCGCTGCCGAGCAGCCCAGATAGCCATGGCGATAGCGGCCGACCTCCTGGAGGAAGTCGTCCAGGCGCATGTTGCGCGTAACGATCAGGCCATCGGCCCAGGCGCCGACGTCCATCGCCAGGGGGGCCGCAGGTTCGGCCAGGCCATGGCTGATCTGATAGCTCTGACCTGCTTCCACCCGGGCGCTACGGCCGTCGGCGGTGTGCGGCGCATGAATGGCCACGCTGCCGTGGGTCACGCTCAGGCGCGTGCAGCGTTCCTCCACGCGCACCACGAAGCGGGCGTCGAAGCCTTCCAGCAGGGCGTGGCGGCTCTCCACCAGCAGCGGGCGGGCAGGGCCGTGATCGGCTCCACAGGACACCATGATCTCGCCCCGGCGCAGTTTGATCAGGCGCTGCTCGGCATTGAAGTTGAGGTCCGCCGCGCTGTCGGTATTGAGTTCCAGGCGGGTGCCATCGGGCAACTGGAAGCCTCGCTGCTCGCCGACGGCGGTGGCAAAGTCTGCGTTCCATTGTTGCCAGCCCAGCAGATCCTTGCCGACCCAGGCACTGGAGCCCAGGAGCAGGGCGCCACTGAGCAGTTTCAGGGCCTGGCGCCGGCCCAGGCGCTGACTGCTGTGTTCCAGGGTATGCAAGGCCACCTGAGCCCCCGGCACCGAACGCAGGTTGGCCGTGAGTTCCTGCTGCAACGATTGCACCCGCTGCCAGGCCAGTTCGTGCTCCTGGTGCGCCGCCCGCCACAGATCGCACTGTTG
Organism: Pseudomonas sp. Eqa60; assembly: GCF_018326405.1. Lineage (NCBI taxonomy): Bacteria > Pseudomonadati > Pseudomonadota > Gammaproteobacteria > Pseudomonadales > Pseudomonadaceae > Pseudomonas > Pseudomonas sp. Eqa60. Next base: position 133,578 of record NZ_AP024342.1, read on the forward strand.
CTGCAGCTTGGGGTTGGCACCGTTGTTGCGCAGGCGCAGCAACCAGTTGATTGCTTGCTTGACCACCAGGTGATCGGGATTGGGCTTGAGCGGCAGGCTGACGGGGAAGTTATCCACAGGCTTCAGCTCTCGTAGCGCAGCAGGTAGCAATGGTAGAGCGCCTGGGCGACATAACGCTCGACGGTACGCAGGGATAGGCCCATCTGCTGAGCAATCTGCTTGTGGGTAAGTTCCTCGCACTGAGCCAGGAGAAAAGCCTGACGTACTTTCGGCTTCAGCCCTTCAAGCATCCGCGCAATGCTTTCCAGCAGCTCCAGAATCAACGCCCGAGCTTCAGCGCCGGGTGTTTGGGCTTCGGGCAAGTGGGCGATGGTTTCCAGATAGGCACGTTCGATTTCCTCGCGGCGCCAGTGATCGATTACCAGCCCCCGGGCGATGGTGCGTAAAAAAGCCCGGGGGGCCTTGAGTTCCAGACGTTCAGTTTTCTGCAGCAGGCGTACGAAGGTGTCCTGAGCCAGGTCGGCAGCATCCGCGGCATTGCCCAGGCGCTGGCGCAGCCAGCTGTTGAGCCAGCCATGGTGATGGCTGTAGAGCGTCTGTACGGCGAACTCGGGTGATGACATGGACGCGGACTGCCTGAGTGTCACTAATGATAATTAGTCGCATTGTCATTGAGGCTTTATCGATTTGGCAATAAGCAGCGCACTGTCGGTCATCTGAAAATGTGCCACGGATGCTCTGGAACACCGTTCGGCGGGATTAGGCAAATTCAGGCGAGTAATTCAGAAAAATCTCTAAGGGTTCGCAGATTCTTGCCGAAAGACTGATAAGACATGCGTGCACCAAAGTAGAGCGGTCAGAGAACATCGCCTGCGCTGTTACATGGAATGTTGCATTACGGACGCATCCCCACTTTCGGCATAAGAAGTCCCATGAAATGAATCTCAAGTTCAGCCATAAAATCCTTTTGGCCGCCTCCGGCGTAGTGGTTCTGGCTTTTGCGTTGTTCACCTTGTACAACGACTACCTGCAGCGAAACACCATCCGACAGAACCTCGAATCCTCTATCCAGCAGGCCGGTGAGCTCACCTCCAGCAGTGTGCAGAACTGGATGAGCGGGCGGATCCTGGTGCTCGAGAACCTCGCGCAGAACGTTGCTCACCAAGGTCAGAACGCAGATTTCCCAGGGCTGGTGGACCAACCGGCCTTTACCTCGAACTTCCAGTTCACCTACGTCGGCCAGGCCAACGGCACCTTCACCCAGCGCCCTGACGCGAAGATGCCCGACGGCTACGACCCGCGTCAGCGCCCCTGGTACAAGCAGGCCGTCGCCGCCGACAAGACCATGCTGACCCCGCCCTACATGGCGGCTGTCGGTGGCCTGGTGGTGACCATCGCCATGCCGGTGAAAAAGCAGGGTGAACTGCTGGGCGTGGTTGGTGGCGACCTGAGCCTGGAAACCCTGGTGAAGATCATCAACTCGGTGGATTTCGGTGGCCTGGGCCACGCCTTCCTGGTCAGTGCCGACGGTCAGGTGATCGTCAGCCCGGACAAGGACCAGGTGATGAAGAACCTCAAGGACATCTACCCCGGCGCCAACGTACGGATCGAAAACGGCAACCAGGAAGTGGTCCTGAACAAACAGGAGCGCATCCTCTCCTTCACCCCGGTGACCGGCTTGCCGAATGCCGAGTGGTACATCGGTCTGTCCATCGACAAGGACAAGGCCTACGCACCGCTGAGCCAATTCCGTACTTCTGCCTTGATCGCGATGTTTATCGCCGTGGCGGTGATCGCCGTACTGCTGACCCTGCTGATCCAGGTGTTGATGCGCCCACTGATCACCATGGGCCGTGCGATGCAGGACATCGCCCAGGGCGAGGGCGACCTGACCCGGCGCCTGGTGGTGGAGAGCAAGGACGAATTCGGCGAACTGGGCAGCTCGTTCAACCAGTTCGTCGAGCGGATCCATGCCTCGATTTCCGAAGTGTCCTCGGCCACGCGCCAGGTACACGACCTGTCCCAGCGCGTGATGGCTTCGTCCAACGCTTCGATCATCGGTTCCGACGAGCAGAGCGCCCGCACCAACAGCGTGGCCGCCGCGATCAACGAACTGGGGGCCGCAACCCAGGAAATCGCCCGTAACGCCGCCGATGCCTCGCAGCACGCCAGTGGCGCCAGCGAACAGGCCGACGACGGTCGCCAAGTGGTGGAACAGACCATCCAGGCCATGACCGAGCTGTCGCAGAAGATCAGCCTGTCCTGCACCCAGATCGAGACCCTGAACGCCAGCACCGACAACATCGGGCACATTCTCGACGTGATCAAGGGCATCTCCCAGCAGACCAACTTGCTGGCCCTCAACGCGGCCATCGAAGCGGCCCGTGCCGGCGAAGCCGGTCGTGGCTTCGCCGTGGTGGCCGACGAGGTGCGCAACCTGGCTCATCGTACCCAGGAGTCGGCGGAAGAGATCCACAAGATGATCACCTCCTTGCAGGTCGGCTCCCGTGAAGCGGTGTCGACCATGAACGCCAGCCAGGCGTCCAGCGAAGAGAGCGTCGAAGTGGCCAACCAGGCCGGTGCGCGGCTGGTCAGCGTGACTCAGCGGATCGGCGAGATCGATGGCATGAACCAGTCGGTGGCGGCGGCGACCGAAGAGCAGACGGCCGTGGTGGAGACCCTCAATGTCGACATCAACCAGATCAACCTGCTGAACCAGCAGGGCGTGGCCAACCTCAACGAAACCCTGAAGGATTGCGATGCCCTGTCGCAGCAGGCCAGCCGCCTGAAGCAGCTGGTGGACAGCTTCAAGATCTGAGGTTTCGCGTCACTTTCAAGCCCGCTCCCGCCTCACGGCAGGGCGGGCTTTTTCATGGGTACCGATCAGGCCGGGTGGTCGCCCAGCAGCCCCAGGTGAGTATTGATCACCTGCAACAGGCGCTGGCGCTGGGACTTGATGAAGAAGTGATTGCCGGCCACTTCGATCAGCTCGAACTCGCGGCCGGTGAACTCGCGCCAGTTGAGCATGAGGTTGGCCGTGGCCAGCGGGTCCTCGCTGCCGTAGAAGGCCGTCAACGGCACATCCAGGCAACCGCTGGAGGTGTCGTACCAGGTTTCGAAAAGCTTCAGGCCGTTGCGCAGCAGGCGTTCGTAGGATTGCAGGTCGTTCTGCCCGCGGGGCATCTCCAGGGGGCTGGCGCCGAGGGTCAGGATCGCCTCGCGAAACGCGGCGATGGGCAGGGAGTGGAGCAAGGGCCGGCGCGGCAGGCTATCCGGGCTGCGACAGCCGGAGACGAACAGGTGGCGGGTCTGCTGGGGAAAGCGTTCCTGGGCATGCTTGCTGGTCTCGTAGGCCAGCAGCGCGCCCAGGCCGTGGCCGAACAGCGCATGGGGCTCGCCGAGCCAGGGGTCGAGGGCGGTGAAGGTGTTTTCCAGCAGGCTGGGCCAGTTGTCGCAGGGCGCTTCGTCACGGCGCGGACCGTGCCCCGGCAGGTTGAGCACCACCAGCTCGATATGATCGGCCAGGCCACTGGACCAGACCCGCATTTGCTCGGCTGCCGCCCCGGCCTGGGGAAAGCAGATCAGGCGGATCCGGGTGGCTTGCCCGGGTTTGATCACCAGCGTCCATTGTCGGGTGTCGGTGTACACAGCTTTTCCTTAAGCAAGTGGGCCGGCACTGCGCCGGCCAGAGGCAGCCTGAAGAGGGCGTCGCAGTCTGCGGATGGTTTCTAACATAGTGCCTGTCGTCCGTGAAGGCACGTGTGTGCCGGGCCGGGCGGGCGGTTGCTGTCGGTCGCCGGAACGCGGCTTGCGGCTATGCTCTGAATGTTTCGCGCCGGCTCTTTTCCGGCGGCTGGTGATTGTAAGGTGCCATTGTTTTTTGCCGGGCCAGCCTTCACCATCAGCCGATTTACGACAGCTCCCATGGACGCATTGCATTGGCGGCACGTTTAGCTCTTTCTCGGACCCTGCGCTGGTTCTGCGCGGCATTGCTGCTGGCCGGCGCACTGCTGGGCAGCCTGCACGCCGACTGGGATTTCTCCCTGATCAGCCGCCGTGCCACGGCGCTCTACGGTCCGCTGGGCGAAGGGCAGCCGCGCATCGATGCCTGGCAGCACCTGCTGGCCACGCAAAAGCAGGTGCCCGAGCGCGAACAGTTGAAGGTGGTCAACCTGTTCTTCAACAAGAACATGCGCTACGTGGAAGACATCGACCTGTGGCACCAGGTGGATTATTGGGAAACGCCGATCGAGGCATTGTGGAAGGGCGCCGGCGATTGCGAGGACTACGCGATCGCCAAGTATTTCAGCCTGCGCCACCTCGGGGTTTCCAGTGACAAACTGCGCATCACCTACGTCAAGGCCCTGCGCCAGAACCGTGCGCACATGGTCTTGACCTACTATTCCAGCCCGGAGGCCATGCCTCTGGTGCTCGACAGCCTGGAAGACTCGATCCGCCCGGCCAGCGAGCGTACCGACCTGTTGCCGGTGTACTCCTTCAATGCCGAGGGTCTGTGGCTACCGGGGGCCAAAGGCAACAAGCGGGTGGGCGACACCAAGCGCCTGTCCCGTTGGCAGGACGTGTTGAAAAAAATGCAGGCCGAAGGTTTTCCGGTCGAGACGACTAACTAGGAGCACGAGCTCAGATGTCTTTGTTCAAACAACTGTTGATCGCAATCTGTGTGTTCCTGGTGGTCGCCTTCAGCGGCAGCTTCATGGTCAGCCTGGAAAGCTCGCGCACCCAGTATGTCAATCAGCTGCGCTCCCATGCCCAGGATGCCGCCACTGCCCTGGCGCTGTCGCTGACGCCGAACATCGACGACCCGGCGATGGTCGAGCTGATGGTCAGCTCGATCTTCGACAGTGGCTACTACGCCAGTATCCGGGTGGTGGACCTGGCCACCGACAAGACCCTTGTCGAGCGCAGCGGCATCCCGGAAGTCGGCAACGTGCCCCAGTGGTTTGTCAGCCTGATCGGCCTGGAACCGGCGGGTGGCGATGCCATCGTCAGCCGCGGCTGGGAACAGGCGGCTCGGGTCGAGGTGCTCAGCCACCCGATGTTCGCCGTGGCCAAGCTCTGGCAAAGTGCCCTGGGCAGCCTGGGCTGGCTGTTGATCTGCGGTGCGGTGAGCGCGGTGCTCGGCGCCCTGCTGCTGCGGCGCCAGCTCAAGCCGTTGGACTACATGGTCCAGCAGTCCCACGCCATTGCCCGTCGTGAATTCCTCAGCCTGCCGCAATTGCCCCGGACTCCGGAGCTGCGGCGGGTGGTGCAGGCCATGAACCAGATGGTCGAGAAGCTCAAGGCGCTGTTCCAGGAGCAGGCCGAGCGCAGCGAGAAACTGCGCACCGAGTCCTATCAGGACAGCCTGACCGGGCTGGCCAACCGGCGTTATTTCGAAATGCAGCTGCACGCCCGCGTAAGCAACCCCGAGCAGGCCAGTTCCGGCTACCTGTTGCTGTTGCGGGTCAAGGACCTGGCCGGGCTGAACCAGCGCCTGGGCGGCCAGCGTACCGACCAGTTGCTCAAGGCGGTGGGTGAACAACTGCTGCGCGAGTGCGACAAGTACCCGGAAACCCACAACCTGGTCACCCGGGTCCGTGGTGGCGAGTTCGCGGTGCTGGCGCCGGGGCTGGTGCGTGAGGAAGCCATCCAGCTGGCCCAGAGCCTGGACAGTGCCCTGGGCAACCTGCACGCCACCGGCGCCACCGATGTTGCCTCAGTGGCCTCCATCGGCCTGGCGGCGTTTGCTCACGGTGATTCGCCGCAAGCGGTGCTGAGCCTCGGCGACCAGGCTCTGGCCCAGGCCGAAGCCCAGGGTGACACCAGCTGGGCCTGCCTCGATCAAGGCGCCAGTGCCCAGGTTGGGGATGACCACCATGCCTGGCACCGGCTGTTGGACCGGGCGCTGTCGGAGCAGCACTTCCAGCTGTACTTCCAGCCGGTGGTGGCCGCTCGGGACACCCACCTGGTGCTGCACTACAAAGTGCTGTCGCGGCTGCTGGATGAACAGGGCCAGACCATTCCGGCCGGGCGTTTCCTGCCGTGGCTGGAGCGTTTCGGCTGGACCTCGCGCCTGGATCTGCTGATGCTCGAACAGGTGCTGAGACAGATGGCGAGCCACGAAGACTGCCTGGCGCTGAACCTGTCGGCGGCGACCCTGGCGGACCCGCACGCCCTGAATCGGGTGTTCGAGATCCTGCGCCAGCATTCCGACCTGGGCCCGCGCCTGACCCTGGAGATCGGTGAAGAGCAATTACCCGAGCAGGCCATGCTGGAACAGCTGACCCGGCGCCTGCGCGAGCTGGGTTTCTCCCTCAGCCTGCAACGCTTCGGTGGGCGCTTCAGCATGATCGGCAACCTGGCGCGCCTGGGGCTGGCGTACCTGAAGATCGATGGCAGCTACATCCGCGACATCGATCAGGAAAGCGACAAGCGCCTGTTTATCGAAGCCATCCAGCGCGCGGCCCACAGCATCGACCTGCCGCTGATTGCCGAACGGGTCGAGACCGAGGGCGAGCTGCAGGTGATTCGCGAGATGGGCTTGTACGGGGTGCAGGGCCAGCTGTTCGGCGAGCCGGCTCCCTGGGGTTGAAACCGCTTTCGCCGGCGGTCCTGCTTACAGGCCTTTAAACCGCTTTCGCCGGCAAGCCGGCTCCTACAGTAGGAGTCGGCTGGCGAAAAGGGTTCAGATCAATCCGGTTTCATCGTCATTGATCAACCGGCTCAAACCGCCCAGCGCCTCGCGGGCCTGGGTGCGATCCATCAGCTTGGCCTGGGCCGCGGCCGGCAGGTCGGTGATGCGGATCACGCCCTTGAGGGTCAGGAGCTGGATCAGGTCGTCCAGCACCCGGATCATTTCCAGGTCGCTTTGCTTGAGTTGCTTGAGACTGACTTCCACCGCCTCGTTGGCGTACCAGGTCTGGATCTCGTGGTGGTCGGCGGGCAGCGTCTCGGTGGCCTCGGCGTAAGCGGCGGCTTCCACGCGAATCAGCTGGCCCTGTGCATCGCGTTGCACGTAGAACATGGCGAATCCCTCAGGCATGTGTTTCCGGCGTCAGGCAGGCAGCAGCATAGGCCAACGCAGCATTCAGAGCGCGAGTATGCGGTGCGCCGCGGCGCTCGTCACGCCGCGGGCTGCCTGCCGGGGCCCGGCGACCACCCCGGGGGTGGCCGCTAGGGACCGGTCAGCTGTTGTTGTGATCGATCTTGATGGTCGGGTCGCTGCCGGCGATCAACGAATTGATGTTGGCGTTGGACCAGTTGTTGCCTTCCAGCTTGATCGTCACGTCGGCGTTGGCCAGGCCCCCGGCGGCGTTGAGCTTGCCCTCGGAGCTGACCTGCAGGGTCGAGACCCCGTCCACGGTGGTGATCTTGAGGAAGTTGTCGATGGTGCTGGCGCTCTCGCCCTGCAGCAAGTCACGCAGGTCGATGCGGTCGCCTTCGCTGGCCTTGAAGTCCTTGATCACGTCGTTGCCGGTGTCGCCGGCCTTCCAGACGAAGGTGTCGGCACCCGAACCGCCGATCAGGATATCGTTGCCCTGGCCACCGATCAGGGTGTCGTTGCCGGTCCCCCCAGCAGGATGTCATTGCCCTTGCCGCCGTCCAGCAGGTCGTTGCCGCCCTGGCCGAAGAGAATGTCATTGCCGGCACCGCCCAGCAGAGTGTCGTTGCCGTCGTGGCTGCCAGACACATCGAACTCGGTGTAGTGCTCGGTGATGTACTGGTGCACGTTGCTGGTGGTGACCTTGCTCACGTCGACCCCGGTCTGCTTGGCCACATAGGCCTGCATGGCCTGGTAGCCCTCGCCTGCGACGCCGTTGAAGCTCACCAGGTCGCCGAACAGGATGTCGTTGCCGTCGCCGCCGCTGACCTTGTCGGCCCCCGGCATGGTCGCTTCGGTGTGGCCGATGATCGAGTTGGCCAGGTCGTTCGGGTCGATGTTGGTCTGCGGCTTGCCGTCGCTGTCGTAAGGCTTGAGGTCGTTGAGGCTGACACCACTGTTGATGCCGATGGCTTCGACGTTCGACAGGCCGCTGAGCAGGGCAAAGCCGCTGTTGGAGTTGGTGGTGGTGTAGTAGTCGGTGCTGCTGCCGGAGCCGGCCAGGTTCGACAGCTCGTAGGTACCGTCGCCCTGGGCGTGCAGGGTGCCCAGGGTCTTGCTGCTCCAGCCCCAGCCATTGTTGGTCTGCAGGATTGTCGTGCCGTCGCTGGCGACGCTCAGGTAGTGAGAGTTGTCGAGGTACTTGCCGAAGGTATCCCCCAGCTTGTAGTTGCTGGTGGTCACCACATCGTCGAGGCGCACGTTGCCGTACAGCGTCGGGTTGGTCTGCTCGCCGCTCTGGTAGTAGGTCGGCTTACCGTCGGTGATGAAGTAGGTCAGGTTGGTGGCGTTGCTGTTGCCGGTGGCCTGGCTGCTCTGGAAGAAGTTGGCCGTGGCCTTGAACACGTCTTCGTAGTTGGTACCGCCGCCGGACGTCATCGAGTCCAGCACCGCCTTGAGCTGGGCCAGGGCGGTCGGGTCGTTGAGGTTAACCGACACCGACTTGTTGACCTGGGTATCGAAGTCGGCGAGGAAGATGTTCACCGTCCCCGAGCTGCTGCCGCCGATGCTGTTCTTCAGGGTATTGAACACCGAGGTCAGGGAGTTCTTGGCCGCGGTGATCGAGGCGCTGCTCATGCTGCCCGAGCTGTCCACCATGAAGGCGATGTTGTAGTTGGTGCCCGGGACCACGGTCAGGCCGCCGATGTCGGCAACCACGATGTCGTTGCCATCGGTGCCGGTAACGGTGTCGTCGCCGGAGGTGGCGACCACCGAGTTGTAGACCGCCGGGTAGACCTTGACCGGGATCTGCGCCGAAGTGCTGGCAGAGCCGCCCAGGGACTCGGTGGAGGTCGAGGTCACGTTCAGGTTGAAGGTGCCGTTGTAGTACGGCGGCGGCGTGACCGTCAGGTTGCCCAGGTTCCAGCCGGTGACGTTGGCTTCACCGGAAGTCGCGGTGGCGGTGAAGGTGTGCCCGGCGCCATCGCTGAGCACCGAGCCTGCCGGAATGCCGCTGATCTTCACGCTGAGGGTTTCCGAGCCGTCGGTATCGGTCAGGCCGGTGGTGATCTTCGACAGATGCACGCTGCCGCCTTCGCCGCCCTCGTTGAGCTTGTAGCCGTCGTAGTAGCCTTCGCCGTTGGTGCCGTGCAGGTCGGACACCGAGACTCCGGCGTTGGTCAGGTCGGTGACGCCGGTGTACAGCGGCACGCCGGCGTTGCTCAGGTCCACCGCAGCCCCGCCGTTGACCGAGAGGTTGACGTCGTAGGAGCCCGGGCCGCTCTGGTTGTGGTGGTAGATATCGATGGTGTAGTAGCCGCTGGTGGTCGGGGTGAAAGTACCGTTGAGGTTACCGCCCGCGCCCCAGGTGGTGCTGGCCACGTTCTTGCCGCCGATGGTCACCAGCAGGCTGTCGTCGCCGGTGCCGGAGAAGGTATAGGCCTTGCCTGCTTCCAGGTAGATCAGGCCTGAGGTCTTCGACGCGGTGCCCGGCGTGATGTTGCCGTCGGACTGGACGTTGGTCGCCAGGCTGCTGCTGTTGGGTGTGCCGGCAGCGTCGATCACCGATTTCAGAGTGCTGGCGGAAGCGCCGCTGCCGTCGGTGCCAAGGCCGCTGAGGTTGGTCCAGACTTCCTTGAGCAGGCCCACCGAATTCACGCTGTTGCCGGCCACGCTCAGGGTCGGTGCATCGGCTACCGGGGTGATGTCGACGGTCACCGTGCCGGTGTTGCCCAGGGCCTGGCCGTCGGTTGGCTGGAACTTGATCTGGGCGTAATCGGCCTGCTGGTTGCCCACGCCGTTGCCGCCGTAGCCATTGGTTCCGGATTCGTTGGCGTCCGGTGTGAAGCGCAGTTTTCCGGCATCGATATCGGCCTTGCTGAAGGTCTGGTTGTTGGCCACATCCTTCCAGGTCGAACCGTCCAGGTATTGCAGTTTGCCGTCGCTGGGCAGTTGGGTGATCTTCACGCCGAGGCTGGACGCCGGGCTGTCGACGTCGCTGACGCCGAAGTTCGACCAGGTCAGTGCCAGCGGGGTGTCTTCGTTGCCGGTCACGGCGCCGCCAGTGGCAGTTGGGGCGTCGTTCACCGCCACCACGTTGACCGTGGTAGTGGCGACGTTGGAGTAGTTGCCGCCGTCGGTCACGGTCACGGTGATGGTCCGTGGCGTGGTGCTCGGGTCTTCACTGTTGTTGGTGAAGGTGATGTTCTTGATCTGCTGCATGTAGTCGGCCAGCGTCGCGCTGCCCGACAGGGTCAGGGTGATCGAACCGTCCTTGCTGTTGGCATTGATGGTGATGCCGTTGACGCTGTTGCCCAGGTTCAGCGAGTCCCCCGGCTGGCGGTTGGTCAGCACGATGGTGGCGCCGGTGAGCAGGGTGCTGTCCGGGTCGGTGATGCTCAGGTCGGTGTCGGCGATCGACACGCCGGGGCCTGTGGTGCCTTCGGTGAAGGTGACCTTGTAGTCGGCCCCGGTAGCACCGCTGGAGTTGTTGGCATCCAGGTCGATGACCGGCGGAGCGTCGTTATCGATGATCGAGGTAGTGACGCTGTTGTTGCTGCCCACCACCAGGTTCTCGAAGTTGCCGCCAGTGGCCGAGTCGATCTTGACCGTGAAATTCTCGGTGCCTTCGGTGATCTTGTCGTCAATGGTGGCGACGTTGAAGGTGGCGCTGCTGGCGCCGGCCGGGATCTTCACGGTGTACACGCCGCTGAAGTCCGAACCGTCGGTGGCGGTGCCGCTGTAGCTGATCTTCAGGGTGACTTCGGTCTGCGCCGGGTGAGTCAGGCTCACGGTGTAGCTGGCGGTCTGGCCTTCGGTGACCGAGGCGCTGCCGCTGATACCCACCGAAGTGGTGTCCAGTGTATCGGTGACGTTGGTCACCGCTGGCGTGGTGTCCGTGACCAGCTTCTCGAAGTTGCCGCCAGTGGCGTTGGTGATGGTGGCGTTGACCTTGCCTGCGTCGATGTAGACGTCGTCTGCCGGCGCCGCAACGGTGACCGTCCCGGTGGTTTTTCCGGCCTCGATATGGATCACCGAACCGTTGGACAGGGTCACGGTCACCGGAGTACCGGCGGCGTTGGTCAGTGTGGCGGTGTAGGTGATCTGGCCGCCCTCAGCGACGGTGCCAGTGGCAGTCAGGCTGACGCTGGTGGTGTCGACGGTATCGGTCACGGTGGTGCTGACCGGAGTCTTGTCGGCGACCAGGTTCTCGTAGTTACCGCCGCTGACATTGGTGATGGAGTTGGTCAGCGGGGTATGGCCGACCAGCACATCGTTAGGCGCACTGATGCTTACCGAACCAGTGGTTTCGCCGACCGGGATGGTGATCTTCTCGCCATTGGCCAGGGTCACGACTACAGGTGAGCCGGTCACTGGAGCAGTGACGGTAGCGGTGTAGGTGACGTTGCCACCTTCGGCCGCCGAAGGCGTGGCCTTGAGCGACACGGTGGAGTTGTCGATGGTATCGGTAACGTCAGTCACGGCCGGCGTGGTGTTCGGCACCAGCTTCTCGAAATTGCCGCCCTCGGCCTTGGTGATGGTGGCTTCGACCTTGCCGGCGTCCTTGTACACGTCATCGGCTGGAGCCGCGACGGTGGTGGTGCCGGTAGTGGCGCCGGCGGCGATGGTGATTACCGCGCCGTTGCTCAGGGTCACGGTCACCGGAGTGCCGGCGGCGTTGGTCAATGTGGCGGTGTAGATGATCTGGCCGCCTTCAGCGACGGTGCCAGTGGCAGTCAGGCTGACGCTGGTGGTGTCGACGGTGTCGGTCACGGTGGTGCTGACCGGAGTCTTGTCGGCGATCAGGTTCTCGTAGTTACCGCCGCTGACATTGGTGATGGAGTTGGTCAGCGGGGTATGGCCGACCAGCACATCGTTAGGCGCACTGATGCTTACCGAACCAGTGGTTTCGCCGACCGGGATGGTGATCTTCTCGCCATTGGCCAGGGTCACGACTACAGGTGAGCCGGTCACTGGAGCAGTGACGGTAGCGGTGTAGGTGACGTTGCCACCTTCGGCCGCCGAAGGCGTGGCCTTGAGCGACACGGTGGAGTTGTCGATGGTATCGGTAACGTCAGTCACGGCCGGCGTGGTGTTCGGCACCAGCTTCTCGAAATTGCCGCCCTCGGCCTTGGTGATGGTGGCTTCGACCTTGCCGGCGTCCTTGTACACGTCATCGGCTGGAGCCGCGACGGTGGTGGTGCCGGTAGTGGCGCCGGCGGCGATGGTGATTACCGCGCCGTTGCTCAGAGTCACGGTCACCGGAGTGCCGGCGGCGTTGGTCAGGGTGGCGGTGTAGGTGATCTGGCCACCTTCAGCGACGGTGCCAGTGGCAGTCAGGCTGACGCTGGTGGTGTCGACCGTATCGGTCACGGTGGTGCTGACCGGAGTCTTGTCGGCGACCAGATTCTCGTAGTTACCACCGCTGACATTGGTGATGGAGTTGGTCAGCGGGGTATGGCCGACCAGCACATCGTTCGGTGCGCTGATGCTCACCGAACCGGTGGTTTCGCCGACCGGGATGGTGATCTTCTCGCCATTGGCCAGGGTCACGACTACAGGCGAGCCGGTCACTGGCGCAGTGACGGTAGCGGTGTAGGTGACATTGCCGCCTTCGGCCGCCGAAGGCGTGGCCTTGAGCGATACGGTGGAGTTGTCGATGGTGTCGGTCACATCGGTGACGGCTGGCGCTGGATTGGTCTCAAGGTGCTCGAAATTGCCACCCTCCGCCTTGGTAATGGTGGCTTCGACCTTGCCCGCATCTTTGTAGACGTCATCGGCCGGAGCGGCGACGGTCGCTGTGCCCGAGGTAGCACCAGCAGCGATAGTGATCACTGCACCGTTGCTCAGGGTCACGGTCACTGGCGTGCCAGCGGCATTGGTCAGGGTTGCGGTGTAAACGATGGAGCCGCCTTCGGCCACGGACTCGGTAGCACTCAGGCTCAGAGTGGTGGTGTCCGGAGTATCGGTGACCGAAGTCTCGGCTGGCTTGTCGCTAACTTCCAGCTTCTCGTAGTTACCGCCGTCCGCCTTGGTAATGGTGGTGCTCAGGGAGCTGCCGCCCGCCAACGCATCGTTTGGAGCGGTGAAATTCACGCTACCGGAGGATTCGCCCACTGGGATGGTAATGGTCTGTCCGTTAGACAGAGTCACCACCACAGGCGAGCCGGTTACCGGAGCAGTGACCGAAGCGGTGTAAACAACAATGCCACCCTCAGCCACGCTCGGCGTGGCAGTCAGGGAAACGGTGCTGGTGTCGATGGTGTCAGTGACATCAGTCACAGCTGGAGTCGGGTTGGTCTCCAGGTGCTCGAAATTGCCACCTTCAGCCTTGGTAATCGTTGCCTCGACTTTGCCGGCGTCTTTGTAGACGTCGTCAGCCGGAGCGGCGACGGTGGCAGTACCGGAAGTAGCGCCAGCGGCGATGGTGATCACCGCGCCGTTAGAGAGCGTGACAGTAACAGGTGTACCCGCAGCATTGGTCAGGGTCGCGGTGTAGACAATCAAACCACCTTCAGCCACAGACTCAGTAGCCGAGAGGCTCAGGGTGGTCGTGTCTGGTGTGTCAGTTACCGAGGTTTCAGCCGGCTTGTCGCTGACCTCCAGCTTCTCGTAGTTACCACCGTCGGCTTTGGTAATGGTGGTGCTGAGCGAACTGCCACCAGCCAGAGCATCGTTGGGCGCGGTGAAGTTCACGCTGGCGGACGACTCACCCACCGGGATGGTGATGGTCTGTCCGTTAGACAGAGTGACGACCACTGGTGAGCCAGTCACTGGTGCTGTCACCGAAGCGGTGTAAACAACAATGCCACCCTCAGCCACGCTCGGCGTGGCAGTCAGGGAAACGGTGCTGGTGTCGATGGTGTCAGTAACGTCGGTGACTGCTGGAGCTGGATTGGTTTCCAGGTGCTCGAAGTTGCCGCCTTCGGCCTTGGTAATAGTCGCTTCGACCTTGCCGGCGTCTTTGTAGACGTCATCAGCTGGCGCGGCGACAGTTGCCGTGCCCGAAGTGGCACCGGCAGCAATCGTGATTACGGCACCGTTACTCAAGGTCACGGTGACCGGAGTACCGGCAGCGTTGGTCAGGGTTGCGGTGTAGACGATGGAACCGCCCTCGGCCACGGACTCGGTAGCGCTCAGGCTCAGGGTAGTGGTGTCCGGGGTATCGGTCACGCTGGTTTCAGCCGGCTTGTCGCTGATTTCCAGCTTCTCGTAGTTACCACCGTCGGCTTTGGTAATGGTCGTGCTGAGCGAACTGCCGCCCGCCAACGCATCGTTTGGTGCGGTGAAATTCACGCTGCCAGACGACTCACCCACCGGGATGGTGATGGTCTGGCCGTTGGACAGAGTGACGACTACCGGCGAACCGGTCACTGGCGCTGTCACCGACGCGGTGTAAACAACAATGCCACCCTCAGCCACGCTTGGTGTAGCGGTCAGACTGACAGTCGACGTGTCGATCGTGTCAGTGACATCAGTCACCGCTGGCGCTGGATTTGTCTCCAGGTGCTCGAAGTTGCCACCCTCGGCTTTGGTGATCGTTGCCTCGACCTTGCCGGCGTCCTTGTAGACGTCATCGGCTGGCGCGGCGACAGTTGCCGTGCCCGAAGTGGCACCGGCAGCAATAGTGATCACGGCACCGTTACTCAAGGTCACGGTGACCGGAGTACCGGCAGCGTTGGTCAGGGTTGCGGTGTAGATGATCGAACCACCTTCAGCCACAGACTCAGTAGCCGAGAGGCTCAGGGTTGTAGTGTCCGGGGTATCGGTGACGGAGGTTTCAGCGGGCTTGTCGCTGACCTCTAGCTTCTCGTAATTACCGCCATCCGCCTTGGTAATGGTGGTGCTCAGGGAGCTACCGCCAGCGAGGGCATCGTTTGGCGCGGTGAAGTTCACGCTGGCGGACGACTCACCCACCGGAATGGTGATGGTCTGACCGTTGGATAGGGTCACTACGACCGGCGAGCCGGTTACTGGCGCTGTCACCGACGCGGTGTAAACAACAATGCCACCCTCAGCCACGCTTGGAGTTGCGGTCAGGCTGACGGTCGACGTATCGATGGTATCGGTAACATCGGTGACGGCTGGAGTCGGGTTGGTCTCCAGGTTCTCGAAGTTGCCGCCTTCGGCCTTGGTAATGGTGGCTTCGACTTTACCGGCGTCTTTGTACACGTCGTCAGCCGGAGCGGCAACGGTGGCAGTACCGGAAGTAGCGCCTGCGGCGATGGTGATTACCGCGCCGTTGCTCAGGGTCACAGTGACCGGAGTACCAGCGGCATTGGTCAATGTGGCGGTGTAGACGATGGAACCGCCCTCGGCCACGGACTCAGTAGCCGAGAGGCTCAGAGTGGTGGTGTCCGGGGTATCGGTGACGGAGGTTTCAGCGGGCTTGTCGCTGACTTCCAGTTTTTCGTAGTTGCCACCGTCGGCTTTGGTAATGGTCGTGCTGAGCGAACTGCCCCCAGCCAGAGCGTCGTTTGGCGCGGTGAAGTTGACGCTGGCGGACGACTCGCCCACCGGAATGGTGATGATCTGTCCGTTGGACAGAGTGACCACGACCGGCGAGCCGGTTACTGGCGCGGTCACCGACGCGGTGTAAACAACAATGCCACCCTCAGCCACGCTTGGAGTTGCGGTCAGACTGACAGTCGACGTATCGATCGTGTCAGTGACATCAGTCACCGCCGGGGCTGGATTGGTCTCCAGGTTCTCGAAGTTACCGCCTTCGGCCTTGGTAATGGTGGCTTCGACTTTACCGGCGTCTTTGTACACATCGTCAGCCGGAGCGGCGACGGTGGCAGTACCGGAAGTGGCACCGGCGGCGATGGTGATTACCGCGCCATTGCTCAGGGTCACAGTGACCGGAGTGCCAGCTGCATTGGTCAATGTGGCGGTGTAGACGATGGAGCCGCCTTCGGCCACGGACTCAGTAGCCGAGAGGCTCAGAGTTGTAGTGTCAGGAGTATCGGTGACCGAGGTTTCAGCCGGCTTGTCGCTGACTTCCAGTTTTTCGTAGTTGCCACCGTCGGCTTTGGTAATGGTCGTGCTGAGCGAACTGCCCCCAGCCAGAGCGTCGTTTGGCGCGGTGAAGTTGACGCTGGCGGACGACTCACCCACTGGAATGGTGATGGTCTGACCGTTGGACAGAGTCACCACGACCGGCGAGCCGGTTACTGGCGCTGTCACCGACGCGGTGTAAACAACAATGCCACCCTCAGCCACGCTTGGTGTTGCGGTCAGGCTGACCGTCGAAGTATCGATGGTATCGGTAACATCGGTGACGGCTGGAGCCGGGTTGGTCTCCAGGTTCTCGAAGTTGCCACCCTCGGCTTTGGTAATAGTGGCTTCGACCTTGCCGGCGTCTTTGTAGACGTCATCGGCAGGGGCTGCGACGGTCGCTGTGCCCGAGGTAGCACCGGCAGCAATGGTGATCACTGCGCCGTTGGACAGAGTCACGGTTACTGGGGTGCCGGCTGCGTTGGTCAGAGTGGCGGTGTAGACAATCGAACCGCCTTCGGCCACGGACTCAGTAGCCGAAAGGCTCAGGGTGGTAGTGTCTGGTGTGTCAGTTACCGAGGTTTCAGCGGGCTTGTCGCTGACCTCCAGCTTCTCGTAGTTACCGCCGTCCGCCTTGGTGATGGTGGTGCTCAGGGAACTACCACCAGCCAACGCATCGTTGGGTGCGGTGAAGTTCACCGAGCCCTGGCTTTCGCCTACTGGAATGGTGATGGTCTGGCCGTTGGACAGAGTGACGACTACCGGCGAACCGGTCACTGGCGCAGTCACGGAGGCGGTGTACACCACAGTGCCGCCTTCGGCGACGCTTGGTGTTGCAGTCAGACTGACAGTCGAAGTGTCGATGGTGTCAGTGACATCAGTCACCGCTGGCGCTGGATTGGTCTCCAGGTTCTCGAAGTTGCCGCCTTCGGCCTTGGTAATAGTGGCTTCGACTTTACCGGCGTCCTTGTAGACGTCATCGGCAGGTGCGGCCACGGTGGTGGTACCCGTGGTGGCACCGGCAGCAATAGTGATCACGGCACCGTTACTCAAGGTCACGGTGACCGGAGTACCGGCAGCATTGGTCAATGTGGCGGTGTAGACAATCGAACCACCTTCGGCCACGGACTCGGTAGCGCTCAGGCTCAGAGTGGTGGTGTCAGGGGTATCGGTAACCGAAGTCTCGGCTGGCTTGTCGCTGATTTCCAACTTCTCGTAGTTACCGCCATCCGCCTTGGTGATGGTAGTGCTCAGGGAGCTGCCGCCAGCGAGGGCATCGTTGGGTGCGGTGAAGTTGACGCTGGCGGACGACTCACCCACCGGGATGGTGATGGTCTGGCCGTTGGACAGAGTGACGACTACCGGCGAACCGGTCACTGGCGCAGTCACGGAGGCGGTGTACACCACAGTGCCGCCTTCGGCGACGCTTGGTGTTGCAGTCAGACTGACAGTCGAAGTGTCGATGGTGTCAGTGACATCAGTCACCGCTGGCGCTGGATTGGTCTCCAGGTTCTCGAAGTTGCCGCCTTCGGCCTTGGTAATAGTGGCTTCGACTTTACC
Organism: Pseudomonas sp. Eqa60; assembly: GCF_018326405.1. Classification (NCBI taxonomy): domain Bacteria; kingdom Pseudomonadati; phylum Pseudomonadota; class Gammaproteobacteria; order Pseudomonadales; family Pseudomonadaceae; genus Pseudomonas; species Pseudomonas sp. Eqa60. The sequence goes on from NZ_AP024342.1 coordinate 151,174, forward strand.
GGCGTCCTTGTAGACGTCATCGGCAGGTGCGGCCACGGTGGTGGTACCCGTGGTGGCACCGGCAGCAATAGTGATCACGGCACCGTTACTCAAGGTCACGGTGACCGGAGTACCGGCAGCATTGGTCAATGTGGCGGTGTAGACAATCGAACCGCCTTCGGCCACGGACTCAGTAGCCGAGAGGCTCAGGGTGGTAGTGTCTGGTGTGTCAGTTACCGAGGTTTCAGCGGGCTTATCGCTGATTTCCAATTTCTCGTAGTTACCACCATCCGCCTTGGTGATGGTGGTGCTCAGGGAGCTGCCGCCAGCGAGGGCATCGTTTGGCGCGGTGAAGTTCACGCTGGCAGACGACTCACCCACCGGGATGGTGATGGTCTGACCGTTGGACAGGGTCACTACGACCGGCGAGCCGGTTACTGGTGCAGTCACGGAGGCGGTGTACACCACAGTGCCGCCTTCGGCGACATTAGGGGTAGCTGTCAGCGAAACAGTGCTGGTATCGATGGTGTCAGTGACATCGGTGACGGCTGGAGTCGGATTGGTCTCCAGATTCTCGAAGTTACCGCCTTCGGCTTTAGCGATGGTGGCTTCGACTTTACCAGCGTCTTTGTAGACGTCATCGGCAGGGGCTGCGACGGTCGCTGTGCCCGAGGTAGCACCGGCAGCAATGGTGATCACTGCGCCGTTGGACAGAGTCACGGTTACTGGGGTGCCGGCTGCGTTGGTCAGAGTGGCGGTGTAGACAATCGAACCGCCTTCGGCCACGGACTCGGTAGCGCTCAGGCTCAGAGTGGTGGTGTCCGGGGTATCGGTGACGGAGGTTTCAGCGGGCTTGTCGCTGACTTCCAGTTTTTCGTAGTTGCCGCCGTCGGCCTTAGTGATGGTGGTGCTCAGGGAGCTACCGCCCGCCAACGCATCGTTGGGTGCGGTGAAGTTCACGCTGCCGGACGATTCACCCACTGGAATGGTGATGGTCTGTCCGTTGGACAGGGTCACCACCACTGGCGAGCCGGTTACCGGAGCAGTGACCGACGCGGTGTAAACAACAATGCCACCCTCAGCCACGCTTGGTGTTGCGGTCAGACTGACCGTCGACGTATCGATCGTGTCTGTGACGTCGGTGACTGCCGGGGCTGGATTGGTCTCCAGGTTCTCGAAGTTACCGCCTTCGGCTTTAGTGATGGTGGCTTCGACTTTACCAGCGTCTTTGTAGACATCATCAGCTGGCGCGGCGACGGTCGCGGTACCCGAGGTAGCACCGGCAGCGATGGTGATCACTGCGCCGTTGCTCAGGGTCACGGTGACTGGAGTACCAGCGGCATTGGTCAATGTGGCGGTGTAGATGATCGAACCGCCTTCAGCTACAGACTCAGTAGCCGAGAGGCTCAGGGTTGTAGTGTCTGGTGTGTCAGTTACCGAGGTTTCAGCCGGCTTGTCGCTGACTTCCAGTTTTTCGTAGTTGCCACCGTCGGCTTTGGTAATGGTCGTGCTGAGCGAACTGCCCCCAGCCAGAGCGTCGTTTGGCGCGGTGAAGTTGACGCTGGCGGACGACTCGCCCACCGGAATGGTGATGATCTGTCCGTTGGACAGAGTGACCACGACCGGCGAGCCGGTTACTGGCGCGGTCACCGACGCGGTGTAAACAACAATGCCACCCTCAGCCACGCTTGGTGTTGCGGTCAGACTGACAGTCGACGTATCGATCGTGTCAGTGACATCAGTCACCGCCGGGGCTGGATTGGTCTCCAGATTCTCGAAGTTACCGCCTTCGGCCTTGGTAATGGTGGCTTCGACTTTACCGGCGTCTTTGTACACATCGTCAGCCGGAGCGGCGACGGTGGCAGTACCGGAAGTGGCACCGGCGGCGATGGTGATTACCGCGCCATTGCTCAGGGTCACAGTGACCGGAGTGCCAGCTGCATTGGTCAATGTGGCGGTGTAGACGATGGAGCCGCCTTCGGCCACGGACTCAGTAGCCGAGAGGCTCAGAGTTGTAGTGTCAGGAGTATCGGTGACCGAGGTTTCAGCCGGCTTGTCGCTGATTTCCAGCTTCTCGTAGTTACCGCCATCCGCCTTGGTGATGGTGGTGCTCAGGGAGCTACCGCCCGCCAACGCATCGTTTGGCGCGGTGAAGTTGACGCTGGCGGACGACTCGCCCACTGGAATGGTGATGGTCTGGCCATTAGACAGAGTCACTACGACCGGGGAACCAGTCACGGGGGCGGTGACCGACGCGGTGTAAACCACAGTGCCGCCTTCGGCGACATTAGGGGTAGCTGTCAGCGAAACAGTGCTGGTATCGATGGTGTCAGTGACATCGGTGACGGCTGGAGTCGGGTTGGTCTCCAGGTTCTCGAAGTTGCCACCCTCGGCTTTGGTGATCGTTGCCTCGACCTTGCCGGCGTCCTTGTAGACGTCATCAGCTGGCGCGGCGACGGTCGCTGTGCCTGAGGTAGCACCGGCAGCGATGGTGATCACTGCGCCGTTGGAGAGGGTCACGGTGACCGGAGTACCTGCGGCATTAGTCAGGGTGGCGGTGTAGACGATGGAACCGCCTTCAGCCACGGACTCGGTCGCGCTCAGGCTCAGAGTGGTGGTGTCCGGGGTATCGGTAACCGAAGTCTCGGCTGGCTTGTCGCTGACCTCCAGCTTCTCGTAGTTGCCGCCGTCGGCCTTAGTGATGGTGGTACTCAGGGAGCTGCCGCCAGCCAACGCATCGTTGGGTGCGGTGAAGTTTACCGAGCCCTGGCTTTCGCCAACCGGAATAGTGATGGTCTGGCCGTTGGACAGAGTGACGACGACCGGCGAACCGGTCACTGGCGCTGTCACCGACGCGGTGTAAACAACAATGCCACCCTCAGCCACGCTTGGTGTTGCGGTCAGACTGACGGTCGAAGTATCGATAGTGTCTGTGACGTCGGTAACTGCCGGAGCCGGGTCGGTGACCAGGTTTTCGAAATTGCCGCCATCGGCCTTGGTGATGGTGACTTCAACCTTGCCCGCGTCTTTATAGACATCATCGGCAGGGGCGGCGACGGTGGCAGTACCGGAAGTGGCACCGGCAGCGATGGTGATTACCGCGCCGTTGCTCAGGGTCACGGTGACCGGGGTGCCAGCAGGGTTGGTCAGAGTGGCGGTGTAGACGATGGAGCCACCCTCGGCCACGGTATCGGTGGCCGACAGGCTCAGGCCGGTGTCGTCGATGCTGTCGGTCACGGTGGTGACCGCTTTGTCTGGGCTGGGTTGCAGGTTCTCGAAGTTGCCGCCTTCAGCCTTGGTGATACCGACTTCGATGGTGTCGCCGTTCTTGTAGACGTCATTGGCTGGCGCCGGGACGTCGATCGAGCCACTGGACTTGCCCGCTTCGATAGTGATCACCGAGCCGTTGGACAGGGTGATGGTCACCGGAGTCTGTGCCGGGTTGGTGAGGGTGACGGTGTAGGTGATCTGCCCGCCCTCGGTAACGCTGGCATCAGCGGTCAGGCTGACGGTGGTGGTGTCGATGGTGTCGGTGACCTGGGTGACCGCCGGGGTCGGGTTGACCGTTACCAGCAGGCCGCCACCGCCGGTGGTGCCGGTCACGCTGACGCTGATCTGGCCCGGGTCGATATAGACGTTGTCCTGGGGCGCCAGGGGCACCTGCACGCTGCCAGTGGTCTGGCCGGCGCTGATGACGATGACCGCGCCATTGGACAGGGTCACAGTCAGGTCGGTAAGTGGCGCCTGGGTCAGGGTCGCGGTGTACACCAGGGTGCCACCGGCTTCGGTAATGGTTGGGGTGGCGCCCAGGGTCAGGGTGGCCGGGCGCAGGGAGTCACTCCCGCTGCCATTGCCGTTGCCATTGCCCAGGCCGCCATTGTTGGTCAGGCCGCCAAAGGTGTTGTCCTGGGTCGAATTGGCCAGCCCCAGGCCAGCGGTGGGGAAACCGATGGTCGGGTCGACCCGGCCCGCAGTCTCTTCCAACTGCACAAAACTGTGGCCACCACCGGCCGCGCCGCCATTCCCCGCGGCGGTCGGGCCGGCGGCGGTGGCTTCCAGGTCGGTGGTCGGGTCGGCGCCGGCGGCGATGGCCTGCTGCAGTTCTGCCACCGAAGGGGCGGCCTGAGCGGTGGCCTGTGCCAGGTCCGTGCTGGAGTCCGGTGCGGCACCGCTCCACTGGGTGTCACGCCCCAGGTCCAGAGTGCGCCCGTCGGTCAACTCCAGGGTGACGGCCCCGGCCGGGCCGGTGTCTACCTGGTCACCCACGAACAGGCGGTCCCCTTCAATGAGTACGCGTCGGATCCCTTCCGGGGAAACCACGAAAACTTGGCCGACAATGCTTTTGACGATGGCAACAACACTGCTCATTGGGGACTCTCCGGTGTACCGCTCAGTCGACTTCCATGTACCGGCTTGGGCGCGGGCCGCAACTCAGTCAGGACGTACTAGGTGTGTAATTGGGAACGGGTAATTGACAGATCTACCGTCAAAAGTTTGGCTATATTTTTTGGGTATTAACTTTATGCCAAACTATTGACCTTATGGACGCCATCCTAAACAATCGCCGAATTAATGTCACATTGATATTCACGCGGTAACCTGACTTGAAGTATGTGAACCAGTTCTTAGTTTGAACTTTCCGACGGACGGTTGTTTTGGTTGTAATAAATCGATGTGGTGCCACGTTCTGACGTGATTCTGGACACGCTGTCCGAGGGAAATTCTTACCATGCGTTTTCATCTGTTCAAGGCCCTGCCCTTTGCCTTAGCCGCCAGCTTTGTGCAGGCTCAAACCCTTCCTGAAGCCATGCAGAAAGCACTGGATGTGCACCCGGAAATCCAAGCCGGCGTGAACAGCCGTCTGGCTGCTGACTACCAGCTGAAAGCCGCCAAAGGTGGCTATCTGCCACGAGTGGACATGTTAGCTGGCTATGGTCGTGAAGGGACGGATAACCCTACGACCCGTGCGGGTACAGGCAGCAATCACTGGGAAACCTTGAACCGCGGCGAGTCAAGTTTGCGTCTGCAACAGATGGTTTTTGACGGTTTTGCCACGTCCAGCGAAGTCGGGCGTCAACAAGCCACCGTCAACTCCCGCGCCTACTCCCTGCTGGGCACCTCCGAGCGCACGGCCCTGACCGTGGCCCAGGTCTATCTGGATGTGCTGACCCGCCGTCAATTCGTGCAACTGGCGGAAGACAACCTGCGCAATCACGAGCGTATCTACGACCAGATCAAACTGCGCACCCAGCGAGGCGTGGGTAGCGGCGCCGACCTTGACCAGGCTGAAGCGCGGATGGCCCAGGCCCGCAACAACCTGATCACCGAGCAGACCAACCTCGCCGACGCCCAGACCAACTACCTGAGTGCCGTCGGAGAAATGCCGGACCAGCTGGAACGCCCTGCCAGTTTTATGGCGCTGTTGCCGGCCAACCTCGACGAGGCCCGGCACCAGATGCTGGAAAACAGCCCGATCCTGCGTTCTGCCGAGTCCGATATCGTCGCTGCCGAGAAGCAGTACGATGCCGCCAAGTCGGCGTTCTATCCGCGCTTCGACGCGGAGCTGGGGCGTACTGCCGACAACGACCTGGACGGCCAGAACGGCCACAACAATGAATGGCAGGCCATGCTGCGCATGCGCTTCAACCTGTTCGCCGGCGGCAGCAACAAGGCCGACCTGGAGTCCAAGGCCTACCAGTCCAACCAGGCGCTGGATATCCGCAACAACGCCCTGCGGGTGCTGAACGAGGAACTGGGCCTGGCCTGGAACGCCTTGAACAACGCCAACGCCCAGGTGCCGATCGCCCAGCAATATGTGGATCACAGCACCAGCGTGCGGACCGCCTACCAGAAGCAGTTCAGCCTGGGTGAACGTACCCTGCTGGACTTGCTCGACAGTGAAAACGAGTTGTTCACCGCCTCCCGGCGCCTGGCCGAGATCCAGAACATTCAGTTATTTACTCAATATCGAATCAAGGCGACCATGGGCGAGTTGCTCAAAAGCCAGGGAGTGGTGGCACCTATGGCCTCCGTCGTGCAAAGCGATGTGAAGCCCAAGGTCCAGCTGCCCGGGATGAATTGAGCTAATTTCATCCAACCAGCCAGTTAAGAGTGTCGAGCGTGGAATCAGAAGTCAGTGTGCAACTCAGTCATGATCCACGCGGCATGCATGACGATCCCCTTCTGGATGGTTTGCTGACCCTCTGCTTCCTGCACCAGAAGCCCGCCAGTGCGGCGATGCTGACCACCGGCCTGCCCTTGCCATCCCAGCGCCTGAGCGCCGAGCTGCTGCCCCGGGCCGCGGCCCGGGCCGGGCTGCAGGGCCGGGTGCTGCGGCGCAAGCTCGAACAGATTCCAGCCATCGCCATGCCCGCCCTGTTGCTGCTCAAGGACGGTCGCAGCGCGGTGCTGCTGGGCTGGCAGGGTGAAGACCAGGCGCGGCTGCTGCTCAGCGAAAGCGATGGCGGCGAAGTCTGTGTCGACCGCCAGTTGCTGGCCGACGATTACAGCGGCCAGGTGTTCTTCGCCCAGCCCCAGCACAAGTTCGACGTCAACCACGGGTCGCTGATCCCTCGCGCCCGTTCCTGGTTCCGCGACACCCTCAAGCGCTCGCGCTGGCTGTATGCCGACGCCATTGCCGCGAGCCTGCTGATCAACATCATCGCCATGGCCGCGCCATTGTTCGTGATGAACGTCTATGACCGGGTGGTGCCGAACCAGGCCACCTCGACCCTGTGGGTGCTGTCCATCGGCATCATCGGCGCCTACATCTTCGACCTGATCCTCAAGGGCCTGCGCAGCTTGTGCCTGGACCTGGCGGGAAAGAAGACCGACCTGATCATTTCCGCCACGCTGTTCGAGCGCATCGTCGGCATGGCCATGAAGTACCGCCCGGCACGGGTCGGCAGCTTCGCCCAGAACATCCATGAGTTTCAGAGCCTGCGGGACTTTCTCGCATCCCTGACCCTCACCAGCCTGATCGACCTGCCGTTCACCCTGCTGATCTTCCTGGTGATCGCCATCCTTGGCGGGCATCTGGTGTGGATTCCGGTGCTGGCCTTCCCGATTGCCCTGTGCATCGGCTATGCCCTGCAGAAGCCCCTGGTGGCGACCATGGAAAAGACCATGGCCCTGGGCGCCGAGCGCCAGTCGAGCCTGATCGAGACCCTGGCCGGCCTGGACGCGGTCAAGGTCAACAACGCCGAGAGCGAGCGCCAGTACCAGTGGGAGCAGACCATCGGCACCCTCAGCCGGCTTGAGCTGCGGGTGAAGATGCTGTCCAGCCTGGCGATGAACATCACCTTGCTGATCCAGCAACTGGCCGGGGTGATCATGATCATCTTCGGCGTGTACCAGATCATCGACGGCAACCTCAGCATGGGCGGCCTGATCGCCTGCTACATGCTCAGCGGTCGGGCCCTGAGCCCCCTGGCTTCGCTGTCCGGGCTGCTGACCCGCTACCAGCAGGCGCGGGTCACCATGACCTCCGTAGACCAGATGATGGAGCTGCCCCAGGAGCGCAATTTCGACGAGCGCCCCCTGAGCCGCAGCGTGCTGCAGGGCGCCATCGAGTGCCGGCAACTGAGCTTTACCTACCCGGGGCAGCAGAACCCGGCGCTGAAGAACATCAACCTGATGATCAAGCCGGGGGAAAAGGTCGGCATCATCGGCCGCAGCGGCTCCGGCAAGAGCTCCCTGGCCAAGCTGCTGGTGGGGCTCTACCAGCCGGACTCCGGTGCCCTGCTGGTAGACGGTGTGGACATCCGCCAGATCGACGTCAGCGAACTGCGTCACAACATCGGCTACGTGCCCCAGGACATCCAACTGCTGGCCGGTACCCTGCGTGACAACCTGACCTCCGGTGCCCGCTACGTCGAGGACGAACTGGTGCTGCAGGCCGCGGAACTGGCGGGGGTCCATGAGTTCGCCAGGCTGCACCCGCAGGGCTATGAATTGCAGGTGGGCGAGCGCGGGCAGAACCTTTCCGGTGGCCAGCGGCAGAACGTCGCCCTGGCTCGCGCGCTGTTGCTCAACCCACAGATCCTGCTGCTCGACGAGCCCACCAGCGCCATGGACAACACCGGCGAAGAGCGCTTGAAACAGCGCCTGGAGGCGGTGGTGCAGAGCAAGACCGTGGTACTGGTCACCCACCGGGCGTCGTTGCTGTCGCTGGTGGATCGGCTGTTGGTGGTGGACCGTGGACAAATCCTGGCCGATGGCCCGAAAGCGGTGGTGATGGAAGCGTTGAAGAAGGGGCAGATCAGTGTTGCTTAAGTCGGGATTCAAGGACTCGATCCGTCGCTATTTCAAAGGCACCGATTCGCTCCAGGGGCAGCCGCTGCCCGAGGTCAACAAGGCACTGATCGAAGATGCGCCGCGGGTTATCCGCCTGACCATCTGGGGCATCATCGCGTTCTTCCTGTTCCTGGTGCTGTGGGCCAACTTCGCGGTGATCGACGAGGTAACCAAGGGCGAGGGCAAGGCGATTCCTTCCTCCAAGCTGCAGAAGATCCAGAACCTGGAAGGCGGCATCGTCTCCGAGCTGTACGTCAAGGAAGGCCAGATAGTCGAAGCCGGCGCGCCGCTGATTCGCCTCGACGACACGCGCTTCCAGTCCAACGTCGGCGAGACCGAGACCGTGCGCCTGTCCATGCTGCTGCGGGTCGAGCGCCTGAGCGCCGAGGTGGATGAACGCGAGCTGAATTTCCCCGCCGAGGCGGTCAAGGAAGCGCCGGGCCAGGCGGCCAGTGAGAAATCCCTGTACCAGAGCCGTCGCCAGCAACTGCATGACGAGATCGGTGGCCTCCAGGAACAGCTGATCCAGAAGCAGCAGGAACTGCGCGAGTTCACCTCCAAGCAGGCGCAATACCGCCAGCAACTGGGCCTGCAGCGCCAGGAAATCGCCATGTCCGAGCCGCTGGTGGCCCAGGGCGCGGTGTCGCCGGTGGAAGTGCTGCGGCTCAAGCGTGCCGAGGTGGAAACCCGTGGCCAGCTGGACGCCACCACCCTGGCGATCCCTCGCGCCGAATCGGCGATCAAGGAAGTGCAGCGCAAGATCGATGAAACCCGCGGCAAGTTCCGCAGCGAGGCCCTGACCCAGCTCAACGAAGCGCGCACCGAACTGAACAAGGCCAGCGCCACCGGCAAGGCCCTGGAAGACCGGGTCAGCCGCACCCTGGTGACCTCGCCGGTACGCGGTATCGTCAAGCAGCTGATGGTCAACACCATCGGCGGGGTGATCCAGCCGGGCAGCGACATGGTGGAAATCGTCCCCTTGGACGACACCCTGCTGGTGGAAGCCAAGATCCGTCCCCAGGACATCGCCTTCCTGCACCCGGGGCAGGAAGCGGTGGTCAAGTTCAGCGCCTATGACTACACCATCTACGGTGGCCTCAAGGCCCGCCTGGAACAGATCGGCGCCGATACCATCACCGATGAAGACAAGAAGACCACCTACTACATGATCAAGCTGCGCACCGACCGCAGCCACTTGGGCACCGATGAAAAGCCGCTGCTGATCATCCCCGGGATGGTGGCCTCGGTGGACATCATCACCGGCAAGAAAAGCATCCTCAGCTACCTGCTCAAGCCGATCATCCGCGCCCGCGCCGAAGCCCTGCACGAACGCTGATCCATGTAAGAAACCACCTGCCAGCCTTGTAGGAGCTGGCTTGCCAGCGAAGGGGCCTTGAGAGCGCCTTCGTCGGCGTACCGTCCCCAAGCGGTCCATCGGTTGAATCAACATATCGTTATTCACTAACGGTATTTAAATTCGTTTTCTTATATCTATAAAGTTGACTCCCTGCGTACCTGCCGACCAATCGGCGCGCCGCACGAAATGAACCCACACGGGATCTCCGTGAGTTTCTGATCGACGCGCGCGCCCTGGGCGCGCCTGCGCGGGAGTTTCAGTCATGTCTGCATCAGCCAGTGCCGCCTCCATTGCCGCACAAGCTTTCGAAATCCGGCCCTTGAATGGGGCTGTAGGCGCCGAGATCGTCGGCCTCGACCTGTCCCGGCCAGTCAACGACCAGGACTTCGCCCGCATCCACCGCGCCCACCTGGACCATCACGTAGTGGTGTTCCGCGACCAGCGCATCAGCCCCGAACAGCAGATTGCCTTCAGCCGTCGCTTCGGTGTGTTGCAGATTCATGTGCTCAAGCAGTTCCTGCTGGCCGGGCACCCGGAAATCCTCATCGTTTCCAACATCATCGAGAACGGCCAGTCCATCGGCCTGGGGGACGCCGGCAAGTTCTGGCACTCGGACCTCTCCTACAAGGAACTGCCGAGCCTGGGCTCGATGCTGCACGCCCAGGAACTGCCAGCCGAAGGGGGCGACACCCTGTTCGCCAACATGCACCAGGCCTGGGACAACTTGCCCGAGGCGCTGCGCAAGGCGGTCGAGGGACGCAGCGCCGCCCACTCCTATACGGCGCGCTACAGCGAGACCAAGTTCGAGGGCAACTGGCGCCCGACCCTGACCCCGGAGCAACTGGCCCAGGTCGCCGAGGTGGTGCACCCGGTCGTGCGCACTCACCCGGAAAACGGCCGCAAGGCGTTGTTCGTCAGCGAAGGCTTCACCACCCGCATCGTTGGCCTGCCGGAAGACGAAAGCGCCCAGTTGCTGGCCGAGCTGTATGCCCACAGCGTGCTGCCGGACAACATCTACCGCCATCAATGGCAGCCCCACGACCTGGTGTTCTGGGACAACCGCTCGCTGATCCACCTGGCCGCCGGTTGCCCGAGCCATCTGCGCCGCAGGCTGTATCGCACCACCATCCAGGGCGACGCCCCTTACTGATCAGCCAGGCACGGCAGGAGAACCAGCATGTCCTTATCCATTCCCTTCATTCCCCGCCTCGGCAGACTGGCCACGGCCATCGGCCTGGGTTTCAGCCTGCTGGCCGGCAGCCTGGCCGCGCCTGCGCCGGCCCAGGCCGAAGGCGGGATCCGCATCGCTGAACAGTTCGGTATCGTCTACCTGCTGCTCAATGTGGTGCGCGACCAGAACCTGATCGAAAAGCACGGCAAGGAGCAGGGCATCGACATCAAGGTCGACTGGACCCAGCTGTCCGGCGGCGCGGCGGTCAACGACGCGCTGCTGTCGGGCTCCATCGACATTGCCGGGGCCGGCGTCGGGCCGCTGCTGACCATCTGGGATCGCACCCACGGCCGGCAAAACGTCAAGGCCGTAGCCTCCCTGGGTAACTTTCCCTACTACCTGGTGAGCAACAATCCCAAGGTCAAGACCATCGCCGACTTCACCGAAAAGGACCGCATTGCGGTACCGGCGGTGGGGGTCTCGGTGCAGTCGCGCTTCCTGCAATACGCCGCCGCCAAGCAATGGGGCGACAAGGAATTCAATCGCCTGGACAAGTACACCATCGCCGTTCCCCACCCGGACGCCACCGCCGCGCTGATTGCCGGCGGCACCGAGCTGACCGGGCACTTCTCCAACCCGCCATTCCAGGACCAGGCCCTGGAGAACCCCAATGTGCACGTGGTGCTCAATACCTACGACCTGCTGGGGCCCAACTCACCGACGGTGCTGTTCGCCACCGAGAAATTCCGCAACGACAACCCCAAGACCTACAAGGCCTTCGTCGAAGCCCTGGCCGAAGCGGCCGAGTTCGCCCAGCACGACAAGGGCGCAGCCGCCGATACCTACCTGCGCGTGACCAAGGCCAAGATCGACCGCGCCGCCTTGCTGAAGATCATCGACAACCCGCAGTTCGAGTTCAGCGTGACACCGAAAAACACCTACCCACTGGCGGAATTCCTCTACCGGGTCGGTGCGATCAAGAACAAGCCCGAGTCGTGGAAGGACTACTTCTTCCAGGATGCCAAACCGTTGCAGGGGAGCTGATCGCCATGAATGCCCCCTTGCCAGGCCACACGGCCAGCAATCGCGCTGCCATCGCCCAGGCGCTGTTGGCGGTGGAACAAGTCAGCCTGGAATACCGCACCCCGCAGCGGGTGGTGCGGGCCACCCACCAGGTGAGTTTCGAGGTTGATCCGGCCGACCGCTTTGTCCTGCTGGGGCCTTCTGGCTGCGGCAAGTCGACCCTGCTCAAGGCCGTGGCCGGGTTCATCCAGCCCTGTGAGGGCGAGATTCGCCTGCAAGGCCAGCGCGTCAGCCAGCCCGGGCCGGATCGTATCGTGGTGTTCCAGGAGTTCGACCAGTTGCCCCCCTGGAAAACCGTGAAGCAGAACGTGATGTTTCCCCTGCTGGCGTCGAAGACCCTCGGCCGCCGCGAGGCCGAAGAGCGCGCCCTGGAATACCTGGAGAAAGTCGGCCTGGCGGCTTTCGCCGATGCCTATCCGCATACCCTGTCCGGTGGCATGAAGGCCCGGGTGGCGATCGCTCGCGCCCTGGCCATGCAGCCGAAGATCCTGCTGATGGACGAACCTTTCGCCGCCCTCGACGCCCTGACCCGGCGCAAGATGCAGGAGGAGTTGCTGCGGCTCTGGGAGGAGGTGCGCTTCACCTTGCTGTTCGTCACTCACTCCATCGAGGAAGCGCTGGTGGTGGGCAATCGCATCCTCCTGTTGTCGCCTCATCCGGGGCGCGTGCGGGCGGAAGTCCACAGCCACCAGTACGACCTGCAGAGCCTCGGTGGCGTGGCTTTTCAGCAGACCGCGCGGCGCATCCACCGCTTGCTGTTCGATGAAGGCCAATCGCCGGAAACTGAAACCGAGCTGGATTTCGCCGATATCCGTATCGCTTATTGAGCCGTCAGGCCACCGTTGAACGAGGAACGCCCGATGAGCCACTCATCCCCTGCGCGCGAGGAATACGAAGTTGTCCTGCAGCCCTTGCTGCAAGTGCCCCTGGAGCGCGAGCTGCCCCTGGGGCAGCGCCTCTGGCAACAAGGCTGGTTGCGCAAGAGCCTGATCCTGGTCCTGCTGGCGCTGCTCTGGGAAGCCGTGGCCCGTTACCAGAACAACGACCTGCTGCTACCGAGTTTTCTGCAAACTGCCAGCGCTCTTTACCAGGGCCTGCTCAGCGGCGAATTGCTGGGCAAGGTGGGCATTTCCCTGGTGGTGCTGCTCAAGGGCTACCTGATCGGCATCGTCCTGGCGTTTGCCTTGACCACTCTGGCGGTCTCGACCCGGCTTGGCCGTGACCTGCTGAGCACCCTGACCTCGATGTTCAATCCGCTGCCGGCCATTGCCCTGCTGCCCCTGGCGCTGCTGTGGTTCGGCCTGGGGCAGAACAGCCTGATCTTCGTGCTGGTGCATTCGGTGCTCTGGGCTTTGGCCTTGAACACCTATGCCGGGTTTCTCGGGGTTTCCGAAACCCTGCGCATGGCCGGGCGCAACTACGGCCTCAAGGGCCTGCGCCTGGTGCTGTTCATCCTGATCCCGGCGGCGCTGCCGTCGATTCTCGCCGGGTTGAAGATCGGCTGGGCTTTCGCCTGGCGCACCCTGATCGCTGCCGAGCTGGTGTTCGGCGCCACCAGCGGCAAGGGTGGCCTGGGCTGGTACATCTTCCAGAACCGCAATGAGTTGTACACCGACAAGGTGTTTGCCGGGCTGGCAGTGGTGATCCTCATCGGCCTGCTGGTGGAAAACCTGATCTTCGACACCCTGGAGCGGATCACGGTAAAACGCTGGGGCATGCAGCGCTGAGCTACCTCGTCCGCCAGTCCCCCGACCGTAGGAGCTGGCTTGCCAGCGAAAGCGTCCTCAAGGGCTATGCAAGGTTCGAGGGCCCATTCGCCGGCAAGCCGGCTCCTACGCGGCTAGTGGGTTCACGGGTAAGGATTGATCTCCCTCATTTTCCTAGGCGCCAAGCCTGCTAGCATTGCGCCTGGATCATCCCTGACCAGTCACGAGTGCTCAGCATGCAACTTCCGGACATGAACCTTCTGGTGGCCCTCGACGCCCTGCTCGACGAGGGCAGCGTGGTGGGCGCGGCGCGGCGCATGAACCTCAGCCCGGCGGCCATGAGCCGGACCCTGACGCGGATCCGCGACGCCCTCGGCGACCCGGTGCTGGTACGTGCCGGACGGGGCCTGGTGCCCACCCCCAAGGCCCTGGAACTGCGCAGCCAGGTGCGCGATGTAGTGGAGCAGGCGGCGCTGGTGTTCCGCTCGGCGGACAAGGTCGACCTGGGTTCCCTGCAGCGGCGCTTCAACGTGCGCGCCAACGATTTTTTCGTCGGCGTGTATGGCGGTCGCCTCATCGATACCCTGGAGCGTCAGGCGCCCTTGTGCGAGCTGCGCTTCGTGCCCGAAGGCGATGGCGATGACGAGGCCCTGCGGGAGGGAAGGATCGACCTGCGGATCAGTAACACCCGGCCCCTGACCCCGGAAGTCAAGGTGCAGAACCTGTTCACCACCGCTTTTGTCGGCCTGGTGCGCGAAGGCCACCCGCTGTTGGACGAAGACATCACCGCCGAGCGTTTTGCCGCGTTTCCCCATATCAGCATGTCTCGCCGGGGCATAGCCCGTGGACCTATCGATGCGGCCCTGGCCGAGCAGGGCCTGGAGCGCCGTGTGCCGCTGATTGCCCCGAGCTTCCACGCCGCCATGTTCATGCTGCCGGATTCGGACCTGATTTTGCCGGTGCCCCAGGAAACCCTACTCAGCGTCTCGCGCCTGGGCCTGCGCTTGCGTTCGTTCGTGCTGCCGATTTCCCTGCCGACCCTGGTTTTGACCCAGGCCTGGCATCCGCGCTACGACAAGGACCCGGCGCACAAGTGGTTTCGCGAAACCCTGCGCACCTCCTGCCAGGCCACCTGGCAAGAAGCCCAGCCGACGTCCTCGTAGGAGCCGGCTTGCCGGCGAAAGCGGTCTTGAGGGCCCCTTCGCTGGCAAGCCAGTTCCTACGGTCAACAGGGTTAATCATTGCGTCTGGCGCACTTATAAACTGTCGATAAGTCAGTTTTCGTCAGCATCGGCTGTTCATAAACTGCTCTGGTTTTCTTGTCTGGAGCAGTATTTCCATGAGTTCCCTCGCTGTCGCTGCGCCTGCTTCGGTTGAAGCCGCCAGCAAGCCGGCAGCCATTGCACCGCCGGTGTTCGGGCCGCGGATCATCATCGGCCTGGTGGGCGTGCTGCTGGCGGTGCTGGTCTCGGGCCTCAACGAGATGGTGACCAAGATCGCCCTGGCGGACATTCGTGGTGCGCTGTTCATCGGCTACGACGAAGGCACCTGGCTGGTGGCCTGCTACACCGCCACCTCGGTGGCGGCCATGGCCTTCGCGCCCTGGTGTTCGGTGACCTTTTCCCTGCGGCGCTTCACCCTGTGTGCCATTGGCCTGTTCACCCTGCTGGGGGTGCTGTGCCCCTTCGCCCCGAACTACGAAAGCCTGTTGCTGCTGCGCACCCTGCAAGGCCTGGCCGGCGGCGCGCTGCCACCGATGCTGATGACCGTGGCCCTGCGGTTCCTGCCGGCCAACGTCAAGCTCTACGGCCTGGCCGGCTATGCCCTGACCGCCACCTTCGGTCCTAGCCTGGGCACGCCCCTGGCGGCACTCTGGACCGAGTACGTGGGCTGGCAATGGGCGTTCTGGCAGGTGGTGCTGCCTTGCCTACTGGCGATGGCGGCGGTGGCTTACGGCCTGCCCCAGGACCCGCTGCGCCTGGAGCGTTTCAAGCAGTTCAACTGGCGCGGCCTGCTGCTGGGCTTTCCGGCGATCTGCATGCTGGTGATCGGTATCCTGCAGGGCAACCGCCTGGACTGGTTCGAGTCGCCGCTGATCTGTGTGCTGCTGGCCGGCGGCCTGGTGCTGCTGGTGCTGTTCATGATCAACGAGTGGTCGCAGCCGATTCCCTTCTTCAAGCTGCAGATGCTCGGCATCCGCAACCTGTCCTTCGCCCTGCTGACCCTGGCCGGGGTGCTGGTGGTACTGACGGCGGTGATCATCATCCCGTCCGCCTATCTGGCTCAGGTCCAGGGCTACCGGCCGTTGCAGACCGCGCCGGTGATGCTGGTGATGGCCCTGCCGCAACTGCTTGCGCTGCCCCTGGTGGCAGCACTGTGCAACCTGCGCTGGGTCGATTGCCGCTGGGTGCTGGGGATCGGCCTGGGCATGCTCGTGCTGTCCTGTCTGGGCGGTACGCACCTGACCTCGGCCTGGATCCGTGACGACTTCTACGTGCTGCAACTGCTGCAGATCTTCGGCCAGCCCATGGCAGTGCTGCCATTGCTGATGCTTTCCACCGGCAGTATCACCCCGATGGAAGGGCCTTTTGCCTCGGCGTGGTTCAACACCGTGAAAGGCCTGGCGGCGGTGATTGCCACCGGTGTGCTGGATGTGCTGACCACCCGCCGCCTGCATTTTCATTCGACCATGCTGGTGGACAGCCTGGGCAACTCGCCTCTGGTGGACGACGGCGTCGCCGGCCTGGCCCGGCGCCTGCACCAGCAGGCCGTAGTGCTGACCTCCGCCGACCTCTACTACTGCATGGCAGGGCTGGCCGCTGTGCTGATCCTGCTGATTTTCTGGCTGCCGACGCGGATCTACCCACCGCGGGCGCCGACTTGAACGAGACCTTTGTCATGACGACCCAGAACAAACACAAAATCGCCATTGCGGTAGCGGCAGTGGCGGCCCTTGGCGTGCTGGCCTACCTGGCGCTGCCGGGGCTGTTCGGCCGCGCCGGCGAGCAGACCACCAACGACGCCTTCATCGCCGCCGACTACACCCTGGTGGCCCCGCGCGTGGCGGGGTTCATCAAGGAAGTGCTGGTGGAGGACAACCAGCAGGTCAAGGCCGGGCAACTGCTGGCGCTGATCGACGACCGTGACCTGCGCGCCGCGGCCCAGGCGGCGGATGCCGAGACCCTGGTGGCCAAGGCGCAGTTGCAGAACGCCCGGGCGACCCTGGACCGGCAGAGTTCGGTGATCGCCCAGGCCCAGGCTGCCTTGAGCGCGGCCCAGGCCGAGCGAGCCTTTGCCGAGCATGAACTGAACCGCTACAACCACCTGGCCGGGGTCGGCGCCGGCACGGTGCAGAACGCCCAGCAGGCCCGGACCCGCATCGACCAGGCCAGCGCCCGGCTGGCCACCGCCACCGCAGCCCTGGCGGCGGAGCGCAAGCAGGTGGAGATCCTCACCGCTCAGCGCGACGCCGCCGAAGGCGGCTTGAAACGTGCCCAGGCGGCCCTGGAAATGGCCAGCTACGAGTTGTCCTACACGCGCATCGTGGCGCCGGTGGACGGCATGGTCGGCGAGCGCGCGGTGCGGGTCGGTGCCTATGTCACCCCGGGCAGCAAGATCCTTGCCGTGGTGCCGCTGCAGCAGGCCTATGTACTGGCCAACTTCCAGGAAACCCAGCTCACCGCCATGCATGCCGGGCAGGTGGTGGAGGTGCGGGTCGACAGCCTGGGCGGCGAGACCCTGCATGGTCGGGTGGAAAGCCTGGCCCCGGCCACCGGTGTGACCTTCGCCGCGGTGAAGCCGGATAACGCCACCGGCAACTTCACCAAGGTGGTGCAGCGCATTCCGGTGAAGATCCTTCTGGAACCCAACCAGCCGTTGGCCGAGCGGTTGCGGGTGGGCATGTCGGTGGAAGCCAGCGTGGACACCCACAGCTCTGCCACCAGCGCCCGCGAGGTGACCCAGCGATGAGCCGCGAACGCAGCCGTCACAGACGCTCCCACGGGCTCCGCACTCTGCTGGCGCTGAGCCTGCTGTCCCTGGCCGCGTGCAATGTCGGCCCGGATTTCCAGAGGCCCCAGGCGACCCAGGTCCAGGCCTGGTCCGCCCCGGCCCAGGCCGCTGCCAGCCAGGCGGTGGACAGCGCCATGCAGGAGCGCTGGTGGGAGGTGTTCAACGACCCGCAACTGTCGGCCCTGAGCCGTCGCGTCCTGAGCGATAACCTCGACCTGCAACTGGCCACCAGCCGTTTGCAGCAGAGCCGGGCGGCGCGCCAGGTCATTACTGCCGAACGCTATCCGAGCACCTCGGCCAATGGCGGCTACGGGCGCAAGCGCAACAGTGCCGAGGGCCTGAACGACCCTTCGGGGAACAACGGAAAATCGGCCTTCAATCTCTGGGAAGCGGGCTTCTCCGCCTCCTGGGAGCTGGATTTCTGGGGCCGGGTGCGGCGCGAAACCGAGGCCGCCGACGCGACCCTGGAAGTGGCGGAGAACGACCGGCGCGGGGTGCTGCTGTCGGTACTGGCGGAAACCGCCCAGGACTACATCCAACTGCGCGGCGTGCAGAGCACCCGGGCGGTCACCGAGCAGAACCTCGAGGTCGCCCGGCACAGCCTGAAACTCTCGCAACTGCGCCTGGCCGACGGCGTGGCCACCGACCTGGACGTGGCCGAAGCCGCCGCCCAGGTTGCCACCATCGAGGCGCAACTGCCGGAGCTGCAACAGCGCCAGGCGCAGCTGATCAATGCCCTGAGCCTGCTGCTGGGGGAGCCACCCCAGGCCTTGCACCAGGAACTGGCCAGCGATGCGCCAGTGCCGCAACCGCCATCCCAGGTGGCTATCGGCCTGCCTTCGCAACTGGCCGAGCGGCGTCCGGATATCCGCCAGGCCGAGGCGCGCCTGCATGCAGCCACGGCCAGCATCGGTGTGGCCAAGGGCGATTTCTATCCGCGCATTACCCTGTCCGGCAACTTCGGCTCCCAGGCCCTGCAACTGGCGGACTTCGGTTCCTGGAGTTCGCGGCAGTTCGGCATCGGCCCGCAGTTCAGCCTGCCGCTGTTCGATGGCGGCCGCCTGCGGGGCATGCTCCAGTTGCGCGAGGCCCAGCAGCAGGAAGCAGCCCTGGCCTACCAGCAGACGGTGCTGCGGGCCTGGCACGAAATCGACGACCAACTGACCCGCTACAACGCCAGCCAGTTGCGCCGCGACAGCCTGGCCGAAGCGGTACGGCAGAACCAGATCGCCCTGCGCACGGCACAGCAGCAGTACATCGAAGGGGTGGTGGATTTCGTCAACGTGCTGACGGTGCAGGGCGCCTTGCTGGCAACCCAGGAGCAGTTGGTGGAAAGCTCGGCCGGAGTGTCCCTGGCCATGGTTGGCCTGTACAAGGCGCTGGGGGGTGGTTGGCAGTCGGTCTACCCATTGCAGGCTGCCAGCCAGCCAGGTTGAAAAGCGTTTTGCCTGGATTGAGAAAAAAGTGTAATGATAATTGCTCTCAATCATGTGCGCAGTTTCATTCATGCAAGCCACCACTGACGGCAACGCTCAACTCCATCGTCTGTATCAGGATCATCACGGCTGGTTGCAGGGCTGGTTGCGCAAGCGCCTGGGCGATCGCGAGCATGCCGCGGACGTGGCGCAGGACACCTTCCTGCGCCTCTTGCTCTCGGGGCGTTTTCCCGGGCAGCAGGAAAGCCGCAGCTACCTGGCGCAGATCGCCCGCAACCTGGTGGTCGACCAATGGCGGCGCGCGCGCATTGAGCGCGCCTACCTGGAAAGCATCGCCCACTTGCCGGAGCCGCAGACCCCCTCCCTGGAAAGCCGCGCGCTGATTCTCGAAACCCTGATGCAGATCGACGCCATGCTCGACCGCATGCCGGACAAAGTGCGCCAGGCCTTTGTCATGTCGCAGTTCGAGGGGCTGGGCTATGCGCAGATTGCCGAGCGCCTGGAGGTTTCCGTCAGCTCGGTGCAGAAGTACATGACCCGGGCGATCCAGGCCTGTTACCAGGTGCTCTACGCAGAATGAAACCTCATCAAGCACCCATTGCCCCCAGCGTTGTCGAGCAGGCCAGCGAGTGGCTGATGCTGCATTGGGGCGGCGAATTGAGCGCGCAGCAGCGCAGCGCCTTCGACGCCTGGCAGCAGGCCGATCCCGAGCACCAGCGAGCCTGGCAACGCCTGCAGCAACTGCAACAGACCCTGCAAGGCGTGCCGGAACACAGCACCCATGTACTGTTGGCCAAGGCGCCGGACCAGCAGCGCCGCGCCGCACTGAAGCTGCTCGGCTTGCTGCTGGTGGCCGGTGGCAGCGGCTACCTGGTGCAGGACAGCCAGCCCTGGCGAGCGGCCTTCGCCGGGCAGCGCAGCGCCACCGGGGAAATACGCCACCTGACCCTGAGCGACGGCAGCCGCCTGGCCCTCAACAGCGCCAGCGCCGTCGACCTGCTGTTCAGCGCCAGCGAACGGCGCATCCGCCTGATCCAGGGCGAGATCCTGCTGACCAGCGGGCATGACCCGTCGCGGCCGCTGATCGTGGAAACCCCCGCCGGCGATATCCAGGCCCTGGGCACACGTTTCGCCGTGCGCGAATTGGACGGCGGCACCCGGGTCGATCTTTACGAAGGGGCGCTGCGGATCAGCCCCCGCCATGCACAGGCCCTGCAACTCAATGCCGGCGAACGCCTGTGGTTCGACGCCGGCCGGGTGTCGGCCCGGCAAGTGGCCCAGGTCAATGCCAGCAGCTGGAGCGAGGGCCGGTTGATTGCCGAACGCCAGCCCCTGGGGCAGTTCGTCGCTGAGCTGTCACGGTATCGGCCAGGGGTGCTGCGCTGCGATGAGCAGGTGGCGGGCTTGCTGCTGACCGGGGTCTTTCCCCTGGCCGACAGCGATGCGGTGCTCGCCGCCCTGGAGCGCTCGCTACCGGTACGGGCCCATGCGGTGACCCGCTACTGGGTAACCCTCAAGCCGCGAGGCTGAATGCAAAAATATTTTGTCAGGCGGTTGTCGATTCCGGCGCGCCGTTCGGGATACCCCATGAAAGCCGATCAAGACGCATTCTCATGGGGAGTTCAGGAATGCCTTACCAGACCGCTGCATCCATTTTGACCCTGGGCGCTACCGCGCGCCGCCGAGCCTTTGTTGCGCTGCTGGCGGTGGCACCCGTGCTGCCAGGCATTGTCCAGGCCGAGCCGGGCAGCCAGAGCCAGGCCCGCGACTACCAGATCGCCCCCGGCAACCTCGACCAGGTGCTGAACCGCTTTGCCAGTGCGGCGGGGATTCTCCTGTCGGTGGATGCGAGCATGACGGCCGGCAAGCACAGCCAGGGCCTGCAAGGCCGCTACGAAGTGGCGCAAGGGCTGCACCAGCTCCTTGCGGGGACCGGCCTGCAAGCCACCCAGAGTGGCGCCAGCTGGGGGCTGCAACCAGTGGCCCAGGGCGCTGCGCTGGAGCTGGGGCCAACCCGCATCGGCGCCACCCAAGTGGATGAAAATGCCTGGGGCGCAGTACCGGGGATCGTGGCCAAGCGCAGCGCCACCGGCAGCAAGACCGATTCGGCGCTGGTGGAGATTCCGCAGACCATCAACGTGATCGGCGCCAAGGAAATCAGCGCCCGTGGTGCCCAGAGCGTGACCGAGGCGCTGCTCTATACCCCGGGCATGACCGGCGGCGGCTTTTCCGACCGGGTGAAGATTTTCGACGAACCCACCTCCCGTGGTTTTTCACCGACTCCGCTGTACCTCGACGGCCTGCACTTGCCCTATGGCGGTGGCAGTACCGGTGGTGCCCTGCAGATCGAGCCCTATTCCCTGGAGCGCATCGAAGTGCTCAAGGGCCCGGCCTCGGTGCTCTACGGGCAGAACCAGCCGGGCGGGATCGTCAACATGGTCAGCAAGCGGCCCACCGAGACCCCCGTGCATCAGCTGAAAGTGGAAGCCGGCAGCTACGACCACAAGAGCATCGCCCTGGACCTGGGCGGCCCGCTGGATGAGCAGGGGCAGTTCCTCTATCGCCTGACCGGCCTGGCCAGCGACAGCCAGGACGCCATCGATTACGTGCAGCGCCAGCGTCAGTTCATCGCCCCGAGCCTGACCTGGCGGCCGGATGACGACACCCAACTGACGGTGTTTGCCCAGTTCCAGAAGGACAACGACGTGCCCGAGGCCCAGGGCCTGCCCAGCGTGGGCACGGTGTTCGCCAACCCCAACGGCAAGATCGACCGCGACCTGTTTCTCGGCGAGCCCGGGGTCAATGCCTACGACCGTGACCAGTTCGTCGTGGGCTACGAGTTCTCCCATCGCCTGAACGATGTCTGGACCCTGAAGCAGAATGCCCGCTATGCCGACGTCGACGACCGTTACCGTGCGCCGCTGCACGGCTACAAGTTCGTCACCAACCCCAAGACCGGGCTCGACGACCAGCGCTACATGACCCGCTACGGGGTCGACTGGAAGCAGCACAACAAGGTCTTCGGCGTGGATAACATCGCCCAGGCCGAATTCGACACCGGGCCGTTCAACCACACGGTGCTGGTGGGGCTGGATTACTACCACTTCAATTCGAAATACCACGGCAAGTACGACTACAACCCGCCGATACTCGACATGTTCACCCCCACCTACGGCCAGTCGCTGAATTTCGGCAACGCTTACCAGTGGGACAACACCATCATCCAGACCGGCCTCTACGTGCAGGACCAGATCAAGTACGAGAAGTGGGTGCTGGTGCTGGGCGGTCGCAACGATTGGGCGGAAACCGACAACAAGGCGCCGCTGGGTGGGGCCCATACCAACGTCAAGAACCAGTCCTTCACCGGGCGCGGGGGGCTGGTGTACCTGTTCGACAACGGGCTGGCGCCCTTTGTCAGCTACTCGGAATCCTTCCTGCCGTTGAGCGGCACCAGCTTCCAGCGCAGCGCGTTCGAACCTTCCACCGGCAAGCAGTACGAAGTGGGGGTGAAATTCCAGCCTCCGGGCCAGGAGAGCTTCGTCCAGGTATCGGCCTATCAGCTGGACCAGGAGAACATTCTGACCACCGACCTGGCCAACCCCGGGTTCAGTATCCAGAGCGGCGCGGTGCGCTCCCGGGGTATCGAGCTTGAAGCCAAGGCCAGCCTCAGCGAATCGCTGGACGTGATTGCCTCGGCATCGCGCAACGACATCAAGTACACCAAGGACAACGATGGCCGCGAGGGTCGCCACCCGGCGGGCATGCCACCCCTGACTGCTGCGTTGTGGCTCAACTACACCATCCTGGGCGACACCCCCCTGGCAGGCCTGGGAGCGGGCGTCGGCGCCCGCTACGTCAAGGGCAGCTACGGCACCGACTACGACGGCGCCTTCCAGATCCCTTCCTACACCGTGTACGACGCCGGCCTGACCTACGACCTTGAAAAGTCGCCGTTGCAGCTCAAGGGCGTGAAGCTGGCGCTGAACGTGAAGAACCTCACCGACAAGACCTACGTCGCCAAATGCACCAGCATCTGGGACTGCTACTACGGCGAAGGCCGGACCATGGTCTCGAGCCTGACTTATGACTGGTAAGGCCGCAGCAGCTGGGCTCACCAGTAGTCCGGCTTGATCGCGGGCGCCTTGCGGGTCGCCACTCGTTCGGGGAACTGGTGCTTGCACAGTTCCTCTGCGCTGACGACCCGGCGCATCCAGTGGGCCTGGGCTTTCAGTGGGCCTGGGCTTTCAGTGAGCCGGGTTGCGGGCGCTGATACTGCGGGCGGTGAGGCAGGATCACGCCAAGGGTCAAGTCCGGGAAGTCTTCGCGAATGGCCCGCAGCGCTGGTGCCATATCGGTGTCTCCCGAGACCAGCACCAGTTGCTCGATGCGTTCATCTGGAGGATGCAGGGCTTGCCTGGCTGCGAGGCGGTACATGCTGATCGCCAGATGGACGTCGGTTTCCTTTTCCTCAAGTTTCCAGATGTCCACCGTGTCCTGGCGTGAAGCCCCTACGGCTTTATTGATGAAGCGTGGGGCTTTGGCCGGTTCAAGCTGATGGCGCCCCAGGTGCACATTGACCTGGGACGCCTTCAAGGCGCGCAGGTAGGTGTCTTGTGCTTCCTTGGAGGCCCGGCCACGGGTGGCCAGCCGGGGTTTGACTGAAGAAGTGAAGTAGTCCACCGAGGCCAGTCGGCTGGCGGGGTTTTCGATCTGCACGATATGGGTCAGCAACCCGGGCAGGTCGAGCCACTTGAATGGGGTGTCGGCCAGCAACCCGTAGAACAGGTTGTAGCCATCGACAAAGAAGGCCGTGCGCACTATTCCATTCCCTGGAAACGAAAAAACCGGCCTGGGCCGGTTTTTTCACCCCAACGGCCAGCGAACTTAATCTCTGCGTACGGGGTTGAGTTGTGAGGTCGAGCCTAGTGCCTGTATTCGTCGAGGTCAATCCTTGTCCGACGAGAGAGGCATCACAAATGGCTGCTTGGCATATCAACTCCGCAGGAACCGTTTTGCCCCAGCAGGCTTCGAGGATCAAGGGCATCGATGGGTATTACTGTGAGCACTTATTGCACCGGATTCAGGGCTCAGGCTGAGGATTCTGCAAGAACACCACGTAGCCCTTGAACCAGGGGCTGTCGCGCAGGGCCTGGGGTTCCTGCCATTCACCGCCCTGAATCAGGCCGACCTTGTAGGGCAGGCCCATGCGGTCCAGGCGCGGCAGGTAGCTGGCGTAGTTGGGGATGCTGCGGCGGCCCTGGTAGGTCTGCACCACCACTTCGTCCACCACGCCCTTGAGCTGGCCGATGGCTTGCGGGTCGGCGTTGCTGCCCCAGTCCATCAACCCGGTGATGCTCAGGCGGTAGTGCGCCGGCAGGCGTTGGCGCAGGTCGCGCAGGAAGTGGCCATAGCGCTCCAGGTCGTGGGTGCTGCTGTCGAAATCGATCTGGATGCCCACCACCTGGGTGCCCGTGGCCTGCCAACGCCGGACCTGGCCCAGCAACTGGTCATACAGCGGTTCGGGCCAGGCCAGGGTGTGGGCGCGGTAGACCACCCACACCTGCTCCTGGCGCAGACGCGACACTGGCAGGCCCTGGGCGATGAGCTGGACGCCGCTGGCCGGATGGCGCCGCGAACGGCTGATCTGGCCCTGGAGGAGGTACAGGGTCCTGGCCTGGCCCAGCACCGGCTGGGTCTTGACCCCGCTCCATAGCCAGAAGGCGTCGTAGTCGGCGGCGTCCACTGCCGCGCTGGCCGGCGTTGCCCAGCACAGCCACAGCGGCAGCAGGCCATAGCCCAGGCGCTTGCCTACCAGTAGTAACGCAGCGACTGGGCCCACTGGGTATCCCCCAACTTGGTCTTCAACTGGCGGAACCAGGCCTTGCGCACGGCGGGTTCGACGCCGGCACCGCCACAGTTGTTATGGCCCGAGGAGGCGTAGCAGTTGATGGCTCGGTACAACGCGTAGGCGCGATCGTCACGGCTGGCCTTGGGGTTGTTGATCACCACCTGATAGCCGTCGAGCCGCGAGAACGGCTTGCCCGGGAACGTGTCCTGGGTACCGCCCAGGTACTCGGCCAGTGGCGGGGTGTCCAGGGGCATGCGGTCGAAGCCGCTGAAACGCATGAACTCGCCGAGGCAGAGCAGCCCGGCCGGAGCTTTCGGGTCACGCTGCAGGAGGGCGGCCGTCTCCAACAGGCTTGGGCAGCGGTAGTCGGGTTTTTCTTCTTCGGGCTGTGGGCCATCCCAGTGGAAGTCCTGCAACGGCGGGGTATCGAGGTAGATGTAGCCCAGGCTGGCGGCAAGGCTAGCGTCGGGCAGGGTGGGCGGCAGTTGCTCGAAGTCTTTGCCGAAGGCCGCGTACTGGCCGCGGGTCAGGTCCTTGTACAGCAGGATAAAACGCGCGGCGTTGCGTTCCGCTGGCGACTCGGCCTTCTGCGCTTGCTGGCGCAGCAGTTGGGGAGAGGCCACCTGGCGCAGGAGAATGGCGCGCACCTGGGCAGTCTTGATCGGCGAGTCGTCGGCGAACACCTTGGCCAGTTGCCCGCTGCGCTCGTAGGTGTAGGCCAGGGCCAGTTCCAGCTGTTCGCGTTGCAGCGGTTGCTGGGCCAGGGGCAGCAATTGCAGCCACAGCGCCTCGGCGCCTTTCCAGTCCTGCTGGGCCTGCAGGGCCAGGCCACGCAGGATCTGCTGGCTGAAGCTCAGGTAGTCCAGTTGCGCCGGCACTTGGCTGGGCAATTGTTTGAGCGCCGCCGCCGGTTGTTTTTCGACATACAGGCTGAAAGCGGCCTGGAGGTAGTCGAACAGCGCCGGCTGGCTGGCGAACAGGGCCTTTTGCTGTTGCAGGGCGTCCCGGGTCAGGGGCGCCGATGGGGCGTCGCGCATGCGCATCAGGTCCTTGACCGCCAGCAGCAGTGGAGCCTTGAAGTGGTCTTCGGGCAGGCTCAGCAGTTTGTAGTCGACTTCTTCCACCAGGTCGTCCAGAGGCATGTTGCGCGGGGTGCCGGGAGCCTGGGTCAGTTGCCAGGCGTAGTCCTCGGCCAGGGCCTGGGTGTCGCCCGTCAGCCAGTGCACACGGCGGATCAGACCCTTGGCGGAAACGGCGTAGCGGCCCTGTGGATAAGTCTTCAGGTAGGCCTCGAAACCGGCGCCGGCCTGTTGCAGGACGGCTTTGTCCACATGCTCCAGATTGACCATGCTCCATTCATCGAAGGCGTTCTGCTGGGCCAGGTTGAGCAGGGTGCGCGGGCTCATGTAGGCCGCGGTTTCGGCCAGCCAGGGCTGGGGATTGTCCTTGAGCGCGGCAAAACCGTTGCCGGCTTCGTTGAAGCGGCCGCTGTAGAAGTCGGCGGCGGCCTGCAGGTAGCCGGCGAACGCCTTGGCCGCTGCCGAGTTCAGGTTGGCCGGCAGCAGCTTGCTCATTTCGCTGGCGTTCCAGTCGCAGCTGGCCAGCAGTTGCACCCGGGCCTCGGCCAGGGCCTGGCGTTCTTCGGGGCTCAGTGGCGCCTGGTCGAGCTGCTCCACAAAAGCCAGGGCACTGGCGTCCGAGTTGCTGCGGCAGCGGCTGCCTTCTCCGGAGAGAAAGCCGTTCCCGGCGGCTTCCTTGCTATCGCGACGCAGGCCTACGGCCTGCAGCAGGCTGTCGAGCTGCTCGGTGGCGGGCGAGGGGCCTGGCTTGGGTGGGTTGCCAGTGTCGGGATCGAGTTCGGGCTGCGCCGGGTGCAGGCGATAGTGCATGAAGGGCACAGGGCCGTAGCCCATGCCCAGCTCATCCTGGGTCAGGGCCCGGGGTGCCAGGGGCAGGCTGCCCTGGTCGGCCAGCAGCAGCCGCAAGTTGACCCGGCTGTCGTTGCCCGGGCTGAGAAAGGGCAGGTTGCTGCAACCGTCCAGGCGATTTGAGTAGAGCGACCAGGTCGGCGAGCAGATGTCATCCGAGCTGGCCTGCGCCTGGCCGGCGCACAGGGCGGTGAGGGTCAATGCCGAGAGCAGAAGCTTGCGCATGAATTGTCCTTAATTCAGAAAAGCCATGAGGGCAGGTTCCGAGTGTGGCGAAAATCATACAGAAGGCGCCGGCTGGCACCTACGTCGCTGGTTAGAAAATCCGCCGTTCTGTGACGCGCCTTTGCTGTCCTCCGGTCTATGTTCATCCATTGCCGGTGATGGCCGGGCCTGACCCCGTACCGCCGTCCCCGAGGGCTATCGGCAAGAGTCGCACATGGCATTCGAGGAGCGGCTTTTTACCCTTGCGTCTGTGCTTTGCGGTTTTCCAGGCAAAGGACGATGCTATCGGGGTTTGAGCGACCAGATCAGGCGAGTTTATGGGGAGCAAGGAATGGATTTTCGCAGAGCGCCGGAGTTGATCGGGCGTTTGCAAGAGCAGGCCGTCGTGCCTCGGGAGCAAGGTGTGCAGCGGCTGATGCGCTTGGCGCTGGAGTATTGGTTGCTGCCGGTGTTGCTGTTGGCTGCGGCCGTTCGCTTTTATGACCTGACCGCCGCGGCCATCTGGGGCGACGAAGGTTCCAGCCTTGTGCTCAGCCAGTATTCGCTGAGCGAAATCTGGTTTCATGCGGCCCGCGACGTCCATCCGCCGCTGTATTTCATGCTCTTGCGTGGTTGGATTGAACTGTTCGGCGACGGGATTTTCTCCATTCGCACCTTCAGCGCGCTGCCAGGGATAGTCACCGTAGGGCTCGGCATGTGGCTGGTGGCGCTGCTGGCGACCCGTCGCGCGGCGATTCTCGCCGGTGTGCTGCTGGCCCTGCTGCCCACGGCCGTGCGCTACAGCCAGGAAGTGCGCATGTATGCGCTGCTCGGCCTGTTGCTGCTGGGGGCGACCCTGGCCCTGGTGTACTGGCTGCGCCAGCCCTCGCGTCGGGGCCATCTGGTGAGCTACGCGCTGCTGATGACCCTGGCTTTCTACACCCATTACTTCACGGTGTTCTGCGTGCTGGCGCACTGGCTGTACCTGGTCGTTTCGGGCGTGCGCGCCGAGGGTGGCGGGCGCCTGGTCACCCGCCCGGCCTGGTGGCTGGCGAATGCGGCGATCGTGCTGCTGTTCCTGCCCTGGGTTCCGGAGTTGCTGGACCTGCTGCGGCACATGGACGAGCTGAAGGCCAATGGCGATGTCGGCTGGGAGCCGGTGGTCACCTGGTCTTCGCTGCCGGCGATGGTCTGGCAATTGCTGATCCAGGACGAAGGCGACAACCTGCCAGGTGCGCTGTTCGTGGGCATGCCGCTGCTGTTGCTGGCGGTCTGTAGCGTCCTGGCCTGGCGTGATGGTGCACCTGCCAGGTTCGGCGGGCTGCTGGCGAGTTTCACCCTGCTGCCGTTGTTGTTGGTGTTTGCGGTGTCGTTCGCTTCGCCAGTGTTTATCGAACGCTACCTGACCGCGTATGCCTTGGGCTTGCCGATGATCATGGCGGTGCTCATCGATCGCTGGCTTAAGAGTGCCCGGCTGGTGGCGCTGGCGTTGCTGCTGGGGTTCGTGGGGCTGGAAGCGGTGGGGCTGAAAAACAACATCGATGTCGACGCCAACGACCAGATCAGCGTGATGGTCGACTACGTCAACCGGCACTACGTCGCGGGCGACCGCATCGTTATCAGCGACATGCTCTGGTACTTGAGCTACGTCTACTACAACCGCACCGACGCCCAGCCGATGCTCTATACGCCGCCGCTGCCGGGAGGCACCTCCAGCAGGCCGAACGCCTACGGCTTCGGCACCCTGATCGACCACCCGGATCAGGTCTACCTGGATCAGTTGAGCGCCTTGTCAGTGGGCAGCGGGCGCTATTGGCTGGTGGGGTCGGACGATCAGTCCGAGGAATTCGCGCCATTGCCCCAGGGGTGGCACAAAGTCGGTCAGTTCGCCGCGGGTGGTACTCGGGCCCGCTTGTTTGTCCTCTGTGGCTCGGCAGCCGGCGCTTCCTGTGCCGGGCAATGAACGCGCAGGGTGCCGTTCGGAAGTTCGAGGCCTTGTGTCTTGCAGCGCGACCTAGACTTGCATCAGGAGTCACAGTCCTGTCCCCGCTTGCGGGGCACCGAGGTGCATCATGCGTATGGCAAGAACCGTGCAGCGCAGCCTGGAACAAGCCGCTTGCGAGTTTGATCTGGTGAGCCATCCCCATTCCGCCAGCAGCCTGGAAACGGCGCGGGTGGCGGGGGTACCGGCGGAGCGAGTGGCCAAGTCGGTGATCCTCGACGATCACCACGGCCATTACCTGATGGCGGTGTTGCCGGCCAGTCGGCACCTGGACCTCGGCAAGGTGCGCGGCAGCGGCGAATGGCAGGTCACCCGGGAAAGCACCCTGGCCCACCTGTTCAACGACTGCGAGCGCGGCGCGGTGCCGGCCCTGGGCGAGTCCTATGGGCTGGACGTGGTGATCGACCCGCTGCTGACCCGGCAGAAAGACATCTACCTGGAAGCCGGCAACCACCACAACCTGGTGCACATGAGCATGGCTCAGTACCTGAAGCTGGTGCCCCACGCCGAGGTTTGCGAAGTCTCGCACTGATCAGGAGCCCGACCATGGAAGCACCGACCCACAGCCTGCCGGCGTTGTTCAAGCAGTTGGGGCTGGCCGACGACCCGGTGAGCATCGAGCGTTTGATCGCCACCCATTCGCCGCTCAAACCGGAGCTGCACCTGGCGGACGCATTTTTCTGGAGCGAGAGCCAGGCCGACTTTCTGCGCACGGAAGTGCTCGATGATGCGGATTGGGCCGAGGTGGTGGATCAGTTGGATGTGTTGTTGAGGAAGGGGCGCGGGGGCTGATGAGCTGTAGTTGTTGATATGGAGGATTTAGACCAGAATCACGACCTGAATTGAGGTCATGATTATGCAGAGTATTCTGGCTGACAAAGCCGTCAGCGTATCTGAGTTGAAGAAAAACCCTTCTGCCGTCTTGAGTGGTGCCCAGGGCGGGCCAGTGGCGGTGTTGAATCACAATCGTGTCATGGGCTACATGGTTCCGGCCGAGGTTTTCGAAGCGTTGATGGAACGCCTGGATGATCTGGAGTTGGCCGAAATCATCCGCGAGCGCAGCCATGAGACGCCCGTTCCGGTCAGTCTGGATGACTTATAGCCTTGAGTTCCTGCCTTCGGCACACAAGGAATGGAGCAAGTTGGGGCATACGCTTCGAGAGCAATTCAAGAAAAAGCTCGCCGAACGGCTTGAGGTGCCGCGAATCCCTGCTGATGCCCTGCATGGGCTTCCCGATTGCTACAAAATTAAACTCAAGGCTTCGGGCTACCGATTGGTTTATCAAGTGATCGAAGAGCGCGTCGTGGTTTGCGTGGTTGCGGTCGGCAAGCGCGAGCGTGGAACCGTTTACGAGCAGGCCAGGAAACGCTGAGGTTCGCTGGCAAGCTGTGCATCTTCACTCTCAGGCAATTGTTACAAAACTTGACTGGATTTATCCGTCAATGACATATTGATAGTTAGCAAACTAACAGTGTGCGAACAATCTTGTGTCCAACTCCCTTGAATCACTCCACATGAATATCAGCAGTGGCATGGTGGTCGCGTCCCGGCATTGGCGGCGGATCTGCCAGACCACGCTGGTCAACTTCGGCATTTCCGAAGCCTGCGCGGTGCCGCTGTTGATGATCGGGCGCCTGGGCGAGGGCGTGCGCCAGGTCACGGTGGCCCAGGCCGCGGGGATGGAAAGCCCGTCCCTGGTGCGCCTGCTGGATCAACTGTGCAGCGCCGGCTACGTGTGCCGCAGTGAAGACCCCCACGACCGCCGGGCCAAATGCCTGAGCCTGACCGACACCGGTCGCGAGCTGGTGCAGGCGGTGGAAAGCGAGTTGGTGCGCCTGCGTCATGAAGTGCTGGAAGGCATTGGCAGCGCCGACCTGGAAGCGGCGTTGCGGGTGATCCGCGCGTTCGAGTCCGCCAGTCATGTACCGGTGCTGCCATCTTGAAAGGCTTCTTTACCGGCATGCCTCCCGCGCGGGACTGGTTCTATGGCGTACGTACCTTCGCCGCGTCGATGATCGCCCTGTACATCGCCATGCTGATGCAGATGCCCCGTCCGTATTGGGCGATGGCCACGGTGTACATCGTCTCCAGCCCCTACGTCGGCCCCACCAGTTCCAAGGCCCTGTACCGGGCGATCGGCACCTTTCTCGGGGCGGCGGCCGCGGTGCTGTTCGTGCCGATGTTCGTGCAGAGCCCCTACCTGCTGGTGGTGATCATCGCCCTGTGGACCGGGATCCTGCTGTTCCTGTCCATGCACCTGCGCACTGCCAACAACTACGCCCTGATGCTGGCCGGCTACACCTTGCCGCTGATCGCCCTGCCGGTGGTGGACAACCCCCTGGGGGTCTGGGACGTCGCCGAGGCGCGGACCGAGGAAATCTTCCTCGGCATCGTTTGCGCCGCGGTGATCGGCAGCATGTTCTGGCCCCGGCGGCTGGCCCCGGTGTTCGTCGATTCCGCCGCCAAGTGGTTCGCCGATGCTGCGCTCTACAGCCAGCGCTTCCTGGCCCGCAACGTCCAGCCCGAGGAAGTCAGTGCCCTGCGCGCGTCCATGGTGGGCACCTTCAACACCCTGGAACTGATGATCGGCCAGTTGCCCCACGAGGGCGCCCGGCCGCAGACCGTGCGCAACACCAAGGAGCTGCGCGGGCGGATGATCAATCTGCTGCCGGTGGTGGATGCCCTGGACGATGCCCTGTATGCCCTGGAACGGCGTACCCCGGAGCTGGTGGCGCAGTTCGCCCCCTTGCTGGCCAAGGCCGATGAATGGCTGCAAGGCACCGCCCGGGATGCTTCGGTGGAACGCTGGCAGGCCCTGCGCGATGAACTCGAAGCCTTGCAGCCAAGCCCCGAAGCCCTGGATGACCGGCGCCAGTTGCTGATGTCCAACGCTCTGTATCGCCTCGGCGAGTGGATCGACCTGTGGCAGGACTGCCGCAGCCTGCAGCACGCCATCCAGAGTGAAAGCCAGGCGCCCTGGCGCGCGGTCTACCGGCATTGGCGGCTGGGCCGGTTGACGCCGTTTCTCGATCGTGGGCTGATGCTGTACTCGGCGGGCTCGACGGTCCTGGCGATCATCGTCGCCTCGGTGCTGTGGATTCTCCTGGGCTGGACCGACGGCGGCAGCGCCGTGATCCTGGCGGCGGTGGCCTGCAGTTTCTTTGCTTCCATGGACGACCCGGCGCCGCAGATCTACCGGTTCTTTTTCTGGACCGCGATGTCGGTGCTGTTCGCCAGCCTCTACCTGTTCCTGATCCTGCCCAACCTGCACGACTTCCCGATGCTGGTGCTGGCCTTTGCCGTGCCGTTCATTTGCGTCGGCACCCTGACGGTGCAGCCGCGGTTCTACCTCGGCATGCTGCTGACCATCGTCAACACCTCGTCCTTCATCAGCATCCAGGGCGCCTACGACGCGGACTTCCTGAGTTTTGCCAACTCCAACCTGGCCGGCCCCATGGGCCTGCTGTTCGCCTTTGTCTGGACCCTGATCGCCCGGCCGTTCGGCTCCGAACTGGCGGCCAAGCGCCTGACCCGCTTCAGCTGGCGCGACATCGTCAGCCTCAGCGAACCGGCGACCCTGGCCGAACACCGGCACATGGGTGCACAGATGCTCGACCGCCTGATGCAGCACCTGCCGCGCCTGGCCATGACCGGGCAGGACACCGGCATAGCCCTGCGGGAGTTGCGCGTGGCGCTCAATATGCTGGACCTGCTGGCCTACGCACCGCGGGTGCAGGGCGTGGCCCAGAGCCTGCTGCGCCAGGTGGTGGCCGAGGTGGGCGAGTACTTCAAGGCCTGCCTCAAGGCCGGCGAACGCCTGCCGGCCCCCAGCGGGCTGTTGATGACCCTCGACCGTACCCGCCGCGCCCTCGGCAGCCAGGGCCTGCAAGGCGACCACGAAACCCGCCTGCACCTGCTGCACGCCCTCAGCGGCCTGCGCCTGGCGCTGTTGCCAGGGGTGGAATTCGTCGCCACCGGCGAGCTTGAAGAACCCCTTCCCCATGGCATCGATGGAGCGCCCCTATGATCGGTGATCTGGATATCAGCGGGGTGTTCCTGCCCACGCTGCTGGTGCTGATGGGCATCACTTATGGCTTGTACCTGCTGGTGCACGGGGTGCTGACGCGCTTGCACTTTTATCGTCTGGTCTGGCACCGGGCGCTGTTCAACGTGGGTCTCTACGCTCTGCTACTGGGCGCGGTGGACTCTCTCAGTCGATACCTGATGACATGAAAAAACCTTTATTGACCATTGGCCGTGTGGTCCTGACGTTACTGGTGGTGACCTTCGCGGTCGTGGTGGTCTGGCGCATGGTGATGTACTACATGTTCGCGCCCTGGACCCGGGACGGGCATATCCGCGCCGATATCGTGCAGATCGCTCCGGACGTGTCCGGGCTGATCCAGCAAGTGCAGGTGCGTGACAACCAACTGGTGCAGCGCGGCCAGGTGCTGTTCAGCATCGACCAGGACCGCTTCAAGCTGGCCCTGCGCCAGGCCAAGGCGGCCCTGGCCGACCGCCAGGAAACCCTGGCCCAGGCCCAGCGCGAGGCCAAGCGCAACCGTGGCCTGGGCAACCTGGTGCCGCGCGAGCAACTGGAAGAAAGCCAGTCCCGCGAGGCCCGTGCCCAATCGGCCCTGGCCGAGGCCCAGGTGGCGGTGGACAGCGCCCAGCTCAACCTCGACCGCTCGGTGGTACGCAGCCCGGTGGACGGCTACGTCAACGACCGTGCACCGCGCACCCAGGAATTCGTCACCGCCGGGCGCCCGGTGCTGTCGGTGGTGGACAGCAACTCCTTCCACATCGATGGCTATTTCGAAGAGACCAAGCTCGATGGCATCCATGTCGGCCAGGCCGTGGATATCCGTGTGATCGGCGACCGTGCGCGGCTGCGCGGGCATGTGGAAAGCATCGTCGCCGGGATCGAGGACCGTGATCGCAGCAGCGGCTCCAACCTGTTGCCCAACGTCAACCCGGCCTTCAGCTGGGTGCGCCTGGCGCAACGGATTCCGGTGCGCATCGCCTTCGACGATGTGCCGGCGGACTTTCGCATGATCGCCGGGCGCACCGCCACGGTGTCGATCCTCGACGACCAGGCCAAGCAGGAGCCCGGCCAATGAACAACGGCGCGCGTTTGGCCCTGGCCGGGCTCGGCCTGCTGCTCTCGGCCTGCCAGATGGTCGGGCCGGATTACCAGGTGCCCGGGGATGCTGCGGTGCAGCGCAAGGATTTGCAGGGCCAGTTGAGCGCCAAGGGCGCCAACGTGGTGTCGGCGCCGGTGCCTGCCGACTGGTGGCGGCTGTACCAGGACCCGCGCCTGGACCAGCTGGTGCAGCAGGCCCTGGCTTCCAACACCGACCTGCGGGTGGCGGCGGCCAACCTGGCTCGGGCCCGTGCCCAGGTGGATGAAGCCCAGGCCGCCGGTGGCTGGAGCGGTGGGGTCAAGGCCGGGGTCGAGCGCCTGCAGGAATCCGGCGAAGCCTTCCTGCTGCCGGAAAAGGTGCCAGTGGCCAACGTCGGCAACCTGTCCATCAGCACCTCCTACCAGTTCGACCTGTTCGGCACCTTGCAGCGCGGCATCGAGGCGGCCCAGGCCAATGCCGACGCGACCCAGGCTGCGGCGGATACCGCGCGCATCACCCTGGTGGCGGACGTGGTGCGGGCCTACACCCAGGTTTGCGCGGCCAACGAAGAACGGGAAATCGCCGAGCACTCCCTGAGCCTGCAAGCCCAGAGCACCGAGCTGACCCAGCGCCTGCGCGATGCGGGGCGCGGCGACGAAACCCAGGTCACCCGTTCCCAGACCCAATTCAAATCCCTGCGTGCCGAACTGCCGCGCTATGAGGCGGCGCGCCAATCGGGCCTGTTCCGCCTGTCGATGCTGCTGGCCAAGCCGCTGGATCAATTGCCCGCCGGCACTGACAGTTGCGCCCAGTTGCCGCATATCACCCAGCTTTTGCCGGTGGGCGATGGCGCGGCGCTGCTCAAGCGCCGCCCCGACGTACGGCAGGCCGAGCGCCAGCTGGCCGCCGCCACCGCGCGAATCGGCGTGGCCACCGGGGCCCTGTATCCGGATATCAGCATCGGCGCGACGGTCGGCACCGTGGGCATCCTCGACAACCTCGGCAAGCCTTCCACCAATCGCTGGGGCTTCGGCCCGCTGATCAGCTGGACGGTGCCGGCCAATGGCGCCCGCGAGCGCATTCATGAAGCCGAGGCCGCCAGCCAGGGCGCCCTGGCGCATTTCGATGGGGTGGTGCTCAACGCCATCCGCGAAACCCAGACCGGCCTGGCCCAGTACAGCGCGCAACTGCAGCGCCGCGATGCCCTGGCGGATGCCGAGCAGTCGGCGCAACTGGCGGCGGACCAGACCCACCGCTTCTTCCAGGCCGGGCGCGCGTCCTTCCTCGCCGACCTGCAGGCCACCCGTACCTACACCGATATGCGCGCGCAACTGGCGGCGGCCAACACCCAGGTAGCCATGAGCCAGATCGATCTGTTCCTGGCCCTGGGCGGCGGTTGGGAAAGCGGACGAACGCAAGGCCCGGAGCACGCGAAACCCTGAGGCGGTTGCTATGCTTTGATCAGTTGGAAAAGTGCCTTGTGCAACGTGCCTTCCAACCGATCAAAGCATGTGATGGTCATGGGGATTCCAATAATGAAAAACCCTTATGCTCCGGGCTTCTGGTGCGCGCTCTGCGCCCTGGTGCTGCTGTCTGCCACCTACTTCTACGGCATCATGCTGGCCCATCAGATCGACAAGGCCCTGGTGTTCCTCGACAGCGCCAGCGCGTTGATCGCGGTGATGGCCATCGGTGTGGTGGCCTGGGCCTCCTTTCAGGGCCAGAAAATCAAGAAGAAACAGCTCGAACAGAGCAAGACCCTGGTGGTCATCTGGGACACCAAGGTGGCCTTGCGCCGGGTCGAAACTGTATTCGACCGTTACTTCTGGGGCAGTTACTGGCAACCGGGGCGGACCTTCGCCGAAGTCATGGGCGAACTCACCGGCACCCCGCTGGAAAAGAGCCTGGAGGCCCTGAAGAAGCAGTGCATGCTGCTGGACAAGCAAGCCGAGGACGGTCACCACTGGCTGAGCAATGCCCGGGAGCTGTCGGATGTCGCCACCGCCATGGCGCGGGAGCGCTACCAGCTGGATTTCTGCGACCCACGGGGCGAATCCCGGGGCAACAGCGCGGTGATCGACCGGGATTTCGAGGTCCTGGTGTACACCTGGAGCGCCCGGCTCAAGAGCTTCGATCATCAGCTCGATGCCTTGGAAATCGAATACTCCTAAAAGCCCCTTCCCCTGGCCCTGTAACAGCGGCGGCTGCCGGTTTGCGGCAGCCGCTGCCGGGGCCATCTCCCCGCGCTCCACGGTTTTTCACATTCAAAGATTGGGCTCGCCCTAGCCGCCAGTGGTAATCTGCGCCGGTTTTACGCGGAGTCGAGCCGCAACCCGTCATGGGTTCAGGGAAGACGACCACACCTTCAAACAACGGATATTGATCGGGTCAGACATGAATAAATCAGCAGGCGTACTGTTAGGAATCGTCGTCGCAGTAGGTGCCATCAGTGCCGGCGGTGCCTGGTACACCGGCACCAAGCTGGAAGGGGTCCTGCAGCAGCAGGTGATTGAAAGCAACAAGGAGCTGCAAGCGGCGCTGATCGGCTATGACGCCACCGCCACTCTGGAGCTGGTGTCCCTGGAGCGTGGCGTGTTCAGCAGCAATGCCCGCTACCGCCTCAAGACCCAGGGCGAGGTGTTCAACGGTGGGCTGGAACTGATGATCGCCGACCATATCGAACACGGCCCGCTGCCTTTCTCGCGCTTGATCCGCCTCAAGTGGCTGCCAGTCATGGCGTCCAGTCATTACGAGCTGGAGAACAACGGGCAGACCGACAAGTGGTTTGCCGCCACCAAGGGTGCTGCACCGTTCAAGGGCGTGGTCAATGTCGGCTATGACCTGTCCGCGGAGGGCACCCTGGATTTCGCTCCGATGGAACTGGCCCTGGATGAGCTGAACAACCTCAAGTTCTCCGGCCTGAATGCCACTTTCAGCGTCGGCGACAATCGCCGCAAGGCCAAGGTCGATGGCTATATGGACAGCCTGAGCCTGTTCCTCAGTTCGCCGGACAAGGCCCCGCTCAAACTGGAAATCAACGGCCTGACCCTGGCCAGCAACCTGCAGAAAAGCAGCTTCGACTACTTCCTGGGCCAGAACACCCTGGAGCTCAGCGGCCTGAAGGCCACCTTCGGCGACAAGCAGTCGGTGCTGACCCTGAAGCACTTCGAGCAGAAGACCTTCAGCGAAGAAACCGGCAGCACAGTGGCGGGCCGTGCGGATTACCGAGTGGGCGAAATCGCCTTCGACGGCAAGACCGTGGGTTCGGCCGAGATGCTCTGGAGCATGAAGAGCCTCGACAGCCAGGGCATGCTCGATCTGGTCCAGGTCTACCAGAACGTGCTGCAGCCGTATCAGAAGGCCGCCACCGAGGCCACTGCCGAGGGTGAACCGGCTCCGGAACTGCAAATGTCCGACGCCGAGCAGGTCAAGGTACGGGCTGCCGTGAACA
This sequence comes from Pseudomonas sp. Eqa60, assembly GCF_018326405.1. Classification (NCBI taxonomy): domain Bacteria; kingdom Pseudomonadati; phylum Pseudomonadota; class Gammaproteobacteria; order Pseudomonadales; family Pseudomonadaceae; genus Pseudomonas; species Pseudomonas sp. Eqa60. Next base: position 188,769 of record NZ_AP024342.1, read on the forward strand.
AGGTCCTGGAAGCCAAGCCGCAGATCGCCCTGGAAAGCCTGGCATTCAAGACCGCCGGTGGTGAAAGCCGTTTCAGCCTGAGCCTGGATCTGGCCAAGCCGCAGAGCCTGGAGCTGCCGCCGGCTGAGCTGGGCAAGCAACTGGTCAGCCAGCTGGATGCCAAGCTGTCGCTGTCCAAGCCGATGGTGGCAGACATCGCCGCCCTGCAGGCCCAGGCCGAAGGCCAGACCGATGCCAAGCTGATCGCCGAGCAAAGCGCGGCCACTGCAGAAATGCTCAGTGCCATGGCCCTGTCCACCCAACTGGCCAAGCTGGAAGGCAATGACGTGGTGTCGGCCCTGCACTATGCCAATAACGAAGTGAACTTCAATGGCCAGAAAATGACCGTTGAGCAGTTCATCGGTTTGGTCATGAGCAAGCTGGGGGGCGTAGGCGCCCAGCAGTAAAGGTGCACGGGCCGCTTTGCGCGGCCCTTCTTGTGCAACCCCTGACGCCCGGCCTGTGCAGCCCACAGGTCGGGCGTTGTGCTGTCTGGAGCAAGGCGGTGTGGGCGGCTGCAGGCCCCGCAGAATCTGACTCTGAATAAATATGGCGCTGCAAATTCTGAACTAACCTTCGTGGAAGAATTCTCCCAGACGCTCTGTCGATCTTCTGATCGTCCGGGCTGGGGTGTTAGGGCGGGGCGCATAACTCCGGCTAGCCACGTAAGGATGCTGACGAAATGCAACGCACTGTTCATCCCGCTCGCCGCTACGGCCTTCGTCCGCTGTTTCGCCTGGCATTGTGCAGCCAACTGTTATGGCCGGGCCTGGCGTTCGCCGATGCGGCCTATGACCAGTTGATCATCCAGGCTCGGGCCGGCAGCTACGCCCCGGCGCTGAACCATTTGCGCCAAGTGCCGGCGGACCGGTTGAACAACGGGCTGGTCAGCGACCACCTGCAGATCGCCAGCTGGGCGGGCCTCGATGCCGAGGTGGTGAAGGTCTACGAGACCCAGGGCCGCAACCGGGTGCTGCCGGCGCAGGCGCTGGCCGCCACGGCTCGGGCCTATCGCAACCTCAAGCAGTGGGACAACGCCACCCAGGTCTATCGCCTGGCCCTGCAGCGCGACCCGCAGAACGCCGACCTGCAGCTGGGGCTGGCCCTGACCCAGGCCGATGCCGGCCAGCCGGCCGAAGCCGTGGCCCGGGCCAAGGCCCTGGTGGCGGCCAAGCCCGATGACCCGAACCGGCGCCTGGCCCTGGGCTACGCGCTGACCCGCGCCAACCAGCCTTATGACGCCCTGGCCGCATACGACCAGGCGTTTATCCGCGCTGGCGACAAGCCCGAAGTCATCCGCGAATACATCTACGCCCTGCAGCGGGCGCGCCTGCCGGAACCGGCCCTGCGCCTGGCCCGGCAGCACCCCGGGCTGATCGACCCGGTGATCCAGCGGCGCATCCAGGCCGACCTCGCCGCCGAACGGGTGCGCCTCTCGGAGCTGGCCAGCCGCAGTGAGAAAGAGCGCTTTGTGGTGGCCGACCGTGCCCTGGCCGACTACGACACCCTGTTCGCCGCCTGGGGCAAGGACCCTCAAGCCCAGGACGACCTGACCCGCTGGCGCATCGACCGCCTGGGCGCCCTCAAGTCCCGGGCGCGCACCGCAGAGGTGATCAGCGAATACGAGCAGCTCACCGCTGCCGGCGTGGCCATTCCCCCGTATGCCCTGCGCTGGGTGGCGGCCTCCTACCTCGACCAGCGCCAGCCGGAAATCGCCGCGGACCTGTATCGGCGTGTGTTTTCGGCACCGGACGGTGATGCCGACCACCGCCTGGAAGACACCACCGCGCTGTATTACGCGCTGCTGGAAAGTGAACGCCCGGAAGAGGCGCTGAAACTCGCCAATGACCTGGCCGGCAGTGTGCCGCAGCGAATTCAGCTCACCGGGCAAACCGTGGGCGACCCCAATGACGACTGGGTCGATGCCCAACTGCTGGCGGCCCAGGCCGGTGCCGACGGCACGGCCGGGGCTGACCTGCCGGGCACCGAGCAGCGCCTGGAGACCCTGGCGGGGCAGGCCCCGGGCAACATCAGCGTACGCCTGGCCCAGGCCGATCTGTACCGGGTGCGCGACTGGCCCCGGCTTTCGGAAAGCCTGCTCAAGGAAACCGAGAGTGTGGCCCCGCGCGATGTCAGCCTGGAAGTGTCCCAGGGCCATACGGCCCAGGACCTGCAGGAATGGCGGCAACTGGATGCGCTGACCGACGACGTGGTGGAGCGCTTTCCGGAGAGCCGCCAGGTGCAGCGCCTGGCCCGCGAGCGCGAAGTGCACGACATGGCCGAACTGCGGGTCATGACCTATGGCGGCAAAAGTTACGGCGGTGGCAGCAATGGCGCCGGCGCGGTATCCGGCAGCCGTGATTTCGGCATCGAAAGCCGGCTTTACACGCCGCCGATCGCCGAGGACTGGCGCCTGTTCGGCGGCATCGGCTATGCCATGGGGGACTTTTCGGAAGGGATCGGCCATCACCGCTGGCAGGTCCTGGGGGTCGAGCGGCGCACCCGCGACATGACCCTGGAAGCGGAAGTCTCCAACCATTCCTATGGCTACGGCGACAAGACCGGTGCCCGGGTGTCGCTGGCGCGGGACATCGACGATCACTGGCAATACGGCGGCAGCCTCGACTACCTCTCTGCCAACACCCCGCTGCGGGCCCTCAACAGTGATATCAGCGCCAACGGCGGCAGCGCCTTCCTGCGTTGGCGGGCCAATGAAAGCCGCGAGTGGAAACTGTCCCTTAGCCCATCGCACTTCAGCGACGGCAACAATCGGTTCGAGGCCCTGCTCACGGGCCGCGAAGGGGTCTACCGCTCGCCGAAAGTGCAGGTCGACCTCGGCCTGGAAGTGGGCGCCAGCCACAACACCCTGGAAGACACCCCCTACTACAACCCCGAGGCGGACCTCAGCGTCCTGCCCACCGTCACCGTCAACCACGTGCTCTATCACCGCTATCAGACCTCCTGGAGCCAACAGTTCCAGGCCGGCGCCGGTACCTACAGCGAACGCGGCTACTCCACTGGAGCGGTGGGGCTGCTCAGCTACGGCCAGCGCTACAGCTGGAACGACGTGTTCGACATCGGCGGAGTCCTGAGCGTGATCAACCGGCCTTACGACGGCGATCGGGAAACCGACCTGCGCCTGGCTGTCGACCTTACCTATCGCTTCTAGAGAAGAGTGTGACGATGCGCCTGATCAACCGTTGCATCCTCCTGCTGGGAGCCCTGGTTCTCAGCGCCTGTTCCCAGCCCGCCGCCGACTTTCTCGCCCCGGCGCAACGGCCGTTGCCCAACACCGAGGCACCCTGGCCGAAGAACCACGTGCTGGGCATTGCCTACCACGACATCGAGGATCGCGACCCGGACCAACGGGTGGTGGCGGTGCGCACCGAGCGGATGATCGAGCAACTGGCCTGGTTGCGGGAAAACGGCTACCGGCCCGTGACCGTGGACCAGATCCTGGCGGCGCGCAACGGCGGCCCCGAACTGCCGGCCAAGGCCATCCTGCTGACCTTCGATGACGGCTATTCGAGCTTCTACACCCGGGTGTTGCCGGTGCTGCGCAGCTATCACTGGCCTGCGGTGCTGGCGCCGGTGGGCACCTGGATCGACACCCCGGCCGACCAGCCGGTGAACTTCGCCGGCGAGCTGCGGCCCCGCTCTCAGTTCCTGACCTGGGCGCAGGTCCGGGAAATCTCCCGTTCCGGGCTGGTGGAAATCGCCGCCCATACCGACCACAGCCACCTGGGCATTCTTGCCAACCCTCAGGGCAACCTGCAGCCGGCGGCGGCGACCCGCCGTTTTGACGCCGCCTCCGGGCGCTATGAAAGCGAGGCGGATTTCCAGGCGCGGATGCGCCAGGACGTGACCGCCATCTCGAACAAGATCCTGGCCGTGGCCGGCTATCGCCCGCGGATCTGGGTCTGGCCCTACGGCACGGCCGACGGCTCCACCCTGCAAGTGGTGGACAGCCAGGGCTTCAAGCTGGCCCTGACCCTGGACGACGGCCTGGACACACTCGACAACCTGATGAGCAGCCCGCGTTTCCTGGTGGTGTCGGACCCGGACGGCATGCACTTCTCCAACAGCATTGTCGGCGCCGAGACCGCCGCACCCATGCGCGTGGTGCACGTGGACCTGGACAACGTCTACGACCCGGATCCCAAGCAGCAGGAGGTCAACCTCGGCAAGCTGGTGCAGCGCATGGCCGACCTGGGGGCCAACACCGTATTCCTCCAGGCCTTCGCCGACCCCAAGGGCGACGGCCTGGTGCAGTCGCTGTATTTCCCCAACCGGCACCTGCCGATGCGCGCCGACCTGTTCGACCGGGTCGCCTGGCAGTTGCGCACCCGGGCCCACGTCAAGGTCTATGCCTGGATGCCGGTGCTCAGCTTCGCCCTGGACGCCCGGCTGCCCCGGGTCACGCGCTGGGATCCGGCCACCGGCCAGAGCACCATCGATCCTAAGCAGTACCAGCGGCTGTCGCCCTTCGACCCCAATGTGCGCCGGCAGATCGGTGACCTTTACGAGGACGTGGCGCGCATGACGTCGGTGGACGGCATTCTGTTCCACGACGACGCCGTGCTCTCGGATTTCGAAGATGCCAGCCCCGGGGCCTTGCGCGCCTATGTGGCCCAGGGCCTGCCGGGTTCCATGGCCGCCCTGCGCGACGATCCGGCCACCCTGCAGCGCTGGACCCGCTTCAAGAGCCGCTACCTGATCGACTTCACCCATGAGCTGGCCGCCAAGGTCCGGGCGATTCGCGGGCCGCAGGTGCAGACCGCGCGCAACCTGTTCGCCGAGCCGATCATCAACCCGCAGAGTGAAACCTGGTTCGCCCAGAACCTCGATGATTTCCTGGTCAGCTACGACTGGACCGCGCCCATGGCCATGCCGCTGATGGAAGGCCAGAGCCAGCGGCATTCCGGGCCCTGGCTCGAAGCCCTGGTGGACCAGGTGCGCGCCCGCCCCGGTGCCTTGCAGCGCACGGTGTTCGAGCTGCAGGCCCGGGACTGGGCCCGCAAGCCCGCCAGCGACCTCTCCGCCCAGCAACTGGCGGACTGGATGGGCCGCCTCAAGCGCCAGGGCGCGACCAATTTCGGCTACTACCCGGACAACTTCCTCGAGAACTCACCGGACCTGAAGACTCTGCGGCCCGCGCTCTCCAACAAATGGAGCCCTTGAATCATGGTGGATCGTATCTTTGCGCTGGTGGTCCTGGCGCTCGTTCTCGGCGTGCCCCTGGGGCTGATCTTCGTGCTGACCGGCGAATTCCTCATGGACTTCGTCTTCTACTACCCCTTGTTCATGTCGGCGCTGTGGATCGCCGGCGGCCTGTATTACTGGATGCACTGGGAGCGCCACTGGCCGTGGAGCGACGACACCCTGCCGCCGCCCCTGGCCGGTGAGCCGCTGATCAGCATCCTCATTCCTTGCTACAACGAAGGCGACAACGTCGCCGACACCATTCATGCGGCCCTGGCCCAGCAGTACCCGAACATCGAAGTGATCGCCATCAACGATGGCTCCAAGGACAACACCGCCGAGGTGCTGGACCGCCTTGCCGCCCAGGACCCGCGCCTGCGGGTGTTGCACCTGGCGCAGAACCAGGGCAAGGCCGTGGCCCTGCGCATGGGCGCGGTGGCGGCACACAGCGAATACCTGGTGTGCATCGACGGCGATGCCCTGCTGGCGCCCAACACGGCGGCCTACCTGGTGGCGCCGATGCTGGACAACCCGCGCCTGGGCGCCGTGACCGGCAACCCGCGGATCCGCACCCGTTCGACCCTGGTGGGTCGGGTCCAGGTGGGCGAGTTCTCCTCGATCATCGGCCTGATCAAGCGCACCCAGCGGGTGTTCGGCAAAGTCTTCACCGTCTCCGGGGTGATCGTCGCCTTCCGTCGCACCGCCCTGCACCGGGTGGGCTACTGGAGCCCGGACATGATCACCGAAGACATCGACATCAGCTGGAAGCTGCAACTGGACCACTGGTACGTGTTCTTCGAGCCGCGGGCGCTGTGCTGGATCCTCATGCCGGAGACCCTGCGCGGCCTGTGGAAGCAACGCCTGCGCTGGGCCCAGGGCGGCGCCGAGGTGCTGTTCAAGAACATCCGCGGGATCTGGGAGTGGCGCCACCGCTACCTCTGGACCCTGCTGTTCGACTACTGCCTGTCCACCGGCTGGGCCTTCACCTTCCTGCTGTCGGTGATCTTCTGGGCCCTGGGCAAGTTCATCGTCATGCCCGAGGCCATCGCGGTGCACACCATCGTCCCGCCGGCCTTCACCGGGCTGGTGCTGGCGATGGTCTGCCTGACCCAGTTCGCGGTGAGTATCCTGATCGACCGCCGTTATGAAAAAGACCTGTGGAAAACCATGTTCTGGGTGGTCTGGTACCCGCTGGTGTTCTGGTTCATCAGCCTGTTCACCACCCTGGTGAGCTTTCCCCGGGTGCTGTTTGGCGAACACCAGAAACGCGCGCGCTGGGTCAGCCCGGACCGCGGCATCAAACCCATCGATGACGAAGAGGAGGTGCGCTGATGAAAATCATCCGAACCCGCCAGCGTCCGTTCATGGTGATCGTCGACGTTGTCCTCACCGTACTGGCCTGGGTAGGCCTGCTGTACTTGCTGGTTCGTGGGCTCATTCCGCTGCTGGACAGCCATGAAGGGCCGCGGATCGAAGCGGGCATGCTCGATGCCCTGACCACCCTGCAGTTCTATGCCTGGGTGGCGGTACTCAATGCGGTGCTGCTGATTTCCTGGGCCCGCTACCGCCAGCGTCGCAACAAGAGCTACCCGCCGCGGCTGCCGGCACCCGTGGTGGACGACAAGCGCCTGAGCGAAACCTTCAAGCTCAACGACGCGACCTTCGCCCAGATGCGCCAGCCCGGCACCATGATCGTGCACAACGACGAGGAAGGCGGTATCAGCCACGTCACCACGCAGTTCTATCGCATTCTTCCCGAAGACCAGCAGCACCCGCCGCTGAGGGTGGAACCGCCACCGCGGGTGATCCATCTGCGTTCGGAAGGGGATGAAGGCAAGAAGACAGGAGAAGATTGATTGCCCAGGGGGGATGAGCCCTGGGGGGGTACGGCTCTTCTGAATTTGCAGAGGGAATTGTCTGATTCTATTTTCAGTAAATAAATCAATGGGTTATTGATTTATTTGGGGTTTCTGCATGGGTTTGTCGCTACGGATGTGGTTGTGGGTGAGTTGTTCTTTAATGGTAGCGAGAGAGTGAGAGCCAGGGTTCTTGCGTACGGGCGTTGGCTCTTCTAAGTGTGCAATCTCAAATTTTTGCTAAAACTTTTTAAAACTCTATAGCCTTGATTTAAAAGGCTTTAAGATGATTTTTCCTTTAAATATTTCAAGATTTAAAATGGGCGGCTCCATGATGGAATTGCATGTTTTTTATCTCGTAAAGTTGCTTGAAAGTTCGATTTGATTGTTATTGGCGATTCTGCGGCAGTCATTTGACGATGCAGTAATAGCTTATTAGCGTCACGCCCTTCGTAGCTCTTGTCGTCACGCTTTCGAAGGATCGGATATGTCTCTCTCCACGCTCGGGATGAGGTTGTGCTGTGCCTTGTCCTGCCTGCTGCTGTTCAGCGCGCTGCATAGCGCCGCTGTCGCGCCGATGCCTGGTACCACCTTCAACCTCGGCGCCCAGTCCTTCATCCGCGGCTACAAAGACCCGAGCCTGAACGGCGACAGCGGCTACTGCTGGCGCAACCACCTGCGCTGGACTCGCCCGATGGGCAACCACCTTGTCACCGGCGTGAGCTTTGCCCATTCCCTCGAACGTCTCGAAGCCTTGAGTGAACGGGAAACCCCGACCCATTTCCGCCTGGATTTCTATCTCTGATTGCACTGATTCATTGAGGCTTTTGACATGGACGTTCGCCAACTCGCCTTTCTGGCCCGCCAGCCTTCCGCCACCTTGCAAGCGCGGGATTCGTTCTGGGGGCTGTCCAAACGCGGTCTGGCGTTCATCCTGGCCAACGTGATGTTCTGGCAGCCGCTGGTGGCGATGGCCGACGGCATCGTGGTCAACGGCAGCGGTACAACACTGGGACAGGCCGGCAATGGCGTGCCCATCGTCAACATTGCCACGCCCAATGGCAGCGGCCTGTCGCACAACAAGTTCAGCGACTACAACGTCGGCCAGCAGGGGGTGATCCTCAACAACGCCACCGGCCGCACCCAGGAAACCCAACTGGGCGGAATCATTCTCGGCAACTCCAACCTGGGTGGCCGCGCGGCCAATATGATCCTCAACGAGGTCAACGGCGGCAGCCCCAGCCAGCTCAAGGGCTACACCGAAGTGGCCGGGCAAGCGGCCCATGTCATCGTTGCCAACCCCTACGGCGTGACCTGCAACGGCTGCGGCTTCATCAACACCCCCAAGGCCACCCTGACCACCGGCAAGCCGGTGATCGAGAACGGCCAGGTCCAGCGTTACCAGGTGGACCAGGGCAGCGTCGCCATCGAAGGCGCGGGCCTCAACGCGAGCAATATCGACCAGTTCGAAATCATCACCCGCAGCGCCAAGATCAACGCCGAGATCCAGGCCCGGCACCTGGCGGTGATCGCCGGGGCCAACGACGTCGACGCCAAGACCTTGAACGCCACGGCCCGCACCGCCAACCCGGCGGATGCACCGCAACTGGCCATCGACTCATCAGCCCTGGGCGGCATGTACGCCGGGGCCATCAAACTGGTGGGCACCGAGGCCGGGGTGGGGGTGAAGCTCGACGGCAAGTTGATCGCCAGTGGCGGTGATATCCAACTGGACGCCGATGGCCAGTTGCGCATGGCGGACGCCACTGCCGAGAAGGGCGCGGTGGCGATCAAGGCCGGCAGCCTGGAGGCCCAGGGCGGGGTCTACGCCGGTAGCGAACTCAAGGTGCAGACCCGGGGCGACCTGAGCAGCCAGAAAACCCTCGCCGCCCGCGACCGCATCACCCTCGACAGCGGTGGCCAGTTGACCAACAAGGGCATCATCGAAGCCGGGGTCAATGCCGATAACTCTCGCAACGCCAACGGCGACATCAGCCTCAACGCCCGGGATCTCGACAACCGCGGCAAGAGCATTGTCGCCAGTCGCGACCTGACCCTGAACATGGCCCAGACCCTGGACAACCAGGGCGGCACCCTGAGCGGGCAGCGCCAGGTGACGGTCAGTGCCGGGGCTCTGGATAACAGCCGTCAGGGCAAGCTGCTGAGCGCCGAGCGCCTGCAACTCGATGCCGAGCAAGTGCGTAACGGCCTGGGCGGCCTGATCAAGAGCCAGCAGTCCCTCAATGCCACCCTGGGCCACTTGAGCAACAGCGGCGGCGAGCTGTCGAGCCAGGGCAGCAGCAACCTGGTGCTGGCCGGGATGGACAACCTCACCGGCGTGGTACTGGCGCAACAGACCCTGACCATCACCGGCAGCGCTGAGCTGGACAACCAGGGCGGGCTGCTGTCGGGCTGGCAGGGCCTGACCCTCAACGGCACAGGCTTGAACAACAGCAACAAAGGCACCGTCTCCAGCCTCAAAGGCGGTGTCGAGGTCACCCTCAGCGACGCCTTGAACAACAGCCAGGGCGGTGGCCTGGTCAGCCAGCAGGCCCTGGACGTCAAGGCCGCCAGCCTCGACAACAGCCTCAAGGGCATGATCTCCAGCGCGGGTGCACAGAGCCTCAAAATCAGCGACCTGCTGGACAACAGCCAGGGCGGCTCCATCGACAGCGCCGCGACCCTGACCCTGCAGGCCATGACCCTGGGCAACAACGGCGGCACCCTTGACGCCGCGGGTGACCTGACCTTTACCGGCACCGACCTGGACAATGGCACCGGCACTTTCACCGGCAAAACCGCCGTCACCCTTAATCTGTTGGGCGCGTTGAGCAATACCCACGGCAAGCTGGCCAGCGGCGGCCCGCTGCGCATCGAACGCGCTGGGCAGATCGACAATCGGGGTGGCCAGATGGCCAGCCAGGGCCTGCTGAGCCTGTTCGCTGCCAGCCTGGACAATCGTAACCGTGGGACCTTGATGGCCAACGACCCACTGACCCTGACCCTGGACGGCGCACTGCAGAACAGCGGTGATGGCTTGATCTACAGCCAGACCGGCGGCCTGCACGTTCAGGCCGGGAGCCTCACCAATGGCAAGGGCACCCTGCAGAGCCAAGGCGCTCTGAACCTGAGCACCGGCGACATCGACAACCAGAGTGGTCGCATCCTGGCCAGGAACGGTAACCTGAACATCGGCGCCGGCCACTTGGATAACCGTGGGGGCGTGCTTTCTAGCGTGCAAGGCTCGATGATCGCCGATCTTCGCGGCGCGCTGAAAAACGGCTACGACCCGAGCAACAACCGCCAGGGCGGCGTGACCCAGGCCCAGCGCCTGACCCTCAAGGCCCTGGCTGGCATAGACAACGACGGCGGGCGGATTTCCGCGCAAAGCGGCGATGCGTTGATCACCACCGGCGATTTCGATAACCGCAACGGTGGCCTCTACGCCAAGGGCCTTGTCAAAGTTAGCGGCGGCCATTTCGACAACAGCGGCAACAACGGGCAAATCGCCGGCCAGCAGATTAATTTCGACCTCAGCGGCGCTCTGAATAACCACAAGGGCATCATCGAAAGCGACAGCAGCCTGACGATCAAGGCCGCCAGCCTCGACAATCAGACCGGCCAATTGCGCGCCCTGGGAGACGGTGGCGATACACGGCTGGAGCTCGGAGGATTGTTCGACAACCGCGATGGCTCTCTGGAAACCGCCAACCAAAACCTGGCCTTCGACGCTGGCAGCTTCAACAACCGTGGCGGCAGCGTGCTGCACAGCGGCAACGGCCTGTTCGGCCTGTCCATGGCCAACCTCGAGGATGTGGGCGGGCGCCTGAAAACCGCCGGCCAGCTGACCCTGGAAGGCGAACGCTGGACCAACAGCAGCTCGATCCAGGCCGGGAAACTGACAGTCAACGTCAACCACCTGACACAGGCCCGTACGGGCCAGCTCCTAGCCGGCAATGGCCTGATAGGCAGCGGCGTGAACTGGATCAATGACGGCCTGATCGGCAGTGATGCAGGCGTCAATATCGACCTCAGTGGTCATTACAGCAGCAAGGGCCGACTCAGCAGCTTTGGGCAACTGGACCTAAAAGCTGCCCAAGTGGACCTGGCAGACAGTGCCAGTATTGCTGGCGGCGGCAACACCACAGTCTCGGTGTTCGGCCAGTTGAACAACGCAGGGCGCCTGAGCGCTGCGGCCCGGCTCACGCTCAACGCGGGTGGCATCAACAATCAGGGCACCCTTGGCGCTGCCCAGAACCTGACCTTGAGCACCGGCGGCCTGCTCAACGATCACGGGCTGGTGTTCAGTGGCGACGACATGGGGCTGCGGGTCGACACCCTGACCAACAGCTACGGCAACGTTTACAGCCTCGGTCATCTGACGATCGATCGCGATGGTCAGGGGGCTCTGGCCAGCCGCATCGCCAACCGTTCCGGCACCCTGCAAAGCGATGGTTCCATGACGCTTGCAGCCAGCACCCTTGAGAACATGCGCGATGTGCTGGCCACCAACAACGGCGGCATCTACACCGCCAGAATCGCTGAAGTCGCCTGCATCGAGGGCTACAACGCCGGTGACTGTGGCGGCAAACGCAATCACGTGTGGGAGATCGTTCAGCGCGACAAATTCGAAGTCACCGAAGCGAGTGCGGCGTCGAGCATTGCCGCTGGCGTCAACCTGAATATCAACGCTGGCGACCTGCTGAACCAGAGCAGCAGTATCAGCGCGGCCGGCAACCTGATGGCCACGGTCAACAACTTGACCCACAGCGGCGTGGAAACCGGCGAGACCGAAACCACCCGGGTGTTCATGTCGGCGCGGACCAAAAATGCCAGTGCCTGGTACAACGTCGCTAACGCTGTCACCAACCGATACTGGTTCCAGAGTGCGGGTTATACGCCTGATGACCTGGGTGGTCTGGAAGGCGCGCTGGCCGGTTTTATCGGCATGACCGAACGTGAGTGGGTCGGCCTGGGGACGACGAAAAAACTCGCCGGTGGTGATCAAAGCTATGCCGCAGTGATCCAGGCCGGGGGAGCGGTGAGCATCAAGGCCGGCAATGGCTTCGACAGCAGCGTGGTCCGTCCGGGTTACACCTATGTCGGCAGCGGTGCGCGTACCGATACCCAAGTACCGGGTACCGCCTTCGCCACTCGCATCAGCCTCAACCCGCAACTGCCCCCAGACCTGACCCAGCAACAGGTCAACCCCCTGGCCCTGCCTGGCTTTAGTCTGCCCGCTGGGCAGAACGGTCTGTTCCGCCTCAGTGGTCAGAGCAGCAGCGCTGCACCAGCTCCGGCGCAGATCGCCGGCCTGCCGGATGCCGCGAACCTTACCCGGCCGCACAAGTACCTGATAGAAACCAACCCGGTACTCACCGACCTCAAGCAGTTCATGAGCTCGGACTACCTGCTGTCCAGCCTCGGTTACAACCCGGACGACAGCGCCAAACGCCTGGGGGATGGCTTCTACGAGCAGAAGCTGATTCAACAAGCGGTACAAGCCCGTACCGGCCAGCGTTTTATCGACGGCCAGAACAGCGACGAACAGCTGTTCAAGTACCTGATGGACAACGCCATCCAGAGCCGGCAACAGCTCAACCTGTCGGTGGGCGTGACCCTGACCTCCGAGCAGGTGGCGGCCCTGACTCACGACATCGTCTGGCTGGAAAGCCATGAAGTGAACGGCGAACAAGTGCTGGTGCCCGTGCTCTACCTGGCCCAGGCCAAGAACCGACTCGCCCCGAACGGCGTCCTGATCGCGGGTAACGACGTCAACCTGATCGCCGGCCAGGACCTTAACAACGTCGGCACCCTGCGCGCGACCAACAACCTGTCGGCCCAGGCCGGGCAGAACCTGATCAACAGCGGCCTGGTGGAATCCGGTAATCGCCTTGACCTGCTGGCCGGCAACGACCTGGTGAACAAGGCCGGCGGCATCGTCGCCGGGCGTGACGTGAGCCTCGCCGCAACCTGGGGCGACGTCATCAACGAGCGCACCCTGACCTCGCACCAGAGCAGCAACGGCAGCTACGCCCAGCAGCGCGACTTCGTCGACAACGCCGCCCGGGTAGAAGCGGCGAACAGCCTGGTGATCAGTGCCGGGCGCGACATCAACAACAACGGCAGCGTACTCAAGAGCGGAGCCGACACCAGCCTCAAGGCCGGTCGCGACGTCAACCTGAGCGCTGTGGAACAGGTGGTCAGCAATGACCGCGGCGTGCGCTACAACGACCTCAGCGTGACCCAGAACGGCTCCAGCCTGCAGGCCGGTCGCGACCTGGCCATCAGCGCCGGGCGCGACATCACGGCCATCGCCAGCCAGATCGAGGCCAAGCGCGATGTGGCGATGACCGCCACGGAAAACCTGAGCCTGTTTTCAGCGGCCAATGAGCAGCATGCGTATAGCAAGACCAAGAAGGTCACCAGCCAGGAGGATCATGTTCAGCAGGTGGGCACCACCTTGGTTGCCGGCGGCAATGTGGCGCTCAAGGCCGGTGAGGATCTTGCGCTGACGGCCAGTCGGGTGACGGCGGGGGATGAGGCGTATCTCTATGCGGGCGGTGATGTGAATCTGAGCGCCGCGCAAAACAGCGACTACAGCTATTACCGCAAGACCAAGACCAGCAGCTCCGGGTTGTCCAGCAGCCAAAAAACACGGATTGATAGCAGCAACTCCATCACTCAACAGGGCTCTTCCGTCAGTGGTGATACGGTGGTCATCCGCGCCGGCCAGGATATTGGCGCGACCGCCAGCGATATTGTCTCCACCCACTCCACCAGCCTGGTTGCAGGACGCAATGTCGAGATCGATAGCGCCACCGAAACCTACGAGCAAAGCCATTCGACATCGGAGAAAAAGTCCGGCTTGTTGAGCAGTGGCGGGATTGGTTTCACCCTGGGTTCAACTAGCGCTCAGAACACCTCGTCCAGCACCACCGAAAACGCCAAGGCCAGCACCATTGGCAGTGTGCTGGGCAACGTCGATATCCAGGCCGGCAAGGACCTGACTCTTAAAGGTTCCGACGTCATCGCGGGCAAGGACATCAGTCTCGTCGGGCAGAACGTCAGCATCCTCGCGGCGGAAAATCACAACAAGAGCGAGCAAACCTCCAAGACCAAGACCAGCGGCCTGACCCTGGCGCTGTCCGGAACCGTCGGCAGTGCTGTCGACGCCGCGTACCAGACCACCAAGCAAGCCAGGGAGGAGGACGATAGCCGCCTTTCTGCCCTGCAAGGCATCAAGGCTGGCCTGACTGGTGTTCAGGCCTGGCAAGCGGCCCAACAGGGCGGCGGGATGAACGGCGATAACATTGGCCAGTTCGTCGGTATCAGCATTTCCCTGGGCTCGCAGCAGTCCAGTTCCAAGCAGACTCAGGAGCAGGTGGTCAGTCAGGGCAGTAGCCTGACCAGTGGCAACAACCTCTCCATTGTGGCTGCCGGTAGCGGTACCGCTGGGGCAGATGGCGACATTCGCGTGCAAGGCAGCCAACTCAAGGCGGGCAATAACGTGCTGCTGGCCGCTGAGCGTGACATCCAGCTTGAGGCCGCGGCCAACCGGCAAAAGCTTGATGGCAAGAACAGCAGCAGCGGCGGTGCCATTGGCGTCAGCTTGGGCGTTGGCCCCAACGGCGCAGGCCTGAGTATCTTCGCCAACGGCAACAAGGGTGTGGGCAAGGAAAAGGGCACCGGCACCACCTGGACCGAGACCACCCTGGACGCCGGTAACCAGGCGAGCCTGATCAGTGGGCGGGACGCCGTTCTCAAGGGTGCGCAAGTCAATGCGGACGAGATCACGGCCAAGGTCGGGCGCGACCTCACGCTGCAAAGCCTGCAAGACACCGACGACTACAAGTCCAAGCAGAGCAATGTCAGCGGCGGTGCCAGCTTCACGTTCGGCACGATGACCGGCAGCGCTTCGGTCAGCGTCAGCCAGAGCAAGATCGACTCCAAGTACCAGAGCGTGCAGGAACAGACCGGGTTGTTCGCCGGCAAGGGCGGCTATCAGGTTGAAGTGGGCAAGCACACCCAGCTCGATGGCAGCGTCATCGCCAGCACCGCAGAAACCGACAAAAACCGCCTGAGCACGGGCACCCTGGGCTGGAGCGATCTCAAGAACGAGGCCGAATACAAAAGCCAGATGCAGAGCGCCAGCGTCAGCAGCGGTAACGGCGGTGCTGATGGCTTCACCAGCAACATGCCCAGCGGCATGTTGATCGCCTACAACCACGGCGGCAGTGCCAGCGGCACCACCTCATCGGCAATCTCCAACGGCACTTTGGACATTCGTGATCCAGGCCAGCAGAAGCAGGACGTTGCCACCCTCAGCCGCGACGTCGAACACGCCAATGGCAGCATCAGCCCGATCTTCGACAAGGAGAAGGAGCAGAAGCGCCTGCGAGAGGTGCAGCTGATTGGCGAGATTGGCACTCAGGTGACGGACATTGTTCGGACCGAGGGGCAGTTGAAGGCCGATCAAGAGGCGAGCAAGGAACTTGAAGAGAAAGGTATTTATCGACCAGGAAGCAATGCCAGCAAAGAGGAGGTTGAGAAGTACCAGACGAAGCTGATTGCTACTGATGCCTATCAGCAGATCATGGGCAAATACGGTACGGGTGGTGATTACCAGCGAGTAGCCCAAGCCGTCACCGCCGCCCTGCAAGGATTGGCCGGTGGGGATATCGGCTCTGCCCTGGCTGGCGCCTCGGCACCGTATCTGGCGCAGTTGATCAAGAAATCCACAGGTGACAATCCAGCCCTCAACACAATGGCTCACGCTGTGCTGGGAGCTGCCGTTGCCCAGGCCCAAGGTAACTCGGCAATAGCGGGCGCTGCAGGTGCTGCAGGTGGAGAGCTGGCTGCTCGACTGATCACCCAGCAGCTGTATGGCACCAGCGATACCAGCTCCCTCAGTGAAGAACAAAAGCAGACAGTGGCTGCGCTATCGACGTTAGCCGCTGGGCTTGCGGGGGGAATTGCGAAAGGCGATAGCGCGGGTGCTATTGCGGGGGCCGGAGCTGGCAAGAATGCTGTGGAGAACAACTTATTAGCGAATAAGTACGGCGTTGAGAAGTTGAATGAAACCAGCTTGGTAGCGCTTCATGAAAAACTGGTGGCCGCAAAAATCGGCGGTATGAATGACTTGCAGGAGAAGTTTTCTGCTTGTGCTGGGGATGGTGGTTGTGAGCGTGCGGTGCACAATGAGTACCGGCAGCGAGAAAAAGAGTCTGGAGAAAACCTGGTTGCGTTGTATCAGGCAGGGGGACTCAGCCAAGAGGAGCTGAATCTCCTTTTTGGGAAATATGCACGCATCATGATGGAGGGTGCGAAAGAAGGGCAATTAAATTCGGGTTGGGGCGGGATTCTTGGGAATATTTACACCCTCAACGGAAATGACTGGACTCCCATTGGAACCATCAGCAACCCGTATCTGGCTATAGTCAGAAGCAGTGAGCAGATTTCCGAGTGGAAAAAACAGGGTTTAAGTGACGAAAAAATTCGCGAGTTATCTCTTAAGGATGGTGTGATTAGCTCGGTTCTCGCTCCAATAGATATCAATGGTGTTACGAACCTACTCAATAATGGTGCTTCAAAGGAAGAACTTGTAAAGTTTGCCATGATTACCGCTTTTGGTAGAGCAGTAGGCGGAAATAGTAAGCTCCCAAAAAATAATGGTTTTTTTACTCCTGAAGCTCCTGTGAGCGTTTCTAAGTCTCATAGTGTGGATACGATAACCAGCTCTACAAGATTTGGTGCTGGAGATAGAAATACTCCCAAAACGGTTGCGATAGGTGGAATTGATTTGAGAGTCGATATTGCGGAGATCAACTCTGGAAAAGCTACTCTTCTGAGTGGTGGGGATATTTTGACTTCTTCAGGAAGGGTCTATGGGACACACCCTGGAAGCTCAACTATTTTTCCGAGAACGGGGCCTGGACTTGTGCAGTTGTCGCAAGCGGAATTTGGAATCTACACAGATATGGTTAAAAATGGTGGCCTTCAAGGTGGAGCGCTAAAAGCATTTGAGGGGATGTTGAAGGGTGGCAACCCTGGATTGAGTGAAGCCTCTCGTCAAAAACTAATAGACTTATTCAGTAGCAGAAAATGAATATTTCAATGTTTGAAATGTCGATCAGGAAAGAACTCCATATAAGCGAAGTTTCGGCTGCGCTTACGTTTTTTTTTGAGTTGTCGGATTTGAATGTTTTAAGTGTCGATGCTTTTTGGGAGTTGTCAGAGATCGAGCGGGAGGAATCTATCGGAATTAGGCTGGAATACAATGGCGTAGGTTATAGGACGTTGGCTATATTCTATTGCTATTTTGAAGTTGTTGATGAGGTTCTGGCTGGGTTTGCAAAATATCTTGCTGAAAACTTTGGGACAGAAGTTGCCGTCGGTGATTACCTTCATAAGGCTGATGTGGTTAATGATAGGTTTATTGTTTTTCAAGCCGATGGGAGTAGAAAGTTTGGCTTTGAGAAAGGCGATAGTGACGGATTTGATGTTGATGTTGTCGACTAGTCCTGAGAAGGGGCAGCGTGCGCGAGCTAATGAAGAAGAGTGATGTTGTAAGTGGTTTTTGAAAATTATGATGTGTGCATGCGGCGGCTATATTGATGCTGAATTAAATCTGAGGTTGTTGGTGATTTGTTAGGGGGCTGAGCTGATAAGGAACTTAAGAGAAATCGAGGTAAGGCTGCCACGAATGCGGAAGACCGGAGTTGAAGTGCGGGCGTCTCTGGTAGAGCGCCCGCAGCGGTTGACTAAAGGAGGCGGACTTATAATGTCTCTGTCTGCTTATGCGGATAGCTGCCCTTGCATCCGTCGCCCTGCCACATCCGTCAAATCACACCCATCTCGCAGCAAAATGCTGCACACCAGCGACAGTTCCTGTAGTACAACTTTAGCTTTGGGTGATTTATCAAATGGTGTATAGAAAATTTCGTGGCCAAACCAGCTTTGTGTAGTAGGTCTTTGGTGGCAAGTAAATTTTTTTCTGAAAATAACCTTCTTTGGAATGTGAGGTTTTTTCAGGGGGCTTCGAGAGTTACCCCATGATTGGTGAATTTGTTAGATCTTTTATAAGTGAAGATGTTCTTGAGGGTGATATTGTTTTCTTAGGCTATAGTCTAGATGAGTTGGAGAAACTCAAGAGGCTTTACGATATCCGTATCAGTGGTCAACTACAGTCATTTTTACTTGAAATGGGGCGAAGTGATGGAGGGTTGATTGGGGACTCATTTATCCAATTGTATCGCCCGTCTTGGCGGGTACGTACTCATTTGCTTTTTCAGGTTAACTTCTTGAGTCAGATGCAAGAGTCCGGGCATTATGAGTTTCTGAATAAGCCATTTGTCTTAGCCTGGGTTTCTGAGACTCAGTACTATTTTATTCAGACTTTAATGGGAGATGATGCAGTTTATCATTACGACTCCAATGTGGAACGTGTTGTAAAAACCGAGTGGGACTTGCGCGGCTTTTTGAAAATGTTGATGTATGAAAACGGCAACGATATTAAAGCTGGGATTGTTGGTGATTTGTTAGAGATCTGAGCTGATAAGGAATTTAAGAAAAATTGAGGTCCGGCTGTCACGAATAGAGAGTTTCTACTGTTTTGTTGTATTTGAGTGTGAGTTGCTGTCTTGCAATGTTTTTTTGGTCATGATTCCTTATGTTTACGTGAGTTGGATAGGTAGCAGTCAGGTGTTCTCATCCTTCTTCAAGGAAAAGGCTTGGCATAGATGTTTATGAGTTTCCAGGGTTTTATGATTTGTTTAATAAGGTCAATTTGGTGCCGAAATGAATAGAGCAGAAATTTGCTATAGGATGCTCTTCACCATTTTATTCGACTTGGATTAGTGTCACTAATGGGCTGGTTGGTACTCCGTTTGAGTCGCACTTTTGACCCCCTAGATGTCTGCCAGATTGTTTGCATCAATATTGGTCGCCCAGCAATAAGAATGCAGCCTTTGATAAGGTTTGGGATGAGGTGGCAGGTGAAAAGCTCTACTACATTGCGTGGCTTATGGATTGTCGCTACTCAATACTTATCTCAAAAGAGGGTATTATAAAGTCTTGGCGTTATGAGGAGGAGGGCAAAATAAGTTATTTTGTTTTTTAGAGGTTACATTGTCTAGCTCTTGTAAGAGGACTTGCTCTTATGTTGAAACGGAAAGTATGGGGGGTATGCGCTGAGCTCAACAGGCTCGTGGTTGTTCAGCTTTGGGAAGGAGGTAATGAAATAGGATGCTGAATTTTAGTCGATGGTTTGAATAGCTGCGGATGTGTGATGATTTATGGGCTGTGTAAAGGGACTAGCAAAAAATGGAAATGAAAGGGCCTCAAGGGACAGGGAATTCACATTTAATTTTTGAGCAGTAGTTTATGAAACTAATAGTTGTTGGTTTCGAAGCGAAAAGTAAAGGAGTCTATTCGGTTCTTTTGAAGTATGGTGCGCGGAAGCTTGTGAGGGAAGTGAGGGTATGTGAAGGCGCTGTGTTATATGCTGAATATGGATCAAGTCTGCAGGAAATTCTGCATAGAAACGTTGGGGAAGCAAAAAATATGCATCGTCTAATATTTAAGTTGCATCGACAAGAGTTTGTAAAATTTCCTTTATGTATCGGAGATTTCTAGTTTTCCGAAGAGGCTGATGTTGAAATTCTTCTGACTAGCTACCTGGTTGTTGGTGTAGGGTGGCTTGGGTTTATTAGAGCGGAATAAAGAATCCCAAGATGGCAGGGCTCTGTTTCATATTTACAATGAGTGAGAGTTTGATTTGGCTTATTCGAATTTAGAGTTTTCTGGGCAGTTTACGCGGATTCATGATCTGGACTTGAGTAGTGCCTGCTTTCTAGTAATAGAGTCCGGAAAATATGTAAGCTCGGAAGCTTTGGACGATATGTTTGATTCTTGGGTCGATTCGATTTCGTATGGCGGCCCTGGTTGTATTGATCTGCAGCTAGATAAATTTCTGAAAAGCCAAGAGTATGCTGATGTAGTTGTAGGCTTGATTGATAGGGTGATCCAAGAGTTGTATTCAATAGCGGATGTTTATCCGAAAGAGAAATTGAGCTCGATGCTGGCAGGCGTAAAGATAACTTTGAATGCGGATTATGAAGTTAAGTTGATAAGAACTGCTTTAGTTGGGTTGCGAAAAATCATTGTAGGTGAAGGATAGCTCATGGGCTGCATGATGACTCAGATGATTTTTCACTAACTCCTGAGTCTTTGATTTTTTCAAGATTGAAAGAAGGTTTGAAAAAAAGCTCTGCTGTGACCTGCATCAAGTTTGTTTTTTCTAGTTTGTCAGCCTTCGGATCATAGTGGGCTATATATTAAGTAAGAGTCACGTAAGTGATGAGTTTTTAGAGTGAAGAAGAAAATATATTATGGTGTAATCGCGCGTGGTACAGAGATATGTATGCATGTATTTTGCATTTTTTAGTGAGATGTAGCATGAGCATTAAACTTAAGACAGAGGCGGGAGTGTTAGAGTTTATTGTCAAAAATATGAAGGCTAAGGATAGTTTTTTTGACTTCGATATTGTCAGTATTTGGTATGATAAATATTCTGGCTGTTTACCGGCTGATTTCTTTTGTAGTTTGAATTTTGATGATATAAATAGGCTTGTTGATTATTTCTATAGGCATAAATTGTCAGTGCTTACTAATCAGGTTAATGAGTCACTGGTTTATATGCCTTTGGAAAGCGACTTTCAAATAAGGTTCATGGCCGGGGAGGCTGAAAGCATGGAAGATGGATACTTTTCCATAGGTTTTTTATTTAACCTTGGAAGTAGTTGCGAAGAATCTTCGAATGTATATTTTGGGTTCGAGGCTGGTATTGATTTTTTAGCGGTAGATGACTTTTGTGTTTCTTTGAAGGAACTGGTGACCGTTGAGCAGTAGATGATTTCCTAGTAATCCACGGTTTTCAAAGTGTTTTAATCTGGTAAGCCATGATGAAAGAAGTATCTCCTCTAATATGTACATCGTGTGAAGAACAGCTCGATGTGTTTAACGAGGGTTCTACCCAAGGGTTAAGGTGTTCCGGTTGTGGCTGGTCCTTGGTTACTACACATATTTCAGACATTAAAATCGATGAGCGAGAATATAAAATTTTTTGTAGCGGTAATTATAAAAGCGAAGCACATGTGCGAGTTGTATCCGAGGTGGCAGGTTATAATTTTTTGATGTCCAGAAAAGCACTGCAGAAAGGCCAATTTCTTCTGTTCTCCGGGCAGGCTGTTGAGGTCTCGCGGGTCAGGAAAATGCTTGGTCACGCAGGGGTTTTATGTACCATCACACCTGATTTTAAGTGGGATTGATCAGGTGGCGATTGTTGTTTGCTAAGCCTCTAAAGTGAATAAGTTAGTTCTTTTATTAACTTAGCTGCAACTTCCGAAAGTACAGGCTATACATCAACCTCCCTTGAATACTCCCGCTCCTGCGGAAGCAGTCTGCTGGCCCCCTCCAAGTCCCCTTCCCGAATGAGTCGATAAATCGAGTGCGCCAACTGCGTGATATCGGTAACCCGCTGTATCCACTGGTTCACATACAACTGCACGGCCTCCTTGCTCAGGCCAATCTGAATGGCCCGATGTTCCTGTGGCCGCAAGTACAGATCCCGTTCCGGGTCCCACTGAATCCGCACCGGCGACTGGTCTTTCAACTTCAACCACTCTTCCTTGCTCATGGACTCGTCGACATGGCTCAGGCAGCCGTTGGCCAGGGCCCATTCGAAGCCTTCGCGGCTGATGTCGATGGCCAGGATGCGGGTCTGTCCGGCGTCCTTAAAACCCCAGCCGGCGCGGTACATCATCCAGAGGAAGGACGGCTTTATCCAGGTCATGCGCTCCATCTTGAAGGGTGGGGAGACGAAGGTGCCGTGGGCCAGGGCGGCGTCGGCGATGCTGTCGGAGTAGGCCTGGTAGACGCGGATGGTGTCGGCGTCGTAGAGCGCGCGGATCTGGCGCTCGGGGATTTCTGTTGCGGGTTTATGCATGGCATTTCCTTATGAAGAATGGGCGGCCGGGAAGCCGCCCTGGGGTGTTTAGAGTTTGGCCTGCGGTTGCAGGCGCCGTGATGTCACATCCAGCAGATCACAGCCATCGCGCAGCAGGATGCTGCACACCAGGGTCAGTTCCTGCAGTAGCACCGGTTCGCTGCGCAGGGTCTCGGCGGCGAAGTTCTCCAGCAGTTGGGTCGCGGCGCGGATGCGAAAGGCTGCGGCGTCGTGCAATACATCGATGGGCGCCTGGGTGTCGATCAGCAGGGAAGGAATCAGGCAGTCGTGGCCGGTTAGGGATATATAACGGTTCATTAGTACACCTCGCTTAATGGATCGATGTACTCGTTACTCCGGTCGCCAAACCAGGTCGCCATATGGGCGACGGCCGGACTATAAGCCGCGGGCTTGCGAGGGTGCAAGGCAAGTGTGGTGGCGTCTTTTCCGAGAGCGTTGTAGGGCTTTTTCCGTACACATCCATCCCGCTTGCGACTGTATTTCCAGGTGTTTAGCCAGGGCGCTTTTGGCGAACGGTCGGCTAGCCTGTATGTACATTTGTAAATACGGAATTGCTTATGTACGTTGCATGGGACGAGGCCAAGAACCACGCCAACATGCTCAAGCACGGCATCGATTTCAACGATGCGGTGGCCCGGTGCTGTCCTTGCGCGATGAGCGCCTGGACTACGGCGAGGAGCGCTGGATCAGCCTCGGTTGGATCAGGACCCTGGTGGGCGTGGTGGTCCATACCGAGCGGCGAGGCCAAGCGATGCGCATTATCTCGGCGCGAAAAGCCACTAAGCGGGAGGCTAAATATTATGTCCAACGGATCGAAAACTGATTGGGATCGCCTGGCGAAAACCGATGACGAGGGCATCGATACTTCTGATATTCCCGAGCTGGATGACGATTTCTTTCGCCGCGCCGAGGTGCACCTGCCGGGCAAGAAGGCCGTGACCATTCGCCTGGATGCCGATGTGCTGGAGTGGTTCAAGGGCCAGGGCGCGGGTTACCAGACGCGGATCAACCAATTGCTGCGCCAGTACATGCAGGCCCACCGGGACTGAGGCCTGTGCATCATTTCAGGAGGCGGGCGGATGGCCCGCCGCTCTTTCCGGCCGGCCGTGGAGGGTGGTTGCCATTGCGATTCCTGTCTGAAATATTCATTTACAACTACCCCCGTCCTCAAGCTCAATCTGCTCCCTTGCCTGGTGCGAAGGAGTGCGCTCTTTCGTGCAGGCTATAGTCTTGTGCTCACCCTGACCTCATCCGCAAATAAGGTGCTTTCGTATGTCTCGCTTTGCCTCCCGCAATACTTGGCTGGCCGTTGGTGCCGCGTTGCTGTGCCTGCACTTGCCCGTGCAGGCACAGGAGCGTTTTACCCTGAACATTCCCGGGGTTTCGGATGACCGGCTGTTCACTACGGGCAATGCCAGCGATGCCAAGGGCTGTGGCGGGCACAATAATTCCCCGGCCTTGAACTGGACCGCCGGCCCGACCGGGACCTTGAGCTACGCCATCGTCATGCACGACCCGGACGGGGCCAAGGGCCAGGGCGTGGATCACTGGGTGCACTACGGCATCAAGCCCACCACCCGGCAGATTCCCGCCGGTGCCGGCAACAAGCCGAACCTGGAAGGGCTGGCCGGCCTCAACAGCCGCAACGGTACTTCCTATATGGGCCCGTGCCCGCCGGTGGGTGACAGCGCGCACCACTACATCATCCAGATCTACGCTCTGGACCTGCCGCCGGAAGCCCTGCCCGCCGGGCTGACCCGCGCCCAACTGCTGGAAAAGATCAACGGTCACGTACTGCGCAACAGCAGTGTGGTGCGCCGCTATTCCCGCTGAGTGAAATTTTTTTCGAAGGCTTAACCCGAATCGCCCAGGGGCTTCGTCTGAAGGGGGGAATGGATCATTTCTTTCCGAGGTCAGCCCCATGTCCCTTCCCGTGCATTTCCTTCGTCCGGCCGCCCAGGGTTTTGCCGCCGGCCTGTTGCTGGCAGTTGCCGGCTGTGGTGTGTCGTCCAAGCCCGAATCCGCTGCCGGCTCGTCAACCCAGGGAGCATTGCCGCAGTACGAGGTGCAGCATGCCGATGCCACCATGGCCAAGCGCGCTGTGCATCCCATGAGGTTGTCAGCGCCGATGCCGGCGCCCATTAGCTCACGGGATTCGCTGGTGGCCGGTTACCGCGACGAGCCCCGGGAGCAGTACCAGAAACTGCCGGACAACCCGATCCACAGCGTCGCCGAAGCACCGGTCTCGACCTTCAGCGCCGACGTCGATACGGGTGCCTATGCCAACGTCCGCCGCTTGCTCAACCAGGGCAGCCTGCCGCCGGAGGGCGCGGTGCGCCTGGAGGAACTGGTCAACTACTTCCCCTACGATTACGCCCTGCCCACGGACGGCTCGCCCTTCGGCGTGACCACCGAGCTGGCGCCGTCGCCGTGGAACCCCCATACCCGCCTGCTGCGCATCGGCATCAAGGCATCGGATCGCGCGGTGGCGGAGCTGGCCCCGGCCAACCTGGTGTTCCTGGTGGATGTCTCCGGCTCCATGGATCGCCGTGAAGGCCTGCCCCTGGTGAAAAGCACCCTCAAGCTGCTGGTGGATCAACTGCGGGACCAGGATCGGGTGTCGCTGGTGGTCTACGCCGGTGAATCACGGGTGGTGCTGGAGCCCACGTCCGGTCGTGACAAGGCGAAGATCCGCACTGCCATCGACCAGCTCACCGCGGGTGGTTCCACGGCGGGCGCCTCGGGTATCCAGCTGGCTTACCAGATGGCCCAGCAGGGTTTTATCGACAAGGGCATCAACCGCATCCTGCTGGCCACCGACGGCGACTTCAACGTCGGCGTCAGCGACTTCGACAGCCTCAAGGCCATGGCCGCCGAGAAGCGCAAGAGTGGTGTCTCCCTGACCACCCTGGGGTTCGGTGTGGACAACTACAACGAGCACCTGATGGAGCAACTGGCCGATGCCGGTGACGGCAACTACGCCTACATCGACAACCTGCGCGAAGCGCGCAAGGTGCTGGTGGACCAGCTCAGCTCGACCTTGGCGGTGGTGGCCAAGGACGTGAAGCTGCAAGTGGAGTTCAACCCGGCCCAGGTCAGCGAATACCGCCTGCTGGGTTATGAGAACCGTGCACTCAAGCGAGAAGACTTCAGCAATGACAAGGTCGACGCCGGGGAAATCGGTGCAGGGCATACGGTTACCGCGTTGTATGAAATTGTCCCGGCTGGCGAGAAGGGTTGGCTGGAGCCGCTGCGTTATGCCCAGGCCAAGGCGCCGCAACAGAGTGGCAAGCAGGGCGAACTGGCCATGCTGCGGCTGCGCTACAAGGCGCCGGAAGGCGGCAGCAGCCGCCTGATCGAACGGCCCATCAGTGCCCAGCAGCCGGGCAGCCTGGCGGCGGCCAGCCCCGACCTGCGCTTCGCCGCAGCCGTGGCGGCGTTCTCCCAGCAGCTCAAGGACGGCCGCTACACCGGCAACTTCAGCCTGGCCGACACGGTCAAGCTGGCCCAGGGCGCCAAGGGTGCCGACCCTTACGGCCTGCGAGGCGAGTTCGTACAGCTGGTGGAGCTGGCGCAAAGCCTGCAAACTCAGGCGCCGAAAGCCCAGGCGGCGCAGCCCGTGGACTTGAGCCAAGTGCAGAGCCGCCTTGAGTAGACCTCAGACCCGCAGTGAACAGGAGTTCAACCGCCCTATGTCTGCTGCCCAATCCACCAGCGACGCCAGCAGCGATGAAACGCTGCTGGCGCGTTACCGTGCCGGAGACCCCGCGGCCTTCGAGGTGCTTTACCAGCGCCATCGCCAGGGCTTGTATCGCTTTGTGCTGAGCCTGTGTGGCAAGGCCGAGCTGGCGGATGAGGTCTACCAGGAAACCTGGCTCAGCCTGATCCGCAGCACCAGCCAGCCCCAGGGCCGGGCCAGCTTCCGGACCTGGTTGTACCAGATTGCCCGCAACCGCTTGATCGACCACTGGCGCAAGCACGGCCAGCGCAACCCGTTGCACGACAGCTATGACGAACAACTGCACGGTGAAGCCGACCAAGCCCCCGGCCCCGAACAGCAACTGAGCCTGTGCCGCGACCAGCAGCGTATCGAAGCCGCCCTGCAGGACCTGCCCGAAGACCAGCGCGAGGTGTTCCTGCTGCGGGCCCACGGCGACCTGGAACTGCCAGAAATCGCCAGCCTGACCCAGGCTCCCCTGGAAACGGTGAAAAGCCGTTTCCGCTATGCGTTGAAAAAATTGCGTCGGCTCCTGGCCGAGGAGGTACTCACATGACTGACGCCCGACAGACCCCAACCCCCGAAGAGCAGATGCTGGCGCATATCCGCCAACACAGTACCCAGGAGCCACCGGCCCATCTCGACGCCCTGATCCTGGCCACTGCCCGCCGCGAAGCCCCGGCGCCCAAGCCCGGCTTCTGGCAACGCTGGATGCAGGCCTGCCTGCGGCCGCGTTATCAACTGGCTTTTGCCAGTCTGTTTGGCGTGGCGCTGGTCATCGGTTTGCTGCGGCCTTCCCCGGAGCACTATCCACAAGAGCAGGCCTTTGTCCCTGCGCCCGCTCCAGCCCCAGCTGCGCCCATGGCACGCCAGGCGGCGCCACGTTCCGCCGAGTTGGCCGGGGCCTTGAGCGTCCCTGAGCCGGCTGCCCCTTCGCCCATCGCTCCGGCGGCCCCTGTCGGCAGTTTTGCCGCGGCGCCGGAGATGGAAGCGTCCGCTGATGCAGCGCCACCTGCGATGGCCAAGCCCAGGGCCGAGTCGAGCAAGCTGGCCAAGCGCATGTCGGCGCCGGTCGCTCCCCGGGCGATCAAGCGATTGAATGAGCAACTGCAGACAGTGCTGCGTCTATGGGACGAGGGCCAGAACCGCGCGGCGGCCGAGCTGCTGCTCCAGCTGCAGGAAACTTATCCACAGGAGGATCTGGACGCGCGCCTGCAAGCCTTGCGTCGTCAATAAGGTGCGGGGGTTGGCTGTCGCAGCGGAAAACGCGCACTATCTGCCCAGTTTCCAGAAAGTGAGAGGCCGGTCATGGCACCCCGCATCGACCGTATTGCTGCAATGTTGAACTGCCCGATCAAGGGCGCGGAGCTGCGCCAGGCCATCAAGGAAAGCCGCAAGGACTTTGGCCTTGAAGAGGGCGAGGACCTCGATCAGCAGGCCGACGACGAAGACGATCAGGCGGACCCGCACTCCGACGCCGTCGAGGAGGAGTGATCCGGCAGCCCCGGCGCTCAGGCGTAGGGGGTGGCGGGCAACTCGATGAACTCGGCGCAGGCACCGTCCGCGGTCATGCGCCGAGCCCGTTCCGGCAGCAGCCGGGCGTGGTTTTCCACTTGCCAGCGATACCAGCTCAGGCGCTGCACGATCCGCCGCCGGCAGGGCTCCGGCAATTGCCCCAGCAGGTCGACACTCTCGGGCGCCCAGCGGGCTCGGGTCGAGTAGTAGCAGAACAGGTTTTCCCGCAGGCCGAAACAGTCCTCAATGCTTTCCTCGACGCTGTACGCGTAGCGCTCGAAGCTGGCACTCAGTTGCTGTGCGCCGTCGGCGTTGTCCCGCAGGTAGGCGAAGATCCCCGGCCAATTGATGCAGTACAGGTGCTCGTCCCAATCGCCGTCCCGTGTCAGGTACTGGCCCTGGCCGCGAAAGAACTGCAGCACTTCCTCGCGCTCCAGAGCCACTTCAAAGTTGCTTTTCATCGGGTGTTCCCTTGACGTCGGCGATGCTCACAGATAACGCCACGCATTCGATCACGCAATCGAAGCCGATTTCCAGGCGCAGGTGATAACCGGGGTCCAGGCGAGTGAGCTGGGTGCGCATGCGCCCGTCGAAGCGCGTGCCGCTGACCGCCAGTTCGCTGATGCCCTGGACCTTGAGCACGAAACTGCAGTGGGTCGCCGCCTCGATCACCGGCCAGCTGGCAGGCACAGACAAGCGCGGCAGTTCACCGCTCAGGTGCAGGCTCAGTTGCTCGCCCTGGAACTGCGGGCCCTGGGTCTCCAGGTCATAGGGCGTGGCGGTCACATCGAACTCGGCCCGCCAGGCTTCAGGGTTGTCGATGCCGAACAGCCAATCCCCGCCGAAACGCTCACGGTGCGGGATTGCCCGGCACTCTGCCAGCGAAGGCAATTGCGCGCGGACCAGGTCTTCCTGCCAGCGCTCCCGTGCCGCGTTCAGCAGGCGCTGGAAAAGGTCCCGGCTGTTGTCGATCACCCCTGGCCAGTTACTGGGCCACTGATCGTATTCGTAGTCGTCCTCGATGGGCTCCCAGATCTGTTCGAAGTCGTAGTCCGGATCATCCAGGGCCGCTTGCAGCACCTCCACCAGCCGCTGTCGATGCCGGAAATTCTCCCGGGAACCGTGGCGCATCAGGCCGTAGTGGCGGACCAGGTATTCGCGGTCGTCCGGGTCATTGGGGTTGTAGCGGTTCAGTTCGGCATCCAGGGCCGGGGGCATGTCATAGCCCATGAACCAGGTGACCCAGTCGCGTATCTGGGGCTCGAAGGGTTGATTGTGCAGGGGATGGCGCAGCATCGGGACCTCCTGTCCGGGGGCGGCGAATGTAGCAAGTTGCGCTTCGCCAGGACAGCCCGGGGCCGTCATGTGTGCGGGGTGCCGTCCGGGCATCGCGCCGTTTTGCATCGCGGATCAACAAAAAAGCCCCAGGCCGTAAGACCTGGGGCTTTTTCGCTGAAGATGGCGCACTCGGCGGGATTCGAACCCACGACCCCTGCCTTCGGAGGGCAGTACTCTATCCAGCTGAGCTACGAGTGCAGTGCGGGCGACATCATACCTATGTCGACTCGGGGCGTCCACGCCGGTTTTCATCGGCTGGTGCTTGTCCGTCGCAACCCCAGGAAACCCGGGCCGTAGTGGCAGTTTTTCCTGCTGAAGCTTCTTCGTACCTGCGCGCAACCTGCAGCCAGAACCGTGCAATCACGGGGCACAGGGAGGTGCAGGAGATGAACTGTTCCATGCCGGGCGGCCTGCAAGCGGGCCTGCCGGACCAACTGTTCGAAGCCAGCTGGAGGGCGGTATTGCCCGGTTTGCAGCGCCGCGCCCGGCAGTTGGCGCGGGGCAACGCCGATGGTGCCCAAGAGTGGCTGGCGGCCACGGCGATCAAGGCGCTGCTGTTCTTTCGTCGCTCGCCGGAGCGGATTCGCGATCCCCAGGGCTTTCTGTTCCTGGTGCTCGATCATGTGTTTGTCGACAGCTGCCGCCGGCAGGCCCGGGAGCAGCGCCTGTTTGTGGATTTCGCCGGGCTCGAGGATGACCCGCTGCAGCAGCTGGAGGCCCCGCAGATGTCGGTGCTCGACCAGGTGGAATTGCTGGAGACCCTGGCCCTGCTCAGTCGACGGGTGGCGCAACTGCCGCCGAAGAAGCGCCGCCTGTTTGAACTAAAGTTTGTCGACGACCTGCCCTATCCCCACATCGCCGCCGAGCTGGGCATGAACCAGCCCTTGGCGCGCAAGTATGTGCAGCTGTTGCGGGCGCAGTTGCGTTGATGCGGCCTGAGGTTTCACAGCCGGCTCGCTCGGGCGTTCCTGTTCAGTGAGCCTGTTTTCGATGCTGTAGCCGGTGCCGCCGCCTTCTGCGGTGGGCCATTCCATCTAAGGAGAGATGTATGCCCGATCCAATGGTCAACTCGCAGATCACCGATGCCGTCACCCAGACCAACGTCAAGGTCGTGGCCGAGGCTCCGGCCCAGGCCATCGCCTCGCTGTACCAGGTGGCCAGCCACTCGGCCGGCTTGTCTTTGCAGAACGCGGTCAACAGCCAGCAGGCGCTCAACCAGATCTCCAATGCGGTGGTGTCCAAGGCCGTGGCGCTGATCATGGCGATCGGCGAGTAGGGCTGATCGCCCGGGAGAATCGTCATGGCCTGGTTCAAGAAGAAAACCCCACCCGCAGCCGCGGTCGATGAAAGCGCCGGCGCGGCGGCCGACCCTGGCGCCGCTGCAGTAGCCGCCGAGCCTGAGGCACCCTCGGCGATGGCCGGTGACGCCGCCTCGACAGCCAGCGCGCCGGCGCCCGATCCTGCGCCATCGCCTGCAGGCCCGGCGCAGCCCTCGATGATGCAGACGATGAACGCGCACCTGCTCAAGCAGGCCGGCACGCCCAGCAGCGACAGCACCGATGCCCTGAACAGCCAGATTGTCCAGGCGGTGCAGTTCAGCAATGCCCAGACCTTCAGCTATGCCCCGGCGCAGATCGCAGCAGCGCCGGACATGATGATCAGCCAGGCCGCCGGCCTGGTGGCGCAGTCGGCGGCGGGGTATTTCGACGGGGTCAGCAAGCTGGCCCTGGCGGCCCAGGCGGTGCTGCTCAAGCAGATGACCGAGAACATCGTCAAAGAGAACGTCAAGGGGGCTGCCGAGGATGCCCTGGGCGCGTTGGTCACCGATCTGCTGGTGGGCGCGGCGGCAGCGGTGGCGGCGGCTGCCGGGGCCATGGAGGCCGACGCGGCCGGCGTGGCCATCGACAAGATCGACCAGAGCATCGCCAAGTACAGCAGCACCCTGGCCAATCGCACACCGTCCTCCTGAGCAAGCGCCCCGGGCGCGCCAGGTGCCCGGGGCCTGCACGGCCAGGAGCATGACCGCGACACAGGCTTTCCCCCTGGCGTTGAAGTTCGACGGACCCGGTGCCCAGCCCTTCAACGTCATTCATTGAGTAAGGAGCATGCAATGGCGAATGAAGAGCAGACCCCGATGGCGACGATATTCGGCTTTGCCGAGAAGTATCTGAAACGCCCCTTGACCCAGGTCGAGCGCCAGGTACTGGAGGCATTTGCCCAGGACAAGCCGCTGGACATGTCCAGGGCCGCGCAACAGAGCGTCGATCAGGCGCGGCAGCGGGCCACGGAGCTGATGCAGTCCGATGGGCTGCGCACCCGGCAGATCATCGATCAACTGGCCGGTTCCGCCGCCGCGGGCAAGGCCGATCCCCAGGCGCGGGAGCTGGTGCTGCGCCAATTGCTGGCGGCCGCCGAGTCCGAGGAGCCGCTGTCGGTATCGCCCCCCGGGGCCGGCCTGGTGACGACCGCCGCCGCTGCAGCCGCCGCGGCGGCGCTGGCGCCGGCACTGTCCCCGGCCAGCTTCCCGGCGGACGACCCGCAGCTCAAGGCAATGATCAGCGCCCTGGTCCAGCAGGAGGTGAAAGCCGCGGTCGAGGCGCGGATGGCCGGGCTGTCGCAGAAAGTCGAAGACACCCTCCAGCAACTGACCGCCGGCAGTGGGCAATAAGGGCCCCCTGAAATAACCGCAAGGCCGTTCAAGCCCCGCTTCACAGCATCAGGGCTGCCACGTTCACTCAATGACACGGAATGCTCCGTGTGCCTAACAAAGGAAGTTGAGCCATGCCACTTGTAAACGAACAAATCACCGATGCCGTCACCCAGACCAACGTCAAGGTCGTCGCCGAAGCGCCGGCCATGGCGATGGGCACCATCTACCAATCCATGGCCCAGGCCACCGCGATCCTGTTCCAGAACTCGGTCTCGGCGCAGCAGCAGCAAAACACCCTGGCCCAGGCGGCCACCAACCAGGGCGTGATGCAGATCTACAGCGTCGACACCACCGCCGGGGCGGCGGCCACCGAAAAAGTCGCCCAGGGCGGGGTCTCCGACAACCTCACCAGCCTGCTGACGGTTCTCAAGTCCTTTCAGAGCTGATGGCTGAAAGCCTGATTTTCCGTTGAACCTACCTGCTGAAAAAATGGAGTTTTTATGAGCACAGTCAGTCCGCAAATCACCGATGCCGTCACCCAGACCAACGTCAAGGTCGTCGCCGAAGCGCCAGCCATGTCGATGGGCACCATCTACCAGTCCATGGGCCAGTCCGTGGCCATCCTGTTCCAGAACTCGGTTTCGGCGCAGCAGCAGCAAAACACCCTGGCCCAGGCGGCCACCAACCAGGGCGTGATGCAGATCTACAGCGTCGACACCACCGCCGGTGCGTCGGCCACCGAGAAAGTCGCCCAGGGCGGTGTGGCCGACAACCTCACCAGCCTGTTGACGGTGCTCAAGTCGTTCAGTAGCTGACCGTTCCCCAGGCGCCATGCCAGCGCCCCCGCCGCCTGCCATAGGCTGCGGGGGCGTTGTCTTTTGCCCGGCGGCATGGGAGGTTGAAGCGGATTTTTTACCGCTAGGCGCCTTTACGTTCTTTTTTTCGAACAGCCTATTGTCCTTTACCCCCGTTGACCCTAGGATTCGTTTGAGATTTCAAACGCTCTTGCCTGGGTGCCCAAACGCACGTCTATTCTTGTGTGCGACTTTTTCGTGCTTTTACCCAGTGAACGATTTTCCTGACGGCAGCCTGGCCACGGGCTGGTGACAGCGCCCCGGCGCTCTCCTCCTGACCTGGCGCCTTTCTACAATCACAATTCGCCCCGCGTATGCGCGGTGCTGTTAAGGAAGCCGACATGCAGCTCAAAGACGCCCAGTTGTTCCGCCAACAAGCCTTCATCGATGGAGCTTGGGTCGACGCGGACAACGGCCAGACGATCAAGGTCAACAACCCCGCTACCGGTGAAATCCTCGGTACCGTGCCAAAGATGGGCGCTGCCGAAACCCGCCGCGCCATCGAGGCCGCCGACAAGGCCCTGCCGGCCTGGCGTGCCCTGACTGCCAAGGAGCGCGCCACCAAGCTGCGCCGCTGGTATGAATTGCTGATCGAGAACCAGGACGACCTGGGTCGCCTGATGACCCTGGAGCAGGGTAAGCCGCTGGCCGAAGCCAAGGGCGAAATCGCCTACGCCGCCTCCTTCATCGAATGGTTCGCCGAAGAAGCCAAGCGCATCTACGGTGACGTGATTCCCGGCCACCAGCCCGACAAGCGCCTGATCGTGATCAAGCAGCCGATCGGCGTGACCGCGGCCATCACCCCGTGGAACTTCCCGGCGGCGATGATCACCCGTAAAGCCGGCCCGGCCCTGGCCGCCGGTTGCACCATGGTCATCAAGCCCGCTTCGCAAACCCCGTTCTCGGCCCTGGCCCTGGTGGAACTGGCGCACCGTGCCGGCATCCCGAAAGGCGTGCTGAGCGTGGTCACCGGCAGCGCCGGCGACATCGGCGGCGAGCTCACCAGCAACCCGATCGTGCGCAAGCTGTCGTTCACTGGCTCCACCGAGATCGGTCGCCAGCTGATGGCCGAATGCGCCAAGGACATCAAGAAAGTCTCCCTGGAGCTGGGCGGCAACGCGCCGTTCATCGTGTTCGACGACGCGGACCTGGATAAGGCCGTCGAAGGCGCGATCATCTCCAAGTACCGCAACAACGGCCAGACCTGCGTCTGCGCCAACCGCCTGTACATCCAGGATTCGGTCTACGACGCCTTCGCCGAGAAATTGAAGGCAGCAGTGGCCAAGCTGAAGATCGGCAACGGCCTGGAAGAAGGCACCACCACTGGCCCGCTGATCGACGAAAAAGCCGTGGCCAAGGTCCAGGAACACATCGCCGACGCCCTGAAAAAAGGCGCGACCCTGCTGGCCGGCGGCAAGTCTATGGAAGGCAACTTCTTCGAGCCGACCATCCTGGTCAACGTGCCCAAGGATGCAGCCGTGGCCAAGGAAGAAACCTTTGGCCCACTGGCGCCGCTGTTCCGCTTCAAAGACGAAGCCGAAGTCATCGCCATGTCCAACGACACCGAGTTCGGCCTGGCCTCGTACTTCTATGCCCGTGACCTGGGCCGTGTGTTCCGTGTGGCCGAGGCCTTGGAATACGGCATGGTCGGGGTCAACACCGGCCTGATCTCCAACGAAGTGGCGCCGTTCGGCGGCATCAAGGCCTCGGGCCTGGGCCGTGAAGGTTCCAAGTACGGGATCGAGGATTACCTGGAAATCAAATACCTCTGCCTGGGTATCTGATCCGGTTTCAAGCGCCGGGGGCACGAGAGCGCTGTCCCCCTGCGCAGCTTTAAAAAACGCACTTTTCAAGGTGGCCCGGGACCGCTCCGACAGTCGATCATCGCATGCTGTCGCAGGCGCTTCCCCGCCCCGCAACCCTTGAATCACACCGCTGCCGCAGCGGTGAATGAGGACACTATGAGCAAGACCAACGCATCTTTGATGAAACGCCGTGAAGCCGCTGTACCGCGCGGTGTTGGCCAGATTCACCCGATCTTCGCCGACAGCGCGAAGAACGCCACCGTCACCGACGTTGAAGGCCGCGAGTTCATCGACTTCGCCGGCGGTATCGCGGTACTGAACACCGGTCACGTGCACCCGAAGATCATCGCCGCGGTGACCGAGCAACTGAACAAGCTGACCCACACCTGCTTCCAGGTCCTGGCCTACGAGCCTTACGTGGAGCTGTGCGAGAAAATCAACGCCAAGGTGCCAGGTGATTTCGCCAAGAAAACCCTGCTGGTGACCACCGGTTCCGAAGCCGTAGAGAACGCCGTGAAGATCGCCCGTGCCGCCACTGGCCGCGCCGGCGTGATCGCCTTCACCGGCGCCTACCACGGCCGCACCATGATGACCCTGGGCCTGACCGGCAAGGTCGTGCCTTACTCGGCCGGCATGGGCCTGATGCCAGGCGGCATCTTCCGCGCGCTGTACCCGAATGAACTGCACGGCGTGAGCATCGACGACTCCATCGCCAGCATCGAGCGCATCTTCAAGAACGACGCCGAGCCTCGTGATATCGCCGCGATCATCATCGAGCCGGTGCAGGGCGAAGGCGGCTTCTACGTCGCGCCCAAAGAGTTCATGAAGCGCCTGCGCGCCCTGTGCGACCAGCACGGCATCCTGCTGATCGCTGACGAAGTGCAGACCGGCGCTGGCCGTACCGGCACCTTCTTCGCCATGGAACAGATGGGCGTTACCGCCGACCTGACCACCTTCGCCAAGTCCATCGCCGGCGGCTTCCCGCTGGCCGGTGTCTGCGGCAAGGCCGAGTACATGGACGCCATCGCTCCAGGCGGCCTGGGCGGCACCTACGCCGGTAGCCCGATCGCCTGTGCCGCGGCCCTGGCGGTGATGGAAGTGTTCGAGGAAGAGCACCTGCTGGATCGCTGCAAGGCTGTTGGCGAGCGCCTGGTGACCGGCCTCAAGGCCATCCAGGCCAAGTACCCGGTGATCGGTGAAGTGCGTGCCCTGGGCGCGATGATCGCGGTGGAACTGTTCGAGAATGGCGACAGCCACAAGCCGAACGCCGCTGCCGTGGCCCAGGTCGTGGCCAAGGCTCGCGACAAGGGGCTGATCCTGCTGTCCTGCGGCACCTACGGCAACGTTCTGCGGGTTCTGGTACCGCTGACCTCGCCGGATGCGCAGCTGGACAAAGGCCTGGCCATCATCGAAGAGTGCTTCGCTGAACTCTGATGACGCTGTGACCTGATCGACAGAAAAACCCGCTTCGGCGGGTTTTTTTTCGTCCTCAGGCGGCTCCAGCGGGATTTGCGCTGTATGGAAGCCCGTGCATTGACTAAGGTGCAAGGGATTGCCTAGGGAGCGTGCTGCATGACCGCTGTTGATTTACCCGCTGTACCTCGCGTGCTGATTGCCGAGGCTGATCCCTGGTCTCGTGATTTGCTCAAGCAAGTGCTGTTGAACGTGCGCTGTGATGCGCGTCTGGACTTGTGTGCCGACGGTCAGGAGGCCATGGACCTGCTGAGCGCCAAACCCTATGACCTGATCATTGCCGATTGGGAGCTGCCGGGCATCGATGGCCTGTCGCTGTTGCGCGCGGTGCGCCAGCGCAAGCGCAACCCGGTGCAGCCGTTCATCCTGCTGAGCGTGCGCAGCGACAGCGCCAGCGTGCGCGAGGCCTTGCCCCTGGCGCCCACTGCCTACCTGACCAAGCCCCTGAACATGGAGGGGCTGACCCAGCGCCTGCAGGGCCTGCTGCTGGACGCCGGCCAGGAAGTCTCCTGCGAGGTGCCGGCCCTGGCGCCGGGCATGACCCTGTGGCCCTTTCTCGAACGCCGGCGCGATGTGGCCGACGGCGCGCCGCTGCTCACCGATGTGCAACTGGCGGTCAAGCGCAGCCTCAACCCCGAAGGCCTGGATCTCAAGGTGCTGGAGGAAGAGATCCGCACCGATCCCCAGGTCACCGCGGTGCTGATCGCTGCAGCCAACAGCGCCGCGCAGCACCATGGCGACGGCGTGCAGACCCTGTCCCAGGCCCTGCATCGGCTGGGCACCGGGCAGAGCATGAACCTGATCCTCGGCCTGACCCTCAAGCGCAGCGCGCGCCTGAGCGATCCGGCCCTGGCCGACTATGCCGAGCGCTATTGGGAGCTGTCCCTGCATACCGCGGAATACGGCCGGACCCTGGCGCGCCTGCTGGACCTGGACCAGGAGCGCTGCTACTGCGCCGGGCTACTGCATCGCCTGGGCGACCTGGCGCTGCTGCGTTGCCTGCAGGAGTGGAAACAGGCCGGCGGCGAGCTGGACGACCAGGAAGAAATCGGCGATGCCCTGGAGCGCTTTGGCGCGGCCTACGGCTCGGCGCTGCGGACCCGCTGGCGCATGCCCCTTGAACTGCGGGAACTGATTGCCTCGATCTACCAGTTGGGCGGTGGGGTGTATTCCCGCGAGGCGCTGGTGATGAACCTGGCGGCGCAGCTGGCGCGGCTGACCGAGCACGAAGGGGTGGAAGAGATCGCGCGCTGCAAGACCGCGCGGCTGCTGAAGGTCGGGCTGCCGGAACTGACCCGCCTGCGCAAGGGCTGAACCACTGTAGGAGCCGGCTGGCCGGCGAAGAGGCCTTCGAGTCTTGTGCAAGCCTTGCGGGCGCCTTCGCGGGCCAGCCAGCTCCTACGGGCGAGTGGTCGCGGGTTTATCCGGTGATGATGCGGTTCTTGCCCTGGCGCTTGGCTTCGTACATGGCGCTGTCGGCGCGGGCGAACAGGTTGTCCAGGCTTTCGTCTTCCGCCAGCAGGCCGGTCAGGCCCTGGCTCACGGTGATGGTGAACGTCTGGCCCTGGTGGCTGAAATTCTGGCGCTGGATCTCCCGTTGCAGGCGCTCGGCCACCTGGCGCGCCATGTCCGCGGTGCAGCCGGGAAAAACCGCGGCGAACTCCTCGCCACCGATCCGCCCGAACAGGTCGCCGCGACGCAGGGCCGCGCGCCCGCTTTCGGCGATGCGCTGCAGGACGATGTCGCCTTCGGGGTGGCCGTAGGTGTCGTTGATCACTTTGAAGTCATCGATATCCAGCAGCAGGAAGGCCAGGGACGAGCCTTGCAGGCGCGCCTGCTCGAACTCGCGGTTGGCGCATTCGAAGAAGTGCCGACGGTTGCTGCTCTGGGTCAGCACGTCGGTGGTGGCCAGGCGTTGCAACTCGGTTTCCAGCTGCTTCTTTTCGGTGATGTCTTCGGCGATGCCGACCACGATCAGGCGTTGCCCGGGCTCGGCATTGCGGTTGATGAAGCATTTGTCGCTGAGCCAGCGCACCTGGCCCTGGGCATCGATGATGCGGTATTCGCGATCTTCCACCGCGCCCTTTTCCAGGACCTGGGCCAGGCTGCGCTCGGCGTACTCCAGGTCATCGGGGTAGATGCTGTCGCGCCATTGATTGCAGTCCGCCAGGAGCAGGCCTGCGGGGCGACCGAAGATCCGTTCATAGGCCGGGCTGACGTACAGCACCTGGCGGCTGTCCCAGTCGAAGGCCCAGAGCACCGCGTTGACACTGACCAGCAGCGAGCTGAACAGCTGCTCGCGTTCGGTCAGGCGGGCCACTTCGCCCTGTGCATGCATCAGGGCCATCAGGGTTTGCGCGGCTTCGGGCCACTGTGGAAGCGCAGAGGGAGTGTGTGGGTTCTTGTTGACCATCGGCACAGATCTCAAAGGGCGTGCCGCGCGCCGTTAGGCAGCGGCTACAACCAAGCCCGCCTGGGTGGCGAAGTGTTGTTTGAGATAGGGGATCGGGCGCTAAGTTCCCGGCCGCTACAGCGATAGCGCGAGCGCCCGCCAGACGGTCGAGAGGGGCCTGCAAGGCTTGATTTCAGAAGGGCAGCCCCTCGCCACGGGAGTGGCGAGGGGCTGGGGTCAGGCGGTGGTGGGGCGCAGGGAATAGGTCTTGAGCTGATGGGCGAAATCACGCAGGGACTGAATGCCGCTGGCCTCGGCCTCGTGTACCCAATCCTTGATGGCCGCGAGCATGTCGTGGCCGTTGGAGCTGGTCTTGACCCAGATCTGCTGCAGGGCCAGACGCTTCTCGTAGATCACCTTCAAGGCCTGGCTGTGCTCCAGCATGCTCTGGATGCGCAGGTGGTGGCGGTCTTCCAGCAGGCTGGTTTCCCGGGACAGCAGGCGCTTGGCGCGGTGGAACTGGTGGCGCACCGAATGATCGACCTTGGCCAGTTCCTGTTTCACCAGCGGGCCGATCACCAGCTTGCGGTACTGGGCCATGATCTGGAACCGGTTGTTGAGGATGGCCATGGCGGTGTCCATGTCCAGGTGGCCCTTGCCTTCGACCCGGTGGGCGATGGGCGCCACGCGCTGGACCCTGGCCAGACGCAGGAAGCTGAAGACCTTGATCCAGGCCCAGCCCAGGTCGAACTCCCACTTCTTCACCGAGAGCTTGGCCGAGTTGGGGTAGGTGTGGTGGTTGTTGTGCAGCTCTTCGCCGCCGACGATGATGCCCCAGGGCACCAGGTTGGTGGCGGCGTCGCGGCATTCGAAGTTGCGGTAGCCCACCGCATGCCCCAGGCCATTGATGACCCCGGCGGCCCAGAACGGAATCCACATCATCTGGATGGCCCAGATGGTGATGCCGATGGTGCCGAACAGCAGCAGGTCGATGGCTGCCATCAGCGCCACGCCGCCCAGCTTGTAGCGGCTGTAGAGGTTGCGTTCGATCCAGTCTTCCGGGCAGTTCTTGCCGTAGATGCGCAGGGTCTCCGGGTTCTTCGCCTCTTCGCGATACAGCTCGGCGCCCTTGCGCAGCACGGTGGACAGGCCCTTGACCACCGGGCTGTGGGGGTCGTCGGCGGTTTCGCACTTGGCGTGGTGCTTGCGGTGGATGGCGGTCCACTCGCGGGTGTTCTGCGCCGTGGTCAGCCACAGCCAGAAGCGGAAGAAATGTTTCAGGCCGGCGTTGAGTTCCAGGGAACGGTGCGCGGAATAGCGATGCAGATAGACCGTGACCGCGACAATGGTCACGTGGGTCATCAACAGGGTGACTGCCACCAGTTGCCAGGCGGACAAGCCAAGTAAACCTTCGTACCACATAGGCGATAAGGCCCTCGATAAAGAAAAAAACAGCCCAGGCATTATCACTAAGCCCACTGAGAAAACCAGTCGCCCTTTCAGATAAGAGTGGCGGAATGTTTCTTCCTCTATAATCCCAAACTTTTCGTGTGGAAATAGACGGACTTATGTCGGTTTCTTATCGCAATGGTTTGCGTGCCGCGCTGCTCTATCTGCTGTTGTCGCTGGTCTGGTTGCAGTTCAGTGGTTACTTATTGAGCAGTTTCTTCGATGAGTTTTCCGATCGGGCCCATTGGCAACTGGTTGGCGGCTATG
Organism: Pseudomonas sp. Eqa60; assembly: GCF_018326405.1. Taxonomy (NCBI): domain Bacteria; kingdom Pseudomonadati; phylum Pseudomonadota; class Gammaproteobacteria; order Pseudomonadales; family Pseudomonadaceae; genus Pseudomonas; species Pseudomonas sp. Eqa60. The sequence goes on from NZ_AP024342.1 coordinate 228,355, forward strand.
CCTGGGCGGTGGTCAGCGCGGTGCTGATCTTCTTCGCCCGGGCCCGACTGCTGCGGGTGTTGGGGGCCGATCGCTGGCTGCGCCACCAGCAGAAGGACCGCGAGCGCCTGCGCCAGGCGGCGGCGGTATTCGACTGCACCCGCGAAGGGGTGCTGGTGAGCGATACCCAGGGGCAGATCGTCCACGTCAACCGCGCCTTCATCGAAATCACCGGCTACCAGCGCGAAGAGGTGCTGGGCCGCCAGCCGAGCCTGTTCAAGTCCGGGCATCATTCGGCGCAGTTCTATCAATCGATGTTCGACTCGTTGCAGAAGACCGATGAGTGGAGCGGTGAAATCTGGAATCGGCGCAAGAGCGGCGAGATCTACCCGCAATGGCAGACCATCCGCGCGATCCGCGATGAGCAGGGCGAGCTGACTCATTACGTTGCGGTATTTTCCGACATCAGCGCGATCAAGGATTCCGAGCACGAGCTGGCTCACCTGGCCCATCACGATCCGCTGACCGACCTGCCCAACCGCCTGCTGTTCACCGACCGTGCCGAACAGGCCCTGGCTTCGGCGCAGATCCACAAGCGCGGCTGCGCCATGCTGATGATCGATCTGGACCACTTCAAGATGATCAACGACAGCCTGGGGCACAACGTCGGCGACCAACTGCTCAAGGCGGTGGCCGAGCGCCTGGGCGGGATGTTCGGCCCGGGCATCACCCTGGCGCGCCTGGGCGGCGACGAGTTCGCGGTGCTGGCCGAAAGCTGCCCGCAACTGGTGCAGGCGGCGGCCCTGGCCCAACGCATCATCGACGGCCTCAAGGAGCCCTTCCAGCTTGGCGAGCAGCAGGTGGTGATCAACGCCAGTATCGGTATCAGCCTGTTTCCCAGCGACGCGCTGAGTGCCAGCCAACTGCTGCGCAACGCCGATGCGGCGCTGTTCAAGGCCAAAAGCGCCGGGCGCAACGGTTACGCCCTGTACACCGAGGAGCTCACCGCCCATGCCCAGCAGCGGGTGGAAATCGCCTTCGAGCTGCGCCGCGCCCTGGACCAGCAGGAACTGCGGGTCTACTACCAGCCGGTGCACGACCTCAAGACCAGCCGCCTGGTAGGCGTCGAGGCCCTGGTGCGCTGGGAGCATCCCGAGCGCGGGCTGGTGTCGCCGGCGGAGTTCATACCGATTGCCGAGCGCACCGGGATGATTGCCGAGATCGATGCCTGGGTCATGCAGCAGGCTTGCCGGCAGATGTGCCAGTGGCAGGCCGATGGCGTGGTGCTGTCGTTTATCGCGGTAAATGTCTCGACCCGCCTGTTCGCCCGCAGCGAGCTGTACCAGCAGGTGGCCCAGGTGCTGCACGAGACCGGGCTGGACCCGGCCTACCTGGAGCTGGAAGTCACCGAAAGCGCGGTGATGGACGATCCCGAAGTGGCCCTGGAGCAGATGCACCGCTTGCGCGAGCTGGGTATTCGCCTGGCCATCGACGACTTCGGCACGGGCTACTCCTCCCTGCTGCGGCTCAAGCGCCTGCCGGTGCAGAAGCTCAAGATCGACCAGGGTTTTGTCGCCGGCCTGCCGTTCGACGAGGACGATGCGGCGATATCCCGGGTAATCATTGCCCTGGCCCAGAGCATGGGCATGCAGGTGCATGCCGAGGGTATCGAGCAGGTGGAACAGGCGCGTTTCCTTCTGGAACACGCCTGCGACCTGGGCCAGGGCTACTGGTTCGGCCGGCCGATGCCGGCGGCGCAACTGGTCTGGAGCAACGCCCCGCAGATCCGTTGATCCCTGTAGCCGCTGGCGCAGGCTGCGAACGGTTTGGGCGGCATACCGACGTGGCAGGCGCGGTGTTGAGGTTTGGCGCAAGGGCGCCAGGCAAGGCCCTGGGGGCCTTTGCGCAGCCTCGCTGAAGCTCGGCAGCGGCTACAGGGTTGGGGCTAAGCTGCTGTCAGCTCGAATAATTTCTTCTGGTTATATAAACATTCTTAAATAGTATTTTTAAGAATATCCGGCCCTATCTAGTATTGCTCCCACGCCGCAAGCAGTGCCGCCACTGCCAGGCACATCCCACTCAGGAGCAACACCATGAGCGCATCTCTACGTAGCGTTGACGGCCAGGACGAAGCAACCATCTTGCGGGAAATTCAAAGCGCACTGCGCGACCTGCGCTTCGGTGCGGTGGAAATCACCGTGCACAACGCCCAGGTCGTGCAGATCGAACGCAAGGAAAAATTCCGTCTGCAGCAGCCCGGCCACAAACCGAGTTGAAAGTACCTCGCTGAACACCGCGTCACCCTCTCGCGAACGAGAGGCCCGACTGGTCAACCGGAGGGCGTCATCCATGACCCCCTGCACGAATCCCAGCGTTCCTTTTCGAATGCGGGCTGAAATCGCCATAAGAAAAATGCCAGCACCTTAAAAAATTTCAGGAGCTTCACCATGTCGTCGATTCGCCGTTATGCCCTGGCCGCCCTCGCCAGCGCCGTTTTCGCCGGTTCCGCCGTTGCCAAGGACTATGAGCTGCTCAATGTGTCCTATGACCCGACCCGTGAGCTGTACCAGGATTACAACGCCGAGTTCGTGAACTTCTGGAAGAAGGACCACCCGGGCGACAACGTGAAGATCCAGCAATCCCACGGTGGCTCCGGCAAGCAGGGCCGGGCGGTGATCGACGGACTGCGCGCCGACGTGGTGACCCTGGCCCTGGCCGGTGACATCGACGAAATCGCCAAGCTCGGCAAGACCCTGCCGGCGGACTGGCAGAAACGCCTGCCCGATGCCAGTACCCCCTACACCTCGACCATCGTGTTCCTGGTGCGCAAGGGCAACCCCAAGGGCATCAAGGATTGGGGCGACCTGATCAAGAAAGACGTCTCGGTGATCACCCCGAACCCGAAAACCTCCGGTGGTGCACGCTGGAACTTCCTCGCCGCCTGGGCCTACGGCCTGAAGGCCGGTGGCAGTGAGGCCAAAGCTCAGGAATACGTGAAGGAGCTGTTCAAGCACGTACCGGTACTGGACACCGGGGCCCGCGGCTCGACCATCACCTTCGTCAACAACGGTCAGGGCGACGTGCTGCTGGCCTGGGAAAACGAAGCTTTCCTGGCCCTCAAGGAAGACGGCGGCGCCGACAAGTTCGATATCGTCGTACCTTCGCTGTCGATCCTCGCCGAGCCGCCAGTGGCGGTGGTGGACAAGAACGCCGAGAAGAAAGGCAACACCCAGATCGCCGAGGCCTACCTCAAGCACCTGTACAGCCCGGCCGGCCAGGAAATTGCCGCGAAGAACTTCTACCGCCCACGGGACAAGGACATCGCCGCCAAATATGCCCAGCAGTTCCCGAAACTGGACCTGGTAACTATCGACAAGGACTTCGGCGGCTGGAAAACTGCCCAACCGAAATTCTTCAATGACGGTGGCGTGTTCGACCAGATCTACACGGCGCAATAACCCTGTTGTAGGGGCTGGCTTGCCAGCGAAGGCGCCCCTGAGGGCAATGCACGACTTGCGGGCCCTTTCGCCGGCAAGCCGGCTCCTACCAGGCAGAGCCCGCATTGAGTTGCGGGTTTTGCGTATCCGTTCCGTTAACCAAGGACTCTTATGTCGCGTCGTATCTCCCCCGTCATACCCGGCTTCGGGCTGACGCTGGGCTACACCTTGGTGTACCTCAGCCTGATTGTGCTCATCCCCCTGGCGGCGATGTTCGTGCATGCCGCGCAACTTACCTGGGAACAGTTCTGGGCGATCATTTCGGCGCCACGGGTGCTCGCCGCGCTCAAGCTGAGCTTCGGTACCGCGTTGTATGCGGCCATCATCAACGGCGTCATCGGCACCCTGCTGGCCTGGGTCCTGGTGCGCTACAGCTTCCCCGGGCGCAAGATCATCGATGCCATGATCGACCTGCCATTCGCCCTGCCCACCGCCGTGGCGGGCATTGCCCTGACTGCGCTCTACGCGCCCACCGGCCTGGTGGGGCAGTTCGCCACCGACCTGGGTTTCAAGATCGCCTACACCCCCCTGGGCATCACCCTGGCACTGACCTTCGTCACCCTGCCATTCGTGGTGCGCACGGTGCAGCCGGTGCTGGCGGACATCCCCCGTGAAGTGGAAGAAGCCGCCGCCTGCCTGGGTGCCAAGCCGTGGCAGGTGTTCCGCCATATCCTGGTACCGGCCCTGCTGCCGGCCTGGCTCACCGGTTTTGCCCTGGCCTTTGCCCGCGGCGTGGGCGAGTACGGTTCGGTGATCTTCATCGCCGGCAACATGCCGATGAAGACCGAGATCCTGCCCCTGCTGATCATGGTCAAGCTCGACCAGTACGATTACACCGGCGCCACTTCCATCGGCGTGCTGATGCTGGTGGTTTCCTTCATTCTGCTGCTGCTGATCAACCTGCTGCAGCGGCGCATCGAACGACCTTAAGGAGGCGCGACCATGTCCCAATCGTCCATTTCCGCCGCGTCCTCCGCCAACGCCGCCCGCCGTGGCAGCGCCACCTCGCGGCGCCTGCTGATCGGCCTCGGCTGGCTGATCTTCGCCCTGTTCCTGCTGCTGCCGCTGTTCATCGTGGTGTCCCAGGGCCTGAAGCTCGGCCTGGGGGCGTTCTTCGATGCGATCTTCGAGCCCGACGCCCTGTCGGCGCTGAAACTCACGGTGATCGCGGTGCTGATCTCGGTGCCCCTGAACCTGGTGTTCGGGGTCAGCGCGGCCTGGTGCGTGAGCAAGTACTCGTTCCGCGGCAAGAGCATCCTGGTGACCCTGATCGACCTGCCGTTCTCGGTGTCGCCAGTGATCGCCGGCCTGGTCTATGTGCTGATGTTCGGCGCCCAGGGCCTGTTCGGCCCGTGGCTTTCGGACCACGACATCCAGATCGTCTTCGCCTTGCCGGGCATTGTCCTGGCCACCATCTTCGTCACCGTGCCCTTCGTTGCCCGGGAACTGATCCCGCTGATGCAGGAGCAGGGCACCCAGGAAGAGGAGGCCGCCAGGTTGCTGGGGGCCAATGGCTGGCAGATGTTCTGGCACGTCACCGTGCCCAACATCAAATGGGGCCTGATCTACGGCGTGGTGCTGTGTACCGCCCGGGCCATGGGTGAGTTCGGCGCGGTGTCGGTGGTTTCCGGGCATATTCGCGGGGTCACCAACACCCTGCCGCTGCACGTGGAAATCCTCTACAACGAGTACAACCACGTCGCCGCCTTTGCCGTCGCCAGCCTGTTGCTGATCCTTGCGTTGTTCATCCTGCTGCTCAAGCAGTGGAGCGAATCCCGAATCAACCGCCTGCGCGCCAGCGCCGCGGAGGAATAAGTCATGTCGATCGAAGTCCGTAACGTCAGCAAGAACTTCAACGCCTTCAAGGCCCTGAACAGCATCAACCTGGACATCCAGAGCGGCGAGCTGGTGGCCCTGCTGGGCCCGTCCGGCTGCGGCAAGACCACCCTGCTGCGGATCATCGCCGGGCTGGAAACCCCGGACCAAGGCAGCATCGTGTTCCACGGCGAGGATGTCTCGGGCCACGACGTGCGTGATCGCAACGTCGGTTTCGTGTTCCAGCACTACGCCCTGTTCCGCCACATGAGCGTGTTCGACAACGTTGCCTTCGGCCTGCGCATGAAGCCGAAGAACCAGCGCCCCAGCGAGAGCAAGATCGCCGAGAAGGTCCACGAGCTGCTGAACATGGTGCAGCTGGACTGGCTCTCCGACCGTTACCCGGAACAGCTCTCCGGCGGCCAGCGCCAGCGTATCGCCCTGGCCCGCGCCCTGGCGGTGGAGCCCAAGGTGCTGCTGCTGGACGAACCCTTCGGCGCCCTCGACGCCAAGGTGCGCAAGGAGCTGCGGCGCTGGCTGGCGCGGCTGCACGAAGACATCAACCTGACTTCGGTATTCGTTACCCACGACCAGGAAGAAGCCATGGAAGTGGCCGACCGCATCGTGGTGATGAACAAGGGCGTGATCGAACAGATCGGCTCCCCGGGGGACGTCTATGAGAACCCGGCCAGCGACTTCGTCTACCACTTCCTCGGCGACTCCAACCGCCTGCACCTGGGGGAGGACAACCACGTGTTGTTCCGGCCTCACGAAGTGTCGCTGTCGCGTTCCGAACTGGAGGACCACCACGCCGCCGAAGTGCGGGATATCCGTCCGCTGGGGGCCACCACCCGGGTGACCCTGAAGGTGGAAGGGCAGAGCGAACTGATCGAAGCCGAAGTGGTGAAGGACCACGACAGCCTGATCGGCCTGGCCCGTGGCGAAACCCTGTTCTTCAAGCCCAAGGTCTGGCAGAAACACGCCAGCCTCTGACCCCGCCGACATCACGCTCGCTGTAGGAGCTGGCTTGCCAGCGAAAGCGTCCTTCAGGTTTGCACCTGGCTCGAAGGCCTCTTCGCCGGCAAGCCGGCTCCTGCGGGGGCCGGCCCAATATTCCCGAAGCGTTCCCGGGCTTCAGATCATGGCTTTCTTGTGCCGCAGGGCCACCGGGCCCGAGCGCTGCTCGATGGCCTGTTTCAAGTCGTGGCGCAGCCCCAGCAGGAACGCCAGTTCGGCCACCACGAACAGCGGACCGACGATCAAACCCGACAGATCATCGACGAAGGCCGGCTTGCGGCCCTCGTAGTAATGGCCGATGAACTGGATCACCCAACCGATCACGAACAGGCCCAGGCCGCTGCTCAGCCAGAGCCCGGTACTTTGCGCCGCCAGCACCTGGCCGGCCCACACCGATAGCGCCATCAGCACCGTCATCAGCACCCCCAGGCGCACTTCCAGGCGCAGGTAGAACACTGACGCGGCCAGGGCCAGCAGCAACGCCGGCGACCACGACAGCCCGGCCATGCTCCAGGCGGGACGCGACAACAGCACGGCCACCGCCACCACGATCATCGGAATGCCGATAAAGTGGCTGGCGATATTGCGCGGATCGCGATGGTAGGCGGCGTATTGACTGAGATGATCAACGAGGCTTTTCATTGTTGTTCCTCCGTTAGGGTGGCTCGATCATGCCCGGCGGCGGTGCTCGGCTCTGTCAGCTAGGCGACAATCATTGCGATGCCCTGAGGGAAAGACCTGTTCATGGACCTGCACCAGTGGCGTGAATGCCTGATGACCGGCCAGTGGTTCAGCCACCTGCCGGCTTCCTTACAGAATAGTTTGCTCGACAGTGCGCGCCTGCGCCGGCTGACGGCGGGGCAGTGCCTGTTCCGGCGCGGCGATCCGCCCTGCGGGCTGTACGCGGTGCTGGAGGGCACGGTGCGGGTGGGCGCGGTCAGCGAGCAGGGCAAGGAGGCCTTGCTGAGCCTGATGGAAGCGCCCCACTGGTTCGGCGAGATCTGCCTGTTCGACGGCCAGCCCCGTACCCACGATGCCTACGCCGAGGGCGCCTGCACCCTGCTCCAGGTGCCGCAGGCGAACCTGCTGCAACTACTGGAGCAGCAGCCGCAATACTGGCGCCAGTTCGCCCTGCTGATGAGCCATAAACTGCGCCTGGCCTTTATCAACCTGGAGCAGTTGAGCCTGATGCCGGCCCCGGCGCGGGTGGCCAGCCGCCTGCTGGCGATGGCCGCCGGCTACGGTGAAGTGGCCCAGGCCCGCCGCGTGCTGCAACTGCCCCAGGAACAACTGGCGCTGATGCTCTCGCTGTCGCGCCAGACCACCAACCAGATCCTCAAGGAGCTGCAGCACCAGGGCATCCTGCGCCTGAGCTATGGCGAGATCGAAATCCTCGACACCGAGCGCCTGCGCGCCCTGACCTCGCCATAGAAGCCCCCGCGATGTCCCTGCCTCCCGTAGGAGCTGGCTTGCCAGCGAAGAGGCCCGCGAGATTGCCTTCGCCGGCAAGCCGGCTCCTACAGAAACCCCCGCGTTGTTCCTGCCTCCCGTAGGAGCTGGCTTGCCAGCGAAGAGGCCCGCGAGATCGCCTTCGCCGGCAGCCGGTTCCTACGAGCCACGATAGGTCGAGAACCCATAAGGGCTGAGCAACAACGGAATGTGGTAATGCTGCTCGGTCTGCCTGACCTCGAAGATCACCGGGATCTCCGGAAAGAAGGTCTCGCGCTTGGCTTGCCTGAAGTACTCGCCGGTCTTGAACACCACCCGATACTCGCCGGCCGTCAGCGCCCGGCCCGCCGGAAACAGCTCGGCAATCCGCCCCTGCTCATTGGTCACCCCTTCGGACAAGGGCTTCCAGTCCTGGCCCACCTGCTGCTCCAGGGTCACCTTGACCCCCGGCGATGGCAGGCCGTTCTCCAGGTTCAGCACGTGCACGCTCAACGGATTGCCTGCCGCCAGGGCCAGGCTCGACAAACCACACAGGCCGATGGCCGCCAGACTATTACGCAAAACATTCATGCCCCACTCCTTCCTCGATTGAACAAACAACACAACCTGTAGCCGCTGCCGAGCCCGCGAGGCTGCGAACGACCGCAACGCGGGCGCAGGCTTTCACGATCACTCACGCCCGGCCTCGGTAGCCAACCCCACCCGCTGCGCGGCCTGGAGCGCACACGCCTCGTCCTGCGCTGCGCCACCGGCCCCGGCAATCCCGATGGCCCCCACCAACTGCTTGCCGGCAAACAACGCAAGGCCGCCACCGAGCAACAACAGCTCCGGCAAGGTATTGAGATTGGCCGCCTCGGGGTTGTTGCGCGCCCGTTCGGCGAACAGCCGGCTCGAAGTCTTGGTCGACAGCGCGGTGTAGGCCTTGCGCTGGCTGGCCGGGCCGTTGTGCGGGCCCACCCCATCGCCGCGCATCGCCACCAGCAGGTTGCCGCCACGGTCCAGCACCGATACCGCCGCGGTGCACTGGGCCAGGCTGGCATCGGCCAACTGGCGGGCGGCGGCCAGGTCCAGTTCGGCATGGCGCGGCAGTTCGAGCGCCGCCAGGGCCGTGCCGGCGAGGCTCAGGCCGAGGCCCAGGACAAGAGGTTTGCAGATCATCGAACGAGCTCCATAAAGACCGGTGGCCACCTTAGCCAGCGCACTCCGTCAGAACTCCGTCGTCTTGATTACAAGTTTGTAATGGGCAAGCGCGCGCCGGGCGCCTAGCCTGTGCCGATCATTTCCGAGGTGCGCCATGCGTTTGCTGGTAGTTGAAGACGAAGCCAAGACCGCCCATTTCCTTGCCAAGGGCCTGGGAGAGTCCGGCTTTGCCGTGGACGTGGCCCTGAACGGCCTGGACGGGCGCTATTTCATCGAGCAGCAGGAGTACGACCTGATCATCCTCGACGTCATGCTCCCCGGCCTCAACGGCTGGCAGTTGCTGCAACTGGTGCGCCAGCGCGGTGCCACCCCGGTGCTGTTCCTCACCGCCCGCGACGCTATCGAGGACCGGGTCCGCGGCCTGGAACTGGGCGCCGACGACTACCTGCTCAAGCCCTTCGCCTTTGCCGAGCTACTGGCCCGGGTGCGCACCCTGCTGCGCCGCGGACCGCTGCGTGAGGCCGAGTCCTTCAGCATCGCCGACCTGGAGATCGACGTGCTGCGCCGTCGCGTCAGCCGTGGCGGCCAGCGCATCGCCCTGACCAACAAGGAGTTCGCCCTGCTGCACCTGTTGGCCAGCCGCCAGGGCGAAGTGCTGTCGCGGACCCTCATCGCCTCCCAGGTGTGGAACCTGAATTTCGACAGCGACACCAACATGGTGGAAGTGGCGGTACGAAGGTTGCGGGCCAAGGTCGACGACCCCTACATGCCCAAGCTGATCCACACCGTGCGTGGCGTCGGCTACCAGCTGGAAGCCCCGGATGAAGCGCTCTAGTTCCATTGCCTGGCGGCTGGCCCTGGCCTTTGCCGCGGTCTGCGCCCTGGTGCTCAGCGTGATCGGGGTGTTCCTCTACCGTTCCCTGGCCGGGGAAATCGCCTACCGCGACGACCTGGCCCTGCTCGGCCGCCTGGAACAGGTGCGGGCCCTGCTGCAGGACAGCGACAGCCTGGATGCCCTGCAAGCCCGGCCCCGGCTGTACCAGAACATGCTGGGCAACCAGGAAAGCCTGCTGCTGGTGCTGCGGGCCGATGGCTCGACGGTGATCGACATCAACCCGCGCCGGCAGCCCCTGCCCGCGCTCGACCCCATTGCGCTGCAACAGGCGCCGCAACGCACCGATGTCCGCCTCTGGCCGGGGCCGGACGATGTGCCGGTGGCGCTGCTGGCGGGCCAGGCCCGGGGGCCCAAGGGCGAAGCCCTGACCGTGGTGGCCGGCAAGGTTCTCAGCGAGCGCGAGCAGATGCTCGCCAGTTACCGCCTGCGCCTGTACCTGGCGGTGGGGCTGGGGGCCTTGCTGGCCTTCGCCCTGGGCCTGCTGCTGTTGCGCCGGGGCTTGCAGCCCTTGCGCCAGCTCAGCGAAGCGGCCCGCCAGATCGACCTGCGCAGCCTCGACCGGCGCCTGCACACCAACGGCATCCCGGCGGAATTCCACGAGCCGGTGCAGGCCCTGAACGCCATGCTGGCGCGCCTGGAAGAGAGCTTTGAGCGTCTGTCGCAATTTTCCGCCGACCTGGCCCACGAGATCCGCACGCCGTTGCACAACCTCCTGGGCAGCAATGGCCTGGCCTTGAACCAGCCGCGCAGTGCGGCGGAGTACCAGGAAGTGCTGGCCTCCAACATGGAAGAGTTCGAGCGCCTGGGGCGCATGGCCGAGAACCTGCTGTTCCTGGCCCGGGCCGAGCAGGCCGATGCGGTGCTGGACCTGCAGGTACTGTCACTGGCCGGTGTCGGGGCGCAACTGTGCGACTACTTCGAAGCCCTGGCCGACGACCGCCAGTTGCGCCTGGAGAACGGTTTTTCCGGCGAGCTGCGGGCTGACCAGCAATTGCTGCAACGGGCCCTGGGCAACCTTCTGGCCAATGCCGTGCGTCATGCCGATGCAGGGTCGCTGATCCGCCTGCGGCGCCACGACGAAGCGGGCTGGTGCTGGTTGCAGGTGCACAACCAGGGCCCGGCGATCGCCCCCGAGCACCTGCCCCGGCTGTTCGACCGTTTCTACCGGGTCGACCCGTCCCGAGCCGAGCCGGGGGACTCCGGGGGCCTGGGGCTGGCCATCGTGCACTCGATCATGCTGCTGCATGGCGGCCAGGTGCGGGTCACGAGCGATGAGCAGGCCACGGTATTCGAACTGGGCTTCCCCCTCCTGTAGCCACTGCCGAGGCTGCGACAAGGCCGCCAGGCCTTCAGCGGCCTGCAGTATTTGCGCCCGTGTTGCGGTCGTTCGCAGCTTCGCAGGCTCAGCAGCGGCTACAAGGCTGCTGGGGCTTAGCGCAGGCCGTCGCGAAATTGCCCCGGGGTCATCCCGGTCCAGCGCTTGAATGCCCGGCTGAAACTGCTGGCATCGGCAAAGCCCAGCAGGTAGCTGATCTCGCTCAGGGAGCATTCCAGGTCCCGCAGGTGCAGCAGGGCGAGGTTTTCCCGGCATTCGTTGAGCAGGGTGTCAAAGCGCGTGCCTTCATCCGCCAGGTGCCGTTGCAGGCTGCGCAGGCTCAGGTGCAGGGCCTGGGCCACTCGCTCGGCCGAAGGTTCGCCTTCGGGCAATTGGGCTTCGATCACCCCGCGTACCTTGCGCTCCCAGGTCAGGGGCCGCAGTTGCAGGAGGGTGCGCTTGAGCACCGCTTCGTTGTGCTCGGCCAGCTCCGGGTTGGCGTCGTCCAGATGGCTGTCGAAATCGTGCAGGCCGAACTCCAGGCAGTCGTCCACAGCGGCGAACTGCACCGGGCAGCGGAATACCTTGTGCCACTGGCTCGGGTCCGCCGGGGCCGGGCGCCGCAATTGCACGGCCAGCGGCGCGTAGTCACGGCCCAGGCGGTTGCGGCAGGTGCGCACGTAGATCGCGGCAAAGGCGTCGATGGCTTCGAAGGCCGGTTGCGGCGCGCCTTCGGGCACCTTGAGGAAGAACCGGTAGCGGTCCGCTTCCCGGGTCAGGGCCAGTTCCAGGGCGTCGCTGACCACCTGGTGATAACGCACGATGCGCTCGAACACTTCCCGCAGGCTGCCGCTGGCCACCAGGGCGTAGCCCAGGGCGTGGAAGGTGGTGGGGCTGACAAAGCGCGACACCCGCAGGCCGATGGCCGGGTCGCCGCTGGCCTGCACGGCGAGATGCCACAGGCGGGTGGTGGCCGACAGCGGGTAGCGGGCGTTGGGGTCGTCCATCAATTGCGGGTCGAGCCCGGCTTCGCGGCACAGTGCGGCGCTGTCGAGGTCCAGAGCGTCCAGTTGCTTGCGCAAGGCGCGGGTCCAGCTGGCAAGGGAGGTGGCTTCGGTCATGCGATTGGCGCGTCCGGTCAACAGGTTGGCGTTTACGGCTAGCGCCCGGAGCCGGGGCTCGGGGCAGGATGCACACATCACTGACCAGAGGATGGAATCATGCAGGGTATTTCTGCAAGCCCCGAACGGATGAACGCACAGCAGCGGGCGGCGCATATACGCCAGGTGGTCCTGGCCCGGGGTGATGAACTGCGCCAGCGTTTTCCTTTGCTGCGGCACCAGGACGCGCTGGGCGCGGGGATCCTTGCGTTCGCTCTGTCGGGGATGCTGGGGTCAGCGCTGCTCTATGTCACGGGTCACCTGGCCTGGTGGGCGTGCCTGCTGCTCAATGCCTTTTTCGCCTCCCTGACCCACGAGCTGGAGCACGACCTGATCCACAGCATGTACTTTCGCAAGCAGCGCCTGCCCCACAACCTGATGCTGGGGCTGGTGTGGCTGGCGCGGCCGAGCACCATCAACCCCTGGGTGCGCCGCCACCTGCACCTGAATCATCACAAGGTGTCCGGCAGCGAGAGCGACATCGAGGAGCGCGCCATCACCAACGGCGAGCCCTGGGGCATCGCCCGCCTGCTGATGGTGGGGGACAACATGATGGCGGCCTTCATCCGCCTGCTGCGGGCGCCGGGGGCCAGGCGCAAGCTGGGCATCCTCGTTCGTACCCTGGCGGTGTACGCGCCGCTGGCATTGCTGCATTGGGGCGCCTGGTATGTGTTCCTGGGCTTTCATGGGGCCAACGGCGTGGCCGCCCTGTTGGGCAGCCCGATCCAGTGGTCGCAAGACACCGTGTCGCTGATGCACTACGTCGATATCGCCGTGGTGGTGATCATCGGCCCCAACGTGCTGCGCACCTTCTGCCTGCACTTCGTCAGCTCCAACATGCACTACTACGGCGATATCGAACCGGGCAACGTGATCCAGCAGACCCAGGTGCTCAACCCCTGGTGGATGTGGCCGCTACAGGCCTTCTGCTGCAACTTCGGCAGCACCCACGGCATCCACCATTTCGTGGTCAGGGAGCCGTTCTACATCCGCCAGATGACGGCATCGGTGGCGCATAAAGTGATGGCCGAGATGGGCGTGCGCTTCAACGATTTCGGCACCTTTGCCCGGGCCAACCGTTTTCATCCTGTGGAACAGGCGCAGGGGGATGCGGGGGAGGCTGTGCGAGCGTAGGAGCCGGCTTTTACACGGTCCGATAGCCAGCTCCTACAAGCTCAATCCGGCTGGAACGGTGATTCGCTGAGGATCACTCCGGTTTCATCCACGTAGCGCTGCCATTCTTCCAGCAGGGTGCGCAGTTTTTCCGGCTGGCTGTGGGCCAGGTCGTGAATCTCCCCCGGGTCCTGGCCCAGGTCGTACAGCTGCCACGTCGCCGGGCCCACGGGGCCGGGGATGTACACCGCCTTCCACTGGCCCTGGCGAATTGCCCGGCGGCCGAACAGCTCCCAGCCGGTTACCGTTTGTTCGTCATGCACCCGGGCGGTTTCGCCGGAGAGAAAGCCCAGCCAGGACTTGCCCCGCAGCGGCGCCACATCGCGCCCGCGCCAGCGCTTGCCCGGGTGGCGCACGCCGGCCAGGTCGAGCAGGGTCGGAGTAATGTCCATCACCGTGCCGAAGCCGTGGCTGATCTGCCCCTTGAGCGGCAGTTGCGGGTAGTGCAGCAGCGCCGGCACGCGAATTCCGCCCTGGGTGGTGAAGGCCTTGAACAGCCGCGATGGCGCAGTGGCCGCCTGGGCCCAGGCCGGGCCGTACCAGACGTAGGAGTTGGCCCGGCCGATGTTCTCCAGGCGGTTGTCGTAGTTGCGGTTGAGGTAGGTCAAAAGCTCCGGGCCGAACTTGGGGAAGGCTTCCAGCAGCGCGCCCTCGGCACCGTTGTCGGACATGAACAGGATCAGGGTGTTGTCCAGCTGGCCCTGCTGGCGCAGGTAGTCCACCACCCGGCCGATGTTCCAGTCCATGCGCTCGACCATCGCCGCATACACCTCCATGGCCCGTGCCGACACCTGGCGCTGTTCTTCGCTGAGGGCGTTCCATTCGGCGTTCAGGTTGATCAGCGGATGGGGCTCGACCTGCGGGTCCACCAGGCCCAGGGCCTGGAGTTTTTCCAGGCGTTCGCGGCGCAGCACTTCGGGGCCGGCGTCATAGCGGCCCCGGTACTTGGCGACGATTTCCTCCGGAGCCTGCAGCGGCCAATGGGGCGCCGAGAACGGCAGGTAGGCGAAGAACGGCCGGCTCTGGTCGCGCTCTTTCAGGTACTGCAAGAGCTTGTCGCCGAAGGCATCGGAGGAATAGAAATCCGCTGGCAGTTCATCGATGAAGCGGTCGTCCTCGATGTACAGCGCCGGCGTGGATTTGAGCAGCCCGGGGGGGTGCTCGTCGTAGGTCGGCTCGAAGCCGTAGTGGTTGGCCGCCCCCGGCAACAGCGAGAACGAGCGCTCGAAGCCCCGGGCATGGGGCGCGCGTTCGGCAGTCAGCCCCAGGTGCCATTTGCCGCTCATCAGGGTCTGGTAGCCGGCCTCGCGCAGCAGTTCCGGCAGGGCCACCACGCGGTCGTTGAGGTAACCCTCGTAGCCCGGCTTGCCGATCAGTTCGGGGGTCAGGGCTTCGGCCATGGTGCCGACCCCGGCAATGTGGTGGTCGGTGCCGGTGAGCAGCATGGAGCGGGTCGGCGAGCAGGTGGGGGCGGTATGGAAATCGGTCAGGCGCAGGCCACCTGCGGCCAGGGCGTCGAGGTTCGGCGTGGCGATCTCACCGCCGAAGGCGCCGAGGTCGGAGAAGCCCAGGTCGTCGGCCAGGATCACCAGGAAGTTGGGACGTTGCGGCATCGAGTCACTCCTGTTCAGCAAGCAATGAAGGTCAGGGGCAGGTCGCGGATCTGTACCGGCGAAGGCGCCTGGTAGAGCTCGTCGCGGGTCAGTTCGTGAAGCAGCTCCTCACGCAGTTGGTGGAAGTCGAAACTGCTGCGCTGGCGCGGGTGGGGCAGGGCCACCTCGACCACGCGCTTGATCCGCCCCGGGCGCGGTTCCATGACCACCACCCGGTCGGCGAGGAAGATCGCTTCCTCGACATCGTGGGTCACCAGCACCGTGGTGATCTTGGCCCGCTCGCGGATCGCCAGCAGTTCGTCCTGCATCTGTTGGCGGGTCAGGGCGTCGAGGGCGCCGAAGGGTTCGTCCAGCAGCAGGATCCGCGGGCTGGCCACCAGCCCACGGGCAATGGCCACCCGTTGCGCCATGCCGCCGGAGAGCTGATGGGGATAGGCCCGGGTGAAATCCTTGAGGCCCACCAGTTCGATGAATTCGCCGACCCGCTGCTGGCGCTCGGCGGCGCTCAGGGGCTCGTTGACCAGGCCCAGGCCGATGTTCTCGGCCACCGTCAGCCAGGGGAACAGGCGGTGTTCCTGGAACACGATGCCGCGCTCGCCGCCGATGCCGCTGACGGCCTTGCCGTCGACCCGGATCTGGCCACGAAACTCGGTGTCCAGGCCGATCAGCAGGCGCAGCAGGGTGGACTTGCCGCAACCGCTGGAACCGACGATGGCGACGAACTCGCCTTCGGCGATGTCCAGGTTGAATTCGCGGATCGCCTCCACCTCGCCACCGGCGACGGCGAAGGTCTTGCCCACGTGAGTGAAACTGACCAGGGGTGCGTTCATGCGTGTCTCCAGCGGGTGGCGCGAAGTTCGAGTTGTTGCCCGATCAGGTTGAGCAGGGCCCCGGTAAGGCCCACCAGGAGCATGCCGGCCATGATCAGGTCCATGCGCAGCAGTTGCTGGGCGCTGATCATCTGGCTGCCGATGCCGCCGTTGGACGGCATGAAGTATTCCGCGCCGATGGTGCCCAGCCAGGCGTAGATCAGGCTGATGCGCAGGCCGGCGAAAATCCCCGGCGCGGCGCCGGGCAGCACCAGCCGGCGCAGCCGTTGCCAGAGGTTCAGGCGCAGTACCTGGGCGGCTTCCGCCAGTTGCGGCGAGAGCTGGGCGACGCTGCGCTGGGTGGCGATGAACAGCGGGAAGAATGCGGCCAGGGCGACGAACACCCACTTGGCCAGTTCCCCCAGGCCGAACCAGGCGGTGAGCAGCGGCACCCAGGCGAAGATGGCGATCTGGCGGATGGCGGCCAGGGTCGGGCCCAGCAGGCGTTCACTGAACCGCGACAGGCCCAGCAGCAGGCCAAAGGCAAAGCCCAGGCCGCCGCCCAGCAGCAGGCCGCCGAGGGTGCGGCCCAGGCTCAGGCCCATGCCCCCCAGCAGGCTGCCATCGAGCAGGCCGTTGCCGGTGGTGGCGAGTACCGCCAGGGGGCTGGGCAGGATGTTCGGGTCGACCCACTGCTGGTCGCTCGCCACTTGCCACAGGGCCAGCAGCGCCAGGGGCAGCAGCCAGGGTTGCAGGCGCTGCCAGCCCTGGTAGCGCGGGCCGCGACGGAATTCGGCGGTGGCCGGGTGCGGCCAGTGCACCAGCCGGCGGTCGAGCCAGCCGATGCCGCGGTCCATGCACACCCCCAGCAGGCCGATCACCAGGATGCACACGAAGACGATGTCCAGCATGAACAGCTGGCGTGCCCAGACCATCAGGTAGCCGATGCCTTCGCTGGAGGCCAGCAGTTCCACTGCCAGCAGCGAGGTCCAGCCGGTGGCCAGCGCCAGGCGCACCCCGGCCATGAAGGCCGGCAGCGCAGCGGGCAGCACCAGGCGGCGCACCAGCAGCGCCGGCGGCAGGCGCAGCACCGCGGCGGCTTCCCGCAGCCGGGGCTGGGCATCGCGCACGCCCACCAGGGTGTGCAGGGTCACGGGCACCACCACCGCCTTGATCAGCACCACCAGCTTGAGCACTTCGCCGATGCCGAAAAACACCATGAACAACGGGATCCAGGCCAGGGTGGGGATCTGCGACAGGGCGCCGAAGGTGGGAAACACCAGGCGCTCCAGGCGTCGGCTGAAGCCCAGGGCACCCCCCAGCAGGGCGCCGGCGGCGATACCCGCCAGCAGGCCCCAGAACAGCCGTTGCAGGCTGATCGCCAGATGGCTCCACAGCTCGCCATGGGCCAGCTCCAGGGCACTGCTCCAGACCAGGGCCGGGGCCGGCAGGATCTGTTCGCTCATCCATTGATTGCGGCTGGCCAGCCACCACAGGGCGAACAGGCTGATGGGCAACAGCCAGGGCAGCAGCCGCTGGTTGATCAGGGGCCAGCCCGGGCGTCCGTCGGACGGCGCCGCCAGGGGCAGGCTGAGCAGGGAAACACGGGCCATGGATGACCTCCGTCGTCGGGTACTGCATGGCGTGGGTCGATGCCGTAGGGGCTGGCTTGTCGGCGAATCAGCGTTTGAGGGCCTCTTCGCTGGCAAGGCGGTTTCTACGTTTTATGCATTTGTGATCTATTAAAATTCTTATCGATTCTATTAAGAGATAAGAAAGGCCATTTAAGGCTTCTCGCCGACACGCATCCAATGCATTTGAAGAATATTTTTCATGCATTTCATGCATATCCCCGGGGACGCCCGTGGCAGCTGATTTATTCGATATGGTTATTAAAATGTGAATTTATAGTATTTAAATGTTGAACGATTCCGTGCCTACCTTTTGCTCCTCTCAGCCTTTGCCACCAGGAGCCGCACCCATGAACCTTCCCTTCAAACGCGTCATCAGCCTGTTCGCCGCCCCGGCCCTGGCGGGGCTCCTGGGCTGCCTGCCGCTGCTGGCCCAGGCCGACGAACTCAAGGAAATCCGCATTGCCGTGCCCGACCTCAGTGCCGGCACCCAGCACAGCGGCGGTGGGGTGGTGGATGTGCTGCGCCAGCAACAGATCTTCGAAAAGGCCTTCGCCGACCAGGGCATCAAGATCCAGTGGAATTTCTTCAAGGGCGCAGGCCCGGTGATCAACGAGGCCTTCGCCAACGGCCAGGTGGACCTGGCGTACCTGGGGGACCTGGCCGCCATCATCGGCAAGTCCAACGGCCTGGATACCCGCCTGCTCAGCGCCTCGGCCCGTGGGGTCAAGCACTATCTGGGGGTGGTGCCGGGTTCGGGGATCAAGACCCTGGAAGACCTCAAGGGCAAGCGCGTAGCGGTGTTCCGTGGCACCGCCACCCAGCTGTCGTTCGACGCGGCCCTGGCCAGCCGGGGCCTGAGCGAGAAGGACCTGAAGGTGGTCAACCTTGACTTCAACGCGGCGGTGGCTGCATTGGCGGCCAAGCAGATCGACGCCTCCTGGGGCAGCACCGGGCTCTCGGCCCTGCGCAGCAAAGGCCTGGCCGAACTGCCCCTGAGCACCAAGGACCTGGGCGGCGCCGGCAGCGTGCAGAGCGTGCTGGTGGGCGCCGGCAAGTTTGTCGACGAACATCCCGAGGCCGTGGCAAAACTGCTCAAGGCCCAGCAGCAGGCCGTAGAGTGGCTGACCCAGGACAGCAACAAGGAAGCCTACATCCAGCTGGTTTCGGGGCTGGCCAGCTACCCGCCGGTGATCTTGCAGGATGACCTCAAGGACCAGCGCCTGAGCGAGATCTTCCCCTCGACCCTGGACCCGGTGTTCCTCGGCAAACTGCAGGATTCGGTAGACCTGGCGGCCAAGGAACGCTTGATTCGCAAGCCGTTCAAGGTGGATGCCTGGGTCGCCCCGCAGTTGGCCGCTGCCGGTCTTTGAGGTCGGCACCATTCGCCGGCAAGCCGGCTCTTGCGTAACCCTGGAGCCGGCTTGTCGGCGAGGGCGGTCTTGAGGGCCTCTTCGCTGGCAAGCCAGCTCCTACGGTCGACGGGGATATCGTGCGGGATCTTGTAGGAGCCGGCTTGCCGGCGAAGCTGTTCTACACGGCGATGGCGTGCCCCTGCCGATCCACCGCCACCAGCACTTCGATCATCTTGCGCGCCGCCGGCGACAGGCGAAAACCGCTGCGGCTGACGATGCCGCAACGGGCATTCAGGCTGTCGATGTTCTGCGGCAGGTTGCGCCAGTGCAGCAGCGCCAGCGAACCCTGGGCGATGTCTTCGGCAAAGGCCTCGGCGGTGCCCACGCCGATGGCATTGGACTGGCGGACGATCTTCACCAGCGCCGGAAAGTGCTCGGTCTCGATGGTCGGGGAAAAATCGATGCGTCCGCTGAGGTTGGCCAGCAGCTTGCGAATCCCCGGGGGATCAGGGTGGTGGCCAGGGGGTAATCGAACATGTCGTTGGTGGACAGGCTCTCCTTGGCCAGCAGCGGGTGCCCGGGGCGGCAGAAGAACACCCCGCGCTTGGGCGTCAGGGGCTGGGTCTGGTAGTTCGGGTCGGCTTCGAAATGGCGGATATCGGCAATAAAGAATTCGATCTCTTCGCGGTTCAGGCTGCGGCTGAGTTTTTCCCAGTTATCCACGGCAAAGCAGGTGCGCACCTTCGGGTGGGCACTGGTGAATTGCGCCACCGCATCGGGCACCAACTTCACCGCCGGGGCCGGGCCGCAGCCGAAGCGCACTTCGCCGGCGTCGAGCTTGGTCATCTGGGTCACTTCGCTGCTGAGCAAGGCCGCCCCCTGCACCAGGCTCAAGGCGTGCTGCAGCACCACCTGGCCTTCCGGGGTGGGGCGCAGATCCTTGTTGCCGCGGTCCACCAGCACGCAGCCGAACTCCTGTTCCAGGCCCTGGATACTGCGGCTGAAGGCCGGCTGCGTGATACCCATGGCGTCGGCGGCGCGGACAAAACTGCGGTGTTCATTGAGGGCGATGAAGTAACGCAATTGGCGAAGATCCATATGCTTTCCCGGCATCCGAAAAATAGCTCGAAGGCATTTGCGACGAGTGAGGAATGAGGTTTTAAATGCAAGCTCTTATTCCGTCAACGAAGCATGTAGTTATCTATTAGATCTAAATTGAATATAGATAGAGCGTTGTTTCGCGGCGGTTCCACTGTAAGCAGTCCGATGAGGGTGTACCTGATGAGCAATGCCGCCTTAGCCGTTCAACCTGCTGTTCATGCCCTTGATATTCACCCGGTGGCCGGCCGTATCGGCGCCGAGATCCGTGGCGTGCAACTGTCCGGCGATCTCGACGCCGCCACCGTGGAAGCGATCCAACAAGCGCTGGTGCAGTACAAGGTGATTTTCTTCCGTGGCCAGACCCACCTCGACGACCAGAGCCAGGAAGCCTTCTCGCACCTGCTGGGCGAACCGGTGGCCCACCCCACCGTGCCGGTACGCGACGGCACCCGCTACCTGCTGGAACTGGACGGTGCCGAGGGCCAGCGGGCCAACTCCTGGCACACCGACGTGACCTTCGTCGACGCCTACCCCAAGGCCTCGATCCTGCGCTCGGTGGTGGCCCCGGCCTCCGGTGGCGACACCGTCTGGGCCAACACCGCCACGGCCTACAACGAACTGTCGGCGGAACTGCGGGAGCTGGCGGACAAGCTCTGGGCGGTGCACAGCAATGAATACGACTACGCCGGGGCCAAGCCGGACGTTTCGGCGGAGAAGCTGGAGCGTTACCGCAAGGTGTTCACCTCCACGGTGTTCGAGACCGAGCACCCGATCGTTCGCGTGCACCCCGAGAGCGGTGAAAAGAGCCTGGTACTGGGGCACTTCGTGAAGCGCATCAAGGGCTATTCCCAGGCGGACTCGGCGCATCTGTTCGGCTTGCTGCAAAGCCACGTCACCCGTCTGGAAAACACCGTGCGCTGGCGCTGGAGCGCAGGGGACGTGGCGATCTGGGACAACCGCTCGACCCAGCACTATGCCGTGGACGACTACGGCACCCAGGACCGCATCGTGCGCCGCGTGACCCTCAAGGGCGACGTCCCGGTGGGCGTCCACGGCCAGCGCAGCCAGACCACCAAAGGCCTCTGACCCGCCCCCTCAAGCCCCTACGGGCATTTACCCGATGAACCTGCCCACTGTAGGAGCTGGCTTGCCAGCGAAGGCGCCCTCGAGAGCGCTGCAAGGTCCAAGGGCCTCTTCGCCGGCAAGCCGGCTCCTACGGGGGAAGGTGCAGGTACGGGTGGGGGTTACCACACGCCGATCTGTACCAGCTTTTCGCTTTCCGGCTCGCCGTAGCGAAAACGCTGGCCGCGCAGGTCGATTTCTTGATGGCTGATGGTGGTACGGCGTTTCAGGCCGCGCAGCCATTCCAGCACATATCCCAGGTGTTCTTCGCGCACCGCGGCATAGGCCGGATCGGTCCCCAGGTCGTGCAACTCCTGGGGGTCGTTGTGCAGGTCGAACAACTGCGGGCGCAAGCCATCGTAGGCCAGGTACTTCCAGCGCTCGCTGCGCACCATGGTCATGCGGCAGCGGTCGATGGGCTGGCCCAGGCGCTCTCGCGCCGGGGCCTGGAAGGCGTAGTCGTATTCGCTGATGGCGTAGCGGCGCCAGGCCGGTTCGGCGCCGTGCAGCAGGGGGATCAGCGAGCGGCCTTCCAGGCGATGCTCGGCCCCCGGCAGGCCCAGGGCCTCGAGAAAGGTCGGCAGGGCGTCGATGGTTTCCACCAGGCGTTCGTCCACGGTGCCGCGGCTGCTGTCTGCCGCCGTGCGCGGGTCGCGGACGATCAACGGCACGCCCACCGCCGGTTCCAGCAGAAATTCCTTTTCCCCCAGGTAGTGGTCGCCAAGGAAGTCGCCGTGGTCGCTGGTGAAGACGATCAGGGTGTCGTCCCAGCGGCCGTTGCTCTGCAGGAAGTCAAACAGCCGGCCGAGCTGGTCATCCACCTGCTTGATCAGGCCCATGTAGGTGGGCACCACGTTCAGGCGCACCTCATCCCGGGAAAAATTCAGGCTTTCTTCATGCTGGCGGAAGGCGGCGTAGACCGGGTGATCGCTGAGCTGCCCTGGCGCGGCGCGCACCGCCGGGATCACCTGCTCCGGGCCATACAGGGCGTGGTACGGGGCAGGCGCGATATAGGGCCAGTGCGGTTTGATGTAGGACAGGTGCAGGCACCAGGGCTGCTCGCCTTGTTCGCTGATGAAGTCGATGGCGCGGTCGGTGGTGTAGACGGTTTCCGAATGCTCTTGCGCGACCCGGGCCGGCAGGTGGGCGTTGCGCATTTTCCAGCCGCTGCGGATTTCTCCCTGCTCGCCGGCCCCGGCGTTGGCCCAGTCGTGCCAGGGGTTGCGCCCTTGGTAGCCGAGGTCGCGCAGGTAGTGTGTGTAGGGCGCCGACTCGCGCTTGTCGTCGAATACCGGGTCGTCGGGGTAGATGCCGTCATGGCGGAAATAGGGCTCGAAGCCGACTTCGTTGAGCACCTCGGCCTGGGCACTCCCGGGGTCGATGGCCAGGCGTTGCAGGGCGTCGAGGTTGGGCGTGGCGTGGGTCTTGCCCACCAGCGCGGTGCGGATGCCGTGGGGTCGCAGGTAGTCCCCCAGGGTCAGTTCTTCAAGGGGCAGGGGCACGGCGTTCCAGGCCACCTGGTGGCTGCTGACGTAGCGCCCGGTGTAGGCCGACATGCGCGACGGGCCGCAGATGGTGCCCTGGGTGTAGGCGCGGCTGAAGCGCACCCCGGCGGCGGCCAGGCGGTCGATGTTCGGGGTATGCAGGTGCGGGTGGCCGTAGCACGAGAGGTAATCCCGGCGCAGCTGGTCGCACATGATGTAGAGCACGTTGCGCACGGGCGGATGGGTATTGGACATGGGGTTCACCGAGGGGAAGACAGGCGAGGTTTTTCGCCTCCGGCGGGGGCTTCCGGCAAGCGCATTTGCCGAATAGTTTCGATGCGTTTCATGCAATGCCGACCGGCCCCCCACGTCGTGTGCGGACGGCAGGGTCTTGTAGGAGCTGGCTTGCCAGCGAAGGCGCCCTCGAGCGCGCTGCAAGGTTCAAGGGCCTCTTCGCCGGCAAGCCGGCTCCTACGGGTGGGGGCAGTTCACACGGCGAGGTTGTCCAGGTTGCATACCTCTTCGTCCTGTTCGTCGATGCGCTTGATCTCGTCGATCATCGCCGCGGCCAAAGGCGACAGGCGATAGCCGGCGCGGCTGACGATGCCGTAGCGGGTGTAGAGCTCTTCCAGGTCGTCGGCCAGGCCGTCGATCTTCAGGCACACCAGCTCGCCCTTGGCGTTGTGCAACGCGTCGCTGTAGGAACCGACGATGCCGATGGCGTCCGAGCGCATGACCACCCCCAGCAGGCTGTAGCTGTTTTCGCATTCCACATTGGGCGTGAAGTCCGGCTTGCCGCTCAGATCGACAATGACCTTGCGCAGGTTGGGCGGGCGGATGGTCACCGCCAGTGGGTAGCTCATCAGTTCGCTGGCGCTGACACTTTCGCGCTGGGCCAGGGGGTGCCCGGCGCGGCAGCAGAAATGCCATTTGCGCGGGCGCAGGCGCTGGGTCAGGTAGTCCGGATCGGCCTCGAAGTGCCGGGTGTCGGCAACGAAGAATTCGAACTCTTCGCTGAGCAGGCGCTTGCTCAGGCTTTGCCAGTCATCCACCTGGAACTGCACCCGGGCCTTGGGGTAACGCCCGATAAAGCTGCCGATGGCCCGGGGGATCAGCCCGGCGGCTGGCGCCGGGCCACAGCCGAAGCGCAACTCTCCCGCTTCCAGCCCATTGAACTGGCTGATCTCGTTGGCCATCTGCTGGGCGCCGCTGACCAGCCGGCGCGCGTGCTCCAGCAGCAACTGGCCCTGCTTGGTCGGCGCCAGGTCCTTGCGCCCGCGATCCACCAGCTGGCAGCCGACGCTGTGTTCCAGGGCCTGGATGCTGCGGCTGAAGGCCGATTGCGAGAGGTTCACCGCCGCTGCGGCCGCGACAAAGCTGCGCTGTTCGGCGAGGGCGATGAAGTGGCGGAGCTGGCGCAGGTCGATATGCATTTTTCACATAAAAAATATCGGGGAAATGCATTGGCTATGCATTAGGTCGACTCCTTATAAAGGCAATCTCTTATGCAGTAAATCTTTGTAAAAACATAAATAAATAACTTTAAGGAATATACAAGGCTGTATATTTTCTGACCAGGAGCCGCCCATGAGCCCGTTGTCCCTCGCTTCACCCCTCTCGCCCCGGCGGCTCAAGCGCCTGCCCCTGGCGCTGTTGCTGGCCGGCAGTGCCAGTTGGACACCGACCTGGGCCGAAGAGGCCCCGGCGCCGCAAGCCACCCCGGCCAAGAGCAGTGCCAGCAAGGCCAAGGCCGATGATGGCCAGTTGCAGACGGTGACCGTCACTGCCCGTCGACGCGAGGAAAGCTCCCAGAGCGTGCCCACCCCCATGAGCGTGGTCAGCGGCCAGGCCCTGGAGAGCCAGCGGGTGTACCGCATCCAGGATCTGCAGCAACTGGTGCCCAGCGTCAACGTCGCCTACATGCATGCGCGCCAGTCCAGCGTGTCGATCCGTGGCCTGGGCAACAACCCGGCCAGCGACGGCCTGGAAGGCAGCGTCGGGCTGTACATCGACAACGTCTACCTCGGAAGGCCGGGGATGGCGGTGTTCGACCTGATGGACATCGAGCAGCTGGAAGTGCTGCGCGGCCCCCAGGGCACCCTGTTCGGCAAGAACACCACCGCCGGGGTGATCAACATCAGCACCCGGGCGCCGAGCTTCACCCCGGAGCGCAGCATCGAAACCTCCCTCGGCGAGGATGGATACTTCCAGACCAAGGGCACGATTTCCGGGCCGCTGACCGATGAGCTGGCGGGGCGTTTTTCCGCCTATCGCACCCGCAGCGACGGCGACATCAAGAACGAATTCGACGGCCATGACCTCAACGGCGGATCACGCCAGGGCTTTCGCGGGCAGTTGCTGTACAAGCCCAATGAGAGCTTCAACCTGCGCTGGATCGGCGACTACAACGAAGAGGATTCCAGCGCCGGCACCCGAGTGCTGTACAGCACCGGGCCGACCATCAACGGCACCAATGTCTACGAGTCGCGCGCGGCGGCGGCCGGCGCGACCCTGGTCAATGGTTCGCACCGCAAGGTCAACCTGGACAACGACCAGCACGTGACGGTGTTCCAGGGCGGCACTTCGCTTGAGGCCAACTGGACCCTGCCCAGCGACTTCACCCTGACCTCGGTCAGCTCCTACCGCTGGTGGAATTTCACCCCGCGCAACGACGATGGCCTCAACGTTCCGGCCAGCTACAACGCCGGGGTTTCGGTGCAAGACAAGCAGTGGTCCCAGGAATTTCGCCTGGCCTCGCCCACCGGCGGCTTCTTCGACTACGTGCTGGGCGCCTACTACTTCGGCTCCGACCTGGACAACAAATCCTTCGCCTATTACGGGCCCAAGGCGGACATCTGGAATGGCACCCCGGCCGGCGCCCTGAGCAACGTCACCAGCATCGGCAACGGGCATATCCAGACCAACAGTTTCGCCCTGTTTGCCCAGGGCACCTGGCACCTCACCGAGCGCCTGGATTTCACCGCCGGCCTGCGCGGCACCTACGAGGAGAAAAGCGCCTGGGTGACCCGCAACGCCCCGGTGGGCGGCGTGGCGGTGGCCGGCGCCGCCGCCAACGCGCGGCGCGGGCGCACCGGAGCCTATGACTCCGGCGACCTCAATCAGTACAGCACCAGCCCCTCGGGCCTGCTCAACCTCAGCTACCGCATCACCGACGACCTGCTGGGCTACGCCACCCTGTCCCACGGCGAGAAGTCCGGTGGGGTCAACCTGACGGTGGGGTCGGCGCCTACCGCCGGGGCCGATTCGCTGCTGATCGGCACCGAGCGCGCCAACAACGCCGAGCTGGGTTTCAAGAGCACCCTGTGGGACCGCCGCCTGCAACTCAACGCCAACCTGTTCTGGACCCAGGTCAACGGCTACCAGACCAACGCCTACGACGACGCCAACCGCGTGCAGTACCTGACCAACGCCGGTTCGGTGCGCTCGCGCGGGGTGGAAGTGGAAAGCACCCTGGTGCCGATCCGTGGCCTGACCCTGAACCTCAACGGTTCCTACAACGACGTGCGCTACCTCTCCTACAAGGATGCGCCGTGCCCGCCGGAAGTCAGCCTGCGCCCCGGTGCCCCGGCCTCGTGCGATCTCAGCGGCCACCAGGTAGTGGGCGCCTCGAAATGGATCGGCAACGCCAACGGCGAATACAAGTGGAACCTGGACAACGGCCTGGAAGAGTACGTCACCGCCAGCTATGCGTTCCGTTCCAAGGCGGTGGGCACCGTGGAGGATTCCGAGTACGGGCAGATCCCCAGCTACGCCGTGGTCAACCTTTCCACCGGCTTGCGCGGCAACTACGAGCAGGGCCAGTGGGACGTTTCGCTGTGGCTGAAGAACGCCTTCGACAAGACCTACTACACCACCCTCTGGACCGGCGGCAACGGCGGTTACGAAGGCCTGCTGGGCACCCCGCGGACCTTGGGCGTGACCGGTCGCTACGATTTCTGATACCCGGCTTTTCGCACCTTGCGCCGGGTTCTCCGGCGCCTTTCGACTTGAACAGGAGTGCTTGTCATGTTGCGCCTCACCACCGCTTTGCCCCTGCTGCTGTCCATCGCCCTGCTGGCCTCGGCGGTGCAGGCCGCGCCCAGCGTCTACCCCACCGGCGTCACTCGCTACGACCCGGCCAGGGCCTATAACCAGTACGTGATCTTCAGTGGTGCCGATAAGCAGACCCACCTGATCGACATGAACGGCAACGAAGTGAAGAACTGGCCCCAGGCCGGTTTCCCCTCGGCCATCATCGACCCGCAACTGGTGGGCGGCGAGCGTGGCCGGGTGCTGTTGCAGCTCAAGGACAAGGAGCCCGGGCCCCTGGGTTCGGCGGGCAACGGCCTGGGCAACCAGAGCGTCGGCGAGCTGGACTGGAACGGCAAGCTGGTCTGGCAGTGGGGCGACCAGGCCCCGGGCGGTGCGGCCCAGCAGCATCATGACCAGCGCCGGCTGAGCAACGGCAACACCCTGGTGCTGGCCAACAAGGTGCACAAGGTGGCGGGGTTCAAGGTGCCCCAGGTGATCGACGACGCGATCTATGAAGTCAGCCCCGAGGGCCAGGTCAAATGGCAGTGGCTGGCCTCCGAACACCTCAAGGAATTCGGCTTTACCCCGGCGCAACTGAAGCTGGTGTACGGCACCGACAACCCGGACTACCTGCACATCAACAACCTCAGCGTGGTGGGCCCCAACCAGTGGTTCGACGCTGGTGATAAACGCTTCGCCCCGGACAACCTGCTGATCGACTCGCGCAACGCCAACTTCATCGCCATCCTCGACAAGCACAGCGGCAAGGTGGTCTGGCACCTGGGGCCGAACCTGTCGCCGATCAACCCGAAGACCGCCGCCAAGGTGCCGCGCCCGGTGGACCAGTTCGTCGGCCAGCATGACGCCCACATCATTCCCGCCGGCTTGCCAGGGGCCGGGCATCTGCTGGTGTTCGACAACCAGGGCACCGCCGGTTACCCCTCGGTGCCCCTGGGGCTGATCGCCGGCTCCCGGGTGCTGGAGATCGACCCGATCAAGAACCAGATCGTCTGGCAGTACAGCGCCGCCAGTTCCCGGCAGCCGGGCTGGGCTTTCTACAGCTCGTTCATCAGCAGTGCGCGGCGCCTGCCCAACGGCAATACCCTGATCGATGAAGGCATGAACGGGCGCTTCTTCCAGGTGACGGCCGGCGGTGAAATCGTCTGGGAATACGTCAGCCCCTATCTGGGCAAGGCACCGGGCAGCGAGGCCATCAGCAACTGGGTGTACCGGGCTCTGCCGGTGAGTTACGACTGGGTGCCCCAGGGCACGCCACGTTCGGAAACGGCAGTGAGCGTGCCGGGCTCGGGGCTCAAACAGGCGGGGATTTGAGCAGGTTCCCGGGGGCGGGCGGCCTCGCCACAAATCAGGTGCGGGAGCAGCCCTGGGGATGGCTTCAGAAGTAGAAAAACAGGCCGGTGTCGCGTTCCAGGGCCAGTCGATTCAAGGCGATCAGCTTGGGGAGCAGTTTGTCTTGCGCCGTAGCGGCCCGGGTCAGGATCGACAGGGCCGTGGCCAGGGCGGCCTGGCCCTGGATCGAGGCGTCCTCGTAGTCATCGATCAGGGTGCCCAGGGCACGGTTCAAGCTGGGCAGCAGGTCGCTGCGGGACAGGGTTGCCCACTGCTCCGGGGACAGGGCCAGTTCTTCCAGGTCGCCCGGCAGGCACTGGTCCAGGTCCAGGCGTTGCTGGGCGTCTTTGCTGGTGGGCACGACTATCCACTTCATGGCTGCCACAGCTCGACAAAGGCCTTGAAATCGGCGGCCACCGGGTAACGGCTGGCGCTCTCGGGATCGAAGATTTCCACCGCCACGGCCGAGCTGTTGAAGTCCAGGCAGATCAGCAGGCCGCCGGCATCCCGGGCAATCGGCAGGCAGCCTGCGGCGAGCCCCGGCACACGGCCAGGGCTGGCGTACCAGAGCAGGGTCCAGGGCTGGCTGCTCAGGCCGAATTCGAAGAACTCGCTGATGCAGGTGTAGCCGCCGTCATAGGCGAAGCCGCCGATCCCCGGCGTGGCGGCCTCGGCGTACTGCACCAGCTCCAGGTACAGCGACGGAAACTCGACGCCGAGGCGATGCTGCACCTGGGCGATCAGCTGTTCGTCCACGATAGATCCGGGTTCTATTTCCCAGGCATTCCAATCCAGGGTCATGCTCGACATGCGCCTTGTCGTTGAGGGACCGCGCCCGCCCGATGGAGGATCGGGCGGGCGTCGAGGGGCGATTGTAGGCGTGTCGCCCGGTGCGGGGTAGGCGCTTATTTGCAGCTATGGCCTTCGGGCAGGGTGACGGTGTATTTGCGCTGCACCCGGTTGCGGAAGTCCAGGTTGTCCAGGCTTTCCTGCACCAGGAAATCCTCGACCTTGGCGTCCTGGCAGTCCTCGTTATAGGACGAGGCCCGCAGCAGGAATACCGTGCGCCTGCTCTGCTCGTCCTTGGCCTTGATGTTGAAGGTACTGAGGGTGGTGTAGCCGGTGCGCTCCGAGGAACCCACCGGGCCCCAGGTGGTGGTCGGGGTGCTGTTGCACACCAGGTTCTTGTCTTTATGGGTGCTCTGCTTGCACACCGTCTTGGTGCTGCTGGGCACCTGGCCGTAGTCGGTGGCGGTGTAGCGGTAGCTGACCTTTTCGCTGCCCACGTCGAGGGTGAAGTTCATTCGGAACGGCGGATGGTTCTTGGGCAGCGACGTATCGGTGTAGACCTGCTTGAAACCCATGCCATGCAGGGCGGCGACCATGTCGCGCAGGTAGTAGCTGGCGTTGAGGCCGTGGGCATCGTTGGCTCCGTTGATGCTTACCAGCACCGGGGCCTGAGGGTCGAAGTAGTAGTCCGGGGCCGGAGTGGCGGCAATCGCCACTTCGAGTTTGTTGGCGCAGCCGGTCAAAAGACAGGCGAGCAAAAGCAGCGGGCAGAGCAGGTAGCGAGTCATGAATAAGCCAATGTGCAACGTGAGGAGTGGTAAGGCTTTAACGATCGGGACTCGGATCAAACAAACGCGGGGGTGTCACGCGGGCTCGGTGGCCTGATATTCCAGCAGGTCGCCGGGCTGGCAGTCGAGTGCGGCGCAGAGTTTGTCCAGGGTCTCGATTTTCATCCCCTTGACCTTGCCATTTTTCAGCAACGACAGATTGGCCTCGGTAATGCCCAGGATGGCGGCCAACTCTTTCGAGCGAATCTTGTTTTTAGCCATGACAACGTCAAGCCGAACGATAATGGTCATCTCATTGTTCTATATGTAGTGACTGTGCTCATCACTGAGGACTTTGGCGTCGCGCATGATAATGGAAAACGAGCAGAGCAAGATTCCTTTGACCACCTCGTAGGCCGCGTAGGACGAGAAGCCCGCGGAAATCTGCAGGATGCGCTGGCCGGGCGGCAGGTCGATGGACAGGGCCAGGCCTTGCAGGGTTTCCATCATCGGGAACGTGGCCGGGGCGACTATCCACAGCATGCCCACGCGCCAGAGGATGCGGATGTTGCGATCGCTCCAGGTTTCGCCACGGGACAGGCGCAGGAAGAACACGCCGGTCAGGTACAGGGCGAAGCTCGACAGCAGCAGTGGCAGGAAGTCGAGGATCACCAGCAGGGCGAAGCTCAGCGACGAGAGCTTGAAGTCCGCTTCCAGCAGGCGCGGCGAGTGTTCGGCGAATACGCCGAGCAGGGCGCCCAGGACCTGGTCCTTGCTGTAGATCCAGAGCCCGGCATTGCCGCCCAGCTCCACCACGCCCATGACCCAGGCCAGGATCGCGGCCAGCAGGCCGACCCGTCGTAAGCGGTACTGGGCCGAGCCGTTGATTTGGGAGTTCATGCGTTATTCCTTGCAAAACTTTGGGGGTGGCAAATTATTGATAAAAAATTATCGAATTACAATAATTTATTTTCAATAATCGTCACGACTCCAGGCCAGGAATCATGCTGTGGCGAGGGAGCTTGTTCCCGCTCGGGCGCGTAGTGGCCGTAAAACCTGAGGTTGGGGTCTTATTGGTGTACCTATCCATTGCTGCGGTCACGGCCACTTATGGTTTCGCTCTTGCAGCGAGTCACTTTGAAGCCCGGAATGCCGGCCAGCCCAAAGTAACCAAAGGCACCTGCCCCTCCACTCGGTGCCTCGCCTAGGCTCGGCCATCGTGTCTAAGGGGGCAGGAAGATCAAAAGCCAGAGCAAGATCAAAATCTGCCGGCGGCCTGCCTGCCGGCCTATCTCTGTCGTCCTCCACGTTTCCTGTAGCCGCTGCCGAGCCTGCGAGGCTGCGAAAGGGACTGCAGGGCCTTGCTTGGCGATCTCGCGCCGGTCCTCTGATGCCTGGCGGATCGCCGCGAGTTTCCACGAGCCACTCTGTGTGGTCGAATCAGTCGCGCTGCGGCTCCAGCAAGTCGAACGACAGGACCTTGATCTGCCGGTCGGCGCTATAGACGAACCCAACCCGCGCACCGGGATGCAGGTGCTCCGGCAGGCGGTAGCTCTCCCAGGCGTTGAGCGTGTATTGCCCATCTGCTGATGGCCTGCGCTCCCCCGATCGCAGGGGCGTACCCAGCAGGTTGCGGATGTCGGCGTGGGTCATGCTGCGCGAGAACGGGGCGGGCAGCTCGCCCCTGTAGAAGGAGCGCCCCTGTTCAAGGGGCATGAGCTCGATCAGCACCTTTTCCAGGGCCAGGCTGTCTTCCCAGAAGTCCAGCATCAGGCCGGGCTCGACGATCACGGTCAGCCAATCGAATTCGTCGTAGATCTTGTCCGTCGGGGTCTCGATGCGTTCTCCCCGGGCGATCAGTTCTTCATGGCTGAGCCCCAGGCTGCTTACCCAGCGGCCGATCGTTGCAGCGTCCATCGCTATTCCTGTGTCCTGAGTTGAGTGTGTGCCCGTTGTCGCGAGTGGCGTTGGCGGCCGATCTTAGCCGGTCGAGAAGGATAGTGGTGCTGTGGCGACATGAAGAACGCCGCCTGCCGTGCTGGCAGGCGGTGGGTTGGAGGGCCGGTGTCAGGCCGGTTGGGGCGCGGTATCGAGCTGGGCCCGGGCCTGATAGCTGGCGGGGCTGAAGATCCGGGTCAGGAACAGCATCGCCAGGACACCCACGATCAGCACCCACCAGGCGCTGACAAAGCTGCCGGTGACTTGCCGCAGCCAGCCGCTGAGCCATGGCGAGACGGCGTTGATCAGAAAGCCCACGCCCTGGACAAAAGCCGCCAGTTGCCCGGCTTCCCGAGGGTCGCGCCGGTGATCCAGGGTGAGGATCAGGCTCAGGGCAAAGCACGCTCCGAGGCCGAAGCCGATCAGCGCCACCCACAGGTGCGGGCTCTGCAAGGGCCACAGCACCAGCCCGAGAAAACCCGCGGCCTGGGCCGCGAGGCTGATGCCCAGCAGCGGGCGGCGGTCGCTGCTGCGCTGGGCCAGGGCCGGCATCAGCAGGGAGGCGCTGACTTGGAACAGGGTCATGAAGGCCAGCAGCGAACCGCTCTGGCTGGCGCTCCAGCCCATTTGCAGGTAGTAGGCCGGCAGCCAGGCGACCATGCTCATGTAGCCGCAGTTCACCAGGCCGAAATACAACGCCAGCAGCCAGGCGCGGCGGTTGTTCCAGAGCCCGGCCAGGGGAGCCGGGCTACCGTTGCGGCGGCCGGCGCCCAGGGGCAGGCAGGCCCAGAGCAGCAGCGCCGCCATGGCCGGTAGCAGCCAGACGCCAAGCCCCGCCTGCCAGTTGGCGAAGTGGCTGGCCACCTGCGGGCTGAGCAGGGCGGCAATGCCGCCACCGCCCATCAGCGAGGCCGAGTAGACGCCCATGGCCAGGGCCACCCGGTGCTGGAACTGGCGCTTGATCAACGCCGGCACCAGGGCCTGGATCAAGGCCACCCCGGCGCCGCCGAGCAGGGCGGTGGCGAGCAAGGCCGCGGCCTGGCCGAAGAACAGCCGCACCAGGCAGGCCAGCAGCACCAGCAGCAAGCCCAGGGAAACGCCCCGACGCTCGCCCAGGCGGGCTTCGATGCGTACACCGAGCAAGGCCACCAGGCCCATGCAGATCACCGGCAGGCTGGTGAGCCAGGCGCTGCTCTGGAAGCTCATGCCGGTGGCGCCGCGGATCTCGTTGAGCAGCGGGCTGACCGAGCTGAGGATGGGCCGCAGGTTCAGCCCCAGGCACACCAGCAGGGCCCAGCCGGCCCAGCGCTGGAAGGTGGATTCAGTTCGCTGCATGACGCTCCTGCCAATCCTGGTAGAGGGCGCTCAT
The DNA here is from genome assembly GCF_018326405.1 of Pseudomonas sp. Eqa60. NCBI lineage: Bacteria > Pseudomonadati > Pseudomonadota > Gammaproteobacteria > Pseudomonadales > Pseudomonadaceae > Pseudomonas > Pseudomonas sp. Eqa60. The sequence goes on from NZ_AP024342.1 coordinate 261,155, forward strand.
CGCTGCCTGGGGCAGGTGCAGCACCGGCAGGCGCTGGGCTTCCAGGGGCTTGCTCAGTTGCTGGTAGATGGCCGCGGTGGACAGGCCGAACGGCTCAGCTTGCTCATTGCTGGCAGCGAATACCGCGCGGGACACGCCGCACAGGTACATGGCGGCCAGGCACATGGGGCAGGGCTGGCCGCTGGCGTAGATCACGCAACCATCCAGGCGCGGGCCCAATTGCCTGCTGGCGGCGCGGATGGCCAGCATCTCGGCGTGGGCGGTGGGGTCCTGGCTGAGGTGGATTTCATTCACCGCCTCGGCCAGTACCCGGCCGTTGCGCACCAGCAATGCGCCGAACGGGCGGCCGCCCTGTTCGACATTGCGCCGGGCCAGTGCCACGGCCTGTTGCAGGTAGTGTTGATCGTCGTGCATGCAAGGTTCCTTCAAAAGAGGGGCGGGCTCAGGCAGCGCCGGCATCGCGCAGCAGCTTGGCGATGGCGCCCTGGCCACGGCGCTCGGCCTGTTGCAACGGGCTGAGGCCGGCACGGTCCGGCAGGTTCAGGTTGGCGCCGGCGGCAATCAGTTGGGCGACGATCTGTTGGTGCGCCGGGCCGCCGTCGGACAGCACTATGGCTTCCATCAGGCAGGTCCAGCCCAGGTGGTTGACGTGGTCCAGCTCGACGCCAGCCTCGATCAGCAGGCGCACGGTTTCCACGTGGCCGCGTTCGCAGGCCGGGATCAGCGCGGTGCCGCCGTAGCGGTTGGTGCTCTTGAGGTCGGCGCCGTGGGCCAGGGTCAGCGTGAGGATTTCGTTGTGACCGCTGGCGCCGGCCAGCAGGTAGGGGCTGTCCTGGATCAGGTTCTTGCGGTTGACGTCGGCCCCGGCCTCGATCAGCGCCCGGGCGATGTCGATGCGGTTGTCCCGGGTGGCCACCAGTAGCGGGCTGCTGCCGTCCAGGCCACGGCCATCGAGCGCCGCGCCTTGCTCAAGCAACTGTTGCACCTGTTGCAGTTGCCCCTTGCGTACCGCTTCCAGCAACGCGCCATCGCTGGCCATGACCACCCCCGCAGTGAACAGGCCGGCGGCGATCAGGCCGCGTTTGAGAAAACGCTTGAGTTGCATGAGAACCTCCCGTTCCGGCTGATGAAAGGGAAGTATGGTGACGGCCCTGGGTATTCTGAAATTAAATATAATCATGCCAACCAGTGGCAGTCAGGATGGTAGGTCAACATGTTGGATCCGGTGTTGTTACGCAGTTTTGTCGCGGTCGCCGACAGCCAGAACTTCACCCGCGCCGCCGAGCGCCTGCACCTCACCCAGTCCACTGTGAGCCAGCAGGTGCGGCGCCTGGAAGAGAGCCTGGGCTGCCAGTTGCTGGACCGTGACCAGCGCCGGGTGGTGGCCACGGTGGAGGGCGAGCGGCTGCTGGCCTACGCCCGGCGCATCCTGGCGCTGCATGAAGAGGCCAGCGATATGCTGGTCAACCAGCGCGGCGAAGAAGTCCTGCGCCTCGGGGTGCCGGAAGATTTCGCCGCCGAGCGCCTGATGCCCATGCTCTCGCGCTTTGGCCTGGACTACCCGGCGGTGCGCCTGGAGGTCAGCAGCGGCCTGGGCCCTGAGCTGTTGCGCCAGTACCGGCGGGGTGAGTTCGACCTGCTGCTGGTCAAGCAGATGGGCCACAGCGATGACTGCGTGGACTCCTGGCCCGAGCCGCTGTGCTGGGTCGATAGCGTTCGCCAGCCCGCCTTTGGCCGCGATCCGTTGCCTTTGGTGGCGTTCCCGGTGGGCGGCCTGTACCGCCAGGAAATGCTCCATCACCTGGAGGTCGGAGGCTGGCCGTGGCGCATCGCCTATTCCAGCGCCAGCCTGGCCAGCGTCTGTTCGGCGGTGGCGGCGGGCCTGGGCATCAGCCTGTTGCCGGTACGGGTGCTGGGCAAGGGGCATCGCGTGCTCGACGCCGACAGCGGTTTGCCGGACATCCAGGGCGTGCGCCTGGCGTTGTACGCCGGCAGTGGCTTGAGCCGGGCCGGCAAGGAGCTACAGGAACAGTTGCGGGCAGTGGCAAGCGTCAAGCCGCAAGTGGCCAGGCGATGACTGTCTGCTGGTTGGCCAGGTTCGTCTGCACCAGGGCTGTACAGGCCGATCATCCGGGGGGCGAGTTGCGGAACAGCTTCGTCTAGCCGTCGCGCGTTCGATAACAGGCGGCCGCCGGGATCTCGTCGCCTCATGCCGGTAGCACAGTGCCCCAGCGGCCCTGGAATGCCCCTTCACAAGATTGTTCAGCAGCGCAAGGGCTGATCTTGAGGGGGCGCTGCTGCTTGGAGAGCTGTTCCATCCCCCGCCAAGCGTCTTGTTTCGATGCTTTGCAGGAATATTTTCGATGCCCGCAAGGCATGGTGTTTTTCCCTCTTGGCTGCAGCCCTTGAACCACGGGGCCTGGGGCTTTTTCGCGAAATCATGTATTCGATTTCGATCTATCTATAACTTGAAAGATTACTTTAAGAGATAAGCACGGGGCACTGATCATTGACCCCGCGGCACCGTTGCGTGGGGGCAGTTCAAACGCCGGTGCCGGGTTTTTCAAAAGATCGTAGGGAGTGAATCCATGGGCAATGTCCAGACCGCCGCCAGTGCACACGAGGTGCTGTGGCGCCAGGCACCGAGCGGCGAGTTGGTCGACCTCGGCCGGCCTCACCGCTTGCCGCTGGGCCAATTGCGTTTGCAACGCACGCCCAAGGGGATATTGCGTCGCCGTGAGGCCATCATCCTCGGCGCCGCGGCCCTGGTACTGCACGCGGCAGTGATCTACTGGCTGAGCCAGAAGCCGACCCCGGTGCTGCCGATCGTACCGCCGGAAATCCCGCCCATGACCATCGAGTTCTCGCGCCCGGCGCCGCCGGTGGTCGAGCCCCCACCGCCACAGCCGGTACAGCCGGTGGTGGAGCCGCCACCGCCAGTGGAGGACGAGCTGGCCGTGAAGCCGCCACCGCCCAAGCCGGTGCCCAAACCCAAACCCAAGCCGGTGCCCAAGCCCGAGCCGAAACCTGCGCCCAAACCGGTGCAGCAGACTCCGGCGCCGCCACAGCCCGCGGCCCCGGTAGCCGCTCCGGCTCCGCCCGCGCCACCGGTCCCGGCGCCCGTGACCCCGGCTTCGGCGAATGCCGCGTACTTGAAGAACCCGGCGCCGGAATATCCGTCGCTGGCCCAGCGTCGCGGTTGGGAAGGCACGGTGCTGCTGCGGGTGCATGTACTGGCCAGCGGCAAGCCGGGCGAGATCCAGATCCAGAAGAGCAGTGGTCGCCAGCAACTCGATGACGCCGCCCTGGCCGCGGTCAAGCGCTGGAGTTTCGTCCCTGCCAAGCAGGGCGACGTGGCCCAGGACGGCTGGGTCAGCGTACCCATAGATTTCAAGATTCATTGAGCCGCAAGGCCGATCAACCAACACGCGCTAAACGCTTACACAGAGGGAATACATCATGACGTTACTGGCATCTCCACTGGAATCCATCGAAAGCGCGGTGATCTGGCTGTTGGTGGTCTTCTCCGTCGCCACTTGGGGCCTGGCCCTGGTCAAGGGCGTGCAGTTCGCCCGCCTCAAGTCCCAGGATCGCAAGTTCCACAATCAGTTCTGGGCAGCGTCCAGCCTCGACTCCGCTGCCTCGTTGAGTGAAACCCAGCCCGGCGCGGCGGCCCGGGTGGCCCAGGCCGGCTATGCGGCGATCCAGGTTGGCGAAGCGCCCCACGCGGCGGACCTGAGCCAGGCAATCAACCACCAGGACCGTCTCGAACGTGCCCTGCGCCAGCAGATCGTGCGTGAGCGTCGTTCCCTGGAAACCGGCCTGGCGGTGGTTGCCAGTATCGGCAGCACCTCGCCCTTCATCGGCCTGTTCGGCACCGTGTGGGGGATCATGGAAGCCTTGAAAGGCATCAGCGCTGCTGGTTCGGCGAGCCTGGAAACCGTGGCCGGTCCCATTGGCGCAGCCCTGGTGGCGACGGGGGTGGGGATCGCCGTCGCAGTGCCGGCGGTGCTGGTCTACAACTACTTCCTGCGGCGCCTGAAGCTCACGGCCGCGGACCTGGACGACTTCGCCCACGACTTCTACAGCCTGGCGCAGAAGAACTCCTTCCGCGTGCTGATCCACCCGAGCGTGCACAAGGCCGCGGCCCAGGGCAGCCCGCAAAAAGTGAAGGAGGCGTCCTGACATGGCCTTTTCCACCCAAGACAGCGATGAAGTGCTGAGCGAGATCAACGTCACGCCGCTGGTGGACGTGATGCTGGTGCTGCTGGTGGTGTTCATCGTCACCGCGCCGCTGCTGACCAACGCCATTCCGATCAACCTGCCCAAGACCGAGGCCGTGGCCCCGGTGGAGCAGAAAGACCCGCTGGTGGTGAGCATCGACGGTGCCGGCAAACTCTTTATCAACAAGGACGAGATCCAGCCGGACCTGCTGGAAACCAACTTGCAAGCGGCCAAGGCCAAGGACCCGCAAGTGCGGGTCCAGCTGCAGGCCGACGATGGCGTCAACTACGGCGAAGTGGCCCGAGCCATGGCGTCCATCGAGCGTGCGGGCATCACCAAACTGTCGGTGATTACCGCGCGCTGAGACCGAGCAACAACGCCACGACTTTTCAGGCCGTCTCCTTGGCAGGGTGCGGCCTTTTTTTTGCCTGGCGAAAAAGCCCCCGCAAGAACACCACCGTAATCGCGCCAGCCGTAGGCGCTGGCTTGCCAGCAAAGGCGTCCTTGAGCACGGTGCAAGGCTTGCGGGCCCCTTCGCCGGCAAGCCGGCTCCTACAAGAACACCGCCGTAATCGCGCCAGATGTAGGCGCTGGCTTGCCAGCGAAGACGTCCTTGAGTGCGGTGCAAGGCTTGCGGGCCGTTTCGCCGGCAAGCCGGCTCCTATGGAGGCCGGGGGAAGTTTTATATTCGTTTAAGGTATTAATAAATAGCTTCTTATTCCTTAACGAATATAAATCCCCTCCCTATACTCGTCCGGGAACAGACACGCAGCAGGAGAGTTCCCCATGCGCAACGAATCCATTCGCTACTTGATTGTGCCGGGCTGGCAAGGATCGCCAGAAGATCATTGGCAAACCCACTGGCAGAACAGCCTGCCCAACAGCGCGCGGGTGGAGCAGGCCGACTGGCTGACGCCGCGCCGCGAAGATTGGGTGGCGGCCCTGGCCGAGGCCATTGCCGCCGACGACACTCCGGTGATCCTGATTGCCCACAGCCTGGGTTGCATTACCGTGGCTCATTGGGCCGCGCGCGCGCCCGTAGCGGCCCTGCGCCAGGTGCGCGGTGCGTTGCTGGTGGCCCCGGCGGACGTCGAGCGCCCGGCCTGTGCCCCGGCGCTGCGCAATTTCGCGCCGATCCCCCGGCACCTGCTGCCGTTCCCCAGCCAAGTGGTCAGCTCGGATAACGACAGTGCCGTGAGCGCGCCGCGGGCCCTGGAGCTGGCCCGTGACTGGGGCGCCGAAGCCGGGATCCTGGCCGGCGCCGGCCATATCAACGTCAAGTCCGGCCACCATCGCTGGGAGCAGGGTTTCGCCTATCTGTATCGCTTGCAGAACCGCATGGAACAACACGCCCTGCGTCGTGCCTGATCGTCCTTTTTTCGTTTAAACGCCCCGTCCCCCGGCGGTCTGGGGCGGGAGCCTGCCATGAGTGCCCATACCCCATTCGGTCAGCCGTTGCTGACCTTCCCCGATGCCGAGAAAAGCCCCCTGAGCATCCGCGCCAAGGCGCTGGTGTTCGTCGACCCGCGCTCGCGGCAGTTGCGCGAAGAGCTGGAGCAACTGGCGCCGCGTTCGGTTTCGGTACTGATCCGTGGCGAAACCGGCACCGGCAAGGAACTGCTGGCCCGGCACATCCACCGTGCCAGCGATCGCAGTGGCCTGTTCGTCTCGGTGAACTGCGGCGCCATCAGCCCGACCTACGCCGACGCCGAACTGTTCGGTTATGCCGCCGGCAGTTTCAGCGGTTCGGCCAGCAGCCGCGCCGGCTGGTTCGGCTCGGCCAACGGCGGGACCCTGTACCTGGATGAAATCGGCGACCTGCCGCTGCCGATCCAGACCAAGCTGCTGGCCGCCCTGGAGAACCACGAAGTGACCCGGGTTGGCGCCCAGCAACCGAGCCCGGTAGACGTGCGCCTGGTGGCGGCCACCAGCATCGACCTGGCCCAGGCGGTGGCGGCGGGCAAGTTTCACGAGCGCCTGTACCGCTACCTCAGAGAGGGCCAGCTGGAATTGCCGGCGCTGCGCGAGCGGGTCGGGGATATCGAATCCCTGGCCGAGTACTTCCTGGGGATCTACAGCCAGCGCCTGGACCTGCCGGTGCCGCTGATCAGCGAAGCCGCGCAGCAGGCCCTGAATCGCCACAGCTGGCCGGGCAACACCCGGGAGCTGGAGAACGTCATTCACTTTGCGCTGCTGGTCAGCAGCGGCGAGGAAATTCTTCCCGAGCACCTCAACCTGCCGCCGACGCCCTCGCCGCTGGAGCAGATCCAGCAGTTGTTGCAGCAGATCGCCGAGATCGGATCCGCTGTCGAGCGCCAGGCGCTGCACCAGTTGCTGCAACGCACCGCCCTGACCTGAAACCCCGGCCACCGTAGGAGCTGGCTTGCCAGCGAAGGCGTGCACAAGGGCGATGCAAGGCCTGAGGGCCTCTTCGCCGGCAAGCCGGCTACTACCAAGGCTGGCCTGGCAGGTGGGAAATCGCAGGCTAGAGCGCCGGGAGGCTGTATGAACAAAATGGAATATGAACGTGAATAAAAGATATTGTTCGGGAATAAAAAATCTCGGTATTGTCCGCCTCACGCCAGCAGTGGCACTTCACTGGCACCTCAATCAGTTCCCTATTTGAAGCCGTCGTCGACCTCGACACCTAAGGACCTTGCATGAAAAAAGTTCTGTTGTTCACCGCACTGGCGGCAGCCCTGAGCGCAGGTATCGCCCAGGCTGGCGAGAAGCTGGTGGTCGCTGCGACCCCGGTGCCCCACGCCGAGATCCTCGAGCTGATCAAGCCGACCCTGGCCAAGGAAGGCGTGGACCTGGAGATCAAGGTCTTCACCGACTACGTGCAGCCCAACGTGCAGGTCGACCAGAAGCGCCTGGACGCCAACTACTTCCAGACCCTGCCCTACCTGAAAAGCTTCAACGAAGGCAAAGGCACCCACCTGGAAACCGTGATCGGCGTGCACGTCGAACCTTTCGGCGGTTACTCGAAGAAGGTCAAGACCCTGGCCGAGCTGAAAGATGGCGCAACCATCGCCATCCCCAACGAAGGCAGCAACAGTGGCCGCGCCCTGATCCTGCTGCAGAAGGCCGGCCTGATCGAGCTCAAGGACCCGAAGAACGCCGTGGCCACGCCCAAGGACATCGCCAAGAACCCGCACAACTTCAAGTTCAAGGAACTTGAGTCGGCCATGCTGCCGCGGGTCCTGGACCAGGTTGACCTGGACATGATCAACACCAACTACGCCCTGGAAGCCGGCCTGAACCCGGCGAAGGATGCGCTGATCATCGAAGGTTCCGATTCGCCTTACGTGAACTACCTGGTGGCCCGCCCGGACAACAAGGACAGCCCGGCCATACAGAAGTTGGCCAAGGCCCTGACCAGCCCGGAAGTCAAAGCCTTCATCGAGAAAAAATACAGCGGCGCAGTACTGCCGGCGTTCTGATGAACTAGGCTACTGACGCGACAAACCCCTTCAAGGTTTAAACGCCGACGGCTAGCGCAGCGTCGGCGTTTTTTATTGCGCCGGAAAAAACCGTAGGAGCCGGCGCCTACACAGGGGCGTTTTTGGCAGTGGGCTGGGTGGCCCGGCGCAGGGCCGCCAGCCATTTCATCAGTTCATGGGGGTCCAGGGGTTGCGGGGTCTTTGCATCGGCCATGGTGGTCGTCCTTGAGAAGTGCAGCGTCCAGTGGGGCTGTTCGAGCGCGAAAGAACCCGGCAGGCCCGGCAGAGAAGGTAGTAGCTGGGCGCCAGCCCGGCAAATCCGCGGGTTAGGTTTTTGGGTGATATCAATATGCCTTAACGGTATTTAAATTCTGCTTTTTATAGCTATAAAGTCGCGGCAGCCGGGCGGTTACCCATCGCCCCATGGACTGCACCACCGCCGCTGTATCCCAGCGGCGTCCAGGACTTTCAATGACCCTCGACTACGCCTTTATCCTCAGCACCCTGCCGGCCTTTCTCAAAGCCGTTGGGGTAACCCTGCAGGTCGGCCTGATCGCCATCGGCACTTCCCTGCTGGTGGCCCTGATCAACGCCACGCTCCTGGTATTTCGCACCCCTTACCTGCACCGGCTGATCGGCCTGTACGTGGAACTGGCGCGCAATACACCGCTGTTGATCCAGCTGTTCTTCGTCTACTTCGCCTTGCCGGCCCTGGGGATCAAGGTCTCGGGTTTTGCCGCGGCGATCATCACCATGACCTTCCTCGGTGGCGCCTACCTCACCGAAGTGCTGCGGGCCGGGGTGGAAGCCGTGCCCCAGGCGCAGTTGGAGTCGGGGCGTTCCATCGGCCTGTCGCAGTGGCAGTTGCTGCGCTACGTGATCCTGCCACAGGCCGGGATCCTCAGCCTGCCATCGCTGTTCGCCAATTTCATTTTCCTGCTCAAGGAAACCACCGTGGTCTCGGCGGTGGCGGTGCCGGAAATTCTCTACACCACCAAGAGCTACATCGCCCTGTACTACAAGACCTACGAAATGCTCGCGGTGCTGACGCTGATCTGCGTGCTGTTGTTCCTGCCCCTGTCGCTGTTGCTCAGCCGTCTGGAAAGGAGGTTGCAGCATGGCCAGTTCGGGTCTTGAGCTGTTGCTGGTGTCCCTGCCGCAACTGGCCAGGGGCGCTGCGCAGACCTTGTCGATTTCCTTGCTGAGCATTGCCTTCAGCACCCTGGGCGGCGTGCTCTATGGCGTGCTGCGCAGCCTGCAGCGCAAGGTGCTGGACGTGCCGCTGCGGATCTACCTGGAGCTGTTCCGGGCGATTCCGGTGCTGGTCTGGCTGTACCTGCTGTTCTTCGGTTTTCCGATCTTCTTCGGCATTAGCATTCCCAGCTTCACCTGCGCGGTGCTGGTGCTGTCGCTGTGGGGCGCCAGCGAGGTCGGCGAGGTGGTGCGCGGGGCGCTGCAGTCCCTGCCTCGAGGCCAGCGTGAGGCAGGGCTGTCCATCGGCCTTTCCGGTACCCAGTTGTACGGCTACGTGTTGCTGCCCCAGGCGCTGAAACGCATGACGCCACCGACCATCAACGTTTACACGCGGATCATCAAGACCAGTTCCCTGGCGGTGCTGATCGGCGTGGTGGACGTGATCAAGGTCGGCCAGCAGATCATCGAGCGCACCTACGAATCGGTGCTGATCTACGGCGTGCTGTTCCTGTTTTTCTTCTTTATCTGCTACCCGTTGTCGGCCGCCTCCCGCGTGCTGGAACGGCGCTGGACGCAAGCATGAGCGCATTGATCGAGTTCCAGGGTTTCAACAAGTTCTTCGGCTCGCAGCAGGTGCTCAAGGAGGTCGACCTCTGCGTGGCGGCGGGCGAGGTGATCGTCATCCTCGGCCCCAGCGGCTGCGGCAAGAGCACCCTGTTGCGCTGCCTCAACGGCCTGGAAACCGCCCACAGCGGCCACCTGCGTTTTGCCGGGCGCGAACTGCTGAGCCCCGCCACCGACTGGCGCCAGGTGCGCCAGCAGATCGGCATGGTGTTCCAGAGCTATCACCTGTTTCCCCACATGAACGTGCTGGACAACATCCTCCTGGGGCCGCTCAAGGTACAGAAGCGCGAGCCCCGGGAAGCCCGGGCCCAGGCCGAGGCGCTGCTGGAACGAGTGGGCCTGCTGGACAAGCGCGAGGCCTTTCCCCGGCAGCTTTCCGGCGGCCAGCAGCAACGCATCGCCATCGTCCGTTCGTTGTGCATGAACCCCCAGGTGATGCTGTTCGACGAGGTCACCGCGGCGCTGGACCCGGAGATGGTCAAGGAAGTGCTGCAAGTGATCCAGGGCCTGGCCCGCGACGGCATGACCCTGTTGATTGTCACCCATGAAATGGCCTTCGCCCGGGCCGTGGCCGACCGTGTCGTGTTCATGGACGGCGGGCGCATCGTGGAACAGAACACCCCCGAGGCTTTCTTCACGAACCCGCAGAGCGCACGCGCGCAGCAGTTCCTGGAGAAGTTCTCCTTCGTTGAAGCACTGCCCAAGAAAGCCCCTAAAAAGGAACTGGAGCTCTTATGAAAACTGCCAAGTCTTCGCTGTTGTTACTGCCGCTGTTCGGTCTGGCCCTGCTGGCCGGCTGCGATAAATCCAATGATGCACCCAAGCCTGCGGCCACCGCTGCCAGCGCCGCGCCGGCGGCCGGCTACCTGGACAAGATCAAGGCCCGGGACAAGCTGATCGTCGGTGTATTCACCGACAAGCCGCCGTTCGGTTTCGTCGATGAAACCGGGCGCTACGTGGGCTTCGATACCGACATCGGCCGGCAATTCGCCAAGGACCTGTTGGGGGACGAGAACAAGGTTGAATTCGTCGCCGTGGAACCGGCCAGCCGCATTCCCTTCTTGCAGAGCGACAAGGTCGACCTGATCCTGGCCAACATGACCGTGACCCCGGAGCGCAAGGAAGCGGTGGAGTTCACCAACCCCAACCTCAAGGTGGCGGTCCAGGCCCTGGTGCCTGAAGGCAGTGCAGTGAAGAGCCTGGATGACCTGGCGAGCCGCACCACCATCGTCACCACCGGCACCACCGCGGACATCTGGCTGACCCAGAACCACCCGGACTGGAAACTGCTCAAGTTCGAGAAGAACACCGAGTCCCTGCAAGCCCTGGCCAACGGTCGCGGTGACGCCTATGCCCAGGACAACCTGATTCTGTTCAGTTGGTCCAAGCAGAACCCGGGCTACCGCGTATTGCCTCAGACCCTGGGCGAACAGGCGCCGATTGCCCCGGCGGTGAAGAAAGGCAACATCGAACTGCGGGACTGGGTGAATGCCGAACTGGCCAAACTGGGCGAAGAGAAATACCTGCTCAAGCTGTATGACCAGTACGTGCGCAAAGAGCTGAGCGACGACACCAAGCCTGAGAGCGTGATTGTCGAAGGCGGCAAATGGCAGGGCTGAGCCCTTCTCCCTCCGCGTAGGAGCTGGCTTGCCAGCGAAGGCGCCCGCGAGGGCGGTGCAGGGCTTGAGGGCCTCTTCGCCAGCAAGCTGGCTCCTACGGGGGGCATGGCAGTCGGGGCCGGCGGGGAGGGGTCAATCGGGCCAGTTCCACGCCGGTTCGTCCAGCATGCGCTGGCCGACGATGCCGGTCTGGCCCAGTTGTTTCTCCAGCACGATGCAGTTGCATTCGGGGTCTTGCTGCAAGGCTGCGATCAGCCGCCGGGCGTGGGACACCACCCACACCTGGCACTGCTGCGAGGCGCGAATGATCAGGCGCGCCAGGGCCGGCAACAGGTCCGGGTGCAGGCTGGTCTCCGGTTCGTTGAGCACCATCAGGGTCGGTGGTCGTGGGGTCAGCAGGGCCGCTACCAGCAACAGGTAGCGCAAGGTGCCGTCGGACAGTTCCGCGGCCGACAACGGTCGCAACAGGCCTTCCTGATAGAACTGCACCCCGAACAGCCCCCCCGGAACGGCATCGATCTCCAGCCGCGACTCCGGGAAGGCATCGCTGATGGTTTCGTGCAATGCCTGCTGATCGCCCACTTCGATGATGGTCTGCAACGCGGCGGCCAGGTCCCGGCCATCATGGTGCAGCACCGGGGTGCGGGTGCCCAGTTGTGGTCGGCGCGCGGGTGCCTGGCTGTCGGTGCGCAAGTGGTCATAAAAACGCCAGCCACGGATCTGCTCGCGCAGATGCAGGACCTCGGGTGATGAACTCAGGTTGCCCACCCGGTCGAACAGGCTGTCGCCGCTGCTCGTGTGCTGCGCCAGCACCTCCCATTGGCGGCCCGCACGGGCTCGTATCATCGGGCCCTGGCGGTCCACCAGGGCACTGGCCGAGCGGTACAGGGGCCCGCCCCAGATGCTCTCGCGCTTGATCCACGGGTCGAGAGTGAAGCGCGAGGCAATCGGCGAGCTGTGCCCGGGCAACATGAAATGGCCGCTGGAATCCGGCAGCCCCAGGCTGATCGCGTACCCGAAGTCCTCACCGGCAAAGCCCAGTTGCAGGCGTCTGGCGGCCTTGCGCGGCCCGCCCTGGATCGGCACCTCGCCCTGGCTCATGCGTCGGCTGATCTGTTCCGGCCCGGCCCAATACGTCGATTCCAGCCCGCCTTCCTTGGCCAGGGCGTTGACCACGCCGCCCTGGGCGGTCTCCGCCAGCAGGCGCAGGGCGCGGTACAGGTTGGACTTGCCGCTGCCGTTGGCGCCGGTGACCAGGTTCAGCCGACCCAGGGGAATTACCAGTTTGTTGATGGAGCGGTAGTTGGCCACCGCCAGGGTCTTGAGCATGCCGGGTCTCCTGTTGCGTGGTGCGCAGTGTGCCTGATTTGTGAAGCCGCAGCTTGCTTGCGGCGGCCCTCGAAACCGACGTTGTGCTTGCCAGGATAGAGCGCGTCGAGGGCCGTTGCGGCTGCTGCGCCCCGGGGTGCCGGCCGGCCAGTGGGAGCAAGCTCCGCGCCACCGAAACCCTCTCTGATGAGACTGGCGTGCAGCGGTTGAACCCTGTTCTAAGCTCACAGTCGTAACGTCACTGGCGAGACAGCATCACGCAAAAGGAGCCTGCATGGCTGCGTTCAATTCGAAGTGGAGAGTGGGATTGACCCTGTTGCTGCTGCTTGGCGGCTGCGGGGCGGAAAAGCCCGGGGAAAAGGAGCGCCCGCGGGTGCGCATCCTGGAGGTGCAGAGCAGTGACTTCGCCCCTTCGGTGACCCTGACCGGTGACGTCCAGGCCCGGGTGCAGACCGAACTGTCGTTCCGCGTCGGCGGCAAGATCATCCAGCGCATGGTCGATGTCGGCGATCGGGTTACCGCGCAACAGGTACTGGCCAAGCTCGATCCCAAGGACCTGCAGACCAATGTCGATTCTGCCGCCGCCTCGGTGTTCGCCGAGCAGGCCCGGGTCAAGCAGGCCGGCGCGGCGTTTGTCCGCCAGCAGAAGCTCTTGCCCAAGGGCTACACCAGCCAGAGCGAATACGATTCGGCCCAGGCCGCCCTGCGCAGCAGCCAGAGCGCCCTGAGCGCGGCCCAGGCGCAACTGGCCAACGCCCGCGAGCAACTGAGCTACACCGAGCTGGTGGCCGAGGCTCCGGGGGTGATCACCGCGCGCCAGGCCGAGGTCGGCCAGGTGGTGCAGGCCACGGTGCCGATCTTCAGCCTGGCCCGGGATGGCGAGCGCGATGCGGTGTTCAACGTCTACGAGTCGCTGCTGATGCAGCCACCGGGCCAGGAAACCATTCACATCAGCCTGCTGGACAACCCCAAGGTGACCACCACCGGCAAGGTGCGCGAGGTGACGCCGGTGGTCTCGGCCCAGAGCGGCACGGTGCAGGTCAAGGTGGTGCTCGATTCGTTGCCGGCGGGCATGGACCTGGGCTCGGTGGTCAGCGCCACCGCCCGGGCCCATGGCAAGGCCAGTGTGGTGCTGCCCTGGTCGGCCCTGACCAAGAATCTCAGCGAGCCTGCCGTGTGGCTGGTGGGCGAGGACGGCAAGACGGCCCTGCACACGGTGAAGGTCGGGCGCTACCTCACCGGCAAGGTGATCATCAGCGACGGCCTCAAGGGCGGCGAGAAAGTGGTGGTGGCGGGTGGGCAGTTGCTGCACCCGGGGATGTTCGTGGAGATCGCCTCGCAAACGAGCGACCAGGGAGCACAGCCATGAAGCGCCTGCTGCCGTTGTTGTGTGCCAGCGCCTTGTTGCTGGGCTGCTCCAGGGAAGAGCCGGCGCCGGAGCCGGTGCGCCCGGTGCTGTCGTTCCGGGTGGCGCCCCAGGCCGAGGAAAGCCTGGGGCGTTTTGCCGGCACCATCCAGGCCCGCTACGAGACCAACCTGGGCTTCCGGGTGCCGGGGCGCATTGCCAACCGCAATGTCGATGTCGGTGCCGAAGTGGGCCCCGGGGACTTGCTGGCCACTCTGGACCCCACCGACCAGCAGAACCAGCTGCGGGCCGCCCAGGGCGACCTGGCCAAGGTCGAGGCGCAGTGGATCAACGCCCAGGCCAATGCCCGGCGCCAGCAGGAACTGTTCGATCGCGGCGTGGGCGCCCAGGCGCAACTGGACATCGCCCAGACCGACCTGAAGACCACCGGTGCCTCCCTGGACCAGGCCAAGGCCTCGGTACGCCAGGCCCGGGACCAGCTCAACTACAGCGAACTGCGCAGCGATCACGGCGGCGTGATCACCGCCTGGAACGCCGAGGCCGGGCAGGTGGTGACCGCCGGCCAGCAAGTGGTGACCCTGGCCCGGCCGGAGATCAAGGAAGCGGTGATCGACCTGCCGGCCAGCCTGGTGGACCAGTTGCCGGCCGGTGTGGAATTCAAGGTCGCGGCACAGCTGGATCCGAGCATCAGCACCACCGCCACGGTGCGTGAGATCGAACCCCAGGCCCAGAGTGCAACCCGTACCCGACGCGCCCGCCTGACCCTCAAGGACACGCCCGAGGCCTTTCGCCTGGGCACCGCCATCAGCGTGACCCTGAGCTCGGCCATCGAGCCGCGCACCGAGGTGCCGCTGACCGCCCTGCAAGAGGTGCAGGGCAAGACCCGGATCTGGGTCGTCGACCCCCAGAGCCAGACGGTGGCTCCGCGCGAGGTCACGGTGCTCAGCCGCGACAGCGCTTCGGCGTTGATCAGCCAGGGCGTCAAGTCCGGCGAGCGGGTGGTCAGTGCCGGCGTCAACAGCCTCAAGCCGGGGCAGAAAGTCAAAATCGATGAGGACCGCGCACAATGACGCCCGACAGCAAAGGGAGCTTCAACCTGTCCGAGTGGGCGATCAAGCATCAGTCCTTCGTCTGGTACCTGATGTTCGTTGCGCTGCTGATGGGCGTGTTTTCCTACATGAATTTGGGGCGCGAGGAAGACCCCTCCTTCACCATCAAGACCATGGTCATCCAGACCCGCTGGCCCGGTGCGACCCAGGAAGAAACCCTGAAGCAGGTCACCGACCGCATCGAGAAGAAACTCGAAGAGCTGGACTCGCTCGACTACGTGAAAAGCTACACCCGCCCCGGCGAATCGACGGTTTTCGTCTACCTGCGCGACACCACCAGTGCCAAGGACATTCCCGAGATCTGGTACCAGGTGCGCAAGAAGATCAACGACATCCGCGGCGACTTTCCCCAGGGCCTGCAGGGCCCGGGGTTCAACGATGAGTTCGGCGATGTGTTCGGCTCGATCTACGCCTTCACCGCCGATGGCCTGAGCATGCGCCAGCTGCGCGACTACGTGGAACAGGTACGGGCGCAGATCCGCGAAGTGCCGAACCTGGGCAAGGTGGAGATGGTCGGCGAGCAGGATGAAGTCATCTACCTGAACTTCTCCACCCGCAAGCTGGCGGCCCTGGGCATCGACCAGCGCCAGGTCCTGCAGAGCCTGCAATCGCAGAACGCGGTGACTCCGGCCGGGGTGATCGAGGCTGGGCCGGAGCGCATCTCGGTGCGCACGTCCGGGCAGTTCGCCTCGGAGAAGGACCTGGCCACGGTCAACCTGCGGCTCAACGACCGCTTCTACCGGCTGGCGGACATCGCCGAGATCAGCCGCGGCTATGTCGACCCTTCCACGCCGCTGTTCCGCTTCAATGGCAAGCCGGCCATCGGCCTGGCGATCGCCATGAAGAAGGGCGGCAACATCCAGGACTTCGGCAAGGCCTTGCACGCCCGCATGGACCAGCTCACCGCCGACCTGCCGGTGGGCGTCGGGGTGCACAAGGTTTCCGACCAGGCCGAGGTGGTGGAAGAGGCAGTGGGCGGTTTCACCAGTGCCCTGTTCGAGGCGGTGATCATCGTGCTGGTGGTGAGTTTCATCAGCCTCGGGGTCCGCGCCGGGCTGGTGGTGGCCTGCTCGATTCCGCTGGTGCTGGCCATGGTCTTCGTGTTCATGGAGTACAGCGGCATCACCATGCAGCGGATCTCCCTGGGGGCGCTGATCATCGCCCTGGGGCTGCTGGTGGATGACGCGATGATCACCGTGGAAATGATGGTCACGCGGCTGGAGAAGGGCGAGAGCAAGGAGCAGGCAGCGACCTTCGCCTACACCTCCACCGCCTTTCCCATGCTCACCGGGACCCTGGTGACCGTGGCCGGCTTCGTGCCCATCGGCCTCAACGCCAGTTCTGCCGGTGAGTACACCTTTACCCTGTTCGCGGTGATCGCGGTGGCCATGCTGGTGTCGTGGATAGTCGCGGTGCTGTTTGCCCCGGTGATCGGCATCCACATCCTCAGCACCAACGTCAAACCCCATTCCGATGAGCCGGGGCGCATCGGTCGCGCCTTCAATGGCGGTTTGCTCTGGGCCATGCGCAACCGCTGGTGGGCCATCGGCATCACCGTGCTGCTGTTCGTGGCTTCGGTGTTCTGCATGCGTTTCGTGCAGAACCAGTTCTTCCCGTCATCGGACCGGCCGGAGATCCTCGTTGACCTCAACCTGCCGCAGAACGCTTCGATCAACGAGACCCGCCAGGCCGTGGACCGCCTGGAGGCCACCCTCAAGGACGACCCGGACATCGAGCGCTGGAGCACCTATATCGGCGAGGGCGCGATCCGTTTCTACCTGCCCCTGGACCAGCAATTGCAGAACCCGTACTACGCCCAGCTGGTGATCGTCAGCAAGGGCCTGGAGCAGCGCACGGCCCTGACCCAGCGCTTGCAGAAACGCCTGCGGGAAGATTTCGTCGGCATCGGCAGCTATGTGCAGGCCCTGGAAATGGGCCCGCCGGTGGGGCGGCCGATTCAGTACCGGGTCAGTGGCAAGGACATCGACCAGGTGCGCAAGCACGCCATCGAACTGGCCACCGAGCTGGACAAGAACCCGCACATTGGCGAGATCATCTATGACTGGAACGAGCCCGGCAAAGTGCTGCGCATCGACATCGCCCAGGACAAGGCGCGGCAACTGGGGCTGTCCTCCGAAGACGTGGCGCAGTTGATGAACAGCATCGTCAGCGGCTCCACCGTGACCCAGGTGCATGACGACATCTACCTGATCAACGTGGTCGGTCGCGCCGACGACAACGAGCGCGGCTCCCCGGAAACCCTGCAGAACCTGCAGATCGTCACCCCCAACGGCACTTCGATTCCGCTGCTGGCCTTCGCCACGGTGCGCTACGAACTGGAGCAGCCGCTGGTGTGGCGTCGCGACCGCAAGCCGACCATCACCATCAAGGCCGCGGTGCGCGATGCGATCCAGCCCACCGACCTGGTCAAGCAACTGAAGCCGGACATCGACCATTTCGCCGCGCAACTGCCCGCCGGCTACTCGGTGGCCACCGGTGGCACTGTGGAGGAAAGCGGCAAGGCCCAGGGTCCGATCGCCAAGGTGGTGCCGCTGATGCTGTTCCTGATGGCGACCTTCCTGATGATCCAGCTGCACAGCGTGCAGAAGCTGTTCCTGGTGGCCAGCGTCGCGCCCCTGGGGCTGATCGGCGTGGTCCTGGCCCTGGTGCCCACGGGCACGCCCATGGGCTTTGTGGCGATCCTCGGGATCCTGGCGCTGATCGGCATCATCATCCGCAACTCGGTGATCCTGGTGACCCAGATCGACGAATACGAGCGTGAGGGCTATCACCCCTGGGACGCGGTGCTGGAAGCCACCCACCATCGACGGCGGCCGATCCTGCTGACCGCGGCGGCGGCCAGCCTGGGGATGATCCCGATTGCCCGGGAAGTGTTCTGGGGGCCGATGGCATACGCCATGATCGGCGGCATCATCGTTGCCACCTTGCTCACCCTGCTGTTCCTCCCGGCGCTGTACGTGGCCTGGTACAAGATCAAGGAACCGAGCAAGGACACCGAGCGCACCCGGCCCACGGCCTCGTAGGCGCTGGCTATTTCCGTAGGAGCTGGCTTGCCAGCGAAGAGGCCCGAGAAACAGGCGCCTGACTCGCAAGTGCCTTCGCCGGCAAGCCGGCTCCTACGGGGTATGCGGCGTTGCAGAGGGCGTAGGCCCCCCACGGCCTCGTAGGAGCTGGCGAGCCGGCTCCTCGCAGGGGGATCAGGCCTTGCGCCAGACGCTGGCCAGCCACGGTTGCTGTTCCCGAGGCAGGCCGACGGGGCGGTAGTAGTGTTCCAGTTCGACGAACCCGGCATCCGTCAGCAACGCCTGCCAGGCCGCCAGGTCGTGGTAGGCACCATAGCGCGGGCCGTTCCAGCCTTCCTGGTTGTCACCCCGGGGATTGGAGCTGAACAGTACGCCACCGTCCTTGAGGCTGGCATGCAGTTGCTTGAGCACCCGCGGCAGTTCCTGGCGGGGAATGTGGAACAGCACCGCGTTGGCGAAGATCCCGTCGAAGCGTTCAGCCGGCAGGTCGAGCTTGAGGAAGTCCTGCTGCCAGACCTCGCAGCCGCTGTCTTCCCGGGCCATCTGGGCAAAGCGCTCGCAGCCGTCGAGGCCGACGGCGACATGGCCCAGGCGGGTAAAGGCCTGCAGGTCGCGGCCGGGTCCGCAGCCAAAATCCAGCACGGTGAATGGCGCCGAGCCCTGAATGTGCCGCAGCAGCGCGTCGATGTTCTGGCTGACGTCGTGGTCGCGGGTGCCTTCACGAAAGTCCTCGGCCACCTGCTGGTAGTGGCCGAGGGTGGTGGCGGTGATGCTGTCGAGATCGTCGGGGGCGAGTTTCATGGCGGGTCGCATGGCGTTAAGGGAATGGCCCGAATATACCCCATGCACCCTGTAGCCGCTGCCGAAGGCTGCGAACGGCTCCGCAGGAGACGCCGCTCTTGAGGGCCTCGGAAGGTCCTGCGGACCTTGTCGCAGTCTGCGGCAGCGGCTACACGGGATGCCGCTAGCGCTTGTTCAGCACCCGCGCCAGGCGGTCGCCGCCCAGCTGGATCGCGGCTACCAGAATCACCAGCAGCACGATCACCGTGAGCATGATCTGGCTGTCGAAACGCTGATAACCGTAGCGGTAGGCAATGTCCCCCAGGCCGCCCGCGCCAATCGCCCCGGCCATGGCCGAGGAGTTGATCATGGTCACCAAAGTGATGGTGAAGCCACCAACGATGCCCGGCAGCGCCTCGGGCAGCAGCACGTGCCAGACGATATGCCAGCGCCGGCAACCCATGGCCTGGGCGGCCTCGATCAGGCCGTGGTCGACCTCACGCAGGCTGACTTCGGCGATCCGCGCAAAGAACGGCGTGGCGGCGATGGTCAGCGGCACCACGGCGGCCCACACGCCGTAGGTGGTGCCGACGATCAGCCGGGTAAAGGGGATCAGCGCCACCATCAGGATCAGGAACGGGATCGAGCGGAACAGGTTCACAAAGGCCCCCAGCGCCCGGTTCAGGTTCGGCGCCTCGTAGATCCCGCCCTTGCCGCTGGTGACCAGGATCACCGCCAGGGGAATCCCCGCCAGCAGGGCAATCAGCGAGGACACGCCGACCATCAGCAGGGTGTCGAGGACGCCCTGCAACAAGCGATCAAACCACATAGCCCAGTACCTCCACTTGCTGTGCCCATTGCCCGGCGCGCTGGCGCAGTTGCGCAGCCTCCAGGGACGAGCCCTGGACCGCCAGCAGCAGTTGCCCCAGGGCGTGGCCCTGGATGCGTTCCACGCCGCCTTGCAGCAGGCGTACGCGGCCGCCCAGGGCGCCGAACAGCGCCGCCAGGTCCGGTTCCTCATGGCTGCTGCCGGTGAAGCGCAGGCTCAGCACCAGCGCCGCATCGGAAGACGTCGGATGGCTTTGCAGGCGGTTCTGCAGTTCTTCCGGCAGGCCGTGCTGCAGGGGCGCCAGCAGGGTCTTGCTGACCTCGTGCTGCGGGTTGCCGAAGACTTCCCAGACCGGCCCCTGCTCGACGATGCGCCCGTGCTCCAGTACCACCACCCGGTCGCAGATATCGCGGATCACCGCCATCTCGTGGGTGATCAGGATGATGGTCAGTCCCAGGCGCTGGTTGATCTCTTTCAGCAGGCCGAGGATCGACTGGGTGGTTTCCGGGTCCAGGGCCGAAGTGGCCTCGTCGCACAGCAGGATCTCGGGATCGTGGACCAGGGCCCGGGCGATCCCCACCCGCTGCTTCTGGCCGCCGGACAACTGCGCCGGGTAGGCCCGGTGCTTGTCCTTGAGGCCCACCAGCTCCAGCAGCTCGCGCACCTTGCGCTGGCGCTCGGCCTTGGGTACCCCGGCCACCTTCAGCGGCAGCTCGACGTTGTGCCACACGGTCTTGGCCGACATCAGGTTGAAGTGCTGGAAGATCATGCCGATGCGCCGGCGCAGGGCCACCAGGCGGTCTTCGTCGAAGTCGCCGATGTCCACCTGGTCGATCAGCACCCGGCCGCTGCTGGGCTGCTCCAGGCGGTTGATGGTGCGGATCAGCGACGACTTGCCGGCGCCGCTGCGGCCGATGATGCCGAACACCTCGCCGCGCTGGATCGACAGGTCGATATCGTGCAAGGCCTGCACCGGACCCTGCTGGCCCTGGTAGGTCTTGCCCAGGCCGATAAAGCGCACCTGGGCGCGATTCAGTTCGGGGTGCAGCTCGGTCTGCCCGGCGCGCCGGGGCGCCGCTTCCGGCAGCTTGCGCTGTAGCGTCGCGACACTCATCTCAACCTTCCCAGCCGGCTTGGTAGAGCTTGCCGTGGGCTTTGTCCAGAGCGGCGCGAACGGCAGGCGAGTGCTGGTAGATATCGACGAACTTGATCAGCCGCGGGTCGTTCTTGCTCTTGGGCTGGATCACGAACTGGATCACGTATTCCTTGTGGTCCAGGCCGTCGAACAGCAGCGCCGAGCCGGCATCGAAGGTCTTGGCCAGGCGGATGTAGGCCGGGTAGCCCTGGACCAGGTCAGCGTCGTCATAGGCGCGCACCAGTTGCACGGCTTCGACCTGGAGGATCTTGATCTTCTTCGGGTTGCTGACGATGTCTTCTTCGGTGGCCTTGTAGCCAACGCCCGGCTTGAGGGTGATCAGCCCGGCCTTGGCCAGCAGTTGCAGGCCGCGCCCGCTGTTGATCGGGTCGTTGGCGATGGCCACGCTGGCGCCTTGTGGCAGTTCGTCGAAGCTTTTGTATTTCTTCGAGTACAGGCCGACGTTGTTGATGATGCCCGGGGCGAAGGGCACCAGGTCGAAACCGGCGGCGGCCTTGGCGTTTTCCAGGAACGGGATGTGCTGGAAGTAGTTCACGTCGATATCGCCGGCGGCCAGGCTGACGTTGGGCGCGATCCAGTCGGTGAACTCCACCAGCTCCACTTTCAGGCCCTGCTTGCCGGCCTCTTCCACGGCGGCCTCCAGGGGAATGGCGAAGGCGGCGGTGGTGCCGACCTTGAGCGGCGCGTCGGCGGCGAAGACGGCGCTGCTGAACAGGCCGAGGGCGAGGGCCAGGGCTTTGAGCGGGTGGCGCAGGCGTTTGGTTTTCATAGGGGTCAGGGTCCGAGTCGGGGCCAGGGAATGGGGTGTGGTTGCGGGCCTCTTCGCTGGCTAGCCAGCGCCTACAGTGAGGTGTGCAGGAGCCGGCTTGCCGGCGAAGCGTTTAGCGGCGATAGGCCGCGCCGGTGTGTTGTTCGGGCAGCTTGCAGCCCTGGCGGAAGAGCTTTTCCCGCAGGGTGCCGTCGTCGTAGGTGGTCTTGTAGGAGCCGCGGCGCTGCAGTTCGGGGATCACCAGGTCGATGAAGTCGACGTAGCTTTCCGGGGTGACGATGCGGGTCAGGTTGAAGCCGTCCAGGCCGGTTTCGGCGATCCAGGATTCCAGGTCGTCGGCCACCTGCTGCGGCGAGCCGACCACGGTGAAGTAGCGGCCGCCCAGGGCGTGCTGGTCCAGCAGCTTGCGTCGGGTCCAGTCGTTGTTCTGCAGGTTCTTGGTGGCCGACTGGATGGCATTGCTCTTCACGTACTGGATCGGCTCGTCGATCTCGTACTGGGAAAAATCAATCCCGGTGGACGCGGAAAAATGCGCCACGCCGGCTTCGGCGCTGGCATGGCTGCGGTATTCGGCGTGTTTCTTCCAGGCCAGTTCCTCGGTCTCGCCAACTATCACGTTGAGGCCCATGAACACCTTGATGTCTCCGGGGTTGCGCCCGGCGGCCACGGCGCTGGCGCGGACCTTGTCCACCTGGGCCTTGGTCGCGGCCTTGTTCTGCCCGCTGATGAACACGCACTCGGCGTGGCGCCCAGCGAACAGCAGGCCGCGATCCGAGCTGCCGGCCTGGAACAGCACCGGGGTGCGTTGCGGCGACGGTTCGCACAGGTGGTAACCACTGACCTGGTAGAACTCGCCCTGGTGCTCGACCTTGTGCACTTTTTCCGGCTGGGCATAGATGCGTTGCTCGCGGTCATTGAGGACCGCGTCGTCCTCCCAACTGCCTTCCCAGAGTTTGTACAGCACCTCCAGGTACTCGTCGGCCTGGTCGTAGCGGCGGTCGTGCTCGATCTGCTCCTTGAGCCCCATGGCCTGGGCGGCGCTGTCCAGGTAGCCGGTGACGATGTTCCAGCCGACCCGGCCACGGCTCAGGTGGTCGAGGGTGGAAAGGCGCCGGGCGAACAGGTAGGGCGCCTCGTAGGTGAGGTTGGCGGTGAGGCCGAACCCCAGGTTCTTGGTGACCGCGGCCATGGCCGAGACCAGCAGCAGCGGGTCGTTCACCGGCAGCTGGATCGACTCCTTGAGGGGCACGTCCACCGAATTCTGGTAGACGTCGTAGACCCCGACGATGTCGGCGATGAACAGCCCGTCGAACAGCCCGCGCTCCAGCAACTGGGCCAGCTCGGTCCAGTACTCGAGGGTCTTGTACTGGGTCGAGTTGTCCCGCGGGTGGGTCCACAGGCCGTGGTTGATGTGCCCGACGCAGTTCATGTTGAAGGCGTTGAGCAGGATCTTCTTCTTGGTGGTTTGTGGCGCGGCCATCAGATGGTCCCCCGCAGCGGCGGGTTCTGCTGGTTCAGGTAGTAGTTGCCCACCGCGTGGTACTTCCAGCGCACCGGGTCGTGCAGAGTGTGTACCCGGGCATTGCGCCAGTGGCGGTCCAGGCCATGCTCGGCCAGGGTCGCCTGGCTGCCCGCCAGTTCGAACAGGGTGCTGCCGGCGGCCAGGGAAATTTCCGTGCTCAGGGCGCGGACCTCGGCCACGGCGATGGACGCGGCGGCCACGGTGTCGGCGTTGGTCTGGGTCTGGGCCTTGTCGAGGAATTCACCGGCGCGCTCCAGCAGGGCCTCGGTGGCGTGCAGGCGGATGCTCAGGTGGCCGAAGCTCTTGATGGTCAGCGGGTCGTCGGTGGCCTTGTCGTTGCCGGAGTCGATCCACGGCCGGGTCTTGGTGCGCACAAAGCGCAGGGCGTCTTCATAGGCGGCGCGGGCGATGCCGGTGTCGATGGCGGCGTGGAGGATCTGCGCCAGCGGGCCGACTGGGGTCGGGCGCTCGAAGGCGCTCTGGAACGGCACCACGTCGGCCTCGTCCACCCACACGTTGTCGAATTGCACCGAGCCGCTGCCGGTGGTGCGCTGGCCGAAGCCGCTCCAGTCGTCGATCACGTCCAGGCCCTGGGCGTCGGCGGGGACGAAGGCCAGTTGCTGCACGCCGTGTTCATCCACCACCGAGGTGGGGATGCGCTGGGCGTAGAGGGCGCCGGTGGCGTAGAACTTGCGCCCGTCGATGCGGTAGCCCGGGCCGTTGCTGTCGCGGCTCAGGCGGGTGGTGCGGTCGTGGGCGGTCTTGGTGCCCAGCTCGGCCAGGGCGTTGCCGAAACGCCGGCCGGCCAGGACTTCGGCATACAGCCGCTGCTTCTGCGGCTCGCTGCCATTCACCCGCAGCACTTCCAGGGCGTAGAAATGGTTCTGCGGGATCTGCCCCAGGGAGGCGTCGGCCTCGGCGATCAGGGCGATGACCTTGGCCAGGGTGACGTTGGAAACCCCGGCGCCGCCGTATTCCTTGGGCACGCTGATGCCCCACAGGCCGGAGCGGGAAAAGGCTTCCAGCTCGGGGTGCGGCAGGCGCCGCTCGCGGTCGCGCAGGGCGCTGTCGCGCTTGAAATCTTCCGCCAGGTCGCTGGCGACAATCAGGGCTTGCTCATCGCTGGTGATGACCGCGACGTGTTGGGAAAGAGACATGTGTTTCTCCAGAGATCTGGTCAAAAGCGTTCTGCGCGGTTAAATCCAGGAGTGCCGGGCAGGCAAGGTGCCGTTCAGGTGATAGGTGCCCACGGCGTGGTACTTCCAGCGCACCGGGTCGTGCAGTGTGTGCACCCGGGCGTTGCGCCAGTGACGGTCGAGGTTGAATTCGGCGAGGGTGGCGCGGCTGCCAGCCAGCTCGAAGAGCTTTTCACTGGCCAGCAGCGAGATCTCGGTGGTCAGCACCTTGGCTTCGGCCACGGCGATGGAGGCGCGGGCCGCGGACTCGGCAGTGATCGGCGCCGCGCTGACCTGGTCCAGCACCTGGCCGGCCTTGCGCAGCAGGGCTTCGGCGGCGTGCAGTTCGATCTGCAGCTTGCCGATGTCGGCGATCACATACAGGTCATCGCCGGCCCGCTCGACGTTGGCATCGATCCACGGGCGTGCTCGTTCACGAACGAAACGGATGGCGTCGGCCACGGCTTCCCGGGCGATGCCGGCGTCAATGGCGGCCTGGATCAGCTGGGATACCGCGCCCTGGATATTCGGTGTTTCGTTGATCCGCCAGTTGTCCAGCACCAGCTCGGCGTCCACCCGCACATCGTTGAGCAGGATGGTGCCGCTGGCGGTGGTGCGCTGGCCGAAGCCCGACCAGTCGTCGACGATGCGCAGCCCCGGGGTGCCACGACGGACGAAGGCCAGCACCTGGCGGCCTTCCTCGTTGAGTGCCTTGACCGCCACCCAGTGAGCGAACAGGGCGCCGGTGGAGTAGAACTTCTGGCCATTGATCACGTGGCCGTCGGCGTCGGCGGTGATCCGTGCCTTGAGTTCCAGGGTGTTCTTGGTGCCGCGTTCCGGGCCGGCATTGCCGATGCGCCAGCCTTCCAGGACGCTCTGCAGCAGCTGTTTCTTCTGCCGCTCGGTGCCGCAGCCGAGAATCAGGCCGAGGATGCCGAACTGGTTCTGCGGGATCTGCCCCAGGGCCGGGTCGGCCGCGGAAATGATGGCGAAGACTTCGGCCAGGGTGACGAAGGAAACCTGTGGCCCGCCGTAGGCCCGGGGCACGGAAATACTGCCCAGGCCGCTGCGGGTGAATTGTTCGATCTGCGCCCAGGGCAGCTTGCGCTGGCGGTCGCGCTGGGCGGCCTGCTGGCGGGCCGCGTCGGCCAATTCATGGGCAGCCTGAAGGGCTTCGGCGTCGTTGCGCAGAACCCGAGCGGGCAGCAAAAGGGGAGCGATATCCAGGTCACTTTGGACCTGGGCTTCGATCAGACTGGACATCAGTGCCACTCCTTGGCTGCACGCAATGCCCTGGCGATCTGCACTGGGGTGATTGTGTTCCGGACCATACCTACCTCACATCTTTTGGATAGGCCGCGTCATGCGGCGAAATCAGAATCAAGAATGTCCGGTGGTCCGGTGCATATACCCTATGCGCGTATAAAAATTAAATAAACTAACTTTTAGGAATATGAATAGAAGGGTTGAATCGAAGCCCGCAGGCGTTATGGATCAAGGCCTTAGCGTGCTTCCACGGCTGTGGTTCTCGCGACGAATGTCCCCCAGAACCACCCCGTACCTGCACGTAGGCGCTGGTTTGCCAGCGAAGGCGTCCGCGAGGGCGATGCAGGGCTCGAGGGCCTTTTCGCCGGCAAGCCGGCTCCTACGGGGGAGGGGGCGTGATCTGCTGTAGGAGCTGGCTTGCCAGCGAAGGCGTCCTTGAGGGCGATGCAGGGCTCGAGGGCCTTTTCGCCGGCAAGCCGGCTCCTACGGGGGGAGGGGGCGTGATCTGCTGTAGGAGCTGGCTTGCCAGCGAAGGCGTCCGCGAGGGTGGTGCAAGGCTTGAGGGCCTTTTCGCCGGTAAGCCGGCTCCTACAAGGGGGCGTGGCTTGCGCCGAGGAACTTGCTGAGAAACTGTCGGGTGCGTTCGTGCTGGGGGTTGGCGAACAGCGCCTTGGCTTCGCCCTGTTCGACGATCACCCCCTTGTCGAAGAAGATCACCCGGTTGGCCACGTCCCGGGCAAAGCCCATCTCGTGGGTGACGATGACCATGGTGCGTTTCTCTTCGGCCAGGCTGCGGATGGTGGCCAGTACTTCGCCCACCAGCTCCGGGTCCAGGGCCGAGGTGGGTTCGTCGAACAGGATCACCCGCGGTTCCATGGCCAGGGCCCGGGCAATCGCTACCCGCTGTTGCTGGCCGCCGGACAGGCGCCTGGGGTAGGCATCTTCCTTGCCTGCCAGCCCGACCTTGGCCAGCAGCGCGCGACCCAGGGCGACGGCTTGCTCCCGCGGGGTCTTCTTCACCACCAGCGGGCCTTCGATGACGTTCTCCAGGGCGGTGCGGTGGGGGAACAGGTTGAAGTTCTGGAACACGAAGCCCACTTGCTGGCGCAACTGGCGGATCCGGCCCTGCTGATGGCTCAGGGGGATGCTGCTGTCGATGCTGATGTCACCGATGCGGATGCGGCCGCTGGTGGGTTCTTCGAGAAAATTCAGGCAGCGCAGGAAGGTGGTCTTGCCCGAGCCGCTGGGGCCGATGATGGCGACCACTTCGCCTTCCTTGACCTCCAGGTCGATGCCATTGAGCACCGTCTGGCCCTTGAACTGCTTGGTCAGTTTTTCCACCACGATCATGGCTTCAGGACTCCTGGTCGTGCCGATTGACCCGCTCTTCAAGCCGGTTCTGCAGGTGCGCGAGCACGCTGGCGAGAATCCAGTAGATCAGGGCGGCGGCAAGATACATGGTGAAGATTTCGAAGGTGCGGGCGGTGATCAGCTGCGCCTGGCGGAACAGTTCAGGCACCTGGATGGTGGCGGCCAGGGCCGTATCCTTGACCAGGGAAATGAAGCTGTTGCCCAGCGGCGGCAGGGCCGTGCGCATGGCTTGGGGCAGGATCGCCCGGCGCAGGGTCTGCGCGCGGGTCATGCCGATGCTGGCGGCGGCTTCCCATTGGCCACGCTCGATGGAGCCGATGGCAGCCCTGAGGATTTCACAGGCATAGGCCGCCATGTTCAGGGAGAAACCGATCAGTGCCGCGGGCAGCGGGTCCAGTTCCAGCCCCAGTTGCGGCAGGCCGTAATAGATCACGAAGAGCTGCACCAAGAGCGGCGTGCCGCGAAAGAACGACACGTAGATGCGGGCGATCCAGCTCACCAGGGCCAGGCGCGACAGGCGCATCAAGGCCAGGCCAAAGCCCAGCAGCAGTCCGAAGAACATGCCGCCGAGGCTGAGGATGACCGTGTAGTACGCGCCTTTGAGAAGAAATGGCGCTGATTCCAGCGCCAGTTGCAGGCCTGCTTCCATTATTGGGTGACGTCAGCGTTGAAGTATTTTTCCGAGAGCTTTTTCAGCGTGCCATCGGCCCGCAGTTCCTCGATGGCCTTGTTCACCGCCGCCAACAGCTCAGGTTCGCCCTTGCGCAGGGCCACGCCGGCTTCCTGGCGGGAGAAGGGTTCGCCGGAAACCACCAGGGTGTCCTTGGTTTTCTTGATCAGCTCGAAGGCCGCCAGGCGGTCCACCAGGATGGCTTCGATACGGCCTACGCGCAGGTCCTGGTACTTGGTCGGATCGTCGTCGTAGGTCTTGATGATGGCGGTGGGCACGTTGTCCTTGAGCCACTGCTCGTAGTTGGTGCCCAGGCCCACGCCGACCTTGTGCCCACCCAGGTCGGCGGCGGTCTTGAACTTGCCTTCGTCCTTCTTCTGGGTCAGGGCCTGGATGCCGGAGACGGTATAGGGGATGGAGAAATCGTACTTTTTCTTGCGCTCTTCAGAGATGGTCACCTGGTTCACCACGGCGTCCAGGCGCTTGGACTCCAGGGCGGCGAGAATGCCGTCCCACTTGGTCGGCTGCAGCTTGACCTTGACCCCGAGCTTGTTCGCCAGGGCTTCGGAGAATTCCACCTCGAAGCCGGTCAGCTTGCCGTTTTCGTCCACATAGCTGAACGGTGGGTAGGTGCCTTCCAGGCCGACGTTGATGACTCCGGCATCCTTGATTTTCTGCAGTTGCTCGCCGGCAACCGCTTGCCCCATCAGTCCGGCACCCAAGGCCAGGCCCAGTGTGCCAATCAGCAGATTGCGACGCAGTACGGAAAAATTCATGACAAGCCCCTGTGTGTTTTCTTATGCACGATGCGGGTGGAGTTGCAGGTCAATCGGTGAGGCGCGAACTGTGCTTTATCCTGCCTTAAATGCGCGCGGCGCGTCTCGTGGCAATTGGGCCTGCGGCGCGACTATAAGACGGCATTTATAGGTTTAAAAATAATATAAATTTACTTTGTTATTCCTTTTTGTTTGGTTTTGTTGCGCCACCATCTCCTACAAAAACTTCACGGCACTCAACCCGTAGGAGCTGGCTTGCCAGCGAAGGCGCCGTCGAGGGCGGCGCATGGCTTGCGGCCTGTTCGCCGGCAAGCCGGCTCCTACACAAAACTTCACCTCCTACGAGAAGGCGCCGGCGTAGGCGAACAGGGCCGGGGCGCCGCCGGTGTGCAGGAAAATCAGCGGGCCATCGTCGAAGCGCTGGCGGCCGACCCCGTCCAGCAGGCCGGCCATGGCCTTGCCGGTGTATACCGGGTCCAGCAACAGGCCTTCCTGGCTGGCCAGCAGCTTGACCGCCGCCAGCGTCCCGGCATTGGGTTCACCGTAGCGCGGGGCGAAGTACTCGTCCCACAACTGCACGTTGAAAGCGTCGGGCAGCTTCACTCCCAGCAACTCAGCGGTGCGCTCGGCCAGGCCCTGGACCTTGGGCCGCTGGTCTTCTTCGCTGCGCGACACGGTGACCCCGATCACCGGCAGTTGCGGCAGCACTTCGCTCAAGGCCAGGGCCAGGCCGCTGTGGGTGCCGGCGCTGCCGGAGGCCAGGACCACGGCGGCAAACTCCAGGCCGCTGTCTTCGATCTGCTGCGCCAGCTCCAGGCCGGCGCGCACGTAGCCCAGGGCCCCCAGGGCGTTGGAGCCGCCGATGGGCACCAGGTAGGGTTTCTTGCCGTTGCTGCGCAGGCGCGCGGCCAGGGCGTGCAGTTGCTCGTCGGCCTGGTCGAGGTTTTCCACCAGCTCCACCTTGGCGTCGAACAGGTCCAGCAGCAGGCGGTTGCCATTGCCCAGGTAGTTGGGGTCTTGGGTGCCGGTGGGGTTTTCCAGCAGGGCCACGCAGCCCAGCCCCAACTTGGCGGCCAGGGCTGCGGTCTGGCGCACATGGTTGGACTGGATGGCACCGGCGGTGATCAGGGTGTCGGCGCCCTGGGCCAGGGCATCAGCGGCCAGGTATTCGAGCTTGCGCAGCTTGTTGCCGCCCATGGCCAGGGGGGTGCTGTCGTCACGCTTGACGTAGACATCGCGACCGATCCAGGCCGACAGCCGTTCGAGTTTTTCCAGGGCGGTGGTAGACCTGAGCAGGTCGAGACGGTTAAAGCGGGCGAGCTGTTGTTTGATCATGGGGCCGCACGGAACAGGGAAGGTGCAAGGACTATAGGCAGCCCTTTTTGCCCGGGCAACCGCCAATCGCTTATGCGAAAAAGTGCTTGAAGCCAGACAATTAGTTCTTAAGCGCCGCCGTCGCCGGGCGTAAAGTGATCGCCGTTTGCGCGGCCCGATTGTCCGGCCGCCCGAGTAAGGAGTCTTATCGTGAGCGAGCGTTCCAGCCATTGGCAATTGCAGACCATCGTTGGCCAACTGCGTGATGCCCGTGACCAGTGGCGTACCCGCAACGGTCGGGTCAGCGGCGAGCAGGGCGGGCGTGAGCTGCCGTCGCGGGCGGCCATGGCGGAAATCCTCGAGGCCCTGTGCGGTGCCCTGTTTCCCATGCGCCTGGGGCCGGTGGACCTGCGCGAAGAGAGCGAGGATTTCTACGTGGGCCACACCCTGGACGCGGCGCTCAACGCCTTGCTGGCCCAGGCGCGCCTGGAGCTGCGCTATGTGGCCCGGCAGAGCGGCGAGGCCGATGCTGAAGTCAACGCCCGGGCGATCCGCCTGATCCAGGATTTCGCCCTGGCCCTGCCCGGCCTGCGGGTGCTGCTGGACACCGATGTGCTGGCGGCCTATCACGGCGACCCTGCGGCCCGCAGCGTGGATGAGGTGCTGCTGTGCTACCCCGGCATCCTGGCGGTGATCCACCACCGCCTGGCGCACCATCTGTATCGCGCCGGCCTGCCGCTGCTGGCGCGGATCAGCTCGGAAATCGCCCACTCGGCCACCGGCATCGACATCCACCCGGGTGCGCAGATCGGCCGCAGCTTCTTCATCGACCACGGTACCGGCGTGGTGATCGGCGAGACCGCGATCATCGGCGAGCGGGTGCGCATCTATCAGGCGGTGACCCTGGGCGCCAAGCGCTTCCCGGCGGACGAGGACGGCCAGTTGCAGAAGGGCCACCCGCGCCACCCGATCGTCGAGGACGACGTGGTGATCTACGCCGGCGCGACCATCCTGGGGCGCATCACCATCGGCAAGGGCTCGACCATTGGCGGCAACGTCTGGCTGACCCGCAGCGTGCCGGCCGGCTGCAACCTGACCCAGGCCAACCTGCAGCACGACGACGGCTCGCAGAAGTAGGCGCTGGCTTGTGTAGGCGCTGGCTTGCCAGCGAAGGCGTCTCTGAGAGCGATGCAGGACTTGCCGGCCTATTCGCCGGCAAGCCGGCTCCTACGGAAGAAGGTGTACGCCCGCCTGTTGTAGGCGCTGGCTTGCCAGCGAAGGCGTCCCTGAGGGCGATGCAGGGCTTGCGGGCCTCTTTGCCGGCAAGCTGGCTCCTACGGGAGAGAGGCCGGCCCGGCAAGGGGCTTTTTCTGCTGAACGATTGCGTCCGACACACGTCATACCCTTCCCTGAGCTAGCGTACAAAAGGTACCGCTGAGCCCTGCGATTAGTCCTGAGCCCCCTATCCATGTTTAACTTGAACGCTTGTTCAAGTTAAACCGGTGGTTCGCTGCCCGCTCACAACAGGAGGCTTGCCTTTGCTGAGTCCGTCTATTTCAGCCATGTTTCATCCCTTCGAGGTGCACCGTTCATGAGTGCACCATCCACCTCCGCGAATGCTCTGATTCGCATGAACCCTCCGGTGTTCTACTTCGCCGCGAGCTTTATCCTGATCTTCGGCGTGGTGGTCATTTCCATGCCGGAACAGGCCGGCGCCTGGCTGCTGGCGGCGCAAAACTGGGCGGCCAATACGGTCGGCTGGTACTACATGCTGGCGATGACCCTGTACCTGGTCTTCGTGGTGGTCACCGCCTTGTCCGGCTACGGCAAGATCAAGCTCGGTGCCGACCACGACGAACCCGAGTTCAGTTACCTGTCCTGGGCCGGCATGCTGTTCGCCGCCGGGATCAGCATCACGCTGTTCTTCTTCTGCGTTTCCGAGCCCCTGACCCACATGCTGCAACCGCCCCAGGGCGAGGCCGGCACCGCCGAGGCGGCGCGCCAGGGCATGCAGCTGCTGTTCCTGCACTGGGGCCTGCACGGCTGGGGCGTGTTCGCCTTCGTCGGCATGGCCCTGGCGTACTTCGCCTATCGGCACAACCTGCCGCTGGCCCTGCGTTCGGCGCTGTACCCGCTGATCGGCAAGCGCATCAACGGCCCTATCGGCTACGCGGTGGATGGCTTCGGCATCATCGCCACGGTGTTCGGCCTGGGCGCCGACATGGGCTTTGGCGTACTGCACCTGAACTCCGGCCTCGACTACCTGTTCGGCATCGCCCACACCCAGTGGATCCAGGTTGGCCTGATCACCCTGATGATGGGCGCGGCGATCATTGTCGCGGTGTCCGGGGTCGACAAGGGCGTGCGGGTGATGTCCGACATCAACATGCTGCTGGCGGTGGCGCTGCTGCTGTTCGTGCTGTTCGCCGGGCCCACCCAGCACCTGCTCAACACCCTGATCCAGAACCTGGGCGACTACCTGGGCGCCTTGCCCACCAAGAGCTTCGACGTCTACGCCTACAACAAGCCCAGCGACTGGCTGGGCGGCTGGACGGTGTTCTACTGGGCCTGGTGGATTGCATGGTCGCCGTTCGTGGGCCTGTTCATCGCGCGGATTTCCCGTGGCCGGACCATTCGTGAGTTCGTCTTCGGCGTGCTGTTGATTCCCCTGGGCTTCACCCTGGCGTGGATGTCGATCTTCGGTAACAGCGCCATCGACCAGGTGCTCAACCACGGTATGAGCGCCCTGGGCATGTCGGCCATCGACAACCCGTCGATGACCCTCTACCTGCTGCTGGAAACCTACCCCTGGAGCAAGACCGTGATCGCGGTCACGGTGTTCATCAGCTTCGTGTTCTTCGTCACCTCGGCGGATTCCGGCACCGTGGTGCTCTCGACCCTGTCGGCCAAGGGTGGCAACGCCGATGAGGATGGGCCGAAATGGCTGCGGGTGTTCTGGGGCGCGATGACGGCGCTGGTCACCAGTGCGCTGTTGTTCGCCGGCAGCATCGACTCGCTGAAGTCGGCGGTGGTGCTGACCTCGCTGCCGTTCTCGCTGATCCTGCTGTTGATGATGTGGGGGCTGCACAAGGCGTTCTACCTGGAATCCCAGCGGCGCATCGCCCAGTTGCATTCCCTGGCGCCGGTTGCGCCTTCGCGGCGGGGCAAGGGCGGCTGGCGCCAGCGCCTGAGCCAGGCGGTGCATTTCCCGTCACGGGATGAGGTGTATCGCTTCCTCGACCAGACAGTGCGCCCGGCCATCGAAGAGGTGACCGCGGTGTTCGTCGAGAAGGGCTTGAACGTGGTGACCCAGCCCGACCCGGCCAACGACAGCGTGAGCCTGGAAATCGGCCATGGCGACCAGCACCCGTTCATCTATCAGGTGCAGATGCGCGGTTACTTCACCCCGTCCTTCGCCCGTGGCGGCATGGGGCCCAAGGAGCTGCGCAACCGCCGTTACTACCGGGCCGAGGTGCATCTGGCCGAGGGCAGTCAGGATTACGACCTGATGGGCTACACCAAGGAACAGATCATCAACGACATCCTCGACCAGTACGAACGCCATATGCAGTTCCTGCATCTGGTGCGCTGAGCCGTTCGCTCAGGCCTTGGTGAGCAACAGGTAGAACACCAGGGCCAGCACCGGCACGGCAAACACCAGGCTGCCGACCGCCAGCTCCGAACGCAGGGGCTGGTGGGCGGTGACCATGCCCACCGCACCGTTGATGACCGTCAACGCCAGCCACAGCCCCGAGAAGCCATAGCCCAGGGTCTGGCGGCTGAAACCCAGCCGCTCGCCGATAAACAGCACCAGTGCCAGCAGGATCAGGCCAAAGGTGATGATGATGGTGGTGTGCATGATGGGTACTCCCCGGGAGCCGGTGTGCCGGCGCATGTATCGAGCATAGGCGTCAAACCAGCCCGCCATTGGCTCGCAGGATCTGCCCGTTGACCCAGGCCGCCGCCGGGCTCGCCAGGAAGCTGATGATGCTGGCGATATCCTCCGGCTGCCCCAGGCGTTCCAGGGGCGGCATCCTGGCGAAGCTGGCCACCTGCTCGGCAGTCTTGTCCTTGAGGAACAGTTCGGTGGCCACCGGCCCCGGCGCCACGGCATTGACCGTGATCTGGCGCCCGCGCAGCTCCTTGGCAAACACCTGGGTCAGGGATTCCACCGCCGCCTTGCTGGCGATGTACACCGCGTAGCCCGGCAGGTTGAGGCCGACGGTGCTGCTGGAGAAATTGACGATACGGCCGCCGTCATTCAGGCGCCCGGCGGCTTCGCGCAGGGTGTTGAAGGTACCGCGAGTGTTGATGGCGAAGGTCTGCTCATAGAGCTCGTCGCTGTGCTCGGCCAGGGGCAGCACCTTGAGGATGCCGGCGTTGTTGATCAGCACATCGACCTTGCCCAGTTGGGTCTCGGTCTCTTCGAACAGCCGGCGCACATCGCTGGCGCTGGCCACGTCGGCCTTGACCGCTATGGCCCGGTGCCCGGCCTGGCGCAGTTCCACCACCAGCCGGGAAGCTTCCTCGCTGCTGCTGGCGTAGTTGATCGCCACGGCGTAACCCTCCTTGGCCAACTGGCGGGCGATCACTGCGCCTATGCCTCGGGAGGCTCCGGTGACAATGGCGACTTTTGCGGCTTGAGCGGTCATGGGGTCAGTCCTTCATGGAGGTTGAACGGCTTGTCTGGGCAACAGGTTCACGGATTTACCGTGCTGGATAAATGCGCCAGAGTTGCCTTGACTGTTCAATATTCGCCAACAATCGAGCTTCTGGAGCCTTCTGTGGACCAAGTCAAAGGGATGAAAGTGTTCGTAAGGATCTACGAGCGCAGCAGCTTCACTCTAGCCGCCGATGACCTGAACCTGCCCCGGGCGACCCTGACCCACACCCTCAACCAGTTCGAGGCCTGGCTCGGCACCCGGCTGCTGGAGCGCAGCACCCGCCGGGTACGCCCGACTCTGGATGGCCAGGCCTATTACCCCCGTTGCGTGCAACTGCTGGCGGAGCTGGAAGAGGCTGAACTGGCGTTTCGCACTGTGGAGCCCCATGGGCGCTTGCGGGTGGACATGCACGGCACCCTGGCCAAGCACTTCGTGATCCCGCGGCTGGGGGAGTTCATGCAACGTTATCCACAGATCGAACTGGCCATCAGCGAGGCCGACCACTTTGTCGACCTGGTCGCCGAGGGCGTGGACTGCGTGCTGCGTGCCGGCAACCTGGAAGGCTCCTCGCTGATTGCCCGGCGGGTGGCGAACCTGCAGCAGGTGACCTGCGCCAGCCCCGCCTACCTGGCGCGATACGGCGAACCGCAGAGCCTGGACGAACTCGGCGCGCATCGGGCGGTGAACTACGTTTCGCGTACCGCCACCCGCTCGTTCCCCTTCGAGTTCCTGGTCGAGGGGCAGGTGCGCGAAGTGGCCATCGATGGCGCCTTGTCGGTGTTCGGTGCGCAGATCTACGGCGCCTCGGCCCTGGCGGGGCTGGGGATCATCCAGTGTCCGCGTTATCACGTGGCGCGGCAGATCGAGCAGGGATCGATGCGCGAGATTCTCTGTCACACGCCGCCCCCGGCAATGCCGGTGTCGGTGGTCTACCCCCACAGCCGGCACATGTCGCCGCGGGTGCGGGTGTTTGTCGACTGGCTGGCGCAGGTGTTTACCGAGGCGCATTGACGCCCCCGCTGGCACGCCATGCGCAGGAGCTATGGGCCGCCAGCGAAGGCGGCCGCGAGAGCGATGCCGGACCTGATGGCCTGTTCCCCGGCAAGCCGGCTCCTGCAGGGTGGAGCTATGGGCCGCTGCGCGAGCTCTCTGCCTGAGGGGCGGTGGGCTCAACTGCTTTCGCGCTCGATCAGCCGGCATTGCAGCAGGTTCAGGCGTTGCACCGTGCCTTCCACTGGCAGCACTCCCAGGCTCTCCAGCACCCGGGTCGCGGCCAGTACGCCGATCTGAAGCGCCGGTGGCTGGATGGTGCTCAGGCTGGGCAGCAGCATCTGCGCAAAGGGGTAGTCGCCAAAGCCCAGCACCGCACATTCCTCGGGGATCTTCAGCCCGGCTCGTTGCCCCGCCAGCAGGCCGCCGGCCGCCAGGTTGTCGTTGGCGAAGATGATCGCGTCGGGGCGTTCCGGGCTGCCCATCAGCGCTTCCATGGCCTGTTTGCCGGCCTCGAAGGGCGCGCGGTCGGCATCCGGGGCAAACACCCGGGGCGCCAGCCCCAACTCGGCCAGCGTTGCCAGATAGCCGTCGCGCCGCTCCAGGGCACTGAAGTCTCCGGGGGCGCTGTTCTGCACGAAGGCGATGCGCCGGTAGCCTTTGGCGTGCAGGTGGCGAGCGGCCGTGACCCCTACCTGAAAGTGCGAAAAGCCGATCTGCAGCGGTTGGCGCTGGGGCTGGTAGTCCCAGGTTTCGATCACCGGGATCTCGGTGTCGGCGAGCATCTTTTCCGTGCCCGGGCTATGGAAGTGGCTGGTCAGTACCAGGGCTGCCGGCGACCAGCCAAGAAAGGCCCTTACCGCGCTCTCCTCCTGCCTTGCGTCGAAGTAGCTGGAAGCCAGCAGCAGTTGGTAGCCATGGCGGCTGAGGGTGTCGCTGAAGCCCTGGATGGTCTGGGCGAAAATCGGCCCGGAAATGTTCGGGATGACCATGGCGACAATCCGCCCGCGGGCCGAGGCCAGCCCGCCGGCCACCAGGTTCGGTACATAGCCGAGTTCGGCGACCACCGCGGCGATGCGTTCACGGCGCTCGGGGGAAACACTGTCGGGCTGGTTGAAATAGCGCGAAACGGTGATCGCCGACACCCCGGCCTGGCGCGCCACGGTGTTCAGGGTTACGCGGCCGGCGCCGCGGCGCTTGCGGCCAGGCGCTTGGTCAGAGCTCATGAGCGCATTCCTTTGGCTGAACAAAAAGGCATATAAAAGTAATTTTTCAGTATTGGACGCTCTATCAGGAGCCTGTCGATACTGGCGATGTTAGCGCTAACAAAGCGCCATGTCTGCTACTCGCTCGAGCGAATGCCCAAGACAGTTTTCAGGCGCTGCCGGCACAGATCGGCAGCGGTTCGGGGCATTTTTCAGCAGGTGCAGCATGCAGAACTTTCTTGGGGAACAGCACAGTCTCACGCAGTCGATCCGTGGTGCCACGCCATTGCGACCCCATCTGGGCTGGTTGCTGGCGGGGCTGGCCGCCTTGCCGCTGCCGGCGGCTTATGCCGCTGGCAGCGGCGCCAGCGCACAGGATCAGGAACCGACCCTGAAGTCGGTGACCGTCACCGCCACCCGCCGCGAGGAATCGCTGCAGAAAGTCCCGGTGGCGGTCTCGGTGGTGGAGGGCGAGCAACTGGAGCGGGATAACCGCAACGGCGTTGCAAGCATCGTGCAGCAGGTGCCATCGCTGAACTTCCGCACGGGTGCCTCGAACAAGGACACCTCGCTGTTCATCCGTGGCGTGGGCACCATTTCCACCTCACCGGGGGTGGAGCCGACGGTGGCGACGGTGATCGACGGCGTGGTCTACGGCCGCCCCGGCCAGGCCACCCTGGACCTGCTGGATCTGGAACGGATCGAAGTCCTGCGCGGGCCCCAGGGCACCCTGTTCGGCAAGAACGCCTCGGCCGGGGTGCTGAATGTCATCACCAAGGCGCCTACGGCCGAGACTCATGGCTACATCGACCAGGCCTACTACAGCGGCAACGAAAGCCGCACCCGTTTCGGCATTGGCGGCAGCCTGATTCCCGACACCCTCAAGGGCTCGTTCACCACCTTGTTCGGCAGTTACGACGGCAATGTGGATAACCGCCACAACGGCCAGGAGGTCAACGGCTACAACCGCAAGGGCGTGCGCGGCAAGCTGGAGTTCACCCCCAGCGAGGACCTCAAGTTCACCTTCGCGGCGGACTACATGCAATCCCATGATGACGCCCCCAACGGGGTGGTGAGCAAGGCCCTGACACCTGCCTTTGCCAATGCCCTGAACCCCGTGCGCGCCAGCAGCGACAACCGGGACATCAACACCGACACCCGTACCCATGTGGACGATATCAACAAGGGCCTTTCCGGCCAGCTGGACTGGAGCCTGGGCGACTACACCCTGACCTCGATCACCGCCTGGCGCGGCTGGAACAATACCCAGTACCAGGACGGCGACCGTCTTGGCACGGTCACTGCGGCGTTCCCCGGGACCGCCGACAAGGGTGACCTGGACTACAACCAGTACTCGCAGGAGCTGCGCCTGGCATCGCCCAAGGGGCGGTTCCTGGAGTACGTCGGTGGTCTGTTCTACATGCACGGCAAGGATGAAGAAACCTACCAGCGCACCCTGACCACGACCACCGGCGCCAACCGGGGCATTGCCGACTACAGCACCACCAACGACAGCTACGCGGTATTTGGCGAGAGCACCCTGAATTTCACCGAGGACTTTCGTGGCATCGCCGGCCTGCGCTGGACCCACGATGACCTGAAGTACGATCACCGCCGGGTCTCGACTTCGGCGACCACGGTCAGCGGTATCCAACCGGGCACTCAGAGTTCCGGCTCGGTGGACGAGGATGGTTGGTCCGGGCGCCTGGGCCTGCAATATGACCTCAGCGCCACGGTCACCAGCTACCTGACCTATTCCCGGGGCTACAAGGGCCCGGCCTACAACGTGTTCTTCAACATGCAGCCGCGGGACACCCAAGCACTGAAACCCGAAACCTCCAACACCTGGGAGGTGGGGATCAAGGCCAGCAGCTGGAACAACCGGCTGACCACCAACCTCGCGGTGTTCCACAGCGAATACGACAACTACCAGGCCAACTTCTTCGACACCGTGGCCGGGCAGGTAGTGACCCGCCTGATCAATGCCGGGAGCGTCAGCAGCGAGGGCGTGGAACTGGATTACGCCCTGCAGGCCACCCAGCAACTGAAGTTCTCCGGGGCCCTGGCCTACACCCGGGCGCGCATCGACGAATTCGCCTGCCCGGCGGGCGCGGCGGCTTCGTGCAATGTCAACGGCAAGCCGTTGCCCTTCAGCCCGGACTGGAAAAGCTACGTGCGCGCCGACTACAGCATTCCCCTGGATAACGGCCTGGATATCGAGTTGGGCACTGACTACAGCTGGCAAAGCGAAGTGCAGTACGACATCAGCCAGAACCTCGACACCCGGCAGGGCGCCTACGGCATCTGGAACGCCAGCATTGCCCTGGCCGACTACAACGATGGCTGGCGCGTGGCATTGCTGGGCAAGAACCTTGCCGACAAGTCCTATTCGCCCTTGCTGGCCAGTGGCGGCAACTACATCTACCGCGCCATGCCCCGGGATGACGAACGTTATTTCGGCGTGCAGTTGCGCAAGGATTTCTGATGCCCTGCCGTTGTAGGAGCCGGCTTGCCGGCGAATGGGTCGGCGAACTGGGAGCAGGTCTTGTGGGCGCTTTCGCTGGCAAGCCAGCTCCTACAGCGGGCTTTGGCGGTGCCCTTTTTGCAGCATGAAACAAGGAGTGATCCATGTCCCGTTCCACTCGCCAGCTCAAGCTCGGCGCCTTTCTCATGGCCACCGGTCACCACGTTGCCGCCTGGCGTCATCCGGATGTTCCGGCCCAGGCAGGGCTGGATTTTGCCGTCTATAAAGAACTGGCGCAGATCGCCGAAGCCGCGCGCTTCGATGCACTGTTCGTCGCCGACAGCCTGGCAGCCCCTACCGGCCCCATCGCCAGCCGCATGGCCCGCTCCGATTACTTCGAACCCTTGACGTTACTGGCGGCCCTGGCGGCCGTGACCGAGCGGATAGGGCTAATTGCCACTAGCACTACGAGCTATAACGTACCGTACCACGTAGCACGTAAATTCGCGTCGCTGGACCATCTTTCAGGTGGTCGGGCGGGGTGGAACCTGGTGACTTCCGACAATGCCGCCGAAGCGCGGAATTTCGGCCGGGAGGAACATTTTGGGCACGCGGAACGTTATCGCAGGGCCCGGGAGTTCCATCGGGTGGTC
This sequence comes from Pseudomonas sp. Eqa60, assembly GCF_018326405.1. Lineage (NCBI taxonomy): Bacteria > Pseudomonadati > Pseudomonadota > Gammaproteobacteria > Pseudomonadales > Pseudomonadaceae > Pseudomonas > Pseudomonas sp. Eqa60. Next base: position 300,711 of record NZ_AP024342.1, read on the forward strand.
ACCGGGCTCTGGGACAGCTGGGAGGACGACGCCTTTGTCCGCGACAAGGCCAGTGGCAAGTATTTCGACCCAGACAAGCAGCATTTACTGGACCATCGCGGTGAATTCTTCCAGGTCAAAGGGCCATTGAATGTGGCGCGCCCACCCCAGGGATACCCGGTGATCGTCCAGGCCGGTTCTTCCGAGAGCGGTCGTGAGCTGGCGGCCCAGACCGCCGAAGTGGTATTCACCGCCCAGCCTTCCATGGCCGCCGCGCAGGCCTTCTATGCCGACCTGAAAGGACGCCTGAAGCAGTACGATCGTAGTACGCAATCCCTGAAAATCATGCCTGGGGTATTCGTGGTGGTGGGGGACAGCGAAAGTCAGGCCCGGGAAAAGTTCGAAGCCTTCCAGGACCTGGTGGAGCCCGAAGTGGGCGTGGCCCTGTTGGGGAGGATGCTGGGCAACTTCGACTTGTCCGGCTACCCGCTGGATGCACCGTTGCCGGCGCTGCCACTGACCGAGAGCGGCCAGCAGAGCCGCCAGCAATTGCTCACCGAGCTGGCCGGCAAGGACAACCTGACCCTGGCCCAGCTGGGGCGCAGGATTGCCGGTGGCCGTGGGCACTACAGCCTGATCGGTACGCCCGGGCAGATAGCCGACGAACTGCAAGCCTGGTTCGAGGAGGGCGCGGCCGATGGTTTCAATGTGCTGGTGCCGCATCTCCCTGGCGGGCTACGGGACTTTGCCGGCGGGGTGATTCCGGAACTGCAGCGGCGCGGGCTGTTCAGAACTGAATACGAGGGCCGAACCCTGCGGGAAAACCTGGGGTTGGCGCGACCGAAAAATCAGTTTGTGTGACAACGCGGCTGGCGCAGGGACCGGCTTGCCAGCGAAGGCGCTCGTGGTGGCCAAGGCTTGCGGGCCTTTGGCCGGCAAGCCGGCTCCTACCGTGGGGCGCTTTGATCGACGTTAGTCGTTTTGGAAAGACCTGACTCAGAGAGGATTCGATGACTTACATAGCTGCTGAAAACCGCTACGACTCCATCCCCTATCGCCGTGTCGGCCGCAGTGGCCTGGTACTGCCGGCGCTGTCCCTGGGGCTGTGGCACAACTTTGGCGACAGCACGCCGATCGACACCCAGCGTGCCCTGCTGCGCACCGCCTTCGACCTGGGGATCAACCACTTCGACCTGGCCAACAACTACGGCCCGCCCTACGGCAGCGCCGAAATCAACTTCGGCCGCCTGCTGCGTGAAGACTTCAAGTCCTATCGCGATGAATTGATCATCTCCAGCAAGGCCGGTTGGGACATGTGGCCCGGGCCTTACGGCCAGGGCGGCGGTTCGCGCAAGTACGTGCTGGCCAGCCTCGACCAGAGCCTGCAGCGCCTGGGCCTGGACTATGTGGATATCTTCTATTCCCACCGCTTCGACCCGGATACGCCGCTGGAGGAAACCGCCAGCGCCCTGGCCACCGCCGTGCAGCAGGGCAAGGCGCTGTATATCGGTATTTCTTCCTATTCGGGGGCCAAGACCCGGGAAATCGCCGCGTTGCTCAAGGAGTGGAAGGTGCCGCTGCTGATCCATCAACCGGCCTACAACATGCTCAACCGCTGGGTCGAGAAGGACCTGCTGGACACCACCGAGGAACTCGGCGCCGGGGTCATCGCCTTTACGCCGCTGGCCCAGGGCCTGCTTACCGACAAGTACCTCAATGGCATTCCCGAGGATGCGCGGGTCAATCGTCCGGGGGGCGGCTCGTTGCAGGCTTCGCACTTGTCGGAGGCCAATATCGCCCATGTCCGCGCGCTCAACGAGATCGCCAAGAACCGCGGCCAGAGCCTGGCGCAACTGGCCCTGGCCTGGACCCTGCGCGACCCGCGGGTGACCTCGGCGCTGATCGGTGCCAGCCGGCCGGAGCAGATCATCGAGAACGTCGGGGCGTTGCAGAACCTGAGCTTCAGTGTCGAGGAACTGGCGGAAATCGATCATTTCGCCAAAGAAGGGCGCATCAACCTGTGGGAAAAACCTTCGACGGCAGAGTGAGGTAAGTCTGCCCCTGCACCGATAAAACAGCCCCCGGCAGAGCGATCTGCCGGGGGCTGTTGGCTTTGCCGCCTGGAGCGGGGCGGCAGGCGTCGTTACCTGGTCGTGCTGCTGACTTTCAAGGAGGACGGATTGCCGGCCACAGTGCGGTCCTGGGGATCATCGAGGTCGACCTTGGCGGTCACCGACAGGCCCGGCCGCAGGCGTTCGAGGCCGGACTGGTTGGCGTCGAAGCGAATGCGCACCGGCACCCGCTGGACGATCTTGGTGAAGTTGCCGGTGCCCGGTTCGAAGGGCAGCAGGGCAAAGGTCGAGCCTGAACCCGGAGCCAGGCTTTCCACGGTGCCGGTGATGCTGACGCCTGGCAGGGCATCGATCTTGATCTGCGTCGATTGCCCCGGGTACATGTGCTGGGTCTGGGTCTCCTTGAAGTTGGCCAGTACATAGAGGTCATGCAGCGGCACCAGGGTCAGCAGGCGCGAACCCGGTTGCACGTAATCGCCAACCTGGATCTGCCGATTGCCGACGGTGCCGTCCATCGGTGCATAGATGGTGGTGTGGCGCAGGTCCTGCTGGGCCAGTTCCAGCCGCGCCTTGGCGGTTACCACCTTGGCCTTGGCCATCTGCAATTGCGCTTGCAGGCGTTGCCGTTGCGCGGTGGTGACCGCAAGGTCGTTCTCCGCCACTTGCAACATGGCCTGGGCGTAGGCCAGGCCTTGTTCGGCGGAGATGGCCTGGGTGCTGTATTTCTCCACCTCGTTGCGCGCCACGGCGCCGGTGGTGACCAGGGTATCGAAGCGATTGCGCTCCGCACCGGCACGCTTGGATTCGGCCTGGTTGGTGCGGATCGAGGTGCGCGCCGCCTGCACGCGGGCACTGGCCAGGCGCTGCTCGGCGTCCTGGATGGTCAGCGCGGCCTCGGCCAGGGCGACCTGGGCCTGGTTGTCCGCCAGATCGCCTTCGGCCAGGGATACCCGGCTGTCGAACTCTTCGCTGTTGATGCGCACCAGGGGCTGCCCGGCGGTGACGTTCTGGTGATCCTTGACCAGCACCTCTGTCACCAGGCCATGGACCCGCGGCGCGACGGAGGTCGCATCGGCGGCGATGTAGGCATCGTCCGTGGCCTGCGTCGACGGCGCCATCAGCACCCAGCCAACCCCGACTGCTACCAATGTCAGGGCGATAGCGCCGGCGATCAGCGGGCGCTTGGAACGCTTGCGCGGCTTCTCGGACTCTTGGGCGGCTTGCAGGATGGCGTTCTGAGTCTGGGTGCTCTGCTCCATGTTGAAGCTCCATGCTGTTTTGAATTACGATCATAATATTCACATGTCGGTCGCAATACTACAGGGAAGTACCTACCGTGACGACAAGCGCAACTGACCTCTCCGAAGCGGGTGCCCAGCCCGGCCAACAGTCCACCAAGCGCAAGTTTCTGGTCTTCACGATCATGGCTTTCGGCATGTTCATGGCGCTGATCGACATCCAGATCGTGGCGGCCTCGCTCAACGACGTGCAGGCCGGGCTCAGTGCCGGCCCTGATGAAGTGAGCTGGGTGCAGACCGCCTATCTGATTGCCGAACTGATCATGATTCCCTTCTCGGCGTTTCTCGCCCAGGCGATTTCCACCCGCTGGCTGTTCGCTGCCAGCGCGGCGTTCTTTACCCTGTTCAGCGTGGGTTGCGGCATGGCCTGGAACATCGAGTCGATGATCGTGCTGCGGGCCCTGCAAGGCTTTGCCGGCGGGGCGATGGTGCCCACGGTATTCGCCGTGGGGTTCGTGTTGTTCGAAGGCAAGCAGCGGGCGATGGTCCCGGCAATCCTTGGCATGACCGCGGTGCTGGCACCGACCCTGGGCCCCACGGTGGGCGGCCTGGTGACCTTCTACCTGGACTGGCGCTGGATCTTCTTCATCAACGTGCTGCCGGGGCTGGTGATCTGCATCGGCGCGGCGTTGCTGATCGATGTGGATCGCCCGGACCTGTCCATGCTGCGGCGTATCGACTGGCTGCATTTCGTCGCCATGGCGCTGGCCCTGGGGTGTTTTGAATACGTGCTGGAGGAGGGACCGCGCAAGGACTGGTTCAGCGATACCGGGATCGTCATCGCGGCCTGGGTGTCCCTTGTGTCCTTTGGTTTGTTCATCGAGCGCTCGTTGTATTCGAACAACCCGATCGTGTCCCTGGTGCCGTTTCGCGACCGTACCTTTTCCATTGCCTGCCTGCTGAACCTGGTGATCGGTTTTGGCCTTTATTCGTCGACCTACCTGGTGCCGGTGTTTCTTGGCCGGGTGCGTGGCTTCGATAGCCTGGAAATCGGCACCACGGTTTTTGTCGTGGGCATCGGGCAGTTGGTCAGTACGATTATTGCTGCCCGGGCCTCGGAAAAAGTTGATCGGCGCCTGATCATCTCGGTGGGTTTCCTCGGCCTGGCGCTGAGCCTGTGGCTGACTTCCCGGGTCACCTCCAACTGGGGATTCGATGAGTTGCTGGTGCCGCAGGTGGCGCGTGGGCTGTTCCTGATGCTGTGCATCGTGCCGAGCGTGAACATGGCCTTGAGTTCGTTCCAGGGGGTTGAACTGCGCCAGGCCTCCGGGCTGTTCAACCTGATGCGCAACCTGGGCGGCGCCATTGGTATTGCTACGGTCAACACCTGGCTGCAGGACGATGCCCGGACTCAGGTCCTGCGCCTGTCCGAGTCGCTGGGGAGCAAGGCTGTCGCCGCCCAGGAACTCATGGGCCAACTGGCGCTGAAGATTGCCGCCGATACACCGGATGCCAGCCACGCTTTCCTGATGGCTCAGGGCATTCTCGGCCGCCTGGTGGGGCGTGAAGCGCTGACCCTGGCCTTTGGCGATGTGTTCCGCCTGATGGCGATGATGTTCGTGGTGGCGTTGTTGCTGGTGCCGTTGTGCAAGGTGCCCCCGGCCGCGCCAGGCGCAGCCGAGGAGGAGAAGTGATAAGCAGCCGGGGCCTAGATGATCGGCGGCCCGGAGCGGGTCTTGCGCAACTGGCTGGGGGTGCAGCCCATGTTTTTCCACATCAGGCGGCGTAGAGCGGTGGAATCGGCATAGCCCACTTTGAAAGCAACTTCTTCAATGCTCATATTGGTGGTTTCCAATAAGCTTTGAACATGTTGCAGGCGAACTTTCTGAATGAAGGCCATGGGCGGCTTTCCCGTGGCGCTACGAATTCTGCGGGATAAGGTCTTCTCGGTTATACGCAAATGTTCGGCAATGGTGCTCAGTGGTGGAACGTTGGGCAGGCAATCCTCGATGAACTTCTCCATTAACAAAACTTCACGGTTTTCCGTTTGCAAGTTGGACAAGGCCATGTAGTGATATTGCGCCGGTCGACCATCTATCAACAGATAACGCATGGTCAATTCAGCAATCTGATTGCCCATCTTATTACGCAATATGTAGAGCATTAGATCCATTTGCGACATGCCTGCGCCTGCTGTAATCATATTTCCGTCATGAATAAGCATGCGTTTTGTGTCGAGTATCGCTTCGGGATAACGCTCTTTGAAAGTTTCATACAGTTGCCAATGAGTGGTGACCGTATGCCCCTCCAGAACCCCCGCCTCACCCAGGACGAAAACTGCTGAACAGGACGCCGCCGTCTGCTGCCCGCGGCGGTGATGGTCATGCACCAGCTGGCTGAGCTTGCGGATATCGGCGTGCCCGAGCCGGGTGATCAGTTCGCTGGACAGGCTGAGCCCAGGCAGCCTTTTTTCCCGGCGACAGCCAAAGAAATCCAGCTCCTGGGTGTTCTCCAGCCCCAGTCCAGGGATCACCAGCATGCTGCCTTCGATGGCCTGGACCTTGTCCAGTGGCTGGGCATCCAGGCGCATGCCGTTGCGCATGCGAACCGATTCGCTGCTGCCGATAATCTTCCAGGTGATGGTTGGCCGGCCCATGACTTCGGCGACCTGGTTAGCTGTTCGCAGCACATCCAGGGTGATCGCGACACTCGATCCCATGGCACCTTCCAGCGCAATAAGCGTGAGCACATCCATGTCCATTTTCTCCCTGTAAGTGTCCATTTGTGCATTAGCAAAATATACAAGCTGGTGGCAGACTTCTCAACGCATCCAGATTTCACTTTCCTGCCCACGCTATTCCCTGTGGGACATAAAAAAATATGCATTCATCAAGTGAATGCGTTGCTCTGTCAATAAAATGACATCTTTGTCTACTGCCTAGTAAGAGCTCCCCTTCTTAGGGGCGTTTGTTCGGTTCCTTAGTGCTGAAAATAATAAACGACCTTTAGGTCAATATATGGCTCTCCATTTAAAAAGGATTTTGAATGAACTACGCCGTGCCTCGTGATTATCTTAATGATGTCAATCCAGCCATCTCAGCGCATGTAGCAGTTGATGATCTGCCGTTGGCTGAAGTCCCGGGCATCGAATGTTTAAGTTCGGTTACCGAAGTACTGGCCTATCGCGCATGGCGGCAACCCGATGCCATTGCCTTCATCCATCTGCTCGATGGCGAGCGGGAGGAGGCGTCGATCAGCTACGCCGAACTGTGGAAGCGTAGTCAACGATTGGCCGCCGCGCTGCAGATCTTCGAGCCCCGTGAAAAACGGGTGCTGATGCTGTTCGAGACCGGTATCGACTACATCGTTTCACTGTTCGGCCTGCTGCTGGCCGGTGCCGTGGCGATCCCGGCCTTTCCCCCAGTGGGGACCCGGGGGCTGGAGCGGCTGGCACTGATCTGCGCTGATGCCCATCCGCAACTGGTGCTCACCAGCTCGCGCTTCATGCGGTCCCAGGAGCGGGTCAACGCTCTGCTCCAGGGTGATTTGCCCGCGCCCCAGTGGGTTGACCCGGAGCAGTTGGCCGAGGCGGATTCATCCTGGCGCGGGCAGGCGCTCGCCCACGGCCAACTGGCCCTGCTGCAATACACCTCGGGCTCCACCTCGGCGCCCAAGGGCGTGATGCTGACCCACGACAACCTCTACAGTAATTGCCGCAGTGCCAGCCAGTGGATGGGCCCGGCCAGGAATCGCGTGGGTTGCAGCTGGCTGCCGCCCTATCACGACATGGGCCTGATGGGCGGAATCCTGCAGCCGATCTTCGATGCCTTCCCTACCGTGCTCATCAGCCCCGGGCACTTTGTCCAGCGGCCGCTGCGCTGGCTGGATGCGGTGTCCAGGTACGGCGCCGACGTCACCATCGCGCCCAACTTCGCCTTCGACCTGTGTGTCGAAAACATCACCGACGAGGAACTGGCAGAGCTCGACCTGAGCAAGCTCAAGGCTATCTATTGCGGGGCCGAGCCGGTGCGCCAGAGCACCCTGGCGCGCTTCTCCGAACGTTTTGCCGCCGCCGGCTTCAACCCGGCGGCCCTGGGCCCCTGCTACGGGTTGGCCGAGGCCACCGTACTGGTCTCGGGCAAGCGCCACGATGAGCCGGCGTTCAATACCCAGGTGGATCGGGACCAACTCGCCAGTGGCACCCTGGCCATTGTCGATGCCGAGGATGCCCGGGCCCTGCCGCTGGTCAGTAGCGGCAGGGTCGCCCCGGGCCTGCGTGTGGCGATTGTCGACCCTGTCAGCCTGCAACCGGTGGCGGACGGCCAGATCGGCGAGATCTGGGTCCAGGGCGACAACGTGGGCGCCGGCTACTGGGGCAAGGAAGCGCTGAGCCAGCAGGTGTTTCGCGCCAGCCTGCCGGGCATCCATGGGCGTTTCATGCGCACCGGCGATCTTGGCGCGCTGCACCGCGATGAGCTGTTCGTCACCGGGCGCCTCAAGGACCTGATCATCATTGCCGGGCGCAACCTGTATCCCCAGGACCTGGAGCTGGCGGTGGAAAGCGCCGACCCGCGCATCCGCAGCAACGGCTGCGTGGCGGTGGGCATCGATAACGGTCAGCAGGAACAACTGGCGATCGTGGCCGAGGTCAAGCGCAGCGAGAAACTCGATGAAGCCCAGCAGGAACAGCTGCGCCAGGTGATCACCAGTGCGCTGGTCAGCCAGTTCGGCGTGGCCCCGGCACGCATCCACCTGGCGCCCATGGGCGGCATTCCACTGACCACCAGTGGCAAGGTCCAGCGCCAGGCCACCCGCAAGGCCCTGCTCAACGACACGCTGGCGCGCTATGGCGCCAGTCGCGCGGCTGCGGCACCTACCCTTAAAACTGCAACGGATGCCCTGTCATGACGGCCATGAATCCTCATATCGACCGCACCGGCCAGCGCGAGCGGCAATTGGCCTGGCTGACGGTCGCAACTCCGGCAGTGGGCACCGTGGTGGCCCTGGTGCTGGCCTGGCATCAGGGCATCGGCTGGCTGGAAATCGGCGCGCTGGCCAGCATGTACCTGCTGACCGCCCTGGGAGTGGAAGTGGGCATGCACCGGTTCTTTTCCCACCATGCGTTCAAGGCCGGCCCGGTGATCACCGCATTCTTCGGCATCGCCGGTTCGATGGCGGCGCAGGGCCCGATCCTGTTCTGGGCGGCGACCCATCGCCAGCACCACGCCTTCACCGACAAGGAAGGCGACCCGCATTCGCCGCGTCCGCTCAAGGCGGGTTTTATCGGCAATATCCAGGGCTGGTGGCACGCTCACCTGGGCTGGCTGTTCAGCCTGCGCAAGCAGAACTGGAGCCAGTTCGTGCCGGACCTGCTGCGCGATCGACTGATCATGCAGATCAACCAGCGCTACTACCTGTGGATCATCCTCGGCCTGCTGCTGCCCAGCCTGGCATGCGGGCTGATAACCCGCAGCTGGGAGGGCGCGCTCAGCGGCCTGCTGTGGGGCGGCTTCGTGCGGATCTTCCTGGTGGACCACGCCACCTGGTGCATCAACTCCTTTGCCCACCGGGTTGGCGGCCGCGACCACAAGACCCGGGACACCAGCCGCAACGTGTTCTGGCTGGCGATTCCGACGGTAGGGGGCGGTTGGCACAACAACCACCACGCCTTCCCGGCGCTGGCCCATGCCGGCCTGAAACCCTGGCAGTTGGATATTGGCGGCCTGTTCATCGAGCTGCTCGCCCTCTGCGGCCTGGCCTGGGATGTCAAACGGCCCGGCCCGACCGTGGCTGCAGAACCTTCAGAAAGCTGATTGCCGGTCCCTACCTCACAGGAAGCAATTCATGGACGAGATACTCACCAACACAGCGACACCAGAGGTCGGCGGGGTTGCCCAGCTGAGCCCGAGTGCGGCCAGGACCAAGGCGCGGATCGCGCTGGCAGTCATGCTGGTGCCCCTGTTCGGGACCTTCGAGGCAATCCGGCTATGGTTCACCGGCCAGGTCCATGCCCTGGATTTCATCCTCTTCGCGGTGTTCTATGCGGTGCAGATGTTCGGGGTTTCCATGGGCTACCACCGTTACCTGGCCCATCGTGCGTTCAAGACCTCGCGGCTGATGAGCAGCCTGATGCTGATCGCCGGTTGCATGGCGGCCCAGGGGCCGATCCTGTTCTGGGTCACCACCCATCGCCGGCACCACACCTACAGTGACCAGCACGGTGACCCGCATTCCCCCAACCTCATGGGCCAGAGCCGCTGGCAACGGGCCAAGGGGCTGTGGCATGCGCACATGCCGTGGATGCTGGCCCCGGACATGTCGAGCTGGAACTTCTTCGCCCCGGACATCCTGCGCGACCGCCGGCTGTTCTTCTACAACCAGACCTACCTGTTCTGGGTGGCCCTGGGGGTAATCCTGCCAGGGGTGATCGGCGGGCTGGTCAGCCAGAGCTGGTCCGGTGCCTGGAGCGGCCTGATCTTCGGCGGCCTGGCGCGGATCTTCGTCGCCAACCAGGCGGCCTGGTGTGTGGGCTCCATCTGCCACCGCTACGGCGCTCGCCCGTTCGTGACCCACGACCAGAGCACCAACAACTGGATCGTGGCCTTCCTCACCTTTGGCGAGGGGCTGCAAAACAATCACCACGCATTCCCTGCCTGGTACCGGCATGGCGTGCACTGGTGGGAGCCCGACCTGTCGGGCTGGACACTGGCGTTAATGGGCAAGCTGAGACTGGTCTCAGACCTGCGTTCCCCGTCCCAGGCAATGATCGACAAAGTCCGCAAGCGCCAGGCCTCGTCCTGAAACGCCCAATCGGCTGATCGTATTAACCACCTCACTCATCAAGGAAGATCCTATGTCCAATTTCATCTCCAATTTGCTGAGCACTCTGAGCTTCTCAGAGAAAAAACAGGCGGCGGTCGAACTCAACGAGGACAGCATCAAGCATTGGCTGGTGCAGAAGATGGGCGCGCTCTTGAAGATCGATCCTTCCCAGGTCGATACCGCCCGCAGCTTCGAGTCCTACGGCCTCGATTCGCTGGTAGCGGTGAAAGTGGCGGGTGACCTGGAGAAGTTCATGGAGCAGCGCCTGTCGCCGGCCCTGCTGTTCGAATACTCCAGCATCGATGACCTGTCCAAATACCTGGCCAATGAACTGACCACATCCGAAGTTTGACTTCGCAGGAGCTTGGCCATGGCCATTGCACAGATGCCCTCGCAAAAAAACGATAAATTCAATGACCTGCTCCGACGCTCTCAGGAGATCGAGGGCCTGCGTCTGACCGACGCAATCCCCAAGCACCTGTATCAGCCGCGGGTATGGCGCGGGATGCTCAGCTTCGTCGTCAGCTACATGCTCTACATCGGTGCCATCGTGGCGGTCGCCCACGTGCACTGGATGTTCTACCTGCCGCTGTGGCTGGTGGCGGGCCTGGGCGGCTGGGGCCTGTTCTGTGTCGCTCACGATTGCGGGCACAACTCGTTCTCGCGCAACCGCAGCTTCAACCACATCCTCGGGCACATCGCGCTGCTGCCGTTGCTGTACCCGTTCCACGGCTGGCGCCACATGCACAACATGCACCACGCCAACACCAACAACCTGGAAATGGACGTCGACTGGCGCCCGGTGCTGCGCGTGCAATATGACGCCATGCCCTGGTGGGACAAGCTGGTCTACAGCAGCACCCGCACCTGGCTGTTCTGGCTGGGCACGGTCAACTACCAGCGTCACTCGGGCTTCCGTCCGTCGATGTTCCACAAGCTCGAAGCGCGCAACGAAGTGCGTCGCTCGATCCTGTTCATGGTGGTGGCTGCGCTGATCTACCTGCCGACCCTGGTCTACTTCACCGGCTTCACCGGCCTGTTCCTGTACTTCATCGCCCCGTGGCTGGCGACCCATGCCTGGTTCAGCCTGACCACCATGATGCACCACATCAGCGACGAGACCCCGTTCCTCACCAAGGAACACTGGAGCTTCAACAGCAGCCGCCTGCTGCTGACCACCGACTACATGTACCCCAAGTGGCTGCTGTTCCTGACCCACTACATTTCGGTGCACACCGCGCACCATGTGGCGCCGATCATTCCCCACTACAACCTGCCCGAAGCCCAGGCCGCGTTGAAGACGGCCTTCCCCGGCATGGTCCGGGAAAAGCCCATGACCGTGCAGGACGTGTGGCACGTGGCGCGTAGCTGCCACCTGTACGACCCGGTGAACGGTTTCTATGAGTCCTTCGACCAACCAGCCCAGGCGGCCGGAGACCCGAGCACCCCCGGAGCCCGGGCTGCCAACGGCCCGTTGACCATGAAGCAGCAGATGCTGCGCAGCTACATGGGCGTGCTGGGATCGGTGTCGCTGGAGACCGCCGGGGCCAAGGCCACCGACCTGTTCGGCTACACCCGGGAATACATCAAGCAGCCGGACAAGGAAATGAGCCCCCTGGGCGCCCAGCGTTTCCATATCAAGGGTATCCCCGGCGTTCCCCATGGCTATCAGTGGGGCACGGGCAACCAGACCATCCTGCTGGTCCATGGCTGGGGTGCGGACAGCCGCAGCCTGTATTCCTTCACCCGGGTCCTGCAGCGCCAGGGCTTCAAGGTCGCGACCTTCGATGCGCCGGCCCACGGCATTTCGCCGGGCTCGCTGAGCACCATGACCGAGTTCAAGGACGCGGTGAAAGCGGCGATTGTCGCCCTCGGTGACGTGGTGGGTATCGTTGCCCATTCCCTGGGCGGGATCGCTGCCACCGGAGCCCTGGCCGAACTGGCCGAGACTCATCGGATCAAGGCCCTTTGCCTGCTGGGCTCGCCGGCCAACCTGCCGGTGGTGATCCAGCGCTGGGCCAACGGCTACCTGAAGCTCAAGCCGGCGGTGGTCCAGGCCATGCACCGGGAACTGTGGAAACGCAACGGCGTGCCGGTGGAGCACTGGGATATCCCGGCGCTGGGCAACGCCCTGCAACTGCCAACCCTGGTGCTGCATGACCTCAACGACCCGATCGTGCCGTTCTGCGAAGCGCAGCAGATCACCACGCTGATGCCATGGGCCAAGCTGGAGCCGGTGTCCGGGCTCGGGCATGTGCGGATCCTCTCCGATGCCGCGGTGCTGGAGCAGGTGGCGCAGTTCCTCGTGGAGAACGTCAAGGTGGCCGAAGTGGCCCAGGCCAGCGCATGAGAACAACGCATAACCCTTTGATGATGGTTGACCACCCATGAGCACCTACGCTGAAAACGCTGTGGCCGAGTCCGGCCTGTGGATGTGCCTGATCTGTGGCTGGATCTACGATCAACGCCTTGGCGATCCGGATTCGGGGGTGCCTCCGGGCACCGCCTGGGACGACATTGCCGAGGATTGGACCTGCCCGGAATGCGGCGTGAGCAAGTTGGACTTCAACATGGTGAAGCTGTAGCCCAGCGCTTGAATTCTGTAGTCGATGAGGAAGGAAGATGGCGACCCAAGAGCCAAGGCCGGCACCTGCCAGGGGCCGGCGCAACAGCTTCAGGAAGATGCTCTTCAAGGGCATTTACAACGGAGTTCTGGGGCTGCTTCGCTGCAGCTTCTGGATCGAGTCGCGGCTTTTTCCCCAGCGCGCTGCAGCACGGGCGCTGAAGATGTTCACGACGCCACAACGGCTGCGCCAGCATTTTCCGCAGACCTTGCCCAGCGCCACGGTGCAGGACCTGGAAACCGACCAGGGGCGCCTGCGCTGCTTTCGCTGGACTCCACCGCAGGTCCGGCGCCGGGTGGTGCTGGTGCACGGTTGGAGTGGCGCCAGCACCCAGTGGCAGTACCTGATCCCGCTGTTGCTGGAGGAGGGCTGCGAGGTCCTCTCCTTCGACTGCATCGGCCATGGCGGCAGCGGCGGTCGGCAGGCCTCGCTGCCGACCTTCGTCAGCATGCTCGACCAGGTGCAAAAGCAACTGGGGCCCTTCGACACCGTGATTGGTCACTCCCTGGGCGGCGCTGCCGCTGGGTATGCCTTGAGCACTCCGGTCGGCAAGGGTTTCCAGCGGGCGGTCCTGGTGGCCGCGCCGGCCGATATCGAAAACGTGGTCCGGCGCTTTGCCGCATTTTTGTGGATCAACGATGACGTCAGGCAACGCATGCAACTTCTGGTTGAGCAACGCTATCAGAAGGACATGGCCAGCCTGGCGGTCAGCCGTTATGGGCGCCAGGTGGAGGTCCCGGTGCTGCTGGTGCATGACCAGCAGGATCAGGAAGTCCCGGCAGATGACCTGCAATCCTTCGCCGAAGGCTTGCGACACCGGCGGGTCTTGCAGACTCGCGGGTTGGGCCATCTGAAAATTCTCAAGGACAGCGCGACCATGGAGGCCGTGGTCGAGTTTGTCTGTGCAAAGGACGGCAATCTATGAGTGAAAGTTACGATGTGATCGTTATTGGTGCGGGTCCCGGCGGCTATGTCGCCGCCATCCGGGCCGCGCAACTGGGGCTCAAGACAGTCTGCATCGAGCGCTACAAGGGCAAGGATGGCAAGACCGCCCTGGGCGGGACGTGCCTGAACGTTGGCTGCATTCCCTCCAAGGCACTGCTGGACAGTTCCCACCACTACTACGAAGCGCGCAACGGATTCGAAGTGCACGGCATCGGCATCAGCAATCCGCAGATGGATGTGCCGGCCATGCTGGCGCGCAAGGACAACGTGGTGCGCAATTTCAACGGCGGCATTGCCTCGCTGTTCAAGGCCAATGGCGTGGCCCTGCTGGAAGGTCACGGCAAGCTGCTGGCCAACAAGGAAGTGGAGGTCACCGCGGCCGATGGCAGCACGCAACGCATCAGCGCCGGCAATATCATCCTGGCTCCCGGCTCGCGGCCGATCGACATTCCCGCGGCGCCCCTGGCCGGCGAGGTGATAGTGGACTCCACCGGCGCCCTGGAATTCACCCAGGTGCCCAAGCGCCTCGGGGTGATCGGTGCCGGCGTCATCGGCCTGGAACTGGGGTCGGTCTGGGCACGCCTGGGGGCTGAAGTCACGGTGCTGGAAGCCCTCGACAGCTTCCTCCCGGCGGTGGATGCGCAGATCGCCAAGGAGGCGCAGAAGATCCTCGGCAAGCAGGGCCTGGATATCCGCCTGGGCGCCCGGGTGACGGCCTGCGAAGTGCAGGGCGACAGCGTCAAGGTCAGCCTCAGTGAGGCCGGCGAGGACAAGCAGCAGGTGTTCGACCGGCTGATCGTCGCCGTCGGTCGCCGCCCCCTGACCACCGATCTGTTGGCCGCCGACAGCGGCGTGCACTTGGACGAACGCGGTTTTATCCACGTCGATGGCCAGTGCTGCACCAGCGTCCCCGGGGTGTTCGCCATTGGCGACGTGGTACGCGGCCCGATGCTGGCGCACAAGGCTTCTGAAGAGGGGGTGATGGTGGCCGAGGGGATTGCCGGGCATCGGCACCCGTTGAACTACGACCTGATCCCCTCGGTAATCTACACCCACCCGGAAATCGCCTGGGTCGGCCAGACCGAGCAGGCTCTCAAGGCCGAGGGCGTCGAGTTGAACATCGGCACCTTCCCGTTCGCTGCCAGCAGCCGGGCCATGGCGGCCAACGACACCGCCGGGCTGGTCAAGGTGATTGCCGATGCAGGCACCGACCGCGTGCTGGGCGTGCATGTGATCGGGCCGGGCGCGGCGGAGCTGGTTCAGGAAGGGGCCATCGGCATGGAGTTCGGCACCAGCGCCGAGGACCTGGGGATGATGGTGTTCTCCCATCCGACCCTGTCCGAAGCCCTGCATGAAGCCGCGCTGGCCGTGAATGGCCAGGCGATCCATATCGGCAATCGCAAGAAGAAAGCCCCCGCCGGCGTCAAATAGCCAGTGGCCCCGGCCCCGCTCATGCAGCGCGGCCGGGGTTTGCTGCATCCCCGCGTTTCAGCGCAAGAACGGCACATCCCCAAGAATGGTCGCGCGCTGCATCACCCGGCGCTGTGGACGGTAGTCGTCCACCGCATAGTGCTGGGTCACGCGGTTGTCCCAGAAGGCAATGTCGTTCTCCTGCCAGCGCCAGCGAATGGTGAATTCCGGGCGGGTGGCGTGGGCGAACAGCAGTTGCAGGATGGCTGCGCTTTCGCTTTCCGACAGCTCGTTGATCCGGGTGGTAAAGCCGTCGTTGACGAACAGCGACTTGCGCTCGCTCACCGGGTGCGTGCGGATCACCGGGTGCGACAGCGGCGGGTTCTTGCGCCGGGTTTCTTCCCAGCGCGCCAGGTCCTCGGGGGTGTTGCCGAAGCGCTCCAGAGGGAAGGACTTGGTGAAGTCGTGGGTCGCGGTCAGGCCCTGCAGCAGATTCTTCATCGGCTCCGACAGCGCCTCGTAGGCGGCAATGCCGCTGGCCCACAGGGTATCGCCGCCGAACTCCGGCAGCAGCTTGGCGCTGAGCACCGCGCCCAGGGCCGGGGTCGGCAGAAAGGTTACGTCGGTGTGCCAGATGGCGTTGTCGCGCACGTCGGTCTCGGCGGTATCGAGGATCAATACCTCCGGCTGCTCCGGCACATTGGGGTAGATCGGGTGGATGTGCAGGTCGCCGAAGCAGGCGGCGAAACGCGCCTGCTGCTGCGGGGTGACCGGCTGGTTGCGAAAGAACAGTACCTGGTGCTTGAGCAGCGCCTGCTCGATGGCGTCACGATGTTCGATGCTCAAGGGCTGGCTGATATCGATGCCGCCGATCTGGGCGCCGAGGGCGGAGCTTAGAGGAGTGATGGTCAGGCTCATGGTCGTTCTCTTGTACGGCGCCGGACGTCGGCGTGGTCGGATTCGGTTTATCTGCATCAATCTTGAAATCGCTGGCATGCACGGCTCTTGTAGCCGCTGCCGAGCCTTGGCGAGGCTGCGAACGGCTGCGCAGCAGACGCAAACCCTTGCAGCGCGGTCGTCCTGGTCGATCGCTGCGAGCGCTGTGCGCTCGGTCACAGCTTCGCGGGGGCTCGGCAGCGGCTACAGACAGCCGAGGCAATCGACGCAAGGCAGGCGCCAGTCAGTGGCTCTGGCCATGCCAGGGCACAAGCTTGCGCTGCAGGGCGCGCAGGCCCATTTCCATGGCGAAGGCGATCAGGGCAATCACCAGGATCCCCAGCACCACCACATCGGTGACCAGGAATTGCGCGGCGGACTGCACCATGAAACCCAGGCCGCTGGTGGCGGCAATCAGCTCTGCCGCCACCAGGGTCGACCAGCCCACGCCCAGGCCGATGCGCACGCCGGTGAGGATGTCCGGCAAGGCGCTGGGCAGGATCACATGGCGAATCAGCTGGGCCCGGGTAGCCCCCAGGGACTGGGCGGCGCGCAGCTTCGCCGGGTCCACGGTGCGCACGCCGGTGGCGGTGGCGATGGCGATCGGGGCGAAGATCGCAAGGTAGATCAGCAGCACCTTGGACAGCTCGCCAATGCCGCACCAGATGACGATCAGCGGCAGGTAGGCCAGGGGCGGAATCGGCCGGTAGAACTCGATCAAAGGGTCGAGCACGCCACGGGCGATGCGGTTGGCGCCGATGGCGATGCCCACCGGAATCGCCGTCAGCACGGCAAAGCCCAGGGCCAGGCCGATGCGTTGCAGGCTCGCCGCCAGGTGCTGCCATAGGGTGGAATCCATGTAGCCGCTGGTGGCCAGCAACCAGCCCTTTTGCAGCACCGCAGAAGGGGGCGGCAGGAACAGCGGCTCGATCAGGCCGGTGGCGGTGACGGCCCACCACAAGGCCAGCAGGACCACCAGGGTCAGCACGCTGATCCAGCGGGTGCTCAGGCTGCGGCGCGCGATTTGTGGCGCTTTGGGGTTGGCCTCGCCGGTGGCGGTGGCGGGAATCTCGTAGCTGCTCATGGCCGCTCCTGCTGCTGGGTGGCGCTGCGCTGGGAGAACACCCGGGCCAGCACGTGTTCGCGGGTTTCGATGAACCGCGGGTCGGACTTGATCGCCCGCGCCGACTCGCCGGCGGCGTAGCGCTGGCCGAAGTCCAGGTTCAGGCGTTCGACGATCTGCCCCGGGTTGGGCGCCAGGAGAATCAGGTCGGTGGCCAGGAACACCGCTTCCTCGATGTCGTGGGTAATCAGGAACACCGGCTTGGCAGTGCGCCGCCAGACTTGCAGCAGCAGCTCCTGCATCTGCTCGCGAGTGAAGGCATCCAGGGCACCGAAGGGTTCGTCCATCAGCAGCACCCGCGGGTCGGCCGCCAGGGCGCGGGCCAGGCCCACACGCTGCTTCTGGCCACCGGAGAGCTGCCAGATGCGGCGCTTGTCGAAGCCGGCCAGGTCCACCAGGGCAAGCATTTCCCGAGCCCGGGCTTCGCGCTTGTCGCGGGCCACGCCGGCCAGCTCCAGGCCGAAGGCGACGTTGCCCAGCACGTCCTGCCAGGGCAGCAGGGCATCGTCCTGGAACACCACGCCGCGTTCGGCGCTGGGGCCCTGCACCGGTACGCCATCGAGCTGGATGCGCCCGGCGCTGGGTTCGACGAAGCCGGCAATCAGGTTCAGCAGCGAGGTCTTGCCGCTGCCGGAAGGGCCCAGGGCGACCAGCAGTTGCTGTGGCCCCAGGGTCAGGGAAATATCCGCCAGCACCGGTTCGGCGGCGCCGGGGTACTGTGCGCTGATGCGCTCCAGTTGTAGCAAGGCCATGACGGCTATCTCCTGTCCTGACGCGGGTTATTCAGGGATGAACTTGGCGCTGACGTAGGGGGCGTAGTCCGGCAGCACTGCTTCCACCTTGCCCTGCTCCTTGAGGAACGCGGCGGTGTCGGTGATGGCCTTGGTGGTCGGCGCGCCGAGGCTGACCACCTGGTCGGCGGCCAGCGGGTAGACGTTGCCCTGCAGCAGCAGCGGAATATCGCTGGCCTTGGCCCCGGAGAGCTTCACCAGCTTGTCGACGTTGCCCTGATTGGCCAGCCAGGCTTGCGGGTCCTTGCGGTACTGGGCATAGGCATCCAGGGTCACCTTGGCGAAGGCCGTGACGATTTCCGGGTGCTTCTCGGCAAAATCCTTGCGCACGATCCAGGCATCGAAGGTCGGCGCGCCGAACTTGGCCAGTTCACCGGAGGTGATCAGCACCTTGCCGTTTTCCTTGGCCACGCCCAGGGCCGGGTCCCAGACGTAGGTGGCGTCGACATCGCCGCGCTTCCAGGCGGCGATGATCGCCGGTGGCGCGAGGTTGAGGATCTGCACTTTCGAGGGGTCGATGTTCCAGTGCTTCAGGGCTGCCAGCAGGCTGTAGTGGCCGGTGGAAACGAAGGGCACGGCGACTTTCTTGCCGACCAGATCCTGAGGGCTGTTGATCCCGGAACCGTCCCGGGCCACCAGGGCTTCGGCGGCGCCGATCTGGGTGGCGATGAGGAAGGTCTGCACCGGCACCTTGCGGGTGATGGCGGCGGTCAGCGGGCTGGAGCCCAGGTAGCCGATCTGCACATCGCCGGAAGCGATGGCGGCGATGACGTCGGCACCGTTGTCGAATTTGCGCCAGTTGATCTTGGCCTGGGTGGCTTTTTCGTAGCTGCCGTCGGCTTGGGCGACCTTGGCCGGGTCGACGGTGGTCTGGTAGGCGACGGTGACGTCGGCCGCCTGGGCGAAGAAACTCGCTGCGGCCAGGGACGCGGCCGCCAGGAGGCGGAGGGGGAAATGCAGTTTCATGGAAGGCTCCTCATAGGCGGCCGGTGATCGGCGTGGGAGGAGACTAAATGATCTAAGAATGCAGAAATAAATAACTTATTTGCATTAGCTTATGAGGGGAATATGTAGCGTGCTGTTCGCCGGCAAGCCGGCTCCTACGGGAGGGGTGTAGGAGCCGGCTGGCCGGCGAAGCGTCAGTTGCTGATGGCCAGGATGCTGGCCTGGTAGGCACCGACGAACACGTCGAAATCACCCACCTCGTTCTGTTCAAGCTCGGTCTGCTGTTCCAGGGATTTGCGCGCCGCTTCTTCGAACGCGGCTTGCTCTTCCTTGCTCAGGGCCTGGCTGCGAAAGTACTCGGCATGGGCCTGGCTCTGGCGCAGGGAGAACTGGGTGAAGCTCTCCTTGTGCTCGCTCATGGCCGCCAGCACCTGGGCCGAAGGGGTCAGGGACGAATCCTTGACCTTGGCCAATTGGGCGTCCAGGGCCTTGCTGTGCACGTCGCTGCCATGGCTCTGGTCGAGCAGGGCGGCCAGAGGGGCGATCTGCTCCAGCAGTTGGGCGGCCCACTCCTTCATTTCCACCGGCTGGCCCTGGCGTTGCAGCTGCAGGCCCGGGCGCCGGCCTTCCTTGACCACGGCGAGGAAGTTCGAGGTGGCATTGCCGCACTCGTTGTTCTCGAACAGCGGGCTGTCGTTGAGTGCGCAATACAGCAGGAAGGCGTCGAGGAAGCGGGCTTCCTGGATGTCGATGCCCAGTGGCAGGAACGGGTTGATGTCCAGGCAGCGTACTTCGACGTACTGGATACCCCGGGCCATCAGCGCCTGGATCGGCCGCTCGCCGGTGTAGGTCACGCGCTTGGGGCGGATGTTGGAGTAGTACTCGTTTTCGATCTGCAGGATGTTGGTGTTCAGTTGCACCCATTCGCCATCCTTGTGGGTGCCGACTTCCACATAGGGCGCGTAGGGCGTGGCCACGGCCTTGCGCAGGCTGTCGGTGTAGCTGTTCAGGTCGTTGTAGCAAGGGGTCAGGCCGGCCTGGGCCTTGCTCTGGTAGCCCAGGTCGCTCATGCGCAGGCTGGTGGCGTAGGGCAGGTACAGGGTCTCGGCGTCCAACTGTTCCAGCTGGTGCGAGCGGCCGCGCAGGAAACCCGCGTCCAGGGCCGGCGAGGCACCGAACAGGTACATCAGCAGCCAGCTGTAGCGACGGAAATTGCGGATCAGCGCGATATAGGCCGAGGACTGGTAGTCACGGTCGGTGCCGACAAAGCCCTCGGCCTGCTTGAGCAGCGGCCATAGCTGTTCCGGCAGGGAAAAGTTGTAGTGGATCCCGGCAATGCACTGCATGGTCTTGCCGTAGCGCAGGGCCAGGCCCTTGCGGTACACGTACTTGAGCTGACCGATGTTGGAGGTGCCGTAGTAGGCGATGGGGATATCTTCCTCGGCCGGCAACGGGCACGGCATCGATGGACTCCACAGGTACTCGTTGCCGAGCTTGCTGTAGGCGAAGCGATGAATCTTGTCGAGGCTGGCCAGGGTGTCCGCCGGGTCCTTGAGGGCCGGGGTGATGAACTCCAGCAGCGACTCGGAGTAGTCCGTGGTGATCTGTTCGTTGGTCAGCGCGGAACCCAGTTCTTCCGGGTGCGGGGTCTGTGCCAGGCGGCCTTCGCCGGTGACACGCAGGCATTCACGTTCGATACCGTGCAGGCACTGCTCGAGCAGAGAGAGGTTAGCGCGCTCGCCGAGCAGAGCCAGGCGGCGGTTGAGAAGTTCGCTCAAGTTGGATTCCTTCACGCGTCAGTCGCCCCAATATGGGGGTGGGCAGGACGGTCTACAAGGGTGAAGTTAAAACTGGCGTTTTCGCCTGGTTTTTGAGTCAAGCCGACTCGCCTGAAAACGCCAATCCTTCATCCCTGAATCTGGCTTTAGCGCGGGCAGAAAACTCCGACGCCGCTTTTGCAGCGCCGAAATTAACCCAAATACATGACAGGGAGCTATAGGACCGCGAAGGTGCCTTGTGCTTTTGCGACCAGTTTGTCGCCCTGGATCACATCCGCTTCCACCACCAGGGTGCGGCGGCCGGGGTGGATCACCTTGGCCCGGCACAGCACCTCGCCCTCGGCCACGGCGCGGATGTAGTTGATCTTGCACTCGATGGTGGCGCTCTGCTGGTCGAAGCCGTGGGTGCTGGAACAGGCCAGCCCCATGGCAATGTCCACCAGGCTGAAGATCGCCCCGCCGTGCAGCTTCTGCCCGCGATTGCGCAGTTGCGGGGTCAGCTCCAGGGCGACGTCCGCTTCGCCGGTTTCCAGGCGTTGCAGACGGCAGCCGAGCAATTGGCTGAAGGCGCTTTCGGTCAGGCCGGCAGGGATCTGCATCAGCGTTTCTTCAACTGCTTGGCGTTGGCGAACAGCGAGGCCATGGCGTTGTTGCTCGGGGCGGGCGCGGCGCTCTCCTTGCGCGGTGCATTGCCCTGGGAGGAGCGTGGCGCCGAGCCGGGGCGGGAGCCACGGGCACCGTCGATCTTCTCGCCCGGGGTGTCGCCCATGCGCATCGACAGGCCGACGCGTTTGCGCGGGATATCGACTTCCATGACCTTCACTTTGACCACGTCACCGGCCTTCACCGCTTCGCGTGGGTCCTTGATGAACTTCTCCGACAGCGCCGAAATGTGCACCAGGCCGTCCTGGTGCACGCCGATGTCGACGAAGGCCCCGAAATTGGTGACGTTGGTCACCACGCCTTCGAGGATCATCCCCAGTTGCAGGTCCTTGAGGTCTTCGACACCGTCCTGGAACTCGGCGGTCTTGAACTCGGGGCGCGGGTCGCGGCCGGGCTTGTCCAGTTCCTGGAGGATGTCGGTGACGGTGGGCAGGCCGAAGGTTTCGTCGGTGAACTTTTTCGGGTCCAGGCGCTTGAGGAAGCCGCTGTCGCCGATCAGCGAGCGGATGTCGCGGCCGGTGTCGGCAGCGATGCGTTGTACCAGCGGGTAGGCTTCCGGGTGCACTGCGGAAGCGTCCAGCGGGTTGTCGCCGTTCATCACACGCAGGAAGCCGGCGGCCTGTTCGAAGGTCTTTTCACCCAGGCGGGCGACTTTTTTCAGCGCGGCGCGGGTCTTGAAGGCACCGTGTTCGTCGCGGTGGCTGACGATGTTCTGCGCCAGGGTCGCGTTGAGGCCGGAGATCCGCGCCAGCAGGGCCACGGAGGCGGTGTTGACGTCGACGCCCACGGCGTTCACGCAGTCTTCCACCACCGCGTCCAGGCCTCGGGCCAGTTTCAGTTGCGAGACATCGTGCTGGTACTGGCCGACACCGATGGATTTCGGGTCGATCTTCACCAGCTCGGCCAGTGGATCCTGCAGGCGGCGGGCGATGGACACCGCGCCACGGATCGATACGTCCAGGTCCGGGAATTCCTTGGCCGCCAGCTCCGAGGCCGAGTACACCGATGCACCGGCTTCGGAGACCATGACCTTGGTCATCTTCATGGCCGGGTATTTCTTGATCAGCTCGGCCGCCAGCTTGTCGGTTTCCCGGCTGGCGGTGCCGTTGCCGATGGCGATCAGGTCCACCGAGTGCTTGGCGCACAGGGCAGCCAGTATGCCTAGGGTCTGGTCCCACTTGTTGTGCGGCACATGGGGGTAGACGGTGGCGTGGTCCAGCAGCTTGCCGGTGGCATCCACCACCGCCACCTTGCAGCCGGTGCGCAGGCCCGGGTCCAGGCCCAGGGTGGCGCGCGGGCCGGCCGGAGCGGCCAGCAGCAGGTCGTGCAGGTTGTGGGCGAAGACGTTGATCGCCTCGGTTTCCGCGCCATCGCGCAGTTCGCCCAGCAGGTCGGTTTCCAGGTGGGTGTAGAGCTTGACCTTCCAGGTCCAGCGCACCACTTCGCCGAGCCATTTGTCGGCCGGGCGGTTCTGGTTCTGGATGCCGAATTGCTGGCCGATCATGCCTTCGCACGGGTGCATGGTGCCCGGCAGTTCGTCACCGACTTTCAGCGCGGAGCTGAGAATGCCTTCGTTGCGGCCACGGAAAATTGCCAGGGCGCGGTGCGACGGCATGCTTTTGAGTGGTTCATCGTGTTCGAAGTAGTCGCGGAACTTGGCGCCTTCCTCTTCCTTGCCGGCGATCACGCGGGCGCTGATGGTGGCTTCCTGCTTGAGGAAATTGCGCAGCTTTTCCAGCAGGCTGGCGTCTTCGGCGAAGCGCTCCATCAGGATGTACTTGGCGCCTTCCAGGGCGGCCTTGACGTCGGCCACGCCTTTTTCGGCGTCGACGAAGCGTGCGGCTTCGGTTTCCGGAGCCAGGTTCGGGTCGTTGAACAGGCCGTCGGCCAGTTCGCCGAGGCCGGCTTCCAGGGCGATCTGGCCCTTGGTGCGGCGCTTCTGCTTATAAGGCAGGTAAAGGTCTTCGAGGCGGGTCTTGGTGTCGGCCAGCTTGATGTCGCGGGCCAGCTCCGGGGTCAGCTTGCCTTGCTCTTCGATGCTGGCCAGGATGCTGATCCGCCGTTCGTCGAGTTCTCGCAGGTAGCGCAGGCGCTCTTCCAGATGACGCAGCTGGGTGTCATCGAGGCTGCCGGTGACTTCTTTCCGGTAGCGGGCGATGAAGGGCACGGTGGAGCCTTCATCCAATAGAGCGACGGCCGCTTCGACCTGTTGTGGGCGTACGCCGAGTTCCTCGGCAATGCGGCTGTTGATGCTGTCCATAAAACCACCTGACAAATTGTGAAAGCAGGCCCGCGGGCACGAAAATAAGGCCCGGCGAGTCTGGTTGAGCGGCCTGGCACGCGCCGCCACCTGGATCAAAAGGCTGCCTGTTGACCCGTGAAATCGAAAAAATACTGCCGGCCCGGGTAAAAAAATAAACCGGCCGCAGGCGTACTGATCAGATATTGCCCAACACAAAAGGCGGCGCATTATACCCAGCGTTAGCCGTTGCGGGGTGATCGCCAGCCTCAGGCCGACAGCGGGTTTGCTGGCGATAGAGGAAAAATCTGCTAACAATGCACTCGGTGCGTATAACGGCAGCTACGCCATAATGCGCACCGAGATTAGAGGAGCATCCAATGAGCAGCACTGTACAAACTGCTGAAGGCGAAAAAATTCTTATTGTTGACGACGACCCGGGGCTGAGCAGCCTGCTGGAGCGTTTCTTCGTCAGCAAGGGCTACCGTGCCCGCGCAGTACCTAACACCGAGCAAATGGACCGCCTGCTGGGTCGCGAAGTGTTCAACCTGGTGGTACTCGACCTGATGCTGCCCGGCGAAGACGGCTTGACCGCATGCCGCCGCCTGCGCAGCGCGAACAACCAGATTCCGATCATCATGCTCACCGCCAAGGGCGACGAGCTGAGCCGCATCAAGGGCCTGGAACTGGGCGCCGACGATTACCTGGCCAAGCCGTTCAATCCCGACGAGCTGATGGCGCGGGTCAAGGCCGTATTGCGTCGCCAGTCTGCCCCGGTGCCGGGTGCGCCGGGCAGCGAAGACGAAAGCGTGACCTTCGGCGACTACGAGTTGTCCCTGGCCACCCGCGAGCTCAAGCGCGGCAATGAAGTGCACATGCTCACCACCGGTGAATTCGCGGTGCTCAAGGCGCTGGTGATGAACGCCCGCCAGCCGCTGACCCGGGACAAGTTGATGAACCTGGCCCGTGGTCGCGAATGGGACGCCCTGGAGCGCTCCATTGACGTGCAGATCTCCCGCCTGCGTCGGATGATCGAGCCCGATCCTTCCAAGCCGCGCTACATCCAGACCGTCTGGGGCGTGGGTTATGTCTTTGTGCCGGATGGCACCGCGACCAAGTGATCATTGATTTGTAGGAGCCAACGCCCGGGCCGGTAACGACCCGGGCGTTCGCATTCCGCAACGGTGCGAGCGCGAGTCGCTCCTGCAAAGTGTGTAGTGGCTGTTATGAAAACCCCGCTGTGGTTCCCCCAGAGTTTCTTCTCCCGCACCCTGTGGCTGGTGCTGATCGTGGTGCTGTTTTCCAAGGCATTGACCCTGGTTTATCTGTTGATGAACGAGGACGTGCTGGTGGACCGGCAGTACAGCCACGGCGTGGCCCTGACCCTGCGCGCCTACTGGGCCGCCGATGAATCCAACCGTGACCAGATCGCCGAGGCTGCCGGCCTGATCAAGGTGGTGGGCAGCGGCGTACCGGCCGGCGAGCAGCATTGGCCCTACAGCGAGATCTACCAGCGGCAGATGCAGGCCGAACTGGGCGCCGACACCGAAGTGCGCCTGCGCATGCATGCGCCGCCGGCGCTCTGGGTGCGGGCGCCGAGCCTGGGGGACGGCTGGCTCAAGGTGCCGCTGTACCCCCACCCGCTGCGGGGGCAGAAGATCTGGAGCGTGTTGGGCTGGTTCCTGGCCATTGGCCTCTTGTCCACCGCCTCGGCCTGGATTTTCGTCAGCCAGCTCAACCAGCCCCTCAAGCGCCTGGTGTATGCCGCCCGGCAACTGGGCCAGGGACGCAGCGTGCGCCTGCCCATCAGCGATACGCCCAGCGAGATGACCGAGGTCTACCGCGCGTTCAACCAGATGGCCGAGGACGTGGAACAGGCAGGGCGAGAGCGGGAGTTGATGCTGGCCGGGGTGTCCCACGACCTGCGCACGCCGCTGACCCGGCTGCGCCTGTCCCTGGAATTGATGGGCGATCACACTGACCTGACCGACGACATGGTGCGGGATATCGAGGACATGGACGCCATTCTCGACCAGTTCCTGGCCTTCATTCGCGATGGGCGCGACGAATCGGTGGAAGAGGTGGACCTGGGCGATCTGGTGCAGGAAGTGGCGGCGCCCTACAACCAGAACGAAGAACGGGTGCACCTGCGCCTGGAGCCGATCCAGCCGTTCCCGTTGCGCCGGGTGTCGATGAAGCGCCTGCTCAACAACCTGATCGGTAACGCCCTGAATCATGCGGGTACGGAAGTGGAAGTGGCGGCCTATGTGTCCGGTGACACCAATGCGCCCTATGTGGTGCTCAGCGTGATGGACCGTGGCGCGGGGATCGATCCTTCGGAACTGGAAGCGATCTTCAACCCCTTCACCCGTGGCGACCGTGCCCGCGGCGGCAAGGGCACCGGGCTGGGGCTGGCCATCGTCAAGCGGATTGCCGCCATGCACGGTGGCAATGTCGAACTGCGCAACCGCCCCGATGGTGGCCTGGAAGCGCGAGTACGCCTGCCGCTGGGCTTGCTGCTGCCCCGTGATGCGGATTGATCGGGGCTTCGCTCCTGCAGGCAGCACATAGCCCGTAGGAGCTGGCTTGCCAGCGCAAGGCCGGCCACGCGATCCCTAGCCCTTGCCCTTGGTCCGGGTCATGTTCGGCCCGCCGTTCTTCTCGATGTGCTCGATGATGATTCCCGCCACGTTCTTGCCGGTGGTGGTCTCGATGCCTTCCAGGCCCGGCGAGGAATTGACTTCCATCACCAGCGGCCCGTGATTGGAACGCAGGATATCCACCCCTGCCACGCTCAGGCCCATGACCTTGGCCGCCCGCAGCGCGGTCATGCGTTCTTCGGGAGTGATCTTGATCAGGCTGGCGCTGCCGCCGCGATGCAGGTTGGAGCGGAACTCCCCCGGCTTGGCCTGGCGTTTCATCGCCGCGATCACCTTGTCCCCCACCACGAAGCAGCGAATGTCGGCGCCGCCGGCCTCCTTGATGTACTCCTGGACCATGATGTTCTGCTTCAGGCCCATGAAGGCCTCGATCACCGATTCCGCCGCCGTGGCGGTTTCACACAGCACCACGCCGATGCCCTGGGTGCCTTCCAGCACCTTGATCACCAACGGCGCGCCGTTGACCATCTCGATCAGGTCGGGAATGTCGTCCGGGGAATGGGCGAAGCCGGTCACCGGCAGGCCGATGCCACGCCGCGACAGCAACTGCAGCGAGCGCAGCTTGTCCCGGGAGCGGGCGATGGCCACCGATTCGTTGAGGGGGAACACCCCCATCATTTCGAACTGGCGCAGCACCGCGCAGCCATAGAAGGTCACCGAGGCACCGATCCGCGGGATCACCGCATCGAAGCCTTCCAGGGGCTTGCCGCGGTAGTGGATCTGCGGCTTGTGACTGGCGATGTTCATGTAGGCGCGCAGGGTATCGACCACTACCATTTCATGGCCACGCTCGGTGCCGGCCTCGACCAGACGACGAGTGGAATACAGACGCGGGTTACGCGACAGCACAGCGATCTTCATGCAACACCTGTGGCAGAGGTAGTGGATACCGGGAACACCGGTTTGTCTTGTACGTACTTGATGCCCGGATTGACCACCAGTTGGCCGTCGATCAGAGCCTTGGAACCCAGCAGCAGGCGATAGCGCATGGCCTTGCGGCAGGCGAGGGTGAACTCCACCCGCCACACCCGATCGCCCAGGGCCAGGGTGGTGCTGATCACGTAGCGCACCTGGGCCTGGCCGTTGGAGCTTTTAATGGTTTTCATCGCCACCAGCGGTGCTTCGCAGCGCCGGTGACGCAACTGCACCACACTGCCCAGGTGGGCATTGAAGCGCACCCACTGCTCACCTTCGCGCTCGAAGGGCTCGATCTCGGTGGCATGCAGGCTGGAGGTGCTGGCCCCGGTGTCGATCTTGGCGCGCAGGCCGGCCACGCCCAGATCCGGGAGCGCCACCCACTCGCGCAGACCGACAACGGTCAAATGGTCAAAAGTCTTCAATAAGGAAAATCCGCAATTAGCTGTTCCAGGCCGCGGCCGGAACCTCGGCCAGGGCTTTGAATGCAGGCTTGGCGAACCAGTAGCCCTGCATCAGATAAATTCCACAGTCGCTGAGAAAGTCCCGTTCACCGGCGCTTTCAATACCTTCGGCGATGACTGTAACCCCCAACTCCGCACACATTGTGACAATCGCGCGGATGATCGCCTGGCGTACGCGATCCTGGTCCACATCGCGCACCAGCGCCATGTCGAGCTTGATCAGGTCGGGTTGGAAATCCGCCAGCAGGTTCAGCCCCGAGTACCCCGAGCCGAAGTCGTCGATGGCGGTCTTGAAGCCGAATTCGCGGTATTCACGCAGAATATTGGTCAAATGGCGATAGTTATCTACGTGCTGGCTTTCCAGGGTTTCGAAAATCAGCCGGTCCAGGGGAAAACGCTGGGCCCGGGCCGCCTCCAGGGTGCTGCGGATGCACAGTTCCGGCCGGTACACGGCGTTGGGCATGAAGTTGATCGACAGGTGGCTTTGCATCCCCAACTGGGCGGCGAGGGTGATTGCCTGGGTCCGGCAGCGCTGGTCGAAACGGTAGCGATTGCTGTCATTGACCTGGCCCAGCACCGTTCCCGCCCCTTCGCCATTGACCCCGCGCACCAGGGCTTCATGGGCGAAGACCGAGCGGTCCCGCAGATCGACTATGGGCTGGTAGGCGAAGGAAAAATCGAAGCCCAGTGGCTGGCTTTGCTGGCAACCTTCGCAACGGTTGCCGGGCGAGGTCAGGGAAGTGGGGAAGTCAGTCACGGGGACTCCTCGCGTATCAGGGCGCAACCTGGGTTATTTTAGGTGAGCGGCAGGGTTTATGAGAGCCCGCTTGCAGGCGGTAAAGTTGCGACATTTTTCAGCGAGGGGAATTCCAGTGGCGCACAAGCAGGAAGAAGAGGACAAGGTTCGTCTGGATAAATGGCTGTGGGCAGCGCGCTTCTACAAGACTCGTGCCCTGGCCAAGACAGCGATTGAAAGCGGCAAGGTGCATCACCGGGGCGAGCGCTGCAAACCGGGCAAGGAGCCGCGGGTAGGCGATGAATACCAGATTCGCGCCGGCTTCGACGAACGCACCGTGGTGGTCCAGGCCCTGTCCATCGTCCGCCGTGGCGCTCCTGAAGCGCAGGCTCTGTACGCGGAAACCGAGGCCAGCATCGCCAAGCGCGAAGCCGCTGCGGCCCAGCGCAAGGCTGGTGCCCTAGGAGTGAGCACCGACGGTAAACCGAGCAAGAAACAGCGCCGGGACCTGTTCAAGTTCCACGGCAGCAACCACGAATGAAACCGTAGGAGCCGGTAAGCCGGCTCCTACGGGGCTGCTTAGCGCAGCAGGCTGCTGGCGCGCACCACGCTCATGCGCGAGAGCACGGGCATCCGGCTCAACAGGTTGAACAGCGGGTGGGTCAGGCGCAGCAGGAAGTTCGACATCCGCGCCGCGTACGGGGTGTAGTAGCCCCAGCCCAGGGCCAGCACCGCCAGCAGCACACCGCCGATGTAGTCGTCCTGGCCCCAGTGGGCGCCTGCCACCAGGCGCGGCATCATGAACAGCAGGGTCAGGCCCCAGACGATCAGGAACTGGCCGATGCTGCGGCTGAAGATCCCCATGAACAGGCCCCAGATCAGCAGCACCGAAGCGTGGTCGCCCGGGAAGCTCTGGCTGGAGCGGTCCTTGAGTTCCCAGGTCTTTTCCCAGCCCGGGAAGTAGTCGCTCATGTGCACGGCGCCTTCCAGCACCATGGACGGGCTGTTGTGCTGCCAGTTCATGACGGCCACCAGCTTGGAAAACAGCGCGCGAATCACCACCATCAGAATCAGGATCGATAGAAAGCCGAAGAAGGCACGGCGCACGTCCACCGCCTTGAACACCCAGTCACCGCGAATCAGCAGGCCGAGCATGATCAGCCCCACTACGATATCGAACGGCCGCAGGCTGGCCACGGCCCAGATATGCAGCCAGGTCGAGTTGCTTGCCAGAGGGGCGTTGAGGTGGTGGAACAGCCATTCGTCGAAGACCGTGCAGAGCGCCTGCCCGGTGGGCCACAACCAGAAACCCAGCAGGGCCAAAGGGAGTAAATTGCACAGAACCAGCTTGCCGAGGTTCCACCTTGCTTGGAACAAACCCGGATTGTTCATAAAATATCTCCAATCACCGCAAAACTGCACCCTCATGGTGCAAAGCCGCAATTTTCGGTGCTTGTCACCTTTTTGTCATCATTCAGATACCCAGACCTATGACTGATTTGCCGGATACCGACTTCACTCAACGCTTCATCTTCGATGAGAGCGACACCCGCGGCGAGCTGGTGGCGCTGGAGCGCAGTTACGCGGAAGTCCTCGCCAAACACCCCTATCCCGAGCCGGTTGCACAGCTGCTTGGCGAACTGATGGCGGCGGCATCGTTGCTGGTCGGCACCCTGAAATTCGATGGCTTGCTGATTCTCCAGGCCCGTTCCGAAGGCCCGGTGCCGCTGCTGATGATCGAGTGCTCCAGCGAGCGCGAGATCCGTGGCCTGGCCCGTTACGACGCGGAGCAGATCGCCCCTGATGCCACCCTCGCCGACCTGATGCCCAACGGCGTCCTGGCCCTGACCGTGGACCCGACCAATGGCCAGCGCTACCAGGGCATCGTCGACCTGGACGGCACCAACCTGGCGGAATGCTTCACCAACTACTTCGTCATGTCGCAACAGACCGGCACCCGTTTCTGGCTCTATGCCGACGGCCGCAGCGCCCGTGGCCTGCTCCTGCAACAACTGCCCGCCGACCGCCTGCGTGATCAGGAAGAGCGTGACGCCAGCTGGCAGCACCTCACTGCCCTGGCCAGCACCCTGACCGCCGATGAGCTGCTGAGCCTGGACAACGAAACCGTGCTCCACCGCCTGTACCACGAAGAAGCCGTGCGCCTGTTCGACGTGCAGCCGCTGCGTTTTCGCTGCAGTTGCTCGCGGGAACGCTCGGGCAATGCGCTGGTCAGCCTGGGTCTGGAAGATGCCCAGCAACTGGTGGTCGAACATGGCGGCAGCATCGAGATCGATTGCCAGTTCTGCAACGAACGCTACCTGTTCGATGCCGCTGATATCGCGCAATTGTTCGCGGGGGCGGGCGTGGACACGCCGTCAGATACTCGTCACTAAAACGATTCAGCGCAGGTAAATCACCTGGCAAACGCCGGAATTACGCCGTGCTGACGGGAGGGCCCTACTATTTTGGGGCTTTTCTGGCATAATCCGGCGCACTTTTTTCGCGGTAGTAGTGCGCGAGTTTCTACTACAAAACGTTTGGAGCACTCGGCCAATGGCCGACGGGGAACCTCATGACGCAAGCCAATAACGCCGTGTACACCGATCTGAGTGTGGATGATCTGGTCAAAGAAGCCCTGAACCGCGGTGAGGGCGAGCTTGCCGATACCGGCGCTCTGGTGGTTCGCACCGGTCATCGTACCGGCCGTTCGCCAGTGGATCGTTTCATCGTAGAAGAGCCCAGCACCCAGGACGCTATCGCCTGGGGCCCGATCAACCGCAAATTCCCGGCGGCCAAGTTCGACGCCCTGTGGGACCGCGTTGAAGCCTACCTGGGCGAGCGCGAGCGTTTTGTTTCCCATGTGCATGTAGGTTCCGATCCGGCGCACTACCTGCCGGTGAAAATGACCACCGAGACCGCCTGGCACAACCTGTTCGGCCGCTGCCTGTTCATCAACCCCGAGCAGTACAACGCCGGTGGCAAGGATGAGTGGCAGATCCTCAACGCGCCGAACTTCGTCTGCGAGCCAGAGCGCGACGGCACCAACTCCGATGGCACCGTGATCCTCAACTTCGCGGCCAAGAAAGTGCTGATCGCCGGCATGCGCTACGCCGGTGAAATGAAGAAAGCCCTGTTCTCCGTGCAGAACTTCCTGCTGCCGGCTGCCGACGTACTGCCGATGCACTGCGCCGCCAACATGGGCGAAGAAGGCGACGTGACCCTGTTCTTCGGTCTGTCGGGCACCGGCAAGACCACCCTGTCCGCCGACGAAAGCCGTTACCTGATCGGTGACGACGAACACGGTTGGGGCGTGGGCGTGGTGTTCAACATCGAAGGCGGTTGCTATGCCAAGTGCATCGACCTGTCGGAAAAGAACGAGCCGGTGATCTGGAAAGCCATCCAGCACGGTGCCGTTCTGGAAAACGTGGTGATCGACCCGGTCACCAAGAAAGCCGACTACGCCGACGACAGCCTGACCCAGAACAGCCGCGCCGCCTACCCGCGCGAGCTGATCGAAAAACGCGCACCGAAGAACCTCGGTGGCGAGCCTAACGCCGTGATCTTCCTGACCTGCGACCTGACCGGCGTACTGCCGCCGGTGTCGATCCTCAGCGAAGAACAAGCCGCCTACCACTTCCTGTCCGGCTACACCGCTCTGGTGGGCTCGACTGAAATGGGTTCGGGCTCGGGCATCAAGTCGACCTTCTCCACCTGCTTCGGCGCACCGTTCTTCCCGCGTCCGGCGGGTGAATACGCCGAGCTGCTGATCAAGCGCATCCGCGGTTTCGGCTCCAAGGTCTACCTGGTCAACACCGGCTGGACCGGCGGTGGCTACGGCGTGGGCAAACGCTTCAACATCCCCACCACCCGTGGCGTGATTGCAGCGATCCAGAGCGGCGCGCTGATCGGTGCCGAGACCGAGCACCTGGACATCGTCAACCTGGACGTGCCCAAAGCCGTACCGGGCGTCGAGACCGGCCTGCTCAACCCACGCAACACCTGGGCTGACAAAGCCGCCTACGACGAAGCCGCCAAGGCCCTGGCCGGCCTGTTCATCGAGAACTTCAAGAAGTTCGACGTGAGCGACGCGATCAAGGCAGCCGGTCCAAAGCTGTAAGCCTCGACCTGCAATGAAAAAGCCGCCCCTCGGGGCGGCTTTTTTGTGCGCCGCTGTAGCCGCAGGCGCAGGCTGCGATGGGATGCGCGGCATCCCCTGGGCCAGCCAGACACCCTCACGTCTTCAAGTGCAACACCAGCGCCCCCAGCAACACCAGCACCACCCCCGTCACCTGCACCGCCGTCAGCCGCTCCTTGAAGAACACATAGCCCAGCACCGCAGCGATGCCGCCGGACAGGGTGCTGATCACCGTCACCACCGACACCGAGCCGCTCATGGCACCCCAGGAAAAGGCGAAGAAGGCGCCCAGGTTCATCAGGCTGGTGGAGGCCAGCAGGCCGCAGTTCTTCAGTGGCGGAATCTTCAGCCCGTCCGCAACTTTGAGCACCATCAGCAGCATCACGCCGCTGCCCACCGCGTAACTCAGCCAGAGCATGCTGATCGGCCCCAGTTGCGGCAGGGTGTAGCGGCCCTGCAGCCAGAAGCTGGTGCCATAGAGGAAGGCCGAGAGCAGGGCGAAGAAGATCGAGCGGCCGGCGGCGGTGCTGTGGGGCAGCTTGGAGTCCGAGTGCAGGCTGGAGAGGATCACGCCGATCACGCACAACAGGATGCACATGAGCTGCAGCGGGCTGATCTGCTCGCCACTGGCCCAGGACAGCAAGGTGGTGACCACACCGTAGGAGGTCACCAACGGGGCGACGATGGAGGCTTTGCCCAGGGCGAAGGCCTTGCCCAGGGCCAGGGCGCCGGAGACGGTGAAGGCCGCGGCGACCACGCCCATCAGCCAGACCTCCAGGGGCGCGGCCATGGCCTTGAGCAGGAAGGCGGGAAAGATCACCAGCAGCAGGCTCATCAGGGTGAACCCCAGGCTCTGGCTGAAGAACACCGCACGTTTCACGCCCACGGCGCGCACGTTGAGCCCCACGAGAAAATCGGTGCCGCCCCAGAGCAGGGCGGCGAGCAAGCCCATCAGTACGTCCACGGCATTTCCTTATGTACTGCCGTGAACCTTAGAGGCCTTCCAGCTCCTGAGTGTCCCAGCGTTGCTCCTTGAGCGCCCGGTACAGCATGCCGATGGTCAGCGGGAGCTTGTCTCCCCGACCCTTGGCGCGACGCTTGAGGGACACATCGTAGCCTTCGGGCTGGAAGTAGCGATAGCTGTCGAAATCGACAAAATCGATATCAAACTGTTCTTCCAGAGCGTTGAGTAAATGACGGGCGTCGGCGCCGTCGCAACCCAGGTCGAGATTGATCGCGGTGTTCAGGCGAAGAGTCTTGCGCTCGGGCAGGCCTATTTCCTCATGCAGCAGTTGCATGAGCTGGCGCATGATGACGTCGTCGGGAAAGCCGGGGGCCAGTTGCATGGTCGGGGTTCACTTGCGGTTTCCAGGAGCTGCAGTGTAAGGCGAGTAGGGGTTTGGCTTGCAAGTGCTCGGAGGTCGGGACGGGGGGCGTTGCTCCGGGTAGGCAAGACTGTCGTTTTACGCTGTATTTACGGCGCCAGGCCGAGCATTGGCGGGCAAAACTGTGTATGGTTCGCCGCTGATGGGTGGGGCGGGACAGAGGTCCGGCCATCGTTATCTACAGGGATTTTGTTATGGCTTTTTTCCGCCTGGCGGCGTTGTTGTGGCTAGGGATGCTGATGAGTCCGGTGCAGGCTCAGTCGTTGTCGCTCCAGGTGCTGGATGCGGTGGTCAAGGACGCGGTGCTGGCCGATGCCGAAGTGCAGTTGGGGCAGGCTTCCGGGCGGACCGATGCCCAGGGGCGAGTGACGCTGGAGGCCGCCGATTCGCCGGGCAGTGAACTGCTGATCCGCAAGCTCGGTTATGCCGACCTGCGGGCCAAGTGCCCGTGCCAGGGGCTGAGCTACGCCATGAGCCCGGTGCTCAAGGATCCGCAAAGCCTGCGCGTGGTGCTGAGCTGGAGTGCACCGGGGGAAGACCTGGATGCGCATTTGAGTTATCCCCACCGGTTGCTGTATTACGCCACCGGCACCGGGCCGGGGGCGCGGATGAATGTGGATAGCACCGACAGCCGCGGGCCGGAGACCCTCACCATCGAACAGCCTGTGCCGGGCGATGCCTACGTGTATGCGGTGCACGACTTTACCAACGGCAATAACCCCGAATCCTTGCGCCTGGGCCGCAGCCAGGCGCAAGTCTTTGTCTATAAGGGCCCGACGCTGATGCGCAGCTACCGGGTGCCACAGAACCGCCAGGGCAACCTCTGGGTAGTGTTTCGCCTGACGGCCAATGGCCAACTGCAGGACATCGATCGGGTGCTGCAAGGCAACGAGGAAGTGGAGTCGCGGATGAGCAACCTCGATCCGCTGCTACTGGCCAATGGCAAGCCCATCGATGAAGTGCTGGCCAGGGACGAGGGGCCGGTGGATGCCAAGAGCCTCAACCAGAAAGGCGAGGCTTCCTACCGCAAGGGCGACTTCGGCAGTGCGGGTATCTACTATCGCGAAGCCATCGAGCTGGATCCAGGCTTTGCCCAGGCCTACAGCAACCTGGCGCTGTCCAACCGCAAGAACAGCCGCCCCGACGAGGCCGTGGCCGCCGATCGCCAGGCAATCGCCCTGGCCAGTGGCCCGTCGGCACCCACCATACGCGCCAGCGCCTACTACGACATGGGGCGCATCTACGAAGATGCCGGGCAATTGGTCACGGCGCTGGAGCACTACCGCAAGGCCCGGGAGCAGAAGGCCAACCCGGTGTACGACAAGGCGATAGAGCGGTTGCAGAACCGCTGATCACACAGGCAGAAGTTATCTCCACAACGCGCCGGCAGTGGCGCGTTGTGCATTTATGGAGGTTGGTATGCGAATTCGTGTTTTCCCCTGGTTGCTGGCGCTGTGTCTGACCACAGGGGTGGCCCAGGCGGCCGGGCCGCTGGTGTTCGCCACCATCGACCGCAGTGGCTGGCCGAATCCGCTGACCAGCGCCGCAGATTTCGATACCGCCTCCCGGGCCGAGATTCTGATGTTCAGCAAAGCCCTGCTGGCCACCGAGGCCTTGGATGACAAGGCCCTCAAGCAGCGGCTTGGAGTGCGGCAGCTTGACCGCAAGTCGGTGGATCAACTGCGCCAGCGTTTTTGGGACCAATTGCTGGGCAACTACCGGCAGGCCAGCCAGGGCTGTGATGGCCAGCCTTTCTGTCTGCAGGTACGCAGCCTTGGGGAGCTGCGGCAACTGGCGGCCAGTTTCACCGGCGCCAGCAAGGCGGCCTACGGCGCCTGGGGTGAGGCCAGTGGGCAGTTTCATCAGCAGTACCTCAATGAACAGCTGCGCCTGGCCGCCTTGTTTCCCGCCGTCAGCAGTGAGATCCAGCGCATGGACCCGGCAGAGCGCCTGGGCGACGAACTGGCAGACCGGCAGTTTCTGCTGACCTTCGACGATGGGCCGAGCCTGAGAGACGGGCCTACGGATCAGTTGATCGAGGTGCTGCGGGCCTACGATCTGCATAGCCTTTTCTTTGTCCTGGGGGACTCGTTTCAGGCGCGCCTGAGCCAGTCTTCGGCAGGGAAAATGCGCGAGTTGTACGACGGTCAGTGTGTGGGCGTACACGGCTGGGAGCACAAGTCCCACTCCTCCTGGAACGAATGGCAAAGCTCGGTGATTCGCAGCGCCAACTTGGCCAACCGCACGTTGACCAATGAGTACCTGCCGCTGTTCCGGCCGCCATACGGGCAGCGTCGCAGTGACAGCGCCGGGTTCTTCAAGGCCCAGGGGGTGCAGGTGATGCTGTGGAACATCGACTCCCAGGACTGGAGCAAGAAGGTCGGCGCCGAGGCGGCCGCGCAGCGGGTGCAGACACTGATGCTGCTCTGGCGCCGGGGCATCATTCTGTTCCATGACACCCATGCCAAGGCCGCCCAGGCGGTTCCGGCCTTGCTCAAGGCCAATCAGCACAACGGCGTGCAGTGGCTGGATTGCCGGACCTTGCGCTAGCGGTGGCCTCCTTTAGCGGCAAGCCGGCTACTGCGCTGGGGCTGGCTTGCCGATGAAGCTTCTTGTGCCCGGTATCATCCGGTAGCGCTTTTCCTTCGACCTTTTCTGGCCCTGCCGACCTGTCCCGCTAGTCTTCAAGACAGGTCAGCGGTCCAAGGAGTGACCCTTATGCACAGCACCCTGGAACAGGTCTTCGGTTATCCACAGTTTCGTCCGGGCCAGGAGGCCGCGGTCAGCGCGGTGCTCTCCGGGCGCTCGGCGGCAGCGATCTTTCCCACCGGTTCGGGCAAGTCCCTGTGCTACCAGTTGCCGGCCCTGCTGCTGCCGCACCTGACCCTGGTGGTTTCGCCGCTGCTGGCGCTGATGCAGGACCAGTTGGCCTTCCTCCAGCGCCACGGCATTGCCGCTGCCAGCATCGACTCGGCCCAGGGCCGGGATGAAGCCAATGAGGTCATGGCCCGGGCTCGTTCCGGGGAGCTGAAGATCCTGATGATCTCGGTGGAGCGGCTGAAGAACGAACGCTTTCGCAATTTTCTGCAGCAGGTGCCCATCTCCCTGCTGGTGGTGGACGAGGCGCACTGCATCTCCGAATGGGGCCACAACTTCCGCCCCGACTACCTGAAACTGCCGGACTACCAGCGCCAGTTCAACATCCCCCAGGCCCTGCTACTGACGGCCACGGCGACCCCCAAAGTGATCGCCGACATGCAGGCCAAGTTCGCCATCGCCCAGCAGGACGTAGTAACCACCGGTTTCTACCGGCCCAACCTCAACCTGCTGGTGGAGCCGGTACCGGGCGCCGACAAGCGTCGGCGGCTGGTGCAGTGGATGAGCGCCCGGGCCGGGCAGCCGAGCATTGTCTACGTGACCCTGCAGAAAACCGCCGAGCAGATCGCCGAGCACCTGAGCCAGCAAGGCATCTCCGCCGAGGCCTACCACGCCGGCCTGCCCCACGAGCAGCGCGAGTCGATCCAGCGTCGTTTCATGGAGGGCCGCAGCCACTGCATCGTCGCCACCATCGCCTTCGGCATGGGCATCGACAAGAGCGACATCCGCAACGTGGTGCACTTCGATCTGCCCAAGTCCATCGAGAACTACAGCCAGGAAATCGGTCGTGCCGGGCGCGACGGCCAGCCTTCGGATTGCCTGGTGCTGGCCAACCGCGACAGCCTCAACGTGCTGGAAAACTTCGTCTACGGCGACACCCCGGAATTGAGTGGCATCCGTTGTGTGCTGGAGGAGTTGCAGGCATCGGCGGCGGACGGGCAATGGGAGTTCCTGCTCGGCCCCCTGGCGGACCAGAGCAACATTCGCCAACTGCCACTCAAGACCTTGCTGGTGCAGCTGGAACTGCGGGGCCTGATCGCGCCGCGCTATGCCTATTTCGCGGAATACCGCTTCAAACTGCTGCTGGAAACCGAGGCCCTGCTGGCGCGTTTCGAAGGCGAGCGGAGGGACTTCGTCGAGGCCGTGATCAACACTTCAAGCCGCGCCAGGACCTGGGCTACGGTGAATTTCGACGCGCTCTACGAGCAGTACCAGGCGCCGCGCAACCGGGTGGTCAAGGCCTTGGACTACTTCCAGGAAAAAGGCTGGGTAGAGCTGGAAAGCAAGCAGATGACCGAGGTCTACAGCCTGTTGCAGACGGACTTTGACCTGGCGGCACTGAGTGCCGACCTGCACGGTTATTTCACCCGCCACGAGGGCAGTGAAATTGCGCGGATCCACGCCATGCTCGACCTGTTCGCCACCGAGCAGTGCCTGGGTTACCGCCTGGCGGAGTATTTCGGCGACCGGCAGGCACCCCAGCGTTGCGGGCATTGTTCGGTGTGCCATGGCCAGGTGGCGCGGCTGCCGGAGCCGCCGGTTCTGCCCGCGCTTGTGGATAAGAGTTTCGACGGGCTGTGTGGCCACTTTATCCACAGGCACCAGCAGCACACCGGCGATGTACCCGGGGCGGAACGCCTGACCCGTTTTCTCTGTGGTATCAGCGTGCCGTTGTTCACCCGGCTCAAGGCTCGGAGCATCCCCGGTTTCGCGGCACTGGAAGATTACCCTTATGCCGCGGTGCGGGCGTGGTGCGAGGCTCATTTGCCAGGCTGAAAATCCATCTGCTGAATGCTGCTCATCACAGGAATAAATTTCAAAAATGATGAGGGCCTGACTATGGTGGGGGCTGTCTTTGGATCGCCCACAAGAGAGCCAACATGAGCCAGACAGCTTTCGATATTCAGCGCGCCGCCGTGATCGGTGCCGGCACCATGGGCCGTGGCATTGTCATGTGCCTGGCCAATGCCGGCCTGCCGGTACTGTGGCTGGACAACAACCCGCAGATGCTCCAGCAGGCCCTGGCGGCGGTGGCGGACACCTATGCCCACAACGTGCGCCAGGGGCGCATCGATCAGGCCGAGGCCGATGCGCGGGTGGCGCGGATCAAGCCGGCGGCGGATTATCCACAGCTCGCCGACGTGGACCTGGTGATCGAGGCGGTCTACGAAAACCTCGAACTCAAGCAGCAGATCTTTCGCCAGCTGGACGCGACCCTCAAGCCCGAGGCGATCCTTGCCAGCAACACCTCGGCCCTGGATATCGACGCGATTGCCGCAGTCACCCAGCGGGCGCCACAGGTACTGGGCCTGCACTTCTTCAGCCCGGCCCACATCATGAAACTGCTGGAGGTGGTGCGCGCGGCCAAGACCGCGCCTGCGGTGCTCGACGCTGCCCTGGCCCTGGGGCAGCGCATGGGCAAGGTCAGTGTCGTGGCGGGCAACTGCTTCGGCTTCATCGGCAATCGCATGCTCAACACCTACGTGCTCGAGGCGCGCAAGATGCTGCTGGAAGGGGCGTTTCCCTATCAGGTGGATGGCGCCTTGCAGGGGTTCGGTTTCGCCATGGGCCCGTTCCGCATGTATGACGTGGTGGGCGTCGACCTGGGCTGGCGCGCCCGGCAACTGGACGGTGTGGGCCAGGATGCGCCCGAGGTGCAGATCGACAACCGGTTGTGCGAGTCGGGTCGTTTCGGCCAGAAGAGTGGCGACGGCTACTACCACTACGAACCCGGCAGCCGCCAGGCCGAGCATGACCTGCAGGTGGATGCGCTGGTGCTGCAGGTCAGCGAGGAGCTGGGTTACCGGCGCCGGGACATCGGCCCCGAGGAGATCCTCGAGCGCTGCCTGCTGGCGCTGGTCAACGAAGGTGCGAAGATTCTCCAGGAGGGCATCGCCCAGTCGGCCGCCGACATCGACCGGGTCTATCTCAATGGCTACGGTTTTCCCAAGGAGCAGGGTGGGCCGATGAGCTGGGCGGATGCCCAGGGGCTGGAGCAGGTCCGCCAGCGTTTGCAGCACCTGCAAGCCGAGCACGGGGCGCATTGGCGCCCGGCGCAGTTGATCGAGGAACTGGCCGCGGCCGGAAAAGGGTTTGCCCAGGCTTAGCTGCCTGGGGTGAAATGCCGGGCGATCAACCGATCGCCCGGCCTTCAATCGATGGGAGAGAGCCCTGATGTCCGAGCCTATGCCGCAACGCGGCGACTATCGTCATTTCCAGCCGATCATCACCCGCTGGCATGACAACGATGTCTACGGCCACGTGAACAATGTCACCTACTACAGCTTCTTCGACACGGCGGTGAACACCTACCTGATCGAACGGGGCGGGCTGGATATCCATGACGGCGAGGTGGTGGGATTCGTGGTCAGCTCGGCTTGTGATTACTTTGCGTCCATCGCCTTTCCCGAACGCATCGAGATCGGTTTGCGGGTCGGCAAGCTGGGCAACAGTTCAGTGCAGTACGAACTGGCGGTGTTCAAGGCGGGAGAGGCGGATGCCTGTGCAGCGGGGCGTTTTGTCCATGTGTTCGTGGATCGGGCATCGAACCAGCCGGTGCCGATTCCGCCCGCATTGCGGGCGGCGCTGGAACAGCTGCTGGTGGCGTGAACGTCGATAATCGATCTGGAATCTGGAATCTGGAATCTGGAATCTGGAATCTGGAATCTGGAATCTGGAATCTGTAGCCGCTGCCGTAGGCTGCGATCGGCTCCGCAGGAGACGCTAACCTGTCTCCACGAGCCGCCTGACACACCGCAGCGCCTGCTCTGGCGAGTCCTGCGGCCTCGTTCGCAGCCTGCGCCAGCGGCTACAGGGGATCAGTCGCGGTAGTGGCGGTGCTTGCGATGCCCGTAGGCATGGCCACGGCCACGGTGGCCGTCGCGGTAGTAGCGGCGGTCGTCGCGGCCGCGGTAGTCGCGATCTTCCCGGGCACTTTCATTGCCCATGTAGTTGCCCAGCGCGCCGCCGGCGCCACCGCCTGCCGCTGCGCCGATCAGGCTGCCGGTGTTGCCGCCCATGCTGCGGCCCACCACGTTGCCGCCGGCTGCGCCCAGGGCGCCACCAATGGCTGCCTGGCCACGGCTGCGTTTGTCCGCACCCACTGCGCTACCGCCGGCGCCGCCCAGGGCCGCACCGATGGCGGAACCGGTATTGCCGCCGATCTGCTGACCGACCACCGAGCCTAGAACCCCGCCCAATGCGCCGCCCACACCTGCTTCAGTGGTGCCTCCGGCAGAGGCGACGCCGCTGACCAGGCCAAGGGACAACAAGAGAATCGAGGAGAACTTCATAGAGGAGCCTCAAAGGGATGACGGCGCGATCCTGAGGCTGTATCGAGGGGCTTACAAACGAAATCCGACGAATAGCACGAATTGTACACAATCTCGTAACTTATTGTTTTTAATGCGGAACTTAAGTGATTTTTGCGGGTCTTTAGCTACTTCGGAACGGCCGCTTTGATACAAAAGCGGCCTTTTTTGTGCCTGCGGTTCAAGGCTGCGCAGCGGCTGTCGCCGGCTCCTACGGTTCACGCGCTAACCGTAGGAGCTGGCTTGCCAGCGAAGAGGCCCTCAAGCCAGGAATCAGGCCGAGCGAGCCATGATCAGGCCGCTGGCGCTGGCCGCTTCCAGGCGAATGGCGATGAACTTGGAAGTCGGGGTGTGGCTGCCGTCGCCGGTGCTTTCCAGCGGTACCAGGGGGTTCACTTCCGGGTAGTAGGCCGCGGCCTGGCCGGCCGGAATGTCGAAGGCCAGCAGGGTGAAGCCCTTGACCCGGCGCTCGCGGCCGTCGTCCCAGAGCGAGACGATATCGGCCTTTTGCCCCGGCTTGAAGCCCAGGCGGATGATGTCCGCCTCGTTGGCGAACAACACGTCGCGCTGGCCCTTGACCCCGCGGTAGCGGTCGTCCAGCCCATAGATGGTGGTGTTGTACTGGTCGTGGGAGCGCATCGATTGCAGGATCAGGTCCGGCAGTTGGCCGGTGGCCCGGGTGCGCTCGTGGATCAGGTCCTTGGGCAACGAGTTGGCGCGGAAGTTGGCGCGCCCCGACGGGGTGTTCCACTGGCGGGCGCCGGCGCTGTTGCCCAGGTAGAAGCCGCCCGGGTGCTTGAGCCGTTCATTGAAGTCCTTGAAGCCGGGAATGGTGTCGGCGATCAGGTCACGGATGCGCCCGTAGTCCGCTGCCAGCCAGTTCCAGTCCACCGGTTGGCTGCCCAGAGTCGCGGCGGCGATGCCGGCGAGGATCCACGGCTCGGAGCGCATCTGCGACGACAGCGGCTGCAGCTGGCCGTTGGAGGCGTGGACCATGCTGAAGGAGTCTTCCACGGTCACCGCTTGCGGGCCGCCCGCCTGCTGGTCGATATCGGTACGCCCCAGGCATGGCAGGATCAGTGCGTCCTTGCCGTGGGCCAGGTGGCTGCGGTTGAGCTTGGTGCTGATCTGCACGGTGAGGTCGCAGTTGCTCAGGGCCTGGAAGGTGCGCGGGCTGTCCGGGGTAGCCTGGGCGAAGTTGCCTCCCAGGCCGATGAATACCTTGGAGCGGCCTTCGAGCATGGCGTGGATCGCCTCGACCACGTTGTGGCCGTTGTCCCGGGGGGCCTTGAACTGGAAGCGCCGCTCCAGGGAGTCGAGGAAGGCCACTGGCGGGCGTTCGTTGATGCCCATGGTGCGGTCGCCCTGCACGTTGCTGTGGCCACGCACCGGGCACAGCCCGGCGCCGGGCTTGCCGATGTTGCCGCGAAGCAGCATCAGGTTGGCGATTTCCTGGATGGTCGGCACCGAGTGGCGGTGCTGGGTGATGCCCATGGCCCAGCACATGATCACGTTCTTGCCCTTGGCGTACATGCGTGCCGCTTGCTCGATTTCCACCAGGGCCAGGCCGGACTGCTCGACGATCTGCTCCCACGGGGTGTCGTCGATGGTGCCCAGGTAGTCGAGCACGTTGGCGGTGTGGGCGTTGAGGAAATCGTGGTCGAATACCGACGCTGTCCCGGCTTTCTGCGCATCGCGCTCCCACTGCAAAAGGAACTTGGCCATGCCCCGCAGCAGCGCCATGTCGCCGCCCAGGGCCGGGCGGAAATAGGCGGTGTTGGTCGGTCGATTGCCGTTGGTGAGCATTTCGAGCGGGTTCTGCGGGTGCTGGAAGCGTTCCAGGCCGCGCTCCTTCAACGGGTTGACGCATACCACCTGGGCGCCGCGCTTCACTGCTTCGCGCAGCGGTTCGAGCATCCGCGGGTGGTTGGTGCCGGGGTTCTGGCCCCAGACGAAAATAGCGTCCGCGTGTTCGAAATCGTCAAAAGTCACGGTGCCCTTGCCGACTCCGACGCTTTGCGCCAGGGCTACGCCGCTGGCCTCGTGGCACATGTTCGAACAGTCGGGGAAGTTGTTGGTGCCGTAAGCGCGCACGAACAATTGATACAGGTACGCCGCTTCGTTGCTGGCCCGGCCCGAGGTATAGAACTCGGCCATGTCCGGGCTGGGCAGGTTGCGCAGATGCTTGGCGATCAGGCTGAAGGCGTTTTCCCAAGTGATGGGCTGGTAGCGGTCGGTGTCGGCGTTGTAGCGCATCGGCTCGGTCAGACGGCCCTGGTACTCCAGCCAGTAATCACTTTGTTCCAGCAGCGAGGTGACGCTGTGTTTGGCGAAGAAGGCCGCGTCCACCCGGCGCTTGGTGGCTTCCCAGTTCACCGCCTTGGCACCGTTCTCGCAGAATTTGACCATGCCGCTTTCCGGCGAGTCGCCCCAGGCGCAGCCCGGGCAGTCGAAGCCGCCGTTCTGGTTGGTCTTGAGCATCATGCGGATGTTCTTCAGCGCGTTGTCGCTGGTCAGCCAGGCCTGGGCCACGCTGATCAGGGCACCCCAGCCACCGGCGGGTCCCTTGTAGGGCTTGTAGCGGGCTACGGGTTTCTGATCGGCTTGGTTATGTGTACTCACGGGCGACTCTCCATCGCAGGCTGCTGACCCGCAGCGCACGCTCGGCGGCAGGTGGACAAGGTTGAGACGCTGCTCGCGCGACCAGCGTCTGGCCGGGCAAATGCCTTCGCGTACTAGCGTTCGAGGGATGCTGTGGGGCTGGCTGGCAGCGAGTGCGGGTGCCCGTTTCGCCAGGGCTGGCGCCGCGCCGGGGTGACCAGCGGCGTAACGGCTCCCAAGACTAAGCGCGGCAATCTGTCGCGTCTAATTGCTAGTACTGATCTATTGATAGATGGCGTCGATCAAGAATCGCCGAAGGATTGCTGGTAGAGGGCGAAGCAGGCTTGCGCCAGGGCCGAGCGCGGCGCGCTGCGGCGCATGATCAGGCCCAGGCGGGCCAGGGTCTGGGCATCGGCAATGGGTTGCAGGCGCAGGTGCTCGGTGAGGGTTTCCAGGCCGCTGTCCAGAGGCATCACGGCGCAGCACAGGCCGCCATGGACCATCTGCACCAGCTGATGGACGGCGTCGGTCTGCAGCA
The DNA here is from genome assembly GCF_018326405.1 of Pseudomonas sp. Eqa60. NCBI lineage: Bacteria > Pseudomonadati > Pseudomonadota > Gammaproteobacteria > Pseudomonadales > Pseudomonadaceae > Pseudomonas > Pseudomonas sp. Eqa60. The sequence goes on from NZ_AP024342.1 coordinate 344,897, forward strand.
CCGGCTGCGGTTGCAGGCCGCGGATGTGGAAGTTGTGGTCGATGGACTGGCGAAAGTGCATGCCGCTGGTGAGCAGGCCCAGGGGCAGTTCGATCAGCGCCTCCCAGCTCAGGGGCTGCTCGCCGAAGCTGAAGTGCCGGTGGTCGTAGAGCAGGCCCATGTGGGTCGGTTCCAGGGGCAGGGAGTCGAAATTCTCGCTGTCCAGGCGCTCCAGGTAGGAAACCCCGAGGTCCAGGCGATTGCTGGCCAACTGTTCGAGGATCTGTTCCGAGCTCAGGGACGAGAGTTCGAAGCGCAGGTTCGGGTGCTCGGCATGCAGGCGCTGCAGCAATGGCTGGGGATTGAAACTCGACAGCGGCACTACCCCTACGCGCAGGGTGCCCACCAGGTTGCCGCGGCAGGCGGCGGCCTCGGCCAATAGCCCGTCATGGGCGGTGAGCACGGTGCGGGCCCACGCCAGCACCCGCTCGCCGGGTGCGGTGAAGCCTTCGAAACGCTGGCCGCGCTTGACCAGCGGCAAGTCGAGCTCTTCTTCCAGGCTGCGCAGGCGCATGGAGAGGGTCGGCTGGGTGATGTGGCAGCGCGCGGCGGCTTGGCCGAAATGCCGGGTTTCGTCGAGGGCGATGAGGAATTTCAGCTGCTTGAGGTCCATCTTCGCTCCGGAGCGGCAAAAGGCCGGGATTCTACCGCGGGCCTGTGACCTTGGGTCACTGGTCGCCCGGGAACCTCATCCGGCCAGGCTGGTCTAGTCTTTCGCGTCTGGATCTATCAACCAAGGAGTGTGCGACATGAGCATTTTCAGCTTTGTGAAGGAAGCCGGTGAGAAACTGATCGACCTGTTGACCCCGGGTAACGCCAATGCCAGTGAGCAACTCAAGGAGCACATCGAAAAGGTTGGCCTGGGCAATCCCAATGTTCATGCCACGGTGGAAGGTGACAAGGTGATTGTCAGCGGTGAAGTGGCGAGCCAGGAAGAGAAGGAGAAGATCTTGCTGGCCCTGGGCAACATTTCCGGCGTCGGCAGTGTCGAGGACCAGATCACCGTGACCGGTCCGGCGGTGGTTTCTGCGGTATTCGTCACCGTGAAGAAAGGCGACACCCTGAGCGCCATCGCCAAGGTGCAGTACGGCGATGCCAACAAGTACAACAAGATCTTCGAGGCCAACAAGCCGCTGCTGTCCCACCCGGACAAGATCTACCCGGGCCAGGTGCTGCGTATTCCCGAATGATCGGTTCTCTTCGCGGGCAAGCCCGCTCCCACGGGGTTCTGTAGGAGCGAGCTTGCCCGCGAAGGGCTTCACAAGCCTTCGATCAACGCCCGGTAATCCCCCACCGCCGCGAACTCCGCGGTGTCTTTCGGCCCTCTGCGGCTGTCCGGCTGGCTCACCGCCAGCAACTGCGCCACACCAAAGTCCCGCGCACTGCGCAGGATGGGCAGGGTGTCGTCGATGAACAGGCTGCGGGCCGGGTCGAAGCGGATATCGGCCTGCAAGGCGTCCCAGAACTGGGGGCTTTCCTTGGGGAAACCGTAGTCGTGGGAACTGATCAGGCGTTCGAAGTATGGCGCCAGTTCGATCCGTTCCAGCTTCAATGACAGGGAGTCGCGATGGGCGTTGGTGATCAGGATCACCCGCTTTCCGGCTTGCTTGATGGCTGCAAGAAAGGTGTCTGCGTCCGGACGCAGGGCGATCAGGTGCGCGGTTTCCAGCTTCAACTCGCGCACCGGCAGTTGCAGTTCGGCGCTCCAGAAGTCCAGGCAATACCACTGCAACTGGCCGGCGTTGCGTTCGAACAGGGGCTGCAGCTCCAGCTCGGCCATGGCCCGGCTGACCCCGTGCAGCTCGGCGTAGCGTTGGGGCAGGTGTTCCATCCAGAAATGGTTGTCGTAGTGCAGGTCCAGCAAGGTGCCGTCCATGTCCAGCAGGACGGTATCGATCTGGTGCCAGGGCAGTAGGGCCATCGAACACTTCTCCAGTGGTAAGAAAACAGCCGACCGGCGGGGTCGACAAGGCCAGTGGGGCAGGGAGGCCCGGTCACTAGAACGGATAGAAAGGAGCCGCCTCGAAGAGGGCGGTCACACGCAGTAAACAATAGGTTCCGCCGTGGTGCTGTGCACCGGCAATCTGCAACCCAGTCACTTTAAAACAGGCTGTATAGTAACCCGCTATCGCCAAGGAGCCCGCTATGCGCCAGAAACCCACCGTACTCGCCCGCGAGATCGTCGCCACCAGTCGTCTGTTCTGTGTCGAAGAGGTGCAGTTGCGGTTTTCCAATGGCGTCGAACGTACCTATGAGCGCCTGGTGGGCAAGGGCGCCGGCTATGGCGCGGTGATGATCGTGGCAATGCTCGACGCCGAGCATGCAGTGTTGGTGGAGGAATACTGCGGAGGCACCGACGCCTACGAGCTGTCGTTGCCCAAGGGCCTGATCGAGCCGGGGGAGGATGTGCTGGCAGCGGCCGAGCGCGAGCTCAAGGAAGAGGCCGGGTTTGGCGCGCGGCAACTGGAGCACCTGACCGAGCTGTCGCTGTCCCCGGGCTACATGAGCCAGAAGATCCAGGTAGTGCTGGCCACCGATCTGTATGAAGAGCGCCTGGAAGGCGACGAGCCGGAGCCGATGCGGGTCGACAAGGTCAACCTGCGCGAACTGGCGAGCCTGGCGCAGAACCCTCAGTTCAGCGAAGGCCGGGCCCTGGCTGCGCTGTACCTGACCCGCGACCTGCTGAGCCAGCGCGGGGTCTTTCAAGCATGAGCGAGACGTCAATGAATTTTCCCCACCCCTTGCTGGCGCCGGTTGCCGAGCTGGCCCTGCGTGCCGGTGAAGCGATCCTGCCGTTCTGGCGCGCCGATGTGGCGGTCAATCACAAGGCCGACGAGTCGCCGGTGACCGCCGCCGACCTGGCCGCCCATCACCTGATCGTGGCCGGCCTCACGGCCCTGGACCCGAGCATCCCGGTGCTGTCCGAAGAGGATGCGGACATTCCCCAGGCCACCCGCGCCAGCTGGCAGCGCTGGTGGCTGGTGGACCCGCTGGACGGCACCAAGGAATTCATTTCCGGCAGTGAAGAATTCACCGTCAATATCGCCCTGATCGAGCAGGGGCGGGTGGTGTTCGGCGTGGTGTCGATGCCCACCAGTGGCCGCTGCTACCTGGGCGGTGCCGGCCTTGGGGCCTGGCGCGTGGATCGCGGGCAGGCACCGCAGGCGATCCAGGTGCGTGAGCAACCGGGGGCCGGCGAGGCGTTTACCGTGGTGGCCAGCCGCCGGCATTCGAGCCCGGAGCAGGAACGTCTGCTCAGTGGTTTGAGCGCCGCCCTGGGTGAATTGCAACTGGCCAATATCGGCAGTTCGCTGAAGTTCTGCCTGCTGGCCGAAGGCGCGGCGGACTGCTATCCGCGCCTGGCGCCCACCTCGCAGTGGGACACCGCGGCGGCCCAGGGCGTGCTCGAAGGCGCGGGCGGCGAGGTGCTGGATCTCAGCGGTGCGCCGTTCTGCTATCCACCTCGGGAGTCGTTGCTCAACGGCTTCTTCCTGGCCCTGCCGGCCAAGGCGCCCTGGCGCGCCAAGTTGCTGGAACTGGCCCGCTCCTGATCACCTCGCGGCGACTTGCCGCTGCCACCCTTGTGCAGGAGCCGGCTTGCCGGCGACGGGGCCCTTGGGCCCTGTGCAAGCATTTCCGGCCTCTTCGCTGGCAAGCCAGCTCCTACAGATTTGAGCCGGGTCGCAAACGGGTTAGCGGTGCAGGACGTACTGGCCGGTAAAACGCACGGCGTCTTCTGCGCTGCCGGCATTGACGACCCGGGTGTGCAAGGTCAGCCGGGCACGGCCGTAGCGCTGATACATGGCGAGGAATTTGTTCCAGACCTTGTCATCCGGTGCGGCGCAGATCGCCACGGCGTCGCCGGTCACCGGCAGCGGGTAACTGATCTGGCCTTCCTGGATGACGATGTGCCCGTCATCGATGCCCTGTTCCTTGAGCCGCAGGTGCAGCCAGCCCCAGCCGGCGAGCACCGCACCGCAGTACAGGCTGCCGCCGAACATGGTGCTCTTGTGGTTGACGTTGGCCTCCAGGGGCAAGTGCAGGCGCAACTCTTGCACCTGGCAGTCGAGCACCTGCAGACCCATGTCCCGTGTCAGGGGGATGTCGCGGTGGAGGATGGATTCCAGGTATCGACTGTCGCGATTCATGCCGGGGCCTCAGGGGTCAAGGGAATAACGGAACGCTTCATTCTGATTCGTCGCCGGGCTGGTTGGCGCCGCCGTCGGCGAAGTTCAAACCGTGCTTGCGCAGCTTGTCGTGCAGGGTCTTGCGTGGAATCCCCAGGGCTTCGGCGAGGCTGCGCATGGAGCTGTGGGGCTGGGCCATTTCAGCGGCGATCAGGGTCTTTTCGAAGTGCTCCACCTGCTCGCTCAAGCCTCCTTCGATCAGGCTCGGGGCCGCAGCCGCGGGCGTACCCGGCTCGCTGTTGTCCAGGGCCAGTTCTAGGCCCAGGGCGAAGCGTTCGGCGGCGTTCTGCAGCTCGCGCACGTTGCCCGGCCAGCTGTGGCGCAGCAGCAAGGCACGGTGTCCGGGTTGCAGTTCCTGGGGCGGCAGGCCGTGGCGGGTGCTGGCTTCGTCGGCGAAGTGCTGGAACAGCATCAGCACGTCTTCGCCACGCTCGCGTAGCGGTGGAATGCGCAGCGGCGCGACGTTCAGGCGGTAGTAGAGGTCGGCGCGAAAGCGTCCCTGGTCCGCGGCCTGACGCAGGTCCTCCTTGGTGGCGGCGATGATGCGGATATCCAGCGGGATCAATTGATTGCCCCCCAGGCGTTCCACCACCCGCTCCTGCAGCAGGCGCAGCAGCTTGACCTGGACATCCAGGCTCATGCTTTCGATCTCATCGAGGAACAGGGTACCGCCGTTGGCAAATTCGAACTTGCCGATGCGGCGTTTCTGCGCGCCGGTGAAGGCTCCCGGCTCGTGGCCGAACAGCTCGCTTTCCACCACCGATTCCGCCAGGGCCCCGGCGTTGATCGCTACGAACGGCCCGTTGCGCCGTCCGGAGAGATCGTGCAGGGCACGGGCCACCACTTCCTTGCCGGCGCCGGTCTCGCCGAGGATCAGCACATCGGCCCGGGTCGCCGCCAGGGCGCCGATCTGCTGGCGCAGGCGCAGCATCGGCGGCGACTGGCCTACCAGCCGCGCACTGAGTTCCTGACGGTCGCTGAGGGCCAGGCGCAGGCTGCGGTTGTCCAGCACCAGGCGCCGCCAGTCCAGGGCGCGGCGCACGCTGTCCAGCAGGGCATCGCTGGCGAAGGGCTTTTCCAGAAAGTCATAGGCGCCGGCACGCATGGCCTGCACGGCCAGGGGCACGTCGCCGTGGCCGGTGATCAGCAGCACCGGCAGTTCCGGGTCCTGGGCATGCAGCTGGTTGAGCAGCTCCAGGCCGTCCATGCCGGGCATGCGGATGTCGCTGACCACCACCCCCGGCCAATCCCGCTCCAGGCGCGGCGCCAGGCCCTGGGCTTCGGCGAGGGACAGCACCTTGAGCCCCGCCAGGTCCAGGGTCTGGCTCAGGGCCTGGCGCAGGTGGGGATCGTCGTCGATCAGCACCACTTGCAACTGAGGATCGAGGCTCTCGGGATGGCTCATCGCTCACTTTCCAGATCGTGTCGGGGCCGGGAGCGCCGGGCCGGACAGGGTTGATATCGGGTTGCCGCTCTGCTTCATACCCCGCGGTCCTCGGAGGGCTGCAGGCTGACCCCGGGGGCCCCGGCCCGCAGGCGCAGGGTGATCAGGGCCCCGCCTTCGCGGTGGTTGGCGAATGACAGTTCACCGCCGAAGGCGCGCATCAGGGTGTCGCAGATGGCCAGCCCCAGGCCCAGGCCCTGAGTACGGGTCTTGGTGGTGTAGAACGGCTCTCCGGCGCGACCCAGCGCTTCCATGCAGAAGCCCGGACCGTTGTCGCGAATGTACAGGTTGACGCCGGTGGCGGTGGATTCGGCACTCAGCCAGAGTTTGCGCGGTGGGCCTTTTTCGGTCAGGGCATCCAGGGCATTGGCCAGCAGGTTGCCCAGTACCTGGCGCAGGCGGGTTTCCCCGGCTTCGACCCACAGGGTGGCAGCCGGCAGGTCGCGGATCAGTTCCACTTCCATGGCCCGGCGGCGCTTGGCCAGCAGCGCCAGGGCGTCGTCCAGGGCCGGTTGCAGGGCCACGCTTTCCGGGGCGTGGTGATCGCGCCGGGCGAAGGCCCGCAGGTGGGCAATGATCGAGGCCATGCGCCCGGTCAGTTCGCTGATCAGTTTGAGGTTGCCTCGGGCGTCGTCGGTGCGCTGGTGGTCCAGCAGCACTTCGGCGTTCTCGGCATAGCTGCGGATCGCCGCCAGGGGCTGGTTGAGCTCGTGGCTGATGCTGGCCGACATGGTGCCCAGAGCCGAGAGCTTGCCGGCCTGGACCAGGTTGTCCTGGGCCCGCACCAGTTCCTGCTGGGCGTTCTCGCGCTCCAGCACTTCCTGCTTCAGGCGCCGGTTGAGGCTTTCCAGGTCGCTGGTGCGCTCGGCCACACGCATCTCCAGCTCGCGCCGCGCCTTGGCTTCGAAGGCGATCCGCTCCAGATAGTGGCGGCGGCGCTGCATCATCAGGCCGAGCAACAGCATCAGCACCAGCAGCGCGGCGGCGCCCACGGCCACTACCGTGCGCACCGGCCGGTCGATCAGGGTGCGCGGCGCGAGGATGCTCACGGCCCAGCGGGTTTCGTCGATCTGCTGGGTTTGGGTCAGCCAGGCATTGGGGTTGAGGTTCAGCGGCCTTGGGTCGCGAGTCGGATAGGGCTGGATGGCGACGATCGCCTGGCGTTCCTCGTCGCTCAGCGGCCGGGTCGCGCGAAAGCGCCATTCCGGGCGCGAGGTGAGGATCACCACGCCATTGTGGTCGGTCAGCAGCAATTGCTCGGGGGTCCGTCCCCAGAGGCTTTCGGTGTGGTCCAGGTCGACCTTGACCACCAGCACGCCAAGGATCCGCTCGCCATCGCGCACCGCGGCAGCAAAGAAGTAACCGCGCTTGGCCGAGGTGGTGCCCAGGCCGAAGAAGCGCCCCAGGCGCCCGGCCATGGCCTCGCTGAAATAGGGGCGGAAGGCGAAATTGCGACCGACGAAGCTGTCGTGCTTGTCCCAGTTGGAGGCCGCCAGGGTCTTGCCGCTGGTGTCCATCAGGTACATCACCTCGGCGCCGGTCTGGGCACTGATGTTCTTCAGCAGGCGGTTGGCGTTGCCCTGGGTCACGCCATCGTCCGGGGCGCCGAGTACCGCGCGCAGTGCCGGCAAGTCGCCGAGGATCTGCGGCAGCACTTCGTAGCGGTGCAGGGTGCCCAGCAGGTTGGCCACGTACAGGTCGAGGGTCTGGCGGTTCTGGCTGGTCAGCTCGTTGCGGTAGTAGCGCTCCGCCAGATGCTCCAGCGGCCACAGCAACGGCGCCAGGCACAGTGCCAGCAAGGCCAGGCTGCGCCAGCGAGGGCGACGGGGAAGGGGTGGGGTCATGGAAAAGGCGCCTGTGGATACAGGCGCATTATGCCTAGCCCTGCTCGGCAAGACACTCGCGCAATGCGGTGTGCCAGTCCGGCTGGACCACGCCCCACTCCCGTGCCAGGCGGCTGCAGTCCAGGCGCGAGTTCAACGGCCGCGGCGCCGGTGTCGGGTAAGCGCTGGAAGGGATGGCTTCAAGGACGGCGCAGGGTTTGTCCATGGCCAGCAACTGCTCGCCGATGGCCTGGGCAAAGCCGAACCAGGAAGTCTCGCCGTGGGCGGTGAGGTGGTAGGTGCCCCAGGCGCCGGGCTGCCCGGCTCGCCAACGCTCGATCAGCGCCCGGGTGCTGGTGGCGATGGTGCCGGCCCAGGTGGGCGCGCCGATCTGGTCGGCCACCACCCGCAGCTCGGGTTTTTCCTGCAGCAGGCGCTGCATGGTCAGCAGGAAGTTCTTGCCATGGCTGGAGTAGACCCAGCTGGTGCGCAGGATCAAATGCTGGCCCTGGACCAGCCGGATCGCCCGTTCGCCAGCCAGCTTGCTCTCGCCGTAGACACTCAGCGGGTTGGGCTCGTCGTCCTCAACATAGGGCGTTTCCTTGCTGCCATCGAACACGTAGTCGGTGGAGTAGTGAATCAGCGGCACACCCAGCTCGAAGGCTTCCTGGGCGAAGATCCCGGGGGCCGTGGCGTTGATCGCAAAAGCCAGGTCCGGCTCGCTCTGGGCCTGGTCGACGGCGGTGTGGGCGGCGGCATTGATGATCAGGTCCGGGCGAGTGGCGCGCACTTGCTGGCGGATCTGTTCCGGGTGGCTCAGGTCCAGTTGCTCACGACCCAGGACCACCAGCTCGCCCAGGTCGCCGAGGCGCTGCTGCAGCTCCCGGGAGACCTGGCCGTGCTGGCCGCTGATAAGGATTTTCAGAGGAGCGTTCATGGGAACAGATCGGCTTCTTCAAGGCTTTTACCTTTCTGGTCCTTGGCCGAGAGCGTTGGCATATCCTGCAACTGCCAGTCGATCGCCAGGGTCGGATCGTCCCAACTGATGCAACGCTCAGCAGAAGGCGTGTAGTAATCGGTGGTCTTGTAGAGAAACTCGGCAGCGTCGCTGAGTACTACGAAGCCATGGGCGAACCCTTCGGGAATCCATAGTTGGCGATTGTTATGTGCAGACAGGCGAACACTTGCCCAACGGCCAAAGTTCGGGGAGCTACGCCGGATATCGACGGCTACGTCCAGAACCTCGCCGGCAATCACCCGGACCAGTTTTCCCTGCGGGTGCTCAATCTGGTAGTGCAGACCACGCAGGACGTTCTTGACGGATCGCGAGTGATTGTCCTGTACAAAGCTCTTCTGCAAGCCGGTGGCCTCTTCAAAGGCCTTGGCATTGAAGCTCTCGTAGAAGAAGCCACGCTCGTCGCCAAAGACCTTGGGCTCGATAATCAGTACACCGGTGAGCTCTGTCTGAATGATGTTCATTGGGTCTCCCCCGCCAGAGTGAACAGGTACTGGCCATAGCCGGTCTTGCCGAAGTAAGCGGCGCGCTCCAGCAGGTGCTCGCGGCTGATCCAGCGGTTCTCATAGGCGATCTCTTCCAGACAGGCGACTTTCAGGCCCTGGCGATGCTCGATGGTCTGCACGTATTGCGAGGCCTCCAGCAGGCTGTCGTGGGTGCCGGTGTCGAGCCAGGCAAAGCCCCGGCCAAAACGCTCCACGTGCAGGTCGCCACGCTTAAGGTAGGCGTTGTTGACGTCGGTGATCTCCAGTTCGCCCCGGGGCGAAGGCTTGACGTCCCTGGCAATCTGCACCACGTCATTGTCGTAGAAATACAGGCCGGTGACCGCGTAGCTGGACTTCGGCTTCTTGGGTTTCTCTTCGATGGACAGGGCACGGCCCTCGCTGTCGAAGTCGATGACTCCGAAACGCTCCGGGTCCTTGACCCAGTAGCCGAACACCGTGGCGCCGCTGGTGCGCTTGGCGGCGTCGCGCAGCTGTTCGCCGAAGTACTGGCCGTGGAAGATGTTGTCGCCCAGGATCAGGCACACCGGGTCATTGCCGATGAACTCCTCGCCAATCAGGAAGGCCTGGGCCAGGCCATCCGGGGAAGGCTGTTCGGCATAGCAAAAACGCACGCCGAACTGGCTGCCGTCACCCAGCAGGTTGCGGTATTGCGGCAGGTCCTGGGGGGTGGAGATGATCAGGATGTCCTGGATGCCGGCCAGCATCAGTACCGAGATCGGGTAGTAGATCATCGGCTTGTCGTAGATTGGCAGCAGCTGCTTGGACACACCGAGGGTGATGGGGTGCAGACGGGTGCCGGAGCCGCCCGCCAGAACAATGCCTTTGATCATGCAATCAGATCCTTGATGTCGGTGGAACCCAGGCGTTGGCCCTGGTAGCTGCCGTCTTGTACCCGGCGGCACCACTCGAGGTTTTCCAGGTACCACTGCACGGTCTTGCGCAGGCCACTGGTGAAGGTTTCTTCCGGAACCCAGCCCAGCTCGCGCTCGATCTTGCCGGCGTCGATGGCGTAGCGCAGATCGTGGCCGGGGCGGTCCTGGACGAAGGTGATGAGGTCGGCGTAGTGAGCCACGCCCTGGGGTTTGTGCGGGGCCAGCTCTTCCAGCAGGCTGCAGATGCCGCGTACCACGTCGATGTTCTTCTGCTCGTTGTGGCCGCCGATGTTGTAGGTCTCGCCGACCGTGCCTTCGGTCATCACCTTGAACAGGGCCCGGGCGTGATCCTCGACATACAGCCAGTCGCGCACCTGCAGGCCGTTGCCGTACACCGGCAGCGGTTTGCCTGCCAGGGCGTTGAGGATCACCAGCGGAATCAGCTTTTCGGGGAAGTGGAACGGGCCGTAGTTGTTGGAGCAGTTGGTGATCAGCACCGGCAGCCCATAGGTACGCTGCCAGGCGCGGACCAGGTGGTCGGATGCGGCCTTGCTGGCGGAGTAGGGCGAGCTGGGGGCGTAGGGCGTGGTTTCGGTGAACAGGTCATCGACGCCATGCAGGTCGCCATAGACCTCATCGGTGGAAATATGGTGGAAACGGAAAGCGGCTTTTTCCGCCTCGGGCAATGTGTGCCAGTAGGCGCGGGTCGCTTCCAGCAGGCTGTAGGTGCCGACGATATTGGTCTGGATGAAGTCGGACGGCCCGTCGATGGAGCGGTCGACATGGGACTCGGCAGCCAGGTGCATGATCGCGTGGGGCTGGAAGCGCGCCAGCACGGCGCTGACGGTGGCCTGGTCGACGATATCGGCCTTGACGAACTCATAGCGGCTGTTGCTGGCGATGCTGTGCAGCGATTCCAGGTTGCCTGCGTAGGTCAGTTTGTCCAGGTTCAGCACTTCGTGTTCCGTGTGCTGAAGCAGATGGCGGACCAGGGCCGAGCCGATAAAACCGGCTCCGCCGGTAACGAGAATGCGCATATTTGGGGCCTGTATCCTTGAAAACGGTCATTTGCTGCGACGAATGCAGCATAGCTTGTCGATAGGACGCCTAGGGTGCAATAGCAACAACCGCTTGATTGCTCTGCGAACCGTCGGAAATTTCGCCGGCCGAAGTTTACAGCAGGCAAGGCTCTGGTCTTGCCTGTGCGCTTTGGGGTTGCGCATTAACTTGCGCAGTGGCGATATAAGCGCCCTATAACAATTCCAGGGGTCGTTGTATGTTGCTCGCCACCTTGATCCACCGTGCCAGTCTGCCCAGCCCGCAAGTCTTAGCGCAGCAAGCGCTGGAGTTGCTGGAAAGCCACTACGGCCTGCACGGCACCCTGCATTCGCTGGGCAGCCAGCAAGACCTCAACTATCGCGTCGACAGCCCCCAGGGGCGGTTTGTCCTGAAGATCTGCCGCGGCGACTACTCGGTCCTGGAGTTGCAGGCGCAGCACGCCGGCCTCAAGCATCTGCAACAGCACCCGGAGCTGCGAGTGCCCAGGGTCATCCCGGCGACAAACGGCGCGGACCTGCTGTCCCTGGAGATCGCCGGGCAAGCGCTGCACGTGCGCCTGCTGGACTATATAGAAGGCCGCTCCCTGACCCAGCTGCCGCACCTGGGCGGCGAGCTGGTGGCGGGCCTGGGCCGGCTGTGCGGGCAGATGGACCTGGCCCTGGCGGATTTCGAGCATCCGGGCCTGGAGCGCACCCTGCAATGGGACGCCCGGCATGCCCAGGCATTGATCGGGCATCTGCTGCCGATCATTGCCGACCCGCAGCAACGAGCGGTGATCGCCAGCGCCGCGCAACGCGCCGAGCGCCGCCTGCATCCGCTGCTGGAGCAACTGCCGGTGCAGGCCATCCATATGGACATCACCGATGACAACGTGGTCTGGCAGCGGGATGAAGCACGGCACTGGCAGGTGCAGGGGGTGATCGATTTCGGCGACCTGATCCGCACCTGGCGCATCACCGACCTGTCGGTGACCTGCGCGGCGCTGCTGCATCACGCCGAGGGCGACCCGCTGCGCATCCTCCCGGCGATCCAGGCCTACCATCAGGTCAACCCGTTGCAACGTGCGGAACTGCTGGCGCTCTGGCCTCTGATCGTGGCCCGGGCGGCGGTGCTGGTGCTCAGTGGCGAGCAGCAGGTCAGCATCGACCCGGGCAATGCCTACAGCCGTGCCAACCTGAGCCACGAGTGGGAGATTTTCCAGGTCGCCAACTCGGTGTCGTTCGAGTTCATGGAGGCGGCGATTCTCACCGCTGTCGGGCACGCACTGCCTGCCATCGGTGGTGAGGGGTTCGCCCCGCTGTTGCCGAGCCTGGTGGGGCGCGAATTCGCCCTGATCGACCTGGGCGTGCTCAGCCCGCACTTCGAGGCGGGCAATTGGGAGCAGCCGGGGATCGACGATCGCCTGTTGGCCGAAGCCGGCGCCGCCCATGGCCTGGCAGCCAGCCGCTATGGACAGTACCGCCTGTCGCAGACCCGTCCCGATAGCGCCGAGGAACCCTCGACCTGCCCCTTGCATGTACAACTGCAAGTGCCGCCAGGCACCGCTGTGGAAGCGCCGTTCGCCGGGGTCCTGCACCGTGCCGAGCAAGGCCTGTTGCGCCTCGATGGCCCGACCCTGAGTGTGCACCTGTGGGGCGTCGAGCCTTCGTTGCAGCCGGGAGCGGCGCTGGTCAAGGGCCAGGTGCTGGGCGCCGTGGCGGCGGATGGTCGGCTCAAGGTGCAGCTGTGTCGGGCTGCCGAACTGGATCCGCCGCTGTTCTGTACACCGTCCCGAGCCCCGGCCTGGCAAGCCCTTTGCCCCTCGCCGGCGGCGCTGCTGGGGCTGGCCTGCGATGCCGAGCCGGAACTGGATCCGCAAACCCTGCTGGAGCGTCGTGACGCCAGTTTTGCCCGCTCGCAGAAGCACTATTACGTCGATCCGCCGCGGATCGAGCGCGGCTGGCGCAACCACTTGATCGACATGCAGGGGCGTTCCTACCTGGACATGCTCAACAACGTCGCGGTGCTGGGCCACGGTCACCCGCGCATGGCCGCTGAAGCGGCGCGGCAATGGTCGCTGCTCAACACCAACTCGCGTTTCCACTATGCGGCGATCGCCGAGTTCTCCGAGCGCCTGCTGGCCCTGGCACCGGATTCCATGGACCGGGTGTTCCTGGTCAACAGCGGCACCGAGGCCAATGACCTGGCGATCCGCCTGGCCTGGGCCTACAGCGGCGGGCGCGACATGCTCAGTGTGCTGGAGGCCTACCACGGCTGGTCGGTGGCGGCTGACGCAGTGTCCACCTCCATCGCCGACAACCCCCAGGCCCTCACCAGCCGTCCGGAGTGGGTGCACCCGGTGACCGCGCCCAACACCTATCGCGGCGAGTTCCGCGGCCAGGACAGCACCCCGCACTACCTGCGCAGCGTCGACCAGCAACTGCACAAGCTGGATGAGCAGCAACGCCAGCTGGCCGGTTTCATCTGCGAACCCGTGTATGGCAACGCCGGAGGGATTTCGCTGCCACCGGGCTACCTGCAGCAGGTCTACGAGCGGGTGCGGGCTCGGGGCGGGGTGTGCATCGCCGACGAGATCCAGGTCGGCTACGGGCGCATGGGCCAGTTCTTCTGGGGCTTCGAGGAGCAGGGCGTGACCCCGGACATCATCACCATGGCCAAGGGCATGGGCAACGGCCAGCCCCTGGGTGCGGTGATCACCCGGCGGGAAATCGCCGAAGCGCTGGAGGCCGAAGGCTATTTCTTCTCCTCGTCCGGCGGCAGCCCGGTCAGTTGCCGCATCGGCATTGCGGTGCTGGACGTGATGCAGGAAGAGAAACTCTGGGAAAACGCCCAGGTGGTCGGTGAACACTTCCGGCAGCGCCTGGAGGCGCTCAAGGAAAACCACCCGCTGGTGGGAGCGGTGCATGGTTCCGGTTTCTACCTTGGGCTGGAACTGATCCGCGATCACGCCACCCTGGAACCGGCCACCGAGGAAACCACCCTGCTGTGCGAACGCCTGCGCGAGCTGGGGATTTTCATGCAACCTACCGGCGATCACCTGAACATCCTCAAGATCAAGCCGCCGATGGTCACGACTCGCCAGAGCGTGGATTTCTTCGTCGACATGCTGGCCAAGGTGTTGAGCGAAGAGCTGTAGGCGCAGGGCTCTGCTTTGCGTTGACCTCCATTCGCCGGCAGGCCGGCTCCTGCAACGCTTGGTAGGAGCAGGCTTGCCGGCGAATGCGTTTCTTTATAATTCGATTGTTATCGGCTTTTTGTCGTTAATTTATCGTAGTTAATGGTTTTTCAGCTTTTAAAGTCGATATTTATCGGATATAAAGTGGCCATATCCAGGCTTGGCCTCGCCGTGCCCGGTGCCTTGTGTCCGTTGTCATCGACCGCTTCGCCTTGCCCAGGAGTTGATCCATGAGCCGTACCGTTACCGTCGCCGCTACCCAGATGGCCTGTTCCTGGGACCTTGAGGCCAACCTCGAAACCGCTGAGAAACTGGTACGCGAAGCCGCGGCCAAGGGGGCGCAGATCATCCTGATCCAGGAACTGTTCGAGGCGCCTTACTTCTGCCAGAAGCCCAACCCGGATTACCTGCAACTGGCCACCACGGTGGACAGCAACGCCGCCATCGCGCACTTCCAGAAAGTCGCCAGGGAGCTGCAAGTGGTGCTGCCCATCAGCTTCTACGAGCTGGCCGGGCGGGCGCGTTTCAACAGCATCGCGATCATCGATGCCGATGGCAGCAACCTCGGGATTTATCGGAAAAGCCACATCCCGGATGGCCCCGGCTACCACGAAAAGTACTACTTCAACCCGGGCGATACCGGCTTCAAGGTATGGAACACCCGCTACGCGAAGATCGGCGTGGGCATCTGCTGGGACCAGTGGTTCCCCGAGTGCGCCCGCAGCATGGCCTTGCAAGGCGCGGAGATTCTCTTCTACCCCACCGCCATCGGCAGCGAGCCCCACGACCAGACAATTTCCTCCCGCGACCACTGGCAGCGGGTGCAGCAGGGCCATGCCGGGGCCAACCTGATGCCGCTGATCGCCAGCAACCGCATCGGCAACGAAGAGCAGGACGGCTACGACATCACCTTCTACGGCTCGTCCTTCATCGCCAATCAGTTCGGCGAGAAGGTTCAGGAGCTCAACCAAACTGAAGAAGGTATCCTTGTGCACAGCTTCGACCTCGACGAGCTCGAGCACATCCGCAGCGCCTGGGGCAGTTTCCGTGACCGTCGTCCGAACCTCTATGGCGCGCTGAAAACCCTCGACGGTTCCCTGGAGTCCTGAACACTATGAGCACTTTGCACAGCACGCCGCGCGCCGACGGTTTCTACATGCCCGCCGAATGGGCGACCCAGACCCAGGCCTGGATGATCTGGCCCGAGCGCCCGGACAACTGGCGCCTGGGCGGCAAGCCGGCGCAGGCCGCCCATGCCGCGGTGGCCAAGGCCATCGCGCGCTTTGAACCGGTGACAGTGGCCGTGTCCGCGGCCCAGTATGAAAACGCCCGGGCACGCCTGGACGTGCCCAATATCCGTGTGGTGGAAATGTCCAGCGACGACGCCTGGGTCCGCGACACCGGCCCGACTTTCGTCATCAACGCCAGCGGCGAAGTGCGCGGCGTGCACTGGGGATTCAACGCCTGGGGCGGCTTCGAAGGCGGCCTGTATTCGCCGTGGAACCGTGACGAGCAGGTCGCCAGCAAGGTGCTGGAAATCGAACGTTGCCAGGAGTACCGCACCGAGGGCTTCGTGCTCGAAGGTGGCTCGATCCACGTCGATGGCGAAGGCACCCTGATCACCACCGAGGAATGCCTGCTCAACCACAACCGCAACCCGCACCTGTCCCGCGAAGAGATCGAGGCGGTACTGCGCGAGCATCTAGCGGTGGAGCAGATCGTCTGGCTGCCGGACGGCCTGTACAACGACGAAACCGACGGCCATGTGGATAACTTCTGCTGCTATGTGCGCCCGGGCGAAGTGCTGCTGGCCTGGACCGACGACCCCCAGGACCCGAACTACCCGCGTTGCCAGGCCGCCCTGCAGGTGCTGGAAAACACCCGTGACGCCAAGGGCCGCACCTTCAAGGTGCACAAGATGCCGATTCCCGGCCCCTTGTACGCCACCGAAGAGGAATGCGCCGGGGTCGACGCGGTAGAGGGCAGCCAGGAGCGCAACCCTTCGGTGCGGCTGGCGGGTTCCTACGTGAACTTCCTGATCGTCAATGGCGGGATCATCGCGCCCAGCTTTGACGACCCGATGGACGCCCAGGCCAAGGCCATCCTGCAGCAGCTGTTTCCCGAGCACGAAGTGGTGATGGTGCCGGGCCGTGAACTGTTACTGGGGGGCGGCAATATCCACTGCCTTACCCAGCAACAGCCCGCGCCACAGCGGATTTGAGTGCCGTTGTAACAGCCGATGCCGGTTGTTTGCCGGTGCCGGCCCGGCCCGTGGCCTGAGCTTCACCAGCCAGCCCGCAGCCTAGACAGGCCGCGGGCTTTTTCATGGCCGTATATCGGCACGGGTGGCACATTGGCATAGCTCTTGTATCTCTCCTGGCGTGATTCTGAGACATGGAGAACGGTGTTGTTCTGTCATAAAGCTTGGATAAGTTAGGCCGCTCAGATACCAGGAGAGCGCTGGAATGAACATGGTCAGCGAGCGGGCGTCCCATCCCTTGGCAATGAATAACGAGTCGCTGCAGGTGCTGGCCCAGTGGTTGAAGTCCAATGGAACGCGTCAGATCAGGGAACCTGATCCGCGCCGGATCATCATTGAGCGTTACCCCGCTGGATTGCTCAGCGAGGCGGAACTGCAGGCGTTGTGGGATGTGGTGAAAGGATAGACAAACAAGGGATTGTGCGAAGCGCTGCCGGGATGGCAGCGCTTTTTTTTGCCTGGCATTCAGATGCCGGGCGTCCGGGTGTCAGAAGCGGTAGTTGCCGGTGACCACCAGGCTGCGAGGGTCGCCCGGCTGGATCTGGAAGGCGCTGGTGGCGGAACTGTAGTACTCGCGGTCGGCGATATTGTTCAGCGCAGCGCGTACGTCCCAGTCCTTGTGCCGGTAACCGGCCAGGGCGTCCCAGCGGCCATAACCGGGCAGCGCCACGGTGTTGCTGCTATCGGCGAAGCGGTCGCCGACCAGGGTCAGGCCGGTCTCGGCGTACCAGCCCAGTTCCGGTTTCCAGGTGATGAACAGGCTGCCATTGCGCTTGGCGACGTTGTTCACGCGCTTGTCTTCGAAGCCGTTGTTGTCCTTGACCACCACGGCGTCCTGCAGGCCGATGCCGCCGCGCAGGTACCAGTTGCCGACGATCTTGCCGGTGCCCGTCAGCTCGATGCCGCGGGAGCGTTGCAGCCCGGTGAGCAGGGTGATGCTGCGGTCTTGCGGATCGGAGGTGCGACGGTTGTAGAGCTCCAGCTCATACACCGCCAGGGTGGTGCTCAGGCGTTCGTCCAGCCAGTCGCTCTTGACTCCGACTTCCTTCTGCCGGGTGAGCTCAGGGCTCAGGTCGTTGCCGTTACCGGCGGCGTTCGGGGTGATGCCGATCAGGCCGCCGCCCACCGGTGAGAACGACTTGCTCCACGAGGCATAGAACGAGTGGTGCTCCAGCGGCGTCCAGACCACCCCCAGGCGCGGGCTGACGCTGTGGCTTTCGCGGCTTTCGGAGAGCCCGTTCTTGCGGTTGCTGGTCTGCACATCGAAGTTGTCGTAGCGCAGGCCGGCGAGCAATTGCCATTGATCGTTCAGGCGCAGTTGATCCTGCACATAGAGGGCCCGGCTTTCGACCTCGGTGTGGTTGTTGCTGGAGACCTGCATGCGGCCGGTGTGGCTCTGGTACGGGTTGGGGTTGTACAGGTCGACGGCGGGCACCGCCTGGCTGCCCGGCCCGGAAGTGGCGGCGTTGTAGAGGATCGGGTCGCGGCGCTGGCTGCCGAGCTCCAGGCCGGTGAGCAGGCGATGTTCCAGGCCGAAGGTGTCGAAACGGCCCTCCAGTTCGGTGTTGTTGTAGACGTTGCGGGTCTTCAGGTCCTGCTGCCAGCGTTGGCGTTGGACCTTGCCCGTCGTGGCGTTGTAGCCGGTCTGGTAGGTGTTGTCGAAGTCGCTGTCGAGCTTGAATACCCCCAGGGTGTGGCGCAGTTGCCAGTTCTCGCTGAGCTCGTAGCTCAGCTTGGAGCGCAGGGACTGGGACTTGTCGTCGATGTAGTCGCGGTGATCGCCGTAGGTGGTGTCGCGGCTGACGTCCGCCGGGCGTCCATTGACCCCGGGGATGCCGCGGTCCGGGGTGCGGTTGTAGCGGCTGTATTCGTACTGCACCAGCCAGTTCAGGTCCGGGGTCAGTTGCCAGCTCATGGACGGGGCGAACAATTGGCGGTTGCCGCTGACGCCTTTGCGGAAACTGTTCCGGTCCTCGTTGCCCAGGTTCAGGCGCAGGCTGACGTTCTCTGTCGGGTCGGCGCTGAGGTCGGCATACAGGCTGCGCAGGTCCTGGCTGCCGCCCTGGACTTCGACGCTGGAGCGGCGGCCGAATTCCGGCAGCTTGCTCACCCGGTTGATGATCCCGCCCTGGCTGCCACGGCCGTAGAGCACTGCCGCCGGGCCCTTGAGCACTTCGATGCGCTCGATGTTGTGCAGGTCGCGCACGTATTGGCTGTCGTCGCGGATGCCGTCCAGGTAGAAGTCGTTACTGGCATCGAAGCCGCGGATCCGCAGGCTGTCGAAGCGCGTGTCCGAGCCGCTGCTGACGTTGGGAATGCCACTCAGGGCGCTGCCCAGGTCGTTGACGCCGTAGTCCAGCACGTTGGCGGTCTTGATTGTGTCGATGGCCTGGGGCACGTAGCGCGCCGGGGTCGAGGTACGGGTTGCAGTGCTGACTTCCTTGACGCGAGGGTCATCGGGGTCGGCTTCGGCCTCGGCACTGATGGAGGTCATCGGCAGGGTAGTGCTGGCAGCGCAGGCAAAACCGCTGGCCAGCAGGGTGCAAAGACCCAGGGACAGGGGCATGAGGCGGAAATGGGCAGGCATCTGAAACGCATCCGAGAAGGGGGAATTCGAGGGTGCGAATGGTAATGCTTGTCATTAACAGATGTTAAATATTCCCTAATAAGTTCCCCGGGCTATTTGTTTCTGAATGTATCTTTCGGGTATCGGTTCGCATACTGAGGCTAAACAGACGGATTCGACCGGTTACAGCAACAGACTAAAAGCCAATTCGAGGTTTTTTCCTTGGCGCGCGCGGCCTAGTCTGCGTGACATCGAATTTTCAAGACCTTGCTGGAGCCCCGATATGTCCTTGGCCACCCTTCACTATATTTATGATCCCCTGTGCGGCTGGTGCTACGGTGCCAAGCCGCTGGTGCAGGCCGCCCAGGCGGTGGTGCCGGTGGTGGCCCATGCCGGCGGCATGATGACCGGGCGCAACCGCCAGCCGGTCTCGCCGCAACTGCGCGATTACGTCATGCCCCATGACCGGCGGATCGCCGAGTACACCGGGCAGCCTTTTGGCCAGGCCTATTTCGAGGGCCTGCTGCGGGATGAGACGGCCACCTTCGACTCGGCGCCGCCGATTGCCGCCGTACTGGCGGCCCAGGCTATGGAAGGGCGGGGCCTGGAATTTCTGGGCCGGTTGCAGACGGCGCATTATCTGGAAGGACGCAGGATCGCCGACCGGCAGGTGCTGCTGGAGCTGGCGCAGGCCCAGGGGTTTGCCCCGGCCGCCTTCGAGGCGGCCTTCGACCAGGCGGTGGCCCATGAACTGGACAACCATATAAAGGCGAGCCGGGCCCTGTTGGCCAAGGTCGGCGGGCAAGGCTTCCCGACCCTGGTGCTGGAGCGCGATGGTCGTTACCAGTTGCTCGACATCAGCCCCTGGCTGGGCAAACCCGAGGCCTTCGCCGACTGGCTGAAGACCTCCCTGGGCGCCGATAGCGGCCCTCACGATGGCGTGGTCCAGGCCTGTGGCCTGGACGGTTGCACACCCTGAACTCACCTGACCTGCGTGGAGTCACCCATGGATAACCTAGCGTTGATCAAGAGCACCTACGAAGGTGCCAACTCCCAGGAAAATGCGCGCAACACCGCAGCGGCCCTGGCCCCCGATGCCCGCTGGACCGAGGCGGCAGGCTTTCCCTATGCCGGCACCTACATAGGGTTCGAGGCGGTGCTGGAGCACGTCTTCAAGCGCCTGGGCTCGGAATGGCAGGACTTCACCTTCAAGGTCGAGAACTATGTGGCCCAGGGCGACAAGGTGTTCGCCTATGGCAATTACCAGGGCGTCTACAAGGCCTCGGGCAAACCGATCGATGTACGGGTGGCTCACTTGTGGACACTTAAAGATGGCAAGGTCACCCACTTCGAACAATTCGTGGACAGTCACAGTGTGCAGCTGGCAATGCTCTAGCCCGCAGTTCTTAGAATATTTTCAGCTATTCAAAGACGATTCACGAAATTGACACGTTGTTAAAGGCGCAGATAGGATTCGCCCCAACGCCTGTGGCCAGGAGCCATATTTCAGAATAATAAAAGGCCCACCGTGCTCACCCGCGGTCGGGCTTTTTTGTTTCAACGGTAGAAGAGCGTTCAATCGCCATAGCCGCGGAGCTCACAGCGCGTCACCAACCCGTAATAAGGAAAATAAAATGTTTAAACAGCGGATCTGCTTGGTTGCACTGGGGATTTTGAGCGCAACACAGGCCATGGCCGACGGCCAGGCCGACGCCAAGGGTTTTGTTGAAGACAGCAGCCTGAAAGTGCTGTTGCGCAACGCTTACATCAACCGTGACTACAAAGATGGCAACCCGGACAAGGCTGAATGGGGCCAGGGTTTCATCGGCACCTTCTCCTCGGGCTTCACCCAAGGCACCGTGGGCGTGGGCGTTGACGCCTTCGGCCTGTACGCACTGCGCCTGGACGGCGGCAAGGGTCGCAGCGGTGCCGGCGGCATCGACTTCTTCAAGCAGGGTGACAGCGGTAGCGCTGCAGACGACCTGGCCAAGGCCGGTGCTGCAGTCAAGTTCCGTTTCTCCAACACTGTGCTGACCTACGGTGACCAGATGCCGGCCCTGCCGGTGCTGAACTACGACAACTCGCGCCTGCTGCCGGAAAGCTACACCGGTACCCTGATCACCTCCAAGGAGATCAAGGGCCTGGAGCTGAACGCCGGTCACTTCACCGCCGAATCGCGCAAGAGCGCCGAAGGCCGTGACAGTGGTGGCCTGAAGTCGATCAACGTATTGGGCGGTAGCTACCAGTTCACCGAGCAGTTCAAGGGCGCGCTGTACGCTTCCGACGTCGAAGACGTGCTGAAGAAGCAGTACATCAACCTGAACTACGTGTTCCCGCTGGCCACTGACCAGTCCCTGACCCTGGACTTCAACGGCTACCGTACCGAGCTGGACAAGTCCTACGCCGAGAAGGCTAAAGCCGGCGGCGAAGACAACAAGATCTGGAGCCTGGCAGCCACCTACGCCATGGGCCCGCACTCCTTCACCCTGGCGCACCAGCGCAGCACCGGCGACAGCCACCTGGGCTATGCCTACGGCGGCTACCAGCGCGGTCAGAACCGCGTGGGCGATGGCGGCAACACCATCTACCTGGCCAACTCCTACTGGTCCGACTTCAACGCCGAAGACGAGCGCAGCTGGCAGCTGGGCTACGGTCTGGACTTCGGCGCCTTCGGCGTACCGGGCCTGACCTATAACGTGGCCTACGTGCGTGGCGACAACATCACCACCTCGACCTCCACCGGCGGCAGCGAGCGGGAAATCTTCAACCAGTTCAAGTACGTAGTACAGAGTGGCCCAGCCAAAGACCTGAGCGTGAAAGTACGCAGCTCGGTACTGCGCGTTTCGCAGAAGTCTTCCGAGTACAACGTGGGCGGCAACGAACTGCGTGTGTTCGTCGACTACCCGATCAACGTGTTCTGATGAACGCCTGATCACCGCCTGACTTCAGGTGGCGCAATGGAAAAAGCCCCGACTGGTTCGGGGCTTTTTTGTGCCTGGGCATCCGGGTTGCAGAAATGCCCGGGATGGCGGGTGACTGTTCTCGCCCGGGTGCTTTTTTCAGCCAGTGGTTGGCGCATATCAATCTTGTTACAGTCCACCCCCCTGTCTTGTCACGGATGATTTCGATGTTCCGTACCCTGCTATCCGGCCTGTGCCTGCTGAGCGTCGCCAGCATCGCCCACGGCCAGCAAGCGACTGCGCCCGAGCAGTTGCTGAGCGACTTCTCCCGCTGTGATGCGCAGTTCTTCCAGAACCTGAATACCGCCCGACTGCCGACCGGCACCTTGAGCCTGGCCCGGTACGGTGCGGTAAGCGCGCCCAAGGTCATGAACCCTTTGCAGGAAGGCGGGCGCTACCAGGCCTTCGAACAGCCGCTGCTGGTCAATGGCGTGCGCCTGGTGGGCTACTACAACGAAGCTCAGTCGCTGAAGTCGGTGGGCAACCTGCTGTTCTGGGGCTTTGTCGCCGAGGGCCAGCCCAAGGACGTGGCCGCGGCACTCAAGCCGCTGCTGGTGGACAACAGCCGCCTGAAGGCAGACCGCAGCGCCATGAGCCGGGTGGAGATCCGCCGGGTCGGCGACCCCATCGACCAGTGGCGCACCGAAGGCCTGGCGGGCGGTGGCGTGGCTACGCCGTTCGGTTATGTCGAACGCATCCTGAGCATCGACATCGGTACCACCAACGCACCGATTGCCGGACGCACCACGATCTTCTGCAGCTTGCAGGGTACGGTCACCGCGCCGTTGCTGCAGGTGTATCGCCCTGACCTCAACGCCCATCTGCTGGATTGAAAAACATGCCTTCATTGTCTGTACGCGGGTCGCTCCTGCTTGTGTGTGCCCTTGCTGTGACTGGCTGCGCCAGCCTGCAGAGCCAGGACCAGATCAACTACGCCCATTGCCGCATGGTGGGCCAGGCTTCCAAGGCCGAAAAATTCGACGTGGTGCTGCGAGAGGCCGACCTGTGCCTTGAGAAGAACCAGCTGAGCCAGCCCATGCAGAGCCTGGTGTACTGGCTCAAATCCGATGCCTACGCCAGCTTCAAGCGTTACCCGGAAGCCATCGCCGCCAAGGAAAAATCCATCGAGCTGGGCCCCAAGCCCGATGCTCGGGCGGTGCTGGACCTGAGCCGTCTGTATCGCGAAGCGGGCAACCCGCAAAAGGCCCTGGAGCTGGTGCAGTCCAACCTTGACAACAACCTGGGCGAGGCGGGCAAGGGCAGCGGTTTCAACATGCCGACCTACTACCACCTGGGCCAGACGCTGTACGACCTGGGTCGCTATCGCGAGGCCGCGGAAGCCTACAGCACCGGCCTGTTGAAGCAGCCCGACTATGCCTGGGCCTTCTACCACCGCGGCCTGGCCTACGACAAACTGGGCCAGACCGACGACGCCCGCGCCGACTTTGCACAGTTCGCCAAGCTGGTGAACCAGAAGTACGTCGAGCCGCAGCACCAGGCCAAGCTGGCCGAGTACAAGATCAAGCTGCCTTGAATGCAGCGTGGTTGATGCAATAAAAAAGGCTCGCCTGATCGCGAGCCTTTTTTTATCCGCGAACGCTGTTCGTCAGTCGTCCGGATTGATGGCGAACTTCAGCTGGTTGCCCTGCAGGTAGACCACCGCTTCACGGCCATGGATATCCACCGGCCGGGCCGACATTGCGTCGTGATCGGTGACTATCTTCGACAACTCCTTGCCCCGCATATCGACCCGCCAGATACAGGCCCGGGGCCCTTGGTTATCGAAGTACAGCACCGGGCGCGTGGTGCTCCAGGTCGGGTTGACGATGGCCCATCCGGCATCGGGCTGTTTCTGCTCGGTGATGTTCTCCGAATGGCTGCCCGCGTTGGCGCGGTCATAGTTCAGGGACAGCTGGCTGCTGTCGCGATTGAGGTCCTGCTCCACCCGCGCCCGGGCGTGCATGAAGGTGTTGGAGCCCACCTGGAACACCTGCTGGGTGCTGGCGGGCGCGCTGCGCGAACCCAGACGGTAGACCATGCTTTGCTGCAACTGGCCCGCCAGCTGCTCGCGGTAGTAGAACTGGCCATCGACTATCCCGGCGTAGCGCGGCCCCTGGTCGTTGGCCCCGGGATTGGCCCAGCCGGCGAAGGCGATGTCCTGGGCGATGGGATGCAGCCCCGGCTGGTCATCGGCGTACTCATACAGGGTGCCGACATACACCGGCTTGCCCTGCTGATAGCGCCCGACAAACAGCACCACATGCAACACCCCGGCTATCACCTGGGCATCGACGATCTGCTGGTCGCCCTGGGGCAGGGTGCTGTTGAAGGTGGCCAGGGTGAAGTTCTGCCAGTCGTCCGGGTCATAGACCAGGTACGCCTCGCCGGGAGCCAGTGGGCGCAGTGCGTCCGGGGCGGGCTCGGGAGGAATCGGCAGCGACGTGAGCATTTTCACCTGGGCCCGGTAGACCGACTCCAGGCAATCGGTGTCGGGGCAGGTATTGCGGGTGTTCTTCAACCAGTGGCCTTGCAGCAGGCGGAACACCTGCAAGTGCTTCAGCGCCTGGTAGCGGCGGGTCATCTCCTCGTCCTTGGCGGACAGCGTCGGCGTGGCGCAGACAGTCTTTTCCACTTGGGTCGAGGCCTTGGCGCAGTCGAAGCCGGCGGCCTGCAGATCGGGCGCCAGCGCGAGGCTCATGGCCGCCAGCGAGAGCAAAGGGAGCTTCATCAACACATCCTTGTCGAAAACGGGTCAGGGGGTCTGGAACGTCTGCAGATAGGCCAGCAGATTATCGATTTTTTCCTCATCGCTCAGCCCCCAGAAAATCATCCGGGTACCGGGCACCACGGCCTTGGGGTCTTCCAGGTACTGGATGAGCTTGTCCCGGCTCCAGACAATGCCCGAGGACTTCATGGCCGTCGAGTACTGGTAGTCCGCGGCGCTGCCGGCGGGGCGGTCGATGATGCCATTGAGCTGCGGCCCGAAGGAACTGCGTACCGAAGGCCCGATGTTATGGCAGCCGCTGCACAGGCGCTTGAACAGCTTGGCGCCGGCTTCGGCATCACCGGCCAGGGCCGGGGCGCTGAATAGCAGGGAGTGGAGCAACAGGGTCAGGATCGATACGGCGATGGGCTTCATGGGCGGCCTGCGTGCAGCTGGAATCGGCGGCTATTGGAGCATGAAGCGCATGCCTGGGGGGAGCCTTGCGATACAAGGCTCAGAAGCGCCCACTGATACCCAGCAGCGGGCCCTTCTGGACGATGTCGTAGACAAACCCGTCATGGCGATAATCGACCCCCATGGCCCGGTAGCCGGCCACCGCCGAAAAGCCCGGCAGGAACTCCCAGCCCGCCAGTGCGGCCAGGTCCCAGTCTTCCCGGGACTGCCCGGCGCCCGCCATGCCCCAGGCGGAGAGCCAGAACCGCTCATTCACGGCGTAGTGCCCGCGCAACCCCGCCATCGCGTCGGCCCAGGTGGCCTTGTCCGAGCCCGACAGGCCGCCGGCCGGCCCACCGTGCAGGGTGATGCTGGTGCTGCTGTACCAGACGCGCACGCCGCCGGCGATGTCCAGGCGATGATCGTCATCCCCCAGCACCTGGTAGCCGCCCCCCAGGAAACCCGAGGCGGTCTTGCTCTGCACCTCAAGCTTGGATGCCAGCGCTCCGGCTGGCAGCCGGTTGCGGGTGTCGGTGTCGATGTACATCAGGTCGGCGAGCACGCTGTAGGGGCCGCGCCGCGCTTCGCCCATCAGCATCACCGACATGTCGACACTGCGCGCGATGTCCGAGAAGTCGGACTTGATGAACTGGGTCCCTGTGCTGCGGTGGCCTACGTGCCCGCGGATCCCGGCGCCCCACACGTACGGGCCGCCGTTGAAGCGCCAGCCATCGTCGTCTGCCGCCATGGCCACGGGCGGCAGGCTGGTTCCGGCGGTCGTCAAGGCACCGAGCAGCAGCGCCAGGCGGGTGCGCCGGTGCAGCAATGATGAGGGCGGATGGTCACGGTGGATCATGCTATTTCTCCGGTCAGTGCTGGGTCAGCCCAAGAGCCACGCCTTCGGCTGCGCAGTCCTTGGCAGGCTTCAGGCCGGCTTGCTGCGCCGCCTTGACCTCCTCCTTCGCGGCCGCCAGATCGGCGAGGAACGCCGGATTGCCATGCAGGCTGGCCACCGTCGCGGCCCCCATGATGCGGCCAGCGTCCACGTCGCTCTGCCAGTGGGCGTCGCAGATGACCCGGCTTTGGCCGTATGCCAGGCCACGGGTCATCAGTTCGGTGGCGCGGGCCGGGTTGATCTCGGCCAGGACCAGGCCCCAGGCCCAGCCCGCGGCGGAGTGGCCGGAGGGCCAGGAGCCATCCGTGCGCAGCAGTGGCTCCATGTCCTTGCGGCACGTGCCTTCGTCATGCACCACGAAGGGGCGAGTACGGTTGTAGGCATTCTTTCCGGCGTAGGTGGAGCCCCCGGCATCCGTCAGGGTGCGCTGCATCAAGGTATAGAGATGGGGTGTGCTCTTTTCGCTGATCTGCGTGCCCAGCGCGCAAGAGAAGGTTTTCGCCGGGCCGGGGAATGACAGTTCTGCATCGGTTGCCGCGAGTTTCTCCCGGCTCGAGCCACGCAGCGCCAGCGCCGCACGCCGTGCTTCTTCATCCCGCGCGAGAGCCGCGGAGCCCGGTTTTGGCGGGGCCCCGAGCAATGCCAGGCGTAAAGGCAAGTCAGCCGGTTCAAGGTAGCCTGGCGCCAGCTTGAAGTGCGGGTCGGTGACCTTCGTGGCGGCGTCCTCGGCCAGCGCCCATGCCGACCAGAGCAGGCCGGCCAGGGACAGTGTCACCGCGAGGGGGTCAGGTATTTTTTTCATCGTGCGTTCTCTTTTCTATCCATGACCACGGCTGATCAGAATCGGTACAAGGCGTCCAGATAGGCTCCGGCACCGACCTTTTCCCCCGTCAGCGGGCTGTCACGGGCGTCGGAGACCAGGGCGTAGGTCTTGATGCCACCTTCCAGTGCCACCTGTGGCTGCCATTGCCAGGTCAGGCCCAGCTTCAAGGTCACGTCGCGCATCCCGCCACCGGGGTGGTATTCATCGAACCGGGTGCGTGCGGCTTGCTGGGCGGTGACGCCGAAGCGGGCCATCATGTCGTTCTCGTTGCTCCAGGTACCGTACAGCGTCGAGTCCAGGGTCAAGGTCGAAGACAGCGGGTAGGTGGTGGCGACCCCGGCTTCCAGGTACGTCGTACGGCCCAGGCTTTCGCCACCGTAATTGCGCCTCTGGCTCGATTGCAGGCCGCGTACGAACAAGCGGCCGGCGGGCAGGATCCAGTACGCTTCCGCCCCCACCAGGGCGGTGCTGTCCAGGTTGCCCATGCCCCGCAGGTAGTCATCACGGCCGTCCAGGGTGTGAATGCGTTCCTTGCGCCCCGGGTCATAACCCACCAGCAGGGCCACGCCGAAAGGCGCCAGCCCCGGCAGATCCCACCGCAGCCCTTCCGGAAAGGCCGCGGTAAAGGTGCCCCAGTCCTGGGTCGGCATGACCGCCTTGAGCTTCAGTGACGGGAAGGCGGCGTAGTGGGAAGAGCCCTGGTACAACGGGCCAACAGCCAAGCCACCGCCTACCGTCACCGATGGCGTGCCGCCTGAATCGGCCGGGGCAGCCTGGGCAGGCGGCACGAGCATCAATGCAAGGGCTGCACTTAGGGAGAACACCACGGGAGACCTGAAAGAATGTGAATGATCCTTGAGTGTCATTGTTCATTTCCTTGGGTGTGAACTCTGTAGTGCAGAGCCATTGCTGAGTTGATCACCAATATTCAACTTGCAGGTGCTGGTATCCGAGGCGAGTGCAGGCCGGTAAACCCCCGGCGCAAGCGCTGGCCTCATTGATCGCCCCAGTGCGTTTACAAGTACCGATGGCAGGAGTCCGTCCTTTCGACAAACTTGCACTTGCTCGAATACTCGAATTTACAAATCGACGGGCTCGGGCGTTGGAAAACGCCATTGGCCACTGAGTATTTCGTTACTCGGTCGATAGAGCCTGACGGTGTAGTTCCAGCCGGGTGTCGTAACCAGGCAATTGACGACCTTGGCCTCGCAACCCCCGAACTGGATGACAATTGAACCATCGGCACTTTTCTTGGCAGTGAGGTTGTTCAGCGAATAGGCGTCATAGGGGTTTTTCTGAAAGTACCCGTCGGCGTTGTAAACACTCACAGACCAGAAACTCTTGACCGGTACCTGTTCGACCTTGAGCCGGTAGACGGTTTTTCCATCGTTGTGCGGCAATACTGCTCCGAGGTAGATGGCGTCCCTGCTCGGGTTGCCGCCCCAGCCCGTTGCGGTTCCGATCAGGTGGCGCACCGGATCGACCCTGCCTTTCGGGCCAAAGGACTGGTTGTAGTCGGGAAGGGTCGAACCCAGAACAGCCAGGGCATCACGCACTTTTTTCTGGCTCGCCTGATCCCACTTCGGAACCACGAACTCCCCGTGCCTGGCCTGGCTGACCTGGATGGCGTCCTGCAGCGCATGCACCTGCTCGAGGTCTTTGCGATCCATGGGGTCGAAGAACAGGCGGATAGCGACAAATACATAGCGTGTGCCGATGTCCTCTTTCGCCAGCGTATGGGGACCGGGCCCATAAATGACTGCCGGCACGTAGTGATCTTCGTTGACCACTTGCATCGACATGAACCTCTCACCGGCTTCAGGCAAGGTGACAGTCACCGGGCCGGCATCGAGATCGAACACCGCTGACGAGTAAAGCGTGTCCCTGTTCATGCGGATGACATCCTGAGCGTCGATGGCAACCGCTTCGCGGCTGTGAACAAACCGCCCCAAGCCTCCACTCTTCACACTCTTGCCCATGTAGAGGTCGGACTCGGCGCGAGCAAAGTTATCGACATTTACCCGCACCGTCGCATCAGCGGATGACTGAGCGTGTGCACTGGCAAAAGTGGCCAGCGTCAGGGCGACGATGCAGGCCGTGGATGAATCGGGCATGTAAACCTCTAGCGTTTTTAAGTGGGCATTACCTTTTCAGACTGTAAAAGAACACCCCGCTGGAAACTTGCCATTTGGTGCCAAAAGCACACCAGGCAAGTACCGCGAAGTGGGTTATTTGAAGGCGCCCGATAGTGGGGCGGGAGGGTCAGGCGAAGAGGTTAACGATCATCTTTCAAGAGCGAGCGGTAGCGTGACGGCGAACTTCCGGTCCAGCGCTTGAAGGCTCGGGTAAAGTGCGCCTGATCACTGTAGCCCACCATGTAGGCAATCTCGGTCGCGGTGTATTTGCCGCTGGCAATCAATTGCAGTGCTTCGCTGCGACGGGTTTCGTCACGCAGGTCTTCGAAGTCCATGCCGCAGTACTTGAGGCGCCGCTGTAGCGTTCGGGAAGACAAGCCGATGTTTCTTGAAATAGCGGTAAGTTTGGATCGATCCTGATCCGCGATCCGTTCGATCAGCACACCGGCGGCTTGCGCGGTCGACTTCAAGGCCTCGGTGACTTTCCAGGCGTCATCCCGGGCAGGTTGCAGAGGGGTGTCGAGCAGCTCACGATCGAATTCGATCATGTTGTGCTTCGCGTTCATGTGCAGATTCGGCCCCAGGTACTCCTCCAGCGCCTCATCTCCTCGCTCCCGCGGGTTTTGCAGATGCACCCGTATGGCGCAAGGCTCGCCGGACATGAGCGGCACTTTCCTCAGCAGCGCCAGAGTGCCGAGAATGACCTGCTTCGGATCAGCCCCGTGCTGCCCGGTGAATTGCTGGATCAGCTTCGTCGTACGGCCTTCGGTAACGATTCTTACGTCACTTCCTTGATGCAGTAAGTCCGTATGGATCGCTGCCACTGCGCACGCCTGGGCAAGGTTGGTCGAACCCAGGATCAACCCGCCCCAGGCGCCGAGTGAGCGTACTTCGATCAAGTGCCCCACCGTTGCACCCGCGAAGGGGTCCTGTGCGACCGCGGCCATTTCATTGGCGATGTGAAAACAGGTCGCTCGCGGCACCCAGGCATCCGGGTATTGAAAAACCTGCGGGGAAATCCCGTAGCGCCGGAAGAACTCCAGCGGCGACACCCCGCGCATGCTCAGGTAGGGCGCTATTTGCTGAAGCGTGCTGAGTTTGATGGAGGGCGTTGCATGGGTCATGAGCGTTTGCACCTGGTTCAAAGGCCGTGCACGTGAAGAACGTCCGAGTCCGCAGGAAACACTAGCGCAAAACACCTGCCGGAGTCGTGCTGGCGATGTGCATTAAACACGAAGGATATTGTGCTTGTGGGACTTGCGAAGAAGGGTAAGGGGGCTGAAGCGCGGCGATACCGGGTCCAGCAAGGTGCTGAAGGCATCGGGAGAGGATTGTTTGACCCTGGAAACAACAAAGCCCTCGCATCGCTGCGAGGGCTTTGTTTTGTATGGTGCCGGCACCAGGAGTCGAACCCGGGACCTACTGATTACAAGTCAGTTGCTCTACCAACTGAGCTATACCGGCGTGTCAGGGCGACGATTATAGCGATTGGCGGGCTTCTGTAAACCCCTGAAATCTGACTATTTTTGCGAAGC
The DNA here is from genome assembly GCF_018326405.1 of Pseudomonas sp. Eqa60. Lineage (NCBI taxonomy): Bacteria > Pseudomonadati > Pseudomonadota > Gammaproteobacteria > Pseudomonadales > Pseudomonadaceae > Pseudomonas > Pseudomonas sp. Eqa60. Next base: position 375,348 of record NZ_AP024342.1, read on the forward strand.
GCTCAGGGCCGCGTCCGCTGGCAAACGATTGGCTGGCCCTCCTCAGGAGCCTTGCGCTATCGATTCGGCGAGGATGCACAGCAACTCGAACATCAGGGTCGCGCCCACCAGGGCGGTGGCGCCGCCGACGTCGAAGGGCGGCGAGACTTCCACCACGTCGGCGCCGACCAGGTTCAGGCCGCGCAGGCCGCGGATCATCTGCTGGGCCTGGAGGGTGGTCATGCCGCCGATCTCCGGGGTGCCGGTGCCGGGGGCGAAGGCCGGGTCGAGCACGTCGACGTCGAAGCTGATGTAGGTCGGGCCGTCGCCCACCACGCGCCGGGCTTCGGCCAGGGTGGCTTCGACGCCGATGTCGGCGAACTCTTCCATGTGGATCACGCGAATCCCGCAGTCCCGGGCGAAAGCCTCGTCGTCGGCGCTGTAGATCGAACCGCGAATGCCGATCTGCACCGTGCGCTTGGGGTCCAGCAGGCCTTCTTCGATGGCGCGGCGAAAGGGCGTGCCGTGGGTGTAGAGGTTGTCGCCGAAGTAGCGGTCGTTGGTGTCGGAGTGGGCATCGAAGTGCACCATGCCGATGGGCCGGTGGCGGGCCAGGGCGCGGAAGATCGGCAGGGTCACCAGGTGGTCGCCACCCACCGCCAGGGGCACGGCGCCGGCCTGGTGCAATTGGCTGAAGAAACCTTCGATCTGTTTCAGCGAATCCAGCAGGTCGATGGGGTTCACCGGTGCATCACCCAGGTCACCGACCCGGACCAGGTCATAGGGGGCGATGCGGCTGACATGGTGCACCTTGCGCATCAGGCTCGACTGGTTGCGCACCTCCCGCGGGCCGTGGCGGGCACCGGCACGGTTGGTGGTGCCGCCGTCCCAGGGCACGCCCACCAGGGCGATCTGCACCTGGGCCGGGTCGTCGAACAGCGGCAGGCGCATGAAGCTTGGAATGCCGGCGAAGCGTGGGACCAGGGCGGCATCCACGGGTTGGGGAAAGGGCTTGGACATGGCGGGGTTCCTTGTTCGCTGTGAAGGATTTATTCGGTGGCGCTGCGCAGTGCCGGTGCCGCCCGGCTTGTCAGGCTGACGCCGACAAAGGTCAGCAGGCTGACCCCGAGCCCGTAGTAGATCGGGGTGTTGGCGAGAATGCCGTCGCGGACCATGAACGCGATCACCGTCAGGCTGCCGGTGAGCATGCAGGCGATGGCGCCCCTGGCCGAGGCGCGACGCCACAGCAGCGCGCCCATGATCGGCACCAGCAGGCCGCCCACCAGCAGGTTGTAGGCGATGCTCAGCCCGGCGATCACGTCGTTCACCAGGCACGCCATCAACAGCATCGCCGCCCCCAGCCCGAGGGTGATCCAGCGGCTGCTGGCCAGGTGGTTTTCCCCGCCCCGGGTAAGGAAGCGGCTGTAGATGTCTTCCTTGAGCACCGTGGCCGACGCCAGCAGGCAGGCGCTGGCGGTAGACATGATGGCGGCCAGGGCAGCGGCCACCACCAAGCCGCGCAGGCCGGCGGGCAACACGCTGCGGGTGATTTCGGCGAAGGCGTTTTCCGCCACCGCCAGGTCCGGCAGCAGCAGCTTGGCGGCGGCCCCCACCAGGGCGCAGGCGGCGCCATAGAACATGCAGTAGATCCCGGCGCCGAGCCCGGCGTAGCGCACCACGCTTTCACTGCGGGCGGTGAACAGCCGCTGCCAGATGTCCTGGCCGATCAGGGCGCCGAAGAAGTACAGCAGGAAGTAGGTGAGGATGGTGTCCAGGCCGATATTGCCCAGCTCGAAGAAGCCCGCCGGCAGGTTGGCCTGCAAGGCTTCCAGGCCGCCGGCCTGGCCCAGGCTCATGGGCAGCAGGACGCCGAAGATCCCCAGGGTCATGATCACGAACTGGATGATGTCGGTGAGGGTCAGCGACCACATGCCGCCGATCACCGAGTAGAAGATCACCAGGCCGCCTCCGCAGAGGATCGCTGTGATCCGCGGGATCTCGAACACCACTTCGGTGATCGAGCCGATGGCGATGGTGGCGGTCACCGCCACCATCAGGTCGTAGGCCACCATCACGCAGCCACCGATCAGCCGCGAGGACGCCTGGTAGCGCTGCTCTAGGATCTGGGTCACGGTAAAGACCCGCAACTGGGCGATCTGCCGGGAGAACACCAGGCTCAGCACGATGATCCCCAGGCCCAGCATGAACACCAGCCACAGCCCGGAAATGCCGTAGCTGTAGCCCAGGCGCACCGAGCCTATGGTGGAAGCGCCGCCGAGCATCACCGCCGACAGCGTGCCCAGGTACAGGGCCGGGCCCAGGCGGCGCCCGGCCACCAGAAAGTCATCCTGGTTTTTCACTTTGCGCATGCCCCACCAGCCGAGGCCGGCCATCAGCAGGACGTAGATCGCCATTACCAGATAATCGAGTGCCATAACCGTCGCTTCCTTTTGTTTTTGTTGTTGAAGGCAGGTCGGCGCAGCGTAGGTGGCAGGGGTTGCCGGGTACATCCCGGCGGGCACAAGCTGGCTTGTGTTTTGTGGAAAGTGCCTGGGTGGCAGTGAAGGCTGCGGGCACTCGGCCGATAGCCTGTGCGGGCCCGGTGGCCGCCTCAGTCAAAGGAAACTTCAGTGATGAATCTCGCAACTCCCACCCTGCTGGCCGCGTTGGCGTTGCTCGGCGCTTGCAGTGCCAAACCGGTACAGCCCTATTCGGAACCGCCCCTGAGCGTGCCGACCGCGCAGTTGCGGGTGATCACCAACGGCGAGGTGCGCGGGGACGCCTATGCCGGGTGCCTGGGGGACAGCAAGCGCCTGGCCAAGGCCGGGCGTTTCGGCAGCGATCAACAGGCCAACATCAACTACCCGCAGTTCCCGGTGCAGCCCCGGCAGATCGACATGCTGCCCAGGTTCGCGCCGAAACTGCCGGCCTACGCAGGGGCGATCCGCAGGGGCGAGGGCGCCTACAACGAGATCGCCACCGAGTACCGGGTACCGGCGGGCCGGCCTTTCCTGCTGGAAGGCGGGGGCGTGGCGGCAGGTGGCTATGGCAGCACCTACAGCACCTGCCCTGAGGTGAGGAAGGTGGTGCTGTTCGAGCCGGGCAAGAGCTACGAGGCCTATGTCGGTCTGAACTACATCCCCCAGGCGAACGGCGAAACCGCAGCCATGTGTGCCTTTGCGGTGTACCAGTTGTTGCCCCTGGGCAAGCCGGGAGCGGTCATTCCGATGGCGGTCCAGGCCAAGCCGCCGGTGGACAGCAAGTGCCCGGGTAGCTGAGCCGTTGGAGGGTAGCCCCGGCCTGGGGTAGCAGGCCGGGGGTGAGGGCTGGTCTAGGCCTCCCAGCCCGCGTCGCGCACCGCCTGCTGCACGAGTGGATGCAGTTCGGCCCCTTGCTGCTCGGTCTGCCAGGCCAGCAGTTCCTTGCGCATGCCTGGGGTCCAGAACATCTGCATGTGGTTGCGCACGCTGAGCACGGCCTGTACCTGGTCCGGCTCATTGGCGAAGTACGAGGCGATCTGGTTGGCCATCTTGATCAGGTTGGCGGTGCTCATCGGCGCACCTCCGCCTTGCCGCCCCGGGAGCGGCCACGCTTGTCCAGCAGGCGATGCTGCTCTTCGCTGAATGCCTGGTAGCGCTTCTGCCATTCGGAAGGGTGGTAGACGCGGCTGACTTCCACCGCGGTGACCTTGTATTCCGGACAGTTGGTGGCCCAGTCGGAGTTGTCGGTGGTGATCACGTTGGCCCCCGACTCGGGGAAGTGGAAGGTGGTGTAGACCACCCCCGGTGCCACCCGCTCGGTGACCCGCGCCCGCAGCACGGTCTGCCCGGCGCGGCTGCCGATGCCCACCCAGTCGCCTTCGTTGATGCCCCGGCTCTCGGCATCGGTGGGGTGGATTTCCAGGCGGTCCTCGGCGTGCCAGGCGACGTTGTCGGTGCGTCGGGTCTGGGCGCCGACGTTGTACTGGCTGAGGATGCGGCCGGTGGTCAGCAGCAGCGGGTAGCGACCGTTGACCTTCTCGTCGGTGGGCACGTAGCCGGTGAGCATGAAGCGCCCCTTGCCGCGCACGAACTCGTCGATGTGCATGGTCGGCGTGCCGTCCGGCGCGGCGTCGTTGCACGGCCATTGCAGGCTGCCGTGGCGGTCCAGGCTGGCGTAGCTGACGCCGGTGAAGGTCGGGGTCAGGCGGGCGATTTCATCCATGATCTGCGAAGGATGGTTGTAGTGCATCGGGTAGCCCAGGGCCGCGGCCAGGGCCAGGGTGCCTTCCCAGTCGGCCTTGCCACCCAGGGGCTCCATGACCTTGCGCACCCGGGAGATGCGCCGTTCGGCGTTGGTGAAAGTGCCGTCCTTTTCCAGGAACGAGGAGCCCGGCAGGAACACGTGGGCGAACTTGGCGGTTTCGTTGAGGAAGATGTCCTGCACCACCACGCATTCCATGGCCGACAGGGCCGCAGTCACGTGCTGGGTATTGGGGTCGCTCTGGGCGATGTCCTCGCCCTGGCAGTACAGGCCCTTGAAGCTGCCGCCCAGGGCCGCTTCGAACATGTTGGGAATGCGCAGGCCGGGGTCGGCTTGCAGGGTGACGTTCCAGGCCTGCTCGAACTCCTGGCGCACCGCCTGGTTGGAGATGTGCCGATAGCCCGGCAGCTCGTGGGGGAAGGAGCCCATGTCGCAGGAGCCCTGGACGTTGTTCTGCCCCCGTAGCGGGTTCACCCCGACCCCTTCGCGACCGATGTTGCCGGTGACCATGGCCAGGTTGGCGATGCCCATCACCGAGGTGCTGCCCTGGCTGTGCTCGGTGACGCCCAGGCCGTAGTAAATCGCGGCGTTGCCGCCGGTGGCGTACAGGCGCGCGGCAGCGCGGATGTCGGTGGCGGGGACGCCGCAGATGGCGCCGAGCACTTCCGGCGAGTTGTCGGCGCGACTGACGAAGGCGCTCCACTGGGCGAAGGCTTCCGGCTCGCAGCGGGCGTCGACGAACCCCTGGTTGACCAGCCCTTCGGTGACGATCACATGGGCCAGGGCATTGAGCATGGCGACGTTGGTGCCCGGGCGCAGAGCCAGGTGCAGCTCGGCGCGGGCGTGTACCGAGTCCACCAGATCGATGCGTCGCGGATCGATGACGATCAGCTTGGCCCCTTCACGCAGACGCCGCTTGAGTTGGGAGCCGAACACCGGGTGGGCGTCGCTGGGGTTGGCGCCCATTACCAGGATCACGTCGGCCTGCATCACCGAGTCGAAGCTCTGGGTCCCGGCGGATTCCCCCAGGGTCTGCTTGAGACCGTAGCCGGTGGGCGAGTGGCAGACCCGCGCACAGGTGTCGACGTTGTTGTTGCCGAAGGCTGCCCGCACCAGTTTCTGCACCAGGTAGGTTTCTTCGTTGGTGCAGCGGCTGGAGGTGATACCGCCGATGGAGTCGCGGCCGTACTTGAACTGGATGCGCCGCAGCTCGCTGGCCGCGTAGGTCACCGCTTCGTCCCAGCTGACTTCCTGCCACGGGTCGCTGATGTGTTTGCGGATCATCGGTTTGGTGATGCGGTCAGGGTGAGTGGCGTAGCCCCAGGCGAAGCGGCCCTTGACGCAGGAATGGCCGTGGTTGGCCTGGCCGTTCTTGTCCGGAACCATGCGCACCAGCTGGTCGCCCTTCATCTCGGCGCGGAACGAGCAGCCCACCCCGCAGTAGGCGCAGGTGGTGATCACCGCCCGCTCCGGCTGGCCGATTTCCACCACGCTTTTTTCCATCAGGGTCGCCGTCGGGCAGGCCTGCACGCAGGCGCCGCAGGACACGCATTCGGAGTCGAGGAAGTTGTCGCCACCGGCTGCCGCGACCCGGGATTCGAAGCCGCGGCCGCTGATGGTCAGGGCGAAGGTGCCCTGGGTTTCCTCGCAGGCGCGCACGCAGCGGTTGCAGACGATGCACTTGCTCGGGTCGTAGTCGAAGTAGGGGTTGGAGGTGTCTTTCTGATCGTCCAGGTGGTTGGCGCCGTCATAGCCGTAGCGCACTTCCCGCAGGCCCACCTGGCCGGCCACGGTCTGCAGTTCGCAGTTGCCGTTGGCCGAGCAGGTCAGGCAGTCGAGCGGGTGGTCGGAGATGTACAGCTCCATCACGTTGCGCCGCAGGGTCGCCAGCTTTGGCGTTTGCGTATGCACCACCATGCCTTCGCTGACCGGGGTGGTGCAGGAAGCCGGGTAGCCGCGCATGCCGTCGATTTCCACCAGGCACATGCGGCACGAGCCGAAGGCTTCCAGGCTGTCGGTGGCGCAGAGCTTGGGGATGGTGGTGCCCAGCAGGGCGGCGGCGCGCATCACCGAGGTGCCCTGGGGCACGCTGATGTTGCGTCCGTCGATGTTCAGGCTGACTTGCACCTGGCTGTCGCGGGCTGGGGTGCCGAAGTCCACGGCATTGAGGTCGATGTCTGTGGCTGGGTCGAAAATACTGATCATTGGTCGGCCTCCGAGGGCTGCAGACCGAAGTCGGCGGGAAAGTGCTTCAGGGCGCTGGCCACCGGATAGGACGTCATCCCGCCCAGGGCGCACAGCGAGCCGTATTGCAGGGTGTCGCACAGGTCTTTGAGGATCAGCGCCTGCTCATCGCGGCGGCCTTGATCGGGGGCTGCCAGCAGGCGGTCGATGACCTCCACGCCGCGGGTCGAACCGATGCGGCACGGGGTGCATTTGCCACAGGATTCCTCGGCGCAGAATTGCAGGGCGAAGCGCGCCATGTGGGCCAGGTCCAGGCTGTCATCGGCCACCACCACACCGCCGTGGCCGAGCATCGCGCCCATGGCGGCGAAGGCTTCGTAATCCAGCGGCGTATCGAACTGTGCAGGGGGCACCCAGGCGCCGAGTGGGCCGCCGACTTGCGCAGCCTTCAGCGGCCGACCGCTGGCGGTGCCGCCGCCGTAGCCTTCCACCAGCTCGCGCAGGGTCAGGCCGAAGGCCCGTTCCACCAGGCCGCCGTGACGCACATTGCCCGCCAGTTGGAAGGGCATGGTGCCCAGGGAGCGGCCCATGCCGTAGTCGCGATAAAACGGCGCGCCCTTTTCCAGGATCAGTGGCACCGAGGCCAGGGTCAGCACGTTGTGCACCAGGGTCGGCTGGCCGAACAGGCCTTGCAGCGCCGGGATCGGCGGCTTGGCGCGAACGATGCCGCGCTTGCCTTCCAGGGAGTCCAGCAGGGCGGTTTCTTCGCCGCAGATATAGGCCCCGGCACCGACCCGAACCTCCATGTCGAACGCCTGGCCGCTACCGCCGGCATTGGCCCCGAGATAACCGGCATCCCGGGCGATTTCCAGGGCTTCGCGCAGGGTCGCCACCGCCTGGGGATATTCCGAGCGCACGTAGATGTAGCCGTAGCTGGCGCCGACCGCGATACCGGCAATGGCCATGCCTTCGATCAGCAGGAACGGGTCGCCTTCCATCAGCATGCGGTCGGCGAAGGTGCCGGAGTCGCCCTCGTCGGCGTTGCACACCACGTACTTCTGCTGCTGCGGCGTGTCGCGCACGGTGCGCCATTTGATCCCGGCGGGGAAGGCCGCGCCGCCGCGGCCCCGCAGGCCGGAGTCGAGCACCGCGGCCACGGTCTGGTCACCGCCCAGGGCGACGGCGCGGCTCAGGCCCTCGAAGCCGCCGTGGGCCCGATAGTCCGCCAGGGACAGCGGCCGGGTAATGCCGGCGCGGGCGAACAGCAGACGTTGCTGGCTCTTCAGGTAGGGCAGGTCTTCCACCCGGCCCAGGGCCAGGGGATGGCTGGCGGGAGCGTCTTGCAGGGCGTTCAGCAGCGAGGGTACGTCGGCGACGCTCACCGGGCCGAAGCCCAGGCGTCCGTCCGGGGTATCGACTTCCAGCAGCGGTTCCAGCCAGTACAGGCCACGGGAGCTGGTGCGTTGCAGTTGCAGCGGTAGTTGGTGCTGCTCGGCCTGGGCGGCGATGGCGTCGGCCACCGCGTCGGCGCCCACGGCCCGGGCCAGGGAATCACAGGGCAGATAGAGGCTTGGCATCACGCGTCCTCCCGGCAACTGTCCAGCAGCGCATCCAGACGTTCGGCGCTGACCCGGGCATGCAACTGTCCGTCCAGCTCCAGGGCCGGCGAACAGGCACAGGCCCCCAGGCAGTACACCGGCCGCAGGCTGATGGAGCCGTCGGCGCTGCTACCGTGGTCATCCAGTTGCAGGCGTGCCCGCAGTTGCGCCGCCAGCTGCTCGGAGCCGCGGCTCTGGCAGGACTCGGCGCGGCACAGGCGCAGGATGTGGCGCGCCGGCGGTGCGGTACGAAAATCATGGTAGAAGCTGATCACCCCGCGCACTTCCGCCTGGCTCTGATTGAGTGCATGGGCGATTTCGGGGACGGCCAGATCGGGGATGTAGCCGAGCTCTTCCTGGATCTGGTGGAGAATCGGCAACAGCGCACCCGGGGAGCCTTTGTGACGCTCCAGCAGGGTGTGGATCAACGGCAGATGCAGTGTTTCATCAGGCATACAGCAATTCCTCACGGTCACGGACAAACCTGGTGGTTGTCGGCTGTCCGAAAGTGTCGGCTGCGGCGCTGGTTGCCACGTCACGGTAGCGCGGCGTTTCAGGCCGTTGGCCATGCACCCTGAATGGGCATCTTGTTGTACCCGGCGCGGTCGTTGCCGCACCTGTTCAGGGCATAAAGGGCAGCTTGACACGCTGCTTCTGGTTCATCTGCACGAAAGCGACGTGTTCGGTTCCATCTACGACCACCCATTGAGTCTAGAAGAGCCTGGGCAACCGGGTGGGCGAACGGGGCACTATCGGATAAAACGCGGGGAGTGAGGGATGACTTCGGTCAGCTCGGAAGCGAATAGCCAGGGAGTAGGGTGGGCCCTGTGGCGAGGGAGCAAGCTCCCTCGCCACAGGCGCTAGGAGCGGGCGCGGCGCTGGGCGGCGTACTGCAAGGCCAGGCGGCCCATGAGCACCAGCAGGGTCAGGCCGATCAGCAGCACCGAGATCGCCGCCACGCTGGGGTCGACGTTATCGCGCAGGCCGCTCCAGATCCGCCGCGGCAGGGTGTTGACGTCGACACTGGTGATGAACAGGGTCACCGCCACTTCCTCCCAGGACAGGGCAAAGCTCAGCAGCGCGGTGGAGAAGATCCCCAGCTTGAGGTTCGGCAACATCACCAGGAAGGTGGTCTGCATCAGGCTCGCCCCCAGGTTGCGCGAGGCCAGCTCGATGCGCCGGTCCACCTGGCTCAGCGCCACCAGCATGGTCACCACGCCGTAGGGCACCACCATCACCACATGGGCGATCACCACCCCGGGCAGGGTGTCGTAGCCCCAGCCCGGGGCGATGCGCCCGAGGTTGGTTTCCATGAAGTACAGCACCAGCGCCGAGATCACCGGCGGAATGGCCATGGGCAGCAGCACCAGGCCGATCAGCAGGGTTGCCAGGCGCGAACGCAGGTACCAGATGCCGAGGCTGAAACTCACCGCCAGCAGGGTGGCGATCAGGCTGGTGGCGCTGGCGATGGCCAGGCTCTGGCCGATGCTCGACAGCCAGTCGGGGTTGCTCAGCAGCGCCTCGTAGTGGCGCAGCGACCAGTGGCCGTCGGGCATCGACAGGTAGCGTTTGGCGGTGAAGGAAACCGGGATCACCGTCAGCAGCGGGAACAGCATGAAGGCCATGGCGACCACGGCGATCAGCCGGGTACTCAGGGCAGTGCGATGTGTATTCATAGTGACCTCAACCCACCAGTCGATTGACACGGGTGATGCGCATCAGCAGCCAGATCAGCGCGCTGACCAGGGTCAGCAGCACCAGGCTCAGGGCCGCGCCCAGGCCCCAGTTGCTGGTCTGGAACATCTGCAGGAACACGTATTCGGCAATCATCACCGTCTGCCCGCCACCCAGCAGCACCGGGGTGATGAAGAAGCCCAGGCAGAACACGAAGACCATGATGAAGGCCCCCAGCAGCCCCGGCAGGGTCTGCGGCAGCAGCACCTGCCAGAAGGTGCGCAGGGCGCCGGCCCCCAGGCCGCGTGAGGCCAGCAGCACCCGTTGATCCAGCTGGCGCATGCTCGACAGTAGCGGGAACAGGGCATAGGGGATCATGAAGTGCAGCATGCCGATCACCACCCCCAGTTCGTTGCGGGTCAGTTGCAAGGGGTGATCGATCCAGCCCAGGGACAGCAGGCTGTCGTTGACCACGCCGTTGCTGCGCAGGGCGATCAGCCAGCCGAAGGCCCGCACCAGCACCGAGATCCAGAACGGGATGAACACGCAGATCTCCACCATGCGTTGCCAGAACGGCGGGCTGAACACCCAGCAGTAGGCCAGCAGGTAGCCGATCACCAGGGCCAAGAGGCTCACGGTCAGGCACAGGCGCAGGGTGCGCAGGAGCATGTCGTGGATCGCCGGGTCGGTTGCGATGCGCTGGTACTGCCCCAAGCCCGTCTCCGGCAGGGTGAAGCTCCAGCTCACCACGCCGAAGAACGGCAACAGGTAGAACACCACCAGTAGCAGCGGCAGCGGGAACAGCAGCAGGCTGCGTTCCAGGCGTGCGGTTCGGGTTGCACTCATGGTCGGCGGCTCATTTGGACAGGTGGGTCAGGTACTGCTCCAGGGTGCTGGAGTAGTGGTCGGCGTACCACTGGGTGTCGAGGAAGATCTGCTTCTTCATGTTGGCTTCGGAGGCGCAGTTGATCTCCCGCTGTTCGGCGCTCATCAGTTGCTGGGTGGCGGCGTTGGACGGGCCGTTGCCCAGGGCCTCGAACAGCTTCAGTTGCCCGGCCGGCTGCAAGGCGTGCTGGATGAACTGCATGGCCGGTGCGGTGCCCGCGGGGTTGTCCTTGAGCACGCCCCAGCTGCTGGCGTTGAGGAAGGCATGGTCGAAGCCCCACTTGATGCGGCCGCCGCTGTCTTCGTGGAGCAGGGTGGCGCGGGTGTGCCAGATGGCGCCCATGGAGGCTTCGCCTTCGATCATCAACTGCTGGCTTTCCGCACCCGAGCCCCAGAACGACAGGACATGGGGCTTGAGCTCATCGATCTTGCGCAAGGCGCGAGGCACGTCCAGCGGGTACAACTGCTCGGCGGCCACGCCATCGGCCAGCAGCGCGGCTTCGAGCATGCCGTTCATCCACTTGTAGAGGGTGCGCTTGCCGGGGAATTTCTCCACGTTCCAGAAATCCGCCCAGTCCTTGGGGCCGTTGTCGCCGAACTTCTGGCTGTCCCAGGCGATCACGTAGCTGAACAGGTAGCCGGCGATGCCGTGCTCGTGGGACAGCGACGGCGCCACCAGGTCCCGCTGCACCACGCTGTAGTCCAGGGGTTGCAGGACCTTGTCGCGGCCCAGGGTCATGGCGCTGTAGCTGTCCACGTCGACCACGTCCCAGCTCGGCCGGCCGCTGGCCAGCTGCGAACGGATGGCCCCTTCGGTGGGGCCGGCGCCGTCGATGCGCACCGGGATGCCGGTGCTCTTGGTGAAGCTGTCGGTCCAGGCGCTGCGAAAGGCATTGAGTGCGTCGCCGCCCCAGTTGACCACCACCAGGGGCTTGTCGGCGGCCCAGCTGATACCGCTGCGCAATGCCAGGGGCACCGCCGCCAGCAGGCCCATGGCCTGGAGGAAGGTGCGGCGGCTGACCTGCCCGCCGCGGGCTTTTTCGATGAGGATTTCAATGCAGTCGCGTTGATGGTGCTGGCTCATGGGGCAAGTCCTCGCGAGGCCGGTGCAGGGCGCGCCGGCCGATTATTGTTATGGGAGAGCTGTGCGCGATGGGGGAGCGGCCGGCTCAGGCTTCCAGCAGGAAGCTGTGGCGTACCGGCCAGCTCAGCCACACCGGGGTGCCGCTGGGCAATCGGGCGCCGGGGTGGTCGCCGGGCACCGAGAGGTTCACCGGTGCCAGTTCCGGGCTGATGTTCAGCGCCAGGTGGGTGCTGGAGCCCTGGTACACCCGCTCGCCGAGGCTGGCGGGCAGCACGTTGTGCTCGCCGGCTTGCGGGCGCTCGGTGTGCAGGGTCATGTGTTCCGGGCGTACCGCCAGCAATTGCGGCTGGCTGCTGATTTCCCCGGACGTGGTGGCCTGCAGCGGGCTGTCGCCAAAGCGTCCGCTGGCCTGGCTGCCGTTGCGGGAAATGCCTTGCAGCGGGAACAGGTTCATCTTGCCCAGGAACTCGGCGACGAAGCGGTTGCGCGGGCGGTCGTAGATGGTTTCCGGGGTGTCGATCTGTGCCAGCCGCCCCTGGTTGAAGATGGCGATGCGGGTCGACAACGCCAGGGCTTCACCCTGGTCATGGGTGACGAAGACGAAGCTGGTGCCGACCTGGCGATGAATGCGTTGCAGCTCGGTCTGCAGTTGCTCGCGCAGGTTCTTGTCCAGGGCCGAGAGCGGCTCGTCCAGCAGCAGCATGTCCGGCTCGAACACCAGGGCCCGGGCGATGGCGACGCGCTGTTGCTGGCCACCGGAAAGTTCGGACGGCTTCTTGTTCAGGTGGGCGCCCAGGCCCACCACTTCGAGGATGTGCTTGACCCGGCGCTGGCGCTCCTCGGCTTTCACGCCTCGGATGCGCAACGGGTAGGCGACGTTGTCGGCCACGCTCATGTGGGGAAACAGCGCGTAGCCCTGGAACACCATGCCGTAGTTGCGTTTTTCCGCCGGCCGCCGGCTGATGTCCACACCGCGCTCCAGCAGCTTGCCGGCGCTGGGGGTGAGGAAGCCCGCGAGGATCATCAACAGGGTGGTCTTGCCTGAGCCCGAGGGGCCGAGCAGGGTGAGGAATTCGCCTTGGCGAACGTCGAGGTCGATGCCGTCCAGGGCAGTGAAGTTGCCGTAGAACTGGCTGATTCCTTGGGCGCTGAGTTGAGTCGAGGGACTGCTGGACACTACGGAGATCTCCCGCAAAGCCGGCCTGCGCTATGGAATTTTTATTGTCGGAACAGCAGGCGGTCGGCTCATTATTGTGAAAAGCAACGCCACATCAATGGAATAATTTTTGTCTCATTGGTGAGTGAAATTTCCCAGTCGCGAGCGCCTCAGGGTTCGCCGGAGGGGGCGTCCGAGATGTGCTGGGCGCTGGTCTGCAACTGGTTCTTCAACCATGCGCTGAAGGCCTGGACCACCGAGCGCTCGGCCTTGGCCGGGTCGATCACCAGGAAGTAGCCGCGCAAGGCGCTGATGCTGATGTCGAACGGGCGCACCAGCAGGCCCCGGGCCAGGGCGTCGCCACTGAGCAGGTTGTCGCCAATCGCCACGCCCTGGGCAGCGATGCAGGCCGACTGGGCACAGTGCGCATCGGAGAAGGTGATGCCGCTGTCGGCGTTGACCTGACTGGCGCCCGCCGCTGCCAGCCAGACCCGCCAGTCGCTGGTGTCGCTCATGTGGATCAGCGGGAAGTCCTTGAGGTCCAGTGGGGTCTTCAGGCCGCCGATGGCGTTGATCAGGCGCGGGCTGCACACCGGCGAGAAGCGCAGGGTAACGATCTGCTCCACCAGCAGCCCCGGCCAGTCGCCGATGCCATAGGCGATGAACAGGTCGGCTTCGGCGTCGCTGGTGTCGTCCTGGGAGCGCGGGCTGACCACTTGCAACTGCACCTGGGGGTACTGGCGCAGGAAACCGTTGATGTGATTGCACAGCCAGAAACTGGCGAACCCCGGGTTGCAGCTGATGCGCAGTTTTCCGGACACCGACAGACCGTCGAAACGCCGCCCGGCGTCCTGGATGTCGGCCAGGATGCGCCGCACCTCCCGGGCATAGCACTGGCCCTGGTAGGTCAGGCCGATGCCGCGCCCAACCCGTTCGGTGAGGGCAAAACCCAGGCTCTGTTCCAGGCTGATGATCTGGTGGCTGATGGCGCTGCGGGTCAGGCTCAGTTGCTGGGCGGCAGCAGTGACGCTGCCCAGCCGGGCGACCGCGTCGAGGGCGCGCAGGGCGGTGATCGAGGGGTAGCGCATACAACCTCCGGGTCAAGGGAACCTGTGTTCGACGGCGTTCGTATTCCGCACATAGTGCGGCGCAGTATGGGCCGACCTCTCGGCAAACTGGTCAATTTACTTTGACATTGCCGCCTAAAAAATTCGATTGATGTAATCGGCGCTTCACCAATACTGAGCCTCGATCCGGCCTGTAGCCGACCGGACAAGCCTAATAACAACAAGAGGTCCCGCAGGCCGAGTGGGGGCGCTGTGGCGTCCTGGCGCCGGCCGGCCGGAACCTGGATAACCAGGAGTGCCGCGGATGTCCCGTTACAAAGAATTCGCCATGGATTGGGTTGAACGCCACCGCCAGCAACTGTCGGACTGGCACCAGATCATCTGGCATTACGCCGAGCCGGCCTTTCGTGAGTACAAGTCCAGCGCCTGGTACGTGCAACTGCTGGAAGCCGAGGGCTTCACCGTCGAGCGCGCCAGCGGCGGCATGCCCACGGCCTTCTGCGCCACCTTCACCCAGGGCCAGGGACCGCTGCTGGCCACCTACGGCGAATACGACGCGGTGCCCGGCAACTGCCAGGCGGCCACTACGCGCAAGCAGCCGCGCGATGGCCTGTCGCGCTTCGCTCCTGGGCACACCGACCCGCACTCGGCCCTGGGCATCAGCGCCCTCGGCGGGGCCCTGGCGGCCAAGGCGACCATGGTGGAATTCGGCCTGCAGGGCAGCATCAGGTTCTTCGGCGAGCCGGCGGAAAAGCTTCGCGCCTCCAAGCCGGTCCACGCCGCCAAGGGCTACTACGATGACCTGGATGCCGCTATCAGTTTCCACCCCACCTACATGCTGCCGCTGAACAACACCACCACCTGGGACACCCACTGCGGCATCGCCTACGCCTACATCTACAGCTTTACCTGCGAGGATCCGCAGAACTGGATCGCCGCCGATCGCTACAGCCCGATCCCGCAGAACCATCTGGCGGCCCGGGCGCCGGGGGCCAATGACGCCCTGGTGCATTTCTACACCCTGAACGAAAGCCTGCGCCGTTCGACCCTGCCGTTCACCGGCCTGTGGAGCTACAACGAGGCGATTCTCACCGCCGGCCAGGCCACCGCGGACAACCTGCCGCCGCACCTGTCGCAGATCCAGTACCTGCTGCGCTGCGATTCCATCGAGCAGGCCGAGACCATCTCCCAGGTCATGGACAACAACGCCGCAGCGGCGGCCATGGCCACCGGCTGCCGCTGGAAAAAGACCTGGGTGTGCAAGTCCCGGGGCGGCCTGCCCAACCACGTCATGGCCCAGGCCACCTACGACAACCTGGCGGCGGTGGGCGCTCCACAGTGGGACGAAGAAGCCCGGGAGATCGCTCGGGAAATCCAGCGCAACCTTGGCCTCGAAGCCATGGAACGGCCATTTCTGCCGGCCACCGAAGCCTTGATCGAACCCCAGGAATGCGAGCGCCAGATGCGCCTGCAAATGCCCGTCTGGCAGAACTACCTGACCTCCGATGACTACCCGGAATACACCTGGCACTGCCCCACCGTGCGCCTGCTGGTGGCCCGGCCGATGCTCAGCGCGCCAGCTGGCACGGTCTATCCGGACTGGGTGTCCAACGCCCTGGGGGGCATTCGCCAGACCATCGACCCGATGATCGAAGTGGCGGCCAAGACCATTGCCGCGACCCTGGTGGACCTGCTGACCGACGAAGCCCTGTTGAGTGCGGCCAAGGCCGAGTTCGTGGAGCGCACCGGTGGCGGTATCGGCGGCACTCGCTGGCAGGCGCCACTGCTGCCCGAGGACTTCAAGGTGCCCCACGATTTCCGTTGGCCGGAGTACATCAGCACGGCCCGAGGCGAAGAGTGGTGGATCCCGGCGCGAGCGGACGAATAGCCCGCGGCAGGAGGTGACAGAGCCTGTGGAAACGGCCTGGACGAGAGGGCGTTATGCCCGTTCGTTCAGGTGTTTATGCACAACGGATGGGTTGCCAGGGCCTGGACGGGCCGGTTTTGTGGACCGTTTCTCATTCCTTGCGCAACTGGCTGTTTTTTCGACGGTTTATTTTGTGAACAAAAAATGACCAGCCTCTGTTTTTGGCTCCAGGCCAGGCTTTCATGGGCTTTCATTGAATTCCATCAACAGACTTATCCACAGGTCGCGACAGGCCGTCGCAGGCTCTCAACGCTCCGCCAGAAGCAGCAGATTGCGCGGGGTCAGGTGCGCAGGGCAGAAGGTGCCCAGGCGTACCTGGTAGCCCTGCTGTTGCAGAAACAATGCCCGGTCCAGCACCAGCCACAGTTCCAATGGCCGGCGGAACAGGCCGCGCAGCAGTTCCAGGTTGCGCACCTGGGCCAGGCGCTGCCAGCCGGCGGCTTCCAGGGCCGGCCAGTCTGGCTGGCCCACTGTGGATAACTCCTTGAGCGCGGCAAGGTCGCGGCAGTAGTCGGCGAAGGGCTTGTCCAGCCAGTGGCTGGGCAGCGACGGGGTAGACAGGTATTCATCGACCCCGCGCACTTGCCGCTGCAGCAGGTCGAAAGCCAGGCGGCGGGCCATGGAGCTGTCGCGCTGGCGCCGCACCCGGGCGCCGGCGGTGACGGTTTCGCTCATGGGCAGGGCCAGGTCCTCCAGGGACAGTTGCAGGTGTGATGCCTGGGCCGCTGTGGATAACCCCTGATAGTGGCTGGCGCTGGTGCGGTTGTAGCAACAAGGGGCAATGGCCAGTTGTTGGCAGCCGTTCTGGCTGGCCAGCTGGATCAGGCGCACATGCAGGTCGCCGCAGGCGTGCAGGGCCACTGGGGTGTGTCGGGCATCGAGGTGGCGGTCGGCGTCGGCGGCCAGTACATCCTGGTGCAGGTGCCGGGCAGGCAGGCCGTGGTGCTGGCTCAGCTGCGCGCCGCTGGTCACCAGCGCCGGATCGTATTCCAGGCAGGTCAGTTGTTGTCCGGGCTGCAGCAGGCGCCGCCCCAAGTGGCCCTTGCCCGAACACCAGTCGAGCCAGTGCTCGGTTGCCCGGGTGAAGTGCAGGCGGCCGGCGAAGGCTTCGATCTGCTGCCATTTGCGCCCGGGGACGTCGACACTGAGGCGCTGGCGCAGGGGCGGCAATGCCTGGCCGGGCCATTCGGCTACGGCAGACAGGGCCCCGGAGCGCGCGGCCAATTCGCCGAAGGGGGCGGGTGCCTGGAGGTGTTCCGGGTGGTTGTGGGCAGCCTCGGCGTCTTCCAGGGTGCGCTGGCGCAGCCACTGGGCGAGTTCCGGGTAGGAGGTTTCCCACGGCAGGTGCAGATGCTGGAACGGACGAGGCCGCCAGAGATCCTGGTGTTCAAGCAGGAAGCCGTCCAGGGCCTGGAAGCGATCGAGCAGCGCAGGGCCTTGGAGAATCGCAGGCATGGTCATGGCGTCCGGGGCAGGCCCGCTCCCTGGCGGGAGCGGGAGAAGATCAGCGTCCCTGGCAGGCGTCGACCCGCAGCCAGCGTTCCAGTTGGCGGAAGGCCTGGACCAGCATGAACGACATCAACAGGTAGAACACCCCGGCGGTGAAGAACATGTCCACCGTCAGGTAGTTGCGGGCGATGATGGTGCGCGCCATGCCGGTCAGTTCCAGCAGGGTCACGGTACTGGCCAGGGAGCTGGCCTTGAGCATCAGGATCACTTCGTTGCTGTAGGCCGGCAGGCCGATGCGCGCCGCCCGCGGCAGGATGATATAGAACAGCGCCTTGGGCCGGGACATGCCCAGGGCCCGCGCGGCTTCGATTTCACCGGGCGGAATGGCCTGGATCGCGCCACGCAGGATCTCGGCGATGTAGGCCGCGGTGTGCAGGGTCATCGTGGCGGTGGCGCACCAGAACGGGTCGCGCAGGTAGGGCCACATGAAGCTGTCGCGCACCGCATCGAACTGCGCCAGGCCGTAATACACCAGGAACAGCTGCACCAGCAGCGGCGTGCCGCGAAAGAAGAAGATGTAGGCGTAGGGCAGGGCGCGCACGTACCAGAGCTTGGACGAACGGGCGATGCCCAAGGGGATGGCCAGCAGCAAACCGAGAATCACGGCGATGCCCACCAACTCCAGGGTCAGCGTCGCGCCCTGGATGAACTTCGGCAGCCATTTGTAGATGACTTCCCATTCCATTACGTCGTCCTCACAAAGCCGCGGGCGGCGCGTTTTTCCAGGAAGTGCATGCCGGTCATGGCCAGCACGGTCAGGCCCAGGTACATGAAGGCCGCGACCATGAAGAAGGTGAAGGGATGCTTGGCGAAGGTCACGGCGTTCTGCGCGTGGCGCATGATTTCTTCAAGGCCGATCACCGACACCAGCGCGGTGTCCTTCATCAGGATCATGAACAGGTTGCCCAGGCCCGGCAGGGCGATGCGCCACATCTGCGGCAGGATCAGGCGGCTGAATATCCGAAACTTGGAAAGGCCCAGCGCGGTGCCGGCCTCGCGGTGGCCCTTGGGGATGGCCAGGATCGCGCCACGAAACACTTCAGTGGCATAGGCGCCAAAGCACAGCCCGAGGGCGATCACCCCGGCGAGAAACGGACTGAGGGCCAGATCGGGGTTGCCGAAATGCTCGCCCAGCGCGCTCATCATGTTCACCGTGCCGTAGTAGATCAGCAGCACCCACAGCAGTTCCGGGACGCCGCGCACGATGGTCGAATAGGTTTCGCCAAGCCAGCGCAGTGGCTTGTACGGGGAAGTCTTGGCCAAGGCGCCGAGCAGGCCGAGCACCAGTCCCAGGCATAACGCCGAGAGGGCCAGCTTGACGGTCATCAGCGCGCCGGCGGCGAGCGCCGGGCCGAATCCGTAGAGATCGATATTCATGGGGTCTGGATGGCTTTGCTAAGGACCGGCGCCCAGGGGGCGAGCGCCGGTCAGGCAAGTCAGTATCAATAGATGCTGAACGGGAAGTACTTGTCGTTGATCTTCTTGTAAGTGCCGTCGGCCACGATTTCTTTCAGGGCGGCGTTCAGCTTCTCGCGCAGTGGATCTTTCTTGCGCACGGCAATCCCGATCTTGTCGCTTTCCACCATAGGCTCGCCCTTGAACTCATAAGGCTTGCCCGCATCGCTCTTGAGCCATTCGTAGTTGACGTACTTGTCGGCCAGGATCGCGTCCAGGCGGCCGGACGTCAGGTCCAGGTAGGCGTTTTCCTGGGTGTCGTAGAGCTTGATGGTGATGTCGTCGCCCAGGTTGTCTTCCAGCCAGGTGCCGGCCAGGGTCGCCCGTTGCGCGCCGATGATCTTGCCCTTGAGCGAGGCCTTGTCGGTCTTGAAGTCGGTCTTGGCCTTGGGCGCGATGAACTGCAGCTTGTTGGAGTAGTACGGGTCGGTGAAGTCCACCGCCTGCTTGCGCTCATCGGTGATCGACAGCGAGGAGATCAGGAAGTCGAACTTCTTCGCGTTCAGGGCCGGGATGATGCCGTCCCAGTCGGAGGTGACCACGGTGCACTCGACTTTCATCTTGGCGCACAGGGCGTCGCCGATGTCCTTGTCGAAGCCCACGACCTGGCCGCTGGCGTCCTTGTTGTTGAACGGTGGGTAGGCTGCTTCGATGCCCATCTTCAGGGTCTCGGCGGCAGCGCTGGCGCTGAAGGCCAGGGTGACGGCAGCGGCCAGGAGGATTTTCTTATAGCTCTGCATGCGTGTAGCTCCGTTAGCGGTTGCTGGACATGAATTGTTTGCAGCGTGCCGAAAGCGGGTTCTCGAAGACCTGCTGTGGCGATCCTTGCTCTTCTACCAGACCCTGGTGCAGAAACACCACTTCGCTGGAGACCTGACGGGCAAAGCTCATTTCGTGGGTGACCAGCAGCATGGTGCGGCCTTCTTCGGCGAGGGCGCGGATCACGTTGAGGACTTCCTGGACCATTTCCGGGTCCAGGGCCGAGGTCGGCTCGTCGAACAGGATGACTTTGGGTTGCATCGCCAGGGTCCGGGCGATGGCGGCGCGCTGCTGCTGGCCGCCGGACAGCTGTGCCGGGTAGGCGTGGCGCTTGTCGGCGATGCCGACCTTGGCCAGCAGCGCCTCGGCCACTTCGATGGCCTCGGCCTTGCTCTGGCCCAGCACCCGGCGTGGCGCCTCGATGATGTTGTCGAGCACGCTCATGTGCGGCCAGAGATTGAAATTCTGGAAGACGAACCCGATTTCGCTGCGCAGGCGGTTGATCTGCTTGCCGTCGGCGGCTACCAGCTCGCCGTTTTTCGCGGCCTTGAGCTTGAGCTCTTCGCCGGCTACCAGGATCTGGCCCTGGTGCGGGTTTTCCAGCAGGTTGATGCAACGCAGGAAAGTGGACTTGCCGGAGCCGGAGGAACCCAGGATCGATATCACGTCACCGTCGCGTGCGGTCAGCGAGATACCCTTGAGTACCTCCTGAGTGCCGTAGCGTTTGTGCAAGTTGCGGATTTCAAGCGCGGGCGTGGCCTCAGCCATGTGCGGTCCTCATTGAGTTCATTGTGCTCCTGCTGTTGGGCGGCCTTCCTGGCGAGGCGCCAAGCTAGCATAGGGTTCCAAGCGCAGCCAACAGCGCTACCGGAGGTAAACAGACGGTGTGTGGCAGGTTGTCGCATCAGCACAGAAGACTGTCGCCCCATCAACAACCGAACGCCTGTTTGAACCCTGGATCCGCCTGAAATCCGGTAGGTGTCGCGTAAAAAAAGGCGCGATGGTGCCAGCTTTGGCCGGGTGTTGGAAGGGTTAACGGGCCAAAGGTCATGGATCTGCACTCTAATCGCTCATCGGCTGCTTTTCGGGTGTGTTTTTGGTGCGTCATTTCGTCCTGCAAGTGAGTCGGCCGGTAACGAAATGGCGAAATGCCATTGTTCTCAATGACTTGGGATTTCCATCGGTCGGCTCGCCAACCCTTGTTGCCCGGGGTTCTGTAACATTTTGGCGCAATTCTTGCGTGCGATATAAAGAACGCCCTGTTGGATTCTTTTTACGAGAACGAATGCAGACCGGGTGGAGTTACTCTTTTTTCGTTGCAAAGGTGCTTTTCATGAGCGGTACGCAACTCTCCAATGACCTCGAACAGGGGCTCAAACCGCGGCATGTGACCATGCTGTCGATTGCCGGCGTGATCGGCGCAGGCCTCTTCGTCGGCTCCGGCCACGCCATTGCCGAAGCCGGCCCCGCCGTGCTGCTGGCCTATGCCGCCGCCGGCACCCTGGTGGTGCTGGTGATGCGCATGCTGGCGGAAATGGCCGTGGCTTCGCCGGACACCGGATCGTTCTCCACCTACGCGGACCGCGCCATCGGCCACTGGGCCGGTTTCACCATCGGTTGGCTGTACTGGTGGTTCTGGGTGCTGGTGATTCCCCTGGAAGCCAACGCTGCCGCGACCATCCTGCATGCCTGGTTCCCCAACGTGGCGATCTGGGTCTTCACTCTGGTGATCACCCTGCTGCTGACCGCCACCAACCTGTTCAGCGTGAAGAACTACGGTGAGTTCGAGTTCTGGTTCGCCCTGATCAAGGTGGTAGCCATCATCGGCTTCGTGATCCTCGGCCTCGCCGCCATCTGCGGCCTGCTCCCCAACAGCCAGGTCAGCGGCGTATCGCATCTGGTGGACACCCAGGGCTTCATGCCCAACGGCATGGGCGCGGTACTGGCCGCCATGCTGACCACCATGTTCTCCTTCATGGGCACCGAGATCGTCACCATCGCCGCGGCGGAATCCCACAACCCGGGCAAGCAGATCTCCAAGGCCACCAATTCGGTGATCTGGCGGATCGGCCTGTTCTACCTGGTATCGATCTTTATCGTTGTGGCCCTGGTGCCGTGGAACGACCCGAGCCTGGCCCAGGTCGGCTCCTACCAGACCGTGCTCGACCGCATGGGCATCCCCAATGCCAAGCTGATCGTTGACCTGGTGGTGCTGGTGGCCGTGACCAGTTGCCTGAACTCGGCGCTCTACACTGCCTCGCGCATGCTGTTCTCCCTGGGCAAGCGTGGCGATGCCCCGGCCGCCGCCAAGCGCACCAACGCCAGCGGCACGCCTTACTGGGCGGTGATCCTGTCCACCGCTGCGGCCTTCCTCGCGGTGTTCGCCAACTATGTCGCTCCGGCGGCGGTGTTCGAATTCCTCCTGGCCAGCTCCGGCGCCATCGCCTTGCTGGTGTACCTGGTGATTGCCGTCTCGCAACTGCGCATGCGCCACAAGCGCATGGCTGCCGGCGAGAAGATCGCCTTCCGCATGTGGCTGTTCCCGGGCCTGACTTACGCTGTGATCGTGTTCATCGTCGCGGTGCTGGGCATCATGCTGTTCCAGGAAGAGCACCGGGTGGAGATCCTCGCCACTGGCCTGCTGAGTGTCATCGTCATCGCTGCCGGCCTGATGGTGGCCCGTCGGCGCAAGGCCGAGCGCAATGGTGCCCTGGCACTGAACTGACGGTTTGCTCCGCTCTTTATGAAAAGGCCGCGCTCAGAAATGACCGCGGCCTTTTTCATGTCCGGATGCAACTTGGGGGGCTGCTGGTGGCGGGCAGAGGCTCGCTCGCGGCCTGGCGACGGGGCGCTTTACCCACCCGGGGCGCCTGCTGATAATCCGCCACTCGGTTAGCTTGGGATGCAGCGATGAAAGACCTGGATATGGATGATGCCGAGTGGGAACTGCTCGACCTCGAATGGCATCAAGGGTTCGCCTTCGTGGAAGGGGCCCTGTTGGTGGAGGAGCGAGCCCGGGACGTCTACCTCATGCTGCAGCGTGAAGGGCGGACCCCGGCTGAGCAGGCTTGCCAGGCCGCGACCGAGCAATTCCCGGCTTCCCCCCTGGTAGAGGGCGAGCCGCTCTGGCGACATCGTGTTCATCGGCACCTGCTGCGTGATGCGCGGGCCGATTATTATGCGTTGCCCCGTTACTTCGCGCGTTATGGCTACCACCCGTTGCAAGCCTTGCCGGTGCGTGTGTGTCGGGGCTTGCAGAGCCTGGGCCATGACCATTGGCGTGATCAGTGCCGTGCCTACTTCTGTCATGACTACGGGCAGGAGGTGATCGACGGCGCGCAGCCTGAGCGCCTGGCGCTTGTGCACCCGGTGCCAGAAAACTGGCCTGCGGGGTCGGTGCTGTTCAGTGACGGGGACAAGGTCTTCCTCGGCGCCCGAGCGATCGCCAGCGCGGAGCAGCAGGTACGCGGTACCAACCATCCGGCTTATCAAGTGATCAGCGGCCAAGTCTGCCGGGGCGGCGTTGTGCTGCATCAGAAGGACGGTTCGCCGTTGCCGATTGCCAATCCGGATGGCTTCCAGATGCTGGCCTGGCGCTGGGGTACGGATGGGCATTCGGTGATCGTCCAGGCGCAGCAGGGCTCGAGCATCGCCTATGAGTATTTCTACCGCATCGACAACGTCGATCTGGCGACTTTCAGCGTGCTCAACGAGCGCTACGCCAAGGACGCACGGCGGGCTTATTACCTGACCGGAAAAACCCTGCGCTATGTCGGTGACTTCCGCCTGCTGAACCGTGTTCAGTCGGTGTTCGATGCCGGTGGCCGGATCTTGAGCCAGAGTGAAGCGGCGGACCCGTACTTTGCCGTGGACGATCAGTTCGTCTACTGCAATGGCACCCGCCTGCGTGGTGCCGATGGCCCGAGTTTCCGTCACCTGGGATTCGATTACTACGCTGACCGGCATCGCGTCTACCGGCGCAGCAAGCCGCTGGACGTGGATGTAGAGAGTTTTGTAGTGGCCCAGCTGGAGCGTGGCGAAGGCAACTATTCGCCGTTGCTGGTGGGTGACAGGCACGGCCCGCTCGGTTCGGATGGGGTGATCGATGACACCATGCTGCAAGAGTGGTCGGCGTACTTCGAGGCGCATCCGCAGTTGCAAGATTATTGGTGGCATCGCTTGCAGGCACCATCGGCGTCAACAGCCCAGGCCTTGCGTTCCATCGGCTCCGGGTTCGAGCTGGGGAGCCAGGTGCACTTCCATGGCCGCCCCATCAATGGTCTGGATGCCGGCAGTTTCAAGCTGCTGGACACACACCTGTGTGGCGACGCCAATGGCTTGTATCTGATCCCCTTTCATCGCGCCGAGACCCGGGTGCCGGAGCGATTCTCTTCGGCCTGCGCCGATCATTACCGTGCCCTGGGCGGCCCGTACCTGACCGATGGCCAGAGGGTTTTTTGCCACAGTGTCTTTTATCAGGTGCCCGAGCCTATGGCCAAAGCGGATCTGGCCAGCTTCGAGTCATGCGGGCATGGCTGGGCCCGGGACAAGGGGGCGGTGTACTACTACGGCGCAAGAAAGAAGCCCCTCGACCCGGCGCACACTCGCGTCATGGGCAGCTACGCCTTCACCGCGACACTGATGTTTGCTGCCGGCAAACCGCTGGAGGTTGAATTCAGCCCGGAGGAAGTGATGGTTCCTCATCCGGACTTTCTGCAATTGGGCACGCGCAAGCTGTTCTGTGGCCGGCGGCCGGTGAGTGCCAAGCGCATCGACCTGGCCAGCCTGGAGTTTGTCGCGGACCGCTATGCTCGCGACAAACAGCGTTTCTACCAGTACGACGGCTACGCGACACTCAGCGAAATCAGCGCCGAGCAGTACCACCAGGCACTGAAGAAGGCCCCGGCAGGGGACGCCGGCTCTGAGAGTTTGGCGTTCTGAAAGGCAAAAAAGGCTGCCGTCAGCATTGACGGTGGCCTTTTTGCTGGATTTGTGACTTGTTACATGGCGTTTCATGGACAGCCCGCTGGCGAAATAGTAGCCTGCGCGCTCTTCGATAAGAGCTCTTGCGTGCCAGCGTGAGAGGAGCTATGGAATAGCGCTGTATTGCAAGGGATTGAATGCTTGTCGGGGCCCTGAATCCGCCTTCTGCCTCTGTCCCTTGTTCCCTGCGTAGCCGCCATGGTTCCTGAGTGTCAGCGCCTGCCTGACAGTCCCGGTTCGAAGAACGAGCATTCAGGGTTCAATGGTGATCGCCCGGCCATTGGTCCCTTAAAGAAAGGGCGGCAAGGAGACGCGCATGGCGTTCACTAAAATCATCTTCAAAAACCCGAACACCGGAGCCATCAAGGAAGCGCCAGTTGGTTTCTCCTGGACCGTGTTCTTCTTCGGCTTCATCCCGGCACTGTTCCGCGCCGACTGGAAATGGGCTGCCATCATGTTCCTGCTGGCCATGTTCACCTTCGGCCTGAGCAACCTGGTGTTCATGTTCATCTACAACAAGCTGTATGTACGCGACCTGATCGGTGCAGGCTTCAAGGCCCAGTCCATCGCCAGCGGCGACCTGAACTTCGCCAGCTCGCGCATCGGCATGGAAATCCCTCGGCTGGAAGCTGCCTGAGCATCACGCCAGGCTGTTTAGCTGAAACGGAAAAGGGCGCATTCATTGCTGAATGCGCCCTTTTTTCATGCCCGGAAGAAACTCAGCCTTCGGCGCTGAACAGTGCCTGGGATGCGGCCATGTAGTCGGCCTGGAAGGCCTCGGACTCGATCCAGGCCAGGGCCGTGGCCTCGTCGGCCTCGGTGGACCAGTTACGGTATTCGATCAGCGCCGCAAGGATGAAGTCCGTGGCGCCCTGTTCGCCCTCCTGCTCATAGACCAGCTCCAGCAGCGGGTCCGAGAGGAAGACCGTGCACAGCGCCTGCTGGCTGGTTTTCTCGGCGTCGCGCATCTTCACGAACAGCTCGGTCAGGTCCACCGATTCGAAGTCGATGCGGCTGTCGTTGGGGTCCAGTTCCAGCTCCGAGGTCGGTGCAGTGCGCTTGGCGCGGTTCTGCTTGGCCTTGGCCTTTGCCCGGGCGGCACGTTTGTGTTGTTTGTCGATCGATGCCATGGGCGTCTTACCTTGTTGCGCAAAGGGGCGGCGCTCGCGGATTCGGGGCGAGCGGCCGGTCAGGCGGGAAAGGATGCCAGCAAATCGCTGCGCTGGCACCCGCCAAGGCCTCAAGACGGGTACCGACGACCCTGCATGGGCCGAGGTCCATTGCGGCGCAGCACCTGTGCCAAAGGTTTTTTGCAGCCTTTTCCCACTGCCTGGGAATCTGATTTCATTTGCCGGGAAACTCCATGCACCATGGCTGCAAGAGGCCGCTATGCACTACCACACGCCCACTGACCGTCTGCTGCAAATACTCGTGGCCCTGGGGCAATCCCCGGAGGCCATGTCTGCCAAGGAGCTGTCGCTGAACCTGCAGCAGCCCCTGAGCAGCACCTATCGCCACCTCAAGACCCTGCTGCGCTGGGGGCTGGCCCAGGACAATGGCCAGGGCCGTTACCTGCCCGGGCCTGCTTGCCTGCAACTGGCGAAGAAGTTCGACCGCGAAGGCCTGCTGGTGACCCTGGCCAAGCCGGAGCTCAACCGTCTGGCCGAACTCAGCCAGGAAAGCGTCGCGCTGATGGTGCCAAGCAACGGGCAGGCGATCTGCATCGAGCTGGTGGACAGCCCGCAGCCCTTGCGCTGCTGCTACCAGAAAGGCCTGGCGCAGCCGCTGCTG
Source organism: Pseudomonas sp. Eqa60 (assembly GCF_018326405.1). Classification (NCBI taxonomy): domain Bacteria; kingdom Pseudomonadati; phylum Pseudomonadota; class Gammaproteobacteria; order Pseudomonadales; family Pseudomonadaceae; genus Pseudomonas; species Pseudomonas sp. Eqa60. Next base: position 401,641 of record NZ_AP024342.1, read on the forward strand.
CTGGGCGCCTCGGCCAAGGTGTTGCTGGCCTACATGGAGCCTGAGCTGTGCTTGTCGATCCTGCGCCAGCAGGGCGTCGAGGAGGCGGATTTCGCCGCGCACCTGGACAGCTACGGGGCCATTCGCGCCGCCGGGCATGCGGTGAGCCTGAGCGAGATCGATCTGGGCATCTGGGGTGTCAGCGCGCCCTTGCTGGACAGCCGTGACCGCTTGCAAGGCGCCATCAGCCTCATGGCCCCGGCGTTCCGCGCCGAACAGCGCAGTGACCGGCTGATCCGCTGGACCCGCGAAGCGGCCCAGCGCCTGAGCGCCCGACTGGATTGAATTGACTGGAGCAAGACCATGATCAGCACCGCCCCCATGCACCTGTGGCAGGGTCGTATCGACCTGGCCGAAGGCCTTGCCGCCCGGCGCTGGCACCAGTGGGTGCAGCCCTGGGCCGAACAGCAGCCGGCGGGTATCGCCTTGCTCGGGCTGGCCTGTGACGAGGGGGTCAAGCGCAACCAGGGGCGCACCGGTGCCAGCCAGGGCCCGGCAGCCTTGCGCGCGGCCCTGGCCAACCTGGCCTGGCACGGCACCGGCCCGCTGTACGACGCAGGGGACGTGACCTGCACCGACCACCACCTGGAAAGCGCCCAGCAGCGCTACGCCGAGCGCCTCGGCCTGTTGCTCGAACAGGGGCACCTGGCCCTGGGGCTGGGCGGTGGTCATGAAATCGCCTTTGCCAGCTTCAGTGGCCTGGCCGATCACCTGCGCCGCCAACAGCCCTGCCCGCGCATCGGCATTCTCAATTTCGATGCCCACTTCGATCTGCGCCATGCGCCGCAAAGCAGCTCCGGTACGCCGTTCCGGCAGATCGCCGAGTACTGCCGGCAGGCCGGCATGCCTTTCGAGTATTGCTGCCTGGGGGTCAGCGAGTTGAGCAACACCCAGGCGCTGTTCGAGCAAGCCCGGGAGCTCGATGTGCGCTACCTGCTGGACCGGCAGATGCAGGGCTGGAACCTGCCGGCAGTCGAGGCCTGCCTGGACGCTTTTCTCGACGGTATCGACGTGCTCTACATGACCCTGTGCCTGGATGTGCTGCCGGCCAGCCAGGCTCCCGGCGTCAGCGCGCCCTCGGCCCACGGGGTGGATGTACAGGTGGTCGAGCACCTGGTACGCCGTGCTCGGGCCAGCGGCAAATTGCGCGTGGCCGACATTGCCGAACTCAATCCCGGGCTCGACCAGGACCAGCGCACCGCCCGTGTGGCCGCGCGTCTGCTGGCCAGCCTGATTCACTGAGGGGCATGCCCCTCGCCGCGCAACACCACAATGACAAGAAGAGATGTTTGCCATGCCGACTTTTGAATTGGACGCGCTGACCACCCTGGCGCTGGCCCTGATCCTGCTGGGGGTGGGAGCCCAGCTGAAGAAACGCAGCCGCTGGCTGACCCAGCTCTGTGTCCCGGCGCCGGTGATCGGCGGTTTCGGCTTTGCCCTGATCGTCTGGCTGCTGCGCGATCAGCAACTGCTGGCGATCAAGCTCGACACCGCGATCCAGACGCCCTTGATGGTGGCGTTCTTCACCACCGTGGGCCTGGGGGGCAGCCTCGGCCTGCTGCGTCGTGGCGGCAAGATCCTGTTCGTCTATCTGGGGGCCTGCTGGTCCCTGGCGCTGCTGCAGAACCTGGTGGGGGTCGGTGCCGCCAAGGCGCTGGGCATCGACCCGCTGCTGGGCATCATGGCCGGTGCGGTGTCCCTGGAGGGTGGCTTTGGCGCGGCGGCGGCCTTTGGCCCGATCGCGGAAAACCTCGGGGCGGTGGGGGCCACCACGGCGGCCCTGGCCTCGGCCACCTTCGGCATGGTTGCCGGCGGCTTGCTGGGCAGCCCGCTGGCGCGCTGGCTGATCGAGCGCAACCGCCTGCAGATCCAGGCCGATCAGGTCAGTACCCTGCAGCACCTGGAAAGCGCTGCCCAGGGTTCGGTGGCGCCTTTGGATGCGCCGACCCTGCTGCGCCTGCTGACCTGCATTCTGCTGATCATGGTGCTGGGTTTCTGGATCGGCAGCGCGCTGAACGAGCACCTGGGCATCGTCCTGCCAAGCTACGTGGGGGCGATGTTCGTGGCGATCATCCTGCGCAATCTCAATGACCGGGCGCGGATCATCGACATCCCCGACAGCGCCGTGAGCACCCTGGGCGACGTATGCCTGGGGGTGTTCCTGACCATGGCCATGATGAGCCTGAAGTTCTGGGAACTGGAACAGCTCGGCCTGCCGCTGCTGGTGATCCTGGTGGTGCAGGTGCTGGTGATGGTGCTGCTGTGCGTATTCCTGCTGTTCCGCCTGTTTGGCGGCAACTACGACGCGGCGGTGTTGTGTGCCGGCTTCATGGGCCACGGCCTGGGGGCCACGCCCAATGCGGTGGCCAACATGGGCGCGATCTGTGATCACTACAAGGTCTTTTCCTACAAGGCCTTCATCATCGTGCCGCTGTGCGGTGCGGTATTGATCGACATCGTGGCGATCCCGCTGATCACCTGGTTCATCAACGCCTTTGCCTGATCAGCGCCCCGGCGTCAGCTCTTGCCCCGGGCTGTTCGGGGCCGGGCTTGCGTGCTGCAGCCAGTGCAGCAGCAGCGGCCAGAGCCGGCTTTCGAAGCGGCTGTGGAAGAAGGCGAAGTGGCCGATCTCGAGCTCACCGATGTCCTCGGGGCGAATGCGCCAATGGGTGCGCGTGCTGTTGTCGAAGTAGCCCAGTAGCCGCTCGATGGCTGCCACGGTGCCGAAGGGGTCGTCGCTGACGCTGATGGCGAGGATCGGGGCGCTGACCTGGGCGAAGGGCTGCCCACTGCGCTCTGCGGCCAGCCTGCGGCCGCTGGGGCGGCCTTCGTAGCGTGGGTGCGGGGTGGCCCAGTCGCGGACCACCCCGGCGGGGGTGTCTTCCATCCAGCCCAGGCGCTTGCCGGGGAAGTAGCCGTACAGGCGGGTCAGCAGGGGCATCAGCACATGCCACTTGCCCAGCATGCGCCAGCGCTGGGCGGGCACGTAGTCGCGCCAGTAGGCGAACTGCGCCCCCATGGTGGCCGCGCGGCGGATCACCCCGGCGGAGGCCGCCAGGCCCAGGGCGCAGCCGCCGAAGCTGTGGCCCACCACGTCGATCGGTTGCCCGGGAAACTCGCGCCGGGCGCGTTGCAGCATGGCTTCGAAATCCAGCGCGCCCCAATCCGACCAGGATGCCTTGAGCCCCTTGAGCGAGGCCGGGCGCGACTCGCCGATGCCGCGGTAGTCGTAGGTCATCACGTCGAAGCCGTTGGCGAACAGGTAGTCGGCGAAGCGAAAGTAATAGCGGCAGCGCACCGAGGTCGCGGCGTTGATGATCACCACTGCGCGCGCCGGATCGGCTTGCGCGTGGCGCCAGCTGAAGCCGCCAAGGCGGAAACCGTCCGCCGCCACTTCGCTGAAGCGTTCACTGGGGCCGGGCGCCGGCTCGGCAGTGGCGGGGCGGGCGGCAGGCAGGTCGGGCGAGGGCAGCAGGGACATGGGCGGTTGTTCCTTGGCGGCTGTAACGGGCCGGAGCGACCCCTGGCGTTCAGCGACGATTTTTTTGTGCGCCCATTAATACCCGGGCGATCCACAGCGCGGCAACTGCCAGGGCACCCAGCAACAGGGTGCTGGTGCCCTGCCAGAGCAGCTCGATATAAAACTTGGTGGGCTGCAACGCCTGGCTGTAGGCGAGCTTCGGCCCGGCACGGTTGCTGGTGACGATCTGTCCGTCCAGCAGCGCGCTTACCAGGGTCCAGCCCAGCAGTGCAGTCAGTGCCAGCAGCACGCTGCCGATCAGCAAAAAAAACCAGGCCCCGCTGCGGGTCTTGCCGGGCTGGGGGTGGGGCAGGCGGACTCGGGTTCGCTTCTGGTTCACGAGAGCAGTTCCTTTGCGCCCGGATGGGCGGATGCCTGCAACTTTACTCCCAGGCGGGCCCATGGGAATAATCCGGGCCCGGTCGAGCCCGGGTATCCCTATTCGTCGATGGAGCCTTGAGCATGGAAGTGAAGAACCAGATGAGCCCGGAACAATGCCAGGGCATGGACGATATCCGCCGGGAAATCGATGCCCTGGATCGAGCGGTCATCGCTTTGCTCGGCGCGCGCTTCCAGTACGTACTGGCGGCATCGAAATTCAAGACCTCGGCGGCCACCGTGCGCGCCGAGGAGCGTTTCAAAGCCATGTTGGCCACTCGTCGCGATTGGGCGGCGGCCGAAGGCCTGAACCCGGATGCCATCGAGAAGATGTACAGCGATCTGGTGCAGCACTTCATCGCCGAGGAGATGAAGCATTGGCAGGCGGCGCAGGCTCCGAGCCGAGGGGCTGGTCCCCTAGCCTAGGTACCTTTGGTTAAAGGCCTCACGCCGAATCGATCTAAACCGCCCTGTGTCAGGTTTTACACTCAATAGCAGGAGCTATGGGCGAGTCTGGTTGCACAGGGCGAGCGAGGGTTTTCATTCGGCTTCTGGCCTGAGACATGGCCTGGCCATTCAAGATGAAGCAGGGGAGACCCGGGCGCTGCCGTCCCGGGGCCAGAGGCCTGACGGTGGCGTCCCATTCAGTGGTTCGAGACGAACCCGGGAGTGGTCATCATGAAGTCCTTTTCTATGAGTGTCCTGTCAGGTGTTATCGCGGTGCTGCTATTGGCCGCACCAGTGAGCGTGCGCTCCGCCTCCACCAGCAATGAGCCGATCGACCCGGCTGGCGTGCAATTAGAGCCGCTGCAACAGAACGGCATTTCCTATGTCAGCGGCGGCATCGGCCTGGACGAGTCGCGGGCCATTCAGCAGGCCAAGGGTTACAACCTGCACATGACCTTTTCCGTCGGCTCAGGGAATGAATACACCTCGGATGTCGATGTGCTGATCCAGAACCCGCGAGGGCATCAGCTGTTGAGCCTGAGCGGAGTGGGCCCGATCGTCTTTGTGCAGTTGCCGGCCGGCAGATACCAGGTCATCACCACCCGCAAAGGGCTGGAACAGCGCAGCATGGTCGACATGAAAGTGGCGGCTATGCGCGATCTCAACATCCACTGGAATAACGGTTACTGAGAGAGGGGTGGTGGGGTGCCCGGCGTTGAGCATGGGTGATGCCCAATTCCAGGTCTGAAAACCCTGAATCGAAAGGTTCAGGGTTTTTGCTATTGGCTGGGAGAGGGCGCGCTTGTCTGGTGCGGGGCGATTCACATCATTTCCACACAGGCCAAGCCATCATGCGTCACCGCACGCAACGAGCCTGACAGGCGATCCGAATATGAATCTGAGTGTTCTCTATGCATTGGCTGCCGCCGCCTTGTTCGGCGCCAGTACGCCGCTGGCCAAGCTGTTGGGGGTGGATGTTGCGCCGATGCTCCTGGCCGGGTTGTTGTATCTGAGCAGTGGTGTCGGCCTGGCCATTGTTCGTTTCGCTCGGGATCGAGGTTGGCAACGTACGGGGCTGACGGTGCGCGAGTGGCCGTGGCTGATGGGAGCCATCCTCTTTGGCGGCGTGCTTGCCCCGGTCGCCCTGATGTTCGGCCTGACACGGACGGCGGGTGCCACCGCCTCATTGATGCTCAACCTGGAGTCGGTACTCACGGCGTTGCTGGCGTGGGTGGTGTTCAGGGAGAACGCCGATCGACGGATCGTGATCAGCATGATTGCCATCGTATTAGGCGGGATCGTTCTGTCATGGCCGCACCAGAGCGCCACTGCGCATGACTGGACGGGACCGCTGGCGGTGGCTTTCGCCTGCCTTTGCTGGGCCATTGATAACAACCTGACCCGGAAAGTCTCCGCCTCGGATGCGCTGTTCATTGCGGGCAGCAAAGGCTTGGCGGCGGGGGTGGTCAACACCAGCCTGGCGTTGGCCATCGGCGCGCAACTGCCTGCTGTGACCACGCTGGGCCCGATACTGCTGGTGGGGTTTCTGGGGTACGGCGTCAGCCTGGTGTTGTTCGTCCTGGCCCTGCGTGGGCTGGGCAGTGCGCGAACCGGGGCGTACTTCTCCACGGCGCCATTCCTGGGAGCAGTGATCTCGATTCTGATCCTGGGCGAGCCGGTTTCTCTGTGGTTCCTGGTGGCGGCGGCACTGATGGCCATCGGCGTGTGGATTCACCTCATGGAGAATCATGCCCACGAGCATCAGCATGAGCCTCTCGCGCACAACCATCGCCACCGGCATGACGAGCACCACCAGCATGAACACGGCTTTGAGTGGGACGGCTCAGAGCCCCACAGTCATCCCCATGAGCACGCGCCGATCCGGCATAGCCACGCGCACTTCCCCGATATTCATCATCGGCACAAGCACTGAGCGGGCCGGTTACTTTCAGTCACCAGGTGAGGGCTTGCGCTGCTCGGACCTGCTCTTTGCTCTGCGCCGGTCGCTGCCAAATCAGCGGCCGGGCGTAGGAACCCGATCATAAGATGCGTACCAGCACCCAGCGCTTTGGGTGTTGTTTGCTGTCTATGCGTTATGGCAGCTGTACGCGGGCACGCTTCGGCGTGGCCGGATCTTGTGACCGGTTCCTACCCCCGCGTGCAGCTGCCACCTGGCCGGTAGGAAGTTGGGTGGTAGCTCCTCACACACAAGGAGTTTCACCAATGAACGGATATATCCCTCTTCACCACACGCCAGCGGACAACCCCGTCCTGCTGATCAATCCCCATGCGCCGCTGGTCGATCTCCTGGCCTGCGCCGATCAGCGCATACGCGCCCTTCACAAACTGATGAACAGCCTGTCCTGCATGACCGCGCAAACGGCCGACGCCAGCGACCTGTTCCAGATCGCCGACATCGCCGCGCTGCTGCTCGGTGATGGCGTGGCCCTGCTCGATGTGGCTCAGGGGCGGGAGATGGAGCGGGCGGATAAGGCCTTCTGATTGGCGCAGGCGCTGCGCCAGCGCGCCCAGGATCAGTTTGATTCTGGGCGCCCTTGGAGAGCCCGAGAGAGTGTCATGGCGCCTCAAGCGGTGCCGGTATGAACCCTTGCTCTCGAAGCGCCTTGATCATTCCTCTGATGAGGTAGCTGTTGGAGAAACCGATGGTGTATTGCCGGGCGTTGGCGCTGATGGGCAATAGCATGCCCTGGTCCACCAGTTTCTTTATTTGATAGGTCCTTTGTCCGGCAGTCAGCTTGGGCAGTGCCTGGGCGATGTCGCTCGACTTAACAACGCCTGACTTGATCGCTGTGGTCAGTACTGTTTCTTCCGCTGCAGTGATCCATTGTCGATCCCGAGCAAAGGTAATGGCAGGAGCCAGGATGTGCCGGGTCAGGTAGCGATAGTCGGTGAGGCGATTGACCTTTTCCAGGTCGTCCCTAATGCCCTCTAGAACGTAAGTGCACCAGGCCTCCAGCCCGGCCTTGGTTCCTTGGTCCGCGGTGGCGAGCATGGCGTAGTAACGTTCCCGATCATTGAAAAAAACAGCGGTAGGGTTGAGTACACGGCCACCCGTATCGACGTTGAAGCCATATTTCATCAGCTGTGCATAAGTCAGGAGGCGCACCACGCGGCCATTGCCGTTGCCAAATGGGTGAATCCAACCAAACCGGTGATGGGTCAAGGCCACTTTCATCAGGTCGTATTTGGGTAGGTCCTCTCGATTGACGAACTCCACCAGCTCTTGCATGTAGCTGGGCACCATCAGGGCATCAGGAGGTAGGTGGGCGGCCTGAGCGATCTGTACTTCGCCCTGGCGATACGCTCCAGGCGTCTTATCGCCCTCTCGCTCCAGGTCCTGGACGGTCATCGCGTGCAGCTCTCTGATGGTGAGCTCGGTGATTGGTGTTCCCGGGCCAATGGTTTGCTCGATGTAATCCATGGATTTTTCGATGTTCGCCACTTCGCGTAACGGGTCGGTGTCCTGGGCTGTGCCTTCCACCTTGCTCTCGATGTAGTCGGCAAGCGTTGTGTGGTTGCCCTCGATGCGCGCCGAACCCAGGCTTTCCAGGATGTGGAAGATCGTTTTCAGCTGATAGAAGACCGCAGGCGGCGTATCGCCTTCCAATCGCAAGCGCCGAAGGTGCTCAAGCTCGCTCAGCACGTCCACCAGAGGGGAGTCGAAGGATGGGTTTAGCAGCTCAAGTTCGTGATGGAAGAATGCAGGCATTGTGCAAACATCTCGAAAGCCGAAAAAATTATCTATGATTTTTTTGCTATAGGCCCTGTTCTATAGGGGTTCTGCTCGAATATCAAAAGATGATTATCTCAAAATGGTACTTCACTTAAGTGAACGCTTGAGAAAAAGCGAGGCGTGATGCGCTGTGTGGGTGGCGTGATGGTCGCGCAGCGGCTTGGTTGTGCAGGAAAGAAGGCCGGGGTGTCGAGCAGGGGGAAGGGAAGGGCTGAATTGCAGGCAACAAAAAACCCGCACTAGGCGGGTTTTCTGATTGCTTTCACGTGATGTAAACACCACCTGAAAGCTGAAGGTGGTGCCCAGAGACGGAATCGAACCGCCGACACGGGGATTTTCAATCCCCTGCTCTACCGACTGAGCTATCTGGGCAACGGGGCGCATTAAACGGGTTTTTCAGGGGGGCGTCAAGCAAGTTTTGAAAAAAATGTTTAATTATTACCGTCGCTTACGTTCCACCCCCGATTTTCAACAGCTTTACTCAGCCGGTGGCACGTAGCCGTCGGCCTTGGCGTATTCCTCGCCGGAGAAAAATTTGTCCATCTCGCCCTGCAGATATTTGCGGTCTTCGGCATTCATCATGTTCAGGCGCTTTTCGTTGATCAGCAGGGTCTGGTGTTTCTGCCAGTCAGCCCAGGCCTTGGCCGAGACGTGTTCGAAAATATCCTGGCCTTTGGCGCCCGGGTACGGGGGGCGTTCCAGGCCCGGCAGTTCTTCCTGGTACTTGCGGCACATTACGGTGCGGGTCATGACGACTCTCCTGCATTCAAGACTTCGGCCGCGCGTTTGAGCAGTGTTTTCACCGGGGCGGCAAGGCCCAGGCGCGGCGGGGTGGCGAGGTTATACCAGAGCCAGTCGGCCTCGGCGACGTGCAGGGCCGACTCTTCGACCCGGATCAGCCAGGGTTCGATGGCCAGCTGGAAGTGGCTGAAGGTGTGCACCAGCCCGGGCATCTGCTGTTGCTGGCCCAGTTCCAGGGAGTGCTGCAGGGCCAGGTGCTGGATGTCGTCCAGGCCATCCAGCTCCGGCAGGCTCCACAACCCGCCCCAGAGGCCGCTGGAGGGCCGCCGGTAAAGCAGGATGGCGCCTTCGCGGTTGGCCAGCATCGGCATCAGGGTGCGCTTCTGAGGCACTTCCTTGCGTGGCTTGGGGATCGGGTAGCGGGTTTCCAGGCCGAGCATGTGGGCTTCGCAGCCGCGCTCCAGAGGACACAGCAGGCAGCTGGGCTTGCTCCGGGTGCAGAGGGTCGCCCCCAGGTCCATCATCGCCTGGGTGTAGTGGTTGACCCGGCTATGGGGCGTGAAGCGTTCCGCAGCGGCCCACAGCTGCCTGGCCACCTTGGGTTCCCCCGGGTAGCCCTCCTGGGCGGTGAAGCGTGCCAGCACCCGCTTGACGTTGCCGTCGAGGATCGGCGCCCGCAGGCCCATGCTGATGCTGGCGATGGCGCCGGCGGTGGACAGGCCGATGCCCGGCAGCTCGGTGAGTTTTTCCACATCCCGGGGAAACTCGCCGCCGTATTCGGCCATGACGATCTTCGCGGTCTTTTGCAGGTTGCGCGCCCGGGTGTAGTAGCCCAGGCCGGTCCACAGGTGCAGCACTTCGTCTTCCGGGGCTTCGGCCAGGGCCTGCACCGTGGGCAGCGAGGCCATGAAGCGGTCGAAGTAGTTGAGTACGGTGCTGACCTGGGTCTGTTGCAGCATGATCTCCGAGACCCACACCCGATATGGGTTGATGTCCTGCTGCCAGGGCAGGTCATGGCGGCCGTGGCGGTCGTACCAGTCCAGCACCGCCGTTGAAAAGGCCTCGGCTCTCATCGCTTGAACAGCCCCTTGAGCGCGTTCTTCAGTTCCGGGCTGACCTTGTCCCCCAGTTTCTCGTCGATCTTTTGCTGCAGGCGGTCACCGGCCAGCTTGGCTGCTACCTGGCCCAGGCCGTCCTTGTCCAGGCGGCAGGCCTTGGCCCCCAGCTCCAGCGGGCCGCGGCAGCGCAGCGGCAGCTCGATGCCGGTAAAGCGCTCGCCCACCTGGCAGGCCGGGTCCGGGTTATCCCGCAGGTCGCCTTCGACAATGATGCCGACCCGGTAGTCCATGCCCAGCACTCGCAGGTCGATGTCGCCGTTGCCGTTCACCGTCATGCCGGGGATGCGCACTTTCAGGTCCGGGTTGCTGGCCACGCCATTGCGCAGCGTCAGGTTGCCCTTGAGCTCCTGGAAGGGCGTGTCCTTGCCCCGTGGCGTGCTGCTGAGGTTCTTGCGGTTGAGCACGGCGATGCCCTGGCACAGCTGCTGTTCGATATTGGCGTTGAGCAGCACGCCGTTGTTGATGACGAAGCTGGCGGTGCCGTTGAGGCTGTCGATCAATGCCTTCTGGCTGTTGCCGCTGCCGCTGAGGTTGCTGTTCAGGGTCACCAGGCCCTTGACCGGAGGATTCTGGCCCTGGCTTTCGAGGATGCGTTCCACCGGCACCCGGTTGATCTTGGTCTGCAAGCTCAACTGCGGTGTGCTCTGGCGCACATCGAGGTTGCCGCTGGCATCGAAGCTGCCGTTGTACAGCTCGCCGCGCAGGCTGGAAAGCTTGAGCAGGCCACCCTGGCCGGAGGCCTTGAGTGCGGCATTCTGGATCGGCAGCTTGTCCAGGGTCAGTTGGCCGAAGCTCAGGTCGGCATCGACGTCGAGTTTGCTCAGGCGTTCCACCGGCAGCAGGCGGTCGGTGCTCCAGGCGCCCTTGGTCGGTGCGTTGGGCAGCGGGGTGCTGCCGGCTCCGGCCATGGCATCGGCTTCGCTGCTCTGCACTTCGGCCTTGCGTGCCGATGCCGCGCTGTTGGCTTCGGCGGACTTGGGCGGCAGGTAGCGGTCGACATTGAAGGTGTCAGCCTTGAGCTGGGCGCGCAGGGATTGCTTGTCGAAGTCCTCGATGGCCAGGCGGCCGCTGAAGGTGCTGTCGTCGAGCTTCAGGTTCAGGTCTTCCAGTGCCAGGCTGGTGGGCGTGCCTTGCAGGCGGCTGACCAGCTCGACCTTGCTCAGGCTGCCTTCACCCATGGCGGGCAGGGTCTGGCCGATGCTGTCGACGAATCTCGCCAGGTCGAACTGGGCAATGGAGATGCCGCCGCTGATCTGCGGGGTCTTGTCCAGGTCGTTGACCTTGAGCTCACCCAGGGCGCGCAACTGATTGAGAGAGACCTTCAGGCCGGTCCACTGGGCAACGTTGGCGGCCTGGTCCAGCAGCAGCTGGCCCTGGGCTGCGAAGGTCAGGGTCTTGCCTTGCAACGGGTCGCCGGCGGCTTCGCCGGACAGGCGCATGTCTTCGAACTGGTAGCGCTTCAGGGCGCGGTCGAAGCGCAGTTCGCCATTGAGTTCGGTGCGCACGCGCACTGCGGGTTGGCTGCTGGCGAGGAAGGCCGTGAGCTTGACCGGGGTGTTGGTGGCTTCGTGAATCGGCCCGGTACTCAGCTGGATGCTTTCGGCGGTGAACTGCTTGTCGGTCTGTTCATCGTTGTACTCAACCCGGGCGTTGTTCACGGTCAGGCTGTCGATGTCCAGGCGGATCGGCTGCGCGGGTTTGTCCGCGCCGGCTGGTGGTTGGCTGGCTTCGCCGGTGCTGGCGGCCGGAGTCTCGGCCTGCTTGTCGGTCGGTGCGGCCTTGCCAATGTCCTGCCAGTTGCCGTGGCCGTCCTTGTTGCGGGTCAGGCGCAGGTTCAGGCCTTCGACACGCACATCGCTCATCTGCACTTCGCGGCGCAGCAGCGGCAACACCCGGACCGACAGGCCGAGCATCTGCAGGTCGGCGAAAGGTTGGGTCGGGTTGGCCAGGGTGGCGACGCCGGCATCGTGCAGTTCCAGGCCCAGCCAGGGGAACAGGCTCCAGCCGATGTCGCCATTGAGCGTCAGCTCGATGTGGGCCTTGTCGCGGGCAATCTGGCGAATCTCGTCTTTGTAGTCGTTGGGATCAAACAGGTGGGTCAGGGCGAAGCCCAGAGCCACGATGATCAGCAACAGCCCGAGAATTACCAGACCCAGGATTTTGCCGAACGCTTTCATGGGCGAGTCCTTGTATGTCGAATTCAAAATTTAGCGGGGGAGTATAGCGCTCTGAACCTGACGACTGGTCACCCATTGCAGTTAGAGGTTTTTTCGTTGTAGCGGTTTTTTTTGGCCAGCGGCCTGGCCTGTGGGCAAAGCAGCTGCGGGAAAAAAGGTGATGTCAGTTTGGTTTTTTAGTTTGTCGCAAATGGTAACCTCTCGCGGTTCGTCCGCCCTTGTGCGACTTAATGTCGCGTCTGCCCAAATGGAGCTTTACTTAATAAAACGACCGCGCCGTTGTGCCAAGGTCGTCGCAGAAGAGTGGCCGATGAACAATTCTAATAATTGGGGGAAACATCCATGAGCACTAGCAACGCGGCGGCCAGTCCGTCCGCTCAGCCAGCGTTCTTGTCCAAAGAACGCATCATCGCCAAGCCCGGTTTCAACCGCTGGCTGGTTCCACCGGCCGCTCTGGCCATCCACCTGTGCATCGGCATGGCCTATGGCTTTTCGGTGTTCTGGCTGCCGCTGTCCAAGGCCCTGGGCGTCAGTGCGCCCGTGGCTTGCGAGCCCGGCATGGGCTTCATCGCGCAGATCTTTTCGTCCCAGTGTGACTGGCCGATCTCCATGCTCGGCTGGATCTACACCCTGTTCTTCATCTTCCTGGGGTGCTCGGCGGCGATCTGGGGCGGCTGGCTGGAACATGCCGGCCCGCGCAAGGCCGGTGTGGTTTCGGCACTGTGCTGGTGCGGTGGCCTGCTGATCTCGGCGCTGGGGATCTACACCCACCAGATCTGGCTGATGTGGATAGGCTCCGGGGTCATCGGCGGTATCGGCCTGGGCCTGGGCTATATCTCCCCGGTGTCGACCCTGATCAAGTGGTTCCCGGACAAGCGCGGCATGGCCACCGGCATGGCGATCATGGGCTTTGGCGGCGGCGCCATGGTCGGTGCGCCCCTGGCGGCGGCCCTGATGGGCCACTTTGCAACGCCGACCAGCGTTGGCGTGTGGCAGAGCTTCCTGGTGATGGCGGCCATCTACTTCGTGTTCATGATCGGTGGCGCCCTGGCCTACCGGGTTCCGCCTACCGGCTGGAAGCCTGAGGGCTGGACCGCACCGGCGAAGAAAGCCGCCAATGCGATGATCACCCACCGCCACGTGCACATGAACGTGGCCTGGAAGACCCCGCAGTTCCGCCTGGTGTGGCTGGTGCTGTGCCTCAACGTTTCGGCCGGTATCGGCATCCTCGGCATGGCCTCGCCCCTGCTGCAGGAAGTGTTTGCCGGCAAGCTGCTGGGCAATGGCCTGACCTTCAGCCAGCTGGACGCCGGGCAACTGGCGCAGATTGCCGCGATTGCCGCCGGCTTCACCGGTTTGCTGAGCCTGTTCAACATCGGCGGGCGGTTCTTCTGGGCGTCGTTCTCCGACTACCTGGGCCGCAAGAACACCTATTTCGTGTTCTTTGCCCTGGGCTTTGCCCTTTATGCGCTGATCCCGAACCTCGGCCACCTGGGCAATATCGCCCTGTTCGTGGCGGCGTTCTGCATCATCCTGTCGATGTACGGCGGCGGTTTCGCCACGGTGCCGGCCTACCTGGCGGACCTGTTCGGCACCCAGATGGTGGGCGCTATCCACGGTCGCCTGCTGACCGCCTGGGCCGCGGCGGGCGTGCTGGGCCCGGTGCTGGTGAACTACCTGCGCGAGTACCAGCTGAGCATCGGCGTCGAGCGCGCTGCGGCTTACGACATCACCCTGTACATCCTCGCCGGCCTGCTGGTGCTGGGCTTTTTGTGCAACCTGCTGGTGCGCCCGGTGGCCGACAAGTACTTCATGACCGATGAGCAACTGGCGGCCGAGCAGGCCCTGGGTCATGACAAGGGCGCTGACAGCAGTGTCGTGCTGGAGTGGAAAGCTTCGTCCGCCAGTCTGCCGGTGGTGATCGCTGCCTGGCTGGTGGTGGGCATTCCCCTGGCCTGGGGTGTGTGGGTGACCTTGCAGAAGACGGCGGTGCTGTTCCATTGATGGCTTCGCCGGCAAGCCCGCTCCTGCTCAGGAGCCGGCTTGCCGGTGCACAAGGTGCCTCGGTCTTGTAGGCCTGGCACCTCACCAGCAAGTCAGTTTCTACAGTTGTCATGACAGGTACAGCCCCGCAGCCATTGGCTGGCGCCCGTCAGGATATTGTCCATCGTGTTTCTGTTTAGCCGCCGTGGGGCCTATACTATTCGCCTTTTTCGCCCAATGATTTTGCGGAGCTGGTGATGGCCGAACGTAAGGCATCTGTCGAGCGCGACACTCTGGAAACCCAGATCAAAGCCTCGATCAACCTGGATGGCACCGGAAAGGCCCGATTCGATATCGGCGTGCCCTTCCTTGAGCACATGCTGGACCAGATCGCCCGGCACGGGCTGATCGACCTGGACATCGAAAGCAAGGGCGACCTGCATATCGACGACCACCACACCGTGGAGGATGTCGGTATCACCCTCGGCCAGGCATTCAGCAAAGCCATCGGCGACAAGAAAGGCATCCGTCGCTACGGCCATGCCTATGTGCCGCTGGATGAAGCCCTGTCCCGCGTGGTGATCGACTTCTCCGGCCGCCCTGGCCTGCAGATGCATGTGCCGTTCACCCGCGCCACCGTCGGTGGTTTCGATGTCGACCTGTTCCAGGAGTTCTTCCAGGGCTTCGTCAACCACGCCAACGTGACCCTGCACATCGACACCCTGCGCGGCACCAACACTCACCACCAGATCGAGACCGTGTTCAAGGCCTTCGGCCGTGCACTGCGCATGGCGGTGGAGCTGGACGAGCGCATGGCCGGCCAGATGCCGTCCACCAAGGGTGTGCTGTAATGCAGACCGTCGCCGTTATCGACTACGGCATGGGCAACCTGCACTCGGTGGCCAAGGCCCTGGAGCACGTGGGCGCCGGCAAGGTGCTGATCACCAGCGATGCCAGCGTGATTCGCGAAGCTGACCGGGTGGTGTTCCCCGGAGTGGGCGCGATCCGTGACTGCATGGCCGAGATCCGCCGCCTGGGCTTCGATGCCCTGGTGCGCGAGGTCAGCCAGGACCGTCCGTTCCTCGGTATCTGCGTGGGCATGCAGGCGCTGCTCGACCACAGTGAAGAGAACGAAGGCGTGGACTGCATCGGCCTGTTTCCCGGCCAGGTGAAGTTCTTCGGCAAGGGCCTGATCGAGGATGGCGAGCACCTGAAGGTGCCGCACATGGGCTGGAACGAAGTGAAGCAGGCGGTGGATCACCCGCTGTGGCACAACATTGCGGACCTGGCGCGCTTCTACTTCGTGCACAGCTACTACATCAATGCCGGTAACGCGCGGCAGGTGGTGGGCAGCGGTCACTATGGCGTGGATTTCGCCGCGGCGCTGGCCGACGGCTCGCGTTTCGCCGTGCAGTTCCACCCGGAGAAAAGCCATACCCACGGCCTGCAGCTGCTGCAGAATTTCGCCGCCTGGGACGGTCGCTGGTAAATGGCGATCAAGAAACCCAAGCCGCCGATCCTGAGCCTCACTGCCGAACAGGAGAGCGAGGCGACGCACAAGATCAAGCGTTTCCTGGAGGATCGGTTCGAGCTCGAGCTGGGCTCGTTCGAAGCGGCGGAGGTTCTTGAACTGTTTACCCGCGAAATTGCTCCGCACTATTACAACCGGGCGATTTTCGATGTGCAGGCGCACCTCAAGGAGAGGTTCGAAAGCATCGAAAGCGACCTGTGGGCGCTCGAGAAAAACTGATTTCCGAGTGAAGCTGAACAATCGAACTTGAAGGTTTGCCAGATGCTGATTATTCCCGCTATCGATCTCAAGGACGGCGCCTGTGTGCGTCTGCGCCAAGGCCGCATGGAAGACTCCACGGTGTTCTCCGATGACCCGGTGAGCATGGCCGCCAAATGGGTTGAAGGGGGTTGCCGGCGCTTGCATCTGGTGGACCTGAACGGTGCCTTCGAAGGCCAGCCGGTCAACGGCGAGGTGGTCACCGCAATCGCCAAGCGCTACCCGAACCTGCCGATCCAGATCGGCGGCGGCATCCGCTCCCTGGAAACCATCGAACACTATGTGAAGGCCGGCGTGAGCTACGTGATCATCGGCACCAAGGCGGTCAAGGAGCCGGAGTTCGTCGCCGAGGCCTGTCGCGCGTTCCCCGGCAAGGTGATTGTCGGCCTGGACGCCAAGGACGGTTTCGTCGCCACCGACGGCTGGGCTGAAGTCAGCAGCGTGCAGGTCATCGACCTGGCCAAGCGCTTCGAAGCCGACGGCGTGTCCGCCATCGTTTATACCGACATCGCCAAAGACGGCATGATGCAGGGTTGCAACGTTCCCTTCACCGCAGCCCTGGCGGCCGCTACCCGGATCCCGGTGATCGCTTCCGGCGGTATCCACAACCTGGGCGACATCAAGGCCCTGCTGGACGCCAAGGCGCCAGGAATCATCGGCGCCATCACTGGCCGCGCGATCTATGAAGGCACCCTCGATGTTGCAGAAGCCCAGGCTTTCTGCGATTCGTACCAAGGCTGAGGACTCGCCATGGCACTGGCCAAACGCATCATCCCTTGCCTGGACGTGGACAACGGCCGGGTGGTCAAGGGCGTCAAGTTCGAGAACATCCGCGATGCCGGTGACCCGGTGGAAATCGCCCGTCGCTACGACGAGCAGGGTGCCGACGAAATCACTTTCCTCGACATCACCGCCAGCGTCGATGGACGCGATACCACCCTCCATACCGTCGAGCGCATGGCCAGCCAGGTGTTCATCCCGCTGACTGTGGGCGGTGGCGTGCGCACCGTGCAGGACATCCGCAACCTGCTCAATGCCGGCGCGGACAAGGTTTCGATCAACACCGCAGCAGTGTTCAATCCCGAGTTCGTCGGCGAAGCGGCGCAGCACTTTGGTTCTCAGTGCATCGTGGTCGCCATTGACGCCAAGAAAGTCTCCGGCCCGGGTGAAACCCCGCGCTGGGAAATCTTCACCCATGGCGGGCGCAAGCCCACCGGGCTGGACGCGGTGGAGTGGGCGAAGAAGATGGAAGGCCTGGGTGCCGGCGAGATCCTGCTCACCAGCATGGATCAGGACGGCATGAAAAACGGCTTCGACCTGGGCGTGACCCGGGCCATCAGCGATGCCCTGGGGATTCCGGTGATCGCCTCCGGCGGTGTCGGCAACCTCCAGCACCTGGCCGACGGCATCATTGAAGGCCATGCCAGCGCAGTGCTGGCGGCGAGCATTTTCCACTTCGGCGAATACACGGTTCCCGAGGCCAAGGCCTATATGGCTCAGCGCGGGATTGTTGTGCGGTAGCCACTGGACAGCATGGCGTGCTCACGGCACTCTTGAGCACGCCATGGATTCCGGTAGCCCGTCATGTTCAAACGTCTTCTAGTGGTTGTCGCCAGCGCTTCGCTTGTTCTTTGCGGCCTCGCCCGCGCTGATGAACCCGCCGACACCTCCCTGGTGTTGCTGACGGAAAACTTCCCCCCTACAACATGGCCAAGAACGGCAAGAACTTCGCCCAGGGCGAGAATATCGACGGCATCGCCGTGGATATCGTCCGTGAAATGTTCAAGCGTGCCGGAATCAATTACAGCCTGACCCTGCGTTTTCCATGGGAGCGTATCTACAAGATGGCGCTGGAGCAGCCGGGCTATGGTGTGTTCGTCATGGCGCGCCTGCCGGACCGCGAACCGCTGTTCAAGTGGGTCGGCCCCATTGGCCCGGATGACTGGATCATGCTGGCCAAGGCCGGCAGCAAGATCACCCTCGAATCCCTGGAACAGGCGCGCAAATACAAGATCGGCGCCTATAAGGGCGATGCCATTGCCGAGACCCTGACCAAGCAGGGCCTGGCACCCCAGGTGGTGCTGCGGGACCAGGACAATGCCAAGAAGCTGGTGGCGGGGCAGATCGACCTCTGGGCCACCGGCGACCCGGCCGGGCGCTATCTGGCCAAGCAGGAGGGCATCAGCGGCCTCAAGACGGTGCTGCGCTTCAATAGCGCCGAGCTGTACCTGGCCCTGAACAAGGATGTCTCCGATGAGGTGGTGGCCAAGCTCCAGGCCGCCCTGGACCAGATGCGCCAAGAGGGGCTGGTGGAGGAGATCATGGGGCGTTACCTGTAGGCGCTTCGCTGGCAAGCCAGCTCCTGTGGCGAAGGCCTCTAGCGATAAACCCCGTTCTTGCCATGCCCGGCCATGGCCTTGTTACTGCGCAGGCTGATCATCGACTTGATATCGATCCACTCGATGCCCTGGGCCTTGAGCCTGGGCAGCTCACGTTCGAGCACTGCCAGGGTCTGTGGATAAGGGTGGCCGATCATCACCGCCGAACCCTGTTTGCGCGCCAGTTTGATCGCGGTCTGCAACTGTTGGCTGATCGCCGCTTCGGTACGTTCGTCATCCAGGAACACATCCCGGGAAACACTGGCCAGGCCGATCTTCTGCGCTTCGGCGGCGGCCACCGTCTGGGCGCTGGTGCGGCTGTCGACGAAGAATTTGTGTCGCCGCTGCAAGTCGCCCATCAGCCAGGCCATGGCCTGGGGCTGGGCGGTCATGCGGCTGCCCATGTGATTGTTGATGCCGCTGGTGTAGGGCACGGCCTGGAAGGCGGCTTCCAGGCGTTTTTGCAGCTCTTCGATGGGCAACTCGGGGTGCCAGGCAAACGGCCCGGTGGCCGGGTCCATGGGCATGTGCAGGATGACGATCTTGCCGGCGCGATGGGCCTCGCGAGCGAATTCGGCAGCGTGGGGCGTGTCGGGCATGATCGCCGTGGTGACCGGGCCGGGCAGGGCCAGTACGCGACGGTCACGGGGCAGGTTCTGGCCGAGGTCGTCGATGATCAGGCTCAGGTAGGCCTTGGGCGCAGCGGCTGTGGGTTCGGCGGCTTGGGTCGCGAGGGGCAAGAGGCACAGCAGGGTGAGCAGCGGGGCCTGGAGCGAGCGCAACAGCAGTGAGCAGCGGGAAATCATGGGGATCGGGATCAGGCCTTTAGGGGAATGGGCACCCTGGCGGGCGCTTGGCTGGCGAGCCAGCTCCTACGCAAGCCGGCTCCTGTAGGAGCCGGCTTGCCGGCGAAGGGTTCAATCATTTGCCGCGGGTGATGCTCAGCCCCTTGAGCAGGCTCAGGGCCTGGGCCAACTGGTAGTCGTCGTCCTGCGGCATCGGCTTGGCCTTGCTCGCTGCACCACTGGGCTTGTCGGCGCCGCCGTTGCCATTGCCCAGGTGGCCCTGCAGGTCGGCTTCCTTGAAGTACTCGCCGTCCTGGGACTCGCTGGTGATCTTGGCGCGGCGCACTTCGATGTCCGGAACGATGCCCTGGGCCTGAATCGAGCGGCCGTTGGGGGTGAAGTACAGCGCGGTGGTGATCTTCAGCGCCCGGTCGTTGTTCAGCGGCAGCACGGTCTGCACCGAGCCCTTGCCGAAGCTGGTAGTGCCCATCAGTACTGCGCGCTTCTGATCCTGCAGGGCACCGGCGACGATCTCCGAAGCCGAGGCGCTGCCGCCGTTGATCAGCACCACCATCGGCACGGCTTCGCTTTCGTCCTTGCCGGTGGCGGAGAAGCGCAGCTCGGAGTTGGCGATGCGGCCCTTGGTGTAGACGATCAGGCCCTTGGTGATGAAGTGGTCGACCACCTCCACCGCGGCTTGCAGCACGCCGCCCGGGTTGTTGCGCAGGTCGAGGATGATGCCGTTGAGCTTCTTGCCGTTGTCCTTGCGCAGCTTGGCCAGGGCCTTGGAGACTTCCTCGCCGGTCTTGACCTGGAACTGGGTGATGCGGATGTAGCCGTAGCCCGACTCCAGCAGCTGGCTCTTCACGCTTTTCACCTGGATGGTGGCGCGGGCCAGGGTCACGTCGAACGGCGTGCCGCCGTCGCGCACCAGGGTCAGGGTGATCTTCTGGCCGATCTTGCCGCGCATCTTGTCCACGGCTTCGGTCATGGTCTGGCCACGGGTCGGCTGGCCGTTGATCTTGACGATCAGGTCGCCGGCCTGGATCCCGGCCTTGGATGCCGGGGTGTCGTCGATGGGCGAGACCACCTTGATGAAGCCGTCCTCGGCGCCGACTTCGATGCCCAGGCCGCCGAATTCACCGCTGGTGCTTTCCTGCAGTTCGGCGAAGTCTTCCGGGCCCAGATAGGCAGAGTGCGGGTCGAGGTTGCTGAGCATGCCCTTGATGGCATTCTCCAGCAGGGTCTTGTCGTCTACGGGTTCGACATACGCTGCCTTGATGCGGTCCATGACCTCGGCGAAGGTGCGCAGCTCTTCCAGCGGCAAGGGCGCCTTGGTGGTCGCGGCGGTTGCTGCTTGAGCGGTTTCGGCGGCAAACGCCTGAGGCGCTCCGATCACCAGGGCGATCGTCAGGGCCAGCGAGGTAAGGCGGGACAAATGCAGCATGTCGAACGAACTCCTAATTTAGATGCAGCGCTTATCCTTGCGCGTGGCACCACTGTGCCGGGTCGCTGGGGCGGCCCTGCTGACGAATTGCAAAGTACAGCGCAGGAGTGTCCTGTCCGCCACTATTACCGACGGTGGAGATGGACTCTCCGGCCTTGACCACGTCGCCGGCTTCCTTGAGCAGCGTCTGGTTGTGTCCGTAGAGGCTCAGGTAACCGTTGCCGTGATCGAGGATCACCAGCAGGCCGGCGCCGCGCAGCCAGTCGGCGAACACTACCCGGCCACCGTGCACGGCGTGCACCTGGCTGCCGGCGGCGGCGCTGATCATCACGCCGTCCCACTTGGAGCGGGAGTCGTCGCCACGGGTTTCACCAAAGCGTGCCAGTAGTCGACCATCAACGGGCCATGGAAGTTTTCCCCGGGCTGAAGCAAATGCCCCGCCATAGGAAGGGCCGGCGCTGGAAACCAGGGCTCCAGGGCTTGATCTTGCGGGTTTGCGCGGCTCATCGCTGGCGTCGGCCTGAGCCTCATGCAAGCGCTTTTTTTCGGCTTCCTGCTGGGCGATCAGCGCTTTCTGGCGCGCTTCTTCTGCCTCGCGGGCCTGGCGGGCCAGGGTTTCTTCAATGGTTTTCAGGACCTTGGCCAGGTCGGCCTGGTCCTGTTCACGGGCCTTGAGCTTGTCGTCCCGGGCCTTCACGTCGTTGTTCAGCTTGGCCAGGGCCAACTGCCGCTCTTTGCGGACCTTGTCGAGTTCTTCACGCTGGGTGTCGAGGCTGCTCTTCTGCACCAGCAACTGGGCCTGTTGCAGGGAGATGTCCTTTTCCACATTGGCCAGCTGACGCAGGGTTTCGTTGAAATTCTTCAACTGCTCCAGGCGGGCCTGGCTCAGGTAGTCGTAATAGGTCAGGGTGCGGGCGAATTTTTCCGGATTCTGCTGGTTGAGCAGCAGCTTGAGGTACTCCTGGCGCCCGTTCTGGTAGGCCGCGCGGGCCTGGATGGCGATCAGTCGCTGCTGTTCAGTGCGCGCGCTCTGGAGTTTTTTTTTCTCCTCATCGAGTCGCTGCAGCTCGGATTCGCTTTTTTTCAGCTCTTTCTGCAGGGCTTCGACCTGCTTCTCCAGCTTGCCCATCTCGGTCTCGGTGCCGCGCAGGTCTTTCTGCACGCCGGACTTCTCTTCCTGCAGCTTGCCCAGCAGCTTTTTCAGCTCGGCAATGTCCTGACGCGTGGCGTCCAACTGTTGTTGGGTTTGCGCGCGCTCGTCGGCGAAAGCCGGTTGGAGCAGGCAGATCAGAGCAAGGGTAATCAGGGCGCGAAGCATAGAGGCGGGCGACACCAGGGAAAGGGACGGCCTAGTATGCCCGCCCATCGCTGCAAAAAAAACGCCTCAAAGCCAACTGCTTTGAGGCGTTCGTCATAAAAAGCCGTTTCCGGGCCGTTATTGGGCCATTTGCTATCAGCGTGCCGCCGCCGTGGCCTGGGGCGGCGGCGCCGATCAACCTTGTGCGGGCGAACGAGCCTGATGCTGCAGCGCCTGGGTGCCGGCCTTCGCGGCCGAGGCATCCTGGCCGGCCTGGCTGTCTTGCCGGGCCCGCAGGACCACGATTCCCGGGACGTTGTGAACGTACTCCATGAAGGGTGAGTCGATGACCGCGCCCTGGTCCTTTTTCGAGGAGGCGTTGCGCAGGACCGGGCCCTGGGCCGTCTGAATGAACAGCCCGGTATGGGTGACGTCCAGGCCCGAGAGGTGGGTATAGATGCCGATGTAGTCGCCGGTTCGCAGGTGGCTGAGCAGATGCTGGTCAATCAATGCGCTGGGAATGTAGGTGATGTCGCGTTCGGCCACGGGCAGGCCGGGCAGGTAGCGGCCGCCATCGGCCTTTTGATTGAGGCGCTTGGCCACGGTCACCGCGTTCGCACTCAGCTGGGCGGTCACATCCTCGGCCATGGGTTGCCCGGCATGGGCCCAATCGGTGAAGAAGTGGCGGCGGTTGAGGAAGTTGATATCGCCGTTCACGTAGCGAATCTGCACCAGGTTGTTGATGAAGCCGGCCTCGTCGCTGGACTGGCGCAAGGCCTCGACGTAATCCAGGTAGGTGAAGCAGTCCAGGCCCCTGAAGTCGACCACCAGCTTCTCGGCCAGGGTTGCGGAGCCGTGCAGCCGGTTCGCCGCGTAAGGCGTGTGCAGGAACTCCCGGGAAATCAGGTCGTTCATCTGGCCTATGTCGGTAGAGCCCCGAGGAGGCTGGATCTTCAGCAGTGCTTTCAATTTATCGGCGGTCTGAGCATCCATTTCCACCGGGCTGTGTTGCTGTGCGAGGGCACTGGCATCCACCGGCTGTTGAGCAGGAATCTGGCTTGCACAGCCTGACAGGAGGGAGGCCAGAAGCAGCGTAGCCGTCTTGTTCATGGAGATTCTCTCTGCTGTTATTGATAACGATAATCATTATTCAATAAGTGCCCGGCGCTTGTCTGCTTTTACTTCCATGGCCCTGATTCGCCCTGTGCAAGGCCACCATGAAAAACGCCCGACGGTTGCATCGGGCGTTTTTGCCTGCAATGGCGAGCTGGAGGGATCAGTGCGCTGGGTCCACCAGGATCGACGTGCCGGTCATTTCCGCGGGCTTGGGCAGGCCCAGCAGCTTGAGCATGGTGGGCGCCACGTCCGCCAGAACCCCGCCTTCACGGACTTTCAAGGCGCGTTTGCCGACATAGATGAATGGCACCGGCTCGGTGGTGTGGGCGGTGTGGGCCTGGCCGGTGGATTCGTCGGACATCTGCTCGACGTTGCCGTGGTCGGCGGTGATCAGGGCTTCGCCGCCGACCTTTTCCAGGGCGTCGACGATACGTCCGACGCACAGGTCCAGGCATTCCACGGCTTTGACCGCCGCCTCGAACACGCCGCTGTGGCCGACCATGTCGCCGTTGGCGTAGTTGACGATGATCACGTCATAACGCTGGTGCTCGATGGCGTCGACGATCTTGTCGGTGACTTCAGGGGCGCTCATTTCCGGCTGCAGGTCGTAGGTGGCGACTTTCGGCGATGGGATCAGGATGCGTTCTTCACCCGGGAACGGCTCTTCACGGCCGCCGGAGAAGAAGAAGGTGACGTGGGCATACTTCTCGGTCTCGGCGATGCGCAGTTGGGTCTTGCCGTTTTTCGCCAAATAGTCGCCCAGCACGTTTTCCAGGCTGCCCGGAGCAAAGGCCGACGGCGCGGGGATGCTGGCGGCGTACTGGGTGAGCATGACAAAGCCGGCCAGCTTAGGCTGGCGTGGGCGTTCGAAGTCCTTGAAGTCGTCTTCGACGAAGACCCGGGTCAGCTCGCGTGCGCGGTCGGCGCGGAAGTTCATGAACACCACGGCATCGCCGTCCTCGACTTTGACCGGTTCGCCGATGGTGGTGGCCTTGACGAATTCGTCGCTCTCTTCACGTGCGTAGGCGGCTTGCAGGCCTTCCTGGGCGGTGGCGGCGTTGAACTGGCCCTGGCCGTCGACGATCAGGTTGTAGGCCTGGGCCACACGGTCCCAGCGATTGTCGCGGTCCATGGCGAAGTAACGGCCGATCAGGCTGGCGATGCGGCCCTTGCCCAGGGTCTTGAAGGTTTCGTCCAGCAGTTCGATGGACGATTGGGCGCTTTTGGGCGGCGTATCGCGACCGTCGAGGAAGGCGTGCAGGTAGATCTTCTCGGCGCCGCGCTTGAAGGCCAGTTCGGCCATGGCGATCAGGTGGTCCTGGTGGCTGTGTACGCCGCCGTCGGACAGCAGGCCGAGGATGTGTACGGCCTTGTCGGCGGCCACGGCCTTGTCCACGGCCGCGCAAATGGTCGGGTTCTCGAAGAACTCACCGTCACGGATGGCCTTGGTCACCCGGGTGAAGTCCTGATACACCACGCGACCGGCACCGAGGTTCATGTGGCCGACTTCGGAGTTGCCCATCTGCCCGTCCGGCAGACCGACGTCCATGCCCGAGCCGGAGATCAGGCCGTTGGGCATGCTGGCGCACAAGCGGTCCAGGACTGGCTTCTTGGCCGCATAGACGGCGTTGGATTCGTGGCTTTCGCTGTGACCGAAGCCATCCAGAATCATCAGGACCAAAGGTTTAGGCGTGGTAGTCATGGCGTCCACTCGTGGCTGGATAGGAAAGAGATGAAAGGGAGGTGTTGAAAAAGGGAGTGGCAGTTTAAAGCGAAGTTCCGGTGGAGTCACCGCCGGGCGGGGTTTGGTCGACCCGGAGGGCTGTGTATACTGGCCGACATTTTAACGCCCTGGAACCTCCTTAGATGGTTGCTCACCTGATTCAATTCGCCACTGAACACTACTTGCTCGTCGGCGCCTTCGCCATCCTGCTGGCTCTGTTGATCGCTCATGAATTGAGCCGCGGTGGCCGCAGCCTCAGCACCCGTGAACTGACCGCGCTGGTCAACAGCGAGCAGGGCGTCGTGATCGATATCCGTCCATCCAAGGACTATGCCGCCGGCCATATCGTCGGTGCACTGAACATTCCCCAGGACAAGCTGGCCGCCCGTGTCGGCGAGCTGGAGAAGCACAAGTCCAAGACCATCATCCTGGTGGACGCTCAGGGTCAGCACGCCGGCACCCACGCCCGCGAGCTGCTCAAGTCCGGTTTCACCGCGGCCAAGCTGTCCGGCGGCGTGGCCAGCTGGAAGGCCGATAACCTGCCATTGGTGAAGTAATGTCCAAGGTCATCGTCTACTCCAGTGATTACTGCCCTTACTGCTCGCGCGCCAAGCATCTGCTGGCGAGCAAAGGCGTAGCCTTCGAAGAGATCAAGGTCGATGGCAAGCCCCAGGTACGCGCCGAGATGGCCCAGAAGGCCGGGCGTACGTCCGTGCCGCAGATCTGGATCGGCGCCACCCACGTAGGTGGCTGTGATGATTTGTTCGCCCTGGAGCGTGCCGGCAAGCTCGACGCGCTGCTAGCGGCCTGAAATTCCTAGGTTCGTATGGAAACTCGCCGAGCGAAGATCAGGCAAGGCAAAAACAGGCGAGGAAGCGGAGTGTAGGGGCCTACATGAGCATTCCGAGCCTGTTTTTAACGCAGCATGGTCGAAGCGCAGGCAGTTTGCGTACAGAACCTAACCCTATAGACCCAAGATCAAGAAGGATCATGAGATGACTGACCAACAGAACACCGTTGCCGACGACGAAAGCGCACCGCAATTCTCCCTGCAGCGTATCTACGTGCGTGACCTGTCCTTCGAAGCGCCGAAAAGCCCGGCGATCTTCCGTCAGCAGTGGGAACCTAGCGTCGGCCTGGACCTCAATACCCGCCAGACAGCGTTGGAAGCCGACTTCCACGAAGTGGTGCTGACCCTGTCCGTGACCGTGAAGAACGGCGACGAAGTGGCCTTCATCGCTGAAGTCCAGCAGGCCGGTATCTTCCTGATCAAGAACCTGGATGAGGCTTCCATGAGCCACACCCTGGGTGCTTTCTGCCCGAACATCCTGTTCCCTTACGCTCGTGAAGCGCTGGACAGCCTGGTGACCCGCGGTTCGTTCCCGGCGCTGATGCTGGCCCCGGTGAACTTCGATGCGCTGTACGCCCAAGAGCTGCAACGCCTGCAGTCCGCTGGCGAAAACACCGTTCAGTAAGTGCTGGTTGCGGTACGAAAAAAGCGCCTGTAACGGCGCTTTTTTCATGCTCGGGCAAAACCTGTAGGAGCGGGCTTGCCCGCGAACCCCCGGCCCTACTTGAACCCCAACTGTCTCCAGCCTTCATAGACCGCAACGGCCACGGTGTTGGACAGGTTCAGGCTGCGGCAGCCTTCGCGCATGGGCAGGCGCAGGCGCTGTTCGCCGGGCAGGGCGTCCAGCACGTCCGCCGGCAGGCCCCGGCTCTCGGGGCCGAACAGGAAGGCGTCGCCCTCCTGGAAGCTGGCGTCATGGAAGGGGCGCGAGCCCTTGGTGGTGAAGGCGAACAGGCGCGGGTGGCCGAGGCTTTCCAGGCAACTGGCAAGGTCGGCATGGCGTTGCAGGGTGGCGTATTCGTGATAGTCGAGGCCGGCGCGGCGCAGGCGCTTGTCGTCCATTTCGAAACCCAGCGGCTCGATCAAATGCAGGTGGCAGCCGCTGTTGGCGCACAGCCTGATAACGTTGCCGGTATTCGGCGGAATTTCTGGTTGAAAGAGGATGACGTGAAACATGCACGGCTCCGAAGAGAAAGACAGGCTGCATTCTACGCCTGAAGCGTACTCGCGACCGAAGCTAATGCTGCGGGTGTTCGGCTCCCTGGCGATTGTCGGGGTGATGGTAGGGCTGATGATCGGCCGCCTGACCCAGCCTGATCCGGTGGCGTTGCAGCAGGTCGAGGTGGCGCCCGATGGGCTGGTGCTGTGGTTCAACCATGAGCCCAAGCTCCATGGGGAACACATCGATGGCACCGTGGCGCTGCTGTTCGATGCCCAGGGGCAGGCACAGAAGGGCCAGTTGCAGGTCAATCAGCGCAATGTGAACTGGCGGGTGCGCCGGGCGGACCAGGGTCTGCTGCTGAACCTGGTGGCCGCGCGGCCGCTGCGGGGCCAGTGGGACGGGAGCGAGGTGGAGGGGCGCTGGCGCCTGGCGATCCACCTGCTGGAGGAATAAAAGAGGGAAACCCCGGCCTGCCTGTACCAAGGCCCCAAAAGCGGGAGGGGCTGAGCGCCACGAGGGCGATGAGTCCCGGTGTAAAGAAGGGGATTCCCGGCCTGCCTGTACCAGGGTCCCCAAAAGCGTGGCCCGTCGCGATGCGCGGGATGGGCCGGGTATTAAAGAGGGAAGTCCCGGCCTGCCTGTACCGGGGTTCCCGAAAGCCTGGCCCGTCGCTGTGAGCGGGGTGGGCCTGGTGTTAAAGAGGGAAGTCCCAGCCTGCCTGTACTGGGGTTCCCGAAACCATTGGCCGTCGCGATGTGCGTGCCGAGCCTGGTGTTAAAGAGGGGAATCCCCGGCCTGCCTGTACCAAGGTCCCCGAAACTGGGTAGTGACTGGGTTATTGCAGGTGGCGTGCCAGTTTTGGCTGCAGAGGCGTTGATTGCTGGGATAAAAAGCCGAAAGCCCCGTAATCCGGGGCTTTTGCGTTTTCGACGGAGGGCTTTTCAGAGCTGAGGCCCGGGTTGTACCCGGGCTGGATGGCACTGCAGCGCGCCTTCGGGCAGTGCATGCACCCCATCCTGGTGCACGCACATCCTCATCGTAGGAGCCGGCTTGCCGGCGAAAGCGCCTGTGGGCGCACTGCAAGGTTCAAGGGCCTCTTCGCTGGCAAGCCAGCTCCTACATGCCGCGGCCGGGGCTTCAGCCTTCCTCGCCTTCATCCTCGTCGCCACCGTCGACCTTCATCCCCAGCTCCTTGATCTTGCGGGTCAGGGTATTGCGCCCCCAGCCCAACAGGACCGCGGCATCGCGGCGGCGGCCGGCGGTGTGCTTGAGGGCGGTCTCGATCATGATCCGCTCGAAACTCGGTACCGCGCTGTCCAGCAGGTTCGATTGCCCGCGGGCCAGGGCCTGGTCGGCCCATTGGCGCAGGGCCTGTTCCCAGTTGGTGACCGGCGCCGAATCCTGGGGCAGGCTCAGCAACTCCGGTGGCAGGTCGCTGATATGCACCTCGCGACCCGAGGCCATGACCGTGATCCAGCGGCAGGTGTTCTCCAGCTGGCGCACGTTGCCCGGCCACGGCAGGTTCTTCAGGTATTCCTCGGTTTCGTTTTTCAGCAACTTGGGTTCCACCGCCAGCTCCTGGGCGGCGCGGCTGAGGAAATGCCTGGCCAGGGTCGGGATGTCTTCGCGACGGTCCGACAGGCGCGGGATATGGATGCGGATCACGTTGAGGCGGTGGAACAGGTCCTCACGGAACTTGCCGGCGTGCACCAGGGTTTCCAGGTTCTGGTGGGTCGCGGCGATGATGCGTACATCGACCTTGACCGGGGTATGGCCACCGACCCGATAGAACTCGCCATCGGCCAGGACCCGCAGCAGGCGGGTCTGGGTGTCGGCTGGCATGTCGCCGATCTCGTCGAGGAACAGAGTGCCGCCGTCGGCCTGCTCGAAGCGCCCGCGCCGCAGGTTGGCCGCGCCGGTGAACGCGCCCTTTTCATGGCCGAACAGCTCGGATTCCATCAGGTCCTTGGGGATCGCCGCCATGTTCAGGGCGATGAACGGCGAAGCCGCCCGCGGGCTGTGGCGATGCAGGGCATGGGCTACCAGCTCCTTGCCGGTGCCGGACTCGCCGTTGATCAGCACTGTGATGTTGGAGTGGCTCAGGCGCCCGATGGCGCGGAACACCTCCTGCATCGCCGGCGCTTCGCCGATGATCTCCGGGGTGCGAGCCAGGGTCGGGGCCACTTCCAGGCCTTGCTGTTCCTGGGCGTGCTGATTGGCGCGCTTGACCAGCGACACCGCTTCATCGACATCGAACGGCTTGGGCAGGTATTCGAAGGCACCGCCCTGGTAGGAGGCGACAGCGCTATCCAGGTCCGAATGCGCGGTCATGATGATCACTGGCAGGCGCGGGTGCTGCTCGCGAATCCGTGCCAGCAGGTCCAGGCCACTGGCGCCGGGCATGCGAATGTCGGAAATGATCACGTCCGGGGCCTGGCGGGCCAGGCGGCTCATCACCCCGTCGGCGCTGTCGAAGCTCTGGGTGGTCATCCCTTCCTGCTGCAAGGCTTTTTCCAGGACCCAACGGATAGAACGGTCGTCATCGACGATCCACACGGTTTCACTACGGCTCATGTCGATGGGGCTCCTTGTTCCAGTGGCAGAAAGATCGAGAACGTGGTGTGGCCGGGATGGCTGTCACATTCGATCAGACCCTGGTGCTGGCTGATGATGTTCTGGGTGATGGCCAGGCCCAGCCCGGTACCGTCCGGGCGGCCGCTGACCATGGGGAAGAAGAGGGTGTCCTGCAGTTCCGCGGGGATGCCCGGGCCGTTGTCGATGATCTCGATCTTGCTCACCAGGCGATGGCGCACGTGGCCGATGGTGAACTGGCGCATGGTGCGGCTGCGCAGGGTGATGCGCCCCAGGCGCATTTCATTCTGGCTGCTGATGGCCTGCATGGCGTTGCGCACGATGTTGAGCACCGCCTGGATCATCTGTTCGCGGTCGATCAGCACGTCGGGAATGCTCGGGTCGTAATCGCGCACCAGGGTGATACAGCCCTGGCTTTCGGCTTCCACCAGGCTGCTGACCCGCTCCAGCACTTCATGGATGTTGGTCAGGGCCAGGGATGGCAGCTTGTTCGAGCCGAGCATGCGGTCCACCAGGTTCCGCAGGCGGTCGGCTTCTTCGATGATGACGTTGGTGTAGTCCTTGAGGCTTTCCTCGGGCAGCTCCCGGGCCAGCAACTGTGCCGCGCCGCGAATGCCCCCCAAGGGGTTCTTGATTTCATGGGCCAGGCCGCGCACCAGCATCTTGCTGGTTTCCTGCTTGGACAACTGGGCCTCTTCCTTGGTGATCCGCAGCAGCCGGTCCCGGGGGTGGACTTCCAGCAGCAGCAAGGTGTCGCCGTTGCTGAGGATCGGCGTCACCGCGTAGTCGACGGTCAGGGTCTGGCCGGTCAGTGCGGTGAGCATGGCTTCGCGCTTGGTGAAGGGGTGCGCCTGCTCCACCGCCTGGCGCAGGGAGCTCAGGGCCTCGGCGGATTCGGTGAACAGCTCGCTGATGAATTGCCCATGGCTGCGCTGGCCGCTGATGGCCAGGAGCATTTCCGCCGCCGGGTTCATGTACTCAAGGCGCAGGTCGGCATTGAGCAGGATGGTGGCGGTGGTCAGGTTGTCCAGAAGCAGGCGGTGCAGTGGGTCGCTGATGGTCATGGGTAGATGGTGACCTCTTTTGAAGCAAGACAATCCGGGGCCGGTCCCGAAGTGCGCGCGCGGCTAAGGCGCTGTGGTGGAGAAAATGCAAAAACCAAACCAAGGCTCCGAAAAGAAGCGCGCATGCCCTGAAACAGGCGTTTGAAGCCTGGTTCTATGGCGTTTTGCCAGCTGTGGCGGGTATTTTCGAACCAAAATGGGCTGGTATTGGCACCTGAGTGCAAGGCATTGCACCAATATAGTGCATGAATCTGAACGGCGCTCGATGGGCGTGCCTTGATAGAAGAATCAACGCCCGTTTTTCAGCGGCGCGGGGCAAAGGGCGGGTTTAGAGTGCTCGAACCCGATGCTTCAAGGTTTAGGATGCGGCCATGGAAAATGCCCCTCTGCTGTTCCAGCTTCCCGATGACGACACCCTGTACCAGGCGCTGCTGGCACGGGACCCGGCCTATGAAGGCTTTGCCTTTGTCGGGGTGAAGAGCACCGGCGTGTTCTGCCGCCTGACCTGCGCTGCACGCAAGCCCAAGCGCGAGAACACGGTGTTCTTCGGCTCCATCAAGGGTTGTGTCGAAGCAGGGTTCCGCGCCTGCCTGCGCTGTCGTCCGCTGGAGCGGGCCGGGGTCCAGGAGCCCTGGGTGCAGACCTTGCTCGAGCAGTTGGGCCGCGACCCGGAACGCCGTTGGTACGAGGACGACCTGGTCGCCCAGGGGCTGGACCCATCCACCGTGCGCCGTGCGTTCAAGCGCTATTTCGGCGTCACCTTCCTGGAAATGGCGCGCCTGCGTCGCATGGGCCAGGGCATGCAGCAACTGGCCTCGGGAGAGCCGGTAATCGAGGCGCAGATCAGCGCCGGCTTCGACTCCGACAGCGGCTTTCGCCACGCCTTCAGCCGCCTGGCGGGCCAGCCGCCGTCCAACCTGCGGGGGCGGGAACTGCTCAAGGTCGATTGGTTGCAGACCCCGATCGGCGTGATGCTGGCGGTGGCCGACGCCCAGGTCCTGCATCTGCTGGAATTCTTCGACCGCCCGGCACTGGCCAATGAGTTGCAGAACCTGCAGAAGAGCAGCGGTTCGAGCATAGGTTTCGGGCGTTTTGCCCCCATCGACCAGATCGAGGCCGAACTGCAGCGTTACTTCGCCGGCGAGGCGGTGCACTTCGCCACACCGCTGGCGATGAGCGCCTCGCCCTTTACCCGTACCGTCTGGCAGGCGCTGCGGGCCATTCCCCTGGGTACCACCTGCAGCTACGCCGAGGTGGCGCGGCAGGTTGGCTCGCCCTCAGCGGTGCGCGCGGTGGCCCGGGCCAATGCCGCCAACCAGATTTCCATTGTCATTGCCTGCCACCGGGTGATTGGCGCCGATGGCTCCCTGACCGGCTATGGCGGTGGTCTGTGGCGCAAGCGCTGGTTGCTGGAGCATGAGCGGCGCCTGCACCACTTGCAGGGTGCATCAGCGAGCGGGCTGTAGCTCGCTGCCGGGCACCGGGTCGAGCCGGGAAACCTTATCCACAGGTGGCTGGGCGCCAGTCTGGCGCGCCAATTCGTCGGCATCCGCCTGTTCTGCCGTGGACAGCTCGGCGGCGTTATGGCCGATGCGCTTGAGCAGGGCCAGCATGCATGCCAGCGAGACCAGGGCGTAGCAGGCCGAGGCGATGGCCACGCCGATGATGCTGCCGGTGCCATTGAGGATGCTCTGGGCCAGCACCGGCGTGGCGCCGCCCACCAGCAGTGAACACAGCTGATAGGAGATCGACAGCCCGCTGTAGCGCACCCGGGTCGGAAACGCCCGCGCCAGGATGCCGCCCACCGCGCCATAGAACATCGAGTGCGGCACCGTGGCCAGGCACATGCCCAGCACCGCGATCCAGTAGTGACCGGTCTCCACGGCGAAGAACATCGCCGGCATCAGCAGCAGCTCGGGCACCACCATCAGCACCATGGCCTTGCGCATGTCCATGCGTGAAACCAGCACCGCACCCAGGGGCTGGGTGATGAACTGCACCACCAGGGCGATGACGATCACGCTGAGGAAGCTGCCCTGGCTGTAGCCCAGCTCCTTGGTGGCCCAGGACAGGGCGAAGGTGCTCTTGAAATAGGTGACGTGGATGATCGGCAGCACCCCGGCCCCCAGCAGTACCAGGCGCCAGTGGTCGCGCAGGACTTCGAGAATCGGCAGCTTGACGGTCTTTTTCTGCTCCATCAGGCGCTTTATGTCATCGGATTCTTCCAGCTTGAGGCGGATGACCATGCCGATGATCACCAGCACCGCCGACAGCAGGAACGGAATGCGCCAGCCCCAGAGCAGAAAGTCCGGAGTCGGCAGGGCGCTGAGGCCGAAGAACACCAGGGTTGCCAGCAGGTTGCCGGCCGGCGAACCCTGCTGGGCGAAGGCGGCATAGAGAATGCCCTTGCCCTTGGGCGCGCTTTCGCTGGCGATGAGGATCGCCCCGCCCCATTCGCCGCCCACCGCGATGCCCTGGATGATGCGCAGGGTCACCAGGGCGATGGGGGCCCAGACGCCGATCTGCAGGTAGCTGGGCAGCAGGCCGATGCAGGTGGTGGCTAGGCCCATCATGATCAGGGTGATCACCAGGGTGGTCTTGCGACCGATCTTGTCGCCCATGTGGCCGAAGATGATGCCGCCGACGGGGCGGGCGATGAACCCGGCCCACAGGGTCAGGAAGGACAGCAGGGTGGCCGTGCCGGGGGGCAGGTCGGCGGGAAAGAACACCTTGCCGAACACCAGGGCGGCGGCGATGCCGTAGGCGTAGAAGTCATACCACTCGATGGTGGTGCCGATGAATGAGGCGATACCCGCCTTGCGGGCTTTCTTGTGGGCAGCGGCATCCTGGGCAGCGTTCATGTTCAATTCCTGCGTTTTTATTGTTATATGCGCCCCTGATCGGGCGCATGGACCTCTGGCAAGGTCCGACCGCTGGGAGCCTATACAGGCAGGAATCGAAAAATATAATGATTAAATCTTATGGTTTGATACGTGATTGCGTATCGCGCCCCAACGCTCAGCGCCCTCCGGCGGCCGGTTTGATCAGGGACTTGAGCAGCCCGAGAAAGCTTTCGGCCGCCGCCGAAGGCTTGTCCTCCAGGCGGATCGCCTGGATCTGCGAAGGCGCGCCGGAGCCTTCGAGCTCGCCGTAATGCACGCCCGGCTGGCCGAGCATGGCCAGGGTCTGGGGCACCAGCGCCACGCCCATCTCGTGGGCCACCATTGCCACCACCGTTTGCCATAGCCGCGTCTCGTGGCGAATGCGCGGGCTGAACCCGGCCGCCACGCAGCGGGAAATGATCAGGTCGTGGTAGTGCGGCGAGACCGCCCGCGGAAACAGGATGAAATCGTCATTGGCCAGTTGCGCCAGGTCGATCCGCGCCTGGGTGGCCAGCGAGTGGCTCTGGGGCAGGCAGCAGAGGAACGGCTCGGCCAGCAGCGGTTCGCTGTGGATGCCGGCGGCGAAGGTGCTGCCATGGACGAAACCGATGTCGATCTGGCCGCGTTGCAGGGCCTGGGTCTGGTCGGCACTGTTCATTTCCATCAGCACCACTTCGGTTTCCGGGTATTGCTGTTCGAAGGCCTTGACCGCCTCGGGCAGCCCGCGGTGCAGGATCGAGTTGACGAAACCCAGGCTCAGGCGCCCGGCAAAGCCTTCTGCCGAGCGCTGGGTCAGGTGCCGCGCCTGGTCGGCACGCAGCAGCAGGTAGCGGGCCTCGTCCAGCAGAACCTGTCCGGCGTTGGTCAGGCTCACCGACTTGTTGTTGCGATTGAGCAGTTGGACTTCCAGTTGCCCCTCAAGCTTCTTGATGTCGAAACTCAGGGCCGGCTGGGAAATGCACAGACGGTTCGCGGCCCGCCCGAAATGCAGTTCTTCGGCTACCGCGACGAAGTAGCGCAACTGTTTGAGGTCCATGGCGACTCCGGTTCTACGATATGGATTTCTTATCGTAGTTGATTGATTTTGTATTAGATACTTATCGATGGCGGCTCTAGTCTCGGCCTACAAAAAACAGGAGACGCGCCATGACCGCCGAGCCCCGCCCCATTGAAGACAGCCTCAACATCCCCGACAGCCGCGGCATCAACCTGTTCGAGTGCGACGCCGGCCTGGCCGCGCTGCTCCAGGTCTACCTGCCCTCGGCGGTCTACCAGCAGTGGTTGCCCACCTTGCAGCACATGGGCGCCCGGGCCGGTGGCGAGCTGGATGTGCTGGCCCTGAGCGCCGACAAGAATCCCCCGGTGCTGCAACCGCGTACCCGCCGCGGCGAGAACCTGCAAAGCATTGCCAAGCATCCGGACTACGTCACCCTGGAACGGGTGGCCTTTGCCGAACTGGGGCTGGCTGCCATGAGCCACCAGCCCGGAGGCCCGCCGCCGCTGATCAAGTACGCCCTGACCTACCTGTTCGTCCAGGCCGAGTTCGGCCTGTGCTGCCCGGTGAGCATGACCGACTCCCTGACCCGCACCCTGTGCAAGTTCGGTACGCCGGAACTGGTGGCGCGCTACCTGCCGCAGTTGCAGTCCCAGGATTTCGAGACGCTGTTCCAGGGGGCGATGTTCATGACCGAACAGGCCGCCGGTTCCGACGTTTCACGCACCGAAACTCGGGCCCGGCTGGAAGATGGCCAATGGCGCCTGTTCGGTGAGAAGTGGTTCTGCTCCAACCCGGATGCCGACCTGGCCATGGTCCTGGCGCGCCCGGAAGACGCACCACCGGGCATGGCCGGGGTGACCCTGTTCCTGTTGCCCAAGGTGCTGCCCGACGGCTCGCGCAACCACTATCGGATCCAGCGCCTGAAGGACAAGCTGGGCAGCCGCTCGATGGCCAGTGGCGAGATCACCCTGGAAGGCGCCACGGCCTACCTGATCGGTGAGGTCGGCCGCGGTTTTCAGCAGATGGCCGACATGATCAACATGTCGCGCCTGTCCAATGGCGTGCGCGCGGCGGGGCTGATGCGCCGGGGGCTGAGCGAGGCGTTGTACATCGCCCGCCAGCGCCGGGCCTTCGGCAAGCACCTGATCGAAATGCCGCTGATGCAGCGCCAGTTGCTGAAGATGATGCTGCCCGCCGAACAGGCGCGCTCGATGTTCATGCAGATCGCCAGCTTGCTGCCCCGGGCCGATGGCGGCGATGAGACGGCGCGCAAGTGCGTGCGGATCCTTACGCCGCTGATCAAGTTCCGCGCCTGCCGTGATGCCCGCCGGGTGACCGGCGATGCCATGGAAGTGCGCGGCGGGGTTGGCTATATCGAGGAGTGGAGCGATGCCCGGCTGGTGCGCGATGCGCACCTGGGGTCGATCTGGGAGGGCACCAGCAACATCGTCGCCCTGGACATTGCCCGGGCGGTGACTCGGGAGCAGGCGCTGGAGCCGTTGCAGGGCTATCTGGCCGGGCTGCTGGCCGAGGCCGATTTGCCACCGGCGAGCCGCCGGCTGTTCGATTCGGCCCTGTTGCGCACCGTGACCGGCTTCCATGCCGTGGCGCAGCAGCGCCGGGACGAGCAGGTGCGGCAGGTGGGCAGCGTTCTCTATCACCTGGCCAGCGCCATCTTCATGGCCTGGGAGGCCGCGCGCCAGGGTGCGGACCATCGGCGCCTGGCCCTGGCTCACCTGGTGCTGGTGCACAAGGTGTTGCCGCGCGATCCGTTGGGCCTTGAGCCGGTGATCGATGCCGAGCTGCTGGTGCGCCTGGCCAATGAAAGCCCGCTGTCCCAGGCCCAGGCCATGCAATTGCTGCCGGCCTGAATGGCCGTCCTTGTCCGATCTGCCGGAGTACATCCATGACGTTTGCCCAAGGCGCCCTGGCGGGCGTGAAAATCATCGATCTCAGCCGTGTGCTGGGCGGCCCCTACTGCTCCCAGGCCCTGGCCGACCACGGCGCCGACGTGATCAAGCTGGAACCTTTGAGCGGTGATGAGACCCGGGGCTGGGGGCCGCCTTTCGAAGGTGATGACGCGGCGTATTTTCGCGGCATCAACCGTAACAAGCAGGGGATCGCCGTCGACCTGTCGCGCCCCGAAGGCTTGGAACTGCTGATGCAGTTGCTGGAAGGCGCCGACGTGCTGATCGAGAACTTCAAGCCGGGCACCCTGCAGCGTTGGGGCATCGGTTACCAGGAGGTGCTGAGCCAGCGTTTTCCGGCGTTGATCCACTGCGGGATTTCCGGCTTTGGCGCCGATGGCCCGCTGGGCGGGCTACCGGGTTACGACGCGGTGATCCAGGCCATGGCCGGGCTGATGAGCGTCAACGGCGAAGGCGACGGCGGGCCGTTGCGCATCGGCCTGCCGATTGTCGATATGGTCACCGGCCTGAATGCCCTGGCGGGGATTCTCCTGGCCCTCAACGAGCGCCAGCGCAGCGGCCTCGGGCAGTCACTGGACATCTCCCTGTACGACTGCGGCGTGTCCCTGCTGCACCCGCACCTGCCGAACTACTTCGCCGCCGGCCAGACGCCCAAACGCACGGGCAACGCCCATCCCAACATTGCTCCCTACGACAGCTACCGCACCGCTGGCGAGCCGATTTTCCTGGCGGTGGGCAACGACCGCCAGTTCGCCCGGCTGTGCCAGGAACTGGGGGCCGGCGCGTTGCTGGAGGACCCGCGCTTTACCGACAACGGCCAGCGCTCGGTCAATCGCGAGGCCTTGAAGCAGCAACTGGAGCATTACCTGTCGGCACACGACGGCGCGTTGCTGGCCCCGCGGCTGATCGGCCTGGGGGTGCCTTGTGGTTCGATCGCCACCGTCGACCAGGTGGTGGCTCATCCCCACACCCGGCATCGCGGGCTGCTGGTGGAACTCGATGGCTACCGGGGCATAGGTTCGCCGGTGAAGTTGTCGCGCACGCCGGCCAGCTACCGTACGGCGCCGCCGAGCCTGGGGCAGGACACCCGGGCGGTATTGCAGGGGCTGGGCCTGGATGAATCGACCATCGCCGCACTGCTGGCCAGCGGCGTGGTGCACGGTTGAGGCTCAGGGGCGGCGGGCCCGCAGCAGAGTGAAGCTGATGGCCGGGCTCTGTTGCAGGACCTTGTCGCCAGCCAGCACCTGCACCGCCAACCGGTGCTGGCCACGGTCGATATTCACCAGTTGCAGCTCGGGCCCCTGGCCGGCCTGGCCATAGGGCTGGCCATCCAGCAGCAGGCGCAGACGGTGGCCGGGCCGCAGGCTGGGCTGCAACTCCACCTGCACGCTGAAACTGCCGTTGTTGGCGCGCAAGGCACCGTGCTCCGGTACGCCGCTCAGTTGCAGCCGTTCGTAGGCCAGAAGGGTGCTGGCAGGTTGTGCTGCCGGCGTATGTGGCGCCGGGGTGGCCGGGCTGGGGAGGCGATTCGGCGCGGGCGTTTCAATCTGCCGGTACGAGGTTCCCGGCGGCTGGTCGCTATAGGCGCGATTACCGGCCGAGTCGGTGTACTGGTAGATCTGCGCGCCGGCTGGCAATGCGCTGATCCACAGCAGGCAAGCAATGACGAGGTGCATCTCGCTGATCCTGGCGGGTGCCTGAAAGGCTCCAGCATAGGGTGCTGCTGCGCGTGGCACAGGCGTGGTTAACCTTTGAACACACATAACTCTGCCGTGGCACGAACCATCGCCAGTCGTCGCAGTGGGTCGCTGCTGCTGGCCTGATTGGCCCGGGCCAGCCATTGCGGGCATTGGCGGTCGGTGCGCTGCGGGCTGAAGTCGGCCAGTTGCTGCAGCAGGCGTTTTTGTAACTGATCAAGTTGGGGGCGGATCTGCCCGGCCAGGTCCTGGCGCGGAGTGTCCGGTGCCCGGCCTTGCAAGTGCCAGGTCGAGAGTCGGGCGTATTGCACCAGCTTGTTGGCTTCGATCTGGGCGGCGAAGAACTGCCCAACCGTTTCTTCGCTCAAGTGATAGGTTGCGGCCTGGGCGGTTGCCCCGGCGATCACCTGTTGTTCCCGCGGGCGGTCTTCCACGGCCTTGTGGCTGTCCCATTTGCTCAGGGCCACCTGATCGGCAATCGCCAGGCGTTCGCCGATGCTCTGCAGCAGCGGGGCGAGGGCGGGCGGGGCGTCACTGGCGCAGGCGGCGGTGGCGAACAGGCTGCAAGTCAGGGCGAGGCACAGGTTGAGGCGCGAAGTCATGGGCGGGCTCGGCTGCTGAGGGGGAGACGGCGCCCATGATGCACGCAACCACCCCGGGCAGGGCAAATGCGCGGGCATAAAAAAGGCCTCCCGAAGGAGGCCCCTTGATCACGCGGCTTGCGCCGGCGTTACCGGATCAGCAGCTGTAGTACAGCTCGTATTCCAGTGGGTGTACGAAGGTACGTACCTTGATTTCTTCTTCGCTTTTCAGGG
Organism: Pseudomonas sp. Eqa60; assembly: GCF_018326405.1. Classification (NCBI taxonomy): domain Bacteria; kingdom Pseudomonadati; phylum Pseudomonadota; class Gammaproteobacteria; order Pseudomonadales; family Pseudomonadaceae; genus Pseudomonas; species Pseudomonas sp. Eqa60. The sequence goes on from NZ_AP024342.1 coordinate 440,320, forward strand.
CGATGTAGGCGTCGATGAAGTCGTCGCTGAAAACGCCGCCTTTGGTCAGGAACGCACGACCTTTGTCCAGCTCTTCCAGGGCTTCCTTCAGGCTGCCGCAAACTTGTGGGATCTCTTTGGCCTCTTCAGGCGGCAGGTCGTACAGGTTTTTGTCAGCAGCGTCGCCAGGGTGGATCTTGTTCTGGATGCCGTCCAGGCCGGCCATCAGCAGGGCAGCGAAGGCCAGGTACGGGTTGGCAGCCGGGTCCGGGAAACGGGCTTCGATACGGCGGGCCTTAGGGCTCGACACGTAAGGAATACGGATCGAAGCGGAGCGGTTGCGCGCCGAGTAGGCCAGCATGACCGGGGCTTCGAAGCCTGGCACCAGACGCTTGTAGGAGTTGGTCGCCGGGTTGGTGAAGCCGTTCAGGGCCTTACCGTGCTTGATGATGCCGCCGATGAAGTACAGGGCGGTATCGGACAGGCCGGCATAGCCTTCACCTGCGAAGGTGTTCTTGCCGTCTTTCCAGATCGACATGTGGACGTGCATGCCCGAGCCGTTGTCGCCGTACAGAGGCTTGGGCATGAAGGTGGCAGTGCGGCCGTAGGCGTCAGCCACGTTGTGCACCACGTACTTCAGGGTCTGGGTTTCGTCGGCCTTCTTCACCAGGGTGTTGAACTTGACGCCGATTTCGTTCTGGCCGGCAGTCGCCACTTCGTGGTGGTGAACTTCGACGGTCAGGCCCATTTCTTCCAGTGCGTTGCACATGGAGGTACGGATTTCGTGGTCGTGGTCGAACGGTGGAACCGGGAAGTAGCCGCCCTTGACGCCTGGACGGTGGCCCTTGTTACCGCCTTCGATGTCCTGGTCGGACATCCACGAACCTTGTTCGGAGTAGATCTTGAACATGGAGCCGGAGATGTCGGACTTGAATTTCACCTGGTCGAAGATGAAGAACTCTGGCTCTGGGCCGGCGAATACGGTGTCGCCGATACCAGTGGCTTTCAGGTGCTCTTCGGCGCGCTTGGCGATGGCACGTGGGTCACGATCGTAACCCTGCATGCTCGAAGGCTCGATGATGTCGCACACCAGGATCAGGGTCGGTTCTTCGGTGAACGGGTCCAGTACGGCGGTTTCGTCGTCCGGCATCAGGATCATGTCGGAGGCTTCGATGCCTTTCCAGCCAGCGATGGAGGAGCCGTCGAACATCTTGCCAGCTTCGAAGAAGTCTTCATCCAGCGCATCACGAGCCGGCATGGTCACGTGATGTTGAGTGCCCTTGGTGTCAGTGAAGCGCAGATCAATCCATTTGACGTCATGATCTTTGATGAGTTGAACCGACTTCGACATAGTGTCCTCCGGGTGGCTTCGGGCTTGGTGTTGGAGTGCCCTTAGAATGTGGGTGATGCCGGCGCGAATACTCTGCCATGGCAACCTGCCTCACAAGGGAGCAAATTGCATGCCAGTGCCCCGAGATGGGTTTTCTGCCCCAAAATCACGCTTTCTGCGACGTATTGGGTTGAATGCCGGCATTCGGCGCACTGCAATGTAGCGTCTTTACCAATAAATGACCCGTTTTGGTGCATCGAAAACCTTCTGCACATAAACTGGTTAAACCTTGAGCAATTTCCGCTATAATCCGCGCCCCCCTTTTTCGGCTGGCCCAGCGCGCGCTGTTTTCATGAAACTAATCGTTAAAGTTTTCCCGGAAATCACCATCAAGAGCCGCCCGGTTCGGACGCGTTTCATCCGTCAGTTGGCGAAGAACATCCGTGCCGTGCTCCGCGACCTAGACCCGGCCGTGGTGGTCAATGGTGTGTGGGACAACCTCGAGCTGGAAACCGCCGTCAGCGAGCCCAAGGCCCTGAAGGACATGACCGAGCGCCTGAGCTGCATGCCCGGCATCGCGCATTTCCTGCAGGTCGACGAGTACCCTCTGGGCGACTTCGACGACATCGTCGCCAAGTGCAAGCAGCACTTTGGCGAAGCCCTCCCGGGGAAGGTTTTTGCCGTGCGCTGCAAGCGTGCCGGCAAGCATGAATTCAGCTCCATGGACGTGGAAAAATACGTCGGCAGCCAACTGCGTCGGCAGTGCGGCGCCGCCGGAATTTCCCTGAAAGAGCCTGAAATCGAAGTGCGGATGGAAATTCGCGACCAACGGTTGTTCGTGATCCACAGCCAGCACAACGGCATCGGCGGCTACCCGCTGGGCGCCCTGGAACAGACCCTGGTCCTGATGTCCGGCGGTTTCGATTCCACGGTGGCGGCCTACCAGATCATGCGCCGCGGCCTGATGGGGCATTTCTGCTTCTTCAACCTGGGCGGGCGTGCCCATGAACTGGGCGTGATGGAAGTCGCGCACTATATATGGAAGAAGTACGGCAGCTCCCAGCGCGTGCTGTTCGTCAGCGTGCCGTTCGAGGAAGTGCTCGGGGAAATCCTCGGCAAAGTCGACAACAGTCATATGGGCGTCATTTTGAAGCGTATGATGTTGCGTGCCGCGTCGAGCATCGCCGACCGCCTGCACATCGATGCGCTGGTGACCGGCGAGGCGATTTCCCAGGTGTCCAGCCAGACCCTGCCGAACCTGTCGGTGATCGACTGCGTGACCGAGAAACTGGTACTGCGCCCCCTGATCGCCAGCCACAAGCAGGACATCATCGACCTGGCCGTGGAGATCGGCACCGCCGACTTCGCCAAGCACATGCCGGAGTACTGCGGGGTCATCTCGGTGAACCCCAAGACCCATGCCAAGCGCCATCGCGTCGAGCATGAAGAGAAAGAATTCGATATGGCGGTGCTCGAGCGTGCGATCGAGCGGGCCAAACTGGTGCCGATCGATCGGGTGATCGACGAGTTGGGCCAGGATGTACAGATTGAAGAAGTCAGTGAGGCGCTGGCCGGTCAGATCGTCATCGACATCCGTCATCCGGATGCCGAGGAAGACCAGCCGCTGGAGCTCGCAGGCATCGAAGTAAAAGCGCTGCCGTTCTATGCATTGAACGCCCGCTTCAAGGAACTGGACCCTACGCGCCAGTACCTGCTGTATTGCGACAAAGGCGTCATGAGTCGCCTGCATGCTCACCATCTGCTCAGTGAGGGACATGCCAATGTGCGCGTTTATAGACCGAGCTAAGTGCCCGGGGATGTTCGCCTGTGGCTTGCGTCACCGGCCCCCGACGCCGCCGTCCAGCTGTAACGGCCAGGCCTGAATCTATTGTTAATCGCTGCCAGCATTTGTCAGCACACCGAATCCTCTGATCGAGATACACAAGTGATCGAAAATCTACGCAACATCGCCATCATTGCCCACGTTGACCATGGTAAGACCACCCTGGTAGACAAACTCCTGCGTCAATCCGGCACCCTGGAGCGCAACGAGCTCAACGACGAGCGCGTGATGGACTCCAACGACCAGGAAAAAGAGCGCGGCATTACCATCCTGGCGAAAAACACCGCCATCAACTGGAACGGCTACCACATCAACATCGTGGACACCCCGGGCCACGCCGACTTCGGCGGCGAAGTTGAGCGCGTAATGTCCATGGTCGACTCCGTGCTGCTGCTGGTCGACGCTCAAGACGGCCCTATGCCGCAAACCCGTTTCGTGACCAAGAAGGCTTTCGAAGCCGGCCTGCGTCCGATCGTCGTGATCAACAAGGTTGACCGTCCGGGCGCGCGTCCTGACTGGGTTCTGGACCAGATCTTCGACCTGTTCGACAACCTCGGTGCCACCGAAGAACAGCTGGACTTCAAAGTCGTCTACGCCTCGGCCCTGAACGGCATTGCCGGTCTGGACCACACCGAAATGGCCGAAGACATGACCCCGCTGTACCAGTCGATCGTCGACAACGTGCCAGCGCCAAGCGTTGACCGTGACGGTCCGTTCCAGATGCAGATCTCCGCTCTGGACTACAACAGCTTCCTGGGTGTGATCGGCGTTGGCCGTATCGCTCGCGGTCGCGTCAAGCCCAACACCCCGGTAGTGGCCATCGACGTCGACGGCAAGCGCCGCAACGGTCGTATCCTCAAGCTGATGGGCCACCACGGTCTGCACCGCGTAGACGTTGAAGAAGCCGCTGCCGGCGACATCGTCTGCATCAGCGGTTTCGACGAGCTGTTCATCTCCGACACCCTGTGCGACCCGACCGCTGTTGAAGCGATGAAGCCGCTGACCGTCGACGAGCCAACCGTTTCCATGACCTTCCAGGTCAACGACTCGCCATTCTGCGGTAAAGAAGGCAAGTTCGTGACCTCCCGTAACATCAAGGAGCGTCTGGACAAGGAGCTGCTGTACAACGTTGCTCTGCGTGTCGAAGAAGGCGACTCGGCCGACAAGTTCAAGGTTTCCGGCCGTGGTGAGCTGCACCTGTCGGTACTGATCGAAACCATGCGTCGCGAAGGTTTCGAAATGGGCGTTGGCCGTCCTGAAGTGATCATCCGTGAAGTTGACGGCGTGAAGCAGGAACCGTTCGAAAACGTCACCATCGACATCCCTGAAGATTCCCAGGGCAAGGTCATGGAAGAAATGGGCCTGCGTAAGGGCGACCTGAGCAACATGGTTCCGGATGGCAAGGGCCGTGTACGCCTGGAATACAACATTCCAGCCCGTGGTCTGATCGGTTTCCGTAACCAGTTCCTGACCCTGACCAACGGTGCAGGCATCCTGACCTCGATCTTCGATCGCTACGCTCCGATGAAGTCCGGCCACATGTCCGGCCGTCAGAACGGCGTACTGGTATCGGTAGAAACCGGCAAGGCCCTGACCTACTCCCTGGAAACCCTGCAGGCGCGCGGCAAGCTGTTCGTCGAGCACGGCCAGGAAATCTACAACGGTCAGATCGTTGGTCTGAACAGCCGTGACAACGACCTGGGTGTGAACCCAACCAAAGGCAAGAAGCTCGACAACATGCGTGCTTCGGGCAAGGACGAAACCATCGCCCTGGTTCCACCGGTCCGTTTCACCCTGGAACAGGCTCTGGAATTCATCCAGGACGACGAGCTGTGCGAAGTGACGCCTAAGTCCATCCGTCTTCGCAAGAAGATCCTGGACGAAGGCGAGCGTACTCGCGCTGCCAAGAAAGCCAAGAACTGAGTCTTTAGTTCCGGCTGAATGAAAACGCCCCCGGCCTTGCGGCCGGGGGCGTTTTTTTTGATCTGTGAAAAAGCTCGGGTCCTGTCGCCACTGCCGAGCCTGCGAGGCTGCGCTCGACCGCGTAGCGGTCCTAAAGCGGTGTATCTGAAACTCTGCAGTAGCCTGTACTGCGGCGGCTTTGCAGCCGTTCGCAGCCTCGCCAAGGCTCGGCTGCGGCTACAGGGCGGCAGGGTTACATGGGGAACGGGGTTGCAGGCGCAGGCCGGGGCTCAGAAACGTTCCAGGGTCCGGCTGCTGGTATTGGTCGGGCGCACCTGGGGCTTGGGCTTGTAAGCGCAGTAACCCGGGCGCGGGCCGATCTTCGGATGGTTGCGGCAGGTGTCCGGGCGCTTGTCATAAATGGTGCACAGGCGGCTTTTACGATCCAGATACAGGCAGTCGTTGTTGCTCATGCGCTGCAGGGTGAAGATTTCCGACTTCTGGTTGTAGCGCTCGACGATGCCTTCCTTCTGCAGGCGCTTGGCGATGTTCTTCGCCGGCTCGCCGCGTTCGAATTCATCGACGATGCCGATGCGGATCAGGTCCTTGATCTTCACTTCCACCGGCAGTGTGCAGCAGCTGGACATGCAGGAGCCGCACATGGGGGCGGTGTACTTGGCCCAGGTATCGAGACGATCGATTTCCGCGGCGGCGATCAGGTTGGACTTCATCAAGGTCATTTCCGGCAGGTGTTCCAGGGCGCGCGATCATACCGGGACTGGTGGATTTTTGAACGACTTTAGGTCGGATTTTTCTTCATGTGGCGCCGAACAATACCTGGCGGCACGGCAACTGCATCCTTTTCTCCCGCTGGCGCAGAAGACTCCCTGTTTAGCCGAGCCATTTGAAATAGCGCCGAACCAGAGCCTTCGCCTCGTGTCAGACCGACTAGGCTCAGACAATTCCATGCTCACTGTGTATCTCGTCAGAGGTCGTATCGATGACTCAGGAACCCCTTGTTCGCGACGCTGAGGTGGCCGCTTTTCGCGAAGCCGTCTTGACCAAGCTCACCTACGCGGTAGGCAAAGACCCGGATCACGCCTTCGACCACGACTGGTTCGAAGCCATTGCCCTGGCCGCGCGGGACCACATGGTCGACCACTGGATGGATCACACGCGGCAGATCTACCGCAAGGGCCAGAAGCGGGTGTACTACCTGTCCCTGGAGTTCCTTATCGGCCGCCTGCTGTTCGACAGCCTGAGCAACCTCGGGCTGCTGGAGGTGGCCCGCGAGGCCCTCACCGACCTGGGCGTGGACCTGGAGCGCATCCGCCTGCTGGAGCCCGATGCGGCCTTGGGCAACGGTGGCCTGGGGCGCCTGGCGGCGTGCTTCATGGAAAGCATGTCGACCCTGGGCATCGCCGGCCACGGCTACGGCATCCGCTACGAACACGGGCTGTTCCGCCAGGCCATCGTCGATGGCTGGCAGCAGGAGCAGACCGAGCACTGGCTGGATTTCGGCAACCCCTGGGAGTTCGAGCGCCCCGAGGTGATCTACTCCATCGGCTTTGGCGGCAGTGTCGACACCGTGACCGACGAGGCGGGCAACACCCGGCAGGTCTGGTGGCCGGCGGAAACGGTGCGCGCGGTGGCCTACGACACCCCGGTGGTGGGCTGGCGCGGGGCCAGCGTCAACACCTTGCGCCTGTGGCGGGCACGGGCCATGGAAGACCTGCACCTGGAGCGCTTCAATGCCGGTGACCACCTGGGCGCGGTAGCCGAAGTGGCCCGGGCCGAGAGCATTTCCCGGGTGCTGTACCCGGCCGACAGCACCGAGGCCGGCCAGGAGCTGCGCCTGCGCCAGGAATATTTCTTCGTCTCGGCGTCGCTGCAGGACCTGCTGCGCCGCCACAAGAACATGCACGACTCGGTGCTCAGCCTCGGCGAGCACGCGGCGATCCAGCTCAATGACACCCACCCGTCGATCGCCGTGGCCGAGCTGATGCGCCAACTGGTCGACCTGCACGGCATCGCCTGGGACGCGGCGTGGCAGATCACCGTGGAAACCCTCTCCTACACCAACCACACCTTGCTGCCCGAGGCCCTGGAAACCTGGCCGGTGGGCCTGATGGAGCGCATGCTGCCGCGGCACATGCAGATCATCTACCTGATCAACGCCCAGCACATCGACTCGCTGCGGGCCAAGGGCCTGCACGATTTCGACGTGCTGCGGGCGGTGTCGCTGATCGAGGAAGACAACGGCCGCCGGGTGCGCATGGGCAACCTGGCGTTTCTCGGCTCCCACAGCGTCAACGGCGTGTCCGGGCTGCACACCCAGCTGATGCGCAGCACGGTGTTCTCCGAGCTGCACAAGCTGTACCCCGAGCGCATCAACAACAAGACCAACGGCATCACCTTCCGCCGCTGGCTGTACCAGGCCAACCCGCAACTCACTGAAATGCTGGTGGAGGCCCTGGGCCCCGAGCTGCTGGACAGCCCCGAGGAACTGCTCAGGGGGCTCGAACCCTTTGCCGAGAAACCGGCCTTTCGCAAACAGTTCGCCGAGCAGCGCCTGCACAGCAAGCGCGCCCTCGCGGCGATCATCCATGAGCGCCTGGGAATCGCGATCAACCCGGCGGCAATGTTCGATGTGCAGGTCAAGCGCATCCACGAATACAAGCGCCAGTTGCTCAACCTGTTGCACACCGTGGCGTTGTACCAGGCGATCCGCGCCGAGCCGGAAACCGACTGGGTGCCCCGGGTGAAGATCTTCGCCGGCAAGGCTGCCGCCAGCTATCACCAGGCCAAGCTGATCATCAAGCTGACCAACGACATCGCCCGTACGGTGAACAATGACCCCACGGTGCGCGGCTTGCTCAAGGTGGTGTTCTTGCCCAACTACAACGTCAGCCTGGCGGAAAGCATCATTCCTGCCGCCGACCTGTCGGAGCAGATCTCCACCGCCGGGTTCGAGGCCTCGGGCACCAGCAACATGAAGTTCGGCCTCAATGGCGCGTTGACCATCGGCACCCTGGACGGCGCCAACGTCGAGATGTGCGAGCAGGTCGGCGCGGAGCACATGTTCATCTTCGGCCTCAGTGCCCAGCAGGTGGAGGCGCGCAAACGCAATGGCGAGTTCAGCGCGGTGCCGGACATCGCCGCCTCCCGTCGGCTGAACGATGTGCTGCAGGCGATTCGCGGCGGGGTGTTCTCCCCGGACGATCCGTCGCGCTATACCGCGCTGATCGATTCGCTGATCGATTACGACCGGTTCCTGGTCTGCGCCGATTTCGACGCTTACTGGAACGCCCAGGCTCGGGTCGAGGAGCGCTGGCACGACTCCAAGGAATGGTGGCGTTCGGCGGTGCTCAACACTGCGCGCATGGGCTGGTTCTCTTCGGACCGGACCATCCGTGAATACGCTACGGAGATCTGGAAGGCCCTGGAATGAGGCCCCTGAGAAAATTCTAGAAGTGTGTACAAGGCCCAGCGTTTGTTGGGCCTTGCCGATATACTGGGCAGCGTTTTGCCTCCCCGGCGGTGTCTTTTGTCTGGTGTCCGGCTTCCAAGCGGGGAGGGGCCTTTACCGGTTTACCGGCGCGGGCACCCATACGGTTGCACCCGTCCGTCAATGGACTGCTTAGGGATATCGACACATGCAATGGATATTCATGCTGCTGGGAGGGGGACTGGGCTGGCTCCTTGACGAGTCCTTCAGCGACGCCCTGATTGGCGCGGTCTCGGGCTTGGCCATCGGCCTGGCGATTCGTTCCGACGCCTTGCATCGACAAGTTGTCGACCAGCATCGTGAGCTGGAGAAGGCAAAGAAGGCCCTCGCTACCCTGGGCCAGCGCCTTGCCCTGCTGGAAAGCACCGGCGGCCCCGCTGCCGAGCCCGCCTCAGAACCCCAGGCCAGCGCCCCGCTGGCCGAGGCAGGCAGCAGCATGAGCGCCGCGCCGGAACTTGCAGACCTTCCCGAATTCATTCTTGAGGAAGTCCAGCCCGTGGAGCCGGTGCCGGCTGCCCCCGAGCTGGTCTGGGAGTTGCCCGCGGCAGCGAGCCCTGCCGCCTCCGTGGAGGCCAGCCAGCCGGTGCCGGAGTCGGTGTGGCAACCCCAGCCCCAGGCGCCGGCCCGTGAGTCCGTAGCTGCGCCTCGGGAACCCAACCTGATCGAGCGCGCCCTGAGCGGCGCGCGCAACTGGCTGTTTGGCGGCAACACTGTGCTGCGGGTCGGCGTGGTGCTGTTGTTCCTTGGCCTGGCTTTCCTTCTGCGCTACGCCACCGAAGGCATGGTGGTGCCGCTGGAGCTGCGCTACGCCGGGGTTGCGGCCTGCTCCCTGGGCCTGCTGGGCCTGGGCTGGTGGTTGCGGCGGCGCAACAGCAACTACGCCCTGATGCTCCAGGGCACCGGTATCGCGGTGCTGTACCTGACGGTGTTCGCGGCGATGCGCCTGCATCCGTTGCTCGACCCTTCCGCGGCCCTTGGCCTGTTGGTGGCGGTCACGGTGTTTTCGGCGATCCTGGCCATTACCCAGGACGCCCTCAGTCTGGCGGCCGCTGCAGCCCTGGGCGGCTTTGCCGCACCGATCCTGACGTCCACCGGCGCCGGCAGCCATGTGGCACTGTTCAGTTACTTCGCCCTGCTCAATGCCGGCATCCTGGCCATTGCCTGGTTCAAGGCCTGGCGCCTGCTGAACCTGATCGGCTTTGTCGGCACCTTCGGTATCGGCTTTGCCTGGGGCCTGCGCTCCTACACGCCGGAGCTGCTGTGGAGCACCGAGCCCTTCCTGATCCTGTTCTTTGTCATGTACCTGGCCATCGGCCTGCTGTTCACCCGGCGCAAGCTGCTGGAAATGCCCGACGCACCGGCGGATGACAGCCGCCAGGCGCTGCTGCACTGGTCTGCGCGCAAGGGTGACTACGTCGACGGCAGCATGCTCTTCGGCCCGCCCCTGGTGGGCTTCGGCCTGCAACTGGCGCTGGTCCAGCACCTGGAGTTCGCCGCTTCCTTCAGTGCCCTGGCCCTGGGCCTGACCTACATGGTCCTGGCCCGGCTACTGATGGGCGGCCGCGCCCTGTTGCTGGGTGAAACCTGCCTGGCCTTGGGCGTGATCTTCGCCAGCCTGGCGATCCCTCTAGGCCTGGATGCGCGCTGGACCTGCGCCGCCTGGGCCGTGGAAGGGGCGGGAATCTTCTGGCTCGGCCTGCGCCAGCAACGGCCGCTGGCCCGGGCGTTCGCCCTGCTGCTGCAACTGGGGTCGGCCCTGGCCTTCCTCAGTAAGCTGCAGCCTGGCGCTACCAGCCTGCTGGATGGCGCGCCGCTGGGGGCGTTGCTGCTGGGCGTCGCGCTGCTGTTCAGCTTCGACCAGTTGCGGCGGGTGCGGAAGACCCAGGTAGCGAGCTGGGAGCAGGGCATTGCGCCGATCCTGGCGGTGGCCGGGCTGGCTTTCCTGTACCTGCTGGCGCCGTTGTTCCTGTTCACCCAGGGCACCGCCATCAGCTGGGCGGTGGCCGGGTTGGCGACGCTGTTTGTCGGCCTGCGCCTGCAATCGCGGACGTTCCTGTTCACCGCCTTCGCCGTGCAGCTGTTGGGCGGTGCGCTGTTCCTGATGCGCCTGCAAGGTGCGGACGGTGATGCCGGTGCGGTGTTCAACGCCGGCTGGAGCGGGCTGATGAGCGCTTCGCTGATTGGCCTGGCGCTGATCGGCGGCATGCTCATGGCAGCCCGCAATGACATGGTGCGCAGTGATCCGCGGCTGCTGCGGGGCTTGTCCCTGGTACTGCTGGCCGGCCTGATGATGATCAACCTGGCGGTGCTGTTCGTCCTGCCCTGGAGCACGGCCAGTGGCGTCTGGGCCGCCAGTGGCCTGCTGATCATCTGGCTCAGCCTGTATCTGCAGCAGCGGGCCAGCTTTGTCTTCGGCCTGGTGCTCCAGGTGATTGGCGGCAGCACTTTCCTGCTGGCCGGTTCGGGTTGGTATTTCGTGGCGGCGGACGCTGCGCGGCCTCTGGCCAATGGCGATTTCTGGACGCCGATGGTCCTGGCCCTGGCGGCCCTGGTGGGCGCCTGGCGCCTGCAGCGGGGCAACCATGGTTCGGCCTTCGATACCTTGAGCCTGGGCCATCTGTCCGATCTGTTGCTGGCCTGGGGCGCGTGCTGGTGGGCCTTTACCTGGCTCAAGGAAGTGCTGCGCTTCGCCCCGGCCCATTGGCAGGCCAGCCTGCTGTTGCTGATCAGCGCGGCTAGCGTGTTGCTCTGGGCGCTGCTGGCGGTACGTTTGAAATGGTCGTCCCTGGGCCTGTTGTGCAGCCTGTTGATACCGGCCGCGGGTCTGGTACTGCTGGCTTCCTGGGCTCCGCGCTATCACCCGGCGGCGGATTTCGGCTGGCTGGCCTGGACCCTGTTGTTCGCCGTGCACTTCTTCAGCCTGCGGCGCTTGGCGTCGCAGCTGCCGGCACGGGTGGCGAGCATCGCCCATGTGCTGGGCTGCTGGTTGCTGATCGGCGTGCTGGCGCTGGAGCTGCGTTATGGCCTGCTGCTGTTGTCCGAGCAGTACAACGCCTGGCGCTGGCTGGGCTGGGCGATCCTGCCGAGCCTCTACCTGGTGGCGATGGCCGTGCCGCGCGCCTGGCCGTGGCCGGTTTCTGCCCACTCCCGCGAGTACCGCCTGTATGCCGCGCTGCCCCTGGCGGTGCTGATGCTCGGCTGGTTCTGGCTGGCGAATATCTTCAGCGATGGCCGGGCCGAACCACTGCCTTACCTGCCGCTGCTCAACCCGCTGGAACTGGGGCTGCTGTTCGCGCTGTTCGGCGTCTATGTCTGGTCGCGCAGCGCGGTGCGGGAACTGGCGATCCGTGTCGACTACGCCGAGCGTGCCACGCAACTGGTGGCGGGGCTGTCGCTGTTCGCCTTCTTCACCGTGCTGGTGATGCGGGCGGCCCACCATTGGAGCGGCGTGCCGTTCCAGGCGGATGCGTTGCTGGAATCGATGATGGTCCAGGCCGGGCTGTCCATCGTCTGGACCCTGATTGCCCTGAGCCTGATGATCGGCGGCCACCTGCGTCATCGCCGTGAAGTCTGGCTGATCGGCGCAGTGCTGATTGCCGTGGTGGTGGCCAAGCTGTTCCTGGTGGAGTTGAGCAACCGTGGCGGGCTGGCGCGGATCGTCTCGTTCATCGGGGTGGGAGTATTGCTGCTGGTGGTGGGCTATTTCGCCCCATTGCCGCCCAAGCGCGCCGAGGCGCAAGCCGAGCCCGGCAAACCGTTGAATGAAGGAGTGTCATCGTGAGTGTGAAGCTGAGCCTGGGCTGGTTGGGGGCTGTGGGCCTGTGTGTGGCGTTGTCCGCCGTGGCCCAGGACAAACCGGGGGACTTCAAGTCCCTGGCACCCCTGAGCCTGAGCGGCGAGGGGCCCTGGTATCGCCTGGAATTGCCGTTGGCGGTGCAACTGCACGCCAGCCAGACCGACCTGCGGGATATCCGTGTGTTCAACGCTGCCGGTGAGCCCCAGGCCTATGCCCTGGCGCGCCAGCAGGCGCAGACCACCGAGCAGCACACGCTCAGCGATGTGAAGTGGTTCCCGTTGTACAGCTCGGCAGATGCCGCCGACAGCACCCCCAGCGTGCGGGTGCAATCCACCAGCAATGGCACGCTGGTGGAGGTTCAGCCCTCCACTCAACTGGAGGCCGGCGAGGAGGTCCTGCGTGGCTGGTTGCTGGATGCCAGCGCAATCAAGGCTCCGTTGCAGCAACTGGTGCTGGACTGGACCAGCGAACGCGACGGCTTCCAGCGGTTCAGCATCGAAGCCAGCGACGACCTGCAACACTGGCAGCCCTGGGGCGAAGGCCAGGTGGCGCGCCTGTCGTTCGCCGACGAGCGGGTCGAACAGCATGAAGTGGCCTTGCCCGGGCAGACGGCGCGCTACCTGCGCCTGTTATGGAACGCCCCGCAAACGGCGCCGGTGCTGACTTCGGCGCAATTGCAAAGCAGTACCACCAGCAGCCTGCCCTCGCCGCTGGTGTGGTCGCAGCCCCTGAAGGGCAGCAGTGCCAAGGCCGGCGAGTACACCTGGCAGCTGCCTATGGGTTTGAACCTGGAACGGGTGCGCATTGCCCTGACCCAGGCCAACAGCCTGGCTCCGGCCACGCTTTATGGGCGCCGAGAAAGCAGCCTGCCGTGGCAGCCCCTGGGCAATGGCCTGCTGTACCGCCTGACCCAGAATGGCCAGGACGTGCAGCAGAACGAACTGCAACTGCCGGGGCAGACCGTGCAGCAACTCAGGCTGGTGGTGGATGAGCGTGGTGGCGGCCTGGGCGCCGAGGCCCCGAGCCTGGAGTTCGCCGTGCGTGGCACCCAACTGGTGTTCCTGGCTCGGGGAGCCGGCCCTTACACCCTGGCCCTGGGCAACCCCACCGCGAGCGCGGCCAACCTGCCGCTGGCGACCCTGATCCCCGACTACAGTGCGCAACGCCTCAAGCAGTTGGGCCAGGCCAAGGTCGAGGGTGCGGCGCAGCTGGCCTCGGCCACTGTCGCTCCTGCCGCTGCCGTGGCGGCAGGCGGGCCGGACTGGAAGAAGATCGGCCTGTGGGCCGTATTGCTTCTCGGGGTGCTGGCCCTGGCCGGCATGGCCTTCAGCATGTTGCGCAAACCCGCGGCCTGAGGCGGGCAGGTGTGGCGAGGGACCAAGCTCCCTCGCCACCAAGGTCCATCGTGCCCGGGGTTTTTGACTACGCTGAAACCGGCGCCTGAACTCTAACTGGCGGTTCCCTGTCTGAGAGGAGGAAATGCGCCTCGACTCGCGTTAAACTGCGCGGGTTTTTAGCCCCCCATTCCTCCGGAGCCTTCCATGTCCCGCGTTACCCTGAGTCGCTATTTGATTGAGCAGACCCGCAGCAACAACACTCCTGCCGATCTGCGCTTCCTGATCGAAGTGGTGGCGCGTGCTTGCAAGGAGATCAGCCACGCCGTTTCCAAGGGCGCCCTGGGCGGTGTCCTGGGCAGCATGGGCACGGAAAACGTGCAGGGCGAAGTGCAGAAGAAGCTCGACGTGATCTCCAACGAGATCCTGCTCGAAGCCAACGAATGGGGCGGCCACCTGGCCGGCATGGCGTCCGAGGAAATGGACAATGCCTACCAGATCCCGGGCAAGTACCCCAAAGGCGCCTACCTGCTGGTATTCGACCCGCTGGACGGCTCCTCGAACATCGATATCAACGCACCGGTCGGCACCATTTTCTCGGTACTGCGCTGCCCGAACGAGTACCTGAGCCAGAACGAAGCCCTGAATGAAAAGGCCTTCCTGCAGCCGGGCACCCAGCAGGTCGCTGCCGGTTACGCCATCTACGGCCCGCAGACCATGCTGGTGCTGACCCTGGGCGACGGCGTCAAAGGCTTCACCCTGGACCGCGAAATGGGCAGCTTCGTCCTGACCCACGAAGACATCAAGATTCCGGAGTCCACCCAGGAATTCGCCATCAACATGTCCAACGAGCGTCACTGGGAAGCCCCGGTCAAGCGCTACGTGGAAGAACTGCTGGCGGGCGACACCGGCCCGCTGAAAAAGAACTACAACATGCGCTGGGTCGCGGCGATGGTGGCTGACGTGCACCGTATCCTGACCCGGGGCGGTCTGTTCATGTACCCACGTGACAGCCGCGAGCCGGAAAAACCGGGCAAGCTGCGCCTGATGTACGAAGCCAACCCGATGTCGTTCCTGGTGGAACAGGCCGGCGGCGCGTCCACCGATGGTCACAAGCGCATTCTCGACATTCAGCCTGAAGGCCTGCACCAGCGTGTGGCGGTGTTCCTCGGCTCGAAGGAAGAAGTGGCCCGCGTGACCGGCTACCACAAGGAATAAATCATGAGCGCGCCCTGGCAGCCTCTGCTTGATTGGTGGTTCGGTTCAGCCGAAAAGCCGGCGGAGATTGTCGCTGCCAAGGGCCGGTTGTGGTTCGGCAAGCGCGACAGCCAGGACCTCGAAGCGCGTCAGCGTTTCGCCGGCCTGGTGGAGCAGGCCCTGGCTGGCGGTTTGACCGAATGGGCGCAAAGCCCCCAAGGTTGGCTGGCCATGGTGCTGTTGCTCGACCAACTGCCACGGATGATCTATCGCGACACTCCCAAGGCATTTGCCGGCGACCTGCGTGCCCAGGCACTGGTGGCCCAGGGTATCGCCGCGGATTTTGACCGGCGCCTGCCGGCCATGCAGCGCTGCTTCATCTACCTGGTGTTCGAGCACTGCGAAAACCTGGCGGTGCAGAACGAGAGCGTTTCACGCTTTACCGCCCTGCACGATGAACAGCCAGCGGACGAGCGTGCAGTGTTTGCCGACAACCTGGACTACGCCGAACGGCACCAGAAAGTCATTGCCCGCTTTGGGCGCTTCCCCCATCGCAATGCCATCCTGGGCCGCGAATCCACGGCCGAGGAACTGGCTTTCCTGCGCGAGCCCGGTTCGCGTTTTTAAGGGCGCTTTCGCCGGCAAGCCGGCGAAGCTGTTCCTTTAAATACGGAAACTGCCCACCAGATGCTGCAGGCGCTTGGCCTGCTGCTCCAGGTCGGCGCAGGCGCGCAAGGTGGCCTGGAGGTTTTCCACGCCTTCCTGGTTGAGGGTGTTGATCTCGGTGATGTCGACGTTGATCGACTCCACCACGGCGGTCTGCTCCTCGGTGGCGGTGGCCACCGACTGGTTCATGCCGTCGATCTCGCCGATGCGCTGGGTCACGCTGCCCAGGCGCTCGCCGGCCTGGTTGGCAATGCCCACGCTGTTCTCGCTCTCGCGCTGGCTTTCGGTCATGGTGCCCACCGCTTCACGGGCGCCTACCTGCAGTTCCTCGATCATCTTCTGCACTTGCTGCGCCGAATCCTGGGTGCGGTGGGCGAGGTTGCGCACCTCGTCCGCTACCACTGCGAAGCCGCGCCCGGCTTCACCGGCGCGGGCGGCTTCGATGGCGGCGTTGAGGGCCAGCAGGTTGGTCTGCTGGGAGATGCTGGTGATCACTTCCAGAATTTGCCCGATGTTCACCGTGCTGCTGTTGAGGGTTTCGATGTTGTCGCAGGAACTGCTGATCTTGGCCGACAGCTGGTGCATCGCGGCGATGGTCTTGTCCACTACCTGCTGGCCGTCTTCCGCCAGGCTGCGGGCGTCGCTGGAGTGCTGCGAGGCCAGGGCTGCGTTCTGGGCGATTTCCTGGGCGGCGGCGCCCAGCTGGTTGATGGCTGCGGCCACGCTGCTGGTGCGCGAGGCCTGCTGGTCGGAGTTGAACATCGACGAATTGGAGGCAGCCACGACCCGCAGGGCCACTTCGTTGACCTGGCCGGTGGCCGAGGACACTTCGCGGATCGAGCTGTGGATGCGTTCGACGAAACGGTTGAACGACACTCCCAGGGTGCCGAATTCGTCGTGGCCGTGGATCACCAGGCGTTTGGTCAGGTCGCCTTCACCTTCGGCGATATCGTGCATGGCCCGGCCCATCAGGTGCAGGGGCTGCATCAGCATGCGGATCAGCATGCCCAGCAGGCTGATGATGATCACCACGGCAATGGCCATGGCGATGATGGCCGAGGTGCGGAACTCGCTGAGCATGGCGAAGGCGGTGTCCTGGTCCAGGACCAGGGCCACGTACCAATCGGCCGAGGGCACGCCATTGACGTGGGTGAAGGAAATGAACTGGGTCTTGCCGCCCTGCTGTACTTCTTTCAGGCCCGGGCTGACGTTCGGCGCTGCGTTGGGGTAGGCCTCGCTCAGGTTCTTGAGCACCAGCTTGCTGTCAGGGTGGATGAGGATCTTGCCCTCGGCACTGACGATGAAGGCATGGCCGTGACCGCCGAAGTTCAGTGAGTTGATGATGGCGCTGACGCTCGACAGGTCGATGTCGGCACCGGCCACACCGATCATCTGGTTCTGGTGCTGTACCGGGGTGGCGACGGTGATCACCAGCTTGCCCGACGAGGCGGCGATGTAGGGTTCGGTGACGATGGTCCGCTGGGCGCCGGTGGCTGCCTTGTACCAGCCGCGGGCACGGGGGTCGTAATCGGCGGCGCGGTTGCCGGCCGGTACCGAGAACATCACGCCGTCCTGGCCCCCGAAGTAGCTGAGCTGGAAGTTGCCGGTGTAGGCGGGCAGGCCGACGCTGCGTTTCAGGCTATCGGCGCCGCTGCCGTCCACGGCGATCTGCTGGGCCAGGGTTTGCAGGAGCTGGATGCGGCTCTCCAGCCAGGTCTGGATGTTGCTGGTGGTCAGGCTGCCCAGTTCCTGCATCGAGGCTTCGGTGCTGCTGCGCAGGGCCTCTCGCTGTCGATAGTCGTTGAACAGAATAAAACAGGCGAACGCAACGGCAACCACAAGGGCGGCGGCGAGCAGGATCTTGTGGCTGAACTTCATATTTCTGGTCATTAAATGAACTACCGCGAGGGGCTGGTCAACGAGGGGCGTCAATTTGCCACAGTGGAGGGCTTTGCGCTGCATCTTATGTCGACTGGCCACCACTGAAAATGAGGGGCAGATACACAAAGCCGACGAACTGTCAGGTGCGGCAAAAAGGTCCTTGATTTACGAGGCAATTGCCCGGTTTGCCAGGCAAGAAATACCCGTCTCCCCGGGGAACCAGAAGGGGGTTTTCTCTTCTAAGCTTCTGGTTGGCTGACAGGCCTTCCCCCTTTTGTTCAGGAGTTCACCATGTCCCTGCGTTCTCTCGCTCTGTTGTCGTTCTGCGTGCTGCTGGCCGCGTGCAGCAAGGTCAATCAGGAAAACTATTCCAAGCTGTCGGCGGGTATGCCCAAGGCCGAGGTCGAACAACTCCTGGGCAAGCCGACTGACTGTTCGGGCGCGCTGGGCATGTCCAGCTGCACCTGGGGTGACAAGAACAGCTTTATCAGCGTGCAGTACGCCGGTGACAAGGTTCTGATGTTTTCCGGGCAAGGCCTGAAGTAAAAAAACCGGGGCTTCGGGCCCACGGGAGAAAAATAATGATGCGTTTTGCTGTCACTCTTCTGGTCGGCCTGCTCTTGGCCGGCTGCGCCACGTCCCGGGACGATTCGCTGGCGCCCAAGACCGTCAACCACGTCGATCTCAAGCGTTATCAGGGCACCTGGTACGAGCTGGCGCGGTTGCCCATGTACTTCCAGCGCAACTGTGCGCAATCCGAGGCTCGCTATACCCTGCTGCCGGAGGGCAACGTGGCGGTGCTCAATCGCTGCCTGACGCCGGAATGGAAATGGGAAGAGGCCCGTGGTACGGCCACGCCTCAAGTGCCGGGCAAGACCGACAAGCTGTGGGTGGAGTTCGATAACTGGTTCTCGCGGCTGCTGCCGGGCGCTACCAAGGGCGACTACTGGGTGTTGTACGTCAGTGATGACTACAAGACCGCGATTGTCGGCAACCCGAACCGCCGTTACCTGTGGCTGCTGTCGCGGACCAAGGAGGTCAACGAAACGGTGCGCGAGGAACTGCTGAGCAAGGCTCGCCAGCAGGGGTATGACACCACGCGGCTGATCTGGCGGGTGTCGGACTCGGCCATGGCCAAGACCTCGAAATAAGCTCATCCGCAGGAGCCGGCTGGCCGGCGAAGGCGCTCGTGAGAATGCTTTCGCCGGCCAGCCGGCTCCTACAGGTCGGGGTTAGTTGAGCAGGTCACGCAGGACCTGGGTGAAGGCCCGGCTGCTGTCTTCTTCGGCGGCGTGACGCCCGTCGCGCACGACCCACTGCCCACCCACCATCACATCGCGCACCTGACGGTCGCCGCCGGCGAACAGCCAGCGGTTGAGAATCCCGTCGCCGTCGGCGGTGGCCAGGTAGGGGTCGTTGCCATCCAGCACCAGCCAGTCGGCGCGGGTACCCACGGCCAGGGCGCCAATGCCTTGTCCCAGGGCCTGGGCCCCGCCATCCAGCGCGGCGTCGTACAGGGTCCGGCCGACCATGGGCTGGTCGGCGCGGTACAGGCGGTTGCGGCGCTGGTCCCGCAGGCGCTGGCCGTACTCCAGCCAGCGCAGTTCTTCCACCACGCTCAAGGACACATGGCTGTCGGAGCCGATGCCCAGGCGCCCGCCCTGGGCCAGGAAGTCCACCGCCGGGAAAATACCGTCGCCCAGGTTGGCCTCGGTGGTCAGGCACAGGCCGGCGATGGCCCGGCTTCTGGCCATGAGGCTGACTTCCTCGGGGTTGGCGTGGGTGGCGTGGACCAGGCACCAGCGCTGATCCACCGCGACGTTTTCATACAGCCACTGCAATGGACGCCGGCCGCTCCAGCTCAGGCAGTCGTCGACTTCCTTCTGCTGCTCGGCGATGTGGATATGCACCGGGCAATGGCGATCACTGGCAGCCAGCACTTCGCTGATCTGCTGTGGCGTGACCGCTCGCAACGAGTGAAAGCACAGGCCCAGTTGCTGGTTGGCCTGCTGCGCCAGCAGCGGCTGCAAGTGCTGTTGCAGCTTGAGGTAGTTTTCGGTGCTGTTGATGAAGCGGCGCTGGCCGTCATTCGGTGCCTGGCCACCAAAGCCTGCGTGGCTGTAGAGCACTGGCAGCAGGGTCAGGCCGATACCGCTGCCGGCGGCGGCCTGGCTGATGCGGCGGGACAGTTCGGCGGGGTCGGCGTAGGGCTTGCCGTCGCTGTCGTGATGCACGTAGTGGAATTCAGCTACCGAGGTGTAGCCGGCCTTGAGCATTTCGATATACAGCTGCCGGGCGATGACTTCCAACTGCTCGGGATTGATCTTGCCCACCAGGCGGTACATCAGGTCGCGCCAGGTCCAGAAGCTGTCATTGGGGTTGCCGGCCACTTCCGCCAGCCCGGCCATGGCCCGCTGGAATGCATGGGAGTGCAGGTTGGGCATGCCCGGCAGCAGCGGGCCCTTGAGCCGTTCCGCGCCGTCTGCGCTGGCGTTGGCCTGGATCTGTGTCAGTTGGCCGTTAGCGCTGACTTCAAGGCGTACATGGTTGGCCCAGCCATCAGGCAGCAGTGCACGTTCGGCGAAAAAGGCGGACATGGTTCAAGCACCCTATCGTTTGTTATTTGTATATACATATACAGACGTTTGCCTGCCCGGTAAACTCCGGCAAGCTAGCCACCTTTATCGATCAACAAGGATTTCCTGTGCCGACTCCGCCTGCCAAATCGCCGCTGGCTGCCCACTTGGGCGATAGTCCGGCGCCCTTGTACGCCCGCGTCAAACAGATGATCACCCAGCAGATCGAGAGCGGAAACTGGCCGCCGCACTACCGTGTTCCCTCGGAAAGCGAGCTGGTCAATCAGCTGGGTTTCAGCCGCATGACCATCAACCGCGCGCTGCGCGAGATGACGGCCGAAGGCATGCTGGTGCGGATGCAGGGCGTGGGCACGTTCGTCGCCGAACCCAAGAGCCAGTCCGCCCTGTTCGAAGTGCACAACATTGCCGACGAGATCGCGTCCCGTGGTCATCGCCACACCTGCCAGGTGATCACCCTGGGCGAG
Source organism: Pseudomonas sp. Eqa60 (assembly GCF_018326405.1). Taxonomy (NCBI): domain Bacteria; kingdom Pseudomonadati; phylum Pseudomonadota; class Gammaproteobacteria; order Pseudomonadales; family Pseudomonadaceae; genus Pseudomonas; species Pseudomonas sp. Eqa60. Next base: position 460,817 of record NZ_AP024342.1, read on the forward strand.
GAGGCCGCCGGTTCCGAGCGTGCCCTGGCCCTGGACATGCGTGAAGGGCAGAAGGTCTTCCACTCGCTGATCGTGCATTTCGAGAACGACATCCCGGTGCAGATCGAGGACCGTTTCGTCAACGCCCTGGTGGCGCCGGAGTACCTCAAGCAGGACTTCACCCTGCAGACTCCCTACGCCTATCTGTCCCAGGTCGCGCCCCTGACCGAGGGCGAGCATGTGGTGGAGGCGATTCTCGCCGAAGCCGAAGAATGCCGGCTGCTGCAGATCGAGCGGGGCGAGCCTTGCCTGCTGATTCGCCGTCGCACCTGGTCCGGGCGCCAGCCGGTGACCGCCGCGCGGCTGATCCACCCCGGTTCCCGTCATCGTCTGGAAGGGCGCTTTCACAAATGATCCAGCTCACCCATCTGCGTGCCGCCGACTACCCACGCATGCCCTGGAAAAACGGTGGAGGCAGCACCGAAGAGATTGCCCGGGATACCGGTGACGGCCTGGACGGTTTCGGCTGGCGCCTGTCGATTGCCGATATCGCCGAGTCCGGCGGGTTTTCCAGTTTTGCCGGTTACCAGCGGGTCATCACCGTGCTCCAGGGGGCGGGCATGCAACTGACCATCGATGGCGAGGATGTGCGGCCGCTGTTGCCTCTGGACGCCTTTGCCTTCAGCGGCGCCAGCCAGGTCGATTGCACACTGCTGGAGGGGGCGATTCGCGACTTCAACCTGATCTATTGCCCACAGCGCTACGTCGCCCGTTTGCAGTGGCTCGATGGCCAGCAGCGGTTTTTCACCCAGGCGCACACCTTGTTGCTGTTCAGCGCTGCCGAGCAAGCCTGGGTGGATACCGGTAGCGCACCGGTGCAAGCACTGGGGCGTTATGACTGCCTGCGCCTGGAAGGCAATCGCGGGCTGCTGGAAGTCGCCCTGGACGGGCTGTGCTGCGTGATCGAACTCACCGCCCGCTGATTCATCACATCTTGCCGCAGGCCGGGATACGGCCTGCGGATGCTGCAAACCTCCTTTCTTTATTCGTGCTTGGTTGCCCTTGGCTTCGTGCGGGGTCCTGCGTGCCTGCGCCGGCGCGCCTGCTGTTTCTTGCGCGCACTCATTTGTTACCGAACGCCCCAGCTCGGCGCAAAAGCCCATCCTGGTAACAGCCGCGCGCGTGGAAAAAAACCTTCGCTGAAAATTTATCTTTGGTTGAAAGCCCCGTTCTACAAGGCCTGCGATGTGTTCGTCAGGTTTATGAGAATGATCTCAAGGGAGTTGGCCGCTTGATTGCATATGCTTGTATGTACAAGTAAATATGTGTGCGTAAGAGTCGATGGAATCCTCTTCGCACCTTGGACTCATCGCCGAGGAGTTTTTCCGTGACCGACAGCAAGCCAACTAAATACCGTAACGTCGAAATCCGTGCTGCACGCGGCAACAAGCTGACCGCCAAGAGCTGGCTGACCGAAGCGCCGCTGCGCATGCTGATGAACAACCTCGACCCGGAAGTTGCCGAGAACCCCAAGGAGCTGGTGGTGTACGGCGGCATCGGCCGCGCGGCGCGCAACTGGGAGTGCTACGACAAGATCGTCGAGGCCCTGACCCATCTGAATGACGACGAAACCCTGCTGGTGCAGTCCGGCAAGCCGGTGGGCGTGTTCAAGACCCACAGCAACGCCCCGCGGGTACTGATCGCCAACTCCAACCTGGTGCCGCACTGGGCCAGCTGGGAACACTTCAACGAACTGGATGCCAAGGGCCTGGCCATGTACGGCCAGATGACCGCCGGCAGCTGGATCTACATCGGCAGCCAGGGCATCGTCCAGGGCACCTATGAAACCTTCGTCGAAGCCGGCCGCCAGCATTACGATTCCAACCTCAAGGGCCGTTGGGTGCTGACTGCGGGTCTGGGCGGCATGGGCGGTGCCCAGCCACTGGCCGCGACCCTGGCCGGAGCCTGCTCGCTGAACATCGAGTGCCAGCAGACCAGCATCGACTTCCGCCTCAAGACCCGCTACGTCGACGAGCAGGCCACCGACCTGGACGACGCCCTGGCGCGGATCAAGAAATACACCGCCGAAGGCCGTGCCATCTCCATTGCCCTGTGCGGCAACGCTGCCGAGATCCTGCCGGAACTGGTACGCCGCGGCGTGCGCCCGGACATGGTCACCGACCAGACCAGCGCCCACGACCCGCTGAACGGCTACCTGCCCAAGGGCTGGACCTGGGAGCAGTACCGTGACCGCGCCCAGACCGAGCCGGCGGCGGTGATCAAGGCGGCCAAGCAGTCCATGGCCGTGCACGTCCAAGCCATGCTGGACTTCCAGAAAATGGGGGTTCCGACCTTCGACTACGGCAACAACATCCGCCAGATGGCCCAGGAAGAGGGCGTGGAAAACGCTTTCGACTTCCCCGGCTTCGTCCCGGCCTATATCCGTCCGCTGTTCTGCCGTGGCATCGGCCCGTTCCGCTGGGCGGCGCTGTCCGGCGACCCGCAGGACATCTACAAGACCGACGCCAAGGTCAAGGAACTGATCCCCGACGACGCCCACCTGCACAACTGGCTGGACATGGCGCGCGAGCGCATCAGCTTCCAGGGCTTGCCGGCACGGATCTGCTGGGTTGGCCTGGGCCTGCGCGCCAAGCTCGGCCTGGCCTTCAACGAAATGGTCCGCAGCGGCGAGCTGTCGGCACCGATCGTCATCGGTCGCGACCACCTGGACTCCGGTTCCGTGGCCAGCCCGAACCGTGAAACCGAATCCATGCAGGACGGTTCCGATGCCGTATCCGACTGGCCGCTGCTCAATGCCCTGTTGAACACCGCCAGTGGCGCGACCTGGGTTTCCCTGCACCACGGCGGCGGCGTCGGCATGGGCTTCTCCCAGCATTCGGGGATGGTGATCGTCTGCGACGGCACCGATGAAGCGGCCGAGCGTATTGCCCGGGTGCTGCACAACGACCCGGCCACCGGGGTGATGCGTCACGCCGATGCCGGCTACCAGATCGCCATCGATTGCGCCAAGGAACAGGGCCTGAATCTGCCGATGATCACCGGCAAGTAACCACCGCTCTCTGTAGGAGCCAGCTTGCTGGCCAAGCATGCACCGCGGTGCATCAGGCACACCGCCTCGCAAGCCCGCTCGCTCCTACAGGGGAAATCGTCTGCAGTGCCCACTAGAGGTTCGACGTCCATGGCTTTAGCGAATGATCGTGCAAGCAACAAACCGTTGATCGAAAGGCGTTCGATCGACTACATCCCGGAAGCGGAAAGACACGGTCGTCTCTTGAGTCAATTCACCCTGTGGTTGGGCGCCAACCTGCAGATCACCGCCATTGTCACCGGCGCCCTGGCAGTGGTCCTGGGCGGTGATGTGTTCTGGTCGCTGATCGGCTTGCTGGTCGGTCAGTTGCTGGGGGGCGGGGTCATGGCCCTGCATGCCGCCCAGGGCCCGCAACTGGGGCTGCCGCAGATGATCTCCAGCCGCGTGCAGTTCGGCGTGTACGGTGCGGTGATTCCCCTGGTGCTGGTGTGCCTGATGTACGTCGGCTTTTCCGCCAGCGGTTCGCTGCTGGCGGGGCAGGCTGTGGCGCAACTGCTGCACGTCGAAGACTGGGCCGGCATCTTGCTGTTCGCCGGCTCGATCATGGTCTTCACCATTTTCGGCTACCGGGTCATCCACGGCATCGGGCGGATCGCCAGCGTGCTTGGCGTGGTGGCCTTCATCTACCTGTTCTACAAGCTGCTGGCAGGCAACGACATCACGGCCCTGCTCGGCAACAAGCATTTTTCCCTGGCCAGCTTCCTGCTGGCGGTATCGCTGTCGGCCTCCTGGCAGATCGCCTTCGGCCCTTATGTGGCGGACTACTCGCGCTACCTGCCGCGCAGCACCTCGGCGGCGAAAACCTTCTGGGCCGTAGGCCTGGGTTCGGTGATCGGGGCCCAGGCCGCGATGGTCTTCGGGGTCTTCGCAGCGGCCCTGGCCGGGTCCCAGTTCGCCCACCACGAGGTGTCGTTCATCGTCAGCCTCGGCGGTACCGGTATCGTCGCCGGCCTGCTGTATTTCGCCGTGGCCTTCGGCAAGGTCACGGTGACCACGCTGAATGCCTACGGCAGCTTCATGTCGATCGCCACGATCATCAGCGGCTTTCGCGGCAGCCGGCATATCGGCAGCGGTGTGCGCCTGTTCTACATCTTCATCATGGTCTCGCTTGCCGCCACCCTGGCACTGTTGGGCAAGGATTCGTTCCTCAAGGATTTCTCCGCCTTCATCCTGTTCCTGCTGGCGTTCTTCACGCCCTGGAGTGCGATCAACCTGGTGGATTTCTACTGCATTACCAAGGAGCGCTATGACATCCCCGCGCTGTCCAATCCGGACGGTCGCTACGGTCGCTGGAATGTCATGGGCATCAGTATCTATGTGTTCGGCGTGCTCATTCAGATGCCGTTCATTTCCACCCACTTCTACACCGGCCCCCTGGTGGCGAGCCTCGGAGATACCGACATCTCCTGGATCATCGGCCTGGTGGTGCCCGCGGCGTTGTACTACGCCTGTGCGAAGAAGTGGCATGGCGCGGTGCCCGAGCACCTGATCCTGCCAGTAGAGCAGGGCGCGCCCACCGAACAAAAAACGAGTGGGACCACCCGCGCTGCAGCGGTATGAGTCTTGATTGGACGTGGACAGGGCTGGATGCCTCTTAACTGCCGTAAGCCAACTCATGATTAGGAGCGTCACACAATGAAAATGCATAAGACCCTGCTGACCACGTTGCTGTCCATGGGCCTGCTGGCCGCTTCCGGCGCCCAGGCCGCGGGCTGGTGCGAGTCGGGCAAGGCGGTGAAGTTCGCCGGCCTGAACTGGGAAAGCGGCATGTTGCTGACCGACGTGCTGCAACTGGTCCTGGAGAAGGGCTACGGCTGCAAGACCGACAGCCTGCCGGGCAACTCCATCACCATGGAAAACGCCCTGGGCAGCAATGACATCCAGATCTTCGCCGAAGAGTGGGTGGGCCGCAGCGAGGTGTGGAACAAGGCCGAGAAGGCCGGCAAGGTGGTGGGCGTCGGCGCGCCGGTGGTGGGTGCTGTCGAAGGCTGGTACGTCCCGCGCTACGTGATCGAAGGCGACGCCAAGCGCAAGCTCGAAGCCAAGGCCCCGGACCTGAAGAACATTGCCGACCTGGGCAAGTACGCCAGCGTGTTCAAGGACCCGGAAGAACCGAGCAAGGGGCGTTTCTACAACTGCCCGGCGGGCTGGACCTGCGAGCTGGACAACAGCGAGATGCTCAAGAGCTACGGCCTGGAAAGCAGCTACACCAACTTCCGCCCGGGCACCGGCCCGGCCCTGGATGCGGCGGTACTGTCGAGCTACAAGCGCGGCGAGCCGATCCTCTTCTACTACTGGTCGCCGACCCCTCTGATGGGCCAGGTGGACCTGGTCAAGCTCGATGAGAAACCTGGCGTCGACAAGAGCGTGAGCATCAAGGTCGGCTTGTCCAGAGTCTTCCACGACGAGGCCCCGGAGCTGGTGGCGGTACTGGAAAAGGTCAACCTGCCGATCGACCTGCTCAACCAGAATCTGGCGCGCATGAGCCGTGAGCGCATCGAGTCGCCGAAACTGGCGAAACTCTTTCTCAAGGAACATCCTGAAGTCTGGCACCCATGGGTCAGTGAAGAGGCCGCCGGGAAAATCGACGCGGCCCTGTAGCCCGGGCTTTTCCGGCGGCTCCAAGGGCCGTCGGGAACCGGACAGCAACCTCCTTTGAGCGAGAGTTTCCTATGTTTCCAGAAAGCTTCACGTTTTCCATCGCCGATTGGGTCAACGGCTGGGTCGACGCCCTGGTGACCCATTATGGCGATGTGTTCCGGCACATTTCCGACACCCTGCTGTGGGCTATCGTCAACCTCGAAGGCCTGCTGCGCATGGCGCCCTGGTGGCTGATGCTGGCGATTGTCGGCGGTATCGCCTGGCACGCCACCCGCAAGCTGCTGACCACCGCGGTGATCGTCGGCCTGCTGTTCCTGGTGGGCGCGGTGGGTCTGTGGGACAAGCTGATGCAGACCCTGGCGCTGATGCTGGTGGCCACCCTGATCTCGGTGCTGATCGGCATCCCCCTGGGGATCCTCTCGGCCCGCAGCAACCGCCTGCGCTCAGTGCTGATGCCGCTCTTGGACATCATGCAGACCATGCCCAGCTTCGTGTACCTGATCCCGGTGCTGATGCTGTTCGGCCTGGGCAAGGTGCCGGCGATCTTCGCTACGGTGATCTACGCCGCGCCGCCCTTGATCCGCCTCACCGACCTGGGGATCCGCCAGGTGGACGGCGAGGTGATGGAGGCGATCAACGCCTTCGGCGCCAACCGCTGGCAGCAGCTGTTCGGTGTGCAACTGCCCCTGGCCCTGCCGAGCATCATGGCCGGGATCAACCAGACCACGATGATGGCCCTGTCGATGGTGGTGATCGCCTCGATGATCGGTGCCCGTGGCCTGGGCGAGGATGTGCTGGTGGGGATCCAGACCCTCAACGTCGGGCGCGGCCTGGAAGCGGGGCTGGCGATCGTGATTCTGGCGGTGGTGATCGACCGCATTACCCAGGCCTACGGTCGTCCGCGCCATGAGGTGAGCAAATGAGCAGCGCTGCCATCAGCAAGATCGAAGTGAGGAACGTCTTCAAGATTTTCGGCAGTCGCCCTGCCGATGCCCTGGCGATGATCCGCCAAGGCAAGGGCAAGGACCAGGTGCTGGCCGAGACCGGCTGTGTGGTCGGGGTCAACGACCTGTCCCTGAGCATTGGCACCGGCGAGATCTTCGTCATCATGGGCCTGTCCGGCTCTGGCAAGTCGACCCTGGTGCGCCACTTCAACCGCCTGATCGACCCCACCAGCGGCGCGATCCTGGTGGACGGCGAGGACATCCTGCAATACGACATGGAGGCCCTGCGCCAGTTTCGCCGGCACAAGATCAGCATGGTGTTCCAGAGCTTCGGCCTGCTGCCCCACCGCAACGTGCAGGACAATGTTGCCTACGGCCTCAAGGTGCGCGGCGAGAGCAAGGCACTGTGTGCCGAGCGTGCCTTGCACTGGATCAACACCGTGGGCCTCAAGGGCTACGAGAACAAGTACCCGCACCAGCTGTCCGGCGGCATGCGCCAGCGGGTCGGCCTGGCCCGGGCCCTGGCGGCGGACACCGACATCATTCTCATGGACGAGGCCTTCAGCGCCCTCGACCCGCTGATCCGCGCAGAAATGCAGGACCAGTTGCTGGAGCTGCAGAAGACGCTGCACAAGACCATCGTCTTCATCACCCATGACCTGGACGAGGCCGTGCGCATCGGCAACCGCATCGCGATCCTCAAGGACGGCCGCCTGATCCAGGTGGGCACGCCCAGGGAGATCCTGCATTCACCGGCGGATGAGTACGTCGATCGTTTCGTCCAGCGTCGTGCCGCGACGGTGTAGTTCAACAGCCCACAAGCCCCGGGCCCGTAGGAGCTGGCTTGCCAGCGAAGAGGCCCCCGGATTTCACCACGAGGTTAACGATGTTCCAGGCTGAAAAGATCGTAATCGCCGACGCCCCCCTGGGTTGGCAGGATGTTGTCGCCGTCGCCCGCCACGGTGCTGAGCTCGAACTCTCGGAGCAGGCCTGGGCGCGGATCGACAATGCCCAGGCCATCGTGCGCAAAGTGGTGGACAGCGGCGAGCGCGCCTATGGCATCAGCACCGGCCTTGGGGCCTTGTGCAATGTGTTGCTGGCCGGCGAGCAGCTCAGCCAGCTGTCGCGCAATACCCTGCTCAGCCATGCCTGCGGAGTTGGCCCGGTGCTGGCCGACGAACAGACCCGGGCGATCATCTGTGCGGCCATCATCAACTACAGCCACGGCAAGTCCGGGATCCACCGGCAGGTGGTCCAGGCGCTGCTGGCGCTGCTCAATCGCGGGATCACCCCGCAGGTGCCGTCGCAGGGTTCGGTGGGCTACCTGACCCACATGGCCCATATCGGCGTGGCGCTGCTCGGCGTCGGTCAGGTCAGCTATCGCGGGCACATCGTCAGCGCCGAGCAGGCCCTGGCCGAGGAAGGGCTGCAAGCGGTGCAACTGGGGGCCAAGGATGGTCTGTGCCTGGTCAACGGCACGCCGTGCATGACCGGCCTCGGTTGCCTGGCCCTGGCCGATGCCAGCCGCCTGTTGCAGTGGGCCGACGTGATCGGCGCCATGAGCTTCGAGGCCCTGCGCGGCCAGATCGCCGCCTTTGATGCCGAGATCATCGCCCTCAAGGCGCACCCCGGCATGCAGGTGGTGGGCAGCAACCTGCGGGCCTTGCTCGACCGCAGCGAGGTGATCGCTTCCAGCAAGGGCATCCGTACCCAGGACGCCCTGAGCATTCGCTCGATTCCCCAGGTGCACGGTGCTGCCCGGGATCAACTGGCCCACGCGGCCAGGCAGGTGGAAACCGAGCTCAATGCCGCCACCGACAATCCGTTGCTGCTGGGCACCCCGGACAACTATCGGGTGGTGTCCCAGGCCAACCCCCACGGCCAGTCGGTGGCCCTGGCGGCGGACGTGCTGGCGATTGCCATGGCCGAGATCGGCTCCATCGCCGAGCGCCGCCTGGACCGCCTGATCAACCCCCATGTCAGTGGCCTGCCGGCGTTCCTGGTGGCCGAGCCCGGGGTCAACTCCGGGATGATGATCGTGCAGTACGTGGCGGCCTCGCTGTGCGCGCAGAACCGCCAGCTGGCACAGCCGGCGGTGCTCGACAACTTCGTCACCTCGGGCCTGCAGGAAGACCACCTGAGCCTGGGCACCAACGCCGCCCTGAAGCTGCTGCAGGTGCTGGAAAACTGCACCCAGATTCTCGCCATCGAGTACCTGCTGGCGGCCCAGGCATTCGAATTTCTCAAGGAGCAGCGCTTCGGCACCGGCACCGGCATTGCCTGGTGCCTGCTGCGCGAGCGGGTTCCGGCCTACGACCAGGACCGCTGGCTGGCCCCGGATATCGCCAGCGTGGCGGCCTTGCTCAAGGACTCGCGATTGCTCAACAAACGCTTTTCCAAGGTGCAATAAAACGGATTTCCCCATCGCCAGCGTGCCAAGGCGCCACCTGCTCAAGCTGCGGGTGGCGACGGACAACGGAAGCTTCCGGAGCGACTGGCTAGTTATTACAAAACTCTCAAAAGGAGCATGAATGTGACTGCGCTAAACCTGATTCCCGGCCAACTGACCCTGGCCCAACTGCGGGCCATCTATCAGCAGCCGCTGACCCTGACCCTGGATGGCAGCGCCTCGGCGCAGATCGACGCCAGCGTCGCCTGTGTCGAGCAGATCCTCGCCGAGAATCGTACTGCCTATGGCATCAACACCGGTTTTGGCCTGCTGGCCTCGACCCGCATTGCCAGCGCCGACCTGGAAAACCTCCAGCGCTCGCTGGTGCTGTCCCACGCCGCCGGTGTTGGCGAGCCTATCAGCGATGACCTGGTACGCCTGATCATGGTGCTCAAGGTCAACAGCCTGAGCCGTGGCTTCTCCGGGATCCGCCGCCAGGTGATCGACGCCTTGATCGCCCTGATCAACGCCGAGGTCTACCCGCACATCCCGCTCAAGGGCTCGGTGGGTGCTTCCGGCGACCTGGCGCCTTTGGCCCACATGTCCCTGGTGCTGCTGGGCGAGGGCAAGGCGCGCTACAAGGGGCAGTGGCTGGAAGCGACAGCGGCCCTGGAAGTGGCCGGCCTCAAGCCGTTGACCCTGGCCGCCAAGGAAGGCCTGGCGCTGCTCAACGGCACCCAGGTTTCCACCGCATACGCCTTGCGCGGTCTGTTCGAGGGCGAAGACCTGTTCGCCGGCGCCCTGGTGTGCGGCGGCCTGACCGTGGAAGCGGTGCTGGGTTCGCGCTCGCCATTCGACCCGCGGATTCACGCCGCTCGTGGTCAGCGCGGGCAGATCGATACCGCCGCGGCCTATCGCGCGTTGCTGGGGGACAGCACCGAGGTATCCGCGTCGCACAAGAACTGCGACAAGGTCCAGGACCCGTATTCCCTGCGTTGCCAGCCACAAGTGATGGGCGCCTGCCTGACCCAGTTGCGCCAGGCTGCCGAAGTGCTGGTGGTGGAAGCCAACGCCGTGTCGGACAACCCGCTGGTGTTCGCCGCCGAAGGTGACGTGATTTCCGGTGGCAACTTCCACGCCGAGCCGGTGGCCATGGCCGCCGACAACATGGCCCTGGCCATCGCCGAGATCGCCTCCCTGAGCGAACGGCGGATCTCGCTGATGATGGACAAGCACATGTCCCAGCTGCCGCCGTTCCTGGTGGCCAATGGCGGGGTCAACTCCGGCTTCATGATCGCCCAGGTCACCGCCGCGGCCCTGGCCAGCGAGAACAAGGCCCTGGCCCACCCGCACTCGGTGGACAGCATCCCTACCTCTGCCAACCAGGAAGACCACGTCTCCATGGCCCCGGCCGCCGGCAAGCGCTTGTGGGAAATGGCCGAGAACACCCGTGGTGTCCTGGCTGTGGAATGGCTGGCGGCCTGCCAGGGGCTGGACCTGCGCGAAGGCCTGAAAACCTCGCCGACCCTGGAAAAGGCCCGTGCCACCTTGCGCGAGAAAGTGGCGTACTACGAGAAGGACCGCTTCTTTGCACCGGACATCAACGCCGCCAGTGAGTTGCTGGCTTCGCGTTGCCTGAACGGGCTGCTGCCAGCCCGGTTGTTGCCGAGCCTGTAATGCACGCCGGGCCGCCAGGCAGCTTCGCGCTCGGCGTGGAGCTGCGGCCCGTGCTGGTTGGCTTTACCTGCAAGACAGGCGCGGAGCGTCTGCTTCCTCCGCCCCGCACCCCTGCGCGGGGCGGACTTGTCCGATAACAATAAAAGGGACGATGACATGCAATCGCAAGACAGTGGACTACGCCGAGGGCTGACAGCCCGCCATATACGCTTCATGGCCTTGGGGTCGGCCATCGGTACAGGATTGTTCTACGGTTCGGCCTCGGCCATCCAGATGGCCGGGCCCGCCGTGTTGCTGGCCTACCTGATCGGTGGCGCGGCGGTTTTCATGGTGATGCGCGCCCTCGGGGAGATGGCCGTGCACAACCCGGTGTCCGGTTCGTTCGGGCATTACGCCAGCCAGTACCTGGGGCCGTTGCCGGGCTTCATCCTGGGGTGGACCTACGCCTTCGAGATGTTGATCGTGTGCCTGGCGGACGTGACTGCCTTTGGCATCTACATGGGCTTCTGGTTTCCCGAAGTGGCGCGCTGGATCTGGGTGCTGGGCATCGTGCTGTTCATCGGTGGCCTGAACCTGTGCAACGTCAAGGTGTTCGGCGAGATGGAGTTCTGGCTGTCGCTGCTCAAGGTCGGGGCGATCGTCGCGATGATCCTGGGGGGCTTGGGCATCATGCTCTTCGGTATCAGCAGCGCCGCGCAGGACCAGGCCACTGGCGCCGCCAACCTCTGGGCCCACGGAGGCTTCATGCCCAATGGCATCAGTGGGGTGATCGCCTCGTTTGCCGTGGTGATGTTTGCCTTTGGCGGCATCGAGATCATCGGGGTCACTGCGGGCGAGGCCCAGGACCCGAAGCGGGTCATTCCCAAGGCGATCAATGCCGTGCCGCTGCGTATCCTGCTGTTCTACGTGCTGACCCTGTTCGTGCTGATGTCGATTTTCCCCTGGCCGCAGATCGGTACCCAGGGCAGCCCGTTCGTGCAGATCTTTGACAGCCTGGGCATCAGCTCGGCCGCCACTATCCTCAATATCGTGGTGATTTCGGCGGCGGTATCGGCCATCAACAGCGACATCTTCGGCGCCGGCCGGATGATGTATGGCCTGGCCCGGCAAGGGCAGGCGCCCAAGGGCTTTGCCCAGGTGTCCAAGCACGGGGTGCCGTGGATGACCGTGGTGGTGATGGCCGTGACTCTGTTGATCGGGGTGGTGCTGAACTACCTGATCCCGGAAAACATCTTCCTGCTGATCGCTTCCCTGGCCACGTTCGCCACGGTCTGGGTGTGGCTGATGATTCTCCTGACTCACGTGGCCATGCGCCGTTCGATGACCGCCGAGCAGGTGGCCCAGTTGCAGTTCAAGGTGCCATTCTGGCCTTGGGCCCCGGCGGCGGCCATTGCCTTCATGCTGTTCATCTTCGGCGTGCTGGGCTATTTCCCGAAAACCCAGGGAGCGCTGATCGTCGGCGTAGTGTGGATCGCTCTACTGATCGTGGCCTATATGCTGTGGGTCAAGCCCATGGCGGGGCAGGCCCAGGCGATCATGAGCGACGCTCCTTTACCTACTGACCATTAATGGAGGTTGGATGAAAACTCTTTGGCAACACTGCAACGTCGCCAGCATGGCCTCGGGTGTTTACTCGATCATCGAGGATGCGGCCATGGTGACGTCAGGGGCGCACATCGAGTGGATCGGCCGGCGCTCGGAGGCGCCGGCCGGCGACTACGCCCAGGTCAATGACCTGGCTGGAGCCTGGGTAACCCCGGGCTTTATCGATTGCCACACCCACACGGTATTTGGCGGCAACCGCAGTGGTGAGTTCGAGCAGCGCCTGCAAGGGGTGAGCTATGCCGAGATCGCCGCTGCCGGCGGTGGTATCGCCAGTACCGTACGGGCTACTCGGGCCGCCACCGAGGAGGAACTGTTCGGCAGCGCCCGCAAGCGTCTGCTGAGCCTGTTGCGCGATGGCGTGACCAGCGTCGAGATCAAGTCCGGCTACGGCCTGGACCTGGCCAGCGAGCGCAAGATCCTGCGGGTGATCCGTCGCCTGGGCGAAGAGTTGCCGGTCAGCGTGCGCAGCACCTGCCTGGCGGCCCACGCCCTGCCGCCGGAATACGCCGAGCGCAGCGATGCCTACATCGAGCATCTCTGCAGCGAGATGCTCCCGGCCCTGGCGGCCGAGGGGCTGGTGGACGCGGTGGATGCCTTCTGTGAATACCTGGCGTTCTCCCCGGAGCAGGTGGAGCGGGTGTTCATTGCCGCGCAACAGCTCGGCCTGCCGGTCAAGCTGCACGCCGAGCAACTGTCGTCGCTGCATGGTTCGAGCCTGGCGGCCCGCTACCATGCGCTGTCCGCCGATCACCTGGAGTTCATGACCGAGGAGGATGCAATAGCCATGGCGGCGTCCGGGACCGTGGCGGTGTTGCTGCCGGGGGCCTTCTATTTCCTCCGGGAAACCCAGCTGCCGCCAATGGAAGCCCTGCGCAAGCACGGGGTGAAGATCGCCGTGGCCAGCGACCTCAATCCCGGTACGTCACCGGCGTTGTCGCTGCGGCTGATGCTGAACATGGCCTGTACCTGTTTCCGTATGACCCCCGAGGAGGCCCTGGCCGGGGTTACCCTGCATGCGGCCCAGGCCCTGGGCATGGAAAAGACCCATGGTTCGCTGGAGGTGGGCAAGGTGGCGGACTTCGTCGCCTGGCAGATCGATCGTCCTGCCGACCTGGCCTACTGGCTGGGCGGCGATCTGGAAAAGCGCGTCGTGCGACACGGCGTTGAAGTGACTGTGTAGGAGAAGGGTTGTGGATAAGGTTCTGAATTTCAAACAAGGCCGGGTGCCGCTGCTGATCAGCATGCCCCACGCCGGTACGCGCCTGACCCCGGCGGTGGCGGCCGGGCTGGTGCCCCAGGCGCAGAGCCTGCCGGACACCGACTGGCACATTCCACGGCTGTACCAGTTCGCCCAGGAGCTGGGGGCCAGTACCCTGGCGGCCGAATATTCGCGTTTTGTCATCGACCTGAACCGCCCGTCCGATGACAAGCCCCTGTACGTGGGGGCCACCACTGGCCTGTACCCGGCCACCCTGTTCGACGGCGAGCCCTTGTTCGTCGAAGGTCAGGCGCCGTCCAGTGAGGAGCGCGAGCAGTACCTGCACGAGGTGTGGGGGCCTTACCACCGCACCCTCCAGGAAGAGCTGGCGCGGCTCAAGGCCGAATTCGGCTATGCCCTGCTGTTCGATGCCCACTCCATCCGCTCGCTGATCCCGCACCTGTTCGAAGGCAAGCTGCCGGACTTCAACCTCGGCACTTTCAATGGCGCCAGCTGCGATCCGCAACTGGCCAGCCGGCTGGAGGCGATCTGCGCCGGCCACGGCGGCTACACCCATGTGCTCAACGGGCGCTTCAAGGGTGGGCATATCACCCGCCACTACGGCAACCCGGCCGAGCATATCCATGCCGTGCAACTGGAACTGGCACAGAGCGCCTACATGGAAGAGTTCGAACCGTTCCGCTATCGCGAGGACCTGGCAGCACCGACCCAGGTGGTGCTCAAGGAATTGCTCCAGGGGCTGCTGGCCTGGGGGCAGGAACGTTACGCCTGACAGCAAGCGCTCCTACAGCGGGTACACGCCTTTGTGTAGGAGCGCGCTTGCTCGCGAAGCGCCTTCGACCCCCGCGCAAAACCTGCAAACAACCCTGTTTTCTCCAAGGACATGCTCATTGCGTAATTCGGGTTTATGATGCCGGACGGCAGAATAAATGTAGTCCCCGCCAGGGATGAACCCGACCTCCACGGAGCGCGTAATGCAGACTTTGTACCCGCAGATCAAACCCTATGCCCGGCACGATCTGGCCGTCGACGAGCCGCACGTGCTGTATGTCGACGAAAGTGGTTCACCGGAAGGTTTGCCGGTGGTGTTCATTCATGGCGGGCCGGGGGCGGGCTGCGATGGGGCCAGCCGCTGCTACTTCGACCCGAATCTGTACCGCATCGTCACGTTCGACCAGCGCGGTTGCGGGCGTTCCACCCCCCACGCCAGCCTGGAAAACAACACCACCTGGGACCTGGTGGCGGACCTTGAGCGCATTCGCCAGCACCTGGGCATCGACAAGTGGGTGCTGTTTGGCGGCTCCTGGGGTTCGACCCTGGCCCTGGCCTATGCCCAGACCCACCCGGAGCGCGTGCTCGGCCTGATCGTGCGGGGCATCTTCCTTGCCCGGCCCCAGGAAATCCAGTGGTACTACCAGTGTGGCGCCAGCCGCCTGTTCCCCGACTACTGGCAGGACTATGTGGCGCCGATTCCCCTGGAAGAGCGGCATGACCTGGTCAGCGCCTTCCACAAGCGCCTGACCGGCACCGACCAGATCGCCCAGATGCATGCGGCCAAGGCCTGGTCGGGCTGGGAAGGGCGCACCGCGACCCTGCGCCCCAACCCGTTGGTGGTGGACCGTTTCTCCGAGCCGCAGCGGGCGCTGTCGATTGCCCGGATCGAATGCCATTACTTCACCAACAACGCCTTCCTCGAACCTGACCAGCTGATCCGTGACATGGGCAAGATCGCCCATCTGCCCGGGGTCATCGTCCATGGCCGCTACGATGTGATCTGCCCGCTGGACAACGCCTGGGAGCTGCATCAGGCCTGGCCCAACAGCGAGCTGCAGGTGATCCGCGACGCTGGCCACGCCGCCTCCGAGCCGGGCATCACCGATGCTCTGGTACGCGCCACCGACCAGATGGCGCGCCGTCTGCTCGACCTGCCGCCCGAAGAAGCATGAAGGGCCTGTTGCAGCGCGTGCGTGGCGCGCGGGTGGAAGTCGCCGGGGACATAGTCGGCGCGGTGGACCAGGGATTGCTGGTACTGGTGGCGGTGGAGCCCGAGGACACCCGGGCCAGTGCCGACAAACTCCTGCATAAGCTGCTTAACTATCGGGTGTTCAGTGATGCCGAGGGCAAGATGAACCTGTCCCTGGCGGATGTGCAGGGCGGCTTGCTGTTGGTGTCGCAATTCACCCTGGCGGCGGACACCAAGAGCGGGCTGCGCCCGAGCTTTTCCACAGCCGCGCCGCCGGCCCTTGGCGAAGAGCTTTTTGACTACCTGGTAGTGAAGGCGCAACAGTTGCATGGCAAAGTGGCATCAGGGCGTTTTGGCGCGGACATGCAGGTGCACCTGGTCAATGATGGCCCGGTAACCTTCCTGTTACAGACCTGAAAACGCCTGAAACAGCTTTTTCCACCGATTTGGGCCGGAAACTGCTGTTTTTCGCGATAAATACTTTGTTACCCCTGATGCGTTGTAACGCGGGCTACTAGATAATCGCGCGCTACGGGGATCAGCGTTCGTTGGTCCATTTTGACTTAAGTAGAGACTTGTCCACGGCCGTTTGGGGAATCATTTAGCCCCATCGGAGTCGGAACAATGCTCGCCAACCTGGCATATAGATAGCTGGCCGTTGGTTTTTTGATCTGTTTTCGGCGAGGGTTGCTCGTGATTGTTAGTCCCTGTAATGCACCAAACTTGTTTGCCAAACGGTTACGAAACGCACTGGTGACGGGCTCTGCGCTGGTCTGCCTGCTCGGCGCCGGTCAACTCATGGCATTCAATCTGGATGATGTATCGGTCAAGGCCAAGGACCTGGCCGGGCAGAAGTACGAGGCCCCGCGCAGTAACCTGCCGAACGAGTTCCGTGAGATGAAGTTCGCGGATTACCAAAAAATCCGCTTCCTCACCGAAAAAGCCGAATGGGCCGACCAGAAGACCCCGTTCAAGCTGTCGTTCTACCACCAGGGCATGCACTTCGACACGCCGGTGAAGATCAACGAGATCAGCGCCAACACCGTTACCGAGATCAAGTACGACCCGAACCGTTTCGATTTCGGCGACGTGAAGTTCGATCCCAAGGCCACCGAGAAGCTCGGCTACGCCGGTTTCCGCGTGCTGTACCCGATCAACAAGGCTGACAAGCAAGACGAGATCATGACCATGCTCGGCGCGAGCTATTTCCGCGTCGTTGGCAAGGGCCATACCTATGGCCTGTCCGCCCGGGGCCTGGCAATCGACACCGCCCTGCCATCCGGCGAGGAATTCCCGCGTTTCAGCGAGTTCTGGATCCAGCAGCCCAAGGCTACCGACAAGCACCTGGTGATCTACGCCCTGCTGGATTCGCCACGGGCCACCGGCGCCTATCGCCTGACCCTGCGGCCGGGCGCCGACACCATTGTCGACGTCAAGGCCCGGGTGTTCCTGCGTGACAAGGTCGGCAAGCTGGGCCTGGCCCCGCTGACCAGCATGTACCTGTTCGGCGCCAACCAGCCGTCGAAGGTCCTCAACTACCGTCGCGAACTGCATGACTCCAGCGGCCTGTCGATCCACGCCGGCAATGGCGAATGGATCTGGCGCCCGCTGAACAACCCGAAACATCTGGCCGTGAGCAACTTCTCGGTGGAGAACCCGCGTGGTTTCGGCCTGCTCCAGCGTGGCCGCGACTTCAGCCACTATGAAGACCTCGACGACCGCTACGACAAGCGCCCAAGCGCCTGGATCGAGCCCAAGGGCGACTGGGGCAAGGGCACCGTCGACCTGGTAGAGATCCCGACCGCGGACGAAACCAACGACAACATCGTGGCGTTCTGGAACCCGGAAAAGCAGCCTGAGCCAGGCCAGCCGCTGGATTTCGCCTATCGCCTGCACTGGACCATCGACGAAGCCGCCCTGCATTCCCCTGACAGCGCCTGGGTACAGCAAACCCTGCGCTCCACCGGTGACGTCAAGCAGTCCAACCTGATCCGTCAGCCCGACGGCAGCGTGGCCTACCTGGTGGACTTCGAAGGCCCGTCCCTGGCGGCATTGCCGGAAAACGCCGACGTTCGTAGCCAGGTCAGCGTGGGTGACAACGCCGAGCTGGTGGAAAACAGCGTTCGCTACAACCCGGAAACCAAGGGCTGGCGCCTGACCCTGCGGATGAAGATCAAGGACGCGAGCAAGTCCACCGAGATGCGTGCCGCTCTGGTCCGCGACATTGCGCAGCCCGAGCCGGCCAAGGCCTCGACGCCGAACTCCAACTCCTCCATCGCCAAGGCCGACAAGATCGCCGCCAAGCAGCAGGAGAAGAAAGAGAAGGAAGCCGCAGCGGCAGCCGCCAAGCAGGCGCAAGCCCAGCCGGGCAAAGAGGCTAAAGACGCCAAGAACGCCAAGGACAAGGACCACAAAGACGCCAAGCAGCCTGCTGCTGCGGACGCGGCCCCAGCCACACCGGAACCGGTTAAAACGGAGCAAGTCCTGACCGAGACCTGGAGCTATCAGTTGCCTGCCGATGAGTAACTCTCAACTACAGCCAGAGTCTCTTGCCGAGTACCTGGCGCATTTGCCGATGTCGGACCAGCAGCGCGCGGAACTCGCGGGCTGCCAGTCCTTCAGCGAATTGCACCAACGCCTGTCGTCCAGCACCTTCGATGGCCCCACCGATGCCGCCCAGGCCTCGGTGGGCCAGCGCCTGACCCTGAGCACCGCCGCTGAGCTGGAAGAAGCGGAAATGCTCGCGGTGGACGCCGAGGGCCGGGTCTGCCTCAAGGCCACGCCACCGATCCGCCGCACCAAGGTGGTCCCGGAGCCGTGGCGCACCAATATCCTGGTGCGCGGCTGGCGGCGCCTGACCGGGCGTACCAACCCGCCAGCGCCGAAGAAGGACGAACGGGTACTGCCGGCCGCTCGCTGGCGTACCGTCGGTTCTATCCGCCGCTACATCCTGCTGGTGCTGATGCTCGGCCAGACCATCGTCGCCGGCTGGTACATGAAAGGCATCATGCCGTACCAGGGCTGGTCCTTCGTCGACCTGGAAGAGGTCATGCACCAGCCGCTGATGCAGACCGCCCAGCAAGTGCTGCCCTATGCCCTGCAGACCAGCATCCTGATTCTGTTCGGGATCCTGTTCTGCTGGGTCTCGGCAGGTTTCTGGACCGCCCTGATGGGCTTCCTGGAACTGCTGACCGGCCACGACAAGTACCGCATCTCCGGGGCCAGCGCCGGCAACGAGCCGATTCCCAAGGATGCGCGCACCGCACTGGTGATGCCGATCTGCAACGAAGACGTGCCCCGGGTGTTTGCCGGCCTGCGCGCAACCTTCGAGTCGGTGGCGGCCACCGGTGACCTGGACCGTTTCGACTTCTTCGTCCTCAGCGACAGCAACGACAGCGATATCTGCGTGGCCGAGCAGCAGGCCTGGCTGGATGTCTGCCGCGAAGCCAAGGGCTTCGGCAAGATCTTCTATCGCCGCCGTCGCCGCCGAGTGAAACGCAAGAGCGGCAACCTCGACGACTTCTGCCGTCGCTGGGGCGGTGACTACAAGTACATGGTCGTGCTCGACGCTGACAGCGTGATGAGCGGCGAATGCCTGACCAGCCTGGTACGCCTGATGGAAGCCACGCCGGACGCGGGGATCATCCAGACCGCGCCACGGGCCTCGGGCATGGACACCCTGTATGCGCGCATGCAGCAGTTCGCCACCCGGGTCTACGGCCCGCTGTTCACCGCCGGCCTGCACTTCTGGCAGTTGGGGGAATCCCACTACTGGGGGCACAACGCGATCATCCGCATGCAGCCGTTCATCGAGCACTGTGCCCTGGCGCCGTTGCCGGGCAAGGGTGCCTTCGCCGGTGCGATCCTCTCCCACGACTTCGTCGAAGCAGCGCTGATGCGCCGTGCCGGCTGGGGCGTGTGGATTGCCTACGACCTGCCGGGCAGCTACGAAGAGCTGCCGCCGAACCTGCTGGACGAACTCAAGCGTGACCGGCGCTGGTGCCACGGCAACCTGATGAACTTCCGCCTGTTCCTGGTCAAGGGCATGCACCCGGTGCACCGCGCGGTGTTCCTCACCGGGGTGATGTCCTACCTGTCGGCGCCGCTGTGGTTCTTCTTCCTGGTGCTGTCCACGGCCCTGCTGGCGGTCAACACCCTGATGGAGCCGCAGTACTTCCTCGAGCCGCGGCAGCTGTATCCGCTGTGGCCGCAGTGGCATCCGGACAAGGCCATCGCGCTGTTCTCCACCACCATCGTGCTGCTGTTCCTGCCCAAGCTCTTGAGCATCATCCTGATCTGGGCCAAGGGGGCGAAAGAGTTCGGTGGCAAGTTCAAGGTGACCCTGTCGATGCTCCTGGAGATGCTGTTCTCCATGCTGCTGGCGCCGGTGCGGATGATTTTCCACACCCGTTTCGTACTGGCCGCATTCCTGGGCTGGGCCGCGACCTGGAACTCGCCACAGCGTGACGACGACTCCACGCCGTGGAGTGAAGCGGTCAAGCGCCACGGTCCGCAGACCCTGCTGGGCTTCTGCTGGGCGCTGCTGGTGATCTGGTTGAACCCGAGCTTCCTCTGGTGGCTGGTACCGATCGTCGGTTCGTTGATGCTGTCGATCCCGGTGTCGGTGATCTCCAGCCGCGTGGGCCTGGGCCTGAAGTCCCGTGACGAAAGCCTGTTCCTGATCCCCGAGGAATACGCTCCGCCACAGGCGCTGCTGGCAACCGACCAGTACACCCATGAAAACCGCTGGCATGCGCTCAACGACGGCTTTGTCCGGGCCGTGGTGGATCCGCAGCAGAACGCCCTGGCCTGTGCCCTGGCGACCTCGCGCCACACCCAGGCCGAGCCCATCGAGTGGCTGCGCCAGGAGCGTGTACGGCATGCCCTGAAAGTCGGCCCGGCGGCCCTGAACAACAGCGAGCGGCTGGCGCTGTTGAGCGACCCGGTAGCCCTGGGGCGCCTGCACGAGCAGGTCTGGAGCGAGGGGCACAGCGAATGGCTGAGCGCCTGGCGCCAGTCGGTGGATGCCGATCCCCATGCACCGCTGCTGCCGTTGCAGCCGTTGAACGCGGCGCCGCAACCGGCCTGAAGCCAACGCCCTTGAGCTCTTGCTCAAGGGCGTTTTGCTTTATGGCGCCAATGGCCGCCTACGCCTTGCCGGAGGCTGTGGCAGCGGCTACCGGTCGCTCCCCCTGAAACAACAAAAATCCTTGTGCAAATGGCCGAGTGCGTTAGCATCGCACCCGCAAATTTCTGCGCGCAATCGACAACGGCCTGCCATTCGAAGCACTCAAGCAGATGACCGCCGTGCGCAGACACCACAATAAAATGGCTTCAGGGGACTTGAGATGAAGAAGTATCTTTCGCTGCTGCTGGCGGGTGCCGCAGCCCTGCTGGCGGTCAACACGGCCCAGGCCGGCGCAATCGACGACGCGGTCAAGCGCGGCACGCTGAAAGTCGGCATGGACCCGACCTACATGCCGTTCGAGATGACCAACAAGCGTGGCGAAATCATCGGTTTCGAAGTCGACCTGCTCAAGGCCATGGCCAAGTCCATGGGGGTCAAGCTGGAGATGGTTTCCACTGGCTACGACGGTATCATCCCGGCCCTGCTGACCGACAAGTTCGACATGATCGGCAGCGGCATGACCCTGACCCAGGAACGCAACCTGCGCCTGAACTTCAGCGAACCCTTCATCGTGGTCGGCCAGACCCTGCTGATCCGCAAGGACCTGGAAGGCACCATCAAGTCCTACAAGGACCTGAACAGCGCCGACTACCGCATCACCTCCAAGCTGGGCACCACCGGTGAGATGGTCGCCAAGAAGCTGATCGCCAAGGCCAAGTACCACGGCTACGACAACGAGCAGGAAGCGGTGCTGGACGTGGTCAACGGCAAGGCCGACGCCTTCATCTACGACGCTCCGTACAACGTGGTGGCCGTCAACAAAGTGGGCAATGGCAAGCTGGTCTTCCTCGACAAGCCGTTCACCTACGAGCCCCTGGCCTTCGGTTTGAAGAAGGGCGATTACGACAGCATCAACTTCATCAACAACTTCCTGCACCAGATCCACGAAGACGGCACCTACGATCGCATCCATGACAAGTGGTTCAAGAGCACCGAGTGGCTCAAGGACATGGAATAGGTGTCAGGCAACTGACTTGTGGTTGATCGCGAGCAAGCTCGCTCCTACAGGGCGCATAGCGTTTTTGTAAGAGCGAGCCTGCTCGCGACGATGCCCACCCGGGCTCTGCCGAACCTCCCCGCTGCAAACCGCTGGAACCTGCAAAGTGAACAAACACAAGAAAGCCCAATGGCCCTGGCACGTGCTGACCGTGCTGGTGCTGATCGGTCTGGCTGGCGCGCTGTACTACGCCACCTCGTTGATGTCCTACGAGTGGCGCTGGAACCGTGTCCCCCAGTACTTCGCCTATCAGGCCGAAGAGTCCCAGCGGGCGGCGGAAATCTCCACCGTCGCCGAGGTGGTGCGCCAGGGCGGCAAGGCACAAGTCACGCTGCGCGGTGACTCGGGTGCCGAGCAGCATCTGAGCGTCGATGAAAGCAGCTTGCAGGTGGCTAGCGGCGATGACGTTGCCGAAGGCGATGTCATCGGCGTGACCCGGCACTGGGCCGCGGGCCCGCTGTTGTGGGGCCTGTGGACCACCTTGTGGCTGTCGGTGGTGTCCGGCGTGCTGGGGCTGCTGATCGGCCTGGGTACCGGCCTGTGCCGGTTGTCCAGCAACCCGACCCTGCGCGACCTGTCGACGATCTATGTCGAACTGGTGCGGGGCACGCCGCTGCTGGTGCAGATCTTCATCTTCTATTTCTTTATTGGCACGGTGCTCAATCTGTCCCGGGAGTTCGCCGGGATCGCCGCGCTGTCGCTGTTTACCGGGGCCTATGTGGCGGAAATCGTTCGCGCCGGGGTGCAGTCCATCGCCCGCGGGCAGAACGAAGCCGCTCGCTCCCTGGGGCTCAGCGCCGGCCAGTCGATGCGCCATGTGGTGCTGCCCCAGGCCTTCAAGCGGGTGCTGCCGCCGCTGGCCGGGCAGTTCATCAGCCTGGTCAAGGACACCTCCCTGGTGTCGGTGATCGCCATTACCGAACTGCTCAAAAGCGGCCGGGAAGTCATCACCACGTCGTTCTCGCCATTCGAGATCCTGTTCTGCGTGGCAGGCCTGTATTTGTTGATCAACCTGCCGCTGTCGAAGATGGCCAGCCGGCTTGAGCGGAGGCTCGCGCAAAGTGATTGAAGTCCGCGATCTGGTAAAAGTCTTCGACACCCGCGGCCAGGTGGTGCGCGCGGTGGATAACGTCACCACCCAGGTGGCCAAGGGCGAGGTGCTGGTGGTGATCGGCCCGTCCGGCTCCGGCAAGTCGACCTTCCTGCGTTGCCTCAATGGCCTTGAAGAGTTCGATTCCGGCTCGGTGAGCATCGACGGCCTGCAACTGGCCGACCCGAGGACCGATGTGAACGCCTACCGCCGGGAAGTCGGCATGGTGTTCCAGCACTTCAACCTGTTCCCGCACATGACCGTGCTGGAAAACCTCTGCCTGGCGCAGAAGGTGGTACGCAAGCGCGGCAAGCAGGAGCGCGAGGCCAAGGCCCTGGCGTTGCTGGAAAAGGTCGGGATCGCCCAGAAGGCCCACGAGTTTCCTTCGCGGCTTTCCGGTGGCCAGCAGCAGCGTGTGGCCATCGCCCGGGCCCTGGCCATGGAACCCAAGGTGATGCTGTTCGACGAGCCGACCTCGGCCCTGGACCCGGAAATGGTCGGCGAGGTGCTGGATGTGATGAAGACCCTGGCCCTGGAAGGCATGACCATGGTCTGCGTGACCCACGAAATGGGCTTTGCCCGGGAAGTGGCGGATCGGGTGCTGTTCTTCGATCACGGCAAACTACTGGAAGACGCGGCGCCGCAGGTGTTCTTCGACGCGCCGCAAGACCCGCGGGCCCAGGCTTTCCTGCGCCAGGTGCTGTAAGGCCGGCTCCTGCATTTCCCGGTAGGAGCCGGCTTGCCGGCGAAGCGGCTCAGACCCGGAAACGCCCCACCAGGCTTTGCAGGTGAATCCCCAGCCGCGCCAGCTCGGCGCTGGACGCGGCGGTTTCCTCGCTGGCCGATGACGTCTGTTCAGACACATCCCGCACATTCAACACGCTGCGGTTGATCTCTTCCGCCACCGCGCTCTGCTGCTCTGCTGCCGCGGCGATCTGCTGGTTCATCGCCTGGATCGCCGACACGGTACGGGTGATGTTTTCCAGGGAACCACCAGCCCGGCGTGTCAGCTCGACACTGCTGTCGGTCAGGCTGCGGCTGGTATCCAGGGTGCTGGCCACCTGCTGGGTGCCGCTTTGCAGGCCAACGATGAGTTCAGCGATTTCTTCGGTGGATTGCTGGGTACGTTGCGCCAGGCTGCGTACTTCATCCGCCACCACGGCAAAACCCCGCCCGGCTTCACCGGCCCGGGCGGCCTCGATGGCGGCGTTCAGGGCCAGCAGGTTGGTCTGCTGGGCCACCGACTTGATCACATCCAGGACGCTGCCGATCTTGTCGCTTTCCTGCTTGAGATGGCCCATGGCCTCGGTGGAATGGCCCACCTCGCTGGCCAGGCGCTCGATCTGGGCGATGGCTTCGTTCACCACCCGGTCACCCTCGCGGGCCTGCTGGTCGGCCGCCACAGCGGCCTCGGAGGCCTCCTCGGCGTTGCGCGCCACTTCCTGCACGGTGGCGGCCATTTCGTTCATGGCCGTGGCCACCTGGTCGGTCTCGACTTTCTGGCTGTTGACCCCGGCGCTGGTCTGCTCGGTCACCGCGGACAGTTGCTCGGCGGCGCTGGCGATTTGGGTCACCCCGTCGCTGATGCCGCCGATCAGTTCCCGCAGGCTCACCGTCATGCGCTGCATGGCTTTCTGCAGTTGGCCCAGTTCGTCGCGGCGCTCCACGGCGAGGTTCTGGCTCAGGTCCCCGGAAGCCACGCGCTCGGCGGCCTTGAGGGTCTGCTGCAGCGGCTGGGTGATCTGCCGGGTGATGGCCCAGGCGGCGATCAGGCCGAACAGCATGGCCAGCAAGGTGGCGATCAGCAGGGTGCTCTTGGCCTGCGCGGCGTCGCTGTCACGCTTGGTGGTCTGGGCCACGGTCAGCTGCTTGCTCAGGTCCATCAGCCGGTCGCCCTGGGCGGCCATGCGCTTGAGCGCAGCCGCGCTGGCTTCTTCGGCGTCGCTGTAGGCGCTGACGGCCATCCGGTAGGCCTTCAGCGAGTCGCTGGCCTGTTGCAGGTTGGCAACGTGCTGCTCGGGCAGGCGCGAAGGCAGGCTGGTGAGGTTGTTCAGGGCGTTGTCGATGGCGTCCAGCGCCGGCTGCTTGGCCTCGGGCTTGGCGCTGTAGGTGTAGCCGCGTACCTGGAAGCGTGCCTGCTGGATCAGCTTGGACAGGTCGATCACGCTATTGAACTGCGCCACGCTGTCGCCTTGCAGCAGTGAGTTTTCAACCTCCGCGACCCGGGCCACGGCATTGTCCGCGGTGGCGCCAAGCTGGGACCTCGCAGCCTCGCGGTTGGCGGTGGCGCGAGTCATGTCGGCAAAGGCTTTCTGGTATTCGGCCACGGCGTCCAGTTGCTGGTCGACCATGGTGATGCTTTCCGGTTGCTGCAGTTGCGCGCGAGCGTCCTGCAGGCCGTCGTTGAGTTGCTTGAGGAAGTCGTTGACCGCTGCCGGGCCGTGTTCACCGCGGCTCATCTCGTAGTTGAGGCGGGCGATGCGCAGGTCCTTGGTCAGGGCGTAGATAACGGAAATATTGCCCAGTTTGTCGCCCCGGTCGATCACCCGGCTCAGGCCGGTCCAGCCGGTGGCGGTGATCAGCAGGGTCAGGAGCAGTACCAGGCCGAAGCCGATACCCAGCTTGAGGCTGACGCTTACGTTTCCCAGGTTTCTGGCTAGCCAACGGTACATTCTGCGAACTCCCTTTTAGCAATGTGCGCTTAACCATAGGCTATCGGCGGGAGTGGGGGATTCTGTAGCTTGACTGGCTAGTTGCCATTACGACCGTGAGGTCCGGCTGGCCACTTGGCCAGCACGCACATGGGGGCTCAGAACAGGCGCGAAAGCAGGGCGGTGACCGCGGTTTCGACCCGCAGGATGCGTTCGCCCAGTTGCACCGGTTGCAGGCCGGCCTTGCCCAGAAGATCGATCTCGTAGGGAATCCAGCCGCCCTCCGGGCCAATGGCCAGGGTGACGGCCTGGTCCAGCCCGCGAGGGCAGGGCGGATATGGGCCAGGGTGGCCCACCAGCCCCAGGGTGCCAGCGCTGAGGGCCGGCAGGCGGTCTTCGACGAAGGGCTTGAAGCGTTTTTCGATCAGGACGTCGGGCAGCACGGTGTCACGGGCCTGTTCCAGGCCGAGCACCAGGTGTTCGCGAATCGTTTCGGGTTCCAGGAACGGGGTCTGCCAGAAGCTCTTTTCTACCCGGTAGCTGTTCACCAGCACCAGCCGCGGCACGCCCATGGTCGCTATGGTCTGGAACACCCGGCGAAGCATTTTCGGGCGCGGCAGGGCCAGCACCAGGGTCAATGGCAGCTTGGCCGGTGGCGGCTGATCGAGGGTCACTTGCAGTTCGGCTTCAGCAGGCTCCAGGCGCAGTACCTGGGCACTGCCCATCAAGCCGCCAATGCGCCCGACCCGCAGGCTGTCGCCGACCGCCACCCGATGCACGTCCTGCATGTGGGTCAGGCGTCGGTCGCGCAGCACTACCCGGTCGGCCGCAATGAAATCGGCCTCTTCCAGAAGCAGCAGGTTCACGCTTGGGTCGCTGGCGGCTGGTCGTTGTGGTCGTCGGCCGGTTCATCGTCCGGGTGCTCGCCACGTTTGCTGATCAGCCCGCCGAACAGCACGCCGATCTCGAACAGCAGCCACATGGGCACGGCCAGCAGGGTCTGGGAGAAAATGTCCGGCGGGGTGAGGATCATGCCCACCACGAAGCAGCCGATGATCACGTAAGGGCGGATCTTGCGCAGGTACGCCACGTTGACCACGCCTATCCACACCAGCAGGACCACGGCCACCGGGATCTCGAAGGCCACGCCGAAGGCGAAGAACAGGGTCATGACGAAATCGAGGTAGCTGGTGATATCGGTCATCATCTCCACGCCGGCCGGGGTGGCGGCGGCGAAGAACTTGAAGATCAGCGGGAACACCAGGAAGTAGGCGAACGCCATGCCGATGTAGAACAGCAGGATGCTCGACACCAGCAAGGGCACGGCAATGCGCTTTTCATGCTTGTACAGGCCGGGTGCGATAAAGCCCCAGATCTGGTGCAGGATCACCGGGATCGCCAGGAACAGCGAGACCATCATGGTCAGCTTCAGCGGCGTCAGGAACGGCGAGGCGACGTCGGTGGCGATCATCGTCGCGCCGACCGGCAGGTACTGGCGCAGCGGCGTGGAGACGATGGTGTAGATCTGCTGGGTGAAGGCGAACAGCCCGGCGAAGATGATGAAGATCGCCGCTACGCAGCGCAGCAGGCGGGTGCGCAGCTCGGTGAGGTGCGACACCAGCGGCATGTGTTGGTCGTTCTCTGGGATATCGCTCATGGTGCTCGCGGCGGCAAGGTGGAGTCGTGGGGGGCCGTGGTGGCGGGTGTTGCCACTGGGGCTGCGGGCTCTGCGGTCGGTGCCGGTGCTGGTGTCGATGGCAGAGGCGCGGGCACTTCGCTGGCTGGCGGCGCTTCGGCGACCGTAGCGGCGCCTGGCGCGTGAATCGTCTGCTCGGCCACAGGCTCTACCGGAGTCGGTTGCTGCTGGGTCGGGGCGAGGATTTTCCGCGCTTCCTGCTCCAGGGACAGAATGTGCTCGTTGTGCAGTTGCCGGCGGATCTCGTCGGCACCGATTTCACGTTCAACTTCCTGTTTTATCGCGTTGAAGCTGCGCTTGAGGCGCCCGACCCACAGGCCGGCGGTGCGCGCAGCGCCGGGCAGGCGCTCGGGGCCGAGCACCAGCAGGGCCACCAGGCCCACCAGCAGCAGTTCAGAGAAGCTGATACCAAACATTAGTCAGTGCTCACGAGTCTTTGCGGGTCGGCTCTTCGACTTTCTGCGCCTGCACATCGATGGTGTGCGGCTGGCTCAACGGCGCGCTCTGCTGCGGCTGAACCGGTGGCACAGGCTGCGCTGCTGGCGGGACCACGGGTTCGGCAGGCTTTTCGTCGTCATTCATGGCCTTGCGAAAGCCCTTGATCGATTCGCCGACGTCGGTGCCCAGGTTCTTGAGCTTCTTGGTGCCGAATACCAGTACCACGACCACCAGGATGACGATCCAGTGTTTCCAGTCAAAAATGCCCATGCTGCGTTTCCTCTTAGAAAGTTGTTCAGGCGGACGGACGCGAGGCTTTCTCGGCGTGTCCGGACAAACCGAAGCGGCGGTCCAGCTCATCGAGCACGGCCTGGGGATGCTGCCCCAGCTGTGCCAGCATGACCAGGGTGTGGAACCACAGGTCCGCGGTTTCGTAGATCACATCGCTGCAGTCGCCGCTGATGGCAGCGTCCTTGGCGGCGATGATGGTTTCCACCGATTCTTCGCCGACTTTTTCCAGAATCTTGTTCAGGCCCTTGTGGTACAGGCTGGCGACGTAGGAGCTGTCGGCTGCGGCGTCTTTACGCTCTTCCAGCACCTGGGCCAGACGGGTGAGGGTATCGCTCATGTCAGTGTCCTGCAGAATAGATCGCGTGCGGGTCCTTGAGGACCGGTTCGACGGTTTTCCACTCGCCATCTTCATAGACGCGGTAGAAACAGCTGTGGCGGCCGGTATGGCAGGCGATGTCGCCGATCTGCTCAACCATCAGGATGATCACATCGGCGTCGCAGTCCAGGCGCATTTCATGAAGCTTCTGCACGTGCCCGGATTCTTCGCCCTTGCGCCACAGCTTGCCACGGGAACGTGACCAGTAGATGGCGCGATTCTCGGCAGCGGTCAGGCTCAGGGCCTCGCGGTTCATCCAGGCCATCATCAGTACGCGCCCGGTCTTGTGATCCTGGGCGATGGCCGGCACCAGGCCGTCCGCATCCCATTTGATCTGGTCCAGCCAATCTTTCATTTTCGACTCCGACAACCGGGCTCAACCCGCTGGTGACGCCTCGGCGATTTCGACAGTTTGCCAGCAGGTCGCGCCACTGGCTATCGGCGAACGATCAGATACAAACCGACCGCAATCATGATGCCAGCAGGCCAGTGCCCCAGCTCATGCAATGGACCGCCGGCGGCCAGGACCGCACCACCGCCCAGGTGGGCAGTGCCCAGCAGGCGCAGGAACCAGTCGTCCTTGCGCTTGTGCCAGGGCGCTGGCGGATCGGCGGCATGGGGCTGGGACATGCGCTCCAGCAGGTCGCGGGTCATGTTGGCCAGGTGCGGCAACTGTTCGATCTGGCTGTGGATGTTGCCGAGCACGGCCTTGGGGCTGACCCGTTCGCGCATCCAGCGTTCGAGGAAGGGTTGCGCGGTGTTCCACAGGTCCAGGTCCGGGTACAGCTGGCGGCCCAGGCCCTCGATGTTGAGCAGGGTCTTCTGCAGCAGCACCAGTTGCGGCTGCACTTCCATGTTGAAGCGCCGAGCGGTCTGGAACAGGCGCATCAGCACCTGGCCGAAGGAAATGTCCTTCAGCGGTTTTTCGAAGATCGGCTCGCACACGGTGCGGATCGCCGCCTCGAATTCGTTGAGCTTGGTTTCCGCCGGGACCCAGCCGGAATCAATGTGCAACTGGGCCACGCGGCGGTAGTCGCGCTTGAAGAAGGCAAACAGGTTGCGGGCCAGGTAGTCCTGGTCTTCCGGGGTCAGGCTGCCGACGATGCCGCAGTCGATGGCGATGTACTGCGGGCTCCAGGGCTGCACGGTGCTGACGAAGATGTTGCCCGGGTGCATGTCGGCGTGGAAGAAGCTGTCGCGGAACACCTGGGTGAAGAAGATCTCCACGCCACGCTCGGCGAGCATCTTCATGTCGGTACGCTGGTCGGCCAGGGTGGCCAGGTCGGTGACCTGAATGCCGTAGATGCGCTCCATCACCAGCACTTTGGGCCGGCACCAGTCCCAGTAGACCTGGGGTACATAGAGCAGCGGCGAGCCTTCGAAGTTGCGCTTGAGCTGACTGGCGTTGGCCGCCTCGCGCAGCAGGTCGAGCTCGTCGTAGATGGTTTTCTCGTAGTCGCTGACCACGTCCACCGGGTGCAGCAGGCGCGCGTCGGCAGAGAGCTTTTCCGCGGCACGGGCGAGGATGAACAGCCACGCCAGGTCCTGGGCGATGATCGGCTTGAGCCCGGGGCGGATCACCTTGACCACCACTTCTTCGCCGGTCTTGAGCTTGGCGGCGTGCACCTGGGCCACCGACGCCGACGCCAGGGGCTCGATGTCGAAGCGGCTGAACACGTCGCTGATCTTCTTGCCCAGCTGCGCTTCGATCAGGGCCACGGACTTTTGCGAGTCGAACGGCGGCACCCGGTCCTGCAGCAGCATCAGCTCGTCGGCGATGTCTTCCGGCAGCAGGTCGCGGCGGGTCGAGAGGATCTGCCCGAACTTGATGAAGATCGGCCCCAGGTCCTGCAACGCCAGGCGCAGGCGTGCACCGCGGCTCAGGTCCAGCGGCTTGCGCGGGAACCAGCGCCAGGGCAGGGCGAAGCGCAGGGCCAGGAGGAACCAGGGCAGGGGCAGGTCGAACAGCAGGTCATCGAGGCGGTAGCGGATCACGACGCGCTGGATGCGCAACAGACGGCGGACGGCAAGCAGCTTCATGCGTTATCGCTTGGGTCAAGGGATCGGGAAAGGCGCTCCAAGCGCGCCTCGAGACGTTCCAGGTCGAGTTTGGCCTGATCCAGCTCGCGAAAGCGCGCTTCGGCTTCGCGCTGACCCACCAGGGTCCGCGATTCTTCGGCGAGGAATTCGGCGAGGTTCTGGTTGAGGCTGGCAAATCCTTGCTGATACCAGCGGGCGCGGCTGCGCACATGGCCACTGAACAGCTGGGTGGCCACGGGGCCCAGCCAGCGCGAGAGCTCGTACTCCCAGTCCAGCTCCAGGTCCTGAAGGGTTGCTGCCAGGTCCAGCAGCACGCCGCTATCGCCTTCCAGCTCCACTTCGGGGCCGTGCAGGACCGCGGTCTTGTCCTTGCTCAGGGCCAGGCGCAGCAGGCTCGAGGCCGGTGCGCGCAGGGTGCAGTCCGGGTCCGCGGCCCACTGGCTGGCGAGCATCAGGCCTTCATCGCTGGGCAGGATGAACAGCTGCAGCGCCGGGTTGCGGCATTCCACGGCGATCACCTTGCCATTGAGGTGCTGCAGGCGCGGCAGCGCCGTGCTGTCCAGACGCAGCACCCGATTGATGCCGGTCTCGACGCTGGCGAGCAGGCCGCTGAGCAACATCAGGGCTTGATGCCGCGGTGCAGGGCGACGATGCCTGCGGTCATGTTGTGATAGGTCACGCGGTCGAAACCGGCCTCGACCATCATCGACTTCAGGGTTTCCTGGTTGGGGTGCATGCGGATCGATTCGGCCAGGTAGCGGTAGCTTTCCGAGTCGTTGGTGATCAGCTTGCCGGCCAGGGGCATGAAGGCGAACGAGTAGGCGTCGTAGACCTTGGACATCAGCGCGTTGGTGGGCTTGGAGAACTCCAGCACCAGCAGGCGACCGCCGGGCTTGAGCACCCGCAGCATGGAGCGCAGGGCGTCTTCCTTGTGGGTCACGTTGCGCAGGCCGAAGGCAATGGTCACGCAGTCGAAATGGTTGTCCGGGAACGGCAGTTTTTCCGCATCGGCCTGGACGAACTCGACGTTGCCGGCCACACCCAGGTCCAGCAGGCGGTCACGACCGACCTTGAGCATGGATTCGTTGATGTCGGCCAGTACCACTTGGCCGGTCGGGCCCACCAGGTGGGAGAAACGCTTGGTCAAGTCACCCGTGCCGCCGGCGATGTCCAGTACGCGATTGCCGGCGCGCACGCCGGACAGCTCGATCGTGAAGCGTTTCCACAGGCGGTGCATGCCACCGGACAGCACGTCGTTCATCAAGTCGTACTTGGCCGCTACTGAGTGGAACACCTCAGCGACTTTTTCCGCTTTCTGGCTTTCAGGAACATTCTTGAAGCCGAAGTGAGTGGTGGGTTCGGCATCGCTGCCTTTGCGCTGATCAGTCATATCGCTGTCACCAAAAGAGAATGCGGGACATTCTAATGCCGGTGGCGGTCTTTGTCTTGGCAAGGCTGAATGTAAGATAGCGATCCGCCGGGACGTTTTGACGCACGCAGGGTCAAGATGCTTCAGGCAAGTCCCGAAACAGCAGGAGACCTTCAATGGCCCGTATTAGTGTTGAACGTGCCCATGGCCTGGGCAAGCAGGCAGCCCGTGAAAAGGCCGACAAACTGGCGCAGAAACTCGCCGATCAATATGGCCTGGAGCCGCAGTGGGCAGGCGATACCCTGAACCTCAAGCGCTCGGGCGTCAAAGGCGCGGTGCATGTGGGTGAAGAGTCGATCCGCATCGACGTGGAACTGGGGATGTTGATGTCGGCCATGAGCGGCACCATCAAGTCGGAAATCGAAAAGGCTCTGGACAAGGCTCTGGTCTGAACTGTTGTGGCTCAATATTCCTGAACCACTCTGTAGGAGTTTCAACCTAAGGAAGCATCATGGGATTTCGGGTTGTTAGCGCTGAAGAAAAGGCTGAAGCTATTCGCCTGGTCGTGGAAATGAATTACTCGGTGCCTAAGGCGTGTGAGCAAACCGGGGTTGGGCCTACAGCCCTGCGACGCTGGGTCGCCAGATGGCGCAAGGAGCATGAAGGAGCCTTGCTGCCCACACGCCCTCAGGACCAGGAACTGATTGACTCACTGCAGGCCAGGCTCGCCCTGCTGGAAGCCGAGAATAGCGTCCTAAAAAAGCAATTGCCCTCTCATCTGAAGGTGCTGTTCAGCCGAATCAAATGATCGAGGGTTTGAAAGGACAGCTCTCCATTCGGCACTGCTGCCGACTTCTGGGCGTGCCTCGCAGCAGCTATTACGCCAAGCACTTGGCCCGGTCTGAGCCTGGGGTCGAGCGGCAACTGGAAAAGACCATTCGGCAGTTGCACCGGGAGCATCGAGGTGCCCTGGGCGCCCGGGGATTTGCCAGGGAGCTTAAAAAGCAGGGCGTCGTGGTTGGACGCCATCGTATGGGCCGTCTGATGAAAAACCTTGGTCTGGTCAGACGACGAGCCCGTTACGCTCACTATCGTCGGACCGGAAAGCCCAGCAATACCGCAGCCAATGTCCTTGATCGTCGCTTTAATCCTGCATCGCCCAATACGTTTTGGGCCGGAGACATCACTTATATTCGCGTCGGTGGAAGCTGGCTGTACCTGGCAATCGTGATGGATCTGTTTTCACGTCGGATCGTCGGCTGGGCCTTTTCCAGGACCGCCGATGCCGAGCTGTCGCTCAAGGCGTTGCGGCTGGCTGTTGGCATACGTCGACCTGGTTCAGCGCTGGTATTCCACTCGGACCAGGGCTGCCAATACACCGCGGATCGCTTTGTCGAATACCTGGCTGAGAAGCAGATCGTGCAGAGCATGAGTCGACGCGCAAACTGCTGGGACAACGCGGTGGTGGAGCGTTATTTCCGGACACTGAAACACGACTGGTCGCCTGAAAATGGCTACCAGAATCATTTCGAGGCGCAGAAGGATGTGATGGATTTCATTGCCCATTACAACCATCGGCGTTGCCACAGCGCCTCAAACGATCTGCCGCCCGCTGCTTTTGAAAGGCTGGCGGCCTAATGCTCCTACAGAGTGGTCCAAAAAAGCTGGACCACTACAAACCGGCTCCTACATGAATTCATGACAGTCGTTAGGGTGCCGATTCTAATTTTTCTCTCTAGGTTGTGCCTCAGGTCCTCTTTCCGAGGGCAGTTCCTCAAACCTTCTGCGCGTGAGGTGCACCATGGCCAAAGTAATTCTGAAGAAAAAAGTTGATGCCCAATCGACTGCTCTGAGTGAAGTCAAATCCTATGCCCGCAAGATCTGGCTGGCAGGCCTGGGGGCCTACGCCAAAGTCGGTCAGGAAGGCAGCGAGTACTTCCAGGAGTTGATCAAGGCTGGTCAATCCGTTGAAAAGAAAGGCAAAAAAGTTGTCACTGAACAACTTGAAGCAGCCAACAGTCAGATAGATGGCGTTAAAGGGGATGTCAGCACTCTTAAAGGCAAAGTCGAAGTGCAACTGGACAAGGTCGAGAAGGCTTTTGACACGCGCGTCGCCAGTGCCTTGAATCGTATCGGCATTCCGTCTAAACATGACGTTGAGACACTCTCTGCTAAGCTCGATGAGCTGACGGCGTTGCTCGAACGTGTCGCGCGTAAACATTAAGGAGAACGGGATGGCTGGTAAAAAGAATACTGAAAAAGAAGGCAGCTCGTGGATCGGGAAAGTCGAAGAGTACTCCCGTAAAATTTGGCTTGCTGGTTTAGGCGTGTACTCGAAAATCGACTCTGACGGCAGCAAGCTTTTCGAGACATTGGTCAAAGATGGTGAGAAAGCCGAGAAACTGACTAAGAGCGTAGTCGGCAAGAAAGTTGATGCGGCCAAAGATTCCGCAACTTCGGCCAAGTCGCGTATCAGCGACGTCAAGGATCGCGCCCTGGGTAAGTGGGATGAACTGGAAGGCGCTTTCGACAAGCGCTTGAACAGCGCCATCTCGCGTCTGGGCGTGCCTAGCCGCAACGAAGTCAAGGCCCTGCACGACAAGGTCGATACCCTGACCAAGCAGATTGAAAAACTCACAGGTGCCAAGGTTGCGCCGGTTGCAGCCAAAACTGCAGCTGCCAAGCCTGCTGCAAAACCCGCAGCCAAGCCTCTGGCCAAGCCTGCCGCTAAGCCTGTCGCCAAGGCCGCCGCTAAACCCGCAGCCAAGCCGGCCGCGAAAACCGCAGCCGCCAAACCAGCGGCCAAACCGGCTGCCAAGCCTGTAGCGGCCAAGCCCGCTGCCAAGCCAGCAGCCAAGCCCGCGGCGAAAACCGCAGCGGCCAAGCCAGCGGCCAAACCGGCCGCCAAGCCTGCAGTGGCGAAAAAGCCTGTGGCTGCCAAGCCAGCGGCCAAACCAGCAGCCAAGCCCGCTGTTGCGGCCAAGCCTGCAGCCCCGGCTCCGGCCAGCTCGGCGAACTCCGCCGCAGCCCCGAGCCCGGCTGCAACCCCGACTGCCGCGCCAGCTCCAGCGACGCCAAGCAGCCAGTCCTGATCGCATCAGGAATAAAAAACGCCCGGCCTGGGAAGGCCGGGCGTTTTTTATTGAGGCGTTCTAGCCCTGCTCATCCAGGTAGCGCAGCGCCATCTGTTCGGTGGCCATCTTTGCCGGCGGCAGCAGGTGTGGCGCCACCAGCATCATGATCTGGTAGACCACCAGCCGAACTTCGCCTTCGCGATCGAGAATCCGCTGGTAATCCAGAGAGAACAGCAGGGTCATGGTGATCTGTTCCACCAGCTGCCCCAGGGCCTGGGTGCCGCTGACCAGTTGCCCCTGAGCCTTGAGCCGGGCCAGCAACGAGGCCAGGGTGCGTTTCAAGGCATTGAGCAGGTTGCGAATGCCCTTGGCCAGTTTTGGCAGGCGCCCGGCCAGGTTGGACAGGTCCTGAAATAGAAAGCGGTAGTGGGCCAGGCGCTCGACGATCAGGTGCAGGAACAGCCAGTAGTCTTCCGCCGCCAGCTGGACGTCGGACGGTGGGTCCAGCAATGGCGTCAGTTCGTTCTGAAAGCGCTCGAACAGGCCGAGCACCAGCGGCTCCTTGCCATGGAAGTGGTAGTAGAGGTTGCCGGGGCTGATCCCCATTTCATTGGCCACCTCCATGGTGGAGACATTGGGCTCGCCCTTTTGATTGAACAGTTGCAGGGCACATTCGAGTATCCGGTCGCGGGTCTTCATCCTGACTTCTTGTCGGTCCATTGAAGGGGCACGGCTCCGGCGTGGAACCGTGGTGCAAAGTGTCTTCAGCGCACGCGCACGTAGGTGCCGGGCGCAGCCTCCATCGGCGGATAGTTCTGGTTGCCCAGGGTGGTGAGGGTTTCCCGCTGCGCCCCCGAACGCTCCTGGACCCAGGTCAGCCACTGGCTCCACCAGCTGCCGTCCACATGCTCGGCATCGTAGTACCAGGCCCGCGGGTCGCTGCTGAGCTTGCGGTTCTCCACGTAATTGGCCTTGGGATTGCTCGGCGGGTTGAGGATGCTCTGCACGTGGCCGCTGTTGGACAGCACGAAGCGCCGTTCGCCGCCCAGCAGCAGGGTCGAGCGGTAGACCGCGTCCCAGGGCGTGATGTGGTCGTTGATCCCGGCCACGCTGAAGCTGTCCACCGTGACCTTCTGCAAGTCGATCGGCGTGCCGCAGACTTCCAGCCCGCCGACATGGCTCAGGGGGTTGTGCTTGAAGAAGTCCAGCAGATCGCCGTGCAGCGCGGCCGGCAACCGGGTGCTGTCGTTGTTCCAGTAGAGAATGTCGAAGACCGGCGGCTCCTTGCCCAGCAGGTAGTTGTTGACCCAGTAGTTCCAGATCAGGTCGTTGGGGCGCATCCAGGCGAACACCTTGGCCATGTCGCGACCGTCCAGTACCCCTTGCTGATAGGAGCGACGCTTGGCCGCTTCGAGGGTCTTCTCGTCGGCGAACAGCGTTGCCGGGCTGTCCATCTGGCTGTCCAGCAGGCTCACCATGTAGGTCGCGCTGGATACCCGGCGCAGCTGGCGCTTGGCCTGCAGATGGCCTTGCAGGGCGGCGATGGTCAGCCCTCCGGCACAGGCTCCCACCAGGTTGACTTCGCGACTGCCGGTAATCGCCCGGGTGACGTTCAGCGCTTCTTCGGCCGCCTCGACGTAGGTCGACAGGCCCCACTCGCGGTGCCGCACATCCGGGTTGCGCCAGCTGACCATGAACACCTGCAGGCCGTTTTTCAGCGCGTACTGGACGAAGCTGTTGGTCGGGCTCAGGTCGAAAATGTAGTACTTGTTGATTTGTGGCGGCACGATCAGCAGCGGCTTGGCGTACTGTTTTTCGCTCATGGGGCTGTACTGGATCAGCTCCAGCAATTCATTGCGAAACACCACTGAGCCCGGGGTGACCGCCAGGTTCTTGCCCACCTCGAAGGCGTGCTTGGTCACCTGGCTGGGCAACCCGTTGTTGTGCAGCAGGTCATCCAGCAGGTTGCCGATGCCCCGCACCACGCTGTTGCCCCCGGTGTTGAAGATCTCCTTGAGGGCCAGGGGGTTGAGCAGGGTATTGGAAGGCGCAACGGCATCATTGAGCAGGGAAAAGGCAAAGTGTGCCCGCGCCCGGTCGTCCTCGCTCATGCCACTGTCGTCGATCCAGTGGCGCACCTGCTTCTGCCAGCTCAGGTAGGCCTGCAGGCCGCGCCGGTAGAAGGGGTTGAGGCTCCAGGCCGGGTCGGCGAAGCGGTTGTCCTTGGGGTTGGTCTTGTGCAGGGTTTCCCCCAGCAGCACACGCCCCAGCTGGCCGCCCAGGGCCAGGGTATGCCGGGCACTGTGCAACGGATTGCGCAGGCTGTGGGCCGCCAGGCTGCGCAAGGTGGAGAACAGGTCCCGGCCGCGCAGGCCGGTGATCGCACTCTGCGCATTGATATACGCGGCGGGTGACGGCAATGAGCCCGTCGCAGGTTTGTCTTGCATGAGTCAACACTCCTTCGTCAAACCACTAACAAGCAGACCAATCCAAGACAGACAACATAGTCGGTCCTGGCCCTTCTTGCGCGCGACGATCCTGTCGACAGGTATCTTTTACTTGGTAGGGCGCACAGGTTCGGGATGCGGGTGCATCACCGCCCTTTGGCGTTCTTCCTGGAGGAACTTCATGATGATCGGGGCGACGGCCTCGGCCCGGGTGATCAGGAACAGGTGGCCATCATCGATGATGTGCAACTGGGCATTGGGTATGCGCCAGGCCAGCATGCGCATGTTGATCAGGGGAATCAGCGGGTCGTCATCGCCGGCCAGCACCAGGGTCGGCTGATGGATCTTGTGCAGCCAGTGAATGCTGGTCCAGCCCAGGCCCGCGAATAGCTGCCAGTAGTAGCCGAGCTTGCCGGCCGAGCGCACCTTGGCTGCGTGTTCCGCTGCCAGGCTCGGGTCGCGGCGGAAGGAGCCGCCATAGATCAGCGGCGCGATGCGCATCACATGGGAGGGCTGCACGTAGCGCCGTGGACTGGCCATCATCCACAGCACCTTGGGTTTGCCCGGGACCATGAACGCCCCGGCCGCGGTGGCGGCCAGCACCAGCTTCTTGCAGCGCTCGGGGTAGTCGTAGGCGAACTGCTGGGCCAGCGCGCCGCCCCAGGACACACCCACTGCATTGACCTGGCCGTAGTCCAGGTAGTCGAGCATCCGCGCGGTCAGCTTGGCCAGCCCGGGAAAGCGGTAGGGCCGGCTCGGCGTGGAGGAGCCGCCGACACCGGGGACATCGAAGGCGATCACCTCGAGGTCCGGATCCAGGGCCTGGACAAAGGGAAACACCAGCTCCAGGTTGGCGCCGATGCCGTTGAAGATCAGCAGCGGCGTCAAGTGCGGCTTGCCTGGGCGTACCGCGGTGCGGATGGTCTGGCCATCCAGGTCGACGGTGCGGAATATGAATGAGTGTGGCATGCCGTAGCCCTGTGAATTAAACCGTCGCAGCCGCCATCCCGGGCGTCCTGCGGATTTCCTGAGGCCGAGCCTCTTGTCAAGAATAGGGCTTGGCGGAGCCTCCTGGCGCCGCCGTGTCGATGGCCGGGGCTCAGCGCTCGTGGACGTAGGTCCCGGGCGCCGCCTCGGCGGCTGCGAACTTCTTGTTACCCAGGCTGGTGGGCGCCGGCTTCAGGTCACCTGAGCGTTCCGCCTGCCAGGCCTGCCAATGCAGCCACCAGGAATCGGTGTGCTTGATCGAGTTTTCCTGCCACTGGTCGGGGCAGGCCGGAATGTCGGTGCTGGTCATGTAGCGCGCCTTGGGGTTGCCAGGCGGGTTGAGGATGCTCTGGATATGGCCGCTGCTGGAGAGCACGAACTCGACGTTGCCGCCAAACAGCTGCGCCGACTTGTAGCAGGACTTCCACGGGGTGATGTGGTCGTTGGTGCCGGCCAGGGAGAAGATATCGGCGGTCACCTGCTTGAGGTCGATCGGCGTGCCGCACACTTCCAGTGCATTGGCGCGCACCAGCGGGTTGTTCTTGAACATTTCGATCAGGTCGCCGTGGAAGGCGGCGGGCAGGCGGGTGGTGTCGTTGTTCCAGAACAGGATGTCGAACACCGGCGGCTCGTTGCCCAGCAGGTAGTTGTTGACCCAGTAGTTCCAGATCAGGTCGTTGGGGCGCATCCAGGCGAACACCTTGGCCATGTCGCGGCCTTCCAGGACTCCGGCCTGATAGGAGTGGCGCTTGGCCGCTTCCAGGGTCTGCTCGTCGACGAACAGCGCTACCTGGGTGTCCAGGGTGGTGTCGAGTACGCTGACCAGCAGGGTCAGGGCGTTGACCTTCTTCTGCCCCAGCGCCGCGTAGTGGCCCAGCAGCGCGGTGCAGGTGATGCCGCCGGAGCAGGCACCGAGCATGTTCACGTCCTTGCTGCCGGTGATCGCGGTCACTACGTCGACCGCTTCTTTCAGGGCTTCGATGTAGGTGGACAGGCCCCATTCGCGCTGGGCCTTGGTGGGGTTGCGCCAGCTGACGATAAAGGTCTGCACGTTGTTGCGCAGGCAGAAGCGCGCCAGGCTCTTGTCCGGGCTGAGGTCGAAGACATAGAACTTGTTGATCTGCGGTGGCACCACCAGCAGCGGGCGCTCATGCACCTGCTCGGTGATCGGCCGGTACTGGATCAGCTCCAGCACGTCATTGCGAAACACCACCGCGCCTTCACTGGTGCCCAGGTTCTTGCCCACTTCGAAGGCGTCCATGTTGACCTGGCTGGGCATGCCGCCGTTGTGCACCAGGTCCTTGGCCAGATGGGACAGGCCGTCCAGCAGGCTCTTGCCGCCGGTTTCGAAGAAGCGCTTTACCGCTGCGGGGTTGGCCGCGCTGTTGGTCGGGGCCATGGCTTCGGTCATCAGGTTGATCACGAAGTGGCCGCGGCTGATGTCCTGCTCGGACAGGCTGCTGTCGTCGATCCAGTCGTGGAGCTCCTTGCGCCACGCCAGGTAGGTTTGCAGGTAGCGTTTGTACAACGGGTTCTGGCTCCACGCGGGGTCGTTGAAGCGACGGTCGTCGCTCTCCGGCTGCAGGGTGGATTTGCCGAACATCACGTTCTTAAGTTCGATGCCGAAATGGGCGACGTGCTTGACGCTGTGGATGGGTTGTTTGATGGCCTGGGCAAGCACCATTCGAGCGGAAGTAAGCAGGTCCTTTCTACGCAAGCCAATGACCGGATTGAGCCCCAGGGTGTTTTCCGAGGCTTGGCGTTTCAGGTCATCGTTATTCTTGTTACTCATCTACGACGCTCCATTGTCCTGAGACGAGTACCGGACCTGCTGTGCAGTCACACAGCACGATGCCAGGTACTACTGCTCGGGTGACCGTTGATTGCGCACCGCTGCTTTTTGTTCCGAAAGCTCTGCAGGGAACTTGCCAGCTCCATTGGTTACCCGAGTTTAATTTTTTCCGCAAGCAGGCCATTCATTGGCCATACAGCCAAGCATTCAAACAGATGAAATTAGAAAATGCCCTCTAAACCATCGGAGCCTTGAGCTAGAGCATCAGCTTGACGATGGACTCGTTCGGATCGCGGGATTTTCCGGCAGCCTTGAGCTCCGCCAGATAGTCGTTCCACAGCTCGTCCTGGCGCAGCGCCAGTTGGTAGAGGTAGTCCCAGGTGAACAATCCGCTGTCATGACCGTCGTCGAAGGTCAATTTCAGTGCGTACTGGCCCGCCGGTTCAACCTTGGTCAGACCGACGCCGAGCTTGCCGAATTGCAGGATGGGTTTGCCGTGGCCCTGGACCTCGGCGGAGGGAGAATGCACCCGCAGGAGTTCTGCAGGCAGGTGATAGACCTCGTCCGGCCCGTAAGTCAGGGTCAGGGTTTTCGAGGCTTTGTGCAGGTTGATACCGGTGGGAAGTTTGCTCATGACCTGTAGTCCTTCCGGCAGGAGCCGGCTTGCCGGCGATCGGGGGAGGCCCTATCGCTGGCAAGCCAGTCCCTGCATGGGTGGCGAAGGTTTACAGGATATAACGGGAAAGGTCTTCGTTCTGCGCCAATTCGCCCAGGTGGCTGTTGACGTAGGCGGCGTCGATGCGGATCGGCTCTTCGCTGTGGGCGCTGGCCAGGTCACCGGCACTGAACGACACCTCTTCCAGCAGGCGCTCGAGCAGGGTGTGCAGGCGACGGGCACCGATGTTCTCGGTCTTCTCGTTGACCTGCCAGGCGATTTCCGCCAGGCGCTTGATGCCTTCGGGCAGGAACTCGATGTTCAGGCCTTCGGTCTTCAGCAGCTCGCGATATTGCTCGGTCAGCGAAGCGTGCGGCTCGCTGAGGATGCGCTCGAAGTCTTGCGGCGACAGCGCCTTGAGTTCCACGCGGATCGGCAGACGGCCTTGCAGCTCCGGTACCAGGTCGCTGGGCTTGCTCAGGTGGAAGGCACCGGAGGCAATGAACAGGATGTGGTCGGTCTTGACCATGCCCAGCTTGGTGTTGACGGTGCAGCCTTCGATCAGCGGCAGCAGGTCACGCTGCACGCCCTCGCGGGAGACGTCCACACCGCCGGCGTTGCCGCGTTTGGCCACCTTGTCGATCTCGTCGATGAACACGATGCCGTGCTGCTCGACGGCTTCCAGGGCCTTGGCCTTGAGTTCTTCGTCGTTGACCAGGCGGCTGGCTTCTTCGTCGCGTACCAGTTTCAGCGCTTCCTTGACCTTGAGCTTGCGGTTCTTGCGCTTGCCCTTGCCCATGTTGGCGAACAGGCTCTGCAGCTGGTTGGTCATTTCTTCCATGCCCGGTGGCGCGGAAATGTCGACGCCTGCAGCTTCCGCCACTTCGATCTCGATTTCCTTGTCATCCAGCTGGCCTTCGCGCAGGCGCTTGCGGAACAGCTGGCGGGTATTGGAGTCCTGGGCCGGAGCCGCGTCGTCGCTGTTGAAACCGGTGCGTGCCTGGGGCAGCAGGGCATCGAGGATGCGTTCTTCGGCGGCGTCTTCGGCGCGATGGCGAACCCGGATCATTTCCTGTTCGCGGAACATCTTGATCGCCGCGTCGGCCAGGTCGCGGATGATGGATTCAACGTCGCGGCCCACATAGCCGACTTCGGTGAACTTGGTGGCCTCGACCTTGATGAAGGGCGCATTGGCCAGCTTGGCCAGGCGGCGGGCGATCTCGGTCTTGCCGACGCCGGTCGGGCCGATCATCAGGATGTTCTTGGGGGTCACTTCAACGCGCAGCTCGGCCGGCAGTTGCATGCGGCGCCAGCGGTTGCGCAGGGCGATAGCGACGGCGCGCTTGGCATCGTCCTGGCCGATGATATGGCGATTGAGTTCGTGGACGATTTCGCGGGGTGTCATGGACATAGTAGTTGGCGGTCCTCAAGCAAGAATGAATGCCGTGGCGCAAGCGCCGCAACAGGCTTATTCCGCGAGATCCTGCTCCTCGATGGTTTGAGTGTGGTTGGTGAATACACAGATGTCGCCGGCGATGCCGAGTGCGGTCTCGACGATTTCACGGGCCGACAGGTCGGTCTTTTTCAGCAGGGCGCTGGCAGCGGCCTGGGCGTAGGCGCCACCGGAACCCATGGCGATCAGCCCGTCCTCGGGTTCAACCACGTCGCCATTGCCGGTGATGATCAAGGACGCATCCTTGTTGGCCACGGCCAGCATGGCTTCCAGGCGGCTCAGGGAGCGATCGGTGCGCCATTCCTTGGCCAGCTCTACGGCGGCACGGACCAGATGGCCCTGGTGTTTCTCCAGTTGGCCTTCAAAGCGCTCGAACAGGGTGAAGGCGTCGGCGGTGGCCCCGGCAAAGCCGGCGATGACCTGGCCGTGATAGAGGCGGCGGACTTTTTTCGCGTTGCCTTTCATCACGGTGTTGCCGAGAGAAACCTGGCCGTCGCCGCCCATGACGACTTTGCCGTGGCGGCGGACTGAAACGATGGTGGTCAAGGGGGGAGTCTCCACACAGCGGGGCGAAAGTGCCCTGATGGAAACTCATATGGGGGTGGTCGGGCGTTTTTCAACCGGAGGCTGCAGCGAGGGACCGGCGGTCATTGTTGCATGCTGCAAGCGCTTCGCGGGCAGGCCCGCTCCTACGGGGGGCCATGTAGGAGTGGGCTTGCCCGCGATCAATCGCGTAGCGGTCGGCTTAGCGGCTCTGGCGCTGTTGTAACAGCAGGTTGCTGAAGCCGGCGCCGGCCAGTTGTTTCTGCGCCACGGTCAGCTGTTCGCGGTTGCTGAACGGGCCTACCAATACCCGGTACCAGGTTTCATCCTTCACCGTGCCGGATTCCACCGAGACCGACTGGCCCAGCAGGATGATCTGCGCCCGGACCTTGTCGGCATCGGCTTCCTTGCGGAACGAACCGGCCTGGAGGAAGAACTTGGTCACCGGCGCCGCCTTGGCCACGGGTGGCGCTGGTGGCGGGGTGATCCCGGCCAGGGCTGCCTGGGCACGGGCGGTGTCGATCTTGGCCGCTTCCGCCGGGGTTACCGGGGTGGTGGGCACAGGTGGCACCTGTGGCGTCGGCAGGGTTTTTTCCGGCACCGCTTCCGGCGGCACGATGACCTCCGATTCCGGCAACAGGGTGTAGAAGTCGTATTTCGGCTTCACCGGTTGCTGGGGGCTCGGCGGGGTCTTGTTGGCCTCGGCGATCTTGGTGGCTTTCTGCTGTTCGATCTTCTCGCGCTTGACGCTGTCGCCGCCCTTGCCGGGCTCGAGCTTCATCAGGAACACGATGAAGGCACCGATGGTCAGGCCGATGGCCAGCCACAACCAGCCCGGAATCGGCTTCTTGGCCGGGGCCTGGTAACGGCTGGCGCCACGCTTGGGTGCAGGTTTTTTCTTGGCAGCCAACTTACATTTGCTCCAGGACTTTGAGGCCCAGCAGTTCCAGACCTTGCTTGAGGGTGCGCCGGGTCAGCTCGGTGAGGCGCAGACGGCTGTGCATCTGGGTCGGCGTCTCGGCTGCCAGGATCGGGCAGTTTTCATAGAAGCTGGAGAACAGCCCGGCCACGTCGTACAGGTAGGTGCAGAGGATGTGTGGCGTGCCCTTCTCGGCGACGTTGTTGAGAATCTCGCCGAACTGCGCCAGCTTGGCCGCCAGCTCCAGTTCCTGGGCCGCGTGCAGTTCGATCTGCCCGCCGACTTCGCTGAAGTCCTTGCCCAGCTTGCGGAACACACCGGCGGCGCGGGTGTAGGCGTACAGCAGGTACGGCGCGGTGTTGCCTTCGAAGTTGAGCATCAGGTCGAAGTTGAAGCTGTAGTCGCTGGTGCGGTGCTTGGACAGGTCGGCGTACTTCACCGAGTCGATGCCCACCACCTTGGCGATGCTGCGCAGGTCGGCTTCCGGCAGTTGCGGGTTCTTTTCCTTCACCAGGGCGTAGGCACGTTCTTCGGCTTCGGTCAGCAGGTCGATGAGCTTCACGGTGCCGCCGTCGCGGGTCTTGAACGGACGGCCGTCGGCGCCGTTCATGGTGCCGAAGCCCATGTGCTCCATTTCCATCGGATGGGTCACGAAACCGGCCTTGCGGGCCACGGCGAACACTTGCTGGAAGTGCAGGGCCTGGCGCTGGTCGACGAAGTACAGGGCGCGATCGGCCTTGAGCTTGCCGCTGCGGTAGCGCACGGCCGCCAGGTCGGTGGTGGCGTACAGGTAGCCGCCGTCAGCCTTGACGATGATCACCGGCAGCGGCTCGCCTTCGGCGTTCTTGAACTCGTCGAGGAACACGCACTGGGCGCCGTTGCTCTCCACCAGCAGGCCCTGGGCCTTGAGGTCGTTGACCACGTTGATCAGGTCGTCGTTGTAGGCGCTCTCGCCCATCACGTCGGCCATGGTCAGCTTGACGTTGAGCAGCTCGTAGATCTTCTGGCAGTGGGACAGGGAGATGTCCTTGAACTTGGTCCACAGCTCCAGGCAGTCCGGGTCGCCGGCCTGCAGCTTGACCACCAGGCCGCGGGCGCGGTCGGCGAAGGCTTCGGACTCGTCGAAGCGCTGCTTGGCGGCGCGGTAGAAGT
The DNA here is from genome assembly GCF_018326405.1 of Pseudomonas sp. Eqa60. Lineage (NCBI taxonomy): Bacteria > Pseudomonadati > Pseudomonadota > Gammaproteobacteria > Pseudomonadales > Pseudomonadaceae > Pseudomonas > Pseudomonas sp. Eqa60. The sequence goes on from NZ_AP024342.1 coordinate 505,461, forward strand.
TCTCCAGGTCCGACAGCTCGTCACTGGTGATGGGGTTTTCTTCCAGGTAGGCCATCAGCATTCCGAACTGGGTGCCCCAGTCGCCCACGTGGTTCTGGCGAATCACGGTGTCGCCGAGGAACTCCAGGACCCGGGCCACGCCGTCGCCAATGATGGTGGAGCGCAGGTGGCCAACGTGCATTTCCTTGGCCAGGTTGGGCGCCGACATGTCGATCACGGTGCGCTGCGCCGGGCCGGCCTTGCGTACGCCCAGGTGGTCGTCGCCAAGAGCAGCGTCCAGGCGCGCGGCCAGGGCCTGGGTGTTCTGGAAGAAGTTGATGAAGCCGGGGCCGGCGATTTCCGCCTTGCTCAGGTCTTCATGGGCCGGCAGGGCGGCGATGATTTTCTCCGCCAGGTCGCGTGGCTTCATGCCGGCCGGCTTGGCCAGCATCATGGCGATGTTGCTGGCGAAGTCGCCGTGGGTCTTGTCGCGGGTGTTTTCGACCTGGATCGCCGGCGTCAGGCCTTCTGGCAACACACCTTCGGTGACGAGTTGGGTGATGGCTTGCTGGATGAGCTGGCGAATGGTGTCTTTCATGGTCTTCTCTTTCGACCGCTGGTGCGGCGGCGCTTCGGTGCGCAGGTGGAAAAACTGGGCATTATCCGTTGCTGGAACGGGCTTGCCAACTATAGAGGACTGCTTGGGGATCGATGGCGGCATTCGATTGCCTTCGCCGGCAAGCCGGCTCTTGCGGGTTTGATGCTGCCCATTGTAGGAGCGGGCTTGCCCGCGAAAGCACGACCTCGATCAATACAGATCCACGGGATCCACATCCAGCGACCAGCGGACCTGCCGCCCGCTGGGCATCTGTTCCAGCACCAGCAGCCAACTGCTGAGCAAACGATGCAAGGGCGCTCGGGCATTGGCCTGCAGCAGCAATTGCGCGCGATAACGTCCGGCGCGCCGCTCCATCGGAGCCGGCACCGGGCCCAATAGTTCGATGCCCCCCAGGTTCTGTTCCGCCAGCAGGCGCTCGGCCTCGCTGCAGGCTTCATCGAGGAACCCCTCGGCCTGGCCCGGTTTGTGGGCTTCGGCCCGCAGCAGCGCCAGGTGGGCGAAAGGTGGCAGGCCGGCGGCGCGGCGCTCGCTCAGGGCCTGTTCGGCGAAGGCGAAGTAGCCCTGCTCGGTCAACTGCACCAGCAACGGGTGGTCGGCGAGGTGGGTCTGGATGATCACCTTGCCCGGCTCTTCGGCCCGGCCAGCCCGCCCGGCGACCTGGACGATCAGTTGCGCCATGCGCTCGCTGGCGCGGAAGTCGCCGGAGAACAGGCCGCCATCGGCATCGAGGATCGACACCAGGGTCACCCGGGGAAAGTGATGACCCTTGGCCAGCATCTGGGTGCCCACGAGGATGCACGGCTGGCCTTTCTGGATAGTGGCGAACAGCTGGTTCATTGCATCCTTGCGCGAGGTGCTGTCGCGGTCCACCCGCAGCACCGGGTAGTCGGGAAACAAGATGCCCAGGCGCTCTTCCGCCCGCTCGGTGCCGGCGCCCACGGGGCGCAGGTCGACCTTGCCGCATTGCGGGCAATGGCGCGGAACCCGCTCCACATGGCCGCAGTGGTGGCAGCGCAGCTCGCCGGAACGCTGGTGCACGGTCATGCGGGCGTCGCAGCGCTGGCATTCGGACATCCAGCCGCAGTCGTGGCAGAGCAGGGTCGGGGCGAAGCCGCGGCGGTTGAGGAACACCAGGACCTGCTGGCCGGCGGCCAGGGTCTGGCCGATGGCTTGCTGCATGGGGCCGGAAATGCCGCTGTCCAGCGGGCGGCTCTTCACGTCCAGGCGCAGGAAACGCGGCTGCTTGGCGCCGCCAGCCCGCTCGTTCAGGCGCAGCAGGCCGTAGCGGCCGGTGTAGGCGTTGTGCAGGCTTTCCAGGGACGGCGTGGCCGAGCCCAGGACGATGGGAATGTTTTCCTGGCGCGCACGCACCAAAGCCAGGTCGCGGGCGTGGTAACGCAGGCCTTCCTGCTGTTTATAGGACCCGTCGTGCTCCTCATCGATGATGATCAGGCCAGGGTTCTTCATCGGCGTGAACAGGGCCGAGCGGGTGCCGATGATGATGTCGGCCTCGCCGTCCCGGGCAGCCAGCCAGGCGTCCAGGCGTTCGCGGTCATTGACCGCCGAGTGCAGCAGGGCGATGCGGGCGTTGAAGCGTTGCTCGAAGCGCGCCAGGGTCTGCGGGCCGAGGTTGATCTCCGGAATCAGCACCAGGGCCTGCTTGCCGGCTTCCAGGGTTTCGCGGATCAGTTGCAGGTAGACCTCGGTCTTGCCGCTGCCGGTGACCCCGGCCAGGAGAAACGCGTGATAGCTGTCGAACCCGGCGCGGATGGCTTCATAGGCGGCGCGCTGCTCGCTGTTGAGCGGCAGTTCGGGCTGGGCCAGCCAGTGTTCGTGGCGCACGCCCGGCGCGTGCTTGCGCACCTCCACCTGCACCAGGTCCTTGGCCAGCAGCAGGTCGAGGCTGTCCTTGCTCAGCATCAACTTGCTCAGCAGGGTATGGGGCACGCCGTGTGGGTGCTGGGCCAGGGTTGCCAGGGCTTCGCGCTGGCGTGGGGCGCGAGCGATGCGCGGGTCGTCGAGCCGGGCCCCGGGGGCGATCGACCAGAAGCGTTCCTGGCGGGCCTCGGCCAGCTCGCCCTGGCGCAACAGCACTGGCAATGCCCAGCTCAGGGTGTCTCCCAGGCTGTGCTGGTAGTACTGGGCGGTCCACAGGCACAGCTTGAACAGGGCCGGCGGTAGCGGAGGCGTGGGATCCAGCAGGGCCAGGGCCGGCTTGAGTTTTTCCGCCGGGACCTCGCTGTGATCTGCCACCTCCACCAGGATGCCGATCATTTCCCGGCGGCCGAATGGCACCCGCAGGCGCATGCCGGGGTGCAACTGGGCACGCAGCACCCCGGCCGGAGCACGGTAGTCGAACAGGCGGCGCAGGGGCGAGGGCAGGGCGAGGCGCAGGATGGCGTCGGGCACGCGGGACAATCTCGTTGAGCAGAGGGTAAATAGGCCCCGGAGCCTAACAGAGCAGCGGTGGAGTGTCCTGTATAAGCGTGCGTGGCCCCTGTACCTGCGGGGTCTGCCCGGGCATGGAGCCGGTTTTTAAGTTCAGGAGGTGGCAAAGCCTGGGCTGTCAAGGTTGCACCGGCTTTTTCTGATGGGCTGCACTCAGGATCGCTTGCGCGTTTGACGCGGTCTGGTAGAATTCGCGCCCTAATTCGTGCGGTATTCAACAATAGTGTTGGGTGGCGGCACGCTAGCCTGAGGAATACACCATGAAAGCCGATATCCATCCAGTATACGAAGCCATTACCGCTACCTGCAGCTGCGGTAACGTCATCGAAACTCGCTCCACCCTGGCCAAGCCTCTGAGCCTGGACGTGTGCAACGAGTGCCACCCGTTCTACACCGGCAAGCAAAAGACTCTGGACGTTGGCGGTCGTGTCGACAAGTTCAAGTCGCGCTTCGGTGCTTTCGGCGCAACGAAGAAGGCCTGAGGCTGATCGTTCTGGAAAGCCGATACCGACTTTCCTCGCTGATGAAAAAGGCGTCCCTAGTGGGCGCCTTTTTTGTGGGCGCGATTTGGCTGACAGCGGCCGAGGCGTTTTGCCCGGCGCCCAAGGGGCTGTTGCCGGCAACGGTGCTCCGGGTGGTGGACGGCGACACCCTGCACCTCAAGGATGGCCGCAGGTTGCGCATGATCGGCCTCAATGCCCCGGAGCTGGCGGGCAAGGGGCGCCCTGCCGAGCCCTTTGCCGAGGCGGCGCGGCAGCGCCTGCGACAACTGGTGGCACAGAGTGGTGGGCGGGTCGGCCTGCTGCCGGGGCGTGAAAGGCAGGATCGTTACGGTCGTGTCCTGGCCCATGTCTATGGCGTCACTGGTATCAACTTCGAAGCCCGGTTGATCGCGGAAGGCTTGGCCTATCGGATTGCCGTGCTGCCAAACGTCGCCCTGGCGAGCTGCCAGAAGGCTGCCGAGAACCATGCGCGCCGAGCCGGGCTGGGGCTTTGGCGACGTTCACCTGTACTCAAGGCGCAGCAGATCCATCGCGCGGGCTTTGCCCTGTTCGAAGGGCGAGTGAGCAGGGTGCAGCGCAATCGCGGTGGTCTTTGGATCACATTGCAGGGGCAGGTTGTATTGCGCATTGCACCCAATGTCCTGCGGCGCTTCGATCGCCGGCTGCTCAGTGGCCTTTCGGGGCGCCGGATCGAGGCTCGCGGCTGGGTTGTCGATCGCTCGCGTCAGCCTGGCCGGCAATCTGCACATCCACGCTGGATGTTGTCCGTGACTGACCCTTCCATGCTCAGACTTATCTGATAAAGAAAAATTGTAGACATTTTTTTAATAGATTGTGAACAGTTGAAAGCCTTGTACCCCGCGGCTCTTGGCCCAAAGTCGTACGCTAGGGGCCTTGACAGGGGTGACTGGGCAGTCTTGTGGGGACTATGCGACACGAGTATCCTCGGCGGTCCGTCTGTCCAACAGCAAAAAGCGGAATGCCCACATGTCTGATTTGAAAACTGCCGCTCTCGAATACCATGCCAATCCTCGTCCAGGAAAGCTGAGTGTCGAGCTCACCAAGGCCACTGCTACCGCTCGTGATCTGGCGTTGGCCTACAGCCCCGGCGTAGCCGAGCCGGTACGCGAAATCGCTCGCGATCCGGAACTGGCCTACAAGTACACCGGCAAAGGCAACCTGGTTGCCGTCATTTCCGATGGCACCGCGATTCTCGGCCTGGGTAACCTCGGCCCACTGGCCTCCAAGCCAGTGATGGAAGGCAAGGGCGTGCTGTTCAAGCGTTTCGCCGGCATCGATGTATTCGACATCGAAGTCGACTCCGAAAGCCCGCAGGCTTTCATCGACACCGTCAAGCGCATTTCCATCACCTTCGGTGGCATCAACCTGGAAGACATCAAGGCACCCGAGTGCTTTGAGATCGAGCGCGCTCTGATCGAGCAGTGCGACATTCCGGTGTTCCACGATGACCAGCACGGCACCGCGATCGTTACCGCCGCCGGCATGATCAACGCCCTGGAAATCGCTGGCAAAACCCTGGCCGACGCCAAGATCGTCTGCCTGGGTGCCGGTGCTGCCGCCATCTCCTGCATGAAGTTGCTGGTGAGCATGGGTGCACAGATCGAAAACATCTTCATGGTCGACCGTACCGGCGTGATCCACTCCGGCCGCGATGACCTGAACCAGTACAAGGCGGTGTTCGCCCACGCCACTGACAAGCGCACCCTGGCCGACGCCCTGCAAGGCGCCGACGTGTTCGTCGGTCTGTCCGGCCCGAACCTGCTGAGTGCTGAAGGCCTGAAATCCATGGCGCCGAACCCGATCGTGTTCGCCTGCTCCAACCCTGATCCGGAAATCGCCCCGGAACTGGCGCACGCCACCCGCGACGACGTGATCATGGCTACCGGCCGTTCGGACTACCCGAACCAGGTGAACAACGTCCTGGGCTTCCCGTTCATCTTCCGTGGTGCCCTGGACGTACGCGCCAAGCGCATCAACGAAGAAATGAAGATCGCCGCGGCCAACGCCCTGCGTGACCTGGCCAAGCTGCCGGTTCCTCAGGAAGTGTGCGACGCCTACGGTGGCATCAAGCTGGAATTCGGCCGTGAGTACATCATTCCCAAGCCAATGGATGCCCGCCTGATCACCGTGATCTCCGATGCCGTGGCCAAGGCCGCCATCGAGACCGGCGTGGCTACCCTGCCGTACCCGAAGAACTACCCGCTCAAGAGCGTGGATGATGTGTTCAACGGTTAAGCGTTCGTAGCGTCATGCAAAAAGCCCCGGCTCGCGAGAGCCGGGGCTTTTTTGTGGGCGCTTGCCCGCTGTAGGAGCGGGCAAGCCGGCGAAGGTTGCCGCGTTCGCGGCTCCCCTGGCGCTAGAACAGATCGATCGGCGCCGCTTCGTCCGCCGGCAGCGGGCTGCCTGGTACGGCGCCATTGCCCAGTTCATTGACCGAGGGCGGAGTGTCTTCGCTCTTGAACAGTTCGAAGTAGGCATTGGGCGTGCCGGGTGTGGCGGCGCGGCCGCTGACCGGGTCTACCCGCAGGCTGAGAATGCCTTCTGGCTCTGGCTGGGTGTGTGGCGGCTTGTCCTTGAGGGCGGCGCCCATGAAGCTCATCCAGATCGGCAGTGCCACGGTGCCGCCGTATTCGCGGCGCCCGAGGCTTTCCGGCTGGTCGAAACCGGTCCATACGGTGGTCACGTAGTCGGCGTTGTAGCCGGAGAACCAGGCATCCTTGGACTCGTTGGTGGTACCGGTCTTGCCCGCCAGGTCGGTACGGCCCAAGGCCAGTGCGCGGCGTCCGGTACCCAGCTTGATCACGTCCTGGAGCATGCTGTTGAGGATGTAGGTGGTACGGCCATCGATGATCCGCTCGGCAACCGCCGGGGCTTGCGTCGCTGCCGGAGCTGAGGTTTCACCGGCCACGTTGTTGATCGTGAAGTTGTGCTCAGGGGCGGCGATGCCGCTGGTGGCCGTATTGCCGGTGGGGGCGCTTGGCGGGTTGGCGCTGAACAGCAGCTCGCCGTTGCGGCTTTCGATCTTGTCGATGATGTACGGGGTGATCTTGTAGCCGCCGTTGGCAAAGGTGCTCCAGCCGGTGGCGATTTCCATCGGCGTCAGGGTTGCGGTACCCAGGGCCAGGGACAGGTTGCGCGGCAGGTCCTGCTTGTTGAAGCCGAACTTGCTGATGTAGTCGATGGTGCGGTCCACGCCCATGCTCTGCAGCAGGCGGATCGACACCAGGTTGCGCGACTTGTACAGCGCCTCGCGCATGCGGATCGGGCCGAGGAAGGTGTTGGTGTCGTTCTTCGGGCGCCAGACCTTGTCCAGGTATTCGTCGACGAACACGATAGGTGCGTCGTTCACCAGGCTGGCCGGGGTGTAGCCGTTATCCAGGGCGGCGCTATAGATGAACGGCTTGAAGCTGGAGCCGGGCTGGCGCTTGGCCTGCATCGCACGGTTGTAGTTGCTCTGCTCGAAGGCGAAGCCGCCCACCAGGGCGCGGATCGCACCGTTCTGCGGGTCCAGCGTCACCAGGGCGCCCTGGGCGACCGGGATCTGGCTGAACTTCAGCGAGTTGTCCGCCTGGCGCTGCACGCGGATCAGGTCGCCGACCTGGGCCACGTCCGCCGGTTGGCGCGGGACCGGGCCCATGCTGTTGGTATTGAGGAACGGCCGGGCCCATTTCATGCTGTCCCAGGCCACATGTTCTTCGCCGTTGCGGGTCAGCACCTGGAGGCCATTCTTCTCTACCAGGGTGACGATCGCCGGTTCCAGGCCGCTGATGGTCCGCTGCTTGGTCAGTTCGCTGGCCCAGGCCGCCTGGGTCTTGCCTGGCAGGCGCGATTCCGGGCCGCGATAGCCGTGGCGCTGGTCGTAGGTCATCAGGCCTTCATGGACCGCGGTGTTGGCCATTTCCTGCAGATCGCTGGGCACCGTGGTGGTGACCCGGAAACCTTCGGTGTAGGCATCGCTGCCATAGCGGCCGACCATTTCGGCCCGGGCCATCTCGGCGATGTACGGGGCGTTCACTTCCGGAGTCGGTACGTGATAGCTGGCGTTCAACGGTTCGTTGATTGCCTCGGTATAGGCCGCTTCGGTGATCTTGCCGAGCTTGTACATGCGCCCCAGGATCCAGTCGCGACGTTCCTTGCTGCGTGCCGGGTTGGCCAGGGGGTTGAAGCGCGAAGGCGCCTTGGGCAGGCCGGCGATCATCGCCATCTGCGCCAGGCTCACGTCACGGATGGACTTGCCGTAATACACCTGGGCCGCTGCCTCGATCCCGTAGGCACGGTTGCCCAGGTAGATCTTGTTGACGTACAGCTCGAGGATCTCGTCCTTGGTCAGCTGCCGTTCGATCTGCAGAGCCAGGAGGATCTCGGTGGTCTTGCGCGAGAAGCTGCGCTCGCTGGTCAGGAAGAAGTTCTTCGCCACTTGCATGGTGATGGTACTGCCGCCGGACTGGATGTGTCCGCTCTTGACCAGCTGGGTTGCGGCACGCATCAGGCTGCTGGGGTCAACCCCGTAATGGTTAGCGAAGTTGTCGTCTTCAGCACTTAGTAACGCATTGATGAAGTTGGGCGGAATGTCGGCGAAACGTATGGGGGTACGGCGCATTTCACCGAATTCAGCGATCAGTTTGCCGTCGCTGCTGTACACCCGCAGGGGAATCTGCAACTGGATGCTTCTCAGGGCCTCAACCGACGGCAAGCCGGGACTAAGATAGAGAAACGCACCGGAGAGGGCGAGGAGGAGCCCGCAGAACACCGCGACGATGGACCACCCGAAAAACTTCAGCAGACGAATCAAGGCTTTTGGATTTCCAGAGAAAGGAATGAATTAGGCGTCAGGGCATTCACGGACATCAGGGGCCGGCCCACGCAGCAGGTAAAAGCGGAAAAAAACGCTGGGCATTATAAGCATTTTCCGCCGAGAGCGTCATTTGCCCGTCTGTCAAGACGTGACCATTGAACGCAATGCAGCTTAAGCAGTCCGTAAGTCACGGATAGTCATAGGGAATTGGTCGTGCTTGGACTCTTCAGCAAAAAGCCGAGTTCCCTTATGGGGATCGATATCAATGCGACATCGGTCACGCTTCTGGCCCTGGGGCGCCAGGGGCAGGGGTACCGGGTCGAGGCCTACGCCAGGGAGCCCCTGGCGCCCAATACTGTGCTTGACCAGCACATTGCCGACCCCGAGGCCCTGGCCGCGGCCCTGTCCCGCGCCTGGCTCAAGACGGGCAGCCGGCTCAAGGGGGTGGCGGTAGCGGTGGCCGGCGAAGCGGTGATCAGCAAACTGATCGAGATGCCGGCGGGCCTGCACACCGACGAACTGGAGCAGCAGGTCCGGCTGGAAGCCGGCCAGTACATTCCCTATCCCCTGGAAGACGTGGCCCTGGATTTTGAAGTGCAGGGGCCGGTGCCCGGTAATCCGCAGCGGGTTCAGGTGCTGCTGGTAGCCTGTCGCAACGAGCGGGTAGAAGCCCTGGAAACGGTATTGGGCCTGGCCGGCCTGACAGCCCGGGTGGTGGATACCCAGCCCCTGGCTCTGGAGCGCTGCCTGTTGCTGCTGGCGGCGCACCTGCCGCTGGCGACTCCTGGCGCCGTGGCGTTGCTGGATATAGGTCCGGCCCTCAGCCGTTTCAGCGTCCTGCACGGCCAGCGAGTGATCTATAACCGTGAGCAGCTTTTCGGTAGCGGGCTGCTGATGGAAGCGCTCCAGCGTCGATACGGGCTGACACTGGAGCAGGCATTGCTGGCGCAGAGCCAGGGCCGTTTGCCACAGGGCTGCGCCGAAGAGTTGCTGCAACCCTTCGAGCAGGAAGTGCTGCAACAGGTCAGCCGTTCCCTGCAGCAGTTCGCCACCTCGCCTCAGCAACAGCCCCTGGTGCAACTGCTGCTGGCCGGAGACGGTAGCGGCCTGGCCGGCCTGGAGCGACGGGTGGAGGGCGAGACAGGCATCGATACGTCGCTGGCCAATCCTTTCCGGGCCATGCCGATGGGGCCTCGAGTCGACCCCCAGGTATTGAATGAACAGGCGCCGAACCTGCTCCTGGCCTGTGGCCTGGCCCTGCGAGGGTTCGACTGATGGCGCGGATCAACCTGTTGCCCTGGCGCGAGGCCTCGCGCGAACTGAGGCGTCGGCGTTTCCTGCAGATGCTGGCGATGATGGTCGTGCTCGGGGCCGGGGTCATTCTGTTGGCCGACGCCTATATAAGCCGGGTGATCGAGCGCCAGCATTTGCGCAACCAGTATCTGGGCCAGGCGACGGCACGCCTGGATGAGCAGATCGCCAGCATCCAGGGGCTCAAGGCGCAACGACAGCAGTTGCTCGAACGCATGGGCATCATCGAAGAGCTGCAGGGCAACCGCTCCAACAGTGTGCGGATTTTTCAGCAGTTGGCCCGCAGCCTGCCTGATGGCGTGTACTTCACCGAGGTGGATCTGCAGGGGCAGAACCTTGGAATCAGCGGTGCCGCCGAGTCAAACAACAGGGTGTCCGACCTGATGCGCAATCTGCAGGCTGCCGAGGGTTTTGCTGCCCCCAGCCTGACCGAGGTGAAGAACGCGGTGGACGCCCAGCAAGGGCTGAACAACCTGTTCCGGCTGAATGTCGGGCAGACGCCCGGGCCAACCGGGGAGCTTCGGCAATGACCCCTCGACAATGGCTGGCAGAGTTGCGGCGTATCGATCTGCGGGAGCTGGAGCTGGCCAACCTGGGCTCCTGGCCCGGGCCGGCCAGGAGTCTGGTGGCGGCCCTGCTTCTGCTGCTGGTTCTGCTAGTGGGCTACGGCTTTTACCTGAGCCCGCACCTGGAGCAACTGGAGCGCCAGCGCCAGGAGGAAACTCGTCTCAGGCAGGAGTTTGCCGGCAAGGCGCGCCAGGGAGCCAATTTGCCGCGCTACCAGGAGCAGTTGGCCGTCATACGCAACAGCTTCGACCTGCTGTTGCGTCAGTTGCCCAGCGACACCGAGGTCCCCGGCCTGCTGGAGGACATCAGTCGCGTGGGGCTGGGCAGTGGCCTGGCCTTCGAGGAAATCAGGCTGCAACCGGAGGTGGCCAGGCAGTTCTACGTCGAGTTGCCGATCCAGATTACTGTCACCGGGGCCTATCACGACCTGGCGAGCTTCGTCAGTGGCGTCGCCGGCCTGCCGCGCATCGTCACCTTGCATGATTTTCGCATTCAGCCTGTGGCGGCGGGCAATCCGGCGCTGTTGCGCATGAGCATCGAGGCGCGCACCTACAGGTACGACGCTCCGGAGCCGCACTCATGAGGCGCCTGCGCTGGGCGGTGCTTGGCTGCCTTTGTGCCGGGCTGTGGGGGTGTGGTGGCGCCGATGACGACTTTGCCGACCTGGACGCCTACATGAACCAGATGCGCCTGCAAGCGCCCGGGCCGATTGAACCAATCCCGGTAATCCGGTCTTACCCCTCGTTCACCTATGACGCCAGCGCATTGCGTAGTCCGTTCCAGCCGCCGCAAAGGCTTGACCTGGCGGCCCGTCGGCAAGGGGCCAGTGCGGTCCGGCCCGACCCGCAGCGAGCCCGGCAATACCTGGAGGGGTTCGATATCGAGCAGTTGCAAATGGTCGGGACCCTGTCCAACGCCTCCGGGAGCTTTGCCCTGTTGCGCGGCGCAGGTGGCATCCACCGCTTGCAGGTGGGCGACTACCTGGGGCGCAACGAAGGCCGGGTTGTGACCATCAGCGAATCGCAGATCGAGGTGGTGGAAATTGTTCCCGATGGAGCGGGAGCCTGGCTGGAGCGGCCGCGAACACTGGCGCTGAAAAAACACTCTTAAGTGGAATCTGGAAAATGAACAGGACTGTTTCAGCCCTCGGTGTAGCGCTATGGATAGCGCTGCTGGCACCGCTGGTCGGCGCCGCCGAGCCCAAGCCCGCTGCTCCGGGGACGGCAGCTCGGGCGCCTGCAAAGCCGCAGGCAGTGGCCGGGTCGATACGCGGCGTGGATTTTCGGCGCGGCGAGGAGGGCGAAGGCAATGTGCTGATCGACCTGTCCGACCCGCGCATCGCTGTCGATGTCCAGCGGCGCGAGGGCCGGATCGTCCTCGATTTTGCCCGTACCCAATTGCCCGAGGCGCTGCGGGTTCGCCTGGACGTCAAGGATTTCGCCACCCCGGTGCAGTACATCACTGCGGATACGGCTGCCGGGCGTACCACCGTCACCCTGGAGCCCAAGGGCGCCTTCGACTATTCCACCTTCCAGACCGACAACCGCCTGACGGTCAGTGTCCGCCCCCTGGCCGAGACCAGCAGCAGGGCGGCTGCGGCCCGACCTGCCTACAAGGGGGAAAAGCTCTCGCTGAACTTTCAGGACATCGAGGTGCGCTCGGTGCTGCAACTGATCGCCGATTTCACGGGCCTCAACCTGGTGGCCAGCGACACGGTGCAGGGCGGCATCACCCTGCGCCTGCAGAACGTGCCCTGGGATCAGGCCCTGGATCTGGTGCTACGGACCAAGGGCCTTGATTCACGCAAGATCGGCAATGTGCTGCTGGTGGCTCCGGCGGATGAGATTGCCGCCCGGGAGCGTCAGGAGCTGGAGTCACAGAAGCAGCTGGAGGACCTGGCGCCGTTGCGTCGGGAGCTGCTGCAGGTCAACTACGCCAAGGCAGCGGACATCGCCAAGCTGTTCCAGTCGGTGACCCGCGCCGAGGAAAAAGCCGATGAGCGTGGCTCGATCACCGTGGACGAACGCACCAACAGCATCATTGCCTACCAGAGCCAGGAGCGCCTCGACGAACTTCGGCGCATCGTCGCCCAGCTGGATGTTCCGGTGCGCCAGGTGATGATCGAAGCGCGCATCGTCGAGGCCAACGTTGACTACGACAAGAGCCTGGGCGTGCGCTGGGGCGGCTCGGTGCAGAACCAGGGCAACTGGAGCGCCAGCGGGGTGCAGAACGCTGCCAGCGGTTCCAGCAGCATCGGCGCTCCGGGCAGCGGCGGCAGCAACTCGCCCTTTGTCGATCTGGGGGCTAGCGCCCATACCTCGGGCATCGGTATCGCCTACATCACCGACAACGTGCTGCTGGACCTGGAGTTGACCGCCATGGAGAAGACCGGCAACGGCGAGATCGTTTCCCAGCCCAAGGTGGTCACCTCCGACAAGGAAACCGCAAAGATCCTCAAGGGCACCGAGATCCCCTACCAGGAAGCCAGCTCCAGCGGCGCTACCTCGGTGTCCTTCAAGGAGGCGTCGCTGTCGCTTGAAGTGACGCCGCAGATCACCCCGGACAACCGCATCATCATGGAGGTCAAGGTCACCAAGGATGAGCCGGACTACCTGAACAAGGTCCAGGATGTACCGCCGATCAAGAAGAACGAGGTCAATGCCAAGGTCCTGGTCAACGACGGGGCGACCATCGTCATCGGCGGGGTTTTCTCGAATACCCAGAGCAAGGTTGTAGATAAAGTGCCATTTCTTGGCGATGTGCCGTATCTTGGCCGCCTTTTCCGGCGTGACGTGGTGTCGGAGAAAAAATCCGAGCTGCTGGTATTTCTCACTCCGCGTATCATGAACAACCAGGCGATTGCTGTGAGTCGTTGATTCTGTGCGAAATTTGATTCTTGTTGGGCCGATGGGGGCTGGAAAAAGCACCATTGGTCGCTTACTGGCCAAAGAGCTGCGCCTGCCATTCAAAGATTCCGATAAGGAAATTGAACTGCGTACAGGCGCGAATATCCCGTGGATCTTCGATAAGGAAGGCGAACCGGGCTTTCGTGATCGCGAACAGGCGATGATCGCCGAGCTCTGTGGCACTGACGGCGTGGTCCTGGCCACTGGCGGTGGTGCAGTGATGCGCGAGGCCAATCGTCGGGCGCTGCACGCTGGCGGACGAGTGGTCTATCTGCACGCCTCGGTCGAGCAACAGGTGGGGCGCACCGCCCGGGACCGCAATCGTCCCCTGCTGCGCACCGCCGATCCGGCCAAGACCCTGCGCGACCTGCTGGAAATCCGCGACCCGCTTTATCGGGAAATTGCCGATCTGGTGGTGGAAACCGATGAGCGGCCGCCACGAATGGTGGTACTGGACATACTGGAGCGCCTGCAGCAGCTGCCACCCCGTTAATGCGTCGAGCGAAATGCGCTATTCTCGGCGTCGCGCCAGACCGCCAAGGTGTGGCGCAGAGCTATCGGGCTGCGTCAGAAGACCAGACGAGGCCCATCGTCAATGCAGGGCACAATGCCTGCTTCCATCTTCACTGTGGGGACACATGCAGACACTTAAGGTCGATCTAGGCGAGCGCAGCTACCCGATTCACATTGGTGAAGGTCTGTTGGACCAGCCCGAGCTGCTGGTGCCGCATATCGCCGGGCGGCAAGTGGCGATCATTTCCAATGAGACCGTCGCGCCGCTTTACCTTGAGCGTCTGACCCGCAGCCTGGGGCAGTTCTCGGTGATCTCGGTGGTCCTGCCCGATGGCGAGGCCTACAAGAACTGGGAAACCCTGCAGTTGATCTTCGATGGCCTGCTCACTGCTCGCCACGATCGACGCACTACCATCATCGCCCTCGGTGGCGGCGTGATCGGTGATATGGCCGGCTTTGCCGCGGCCTGCTACCAGCGGGGCGTGGATTTCATCCAGATTCCTACCACCCTCCTGTCCCAGGTGGACTCTTCGGTGGGTGGCAAGACCGGTATCAACCACCCGCTGGGCAAGAACATGGTCGGCGCCTTCTACCAGCCGAACGTGGTGCTGATCGATACCACCAGCCTTAACACCCTGCCCAGCCGCGAGCTGTCGGCAGGTCTGGCGGAAGTGATCAAGTACGGCCTGATCTGCGACGAGCCCTTCCTCACCTGGCTGGAAGAGAACGTCGACCGCCTGCGGGCCCTGGACCAGCAGGCCCTGACTTACGCCATCGAGCGCTCCTGTGCGGCCAAGGCCGCGGTGGTGGGTGCCGACGAACGTGAATCGGGAGTGCGGGCCACTCTCAACCTGGGGCATACCTTCGGCCACGCCATCGAAACCCACATGGGGTACGGTGTGTGGCTGCATGGGGAGGCGGTGGCTGCTGGCACCGTAATGGCCCTGGAAATGTCCGCGCGCCTGGGCTGGATCACCAGCCAGGAGCGTGACCGCGGTATTCGCCTGTTCCAGCGCGCGGGCTTGCCGGTCATCCCGCCAGAGGAAATGAGCGAAGCGGATTTTCTCGAACACATGGCAATTGACAAGAAAGTGATCGACGGTCGTTTGCGTCTGGTGCTGTTGCGCCGCATGGGCGAAGCCGTAGTGACCGACGATTATCCGAAAGAGGTTTTACAGGCCACGCTGGGAGCGGACTACCGCGCCCTGGCTCAGCTTAAAGGTTAATAAGATCCCGATGACTAGTTTGCACGCCGACGAGGCTTTCCTCGGCCATTACCAGTTGAGCCACGATCCTTTCGCTCCCCGGGTCCCTGGCTTCAAGTTCTTTCCTGCCCAGCGCAAGCCCGTGCTGGGGCAACTGCATCACCTGGCCCGCTACAGCCAGTTGCTGCTGGTGGTCACCGGGCCTCAGGGCAGCGGCAAGACCCTGCTGCGCCAGGCGCTGGTAGCCAGTACCAACAAGCAATCGGTGCAGAGCGTGGTGGTGTCGGCCCGCGGCGCTGGCGACGCTGCCGGCGTGCTGCGCCAGGTGGCCCAGGCGCTGAACGTGGCCGAGGCTGAAATCGGCGCGATCCTCGCCCAGATAGTGCAACTGGCCCTGACCGGTCAGGAAGTCTATCTGCTGGTGGATGATGCCGAGCAGCTCGACGAGTCCGCCCTCGAGGCCCTGCTGGCCCTGGCGGCCGGCGCTCCGGAAGGTCGTCCCCATGTGTTCCTGTTCGGCGAGTCGTCGCTGATCGCCGCACTGGACCAGCTCAATACCGAGGAAGAGCGCTTCCACGTCATCGAGTTGCAGCCTTATACCGAAGAGGAAACCCGCGAATATCTGGCCCAGCGGCTTGAAGGTGCGGGGCAGGGCATCGAACTTTTCTCCGCAGATCAGATCAGTGATATTCACGAAGGCTCCGATGGCTGGCCGGGCAACATCAACCAGGTCGCCAGGGATGCAATGATCGAAGCAATGATCGCCAGCCGCTCTGCGGTCAAGCGTCCAAGTATGGGGTTCAACATGCCGAAGAAACACGTATTGGCCATCTCCGCTGTCGTGGTGGTGGCCGTGGCCGCGGCCTGGTTGATGCCGGGCCGCAGCAAGGCTCCAACCACCGGCGCTCCGGCCAATGAGCAAGCGCAACTGCCTTTGGGGCAAACACCGACACCCAATGCCAATGGCAGCCCGTCAGTAGAGTTCGCCGGTTCGTCACAGCCAATGCCGCTGCCGTTGGTCGGCCAGTCGCAGCCCGTGATGCGCGGTCCTCTGGCCGAAGCCGCAGGGGGTATCAGTGAGGGTGACGACGGGGTACCGGTTGAAGGCTCCAGCGCCGTTCCACCGACCGTGACCACCACCGCGCCGCCTGCTGGGGCTACGGCTGGCCCGACGCCGACTCCGGCAGCGCGTCCAACCCCGGCACCGACCCAGGTGGCCACGGCCAAGCCTGCGCCTGCCGCCAAGCCGGCAGAGAAACCAGTGGCAGCCAAGCCTGCTCCGGCCAAGCCGGCCGAGAAGCCGGTCACCGTGGCCAAGGCCGCCGGTGGCAGCTGGTACGCTGGCCAGGCGCCAGGCAACTACGTGGTGCAGATCCTCGGCACCAGCTCGGAAGCCACCGCGCAGAACTTCGTCAAGGAACAGGGCGGCGAATACCGCTACTTCAAGAAAGTCCTCAACGGCAAGCCGCTGTATGTGATCACCTACGGCAACTTCGCAAGCCGCGATGCAGCGGTCAGCGCCATCAAATCCTTGCCAGCGAAGGTTCAGGCTGGTAAACCTTGGCCTCGCACTGTCGCTAGCGTTCAACAAGAACTGGCAACAACTCGCTGAAGATTCGGCGGCCTTACCCAGGCCGCCTCTCCCGGCAACCTCAAATTTCCGCATCGGCATGCTGCCTTACAGGCCGCGTGCCTTGTGGTGTCTGCGTCACAGTAGTTTTTGAGTCGCGGCAGTCAAAAGCAAAACTTTTTGACTAGCACAGCATATCGCTTTAAAACGTTCATAAATGCGACATGAATTTACGGCAGATCGTCGCTAAATTTGTGGGGCTTTGTGTCGGTGTGTACAATGACCTCCCTTTTGCCCCCGCAAAGCTGGCGTACGTTCGGCGCGGAATGCAAGTGGTTGAATTGAAAAGAAATTTGCCTCTAAAAGAGGCAGCCTGGTGAGAAAGTGTCTATGAAAGCAGGTCTGTACCAACCAGATGAATTTAAGGATAACTGTGGTTTCGGCCTGATAGCCCACATGCAGGGCGAACCCAGTCATACCCTGTTGAAAACGGCCATTGAGGCCCTGACCTGCATGACCCACCGCGGTGGGATCAACGCGGACGGCAAGACCGGCGACGGTTGCGGTCTGCTGATGCAAAAGCCCGACCTGTTCCTGCGCGCAGTCGCCACGGAGCACTTCGGCATCGAGCTGCCCAAGCAATATGCGGTGGGCATGGTGTTCTTCAACCAGGACCCGGTGAAAGCCGAAGCCGCTCGCGAAAACATGAACCGCGAGATCCTCGCCGCCGGCCTGCAACTGGTGGGCTGGCGCAAAGTACCGATCGATACCAGTGTGCTCGGGCGTCTGGCCCTGGAGCGCCTGCCACAGATCGAACAAGTGTTCATCGGCGGCCAGGGTCTGAGCGACCAGGATTTCGCCATCAAGCTGTTCAGTTCCCGTCGCCGCTCCTCGGTGGCCAACGCCGCCGACACCGACCACTACATCTGCAGCTTTTCCCACAAGACCATCATCTATAAGGGCCTGATGATGCCGGCGGACCTCGCCGCCTTCTATCCGGACCTGGGTGACGAGCGCCTGCAAACCGCGATCTGCGTGTTTCACCAGCGCTTCTCCACCAACACCCTGCCGAAATGGCCGCTGGCCCAGCCATTCCGCTTCCTCGCCCACAACGGCGAGATCAACACCATCACCGGCAACCGCAACTGGGCCGTGGCCCGGCGCACCAAGTTCGCCAACGACCTGATCCCGGACCTGGAAGAGCTCGGCCCGCTGGTCAACCGTGTGGGTTCCGACTCCTCGAGCATGGACAACATGCTGGAGTTGATGGTCACCGGCGGCATCGACCTGTTCCGCGGCGTGCGCATGATCATTCCGCCAGCGTGGCAGAACGTCGAGACCATGGACGCCGACCTGCGCGCGTTCTACGAATACAACTCGATGCACATGGAGCCGTGGGACGGCCCGGCCGGCGTGGTCATGACCGACGGCCGCTACGCCGTCTGCCTGCTGGACCGCAACGGCCTGCGCCCGGCGCGCTGGGTCACCACCCAGAACGGCTTCATCACCCTGGCCTCGGAAATCGGCGTGTGGAACTACCAGCCCGAGGACGTGATCGCCAAGGGCCGGGTCGGCCCGGGCCAGATCTTTGCCGTGGACACCGAGACCGGGCAGATCCTCGACACCGACGCCATCGACAACCGTCTGAAGTCCCGTCATCCGTACAAGCAATGGCTGCGCAAGAATGCCCTGCGCATCCAGGCCACCATGGAAGACAACGACCACGGTTCGGCCTTCTACGACGTCGACCAGCTCAAGCAGTACATGAAGATGTACCAGGTCACCTTCGAAGAGCGTGACCAGGTCCTGCGTCCGCTGGGCGAGCAGGGCTACGAAGCGGTGGGCTCCATGGGCGACGACACGCCGATGGCGGTGCTGTCCCAGCGCGTGCGTACCCCTTACGACTATTTCCGCCAGCAGTTCGCCCAGGTCACCAACCCGCCGATCGACCCGCTGCGCGAAGCCATCGTCATGTCCCTGGAGATCTGCCTCGGTGCCGAGCGCAACATCTTCCAGGAGTCGCCTGAGCATGCTTCGCGAGTGATACTCAGCTCGCCAGTGATCTCCCCGGCCAAGTGGCGTTCGCTGATGAACCTCGATCGCCCGGGCTTCGAGCGCCAGGTCATCGACCTCAACTACGACGAGAGCGTCGGTCTGGAAGCGGCGATCCGCAACGTCGCCGACCAGGCTGAAGAAGCCGCGCGCGCCGGCCGCACCCAGATCGTCCTCAGCGACCGTCATATCGCGCCGGGCAAGTTGCCGATCCACGCCTCCCTGGCCACGGGCGCGGTGCACCACCGCCTGACCGAAAAAGGCCTGCGCTGCGACTCCAACATCCTCGTGGAAACCGCCACCGCCCGCGATCCGCACCACTTCGCGGTGCTGATCGGGTTCGGCGCCTCGGCGGTCTATCCGTTCCTGGCCTACGAAGTGCTGGGCGACCTGATCCGTACCGGTGAAGTGCTGGGCGACCTCTACGAGGTGTTCAAGAACTACCGCAAGGGCATCACCAAGGGCCTGCTGAAGATCCTGTCGAAGATGGGCATCTCCACCATCGCCTCTTACCGTGGCGCGCAGCTGTTCGAAGCCATCGGCCTGTCCGAGGAGGTCTGCAACCTGAGCTTCCGTGGCGTGCCGAGCCGGATCAAGGGCGCACGTTTCGTCGACATCGAAGCCGAGCAGAAAGCCCTGGCGACCGAAGCCTGGAGCCCGCGCAAGCCGATCCAGCAAGGCGGCCTGCTGAAGTTCGTCCACGGCGGCGAATACCACGCCTACAACCCGGACGTGGTCAACACCCTGCAAGCCGCTGTGCAGCAGGGCGACTACGCCAAGTTCAAGGAATACACCGCGCTGGTGGACAACCGTCCGGTGTCGATGATCCGCGACCTGTTCCAGGTGAAGACCCTGGACACGCCGATGGACATCAGCGAAGTCGAGCCCCTGGAATCGATCCTCAAGCGCTTCGACTCTGCCGGTATCTCCCTGGGTGCCCTGTCGCCGGAAGCTCACGAAGCCCTGGCCGAAGCCATGAACCGCCTTGGCGCGCGTTCCAACTCCGGTGAAGGCGGTGAAGACCCGGCGCGCTACGGCACCATCAAGAGCTCGAAGATCAAGCAAGTGGCCACTGGCCGTTTCGGCGTGACCCCGGAGTACCTGGTCAACGCCGAAGTACTGCAGATCAAAGTCGCTCAGGGCGCCAAGCCCGGTGAGGGCGGCCAGCTGCCCGGTGGCAAGGTCAACGGCCTGATCGCCAAGCTGCGCTATGCAGTCCCCGGCGTGACCCTGATCTCGCCACCGCCGCACCACGACATCTATTCGATTGAAGACTTGTCGCAGCTGATCTTCGACCTCAAGCAGGTCAACCCTCAGGCCCTGGTCTCGGTGAAACTGGTGGCGGAGGCCGGCGTTGGCACCATCGCTGCCGGTGTGGCCAAAGCCTATGCCGACCTGATCACCATCTCCGGCTACGACGGCGGCACTGGCGCTTCGCCGCTGACCTCGATCAAGTACGCCGGTGCACCGTGGGAACTGGGCCTGGCGGAAACCCACCAGACCCTGCGCGGCAATGACCTGCGCGGCAAGGTCCGGGTACAGACCGACGGCGGCCTGAAAACCGGCCTCGACGTGATCAAGGCAGCCATCCTCGGCGCCGAGAGCTTCGGCTTCGGCACCGCGCCGATGATCGCCCTGGGCTGCAAGTACCTGCGCATCTGCCACCTGAACAACTGCGCCACCGGCGTGGCGACCCAGAACGAGAAGCTGCGCAAGGATCACTACATCGGCACCGTCGACATGGTGGTGAACTTCTTCACCTACGTCGCCGAGGAAACCCGTGAGTGGCTGGCCAAGCTTGGCGTGCGTTCCCTGGAGCAACTGATCGGCCGGACCGACCTGCTGGAGGTGCTGGAAGGCCAGACCGCCAAGCAGCATCACCTGGACCTGACCCCGTTGCTGGGCAGTGACCACATTCCGGCGGACAAGCCGCAGTTCTGCCAGGTGGACCGCAACCCGCCGTTCGACAAGGGCCTGCTGGCCGAGAAAATGGTCGAGATGGCCCGCTCGGCGATCAATGACAAGAGCGGCGCCGATTTCGCCCTGGATATCTGCAACTGCGACCGCTCCATCGGCGCACGGATCTCCGGCGAGATCGCCAGGCTCCACGGCAACCAGGGCATGGCCCAGGCGCCTATCACGTTCCGCTTCAAGGGCACTGCGGGGCAGAGCTTCGGCGTGTGGAACGCCGGCGGCCTGAATCTCTACCTGGAAGGCGACGCCAACGACTACGTGGGCAAGGGCATGACCGGCGGCAAGCTGGTGATCGTTCCGCCCAAGGGCAGCGTCTACAAGACCCAGGACAGCGCCATTATCGGCAACACCTGCCTGTACGGCGCCACCGGCGGCAAGCTGTTCGCCGCTGGCACCGCGGGTGAGCGTTTCGCCGTGCGCAACTCCGGTGCCCACACCGTGGTGGAAGGCACTGGCGATCACTGCTGCGAGTACATGACCGGTGGTTTCGTCTGCGTCCTGGGCAAGACCGGTTACAACTTCGGCTCAGGCATGACCGGCGGTTTCGCCTATGTGCTGGACCAGGACAACACCTTCGTTGACCGGGTCAACCACGAACTGGTGGAAATCCAACGGATCAGCGGCGAAGCGATGGAAGCCTATCGCAGCCACCTGCAGCGCGTGCTGAACGAGTACGTCGAGGAAACCGACAGCGAATGGGGCCGTAACCTCGCCGAGAACCTCGACGACTACCTGCGCCGTTTCTGGCTGGTCAAGCCCAAGGCTGCCAGCTTGAAGTCGTTGCTTTCCAGCACCCGTGCCAACCCGCAGTGATATGCGCCTGAAGAGTGTGATGAGGTTTTGATAATGGCTGAACGTCTGAATAACGACTTCCAGTTCATCGATGTCGGGCGCAAGGATCCGAAGAAGAAACTGTTGCGTCAACGCAAGAAAGAGTTCGTGGAAATCTACGAACCCTTCAAACCCCAGCAGTCGGCCGACCAGGCCCACCGCTGCCTGGGTTGCGGTAACCCATACTGTGAATGGAAGTGCCCGGTGCACAACTTCATTCCCAACTGGCTCAAGCTGGTGGCCGAGGGCAACATCCTCGCCGCCGCCGAGCTGTCGCACCAGACCAACACCCTGCCGGAAGTCTGTGGCCGGGTGTGCCCGCAGGATCGCCTGTGCGAGGGTGCCTGCACCCTCAACGACGGGTTTGGCGCGGTGACCATCGGTTCGGTGGAGAAGTACATCACCGACACCGCTTTCGCCATGGGCTGGCGCCCGGACATGTCCAAGGTCAAGCCCACCGGCAAACGCGTGGCGATCATTGGCGCGGGCCCGGCAGGCCTGGGCTGTGCCGACGTGCTGGTGCGTGGCGGCGTGACCCCGGTGGTGTTCGACAAGAACCCGGAAATCGGCGGTCTGCTGACCTTCGGTATCCCCGAGTTCAAGCTGGAAAAGACTGTGCTGAGCAATCGTCGCGAAGTCTTCAGCGGCATGGGCATCGAGTTCCGCCTGAACACCGAGGTGGGCAAGGACGTGACCATGGAGCAGCTGCTCGCCGAATACGATGCGGTGTTCATGGGCATGGGCACCTACACCTACATGAAGGGCGGCTTTGCCGGCGAGGACCTGCCGGGCGTCTATGACGCGCTGGATTTCCTGATCGCCAACGTCAACCGCAACCTGGGCTTTGAAAAGTCGCCGGAAGACTTCGTCGACATGAAGGGCAAGAAGGTGGTGGTGCTGGGCGGTGGCGACACCGCGATGGACTGCAACCGCACCTCGATCCGCCAGGGCGCCAAGTCGGTGACCTGCGCCTATCGTCGTGACGAAGCCAACATGCCCGGCTCGCGCAAAGAGGTGAAGAACGCCAAGGAAGAAGGCGTGAAGTTCCTCTACAACCGCCAGCCGATCGCCATTGTCGGTGAAGACCGCGTCGAAGGCGTGAAGGTGGTCGAGACCCGTCTCGGCGAGCCGGACGCCCGTGGCCGCCGCAGCCCCGAGCCGATCCCGGGTTCTGAAGAGATCATCCCGGCCGACGCCGTGGTCATCGCCTTCGGTTTCCGTCCAAGCCCGGCGCCATGGTTCGAGCAGTTCAGCATCCAGACCGACAGCCAGGGCCGTGTCGTGGCCCCGGAACAGGGCCAGTTCAAGCACCAGACCAGCAACCCGAAGATCTTTGCCGGTGGTGACATGGTGCGCGGTTCTGATCTTGTGGTGACGGCGATCTTCGAAGGGCGTAACGCCGCCGAAGGCATCCTCGACTACCTGGGCGTCTGACCCACCTTGCAGGAGCCGGCTGGCCGGCGAACAACGATAACGCGGTGCTGTTGATGCACCGCGTCGATCGCTTCGCCAGCAAGCTGGCTCCTACGGGATCTGTGCCCGTCCCGTGACAAATTGCCCCCATAGACATAAAGAAACGGCTCTTGCCGTGCCTTTTGTGTCGCGCTCTGAGAAAATGCCCCCACTTTTTTTCCGGATGCCGACATGACTGCCCTGAAGAACGACCGTTTCCTTCGTGCCCTGCTCAAGCAACCCGTAGACGTCACCCCGGTGTGGATGATGCGTCAGGCTGGGCGCTACTTGCCTGAATACCGCGCCAGCCGTGCCAACGCCGGTGACTTCATGAGCCTGTGCATGAACCCGGCGTTCGCTTGCGAAGTCACTCTGCAGCCTCTGGACCGCTATCCACAGCTGGATGCGGCGATCCTCTTCTCCGACATCCTGACCATCCCCGATGCCATGGGCCAAGGCCTGTACTTTGAAACCGGCGAAGGCCCGCGCTTCAAGAAAGTGGTCAGCACCCTGGCCGACATCGAAGCCCTGCCGATCCCCGATCCGCACAAGGACTTGGGCTATGTAATGGATGCGGTCAGCACCATTCGTCGCGAACTCAACGGCCGTGTGCCGTTGATCGGTTTCTCCGGCAGCCCCTGGACCCTGGCCACCTACATGGTCGAAGGCGGCTCCTCCAAGGACTTCCGCAAGTCCAAGGCCATGCTCTACGACAACCCGCAAGCCATGCACCTGCTGCTGGACAAGCTGGCCCAGTCGGTCACCGCGTACCTGAACGGGCAGATCCGTGCCGGCGCGCAGGCGGTGCAGATCTTCGACAGCTGGGGCGGCAGCCTCTCGGCGGCGGCCTACCAGGAGTTCTCCCTGGCCTACATGCGCAAGATCGTCAGTGGCCTGATCCGCGAACACGACGGGCGCAAGGTTCCGGTGATCCTCTTCACCAAGGGCGGCGGCCTGTGGCTGGAAAGCATTGCCGATGCCGGCGCGGACAGCCTGGGCCTGGACTGGACCTGTGACATCGGCGAAGCCCGCCGCCGGGTCGGCAGCAAGGTATCGCTGCAAGGCAACATGGACCCTACCGTGCTCTACGCCAACCCGCAGGCGATCCGCAGCGAAGTTGCGCGCATCCTCGCCAGCTACGGCAAGGGCAGCGGCCACGTGTTCAACCTGGGCCACGGCATCACTCCGGAAGTGAAACCGGAGCACGCCGGAGCCTTCTTGGAAGCGGTGCACGAGTTGTCGGCGCAATACCACGAATAAGCGCCTCCCTAAAAAACGCCCGGCACCTGCCGGGCGTTTTCATTGGCGGACACTTTTTGCAGGAGCCAGCTTGCTGGCGAAAGGGCTCTCAAGACCTGCGCCTGCCTGGCGCACGCCTTCGCTGGCAAGCCAGCTCCTACAGGGGGCGGCCAGCCAGGTTCGCTCGGTGTAGGAGCCAGCTTGCTGGCGAGAGGGCCCTCAAGGCCTGCACCTGCCTGGCGCACGCCTTCGCTGGCAAGCCAGCTCCTACAGGGGGCGGCCAGCCAGATTCGCTCGGTGTAGGAGCCAGCTTGCTGGCGAATGGGCCCTCAAGGCTTGCACCTGCCTGGCGCACGCCTTCGCTGGCAAGCCAGCTCCTACAGGGGGCGGCCAGCCAGGTTCGCTCGGTGTAGGAGCCAGCTTGCTGGCGAAAGGGCTCTCAAGACCTGCGCCTGCCTGGCGCACGCCTTCGCTGGCAAGCCAGCTCCTACAGGGGGCGGCCAGCCAGATTCGCTCGGTGTAGGAGCCAGCTTGCTGGCGAAAGGGCCTTCAAGACCTGCGCCTGCCTGGCGGAGCACTTCGCCGGCAAGCCTGTTCCTACAAAGGGGGGAGTTTGGCGAGTTTCATGGCGATCAACAGGGCCCCGATCAGCAAGGCGCCGATAAACAGGCCGATGCCGTTCCACCCCGCCAGGTGCCAGAACACCCCGCCGGCGGTGCCGGCAATGCTCGAGCCGGCGTAGTAGCTGAACAGGTACAGCGACGACGCCTGGCCCTTGGCCTTGGTGGCGCGACGGCCGATCCAGCTGCTGGCCACCGAGTGGGCACCGAAGAAGCCGAAGGTGAACAGCAGCATGCCGATCAGCACCAGGGACAGCGGGGTCAGCAGGGTCAGGGCGATCCCCGCCAGCATCAGCACGATGGTGCCCCACAGCACCCGGCGCCGGCCCAGCTGGTCGGCCAGGGCGCCGATCTTCGCCGAGCTGTAGATGCCCGAGAGGTACACCACCGACAGCATCCCGACCCAGGCCTGGCTCAGTTGATAGGGCTCGGCCAGCAGGCGGTAGCCGATGTAGTTGAACAGGGTGACGAATGCCCCCATCAGCAGGAAACCTTCGAGGAACAGCCAGGGCAGGCCGGCATCGCGAAAGTGCATGGCAAAGCCGTCCAGCAGGCTGCGCGGGTGCAGCGAACGGGGGCGGAAATTGCGTGATTCGGGAAGGATGCGCCAGAACACCGCGGCAGCGATCAGTGCCAGGCCGCCGATCACCAGCATCGCCGTGTGCCAGCTGACGAAGTCGATCAGCACCCCGGTGATCAGTCGCCCGCTCATGCCGCCGATGGCGTTGCCACCGATGTACAGGCCCATGGCCAGGCCGATGTGCTGGGGGTGGATCTCCTCGCTCAGGTAAGTCATGGCCACCGCTGCCAGCCCGCTCAGGGACAGGCCCACCAGCGCGCGCATCAGCAGCACCCCGTGCCAGCTCGGCATCAGCGCACTGGCGATGGTGCACAGGGCGGCGGCCAGCAAGGCGGCGACCATCACCGGCTTGCGACCGATGCGGTCGGAAACCGGCCCGGTGATCAACAACCCGATGGCCAGCATGCCGGTGGCGACCGAGAGGATCAGGCTGCTCTGGGCGGCATTGATGGAAAAGTCCCGGGACAGCAGCGGCATCATCGGCTGTACGCAATACAGCAGGGCGAAGGTGGCAAAACCGCCGGAGAACAGCGCCAGCACGGTGCGCATGAACATCGGCGTGCCTTTTTCGATGTAGGCCTCGTTGAGCTGGGCGACCACCTCGTCCAGGGGCGTGGCAGGGGGTTCGTGGGCGGAGGGGGCAACAGCGGCAACAGCGGATTTCACGGGGGACCTCGGGGGAACGCAGCCGGTCAGGCAATGGAAAAAGCATATAGCTGGCTAATGATTCTTTCCAATATATTGTTCGACCTGTTTGATAGGTTTTAAGACTTAATGAGGCCCTCATGGAACTGCGTCACCTGCGCTACTTCATCGCTGTCGCCGAAGAACTGCATTTTGGCCGTGCAGCCCAGGTGCTGGGCATCTCCCAACCGCCCCTGAGCCAGCAGATCCAGGCGCTGGAGCAGGAGGTGGGGGCGCGCCTGTTCGAACGCACCAATCGTCGGGTCGAGCTCAGCGAGGCCGGGCGCCTGTTCCTGGAAGAGGCGCGGCTGGTACTGGCCCAGGTGGACAAGGCGGCGGACGTGGCGCGGCGTGCGCAGCTGGGCGAGCTGGGGGAACTGAAGATCGGCTTCACCTCGTCGGCGCCCTTCAATTCGACCATTCCCCAGGCGATCTTCGCCTTTCGCCAGCGCTTTCCCGCGGTACACCTCAAGCTCAAGGAAATGAGCAGCACCCAGGTGGCCGAGGCCCTGGTGGACCAGGCGATCCAGGTCGGCATCATGCGGCCCTTGCCCCTGCCGGATTCGCTGTCGGTGGTGGAGCTGCTGCGCGAGCCGCTGGTGGCGGTGCTCAGTTCCAAGCACCCGCTGGCCAGTGGCAGCGAAGAGGGGCTGCACCTGGCGGAGCTGGCCCATGAGCCCTTTGTGTTTTTCCCCCGCAGCTATGGCAGCGGCCTGTATGCGCAGTTGCTGAGCCTGTCCCGGGATGCCGGCTTTACCCCGCATTTCGCTCAGGAGGCGGCGGAAGCCATGACCATCATTGGCCTGGTGGCGGCGGGGTTGGGGGTGTCGGTGCTGCCGGCGTCCTACCAGCGCATGCGCATCGACGGCGTGGTCTATCGCCGCCTGCTGGACCCGGCGGCGATGTCGGCGGTGTGGCTGGTGCAGCGCAAGGATCAGGCTTCGCCCATGGCCAAGGCCTTTGTCGAGCTACTGACGCGCAAGACCGGGGCTACGCCCTGAGGGGCTGTTGGGCCGCACCGGGGCCTGCAGGTTCACTAGGTCGCCGCGCAGGGCCACTCCGGCCATCAGTACCCCGGCATGGCATTCGTAGGTGTTGAGGTCCTTGCGCACGTGGTGCTTGTAGTAGCTGACGATATTGGTCACCGCGTTGGCGCCGACCCGCTTGGCCGCGGCTTGCAGGGTGATCAGGGCCGACTGCAGGGCCCATTCGCAGGCGGCGATATCGCTCTTGTTGAAAGCGTTGGTCTTCTTGTTGGTGGTGACTTCGGTGAGCCGCACCTGGAGCACCGGCGCAAGCGGGTTGCCGGCCAGATGGAAGCTCACGCTGCCATCCAGGCGCCCGGCGCGCTCGGCGTCGGCCACGACTTTCTCGAAGGGCATGTACATCAGGTTGGTGGCCTGGCTGGCGGGGCTCAGGGCCGTTAGCAGGGCCAGGGCAATCAGTGCTTTCACTTGCATGGTCGGCTCCTTGACGGACGTGAAAGGGGCGCCACTGTCACGCCGGCCGATGCCCGATCGCGCCACTTGGCTCCCGCAGGCGGCGGTGACCCGGCCTGCTGTTGCGAGTGTAGACGGCGATTGGCGCGCTTCCGGAAAAAAACCGGAAACGCAAAGGGCGACCCAGGCGCCCTTTGCGTTGTCAGTCGCAGGTCACTGGACCTTGGACAGATCCCCGCGCAGCGCGACGCCAGCCATGATGGCGCCGGCATGGCACTCATAGGTGGTGGCGTCCTTGCGCTCGTGGCTCTTGTAGAAGCTGGCAATGTCGGTCACGGCGTTGGCGCCGACTTTCTTCGCCGCTTCATGCAGGGTGATCAGTGCCGACTGCAAGGCCCACTCGCAGGCCACCTGGTCGGCCTTGCCGAAGGCATTGGTCTTCTTGTTGGTCACGGCGCTGGGGCTCAGCACGCTGACCTTGCCGGCCGGCTTGTTGCCCGCCAGGTAGAACTTCACGCTGCCGTCGATCTTGCCGGTGCTGATGGCCTCGGCCACCACCTTGTCGAAGGGCAGGTACAGGGTGGTATCGCGGGCCTGGCTGACGCCGGGCAGGGTGCACAGCAGCAGGGTGGCGGTGGCCGCCAGTGTCTTCAAACGCATCGCATTCTCCATGACATCAAAGGGGGTGAAGCAGCCCTGTGACCGGGGTCACAGGGAAGGGCTCATTGTGCGGCCGGGAAGCTCTTGGCCGCGGCATCCGACAGCTGTTGCGCGGCCCGCTCGTTCTGGTTGTCCCGCAGTTCGCGCAGGATTCCCTTGTCCAGCAGGCGCACCCAGCGGATGTAGTTCTTGTGGATCTTGCCGTCCTTGTAGTCCATGTCGCGGCTGTCGCGGTAGACGATCTTGTAGTAGCTGGCGGAGTACTGGATATCGATCTCCGCGTGGAACTGTTGACGCACGGTGATCTCGGCCTGGATCAGCTCCGGGCTGATGCGCTGCACGGTCCACTTGCGGGCTACGAGGTTCTTCAGGATCGCCTGCTTGACCTGCTCCTGGTCGGCCTGGATGGTGGCCGGGAGCACCCGGTTGGGGGTGTACATGCGCTTGCTGGTACAGGCGGTGACGCTCAGCAGGGCAAGGACGATGAGGGTGGCGCGAAACAGGGAAGACATTCCATTTCTCCAGTGAGGTGAGGCATCAGGACCAGCGGCGGAAGACCAACGAGGTGTTGACGCCGCCAAAGGCAAAG
The DNA here is from genome assembly GCF_018326405.1 of Pseudomonas sp. Eqa60. Taxonomy (NCBI): domain Bacteria; kingdom Pseudomonadati; phylum Pseudomonadota; class Gammaproteobacteria; order Pseudomonadales; family Pseudomonadaceae; genus Pseudomonas; species Pseudomonas sp. Eqa60. The sequence continues at coordinate 534,018 of NZ_AP024342.1, forward strand.
TTGTTGTTCATCACGTATTCGTGGCTCATGGCGCGAAAGCCTCCCTGCAGGTAGTCCAGCTCGCCGCAGCGGGGATCGACCTGATCCAGGTTGCAGGTGTGCACATAGAGGTCGCGGTTGAGCATCTCGATGCTGAACCAGGATTCCAGTGCGCCGCAGGCGCCCAGGGTGTGGCCGAGGAAACTCTTCTGCGAACTGATGGGCATGCGGCTGCCGAACAGGCTGCTGGTGGCCAGGGTCTCGGCGATGTCGCCCTGCTCGGTGGCGGTGCCATGGCCGTTGACGTAGCCGATGGCCTCCGGGGCCAGGGCCCCATCCTCCAGCGCCAGCTCCATGGCCCGGCGCATGGTGCTCTGTTCGGGGCGGGTGGTGTGCTGGCCGTCGGCGTTGCTGCCGAAGCCGACGATTTCCGCGTGGATGCGCGCGCCACGGGCCAGGGCGTGCTCCAGCTCCTCGAGCACCAGCATGCCGCCACCTTCGCCGATCACCAGGCCGTCACGGCCGCTGTCGTAGGGGCGCGGGCTGGTGTGCGGCGCATCGTTCTTCAGGCTGGTGGCATACAGCGCGTCGAACACCATGGCTTCGGTGGGGCACAGTTCCTCGGCGCCGCCGGCGAGCATCAGCGGCAGGCGGCCGAACTTGATCGCCTCATAGGCGTAGCCGATGCCCTGGCTACCGCTGGTGCAGGCGCTGGAGGTAGGGATCAGGCGCCCGGTCAGGCCGAAGAAGATGCTGATATTGGCGGCGGTGGTGTGGGGCATCATGCGCACGTAGGAGTTGGCGTTGAGCCCCTCGGCCACCGAGTTGAGCAGCATGTTGCCGAAGGCCTTGATCTCGTCGGTGCTGCCGGTGGAAGAACCACAGGCCACGCCCATGCGCCCGTCCTTGATCGACGGGTCGCCCAGCAGCCCAGCGTCGGCCAGGGCCTGCTCGGCGGCGCCCACGGCCAGGCGCGAAACCCGGCCCATGCTGCGCAGCTGCTTGCGGGTCCAGTGCCCGGGCACCTGGAAGTCATCGATGGGGCCGGCCAGGCGGGTGTTGAGTTCGCTGAACCTGTCCCACTCGTCCATGCGCCGGATGCCGCTGCGGTTGGCGGCAAAGCGCTCGGCGATGCTGGCCCAGTCGCTGCCCAGGGAGGTGATGCCGGCCATGCCGGTGACGACCACACGTTTCATCAGCACAGGCCCCCGTTCACCGACAGCACCTGGCGAGTGATGTAGGACGCTTCGGCGGACATCAGGAAATTCACCGCGCCGGCCACCTCTTCCGGGGTGCCCATGCGCTGCGCGGGAATCATTTTCAGCAGTTCTTCCACCGGCACGTTTTCATCCAGCATGGCGGTGTCGATCAGCCCCGGGGCCACGCAGTTGACGGTGATCTTGCGCTTGCCCAGCTCGATGGCCAGGGCCTTGGCGGCGCCGATCACGCCGGCCTTGGAGGCGCTGTAGTTGACCTGGCCACGGTTGCCGATCAGCCCCGAGACCGAGGTGATGCAGACGATGCGCCCGGCTGCGCGGCGGCGGATCATGGGCATCATCACCGGGTGCAGGACATTGTAGAAACCGTCGAGGTTGGTGCGCAGCACCTGGTCCCAGTCCTCTTCGCTGAGGGCCGGGAAGGCGCCGTCGCGGGTCAGGCCGGCGTTGAGCACCACGCCGTAATAGGCGCCATGGGCTTCGACATCGGCCTCCAGGGCAGCCCGGCAGGCCTCCCGGTCCGATACATCGAATTGCAGGACGCGGGCGCTGCGGCCCAGGGCCTGGACTTCGCCCCTGACGGCTTCGGCTTCGGTGCGGCCGCTGCGGCAGTGCAGCACCAGGTCATACCCGGCCCGGGCCAGACGCAGGGCGATGGCACGGCCGATGCCACGGCTGGAGCCGGTGACCAGTACGGAGTCAGTCATGACGGTGTTCCTGTAGAAGAGGCAGGTGTTTCATGCAGGTAGTCGGCGGCCTGGGGCGGACGGAACACGTTCAGGCGCGCGCTGGCGGTGATGCCGGGGCCACTGAGGTGGCACTCGAACACGCCCATGCCGTTGTCGTCTTCCAGAGAGCGCAGGGCATGGATTTCCAGGGTGCTGCCGAGGGGGAAGTGCTCGACATTGCATTCGAATTTGCGGGTGCCCAGAAGAAAGCCCAGCTCCACCGGCAAGCCTTGCTGGCGGGCGCGGCAACCGGCGTAGGCGGCCACGCTCTGGGCCATCAGCTCGACGCCGACCCAGGCCGGCAGGCTGCCGTCGGGGCGGTTGAACAGGCCACCGGGGCGAACTTCGAGGCGGGTGCGGATCTGTTCTTCATCAAAGGCCAGGACCTGATCGATGAGGATCATGTCCCCGGCGTGGGGCAGCAACTCTGCGAGCGGCCAGTCAATCATGGGGCGTCTCCGATAATCAGGCTGACGTTGTTGCCGCCGAAGGCGAAGGAATTGCTCATCAGGCGGCGCGGTGCGTGGGGGGCCAGGCGATCGTCCGGGGTGACCCAGCGCAGTGGCGGCAAGGCCGGGTCGGCCTGGGCATCCCAGACATGGGGCGGCAGCGCCAGGCCGGGGTTGTCGGTACTCAGGGCCAGCCAGCAGAACGCCGCCTCCAGGGCCCCGGCGGCCCCCAGGGTATGGCCGCTCATGGGTTTGGTCGAAGAGCAGGGCACGCCTTCGGGGAACAGCTGGGCCACGGCCAGGCTTTCCATCGCGTCGTTGTGCTGGGTGGCGGTGCCGTGCAGGTTCAGGTAGCCGATCTGCTGTGGCTGCAGGCCGGCGCTGCGCAAGGCCTGGCTCATGGCCTGCAGGGCGCCGCGGCCATCGGGGGCCGGGGCGGAAATATGGTAGGCGTCGGAGCTGGCGCCACCGCCCAGCAGGGCAACAGGGGCGTCGCCGGCAGGCTCCCGGCTCATGAGGAACAGCACCGCCGCTTCACCGATGTTGATCCCGTCGCGGTTGCGGGAAAAGGGGTTGCAGCGTTGCCCGGAGACCGCCTCCAGGGCTGTGAAACCATTGAGGGTCAGCTTGCACAGGCTGTCGACCCCGCCGCACAGCACGGCGTCGCACAGGCCCAGATCGAGCAGGCGCCGGGCACTGATCAGGGCCCGGGCGCTGGAGGTACAGGCGGTGGAAATCACATAGGCCGGGCCGCAGAGTTGCAGCCATTGGGCGAGGAAGTTCGCCGGCGCGCTGAGCTCCTGCTGACGGTAGTCGTAGCCCGCCGGGAATTGCCGGTCCTGCAGGTAACGGGCGATGCCCCGGCTGGCTTCGTCGATGCCCGACGTGCTGGTGCCCAGGACGATGCCGATGCGGCCATGGCCGTAGCGCTGGATGGCCTGCTGGATGTCGCCTTCGATCTGCCGGGTGGCCTCCAGCAACAGCTGGTTGTTGCGGCTGTTCTGGGCTTCGAGGCCCGCCGGCATGCCCGCCAGCGGGCTGCGCACTGCCGCCACCGGCAAGGTGCGCTCGGGCACCCAGTGGCTTTCGTCGCGCATGCCCGAACAGTCGCCGGCAAACAGGCTGCGGGCGACTTCCTGGCGATTGCGGCCCAGGGCGCAGATCACCCCGAGGGCGTTGAGGTAAGCCGTCATGGCGTGGCCTCGGTGCTCAGAGCCGTGATGTGGTAGTGCGGGCCTTGGGGCAGGTTCAAGGTGAAATCCAGAGCGTGTTGATAGTCGACTCGCCAGCGCGGGCCGAGGGTACGTTGGGCGCCCTGTTGCCGGGCGTGCGGATAATTGGCCTGCAGTTCGGCCACAGGCGTCAGGGCGAACAGCAGGGCCGCGAACATCTCCCGGGCCTCCGGGTTGGGTGGCAGCAGGCCGTCGGCCTGCCAGTGTCCGCCCACCAGGCGCTGACGGGCCTGGGGAATGCCCAGCGGGTCCATCAGCGACCAGCGCAGGTCCGGGCCTTCGGCCTGGATCACCAGCAGCCAGTCCTGGCGCTGGTCCTGAAGCTGGCGCTGTACGTGGAGCTGCAACGGCAGCACCAGCGAGGGCGTGCGCTCGGGCAGCGGAGCCTGACTGACGCAAGCGCTCAGCAACAGGACACAACCGAGCAGCAGGGCACGGATCATTCGGACGGACCTTCCTCGGCAACAGGGGGAGCGAGCGGCTTGCGGGCCACCACATTGACCAGGGTTTCCTCGCGCTGGCCCACCGGCGGCGGCTGGCGCAGGCCGAAGCGCTCCAGCAGGCCGAAGTCCTTGGCGCGACTCCACCACAGGTAGGGATAAGACACGTTCTGCGGGCCGAATTCAAAGCCCTGCTGACGAATCATCTGCAGGTACTGGGCGGCGCTTTTCTGCACATGCATCGGATGGCGGAACAGCCAGCGGATCACCCAGGTGTCGATATAGGCCTCGGTGGATTCGGCAAACAGCAGGTAACCCCCGGGCTTGAGCACCCGGTAGAACTCGGCCAGGGCTTTTTCCTGTTCCACCAGGTGGTGGAAGGTCTGGTGGCAGAACAGCAGGTCGACGCTGGCGTCGGCCAGTTCCAGGGTCGCGCAGTCGCTGCCGATCAACTCCACCTGCATCTGCTGGCGCCGGGCTTCCTCGGCGCTGAGCTTGAGGCTGTGGGGGTCGGCGTCCAGGCCGATCAGGCGCTGCGGGGCGAACACCTGGCGCAGGTACTGGAACGACTTGCCCTGGCCGCAACCGGCGTCCAGCAACACCGGATGCCGGGGCAGCTCGCCATCGAACAGCGAGCGCAGGTCATTGATCGCCACCCGCAGCACATGGTGCTGCCAGGTGTGGCTGCGCAGGAACCAGAAGCCGAAGCGGGTTTCCTCGACGTAGCTGTCACTCAGGTACTGGCTGGTTTGCTCACTCATGCGCGGTCCCTCGCACAGACTTCCGAGAGGGCCTTGAGCCGGCGCTTGGGCTCGCTGACGAAAGGGTTGCGTTCATCCCAGGCATAACCGGCGAGGATCGAGCTGATCATGCGGCGGATTTCCGGGGAACTGCCCGGATGGTAGATCACGTCCTGGAAAGTACCGGCGTACCAGCCCTCGACGTAGCAGCGGAAGGTGTCCACGCCGCGTTTCAGCGGTTCGGCGAACTCCGTCGCCCAGTCGACGCCCTGGCCCTGCAACTGCCGGTGCAACACGGCGGCGGCCATGCTCGCGGAACGCATGGCGATGGTCACCCCGGAAGAGAACACCGGGTCGAGGAATTCCGCGGCGTTGCCCAGCAGGGCGAAGCCCGGGCCATGCAGGGTGCTGACGTTGGCCGAGTAGCCGCCGATGGTCCGTGCCGGGGTGTCCCACTCGGCGTATTGCAGCACCTTGGCCAGGCTCGGGGTTTCGCTGATGAAGCCCCGCAGGCAGGCGTCCAGGTCGCCATCGCGCCCGGCGAAATGCTCTTGGGCGGCCACCACCCCTACCGAGCAGCGGCCGTTGCTGAAGGGGATGCTCCAGAACCAGATGTCGCGGTGCTCGGGGTGGGTGGTGATGAGGATCTTGTTGCGGTCGAAGTGCTCGCAGTCGATGCGGTCTTCGACATGAGTGAACACCGCTCGGCGTACCGGAAAGTTCGACGGTGCTTCCAGTTCCAGCAGGCGTGGCAGGACTCGGCCGTAGCCGCTGGCGTCGAGGATGAAGTCGGCTTCGATGCGGTACTGGCTGCCGTCTTCACGGCGGCAGTCGAGTTGCGGCAAGGGCCGCTCCACTTCCACCGCGACAATCTCTTCGCCGTAGCGGATCTCCACCCCTTGCAGGGCGGCCTGGTCGGCCAGCAGCTTGTCGAAGTCGGCGCGCTGCACCTGGAAGGTGGTGGGCTTGCCATTGCTGAAGGTGTCGCCGAAATCGAAGGTGCTGTAGTGCTCGCCCCAGGCGAAGGCCGCGCCGTTCTTGAGCTGGAAGCCGGCGGCTTGCACGGCCTCCAGCATCCCGGCTTCCTCGACGAAATCCAGGCAGTGGGAGAGCAGGCTTTCACCGATGGAGAAACGCGGGAAATGTTGCCGCTCGACGATCAGCACGTCGTGGCCCTGGCGCTTGAGTAGCGCGGCCGCGATGGCCCCCGAGGGGCCGGCACCGATCACCACGACTTGGCGACGTTCCATTTCAACTGTTGGCACTGGGGCTCCTTGCCGGTTTGGCGATGTTCAGGTTCAAGGGGGCAGCGTGGGGCGCCGCCTGGGGAGTTCGGTGCATTCCGGCCAGGGCCGGCAGCAGGGTGGCGATCAGGCCCATGAGCATCAGCGCGAAGTACAGCGCCGGGCTGATCAACTGTTGTTGCAGCAGCAGGTTGAGAAAGACGATCTCGCTCAAGCCGCGAATGTTCAGCAGCAGGCTTTCCCGCCAGCGGCTGGCGCCGGTAAAGGAAGCGCCTGCCCAGCCCAGGCCCAGCCAGTTGCCCAGCAGCTTGCTGGCAATCGGCAACAGCAGCAGGGCCGCCAGTTGCACCCAGCCGAGGCTGCCCATGGCGCTGTGCACATCGATCTGCACGATGCCGAAGGTCAGGATCAGCGGGATGGCGATGTAGGTCTGCAAGCGGTTCATCCAGGCAGCCTGTAACGGCAGCACCAGCGCCAGCTTGAGGGCGGCCATGCACAGCAGGTAGCCGATGCCGAAGATCAGCGCATTGAGCCGGTAGTGCTCGGCCACCACCAGCAGGCCGAAAAAGCCCAGGCTGTAGAGCAGCGGCTGGCGCAGGCCCAGGCCGCGCAGCACCAGGGGCAGGCAGGCGCCGGCCAGGGGCAGCAGCAGGCTGCTCAGGTGCAGGCTACCCTGGGCCAGGGCGAACAGGCTCCAGCAGGCCAGGTCGATGAGGATCGCGGTCTGCACCAGGCGCCGGGTGGCGGCGGGCGGGTACTGGATGTGCCGCAGGTACAGGTAGAGCACCGGGATCGCGGTGATGGCGAACAGCAGGCCGACCGCCAGGGAGCTGATCCAGGGTTGCGCCGGCAGCAGCCAGAAGACGGTGGCCAGGCCGCAGGCGAAGGGAATGCCGAAGCTCGGCACGGCGATCTTCAGGCTCTGACGGTCCAGGCGCAGGTCGATCACGTCACTGAGGATATGCCCCAGCAGCAAGGCAAAGCTCAGGCTGTACAGATGCTTGAGCCACTGCGGCGAAACCAGCTGCGCACCACTTAGCTGCCAGTGCGGTTCGATCCACAGCAGCATCAGCAGCGGCAGGCCGAAGGTCGCCAGCAGCAGCTGGCTGACAATCGGGATCAGGCCCAGGCGTCGGCCGATGTGGGTGGCCAGGGCAAACAGCGCCAGGGCCAGTAGCCAGAACAGCAGGGTCAGCATGCTGCACGCTCTGCGTCGGGCGCCGGGTGCGGCCTGTGGCCGGCCCAGGGCGCGAGGATGAAGCTGAAGGCCAGCCCCAGGCTGACCGCCAGACCGAAGTTGCTCACCGCCGGGGTGCTGGAAATGGCCAGCAGGCCGAACGACAGCCAGGTGGTCAGGGCCGCCAGCAGCGTGCCCAGCAGGCTCACCGCGGCGCCGCCGATCTGCTCGCGCATGAGGATCGCGTAGTCGACGCTGATGGCCGTCACCAGCAGTAGGCCGAACAGGCTGAACAGGGTCAGGGGCTGGCCCAGCCAGCCGAGGCTGGCCAGGCTGCACAGGGCTGCCAGCAGGGGCAGGGCCACCAGGCGCAAGGCGCCGCCGAGGCCGAAGGGCAGGATCAGCAGCAGGACGATCAGCACGCAGGAGGCCAGCTTGAGTTCGGCGGCGCTGACCTGGGTGGCGGCGAATACCCGGTTCAGCTCACCCAGGCGGTCCACCAGTTGCACCCCTGGCAGATCATCGGCCTGGATTCGCAGCAGGGCGGCGTCGTTCAGCCCCTGCAGGCTGACCATGGCGGCCACGCCGTTGGCGTTGGCTCCCAGCCACAGCGGGCGATAGGGCTCGGCCAGCGGCCCGGAAAGCGCGGCGTCGAGGTCTTCCACCGGCAATTGCTGCAGCTGTTCCAGCTCCGCTTGCAGGGCGGCCAGGGGCACCCCCAGGTCCAGCAGCGGCTGCCAGAAACGCGGCAGCTGCTTGAGGGCTTCGCGCACCTGCTGTTGTTCGGTCGGTTGGCTGAGCAACTGGTTCAGCGACAGGTAGCCCTTGAGCTTGCCCAGGTTCACCAGCTGTTGCAGGCGCAGGTCCAGGGCCTCCAGGCGCTCCAGCAGTTGCTGCTGATCGGTGGCGCGCACCAGGAAGAACTGGCTGGTGGGCTGATAGCCGGTGATCCGCGCAATGGCCTGGGCTTCCTGCAGCAACTGCGGCGGTGCACCGACCCATTGGCGGATGTCGTTCTTGCTCTCGAGCTGCCACAGGCCGGCGGCGCAGAACAGCGCCAGCAATACCAGCAGCACCGGGCTGGGCACTCGCTTGAGCAAGGCCGCGCGGGCCTGCAGCAGGGCTTGGGCCACTTGCAGCGGCCATTGCGCCGGGCGCAGTTGCACCCCCTTGAGCAGTGCCGGCAGCAGGCACACCGCCGCCAGGTAGGCGCCCACCAGGCCGGCGGCGGAGAAGACGGCGATCTGGGTCAGGGCCGGGAACGGGGTCCAGGCCAGGGCCAGGTAGCCGATGCAACTGGTGGCCAGGCTCAGGCTCAGCCCCGGCAGGGTCAGGCGCAGGGCCGGCCAGCTGCGCCAGGGTTTCAGGCTCCAGCTCTTGGACAGGTAGTGCAGGGGGTAGTCGACGGCCACGCCGATCAGGCTCGACCCCAGCACCAGGGTCATGACGTGCATGCGGCCAAACAGCGCCACGCAGGCCACGGCGCCAAACAGCATGCCCACCAGCACCGGGACGAAGGCCAGCAGGGCGCGCCAGCGGCGGAAGGCCAGCAGCAACAGCAAAAGGATGCCCAGGGTGGCGCCGCCGCCGACCCAGGTGATTTCCCGGGTGGCCTGTTGCTGGCCGTTGGCGGCGTACAGCAAACCGCTGGCGGCTAACAGTTGTACCTGTTGCTGGCTGGCCTGCTCACGGCTGTGGCGCAGCAGGTCAGCCACTTGCAGAGGCAGTTGCATGTCGAAGGCGTTGCCGCCGGTGCGGGCCCGCAGCAATACCCAGTGCTGGCCGTCTGCCTCGGCCACCAGGGCGCCGCTGCCGATGTCCAGCTGCACCGCGCCATGTTGCGGCTGGCTGTTCTGGATGCGTCCGGTCAGGCCCAGCCAGTCATCCTGGCTGGGCACCAGGGTAAAGCCGCCGAACGGGTCGAACAGGCTCTGCACCCGTTGCTGGATAAACGCCTGGGGCTGCTGGGCCAGTTGCTCGCGATCCTTGGCCCCGAGCATCGCCAGGCGGCCCTGCAACAGTTGCTGGCGCAGCGCCGGCAGGTCGGCCTGGAGGTTCCACTGGACCTTCTCGAACAACCCGCTGGCCTGCCATTGCTCGGCCAATTGCCGGGCCATGGCCACTGCCTGCTGACGTTCGGCATGCCCCACCAGCACCAGGATTTCCCGGTTCAGCGGTTCCTGCATGCGTTGCTCGGCCTGTTGCTCCAGGGCATCCGGGGCGGTGCCGGGTACCAGTTCCATGAGGTTGGCCGACAGCGGTGCGCCATGGCGCCATTGCCAGGCACCGAGGGCCAGGACCAGGGTCAGCAGAATCAGGAAAAACCGCGGCAGCCAGCGTTCACTCGGCAAAGTCATGTTGCTCCGTTTCACTGAGCGGCTGGGCGCTGCTGCTGTCCTGCATGATCAGCAAGGTGCGGTCGCCCTGGGCTTCCAGCAGTTCGATGCGTTGCACCAGCTCGCCGCCGTCGATGTTGATCTGGTTGAAGATTTGTTTGAGCAGCAGGGAACGGGGGATCAGTTGCAACTGCCAGTTCTGCGCGCTGCCTTGCAGCTTGAGTTCGAAGTCCCGCTGCAGGCCGCTGCTGTCGCCTTGCAGCACAGCGAGAAACAGGCGGTTCTGCTCGGCCCCGGCACTCTTGCCGGGAAGCATCTGCCAGCCGCCGCCATCGCGCCGGGCGATGCCCTGGGCAGTGATGCGGTAGTCCTGTTGCAACGGGGTCTGCAGCAGCCACAGCAGGCCATGGTTTTTCGCCAGCACGAAGTGACCCTTGCTGGTCAATGGCTGGGGCAGGGCCCGCAGGTGTTTTTCCTGGATGAAACGACCGTGGATTACCTCCGGCCGCGACAGTTGATCGCTCAACTGTTGCAGGTCGAAGGCCTGGGCCAGCCCCGGCACACACCAGAGCACCAAGAGCGTGGGCGCGAGCTTGCTCGCGAACCGCCGCACCACGGTACGCAGCCTCATGCAGCTGGCAGGCAGACCGACCCTCTTGGCGAGCAAGCTCGCTCCTACCTTCATGGCAAGGCCCTCGCGACGGCATCGGTGAAGACCTTGGGCGAGGCCAGTTGCATTTCCCGGCTGGCGATCTCCACGGCCACCTGCACCGAGCTGGCGCGGGTCATGCGCTCGCCCGTGGCCTGGTCGGTGATCAGGTAATTGATCTTCAGCCGGCTTTCCCACTCCACCAGGCTGGCGCGCACGTTCAGGGTCTGGCCGAACACCGCACCGCGCACGTAGCGCAGTTGCAGGTCGATCACCGGCCAGGCGTAGCCGGATTCGAGCATCTGCTGGTAGTTGTGGCCGAGCTTGTCCAGCAGGGCGCAGCGGGCGACCTCCAGGTATTTGACGTAATGCCCGTGCCAGACGACGTGCATGGTGTCGACGTCGAAGAAGGGCACCTGGATCTGGGTGTCGGCGTGGATCACTCCCTTGCTACGCATGCAGCCTCCAGTGTTGTTCGGCGATGCGTTGCAGGCACAGGCGCAGTTCGTGCTCAAGGGCGCGGTCTTCGATCACCGGTGCGAAGTCCTCGGCCAGTTGCCGGTGCATGGCATCCAGGGCTGGTGGCAAAGGCCGGGTATCGGCTTCCTGGCTGCGCAGCCAGACCCCCTGGTTGGCCGCCAGCAAGGTGGCGGCGGCCACTTGTTCGGTGAGCTCCAGCACGCGGATCGCGTCCCGGGCGGCGATGGTGCCCATGCTCACCTTGTCCTGGTTGTGGCACTCGGTGGAGCGCGAGAACACGCTGGCCGGCATGGTGTTTTTCAGGGCCTCGGCGGTCCAGGCGCTGGCGCCGATCTGCACCGCCTTGAAGCCGTGGTTGAGCATGGCGCGCTCGGCGCTGGCGCCGGAAAGGTTGCTCGGCAGGCCGTGGTTGTAGCGCACGTCCACCAGCAGGGCCAACTGCCGGTCCAGCAGGTCGGCGACGTTGGCCACCAGGTTCTTCAGGCTGTCCATGGCGAAGGCGATGTGCCCGCCATAGAAGTGCCCGCCGTGCAGCACGCGCTCGGCCTCGGCGTCGATGATGGGGTTGTCGTTGGCGCTGTTGAGCTCGGTCTCGATGAAACCGCGTAGCCAGTTCAGGCTGTCGGCCAGCACCCCCAGCACATGGGGGGCGCAGCGCAGCGAGTAGCGGTCCTGCAGGCGATGCAGGGGCGCGGTCGGCGCGTCGATCGCCAGGTCCTGGCGCAGCCAGGCGGCCACTTGCATCTGCCCCGGGTGCGGCTTGGCGGCGAACAGGCGTTCGTCGAAATGTTCCGGATTGCCCTGCAGGGCCACCACGTTGAGGGCGGTGATGCGGGTCGCCAGGCGCAGCAGGTAGTCGGCCCGGGCAAAGGCCAGGCAGGCCAGCCCGGTCATTACCGCGGTGCCGTTCATCAGCGCCAGGGCTTCCTTGGGCCGCAGCACCAGCGGTTCCCAGCCCAGCTCGCGGTGCACGTCGGCGGACTCACGCCGCTCGCCGCGGAACATCACCTCGCGTTCCCCGGAAAGGGTGGCCGCCACGTAGGACAGCGGCGTCAGGTCGCCGCTGGCGCCCACCGATCCCTCTTCCGGGATCAGCGGCAGGATGTCCTGGTCGAGGAAGGCCTGCAGGCGCTCCAGCAGTTCCACGCGGACCCCGGAAACCCCGTGGCACAGCGACTGCAAGCGCGCCGCCAGCACCGCGCGGGTAGCTTGGGCGTCCAGCAGCTTGCCCAGGCCGCAACCGTGGAAGGTGTACAGATGGCGCGGCAGCGCCTCGACATGCTGCAGCGGCACCGCCACCACGCAAGAGTCGCCGTAGCCGGTAGTCACGCCGTAGATCACCCCTTCCTTGTCCAGCAGGGAATCGAGGAACTGCGCGCCCTTGGCGATCCGCTGGCGCCAGGCGTCGTCGCCTTGCAGGCGCGTCGGCACCTGGCGGTTGGCCAGGGCCAGCACGTCTTCGATGCGCAGGGGGTGTTCGCCGAAGGTTACCGGCTCATGGGTCGAGGTCGTCATCGGTCTTCCAGAATGGGTAAAAGTTGAACCATTGTTGCGGGGCTTGCAGGCAGTACTGGCCCAGGCGCTCGGCGTAGCGGGCGGTCCACTGGGCGATCACCTGCTGGCGGTCATTGCGTTTCCACTGCACGGCGTCGGCGAAGGGCTCGAGGATCACCTGGTAGCGGCCTTGCTGTTTCAGGCACAGCAGCAGGTTGACCGGGCACTTGAGCAGCCCGGCCAGCAGCCAGGGGCCCTGGGGGAAGGCGGCCGGGTGGCCGAGGAAATCCACCCGCACGTTGCGCCCGCCGTGCAGCGGCACGCGGTCCCCGGCAATCGCCAGCCATTCGCCGCGATCCAGGCGCTGGCTCAGTTGCAGCATGATCGCCGGGTCCAGCTCGCTGACCTGGATCAGCCGCAGGTTGCTGGCCCCGGCTTCGCCCAGCAGGCGGTTGAAGCGTTCGGCGTGCTTGGTGTGCACCAGCACATTCATGGTCACCTGCTCCCCCAGCTCGGCCAGGGCCCGGCAGACTTCCAGGTTGCCCAGGTGCGCGCCCACCAGCATCTGCCCGCGTTCGCCGCGCAGTTGGTGGCGCAGTTGCGCCGGGTCGACGATCTCGATCTGTTCGATGCGCAGTTTGCCGTTCCACACGTCGAGCTTGTCCAGCAGGGCATCGGCAAAGGCCATGAACTGGCCGAACACCCGCCAGTGGCCGGGGCGCAACTCGTCGCGCCCGCTCCATTGGGCCAGGTGCTGCTGGTACTGCCAGATGCTGCGTCGGGCCCGGCGGCCGAACAGGAAGAAGTAGAACACGATGGCGTACAGCACCGGGCTCAGCAGCCGGCGCCCCAGCACCCGCACGCCCAGGGCGGTGAGCTTCATCAGCCAGAAGCTGCCGCGCTCCTGATGGCCGGCCCAGTGTTCGTTGCCGGGCTCCTTGGGTTGCTCCTGGCTCATGGACGCCACCGGCGCCAGAGGATCAGCGGCAGGCGCGCCAACATGCCGAAGAACAGCTTGGCGTGCATCTTCGAGATCAGCGCGTTGTCATGGAACAGGCGAAAGTGCGAGAGGCCGTCCTGGGGATAGTGGACCCGGGTCGGCAGCCAGCGCATGGGCTGGTTGCGCCAGGCCAGGCGCACCAGGATCTCCGGATCGAAGTCCATGCGCCGGCCCAGTTGCACCGAGTCCAGCAGGGCCAGGGTCGGTGGCAAGGGGTAGACCCGGAAGCCGCACATGGAATCGGGAATCTGCAGTGACAGGCTGTTGATCCAGACCCACACGTGGGTCAGGTAGCGGGCATACAGGCGCCCCTTGGGCACGCTGGCGTCGTACTGTGGATAACCGCAGACCAGCGCCTCAGGGTGGGCCTGGGAGTGCTGGATGAAGTTATCCACATCCGTGAGGTCGTGCTGGCCATCGGCATCGACTTGCAGGGCATGGCTGAAGCCCAGCTGCGCGGCTTCGCGCAGGCCGGCCATGACCGCGCCGCCCTTGCCCTGGTTGATCGCCAGGCGGATCAGGAACACCTGGTCGAGGCCGGCCAGCTGCTCCAGCACCGCCGCGCATTGGGGGCTGCTGGCGTCGTCCACCAGGACACAGGGCAGGCCGCGGGCCAGGAGCGCCTCGACCACCGCCGGCACGGCGGTTTCATGGTTGTAGACCGGTATCACCGCGCAAGGCTTATGCATGGCAGCGGGCCCCTTCAGCGTAGGCGCTGGCTTGCCAGGGAATCCCGGGCGCGACGCCGTACAACTTATCCACAGCTGGCCTCCAGGACGATCCGCCCGCTGGAGCAGGGAGCCCCGTCATTGAGGTAGGCGAAATACAGTTTCTGGCGCTGGGCATCGAAACGCAGGTTCAGCTGGATGCGGTCGCCGGGGCGTACCAGTTGCTGGAACTTCAGCACTTCCATGCCGGCGAAGCGGCCCGGCAGCTCCAGCAGTTGCTGGCCCAGGGCCAGGGCCCAGTCCACCTGCACCACCCCCGGCAGCACCGGGGTCTGGGGGAAGTGCCCGCTGAAGTACGCCAGGTCCGGCGGAATGGCCAGTTGCAGCTGCCACTCCTCCTCGTGCTGCCGTTGCTCCAGCACTTCCGGGGCTTGCGGGCGTGGAGCCAGCAGCAGGGCCTGGACTTGCGCCTGGGGCAGCTTGCCCTGGCTGTTCAGCGGCAGTTGCCGCACCAGACGCCAGCGCCGGGGCTGGGCCAGGGCTTCGCAATGCCCGGCCAGGTGCTGGCGCAGGGCCTGGGTCAGGTGGCGCCGGCCCTGGTTGCGCAGGGCATGCAGGCCGGGCTCGCTGAGCACCAGCAGGGCGCCGAGGTAGGCGCGGTTGTCTTCGATCACCCCGAGTCGCGCTTCCGCCACCCATTCGTGGCTGGCCAGGGCCTGCTCAAGCATGGGCAGGGAAATGCGTTTTTCTTCCAGCTTGACGATGCGATCCAGGCGCCCCAGCAGTTCGAAGCGCCCGTCGGCGGCGATCCGCGCGGCGTCGGCCGTGTGTTCCACATGCCCGGCCGGCAGGTAGGGCGAGGCGATCAACAGCGCGCCGTCGGCATCCTGGCTCAGCCGTACATCGGCGAAGGGCTGCCACAGGCCTGGCCCCTGGCGCCAGGCGATGCCGCCGGTTTCCGAGCTGCCGAGGATTTCCGTCGGCCATTGCTGCAGGCGCTGGTGCAGGCCGTTGGCCGCTTCGGCGGGCAAGGCGCCGCCGGAGGAAAATACCCGCCGTACCTGGCTCAGGGCCGGCCAGTCGAGGTTGTCGCCCATGCGCTTGAGCAGGGCCGGGCTCGCCACCCAGGCAAACGCCGGGCACTCGCGGCTGGCCCGTTGCAGGTCTTCGGGAAATGGCAGCTGGCGGCGTACAAAAGGCCGCCCGGCGCACAGTGGCCAGAGCACGCGGAACAGCAGGCCGTAGATGTGCTGGGTGGCGACGCTGCCGATGATCCAGGCCTGGCCCAGGTCGGCGCCCCACAGGTGTTCCAGGGCGACGACCTCGTTGGCCAGTTGCCGCAGGTTCTTCTCGATGCGCTTGGGTTCGCCGCTGGAGCCGGAGGTGCACAGGCTCAACTGGCAGGTGTCCAGGTCCAGCACGGCCGGGGCCAGGGGGCTGGCCTGCAACTGGTGCAGGGGCGTGTCCTGGTCGGTCAGCCACAGGTCGACTTCGCTCGACCAGCGCTGGCGGGTCTGGGCTTGCAGGTCAGCGGGCAGCAGCACGCTGGCCCCGGCACGCCAGGCGCCGAGCAGGGCCACCGCCAGTTCCACGGCGTCTTCCAGGTGCACCGCCAGGCGCCGTACGCCACGGGCTTGCAGGGCAGCGGCCAGGCTCAGGGCCTGTTCCTGCACGGCCCCCAGGTCGATGGCCGGCGCGGCGCTGACCGCTCGCGGCGTATGTAGCTTGAGCAACAGCTGCTCAAGGGGAATCCAGTTCATCTACGGCCTCTTACCCGTTGTCGTAACAGCCATTCAATGGCAAACAGCAGGCCCATCAGCCCGTAGGCGATCAGGCCGTTGTACAACGTCCACCAGCTCAGCGGCGCCCACAGGGTCAGGGCCGCGGCGAGCATTCCGTTACAGAGGAAAAACACGCTCCAGGCGACGGTCACCTGGCGCGTATAACGTATGGCCTTTTCCGGCAATTGCGGCTCGCTGATGCGGGCCAGGCGCTCTGCCACCGGGGGGCCGTATTTCAGGCTCAGGCCGAACAGGCCGAGCATGAAGGCGCTGATCAGCACCGGGTACCAGCGCAGCAGCGCCGGGTTGTCGAACCAGGCCAGCAGCAGGCAGAACGCGATCGCCGCAATGGCCATCCACAGGCTGCCGGGGCGGCGTTCGCCGGTCAGCGCCCGGGCCAGCCACAGGCCGCCCATCAGCAGGCCGAACTGCCACGGAGCGAAATGCTCCATGCCGAAGTACACCGCGAAGGGGTAGAGCAGGCCGGCCAGCAACAAGCCCAGGCCGATCAGCCGGCTCATGCGGCCGGCTGGACCAGACGGTAGACCGCCTCGACCACGTCGTTGACGGTGCGCACCGACTTGAATTCCTCGGCGGCGATTTTCTTGCCGGTCTGGCGCTTGATGTGGTCGATCAGGTCGACCGCATCGATGCTGTCGATTTCCAGGTCTTCGTACAGGTTGGACTCGAGGCTGACGCGCTCGGGCTCCAGTTCGAAGAGCTCGACCAGGGCATCGCGCAGGGTGTTGAAGATATCGTCACGGGTTTGCATGGTCGGTTCTCAAGCTGCCTGTTTTGCAGTGACGAACGCCGCAAGGCTCGCCACGTTGCTGAAGTGGTTGCGGGTGTCCTTGGCGTCGGCGTCGATCTTGATGCCGTACTTCTTCTGGATCGCCAGGCCCAGCTCCAGGGCATCCACCGAGTCCAGGCCGAGGCCTTCGCCGAACAGCGTCTGGTCGTTGCCGATGTCCTGGGCACTGATGTCTTCGAGGCCCAGGGCGTCGATGATCAGCAGTTTGATTTCAAGCATCAGGTCCGGGTGTGTATCGCTCATCTCTGGCGAGCTCCTTAATGAAAAAATGGTGCAAGTGCTCATTGAGCTTGCGCGAAGCCTGGGGCGCCGGGCCCTGGGCTGCAAAGGTCTGTGGGTCTATATCGGCACCGACGTGAAAACTGAAGTGCACACGGCGTTGCGGGATGCGGTACCAGGGTTCGGCCTTGGTCAGGGTGCTGGGGCTGACCCGGATCACCACCGGGGTGATGATCTTCGCACCGCGCAGGGCAATGGCCGCCGCTCCCCGATGAAAGGCCGGAGCGGCACCCGGCTGGGTGCGGGTGCCCTCGGGAAAGACGATCAGGGTCTGGCCTGCTTGCAGCGCCCCGCAGGCACTGTCGAGCATGTCCATGCTGCCGTCGTTGCTGATGTACTGGGTGGCGCGCACCGGGCCGCGGGTGAAGGGGTTGTTCCACAGGCTCTGCTTCACCACGCAGTTGGCGTCGCGGACCAGGCCGATGAGGAACACCACGTCGATCAGCGAGGGGTGGTTGGCGATGATCATCTGCCCCGGTCGCCCGAGCCGCTCGGCGCCCTGGACCTCATAGGTGAGCACGCCGCTCCTGGCCATGAAGCGGATAAACAGCCAGAACAGCCGGCTGACGGTCTTGCGCGCCCGCTGGCGCTGGCGCTGGGCGTCGCCGGGCAGGCAGGCGAGCAGGGGGAAAATCACCAGGCGCAGGCACAAACCACCTATTCCGAACAGTGCAAAGCTCAGCGCCGTGGCCGTCAGGCGCCAGTAGTAGGCATTGCGGCCCTTGGCGCTCAGTGGTTGCGTTGCCAGGTCCATACACGATTCATCCAGGCATGTTGGCAAAAGGTCTGCGCGCCCAGCAGGGTACGCAGCAGATTCAGGGCGTGGGGCCATTGGGCCCTGGGCGTTTGACCGTCATGGCTGCCCAGGGACAACTGCCAGTCGTCGCCGGGGGTCAGCAGCAGGCCCAGGGCATAGGGAAACGGCACGTCGTCGATCCAGCTGGCATAGGCCTCGGGCGGTTGTTCCTCGGTGATCACCAGCAGTACATGGGGGGCGCCGTCGGCCAGCAGCGTGGCCGCCTCCAGCAGGCCATGCTCAAGGCCATCGCCGGCAGCGGCCAGGGCCGTCATTTCGCTGGTTTCGCCGCGCATGATCGACCACAGGCCGATCACTGCGTTGTGTACCGAGAGGCTGAACTGGGTGGGCGACAACGGTTGCTCGGCGGCCAGGTCGCTGAGAATCTCGAAGGTGCGCGGGGTTTCGCCATGCCGGGAGATGAACACCAGCGGCAGTTGTTCCAGGCCCTCGGCCAGGGGCCAGCCGACGCTGAACGCCATGCGCGCCAGGCGGCTGAGACGGCGTCGCTGCATGGCGGGGAGAAAGGACACATCGGGGGCGGCATCGCTGTTTTCAGGCAGGGCCGGTTGACGGCTCCAGGCCTGCCAGGCGTCCACGCTTTCGAGCCCAGGGGCCCACGCACGCCATTGAGCGATGTTGAACTTGATCACTTGATTTCATCCCGCCCCTGCGGGCTTCCTTGACGCGGCATATCGCTTCGATCGGCGATTGGCCTGAGTGACGCGAAGGCGTCAGTGGCGCGCATTATCCCGGTGCGACTGGCTTGTAGCAAATGCTCCTTGGCCTGTTGGTCGCAAAAGCGAAAAATCCGACGCGATGCGAGGTGTCTTTTTGCCACTATCTGAAGTCTTTCAGTCCCAGGTCGGCCTCGGGGCCGACATTGCCCGGTGTTTGTGCCAGGGCTGCGGGTAAGGAAAATCTGTGTGACAGCAAGGTAGCTAAGGGGCCGCGTGGCCTACTACACTCGGTGATCTTTGATACAGGGAGGTCTAGACATGCGGCGTGTGGTGTTCAATCAGAAAGGTGGCGTGGGCAAATCCAGTATTGCCTGCAATCTGGCGGCGGTCAGCGCCAGCGAGGGCTATCGCACCTTGCTGGTGGACCTGGATGCCCAGGCCAACTCGACCCAGTACCTCACCGGCCTGACCGGCGAGGACATTCCCATGGGCATTGCCGATTTTTTCAAGCAAACCCTGTCGTCCGGACCGTTCGCCAAGAAAAACCAGGTGGATATCTACGAGACCCCCTTCGACAACCTGCACGTGATCACGGCCACCGCCGAGCTGGCGGACCTGCAGCCCAAGCTTGAGGCCAAGCACAAGATCAACAAGCTGCGCAAATTGCTGGACGAACTGGCCGAGGATTACGACCGGATCTACCTCGATACCCCGCCGGCCCTGAATTTCTACGCGGTATCGGCGCTGATCGCCGCTGATCGTGTGCTGATCCCCTTCGACTGCGACAGTTTTTCCCGCCAGGCCCTGTACGGCCTGCTGGCGGAGATCGAAGAGCTGAAGGAAGACCACAACGAGGGGCTGGAGGTCGAGGGCATCGTGGTCAATCAGTTCCAGGCCCGGGCCAGCCTGCCGCAGCAGATGCTCGACGAACTGATCAGCGAGGGCCTGCCAGTGCTGCCGGTGTACCTGGGCAGCTCGGTGCGCATGCGTGAATCCCACCAGGCCAGCATGCCGCTGATCCACCTGGACCCACGACACAAGCTGACCCAGCAATTCGTCGACCTGCACAACCTGCTGGAAAACGCCTGACCCTCAAGAGGCCATGAGCACAGGGTTTGGCCTGCGGCTCTTGGCGCTGCGTCAAATCCCCTGGCTGCGCAGCCAGCTCAACAATTGCGGCAGTGGCAAGGCGCCGCTTTGCCGGGCTACTTCCCGACCGTTCTTGAACAGAATCAGGCTGGGGATCGAGCGAATCCCCAATTGCCCCGCCAGCTGCGGGTTGGCTTCACTGTCCAGCTTGGCCAGGCGGCACTTGCCGCTGAGCTGCGCGGCGGCTTGCTGGAAGACCGGCGCAAAGGATTTGCACGGCCCGCACCAGTCTGCCCATACATCCACCAGCAACGGCAGGTCGCCCTTGATCTGGCTGGCGTAGTCGCCCTGTTTCAAGTCAAAGGGTTTGCTCAGCAAGACCTCGGCCTTGCAGCGCCCGCACTTGGGGTGGTCCCCAGGCGCTCGGCGGGAATGCGGTTGAGGCCGTTGCAGTGCGGGCAGGGGATCAGCAGTGGGTCGGACATGGTCGGGCTCCGCAAACAGGGTAGAGCGCCTTAGATGGCGGCGCCCGGGGGCAATATCAAGTCGCAGCGGTCGGCCTGGAGCCGTTGCGGCTCCAGGGCTCATGCGCTGGGCGGGGCCAGTTCGACGCTGACCAGGCGGTCCATGGAGCGGCCGATGTAGAAGGTAAAGGGCCGCCCCAGCGCCATGGCCATGCCCTCGCACCTGCCCATGAAACCGATGTGTTGCAACGGGGAAATCTCCCCGTCTTCGTGGTACTGCAGGCCCAGGGAGCCGACGCTGAAACCGACGCGGTCGGCCCGGCGGTCCGCTCGCGTGCCCCAGGAGGTCTTGATCGCGGACAGCTGGATGCGGTTGTCGAACAGCATCTGGTTGAGCGTGGGGTTGGCGAAAGTGATGTTGCCGAACAAGTATTGCGCCGGTTCGCGCTTGCCGTCTTTCCACTCCAGATACACGTTGTAATCCCCTGTGCCGCTACCGGCCTTGCTGCCCATCTGGCTGAACGGCATGCCCGGCGCCTGGAGGGTGGCCTGGTATTGGCAGAACGCCTCGTTGGGCGTGCCGGTGGCCGCGAGCTTGCCGCTGATCAACTCCTCCATCGAGTAATGAAACAGCACGTCGGCGTATTTCACCGGCTCCAGCGCCAGGGAGAAGCGTCGCGGCAAGGCCATGGCCCTTTTGCGGTACTCGGGGGTGGTGTATCTCCCGGTTTGCGGGGCGATCTCCAGAACGGCTTCGAAGGTGCCGGCTGCGCGTGCCTCGACAATCTCGCTGAACAGCGCTTGCAGGCGCTGGCGCTGGGGTTCGGGCACGCTGCTGTCCAGGCTGATATGCAGGGTCTTGTCGTCCTTGCGGTCCATTTCCAGGCCGATGGCGTCGGGTTCGATGCCGATCCCGGCGGCCATCTGAGTGATGGCCTCTGCGAAGTACGGCACTATCCGGGCCTGCTGGGGGTTGCCCACTTCTTCCTGGAAATGCAGGGTGAGGTAGGTCTGCTTGCAGCCGGTCAGCAGCATCAGCAACAGGGCGGCAGTGGAGAGACGTCGGTTCAATGGAAATCCTCGTCGCATAGTGGCTGTTAGCGGTAATCGACGCTGGTCAGGCGATCCAGGGTCCGGCCCATGTGAAAGGTGAACGGCCGGCCCAGGGCCTGCATCTTCTGGTCGCACAGCGCTTGCAGCTCGTCCTTGCGGGTGTCGAAGGCTAGGGCCGAGGTCAGGGTCTGGACGCCGATGGAGCCGATGACGATGGCGAATTCGTCAAGGGGCACCGGGGCGGGCCGGGTGATCTTCGAGCTGGATGGCCAGGCCTGGACGGTTTTGTGCTGCAGGAGCCGGTTCAGGTCCGGGTCATCGAAATGTACCTTGATTGGCACCTTGGCAATGCTGCCGCCGCGGGTCAGCAAGGAGATCAGGCCGCGCTCGCTGTTGTCCTGTTCAAGGGCTTCGTAGGCGATCAGTTTCAAGGGCCTGGGCATGGCCAGGCGCGCGGTGATCTTGCAACTGACCGGGCCTTCGATTTCGCTCGCGTTGACGATGGCCTGCATGCTGTCTTCGTAGCTGCGGTCCAGCAGCATGCCGAACTCCGGCTCGAACGCCAGGGTGGCGTCGATGTTGTCCGGCAGGTCGCTGGTGCCGGAAGGGGTGACCTTGGCATGGGCGTTGTCCAGCTCCAGGCGCAGGTTCATCGAGCTGGCATTTCGCGCGCTGACGACCTGTTCGAGGATGGCCTTGAGGCTGCCCCGTTGTTCCGGGCTCAGGGAGTAGTCCACCAGGCGCAGGTGAATGACCTTGTCGTCCTCCTGGTCCCGCTCCAGGGCGATGGCGTCCGGGTCCAGGCCCTGGGCGCCGAGCGCGGTGTAAATGCTGTGTTTGTACGCCTCGTGCACCAACTGGTCGGAGTATTGCGGGCCGGCCTTGGGGTCGGAGCGCACCGACTCCTGGAAGTGCAGGGTGGCGAAGTCTTCCTTGCATCCGGCCAGCGACAGCAGCAGGGGCAACAGCAGCAGGTAGCGACGTTTCATGGCGGACTCTTGCAGGGCAGCGATGGTGGCAGGGCTCGGGGCATGGGCGAGCGGTGAAGGTGGCAGCCAGGCCGCCAGTGCGTCATTGGGCCAGGCGATGTCCGTTGAGGCCGATGACCACGGCGAACTTCTTGGCGATCACCACTTCGGCCTGGTTGTTGTCGGCCAGGAAGCTTTCCATCGGGAAGGGAAATTCCACGGGAATACCGGCGATCGACATGTGTTTCACCGACTGGACCTGCAGTTCCAGCCCGTCGCTCGCGGTGCCGCCGCTAATCAGATAGACGCTGTCGCTGATCGGCTTGTAGGACATGCCGCCGCTGCCCTGGATGCGTTGCAGGCTGGCGGTCTGTTTGGCCAGCTCGTCCAGTTCGGCCTGGGTAATGCTGCGGTGCGCCTTACCGTGCAGGTGCAGGTCCTGCAGGTTCATGCGGTACTTGGCGCGGCGGCTCAGGTAGATGACGACCGACACCAGGCTGAAGACGGCAAGGGCGAGGGTGGCCAGGGTGAAGAACAGGTTCATGTGCATCCTTGCAGGTACTGGAAATCAGGGCGCGCATTATCCCTGCCCGTCAGTGGTGGGTCCATGCGCAATCCCAGGTTGAGCCAGTGCTGGACGGCAAGCGCCTGCTCAACCTGCGGCAGGTCCGCAGGTTGGCCTAGGGCTTGAAGGTATCGATGGACAGCTTCGCCCGACTCAGGACGAACAGCTGATTTCCAGGTGCTTGCCCCACTCCGGCGGGCGTTCGGCGTAGCTGTCCATGCCGGGCTGTTCCTCGAAAGGCCGGCTCAGCACCTGATGCAGGCGGCGCACTTCGCTGTAATCCCCGGCTTCTGCGGCGTCGATGGCTTTCTGCGCTAAATAGTTGCGCAGGATGTACAGCGGGTTGACCGCGTGCATGCGCTCGCGGCGCAGGTCCTGGCCCTGGATCGGATCGCGGGCGACCCGTTCCCGGTACAGCCCGGCCCAGGCGTCGAAGCCGTTGCGGTCGACGAAGTCGTCCCGCAGCCGTGCCAGCGCCTGCTCCGGGGCGTGCTCCCCCAGCCGGCGGAAGAACAGGCTGTAGTCGACGC
Source organism: Pseudomonas sp. Eqa60 (assembly GCF_018326405.1). Lineage (NCBI taxonomy): Bacteria > Pseudomonadati > Pseudomonadota > Gammaproteobacteria > Pseudomonadales > Pseudomonadaceae > Pseudomonas > Pseudomonas sp. Eqa60. The sequence goes on from NZ_AP024342.1 coordinate 556,867, forward strand.
CGCTGTTCTGCATCAGTTGCAGCAGGCGTTCCACGAGCTTCTGGTCGTCGTCCTCGGCCTGGGTGAAGCCCAGGCGCCGGCGCATCAGGTCCAGGTAGTGGGCCTGGTACAGCGGCAGGAACAGGCCCAGGCTTTCGCGCAGCGCCTCGACACTGATGAACGGGGTCAGGGCCTGGGCCAGGGCGCTGAGGTTCCACTGGCCGATGGGTACCTGGTTGCTGAAGGAGTAGCGCCCCTGATCGTCCGAGTGGTTGCAGATGAAGTGGGCGTCGAAATCGTCGAGGAAGGCGAAGGGGCCGAAGTCGAAGGTGATGCCCAGGATCGACATGTTGTCGGTGTTCATCACCCCGTGGCAGAAGCCATAGGCCTGCCATTTGGCAATCAGCTCGGCATTGCGCTCGACGATCTCGCGAAACATCGCCAGATAGGGTTCAGGCAGCTCTTGGCACTCGGGGAAATGCAGGGCCAGTACATGCTCCCCCAACTGCTTCTGCTGCTCGGGTTTCTTGGTGTAGTAGAAATACTCGAAATGGCCGAAGCGGATATGGCTCGGTGCCAGGCGCAGGACCATGGCCCCGCGCTCCTGCTTCTCGCGCCATACCGGAGTGTCCGAGCCGATCACGCACAGTGCGCGGCTGCTGGGAATGCCCAGGGCATGCAGGGCCTCGGAGGCAAGGAATTCGCGGATCGACGAGCGCAGCACCGCGCGGCCATCGCCCATGCGCGAATAGGGCGTCTGGCCGGCGCCCTTCAGGTGCAGGTCCCAGTGTTCTCCCGCCTGGTTGTAGACCTCGCCCAGCAGCAGCCCGCGGCCGTCCCCCAATTGCGGGTTGTAGGAGCCGAACTGATGCCCGGAATAGACCATCGCCCGGGGCTCGGCCTCGGCCCACAGCTTGTGCCCGCCGAACAGTTCGGCGAACACCGGGGTTTCGGCCACGGCCGGGTCCAGGTCCAGCAGCGCCATGGCGCCAGGGCTGGCGGCCACCAGCCGCGGGTGGTCGAGGGGTTCGGGCAGTACGTGGGTCGAGAAGGCGTCGCCCAGGCGGGCGAAGCGGTTGTCGAAGGTCAGTTCGTCGAGGGCTTTCAACGGCCATCTCCCAGCAGAATGTCCGAGTATTCTGCTGGGGAAAGAGGCCTTAGTCGAGTTTGCTGGCCGGCGGTTCCTGCAGCGGCTTGCCCTCGGCCACCGGGACTATGGTCTTGGCCTCGGGTTCGATGGGCACCATCTTGTATTCCTGGCCGTGGAGGTTCTTCAGGTAGACCTCCATCTGCCGGAACGAGATGTTGATGTGCTGTTTCTTGAACTCGCGGTTGATGAAGCGGTTGACCTCGTCGACCACCGGGTTGCGGTCCCCCAGCTCGCGCACGTGCATGCGCAGCTCATGGTCCAGGGTGCTTTCACCGAAGTTCAGGAAGTACACATGGGGTTCCGGCTCCTTGAGGACCCGCGGGTTCTCCCGGGCGGCCTTGAGCAGCAGTTCCTTGACCAGGTCCAGGTCCGAACCGTAGTCGACACCGAGCTTGAGGGTCACCCGGGTGATGGTGTCGGTCAGCGACCAGTTGATCAACTGCCCGGTGATGAAGGTCTGGTTGGGGACGATGATGTCCTTGCGGTCGAAGTCGGTGATGGTGGTGGCGCGGATGCGGATCTTGCTCACGGTGCCCGACAGGTTGCCGATGGTGATGGTGTCGCCGATCCGTACCGGGCGCTCGAACAGGATGATGATGCCGGAGATGAAGTTGGCGAAGATCGCCTGCATGCCGAAGCCCAGGCCCACGGACAAGGCGGCCACCAGCCATTGCAGCTTGTCCCAGCTGACCCCCAGGGTCGACAGGGTGGCGACGAAACCTATCCCGGCGATGGCGTAGGACAGCAGGGTGGTGGTGGCATAGGCGCTGCCCTGGGCCAGGTCCAGCTTGGACAGCACCAGTACCTCCAGCAGGCCAGGCAGGTTGCGCGCCAGGGCGAAGGTGATGCCGACGATGATCAGCGCGCCGATGACGTCGCCGATGCTGATGGGCACCATGCTCATGTTGGCGCCGGTGCCGCTGGTGTATTCGTAGAGGGTGACGTTGTCCAGGTAGGAGAACACCGTGATCAGGTCTGCCCATACCCAGTACAGCGCCGCCATGAAGCCGCCCAGCAGGGCCAGGCGGATCAGGCGCAGGGATTGCTCGTTGACCTTCTCGATATCCAGGGTCGGCTCTTCCACCACCGCCTCGCCGCTTTCCCCGGCTTCCTTGGCGGCCTGGCGCTTGCTCAGCGCGCGCTGGTAGGCCAGGCGCCGGGCCGCCACGCTCAGGCCGCGGACGAAGGTGGCCTCGATCACCAGCCAGAACATCAGCAGGTACAGGGTGTTGATCAGCCGGTCGCTGAGTTTCAGGGCGGTGTAGTAGTAGCCGAAGCACACGGCGATGAACAGGGCGATCGGCAGCAGGGTGAAGAGCACGCCCACGGCCTTGCGGAACAGCGAGGTGTTCTGGTGGGTCGGGCTGCTCAGCAGCAGGCGGCTCAGCAGCCAGGCCATCAGTGCATAGCAGGTCAGCACCACGGCGATGCCCAGCACGTCCTCGGCCAGGGCTGCGGGCTGGTGCTCGGCCACCGCCACCACGGCCACCAGTGCCAGGACCACCAGCCCCAGGCGGCGGACCCAGCCCTGGAGGAATTCCACCTGGGGTTTTTCCCAGCGGAAATGCAGTTCCGCCACGCCGCCGGGGGCGAGGATCCGATAGGCGGTATAGAACACCAGCCAGGCCTGGGCGATCTGCAGCAGCGCGGCGCCGAGGTTGGCGTTCTGCCCACGGGCGTCGATCTGCAGGGCGTAGCCGCACAGGGCCAGGACCAGGGTCACCGGCATCGCCAGGAGGATGTTCACCAAGATCGCCAGTGGTGTGTGCCACTGGCTGTCGCGTTTGAAATGGCCGATGTCCTTGTGCACCTTGTTCAGGCGCGCATACAGGGCCTTGCGCCGCCACAGCAGGGCGCCGAACAGCAGCGCCAGGGGCAGGAACAGCAGTGGCCGCTGGGCCAGGCCGTCGGTCAGTTCGCTGAGGCTGGAGGCCCAGGGCAGGGTAGTGACCTGGCGCTCCAGGCGCACGGGGACGCTTTGCAGCCACTCGGCGTCCAGCGGCTTGTTGCTGGGGATCCAGAACATCTGCTCGTCGAGGGTCGCTCGCAGGCTCTGGGAGGTGCTGAGCAGCTGCTTCTGGTTCAACTGCAGGGTGATGGATTCATTGAGCAGCGCGCTCAGCTCGCGGTTCAGGCGTTCCAGCAGGTCGGCGCGGGTGATGGCGAGATCGATCAGGGTCCGGCGCAGTTGTGGCGTGACCTGTTCCGGGGGTTGGTTCTTGAGCAGGTTGTCGACGTAGGTGCTGGGGCTGCCCAGCAGCTCGCGCTGTTGATTGACTTCGAACTGATAGAGGCGGATGTCGGCGATTTCGTCCGCCAGGTCGCGGTCCAGTTTCAGGCGCGGCAGGGCCTGCTTCTGTTTATAGAGGATCTTCGACAGCAGCAGGCTGCCCTTGAGCACGTTGATCTGCTCGTCCAGGGCCGCATCGCTCTGGGTCACGCTGTCCAGCTGCTGCTTGGTCAGCAGGTTCTGCTGGGTCAGTTCGTTGAGGCGGTCGGTGCTTTTGAGCAGGTAGTCGGAGAGCCTGAGGTTGCTGGCGCTCTCGGTGGCCAGCAGGCTGCTGCTCCCGGCCTTCTGCGCCTCGATGGACTGCTGGGTCACGGTTTCCTGGGACTGGGCCAGGCGCTTCTGGTTGATCAGGGTCTGCAGGTCCTGGATTTCCTGCTCCAGGCGCGCGGTCTTTTCCATCAGCAGGTCATGCTGGCTACTGCCCAGATCCTGCAATTGGCTGTTGCCGGCCAGTTCCTGGCGGCGCAGGGGGATCAGCGCGTTGATCGCTGCCAGCTCGGCGTTGAGCAGGTTGCGCTGGTCGGCGCTGAGCAGCTTGCCGCCGTCCTTGCCGGATTTGAGTGCGGCGTTGATCTGCAGGATGCGCGTCTGGCTGCTGCTGATCTCCGCCTGGGCGCGCTCGGGGCGGGTCTGGGCGGTGATGTCCAGGGTATTGGCGTCGGCCAGGGCCTTTTGCAGGTCGCCCTGCAGGCTGGTGCGCTCGGTCAGCAGCTGTTCGAGCTGCGATACCGGCAACGAGCCGTAGCGCTGGATCACCGGGACCACTTTGCTGGCTTTCAGGCGGGCCAGTTCGCGCTGGTTTTCCGATGTCTGGCGCGGGGCATTGCTCAATTGCTGCTTGAGATCGCTCAGGCGCTGCTCATAGTTCTGCTTGTTGGCCAGCTGATTCAGGGTGTTCTGCAGCAGGGTCTGCAGGGCCTTCTGGTCGGCCTCCGGCAGTTTGCGCTCGGCGATCTTGTCCAGGCTCTGCTGGACCGCCTCGGCGCTGGGCGGGTCACCGCCCTGTACCGCGCCGACAGAGAGGCTCAGGCCCAGCAGGGCAACAGCGAAAAATTTACGCAGGATAGGCATAGAGGTCGGTCAAGCAAGTAGGAATAGGGGGCGCCATGCCGGGGGCTGACGCGTTCCGCAGTTTAGAGGAAGAGTCCGGGGCCGGGGCGACTTCCTTCGGGGAATCTGACGCCGACCTTGCCGATCTTGTTCCCGTCCATCACGGCCACGGTCCAGATGGTGTTGTTCCATTCCACCTGGTCGCCGACCACCGGTGCACCACCGACCTTCTGGGCGATGAAGGCGCCCAGCGGCATGTCTGCGTCCTGGCCGTCGAGCTTGAGCCCGTAGAGCGCCGAGACCGCGCCCAGCTGGGCATCGCCCTCGAGCACGAAGTCACCGAAGAAGCGCAGGTCCAGGCCGCGTTCCGGAGCCTGGCTGAAGAGTTTGCCCAGGGCCGGGAGGTTGTGTTCATGGCCGATCACGCACAGCAGATCGTCGGCTTCGAGCACCGTACTACCCGACGGATGGAGCAGTTGCTGGCCACGAAACAGTGCGGCGATGCGCGTGCCCTCGGGCATTTTCAGCTCCCGCAGGGCGGCGCCGATGCACCATTTCTCCGCCCCCAGGCGGTAGACGAACAGCTCCCACTCGCTGGTGACGTGGACCTCCAGGGCCGCCCGGGAGATCGGTGCCGGCTCCGGTGGAACCGTCACCTTCAGCCACTTGGCCACCCACGGCAGGCTGGTGCCCTGCACCAGCAGCGAGATCAGGACGATGAAGAACGCCAGGTTGAAGTACAGCTGGGCATTGGGCAGCCCGGCCATCAGCGGGAACACCGCGAGAATGATCGGTACCGCACCGCGCAGCCCGACCCAGGAAATGAAGGCCTTTTCCCGGCCATGGAAGGCCTTGAACGGCGCCAGGCCCACCAGCACCGACAGCGGTCGGGCGAACAGGATCATCCACAGCGCCAGGCCCAGGGCCGGCAGGGCGATGGGCAGCAAGTCGTGGGGGGTGACCAGCAGCCCCAGCACCAGGAACATGCCGATCTGTGCCAGCCAGGCCATGCCGTCGAGCATGTGCAGGATGCCGTGGCGGCTGCGTACCGGGCGGTTGCCGATCACCAGGCCGCACAGGTACACGGCGAGGAAGCCGCTGCCGTGCAGGGCGTTGGTCAGGGCGAACACCACCAGGCCGCCGGCCACCACCAGGATCGGGTACAGACCGGTGGCCAAGTGGATGCGGTTGACCAGTTGCAACATCAGCCAACCACCGCCCAGGCCGATCACCGCGCCGATGCCGAACTCGCGGATCAGGTCCGTCAGCAGGCTCCAGTGCAGGCCGGTGTGGCCGCTGGCGAGCATGTCGATCAGGGTCACGGTGAGGAACACCGCCATCGGGTCGTTGCTGCCGGATTCGATCTCCAGGCTGGCGGTGACCCGCTCGTTGAGGCCCTTGCCCCCCAGCAACGAGAACACCGCGGCGGCGTCGGTGGAACCGACGATGGCGCCGATCAGCAGGCCCTGGATCAGGTTGAGGTCGAACAGCCAGGCGGCTGCCATGCCGGTCAGGCCAGTGGTGATCAGCACCCCCACCGTGGCCAGGGACAGCGCCGGCCACAGGGCCACGCGGAAACTCGCGACCCGGGTACGCAGGCCGCCGTCCAGCAGGATCACGGCCAGGGCCAGGTTGCCCACCAGGTAGGCGGTCGGGTAGTTGTCGAAGATGATGCCGCCGCCGTCCACCCCGGCGGTCATGCCCACGGCCAGGATGATCACCAGGATCGGGATGCCCAGGCGCGATGAAAGTGAACTCACCAGAATGCTCGCACCTACCAGCAACGCGCCGATCAAGAACAGGCTGTTGATGGTCGTCGCATTCAAAGGCAGTACTCCAGGGCGAAAAAGGCGGGCGCAGGCTGACCATGCAGTCTGCGTGCCAGCGATTCTAACCTGTTGAAATACGCCACTGTCAAAAAGCTTTTGGCGACAGTGGCGGATTCCCCAGGTGCGAATTCCGGCGCCGTTTTACCGGCGCCATCCAGGGCTGGCGGGGTGTTTCAGAGGCGGAAGCGGGCAACCATGCCGTTGAGGTCCACGGCCAGGCGCGACAGCTCGTTGCTGGCTGCACTGGTCTGGTTGGCACCGGTGGAGGACTGCACCGACAAGTCGCGGATGTTCACCAGGTTGCGGTCCACTTCCCGGGCCACCTGGGCCTGTTCTTCAGCGGCGCTGGCGATCACCAGGTTGCGTTCGTTGATCTCGATGATGGCGCTGTTGATGGTGTCCAGGGACAGGCCGGCACCCCGGGCGATATTCAGGGTCGATTCGGCACGTTCGGTGCTGTTGCGCATGGAATCCACGGCGTGCTCGGTGCCGCTCTGGATGCTGCCGATCATGCGTTCGATTTCGCTGGTGGACTGCTGGGTGCGGTGGGCCAGGGCGCGGACTTCGTCGGCGACCACGGCAAAACCGCGACCGGCCTCACCGGCACGGGCGGCCTCGATGGCGGCATTGAGGGCCAGCAGGTTGGTCTGGTCGGCCAGGCCGCGAATCACGTCCAGCACCTTGCCGATGTCCCGGGACTCGTTGGCCAGGTCGCCGATCAGGCTGGCGGTGCCCTGCACATCGGAACTCATGCGCTCGATGGCCGACACGGTTTCCTGCACCAGGTCGCGGCCGTCGCCGGCGGAGGCGGTGGCATTCTTCGAGGCTTCGGAGGTGCTCACCGCGTTGCGCGCCACTTCTTCCACGGCGCTGGTCATTTCATTGACCGCGGTGGCGGCCTGTTCGATCTCGTTGTTCTGCTGGGTCAGGCCGCGGGCGCTTTCCTCGGTGACGCTGTTGAGCTCTTCGGCCGCCGAAGCCAACTGGGTGGCGGAACCGGAGATGCGCTGCAGGGTGTCGCGCAGTTTTTCCTGCATCTTGGCCATGGCCTGCAACAGGCGCCCGGCCTCGTCACTGCCATCGACCTTGATCGGCCGGGTCAGGTTGCCCTCGGCGATTTCCTCGGCGGCGCCCAGGGCGTTGGCGATGGGCTGGGTGATGCTGCGGGTCAGCAGCCAGGCGAAGAGGAAGGTCAGGCCAGTAGCCAGCACCAGCAGCGCCACCACCAGGTTGAAGGCCGAGGAGTACTGCTCGGCGGCTTGCTGGTTGGTGTCCACGGTCTGCTGGGTGTTGATCTCCAGCAAGCGGTTGAGCACGGTGTTCATGGCTTCGGAGTTGTTCAGCAGTTCGGTATTGAGCAAGTTGCGCAGCTCATCCACCTGATTGTTGCGCGACAGGCTCTTCATCCGCTCTTCGATCTGCCGGTACTGGCCCAGCAGTTGGAGGTACTGCTCGTAGGCGGATTTTTCTTCCGGGCTGGTGATGAATTTTTCGTAGATGACCTGGGCGGCGCGGATCTGCTGGTTGCGCATTTCCAGCAGTTCGATGGTCTTTTGCTGCACGTCCGGCTCACGGTTCACCAGCAAGCGGTAGGACAGCACCCGCAGGCGCAGGGTCAACTGGGTGAATTCGTCGAGGCTCTTGATGCTTGGCACGCTGCTCGACGTGATGTCTTCGGCGGCGCCGCGGATCTTGCTCATCTGGTTCAGGGCGAACACCCCGAGGATCAGCATCAAGCCGCCGATCATGGCGAAGCCGAGGAAGGCCCGCGGAGCGATATTCATATTACGAAGGGACATGGTAGGTACCAAAAAGGGCGCATCCGTGCGGGGCTTGAGACTGACTCTACCGTGACTTATCGGTCGTACGACTAAAGTCTTGAGTCTCGCCGTGGATTAAGCCTGTCCGGTACCTGCCTGCTGGGGTGCCTTGAACGCCACCCTCACCAGCCCCCACCGCTCAACGGCGGGAGCTGGAGCAGGGCGCAAGGGCTTCAGAGCTTGAATCGGGTGACCAGGTTGTTCAGGTCGACCGCCAGGCGTGACAGCTCGCTGCTGGCGGCCTGGGTCTGGTTGGCACCGGTGGTGGACTGTACCGACAGGTCGCGGATGTTCACCAGGTTGCGGTCCACTTCACGGGCCACCTGGGCCTGTTCTTCAGCGGCGCTGGCGATCACCAGGTTGCGTTCGTTGATTTCGCTGATGGCGCTGTTGATGGTGTCCAGGGACTGGCCGGCCCCCCGGGCGATGCTCAGGGTCGATTCGGCGCGTTCGGTGCTGTTGCGCATGGAGTCCACGGCGTGCTCGGTGCCGCTCTGGATGCTGCCGATCATGCGTTCGATTTCGCTGGTGGACTGCTGGGTGCGGTGGGCCAGGGCGCGGACTTCGTCGGCGACCACGGCAAAACCGCGACCGGCCTCACCGGCCCGGGCAGCCTCGATGGCGGCATTGAGGGCCAGCAGGTTGGTCTGGTCGGCCAGGCCGCGAATCACGTCCAGTACCTTGCCGATGTCCCGGGACTCGTTGGCCAGGTCGCCGATCAGGCTGGCGGTGCCTTGCACGTCGGAGCTCATGCGCTCGATGGCCGACACGGTTTCGCGCACCAGGTCGCGGCCGTCGCCGGCGGAAGTGGTGGCGCTCTTCGAGGCTTCGGAGGTGCTCACCGCATTGCGCGCCACTTCCTCCACGGCGCTGGTCATTTCATTGACCGCGGTGGCGGCCTGTTCGATCTCGTTGTTCTGCTGGGTCAGGCCGCGGGCGCCTTCCTCGGTGACGCTGTTGAGCTCTTCGGCCGCCGACGCCAACTGATGGGCGGAGCCGGAAATACTCTGCAGGGTGTCGCGCAGCTTTTCCTGCATCGTGACCATGGCTTGCAGCAGGCGCCCGGCTTCGTCGCTGCCATCGACCGTGATGGGGCGGGTCAGGTTGCCTTCGGCGATCTCTTCGGCGGCCCTCAGGGCATTGGCGATGGGCTGGGTGATGCTGCGGATCAGGCGCCAGGCGAACAGCAGGGTCAGGGCGCTGGCCAGCACCAGCAGCCCCACCACCAGATTGAAGGCTCTGCGGTACTGAGCGGCAGCATCATCGTCGGCGACGGTGGCGTAATGGCTGTTGATCTCCACCAGTTGGTTGAGGACCGCGTTGATCTTTTCGGCGCTGTCCATCAGGTCGGTATTGAGCAGTTGTTGCATGGCCTCAAGCTGGTTGTTGTGCGACAGCTCGATCAGTTGGCTCTCCAACTGCCGGTGGTGGCTCAGCAGCGTGCCGTATTGCTCGTAGGCAAGGCGCTCCTCGGGGCTGCTGATGAGCTTCAGGTACTGGGCCCGGGCTTCTTCGATCTTCTGGTTGCGCTGGTCGATGGCATCCAGGGTCTGCTGCTGGGCCTGGGGTTCGCGGTTGAGCAGCAGCCGGTAGGCCTGGACCCGTTGGCGCAGGCTGAGCTGGGTGAATTCATCGACGCTCTTGATGCTCGGGATGGTGTCCTGGCTCATGCGCTCGGTGGCTGAGCGGATCTTGCCCATCTGATTCAGGGCGAACACCCCGAGAAACAGCATCAGGCAGCCGATCAGGGCAAATCCGAGGAAAGCCCTCGGGGCAATATTCAGGGAGCGCAGGGACATGGACATTACCTCGGGTGAGCGCTTTATTGCGCTGGCAGGATCAGGGACGTACCTGTCTATCGCGTTGAACAATGGCTTCTTGAACCGGCGGATGCAGTTTCAGAAATTTCTTATGCGTAACTGGGAAAGTTCATAAAAGTCCGAGACTCCGACGAGGCGTCAGGAACCGGAGCGCAGAATGACAGTCTCTAACAGCTCTCGCGGAAGGGTCATCGCCAGTAAAATCAAGGCTTTGCGCCTGGATAACCCTGGCATCCAGGGTGACTTTTCTTTATCGTACGCGCCCTTTGCAAAAAGCCCGGAAGATCAAAATGTTGGAAGCATCCCTCAGCCAATTGGAACAGCTGGTCAGCGACCTGGTGGTACAGAACCAGGAACTGCTCGGTACGAACGCAGCCCTCAAGGAACAACTGGACCAGGCCAAGGATGAAAACGAAAGCCTGCAACTGAGCCTGATGGAGCAGGAAGAAAAGCAAGGCGCCACCGCTGCCCGCATCCAGGCGCTGGTTGAGCGTGTCAGCGCGAGCCCGGCCAATCCATGAGACATCACATCGATGGAGTGAAGGTCGTTTCGATCCTGGGGGAGGATTACTCGATCAAGGCGCCGGCCGGGGAAGAACAGACCCTGATGGACGCTGCGCTGATGCTCAAGGCGGCCCTGGCCGACACCAAGAAGAAGTACCCGACGCTGATCGGCGAGCGCCTGCTGGTGCTGGCGGCGATGAACCTGTGCTCGCAGCAGATCGAGATGCAGAAGCGCCATGCCCAGGAACTGGAGCGCTATCAAGAGCAAGTGAGCGCCACTGTCGAGGTCATCGCCAAGACCATTCAACAGAACTGACGGAACTGCACACAGCCGCAGGGTTATAGGTTGGACAAACATAACTAATGTTTGTATACAGCCTTCCGCGGCTGGCGCGACATTTCAGCCTCTTATACCAATAAGAAAGAGGTGTTCCATGCAATTCTGGCGACGCAGTATTCAATGGCAACTCGTCCTCAGCATGGGCTCGGCCCTGCTGGTCAGCCTGCTGGTGGTGGTGGCGGTCTACACCGTGGTGATCAACCACCTGACCCAGAACTACCTGGTGGACAAGGCGCTGCCTTCGAGCATCGAAGCCATGCGCAACGATATCGAACGCATTCTCGCCCAGCCGCTGACGGTCGCCCGGGACATTGCCAGCAACGGCATGCTGCGCGATTGGCTGGCAGGCGGCGAGGATCCGGCCCAGGCCCAGGTGTTCGTCGACTACCTGGAAGGCATCCGCGCCGAAAACCAGGCCTTCACCACCTTGATGGTGGGCACCGCGACCAACCACTACTACAACGAGAAGGGGCTGGATCGCACCCTCAGCCGTTCCAATCCCAAGGACGCCTGGTTCTACAGCTTCATCGACAGCGACAAGCCGCGGCTGCTCAACATCGACACCGATGTGGCCACCGGCGAGTTGGCGATGTTCATCGACATGCGGGTCAAGAAGGACGGCAAGCTGGTGGGGGTGGCCGGGCTCGGGCTGAAGATGCAGGCGCTGTCGCAATTGATCCATGACTTCAGCTTCGGCGAGCACGGCAAGGTCTATCTGGTGCGCGCCGACGGCTTGATCCAGGTTCACCCCGAGGCGCAGTTCAGTGGCAAGCGGCACCTGTCCGAGCAGATCGGCGAGTCGGCCGCCCAGGCGGTCATGGGGCACGAGGGGTTGGCCAGCAGCCGGTTCGTGCGCGACGGCGAAGACTTTGTGGCCCTGGGCCTGCCACTGCGGGGCATGGGGTGGTCGCTGGTGGCCGAGGTGCCCGAAGCGCAGATCTACGCCGATGCCCGGCAAACCTTGTGGCTGACCACCGGCATCGGCCTGGCTATCGCCCTGGTCTGCCTGCTGCTGGTGATCTGGCTGGCTCGCGGCCTGGTGCGGCCTGTGCGTCAGGTGACCGCCGGGCTGGTAGCCATCGGCAGCGGTGGTGGCGACCTGACCCTGCGCCTGGATGCCAGCCGGGCCGACGAGCTGGGGGACCTGGCCCGGGGCTTCAATCGTTTTCTCGACAGCCAGCACGGCATGATCGGCGAAGTGCTGGCCACCACCGAGCGTCTGCGCTCATCCGTGGGGCAGGTGGCGGCGGTGGTGGAGAACACTGCCGAGCGCTCGGGGCGGCAGCAGGAAATGACCGACATGGTGGCCACGGCCGTGCACCAGATGGGGCTGACCGTCCAGGACATCGCGCGCAATGCCGGGCAGGCGGCCGATGCGTCCCAGGCGGCCCGGGATGAAGCCCAGCTGGCCCAGGGGGTGGTGGACGGCTCGATCCGGCACATCGAAAGCATGTCCGGGGAAATTGCCCTGGCCGCCAGCGCTGTCAGTGAACTGGCGCATCAGGTGGCCTCCATCGATCAGGTATTGGCGGTGATCCGCGGGGTCTCCGAGCAGACCAACCTGCTGGCCCTCAATGCGGCTATCGAGGCAGCCCGTGCCGGGGAAATGGGCCGAGGCTTTGCCGTGGTGGCGGACGAAGTGCGGACCCTGGCCCAGCGCACCCAGGCGTCCACCGACGAGATCCAGCAGATGATCCAGAGCCTCAAGCAGGGCGCGGAGAATGCCGTGGCCTCCATGCATGCCGGGCAGTCGGCCACGGGTACCGGGGTGCAGTCCAGCCAGCAGACCGGGGCTTCGCTGACAGCGATTACCGGGCAGGTTGAGCACATCAGCGACATGAACCAGCAAGTGGCCACCGCCACCGAGGAGCAGTCGGCGGTGACCGAAGAGATCAACCGCAATGTCCAGGGCATCTCCGATCTGGCCCGGGCCACCGCGGCCGAAGTCCAGGCCTGTCGTGAAGACTGCCGGACCCTGCAGCGCCTCTCCGAGGACCTGGCCCGACAGGTGGGCGGCTTCAAGCTGCACTGACCACCCGCCGTGGTGTATCAGGCCGGGCGCCTTCGCCGGCAAGCCGGCTCCTACGGGGAGCAATGGCGCCTGGTGCAGGAGCTGGCTTGCCAGCGAACCATGCGCCGCGGTGTATCAGGCCGGGCGCCTTCGCCGGCAAGCCGGCTCCTACGGGGAGCAATGGCGCCTGGTGTAGGAGCTGGCTTGCCAGCGAACCATGCGCCGCGGTGTGTCAGGCCGGGCGCCTTCGCCGGCAAGCCGGCTCCTGGGTGGCCTCAGAACCAGGCGTCCTGCATGCTCAGGCAGGTATCGTCCCGCGCTTCCAGCAGTGCCAGCTCGTGCTGGCAGCCTGGCACTTCCCAGGTCAGGAAGTAGCGCGCGGCCTGCAACTTGCCCAGGTAGAAATCCCGATCCGCCGCCACTGCCCGCGCCAGTCCTTCCTCGGCCCGGATGGCCTGTTCCAGCCAGCGCCAGCCGATCACCGCATGGCCGAAGGCTTTCAGATACAGCGCCGAGTTGGCCAGGGTGCCGGTGACCTTGCCGCTGGCCAGGTCACCCAGCAACCCCAGCGTCACGCTTTGCAGGCGCGTTACCAGTTGTTCCAGGGGCAGGCGCAGGGCGTCCAGTGATTGATGGGCGCGGGCCCGCTCGCCGGTCTCGGCAATCAGGCGTACCAGGCGCTTGAGCCCGGCGCCGCCGTTCTGCGCCAGCTTGCGTCCCAGCAGGTCCAGGGACTGGATGCCGTGGGTGCCTTCGTGAATCGGGTTCAGGCGGTTGTCGCGGTAGTACTGCTCCACCGGGTACTCCCGGGTATAGCCGTGGCCGCCGAGAATCTGGATCGCCAGTTCGTTGGCCTTCAGGCAGAACTCTGAAGGCCAGGACTTGACGATCGGGGTCAGCAAGTCCAGCAGTTCGTGGGCCTGCTGGCGCTCGGCCGCATCGGCCAGGGTGGTGGTGTCGTCGAACAGCCGCGCCGAGTATAGCCCCAGGTCGAAGGCGCCTTCGACGTAGGCCTTCTGGGTCAGCAACATGCGCCGCACATCGGCGTGCTGGATGATCGCCACCGGCGCGGTGCTCGGGTCCTTGCTGTCCGGCAGGCGACCTTGCGGGCGTTCGCGGGCGTATTCCAGGGAGTACAGGTAGCCGGCGTAGCCGAGCATCACCGCCCCCATGCCGACGCCGATCCGTGCCTCGTTCATCATCTGGAACATGTAGCTCAGGCCGTGATGGGGCTTGCCCACCAGATACCCCACGCACTGGCCGTTATCGCCGAAGTTCAGTGCGGTGGAGGTGGTGCCGCGCCAGCCCATCTTGTGGAACAGCCCGGCCAGCAGCACATCGTTGCGCGGCCCCAGGCTGCCGTCGTCGTTGACCAGGAACTTGGGCACGATAAACAGCGAAATGCCCTTCACCCCGGGCGGCGCGTCCGGCAGCTTGGCCAGGACCATGTGCACGATGTTTTCCGACAGCGGGTGGTCGCCGCCGGAAATGAAGATCTTGTTGCCCTTGAGCCGGTAGCTGCCGTCGGCGGCCGGTTCGGCACGGGTGCGGATATCCGATAGCGACGAGCCGGCATGGGGCTCGGTCAGGGCCATGGTGCCGAAGAAGCGACCGTCGATCATCGGCTGCAGGAAGCGTTGTTTCTGTTCTTCGGTGCCGAAGCTCTCGATCAGGTTGGCGGCGCCCATGGTCAGGAACGGGTAGGAGGTCGAGGCCGCGTTGGCCGCCTGGAAGTGGGCGAAGCAGGCCTGGGACAGCAGGGTTGGCAGTTGCATGCCGCCGGCCTCGAAACTGCGGGCGGCATTCAGGAAGCCGGCTTCGAGGAACGCATCCACCGCCGGTTTCACTTCGGGGATCAGCACCGCCTGGCCGTCTTCGTAGCGTGGCTCGTGCTCATCGCCCTTGCGGTTGTGCGGGGCGAAGAACTTCTCGGCGATGCTGCGGGCGGTGCCCAGGGCGGCGTCGAAGGTTTCCCGGTTGTGCTCGGCAAACCGCTCGCGCTGGGTCAGGCCCTCGGCGTCGAGTACCTCATACAGTTCGAAGGCCAGATTGCGGGAACTGAGCAGCGTCTCGGACATGGCGGCATACCTGTGGGATAGGGAATGGGCCGAGTCTAGGCGCGTGAATGAAGGCTGGATAGCAAGATTGATGTGGGTGATAAAGATGCCAAACAGGCACAGCCCCTGTCGCCGCTGCCGAAGGCTGCGATAAGTCCCGCAGGAACTTCGGCGGCAATGAAATCGCTACGGCCGTTCCGGCCGATCGCAGCCTGCGGCAGCGGCTACAGGAAACGGCGTCGGGCAAAAAAAAAGAGCGCCGCTGAGGGCGCTCTTTTCCATGGTGCCGACTATCGGCTTCAGCCGATGGTCATCAGGCTGGCGTTGCCGCCGGCCGCTGCGGTGTTGACGCTCAAGGCGCGCTCGATCACCAGGCGCTCCAGGGCAATCGCGGTCTCGCCCTGGGACAGGCCCTGGACGCCGACGATGGCACCGGCACGCTGGGCCACCTGCTGGCAGACGCTGCGCAGCTGGTCGGAATCACCGTGGTGCAGGACGGCGTCGAATACCACTTCGTCCTTGCTCCAGTCGGCCACGCGCTGGATACGTGCCTGGACTTCCTTCGGCAAGCGGGCGAACAGCGCCTTGCTGATCTCGCTTTCCGGCCACACCGCCGAGCCACCGACGGCCAGCACGGCTGCCAGTTGGGTCAGCAGGTCACCCTCGACCTCCGCCAGGCACAGGACGTGCTCGCGGGGCAGGATGGCGTAGCTGTTGCGCTCGCCGGTAGGGCCGGTCAACTGCCGGGTGATGCCGCTCTGGGACTGGCCGGCGAACTGTTTGCACAGGATCGCCAGTTCCGCCAGCTTGCTGCTCTCGGCCCAGGCTTGCAGGGCGTTTAACGGCTTGCTGAGGGCTTCGCGCAGGCGCAGGTCCGGGGCGTTCTCGGCGTCGCCACGGGCAAAGGACTGCTCGATGGCATCCACCGGGCGGGTCGACAGCAGGCGGTACAGGTACAGCGGGCCGCCGGCTTTCGGGCCGGTGCCCGACAGGCCTTCGCCGCCGAACGGCTGCACGCCGACCACGGCACCGACGATGTTGCGGTTGACGTAGACGTTACCGGCGTGGACGTTGTCCACCACCTTGGCGATGGTCTCGTCGATCCGGGTGTGCACGCCCAAGGTCAGGCCGTAGCCGGAAGCGTTGATCTGGGCGATCAGCTGGTCGATTTCCTTGCGCTTGTAGCGCACCACGTGCAGCACCGGACCGAAGATCTCGCGCTGCAGCTCGTCGAAGCTTTCCAGCTCGATCAGGGTCGGCATGACAAAGGTGCCGCGCTTGCATTCTTCGCCGTCGGCGATGGCCATCTGGTACACGTTGCGACCTTTGTCGCGCATGGCCTGGATGTGCTTCTCGATGCCGGCCTTGGCTTCGGCGTCGATCACCGGGCCGATGTCCACCGACAGGCGCTCAGGGTTGCCCAGGCGGTTTTCGGCCATGGCGCCCTTGAGCATTTCGATCACACGGTCGGCGGAATCTTCCTGCAGGCACAGCACGCGCAGGGCCGAGCAACGCTGGCCGGCACTGTCGAAGGCCGAGGACACCACGTCGATGACCACCTGTTCGGTCAGGGCCGAGGAGTCGACGATCATTGCGTTCTGGCCGCCGGTTTCGGCGATCAGTGGGATCGGCCGGCCCTGGTTGTCCAGGCGCCCGGCGATGTTGCGTTGCAGCAGACGCGCAACTTCAGTGGAGCCGGTGAACATCACGCCCTTGACGCGCTCGTCACCCACCAGGCGGGCACCGACGCTTTCGCCCTGGCCCGGCAGCAGTTGCAGCACGCCTTCGGGAATCCCGGCTTCGAGCAGCAGGCGCACGGCCTGGGCCGCCACCAGCGGGGTCTGTTCGGCCGGCTTGGCCAGTACCGGGTTACCGGCGGCGAGGGCCGCGGCGACCTGGCCACTGAAGATGGCCAGCGGGAAGTTCCACGGGCTGATGCACACCACCGGGCCCAGTGGGCGGTGGGCGTCGTTGCTGAAGTCGTTGCGGGCCTGCACCGCGTAGTAGCGCAGGAAGTCCACGGCTTCACGCACTTCGGCGATGGCGTTGGCGAAGGTCTTGCCGGCTTCCCGGGCCAGCAGGCCCATCAGCGGCTGGATCTCGCCTTCCATCAGGTCGGCGGCGCGTTCCAGGATCGCCGCGCGTTCGGCCGGCGGCGTGGCCTGCCAGATCGGTGCGGCGTTGAGGGCGCACTGGATGGCGTTGTCGACGTCTTCGACCGTGGCTTCCTGGACGTGGCCCACCACATCGCGATGGTCCGACGGGTTGAGTACCGGTGCCGGGGTTTCGCTGCTGGCGGCGCAACCGAGCATCGGTGCGGCTTTCCAGTTGTTGTGGGCGGTGGCCAGCAGTGCGCAGGACAGTGACGCCAGGCGGTGTTCGTTGGCCATGTCGATGCCGGCGGAGTTGGCCCGCTCGGCGCCATACAGGTCACGCGGCAATGGAATGCGCGGGTGCGGCAGGCCGAAACCGCCTTCCAGGGTGGCCATCTGTTCGATCTGGGTCACCGGATCGGCCACCAGTTCCTGGATCGAGATCGACTGGTCGGCGATACGGTTGACGAACGAGGTGTTGGCGCCGTTTTCCAGCAGCCGGCGTACCAGGTAGGCCAGCAGGGTTTCGTGGGTGCCCACCGGTGCATAGACGCGGCATGGACGGTTCAGCTTGCCCTCGGCAACCTTGCCCACCACTTGCTCGTACAGCGGTTCGCCCATGCCGTGCAGGCACTGGAACTCGTACTGGCCGGGGTAATAGTTCTGACCGGCAATGTGGTAGATCGCCGACAGAGTGTGGGCGTTGTGGGTGGCGAACTGCGGGTAGATGACTTCCGGTACCGACAGCAGCTTGCGTGCGCAGGCGATGTAGGAAACGTCGGTGTACACCTTGCGGGTGTAGACCGGATAGCCTTCCAGGCCTTCGACCTGGGCGCGCTTGATCTCGCTGTCCCAGTAGGCGCCTTTCACCAGGCGGATCATCAGGCGGTGACGGCTGCGACGGGCCAGATCGATGACATAGTCGATCACGTACGGGCAGCGCTTCTGGTAGGCCTGGATCACGAAGCCGATACCGTTCCAGCCGGTCAGTTGCGGCTCGAAGCACAGGCGCTCCAGCAGGTCCAGGGACAGCTCCAGGCGGTCGGCTTCCTCGGCGTCGATATTCAGGCCGATGTCGTACTGCTTGGCCAGCAGGGTCAGGGACAGCAGGCGCGGGTACAGCTCTTCCATCACGCGCTCGTACTGGGCGCGGCTGTAGCGCGGGTGCAGGGCCGAGAGCTTGATGGAGATGCCCGGGCCTTCATAGATGCCGCGACCGTGGGAGGCCTTGCCGATGGAGTGGATGGCCTGCTCGTAGGACGCGAGGTACTTCTGTGCGTCGTGCTCGGTCAGTGCGGCTTCGCCGAGCATGTCGTAGGAATAGCGGAAGCCCTTGGCTTCGAACTTGCTGGCGTTGGCCAAAGCTTCGGCGATGGTTTCGCCGGTGACGAACTGTTCGCCCATCAAGCGCATGGCCATGTCCACGCCCTTGCGGATCATCGGCTCGCCGCTCTTGCCGATGATGCGGCTCAGGGAGGAGGTCAGGCCGGCCTCGTTGTGGGTCGACACCAGCTTGCCGGTCAGCAGCAGGCCCCAGGTGGCGGCGTTGACGAACAGCGATGGGCTGTTGCCCAGGTGCGGCTGCCAGTTGCCGGTGCTGATCTTGTCGCGGATCAGCGCGTCACGGGTGCCCTTGTCGGGGATGCGCAGCAGGGCTTCGGCCAGGCACATCAGCGCCACGCCTTCCTGGGACGACAGGGAGAACTCCTGCAGCAGGCCCTGGACGATACCGGCACGGCCGCCGGCGCTCTTCTGGTTGCGCAGCTTCTCGGCGATCGAGGCGGCCAGTTTGTTCGCGGCTTCGGCGGTGGCGGCCGGCAAGCGCGCCTGCTCCAGCAGCATCGGTACCACTTCCGGTTCCGGGCGGCGGTAGGCGGCGGTGATCGAGGCGCGCAGCACCGACTGCGGGAGAATGCTTTCGGCGAACTCCAGGAAGCATTGGTGGGCGTGATCGGTCTGCACCTCGCCGGCATCCTCGCCGTCTTTGGCGGTGGCACTGCTCAGCTCGGTCAGGGTTGCACCACCCTCGAGTTTTTCCAGGTAATTGAAAATCGCCTGCTTGATCAGCCAGTGCGGCGTACGATCGATCGAGGCCGCGGCGGCCTTGAGGCGCTCGCGGGTAGGGTCGTCGAGTTTGACCCCGAGGGTGGTGGTAGCCATATTTTTATCCTCATGTTTGCCACGCACGTGTGGCATCAGCTGGCGGCAAGATTATCCGTGCACTGCAATAGGTGCAACCGGGTGCAACCCATTTTTAGCTGGAAAAAGAAGCAGCTTGTCAGGAATAAAATTCCTGCACGGAGTGGCTTGCCTCCTACTGGTGCCTTTACTTCTGAAAACGCCATTTTTTGCTCCAAAAAGGAGCAAAAGCGTCGTCAACGACCAGTTTTTAGACAAGGTGCAACTGATTCGGCGCAAATTGGTTGCACCTTGTTCGTCTTGTTGCATAGGATTCGCGGCCAAGGTGCAACCGTCCTGCAGGACTGGTTCATCGGCTGATGGCTTTCCTGGGGAAACATCAGTCATAAATGCGCGGCCCGCCTGATCGTCTCCCAAGCGTCATCGTTTGGCGGCGGGGGGCAGTGGCCGCCGCACCATAAAAACAAAGCCAGGGCGTAACTCAATGAGTGCAAGCAATCCAACCTTGATCACCTTCGTGATCTACATCGCGGCAATGGTGCTGATCGGCTTCATGGCCTATCGCTCCACCAACAACCTTTCCGACTACATTCTTGGCGGCCGCAGCCTCGGCAGCGTGGTCACCGCGCTTTCCGCCGGTGCTTCCGACATGAGTGGCTGGCTGCTGATGGGCCTGCCGGGTGCCATCTACATGTCCGGTCTTTCGGAAAGCTGGATCGCCATCGGCCTGATCGTCGGTGCCTACCTCAACTGGCTGTTCGTGGCCGGCCGCCTGCGGGTGCAGACCGAACACAACGGTGACGCGCTGACCCTGCCGGACTACTTCTCCAGCCGCTTTGAAGACAAGAGCGGCCTGCTGCGGATCATCTCTGCGGTGGTGATCCTGGTGTTCTTCACCATCTATTGCGCCTCCGGCATCGTCGCCGGTGCCCGCCTGTTCGAAAGCACTTTCGGCATGCCCTACGAGACAGCGCTGTGGGCCGGTGCGGCGGCAACCATTGCCTACACCTTTGTGGGTGGTTTCCTGGCAGTGAGCTGGACCGATACCGTCCAGGCCACGCTGATGATCTTCGCTCTGATCCTGACGCCGATCATCGTGCTGCTGGCGACCGGTGGCGTGGACACCACCTTCCTGGCCATCGAAGCCAAGGACCCGACCAACTTCGACATGCTCAAGAACACCACCTTCATCGGCGTCATCTCGCTGATGGGCTGGGGCCTGGGCTACTTCGGTCAGCCGCATATCCTGGCGCGCTTCATGGCCGCCGATTCGGTGAAGTCGATCGCCAAGGCCCGTCGCATCTCCATGACCTGGATGATCCTGTGCCTGGGCGGCACCGTGGCGGTGGGCTTCTTCGGTATCGCCTATTTCTCGGCGCACCCTGAGGTGGCCGGCCCTGTGACCGAAAACCCTGAGCGGGTGTTCATCGAACTGGCCAAGCTGCTGTTCAACCCGTGGATCGCGGGTGTGCTGCTGTCGGCCATCCTGGCGGCAGTCATGAGTACCCTGAGCTGCCAGCTGCTGGTGTGCTCCAGTGCCCTGACCGAAGACTTCTACAAAGCCTTCCTGCGCAAGCACGCTTCCCAGCTGGAACTGGTGTGGGTCGGCCGCGCCATGGTGCTGGTGGTGGCGCTGATCGCCATTGCCATGGCCGCCAACCCGGAAAACCGCGTGCTGGGCCTGGTGAGCTATGCCTGGGCCGGGTTCGGCGCGGCCTTCGGCCCCGTGGTACTGATTTCGGTGATCTGGAAAGGCATGACCCGTGACGGCGCGCTGGCCGGCATCATCGTCGGTGCCGTCACCGTGATCCTGTGGAAGCATTTCGCTCTGCTGGGCCTGTACGAAATCATCCCGGGCTTCATCTTCGCCAGCCTGGCGATCCTGCTGGTGAGCAAGATGGGCACGCCGAGCGCCGGCATGGTCCAGCGCTTCGAAGCGGCCGAGAAGGATTTCAAGCTCAACCACTGAGTGCGCAAATCCTGCCCTGATTCCCCGGGGCGCTGAAGAACGGCCTGCTGCGTCACCGCAGCGGGCCGTTTTTTTTTGCGTCCCGTAGCCGCTGCCGCAGGCTGTTAACGAGGGGCGCTCGGAGGGACCGCAAGGCCCTGCAGGCCTTTGCGCAGCCTCGCCATGGCTCGGCTGCGGCTACAGGGTCAGTGCAGCTCGGTGTCGGGCTGGTTGAGGAATATCAGTACGCCCAGGATCGCCATGTAGAACTTGAAGGCCGCGTCCTGGCCGTTCCAGGCCTTGGACTGCCACATCATGAACCACTCGCCGCCGACCACCATGAAACCAAAGAACCAGACGCAAAAGCCCAGGCAGAAGCCGGCAATGGCCCAGCGCTTGGCACGGTTGAAGTCGCTGGCGACACCGTGCCGGGCCAGCCACAGGCGCAGGGCGCCAAACACCAGCAGCGCGCCGGTCAGGGCTTCGCCGGCGATGATCAGCCAGTAACCGGCATTCCACAGCAGCGGCAAGGTCAGGGCGCGGTCGGTGGCGCTGTTGCCGGGGAAGACGCTGTCCATGCTCAGCACGTGCTGGACAAAGGCGAAGTTGGAACCGTAGTCGCTGATGTTGTTGTAGGCCACCAGCAGGGCGAAAGCCGCCACTGCCAGGGTCATGGTGATCTTGACGTAACGCACAATCATGTCGGGTTCCTTTGCGGGTGATCAAGGGTCCTGGGGGCTGGAGAGGGGAGAGGCGTGGGTGCCAACGCGCTAGGCAATGGCCCTGGCGCAGAACGCCAGGGCCGGGGATCAGGCTTGTTGCAGTGCCTGGTCCAGGTCTTCGAGCAGGTCTTCGATGGCCTCGATGCCCACCGAGAGACGGATCATCTCCGGCTTGACCCCGGCCTTGGCCTGCTCTTCTTCGTTCATCTGCCGGTGGGTGGTGGACGCCGGGTGGCAAGCCAGGGACTTGGCGTCGCCGATGTTCACCAGGCGCTTGAAGATCTGCAGCGCATCGTAGAAGCGCACGCCCGCGGCATAGCCGCCCTTGAGGCCGAAGGAGAGGATCGCCGACGGCTTGCCCTGCATGTATTTGCGCGCCAGTTCATGGTGCGGGTGGTCGGGCAGGCCGGCGTAGCTGACCCAGGCCACCAGCGGGTGGGCCTTGAGGAACTGCGCCACCTTGAGGGCGTTGTCGGTGTGGCGTTCCATGCGCAGGGCCAGGGTTTCCAGGCCTTGCAGCAACAGGAAGGCGTTCATCGGCGCCAATGCTGCGCCGGTGTTGCGCAGCGGCACGGTGCGGGCCCGGGCGATAAAGGCGGCGGGGCCGAACTTCTCGGTGTAGACCACGCCGTGGTAGGCCGGCTCCGGGGTGTTGAGGCTGGCGAACTTCTGCGGGTGGTCGGCCCAGGGGAAGTTGCCGCTGTCGACGATCACCCCGCCCAGGGAGTTGCCGTGGCCGCCGACGTACTTGGTCACCGAGTGCACCACGATGTCGGCGCCGAACTGGATCGGCTTGCACAGGATCGGCGTGGCCACGGTGTTGTCCACCATCAGTGGCACGTTACGGGCGTGGGCGGCCTGGGCCAGGCCCTCGATATCGACGATGTTGCCCGCGGGGTTGCCGATGCTCTCGCAGTACACCAGCTTGGTCTTGTCGTCGATCAGCTCGGCAATGGCCTCGGGGGAGTCGTCCCGGGCGAAACGCACTTCGACCCCGAAGCTGGGCAGCAGGTGGGCGAACAGGGTGTAGGTGCCGCCGTACAGCTGGGGCGTGGAGACGATATTGTCCCCGGCCTGGGTCAGGGTCTGGATCGCGTAGTGGATGGCGGCACTGCCGGCGGCCACCGCCAGCCCGGCGATCCCGCCTTCCAGGGCGGCCATGCGCTGTTCCAGCACATCGTTGGTGGGGTTCATGATGCGGGTGTAGATGTTGCCGGGCACATCGAGGTTGAACAGGTCGGCGCCGTGCTGGGCGTTGTCGAATTCGAAGGCGACGTTCTGGTAGATGGGCACGGCCACGGCCTTGGTGGTCGGGTCCGACTTGAATCCATGGTGTAGCGCAATCGTTGCGTCTTTCATAAATCCTCGACTCAGTAGCAATCCTTTAATGAGTGCAGCAGGCAGGGTGGGTGCCCGCGCAGCAGTCAGTGGTCCCGTGTGTCTGAGTCGCCAGCAACCGCTTGATGTACCTGCCGCTTGGCCGCAGGCAGGCGCGCCAGTGTCCAACAGGCGCGGCGGATGGGCAAGGGGGCGCGCAGGCGTGCAGGGACAGGGGCGGCCGTCCTTGGCCGCTGTAGCGTTTCAGCGGGGTTGGGACCAACCTTGGGAGCGCTTGACGGCGCCACTGAAGGTGCTGCGCCAGGCGTCTGCCGTGGCCCGGTCGATACGTGGCCGGTAGTGGGTACGGGTGTTGTCCAGCTCTGGTAACTCCAGCCCCAGGCCGCGGGCGGCGAGGGCGGCGCAGCCCAGGGCGGTGAGTTCGTCGAAGCGCTGGGTGACGATGGTGCGTTGCAGGATATCGGCCAGGAACTGGGCGAAATACGGGCTGCGGGCCAGCCCGCCGTCGATCGATAGCTGGTCGGTGACGCTGAGGTGGTCGTCCATCGCCGTGATCACTTCGGCGCTGCGCAGGGCCACGCCTTCCAATACCGCCTGGCACAGGTCCTGGCGAGTGGTGGCGGCGTTCATGCCGATCCACACCGCCCCGGCACTGCGGTCCCAGTGCGGGCAGGCAAGTCCGGACAAGGCCGGGACAAACGCCAGCTCGCGGGAAATCGCCGGTGGCTGATCGAAGGCTGCCAATTCCGAGAAATCACTGAACAGGCCCAGGCGCCCGGCCCATTCCACTGCGGCGCTAGCGTCGTACACGCCACCGTCCATGGCATACACCGGTTTGCCGTCGGCCTGCCAGGCGACGGTGGCCAGCAGGCCTTTCTCCGGAGCGCGAATGATCTGTTCGCCTGTGACTGTCAGGGCGAAGGCGCCGGTGCCGAAGGTGATCTTGGCGTCCCCCGGCTCCCGGCAGCCGTGACCGTACAGCGAGGCTTGCTGGTCGACCACCGAGGCGCTGATGGGGGTCTGGCCGATGCGTCCGAAGTCGCCGACCGTGGCGCGGATTTCCGGCAGGGCCTGCATGGGCACGCCGAACAGCTGGCACAGCTGCGGGTCCCACTGGCCGGTGGCGAGATTCATCAGCGAGGTGCGCGAGGCGGTGGTGATGTCAGTGGCGTAGACCCCTGTCAGGCGATCGAGAAAGTAGGCATCGGTGGTGCCCAGGCGCAGGCGGCCGGCACTCAGGGCGGCCTGTGCCGCCGGCAGGTTGTCGACGATCCAGGCCAGCTTGCTGGCGGAGAAGTAGGCATCCAGGGGCAGCCCGGCCCGCTCCAGGGTCAGGGCTTCGGCGCCGCTGGCGCGCAGTTCTTCGATGCGCGCGGTGCTGCGGTTGTCCTGCCAGACGATCACCGGCGACAGCGGCGCGCCACTGACGGCGTCCCAGGCCAGGCAGCTTTCACCCTGGTTGGCCAGGCCGATGGCGTCGACCCGGCCGGTGGCTTCCAGGCAGCGTTGCAGGTTGGCCAGCAGCTCCAGCGGGTCGTGTTCGACCCAGCCTGGGCGCGGGTGATGCTGCTGGTGGCGCAGCGCCAGTTGGATATCGGCACGGCCTTGCATGTCCACGACCAGTACGCGGGTGCTGGTGGTGCCCTGGTCAAGTGCGGCTATTCGCATGGTCATTTCTCTTGTTGTGGGACGGCCTGGTCGATGCAGATGTCCAGTTGGTCGAAATGTTCCGGCAGGTGCAGGTCCTTGATGGGGATCAGCAGGCGCCGTTCCGGCAGTGCCGAGACCGGTCGGCTCCAGAGCTCCAGGCCCTGGGCGCGGACCCGCAGAGTGCCACTGACCGCCTGGCTGACCCGCAACTGGATGTGCGCCAGGCCCGCCAGTTCGCCACGCACCAGGCGGCCTGGCACGCCGAGCTTGATCGGGGCGGCGTACTTCAGGGTCAGGGCGTCATTGGCATCGGGTAGCTGGCCGCTCAGGGCCAGGGCCATCAGGCTGCCGATGCGCCGCCCTTCGCGGTAGGACCAGCCGGCCGTCTCGATCGGCCGCAGCAGGTTGCCGGCGGCAAAGTAGGCCGGGTCCGAACAGCGGCCGTACTGGTCGATCTTCGGGCCGCCGCTGCCATTGTCCAGTTGCAGGTGGCTCAGGCGCACCAGGCTCGACTCCGGGGTGAACTGGCCGGTGAGCAGCACGCCGTCGCAGGAAATGTCGCGAACCTGGCCGTCGGCCAGGCGCACCCGAGCCGACTCCACCCGGCCACACCCATTGATCGCCAGCAGCTCGGCGCCAAAGTGCATGGGGATGCCCAGCAACCTTGGGAACACCGACAGCGGCCAGCGGGCGGTGGCTCGTTTATTGGCTTCCAGCACCGCCACTGGACGGATACCGGCGCGTCGGCAACTGAGCACGGCAGACAGGCTGACCAGTTCGGTGCCGATGATCAGCGGCCGCTCGAAAGGCTTGAGGTGCTGCACATAGAGGAAGTTCTGCAAGGCCCCGGTGTTGATCACCCCCACCGGGCGGTCGCCGGACAGCAGGCGTGCCGAGCGCGGGGTTTCCCGGGCGCCGGTGGCGATCAGCACCTTCTGTGCCTGGATCTGCCGTGGTCCGTCTGGAGTGGCCAGGCGTAACAGGCCGCCGGGTTCCAGGCTGACCACCGTGTGTCGCAGCAGCAGGATCACGCCGGCTTTCAGCGCGGCTTCGACATTGCGCCGGGCATAGGCCGGCCCGCTGAGAAGGCGCTGGTACTCGCGCATGCCGAAGGGCGGGTGGGCACAGTGCCGGGGAATGCCGCCGGCTTCGCTTTCACGTTCGATGACAATCACCGGGCCGATACCCTGGCGCCGCAGTTCGATAGCCGCGGCCAGGCCCGCCGGGCCGCTGCCGATAATGGCCGCTTCGGCCTGAAGAAGTTCAGTGCTGTTCATGGCAACGACCTGTGGCAAGAGGGACGGCCAGTTGGCTGGCGCTGAGTTCGGCGACCTTGGCCGAGCAATAGAAACCCTGGCAGCGGCCCATGCAGGCGCGGGTGCGGCGTTTGAGCCCGCCCAGGTCGCCAGGGGGCAGGGGGCTGTGCAAAGCGCTTTCTATTTCGCGCCGGGTCACCAGTTCGCAATGGCAGACGATTTCGCCATACCCGGGGCGCTGCCAGTCGCGGGGCAAGTGCTCCGCCAGATTGGGCATCTGTGGCCAGACCGGTTCGCGCACCGGCTGGTGCTGGCGGCGCTGGCTGTACAGGCCGTAGACATGCCGGGCAATACCCAGGGCGGCGGTGAGCCCGGTGGAGCGGATGCCGCCGACGGTGATCCAGTGCCGGGCGTGGTCGGCCTGGATCCGGTATTCCTTCTTTTCGCTGGCGGGGCGTAGCCCGGCGTAGGTGGCGGTGACCGGTATCCCGGCGAGGGCGGGAATCCGCTCCACGGCGGCATCGATCAGGCTTTGCAGGGTCGGGCCGTCGAGCCCCGCATGCACGCGGTCCTCCTGCTCTTCGGCCGTGGGGCCCACCAGCAGGTTGCCGTACACCGTGCGGGTCAGGACTATGCCCTTGGTGCGCTCGTTGGGTACCGGCAGGACGATGTGCTCCAGCAGTGTGGCCGCGGCCTTGTCGAAGACCACGAACTGGCCCTTGCGCGGCATGATGCGAAATTCGCTGTGGCCCAGCAGGTTGTGTTCCAGGGTGTCGCCGAACAGCCCGGCGCAGTTGATCACCTGGGAGCTGCGCAGGGTGCCCCGGTTGGTGTGCAGGGTCCAGGCGTCGCCATCGAACTGGCCTTGCTGCACCTCGCATTGCAACTGTACGCGGGCGCCATGGGCCATGGCCTGCTGCAGGTAACCCAGGGGTGCGGACCAGGGGTCGATCAGGTGCTCGTCGGGGACCAGTACCGCGCCCACGGCGTGATTGGCCAGGTGCGGCTCCAGGGCGAGGATCTCGCTGCGTTCCAGCAGGCGTACGTTGTCTACCCCATTGGCCTGGGCCTGGGCGAGGATCCCCGGCAGCCTGGCCTGGTCCTCGGCGTTCCAGGCCACTACCAGCGCGCCACTCTTGAGCAGTGGCAGGTTCATGGCCGAGTGGATTTCCAGGTATTCCTGGTAGCCGGCCTGCATGCACTGCAGTTCCAGGCTGCCACTGGGGGCGTCGAAGCCGGTGTGCAGGATGGCGCTGTTGGCCTTGCTGGCGCCGGAGAGAATGTCACTGCCCTTTTCCAGCAGCACCACCCGTGCGCCTTCGAGGGCGAAGCGCCGGGCCATGGCGCAACCGACGACCCCGCCACCGACGATGGCTACGTCGAAAGTCACATTATTCGGATAAAGTTCGGTCATATAAATGCCTGTTTCCTGCGGTAACACCCAAGGATCTGTGCAGGAATCAAAGCATAATGCGGGCCATGATTGTTGTTTTTGTTTTATATTCGGTCATATATCGGTCATTTGGTTGTGGTTTTCGGTGATGGCCATCGCCTGTGGTAACGGCCCTCGTTCAGGGCTGTGGCACCAGATGCACCTCCACGCCGGCTTTCTCCAGGGCCGCCAGCAGCTCCGGGCCGGGCTGGCGGTCGATCACCAGGCGGTCTATGCGCTCCAGCGGGAACACCTTGAACAGGCCGCGGCGTTCCAGCTTCGAAGAGTCGGCGATCACCGTCAGCTGGCGGGCCTGGGCAATCATGGCGCGGGCCACTTCGGCTTCTTCGATGGAGAAGTCCATGGCGCCGTCTTCATTCAGTGCGCCAATGGTGATTACCGCGTGCTCGGCGTTGAAACGGGTGATTTGCTCCAGGGCCAGGGTGCCGACGTTCTGTGTCGAGTCGGGGCGATATTCACCACCGATCATGAACACCCGATTGCCCGACTCGCCAATGCAGCCGGCAATCGGCAGGGAGTTGGTGATCACCGTCAGGCGGGTGTGCTGCGCCAGTTCCCGGGCGAAGAACAGGGTGGTGGTGCCGGTATCGATGAAGATGCTGTCGCCCGCGCAGAACAGGCCGGCGGCGTAGCGGCCGATGGCGCGCTTCTCCTGGGCGTGTTCGTTCATGCGGGTCTGGAAGGTGTTTTCGTGCTCGCCGGTAGGAGGCAGGGCCGCGCCACCGTGGAACTTGGTGACCAGGCCGCTTTCTGCCAGGTCGCTGAGGTCGCGGCGGATGGTTTCCTGGGACGTGGCAGTGATGCGCGCCAGCTCTTCCACAGAAATCCGCTCCCGTTGCCGCAGGAGTTCGAGAATGTGCTGTCGTCGTTCGTTGGGGCGCATGGTGTTTTCCGTTTAGTGGTACTTCGCCACACAAATGGGCATTTTTTGTTACTTACGCACACTCCTGGTTCAGAAATATGCTGATTCGGTCAAATTCGATGGAAAAGTTAAGCATTTACTTGCACGTTTCACAATGGCCCGCAGTCATGGGGTTGGCGCAGGACCCACGGCAGGTCGGGCCAATGTTGCGAAGATGAATTGACCGAAATATGGTTGTTTTAAAGTAAAAACCACAACTAATACACATTGTGGCACGGGATGTGCCCTGTGTTTCATCACCTGGTTCATCGTTCTCCTTGGCGATGAGTGACCAGAGCTGGCCTCGACAAGAACTTCCCCGGCGGGGGAAACCTATAAATGACGCTCAGAGAGATGAACCCACATGGCTGAATTTGGAAACTACGTCATTTACCTGATCATGCTCGGCGCCGTGATCGGCGCCCTGTCATCCATCATCAAGCCCGAGAGTGGGCTGGGTAAGGAGTTCGTCAACGGTATCCACTCCATCGGCCCGGTGTTCCTGGCCCAGGCCGGGATCATGGTGGCGATTCCCTACCTGTCCCAGGGCATTTCCCACGCCCTGGGGCCGTTTTTCAACGCCCTGGGTTCGGATGTCTCCATCGCGGCGCTGTCGATCATTGCCGTGGACATGGGCGGCTACCAGTTGGCCAACGCCCTGACCGCCAACCGTGACCTGTGGATCACCGCAATGCTGGTGGGCTACACCTCCGGGGCGACCATCGTCTACCTGATCCCGGTGGGCCTGACCATGCTCGAGCGCAAGGACCACAAGTACCTGGCCCTGGGTGCCATGGCCGGGCTGATCAGCATTCCGTTCGCGGTGCTGATGTCGCTGCTGATCATCACCGCTACCCACTTGCCGGTGCGGGACATCGTTTCCACCAACTCCGAGGCGCTGTACTACCTGTCCCTGGGCTTCGTCGACATGCTCAAGCTGCTGGCGCCGTTGTTCGTGTTCTGCTTTCTGCTGGCGGCGGGGCTGCGCTACCGGCCGCAGATGATGGTCAGGGGCTTCCTGGTGTTCGGCAAGATCATGGACGCGGCGATCAAGCTGATCCTGGCCCTGAGCATCGTCGAGCACTTCACCAAGTTCTTCAGCATCAACTTCGGCGGCTGGGGCTTCGACCCGATGTTCGCCGACGAAAAGGAGCTGTTCCGGGCGATCGAGATCGCCGGCTACATCGGCATCATGCTCGCCGGTACCTTCCCCATCTGCTACCTGTTCCAGCGCTACTGCAAGAAGCCCATGGAACTGCTGGGGCGCCATCTGAACCTGTCCAGCACCGGTGCCGCGGGGTTCATCATGGTGTTTGCCAACATCATCGCCACCTTCCACCTGTTCAAGCACATGACCGCCCGCGACAAGGTGCTGTGCGTGGCCCTGGGGGTCTGCGCCCAGGCACTGATCGGCGACCACCTGGCGTTCACTGCGAACTTCCAGCCAAGCCTGATCCTGCCGATTCTGCTCGGCAAACTGTTCGGCGGCCTGCTGGCGGTGGCGATCGCCATCCGCATCTCGGTGCCAGCCGCCCAGCGCTATGAGCTGCAAGAGCAGGAACAGGCGGCCGCCTTTGCCCTGCAACCTGCGCGGGCCTGACGGCCCGCATCACCTATCACTGAAATCGAGGTAACGATGCGCAAGATTTTCCTGGCCTGCCCCTACAGCCATTCCGAGCCGGCCGTCATCAACGAGCGTTTTCTCCAATGCAACCAGGTCGCGGCGCAGATACTGGAAGCCGGCCATGCGGTGTTCAGCCAGGTGAGCATGTCCCACCCGATCAACCTGTGCCTGGCGGGCAAGGACAATGCCGCCATCGGCAAGCTCTGGGCGCCGGTGGATGCGCTGTACATGGCGATGATGGAGGAGCTGATCGTGCTCGACCTGCCGGGCTGGAAGGACAGCGGCGGGATCAAGCGCGAGATCGAGGTGTTCGAAACGTCCGGGCGGCGGGTCAGCCTGTGGTCGCAAGTCAGCCACGAGTTTGTCTGAAACCCTCCCCGTGCCCGTCGTCGCCTGCGCCGGGTACGGCCCGGCTCTGAACTGACGACAGCCTGCGCACAGGGTAAACTTGCCCCCCTGCGCAGGAGCAACCATGAACTATCGTCACGCCTTCCACGCCGGCAATCACGCCGACGTCTTCAAACACCTGACCCTGACCCGCCTCATCGCCCTGATGTCGCGCAAGGAGCAGCCGTTCGCCTACCTCGACAGCCACGCCGGTATCGGCCTGTATGACCTCAAGGGCGACCAGGCCACGCGCACCGGCGAGTACCTGGAAGGCATCGCCCGCCTGTGGGGCGACGAGGACCTGCCGGCGCTGACCGCCGATTACATGCAGGTGCTGCGCAAGATGAACCCCGATGGCGAGTTGCGTTACTACCCGGGCTCGCCGGAACTGGCTCGGCGCCTGACCCGTTCCCAGGATCGGGTGCTGCTCAACGAGAAACACCCGGAAGACGGCCTGCTGCTCAAGGACAACATGAAGGGTGACCGGCGGGTAGCGGTGCACCTGGGCGAGGGCTGGCACGTGGCCCGGGCCCTGCTGCCGGTGGCGGAAAAACGCGCGGTGATGCTCATCGACCCGCCTTTCGAGCAACTGGACGAGATGCAGCGCTGTGCGGCATCGCTGAAGGAAGCCATTGGCCGCATGCGCCAGACCGTGGCGGCCATCTGGTACCCGGTCAAGGACCAGCGCGCCCTGCGACGCTTCTACCAGGACCTGGCCGGTACCGGTGCGCCGAAGCTGCTGCGGGTGGAGTTGCTGGTGCATCCGCTGGACACGCCCAACAGCCTCAACGGCTCGGGCCTGGCGATCGCCAACCCGCCTTGGGGCCTGGAAGAGGAATTGCGCGAGTTGCTGCCCTGGCTGTCGAAGAAGCTCGGCCAGACCCAGGGCGGCTGGCAGATGGACTGGTTGATCGCAGAGTAAAGGGTCGCTGGCCAGCCAGCTCCTGCGCAAGGTTGCAGGAGCCGGCTGGCCGGCCCAAGGACTCAGATCGGGCAGGTCACGCCGGTGCCGCCGATCCCGCAATAGCCTTCAGGGTTCTTCGCCAGGTACTGCTGGTGGTAAGCCTCGGCGAAGTACACGGTCGGCGCTTCTTCGATTTCCGTGGTGATGGTGCCCAGGCCGGCCTTGGTCAGCTCCGCCTGGAACACGTCCCTGCTGTGCAGCGCCTGCTCCAGCTGGGTCGGATTGGTGGCGTAGATCACCGAGCGGTACTGGGTGCCGATATCATTGCCCTGGCGCATGCCCTGGGTCGGGTTGTGCAGCTCCCAGAACATTGCCAGCAGTTCTTTGTAGCTGACCTTGGCCTTGTCATACACCACGAGCACCACTTCGGTGTGGCCGGTTAAGCCCGAGCAGACCTCTTCATAGGTCGGGTTCGGGGTGAAGCCGCCGGCGTAACCGACCACGGTGCTGACCACGCCCTCGCGCTGCCAGAAGCGGCGTTCGGCGCCCCAGAAACAGCCCAGGCCGAAGATCGCGAAGTCGACGTCCTGGAAGAACGGGCCAAGCAGCGGGGTGTCTTCGAAGACAAAGTGCTTTTCAGGCAGAGTCATCGGGGTTTCGCGGCCAGGCAGAGCTTGTTCTTTGGTCGGTAGCACGTTTTTGTTCACCAGAATTTCCGAGCGCAGAACCATGATCAGTCCTCTCAGTCAGGGTGGGATCGAGTAATTAATCAGACACGCAGTTTGCCCGAGTGTTACAGCGCTGTCAGGCAATCGGGCCACGAGGATAACGCTTGAGCTTGGCAATTAGCTCGGAGCCGGGAATCGGCCGGTCGAACAGGTAGCCCTGGCCCACGTCGCAGCGGTGGCGGCGCAGGAAGGCCAGTTGCTCGGCGGTCTCGATGCCTTCGGCGACCACCTTGATCTTCAGGTTGTGGGCCATGGCGATCACCGCGGAGGTGATTTCCATGTCGTCCTGGTTGTCGGGGATCTCGTGGATGAAGCTGCGATCGATCTTGATGATATCGATGGGGAATTTCTTCAGGTAACTCAGGGACGAATAGCCGGTGCCGAAGTCGTCCATGGCCAGGGTCAGGCCGAGTTTTTTCAGTTGTTCCAGCTGCTGGTGGGTGTCGTCGGTGGCTTCCAGCAGCAGGCCCTCTGTTAGCTCAAGCTCCAGCAGCGAGGAGGGCAGCTGTTCTTCCTTGAGGATGCTGGCGATGGAGGCCACTAGGTCCGGGTCGGAAAACTGCTTGGGCGACAGGTTGATGGCCACGTGCAGGTTGCCCATGCCGGCGGCGGTCAGTTGCTTGCTCATGCGGCAGGCCTGGCGGGCGATCCACTTGCCGATGGGGATGATCAGGCCGGTTTCTTCCGCCACGCTGATGAACTGGTCGGGGCGGATCATGCCCTTTTCCGGATGGTTCCAGCGCAGCAGCGCCTCCATGCCGAGCAGGCGGCCGCTGCGCAGGCACAGCTTGGGCTGGTAGAACACGTCCAGCTCGTTCTGGGTCAGGGCGCGGCGCAGGTTGTTCTCGACGAACAGTTTGTAGCTGGCCTCGGCGTTCAGCGCCTCGGTGAACACCTGCACCTGGTGCTTGCCGTTGGCCTTGGCCTTGTGCAGGGCCAGGCCGGCGTTGCGCATCAGGGTCTGCGGGTCACGGCCGTGCAGCGGCGCACTGGCCAGGCCCACGGAGCCGGTGACGCTGATCAACTGGTTGTCGACGAACATCGGCTTGTCCAGGGTCATCAGCAACTGGCTGGCGATCTGTTGCCCGGTTTCCAGGTCGGTGTTGTCCAGCAGCACGGCGAATTCGTTGCTGGCGAAGCGCGCCAGGCTGCCGCTGGGGCTCAGGCTGTTGCGCAGGCGCCGGGCCAGGCTGATCAGCAGTTTGTCGCCGGTCTGGTGGCCGAGGCTGTCGTTGATCCGCTTGAAATTGTCGATGTCCACCAGCAGCAGGCTGATCGGGGTATCGCTGTCTCGGGCAAAGCGTTCATCGAGGTTGCGGATGAAGGCGGGGCGGTTGCCCAGGTTGGTCAGGTTGTCGGTGTAGGCCAGGCGCTCGATGCGCTGCTGGGCGAGCTTGGTCTGGGTGATGTCTTCATAGATGCCGATGTAGTGGGTCAGCTCGCGGTTGTCGCCATACACCTTGGAGATCGACAGCTGGCCCCAGTAAGGCTCCAGGTTCTTGCGCCGGCTCTTGAACTCGCCCTGCCAGCTGTTGCTCTTGGCCAGGCTGGACGGAGCGTCGAACAGCAGCTCGCTGAGGTTTTCCAGGGCCGGCAGTTCGGACAGGCGGTGGCCATGGACCTCTTCGGTGCTGTATTGGGTGATCGCCGTGAAGCTGGGGTTGACGTACTCCACCACGCCGTCGCAATTGACCAGCAGGAAGGCGTTGGCGCTCTGTTCCACGGCGCGCTGGAACAGGTGCAGGGCGCTGGTGGCGGCCCGCCGGTTGTGATTGTTGATGACCTGGGCGAACTGGTCTGCCAGTTCGCCGGCGAAGGCGATCTCGTCGGACTGCCAGGCCCGGGTCATGCCGGTCTGTTCCAGGCACAGCACGCCGACCACCTGGCCGTCGATGCGGATGCTGGCGTCGAGCATGGCGTTGACGTCCCGCGGGCGCAGGCTCTCGGCCATCTCCCGGGTTCGCGGGTCGCGCATGGCGTTCTGCGCGTCGATGGCGCGGCAGCTGTGCAGGGCTTCCAGGTAGTCGGGAAAGCTGCTGGCGTCGATGGGCTCCGGCATGCGGTATTCCTGGGGGCCGCGGTGATAGGCGGCAATCGGCACCAGTTGCTGGTCTTCCAGGTTCCAGATGCTGGCGCAGTCGATCTGGTAGATGTCGCAGGCGCTGCGGGTAATCAGTTCGGCAGCTTCCTTCAACGAATTGCCGGTGCTGTAGCGCTGGCGGGTCAGGAGCAGGATCAAATCCTGCTGCGCACGCACCCGTTCCAGGTGCTGCAATTGCTCCTGCTGGGCCCGCTGGTTGAGTTCCAGGGCGATCTGCAGGCGGGTGTTCTGGGTTTCCAGATCCAGTGCCGGCAGCGCCGAAGCATCGCTGAACAGCCCTTCGACCACCAACAGGTAGCCGCGCAGCAGGTGCCGGTTGTGCTGTTTGTAGGCTTCGCCCAGCTCGAGGATGCTCAAGGGCCCCTGGGCGGTGTGCAGGGTATAGCGGATCAGGTAATGAGAGCTGTTGCTCAGTTGCTGCTGGATGGTGTCGTGCAACTGATAGCGGGCTTCGGGCTCCATCAGGCTGGCATAGGGCGAGCCGACCAGGGCGCAGAGTTCGACGGCGGGCAGGCCGAACTGGCGTTCGCAATTGGGATCGAGAAACAGCAGCGCCCAGCTCGCTTCATTCAGCCGTTCGAAACGCAACATGCCGAGCCGCGAGGGCACAGGCAACTGCGTCACTACCTCGGCCGCCATACGGCTGGCGGCATCGGGTTGGCTTTTCATGGGGAAACTCGCTTCGAAATTGCTGATCGCGCCGGGCTCACGCCCTCTTTACTGTTGCCTGCGGCAAGGTTGCATCATGGCGCATCGACTGACAAGTAAGATGAAGGCTAAGTGCTATAAACCTGTATCGGCAGGCAGAAGGATTTCTGCAAAGTAACTTTTTTGCTGTTTAACGTCGTGCACTGACGGGCAATTGGCGACGTTTTTCTGGCAAAAAAAGCCCCGCCAAATTGACGGGGTTGAGGTACGAGCGTGGCGCTCGGAAAGCGTGCGCTACCGGCCCGCCCATGACAGGAGGGCCGGTACGCGGGTTACAGCAGAATGGTGCGGATGTCTGCCAGCAGGTCGCTCAGGCGCTTGGTGAAGCGTGCGGCGGCCGCGCCGTTGATCACACGGTGATCGTAGGACAGGGACAGTGGCAGCATCAGTTTCGGCTGGAAGGCCTTGCCGTCCCAGACTGGCTGGATGGTGGCCTTGGAAACACCGAGGATCGCCACTTCCGGCGCGTTGACGATCGGCGTGAAACCGGTGCCGCCAATGTGCCCGAGGCTGGAGATGGTGAAGCAGGCGCCTTGCATCTCGTCCGCGGAGAGCTTCTTGGTGCGGGCTTTTTCCGCCAGGGAAGCTGCCTCGGCCGCCAGTTGCAGCAGGCTCTTCTGGTCGACGTTCTTGATCACCGGTACCAGCAGGCCATCCGGAGTGTCCACGGCGAAGCCGATGTTCACGTACTTCTTGCGGATGATCGCCTTGCCGCTTGGCGCCAGGGAGCTGTTGAAGTCCGGCAGTTCCTTGAGCAGGTGGGCACAGGACTTGAGCAGCAGCGGCAGGATGGTCAGCTTGACGCCGGCCTTCTCGGCCACGGCCTTCTGTGCAACGCGGAAAGCTTCCAGCTCGGTGATGTCGGCCGAGTCGAATTGAGTCACGTGTGGCACGTTCAGCCAGCTGCGGTGCAGGTTGGCGGCGCCGGCCTGCATCAGGCGGGTCATCGGCACTTCTTCGATTTCACCGAAGCGGCTGAAGTCCACGACCGGAATCGGCGGGATGCCCGCGCCACCGGTTGCGCCGCCAGCAGCTGGCGCTTCCTTGGCCTTCTGCATCATGGCCTTGACGTAGACCTGCACGTCTTCTTTCAGGATGCGACCGTGCGGGCCGCTGGCGCCGACAGCGCTCAGCTCGACGCCGAATTCACGGGCCAGTTGACGCACAGCCGGGCCGGCGTGAACTTTCGCGCCTGGCTTGGCAGGTGCGGCGGCCGGGGCGGCAGCAGGTGCAGCGGCAGCCGGGGCAGCAGCGGCGGCTGGAGCCGGAGCGCTTGGCGCCGCAGCCGGAGCCGGGGCAGCAGCAGGCGCTGCGCCTTTGACTTTCAGCTTGAGGATCAGATCGCCGGTGCCGACTTCGTCGTCCAGCTTGATGGAAACGCTTTCCACCACGCCAGCGGCAGGCGATGGAATTTCCATGCTCGCCTTGTCGGATTCCAGGGTAATCAGCGACTGGTCGGCTTCAACGCTGTCGCCAGCCTTGACCAGCACTTCGATGATCTTGGCCTTGCCGGCCGAACCGATGTCCGGAACGTGGATGTCCTGAACACTGTCAGCCACTGGAGCAGCCGGGGCTGCTGCAGGAGCAGGCGCAGCGGCAGCGGCCGGAGCAGCAGCCTGGGCCGGAGCGGCAGCAGGAGCCGCAGCACCCGCCACTTCCAGGTCCAGAATCAGGTCACCGGTGCCGACTTCGTCGTTGAGCTTGAC
The DNA here is from genome assembly GCF_018326405.1 of Pseudomonas sp. Eqa60. Taxonomy (NCBI): domain Bacteria; kingdom Pseudomonadati; phylum Pseudomonadota; class Gammaproteobacteria; order Pseudomonadales; family Pseudomonadaceae; genus Pseudomonas; species Pseudomonas sp. Eqa60. Next base: position 593,375 of record NZ_AP024342.1, read on the forward strand.
GCTGATGGCCTTGACCACGCCAGCGGCAGGCGACGGGATTTCCATGCTTGCCTTGTCGGATTCCAGGGTGATCAGCGATTGATCAGCCTCGACCTTGTCGCCGACCTTGACCTGGATTTCGATGATCTGGGCCTTGCCCGACGAACCGATGTCCGGCACGTGCACTTGCTGAACCGAAGCGGCAGCAGGGGCTGCGGCTGGGGCTGGCGCTGCGGCAGGAGCAGCCGCCGGTTTGGCTTCAGCTTTTGCCGCAGGAGCAGCCGCCGGGGCCGCAGCAGCGGCGCCCTCGACTTCCAGTTCGAGCAGTTCGTCGCCTTCTTTCAGACGGTCGCCCAGCTTCACCTTGAGGCTCTTGATGACGCCGGATTTCGGGGCCGGCACTTCCATGCTGGCCTTGTCCGATTCCAGGGTCAGGATGCTCTGGTCGGCTTCGATACGGTCGCCGACCTTCACAAACAGTTCGATTACTTCACCTTCACCGCTGCCGATGTCAGGTACGCGAATGAGTTCGCTCACAGAAAGTCTCCTCAGCAGTCCAGTGGGTTGCGTTTTTCCGGGTTGATACCGAACTTGGTGATGGCTTCAGCCACGACCTTAGGTTCGATGTCACCACGGTCAGCCAAGGCTTCCAGGGCTGCCAACACCACGAAATGACGGTCTACTTCGAAGAAGTGACGCAGTTTCTTGCGGCTGTCGCTGCGGCCGAAACCGTCGGTGCCCAGGACTTTGAACTCCTTGGATGGGACCCACTGGCGGATCTGTTCGGCGAACAGCTTCATGTAGTCGGTGGAGGCGATGACCGGACCCTTGCGGCCGTTCAGGCACTCTTCGACATAGCTCAGCTTCGGCTTCTGGCCAGGGTGCAGGCGGTTGCTGCGTTCCACGGCCAGGCCGTCGCGGCGCAGTTCGTTGAAGCTGGTCACGCTCCAGACGTCGGCAGCGACGTTGAACTCGTCACGCAGGATCTTCGCGGCTTCGCGAACTTCGCGCAGGATGGTGCCGGAGCCCATCAGTTGCACGTGGTGCGCGGCCTCGCGGGTGTCTTCTTCCAGCAGGTACATGCCCTTGATGATGCCTTCCTCGACACCGGCCGGCATGGCTGGCTGCTGGTAGGACTCGTTCATCACGGTGATGTAGTAGAAGACGTCCTGTTGCTCTTCGGTCATCTTCTTCATGCCGTCCTGGATGATCACCGCCAGCTCGTAGCCGTAGGTCGGATCAAAGGTGCGGCAGTTCGGGATGGTCCCGGCCAGCATGTGGCTGTGACCGTCTTCGTGCTGCAGGCCTTCCCCGTTGAGGGTGGTGCGCCCGGCAGTACCGCCGATCAGGAAGCCGCGGGTACGGCTGTCGCCGGCAGCCCAGGCCAGGTCGCCGATACGCTGGAAGCCGAACATCGAATAGAAGATGTAGAACGGCAGCATTGGCTGGTTGTGGCTGGAGTACGAAGTACCGGCAGCGATGAAGGAGCTCATGGCGCCCGCTTCGTTGATGCCTTCTTCGAGGATCTGGCCCTTCTTGTCTTCGCGGTAGAACATCACCTGGTCTTTATCGACTGGCTCGTAGAGCTGGCCGACGGAGGAGTAGATGCCCAACTGGCGGAACATGCCTTCCATACCGAAGGTACGGGCTTCGTCCGGGATGATCGGCACGATGCGCTGGCCGATTTCCTTGTCCTTGACCAGCTGCGCGAGGATCCGCACGAAGGCCATGGTGGTGGAGATTTCACGGTCGCCCGAGCCGTCGAGGATGGCCTTGAGGGTATCCAGTGGCGGAGTCGGGACGCTGAAGCTCTTGGCGCGACGCTGCGGCACGAAACCGCCCAGTGCGGCACGACGCTCGCTCAGGTAGCGGGCTTCGGCGCTGCCTTCTTCTGGCTTGAAGAACGGCAGGTTCTCAATGTCGTCGTCTTTCACCGGAATGTCGAAACGGTCGCGGAACAGCTTCAGGCTGTCGACGTCGACTTTCTTGGTGTTGTGCGCGGTGTTCTTCGCTTCGCCGGCGCCGGTGCCATAACCCTTGATGGTCTTGGCCAGGATGACGGTCGGCTGCTCTTTGTGGTTGACCGCCTCGTGGTAGGCCGCATAGACCTTGTACGGGTCGTGGCCGCCACGGTTGAGTTTCCAGATCTCGTCGTCGGACAGATCGGCAACCATCGCCTTGAGTTCAGGGGTATTGAAGAAGTGCTCACGGACGAACGCACCGTCCTTGGCCTTGTAGTTCTGGTACTCGCCGTCGATGACTTCGTCCATGCGGCGCTGCAGGATGCCGTCGACGTCCTTGGCCAGCAGTGGGTCCCAGAAACGGCCCCAGACCACCTTGTTGACGTTCCACTGGGCGCCACGGAACACGCCTTCGAGTTCCTGGATGATCTTGCCGTTGCCGCGAACCGGGCCGTCGAGGCGCTGCAGGTTGCAGTTGATGACGAAGATCAGGTTGTCCAGCTTCTCGCGGCCGGCCAGGGAGATCGCGCCCAGGGATTCCGGCTCGTCGCACTCGCCGTCGCCCATGAAGCACCAGACTTTCTGTTTGCCGGCAGGGATGAAGCCACGGGCTTCCAGGTACTTCATGAAGCGCGCCTGGTAGATCGCCTGGATCGGGCCCAGACCCATGGAAACGGTCGGGAACTGCCAGAAGTCAGGCATCAGCCAAGGGTGCGGGTAGGACGACAGGCCATTGCCATCGACTTCCTGGCGGAAGTTGTTCATCTGGTCTTCGGTGATGCGGCCTTCCATGAACGCACGGGCGTAGACGCCTGGCGATGCGTGACCCTGGAAGTAGATCAGGTCGCCGCCGTGTTCGTCGGTCGGGGCCTGGAAGAAGTAGTTGAAGCCGATGTCATACAAGGTGGCGCTGGAGGCGAAGCTGGAGATGTGACCGCCCAGGTCAGAATCTTTCAGGTTCGTACGCATGACCATGGCCAACGCGTTCCAACGTACCAGCGAGCGAATGCGGCGTTCCATGAACAGGTCGCCAGGCATGCGTGCTTCGTGGGTGACGGGAATCGTGTTGCGGTACGGCGTGGTGATGGCGTAGGGCAGTTGCGAGCCGCTGCGGGTCGCGAGTTCGCCCATACGGGTCATCAGATAGTGAGCACGGTCTTCGCCTTCTTTGTCGAGAACCGATTCCAGGGCGTCCAGCCATTCCTGGGTTTCGACGGGATCGAGGTCTTGCATGGCTTGCTCCAGGGCGGAAAGGCTTCCAGAATCGGTTGCCTGAGTTTGCGACTGGCCTTTTGGGCAGACGATTATAAATTCTTGGATTGCCGGAGGTTGATCCAGCGGCGTGTAGTTTTACTACAAATCGTCGGCCATTTCAGCCTTTCGAATGTATATACGAGTAGTAAAACTACAGAAGAGCGGCTTGTGGCCTCCTGCTGCGTTGTGAGAATAATCGTTACTGTTGGTCGATGACTAACGGGAATAGGTAATAAATTAATGCCGGCTGCTAAAAAAAACCTATTTTCAGCTATTTCTAACTTTTGTTCGACAGTCCATCAGGCGGCCTGCCCGCGACATCCGTCCCCGCCCGCATTTTCCACGCCGATCAAGGATAGCCCATGAGCCTGCCCGCGCTTGCCCCCGTCCCCGCGATTCTCTTGCCATTGGTCAGCCGCGCAGAGCAGTCGTTGCGTGGCGCCGTCGCGGCCCTGGAAGGCGATCCCGGGTTGGCCGACTGGAGCGCCGAACGCTGGGCGGAGTTCGCCCGGGTGGGCGCCGCCAGCGACTTTGTCATTGAACAGAGCCTGCGTGACCCTTTGATGTTGCTGGAGCTGGTGCGCAGCGGCGAGCTGGACCGCCCATTCGCGCCTGGGGAGTTGTGCGCGCAAATCGCCGCCGCGGTGCAGGCGGCCGAGAGCGAGGATCAATTGGGGCGCGTGCTGCGGCGCCAGCGCACCCGTCAGCAGGTACGGATCATCTGGCGCGACCTGACCCGCCAGGCGGATCTGGTGCAGACCTGCCGCGACCTTTCCGATCTGGCCGACGCCTGCATCGACCAGGCCTATCAATGGTTGTATCTGCGTCACACCCAGCAGTTCGGCGTGCCCACCGGCGGGCGTAGCGGCGAGCCGCAGCAGATGGTGATCCTCGGCATGGGCAAGCTGGGGGCGGTGGAACTCAACCTGTCGTCGGACATCGACCTGATCTTCGCCTACCCCGAAGGCGGCGAGACCGTCGGCGTCAAGCGGCCCCTGGATAATCAGGAGTTCTTCATTCGCCTCGGGCAGCGCCTGATCAAGGCCCTGGACCCGATGACCGTCGACGGGTTCGTGTTCCGCGTCGACATGCGCCTGCGGCCCTATGGTTCTGCCGGTGCCCTGGTGTTGAGCTTCAATGCGCTGGAGCAGTACTACCAGGATCAGGGGCGCGACTGGGAACGCTACGCCATGATCAAGGCCCGGGTGGTGGCAGGGGATCAGGCCGCCGGTGCGCAGTTGCTGGACATGCTGCGGCCTTTCGTCTATCGCCGTTACCTGGACTTTTCCGCCATCGAGGCGCTGCGCACCATGAAGCAGCTGATCCAGCAGGAAGTCCGGCGCAAGGGCATGGCCGACAATATCAAGCTGGGCTCGGGGGGGATCCGCGAGGTCGAGTTCATCGCCCAGGCTTTCCAGCTGATCCACGGCGGACGCGACCTGAGCCTGCAGCAGCGTCCTCTATTAAAGGTGCTGGGCACTCTGGAAGGGCAGGGCTACCTGCCGCCTGCCGTGATCAGCGAGCTGCGCGAAGGCTATGAGTTCCTGCGCTATACCGAGCACGCGATCCAGGCCATCGCCGATCGCCAGACGCAGATGCTTCCGGACAATCCCCAGGATCAGGCGCGGATCGCCTTCATGCTGGGCTTTGCCGACTGGAACGCTTTCCACGAACAGTTGATGCACTGGCGCGGCCGGGTAGATTGGCACTTCCGTCAGGTCATCGCCGACCCGGATGAGGATGAAGGCGCCGAAAGCGAAGTGGTGGTGGGTGGCGAATGGCTGCCGTTGTGGGAGGAAGCCCAGGACGAGGAGGCCGCCTGCCGCCAGTTGCAGGAGGGCGGCTTCGTCGATGCGCCCAAGGCCCTGCGTGCCCTGGCCGGTCTGCGGGGCAGCCCGCAGCTACGTGCCATGCAGCGCCTGGGACGCGAACGTCTGGATGCCTTTATTCCGCGGTTGCTGGCCCAGGCGGTGGAGCACGCCAATCCGGACCTGGTGCTGGAGCGAGTGCTGCCGCTGGTGGAAGCCGTGGCGCGGCGTTCGGCCTATCTGGTGCTGCTCACCGAGAACCCGGGGGCTCTACGTCGTCTGCTGACCTTGTGCGCCGCCAGCCCGTGGATCGCCGAGCAGATCACCCGCTTCCCCCTGCTGCTGGATGAACTGCTCAACGAAGGGCGCCTGTTCAAGCCGCCCCTGGCGCCGGAACTGGCTGCCGAGTTGCGCGAGCGCCTGACGCGCATTCCCGAGGATGACCTGGAGCAGCAGATGGAAGCCCTGCGCCACTTCAAGCTGGCCCACCGCCTGCGAGTGGCCGCCTCGGAGATCGCCGGCAGCCTGCCTTTAATGAAAGTCAGCGATTACCTGACCTGGCTCGCCGAAGCGATCCTGGAACAGGTGCTGGCCCTGGCCTGGCGCCAGACGGTGTCCAAGCACGGTGCACCGCTGCGTACCGACGGCACCTTGTGCGACCCGGGCTTCATCATTGTCGGTTACGGCAAGGTCGGCGGCATCGAGCTGGGCCACGGTTCCGACCTGGACCTGGTGTTCATCCATGATGGCGACCCCCAGGCGGAAACCGACGGGCCCAAACCCATAGATGGTGCGCAGTTCTTCACCCGGCTGGGGCAGCGCATCATTCACCTGCTGACCACCCAGACCAACTCCGGCCAGCTCTATGAAGTGGATATGCGCCTGCGGCCTTCCGGCGCGTCTGGGTTGCTGGTGAGTTCCCTGGGGGCCTTTGCCCGCTATCAGGAAAACGAGGCCTGGACCTGGGAGCACCAGGCGCTGGTGCGGGCGCGGGTGCTGGTGGGCAGCCAGGATGTGGGCCAGGCCTTTGAAAAGGTCAGGGCCGCGGTGCTGGGGAAAAAACGCGACCTGCCCAAGCTGCGCCAGGAAGTCAGCGAGATGCGGGCCAAGATGCGCGACAACCTGGGCAGCCGCCTGACCGCCGCCGGAACTGCAGCCAATGCCTTCGAAGCCACGGCGCCGTTCGACCTCAAGCAGGACGCCGGAGGTATCGTCGATATCGAATTTATGGTGCAATACGCGGCCCTGGCGTGGTCCGAAGAGCACCCGTCACTGCTGCGCTATACCGATAACATCCGCATCCTGGAAGGTCTGGAGCAAGTCGGGCTGATGCCCGCGAGCGATGCCAGCCTGCTGCGCGAGGTCTACAAGGCCTACCGTTCCGCGGCTCACCGGCAGGCGTTGCAGAATGAGGCCGGAATCATTACCGGTGATCAATTTGTGACCGAACGACGGGAAGTGTTACGAATTTGGCGTGAGCTGGGGCTAAGCTAAGCGGCCTGAGAAGGCCAACCATGTATTCGGCGGGCCTTGCCGGCTCGCCCAAACTGAACCGGCGGTGAAGGCCGCGGTGCTGGATTCTCGAGGCGGGGAGGCGTATGCCTCCCCGGTTCGTTTATGGAAACCACATGAATATTCTGATCGTTGGGCCCAGTTGGGTCGGTGACATGGTGATGGCGCAGACACTCTTCGAGTGCCTGAAACAGCGTCATCCACAATGCGAGATCGACGTGCTGGCCCCCGAGTGGAGCCGGCCGATCCTCGAACGCATGCCCCAGGTGCGTCGGGCCCTGAGCTTTCCCCTGGGCCATGGCGCCCTGGAACTGGCGACCCGCCGGCGGATCGGCAAGTCCCTGGCTGGCCAGTACGATCAGGCGATCCTGCTGCCCAACTCGCTGAAGTCGGCGCTGGTGCCGTTTTTTGCCGGCATTCCCAAGCGCACCGGCTGGCGCGGCGAGTTCCGCTACGGCCTGCTCAATGACGTGCGCAAGCTCGACAAAGAACGTTATCCGCTGATGATCGAGCGTTTCATGGCCCTGGCCTATGAGCCGGGGACCGAGCTGCCCAAGCCTTATCCGCGCCCGAGCCTGCAGATCGATCCGCAAAGCCGGGACGCGGCCCTGGCCAAGTTCGGCCTGAGCCTGGACCGCCCGGTGCTGGCACTGTGCCCGGGGGCGGAGTTCGGCGAAGCCAAGCGCTGGCCGTCCGAGCACTACGCCCAGGTCGCCGAGGCGAAGATCCGCGAAGGCTGGCAGGTCTGGCTGTTCGGCTCGAAGAATGACCATGCTGTGGGCGAAGAGATTCGCGGGCGGCTGATTCCCGGCCTGCGCGAGGAATCGAGCAACCTCAGTGGCGAAACGTCCCTGGCCGAGGCCATCGATCTGCTGTCCTGCGCCGACTCGGTGGTGTCCAACGATTCCGGCTTGATGCACGTGGCTGCGGCGCTCAATCGCCCGCTGGTGGCGGTGTACGGCTCCACTTCGCCGGGCTTCACCCCGCCCCTGGCCGATCGGGTCGAGGTAGTACGGCTGGGGATCGAATGCAGCCCGTGCTTTGACCGCACCTGCCGCTTCGGCCATTACAACTGCCTGCGCCAGTTGTTGCCGCAGCCGGTGAACGAAGCCCTGCAGCGGTTGCAGGGCACCGTGGTCGAGGTTCAATAAGTTGCGGGTACTGTTGATCAAGACCTCGTCCCTGGGGGATGTGATCCATGCATTGCCGGCGCTGACCGATGCCGCGCGAGCCATCCCCGGGATCAAGTTCGACTGGGTGGTGGAAGAAGGCTTTGCCGAAATTCCCACCTGGCATCCGGCGGTCGGCAAGGTGATACCGGTGGCGATCCGTCGCTGGCGCAAGAACATCTGGCAGACCATCAAGAGTGGCGAGTGGCGACGCTTCAAGCAGAGCGTGCGCTCGACCAAGTACGACCTGGTGATCGATGCCCAAGGCCTGCTGAAAAGCGCCTGGCTGACCCGCTACGTGCGCGCCCCGGTGGCGGGGCTGGATAAGAACTCGGCCCGCGAGCCTCTGGCTTCACGCTTCTACTCCCGGCGCCTGGCGGTGGCCCGTGGGCAGCACGCGGTGGAGCGCGTGCGCCAACTGTTCGCCGTGGCCCTGGGCTACGACCTGCCCCAGGGCCTGGGCGACTATGGCCTGAACGTCGAAAAACTCGTGGAGTTGCCGCGCAAGAAGCCCTTCGTGCTGTTCCTGCATGGCACCACCTGGGACACCAAGCACTGGCCCGAGGCCTACTGGCGCGAGCTGACCGAACGCATGGGCATGCTCGGCGTCGAGGTCAAGCTGCCCTGGGGCAACCCCGCGGAAAAGGCTCGAGCCGAGCGCATCGCCAGCGGCCTGAAAAACGCCACGGTGCTGCCGAAGCTGAACCTGGCCGGGGTCGCCAAGGTGCTGGCCGATGCCCAGGCCTGCGTGGCCGTGGACACCGGGCTGGGCCACCTCGCCGCGGCACTGGATGTACCGACCATCTCACTGTTCGGGCCGACCAACCCGGGGCTGACCGGCGCCTATGGCCGGGTGCAGATCCACCTGGGCAGCAACTTCCCGTGCGCACCGTGCCTGCAGAAGAAATGCACCTATCAGCCCACCGCTGTGGACCAGCAGCGTTATGACCTCAAACGCGAGTGGCCGCTGTGCTTCACTCGCCTGAATCCCGAGCGTGTCGCCAGCCGACTGAGCACCCTGTTACTGGCTGAGGAGCCGCGCTGATGCAATTGGCTTTTGTCCTTTATAAGTATTTCCCCTTCGGCGGCCTGCAGCGCGATTTCATGCGCATCGCCCTGGAGTGCCAGCGGCGCGGGCATCAGATCCGTGTCTACACCCTGATCTGGGAAGGCGATGTCCCTCCCGGTTTCGAAGTGCTGGTGGCGCCGGTCAAGGCGCTGTTCAACCATCGTCGCAATGAAAAGCTCAGCGCCTGGATGGAGGCCGACCTGGCCAAGCGCCCGGTGGACCGGCTGGTGGGTTTCAACAAGATGCCGGGGCTGGACGTGTACTACGCCGCCGATGGCTGTTTCGAGGACAAGGCACAGAACCTGCGGCACTCCCTGTACCGGCGCTGGGGCCGTTACCGGCACTTTGCCGAGTACGAGCGCGCGGTGTTTGCCAAGGACGCCAAGACCGAGATCCTGATGATCTCCGAGGTCCAGCAGCCGCTGTTCATCAAGCACTACGACACCCCGCTGGAGCGCTTCCATCTGCTGCCGCCGGGGATCGCCCAGGACCGCCGGGCACCGGCCAACGCCGCCGAGATCCGGGCGGATTTTCGTCGCGAATTCAAGCTCAAGGATGACGACCTGCTGCTGGTGCAGATCGGTTCCGGGTTCAAGACCAAGGGTGTGGACCGCAGCCTCAAGGCCCTGGCGGCATTGCCTTCGGCGCTGAAAAAACGCACCCGGCTGTTTGTAATCGGCCAGGACGACCCCAAGGTATTCCAGGTACAAAGTGCTGCGCTGGGGTTGAGCGACCAGGTGCAGTTCATGAAGGGCCGCAGCGATATCCCGCGGTTCCTGCTGGGCGCCGACCTGCTGATTCACCCGGCCTACAACGAAAACACCGGCACCGTATTGCTGGAGGCCCTGGTGGCCGGCCTGCCGGTGCTGGTCAGCGCGGTCTGCGGTTATGCCCATTACATTGCCGAGGCCCAGAGCGGCCTGGTGCTGGATGAGCCGCTGGAACAGGCGCAGCTCAATCAATACCTCACCACCATGTTGACCGACGACGCTGCACGCGCGACCTGGAGCCGAAATGGCCTGGCGTTCGCCGAGACGGCCGACCTTTACAGCATGCCGCAGCACGCTGCGGATGTGATTCTGGCGGAGCAACACCGATGAAGTTGATGCTTGCCGAACCCTTCAAGAGCCTCTGGGCCGGACGCGATGCGTTCGACGCTGTCGAGGGCCTGAAGGGCCAGGTCTACCGTGAGCTGGAAGCGCGCCGTACCTTGCGTACGGAAGTCGACGGCCGCGGTTATTTCGTGAAGATCCATCGTGGTATCGGCTGGGGCGAGATCGTCAAGAACCTGGTCACCGCCAAACTGCCGGTGCTCGGCGCCGGCCAGGAATGGCGCGCCCTGGAGCGCCTGCATCAGGTGGGCGTGCCCACCATGACCGCCGTGGCCTACGGCGAGCGTGGGGCCAATCCGGCAGACCAGCATTCGTTCATCGTCACCGAGGAACTGGCGCCGACCGTCAGCCTCGAAGATTTCAGCATCGACTGGGTCAAGCAGCCGCCGGCGCCTGCGCTCAAGCGCGCGCTGATCGCCGAGGTAGCGCGCATGACCGGCATGATGCATCGCGCCGGGGTCAACCACCGCGACTGCTATATCTGCCACTTCCTGCTGCACACCGATCGGCCTGTCACTCCCGAAGGGCTCAAGCTCTCGGTGATCGACCTGCACCGGGCCCAGACCCGGCCGAAGATCACTCAGCGCTGGCGCAACAAGGATCTGGCGGCGCTGTATTTCTCGGCCCTGGATATCGGCCTGACGCGCCGCGACAAGCTGCGCTTTCTCAAGGGCTACTTCCAGCAGCCGTTGCGGCAGATTCTGGCCGAGGAGGCCGCACTGCTGGCCTGGCTCGAAGGCAAGGCGGAAAAGCTCTACGCCCGCAAGCAACGGTACGGAGATGCACTCTGATGGCGAGCTGGAACCTGGACCCGGCCTATCAGGCGTTGGCGGAGGATTTCGGCAGTCTGGAAGCGGTGTTTGCCCTGCAGGGCGAGCACCTGACCCGGGATCCGTTGTCCGAAGTCATCCGCGTCGAGCGTGGTGGCGTCAACTATTACGTCAAGCGCTATACCGGCGCCGGCAAGAATCTGCGGCGCTACCTGGGCAAGCCCCGGGTCAAGTTCGAGTGGCAGAACCTCAAGCGCTTCGCCAAATGGGGCATTCCCACCGCCGATGTGGTGGCCTGGGGCCTGGAGCGTCGCTGCCTGGCCTATTCCCGGGGGGCGATGATCACCCGGGAGCTGCCGCGTACCGAGGATCTCTCGGTGCTGGCCGAACGCAACGACCCGCGTCTGCAGGACCGTCGTTGGGTGGATGGCGTCAGCCGTCAGTTGGCCGCTTACACCCGGGTCATGCATGACCACCGCTTTACCCACAATGATTTGAAGTGGCGCAACCTGCTGGTCGACGACCAGGACCGGTTGTACCTGATCGATTGTCCGAACGGCGATTTCTGGCGTGGTTTCTGGCTCAAGTACCGGATCACCAAGGACCTGGCCTGTCTGGATAAGGTGGCCAAATACCATCTGTCGGCCACCCAGCGCCTGCGTTTCTACCTGCAATACCGTCAGCGTGATCACTTGAGTGCCGCCGACAAGGAGCGTATTCGCCACGTGGTGAGATTTTTCGAGGGGCGTGAATGACTGATTTTCTGGCGTCCGAGGAGCGTGCGCTGCTGGAGCGCAATGGCCTCGGCACTTTCGACCAGCTGTGGGCCACCCAATTGGAAGCGGTGGATGAACCCAATACCGGTCGTGGCGGCAGCAGCAGTGTGTTTCGCCTGGATGTGGAAGGGCAGGGGTTCTACCTCAAGCGCCAGACCAACTACCTGACCCGGACCCTGCACCGGCCCTTTGGCGAGCCGAGTTTCGCCCGTGAATTTCGCAATATCCGCCGCTACCAGCAGTTGGGCATTCCGGCCTTGCAAGCGGTGTTCTTCGGTATGCGCAAGGTCGATGGCGAGTCCCGGGCGATCCTGTTGACCCGGGCCCTGGATGGCTGGGATGACCTGGATGCGCTGCTGTTGCAGTGGGACCGGCTCAGCGAGCATCAGCGGCAGGCGGTGCTCCAGGCTTGCGGGCAACTGGCCCGGCAGCTGCACGGCTTGCGCCAGGTGCATGGCTGTTTCTATCCCAAGCATATTTTCCTGCGGGCCGAGGGCGATGGGTATCAGGCGCAGTTGATCGACCTGGAAAAGACCCGGCCCCTGCTGTTTGGCCAGCGTGATCGGGTCAAGGATCTGGAGCCCTTGCTACGCCGGGCTGCGGTGTGGAGCGGCGATGAGGTGCGCAGCCTGCTGGCGGCCTATGTGGGCCAGCCTCGGGACAGCTCCCTGGTGGATGCCTGGGTGGCGCGGCTCAGTGCTCGGCGCAGCCACAAGGGGGCACGCTGATGCGTCTGTCCGAACTGAAGAACAGCGGGCGCAGCCCGACGCTGCCCTTGAGCCTTGAGTTGGCGGACGCCGCCGGCCCGGCACAGTTGCAGTTGCTGAGCCTGCTGCGGGTGCTGCCGGGGCAGCGTTACGTGGGGGCCGGGGTCTGGCGCGGGCGTCCGGTGCTGGCCAAGCTGCTGGTGGGCTCCAAGGCCGCTCGGCATTTCCAGCGAGAATTGCAGGGTGTGCGCCTGCTGGCAGAACAAGGGCTGACGACGCCCTTGCTGCTGGCGGACGGTTTGCAGGAAGGCGAGGGCGGCTGGCTGCTGTTCGAGTTACTGCAGGGCGCACAAAGCCTGGGCGACGCCTGGAAGCAGGTGGAAGCTCTGCCAGTGCTGGCCGACGAGCAGGCTGAGGTACTGGCCGAGGCCCTCGGGGCTATCGGCCAGTTGCACGCCAAGGGCCTGTGGCAATCGGACCTGCACCTGGACAATCTGCTGCGCCACGACAACCGGCTGTATTTGATCGATGGGGCGGGGATCTGTGTCGAAGAGGCGGGCAAGCCCCTGTCCCGGCAGAAGGTCCTGGAGAACCTCGGGGTATTCTTCGCCCAGTTGCCCAAGAGTCTGGAACCGTTCACCGAAGAGTTGCTGGTGCACTACCTGTTGAGCAACGCCGAGCATGCCTTGCCCCTGGAAGCCCTGCAGAAGCAGGTGAACAAGGTCCGGGGCTGGCGCCTGCGGGACTTTCTCAACAAGGTCGGCCGCGAGTGCACGCTGTTCAGCGTGCAGCGCGGCCCGTTCGCCTTGCGCGCGATCCGCCGTGAGGAAGAGGCGGCGATGCTGCCGGTGCTGGAGCAGGCCGACGCCCTGCTGGATCAGGGCCATCTGTACAAGACCGGTGGCGCGGCCAGTGTTGGGCGGGTCGAGGTTGCGGGCCGGCCGCTGGTGATCAAGCGCTACAACATCAAGGGCTTTGCTCACTGGCTCAAGCGCTTCTGGCGCCCGAGCCGGGCCTGGCATTCCTGGCGCGAAGGCAATCGCCTGGCGTTCCTGGGCATTGCCACGCCCAAGCCTCTGGCCTTGCTGGAGCGGCGTTTCCTGTGGCTGCGGCGCAGCGCCTACCTGGTGACCGAGCATCTGCCAGGGCCGGACATCATCGAGCGCTTTGCACCCTTCGTGGACAGCGGGCAAGCCCCGGAGCCGGAATTGCTGGCGCTGGACCAGCTGTTTGCCGAGCTGATCAAGGAGCGCATCAGCCATGGCGACTTCAAGGGCCACAACCTGTTCTGGCAAGAGGGTCGCTGGGCGCTGATAGACCTCGATTCCATGTGCCAGCACTCCAGCCTGAGCAGCTTTGCCCCGGCTTATGCCCGTGATCGCGCGCGATTCATGCGCAATTGGCCGCAAGACAGCAATTTGTATCAAGTGATTGACCAGCGCCTGCCCAAGACGGCCCAGGGCACCGAGGCCTGACCTGCGACCCATGGCCGCTGCCTGCGCCGCGGCCACGGCGCGCGGCGGGTGCCAACCCAGGCTTGGCGCTCGCCGCTAGAGGCTTGCACCTGCTTTTACGTTATAATCCCGCCCTTTCGTTGTTTCTCGCCCCTTGCGAGCACACTTCATTTTCAAGGCGCATCGCGCCCGCATGCAGACTAAACGAGGCTAGACCCCTGTGGCATTGACGATTCTTGGCCTGTCCGGCGCCCTTAGCCATGATCCTTCAGCGGCCCTGTATATCGACGGCAAGCTGATTGCCGCCGCTGAAGAAGAGCGTTTCGTGCGCGACAAACATGCAAAGAACCGCATGCCCTACGAGTCGGCGAAATTCTGCCTGGAGCAGGCCGGGATCAAGCCTTCCGACGTTGACGTAGTCGCGATTCCGTTTGCCCCGATCAGCCTGTTCGGCAAGGCTCGCTGGCACTACGCCAAGCGCTACTGGTACGCCCCGGACCGCGCCCTGGACGCGATCCTGATGGGCAACCGTCGCTACAAGCGCTACCGCAATAAGATCGTCTGGTGCCTGGAGCAACTGGGCTTCGACCCGAAAAAGGTCAAGATCGAGCCGGTGGAGCACCACCTGGCCCACGCCTCCAGTGCCTACCACTGCTCGGGCTTCAAGGAGAAGACCGCGATCCTCGGGATCGACGGCAAGGGTGAGTACGCCACCACCTTCTTCGGCTACGGCGAAAACGGCAAGATCCACAAGATCAAGGAATTCTTCGACCCGGACTCCCTGGGCGGCCTCTATGGCGCGATCACCGAGTTCCTCGGCTTCGAGATGCTCGACGGCGAGTTCAAGGTCATGGGCATGGCGCCGTACGGCGATGCCAGCAAATACGATTTCTCGCGCCTGGCCAGTTTTGAAAACGGCGAGCTGGTGATCAACACCGATTACGCCAACGTCATCGGCCTGCGTCGCTACAAAGAGAAGGGCAAGGGTTTCTACTTCTCGCCAAAACTCATCGAGTGGCTGGGTCCCAAGCGCGAAGGCGACATCGCCGACGAGCCGTACATCCACTACGCGGCGAGCATGCAGGCGCTGTTCGAGAAGCTGGCCCTGCAGATGATCGACCATTACCTGGGCGACATCCTCAAGGAAACCGGCAAGCTGGCCTTCGCCGGCGGCTGTGCGCTGAACGTCAAGCTGAACCAGAAGATCATTGCCCGTCCCGAGGTCAAGGAGCTGTTCGTGCAGCCGGCTTCCGGCGACGCCGGTACCGCCGTTGGTGCGGCGGCTTACGTTTCCCATGCCCGTGGGGTGCCGGTAGAGAAGATGGAGCATGTCTATCTCGGCCCGTCCTACAGCAACGAAGACGTGATCGCGGCCTGTGCCCGCCACCCGAACAAGCCAGCCTGGCGGCAGATCGACAACACCCCGGAGCGTATCGCCAAGATCATGGTGGATGGCAACCCGGTGGCCTGGTTCCAGGGCCGCATGGAGTTCGGTCCGCGTGCCCTGGGCGGCCGTTCGATCATCGGTTGCCCGAGCGCCACTGGCGTGGCCGACCGGATCAACGAACAGATCAAGTTCCGCGAGCGCTGGAGGCCTTTCTGCCCTTCGATGCTCGACACCGTCGGCCCGCAGATGATCAAGGTCGATCACCCGGCGCCGTTCATGACCTTCACCTTCGAAGTGGCTGAAGAGTGGAAGACCCGGGTACCGGAAGTGGTCCACGAGGATGGCACGTCCCGGGCCCAGGTGCTCAAGCGCGAATACAACCCGCGCTACTACGACATGATGAAGGCCCTGGAAGTACTGACCGGCAACGGCGTGTCGCTGAACACCTCGTTGAACCGCCGTGGCGAACCGATGATCTGTTCGCCCACCGATGCCCTGAACATGTTCTACGGCTCCGACCTGCAGTACCTGATCATGGAAGACATTCTGGTGGTCAAAGACGGCGTGGACCCTTATGACACGCTCGGCTGAACGCCATGTGCTGCAGTTCTGCCACGGCTATGACGGGCCGTTCCTGGACTGTGCCCGGCAATACGCCAACCTGTTCGCGGGCAGCGGCTATCGAGTGACCACGGTGTTTCTCACCGGGGCCGCCGATGCCGATGTCGCCGCGGGCTGCGCGTCTGATGAAGTGCTGTTTATGGAATACAGCTCCAAGGCCATCCGCGGCCTGAAGCTGGGCGCCATCCGCGACCTGCGCAAGATCGCCGCGTCACGCAATTTCAGCTTCTGCATCGCTCACCGCTTCAAGCCGATCTATATCGCCTTGCTCGGTACCGGCTTGCCGGTGATCGGTGTCCATCATGCGTTTTCCGATTACAAGCGCGGCAGCCGCAAGCTCTTCGCCCAACTGTTCCGTAAGCGCCTGAGCCTGCTCGGGGTGTCCGATGCGGTGCGTGACGACATGCGTGCCTGCCTGCCGAAATGGCCGGCGCAGCGCATTCAGACCCTGTACAACCGTATCGACCTTGAGGCACTGCAGGCCGAGCAACTGAGCGCTGCCCAGGCGCGCAGCGAGCTGGGCCTGTCCGCCGATGCCTGGATTGTCGGCAACGTCGGGCGCCTGCATCCGGACAAGGACCAGGCCACCTTGCTGCGTGGCTTTGCCGCGGCTTTGCCGCAATTGCCGCCGCACAGCCAACTGGCGATTCTCGGAACCGGGCGTCTGGAAAAAGACCTGAAGTCCCTGGCCCGCGAGCTGGGGATTGCCGATCGCGTGCTGTTCCTCGGGCAGGTGCCTCAGGCCCGACGCTATTTCCGCGCCTTCGATGTGTTTGCCTTGAGCTCCGACCACGAGCCTTTTGGCATGGTCCTGCTGGAGGCCATGGCCGCCGGCGTGCCGCTGCTGGCCACCGCCTGTGGCGGTGCCCGGGAAGTGGTCGAGGGGGTGGGCATCCTGTTCCCCCTGGGCGACGTTGAACATATGGCCCAGGGGCTTCAGCATCTGGCCGCGATGGACGACCACCAGCGCCGGGTCTGTGCCGAGCTGATGCTCGATCGCCTGCGCGAGCGCTTCTCCGACCGTGCTGTACGCGACGTATTCTGGCGTTTGCCGCAAGTCACCGATCTGACCGCGAGGGGCTGATGCTCAATCGATTTCAAGGCTGGCGCGAACGTGGCTGGTCAGTCATTGACGCATCGACCTACGCCGATGCCTGGCAGCGGTTCGGTGGCAGTGTGGCAACCCATCCCCTGGTGGTGGAGCAGTTGGCGGACCTGGCGCAGATCCCGGTGCGCTACCTGGCCTGGGAGCGCAACGGCCAATTGC
Organism: Pseudomonas sp. Eqa60; assembly: GCF_018326405.1. Taxonomy (NCBI): domain Bacteria; kingdom Pseudomonadati; phylum Pseudomonadota; class Gammaproteobacteria; order Pseudomonadales; family Pseudomonadaceae; genus Pseudomonas; species Pseudomonas sp. Eqa60. Next base: position 610,221 of record NZ_AP024342.1, read on the forward strand.
AGGCGGCCATTGCCACCTGGGGGCGCGACCTGGCGCTGTCCAAGGACGTGCTCAAGCGGGCCGGCAAGAAGGGCCTGTTCGATATCGGCAATGCCGAGCTGATCCTGCCCGCCGCTGCTGATGCTCAGGCGGTGTTGCGCCATCGTGGGCGTTACCTGTCCGCATTGAACGAGGGGCGCCTGACCGGCCTCAAGCCCCAGGCTGAACAGCTGGCCATGGCCAGGACGCCGGAAGAGCTGTCGAAGAAGTTTCGTTACAACCAGCGTCGTGAGCTGCGCCTGCTGGAAGAGGCGGGCGGGGTTGTACGCCCGGTCAGTGATTTCAGCAGCCCCGAGCTGGCGGCGATCTACTGCGACCTGTTCCAGCGCCGCTGGGGCTTTGCCGCCACCGGTGCCGAGCGTATGGCCGAGGTGCTGGAGCGCCTGCGCGAGCTGCTGATCGGTTCGGTGATCTTCCTCAACGACGCGCCGATTGCCGTGCAACTGATCTACCGGGTCGAAGCGCCGGAGTGGATCAGCGTCGAGTACGTGAACGGTGGGGTAGACCCGGAGACTCGTGAGTTCAGCCCTGGCAGCGTGCTGAGTTTTCTCAACACCCAGAGTGCCTGGGAACAGGCCCGTGCCCTGAACAAGCCACTGCGTTTCTCCTTCGGTCGTGCCGACCGTGAATACAAGGACCGTTGGTGCAATCCTGTGCCGGTTTTCCAGGTGTGAGTCAGCCCATGAGTCGCAAGCAACAACTGCTCAAGCGTCACCGGCGCAATAAACGAATCGCTCTGTTGATCGGGCTGGTGCTGCTATTGGTGGCCGGCATCCTGGTGGCCTGGTGGGTGCCGGTATTGCTGGCGGTATTGGCCTGGCTGGCCCATGAAGCCTGGTTTGCCGATCATCTGTTCTATTCGCCCAAGGATGATTACTGCTACGACTTCGGCAGCGATGCCCAGCAGGCCGCGGTGCGCCTTGAAGCGGGGCGCCTGTTGCTGGAGGCGCCGCTGGCGCTGGCCGGGGATGAAACCCTGGTTCTAGGCGTGCACGTCAAGAGCTCGTGGCTGGGACGTTTTCTCGACCCGGCTGTTGAGGTGTCGGGCGGTCCGCTTGCCGATCGTCAGGTGTTCGAGCGCGGGGTCAATGGCCTGCGCTACCTCAACCTCAGCGGCCTGGCCAGTTCCCTGGTCAGTGGCGAGCTGAGGTTGCGCGGGCGCTTCTGTCGGCTCCGCATCCAGCCGCAACTGATGTCCTGGCGGGATCCCGACTACCGGCGCCAGCGGGTGATGGTGATCGCTCCCCATGCCGACGATGCCGAGTTGGCAGCCTTCGGTCTGTACAGCCAGGCCGACGAGGCCTGGATCGTGACCCTCACCGCAGGCGAAATCGAGGCTGAGCATTACCAGGCCATGGGCATGAACCCGGCAGAGGCGGCGCGGATCAAGGGGCGCTTGCGGGCCTGGGACAGTATTACTGTGCCGCGCTGGGCCGGGGTGCCTGAATCCCATTGCGTGCAGTTGGGCTATTTCTGCCTGCAGCTGCCTGCCATGCAGGCCTCCCCTGAACAGCCGGTGGCCTCTCGCGAGGCGCAACTGAGCGATATCCGCTTGTTCCGCCAGTTCAATCCATTCCCGCTGCCCGCCGACCAGGACGGGTTGCCGACCTGGAACAATCTCCTGGCCGACCTGCGTGAGCTGCTGCTCAAGGCGCGCCCTGAGGTGATAGTGCTGCCGCACCCGACGCTGGACCCTCATCCCGACCACATCTGTGCTCGCGAGGCGGTCATGCAAGCCCTGGAAGGGCTGGCCTGGCAGCCGACCACTATCCTTGGCTACGCCAATCACCTGCATGACAACGACCGCTGGCCCATGGGGGATTCGGGCGCAGGCATTGCGTTGCCGCCGGTGTTCGAGTCGACGGCGGTGTTGCGTCCCTGGTGCTTGTCACTGTCCCAGGGCGAGCAGTATGACAAGGCCATGGCCTTGGGCATGATGCATGACCTGCAACCGAAAATGCCGTTCAAGCGACGCCTGCGCAGGTCGATACAATGGCTTATGGCCAGTAGGATGCCTTCAGCACTTGGGGAGAATGAGTTCTTTCGCAAGGCGGTCAGACGCCATGAGCTGTTCTGGCTATTGCAACAGCGATAAACCGACATAACCATGGGGGCGTTTTGTAGCCCCAATCCGACAGTGAGTCCTTTGTGATCAATCCTCGCCCGCGAATCTTGTTTCTCATGCCCTACTTCGGGCGTTGGCCATTCTGGATGCCGTTTTTTCTCGAAAGCTGCCGCCGGAATCCGGATATAGACTGGCTCTTTTTCAGCGACTGCGGGACCCCGGACAATCTGCCGCCGAACGTCAAGCTAGAAAGCATGAGCTTTGCTGAGTACTGCGCTTTGGTATCCCGGCGCCTGGAGATCGACTTTGCGCCCAATGCGGCCTACAAGCTCTGTGATATCAGGCCGGCAATGGGGTACATCCATATTGATCGTCTGGAGGGCTACGACTTCTGGGCCTTCGGCGATATCGACCTGGTCTACGGTGACCTGCGGGCCTATTTCACTGCGGATCGCCTGGCGGGGTATGACCTGTTCTCCACCCATGAACGGCGCGTCGCCGGGCACTTGTGCCTGATACGCAATACTGCACGCAAGCGTGAGTTGTTCAGGCAGATCAAGGATTGGCAGACGCGCTTTACCGACCAGCAGCATCACGCACTGGATGAAGGGGCGTTCAGTCGGATTTTCCTCTGGCGCAAGAACTTCCCGGAACCGCTGTTCAAGCTGGTGGGCAAGTTCAATCCATGGCGCCGCCGCAGTGAGTTCACCGAGGCCTTCAGCACGCCGGGCGGAGTCATCAAGTGGCATGACGGCAGCCGTGATTTTCCGACGCGCTGGTACTGGAAGGATGGGCATCTGACCAATGACCGCGACGGCGACCGCAGTTTCCCGTACTTCCACTTTGTGTGCTGGAAGCGCAATGAGTGGTCGCAGTTGCCGGAGCAGGATGCGCAGTCGCTCCAAGCCCTGGCCAGTGAGCCGTCCTGGATCATCGATGCCGCAGGTTTTCACCGGGGATAGTTATGAGTCAGCGCTTCAAGGTCCTGCAGTTGCAGCCGGACTACAACGTCAAATCCCACGACTTCGCCGATCTCGCCGAGCAGATCGTCAAGGCCTTGCCGGCTGAGCGTTACGAAGTCACCGCAGCGTTCCTGCGGGGGCGCCCCGGGCCGAACGATCCGGTGAGTCGCGCCGCGCATTCGGTGTATTTCGAGTTTTCCGACAAATCCCTCAAGGGCATGCGCCTGCGGGCCATGTGGCGGCTGTATCAGTTCTGCCGCAAGGAACAGTTCGATGTGGTGATCTGCAATCGCTTCAAGCCGGTGAACATGATGCTGACCCTCAACCGCTGGTTGAAGGTGCCGTTGTGCATCGGAATTTCCCACGGTTTTGGTGAGTACGACCGGCTTTACCGGCGCCGCCAGACCCAGCGTCTGATCGATCGGCATTGGCGCTTTGTCGGTGTGTCCCCGGCCGTCAAGCAGTACCTGCTCGATTGCCAATGCGGTTTCACCGACCAGAATACCTGGGCGATCACCAACGCCATCGACATTGAACAGGCAGAGGCCTTGCAGCATTCCCGCGAGCGCTCCCGGGAGTTGCTGGGGCTGGCCCCCGATGTGCGGCTGATTGGTGCCTTGGGCCGCCTGGTGCCGGTCAAGGGTCATACCTATCTGCTGCAGGCCTTTGCTCAACTCAAGGACAAGTACCCGAAAACTCAGTTGGCAATCATTGGTGCCGGTCGCGAGGAAGCCAATCTGCGTGCTGAAATCGAGCGCCTGGGGCTGCAGGGCCGGGCTCACCTGCTGGGGTTCAAGGAGAACGCCCTGCAATACGTGCGGGCCTTCGATATCTGGACCATGCCATCGCTGGCCGAGGGGCTGGGCCTGGCCTTGCTTGAAGGCATGAGCGGGCAGTTGCCGGTGATCGCCTCGAACGTGCCGGCCATGCTGCCCCTGATCGAGGGGGCTGGCGGCCTGGCCGTGGAGCCGGCCAATGTACCGGCGCTGGTCGCCGCGCTGGATGCCTATCTCGGGCTGTCCGACGAGGAACTGGCCGCCAAGGGCCAGCAGGCCTATGCCTATCTGCAGAAAGAACACGATATCGAGGTGTTCCGCGAGGAGTACCGGCAATTGATCGACTCCGGCTTGAGTCAAGCGGGCAAGAGGCAGTAATGGCAGACCAGCAACCTGTGGTGACGGTGATTATCGCCTCCTACAACCACGCGCCCTACATTGAGCAAAGCATTCTCAGTGTGCTCAACCAGACCTATCCGAACATCGAGCTGCTGGTGGTGGATGACGGTTCCAGCGATGACAGTGTCGAGCGTATCCGGCGCCTGCAGGAGCAGCATGGCTTCGACTTCCGGGTCCAGCAGAATCAGGGTCTGACCAACACTCTCAATGGTGCCATTGCACGGTCCAGGGGCAGCCTGGTCGTGCCTTTCGGCTCCGACGACATCATGCTGCCCGAGCGCATTGCGACTCAGGTGGCCTACATGGATGGCAAGCCTGAGGTGGGGATCTGCGCGGGCAATATCGAGCTGATCGACAGCGACGGCAACCTGTTTCCCGAGAAGCGCCAGCGCCGTGACGTGCCGTTCCGGCGCCTGGACTTCGACGACATGTTCCTTGAGCGCAAGCCCTATCCACCGGCTCCGACCCTGATGATTCGTCGTGAGGCCCTGGAAAAGGTCGGCGGTTTCGATCCGAATATCCGCCTTGAAGACCTGCTGATCGAGTTGAAGATCACCCGGGCCGGCTATTTCATCGATGGCTTGAACGTGTTGATGGCGCGGTATCGCAAGCACGCCACCAATTCCTACAAGAACCACCGGTTCATGATCGACAACATCCTGCGTTCCTATGCCCTGTTCAGCGACCACCCGCTGTATGACGAGGTGCGCTACAAGTTCCTCAGTTCGATGTTCCTCAAAGTCTCCAATCGGGATCGCAAACTGGCACGCGAGCTGCTGGCACAGATTCCGTTCAGGGCCTGGAACAAGAAAACCTGGCGTGGATTGGGCCGCCTTTATTTTTCTCCACTGGAAAAAGACTGAAGAGACGCCGGAGCATGGGCTGGATTCAACGTTTTCTGGAGAAGCGCGCCAAGCGTGCGATCCGCAAGCTGCCGAAAATCGAGCGCGGCGTGGTGCGTTTCCAGCAGAGATATCCAGGTTACAGCATCGGGCGTGGCAGCTATGGCTTGCCCGAGGTGCATGACTGGCAGGAGGGCTCGACCCTGAGCATCGGGGCGTACTGCTCGATTGCCGAAGGGGTGCAGATATTCCTCGGTGGCCACCACCGAGCGGATTGGGTCACCACTTATCCCTTCCCGGCCATGCTGCCTCAGGCCGCGCACATCAGTGGCTACGCCGGGACCAATGGCGATGTCCGAGTGGGCAGTGATGTGTGGCTGTGTTCCAACAGCACGCTGTTATCCGGTGTGACCATTGGTCATGGTGCGATTGTCGCGGCGGGGGCGCTGGTCACCAAGGACGTCGAGCCTTATGCGGTGGTCGGTGGCAACCCGGCGCGTTTCCTGCGCTGGCGCTTTCCCGAGGAGCAGCGCCAGCAACTCTTGCAGAGTGCCTGGTGGGACTGGCCGGAGGCTGAGTTGCACGGGTTGGCCGACAAGCTCTGCAGCGATGATATTGACGGCTTCCTGGCCTACGCCCGGCAGCGCTCAGCCTGACCGCTCGCTGTTTAATCCCTTCCGAACCTGTTCCAGGCAGCTCTGTGTAGCTGTCATGGAACAGGTGCGTGCGCAGGGATCAGCGAGCCACCTGGTGCAGGTCATTCGCCGGTAGCTGCTTCAACAGTCCGGTGGCCAGGGGCATCGAGGTGCCCAGTGCGTAACCGGCCTGCAGTGCGTCCAGGTGCTCCAGGAACAGCCAGCCACAATCCTCGGCATAGCGCTGCATATGGCGCACATTGCGTTGGCGCAGCGATTTTCTCAGTGATGAGGGGTAGACCCGCAGGTCTGCAAGATCGATCAGCCCGAACTCGCCATTTTCCAGTACCAGCACATTGGCCAGGTGCAGTGAGCGGAAATACACCCCTTGCTCATGCAGATTGGCCATGAAGGCGCCAAAGCGCTTGATCAACTTGGAACGCTCGTCGCCAGAGCTGGCCAATTGCAGGCTCTGGCGCAGAGTCTGGCCGGGTAGCGGTTGGTAGCGGACGGCGTTGCTGCCGTCGGCAAGACGATACAGTCCGAGGATTTTCGGGGTGGTGATGCCCAGCTCGCGCAGTTGCTCGCTATTGGTGGCAAACCGCGCGGAGTAGGGGTTGAACCCTCCGGAGGTGTACCAGCGGCGAGGGCGAAACAGCTTGAGGAAGCTGCCGTCGTCAAGACGCAGGACCTTGGGGCCCAGGCCGTCGGCTTCGATAACCCGGGCATTGGCCATCAGCTTGTCGGCGTCGGCCTGGGTGAGCGACTCGACCCTGTGGCTGGGTGAGCGTCGCGCACGTTGGCTGATACACAGGGCAGCGATCAGGGCCAGGGGAATCCACAGCAGGAACCAGTGCTCTTTGGGGCGAGAGAGAATCCCGCCGCCTTCGGTCAGGCCTGCGCCAATGCCGAACATCAGCCAGGTCGAGGCCAGGATCAGTAGTGGTTCGGCCCGCAGTTGCCAGCTTTTGAACAGGGCCCAGGCCTGCATGAACAGCCACGGCAGAAGGCCGATGATGCCCACATAGTAGAGCACGCCCAGGGCGAAGTTATGGGGCTCTTGCAGCAGGAAACCGATGCCGGGGTCCAGGGACAGACTGGCGTTGTAGCCGTGGCCGATCCATGGGTGGTTGGCAATCTGTTCCAGGGCCAGGCGCCAGAGATCGAAACGCGAAGAGCTGCCCCGTTCCAGAAGCATCTGCGAGAACAGCGCAACGACGGCTATACCGCCTGCCAGCATGCCGCCCAGCAGCATCAGCGAACGACGGTTCCAACTAATGAAGCTCAGCCACAGTGCCGCCAGGGTCAATGCCACCAGAGGCGTTCTGGAGCCCGTGGCGATCAGTGCGGCGACCATGATGACCAGCGCCGGAACGCTCAGCCAGAGTATCTGGTAACGACGGCAGTTCATGCTCAGGCACAGCCAGTAGACACAGAAGAACCCAAAGACATGGGAGCTCAGCAATGGGTTGTCAAAGGCGCCCGCACCGATCATGCGCAGTTCGGGGGTGTGGTATCGAACGAAGACGTACAGGTTGAAGATCGAGGCGATGAGAGCAACGATCGCAGCACAAAAGACCAGCGGCTGTAGCACCTCGCCGCGGTAGCGAACCAGTAGCATGCAGCCGGCGAACAGCATCAGGGTGTGCAGAGGCGTCTTGATTTCCCCCAGCACGCTGTCCACCGGAGGGCTCCAGGCCAGGCTGACAATGGCCCAGGTGCAGAACAGCAACATGGCGATGAAGACAGGTTCGCGCAGAAGGGTTTTCAGTTCGCTGGGGCGAGTACACAGCGCGATCAGCGTCGGGATGCTGAACAGTCCGTAGTACAGCTTGTGCAATCCACTGCGCCCCGGCAGGAAGAACATCGCACAGAGAAGCAGTAGATAACCGATCGGCAGAATCCACAGGCAAATGAAATCGAATACTCGATTGGCCGTGTTGTGAAGGGCATTGGGTTGCATGCTTGAACGTTCATCCCGGAAGTTAAGCTGGCAATCATAACGACTTATGGCTGGCGATGTCGTTGGTCAGCTGAACAATCTCGGGCCTATGGGAGTGCCAGTACCGCGAACAAGCTGTGCTAAAGTCAGCCTCCTTTTTGACGACATTCGCGTGATATGACCGACTCCAGTCCTGACGCAAGCCCCTCGAGCTTGAAAATCTACTTCCGTCTGCTCGGCTATGTGCGGCCCTATATTGGTCTGTTTCTCATCAGCATCGTCGGGTTTCTGATCTTCGCTTCGACTCAGCCCATGCTCGGCTACATCCTCAAGTATTTCGTCGACGGTCTGTCCAACCCTCAGGCGGTGCTGTTTCCCGGTGTGCCTTATCTGCGCGACATGCAGTTGCTCCAAGCGGTGCCGCTGCTGATCGTGCTGATCGCTGCCTGGCAAGGCCTGGGCTCCTACCTGGGCAACTACTTCCTGGCCAAGGTATCCCTGGGGCTGGTGCACGATTTGCGGGTGCAACTGTTCAACAACCTGTTGACCCTGCCCAACCGTTACTTCGACAAGCACAACTCCGGGCACCTGATCTCGCGTATCACCTTCAACGTGACCATGGTCACGGGGGCGGCGACGGACGCGATCAAGGTGGTGATCCGCGAAGGCATGACCGTGATCTTCCTGTTCGGCTCGCTGTTGTGGATGAACTGGCGCCTGACCCTGGTGATGATCGCCATCCTGCCGCTGATCGCGGTCATGGTCCGCACCGCCAGCAAGAAATTCCGCAAGCAGAGCAAGAAGATCCAGGTGGCCATGGGTGATGTGACCCATGTTGCCTCGGAAACCATCCAGGGCTATCGCGTGGTTCGCAGCTTTGGCGGCGAGACCTATGAGCAGCAGCGTTTTCTTGCGGCCAGCCAGGGCAACACTGACAAGCAACTGCGCATGACCCGTACCGGCGCCATCTACACCCCACTGTTGCAACTGGTGATCTACAGCGCCATGGCGGTGCTGATGTTCCTGGTGCTGTATCTGCGCGGTGATGCTTCTGCCGGTGAAATGGTGGCCTATATCACCATGGCCGGTCTGCTGCCCAAGCCGATCCGCCAGCTGTCCGAAGTCAGCTCAACGATCCAGAAAGGCGTGGCGGGTGCGGAGAGCATCTTCGAGCAGTTGGACGTCGAACCTGAGGTCGATCGCGGCACCGTCGAGCGCGCCAGCATCAATGGGCACCTGGAGGTGCGCAACCTGAGTTTCACCTACCCGGGAACCGAACGGCAGGTGCTCGATGACATCAGCTTCAGTATCGAGCCCGGGAAAATGGTGGCGCTGGTGGGGCGTTCCGGCAGTGGCAAGTCGACTCTGGCCAACCTGATTCCGCGGTTCTACCACCACGACAAGGGCCAGATTCTTCTGGATGGCACCGAGGTCGAAGACTTCCGCCTGCTGAACCTGCGTCGGCATATTGCTCAGGTTACCCAGCACGTCACCCTGTTCAGTGACACCGTGGCCAACAACATTGCCTACGGTGACCTGGCCGGTGCGCCGCGTGAGGACATCGAGAAGGCCGCCGCCGATGCCTATGCCATGGACTTCATTGCCCAGTTGCCCGAAGGCCTGGATACCCAGGTAGGGGAGAACGGCGTACTGCTTTCAGGTGGCCAGCGCCAGCGCCTGGCGATTGCCCGGGCCTTGCTGAAGAACGCCCCGCTGCTGATTCTCGACGAGGCCACTTCGGCCCTGGATACCGAATCCGAGCGGCACATCCAGGCCGCCCTGGACAAGGTCATGAAGGGCCGCACCACCCTGGTGATTGCCCACCGCCTGTCGACCATCGAGAAAGCCGACCTGATCCTGGTCATGGACCAGGGGCGGATTGTCGAGCGCGGCAGCCATGCCCAGTTGCTGGCACAGAACGGCTACTACTCGCGGTTGCATGCCATGGGCCTGGAAGAGCCCGCGCCCAGCGGAATCGCCTGACCTGTTCCGGGGAGCGAGCCGGCTCGCTCCCCGGGGCCTTGGTGTGCAAGGCACCTTGGCATCATTTGTAGCCGCTTCCTTACAGTCTTGACCAAGCCTAAATAATTCTGCGTTTCCCGCTTGTTATGGTTCCCGCCTGAATCTTTGAACAGATCGAGGGGGCCATCCCTCTCGCGTGGGTAGCAGAATGTTGCAACGCTTTGTGTGGAAGTTATTACCCAAGACCCAGCGCAATTTCCTGCTTGGGCGCCTGTCGGTGGTGGATCGCCAAGTGGTGAACAAGTCCATGTCGGCCAATGTGCGCTTTCCTGATGCCTTCTCCCGGCACTCCTGCCTGTTCATTCATGTCCCCAAGTGCGCGGGCAGCAGCATCTGTTCGGCATTGTTCGACGGTTGGATGCCCGGGCACCTGCCGTTGTACTGGTACGAGCAGCAGTTTCCCCAGGCCTTTTCCAGCAGCTTCAAGTTTGCTTTCGTGCGCGACCCCCTGGAGCGCGCCTACTCGGCCTACGCTTTCCTGCGGGGCAATCGCCTCGGCCGACGGGACCAGGCAGCCCAGGCGCTGGTAGGGCATTACCGCGACTTCGATGACTTTATCGGCCGCTGGCTGCACCCGGAAACCATCCACAAGCAGATGCACTTTGCTGCCCAGAGCGATTTTCTCACCGATTCCCTGGGCCGCCTGGCCCTGGATTTCGTCGGCTATCAGGAGCACCTGCAGCGAGATTTCCAACTGCTGTGCGAGCAGTTGCAGGTCCAGACCCGACTGCCCCATGTCAACAGCACCCAGCAGCGCCATAGCACCCCCGTCAGGGATATCTGTTCGGTACGCACCCGGCGCCTGGTGCGCCGGGTCTATCAACGCGACTACGAGATGCTCGGTTATGAATAAGCTTGCCTGTGTACCGCTGGAGCGCCCGCAAATCCGTCCCTACAGCCTGTCGTTGTCCACCGAGGCCCGGGCCGCCCTCAAGCAGCAGCAACCCTGCTGTCTTTGGCTGACCGGATTGTCGGGGGCCGGCAAGTCGACCCTGGCCAATCTGTTGGAGCTGCGGCTCAACGAGTTGGGTATGCACACCTTCGTCCTCGACGGTGACAACGTTCGCGGTGGCCTGTGCAGTGACCTGGGAATGGGGGCCGAGGCGCGCAAGGAGAATATCCGCCGCATGGCCGAGGTGGCGCGGTTGATGGTGGACGCCGGCCTGCTGGTCATAGTGTCGGCGATCTCGCCGTTTCGCGCCGAGCGCGATGCCGCCCGCGCGCTGTTCGGCCCGGGGGAATTCATCGAGGTGTACGTCAGTACACCTTTTGACACCTGTGCCCGGCGTGACCCCAAAGGGTTGTACCAGGCTGCGCTGGAGGGGCGGATCAAGGACTTCACCGGGCTCGACAGCCCCTATGAAGCGCCGTTGCAGGCCGATTGCGAGATCGACACGGCGACCGTGGCACTGCCGGAGGCGATCCGCCGCCTGCTGCAACTGCTGCCCCGTAAATAAGCGGCAAGAATTCTTCGTCGGCCCCATTCAAGGCATAGAACTAGGCGGCGCCAACCCTGTGTTAATATCGCGCCCCTGTTCATTTTGTATGTGGGATGCTCCATGAAGTTGTCCATGCCGCGATTCGATCAAGCCCCCGTCTTGGTGGTCGGCGATGTCATGCTCGACCGTTACTGGCATGGTGGTACCTCACGGATTTCCCCTGAGGCGCCAGTGCCGGTGGTCAAGGTCGAGCAAATCGAGGATCGCCCCGGCGGTGCCGCCAACGTTGCCCTGAACATCGCTGCCCTCGGCGCGCCGGCCTCCCTGGTGGGCGTGACCGGCGACGATGAAGCCGCCGACAGCCTGGCCAACAGCCTGCAAGGCGCGGGCGTGCGTGCGCTGTTCCAGCGCATCAAGCACCAGCCGACCATCGTCAAGCTGCGGGTCATGAGCCGTCACCAGCAGTTGTTGCGTATCGATTTCGAAGAACCCTTCGCCACCGACGCCCTGGCCCTGGCGGCCGAGGTCGATGCCCTGCTCGACGGGATCAAGGTGCTGGTGTTGTCCGACTACGGCAAGGGCGCGCTGCGCAATCACCAGGTGCTGATCGCCGCTGCGCGGGCCCGGGGCATTCCGGTGCTGGCGGACCCCAAGGGCAAGGATTTCTCCATCTACCGCGGCGCCAGCCTGATCACGCCGAACCTCAGCGAGTTCGAGACCATCGTCGGCGGCTGCGCCGATGAGCACGAACTGGTGAGCAAGGGCGCGCAGTTGATGCATGACCTGGAACTGGGGGCGCTGCTGGTGACCCGTGGCGAACATGGCATGACCCTGTTGCGCCCCGACCATCCGGCCATGCACTTGCCAGCCCGGGCCCGGGAAGTGTTCGACGTTACCGGTGCCGGGGATACGGTGATCTCCACCCTGGCAGCCGCCATTGCCGCCGGCGAAGAGCTGCCCCACGCAGTGGGCCTGGCCAATCTGGCGGCCGGCATCGTGGTTGGCAAGCTGGGTACCGCCGCCATCAGTGCTCCCGAACTGCGCCGGGCGATCCAGCGCGAGGAAGGCTCCGAGCGCGGGGTGCTGAGCCTCGACCAGTTGCTGCTGGCCATCGATGATGCCCGAGCCCACAACGAGAAGATCGTCTTCACCAACGGCTGCTTTGACATCCTGCACGCCGGGCACGTGACCTACCTGGAACAGGCGCGAGCCCAGGGCGACCGGTTGATCGTGGCGATCAACGATGACGCTTCGGTCAGTCGCCTCAAGGGCCCAGGCCGTCCGATCAACAGCGTCGACCGGCGCATGGCGGTGCTGGCGGGGCTGGGGGCGGTGGACTGGGTGATCAGTTTCCCCGAAGGCACCCCGGAAAACCTCCTGTCCCAGGTTCGGCCGGACGTGCTGGTGAAGGGCGGTGACTATTCCATCGACCAGGTTGTAGGTGCCGATATAGTCGGTGCCTATGGCGGCACCGTTAAGGTGCTGGGGCTGGTGGAAAACAGCTCGACCACGGCTATCGTCGAGAAGATCCGCAAGACCGACAAGGCCGAGTAACGGCCTTGCGGTCCGCAAAAAAGGCGCCTGTTGCAGGCGCCTTTTTTTTGCCTCAGCCCTGGCGCCGGGCCTTGCCGGGGACGATCTTGCGCAGGATCTGCCGGGCCCGGCCGGTTAGCCGCGATAGCTTCGACGCCTTTTGCGGTGGCTCCAGGCCCCGCTGCCTGAGCCAGTCCTTCCAGCGAATCCGCTCGTCACTCACCACCCAGCCTTCCTGCTGGGCGAAGCTTTCCGCCAGGTACAGGCCGCGGGTGCTGGCCGGATGCAACTGGTCTTTCTTCAGGGTGTAGAGCTCGGCGCAGGGCTCGCCGTTGTCCAGGGGCATCAGGTACAGGTCCGGGCGCTTGCGGTCCAGCCGTGCCACCAGTTGGTCGCCCTCCAGGCGCTCGTCGACGTGGAACAGGCTCAGGGACTTGGCTTCCCTCGGCACGTCCAGGCGCAGGTCGTAGATCAACTGCAGTGAGGCGGTGGGCAGGTGCACATAGGCCCGGGGACGCTCCAGCAACTGCAGGTTGCCACAGCGCACCGGCAGCGCCGCCCCGGACAGCGGGGTCAGGCGAAAGGGCAGGGCCTCGCGATAGTGCAGGGCGCCGGCGTAGGGCGCGGGCAGCCAGGTGTCGTTGAAGCGCCCACCGAGCCAGCCTTCGGGGGTTTCCAGCAGGCATTCCTCGGCAATTTCCTGGATCGCGGTATGCAGTGGCAGGTTGAGCTCGTGAGCCGGGACATAGCCGGAAATCAGCTTGAGCACCACATCGCCGCGATCCTGGCGGCGCTGGCGCACCAGCACCCAGTAGTCGCGGTTCTGCCAGTGCAGGGTCAGGCGCACCGAGACTCCGAGGTTGGCCAGCTCCAGGGCGAAGCGCTGATTGTCGGCCACCGTCACCGCGCGCCGGCGCTGCAGGGTCTGGGCGAAGTTCAGCGGCATTCCGACGCTCTGGTAGCTCAAGCCTTCGGGAGTCGCTTCGACGAACAGGGGCAGGGTCTTGAAGTTGCTGGGGTTCTTTCTAATGAGCGGTCGCGACATCTCGGCTCCTTCTTGCGTCGGGGTCGGCCGCGTCGGCGGCATCAGTTCTTGCCAAGGACCTGCGCCACAGTCGACACGTTATGGGCCAGGTGCAAGGGATTGATGGTCCCGACAATAGCACTGGCGACACCGGGCCGGTCAAACAGCAGCTCGAAGCTGGCCCGCACGGGATCGATTCCCGGGCTCAGGCAGACGTGGCCGCTGGCAAGCGCCTTTTTCACCAGGATGCCCTTGTGGTGAGCGGTAGCGTAGTCAATGACTGCCCGCTCGGCCTGTTCGTTCAGATTGTAGGTAACCATGGCGCAATCGCCTTGCTCCAGGGCCTTCAGGCCGCCGTCTACGGTCTTGCCGGAGAAGCCGAAGCCATGGATCTTGCCCTCCTGCTTGAGCTGCGCCAGGGCCTGGTAGACCTCGCACTGCTCGAGGATCGCCAGGTCGTTGCCGTCGGAATGCACCAGCACCAGGTCGATGAAGTCGGTTTCCAGGCGTTGCAGGCTGCGCTCCACGGACATCCGGGTATGGGCCGCGCTGAAATCGTGCCGCGACAGGCCATCGGCGAACTCTTCGCCGACCTTGCTGACAATCACCCATTCCTGGCGCTGGCCGCGCAGTAGCGGGCCCAGGCGCTCTTCGCTGCGGCCGTAGGCCGGAGCGGTGTCGATCAGGTTGATGCCCAGGTCGCGGGTCAGCTTGAGCAGCATGCGGGCCTCCTGGTCGTCGGGGATCTGGAAGCCGTTGGGGTATTTCACGCCCTGGTCGCGGCCCAGTTTCACCGTGCCCAGACCCAGGGGCGACACCAGCAGGCCGGTGCTGCCCAAGGGGCGATGCAGATCGTGCAGGGTTGGCTGGCTCATGGCAGCAGTTGCTCCCAGGCTGGTTGCGCCAGGGGCGGCTTGGGCAGTTCGGGCAGGGCCTGGGCGGCGGCGGGGCGAATGCCGTCGCGCTCCAGGGCAGCCAGGACCCGGTCGGCGAAGTCCGGTGCCAGGGCCAGCTTGGTCGGCCAGCCCACCAGCAGGCGATCCTGCTCGGCGAGGAAGGCGTTGTCCGGGCGGGCCAGGCCCGACTGTGCCGGTTCGGCGCGGTCGACCCGCAGGGTGGCCCATTGCGCCTGGCTCAGGTCGATCCAGGGCAGCAGTTGCCCCAGTTCCTTCTGGGCTGCGGCAATCTGCGCTGCCGGTTCCCGGGCCACGCCCTCGGCTTCGGCGATATCGCCCCCCAGGTACCAGACCCACTGGCCGTCGGCGGCCGGGTGAGTGGTGACGGTGATCCGTGGTTTTGGCCCGCCGCCCAGGCAGTGGGCGTACAGCGGTTTCAGGCTCGGGCCCTTGACCAGCACCATGTGCAATGGTCGCAGTTGCATGGCGGGCTGGCTCAGGCCGGCCGCTTGCAGCAGCTCGGCATTGCCGGCTCCGGCGCTGAGGACAATGCGTTGCGCGCGGATTTCCCGGCCGTCGACCCGCAGGCCCAGCAGTTGGCCGTTCTCCAGCAGGGGCTCGATCTTCTGCCCGGCCAGCAGGCTGTCTCCCGCCAGGTGCGCGAGGCGCTCGATCAGGCTCGGCACATCCACTACCAGTTCGGCGAGGCGGTAGACCTTGCCCTTGAAACGCTTGTCCTGCAGGGCCGGGGGCAGTTGCTCGCCCTTGACCTGATCGACCCGCCCGCGTACCGCCTTGCTGGCGAAGAAGCTGGTGAGGTTGCCGGCCAGAGTGCCGGGGGACCAGAGGTAGTGGGCCTCGGACAGCAGGCGCACGCCGGACAGGTCCAGCTCGCCATTGCCCGCCAGGGCTTCGCGCCAGCGCCGTGGCATGTCGGCAATGGCCTCGGAGGCGCCAGTGAGGGCGCCGTGCAGGGCGTATTTGGCGCCGCCGTGGATGATCCCCTGGGATTTCACGCTCTGTCCGCCGCCGAGGCTGGCGCTTTCCACCAGCACGGTGGAAAAACCCAGGCGTTGCAGGCGAGCGTTGAGCCAGAGACCGGCGACGCCTGCGCCGACAATCAGCACATCGGTGGAAATAGCGGATGGCATGCAGCGACCTCGGTAAGTAAAACGAAGCCGCAAGTTTCAAGCCTCAGGCCTCAAGCTGCAAGCTTGGCGCTCACTCTGGCCGTTTGAGGCGTGTGGCGTGAGGCTGCTTTCTAGTGCCCGGCGGTTTTCGAGAACAACTGGATCACCACCACGCCGAGGACGATCAGCGCCATGCCCAGCATCGCCGGGATATCCAGCTTCTGGCCGTACAGAAACAGCGCGGCGATGCTCACCATGACGATGCCCATGCCGGCCCATACCGCGTAGGCCACGCCCACCGGCACCGTACGCACCACCAGGGTCAGCATCCAGAAGGCCACGCCGTAGCCGACGATGATCAATGCCAGGGGCAGCGGAGTGCTCAGGCCCTTGACCGCTTTCATTGAAACAGTGGCGATCACTTCCGCGCAGATGGCGATAGCCAGGTAGTAGTAAGCGTTCATGGGAGGGTTCCTCGGGGCTGGGACTGCTTTGTGAGGTCGGCATTCTAGAGAAAGTTCAGATGGGGTAAAGTCATTACCTATCTGGATGATAGATAGGTTGTGCCATGAACATGCAATGGAACCTGGAGCAGTTGCGCCTGTTTGTCGGGGTCGCCGAACTGCGTTCGTTTTCTGCCGTGGCCCGCCAGCAGCGCAAGGCGCAATCGGCCATCAGCAGTGCCATCGCCCAGCTGGAGGATGACCTGGGAGTCAGCCTGTTCGAACGCAGCAGTGGCCGCCAGCCAAGGCTGACGGAGGCGGGCAGCGCACTGTTGCAGGAAGCGCGGGAGATCCTGCGCCAGTGCGACCGCCTCAATGGCCGGGCGCTGGCCTTGATGCGCGGCCAGGAAGCGCGGTTGCGCCTGGCCCAGGACGAAGCGATGCCCTATCAGCCGGTGCTCGACAGCCTAGAGGCTTTGGCGGAACACTTTCCCAGCCTGGAGGTGCAACTGGCCAGCGGGGCCCAGGGCGACGTAGCGCGCAAACTGGTGGAGCGCCGGGCCGACCTGGGGTTGCTGTTTCATCATGAGCAGATGCCGGAAACTTTGGAGCGCCGGGCCCTGGGCAGTGTGGAGATGGTCACTGTCTGCGCCGTGGGGCATCCGCTGGCCCATGAAAAAAGGGTCAACCGCCAGTTGCTGGCGCTACACCGGCAGTTGCTCATCGCTCCGCAAGCCAGTGGCTACCCCGGTGGTGAGCAGGTCAGCCCCCAGGTCTGGCGGGCTGACAGCTTCTACGTCCTGGCCGAATGGCTGATGCGCGGGCTGGGCTGGGCCTGGCTGCCACGGCATGTGGTGCAGTACCCGGCCTATCAGAACCAGATGGTGGAGCTGGCCAGCCAATGGACGCCCCCGGCACTGGTGGTGGAACTGGCCTGGCGCCGTGACGAACCTCTGGGCCCCGCGGCGCACTGGCTGGCAGAACGTTTTGCCGTGCACCTGAAGGCGATCGGCTAAAAAACCGATAAACTCCGCCGCCATGAATAGAACTCTCTATACCGCATTGTTTTACCTGGGGCTGCCGTTGGTAGCGATCCGCCTGTGGCTGCGCTCGCGCAAGGCGCCGGCTTATGCCAAGCGCATTGGCGAGCGTTTCTCTCTCGGCTTGCCGAGCATGCAACCCGGTGGCATCTGGGTGCATGCGGTGTCGGTGGGCGAGAGCATCGCTGCCGCGCCGATGATCCGGGCGCTGCTGGCGCGTTATCCACAGCTGCCGATTACCGTGACCTGCATGACTCCCACCGGCTCCGAGCGCATCCACGCGCTGTTTGCCAACGAGCCGCGGATCCAGCACTGCTACCTGCCCTACGACTTGCCTTGCGCCGCGGCGCGGTTTCTCGATCGGGTGCAGCCCAAGCTGGCGGTGATCATGGAAACCGAACTGTGGCCCAACCATATCGACCAGTGTGCCCGGCGCGGGATTCCGGTGGCCCTGGCCAATGCCCGGTTGTCCGAGCGTTCGGCCAAGGGCTATGGGCGTTTTGCTCGGCTGACCGCACCGATGCTGGCGCAGATGAGCCTGTTCGCGGTGCAGACCGAAGCCGAGGCCCAGCGTTTCCTCCGGCTTGGGGCCCGGCCAGAGACTGTGCAAGTGACCGGATCGATCAAGTTCGACCTGAGCATCGACCCGCAGTTGCTGCAGCGGGCCACTGAGCTGCGCCAGCAATGGCAGGCCATGGAGCGCCCGGTGTGGATCGCCGCGAGTACCCACGAGGGCGAAGACGCGGTGGTGCTCGATGCCCACCGGCAACTGCTGGGCAATTACCCCAATGCCTTGCTGATCCTGGTGCCGCGGCACCCGGAGCGCTTCGACTCGGTGCATGAGCTGTGCCGGCAGCAGGGTTTTGCCACGGTACGCCGTTCTGCAGCCGAGCCGGTGCTTGCCACCACCTCGGTACTGCTGGGGGACACCATGGGCGAATTGCTGTTCCTCTATGCCCTGGCCGACAGCGCCTTTGTCGGCGGCAGCCTGGTGCCCAACGGTGGGCACAACCTGCTGGAGCCGGCGGCCCTGGCCAAGCCGGTGATCAGCGGGCCGCATCTGTTCAATTTCCTGGAAATCGCCGCGATGCTGCGTGAGGCCGGAGCCTTGCAGGAAGTGGACGATGCCGAGGGGCTCGCGGTGGCGGTGCAGCGTCTGTTCGAGCTACCCCAGGATGCGCGCAAGATGGCCGATGCCGGGCTCAAGGTGCTCAAGGCCAACCAGGGCGCCTTGCAACGGCTGCTCGATGGCCTTGGCCGCCTCCTGGGCAGGCACTGATCGTCGCCTTCGGTAGCCGCTGTCGCATGGCCGTAAAAGGCCGTTACACCGCCATGAAAAAGGCCACCCGCAAAGGTGGCCTTTTTCATGCTTGCGACCTTCAAGGGCGGGCCCTGAGCTGCTCCTGGGCGGCCTTGGCCAGATCTGGCGGCAGGAAGTCGCGATCCGGGTTGTAGTCGGCCTTGAGATAGCGCGACAGGTCCTGCAGGTCCCCCGGGTTGAGGGTGCCGGCCGCCTGTTTCAGGCGCAGGTTGTCGAGGATGTAGTCGTAGCGGCTGTTGTTGTAGTTGCGCACCGAGGTGTACAGCTGGCGCTGGGCGTCGAGCACATCGACGATATTGCGCGTGCCCACCTGGTAGCCGATCTCCGTGGCCTCCACTGCGCTCTGGTTGGAAATGATCGACTGGCGCCGGGCCTGGACCTGCTCGACATCGGTGTTCACCGCGCGGTGCAGGTTGCGGGTGTTTTCCACCACCTGGCGGCGCAGGGATTCACGCTGTTGCTCGGTCTGGCTCAGGCGCGAGTAGGATTCACGCACCTGGGAGCTGGTCAGGCCGCCGCTGTAGATCGGAATGTTCAGTTGCAGGCCGATGGAGCGCTGTTCGACGTCGCTGCCGTAGCGCGTCAGCGGGTTGGGGTTGCTGAAGCCCAAAGCGTCGTTGTCGCCTTTCTTGTACTGCGCCACTGCGTCCAGGGTCGGGGCATGCCCGGCCTTGCGCTGCTTGAGGGTTTCCTCGGCGGCGCTGACTGCGTAGTTGCTGGCCAGCAGGTTGAGGTTCTGCTTGGCGGCGGTGTCCACCCAGGCCTTGGCGTCGTTGGGGGTCGGCGCCAGCACTGGCAGGGTATGGACGATGCCCTGGATCGAGTTGTACTCGCGGTTGGTCAGGGTGATCAGGGCCTCGAAGGCATCATCCACCTGGCGCTGGGCAAGGATCCGGTTGGCCCGGGCGGTATCGTAGCTGGCCTGGGATTGCAGGACGTCGGTCTTGTCCGACAGGCCCACGTCGAAGCGTTCGTTGGATTGGTCCAGCTGACGCTTGAAGGCCGCTTCCTCGGCCTTGGTCGAGGCCAGGTTGTCCTGGGCGCGCAACACCGCGAAGTAGTTCTCCGCGCTCTGCAGGATCAGGTTCTGCTCGGTGGCCGAGAGTTGCAGGGAAGCCTGTTCGTTGATGTCCTTGGCCGCCTGCAGCTGGAACCAGCGGTCGGCCCGGAACAGTGGCTGGGCCAGGGTCGCCTGGTAGACGTTGCCGCTGCGGGTAGAGGTCATCGACGGTTCGTCGAACTTGGTGCGGGTGTTGTTCATGTCCGCGCCGGCCGAAAGGTTAGGCAGCAACCCGGCACGAGCCTGGGGCACCACTTCCTTCTGGGCACCGTACTGGGCGCGCGCAGCGGCCAGATCGGCGTTGTTGTCCACCGCTTCCTGGTAGACGCTGACCAGATCGGTCTTGGTGGTCAAAGGCGCTTCTGCTGCCCAGGCCATTCCATTGGACGCACAAGACACGGCAACAGCCAGTGAGAGTTTGCGCAGCATTCGGCGATCCCTAGAGTTGATATTACGGCAATAATTCAGGCGCCAAGGCTAAGGCGCGACCCACGGAGCGTCAAGGTTCGACACAGGGCAACGAGTGTAGATGCGCTGGGGGGTGGCAACAATCCTGCAATTACGCCATTCATCATGCTGATCGTACGGGGGGTTGGCGTTCTGCTGTGGCTTTGTCTAGACTGGCCCGGTTCTTGTCGGGGTGCCTTGCTATGAGGCTGAGATCGGACAATCCGGATCCCGTTGAACCTGATCAGGTTAGCGCCTGCGTAGGGAACAAGATTTCTCGTCACCCGGCGAGTCCTCTTGTGCTTCGTCCGGGCTGTTGTTCGACAATCGAACACCCCTCGAGTACCAAGCACTGCACTCAACTAGTTGCCTAGCCAGGGTGCGTCCGTCCGTTACAGGTTCGCTCCGACAAAAATCCACTGCCTGGATGCTGTCTGGAGAGCCCGTGATGACTACAAAATTAAAAAACGCTAGCAACCTCAGTGAGTCGGCCCAAGTCGACCAACAATCGGTTCAGCCCTTTACCCGCTCGCAAAAAGTCTATGTCCAGGGTTCGCGCCCGGACATCCGCGTGCCCATGCGCGAAATCACCCTGGATGTGACCCCCACCGACTTCGGCGGCGAGATCAACGCCCCGGTGACCGTGTACGACACCTCCGGCCCCTACACCGATCCGAACGTGGTGATCGATGTGCGCAAGGGCCTGGGCGATGTGCGTTCGGCCTGGATCGAAGACCGTGGCGACACCGAGCGCCTGGCCGGCCTGAGCTCCAACTTCGGCCAGCAGCGCCTGGCCGACCCGGAGCTGACCAAGCTGCGCTTCGCCCACGTCAACAACCCGCGCCGGGCCAAGGCCGGGGCCAACGTCAGCCAGATGCACTACGCGCGCAAAGGCATCATCACCGCCGAGATGGAATACGTCGCCATCCGCGAAAACATGAAGCTGCAAGAGGCCCGTGCCGCCGGCCTGCTGAAGCAGCAACACGCCGGCCACAGCTTCGGCGCCAGCATCCCCAAGGAAATCACCGCCGAGTTCGTGCGTGAGGAAATCGCCCGTGGCCGCGCGATCATCCCGGCCAACATCAACCACGTCGAACTGGAACCGATGATCATCGGCCGCAACTTCCTGGTGAAGATCAACGGCAACATCGGCAACAGTGCCCTGGGTTCCTCGATCGAGGAAGAAGTGGCGAAACTGACCTGGGGCATCCGCTGGGGTTCGGACACGGTGATGGACCTGTCCACCGGCAAGCACATCCATGAAACCCGCGAGTGGATCATCCGCAACTCGCCGGTGCCGATCGGTACCGTACCGATCTACCAGGCCCTGGAAAAGGTCAACGGCGTGGCCGAGGACCTGACCTGGGAGCTGTTCCGCGACACCCTGATCGAGCAGGCCGAGCAGGGTGTGGACTACTTCACCATCCACGCAGGCGTCTTGCTGCGTTACGTGCCGCTGACCGCCAAGCGGGTCACCGGCATCGTGTCCCGGGGTGGCTCGATCATGGCCAAGTGGTGCCTGGCGCACCATAAGGAGAACTTCCTCTACACCCACTTCGACGAAATCTGCGAAATCATGAAGGCCTACGACGTCAGCTTCTCCCTGGGAGATGGCCTGCGCCCGGGGTCGATTGCCGACGCCAACGACGAAGCCCAGTTCGGCGAACTGGAGACCCTCGGCGAGCTGACCAAGATCGCCTGGAAGCATGACGTGCAGTGCATGATCGAAGGCCCGGGCCACGTGCCGATGCAGTTGATCAAGGAGAACATGGACAAGCAGCTGGAGTGCTGCGACGAGGCGCCGTTCTACACCCTCGGCCCGCTGACTACCGACATTGCCCCCGGCTACGACCACATCACCTCCGGTATCGGTGCGGCGATGATCGGCTGGTTCGGCTGCGCCATGCTCTGCTACGTCACGCCCAAGGAACACCTGGGCCTGCCGAACAAGGATGACGTGAAGACCGGGATCATCACCTACAAGATCGCCGCGCATGCTGCGGATCTGGCGAAAGGTCATCCGGGCGCGCAGATCCGCGACAACGCCTTGTCCAAGGCGCGTTTCGAGTTCCGCTGGGAAGACCAGTTCAACCTCGGCCTGGACCCGGACACCGCCCGCTCGTACCACGACGAGACCCTGCCCAAGGATTCGGCCAAGGTCGCGCATTTCTGCTCCATGTGCGGGCCGAAGTTCTGCTCGATGAAGATCACCCAGGAAGTGCGTGAGTACGCAGCCAACCAGCGTATCGAAGCGGTGGATGTGGATGTCGCCAAGGGCCTGGCGGAACAGGCCGAGCGCTTCAAGCAGGAAGGCAGCCAGCTGTACAAGAAAGTCTGACCCCTCTGTGCAGGAGCGGGCTTGCCCGCGAACCAGGCGCCGCGCTCTCGACAAGGTGGCGCTTTCGCCGGCAAGCCGGCTCCTGCAGACCCTATTCCTTCGAGATATCAACCTTGAGCAGTCCAATCAGTACCTACTCTCCCGATCTCGCGGTACCGGCCGACAAGCGCGTGTTTGGCGCCCGCGATCTGTTTTCCCTGTGGTTTTCCCTCGGTATCGGCCTGATGGTGCTGCAGACCGGCGCCTTGCTGGCGCCAGGCCTGGGGCTGGCCCATTCGCTGCTGGCGATCCTGCTCGGCACCGCAGTCGGCGTTCTGCTGCTGGCGGCGGTGGGGGTGATCGGCAGCGACACCGGCCTGTCGTCCATGGCTGCGCTCAAGCTCAGCCTGGGCCGGCGCGGTGCCAGCCTGTCGGCACTGTTGAACCTGTTGCAGCTGGTGGGCTGGGGCTCGTTTGAAATCATCGTCATGCGCGATGCCGCGAGCCTCCTGGGCAGCCGGGCCTTCAGCGAAGGCAGCCTGCTGGCCAACCCGTTGCTCTGGACCCTGTTTTTCGGTGCCCTGGCCACCTTGCTGGCGGTCAGCGGGCCCTTGACCTTCGTCCGGCAGATCCTGCGCAAATGGGGGATCTGGTTATTGTTGGCCGCCTGCCTGTGGCTGACCTGGAACCTCTTCGCCCGAGCCGACCTGGCGGCGCTCTGGGCCCAGGCCGGGGACGGCTCGATGCCGTTCGCCGTGGGCTTCGATATCGCCATCGCCATGCCCTTGTCCTGGTTGCCGCTGATCGCCGACTACTCGCGGTTCGGCAAGCACGCCAAGAGCGTATTCGGCGGCACGGCCCTGGGCTTTTTCATCGGCAATTTCTGGTTGATGAGCCTGGGCGTCGCCTACACCCTGGCCTTCGCTCCCAGTGGTGAAGTGAATGCCTTGCTGCTGGCGCTGGCCGGGGCCGGGCTGGGGATTCCGTTGCTGCTGATTCTGCTGGACGAGTCGGAGAATGCCTTTGCCGATATCCATTCGGCGGCGGTTTCCAGCGGCATCCTGCTGCGCCTCAAGGTCGAGCACCTGGCGCTGGCCATAGGCGTGCTCTGCACCCTGATCGCCTGCCTGGCGCCGTTGGCCCAGTACCAGAACTTCCTGTTGCTGATCGGCTCGGTATTCGCGCCGCTGTTTGGCGTGGTGCTGGTGGATCACTTCATCCTGCGTCGGCGCTCGGGGCAGAACCCGGCGTCAGCCTTGCGCTGGCCGGCGCTGCTGGCCTGGCTGGGTGGGGTGAGCACCTATCATCTGTTGGCCAATCTGTACCCGGATATCGGCGCAACCCTGCCGTCACTGGTGCTGGCAGGGCTGCTGCAATGGCTGTTGGGCCGGGCTTTCAGTTACCGCCAGGAAACAGCTCGGGCTTGAGCACGCCCTTGAGGCGGTCGTAAGGGATCTGCAGTTCGATGTGGCCCAAAACCTGCGGCGCGATGGTGGTGACGTCGTACTTGAGGGTCACGGCGTTACGGGTCAGCGCTACGTTCTGGGTCTTCTGGAAGGGCCAGGTCTTCACGAACTCGGCCTCGCGATCCAGGTGAGTGCTGATCAGCCAGTTGTTGTGGGCGACCCGCGCGGCCTTCCAGAACATCTCTTCCTGGCCGGGCAGGAGCATGTCCGCCAGGTTCAGGGCCTTGTGCTGCTGGCGTGAGTAGTTGACGAAGCCACGGCCCGGGGTGCCGTTGGCGGCGCCGGTGTCCAGGTAACTGGCCAGTTCGATGATCACCAGGCCGTCATGCTGCTCGCGTAGCTTGGATTGCAGGTACATGCCGTGGCGGTCCGGCGCGCTGCGCAGGAACTGCTCGCGATAGGCCGCAAGGCTGGCCGGCAGCGCAGCATCGGGGCTGGTGCGGGTCATTTGCAGCAGGCGCTTTTCAATGATGGCATCCAGCTTCGGTTCGGCGGGGAAGTGCACGGTGTCGAGGTTGACCAGCGGGCAGTCGGCGCCGCTGCAACCGGGCTTGAGTTGTTCGGACTTGTCCCGGGTGGTTTCCAGCGGGGTCATGTAGCTGGGTTGAAACAGGCTTTGGCAGGCACCCAGGGTCAGGGCGATACAGGCCACGGAGGCGATTTTGACAAGCGACATGGGCGTCCTTCATAAACCAGGGGGAGGCAAAAGTTACCGGCTTCGACTGCCTGCGAGGCAGTCGGTTCGCCACTAAGCTCAATAGAGGCAATTAGAGTAGGTTTAGCCCCTCGCCGTCTATCCCGCTGAGGGTAAAGGGGCTGCATGATCAGCTGCGAGCGCGTTAGGATGGCGCGAAGTCGAGGGGGATCCTCGGATTGAACATGCTGTACACGAGGATTGTTATGACTGACTTTGCCAACTCCACGCCGAGTGCCGTCGAGATCATCCGGCGCGAAAACTGTTTCCAGGGTTTCTACCGGCTCGATCGCCTGCAACTGCGTCATGAGCTGTTCGCCGGTGGCATGGGGCGTGAAATCAATCGTGAAGTCTTTGTCCGTCACGATGCGGTCTGCGTACTGCCGTACGACCCGCAGCGCGATGAGGTGGTGCTGATCGAACAGTTCCGCGTCGGTGCCATGGGCAAGACGGCTTCGCCCTGGCTGGTGGAACTGGTGGCCGGGCTGATCGACAAGGACGAGCAGCCGGAACAGGTTGCCCGCCGCGAGGCGCAGGAGGAAGCTGGCCTGGACATCTCGGCGCTGTGGCCGATGACCCAGTACTTCCCGTCGCCCGGTGGCAGCACCGAATTCGTCCATCTGTACCTGGGGCGTTGCGACAGCAGCGCCGCCGGTGGGCTGCATGGGCTGGAGGAAGAGGCGGAAGACATTCGGGTGTGCGTGATGGCCTACGAGGATGCCTTGCAGGCCATGCGCGACGGGCGGATTTGCAATGCCGCCAGCATCATTGCCTTGCAGTGGCTGGCGCTCAATCGCGCGGAAGTGAGGGGGTTATGGTCGTAAACAAGGTACGCGACCGCTATCGGGTGGATCTCGCGGGGCTGCAAGCTTCCTGCGAGGCCAACTACGCCCGGCTGATGCGACTGCTGCCCGACATGCGCAACCAGCCCGTGGCCCGGCGCATCGCCGTGACCCAGGGCGACCAGATGCTCGGCGTACTGGCCCTGGAGGTGGTACTGGCCTGCCCGTATACCACCACCTTGCAGGTGCGCCAGGAGCACAGCCTGCCCTGGCTGCCTGTGCCGCAGCTGGAAGTGCAGGTCTACCACGACGCGCGCATGGCGGAAGTCATCAGTGCCGAACATGCCCGGCGTTTTCGCAGCATCTATCCCTATCCCAATGCCTTCATGCACCAGCCTGATGAAAAGGCCCAGCTGAACGTGTTCCTCGGCGAGTGGCTGAGCCACTGCCTGGCCTGCGGTCACGAGTTCGAAGCCGTGCGCTAGATGTGAACTGGGTCCGCTTCCCAGGTTTCCTCTTTTTCACTTCCCCCAGCATAATTGCCCCCTTCTTCACGCTTTGTGATCTTGCTCCGGGAGAACGCCGTGCCAAGCGTATCCGCACTGACTGCCGCCGACCCCGTGTTGCTGGTGCAGCTGTCCGATAGCCACCTGTTTGCCGAGACGGACGGCACGCTCTTGGGCATGAACACCGCCGACAGCCTGCAACGGGTCATCGACCTTGTGTTGGCGCAGCAGCCACGGATCGACCTGATGCTGGCCACCGGCGACCTGTCCCAGGACGGCACGCTGGAGTCCTATCAACGCTTTCGCCAACTGACCCGGCAGATTGCCGCCCCAGGCCGCTGGCTGCCGGGCAACCACGACGAACCGCAGGTCATGGAGCAGGCCGCCAGCGGCAGTGACTTGCTGGACCCGGTGGTGGACATCGGCAACTGGCGCATCACCCTGCTGGACTCGGCGGTGCCGGGTTCGGTACCGGGTTATCTGCAGGATGAGCAGTTGCAACTGCTGACCCGCTCCCTGCGCGAAGCACCAGAGCGGCACCACCTGGTCTGCCTGCATCACCATCCGGTGTCCATCGATTGCGCCTGGATGGAGCCCATCGGCCTGCGCAATGCCCAGGCGCTGTTTGCCGTGATCGACGCTTTCCCCCAGGTGCGCGCCGTGCTCTGGGGGCATGTTCACCAGGAGATCGATCGCCTGCGGGGCGACGTGCGGCTATTGGCCTCACCTTCCACCTGCATCCAGTTCGAGCCCTTGAGCGACGACTTCAAGGTCGAGGAGCAGGTGCCGGGCTACCGTTGGTTGCGGCTGCTGCCCGATGGACGGCTGGAAACCGGCGTGCAGCGGGTCGAAGGCTATGAATTCACCATCGACTACGGTAGCGAAGGCTACTGAAGCGGCTGCGTAACCTGGCCCCATCCCTGTAAACTGCGGCTTTTGCCCAGGTGCACAGGGAGCTCGCATGTCCGGTTCGATCCTCTATATCCACGGCTTCAACAGTGCTCCGGCATCGACCAAGGCCTCCCAGTTGCGCCAGGTCATGGAGCAGATCGGCCTGGCCGGGCAACTGCAGGTACCGGCCCTGCATCACCATCCGCGCCAGGCCATTGGCCAGCTGGAACAGGCGATTGCCGAACTCGGTCGTCCATTGCTGGTCGGCAGCTCGCTCGGCGGCTACTATGCGACTCACCTTGCCGAGCGCTATGGTCTGAAGGCCCTGCTGATCAACCCTGCTGTCAGCCCGCACCGGATGTTCGACGGTTATCTGGGCACGCAGAAGAACCTGTACACCGACGAGACCTGGGAGCTGACCCACGACCATGTCGCGGCCCTGGCAGCGCTGGAAGTGGCGCCACCCCAGGACCCTGAGCGTTATCAGGTGTGGTTGCAGACCGGGGACGAGACGCTGGACTATCGCAGCGCCGAGCGCTACTACCGCGCCTGCGCCTTGCGCATACAGGCCGGCGGCGATCATAGTTTCCAAGGTTTTGCCGGACAATTGCCGGCGATGTTGAATTTTGCCGGCATCACTGCCGATCAGTACCAGGCGATCGACTTCACTGCACTGTGAGCCTTCGCCCCATATTCATTGAACGACTAACGACGAGAACCCATGGCCACTCCCAGCGCTAGCTCTTATAACGCAGACGCCATCGAAGTCCTCTCGGGACTCGACCCGGTGCGCAAACGCCCGGGCATGTACACCGACACCACGCGGCCCAACCATTTGGCCCAGGAAGTCATCGACAACAGCGTCGACGAAGCCCTGGCCGGCCATGCGAAGTCGATACAGGTCATCCTGCACGCCGACCATTCCCTGGAAGTGTCCGACGACGGCCGCGGCATGCCCGTGGACATCCACCCGGAAGAAGGCGTGTCCGGGATCGAGCTGATCCTCACCAAGCTCCACGCCGGCGGCAAGTTCTCCAACAAGAACTACCAGTTCTCCGGCGGTCTGCACGGGGTGGGCATCTCCGTGGTCAACGCCTTGTCGAACCAGGTGCGGGTGCGGGTCAAGCGCGACGGCAACGAATACCAGATGACTTTCGCCGACGGCTACAAGGCCACCGAGCTGGAAGTGGTCGGCACCGTGGGCAAGCGCAACACCGGCACCAGCGTGTACTTCGCTCCGGACCCAAAATACTTCGACTCGCCGAAATTCTCCGTCAGCCGTCTCAAGCACGTGCTCAAGGCCAAGGCCGTACTCTGCCCGGGGCTGCTGGTGAGCTTCGAGGACAAGTCCAGCGGCGAGAAGGTCGAGTGGCACTACGAAGATGGCCTGCGCTCCTACCTGGTGGATGCGGTCAGTGAATTCGAACGCCTGCCGGCCGAGCCGTTCTGCGGCAGCCTGGCAGGGAACAAGGAAGCGGTGGACTGGGCCCTGTTGTGGCTGCCCGAAGGCGGCGACAGCGTCCAGGAAAGTTACGTCAACCTGATCCCCACGGCCCAGGGCGGCACCCATGTCAACGGCCTGCGCCAGGGCCTGCTGGATGCCATGCGCGAGTTCTGCGAGTTCCGCAACCTGCTGCCCCGCGGCCTGAAGCTGGCCCCGGAAGACGTCTGGGAGCGCATTGCCTTTGTCCTGTCGATGAAAATGCAGGATGCGCAGTTCTCCGGCCAGACCAAGGAGCGCCTGTCATCCCGCGAGGCGGCGGCGTTCGTTTCCGGTGTGGTCAAGGACGCCTTCAGCCTGTGGCTCAACGCCAACCCCGAGCTGGGCATGCAACTGGCGGAGCTGGCCATCAGCAACGCCGGGCGCCGCTTGAAGGCCAGCAAGAAGGTCGAGCGCAAGCGCATTACCCAGGGCCCGGCGCTGCCAGGCAAGCTGGCGGACTGTGCCGGCCAGGACCCGATGCGCTCCGAGCTGTTCCTGGTGGAGGGTGACTCCGCCGGCGGTTCGGCCAAGCAGGCGCGGGACAAGGAATTCCAGGCGATCCTGCCGTTGCGCGGCAAGATCCTCAACACCTGGGAAGTGGACGGCAGCGAGGTCCTGGCCAGCCAGGAAGTGCACAACATCGCCGTGGCCATCGGGGTCGATCCGGGCGCCGAGGACATGAGCCAGCTGCGCTACGGCAAGATCTGCATCCTCGCCGACGCCGACTCCGACGGCTTGCACATCGCTACCTTGCTGTGTGCCTTGTTCGTCCAGCATTTCCGTCCGCTGGTGGATGCCGGTCACGTCTACGTGGCCATGCCGCCGCTGTACCGCATCGACCTGGGCAAGGAGATCTACTACGCCCTGGATGAAGCCGAGCGCGACGGCATTCTCGACCGCCTGGTGGCCGAGAAGAAGCGCGGCAAGCCACAGGTCACCCGATTCAAAGGGCTGGGTGAAATGAACCCGCCGCAACTGCGCGAGACCACCATGGACCCGAACACCCGGCGTCTGGTGCAGTTGACCCTGGACGATGTCGAGGCCACCGCGGAAATCATGGACATGCTGCTGGCCAAGAAGCGCGCCGGTGATCGCAAGTCCTGGCTGGAGTCCAAGGGCAACCTGGCCGAGGTGCTGGCCTGATGCACAGAGGTTTTGCCCTGGCCCTGGCGCTATTGGCAACCTCGGTGGTGGCCGCGCCGGCGCCCGAACTGAAACTGCTGTCCGAGCATCCTGTGGAAGGCATGCGCGGCGGCAATCTGTCCGGGCTGGCGCTGTGTGGTCAGGAGCTCTGGACCGTCTCCGATCGCGACGACGAGCAGATCTACAGGCTCGATACCCGTAACCCTGTCTGGCAGGCTGAGACCGTCGGGATCGAGGTGCCTGCGGTGCCGGATTCCGGCTTGCCCTGGGGCTTGAAGGTGCGGACCTGGGCGGCGTCCTTCGTGCGTGGCGGCGACCTGGACTTCGAGGGCATCACCTGTGATGCCGCCGGCAACAAATATGTGGTCAGCGAAGCCCATGCCGCGGTGCTGCAGGTTCCGGCGCAAGGCGCGCCGGCCTGGTTGAAGATTTCCCCGATCATGGTGCGCGAAGCCCGTGCCAGCGGCATGCTGCTGCACTTCAATGCCCTGTTCGAAGGGCTGGCGGTCAACCCTGCCGGGGATCGGATCTGGCTGGCGGCGGAACGCGAGCGGCGCGGGCTGCTGTTGATCAAGCGTGGCCAGACCACCTGGGACTGCGATGGCGGTTGCGTGCTGCTCAGTGAAGCAGGGGCGCTAATGCAGCCTGAGCAGATGCCCAACGCCAAGGCCGTATCCCGTGACTTCGCCGACCTGTCGCTGTTCGACGGCAAGCTGTTCACCCTGGAGCGCAACGCCTATCAGATCTGTCGCCGGGACGCGCTGAGCGCCAAGGTCGAGCAGTGCTGGTCGTATGCTGGCGAAGCACTGATAGAGCATCGGCGTTATCCACAGCCCTACGGGTTGGCGGAAGCCCTGGTGGTGGACGCCAAGGGCGCCTGGATTGGCCTGGACAACAACAACGGTGCTCGCGCCGACGGCGAGGCCCGACCGATCGTCTGGCGTTTTGCAGCTCCCGAAGGCGGCTGGAGTGCCAAGCCGTGAGCCAGCAACCGGGCAAGAGTGCCGGGCGGGTGATGCTGATCATGGCCTGGGCGGCGGCGCTGTTCCTGGCCACGCGGTTCTTTGCCGACTGGGAAGCGCACCAGGAGAACCCCAACACTGTCGTCAGTTCGCAACAACATGAGGGTTACATCGAAGTGCAACTGGCGGGCAATCGCCAGGGGCATTTCGTCGCCAGCGGCCATATCAACGGGCGGCCGGTGCAATTCATGCTCGACACCGGGGCCACCGATGTCTCGGTACCTGCGGATCTCGCTGAACGTCTGGGCCTGGAGCGCGGTGCGCCGGTCACCCTGAGCACGGCCAATGGGCGCAGCGAAGGTTATCGGACCCGTATCGAACTCCTGCAGCTGGGGGATATCGTGCTGCGGGACGTGGCCGCGCTGGTGGCGCCGGGGCTCGACGGCGACCAGGTTCTGCTGGGCATGAGCGCTTTGAAAAAACTTGAATTTACTCAGCGCGGCGGCAGCATGCTGCTGCGCCAGACTACGAACCAATGAGGCCCGCATGAGCGACTCCCTTGATCTCAGCCTGGATGGCGTAGAACGCCGGTCACTGGCTGACTTCACCGAAAATGCCTACCTCAACTACTCCATGTACGTGATCATGGACCGTGCTCTGCCGCATATCGGCGACGGCCTGAAACCGGTACAGCGGCGTATCGTCTACGCCATGAGTGAGCTGGGGCTGGATGCCGATTCCAAGCACAAGAAATCCGCGCGTACCGTGGGTGACGTGCTCGGCAAGTTCCACCCGCACGGCGATTCGGCCTGTTATGAGGCCATGGTGCTGATGGCCCAGCCGTTCAGCTACCGCTACACGCTGGTGGACGGCCAGGGCAACTGGGGTGCGCCGGACGATCCCAAGTCCTTCGCTGCCATGCGTTACACCGAGGCGCGCCTGTCGCGCTATTCCGAAGTGCTGCTCAGCGAACTGGGCCAGGGCACTGCGGACTGGGGGCCGAACTTCGACGGCACGCTGCAGGAGCCGCTGGTACTGCCGGCACGCCTGCCGAACATCCTGCTCAATGGCACCACCGGCATCGCCGTGGGCATGGCCACCGACGTGCCGCCGCACAACCTGCGGGAAGTGGCTTCGGCCTGCGTGCGTTTGCTGGATGAGCCCAAGGCCACGGTCGAGCAGCTCTGCGAGCATATCCAGGGCCCGGACTACCCCACCGAAGCCGAGATCATCACCCCGCGTGCCGACCTGCTGAAGATCTACGAAACCGGCCGTGGCTCGGTGCGCATGCGCGCCGTGTACCGGGTCGAGGACGGCGACATCATCGTCACCGCGCTGCCGCACCAGGTCTCCGGGGCCAAGGTGCTGGAACAGATCGCCGGCCAGATGCAGGCCAAGAAGCTGCCGATGGTGGCCGACCTGCGTGACGAGTCGGACCATGAGAACCCGTGCCGCATCGTGATCATCCCGCGCTCCAACCGGGTCGACGCCGATGAGTTGATGCAGCACCTGTTCGCCACCACCGAGCTGGAATCCACCTACCGGGTCAACATCAACATCATTGGCCTGGACGGCAAGCCGCAGTTGAAGAACCTGCGGGCCCTGCTGGTGGAGTGGCTGGAGTTCCGGGTCACCACCGTGCGTCGCCGGCTGCAGTTCCGCCTGGACAAGGTCGAGCGTCGCCTGCATCTGTTGGACGGTTTGCTGATTGCCTACCTCAACCTGGATGAAGTGATCCACATCATCCGTACCGAGGAGCATCCACGGGCCAAGCTGATCGAGCGTTTCGCCCTGAGTGAAATCCAGGCCGACTACATCCTCGACACGCGCCTGCGCCAATTGGCGCGTCTGGAAGAGATGAAGCTGCGCGCCGAACAGGATGAGTTGCTCAAGGAGCAGGCCAAGCTGCAAGCCTTGCTCAACAGCGAAGCCAAACTGAAGAAGCTGGTGCGCACCGAGTTGCTGCAAGACGCAGAAACCTACGGCGATGACCGCCGTTCGCCGATCGTCGCCCGGGCCGAGGCCAAGGCGCTGTCGGAAAACGAGCTGATGCCTACCGAGCCGGTGACTATCGTTCTGTCGGAAAAAGGCTGGGTGCGTTGCGCCAAGGGGCATGATATTGACGCCACTGGTCTGTCCTACAAGGCCGGCGATGGCTACAAGACCGCCGCGCCCGGGCGTTCCAACCAGTTCGCGGTGTTCATCGACTCCACCGGGCGCAGTTACTCGGTGGCGGCCCATACGCTGCCATCGGCCCGGGGTCAGGGCGAGCCGCTGACCGGCCGTCTGACGCCGCCGCCGGGTGCGACGTTCGAATGCGTGCTGCTGCCGGATGACGATGCCTTGTATGTGATCGCTTCTGACGCCGGCTACGGCTTCGTGGTCAAGGGCGAGGACCTGCAGGCCAAGAACAAGGCAGGCAAGGCGCTGTTGAGCCTGCCGAACAATGCCAAGGTGCTGGCGCCGCGGCCAGTGGCCGATCGTGAACAGAACTGGCTGGCTTCGGTGACCACCGAAGGGCGCCTGCTGGTGTTCAAGATCAGCGACCTGCCGCAGCTGGGCAAGGGCAAGGGCAACAAGATCATCGGCATTCCCGGTGAGCGCGTGGCCAGCCGCGAAGAGTACGTCACCGATATCGCGGTGCTGCCGGACGGCGCGACCCTGGTGCTGCAGGCTGGCAAGCGCACCTTGTCGCTCAAGGCTGACGATCTGGAGCACTACAAAGGCGAGCGCGGGCGCCGTGGCAACAAACTGCCTCGCGGCTTCCAGCGGGTGGATGCGTTGTTGGTAGAGCCTCTCAGTTAAGGGCGGGCTAGAGCGTTCGATCTGCGATTTAAGCGCAGGATCGACGCTACAACACTGGAGTCAGGGCGCATATTCACGGATGATATGCGCTTTCAAACGCTGGCGTGGCCGGGCGTTATTCAGGTTTTTTTGAGTATTTACACTGTGGCTAGCCTTGTGGCCGCCACCTGGATGGGATGATGACTGCTCTGCGCCTTCCTCTTGTTTTCTTGCTCGCCGGCGTTCTTGGCCTGGCGGGTTGCAGCGTACACCAGCCGGTGTCGCTGTATCAGCTGGACAGCGGAAGTCCAGCTCAGCCGGCCAGTGCCGGCATGTCGGTATTGCTGGGGCCGGTGCTGATCGCCGACTACCTGCAACGTGAAACCCTCCTGCAGCGTCAGGATGATGGCAGCCTGCAGGCCTCCACTGATGGTCGCTGGGCCGGCAGCCTGTCTTCGGACATCGACCAGTTGCTGTTGCGCCAGGTGGCCGGTCATCTCGACAGCCAGCGGGTTGTATTGGCTCCGGCCACCAGCGGCTTCACTCCGGATGTCCAGGTGCTGCTGTCGATCACTCGCCTGGATTCAGGCAAGTCGCAGCCGGCGGTGCTGGATGCGCAATGGCGCCTGATCGACCGTCGTGGCCAGGTGCGGGACAACCGCATCGTTCATCTGCAGGAGCAGCACGCGGGAACCACGGCGTCCCAGGTCCAGGCCCAGGGCGTGCTGTTGCAGCGTCTGGCGGAACAGTTGTCGGGTGCCCTCAAGCCTCTGGCCAATCAGCCGGCGGTGGCGGAGGTGCCACGCAAGGCGGCCCCGGCTCCTGCGCCCAAGCCTGCCGGGCAGGAAAAGCAACCGAAGATCCCGATGGCCACGCCGATCCGCACGGATATGGAAGTGTTCAGGTTCTGAGTTGACACGCCGCGAGACAAGGCCCGCCCAACAGCGGGCCTTGTCGTTTCTGGCTCTGGCCAACGCAATCTCCTGTAGCCGCTGCCGAAGGCTGCGAGCAGGCCGCAGGCACGCAGCGATATCACCAGCGTTGAAGCCCCTGCGGGGCTTGTCGCAGGCTGCGCCAGCGGCTACACAAAGCTCATGAAAAAGCCCGCACTGGGCGGGCTTCTTTTTGTGCGGGTCAGCCTTACAGCTTGGCCCGTGTTTCATGCATGCGTGCCAGTTGCCGCTCCAGCATCGACGGGTAGGGCTCCATCAGGCGTTCCACGCAGCAGGCACCTTCCGGGCTGGCGATCGGGCGAATACGTGCCCGCTGGCGCAGCAGCGGGTCGTCATTGACCTTGCGCTCCACCAGCAGCAGGTTGCGGCTGTGCTGGGACAGGGCCAGGGCATCCTGAGCGGTTTCGGTGAGCAGCAGGTCGATCTGGCTCAGGCCGAACAGTTCGTCGCCCAGGGTCAGGCCCAGTTGCAGTTGCAGGGTGATGCCGCTGTCCGCCACTTCGATCTGCAGGGCATGGCCCAGGGCGCGCAGCAACTCGCCGCAGCAGATGGCGTTGGTCAGGTAGTCGTCACCGCTGTCTTCGCTGTGGAACAGCATCAGCGTGCTGCCATCGTTCAGGGTATGCAGTTCGCTCTGGTACAGCGAGGCGGCCTGGTCGAGGCAATCGCGGTAGCGTTCCAGCAGTTCCATCAGGCGGGCGCGGGGCAGGCGTCGCAGTTGCTCCTGGGCACCGAGTTGCACCGCGAGTACCGCACTGTGCTGGGGCTGGGCCGGAACCTGTGGTTGCGGTTGTGGCTTGGCAGCAGGCGTCGATGAGCTGTCCCGCAGGTCGGCGAAGGGGTCTTCCTCGTCCAGTTCATCTTCTTCGGCGTGAACCAGGTGCCGGGGTGCAGGCTTCAGGCCTGCTACCGGAGCGCTTTCGTCGAAGCTCGGGTCCCGCAGGTTGCGCACTTCGAATGCCGGCTCATCGTCCTCGTCGTCTTGCACTTCAGCCTCGGGCTGCGGTGCCGGTTCGGGTTTTTCCGGCACCAGGCGGGCATGCAGCTGACGCGCCAGATCGCCGATTTCGTCCTGGCGCTGGGTGGCGGGAGTGTGTTCGTCCAGGTCACGCAGCCAGACTCGCAGTTGCAGCAGCGGAGTCGAGATGTGCCGCCCCAGGCGCAGGCTCAAGGCCAGGGCCAGGGCCAGCAGGATGGCGCTGAGGATGCCCATGCTTTGCAGGCTGATGGTCATCGGCTGCTGGAATTGCGCCATGTCCAGGCTGATTCGCAGGTTGCCCGCGGTCACGTCCTGGAAGGTGATCTTGGTCTGGTACACGCCCTCGGTTTCACCCAGCAGGCTGCTCTTGGGGCGCTGGCCGGCCTCGGCGAGGATGCGGTTGTCCACGCTGTAGATGGCCGCGTGGGCCACCAGCGGGTTCTTGGTCAGATTGTTGAGCAGGACATTGAGGCTGAGGATGTCGTTGGACACCAGCAGCTCGGTGGCCGAGGTGGCGGTCTGGGTGGTCAGGCTCTGACCCAGGGCGTCGGCTTGTTCGTGCATGGCTTGCTTGAACTGCAGGCCCATCACGCCGGCATAGATCACCAGGGCCAGGGCGACCAGGATCACGTTATGGCTGGCAATGCGCAATGCAATCGGCACACGGCGGTGGCGCAGTGCACGGAAGATCAGCAGGAAGAAGTTATCGGTTTTAACTGGCGTGGGCCGGTTCACTGAGCTCGGCTCTTTTGTCCGTGAAGTTGACGCGCAGTATAGCGACAGGCCCTAGACCGGCAAAGCGCTGGCTGTGCCCGATGGTCACCGAAAGTGGGTAGAATGCGCTTTTTTTCCACCTCGGGGGTGCGCCTTGCGCGAAATTGTCCTGATAAACATCACCGGCGAAGATCGTCCCGGTCTGACTGCGGCCATTACCGGCGTTCTGGCCCAGGGTGGTGTGAACATTCTCGACATCGGTCAGGCGGTGATCCACGACACCTTGTCGTTCGGCATCCTGGTTGAAATTCCCAGCAACGAGCAGAGCTCGTCGGTGCTCAAGGACATCCTGTTCACCGCCTACAAGCTCGACCAGCAGGTGCGCTTCACGCCGGTGTCCGAGCAGGATTACCAGCAGTGGGTCGCCGGGCAGGGCAAGAAGCGCCATATCGTGACCCTGCTGACGCGCAAGGTTACCGCCGAACAGTTGCAGCGCGTGAGCTCCATCACCGCCAAGTACGGCCTGAACATCGACCATATCGATCGCCTGTCCGGGCGCATGCCCCTGGACATGCCAGCCGACCAGGGCAAGGGCTGCATCGAGTTCTCGGTACGTGGCGAAGCCGCCGATCCGCAAGCCCTGCGGGCCGAGTTCCTCAGCGTGGCCCAGGAGCTGAACGTCGATATCGCGTTCCAGGAAGACTCGCTGTTCCGCCGTAACCGGCGCCTGGCGGTGTTCGACATGGATTCGACGCTGATCGAGGCCGAAGTCATCGACGAGCTGGCCAAGGCGGCCGGTGTCGGCGATCGGGTCGCGGAAATCACCGAGCGGGCGATGGCCGGCGAGCTGGACTTCCGCGCCAGTTTCAAGGAGCGCCTGGCGCTACTCAAGGGCCTGGACGTCAATGTGCTGGACGCCATCGGCGCCTCCCTGCGCCTGACCGAGGGCGCCGAAACCCTGTTCGCCGAGCTCAAGCGCCTGGGCTACAAGACCGCGATCCTCTCCGGCGGCTTCACCTACTTTGCCAAGCAGCTGCAAGCCAAGCTGGGTATCGACTACGTGTTCGCCAACGAGCTGGAAGTGGTGGACGGCAAGGTCACTGGCGTGGCGGTGGAGCCGATTGTCGACGCCCAGCGCAAGGCCGATCTGCTACGTGAGCTGGCGCACAAGGAAGGCCTGCGCCTGGAGCAGACCATCGCTGTCGGCGATGGCGCCAACGATTTGCCGATGCTCGGCATTGCCGGCCTGGGCGTGGCATTCCGCGCTAAGCCGCTGGTCAAGCAGTCGGCCAAGCAGGCGATCTCGACCCTGGGCCTGGATGGCGTGCTGTACCTGCTGGGGTTCCGTGACCGCGACGGGCAACTCTGAGCCGCCGGAAAATCCCCGCTCATAAAAAACGCCGCTGATCAGCGGCGTTTTTTATGTCCGGCATTCAGGCCTCAAGCCTTGGGCAGGCCCAGGCCCTGGCCCATCCGCACGGGCGAGCCGGCAGCCAGCTCTTGGGCCCACTGCACCTGGTCCGGGCCAAACAGCACGATGGCCGTGGAGCCCAGCTTGAAGCGGCCCATTTCGGCGCCTTTCTCCAGGTGGATCGGAGCGCGGGCGGCTTCGTCGTAGCGCACGGTCTTGAGTTCGCGCTTGGGCGGCGTTACCAGGCCGGCCCAGACGGTTTCGATCGAAGCGACGATCATCGCGCCCACCAGCACCAGCGCCATCGGGCCGCGCTCGGTATCGAAGATGCACACCACGCGCTCGTTGCGTGCGAACAGCTCGGGTACGTTTTCAGCGGTAGTCTGGTTGACCGAGAAGATCCGGCCCGGCACATAGACCATTTCCCGCAGGGTGCCGGCCAGGGGCATGTGCACCCGGTGGTAGTCCTTGGGGGAGAGGTAGATGGTGGCAAAGTCGCCGCCCATGAACGGCTGTGCCAGGGCCGGGTCACCGCCCAGCAGTTCCAGCACGCTGTAGCTGTGGCCCTTGGCCTGGAACACTCGGCCGTGTTCGATCGGGCCCAGTTGGCTGACCGCGCCGTCGGCAGGGCTGAGCACCGCGCCCGGGGTCGGGTCCAGCGGCCGCGCGCCGTCTTTGAGGGCGCGGGTGAAGAAGGCGTTGAAGTGCTCGTAGGCGGTCACGTCCTCGACCTGGGCCTCGGACATATCCACTTGATACTGCTTGGCGAACCAGCGGGTGAAGGCATTCTTGAACCAGCGCACGCGGCACTCGGCAATGCAGCCGGCCAGGCGCGACAGCAGGTGATGAGGCAGCAGGTACTGGCTGATGATGAACAAACGCTTTTTCATTGGGTGTCCTTAAAAACCTTAAATCTCTACGGGCGTATCGGGATGATTGCCCCATTCGCCCCAGGAACCGGCGTAGCCCTTGACCCGTGGGTAGCCCAGCGCCTTGGCCACCAGATAGGTGAAGCCGGAGCGATGGTGGGTCTGGCAGTGGGTGATCACTTCTTTGTCTTTGCTGATGCCCAGGTCCGCAAGGATCTGTGGCATGTCGCGGCGGATGCGCAGGTGGCGTGCCTGATCCATGCCGGCGGTCCATTCGAAATTCACCGCGCCGGGGATATGCCCGCCCTTGGCTGCCAGGACTTTTTCGCCGGAGTACTCCAGCGGTCCGCGGGCGTCCCAGATCACCAGGTCCGCCGCGCCGAGACGGCTTTGCAGGTATTCGCGGGTGGCGGTGGGCTCGTCATGCAGGGCCAGCGCCACGGGGCCGCCGACCGCGGCCGGCACTTCGGTAGACACGGGCAGGCCTTCCGCCAGCCAGGCCGGCAGGCCGCCGTCGAGGTAGTGGTAGCGGTGGTGGCCGATCACGTCCAGCAGCCAGATGAAGCGTCCGGCCCAGCCACCGCCTTCA
Source organism: Pseudomonas sp. Eqa60 (assembly GCF_018326405.1). Lineage (NCBI taxonomy): Bacteria > Pseudomonadati > Pseudomonadota > Gammaproteobacteria > Pseudomonadales > Pseudomonadaceae > Pseudomonas > Pseudomonas sp. Eqa60. Next base: position 648,779 of record NZ_AP024342.1, read on the forward strand.
TCGTCGTAGACCACATAGACCGCGTCCGGGTTGTGCCCGAGTTCGCCGAACAGCGTTTCAAGCGCCGCTTGCGGCGGCAGCAGCCCGGGAGCCGGCGCCTGGCCCAGCTGAGTGCGCTTGGGGTCGACGAAGCGCGCCCCGGGAATATGCCCGGTTGCATAGCGGGCAGCGCTGGTCAGGTCGACCAGGATCAGTTCGCGGGCGTTCAGGCGGGCGAGCAGGTCGCTCGGTTCAATGACCAGCGGCAAGCCAGAGAAGTCAGACATGTCAGGTCCCCAGGGCGCAAAGGGAAGGATTGTAGCGCAAGCGTCATTGGCTGCGGTTGGTAAAGCTGTGCAAGGCTTTTTCGATGCACTGGGCGGTCTTGCCGAAGGCCTGGACGCTGATTTCCGAGAACGGCACGCCGCCCTGGTCGGCGATCGCCAGCATCAGTACCCGGCCATTGCACGACAGTGAGCGGATCAGCAGGTGTTCGCCGCGAAACAGCTGGCGCAGCGAGCTTGGCAGGTGAGGGGCGAACTGGGCCCGGTTGGCCGGGGTCAGGCGGATCTGCGCGGATTTTTCCAGCAGGCGTTGCAACAGCGGGCTCTGCTTGGCCTGCAGGGTCAGGCTGGCCGCTTCCCTGGGCATGCCGTAAAGCTGTTGCACTCGCAGGTGGCTCAGGCTGCGATCGACCATCAGCAGCATGACCCGATGCATGCCGCACGCCGCCAGGGCATCCCGGGCAAAGCCGGTAAGGTGCACGGCGTTGGTAAAGGGGCTGGGGTCCAGCAACAGTTCGCCGCAGAGCTTGCGCCACTTGGCCAGTTCCAGTGCGGTGGGCGCCGGGGCTGGTTGTTCGCCGTGATGCAGGCGTCGGGCATCCCAGGGCCAGAGCAGGGCCTGGGCCGGGTGCCAGAGATCGGGCTGGGTGTCGTTGCGGGCGCTTTGTACGGCCTGTTGGTGCAACTGTTGCTGGACCTGGTCCAGGGGGATCTGCAGATAAAGAGCGGTAAGGTTCTGCCAGCGCCGGCCATGGGGGCTGTTCCAGGACTGTTGCGCCGCCAGCGCCAGGCCGTTGGCCAGCAACACAGTGTTGGCCGGCTGGTTCAGCCAGCGCCGCAGGTCCGGTTCAGCGTCCAGGCGTTGTTGCTGGCGCAGCGGGTTGTCGCTGTCGCGGGCAATCAGCATGACCTTGGCCAGCAGGTGCTGCTCCTGGGTCAGCAGGCGATAGCCCTGCTGGACCCAGATCGGCAGGTGCCAGGCCAGGACCAGGGCCTGGCACATTTCCATCAGTCGCACTTCGAACAGTTGCAGTTCAACGTCGTGTGCGGATTCGTGCTTGTAGATGACCCGCAGTTCCCACTCTTCCAGCAGCTTGGGATAGACCAGGGCCATGGCCCACAGCGGCGAGAGAAACAGCAGGCTGCCCCAGTGGATGTCCTGCCAGAGTCGCGCCAGGCGTCCGGCAAAGAAGCCATTGGCTTGCTGGCTGGCGTGCTGGCTGATCAGCTGGAACTGGCGCAATGCCTGGGGGATCTGCTCTTCAGGCAGCGTCGGCAGTTGCTCGAGCAACTCCTCGGTACGCTTGAGGCCCAGTCGATTGACCGCGATCTCCAGGTTTTCCGCCGGTTCGCTCATGCTGCCGTGGGAATGCCGGTTGGCTTCGCGGATCACGCTCAAGGCCAGTGCCGGGCTGTTTTGCATCAGATCGACAATCTCCCGCAGCGAGCTGCGGTTGTTGGCGATGGCGCGGCAGACCCGGTCATGGCTGGCCTGGGGCACCGGCAGGCGCACGCCATTGAGGAGCTTTACCCAGGCGTCGAGAGAGGCGGGCGGAGAATGTGGGACGCTGGTTTCATTAGACATGGTCGGGCGCAATCATCGTCTGCTGTGAACACGCCCAGAGCGGGCCAAACTGGCTTTTCGCCTTAACTGGCTATAGTCTGGCGCAGTTTTGCCGATAAGTAGAAGAAGAGTTTTAAGAACTTCCGAATATGACCTTGAACCCGACTCAATAAGTACTCCCCTACCTATGGCTAAAATTATCGGCATCATCGTCGTATTCGCGAGCGTGCTCGGCGGATACGTGCTTTCCCACGGCAAAATCGCGGCACTGATCCAGCCTTTCGAAGTGCTGATCATCGGCGGCGCAGCCTTTGGCGCATTCCTCCAGGCCAACCCGGGCTACATGACGATGCACGTCGTCAAGAAATCCCTGGGCATGTTCAGCTCGCGCTTCACCCACACCTTCTACCTGGAAGTGCTGGGCCTGATCTACGAGATCCTCAACAAGAGTCGTCGCGAAGGCATGATGGCCATCGAAGGCGATATCGAGGACGCCGCGGCCAGCCCGATTTTCGCCAAGTACCCGGCGGTGCTCAAAGATGAACGCATGACCGCCTTCGTCTGTGACTATCTGCGCATCATGTCCTCCGGCAACATGGCTCCCCACGAGCTGGAAGGCCTGTTCGACATGGAGCTGTTCAGCCTCAAGGAAGACCTTGAGCATCCATCCCATGCGGTCAACGGGATTGCCGACGGCATGCCCGGTTTCGGTATCGTCGCGGCGGTATTGGGGATCGTGGTGACCATGGCCTCCCTGGGCGATGGCGACCAGAAGTCCATCGGCCTGCACGTAGGTGCGGCGCTGGTGGGTACCTTCTTCGGTATTCTCGCGGCCTATGGCTTCTTCGGCCCGCTGGCCCACTCCCTGGCCCACGACGCCAAGGAAGAACTGAACGTCTACGAAGCCATCAAGGCGTCGCTGGTGGCCTCGGCTTCTGGCATGCCGCCGTCCCTGGCCGTGGAGTTCGGGCGCAAGGTTCTGTACCCGGCGCACCGTCCTAGCTTCGCCGAGCTGGAACAAGCGGTTCGCGGTCGCTAAGTCATGGAAAATAATCAGCCGATTATCATCAAGCGCGTCAAGCGCTTCGCTGGCGGACATCACGGGGGCGCCTGGAAAATCGCCTTCGCCGACTTCGCCACGGCGATGATGGCGTTCTTCCTGGTGCTGTGGCTGCTGTCCACGGCCACCCCGGAACAGAAGATCGCCATCGCCGGTTACTTCAAGGACCCGATCGGCTTCTCGGAAAGCGGTACGCCCTACATCATCGACCTGGGCGGCTCCCCTGAGCTGGCGCCGGACAACACCCTCAACCCCGAGATCAAGTCCCAGCCACAACCGGACAAGGTCACGGTGGATGCCGACCAGGTGGAGGGCATGGCCGAGCAGGTCGAGCGCGAGCGTCTCGAGTTGCTGTTGCAAGAGTTGCAGAACAAGGTTGAAGAGAACCCGCAACTGCAGAAGTTCAAGGACCAGATCCTCTTCGAGATCACCCCGGACGGCCTGCGGATCCAGATCATGGACGCCGAGAACCGGCCGATGTTCGACTCTGGCAGTGCACGTCTGAAGCCGTATTTCGAAGACATCCTGCTGGCCATGGCCGACACCATCAAGACCGTGCCGAACAAGATCAGCATCAGCGGTCACACCGACGCCAAGCCCTATTCGGGCACTGGCGACTTCGGCAACTGGGAACTGTCGGCCAACCGGGCCAACGCTGCGCGTCGGGCGCTGGTGGCGGGTGGTTATCCTGATCCGCAAGTCGCGCGTGTGGTGGGCTTTGCTTCGTCGGCGCTATTCGATCGCAAGGACCCGTTCAACCCGGTCAACCGGCGTATCGATATCGTCGTGCTGACCAAGAAGGCCCAGCGTGCCATCGAGGGTGAGCAGACCGATCCCAATGCTCCGGTACCGACCCAGGGTAGCGGTGCTCCCGGTGAAGTACCGGGGGCGGCAGCCGACCCGAATGCCTTGCCGCCCGGTAGCGAACCGCTGCCGGCGCACGAGGTGCGTCAACGTATGAATATCTTCGAGGACGGTGTGTTGAAGATGGACGAGCAGGGTGCGGCGGGCCAGTCTTCGGCTCCGGCTCCCACTGCTCCGGTGGCGCCGCCCGCTACGCCGGGCACGGCGAAGTGACAAACGACAAGGCCGCGAAGATCGCGGCCTTGTCGTATCTGGGTCAGGTCAATCAGTAACTGTTGTCTGGCAGGCTGGCGAGGATCGAGCGGTAGCTGTTCATCCGTTGCTGCTGGATGCGCCCGTCTTCCAGGGCCTTGAGCAAGGCACAGCCCGGCTCGCGATCGTGCTTGCAATCGCGGAAGCGGCAGGTGCCCAGCAAGTCATTGAACTCGATGAACCCGGCCTCGACATCGGCGCGGCTGACATGGCCGAGGCCGAACTCACGGATACCGGGGGAGTCGATCAGCTCACCGCCACCGGGGAAGTGGAACAGGCGCGCGGTCGTGGTGGTGTGAGTGCCCTGGCCGGAGAACTCCGACAGCGGGCCGACGCGGGTTTCGACTTCCGGCAGCAGGCTGTTGACCAGGGACGACTTGCCCACCCCCGACTGGCCGACGAATACACTGATGCGCCCGTCCAGCAGGGCTTGCAACTGCTCCATGCCGTCGCCGTGATGAGCCGAGACCTCCAGCAGCGGGTAGCCCAGCTGACGGTAGACCGCGAGCAGGGCGTTGAGCGCAGGGGCGTTCTGCTCATCGATCAGGTCGGCCTTGTTCAGCAGCAGCAACGGCCGGATTCCAGCATGCTCGGCGGCTACCAGGTAGCGGTCGATCAGGTTGGCGTGGGGCTCGGGCATGGGCGCAAACACGATCACGATCATGTCGACGTTGGCGGCCACCGGCTTGAGCTGGCCGCGGCTGTCCGGGCGGCACAGCTCGGTGCTGCGCGGCAGTTGCGCGACGATCACCCCGATGCCCTGGTTGCCGGCGCGCCAGACCACCTGGTCGCCGGTCACCAGGGCCGGCAGGTTGGCCCGCAGGTAGCAGCGGAACACCTGGCCGGCCGTTTCGCCTTCGCGAGCCTCGACTTCGACCTGGACGCCGAAGTGGGCGATGACCAGGCCGGTCTGTTCCGGGCCCAGGTCGCCACCTTCCAGCGCCTCGACGGCAGAGGACTCGCGTTTGGCGGCGCGGGCGGCGCGCTCACCCTGGATCTTTTCGATGCGCCAGTTTTGGCGGCGATTGAGCTGGCGTTTGGCCATTGGTGTTCCGTGTCGATAATTACGGCGGATAGGTAAAACGGCGGCGAGTTTAGCACGCCGGGCAGGCCCTCTAGGCTAAACTGCGCAACTACGCCGAGGAGCCCACCCATGCAAAACCCGCAGAACCTGATTTGGATCGACCTGGAAATGACCGGTCTGAACCCTGACACCGACGTCATCATCGAGATGGCCACCATTGTCACTGACAGCAACCTCAACACCTTGGCTGAAGGACCGGTCATCGCCATCCACCAGAGCGACGAGATCCTCGCCGGCATGGATGAATGGAACACCCGCCAGCACGGCGGTTCCGGTCTGACCCAGCGGGTTCGCGAAAGCCGCATCAGCATGGCCGAAGCAGAAGCCCAGACCATTGCCTTCCTGGAGCAGTGGGTACCCAAGGGCAAATCGCCGATCTGCGGCAACAGCATCTGCCAGGACCGGCGCTTCCTGTACCGCCACATGAAGGCTCTGGAAAGCTACTTCCACTACCGCAACCTGGACGTCTCGACCCTCAAGGAACTGGCCGCCCGCTGGGCGCCGGACGTGCGCGACAGCTTCAAGAAAGGCAGCACCCACCTGGCCCTGGACGATATTCGCGAGTCCATCGCCGAGCTCCAGCACTACCGCAAGCACTTCATCAAGTTCTGACCCGCAGGCGCCGGCTTGCCGGCGAACGGGCGCCCGCTGCGACTCGGCGCCCGTACCCGCCCCCTTTTGGTGCCCGCTTCAACTGAGTAGACTGCGCGCCTTCCTGCAAGGACCGCCATCATGCTGTTGATGCTTTATCTGATTGCCATTACCGCCGAAGCCATGACCGGCGCCCTGTCTGCCGGCCGGCGCGGCATGGACTGGTTCGGTGTGGTGCTGATTGCCTGCGTCACCGCACTCGGCGGCGGTTCGGTGCGTGATGTGCTGCTGGGCCACTACCCGCTGACCTGGGTCAAGCACCCGGAATACCTGGTGCTGACGTCGGTGGCGGCGTTGGTGACGATCTTCATCGCGCCCTTGATGCGTCACCTGCGCTCGCTGTTTCTGGTGCTCGACGCCGTGGGCCTGGTGGCCTTTACCCTGATCGGCTGCATGACTGCCCTGGAAATGGGCCACGGCATGCTGGTGGCTTCAGTCAGCGGGGTGATCACCGGGGTCTTTGGCGGCATCCTCAGGGACATCTTCTGCAACGATATCCCGCTGATCTTTCGCCGCGAGTTGTACGCCAGCGTGTCATTCGCCGCGGCCTGGTGCTACATGCTGTGCATCTACCTGCAACTGCCCAGCGAGCAGTCGATCCTGGTCACCCTGTTCGGCGGCTTTCTATTGCGCCTGCTGGCGATCCGTTTTCACTGGGAAATGCCCAAGTTCGTCTACAACGACGAACACTGACGGTTGGCGTGCTGGTCCAGGGCCCATTGCACATGTTCGCGAACCAGTTCCGAGGGGTAGTCCTGGCGGGCCTTGAGGGCTTCCAGCACCGGAATGCTAGAGGGTGCGTTGCCCAGGCCCACCGCCAGGTTGCGTAGCCAGCGCTCGTAGCCGGCGCGGCGCAAGGGTGAACCTTCGGTATTGCTGAGGAATTTGTCCTCGTCCCACATGAACAGCTCTGCCAGTTCGGCATTGTCCAGGTTGTGCCGGGGCTTGAAGTCGCCCTCGGCCGTTGAGCGGGCGAAGCGATTCCAGGGGCAGACGATCTGGCAGTCATCGCAGCCGAATACCCGGTTGCCGATCAGCGGGCGCAGGTCTTCGGGGATGGCGCTTTTGAGCTCGATGGTCAGGTAGGAAATACAACGTCGGGCATCCAGCACATAGGGGCCGACGAAGGCGTTGGTCGGGCAGATGTCCAGGCAGGCGGTGCAGCGGCCGCAGTGTTCCGTGGCGTGGGGCGCGTCCACCGGCAGGGGCAGGTCGACGAACAGTTCACTGAGGAAGAAGTAGCTGCCGGCTTTGCGATTCAGCACCAGGGTGTTCTTGCCGATCCAGCCGAGCCCGGCCTGTTCGGCGATGGCTTTTTCCAGCACCGGAGCGCTATCGACGAAGGCGCGGTAGCCAAAGGGGCCGATGGCTTGCTGGATGCGCTCGGCCAGTTGCTGTACGCGCTTGCGGATCAGCTTGTGATAATCGCGCCCCAGGGCATAGCGCGAAACATAGGCCTTGGAAGGCTGGGCCAGGCGCTGGGCCATCTGGGTGTCGCCGGGCAGGTAGTCCATGCGCAGCGAAACCACCCGCAGGGTGCCAGGCACCAACTGGTCGGGATGGGAGCGTTTGCTGCCGTGGGCGCCCATGTATTCCATCTCGCCGTGGTAGCCGGCGGCGAGCCAGCGTTCCAGGTGCTGCTCATGCTCGGCCAAGTCCAGGCCGCTGATGCCGACTTGTTGAAAGCCCAGTTCGCGGCCCCAGTCCTTGATCGATTGGGCGAGAGCGGGAAGATCCTGGGTAATAGCGGGCATGAGGCGAGAGAAACCGGGGCTGAGGTGCGTATAATTCTGCCAGACATCGGAGCTCGAAGACGCATGCCGCAGACAAAACACCCTCTACCTGACGTTCAGTTGCTGACTTCTGGCCATTTGCCACATCTGAATGGACGACTTCGCGATGCCCACAAGGGTCAGTTCGGCCACCTGTTGCTGATTGGGGGCGATCGAGGTTTTGCCGGCGCCGCCTTGCTGAGTGCGGAAAGTGCCTTGCGCAGTGGCGCGGGGCTGGTGTCCCTGGCGACCCGCAGTGAGCATGTGGCTGCCGCTGCGGCGCGCTTGCCTGAGGTCATGACCCAGGGCACTCATTCGGCCAACCAGTTGATGGGGTTGCTGGCTCGGGCCACGGTGCTGGTGGTCGGGCCGGGGTTGGGGCAGGGCGCCTGGGGGCGCAGTCTGCTGTCGGCGGCGGCCAATGCGCCGTTGCCCCAGGTGTGGGATGCCGATGCCTTGAACCTGCTGGCCGAGGGCGGGCTGCAACTGCCTGCCGCGAGTGTCATCACTCCCCATCCGGGAGAGGCGGCGCGGCTGCTGGGTATCTCCAGCGCCGAGGTGCAGGCGGATCGCCCTGCAGCGGCCCTGGCGTTGAGCAAAAAATACGCAGCGGTTGCGGTGCTCAAGGGGGCCGGTAGCCTGATCGCCACTGCCGATGGGCGACTGGCCCGCTGTGACGTAGGGCATCCGGCGATGGCCACGGCAGGCTTGGGTGATGTGCTGGCTGGCCTGATCGGCGCCTTGCTGGCGCAAGGCTTGTCGGCATTCGATGCCGCCTGCCTGGCGGTCTGGCTGCATGCCAGCGCGGGCGAGCAGCAAGGCAAATTGGGCCGAGGGCTGGCGGCCAGTGATCTGATTCCAGCCATTCGTCAGTTGTTGGAGGAACAATCACCGTGTCTGAGTTAACCCTTTTTCTGGCCGACGAACAGGCCATGGTGGAATTTGGTGCACGTATTGCCCAGGTGACCCAAGGCGTGGGGGTGATCTTCCTCGAGGGTGACCTGGGAGCGGGCAAAACCACCTTGTCGCGAGGGATCATCCGTGGCCTGGGGCACGCGGGGGCAGTGAAGAGCCCGACCTTTACCCTGGTCGAACCGTACGAGATCGGCTCGGTGCGGGCTTTCCACTTCGACCTGTACCGCCTGGTGGATCCTGAGGAGCTGGAGTTCCTGGGGATTCGCGACTACTTCGAGGGCGATGCTCTGTGCCTGCTGGAGTGGCCCCAGCGTGGTGCAGGCTTTTTGCCAAAGCCTGACCTGACCATTACCATTACCCCGCATAACAATGGGCGTTCTGTGCATCTGTTGTCTCAAGGCTCGCGTGGCGAGTCCTGGTGTGCCGCTTTGGCGTTGGAATTCAAATAATTGATGGGGTTAGGTATGCGCATTCGCGCGTTGGTTGCTGTCGTAGGACTGTTGCTTACGGCATTGGCCGTCGATGCTGTGGCCGCTACACAGGTTCGCAGCGTCCGCCTGTGGCGGGCACCGGATAACACGCGACTGGTATTCGACCTGTCCGGCCCGGTTCAGCACAGCGTCTTTACCCTGACGGCCCCGGATCGTCTGGTGATCGATATCAATGGCGCGACCCTTGGCGGTCCGCTGAACGTCGCCACGGCCAATACACCGATTACCGCCATGCGCTCGGCACAGCGCACGCCCAGTGACCTGCGGGTGGTCATCGACCTGAAAAAGGCCGTCACGCCGAAGAGTTTCACCCTGGCGCCCAACGCTCAGTACGGCAATCGCCTGGTGGTCGATCTGTTCGACAACCCGGCTGACGCCGCACCACCTACTGCGCCGCCACCTACTGTGGCCACTGTCCCAGCAGTGCCCGTCACTCCGGCGGAGCCGGCGATCAAGCTGCCGCCAGCCCCGGCGGGCAAGCGCGACATCATTGTGGTGATCGATGCCGGCCACGGCGGCGAAGACCCGGGTGCCTCCGGCTCCCGCGGGCAGCATGAAAAAGACGTGGTGCTGGCCATTGCTCGCGAATTGCAGCGTCAGGTCAATGGCCTCAAGGGTTTCCGCGCCGAGCTGACCCGTACTGGCGACTACTTCATTCCATTGCGCGGTCGTACCGAGATCGCCCGCAAGAAGGGCGCCGACCTGTTCGTCTCGATCCACGCCGACGCTGCGCCTTCGGCCGCGGCCTTTGGCGCATCGGTGTTTGCCTTGTCTGAACGTGGTGCCACGTCGGAAACCGCGCGCTGGCTGGCGGACAGCGAGAACCGTTCCGACCTGATCGGCGGGGCTGGCAACGTCAGCCTGGATGACAAGGACCGGATGCTGGCCGGGGTGCTGCTGGACCTGTCGATGACAGCGTCCCTGACCTCCAGTCTGAATGTCGGGCAGAAAGTCCTGAACAACATCGGCCGGGTGACTCCGTTGCACAAACAGCGGGTGGAGCAGGCCGGGTTCATGGTGCTCAAATCCCCGGATATTCCGTCGATCCTGGTGGAAACCGGCTTTATCTCCAACTCCAACGAGGCCTCGAAGCTGGCCACCGCCAGCCATCAGCAGGCCCTGGCGCGTTCCATCAGCAGCGGCGTGCGGCAGTTCTTCCAGCAGAACCCGCCACCGGGCACCTATATTGCCTGGCTGCGCGATTCCGGGAAGATCGCCCAGGGGCCGCGTGATCACCGGGTCAATCCGGGGGAAACCCTGGCCATGATCGCCGTGCGCTATCAGGTCTCCGCGGCCACGCTACGCAGTGCCAACAACCTGAAAAGCGATGAATTGAAAGTGGGGCAGGTGTTGACCATCCCCGGTACAGAACTGGCGGCCAAGGAATGAGTGAATCGGTAATCAGTAGCGCGCGCATCGAGCTGCTCAGCCCGCGCCTGGCCAACCAGATTGCCGCGGGCGAGGTGGTCGAGCGCCCGGCTTCGGTGATCAAGGAGCTGTTGGAAAACAGCCTGGACTCTGGCGCCAAGCGCATCGATGTGGATGTGGAGCAGGCCGGGGTCAAGCTGCTGCGGGTACGTGACGACGGTAGCGGTATTTCCTCCGACGACTTGCCGCTGGCCCTGGCCCGGCACGCCACCAGCAAGATCCGCGACCTTGAAGACCTGGAGCGGGTGATGAGCCTGGGGTTTCGCGGCGAGGCCCTGGCTTCCATCAGCTCCGTGGCGCGCCTGACCCTCACGTCCCGTACCCGGGATGCCGAGCAAGCCTGGCAGGTGGAAACCGAAGGCCGGGACATGGCACCAAGGGTGCAGCCGGCGGCGCACCCGGTAGGCACTTCGGTGGAAGTTCGCGATCTGTTCTTCAATACGCCGGCACGACGCAAGTTCCTCAAGGCGGAAAAGACCGAGTTTGATCACCTGCAGGAAGTGATCAAGCGCCTGGCCCTGGCGCGTTTCGACGTGGCCTTCCACTTGCGGCACAACGGCAAGAGCATCCTCAGCCTGCACGAGGCCAAGGACGACGCCGCTCGTGCCCGTCGTGTGGCAGCGGTGTGCGGTTCGGGCTTCCTGGAGCAGGCGTTGCCCATCGAGGTCGAGCGCAACGGCTTGCATCTGTGGGGCTGGGTGGGCTTGCCGACCTTCTCCCGCAGCCAGGCGGACCTGCAGTACTTCTACGTCAACGGTCGCGCAGTACGGGACAAGCTGGTGGCTCACGCGGTACGCCAGGCTTATCGCGATGTTCTGTTCAACGGTCGACACCCGACCTTTGTTCTGTTTTTCGAAGTCGACCCGTCGGTGGTCGACGTCAACGTGCACCCGACCAAGCACGAAGTGCGTTTCCGTGACGGGCGCATGGTGCACGACTTCCTTTATGGCACCTTGCACCGGGCCCTGGGTGATGTGCGGCCCGAGGATCAGTTGGCGGCGCCGGCGGCGGTCGCCGGCATCGTGCGCCCGACAGGTATCGAGGCCGGTGAGTTCGGGCCTCAGGGTGAGATGCGCCTGGCCGCGAACCTGGCTCTGGAGCAGCCCCAATCCCAGCCGAACTTCAATGCGCCGGGCGCGGGAGCCGGCAGTGGCTATCAATATCAGTACACGCCACGGCCACAGCCAGTGTTGCCGGCCGCCGAGAGCCAGGGCGTGTACCGCGAGTTCTTTGCCCCGTTGCCGGGGGCGCCGGCGGCGGCTTTGCCGGACGGCCAGGAGGACATTCCACCCCTGGGCTATGCCCTGGCCCAGCTCAAGGGGATCTACATCCTGGCGGAAAACGCCCTGGGTCTGGTGCTGGTGGACATGCACGCGGCTCACGAGCGGATCATGTACGAGCGCTTGAAGGTGGCCATGGCCAGCGAAGGCCTGAGCGGCCAGCCGCTGCTGGTGCCGGAGTCGATTGCCGTCAGCCAGCGTGAGGCCGATTGCGCTGAAGAACACATGAGCTGGTTTCAGCGCCTGGGCTTCGAGCTGCAGCGCCTGGGCCCGGAATCCCTGGCGATCCGCCAGATCCCGGCATTGTTGAAGCAGGCGGAAGCCAATCGCCTGGTGCACGACGTACTGGCGGACCTGATGGAGTACGGCACCAGTGACCGGATCCAGGCCCACCTCAATGAGCTGCTCGGCACCATGGCCTGCCACGGCGCGATCCGCGCCAATCGACGCCTGGCCCTGCCGGAAATGAACGCCTTGCTGCGGGACATGGAAAACACCGAGCGCAGTGGCCAATGCAACCACGGTCGACCGACCTGGACCCAAATGGGCCTGGACGATCTGGACAAACTCTTTCTGCGCGGCCGTTGATGACCCAGCTTCCTCCAGCGATTTTCCTGATGGGCCCGACCGCTGCGGGCAAGACCGATCTGGCCATCGAACTGACCAAGGTGCTGCCTTGCGAGCTGATCAGTGTCGACTCGGCGCTGGTCTACCGCGGCATGGACATTGGCACCGCGAAGCCTTCCAGGGAACTGCTGGCGCAGTTTCCCCATCGCCTGATCGATATTCTCGACCCTGCCGAGAGCTACTCGGCGGCGGATTTCCGTACCGATGCGCTGGCGGCCATGGCCGATATCACCGCCCGGGGCAAGATCCCGCTGTTGGTGGGCGGCACCATGCTGTATTACAAGGCGCTGCTTGAAGGCCTGGCGGACATGCCCGCGGCGGATCCGCAGGTACGTGCCGAGCTGGAGGAGGAGGCTGCACGTCTTGGCTGGCAGGCCCTGCACGACCAGCTGGCGGCGGTGGACCCCGAGTCGGCGGCGCGGATCCACCCCAACGACCCCCAGCGTCTGACCCGGGCGCTTGAGGTCTATCGGGTCAGTGGCCTGACAATGACCGCCCATCGCCAGCGTCAATTGGCGCAAAGTACTGAAGCAGGCGCATCGGGACGCAGTCAATTGCCCTATACTGTCGCCAATCTGGCCATCGCTCCGGCGAATCGCCAGGTACTGCACCAGCGTATTGCACAAAGATTCACACAAATGTTGGAACAGGGATTCATTGACGAGGTCGTAGCTCTGCGTTCCAGAAGTGACCTGCATGCCGGGTTGCCGTCTATACGTGCAGTGGGCTACCGCCAAGTCTGGGATCATCTGGATGGCAAGCTGACGTCAGCCGAAATGCAGGAACGGGGCATCATTGCCACGCGCCAATTGGCGAAACGCCAGTTCACCTGGTTACGTAGTTGGGCTGACCTGCAATGGTTGGACAGCCTGGATTGCGACAATCTGCCACGCGCCTTGAAATACTTGGGGACGATCTCCATATTGAGCTGAGTCCTTGCAATTGCCGTCTATCCTTGGGGGTGTGACGGCTTTGGCCATCTGTTTTCTGATTTTTATTATTGATCCTTAAAGGAGTGCGGCACATGTCAAAAGGGCATTCGCTACAAGACCCTTACTTGAATACATTGCGTAAAGAGAAGGTTGGGGTTTCCATCTATCTGGTCAACGGGATCAAGCTGCAAGGTACGATCGAGTCTTTCGACCAGTTCGTCATCCTGCTGAAGAACACCGTCAGCCAAATGGTTTACAAGCACGCTATCTCGACAGTGGTTCCAGTTCGCCCGATTCGCCTGCCTAGCGCTTCCGAATCCGAACAGGGTGACGCTGAGCCAGGTAACGCCTGATAGGAGTCTCCTTTGTTCTTTGAGCGCCACGGTGGTGGTGAACGGGCCATTCTCGTTCACTTGGATGGTCAGGACCCTGAGGCGCGCGAAGATCCGCAGGAGTTTCAGGAGCTGGCATTATCGGCCGGCGCCGAGACCGTCGCGTTTGTTAGCGTGCCGCGTCATCGGCCAACCGCCAAATACCTGGTTGGCAGCGGCAAGGTCGAGGAGTTACGCGACCTGGTCAAAGCCGAACAGGTAGACCTGGTGATTTTCAATCACATCCTCACACCCAGTCAGGAACGTAACCTCGAACGTGTATTCGAGTGTCGCGTGATCGACCGCACGGGTCTGATTCTCGATATCTTCGCTCAGCGCGCGCGCACCCATGAAGGCAAGCTCCAGGTTGAACTGGCCCAGCTTGAGCACATGAGCACCCGTCTGGTTCGTGGCTGGACTCACCTTGAACGGCAGAAAGGCGGTATCGGTCTGCGCGGGCCCGGTGAAACCCAGCTGGAAACCGACCGGCGCCTGTTGCGAGTGCGTCTGCGGCAGATCAAGGCGCGCCTGGAGAAGGTTCGCAGCCAGCGTGAGCAGGCCCGTCGTGGCCGCAAGCGTGCGGATATCCCTTCAGTGTCCCTGGTGGGCTACACCAACGCCGGCAAGTCCACGCTGTTCAATGCGGTCACTGCGTCCGATGTTTTCGCTGCCGACCAATTGTTCGCCACCCTCGACCCCACCCTGCGCCGGCTTGAGCTGGATGACCTGGGGCCGATTGTGCTGGCCGATACCGTGGGGTTCATTCGCCACTTGCCGCACAAGTTGGTGGAGGCGTTTCGGGCTACCCTCGAAGAATCGAGCAACTCCGATTTGCTGCTGCATGTGATCGATGCCCATGAGCCCGAGCGCATGGCGCAGATCGAGCAGGTGATGGTGGTGCTGGGGGAGATCGGGGCTCAAGACTTGCCGATCCTGGAGGTCTATAACAAACTCGATTTGCTCGAGGGTGTGGAGCCGCAGATCCAGCGCGACCCCGACGGCAAGCCGCAGCGGGTCTGGCTGTCGGCCCGTGATGGCCAGGGGCTGGATCTGCTCAAGCAGGCCATCGCCGAGCTGCTGGGTGAAGATTTGTTTGTAGGCACCTTGCGCTTGCCTCAGCGTTTTGCTCGACTGCGAGCACAGTTTTTCCAGTTGAACGCTGTGCAGAAAGAAGATCACGACGACGAAGGTGTCAGCTTGCTTGCTGTTCGCCTGCCACGGGCCGAGTTGAACCGGCTGGTCAGTCGCGAAGGCATGCAGCCGTCGGAATTCATCGAGCAACACACTTTGCAATAAAAGCCTGGGCAAGCGGTTGTGCCGCTGTAGCAGGCATTCTGTAGCATTGGTCGGCGCGCCGTGGGTGCGTCTTTGCTTTATCAGATGGAGAGCGCTATGGCTTGGAATGAGCCGGGTGGCAACTCGAATAATCAGGACCCTTGGGGTGGTAAGCGCCGCAATAATGGCGATCGCAAGGGGCCACCAGATCTCGACGAGGCCTTCCGTAAGCTGCAGGAAAGCCTGAATGGGTTGTTCGGTGGTGGTAAGAAACGTGGTGATGACGGCGGTAGTTCCGGCAAGGGCGGTGGTTTCGGCCTGCTGGGTATCGGTCTTGTCGTGCTGGCTGCCGTGTGGCTGTACAGCGCGGTGTATGTAGTAGACGAGCAGGAGCAGGCCGTAGTGCTGCGCTTCGGCAAATACTACGAAACCGTCGGCCCGGGTCTGAACATCTACTTCCCGCCGATCGATCGCAAGTACATGGAAAACGTCACGCGCGAGCGTGCCTACACCAAGCAGGGCCAGATGCTCACCGAGGACGAGAACATCGTCGAAGTGCCGCTGACCGTGCAGTACAAGATCAGCAACCTGCAGGATTTCGTGCTGAACGTCGATCAGCCGGAAATCAGCCTGCAGCATGCGACCGACAGCGCCCTGCGCCACGTGGTGGGTTCCACCGCCATGGACCAGGTGCTGACCGAAGGTCGTGAATTGATGGCCAGTGAGATCAAGGAGCGTCTGCAACGCTTCCTGGACAACTATCGCACCGGTATCACCGTGACCCAGGTGAACGTACAGAGCGCAGCGGCACCGCGTGAAGTACAGGAAGCCTTCGATGACGTGATCCGTGCCCGTGAAGATGAACAGCGTTCGCGCAACCAGGCTGAAACCTATGCCAACGGCGTTGTGCCGGAAGCCCGTGGTCAGGCCCAGCGCATCCTCGAGGATGCCAACGGTTACCGTGACGAAGTGGTATCCCGGGCCAAGGGTGAGGCAGATCGCTTCACCAAACTGGTTGCCGAGTACCGCAAGGCTCCTGAGGTCACCCGTCAGCGCCTGTACCTGGACACCATGCAGGAAGTCTTCAGCAACACCAGCAAGGTGTTGGTGACTGGCAGCAAGGGCGGGCAGAACAATCTGCTCTATCTGCCGCTGGACAAGATGATCGACAGTGGTCGTAGCGGCAGTGCTCCGGTAACGGGCGCAGCGTCGGCGGCCAGCAATGAAGCGAATGCGCGCGCGGCGGCTGACCATATGCAGCAACAGCAGCAGACGCGCTCTAGGGAGACTCGCTGATGAGCAATAAATCGCTGATCGCCCTGATCGTGGGCGTTGTCGTGGCGGTGGTTGCCTGGAACAGCTTCTACATCGTCGCTCAGACCGAGCGTGCGGTGTTGCTGCAGTTCGGTCGTGTGGTTCAGGCGGATGTCCAGCCTGGCCTGCATGTGAAAGTGCCCTACGTGAACCAGGTGCGTAAGTTCGACGCACGCCTGATGACCCTGGATGCACCGACGCAGCGCTTCCTGACCCTGGAAAAGAAAGCCGTGATGGTGGATGCCTACGCCAAGTGGCGGGTGAAGGATGCCGAGCGTTTCTACACCGCGACTTCCGGCCTCAAGCAGATTGCCGACGAGCGTCTTTCCCGTCGCCTGGAGTCGGGCCTGCGTGACCAGTTCGGTAAGCGCACCCTGCACGAAGTGGTTTCCGGTGAGCGTGACGCGCTGATGGCGGATATCACGGCGTCGCTGAACAAGATGGCGGAAAAGGAGCTGGGTATCGAAGTGGTCGATGTCCGGGTCAAGGCCATCGACCTGCCCAAGGAAGTGAACCGCAGCGTGTTCGAGCGCATGAGCACCGAGCGTGAGCGTGAGGCTCGCGAGCACCGGGCCAAAGGTAACGAACTGGCGGAAGGCATCCGTGCCGATGCCGATCGTCAGCGTCGCGTGCTGTTGGCTGAAGCCTATCGGGAGTCTGAAGAGGCTCGCGGTGACGGTGATGCCCAGGCAGCGGCGATCTATGCCAAGGCCTACGGCCAGGACCAGGAGTTCTACGCGTTCTACCGTAGCCTGCGTGCCTACCGTGAAAGCTTCGCGAACAAATCCGACGTCATGGTTCTGGACCCAAGCAGCGACTTCTTCCACTACCTGGAAAAGTCCAAGCCTTGATCAGGCCCTGACCCTGGAGCACCCCGCCGGGCGGCTAAAACGCCTCGCGGGGTGATCCTTTGGGAAAACGGGTGTATGATGCGGCAGCCGGGAAATTCCCGGCTTTTTTGCGTCTGCATCTTTGATTGGCCGTGGCTCGTTCAAGAGTCCGGCAAGATTTTTCGAGGAAAATGGTCTGTACAGCTGATTCCTGGCTGCCTGTCCGGCTGAGCTCGCGTCGGATGCGACTGTTTTCTGCTTCACTCTAAGGCTGGCCCCAGGCTTGCCGCCCGGATCATAGGGGAATGGCGTAATGGCAACGGTAGACCGCTGGCTGCTGCCAGATGGCATCGAAGAAGTATTGCCGCCGGAAGCGGCGCGCATCGAAGTGGCGCGTCGTCAGGTGTTGGATCTGTTTCAGAGTTGGGGTTACGAGTTCGTCGTCACTCCCCATATCGAATACCTGGAATCCCTGTTGACAGGTGCAGGCCAGGATCTGGATCTGCGTACCTTCAAGGTCATCGACCCGCAGTCGGGCCGGCAGATGGGGTTTCGGGCCGACATCACGCCGCAGGTGGCGCGTATTGATGCCCACACCCTGCGCCGCGAAGGGCCGAGCCGCCTGTGCTACGCCGGCAGTGTGCTGCATGCGCAGCCGCGTGCCTTGTCGTCCTCGCGCAGCCCGATCCAGCTGGGGGCCGAGTTGTATGGCGATGCCAGCCCGAGCAGCGACGTTGAAGTCATCAGCCTGATGCTGGCCATGCTGCAACTGGCCGACGTGCCCGATGTGCACATGGATCTGGGACATGTTGGCATCTACCGTGGCCTGGCACAGGCCGCCGGCTTGTCCGGTGCTGTTGAACAGCAACTGTTCGATGCCCTGCAACGCAAGGCGATCGACGAGGTCATCAGCCTGACGGAAGGCCTGCCGGCCGACTTGGCGGACATGCTGCGCTCCCTGGTGGACCTGTGCGGCAGCCGCGAAGTGCTGGGCGATGCCCGCCGTCGCCTGGCCGGTGCGCCGACGTCTGTGCTGCTGGCGCTGGATGAATTGCTGACCATTGCCGAGCGCCTGTCCGTGCGGTTCCCGGACTTGCCGCTGTATTTCGACCTTGGCGAGTTGCGCGGCTATCACTACCACACCGGTGTGGTGTTCGCGGTATTTGTTCCAGGCGTGGGCCAATCCATCGCCCAGGGCGGGCGCTACGATGACATCGGCGCGGATTTCGGGCGTGCCCGTCCCGCGACTGGTTTCTCCACCGATTTGAAAACCCTGGTGACCCTGGGGCGTGCTGAAGTCGAGCTACCGTCTGGCGGTATCTGGATGCCAGACAACACTGACGCGGCACTCTGGCAGACCGTCTGCCGCTTGCGCAGTGAGGGTCAGCGTGTGGTTCAGGCCTTGCCTGGGCAGCCTTTGGCCGCCGCCCGTGAAGCGGACTGCGACCGGCAATTGATTCAGCAGAATGGGCTTTGGCAAGTATTGCCGCTGGCTTCTTGAGTTTTCCTGCCGGCGGCTGCCGGCACCAAGTTTGCGCGAATGAGGACAAGTGTTATGGGTAAGAATGTCGTAGTCCTGGGCACCCAATGGGGTGATGAGGGCAAAGGCAAGATCGTTGATCTGCTGACCGAACATGCCGCCGCCGTAGTGCGCTACCAAGGTGGCCACAACGCTGGCCACACCCTGGTGATCGACGGTGAGAAGACCGTCCTGCACCTGATTCCGTCCGGTGTGCTGCGCGAAGGCGTGCAGTGCCTGATCGGTAACGGTGTGGTGGTAGCTCCGGATGCCTTGATGCGTGAAATCGTCAAGCTGGAAGAGAAGGGTGTGCCGGTGCGCGAGCGCCTGCGTATCAGCCCGTCCTGCCCGCTGATCCTGTCCTATCACGTGGCCCTGGACCAGGCCCGCGAGAAAGCCCGTGGCGAGCAGAAGATCGGTACCACCGGCCGCGGCATCGGCCCGGCTTACGAAGACAAGGTTGCACGTCGTGGCCTGCGCATCGGCGATCTGTTCCACCGCGAGCGTTTCGCCGCCAAGCTGGGCGAGCTGCTGGACTACCACAACTTCGTTCTGGTGAATTACTACAAAGAGCCGGCCATCGACTTCCAGAAGACCCTGGACGAGTGCATGGAGTACGCCGAACTGCTCAAGCCGATGATGCTCGACGTGACTGCCGAGCTGCACCAGCTGCGCCGCGCCGGCAAGGACATCATGTTCGAAGGCGCCCAGGGTTCGTTGCTGGACATCGACCACGGCACCTACCCGTACGTCACCAGCTCCAACACCACTGCTGGTGGTATCGCCACCGGTTCGGGCGTGGGTCCGATGTACCTGGACTACATCCTGGGCATCACCAAGGCCTATACCACTCGCGTAGGCTCGGGCCCGTTCCCGACCGAGCTGTTCGACGACATCGGCGCTTTCCTGGCCAAGCGTGGTCATGAGTTCGGCGCCACCACCGGCCGCGCTCGTCGCTGCGGCTGGTTCGATGCCGTGATCCTGCGTCGCGCCATCGACGTCAACAGCATCTCGGGCCTGTGCCTGACCAAGCTGGACGTTCTGGACGGCCTGGAAACCATCAATATCTGTGTCGGCTACAAGAACCAGGATGGTGCAGTCATCGACGCGCCAACCGACGCCGACAGCTACATCGGCCTGGAGCCGGTGTACGAGCAGATGCCGGGCTGGAGCGAGTCGACTCTGGGTGCCAAGACCCTGGAAGAGCTGCCTGCCGCCGCCCAGGCCTACATCAAGCGCATCGAAGAGTTGGTCGGCGCGCCGATCGACATTATTTCGACAGGCCCGGACCGCAACGAGACCATCGTTCTGCGTCATCCGTTCGCTTGATAAGTCGTTGATGTAAAAAACAAAGGGCCCTTAATCGGGCCCTTTGTCGTTTCTGCCTGCCACGCGGCACGACCCTTGCTGTGAAATCCACTTCTAGAGTGCCATCAGAATAATGGCGTCAAAAGTAGAGGGATTTCCTGTGTCGGCCGTTCTCTCACTGTTACAAAGCCGTTTACTACGGCCTGTGTTCGTTACTCTCGGTATCGCCCTTTTGGTGCAAGTGCTGGTAGCGGTTGCCCTGACTCGGAGCACAGTGACTGCCCTCGAGGCGGATCTGGCTTCGCGCCTGGGCGGCGACAGCCAGAAATTGGCTGGCGAGCTCGAGCAGGCGGGCAAAGAAGTCACCTCCAGTCTGGAGAGTCTTTCCAGCAGTACCCGCCAACGCCTCACGGCCGGCCTGTCTTCGCGTCTCAAGGAAGAACAGGTACAGCTGCGTGCAGCGCTGGAGAAGGACCTGAAGGACTCTGCCAATGACATGGCTCAGTTGCTGGCCTCCGTGGCGCCTCGCGCCATGTGGGACAGTGATGTGCCGACCTTGTCCGAGTTCGCCCGACGGGCTCAGCGCAACCCCAATGTGTTGTTCGTGGTTTATGACGATGCGGCGGGAGAGCACCTGACCCGCTACCTGAATCGTGAAAACCCGATCAACAAGGCGCTGCTGGAAAAGGGCAAGGGCGACCGGGCGCTGGACAAAGTCCTGGATGCAGCGAAGAACGATCCTTCGGTGTACTACCTTGAAGCCTCGATCAATCCCAATGGCGTGGAAATCGGCAAGGTGCTGATGGGAGTCTCCACCGCGTCGGTGGAGGCCGATATCGCCGCCCTGGATCAGCGTTTCAGTGCCTTGATTGCCAGCAGCGATCAGTTGGTTGGCGACAGCCTCAAGGGAGCTTCTGCCGACAGCTCGGCGGCCATGCGCTCGCGCTTGCAGTCGGCCCAGGGGACGGCGGCACAGATGCAGGCCAATACCGCGAGCACGGTGCAGGAGGCGGCGGCCACCTTGCGCTGGCAGATCGGCGTCGGCCTGGCGCTGGTTGGCCTGGCCCTGCTGCTGTTGCTGGCAGTGGTGCTGGGGCGTCGCGTGGTGAGCAAGCTGCATTTGCTGATCGCTGCGCTCAATGACCTGGCAGCGGGCGAAGGTGACCTGACCAAGCGTGTGCCGCTCAACAGCAATGATGAGATTGGCGACATGGCCTCGGCGGTGAATCGCTTTGTGGATAAGTTGCAGCCCATCGTGCGGGAAGCGGGGGATGTGGCCCAGCGCACAGGCGTCGAGATCGGCGCCATGAGCCAGCGTAATGCCGGGGCTGATGCCGCAGCCGAAGCGCAGCGTGATGAGGTGGCAGAGAGCCTGCGGGCGTTGTCGCAGATGGCCGATGAAGCCCAGGCGGAAAGCCAGGCGATGCAGGCCGCACTGCAGCAGGTGGTGGAGATTCGTCAGGCGACGGACGAGACTACCCGCACCTCCGAGCAGGTCGGCAGCCTGATCGAGGCGCTGGCGGGGCAAGTGGATACCGGGGCCAAGGTGATCGAGCGCCTGGCCCAGCAGAGCGAGCAGATCGAGGTGGTGCTGACGGTGATCCATGGCATTGCCGAGCAAACCAACCTGCTGGCATTGAACGCTGCGATCGAGGCCGCGCGCGCCGGCGAGACCGGGCGCGGATTTGCCGTGGTGGCGGATGAGGTACGGGCCCTGGCCAGCAAGACGCAAAGCTCCACTGGCGATATCCAGGCTCATATCGGTGCCCTGCAGCAGGGGGCGCGGGAGGCCGTAGCGGCTATCGGTCAGGCCGGGCGTCAGGCCAGCGAGGGCTTGCTGGTGCTGCGCGACAGTGCTCGCCTGCAACAATCGGTGCAGTCTTCGGTAGAGCAGGTGCACGCCGCGATTGGCCTGGCCACCCAGGCTGCGGCCCATCAGGCGCAGGGCGCGCAGGCGGTGCGTGGGCGGGTGGAAACCATCCATGCCCAGGCCGAGCGAGCGGCTCAGGCCGTGGTAGAAACCACCGCCAGCGGCAAGGTACTGGACAGCCTGGCGGCGCAGCTCAAGGCCAGCCTCGGTCAGTTCCGCGCCTGATGCCTGGCCGGCAAGCTGGCTCCTGCCACCTTACTGCAGGAGCCGGCTTGCCACCTCTCAGCGACTCAAATACATCCGCGTTGTCAGCAGATAGACCGGTAGCCCTGACACCAGTATCAACAGCGCCGCATAAGGTGCCGCCGCTGCAAACTCCACATTCGCCGTATGCGCCCACACTTCTGTGGCCAGGGTGTTGAGCCCGGTTGGGCTGAGCAGCAGGGTCGCTGTCAGTTCCTTCATCGCATCCAGAAAGACCAGGGCGAAAGCCGCGCCCAGCGCCGGGAAGATGATCGGCAGGGTCACTCGGCAAAAGGCGCTGAACGACGATGCGCCGAGGGTTCTTGCTGCTTCTTCCAGCTGTGGCGCGGCCTTGTTCAGCGCGGTGCGGATCGGCGCCTGGGCCAGGGGCAGGAACAGCAGGGCATAGGCAATCAGCAGCAGCGCCGAGGTCTGGTACAGCACCGGCACATAGTGCAGCGCGAAATACACCAGGGTCAGGGCGATCACCAGCCCTGGCAGGGCATGCAGCAGATAGGGCAGGCGCTCTGCCCAGATGGCCAGGCGCCCCTTGTAGCGCACCACCAGCAGGCCCACCGGCACTGCCAGCACCAGGCACAGGCCGGCGCCGCCCAGGGACAGGGCCAGTGAAGACAGCAATGCTTCGCTGATTGCCGCGACGGGGAAGGCTGCCGATGAACCGACGGCCAGCCAATAGGCAAGCATGCCCAGGGGGACACCGCTGCCGATCAGCGCCAGCATCAGGCAGTAAAGCTGTCCGCCGATGCTCCAGCGCCCCAGGCGTACCTGTTCGGCGTGCCTGGCTGCGCCCTGGCCGGTGCGTACATGGCGGCCCTTGCCACGGACGCGCAGTTCCAGCCCCAGCAGCAGCAGGCACAGCGCCAGCAACACGGCCGACAGCATGGCGGCGTTGGCATTGCTGAACTCCAGCTCGAATTGCTGGTAGATGGCGGTGGTGAAGGTCTGCAGGCCGATGATCGACAGGGCGCCGAACTCCACCAGCATATGCAGGGCAATCAGCAGCGAGCCGGCCAGCAATGAAGGCCAGAGCAAGGGCAGGGTTATCTTGAAGAACACGCCCCAGCGATTTTGCCCCAGGGTCCGCGCCGATTCCTCCAGGGAGGGGTCGAGATTACGCAGGGTGGCCGCCACCGGCAGGAACACCAGCGGGTATTTGGACAGGGTCATCACCAGGATCGCGCCGCCCAGTCCTTCGAACCCGGCGCTCAGGGATACCCAAGTGAAGCTGCTGACAAAGGCCGGTACGGCGAAGGGCAAGCACAGCACCACGCCCCAGATCCGCCTTCCCGGCAAATCGCTGCGTTCCAGCAGCCAGGCCAGGGACAGGCCGAGCACGGCGCAGGCAAGGGTCACGCCGAGCATCAGCAGCAGGGTATTGCTCAGCAGGCGCAACACATAGGGGCGCCACAGCAGGTGCAGGGCTTCAGCCCAGCCGGCCTGCCAGGCCTTGAGGCCGACATATAACAGTGGCAACAGGCTCAGGCAGACCAGTAGCAGGACTGGCAGCAGTAGCCAGATCGAAGGCCGCTTGCGCCTCGGCACGAAGGTGGTGCGCAAGGCGGAAGCGGATGGCGATGGATTCATCAGTTCAGGCCGACGTCACGTTCCAGGTCCAGGGCTTCCTCGGCATTGCCGAGATCGGCTGGGGTCACCTTCGGGGCTTCCAGTTCATTGAAGGGCTTGAGTCCACGATCGGACTGCATGCCTTTATGCAGCGGGTACTCGGCCGTGGTCTGGGTAATCACCCGCTGGCCTTCTTCGCTGGCCATGTAGGCCAGAAGCTGCTGGGCCTCTTTCGGATGCTTGCTGGACTTGAGTACGGCTGCGCTGGACACGGTGATCAGGCCGCCGACGTCGCCGCCCGTGAAGTAGTGCAGTTTTGAGTCGAGCTGGCCTTTTTCCCGTTGCAGGGCAAACCAGTAGTAGTTGTTCACCAGGACCGTGGCCACTTCGCCGTTTTCCACGGCTTTGAGGGCCACCATGTTGTTGCTGTAGACCTTGCCGAAAGCCCGCAGGCCGGTCAGCCATTCTTCGGCAGCATCCCTGCCGTGCATCTTGATGATGGCCACGGCCTGTTCCTGGAAGGCGCCACTGGTGGGCACGAAGCCAACCTTGCCTTGCCACTGCGGCTGGGAAAATTCCATCACCGACTTGGGCAGGTCTTTTTCGTCGATCAGTTTCGGGTTGAAGGCGACGACTCGTACGCGCGCGGTGACACCGATCCAGGTGCCGTTGCCCGCAACATATTCCTTGGGCAGTACGGCCAGGGTCGTGGTGTCGGTCTGGGCCAGCAGGCCCTGCTCGCCGAGTTTGTTCAGGGGAGGGGATTCTTCGGTGTAGATCACATCAGCGGGGGAGCGGTCGCCTTCTTCGACAACCTGGCTGGCCAGTTGATTGCTGCTGCCCTTGCGGACATTCACATGGATGCCGGTCTTGGCTTCGAAAGCCTTGGCTACCGCGTCGCCGACTTCCTTGTGCTGACCGTTGTACAGGGTCAGGGAAACCGGATCGGCTGCCTGGGTGAAGGGGGATGCCAGGGTCAGCCCCAGCAAAGTGATGGTCAAGCCACGCAGAAGGGATGTTGGAAGGAGGGTATTTCTGAACATCATTCGCAGGTTTCCTCACTGTAGTGCCGCAAAAACTTGTAACAATCATAAACGATATCGTTTCTCATGTGCGCTTTGCGGATGCGGAGGAAGGCGATGGCGCGGGGAAATATCAGGGGGCAGAAACGCAAAAACCCGCTTTCGCGGGTTTTTGTGAGACTTGAAAGCGATGCTCTCAAGTTTTGAATTGGTGCCCAGAAGAAGACTCGAACTTCCACGACCTTGCGGTCACCAGCACCTGAAGCTGGCGTGTCTACCAATTTCACCATCTGGGCAGTATCGACGTCGTCGTCGTGTCGATGGAGCGCACTATACGGACAGCGTTTTGATCTGTAAACCCCTGTTTTGGTTTTATTAAATCAAACACTTAGAATGCAAAAACCCGCTTTCGCGGGTTTTTGTTCGAGCCTTGAAACTGATCTAATCTCAAGCTCTTGAATTGGTGCCCAGAAGAAGACTCGAACTTCCACGGCCTTGCGGCCACCAGCACCTGAAGCTGGCGTGTCTACCAATTTCACCATCTGGGCAGTATCGCTGACGTCTCCGTCGTCGATGGCGCGCACTATACGGAGGCTCTTTTGAGCTGTAAACCCCAGATTTCAAAAAAGTTTGAAAAAAGTCTCCGGCGGTATGCGTGACGATGTTTCTGAGGCGATGGCGAGGATTATTCCCAGGTTGTCTGAGCCTGAAATTTCCCGTTTCAATACGCGTATGCCAAACTAACCCGCATATAGACAAGGTGAAATTTATCTAATGGCCGATTGGCAGTCCCTCGATCCCGAGGCCGCTCGTGAAGCGGAAAAATACGAAAACCCTATTCCTAGCCGCGAACTCATCCTTCAGCACCTTGCTGACCGGGGTTCGCCTGCTAGTCGCGAGCAGTTGGTCGAAGAGTTCGGTCTGACCACGGAAGACCAGCTGGAAGCCCTGCGCCGCCGCCTGCGCGCCATGGAGCGCGACGCTCAACTGATCTATACCCGCCGCGGCACCTATGCGCCGGTGGACAAGCTCGACCTGATTCTCGGCCGTATCAGCGGTCACCGCGACGGCTTCGGCTTCCTGGTGCCGGATGACGGTAGCGACGACCTGTTCATGAGCCCGGCGCAAATGCGCCTGGTATTCGATGGCGACCGCGCCCTGGCCCGGGTTTCCGGCCTGGATCGCCGCGGCCGTCGCGAAGGCGTGATCGTCGAAGTGGTGTCCCGTGCCCATGAAAGCATCGTCGGTCGCTACTTCGAAGAAGGTGGCATCGGTTTCGTGGTGGCAGACAACCCGAAGATCCAGCAGGAAGTGCTGGTAACGCCGGGGCGCAATGCCAATGCCAAGATCGGTCAGTTCGTCGAAGTGAAGATCACTCACTGGCCGACGCCGCGCTTCCAGCCGCAAGGTGATGTGGTGGAAGTGGTGGGCAACTACATGGCACCGGGCATGGAAATCGACGTTGCCCTGCGCACCTACGATATTCCTCATGTCTGGCCAGAGGCGGTGCTCAAGGAAGCCGGCAAGCTCAAGCCCGAAGTGGAAGAGAAGGACAAAGAGAAGCGCATCGATCTGCGTGATCTGCCTTTCGTCACCATCGACGGCGAAGACGCCCGCGACTTCGACGACGCTGTTTTCTGCGAAGCCAAGCCCGGCAAGCTGCGCCTGTTTGGTGGTGGCTGGAAGCTGTATGTGGCGATTGCCGACGTCTCCAGTTACGTGAAGATCGGTTCGGCTCTGGATGCCGAAGCCCAGGTGCGCGGCAACTCGGTCTACTTCCCCGAGCGGGTGATCCCGATGCTGCCCGAGCAACTGTCCAACGGCCTGTGCTCGCTGAACCCGAAAGTCGATCGCCTGGCCATGGTTTGCGAGATGACCATCTCCAAGTCCGGCGAGATGACCGATTACCAGTTCTACGAAGCGGTGATCCACTCCAAGGCGCGTCTGACCTACAACAAGGTCAGCACCATGCTCGAGCAGCCGAAAACCAGCGAAGCCAAGCAGTTGCGCGGTGAATACGGCGATGTCCTGCCGCACCTGAAGCAGCTGTATGCGCTGTACAAGGTCTTGCTGGGGGCTCGTCATACCCGGGGCGCCATCGACTTCGAGACCCAGGAAACCCGGATCATCTTCGGTTCCGAGCGCAAGATCGCCGAAATTCGTCCGACTACACGCAATGATGCGCACAAGCTGATCGAGGAATGCATGCTGGCGGCCAACGTGGCCACCGCCGAGTTCCTCAAGAAGCACGAGATTCCGGCCCTGTACCGGGTGCACGATGGTCCGCCGCCGGAGCGTCTGGAAAAACTGCGCGCCTTCCTCGGCGAGCTGGGCCTGTCCCTGCATAAGGGCAAGGATGGCCCGACGCCGAAGGACTACCAGGCATTGCTGGAAACCATCAAGGACCGTCCGGATTACCACCTGATCCAGACCGTGATGCTGCGCTCCCTGAGCCAGGCGGTGTACAGCGCTGATAACCAGGGCCACTTCGGTCTGAATTACGAAGCCTATACCCACTTCACCTCGCCGATCCGTCGCTACCCGGACCTGTTGACCCATCGGGCCATCCGCAGCGTCATCCACTCCAAGCAGGACACGCCGCACGTGCGTCGCGCCGGGGCGATGACCATTCCGAAGGCGCGTATCTATCCGTACGACGAAGCGACCCTGGAGCAGCTCGGCGAGCAGTGCTCGATGAGCGAGCGTCGTGCCGATGAGGCTACGCGGGACGTAGTGAATTGGCTCAAGTGCGAGTTCATGAAGGATCGTGTGGGCGAGTCCTTCCCGGGTGTGATCACCGCGGTGACCGGTTTCGGCCTGTTCGTCGAGTTGACCGACATCTACGTCGAGGGCCTGGTGCACGTCACCGCCTTGCCGGGGGACTACTACCACTTCGACCCTGTGCATCACCGCCTGGCGGGCGAACGCACCGGTCGCAGCTTCCGCCTGGGCGATACTGTGGAAGTGCGGGTCATGCGCGTCGACCTGGACGAGCGCAAGATCGATTTCGAAATGGCCGAGAAGACCATCAACGCACCGATCGGCCGCAAGAAGCGTGGCGCCGCGGACGTACCTGCCAGCAAGGTCGTGGAAGAGCCGGCTCCAGCCAAGGCGGGGCGTCGCAGCTCCGCCAAGGAAAAGGCGGTCGAGGCTTATCGTCCAAGCGACGCTGCAGCGAAAAACGCCGAAGTGCGCAAAAGCCGTGAAATGAAGCGGGCGCTGCTGGCCGAAGCCAAGGGCGGTGGTAAAGCGACGTCTGCGGGAAAGTCCGGTAAGCCGGCGCCCTCGCGCGCTGGCGAAAAGCCCGCCAAGCCGAGCAAACATCGTAAAGGTCCGCCCAAGGCGGGCTCCGCTTCCGGCGCTAAAAGCGGCGGGGCGCGCAAACCTAAGGCCAAGTCATGAGTCAGTTGGAAAAGATCTACGGCGTGCATGCCGTAGAAGCGTTGCTGCGTCACCATCCCAAGCGGGTCAAGCAGATCTGGTTGGCTGAAGGGCGCAGTGATCCACGGGTTCAGGTGCTGGTGGACCTGGCTGCGCAGAACCGTGTTTCGGTTGGCCAGGCCGAGCGTCGTGAGATGGACGCATGGGTTGAAGGCGTGCACCAGGGCGTAGTGGCGGAAGTCAGCCCGAGCCAGGTGTGGGGCGAGGCCATGCTCGACGAGCTGCTGGACCGTACCGAAGGCGCGCCGTTGCTGCTGGTGCTGGACGGTGTGACCGACCCGCACAACCTCGGGGCCTGCCTGCGTACTGCCGATGCGGCCGGTGCCCTGGCAGTGCTGGTGCCCAAGGACAAGTCGGCGACCCTGACTCCGACCGTGCGCAAAGTGGCGTGCGGCGCCGCCGAAGTGATTCCGCTGGTAGCCGTGACCAACCTGGCCCGCACCCTGGAGAAGCTCCAGCAGCGTGGGCTGTGGATCGTCGGCACCGCCGGCGAGGCCGAACAGGAACTGTACGACCAGGACCTGACCGGCCCGACCATCATCATCATGGGGGCCGAAGGCAAGGGCATGCGTCGCCTGACCCGCGAGCACTGCGACTACCTGGTACGCCTGCCGATGGCCGGCAGCGTCAGCAGCCTCAACGTCTCCGTGGCCACTGGCGTGTGCCTGTTCGAAGCCATGCGCCAGCGCGGTGCCAAGGCCAAGGCCGGCGCCAAGAAAGCCTGACCCGCAGTTGCAGGAGCCGGCTTGCCGGCGAGGCGCGTGCTGCCGTCCATCGTCGGCACGCCGGCTCCCGCAGGTGGTTGTTCAAATAATCACCAATTGCCTTGCGCCGCTGTTCCCCCTTCTCTACAATTGCGCCCCTTGCCGTGACGGCAGGCGCATATGTGCCTACTACCAGGCAAGACACACCAGTGTCATTCACTCCTTGTCTGACCGCTTATAGGCGGCAGGCTACAACCCGTAAGGAGCATTCATGCGTCATTACGAAATCATCTTTTTGGTCCACCCGGATCAAAGCGAGCAAGTCGGCGGCATGGTTGAGCGTTACACCAAGCTGATCGAAGAAGACGGCGGCAAAATCCACCGTCTGGAAGACTGGGGCCGTCGTCAACTGGCCTACGCAATCAACAATGTTCACAAGGCTCACTACGTGATGCTGAACGTTGAGTGCACCGGTAAAGCCCTGGCTGAGCTGGAAGACAACTTCCGTTACAACGATGCTGTGATCCGTAACCTGGTCATCCGTCGCGAAGAAGCCATCACTGGCCAATCCGAGATGCTCAAGGCTGAAGAAAACCGCAGTGAGCGCCGTGAGCGTCGTGACCGTCCTGAGCATGCTGACAGCGCCGATGGCGATGACAGCGACAACAGCGACGCCAGCGATAACGCTGACGAGTAATCCACGGACCTTTTGAGGAGCCAATTACATGGCACGTTTCTTCCGTCGTCGTAAATTCTGCCGCTTCACCGCTGAAGACGTGAAAGAGATCGATTACAAAGATCTCAACACTCTGAAAGCCTACGTATCCGAGACCGGCAAAATCGTTCCAAGCCGCATCACCGGTACCAAAGCTCGTTATCAGCGTCAGCTGGCCACCGCTATCAAGCGCGCCCGCTTCCTGGCCCTGCTGGCCTACACCGACAGCCACGGCCGCTGAGATCGGGCAGTCGACAAGTAGTAAGGGATTGAATGCATGCGCGCCTTAGCTGAGTTCATCATGCGCGGTCGTATGCAGGCCACTCTGGTAGTGGCTGGCTGTTCGGCATTGCCGTTGTTGTATTGGTTGGGTGCTGCCGCCGGGAGCCTGGTGCTTCTGCGGCGCGGATTGAAGGATGCCCTTGGCGTCCTCGCTCTGGGAGTGCTGCCAGCTTTGCTCTGGTGGCTGACGTTCGATGACCCGCGGGCACTTCTGGTGCTGCTGGGTTCTTCGAGTCTTGCGTTGGTTTTGCGCGCAAGCGAGTCCTGGAGCCGCGTGCTGCTGGTCAGCATAGCGATGGGGTTGGTGTTTGCTGGAGTCCTGGGTGCGGCTTTCCGCCCTCAGATCGAAGCGCTGTCACAGGAATTGATAAAAATCCTGCCGATGGCCTTGGGTGAGGTCTACCAGCAGCTATCGGTTGAAGAGCGAGCTCGTCTTGCCACGCTGATTGCACCGATCCTGACCGGCCTGATAGCGGCCCTGTTGCAAGCCATCAGCGTGCTGAGCCTGATTCTTGGGCGTTACTGGCAGGCTGTGTTGTATAACCCGGGTGGTTTTGGTCGCGAGTTTCGCGCCATCAGAATCCCTCTTGGGCCAGCGATGTTGCTGCTGGCGTGCATGCTGGTGGGGCCGAACTTCGGACCTCAACTGGCCATGCTGACGCCGATGTGCAGTGTCCCGCTGGCTTTTGCCGGGCTGGCCCTGATTCACGGGCTGGTGGCACAAGGGCGACTGGCCAGGTTCTGGCTGGTGGGGTTGTACGTCACGCTGTTGCCGTTCATGCAGCTGATCTATCCGTTGCTCGTGGTCCTGGCCATTGTCGACAGTCTGGTTGATTTTCGCGGTCGTTTGGCGCCGAAAGACGCTGATAACGGCTCTGCGAACGGTGAAGGTTAAAAGTTAAGAGGTTATTACCAAATGGAACTGATCCTGCTGGAAAAAATCGCCAACCTGGGCAACCTGGGCGATAAGGTAAACGTTAAGGCTGGTTACGGCCGTAACTACCTGCTGCCTTTCGGCAAAGCCACCGCTGCTACCGCTGCCAACCTGGCTGCGTTCGAAGCGCGTCGTGCCGAGCTGGAAAAACTGGCTGCAGAGAAGAAGGCTTCTGCCGAAACTCGCGCTGCGCAACTGGCTGAGCTGGAAGTGACCATCACTGCCACCGCCGGTGACGAAGGCAAGCTGTTCGGTTCGATCGGCACCCACGACATCGCTGATGCACTGACCGCCTCGGGCGTTGAAGTGGCAAAAAGCGAAGTTCGTCTGCCGAACGGCACCATCCGCAACGTAGGTGAATTCGACGTAGCCGTGCACCTGCACGCTGAAGTTGAAGCAACCGTACGCGTTGTCGTGGTGGCTGCTTAAGCAGTACCAAATCGTCTGGCACCTTGTGTGGCTGACGGTTAACATCGGGCACGATCCTGTTTACAGGTCGTGCCCTTTGTCTTTCTGCTGATCCTGATTTTCATCCCCCGAATTCCAAGTGGCCATGAACGATATCTCCGCTCCCGAGCAATACGATCTGCAAACCGCTGCCCTGAAGGTGCCGCCGCACTCCATCGAGGCCGAACAGGCCGTGCTCGGTGGTCTGATGCTGGACAACAACGCCTGGGAACGCGTGTTGGATCAAGTGTCCGACGGCGATTTCTACCGGCATGACCACCGTTTGATCTTCCGCGCCATCGCCAAGCTGGCCGACCAGAACATGCCCATCGACGTGGTCACCCTGTCCGAGCAACTGGACAAGGAAGGCCAGACTTCGCAGGTCGGCGGCCTGGGCTACCTGGGTGAGCTGGCGAAGAACACTCCGTCGGTGGCCAACATCAAGGCCTATGCGCAGATCGTTCGCCAGCGGGCAACCCTGCGCCAGCTGATCGGCATCAGCACCGAGATCGCCGACAGTGCCTTCAACCCGGAAGGGCGCACCGCCGAAGAGATTCTCGACGAGGCCGAGCGGCAGATCTTCCAGATCGCCGAAGCGCGGCCCAAGACCGGCGGCCCGGTGGGGGTCAACGAACTGCTGACCAAGGCCATCGACCGCATCGATACCCTGTTCAACACGGACAACGCCATCACCGGCCTGTCCACCGGCTATACCGATCTCGACGAGAAGACCAGCGGCCTGCAGCCGGCCGACTTGATCATCGTCGCCGGCCGTCCGTCCATGGGTAAGACCACCTTCGCCATGAACCTGGTGGAGAACGCGGTACTGCGCAGCGACAAGGCGGTGCTGGTGTACTCCCTGGAGATGCCAGGTGAATCGCTGATCATGCGTATGCTCTCCTCCCTGGGCCGCATCGACCAGACCAAGGTCCGTTCCGGCCAGCTGGAAGACGACGACTGGCCACGCCTGACCTCGGCGGTCAACCTGCTCAACGACCGCAAGCTGTTCATCGACGACACCGCGGGCATCAGCCCTTCGGAGATGCGTGCGCGGACCCGGCGCCTGGTGCGTGAGCACGGCGATATCGCCATGATCATGATCGACTACCTGCAGCTCATGCAGATTCCAGGCTCCAGCGGCGACAACCGGACCAACGAGATTTCCGAGATTTCCCGGTCCCTGAAGGCCCTGGCCAAGGAGTTCAACTGCCCGGTAGTGGCCCTGTCCCAGCTCAACCGCTCCCTGGAACAACGTCCCAACAAGCGCCCGGTGAACTCCGACTTGCGGGAATCCGGAGCGATCGAGCAGGACGCCGACGTGATCATGTTCGTCTACCGGGACGAGGTGTATCACCCGGAAACCGAGCACAAGGGCATTGCCGAGATCATCATCGGCAAGCAGCGGAACGGCCCCATCGGCTTTATCCGCCTGGCGTTCATCGGCAAGTACACCCGCTTCGAGAACCTCGCCCCGGGCAGCTACAACTTCGACGACGACGAATAACCCGCCCGTTCGCCGGCCATCCGCCTGCCGGCGCCTGTAGGAGCCGGCTCGCCGGCGAATCGGCTGCACCGAATTCCGACCATAACGGTCGGAATTGGTTATTTTTTGTGCTATATTCCGCGCCCGCGAATTTCCCTGTGAATCAACGCGTCCCTATCCAAGCCAACACCGGTCATCGACATGCAAGCAGCCAAGCCGTTATTTGACTATCCCAAGTACTGGGCCGAATGTTTCGGGCCAGCACCATTCCTGCCCATGAGCAGGGAGGAGATGGATCAGCTCGGCTGGGATTCCTGCGACATCATCATCGTCACCGGTGATGCCTACGTCGATCACCCGTCGTTCGGCATGGCGATCATCGGCCGGCTGCTGGAGTCCCAGGGCTTTCGCGTCGGGATCATCGCCCAGCCCAACTGGCAGTCCAAAGACGACTTCATGAAGCTCGGCGAGCCGAACCTGTTCTTCGGTGTCGCCGCCGGCAACATGGACTCGATGATCAACCGCTACACCGCCGACAAGAAAATCCGCTCCGACGACGCCTACACCCCGGTGGCCTGGCGGGCAAACGCCCGGATCGTGCGAGCCTGGTCTACAGCCAGCGCTGCAAGGAAGCCTACAAGCACGTGCCCATCGTTCTCGGCGGCATTGAGGCGTCCCTGCGCCGCATCGCCCACTACGACTACTGGCAGGACCGGGTGCGCAACTCGATCCTGATCGACGCCAGCGCCGATATCCTGCTGTACGGCAACGCCGAGCGAGCCATTGTCGAAGTGGCCCAGCGCCTGTCCTACGGCCACAAGATCGAAGACATCACCGACGTGCGCGGCACCGCCTTCATCCGCCGCGACACGCCCAAGGACTGGTACGAAGTGGACTCCACCCGTATCGACCGCCCGGGCAAGATCGACAAGATCATCAACCCCTACGTCAATACCCAGGACACCCAGGCCTGCGCCATCGAGCAGGAAAAGGGCCCGGTGGACGATCCCCAGGAAGCCAAGGTGGTGCAGATCCTTGCCAGCCCGCGCATGACCCGGGACAAGACCGTGATCCGCCTGCCGTCCATGGAGAAGGTGCGCAACGACCCGGTCCTGTACGCCCACGCCAACCGTGTGCTGCACCTGGAAACCAACCCGGGTAACGCCCGCGCCCTGGTGCAGAAACATGGCGACGTGGACGTGTGGTTCAACCCGCCGCCCATTCCCATGACCACCGAGGAAATGGACTACGTGTTCGGCATGCCTTATCAGCGCATTCCGCACCCGGCCTATGGCAAGGAAAAGATCCCGGCCTACGACATGATCCGCTTCTCGGTGAACATCATGCGCGGCTGCTTCGGCGGTTGTACTTTCTGCTCCATCACCGAGCACGAAGGGCGGATCATCCAGAACCGTTCCGAAGAGTCGATCATTCGCGAGATCGAAGAAATTCGCGACAAGGTTCCAGGTTTTACCGGGGTCATTTCCGACCTCGGCGGCCCGACCGCGAACATGTACCGCATCGCCTGCAAGAGCCCGGAAATCGAATCCGCGTGCCGCAA
This sequence comes from Pseudomonas sp. Eqa60, assembly GCF_018326405.1. Classification (NCBI taxonomy): domain Bacteria; kingdom Pseudomonadati; phylum Pseudomonadota; class Gammaproteobacteria; order Pseudomonadales; family Pseudomonadaceae; genus Pseudomonas; species Pseudomonas sp. Eqa60. Next base: position 682,865 of record NZ_AP024342.1, read on the forward strand.
GCCGTCCTGCGTGTTCCCCGGCATCTGTCCGAACCTGAACACCGACCATTCGTCGCTGATCCAGCTGTATCGCAGCGCCCGTGCCTTGCCCGGGGTGAAGAAGATCCTCATCGCTTCCGGCCTGCGCTACGACCTCGCGGTCGAGTCGCCGGAATACGTCAAGGAGCTGGTGACCCACCACGTAGGCGGCTACCTGAAGATCGCCCCGGAACACACCGAGGAAGGTCCGCTCAATCAGATGATGAAGCCGGGCATTGGCACCTACGACCGCTTCAAGCGGATGTTCGAGAAATACTCCAAGGAAGCGGGCAAGGAGCAGTACCTGATTCCGTACTTCATCGCCGCCCACCCGGGCACCACCGATGAAGACATGATGAACCTGGCCCTGTGGCTCAAGGGCAACGGCTTTCGCGCAGACCAGGTACAGGCGTTCTACCCGTCGCCGATGGCCACCGCCACGGCCATGTACCACTCGGGCAAGAACCCGCTGCGCAAGGTCACCTACAAGAGCGACGGCGTGACCATCGTCAAGAGCGAGGAGCAGCGCCGCCTGCACAAGGCGTTCCTGCGCTACCACGATCCGAAGGGCTGGCCGATGCTGCGCGAGGCTCTGCTGCGCATGGGCCGTGGCGACCTGATCGGTCCGGGCAAGAACCAGCTGATTCCGACCCACCAGCCGGCTACCGACAGCTACCAGAGTGCCCGTCGCAAGAATTCGACACCGGCCGGCAGCCACAAGGTGGCCAAGGAAACCAAGATCCTTACCCAGCACACCGGGCTACCTCCTCGCGGCAGCGACGGCGGCAATGCCTGGGACAAGCGCGAACAGGCCAAGGCTGCGGCGTTTGCCCGCAACAAGCAGGCGGCCAAGGAGCGCGCCGATGCGGCCAAGGGCAAAGGCAAGAAGCCGACCCGCAAGCCGGTAGTACCGCGCTAAACCCCACAAAACGCCAGCCACCGAGCTGGCGTTTTGCTTTTATGGAGATCGATTTTTTTACCGGCGGGCGAGCAACAAACGGTCAGGGCTTTGTTAAGGTTGCCGGGCTTGCATTGCCGCGATGCCTGGCTGGCTCATGGCTACCAGGCAGATTCACATCGTCAGACCAAGGATGAACCGCGTGACCAGCCCACTAGACGGAGTGATCAGGGACCTCAGCCTGACCCAGGTTCTTGCCCGCCAACGGATCGAAAGCCAGATCAACCTGCCGCGTCTGTTTGCCGCCATCGACACCGATCCCTCGATTGCCGGTGCCGGGGTGGTGTACATCGATGCCGACTTCAATGTCGTGACCCTGCGCGAATTCAGGCCGATCTGCAGCATTGTGCCCAAGCGGGTGATCTTGCGCGAAGCCAAGCGCTACATAGCGCCCCAGCAGTTCGTCGACCAGGTGAAGAACAACCCGCGCGAATCGCGGCTGGCCACTGAATCCTTCAACACCACCCTGGCCTGCACGGCCGCAGTGATCGGCTGGCTGGTGGTGTTCAGCGGCAGCATCGCCGTGCCCTTCACCGCCGGTGCCAGTGTCTGGGTGGTAGCGCTTGGGGCCTCGGCGGCGATGGCCGGCACCGCTCAGTGCGTGATTGGCGGCGCGCGGGTGATCAACGAGATCCAGGACCCGGCGGCCAACGACCGCATGGACGATGCCGAGTGGTACAACATAGTCACGCCGATTCTCGATGGCATTTCCCTGGTGGGTGTCGGCGGTTCGGCGCTGACCACGCTCAGGCTGCTCAAGGCCAGCAAGGCGGCGAACACCGGCAAAAGCTGGATGCAGTTGCTCAAGGGCCTCAACCGCCAGGAACGGGCCAAGCTGACCAAGGAACTGTTGACCCTGCGGGACCCGAGCCTGACCTCCAAGCTGCTGAAGCTGCAACAGCGTGCCGGTGCGTTGCCCAGGCGCTATTCGTCGACGCAGATCCGCCACGCCACCCTGACCCAGATGCAGGATGCTCTGGGCGCTGCCCTGAGTACCAGCGGGAGTATCAGCTCCGGCAATCTTGGCCAGGTGAAAACCCTTGCGGTGGGGCTCTACGAGGAGTTCGACGAGTGATAGATGGCGGCCGCATGAGAGACTTCCTGGTACGTTATTTCCCGACCTTCATGCTCACCGTGCTGCTGGGCTGCTTCAGTGCCTCGCTCCTGCTGTCCCTGGCCGGCACCACTTATTGGCGCGCCATGGCACCGCCCCAGCGCGACGAATACCTGCTGTTTGGCCTGTTGGTACTGATCCCGCTGCTGGTGCTGGGCAACCTGCTGATAGTGCGTGGCATTTCCCGCGCGGTATGGTTGGTGGCCGGCTACTTTGTCGCCTGCCTGCTTGGGGTGGTGCCGATGTTTCAGTATCACCCGCACCAGGGGGTGTACCTGTTCGGCGTGTTGCTGCCGCTGCTCGGGCTGTTGCTGCTCAACAGCAAGCGGCACCGGGAAATGCGCGAACGGCTGCTGCAGATCCGCCAGCAGCGCCAGCGCTTCAAGCAGCAGCGCAAGCGCGGCTGATTCGTCGCCTGCCTTCTGGCGCATTTATGTGCAATTGCCTGCACCGGGATGCATCGATTGCGCGGTTTTGGTGCTGTACTGCCCAGGGTCGCTGAACAACCCCATGGACTTGCGCGCTGGCATAAGTCTTGCGCAGGTTCTCCCACCGTTCAGGCTCGCAGGAGGCACGCCGTGTCGATTCATGTCGCATTGCACCATGTCACGCACTATCGCTACGACCGCGCCGTCGAACTGGGCCCGCAGATCGTTCGCCTGCGCCCGGCGGCCCACAGCCGCACGCGAATTCTCTCCTATGCGCTGAAGGTCCAGCCCGAGCAGCATTTCATCAATTGGCAGCAGGACCCGCAGGGCAATTACCTGGCGCGCCTGGTGTTCCCGGAAAAAACCAGCGAGCTGCGGATCGAAGTCGACCTGCTGGCGGAAATGGCGGTGTTCAACCCGTTCGATTTCTTCCTCGAGCCCTACGCCGAGCAGATTCCCTTCGCTTATGTCGCCGATGAACAGCGCGAGCTGGCGCCCTACCTGGAAACCCTGCCCCTGACGCCGAGGTTCCAGGCTTACCTGGACGCCATTTCGCGCTCACCGCTGCCGGCGGTGGATTTCCTGGTGGGCCTGAACCAGCGGTTGAGTGCCGACATCGCCTACCTGATCCGCATGGAGCCCGGGGTGCAGACTCCGGAGCAGACCCTGCTCAACGCCTCCGGCTCCTGCCGGGACTCGGCCTGGCTGCTGGTGCAATTGCTGCGCAACCTGGGGTTGGCGGCGCGCTTTGTCTCCGGCTACCTGATCCAGCTGACGGCGGACGTCAAATCCCTGGATGGCCCCTCCGGCACCGAGGTGGACTTCACCGACCTGCATGCCTGGTGCGAGGTGTACCTGCCGGGCGCCGGCTGGATCGGCCTGGATGCCACGTCCGGGCTGTTCGCCGGGGAAGGGCATATTCCCCTGGCCTGCAGCCCCGACCCCTCTTCAGCAGCGCCCATCACCGGGCTGGTGGAGCCCTGCGAATGCGAATTCAGCCATGAGATGAGTGTGGAGCGCATCTGGGAAGCGCCCCGGGTGACCAAGCCCTACACCGATGAGCAATGGCTGGCGATCCAGGCCCTGGGCCGGCAGATCGATGTCGACCTGCTGGAGGCGGATGTGCGCCTGACCATGGGTGGCGAACCGACTTTCGTCGCCATCGACGATCCCGATGGCCCGGAGTGGAACACGGCAGCCCTGGGGGCGAACAAGCGCCGCCTGGCCGGCGAGCTGTTCCAGCGCCTGCGCCAGCACTATGCACCCCAGGGCCTGGTGCACTTCGGCCAGGGCAAGTGGTACCCGGGAGAGCAACTGCCGCGCTGGTCGCTGAATTGCCACTGGCGTCGCGACGGTGTACCGGTATGGCGCAACAACGCGCTGATTGCCGACGAGCATGAAGATTACGCCGCCGATGCGCTGTTGGCCGGACGTTTTCTGGCCAGTGTCGCCGAGCGTCTGAAGCTGCCTGCGCGTTTTGTGTTTCCCGCCTACGAGGACAATTTCTACTACCTGTGGCGCGAAGGCAGCCTGCCGCTGAATGTCAGCGCCGAGGATTCGCGGCTGGAGGATGCCCTGGAGCGGCAGCGCCTGCGCAAGGTTTTCAGCCAGGGGCTGGACAAGGTCATCGGCCAGGTCCTGCCCTTGGCCCGTACCGCCAAGGGCGACCAGTGGCAGAGCGGGCGCTGGTACCTGCGCGATAACCATTGCCGGCTGGTACCGGGTGATTCGCCCCTGGGCTATCGCTTGCCCCTGGCGTCCCAGCCCTGGGTGACGGCGGCGGAGTATCCGTTCATTCACGCCACCGATCCGAACCAGGATTTTCCCGAACTGGCGGGCGCGGCTCAGCTGGCAGCGATTGATGAGCCGGCAGTGGCGGACGAGCGGGTGCCCCAGGTGGACGAGTCCGCCGACTGGCTGACCCGTACCGCGCTCTGCGCCGAGGCGCGCGAGGGGCGGTTGTACCTGTTCATGCCGCCCCTGGAGCGTCTGGAGGATTACCTGCAACTGGTCAGCGTGATCGAGGCCACGGCCGAGGAGCTGCGCTGCCCGGTCTTGCTGGAGGGCTACGAGCCGCCGGCGGACCCTCGCTTGTGCAACTTCCGGGTGACCCCGGATCCGGGGGTGATTGAAGTCAACGTGCAGCCCTCGGTCAGTTGGGACGAGTTGGTGGAGCGCACCGAGTTTCTCTATGAGCAGGCCCGGCAGACGCGCCTGACCAGCGAGAAGTTCATGATCGATGGGCGCCACACCGGCACCGGTGGCGGCAACCATTTTGTCCTTGGCGGAGCCACCCCGGCCGACTCGCCGTTCCTGCGGCGCCCCGACCTGCTGCGCAGCCTGATCAGTTACTGGCACAACCACCCGTCGCTGTCCTACCTGTTTTCCGGGTTGTTCATCGGCCCCACGTCCCAGGCACCGAGGGTCGACGAGGCACGCAATGACGCGCTGTACGAGCTGGAGATTGCCTTCGCGCAGATGCCGGCTCCCGGCCAGGAGTGCGCGCCCTGGTTGGTGGACCGCCTGCTGCGCAACCTGTTGATCGATGTCACCGGCAACACCCATCGCGCCGAGTTCTGCATCGATAAGCTGTATTCGCCGGATGGCGCCACTGGGCGCCTTGGCCTGCTGGAGCTGCGGGCCTTTGAAATGCCGCCCCATGCGCGCATGAGCCTGGCCCAGCAGTTGCTGCTGCGGGCGCTGGTGGCGCGCTTCTGGCGCGAGCCTTACGCACCGGCCCGATTGGCGCGCTGGGGCACCGAACTGCACGATCGTTTTCTGTTGCCGCACTTTATCGAACAGGATTTCGCTGATGTGTTGGTAGAGCTGAATGCCGCCGGCTACCCGCTGCGGGCCGAATGGTTTGCCGCGCACCTGGAGTTCCGCTTTCCCAAGGTCGGCGATTACGCCGTCAGTGGCATCGAGCTGGAACTGCGCCAGGCCCTGGAGCCCTGGCATGTGCTGGGGGAGGAGGGCGCGGCGGGCGGCACGGTGCGTTATGTCGACTCTTCCCTGGAGCGCCTGCAGGTCAAGGTCGGCGGCCTGGTACCCGAGCGCCACGTGCTGACCTGCAATGGCGTGGCGCTGCCCCTGCATCCCACTGGGCGGGTCGGCGAGTTTGTCGCCGGGGTACGTTACCGCGCCTGGCAGCCGGCCAATTGCCTGCAACCCACTATCCCGGTGCATGCACCGCTGGTGTTCGACCTGCTCGATACCTGGATGCAGCGCTCCCTGGGCGGCTGCCAATACCATGTGGCCCACCCCGGCGGGCGTAATTACGACAGCCTGCCGGTGAATGCCAACGAGGCGGAAAGCCGGCGCATGGCGCGCTTCTTCCGCCTTGGCCATAGCCCGGGAAGCCTGGAGGTGCCGCCAGTGGTGATCAATGCCGAGTTGCCGCTGACCCTGGATTTGCGACGCTTCTAATCCACCTGCGACGCCTGTGAGATAGCCATATCCGGGCGTCATGGCGGTGCGTTAATCTGACTTTCCCTGCCGTCTGCCGAGTGTTCCATGCCTGACTTGCTAGACCGTTACCCGCTGACGGCGGGTACCTACCACGAGTTGCTGGATGACCAGGGCCAGGTCCGGGCGCACTGGCAGCGGCTGCTGGAACAGTTGCAGCGCAGCAGCCCCGGTCAACTGGCCCAGCGCCAGGCGCTGCTGACCCGGCAGATCCACGAGAACGGCGTCACCTACAACGTCTATGCCGACCCCAAGGGCGCCGACCGGCCCTGGGAACTGGACCTGTTGCCCCATGTGATCGCGGCGGATGAATGGCAGTTGCTGTCCACCGGAATCGCCCAGCGCGCTCGCCTGCTCAATGCCGTGCTGGCGGACCTGTATGGCCCGCAGCGGTTGATCCGCGAAGGGCTGCTGCCGGCGGAACTGGTGTTCGGCCACAACAATTTCCTCTGGCCGTGCCAGGGCATCTGCCCGCCGGAACAGACCTTCCTGCACCTGTATGCCGTGGACCTGGCACGCAGCCCGGACGGGCGCTGGTGGGTCACCGCCGACCGTACCCAGGCGCCCTCCGGGGCCGGCTATGCCCTGGAGAACCGCATGAGCGTGTCCCGGGCGTTCCCCGACCTGTACCGCGACCTGCAAGTGCAGCACCTGGCCGGGTTCTTCCGCACCCTGCAGGAAACCCTGGCCCGCCAGGCACCCCGGGACAGCGAAGCGCCGCTGGTGGTGCTGCTGACGCCAGGGCGGTTCAACGAGAGCTATTTCGAGCACCTGTACCTGGCGCGACAGCTTGGCTACCCGCTGGTGGAGGGCGGCGACCTGACCGTGCGTGATGCCACGGTGTACCTCAAGACTCTCAGCGGCCTGCGCCGGGTGCACGCCATCATGCGTCGCCTGGACGACGATTTCTGCGATCCGCTGGAGTTGCGCACCGACTCGGCTCTGGGGGTTCCCGGGCTGCTGGACGCGGTGCGCCAGGGCCGGGTGCTGGTGGCCAACGCCCTGGGCAGCGGGGTGCTGGAGTCCCCCGGCCTGCTGGGCTTCCTGCCGAAGATCAGCCAGTTTCTGCTGGGCGAGGAACTGCTTCTGCCGTCCATCGCTACCTGGTGGTGCGGCGAGGCCCCGGTGTTGCAGCAGGCCCTGGAAAAACTCCCGGATCTGCTGGTCAAGCCGGCCTTCGCTTCCCAGAGCTTCACCCCGGTGCTGGGCCGCGACCTGGACCCCGAGCAACGCCGGCAATTGGCTGAGCGCATGCGGGCGCGGCCCTATGCCTATGTCGCCCAGGAATTGCCGCAACTGTCCCAGGCGCCGGTCTGGCAGGCCGAGAACGGGCAGCTGCAGCCCCGTGCCATCGGCATGCGGGTGTACGCGGTGGCCAGCGAGGACGGCTACCGGGTGCTGCCCGGAGGCCTGACCCGGGTCGCTGCCCAGGCCGGTGCCGAAGTGGTGTCGATGCAGCGCGGTGGCGCCAGCAAGGACACCTGGGTGCTGGGGGAGCGGGCGCCCAGCGGCGAGCAGTGGAAGGCCCAGCGCACCATCGGCGTGTATGACCTGGTGCGCCGCGATCCCTACCTGCCGTCGCGGGTGGTGGAAAACCTGTTCTGGTTCGGCCGTTATTGCGAGCGCTGTGACGACAGTGCGCGGCTGCTGCGGATCATGCTGGCGCGCTATGTCGACGGCGATGACCCGCAAGCCTTGCTGGCCGCGGTGGACCTGGGAGAAAGCCTGATGCTGCTGCCGGATGAGGGCGAGCTGCCCGAGCGCCTGCTGGCGGCCCTGTTGGGTGAGGACTGGTCCTTCAGCCTGCGCTCCAACCTGCAACGCTTGCAGTGGGCGGCTTCCCAGGTACGCGGCAAGCTGTCCCGGGAAAACTGGCAGGCCCTGGTGGAGCTGCAGCGCGAGGCCCAGGAGCTGGACACTCCGGAGCCGGATTTCGCCGAACTGCTGGATTTTCTCAACCGCCTGGTGATGTCCCTGGCGGCGCTCTCCGGGTTCGCCCTGGACGACATGACCCGCGACGAAGGCTGGCGCTTCCTGATGATTGGCCGGCGCATCGAGCGCCTGCAGTTCCTCAGCAGCAGCCTCGCGGCCTTCCTGCGGGGCACCGCGGCCTTCGACCAGGCCGGCCTGGACTGGCTGCTGGAGCTGGGTAACAGCAGCATCACCTACCGGTCGCGCTACCTGGCGGTGGCGCAGTTGATTCCGGTCCTCGACCTGTTGCTGCTGGATGAACAGAACCCCCACGCCGTGTTGTTCCAGCTCAAGCTGGTGACCCGCACCCTCAAGCGCCTCAACGATGATTTCGGCGTGCCCCGCGAGCTGGCGCTGCCGCGGCTGGTGGAGCGCCTGGCGCATTTCGACCTGGGCTGCCTGGAGAACTCGCTGTTCGGCGAGACCAGTGTGCGCGCCGCAGTGGAGGGCCTGGCGGACCTGCTGCAGGAGATCGCCGAGGTCAGCGGGCAGGTTTCGGACCGCCTGGCGCTGCGGCATTTCGCCCATGTGGATGATGTCAGCCAGCAAACGGTGTCGGTCTGATGAGCGCGCGCTACCAGGTGTTCCACGACACCCACTACCGCTACGACAGCCCGGTGTCCCTGGCCCAGCAACTGGCGCACCTGTGGCCCCGGGCCTGTGCCTGGCAACTGTGCAGCGAGCGGCAATTGCTGATCAGCCCCGACCCTACCAGCCGTCGTGACGAGCAGGATGTATTCGGCAACCCGCTGACCCGCCTGGCCTTCGAGCGGCCCCATGACGAATTGCTGGTCAATGCCCAGCTCAGTGTCGAGGTGCTGGAGCGGCCGGCGCTGGATTTTGCCGCGTCACTGCCCTGGGATGCCGCCCGCGGCGCCCTGACCTACAGTGGCCAGCCCTTGTCCGAGGCGTTGCTGGAAGCCTGTCGCTACCGTTTCGAATCGCCTTATGTGCATCTGAAGCAGAGTTTTGTCGAGTTCTGCGCCAGTTGCTTCGTACCGGGGCGGCCGCTGTTGCAGGGCGCCCAGGCGTTGATGGAGAAGATCTTCAGTGAGTTCACTTTCGACGCCGAAGCCACCCAGGTGGCGACGCCGCTGGTGGAGGTGCTGGAACGTCGGCGCGGGGTGTGCCAGGACTTCGCCCACCTGATGCTGGCCTGCCTGCGCTCGCGAGGGCTGGCGGCGCGCTATGTCAGTGGCTACCTGCTGACCCAGCCACCGCCGGGGCAGCCGCGGCTGATCGGCGCCGATGCTTCCCATGCCTGGGTTTCAGTGTTTTGCCCGGTGCTGGGCTGGGTGGATTTCGACCCGACCAACAACGTGCAGCCGGCGCTGGAGCACATCACCCTGGCCTGGGGCCGGGATTTTTCCGATGTGTCGCCGTTGCGTGGGGTGATTCTGGGAGGGGGCAGCCATGACCCGGATGTTCGGGTCACCGTCATGCCCCTGGCATGACACTGCCATCTCCGACCTTGCAGGAGCCGGCTTGCCAGCGATGGGGCCTGCGGATATTGCGTAGGGCTGGAGAGCGCTTTCGCTGGCCAGCCAGCTCCTACGGGGCAGGTCAGGCCTGGGGGGCCTCGGGCTCGGCGTCGTCGACGCTCACTTCACCTTCTGCATCCGGGTTCAGTGCGCTGGTTTCTTCAGCGGCGGCTTTCTTGCGTTGCAGCTTTTCCTCTTTCTTCTGTTCCTTGGCCAAGTCACGTTGACGTTTGGCGAAGGAGTAGTTGGGTTTGGCCATGGGCGATCCTCTGGGGTCGAAGGTGAGGTTGAGCGGCGCGTATTCTGCCTGTTATCGGGGCCGGGTGGTTAGCTGGGTTTGCCTTCGGCCCATTTGTCCGGGACCGTCGGTTGCCAGGCGTCCAGCGCATCCAGCAGGCCGGCCGGCGACTCGCTCATTTGCAGCATGTCACGGTGCGGGGCACGGACGAAGCCTTCGCCGACGATATGATCGAGAAAACCGCTGAGTTTTTCGTAGAAGCCATTCACTTCCAGCAGGCCGAGCGGCTTGTGGTGGTAGCCCAACTGGCCCCAGGTCCAGACTTCGAACAGTTCTTCCAGGGTTCCCAGGCCGCCGGGCAGGGCGATGAAGGCGTCGCTGAGCTCGGCCATGCGCGCCTTGCGGGCGTGCATGCCGTCCACCACTTCCAGGCGGGTCAGGCCGCGATGGCCGATTTCCTTGTCCTTCAGGCTTTGCGGAATGATCCCGATGACTTCGCCCCCGGCCGCCAGGGCCGCGTCGGCGACGATGCCCATCAGCCCTACCGCGCCGCCGCCATACACCAGGGTCAGCCTACGCTCGGCGATGGCCCGGCCCAGGGCCTGGGCGGCTTCACGATAGAGAGGGTTGGCGCCGGTGCTGGCGCCACAGAATACACAGACAGAAGTTAACGACATGCCTTACTCCGAGGTCATTGATGGCCTCAGAGTAAAGGCTCGCCGGCCTCGCTCCAAGTATTAAACCTCCCGTTGCGGGGTTTCATGGGTACCGCTGGCGCCACAGGCGTAGGCGGCGAGCAAGCTGCGAAACAGGCTGTTCAACGGCATGAGGGTGACTCCGATCAGGGACGATGGCGTGATTCTAGAAGCGTGCCATGCCGCTGGCCGGTTGATTGTCTTGATCAGGTCGATAGCAGAGAGTTGTATACAATTTTTTGATGCAAATCATAGGAACTTGCGAGAAATTCAGGCAGTCTTCCGTCCCATGGATTCAGATGGATTTTGTTAACCCTGCCTTGGAGATTCACCATGTTTGCCAAACTCGTTGCGGTATCCCTGTTGACACTGGCCAGCAGCCAACTGATGGCCGCCGAATGCAAGGTCGATGTCGACTCTACCGACCAGATGTCCTTCAACACTAAGGAAATCACCATCGACAAGAGCTGCAAGACCTTCACCGTGAACCTGACCCACTCCGGCAGCCTGCCGAAGAACGTCATGGGCCACAACTGGGTACTGAGCAAGACCGCAGACATGGCTGGCATCGCCACCGACGGCATGGCCGCCGGCATCGACAAGAGCTACCTGAAGGAAGGCGACACCCGCGTCATCGCCCACACCAAGATCATCGGTGCCGGCGAGAAAGATTCGGTGACCTTCGACGTATCGAAGCTGACCGCTGGCGAAAGCTACCAGTTCTTCTGCTCGTTCCCAGGCCACAACTCGATGATGAAAGGCGCTGTGGTCCTGAAGTAAGCATCAGGCCCGGCTGCAACAAGAAAGCGCCCCCAGGGGCGCTTTTTTTGTGTGCATCCGTAGGAGCGGGCTTGCCCGCGAAGAGGCCCTCGAGCCTTGTGCAGCACAAGCGGCCTTTTCGCCGGCAAGCCGGCACCTACAGAGCGAGGCGGGTCATGGGGCGAAGGGCATGACGCGTTTGTGATGGGTCTTGCGGTAGGTGTCGCAGATGATCTTGAAGGCTTCCTCACGTACCGGCTGGCCATGCAGGAAGGCGTCGATCTCGGCGTAGGTGACGCCGTGGGACGCTTCGTCCGGCTTGCCCGGCGACAGGTCTTCGAGGTCAGCGGTAGGGACTTTTTCCACCAGGGATTCCGGGGCACCGAAGTGGCGGGCAATGGAGCGCACTTGGTTTTTCACCAGGCCGCTCAGGGGCGCCAGGTCGCAGGCGCCGTCACCGAACTTGGTAAAGAAACCCATCACCGCTTCGGCGGCGTGGTCGGTACCTATCACCAGGCCATGGGCGGCGCCGGCGATGGTGTACTGGGCCACCATGCGCATCCGCGCCTTGGTGTTGCCGAGGACGAAATCCCGGGACACGGCGTGCTGCCCCTCGAAGGCCGCCACTTCGTTGGCCAGGGCCCTGACCGCCGGGCCGATGTTCACGGTGTGGCGTTCGTCAGGGTTGATGAAGTCCACCGAGGCCTGGGCATCGTGTTCGTCGAACTGGGTCTCATAGGGCAGGCGCACGGCAATGAAGCGGTAGCCATCGTCCCCGCTGCGTTCGCGCAATTCACGCATCGCCCGTTGGGCCAGCAGGCCGGCGGTCAGGGAGTCGACACCGCCGCTGATACCCAGCACCAGGGACTTGAGCCCGGAATTGACCAGGCAGTCCTGGATGAAGCGGATGCGCCGGGCGATTTCTGCCTCAAGGGCGGCGTGGTCGGGAAAAGGTGCTTGGACCTTGAGCTGCTGCGCAATCTCACGCTGTACGGCTTGCATGATTCACTCCTTGCCAGGTTGGGCAGGTACTTGGAAAACGTGGCGCAAGTAAGCGACGAAGTTCGGATCCTTGCAATGGGTCTTGCCCGCTTCATCGGAGATCTTGGCGACGGGCTGGCCATTGCAGGCAGCCATTTTAAGCACGATGCTCATCGGCTCGACACCGGGAATGTCACAGGTCAGGTTGGTGCCGATGCCGAAGCTGACATTGATCCGCCCCCGCAGCGCACGGAATATTTCCAGGGCGCGCGGCAGGCTCAGGCTGTCGGAGAACACCAGGGTCTTGCTCATCGGATCGATGCCCAGCTTGTGGTAGTGGGCGATGGCCTTTTCCGCCCAGAGGATCGGGTCGCCGGAGTCGTGGCGCAGGCCGTCGAACAGCTTGGCGAAGAACAGGTCGAAATCGCCGAGGAAAGCATCGGTGGTGATGCAATCCGTCAGGGCGATGCCCAGCAAGCCACGGTATTCGCGGACCCAGCAGTCGAGGGCGGCGATCTGGCTGTCGATCAGCCGCGGCCCCAGTTGCTGGTGGGCCATGATCCATTCGTGGGCCATGGTGCCCAGGGGTTTCATGTTCAGTTCCCGGGACAGGTGCACGTTGCTGGTGCCGACAAAACGTCCGGGGAAATCGTGCTTGAGCACGTTCACTACTTCTTCCTGGACTCGGTAGGAAAAGCGTCGGCGGGTGCCGAAATCCGCCACTTGCAGCTCGGAAAGTTCTTCGCTGCTGGCGTTGGCGGTCAGCCAGTCGAACTTGCGGTACAGCTGCTCGCGGGCCTGGACCAGCTGGATCTCGCGATAGCGGTAGCGGTTGCGCACCTCGCTGATGATGGCCAGCATCGGCACTTCGAACAGGATCACGTGCAGCCAGGGGCCGCGCAGGCGGATAAACAGCTCGCCGTCCTCGATGCCGGTATGCACGTAGCGCAGGTTGAAGCGAAACAGCCCGAGAAAGCGCAGGAAATCCGGCTTGAGGAAGCTGATTCGTTCGAGAAAGCCCAGCTGGTCGGCGCTCAGGCTCAGTTCCGCCAGGCGCTCGAACTGGTAGCGGATCTCTGCCAGATAGGGCCGCAGGTCCTCGCTGTTACGGCAACGAAACTCCCATTCCACCTCGACGTTGGGGTAGTTGTGCAGCACCGCCTGCATCATGGTCAGTTTGTAGAAGTCGGTGTCGAGCAGGTTCTGCACGATGCGATCGGCAAACACACTCTCGCTCATAACGGGAATCTCCATGCTGGCCGCGACGGACAAGTGCGGCATTCAGCTCTTTCAATGAAGGCGCTAGTGGCGCATAGACGCGCAGCGCTTTGCCAGTGTTTTTTGTGGCGGGCCATTCTCCGGCCGTAGGAGCTGGCTTGCCAGCGAACGGATCTTCAGTCTTGAGCAGGGCTCAAGGGCCCCATCGCCGGCAAACCGGCTCCTACGGGAGGGGCGAGTCGTTGTGTTCGAGCATCCAGCGCACGAAGTCCCGGACCTTGGGCACTTCCGCCGAGTGTTCGGGGTAGGCCAGGTAATAGGCGTCCTGGCTGGGCATGGCGTATTCCCAGGCGATCACCAGCTTGCCTTCAGCCAGTTCTTCTTCCACCAGAAAACGTGGCAGCAGGGCGACCCCGCAGCCGACCTGGGCCGCACGAATGCACATATAGAAGGTTTCGAAGCGTGGGCCGTGGTAGCTGTGCTCGGTCTGGTAGCCCTGTTGGTCGAACCATTCGTGCCAGCCCTGGGGCCGTGAAGCGTTCTGCAACAGCACCAGTTCAGTGAGTTGCCTGGGGTCGGTCAAGGGCTCGGCGGGCAGGCTGTCAGGGGCGCAGACCGCCACCAGCTCTTCGCTGAACAGCTTCAGGCTCTCGGTGCCGGGGCGTGAACCCTGGCCAAAGTAGAAGGCCAGGTCGGCATGGCCCTGGAGCAGTTCGTCAGGCTCTTGCTCATTGCACAGGTCCAGGTGGATGTGCGGGTGGCGCAGTCGCCAGCCCTTGAGGCGCGGCACCAGCCAGCGGGCGCCAAAAGTGTAAGGCGTGGAGACTCGTAGGACTTCGGTCTCGCCGCCGTAGGAACGCAGGTAATGGGTAGACATCTCCACCTGGGTGAGGATCTTGCGCACCTCCACCAGGTACAGGTCGCCGGCCGGAGTCAGTTGCAGGCGCCGCCGTACCCGACGAAACAGCAGGTGTTGCAGCAGCTCTTCCAGTTGCGCCACTTGCTTGCTCACCGCGCTCTGGGTCAGGTTGAGCTCTTCGGCCGCACGGGTGAAGCTCAGGTGCCGGGTCACGGCCTCGAAGCACTGCAGGGCGGTGATCGACGGCAAGTAGCGTTTGTTGAGCATGGGTGGTCCTTGTTCTTATGGGTGCCAGCGAGCGGCTCAGCATGAATAAACGGAATGATATCTCGCTTAAAGGTCGTTTGTTGGCAAGTCTCGGGCCAGCTACAACTACTAGCCTTGATGGCCGTCGCAGCGGCCTGGTTCTTTCGCTTTCATCTGTAAGGAGTAACCCCATGGTTGCCGCATTGCTTGATCGTCTGGGTGTCAACCCGGCCCTGTACCAGTCGGGCACCCAGCCTGTGCACTCGCCCATCGACGGCAGCCGGATCGCCGCGGTGAACTGGCAGGGCGCCGCCGAGGTGGAGCAGCAGGTCAGTCGCGCAGAGCATGCATTCGCCCTGTGGCGCAAGGTGCCGGCACCCCGTCGCGGTGAGCTGGTGCGGCAATTCGGCGAGGTGCTGCGCGAGTACAAGGCCGACCTGGGGGAGCTGGTGTCCTGGGAAGCCGGCAAGATCACCCAGGAAGGCCTGGGGGAAGTGCAGGAAATGATCGACATCTGCGACTTCGCCGTCGGCCTGTCGCGCCAGCTCTACGGCCTGACCATCGCCTCCGAGCGCCCGGGCCATCACATGCGTGAAACCTGGCATCCCCTGGGGGTTGTCGGGGTGATCAGCGCCTTCAACTTCCCGGTAGCGGTCTGGGCCTGGAACACCACCCTGGCGCTGGTCTGCGGCAACCCGGTGATCTGGAAACCCTCGGAAAAGACCCCGCTCACCGCCCTGGCTTGCCAGGCACTGCTGGAGCGCGTGCTGAAGAATTTCCAGGACGCTCCCGAGTACCTGAGCCAGGTGATCATCGGTGGCCGCGACGCTGGCGCCGCCCTGGTGGACGATCCACGAGTGGCCCTGATCAGCGCCACTGGCAGCACCCGCATGGGCCGTGAAGTGGCGCCCAAGGTGGCCGCGCGTTTTGCCCGCAGCATTCTCGAACTGGGGGGCAACAATGCCATGATTCTCGGCCCCAGCGCCGACCTGGACATGGCGGTGCGCGCCATCCTGTTCAGCGCCGTGGGTACCGCCGGCCAGCGTTGCACCACCCTGCGTCGCCTGATTGCCCACGAGTCGGTGAAAGAGGAAATCATCAGCCGCCTCAAGACGGCCTATTCCAAGGTGCGCATCGGCCATCCGCTGGAAGGCAACCTGATCGGCCCGCTGATCGACAAGCACAGTTTCGAGGCCATGCAGGATGCCCTGGAGCAGGCCCTGAGCGAGGGCGGCCGGGTCTTCGGCGGCCAGCGCCAGTTGCAGGACCAGTTCCCCAACGCCTACTACGTGTCGCCGGCCATCGTCGAAATGCCCGAGCAGAGCGAGGTGGTGTGCAGCGAAACCTTCGCGCCGATCCTCTATGTGATCGGCTACAACGACTTCGAAGAAGCGCTGCGCCTGAACAACGCCGTGCCTCAGGGCCTGTCGTCCTGCATCTTCACCACCGACGTGCGTGAAGCCGAGCAGTTCATGTCGGCGGTGGGCAGCGACTGCGGCATCGCCAACGTCAACATCGGCCCCAGCGGCGCAGAGATCGGCGGCGCCTTCGGCGGCGAGAAGGAAACCGGCGGCGGTCGCGAATCCGGCTCCGATGCCTGGCGCGGCTACATGCGGCGCCAGACCAACACCGTCAACTACTCCCGGGAGCTGCCGCTGGCCCAGGGCATCACCTTCGATTGAGTCTTTTCGCGAGCACGCTCGCTCCTACGGGGAGGTTTGTAGGAGCCAGCTTGCTGGCGAACAGCGGCAAGTGCGTTTCAGCGTCTGTGGTTCGTTGATTTCGGAGTCTGGCAATGGCGCTACAAGAACAATGTCTGTGGGAAACACTCACTCCGCAACGGCCTGACAGGGCGCCGCTCAAGGGCGAGCTGACGGCGGATGTGTGCATCATCGGCGCCGGCTTCACCGGGCTGTCGGCCGCCGTGCATTTGCTGGAGCAGGGCAAGCGGGTCTGTGTGGTCGAAGCCCATCGCGCGGGGCACGGCGGTTCAGGGCGCAACGTCGGGCTGGTGAACGCCGGCATGTGGATCCCGCCGGACGAGATCGAGGCCGGTTTCGGCGAGCAGGTGGGCAGCCAGCTCAACCGCATGCTCGGCGCGGCGCCGTCATTGGTGTTCAGCCTGGTGGACAAGTACCACATCGATTGCCAGCTGCGCCGCGAAGGCACTTTGCACATGGCCCACAACGCCCGGGGTGAGGCCGATCTGCGCAGCCGTGAAGAACAGTGGAAACGTCGCGGGGCCCCCGTGGAGTTGCTGACCGGCGCGGCGTGCGAGGCGGCCACCGGCACTCGCAAGATTGCCGCGGCCCTGCTCGACCGGCGGGCGGGAACCCTCAACCCCATGGCTTACGTCAGCGGCCTGGCCAGGGCGGCGACGGAATTGGGCGGGCGTCTGTTCGACCATTCCCCGGTCACCCGCCTGGAGCGCCAGGGCCAGCGCTGGTCGGTGCAGACCGAGCAGGGCTCGGTGCTGGCCGAGCAGGTGGTGATCGCCTCCAACGCCTACACCGAAGGCGACTGGACCGAGCTGCGGCGCAACTTCTTCCCCGGCTACTACTACCAGGTGGCTTCCGCGCCCCTGACCGAAGAAGCGGCGCAGCAGATCCTGCCCGGGGGCCAGGGCTCCTGGGATACCCGACAGGTGCTCAGCAGCATCCGCCGGGATGCCGAGGGCCGCCTGTTGCTGGGCAGCCTGGGCAATGGCAGCCAGAAGCCCTTGTGGTTCCTCAAGGCCTGGGCCGACCGCGTACAGCAGCATTACTTCCCGTACCTCAAGCCGGTGGAGTGGGAATGCACCTGGACCGGCTGCATCGCCTTCACCCCCGACCACCTGATGCGCCTGTTCGAGCCGGCCCCGGGCCTGGTGGCTGTCACCGGTTACAACGGCCGGGGCGTGACCACCGGAACCGTGGTGGGCAAGGCCTTCGCCGACTACCTGTGCAACGGCGACCCCCAGGCCCTGCCGATCCCCTTCGCAGCCATGCAGCCCCTGGCCGGCGTGGGCTTGCGCAGTTGCCTGTACGAAGCCGGCTTCTCCCTCTACCACGCGGGCCAGTGCCTGCGAATTGTGATCTGAACAAGGAAATAGTGGGCGGCCGACGACGCTTTTCGATGCAGCGACTAGCCTGTAATGGTGCGGCTCGTAGCAGTCTCGCACCAGCAGTGTGCAGTTCGGTGACGCGAGCTGTTACAGCAGGGTTGCACGTTGAATTGTGTCGCGGTTGCAATGATGGCACGCATGGGTTGCGCCCATTAAAAAGCAGGGTTTCACCTTCCGCGGTTTAGACGGTTGCACGCCCAATAAAAAAGGGCTCGAAACAGTCGAAATAACAATAAGACAGCGACTTTTTTCAGAATAAAAAACCACTGGCACGGCGCTTGCTCTGAGCAACCTTAGTGAAGTCGCAGTGCCAACTAAAAAAACCTTGGAGCACCACCTCATGTCCCAGACGTTTTACAAGAAAGGCTTTCTGGCCCTCGCAGTGGCAACTGCGCTGGGTGTTTCTGCGTTTGCTCAAGCCGACCTGAAGATCGGTGTAGCGGGTCCCATGACAGGCGCCAACGCGGCATTTGGCGAGCAGTACATGAAGGGTGCACAGGCAGCGGCTGACGAGATCAACGCCAAGGGCGGGGTCAATGGCGAGAAGATCGTCCTGGTCAAGGGCGATGACGCCTGTGAACCCAAGCAGGCGGTGGCAGTGGCCAACCGCCTGGTGGACCAGGACAAGGTGGCCGGCGTGGTCGGGCACTTCTGCTCCTCGTCGACCATTCCGGCTTCCGAGGTGTACAGCGACGCCGGTGTGATTGCCATCACCCCGGGCTCCACCAACCCCCAGGTCACCGAGCGTGGCCTCTCCGCGATGTTCCGCATGTGCGGGCGTGACGACCAGCAGGGCATCGTCGCCGGTGACTACATCATCGATGTGCTCAAGGGCAAGAAAGTCGTGGTGCTGCACGACAAGGACACCTACGGCCAGGGCCTGGCGGATGCCACCAAGGCACAGTTGACCAAGCGCGGCGTGACCCCGGTGCTGTACGAGGGCCTGACCCGTGGCGAGAAAGACTTCAGCGCCGTGGTGACCAAGATCCGCGCCGCCGGCGCCGACGTGGTGTACTTCGGCGGCCTGCATCCGGAAGCCGGTCCGCTGGTACGCCAACTGCGCGAGCAGGGCCTGAAGGACGTGAAGTTCATGTCCGACGACGGCATCGTTACCGACGAATTGGTGACCACCGCCGGTGGCCCGCAATACGTTGACGGCGTGTACATGACCTTCGGCGCCGACCCGCGCCTGCTGCCAGACAGCAAGGCTGTGGTGGATGCCTTCCGCAAGGCCGGCACCGAGCCAGAGGGCTATACCCTGTACGCTTATGCCTCGATCCAGGCCCTGGCGGCCGGCTTCGGCGGCGCCAAGTCCAACAAGGGCGAAGATGCGGCCAAATGGCTCAAGGCCAATCCGGTGAAAACCGTGATGGGCGAGAAGTCCTGGGACGCCAAGGGTGACCTCAAGGTTTCCGACTACGTGGTCTATCAGTGGGACAAGGACGGCAAGTACCACCAGCTGGAAAAACAGAAGTGACATGAGTCCGAACGGGCCGGTACCACCCCCTGGTACCGGTCCCTGCTCGTGCAGTACTTGCCTTTTCTCGTAGAGCTGCACAACGGACGTGTTGCGCAGACGGGTGATCCCTGTCCGGCGTCGACGGCCTGTGCAGTCTCTCAAGTCCGTGAGATTGCGTTATGGATGGTATTTTCCTGCAGCAACTGATCAATGGGCTGACCCTCGGGTCCGTCTACGGTCTGATCGCCATCGGCTACACAATGGTCTATGGCATCATCGGCATGATCAACTTCGCCCACGGCGAGGTTTACATGATTTCCGCCTACCTCGCGGCAATCAGTCTGGCTCTGCTGGCCTATTTCGGCATTGAATCCTTCCCGCTACTCATTCTCGGCACGCTGATCTTCACCGTCGTGGTGACAGGGATCTATGGCTGGGTCATCGAGCGCGTGGCCTACAAACCCCTGCGCAACTCCACCCGCCTGGCGCCGCTGATCAGCGCCATCGGCATTTCGCTGATCCTGCAGAACTACGCGCAGATCAGCCAGGGTGCCAAGCAGCAAGGGGTTCCGACCCTGCTGGCCGGGGCCTGGAAAGTCGATATCGGCACAGGCTTCGTGCAGCTCACCTACACCAAGATCTTCATCCTGGTGGCGGCGTTCGCCGGCATGGCACTGCTCACCTACATCATCAAGTACACCAAGCTCGGGCGTATGTGCCGGGCCACCCAGCAAGACCGCAAGATGGCGTCGATCCTCGGCATCAACACCGACCGGGTGATCTCCTACGTGTTCGTCATCGGCGCGGCCATGGCGGCCCTGGCCGGGGTGCTGATCACCATGAACTACGGCACGTTCGACTTCTATGCCGGCTTCGTCATCGGCATCAAGGCGTTCACCGCGGCGGTACTCGGCGGCATCGGCTCGCTGCCTGGGGCGATGCTCGGCGGGATCATCCTCGGCATCTCCGAGTCGCTGTTCTCCGGCTTGATCAACTCCGACTACAAAGACGTGTTCAGTTTCTCGCTGCTGGTGCTGATCCTGATCTTCCGTCCCCAAGGCCTGCTGGGTCGCCCACTCGTGGCGAAGGTGTAAGTATGTCTGCTGCCAATAAACCGATTGATATCAAAAAGAGCGTCATCGACGCCGTGCTGGCCGGGCTGATCTCGCTGATCGTGTTTGGCCCCATCGTGGGTGTGGTGCTCGATGGCTACAGTTTCAACCTGCAGCCGACTCGCGTGGCCTGGCTGGTAGCCATTGTCATGGCCGGCCGGCTGGCCCTGAGCCTGTTCCTGCAAACCCCCAAGGGCCTGAAGATTCTCCAGGGCTTTGAAAGCACCGGCTCCGGCGTGCATGTGCTGGCGCCGGACTACAAGTCGCGGCTGCGCTGGATCATCCCGGCCCTGATCGTGATCGCCATCGTGTTTCCGTTCTTCGCCAACAAGTACCTGCTGACCGTGGTCATTCTCGGGTTGATATACGTACTGCTGGGCCTGGGGCTGAACATCGTGGTGGGGCTGGCGGGCCTGCTGGACCTGGGCTACGTGGCGTTCTACGCCATCGGCGCCTACGGCCTGGCCCTGGGCTACCAGTACCTGGGCCTGGGCTTCTGGAGCGTGCTGCCCCTGGCGGCGATTGCCGCGGCCCTGGCGGGGTGCATATTGGGCTTCCCGGTGCTGAGGATGCACGGCGACTACCTGGCCATCGTGACCCTGGGCTTTGGCGAGATCATCCGCCTGGTGCTCAATAACTGGCTGTCCTTCACCGGTGGCCCCAACGGCATGCCGGTACCGTCGCCGACTTTCCTGGGCCTGGAGTTCGGCCGCAAGGCCAAGGACGGCGGGGTGCCGTTTCATGAGTTCTTCGGCCTGGAATACAACCCCAACCTGAAGTTCCTGTTCATCTACATCGTGCTGTTCCTGGTGGTGCTGCTGGTGCTCTACATCAAGCACCGGCTGACCCGCATGCCCGTGGGGCGGGCCTGGGAAGCCCTGCGTGAAGACGAGATCGCCTGCCGCGCCATGGGCCTGAACCATGTGCTGGTCAAACTCTCGGCCTTCACCATCGGTGCTTCCACCGCCGGCCTGGCCGGGGTGTTCTTCGCCAGCTACCAGGGCTTCGTCAACCCGTCGTCGTTCACCTTCTTCGAATCGGCGCTGATCCTGGCCATCGTGGTGCTGGGGGGCATGGGCTCGACGGTGGGCGTGGTGATCGCGGCCTTCGTGCTGACTGTGGCGCCGGAGTTGCTGCGCAGCTTCTCCGAGTACCGGGTGCTGCTGTTCGGCATTCTCATGGTGTTGATGATGATCTGGCGACCGCGAGGGCTGATCCGCATCAGCCGTACTGGCGTCACTCCACGCAAAGGTGCTCTGACTGAGGGGAACGCGCCATGAGCGAATACATTCTTTCGGTCGAAAACCTGATGATGCACTTCGGTGGCATCAAGGCCCTCAGCGACGTCAGCCTGAAGGTCAAGCGCAACTCGATCTTCGCCCTGATCGGCCCCAACGGCGCCGGCAAGACCACGGTGTTCAACTGCCTGACCGGCTTCTACAAGGCCTCCGGCGGGCGCATCGAGCTCAATACCCGGGGCCGGCAGACCAACGTCATCAAGCTCCTGGGCGAGCCCTTTCGCGCCACCGACTTCGTCTCGCCGAAAAGCTTCGCCAGCCGCCTGTACTACAAGATGTTCGGCGGCACCCACCTGGTGAACCGCGCCGGCCTGGCGCGGACCTTCCAGAACATTCGCCTGTTCAAGGAAATGTCCGTGGTGGAAAACTTGCTGGTGGCCCAGCACATGTGGGTCAACCGCAACCTGCTGGCGGGCATCCTCAACACCAAGGGCTACCGCAAGGCGGAAAGCGCCGCCCTGGACCATGCCTTCTACTGGCTGGAGGTGGTGGACCTGGTGGACTGCGCCAACCGCCTGGCCGGCGAGTTGTCCTACGGCCAGCAACGGCGCCTGGAGATCGCCCGGGCCATGTGCACCCGGCCGCAGATCATCTGCCTCGACGAGCCGGCCGCCGGCCTCAACCCCCAGGAAACCGAGGCGCTGAGCGCAATGATCCGGCTGCTGCGCGACGAGCACGACCTGACCGTGGTGCTGATCGAACACGACATGGGCATGGTGATGAGTATTTCCGACCACATCGTGGTGCTCGACCACGGCAACGTGATCGCCGAGGGCGGCCCGGAGGCGATCCGCAATGATCCGAAAGTGATTGCCGCCTACCTGGGTGCCGACGAAGAGGAGCTGGCATGACTCAACCTATCCTCGAACTCAAGGACCTGGACGTGTACTACGGCCCGATCCAGGCCCTGAAGAAAGTCTCGCTGCACATCAACGAAGGGGAAACCGTGAGCCTGATCGGCTCCAACGGCGCCGGCAAGTCGACCCTGCTGATGTCGATCTTCGGCCAGCCCCGGGCGGAGTCCGGGCAGATTCTCTATCGCGGTGTGGACATCACCCACAAGTCGTCCCACTACATCGCCTCCAACGGTATCGCCCAGTCCCCGGAAGGGCGTCGGGTGTTCCCCGACATGACCGTGGAGGAAAACCTGCTGATGGGCACCATCCCCATTGGCGACAAGTACGCCAATGAGGACATGCAGCGCATGTTCGAGCTGTTTCCCCGCCTCAAGGAACGGCGTACCCAGCGGGCCATGACCATGTCTGGCGGCGAGCAGCAGATGCTGGCCATTGCCCGGGCATTGATGAGCCGGCCCAAGTTGCTGCTGCTGGATGAGCCGAGCCTGGGCCTGGCGCCGATCGTGGTGAAGCAGATCTTCGCCACCTTGAGGGAGTTGGCGGCCACCGGCATGACCATCTTCCTGGTGGAGCAGAACGCCAACCACGCGCTGAAGCTCTCGGACCGCGCCTACGTGATGGTCAACGGCGAGATCCGCCTGAGCGGCACCGGCAAGGAACTGCTGGTCAACGAGGAGGTGCGCAACGCTTACCTGGGCGGCCACTGACCGTCCGCTCTGTGGATAAAGCATGCCCCGCCGGCCCGCGCCGCCGGGGCATTGTTATGCCCACCCCATCCCGTCCTCCCCTGTAGGCGCTGGCTTGCCAGCGAAGGGGGCCGCCTGACCGCCTTTCTGATTTCACCGAGCGCCGACTGGCGCTTTGCGCCTGCACCAAGCCTGTGTCCGGTAATTGTGGAAAACATTCCTGGCAAGCTGCTTTAACGCGGCATAAAGACGCTGCAAACAGTTGTTTTTCCACTGTTTTGACTTGTCCCCGTTTGCTGTGGAGCGGGCTGTGGGTAACGTGGGTGTAGCTGGCTGCAGGCCTTTAACCACGTGGCTTGCAGGCGATTGGTTGTTTTTTGATCGGTGCTTTTTATGGGAGCTGAAGGTGCGCTTGTCAACCTTTTTATTGTCGCAGCTGTACCTGGAAAAGGGTTGGAATAAGCCTGTGGATAAGTCTGTGATTAAACTCTGGAAAGACGGCTCTGAGCGGCGTAGTTACTGGCCTCTGGCCTTGTCAACCTTGACCGTGCGGTCATCTTTGCCCGGGCCGGCTGCATGGACCCGCGGTCCGGGTCAAGCAAAAAACTTCTGCTGGACCCGCGCAGGCCCTGTGGATAGCGGCTTTCAGCCCTTTGCACTTGCCCCCAAAGACTGTGGACCGGCCTGTGGATAAGGTGCGTGCACATGGCTGCAGGCCATGTAACCCGTGGCTTGGCGCCTGGTGAGTGTTTTTTGTACAGCGAGCATCGGGCGCGCTCACCGCTTGCGGCTCTTTACGGCCAACGGCGCGGTTGCCGGTAGGAGCCGGCCCGGGCATGCTGCGAAGCGTTTTTTATCGAAACGGCGGCTCGCCACCCAGCAAGGAGAACACCATGACTTCCACACTGTTCATTACGGGCGCGACTTCCGGTTTTGGCGAAGCCTGCGCCCGGCGCTTTGCCGCAGCCGGCTGGTCCCTGGTACTGACCGGCCGCCGCGAGGAGCGCCTCAGCGCCCTGTGCGCGGAGCTGTCCAAACAGACCGAGGTGCATGGCCTGGTGCTCGATGTGCGCGACCGCAAGGCTATGGAAGAGGCCATCGCCCAGTTGCCGCCTTCGTTCAGCAAGCTGCGCGGGCTGATCAACAACGCCGGCCTGGCCCTGGGCGTGGACCCGGCGCCCAAGTGCGACCTGGATGACTGGGACACCATGGTCGACACCAACATCAAGGGCCTGATGTACAGCACCCGCCTGCTGCTGCCACGGTTGATCGCCCATGGCCGCGGCGCAGGCATCGTCAACCTGGGCTCCATCGCCGGCAACTACCCGTACCCGGGCAGCCACGTCTATGGCGCGAGCAAGGCCTTCGTCAAACAGTTCTCCCTGAACCTGCGCTGCGACCTGCAGGGCACCGGCGTGCGCGTCACCAACATCGAGCCGGGGCTGTGCGAAAGCGAGTTCTCCCTGGTGCGCTTCGCCGGTGACCAGGCACGCTACGACGCCACCTACGCCGGGGCCGAGCCAATCCAGCCCGAGGACATCGCCGACACCATTTTCTGGGTGCTCAATACCCCGGCACACGTCAACATCAACAGCCTGGAGCTGATGCCTGTGAGCCAGACCTGGGCCGGTTTCGCCATCGAACGCAACGCCAAGTCATGAGCCCCCTGTAGCCGCTGCCGCAGGCTGCGACAGGGCCGCAGGGCCCTCCAGCGCCCGCAAGATCTTGCGCCTCCTGCGGAGGCGGTCGCAGCCTCGCCATCGCTCGGCAGCGGCTACAGTTGTACTCGGATACACATAAGCTGATTCGTTTCAGCTTGTGGTCAGCCCTGACAGGTTAGAATTCCCGCCAGAAATTTCGCCGCTGCCTCACACGAGGCGGCGTTTTTGAAGTTCGATAGGAGGAATCGTGAGTAACCGAGGTGAGCAGGCTCTGCTCAAACAATCGACCGTACTGATGTTCGCCGTGGCGATCGCCGGTATCGTCACGGGTTTTGTTTCTGGCGCCCAATCCATCCTGTTCGATGGATTTTTTTCGCTGATCGCCACCTTCATCAAGGTCCTGATGCTGATCACCGCCAAGCTGATCGCCAAGGAAAGCAACCACCGTTTCCAGTTCGGCTTCTGGCACCTGGAACCCATGGTGCTGCTGATCGAAGGCAGCTTCCTGATGCTGATCGCCATCTACGCCTTCCTCAATGGGGTGTTCGGCATCATCAACGGTGGCCGCGAGGTCGAGCTGGGGCTGGTGATTTTCTATGCAGCGTTTTTCGCCGTGGCGGAGTTCGCCTACTTCTTCTACGTGCGCCGGCGTAACCGCAAGCTCAAGTCGTCGCTGATCCAGTTCGACAACATCAGCTGGCTGGTGGACGCGATGCTATCGGTGGGGCTGCTGGTGAGCTTCATCATCGCCTTGCTGCTCAAGCAGTACGGGCACGGCCAGTGGGCGGTGTATGTCGACCCGGCGATCCTGATCCTGCTGGCCCTGAGCATGTTGCCGCCGGCGCTGAAGATCCTGCGCCCGGCCCTGCGTGATGTGCTGGGGATCGCCCCGGACCAGTTGGACGAAAAGGTCCGCAATGTGATGGAGCAGGCCAAGGCCGCCCATGGTTTCGACGACTACATCAGCTACGTGCAGAAGCACGGTCGGGCGCGGTTTATCGAGATCCATATCGTCTTGCCGGCGCACTATCCGCTGCAGGATGTGGCGACTCTGGACCGCTTGCGCGAGGAGATTTCCAGCCAGTTGGGAGAGGCCGACGCAGCGCGCTGGCTGACCATCAGCTTTACCGGGGATCGCAAGTGGATCGCTTGAGGGGCGGCGCCTGTTTCGCCGGCAAGCCGGCTCCTACAACACCGCGTAGGAGCCGGCTTGCCGGCCAAGGGCCTCAGGCAAAATATTCCGCCAGCCCGCGATAGCAGGTCGCCAGGTGATAAGGCGTGGTCGAGGGCATATCCCGCCGGCTGACCGCGCCGTTGGCATCCAGGCATTCATTCCAGCCCCCTGCATGCAGGAAATGCGCTTGCAGCGCTTTTAGCTGACGCAGCAAGGGCGCCTGGCCAGCCGGGCGCAAGGTCAGGGCACGCAGGTATTCGGCCTGGGCCCAGATGCGCTGGGTGGCGTCCTTGACGCCGGCTCGGGGCGGCAGTTCGAGCATGGCGCACACGGCGCCGCTCTCGGGCTCGACTCCCAGTTGCTCGGTAAAGGCGAAGGCTCGTTCCACGCAAGCGTGCAGGGCGCTGCCGCGCAGTAACTGTGACGAGGCCAGCAGGAAGTACCACTCGAACTGGTGCCCCGGCTCGAACCAGTTATCCACAGCTCCCAGGGGCTTCTCCATCATCACCCCGTGCTGGGGGTCGATGAACTGCTGCTGCATGGCCTGGCACAGGTCCAGCAACGCGGCTTGCACCGCAGCGTCCTCGCGTACGGCCAGGATCGCGAGAAAGGCTTCGGCCAGGTGCATCAGTGGATTTTGCAGCGGCCCCGAACCCAATATGGACCAGTCCTCGGCGAGGCTGGCTTCGTAGAGCCCGTCGCCGCGGGCGAAGCGCTGGGCTACCACTTCCAGGGCGGCGTTGAGCACCGACTCCACCAACGGCTCGCGGACCTTGGCCCAGTAGTGAGCGCAGGCGAAGAGGATGAAGGCGTGGGTGTAGAGGTCCTTGCGCCTATCCAGCGGCGCGCCTTCGGGGTCGATGCTGTAGAACCAGCCGCCGTGCTCGGCGTCGTGAAAGTGCCGCTGCAGCGAGCGGAACAGCGCGGCGGCGCGCTCCTGGGCAAAGGGCGCGGCGGCATCGCCGATCAATTGGGAGAACAGATACAACTGCCGGGCACAGGCCATGGCTCGATAGCGCTGCGGCGGCAGCGGCCGATGCTCGGCGTCCAGCGCCTCATAGGGCAGCGCCAACTGCGGATTCCAGCCCGGGCCTTGCCACAGCGGCACTATCACCTTGTGGAAATGCTGCTGCATGGCGTTGAACAGAGCGCTCGATTCAGGCGAGGTGGCGGAGCGGGATACATCGGGCATTGGCTGGCGTCGTCACGGCAGTTTTGAATGCGCGACATGTTACCAGAGAAGCCCCACAAGGCGGCTTGCCCGCCGAGCACGACCTGCTGGCAGGAGCTGGCTTGCCAGCGAAGGAGGCCCGCAGGACCGCCTTCGCCGGCACGCCGGCTCCTGCAGATGAAGCAGGGATCAGCCTGCCAGCAACCAGACGCCCGTAGCGGCCGAGGCCGCACCGGCCAGGCGCACCAGCGGCGCTGCCGCCTGAGGCAGTACCCGTACCACGGCATAGCCGGCGGCATGCAGGGCCGCAGTGGCCGCCACAAAACCGGCGGCATAGGCCCAAGGGCTGGACATGTCCGGCAGTTCCAGGCCGTGGGCCACGCCATGGAACAGGGCAAACAGCGCGGTGGCGGCAATCGCCAGGCTCAGGGGCGGGCGCACGGCCAGGGCCACGGCCAGGCCCAGGGCCAATACCGAGGCGGCGATGCCGCTTTCCAGGGCCGGCAACTCCAGGCCCTCGAAGCCCAGCACACCACCGATCAGCATGGTGCCGACGAAGGTGCAAGGCAGCGCCCAGCGCGCGGCGCCTTGCTGCTGGGCGGCCCACAGGCCGACAGCGAGCATGGCCAGCAGGTGGTCGAGGCCGCTGATGGGGTGGCTGATACCGGCCATCAGGCCGTTGTCGCCATGGCCCGGGTGGGCGAAGGCCAGGGCCGGGGTCAGCAGCAGGGCCAGGGCCCCGAGGATGCGTTTTAGGGTCATGGAGTGGCTTTCCTTGTTGAGCGGATTGGGTTCGGGGATCAGGCAGCGGTGAGCAGGCCCTGGCGTTCGATGAAGGCGATGATGTCCGCCAGGCCCTGGCCGGTTTTCTGGTTGCTGAAGACGAACGGCTTGCCGCCGCGCATGCGCTGGGTATCGCTGTTCATCATCTCCAGGGAGGCTCCCACCAGCGGCGCCAGGTCGATCTTGTTGATCACCAGCAGGTCGGATTTGCAGATGCCCGGACCGCCCTTGCGCGGCAGCTTGTCACCGGCGGAAACGTCGATCACATAGATGGTCAGATCGGAGAGTTCGGGGCTGAAGGTGGCCGAGAGGTTGTCGCCGCCGGACTCCACCAGGATCAGGTCGAGCCCGGGAAAGCGCCGGCTCAACTGGTCTACCGCTTCCAGATTGATCGAGGCGTCTTCGCGGATCGCGGTGTGCGGGCAGCCGCCGGTTTCCACGCCGATGATCCGTTCCGGCGCCAGGGCCTCATTGCGTACCAGGAAGTCGGCGTCTTCACGGGTGTAGATATCGTTGGTCACCACCGCCAGGTTGTAGCGCTCGCGCAGGGCCAGGCACAGGGCCAGGGTCAGGGCGGTTTTACCGGAGCCCACCGGGCCGCCGATGCCGACGCGCAGAGGTTGTGCGTTCATGAGTTTCTCCTAGGAACGGAACAGGCGGCTGTACTGGCGCTCGTGGGCCATGCTCGCCAGGGACAGGCCGAAAGCGGCGCTGCCATGATGGTTGGGGTCAAAGTTCGCGGCGTTGTGCTGGGCTTGCTGCAACAGTGGCAGCAGCTCGCTGGTCAGGCGCTGGGCGGCCTGCTGGCCCAGGGGCAGGGTCTTCATCAGCACCGCCAGCTGGTTCTCCAGCCAGCTCCACAGCCAGGCGGCCAGGGCGTCCGCCGGGCTGATGCCCCAGGCCCGTGCCGCCAGGGCCCAGCCCAGGGCCAGGTGTGGTTCGTCCTGGTGCGTCAGCAGTTCCCTGGCATCGCTGTCCAGTTCCGGCAAACCCTCCAGCAGTTGCTTGAGGGAATAACCCATCTGCCGGCTTTCCTGGTAAAGCTCGCGGGTTTCGCGGCTGGCCCGATGTTCCTCGCTCAACTGCTGCAAGCGGGCCCAGTCCTGGTCGGCTGCGGCCTGGCAGTGGGCGAGCAGCAGCGGTGCTTCGAAGCGTGCCAGGTTCAGCAGCAGTTGATCGCTGATCCAGCGGCGGGCGCTGGCCTGATCATTTACCCGCTGCTGCTCCACGGCCATTTCCAGGCCCTGGGAATAGCTGTAGCCGCCAATCGGCAACTGCGGGCTGGCCAGGCGCAGCAGGGCCCAGGCCGGGTTCATGGGCGGACGCCGAACTGGTGCAGGCGCGGCGGATAGTTGAAGTCTTCATCGCCGTGGCGCGAATGATGGTGGCCGCCGCCATAGGCGCCATGCTCGGGCTGGAACGGTGCCTCAAGGGGCGCGGTGCTGGCCCCCAGCTGTTCGAGCATGGCCTTGAGCACATAGTCGTCCAGCAGGCGCAGCCAGCCGTCACCCACCTGCAGGGCCACGTGGCGGTTGCCCAGGTGATAGGCGGCGCGGGTCAGTTCGAAGGCGTTGCGGCAGGTGACGTGCAGCAGGGCTTCCGGGCGGGCGCAGACCTTGACGATGCGCCCGTCCTCGGCCTCCAGGAACTCCCCATCGTGCAGCGGTGGCTGGCCCCGCTCCAGAAACAGGCCGACGTCTTCACCGGCGGCACTGAAACAGCGCAGGCGGCTTTTGCTGCGGGCCTCGTAAGTCAGGTGCAGTTCGGCGGACCAGGTGGCTTGGGGAGTGGTTCTGCGGTGGATCACCAGCATCGGAAAGCTTCCAGCTATGAGCGATGCACAAGCCAGAGCAAGGGCCTTGCCAATCACTCGGTGGAGAGGAAAAACCCTTTCTCGATGCCGGAACTGCGCCTGAAAAAGGGGCAAAACCTTGTTTCATCTTGTTACAAATTGATGCGCTGAGCTGATTTATAGCACTGAGTTGGTGCGCGGGAAATGTTTTTGCTGCAATCCGGTGCCCGGCGGGCAGGCAGGCGCAAACGCGCAGCCCAGAGCGGGGCGCATAGTGTGAAGGGGGAGCGGTGCGGGCGAGTTACTCGGTGCTGCCCAGGCCTTGCCAGTGCTTGAGGCCGATGAAGATGAAGCGCAGTTGCTGGGTGATCTTGGCCTGGGGCGTGAGGTGTTCGGGCAGGGCCTGGGCCGGGGGATCGATGATGTCGGGCAGGGTGGCGAACACGCTTTTGACGATCAGGTCGGCCATGACGCTGAGATCGGCGGCGTCCAGGTGCTGGAGCTTGGGCATCAGGGTGAGGTCGGCGGCGAGGTCCGAACTGATGTTCTCGCGCAAGGTGGCGATGGCCTGGCGAACCGGCAGTGAGCCGCCGTACTGCTCTCGGGCCAGAAACAGGAACTGCGAGCGCTTGGCTTCCACTACATCGAGGAAGATGCGTACCGAGGCATCGATGATGCCGCCCATGACGAATTCATTGTGGCGCACCAGGCGGATGGTTTCGCGAAAGGTCTGGCCGACTTCGCTGACCAGTTCCAGGCCCAGTTGGTCCATGTCGCTGAAGTGCCGGTAGAAACCGGTGGGCACGATACCCGCGGCTTTTGCCACTTCCCGCAGGCTCAGGCTGCCAAACCCACGGCCACACTCCATCAGGTGCCGGGCGGCATCCATCAGGGCGTTGCGGGTCTGTTGCTTCTGTTCGGCGCGGGGCAGCATCGGCGGGGCGTTCTTTGCTCAATGGGAGCGGCGCACTCTAGCAAATCAACTTTGCCGGAGTCGAACTGCTGTCAGAGACAGGCGGGAGAGGCAGGGGGAAAAATGCAGCTGCTATAAAAGTCAAAGCCCGATCCAGGGATCGGGCTTTTTTCCAGGGCCAGCATGGCCTCAGCTCGCAGCTTGATGACGTTCGGCCAGGCGATCAGCACCGCCTTCGGCAACGGTCTGACCTTGAGGTGTACGGCTGTAGCCATCTTCCACCAGGCCTTTCTCTTCCAGGCGATCACGGCCGCCTTCAGCTACGTTTTGACCTTGTGGGGTGCGGTCGTAGCCATCTTCGGCGACGTTCTGGCCTTGAGGTGTACGGTCGTAGCCATCTTCGGCAACGTTCTGGCCTTGAGGGGTGCGATCATAGCCGTCTTCGGCAACGCTCTGGCCTTGTGGAGTACGGTCATAACCGTCGGCAGCGACTTTGTTGCGTTCGATCAGGCGATCCGAACCGCCTTCGGCCAGGGTCTGGGTGAACACGCTGTGGCTGGCCTTGACCTGTGGGGTGGCTTGTTCAGCAGCTGGCAGGGCGAAGGCGTTGGCAGCCAGAACAGATAAGGCGAGGCTCAGTAAAAGTTGGCGTTTCATGATGGGTTGCTCCTTGGTAGGGCGATAAATTGGGTACGGAGCTAATGTTACCGCCGCTAAATCGATATAAAAGTTCATAAACACAATGGTAATAATCAACGGAATTGATTGTTTGCCGCGAAGGCTCTAGCTCGGGCGTTAACGCCGATTGCTTTTGCACCAGGGTGGGTATTTTCGACTCACTGCCGCTTCAGGGAGGGGCGGCTCGAGGTAACACAAAGCTGTCCGAGTGATCAGGAAAGCAGGTTTTTTCAGCGGATCGGGTAGCCGGATTAAACCTGCGCGGGCTTTGTCAGTCGTAGTTTTCATGGCCGGTGATTTTTCCATCGGCAGTTCATCGATGCGTCGTGGTTGGGCGCTCAGTTGTCTTCAGGAGCCTCGTGCAATGACGCGCACTCGTAAAATTCTCGCCTGGTCCATCACTGGCCTGATCCTGCTACTGGCGGTGCTGGTACTGGTGATCGCGTTCTTCGATTGGAACCGGATCAAACCCACGCTCAATGCCAAGGTCTCCGAGGAGTTGCACCGGCCCTTCGCGATCAATGGCGATTTGTCGGTGGTCTGGCAACGCGAACCTGACGAAGGTGGCTGGCGGGCCTGGGTGCCCTGGCCTCACGTGGTGGCCCAGGACCTGACCCTGGGCAACCCGGACTGGTCCAAGGCGCCGGAGATGGTCAGCCTCAAGCGGGTTGAGCTGCGCATTTCGCCTCTGGCCCTGCTGGCGCAACGGGTGAGCATTCCGCGCATCGACCTCACCGAGCCCGACGCCGCGTTGCAGCGCCTGGCCGATGGGCGCGCCAACTGGACTTTCAAGTTCGACCCCAAGGACCCGAACGCCGAACCGTCCAACTGGACGGTGGACATCGGTGCCATCGGTTTCGACAAGGGCCACGTGACCCTCGATGACCAGAGCCTGAAGACCCAGCTGGACCTGCAGGTGGAACTGCTCGGCAAGCCGATCCCGTTCAGCGATATCGTCGGTGAAAGTGAAGCGAAGAAGGTGGCCGAGAAAGGCGCCGAGGCCCAGGCCTATGCCTTCGCCCTCAAGGTCAAGGGCCAGTATCACGGGCAGAAGCTCGCCGGCACCGGCAAGATCGGCGGCCTGCTGGCCTTGCAGGATTCCCGCAAGCCGTTTCCGCTGCAGGCCCAGGCGCAGATCGGCGACACCAAGGTGGAGCTGCGCGGCAGCCTGACCGACCCGCTGAACCTCGGCGCCCTGGACCTGCGCCTGAAGCTGGCGGGCACCAGCCTGGGCAACCTCTACCCGCTGACCGGGGTGACCCTGCCGGATTCGCCGCCCTATTCCACCGACGGCCACCTGACCGCCAAGCTGCACGATCCGGCGGGCGCGACCTTCAGTTACCAGGACTTCAACGGCAAGATCGGCGACAGCGACATCCACGGCAACCTGACCTACGTGGCCAGCCAGCCACGGCCCAAACTCAGTGGCGCGCTGGTGTCCAACCAGTTGCTGATGAGCGACCTGGCGCCGCTGATCGGCGCCGACTCCAACGCCAAGCAGAAGGCCCGGGGCGGCGAGAGCAAGCAGCCGGCGGACAAGGTGCTGCCGGTGGAAGAGTTCCGCACCGAGCGCTGGCGGGACATGGACGCCGATGTGGAATTCACCGGCAAGCGCATCGTCCACAGCGCCGAGCTGCCGTTCACCGATCTGTACACCCACCTGGTGCTCAACGACGGCCAGCTCAGCCTGGAGCCCCTGCGCTTCGGCGTGGCCGGCGGCAAGCTCGACGCCCAGATCCGCCTCAACGGCCACACCACGCCGCTGGAGGGCCGGGCCAGGCTGACGGCGCGCAATTTCAAGCTCAAGCAACTGTTCCCCACCTTCGAACCGATGAAGACCAGCTTTGGCGAGCTCAATGGCGATGCCGACATCGCCGGTCGCGGCAACTCGGTGGCGGCCCTGCTGGGCAGCGCCAACGGTGACCTGAAGATGCTGATCAACGATGGCGCCATCAGCCGCAGCCTGATGGAAATCGCCGGGCTCAACGTCGGCAACTATGTGGTCGGCAAGATGTTTGGCGACAAGGAAGTGAAGATCAATTGCGCGGCGGCCGACTTCGGCATCAAGAGCGGCCTGGCGACTTCCCGGCTGTTCGTCTTCGACACCGAGAACGCCATCATCTACATCGATGGCACCGCCAATATGGCCAGCGAGCAACTGGACCTGACCATCACTCCGGAATCCAAGGGCCTGCGCCTGTTCTCCCTGCGCTCGCCGCTTTATGTACAGGGCAAGTTCATCCAGCCCAGTGCCGGGGTCAAGGCCGTGCCCCTGGTACTGCGCGGTGCCGGCATGGTGGCCCTGGGGGTGATCGCCGGGCCGGCGGCGGGGCTGCTGGCGCTGGTGGCGCCCAGCGGCGATGAGCCCAACCAGTGCGCGCCGCTGTTGCAGCAGATGCGCTCGGGCAAGGCACCGGTGACGGTGAAACCGACTCATTAAGGGCCTGGGCGCGCGGCCAGAAAAAAGCCCGCCGCTGCAGGCAGGGCGGGCTTGGGGGAGAGGGCGTTACAGGTCGTTGAGGATGTCTGCCATGTCGTCGGCGTGTTCTTCTTCCTGGGCCAGGATCTCTTCGAACAGGCGGCGGGTGGTGGGGTCCTTGTCACCGATGTACTGGATGATCTCGCGGTAGCTGTCGACCGCGATGCGCTCCGCCACTAGGTCTTCGTAGACCATTTCCTTCAAGGTGTTGCCGGCCACGTACTGGGCATGGGAGTGCTTGGACAGCAGGTCGGGGTTGAACTCCGGTTCGCCACCGAGCTGGACGATGCGCTCGGCCAGTTTGTCGGCGTGCTCGGCTTCCTGGGTGGCGTGTTCGAGGAACTCGCTGGCGGCGACGCTGGCCTTGATCCCGTTGGCCATGAAGTAGTGGCGCTTGTAGCGCAACACACAGACCAGCTCGGTGGCCAGCGACTCGTTGAGCAGGCGCAGTATCTCCTCGCGATCGGCGTTGTAGCCCTCGGTCACGGCTCCGTTTTCCACGTGTTGGCGGGCCCGTTCGCGCAGGGTGTTCACATCAGACAAATGCATGTCGCTCATCTCGATCTCCTGGAGGCTAATCCGATTTACGCCAGGCTCTGTTGGCCTGATCGCTACCTTGGTTGTGAGTCGCGGCGGCGGCAAAAAGTTTTATCGGATGTGCCCGGCGGTCAACTGCGTGCCAGTGGCGGGTGCCCGGCCAGCAATGATTCCTGCTGCAGCCATTGAAGAAAGGCGCGCACCGGCGGATGGCGCTCGCGGCCGGGCACGCACAGGGCGCTGTAGCCGGCGCCGTCCACCTGGACTTCGGGTCGGTAGGGCTGCAGCAGGCCGCTGGCCACGCTCTGGGACACCAGGATGTCGCTGGCCAGGACCAGGCCCTGGCCGGCAATGGCCGCTTGCAGGGCGTACTGTTCCTCGTCGTAGGAGCGGATCAGCGGCGCGTCATCGAACCAGCTTTCCCCGGCCTGGGCGCACCAGGCCTGCCAACCGTCGGCATACAGCCGGGAGTTGCGCCAGTGCACGCTGATCAGGGTCGGTGCCTGCTGGCGGGCCAGGGCCACCTGCTGGGGCGAGCCGTAGACTGCGAAACGTTCGTCGAACAGGCACAGGCCGTGCAGGTCCAGGTAGCCCTCCTGGCTGTAGCGGATCGCCACGTCGATGCTGGCGTCCTGTTGCAGGTCCACCACCTCGCATTGGGTATCCAGGCGCAGGCTGATGCCGGGGTGCCGGGCATAGAAGCGCCCCAGCCGCGGTACCAGCCACAGGGCGGCAAAGGCCGCGGTGGTGGAAACGGTCAGTTGGGCATTGCTGGGTGTGGGCCGCAGCGTATCGACACTCTGGGTCACTTCCAAAAGAGCACCGTGCAAGCTGTGAAACAAGCGCTGGCCGGGCTCGGTCAGGCGCACCTGGCGCGGCAGTCGTTCGAACAGCGCCACCCCCAGCCAGTGCTCCAGGCTGCGGATCTGGTGCGACACCGCGGTGGGCGTCACCGACAGGTCCTCGGCGGCGGCCTTGAAACTCAGCAGGCGCGCGGCGGACTCGAAAGTGCGCAGGGCGGTGAGGGGCAGGTGGGCGAACATTGAGTGCTCCATGGCTGAGATAAATTCATCTGGAAGAAATTCTGTTCATTTGTTGCAGTGCGGCTGTGCTCTTAGCTTTAGCGCGGACCGGCCTTGGTTTCAAGGCCGCCATCAGCAACCCCTCTGAGGCAGATGAGATGAGTACAGTTCTTGCGATCCACGGTAGCCCACGGGGCGAGCGTTCCCACAGCCGGCGCCTGGCCGACGCCTTCCTCCAGGCCTGGCAAGCGGCCAATCCCCAGGGGCGGTTGACCCGGCGCGAGGTTGGCCGGGGTGCCTTGCCCCACGTCAGCGAAGCCTTTATCGCCGCCGCGTTTTATCCACAGCCCGAGGCGCGGCCTCTGTCGATGCAGGCCGACCTGGCCCTGAGCGACGAACTGGTGGCGGAGTTGCTTGGCCATCAGCGCCTGGTGATCTCGGCGCCAATGCACAACTTCAGCGTGCCCAGCGGGATCAAGGCCTGGGTCGATCACATCGTGCGCCTGGGGCTGACCTTCAACACCCATCAGGACAACGGCGTGGCCCAGTACCAGCCCCTGGTGCAGGGCAAGAAGGTGTTGATCGTTACCAGCCGCGGCGGGGGCGGCTTTGGCCCGGGGGGCGAGCATGAAGCGATGAACCACGCGGACCGCTGGTT
Organism: Pseudomonas sp. Eqa60; assembly: GCF_018326405.1. Taxonomy (NCBI): domain Bacteria; kingdom Pseudomonadati; phylum Pseudomonadota; class Gammaproteobacteria; order Pseudomonadales; family Pseudomonadaceae; genus Pseudomonas; species Pseudomonas sp. Eqa60. The sequence continues at coordinate 718,679 of NZ_AP024342.1, forward strand.
GCGCACGGCCCTGGGTTTTATCGGTATCGAAGACGTCACCGTGGTTGCGGCGGAAGGCGAGGAGTCGGCGCCCGAGCGATTCGCGCAGTCCTGTGGCGAAGCCCAGCAGCGCCTGCTGGCCCTGGCGCAGAGTTTCTGAGGGGGCGGCGCCATGGCCTGGATGTTCCTGCTGCTGGCGGCGGCCTTCGAGGTCACGTTCGCCATGGGCATGAAGTACGCCGAGGGCTTTACCCGGCCCTGGCCGTCGCTGCTGACGGTGGTCGCGGCGGTGGGCGGGATCTATTTCCTGACCCTGGCCATGCGCGAGTTGCCGGTGAGCGTGGCCTACCCGATCTGGACCGCCATCGGTTCCCTGGGCACGGTGCTGCTGGGCTGCCTGCTGCTGGGAGAAAGCCTGACGGCGGTCAAGCTGGTGTCGGTGGGGCTGATCGTGGCGGGGGTGGCCGGGCTGAAGTAGCTGCCGGGAGAAACGGGCTGTCACCGGTTTGTCGCCAAAGCGTCATGGGGGCTGACGACGGCCTCGGTTATGGTCTAGCTTTCAGCCAGCCCCGCTGCCTTCGCACAAGGATGTCGCCGCATGTCCCAAGAGCTTGCCACCCGTTACCCCCTGGTCCTGGTGCCCGGCATGCTCGGCTTTGTCCGCCTGCTGCTGTACCCCTACTGGTACGGGATCATTCCGGCCTTGCGCCGGGGCGGGGCGCAGGTGATCGCGGTGCAGGTCTCGCCGCTCAATTCCAGCGAGGTGCGCGGTGAGCAGTTGCTGGCGCAGATCCAGCGGATCATGGCCGAGACCGGCGCCGCCCGAGTCAACCTGATCGGCCACAGCCAGGGCGCGCTCACCGCGCGCTACGCCGCCGCCAAGCGCCCGGACTGGGTGGCCTCGGTAACGTCGGTGGCGGGGCCCAACCATGGCTCCGAGCTGGCGGATTATCTGCAACGGCATTCACCCGCCCATAGCCTGCGGGGGCGAGTGCTGAGCCTGCTGCTAAGGGGGATTTCAAGCCTGATGCGGTTGCTGGAAACCGGCTATCGCGGACCGAAGCAGCCGGTGGATATCCATGCTTCGCACCAGTCCCTGACCACCGAGGGCGTGGCCCTGTTCAACCGCCAGTACCCCCAGGGGTTGCCGCAGGAATGGGGCGGGCAAGGGCCGGCGCAGGTCAACGGTGTGCACTACTACTCCTGGTCCGGCATTTTGCAGCCGGGCAAGACCAACCGCGGGCGTAACCTGTTCGACGGCACCAACCGCAGTTGCCGGCTGTTCGCCCGCACCTTCGTCCGTGAAGCCGGCCAGTGCGACGGCATGGTGGGGCGCTACAGCTCGCACCTGGGGCAGGTCATTGGCGATGATTACCCGCTGGACCATTTCGATATCGTCAATCAGTCCCTGGGGCTGGTGGGCAAGGGCGCTGAGCCGATCCGCCTGTTCGTCGAACATGCCCGGCGCCTCAAGGCCGCCGGCCTCTGATCTCAGCGTTGCCCGGCAGAAGCCGGCTTGCCGGCGAGCGGTCCCAGCACGGTGGTCCAGCGTTCCGAGAGAATCACCCCGCCCAAGGTCAGCAAGCCACCCACCAAATGGAACCAGGCCAACTGCTCATGCAGCACCACTGCCGCAATCAGCGCCGTGATCAACGGCAGCAGATTGAAAAACAGCGTGGTCCGGCTTGGCCCCAGGCGCACCACCGCCTGCATCCAGGCCAAGGGCGCGAGCATCGAAGCCAACAGGCAGGCATAGAGCACCAGCGGAATGTTCTGCAGAGTCGGGCCTGCCTTCGGCGAAGCCAGGAACAACGGTAGCAGCACCACGACCGCCACCAGCACCTGCAGATACAACAGCACCAGCGGCGGCAGGCGCAGCTGCCATTTCTTCAGCAGGGTGCTGTAGATGGCGTAGGCCAGGGTGGCCACCAGCATCATCGCGTCCCCCAGGTTGACCCCGTGTTGCAGCAGCGCGGCCAGGCTGCCGGAGGACACCACCACCAGCACCCCGGCGAAGGACAGCACGGCGCCCACCAGGGCTCCGGCAGTCAGGCGCTGGCCCAGGGCCGCGATGGCCATGGCCAGGGACATCAGCGGCATCAGCGAAAGGATGATGCCCATGTTGGTGGCCGAGGTCAGGCTGGCGGCGAAGTAGGCCAGGCTCTGGTACACCGCCATGCCCAGCACGCCGAGAATGGCGATGCGCCAGAGGTTGGGGCGGACCTCCGGCCAGTGCTTGATCACCGGCTTGAGCATGAAGGGGGTGAACAGCAGGCCCGCCAGCAACCAGCGATAGAAGCCGATCTCCGCGGGAAAGATCGCGCCCACGGCGAGTTTGTTGATCACGGTATTGCCGGCCCAGATAAAGATGGCCAGCAGTGGATAAGCGTATTGCATGGAGACAACCAGACAGTTGATGAAGGCTGATTATCCTCTTGTCCGGATCAATGCCTATACTGCGAACCGGACAACCCGCCCCGACATCCGGACAGCATGAGCAAAAAACACATCGATCTCCTGGATTTCCACGGGCTGCCCGCGCCGGTGTACTTCCGCTATGCCGACTTCGCCGCCCACAGCCATGCCCTGGAGCATCGCCACCCCTGGGGCTGCCTGGAGTATTCGGCCCACGGCGTGATGCACATGGAGATTGCCGGCCAGCGTTTCATGTCGCCGCCGCAATATGCGGTGTGGGTGCCGCCACAGACGCCCCACAGTTTCTACACCGCGCAGCCGATCAACTACCGCGCCGTACTGCTGGCCCCGGAGCTGTGTGCCGAGTTGCCGGCCGGGGGCAGTACCCTGGCCATCAGCGAGATCCTCAAGGCGATCCTCAAGGACTTCGCCGCCCGTGACGTGCAGATCCCCGAGGGCGAGGCCGACCAGCGCCTGGCCCAGGTGCTGCTGGACCAGTTGCGCCAGGCGCCGGTGCATACCTGTTACCTGCCCTACGCCAGCAGCCCCGACCTGCTGCGGGTGCTCCAGGCCCTGCAGGCCGAACCGGGCAACAACCAGCCTTTGGCCCACTGGGCGGGGCTGGCCCATGTCAGCGAGCGGACCCTGGCCCGGCAGTTCGTGCGCGAATTGGGCATGAGTTTTGGCGAATGGCGCCAGCGCCAGCGTTTCCTGGCCTCCATCGAGGCCCTGGAGAGCTCGCGCAGCATCCAGGAAATCGCCTTCGACATGGGCTACAGCAGCGCCTCGGCGTTTATCGCGATGTTCCAGCGCCAGGCTGGCAGCACGCCGGAGCAGTATCGCCGGGCCGGCCTGCAGAACAGGTGAAGGTGTAACAGGCTTTGTCTACACTGCGCTGGAGGCCGTGCCCGTCGGTGCGGTGACAAGGAGAAAACTCCATGAAGATGTTGCGTATTCCGTTGTTGATGGTGGGCCTGCTGCTGTGCTCCCAGGGTTTTGCCGCCACCGCCCAGCAGAACAAGATGACCACCTGCAATGCCGAGGCCACCGCCAAGACCCTAAAGGGCGATGAGCGCAAAGCCTTCATGAGCACTTGCCTCAAGGCGGCCCCGGCAGCTGCGGCTACCCCGTCCACGCCTCAGGAAAGAATGAAGACCTGCAACGCCACGGCCACCACCCAGGCGCTCAAGGGCGATGCGCGCAAGGCGTTCATGAGTGATTGCCTGAAGAAGAAATGAGCCTGAATCGATGGGGCCGAGGTATCGCGCGCGCTACAGGACCTTGGCCTGCATCGGTTTTTCAGAGTTTCGCAGCACGTAAACCATTAGCTTTCAATGAGATAGGTCTGGCAGCTACCGCTCGTCGCTTTTTTGTTATGTAAATTTTTTTACATTTACACTTTGTTCCCTTCGAAAACAGGTGCCGGGACGCACCACGCGGACGTTTGGCCAGCCAAAATCCGTGATTCTAGGGAATGGAAAGCATGTCGCGTTTTGGCTTGTTCAGGCCTGTAGTAGCGTTTTGTGCTTTGTCTGCTTCGCTCGCGCTCAGCGCCGCGCCGCTGCAGACGCCGGGTGATCGCGACCTGATTCGGGATCGCCAGCAGCAGTTGCTGCAAGAGCAGCAGAAGCGCCTCGACGAACTCCAGCAACTCCCCGGCAAGACCTTGCCCCCGAGCCTGCCCTGCAACCGGGCGAGCAGCGCTGCTTCACCATCAAGACCGTGATTCTCAAGGGTGCCGATCATCTTTCCGCTGCCGATCGCGAGCGCCTGGTGGCGCCCTATCGCGACCAGTGCCTGTCGGTGACGCAGATCAACACCCTGCTCAAGGCCATCACCCATCACTACCTGCAGCAGGGCTATGTCACCACCCGGGCCTACCTGCCGGCCCAGGAACTGGCCTCGGGGCAACTGACCATCGTGGTGGTCGAAGGCCGCCTGGAGAGCCTGGACAGTTCCGCCCTGGCCAGCTCGCGGGAACTGGCCATGGCCTTTCCCGGCACCACCGGCGAGGTGCTCAACCTGCGGGAGCTGGAGCAACTGGTGGACCAGCTGACTCGCTTGCCTTCGCGCCAGGTGGAACTGGAACTGGCCCCGGGAGAGAAACTGGGCGACAGCCGTGTCGGACTCAAGGGCCAGCGTCTGAAGCCCTGGCGGGTATCGGCCACCCGCAACAACAGCGGCGACAACAGCACCGGCGAGCAGCAGGCCGGCCTCGGCCTGGACTGGGACAGCCCCCTGGGCCTGGCAGACCAGCTCAGCCTGCGGGCCAATCAGGACACGGTCAGTGACCGCTGGCGCCACTCCGACAACCAGAGCCTGTTCTACAGCCTGCCCTGGGGCTGGTGGACCCTCAGTTATTCCTACAGCCAGAGCTACTACCGCACCCGCAATGACAGCACCGGCTTCGACTTCACCATGGACGGCGAAAGCAAGAACCAGCAGTTGCGCGCCGAACGGGTGCTGCACCGCGACAACCTGAGCAAGACCGGCATGAGCCTGGGCCTGAGCCAGTTGCGCACGCGCAACTACCTCGATGACAACCTGATCGACGTTTCCAGCAACCGCATCACCGAAAGCCAGCTGGGCTTCAACCATGGGCGGCGCATCGGCAATGCCCTGGTCAACGCCGACATTGGCTGGCAGCAGGGCATCGGCGCCCTGGATGCCCAGGGCAGCGGCAATCCCCATGGCAGCGAGCCGGTGGCCCGTTACAACAAATACAGCCTGACCCTGAGCTACCTGCAGCCCTTTCGCCTGTGGAACGAAAACTTCAGCTTCGACAGCCTGGCCACCGGGCAGCGCAGCGAGGACGTGCTCTTCAGCCCCCAGCGCATCAGCCTCGGCGGCCTCAACTCGGTGCGTGGCTTCCAGGACCAGACCCTGTCCGGCAACAGCGGCGGCTACTGGCGCAACCAACTGCGCTGGCGCCGTGCGGTGACCTGGCCGGCGTTGCAGCCTTTTGTCCAGGAATACGGCATGGCCTTTGCGTATGACGTGGGGGTGATCAAGGGCGATCGCTACAACCACGATGCCCGCGGCCGCATGAGCGGCAATGCCCTGGAACTCAATGCCCGCGGCCAGTACCTGGCTGCATCCGTCAGCTTCGCACGCTCCCTGGAGCGACCGGCAATTATCGAGAGGCGAGAGCACCCGGTGTACTTCCGGGTAGACCTGTTCTTCTGACTCGCCCGCAACGTTATTGAATGGATGATTCGCACATGGACGTACGCAAGCCTTTTGCCCAATGCATTGCCCTGTCGTTGTCGGGGATCCTGTTTCTCAACCCGATCGTCAGCGTGGCCGCAGGCCTGGCCCTGGACCCGGCCGCGGGGGGCAACGCCACCATCGGCGCGGCCGGCAATGGCGTACCCATCGTCAACATCAACGCCGCCAACGGCGCCGGCTTGTCCCACAACAAGTTCAGCGAATACAACGTCGGCAGCAACGGCCTGATCCTCAATAACGGTACCGGCTCGACCCAGAACACTCAGCTGGGCGGCTACATCATGGGCAACCCCAACCTCAAGGGGCAGGCGGCCCAGGTCATTCTCAACGAAGTCACCGGCAGCAATCGCAGCAAGCTGGCGGGCTATACCGAAGTGGCCGGGCAGTCGGCCCGGGTGATCGTCGCCAACCCTCATGGCATCACCTGCAACGGCTGCGGCTTCATCAACACCCCACGGGCCACCCTGACCACCGGCAAGCCGGTGATCGAAGGGCAGAAACTCGATCGCTTCCAGGTCGATGGCGGCGACATCAGCATCGAAGGCGCCGGCCTCAACGCCAGCAACATCGACCAGTTCGACCTGATCACCCGCAGTACCAAGCTCAATGCCGACCTGTACGCCAAGAAGCTCAACGTCATCACCGGGCGCAACGACGTCAAGGCCGATGACCTGAGTGTCACGGCCCGGGATGCCGACGCCAGCGCCAAGCCGGAACTGGCCATCGACAGCTCGGCCCTGGGCGGCATGTACGCCGGGGCGATCCGCCTGGTGGGCACGGAAAAGGGCGTGGGGGTGAACATGTCCGGGGAAATGGCGGCCAGCACCGGTGATATCCAGATCGACGCCAACGGCAAGGTCACGGTCGCCGGCATGGGCGCCAACCAGGCCATCGCCATCAAGGCCCAGAGCATCGAGCTCAAGGGCAAGGCCTACGCCGGCACCGAGGCGACCCTGCAGGCCGCCGAGCAGATCCAGGTGCAGACCAGCCTGGCGGCCCGGGACCGGGTCCAGGTGGTGGACGCCGCGCAGGTGGTCAACCACGGCATCATCGAAGCCGGAGTCAACACCGACAACAGCCGCAACGATCACGGCGAGGTCAAGCTGACCGCCGGCACCCTGGAGAACCGCGGCAACGTACTGGCCAGCCGCAACCTGGAGCTGACCGCGCGCCAGGCCCTGAACAACCAGAACGGGGTGATTCAGGGGCCCAAGGTCGAGGTCAAGACCGCGCGCCTGGTCAACCAGGGCGCACAGGCTCGGGTGCTGGCACAGCACGAGCTGGTGCTGACCACCCCGGCCATCGCCAACCTGGGCGGCCTGATCCGCTTTGGCGAGCAGCAGGCCGCGACGCTCACTCTGGATAGCCTGAACAACAACGGCGGGCGCCTGGAAGTGGCGGGCGCCGACCTGACCCTCAAGGCCCGCGAAGTGAGCAACCAGAAAGGCTCGATGATTGCCGACCGGGTAGAGATCAGCGCCGGGCGGCTGGACAACCAGCAGGGCCTGATCGGGGCCAGCCAGGGTAGCGCCACCTTCAAGGTCAGCGAGCAGTTGAACAACAACGGTGGCCAGCTCCAGGCCCAGACCCTGCTGGAAACCCAGGGCGCAGAGTTGCTCAACCAGGGCGGCAAGCTGCTGGCCGACCAGATCAAGATCACTGGCACTCGCCTGGACAACAGCCAGAAGGGCCTGGTCAGCGCCGAGAAGGGCGAGTTGCAGGTGAGCCTCGCCCAGGACCTGATCAATGCGGGTGGCAAGCTCCAGGCCACATCGCTGCTCAGCCTCAAGTCCGCCAGCGTGGATAACCGCGCTGGCACCCTGGTTGCTCCGCAGCTGACCCTCACCAGCAGTGGCAAGCTCGATAACCAGGGCGGCACGGTGGATGCCACCGGGCTTGAGCTGCACACCGCGGACATCGACAACCAGGGCGGCCTGCTGCAAGGCAAGGACAACCTGCTGCTGGAAGCCCGGGACCTGGCCAACAACCAGGGCCAGGTGATCGGCAACGTACTGACTGCCAACCTCGACAGCCTCAGCCAGAACCAGGGCGGGGTACTCAGCGCCGAAGCCGGCCAGCTGACCCTGACGGTCAAGCAGCATCTGAACAACGCCCTGGGCCATTTGCAGGCCAAGAACGGCGATGTGCAGATCGGCTCCGGCAGCCTGAACAACCAGGGCGGCGTGGTGGTGGGCAATCAATTGCTGCTGACCAACAACGGCCTTTTGGACAACCGTGGCGGGCAACTGGTGGGCGACCGCCTGAGCCTGAGCACCCAGCGCCTGGACAACCAGGGCGCAGGCCTGCTGGCGGCGGGCAGCGACGGCTTGCTGCTGACCTTGACTGCCGACGGCGCCACCCCGGGGCAGTTGCTCAACAGCCAGGGGCGCCTGCAAAGCGACGGGCATCTGCAAGTCAACGGCGGCCAACTGAACAACAGTGGCGGGGTGATCCTCGGCGAGAGCGTCGGGATCAACGCCGCGGGCCTGGACAACAGCGCCAGGGGCGCAGTGGTGGCCAAGACCGGGGGGCTGCATGTGGCCCTCAACAACGGCGTATTGAACAACAGCGCCGGGGTCATCGACGCCGGTGACCAGGCACTCAAGGTCACCCAGCTGGCCCGTCTCGACAACCAGGGCGGCACCCTCAAGGGCAAGCACCTGGAGGTCGATGGCGGCGCGCTGGACAACCGCCAGGGGCAACTGCTCGCTGGCAGCGATGGCCTGAACCTGGTGGCCGGGGGCCTGAACAACGCCGAAGGGATGATCCTGGCCCAGGGCGGCCATGGTGAAGTCACCCTGGGCCAGGGCAGCCTGGACAACCGTGGCGGCACCCTGCAGGGCGCGACCCTGGCGGTGACGGCCGGGGCTGTGGATAACAGTGCCCTGAACGGCAAGGCCGGCTTGATCAGCAGCCAGGCCGGCAACCTGAAGCTGGTGGTGGATCGCCTCACCAACCAGGCAGGCAAGCTCTACGCCAACGGCCTGCTCAGCACTTCCGGACAGACCCTGGACAACCGCTGGGGTGGCGAAATCAGCGCCCAGCAGTTGGACCTGACCACCGCGGCCAACCTCTACAACCAGGGCGGCCTGGTGGAGTCGGCCGGCTCGCTGCTGCTGGTGGGCGGCAACCTGGACAACAGCGCCGGCGGGCGAATCCGCGCCGTAGGCGGGGAGCAAAGCCGGATCAGCCTGGGCGGCAGCCTGTACAACCAGGGCGGTAGCCTGGCCCTGGGCTCCAACGCCTTCAGCCTGAATGCGGGCAACCTGAACAACGTCGGCGGCAGCATCGAGCACGCTGGCAACGGCCTGTTCAAACTCGACCTGGGCGGGCTCTCGGGCCTCCAGGGGCGCATCACCGGCCTGGGCCGGGGCGACTGGGACATCGGCTGGGTGGACCGCAGCGGGCTGATGCAGCTCAACGGCGCCCTGGACCTGAGCACCGGCGGCGATCTCAACCTCAGTGCCGGCGACCGTATCGCCAGCGCCAGCGGCCTGCGGGTGGGCGCCGCGACCCTGAACAACGCCGGGGAACTGGCCAGTGACGGCTACCTGACCCTGGACCTGGGGGGCAACCTGAACAACAGCGGCCTGCTGTCGTCCCGGGGCAAGCTCACGGTGGGCGCCAGCGACCTCAACCAGAACGGCGGTCGTATCGCCAGCGGCGGCGACACCGAGCTGAACCTGCGCGGCACCCTGGACAACCTGGGCCGGCTGATCGCCAGCCAGAACCTCTACGTGTCGGCGGGGCAGATCAACAACCGCGGCACCCTGGGCGCCCTGGGGCAGATGCAGCTGCGCTCCAGCAACGGCATCACCACCTCGGCCGACACCCTGATCTACAGCGGCGGCGACATGCTCCTGCGGGGCAACGGCCTGGCCAACAGCTACGGCGACATCTACAGCGCCGGCAACCTCAGCTTCGCCGCCCTCGACGGGGGCCGCGCGGCCCTGCTGAGCAACCGCTCCGGAACCATCGAAAGCGAGGGCGACATGAACCTCAACGTGGCGTTGCTGCAAAACGCCATGGACCATTACCAGGTCGGCGAAACCATCACCCAGCGCAATATCGTGATCAACTGCACCGACTGTTCCGGCGATTACCACACCGCCACTTACATCGTTAACACCACCTACGAAGGCACCATGGGCGAGCACTCCGCTGGCGCCCGCCTGGTGTCCAACCGTGACCTGACCATCAATGCCGATACGGTGGAAAACGACCAGAGCCTGATCGCCGCCAACCGCGATGTCTCCATCACCGCCAACAACCTGTACAACCGGGGCCTGACCCTGAACAAACGGGTCGAGAGCATCAGCTATTTCCTGCACGGGGTTTCCAAGGGCGCGTTCCGCGCCGCCGAGCGCGCCACCATCGCCTGGAACGCCGCCAACGCCAATCGCGCGCCGGGCCAGCAGGACCCGCTGCCGACCGTGGTGACCCAGTACCCGATCTACGAACCCGCCAGCCACACGGTGATCACCCCGGGTTCCCAGAGCGCCTACGCCTCCACCCTGCAGGCCGGCCAGCGCCTGCACCTGCAGGTCAGCGGCACCCTTGAAAACGGCGTGCAGAGCGAACAGAGCCGCGCCCAGCTCACCGGGCAGACGCTGCAGAACAACCTGGCCCAGGTGGGCGGCCAGGTGATCACGGTCAATGCCCAGAGCTCCGCGGCGGCCAACCAGGTGGCCAAGGATGTACAACGCATCGAGAAGGTCGGCGCCGACGGCACCACCCAGGTCAGCTTCGTCCCGGTGGATTTCTCCGGCGTGCCGTTCGCCGCCGTGGACCCGACCTCGCTGTCGAGCTTCCGCGTGCCTCAGGGCGAGTACGGCCTGTTCGTCAAGAGCCAGAACCCCCAGGGCCGCTACCTGATCGAGACCAACCCGACCTTCACCGACCTGTCGCGCTTCATGAGCTCGGACTACATGCTCGGCAACCTCAACTACAACACCGACCAGACCTGGCGCCGCCTGGGCGACGGCCTGTACGAGACCCGGCTGATTCGCGACGCAGTGCTGGCCCAGACCGGCCAGCGCTTCCTGGCGGCCGGGCTGACCAGCGACTACGACCAGTACCGCTACCTGATGGACAACGCCATCGCTTCCAAGGACCAGTTGAACCTGAGCATCGGCGTGTCCCTGACCCCGGCCCAGGTGGCCTCGCTGACCCATGACATCGTGTGGATGGAAACCCGCGAAGTGCAGGGTGAGAAAGTGCTGGTGCCGGTGCTCTACCTGGCCCAGGCGGAAACCCGCAACCTGCGCGGTGGCAGCCTGATACAGGGGCGCGACATGACCCTGATCGCCGGCGGCGACCTGACCAACGTCGGTACCCTGCGGGCCAGCAACGACCTGAGCGTGAATGCTGGCGGCAGCCTCTACCAGGGCGGCCTGATCGAGGCCAACGAGCGGGTCAGCCTGATGGCCCAGGACAGCGTGCGCAACGCCCTGGCCGGGGAAATCCGCGGCAACCAGGTCAGCGTCACCTCGATCAAGGGCGACATCATCAACGACCGCACCGCAGTGGCCGTCGGCTACGGCTCGGGCAATCGCACCATCCTCGACCAGGGCAGCCAGATCACCGCGCGCCAGCAGCTGGACCTCAGCGCCGGTCGCGACCTGACCAACCTCGGCCAGCTCGCCAGTGCCGGCGATGCCAAGCTCAGCGCCGGTCGCGACATCGACCTGCTGGCGGTGCAGGACCACACCTTCACCCAGAGCGCGATCCGTCGCGGCCTGGTGACCAACGACACGGTGCAGACCCTGGGCTCCAGCGTGACCACCGGCGGCAACCTGGAACTCAATGCCGGGCGCGACCTGGCGGTGGTAGCGAGCCAGGTCAGCGCCGGTAACGACCTGTCCCTCAATGCCAAGCGCGACATCGTCATCGCTTCGGCCCAGGACGAGCAATCCTCGACCTTCTACCAGAAGAAGAAAGGTTCCTGGGGCAAGAGCAAGACCACCCGCAGCGCCGATTCCTCCACCACCAACGTGGCTTCCGAGATCAGCGCCGGGCACGACCTGATGGTCAACGTCAGCCAGGACAAGGACGGCCGTATCAGCCTCAACGGCGGACGCGACGTCACCGTGGTCGGCAGCCAGCTCAAGGCCGGCAACGACCTGCTGGTGGGCGCTACCCGGGACGTCAGCCTGGTCTCGGCCCAGGAGCAGCAGGACAGCGCCTACAGCCAGAAGAAGAAAGGCAGCTTCGGCCTGAGCAAGAGCGGCAACAGCCGCACCTCCAGCAGCACCACCCAGGTGGGCAGCGAGCTGAGTGCCGGCAATGACGCGGTGGTGATATCCGGGACCAACGTCAACCTTTCGGCCAGTTCCATCGAAGCCAAGCGCGATGCCGAAGTGCGCGCCGGGCTGATCGACAAGAACGGCGACATCAACCTGATGGACGCGGCCAACACCTCCAGCAGCCAGAGCGACAAGTACAAGAGCAAGGTGGGGTTCTCCAGTTCCGGCAGTTTCACTTCGATTGCCTCCTCGAAGAAATCCGGCCAGGAAAACATTCAATCCCAGAGTGTCGGCAGCGTGGTCAGTGGCGGGCGTGACACCACCCTGCAGGCATCCCGTGACGTCAACATGATCGGCAGCACGGCCGCGGCCGAGCGCAACCTGAATGTGGGGGCGGGACGCGACATCAACGTCCTGGCCGGCAGCAACAGCTCGGACCAGAGCAACTGGAAGTCCGAGAAGCATGTGGGGCTGTCCCTGGAGAGCGATCGCAATGGAGTCACCGCGTTCCTGGGCAGCGAAGGCCTCAAGCAGAAATCGCGCAATGCCGAGCAGACCGTGGCGCCGAGCCAGTTGCTGGCCGGGCAGGATGCAACCATCAAGGCCGGACGTGACCTGACCCTGGAAGGCTCGCGAGTGGATGCCGGGCGTGATATCAACCTGCAGGCCGGGCGCGATATCAGCATCGACGCGGGCAAGGAAACCTCGATCGAGGAGCGCAGCAAGAGCCGTGACCGCAATGGCCTGACGGTCAATGTCAGCCACAACTACGGCAACACCATGGACGCCCTCAAGGGCACCGGCAAAGGCGAGGACAACACCAGCAAGGCCTCCAGCGTGCTCAGCACCGTGGATGCGATCAACCAGTTCACCTCGGGCCCGACCACCGCGACCCATTTCGGTACGGCCAGCCAGTCCAGCAGCTCGCGCCAGGAAGTGCACAGCAACAGCCCTGCCAGCCTGGGGGCCGGTCGGGATATCAGCGCCGTGGCCGGCAATGACATCAACATTCGCGGTGGTCAGTTCGACGCCGGGCGCGACATCACCCTGGTGGGCCGTGACATCAATGTGGATGTGGCCCGCGGTTCGGTTTCCGAAGAGAGCAAGACCGCCCGCAGCCAGGGCGGCATCAATGGCCAGAGCGGCGGCGGTAGCGCCCGTGCCGGTATCGGCGGCAGCAACGGTGTGGCCAGCGAGCAGATGAACCAGGGCACCAACACCCCGTCGGTATTCCTCGCCGGGCGTGATGTCAGCCTTGAGGCGCGCAACAACCTGACCCTGATCGGAACCCAGGTCCAGGCCGGGCGCGATATCGACCTGGGCGCCGGTAACGACCTGACCATCCGCGCCGCGCAGAACGATTCCAGCAGCGAGTCCAACCGCCACAGCGGCGGTGGTGAAGTGGGCCTGGCCGTGGGCGGCAAGGACTTCATCTCGGTCTACGCCAGCGTCGACATGGGCAAGGGCCAGTTGGACCGGGACAACCAGCGGCAGCAGAACGCCAATCTGGTAGCCGGCGACCAGCTGCGCTTCAGCAGTGGCAAGGACACCACCATCGCCGGCGCCACCCTGCGCGGTGGTGAGGTCATCGGCCGGGTTGGCGGTGACCTGACCGTGTCCTCGGTGCCGGACACCGGCAAGGTCAGCGGCAAGGAAATGGATGCCAGTGTCACCGTGAGCATCGGCCTGGGCGGCGGTGGCAGCGTCAGCGGTTCCCTGGGCATGGGCAAGACCACCGGCAAGACCAACTGGGTCCAGGAGCAGACCAGCATCACCGGCAAGAACGGGGTGGACATCCGCACCGAGAAGCACACCCAGCTCGACGGCGCGCTGGTCGCCGCCGACAACGGCAACCTCAAGCTGGACACCGGCACCCTGGGCTTCCGCGATATCTCCGGCCAGGACAAGGAGCACAGCTACTACGTCAATGCGGGCGGCACCTTTGGCTGGGGCGGCGGCGATGGCGCCAAGGCCACCGGCGGCAAGGACGTGGCCTTCACCACGGACAAGAGCCAGGAAGGCAAGGGCAAGACCGGGGCGTCCGGCTGGAGCGTCAGCGGCTATGACTACCGCAAGGAGCGCGAGCAGGAAGTGCGCGCCACAGTGGGCGCGGGCACCATCACCGTGCGCAACGACGCCAAGACTGGCGCCGACTCCACTGCAGGCCTGAACCGCGATGTGTCCCTGGCCTATGAAATCACCAAGGACAAGGAAAAGCGTACCGACCTGTATGTCTCGCAGTCGTCCCTGGAGTCGGTGAACCACCCGATTCAGACCCTGAACCAGTGGAAGGAGGGGATGAAGAACTATGGCAAGAATGCCTCGGGTATCTTCACCCAGTTTGGCGACCTGAGTAAGGCGGCGGACCAGGTGGTGGCCGACAACCCGTCGTTGCTGCCGCTGGCCTGGATTCCCGGGCTCCTGGAAACCGTGCTCGACAAGGCTGGCAAGTACACCGGTGGCATCATGCCCGGCGTCGAGAACCATGGTGGCCTGATCACCCAAGTGCCGGCCTTGATCACGGGTGACATGCGCTTCTATCGGGTGGAGACCAAGTACCAGTACGAGTCCGACGGCAAGACCATCAAGGTGGACCCGTTGTCCGGCAAACCGATGATCGAGAACGTGCAGAAGCTGATGGAGATCGAGCGTCCCGATGGTGATGGTGCAGTGTTCACCAACGGCATCCAGAACTCGCTGATGGCGGCATTGGTCAACGGTGCAATGCAGACCGGCTCCGATTCCTTCATGCAGGCCTACAACCCCGAGCACGGGATTCTCGGCGACTTGGTCGAGTCGCTGTGGGATGTGGCGCTGGGCGGGACGGTACGCTCTGGTAACGCCCAGCAGCTGCACGATTTCTTCCAGGCCGGGATCAAGGATGAGTACAAGCTGGACGTTGCCGGCCACAGCCAGGGCGGTCTGTTGACCTACCGGGCGATTTCCGGCCTGGATTTCAACCTCAATGGCCAGGTCGGGAGCATCCAGTTGTCGGGCGCCCCAGTGGGTTCCAAGAGCTTCTTTGAAGCCGCCGATGCCGCCGGATTCGATATCGGCAACGGCGCCTTCTTCCAGGTCAACCGTCCGGGGTCGAAGACCTTTTTCGGCATGTTGCCGGTCACCGATACCGTGTCGGATCTGCTGGGGCAGAACTTCACGCACTCGTCCGACCCGGTGGCTCGTTTCTTCGGTTCGCTGGCGACCAGCACCTCGTTGACGGGAGTGGATAGCCCGCACTCGAACTACCTGTGTGTTGCCAAGGGCATGTGCGGTGATGCGCCCAATGCGCTGCAGGACCAGTTCAAGAAGAATCCCCGGTACATTGAACCTACGTTCATCGATGCCAATGGCAAGGACACTATCCGCAGATGAGGGGGAGTCCAAGTTTGGTGGTGGGGCTGGCATTGCTGCTCGGGGGATGCCTGAACCTCCCCGCCAAGCCGCAGGAGCGACGCACCGAGCAGCGCATGTTGTGTAGCGAAGGGGCCAAGCGGGTGACCTTGCCCCAGCGTTTCTCCTTCGACCTGCCTGAACCGTTCCGGCACACAGAATGCGGTACGCTCATGGGCGGTTTCTACTACGACAGAATCAGCGACAGCCTGTCTGTCGCTACCGAGGGGACCTTCGCCTATGGCGATGTCCAGGTATCGGCGTCTTCGCTGTACATGAAGGTCAGCAGTTTTCTCGACGGTGAGGGTTATGGGCTGATGTATCCCCACGACGCCTTTCTCCAGGGCAAGCTGGCTGCATTGGCTTTGCCCGGCAGTGGTGCCAAACCCCGTGAAGTGGATTGGGTCACCCGGGGTGGCTACCAGTGCCTGCGCTTCTATGAGCACTGGCAGGGGGCTGCAGTGGGGCTCTGGGAGGATGAGGTCAGGTATTGGTGCTGGGAAGGGGAAAGCGGCCTTACTCAACCGTTCTATGTACATGCCGGGCAACGTCTGGCTTTGGGCGCCAAGGGTTACGATCTGGATCGGACCTTTATCCTGCCGTTCTTTGCCAGCTTGCAGATCAAGCGTCTGGCACCTTCGGCTCTGGCTCAGGCACAAAACCGGCTCCAGGCTGCTTGTGCCCGCGGCAAGGCTCGTTATGACCGGGGAAGTGCCTGGGGCAGCGACTACCCCGACAAGCGCCTGACCCTGACCCGCCTGCACTACTGCGGCTACGATGTGCCGCTGCCCGATCTCAAGGCGCCTTCACCTTGAACCTTCGGGCCTGCTCTAAGGAGGGTGTTTGCTGACAAGCCCGTTAGCCGACAGTACATAAGGATATGTTTATGAATACCTGGGCATGGATTGCGACGTTGCTGCTCTTGAGTGGTTGTGCTTCTCAACCGCTATCCAAGGATCATGATCAGGTCCTGTCTGAGGTCGCTGATGTGGTGCAGAGGGACAGCGGTGGCTCGGCACAGGGTGAGCACCAGGATTTGCAACAGCTTGTCACGCAGATCAACAGCCATGGGCAGCTTCCTGATCGTCTAGTGATTGTGGCCGGCGGGGGTGTTGAACGCTTCAATGTGCGTGACATGTTCGCCAAGGTTTCCCAAAGCCCCAACGGTAGGTTCCTGATGTTCGGGGCCAACCCGGCACTGGACAAGGCGATTGTCGGCGGTGCACTGAGTGGTCAGCGCTTTCCTCGGGTCTGGCTGTTCTTTGTCGGCGAACCTGGGCAAGAGCAGGAAATGCGCAGCATCGTCGAAGCAGCGGGCATCAGGTATTCGTTTATCAGCAAATACAAAAAGTGAAGGTGTCTGTGAGTATCCGCGGTGCCATGGGGATTGCCCTGGCCAGTGGTTGTCTGGGAGGCATCAGCAGTTGCACGGCGCCCTCTCTGGTTTACGAAAACCAGCGCCTGGGCTCTCGCCTGCACTACTGCGGCTACGACGTGCCGCTGCCCGACCTTTCGGCCCCGGCGCCCGGGGCCAAAGCCGACTGAACCTTCGCCTGTCACAACACTCCAGTACCCTGTAAGCCCGCGTCCTCACGGCGCCTGCCACTATTCCTCAGGGGTGAAGGCTGGCAGACTGCCGGTCTTTTCCCCGCTGTCTGTCTTGAGGCTATATGCCAGCGTTTTCACAGCGTCATCTGTTGTTCATCAGTTGGATCATTATCTTCGGTGGCCTGTTGCTGGCCTTGCCCCTGCGTCTGCTGCCCAGCCTGCTGGCCGGGTTGCTGGTGTTCGAGCTGGTCAACATGCTCACCCCGCAACTGCAGCGGCTGATCGAAGGCCGGCGTGCGCGCTGGCTGGCGGTGGCCTTGCTGGGCACCCTGGTGGTCAGCCTGCTGACCCTACTGTTCGCCGGGGCCATCAGTTTCCTGCTGCATGAGGCGGAGAACCCGGGTGCCTCGCTGGGCAAGTTCATGGTGGTGGTGGACAAGGCCCGGGGCCAGTTGCCGCCGTTCCTCGATTCCTACCTGCCGGCCAGCGCCGCCGAGTTCCAGGCTGCCATCGGTGCCTGGGCCAGCAAGCACCTGAGCGAGTTGCAACTGGTAGGCAAGGACGCGGCGCACATGTTCGTGACCCTGCTGATCGGCATGGTCCTGGGGGCGATCATTGCCCTGCAGCGGGTCCCCGACCTGACCAAGCGCAAGCCTCTGGCGGCGGCGCTGTTCGACCGTCTGCACCTGCTGGTCCAGGCGTTTCGCAACATCGTCTTCGCCCAGATCAAGATCTCCCTGCTCAACACCTTCTTCACCGGGATCTTCCTGGCGCTGATCCTGCCGCTGTTCGGGGTCAAGCTGCCGCTGACCAAGACCCTGATCGTGCTGACCTTCCTGCTGGGCCTGCTGCCGGTGATCGGCAACCTGATTTCCAACACACTGATCACCATCGTCGGCCTGTCGCTGTCGATCTGGGTGGCGGTGGCGGCGCTGGGCTACCTGATCTTTATCCACAAGCTGGAATACTTCCTCAACGCGCGGATCGTTGGCGGGCAGATCAGTGCCAAGTCCTGGGAGCTGCTGCTGGCGATGCTGGTGTTCGAGGCCGCCTTCGGCCTGCCCGGGGTGGTGGCGGGGCCGATCTATTACGCGTACCTGAAGAGCGAGTTGAAGCTGGCGGGATTGGTGTGAACCTTGTTCGCCGGCCCGCCGGCTCCTACAGAACCTTGTAGGAGCCGGCGGGCCGGCGAAGCTGTTTCAGCCGTAACGCTTCTTGGCCTCGATGGCCAGGCCGCTGCCGATGCTGCCGAAGATATTGCCTTCCACATGCCGGGCATTGGGCAGCATCGCCGCCACGCTCTGGCGCAGCGCCGGAATGCCGCTGGAACCGCCGGTGAAGAACACC
The DNA here is from genome assembly GCF_018326405.1 of Pseudomonas sp. Eqa60. Lineage (NCBI taxonomy): Bacteria > Pseudomonadati > Pseudomonadota > Gammaproteobacteria > Pseudomonadales > Pseudomonadaceae > Pseudomonas > Pseudomonas sp. Eqa60. The sequence continues at coordinate 736,831 of NZ_AP024342.1, forward strand.
GTATCGACCTGACCTACACCGACATTGGCGTCGCTCAGCAATTGGCTGACGCTGGTACGGATGCGCTCCAGCAGGCCGTCGATGGAGGTTTCGAACAAGGCCCGGCTCAGGTCGACACTGAGGTCGCGCTCGATTCGGTCCAGGGCTACCAGGCGGTTCTCTGCGTGGGTCAGCTGGATCTTGGTCTCTTCCACTTCCATGGCCAGCCAGTGCCCGGCGCGCTGTTCGATCAGCTTGAACAGACGGTCGATGCCGCCGGTGTCCTCGATGTCATAGCGCATGCTGCCCAGGGCCAGCTGGGATTTTTGCGAGTACACCGAGTTGATGGTGTGCCAGGTCGCCAGGTTCATGTGGTGGCTGGTGGGCATGTAGGCGCCGCTCTTCATCCGGCTGCCGTAACCGAACAGCGGCATCACGCCCTGGAGGCTCAGTTGCTTGTCGAAGTCGGTACCGCCGACGTGCACGCCGCCGGTGGCGAGGATGTCGTCATGCCGGTTGTCGACGCCACGGCGCTCGGGGGACAGGCGCACTAGGGAGAAGTCCGAGGTACCACCGCCGATGTCGACGATCAGTACCAGTTCCTCGCGCTCGATGGTGGATTCGTAGTCGAAGGCCGCGGCAATGGGCTCGTACTGGAAGGACACTTCCTTGAAACCGATCTTGCGGGCCACTTCCACCAGGGTGTCTTCGGCTTCCTGGTCGGCGGCGGCGTCGTCATCGACGAAGAACACCGGGCGCCCGAGCACCACTTCTTCGAACTCGCGACCGGCGGCGGCTTCGGCGCGGCTCTTCAACTGGCCGATGAACAGCCCCAGCAGGTCCTTGAAGGGCATCGCGGTGCCCAGCACGCTGGTGTCGTGCTTGATCAGCTTGGAGCCCAGCAGGCTTTTCAGCGAGCGCATCAGCCGGCCTTCGTAGCCTTCCAGGTATTCGTGCAACGCCAGGCGGCCGTATACCGGACGGCGCTCCTCGATATTGAAGAACACCACCGAAGGCAGGGTGATCTTGTCGTCCTCCAGGGCGATCAGCGTCTCCTCGCCGGGGCGCAGCCAGCCGACGGTGGAGTTGGAGGTACCGAAGTCAATGCCGCAGGCACGGGCCGGGGTGGCGTTGTTCATGTCTTTGGGTCCGGTGAAAAAAACGGCCGCGCAGCGTACGCCAGTCCTTGCGCGTTGCAAAGGCCGACTATCTGCTAAATCACTACCTGTTGTGCCTTGAAAGACTATCCTTGACCCCCAAACTTGCAGGCATGGGCCGAGCAGCCACCTGGGATCACAAGATCCGCCCGCGGCTGCCGATAAACTTCTGATGCGCCGTTCAGTCAGAGGATTGAGATTGATCAATTCTCATGCTGCCAGACCGAGCATGCTGTGCTGCACGCCGCGCGACTTTGATAACGGATGGTGATTCCCTCGATGGACTTCAAAGACTATTACAAGATTCTCGGCGTGGAGCCGACAGCGGACGACAAGGCGATCAAGGCCGCCTATCGCAAGCTGGCGCGCAAGTACCACCCCGACGTCAGTAAGGAAAAGGATGCCGAGGCCAAGTTCAAGGATGCTTCGGAAGCCTATGAAGCGCTGAAGAGCGCGGACAAGCGCGCCGAGTACGACGACCTGCGCAAGTACGGCCAGCATGGCCAGCCCTTCCAGGGCCCGCCGGGCTGGCAGAGCCGTGGCGGTTTTGGCGGCGGCGAGGACGGTGGCGATTTCTCGGACTTCTTCAGTTCGATCTTTGGTAACCGGGGGCCAGGATTCGGCGGCCCGGAGCAGCGCCGCAGCAGCGGTCGTCGTGGACAGGATGTGGAAATGGAACTGCCGATCTTTCTTGAAGAAACCCTGTCCACCGAGTCGAAGAAGATCAGCTTCCAGGTGCCGCAGTACAACGCCAATGGCCAACACGTCAGCAACACCAGCAAGAGCCTGAACGTGAAGATTCCGGCAGGTGTCACCGACGGCGAGCGCATCCGCCTCAAGGGCCAGGGCGCGCCGGGCGTGGGCGGCGGCGCGAATGGCGACCTGTACCTGACCATTCGCTTCGCGCCGCATCCCAAGTTCGATGTCGAAGGCGAGAACCTGATCATCACCCTGCCACTGGCCCCCTGGGAGCTGGCGCTGGGGACCGAGGTCGCGGTACCGACCCTGACCGGCAAGATCAACCTCAAGGTTCCGGCCGGCAGCCAGAATGGCCAGCGCATGCGCGCCAAGGGCCATGGCCTGCTGAACAAGGCCGGCCAGCGCGGCTACCTGTTCGTGCAACTCAAGGCGGTCATGCCCAAGCAGGCGGGCGACGACGTCAAGGCCTTGTGGCAGGAGCTGGCGAAGAAGGCAGCGTTCGACCCCCGGGAAAATTTCTGATTCGACACTAGGAGGCGCTGATCATGAGCACCCTGATCGTTCAGCTGGACATGGAAGAGTTCTGTGAAGTGGCCGACCTGTCGGCGGCCTACGTGATCGAAATCGTCGAGCACGGCATCCTCGAACCTCAGGGCCGGGCGCCCAAGGACTGGCGCTTCAACGACTATGAGCTGTCCCTGGCCAAGCGCGCGGCGAAGTTGCGCCGCGACCTGGACCTGGAATGGGAAGGCGTGGCCCTGGCCCTGGACCTGCTGGACGAAGTGCGGCAACTGCGCGCCGAGAACCAGATGCTCAAACAGCGCCTGGGCCGCCTGCTGGTGGACTGACCGCCCCCTGTAGGAGCCGGCTTGCCGGCGAAGAGGCCCTTGAGCCTTGCGTCGCTTGTGCTGGCGCCTTCGCTGGCAAGCCAGCTCCTACGGGGTGGCGCGGGAGACGCGCGGCAGGACCACGGTGAAGGTGGTGCCATCGCTGGCGTTGGAGCTGACTTCGATGCTGCCCTGGTGGGCAACCACCACTTCCTTGACGATGAACAACCCCAGGCCAAGGCTGGTGCTGGGGTTGCCCAGTTCTTCGTCGACGCTGCGCACCAACGGGTCGAACAGGGTGCCCAGGGCCTCCGGGGGGATCGGCGTGCCGTAGTTGTGCACGGTCAACAGCACCTGTTCCGCGCCACCGGTGATGGTCACGGTCACGGTGCGGCGGTTGTTGCCGTGCTGCAGGGCGTTGCCGATCAGGTTCTGCAGCATCTGCTCGATGCGCCCGCGGTCCCAGATGCCATGGCTGTCGCCCTCGAAGCTCATCAGCGGGGTGCAATCGGGCTGCCCGGCGCAGGCTTCGTCCATGGCCGCCTTGGCCGCGCTGGCCAGGTCCATGGGCGCAGGTTCGATGGGCAGGCTGCTGCCCAGGCGGCTGCGCACGAACTCCAGCAGGTCGCTGACCATGGCGCCCATGTGCCGGGTGCCGCTCTTGATACGTGAAACGAAGGCCTGGGCGTCGCCGTCCAGGGCGACTTTGCGTGCCAGCATTTCAGTGGACATGCTCACTGCCTGCAACGGCGCCCGCAGGTCGTGGCCAAGAATTGCCAGGAAGATATCCCGCGAGCGGCTGACCTGTTCGGCATAGGCCGCGGTGGACTCGGCCAGGGCTTCATCAATGGCTTCGTTGAAACGGATCATGTCCTGCAGGTAGGCCAGGTCCGGTGTCTGCAGGCTGGCCACCCACAGGCGGATCACGCAGGCTCGCAGGTGGCGGAATTCCGAGGTCATCTGCACCAGGTCAAAACCCACGTGATGGCGCAGCTCGCCATGGCTGGCGGCCGCGGCATCCAGGCTGGGGGTTTTTTCCGGGCCTTCGCCCTTGGCCTTGGCCCTTTGTTCCCCGGGGCTCTGGGCGGTGCACATATCCCGGGCGGCGGCCAGCAGGATGGAGCGCGCGTGGTCACGCAGGTCCGTGCGGGTCAGGGAGTCCTGGGCGAGGCTCCTGGCAAATTGTTCCCATTCATCAACGATTCGATCAACGTGCTGCACGATAAAATCGGACAGGCGCATAGCCGGGCACCTTACTGGGCAGTGAGTGGAAAACCGAGACGCATCTTAGCGCCTAATCGAACATTTCAGCAGCCACTCTGCCCAGTGGTGGACCGGCCCTAGAACAGGAAGTAGCGCTGGGCCATGGGCAGCACGTCCGCCGGTTCGCACCACAGCAGGACGCCATCAGCCTTGACCTGATAGGTCTGCGGGTCGACTTCGATATCCGGCAGGTAGTCGTTGTGGATCAGGTCGGTTTTCTGCACGTTGCGACAGCCCTTGACCACGGCGATGCGTTTTTTCAGCCCCAACTGCTCCGGCACCCCGGCCTCCAGTGCCGCCTGGCTGATGAAGGTCAGGCTGGTGGCGTGACGGCTGCCGCCGAAGCTGGCGAACATCGGCCGGTAGTGCACCGGCTGCGGGGTCGGGATCGAGGCGTTGGCGTCGCCCATCAGGCTGGCGGCAATGGCCCCGCCCTTGAGGATCAGGGTCGGCTTGACCCCGAAGAACGCCGGGCGCCAGAGCACCAGGTCGGCCCACTTGCCCACTTCGACGGAGCCCACCTCATGGCTGATGCCGTGGGTGATCGCCGGGTTGATGGTGTACTTGGCAATGTAGCGCTTGACCCGGAAGTTGCTGTTGCCCGGGCCGTCTCCCGGCAGCGGACCGCGCTGCTTGTGCATCTTGTCGGCGGTCTGCCAGGTGCGGGTCACCACTTCGCCGACCCGGCCCATGGCCTGGCTGTCGGAACTGATCATCGAGAACGCGCCCAGGTCGTGGAGGATGTCCTCGGCGGCAATGGTCTCCCGGCGGATGCGGCTTTCGGCGAAGGCCACGTCCTCGGCGATGCTCGGGTCCAGGTGATGGCAGACCATCAGCATGTCCAGGTGTTCGTCGATGGTGTTGCGGGTGAAGGGCCGGGTCGGGTTGGTGGAGCTGGGCAGCACATTGGCCAGGCCGCAGGCCTTGATGATGTCCGGGGCATGGCCGCCGCCGGCGCCTTCGGTGTGGTAGGTATGGATGGTGCGGCCCTTGAAGGCGCCCAGGGTGGTTTCGACGAAGCCCGATTCATTGAGGGTGTCGGTGTGGATCGCCACCTGCACGTCGTACTCATCGGCCACGCTCAGGCAGTTGTCGATGCTGGCCGGGGTGCTGCCCCAGTCCTCGTGCAGCTTGAGGCCGATGGCCCCGGCCTTGACCTGTTCGATCAGCGGCTCGGGCAGGCTGGCGTTGCCCTTGCCGGTAAAGCCGATGTTCATGGCGAAGGCGTCCGCCGCCTGGAGCATGCGCGCCATGTGCCAGGGCCCGGAGGTGCAGGTGGTGGCGTTGGTCCCGGTGGCAGGTCCCGTGCCGCCACCGATCATGGTGGTGACGCCGCTCATCAGCGCCTCTTCGATCTGCTGCGGGCAGATGAAGTGGATATGGGTATCGATGCCGCCGGCGGTGAGGATCATGCCCTCACCGGCGATGACCTCGGTGCTGGCGCCGATGGCGATGTTCACGTCGGGCTGGATGTCCGGATTGCCGGCCTTGCCTATGGCGGCGATGCGCCCGTCCTTGAGGCCGACGTCGGCCTTGACGATGCCCCAGTGGTCGATGATCAGGGCGTTGGTGATCAGGGTGTCCACCACCTCGGCGGCCAGCAACTGGCTCTGGCCCATACCGTCACGGATCACCTTGCCGCCGCCGAACTTCACTTCTTCACCGTAGGTGGTGAAATCCTTCTCCACTTCGATCCACAGCTCGGTGTCGGCCAGCCGCACCTTGTCGCCCACGGTGGGGCCGAACATGTCCGCGTAGGCTTCACGGGAAATCTTCATCGCAGCTCCTTACAAAAACAGGTCTTGCAGGAGCCGGCTTGCCGGCGAAGGGGCCCGAAAGACCGCATTCGCCGGCAAGCTGGCTCCTACGTGCGTAGGGTCGAGGGATCAGAGGTCGCCCATGATCCGCCCGGCGAAGCCGAATACCCGGCGCTTGCCGGCCAGTTCCACCAGTTCCACTTCCCGGGTCTGGCCCGGTTCGAAGCGCACCGCGGTGCCGGCGGCGATGTTCAGGCGCATGCCGCGGCTGGCGGCTCGGTCGAAGGTCAAGGCGTCGTTGGTTTCGAAGAAGTGGTAGTGGGAGCCGACCTGGATTGGCCGGTCGCCGCTGTTGGATACGTTCAGGCGCAGGGTGCGGCGCCCGGCGTTGAGTTCGATCTCGCCGGGCTGGATCTGGTATTGGCCAGGAATCATAGGGGTTGTCCCAGGGTCTTGAAGTAGATGGCGGTGGCGGTATAGGTGCCGTCCGGGCTCTGGCAGTAGTTGGGCAGTTCGCCGACCCGGGTATAGCCCAGGGCGCGGTAGAACTCTTCCGCCGCGGAGCCGGCCTCCGTGTCCAGGTACAGCAGCCCGCGCTTGTGCTGGCGGGCGGCCTGTTCCAGGGCATTCATCAACTGCTGGCCCAGGCCGCGGCGGCGGGCGCTGTGCAGGACCTGGAGCTTCTGCACCTCGGCGCGGTTGCGCCCGTTGGCCTTCATGCACAGGGCCAGTTGCACGCTGGCCAGGACTTTCTCGTCGCGTACCACCACCCACAACAGCAGGCTGCCGTCCTCGACCCCGGCCTGCACGCTGCTGAGGTAGCTGCGGGCCTGGCTGTCGTCGAGATCGGCCATGAAGCCGATGGACGCACCGTGCTGCACCGAGTCCAGCAGCAACTCGATCAGTCCCTGACGGTAATGGGCAAAGCTTTCTCCATGGACAAGGCGCAGTTGGGCGGCGTTCATCGAGATTTCACTCCTTGTGCGGGGCGGGCGGTTGCGCCCCGGGGTTGAGAATCAGCTGCATGAAGGTCAGGTCCAGCCAGCGCCCGAACTTGGTGCCCACCTGAGGCATCTGCCCGGTGCTGATGAACCCCAGGCGCTCATGCAGACGGACCGAGGCGCTGTTGCCGCTCTCGATGGCGGCCACCATCACGTGCTTGCCACAGCCCCGGGCGCGCTCCAGCAGCACCGCCATCAACTGCGGGCCCAGGCCGTTGCCGCGCTGGTCGCTGCGCACATAGACCGAATGTTCCACGGTGTGGCGGAAGCCGTCGAAAGGCCGCCAGTCGCCGAAGGAAGCGTAGCCGAGCACCTGCTCCTCGGCGTTGATGATCACCAGGATCGGATAGCCCTGGGCCTGGCGTGCGCTGAACCAGGCCTGGCGGTTGCCCAGGTCTACCGGTTGCTCGTTCCAGATCGCCGTGGTGTTGAGCACGGCGTCGTTGTAGATGTCGCGGATCGCCGGCAGGTCGGCATGCAGGGCATCGCGGATGCGATAGGTCATGGCACGGCCTCAAGCGATGGGTTGGTGAACGGTGACCAGCTTGGTGCCGTCGGGAAAGGTGGCTTCCACCTGGATGTCCGGGATCATCTCCGGGATGCCTTCCATCACCTGCTCGCGGCTGAGCAGGGTGGTGCCGTAGTGCATCAGTTCGGCCACGGTCTGCCCGTCCCGGGCGCCTTCGAGCAGCGCCGCGGAGATATAGGCCATGGTTTCCGGGTAGTTGAGCTTGAGGCCGCGGGCCAGTCGCCGCTCGGCCACCAGGCCGGCGGTGAAGATCAGCAGCTTGTCTTTTTCGCGTGGGGTCAGATCCATCGTGGTCAATCCGTTGTCAGGCAGTAGAAAAAGGTGCAGTGGAAAAGGGCATGCGGGTCAGGTGTTCCAGATTCTGGGTGGCCTGGCTTCGCGGCCCAGCAGCGCCGGGCGCAGCAGGCGCCACAGCTCGATCAGCCAGGCCCGGGCCTGCAGAGCTTCGCTGGCCAGGCAGCGGGCCACCAGCAGGCCCGGCAGTTGGCTCAGGTCGCCGCGTACCGGGTGTGCCAGGGCGCGACAGCGTTCCAGCAGTTCGCTGTCGATTTCACCGGTCACCAGCAAGGTGGCGAACACCGGCTGGCCATCCAGGCCGATGGGGGAATCCAGCAGGCCGTCGCCACCGCCGATGCGCTGGCGTTCATGCCACAGCGGCCGGCCGTCGCGGTACAGGTCCAGGTGGGCCTGGAAATGGCCCTGCTCGAACCGCTCGCCACTGGCCGGGCGCCCCAGGGCAATGATGTCCCAGTAGAACAGCCGGGCATCGCCCTGCAATTCGATGCGGGTCGTGAGCTCGGCCTGGGCAGCGCTGAAGACGATGGTTTCCTGGGGCAGCCACTCCAGGGTCGCGCCCGGCGCTACCTGCAGGTTCAGGGCCTGGCTGGCCGGGCCGGTGGCGCGATACCACTTGGCCGCCCCGGGGCTGGTCAACTGGGCCCAGGCCCCGCTGTCGACCCGGGCGCTGATGGCCAGCCGATCACCGCCGGCAATGCCGCCGGGCGGGTGGACGATGATGTGCTGGCAAACCTCGGGGCCTTCGGCATACAGGTGCTTCTGCACCCGCAGCGGGCCCAGGTGGCGGCGCAGCACCGGGCGCGTGGTGGCGCCGCAACGGGCATAGGCCAGCTCCAGTTCGGCGTGCCAGCTGGGAGTGAACAGGGCGGTGGCGGCAGGTAGGTTCATGCTGGGTCGTTATCGTTAGGAGGCTACAGATTAGATCGTAACCAGGCCGCGTACACCCTCGGCCTGCATATTTTCGCCGCGGCCCTGCTGGATGATTTCCCCCGGGACATCACCAGGTACTGGTCGGCCAGTTCGGCGGCAAAGTCGTAGAACTGCTCCACCAGCAGGATCGCCATGTCGCCCCGGGCCGCGAGCTTGCTGATCACCGCGCCGATCTCCTTGATCACCGAGGGCTGGATGCCTTCGGTGGGCTCATCGAGGATCAGCAGGCGCGGGCGGCTGGCCAGGGCCCGGCCGATGGCCAGTTGTTGCTGCTGGCCGCCGGAGAGATCGCCGCCACGGCGCTGCTTCATCTGCAACAGCACCGGGAACAGTTCGTAGATGAAGGCCGGCACTTCCTTGGCCTGGGAGCCGGGGAAGCGGGACAGGCCCATCAGCAGGTTTTCCTCCACGGTCAGGCGGCCGAAGATTTCCCGGCCCTGGGGCACGTAGGCGATCCCGGCGTGGACGCGCTGATGGGGCTTGTAGCCGGTGATGCCCCGGCCCTCCCAGTTGACCGCGCCCTCCTTGGCCGGCAGCAGGCCCATCAGGCACTTGAGCAGGGTGGTCTTGCCCACGCCGTTGCGCCCCAGCAGGCAGGTGACTTCACCGATCCGGGCCTCGAAGCTCAGGCCGCGCAGGATGTGGCTACCGCCGTAGTATTGGTGCAACTGGTCGACTTGGAGCATGGTCGGGTACTCGAGTTTTGTGGGGATTGCGGGGCGGTCTTCGCTGGCCAGCCAGCTCCTGCGGGAGGGGTAGGAGCCGGCTTGCCGGCGAACGGCGGTTGCGCTAACGGCCGAGGTAAACCTCGATCACCCGTTCGTTTTCCTGCACCTGTTCCAGGGAGCCTTCGGCCAGCACGCTGCCTTGGTGCAGCACGGTGACGTGGTCGGCAATCGAGCCGACAAAGCCCATGTCGTGTTCCACCACCATCAGCGAGTGCTTGCCCGCCAGGGTCTTGAACAGCTCGGCGGTAAATTCGGTCTCGGCGTCGGTCATACCCGCCACCGGTTCGTCCAGCAACAGCAGTTGCGGGTCCTGCATCAGCAGCATGCCGATCTCCAGAAACTGCTTCTGGCCGTGGGACAGCAGGCCCGCCTGGCGTTGAGCCGAAGGGCTCAGGCGAATGGTCTCCAGCACCTGGGCGATGCGGTCCTGCTGTTCTGTGCTCAAGCGTGCCCCGAGGCTGGCCCACACCGACTTGTCGGTCTTCTGCGCCAGCTCCAGGTTCTCGAACACGCTCAGGGCCTCGAACACCGTGGGTTTCTGGAACTTGCGGCCGATCCCGGCCTGGGCGATCTGCACTTCGCTCATCAGGGTCAGGTCCAGGGTTTCGCCGAACCAGGCCTTGCCCCGGGAGGGGCGGGTCTTGCCGGTGATCACGTCCATCAGGGTGGTCTTGCCGGCGCCATTGGGGCCGATGATGCAGCGCAACTCGCCGACACCGATGTACAGGTTGAGGTCGTTGAGGGCCTTGAAACCATCGAAGCTGACGCTGATGTCCTCCAGGGTCAGGATGGTGCCGTGGCGGGTGTTGAGGCCCTTGCCGGCGGCGTGGCCAAGGCCGATGGCGTCGCGGCTGGTGCCGGCGTCCTTGTTGGTGTCGAGAATGGGTTCGAGCATGAAGTCCGCCGTTGCTGTGACTCTCATTGTTCACCTCGTTTGTTCAGCAGGCCGATCACGCCCTTGGGCAGGTACAGGGTCACGACGATGAACAGCGCACCGAGGAAGAACAGCCAGTATTCGGGAAAGGCCACGGTGAACCAGCTCTTCATGCCGTTGACCACACCGGCCCCCAGCAGCGGGCCGATCAGCGTGCCGCGCCCGCCCAGGGCGACCCACACGGCGGCCTCGATGGAGTTGGTGGGGGACATTTCGCTGGGGTTGATGATGCCCACCTGGGGCACGTACAGGGCCCCGGCCAGGCCGCACAGCACGGCGCTCAGGACCCAGACGAAAAGCTTGAAGCCGCGCGGGTCGTAGCCGCAGAACATCAGGCGGTTCTCGGCGTCGCGCAGGGCCGTCAGCACCCGGCCGAACTTGCTTCGGGCCAGGCGCCAGCCCAGGTACAGGCTGCCCACCAGCAGCGCCACCGTGGCCAGGAACAGCACCGCCCGGGTGCCCGGTTCGGTGATGCCGAAGCCCAGGATGCTGCGGAAGTTGGTAAAGCCGTTGTTGCCGCCAAAGCCGGTCTCGTTGCGAAAGAACAGCAGCATCCCGGCGAAGGTCAGGGCCTGGGTCATGATCGAGAAGTACACGCCCTTGATCCGCGAGCGGAAGGCGAAGAAGCCGAACACCAGGGCCAGCAGCCCCGGGGCCAGCACCACCAGGCACAGGGCCCAGAGGAAATGCTCGGTGCCGGCCCAGTACCAGGGCAGTTCGCTCCAGGAAAGGAAGGTCATGAAGGCCGGCAGACCATCCCCGGCGGCCTGGCGCATCAGGTACATGCCCATGGCGTAGCCGCCCAGGGCGAAGAACAGGCCGTGGCCCAGGGACAGCAGCCCGGCGTAGCCCCAGACCAGATCCAGGGCCAGGGCGACGATGGCGTAGCAGAGGATCTTGCCCACCAGGGTCAGGGTGTAGGCCGAGACCTGCAGCGGGTTGTCCGCCGGTAGCAGCGACAGCAGCGGCAGGGCCAGCAGCACCAGGAGCAGCAACGCCCCGACGGTGATCGTGACCCTGGGCCCGGCTTTCTGGGTGGCGGTAATGAGCAGTGGTTGATTCATCAGTCGATCACCCGTCCTTTCAGTGCGAAGAGTCCCTGCGGGCGTTTCTGGATAAACAGAATGATCAGCGCAAGGATCAGGATCTTGCCGAGCACGGCGCCGATCTGCGGTTCGAGGATCTTGTTCGCCACCCCCAGGCCGAAGGCCGCCAGCACGCTGCCGGCCAGTTGCCCGACCCCGCCGAGTACCACCACCAGGAACGAGTCGATGATGTAGCTCTGGCCCAGGTCCGGGCCGACGTTGCCGATCTGGCTCAGGGCCACGCCGCCCAGGCCCGCAATGCCCGAGCCGAGGCCGAAGGCGAGCATGTCCACGCGCCCGGTGGGCACGCCGCAGCAGGCGGCCATGTTGCGGTTCTGGGTCACCGCGCGCACGTTCAGGCCCAGGCGGGTCTTGTTCAGCAGCAGCCAGGTGAGCACCACGACAAACAGCGCGAAGGCGATGATCACGATGCGGTTGTAGGGCAGTACCAGGTTGGGCAGCACCTGGATGCCGCCGGAGAGCCAGGCCGGGTTCGCCACTTCGACGTTCTGCGCGCCGAACAGCAGGCGCACCAGCTGGATCAGCATCAGGCTGATGCCCCAGGTGGCCAGCAGGGTTTCCAGGGGCCGGCCGTAGAGGTGGCGGATCACCGTGCGCTCCAGGGCCATGCCGATCCCGGCGGTGACGAAGAACGCCACCGGCAGTGCCAGCAGCGGGTAGTACTCGATGGCCTGCGGGGCGTAGCGCTGGAACAGCAACTGCACCACATAGGTGGCGTAGGCGCCGAGCATCAGCATCTCGCCGTGGGCCATGTTGATCACCCCCAGCAGGCCGAAGGTGATGGCCAGCCCCAGGGCCGCCAGCAACAGGATCGAACCCAGGGACAGGCCGCTGAAGGCCTGGCCCAGCACTTCGCCCACCAGCAGCTTGCGCTTGACCTGGGCCAGGCTGGTTTCGGCCGCGGTGCGTACCGCGGCATCGGCTTCGACCCCGGGTTCGAGCAGGCCTTCGAGGCGGGTACGGGCCAGCGGGTCGCCGGTTTCCCCCAGCAGGCGCACGGCGGCCAGGCGCACCGCCGGGTCGCTGTCCACCAGTTGCAGGTTGGCCAGGGCCAGGCTCAGGGCATCGTGCACGTCCGGGGCTTGCTCGGCGGCCAGTCGGGCATCGAGGAATTTCAGTTGCGCCGGCTTGGCGCTTTTCTGCAGTTGGCGGGCGGCGGCCAGACGGCTGTTGGCGTCGCTGGCGAGCAACTGGTGGCTGGCCAGGGCGCTGTCGATCAGGCCCCGCAGGCGGTTGTTCAGGCGCAGGGTTCTACTTTCGCCGGCGATGTTCAACTGGCCCTGCTGCAGGGCGTTGAGCAGTTCCAGGCGCGCCGGGTCGGGCTGCGCGGCCCAGGTTTCCAGGAGCCGGGCCTGCTCGCCGGAGTTGCCGGCGACGAAGTCTTCGGCATCCCCGGCCTGGGCCGTCCATGGCAGTAACAGCAGGCCGGCGAGGATCAAACGGTAGAGGGCAGTGGGCATATCGGTGTCCTTGAAAGCGCCCGGATAACCTGTAGGAGCGAGCTCGCTCGCGATCCGCGCAGCGGCCAGCCGGGCGGTTTTCGTTGGAGGTCCTGCGGACCTCGTCGCGAGCAAGCTCGCTCCTACGGGGAAGGCGTCAGGTTCGGATCAGTTGCTCTTGACCGCGTAGTCCGGCTTCTTGTCGTTGCCCGGGATGAACGGGCTCCAGGGCTGGGCACGGATCGGGCCTTCGGTCTGCCAGACCACGTTGAACTGACCGTCGGGCTGGATCTCGCCGATCATCACCGGCTTGTGCAGATGGTGATTGGTCTTGTCCATGGTCAGGGTGTAGCCCGAAGGGGCGGCGAAGGTCTGCCCGGCCAGGGCCTCGCGAACCTTGTCGACATCGGTGGACTTGGCTTTCTCCACCGCCTGGGCCCACATGTGGATGCCGACGTAGGTGGCTTCCATCGGGTCGTTGGTCACCGCCTTGTCCGCGCCCGGCAGGTTCTTGGCCTTGGCGTAGGCCTTCCAGGCGGCGACGAACTTCTGGTTCACCGGGTTATCCACCGACTCGAAGTAGTTCCAGGCCGCGAGGTTGCCCACCAGGGGCTTGGTGTCGATGCCGCGCAGTTCTTCCTCGCCCACCGAGAAGGCCACCACCGGCACGTCGGTGGCTTTCAGGCCCTGGTTGGCCAGTTCCTTGTAGAAGGGCACGTTGGAGTCACCGTTGACCGTGGAGATCACCGCAGTCTTGCCACCGGCGGAGAACTTCTTGATGTTGGCGACGATGGTTTGATAGTCGCTGTGGCCGAACGGGGTGTAGACCTCTTCGATGTCCTTGTCGGCCACGCCCTTGGAGTGCAGGAACGAACGCAGGATCTTGTTGGTGGTGCGCGGGTAGACGTAGTCGGTGCCCAGGAGGAAGAAGCGCTTGGCGCTGCCGCCGTCCTCGCTCATCAGGTATTCCACCGCCGGGATCGCCTGCTGGTTCGGCGCGGCGCCGGTGTAGAAGACGTTGGGCGACATCTCTTCGCCTTCGTACTGCACCGGGTAGAACAGCAGGCCGTTGAGCTCCTCGAACACCGGCAGCACCGACTTGCGCGACACCGAGGTCCAGCAGCCGAATACCACCGCCACCTTGTCCTGGGTCAGCAACTGGCGGCCCTTCTCGGCGAACAGCGGCCAGTTCGAGGCCGGGTCCACCACCACCGGTTCCAGCAGCTTGCCGTTGACCCCGCCCTTGGCGTTGATTTCGTCGATGGTCATCAGCGCCATGTCCTTGAGGGACGTTTCGGAGATCGCCATGGTGCCCGACAGCGAGTGCAGGATCCCCACCTTGATGGTTTCGGCGGCCTGGACGGTCCAGGTCATGCCCATCGCGGCAATGCTTGCCGTGAGAGTGAAAGCCTTGAGCAAACTACGACGCTTCATTGTGCGATCTCCATGAACTCTTGATTTTTCAGGTGGTAGATGCGGACTGCTGAAGGGCTGTTTTGCAAGGGGTGTGCCGAGTCGGCGCAAGGCATGAAAACGTCGCTTTAACGGCGCGGGCGGGGGAGGTGATGCCCCAAGACGAGGCTTGGGCAAGGGGCTGGTGCGCCGGGGTGCGTCATTGTGGTGCTGCCGCTGGGCGGCAGCCGTGGCCTGGGCGTGGCTTCAGTTCACGCCCGGGAAGGAATCGACATATTTGATGGTGAAGTCGGGAAAGGAGTCGACGATCTGGATCTTGTAGTCGGGAAAACTGTTGACGATCTTCCACTTGCCCGGCGCGTCGGCAAAGGAGTTGACCTGCTTCACCTTCAGGTCGGGGAAGGAGTTCACCACCTTGACCTTGTAGTCGGGGAAGCTGTTGACGATCTGGATGTTGCCGTAGATTTTCGAGACGTCGACAGAGGTGTCGGCCACGGCGCCAAGGGAGGTGCCGAGCAGCAAGGCCAGGAGCGCGGTTCTGAACATGAGACTCATCCTGAGAGATCCAAGCGCGCGATCTTAAAGCAAGGGCGACGATTGTAGGAGCTGGCTGGCCAGCGAAGAGGCCCTTGAACCTTGCACAAGGCTCACGGGCGCCTTCGCTGGCCAGCCGGCTCCTACAGAGGCGGGCACAGTCAGCGGCGGCGCATCAGGCCGATGAAGAACACCCCGCCGATGGCCGCGGTGGCCACGCCGATGGGCAGGTCCTCGGGGGCGATCAGGGTGCGCGCAGCCACATCCACCCAGACCAGGAACACGCTGCCCAGCAGTACGCACACCGGCAGCAGCCGGCGGTGTTCGGCGCCCACCAGGCGCCGGGCAATGTGCGGCACCATCAGCCCGACAAAACCGATGGAGCCGCTGATGGACACCAGCACTCCGGTCATCAGCGAGGCAATCAGGAACACCTTCAGGCGCACATTGCGCGCGTTCAGCCCCAGGGTCACGGCGGTCTGCTCGCCGGCCATCAGGGCGTTCAGCGGGCGCGCCATGCCCAGCAGCAACACCAGCCCCAGCAGCACGCTGGCGGCGGGGATCGCCAGCAGTTCCCAGCGCGCCAGGCCCAGGCCGCCGAGCATCCAGAACATCACTGCGGAGCTGGCGCGGTGGTCGCCCATGAACAGCAGCAGGTTGGCCGCGGCCATCATCACGAACGACACCGCCACCCCGCACAGCAACAGCCGGTCGCTGTCGAGGCGGCCGTTGCGGGCGGCGATCCCCAGCACCAGCGCCATGCTCAGCAGGGCGCCGACAAAGGCCGCCAGGGGCAGGGTCAAAAGCCCGATGACCTGGCCCAGGTGCAGCACCACGATCACCGCACCGAGGGTGGCGCCGGAGGTCACCCCCAGCAGGTGCGGGTCGGCCAGCGGGTTGCGGGTCACCGCCTGCAGCACCGCGCCGATCAGTGCCAGCCCGGCACCCACCAGGGCCCCCAGGAGCATGCGCGGCACGCGGATCAGCCAGACGATGTGCTCCTGGCCCGGGCTCCAGTCCACAACGCCCAGGCCCAGGGCCTTGTGCAACAGAATGCGCCCCACCACCTCCACCGGCACCCGCGCCGGGCCAAAGCCCAGGGACACCACGCAGGACGCCAGCAGCAGGGCGCCCAGGGCCATCAACAGTGCGGCATAGCGGGGACTGGTCATTCGCCGTGGAAACCCTTGGCCAGGGTTTCCACCGCCAGCACGTTGTCGATGCCCGGCGTGGCCTGCACATAGGGGATGACGATGAAGCGCTGGTTCTTGATCGCATCGACTCCTTGCAGGGCCTTGTTGTTCAGCAGGAACTGCTGCTTCTGCTCGGCGCTGACTTCGCTGTAGTCGACGATCACGATCACCTGCGGGTTGCGCTCGACCACGGTTTCCCAGTTGACCCGGGTCCAGCTGGCGTCGACGTCATCGAGGATATTGCGCCCGCCGGCCGCGTCGATCAGGGCCTGGGGCATGCCCAGGCGGCCCGAGGTCATGGCCCGGTCTTCGCCGCTGTCATAGAGGAATACCCGCGGCTTGTCCCTGGGCAGGTCCTTCTGTACCTGGGCCACCTGCTCCTGCATCCGGGCGATCAGGGCGTTGGCGCGATCCTGCACGTCGAAGATCCGCCCGAGGTTACGCAGGTCGGTGTAGGTGTCCTCGAGGCTGGCGGCCGGGCGCTTCATCACGAAGGCGCAGGACTCGGTCAGCTCGTAGACGTTGATCCCCAGCGGCGCCAGGGTCTGGGGCGTGAGGTCGCCGCCCACGCGCATGCCGTAGTCCCAGCCGGCGAAAAAGAAGTCGACGTTGGCATTGAGCAGGGTTTCCACCGACGGGTACTTGGCCGCCAGTTCCGGCAGGCCGTCGAGCAGGGCGCTCATCTGCGGGGTCACGGCCTTCCAGCCGCTGATCCCGCTGTAGCCCACCATGCGTGGCTTGAGCCCCAGGGCGAGCATCATCTGGGTCATGTTGATGTCATGGCTGAGGGCGTGTTTCGGCGCTTGCTTGAAGGTCACTTCGCGGTTGCAGCTGGTGATGGTCAGCGGGTAATGGGTGGCCTCGGCGAAGGCCTGGGCGGCCCCCAGAGACAGGGCCAGGAGCAGGCTGGAGCGAAGCAGGGAGCGCAAGGTCATGGTTGGGTGATCCAGGTGATTCGTGGGTAGCCGGACAGGGGATGGGCGTCGATCAGCGCCTCGACGCCGAAGACGTTGCGCAGCAACTCGACGGTGAGCACCTCGCCGGGCGTGCCGCTGGCGACGATGCGCCCATGGTCGAGGACATACAGGCGGTCGCAGAAGGCTGCGGCCAGGTTCAGGTCGTGGATGCTCGCCAGGGTACCGATGCCCAGGCGCTTGACCCGCTGCAGCAACTCCAGCTGGTAGCGCGGGTCGAGGTGGTTGGTGGGCTCGTCGAGGATCAGCAACTGGGGTTGCTGGGCCAGGGCGCGGGCCAGGATCACCCGCTGTTTCTCACCGCCGGACAGGGTGGCGAAGGCGTGATCCTCGAAGCCCAGCAGGCCCACCGATTCCAGGGCCTCGCGGGCGATGCGCCGGTCGTCCTGGGTGTCGCCGTCGAACAGGCCCTTGTGCGGGGTGCGGCCCATGGCGACCACCTCCTGCACGGTCAGGCCGAAGGCGTCGGGAAACTCCTGGAGGACCACGGCGATGCGTTGCGCGCACCAGCGCGGCGACTGCTTCCACACATTCTGATGCTCAAGCTGCACCTCGCCCTGCTGCGGCTTGCTGAAGCGATAGGCGCAGCGCAACAGGCTGGTCTTGCCGCTGCCGTTGGGCCCGATCAGGCCGACGAACTCGCCGGCCGCCACCTGCAGGCTGGCCTCACGCAGTTGGAACTGGTGGTGGCAGTGGCCCTGGCCCAAGGGTGTCCAGGCCAGGTTGGTGAGGTTCAGCGAGGTCATGCCGTATCCGTGTGGTCCCCGCGCGGTGGCCGCAGGTGAGGTTAAAAGGTGTAGTCAGCGGTGACGAAGAACGAGCGCGGCTCGCCGAGTATCCATTGCTGGCCGTCATTGTATTGGCTTTGCGCGTACTGGCGGTCAAACAGGTTGTTCAATTGCAGGCCCAGGGTGGTGCTGGGCAGGGCTTTCCACGACAGCGCGGCATCCACCACGGTGTAGCTGGGCAACTGATTCCGGTTGGCCATGTCGGCGTAGCGTGCGTCTACGTAGCGCACTCCGGCGCCGGCCCGCAGGTCATCGTCGAGGGCCTTGCTCAGCCACAGGTTGGCGGTGCGCCGGGGCACGTCCACCGGGCGCTTGCCGTCGCGGGAGACCTGCACACCGTCGACGTCCTGCTGGAAGTCGTCGTACCGGGCGCGAACGATGGCGGCGTTGGCCTGCAGTTGCCAGGCGCGGGGCAGTTGCAGGTCCAGGCTGGCTTCCAGGCCGTTGGAGGATTGCTGGCCCACCTGCTGTTTCAGGTCCGGGTCGCCCGGGACATCGGTCAGCAGCTTCTTCTTGACGATGTGGTAGGCCGCCAGGGTCCATTCGCCGCGCTGGTCCCAGAACATCTGCTTGAGGCCGATCTCGGTCTGCCTGGCGCTGGAGAGGTCGAATTGCTGCTGGCTCTTGCTCAGGGAAATCAGCCCGCCGACACCGTCGGTGCTGGTGGAGTACTGGCCATAGAGGGAGGTGTCCGGGGTCACCGCAAACACCAGCCCGGCCTTCCAGTTGTTACCGGTCAGGGTCTTGTCGCTTCGGCTGTCGTCCTTCAAGTCATCGCGATCAATATGCACGTAGTCGCGGCGCACACCGCTCACCAGGGACCAGCGCTCGCTGAGCTGCAGGCGGTTTTCGGCGAACACCGACATCTGCCTGGTGGTGGTCTTGAACTGGTCGCGGTAGGGGCTGTCGCTGGCGAAGTCGCCCGGGGCCGGGTGGTACAGGTCCACCGGCTGACCGTTGCTGAAGCTGTCGATGAAGGGCGAGTTGCTCTTCATGTGGAAGCGGATGCGGTTGTAGTCGACCCCGGTCAGGGTCTGGCTGTCGAGGCCCAGCAGCGAGTGCTTGAAGGTGAAGGTCTGGCGGTCGCCGACCTGTTCCTGCTGGTGACCGATGCCGAAGTTGCCGCTGCGGGTCAGTTGCCGGCCCAGGCTGTTGAAGTTGTAGCTCTCGGCGTTCTGCCAGCGGCGCTGGGCCTTGAGGTAGTACAGCTCGTTGCTGGCGCTGAGGTTGTCGGAAATCTGCCATTGGCTGGTCAGGCGGGTCCACTGGTCGTTGTAGTGCTGCTTGTCGTTGCCGACGTTGTAGTTCTTGTCCCGCAGGCTCTTGTGTAAACGCCCGTCGATCAGCGGCGTGCCGAAGTAGTTCATCGGGTTCTGGTCGCCGTAGTCGTGGGCCAGGGTGAAGGCCAGGTCGTCACGGGCCTGCCAGCGCAGGGCAGCGCTGACGAAGTCGCCGGAGGAATCGCCCCGGTCGATCCAGCCGTTGCTGCGTTCGCGGTTGAGGTTGAGCCGGTAGCTCAGGGTGTCGCTCAGGGAGCCGCCGCTGTCCAGGGCCTGCTGCTGGCGATCGAAGGAGCCGTAGCCCAGGCGCAGGTGGTTTTCGATTTCGCCGCTGAACGGCTTTTTCGCAACGGTGTTGATCACCGCACCGGTGGCGCCTTCGCCGTACAGCACCGAGGCCGGGCCGCGCAGCACGTCGACCCGCTCCACCGCCCAGGTGTCCACCGGGAAGGTCACGGTGCCCATGCCGGTGTACATGCGGTTGCCGTCATACAGTTGCATCACCGAGCTCTGCCCGGTAAAGCCCCGTGCCGACAGCGAGGTGCCGCCGTCGCCCGGGGTGCCGGTGCGGCTGATGCCGGCGCTGCGCGATACCGCGTCCTGGATGCTCCGATCGCCCCGGGCGCGGATTCGATCGCCGCTCAGGCTGTCGGTGCTGGCCGGGGTTTCCAGGGCGCTCAGGCCCAGGCGCGAACCGGCGCTGGTGGGGGTGGCCAGGCTGATGCTGTCGTCGGCTTCGCTGGCGGCGGCGGAGATGGTGCCGGTGGGCAGGGTCAGGGCGGAGTCGTCGGCCTGGGCCGGGGAAGTCAGGGCCATCAGGCAGAGGCTGGGCAGCAGGTACTTGTTCATCGGGACGGTGAATCACTTCTTCCAGAGGGTTGCCCGCAGCGGATGAGGCTGCGGGCGGGGATCTTACACTAGGCGTTATAAAGTAACATTATAACTGTGCGCGACTGAAGCGCGCGGAGTGTACAGAGCCCTCTGGAATGCGCATCTCGGCTGATTCATGTTGAAGATGAGGCTGATTCAGGATCACGGTTCCAGCGCGATAGCAGCAGGCGGTCCAGCAGCCAGACCACGACCAGCGAAGCCCCCACCAGCGGGAAGGCCAGGGCCAGCAGGCCGATGACCAGCATTGCGGTCTTCCAGCGTGGCAGGTCGTGGCGCAGTGGTGGTACGCCGAGCCGGCCCTGGGGCCGTCGTTGCCACCACATGATGAGACCACTCACGGCGCCGAGCAGGATCATCAGGCACACCACCAGCACCAGGATCTGGTTGAAGCGCCCGAACATCTTGCCTTCGTGCAGCATCACTCCCAGCTCGGTGGCCCGGGCCACGTTGCTGTAGTCCTTCCAGCGCACATCGGCGAGCACCTGGCCGCTGTACTGGTCGACGTGCAGGGTGGCGTCGTGGCGCGGGTCGTCGGCGAATACGGCGATGGTGAATACCCCTGTCGCCGTGCTCGGCAGGGTGATGCTGTAGCCCGCTTCGACCTGGCGCTGACGGGCGATGTCCTGCACCGCCTGCAGGCTGATGGCGGGGACGGCCGGAGCGGTATTGCCGGCGTTGTGGGCCATGTGCTCGGCGTGGTCGCCGGACATCGGCATGGGGGTGTTTTCCAGGGCCCAGGGCACGGTCTGGCGGCTGGCGCTGTTGAGCTCTCCGGCCTGCTGGTCGGAGGTCGGCACCTCGTTCCACATGGCCGCCGGAAAGCGGTTCCACAGGTCGGCGTACTGCTTGCCCCAGAAGCCGGTCCAGGTCATGCCGCTGAGCAGCATCAGCAGCAGGAAGGCCGAGCCCCAGAAACCCAGCACACCGTGCAGGTCACGCCAGAACAGGCGGCCGCGGGCACTCCAGCGTGGCCAGAGTACCCCGGCCGAAGACTTGCCCCGCGGCCACCACAGGTACAGGCCCGAGACCACCAGGACAATGCCCCAGCTCGCGGCCAGTTCCACCAGCCGGTCACCCGGGGTGCCGATCATCAGCTCGCCATGAATGGCCCGGGCCATGGCCTGCAGGTTGCCCTTGGCATCCTGCTCGCCGAGCACGTCGCCGTGGTAGGGGTCGATGAATACATTGAGTTCCTGGCCTTTGTGCTGCACCACGAACTGCGCGCTGCGCTCGGCATCCACTGGGGGCAGGTACTGCTTGATATGGCCCTGGGGGTAGGCGGCCTGAACCCGTTGCAACAGCTCATCGGCGCTGAGGCTGTGGTGGGCGGCAGGCACCTTGAGCAGGCTGGGGTACATCAGCGGGTCCAGCTGCGGTTTGAACAGGTAGACGATGCCGGTCAGGGCCAGCATCACCATGAAGGGGGCGACGAACAGCCCGGCGTAGAAATGCCAGCGCCAGGCCAGGTTGTAGAAAGACACTTTGGGTCGGTTCATCGGGGAAGGCTCCGCAGGGCTGTGGATCTTTTCTTATGGGGGCTGTTCGCCGGCAAGCCGGCTCCTGCGACAAGGAGACGGCGTGCCGGCGAAGGGGCATCAGAAACTCAGGTCAACCTTGGTCCAGAGCGTGCGCCCCGGTTCCTTGATGGCTTGCGGGTCCGTCGCCGGGTAGCCGAAGCCGGCATTGCCCGCCAGGTTCAGGTGCTCGGCGTAGGCCTTGCCGAACAGGTTGTCGACCCCGGTGCTGAGCTTGAGGTTCTTGGTCACCCGGTAGGCGCCGTTGAGGGAGAACACGCCGAAGCCGCCGCTCTTGCCGAAGTCCTTGCCGACCACGTTGCCCTTGTTCAGGTCCACCCGGTTCTGCGCGGCGACCACGCGCCACAAGGCCCCGGCGCTCCAGTCGTCCTCGCTGTAGGTCAGGCCCAGGCGCGCGTCCAGCGGCGGCATCTGTGGCAGGGCCTTGCCGTCGCTGCTGTTCTTGCCCCAGGCGTAGGCCAGGGTCGCGTCGGCTTTCCAGTTGGAGGTCAGCTTGTAGGCCGCGCCCAGTTCGCCGCCCATGATCCGGGCGTCGATGTTCTCGGCCCGAGAGGTGCTCATGCCCATCATTTTCGAGTTGTAGTCGAAGAGGATGTAGTCGCGCACCTGGCCGATGTAGCCCGAGGCCCAGGCTTCCAGGTCTTCACCCTGGTATTGCAGGCCGAAGTCGAGCTGGGTGGTCTTTTCCGGCTTGATCGAATCGAAGGCGTTCACCGAGCCGGCCGGGCCCATTTTCGGCGAGAACAGCTCCCAGTAGTCGGGGAAGCGCTGGGTGTGGCCAAGGCCGACGTAGAGCGTGGTCGGGCTGTCGGCCAGGTCATGCTCGTAGCGCACGAAGCCGCTGGGCAGGGTATCGGCCCGGGTGTCGCCGGCGGTGGGGTTGGAGCGGGTCATCATTCCCGAGCCGATGCTTTGTCGGTAGTCCTTGGCCGAGGCGCGGTCCAGGCGCGCGCCGGTGATCATGCGGTCACGCTCGGCGGCGTACCAGGTCAGCTCGCCGAAGGCCCCGTAGTTGTGGAAGTCGGCGTCCTTGGTGCGAGGCAGCTCCTTGTAGGTGTCGACGCCGCTGCTGGCGCGGTTGCGGTGTTCGTTGGTCTGGGCGTCCAGGCCGCCGATCAACTGCAGGTCGGCCCAGCGCCAGGTGGCCTTGATCCGCGCCCCGAGGGTGCGACGGTCGACGTTGGAGGCCATGGGGCCGGCCATCATTCCGGTGCCGGATGGGGTGCGCAGGCTGTAGTTGTCCATCACGTGGTCGGCGTAGTTGTAGTAGACCTGGGCCTCGACCTTGTCCAGCACCTCGCCAAGGTTGGACTTCTCGAAACGCAGGCCCAGGCTTTCGCGCTTGAATTGCGAGCCGTCCATGCCGCGCCCGGCGTAGCGGGCTTTGCCATCGCCCTTGCCGGCGGTGAGTTCCAGCAGGGTGTCGGCGTCCGGGGTCCAGCCCAGGGCCACGTCACCGTTCCACTTGTCATAGCGCGAGGCCACGGTGTCATTGTTGCCGTCGCGGTAGTCGTCGGCGTGGGCGGTGTTGCCGATCACCCGTACATAACCCAGGGGGCCACCGGCAGCGGCATCCAGGGTCTTGTCGAAGCGCCCGTTGGAGCCGGCCAGCAGGCTGGCATTGACCCGGGTGCCGAGTTCGCCGAAATGTTCCGGTTCGCGCTCGAAAAGCACCGTGCCGGCCGAGGCGCCCGGGCCCCAGAGCACGGTCTGCGGGCCCTTGATCACGGTCAGCCGGTCGTAGGTTTCCGGAGAGATATAAGAGGTCGGCGCGTCCATGCGGCCCGGGCAGGCGCCGAGCATCATGCCGCCGTTGGTGAGGATGTTCAGCCGCGAGCCGAACATGCCTCGCAGCACCGGGTCGCCGTTGGTGCCGCCGTTGCGTACCAGCGCAAAGCCGGGAATGGTCTTGAGGTAGTCGCCGCCGTCACTGGCCGGCACCGGCTGGCGCGGGTCCTTGGGGTTGGTGACCACGGTCAGGGGCGAGCTGGGGGCGATGGCGGTGATCACCGTCGGGCTCAGTTCGGTGCTGTGCCGGGAGTGGTCCGTTGCGGCATCGTCGGCCAGCGCCAGGGGCGTCAGCAGAGCGCCGCAGAGGACCGCGAGGGCGCGGTTGAAGTGCTGGCGCGCAGGGTTCAGGGCGAAGGTCTTGAGTGGCTGGGCAACGCCCAGGCGAGAGTCGGCAGAAAACATAGATGTTCCATCGTTCGGTCTTGAATGACACGGCCGCAGGTACGCGTCTGTCGCGCTGACAGCCGGCCGTGTGAGATGAGCTGAAGACTCAGGCGAGGAACGGTGGGGCGCGGGTCAGGGCGCCGGGGAACACGGTCTGCCGGGCGTGGCCCAGGCGCGTGGCGGGGATCAGGAAATACGGTGTGGGCGGCGTGAACAGAGCGGCGAACGACAGCGCCGAAGGCAGCGCCGGGCAATTGAACAGCAGGCTGCAATAGCCGCATTTTTCCCAGAGCACATGCTCTTCGCCCTGGGATCTGCCCTTCTGTGCGTGGTGCGGGCCTTCACCGTGGCAGCCGGGCGCAGCGTCGCCCATGTCCATGGAAACGGACATGTTCATCGGCATCGCGTGATCCATCGGCATCGACTGGGAAATCAGCGGGCCGATAAAGATCATCAGCATGGCGAACAGGCTGATCCAGCTGCCGCGGCGGACTCCAGACGAGTCGCGGCGCGGCACGGACCGCCTGCGGCCAGGCGCGTGCGGGGCGTTCACGGAGAGGGCCGGTCAGTGCTTACTGGGCGTGCATATGCCCTTGCATGGCGTCCGGCGCCTGCTTCTGCACCGCCACTTCGACCGTGACGTCACCGGCTTTTTCAAAGTGCAGGGTCAGCGGGAAACGCTTGCCGTCGGTGAGCAGGCTGCGGTCCTTGAACTCCAGCAACATCACGTGGTAGCCCATGGGGGCGAAGGTCGCCTCGCCACCGGCGGGCACCGCCACCTTGGCCACTTGTTGCATCTTCATCATGTCGCCTTGCTTGACGTGCTCGTGCAGCTCGGCCTTGCCGGCGATCGGCGAGTCGACGCTGAGCAGGGTGTCGGCGCTCTTGCCCGGGTTGTGCACCACGAAGTAGGCGGCCACGGTGGGCGCGTTCGGCGGCAGTTCCTGAGACCAGGGATGGGCGATCTGCAGGTCACCGGCCTTGTAGTCGTGGGCGGTGGCGAAACAGGCAGGCAGCAGCAGTGCGGCCAGCAGCAGGGATTGCTTGACCAGGGATGGTTTGGACATGTGAGTTCTCCAGAACGATTCAAAGACGCAGATCACTTGCGAAAGGGAATCATGCCAGAGGCGGGGCACCGGGGTTCAGGCTGGGCCATTGCTGGCGCAGGGTGAGCCGTTCTACCTGCGGTTGCGGTGCGCCCGGCTGGACTGCGAAGCGGGTGAAAGACAGCTGGGGAACGTGCCCGGGCAAGGCCACCAGCGGCGGCGAGCCGGAGCAGCACCAGCAGTGCTGCATGGTGGAATGGTCGTCGTTCTGCGGCGCTTGCTGATCGAGCTTGCCCAGGGAAATGGCCACCAGCTTGGTGCCGGTGGAGGAGCAGAAGCTGCCCCACAGCAGTTGCTCCTCCAGCCCCGAATCGCTGCGCTGCATGGCCCCGGAAAGCGGCATGGCAAGCATGTTGAACAGCACTGCGAAGCAGGCGATCCAGGCAAATGCGAGCCGTTGTCGGGACATGGTGGGCGATCCGTCGGTTGAGCGATCAGGCGGGTATTTAGCCTGATCGCTGTGGATAAGTAAAAAAACACCGTGTGCGGTGTGGTGTCGCAGGAGCGGTTCAGGCGTTGCTGACGTTGATCTTCAACCCCAGGGCCTTCATCACCTTGATGATAGTCGCGAACTCCGGGTTGCCCTGGCTGCCGAGGGCCTTGTACAGGCTTTCGCGGCCCAGGCCGGTGTCACGGGCGACCTGGGTCATGCCGCGGGCACGGGCAATGTCGTTGAGTGCGGCGCGGATCAGCACGCCGTCGCCGGTGTCTTCCTCGAAGCAGGCGTCGAGGTAGGCGACCATGTCTTCAGGGGTCTTGAGGTACTCCGCCGCGTCGAAGCGGGTCACTGGGGTGCGCATGTTTCAGCCCTCGCTCTTGAGGTCGCAGGCCAGTTGACTGGCCCGTTGGATATCGCGTTTCTGGGTGGCCTTGTCGCCGCCGATCAACAGCAGGTAGATCACTTTGCCGCGGCGCGAGAAGTACACCCGGTAACCCGGGCCACGGTGGATGCGCATCTCGTGGACGCCTTCGCCCACAGGTTCGCAGTCGCCAAAACGGCCCAGCTGTGCGGCGCGGATCCTGGCCAGTACACGGGTTTTCCCTTGCGGGTCCTTCAGGTTCAGCAGCCAGCGGCTGAACTCAGGAGTCTGCTCGAAAACGAACATGGAAAATGTATTCCTTGGGATACGTCGCGGCAACCCATTTGCCCGCGAAAAACCCAGTGAAGCGACAGGCGGTCCTGCCCGGCGCCGGCGTCACTGAGGCTGTTCAAGGAAGGCTAAAGCAAGGAGTTGGCGCGCGCTGCCAGGGGTTTCCCATGTTGCTGTGGGGCGCGATGGTTTTGTCTGTCAGGCTTTATCCGGCAAGCCCAGGGCCAGCAGCAACTGGGCCGTGCTGCTGAAATTGCGATCCGTTTCGGGCAGGTCCGGACGCTTGAGTACCAGCACCGGCAGCCCGCGCTCGCGGGCCACTTCCAGCTTGGGTTCGGTGGCGCTGCTGCCACTGTTCTTGCTGATCAGCACGTCGATCTGCCGGCGGGCGAACAACTGCCGCTCGTCTTCGATCAGGAACGGCCCGCGGGCACCTATGACTTCGCAGTGCTCGTTGCCCGGGCAGGCCTCCAGGGCGCGCAGGGTCCAGAATTGCCCGGGGGGAATTTCATCCAGGTGCTGCAGGGGCTCGCGGCCCAGGGTGAACAGTGGCCGCTTGAAGGGGCGCAGGGCCTCCACCAGTTGCGCCCAGCCGTCGATCTCGCGCCAGTCGTCACCCGGTTGAGGCTGCCAGGCCGGGCGCCGCAAGGCCCAGCAGGGCACGCCAGCGCTCTTCGCGGCGGCCACGGCATTGGCGCTGATCTGTGCTGCGTAGGGGTGGGTGGCATCCAGCAGCAGGCCGATCCGCTGCTCGCGGATAAAGCGCGCCAGGCCCTCGGCGCCGCCGTAGCCGCCGACCCGTACCTGGCACCGCAGGTCACCGGGCACCCGGCCGACCCCGGCCAGGCTGTAGATATGTTCCGGGCCCAGGGTGCGGGCGATGGCCAGGGCCTCGGTGACCCCGCCCAGCAGCAGGATACGGGTCATTGGAAACCTCCGGCGTGGCCGACGATGCCGCCCTGGCGGTCGATGGCAAAGACCTCTACCTGGACCTGGGGCGGCACCACGCTGCGGGCGAAATCCAGGGCGTGCCGGCATACCGCATCGCCCAGCGCGACTCCGGCGGCGCTGGCCATGGCCAATGCCTGCTGGCTGGTATTGGCTTGGCGGATCGCCTGTTGCAGGGCTGGGTCGGCCCCCGCATCGGCGGCCCATTGCGCCAGTTGCGGCAGGTCGATACTGGAGTGGCGGCTGTGCAAGTCCATGTGCCCGGCGGCCAGCTTGCTGATCTTGCCGAAGCCGCCGCACAGGCTGAGTTTATCCACCGGTACTTTGCGCAAGTGCTTGAGCACCGCGCCGACGAAGTCGCCCATTTCGATCAGGGCGATTTCCGGCAGCTCGTAGACCCGGCGCATGGTGTCTTCGCTGGCGTTGCCGGTGCAGGCGGCGATGTGCAGGTAGCCATTGGTTTTGGCCACGTCGATGCCTTGATGGATCGAAGCGATGTAGGCCGCGCAGGAGAAGGGCCGGACGATGCCGCTAGTGCCCAGGATCGACAGCCCGCCAAGAATCCCCAGGCGCGGGTTCATGGTTTTCAGGGCCAGTTCCGCTCCGCCCTCGACGTTCACCGTGACCTCGAAACCGCCGGGGTAGGCCCGTTCTTCGGCGAGCCGTTGCAGGTGCTCGCCGATCATCCGGCGCGGTACGGGATTGATCGCCGGCTCGCCCACCGCCAGCACCAGGCCGGGGCGGGTCACGGTGCCGACGCCCTGACCGGCGACGAAGCGAATGCCCGGTTCAGGGGTCAGGCGCACCCGGGAGTACAGCAGGGCGCCGTGGGTCACGTCCGGATCGTCGCCGGCGTCCTTGATAGTGCCGGCTTCGGCGCCGTCGGCGGTGTGGCGGCAGAATTCCAGGCGCATCTGCACCTGCTTGCCCTTGGGCAGGATGATCTGCACCGCGTCGGCATTGCTGCCCTCGAGCAGCAGGCGCGCGGCGGCCAGGCTGGTGGCGGTGGCGCAACTGCCGGTGGTCAGGCCGCTGCGCAGGGGCGCGGGCTGTTCCGCTGTTTCTTCACGCATGTCCCAGCCCTCGAAGGGGCGAGCTTGCTCGCCAAGGGCGTACTTCGGTCTCTTGGGCGGACGTATTCGCGAGCAAGCCCGCACCTGCAAGGTTCATGGCAGGTCCCGGGGCTTGTGCAGGTCCAGCAGGGTGATCGGCAGGGCCTGGCGCCAGGTGTCGAACTCTCCCAGTGGCTGGGCCTGGGCGATGTGAATGCGGGTCAGCTCGCCGCCGTGGCGTTCTCGCCAGTCCATCAGGGTCATTTCGCTTTGCAGGGTCACGGCATTGGCCACCAGGCGCCCGCCGGGCTTGAGTTGTTCCCAGCAGGCCTGCAGCACGCCTACGCGGGTCACGCCGCCACCGATGAAGATCGCATCCGGGCGTTCCAGCCCGGCCAGTGCCTGGGGCGCGCGGCCGCGTATCAGTTGCAGCCCGGGCACGCCGAGTACCTCGCGGTTGTGTTCGATCAATTGCTGGCGGCCGTCGTCGGCCTCGATGGCTAGGGCGCGGCAGCTGGGGTGGGTACGCATCCACTCGATGCCGATGGAGCCGCTGCCGGCACCCACGTCCCAGAGCAGCTCGCCGGGCACCGGTGCCAGGCGCGCCAGGGTCATGGCCCGCACGTCGCGCTTGGTCAACTGGCCGTCGTGGCGAAAGGCCGAGTCCGGCAGGCCGGCGAGCCGCGACAGGCGCGGGGTGCTGGCTTCGGCGAGGCATTCGATGGCCAGCAGGTTGAGGTCGGCGATTGCCGGGTCGGCCCAGTCATTGGCGGTGCCGTCGATGCGCCGCTCCAGGGGGCCGCCCAGGTGTTCCAGCACGCTGATCCGGCTCGGGCCGAAACCGCGCTCGCGCAGCAGGCCGGCGATGGCGGCCGGGCTGTGGCCGTCATTGCTCAGCACCAGCAGGCGTACCCCGCCGGACAGTTGGGCGCTGAGTGCGCTGATCGGCCGCGCGACCACAGAGAGCGTGATCACCTCCTGCAAAGGCCAGCCCAGGCGCGCAGCCGCCAGGGAATAGGACGAAGGAAAGGACAGTACCTGGATTTCCTCTGCGGGCAGCTGCCGCGCCAGGCTGGCGCCAACGCCGAACAGCATGGGGTCACCGCTGGCCAGGACGCAGACTGCAGCACCACGCTGGCTCAGCACCGGCTCCAGGGAAAACGGGCTGGGCCACAGCTGGCGCTGGCCACGGATGCAGGGTGGCAGCAGGTCCAGCTGGCGTTGGGCGCCGACGATCTTTGATGCGCCCAGCAGGGCATGCCGGGCATTTCTGCCCAGGCCCTTGAAGCCGTCTTCACCGATTCCCACTACTGTCAGCCAGGGCGACATCTCTATTCCTCGAACGCAAAACCTGTTGTTCCGACAGGCAGGCTTTTCATGCCTTCGGACAAAGCAGGCATAATACCGCGCCTTCGCTGACGAAGCGCTTTTCCCACACGGCCGGTCACCCCCTTGAACGAACGCTCGATGTCCACTGCCATCCGCCCCTCGGCCTGCCCGGGGTTGCTGCGCATCGTCCCGGCGCTGGACGGTGGCATCTGCCGGATCAAGCTGGCTGGCGGCGTCATCAGCGCGGAGCAGGCCGTGGCAGTGGCCGAGGCGGCGCAGGCTTACGCCGGTGGCGTGATCGAGGCCACCAACCGCGCCAACCTGCAGATTCGCGGCATCGGCCCGGAGCATCAGGCACTGATCGCCGCACTGCTGGCTGCCGGGCTTGGGCCGACTACTGCCGCCGGTGACGATGTGCGCAACCTGATGCTCAGCCCCTGCGCCGGGATCGATCGGCAGTGCTTGATGGATACCCGGCCCCTGGCCGCACAGATTCTCGACACCTTGCAGGGCCATCCGCGCTTTCACCAACTGTCGGCCAAGTTCGCCGTACAGCTCGACGGTGGCGAAGCCCTGGCCATGCTCGAACATCACCATGACCTGTGGCTGTCGGCCCTTGAGCGCGACGGCCAGGGGCTGCTGGCGTTCGGGCTGGCTGGCTGCCCGGTGGATGAACCCCTGGCGGCGGTGGCGCAGGACCAAGGCCACGAGCTGCTGGTGGCCGTGCTGGAGCTGTTTCTCGACCTGGCGCGGCCGGAACAGACGCGCATGCGTCACCTGCTGATGGACATGTCGCGGGAGGATTTCCTCGCTCAACTGGAGCCCCGCCTGAGCCGGCCGCTGTTGAATATCGGTGGCTGGCGGCGCCAGGCCAGTGACGCCGGGCTGCACATCGGTACTTATCCACAGGCTGCGCCCGGGCAGGTCTATGTTGGCGCGGGCACGCCCCTGGGGCGGCTCGATCCGGCCATGCTCAAGGGCGCGGCGCAATTGGCCCGACAGTACGGCGACGCCAGCCTGCGCCTGACCCCCTGGCAGAGCCTGCTGCTGCCCTCGATCGCCGCGGCGGATGCGCCGGCGGCCACTGCAGCCCTGGAACAACTGGGCCTGCTGTGCAGCCCGCAACAGGCCTTGGCTCACTTGATTGCCTGCACCGGTTCCAGTGGTTGCGGCAAGGCCCTGGCCGATACCAAAAGCGACGCCCTGCAACTGGCAGGACTGCTCCAGCGCCATGGCCGCCAACTGGATGTGCACCTGTCCGCCTGCCCGCGTTCCTGCGCCGCCGCTCATGTGGCGCCGGCCACCCTGCTGGCGGTGGCCCCAGGGCGCTATGACTTGTATTTGCGCGATGCAACGCAGCCGGGTTTCGGCACGCTGCACGCACGCAACCTTTCTATTGAAGCGGCAGAGGCATTGCTCGATGCCCGCCCACGGAGCAACCTTGATGCTTGATTACATCCGCGACGGTCAGGAGATCTATCGCAACTCCTTCGCGATCATTCGCGAAGAAGCCCGGCTGGAGCGCATTCCCGCCGACCTGGAGAAACTCGCCGTGCGGGTGATCCATGCCTGCGGCATGGTCGAGGCCGTCGATGGCCTGCAGTTTTCCGAGGGCGCCGGCAAGGCCGGGCGCCATGCCCTGGCGGCCGGTGCACCGATTCTCTGCGATGCGCGCATGGTTTCCGAGGGTATTACCCGGGCCCGCTTGCCGGCCAACAACCAGGTGATCTGCACCCTGCGCGACGACAGCGTGCCAGCGCTGGCCCGGGAGCTGGGCAACACCCGTTCCGCTGCGGCCCTGGAGCTGTGGCGCCCGCACCTGGAAGGCAGCGTGGTGGTGATCGGCAACGCGCCCACGGCCTTGTTCTACCTGCTGGAAATGCTCGATGCGGGCGCGCCGAAACCGGCGCTGATCCTCGGCTTCCCGGTGGGCTTCGTCGGTGCCGCCGAATCCAAGGCGATGCTCGCCGCCGACAGCCGTGGGGTGCCCTTCGTGATCATGCAGGGCCGCCTGGGCGGCAGCGCCATGGCGGCGGCTGCGGTCAATGCCCTGGCCACGGAGGTCGAATGATGCAGCAGCCCGGACGTTTGATCGGCCTTGGCGTGGGCCCCGGTGACCCGGAACTGATTACTGTGAAGGCCCTGCGCCTGCTGCGCGAATCACCGGTGGTGGCCTACTTCGTGGCCAAGGGCAAGAAGGGCAATGCCTTCGGCATCATCGAAGGGCATCTGCAACAGGCCCAGACCCTGCTGCCCCTGGTGTACCCGGTCACCACCGAGGTGCTGCCGGCGCCGCTGTCCTACGAACAAGTGATCAGCGACTTCTACGACAGCGCCAGCGAGGAGCTGGCGCAGCACCTGGACGCCGGCCGCGACGTGGCGGTGATCTGCGAAGGCGACCCGTTCTTCTACGGCTCCTACATGTACCTGCACGACCGGTTGGCCGAGCGTTACCAGGCCGAAGTGGTGCCGGGGGTGTGCTCGATGCTGGGCGGCGCTTCGGTGCTGGGCGCGCCGTTGGTGTATCGCAACCAGAGCCTGTCGGTGCTTTCCGGGGTGCTGCCCCATGAGGAACTCAAGCGTCGCCTGGCGGACGCCGATGCGGCGGTGGTGATGAAGCTGGGGCGCAACTTCCCCAAGGTGCGCCAGGTCCTGGAAGAACTGGGGCTGGCGCGGCGTGCGCTGTACGTCGAGCGCGCCACCATGGCCAACCAGAAGATCGTGCCGCTGGATGACGTGGAGCCGATGTCCTCGCCGTACTTCTCGCTGATCATCGTTCCCGGCGAAAGGTGGCAAGGCTGATGGCCCGTTCAACTCCGGCCATCGTCATCCTTGGCCAAGGCAGCCTCGACACCGCACGGCAGATCCAGCGGCTGTATCCCGACTCGTTGATCCACGGTCTGGCGGAACGGGTCGAAGGCGCCGACCGGGTCTACCACGAATTCGGCGCGACCCTGCGCCAGCTCTATCAGCAGGACACGCCCATCATCGCCCTGTGTGCGGCCGGCATCGTGATCCGCACCCTGGCGCCGCTGCTGCTGGAAAAGGGCGCCGAGCCGCCGGTGCTGGCGGTGGCCGAAGACGGCAGCGCCGTGGTGCCGCTGCTGGGCGGCCTGGGCGGGGTCAATCTCATGGCCCGGGAAATCGCCGCCGGCCTTGGCGTGGTGGCGGCCATTACCACCAGTGGTGAATTGCGCTTCGGCACTTGCCTGCTCAACCCGCCCAGCGGTTATGCGCTGGGCGACCTGGAGCTGGGCAAGCGATTCGTCTCCGACCTGCTGGGTGGCGAAAGCGTGCGCATCGAAGGCGCAGCACCCTGGCTGGCCGCAGCGAAGCTGCCCGAGGACGACCAGGCCCGCCTGACCATCCGGGTCGGTTCAGCCGAGCGCGAGCCCGTGGCCAATGAACTGTTGATCTACCCCCGCAGCGTGCTGGTTGCCTGCCGTGGGCAGCGACTGGCCGGCGAAGCTGATAGCGACCTGGCCACCCACATCCGCCAGGCTTTGCATCAGGCGCGCATCGCGGTGCAGTCGGTGGCGTGCCTGCTGGCCGCTGACCGCGACATGGCCGACCGTGCCCTGCACCAGGCAGCGGCGCAACTGGGCGTACCGTTGCGTTTCCTGCCGGCCGCCGACAGTGTCGCCGAACTGGCGCAACAGGCCGTGCCGCAATTGCTGCCGCCGCTGAAGGTGGGCGAGGACATCGCCATTGCTGTGGCCAGCCAGCCCCTGGACCCGGAGCAGATTGGCCGCCCCCGTGGGCGCCTTGCCGTGATCGGCCTCGGCCCTGGCGCCGCCGAGCTGATGGTGCCGGCAGTGAAAGCCGAACTGGCCCGGGCCAACGACATTCTCGGTTATGAAACCTACGTGCGCATGGCCGGTCCGTTTCGCGCCGACCAGGTGATGCACTGCACCGATAACCGCGAAGAGATGCAGCGCGCCCGTCACGCCTTCGAGCTGGCGGCCCAGGGCCGTTCGGTGGTGGTGGTGTCGTCCGGCGACCCGGGAGTGTTCGCCATGGCCGCGGCGGTGCTCGAAGCCCTGCACGAATCCAGCGACCCGGCCTGGCACAGCGTCGATCTGGAGATCCTCCCGGGCGTCTCCGCCTCCCTGGCTACCGCGGCACAGGCCGGTGCGCCTCTGGGCCATGACTTCTGCGTGCTGTCGCTGTCGGACAATCTCAAACCCTGGGACATCATCGAGAAGCGCCTGGACCTCGCCTCCCAGGCGGATCTGGCCCTGGCCTTCTACAACCCGATTTCCCGCTCGCGGCCCTGGCAACTGGGCCGGGCCCTGGAGATCGTGCGCCAGCACCGTACGCCGCAAACGCCTGTGGTATTGGGGCGCGACATTGGCCGCCCGGGCCAGACCCTGCGGGTCATCACCCTGGGCGAGCTGACCCCGGAGCAGGTGGACATGCGCACCATGGTGCTGGTGGGTTCCTCCACCACCTGCGTCTTCCCCCGGGCCGGGGGCGGCGACTGGGTGTACACCCCGCGCTGGTACGGCAATAAACCCTTGTAGGAGCCGGCTTGCCGGCGAAGGCGCTCGTAAGATCGCCATCGTCGGCAGCGGCTTCTAGCGCGCAGGGTCCTCATCCTCATCCTTGGCGGTCAGCAGCCAGGTGATGAATTCGAAGAAGCCGGCCCATCTGGCGGGGATGCGGCCGGCGACGAAAGCTTCCCAGTCGCCCAGGTCGAAATCCCAGACGCCGCCGCTGTCCTTGTCCAGCAAGTAGCCGCCTTCGCCTTGCAATGAGGTGAAGGCCACAAAGTTCTCTGGCAGCTCCCAGACCTCATGGATGAACTCGGTGCCCATGCGAACTTCCTCGCCGGGCCCGGCAATGTCGAGGAGCACTTCGTCGCTGACGCGGCTGCTGAAATCGGCGGGGTGGCAGGCCAGGTAGATCTGTGCGAACTCGCTGTCCGGGGCAATGCCCAGGGTTTCCAGCGCCAGGGTGACCTCGGCGCTTTCAGGAAGCGGGCGGTAGCGGGGCTGGGCTTCGATCAGGGCAATCAGTGGCGCTGGAATCATGCCGGGTACTCGGTGGCGCGTGGCCATTTGTCCAGCGGCAGATGGTTCATGTCGCGGGTGAATTGTTCCCGGGCCTGGCCCAGGGTTTTATGGTTCGGCCCGCTCGGCACATCCAGCGCTTCGCTGCCGTCGTCTTCCCAGTGGCACAGGTCGCAGATCTCGTATTCGCCTCGTGCGCCCAGGGTCAGGTAGCCGCAGCAGGGGCAGGCCTCCAGGCACTCGATGTTCGCGCTGACGGTGTAGTCACCCAGCCCGGCTTCACGCAGGCAGCGCCTCAGGTACAGGTGGGTCACGCCGCGATATTCGGCGCGCAGGGCGATCAGCAGCAGCGCGTCGTAGCGTGGGTCTTGCACCTCTTGCGGGGGCTCCGGTTGGGTCAGGATCTGTTGTTGCAGGCTGGGTGCAAGTGCCGCGAATTCAAGGTCGTCGCTGTCTATTCCCCACCAGTTCAGGAGGTGGGAGAAGCGCGCGGCGGCGTCGAGGCCGGGCAACCTGTGGCGGCTCAGAAGGTCGATGGCTGCGTTGGCGGTGAGTTTTTCCATGGGGGCTCGGCTTTTCGAGGGGGCGGTTCAGGGCCAGGTCAGGGTCAATTGGTCAGGGCGCTGAATGGGTATTCGTACCCTGACCCCGGAGGTCGATTCGCCATGGAGGTACTGGTCCTGGATCTCTACCCGGTTGAAGGGGTTGGTGTCCCGCAGGGCAATCAGCCAGATCAGTGCATCCGAGCCTTTTTCCTGCAAGGCCAGGAAGCCATCGCCGCCGTAGCCTGCCGTCTCCCCACCCCGGGCATAGAACGACTGTGGACCGTCGGTGCACAAGCCCAGGGTGGTGACGAAGTCAGGCTCATCCTGTTGGGGATAGTCCAGGGCCGGCATCCAGACGTTGTTGATCAGCCGGGGATGTTCATAGGGCAGGTCGAACAGGCAGTAGAATCCGCTGCCGAGGACCAGGGTGTTTTCCCGGGGGAAACACCCGCCCAGCCATTGTTCCTGAATGAAAGCGGCATCGGCGCTGTAGGGCATTGGGTGGTTCCTGCTCCTGCTGGAAGGGGGGGTCTACAGGTTCGAGACCTGGCGAAAACCGGAGTTGTAGGCGCATTGCCCGGCGTACTCGGGGCGTGCATCACAGGCCTTGAGGCAACCCTGGACGCCCTTGGGAAAGCGCGCCTCCACCGACATAGCGAAACCGTAGGTCGGCGTGGTCACCGCAAAGCTGCTGTTGCAGGCCACTTGCGTGCTGTAGGTGAAGGTCATGGCCTCGCGCCGGTCGTTGTGGGCGAAGGCCACCTCGAAGCTGTCGAGGCTGTTCCAGCCCGACAGCGGCAGCACTACAAAACGGTAGCGGGTGCTGTCCAGGCGTTGGCCGATGACCCGCAGGTTCTTGCTCGATGAGTCGGCCTTGGGCGAAGGGTAGGGCAGGGCCAGCAGCGCCCGCGGGTCACCCACCACGCCCAGTTCGAAGCCGATACCTTTTTGGTAGAAGGGTATCTCCAGGGCCGGTGCGCCCTCGATCTTCACGTACTGGCTGGATGCATAGGGGCCGCGGGTTTCAGGCTTGTAGTCCGGCGCTTTGGCGAAGCTGACTTCAAGCTCCAGCACCGCGTCTGAGGCCTTGGCGTGCTCGGTGCGTATATCGCTGGGTTGCTCGCTGCCATGGCTGGCGCAACCGGCCAGCACCATGGCCGTAGTCAGTTGCAGCAGCTGTCGGGCGGGCCATGGACGTAGAACGGTCATCACTCAATGCTCCTTCTTCAGCGGGCTGGAGTTCAGGCCCAGCCCCTTGAGCTGCCAGCTTCCCTGCACCTGCTGCCAGCTGAACTGGCGGCCGACCCAGTCCACCTGCAAGGCGTGATGCAGGCGGCTCTGGTCAATGCGCCGGCCTTCGTCCAGGGCCTTTCGCGCGCGGTCGCCGGCTTGGTTGAACAGGGGCCAGAGCTGGCTCAGGTTCAGCTCCTTGCTGATCGGCAACTGGGCATACACGCCCTGCTCCGCCGAACTGAGCAGCAGCCCTTCCTTGCCGAGGAACGCAGCACTGCTGTTGTCCGGCGACACCGACACCAGCATGGCGTAGTGGGAGAACCCCCAGCCGGGCAGCCGCTCGTCGAACCACAGCACTTGCCCGGTGGAGGGCACCAGGGCCCGCGCGCCCTCGGGAAACAGCAGCAGGTCGCTGCGTCCGGGTTGCGGCTGGCCCCAGTCGGGTTCGCTCTTGCTCTTGACCGGGCTGAGGATGCGGGCCAGGGGCGTGTCGTTCTGCACGGCGATCAGCACCGTGCCGACGCCCATCCATTCGATGGTGGTGGCCAGCAGTACCGGTTGCCCGCCCCGGGTCGCCCCGGTGGGTTTTACATCGGTGATCTGCCAGGCGTTCAGCGGCCGATAGAGCTGGCCCTTGTAGGTGATTTCCCGGGGGCTGCTGCCGTCCCGACGGTGGTACACCTTGAAGTCGCCAAAGCGCTCAATGGATTCACTGGTCTTGTTCAGCCAGGCCTCGAGCTTGGCCTGGGGCGATTCGCCAGCCAGTGCCGGGAGGGGCATGAGCAGGAGCCCGGCCAGCAGGCAGGCCAGGCCGCGCCCGATCTGCGCAAGGCACAGGGCGCGCGCGGCGACGGGGCCCGTGCCAGTGGGTCGTTGAAGAGTCTGCATTCCGTTGCCTGTCGCTTGATGGGAGGGTGGCCGGGGCCCTAAGGGACCAGGTAGCCCCTGACCCCGGTGAAGATGATCTGCGCCGCCAGGGCGCAGACGAACAGCCCCATCAACCGGCTGACGATCTGCAAGCCCTGCTCGCCGAGGATGCGTTCGATGCGGTTGGACAGGTACAGCACCACCCCCACGGTGAGGCTGGCCAGGGCGATGCTGAGGATGGCGGTGAGCTTGTCGTCCCAGTGCGGCTGGCTGACGCCCATCACCAGCAGGGCGCCGATGGTGCCCGGGCCCACGGTCAGGGGAATGGTCAGCGGGACTATGGTCACGTCCTGCTGCACGTTGTCGGTCTGCACCGCCGATTTGCCCTGGGCCATGCCCAGGGCAGAGATGAACAGCACGCTGCCGGCACCGATGCGGAAGGCGTCCACGGTGATGCCGAACACGCCGAAGATCACCCGGCCGAACAGGTACAGCAGGATGCTGGAGACCAGGGTCGCCAGGGCCACTTTCCAGGCCAGGCGCCGGCGCTCCTTGAGCGAATAGCCGCGGGTCAGGCTGATGAAGCACGAGAGCACGAAGAAGGGGCTGTAGAGCACCAGCATCTTCAGGTAAACGCTGAACAGCACGTGGAGCATGGTGGGAGCTCACGACTAAAGGAGGGCGAGCGAGAGTTTAACAGGCGCCGCAGAGCCTGTCGGCTCAACTGGTGTGCGCGGTGCTGCGCTCGCGCAGGTCGCGCTGGGTCACCCAGTGTTCCACCAGTTCCCGCAGTTGCGAGAGCTCCACGGGCTTGGCCATGTGCCCGTCCATGCCGGCCTGGCGCGCGCGCTCCTTGTGCTCGGCGAGGATGTGCGCGGTGAGCGCCACTACCGGGGTGCGTACCCGCTGGTTGCCGACTTCCCAGGCGCGCAGTTGCTGGGTGGCGGAGAAGCCGTCGAGCACCGGCATTTCGCAGTCCATCAGTACCAGGTCGTAGCGGTTGGCTTTCATTGCCTGCAAGGCTTCCTCGCCGTTGCTGGCGGTATCGGGCTGCAGGTTGAGCTTGCCGAGCATGCCGCGGATGACCTTGGTGGAAATACTGTTGTCCTCGGCCACCAGGATGCGGAAGTCGCTGGGCACGGTGACTGGCGCCGGGGCCTGGGCAGCGTGCGCCGGCTGGTTGTAGGGGGCGGCGGGGGCCTTGTCGCGCTGATTGAGTTCGTCCGCCAGGGTGGTCTTGAGGGTGTAGCCGGCCACTGGCTTGGCGAGGATGCGCTTGATCCCGGCATTGCGTGCAATCACCTTGCTCGGCGCATTGCTGATGCCGGTGAGCATGATCAGCAGGATGTCGTGGTTCAGGCTCGGGTCTTCCTTGATCTTCGCCGCCAGTTGCATGCCGGTCATGCCGGGCATGTTCTGGTCCAGCAATACCACGTCGAAGTAGTCCCGCAGGTGCGCCTTGGTGCGTAGCAGGGCCAGGGCTTCCTTGCCCGATGGCACGGCGCTGACGTTCAGGCCCCAGGCACTGCACTGCTGTACCAGCACCTTGCGGCAGGTGTCGTTGTCGTCCACCACCAGTACCCGCGCGCCCTGCAGGGGGCCGTCGAGGTCGGCGGTCGGGTGTTCCAGGCGCTCGGCATCCAGGGGCAGGGTCAGCCACAGGGTGCTGCCCTGGTTGGTGCCGCTCTTGATGCCGAACTCGCCATGCATCAGCAGGATCAGTTGACGGGCGATCACCAGCCCCAGGTTGCCCCCCAGGCGGGTGGTGGCGAGGAAGTTCTTGCTGTGCAGCTCGGTGTGCAGCAGGGCTTCGCGCTCTTCGGCCTCCATCGGCTGGCCGCTGTCCTGCACGGCGATGCGCAGGCGCGGTTTGCTGCTGCGCTCGTCGAGGGCGACGACGATCAGCACTTCGCCTTCATCGGTCTTCTTCAGGGCATTTTCCAACAGGCTCAGCAGGGCCTGGCGCAGGCGTGTCGGGTCACCGCTGATGACCCGTGGCACCTGGGGCTGGATGAAACTGATCAGCTCGACGTTCTGCTGTTCGGCCTTGGCCCGGAAGATGCTCAGGCAGTCTTCGATCAGGGCGTTGAGGTCGAACTGCACATCGTCCAGTTCGATCTGCCCGGACTCCAGCTTGGAGATGTCGAGGATCTCGTTGATCAGGGTCAGCAGCTCGTTGCCGGCACTGTGGATGGTCTGCACGTAATCGCGCTGCTTGACCGACAGCGGGGTGCCCAGCAGCAGCTCGGTCATGCCCAGCACGCCGTTCATCGGGGTGCGGATCTCGTGGCTTATCTTGGCCAGGAACTCGGCCTTGGCATTGACCTCGGCGGTGCTGGCGGCCAGGTCGCGGCTGACGCTGAAGCGGTTCTCGGTGATGTTGCGCTGGCGCTCGCCCAGGGCAATGCTCATCAGCAGCCCGGCGATGCACACCACGCTCAAGAGGGTGACGATCAGGCCTTGCGGGGCCACCAGGGTCAGCCCCAGCAGGGCCGGCAGGATCACCAGGGTGCCGAGGTTGAAGATCACCATGGCGGCGACGAACAGGCGCGCCGGGCGATAGCCCTTGTGCCAGTGATAGCCACCGACGAACAGCATGCTCAGGCCGGCCAGGGCCACCAGGCCGTAGGTGATGATGTTCAGCGGCAGGGTATCGACGAACAGCAGCAACAGGCCGAACAGGCTGATCAGCAGGATGTTGCCCAGCAGCAGGCGGTTCAGCGGATGCGCGCCCAGGGGGGCGAAAAAGCGGTAGGCGAACATCATCCCGCAGGGCGCGGTCAGCAGCAGGGCGATATAGGCCCCCGGCGTCTGCAGGGCTTCCCAGGCCGGGAGCCAGGGCCCGAACAGGTTCAGCAGCATCAGCAGGCTGAGGGTCAGCAGCCCTTCGCAGGCTGCCAGCCACAGGCTGCTGCGCGAACGGGTGTAGGCGAAGCGGGTGAGGTTGTGCAGGATCAGCATCGCCAGGCAGCCGAACAGCAGGCCGTAGATCAGCGTCTGGCTCTGGTCGGCCGCGCCCATCACCGCCGATTGCAGGGTGATGAAGGGGCGCAGTTCGTGTTCGGACACCAGGCGTACATAGACGTCCAGTGGCTTGGCGCTTTGCGGCAGTGGCAGCATGAAGTCGCTGCTGGGCAGGGGCTTTTGCGCCTGCGACGGGCCGGAGCCGGTGTTCACTTGCTCGATCAGCTTGTCGCCTTCGAGCACGTAGAGGTTCAGGTGGGACAGGTCGGGGGCGAAGATCCGCAGGATCTGCTCATGGGTTCCCGGTTGCAGCTTGAAGCGTAGCCACAGGGCGCCATCGGGCTCGGCGGCGGTGAGCTTGTCCAGCTCGATCGGG
This sequence comes from Pseudomonas sp. Eqa60, assembly GCF_018326405.1. Lineage (NCBI taxonomy): Bacteria > Pseudomonadati > Pseudomonadota > Gammaproteobacteria > Pseudomonadales > Pseudomonadaceae > Pseudomonas > Pseudomonas sp. Eqa60. Next base: position 776,783 of record NZ_AP024342.1, read on the forward strand.
CTGAACTGGTTGGTGTAGCGCGGGGAGCGGATGTCACTGAGCTGCAGGTCGGCCTGTTCGTCGAGCAAAACCGCCCAGCCACTGCCTTGAGCGGCCAGGGCCGGGTTCAAGCAGAGCAGGGTCAGCAAGGTGACGGTGAAGCCTAGGGCAATCCTGAGCCAGCGCACGGCGAAATCCCTTCGTTGGTTGATGCCTGATTATAACTATGCGCGGCGTAATGACCGCACGGCAAGGGCGTGTGCCCTTGCCGGGGTCAACGACAGCCTTACTCCTGGCCGCGCTCGCGGGCAATGGCGCGGTAGCCGATGTCCTTGCGGTAGAAGCAGCCCTGCCAGTCGATCTCGGCCGCCAGGCGGTAGGCCTGTTGCTGAGCCGCGTCGACGCTGTCACCCATGGCGGTAGCGCACAGTACCCGGCCGCCGGAGGTCACGACCTGGCCATCCTTGAGTGCGGTACCGGCGTGGAACACCTTGCCTTCCAGTGCTGCCGCGGCGTCCAGGCCAGTGATGGCCGCGCCCTTGGCGTAGTCACCAGGATAGCCGCCTGCCGCCAGAACGATACCCAGGCTCGGGCGTGGGTCCCACTGCGCTTCGACCTTGTCCAGGGCCTGGGCCAGGGCGGCTTCCACCAGCAGCACCAGGCTCGATTGCAGGCGCAGCATCACCGGTTGGGTTTCCGGGTCGCCGAAGCGGCAGTTGAACTCGATGACTTTCGGGTTGCCGGCCTTGTCGATCATCAGCCCGGCATAGAGGAAGCCGGTGTAGACGTTGCCTTCCTCGGCCATGCCGCGCACGGTGGGCCAGATCACCAGATCCATCACCCGCTGGTGCACTTCTGAAGTGACCACCGGTGCCGGGGAGTAGGCGCCCATGCCACCGGTATTGGGGCCAGTGTCGCCGTCGCCGACGCGCTTGTGGTCCTGGCTGGTGGCCATGGGCAGCACGTTCTTGCCGTCGACCATGACGATGAAGCTGGCTTCCTCGCCGTCGAGGAACTCCTCGATCACCACGCGGGAACCGGCGTCGCCGAAGGCATTGCCGGCCAGCATGTCGCGCACCGCTTCCTCGGCTTCGGCCAGGGTCATGGCCACGATCACGCCTTTGCCGGCGGCCAGGCCGTCGGCCTTGATCACGATCGGGGCGCCTTTTTCACGCAGGTAAGCCAGGGCCGGCTCGATCTCGGTGAAGTTCTGATAGTCGGCAGTAGGGATCTTGTGGCGGGCGAGGAAATCCTTGGTGAAGGCTTTCGAACCTTCCAGCTGCGCAGCACCGGCCGTCGGGCCGAAGCAGTCCAGGCCACGGGAGCGGAACAGGTCGACCACGCCAGCCACCAGCGGCACTTCCGGGCCGACGATGGTCAGGGACACATTCTTCTGAGCAAAGTCTGCAAGCTGCTCCAGGGCCAGGACGTCGATGGCGACGTTCTCGCACTTGGCCTCGATGGCGGTGCCGGCGTTGCCTGGGGCGACGAACACTTTCTGAACCCGTGGGTCCTGAGCGACTTTCCAGGCCAGAGCGTGTTCACGACCGCCGCTACCAATGATCAGTACATTCATTTCAAAAACCTCGGATGACGCTAATTCTGTTTTGGAACCTGAAGAGCTGGACGCCTCAGGAGGTTGCGATGACAGTGGTAGATGCAAGGCGGAGCCCACCTCGATGAGCGCAGTTGCCTGTTGGCAATGAGCATCATCGAGGTGGGCTCCAACGCAGCAGATGCCGGTGTCAGTGCGACCGTTGTCGTATCAGTGACGGAAGTGGCGCATGCCGGTGAACACCATGGCAATGCCCGCTTCGTCGGCCGCGGCAATCACTTCGTTGTCACGCATCGAGCCGCCGGGCTGGATCACTGCGGTGATGCCGACCTTGGCGGCGTTGTCCAGGCCGTCGCGGAACGGGAAGAACGCGTCGGAGGCCATGACCGAACCGGCGACTTGCAAGCCGGCGTGCTCGGCCTTGATGGCGGCGATTCGCGCGGAGTTCACGCGGCTCATCTGGCCGGCGCCGACACCGATGGTCTGGCGGTTCTTGGCGTAGACGATGGCGTTGGACTTGACGTACTTGGCGACTTTCCAGGCGAAGATCAGGTCGTTGATCTCTTGCTCGGTCGGGGCGCGCTTGGTCACGACTTTCAGGTCATCGGCACTGATCATGCCGATGTCGCGGCTCTGCACCAGCAGGCCGCCGTTGACGCGCTTGTAATCCCAGGCCGCAGCGCGCTCAGCCGACCACTGGCCGCAGGCCAGCAGGCGCACGTTGGCCTTGGCAGCGACGATGGCGCGGGCTTCTTCACTCACGGATGGGGCAATGATCACTTCGACGAACTGACGCTCGACGATGGCCTTGGCGGTGGCTGCATCCAGCTCGCGGTTGAAGGCGATGATGCCGCCGAAGGCCGATTCGGTGTCGGTGGCGTAGGCCAGTTCGTACGCCTGGCGGATACCGCCTTCAGCGTCCGGGCTGACCGCCACGCCGCACGGGTTGGCGTGCTTGACGATGACGCAGGCCGGCTTGACGAAGCTCTTCACGCATTCCAGCGCGGCGTCGGTGTCGGCCACGTTGTTGTAGGACAGTTCTTTGCCTTGCAGTTGGGTCGCGGTGGCGATGCCGACTTCAGCAGGCTTGGCCTCAACGTAGAACGCCGCGCTCTGGTGCGGGTTCTCGCCGTAGCGCATTTCCTGGGCCTTGATGAACTGGCTGTTGAAGGTGCGCGGGAATTCGCTGCGGCCGGATGTCGAGAGGGTTTCGGCGGCCTGGTTCACGGTGCCCATGTAGTTGGCGATCATGCCGTCGTACGCAGCGGTGTGTTCGAAGGCCTTGAGCATCAGGTCGAAGCGCTGGGCGTAAGTCAGGCCACCGGCCTTGAGGCTTTCCAGGACGCCGGCGTAGTCGCTGGCATTGACCACGATGGCTACGTCCTTATGGTTCTTGGCCGCCGAGCGGACCATGGTCGGGCCGCCGATGTCGATGTTCTCGATGGCGGTCGGCAGGTCGCAGCCTGGCTTGTTGATGGTGGCTTCGAACGGGTAGAGGTTGACCGCGACCAGGTCGATCGGCTTGATCCCGTGCTCGTTCATGATGGCGTCGTCAATGCCGCGACGGCCGAGGATACCGCCGTGGATTTTCGGGTGCAGGGTCTTCACCCGGCCATCCATCATTTCCGCGAAACCGGTGTAATCCGCGACTTCCACTGCGGACACGCCGTTGTCCTGCAGCAGTTTGAAGGTCCCGCCGGTGGAGAGGATCTCCACACCAAGGGCTTCCAGCTCCTTGGCGAATTCGAGGATCCCGGTCTTGTCGGAAACACTGATCAAGGCGCGGCGGATCGGCAGGCGGGTAGTCTGGTCGGTCATCTCAATTTCCATCAAAAGCAAAGGAGTCAGCAAAAAAGGCGACCGTTTTTTACGCGGGCGCCTTTCTGGTTTGATTGAATGCTTACAGCAAATCGTACTGCTTGAGTTTCTTGCGCAGGGTACCGCGGTTCAGACCCAGGAGTTCGCTGGCCTTGGTCTGGTTGCCCTTGACGTAGTTCATCACGCTTTCGAGCAACGGAGCCTCGACTTCGGAGAGCACCAGGTTGTACACGTCCGTGACGGCAGCGCCCTCAAGGTGGGCGAAATAATTGTGCAGCGCCTTCTCGACACTCCCGCGAAGGGTCTGGCCTTCTTCGCTGGGTGTATTGAGGTGCTGTTTCAAATTCACGTTGTCGCTCACGGGTGTTGTTCCACTCACTAAAGTCTCGGTCATCATCGTCATGCGGCCACCCCCTCTCCGTCCCCTGTTTCCAGGCTCTTGTAACGTCCGGCAAAGAACTCACGAACGTTGGCGCATTGTGCTTCCGTATCTTCCAAACGATTGAAGTGGGCGCGAAACTCCCTGGCGCCCGGCAGGGTTGCGAGATACCAGCCCACATGCTTGCGCGCAATGCGTACGCCCATGACATCTCCATAGAAGGCATGCAGCGCGGCCAGGTGCTCTAGCAGAATACGTTCCACCTCGAACAGCTCCGGTGCCGGGAGGGTTTCACCGGTACTGAGGAAGTGTTCGATCTCACGAAAAATCCATGGCCGCCCCTGGGCGGCCCGGCCGATCAACAGCCCGTCGGCGCCGGTGGCGTGCAACACCCGCCGGGCCTTTTCCGGCGAGTCGATATCGCCATTGGCAAAGACCGGGATCGACACCGCCTGCTTGATCGCGGCAATGGTGTCGTACTCGGCTTCACCGGTGTACAGGTCGGCCCGGGTCCGACCATGGACCGCCAGTGCCGTGATGCCGGCCTGCTCGGCGATCTTCGCCACCGTCAGGCCGTTCTTGTTCTCCCGGTCCCAGCCGGTGCGGATCTTCAGGGTGACCGGTACATCCACAGCGGCCACTACTGCCTGGAGAATCTCGTTGACCAGGGCTTCGTCCTTCAGCAACGCGGAGCCGGCGGCCTTATTGCAGACCTTCTTGGCCGGGCAACCCATGTTGATATCAATAATCTGTGCGCCCAACTCGACGTTGGCGCGGGCGGCGTCTGCCAGCATCTGTGCATCACCCCCGGCAATCTGCACCGAGCGGGGCTCGGGATCGCCTTCGTGGATCATGCGCAACCGCGATTTGCGGCTGTTCCACAAGCTCATGTCGCTGGTGACCATTTCCGAGACTACAAGGCCCGCGCCCAATTGCTTGCAAAGCTGACGAAAGGGCTGGTCTGTAACCCCCGCCATCGGGGCGAGAATCAAACCGTTGTGCACTGTATATGGGCCGATGCGTACCGCCGACATAGGACTTCCCTGTTGTGGGGCCGGATCATGAGAGTTCGAAAAAGGGTTGGCATGATACCCGCTCTCGATGACCGGATAAAGGCTGAATTGGATAAAATCTGAACAGTTCTTCTGTAACGTCCTGGGAGCAATCCAGGCGAAACAGTCATAAAACTGTCGTTAATCCAGAGTCGTCCGTGAACTTGTGCAGCCGATTCACTCAGGCGAGTGGAAACTCAGACTGTAGTTCACCGCTTTCGGGCCGGGGTCAAGAATATCCAGGGCGATGTGAATCGGGGTCTGCGGCGGCATTTCCGCCGCATCCTGCAAGTCACCGTCCAGGTATTCCCCGGGCTTGAAGCTGCGGCTGGCGATCAGGTGGCCGTTGAGGTCGGCGAAGCGCAGCTCAAGCAGCGGGAAGGGTTGGGAGAAGGGCGCGCGGTTATAGATGATGGCGTCCACCACCAGGGCGCCGCTGAATTCCGGATGGCTGCGTACCACCAGGTTGCTGCTCTTGATCCGGGCGATGTCGACCCGGGAAGGTACCGTGCAGCCGAATTCCGGGCACAGTTGCTGGAACCAGGGGCGGTACTGGTCCTGGCGGGCCAGCTCATCAAAGTGATAGGCGACGTATTGTCCCACCAGGCCGCCGGCGGCCAGCAGGATCAGCAGCAGCCAGAGCAGGCGCTTGCCCCAGGGCGAGCGGCGCTTCTGCCAGTCGAGGTGGAGCGGGTCGTCCACCAGGTCCAGCAGCACCTCTTCCTTGACCCCGGGCTCGTTGCGCTCGCGGCGCTTCTTGCCGGAGACGGCGGGCTCGTCGTCCTGGTCTTCCGGGTTGGCAGGCGAGTGAGGTTCCAGGTCATCGTCCAGGCGCAACCTGGGCGCCTGGGGTTCGTCGTCCAGGTCCGCGAGGTTGAACGACAGCGACGGTTCGGTGCGGCTGGGCTTGGGTGGTTCGGCGCTGGGTTCGGCGTCGTCCGGTTGCACCTTGGGGGGCGAAGGCTCGCTGTCGTCCCGTTCGGCGGCGCTGCCGAACAGTCCGTCCGGCCAGTGTGCCTCGTCGGCGTCCTGGGTGTCGCGCCGGGCGCTGAGGCTGCCTTCCTTGTGCTCGCGTTCCAGGCCAAAGGCCTTGGCTGGCTGGATTTCGCGCTGTTCGAGCTTGGCCAGTTCCTCATCGAGGTCCAGGTGATCCAGGTCCATCTCGGCGGCCGACCATTGCTTCTGGCTGATGGCGCGCTGAGGAGCGGCAGGGGCCGCGGGGGGTGGCAGATCCGACTCGGGTGCCGCCGGTGCCGGCGCCACGGTCGCTGCGGGAGCAGCCGGTGGCGCTACGGGTTTGGCAGCGGCTTTCGAGGTGGCAGCTTCCTTGGCCGCGCGCTGCTCGAGCAACTGCCGTGCGGCGTTGAACACCTGCAGGCAGGAGCCACAGCGAACCACTCCACGGGCCACGCTCAACTGGGCGTGGCTGACGCGGAAGCGGGTTTGGCAATGCGGGCACTGGGTGACGAAACTGTCGGTCATGCGGCCATCCGGATTATGCAGGCGGCCATTCTAGCGCCGACGGCCGGTGATGCGCACCCAGCCATCAAGGGTGGCGATCGGGTCCAGATCGAAGTCCTGGGCATAAGCCGCGGCGACTTCCTCGCCCTGTTCGGCAAGGATGCCGGAAAGCGCCAGGCGCCCGCCGGACTTGACCAGCCCCGAAAGCTGCGGCGCCAGGGCCACCAGTGGCCCGGCCAGGATGTTGGCCACCAGTACATCGGCCTGCACCTGGGGCAGTTGCTCGGGCAGGTAGAGCGGGAACAGCTCGTCGGCAATGCCGTTGCGCCCGGCGTTGTCACGGGAGGCTTCCAGGGCTTGCACGTCGATATCGGTGCCCACCGCCTGTTTGGCGCCCAGCAACAGGGCGGCAATGGCCAGGATCCCCGAGCCGCAGCCGAAGTCCAGCACGTTGCAGTCCTTCAGGTCCTGGCCGTCCAGCCATTCCAGGCACAGGGCGGTGGTCGGGTGGGTGCCGGTGCCGAAGGCCAGCCCCGGGTCCAGCAGCAGGTTCACGGCCTCGGGCTCCGGCGCGGCGTGCCAGCTGGGAACGATCCACAGGCGCTGGCCGAAACGCATGGGCTGGAAGTTGTCCATCCAGCTGCGCTCCCAATCCTGGTCTTCGATGACTTCGCTGTGATGCTCGGGCAGCGGGCCGCCGGTCAGCAGTTCCATGTGGGCGAGTACGCTGGCGGCTTCGGTGCCGCCCTCGAACAGGGCCAGCAGATGGGTGTGGGACCAGAGCGGGGTGGTGTTCAGTTCAGGTTCGAAGATCGGCTGATCCTCGGCGTCCATGAAGGTGACCGAGACGGCACCGACTTCAAGAAAAGCGTCTTCGTAGGTTTCGGCTTGTTCTGGGCTGATGGCGAGACGGACTTGCAGCCAAGGCATGGCGGGCACCTTTGAAAATATGTGATGTGCAGCCTAGTGGGCCGCGAGAAGCGCGCAAGTTTACGCGAGACGCCCCTTGGGAGCGAGGGGGATGCCTTGTGCTTGGTCGCAAGGACGGTTGATCAGGGAATGGCCGCTGCGCGGTTCGCGAGCAGGCTCGCTCCTGCAGGGCGGCGGATACGACAAGGCCGCTCGAAAGCGGCCTTGTCGGTGTGGCGGGTGCCGATCAGTGTTGCTCGGCCAGCTTGTGCTCGAGGTAGTGAATGTTCACGCCCCCTTTGCAGAAGCCTTCGTCACGGGTCAGGTCGCGGTGCAGCGGGATGTTGGTCTTGATCCCGTCGACGACGATTTCGTCCAGCGCATTGCGCATGCGCGCCATGGCTTCGTCACGGGTGGCCCCGTAGGTGATCAGCTTGCCGATCAACGAATCGTAGTTCGGTGGAACCGCGTAACCGCTGTACAGGTGCGAGTCGACGCGCACGCCGTTGCCGCCCGGGGCATGGAAATGCTTGACCGTGCCTGGGCTTGGCATGAAGGTTTTCGGGTCTTCGGCGTTGATCCGGCATTCCAGCGCGTGGCCGCGGATCACGACGTCGTCCTGGGTGAACGACAGCTTGTTGCCGGCGGCAATGCTGAGCATTTCCTTGACGATGTCGATACCGGTCACCATTTCCGATACCGGGTGCTCTACCTGCACGCGAGTGTTCATCTCGATGAAGTAGAAGCGGCCGTTCTCGTAGAGGAACTCGAACGTGCCGGCGCCACGGTAGCCGATGTCGATGCACGCCTTGACGCAGCGAGCGAAGACTTCCTGGCGGGCGGTCTCGTCGATGCCCGGTGCCGGCGCTTCTTCGAGGACCTTCTGGTGCCGACGCTGCAGCGAGCAGTCGCGGTCGCCCAGGTGGATGGCATTGCCCTGGCCGTCGGACAGCACCTGGACTTCCACGTGACGTGGGTTGGTCAGGAACTTCTCGAGGTAGACCATCGGGTTGCCGAACGCCGCGCCGGCTTCGGAGCGGGTCAGCTTCGCCGAGGCGATCAGGTCTTCTTCCTTGTGCACCACGCGCATGCCGCGACCACCACCGCCACCGGCGGCCTTGATGATCACCGGGTAGCCGACTTCACGGCCGATGCGCAGGGCGGTTTCCTCGTCTTCCGGCAGCGGGCCGTCGGAACCTGGAACCGTCGGTACGCCGGCAGCGATCATGGCGTGCTTGGCGGAAACCTTGTCGCCCATCAGGCGGATGGTCTCGGCTTTCGGGCCGATGAAGGCGAAGCCGGAGTTTTCCACCTGTTCGGCGAAGTCGGCGTTTTCCGCGAGGAAGCCGTAGCCAGGGTGGATCGCCGTGGCGCCAGTGACTTCAGCGGCCGCGATGATGGCCGGGATGTGCAGGTAGGACTGCGCGGCTTGCGCAGGGCCGATGCATACCGATTCGTCTGCCAGGCCCAGGTGCATCAGCTCCTTGTCGGCCTTGGAGTAGACGGCTACGGTCTTGATCCCCATTTCCTTGCAGGCACGCAGGATCCGCAGGGCGATTTCGCCGCGGTTGGCGATCAGGACTTTTTCCAACTTCGCAGGCTTCAACATCAAAGACTCTCCGCGGTTCAAACGATGGTGAACAGCGGTTGGTCGTACTCAACCGGCTGGCCGTCTTCGACAAGAATGGACTCGATCACACCGCTGGTTTCAGCTTCGATGTGGTTCATCATCTTCATCGCTTCGACGATGCACAGGGTGTCGCCCTTCTTCACGCTCTGGCCGACTTCAACGAAGGCTGGCGAGGTAGGCGAAGACTTGCGGTAGAAAGTACCGACCATTGGCGAACGGGCCACGGTGCCGTTCAGCGCGGGTGCGGCCGGTGCTGCAGGAGCGGCGGCAGCAGCAGGAGCGGCAGCGGCAGGCGCAGCCACTGGAGCGGCAACCGGAGCCGGTGCGTAGTACTGCTGGGCTGGAGTCTTGCTGTGGCGGCTGATGCGTACGGACTCTTCGCCTTCCTTGATCTCCAGCTCGTCGATGCCGGACTCTTCCAGCAGTTCGATCAGTTTCTTAACTTTACGGATATCCATGAATCATCAACTCCCAAGGGTCGGTCAGGGGCGTTTATCGCTTGTCGTTCAAGCGTTTGCCTGACGTTCAAGCTGTTCTAGGGCGGCCTCCAGGGCCAGTCGGTAACCGCTGGCGCCAAGGCCGCAGATCACTCCCACCGCAACATCGGAGAAGTAGGAGTGATGACGGAAAGGTTCGCGTTTGTGCACGTTGGACAAATGCACTTCGATGAATGGGATGCTCACCGCCAGCAGCGCGTCACGTAATGCGACGCTTGTATGCGTAAAAGCTGCTGGATTGATCAAAATGAAATCCACGCCTTCATCGCGGGCGGCATGGATGCGCTCGATCAATTCGTACTCGGCATTGCTCTGCAGGTACTGCAGATGGTGCCCGGCATCACGGGCCCGTTGCTCCAGGTCCTGGTTGATCTGGGCCAGGGTGGTTGCACCGTAGACCCCCGGTTCACGGGTGCCGAGCAGGTTCAGGTTGGGTCCGTGAAGAACCAGTAGGGTGGCCATCGGTTGTTCCTTGTTATCGGGGGCTGTTGTCAGAACCCGGCGACTATGCCGGAAAGACTTTATGACTGTCCAGTTCTCTGCAATAGCCAGCACGATGACCGATGTTTGCGCAAAATATGTGACCGACAGATTAAATCCGGTCATTTGCCCTCAAGAAGGGGGGCGTGCTTCTTGTTGTCCGTTTCGTCGCTGATGGCGGTGGGTTGTGGTTTGCGCGCCCGTTTCAGAGCCTAGACGCGGAACGCTTGGACTGCCGTATGCAATTGCCCGCCCAGGTCCAGCAGGTTTTCGCCCTGGGCCCGGCCTTCGCCGATGCGCAGCAGGTTGTCGCCGCCCAACTGGTGGATGCGTTCGCTGTGATCGCGGATTTCGCTCACCGCGCCGCTCTGTTGGGCAGTGACATCGGCGATCCGCACGGCGGTATCGGCGATGGTCTGGATCGCCCCGACGATTTCGTCCAGGGCGCCATCGGCGGCCTGGGCCTGGCCGGCGGTGGCCTCGGCGTGTTCGACCTGGGCGCGCATGCCTTGTACCGATTGCTGGGCGGCGGCCTGCAGGCCGGCGATCAGGGCCTGGATCTCCGCGGTGGCCCCGGCGGTGCGCTGGGCCAGGGAGCGCACTTCTTCGGCGACCACGGCAAAACCGCGGCCCATTTCCCCGGCGCGGGCGGCTTCGATGGCGGCGTTGAGAGCCAGCAGGTTGGTCTGGTCGGCGATGGAGCGGATCACCGTCAGCACGCCGCCGATGGTGGCGGATTCTTGCGCCAGGTGTTCGATCATCTGCGCGTTGCCCTGGACTTCCCCGACAAGGGCGTGCAGCCCGGTGAGGCTCAGGCCTATGACTTTCTGCCCCTGCTGCACGGCGAGGCCAGCACTGCGGCTGGCGTCGGCGGCCTGGCTGGCGTCCCCGGCGACCTGCTGGATGGTGGCTTCCAGTTCGCCCAGGGCATCGCGGATCTGTGCGGTGTCGCCGGCCTGGCGCTCGGCGCCGCTGTGCAGGCCGCTGCTCAGGTCGGCCAGGGCACGGCTGCTGCCGGCCACTTGTTCGGCGTTCTGGCGGATGGTGCCCACCAGGTCCACCAGGTAGGCGCGCAGGCGGTTCAGGGATTCCTCGATGTCATGCAGCTCGCGGTTGGTCTTGCCCAGCTGGATCGGTCGGCTGAAGTCGCCTTCGGCCCAGGTCGACAGCGCCGGGGCGAGGTTGGTCAGAACCCGTGCCAGCTTGCGCTGCAAGGTGTCGATCACCAGGGCGATCAACAGGATCAGGCCGATCATCAGCCCCTGCATCAGCCGCACTTCGCCCTGGATCTGCCCGTGCTGGGCCCGTACCGCCGGTTCCAGCTCGGCGATGGCCTGGCGCACGGCATTGATCTTCAGCAGGGTTGCGGCGCTCAGGTCGGCGCGCTTCTGGATCTGCTCGCGGGTGCGCTGCAGTTCTGCCGGATAGCGGCTGAGCAGGCTGTTGAGTTCACGCTTGAAGCCTATGCCGGCATCTTCGGCGGCGGCTTTTTCGGTGTTTTCCAGGCCCATCATGGCGGCGAAATCATCGGTGCCCGATTCGCTGCTGGCGGCCACGCCCAATAAAGGCAGGGCTTCGAGCTGATCGGCCTGGGCGCGGATGCTGTTCACTTCCCGTTCCACATCGGCGGCCAGCTCGCTGCGGCCACTGCTCACCAGCTTGTCCCGGGCCAGGGAGAGCTTGCCCAGGTGCTGGGAGGCGGTGAGCAATAAAGGCAGGTAGTTCGCCGCTTCCGCGCTCTTGGCCCCGCTGGCGTACTGGCTGAGCTGCTCCAGGTTGGCGCCCAGCTCGCGTTCGGCCTGCAACAGCAGGGCCTGGGGATCGCCTGCCAGCTTGCCGGCGGCCAGCAGGTCGGTCTTGCTGAAGTCGTCGAGGCTGGCCAGGCTCGGGCGCAGGCTTTGCGCCAGCGGGGGCGGCAGTTCGCCCAGCTCGCCCTGCAGGGTTTCCAGGGCCTGGGCCGCACTGCTCAGGCGCAGGGCATCGCCGCTGGCCAGGTAGTCTTCGATATTGCGCGCCACCTGGTTCTGAAACTGCTGGGACAGCCCCAGGTAGCGCTCCATCAATAGATAGGGGCGTTCCAGGGCCCGTTGCGACCACCACAGCGTCGCCCCCAGGGCGAGGCAAACGGCAACGAGCAGCAGGGTATTGAGATTGGTCAGCAGCTTCAGGCGCATCGGGGCTCTACCAACGGCTTAAATGGTAAGCGCCTGAATTTATTGCGTTTGTATTACAAGGTTATGACCGAATCGGTGGATTCGGATGAAAAGATGGCACTTTGACTTGATCGCGCGGCCTGGACCCGATTGCGCCCGCCATGCTTGGCCCGGTACAGGGCTTCGTCGGCCTGGCTGGCCATCATCAGGCTGTCGGAATCCTCCTGCATTTCCACCACCCCGGCGCTGAAGGTGCACCACAGGTCCTGGGGCTGGGCCGGGTAGTGGATCTCGGCAAAGCGCTGGCGGATTTCGTCCAGAACCTTGCACGCGGCGTCCTGGTCGGTGTCGGGCATGACAATGGCGAATTCTTCGCCGCCGTAGCGGCCGATGAAGTCGGTCTTGCGCAGGCGCTGCTTGAGAAACAGCGCCAGGCTCTTGATCACCCGGTCGCCCATGGGGTGGCCGTGGCTGTCATTGACCCGCTTGAAGTGGTCGATGTCGAGCATGGCGAAGCTCAGCGGCTTGCCCTCGCGGCGGGCGCGGAAACTGCAGTCTTCCAGCAGTTGCAGGATATGGGTGTGGTTGTACAGGCCGGTGAGGCTGTCGCGGACCATTCGCGCCTTGAGGTTGCGCGCCCGGGCCGCGCGGTTGCGCACGGTGGTGATCAGGTGCCGGGGCTTGATCGGCTTGGTGAGAAAGTCGTCGCCGCCTTCGCTCATGGCGTCCAACTGCTTGTCTAGGTCGTCCTCGGCGGACAGGTAGATGATCGGCACGCTGACGTAGCGGTCGTTGTGGCGGATTACTTTGGCCAGCTCGGTGCCGGTGCAGGCCGGCATGTACATGTCGAGAATGATCAGGTCCGGCTGGAAGTCCGCCAGCTCGGCCATGGCCTGGATCGGTTCGATCAGGGTGCGGGTGACGATCCCGGCACTGTTGAGCAGGCGCTCGGTGTGCAGGGCCTGGGCCCGGGAGTCGTCGATGATCAGCACTTTATAAGGTTCGTACTGGGCGACGCAGGTCAGTACTTCGATTTTTTCCAGCAGGCTGGAGGCTTCCAGGGTGCCGGTGAGGAATTCCTGGCCGCCGGCGCGCACTGCGGCCAGGCGCGTCGGGGTGTCGGTTTCATGCAGGCTGAAGAACAGCAGCGGGAGTTTCTGCTCCAGGCCGACCTGGGCCTCGGCGGCCAGGGTCAGGCCCATGCCGGCACCGCAGAAATCCACATCGATGACGATGGCCGCCGGCAGGCGTTCGACCATGGACGAACGAAAGGCCGGAATGCTGTCCAGGGACTGGGCGCTGAGGCCGAAGAATTCCAACTGCTTGGCCAGGCGCTCGGCCCGGTCGTGGTCCTGCAGCATCACGTAGATCGGCTTGCGCAGGGGCGGCAGGAAGGTCTGTTCCAGTTGGTCGCCGTGGCGCAGCCCGGTGCGCGACAGGCGCTGCATCAGGCGGTTGAGGTCGGTGATCAGGTTGCTGCTGAGGCGGCCACGGTTGGCGTCCACCGCTTCCAGGGACTGGCTGATGCTGCGGGCCAGCTGGGTATGTTCGGGTTGTTCGAAACGTTCGGCGAAGCGCAGCAGGCGCAGGTTGGCCTCGCACAGCTCCGACATGTCGGTGGTCGACCATTCGCTGCGTTGCAGACGCTGCCATATCTCAAGAATCTGACGTGCCTGATGAATTACCCGCTGGGCAAAGTGGTGCTTGAGGCGCTCACGGCTGGGGTCTTCTGGCTCGGTCATATCCTGACTACTAGTTAGGGTGCATGCTGAGATCGACTGGTGGCTCTATGCTAGCACCACTTTTGTGTCCCATGAGTGTCGTACGTCAATAATGTGCAAAGCGACGTTATTCAGTTCCTGACCGACTGGTCGCGTAGGCTCCGGACTGTGCTTCATTTATAGTGGCCAGCTGATTCGCAATCATTGCGCGGCGCGCATTTGCCGGAAGATTTATCCCGTCAAGGCAAGGCACGATGGAGTAGGGTTGTGGTCGAACCGATGAACTCAAGTGATTGAAAGGACATAGCCATGCTGGATTGGAAGAATCGCGCAGGCAGCGCGCCAGATCGTGCTGCCGAACCCAAGTCGGCGACACGCAGCTATTTCGGTGGCCTGCTGTTCAGTCGTGCCCTGGCCACCTTGCTGGGCCTGTATCTGCTGGTCACCGGTGCCCTGGGCTGGTACTGGAGCCAGGAGCCGGCGCTGTTCCCGGTCCAGCAGAACGCCCAGATCGCCGCCGAGAAGGAAGGCCGACAGATGGTGGTGGGCTACACCACCGTGGAAACCCTGAAGACCGTGGTCGGCACCCTGCTGGACAAGCCGGGTGGCTACATTTCCAACGACCGTTTTCCACCGGGGCTGTGGATGGACAACATGCCGAGCTGGGAATACGGCGTGCTGGTCCAGGTCCGCGACCTGACCCGTGCCCTGCGCAAGGACTTCGCCCGTTCCCAGTCGCAGTCCGCCGAAGACGCCGACCTGGCCAAGGCCGAGCCGCGCTTCAACTTCGACAACAAGAGCTGGATCCTGCCGTCCAGCGAATCGGAATACCAGGAAGGCATCAACTCCCTGAGCCGCTACCAGGCGCGTCTGTCCGATCCGAACCAGAAGACCGCGCAGTTCTATGCCCGCGCCGACAACCTCAACAACTGGCTGGGTGACGTTGGCACGCGCCTGGGCTCGCTGTCCCAGCGCCTGTCGGCCAGCGTCGGCCGGGTCAAGCTCAATACTGCTCTGAAGACCGAAGTGCCGGCCCCGGGCCAGGGCCCGCAGGTTGATGAAGAAGTGGTGGAAACCCCGTGGATGCAGATCGACAACGTGTTCTACGAAGCCCGTGGCCAGGCCTGGGCGCTGTCGCATCTGCTGCGGGCCATCGAGGTGGACTTCGCCGATGTGCTGGCGAAGAAGAACGCCACCGTCAGCGTGCGCCAGATCATTCGCGAACTGGAAGCGTCCCAGGAGCCGGTCTGGAGCCCGATGATTCTCAATGGCAGCGGCTTCGGCGTGCTGGCCAACCACTCGCTGGTGATGGCCAACTATATTTCCCGGGCCAACGCGGCGGTCATCGACTTGCGTCAATTGCTCAATCAAGGCTGATCCATGGTCGCAACCGACAAAGAGGCGGCCCACCGCGCCGCCTCCGATGCAGAACAGATTGCCTGGGTCGATGGCGAAGACCAGTTGCTGGGCGCCATGGTCCGTTCCGAGTTGCGCGAGCGCGGCCTGATCGGGCGTGGCACCTACATCATGCTGTTCAACTCCGCCGGTGAGCTGTGCGTGCACCGGCGAACCCTGAGCAAGGCCATCTACCCGGGCTACTGGGACGTCGCCGCCGGCGGCATGGTCCTGGCCAGCGAGAGCTACGCCGAGTCGGCTGCCCGGGAACTGGAGGAGGAACTGGGGGTGAGCGGGGTGGAACTGGTCGCCCACGATCATTTCTTCTTCGAGGACACCGGCAATCGCCTCTGGTGCTCGGCGTTCTGTGCGGTGTGGGACGGCCCGCTGCGCCTGCAGCCGGAAGAAGTCCTCGAAGCGCACTTCCTGCCATTGGATCAGGTGCTGCGGGAAATCCACGAAAAGCCCTATTGCCCGGACTCGCTGGCTGCCTTGCAGCGCTATCTGGCACGGCGTCGCTAAAGTTGCATAAATTGGCGCTGATTGGCTCTTAGCAACCGGGCTTTTTGCCGTTACACTGCGCGACTTTTCAAGCTGAACCAGGCTGCCCTGGTTCAGTAGCGCTGCCCCTGCCTGAGTGGGGCTTCGCGGTCGATGGCACCGCCATGTGCTTCGACCAGTCTTTGTCCTCCCAAGAGGATTGCCGGTGGCCAAAAAAGCCGCATCCTTCGCCGCCCTTGGTGGCCTGGTATTTTCCACCGACGCAGGTCGACATTGCCCGGACTGTAGCCAGCCGGTAGCCGCCTGTATCTGCAAACAAACCGTGATCCCGGCCGGCGACGGCATTGCCCGCGTGCGCCGCGAAAGCAAGGGCCGTGGCGGCAAGACGGTGACTACCATCACCGGCGTGCCCCTGGCCGAAGATGCTCTCAAGGAGCTGGCCACGACGCTGAAGAAACGCTGTGGCACCGGTGGCGCCCTGAAAGACGGCGTCATCGAAATCCAGGGCGACCATGTCGAGCTACTCTTGGCGGAACTGGTCAAGCACGGTTTCAAGGCGAAGAAGTCCGGCGGCTAGCAGCCTCTGTGAAAACCACCTGTGACTGGACCCTGTCTTGATTCGCTCAGGACACCGGCGTCGTCTCCATGGTTTTCACAGAGCCTGTTCATGAACGGTTTCTAAACTCGGCACGGCGGGCGCGGTCTATTGCGCTTGCAGGCTAATCGTCATTTTCATTC
The DNA here is from genome assembly GCF_018326405.1 of Pseudomonas sp. Eqa60. Classification (NCBI taxonomy): domain Bacteria; kingdom Pseudomonadati; phylum Pseudomonadota; class Gammaproteobacteria; order Pseudomonadales; family Pseudomonadaceae; genus Pseudomonas; species Pseudomonas sp. Eqa60. Next base: position 793,051 of record NZ_AP024342.1, read on the forward strand.
TTTAGACTGCGCCAGCCCTGGAGTGGGGCGGCGCTCTATGACTTCTTTATAGGGGACTTCGATGTCCGTACGACGCACACGTAAAGACGATGGCAGCCAATGGACAGTTGCGGACAGCCGCAGTGTCTACGGGATTCGCCATTGGGGGGCCGGGTATTTCGCGATCAATGACGCCGGTCGCGTCGAAGTTCGTCCGAACGGCCCGAGCAGCTTGCCCATCGATCTGTTCGAACAGGTCGAAGAACTGCGCAAGAGCGGCTTGTCCCTGCCGTTGCTGGTGCGCTTCCCGGACATCCTCCAGGACCGCGTGCGCCAGCTGACCGGTGCCTTCGATGCCAACATCGGGCGCCTGGAATACCAGAGCAAGTACACCGCCCTGTACCCGATCAAGGTCAACCAGCAAGAAGCGGTGATCGAGAACATCATCGCCACCCAGAATGTTTCCATCGGCCTGGAAGCCGGCTCCAAGCCGGAGCTGCTGGCGGTACTGGCCCTGGCGCCCAAGGGCGGCACCATTGTCTGCAACGGCTACAAGGACCGCGAATTCATCCGCCTGGCGCTGATGGGCCAGAAGCTGGGCCACAACGTGTTCATCGTCATCGAGAAAGAGTCCGAAGTGGGCCTGGTGATCGAGGAAGCGGCGTCCCTCAAGGTCAAGCCACAAGTGGGCCTGCGGGTGCGCCTGTCGTCCCTGGCATCGAGCAAGTGGGCCGACACCGGTGGTGAAAAGTCCAAGTTCGGCCTGTCGGCGGCGCAGCTGCTGTCGGTGGTAGAGCGTTTCCGCGCCGCCGGCCTGGATCAGGGCATCCGCCTGCTGCACTTCCACATGGGCTCGCAGATCGCCAACCTGGCGGACTACCAGCACGGCTTCAAGGAAGCCATCCGCTACTACGGCGAATTGCGCAACCTCGGCCTGCCGGTGGACCACATCGACGTCGGCGGCGGCCTCGGCGTGGATTACGACGGTACCCACTCGCGCAACGCCAGCTCGATCAACTACGACATGGACGATTACGCCGGCGTGGTGGTGGGCATGCTCAAGGAATTCTGCGATGCGCAGAACCTGCCGCACCCGCACATCTTCTCCGAGAGCGGTCGTTCCCTGACTGCCCACCACGCCATGCTGGTGGTGCAGGTCACCGACGTCGAGAAACACAACGACGACGTGCCGAAGATCGAAAACAAGGAAGAGCTGCCGGAAACCGTGCAATGGCTGGTGGACCTGCTGGGCCCGACTGACATTGAAATGGTCACCGAAACCTACTGGCGCGCCACTCACTACATGAGCGACGTGGCGGCCCAGTATGCCGACGGCAAGCTGACCCTGGCCGAGAAAGCCCTGGCCGAGCAGTGCTACTTCGCCGTATGCCGGCGCCTGCACAACTCGCTCAAGGCGCGCCAGCGTTCCCACCGCCAGGTGCTGGACGAGCTCAACGACAAGCTGGCCGACAAGTACATCTGCAACTTCTCGGTATTCCAGAGCCTGCCGGACACCTGGGCCATCGGCCAGGTCCTGCCGATCCTGCCGCTGCACCGCCTCGACGAAGAGCCGCTGCGCCGCGCGGTGCTGCAGGACCTGACCTGCGACTCCGACGGCAAGATCAAGCAGTACGTCGACGAGCAGAGCATCGAGACCAGCCTGCCGGTACACGGCCTCAACGAGGGTGAGGACTACCTGCTGGGGATCTTCCTGGTGGGCGCCTACCAGGAAATCCTTGGTGACATGCACAACCTGTTCGGCGACACCGACTCGGTGAACATCTACCAGCGGGCCAATGGCAGCGTGTACCACGCCGGGATCGAGACCCACGACACCATCGAAGACATGCTGCGCTACGTGCACCTGTCGCCGGAGGAGTTGATGACCCACTACCGCGACAAGGTGGCCAGCGCCAAGATCAGCGCCGCCGAGCGTACCCAGTTCCTTGACGCATTGCGCCTGGGCCTGACCCGTTCGTCCTACCTGTCTTCCTGACAGCCCCGGCGAACCCTGGAAACCCACCGCTTGCGGTGGGTTTTTTTTGCCCGCAATTCAGGCTGTACGGCCTGCGGGCACGAGGTTCAGCGAGCCTCGGCGAACCAGCGGTCGCGGCGCTGCAGGTGCCAGGCGAAGGCGCCCAGGGTCAGGCTGCGCAGGAACATTAACAGCAGGAACGTCAGCCACAGGCCGTGGTTGCCCAGGCCTTGCAGCGCCCAGGCAAAAGGCAGCAGCAGGAGCACGGTCAGCAACATGCCGTTGCGCATTTCCCGGGCCCGGGTGGCGCCGATGAACAGGCCGTCCAGCAGGTAGCTCCAGACCGCAATCAACGGCAGTACGGCGAGGTAGGGCAGGTAGGTAAAGGCGGTCTGGCGCACGTCGGGAATATCGGTCTGCATTTCGATGAACAGGTGGCCGCCCAGCAGGAACAGCACGGCGAACCCCAGGCTGGCCAGCAGCGACCAGCCACCGGCTACCACCAGCGATCGGCGCAGGGCCGGGCGGTCATGGGCGCCGATGGCGTGGCCGCACAGGGCCTCCACTGCGTGGGCCAGGCCATCGAGGGCATGGGCGGTAAGCAGCAGGCCGTTGAGCAGCAGGGCATTGGCCGCCACTGTGGCATCGCCCAGACGGGCGCCCTGCACGGTGATCAGGAAGAACACCGACTGCAGGGCCAGGCTGCGGATGAAGATGTCACGATTGACCGCCAGCAGCGGGCGCCAGCTCTGCCAGCGGCGCAATGCCGCCCAGGCGATTTGCCCCGGATAGGCCCGCAGGGCCGGCCGGGTCATGGCCAGGCCGACCAGCGCGCCGCTCCATTCGGCGATCACCGAAGCCCGGGCCGAGCCCACCACGCCCCAGTCCAGGCCGAGGACGAACCACAGGTTGAGGGCGATGTTCAGCACGTTGGTGCTGAGCAGGATGGCCAGCGGTGCCCGGGCGTTCTGGGTACCGAGAAACCAGCCCACCAGGGCGAAACTGGCCAGGGCCGCGGGCAGGCCCAGCAGGCGGGTGTGGAAAAAGCTCCGGGTCATCTGGTCCAGCTCCGCCGAGGGCTGCATCAGGTGCAGCGCCGCGCCGCTCAGGGGCACGCCTATGGCGCCCAGCAGCAGCGCCAGCCCCATGGCCAGTATCAAGCCCTGGAGCAGGATCTGCCGCAACGCCGCCCCGTCGCCGCGCCCGGCGGCCTGGGCGGCGAAGCCGGTGGCGCCCATGCGCAGGAAGCCCATGGCCCAGGCCAGGAAGGTATAGAGGCTGGCACCGACCGCCACGGCGCCCAGCTGGTGGGCGTGGGGCAGGTGGCCGATCACCGTGCTGTCCACCAGCGCTACCAGGGGCACGGAAATGTTCGACAGGATCATCGGCGCGGCCAGGGCCCAGACGCGGCGATGGGTGGGGCGGTGACGCCAATCGGAAATCAGGGGGGGCATGCAGGCTCCTTGCGAGAGCGGGCATTGTACCCGGCGCCCGCGGGCGCCGGGGGTTAGTGCGGGGGGATCAGTGGATGATCCAGCTCAGCAGCCAGAGGCCGAGCACCAGCCAGATGATGCCGAGGATGATCGAGGCTCGCATGAAGGCGCGGATCGCCGAGTACAGGAACATCAGGCCGATGATCAGGGCAATGATGCTGACGATCGAGGTGTCCATGCCCAGAGCGCGGGACAGGCCGTCGACAAAGTTGCCCCCGGCGTGGGTCAGGGTATTGAACAACCCGCTGAGCAGGTCGACGATAAAGCGGATCACCGAGCCGATGGCCTGGCCGAGCCATTCGAAGAAACTTTCTACCTGCATGTGCGCGTCCTGATGAAAGATGGGCCGAGTGCCCGAGCTCAAGCTTGGGCCATGAACACCCGTGGCGAGTTCCCTGTTAAGCATAGAAGCTGCCGGGGGTTGCGCATTCTGGAGGAGCCGGCTTGCCGGCGAAAGCGCGCTTGCGTCCCACGCCCATCCCCCGGAAGCTATACGCCTTCAGGAGACCCCGATGAACCTAGAGCAACTGACCCAACGCCTGCACGCCATCCGTGACCGCAACGATTGGCGGCAATTTCACAGCCCGAAGAACCTGGCCATGGCCGCCAGCGTCGAAATGGCCGAGCTGGTGGAAATCTTCCAGTGGCTGAGCGAGGACCAGTCGCGGCAACTGCCAGCAGACAAGCTGGCCCATGCCGGCCAGGAAGTGGGGGATATCGTCCTCTACCTGCTGTTGCTGTGCAGCGAGCTGGGGTTGGACATGGACCAGGTGGTACGCAGCAAGCTGGCGGACAGCGAACGGCGGTTCTGCTCATGAGCGACCGGCATTTCGACCAGTTGGCGACCCGTTTCGCCGAGAAGATCTATGGCGGCGCCAAAGGCGCGATCCGCCTGGCGGTGCTCCAGGCCGATCTCAAGGAAGCGCTGCCCGAGCGGCCACTGCGGGTGCTGGATATCGGCGCCGGGTTGGGGCACATGTCCTTGTGGCTGGCCGAGCGCGGGCACCAGGTCACCCTGGCCGAGCCCGCCGCGCCCATGCTTGAAGGCGCCCGCCAGCGCTTTGTCGACGCCGGGCAGCAGGCCACCTTCATCCAGGCGCCCTGGCAGGAACTGCTGGGGCAACTGACCGAACCCTACGACCTGGTGCTGTGCCACGCGGTGCTGGAATGGCTGGCCGAACCCCACGCGATCCTGCCGGTGCTGCATCAGTTGACCGCCGCCGATGGCTGGCTGTCCCTGGCCTTCTACAACCGCGACGCACTGGTCTACCGCAACCTGCTCAAGGGCCACTTCCGCAAGATGCGCAAGAACGACATGGCCGGCGAGAAACAGAGCCTGACCCCGCAACAGCCCCTTGATCCTCGCGAGCTGGCGGCGCAACTTGAGGGCCTGTGGCGAGTCGAAAGCCAGAGCGGAGTGCGGGTTTTCCACGATTACATGCCGGTGGAGTTCCAGGCCCGTGCCGAGCTGACGGATCTGCTGGAAATGGAGCTGGCTCACCGTCGACACCCAAGTTTCGCCGGGCTTGGGCGTTATCTGCATTGGCTGTGCCGGCCGGTCTAACGGAGTGTGCAATGAAACACCGCCTGGGTCTGATCCTCCTGTGTTCGGGGCTTGCCGCCTGTCAGGGCAGCAACCCCTATGTCGCCAGCTCCAACCCGCTGCCGCCGGCCCCGCCGCAAGCGGCGGGCACCTTTGACCGCAGCGCCTACCCGGCGCCGCAACGGGACTATGGCCGCTACCGCAACTGGGCCTGGCTCAATGGCCGCCTGCCCAGCGGTTCGGCCTGGGCCGACTCGGCGCAGATTGCCGAGGCGGTCAGCAATGCCCTGGATCAGCAGGGTTTGCGCCCTGTGCATGACAACCGGCCGGCGGACCTGTGGGTCAGCGCCGACCTGCACCTGGAAAAGCGCCTGCGCCAGGTCCAGGACGACTACGGGTATGGCGGTTACGGCGGCTATAACCGTTATGGCCCGGGCTACGGCATGTACGGCAGCGTACCGGTGGTGCGCACCTACGAGGTGGAAGTGGTGGTGGTGCGGGTCAACCTGTATGACGGCGCCAGCGGCCAGCCGGTCTGGAGCGCCAGCGCCGAGACCAGCAGCCGCGGCAGCCTCGGCGAGCGGGCCGATGCCTTGCGTGAGGCGGTGCAAAAGGCAATGGCGGCCTATCCTCCCAGTTAGGATCGCCCCCGGTTTTTGTCTTCAAGCGGAGAAACAGCATGTTCCATCGAATCGCTCTACTGGTGTGTGCCGCCTTGCTCAGTGCCTGCGCCGCCAACCAGGTCAATCATGACTTCGACGCCAGCCGGGACTTTGGCGCCTACCGCAGTTGGAACTGGAAAGAACCCGCCCTGCAATACCGCCCGGATGATCCACGGATCAAGAGCGACTTGACCGAACAGCGCATCCGCCAGGCGGTGGCCGAGCAACTGGACCAGCGCGGCCTGCGTCCGGCCCAGGGCGGTGCCCGGGCCGACCTGAATGTGCAGGCGTACCTGATCGTCGAGGACCGCCAGCAGCAGGTCACCACCAACTATGGCGGCGGTTGGGGCGGCCCGTGGAATGGCTACTGGGGCGGGCCGATGTACAACGAAACCCGCAACATCACCTATAAGGTGGCAACCATCCAGATCGACCTGCTGGACGGCAAGGACGGCAAGCTGGTGTGGCGCGGCAGCGACGAGCAGATGCTCAGCAGCTCGCCCAACCCGGCAGATCGCAGCGCCGCGGTCCGCACCACGGTGATGCGCATCCTGCAGAACTACCCGCCCCACTGAAACCTTCGACCGGGCAGGGCGGCACAGGGTGTGCGGCCCTGCCTGCTGCCGCCAGTCCGGCGCCCCTGCGCCCCGGCCGGCGTCTGCCACGGCCTTTGACTACACTGCTTTCATCGATGGAGATAGCGCTCGGCTGCGAGCCGGTAAAGGAGTGCCCCGATGTCTCCCCTGAAGCGGTTTTACGGCCCGGCCCGTCAGCGCGGGGCCATTGGCCTGATGGCGGCGGTGACCTTCGGCCTGGCGTTGTTGCTGATGCTGCTGGTAGTGGACAGCGGCCGGCTCTACATGGAACAGCGCAAGTTGCAGCGCGTGGCGGACAACGCCGCGCTGGAGGCCGTCAGCCGTGGCGGCACCTGCCAGGCCGGCCTGACTGCCGCCACCTATGCCGGGCAGAGTGCAGTGCGCAATGGTTTCGTCATCGCCACCGGCAGTACTCTCACCACCACCTGTGGCTCCCTGACCACCGGAGCCAACAGCTTGCGTACCTTCAATGCCAACCCGGCGCAGTCGGCGGCCGTGCGGGTGATCGCCACCAATACCGTACCCATCAGCGTGGCGTCGGGGGTGGGGGCGCTGTTCTCGCCAGGCCCGATCAACCTCACCACTCAGCTCAGCGCCACGGCCGTGGCTGCTGCGCCGACGCCACCGCTGGCGCAACTGAGCATTCGCAGCACCATAGCCACCGTCAACAGCACCAATTCACCGATACTCAATGCCTTGGTGGGCAATATGCTCGGCGGCAGTGTGAACATCAGTGCTGTGGGCTGGAATGGCCTGCTCAACAGCGATATCAATTTACTGCGCTACCTCGATCAACTGGCGATCGACCTGGGCGTCGCCGCCGGCAACTACACCCAGTTGCTCAACACCCAGGCCAGCCTGACCCGGCTGATCCAGACCGCCGCCACCGTGGTCCAGGCCAATGGCGCGACCGCCGACATACTGGCGGCCCTGGGGGCTCTACAAGTAGCGGTGAGTGCCCAGATACCGCAGTTGAAACTGGGGGACATCCTGAAACTGCAGACCGGTGCTGCATCCACCGCGCTGGATGCCAACTTGCAGCTCTTCCAACTGCTGCAAGCGATGATTCAACTGGCCAACAGCAAGAGCGCAGTGGCAGCGGTGATACCGGCCAACCTGCTGGGCCTGGCCAGTGTGACGGTCCGGGTCAAGGTCATTGAGCCGCCTCAGTTCTCCGCTGTTGGTGACCCTCGGCTGGCCATCCTCGATCCGTTGGGGGCCAATCGCATCTACGTGCGCACAGCCCAGGTTCGGACGCTGGTTTCGGTCAACCTCACAGGCCTGTCCGGGGTGACCGGCCTGGCCAACGCCTTGCTGGGGCTGGTGGGCTCGCTGACTCCGACCCTCAACAGTGTCCTGAGCCTGAATCTGGCCGATACCATCAACTCCTTGGGCTGCCTGCTGGGCGCCGGGTGCCAGCAAGTGGACCCGCAAGTGCTGCCTTCTCCGCGAATCGATATCAACCTGGAGCTGGGGGGCGCCAAGGCCTATGTCACCAACTACAGTTGTCCGACGGGTAACACCGGAACCAAAAGCCTCACGGTGCACAGCGAGTCGTCCCTGGCCGACATCAAGGTGGGGCAGATTGATCCCAACACCGCGTTCTCTTCCTCGACGGAACCTGTGGTGACGCCGCTGCCGATCATCGACCTGGGTATCTGGACCTGTCACAAGATTCTGGGGATCGGCAGTTGCGGGCCGGCGCGCACGGCTTTCGCCGCAGGGGGCATCGGCATCAAGGTCGATAGTTCGCTGGGGCTCAGCCAGACCGGACCGAACGTGGGGCGGGATCTGATCTACTCAAGCGGTGCGCCGGATTTTTCCGTACCGCGCAATGTCAACCAGGCGCCGACCTACCAGAACGCCGCCCCGACCAACAACCTCGTCAACAGCCTGTCGGGCACTATTGCCGGGATCAGCCTGCAGGTTTACCAGCCGGTCAGCGCCAACCTCCTTGGCTCGGTGGTGGCAGTAGCGGGAGGAGTGATCAACGGTGTCACCAGCCTGATCATGCCGTTGATCAGCAACCTGCTGAGCCCCCTGCTCGATCCGCTGTTGAACAACTTGCTGACGGCGCTGGGGATCAACCTGATGGACGTGGAAGTGGGGGCCAACCTCACCTGCGGGCAGACCGGCAAGGCCTACCTGGTGATCTGATCTGCCTCGGCGATCGGCAGTTCGATGCAGAAGCGCGCGCCGTCCTGGCTGTTGCTGACGCTCAGGCGGCCCCCCATGTTCTGCACGATGCCATAGCTCACCGACAGCCCGAGCCCGGTGCCGATGCCCACCGGCTTGGTGGTGAAGAACGGCTCGAAGATCCGCTCCAGCAGGCGCGGGTCGATACCGCCACCATTGTCCTCGACCCACAGGCGTACCCACTGCTCGTCGCGCTGGCCGTACACGGCGATCCAGGGTTTGAAGTCGTGCTGCTTTTCCTGTTTGCCCAGCAGGGCGTCCCGGGCATTGACCAGCAGGTTGATCAATACCTGCTCCAACTGGTCGACAAACCCCAGCACCTGGACCTCGAACCCCAGCTCGCTGATCCGCAACTCCAGACCCTTGCCACGCATGCCTTCGGCCAGCAGCGAGAGGGTGCCTTCGATGGCGTGGGCCGGGTTGAACGGCTGCTGTTCCACTTCCGAGCGTCGGCCGAACACCCGCATGTGGTCCACCACCCGGGCCGCACGCTGGACCTGGGCGTCGATGCGCTTGAGCTTGTCGGTGAGGTAGTCGATCTGCACGTCGCCATTGCCCAGGCGCTTGAGCACGTTGACGATGGCCATGCGCATCACGTTGAGCGGCTGGTTGATCTCGTGGGCAAGCCCGGTGGCCATTTCCCCCAGGGTGGCCATTTTCGCGCTTTGCGTGAGCTGCTGCTGGGCGCGCCGGACTTCGGTGTTGTCGCGGCCCACGGCCTGGATTTCCAGCAGTTGCCCCTGTTCATCGAACACTCCGCGATCCGACCACACCCACCAGGCATGTTCGCGCCCGGGCAATTGCAGGTTGATCTCGGCGGTGCTCACGGGATATTCCGGGCTCAACAGCTTGAGCCGGCGCTCGAAGCCTTCACGCTGTTCGGCGGACAGCCACTGCCCCAGGTTGCTGCCCGGCAGTTCCTCGGGGGCGCATTCCAGGTAGGCCGCCAGCGGCCGGTTGCCAAAGGTCAGGGTCAGGTCCGGGCGATAGCGGCAGATCATCGCCGGCGAATCTTCCACCAGGATCCGATAGCGCTCTTCGCTCTGGCGCACCTGCTCGGCGGCCAGGGTTGCCTCGGTGACGTCCAGCCACAGGCCGACGGCTTCTACCGGCAACCCCAGGTCGTCGCGCAGCAGCTTGGCTTCGTCCAGCACCCAGTGGTATGCCCCGTGGCGATCGCGCAGCCGATAGCGGGTATGCACACTGCCTTCGCGCAGCAACTGGCGGCAGCGCTGGAAATACAGGTCGCGGTCGTCGGGGTGCACCCACTCCGCCAGGGGCTGCGCCGTGCAGTCCGCTAGGCTCCAGCCCAGCAGGGGTTGCAGGCTGGCGCTGAAAAAGCTCGGCTGCAAGGCGCCTTCCTGGTAACGCTGGACGTAGATCACCGCCGGTGAACTGGCGATCAGGTTGTCCAGCCGGGCATGGGCGGCGGCGGCCTGCTGCTGTTGGTTCTTGATGTCGCTGATGTCCAGCATGAAACCCACCAGGCGTTGGCTTTCCCCTCGGCCCAGGGCCTGGCCCTGCAAGCGATACCAGCGCTGGGGGGCGCTGGGGTTGGGCTCGTGCAGGCGCACATTGAGCAGCAGCGGCTTGCCCAGTTTCAGTTCCTGCAGGCGGCTGCTGAGTTCGCCGCGGTCGGCGGGATGAATCAGTTCCAGCCATGCCTGCACGCTCAGGCGAGCGCCATCCTCAGGCAGGTGCAGGCTGGCGGCCAGGCGGCTGGCCAGCACTACTTCGGCGGTGTCCGGGCACAGCTCCCACCAGCCGGCGCCCAGCAGCCCTTGGAGGGCCTCCAGGCGTTCCAGGTGCAGGTGATGGCGATGCTCCCGCAGGCGACTGAGCAAGGGCCCGGCCAGGGCTGCGGCGAGCATCAGCCAGTCGCGATCCAGCAGGTACGGGGCATGCTGCTGGACCGCGTAGCAGCCGCACAAGAGCCAGGCGGCGACGCCGTGATCATCCCGATACGGCACCAGGAAGCCTTCGCGATGGCCGAAGATGCCTTGCAGTCGCGGGTGTTCGTTGAGGCCCTGGATCTGGTTCAGGTGCTGCGGGGTGTTGCCGCTCAGGCTGTCCAGGCCGGCCCCCAGGGCCTGGCCTTTCTGCCACAGGCGTGGGGCGTCATGGGCGCTGTAGCAGCTGTGGATCACCCAGCCCTGCTCCTGCTCGTCGAGCAGGGCCAGGCCGAGACAGGGAATGTGCCAATAGCGGGCCAGGTCGGTGAGTTGGTCGTGGAGCACGTCCGGCAGGCGGGTCAGGTTGCACAGGCGCAACTGTTCGCTGGCCTGGGCGGCAAACACCCGGCACTGCTCGCGCCCCAGGGCCTGTTGCCGCTGCTGGACCAGGTCGCCGATATCCAGCAGTTGCAGGTGCCATTCCTGCCCACAGCGCTGGACCCAGCCGCGCAGGTGCAGGGGTTGGCCGCCGGCGCCGCGCAGGTCCAGGTCCAGCACCTGGCCGCTCCAGTCGGCAGGGCCGCCCTCAAGGGCCAGGACGCTGCCGGGCAATACGTAGTCCAGCAGGTGCGGTGGCTCCCGGGAGGGGGGCAGCTGGATCAGGCTGTGGCGCAGCGGGCCGTGGCTGGTGAGGATGCGCCCCTGTTGATCGAGCACCAGTTGCAGGCCCACCGCCTGGGGCGGCAGCGGGCTGTGCGGCGGGGCGGCGGGAAGCGCCTGGCGGCCCAGTAGACGTCCGAGCAGCTTGTCGCCAGAGGTCAAAATTGCAGACTCGAGCTAGCGGTCAGGGTGGTGGGCAGGCTGGGTACCGGGCCGATTCCCGGTAGCACCAGCCGCGGCAGCACCTGGTTCAGCTTGCTGGTGGGGTAGTTCACCGAGACCGTCAGCACCCCGGCGCTGTACACCGCGCTGTAGTCGGTGGCGGCGAAGTTGAAGGGCGGGGGAATCCACTGGGTCTGGGTCTGCACCACGCTGTTGGCGAGGTTCTGCACCGTGGTGGCGTAGTTCGGGGTATTGGGGTCGACCATCACCGCGCGCCGCACCGCTTCGGCAGTGGCCTGGTGGAACGACTGCATCATCAGCAGCGGCAGGCTGTAGCTGACAAGACCGTAGAACACCGCGAAAAAGATCACGAACACCGCGGCGAATTCGATCGCCACAGCGCCTTTCTGCTTTCTAGGGAGGCCCGGTTTCATGAGTGCGTCTACCCTGACAACCACTATGTCCATTGAGCATAGGACCATTCCGGCAAAAGGGACCGTTCTGGCTGATGCATTTCTGGGTTTTGTGGGTCTGGTTGGCAATCTGTGCGCTGCAGGATTTGCGTCAGCGGCATATTGCCAATGGCTTGACTCTTGGCGCCGCGCTCTTGGCGACGGTCTACCTGCTGTGGAGCGGCACGACCTGGCTGGGGGCCGGCGCGAGCCAGGGCGGTTGGGCGTTGTTGCTGGCGTTGCTGTTCACCTTGCCCGGCTACGCCAGCGGACGAATGGGCGCCGGCGACGTCAAGTTGATGGCGGCCCTGGGGCTGGCCTCCGGCCCCCTGTATCTGCTGGGGACGTTCATCGCCGCCGGTCTGTGCAGCCTGCTCTGGCTGCTTGTGCTCAGGCTCTGGCCCCAGCAGAAACAAGCACTTGATACCCCCGTGGCAGGGCGCGCTGGGAGGGGGTCAAAAAAATACCCTTTTGCCCCCTTTGTCCTGGCTGGAATGGTCTTAACTGTGAGCGTGATCCACTAGTCGCCGGACCCATTAATGCTATGTACATAGTCGGAAAGTAGGTCTAGGTTTTAAGTCGTGGCTGCCCGGATCATGCGTGGCAGCACAGGAGTGGCCAATCGGCGATTGGCCCGCACGGAGTAGCACGTGAACAAGCTCACCTCACAGATGAAGGTGCTCGTGGTCGACGATCAGCCCCTGATTGTCGAAGAGCTTTGCGAGTTCCTCGAAAGCAGCGGTTACCGTTGTGTCCCTTGCCAATCCAGCCGCCAGGCGCTGGAGTGCTTCAACAGGGACCCGGAAATTTCCCTGGTGCTCTGCGATCTGCACATGCCCGATATGGACGGCATTCAGCTGGTCCAGGAACTGCAACGGATGGCCGGCAAGCAGCGGGTGTTCGAAGCCATCATGCTCACCGGGCAGTCCGACAAGCAGGACGTGATCAAGGCCCTGCGCGCCGGCATCGCCGACTACTACCAGAAGCCCATCGACCTGGACGAACTCCTCGAAGGCCTGCAGCGTCAGGAGGTCGCCTTGCAGGAACGGCAGAAGAACCTGCACCTGGGGCACCTCAACCAGAAGCTGCAGTTTCTTTCCGAATCCATCGATGACCTGTACCAGGACCTGGACAAGGTCCGGCGCAGCCCGGCTACCAGCCGCAGCGAAGAGCCCCGGGGCGAAGGCGCCGGCGAAGGGGATGCCATCGAGATCCCGGCCATCTTCAACCAGCTGTCGCCGCGGCAACTGGATGTGGCCCGACTGGTGGGCAAGGGCCAGACCAACTACCAGATTGCCTGCGAGCTGGGGATCACCGAAAACACCGTCAAGCTGTATGTCTCCCAGGTACTGCGCCTGACCCACATGCATAACCGCACACAGCTGGCCCTGGCCCTGTCACCGAGCAATTCCGGGCTGCGCCAGCGGGTGACTGCCCACTGAGCCTGCGGCGGCGAGCCGTTCGCCGCCGGTTGCGGGCTTTCTCCTACTTGGTTTCCACCTTGCCGCCGGCGTCCGGGTCGTACAGGTCCGGGATCTCGTATTTGTATTTCTTCATCCAGCGCTGCAGCGCCAGCTCGCGTTCGGTGGGCGTGGCCGTCTGAGGCTGGGGCGAGGACGCCAGGTTGCGGTTCTGCAACAGTAGCCAGGCTTCGGTTTCCTGTTGCTGGGGCGAAGCAGGGCCGGCCTCGATGGCCTGGGCGGCCAGGGGCAGCGCCAGCAGGGCAGTGCAATAGAACATCGGCAGTTTCATCATCAGCGCTCCTTGGCGGGTGCGGTGTCTGGCTGCAAGGTGGTAGCGCCACTGGCGACCTGGGTCACCTTGGCGCGCGGGGCGGTCGGGGCCTTGAGCTCTTCGGCGCGGGCCTGGGCCTGGGCGAACTGCTGCGGGTTCAGGCTTGCCTGGCTGACCACTTGCGCGGCCTGCTGCCAGTTGTCCTGGTAGAGCAACAGGGTCACCAGGTTGATGGCCGCCAGGGGCTCGGACTGCTTGAGCTCAATGGCGGTGAGGAACTCGAAGCGCGCATCCTCGATGCGCAACTGGTTGAGGTAGACCACCCCCAGGTCATTGCGGATTCTTTCATTGGTCGGCGCCAGGCGCGCGGCCCGTTGCAGGTGCGCCTGGGCCTGGCCGTTGTCGCCCCTGGCTGCCGCCAACTGCCCCAGGCCGTGCTCGCCTTCGGCGGCCAGGCACGAGCCCAGCAGGCTGCGGTACAAGGGTTCGGCCTCACTGCGGCCCAGCAACCGATAGACTCGCGCCTTGCGTACGCGCACCTCGGCGAGGTTGTCCGGCAGGTTCTGCAGGTTGGCCAGGCTGGCGTGCAGCTTGCCATCGGTGGCCATTTCGTCGGCGAGGTTCACTGCCAGTTCCTGCTCGGAGCTGAGCTTGGCGCAACTGCTGGAGTTGGTCAGGGCCGCCCAGGGCGTCTGGCCGTTGCTGGCGCATCCTCCGAGCAGCAACAGGCTGGCAACGGCAATCATGGCTTTCATCAGGTTCCCTCTTAGGAAGCGAAGGCCCGGGCGATGGCGGTGAAGCCTGGCCCGGCCAGCACGATCAACAGGGCGGGGAAGAGAAACAGCATCATCACCACCGACATTTTTGCGGACATTTTCGAGATGTATTCCTGCAGGCGGGTCAGGCGCCGGTCGTCCAGCAGTTGTTTGAGCGCCTGCAGCGATTTCATTGCCCCGCCGCCCTGCAGGATCAGTTGCTGGAGAATCACGCAGGTGTCGGTGAACTCGTCCACCGCCAGCAGGGTGGCGGTCTGGTTGAGTTCATGGCCCAGCTCCAGCCCCGAGTCGACACGGGCCAGGATCAGGCGCAGTTCCTGGGTCAGTTCCGGCAGCAGCTTTTGCGCTTCGCTGCTCAGTACGCGTAACGCTTGCTCCACTGCCATGCCCGACTCGAACAGGATGCGCAGCAGGGGAATGAAGGTCGAGATCTCCAGGGCGATGTGCTTCTGCCGGCGCTTGGCGGCGTAGGCCAGCGCACGCTTGGGTAGCAGGTAGCCGGCACCGAGTGCCAGCATGGGTACCAGCCACTTGCTCTGGGTCTGGGCAAAGGCCACTTCCTGGATGAAGATCACCAGGCACACGGCCAGCACCGGCGTGGCGATCTGGCTGGCGGCGAACAGTGAGCGCTCTCTGGCGCGGCGCCAGCCCAGACGGTTGAGCAGGGTCTGGGTTTCACTGTCCATGCTCACCGCGCGCTGCCCGAAGCGGCTGTCGCCCAGCAGTCGCAGCCAGTTGCCCAGGCGGCTGTCGCGGGTCATGTTGCCCTGCAAGCGCTGGGCGATCTGGCGCTCGCGCCGGCGCTGTTCCAGCAAACCGTTGCCAAGCAGCAGCAACGCCCCGAGAAACATCAGTGCAGCGGCCAGTACCAGCATTTCAGATGCTCCTCAACATGCGCCAAAGGGCCAGGCAGCCGAAGATCTGCAGGCACACCGCGGTGATCAGCATTTTCTGCCCCGCGGAGTCGTGCCACATGCCCAGCATGTAGCCCGGGTTGGTCAGCATGAAGTAGCCCACCAGCAACAGCGGCAGGGTTCCCAGGACCCAGGCGGTCATGCGGGTTTCCCCGGTCATCGCGCTCAGTTGCCGCGCCCCTTGCTCGCGCTCGCGGATCAGCTTGATCAGGTTTTCCAGCAACTCGCTGGCGTTGCCGCCGTAGCGATGATTGACCTTCAGGCCCAGGGCGAACATGCGCAGTTCGTCCTGCTCGTAGAACTCGGCAAAATCGCTGACCGCGTCCGGCAGGTTGACCCCCAGTTGCACGTTGCGCTGGATGCGGCCCATGGCGTTCTTCAGCGGGTCGTTGCTGGCCTCGATGGCACCCAGCACGGCGTCCGCCAGGGTGCGCCCGGACTTCAGGCTGCGCACGCTGTGATCGAGCAAGGCCGGCAGTTGTTCGATCATGCGCTTGAGCCGGCGCTGATACAGCCAGGCGATATACAGCCGCAGCAGCAGGGGTGGCAGGAGGATGCCGCCCAACAGGCCGAGCCAGCTCGCCAGTACATAGCCCAGCAGCATCAGCACCACCCACACCGCCAGCCACAGGCCCAGGCGCTCGCTGGGCTGGCCGAGGCCGGCCCGGGCGAACGCGCGCTCCAGGCCACCCCAGGAGGTGCGTTGCGGCGTCAGGTCGGGCTGCCCTTCGGCCAGGCGGTTGAGCACTCGTTCCCGCTCGGTCTTGCGCACGCCGTGGTAGAACAGCCAGCCGGAAAGCCCCAGCAGAAGCAGGCAGATCAAGGTAAACAGCAGACCGATCATGGGCCACCTCGCCGGTTCAATTGACGCCCAGCCCGCTTTCGCGGCGCAGTTTGTCACCCGCAGGGTTCATCGCCTCGCGCAGGAAGCCGAAGCCGGTACGACGATCCAGGCGGAACAGGGTGTTGGTGACGTAGATGTCGTCACGTATGCCCACCACTTCCACGACTTCGCTGACGCAACGCCGGCCATCGGGCATGCGGGTCAACTGGATCACCACATCCAGGGCGGCACAGATCATCTGCCGCAGGGTGCGCTCGGCGATCTGGCGGCCGGTCAGGCCCACCAGGGTTTCCAGGCGCAGCAGGGCATCCTGGGCGTTGTTGGCGTGCACGGTGCTCATGGAGCCGTCGTGGCCGGTGTTCATTGCGGTCAGCACGTCCAGTACTTCCACACCACGGATCTCGCCGAGGATGATCCGGTCCGGACGCATCCGCAGGGCGTTGCGGATCAGATCGCTGGCCTTCACCTCGCCGTGCCCCTCGGCATTGGGCGGGCGGGTTTCCAGGCGGACCACGTGGGGGTGGCCCAGCTGCAGTTCGGCCACGTCCTCGATGGTGACCAGCCGTTCATGGGGGTTGATCAACTGGCTGAGGATGTTCAGCAGGGTGGTCTTGCCGGTGCCGGTGCCGCCGCTGATCAGGATGTTGCAGCGCTTGCCCACCGCTTCCTGGATGAATTCGAAGATCGCCAGGTCGATGGTCTGCATGGCAATCAGGTCGCTGCTCTTGAGCATGTCCTTGCGAAACTTTCGAATCGACAGGCAGGGCCCGTCCAGGGCGATGGGCGGGATGATCGCGTTGACCCGGCTGCCGTCCGGCAGGCGCGCATCGACCATTGGCGAGGACTCGTCGAGGCGTCGGCCCAGGGGCGCGAGAATCCGCTGCATCACCCGCTCCACATGGTGGGCGTCGATGAAGCGCAGGTCGCTCTGGTGCAGCACGCCTTCACGTTCGACGAACACCCGATGCGGGCCGTTCACCAGGATCTCGGTCACCGCCGGATCGCGCAACAGCACTTCCAGGGGGCCGAAGCCGGTCAGCTCGTCGACGATCTCCTCGGCCAGCCGCTCCATTTCATAGCGCGAGATCGCCAGGTGCATGCGCGCGATGTACTCCGCCACCTTGTCGGTGACGAATTGCGAGAGGTTCTGCCGGGAGCTTTCCAGCAGGTTTTTCCCCGACTCTTCGATGGCATCGATGATGTAGCGATGCAGCACCAGCTTCAGGCCTTCGTGGTCGCTGTTGCCGGCGCCTGCGCGGGGTGGGGCGCCAAAGAGTTTTTCGCCGCTCATCTGCCCCCATGATGCGATTGAGCCAGCCGGCCTTGGGCTTGGGCAGGCCCTGGGAGCGTTTCGCCAGCCGCTCGCCTAGGGTACGCAGGCTTTGGCTCAGGGCCTCGCGCGGGGCCAGTTCGAACAGGGTAACGCCCTGGTTCTTGGCGTTCAGGCGCACCTCGGGGCTGTAGGCCAGCACCGCGATCACCTCCAGGCCGAAGGTCTTGCCCAGGGTCTCGGAATCCGGTGCCACGGTGCGCAGGTAGCGGTCGACCAGCAAGCGCGCATGCTCGAGTTTCATGCCTTTTTCACGCCAGTGATTGAGTATGGCCAGGTTGCGCCGGCAGTCGAGCACGTTCTGGTCGGTGCACCACAGCAGCTTGTCGCAATGGCTGACGAAGGTACGCAGGGCCTCGCTGTCCGGCTGGCCGACAAGGTTCACCACAATGTGCTGGAAGTGCTGGCGCAAGGCACTGAGGAGCATGTACAGCTCCGCCGCGCTGGTGTGCTCCAGAGGCGCGTCGTGGCTGGCGTAGGCGAGGATCCGCAGGCCTGCCTCGGCGCTGGTGAAAGCGCTGTCGATCAGCGTGGCATCCAGGCGCCGCAGGTGGCGCAGGGCGTCGCCGAAGTGGAACGAGCTTTCCAGGCCCAGCAGCGCCAGGCTGTCGCCCCGGGGCAGGCCCAGGTCCAGCAGCAGGGTCTGCTGGCCGCTCTTTTGCACCACCAGCGCCAGGTGGCTGGCCAGGAGGGCGCCGTCGCCATCGCCCTGGGCGCCATAGAGCACGGTCAGGCCGCCCAGTTGCGTGTTGGGTGTCACTGCCGGCAGGCGTTTGCTCAGACGCCGGACCAGCCCGGCCACTTCACTGGAGCGTGAGCCATAGGCGACGAAGTCGCGGGCGCCGGCGCGCATGGCATTGAGCACCAGCTGGTTGTCCATGCCATCACCGAGGGCGACGATCGCCAGCATCGGCTTGGCCTCCAGGGCGCCTTCGATCAGGGCCGCCTGGGCCACCACGTGTTCGCGATCGAGGCCGACGAACACCAGGTTGGCGAAGGTCACATCCACCAGTGCCAGCAGTTCGTCGAGACTGCCATCGGCACCCACGACCTGGCCCAGGGGCGCCAGGGCGCCTTGCAGCCACTCCAGGTCGGTGCTGTTGCGGGTGATGGCGAGAAACGTCTGGCTCAGGTCCTGGTTCATTGCGACAACCCGCTGCGCTTGTCGAAGTTGCCGTTCTCGAGGAAGAACATGCGGTAGAAGTTCGGGTCGTAGTTGCGCAGCCGTTCGCCGGGCAGGGCCGGCAGCTTGGCATCGGCGGCCAGGGGCTGGACCAGGTGCGGGGTCACTACCATCAACAGTTCACGCTCTTCGCGATTGATCGTGGTGTCGCGAAAGAAGGCACCGAGCACCGGAATGTCCCCCAGCCCTGGAAACTTGTTCACTTGAGAGCTGTTGTTGGTGCTGATCAGGCCGCTGATGACGAAGCTTTCGCCGTCGGCCAGGGAAATGCTGGTATCGGTGCGGCGTATGGTCAGCGCCGGGACTTGGGTCCCGGCAATGGTCACGGCGTTGCTGTAGTCCAGTTCGCTGACCTCCGGGGCAACCTTAAGGGAGATACGCCCGCGGTCGACGATAGTGGGCGTGAGGGTCAGGCGGATACCGAACTCCTTGTATTCGATGGTCACGCTGTTGCTGCCGGTGCTGGGCACCGGGATGGGGATTTCGCCCCCGGCCAGGAAGCTTGCGCTCTGGCCGCTGAGGGCCACCAGGGACGGGCGGGCGAGGGTGTAGGCGAAGCCGCTGCCTTCCAGGGCGTTGATCAGGGTCAGCACCCGACCGTTGCCGAAGCCGATGTTGAAGGTGCCGTTGTCCAGCGGGATGTTGGTCCGGCGGCCGCCGAAGGTGGGGGTCACGCTGCCGGAGGTGCCACTGGTAACGGGGGCGGTGCCGGGCGCGCCGAACAGGAAGTTGTGCCCGCGGCCGAAGATCGAAACGCTGGCCTCCTTGAGCTTGGTGCGGCTGACTTCGACAAAGCGGATGTCGGTCTGCACCTGGCTGGGCAGCAGTGGATCGTCACTGGCCGGCAGGCGGCCGGTGCTCATGTCGGCGGTGGCCCGGCCCTGGACAAACACCATGCTCTGGCGTGGGGTACTGGCACAGGCGGTCCAGACCATCAGGCTGGTGGCGCCGGGCGCCATGCCGGTGAGCAGGAAGGCTTTGTTGCCGGTGGTCTGGACGTCCGCGATCTTCGGGTCGCCCACCGCCAGGCGGGTGATGGCCACCGCAGATTGCAGCTCCTGCTGCAAGCCTTCGCCGATCTCCAGCACTGCGGGCAACGGTGCCAGGCTCGAACAGCCTGCCACCGCCGCAGCCAGGGCCTGGGTGCAGAGCAGCGGGCCAAGGCTCAGGGTCAGCAGTGCGGAGAACAGTGGCATGGAACGACTGCGCATGTAGTGCATCCTTGCTCAATCAGGGAGTTTGTTGAGTGACTTGGTTGCCCCGGATCACTTCCACCGCCGACCGTGCGGCGCCACCTTGGGCGGCCGGTGCGCGCGGGGCGCTGCCCAGGGCAAGTTGGTTGAACTGGAACAGGTTGCTGTTGGCGGCATCGAGGTGCTCGCGGGCTTCTTCGTTGCCGGCCCAGTAATGGGCCAGGCGCTGTTCCTCGCTGCTGCGCACGGCCAGGCGCAGCACACCGACCTGGGTGGCGAGCATCAGCCGGCTCAAGAGCTGTTCGGGGACGGCCAGGACCACCGTGCGCGCATTCAGCCGGCGCTGGTCCTGCTTGAGCTTTTCTTCGTTGCTCAACCCGGGGGAGGCGGGCTGCCCGTCATTGGCCAGGCCCAGCTGTTCGCCGACAGCCAGCACGCGCATGGCGGGCACGGCGATCTGTGCCGACTGCTGCGGGTTGCTGGTGTCCTGGCGCAGGAACAGCACGACATCGACATAGTCCCCCGGGCTCAGTTGCCCGGCGGCGCCGATCACCTCGTCGACCGCGACCGCCAGGGCTCGTTCGTCGCTGTGAATCATCCGCGCCAGGGCGCCGCCGGTACTGAAGCTCTGCTCATTGAGCCAGGTGCCGGCATTCAACTGCCGCCAGGGTGTACGGCCCACCGCCTGGCTGATGGCGCTGAGGCTGCCGGCCGGCGCGGTACGCAGTTTTTCCAGCGCCAGATCGTCGGCGGCGAGGGGCACGAAGGGCGGCACATCGCGCACCAGCACGACCACCGGTTGGCGGGTCTGGTCTTCTGCGCTGGTGGTGGTTGGTTCGACGACACTCGGCGCCACGGGTTGAACCGGTGGTGCTGGTTCGGGTTTACGACTGAGAACCAGGCCCCAGTAACCGAAAAACACCGCACCTACCAGAAGAAGTCCGGCCAGACCCATGGTGAGGCGACTGTTCATGAAGGCTCTCCCTTTCCTGCTGCACTACCAGCCCGTGATTCCAAACGAGTTAATTTCGCAATCAGGCAGCTATGAACATGCAACTATTTCGCTATGTGAAGGTAGTAGAGCTAGGACGAAATGCCATTAACTCACCCAAAAATAGCTAACAAAGGTATGAGTCTGTCCACATGGGCAGGTTTTTTGGCACCTACCTTCCAATTAATACTTACTGACTAATCAGTTCTTACAGTTGCTGGGCCGGTCTTTGTTGACAATGCTCAGGTGGCACCGGGGAATTTGCCCGGTGCTGTTCCAACGGCGCCTTGCGGCGCAAGGAGAGCTAGGATGATTTTCCAATACTTGTTGCTCAGGGCGCGCCAGTTTTTTGACCGCACCGAAGGCGCATCCGCCATCGAGTACGCCATTGTCGTGGCCATGGTGGCCGTTGTGGTCGTGGCGTTCGTCACCCCCCTGGGCGATCGTGTTCTGGCCATTTTCAACAACATCCTGACTAACCTCGGAGGCACCACCGTCACCCGTCCTACCCCTTGAGCATGGAGGGGCCCAGCTGAGCAGCCGCTGGGCTGTGATCGCCCGACCTTCCAGCCCTCCGGGTCTCGTGCAGGCCTGCGGTTTGCCTAACCAAAGGCCTGCCGGTGGTTGGGTTCCGCCCGGCCGGCTGTGCATTGGCTGCGTTCACCCACTTGCATGAAGTTCACACCAGGGTACCGTCCATGACTTCCCCATCCTCACGTCAGCAACTTCTTCTGGTCGATGACGAAGAGGATGCATTGCTGGAGCTTGCCGAACTGCTCGAAGGCGAGGGTTTCTGCTGCTTCACTGCCACCTCGGTGAAACTTGCCCTGGACCACCTCACCCGGCATCCGGATATCGCCCTGGTAATCACTGACCTGCGCATGCCCGAGGAAAGCGGCCTGTCGCTGATCAAGCGCCTGCGCGAGCACACCGCGCGCCAGCACCTGCCGGTGATCGTCATGTCGGGGCATGCCGACATGGATGACGTCAGCGACCTGCTGCGGCTGCAGGTCCTGGACCTGTTTCGCAAGCCGATCTACCACGTGCGCCTGCTGGAAACCCTCAACAATCTGTTTCCCGAACCCCGGCTGCATATCGTTGGCCCCTGACCCCAGGGTTTGGCCGGTGCTGTCCTGGCGGCAAAAAAAGACCCGCTCGAAAGCGGGTCTCAGTCATCCGGATGCTCAAAGTTGATAGCTGAAGCTCAAGGTATAGCGTGGCTTGCGGTTGTAGGTGTCGAGGGCTTCATCGGACATTGGCTTGGCCGCTTCCAGGGCGATGTTGTAGTGCTTGGCATCACCGAAACGCAAACCGACCGCGGCGGATGACAGGCTGCTGCCCCTGACCGGCAGCTGGTTGAACCAGGTCTTGGAGCGGTCCAGCACCACATAGGGCTGCAGCACACGCACCCAGGGCCCCTCGCGGTTGAAACTGTAGTTCACTTCGTAGGCCACGCCCCAGCCCTTGTCCCCGGTCGCCTGGTCATCGGGGTAGCCGCGAGCGAAGTTCTGCCCGCCAAAGGACGCCCGCTCGCTGTCGGGCAGGTTGTCGTTGCTCCAGTACCAGGCGGCGGAAAGCACGCCTTGCCAATTGTCCAGGAAACGATCGCTCTGTACCCCGGCCAGGCGCAGGCGGAAGAAATCCAGATCGTAGAGGCTGTTGTTGGTCTCGGCGCCCATGCTGTCCAGGCCCCGATACAGGCCGGCGCTGAGAATCCGCAGTTGGCGCGGATCGGACTTGCTCCAGTCCGCCTCAAGCGCCAGGGCGCGGATGTCGGTTTTTTCTTCCAGGGTCAGCGGGCTGTTGCTGACCCGGTAACGGGTCTTGTCATTTACCGCATACAGGCGTGTGCCGGCGGTGAGCATTTCATTGGGCGAGGCGATGAAAGGGTGGCTGACGCCGATGGAAAAGCGGTCGTTCTCCCGATGGGGCTCCAGCTCGATCCCGTTGTCCAGCTGCACGTTGCTCCGTGGGTCGGCGCGGTAGCGAGCGCCGTAGAGGCTCAGTTGCGTGCCTTCCGAACCCAGCAACTGGCTGTAGTCCAGGCGGTAGTAGTGTTCCTTGTCGTGGCCCGGCGGGAACAGCCCGCTGAGGCTGAGCTGTTCGCCCCAGGCGGTCTGCGAGTTGCTGGTGATGCCCACCAGGGCCTGCAGGCCGTTGCGGTTGTCGTCGGTGCTGTTGAGGGTGGTGGCGATGGCCTTGCGGCTGGCCACGGCCACCAGTTGGGTTGCGCCGTCGGTAGTGCCCGGTGGCGGCACTACCGCCTGCAGGGTGACCCCGGGAACCTTGCTCATCAGTGTGGTGTAGCGTTCGAAGGTCTTGCGGGTCAGCGGGCGCTCGGCCTTGAGCTTGCTCACCAGTTTGTCCAGGTAAGCGGATACCGGACCTATATCGCCCTGCAGCTGGTAGTCCCGAATGTAGCCTTCCACCAGCACCACCCGCAGCACGCCCTGGTCGAAGTTCTGCTGTGGCATGAAGGCGTAGGACAGCAGGTAGCCGTCCTTCTGATAGCGCCGGGTAATGCTGCGCGTGGCTTCGATCAACTGGCCGAAGCTGGCCTCGTGGCCGATCAGTGGCTGGTAGATCGCTGCCAGTTCTTCCAGGGGGTAGACCGTGCCGCCCTCGATCTGCACCTGGCGCACCGTGACCTTGGTGCCCATCATCAGCGGCTGCTGGCCTTGCGGCGCAGTGGGTTGCTCGGGTAGTTGCGGTTGCGGAGTTGCCGGGCGGTAGGCATCCACCGGCAGGTTGGGTTGGGGCAGGTTGTTGATGCTGTCATTGCTGTTGAGAAAGCGCGGAAGGGAGTCGGCGTAAACGGAGGTACAGCATCCAACTAACAACAAACTGGCCAACGTGCGCATAGGACACTCCATGGTCGAGCCGCAGCGGTGTAGAAAGTTCCTGGCTCCAGTTGCCGCTCGGGTCTTGGCCACGATCTGGCTCTGGATGCTTGTCTCTGGATAAACAAAAAGGCGAGAGACTCATGGGAATCTCTCGCCCTCAACCAAGCGTAGGCGCTGCAGGTGAGGCCGTCGAATCGGCCAGGTGCAAATTATTTCTTGTTGCCGCCCAGGGCGCCGGTCAGGCCGCCGAGCACGCCACCCAGGCCGCCATTGAGGCCCGCACCGGCAGAGGCACTGCCACTGGCGCTGGCGTTGGCGCCAAGGCCACCGAGCAAGCCGCCACTGGGCGCTGTGCTGCCGTTGACCAGGCCGCCAACCGAAGCCACGGTGTTGCCCACGGCTCCAAGGGTGCTGCCCAAGGCGGTACCTATCGGATTGGCGCCACTATTGCTGGCCACGCCCGCGCCTACGTTGCTGACTGCGCCGCCCACCTGGCCCAGAAGACTGCTGGTCGGGCTACCCAGGCCGGTAGCTGCACCTACTTGCTGAGTCAGGCCGGCAACCGAACTGGTGACGGGGTTCAATGCCGAACCCAGGCTCACTCCGACGCTGGCCAATGGTGCAGTGACTACCAGGTTAGGGGTACCGCTGCCGCCCAGAGCGCCGCCTACCGAGGCGATCAGGTTGCCGGCTGCCGCTCCGGTGACCCCGCCTGCGCTAACGGTACCGTTGGTATTGCCGGCATTCAGGCCGTTGCTCAAGTTGGCCACTGCACCGCCGACAGTTTCCAGCAGGCCGTTGTTGCCGCCGAGGCCACTGCCATTCCCGGTTCCGCTACCCGAGTTGCTCACATAACCGCCGGCAGTGCCCACGGCCGTACTTGCGTTGCTCAGGGTGTTGCCCAACAGATTTGTTACAGGGTTGCCGTTGCCAGCGTCAGTGATCTTGTTACCGGTGCTGTCCACGGCCTGAGCTACGCCATTGAGCAGACCTTTTACAGGGGAGCCAAGACCGGTGGCGCCGCCGATATTGCCGGTCACGTCTTCCGCCAGGCTGACCACTGGAACCAGTACCTTATCGCCGACATTGTCGGTCAGTGTTCCCAGAGGTCCGCTGCTGGTGACGGTGCTCAGGGTATTACCGAGCATGGTCACCCGGGTGCCTACGCCGCCGACTACCGGAGCCACCCTGGTCACCAGGCCACCCACTACCGGAACGCTCTGGGTGGTGGTTGCCAGTTTGCCGCTGAGGTCGGTGACCCCGGTACCCACATCGCTGACCACGTTGCCGACGGTGGCGGTGGTCTTGCTCAGGGCCTTGGGATCGGTGCCCAAAGTGCCGAGGCCGTTGGTCAGGCCGTCACCGACGGTGTCCACCACGTTGCCGGTGGTGTTGACGGCGCTTTGTACCACGCCTCCAACCACGGGTACGGTGGCCAGGGAAGTGCCCAGGCCGCTGACACCGGTACCGACGCCACTGAGGGTGGTACCCAGATCCGAGACCAGGCTGCTGGTCGTCAGGGGAGTGGTGGTACCGCCAGTTCCTCCGGTGCCGCCAGTTCCACCTGTGCCACCTGTGCCACCTGTGCCACCTGTGCCACCTGTGCCTCCGCCAGTGCCGCCGGTACCACCTGTGCCTCCACCGGTACCACCAGTGCCACCTCCAGTGCCTCCTGTTCCGCCGGTGCCGCCACCAGTGCCACCAGTGCCGTCAGTACCGCCGCTGGCACTGGCTGGCGAACTGCTGCCACCACTTTTATGACCGCCACCACCGCCGCTGCAGCCTGCCAGGCTGAGGGTCAGGATCATGGTTATTGCCGTTAACGCTTTCCATCCGAATTGAGTTTTCATGTCTGGTATTCCTTGCACCTGTTACAACGTTCGTTGTTTTCGATAGCTCTCCAGTTCTTGCGCTGGAGATACCTTCGTCCGTTGTCTACATAAAAGGCGCAGGGAATAAATTGAACAATTATGAACTTGGTATTAATGACTTATTTTTGCTCGGTTTATTGATTTACAAGTAGCTAGTCTCAAAGTATTGGTTGGCGCTCCTAGTGTGTGATGAATTGTTTTAAAACAATGATTTGGTGTTTTTTAGTGTCCTTGGGAAGTGCTCGTTCAACTAAAGTTATATATATACAATTAATAGGCTGTTTTTGTGCAGAGTTCGCGGTACTTGCACTTTCCCGTTGGGGTTTAGTGGCTGGCAGGGGGATGGGGGGCCTGGTTTATACTGCGCCGCCCAAAACTCTCTGGAGCTCAATATGCAGATGCCGGTCTGGTGGCTGCTGTGCCTGCCGTTTGTTGCCGGGGCCTTTCTCGCCCTGCAAGCCGGAATCAACGGTCAACTGGCCAAGCAGGTCGGCGGGGTGCTGGCTGCGGCCCTGATCTCTTTTTTTGTCGGCACCGCGGCGCTGCTGGTGCTGGTGGTGCTGCAGCGCGAAATGCCGACCCTGGGTGCCCTCAAGGGCCTGACCTGGTGGCATTGGTGCGGCGGCCTGCTGGGGGCGTTCTTCATTACCACGGCCGCCTTTGCCGGGCCGCGGGTCGGCGCCCTGCTGTTCATGTCGCTGGTGCTGGCCGGCCAGTTGAGCATGGCTCTGGCGCTGGACCACTTTGGCTGGGTAGGGTTTCGGGAAGCGCCGGTCAGCCTCGGCAAGATTGCCGGATTGCTGCTGATCGTCGTCGGGGTGGTGCTGATCCGCCGGGGCTGAGGCCCCTCAGGCGATGGGCTGCCAGTTGCCCAGCATATGCTGCAACTCGCCGCTGCCCAGCAACTGCAGTTCTCCGCTTGAACCCCCGGCACTGGCCAGCAGGCGTACTTCGCCGGGCAGCAGCACGGGCTTCATGAACTGCACCGTCACTTCGATGTTCGCTGCTGGCAGATGCTCGCTCAGGGCTGCCAGGGTGCGCGCCTTGTTCCACAGGCCATGGGCGATGGCCTGGGGAAAGCCGAACAGCCGGGCGCTCCAGGCGCTCAGGTGGATCGGGTTGTAGTCGCCGGAAACCCTGGCGTAGCGCCGGCCGATATCACGCTCGGCGCGCCAGCAGGCGACTTCGCCGAGGTTGTCGGCGTTGGGCAAGTGTTGGCTGGAAGGTTCTCCCGCCAACTTGACTCCACGGCAGAGCATGCGGCTTTGCGCTTCCCAGAGGGGGCCCAGCAAATCGTCCACTGTGGTCACCAGGTCGAATGTTGCGCCTTTGGCGTGGGGTTGCAGGTTGCACACCTGGACCCCGATTCGAACGCTGCTGACATTGCCCATGGGGCGCAACACACGAATCCTGTTGCCCAGGTGAATCAGCCCCAGTAGCGGAAATGGAAAGTCCCGGGCAGTGAGCAGCTGCATCTGCAAGGGAAACGCCAGTACATGGGGGTAGGTCGCGGGCAGCAGGCCGTTATCGGCAAAGCCGCAGACCTTGCGGTAGCCCGCCAGTTGCCCGGGGGCCAGGCTGATCCAGCAGCGCAGGCCGTATTCGGGTAACTGCGTGCCGTTGATCCGTCGGCGCATTGCCGCTTTGAGAAACAGCGGCGGCAGGGACGCGGGCAGGTTCAGTTCGTGCCAGTGTGCAGTCATTTTCAGGCCCCCAAGAGACTTTGTCCGCAGACCCGCAGGGCCTGCCCGCTGACGGCGCCGCTGCCCGGCTGGCCGAGCCAGGCCACCGCTTCGGCAACGTCCTGGGGCAGGCCGCCCTGGCCCAGGGAACTCATGCGCCTTCCAGCTTCGCGCAGGGCGAAGGGCACCTTGGCGGTCATCTGGGTCTCGATGAAGCCCGGCGCCACGGCATTGATGCTGATATCCCGGGCGTGCAGCAGCGGCGCCCAGGCCTGGGCCAGGCCAATCAGCCCGGCCTTGCTGGCGGCGTAGTTGGTTTGCCCGCGGTTGCCGGCGATGCCGCTGATGGAGGCCAGCAGGATCACCCGGCCATGGTCGTGCAGGCGTGCGCTGTCCAGCAGGGCCTGGGTCAGCACCTGGGGCGCATTGAGGTTCACCGCCAGCACCGCGTCCCAGTATTCCGGGGTCATGTTGGCCAGGGTCTTGTCCCGGGTGATGCCGGCGTTGTGCACCAGGATGTCGATGCCCTCCGGCAGTTGCTCGATCAACTGTGCCGGAGCGTCTTCGGCGCAGATGTCCAGGCAGATGGCGCGGCCGCCGAGACGGGCCGCCAGGGCTTCCAGATCGGCCTTGGCCTGGGGCACGTCCAGCAGCAGGACCTGGGCACCGTCCCGGGCCAGGGTTTCGGCGATGGCCGCACCAATGCCGCGGGCGGCGCCGGTGACCAGGGCCTTGCGCCCGGCCAGCGGGCGGCTCCAGTCCTGGACCTGGGTCGCGCAGGGCTGCAAGCGGATCACCTGCCCGGAAACGTAGGCGCTCTTGGGCGAGAGAAAGAAGCGCAAGGCGCCTTCCAGCTGTTCTTCCGCTCCGGCTGCCACATACAGCAATTGCAGGGTGGCGCCGTTGCGCAGTTCCTTGGCCAGGGAGCGGCTGAAGCCTTCCAGGGCGCGCTGGGCGCTGGCGGCGAAGGGCTCGTCAAGGGTTTCCGGGGCGCGCCCGAGGATGACCAGGTGGGCGCTGGGCTCGAGGTTTCTCAGCAGTGGCTGGAAGAATTCCCGCAATTGCTTGAGCTGGTCTGTGTGCAGCAGCTCGCTGGCGTCGAACACCACGGCCTTGAGCCGGGGCCCGTGGCCGGGAATCCAGGGGGTGGCCAGGGACGGGTCGGCGCCATAGCTGTAGATGCCATCGGTCAGGCGCGGCGCCAGGGCGGCCACCTGCTGTGCCAGCGCGCCGCCGCCGAGCAACAGCGCACCTTCGATAGGCCGCAGGCGACCGGCTTGCCAGCGCTCCAGGCGTACCGGCGACGGCAAGCCAAGAGCCCCGACCAGGCGCTGGCCGATGGACGAGTTGGCGAAGTCGATATAACGGTCAGACATGGAACGCACTCCGAAGGTTGGGGTTCAAAGTGTGGACCATGAATGGCCCTGGGTCGTTCGATCGGCCAGATCCCTCCTACGCTGGAGGAGGTACCCACCGCAGTCGCACTCACAGAATAGGGAGCTTTCCATGACACAGCTGCGTCGCGTCGCGATTATCGGCGGCAACCGCATCCCCTTCGCCCGTTCCAACGGCCCCTATGCCACCGCCAGCAACCAGGCGATGCTCACCGCCGCCCTGGAGGGCCTGATCGAGCGCTACAACCTGCACGGCCTGCGCCTTGGCGAGGTGGCCGCCGGTGCCGTGCTCAAGCATTCCCGGGACTTCAACCTGACCCGCGAATGCGTCCTCGGCTCGCGGCTTTCGCCCACCACCCCGGCCTACGATATCCAGCAGGCCTGCGGCACGGGCCTGGAAGCGGCGCTGCTGGTGGCCAACAAGATCGCCCTGGGGCAGATCGACTGCGGCATCGCCGGCGGGGTGGATACCACTTCGGATGCGCCGATCGGGGTCAACGAAGGCCTGCGCAAGATCCTGTTGCAGGCCAACCGCGCCAAGAGCACCGGCGACAAGCTCAAGACCCTGCTGCAACTGCGGCCCCATCACCTCAAGCCGGAACTGCCGCGCAATGGCGAGCCGCGCACCGGCTTGTCCATGGGCGAGCACTGCGAGCAGATGGCCAAGACCTGGAACATTGCCCGCGCCGATCAGGATCAACTGGCCCTGGAAAGCCATCAGAAAATGGCCGCCGCCTACGCCGAAGGCTGGCAGGACGACCTGATCACTCCCTTCCTCGGCCTGACCCGGGACAACAACCTGCGCCCGGACCTGACCCTGGAAAAGCTCGCCAGCCTCAAGCCGGCCTTCGACCGTAGCGCCAGCGGCACGCTGACGGCGGGCAACTCCACGCCCCTGACCGATGGCGCCTCGCTGGTGCTGTTGGGCAGTGAAGCGTGGGCCAGGGAGCGGGGCCTGCCGGTTCTTGCCTACCTGCGCGACGGCGAGGCCGCGGCGGTGGACTTCGTCAACGGCGCCGAGGGCCTGCTGATGGCCCCGGTATACGCCGTGCCGCGCTTGCTGGCGCGCAATGGCCTGAGCCTGCAGGACTTCGACTACTACGAGATCCACGAAGCCTTCGCCGCCCAGGTGCTGTGCACTCTCAAGGCCTGGGAAGACCCCGAGTACTGCAAGGCCAGGCTGGGCCTGGAGGCACCTCTGGGCAGCATCGATCGCGCCCGGCTCAACGTCAAAGGCAGTTCCCTGGCGGCAGGGCACCCGTTTGCCGCCACCGGCGGGCGCATCGTCGCCAACCTGGCGAAGCTGCTGAGTGTGGCGGGGCAGGGGCGCGGGCTGATTTCCATCTGTGCCGCGGGCGGCCAGGGCGTGACGGCGATCATCGAGCGCTGAGGTTCGTGGCCTTCCCCGGCACGCAGGCTCCTACACAGAAATGCCGCCCATCCGTAGGAGCCGGCTTGCCGGCGAAAGCGTCTTCAGGTCTTGAAGCGCCGTACCAGGGCGTCCAGCTCATTGGACAGCCCCGCCAGGCTCTGGGAGTCCAGGCGCGCCGAGTTCGCCAGTTCCGCCACCAGTTGCGCATCGCCATGGATCTGGCTGATGTGCCGGTTGATGTCTTCCGCCACCTGATGCTGCTCTTCGGCGGCGGTGGCGATCTGGGTGTTCATGTCGCGGATCACGTCCACCGATTCGCGGATCTGCCCGAAGCTGTTGCGCGCCAGGCCGATGCGGTTCACCGATTGCTGGGACACTTCCAGGCTGGCGTGCATCTGCTGGGTCACGGCGCTGGTGCGTTTGGCCAGGTTGCCCAGCAGCCCGTCGATCTCGGCAGTGGAGTCGGCGGTACGCTTGGCCAGGGCCCGCACCTCGTCGGCCACCACGGCAAAACCGCGACCCTGCTCCCCGGCCCGGGCGGCCTCGATGGCCGCGTTCAGCGCCAGCAGGTTGGTCTGTTCGGCGATCGAGCGGATGGTGCCGAGGATCGACTGGATGTCGGTGCTGTCGCGTTCCAGTTGCTGCATCGACTGCGCCGACTGTTCGATCTCCTGGCTCAGGCGATCGACGCTGTGCACCGCGTCATCGATCTGCTGCTGGCCTTCCCGGGCCTGGCGCTGGCCACTGTCCGCCGACTCGGCGGCCTGGCTGCAGGAACGGGCCACTTCGTTGGCGGTGGCGACCATTTCGTGGAAGGCGGTGGACACCATGTCCACCGCTTCGCGCTGGCGCCCGGCGGCTTCGGCCATGTCGCTGGAGACCTGGGTCGAACTGTGGGAAGTGGCGAGGATCTTCTGCGCGGCCTGGCCGATGCTCTGGATCAGGTTGCGGATTGCCGCCAGGAACTGGTTGAACCAGTTGGCTAACTGCGCGGTTTCGTCGCTGCCACGGATATTCAGACTGCGGGTCAGATCGCCTTCGCCTTGGGCAATGCCTTCCAGGCCACTGGCCACGCCGCGGATCGGCCGCACGATGAGGCTGGCGAAACTCGCCCCGAGCACTGCGAACAGCACCGCCAGGATCGCGGCAATACCGGCGATGATCCAGGTCAGCTGGGTGGCCGCGCCCATGACTTCGTTCTGCTTGATCAGGCCGATGAAGGTCCAGCCCAGTTGCTCCGAAGGCCAGACGTTGGCCATGTAGTGCTCGCCGCCCAGTTCCACCTGCACCAGGCCCTTGCCGGCCTTGGCCAGTTGCGCGTAACCCTCGCCGAGGCTGCCCAGGGCCTTGAAGTTGTGCTCCGGCTGCTTGGGGTCCACCAGCACCGTGCCGTTGTTTTCCATCAGCATCAGGTAGCCCGATTCACCCAGCTTGATCTGTTTGACGATCTCGGTGAGCTGCTTGAGCGACACGTCGACTGCGACCACGCCGCCCTGGGGGCCCAACTGGTTGGCCAGCGAGCGCACGGTGCTGACCAGCACCGCATCGTCGCTGGCCCAGTAATAGGCCTCGGTGCGCAGGGTCTTGCCCGGGTTGGCCTGGGCGGTCTTGTACCAGGGGCGTACGCGGGGGTCGTAGTTGGCCAGCTTCAGGTCGGCGGGCCAGGAGACGTATCCGCCGTTGCTCACGCCATAGGACACATAGGAATAGGCAGGATGGCTGGCGGCCATGGCGGCGAACAGCTCGAAGATTCGTTTGTCCTGCTCGCCTTCCGGGGCCTTCGCGGCATCGGCGCTCATCCAGGTCTTGAGGTTGTCGCCGGCCTGGGTGATCAAGGGTTGAGCGGCCAGGTAATCGATGTTCTGGCTGATGCCTTCGAAGAACAGCTGCATGGCGTTGGCCACTTGGCGGATCTCGCGGCCGCTGCCGTCGACGAAGGTGTTTTCGGCCTCGCTGCGCAGGTTGATCACCACCAGCGTGGCTACCAGCACCACGGGCAGGCTGGCGATGACGGCAAAGGCCCAGGTCAATTTCTGTTTGATGTTCATCCGCGCTCCAGTTTTTTGTAAGACCACGAAGTGCAGGCGACTCGCGGATTTATCGGCAGCTTGAAAGATGACGCTGATTGCATCCCTGGGGTGAAGTCGAGCCCGCGGCGATCGAACCTTGGCCGGTGGCTGACGTCTTTATTGGATTGTCGGACAAACTCCCTGTCTCTCTGAGGGCTTCGGCTGGCGCCGGGCAATATTGAGCCGCAGGCAGAAAAAAACTTCCGCGGGCAGGCCCGCGAAGGGGCTGGCCTGAGTGCCACTGATGGACGGTTGCGGACGCCGTCTCGGCTATGATCCTTGGCGGCGTCGATGGATTGATCTGGCACATTGAGTGCATTGCTGTCGCTCGGTGGTCGGCAGCCCTTTCCCGTCGTGGGAGGATTGCCGTATAACGAGTGACTTTCGCGTGTTTGGTAACAAGGGACCCACAATAAAAGCTGATGAAGACTCCAAAACGCATTGAACCGCTGATCGAAGACGGTCTGGTAGACGAGGTGCTGCGCCCACTCATGAGTGGTAAAGAGGCAGCTGTGTATGTGGTGCGCTGCGGCAACGAGCTACGTTGCGCCAAGGTCTACAAGGAGGCGAACAAACGCAGTTTCCGTCAGGCGGCGGAGTATCAGGAGGGGCGCAAGGTTCGTAACAGCCGTCAGGCGCGGGCCATGGCCAAGGGCTCGAAGTTCGGGCGCAAGGAAACCGAGGACGCCTGGCAGAACGCCGAAGTGGCGGCGTTGTTCCGCCTGGCCAATGCCGGGGTGCGGGTGCCCAAGCCGTTCGACTTCCTCGAAGGTGTGCTGTTGATGGAGTTGGTGGCCGACGAGTACGGCGATGCGGCACCGCGGCTCAACGATGTGGTGCTGGAACCGGACCAGGCCCGTGAATATCACGCCTTCCTGATTTCCCAGATCGTGCTGATGTTGTGTACCGGCCTGGTGCACGGTGACCTTTCCGAGTTCAACGTGCTGCTGACTCCGGATGGCCCGGTGATCATCGACCTGCCCCAGGCGGTGGATGCTGCCGGCAACAACCATGCCTTCAGCATGCTGGAGCGTGACGTCGGCAACATGGCGTCCTATTTCGGGCGTTTTGCCCCGGAACTCAAGGGCACTCGGTATGCCAAGGAAATGTGGGCCCTGTACGAGGCTGGCACCTTGCATCCGGGCAGCGTGCTGACCGGCGAGTTCGACGACCCCGAAGAACTGGCGGATGTCGGCAGCGTGATCCGCGAGATCGAAGCGGCGCGCCTGGACGAGGAGCGTCGCCAGGCAGTACGCGCGGCGGATGATGTGCCGCCGGGCAAATCCGAAGAACCACCGCCTCCGCCCTGGATGCAGTGATGCCATAAAAAAATCCGGCCTTGGCCGGATTTTTCATTCCCGCAAACTACCCGGCCCCTTGGCCCCTTGGCCCCTTGCACCTTGCACCTTGCATCTTGTAGCCGCTGCCGAAGGCTGCGCACGGCCCGAAGGGACGCAGGGATCTTGAGGGCGCCGAGGTCTGGCGGGAGATCGCCAAGCAAGGTCCTGCGGGCCTTTTCGCAGCCTCGCCCAGTGCTCGGCAGCGGCTACATGGGCCGGCAGGTCACAGGCTCAGGATCCGCAGCAACTGCCCGAGGCCAGTTCCTTGAGGATCGGGCAGTCCGGGCGGTGGTCGCCCTGGCAGTGCTCCACCAGGTCCTGCAGGGTGTCGCGTAGCCCTGCCAGCTCGCGGATCTTCTGGTTCAACTCGTCGATATGCTGGCGGGCCAGGGCCTTCACATCGGCGCTGGCCCGCTGCCGGTCCTGCCACAGGGTCAGCAGCTTGCCCACCTCTTCCAGGGAAAACCCCAGGTCCCGGGAGCGCTTGATGAAGGCCAGGCTGTGCAGGTCGTCATCGCCATACAGGCGATAGCCGCTGTCACTGCGATGGGCGGGCTTGAGCAGGCCGATGGACTCGTAGTAACGGATCATCTTGGCGCTCAGGCCGCTCTTTCGGGCTGCTTGGCCGATGTTCATTCGGCGTTCTCCAGGTCTTTGGGTTTCCAGGTTTTCAACAGTAGCGCATTGCTGACCACGCTGACGCTGGACAGCGCCATGGCCGCCCCGGCGAGCACCGGGTTGAGCAGGCCGAAGGCCGCCAGCGGGATGCCGATCAGGTTGTAGACGAAGGCCCAGAACAGGTTCTGGCGAATCTTCGCGTAGGTCTTGCGGCTGATTTCCAGGGCCGCCGGGATCAACCGTGGATCGCCGCGCATCAGGGTGATGCCGGCCGCATGCATGGCCACGTCGGTGCCGCCGCCCATGGCGATGCCGATGTCCGCCGCCGCGAGGGCCGGGGCGTCGTTGATACCATCCCCGACCATGGCCACCACGCCGGTCTTTTTCAGCTCGGCCACCGTGGCCGCCTTATCCGCCGGCAGCACTTCGGCGTGCACGTCGGTGATGCCCAGGGCGTCGGCCACCACCTTGGCGCTGCCGCGGTTGTCGCCGGTCAGCAAATGGCTGCTGATATGCCGTGCATTGAGTTGCTGCACCGCCTGCAACGCGCCGGGCTTGAGGGTGTCGCCAAAGGCGAACAGTCCCAGCACCCGGGATTGCGGGCTCTGCTCGATCAGCCAGGACAGGGTCCGGCCTTCGTGTTCCCAGTCCCTGGCCGCCTGGGCCAGGTCGCCGGGGTTGAGGCCGCTTTCTTCCAGCAGGCGGCGGTTGCCCAGGGCCAGTTGGCGGCCCTCCAGGGTGCCGGCGATGCCTCGCCCGGTGAGGGACTGGCTGGCGCTGACGTCAGCCACCGGCAGTTGGCGTTCCTGGCACAGGTCCAGCACGGCCTTGGCCAGAGGGTGCTCACTGCCGCGCTGCAGGGCACCGGCCAGTTGCAGCACGCTGTTTTCATCGCCTTCCACCGCCTGCATATGGGCGATGCGCGGGGTGCCGGAGGTCAGGGTGCCGGTCTTGTCGAAGACCACCGAACTGACTTCGTGGGCCCGCTCCAGGGCTTCGGCATCCTTGATCAGGATGCCGTGGCGGGCCGCCACGCCGGTGCCGGCCATGATCGCCGTGGGTGTGGCCAGCCCCAGGGCGCAAGGGCAGGCGATCACCAGCACCGCCACGGCGTTGATCACCGCGGTTTCCAGCGGTGCGCCGTACAGCCACCAGCCCACCAGCGTGATCAGCGCCAGCACCAGGACAGTGGGCACGAACACCTGGCTGACTTTATCCACCAGTTTCTGGATCGGTGCCTTGCCGGCCTGGGCGTCTTCCACCAGGCGAATGATCCGCGCCAGCACGGTTTCCGCCCCCAGGGCCAGGGTGCGCACCAGCAGCCGGCCTTCGCCGTTGATGGCGCCACCGGTGACCTTGTCGCCGGGTTGCTTGGGCACGGGCAGGCTCTCGCCGCTGATCAGCGCTTCATCGGCATGGCTCTGGCCTTCGATGACTTCGCCGTCCACCGGAAAGCGCTCGCCGGGCTTGACCAGCACCAGGTCACCCAGGCGCAAGGCGCTGATCGCGACTTCCTGTTCGCGGCCGTCGATGACCTGGATCGCCCGTTCCGGACGCAGGGCTTCCAGGGCGCGGATGGCACTGGCGGTCTGGCGCTTGGCGCGGCTTTCCAGGTATTTGCCCAGCAGCACCAGGGCGATTACCACCGCCGAGGCCTCGAAGTACAGGTGCGGCATGCTGCCCGCGGCGGCGGTGGCCCATTCGTACAGGCTCAGGCCATAGCCGGCGCTGGTGCCCAGGGCCACCAGCAGGTCCATGTTGCCGCTGCCGGCGCGCACGGCCTTCCAGGCCGCGACATAAAAGCGTGCACCGAAGATGAACTGCACCGGGGTGGCCAGGGCGAACTGGGCCCAGGCCGGAAGCATCCAGTGCAGGCCGAACGGCTGCACCAGCATCGGCAGCACCAGGGGCAGGGCCAGGAGGATGGCCAGCACCAGGCTCCAGCGCTCGCGTCGCAGGTTCTGCTGTTGCTCGTCGCCCTGTTTCTGCTCGGCCTGCCACAGGCTGGCGGAGTAGCCGGCCTGGGTCACGGCATTGACCAGCAGCGCCGGGTCGACCTGGCCCAGCAGTTCGACATGGGCACGCTCGGTGGCCAGGTTGACGCTGGCGCTGCGGACGCCGGGGAGTTTGTTCAAGGCGCGTTCGACTCGCCCGGCGCAGGTGGCGCAGGTCATGCCGCCGATGCTCAGTTCGACGGCTTGCACCGGCACGCTGTAGCCGGCGTTTTCCACGGCTTCCAGCAGGGCCGGCAGGCTGTCTTGCGGTGCTTCGACCCGAGCCTGTTCCGTGGCCAGGTTGACGCTGACCGTGCGAATGCCGGCGACCTTGCCCAGGGCACGCTCTACGCGCCCGGCGCAACTGGCGCAGGTCATGCCGGCAATCGGCAGGTCGAAAGTGGTTGATTCAGGCATGGCGACGCTCCCTGTGAATGTTGCCTACAGGATCAACCTTGCCACGCAGGCAAGGTCAAGGGGGCATTGCACGGGTGCTTCATTTTGTCCCAGGGGCTGCTCGCAGTGCGCGAACAGCAGGCCCCGGGAGCTCGGCAGGGGGCGGGGTGTCAGTATTCCAGGGCGGCGGGCTTGAGGTACATGCCCGAGGCGTTCATGGCGATGCGGAACTTCAGCACATCGCCAGCCCGCAGGCTGATGTCCTGGGAACTCGGGGCAAGCAGCCCGGCATTGCAGCCCGGGGCCTGGCCTGGCAGCAGTTTCAGGCGCAGAGAAACCTTGCCCGGCGGCAGGTTGAACGAGGCGCTCTGTTCCTGGAACAGCCGACCGGCAAGCTGGTCCTGGATGTACAGGCCGATCTCGCAGGACGTGGCGACTTCCAGCCGCTCCCTGGAAATGATCAGCACGCCGTAGTCCTCTCCGGCGGCCAGCGCCGATGGGGTTGCCGCGAACAGGCCCAGGAGGCCGACGAGGCTGAAAGTTGACCAGCGCATGGCTGAATCTCCCGCTGTTATGTCGTAAGACGTGCAGCTTGGCCGAGCGCGCCGCCGATTTCCAGCCCGGCAGATCAATCCGGAACTTGACCTTGCCACGGTGGCAAGGACAAGACTTGCTCCAACCCAATACAGGAGAAGCGCAATGCAAGTATTCAACGTTCAAGGCATGTCCTGCGGTCACTGTGTGCGTGCCATCACCCAGGCGCTGCAAAGCAAGGACCCGGCGGCCACCGTGCGGGTGGATCTGGCGGCCAAGGAAGTCGGAGTCGAGAGCCGCCTGTCCAGCGATGAGGTGATCAGCCTGATCAGCGAGGAAGGCTACGCGGTCAAGGTTGCCTGAGCCTTTTTATATAGTTAGCGACCTATCGGAATGTTCAAGGCGTCCAAGCGCGGCTAGACTGTGCGACCGCTGACCAACGCTCGTTTGGATGCCATGAACCTCCGCACAATCCTGATTCTCGGCGCTCTGAGCGCTTTCGGCCCGCTGGCCATCGACTTCTACTTGCCGGCCTTCCCCTCGATGGCCCTGGCTTTCGGCACCGATGAAAAACACGTTCAGCTGACCCTGGCCGCCTACTTCCTCGGCCTGTCCATCGGCCAGTTGGCCTATGGCCCGGTGGCCGATCGTTTTGGCCGGCGCCTGCCGCTGCTGGCGGGGGTGGGCCTGTTCACGCTGGCCTCCCTGGCCTGCGCCTATGCGCCGAACCTGGAATGGCTGATCGGCGCACGCTTTGTCCAGGCCCTGGGCGGATGCGCCGGGATGGTGATTTCCCGGGCCGTGGTCAGCGACAAGTGCGATGCGGTGGGTTCGGCCAAGGTCTTCTCCCAACTGATGCTGGTGATGGGCCTGGCCCCGATCCTGGCGCCAATGCTGGGCGGCCTGCTGGTCAACCTCTACGGCTGGCAGTCGATCTTCATCATGCTCACGGTGTTCAGTGCACTGTCCGGGCTGGCAGTGGCCCTGGGCCTGCCGGAAAGCATGCCGGCCACCCGCCCGCGTCTGCCTCTGTCCGGGGCGTTGCGCCAATATGGCCTGCTGCTGTCGGACCGGGTATTTCTCGGCCACGCCTTGACCGGCGGGATCGCCATTGCCGGGATGTTTTCCTACATTGCCGGTTCGCCCTTTGTCTTCATCAAGCTCTATGGCGTGCCAGCGGAGCACTTCGGCTGGTTCTTCGGGATCAATGCCGGGGGCTTCATCCTGGTGGCGCAGATCAATGCGCGCCTGCTGGCCAAGCGTGGCCCGGCGTTCCTGCTGGCGCGCACCGTGTGGATCTACCTGGCAGCGGGCCTGACCCTGCTCGGCGTCAGCGCCTTGCACACCAGTGCGCTCTGGCCGCTGCTGCTGCCGTTGTTCGTGTGTATCGCCAGCCTGGGCTGCATCATTCCCAATGCCGCAGCCTGCGCCATGAATGGTCAGGGCGCACGGGCCGGCAGCGCCTCGGCGATGCTCGGTTGCCTGCAATTCAGCGTGGCGGCAGGGGCGGCGTACCTGGTGGGTGTGCTGCATGACGGCAGCGCCATGCCGATGGCCATGGTCATCAGCCTGTGCGGTGTGCTGGCGGTGAGCATGGCGGTCATGACCCGGCGCTTGCAGAATGCCCGGGCGCTGAAGGCTGCCGAGCTCTGAGTCAGCCGGTGGCGCGCTGGCTCTGGGGAATCGGGTGGGGGGCTTGCAGGCGGCTTTGCAGGGTCTGGGTGAAGGCCCGGGCTTCGGCCTCGCTGCGGAACGTCACCACATGCTGGTCGAGCCGCACCTGCCATTGAGAGCCCTGGGGGTGTGCCAATTCTTTTATCAGGATCTTCATTGCTGACCTCCTAACGGTAAAAGACTGCGCTGCAAGGGCCCCCAGTGTAGACCCGAATACGGTCACAAATATGACCGGAATCAACTCTCGGACTGACGGCAGCCAGCACCTTTTACCGGTGCCGGCTGCCGTTCGTTAACGCCTCAGAAACCTTCGAGGACGATCTTGCCGCGAGCCTTGCCGCTCTCCAGCAGGGCGTGGGCGCGGCGCAGGTTGGCTGCGTTGATCTGGCCGAAGTGCTCACCCACCGTGGTCTTCAAGGTGCCGGCGTCAATCAGTTCGGCGACCCGGTTGAGCAGCACGTGCTGCTCTTGCATGTCGGCGGTTTCGAACAGCGAACGGGTGTACATGAACTCCCAGTGCAACGACAGGCTCTTGCGCTTGAGCTTGGTCACGTCGAGGCTTTTCGGATCGTCGATCAGCGCCAGCTTGCCCTGGGGTGCCAGGGCTTCCACCAGTTGGTCGAGGTGGGCATCGGTCTGGGTCAGGCTGGCGACGTGGGTCACCTGGCCTGCGCCAATGCGCTGGAGTTCGGCGCTCAGTGGCTGGCTATGGTCCACCACCGCATGGGCGCCCAGCTCGCGGACCCAGGCCTGGGTCTGTTCGCGAGAGGCACTGCCGATCACCTTGAGGCCGGTGAGCTGACGGGCCAGCTGGGTGAGGATCGAACCAACCCCGCCGGCAGCGCCGACGATCAGCAGGCTCTGGCCTTTGTCAGCCGGCTCCTGGCTGATCTGCAGGCGTTCGAACAGCAGCTCCCAGGCGGTGATCGCGGTCAGCGGCAGGGCGGCGGCCGCGGCGAAGCCCAGGCTCTTGGGCATGTGGCCGACGATCCGTTCATCCACAGTGTGCAGCTCACTGTTGCCGCCGGCCCGGGCGATGGAGCCGGCGTAGAACACCCGGTCACCGACCTTGAACAGGCTGACGTCGCTGCCCACGGCCTTGACCACCCCGGCCACGTCCCAACCCAGCACCTTGGCCGCGCCACCTTCGGGCTGGACGTTCTGGCGCACCTTGGTGTCCACCGGGTTGACCGAGATGGCCCTGACTTCCACCAGCAGATCGCGAGGGCCGGCCACGGGCTCGGGCAGCTCGATGTCTTGCAGGGACTTGGGATCGTCGATGGGCAGGGAAGCGTAATAGGCGATGGCTTTCATGTTGAGTTCCTGATGATGAGTAGGGAAAAAAGGCTCAGACAATCAACTGCAGGCGCTTGAGCTCGAAGTGCTCGATCGCCTCGCGGGTCTGATGGAGGAAATGCCGGAAGTGCGCGGTGTTGTTGTGAAACTCAAGGGCTGCTTCATCGTCCCAGCGCTCCAGCACGTAGAAGGTGCCCGGTTGCTCGGCATCCTGGTGCAGCTCGTAGTACTGGCAACCGCTTTCCTCACGGCTGGGCGAGACCAGGGCGCTGAGCTCGCGCTTGAGAACGTCTTGCTGCTGGGGCTTGGCGATCAGGGTGGCAATCGCGGTGAAGGCTTGGGACATGTGGGCTTCCTCAGGTGCTAGGCGATGGGAGGGATGATTGGCTATTTCTCCCGAGGATAAAACCGGCTAAAAGAGCAGGCTCTTTCAATATTTTTTTGATAATCCAGGAAAGCCTCATGCTGCGATTCGATGACCTGCAGTTGTTCGTGCGTGCCGCAGACCTGGGCAGCCTGTCGGCGGCGGCCCGGGTCATGGACCTTTCGCCTGCGGTGGCCAGTGCTGCCCTCAAGCGCATCGAGGAACACCTGGGCGCACGGCTGCTGGCCCGTTCCACCCGCAGCCTGCGGCTCACCGCGGAGGGCGAGGGCTTTCTCGAATACGCCCGGGCGGCCTTGAGCAACCTGGATGAAGGCCGGCGCCTGCTGGCCAGCGGTCAGGATCAGGTCAGTGGCGTGTTGCAGCTTTCTGCCCCTTCGGATTTTGGCCGCAATCTGCTGTTGCCCTGGCTCGACGAGTTCCAGCGTGAACATCCCAAGCTCAGCGTGCGCTTGCTGCTGGGGGACCGGATTGCCGACCTGTTCCGCCAGCCGGTGGACATTGCCCTGCGTTACGGCGAACCGGAGGACTCCAGCCTGGTGGCGCTGCCAGTGGCTCCGGACAACCGCCGGGTGCTGTGCGCCGCCCCCAGTTATCTGGCCCGCTACGGCGAGCCGCGCCAGCTGGAGCAACTGGCCCAGCACAACTGCCTGTTGTACATGCTCGACAGCCGGGCTCATGACCTCTGGAGCTTTCATGACGGCAAGCGCGAGGTGAGCCTCACCGTCAGTGGTGACCGCCTGAGCGACGACGCCGATGTGGTGCGGCGCTGGGCCGTGGCCGGTGAGGGGATTGCCTACAAGTCCTGGCTGGATGTGGCCGCCGATGTGCTGGCCGGCCGCCTGCAGATACTGCTGCCGGAACTGCGCTGCGAAGGCGCGTCGCTGAACCTGCTGTGCACCCACCGGGCGCACCTGAGCAAACCGGTGAAACTACTGCGTGACCTGCTCCAGGAGCGTTGCGCGCAGATCAGCGCGCAACGCCCGCGATAGGAGCCGGCTTGCCGGCGAGCCTGGGCACCGTGCCCTCGGCGTCGCTGGTGGACGCGAACAGGTCGCCCTCGGCAATCAGCCCCGGCCTCGATCCCGCACACTCGGGCGGTCAAGCATTCAACCGGGGGAACGGGCATGGGCATACAGGAATACAGCGCCGCAGAGCGCCTGGAACGGCTACCCATCAGCGGCTATCACCGGGTGATCTTCATCATCATCGCCCTGGCGTTTTTCTTCGACTCCATGGACCTGGCGATGATGACTTTCCTCCTCGGCTCGATCAAAACCGAGTTTGGCCTGAGTTCGGCCCAGGCCGGCCTGCTGGCCAGCTCCAGTTTCTTCGGCATGGTGCTGGGCGCCTCGCTGTCGGGCATGCTTGCCGACCGCTATGGGCGCAAGCCGGTGTTCCAGTGGAGCATCGTGCTCTGGGGCGTGGCCAGTTACCTGTGTTCCACCGCCCAGAGCGTGGACAGCCTGACCCTGTTCCGGGTGTTGTTGGGGATCGGCATGGGCATGGAGTTTCCCATCGCCCAGTCGATGCTCTCGGAGATGATTCCGGCCCAGCGTCGCGGGCGCTACATCGCCCTGATGGATGGCTTCTGGCCCCTGGGTTTCGTCGCCGCCGGGGTGCTCTCGTATTTCCTCCTGCCGCTGATCGGCTGGCGTGACATCTTCCTGGTGCTGGCAGTACCGGCGGTGTTCGTGCTGGTGATCCGCTTCTTCATTCCCGAGTCACCGCGCTGGCTGGAACAGGCCGGGCGCCACGCCGATGCGGATCGGGTGCTGTGTGGCATCGAAGACAAGGTGCGCGCTTCCCTGGGCACGGCGCAATTGCCGGAGCCGCTGCACCTGCCGCGTATCGACAGTGCGCCGGGGCACTTTTTCTCGGCACTGAAGCAGATCTGGTCGCCGCTCTATCGCCAGCGCACGATGATGATCTGGAGCCTGTGGTTCTTCGCCCTGCTGGGCTTCTACGGCCTGACGTCCTGGCTCAGCGCCTTGCTCCAGCAGTCCGGTTTTGCGGTGACCCAGTCGGTGTACTACACGGTGCTGATTTCCCTGGGCGGGATTCCCGGGTTCCTCATGGCGGCCTGGCTGGTGGAGCGCTGGGGGCGCAAGCCGGTGTGCATCGTGACCTTGCTCGGCGGCGGGGTCATGGCCTTCTTCTACGGGCAGAGTGCGGTCTTTGGCGGCAACGTCAGCCTGCTGATCGGCACCGGGCTGCTGATGCAGTTTTTCCTGTTCGGCATGTGGGCGGTGCTCTACACCTATACCCCTGAGTTGTACCCGACGTCGGCCCGGGCTACGGGCTCGGGGTTCGCTTCGGCGGTGGGGCGCATCGGTTCGCTGTTGGGGCCGCTGGTGACCGGGCTGGTGTTTCCGTTGACCGGGCAGGGCGGCGTATTCGCCCTGGGGGCGGCGTGCTTCGTGATTGCCGCGGGGGTGGTCTGGCTGTTCGGGATGGAAACCCGGGGCAAGACCCTGGAGGAGTTGAGCGAGGCGGGGAGCTGATAGAGACGGGGGGGACCTGTTCGCCGGCCAGCCGGCTCCTACAGGTTCGTGTAGGAGCCGGCTGGCCGGCGAAGGCCGTTACGGCTTGACCAGCCGTGCATCCAGGCTGTTCTGCGCCAGGCGCCGGGCCTGGTCCTGGGTCATGCCCAGGTCGGTGTGCAGGGCGTGGAAGTTCTCGGTGACGTAGCCGCCGAAGTAGGCCGGGTCATCGGAGTTGACCGTGACCTTCACTCCGCGCTCCAGCATTTGCAGGATGTTGTGCTGGGACATGTGGTCGAACACGCAGAGCTTGGTGTTGGACAGCGGGCACACAGTCAGCGGGATCTGCTCGTCGATGATCCGCTGCATCAGCCGCTCGTCTTCGAAGGCACGTACACCGTGGTCGATGCGCTGGATCTTCAACAGGTCCAGGGCTTCCCAGATGTACTCCGGCGGGCCTTCTTCACCGGCGTGGGCGACGGTCAGGAAGCCTTCGCTGCGCGCGCGGTCGAATACCCGCTGGAACTTGCTCGGCGGGTGGCCCATTTCCGAACTGTCCAGGCCCACGGCGACGAATGCATCGCGAAACGGCAGCGCCTGGTCGAGGGTTTTCTGCGCCTCTTCTTCGCTCAAGTGGCGCAGGAAACTGAGGATCAGGCCGCTGGTGATGCCCAGTTGCTGCTCGCCATCTTTGAGTGCGCTGGCGATGCCGTTGAGCACCACTTCGAACGGCACGCCACGGTCGGTGTGGGTCTGCGGGTCGAAGAAGGGTTCGGTGTGGATCACGTTCTGTTCTTTGCAGCGCAGCAGGTAGGCCCAGGTCAGGTCGTAGAAGTCCTGGGAGGTGCGCAGCACGTCGGCGCCCTGGTAGTACAGGTCGAGGAATTCCTGCAGGTTGTTGAAGGCGTAGGCCTTGCGCAGGGTCTCGACGTCGCTCCAGGGCAGGGCGATCTTGTTGCGTTCGGCCAGGGCGAACAGCAGTTCCGGTTCCAGGGAACCTTCCAGGTGCAGGTGCAACTCGGCCTTGGGCAAGGCGTTCAGCCAGTCATACATGGTGTCGTCTCATCAGGTGCAGGCGGGCGCTGCGAGAGTGATGCGCTGCCGGGGCCGTGCCCTTCTGTGGGGAACTGGCTGTGGCTTGCGGCTTTCGCCAGGTTTTCACCGGGCCCGAAAAAGCCGCCATTCTACATCTGGCGGCGCAAATGTTCGGCAAAACCTGACCGGGGGGGGCGGTCAGGCCTGCTCCAGCTCCCGGCGGTAGGCGTAGGTATCGGCAAAGCGCGAGAGCAGGAATTGGGCGCAGGTGGTCACCGGGTACTTGGCCGGGTGCTCCGCGTCCTGGCAGCCGGGCAGGCATTCGATGCGGGTGTCCGGGTGCGGCTCGGCGAAGAACGGCATCGAGTAGCGGTCCACCCCCAGCGGGCTGATGACCCGGTGCGGGGTCGACAGGTAACGGTCGTTGCTCCAGCGCGCCATCATGTCGCCGAGGTTGACCACGAAGCTGCCGTCGATGGGCGGGGCGTCGATCCACTGGCCCTTGACGTTGCGCACCTGCAAGCCGCCAGCGGCGTCCTGGTAGAGCAGGGTGATGCAGCCGTAGTCGGTGTGGGCGCCGGCGCCTTGCTGCTCTGCGCTGCTGGCGGTGTGGCGCGGCGGATAGTGGATCATCCGCAGCACGCTCACCGGGTCCTGGAAGCGGCGGTCGAAGAAATCACGTTCGATGCCCAGGGCCAGGGTCATGGCCCGCAGCAGGGTCTGGGCCAGGGCCTGCATGTCCTGGTAGTGCTGCTCCATCAGGGCTTGCCAGCCGGGCAGGTCAGGGTGGCGGTTGGGCCCGCGCAGGGGTTTTTCCGCCAGCACGTCCGGGTGCTCGGCCGGCAGGTGCAGGCCCATGTCGAAAGTTTCCTTGAGGTCGCTGGGCTTGCTTGGGTCCAGCTGCTCGGTGGCGATGGCGCCGTAGCCGCGATGGTGACGGCTCTGGGTGATATCGATCTTGAGTTTTTCAACACTGGGCAGGGCGAAGAAGTGCTTGGCCGTGCTCAGCAATTGCTCGATGCGTTGTGCACTGATCGGGTGACCCTTGATGTAGAAGAAGCCCCATTCTCGACAGGCGCGGTCGATCTGCTTGGCGACACTGTCCCAGCCTTGCTGCTCATCCTGATACAGCGGGCTGATATCGATGATCGGCAGTTGATTCATGAAAGTGCTCCCATCCTGTTGGCGGTCCGTCGTCGCTGGCGGATGCTCCGACAGCGACGGCCAGATTATTTGGGGATGTCCGCCTTCAGGCCTTCGACGTAGTAGTTCATCGAGGCCAGTTCGGCATTGCTGGCGCTGACCCCCGCGGCGATTTTTTCGACCCCGGCCTGGTCCTTGATCGGGCCGGTGAACGGGTGGAACTCGCCGCTCTTGATGCTGGCGATGATCTGTTCGGCCTCGGTTTTCACCGGGGCCGGCAGCAGGTC
Source organism: Pseudomonas sp. Eqa60 (assembly GCF_018326405.1). NCBI lineage: Bacteria > Pseudomonadati > Pseudomonadota > Gammaproteobacteria > Pseudomonadales > Pseudomonadaceae > Pseudomonas > Pseudomonas sp. Eqa60. Next base: position 838,039 of record NZ_AP024342.1, read on the forward strand.
GCTGAGGGGCAGTTCAACCGTACCCTCTTTCAGCCCACCCCAGTAGTCCTGGGGTTTCCAACTGTGGTCCATCACCCCCTGGGTGGCCTGGATGTAGTGCGGGCCCCAGTTGTTGACGATGGAGGTCAGCACCGCCTTGGGGCCGAAGTGGGCCATGTCCGAGGCATAGCCCACCGCGTACACGCCACGCCGTTCCGCGGCCTGGATCGGCGCCGGGCTGTCGGTGTGCTGGAAGATCACGTCGGCGCCCTGGTCGATCAGGGCATTGGCGGCGTCGGCTTCCTTGCCCGGATCGAACCAGGAGTTGACCCACACCACCTTGATCTCGGTGCCCGGGTTGTATTTGTTCAAGGCCAGCTGGATGGCGTTGATGTCGCGGATCACCTCCGGAATGGGGAAGGAGGCGACGTAGCCGATCTTCTTGCTCTTGGTCATCTTCGCCGCGAGGAAACCACCCACATAGCGGCCCTCGTAGGTGCGCGCCAGGTAGGTGCCGAGGTTCTTGTCCTGCTTGTAGCCGGTGGCGTGTTCGAAGGTCACCTTGGGGAACTGCCTGGCAACCTTCAGCGTGGGGTTCATGTAGCCGAAGGAGGTGGTGAAGATCAGGTCGTAGTTGTCCTTGGCCATGTTGCGGATCACCCGCTCGGCGTCGGCGCCTTCGGCTACGTTCTCCACGTAGTTGGTCTTGATCTGGTCGCCGAATTTTTCCACCAGGGCCTTGCGCCCCTGTTCATGCTGATAGGTCCAGCCGTGATCGCCTATGGGGCCGATGTAGACGAAACCGACCTTCAGCGGATCGGCGGCGCTGGCGGTAAGGCTGGCACTCAGGCCGATGGCGGCGGCCAGGGTGCAGAGCAACTTGTGCAACGGGCGTGTATGCATGAATGGGAGCTCCATCTTGTTGTGGGGGGCTGGGGCGGCAAGCACTGGAGGGCAATGCAAATAGCTGACCAACAGGACAACAAAGATGGCCATTGCGCCGGCGAGGCGGTTTCTACGGGGGCTTTGGGGCGCGCTTTTCGCTGGCAAGCCAGCTTCTACGGGGCTGGAATGCAGGAGGCTGCTTGCCGGCGAAGGGCTTTTCAAGAACCAACCCGGTGCGCGGCGCCTGGGGCTGGTGCACTAACATGTAACGAAACGTTAGTGACTTGGTGCAGTCTTTCAGTCATCTCCTGTACTCGTTTTTATTCCCGTCAAAGGACTGCAATGCTCAATTCCCTCAAGCAAGAAAAGTTTCTACTGCTTGCGCTGCTGGCCGCCGTGGCTGCCTATCCGCTTGAACACCTGTTGCTGGGCAGTGGCCAGGGCATCGCCCTGAGCGCCGGGCTGGTGCTGATCGGCTTTATCGTCATGGCTTCGATGCGCGTCGCCCACCACGCTGAACTGCTGGCGGAAAAGGTCGGCGACCCCTACGGCACCATGATCCTGACCCTGGCCGCGGTGCTGGTGGAAGTGGTGATCCTGGCGATCATGATGAGCAACGAAGCCTCGCCGACCCTGGTGCGCGACACCATCTACTCGGCGGTGATGCTGGACATCAACGGCATCCTCGGCCTGGCCGCACTGATGGGCGGCATCAAGCATGGCGAGCAGCCCTACAACGACGACTCGGCGCGTACCTACAGCGTGATGATCCTCACCGCCATGGGCGTGTCGATGGTGGTGCCGGAGTTCATCCCCGAGGCCGACTGGAAGGTCTACTCGGCCTTCACCATCGGCGCCATGGTGGTGCTCTATACCCTGTTCCTGCGCATGCAGGTCGGGCCGCACAGCTATTTCTTCAGCTACAGCTACCCGGAAAAACGCCGCAATAAAGAGGCCCAGGAACAGCCCCATGCCATCAACCTGGCCTGGAGCATCGGCATCCTGGTGTTCGGGGTGGTGGTAATCGGCGCCCTGGCCGAGGTGATGTCCAAGACCCTGGACCTGGGCCTGGAAGGCACGGGCGCACCGCCGGTGATCACGGCGATCCTGGTGGCGGCGATTTCCGCCGCGCCGGAAATCCTGACCGCCCTGCGCGCCGCCCTGGCCAACCGCATGCAGTCGGTGGTCAACGTGGCCCTGGGCGCTTCCCTGTCGACGGTGATCCTCACGGTGCCGGTGATGGAGGCCATGGCCTTGTACACCGGCCAGCCCTTCCAGATGGCCATGACTCCGGTGCAGACGGTGATGGTGTTCATCACCCTGATCGTCAGCGCGATCAACCTCAACGATGGTGAAACCAATGCCATAGAAGGCATGACTCACTTCGTGCTGTTTGCGACCTTCATCATGCTGTCGCTGCTCGGTCTTTAAAGGGGTTGCGCCGACTGGATAGCGCAGCGAAAGCTGACCCCGGGGGCATTCCAGGCCGCGAGTGCCCCCCAACTCCAACGACGCACGGTGCTGGCCGAGGGCGAAAAGGTCGGGTCGTTGGCATTTACGTTGTTGGCGCCCCGTTGCGCCCGATAAATGCCTGTTTCAGGCCCTTGCGGGTTCTCCACGGGAGACTCGCGATAGTAGTGTTTATCGTACCAATCGTTGACCCATTCACTGGCGTTGCCGGTGAGGTTGTAGAGGCCCAGCGGGTTAGGCACAAACCTGTCCACGGCGAAGGTTTCGTTGTCGTCAGGGGCCGGGAAGTTGCGGCCGTAATCCAGATTGCCATTGTCGGTGGCGAACATCACCGGTTGGCCGCGGTTGCGCGCCGCATATTCCCATTGGGCCTCGGTGGGTAGATCGACGGGATAGCCGCTGAGTTCTGCCAGCCAGCCGCAATAATCCTTGGCTTCTTGCCATTCTTTAGACGCCGGGGCGGGCAGGTTTGCCTGGTAAAGGTGCTTCATCTCGGCGAGTTCGCGCAGTTTCGCGTCGAACGGCGGCTTGCCTTGCGCGAGGAAGAACAGATCGAAATCGCCCAGGGTGGTTTGCAACGAGGACAGGTAATAGCTGCTCAATTTGACCGGATGAACGAAGTCGTCATCGACCTCGAGGCTGATCCGCTCCATTTTTTCCGGGGCCACGCCACAGGGCCATTGGCACAAGGCCTGTGGGTCGAAGCCACGGGGCCAGCCGAAATCACCCATCTGGAATTCGCCCCCCTCAATCAGCACCATGTTGTCCAGCGAGCGGACCACTGTGTTAAGTACGGCCTCGCGGTTTTGTGGGGACAGATTCGGGTATTTACGGCTGATGGTCGACGCAATTTCTGCCACTTTTTCAGCTGACAGCACGTTACTGGGCGGGCCAGCAACCTCCTGTTTCTCGCAGCCTGAAATCAGCAGCGCGACGCAGAGCGCCAGTCCGTACTTTTGTTTCACGTAATGTCCCTATAACGGTTCGGATGAGGGCGGCAAACTAACATGTTTCCTCCCTCTGATACCGTTCAACGCACAGGCGAGGGATACGCTCCCTCGCCGTGGGCGCCAAAGATCAGGTGCCGGCGATCAGTTGCCGGGCCGCCTGGCTGTGATCGGCGATCAGGTTTTTCAGATCCAGCCCTTCGACCTGGCCATCAATCACCCGCCACTTGCCGCCAATCATGACCCGGTCCGCTCGATCCGCGGCGCACAACAGCAGCGCTGAAACCGGATCATGGCTACCCGAGAAACGCAGTTCATCGAGCTTGAACAACGCCAGGTCTGCCTGCTTGCCTACCGCCAGTTCGCCGATGTCGGTACGGCCCAACAGGCTTGCCGACCCCTGGGTCGCCCAGCCCAGTACACGCTCCGGGGTGATCTTTTCGGCGCCGTAACGCAGGCGCTGGATGTACAGCGCCTGACGCGCTTCGAGGATCATGTTCGAGGCGTCATTGGACGCCGAACCGTCCACGCCCAAGCCGAACAGCGCCCCTGCATCGGTCAGCTCGATGCTGGGGCAGATGCCGGACGCCAGGCGCATGTTCGAACTCGGGCAATGGCAGATGCCGGTACCGGCCTGGCCGAGGCGGGCGATCTCATCCGGGTTGAAGTGGATGCCGTGGGCCAGCCAGGTACGCGGACCGAGCCAGCCGACGCTGTCCAGATAATCCACCGTGCGCAGGCCGAAACGCTGCAGGCAGAAGTCTTCTTCGTCGAGGGTCTCGGCCAGGTGAGTGTGCAGGCGCACATCGAGCCCGTTGGCCAGTTCGGCGCTGGCCGACATGATTTCCGGGGTCACCGAGAACGGCGAGCACGGTGCCAGGGCGATCTGGATCTGCGCACCGTCGCCACGCTCGTGGTACTCGTGAATCAGGCGCTGACTGTCGTCGAGAATCACCTGGCCTTCCTGCACAGTCTGTTGCGGTGGCAGGCCGCCGTCCTTTTCGCCAAGGCTCATCGAGCCGCGGGTGAGCATGGCGCGCATGCCCAGTTCACGCACGGTTTCGACTTGCACGTCGATGGCGTTTTCCAGGCCGTCCGGGAACAGATAGTGATGGTCGGCGGCGGTGGTGCAGCCGGAGAGCAGCAGTTCGGCCAGTGCCACTTTGGTCGCCAGGGCGAGTTTTTCCGGGGTCAGCCGGGCCCAGACCGGGTACAGGGTCTTGAGCCAGGGGAACAGCGGCTGGTTGACCACCGGCGCCCAGGCGCGGGTCAGGGTTTGATAGAAGTGATGGTGGGTGTTGATCAGGCCCGGCAGCAGCACGTGCTCGCGGGCATCGAAGACCTGCTGGCAGGGGCTTGCAGGTTGCTGGCCGAGGCCCAGCACTTCAACGATCAGGCCGTCTTGCAGCACCAGGCCGCCACGGGCGTCGAGGGCATTGCCGGTGAAGATGGCCAGGGGATTTTTTAACCAGGTACGGATCGCAGGCATGGTTGCCGGCTCCTCTGAAAGTGGGTTCAGGTTAGCCAGCTCAGTGATGCCCTGTCTGCTGATCCAGGGTCGCCGCAAGGGGCGAGGTGCGCAGTCTAGCGAAAGATTTGCCAGGGGACAAAACTTGCATTTTGCCCCCCGTTCCAGAGCCTTCGCTGGCCTGTGCAAGGGCTGCCCGGGGCAGCCGCGGCCTTACCAGGGGATGGTTTCGCCTTTGTAGTTGACGAAGTGATGACCGCCCTTGCCGGTGTAGGCATTGACCTGGGCGATCAGCCCGCGGGTGCTGGTCTGCACATCGATATCGGCGCCTTCGCCGCCCATGTCGGTCTTCACCCAGCCCGGGTGCAGCGAAAGCACGGTGAGCTTCTGCCCCAACTGGGTCACGAAGCTGTTGGTCATGGAGTTCAGTGCGGCCTTGCTGGCCTTGTACAGGGCCAGCTCCGGCGCGTCGGGCATGGTCACGCTGCCCAGCACCGAACTCATGAACGCCAGCACGCCGCTGTCCTTGCGGATCTGCCCGACAAAGCGCTGGGCCAGGTTGATCGGCGCCACGGCGTTGGTGAAGAACAGCTGGCCGACTTCGGCCAGGGTCGCCTGCCCCGGCAACTGGTTGTCCGGGCCCTTGACCCCGGCGTTGACGAACAGCAGGTCGAACACCTGGTCCTTGAGCTTCTGGCTCAGGGCAATCACCGCTTGCTGATCGTCCATGTCCAGTTGCTCGATCTGCACCTTGCCCAGGGCTTGCAGCGCCTCGGCCTTGTGCGGGTTGCGCACGGTGGCGGTGACCTGCCAGCCGTCTTCCAGCAGGCGCTGGACCAGGCCGAGGCCCAGGCCCCGGGAGGCGCCGATGATCAGTGCGGTTTTTGCCGTGGACATGATGAGGTTCCTTGATAAGTGAGGATCACGGATTCAATGGACAGGCTTGTCCCAGTCGCAGTTGCAGCTCGGGGCGCAACTGGCCCGGTTCTCCGATGCGCAAGCATGGGGCTCGAAAGGGCTTGACCCTGGAGCATACTCCAGGCTTTAGCCTGCGCGCTCCTTGAATCGATGGAGCGACATCTATGTGGACCACCAAACAGTATCGAAAACTGGTCCGGGCCAGCGGCTGGTACGACTTGCTGGTGACTTTGGCCTTCGCCACCCCCTGGAGTTTCATGGCCCTGCACGGGCTGCTGCAGGACACGGTCCAGGCCCTCAACCTGCCGGGAGCACTGCCGGTTTTCGAACCCATGCACATGCTGATGGCCAACCTGATGGGCTCGATCATCTGCGTGTGGTCAGTACTGCGTATTCGTGACCCGCAGCAGGCGTTCGGCCGCTATGACGCGGTGGGGCGCATCCTCTTCGCCACCTGGCAGGTCTATGCCCTGGCCCACGGAGCCACGGCATTGATCGGGGTGATCCTGTTCTTCGAGCTGGCCTGGTGCGTGGCCCAGTTGCTGCCGGTGCGAGCGACTGCCGGTCAGGCCCCGGCAGTCATCTAGTGTCCCGACTGCCACGGCTGGCCGAGGGACACCGGTGCATACAGCCGGGTGCGCAAGGCATCCCGGGATAGCAGCACCAGCACCAGGATGGTCGCGGCATAGGGCAGCATCGCCAGCAGGTTGGAAGGAATCGCCAGGCCCAGGCCCTGGGCCACCAGGTGCAGGATGCTCGCCAGGCCGAACAGGTAGGCGCCGAGCAGCAGCCGCCACACTCGCCAGCTGGCGAACACCACCAGCGCCAGGGCGATCCAGCCGCGTCCGGCGCTCATGTTCTCGGCCCACATCGGGGTGTAGGCCAGGGACAGGTAGGCCCCGGCCAGCCCCGCCATGGCGCCGCCGAATAGCACCGCGAGCGTGCGCACCCGCAGCACCGGCAGGCCCATGGCGCTGGCGGCGTCGGGGTTCTCGCCGACGGCCTGGATGATCAGGCCGACCCGGCTTTTGAGAACCACCCAGGCCACCAGGGCGAACAGGGTGAAGGACAGGTACACCAGCAAATCCTGGGCGAACAGCATGCGGCCGATCAGCGGGATTTCGCTCAGCAGCGGCAGCGCCAGCGGTTCGAAGCCGACCAGGGGCTTGCCGACCCAGGCCGCACCGACAAAGCTCGACAGGCCGACCCCGAAGATCGTCAGCGCCAGCCCGGTAGCCACCTGGTTCGCGGTGAACACCAGGGCCACCAGTGCGAACAGCGCCGCCAGCAGCATCTCGGCGGCCATCGCCAGCAGCACCCCGAGCCACAAATGGCCGCTGTTGAGGGCGACGATAAAACCTATCACCGCGCCGAACAGCATCATGCCTTCCTGCCCCAGGTTGAGGACGCCGCTCTTTTCACAGATCAGTTCCCCCAGGGCCACCAGCAGCAGAGGGGTGCCGCAGCGCACCATGGCGTAGAGAATATTGCTCAGCAGATCGATATCCATCACAGGGCTCCGGCGGTAGCAGTGGCGCTGGCGTTACGGCGCACCCAACGCAGGTTCAGGCGCGGGCGATAGAGAATCAGCACGTCGCTGGCCAGGAGAAAGAACAGCATCATTCCCTGGAACAGCTGGGTGATGGCCTGGGGCAGGTTGAGGCTCATCTGCGCGCTCTCGCCACCGATGTACAGCAACGCCATCAGCAGGCTGGAAAACACAATGCCGATGGGGTTCAGGCGGCCGAGAAAAGCCACGGTAATGGCCGCGTAGCCGTAGCCGGGAGACACCTGGGGCACCAGTTGGCCGATGGGGCCGGCGACTTCGCAGACCCCAGCCAGCCCTGCCAGCGCACCGCTGGTCAACAGCGCCAGCCAGACCAGGCGCTTCTGGCGAAAGCCGACGAAGCCGGCGGCACGCTGGTCCAGGCCGAGCACCCTGATCTGGAAGCCGACAAAGCTTTTCTGCAGCAGCACCCAGACCGCCACCAGGGCCAGCAGGGCGAAGTACACCCCGGCGTGGACCCGGCCGTCTTCCATCAGCAGCGGCAGGCGGCTGGCGTCGCCGAACATCGCCGATTCGGGAAAGTTGAACCCGGCGGGGTCTTTCAACGGGCCATGCACGCAGTACAGCAACAGGTTCAGGGCAATGTAGTTGAGCATGATGCTGGTGAGGATTTCGTTGGCGTTGAAGCGGGTGCGCAACCAGGCGGTGAGCCCGGCCCAGGCGGCGCCGGCCAGGGTTCCGGCAAGCAGGATCAGCACCAGCGCCCAGCGGCTTTGCAGCTCGATGAGATTGACCGCCAGGGCGCTACCGACCAGGGCCCCGAGCAGCAACTGGCCCTCGGCGCCGATGTTCCACACCCGCGCCTGGTAGGCCACCGCCAGGCCCAGGGCACAGAGCAGGATAGGTAGCGCCTTGACCAGCAGTTCGGACACGCCATACAGGTCGCTGACCGGGGCGATCAGCAGGGTGTGCAAGGTCAGCCAGGGGTCATGCCCCAGGGCCATGAACAGCAGGGAACCGCAGCCCAGGGTCAGCAGCGCCGCCAACAGTGGCGAGCACCAGAGCATCAGCCGCGACTGGCGGCCACGGGGTTCGAGTGAAAGCAGCATGGACAGCTCCGTTAAATCGCCAGGGCAGCGGGTGAGGGCAGGGAATCGGCGTGGCCGGCCATCCAGCCGCCAACCTCCACCAGCGAGGTGTCGGCGCAGGCCTTGAGGGGCGAAAGGCGTCCAGCGCACAGGGCCGCGAGGCGGTCGCTGATCTGGAACAGCTCGTCCAGGTCTTCGGAGATCACCAGGATCGCCGCGCCGGCATCGCGCAAGGCGATCAGTGCGCGGTGGATAGTGGCGGCGGCCCCTACATCCACGCCCCAGGTCGGGTGCGCGGCGATCAGCAGGCGAGGCTGCTGGAGAATCTCGCGGCCCAGGATGAATTTCTGCAGGTTGCCGCCGGACAGGCTGCGGGCCGGGCTCTGGGAACCGGCGCTCTTGACCCCGAAACGCTGGATGATGCGCTCGGCCAGTTCCCGCACTTTGCGTCGCTGGATCAGCCCGTGGCGCACCAGGCCCTGTTGAAAGGCGCTGAGCAGGGCGTTGTCCTCCAGGCTCAGTTCCGGCACCGCACCGTGGCCCAGGCGTTCGGCGGGAACGAAAGCCAGGCCGCGCTGGCGTCGGGCGTCGGGATACAGATGAGCCACCCCCTGGCCGGCGAAACAGATACGTTCGGCTTCGCCACGGGGCAGGCGCTGTTCACCGCTGAGCAGGGCCAGCAGTTCGTCCTGGCCATTGCCGGCGACTCCGGCGATGCCGACGATCTCGCCGCTGCGCAGGCGCAGGTCGATGTTCTTCAGTGAGCAGCCGAAAGGATCGGGGTTGTCCCAGCTGAGGTTGTCCAGGCGCAGGAAGTCGTTCGTGCCGCGGGCTTTCGGGTAGTCGGTGATCATCGCCGCCGCGTCCCCCACCATCAGCCGTGCCAGCTCGCGATCCGAGCACTGCGCCGGCCTGCAGTGCCCGGCCACCCGGCCCGCGCGCAGCACCGTGGCGCTGTGGCACAGGGCGCGCACCTCGGCGAGCTTGTGGCTGATGAACAGGATGCTGCAGCCTTCGTCGGCCAGCCGGCGCAGGGTGACGAACAGGTCGTCGGCCTCCTGCGGGGTCAGGACCGAGGTCGGCTCGTCGAGGATCAGCAGGCGGATGTCCTGCATCAGGCAGCGGACGATTTCCACCCGCTGGCGTTCGCCGATGGACAGGCTGTGCACCAGGCGCTGGGGTTCGAGGGCCATGCCGTAACGCTGGGAAACCTCGCGGATTCTGCCTTCCAGCTGGCTCGGCGTACCGGTGCCGGCGCCCATGGCCAGGGCAATGTTCTGCGCCACGCTGAGGGTTTCGAACAGCGAGAAATGCTGGAACACCATGCCGATCCCCAGGCTGCGTGCCTGGGCCGGGTTGTCGATGAGCTGGCGTCGTCCTTGCCAGAGCAGTTCCCCCGAATCGGCCTGGACCACCCCGTAGATGATCTTCATCAAGGTGCTTTTGCCGGCGCCGTTTTCGCCCAGCAACGCATGGATTTCACCCGCAGCGATGTTCAGGTCGATGGCGTCGTTGGCCAGGCAGCCGGGATAGCGTTTGCTGATCCGGCGCAGTTGCAGGCGTGGTGCCTGGCTGCTGGGTGCAGGGTGATTGGACATAACAGGCTCGGCTTCTGGGAGTTGTGCCTGTGGATAAAGCAATTTCCTGGCCAGTGGGTCAGGAAAGCCGGTGAAGCGCTCCCGGGCGGCATCCTGCCTGGCTGACAGGACCAGGGTCCTGGCACCACTTCGGGGCAAGGTGTTTGAAAAGGCGCTGTTTTTGTCCCCAGGCCGTTGCGCAGAAAATGATCAGTTGCCTGCAGACCCTGCGCAATCAGGGGCTGGAGCAGCCTTGCACGGGTTATCCACAGCTTGCTCCACAGTAATTGTGTGCAAGAGCGGCGCTTGGGCATCAGCACCACTGGCTTGCCCGTGAACTGCGATAAACCGGCTTAAGTGGCTGTTTCGCTGTGGAAAAAAGCTTCCTGGGGACGCTTTGGACAAAAAATGAACAAAGCCCGCAAAGCCACGTTGCAGAAGGGTTACAGCGCTATGTGCTCAGCTTATCCACAGTCGGGTGCACAGTAGATGTGGGCAAGTGCCCGGGGCCCTTGCGGGTTATGCACAGGGTGGTCCGGGCCGGGTTGGTGCCTTCAGCGCTGCAAAAGGATGCGCCCGCGGCTGAGGTCCGCCAGCTGTTGCTGCAGGGTATCGATCTGCTCTTCGCCCAGGGCCAGTTGCAGCTCTACGCCGTTGGCGGTGAAGTCTTCCTGGACCAGCAGCCCGCCCAGTTCGGCAACCCGCAGCTTGACCAGCGCCAGTTCGCTGAAGCTGCAGGCGCAACGCAGCGGTACGCGGTTGACCAGGGCGATGCGCTCGGCGCCTTGCAGGCACTTGTTGGCGCCGCCGCCATAGGCCCGGGCCAGGCCGCCGGTGCCCAGCTGGATGCCGCCGTACCAGCGGATCACCAGCACCGCCACCTGGTCGCAGTCCTGGGCCTCGATGGCCGCGAGGATCGGTCGCCCGGCGGTGCCGCCGGGTTCACCGTCGTCGTTGCTGCGGTACTGGTCGGCGAGTTTCCACGCCCAGCAGTTATGCGAAGCGTTGAGGTCGCTGTACTGCTGGATGAAGGCTTGGGCCTCGGCCGCGCTGCAGATGGGCGCGGCAAAGGTGATGAAGCGGCTTTTGCGAATTTCCTCGCGGTATTCGCAGAGGCCGGCCAGGGTAAAGGGCATGGGGGTCAGTCTTTCAGTGCAGGTGTCAGGCCACAGCCTTTGAGGATGATGCGGATCAGGTTGTTGCCGGCGTCTTCCATGTCCTGCTTGGTCAGCCGGGTGCGCCCGGTGACGCGGCAGATCTGGGTGGCGAAATCGGCATAGTGCTGGGTGCTGCCCCACAGCAGGAAGATCAGGTGCACCGGGTCTACCGGGTCCATCTTGCCGGCGTCGATCCAGGCCTGGAACACCGCGGCGCGGCCCTGGAACCAGGCGCGGTAGTCCTGGCTGAAATACTCGCTCAGGCACTCGCCACCGCTGATGATCTCCATGGCGAAGATCCGCGAGGCTTGCGGCTGGCGGCGGGAGAATTCCATCTTGGCGCGGATGTAGCGGGTCAGGGCTTCGGCCGGATCATCTTCGGCGGTGAGGGTGTTGAAGGTGCTGTCCCAGAGTTCGAGGATGTTGCTCAGCACCGCGATGTACAGCCCCAGCTTGTTGGTGAAGTAGTAGTGCAGGTTGGCTTTGGGCAGGCCGGCCTTCTGCGCGATGGTGTTCATGCTGGTGCCTTTGAAACCGTGACGGGCGAACTCGTCCTCGGCGGCCTGGAGGATGGCCTCTTCATTCTTCTGCCGAATGCGGCTGGCGGGTTTGCCGGGGTGAGGAGCGCTGTGGGCGGGGACTTCAAAGGTCATGGAGGTTTCCGAGCAAGTCTGTGGGTGCAACCTGTGCGTTGATAGCGCACCCACGTGGATCAGACAAGCCTTGGCGCTACAAAAGCCTCAGTGGGCCCTCAGGGTGTCGTTTTCCGGAATCGGATTTGCGTCATTCGCCGCGCCCTTGCTTTCCGGCAACAGCAGGCTCATCAGCAAGGCGGTGAGGCCGCCGCTGGTGATCGCCGAATCGAACAGGTTCTGCACCACCTTGGGCAGCAGGTGCAGCAGGTTCGGTTGCGCGGCGATGCCCAGGCCGACGCCGAACGAAGTGGCGATGATCAGCATGCTGCGCCGGTCCAGCGGGGCCTGGGCGAGGATCCGTACCCCGGCTGCGGCGACGCTGCCAAACATCACCAGGGTGGCACCGCCGAGTACCGGCTTGGGGATCTGTTGCAGCAGCGCGCCGATCAGCGGGAACAGGCCCAGGCAGAACAGGATCAGGCCGATGTACAGGCCGACGAAGCGGCTGGCCACACCGGTCAACTGAATCACCCCGTTGTTCTGGGCGAAGGTGGTGTTGGGGAAGGCGCTGAAGGTGGCGGCGATCATGCAACTGACGCCGTCCCCCAGGACCCCGCCCTTGAGCCGGCTTATATAGGAAGGGCCGCTGATGGGCTGGCGCGCCAGCATGCAGTTGGCGGTCAGATCTCCCACGGTTTCCAGGGTGCTGATCAGGTAGATCAGGGCTACGGGGATAAAGGCGCTCCAGTCGAAACTGAAGCCGTACCTGAAGGGCTGGGGCAGGCTGATCAACGGCAGGTCCGGCAGCGGCTGGGGCACCAGCTTGCCGCTGAACCAGGCCGCCAGGCTGCCCAGGGCCAGGCCGATGATGATGGCGCTGAGGCGCACCCACGGGGTGTTGCTGCGGTTGAGCAGAATGATGGTCAGCAGCACCAGCAGGCCCAGGCCGAGATTGCCCGGGGCGCCGAAGTCCGCGGCATTGAAGCCGCCGCCCAGGTCGGTGATGCCGACCTTGATCAGGCTGATGCCGATCAGGGTAATGACGATGCCGGTCACCAACGGGGTGATCACCCGGCGCAGTCGCCCGATAAAGCGGCTAAGGACGATCTGCACCAGCGCGCCGAAGAAACACACGCCGAAGATCATCGCCAGGATGTCTTCCGGGCTGCCGCCCCGTTGCTTGACCAGGAACCCCGCCGACAGTACGGCGCCGAGGAAGGCGAAGCTGGTGCCTTGCAGGCAGATCATGCCGGCCCCGATGCCCCAGGGGCGCCGGGCCTGGATAAAGGTGCCGACCCCGGAGACCATCAGCGCCATGCTGATCAGGTACGGCAGGTACGCCGAAAGGCCCAGGGCCGAACCAATCACCAGTGGGGGGGTGATGATGCCGACAAAGCTGGCCAGCACATGCTGCAGGGCCGCCAGCAGCGCGGGCAGCGGTTGCGGGCGGTCGTCGAGGCCGTAGATCAGTTCGCTGGGGCGGGAAGCATCTGGCTGCATGGCGTGGAGCTCGGGCTAGGGTTCAAGGTGCCGAGGTCTTTGCAAAAAGCTGTCCAGGTGCTCAGGTTATTTTTTCTGTTTTGCGGTGCGGGCCTTTGAATACCGGGCCTTGCTGGTGAGTGGAGACGCTCTAGCGGGTTGCCGCCAGGCTCTCCAGAAAGCTTTCGAGCACCAAATGAGGGCGCCGACCCTTGCGCGTGACCGATGCCAGGCTCAGGTCGTAGAAGCGTGACTTGGGCTTGAGGGCACGCAACCGGCCCTGCTGCACCCAGAGGCTGGCGTAGTGGTCCGGCAGGTAGCCGATGTAGCGGCCGGTGAGAATCAGGAAGGCCATGCCTTCCCGGTCGGATGCGCTGGCGGTGCAATTCAGCGCCTGGTAGTGGGCCTGGATCTCGGCCGGCAGGCGAAAGGTCGGGGCGATGGCGTCCTGGTCGTTGAGGCGCAGGTCGTCCAGTTGCCGGTCATCCACATAGAACAGCGGGTGGCCCACTGCGCAGTACAGCAGCGAGCGCTCGTCATACAGCGGCTGGTATTCCAGGCCGGGCAGGGCACTGGCCTGGGGCACCACGCCGACATGCAGGCGGCCGTCGAGCACCCCTTGCTCGACTTCGTTGGGGGCGATCATGCGGATCTGGATCTGCACGTCCGGGCCACGCTCCTTCAATTGCGCCAGGGCGTGGGTGATGCGCATGTGGGGCAGGGTCACCAGGTTGTCGGTGAGGCCGATGATCAATTCGCCGCGCAGGTGGCGGTGCAGGCCGTTGACCTCGGTACGGAAGCTTTCCAGGGCACTGAGCAGTTGCAGGGTCGACTGATAGACCTCGCGGCCCTCCTCGGTCAGGGAGAACCCGGCGCGCCCGCGCTGGCACAGGCGCAGGCCGACCCGTTGTTCCAGGTCGCTCATCTGCTGGCTGATGGCCGAGCGGCCGATGCCGAGCACGGTTTCCGCGGCGGAGAAACCACCGCACTCCACCACGCTGCGAAAGATCCGCAGCAGGCGGATATCAAAGTCGCTGACTTGCGCCAGCGGGTCGGCTCGACGGCTGCTCATAGTTTAGTGGATGCCAGACTGAAGGTTATTAAAGTTGGATTTCACCGACTTTATAGCCGTGGCAACTTAGCTGCAACAACGCTTTTTATTCCTACGCCGCTTCATTGCCTTGCGAGGTTTTGCTCATGAACATGCCGGAAACCGCCCCTCAGTCCCTGGCCAGCCAGCTCAAGCTCGACGCTCACTGGATGCCCTACACCGCCAACCGTAACTTCCAGCGTGACCCGCGCCTGATCGTCGGCGCCGAAGGCAGCTGGCTGGTGGATGACAAGGGCCGCAAGATCTATGACTCGCTGTCGGGTCTGTGGACCTGCGGCGCCGGTCACTCGCGCAAGGAGATCCAGGAAGCGGTCGCCAAGCAGTTGGGCACCCTGGATTACTCCCCTGGCTTCCAATACGGTCACCCGCTGTCGTTTCAACTGGCAGAGAAAATCACCGACCTGACCCCGGGCAACCTGAACCACGTGTTCTTCACCGACTCCGGCTCCGAGTGCGCCGATACCGCAGTGAAGATGGTGCGTGCCTACTGGCGCCTGAAAGGCCAGTCGACCAAGACCAAGATGATCGGCCGTGCCCGTGGCTATCACGGGGTGAACATCGCCGGCACCAGCCTGGGCGGTGTCAACGGCAACCGTAAGCTGTTCGGCCAGGCAATGATGGATGTGGACCACCTGCCGCATACGTTGCTGGCCAGTAACGCGTTTTCCCGTGGCATGCCGGAGCAGGGCGGTATTGCCCTGGCCGATGAGCTGCTGAAGCTGATCGAGTTGCACGATGCTTCCAATATCGCTGCAGTCTTCGTCGAGCCGATGGCCGGCTCGGCTGGCGTGCTGGTGCCGCCACAGGGTTACCTCAAGCGCCTGCGGGAAATCTGCGACCAGCACAACATCCTGCTGGTGTTCGACGAAGTGATCACTGGCTTCGGCCGTACCGGTGCCATGTTCGGCGCTGACAGCTTCGGCGTGACGCCGGATCTGATGTGCGTGGCCAAGCAGGTCACCAACGGCGCGATCCCCATGGGCGCGGTGATTGCCAGCTCCGAGATCTATCAGACCTTCATGAACCAGGCGACACCCGAGTACGCAGTGGAATTCCCCCACGGCTACACCTACTCGGCTCACCCGGTGGCGTGCGCTGCGGGCCTGGCGGCACTGGACCTGCTGCAGAAGGAAAACCTGGTCCAGAGCGTGGCCGAGGTTGCCCCGCATTTCGAGAATGCACTGCACGGCATCAAGGGCACGAAGAACGTGATCGACATCCGTAACTTCGGCCTGGCTGGCGCGATCCAGATTGCACCCCGTGATGGCGATGCCATCGTGCGTCCGTTCGAGGCTGGCATGGCGTTGTGGAAAGCCGGTTTCTATGTGCGCTTCGGCGGCGACACCCTGCAGTTCGGCCCAACCTTCAACAGTAAGCCGCAAGACCTCGATCGTCTGTTCGACGCGGTTGGCGAAGTGCTGAGCAAGCTCGACTGATTCGATCCCTCTTATATAGAAGCAGGCGCGAAGTGTTTCGCGCCTGCGCTTTCCCTCTTTCAGGAGTCCCCGCATGAGTCTGATTCAACACCTGATCCACGGTGAGCTGGTAAGCGACAACGGTCGCAGCGCTGACGTGTTCAACCCATCCACCGGTCAGGCGATCCATAAAGTGCCGCTGGCCAGCCGTGAAACCATCCAGCAAGCCATCGACTCGGCCAAGTCGGCATTCCCGGCCTGGCGCAATACGCCACCGGCCAAGCGCGCCCAGGTGATGTTCCGCTTCAAGCAATTGCTGGAGCAGAACGAAGCCCGTATTGCCAAGCTGATCAGTGAAGAGCACGGCAAGACCCTGGAAGATGCTGCTGGCGAATTGAAGCGCGGTATCGAGAACGTCGAATACGCCTGCGCCGCACCGGAAATCCTCAAGGGCGAGTACAGCCGTAACGTGGGCCCGAACATCGACGCCTGGTCCGACTTCCAGCCGCTGGGCGTAGTGGCCGGCATTACCCCGTTCAACTTCCCGGCCATGGTGCCGCTGTGGATGTATCCGCTGGCGATCGCCTGTGGCAACTGCTTCATCCTCAAGCCTTCTGAGCGTGACCCAAGCTCGACCCTGCTGATTGCCGAACTGCTACATGAGGCCGGCCTGCCCAAGGGCGTGCTGAACGTGGTGCACGGTGACAAAACTGCGGTGGACGCGCTGATCGAGGCATCGGAAGTCAAGGCGCTGAGTTTTGTCGGTTCGACGCCGATTGCCGAGTACATCTATGCCGAAGGCACCAAGCGCGGCAAGCGCGTTCAGGCTCTGGGTGGGGCGAAGAACCACGCGGTGTTGATGCCGGATGCCGATCTGGATAACGCCGTCAGCGCGTTGATGGGCGCGGCCTACGGTTCATGTGGTGAGCGTTGCATGGCGATCTCGGTAGCCGTGTGCGTGGGCGACCAGGTGGCCGATGCCCTGGTGGCCAAGCTGGTGCCACAGATCAAGGCGCTGAAGATTGGTGCCGGTACTTCCTGTGGCCTGGACATGGGGCCGCTGGTTACCGCCCAGGCGCGTGACAAGGTCAGTGGTTATGTAGAAGACGGCGTGGCCGCAGGTGCGCAACTGGTGGTGGACGGTCGTGGCCTGAGCGTGGCCGGTCATGAAGACGGCTTCTTCCTCGGTGGCTGCCTGTTCGACCGCGTTACCCCGCAGATGCGCATCTATAAGGAAGAGATCTTCGGGCCAGTGCTGTGCATCGTCCGGGTCAACAGCCTGGAGGAGGCCATGCAACTGATCAACGATCACGAGTACGGCAACGG
>NZ_AP024342.1:857500-4825000 GCF_018326405.1 Pseudomonas sp. Eqa60
TTTAAGCTCCAAGCTGATAGCTCCAAGCTAACAGTTACAAGCTCGAAATTGGGTCTGTAGCTCAGTTGGTTAGAGCGCACCCCTGATAAGGGTGAGGTCGGCAGTTCGAATCTGCCCAGACCCACCAATTTTGTTATGGGGCCATAGCTCAGCTGGGAGAGCGCCTGCCTTGCACGCAGGAGGTCAGCGGTTCGATCCCGCTTGGCTCCACCATAAACTGCTTCTGAAAGCTTAGAAATGAGCATTCACTTTGAATGTTGATTTCTAGTCTTTTGATTAGATCGTTCTTTAAAAATTTGGGTATGTGATAGAAAGATAGACTGGACGTTACTTTCACTGGTAACGGATCAGGCTAAGGTAAAATTTGTGAGTTCTCTTTTAATTAAGAATGCAAATTTTCGGCGAATGTCGTCTTCATAGTATAACCAGATTGCTTGGGGTTATATGGTCAAGTGAAGAAGCGCATACGGTGGATGCCTTGGCAGTCAGAGGCGATGAAAGACGTGGTAGCCTGCGATAAGCTTCGGGGAGTCGGCAAACAGACTTTGATCCGGAGATCTCTGAATGGGGGAACCCAGCCATCATAAGATGGTTATCTTGTACTGAATACATAGGTGCAAGAGGCGAACCAGGGGAACTGAAACATCTAAGTACCCTGAGGAAAAGAAATCAACCGAGATTCCCTTAGTAGTGGCGAGCGAACGGGGACTAGCCCTTAAGTGGCTTTGAGATTAGCGGAACGCTCTGGAAAGTGCGGCCATAGTGGGTGATAGCCCTGTACGCGAAAATCTCTTAGTCATGAAATCGAGTAGGACGGGGCACGAGAAACCTTGTCTGAATATGGGGGGACCATCCTCCAAGGCTAAATACTACTGACTGACCGATAGTGAACTAGTACCGTGAGGGAAAGGCGAAAAGAACCCCGGAGAGGGGAGTGAAATAGATCCTGAAACCGTATGCGTACAAGCAGTGGGAGCAGACTTTGTTCTGTGACTGCGTACCTTTTGTATAATGGGTCAGCGACTTATTTTCAGTGGCAAGCTTAACCGAATAGGGGAGGCGTAGCGAAAGCGAGTCTTAATAGGGCGTCTAGTCGCTGGGAATAGACCCGAAACCGGGCGATCTATCCATGGGCAGGTTGAAGGTTAGGTAACACTGACTGGAGGACCGAACCGACTACCGTTGAAAAGTTAGCGGATGACCTGTGGATCGGAGTGAAAGGCTAATCAAGCTCGGAGATAGCTGGTTCTCCTCGAAAGCTATTTAGGTAGCGCCTCATGTATCACTGTAGGGGGTAGAGCACTGTTTCGGCTAGGGGGTCATCCCGACTTACCAAACCGATGCAAACTCCGAATACCTACAAGTGCCGAGCATGGGAGACACACGGCGGGTGCTAACGTCCGTCGTGAAAAGGGAAACAACCCAGACCGTCAGCTAAGGTCCCAAAGTTATGGTTAAGTGGGAAACGATGTGGGAAGGCTTAGACAGCTAGGAGGTTGGCTTAGAAGCAGCCACCCTTTAAAGAAAGCGTAATAGCTCACTAGTCGAGTCGGCCTGCGCGGAAGATGTAACGGGGCTCAAACCATACACCGAAGCTACGGGTATCACGTAAGTGATGCGGTAGAGGAGCGTTCTGTAAGCCTGTGAAGGTGAGTTGAGAAGCTTGCTGGAGGTATCAGAAGTGCGAATGCTGACATGAGTAACGACAATGGGTGTGAAAAACACCCACGCCGAAAGACCAAGGTTTCCTGCGCAACGTTAATCGACGCAGGGTTAGTCGGTCCCTAAGGCGAGGCTGAAAAGCGTAGTCGATGGAAAACAGGTTAATATTCCTGTACTTCTAGTTATTGCGATGGAGGGACGGAGAAGGCTAGGCCAGCTTGGCGTTGGTTGTCCAAGTTTAAGGTGGTAGGCTGGAATCTTAGGTAAATCCGGGGTTCTAAGGCCGAGAGCTGATGACGAGTTACCTTTTAGGTGACGAAGTGGTTGATGCCATGCTTCCAAGAAAAGCTTCTAAGCTTCAGATAACTAGGAACCGTACCCCAAACCGACACAGGTGGTTGGGTAGAGAATACCAAGGCGCTTGAGAGAACTCGGGTGAAGGAACTAGGCAAAATGGCACCGTAACTTCGGGAGAAGGTGCGCCGGTGAGGGTGAAGGACTTGCTCCGTAAGCTCATGCCGGTCGAAGATACCAGGCCGCTGCGACTGTTTATTAAAAACACAGCACTCTGCAAACACGAAAGTGGACGTATAGGGTGTGACGCCTGCCCGGTGCCGGAAGGTTAATTGATGGGGTTAGCTAACGCGAAGCTCTTGATCGAAGCCCCGGTAAACGGCGGCCGTAACTATAACGGTCCTAAGGTAGCGAAATTCCTTGTCGGGTAAGTTCCGACCTGCACGAATGGCGTAACGATGGCGGCGCTGTCTCCACCCGAGACTCAGTGAAATTGAAATCGCTGTGAAGATGCAGTGTATCCGCGGCTAGACGGAAAGACCCCGTGAACCTTTACTATAGCTTTGCACTGGACTTTGAATTTGCTTGTGTAGGATAGGTGGGAGGCTTTGAAGCGTGAACGCCAGTTTGCGTGGAGCCATCCTTGAAATACCACCCTGGCAACTTTGAGGTTCTAACTCAGGTCCGTTATCCGGATCGAGGACAGTGTATGGTGGGTAGTTTGACTGGGGCGGTCTCCTCCTAAAGAGTAACGGAGGAGTACGAAGGTGCGCTCAGACCGGTCGGAAATCGGTCGTAGAGTATAAAGGCAAAAGCGCGCTTGACTGCGAGACAGACACGTCGAGCAGGTACGAAAGTAGGTCTTAGTGATCCGGTGGTTCTGTATGGAAGGGCCATCGCTCAACGGATAAAAGGTACTCCGGGGATAACAGGCTGATACCGCCCAAGAGTTCATATCGACGGCGGTGTTTGGCACCTCGATGTCGGCTCATCACATCCTGGGGCTGAAGCCGGTCCCAAGGGTATGGCTGTTCGCCATTTAAAGTGGTACGCGAGCTGGGTTTAGAACGTCGTGAGACAGTTCGGTCCCTATCTGCCGTGGACGTTTGAGATTTGAGAGGGGCTGCTCCTAGTACGAGAGGACCGGAGTGGACGAACCTCTGGTGTTCCGGTTGTCACGCCAGTGGCATTGCCGGGTAGCTATGTTCGGAAAAGATAACCGCTGAAAGCATCTAAGCGGGAAACTTGCCTCAAGATGAGATCTCACTGGAACCTTGAGTTCCCTAAAGGGCCGTCGAAGACTACGACGTTGATAGGTTGGGTGTGTAAGCGCTGTGAGGCGTTGAGCTAACCAATACTAATTGCCCGTGAGGCTTGACCATATAACACCCAAGCAATTTGCTTAAGAAGCGAGTTGCGGTGTGTGAAGACGATACAAACCGAAAGTTTGCGAACACACAAATCTATTACATACCCATTCGCTGGGACGTTGCACAAGCAACGGACTGGCTACCGAATTTCTTGACGACCATAGAGCGTTGGAACCACCTGATCCCATCCCGAACTCAGAAGTGAAACGATGCATCGCCGATGGTAGTGTGGGGTTTCCCCATGTGAGAGTAGGTCATCGTCAAGATTAAATTCCGAAACCCCAACTGCACATGCAGTTGGGGTTTTGTTTTTGCGCGACATAAAAGCCCGGCGCTTTCTCTGTCACTGTTTGCTCGACCTGGCTGCCACTGCCCGGTGACAGTGCTAAGGTTCCGCCCTAGCTTTTTGCATTCTCCAAGGAAGCCTTTATGCCGGACGCCTCGTCCCTCAACCCTGGTTTCATGGTGGTTCACGGTAACCGCCTGGACGAGTTGCGCAGCCTGGTGGTCAGCTGGATGCGGCGTTATCCCCTGGCGCCCCTGGAAAATGAAATTGCCCTGGTACAGAGCAACGGTATCGCCCAATGGCTGAAACTGGCCCTGGCCGAAGACCCCGAAGTGGATGACGGCGGTGGCTGCGGTATTGCCGCTGCCATTGATGTGCAATTGCCGGGCAGTTTCATGTGGCAGTTGTACCGCCTGGTCCTGGGGCGAGACGAAATCCCGCCCAAATCCCTGCTGGATAAAGCTCCCCTGACCTGGCGGCTGATGCGCCTGTTGCCGGAGTTGATCGATGAGCCGCATTTCGAACCCCTGCAACGCTTCCTGACCCACGACAGTGACCTGCGCAAGCGCTATCAATTGGCCGAGCGTCTGGCCGATCTGTTCGACCAATACCAGGTATATCGAGCCGACTGGCTGGAGGATTGGGCCGCCGGCCGCCACCAACTGCGCAATGGTCGTGGTGAAACCAAGGCCCTGACGCCTGCCAACTGCTGGCAGGCCGAGCTATGGCGCGCGCTGCTGTTGGATGTCGGCACCGAGGGGATGGCCCAGAGTCGCGCAGGCGTTCACCAGCGCTTTATCGAGCGGATCAACCAACTGGAGGTGGCGCCCAGGGGCTTGCCGTCCCGAGTGATCGTTTTCGGTATCTCTTCGCTGCCGGCCCAGGCCCTGGAGGCACTGGCCGGGTTGGCCCGCTTCAGTCAGGTGCTGCTGTGTGTGCACAACCCTTGTCGCCATCACTGGGCCGATATCGTTGCCGACAAGGACCTGCTGCGCCACCAATACAAACGCCAGGCGCGCAAGGCCGGCATGCCTCAGGCCCTGGATCCGCAAACCCTGCACCAGCACGCCCACCCGCTGCTGGCCGCCTGGGGCAAGCAAGGCCGTGACTACATCAACCTGCTGGACAGCTATGACGATCCCAACAGCTATCGAAGCGCTTTTCGCGATGGCCGGATCGATCTGTTCAGTGACAGCCAGCCGGCCAGCATGCTCCAGCAATTGCAGGACGACATTCTCGAACTGCGCCCGCTGAACGAAACACGTGAGTTGTGGCCGCAGGTCGATATCCAGCACGATCAATCGATCCGCTTTCACATTGCCCACAGCGCCCAGCGAGAAGTGGAAATCCTTCACGACCAGCTCCTGGCGCGCTTCAGTGCAGAGCCCGATCTGCGGCCCCGGGATGTGATCGTCATGGTCCCGGACATCGACAGCTACGCCCCGCATATCCGCGCCGTGTTCGGCCAGCTGGAGCGGGATGACCGGCGCTTCATTCCCTTTACCCTCACTGACCAGGGCCAGCGTGGCCGTGACCCGCTGCTGATCGCCGTCGAACATCTATTGAAGCTGCCGGACAGTCGTTTTCCGGTCAGTGAGATTCTCGACCTGCTGGACGTTCCAGCCCTGCGTGCGCGTTTTGGCGTCGACGAAGCCGACCTGCCGACCCTGCACCGCTGGATTGAAGGTGCCGGCATCCGTTGGGGAATGAATGCCGAGCAGCGCGCAGAACTGGGGCTGCCCCCGGAACTGGAGCAGAACAGCTGGCGTTTCGGCTTGCGGCGCATGCTCCTGGGCTATGCCGTCGGCCGCTCCGACGCCTGTGACGGTATCGAACCTTATGACGAGATTGGTGGCCTGGATGCGGCGCTGATCGGTCCCCTGGTCGCCCTTCTTGACGCCCTGCAGTTCGCCTACCAGCAACTCACCCAGCCGGCGGTTCCGGCGGAGTGGGGCGAGCGCCTGCACAACCTGCTGGAACAGTTCTTCCTTGCCAGCAACGAGCACGATGATTACCTGCTGGGACAGCTCGACGACCTGCGGGAAAACTGGCTGGAAACCTGCGAGTCTGTGGGCCTGCAAGATCAGTTGCCGCTGACGGTGGTCCGCGAAGCCTGGCTGGCTGGCCTGGACCAGGGGCGCCTGTCCCAGCGTTTCCTCGCCGGAGCGGTGAACTTCTGCACCCTGATGCCGATGCGCGCCATTCCCTTCAAGCTGGTGTGCCTGCTGGGCATGAACGATGGCGATTACCCCAGGGCGCAGCCGCCTCTGGACTTCGACCTGATGGGTAGCGACTACCGCCCCGGCGACCGATCACGGCGCGAAGACGACCGTTACCTACTGCTTGAAGCCCTGCTCTCGGCTCGTGACCAACTTTATGTCAGTTGGGTTGGCCGCAGCATTCGCGACAACAGCGAGCGCCCGGCCTCGGTCCTGATCGGCCAGTTGCGCGATCATCTGGCCAGCGGCTGGCGACTGCCCGATGAGCAGGACTCCCTGCTGGAGGCCCTGACCCAGGAGCATCCCCTGCAACCCTTCAGTGCTCGCTATTTCCACGACAGCGACACGCTGTTCAGCTACGCCCGGGAGTGGCAAGTGCTGCATCAGGTCCGAGAGGAACTGGGCGCAGTCGAACGCCTGGAACCCTATGTCCAGGACGAGCCCCTGAGCCTTGCCCAGTTGCAGGATTTCCTGCGCAACCCGGTGCGGCATTTCTTCAGCCAAAGGCTCAAGGTGTTCTTTGAAGCCATGGAAGCACCGCTGGCCGATGAAGAGCCCTTCGTGCTCGATGCCCTGCAGCGCTACAGCCTCAGCGACAGCCTGCTGGAAGCGGCGCTGGGCGACGCAGCGCAGCCCGAGCAAGCCTTGCAGGCCCAGGCCCGGAGGCTGCAAGCCAGTGGCCTGTTGCCCATGGCCGGTTTTGGCGAATGCCTGCAGCGCGAACTGCTGGAGCCCCTGCCGGACCTGTTGCAGCGTTATCGGCAACTGCTCGACCTGTGGCCGACCCCGGTAACCAGTGCGCTGCCGGTGAGCCTGGAACTGCAAGGCGTGCGCCTGGAAGGTTGGCTCAGCAGCCTGCACCAGCGAGCTGATGGCGGGTTGTTGGCTGTGAGCGCCATCCCCAACGGCATCGGCTCGACCAAGACCCGTAAATGGCATCGGCTGATCAAGCCTTGGGTCAATCATCTGCTGGCCTGCGCCAGTGGTTACTCCTTGACCACCGCGCTGGTGGCCAGCGATGACAGCCTGTTGTTGCCGCCGCTGGAGCAGGAGGTGGCCCGGCAGATTCTCGGCAACCTGCTGCAGGCCTGGCAGGCCGGCATGCGCCAGCCGCTGCCGGTGGCGATCAAGACCGCCTTCGCCTGGCTGGGCCAGAGCGACCCGGACAAAGCCGCGGCCGCTGCACGCAAGACCTACGATGGCGACGGCCAGAACAGCGAGGGCGAACGCCGGCAAAGCCCGGCCCTGGCCCGCCAATTCGCCGACTACAACGCACTGATCGCCGATGAAACCTTCAGCGGTTGGGCCGAGACCCTTTATCGACCCCTGTTGAATGCTCCCTGGCGTTCGGCGCTCGGCGAGGAGGCAGGCGCATGACTGCACAAGCTCCCCTGGCCCTGGCATTTCCTCTGCGCGGCAGCCAGTTGATCGAGGCCAGTGCCGGTACCGGCAAGACTTTCACCATCTCCGCGCTCTACTTGCGCCTGGTGCTGGGCCATGGCGGCGAGGCGGCGGGTTTCGGGCGTGAATTGCTGCCGCCGCAGATACTGGTGGTGACCTTTACCGATGCCGCCACCAAGGAATTGCGCGAGCGCATTCGCACGCGCCTGGCGGAAGCCGCGCGCTTCTTTCGCGATGAAACCAGCGCCCCCGATGGCCTGATCGTCGAGTTGCGTGAGCAATACCCCGTCGAGCAGTGGGCCGCCTGTGCCAATCGCCTGGACATCGCCGCGCAATGGATGGATGAGGCCGCGGTCTCGACCATCCACAGTTGGTGCCAGCGCATGTTGCGCGAACATGCGTTCGACAGCGGCAGCCTGTTCACCCAGACCCTGGAAACCGATCACAGCGACCTGCTGGGCCAGGTTCTGCGCGATTACTGGCGGCTGTTCTGCTACCCGATGCAGGGGGATGCCCTGAACTGGGTGCGCAGCCATTGGGTCGGGCCGGCCGAACTCATGCCCCGAGTGCGGGCAATGTTCGGCAACGAGCGTCGGGACCCACCCGAGCAGACGCCGAGCGAGTTGATCGAAGCCTGCCTGCAAGAACGTCGTGAAGCCCTGGTGCAGATCAAGGCGCCCTGGCGCGAGTGGGCCGCGCAACTGCGGGAGATCTGCCTGCAAGGCGTGGCCAGCAAGAGCGTCGACGGGCGCAAGATGCAGGCCCGGTTCTTCGAGCCCTGGTTCGAAAAGATCAGTGCCTGGGCCGAGGACGAATCCGTCGAGCAGCTGGACATCGGCACCGGCTTCACCCGCCTGACCCCCGAAGGCATGAGCGAGGCCTGGAAAGGCGCGGCCCCCGATCACCCCGGGCTCGACGCCATGGCCGGGCTCAAGGCCAGCCTCGATGCCTTGCCCAGCCCGGATGCGGCGGTCCTGCAACACGCCGCGCAATGGGTGGGGGCACGTTTCGAAGAAGAGAAGCGGCGGCGCGCCGAGATGGGCTTCGACGACATGCTGCTGCGCCTGGACAGCGCCCTGCAGAGCGATGGCGGCGAGCGCCTGGCGACCCTGATCCGCGAGCAGTTCCCGGTGGCCCTGATCGACGAATTCCAGGACACCGACCCGGTGCAGTACCGGATCTTCGAAAGCATCTACCGGATCGAGGCCAACGACCCCGAGACCGGCCTGTTCCTGATCGGCGATCCCAAGCAGGCGATCTACGCCTTCCGTGGCGCCGATATCTACACCTACCTGCGGGCACGCCAGGCCACCAGCGGGCGCCTGCACACCCTGGGCACCAACTTCCGCTCCAGCCAGGCGATGGTCAGCGCGGTCAACCATGTGTTCCTGCAAGCCGAACAGCGGCCGCAGGGACAGGGAGCCTTCCTGTTTCGCGAAGCGGATGGCGAGAACCCGGTGCCATTCCTGGCGGTGGCCGCCCAGGGGCGCAAGGAGCAATTGCTGGTCGACGGCCAGCCGGTGCCGGCACTTAACTTCTGGCAATTGCCTTCGGAACAGCCGCTGTCCGGGGCCCAGTATCGCCAGCATCAGGCGGCGGCTTGCGCCACGGCGATTGTCGGCCTGCTCAATGGCGGCCAGCAGGGGCGCAGTGGGTTTGTCCGTGAGCAGCAAGCGCTGAAAGGCTTGCTGCCGGCGGATATCGCGATCCTGGTGCGCGATGGCAAGGAGGCCCAGGCCGTGCGCGGCGAGCTGGCCGCCCGCGGGGTGCGCAGTGTGTACCTGTCGGACAAGGACTCGGTGTTCGCCGCCCAGGAAGCCCGGGATGTGCTGGTGTGGCTCAAGGCTTGCGCCGAGCCGGACGTGGAGCGGCCGCTGCGCGCGGCCCTGGCGTCCCTGACCCTGAACCTGCCGCTGCTGGAGCTGGAGCGGCTCAACCAGGATGAACTGGCCTGGGAAGCGCGGGTCATGCAGTTCCGTGGCTACCGGGCGATCTGGCGCAGCCAGGGCGTGCTGCCGATGTTGCGGCGCCTGCTGCATGACTTCCAGCTGCCCCAGGCGCTGATGGCCCGCAGTGATGGCGAGCGGGTGCTGACCAACCTTCTGCACTTGTCCGAGCTGCTGCAACAAAGCGCCGCCGAACTCGACGGCGAGCAGGCCCTGATCCGCCATCTGGCCGAGCACCTGGCGCTGTCCGGGCAGGCAGGGGAGGAGCAGATCCTGCGCCTGGAAAGCGATGAGCAACTGGTCAAGGTGGTGACCATCCACAAGTCCAAGGGCTTGGAATACCCCTTGGTGTTCCTGCCCTTCATCTGTTCCACCAAGCCGGTGGATGGCAGCCGCTTGCCGCTGCATTACCACGATGCTGCCGGCAAGCCCCAGGTCAGCCTGCGGCCCACCCCGGAGCTGATTGCCCTGGCCGATGAAGAGCGCCTGGCGGAAGACCTGCGGCTGCTCTATGTGGCCCTGACCCGGGCCCAGCATGCCTGCTGGCTGGGGGTGGCCGATCTCAAGCGGGGCAATCACAGCAGCTCGGTATTGCACCTTTCGGCCCTGGGTTACCTGCTGGGCGGCGGCGATGTCCTGGGCGAATCCAGCGCCTTGTTGCGCTGGCTGCTGGACCTGCAGCAGGGCTGCGCTGCGATTGGCGTGTCCGAGCTGCCCGTCGTCGATGACCAGCGCTATCAGCCACCGCGCAACGAGGCCACCCTGCTGGCGCCGCTGACGCCCAGCCGTCGCGCCGCGGAAAACTGGTGGATTGCCTCCTACAGTGCCTTGCGCATCAGCGACATCCTGGGGGCGGGCAGCACCGAGGCGCCGGAAAACCCCCAGGCGCAGAAACTCTTCGACGACGAACGCCTGGACCCCGAAGCTCCTCGGGAAACCCTGGCCAGCGGCGGCGATATCCACCGCTTCCCCCGCGGCCCGAACCCCGGGACCTTCCTTCATGGCCTGCTGGAGTGGGCCGGGGAGGAGGGTTTTGCCGCTGCCCCCGAGGCGATCGAGGACGCCGTGGCCCGGCGCTGCAATCGCCGCGGCTGGCAAGGCTGGATCCCGACCCTGAGCGACTGGCTGCAGCACCTGCTGCAAGCGCCCTTGCCCCTGGGCGAGGGCCAGGCACCGGTGGTGCTCGGGCAGTTGACCCAGTACCGGGTCGAGATGGAGTTCTGGTTCGCCAGCCACAAGGTCGATGTGCTCAAGCTCGATGAGCGGGTACGCCAGCAAACCCATCAGGGCGCGCCCCGAGTCACGGCCGAGCCGGTATTGCTCAACGGCATGTTCAAGGGCTTTATCGACCTGACCTTCGAGCACCAGGGCCGCTATTACGTGGCCGACTACAAATCCAACTGGCTGGGCGCGGACGACGCGGCCTACACCGAGCAGGCCATGGAACAATCGATTCTCGACAACCGTTACGACCTGCAATACGTGCTGTACCTGCTGGCCCTGCACCGGCAATTGAAGGCCCGGCTGGCGGACTACGACTACGATCGCCATGTGGGCGGCGCCTTGTACCTGTTCCTGCGGGGCACCCGTGCCGCCAGCCAGGGGGCCTACTTCGCCCGGCCGCCTCGACAGTTGATCGAGCAACTGGACCGCATGTTCCAGGGCCAGCCCGAGCCACCCAAGGCCGAGCCCGCCTGGGAGCAGGGAGTGCTGCTATGACCCAGGACCTGTTCGATGCACTGGACCAGGCGCCGCAACCGGCCTTCGACCTGGCGCCCCTGAGCCGCGCCGACGACTTGCTGCTGTTGCTTGAACGCTGGGTCGAGCGCGGCTGGCTGCGTTCCCTGGACCGGGCCTTTGTCGGCTTCCTGCATGAGCTGGACCCGGGCTGTGATCCGCTGGTACTGATGGCCGCGGCCCTGACCAGCCATCAGCTGGGGCACGGGCATGTCTGCCTGGACCTGTTCGAAACCCTCAAGGAGCCGGACTTCGCCCTGTCGCTGCCGCCCGAAGGCGACGCACAAAACGGCGCACCGGCGCTGCCGTCCCAGGTGTTGATGGGGCTTGAAGGGGCGCACTGGTGCAAGGTCCTGGCCGGCAGCCGCCTGGTGGCCCTGGCGGCGGATCATGCCGAGTCTTCCCGGCAGCGGCCGCTGGTGCTGTCCGGCAAGCGCCTGTACCTGCGCCGCTACTGGGCCTATGAGCGGCGTATCGACAACGCCTTGCGCCAGCGCCTGGCCTTGGCCGAGGCCACCCCGGAAAACCTCGCGGCGCGCCTCGACGGGCTGTTCGGCCCGGCCAAGGCGGCGGGGCCCGTCGACTGGCAGAAACTCGCCTGTGCCCTGGCCACCCGGGGCGCCTTCAGCATCATCACCGGCGGCCCCGGCACCGGCAAGACCACCACCGTGGTGCGCCTGCTGGCCTTGCTCCAGGGCCCGGCGGTGGAAGCACGCAAGCCGCTGCGCATTCGCCTGGCGGCGCCTACCGGCAAGGCCGCGGCGCGCCTGACCGAGTCCATCAGCTTGCAGGTGCGTTCCCTCGCGGTGCCCGATGAGGTGCGGGAAATGATCCCCAGCGAGGTGACCACCGTGCACCGCTTGCTGGGCAATCGCCCGGGCACCCGGCATTTCCGCCATCACGCCGGCAACCGCTTGCCCCTGGATGTCCTGGTGGTGGACGAAGCCTCGATGATCGACCTGGAAATGATGGCCAACCTGCTGGACGCCTTGCCCATCCATGCACGCCTGGTGTTGCTGGGGGACAAGGACCAACTGGCCTCGGTGGAAGCCGGCGCCGTGCTCGGCGACCTGTGCCGTGACGCCGAGGCCGGTTGGTACAACCCGCAGACCCGGGCCTGGCTGGAGGCGGTCAGTGGCGAGAACCTGGGAGCCAGCGGCCTGCAGGAAGACAGCGCCCACCAGCATCCCCTGGCGCAGCAGGTGGTGATGCTGCGCCATTCCCGGCGTTTCGGCGAAGGCAGCGGCATCGGCCAGCTGGCGCGTTGGGTCAACCAGCAGCAGGCCGATGAAGCCCGGCGCCTGCTGGCGGCTCGCAGCCATGCCGACCTGTATGGCCTGAGCCTCAAGGGCGAGCAGGATCGGGCCCTGGAGCGGCTGCTGCTGGAGGGCCATGGCGAGGGGCCGCAAGGCTACCGCCACTACCTGAATGTACTGCGCAGCCAGCGCCCGCCGCCGGGTACGCCTCTGGAGGATCGGCGCTGGACCGACTGGGCGCGCCATGTCCTGCAGGCCTTTGATCGCTTCCAATTGCTGTGCGCGGTGCGCAAGGGCCCCTGGGGTGTCGAAGGCCTGAACCTGCGGATCACCCAGGCGCTGTTCAAGGCCCGGCTGATCGACAGTGACCAGCAATGGTACGAGGGCCGCCCGGTGCTGATGACCCGCAACGATTACGGCCTGGGCCTGATGAACGGTGATATCGGCATCGCCCTGAAACTGCCGGAGCAGGAAGGCTCGGAGGCGGGGCGTCAGGTGCTGCGCGTCGCCTTTCCGCGCAACGATGGCCAGGGCGGGGTGCGGTTGGTGCTGCCAAGCCGGCTCAATGACGTGGAAACCGTTTACGCCATGACTGTGCATAAGTCCCAGGGCTCGGAGTTCGCCCACACCGCGTTGATCCTGCCCGACGCTTTGAACCCGGTGCTGACCAAGGAGCTGATCTACACCGGTATCACCCGGGCCAAGGACTGGTTCAGCCTGATCGAGCCCCGTGCCGGAGTGTTCGAAGAGGCTGTTCGGCGCAAGGTCAAGCGTCTGAGCGGGTTGATGCTGGAGTTGGACTGACGCCCATGTTTCCGGCTTTTCTCAGGCATCGTGCTCGGGCGCTGGTCTCGCTGCATTTTCCCGGGCTGTGCTATCGTTGCGGCATCATTTCCGTGAAAATCAAAGAGAATCCCTGCATGGACGTGGCTGTCTTGAGGACAGAGCGCATTTTGGGGTGGAGACAGTGTGTGCTGTCGACCATTCTCTGCCTGTTCAGCCTGTTGGCCATCGCGCAGTCGGAGCCACCGGCGTCCGCGAGCCTGGCCGAGCAACGGGCCAAGGCTGTAACCCAAGTGGTGCTGGGCATTCTCAGCTACGCTCGCTGGCCCGTGGAGCCTGCGCAACTGCGTCTGTGCGTGGTTGGCCCCACCGAATACACCGATGACCTGCTCAAGGGCGCGACCCAGGCCACCGGCCGCCCGGTGCTGGTGCGGCGTCTGCTGGCCAACAACCCGTCGTTGGCCAGTGAGTGCGATTCGGTCTATGTCGGCAAATTGTCCAATGATGAGCGTACCCGCCTGTTCAACTCGCTGATCGGGCAACCGGTGCTGAGCATCAGCGAGGGGGGCGACCAGTGCACCGTGGGCAGCCTGTTCTGCCTGCGGGTCGGCGACAGCCAGGTGTCGTTCGAGGTCAACCTGGATTCCGTGGCGCGCAGTGGGGTGAAGATTCATCCCAGCGTGCTGCAGCTTTCCCGTCGTCGTCCGGCGGCCCCATGAAACTGTTCAAGCCCAACGCCCGCCCTACACTGCGGTCGGTCATCGGTCGCGGCCACCTGATCGTCGCTCTGCTGGCGATCTCCATGGCCAGCCTGTCCCTGACCTTTCTCGGGGTGTTGGCCCTGCGTGTGTACGCCGATCACAACCTGCACCTGATCGCCCGCTCCATCAGCTACACGGTGGAAGCTGCAGTGGTGTTCAACGACAGTGTGGTGGCCACCGAGGCCCTGGCCCTGATCGCCTCCACCGAAGAGGTGGCCGACGCCAAGGTGTATGACAGCCAGGGCCAGTTGCTGGCCAGCTGGCAGCGCCCGGAAAGCGGCTTTCTGACCAATCTGGAAATGCACGTCGCCAGCGCCTTTCTGGAAAAGCCCATCAGCCTGCCGATCCTGCACCAGGGGCGGGAAATCGGCACCATCAATGTCACCGGCCATGGCGGCAGCCTGTTGCGGTTTCTCCTCAGTGGCCTGGTGGGCATCGTGCTGTGCATCGCCCTCAGCGCCTGGTTGGCGCTGTACCTGGCGCGCCGCCAGCTGCGGGGCATCACCGGGCCGTTGCGCAGCCTCGCCGATGTGGCGCACGCGGCCCGGCGCGAGCGGGCCTTCGATCAGCGGGTGCCGCCTGCGGAAATCGCCGAACTGGACAACCTGGGCAACGACTTCAACGCCCTGCTCGATGAGCTGGAAGCCTGGCAGACCCATCTGCAAAGCGAGAATGAAACCCTGGCCCACCAGGCCAGCCACGACAGCCTGACCGGCCTGCCCAACCGGGCGTTCTTCGAAGGCCGGCTGATCCGTGCCCTGCGCAGCGCCAACAAGCTCAACGAGCGCATGGCGGTGCTGTTTCTCGACAGCGACCGGTTCAAGGAGATCAACGATAACTTCGGCCACGCCGCTGGCGATGCGGTGCTGGTGGCTGTGGC
Source organism: Pseudomonas sp. Eqa60 (assembly GCF_018326405.1). Classification (NCBI taxonomy): domain Bacteria; kingdom Pseudomonadati; phylum Pseudomonadota; class Gammaproteobacteria; order Pseudomonadales; family Pseudomonadaceae; genus Pseudomonas; species Pseudomonas sp. Eqa60. Next base: position 872,096 of record NZ_AP024342.1, read on the forward strand.
CACGCGGATTCGCGCGCAGTTGCGCGAGGACGACCTGGTGGCGCGCCTGGGCGGGGACGAATTTGCCGTGCTGCTGACCCCGCTGCACCGGGTCGAGGATGCCCAGCGCATCGCCGACAAGATCATCAGCAGCATGGAAGTACCGATTCAACTGCCCGGCAGCCTGTCGATCCTGACATCGCTGAGTATCGGTATTGCCGTGTACCCGGATCATGGTGCGACACCGGGCAGTCTGTTGAATGCCGCCGACGCGGCCATGTACCAAGCCAAGCGCGGTTCGCGAGGCGGGCAACACACAGTGGGGGCGGAGCTCCCTATCGTTCAGGTTCAAAACAGGAGCTAATTCCCTTGTTCTCGATGACGCAACGTTCGGTTCGACTGTTCAGCACTCTGGTGTTCATGGCCCTGCTGGCCCTGGCCGGCTGTCAGAGCGTGCCGCCCAAAGGTCTGACCCCGAAACAGATCGCGGTACTGAAACAGGAGGGCTTCGAACTGACGGATGAAGGCTGGGCCTTTGGCCTGTCGGGCAAGGTGCTGTTTGGCAGCGATGTGGAAACCCTGAACCAGGCCAGTACCGAGATCGTCCAGCGCATCGGCAAGGCGCTGCTCAGCGTCGATATCCAGAAGGTCCGGGTCGACGGTCACACCGACGCGTCGGGCAAGGAGGCCTACAACGTGCAACTGTCCGTGCGCCGGGCCAAGAGCGTGGTCAAGGTGTTGACCCAGGTTGGCATGCGTGAAGAAAACATCCAGCTGCGCGGCCTGGGCAGCAGCGAGCCGGTGGCCTCCAACAGCACCGTGGCCGGGCGTACCGAGAACCGTCGGGTGTCGATCGTGGTGATCGCCGACTGATCGACGACCTGCGGGTTGCGGCTGCAGCCTTGCGGCCGCTAAGGGTCAGGGGGCGGCGAAGCGCATGCTGCGACTCTCGCCCATGAGCAGCGGCCGATTCTGCTCGGTCACCTCGCGGATGTAATCCCATAACAGGGTGATCCGCTTCAACTTCCTGAGATCCTCCCTGCAGTACATCCAGAATTGCCGGGTCAGGTTGATTTCCTTGGGCAGCACTGGCAGCAGGCGCGGGTCCTGGGCCGCCAGGAAGCACGGCAGGATCGCCAGCGAGCGGCCCTGCTGCGCTGCCACGTACTGGGCAATCACGCTGGTGCTGCGCAGGTTGGCGCTGGCCCCGGGCACCACATTGGCCAGGTACAGCAGCTCGGAACTGAAGGCCAGGTCATCCACATAGCTGATGAATTGATGCTCGCCCAGGTCGCCGGGGCGGCGGATCGGTGGGTGGCGGTCGAGGTATTCCTGGGTGGCGTACAGCTGCAGGCGGTAGTCGCACAGCTTGCAGCACACATAGGGGCCGTGCTCCGGGCGTTCCAGGGCGATGACGATATCCGCCTCGCGCTTGGACAGGCTGATGAAGTGCGGCAGCGGCAGGATATCCACCGAGATTGCCGGGTAGGCGTCGAGGAAGTGGCTGAGTTGCGGGGTGATGAAGAAGGTGCCGAAGCCTTCGGTGCAGCCCATGCGCACATGGCCGGACAACGCCACTCCGGAGCCCGAGACCTGCTCGCACGCCATGTGCAGGGTGCTTTCGATGGACTCCGCATAACCCAGCAGGCGCTGGCCCTCGGCGGTGAGGACAAAGCCGTTGGTGCGGGATTTTTCGAACAGCAAGGTGCCCAGGGCGGTTTCCAGGGACCCGATGCGCCGCGATACCGTGGTGTAGTCCACCGCCAGGCGCTTGGCCGCGCTGCTGGCCTTGCGAGTGCGCGCCACTTCGAGGAAAAACTTCAGGTCGTCCCAGTTCAGGGTGCTTAGCGAGGTGATGTTTTTTTGCATGATGGACCGGATTTTATGTGCGTTCTTATTAGAAGTTTGCACATCTATACTCCAAAAACCGTCCGATACCAACTCGCGACAGCCCCTCTTTCAAGGCGCTTGCCCGCCTTGGTTTCCCTGCATAAGAACTCAAGAAGTCAGGAGACCCCATGAACGCATCCCTCAAGCCCGACGGCACCACCCTGCAACAGGTCAAACTGCTGATCGACGGTGAATGGGTCCAGTCCCAGAGCCAGGAATGGCACGACATCGTCAACCCGGCGACCCAGGAAGTGCTGGCCAAGGTGCCCTTTGCCACTGCCGCTGAAGTCGACGCCGCGATCGCCGCTGCCCAGCGCGCCTTCCAGACCTGGAAACTGACCCCGATCGGCGCGCGGATGCGCATCATGCTCAAGCTCCAGGCCCTGATCCGCGAGCACTCCAAACGCATTGCCGTGGTCCTCAGCGCCGAGCAGGGCAAGACCATCGCCGACGCCGAGGGTGACATCTTCCGCGGCCTGGAAGTGGTGGAGCATGCCTGCTCCATCGGCACTCTGCAGATGGGCGAATTCGCCGAAAACGTCGCCGGCGGCGTGGACACTTACACCCTGCGCCAGCCGATCGGCGTGTGCGCCGGGATCACCCCGTTCAATTTCCCGGCAATGATTCCGCTGTGGATGTTCCCGATGGCCATCGCCTGCGGCAACACCTTCGTCCTCAAGCCTTCCGAGCAGGACCCGCTGTCAACCATGCTGCTGGTGGAGCTGGCGGTGGAAGCCGGGGTGCCGGCCGGTGTGCTCAACGTGGTGCACGGCGGCAAGGACGTGGTGGATGCGCTGTGCACCCACAAGGACATCAAGGCGGTGTCCTTCGTCGGTTCGACCGCGGTCGGCACCCACGTCTATGACCTGGCGGGCAAGCACGGCAAGCGCGTGCAATCGATGATGGGCGCGAAGAACCACGCCGTGGTGCTGCCCGACGCCAACCGCGAACAGACCCTCAATGCCCTGGTGGGCGCCGGCTTCGGCGCTGCCGGCCAGCGTTGCATGGCCACCTCGGTGGTGGTGCTGGTGGGGGCAGCGAAACAATGGCTGCCGGACCTCAAGGCCCTGGCGCAGAAACTCAAGGTCAACGCCGGCAGCGAGCCGGGCACCGATGTCGGCCCGGTGGTCTCCAAGCGTGCCAAGGCGCGGATTCTGGAGCTGATCGAAAGCGGCGTGAAAGAAGGCGCCAAGCTGGAGCTCGATGGCCGCGACATCAAGGTTCCGGGCTACGAGCAGGGCAACTTCATCGGCCCGACCCTGTTCTCCGGGGTGACCACCGACATGCAGATCTACACCCAGGAAATCTTCGGCCCGGTGCTGGTGGTGCTGGAGGTGGATACCCTGGACCAGGCCATCGCCCTGGTCAACGCCAACCCCTTCGGCAACGGCACCGGCCTGTTCACCCAGAGCGGTGCGGCGGCGCGCAAGTTCCAGAGTGAAATCGACGTCGGCCAGGTGGGCATCAACATCCCGATTCCGGTGCCGGTTCCATTCTTCAGCTTTACCGGCTCCCGCGGTTCCAAGCTTGGCGACCTGGGCCCCTACGGCAAGCAAGTGGTGCAGTTCTACACTCAGACCAAGACCGTCACCAGCCGCTGGTTCGACGATGACAGCGTCAATGACGGTGTGAACACCACCATCAGCCTGCGTTGAGGAGCCTGACATGAACATTGCATTTATCGGCCTGGGCAACATGGGCGCGCCCATGGCCCGCAACCTGATCAAGGCCGGCCATCAGTTGAACCTGTTCGATCTCAACCAGAGCGTGCTGGCCGAGCTGGCGCAACTGGGCGGGCGTATCAGTGCTTCGCCCAAGGCCGCTGCCGAAGGCGCCGAACTGGTGATCACCATGCTCCCCGCTGCGGCCCATGTGCGCAGCGTCTGGCTGGGCGAGGATGGGGTGCTGGCGGGTATTGGCCGCGGCGTTCCGGCGGTGGATTGCAGCACCATCGACCCACAGACCGCCCGTGAAGTGGCCGCAGCCGCCGCCAAGCAGGGCGTGGCCATGGCCGATGCACCGGTATCCGGTGGCACCGGCGGTGCCCAGGCCGGGACCCTGACCTTCATGGTCGGCGCCAGCGCCGAACTGTTCGCCACCCTGCAACCGGTGCTGGCGCAGATGGGCCGCAACATCGTGCACTGCGGTGAAGTGGGCACCGGGCAGATCGCCAAGATCTGCAACAACCTGCTGCTGGGGATTTCGATGATCGGCGTCAGCGAAGCCATGGCCCTGGGGGATGCCCTGGGCATCGACACCCAAGTGCTGGCGGGGATCATCAATAGCTCCACCGGTCGGTGCTGGAGTTCCGACACCTACAACCCGTGGCCGGGCGTGATTGAGACCGCCCCGGCGTCCCGCGGCTACACCGGAGGCTTTGGTGCCGAGCTGATGCTCAAGGACCTGGGGCTGGCCACCGAAGCCGCGCGCCAGGCCCACCAGCCGGTGGTGCTCGGTGCCGTGGCCCAGCAGCTGTACCAGGCCATGAGCCAGCGTGGGGAAGGTGGCAAGGACTTCTCGGCCATCGTCAACAGCTACCGCAAGCCGCAGTAAGGCGTCGCTTGTAGGGAGGGGGCGCTGGCGGGTTTGCGCGGCAATCTGAACGCCGCCAGTGGTCTCTCTGGGTATCGCCAAACAAGGTCCTGCGGCTCAGCAGCGGCTACAAGGGGCGATGTAGCCGCTGCCGCAGGCTGCGACGGCTCCGCAGGAGACGCAGCGGTCTCAAACCCGGCAGAGGTTTGTCTGGATATCGCCAGGCAAGGCCCTTCGGTCCTTTTCGCAGCTTCGCGGGCTCAGCAGCGGCTCCACGCGTCATTGAATGCAGCCCCTTCAGCCGGGGCATTTGCGGGAACCTGCGTCGGGCAGGTTCCCGCTTTTTTTGCCCGGCTCAGTTCGGCCGGCTGGCAACGGTGCCGGAGGGAGGGTTGAGGCGGGTGTCGAGGCCGAAGCGTTCCTGGATCACCACCTGGTACAGCCCCTTGGCCAGCAGCGGATTGATCAGGATATTCCAGCTGTGCCGGGAAACCGACGAGGGCACCAGCACGAAAGGGTGGTCCGCCAGCAACTGATCGGCGAACTTCTGCTGGCCGGCGCTGGGAATCCCCGGCACCAGCCAGTTGGGGTTGGGAATACGGTTTTCATCGACTCGGTAGATGGCGGTCGGGTCCTGGATCAGGGCGCCGGTGAGTACATGGGGCACGCTGTCCAGGGCGGCAAAACCCTTGTGCACCGCCACTTCCAGAATCGCCGTGGCCGGGTCGGCGCTGGCGTACACCGCCTTCACGCCCTTGGAGTTCCAGCGGCCGCCACACAGTTCGGCGCCAATGCCGCTGTCCCAGCTGTCGGCGTGCCGGGCGGCGTCCAGCCGCCAGAAGTGAAGGGTGCTGCTGCCCGGCACACTGATCACTGATAGACCCCGTATTCCAGGCGGGTGAGGAACTCGTCCACCAGTTCGAAACCGATGGGGTTGGTCAGCAGGTCCACCGGTTTGTGGCCGTCCAGGCCCATCACCGGCTTGGCCATCCACTCCTGGGCCTCTTCACTGCTGCCGAAGATGTCCTCGGCCTTGGCCAGCACCTGGGCGAAGCGCACCGCACGGGCGCTCTGTTCCGGGTTCAGCGGCTCGTCCGGGGTTTTCAGGCGCCGGTGCAGGGTGCGTTCGGAAAGGCCGATGATCTTGGCCAGGACCTGTTCGTCCTTGAGCATGGGCACCGAGGAGACGAACTTGATGATCGCCGTCAGCGGGATGCCCTCCTCGGTCAGGCGATAGATCGAGATACGATCGTCAAAGCGTGCCCGGCCACCCAGAAGGATGTCCGAGGACTGCTCTTTCAATACCAGTTTGCCTCGCCGCTTGGGAACGAGGCCGGTGCCTGTCAGCGCGACCATGAGTGCTGCTCCTGCCTTTTGCCATTTGGCAGTGATTATATAGACATTTGGCAAAAGGCGCTGGCTTGAATCGCAACACGGCCAGGGGAGCCCGGCTGGCGCGGGCTCCCGGTATCGAGGGAGGACTCAGGCGAAGACGAAGTACTTGCGCACGGTTTCCACCACTTCCCAGGTGCCTTTCATCCCGGGCTCCACCACGAAGATATCGCCGGCGCGCAGGTGGATGGGGTCGCGGCCGTCCGGGGTGATCACGCAATAGCCTTCCTGGAAATGGCAGTACTCCCACTTTTCATAGGCCACCCGCCATTTGCCCGGGGTGCAGATCCAGGTGCCCATGATCTTGCTGCCATCCTCGCTGGTGTAGGCGTTGAGGTTGACGGTGTGCGGATCGCCCTGGAGTTTTTCCCACTTGCAGGCGTCGAGCACCGGCAGCGGATGAGTGTCGCGAAGAACGGTGATGGGTTGGGACATGCTGTGCTCCTAGCAGGCAGAGAACTGAAGCCGCACCCTATAGCGCCTGGCGGGCAGGGGGTTGTCTGTACTCGACCTCGGGGTATCCAGAAGCGCAGCGCGGCCCCGAGTCGAGGTGGCTGGGCGCAGGGCCGGGAAGAGGCGTGGCGGTTGCAAGATTCATTCGGCAAACAGGGCTTTGTTAGCAGTAATTGCGAAATATCCGCGGCTGCCCGAGTTATTTCGCAAGAATCTTTACCGGTTTCGCTCGTATCATTCAGCTCGGAGTGACCTAAGAGCCGCACGAATGGAAAATACACCACGCTGGTGGGATATCAGCCCGCCGTTGAGTACCGCAACCCCGACCTGGCCGGGAGATACGCCGTTCCAGGAGGAGCGCGTCTGGCAGTTCGGCCCCGAGTGCCCGGTGAATGTCGGGCGGGTGACCCTGTCGCCCCACACCGGTGCCCATGTCGATGCGCCCCTGCATTACCGGCCGGACGGCCTGCCCATCGGTGAAGTGCCGCTGGATGTCTACATGGGCCCGTGCCGGGTCCTGCACTGCCTGGACAGCGGTGCTCTGGTGCAGCCCGAGGCGTTGCTCGGGCGCCTCGAAAACTTGCCTGCGCGAGTGTTGCTGCGTACTTATCCACAGGCTCCGCTGAGTGCCTGGGACCCGGACTTTACTGCCGTTGCTCCAGCCACTGTCGAGCTGCTGGCCAGCCTCGGCGTGCGCCTGATCGGCATCGACACCCCGTCCCTCGACCCCCAGCAGTCCAAGACCATGGACGCCCACAACACCGTGGCCCGCCATGGCATGGCGATCCTCGAAGGCGTGGTTCTCGATGAGGTTGCCGAAGGCGACTACGAACTGATTGCCCTGCCACTGCGCTTCGCTCACCTGGACGCCAGTCCGGTGCGGGCGATCCTGCGCCCCCTGGCCGATTCATTCCTACAATAAATACACAGCTGGCCCTTCGCGCCGTTGTGCATCCCGATCCGGGGTGCGCAGCCAGCGATGGGCAACCGCTGCCTGAGGCGAGGAGCCCACGCGATGAGCCAATGTCCCTTTTCAAGCAATCCGCCGGCTGAGTGGCATAACGCCGAGCTGAATTTTTCCGACTCCATGAGCTACGGCGACTACCTGGACCTGGGGCGCATCCTCAGCGCCCAGCACCCCCTGTCGCCGGACCACAACGAGATGCTCTTCATCATCCAGCACCAGACCTCGGAGCTATGGATGAAGCTGATGCTGCACGAGCTCAAGGCGGCCCGCGAGCATGTGCGCCAGGGCCAGTTGCCGCCGGCGTTCAAGATGCTGGCGCGGGTTTCGCGGATTTTCGATCAACTGGTGCACGCCTGGGCGGTGCTGGCCACCATGACGCCGTCCGAGTACAAGTCGATCCGGCCTTACCTGGGCCAGTCCTCGGGCTTCCAGTCGTTCCAGTATCGGGAGATCGAATTCATCCTCGGCAACAAGAGCGCGGCCCTGCTGCGGCCCCATGCCCATCGTCCCGAACTGTTGCAATCGCTGGAAGCGTCGATTGCCACCCCGTCCATGTATGACGAGGCGATTGCCCTGATGGCCCGCAGCGGCTTGAGCATCGACCCTGCGCGCCTGGCACTGGATAGCACCACCACGACTCAGCATGACCCGTCGGTGGAAGCGGCCTGGCGCGAGGTCTACGCCAACCCTTCGGCCTATTGGGACCTGTACCAGTTGGCGGAGAAGTTCATCGACCTGGAAGATTCCTTCCGCCAGTGGCGCTTTCGCCATGTGACCACGGTGGAGCGCATCATCGGCTTCCAGCCCGGTACCGGCGGCACCGAAGGCGTGGGCTACCTGCGCAAGATGCTCGACACCGTGCTGTTTCCCGAACTGTGGCGAGTGCGCTCCTCGCTCTGACCCGAAAACGCCCCGCCTGCCGGGGCGTTTTCATGTGCCTGCCGGTGACTGACTCCCAGAGTGCGGCCGCTGCCGCAGACTGCGATCGGCAGCGCAGCAGACGCGTTCTTGAGGTCTGGAAGGTCCTCCGGACCTTATCGCAGCCTGCGGCAGCGGCTACAGAGGTCGTTAGAGAGCAGCGGGCGCTGGCGGCAGTTGCGCTCGGGGGATAAGGTGGCCGCCTTCGGTGCACCATTTTTACTCTCTGAGGCAGACCACATGTCCCGGACCTTCGAGCTTGAAACCCTCAAGATGCGGCTCAGCGATCCCGAGTTCCGCCCTCTGGACCTGCACCAGCGCATCCAGCGCGCCTTGCGCGGGCTGATCCTCGACGGCGCCCTGGGCCCCGGCGTGAAGCTGCCGGCGACCCGGGCCCTGGCCAAGTCGCTGGCGGTATCGCGCGACACCGTGGAAAACGCCTATGTGCAGTTGCAGCGCGACGGTTTTGTCCTGCGGCGCAAAGGCTCGGGGAGCTATGTCTGCGAAACCATCGGTGCCCAATTGCGTGGCCCGTCCCGCCGGCGCCAGCTCCAGCAAGGGTTGCCGGCCCACAGCCCGGAACCGGGAGCGGGCCTGAGCCGGCGCGGCGCGGCACTGTTGGCGCGGGGTGGGGTCAGCGATCAGCAGGCAGTCACGGCCTTCGCTACCGGTTTGCCGGAAACCCGCAGCTTCCCGCTGGAGGTCTGGGAGCGCCTGCAACGCCAGGCATTGAAGGATTACCGTGCCAGCGTGCTGCTGCATGGCGATCCCCAGGGCGCGCTGCCCCTGCGCAAGGCGATTGCCGCCTACCTCAACCTGGAACGCGGGGCCAAGGTGCAGCCCGAGCAGATCCTGGTGCTGAGCAGTACTCGCCAGGCGCTGTTCCTGTGCGCGCAACTGCTGGTGGACGCCGGCAAGCCGATCCTGATGGAGAACCCGGGCTACTTCGGCGCGCGCAAGGCCTTCGAGGCGGCCGAGGCGCGGATCGTGCCCATTGATGTGGATGGCCAGGGCATCCGCACCGACCTGTTGCGAGCCGACCGCAGCGGCGCCCGCTGTGTCTATGTGACGCCCTCGCACCAGTACCCCACGGGTGCCACCCTGTCCCTGGAGCGCCGCCTGGAGCTGACCCGCTGGGCCGCCGAGCACGACCGATGGATCATCGAGGACGACTACGACAGCGAGTTCCACTACGAGGGCCTGCCCACCGCCTGCGTCCAGGGCCTGGACCCGTTTCGGCGCACCCTGTACATCGGCACCTTCAGCAAGACTCTCTATCCGGGCCTGCGCATGGGCTACATGATCCTGCCCGCCGAACTGGTGGGGGCCTTCAGCAGTGCCCGCAGCATCATGGACGGGCACACGTCGCAGATCCTCCAGCTGACCCTGGCGCGGTTCATGGAGGAGGGGCACTACAACGCCCATGTACGGGCCATGCGCAAGCTCTACGCCGGGCGCCGGCAGGCCATGCTCGAGGCCATAGGGCGGCATTTGCCGGGCATTGCCAGGGCCTTGCCGCCACCCGGCGGGTTGCAGGTCCCGTGTCTTCTGGAACCCGGCTGGAGCGAAGAGCTGACCCAGCAACGTGCGGCCAGGGCTGGCATCCAGTTGCCGGGGCTCAGCCGGCTTTATGCGGGTGAGCAGAAGCAGCAGGGCTGGCTATTGGGCTATGCGTCCCTGAGCGCCCATGAGATCGAGGCGGCGATGGCGCGTCTGGCCCAGGCCCTGGGAAAGCCCTAGCCAGCGGCCTTTTTCCAGCGCCGGCGGTCAGGGCTTGGTGCGTTCCAGTGCCAGGGCGCTGCGCGGGCCCAGGATCAACAGGTGCACGGTCAGCCCGGCAACCAGCCCCCAGAAGGCACCACCGATCCCCAGCAGAGTGACGTTGGCGGCAGTGGCAAGGAAGGTGATCAGCGCGGTTTCCCGGGTGGCCGTATCGGCCATGGCGTTGGCCAGGCTGCCGCCGATTGCCCCCAGCAATGCCAGGCCGGCCAGGGTGGTGATAAAGGCCTTGGGCAAGACCATGAACAGGGTCGCCAGGGTGACCCCGAAGGTCCCCACCAGGATGTAGAAAACGCCGCAGGCGATACCGGCGATATAGCGTTTGCCCGGGTCCGGGTGGGCATCTTCGCCGGTACAGATCGCCGCGGTGATCGCCGCCACGTTGAATGCGTGAGCGCCGAACGGCGCCATGATCAGCGAGCCCAACCCTGTGACCGTGAGCAGCGGGTTGGCGCTGGTCTGGAAGCCGTCATTGCGCAACACCAGCATGCCCGGCATGTACTGGCCGGTCAGGGTGATGACGAACAGTGGCAGGGCCACGCCGAGCAAGGCCGACACGGAGAACTGTGGCGCAGTGAACAGGGGAGCGGCGAAGCTCAGGTGCACGCTGGCGAAGTCGACCCGCTCCTGGACGATCAGCAACGCCAGGCCGATGAACAGGATGCCCACCACGGCAAAGCGTGAAGTGAAGCGCCGCAGCACCGCATAGGACAGTACCAGCACGATCACCAGCAGTGGATCGGCACTCGCGCCGCCAAAGGCGTTGATCCCGAACTGCAGCAGGATGCCTGCCAGCAGGCCAGCCGCGATGCCCTTGGGAATCAGGCGCACCAGCTTGTCGAAAGCCCCGGACCAGCCCAGAACGATGAACCCCAGGGCGCAAACCAGGTAGGCGCCGATCACCTCGGCATAGGGCGTGAAGGGCATCACCGTGGCCAGGAAGGCCGCCCCGGGGGTAGACCAGGCGGTAATGATCGGTGCCCTGTAGCGCAGGCTCAGCCACATGCCGGAGAGGCCCACGCCCAGGGACACGGCCCAGACCCAGGAGGTGGTCTGGGCGGGTGTCAGCCGGGCCAGTTCAGCGGCCTGGAACACCAGGATGAAGGTCCCGCCATAGTTCACCAGCACTGAGATCAGTGCCGCCACGGTGGGAGAGAAGATATCGGCCGGTCTAAGGCCTGTCGCGGTTCTGTTCATAAGCCACTCTCCGTCGAGGAACAGGCTCCCTGGCCCAAACGCCGGGAGAGGCCCGATTCTAGGTAACGGATGGACTATCGTTTCGAGCCACATTCTTGTTTGCTGGCAGACCACTTTGGCGGCGCCGACAAAAAAGCCCGGCCTTGGATAAGGCCGGGCTCGGGGGTGTGGCGTGAACCTGTGGGCTTAGCGCAGGGCGGGTTGCGAAGCTTTCTTCGCCCGGCTCAGGAGGTAGAAGCCCCAGATCACCAGGACCCACACCGGGATCGCGTACACCGAGGCACGGATGCCGGGGATCATCCACATCACGCCGACGATCATCACCATGAAGGCCAGGCACAGGTAGTTGCTCAGCGGCGACCAGAAGGCCTTGAACGAAGGCACCACGCCCTGCTCGGCCATGGCCTTGCGAAAGCGCAGGTGGGTCAGGCTGATCAGCGCCCAGTTGATCATCAATGCGGCCACCACCAGGGCGAACAGCAACTCCAGCGCTTCATGGGGCGCCAGGTAGTTGACCAGCACGCAGAGCAGGGTGATCAGCGCGGAAATGCCCAGGGCCAGGATCGGCACGCCCTGCTTGTTGAGCTTCATCAGCGCCTTGGGTGCGTCACCCTGTTCGGCCAGGCCATAGAGCATGCGGCTGTTGCAGTACACGCCGCTGTTGTACACCGACAGCGCCGCAGTCAGGACCACGAAGTTGAGGATCTGCGCTGCGGCATCACTGCCGATCAGCGAGAAGATCTTCACGAACGGGCTGCTGCTGTAGGCGTCGCCGCCAGCGTTGAGGCTCACCAGCAGTTCGTCCCACGGGTACAGCGACAGCAGCACCGCCAGGGCGCCGACGTAGAAGATCAGCACCCGGTAGACCACCTGGTTGATGGCCTTGGGAATGACCTTGCGCGGTTCGGCGGCTTCGGCGGCCGTGATGCCCACCAGTTCCAGGCCGCCGAAGGAGAACATGATGAAGGCCATGGCCATCAGCAGGCCGGTGCCGCCGTTGGGGAAGAAGCCGCCGTGTGACCACAGGTTGCTCACCGAGGCCTGGCTGCCGCCGCTGCCGCTGAACAGCATGTAGCAGCCGAGGACGATCATGCCGACGATGGCCACTACCTTGATAATGGCGAACCAGAACTCGGCCTCGCCGAAGAACTTCACGTTCATCATGTTGATCAGGTTGACCAGCACGAAGAACACCGCGGCGCTGACCCAGGTGGGGATCTCCGGCCACCAGAACTGCACGTACTTGCCCACCGCAGTGAGCTCGGCCATGCCCACCAGGACATACAGCACCCAGTAGTTCCAGCCCGCGAGAAAGCCGAAATAGCCGCCCCAGTACTTGTGCGCGAAGTGGCTGAAGGAACCGGCCACCGGCTCCTCGACAATCATTTCCCCCAGCTGGCGCATGATCAGGAAGGCAATGAACCCGGCAATCGCGTAGCCCAGGATCATCGAAGGTCCGGCGGATTTGAGAACCCCGGCCGAGCCGAGGAACAGTCCGGTGCCGATCGCCCCGCCCAGGGCGATCAGCTGAATATGGCGGTTCTTCAAGCCACGCTTGAGTTCACCCTGCTTCAAGGTTTGATCCACTAATGTGCGCTCTCTTCTAGTTGTTATCAGGATCGATCGGGGTCGATCACGGCGAATGCTGACGGGATCAGATATTACTCTCGGTGAACCGCTCGTAATACAGCTGAACGCGGTTAAGTTGCTGTTCTTGCAGCCAGATCCGGATCGAATCGACCATTGGCGGCGGCCCGCACACATACATGTCGGTGTCCTGGTCCCGCAGTTCGCTGCTGTCAAAGTGTTCGCTGATGTAGCCGCGCTTGCCCTGCCAATCCGGGTCGGCGTCGCTGATCACCGGGGTGAAGCGAAAGTCCGCCAGGCGTTCGCCATGGGCCTGGATCCGCTCCAGCTCGCACAGGTCGCGGCTGTGGCGCACGCCGTAGTACAGGTGCACCGGCTGCTGGCAGCCCTGCTCGACGATCTGTTCGAGCATCGCCAGCAGGGCCGAGAGCCCGGTGCCACCGGCCACCAGGATCAGCGGACGGCTGATCTGGCGCAGGTAGAAGGCCCCCAGCGGCGCCTCCAGCTGGAGGGTGTCGCCCACCAGGCAGCGCTCGCGGATGTAGTTGCTCATCACCCCGTCGGGCAGCAGGCGGATCAGGAACTGCAACTGGTTGTCCGCCGCCGGCCGGTTGGCGAAGGAGTAGGCCCGGCTAGTGCCGGTACCGGGGATGCTCAGGCGGGCGTACTGGCCCGGGAGGAAATCCAGTGGCGCTTGATGGCCGCCCAGGTCCAGGTGGAGGATGGCGGTGCTTTCGGACACCTGGCGCACGTCGATCACCGAGCCCTGCAACTGCACCGGGTCGGCGCTGTGGCACAGGCTGGAGTCGAAATCGAAATAGAACGCTGCGTCAGACTGCACCCGGGTCTGGCAACTGAGCATCTTGCGCTGTTCCAGGTCCTGGGCGCTGAGGGCTTCTTCGTCCACATAGTCCTGGCTGTACTGGCCCGACTCGCAACGGCCCTGGCAGGTGCCGCACACCCCTTCGCGGCAGTCCAGGGGGATCTTGATGCCGTTGCGCAGGGCGGCGTCGAGCAGGATTTCATTGGCCTTGACCGGGAAGAACAGGGTCTTGCCGTCGGCAAAGCTGAACGCGACCTTGTGCGTCATGGGAGAACTTCCGTGGGTCAGAGGTGATAGAAATCGAGCACCGAGTTGATCGTGTCGTTGAGCAGCAGCACGTGCTTGCGCTGGATCAGCCAACTGTCGCCCTGGGGCTTGAGGTCGTAGGTGGCGTGGCCGTAGAACTCCTCGGCGGTGGCCAGGCGATAGAACAGCGTGTGCCAGTTCAGGCGTACCCGCAGCAGGCCGTTGTCGCCCTCGGCAATGCGCAGGTTGCTGACCATGTGCAGGGTGCGCGGCATGGGGATGGTCGAGGCCGCCTTGCCGGTGCGCAGGCGGAACACCCGGTCCTCCAGCCCCGAACGGTTGGCGTAGTAGATCAGCGACATCTCGCGTTTCGGGTCCTGGGTGTAGACGTGTTCCGAGTCCCACTGGGGCAGGTGGAACTCGCTGTCCACGGCAAACAGTTGCAGGTAGGCGTCCCAGTCCTGGGCATCGCAAAGCTCGGACTTGCGATAGAAGAATTGCTCGATCTGGTACTGCAATTGCGCATTCATGCTTACACCTCACGCAGTTTCAGGGGCTGGCGTTGCAGGCCGTCCAGGAGGAACTTCTGCCAGTTCTGGTGCTGGTTGACGTACAGCCCCTCATGGGTGATCTCGGTGCCGGTCATGGCCGGCTGGATGCCCAGGTTCTCGCTGTTGGCGGTGGGCCCGCTGACCCAATGCTGGCGCCCGCGGGAGATGTCGCTCCAGCGCTCCAGGCGCCCCTGGAAGCCGCGCTGGGCCTCGCGGAACTCCACCAGGTCGTCCGGCGTGCCCATGCCCGAGACGTTGAAGAAATCCTCGAACTGGCGGATGCGGTTTTCCCGGTCGGCGTCGCTCTCGCCCTTGACCCCGATGCACTGGCTGATGATCTCGGTCTTGTTCCAGGCGATGGGGCGGATGATCCGCAACTGGGAACTGATCTGGTCGAGGAAGAACAGGCTGGGGTAGATGTTCAGGTTGCGCAGGCGGTGCATCATCCACTCGGCCTTGGCCTGGCCGTGCTCGGCCACCAGGCGCGGCATGATGCTGGCGTAGCCGGAGCGCACCGCCGGGTTGGGCATTTCGCTGAACAGCACGCTGTGGCCGTTCTCGAAGGCGAACCAGCCATCGTCGGTGCTGGCGTCGCCGGCGCCGAGCTTGCTGTAGTCCAGGGTGGCGCTGCTGCCGGCGCCGCTGTCGGCGTTGACCTGCTGGCGGTGCTGCACCGTGGCCACGTAGTTGTAGTGCACGGTGCTGACGTGATAACCGTCCAGGCCGTTCTCGTTCTGCAGCTTCCAGTTGCCGTCGTAGGTGTAGGCGGACTTGCCCGGCAGCACCTCCAGCTCACCATCGGGGGACTGGGCGACCATCATGTCGAAGAAGATCCTGGCGTCGCCGAGGAAGTCTTCCAGGGAATTGTCGGCGGCCACGTCCAGGCTGATGAAGACGAAGCCCTTGTAGCTCTCGATGCGGGCCTTCTTCAGGCCGCGGGTGGCCTTGTCGAAGCCCTCGTCGTATTCCCCTGGCGCCTTGACCTTCACCAGGCGCCCGTCGCTCTTGTAGCACCAGGCATGGAAGGGGCAGGTGAAGGTGGACTGGTTGCCCTTGCCCACCCGGGTCAGGGTGGTGCCGCGGTGCTGGCAGGCGTTGACCAGGGCATTGAGCCGGCCCTCGCCGTCGCGGGTGATGATCATCGGCTGGCGCCCGGCGCGCATCGTGATGAAGTCGTGGTTGTTGGGCAGCTCGCTTTCGTGACAGGCGTAGATCCAGTTCTTCTCGAAGATCAGCTCCATCTCCAGGTCGAACAGCTCGGGTTCGGTGAACATGTCCCGGGCGATACGGAACACCCCGTCCGCGGGACGAAAATCCAGGCAGCTGCCGATGAAGTCTTGCCACTGCTCGACGTTTCTTGCACCACTCATGAGTCGGTACCTTTTTTATTCAGGCCAATCGGGTGCAGTCATTAGAGAGAGGGAGGGGGCCTGCGGCTATCCGCTTAGTCGGCCAAGGTCATCCACAAAATTGCCCGTTCCCGGCAAGGCATGGAGCAGCAGGCCCCTGGGTAGCATCTACCCAGCATCGTGCAGGCAAGCGATGGATGGCTGCCTGTTGGTGCGCTGATCGGCTACTGTGAGCGCAGCCAATGAGAGTGATGGGGCCCGGTTATCCACTTAGTCGACGATTGCTATCCACTGGGTTGGCAGCGCCGTCGGCTGGCGCAAAACTTGCCCTGTCATACAAGACGCGCCGTCAGAGCGCGCTGAATAAAAATTGCCGTGGGTGCGCCGTGATGAATAGCAAGGCTGATGGGCAGTTTCGCGAGATTCGTATCGATCGCTTTGACCTTGAAGGGGCCAGGAACTGGATGGCGGGAATCTGTGGGCCTCACCGCCTGGAAACCGCCAACCCCGAACGCATTCGTTTCCACCACAGTGCCAACGTGCTCAGGTCCCGTTCCACGACCCTGGGCATCATCGAATACGGCACCGATGTGGTGGTGGATATCCAGGACACCGAGCGCTTCAGCAGCTACAGCCTGAGCCTGCCGTTGTGCGGCGAGCAGGAACTGAGCAAGGACGGGCGTCTCTTGCGCTCGGACCGCGGCCAGGGGGTGATCATCGCCCCCAACGAAAGCCAGGTGCTGGCCATCTCCGGAGACTGTCGCAAGCTGCAGGTGGTGATTTCCCGGCCGGCCATGAGCGAGGCCCTGGAAGGCCTGTTGCAGCGCCCGGTGCTGGAGCCGCTGCGTTTCGAGCCCGGCATGGATGCGCTGCACGGTGCCGCCGCGGCCTGGTGGCGCATGGCGCAGCATTTCATCGGCGAACTGGCCCAGGGCAACGAGCTCTATGAACAGCTGGCCTTCACCCGGGAAATCGAAAGCTCATTGATCAAGGGCCTGATCCTGGCCCAGCCCAACAACTACTCCAGCGAGTTGCGGGCAATGCTCGGGGTCAAGCTGCCCCACTATCTGGTACGGGCCCGCCAGCACTTGCATGAACATGCCCGCGAGACCGTGCACCTGGAAGACCTGGAGGCCGCCGCCGGCGTCTCGCGCTTCAAGCTGTTCGAGGCCTTTCGCAAGTACTTCGCCCTGTCGCCCATGGCCTACCTCAAGCGCCACCGGCTCAATGGCGTGCGCCAGGAAATTCTCGAGCACGGCTCGGCGCGCAACATCTCGGAGATTGCCCTGGGCTGGGGCTTCACCCACCTGGGGCGGTTCTCCGCCGAGTACCGCAAGCTGTTCGACGAAACCCCGAGCGTCACTGCCCAGCGTCACCCCGCGCGGCGACCGGCCGGGTTCTAGGACGGCTTACTTGCGCTGCACCAGGTCCAGCAGGCTGTTCTGTTCCTTGATCTTCTGCAGGACGATTTCCGAGCGGATGTCGGTCACGCCCGAGGCGCGGTTCAGATGGTTGACGATGAAATCCGAGAAGTGCTTGAGGTTGCGCGCCTGGATGCGCAGCACGTAGTTGCTGGCGCCGGTGATCACGTAGGCGGCCACCACTTCCGGCCACTGCTGGACCTTGCCGATAAAGGTCTCGTGCCAGCCTTCCACGTCCTGGCGCAGGGATACGTGGACGATCGCCTCCAGCTCGATGCCCAGGCGCTCGGCATTGAGCTGGGCGCGATAGCCGCTGATGATCCCCTCCGTTTCCAGCAGGCGCAGGCGGCGCAGGCAGGCCGAGGGCGAGAGGGCGACTTTCTCCGCCAGTTCCTGATTGCTGATACGCCCGTCCTGTTGCAGGAAGTAGAGGATGCGCAGGTCCGTGGAGTCGAGGGTCATGGTTGGCATAAATCCGCGTTTTTTATTGGAGGATTAGAATTTTATTCGAGATTAGTACGACAGCGCGCTGCACTTTGCACGAAAATTCTCCCGGTCTTCGTCCATTATTTCTCAAGTTTTCGGGTTTCCAGGACCCCGTGCCCGGCCCCTTCCGGTGGGCATGACATTGACCAAGACAGGACTGCCAATGATCGATAAAAACCACTGCCTGCGTCTCGATGAACAGGACCCCCTGGCGCCGCTGCGCCAACAGTTCAGCCTGCCCGAAGGGGTGATCTACCTCGATGGCAACTCCCTTGGTGCCCGCCCCGTGGCGGCTGCCGAGCGGGCCCGGCAGGTGATCGAGCAAGAGTGGGGCGAGGGCCTGATCCGCAGCTGGAACACGGCCGGCTGGCGTGACCTGTCCCAGCGCCTGGGGGATCGGCTGGCGCCGCTGATCGGTGCGGGTGCTGGTGAGGTGGTCATCACCGATACCACTTCCATCAACCTGTTCAAGGTCCTCAGCGCCGCCCTGCAGGTCCAGGCCGGACGTGCGCCCCTGCGGCGGGTGATCGTCTCCGAAAGCAGCAACTTTCCTACCGACCTGTACATAGTCGAAGGCCTGACGCAGCTGCTGCAGCAGGGGTACTCCCTGCGCCTGGTGGACAGCCCGGAACAACTGCCGGCGGCCATCGGCCAGGACACCGCGGTGGTGCTGCTGACCCACGTCAACTACAAGACCGGCTACATGCACGACATGCAGGCGACCACCGGGCTGATCCACGAGGCGGGCGCCCTGAGCATCTGGGACCTGGCCCACTCGGCCGGTGCGGTGCCGGTGGACCTGGGCCGCAGCGGCGCCGACTACGCCATCGGCTGCACCTACAAGTACCTCAATGGCGGCCCCGGCTCCCAGGCCTTCGCCTGGGTCGCTCCGGCGCTCTGCGACCTGGTTACCCAGCCGCTGTCCGGCTGGTTCGGCCATGCCCGGCAGTTCGACATGGCTACCCGCTACGAGCCTTCCAGCGGCATTGCCCGCTACCTGTGCGGCACCCAGCCGATTACCTCTCTGGCCATGGTCGAATGCGGCCTGGAAGTCTTCGAACGGACCGACATGCAGAGCCTGCGGCGCAAGTCCCTGGCGCTGACCGACCTGTTCATCGAACTGGTGGAGCAGCGCTGCGCCGGTCACGAGCTGAAGCTGGTGACCCCGCGTGAGCATGCCAAGCGTGGCAGCCACGTGAGCTTCGAGCACCCCGAAGGCTACGCGGTGATCCAGGCCCTGATCGCCCGGGGCGTGATCGGCGATTACCGCGAGCCGCGGATCATGCGTTTCGGCTTCACTCCGCTGTACACCCGCTTCAGCGAGGTATGGGACGCGGTGCAGATCCTCGGTGAAATCCTCGACCAGAAAACCTGGGCCCAGGCGCAATTCCAGGTGCGCCACAGCGTGACCTGAGACGTGTTTCACCCCCTGGTTGCCGCCCTGTGCGGCGACCAGGCCAGCGGCACAAGGACGGGCCGTCACAACGATTTATACGTGCACACAACAATAAAGAGGCACTCAAAGTGACCACCTCCAACAAGGGTTTCGAAGCGATATCCAATCGCGAGCACGGCCTCAGGCGGCAGTTGACCGCCGGCCAGATGAGCATGATCGCCATCGGCGGGGCCATTGGCACCGGGCTCTTCATGGGCAGCGCCTACGCCATCGGTTATGCCGGCCCCAGCGTGCTGCTGAGCTACGCCATCGGCGCGTTGATCACCCTGATCCTGATGGGCTGCCTGGCGGAAATGACCGTGGCCCATTCCACCTCCGGCTCCTTCGGTGCCTACGCCGAGTTCTACGTCAGCCCGCTGGCCGGCTTCCTGGTGCGCTATGCCTACTGGGCGGCCATCGTGCTGGCGGTGGGGGCCGAAGTCACGGCCATCGCCATGTACATGAAGTACTGGTTCGCCAACGTTCCGGAGTGGGTGTGGATCATCTCCTTCTCCAGCGTGCTGATCGTGCTCAACGGCATCAGCGTGAAGACCTTCGGCAACTTCGAATACTGGTTTTCCACCATCAAGATCGCCGCCATCGTCGGCTTCATCATCCTGGCGGTGTACGTGGTGTTCGGCTCTGGCAACCCCGACTACGGGCTGCACAACTACAGCGCTCACGGCGGCTTCTTTCCCAACGGTTTCGAAGGCATGTGGATTGCCGTGATCGTGTCGATCTTCAGCTACCTGAGCGTGGAGATGATCGCGGTGGCGGCGGGCGAGGCCAAGGACCCGCAACGCGCGGTGAAACAGGCCTTTCGCGCCACTATCGTGCGCCTGGTGGTGTTCTATCTGCTGACCCTGGCGCTGATGCTGGCCATCGTGCCCTGGGCCCAGGCCGGCAAGGCCCAGAGCCCGTTCGTCACGGTGATGCAGACCATCGGTATTCCCGGGGCCACCGGGGTGATGAATTTCGTGATCCTGATCGCCGCGCTATCGGCGATGAACAGCCAGCTCTACATCACCACGCGGATGATGTTCAGCCTGTCCCGCGCCGGCTATGCGCCCAAGTCCATGGGGGCCCTGAGCAAGAACGGGATTCCGCTCAATGCCCTGCTGCTGTCCAGCTCCGGCATCGCCCTGGCGACCCTGGTCAACGTGCTGTACCCCGAGAGTTCGTTCACCCTGATGATGGCGATCTCGATGTTCGGCGCGATCTTCACCTGGTTCATGATCTTCCTCACCCATTACTGCTTCCGCCGCTATCACCAGCGCCACGGCGAGCAGCAGTTGTCGTTCCGCATGCGCCTGTTTCCCTACAGCACCCTGCTGGGGCTGGTGCTGATGGGGGCGGTGATGATCACCACCTTCTTCACCGAGGCGTTCAAGATGACCCTGGTGTTCGGGGTGCCGTTCCTGCTGTTGCTGACCCTGGTCTATTACCTGTGCTTTCGTAAGCCGCGGGTGGTCGCCGGCTTGTCGGAGGTCTGAAGCAAGGCCGCCCGGGCGGTCCTAGCGGCTGCCCAGGGGGCATTCCTCTCGCGCCTGTTGCAGGCTGGTCTCGAACAGCTCGAGCCGGCCCTGCAACTGCTGCAAATCCTCGATCTGCTGTTGCAGCTCGCGCTTTTTCTGCGCCAGGGCCGCCTGGGCCCGGTCCCAGGGGAAGGCCTGCCCCTGGTGGGTGGCGAACACCTGCTGCAGTTCCTTGAGCTTGAAGCCCAACTGCTGGGCGCACTTGATGAATATCAGTTGCTCGACGCTCTGCGCGTCATACAGGCGGTAGCGACCCTGGCGTGGCGCTTCGGGCAAGAGGCCGATGGCCTCGTAATGACGGATGCTCTTGACCGTGGTTCCGGACAGTTGCGCGGCTTGGCCGATGTACATGAAGGCTCCTTTTCCAGTACCGGGTCGTCGGGCGGTAGACGGCGTTGCGCATTATCCGGCGCTTTCACTGCCTGGCAAGGTGCTCCACTTGCAGCAGCCAGTCGGCCCGGCGTTCCTGGCTGGCGTCCAGCACCGGGCCGAAGGTCAGGGTGCGCAAGGGCTTGATGCCGCAGAAGGCCAGGGTGGTGCGGCGCATCTGCTGCAAGCCGGGCATGCGGTAGAACCAGCGGAAGTACCAGGGCGGTGTATCCATGGTCACCAGCAGGTGGGCGCTGCGGCCCTTTAGCAGCTGCTCCGGAAAGGCTTTGCCGGGGCGGTACTTGAAGGCGAAGCCCGGCAGCAGCACGCGATCGAGAAAGCCCTTCATCAGCGCCGGAATGCCGCCCCACCAGATGGGGAAGACCCAGGTCAGGTGCTCGGCCCAGAGGATGTCGGCCTGGGCCTGCTGCAGGTCTTCTTCCAGGGGCTGGATCTGGCGATAACCTTCGCGCAGCACCGGGTCGAAATGCAGGTCGCCGAGCTTGAGCTGGCGCACTTCATGGCCGGCTTCCTGCGCCGCCTTCACGTAGCGCTCGCTCAATGCCGCGCACAGGCTGTGGCGCGAAGGGTGGCCGAGAATCACCAGGATGCGTTTGCTCATTGCCGTGGTCCTTGAGGAATAAACCCCAAGGCTAAAGTCTGCCCCTAAGGGGAGAGTCAAGGCTCTAGCAGCGCACGGCACAAGCCCTGGGCATACAGGGGCAGGGCGTCGAAGTCGCGGGCGCACAGCAGCAAGCGGCGGCGTGCCCAGGCCTCGTTCAAGGGGCGGCTTTGCAGAGCCAGGTGCAGGTTGCGTTGCAGGGCCGCCAGGGGCACCAGGGCCAGTCCGGCGCCGCGGGCCACCATGCGCAGCACGGCGTCGAAGCCTTCGGCGCGGATGCGCAACTGCATGCGCCGGCCCAGGTGCAGGGCCTGTTCCTCCAGGTACACCGCCAGGGCGCTGTGGCTGGCCAGGCCGACATAGTCGTGGGCCAGGCTGTCGTTGAAGCTGGGGGCCGCCAGGGCACCCAAGGGGTGGTCCGGGGGCATCACCAGCACCAGTGGGTCGTCGCGAAAGGCCCGGGTCATCAGGCCCTGAGTGTCCACCGCATCGGAGACGATCCCCAGGTCCGCCGCGCCCTGGCGCAGGGCGTGGGTGATGCGCTGGCTGGCCAGCTCCTGCAGCTCGATATCGACATGGGGCTGGCTGTGCAGGAAGTCTGCCAGCAGCTCTGGCAGGTACTCGCTGAGTGCGGTGGTGTTGCACAACAGGCGCACCTGGCCCTTGACCCCCCTGGCGTATTCGCCAAGGTCCTGCTGCAGGTGCTCGGCGTACAGCAGCAGCGTTCGCGCGTGCTGGGCCAGGGCCTTGCCGGCGGCTGTCGGGCGGATGCCACGACGCCCGCGTTCGAGAAACTCGATGCCCAGCGAGGCCTCCATGGTGCGGATTCGAGCGCTGGCGGCGGCCAGCGACAAGTGGCTGCGAGCGGCACCGGCGGTGATGTTGCCGGCCTCCAGAATGTTCAGGTACAGGCGCAGGTCGATCAGGTCGAAGTGCATGGGGCATCTCTCGGGGAGCGTCATTTTTGTAGGAGCCGGCTTGCCGGCGAAGAGGCCGCTGGGTTTTGCGCAAATCTCGAAATCGCTTTCGCTGGCAAGCCAGCTCCTGGGGCGGTACGGGCCATAGGTTTTTGTATGTGCCTATTGCCGGGCAAGAGGCTGGCTCAGTATATGGCAGATTTTCAGCAGGGCGGGCAGGGCGCAGGATAGGCCCATGAACAGCTCGCTCGCGTTTTATCAGAATCTCGGAATGGCCCTTTCCCTGTTGGTGATCGGCACTTTTGTGCTGGCCGGCATGGTCAAGGGGGTGATCGGTCTTGGCCTGCCCACCGTTGCCATGGGCCTCTTGGGGTTGGCTATGGCGCCGGCGCAGGCTGCGGCCCTGCTGATTATCCCGGCGACCCTGACCAATCTCTGGCAACTGGCCTTGGGCGGGCATCTGCCGGCCTTGCTCAAGCGCCTGTGGCCGATGCTGCTGGCGATCTTTGCCGGCACCGCCGCCGGCTCCCTGTGGCTGGGAATCGACGCCGGGCATTGGGTGGTGCGGGGCTTGGGGGCGGCGCTACTGCTATATGCCCTGAGCGGCTTGCTGTTGCCGACCCTGCGAGTGTCGGCGGCCCAGGAGCGCTGGCTGGGGCCGCTGTGCGGGCTGGTCACCGGGGTCATCACCTCGGCCACCGGGGTGTTCGTGATTCCGGCGGTGCCCTACCTGCAAGCCCTGGGGCTGAACAAGGATCAGCTGGTGCAGGCCCTGGGCCTGTCGTTCACCGTCTCGACCCTGGCCCTGGCCGGCGGCCTGCTGTGGCGCGGCGCCCTGGGCGGCGCCGAGCTGGGGGCCTCGCTGCTGACCCTGGCCCCGGCGCTGCTGGGTATGTGGCTGGGGCAGTGGTTGCGCCAGCGCATCAGCGCCCAGTTGTTCAAGCGGGTGTTCTTTGTCGGCATGGGGCTGCTGGGTGGGCATTTGTTGATCAGCGGCTAGCTTTTGCTCAGCGGCCAGCCGCGGCCGGGCTGAGCATGTCGATGGCGCGGATCTCGAAGTCGCGCTCCAGGTAGTCCATGCGCGTGTCGAGGAACTGCTGCATGTGCGGCAGGCTGGAGTGGCTATCCAGCGCCTCCTGGGAAGCCCAGACCTCATAGAAAATGAACAGGCTCGGGTCCTGTCGGTCCCGCAGCATGTGGTATTCGATGCAGCCGGCTTCAGCGCGGCTGGCGGCTACATGGCCGAGAAAGAACGCCTCGAAGGCATCAGCCCGTTCCGGGCGGGTCTTGGCGTGAAGGATGAAGGCCTGGGGTGTGGGCATAAGGAGCACTCTTGCTGATGGGGAGGTCGGCAAAAATTCTAAGGCAACAATCCACTATTGATTCGTGCGTTTGAGTCAAATGTATTTTGAACAACCCGGGCTTATTCTCCGGCCCTGGCCTGATTAACCTGCCGCCATCGTTTTCAATCTTTACAGCCCGCCGCCATCGATGCGCAACGGGTTGTTCCCGATGAGGCTGGATCATGAAAAAAGTACTGCTGCTCAATGGCGCCAAACAATTCGCCCACTCCGATGGCCGCTATAACGCCACCCTGCACGACACCGCCCTGGCGGTGCTCGACCGGGGCGGCCTGGAGGTCAAGGTCACCCACATCGACGAGGGCTACGACATCCAGGAAGAAGTGGCGAAGTTTCTCTGGGCCGACGTGATCGTCTACCAGATGCCCGGCTGGTGGATGGGCGCGCCGTGGATCGTCAAGAAATACATCGACGAAGTCTTCACCGAAGGCCACGGCAGCCTCTACGCCAGCGACGGCCGGACCCGCTCCGATGCCTCGCAGAAGTACGGCAGCGGTGGCCTGATCCAGGGCAAGCAGTACATGCTTTCGCTGACCTGGAACGCCCCGCAGCAAGCCTTCGACGATCCCACCGACTTCTTCGAGGCCAAGGGCGTGGACGCGGTCTACTTCCCGTTCCACAAGGCCAACCAGTTCCTGGGCATGAGCGCCCTGCCAACCTTCCTCTGTGTGGACGTGATGAAACGCCCGAACATCGAAGGCGATGTGCAGCGTTACGAGGAACACCTCAAGGCAGTGTTCAATCTGCCGGGCTGAATCCGGCTACTATTGAGTGCCTTGAAATTCAGGGGCGTTGTCGCCCCGCTGCCGCCAGAGGACTCATGTGAAAGCCCGATCCGACGAGTTGCAAGTCTTCGTCTGTGTCATCGAGTGCGGCTCGATTTCCGCCGCCGCCGAGCAGTTGGCCCAGACCCCTTCGGCGGTCAGCCGCAGCTTGTCGCGGCTGGAGGCCAAGCTCGACACCACGCTGATCAACCGCACCACGCGACGCATGGACCTGACCGAGGAAGGGCGCTACTTCTTCGAACAGGCCAAGCTGATCCTCGATCAGATGGACGAGCTCGAAGAGCGCCTGTCCTCGCGCCAGCGCAACCCGTCCGGGCGCCTGCGGATCAACGCCGCATCGCCCTTCATGCTGCATGCCATCGTTCCCTACGTGGCCGAGTTCCGCAGCCTGTACCCGGATATCCAGCTGGAGCTCAACAGCAACGACCTGATCATCGACCTGCTGGAGCAGAGCACCGACATCGCCATCCGCATCGGCGTGCTGGCGGATTCCACCCTGCATGCCCGCTCCCTGGGCTGCAGCCCGCTGCACATCCTCGCCAGCCCTGACTACCTGGCCCGCCACGGTACGCCGCAGAGCGTGGCCGAACTGGCCGGGCACACCCTGCTGGGCTTCACCCAGACCGAGACCCTCAACCACTGGCCGCTGCGCCATGTGCATGGCGACCGCTGGCAGATCCAGCCGGGCATCAGCGCCTCCAGTGGCGAGACCCTGCGCCACCTGGCGCTGGAAGGGCAGGGCATTGCCTGTCTGTCGCACTTCATGACCATCGACGACATCCGCGCCGGGCGCCTGCAACCGGTGCTGGCCTCGTTCAACAGCGGCTATCGCCAGCCGATCAACGCCGTGTACTACCGCAACTCGCAACTGGCCCTGCGCATCCAGTGCTTCCTGGATTTCATCCAGGGCAAGCTGGCCGATTACGCCAACCCCGAGTTCCAGGGCTGAAGGCTCCCCCCATTCCCCGCCTATCCCCCGTAGGAGCCGGCTTGCCGGCGAAGGGGCCCCCGGGTTTTGCGCAACTCTTGAAGTTGCATTCGCTGGCAAGCCAGCTCCTACGGTTATCCATGGCTGAGGCTTGGGACGTTCGTGCCACGATTGGCGATTGCTCAACCCCCCGTCTCGGGCCTAAGGTTCTTGCCGTTCAATAACAAGAAAAGGAAGGACCTATGCGCATTCTGTTGTTCAAGACCCTGGCCCTGACGGCCGCCATCGCCGCCAGCAGCTCGGCCTTCGCCGTGACCCTGGAAGGCGGCGCGGTGGCCGCGCCCAACCAGTACGGCGCCGATGTCGCGGCGCAGATCCTCAAGAAGGGCGGCAACGCGGTGGATGCCGCGGTGGCCACGGCCTTCGCCCTGGCCGTGACCTACCCCGAGGCCGGCAACATCGGGGGCGGCGGGTTCATGACGATGTACATCGACGGCAAGCCGTACTTCCTCGACTACCGGGAAACCGCGCCCAAGGCCGCGACCCGGAACATGTACCTGAATGAAAAGGGCGAGGTGATCGAGAACCTGAGCCTGGTGGGCGCCCGCGCCGCCGGGGTGCCGGGTACGGTGATGGGCCTGTGGGAGGCTCACCAGAAGTTCGGCAAGTTGCCGTGGAGCGAGCTGATCACCCCGGCCGTGGGTTATGCGAAGAACGGCTTCAAGGTGGCCGACAAGCAGTACCAGTACCGCGAGGATGCGTTGAAGCTGTTCAACGGCACCACCAACTTCGGCGACTACTTCGGCAGCATGAAACCGGGCGAGACCTTCCGCCAGCCGGAGCTGGCCGCGACCCTGGAGCGCATCGCCGACCAGGGCGCCAAGGAGTTCTACAGCGGCAAGACCGCCGACTTGCTGGTGGCGCAGATGCAGGCCGACAAGGGCCTGATCACCAAGCAGGACCTGCAGGACTACAAGGTCCAGTGGCGCCAGCCGCTGCAGGTGACCTTCCGTGGCAACACCCTGTACACCGCGCCGCCGCCCAGCTCTGGCGGGGTGGCCCTGGCGCAGCTGATCAGCATCAAGGAAGAGCGCGCGGCGGACTTCAAGGGTGTGGAGCTCAATTCGGCCAAATACATTCACCTGCTGGCGGAAATCGAAAAGCGGGTGTTCGCCGACCGCGCCGACTACCTGGGCGACCCGGCGTTTTCCGATGTTCCGGTCAAGCAACTGACCGACCCGGCGTATCTGAAAAAACGCGCCGCCGAGGTCAACCCCAACGCCATCTCGGCTACCGAGAAAGTGCGCCCCGGGCTTGAGCCGCACCAGACCACCCACTTCTCCATCGTCGATGCCCAGGGCAACGCGGTTAGCAACACCTACACCCTGAACTGGGACTATGGCAGCGGCGTGGTGGTCAAGGGCGCGGGCTTTTTGCTCAACGACGAAATGGACGACTTCAGCGCCAAGCCGGGCGTGGCCAACGCCTTCGGCGTAGTGGGCGGCGACGCCAACGCCATCGCCCCGGGCAAGCGCATGCTGTCCTCCATGAGCCCGAGCCTGGTGACCCGCGATGGCAAGGTCACCCTGGTGCTGGGCACCCCCGGTGGTTCGCGGATCTTCACCTCGATCTTCCAGGTGCTGAACAACCTCTACGACTACCACCTGCCCCTGGAAAAGGCCGTGGCCGCGCAGCGCGTGCATCACCAGCTGCTGCCCAAGGACACCATCTACTACGACGCCTATGCGCCGCTCACCGGCAAGGTGGCCGACGAGCTGAAAGCCATGGGCTACACCCTGGAAGACCAGGGTTGGGAGATGGGCGATATCCAGGCGATCCGGGTCAATGGCACTGCGCTTGAAACCGCTTCCGACCCACGTGGCCGCGGTGTCGGCAAGGTCGTCAAATAACCGCTGAACCCCTGTAGGAGCTGGCCGGGCGGCGTTCCGCTTGCCGGCGAAAGGGCACGCAAGCCTGGCGCCAGGTCGAGCGGCCTCTTCGCTGGCAAGCCAGCTCCTACCTTCGTTGTGCAGGCGCCGACGGCCGGCTGGTCGGAGGCGGCTCAATTCCGTAACATTCCCCGCCTTCTTTCCGCACTTCCCAGGGCCGCGCCTGCCGGTCCGTCTATCAGGTCAATCATGAAAGCAAAACGTCTGCGTGCCGATGTCCTGGCCGGACTCACCACCTCCTTTGCCTTGCTGCCCGAATGCATCGCCTTCGCCCTGGTGGCCCACCTCAACCCGTTGATGGGCCTGTATGGCGCGTTCTTCATCTGCACCCTGACGGCGCTGTTCGGCGGGCGGCCGGGCATGGTCTCCGGCGCGGCCGGCTCCATGGCGGTGGTGATCGTCGCCCTGGTAGTGCAGCACGGTGTGCAGTACCTGTTGGCCACGGTGCTGCTGGGCGGGCTGGTGATGGTCGCCTTCGGCCTGCTGCGCCTGGGCAAGCTGGTGCGCATGGTGCCGCACCCGGTGATGCTGGGCTTCGTCAACGGCTTGGCGATCGTCATCGCCCTGGCCCAGCTGGAACATTTCAAGAGCGGCGAACACTGGCTCAGCGGCCAGCCGCTGTACCTGATGGCCGGGCTGGTGGCATTGACCATGGCCATCGTCTATCTGCTGCCGCGCCTGACCCGGGCGGTGCCACCGGCCCTGGTGGCGATCCTCGGGGTCGGCGCGCTGGTCTACCTGCTGGGCCTGCCGACCCGCACCCTGGGGGACATGGCCCACATCGCCGGCGGCCTGCCGAGCCTGGCGCTGCCCCAGGTGCCGTGGAACCTTGAAACCCTGGGCATCATCGCGCCCTATGCGTTCCTGATGGCCATGGTCGGCCTGCTGGAAACCCTGCTGACCCTCAACCTCACCGACGAAATCACCGAAAGCCGCGGCTACCCGGACCGTGAATGCGTGGCCCTGGGCGCGGCCAATGTGGTCTCGGGAATGTTCGGCGGCATGGGTGGCTGCGCGATGATCGGCCAGACCGTGATCAACCTCAGTTCCGGTGGTCGCGGGCGTTTGTCGGGCGTGGTGGCGGGCGCTCTGATACTGCTGTTCGTGCTGTTTCTCTCACCGCTGATCGAGCGCATCCCCCTGGCGGCGCTGGTGGGGGTGATGTTCGTGGTGTCGCAGCAGACCTTCGCCTGGGCGTCCCTGCGGGTGATCAACAAGGTGCCGCTCAACGATGTGCTGGTGATCCTCGCGGTGACCGTGATCACCGTGTTCACCGACCTGGCCATGGCGGTGTTCTGCGGCATCGTCATTGCCGCCCTCAACTTCGCCTGGCAGCAGGCCCGCGAGCTGTACGCCGACAGCCACCTGGAAGCCGACGGCAGCAAGCACTACCAACTGCACGGCACCCTGTTCTTCGCCTCCACCACGCCGTTTCTCAACCAGTTCGATCCGGCGGGCGATCCTCGGCACGTGACTGTCGACTGTCGCCACCTGAGTTTTGTCGACTACTCGGCCATCGCCGCGCTGAAAACCCTGCGCGAGCGTTATGCCAAGGCCGGCAAGCAGTTGCGGGTGCTGCACCTGTCCGAGCGCTGCAAGAAGCTGCTCAAGCGTGCCCGAGAGCATCACGACTGAGATCGGCCACCGCGGCAGTGGATGAAAATACCCACTGCCGATTTTCATAAGCCGGCCTTTCACTTAGCTGTTCGCGACAAAGCCTGCCTCTTTACGAAAATAAGTTTCACTCGGTTTGAAGTTCACCTTTCTAAGTGATTAATGAATTTCACAACCATTCGAAAGTGACGCTGTTTTCAAGGAGGACGCCATGGCTCCCGCTACGGGTTCTTGGCTGCTGGGCTACGCCGCAGTCGCCATCATTGCGCTGATCGTGTTGATCGCCCGCTACCGACTCAACCCCTTTATCGTCATCACCCTGGTGTCGGTGGGCCTGGCGCTGATGGCCGGCATGCCGCCTTCCGGAGTGGTGAGCGCCTACGAGGCCGGGGTTGGCAAGACCCTGGGGCATATCGCCCTGGTGGTGGCATTGGGCACCATGCTCGGCAAGCTGATGGCCGAATCTGGTGGTGCCGAGCAGGTGGCGCGCACCCTGATCGACCGCTTCGGCGAACGCAACGCCCACTGGGCCATGGTCTGCATCGCCTTCCTGGTGGGGCTGCCGCTGTTCTTCGAAGTGGGTTTCGTACTGCTGGTGCCAATTGCCTTCACCGTGGCGCGGCGGGTCGGGGTGTCGTTGCTGATGGTGGGCTTGCCGATGGTCGCCGGTCTCTCGGTGGTGCACGCCCTGGTGCCGCCGCACCCGGGAGCGATGCTGGCGGTGCAGGCCTATCAGGCGTCGGTGGGGCAGACCCTGGTGTATGCGCTGCTGATCGGTGTGCCCACGGCGATCATCGCCGGGCCGCTGTACGCGCGGTTCATCGTGCCGCACATCCACCTGCCGGCGCAGAACCCCCTGGAACGCCAGTTCATCGCCCGCGAGCCGCGCCTGCGCCTGCCGAGTTTCCGCCTGACCTTGGCCACCATCCTGCTGCCGGTGGTGCTGATGCTTCTCGGCGGCTGGGCCAACCTGCTGGCCGAGCCCGGCACCGGCCTCAACCAGTTCCTGCTGTTTATCGGCAACTCGGTGATCGCCCTGCTGGTGGCCACCCTGGTGAGTTTCTGGACCCTGGGGCTGGCCCAGGGCATGAACCGCGAATCGATCCTCAAGTTCACCAACGAATGCCTGGCGCCCACCGCCAGCATCACCCTGCTGGTGGGGGCCGGCGGCGGCCTCAACCGCATTCTCATCGACTCCGGGGTGACCGAGCAGATCGTCGGCCTGGCCCATGAGTTCCAGCTCTCGCCGTTGTGGATGGGCTGGCTGTTCGCGGTGCTGATGCGGGTCGCCACCGGTTCGGCCACCGTGGCCCTGACCACCGCTTCCGGGGTGGTGGCGCCGGTGGCCGTCGGCCTGGGCTACCCGCACCCGGAACTGCTGGTGATCGCCACCGGCGCCGGCTCGGTGATTCTTTCCCACGTCAACGACGGCGGCTTCTGGCTGGTGAAGGAATACTTCAATATGACCGTCATCCAGACCTTCAAGACCTGGACCGTGCTGGAGACCCTGATCTCGGTGATCGCCTTCGGCCTGACCCTGGTCCTCGCGGAGTTTTTGTAGATGGACATCCTTTACCAGATCCGCTCGCGCCTGGATTTTCTCAGCGCCGGGGAAGGGCGGATCGCCCGGCTGATGCTCGACGATGTGGGCTTTGCCGCCTCTGCCAGCCTCGACGAACTGGCCCGCCGCGCTGAAGTCAGCGCCGCCACCCTGTCGCGCTTTGCCCGCAGCGTCGGCTGCCGCGACTTGCGCCAGTTGCGCCTGCAGCTGGCCCAGGCCAGTGGGGTGGGCAGCCGCTTCCTGGACCCTGCCGGCACCCCGGAACAGTCCGGGTTCTACCGGCAGATCGTTGGCGATATCGAAGCTGCGCTGCACCAGCATCTGGCCGGTTTCGAGGAGGCCCAATTCGCCGATGCGGTGCGCCTGCTGGGGCGCGCGCGGATGATCCACGCCTTCGGCATGGGCGGCTGCTCGACCCTGTGCAGCAGCGAGTTGCAAGTGCGCCTGGTACGCCTGGGCTACCCCATTGCCGCCTGCCACGACCCGGTGATGATGCGCGTCACCGCCGCCGCCCTGGGGCCGCAGCACGCGGTGATCGCCTGTTCGCTGACCGGCATCACCCCCGAGCTGCTGGAAGCGGTGGCCCTGGTCCGTACCTACGGCGCCGGGATCCTGGCCATTACCTTGCCCGACTCGCCCCTGGCGCAATTGGCGGATGTGCTGCTGCCGCTACACAGCGCCGAGACCTCGCTCATCTACAAACCCACCGCGGCCCGCTACGGCATGCTGTTGGCCATTGATGTGCTGGCCACCGAGCTGGCCCTGGCCCTGCCCGACGACAACCAGGAGCGCCTGCGACGGATCAAGCTGGCCCTGGACCATTACCGTGGCGGCGACGATTGCCTGCCTCTGGGAGACTGACATGCGCTACCACACGCTGATCCGCAACGCCCTGATCATCGACGGCAGCGACCGTCCCGGTTACCCCGCCGACCTGGCCATCCTCGACGGGCGCATCGCGCGCATCGGCGATCTGTCCGCGGCCAGCGCCGAGCAAGAGATCGACGCCGCCGGGCGGGTGCTGGCCCCGGGTTTCATCGATGTGCACACCCATGACGACACGGTGGTGATCCGCCAGCCGCAGATGCTGCCCAAGCTCAGCCAGGGGGTGACCACGGTGATCGTCGGCAACTGCGGGATCAGCGCCGCGCCGGTGACCCTCAAGGGCGACCCGCCGGACCCGATGAACCTGCTGGGCGAGCGCTCGATGTTCGTCTACCCGCGTTTTCGTGACTACCGCGCGGCGGTGGATGCCGCGCGCCCGGCGATCAACGTGGCGGCGCTGGTGGGGCACACCGCGCTGCGCAGCAACCATCTGCCGGACCTGTTTCGCACGGCCACGGCCGATGAAATCAGCGCCATGCGCGGGCAACTGCGCGAAAGCCTGGAGGACGGCGCCCTCGGCCTGTCCAGCGGGCTGGCCTACGCCAGTGCGTTTTGCGCCGAGACCGATGAAGTGCTGCAACTGGCCCAGGAATTGACGGCGTTCGGCGCGGTGTACACCACCCATTTGCGCAGCGAGTTCGAGCCGGTGCTGGAGGCCATGGACGAAGCTTTTCTGATTGGTCGCGCGGCCCGGGCACCGGTGATCGTCTCGCACCTCAAGTGCGCCGGCGCCGGCAACTGGGGGCGCAGCCCGCAACTGCTGGCAGCCCTGGAAAACGCCGCCCGGGAACACCCGGTGGGCTGCGACTGCTATCCCTACGCCGCCAGTTCCTCGACCCTGGACCTCAAGCAGGTCACCGATGCCTACCGCATCACCATCACCTGGTCCACACCGCACCCCGAGCAGGGCGGTCGCGACTTGAGCGAGATCGCCGCCGACTGGGGCGTCAGCCTGCTGGCCGCCGCCGAG
This sequence comes from Pseudomonas sp. Eqa60, assembly GCF_018326405.1. Lineage (NCBI taxonomy): Bacteria > Pseudomonadati > Pseudomonadota > Gammaproteobacteria > Pseudomonadales > Pseudomonadaceae > Pseudomonas > Pseudomonas sp. Eqa60. The sequence goes on from NZ_AP024342.1 coordinate 904,597, forward strand.
CGCCTGCAACCGGCGGGGGCGGTGTACTACGGCATGGATGAAAACGATGTGCGGCGCATCCTCGCCCATCCGCTGTCGATGGTCGGCTCCGATGGCCTGCCGGAAGATCCTTTCCCCCATCCAAGGTTGTGGGGCGCCTTCCCCCGGGTACTCGGGCACTTCAGCCGCGACCTGGGCCTGTTCCCGCTGCACACTGCGGTGCACAAGATGACCGGGCTGTCCGCGGCGCGCTTCGGCCTGCACCAGCGTGGCGAGATCCGCGAAGGGCACTGGGCCGACCTGGTGCTGTTCGACCCGGCGCGGGTGCGCGACGTGGCGGATTTCAAGGAGCCGCAGCGCGCCGCGCAAGGCATCGATGGGGTCTGGGTCAATGGCGTGTGCAGTTTTGCCCAGGGCCGGGCCAACGGTGAACGCCAGGGGCGCTTCCTGCCCCGGGAAGGTGACCTGCGCCCGGGATTTGCATCCGCTGGCTGATTTGTTGACCTCCATCACAATGATGGCGCTGTGCTATTAAAGAATCCCCGAGCGGCGCCGAACTGCTGATAATCGCCGTCTGTATAGTCGGCTCATTTCAGTCAGGGAGTCGCGCAATGAGCTTTGGCAAAACCACCCCCATCCTGCGGATCTTCGATGAAGCCAAGGCCCGGGAGTTTTACCTCGATTTCCTGGGTTTCTCCCTGGATTGGGAACACCGCTTCGAAGCCGATTTTCCGCTGTACCTGCAGGTCTCGCGGGGCGAGTGCGTGCTGCACCTTACCGAGCACCATGGCGACTGCTCGCCGGGTGCGGCCCTGCGGATCGAGACCGATGAACTGGAAACCTTCCAGCAGCAGTTGCTGGCCAAGCAGTACCGCTTCTCCCATCCGCAGATCCAGGCCATGCCCTGGGGCAGCCAGGACATGACCATCAGCGACCCGTTCGGCAATCGCCTGGTGTTCACCAACGCCATCAGCGTGTAACGGGTTTCAGGCCTTGCCGGAGCTCTGCGCGCTCAGGCGGAACTGCCCCGGGGTCAGCCCGGTGCGGGTCTTGAAACTGCGGTGGAACGAGCGCGGTTCGGTGAAACCCAGGCAATCGGAGATGCCCTGGATCGACAGCTCGCTGTGGCGCAGGTAGTGCTCGGCCAGCTCCTGGCGCAGGTCGTCGAGAATCTGCTGGTATGAAGTGCCAGCCTGTTGCAGTTGGCGCTGCAGGGTGCGTACCGACAGGTGCAGGTGCTGCGCCACCTGCTCCTTGCGCGGCAGGCCGTCCTTGAGCAACTGGCGCAGCACGTTGTGCACCTGCAAGGCCAGGGGCGCATCGCCCAGGGAAACCATCATCGCCTGGGCATGTTCTTCCAGGGTCTTGAGCAGGCGCGCGTCGGCCTGGCGCAGGGGCATCTGCAGGTACTCCAGCGGCGCCACCAGCGCCGAGCAGGGTTGCTGGAACAGCACCGGGCAGCCGAACAACGCCTCGTACTGCGCCGCCTCGGCGGGTTCCGGCAGGGCGTGTTCGAACCACACCGCGCTGGGCGACAACTGCGAATCGGCGATCCAGCGCGCATACAACAGCCAGGACGCCAGGACGTTTTCCACCAGGTGCCGGCGGATGTCCGGGCGCTGATGGCGGCAACTCCAGATCAGCCGCACCTGGTTGCCAGCGACTTCGGCGCGGCTGGTGCCCATGTCCCCCACCAGTTTTTCGAACGGCATGATGCGGCCCATGGCTTCGCCGAGGGTCGCGCAGTTCATGGTGATGTAGCCCAGCACATTCCACGAGCTGGGTTTGACGAAGCGCGCCGAATTGAGCCCGAACAGCGGATCGCCGGAGTGCTGGCAGAAGTAGTCCAGCAACCGCTCATGCACCTCCATCGGCAGGCGCAGGCTGGTGTCGTTCAACTGCGCGGCGCTAAGCCCGGCCGCCGCCAGCGCCGGCTCGGTGGCAATACCCAATTGCTCCGCATAGAGCAGGTATTTCAGCAGGGGCGGGACCGAAGTAAAACCGAGGCTGGGCATGAACGGGTTCCTGGTGACTAATCCCTAGGACAGCAGGACGAAGACCGGGAAAGGTAAGGGCAAACCCTGATGGGTGTAAATGCTCGGGTCCGGGGATTGGCGCCTTTCGCCGACAAGCCAGCTCCTACGGAGGGTGTAGGAGCCGGCTTGCCGGCGAAGGGGCCTGCGCGAATCAGACGCGGAAGTGGCTGACCATCATTTGCAACTGACCGCCCAGGCGCGCCAGTTCAACACTTGCGGCTGCGGTTTCATCGCTGGCGGCGGCGGTCTGTTCGGACACGTCGCGCACGTTGATGATGCTGCGGCTGATCTCTTCGGCCACGGCGCTCTGTTGCTCGGCAGCGGCGGCGATCTGCTGGTTCATCGACTGGATGTTGGACACGGTGCGGGTGATGCTTTCCAGCGAGGCGCCGGCCTTGCGGGTCAGTTCGACACTGCTGTCGGTCAGGCTGCGGCTGTTGTTCATCACGGTAGCCACTTGCTGGGTGCCGTTCTGCAGGCCGGCCACCAGTTCCTCGATCTCTTCGGTGGACTTCTGGGTGCGCTGGGCCAGGGCCCGCACTTCGTCGGCGACCACGGCAAAACCACGGCCGGCTTCACCGGCACGGGCGGCTTCGATGGCGGCGTTCAGTGCCAGCAGGTTGGTCTGTTCGGCCACGGCCTTGATCACGTCCATGACGCTGCCGATCTTGTCGCTTTCCTGTTGCAGCACGGTCATGGCGTCGGTGGAGCGCACCACTTCGCTGGCCAGGCGCTCGATCTGCTCGATGGCCTGGGCCACCACCTTGTCGCCCTGGCGGGCTTCGCCGTCGGCGGCGGCCGCGGCCTGGGAGGCTTCTTCGGCATTGCGCGCGACTTCCTGCACGGTGGCGGTCATCTCGTGCATGGCGGTGGCCACCTGGTCGGTCTCGACTTTCTGGCTGTTGACCCCGGCGCTGGTTTCTTCGGTCACCGCGGACAGTTCTTCGGCGGCGCTGGCGATCTGGGTCACGCCGTCGCGGATGCCGCTGATCAGCTCGCGCAGGGTCACGCCCATGCGCACGATGCCTTGTTGCAGCACGCCCAGTTCGTCGCGGCGGGTGACCCGCAGGTTCTCGGTCAGGTCGCCGGAGGCGATGCGCTCGACCACGGCCAGGGTTTCCTGCAGTGGGCGGGTGATCTGCCGGGTGATGATCACGGCGGCCAGTACACCGACCAGCAGCGCCAGCAGGGTGCTGATCAACTGCAGGCTGCGGGCCTGGGCGCTCTCGATGTCGCGGCGGTCCAGCTGGATCTGGTACAGGGCGTCGCTGCGGCTGACGATGTCGGCGCCCTGGTCGGTCATTTCCTTGCGCGCCTCTACGGCGTTGGTGAAGGCGACCTTGAAGGCCTGCAGCGAGCTGCGGTAGCCGCTCAGGGCGGTTTCCAGCTGTTGCAGGGCATCGCGCTGGGTGCTGCTGAAATGGGACTTGAGCTGATCCATTTCGGCAATCGCAGCGTTGAGCTGGGTGACGGCTTTCTGTTCGGTGTCCGGGTTGTTGGTGGTGACGTAGCCGCGCACTTCATAGCGCGCCAGCTGGAAGGCTTCCTTGGCCTGGGTGATGGCCTGGAACTGCGTAAAGCGCTCGTCGCTCAGGGGCAACTGCTTGACCCAGGAGTTGATCCCGTTGATCAGGTCATTGGCGCGTTCGGCGTTCTGGTTCATCGCCAGGCGTGCGGCGTCACCGCTGCGGTAGGCGTTGCGCATCTTGTTCAGCGAATCCTGATAGGCACTGATGGTCGCGCCCAGGCCTTGCAGGAGCTTGATGTTTTCCGGGCTCTGGAACGAGGCCAGGAGTTTTTTCTGCTGGGCGCTGAAATCGTCCAGGGTGTTCTGCACGCCTTGGGCGGCGGTTTCGTCGCCGTTGGCCAGCATGTACTGCAGGCGGGTGACCCGCAGCTTGGTCAGGCCGCTGTTGAGCTGAGTGATGTCGCTCATCCAGTTGCTGCGGTCGATCAGGCTGCCCAGGCTGGTCCAGCCGGTCAGTGCAAGGACGGTGGTCAGGGCCAGGACCAGGCCGAAACCCAGGCCCAGCTTAAGGTTGACGCTGATGTTGGCAAACCAACTACTCATTGAATTCCTCCAGGAACGTAGCTCTTCTTGATCTTGAGTTGGCTGGAAGATTGTTGTTGTTGGTGACCAGCAAGGTGTTTTGTAGGGGGTGTATCGGCGGGATGTGCCATAGCTGAAACGATTTCGTCGGCATTGTCCCAAGACAATGTTTTAGGCGATGGACGGCTATTTTGCGGGATGTGCCGCCGGTCCGTTGAGCTTTTTTTCACATTGATTTCACTCGGGCCCCACGCCCGGCGCCCTAGAGTCTGGGCGGTCGATGCCACGGGCATCGGCCAGCGTTCAATTGTCATCAGGCTTTCGTAGCCTTGCTGTGCGCTGCTCAACACATCGGACCATTCTCGTAAGGGCGGCTGGGAATTGACTACAAGACTGGTGTTGCCGGCGAGCAAGCGGCCCTTCCTGGGGCGCGTCCTGGTCCGTTACAAGAACCTGCTGGCGCTGCTGCTGGGCGCTTGCCTGGTGATTCCCCTGGGGCTGTTCCTGCTCCGGCCGGCCTCGGTGCCCGACCTGAGCCACGGCAACGGGGCCGGGCTCCAGGCCCTGACGGCCGCCTGGGACAAGGGCGAAATGATTGTGCTGGTGCGCCACATGGAGCGCTGCGACCGCTCCAATGCCGCGTGCCTGGGCCCGGCCGATGGCATTACCGACCGGGCCCGCGAGGTGGCGGTGGGGCTCGGCGCGCAGTTCGAGCACCTGGGCCTGGAGCGTACCGATATCTACAACAGCCCGTTGACGCGCACCGCGCAGACCGCGAGCTACATGTTCAGCAAGGTCAGCAGTGGCGATGGCTGGCTGTTCAACTGCAAGAACACCATGTTGCGCGATGTCATGGCGCATAAGGTCGCCGGGCGCAACCTGGTGCTGGTGACCCACAGCGAATGCATGGCGCAGATGGAGCAGGACCTGAAACGGGCGACCCCGACCCTGGGGTACGGCGCTTCCCTGTTCGTCTCCACCGATACCCTCAATGGCGCGCCGAAGATGCTCGGCCTGATCGAGGCCAGTGACTGGCGCTCGGTGAACCTCAAGCCCTGACCTCAGGCGGCCGCTCCGTGTGGCTGGCCTTCAGGGGCATAGGAAGCGGCTCAAGGTGCCAGCAGGTCCGGCTCGGCCGGTGGCGTGCCAGCCGCTGGCGGGGTGGCTGCCGGGCCGTCGTTGATGCGCTGCGGGCTGATCAGGTTGGTGAACTCCTCGATCAGGCGCTGGATCGCTTCCGGCGGCTGGCAGTCGCGAAACTCCATGCTGATCTGTACCTCGTCCGGGTCGCGTTCCTGGCCGTCACGCTTGCCGCTGCCGAAGGTGACGAAAAACTTCTCGCTCTGCAGCTCGCCGTTCTCCAGATCGTGGCTGGCCTTCTGCAGCTCGGTGGCCTGCATGCGCACCGACAGGTCGACAGTCATCTTGTGCAGGGCCAGGCCCTTGGGCGAGACCAGGGCAATCAGCGGCACATTGATGATGTGGTCTTCGTTGAGCGCCACCTCGACCATCTTGGCCTTCATCGGCGTGCCCAGGTCGTCGACGTTGTAGTCGAAGAACTGGTCGAACAACTTGATGTACTGCTGGGCGATCAGGTTGTGGGTGGCGGCTGCAGCCTGATGCATGCCGCGGGTGATATGGCTCAGGTCGCTGGCGGACATGGGCTCCTTGCTGCGAGAAAAAAACGCCATGGATCACGCTCCTTGTTCGGTGGCTGAAGTGCCCCGCCATGAAGGCGGGGCGGGTTACTGGGGCGAAGGCGCGGTGTGGATCAACCGCCGGTGCCGGTTTTCTTCTCGTCCGCGGCATCGGGCATTTTCAGCGCGTTGGCGGTGGGCAGCTTGTCGGTGTCGGTCGGTTGAGTGCTAGGCAGCCGCACAGGCTTGGTGGCTGCGTCGGTGAGGAAGTCGATGACCCGCATCAGGGCTTCCGGTGGGTCCTGGCGGACGATCTTGGTGCTGATGGCGTAGCGGGCACGGGTGTCGGTCTTGCGGGTCTGGGTCGATTTGTGGCTCGCCGCGCCCTTGACCGAAACGCTGAACGGGCCCCAGCCCATCTTCGCCTCGAAACTGCCGGAGGCTTCGGTGCTGCTGGTGTCCTCGGCCATCTGGCTGATGGTCAGCTCGAACTCGATGGAGCCTTCCTCGATGGTGATGTTGGGGTGACTGATGGCCGCCAGCAACGGGATGCGCATCGACTTCTTCACGGTGCCCTTGTACACCCCCTGCTCATCCACCAGGGTTTCGTCATAGTCGAACTGCACCGAAACCGCCTGGCCGTTCTGAATGCACACGCCCATCAGGAAGTCCGCATAGGCTTTGCTCGCGGCGACCTGCGCCTGAATCATCGCCATCAACGGACCGGTGATCATCTTGTCCAGGGGCAGGGCGGCGATCACGCCGCCAATCAGGCCCTTATCGATATCTGCCATGGTCTAGCTCCTTGTTCTTTGTTGCGCGAAATGCGCCCTTGCAGGTTAAGAAAGCCGTGAAGGCCGATTCAGCAGGAATCGATTACCGGTGAGTGTTGGCATCCAGGCGGCGGATGTTGCCGATCTGCCGCAGGCTCAGGCCGTACTTGTCCGCCAGCACACTGCGGGAAATGCCGCCCAGGCTTTCCAGTTGAATGTGCTGGTTGCGGATCTGCCGGCAGAAGTGGTCGGCCTTGGGGATCTCCAGGGCCAGGCCGGCGAAACGCTCGATCAGCGCGTTGAGGGCGTCGGGCGGCAGGATCAAAGCCAGGGAGGTACGTTCGGCGTGCTTGGGGATGTACTTGGGGCGGCCGCCGTATTCACGGGTCAGGCGGTAGGCATTTTCCAGTCCGATGCAGTCGATGAGGGCCTGGAGCGAGTGAGGGAGCTGGCGAACATCGATGAGTACGAGGTCTTTCACGTCCATTTGGTACCTCCTTGGAATTATGGATAAGGCTGGTTTGATCCTAAGGAGGTGTCTCGTCCTCTGTTCAGTGGGAAATTTCCCCCCTATTAAGGGGAACTATTACATTCTGATGTTGTATCGGTCGCTGGTGGTGCACTGGATTTTCCTAAACTGGATGAGGAAAAATCCATGTCACGCTACGCGATTGATTTCAGTTTTATCGCCGCTCTGGAGGGAGCTGCCATTACCCGCGGTTATGTGCCCGATCCGGACAAGAGCAAGAGTGGCGTCACGGTGGGCACAGGCTTCGATCTGGGGCAACGGAACGTAGAGGACCTGCAGGCGCTCAATCTGCCGGCGGACCTGATCCGGCGACTGACCCCCTACCTGGGGCTGAAGGGGCTCAAGGCCAAGGCGTTTCTCGACGGCCAGCCCTTGAACATCAGCAGTGACGAGGCGCTTTTGGTGGACGAGGCATTCAAGGCGCCCTTCGTCGATCTTCTGGCAGCGAACTACACCAAGGCCAGCGGAGTGGACTTCGCTCAACTGCCGGCACCGATGCAGACCGTTATCGCCTCGGTGGCCTTTCAGTACGGCAACCTGGCCAGTCGCACACCGAACTTCTGGGCCCAGGTGGTGGCCCGCGACTGGAAGAGTGCCCTGGCCAACCTGCGCAACTTTGGCGACAGCTACGGCACTCGCCGGCGCAAGGAGGCTGATCTGCTGGGCTCGCAGCTAACCTCGTAAGTGCTCGCCGCCCAGGCTCAAGGCCTGGGCGGCTTGCCGGTTTCAAGGGCAGGGGTAGGTTTGCAGCAGGCTGGCGTTGCCCATGTGGCTGGTGTCGTCGGGTTGTGTGCCGCTGGGCAGCGAGCGCCAGTCCACCAACAGGCACATGGCCTTGAGGGAAATGCCCTTGGCCTGGCCGATGGGGTTGGAAAACTCATAGCGGTACAGCGCCTGGGTGGTGTTCTGCGGGGTTACGCTGCTGGCATTGATCAAGGTGCTGCGAGCCATGTCCGGCAGTTTGTCCTGGGTGATGGTGAAGCGCGGTTGTTCACCCTGTTGGGTGAATGCGCCCTGGTCCCGAGAGCGTTTCCACAGCTGCTGCCACTGGCTGTTGCCGGCGGCGGTGCTCAGGGTGGCGGCGTAGGCCTTGAGGGTGGCGGGTGGGAGATTGGTGGTTTCCAGGGCTTGGGCAGCGCTGGCCAGCAGGCTCAGGCCGAGGATCAGTGAACGCAGAATCAACATGGGAATATCTCCTTTTCCAGGCCGCAAGGGCCTGACACGAACATAGGGAAGATCCCGGCAACGAGGGTATCGCCGGGGGCAAGGCTCAGCGGGCGTCGAGGTAGTCCCGACGCAGGCCTTTCTTGCTGCTCTTGGCGATCAGTTCCTTGGCCACGGTGTTCTCGATGGCGTTGTCGTTGATGTTTTCCACCCCAAGGATGTTTTGCGCCGCCAGTTGCTGGCGCAACTCGGCCTTCTGGGCAACGGCCCGGCTCAGGGGGCTACTGATAACGGTGATGCTCATGTCTGACTCCTTTTCGGGGAAAGCCCGTCGTTGGGCAGGAGTCATGGTTTCAAGGGCGGCGGGCGGGTATCAGCGGGAAAGGGTTCAAGGGGCATGGGCGGCAGGGATGGGCAAACGGCACCTGATTCAGGTGCCGTTTTTTTTGCGTTCAGCCGGCCGGCGCCAGGTTGACGAAGTAGTAGGCCTGGCGGCCCACCATGAGGGTCTGCTGGATCTGCAGCGGCGGCTTGGGCGCCTCGGCGCCACCCAGTACCGCCATGTGCTGCGGCGACTCGCGCAAGAAGGCCAGCAGTTGCGCCTCGTTCTGCAGGTCCTTGAGCAGGCTCTGGGTGTAGAACACGCTGGCGCCGGCGATGCGTTCGTTGGCCTGGTACAGCGCCAGCTGGTGCCCGCTACCCTGCAACGCCATGATCCGGTCGGTCACTGGAACGAACGACAGTTCGCGGTCGGCCCTGGGCGCGGCCCATTGGGCGTTGACCAGATAGCCGCCGATCACCAGGGCCATGAGCGCTATCAGCCACCCCCTGCGCTGGCGCCCCACGGCACTCCAGAAACCCGTGCCCGGGGCCCGCCGGGCCAGGCGCTGGTAGAGCACTGCGCCATATTCCGCTGCCAGCACCGCCGCGGCCGGGGTCAGGGACATCAGGTACACCGTGCGCTTGCTCGAAGCCAGGCACAGCAAGGCGAACTGCGCCAGCAGCCAGAGGCTGAAAAACAGCAGGTAGCGGTTCTGCACCAGGGTTTTACGGAAATGCCACAGGCCCAGGTAAACCAGGATGTTCCACGGCAGGAAGGCCTGGGGCAGCTTGGCCAGGTAGTAGTAGAAGGGCTCGTAGTGCCCGGCCTCCTCGAAGGAGCCGTCGAAGCGCCCGACGCTGTTGGTCCACAGCACTTCCCCCAGGGCCTGCAGGCCGCCGCGCTGGTAGAGCATGTACAGCCAGACCATCAGCGGCACCAGCCCCAGCAGGGTCAGCAGGCCCGGGCGCAGCCAGTGGCTGAAGGTGAAGCGCTTGTCGATCAGGCTGTCGGCCAGCAGGTAGGCGAAGATCACCACCCCGGGCATGGCCAGGCCGAGCACGCCCTTGCTCAGGGTGGCGATGGCGATCCCGCCGGCGAATGCCAGCCAGGAGAGCAGCGCCGGCTGCTGCGCGGCCTGGCGTCGATGGGCCTGGAAAAACGCCAGCAGGGCTAGGGTTACCCCGAGGCTGAGCAGGGCATCCTCGCCCACGCCGCGCACGTTGCTCCAGTAACTGGCCATGGTCGCCAGCATCAGCCCGGCCATGGCCGCCAGGGCTGCCGGTCGGCCAAAGCGGCGCAGCATGGCGTACAGCAGCATCACGCTGAACAGCCCGGCGAAGGCCGAGGCCAGGCGCACCGCCAGGGGCGTGCCGCCGAAGGTACGGATGGCCCCGGCATCGAGCCACAGGCTCAGCGGCGGTTTTTCCAGGAATGGCGTGCCGAACAGGCGCGGTGTGACCCAGTCATCGTCCAGGTGCATTTCCATGGCGATCCCGGCCACCCGGGCTTCGGTGGAACCTTGCAACTGGTGGTTGCCCAGGGCAAAGAAGAACAGCAGGCAGGCCAGCAGAAACAGCAGCGGAGCGGGTCGTGACATGAGTTGTGCGCCGGCAGGTCGAGGGGCGCAGCCGGAAGGCCGCGGGCAAGCCCGAAAGTATACGTAGGCAAGTCTTAACGAATTGTGAACAAGTAGGGGGAAAGCGTGCGGCTGTGCGCGGGTTAGCCCATGGCCTGCTGGTAGGCGGCCACGGCTTGCGGGAACAGCTGTTCGTAGAGGGGGTAGGCGATGCCCAGCACGGTGATCTCGATGGCATCGGCGCCACATTCGGCGGAGTAGTCCTGAATGCTCACGCCCAGGGCAGGCACGGGTTGGTCGAGGTGGTGTACTACCAGGTGCAGCCCGCTCTGGCTCGCTCCTGCCAGTGCACGAACCTGCTGCTGGAGGCCGGCATAGGCCGGGGCGGCGATGAATTGGCCGAAGGCCACACCCATGGGCGGGTCGGCCGACTCCAGGGCCGACCAACCGAGCAGGGTCGAGCCCTGGTAGACCTTGAACCTTGCTGGAGCATCCGGGTAGGTGGGCATGGGGGGCTCTGGTGAGGGATCAGGTGAGGGCGCTTTCCTGCTGTTGCCGGCTGATGCGCCCGCGGCCCCAGGCCGACAGCGCCTCGATCACCGGCTGCAGCGATTGCCCCTCGTCGGTCAGGCGGTATTCCACCCGCGGCGGCACCTCGGCATACACCGTACGCGCCACCAGGCCGGCGGCTTCCAGGTCCCGCAACTGCTTGGTCAAAAGACGTTGGGAGATCCCCGGCAGGCGCCGTTGCAGTTCGTTGAAACGCAGGAACTCGTTGGCCAGCAACTGGTGCAGGACCACGCCTTTCCAGCGGCCGTCGATCAGGTCCAGGGTGACCTCCACCGGGCAGCCTGGAATGTCCTGATAGTGTTTGTTTTTCATTGCCTGACGACCCTTTTGCGTAGCTGGTACGCAAAAGTACCCTACTTGTGCGGGCAGGGCATGAGGGATTTAAGTGTGCGCTTTCAATCGCCAAGGAAGCTCTGCAATGAAGGCCATCGCCTACCTCAAAGGCTCGCACCTGTCTGACCCCCACGCGTTCTGCGAGGTGCAACTGGACCCGCCGCCACTGGAACCCCACGACCTGCTGGTGGCGGTCGAGGCAGTGTCGGTCAACCCTTTGGATACCAAGGTCCGCGCCGGCCAGGTGGCGGTGCCCGACGAGGTGCGCACCCTGGGCTGGGACGCCAGTGGCGTGGTCCGCGCGGTGGGTAGCGCGGTGACCCTGTTCGCCCCTGGGGACGCGGTGTTCTATGCCGGCACCTTCACCCGCGATGGCGCCAATGCCGAGCTGCACCGGGTGGACGAGCACCTGGTGGGGCACAAGCCGGCCAGCCTGTCCTTCGCCCAGGCGGCCGCCATGCCGCTGACCTCGCTGACCGCCTGGCAATTGCTCTTCGAGCGCCTGGGCCGGGTGCCCGGTGACCTCGCTGAACAGGGCACGCTGCTGATTATCGGCGGTGCCGGTGGCGTTGGCTCGGTGCTGATCCAACTGGCGCGCCGGCTGACCGCAATGACCGTCATCGCCACGGCTTCGCGGCCGGACAGCCGCCAGTGGTGTCTGGACCTGGGGGCCCATCAGGTGCTGGACCATTCCCGTTCGCTGGTGGAGCAACTGGCGGCCCTGGACCTGCCACCCGTGACCCATATTGCCGCCCTGACCCATACCCAGCGGCACTATGCCGAGCTGGCCCGGATCATCGTGCCCCATGGCCATATCGCGCTGATCGACGATCACGACTTCTTCGATGCGGTGCCGCTCAAGGCCAAGAGCGTGTCCCTGCACTGGGAGATGGTGTTCACCCGCGCCCTGTTTAAGACCCCGGACATGATCGAGCAGCACCACATCCTCAACCGGCTGGCGCAGTTGCTGGACCAGGGATTGATCCGCTGCACCCTGAATGAAGTCTTCAGCCCGTTCAACGCCGACAGCCTGCGCCGGGCCCATGAACGCGTGGAGCAGGGCGGCCTGCCGGGCAAAGTGGTAGTGGCCCGCGACGCCCAGCCCATCGCCTCCTTGTAGGCGCAGGCTGGGTGGGCGCTGATTGGGTGCTGGCTTGCCAGCGAAGGCGGTACCACCTCTGGCGCAGGGCCGCAGGGCCTCTTCGCCGGCGAGCCGGCTCCTATGGAAGTGGAGTGTCGGGGAGGGCTGATCGGCGCAGGTGGCGCCCGCTGCGCCACCAGAAGATGCCGCCGAGGAAGGCCCCAGAACAGCCGAACAGCGGCGCCACCGGCAGGTAGCGCGCCAGCCCTTCGGGCTCGGGTTCTTCATCCGGCGAGTCGGTGTAGAAGCTCGACGGGGCCAGGCTCATCACCAGCGGAATGGTCGGCATCGCCGCCAGTGCACCGCAGAACAGATAGATCAGCACATTGCGCCAGGCAAAGCGCTGGGCCAGCCAGAAGAACAGCACACAGGGCAGGACCGTGAAAATGCCGATCAGCACACCGCTCAACACCAGGGTCAGCAGGCCCACGAACAGCGTCTGGAGAATGATGTCCGTGTTCAACGAGCCGGCACCGGCCAGCATCCCCAGCATCATCAGCACGGCCACGAGCGTGGCCAGGGCCGTGACGCCGATGAAGTAGGCGGCGAACCAGTCTTCAGGCTGCACGGTACGAAGGGTTGGCGTTTTTGCGGGCATGGGAAATATCGCTTCTTGAGGTGAGTGACAAGGCCGAGGCCGTGTGAGCTTTCTTTGCCGGCATGCCGGCTCCTGCAGGAAGTAGTCAGCACAGATGACGCCCGCTGAGCCACCAGGACATCGCTCCCAGAAAGGCCCCGCAAGCGCCGAACAAGTGTGCCAACGGCGCATAGCGCTCAAGGATGTTGACGCCGTGCGGGAGGTTGAAAAAGCCGGGAGACAGGCTCACCACCATGGGAATGGCGGGCAGCGCCGCCAGGGCTCCGCCCAACAGGTAGATCCATAGATGGCGCCAGGTGAAACGCTGGGCCAGCCAGAAGAACAGGATGCAGGGCAGGGCGGCGACGGCGCCTATCACCACCACGCTCACCAGCAGTGCCACCACGCTGAAAGACAGGACATCGAGCAGATTGCTCCACGGGTCCCGGCTGCTGAACTGCACGACCAGGTTGACCAGCAATGTCAGGACCAGGGCTAGCGTCGCGACGCTGATGAAATAGGTGGCAACCCAATCAGAGGGCTCAACGGTGCGAAGGGATGTGGACGGCTGGGGCATGGTGGCAGTGGCTTCAGGCTGAGAATGACCGGAGCAAGGCTATCGGCAGCGAGCCTGTCTGTTTGTGGAGTTTGCGTGGTTTTTTCGCGGTCGACGCGCTCTGGTGGATGACGCCGGGGCAGAAAATCCCTTATACAGGCAGCGGCCCGTCGGTCGTGCACGAGCCCGGTTTGCACCACCCACCCAGAAGGAGATGGACATGTTCAAGTTCCTGACTATGACCGAGTTGCCTCGTACCCCTGCGCATCGTGATGGAGGCTCCGTCAGCGGAGCGATCAATGCCTGGGAGCTGAAAAATCGGGCTCTCAATACGAAGGGGTTTGTTACATGTCCAAAGAATTACTCGGAGTTTCTGCTGTAGGGCTGATGGTGCTGGGCGAGTTCTGCGCCATCTACAGTGAAGTGGTGGTGGCGCGGCTGGCCCATTCCGGCAACACCTCCGGTGCCGAACTGGCGTTGCCAGTGCTGATCATGTGCCTGGGCGGTATCTGCCTGCTGGCGGCCTACTGGCTGGGTTACGTGGCGGTGGGCGACATATGGATCATCACCGTGGTCTCGGTGACGTCGCTGCTGCTCCTGGAGCCGCTGGTGATCTGGGCCCTGTTCCAGCAGGCGCCCGGGCGCGGAGCCTTGATCGGCTTCTGCCTCGGCGCGCTGGGGATGTTGTCCGCCGTGTTCCTCTAGCACGGCCTCGCTCCGGCTCGGGTCCTTCAGGCCCGGGCTCGGGCAAAGTAGCGGCTGGGCGTCTCGCCCAATACCTTGCGAAACACACCGCTGAACGCACTCGGGCTGCTGTAGCCCAGGTCGCTGGCGACCCGGGTCACGGCTTCGCCCTGGCCCAGGCGCACCACGGCAGCCAGCAGGCAGGCCTGCTGGCGCCACTCGACGAAGCTGATGCCGGTGTGCTGGCGGAACAGCCGGGTGAAGGTGCGGCGGCTCATGCCGGCGCGCTCGGCCATTTCATCGATCCCCAACTCCAGCGAAGGTTGCTCCAGCGCCTCGCGGCAGGCCCTGGCCAGCCGTGGCTCGCGGGGAAGCGGAGCATTGAGGGCAAGGGCCGGCATGGCCGCGACTTCATGCAGCAGCAGGTTCATCACCTGGCCCTGCACGCTGCCCACGGCGTAGCGCGGGGGAATGGCCGTGGCCCGCAGCAGCAACTGGCGCAGCAGCTCGGACACCTCCCGCACCTGGCATTGTTCCGGCAGGCCAAGGCGCTTGGCTGCCCGGGGCCGTACATAGGTGTTGAGCATGGTCACTGGCCCGCTCATGTGCATGGCGTGGGGCACGCCGGCCGGCACCCAGATGGCCCGCTGCGGCGGCACCACCCAGTTGCCCTGGTCGCTGAAGACGCTGATCACCCCCGTGGCCGCATAGGCGAACTGCCCGCGCCGGTGCTGGTGCTCGGCGAAGTACAGGCCGTCGGGGTAGTCGATGGCGGTGACCACCACATCCCGCGGGGTATTTTCGTAAGGATCGATATCGATGGGTTGCATGGCCCGAATCTACTGATAATTGACCTGATACTGCAAGCGGGCCATGGCGCGCGGGGGCGATAGTTCGGCCCCGGCCGGGGAATGACCCGCGGCCGCCTGTCCTGGACCGCGCGACATGCAGAAAAAACACCTGTTCCTGGCCCTGCTGGTGACGGCCTTGTGGGGCCTGAACTTTCCCATCACCAAACTGGGCCTGGCCAGTATCGATCCGTTGCTGCTTACCGCCCTGCGTTTCACCCTGGCGGCGCTGCCCTGGGTGTTCCTGGTGCCGCGTCCGCCGGTGGCATTCGCCTGGCTGGCGGCCTACGGGCTGATTTTCGGCGTCGCCATGTGGGCGCTGATCAACCTGGGGATCGATCACGGCGTGGCGCCGGGCACGGCTGCACTGTTGATCCAGTTCAGTGCCTTTTTCTCCCTGGGCTGGGGCGTGCTGCTGTTCGGCGAGCGCCTGCGCCTGCAACAGGTGCTGGCCACGGCCATTGCCCTGTGGGGGCTGCTGCGGATCATTGGCGACAGCCCCGGGCATGCCACCAGCCTGGGTTATGCCCTGCTGCTGGTGAGTGCATTCAGCTGGAGCGTGGGCAACGTCATCATCAAGCGCTGCGGGGTGCGCGAGGTGTTCGCTTTCGTGGTCTGGGCGAGCCTGTTTGCGCCATTGCCGCTGCTGGCATTGACCTGGATAAGCCATGGTGCGGCGCCGTTTCTGCAACTGGCCGGGCAAGTGTCCGCCGGCGCGGCCTTGTCGCTGATGTTTCAGGTCTATGCTGCAACGCACTTTTGTTACTGGGGCTGGAACCTGTTGCTGCGCGAGTATCCGGTCTCCCGGGTGGCGCCCTTGTCGCTGCTGATCCCGGTGTTCGGCATGGCCGGTTCGGTGTTGATCCTGGGGCAGCGGCTCGGGGCCGAGGAGGGCATTTCCATGGGCCTGATCCTGCTGGCGCTGGCGGTGGGGCAGTTCGACTGGCGCCGGTTTTTCACCCTGGGTCGCCGTTCCCTGTAGCCGCTGCCGCAGGCTGCGAACGCTCTGGGGCACTGTCGCAGGAAGCGCAGGGACCCTGAGGCCGCCAGAGGTTTGCCAGGAGATCGCCAGGCAAGGCCCTGCGGGCCTTTTCGCAGCCTCGCGGGCTCGGCAGCGGCTACAGTCGGTGACAGTCGGCTGTGCGGAGCGGGTTTTTTATCCTTGTTCAGGCACCGTTCAGGGGCTGCGCGAGCAACATGTTCAGCCTTATGCCTCGCTTTGGGTGTGGCGCTTTCTGGTGGGGCGAAGATGGTTCGAGAAACGCGTTTGAGTAGTGAGGCCTGGGGTATTTACCTGGTGGCCCTGCTGCTGTTCACCTTTGGCATCTGGGACCAGCAGCCCCAGGGTTTCGACGGCCGTTGGGCGCTGTTCCTGCAGGAAATGTTCCGCCACGGCGCCAGCCTGTTCCCCACTACCTACGGCCAGCCATACCCGGACTACCCGGGCACCGCGACCTTCTTCAGCTACCTGTTCGCCCAGGCTTTCGGCGCCCCCAACCACCTGGCCAATATCCTGCCCACCGCGCTGGCCTCGGCCGGGGTGCTGGCGCTGCTGTATCGCTTGCTGGCGCCTTCGGGGCGCACCTGGGCACTGCTCGCGGTGCTGCTCACGGCGCTGACCAGCCAGCTGTTGGACAAGTCCCGCTCGGTGTGCCTGGACCAGATGGTTTCCCTGCTGTGCCTGGGCACCTTCTACCTGCTGCACAGCGGCGAGCAACTGGGCTCCCGGCTGCGGTTGTGGGCGGTGCTGCCGCTGCTGGTGCTGGCCTTTGCCATTCGCGGGCCCCTGGGGCTGGTGGAAGTCTGCGGGGTGGCCTGCACCTACTGGCTGCTGGGGGACAGCCGCACCCGCGAGGCGCGCCTGACGCTGATCAAACGGGTGCTCGCCTATGGCGTCAGTGGCCTCCTGTTGCTGGCCGGCTGCTGGTGGCTGCTGATGCAACTGGCCTATCTCGCTGGTGGCGAAGATTTCGTCCGTCAGGTCTACAACATGCAGGTGGTCGGGCGCCTGGATGAAAGCGGCGAGCCGTTCTACTTCTACTTCCAGCTGGCGCTGTACCGCTACTTCCCGGTGGTGCCCCTGGCCCTGGCGACGCTCTGGGTATTGCGCCGGCAATGGTCGCAGCGCCATGTGAACCCGCAGCTGCGCCTGGTACTTCGGCTGGGGGCCTGTGGCCTGATGATCCTGCTGGGCCTGTCGGTGCCGCACTTCAAACGCGCCTATTACATCCTGCCCATGGTGCCGATGTTCGCTGCGGTGGCGGCCTACGGCCTGCTCACGGCCCGGGGCTGGCTGGGCAAGGTGCGCAGCGGCTACCTGTGGCTGGTGGGGCTGCTGCCGGGGCTGTGCATCCTGGTGCTGTTCGTCTTGCGCCACAGCTGGCACAAGCACGGTTACTGGCCGCCGGTGTCCATGCCGCTGCTGATCGCGATCTTCGTCGTGTTGCAGCTGCTGGCGCTGTATGGCTGGCGCAGGACCCTGGGCAGTTTCGGGCGGCGCCTGGTGCTGCTCAGCGGCTTGGCCCTGGCGGCGCAATGGACGCTGCTGGTGGCGGTGGTGGACCCGGCCAAGGATCTGCAGTTCGACACTAAGGCCTTCGTTTCCCAGGTGGAGCAGTTGCGCCAGGCCAGCCCCGGGCCGCTGGTGTTCTTCAACCTGGGCCAGGACACCTGGGCGGTGCGCTACATGATGAACCTGGACCACGACGAACAGCCGCTGTTCGTCAGCGGCGACGACCCCGGGCACTTGGACTCGCTGCCCCATGACTCCTGGGTGATCATCGCGCGCAAGGACCGGGGGCTGCTGGATAACACCTCCCTGGAGAATCAGTTGCCGGTGTTCGAGGGGCGGCTCAACGACAACCCCTGCCTGGTGTTCCAGTTGCAATAAGTGCTTGGCAGGGCCTGGGGCGGGCCGTATTTTGGCCACTGTCATCCGCGGGATAACCAGGGAGTGGTCATGCAATATCAGGTTCGTCCGGCCGTACCGGCCGATGCTCCACAGGTCAGCCAGGTGATCCTGGCGGCCTTGCTCGCCAGCAATGCCCAGGACTACCCCGCCAGTGTGATCGAGCGGGTCCAGGCCAGCTTCACCCCCGATGCAGTGCGCCAACTGATGCAGCGCCGGCAGATGTTTGTCGCCCTGGTGCACGGGGAATTGCGGGGCACCGCCAGCCTCGACGGGCGTGCGGTGCGTTCGGTGTTTGTCGACCCGGCCTACCACGGCCAGGGCCTGGGGCGGCAACTGATGGCCGCGGTCGAGCAGGCGGCGCTGGATTCGGGCCAGACCTCGCTGGTGGTGCCCTCGTCGGTCACCGCTGAAGGCTTTTATGCCCGCCTGGGCTTTGTCCGGGTACGCGAGCATTACGAGGGCGAGGAGCTGACGCTGATCATGGAGCGGGCCCTGGTGGCCACTGAGACCGGGCCAGGGCTGGGCTGATTCAGGCCGGTTGCGCAGCAATCACCAACACTTCGATGCGGTAGTGCGGCTTGGCCATGGGCGCCTGCACGCAAGCCCGCACCGGTGCCTGGACACCTTCGAGCCAGGCATCCCAGAGCAGGTTCATGGCCGGGTAGTCAGCCATGTCCTTGAGCCAGATCTGCGCGCTGAGCAGGTGGCCCTTGTCGGTGCCGGCCCTGGCCAGCAGGGCGTCGATCTGTTGCAGCACATCCTGCGTCTGGGCGCGGATGTCCCCTTCGGTCAATTGCGAAACCTGGCCTGCCAGGTAGACGGTCCGGTTGTGGATCACGGCCTGGCTGAAGCGCGCGGTGGTGCCGATTCGCTGGAGGGATGAGGTCATGTCGAGGTCCATTGGTTCGTCCATTGGTTCAAGGGTGGAAAGGTCAGTTGTTGTCGCTCAGGCCGGCCCCGGCGCCCAGCAGGCGCGAGGCTTCGGAGGCCGGCACGTAGGTGCGGGCGGCCAGGTGATCGAGGTCGTGCTGGGGGCTGTCGCCCAGGTCCGGAATGCTGCCCGCCAGAGGCTTGCCGAGGGTGCCGGCAGGATCTGTGCAAGCGCAGCGCACCTGGGCGGCTGTGGCGGCGCCGAGGTTCTGCGCACGTACCAGCCAGGCTTCGCCCGAGGGGGAAAACTTCAGGCAGCAGCCGTTCCAGGACAGCTCCAGCCACAGGCTGAGCTGGCGCGCGGTGACGCTGGCAAAGGGCAGCAGCAGTTGCGGGTGCGCCACCTGCCGGAGCTCGATGCGGCCGTTGCTGCGCAGCAGGTAGGCGTGGTCGCTCAGGGTCGCCCCGGCAATCAGCGGGCACAGGGCATGCCCGGGCACCTGCCAGGGCTCGGCGCTGACATCTGGGGCCAGTTGCTGGTAGGCACAGCCGTCATTCTGTCGCAGCTGCGTGGCCAGCACGCCGGGCCCGTCGAGGCCGTGGGCCGAGAGCCAGCGCGCGGCCTTGCCGGCTTCCTCCGCCATGCCCCAGGACAGCCCGGCACCGCGGGCGGCTTTCTTGCACAGGCTTTCGATTTCATTCAACGAGGCATGCACGGCGCTGCTCCTGGCTGTCGAGGTTGGGGTAGGACCAGTCGTCCGCGGCCATCTGCCCCAGCTCATGGGGGAAGGGCGCGTTCTGGTAGAGGGTGATGCGTACCCAACGATCCGAGCGCGGGTCGAAGTGGGTGGCGCCGAAGAACGACAGCTTGCAGCGCAGCAGGTCGATGGGCAGCAGCGCCTGGTCGATCAGGTTGTCCTGGATGTCGGCGTAGGGGAACGCTGGCGCCAGTTGCACCCGGCGCAGGCTGTGGCGATGTTCCGGGTGCCGCAGCAGGAAGCTGGCGACGCTTTGCGCGTCGCTCCAGCCGGGCAGGGCGGCTTGCAACTGGGCGATGTCCCGGGCCACTGCCAGGGGCTGCTCCAGGTCTTGCCCGGGCTCGGCAAAGCGCTGGCCGATCCGCGGTTCGAGTTTTTCCTCGGAGACGTACCAGAACAGCGCGCGGCTGGCTTGGCTGGAAAAGTCGATGGCCGCGACCCAGGAATAATGCTCGTCGAGTATCTGCCGCAGGCGGCCGATGCTCATGCTGCCGTCGACGCTGAAGCTGGCCTGCTCATCGGCCTGCATACCGGCGCCCAGCTCATCCACCAGGTGGCCGTAGGGCTCCAGCAGCAGCGACACCAGGCATTCCTGGGCTTCCAGCGACAGCGCGCCTTCGGCCCAGCGATAGAGTTCGTCCCAGGGGGAATCCTGCTCCAGGATGCCGCTGGCGAGATGGTGCTCCAGGCGCTGCAGGTCACCTTGCAGTTGCAGGATGCGGCCGTGTTGCAGTTCGTGCTCGGAGTGCCAGTGGCCGATGCCGGCCTGGGCCCGGGTGAGGAATTCGACGAACCGCTGGCGCTCCGCAGCCGATGGCTGGCGCACGGCGCGTACCCGTTGCAGGGCGGTTTCACGGGCCTGTACCCAGTTGTTCAAGAGCACCGGATGGTTCAGCAGGAACGGCGCCATGCCCAGCCCCGTGGAGTTGCCGATGCCCAGACGCCGGCGCAGTTGCGGCTCCAGGGTCACCGCCTGCCGGGGCGCCCGGGCCTGGGCCAGGTGTTCCACCAGGTCCAGGGTGAAGGCGCGGATCAGGAATACGGTGAGCATTTCCGCCTGGAAGGGTGCCGCCAGCTCCGGCCGCTGGGCGATGCTTTCACGGTCGGCCGCGCCGAACTTGCCGCTGCCGTAGACCGCGGTGGTGCGCATCAGGTAGCCGACTTCATCGATGAATTCGCGTTGCGGCTGGCGGCCGGCAGCCAGGGCCTCGATCACATGGTCGAACAGCCGCACCGAACGGTTGGCCCGGGCCATGCACAGCTCGCGGGAGGAAATACGCCCGGCTTCCTGCTTCGGCACATTGGCCTCCAGGCGGTCCAGGTCGGCGGCATCGGGGATGCCGTCGAACAGGGCGAAGGTGGCATCCCAGGCGGTGGCGATGACCCGGTCCGAGCGCAGTGCCGGGTCCAGGTCATGGGCGAAGGCCACCAGGCTGTAGCTGCGCTGCGGGCCGGTGGCGGTGTACACCGCACGGCCCACGCCCTGGCTGTCGAGGGTCCATAGCGGGCGCTGGAACTGCCAGTTTTCAGCCTTGAGGCGGCGCAGCAACTGGCGCATGAACGACAGCCGGGATTGGTGGAAGGCCCCCAGGCGCGCCGCCTTCATGACGCTGGCGGGTGGTCGCAGGTTCATTCAGAGCACCCCCTGTTCACGGGCCATTTGCCGGGCAATGCGGATCGCGTCCCAGACCGCCGGGAGGATCAGCAGCGACACCGGCACCGCAGTGATCACGATGAACGACTGCAAGGCACTGATGCCGCCCTCACCGAGGGTGATCAGGGTAGCCCCCACCAGGCCCATGCCGGCACCCCAGAACACCCGCAGCCAGGCCGGGGATTCGGCGTGGTTGCTGCTGATGGCCATGGCCACGGTATAGGACATGGAGCCGGCGCTGGTGACCACCGAGAAGAAACTGAGGAACAGGAACAGCGCCGAAATCAGGTTGGGCAGCGGCATCGACTGGGCCACCCCGAGCAGCAGCGCCTCAGGTTGCACGCCGTGGCTGATCACGCGGCCCGGCGATTGCAGTTCGATACCGATCCCGGTGCCGCCCACCAGGGTGAACCAGAGCATGGTGATCAGCGGGGCGGCCACCGACATCAGGGTGATCACCTCACGGATGCTGCGCCCGCGGGAGACCTTGGCCACGTAGATACCCATCATCGGCGCGTAGCCGATGAACCAGCCCCAGTAGAACAGGGTCCAGCTGTTGAGCCAGGCGTTGTCATCGCGGTACAGGGCGGTCTGGAAGAAGCTGGTGACGTGCACCGCCAGGCTCTGGGCCAGGGTTTCGCTGAGGAACAGGGTGGGGCCGAAGATGAACAGGAACGCCGCCAGGCCCAGCATCAGCCACACGTGGACCTTGCTCACCAGGCGCAGGCCGCCCAGGCCCACCACACAGGACAGGGTGTAGATCACCGTCACCGAGAGAATCACCATGGCCTGGACCATGATGGTGTTCGGCACGCCCCACACCGAGTGCAGGACGAAGGCGATCTGCAGGCCGAGAAAGCCCACCGGGCCGATGGTGCCGGCCACCACCGCGATGATCGCCGAGGCATCGGCGAACACGGCGATCGGGCCCTTCAGGGCTCGCTCGCCCAGCAGCGGATAGAGCAGGGTGCGCGGCATCAGCGGCAGGTTCTTTTCGTGGTGCAGGTACATGTAGACCACGGTCAGCAGGCTGCCGAGCACCGCCCAGGCCATGAAACCCCAGTGCAGGAACGACTGGGAGAGCGCGGCCACGCCGGCGGCGTCGCTCTTGGCCACGGCGCCGAAGTACGGCGGTGGGGCGATGAAATGCATCATGGGTTCGGCAGCGGCCCAGAAGGCGCCGCCGCCGGCCAGCAGGGCGCACATGATCATCGATACCCAGTTGAAGGTGCTGATGCTGGGCTTGTGCCCGACGCCGCCCAGGCGCACCCGGCCCAGGCGGGTGAAGCCGATGTACAGGCTGGCGCCGAAGGTCGCCAGCATCAGCACCTGCCAGTACAGGCCGAAGTAGTGGGTGCTCCAGGTGAAGGCGTGGCCGATCAGGCTGGAAAGGGTGTTCAGGTCTATCAGGGCAATGACCAGGAACAGCAGGAAGAAACCTCCGCTGATCCAGAAAATCGACCAGTCGAGGGTTCCAGCGGCGCGGCTGTGCAGCGAGCGGGTGTCGATCCCCGCTTTGATTTCGCCTGGAATTTCCATGGTGCCTCCGTGTTGCGTTGTCGATCGCTAATAATTGTTATGGGCGCATTTGTTGTTGTTAGTGCTTGGCGATGACCCTGTTCAGGCCGGACGTCAGGACAATCGGGAAACAGTCGGGGGCCTCAGACCGCGATCTCGTGAGGGTGGACGGCGGCACCTGCCTGGGCCTTGGCCGGAACAAAATTGTTCTCGAAGAAGCGCAGCCAGTTGCCGCCCATGATCGCGGCGACCTCCTGGGCGCTGAAACCCACGCCGTGCAGGCCCGCCTCGATGTTGTGGAAGTCGCGGTTGTCGCGGAACCAGGCCGGCTGGTCGGGGAAGCCCGGTTGCGCCTTGGAGCCTTCGCCGTAGTCGACATCCAGGGTCCAGCGGCCGACGCGCATCCAGTCCACCACGCTGTTGGGCTGGTCCTGGCACAGGTCGGAACCCAGGCCCAGGTGCTCGACGCCCATCAGCTCGGCGGTGCGCGCGATCATTTCGCAGAAGCTCTGCACGCTGCAGGCGCTCTTGTCCTTGAGGTGGTGCGGGTACAGCGAGAAACCGAACATGCCACCGCTCTGGCCCAGGGCCTTGAGCACGGTGTCGGACTTGTTGCGCAGCGCCGCGTGCCAGAACGCCGGGTTGGCGTGGGTGATGGCGATCGGGCGCTCGGAGTGCTCGATGGCTTGCAGGGTCGAGCGTTCGGCGGAGTGGGACATGTCCACCACCAGGCCGACCCGGTTCATCTCCCGTACCACCTGCTTGCCCATGCGGGTCAGCCCCGGGTCTTCCTGTTCATAGCAACCGGTGGCCAGCAGCGACTGGTTGTTGTAGGTCAGCTGCATGAAGCGTGCGCCGAGGCTGTGCACCACTTCCACCAGGCCGATGTCGTCCTCGATGGGCGAGGGGTTCTGGAAACCGAAGAAGATCGCCGTGCGCCCGGTCTGCCGTGCCAGGGCGATGTCGCTGGCCCACTTGCCGTGCAGGATCAGGTGCGAGTAGCGCTGGAACCTGCGGTTCCAGGCTTCGATATTGGCCACCATTTCGCGGAAGGTCTCGTGGTAGGCGATGGTCACGTGGACCGCGTCGACGCCGCCTTCGCGCATCTGCTGGAAGATCTTTTCCGACCAGTTGTCGTACTGCATGGCATCGATGCGCGGGCCGCGGCTGGCGAAGGTCTGGGGCAGGCTCATAGTGGCGCCCCCGCGGCGATGTAGCCGGTCTTGACGTGGGTGTAGAACTCCACCGCCGAGCGCCCCTGCTCGCGCGGGCCGTAGCTGGAGTCGCCACGGCCGCCGAAAGGCACGTGGTAGTCGGTGCCGGCGGTGGGCAGGTTGACCATCACGCAGCCGACCCGGGCATTGCGGCGAAAGTGGCTGGCGCGGGCCAGGGAGCGGGTCATGATGCCGGCGGTGAGGCCGAAGCGGGTGTCGTTGACCAGGCTCAGGGCCTCTTCGTAGCTGCCGGCCTTGATCACGCAGGCGATGGGCGCGAACAGCTCTTCGCGGTTGATGCGCATGGCATTGCTGCCGCCAATGAACAGCGCCGGTGCCTGGTAGTAACCGGGGCTTTCCAGCTCCAGGCGCTGGCCGCCGGTGAGCAGTTCGGCGCCTTCCTGCTGACCCAGTTGCAGGTTCGCCAGGTTGGCCTCCAGCTGTGCGGCGCTGGCCACCGGGCCGATCTGGGTGCCGGCTTCCAGGGCGTGGCCGACCTTGAGCGCCTGGGTTGCCGCCAGCAGTTTTTCCACGAAGGCATCGTGGATGCCTTCATGCACGATCAACCGCGAGGAGGCGGTGCACTTCTGCCCGGTGCCGCCAAAGGCGCCATTCACCGCGCAGCTCACCGCCAGGTCGAGGTCGGCGTCGTCCATCACTGCCAGGGCGTTTTTCGAGCCCATTTCCAGTTGCACCTTGGTCAGGTTGGCGGCGGCCGAGGCGGCGATGCCCTTGCCCACGTCCACCGAGCCGGTGAAGGAAATGGCGTTGATGCCCGGGTGCTCGATCAGCGCCTGGCCGATCTCGGAACCGGCGCCCATCACCAGGTTGAACAGGCCCGCGGGCAAGTCCTGGCGGGCGATGATCTCGCTGAGAATCACTGCGCTGGCCGGGGTCAGGTTGGCCGGTTTCCACACCACGGCGTTGCCGAAGGCCAGGGCCGGGGCGATCTTCCAGCAGGCGGTGGCCATGGGGAAATTCCATGGCGAAATGATCGCCACCACGCCGATGGGTTCACGGCGGATATCGATCTCGATGCCGTCGCGCACCGAGTCGGCGGTCTGGCCCAACTGGCGCAGGGTTTCCGCAGCGTAGTAGGTGAAGAACTGCCCGGCGCGGTACACCTCTCCAGCACCTTCGGCCATGGGCTTGCCTTCTTCCCGGGACAGGGTCCTGCCGATTTCCGCAGAACGCTGCATCAGCTCCTGACCGATGGCCATCAGCACCTTGTAGCGTTGCTCGAGGCCGCTGCGGGCCCAGATTCGCTGGGCCTCGCTGGCGGCGGCAATGGCACTGTCCAACTGCGCCCGGGAGGCCTGGGCGTAGAGGCCGATCAGGTCGCGGGTGTCGGACGGGTTGCGGTTCTCGATCTCGCTGGCGCCCTTGAGCCATTGGCCGGCGATGTAGTTGTGATGGTTGTCGCTCATGAAATCCTCCAGGGCGGCACGCCAGGCGGGGCGTTGCCTTTGTGCGGTTCTGGGAGGATTATGAGTCGGCCTTGTATTAAGTAAATCTAATAAATTTTAAGGTTGTTTAAGTAAAATTTAAGCTATGCCTTTGCCAGCAGGACGCGCCGCCATGAGCATCAAGATCTCCAATTTGCAGTTTTTCGTCGCGGTGGCCACCAGCCAGAGCCTGACCCAGGCTGCCCAGCGCCTGCACCGCACACCGGCAGCGGTGTCGCTCTCGCTCAAGCAACTGGAAGAGGAACTGGGCGGCGCCTTGTTCGAAGGCGAGCGCAAGAACCAGCTCAGCCCGCTGGGGCGTTTCGTGCTGCTGGAAGCCCAGCGCGAACTGGCGCATTTCGACCGCACCATCAGCACCATCAAGACCTACGCCAAGGCCGAGACCGGCCTGGTGCGGGTGGCGGCGGTGCCTTCCTTCGCCATCACCCTGCTGCCGCCGCTGCTCAAGCAATTCCATGAACAGCACCCGCAGTTCCACCTGGATATCCGCGACATGGATTCCGAGCGAGTGGTGCAAGCGGTGCTCAGCGGCGACGTGGACATCGGCATCGGCACCGTACCGGCGAGCATCCCCAACATCGACCAGGACTTCCTGTTCTCCGACGCCTTCTGCGTGGTCTGCGCCAGCGACAACCCCCTCAACCGCCTGGCGCGCCCGCTGCGCTGGAGCGACCTGGACGGGCAGAACTTCATCAACAGCGGCCTGGGCGCCGAGATCAACGCCGCCGAGTTCCGGCACATCCGCGACCACTCGACCCTCAGCGTGAGAAACACCACCTCACTGCTGGCCCTGGTGGCCCAAGGCATGGGCGTGACCTTGCTACCGGAACTGCTGAGCCGTTCGGCGGCGGGGGACCAGCTGAGTTTCCTGCGCCTGGAAGACCAGCGCATCGTGCGCTCGGTGAGCGTGATCACCGCCCCGCGGGAGACGTTGAACCATGCGTCCTATACCTTTTTGAAGGCGCTCAAGGGCAGTCGGTTTGCTTGAGCGGGCCGCTACCTTGCTCGCGATGGACGTTAGCGATAACACGCGTTCGCTGGGAAAGGCGGCGCTCTTGGGATTTTCGCGAGCAAGCTCGCTCCTACGGCACCGGGCTTGACTCAAGGCACCTGGGATGACTCCCGGGTGCCTGCCCCATCGAGCGACGCCTACGCCACCACCACCCGCCGTGGTCGCAGCCAGCCGATCACCACCGCGGCAATCAGTAGGAACCCCAGGTAGCCGAAGAACGGATAGACCTGCCCCACCAAACTGATAAAACCCACCAGGCTACCGACAAACGCCAGGGCGCCGGCGGCGATGGAGCCGAGGCGGAACTGTCGGGTGCCCGCTGGAAACAGCCGCGCAGAAAAGGAGTACAGGGTGCCCACGGCGGTGTTGAGGATCATGCAGAAGATGATCAGCGCCATCAGCAGCCCCAGGGCCGGAGAGACTTCGCTGGCAATCGACAGCATGGGCATCGGCAGGTCCGCCACGCTGTCCAGGCGTGACAGCAGGCCCAGGCTCATCACCAGCATCAGCAGGCCCAGCAGCGCACCACCGAAAATGCCGCCCCACATCGCCTGTTTTTCGCCCTTGGCCGCGCCGCCCATGATCGCCAGGATCGGCACCCCGGCCACGATGTTGTAGGACACGTAGAGCAAGGCGCCCAGCAGCCAGTGGCTGGCGCCGGCTTCTTGTTTGGCCGCCAGTTGATTGAGTTCGCCGAAGCTCAGGTCGCGGGTCGCGGCGCCATACAGGGCCACGCCCACCGCGGTGATGATCAGGAAGGGCGTCACCGCGCCGATCATGCCGATGACCTTGTGCACGTCCAGGCACACGATGGCGACCACGATCAGGGTCACCAGCACGCTGCCGGCAATGGCGGGAATGCCAAATTGCTGTTCCAGCAGGGCACCGCCGCCGGCCAGCATCACCACGGTCACGGCGAACATGAAGAAGGTGATCATCAGGTCCACCAGGGCCCCCAGGTGCTTGCCGCACAGGGCCTGCACCACGTCTTTGTGCGACGCCGCTCGCAGGCGGCTGCCCATGCTGGCCAGGGCCATGCCGAGGAAGGTGAACAGCGCCGCGCTGACCACCGCACCCGCCAGGCCCCAGGCGCCGAAGTCGACGAACATCAACAGCAGTTCACGACCGGAGGCGAACCCCGCGCCGACAATCACACCGACGAAGGCGCCGGCGATCTTCAGACTTTCTTTCATGACGATTAGCCTCGATTTGTTCTTGTTATGTGGGGTGGACCACCCCGGCATTCATGGCCGTGGTGGTCCTGGGCATCGCACTTGAGGACTGGGGCGGGTGACTCAGTTTTCGCCGACCCAGGCCTGGACTTCGATCTCGACATCGACCCCCAGCGCCAGTTGGGCGCTGACGGTGGAACGCACCGGGAAACCGTTCTTGAAGTGGCGCTGGTAGACCTCGTTGAAGCCGGCGAAGTGCTGCATGTCGGTGAGCCAGACAGTGCTCTTCACCACCTGGTCGAAGCTGGCACCGCATTCGGCCAGGGTCTCGCCGATGCGCGCCAGGGCGGCTTCGGTCTGCACGCGGATGTCGCCGTGCACCACTTCGCCTTCGGCGCTCATGGGCACCTGGCCGGAGAGGAACAGAAAGCCGCCGACCCGGATCGCCCGGGAAAAGGGGTAGGGCAGGTGGCTGGGATAACGCTGGATGTCATTGGACATGGCAAGGGCCTCGTGGGTTGGGTGGGTTAACGCAAGCGAGCGGGGGCCAGGGCCTGGGCATCGACGCCCTGGCTCAGCAGTTCTTCGGGGACCGGTTGCCCCAGCAGCAGGGCGCAGGCCAGTTGCGAGACGCCGGCCGCCGACTGGATGCCGTAGCCGCCCTGGGCGGCGAGCCAGAAAAAGCCTTCGCAACGGTCATCCCAGCCCACCACCAGATCGCCGTCGGCGACGAAGGAGCGCAGGCCGGCCCAGCTGTGGCGCGGGCGGCGGATGCTCAGGGAGGTGACGTTCTCGATGTGGTAGATGCCGGTGGCGATGTCCAGCTCTTCGGGCATCACGTCCTGGGGCGGCACCGGGTCGGCATTGGCCGGGGAGCCGAGCAACTGGCCGGCGTCGGGCTTGAAGTAGAAGCTTTCGTCGATGCCGATCACCGCCGGCCAGCGGCTGAAGTCTTCATCCGGTGGGCCATCGAAGGTGAAGGCGCTGCGCCGGCAGGGTTGCAGGCCGATGGGGGCCACGCCGCACAGCTGGGCCACGTCATCGACCCAGGCGCCGGCAGCGTTCACCAGATTGCGCGCCTGCAGTACACGGCCATCACTGAGTGTGAGGTTCCAGTGGCGGTCTTCGCGGCTGGCCTCGACGATCTGTATGTCGCACTCCAGCAGCCCACCGGCGCGGCGCATGGCCCGCAGGAAGCCCTGGTGCAGCGCGTGCACGTCCAGGTCCTGGGCGGCGGTTTCCAGCATCGCCCCGGCGACGGCCTCGGGGCGCAGGCAGGGCACCAGGGCCCGGGCCTGCTCCGCCGTGATCAGGCGCACATTGGCGGAGCGGGCGCGGGTTTCATCGTAGGTTTGCTGCAATTGGTCCAGCTGTTCCTCGCTGGCCACGTACAGGCAGCCACGGGGTTCCATCAACGGGTGTTCGCAGAAACCTTGCGGCGGCCGCTGGTAGAAAGCCCGGCTGGCGCGGGTCAGGGCCTGGATCTGCGGGGTGCCGTAGGCTTCCATGAACATCGCCGCCGAGCGCCCGGTGGAGTGGTAGCCCGGCTGCGATTCACGTTCCAGCACCAGCACGCTGGCCTGCCCGGCCAGGCGATAGGCCAGGGAAGCACCGGCAATACCGGCGCCGATGATGACGAAGTCGAAGCATTGGTTCGCGTGCATGCCGGGGTTCCTGAATCGCTGGGAAATGACTGGGGTCAAAATTCTCACATACGAGAAATGTAAGATATGAGAATTTTCCAGTCAACCCGGGGTCATGGGTTAATATTTCGCCACGTGCCCCGGCCAGCGTCGCGGTTGCCCTTATTTGCCAGACAGAGAGCCTCAATGAGTTCCGACCGAGCCCAGCCCGCCTCGAGCTCCCACGCCCATCCACTGATCGACCGGACCCAGGTCGGCGCACGCCTGCGGACCATTCGCAAAAACCAGAAGCTGACCCTCAAACAGCTCTCGGAACGCTCCGGCGTGGCGCTGTCGACCCTGTCGAAAATGGAGCTGGCCCAGGTCTCGGTCAGCTACGAAAAACTCGCCGCAGCAGCCCGCGCCCTGGGCGTCGACATCGCCCGGCTGTTCACCCCCGCGCCGAACCTGATCCAGACCGGCGGCGCCCAGGTGCAACCGACCGTGGTCAGCACCACCATCGCCGACGCCCCCGGCTACAGCACCGGCAATTACGACTATCACCCCATGGCCGGCGACTTTCCCGGGCGCAGCATGACCCCCATGTACGCGCGGATCTTTGCCCGCGAGCTGCAGCAGTTCGAGGATTACATCCGCCACCCCGGGCAGGAATTTGCCCTGGTGCTGTCGGGGCGTGTGCGAATTCAGTTCGAGACCGGGGAGGCCGTGAGCATCGGCCCGCAGGAGACTGCCTACTTCAACAGCAGCATTGGCCATATCTACCTGGCGGAAGGGGATGAGGATGCGGAAGTGATGGTGGTGATGTCGGAGCGTTGAGGCCCCTCACCATCGAGCAAGTCATCCACAACTCCCGATACAAGTGGTTAGGTTCAACCAGGACGTTTCGCACAATAGAAACAGACTCTGCGCCCTCCTGAGCCATAAGCGGTTGGAGTTGAAGGTAATTAGAACTGTTGTGCAACGCTCGAATTGTATTTGGCGCAGTTCAAATCCTGATCCTCGCCAGCATATCTTCGCCGTCTGCATCCATACCAACCTCGACAAATCCGAAACTGGAGTAGAACCCTTTAGCTACAATGTTGTTGGGGTTGTAGCAAATTTCAATTTCTTTCAAATCCGCGATCTGTTTTATTTCATGTAGGGCGAGGCCCAGCGCTACTCTACCGATGGATTTTCGCTGATGTTCTTTGTCCACCATAAAGCGCCAGATAGAAACTTTGCATTTTGACTCTTGCACCCACATAAAGAAGCCTACAGGCTCTCCATCCGCGATTATGGCGCGTGTGAAGTAACCTGGGTTGTACGCAGCCTCAACGAGCGACCAGGTATTACTTGCCACGTAGTCTTCCTGCTCTTCAGTAACCTCCAGTTCACAAATCGCTTCATAGTTTTTTTGCGTTACTTGGGTAAGTGAGATTTTCATAAAGTCTCCTGAACTGGGGTGTGGATAAGGCTCAATTAACTTTCACGGGCATTCAGTTCCTCCTGCGCCTTCGCCAGCAGCGCGGCGCTGTCCTGCGGCAGGCTTCGCACTCTAGCTGTTGCAGTTCGCGGCAGTTCTGGGGCAGCGGGGGATTCCGGTTAGCTTTCCGTGCAGCTCCAAGTAAGGTTTGAACTCCTCTGCGGCGTTCGTGCGGTATACGTCGTCACGCAGACTGCGTCCGTCGGTCGTTGCCGCCGTACACCGGGATCTTCGGTTTGTGCCCTTACTCTTTCGTATGTTCCAGCCATTCTTGGTAGGTGATACGGCTAATGTGTTCTGTCCGATAGTCTTGGAGGAACTGGTTGTATTTGTTTTCTTCCGTGTGATGAAAGCGAAAGCCACACTTCGATTGAGCAGCATAGGACTGGATGTTGTTGGCGAAGTAACCACACCAAAGTGCTTTGAGATTCAGGTTTCCAAAGGCGTGTCGCATCACTTCACGTACTGCTTCCGGAGTCAGGCCTTTGCCCCAGTACGGCACGCCGATCCAGTAGGCGATTTCACCTTCCTGCTCACTGATTTCAAAATTGCTGTTGCTGCCTATGAGAATGCCCACACAACCAACAGCACGGCGATTTTCCTTCAGTTCGACCGCGTACACCTCGGGGTGATTGAAGACCGTACGGATGATGTCGGCACTGTTCTCCACACTGGTATGGGGGGGCCAGCCAGCGATGGGACCGACTCGGGCGTCTTTGGCATATTCGTATAGATCGGCGGCGTCTGTGGCCTGCCAGGGGCGAAGCAAGAGTCGTTCTGTTTCAAGTGTCATGTCCTGTACCCGAATGGATTGGTTCGTTCGGGACAGAGTATTGGGAGACAGATCATCGGTACACGCCAGTACCTCGACTTTTTCGGTACTTTTCGAAACAGCTGCGCCAAGCGGTGATAGGATTTTGGCTCTTGTTTGTTGTAGCGCTGGGGCACTATGCATCACATTCCGAAACTTTCCGCTCCTGACGACTCGATGCGGATGGGAGAAACCACGCTAGCGGAAGGGCAAGGTTTACCGCTCTCCTTCGGTCACGCTTACTTGACGCTGCTGGTATGCCTCTGCGGTAGTGCCCACTTCACACTTAACTTCAAAGAGCATGCGGTTAGGCGTGGTGGTGTGATGCTGCTGGCTGAGGACACTATTGCCTTGCTCAAACGTCGCTCGCGCCGCTTCAAGGTGTTTTTCTGCCTTATGCCGAAAAGTTTTGCCGCGGAGGTTGCCTACCCGCTACCCAATACCTTGTTCGTATTTCTGCATGACCATCCTCATTGCATTCCATCCAAGGACGACATGCCGCTGATAGAGAGCTGGGTGACGCAGATGCGGAACATTGCGCAGACCTGTCCCACCTACCAACGCATCATGTTGCGCAATCAGCTGCAGAACCTCTTTCTGAAAATAGCCGAGCAACCTCCAGCCAACCAGATAGAAAACAGGGGATTCAGCCGGAAGGAAATGCTCAGTTGGCGCTTCTGGGAATTGATAGGCAAACATTGTGTGCGCCACAGAGATGTGAAGTTCTACGCCGACGCACTGAATATCACGCCGTTCTACCTGTCGCAGTTGACCAAAGCGTTTTTCAATGACACTCCCAAGGGCCTGATCGATCGGCAGGTAACCTTGGAGATCAAGGCTCTTCTTTCATACAGTGACTTGGCTATTGGCCGTGTGGCCGACGAACTGAACTTCGTCGACGCGTCTTACTTGTGTCGCTACTTCAAGCGCCAAACGGGAATTTCGCTCTCCCGTTATCGTAAGCACAAGAGAGAGGAGGGGGAGCAGGACTGACCTGCAATCGGAATAGAGAAGGGAAGGCGCACTATGGAAAAGGTTTCCCTCCTGGATATAACACTGATTCCAGCGCGCGATCGGTTGTCCATAGGACGAGCTGACCCTCAAACAGCTCTCGGAACGCTCCGGCGTAGCGCTGTCGACCCTGTCGAAAATGGAGCTGGCCCAGGTCTCGGTTAGCTACGAAAAACTCGCCGCCGCGGCCCGCGCCCTGGGCGTCGACATTGCCCAACTGTTTAGCCCGGCGCCGAACCTGATCCAGACCCGCAGCGCCCAGGTGCAACCGACCGTGGTCAGCACCACCATCGCCGACGCCCCCGGCTACAGCACCGGCCACTACGACTACCACCAGGTGGCCGGCGATTTTCCCGGGCGCAGCATGACCCCCATGTACGCGCGGATCTTTGCTCGCGAGCTGCAGCAGTTCGAGGATTACATCCGTCACCCCGGGCAGGAATTTGCCCTGGTGCTGTCGGGGCGTGTGCGGATTCAGTTCGAGACCGGGGAAGCGGTGAGCATTGGCCCGCAGGAAACGGCCTACTTCAACAGCAGCATTGGCCATGTCTACCTAGCGGAAGGGCAGAAGGATGCGGAGGTGATGGTGGTTATGTCGGAGCGCTGAAGCCCCCACTCATCAAGCGACAGCACGACAGACTGTGCTGCCGCGCCGTGTTGTCGCGGGGAGTTCTACTTCAGCGTTGGCCTGTGGCGACTGCCGTCGAGCAAGGCATCCACCACGGCCCGGGCCATCTCCACCGAGTGCACCAGGGACCAGATCAGGCCGCGTTCAATGCCGCTGCCGCGTTCGGTGATTTCATCGGAGACTTCTTCGGCGCTTTTCAGCAGCAGAGAGACGTGGAGCAGGGCTTCTTCGGCGCTGATGCCGCCGCGTACCGAGAACAAGGAGTCGCGACTTACTGGGGTGCTGATGGTTTTTTTCAGTGACTGGATCAGAGAAGCATCGGCAGGCTGAAGTGACAGTTTTTGCCGGATCTGCTGATTGGCCAGATCGTGGTCAGGGTTTCTAACGCGGTGGGGCGGATCGGGGACGAGCTTTTTCATGGCGTAACTCCTAGTACAGAGATAGGAGCCTTCACCGTCGCTGCTAAACGATAGGGTGGCGGCCGTTCGCAGGTTAGCAGACCGGTGTACTAGGAACCCGGCGCACCCGAGGGTGCCCTGCGCACGGCCGCCATAAAGCGGAGCCAAAAAAAGCGCCACGTAATGGGGGCGCCATGCGCCTAGTTACACGTCGAGCTGCTAAACCCGGTCACTGAATGTGCAGTGACGGATCGAGGCTAGCCAGGGTGAGGGGGTAGGCGCAAGCGGCTAGGAGTTTCTAGGAAAGTTCGCACAATAGAAAGAGACTTAACGCCGCTTTTGGGGAGCGAAGGCGCGGTCTGAGTGGGGTGGCGTTTCGGTTTTTAACCTCAAGCATCTCCCTGTCAGAGGAAGAGTTTCACTCCCTTTCGACTTCGGTCCTGTGTTTCGCCAACCAAGTTTTTCTCTGTGTGCAGTCTGGCATGACGCGCTCGAAGTGTAGCCAGGACTCGGGTGTGTCATTTCATACACGACCACATACTCTGCTGCTTGGGCAGCAGGGCGCTTTCCAGTTCAGGCGTGTATGGGCCCATACAAGCTCATAGGGGCTCATAGAATTTTTAGCCGAGTTTATAGACCGCCCAGTGTCGTTGCTGTAGCAGAGCGCCTTTATCTTTCATGCACCTAAGTAGCTTTACCGCCTGATCAGACGAGAGCCGGCGCAGATCTATAACTTCCGTACGCTGTACCTGCCCCTGCTGCTGCATATAGTTCAACATCATCATTACGAAACAATCGAAGTTCATGTTATGCCGCGGACCAGCAGAGGAACCGGCGTCGATGTCCCGTCCTTTGCAGGAGCGAAGCTGGACTGCCTTGGTTGGGAAAAGGAGGCCCAACCAAGGTAGTAGTTGACTGAATGTTTAGCGTTTTATCGGACTTAACTATTTATCTGTACCGATATCGAGTTTGGGCAGCGCCTTGACGATTTTCTGGGTTTCCACGCTCACTGTGACCACGCGCTGGAACAGCTCCAGTGGGTACTTGGGGGTGCCCATAGTTTCCACTGCCCAATCGTTAGCATCGTTGACGATGCCGCTGGCCTTGTCGGTACGCACCGCTTGGCGATCCATCACCCAATCCAGTGCTGGCTTGCCGTTGACCACGTATTCCCAAGCTGCCTCGGGGATCCCCTTGAGGGTGATGCGGTGGTTGTAGATGACTGTGCTTTTGTCTCCTTTCTTAGCGAACTTCATCTTTTCCACCCGGTAATCGGCGCCATTCAACGAGCCCCTGGCCTCGATGGTCAGGGGATAGGGTTCGACGGTGTCGTAGTTCAGGTGGAGATCGGCCAAGGCGCGGCCTGCCTTGCTGAAGGCCCAGAAGTCGGCAGCCTTTTTCACAGCCGGGATGCGCGGTAGCTCTTTACTCAAATTGTCGGAAAAGCGCTCACGGTAGTCCGAGGAATGGAGGATTCCGTAGACGTAGTAAAACAGGTCCTCCTTGCTGATCTGCTCACCTGGGTAGGCCGCGTGGAAGTGAGACTGGCCTGTGTCCGTGATAGCCTCACGGCGGCGCAAGCCGCCCTCAACCGGCTCAGCGAAAAGGTCGTCATCGCAAGCCTGAGCGGCTTCGTCGTAGAGGTAGAGGGGGAAGCATTGACCACCGCCGTCAGGCTGCAAGCAGGTAACGCTATCGACCATATAAGCAATCTGGCCATCGCCCCGCCAATTTCCCTTAACCATGATGGCTCTGTTTTCAGATGTGGCGTCTGGGAAGATGCGCGGCATCTGGTAGACCATCTCGTTGAAACGACGATTGAAGTACAGCCATTGCTTGGTGAAGGGGCGATATAGACCGGGCACCATGCAGTCGGCGTCGAAGGCATAGCTGCGATCTCTGCCAAGATCCTGTTTCAGTGCGCGAGTCCAGCTGATACGGGTCGGATTAGTGTCTATGAAACCATCAACTTTCGCCTGCCGTGCTTTGGTATCCATCCCCGGATGCGCCGCATTGAAGCGCTCCACCTCGGTATTGTAGAAGTCAATCATGCTGCTCATATTGACTTCCAGCTTGTGCTTGCTGGTGTTGTAGGCCCAGGAGTCTCGGCCGGTCGCAACACCCAGTGAGAAGCTGTCAAATAGCTTGGGCGCATCGCCCTTCTTATCTCCCATCAAGATGAACTGGCTGAAACTATCGTCGCGCTGTTTGAGCCAGTCACCATGCTCATCCGGGGTGATTGATTGCCAGTGTTCGATACCGGCCACGCTGACGTAGTTGGCGATCTTCTCCAGCTTTTCTTCGCGGCTGAGATAGTCGCCAATGTCATGGAAATAAATCTGCCCATGTGTCTGCGCCTCGGGATTCTTGACCAGAAGCGAGATGGCGATGGGGGTACGGCTGCCACTGCCGAAAATTTTGCCCCCTTCCTTCCGAGAGATTTCGCCGCTGGTGCGTTGATTGCCTCGCAGATGGAACACATAGAGGCTAGAGAACTCCTCCGCCAAGCATTTGCGCATGCCGTCGGAAGACGTTGATTCCAAGTATCCAGCATTGGTGACAAAGCCGATCACACCCGCGTCGCCAATACGATCGCTGGCCCAGCGGATCGCACGGATATAGCTGTCATATATATTCTTCACGGACGTCATTGAGGAGCGTGCTGCGTAAGTAGAAGCGATGCAGGCATCGAGCGATGGGTAAGCGAGATTCGTGTTGTTGTCATTTGCACTACCTTGCCCAATAGAATAGGGGGGATTACCCACAATCACCCGAATATCCAAATCCTTCTGGCGTCTACGCCGGGCGCTGTTGTCCTCTAGTAGTGCATCTACCAAATCGTCCTTCTCATACATCTGAAAAGTATCGGTCAGGCAGATACCTTCAAATGGGGTGTACTCGTCGATCACTTCGCCGTGATAGGCAGCTTCGATATTGATGGCTGCAATGTAGTAGGCCAGCAGCACCAGTTCGTTGGCATGGATCTCATGCTTATATTTGTGCGGCAACTCTTCCGGTTTGATCAGCCCCGACTGGATCAGGCGTGTGATGAACGTCCCTGTGCCGGTAAAAGGGTCGATGATGTGGACGCCCTTACTGCCTAGAGTTTGGCCGAACTCCTGTTGCAGCAGGTGGTTGACGCTGTGGAGGATGAAGTCCACCACCTCGACCGGGGTGTAAACGATGCCCAAGCGCTCGGTCATCTTGGGGAAGGCGTTGCGGAAGAACTTGTCGTAGAGCTCGACAATGATCTTCTGCTTGCCTTGGGCGTTGTCGATGCCGGCAGCTCGTTGACGAACGCTGGCGTAGAAGTTTTCCAGTGTGTCGGCTTCCTTGGCCAGGTGATGCTCATGGAGCGCGTCCAGCACGCCTTGCATGGCTTTGGACATGGGGTTGTTGCTGGCAAAGCTGTATTCCTCGAACAGCGCATCGAACACAGGCTTGGTTACCAGATGCTGGGCAAGCATTTCGACGATCTCGGCATCGCTGATGCTGTCGTTGAGATCATCACGCAGCTCAGCGGCGAAGGCCTCGAAAGTCGCTCTCTCCTGGGTATATTCAGGGTTCTCCAAAATTCCCTGGATACGGTCGATATGGGTGCGGGCGATCTTGGCGATATCGTTGGCCCAGTCTTCCCAGTGGTGTCGGTTGCCGCACTTGTCGACGATCTTGGCGTAGATGGCCTTCTCGATTTCCCCCACCTCATAGGCTAGCTCGGCCTGCTGGGTCATCTGGCCTTCGACATCGTACTTAGCGCGTTTCTCACCAATGCCGTACTGGCCTTTGCCTACCTGGCCGTTGCTGGTGCCGCTAGCTTTCCTGGTCTTTTTCTCGGCCTTGTCGGTGATGGCTATGACTTCCATCTTGCGCGGGTCAGAGCCGATCAGGTCGAGCTTATTGACCATGGCGTCGAAGCTGTCGTCGTGCGAGCGCAATGCCTGAAGCACCTGCCAGACCACTTTGTAGGTCTGGTTGTCATTGAGCGCTTCGTGGGGCTCCATGCCGGCCGGAATGACCACGGGCAGCACCACGTAGCCGCGCTTCTTACCCGGTGCGTTGCGCATCACCCGGCCCACCGATTGCACCACGTCCACCTGGGAATTACGCGGGGTGAGGAAGAGCACGGCGTCCAGCGCCGGTACGTCCACACCTTCAGAGAGGCAGCGGACATTGCTGAGGATACGGCAGGTGTTGGCTGGCGGTTCTTCCTTAAGCCAGTTGAGCTTGGCTTCCTTGGCACTGGCGTTCATGCCGCCATCGACGTGTGCGGCTTCGCAGATGATGCGTGAAGCCTCATCGATGTTTTCTGACTCCTGATAAGCCTCCACCACCGACTGGAACATGCTGGCGATATTGATTGAGCTGACCTTGTGCTTGGTGCCTTTGTAGTTGGGCGAGATGACCTGGCAGAAAGCTACAGCGCGCCTCATGGGCTGATCATCACCCACCAAGTTTTCGGCCAATCCCTGCTTGGCCAGCGCCTTCCAGCAACCGACTATCTTGGCGGCATCGTCTACCTTGAGCTGGTTGTTCTCGTCCTTCAGCATCTCCTGAAGGCGGCGGCTGATGGTGCTCTCCTCGACGGTGAGTACCAGCACCTTGTAATCGGTGAGCAGGCCGCGCTGAACGGCCTCGGAGAAGTTGATGACGAACAGCTCTTTGCCGTAGAGCGCTTCGTCATCCATCGAGCACAGGGTGACTTCGCCGGACTCGGCCTTGAGCTTGGCGTTGTCACCGTAGATGCGCGGCGTGGCGGTCATGTACAGCCGTTTGGTGGCGCGGATGTAGTCGGCATCATGAACGCGCACAAAGTTGCTTTCGTCATCGTCGCCAAAGGTGGCACCCGTGGTGCGGTGCGCTTCGTCGCAGATCACCAAATCGAAAGCGGCCAGATCATGATCAGCCTGGGCGCGGCTGATCACGTCAATGGAGTGATAGGTGGAAAACACCACGCTCATGTGTTCGGCATCATGGCGCTTGAGCATTTCCGCTGCGAGGCGATCTGCCTTAGTGGTGGCCGGATAGCGTAGCTCGTGGGTGAACACCTGAACCGTGTCATCCTCTGCTTTGCGCTTCTTGCCTACGTCGCTGTCGGAGCAGACGGCAAAGCTGTGGAGCGGTGTTGCGCTTTCCTGCGTCCATTCGGTGAGAGTCTGCGACAGTAGCGACAGGCTGGGTACCAGAAACAGTACGCGCTTGCCCTTGCCGGCCTGCTGCTCGGCAATTTTCAGGCTGGTGAAGGTCTTGCCGGTGCCGCAGGCCATGATCAGCTTGCCGCGTTCGGCGTCCTTTAGGCCAGCGGCCACGGCATTCAGCGCGGTTTGCTGGTGCTCGCGCAGCTGCTTCTTGGCCTTGAGCGCGACGGCTTGATGGGGCTGGTATTTGGCCCAGTCTATCTGGCTGTCTTCCAGGGCTTGCAGGTCGATTTTACTGACCGGAGGCTGCTGGCCCTGCAACGCGTCCTCGGCGTGCTCGCTCCAGTTGTTGGTGGTGGCTACGATGATGCGGTACGAGAATGGTGCCTTGCCCGATGCAGTGAAGAAGCTGTCGATGTCCTTCTTCTGGACTTTGTAGTCCTCGGAATACAGCTTGCACTGGATCGCGTGGTATTGGCCTGTGCCCTGGGTGCGAGCCACTAAATCAATTCCCGCATCTTTGCCGCTGAGGCTTTGCTCCTTCGCCCACTCCGCATATGTCCATACCTTGTCGTACAGGTCGCGGTAGGTGGCTTCGTTGCGCAGGTAAGTGCAAACCAGCTCTTCGAAGTAAGTACCTTTTTCGCGTTCGGTGACAGACGCGCTGCGGTAGGTGTTGAGCAAAGCGGATAAGGCTGACATCGGCAGGAATTCCTTTTGAACTACGCGTGGCGCATTGCAGACGCCAAATCTGCGCAGTTTAGCAATTCAGCCCGTACTCATGCGAAGCGATGGTGCTTGTACTGGTTTCAAGGGGTGCGGCTGAGTGTATGAGCGCGCATTCAGTTTTTTATCGAGTCCAAATAGTCAGCCAGGACAGCATCATTTCATGCCGCTCCGGCAAGAAGGTGGGTTGATCGTACCCACGTGCCAATGGTTTTTTTATCGTGTGAGCAAGCTGATGAGCGCTTTATGTCCCCATCAACCGTGGGATGCCCTGGGATTAGGTGGGAAAACGCGGGCAAGAAAAAAGCCGTAAAGCTTTGATTTCTCTAGGCTTTACGGCTTTTCTGGGTCTTCCTGGGAAGACTAAATGGTGGGCCGGGGTAATCTGAACAGGTCCAATAACTTCATGATTTTATTGTAGAAAATAAGTTTGTTTTTTTGTTTGGAATACCGTTTGGAATACTGGATTCCGTACTTAAGCCTTGTGGAGCATCTGTCCAAGATGCAAGCCCGTCTCTGCCTCGTTGAGGATTAGCTGTTCGAGGATTTTCGTCCTAGACAGCTTATGTTCCTTGGCAAGTTTATCGAGGGCGGCGTTGACATCTTTGGTGAGTACAAAATTGTACTGCTTCTTGTTGGGCGAATTCTCTCGCGTCTTTCGGGTGCTCCAACTCCGTTTGATTTTGAAAACGTAGAGCTCCTTTTCACCTTGGGTCGCGTCATGACGGTCGAAAAATTCCAGTAGCTCGCTATGGCGTGCGAAAGGGGGCTCATTTCGGGTTTGTTGAGGCAGGTGCTTCTTCATCCACTCCCATGCCATCAAGCATTTTGATTTCTCGTCCTCTTCCTTGAACCACCTAAATAGTTCGTCGTGCTGCAGATGCTCTCGCCACGCATATTCAAGGTCGATCAGCGCCATTTTCTTGTCGCTTAAGCGGGCGCTCCACAGATCAAAAATAGCAATTACTTGCTGCCGTATCGGCAATGTTGTGAGCGGCTGGGGAAGTCGTCTTTCGCCTACAACTTGCAGGGCTTTGCGTACCAGCCAGTTCGGCTGCCGTCCATCTTTCGCAACCCCGCGGAATTCGTCTTCGGAAAGAAACTGGGTGTCCTTGGCATGCTCAAGTGCTGCTATGAGCTTTGGGGTGAGGTGCCCAGCTATCTGCTGGCGCATGACTAAGCTGTTGAGCTGGCAGTCGTCAAAGTCAATCCCGTCATTTGACAGTGCATTCCATAGCCAAGTTATCTCCCTTGCCGGCATCTTCATAAGCCGACCGAGTGCGCTTTCACCTCTGCTCATTTCCTTTTCCTAGTATCTATCTAGTCTGATTATAGATCGTTAATAGCGTTAATCTATAACAGTTTATAGATGTTTTCTAGGTTGTTTATAGATGACATTAAGTGATGCGAAACACCCTGTATTCGAGGCGTTCGTGGCTTTTTAAGATCTACCCGTGCTATCACACACTCCATCCGCTGGATAAGCGACTGATGGCAAAGGTTGTGACAATCTTGAGTTTCTGCCCTGATGCAACCGCATGAGCTGGTTGCGGGAGTCCAGGCAGAGATCGATGGCGAGCGCTTGCTGTTGCTTCAGCGAGGCCAAATGCAATATTGAGAAGGGCAAGGTGCTAGTGCGGGAGCAGGGCCGAGCTCCTATGCGTTTCGTTCTGTCGGGTGGCAGAAAGTTTTTCCTAACTGCTCCTGCAGATCCTCTGAGCTAATAGAGGAGCCTGCTCATGAGGATCATTCGTCTAAAAGAAGTCATCGACTCGACCGGTCTGGCACGGTCGACCATCTACAAATTCATTACCCTGGACACCTTTCCGAAGCCGGTCTCTCTGGGAGATCGATGCGTTGGATGGGTGGAAAGCGAGGTGCACGACTGGATCCTGGCAAGGATTGAAGAGCGCGACCTAGCTGAGAGTGCTTCAGCCCGATCTGGCCGTCTGAGTATGGCCAGCTAGAAACTAATCATAGCGCCATGACCGGCTGCGGCTGGTCATGGCGTTTATGTCGG
The DNA here is from genome assembly GCF_018326405.1 of Pseudomonas sp. Eqa60. Lineage (NCBI taxonomy): Bacteria > Pseudomonadati > Pseudomonadota > Gammaproteobacteria > Pseudomonadales > Pseudomonadaceae > Pseudomonas > Pseudomonas sp. Eqa60. Next base: position 945,781 of record NZ_AP024342.1, read on the forward strand.
GTTGGTCCATTGGTGCCCATGGACCAAACAAGGGGGCTCCCGCTAGGTCGAGCGATGCTGCTCCACATTGCTCGGTCTCTTGGGAGGCAAGCTTTCTTGGGGCAGAGCTTCTGAACGATGATTTGTTTCCGGAGTGAGGCTAAGTCCAAAAATGCCGGTGTGGCTTGAGCATTCGGGATTGGTTTCCCGAGCCGGTCGAGAGAGCCATTCTCGGTGCGGGTATTATGCTTTTAATAGTACTTATTACCCGTAGGGTTGGGAGGTTTGTGACATGGAGCTATGCATTTACCTGATGGGCTATCACCTGTACGGTTCCCACCTAGCCAACTGATACACAGCCAAGCACCGACCTATCTACTCAATAGAGGGATCAGGCAAGAAAATCATGGAGAGGTAACGGTTAAAAAGTACTCACCAGACGCAGCTTATGAAACTCAGCCCGAGGAGTAGTAACCCATGCGTCGACATCCAGATAACTCCAACCTCCACCTGTACTACGAACCCATCTACGAGGGCCTGCCAACGATGATCGAGGCCGGCCCCTTCATCCTCCAGTACATTTCCTCTCTCAAGCGCACCATAGGCTTGGCACTGGCTCAATACCCGAGAGTGTTGGCCTTTAGAGCTGATCTTCGGCTACCACAGGGTATCGATCTGTCTGAGTGCACCTACACGAATCAGGTCATCAGTAGGTTCATCGAATCTTTCAAGGCGAAGATTGAGCACAACCGTGAGAAGGCTCGTGATCGGAACCAGTATGCCCATGACTGCAAGGTTCGATACGTCTGGGCTAGGGAGTTAGGGGAGGGGCGACGACCGCACTACCATCTGCTGATCCTGCTTAACCGTGATTCCTTCTACACGTTGGGTCGGCTACGTTCTGAGAGGGCCAATAATATCAGCCGCCTGGAAGAGGCCTGGGCCAGTGCTCTGAGGCTGTCAGTGGACGAAGTGAGAGGGTTGGTCCATATCCCTGGGAATGCTGAATACCGAATAGACCGGAATGTCTGTCCAGGTGATGCTGACGAGTTACCAGCGCTATTCCATCGTGCCAGCTACCTCTGCAAGGCGGCTACGAAGTCGTACGGTGGTCGTCAGCGTGGATTCGATACCAGTAGGGGATAGCTGGTATTGCCGTCTGTTAGTGGTCGCCGAGTGGTGAGTTATCAGGAGCTCTCAGCGGTGCATGGTTATCATGGTGATCATGATTCGATCATCATAGTGATATTGTCTTCGTATTTTTGTAGGTATTATGCATCTACAAATTCCCGGAAGCGCATACGCTAACCCGAACGAGCCCGTCAGATGTCGAACCAGCAGCTTTCAGATCTAACTCAGCCACAACGTGATCGTCTCGCGTTCGTAGAGTTGCGCGTCCGTTTTATTGGCGAGATACGCCGCCAGGACCTGGTGGTGCGGTTTGGCATCCAATCCGCCGCCGCATCAAGGGATCTGGCGCTGTATAAGGAGTTGGCCCCAGGCAATATCGACTACGACGCCAAGGGCAAGTCTTACGTCCTTGGGCCGGACTTTCAGCCGGTCTTCGACTTTCTCCCGGCGCGGGTACTTTCGTGGCTAACCCAGGGCTTTGGCGACGGTGAGCCAATGCGCCTCAAAGCGTCGGTTTCGAGTGAGAGCCCGTTACGTTTCACGCACCCGGATCTGGATGTGCTGGCGAGTGTGACTAGGGCAATCCATCAGGAGTGCCCGCTGGGCATCGAGTACCACTCCATCTCCAGTGGTTGCACCGAGCGGGAAATCGTACCGTTTGCGCTGATCGACAATGGCCTGCGCTGGCATGTCCGCGCCTACGACCGTAAGTCGCAGGAGTTCCGGGACTTCGTCGTTACCCGGATCAAACGGCCGACCTTGATGAAGGGGGAATGTGTTCAGCTCCATGAACGCAGCGACCAGGACATTCAATGGACTCGAATCGTCGAGCTGGAAATAGTGCCGCACCCCGATCAGTCATGCCCCGAAATCACTCAGATGGATTACGGGATGGTTGACGGCTCACTGCGAATGAAACTGCGCGCTGCCACCGCCGGTTACATCTTGCGCCAGTGGAGCGTTGACTGTTCATCCGACCACAGCTTGCGTGGTGACGAATACAGATTGTGGCTGAAAGACCATCTGGCGCTCTACGGCGTCAAGAACGCGGTATTGGCCCCGGGCTACCGCTTGCCCGATAAGAATAAAGGAGTGCAATAACGTGGCCTACGATCCAAAACGCGCGCTGGAACTTCTTCGGATCGGCTCCGGGCGTGCTGATGCTACTTTCCGCGATGGCCAGGAAGATGCCATTCGCCACATTGCCGAAGGCAAAGGCCGCTTGTTGGTCGTGCAGAAGACAGGATGGGGTAAGAGTTTTGTCTACTTTATCGCGACCGCGCTGCTGCGCGAGGCCGGTGCTGGGCCTGCGTTGTTGATCTCGCCGCTGCTGGCGCTGATGCGAAACCAAATCACTGCGGCGGAGCGAATGGGCGTTCGCGCCGCCACGATCAACTCCGACAACATGGATGACTGGACGGCAGTCGAGGGCAAACTGTCCAGGGGGGAAATCGACATTCTGTTGATCTCGCCCGAGCGCCTGGCAAACGAGCGCTTCCGCACCCAGGTATTGGCGGGTATCGCCGCACAGATTTCAATGTTGGTCATCGACGAAGCGCACTGCATTTCTGATTGGGGGCACGACTTCCGTCCTCACTACCGGCTGCTGGAGCGTATCGTTAAGACGCTGCCGCCCAATCTTCGACTCCTTGCTACGACGGCTACGGCGAACAATAGGGTCATGGAAGATCTCGCTGCGGTGCTCGGGCCCAAGATCGATGTGTCCCGGGGTGATCTTAATCGCACCTCGCTTTCTTTACAGACCATCCGCTTACCCAGCCAAGCCGAACGCCTTGCATGGCTGGCGGAGCAACTCGCCACGTTGCAAGGTCACGGCATCATCTACACGTTGACGGTGCGTGACGCCAATCAAGTGGCTGAATGGCTGAAGACCCAGGGCTTCAACGTAGAGGCCTACACTGGTGAGACCGGTGATCGCCGAGAGCAGCTTGAGCAGGCGCTACTCAACAACCAGGTCAAAGCGCTGGTTGCCACGACGGCTTTGGGGATGGGGTATGACAAGCCCGACCTGGCATTTGTCATCCACTACCAGATGCCGGGTTCGGTGGTCGCCTACTACCAGCAGGTCGGTCGTGCGGGACGTGCACTGGACTCCGCCTACGGGGTGCTGCTCAGCGGTGAGGAAGAGTCTGACATCACTGACTGGTTTATCCGGAGTGCCTTCCCGACCCGACAAGAAGTGGCCGATGTTCTGGAGGCGCTAGAAGAAGAACCCAACGGTTTGTCCGTTCCTGAGATGCTAGGCCGACTCAATCTCAGCAAGGGGCGTGTTGAGAAGACGATTGCACTGCTTTCGCTCGAAGCACCAGCGCCCATAGCCAAGCAAGGCAGTAAGTGGCAGCTTACGGCGGCAACGTTGAGCGAAAGCTTTTGGGGGCGAGCGGAACGGCTCACTGCATTGCGGCGTGACGAACACCAGCAGATGCAGGAATACGTTGGTCTGCCGTTTGGCGATCACATGGGGTTCCTGATCGGCGCACTCGACGGTGATCCAACTGTTGTAACGGAACCTGCCTTACCGCCATTGCCTACAACTGTGGATACCGAGCTGGTCAAAGCTGCCGTTTCGTTTCTTCGTCGAACCAGCTTGCCCATTGAACCGCGCAAGAAATGGCCGGACGGCGGGATGCCCCAGTACGGCGTTAAGGGATTCATTACTCCCGCCCATCAGGCCGAATCCGGCAAAACGCTATGCGTTTGGGGGGATGCTGGTTGGGGCGGGCTGGTTCGGCAAGGTAAGTACCACGATGGCCGTTTTTCCGACGACCTTGTTACTGCTTGCGTGAAGATGATCCGCGACTGGAGTCCGCAACCGACCCCGACCTGGGTGACCTGCGTTCCTTCGCTTCGGCATCCTGGTTTGGTACCCGATTTCACGCAACGCTTGGCTGCTGCACTGGGTCTGCCGTTTCACATGGTCATCACGAAAACAGACGCAAGGCCCGAACAGAAAACGATGGCAAACAGTACACAACAGGCGCGCAACATTGATGGCTCGCTCGCACTTAACGGCCAGATCATCCCTCCTGGCCCGGTCCTCTTGGTTGATGACATGGTCGATTCGCGCTGGACGCTGACGGTGTCTGCGTGGTTACTGCTCAAGAACGGTAGTGGCGCGGTTTGGCCGATGGCCCTTTCACAGACGGGGCACGACGAATGACGCCGGTCCTATCACCCAACACGCAGGCGATCCTGCTACTGACTGCGCCGCTCATTGCCGGACGCGGAACCGCGTCATCCGATCTACTCTCGCCCGGGGAATACAAACGCCTCGCCCGTCATTTGCGCGAAATCCAACGGCAACCATCCGATCTCATCTCGTCAGGCGCGGCTGAGATCCTGCGTGCCTGCCAGCCGGTGATTGACGAAAGCCGTTTGCAGCGGTTGTTGGGACGCGGATTCCTGCTGAGCCAAGTGGTTGAGCACTGGCAGGCACGTGCCATTTGGGTGGTTAGCCGTGCCGACGCCGAGTATCCGCGTCGCTTGAAGGCACGTCTTCGCGAAGACTCGCCAGCTGTACTCTACGGCTGTGGTGACATGAGTTTGCTTGAATCTGGTGGGCTTGCTGTCGTCGGGTCGCGTCATGTGGACGAATCTCTGATCAACTACACGATGGCAGTTGGTCGGCTCGCTGCTCAAGCAGGGAGAGCGCTTGTCTCAGGCGGTGCCAAAGGTATCGATCAAGCCGCGATGCGCGGGGCCTTGGAGGCAGGTGGAAAGGTTTGTGGTGTTCTGGCTGACAGCCTCGAAAAGACAACCATGAACCGCGAGCACCGCAATCTGTTGCTTGATGGCCAGCTAGTGCTGGTTTCGCCCTACGACCCGAATGCCGGGTTCAACGTCGGTCATGCCATGCAGCGGAACAAGCTGATTTACGCATTGGCCGATACGTCCCTCGTAGTGAGTTCCGACTTTAACAAAGGTGGTACTTGGGCGGGCGCAGTCGAGCAGCTCGACAAGCTCAAGTTCGTCCCTGTCTTCGTTCGACCGACGAGCGACTCTTCTGTGGGGCTGGAAGGTTTGCGAAAGAAAGGCGCGCGTCTCTGGCCGAACCCGCAAGACGTGGATTCGTTCGAAGCGGTGTTCAACGTAGTGATGCCGACACAGGCGGCCGCCACACAGGTTGGTTTTGCGCTGTTTTCGAACGATGGGCCATCGCCAACTGACTCCAAGCCAACGGCATCTTTAGACGTTATTTCCGATGTGCAATTAGCAGTTGCGACCTCGGAAGAGCTGCCGCCAGTCACACCAGAGTGCGTGGCACCGATGGAAGAGGCTAAGGGATCTCCGCAGCCGGAATCGACCCCTGCTGAAATGCTCTTCGCCGCTGTGCGCCCTGTTATTCAGCAGCTCTTGAATGCACCGATGAAAGACGTCGAGGTGGCCGCCGCGCTGGACATCTCAAACGCGCAGGCCAAGGCCTGGCTACAGCGTCTCGTCGACGAAGGATTGATCGAGAAGCAGAAGAAGCCACTGGGTTACATCGCTAAGCAGTCCAACCTTTTCGGCTAAACAGTGAAGAATATGTACGTATACAGGCCGCTTTGCGGTGAATTTTATGAAAAGGGCTACTTTTTTGAGTGACCAACTAATTACCCTTAGTCAGCTCGAAAGCCACCTCTGGGAGTCCGCCAACATCCTGCGCGGTCCGGTAGATGCAGCTGATTTCAAGACCTACATCTTCCCGTTGTTGTTCTTCAAACGCATTTGCGACGTATGGGATGACGAGAATCGCGAAGTCGTTGAAGAGGGCGGCGATCCTGAGCTGGCACTTTTTCCTGAGTCGCATCGATTCCAGATTCCTGATTACTGCCACTGGGAGGATGTTCGCGAGAAGTCGATCAACGTAGGCGCAGCACTTCAATGGGCTATGCGCCAGATCGAAAAAGCAAACCCAGAAAGCCTCTACGGGGTATTCGGCGATGCGCAGTGGTCAAACAAGGATCGTCTGTCAGACCCATTACTCAAAGATTTGATCGAGCACTTCTCCAAGCTTCCACTAGGTAACAAAAATGTAAGTTCAGATCTTCTGGGCGATGCCTACGAATACCTGATCAAGAAATTTGCCGACGCCACCAACAAGAAAGCCGGTGAGTTCTATACCCCGCGCAGCGTAGTGCGGTTGATGATCGACATGCTTGATCCGAAAGAGGCCGACACCATCTATGACCCAGCCTGTGGGACGGGAGGTATGTTGCTCGCTGCCGTCCAGCACGTGAAGGAAAAACACGGCGATGTAAAACGCCTTTGGGGCAAGCTCTTCGGCCAGGAAAAAAACCTTACCACGTCTGCTATCGCTCGCATGAACTTGTTCCTGCACGGTATTGAAGACTTTCAGGTAGTGCGTGGCGACACGTTGCGCAACCCTGCGTTCTTTGAAGGCGACCATCTGGCGAGTTTCGACTGCGTGATCGCTAACCCTCCCTTCTCGCTTGAAAAATGGGGGGAGGAACAGTGGATCAATGATCCTTTCGGCCGCAATTTCGCTGGTCTGCCACCATCCAGTTCTGGCGACTTCGCCTGGGTACAACACATGGTTAAATCCATGGCTGATGCAACGGGACGAATGGCTGTGGTGCTACCCCAGGGGGCCCTATTCCGCAAAGGTGCCGAAGGCAGCATCCGCCAGAAGTTGTTAGAAATGGATTTGGTTGAAGCGGTTATCGGTCTCGCCCCTAATCTGTTCTACGGTACAGGCCTTGCCGCAAGTATCCTGGTCCTGCGCAAACGCAAGCCGGTAGAACACAGAAATAAAGTGTTAATCGTCGACGCATCACGCCTGTTCAAGCGAGGTCGTGCGCAAAACTTCCTTGACACGGTTCATGCCGATGAAATCCTGGCCTGGTATCAAAGCTTTACCGATGTGCAGGATGCAGCAAAGGTCGTCACCCTCGATGAAATTAAGGCGGAAGACTGGACGCTGAACATTTCGCGGTATGTCCTACCTCCGCTGCGAGAAGACATCCCGCCACTGCCTGACGCCATCGCGGCATTTAAGGACGCACTCACCCGCTGTCGCGAGGCCGAAGAACAGCTCGCGAAGCTCATGGCAGAAGGGGACTGGCTTAAATGAGTTATCTAAGCAAACGCATCACCCAACGAGAGCTCGAAAGCTACCTGTGGGGCGCAGCCGTGCTGCTGCGCGGCCTCATCGACGCAGGCGACTACAAGCAGTTCATCTTCCCCCTACTGTTCTACAAACGTGTGGCCGATGTATGGGAGGAGGAATACCAGGCGGCGCTAGCCAACTCCGCCGGGGACCTCTCTTACGCCAAGTTTGCTGAAAACCACAGATTTCAGATTCCTGAGGGAGCCCATTGGAAGGATGTAAGGCAAACCGCAATGAGCGTGGGTGCTGCGATTCAAAGGGCCATGCGAGCAATCGAGACGGCCAATCCAGATCTGCTGGACGGCATTTTCGGTGACGCTCCCTGGACCAACCGTGAGCGTTTGCCTGACGAAACGCTGAAAAACCTTATAGAACACTTCTCCACTCAGACATTGTCAGTGGCCAACGTGCCGGAGGACGAGCTCGGTAACGCCTACGAATACCTGATCAAAAAGTTCGCCGATGACTCGGGCCATACGGCCGCCGAGTTCTACACCAACCGCACCGTGGTACACCTGATGACGCAACTCCTGGAGCCGCAGGCGGGCGAGTCGATCTACGACCCCACCTGCGGCACAGGCGGCATGCTGATCTCGGCATTGGACGAAGTGAAGCGCTCTGGTGGCGAATACCGCACGCTCAGGCTCTACGGGCAGGAGCGCAACCTCATCACGTCGTCCATCGCCCGTATGAATTTATTCCTGCACGGCGTGGAAGACTTCGAGATCATCCGTGGTGACACCCTGGCTGACCCCAAGCACATCGCGGGCGACCGACTTCGCCAGTTCGACGTGATCCTAGCCAACCCGCCGTACTCCATCAAGCAGTGGAGCCGCGAGGCTTGGAGCAGTGACAAGTGGGGCCGTAACTCGCTGGGCACCCCGCCGCAGGGTCGCGCCGATTACGCCTTCCAGCAGCACATCCTGACTAGCCTCACGACCAAGGGGCGTAGTGCAGTGCTCTGGCCCCACGGCGTGCTGTTTCGCAACGAAGAGCAGGCCATGCGCGCCAAGATGATCGAGCAGGACTGGGTGGAGGCCGTGATCGGCTTGGGCCCCAACCTGTTCTACAACTCCCCGATGGAGTCGTGCATCGTTATCTGTAACCGCAAGAAGTCGGCCGTACGCAAAGGCAAGGTGATCTTCATCGACGCGGTGAACGAGGTCACGCGGGAAAGTGCACAGAGCTTTCTGAAATCCGAGCACCAGCAGCGCATCCTGACTGCCTACAAGACGTTTGCGGATGAGCCCGGCTTCGCCAAGGTCGCCACCTTGGCCGAGATCGGCGCCAGCGCTGGCAACCTGTCAATCCCGCTTTACGTGAAACGCATTGCCGCCGCCATCGCAACCGATAGTAATGGCGACGCGTTATCGCTGCGCTCCTCCTGGGAGCGGTTGCAGAACGAAGGCCGCGCCTTCTGGCAGCAGATGGATGCGCTTGTAGACACGCTGGATGGGATGATTGCGGAGGACATCGATCGTGTCTGATAAGAACAGTAAAGCGCTAAAGCCCGGCTGGCGGCGGGTGAAGTTTGGCGACGTGGTGCGCCTCTCGAAAGCCCGCAGCCAAGATCCGCTGACAGATGGCTTTGATCGCTATGTTGGCATGGAGCATCTGGAGCCGGGCGATTTGCGCATTCGCAGTTGGGGCAATGTCGCTGACGGCGTGACCTTCACCAGCGTGTTCCAGCCCGGGCAGGTGCTGTTTGGCAAGCGCCGCGCTTACCAGCGCAAGGTGGCCGTGGCGGATTTTGCCGGAGTTTGCTCCGGTGACATCTATGTGCTTGAAACAAAGGACGTGCAGGTCTTGCTGCCGGGTTTGCTGCCTTTCATTTGCCAGACCGAGGCTTTTTTCGATCACGCGGTAGGCACATCGGCCGGCTCGTTGAGCCCCCGTACCAACTGGACGAGTTTGGCGGATTTCGAGTTCTCGCTGCCGCCGATGGATGAGCAACATCGTCTCGTCAAGCTTCTCGGCGCTATTGAAGAATGCTTGGTTTCGTTTGTGGAAGCGGACCTCGCGACAATAGCACTAGAAAACTCACGCCTTGAAGACGCGCTGGCTTCGGTGCAGGCTGACCGTTTCATTACGGTCGACAAACTCGTGCCAAAGGGGCCAAAAAACGGGGTGTCCCCGAAAGCTAACGCTGACGAGCGAGGATATCCAACTCTCAGTATCGGCGCCGTAAGGGATGGTCGCATTGTGACAGAGGGCAATACTAAGTACGCCGAGATATCCGAAACTGAAGCTGCTACGTTTGAACTGAAGGCCAACGACGTTCTTGTTGTGCGTGGAAACGGCAACAAGCTACTCACAGGCAAGTGCGGTCTTGTCGATGTTGTGCCAAAGGGTTGTTTCTATCCAGACCTGCTTATTCGACTGAAGTTTGACGAGAACATCATCAGGCCAGAGTTTGCGGTTTGGCAGTGGAACAGCCAGAGCACGCACAATCGACTGATCTCTCGCGCCAAATCCACAAACGGAATCTGGAAGATCAACGGTGCTGATATTCGCCAGCACCAGCTCAAGGTGCCAGAAGTAGAAGAACAGGATGCTCTGTTGGCAGAGATGAGAGCGATTCGGTCGGCTCGGAAAGACATAGCTACTCGCAAGGAGGCGGCGCAGAACCTGAAACTGCACGCGCTCGAGTCAATTGAGAATAGGGGCGCAAATGGCATTTAACGAATCCAACACCGTCGAAGCCTACGTCCGCGACCTGCTCGCGGGCCCCATCAAGGCTGTCCCGACCAATATCGTCCAAGAATCGCAAGTCAGCTACGGCCCCAATCCAAAAGGCATCGGCTGGCGCTACGCGGTGCCGACTGAAGTGCCGCGCCAGATTCAGGACGTGCTGGTCGAGCCCTGGCTGCGGGATGCGCTGATCCGTCTGAACCCTGATATTGCTGCACAGCCCGACCGCGCTGACGAAGTGCTCTACAAGCTGCGCGCCATCGTGTTGTCTGTGCGTTCGGATGGCCTGATACGCGCCAACGAGGAAATGACCGCTTGGATGCGTGGCGAGCGCTCGATGCCCTTCGGCCAGAACAACGAGCATTTGCCGGTACGGCTGATCGATATGGACGACTTGTCGCAGAACCAGTACATCGTCACCCAGCAGTACACCTACCGTGCCGGCCCCACTGAGCGCCGCGCCGATCTAGTGCTTTTGGTCAACGGTCTGCCGCTGGTGCTGATCGAGGCCAAGACGCCGGTCAAGAAATGCATCAGCTGGGTCGATGGTGCAGTGCAGGTACACGATGACTACGAGAAATTCGTGCCAGAGCTGTTCGTCTGCAATGTGTTCTCGGTGGCCACCGAGGGCAAAGCCTACCACTTCGGATCCGTTGGCCTGCCGGTTAAGGACTGGGGGCCGTGGCATCTGGATGGAGGCGATGCGCAGCACCATCCGCTGAGGTCACTCAAGCTGTCGGCCGAGAGCATGTTGCGGCCGCATGTGGTGTTGGACATCCTCGGAAGCTTCACCCTGTTCGCCACAGACAAGAAGCAGCGCCGCATCAAGGTTATCTGCCGCTATCAGCAGTACGAGGCAGCTAACAAGATTGTCGAGCGCGTGCTGGCAGGCTACCCCAAGAAAGGCCTGATCTGGCACTTCCAGGGCTCGGGCAAGTCGCTGTTGATGGTGTTTGCCGCGCAAAAACTGCGGATGCACGCCGGGTTGAAGAACCCCACTGTGTTGATCGTGGTGGACCGAATCGACCTGGATAGCCAGATCACCGGCACCTTCACCGGGGCGGACATTCCCAATCTGGAAAAGGCCGATACGCGCGAGAAGCTGCAGCAACTGCTAGCGCAGGATGTGCGCAAAATCATCATCACGACGATCTTCAAGTTCGGCGAGGCCACAGGCAGCCTGAACGATCGCAGCAACATCATTGCACTGGTGGACGAAGCACACCGCACGCAAGAAGGCGATCTGGGCCGTAAGATGCGCGAGGCCCTGCCCAATGCATTTCTGTTCGGTCTGACTGGCACACCCATCAACCGTGCCGACCGCAACACCTTTTACGCCTTTGGTGCCGACGAGGACGAAAAGGGCTACATGAGCCGGTATGGTTTCGAAGAATCGATCCGCGACGGCGCCACGCTGAAACTACACTTCGAGCCGAGACTGATCGACCTGCATATCGACAAGGCAGCCCTCGACGCTGCCTATAAAGATTTGACCGGTGGCTTGTCGGACCTTGATAAGGACAACCTCGCCAAGACCGCCGCAAAGATGGCCGTGTTGGTTAAGACCCCCGAGCGTATCCGCAAGGTGTGTGAGGACATTGTTCAGCACTTTCAGGGCAAGGTAGAGCCCAATGGCTTCAAGGGCCAGATCGTCACCTTCGACCGTGAGTCGTGCCTTCTGTTCAAGGCGGAGTTGGATAAGCTGCTGCCACCGGAGGCCACCGATATCGTTATGTCGGTGCAGGCCGCTGATAAGAAGGCGCACCCGGAGTACGCTACTTACGACCGCTCGCGCGATGAAGAAGAACGGCTGCTCGACCGCTTCCGCGACCCGGCCGACCCGCTGAAGCTGATCATCGTCACAGCCAAGCTACTGACCGGCTTCGATGCGCCGATCTTGCAGGCGATGTACCTGGATAAGCCTTTGCGTGACCACACCTTATTGCAGGCGATCTGCCGGGTGAACCGGACATACTCCGAGCAGAAGACCCATGGTCTGATCGTGGATTATCTGGGCATCTTCGACGATGTTGCTGCTGCGCTGGAGTTTGATGACCAGAGCGTCAAACAGGTTGTTAGCAACATCCAAGAGCTGAAGGACAAGCTGCCCGAAGCGATACAGAAGTGCCTGGCCTTTTTCCCCGGCATCGATCGTGACCAGCAAGGCTATGAAGGCCTGATGGCTGCGCAGGAGTGTTTGCCGAACAACGAGGTGCGGGACAACTTTGCCGCCGAATACAGCGTACTTAACAAGATCTGGGAGGCGTTGTCGCCCGACTTGGTGCTAGGTTCCTTCGAGAAAGACTACAAGTGGCTGTCACAGGTGTATCAGTCGGTGCAGCCTTCCAGCGGTCACGGCAAGCTGATCTGGCACTCACTAGGCGCCAAGACTATCGAGCTGATTCACCAGAACGTGCATGTGGATGCGGTGCGCGATGACCTCGACACCCTGGTGCTGGACGCCGATTTGCTAGAGGCAGTTCTCTCGAACCCTGACCCGAAGAAGGCGAAGGAAATCGAGATAAAGCTTAAGCGCCGGCTTCGTGGGCACAGTGGCAACCCCAAGTTCAAGCAATTATCGGAGCGACTTGATGCCTTGAAAGATCGCTTCGAGTCCGGGCAGATCAACAGCGTGGAGTTTTTGAAAGCTTTGCTGGAGATCGCCAAGGAAACGCGTCAGGCCGAGAAGGAAATACCGCCCGAAGAGGACGAGGATCGCGGTAAGGCAGCACTGACCGAGTTGTTTAACGAGGTTAAGACGGCTGATACGCCGATCATGGTCGAGCGGGTAGTCGCGGACATTGATGAGATCGTGCGTTTAGTGCGCTTCCCTGGCTGGCAGGGTACGCAAGCAGGTGAGCGTGAGGTCAAGAAAGCCCTGCGCAAAGCTCTCTTCAAGTACAAGCTGCACGCGGATGAAGAGCTGTTCGAGAAAGCCTATAGCTACATCCGACAGTATTACTAAGGGGGCAGGGATGCTTCAACAGTTGTAATCACGACAAGGACCAGTACGGTGAACGGTGCATTCTCGGCGTTGTACGACTAGACGATTTGAACATCCGGAGCCATGTCCACTATGCGATGCGCTATGTGGTCAAAAATCACCATTTGGGTATGAAACCGTTGCGAGGTAATTGCCTGCGTAAAGGACAGCTTCGGTGACCCAAGCGTTATGACCGAAGTACACCCTTGATTCTGCTCAACCGTAATGCTGTGAAGGGGTGAGCGGCCAAGTGCCGCCCTCCCTTGTAGTTGTGCCATTAGACTGCCCTAAACCTGCCAGCTTGATCAGGAAGCGCTGGCTCCGAGCAACCTTGCGATCACCCTCGAGCTTTTGCGATTGTCTTCAGGCGATCATCGACGGTCTTACGCCACGCATCCAGCTTCGCAATGTCCTGTTCCAGTTCATCGGGCTCTGGAACGGGCAACCTTCCAACCGCCATTGCCGCATCGTGCTCGAATTTGGAGCTTTTAGTCATTCCGGCATCAATTTCGTGATAGTCGTCATCGGTCACGACGACAGACTTGAGGCGTTGAGTTGAAACGCCCTCGCCGAACCGCTGAACAGCACCATTAAGAAGAACTTCCTCGATACATCGCTCCCATGCAAGACGCAGCTTTCCATAGCAAGCTGCGGTAAGGTGGCGATGATCGTCATCATTTCCCACTTTCTGCGCCTTGCGAACCTCCACCAGCATATCCCTAAGTCGAGCCAGGCGGCCTTTGGTGCCCAAAACGTCGAAGGGCAAGTCTTGGGAGTGGACACCAAAGCCTTGCTCTGTCCTGCGGATGTAGTTTTTGGTCAGTGTGCCAGCCAGCTCCTCGATTTTTTGCTCCAAAATGCAAAGGAAGTAGATGTCATGTGTGAAGATAATCACTTGACGAGTCAGAGACTCTATTGCCAGACGCTCAGCCACCTCCCACCGGCGCCGGTGGTCAAGCGAAGAGACCGGATCATCGAACACGATGCCGCCGCGTCCCTTGCCAAGTTTGATCTCAGCTAGGAAGGAAGCGATAGCAATCGCGCGCTGTTCCCCTTCGCTTAGAATTGCCCCAGGTGCACCACCACCGGGCAGTTGCAAGACAAGCTTGAATTGCGTCCGGCCCCCAGGCGATTCCGGCTTCATTACTACTTGTAGCTGATGCACCTTGAGCCGCTTGAGTTCTTCGTTAAGGGCATCGGCTAATTCCTGGCTAGCCGTTGTACGAGAAAGCTCGGTGGACTTCCTGGATATGCCACGGGCATCCAGGCTGTCGATGCAGATTTGCAGCTTGCGACAAATTTCATGCTTGGCTAAAGCCTCCAAAACAGCGTCTTTGACCTCTGCGAGCCGCACACGAGCGTCGAACTCACGTTTCTCGGCAACCATGGCGGCACGTACCACCTCATCAGCGGTGGCTTCCAGCGCCTTCGCCTGCTCTTGCAATTCTTCAATGATGATAGTCAAAGCATGCTGTGGGTTGGCCGATAGTTTCGGAACTTCGGCCCACGGGAGGTCCGCTGCAGCTGCCCGTAACGTGGACTTCTGCCGGAGGAGCAGGCTGTCCTGCATTGATGTGCATTCTGCTGCTAGGATTGGATCAATCTCTGTCAGTTCCTCAATCAGCGCATCGCGGAACATCACATCTAGAACGGCTTGCTGGATTGCCCTATAGGCGGATGCCGCGAGCTCTCGCGCTTGCTTCGCAGTCTGCTCGGCTTTCTGTTTGATGAAGACATCGAATCGGACAAGACGCGCAGCCCCCTCCGGGCCGAGGGCATTTTGGCAAAGCGGGCAGGCAGCGCCCTCAGAAAGATCTGGGAACTCATGGCCAGGGTGGCAAGTTTGGGCGAATACTCGGGCCGCTTCGAAGAGAGCCTTCCACTCCTCTCCGCCGGTGCCGATCAACTGCCCAGGGGTCTGCTTGAATTCGGTTGAGGCCAGTTCAGCTGCGGACTTTGCCGTTTTGGATTTTTCAATGAGTGCTTGAAGTTGGGTGATCTTATCGTCGTCGACAAAGACTATCGCCGTAGCGATACGACCCTTCAATCCAGCGAATCGCGTGGCTTTTTGGCGCAGCGCTTGGGCCTTCTGCTTTGGGTCGGCTTCCGACAAGGTCTTGGTCAGAAGAGTTAGCCGGTTCTGCTCAGCCTCGGTGACCTTAGCCAGTGCTTCAATTTGATCTGCTTTGGTCTTGGCCGGTATACCGAGAAGCGCCACCGCAACTGCCGTTTGTTCCTTCGTCAGCGCCACATATGCCGCGTCACTCGGAGCGTTTGCCGTCTTGTCCTGCGTGGCACGAGCCTTGAGTTTGTTGCATGCACTGGCCAGACCTTCCAGGATGTCCAGCCCATATGGGGCGTAGGCGAAGTCGCCATGGTTGTCGATGTAGGCGCGAGCGCAGTAGGTATCGAAGATGGATATGTCTGATAGCGGCTCGGGAGCAGCGGCTCCATAGCGCCAGGGTAAGTCTGTGGCAACACCGTCTATCATCGTCTCGAATACAGCTTGAGCTACGCCGGCATTTTTGGGGTCGAGGTTCGCATTGGGAAGGATCGGTTCGCGTCGGTCCCTTGCGCGGCACGCATGCTTGAATACCCTGGAGTAGCCCGACTTACCGGCGCCGTTCTCACCATAGATGACGGTCAAGCCTGTCAATGCAATTGGGACACTGCCGCCATGCGCCAACGCGTTGACATGAGCCAAATCCTTGATGGCAACCAACTGAACGATTCGAGCTGGATCGACAGGTGGGGCAACCTGGGCATCTTGAAGCTTTTTGGGTTTGCGACTTTCTGGGTCCGGAATTCCGGCTTCTACTTTGACCAGCGCATATAGGTCCTCAAGATCGACTGCGCTAAGCGTCCGATCCTCATAGAGCCTGGCTACTGCATCTTGTTGCCAGTCTGCGAGCCCCTTAGACCACGCATGGATCTCTTGGATAATGGTCACCAGCCTTCCTCCTTGTTCGCGAGTTTTACCAAAACCGATTGTTGGTCCCTCTAATTACAGCAGATGATATTAATTTGCTATTGTGAGGCGAGCTTTTCTTGATTGCTCCAATCGAGCCCCGTCTATCGCGGCACCTGGTTTTTGGTCGTACTCTGCCGATTGCTACCATGTCATCTATAGAGCAACGAGCTGGCGGCACCAATTCGATCCGATGATCTGGCGGTAACCGTCCGGGCAGCACATCTCCTGCCTTTCAACTGATTTTCTCAATGCAGAAGAACAAGCAGTGAGTCTCATTGTCTGGCGAAGGTAACGTCGAAGCCGTTACCAAGAGCCTAACCATTGGCTGGTATGGGAATACTCGATGGGGGGCGATTACCAGGCAAAAACCGTAATCTTGATGTCAGATACCCCGTTCGTTCGTTCGAGCGGTGCGTGCTTGCAGTTATGGCTTAGTGTTTTTATTGAAAAAAATATAGGGTAGGTAGGGAATGATTTTTAGTAAAAAGGATCTTAAGCAGTTCAAAAGAAATCAGCTAGATTCCGATAGTGTTAAAATTAGCAAAACATTCTGCTCGGTGTGCTCTGCTATAATAACTTTTTCGCAGGTTTGGACCATGGAGGTAAATGCTGGAGTCATTACTCTCCCCGCGCAAGACGACAATGGTTATATCCTTGGTGCGTGTAATAATTGCTCGCATCAATTCAGTATCCATGTCGTCAATCCAGACTACAGCGCCTTCTCTGAGGGCGCATCCTTAATTGGTTATATCCTAGAGGACGAGGCAACTGCTGAGGAAATCAATAAGCTTGCGGCATTTCCAAATTTAACGCAGGTCTTGAGTCGTGAACTCGATATGAATCGGCGTTCTCATGTGTATGATTACGCTGGTCGCGCTCTATATGAGTGCGAAAAGTGTAGTGCGGGATTGGACGGTTTTATTTTTGAAGAGCTGAGAAGAAACTTCAAATCTATTTTTGCTGAATTCTCAGATTATTACAGTTGGTCGTTGAAGCATGGTCGCGGCCTTCCTCCAGAGTACATGTTTATTCGTATGTCATTTAATTGCTTGTGCGGAAGTAGCTATGTCTCCTTTCTGAGCAAACCATACGTAGAGAGCTTTGAGTTTGATGAGTGTGATTTTTCCATATGTAATGTAGTTGGTGCAAAACCTATTTCCCAGACAATTCGCCCTGGCGTGTACTCTAAGAGCCAAATAATGCAATGGCTTCACAAGCTATTGGTACGTTGGACGGTATTGTTCGATAAAATCTACATCATTGTCCCGTTTGTGGGGCACCAGTGGATGAAGGATCAAGATCTAGTCGACACTTGGCTTGAGCTAATTCTTCGAGCAGACCCTGGCAAGGTTCGGTTGGTAACCCGTAAGGGCCAGCTAAATTCCTTCAAGAAAGCTTATCAGCAATCTAAAGGTATAGATTACTCTTTGTTGGAGAAGTTGGATTTGGCTTCGCGCTTATTGCGTGAGGTGGTTCCAGATTCTAAATTCCATGCCAAAATTTATGGCGCGGTGTCGAAGTCTGGATGTGAGGTTTTCAGCGGATCAGCAAACCTCTTAAGTGGACCGTCTAAAGAAGTCATGCACTTTACCGAGCTGGAGGATATGGAGGTATTCGATGACGCATTCATCAATCCTCTAAATCTGACTTTCAACGAGGAGGCCTGGGAAACCGGAAAACGTTATTCTCTTCTATTTGATGGGGCTGAAAACTTCAGCACTCGTGGTGCCACGAGTACTGTTCACAGTGGTGAATATCGAGACCTGATGCTTTTTGACCAGTTGCCAAAACGCGCCTTTTGATTCGATCGCGGGAGAAAAATCGGCACAAAATTTGGTTCGGTCGGGGGCTTGGCTCTTTATGCAGTGATACAAGGTATTGGACTGCCCAGCCCCTATTAATTATCGATACTACAATCGCACTAAAGGCCTGCACTGGCGATAGGTATGTCAAGTTGTTTGCATGCTGGATAATTTGGGCTTTTAGGGGCTTAGGGTAGAAGTCGGTTAGCGCATGGGCATCTCGATCCTGACATAATCAGGATAGAGTGGGGGCCATCGTTGGACTCTTATGGTCTGGGCGCGATTATGCTTTGGCAAAAATAAAAAATCTTGGCTAGTAATGGGGGCGTATGCCCCCTGTTATTGGGGTTAGCAAGGCGCGACTATTCTAGATTGTCCGGCAGTGCTCAGGATTGTTATGGCAACAGATAGCCCATCGGCTGGTCGTCTTTGTCGAAGCAGAGGATGGCCTCGCAGTGACCTCCTAGCTGGTCGGCATTCGATTCGCTGATGTCCGGCAACCATTTGCCCAGTTCAGCTACTGGCACTTTCTTGCTGTTGATGTAGCAGTCGTCATCCATGCGCGGATTGCACCAGGCAGTTTTGACTTCTGGCCATTCGGATTGGGGATTAGAAGGGGATTTTGCTACTGATGCTGCCTCGCCCTTCGTCTGATTCCACGCTGTCCAACCCCCGATGTAGCGTTTGTCGAAGGTCGAGACCAGTTCATTGTCCGGGACACCTGCATCCAGGTAGAACTTCATCAGTAGACTGCCTGCTTCGACGTACGACACTTGACGAGTGGCGTCGGTACGGTAGGCGACTGGCTTGCCGTCAGTGCTACTGCCTATGCGATACCAGATCGAGAGTTGGAACGGAGTGTCCTCCTTCCAGTTACCTACATCCGCACCTTGGATTCGACAGTTACCACGCTGACACATGCCGTTGACTTTGTTGGTGATGCGGACATTTTGCTGGCGCTGAGCGTCCCAGATATCCACGTACCGCGTGCTGGTGAGCCAAGTGCAGAAGAGCATGGGTTGGCCAGTTGCTGCAGAGCGAGTGACACATGGAATCGCTTCCGGGAGGTTGTGAGTCGATTTCTCGTCTGGAAAGAAAGCCGCTGTCCCTTGGTACGCGGAGATCTCAGCGTTGGCGTGAGCACAGGACGCGAGAAGAAGGATGCTGAGGATACGGTTCATGGTTTATTTCTTACTATGAAGGGTTTGACGAGAGGGCTGAGCAAAGCTGCTATTTCTTGTAAACAACCTTTAGCCGCTTGTTGACGTAGTCTTTGATGATTTCGTAGTCGGGGTTGTACGTAACTAGTGTATGACCTACGCCTGCTGCAGCCGTTAATGTCGCTATGGTCAATGTGGCTGGTGTTGTGAGGACAGTGAATACGGCGCCGAGTGCACCGCCTTGCACTACTGCACTTTTCACATCGCTTTTAACTCGACACTTCATCCCCAGGTTTTCAATCTTGGTTTCAACCTGTTTGATACCTGCCATGAAATTGCCCCTGAGACCATGGATCTCGAAGGACGCTTTACTTTTCACGAGACCTTCAATCTGCGCTTCATTCAGACCTGTTACGACGATCATGGTTTTTCTGAGCTCCCTGCAAGAGATAGTGGTTTTGAGAAAGGACGCGATATAAACCTTTTAGGTTGAGTCTCAACTTAATAAGTCCTTCATGTCAACGGGTTGATAGCCAACCATCCAGGTTGAACTGGAGGGCGGCATGTCAAAAACCAAATCGAAGCAGTTGGCTGAGCTTGTTGGCCAAGCAATTGCTCGCCAGCGTGCTCGTTGCAAGCTGAGTCAGGAGCAGGTTGCGGAAAGGCTTGGGATTGGAAGCGAGGCCGTATCCCGTATCGAGCGAGGGATCGTTATGCCTAACATCGAGCGTTTGGTGGAGCTGGCAGCGGTTTTTCGTTGTGAAACGGCTGACCTGCTGACCGAGGGGAGTTCACGCCCTGAGGATCAGGCGCGGAGGCTTTATGACTTGCTGTCTAGGCTGGAGGCGCATGACCGCGACTTCGTCATGGACATGGTGGAGCGTCTTGTCACTAGGCTTGATTGCGACTGATGGGCTCAGTCACGGCGGTTACTTTGTTGTTTCAGAGGATTATTTTTCTCCAGGCTCGTCGAACAGAGCACCGCAGCGTAGGCACAAACAGTTGAACCCCGCGAAGTGATATTTGGCGACCTCCTCCGCTACCCGCAACGCTGATGGATACGCTGGAGTGATAGCGGCCAACCCATTGATGAGCAGATGGCTACCTGGCGCTTGGGTGTTCTCATTAGATTTCTGCGCTTTTCGCAGCGCGCTGTCAGCCAGGCCGAGTAACAGGGCAATGTCTTTGGCTGCTTCCCTAGTTAGGACGGCCTTGGAGTCGCAGATCAAGCAGTATCGAAGCATGACTCATTCTCCTGCTAAAAGCGGCCGTGTGCATGGCCGCTGACGGTTACTTGGAATATTTCAGGTGGGATTTCCCCGACTGGGGGAAATTAGTCTGAGCAAGCGACTCAGGATCCAGAAGGCCAGCACCACAGCCAGTAACAGCGGTGGGAAGCGCAGCATGAGCAGAATGCTCAGCACCAGCGCTCCGGCGCCTGCAAGCGAGCCGACGAATATGAATAAGCAGAGCAAAAATCGCAGTAGCGACATGGCGTGTCTCCAAGATCTTATGCCTGGCCGATGTACTTGGTACCGACGGGTTTGATTCAGTGGGCCTGCGAGGTGAGGGCTTCTAGTTTTCCCGCGAGGGAGTTGGGAGCTGGCTGCGATTCATCCTGGCTAGAGGTGCTGGCGGGCTCCGAGTTTACGAAGAACTCCTCGATCACGACGTGACTGTCCTCCTCGCTGTCCTCGAAGGCGCCGTTGCCGAAGCCTCGGCGAGCCGCGTCATCTAGAGCCCTCTGATCGAAACCTGCTGTTTGCCGCTGTTTATCCAGCTCGCTCGCCTTCTGCAGTGCTTCGCTCATATCCATGCCAGCGCGTATCGTGAGGTCGACATAGAAGATCGGCGTGCCATGGCTTTGCCGTGTGGATTTACCGCGTAGACGCAGCTCCATCGGCAGGCAAGCCAGTCGATTGCCCGAGATGGCCTGGAAGTAATGCAGTCGAGCGGCCAGGGTGCGGATGCTGTTGAATCCGGTGGTGCGGAACACAAAGCTACCCAACGAATCCTCATCACCGATAATCACATTCAGTCGCCCGTAAGGCTTGCAGGCACCGCCTTTGGCCAGTGGGCAGGCATCGGGCGAAGGGCAGGGCAGAGACTGTATGCCGTCCTGGGCAGCGCGCTTGCAGGTTTCACCATTGCCCACGCACAACGGTCGCCCAGACTGCCGGTCGAACAGGGTGTAATCGGCCCGGAAATTCAGCTCCGGTTCGTTGAACAATAGGCGTATAGGAATACTGCGCAGCTTGTCTTCCTTACTCTGGCGCAGTTCGTCGTTGAGTGGATGTAGCAGCCAGCCATCCCTGCTTTGTACTTGGGATGTGATGGTGAACTGATCATCTTTCTCCGGCAGGCGTTTACCGTTTCTTTCAACGACTTTGCCGATGGAGATGCGTCCGAGCACGGGTGGAGTCAGTGCTAAGCCTTTCAACATGATGGTTCTCCTGGAAATGAAAAAAGACCAGTCACGCAGCGCGAACTGCATGGACTGGCCAAGGGGGAGGGAAGAGTGAAAGAGGTGGAAATCAGCCGACCAGGAAACGCCTTGCACCGGGTTTCAGCAGCGGGTACTTGGCCTGCAGGTAGGGCTTGTTCTGGAGCAGTTGAGCGACATCGAGACCGATGCTGTCCTTGGCCTTGCGCCAGGAGACGTAGCCGCTGGAGAACTCCGCCCGACTGGCATCGCCCATGGCCTGCTGCAGCATCTGCTTGAGCTCAGCCTCGCGCTTTTCCTTGTCGGCAATCGACTGGCGTACGGCCTTGAGCTCTAAGTAGGCCGCAGCCAATCCTGCATGGCCGCTGAAGTCGACGCTCTGACCGTTGTCCTCCGGGTACAGGCAGCGCAAAGCCGCCTCGGCCGATGCACTGCCGTCGGCTGGCGGCGGGGTATCGGTTTCCACGTAGTTCCAAAACTTACGCTCCAGTTCGATCAGGCGGGCGATCATCTGCTCATCTCGCTCGATGCGATGGATCTCCAGGTGCTGACCGCCGAGTAGCACCGCTACATCTGCCGCCTGCTTGCCGGTGACTGCGAGTTGGTGCATCACTTGCAGTTCTACATACTCGGGTACACCTTCCTTCCAGAGACGTGCCCCGTTTATGCCGGCGGTCTTACATTCGAGGATCTGCACGTCGTCTGCGGCGATCACCTCACGGTCAATGTTGGCTAGCATCCAGGACATATCCGGATTCGGATGCTGCAGTACGGCGTTGATACGTCGCACCTTATTCTTAGTACGCTTGCTGTAGTGCCAGGCCACGATTGGTTCCAACACGTTGCCCCAGTACATCGGACTTTCTTCATCATGTGGGTCGGCTTTTGGCAGAGTGGTGTCTCGACCGGTTTTCTCCAGCCACAGCTCCAACTGCGATTTGTAGGGATTTAGACCCACCGCAGCGCCGGCATCTGAGCTGCCGATGCCTTGCTTGCGCACCGCCAGCCAATCTTCACGAGGCAGTTCCTTGGTGCTTATCAGGCGCAGCGCTGGACGAGCCTTGCTAGTGCTGCGCAACGGAGTAGCGTTCATAGCGTTCACCTTGCAGAAATAGAAACGTCCGATCAGCCTCGTTGCTGATCGGGCGTTTTGGGGGGAGGAAGTAACCGGTTAGGCGGCAAGCTGCAGGGCGGTGTCTAGAGCACGTTGCTTGATCTGTGCCCCTTGGCCGAACCAGGCCGAGTCCATGCGGTACTCGTTGCTACGGGCGCGACGTTCATGGTCGACGTACTCGGTTACGGCGTTGAGCAGGCCCCAGGCGGTACCGCGAGCCGAGTCCAGCTGACTGCCCCGACCACGGCCTTCATACAGCTCTTGCACCTTTCGCAGGGCGCGTTCGTTGGGCAGTACCTCCGGCAGTGCGCCGGTTGGACTGGTCTCACACAACACTGTCATGAAGAACCCCAGCGCCTCATGCCACTGAACCTTGCGCTCAGACAAGGTCCGCATGCGGTACATAAACTCATCCCACTGCGAGACGGCGATGCCGAGCTGTTTCTTTACTGCTTTCTGATCGAAGCGGGTGTTGTGCGGCACCTTGATCGCGCGGCTGGTGCCGTCCAGGGCGATGGTCAGAGTGTTGTTGCACACCACTCGCACGGTGGTAGGTGTTGCTGTGGTGGCCAGGGTGCCGTCGCAAGATGTGGCCAGCAGCAGGTAGCCGTTGACCTGGTCGTTACCCTTGAGCGTTGCGCCTTGCCCGGTACGCGCCAGCGCCCAGAACTTGCGACCGCCCTTGAGCACACCGGCCGTTTCCAATTCATAGCCGGAGACCTCGGTGAGATCCCGATAGAACTCCAGCACCTCGCGCGGCTGCACGGTGTGATAGCGTTGCGAGACTACCGACAGTGGTGCCTTGGTATCTGATCGGTAGAGCACCTTCTGCTCAGGGAAGGAGTGGATGGTGCCCAGGTGGCCGACAGCATCCGATTTGAAATGCACGGGGCTTTCCTCGATTTTCCAGTTCATGCCGGCTTCGCGTTGCCAAACTTCGATGGGTTGTTTTTGAGTGAGCTGGTTACCCAGGCCATGCCAGGGAGAAGCGCCAGCGTAGGCCATAGTTTCGACGAGATGAGCCATGGTTGAGGTTCCTTTGGGTGCAAGTCGGCATAAGCGCCGCGCACTGCGCAGCACCGTCCCGACGATATGGATAGAAAGAAATGGTACGGCCAGGTCAGGTCGGCAGGTTGAAGCGGTGACCACAGAGCAGGCAGAGGTTGTGGGCCAGGACGTGGCGGTCGAGCGACTCGCCTAACTGAGCGCCGAGCGCGCAGCCGCCCACGCCACCAGCCAGGCCGCCTAGGATGGCGCCCGACACTGATCCGAGGGTGACGCCGACAGGTCCGGCGATAGCGCCGATGAGCGCACCAGCCTGACCACCTGCTATAGCTGCGCTGACGCCACGGGCTGCACCGCCTACGGTGCCGATAGCGGCCCCGATTTTCATGGCGTGGTGGAAGGAAGCGACTTTGGGGGAATGACAGCGAGGGCACTGCAATGACATGGGGCAAACCTCTCTGGTGGTTATGTCATTGCGATTATGTAGGGCTGAGTTTTTTTCGAATTGAATCCAACTCGGAATCTTGATCTGGTTGAAGGAATTTTAGAGGTAATTTTCCGTTTGCGACGTTTTGGCACCACTCAACGAATCAGGCTGAGCGTCCGGATAGGATTCTGATTGGAGGGTAGTCACCTATCAGCTAAGATCTTGTGTTAAGGCACAGGGAATAGTCCAATGCAGAGCAGTAGGGACAGAAGGCACGGATTGACGCGGCTGGGAAGGCTTACCCTTTTCCTGGTGTCTTACATTCCGTTGTTTTTGATAATTATTTTTCAGCAATTCTATAAAAACAGCGACTATATAAGCTTTGGCGGTTTCAACAGCGATGCCTGGATGAATTTCGCAAAGAAATTCGGTGTGGCTACCACGCTTATAATTATCTCGGTTCTGGCTGTTATTTTCTTGATGGTTTTACTCAAAAATCTCGGAGAGAGAGCTGAGGAAAGCGGCGAAATTTCCAAGGTGGTTGACGTAGAAAATAAAAACTCAGAATCAATCGCTTATCTATTTACTTACATTATCCCTTTCGTATTTCAAGATCCCGCTGACCCTGCCCAGTTAATACCAATAGTCACTTTGATGTGTGTTACGTATACAATTTACGTCAATTCATCAATGATACTTATAAACCCAACTTTGAGTTTTTGGTATTCCCTCTATCACGTAGAGGTCGAAAGCCTAGCGGGAGTAAAGAGGAAAATAATAATTCTTACCAAAGAAAAGTTTATGGAAGAAGGTGATTTGCTCAAGATGAAGCGAATTGCCCACAGATTGTATTTTGGTATAGATTTGGGGAGGAAGGATGAGTAGCGAAGCGTTGAGCACCGTTAAAGGTTTACTAGAGCAGCCAAATCTTTCGTTCGAGGTTTTCTTTATACAAAGAAAAGCCAAGACTGAAAATAAGAAAAAAGGATTTAGCTATGCTCTTAGTAGGATAGATGCCTCGAAGGAAATCAATGGTTTTTTTCTTAAGTCTGCAAAGGCGCAAGTTGATAAATATGTAGAGTCTTCGGCAGTGGCTCAGAAATATGCTGTCATCTCCGATGACATGCCAAAAACGCTGTTCAAGTATGATGAGGCTGGAAAGTTAAAGGTTTCAGATCATACCTGGAAGAAAATTCTCAACGGCACGGAAATAAAGTCCGCCGTTTCTTTAAATGAGTTAAAAAAGAATATTTGGTGCTACTGCGTTAAGATTGTAAGTACGACTGATGGTGGAAAGGCAAAAGCCTTATTTTTCAAAAAATTAACAGCTACAAGTGTTGCTACAGACACACCGCAAGGCTTTGGGAAGAAAGTTAAGGCTCACTTCGACTCCGCAGACCCTAAGTTGGTGGAGGTTAAGGCTGAGCATATTACTTTTGAAGATAGATTTGATTGCGTATTGCAAGACAATTCGTTTCTGATTTTCTCTAAAGCTGCGTTCGAAAAAATTGCCGAGTTAGAAGATGAGTTTGTTGAGCTATCAAACGAAACATTAGAGATAATAAATAATCATTCTGTGGTCGAAGGTTTAGAAATTGTTCGCGCGGAAGTCACATCAAAACCTTCTATGATGCGAGCCCTAGCGAATATCGCTAAAAATAACAATCATGCTCAAATCGGTGCTGCTGAAATTGAAAATATGAAGCAGATGCTTCTTCAGTATGAAGGGCGAGAACTGAAGTCAACTTCAGATGGAAGAGTCCTAATTGAAGACAAGAATGATGTTGAGGATTTTTTGAAGTTGCTCAATGACTATTACAAACAAGGTATGGTTACAGGTAAGACGTATGGATCAAATTCTGGAAGCTTGTTGGTTAAAAGGAATTGATTTTAGGCTCTTGCTTATTCAAACTGTGTTGTGATTTATGTGTTGATGGTCGCTGTGGCTTTAGAGCTATCTATTGAGCTGTTTTCGAACCACTCCAGATATGTAGCATCTGGAGTGGTTAGTTAACGGATATATGATATCTGAGGGGGCGCTATTTCGGTAGAGCTTTATCACTCAACGAATCGAGACGATCTTCCTGTCCCGGTTGTCCTGAATGGCCGACATCGAAAGATTGCCGGTAGCTGCTTCTTGGATGTGCTCGCTCCACCACTTCATCATTGGGCGTCTGCGCTCAATGTAGTCCGCTCGATTATATGCGCTACGTACCTCGTCTTTATCGACGTGTGCAAGCGCTACTTCAATCAACTCAGGATCCCAGGCATTTTCGTTCAGGATGGTACTGGCCATAGAGCGCATCCCATGGCTTACCAGCCGTCCTTCGAATCCCATGCGTTTCAGTGCCATGTTGGCGGTTTGGCTGTTGCAGTGGGTTCGAGGATTTCGGTCTGCAGGGAACACGTACTCGCGGTGTCCGCTATAGGGCTTGATTGCTTCAAGCAGGGCAAGGGCCTGGTCTGTGAGCGGCACTATGTGGATCCGGCGTTTCTTCATGCGCTCAGCTGGAATCGTCCAGACCCTCTTTTCTATGTCGATGTCAGCCCAGCGGGCGGTAGCAGCCTCTGCGGGGCGAGTCATGGTATGGAGCTGCCATTCGATTAGGCAGCGGGTAGTCCTTTTTATGCTGGCATTGGCGATTGCCAACATCAAGTCTTTCAGCTCATCGGGTGGGAGTGCCGCCATGTTCTTCTTTTTGGGCTTTTTGAAGACGGAACGGATTCCGCTGAGCGGGTTTGAGTGAATCAGTCCTGAATTGACCCCGTAGGTCATGACTTCGTTGAGACGCTGTGTTAGGCGCTTAACGGTTTCGAGGCTGCCTTTGGTTTCCAAGGGTCTGAGCATACCGATGACCTTAGGGGCATTGATGGCTGAGATTGGTGTGCTGCCCAGGTCCGGGAAGACGTGCAGCGTGAGAGAGCGCCAAATGTCTTCAGCATAGGCAGCGGTGACTGAATCCTTTTTGAGCTCAAACCACGCCGTCGTCACGTTTTCGAGAGTGTGTTCTGTGGCTGCTTTTTTCGCATGCCGCTCCGCATCGCGCTGCTCTTTCGGGTCCAGCCCCTGAGCGACGATCTCCCTTGCTTCAACGGTTCGCTTGCGTGCTTGAGCCAGACTCACCTCGGGGAACGTGCCTAGTCCCATGTTTATCCGTTTTTTGGTTACGGGATGGATATAGTTGAAATTCCATAATTTTGAGCCATTGATTCGTACTCGCATTTGAAGGCCGTTGCCATCAGTCAGCGTATAGTCCTTTTCCTTAGGTTTGGCGGCTTTGACTTTCAGGTCTGAAAGGCGCGTGGCTTGGGCACCCATGGTGTATTCCAATGCTGTTTGTGTATTCCAAAAATTACCAGTTAGGAGCTTGGAATACCACTTGGAATACACGTTTGCATGGACGTCGGTGGACGCTGATGGATCTTGATGGTGCCGAAACCCCCGTATTTACTGGGTTTCAGGCACAAAAAAAGACGTCCGTGGACGTCTTTAGATGTTGAGGTGGTGGAGCCGGGGGATTTGAACCCCCGTCCGCCAGTACTCCGCTGTCGGTACTACATGCTTAGCCGTGTCTATTGAGTTAACCCTCAGCGACCCGACGGGCAGGGTGCTTTGGGCGAGTTGTGTAAGTTTTAGCCGCTTCGTCCACAACGTACTGCACGGCGATTCTGTTCTATATGACAATCATTTTGGGTTTACAGACATCCCCTGATGATTGCTGGACCCGAAGGTACCAGGGGGGAAGGGCTAAGGCTGCTTACGCAGCGAGAGCGTAATCCCCGTAGGTTTCGTCATTGGCAACTATAGGAAGTTGCAACAGTGGATTTACGAGTTCTGTTACCAACTCGGCATGCACCTAAAGTTTCGCAACCGGCGTCGAATCCTAAACGGCCCCGAACCTGTTGTGCATTACCAACAGGTGGGCGGAGTTTACGCTAACCGAGGCCAGAAGGCCAACCCGAAGGTTGGCCCAATGCATCGGCCTACTGATCGCCCTTGGTGTTGTTCTGCAATTGCTGGATCGCCTGGGTGGTCAGGGAGATGCAGTTCTTGGTGCCTTCCTCGGTGCCTTTGGCGTGTTCGGCGGTGGCTTGCTGGACCTTGGCGTCGATGTCGCTGCTCAGGTCCGAGCTCATGGCCTCGGTGCTGACCTTGGCATCCTTGATTTTTTGCAGGTTGATCTGGCACAGGTCCTCTTGCCCGGCGGCAAACACCGGGGAGGCCAGCATCGCGGCGGTAATGAACAGTCCAGCCAGTGCGGAACGCTTCATGGTTATCTCCTTGATCGCAGGGGCTCGGTGTTGCCGGTCAACAGGGCCGGCTGCCGAGTGGGCTAAGCCCTTTTTTGCGGGCCTAGAAAATGGACTCTAGCCGCGCGCCGGGGTTCTGTTTTTTTTTTGCGATGAAATGGAAAAGCCATGAGCGTTTTCCGCCAGGCACAAAAAAGGGGCGAAAACGCCCCTTGGTTGCCCGGTTCGATGGCTCAGACCGCCTTGGCCCGAGTCACCCGATCCACCAGGTAGACCAGCCCGTGATAGTCGATCCCGCCATGCTGGCTGAGGCCGATTTCACAGGTGCGGCTGGTGGAAATGCCTTCGCTGCAATACTGCACCGCGTCCTTGAGGCTGCGCAGGGAGTGGGCGTTGAGTTCCGGGGTGGTGAAACCCTTGTCGCCGGCGAAACCACAGCAATGGATGCCTTCGGGGATCACCACGTTGTTGCTGCAACGCCGGGCCAGTTCGATCAGCGCCTGGCTCTCGCCCAGGTGCTGGGTGCTGCAGGTGACGTGCACCGCGATGGGCGCTTCTTGCGGCGTGAACTCCAGGCGCTCCAGCAGGTGGGTGCGGATGAAGCGTACCGGGTCGTAGAGGTCCAGGCGCACGTCTCCCAGGTCCTGCACCAGGCGCAGGGTGCAAGGGCTGGTGTCGCAGTAGATCGGGTCGAGGCCGCCCCGGCTGGCGTGGAGCAGGGCGCCGATCAGTTCCTGGCGTTTGTCCTCGGCCTGGGTGGCGTAGCCCTTGGAGGCGAACGGCTGGCCGCAGCACAGGTTGTCCAGGTTGTCCGGCAGCACTACTTGATAACCGGCCTTCTCCAGCAGGCCGCGGGTTTTCTCGTAGAGAGAGCTTTGCTCCTTGTCGCCCGCCGCTGGCCCCATGACCCGGGACACACAGGCTGCCAGGTACACCACCCGCGGACGCGCGTCGCTGACGCTCGGGCTGAAGCGAATGGCCTTTTCCGGCTGAGGCATGGCGCTGCTCCACTGCGGCACCTGGCCTTTGGACAGGCGCGTCAGGCTCGCCGACAGCTTGCTCAGGCGCGGCGCGCCCAAGAGCATGCGCGCACCGTTGGCCACGTGCAGGGTGAAGCGGGCGCCCTGCAAGGTGGTGGCGAAGTGCGAGCCGAGCCAGTCGGCGGTGCCGTTATGGGTGGCGTGTTCACTGCGCAGTTTCTTCACCAGCTCGCCGGTGTTGATGCCCACCGGGCAGCGCTGGGCGCACAGGCCGGTGGCGGCGCAGGTGTCGATGCCCTGGTACTGATAGGCCGCTTCCAGTTCCGTGGTGTCGATGCCGGCCCGTTTACGCGCCTGGATATCACGCCAGATGACGATGCGCTGGCGCGGGCTCAGGGTCAGCCCCTTGGACGGGCACACCGGCTCGCAGAAGCCGCACTCGATGCACTTATCCACAATCTCGTCGGCCGCCGGCAGTGGCTTGAGGTGCTTGAGGTGGATCTGCGGGTCTTCGCTGAGCACCACGTCCGGGTTGAGGATGTTGTTGGGGTCCAGCAGGCGCTTGAGCTGCCACATCAGATGGTAGGCATCGCTGCCCCATTCCAGCTCGACGAAGGGTGCCATGTTGCGCCCGGTGCCGTGCTCGGCCTTCAGCGAACCGCCGAATTCCACCGCCACCAGTTGCGCCACGTCGTCCATGAACGCCTGGTAGCGGTTCACTTCCTCGCTGCTGTTGAAGCCCTGGGTGAAGACGAAGTGCAGGTTGCCCTCCAGGGCGTGGCCGAACAGGATCGCTTCGTCGTAGTGGTGCTTGTCGAACAGCTCGATCAGGCGATTGACGCCGATGGCCAGCTGTTCCACGGGGAAGGTCACGTCTTCGATGATCACTGTGGTGCCGGTCTTGCGCACCGCGCCTACCGCCGGGAAGGTGTCCTTGCGGATCGCCCAGAGCTTGGCGTTTTCCTGCGGGTCTTCAGTGAAGTCCACCTGCTTTTCCACCGGGAAGGCGGCCAGGGAATTCATGATCTGCGCCAGTTGCTCATGCAGCAGTGATGAGGACGCGGCGCGGGACTCGATCAGCAGCGCGCAGGCGTTGGCCGAGAGTTGCTGGACGAAGGCCGGCATGCCGGGCTTGTCCTGCACCGAGCGCAGGCTGCGGCGGTCCAGCAGTTCCACCGCCGACACCGGCTGGCTCTTGAGCACGGTCACCGCGTTGCAGCAGGTTTCCACATCGGGAAAGACGATCAGCGCCGACGCCTTGTTCGGGTGGTCGATCACCGTGTCGTAGGTCACCGCGCTGATAAAGCCCAGGGTGCCCTCGGAGCCCACCAGCAGGTGGCTGAGGATCTCCAGCGGCTCGTCGAAATCCACCAGGGCATTGAGGGACAGGCCGGTGGTGTTTTTCAGCCGGTATTTGTGGCGGATTTTCGCGGCCAGTTCACTGTTGGCACGGGTGCTGCGGCCCAGTTCGGCCAGGCGCTCCAGCAACGGACCATGGCTGGCGCGGAAGGCGGCGATGCTGACCTCATCCTCGGTATCCAGACGCGTGCCATCGGCCAGTACCAGGCGAATGCCGGCCAGGGTGTGATAGGTGTTCTGCGCGGTGCCGCAGCACATGCCGCTGGCGTTGTTGGCGACGATGCCACCGATCTTGCAGGCGTTGATCGAGGCCGGATCGGGGCCGATCTTGCGCCCGAAAGGTGCCAGCCAGGCATTGGCCTGGGCGCCAATCACACCAGGCTGCAGACGAATCTGCGTACCCTGGTGGCGAATCTCCTTGCCGTTCCAGTTATCCCCCAGAACGATCAGCACCGAGTCGCTGATGGCCTGCCCGGAAAGGCTGGTGCCCGCCGCGCGGAAGGTCACCGGCACCCGGTCGCGCTGGGCCAGCTGGAGCAGGGTCACCACTTCATCTTCGGATTCGACGCGGATCACCAGCTTGGGGATCAGTCGGTAGAAGCTGGCGTCGGTGCCGAAGGCCAGGGTCGAGAGCGGGTCGTCGAAGCGCCGCTCCGGGGGGATCAGTTGCTGGGCGTCACGCAGAAAAGCGGTCGGTAGGCTCATTGGTCCTCCAGGATCAGCACCACCAGGTCTTTCGGGCCGTGGGCGCCGTAAGCCAGGACTTGCTCGATATCAGCGGTCTTCGACGGGCCGGATACCAGCAGCGCGTTGGTCGGCATGCCGGCGGCCCAGTTCATCTGTTGCTGCACCTGATAGAAGTTGTCGCGGATCTCGCTGGCCTTGAGCAGGGCGAAATGCACCGGCGGCACCAGGCTCATCAGCCGCGGCTCTTCCCGGGTCGGCCAGAGGATCAGGCTGCCGGTGGCGGCGATGGCGCCCAGGGTGGTAGTGAGGCTGGCCGGGGTGTCGTTGAACAGCTCGGCTTTCCATTCTTCCACCGGGCGGTCGTAGGCCTTGAGCGCCGGCAGTTGCGGCTGCTCGGCCCAGTACTGGGTGACCCGCTGGCCGTGGGGCGTGCTCGGGGCGATCAGCAGGCTGGGCAACTGGCGTTCCTGTAGCAGGCGGGCCAGCAGTTCAGGCCAACCGGCGCCGGTGCTCAGGTGGATTTCGGTGTGCACCGCTTCCATCTGTTTGCGCAGCTGCGGGATGCGTTGTTCCGCGCTGTAGCTGTAAGGCTCGGTGACCAGCGCCTCGTCGAAGTTATCCACAATCGGCGTGGTGCCGGTCAGGCTGTTGCGCAGCTTGGCGAGGATGTTGTGTTTCGCGCTCATCAGCGGTCTCCCTGCTTGTCCAGGTGCTCACGGGCCAGGTCATGCAGCGACCGGGCGGCGGGTTTTGGCGCGCTGTGGTTCTGCGTCCAGGGGCCGACCTTGCTCGGGGTGAGGGCGCGCAGGCGGGTGGCGGCCAGGGTGAACAGGCGATACAGGGTCGGCGAGCTGTTGAGACGGGCCCAGGCGTTCCAGATGAAACGTTCCTTGCGCGAGTACTTGCTGCCCTGGCCGCGCATCACTTGATGGGGGCTGTCGGGGGCCTTGACGTTTTCTTCCCGCAGTCGGCGCAGCAGCGCCGGGATCGGGATCTTCACCGGGCAGACTTCGCCACAGGCGCCGCACAGCGACGAGGCGCTGGGGTGGTCCGGGACCTTGGCCAGACCCACCATATGCGGGGTGATGATCTTGCCGATCGGCCCCGGGTAGACCTCGCCATAAGTGTGGCCGCCGACCCGGGTGTAGACCGGGCAGTGGTTCATGCAGGCGCCGCAGCGGATGCAGTTCAGGGTCTGGCGCAGTTCGCTATCGGCAAAGGCCTGGCTGCGGCCGTTGTCCAGCAGCACCAAGTGCACTTCCTGGGGGCCGTCGAGCTCATGCTCTTTGCGCGGGCCGGAGATCATGTTGACGTATGTAGTGATGGGCTGGCCCAGGGCCGAGCGGGTCAGCAGTGAAAGCAGCGGCACCACGTCCCGCAGGTTCTCGACGACTTTCTCGATCCCGGTGACGGCGATGTGCACTGGCGGCACGGTGGTGGACATGCGCCCGTTGCCTTCGTTTTCCACCAGCAGCAGGGTGCCGGTCTCGGCCACGGCGAAGTTGACGCCGGAGACGCCGATATCGGCTTCGAAGAATTTCTGCCGCAAGACCTTGCGACCGATCTGAATGAGTTGGTCAACGTCCTTGGTGTACTCCACGCCGAGTTTGTCGTGGAACAAGGACGCGACCTGACCGGCATTCTTGTGGATCGCCGGCATAATGATGTGTGAAGGCTTCTCGTGGTCGAGCTGGACGATGAACTCGCCCATGTCCGACTCAAGGCATTCAATGCCTTGTTCAGCGAGGACATGGTTCATTTCCATCTCTTCGCTGACCATCGATTTGCCCTTGATCACTTGCCGCGCCTCGTGAGCGCGGATGATCGAGAGGACGATGCCATTGGCCTCGTCCACCGTTTCCGCCCAGTGCACTGTCACACCGTTGCGGGTCAGGTTCTGTTCCAGGCGCTCGAGCAGGTCGGGCAGCTTGGATAACGCCCGGGCGCGAATCGCGTTGCCCAGGGCGCGTAGGTGTTCTCTTTCGTGGGCATCGCTGAACGAGGCCGCACGCTTGGCCATGAGTGAGTCCATGGCGCTGCGAAAGTTGTTTCGCAGTTGTTTGTCCCCCAGGGCTTCGTGGGCCCGGGTTCGGAAATCGTCCGCCACGTTGGTGGTCGGAATCAGCTCGGGGGTGCTCATTGTGCACCTCCAGTACGTTGCCAGAGGAAACTCGCCAGGTGTTGGCCGCGCAATGCCTCTTGTTGTTTCTCCAGCGCGCCGTTGATGTTCATCAAGCAGCCGCAGTCGGCACTCAGTACCTGATGCGCGCCGGATTCCTTCAGCGCCCGGGTCTTGTCCGCGACCATGGCGCCGGAGATGTCCGGCATTCGGACGCTGAAAGTCCCGCCAAAGCCACAGCATTCGCTTTCGTGGCTGTGTTCTACCCGTTCCACGTTGCTCAGCTGTGACAACAACTCACGGCCGTGCAGGTGGGTGTTCATTTCCCGGCGTGCCGAGCAGGAGGTGTGCAAGGCCACCTTGACCGGAGCGCCACTGTCCTTGAGCTGCACCTTGCACACGTGCAGGAGGAACTCGGCCAGTTCATAGGTGCGGGCGGCCAGGGCCTGCACTTGTTGCAACGTCTCGGGCTCGTCCTTGAACAAGTCCGCGTAATGCTCGCGCAGCATGCCTGCGCAGGAACCCGACGGCACCACCACCGGATAGTCGCCGGCAAACAGCGCCAGTTGCGAGCGGGCCACGGTGCGCGCCTGCTCGGTGTAACCCGAGGTGTAGGCCGGTTGTCCGCAGCAGCTTTGCCCTTGCGGGTACTCCACGCGAATGCCTTCGCGCTCCAGCAGGTGAATCGCGTCCATCCCGGCTTCGGGATAGAACAGGTCGACCACACAAGTGCCGAACAGGTAGACCCGCGACGGCTTCGCGCTGGGGTACTGCCGGGGTTCGGCCAGCGGCGGTGCGACACGGGTCGCATTGGGCACGGCGTTGTAGAAAAGCTCGCTCATCAGGCGTGTCTCCGGGTGGTCCCGGTTATTCGTCCGTCGCGGCGGCTGAAAGATAAACCAGCAAGCTTTCAGCAGCCTTGCAGACCGGGTGGTGAATGACTGACGCCGCGGGTGAGGGCGGCGTCGGTTCTTTCGGTGTCGCTTAGTGCACCAGCATGCCGGTGAACCAGTAGGCCTGGGCCAGGGTGATCAGGCCGACAATAGTGGCAAAGAACAGGCTGTGCTTGAGGGTGAAGCGGAACAAGTCGGATTCCTTGCCCACCAGGCCGGTGGCGGCGCAGGCCACGGCGATCGATTGCGGCGAGATCATCTTGCCGGTTACGCCGCCGCTGGTGTTGGCCGCGACCAGCAGAGTGTCATTGACCCCGATCTGGTGTGCGGTGGTGGCCTGCAGCGAGCTGAACAGGGCGTTGGACGAGGTATCGGAGCCGGTGAGGAACACCCCGAGCCAGCCCAGGAACGGCGAGAAGAACGGGAACGCCGCGCCGGTGGCAGCCAGGACCAGGGCCATGGTCGAGGACATGCCCGAGTAGTTGGTGACGAAGGCGAACGCCAGCACCATGCCGATGGACAGGATCGGCCAGCGCAGCTCGTAGAAGGTCTCTTTCAAAGTGGTCAGACCAGTTTTGAAGTCGATCTTCAGCACCAGCATGGAGATCAGCGCGGAGAAGAAGATCGCCGTGCCGGTGGCCGAGATCGGGTCGAGCTTGAATACCGCCGGGATGGCCGTTGGCGTGGTCACGATCGGCGCCATCTTGATCACCAGCTGATCCAGGTGCGGGATGGCGAAGTTGAACACCCAGCCGTACATCGAGCCGCCGGCAGCGAACATCGCCTTGAAGGGCTTGAGGGTCCAGATGGTCACCAGCACGGTGAGGATCAGGAACGGCGACCAGGCCTTGAAGATCTGGCCCAGGCTGTAGGGTGAGGCCTGGGTTTGGCGTGGCTGGCCGAAGCCACCGGCACTGGCGGTGATGGCCGCGCTGGAGGTGGCACCGGCAATCTGCGCGCCGGCGGTGCGCTTGGGCTGCCAGATTTTCAGGAACAGGGTCAGGGAGATCAGGCTGGCCAGGGCCGAGGTGATATCCGGCAGTTCCGGGCCGATGAAGTTCGAGGTGAAGTACTGGGTGACGGCGAAGCTCAGGCCTGCCACCAGAGCGGCCGGCCAGGTCTCTTTGACGCCACGCATGCCGTCCATCATGAACACCAGCCAGAACGGCACGAACAGCGACAGCAGCGGCAGTTGGCGGCCGGTCATGGCGCCGATCTTGAAGGCGTCGATGCCCGTCACCTGGCCGGCGACGATGATCGGAATCCCCAGGGCGCCGAAGGCCACGGGCGCGGTGTTGGCGATCAGGCACAGGCCGGCGGCGTACAGCGGGTTGAAGCCCAGGCCCACCAGCAGGGCGGCGGTGATCGCCACCGGCGCGCCAAAGCCGGCAGCCCCTTCAAGGAAGGCGCCGAAGCAGAAACCGATCAGCAGCACCTGCAGGCGCTGGTCGTCGGTGATCGACAGCACCGAGCTGCGGATGATTTCGAACTGGCCGCTCTTCACGGTCAGCTTGTAGAGGAAAACGGCGGCGACAATGATCCAGGCGATGGGCCACAGACCGTAGGCAAATCCATAGCCAGCGGCAGCGAGGGCCATGTCGGCGGGCATCTGGAAGGCGAAGATCGCCACCAGGATCGACAAGGCCAGGGTGATACTCCCGGCGACGTGTCCTTTGAGACGGAACACGGCCAGAGCCAGGAAGAAAAACACGATCGGGATAACGGCGGCGAGGGCGGACAGGCCGAGGCTGCCAAGCGGGCTATAGAGCTGTTGCCAGGTTTGCATAATGGGGTGGCCCCTAATTGTTGTTGGTCAGGCACTGCTAGCGTCTTGGTTAATTGGTAAGACCAATTTACAATCGCTGTTGGCTAGGGTAAAAGCCTTGTGCTCGGTGTGTCAATTTGCCGCCCTAAAACTTTTGTCGAATGCGCTATGGCGCGGGCATCTGATCGGTGCAAATGGCCGTGTTCTGACAGGTGTTGGCGCGCCATGAATAGGCCAGAATAGAGCCCCCGGCGAAGGGTCGGGAGGGGGGAGAGTGAGTTATGGGGTTTGATCAGATACGCCAGCGCCGTTTGTCCGACGATATCGTCGAGCGTCTGGAAGGGATGATTCTTGAAGGCACCTTGACGGCCGGCGAGCGGCTGCCGGCCGAGCGCGCCCTGGCCGAGCAGTTTGGTGTCTCCCGGCCCTCACTGCGCGAGGCGATCCAGAAGCTCACGGCCAAGGGGCTGCTGATCAGCCGCCAGGGTGGCGGCAACTAC
This sequence comes from Pseudomonas sp. Eqa60, assembly GCF_018326405.1. NCBI lineage: Bacteria > Pseudomonadati > Pseudomonadota > Gammaproteobacteria > Pseudomonadales > Pseudomonadaceae > Pseudomonas > Pseudomonas sp. Eqa60. The sequence goes on from NZ_AP024342.1 coordinate 982,171, forward strand.
GTGGTGGAATCCCTGGGCTCGACCTTCAGCGATCCTCTGCTGCACCTGCTGGAAAACAACACCGATGCCCAGCGCGACCTGCTGGAGTTCCGGCATACGCTGGAAGCGTCCTGCGCCTATTACGCGGCGCTGCGGGCGACGGCAGTGGATCGTGAGCGACTGACTCAAGCCTTCGAGGAGTTGCAGGATTGTTATTCCCGTTCCGACGATGTCAGTCGTATCGAAGAAGGCGCGGCGGATGCCAAATTCCACTTGGCGATTGCCGAGGCCAGCCACAACGCCGTGCTGCTGCACACCATCCGCGGGCTGTTCGACCTGCTCAAACGCAACGTGGTGACCAACATCGGTGGCATGTACAAGCAGCGCACGGAAACCCGCGACATGCTGATCAGCCAGCACCGCGACCTGTACCAGGCAATTATCGAAGGGCGGGCCGAAGAGGCGCGGGAAATCTCCAGCCGGCACATTCTCTATGTGCAGGAAGTGCTCGAAGAAGTGCGTCAGGAAGTGCAGCGAGTGGCCCGGGCCGAACGGCGCAAGGGCATGTAATGCAAATCGCCGGCAAGCCGGCTCCTACCTGGGTGTTGTAGGAGCCGGCTTGCCGGCGAAAGCGACCTCAAGGCAGGAAGATCAGTCTTCCTTGCCCTTGGTCCGCACCGCACGCTGCAGTTCGCGATCGGAATCGCGCTCGCGTTCGGTATGACGCTTGTCGTATTCCTTCTTGCCCTTGCCCAGTGCGATCTCACACTTGACCAGGTGCTTGCTCCAGTAGAGCGAAAGGCATACGCAGGCATAACCCTTCTGTTGCACGGCGGCAAACAGCTTTTCCAGCTCGCGCTGGTTGAGCAGCAGCTTGCGCGAGCGCGTCGGGTCGGCAATGACGTGGGTGCTGGCGGTGGTCAATGGCGTGAAGTGGCTGCCGAGCAACCAGGCTTCACCATCCTTGAGCAGCACATAACTGTCCACCAGCTGTGCCTTGCCTGCACGCAGACTCTTTACTTCCCAGCCGGCCAGGACCATGCCAGCCTCGAACCGATGTTCGATGAAGTAATCGTGACGCGCCTTTTTATTTTGCGCGATGGTCCCTGTTGGGTGTTTCTTCTGTTTAGCCATAGGGGCGGCATTATAGGGAGTTGCGCGCGCGTCGGCTACGGTGACGCAGCGTGCTTGAGCAGGTTGATTGAATCCCGGACAATGCGCGCTCTTTTTTTTCGGTTGGGCGTGTTAACGATGTCGACAGACAGGGTCTCTGTCCACGGCGGCTGGGCAAGCCGCTGGGTCTTTATACTCGCTGCAACTGGTTCGGCCGTGGGCCTGGGGAGTATCTGGAAATTCCCCTACATGGTCGGCGTCTATGGTGGTGGTGCCTTTGTCCTGGTGTTTCTGGCGTGTATTGCGCTGATCGGGTTGCCGGTGATGCTGGCGGAAACCCTGATTGGCCGCCGCGCGCGGCAAAGCCCGGCGAATGCCCTGAAGGTGCTGGCCCTGGAGGCCGGGCATTCGGCCAAGTGGTCCTGGGGCGCCTTTGCCGGAATGATCACGGCGCTGCTGATCCTCTCCTTCTATAGCGTGGTGGGTGGTTGGTCCCTGGACTACATCATCGACATGGGGCGCGGCGATTTTCAGGGTGTCACGGCGGATCAGGTCGGCGCCTATTTTTCCGCGGTGACGGCCGACCCCTGGCGCCTGACCCTGTGGCACACGCTGTTCATGCTGTTGTCGGCGCTGGTGATTGCCAAGGGTGTGGTGGCCGGGCTTGAGCGCAGCCTGCGGGTCATGATGCCGCTGCTGTTCGTGATGTTGCTGGTGCTGCTGGGCTACAGCATGACCACCGGGCATTTCATGCAGGGCCTGCACTTCATGTTCGACTTCAGCCTGGAGCGTTTGCTGGACGGGCTGTTGCCAGCCATGGGGCACGCGTTCTTTTCCCTCAGCGTGGGAGTGGGCTCGATCATGATCTACGGCGCCTACATGCCCAAGCATTCGTCCCTGGCCGGCACCGTGGTCGGGGTAGCGCTGCTGGATACCTTCGTTTCGCTGGTGGCTGGGATGGCCCTGTTCCCCATTGTATTTGCCGCCGGGCTGAACCCCAGCGAAGGGCCGGGGCTGATGTTCATCAGCCTGCCGTTTGCCTTCGGGAATGTGGCGTTCGGCCAGCTTATGGGCGTAGTGTTCTTTATCCTGGTGGCGATCGCTGCCTGGAGTTCGGCCATTTCCTTGTTGGAGCCGATGGTGGCTTATCTCGTCGAGAGGACTAAAATCCGCCGCGGCTGGGTGACATTCTGGCTGGCGTTCAGTTGCTGGTTCGTGGGATTGGGAACGGTGTTCTCTTTCAACATCTGGCAACAGGCCAAATTTTTCGTGAACGAAGGCGGCGTTTTTCATCTCTACCAATGGGGCGCGGCCGGCGGTCTGGACCTCTTTGGTGTGATCGACTTTTTCACCTCGCGGATCATGTTGCCTCTTGGCGGTTTGTGCTTCGTGGTATTTGCAGGTTGGGTGATGGGCCGTGAGGCAGTTCGTGATGAGCTGTCGTTACGTAGCCCGCTGTTGTTCGCCCTGGCCTTGTTTTTGATGCGCTATGTGGCGCCCGTCGGCATTCTTGTGGTGTTTGCCGCCCAGTTGTGGAAATGAAGCTCACATGACGACCCATATTCAACGTTCGGCCCTTCTGCCCTATCCGGCGCAGTTCCTTTACGACCTGGTCAATGACGTGGCCCGGTACCCGGAGTTTCTGCCCTGGTGCTCGTCGGCCGAGGTGCTGGAAAGCAGTGAAGAGCGGATGCGCGCGAGCCTGGCGGTGGCCAAGGGCGGCATGAGCCAGCGCTTCGTTACCTGCAACAATCTGGTGCCGGGGCAGTCGATCGAGATGAATCTGGAGGAGGGGCCATTCAATCAGTTGCATGGCGTGTGGGTGTTCAAGCCGCTGGGCGAGAAGGCCTGCAAGATCAGCCTTGATCTGTCTTTCGATTATGCGGGGCCTTTGGTTCGAGCGACCTTGGGGCCGCTGTTCAACCAGGCGGCGAATACCCTGGTGGACGCTTTCTGCCAGCGGGCCAAGCAGTTGCATGGCTGAGCCGATGATTTCGATTGAGGTGGCCTACGCGGCTGTCGATCGCCAGGCGTTGATCAGTGTGCAGGTGCCCCAGGGGGCGACGCTGCGTGCAGCCTTGCAGGCTTCAGCCATCGGGCAGCAGTTTCCCGAACTGGATCTGGCAGCTTGTCCGGTGGGGATCTTCGGCAAGCAGGTCAGTGACCCTGAACAGCATGTGATTCAGGCGGGGGATCGGATCGAGGTCTATCGCCCATTGCTGGCCGATCCGAAAGAGGTTCGGCGTCTGCGGGCGGCGAAAGCGGCCGAGGCTCGCAAGCGCGAATCGTGATTGATGGTGACAGGCAATAAAAAGCCCGGGCATGCCCGGGCTTTTTTATTTCGCCACAAATTATTCCGGCGAAGTATCCAGTGGTTCAGGCGTAGGAACTGGCACGGTTTTCACGCCATCCACGTCCTTCTGGATCTGGTCGAGCAGCGAGCCAGGCTTGGCTGGTTTCTCGGCTTTTGGTTTCTCGACGTTCTCGGCAGGCGCTGTCACGGTGTTGGCGCTGTCCTTGCCCAGCAGGGCTTCGTCGCGGCTTACACCTGGCATGAAGTCACCGGCCAAGCTGACCAACTGGTCGTTGCCGTTGAAGATCAGGCTCACGCGTTCCTGTTGGCGTTCACCACCACCAGGCTGCAGGCTGTAGAGATAATCCCAGCGATCGGCATGGAACGTGTCGGTCAACAGAGGGTTGCCCATGATAAACCGTACTTGCCGTCGGGTCATTCCGGGGCGCAACTGGTCTATCATGTCCTGCGTGACGACATTGCCCTGCTGGATGTCGATTTTGTAAACCCCGGGGAATGAACAACCGGCGAGTGCGAGCAGTCCCACGAAGGTGAAACTGGTTAGCAAGAGCTTGGTGTTTTGCATCGGTGGGCGACTTCCACTATCTTGGCTGGGACAACGTAAACCCCGATCATACCCGCATTAAGAGAAGCTGCGAAGCAGCATCGGCGAGAAAGCTGACCATGGTTGAAAATAGCGAACTACGTAAAGCCGGCCTCAAAGTGACTCTGCCACGAGTCAAAATTCTACAAATGCTCGATTCCACCGAGCAGCGGCACATGAGCGCCGAGGATGTCTACAAGGCGCTGATGGAAGCTGGTGAGGATGTGGGTCTGGCCACGGTTTACCGTGTACTGACTCAATTCGAAGCAGCCGGACTGGTGGTACGCCATAATTTTGATGGCGGTCACGCTGTATTCGAGCTGGCGGATGGCGGTCACCACGACCATATGGTCAACGTGGAGTCTGGTGAAGTGATCGAATTCTTCGACGAAGAAATCGAAAAGCTTCAGAAGGCGATTGTCGAAAAGCACGGTTTCGAGTTGGTGGATCACAATCTTGTGCTGTACGTGCGCAAGAAGAAGTAAGCCCCTCACGCGGCGTTTATCGTCGTGAAACGATCGAAGGCGACCCTAGGGTCGCCTTCGTGTTTTGTGCCTATATAAAAGAAGCGCTGAAGGTTCAGGCCTTGGCGGTCACCACCATTTTCTTGGCGTGGGCCAGAGACTCCTTGGTCAGGTCGATGCCGCCGAGCATCCGCGCCACCTCCTCGACCCTCTCATTCTTGCCCAGCTTGGATACTGCGGTATGAGTGGCATCGCTGCCGCGCACCTTGTGCACGAACAGATGCTGATGCCCCTGGGCGGCGACTTGCGGCAGGTGTGTCACGGTCAATACCTGGCCGCGTTCGCCGAGGCGGCGCAGCAGCTGGCCGACGATCTCGGCTGTCGGGCCGCCAATCCCCACGTCGACTTCGTCGAATACCAATGTGGGAACCCGCGAGGTCTGCGCGGTGATGACCTGGATCGCCAGGCTGATACGTGACAGCTCACCGCCGGACGCGACTTTCGCCAGGGCCTTGAGGGGTTGCCCGGGGTTGGCACTGACCAGCAGTTCCACCTGCTCCAGGCCGTTGGGCAGCAGTTCATCGCTGCTGTTGGCGCGCAGTTCGATGGTGAAGCGCCCTCCGGGCATGCCCAGGCGCTGGATTTCCTGCTCCACTGCGCTGGCCAGGCTGGTCGCGGCCTGCTCGCGCAACTGGCTCAGTTCCTGGGCTTTCTCCTGATAATGACGAGCGAAGGATTGCAGCTCTTCGCCCAGCCGTTCGATGGATTCGTCATTGGCGTCCAGAGTCTCTATTTCATCCAGCAGGGTTTGCTGCATGGCGGCGAGTTCGAAGGGCTGGATGCGATGTTTGCGCGCCAGGGTATAGATGGCGTCGAGGCGTTCTTCGAGTTGTTGCAGGCGTGCTGGATCAGCGTCGAAGTGGTCAAGGAAGCGATTCAACTCGCCCACGGCTTCTTCGACCTGGATCTGCGCGCTGGCCAGCAGGTTGGTGGCCTCGCCCAGGGAGCCCGAGGAGTTGCCGATGCTCGACAGGCGGTTGAGGCTGACAGTCAGGGCGTTCAGGACATTGCCTGAATCACTTTCGCTGCATTGCTCCACCACCTGGCGGCAGATGCCCAGCAGGGTTTCGGCATTGGTCAGGTTCTTGTGCTCCTGCTCCAGCTGTTCGAGTTCATTTTCCCCGAGCCCGAGGTTTTCCAGTTCTTCGAGCTGGTAACTGAGCAGTTGATGGCGAGCGCGCTGCTCGTCGCCGGAGTTGGACAGGCGCTCCAGCTCCAGGCGGGTCTGGCGCCAGCGCTGCGCAGCCAGTTGCACCTGGCGCGCCAGGTCGGTTGCGCCGGCGTACTCGTCCAGCAGGCGCCTATGGGTATCGGTCTTGAGCAGCGACTGGTGTTCATGCTGGCTGTGGATATCGATCAGCAGTTCGCCCAGGGCTTTCAAGTCTCCGAGCGGGCAGGGCGTACCGTTGATATAGCCGCGGGAACGTCCTTCTGCCGTGATGACCCGACGCAGGATGCACGGGCCGTCAGTGTCCAGGTCACGCTCGGCCAGCCAGGCGTGGGCCTCGGGGATATCCGCCAGATCGAAGGTGGCGAGGATATCGGCCTTGTCGGCTCCGGGGCGTACCACGCCGCTGTCGGCACGATCACCCAGGGTCAGGCCGAGCGCGTCGAGCATGATCGACTTGCCGGCACCGGTCTCGCCGGTAATGACGCTCATCCCGCGATCGAGTTCCAGATCCAGGTGTTCGACGATGGCGTAATTGTGTACGGACAGGTGCACCAGCATTAAGGCCGCTCCCAAACTAGATGTCTGGTTATTTATACAGTGTTTTGTTTCGAGCTGACAATGCTTTCCCTTAGCTCGATTTGCTTGGTCGTTCTGGCTTTTTAGTGCGCTCGGTAATGTCCACATACAGGATTTATCGGGTCGGAACGACTTTTGCTGTGGCTGCGGACTTGAACCTTGAAAATGCGACCCCATATAGCTGGGCAGAAGAGTGAGCCCGGCTCACAGACGATATTGAAAGGAGAATTTCATGGCTGACGAACAGACGCTGGATACGCAAAATCTAGACGCCAATCAGGCTCCCGAGGCATCGGGTGATGACCTGGCGGCTCGTGTACAAGTGCTCGAAGAGCAACTGGCTGGCGCGCAGGATCAGGCTTTGCGTGTTGCTGCCGATCTGCAGAACGTCCGCCGCCGCGCTGAGCAGGACGTGGAGAAAGCTCACAAATTCGCGCTGGAGAAGTTTGCCGGCGACCTGCTGCCGGTGATCGACAGCCTGGAGCGTGGCCTGGAGCTGTCCAACCCGGACGACGAAAGCATCCGCCCGATGCGTGAAGGCATCGAGCTGACCTTGAAGATGTTCCACGACACCCTCAAGCGTTATCAGCTGGAAGCCATCGATCCACACGGCGAACCCTTCAACGCTGAACAGCATCAGGCCATGGCCATGCAGGAAAGCGCGGATGTCGAGCCGAACAGTGTTCTGAAAGTGTTCCAGAAGGGCTACCAGCTCAACGGTCGCCTGCTGCGCCCGGCCATGGTCGTGGTCAGCAAGGCCCCTGCACCGGTTTCGCCTTCGATTGACGAAAAGGCTTGAAAACGGCTGTAGAGCCCCCATTTATCAGTCAAGCGTTTAAGTGCTACCGCAGTTTGCCACCACAGCTGCGGCATCCAAATCCAAAGTTTCGGGAGAGTTAACATGGGCAAGATTATCGGTATTGACTTGGGGACCACCAACTCGTGCGTCTCCATTCTTGAAAACGGCAACGTAAAAGTTATCGAAAACGCTGAAGGCGCGCGTACCACGCCGTCGATCATCGCGTACGCCAACGATGGCGAAATCCTGGTAGGTCAGTCGGCCAAGCGTCAGGCTGTCACCAACCCGCACAACACCCTGTACGCAGTAAAGCGTCTGATCGGTCGTCGCTTCGACGAAGAAGTTGTGCAGAAAGACATCCAGATGGTCCCTTACAAGATCGTCAAGGCTGACAACAACGACGCCTGGGTTGAAGTGAACGGCCAGAAAATGGCTCCGCCACAGATCTCGGCTGAAATCCTCAAGAAAATGAAGAAGACCGCCGAAGACTACCTCGGCGAAGCCGTGACCGAAGCGGTCATCACTGTTCCGGCCTACTTCAACGACAGCCAGCGCCAGGCGACCAAAGACGCCGGCCGCATCGCAGGCCTGGACGTCAAACGTATCATCAACGAACCAACCGCAGCCGCTCTGGCCTATGGTATGGACAAGGCCAAGGGCGATCACACCGTGATCGTTTACGACCTGGGCGGTGGTACTTTCGACGTTTCGGTGATCGAAATCGCTGAAGTCGATGGCGAGCACCAGTTCGAAGTGCTGGCCACCAACGGTGACACCTTCCTCGGTGGTGAAGACTTCGACATCCGCTTGATCGACTACCTGGTTGATGAGTTCAAGAAAGAAAGCGGCATGAACCTCAAGGGTGACCCGCTGGCCATGCAGCGCCTGAAAGAAGCTGCCGAGAAAGCCAAGATCGAGCTGTCCTCGAGCCAGCAGACCGACGTCAACCTGCCGTACATCACTGCAGATGCCACCGGTCCTAAGCACCTGAATGTGAAGATCTCCCGCGCCAAGCTGGAATCGCTGGTTGAAGACCTGGTTCAGCGCACCATCGAGCCTTGCCGTATCGCGCTCAAAGACGCCGGTATCGACGTGGGTTCGATCAACGACGTGATCCTGGTCGGCGGCCAGACCCGTATGCCGCTGGTACAGAAGACCGTAACCGACTTCTTCGGTAAGGAAGCGCGCAAGGACGTCAACCCGGACGAAGCTGTTGCCATGGGTGCTGCCATCCAGGGTGCGGTACTGGCCGGCGACGTGAAAGACGTACTGCTGCTGGACGTCAGCCCGCTGACCCTGGGTATCGAAACCATGGGTGGCGTGATGACCGCGCTGATCGAGAAAAACACCACGATTCCTACCAAGAAATCCCAAGTGTTCTCGACTGCCGACGACAACCAGGGCGCAGTGACCATTCACGTACTGCAGGGCGAGCGCAAGCAAGCCGCGCAGAACAAGTCCCTGGGCAAGTTCGACCTGGCCGACATTCCACCAGCTCCACGTGGCGTGCCGCAGATCGAAGTGACCTTCGACATCGACGCCAACGGCATCCTGCACGTAGGTGCGAAGGACAAGGCTACCGGCAAGACTCAGTCGATCGTGATCAAGGCCAACTCGGGTCTGTCGGATGAAGAGATCCAGCAGATGATCCGTGACGCTGAAGCCAACTCGGAAGAGGATCGCAAGTTCGAAGAACTGGCCACCGCCCGTAACCAGGGTGATGCGCTGGTGCACTCGACTCGCAAGATGGTGGCTGACGCCGGTGACAAAGTGACCGCGGAAGAGAAAACCGCAATCGAAGCCGCCGTGGTTGCCCTGGAAGCTGCCGTCAAGGGCGACGACAAGGCTGCCATCGACGCCAAGGTCGAAGAGCTGTCGAAAGTCTCGGCCCCGGTTGCCCAGAAGATGTACGCCGAACAGGCCCAGCCTGCAGAAGGCGCGGCACCGCACGCCGAGTCTGCTGAAAAAGCCGACGATGTCGTCGACGCCGAGTTCGAAGAAGTAAAAGACCACAAGTAATGGCTTGTTGGTCGGCCGGTTGACTGCCTTCGGGCGGTGACTGGTAGGATGTCGCCGCGCGGGAGCTTGCTCCCGCGTTGGCGTGTCTGGAGTCAGCGAAATTTTGACGGCGTACAAGCTCCGTTTGTGCGCTGGCGGTCGGGTCGGAGAAGCTCCTGCTTTCCGGCTGTGATGACCGCAATGGTCGGCCCGCAACCGGGTTGGCTTTCCAAGACCAGGATCGTTGAATTGACGTGAGTTGGGTCCGGGCCTGTATTGGGGCTCAGCGAGTTTGGCAGAGCTCAGGAGGGTTTGCCGGACGTCCTTAAGAGTGCAAAGACTTATGGCAAAGCGTGACTATTACGAAGTGTTGGGTGTGGAGCGTGGCTCCAGCGATGCGGAGCTGAAAAAGGCTTACCGTCGTTTGGCGATGAAGCATCACCCGGACCGTAATCCCGGCGACAAAGCGTCGGAAGACATGTTCAAGGAGGCCAACGAGGCCTACGAAGTACTGTCCGATTCCAGCAAGCGTGCCGCGTATGACCAGTACGGCCACGCTGGTGTCGACCCGAGCATGGGTGGCGGGGTGCCGGCTTCGGCGGGCAGAACTTCTCCGATATCTTCGGTGACGTGTTCAGTGATTTCTTCGGTGGCGGTCGCGGCGGTTCCCGTGGCGGTGCGCAGCGCGGCAGCGACCTGCGTTACACCCTGGAGTTGAACCTGGAAGAGGCGGTGCGTGGCACCACGGTGAATATCCGTGTGCCGACACTGGTCAACTGCAAGCCATGCGATGGTTCGGGCGCCAAGAAGGGGTCTTCCCCTGTCACTTGTCCGACCTGTGGCGGTATTGGTCAGGTGCGCATGCAGCAGGGTTTCTTCTCGGTGCAGCAGACCTGCCCGCGCTGCCATGGCCAGGGCAAGATCATTTCCGATCCGTGCGATTCCTGCCACGGCGAAGGTCGGGTCGAAGAGTACAAGACGCTGTCGGTGAAAGTGCCGGCAGGTGTCGATACCGGCGACCGTATTCGTCTGTCCGGCGAAGGCGAGGCGGGGACCCAGGGTGGCCCGACTGGCGACCTGTATGTGGTGATCAATGTGCGTGAGCACGCGATCTTCCAGCGCGACGGCAAGCACCTGTTCTGTGAAGTGCCCATCAGCTTCGTAGATGCGGCGTTGGGTGGCGAGCTGGAGATTCCGACCCTGGATGGTCGGGTCAAGCTGAAGATTCCCGAAGGAACACAGACCGGCAAGCAGTTCCGGATTCGTGGCAAGGGCGTTGCTCCCGTGCGTGGCGGCGGTGCCGGCGACCTGATGTGCCGGGTTGCGGTGGAGACGCCAGTGAACCTGAGTCGTCGTCAGCGCGAGCTGCTGGAAGAGTTGCGTGGTTCGCTGGACGACGACAATTCTCACTCGCCGAAAACCACCGGCTGGTTCGAGGGCGTCAAGCGCTTCTTCGGCGACCTGTAAGGAGTAACGCATGCGACGTATAGCAGTGATGGGCGCCGCCGGGCGCATGGGCAAGACCCTGGTCGAGGCCGTGCAACTGCGTTCGCCGCTCTCCGGGCTGACCGCGGCGATCGTGCGTCCGGGCAGTTCTCTGGTGGGGGCGGATGCGGGTGAGCTTGCATCCCTGGGGCGTCTTGGCGTGCCGATGTCCGACAGCCTGGAGAAGGTGGTTGATGAGTTCGATGTGCTGATCGACTTCACCTTGCCGGAAGTGATGCTCAAGAACCTGGCGTTCTGCCGCAAGGCAGGCAAGGCCATGGTGATCGGTACCACCGGCCTGGGTGCCAGGGAAAAGCAATTGCTGGCCGAGGCGGGCAAGGAGATTCCGATCGTCTTCGCTGCCAACTTCAGTGTTGGGGTCAACCTGTCGCTGAAGCTGCTGGATATGGCGGCTCGGGTGCTGGGTGATGATGCGGATATCGAGATCATCGAGGCGCATCACCGACACAAGATCGATGCGCCATCGGGCACCGCCCTGCGCATGGGTGAGGTGATCGCCAGCGCTCTGGGGCGCGATCTGCAGCAGGTCGCGGTGTATGGTCGTGAAGGCCATACCGGCGCCCGTGAGCGTGAAACCATCGGCTTCGCCACGGTTCGTGGTGGCGATGTGGTGGGGGATCACACCGTGCTGTTTGCCACTGAGGGCGAGCGCCTGGAGATTACCCACAAGGCCTCCAGTCGCATGACCTTCGCCAAGGGCGCGGTGCGTGCCGCGCTGTGGCTGGACGGGCGCGAGGCCGGCCTATACGACATGCAGGATGTGCTGGATCTGCGTTGAGATGCATCTGAAGTGGGGTTGAGGCTGTCCTTCAACCCCACTTCGTACCGCTAGGCGATGTTCTGTCGCATTCCTCTGCCTTTAGGGCTCATTAGCGGTGGACCGAAAAAGCCTTTTTCTGTAAGCTACAGCTTTAGTGTGTCCACTAAAAGCGCGCAGATAATTCGACGAAGAAGCGGGGTGACGTGTCTATACGTCATTCCGCTTTTTTGCAACCTGCGATCGCCCTTTCAGGCTCTATTTACGGGAGGTCTTCTTGACTAAGCCAGCCATACTCGCCCTTGCTGATGGCAGCATTTTTCGTGGCGAAGCCATTGGAGCCGACGGTCAAACCGTTGGTGAGGTGGTGTTCAACACCGCAATGACCGGCTATCAGGAAATCCTTACCGATCCTTCCTACGCCCAACAGATCGTTACCCTGACTTACCCTCACATCGGCAACACCGGCACCACGCCGGAAGATGCCGAGTCCGACCGCGTCTGGTCGGCCGGCCTGGTCATCCGTGACCTGCCGCTGGTAGCCAGCAACTGGCGTAACACTCTGTCCCTGTCCGATTACCTGAAAGCCAACAACGTGGTGGCGATCGCTGGTATCGACACCCGTCGCCTGACCCGCATCCTGCGTGAGAAAGGTGCACAGAACGGCTGCATCATGGCCGGTGACAACATTTCCGAAGAAGCGGCGATCGCTGCAGCGCGCGGCTTCCCTGGCCTCAAAGGCATGGACCTGGCGAAAGTCGTCAGCACCAAGGAAAGCTACGAGTGGCGTTCGACTGTCTGGGATCTGAAGACCGACAGCCACGCCACCATCGAGGCTTCCGAGCTGCCGTATCACGTGGTTGCCTACGACTACGGGGTCAAGCTGAATATCCTGCGCATGCTGGTGGAGCGCGGTTGCCGCGTCACCGTGGTGCCTGCCCAGACCCCAGCGAGCGATGTGCTGGCTCTCAAGCCTGACGGTGTGTTCCTGTCCAACGGCCCAGGTGACCCCGAGCCTTGCGACTACGCCATCAAGGCGATCAAGGAAATCCTCGAAACCGAGATTCCGGTGTTCGGCATCTGCCTGGGTCACCAACTGCTGGCCCTGGCCTCTGGTGCCAAGACCCTGAAAATGGGCCACGGCCACCACGGTGCCAACCACCCGGTGCAGGATCTGGACAGCGGCGTGGTCATGATCACCAGCCAGAACCACGGTTTTGCGGTGGATGAAGCCACGCTGCCGGGCAACGTCCGGGCGATCCACAAGTCGCTGTTCGACGGCACCCTGCAGGGTATCGAGCGCACCGACAAGAGCGCGTTCAGCTTCCAGGGCCACCCGGAAGCCAGCCCGGGCCCGAACGATGTGGCGCCGCTGTTCGACCGCTTCATCAACGAGATGGCCAAGCGACGCTAAGCGCTCGCCTTGAAAGTGTAGCGAGCAGCGCTTGAGGGCGGCCCCGGCAAATCCGGCGGAACCCCTCGGGCGCCTCAGAGAATGTTCAAGACGGCTTGCCGACTGACCTGCGGATTTGAGTGACAACCCATGCCAAAACGTACAGACATTAAAAGCATCCTGATTCTTGGCGCTGGCCCGATCGTGATCGGCCAGGCCTGCGAATTCGACTACTCCGGCGCCCAGGCTTGCAAGGCCCTGCGCGAAGAGGGTTACCGGGTCATCCTGGTGAACTCCAACCCGGCTACCATCATGACCGACCCGGCCATGGCCGACGCCACCTACATCGAGCCGATCAAGTGGCAGACCGTTGCCAAGATCATCGAGAAAGAGCGTCCGGACGCGCTGCTGCCGACCATGGGCGGCCAGACTGCGCTGAACTGCGCCCTGGACCTGGAGCGTGAAGGCGTCCTGGAGAAGTTCGGCGTAGAGATGATCGGCGCCAACGCCGACACCATCGACAAGGCTGAAGACCGTTCGCGCTTTGACGCTGCCATGAAGTCCATCGGCCTGGCGTGCCCGCGCTCCGGTATTGCCCACAGCATGGAAGAGGCCAATGCGGTCCTCGACAAGCTGGGCTTCCCTTGCATCATCCGTCCATCCTTCACCATGGGTGGGACCGGTGGTGGCATCGCCTACAACCGCGAAGAGTTCGAAGAAATCTGCGCCCGCGGTCTGGACCTGTCGCCGACCAAGGAACTGCTGATCGACGAATCCCTGATCGGCTGGAAAGAGTACGAGATGGAGGTGGTCCGCGATAAGAAGGACAACTGCATCATCGTCTGCTCCATCGAGAACTTCGACCCGATGGGCGTGCACACCGGTGACTCCATCACCGTGGCTCCGGCACAGACCCTGACCGACAAGGAATACCAGATCCTGCGTAACGCCTCTCTGGCGGTGCTGCGCGAGATCGGTGTGGAAACTGGCGGTTCCAACGTGCAGTTCGGTATCTGCCCGAACACAGGCCGCATGGTCGTGATCGAGATGAACCCGCGGGTATCCCGTTCCTCGGCGCTGGCTTCGAAAGCCACCGGTTTCCCGATCGCCAAGGTCGCGGCCAAGCTGGCTGTCGGCTACACCCTGGACGAGCTGTCCAACGATATTACCGGCGGCAAGACCCCGGCGTCCTTCGAGCCGTCCATCGACTACGTCGTGACCAAGCTGCCACGCTTCGCCTTCGAGAAGTTCTCCAAGGCCGACGCGCGCCTGACCACCCAGATGAAGTCGGTGGGTGAGGTCATGGCCATCGGTCGGACCTTCCAGGAATCCCTGCAGAAAGCCCTGCGCGGTCTGGAAGTGGGCGTTTGCGGCCTGGATCCCAAGCTCGACCTGAGCAATCCGGAAAGCATGAACGTGCTCAAGCGCGAACTGACCGTGCCCGGCGCCGAGCGTATCTGGTACGTGGCTGATGCCTTCCGTGCCGGCATGACCGTCGAGCAGATCTTCGGCATGAACATGATCGATCCTTGGTTCCTGGTGCAGATCGAAGACCTGATCAAGGAAGAAGAGAAGGTCAAGACCCTGGGCCTGTCGGCCATCGACCGCGACCTGATGTTCCGCCTCAAGCGCAAAGGCTTCTCCGACCAGCGTCTGGCCAAGCTGCTGGGCGTGACCGAGAAGAACCTGCGCACACATCGTCAGAAGCTGGAAGTGTTCCCGGTCTACAAGCGCGTCGACACCTGCGCCGCCGAGTTCGCCACCGACACCGCGTACCTGTACTCGACTTATGAAGAAGAGTGCGAAGCCGCACCTTCGACCCGTGACAAGATCATGATTCTGGGCGGTGGTCCAAACCGTATCGGCCAGGGCATCGAGTTCGACTACTGCTGCGTACACGCCGCCCTGGCGCTGCGCGACGATGGTTACGAAACCATCATGGTCAACTGCAACCCGGAAACCGTTTCCACCGACTACGACACTTCGGATCGCCTGTACTTCGAGCCAGTGACCCTGGAAGACGTGCTGGAAATTGTCCGTGTCGAGAAGCCAAAAGGCGTGATCGTGCAGTACGGCGGCCAGACTCCGCTGAAACTGGCTCGTGCCCTGGAAGCCGCCGGCGTGCCGATCATCGGCACCAGCCCAGACGCTATCGACCGCGCCGAAGACCGTGAGCGCTTCCAGCAGATGGTCGAACGCCTGAACCTGCGTCAGCCACCAAACGCTACCGTGCGCAGCGAAGACGAAGCAATTCGTGCCGCCGCCAAGATCGGTTACCCGCTGGTGGTGCGTCCGTCCTACGTGCTGGGCGGCCGGGCGATGGAAATTGTCTACGAGGAAGATGAGCTCAAGCGCTACTTGCGCGAAGCGGTGCAAGTGTCCAACGACAGCCCGGTGCTGCTGGATCACTTCCTCAACTGCGCCATTGAAATGGACGTGGATGCGGTCTGCGACGGCACCGACGTAGTGATCGGCGCCATCATGCAGCACATCGAGCAGGCTGGCGTTCACTCCGGTGACTCTGCGTGCTCGCTGCCGCCGTACTCGCTGCCGGCGCACATCCAGGACGAGATGCGCGAGCAGGTCAAGAAAATGGCCCTGGAGCTGGGTGTGGTTGGCTTGATGAACGTGCAGCTGGCCCTGCAGGGCGATCAGATCTACGTCATCGAAGTGAACCCGCGCGCTTCCCGGACCGTGCCGTTCGTTTCCAAGTGCATCGGTGTCTCCCTGGCGATGATCGCTGCTCGTGTGATGGCCGGTAAGACCCTGAAAGAGCTGGGCTTCACCAAGGAAATCATTCCGAACTTCTACAGCGTCAAGGAAGCGGTATTCCCGTTTGCCAAGTTCCCGGGTGTCGACCCGATCCTCGGCCCAGAGATGAAGTCCACCGGTGAAGTGATGGGCGTGGGCGACACCTTCGGCGAAGCCTTTGCCAAGGCACAGATGGGTGCCAGCGAGGTGCTGCCGACCGGCGGTACTGCGTTCATCAGCGTGCGCGACGATGACAAGCCTCTGGTTGCAGGCGTGGCCCGTGATCTGATCAACTTGGGCTTCGAAGTGGTCGCTACTGCGGGCACCGCCAAGCTGATCGAAGCGGCCGGTCTGAAAGTGCGTCGTGTGAACAAGGTGACTGAAGGTCGTCCGCATGTGGTCGATATGATCAAGAACGACGAAGTCACTCTGATCATCAACACCACTGAAGGCCGTCAGTCGATTGCTGACTCTTATTCCATTCGTCGTAACGCCTTGCAGCACAAGATCTACTGCACCACCACCATTGCTGCTGGCGAAGCTATCTGTGAAGCGTTGAAGTTCGGTCCGGAAAAGACCGTGCGTCGCTTGCAGGATCTACACGCAGGATTGAAGGCATGAATAAATACCCAATGACCGTCCAGGGCGCGCGCGCCCTGGAAGAAGAGCATGCTCACCTGACCAAGGTCGTGCGTCCGAAGCTCAGCCAGGACATCGGTACGGCCCGCGAGTTGGGTGACCTGAAGGAAAACGCCGAATACCATGCCGCTCGCGAACAGCAGGGCATGGTAGAAGCGCGGATCCGCGATATTGAAGGCCGCCTGCAGAACTCGGTGGTCATCGATGTCACGACCATTCCCCATACCGGCAAGGTGATCTTTGGCACCACGGTAGAAATCGCCAACGTCGAAACTGACGAAAGCGTCACCTACCAGATCGTGGGTGAGGACGAGGCTGACATCAAACTCGGTAAAATTTCCGTCGGCTCGCCGATCGCTCGCGCCTTGATTGCCAAGGAAGAGGGGGATGTGGTGGCGGTCAAAACGCCTGGTGGCGTTATCGAGTACGAGATTGTCGAAGTCCGTCACATCTGAAAGAAGGCGCCCGCTGCACGCGGGCGCCATGCTTTGGCAGCTGGCCCAGATGTTGTGGGTCGGCGGCTTGTGGTTGTTGCATCTCGGCTTGCTGCCCGCCCTGGGGCAGATTGGCCTTGCCCCCTTGCTGATCGAAGAAATCTCGTCACTGCTCAGTGCGTTGCTGGTAGGTTTTTCAGCGGCGTGCCTGGTCCTGCAGATACTGGTATTGATCCAGTCCGAAGGGCTGAGGAGCTTGTGGCGGGATATTCGGGGGCAACTGCTATTGATGGCGATGTATGCGTGTGCGATGTATTTCGTCGTACGCATCTTGTTGCCGGAAGCTCAGCGCTGGCAGTTGTTCAGCTATCTGGTCCTGGGTTTTTCCGGGCTGGTACTGGTGTTGCAGCCAGTGCCGGGATGGGGTGGCAGGGTGCGCCAGGCACACCCTTGACCCGAGTCGACGTCAGTGGAAACGATGGACGTTCGACAATTGCTTGTTTACCTTGGCGTTCTTGCGGTAGATCAGCGCCATCTTGCCGATGACCTGCACCAGATCCGCTTTGCCGGCCTTGCACAATTGGGCAATGGCCTCCAGGCGCGACTCGCGCTCGAGGATGTTGAGCTTGATCTTGATCAGCTCGTGATCGCTCAAGGCGCGTTCAAGTTCGGCTAATACACCTTCGGTCAAACCGTTGTCAGCCACAGTCAATACTGGTTTCAGATGGTGGCCAATGGATTTGTACTGTTTCTTCTGCTCTTGAGTGAGCGGCATAATCTGACCCCTGCGTCTGATCTTGTAAAAAGCGGCGGCCAGTTTACCCGAGCGAGTCCGGGACCGCCCAGTTAATCACGACCCGTTTTATTTTGAGGTGGCCCGTGGCCCGTTCCAAAACTAGCCATAACTGGCTGAAAGAGCACTTCAACGACCCATTCGTCAAAATGGCGCAAAAAGATGGGTACCGTTCCCGTGCCAGCTACAAACTGCTGGAGATTCAGGAAAAGGACCGCCTTATCCGTCCTGGCATGAGTGTTATCGACCTGGGGGCCGCCCCGGGTGGCTGGTCGCAGGTGACCAGTCGTCTGATTGGTGGCCAGGGGCGCCTGATTGCCTCGGACATCCTGGAAATGGACAGCATTCCCGATGTGACCTTTATTCAAGGGGACTTCACTGAGGATGCAGTACTGGCGCAGATCCTCGAGGCGGTCGGAAATTCTGAAGTTGACCTTGTGATTTCCGATATGGCCCCCAATATGAGTGGGTTAGCAGCCGTGGATATGCCGCGAGCGATGTTCCTGTGCGAGTTGGCGCTGGATCTTGCTGGTCGGGTCTTGCGTCCAGGTGGTGATTTTCTGATCAAGATCTTCCAGGGTGAAGGCTTCGATGAGTACCACAAGAGCGTGCGGCAGATGTTCGAGAAAGTGCAGATGCGCAAACCGTCATCATCCCGTGACCGTTCTCGGGAGCAATACCTGCTGGGGCGCGGCTTCCGTGGTCGTAGTGAGTAAGTAAGAGTTTTGACTGGGGTGATAGGATTTTCGTATTTCGCCCCGTCAGATTAGGCGCATATTGTGTAGTCTAAGTTTCACATAGGGTTACAGACAGCGCCTGCCAGAGCTGTAGGTAATGTAGTAAGTTAGGCCGGTGAATATCATGCGAAGCGCGCGCCAGTAGCGGAGCTTGCTTCAGAGGGTAGTTAATTGAACGACATGGCAAAGAATCTGATCCTGTGGTTGATCATCGCCGCCGTCCTGGTGACGGTGATGAACAACTTCTCCAGCCCTAACGAGCCGCAGACCCTCAACTATTCCGACTTCATCCAGCAAGTTAAGGATGGCAAGGTCGAGCGCGTAGCGGTTGATGGCTACGTGATTACCGGCAAGCGCAACGATGGCGACAGCTTCAAGACCATTCGTCCTGCCATTCAGGACAATGGCCTGATCGGCGACCTGGTGGACAACCACGTGGTGGTCGAAGGCAAGCAGCCTGAACAGCAAAGCATCTGGACTCAACTGCTGGTGGCCAGCTTCCCGATCCTGGTGATCATCGCGGTGTTCATGTTCTTCATGCGCCAGATGCAGGGTGGTGCCGGAGGCAAGGGCGGGCCGATGAGTTTCGGCAAGAGCAAGGCGCGCTTGCTGTCTGAAGATCAGGTGAAAACTACCTTGGCTGACGTTGCCGGTTGCGACGAGGCCAAGGAAGAAGTAGGTGAGTTGGTTGAATTCCTCCGTGACCCAGGCAAGTTCCAGCGTCTGGGCGGTCGTATTCCTCGCGGCGTGTTGATGGTGGGCCCACCAGGTACCGGTAAGACGTTGCTGGCCAAAGCCATCGCTGGTGAAGCCAAGGTGCCTTTCTTCACCATTTCCGGTTCCGACTTCGTCGAGATGTTCGTCGGTGTGGGTGCCAGCCGCGTCCGTGACATGTTCGAGCAAGCCAAGAAGCATGCTCCTTGCATCATCTTCATCGACGAGATCGACGCCGTCGGTCGTCACCGTGGCGCCGGCATGGGCGGCGGTCATGATGAGCGTGAGCAGACCCTCAACCAGTTGCTGGTTGAGATGGATGGCTTCGAAATGAACGACGGCATCATCGTGATCGCCGCGACCAACCGTCCTGACGTACTGGACCCGGCCTTGCTGCGTCCGGGCCGTTTCGACCGTCAGGTCGTGGTTGGCCTGCCGGACATTCGCGGTCGCGAACAGATTCTCAAGGTGCACATGCGTAAAGTGCCAATGGGCGACGACGTCGCACCTGCGGTAATCGCCCGCGGTACCCCGGGTTTCTCCGGTGCCGACCTGGCGAACCTGGTCAACGAGGCCTCGCTGTTTGCGGCGCGTACCGGCAAGCGCATCGTTGAAATGAAGGAATTCGAACTGGCCAAGGACAAGATCATGATGGGCGCGGAGCGCAAATCCATGGTCATGTCCGAAAAAGAGAAGCAGAACACGGCTTATCACGAAGCTGGCCACGCCATTGTTGGTCGTGTCGTGCCCGAGCATGACCCGGTCTACAAGGTGTCGATCATTCCTCGCGGCCGGGCCTTGGGTGTCACCATGTTCCTGCCGGAAGAAGATCGTTACAGCCTCTCCAAGCGTGCCTTGATCAGCCAGATCTGCTCGCTCTACGGCGGTCGTATCGCTGAAGAAATGACCCTTGGCTTCGACGGCGTGACCACCGGCGCCTCCAACGACATCATGCGTGCCAGCCAGATCGCGCGGAACATGGTGACCAAATGGGGTCTTTCCGAGAAGCTTGGTCCGCTGATGTATGCCGAAGAAGAGGGTGAGGTGTTCCTGGGGCGCAGCGCGGGTAGCCAGCATGCGAGCCTGTCTGCGGAAACGGCGAAACTGATCGACTCCGAGGTGCGCAGCATCATCGATCAGTGCTACGGCACCGCCAAGCAGATCCTGACGGACAACCGCGACAAGCTGGACGCCATGGCAGACGCCCTGATGAAGTACGAAACCATCGACGCCGATCAGATCGACGACATCATGGCAGGGCGTACTCCACGCGAACCTCGTGATTGGGAGGGCGGCTCGGGTACTCCTCCTCCAGTAGTGCAGAATGAGCGTCCGGAAACACCCATTGGCGGCCCAGCAGCCGACCACTAAGGTTTTAAATGACTTCTGTTCCTTCCTCCACCCGGTTGCCTTGCGGCAACCGGGTTCTTGATTTGGCCCATGCACATGTCATGGGCATCTTGAATGTAACTCCCGACTCCTTCTCTGATGGTGGCCGCTTCAGCCAGCTTGATCTGGCTTTGCAGCATGCCGAGGCCATGGTTGCGGCCGGTGCTACGCTGATTGATGTCGGTGGCGAATCCACTCGCCCGGGTGCCCGTGCGGTATCGCCGCTGGAGGAGTTGGAGCGAGTCGCGCCTGTGGTCGAGCGCATCCACCGTGAGTTGGATGTGATCATTTCTGTTGATACCTCGACACCGGCGGTGATGCGTGAAACCGCTCGCCTCGGCGCAGGGCTGATCAATGACGTTCGTTCATTGCGCCGGGAGGGTGCCCTGGATGCGGCGGCGGCCACTGGCTTGCCTGTGTGTCTGATGCACATGCTGGGTGAGCCCGGTGATATGCAGGACAATCCGCATTATCAGGACGTGACCCGAGAGGTTGCCGAGTTCCTGGTTGAGCGCATGGCCCAGTGTGCGTCAGTGGGCATCGGTCCAGAGCGGATTGTGCTCGATCCGGGCTTTGGCTTTGCCAAGACCCTGCAACACAACCTGAGCCTGTTCAAGCATATGGATGCCTTGCATGCCCTTGGGCGCCCGTTGTTGGTTGGGGTGTCGCGCAAGAGCATGATTGGCCAGGCCTTGAATCGCCCCGTAGGTGAGCGATTGCACGGCAGTCTGGCGCTAGCGGCCCTGGCAGTGGCCAAGGGCGCGAAAATTATCCGTGTCCATGATGTCGCCGAGACCGTGGATGTGGTGCGAATGATTGTGGCAGTGGAATCCGCCGAATAAGAATGATGGAGTACTTATGACTAAAAAATACTTTGGCACCGACGGCATCCGCGGCCGTGTAGGCGAATTCCCTATCACTCCTGATTTCATGCTCAAGCTCGGCTGGGCCGCCGGCATGGCATTTCGCAGCATGGGCGCCTGCCGCGTGCTGGTGGGCAAGGACACGCGTATCTCCGGGTACATGTTCGAGTCTGCACTGGAGGCCGGGTTGTCTGCAGCCGGTGCCGATGTGATGCTCCTGGGACCGATGCCGACTCCGGCCATTGCTTACCTGACGCGTACCTTCCATGCGGAGGCGGGCATCGTTATCAGTGCCTCGCACAATCCTCATGATGACAACGGCATCAAGTTCTTCTCGGGCGAAGGCACCAAACTGCCTGACGAGGTCGAGCTGATGATCGAGGAGTTGCTGGATGCGCCGATGACCGTGGTCGAGTCGAGCAAGCTCGGCAAGGTGTCGCGGATCAACGATGCATCAGGACGCTACATTGAGTTCTGCAAGAGCAGTGTGCCATCGAGCACCAGTTTTGCCGGCTTGAAGGTCGTCCTGGACTGCGCTCATGGTGCCACCTACAAGGTCGCGCCGAGTGTATTCCGCGAGTTGGGCGCACAAGTCACGGTTCTGTCTGCGCAGCCTAATGGCTTGAACATCAACGAGAACTGCGGCTCGACTCACATGGGCCAATTGCAGGCGGCTGTCCTGGCCGAGCATGCGGACCTGGGGATCGCCTTTGATGGCGACGGTGACCGGGTGCTGATGGTCGATCAGACTGGCGCGATCGTGGATGGTGATGAGCTGCTGTTCATCATCGCTCGCGACCTGCATGAGCGTGACAAGCTGCAAGGCGGCGTGGTCGGAACGCTCATGAGCAACCTGGGGCTGGAACTGGCCCTGGCGGACTTGGGTATCCCCTTTGTCCGGGCCAACGTCGGTGACCGTTATGTGATCGCCGAGCTGCTGGAGCGCAATTGGCTGGTAGGTGGCGAAAACTCCGGGCACATCGTGTGCTTCCGTCATGCTACTACCGGGGATGCGATCATTGCCGCGCTGCAGGTGCTGATGGCGCTCAAGGCTCGTGGTGAAAGCCTGGCCCAGTCCCGTCAGGGGCTGCGCAAGTGTCCTCAGGTGCTGGTCAATGTGCGCTTTGGCGGCGGTGAGAACCCGGTCGAGCATCCTGCGGTGAAAGAGGCTTGCGAGCGTGTCACGGCCGCTATGGCTGGGCGTGGTCGGGTTCTGTTGCGCAAGTCGGGTACTGAGCCTCTGGTGCGCGTGATGGTTGAAGGCGACGACGAAGCTCAGGTTCGCGCTTACGCCGAAGAGCTGGCGAAACTGGTTGCTGAAGTTTCTGCCTGATTTCGGCTTGCCAGTGTTGTTTTGGTTGGGTAACATCTGCGCCCACTTTGACCGACGAGGTACAGCATGCGTCGCCCTATGGTAGCTGGTAACTGGAAGATGCACGGTACCCGCGCCAGCGTCGCTGAGCTGATCAACGGCCTTCGTCATCTGGCCTTGCCAAGCGGTGTTGATGTCGCGGTATTCCCGCCTTGCTTGCATATCAATCAAGTGATTGATGGCTTGAAGGGTAAGTCGATTCAGGTCGGCGCGCAGAACTCTGCGGTGGAATCCATGCAAGGTGCATTGACGGGCGAGATCGCCCCGAGTCAGTTGGTGGATGCAGGTTGTTCCCTGGTGCTGGTTGGGCACTCCGAGCGCCGCCTGATCATGGGTGAGCGTGACGCGACTCTCAATCGCAAGTTCGCAGCGGCGCAGGCCTGTGGCTTGAAGCCGGTTCTGTGTGTAGGGGAGACCCTCGAGCAGCGCGAAGCCGGGAAGACTCTAGAGGTTGTCGGGCGTCAGCTGGGCAGCATCATCGAAGAGTTGGGTGTTGGTGCGTTCGCCAATGCTGTTATCGCTTACGAGCCGGTCTGGGCCATTGGTACCGGGCTGACTGCGACACCGCAACAGGCGCAGGATGTGCACGCAGCTATCCGCGCGCAGTTGGCGGCAGAAAATTCTGAAGTGGCACGAGGTGTGCGGCTTCTATACGGCGGCAGCGTGAAGGCGGCCAATGCGGTCGAACTGTTCGGCATGCCGGATATCGATGGGGGGCTCATTGGTGGAGCTTCCCTGAATGCAGATGAGTTCGGTGCGATCTGTCGCGCCGCGGGAAACTGAAAAAATGCTGGAAACAGTCGTAGTCGTTTTTCATCTGCTGGGTGCCCTGGGCGTAGTTGCTCTGGTTTTGCTGCAGCAGGGTAAAGGTGCGGATGCTGGCGCGTCTTTCGGTGCAGGTGCTTCAAATACTGTGTTCGGAAGCCAAGGTTCCTCTACCTTTCTTAGTAAGTTTACTGCTATACTTGCCGCCGGTTTCTTCATAACCAGCTTGGGGTTAGGTTACTTTGCTAAAGAGAAAGCTCACCAGCTGACTCAAGTGGGTTTGCCAGATCCAGCAGTGCTTGAAGTACCAAAGCAAAAACCGGCTTCTGATGATGTCCCGGTGCTCCAAGAGCAAAAGTCGGCCAACAGCGCGACTGACGTACCTCCAGCTCCAGAGCAGAAGTAAGAAGAGTTTCACGCAGTAACGTAGTCTATGCCGAGGTGGTGGAATTGGTAGACACGCAACCTTGAGGTGGTTGTGCCCATAGGGTGTAGGGGTTCGAGTCCCCTTCTCGGTACCAATTATCAGGAGAGCCCGCTGTCGCGGGCTTTCTTGTAGGTGGAAGGTTACATTGACCCAAAAAGGGATCAGTCGTATACTTCCGCCCCAGCTTTGTCGCGGGGTGGAGCAGTCTGGTAGCTCGTCGGGCTCATAACCCGAAGGTCGTCGGTTCAAATCCGGCCCCCGCAACCAGTTTTAGCGGAGCCCCTTTTCAGGGGCTTTTTGTTAGCTGGACACTTTACAACGCCGCTATTCAACGGCGTTTCCGGGATGGGCGCTTCGCCCATTTTTTATTTGCACAAGCATGCACGAGGGGGTTCAGGTGTCGAGCAAGCTAGAACAGTTGCAGGCCTTGTTGGCCCCGGTGGTCGTGGCCCTTGGCTATGAATGCTGGGGTATTGAGTTTTCGGCTCAGGGTCGCCACTCATTGTTGCGCGTTTATATCGATAAAGAAGGCGGCGTGCTGGTGGACGATTGCGCCATCGTCAGCCGTCAGATCAGTGGTGTTCTCGACGTAGAAGATCCGATCTCCGTTGAATACACCCTTGAAGTTTCCTCTCCTGGCATGGAACGCCCACTGTTCACTCTTGAACAGTTTGCCAAGTATGTCGGTGAGCAAGTGAAGATCAAACTGCGCTCGCCCTTCGAAGGTCGGCGTAATTTTCAGGGCCTTCTCCGCGGGGTGGAGGAACAGGATGTCGTGGTGCAAGTGGATGACCATGAGTTCCTGTTGCCGATCGATATGATCGACAAGGCCAACATAATTCCCAGTTTTGACTGAGACGCGGATCCCGCGGATCCAATGGCTTGCGAAAGGCGAGGCGTACGATGAGCAAAGAAGTACTGCTGGTTGTTGAGTCGGTATCCAATGAAAAGGGTGTACCGGCAAGCGTAATTTTTGAAGCGCTGGAGCTGGCCCTGGCCACTGCTACCAAGAAGCGTTTTGAGGACGAAGTAGACCTGCGTGTGGAAATCAATCGCCACACCGGTTCCTACGAAACTTTCCGTCGCTGGACGGTGGTCGAAGAAGCCGACCTGGATGATCCAGCGGTCGAGACCTGGTTGAGCAAGGCTCGCGAAACCCATCCCGACGCCAAAGTCGGTGATGTGATCGAAGAAAAGATCGAATCCATCGAGTTCGGCCGCATCGCTGCCCAGACCGCCAAGCAGGTCATCGTGCAGAAGGTTCGCGAAGCCGAGCGCGCACAGGTAGTTGATGCCTATCGCGAGCGCCTGGGGGAAATCATCTCCGGCACCGTGAAAAAAGTGACACGTGACAACGTGATCGTCGACCTGGGTAACAACGCCGAGGCGTTGCTGGCCCGTGAAGACATCATCTCCCGTGAGACTTTCCGGGTTGGCGTGCGCCTGCGCGCGCTGCTCAAGGAAATCCGCACCGAGAACCGCGGCCCGCAGCTGATCCTGTCGCGTACCGCGCCGGAAATGCTGATCGAGCTGTTCCGTATCGAAGTGCCGGAAATTGCCGAAGGCCTGATCGAAGTAATGGCCGCCTCCCGTGATCCGGGGTCGCGGGCCAAGATCGCAGTTCGCTCCAAGGACAAGCGCATCGACCCGCAGGGCGCGTGCATTGGTATGCGCGGTTCGCGCGTCCAGGCCGTTTCCGGTGAGTTGGGTGGCGAGCGTGTGGATATCGTCCTGTGGGATGAGAACCCGGCGCAGTTCGTGATCAACGCCATGTCGCCGGCCGAAGTCGCGGCAATTATCGTCGACGAAGATGCCCATGCCATGGACATCGCCGTTGGCGCAGACAATCTGGCTCAAGCCATCGGTCGTGGTGGTCAGAACGTGCGTCTGGCCAGCCAACTGACTGGCTGGACCCTGAACGTGATGACCGAATCGGACATCCAGGCCAAGCAGCAAGCAGAAACCGGCGACATCCTGCGCAATTTCATCGACGAGCTGGAAGTCGATGAAGAACTGGCACAGGTTCTGGTTGATGAAGGCTTCACCAGCCTGGAAGAGATTGCCTACGTACCGCTGGAAGAAATGCTCAACATCGACGGCTTTGACGAAGACATCGTCAACGAGCTTCGCGCTCGGGCCAAGGATCGCTTGTTGACTAAAGCCATCGCTACTGAGGAAAAGCTGGCAGACGCCCATCCGGCCGAAGACCTGCTCTCGCTTGAGGGTATGGACAAGGATTTGGCGATGGAACTGGCGGTGCGCGGCGTAATTACCCGCGAAGACCTGGCCGAGCAGTCTATTGACGACCTGCTCGACATCGACGGCATTGACGATGATCGTGCCGGCAAGTTGATCATGGCCGCCCGAGCCCACTGGTTCGAGTAATTAGGCGCGGCCTGAGGAGAGAAGTGCATGACGCAAGTCACGGTGAAACAACTGGCCGATGAGGTCAAAACACCGGTAGAGCGCCTGCTGCAGCAGATGCGTGAGGCAGGTCTGCCGCACACCGCCGCCGAGGAACATGTGAGCGACAGTGAGAAGCAGTCGTTGCTGACTCACCTGAAAAGCAGCCACAAGGCGAAAGTGGAAGAACCACGCAAAATTACTTTGCAGCGCAAGACCACCAGCACCCTGCGGGTTGCTGGCAGCAAGAGCATCAGCGTTGAAGTGCGCAAGAAGAAAGTCTTCGTACAGCGCAGCCCGGAAGAAATCGAAGCCGAGCGTCAACGCGAACTGGAAGAACGTCGCGCAGTAGAAAATGCTGCTCGTCAGAAGGCTGAAGAAGAAGCCAAGCGTCGCGCCGAAGAAGAAGCGCGTCGCCAGCCTGCTCCGGTTGCCGAGCCGGTTGCTGCGCAAGCAGCAGCTCCTGCTCCAGCGCCTGTAGTCGAGCCTGTGCAGGAAGCTCCGGTGGCCACTGCGGCTCCAGCAGCTGACGCGCGCAAGAAAGACGAACAGCGCCGTCCGGACAAGACCCGCAACGACGACAACCGTCGTGGCGGCGATGGCGAGCGCAAAAATGCTCCGCATCGTGCTTCGGTCAAGGAAAAGGCGCCAGCTCCGCGCGTTGCCCCACGTACCACCGACGAAGAAAGCGATGGCTTCCGTCGTGGTGGTCGCGGGAAGGCCAAGCTGAAGAAGCGCAATGCTCACGGTTTCCAGAGCCCAACCGGGCCAGTGGTACGTGACGTGCAGATCGGCGAGACCATCACTGTGGGCGAACTGGCCCAGCAGATGTCGGTCAAGGCTGCCGAAGTCATCAAGTTCATGTTCAAGCTGGGTACTCCAGCCACTATCAACCAGGTTCTGGACCAGGAAACTGCCCAGTTGGTTGCTGAAGAACTGGGCCACAAAGTGACCCTGGTCAGCGACACCGCCCTGGAAGATTCCCTGGCCGAGTCCCTGAAGTTCGAAGGTGAAGCGGTTGCCCGTGCGCCGGTCGTGACCGTAATGGGCCACGTTGACCACGGTAAGACCTCGTTGCTGGACTACATCCGTCGCGCCAAAGTGGCCGCGGGCGAGGCCGGCGGCATCACCCAGCACATCGGTGCCTACCACGTAGAAACCGAGCGCGGCATGGTCACCTTCCTCGACACCCCAGGTCACGCCGCGTTTACCGCCATGCGTGCCCGTGGTGCCAAGGCCACCGACATTGTGATCCTGGTGGTTGCAGCGGACGACGGCGTGATGCCGCAGACCGTTGAAGCCGTTCAGCACGCACAAGCTGCCGGCGTTCCGCTGGTGGTTGCGGTGAACAAGATCGACAAGCCGGGCGCCGACCTGGACCGTATCCGCAGTGAGCTTTCGGTTCACGGCGTGACGTCGGAAGACTGGGGTGGTGATACTCCATTCGTACCGGTCTCCGCAAAAATGGGTACCGGTGTCGACGACCTGCTGGAAGCTGTTCTGCTGCAGGCCGAAGTCCTGGAACTCAAGGCGACTCCTTCGGCCCCGGGCCGTGGTGTCGTGGTCGAGTCCCGCCTCGACAAGGGCCGCGGCCCGGTAGCTACCGTGCTGGTTCAGGACGGTACGCTGCGTCAAGGCGACATGGTGCTGGTCGGCTCGAACTATGGCCGCGTGCGCGCCATGCTCGACGAGAACGGCAAGCCAATCAAGGAAGCCGGTCCTTCCATTCCGGTCGAGATCCTCGGCCTGGACGGTACTCCGGACGCTGGCGACGAGATGAGCGTGGTTGCCGACGAGAAGAAAGCCCGTGAAGTGGCTCTGTTCCGTCAAGGAAAGTTCCGCGAGGTCAAGCTGGCCCGTGCTCACGCCGGCAAGCTGGAAAACATCTTCGAAAGCATGGGCCAGGAAGAGAAGAAGACGCTCAACATCGTCCTCAAATCCGACGTCCGTGGTTCGCTGGAAGCTCTGCAAGGCGCTCTGAACGGCCTGGGCAACGACGAAGTGCAAGTGCGCGTAGTGGGCGGCGGCGTCGGTGGTATCACCGAAAGCGACGCCAACCTGGCACTGGCCTCCAACGCTGTACTGTTCGGCTTCAACGTGCGTGCCGACGCCGGCGCACGGAAGATCGTCGAGCAGGAAGGTCTGGATATGCGTTACTACAACGTGATCTACGACATCATCGAAGACGTCAAGAAAGCCCTGACCGGTATGCTGGGCAGCGACGTTCGGGAGAACATCCTGGGTGTTGCCGAAGTTCGCGACGTGTTCCGCTCGCCGAAGTTTGGCGCGATCGCCGGTTGCATGGTCATCGAAGGTGTCGTGCACCGTAACCGTCCAATCCGCGTACTGCGTGAAGACATCGTTATCTTCGAGGGCGAGCTGGAATCCCTGCGCCGCTTCAAGGATGACGCCTCTGAAGTACGTGCCGGCATGGAATGCGGTATCGGCGTGAAGAGCTACAACGACGTCAAAGTCGGCGACAAGATCGAAGTCTTCGAGAAGGTCCAGGTTGCTCGCAGCCTCTAACTCGCGCACTTCAAGAGCCCTGATGGCCGCTCGCATGCAAATGCACGGCGCCCTCGGCGGCCTCTAAACGCAACGCCCGGTCTGGCTTCTGCCAGGCCGGGCGTTTGCCGCTTTCAGACCACACGGGTTTCACCGTGAGGCAGTAACAGGTAACAAGACATGGCAAAAGAATACAGCCGTACCCAACGTATCGGTGATCAGATGCAGCGCGAACTGGCGCAACTGATCCGTCGTGAAGTCAAGGATCCACGCGTCGGCCTGGTGACCATCACCGCCGTGGAAGTCAGCCGCGATGTCGGTCACGCGAAGATTTTCATCACCGTGATGGGCCAGGAAAACGCCGAAGAGATTGCCCAGAGCATCAAGGTGCTGAACTCGGCGGCAGGTTTCCTGCGCATGCAACTGGCCAAGGAAATGAAGCTGCGCAGCGTGCCGCAACTGCACTTCCATTACGACGAGAGCGTCGCCCGCGGGGCGCACCTGTCGGCCCTGATCGAGCGTGCCGTGGCTGAAGACAGCCAGCATGGCGACGCGCCTGCCCCTGAAGACGCCAAGGAGTAAGCGGTGGCTCAGGTCAAGCGTATCCGTCGTAACGTCAGCGGCATCATCCTCCTGGACAAGCCGCTGGGCTTCACCTCCAACGCGGCGCTGCAGAAGGTCCGTTGGCTGCTCAACGCCGAGAAGGCCGGCCACACCGGTAGCCTCGACCCCCTGGCCACCGGCGTTTTGCCGCTGTGCTTTGGCGAGGCCACCAAGTTCTCGCAATACCTGCTCGATTCCGACAAGGGTTACGAAACCCTGGCTCAGTTGGGCAAGACCACCACCACCGCGGACGCTGAAGGCGAAGTTTTGCAGACCCGCGAAGTGACCGTTGGTCGTGCCGATATCGAAGCGGTATTGCCGGAGTTTCGCGGCGAAATCAAACAGATACCGCCGATGTACTCCGCCCTCAAGCGTGATGGCCAGCCACTCTACAAACTGGCTCGTGCAGGGGAAGTGGTGGAGCGCGAACCGCGTTCTGTTACTATTGCGCGCTTGGAATTACTCGCCTGCGAAGGTGACACTGCCCGCCTGGCGGTGGACTGCAGCAAAGGCACCTATATCCGTACCCTGGTGGAGGATATCGGTGAAAAACTTGGCTGTGGTGCCTACGTTGCAGAACTGCGACGGACCCAGGCCGGACCTTTCAGCCTGACCCAGACGGTCACCCTGGAAGAGCTCGAAGCAGTGCACGCCGAAGGCGGCAACGAAGCGGTAGACCGCTTCCTGATGCCATCGGACAGCGGTCTGCTGGATTGGCCGCTGCTGCAGTTCTCGGAGCACAGCGCGTTCTACTGGCTCAACGGCCAGCCGGTACGTGCCCCGGATGCACCGAAGTTCGGCATGGTGCGGGTACAGGATCACAACGGTCGCTTCATCGGTATCGGTGAAGTGAGCGAAGACGGGCGCATCGCGCCGCGTCGACTGATTCGGTCAGAATGACCGGACGAGGGTGGCTGTTAACAGGCACGGTCACTACTCATTTATAGATACAGGGATTTGTCCCTGGCCTGTTGAAACTGTTCTTGAACAGTTTCCTGATATAAGGATTGCCCACATGGCACTCAGCGTTGAAGAAAAAGCTCAGATCGTAACCGACTACCAGCAAGCTGTTGGTGACACTGGTTCGCCAGAAGTGCAAGTTGCACTGCTGACCGCCAACATCAACAAACTGCAAGGTCACTTCAAAGCCAACGGTAAAGACCACCACTCCCGTCGTGGCCTGATCCGCATGGTAAACCAGCGTCGTAAGCTGCTGGACTACCTGAAAGGCAAGGACCTGAGCCGTTACAGCACCCTGATCGGTCGTCTGGGTCTGCGTCGCTAATCAGCGATTGCGCTATGAGGTTGGTTGTTTGCCATGCGTCAGCGGTTTTTCCGCCGGCGTATGGCAGGCTTCCAGCCTCAAGTTTTATCTGCTGCACTGTTTTACCTGGACAATAAAGGCTGGGCCGATTCCCCGCATTGCCCAAGAATTTCGCAAGAAGCAAGTTTCCCCAAGAGCCACAAAGAAGGTAGGACACCGTGAACCCGGTAATCAAAAAATTCCAGTTCGGTCAGTCGACCGTAACCCTCGAGACTGGCCGTATCGCCCGTCAGGCCTCCGGCGCAGTATTGGTCACCGTTGACGACGACGTCAGCGTATTGGTGACCGTGGTTGGCGCCAAGCAAGCCGATCCAGGCAAGGGCTTCTTCCCTCTGTCTGTTCACTACCAGGAAAAGACTTACGCTGCCGGTAAGATCCCTGGCGGTTTCTTCAAGCGCGAAGGCCGTCCTTCCGAGAAAGAAACCCTGACCTCGCGTCTGATCGACCGTCCGATCCGCCCTCTGTTCCCAGAAGGCTTCATGAACGAAGTGCAGGTAGTCTGCACCGTGGTTTCCACCAGCAAGAAGACCGATCCGGACATCGCTGCGATGATCGGTACCTCGGCTGCCCTGGCGATCTCCGGCATTCCTTTCGACGGCCCGATCGGCGCCGCTCGTGTGGCTTTCCACGAAAGCACCGGCTACCTGCTGAACCCGACCTACGAGCAACTGGCTGCTTCGAGCCTGGACATGGTCGTGGCCGGTACCGAAGAAGCTGTACTGATGGTTGAATCGGAAGCCAAAGAGCTGACCGAAGACCAGATGCTGGGCGCTGTACTGTTCGCCCACGACGAATTCCAGTCGGTGATCAAGGCTGTCAAAGAGCTGGCCGCCGAAGCTGCCAAGCCTACCTGGGACTGGGCTGCTGCCCCAGAAGCCACCGAACTGCTGGGCGCTATCCGTGCCGAGTTCGGCGAAGCCATCTCCCAGGCTTACACCATCACCGTCAAGGCCGACCGTTACGCTCGCCTGGGCGAGCTGAAAGACCAGGTCGTCGCCAAGCTCTCCGGTGAAGAAGGCCAGCCTTCGGCGTCCGACGTCAAAGCCGCTTTCGGCGAGATCGAATACCGCACCGTTCGCGAAAACATCGTCAACGGCAAGCCGCGTATCGACGGCCGCGACACCCGCACCGTACGTCCGCTGAACATCGAAGTCGGCGTACTGCCCAAGACTCACGGTTCGGCCCTGTTCACCCGTGGCGAAACCCAGGCCTTGGTGGTTGCGACCCTGGGTACTGCCCGTGACGCACAGCTGCTGGACACCCTGGAAGGCGAAAAGAAAGACCCCTTCATGCTGCACTACAACTTCCCTCCGTTCTCGGTGGGCGAGTGTGGTCGCATGGGCGGCGCTGGTCGTCGTGAAATCGGTCACGGCCGTCTGGCCCGTCGTTCGGTCCAGGCCATGCTGCCAGCCGCCGACGTGTTCCCTTACACCATCCGCGTAGTATCGGAAATCACCGAGTCCAACGGTTCCAGCTCCATGGCTTCCGTGTGCGGTGCTTCCCTGGCGCTGATGGACGCTGGTGTACCAATGAAGGCGCCGGTTGCCGGTATCGCCATGGGCCTGGTCAAGGAGGGCGAGAAGTTCGCAGTCCTGACCGACATCCTGGGTGACGAAGATCACCTGGGCGACATGGACTTCAAGGTAGCCGGTACCGCCAAAGGCGTCACCGCGCTGCAGATGGACATCAAGATCAAGGGCATCACCGAAGAGATCATGGAGATCGCCCTGGGCCAGGCCCTGGAAGCTCGCCTGAACATTCTCGGTCAGATGAACCAGATCATCGGTCAGTCCCGTACCGAGCTGTCGGCCAACGCTCCGACCATGATCGCGATGAAGATCGACACCGACAAGATCCGTGACGTCATCGGTAAAGGCGGCGCCACCATCCGCGCGATCTGTGAAGAAACCAAGGCTTCGATCGACATCGAAGACGACGGCTCGATCAAGATCTTCGGCGAAACCAAGGAAGCTGCAGAGGCCGCGCGTCAGCGCGTTCTGGGCATCACCGCGGAAGCCGAGATCGGCAAGATCTACGTCGGCAAGGTTGAGCGCATCGTCGACTTCGGTGCCTTCGTCAACATCCTGCCGGGCAAGGATGGTCTGGTGCACATCTCCATGCTGAGCGACGCTCGCGTTGAGAAAGTCACCGACATCCTGAAAGAAGGCCAGGAAGTGGAAGTGCTGGTACTGGACGTGGACAACCGCGGCCGTATCAAGCTGTCCATCAAAGACGTGGCAGCAGCCAAGGCTTCGGGCGTTTAATCACCATTTAGCCTTACGCTGAACAAGCAGACGCCCCGACTGGTTCGGGGCGTTTTGCTATCTGCGATAAAAGCCGCTCGGTTGCCGGCCCGGGGCGCTGGTGCTAGGTTTTAGCCCACGCCGGTGTAGCTCAGTCGGTAGAGCAGCGCACTCGTAACGCGAAGGTCGCAGGTTCGATTCCTGTCTCCGGCACCACATTTCGGGTTGAGAGCAGTTTATGGCTGTCTAAACCCACCCTCCCAACAAAGTTCGCCAGGCTTTGAATGAGCACCCTTGAAAGGCGGGAAACTACGAGGCACCCGCAAAAGTGTGCCCTGGAAGTTTCAGAGGTTCCCGGTGCTATTCAATTGAACGCTCCTATAGTTGTTTGTGGACGTGCGCCTCATTGTTTATGCGGATTTAGCAGCCAGAGAGACTTGTATCAACGAAGACTTTCCGCGCCTGTACTCAGCATCCTGTACCGAGTTTTAAGCGGTTTGCTCGGGGTTATCTGGTGTCGGTGTTTTTGTGTCTGGACGAGGTTAGTGCCCAGTTGTTCACACCTGTGCGGGTCATGAACCGGTTGGTAGCAGCCAGGGGCATTGCGCATAATGACGCCCGCAAATCATGGAGTGACCGGTGTGAAGAAGTGGAAGCTGGCTTTGGCCGGCATAGTGTCGCTGTCCCTTGCAGCCTGTGAGAAAGGACCCTCTTATGAGTTTGAGGGGGAATATTTTGCCGCTGAAGGCGAAGACTGCACGACGCCAACGAATACCAAAGACCTGGAGCAATATTTCTTAAGAATAACCAAGCAGGTACAGGGAGGAAGTGTGTTGTATTCCGCTGAGTTTCCTGCTGCTTCAAGGGCTCGGCTGCCTGTTGTCAGCGCGCAAAGCGTTTCACCAGGCGATGATAATGAACTGACTTTCAATTTCACTGAGACCAAGGTGCCGGAGAGTCGTCCAGAGAGTCCGACATTGAATTTCGTAGTTACTGTCATCCCTAATCAAAGCAAGGAAGGGTATCTATGGCTGACTAGAGCCGGGATCCTCATAGCCAAGGATGGAGAAGTAAAGGAGTTCGATATTCTCGATAATCTAAGAAGGCTTATCGATGTCGGGCAGACAGGAGCTTGCTTGAGAAAAGGAACAGCTACGGCTGTGGGGTCCTAGCTCCGTAACCTGGTGAAACACCGGCATGAAATATCGCTGCGGCTGCATTTGCGAAATCTCGTTCTCTGAGGGTTCTGCCGGGCTGGCGTCTGCCGATGGCTTGGAAAACCCGGAGTTTTTCTCCAATGGGTGCATCAGGTCATATAAATCGTGGACCAAAGGTCCTATATTCGGTCCCTGTCTGAGTACCAGCATGCTGTTTTCAGATGATCCAGAATGGTTCTGAAGGCCAGATAAATCGAAGTTCACAACGGTTTTTTGCGGCAGAGAGATCCCAACGATCCAGATCCATCTTCCATTCCCACGATCAGAGAGAACGAGATGATTCCTAAAGAGGCAAGAATCGACGTAGCGCTTGAAAGGTACCTGGCTGCCACGCCTTCCTTGCAAGAGGAAATCAGCGCCCTGAGCCCGGAAGAGCAGAAGCAGCAGGCGCAATGGGCGTTCGAGGACGAGGCGGAATCCCGCGGCATAGAGCCATGGGAACTGGTGCTCGATCTGGTGGCAGAAACACCGGAGGAACTGAAGGCCATGCGCCTGGAGGTGCATCAGGAAGTTGCTGAAGCGCTGGGCATGGACCTGGAGGACTATCTGCAGCTCAACGAGATCGACGGTTGAGCACGACGCCAGCCTGAACCAGGCTGGCGTTTTTCATGGCTCAGAGGCTCAAGCGCATGGACAGGTCCAGCGCTTTCACGTCCTTGGTCATGGCACCGATGGAAATGTAATCCACCCCGGTCTCGGCGATCGGGCGCAAGGTGCTTTCGTTGATCCCGCCACTGGCTTCCAGCTTGGCCTTGCCGGCGTTCAGGCGCACGGCCTCGCGCATGTCGTCCAGGCTCAGTTCGTCGAGCATGATGATGTCGGCCCCGGCGGCCAGGGCCTCCTTCAGTTCCTCCAGGCTTTCCACTTCCACTTCCACCGGCTTGCCCGGGGCGATCCTGTGGGCGGCGCTGATGGCCTGGGCGATACCGCCGCAGGCAGCGATATGGTTCTCCTTGATCAGGAAGGCGTCATACAGGCCGATGCGGTGGTTGTGGCAACCGCCGCAGGTGACCGCGTACTTCTGTGCCAGGCGCAGCCCCGGCAGGGTCTTGCGGGTATCCAGCAGCTTGACCTGGGTATCGGCGACAAAGTCCGCCAGGTACCGCGCGCGGGTGGCCACGCCGGACAGCAGTTGCAGAAAGTTCAGGGCACTGCGCTCGCCGGTGAGCAGCGAGCGGGCTGGGCCTTCGAGGTGGAAAAGCACCTGGTTGGGCACCACCCGCTCACCGTCGGCCACTTGCCAGTGCACAGCGACCCGCGGGTCCAGCTGGCGAAAGACCGCATCGACCCAGGCGGTGCCGGCGACTACCGCGGCTTCGCGGGTAATGATGGTGGCCTTGGCCAGACGTTCGGCCGGGATCAGTTGCGCGGTGATGTCGCCGCTGCCGATGTCTTCCAGCAACGCACGGCGCACGTTGGCTTCGATTTCGGCGGTCAGGTCGGCGAGGCGTAGATTCGGCATAACGGGCTCCACAAACAAAGTGCGCCGATTATAGGGCCAGGGGATCAGCGAACCCAAGGTGGCAAATGCCTGCAAGGCATTGGCGAACCTGTCCTGGATGGCTTTGTCTGATGAATAGGAGTGACTTTTCTTGAGTCGCTAGGGGTTATTTCGGAGGAGGCCACAGAGTCTGCTGGCGCAAGAGGGGACTTTTACAAGATAATATGACTTGTAATTGACGTCATAGCTTTGACGTGTCTTTGGCTTCCCCCTAAATGAAGTGCAGTGGAGTGCATGTGCCTCCGCTGAGAGCCGGCTGTGAGCGTCGTCGGCTTGACTGAATCTTGATCTCGAACCGAAGAAACACCTTTCCAGGAGGCTTGGATGCACAACGACGGGAATGTAGTGCCTTTGCACAAGGCCGCTACAGATCAGGCGACCGCTTCGCCGCTTGCCCGCTTGCCTGTGATTCTGCTTCAGGTCCGAGACAAGGCCGCCCAGCAATTGCGCCACGGCTTGCAGGAACTGTTCGATAACGCTGATGACACCCTGTTCGAAATGGCCGATCGGGCCCGCAACAACGTCGAGCAAAACACCCTCTTCGAAGCCATGCGCGACCTGCGGCTGAAGCGCAAGAGCATCGAGCGCGGTTTCCTGGAGGCGTTCTTCCAGGCTTTTGCCTGCCTGGTGCAGTATGACCCGGCCCTGGCCATTCCCCATGCCGTGGTCTACGACCCATCACTGGATCCGTCCCACGATGACTTGGAAAAGACCGTCGCGGTGGATGCCATGGTGGCCAAGGTGCTCAACCGTGATGGCTTCGCCCTGGGGCAGTTGACGGAGCGCCTGAGTGTGCTGCTGGGACGGCGCCTGGTGGATGGGGACAACCCCCTGGGGCCGGCGCTGCTCTGCGAGTATTTCCTCCAGGCCGGGCGCAGCCTGGGGGTGGAAATCAAGGTCAAGCTGATCATCCTCAAGTTGTTCGAGCGTTATGTGCTCAGCGATGCCGAACAACTCTATGCCGAAGCCAACCAACTGCTGATCGCCACCGGGATCCTGCCGGAACTGATGCCTGCTCCGGCCCGCCGGGCGGCCGATCGAGCCCAGGCCGAGGCCCGTGCGGCAGCGACCGAGGGGGGCACGGCGAAATCCAGCCAGTCGCAGCTCGACGAGAGCGTGCAGGAAGTTTTCGCCGCCCTGCAGACCCTGCTGTTTCATGTGCGTGGCAGCGTGGCGCCGACCCTGGAAGCCAGCGCCGAAACCCAGCCGATTTCCACCCGCGACCTCATGCGCCTGCTGTCGCACCTGCAGCAATACGTGCCGGCGCCCAGCGCCCAGGACGATTTCGACCTGCGCAACCAGTTGGAACAATTGCTCACCCGGGTCAGCGTCAAGAGCGGCAAATCCCGGGTGGTGGATGTGGCCGATGAAGACGTGATCAACCTGATCGCCATGCTCTTCGAATGCATTCTCGATGACCGCAACCTGCCGGACTCGCTCAAGGCGCTGATTGGCCGCCTGCAGATTCCCATGCTCAAGGTGGCGGTGCTGGACAAGAGTTTCTTCAGCCGCGGCAATCACCCGGCCCGGCGCCTGCTCAATGAGATCGCCGCTGCAGCCATGGGCTGGGGCGGTTGCGATGACCACCAGCGCGACAGTCTGTACCTGCGGATCGAGCA
The DNA here is from genome assembly GCF_018326405.1 of Pseudomonas sp. Eqa60. NCBI lineage: Bacteria > Pseudomonadati > Pseudomonadota > Gammaproteobacteria > Pseudomonadales > Pseudomonadaceae > Pseudomonas > Pseudomonas sp. Eqa60. Next base: position 1,019,183 of record NZ_AP024342.1, read on the forward strand.
AGTGGTGCAACGTCTGCTCAGCGAGTTCAGCGATGACCCGGCGATCTTCTCCGAGCTACTGGCGGACTTCCTGGCCTTCACTGCCGACGAGCGGCGTCGCGCCGAGTTGCTGGAGCAGCGTACCCGTGACGCCGAGGAAGGGCGGGCCAGGGCCGAACTGGCCCGGCGCCGGGTAGAGCAGGCCCTGAATGACGCCCTGCTGGGCAAGGTGTTGCCGCAGAAGGTGGTGGATTTTGTCCGCGAAGCCTGGAGTCAGGTGATGCTGCTCAGTTGCCTCAAGCACGGCGACGACTCGCCAGAGTGGCAAACTGCGGAGCAGACCCTGCTGGAGCTGATCTGGAGCGTGCAGCGCCATGAACAGCCGGATACTGCCATGCGCTTGCTGGCGCTGGTGCCGGGGTTGCTCAAGGGCCTGCGCGAGGGTTTGAGCGCGGCGGCTTTCGATCCTTTCGCTACCAGCGAGTTCTTCAGCCAGCTGGAGCTCCTGCACTTGCAGGCATTCGAGCGCGAGGCTCAGGCCCCGCAACTGCAGGGTGCCGTCCTGGAAGCAGACCCTGCACACATGATCGTGGTGGCCGAAGAGATTGTCCTGCCCAGTGCCGAAGAGGGCCCGCTGGAAGTCGCGCCGCTGGCGTTGCCGGCCAACGACCCCAGCGTGCAATGGGTGGACCAACTGCGGCTTGGGGCCTGGGTCGAATTCCTGGAGGACGAGGACAACACCCTGCGCTGCAAACTGGCGGCGATTGTTCCCCATCCGGTGGCCAAATACGTGTTCGTCAACCGCACCGGCATGAAAGTGCTGGAGCGTACGCGCATGGGCCTGGCCCTGGAGTTCCAGCGTGGCGCAGTGCGCGCCCTGGATGACACCCTGCTGTTCGACCGCGCCCTGGAATCGGTGATCGGCAACCTGCAGCGACTCAATCACGGCAAGTGATCGCAACCCGAGGGGATAACGCGGCATACTGGGCCACCCAAGGCTTTAGTTGAAGGAATCGGTATGCGGCTGGACCCTGCCACGGGGTGGTGTCATGGCGTACGGCATTGCCCGTCACCCAATTTCAATGAACGTCCGGCGAGCGAGATTTCCCTGCTGGTGATTCACAACATCAGCCTGCCGCCGGGGCAGTTCGGCACCGGCAAGGTGCAGGAATTCTTCCAGAATCGCCTTGATGTCACAGAGCATCCCTATTTTGCCGGGATCGCCGATCTGCGTGTTTCTGCGCATTTTCTGATCGAGCGTGACGGCGCCGTCACCCAATTCGTTTCCTGCCTGGATCGGGCCTGGCATGCCGGTGTCTCGAGTTTCCAGGGGCGTGAGACGTGCAACGACTTTTCCCTGGGCATCGAACTGGAAGGCACCGATGATCAGCCTTTCAGCGATGCTCAATATCACTCGTTGATCAGCCTGAGCAGGCAACTGCGCCGGGCCTTCAGCGACATCACGCCACAACGGATCTGCGGGCATAGCGACATCGCGCCCGGGCGCAAGACCGACCCGGGCCCGGGATTCGACTGGGCACGCTTTCGTGCCGCCTTGGAGAAGGGGGAAGGACAATGAGTTTTCTGGTGTTGCTGTTGGCGGTGTGGATCGAGAAGTTCTCGGCCCTGCGCCAGCGGGTACAGCGTGATGGCTGGTGGCTGGGGGAATTGGCGCGTCTGGAGTCGAGCCCGCGTATGGCCGGGCATCCGTGGTGGCTGCTGATCGTCATGGTGTTGCTGCCGGTGGCGCTGCTCGGGCTGTTGCTGCTGGTGCTGGAGCCCATCGCCTATGGCTTGCTGGCGCTGCCGGTGCACCTGCTGGTGGTGATCTACGCCCTGGGTCGCGGCGATCTGCTGGGTGAGCTGGGCCCGTTCCGTGACGCCTGGCGGCGTGAGGATCTGCAAGCGGCAGCCCATGTCGCAGAACGTGACCTGGGCATCTGCGCCGAAAATGGCGAACAACTGCTGGAGCGAGTGCAGGGCCACCTGCTGTGGCAGGCCTTCCAGAGTTTCTTCGCGGTGATCTTCTGGTACTTCCTGCTGGGGCCGGTAGCGGCCCTGAGCTATCGCCTGTTGGCTCTCGCCGCCGAACATGGCAAGAACCCCGCCCTGGTCGAACGCGCGGGGCAGTTGCGACATGCCTTCGACTGGTTGCCGGTGCGCCTGCTGGCGGCGAGTTTTGCCCTGGTGGGCAACTTTGTCGCAGTCGGCCGGGTGATGCTCCACGAGTTGCTCAACTGGCATATCGGTGCCGCGCAGTTGGTGGAAAAGGTCGGCCTGGTGGCCGCGGAAATCCCGCCGCCGGAAGTCGGGCCCGAAGGTATCAACAGCCTGGATCGTATCTGGGAGCTGTTGTTGCGGGCGGCGGTGCTCTGGTACGCCGGCTTTGCCCTGTGGGCCGTCCTGGCCTGAGGTGAGCAAGGGCTGGCCCCAACCGCCCACCGAGGGTTTTCTGGCGCAGCGCATCGCAGAGAGTGCGACGGCTGCGCCGTCGATCGGCAGCAAGCTCCCTCGCCACAGCCCGCGAGCGTCCCCTGGATGCCGCGCTGGCGGTTAACTTTAAGTTACAAAACCTCCCACGAAATTGAGCTATACAGACGGAGCGCCGAATAGTGGCTATCTGCTGCCTTCGCCTGCCTGCCAATAACAATAAAAGAAAAGGGAGACTTCTTTGTGAAGAGCTTGCTCTATCCCGCTGTCGCGCTGATGAACCGCCTGAGCTTCGGCATGAAGTTCAGCCTGATCAGCGTGCTGTTCTTTCTACCCATGCTGGTGACCAACTTCTATCTGGTGCGCGACTCCTACCGCGAATTCCAGGGCACCCGGGTCGAACTGCAAAGCCTCGACCTGCTGGGCAGCAGCCTGGCCCTGCGCCGAGACCTGGAAACCCTCAATAACCTGGTGCAGATCAACGCCAGCCTCGGTCAGTCCGGCAAGGCAGGGGACCTGGAAGGCAAGATCGTGGCCCTGGAGAAATCCGTGCTGGAACGCCTGCAGGCCTTGCAGGCGGTGACCACGGACCCACAGCAGGTGGAGGTCTTCAACGCCAAGCGCGATGAACTGATTGCCGCCTTCAAGACCCAGCAAGTGGAAAGCTCGCTGCTGAACAAAAGCGGCCTGATCGGCAAGTTGCTGGGCAGCGCGCAGTTGTTCAGCCAGATCATCGCCAGCCAGTCGGGCCTGAGCCGCGATGGCCAGGGTGACATTCGCCAGCTCAGCGAGCTGATCACCAGCGTCACCCCGCAGGTTACCCAGATCCTCGGTGAAGGCCGGGCCATGGGCGCCTACTCCCTGGGCCAGGGGTTCCTCAATTCCTCGTCCAGCACGCGTTTCGACGAATTGCTGGTGCAGATCGAAAAGCTCCAGGCCGAATACGGGCTCAAGTTGCAGGATGCCCTGGGGTCCAGCCGCGCTGCCCACGATGCTCTCGACACGCTGGCCACGACCAGCAAGGGCAGCCTCAAGCAGGCCAGCGAGCTGTTCGAGGAGCAGGTGGTGATGGCCGATACCCTGGATGCGCCCTGGCAGGCCTTCTACGACCAGGTCAGCGGGCTGATGGCGCAGACCTACCAGCTCAATGAAGGCACCTTGAAATTCCTGAATGTCGAGTTGCAAAAGCGCCTGGAGCAGAACCGTCGCCACATGGTGCTGCTGGTGGCGGCCCTGGCCCTGGTGTTTCTCTCCATCGTCTACCTGTACGGCGGTTTCTACGCTTCCACCCGCACCACTCTGCGGCGCCTGGGCGCGATGATGGACAAGGTAGCGGCGGGGGACATGACCGTCAGCTTCACCGCCCACAGCCGCGACGAACTGGGGGAACTGGGCAGTGTGTTCAACGGCACCGTGCTGAAAATCCACGACCTGATCGAGCGGGTTGGCCACACCGTCAGTGAGGTGGAGCGCCAGGCCGGGCAAGTGCAGAGTGTATCGGCCCAGAGCAATCAGGCCGTGGCTGGCCAGCGCACCCAGATCGAGCAAGTGGCCACGGCGATGAACCAGATGTCCGCCACCTCCCAGGAAGTGGCTCGCAGCGCCGCGGCGGCGGTCAGCAGCGCCCACAGCGTGAATGACGAAACCATCAGCGGCCGCGGGCTGGTGGAATCCCAGCAGGGCAGCATCGCCCGGCTGGCCAGCGAGATCGACCAGTCGGTGCTGGTGATCAACCAGCTGGCCAGCGACAGCCAGTCCATCAGCCGGGTCCTGGAGGTGATCAAGAGCATCGCCGAGCAGACCAACCTGCTGGCCCTCAACGCGGCCATCGAGGCGGCGCGCGCCGGTGAGCAGGGCCGGGGCTTTGCGGTGGTGGCCGATGAAGTGCGGACCCTGGCCAAACGCACCCAGCAGTCCACCGAGGAGATCGAGGACATGATCGGCAAGCTCCACGGTGGCGTCAGCGCGGCGGTCAAGGCCATGGGCAGCAGCCACGCCATGGCCAACGGTACGGTGGACCAGTCGGAAAAGGTCCAGCAGGCGCTGGAAAATATCCTTGGGGCGGTAGGCATGATCGTCGACCAGAACCAGCAAATCGCCGCGGCCGTGGAGCAGCAGACCGCGGTGGCCCACGACATCGACCAGAACATCGTCGAGATCAATCGTGCCGGTGAGCGCACTGCCGAGGGTGCGCACCAGACCGAGGATGCCAGCCGGCAGCTGTCGGCCCAGGTGGTGCAACTGAAGCAATTGATTGGCGCTTTCCGCGTCTGAGCAACGTGCTCCCGCTCTTGGCGAGGCCCCGGAAATCAGGGGCTTCGCTGCTTTGCATACAATCGGTAGTAAATGAATGCTTTGTTTGTCGCGTGTTTCCTGTTTTCCTGCGCGTCTGATTTTTCAGCCCCGGTGATCCCGCAGGCTGTTCGACCAGTTGGCCATGTGCCTTGCATGGCCCTGAGGAAATACGTTGATGACTGCCACTTCTGGAATCCAGGGCCGTTGCGCCCATTGCCAGACCCTCCTTGAACTCGAACCCTGGCAACTCAATGCCATGGCGTTGCAGGAAGCCTTCAACTGCAACCATTGCCACAAACCGCTGAAGCTCAGTTGCCCCGAACAGATCAAGCGCCTCAGGTCCCTGGGTTCGCTGGCTACCCTGCGCGCGACCATGATCGTGCTGTGTGCCACGGTGATATTGGTGACGCTGGTGCTGGAGTGGGTCGGGCTGGTAAGCCTGGCTCAGCAACTGAGCGTTTCGGCATTGATGCTGGTGAGCTACCTGTTGGTGATGATGGCTGCCCGCCGGCGCCAGCGCCGACCGTTGCAGCTACAGGCCGGCTGAAGGCCAGCCGAACAGCTCGCAGGCGTTGCGGGTGCTGGCGCTGGCCAGTTGCTCGGGCGTGATGCCGATGATCTGCGCCAGGGCGGCGCAGATGGCCGGCAGGTGCTGCGGGCTGTTGCGCTGGCCGGGAAACATGGCAGGCGCCATGTCCGGCGAGTCGGTTTCCAGCACCAGGGCGTGCAGCGGCAGCTCGGCGATCACCTTGCGCAGGCGCAGGGCCTGGGGCCAGGTCGCGGCGCCCCCCAGACCCAGCTTGAACCCCAGCTTGAGGTATTCCCGGGCTTCCTCGCGGCTGCCGGCGAAGGCGTGGATAATGCCGCCACGCTTGAGCTTGAAGTGCTTCAGGCTGGCGATCACCGCCGCGTGGCTGCGCCGGACATGAAGCAGGGCGGGCAACTGGAAATCTGCCGCCAGCTGCAATTGCGCTTCGAAGAGTGCCTGTTGGCGCTCGCGATCCAGGTGCGCAAGAAAGTAGTCCAGGCCGATCTCGCCCACCGCGCACACTTGCGGGTGCCCTGCCAGCCGGGTCAGCCAGTCACCCAGTTGCTGGATATGTTCCGGGCGGTGATCGTCCAGGTACACCGGGTGCAGGCCAAAGGCCGCGTACAGCTGCGAGTCGCTTTGCACCAGATCCCAGAGCCGCTGCCAATTGGCCTGATAGACCCCCAGCACCACCATTCGCGAGACGCCCAGGGCGCGGCTGTCTGCCAGCAGCGCCCCGCGATCGGCATCGAAATCCGCGAAATCCAGGTGGGTGTGGCTGTCGATCAGCTCCACGGTTCAGCCCTGTTGGATGCGCTGTTTGAAGGTCCGCGCGATGGCCTGCACGCCGGGCTGGTAATGCGCCTCTTCAATGGCAGCCAGGGCCAGTTGCAGGGCTTTTTCGGCGATCAGTTGATGCTGCTGGGCCATGGCATTGACCGGCAGCGGCAGGAAATCCAGCAACTGGGTATCGCCAAAGGTGCCCAGGCGCAGAGGCCGGGATTTCAGCGGGAAGTCGTGCAAGGCATCGAATACCCCTTGCAGCAGTACATAGGAGGTGGTCACCAGGGCGTCTGGCAGATGGCCCAGGCGCTGCAGCAATTCCTCCATCAGCTGGCGGCCGCAATCACGACTGAAGGCTTCGCCGTGCTCGATCAGCACCTCGCCGCCGAAACCCTCGAGGGCCTGGCGGAAACCGGCGGCGCGCTCCTGGCTGATGCTCAGTTCCGGGCGCGCACCGATCAGCACGATCTGCTTGGGCTCAGGCTCAAGCAGGCTCTGGGTCAGGTGCAGGCTGGCTTGCAGGTCATCGCTGATCACCGAGCAGAACAGCTCGGGCGGCATCACCCGGTCGATGGCGATGATCGGCAGGCCCTGGGCCTGCAACTGCTGGTAGCTGTCGTCTTCCGGCGGCAGGCAGCTGGCGACGAACAGCGCGTCGCAACGCCGGGCGCGGAACAGCTGGAGCAATTGCCGCTCGCTGTCCGGAGCGTCGTCGGAACTGGCGATCAGCAGCTGATACCCTCGGGCCCGGGCGCCTTGCTCCAGCAGCTTGGCGATGCGTGCGTAGCTGGGGTTCTCCAGGTCCGGGAGAATGAAACCCAAGGTACGGGTGTGCCGGCTGCGCAAGCCGGCCGCCTGGGGGTTGGGAGTAAAGCCGTGTTCTTCCACCACCGCCCGCACCCGTTCCACGGTGGCGTTGCTGATGCGTTGTTGTTCGGCCTTGCCGTTGATGACGTAACTGGCGGTGGTCACAGACACACCGGCCAGGCGAGCGATATCACTGAGTTTCAACCCGGGATTTCCTTGTTTTTGGTGCTTGCCCCGATATTTTCGCCAATCCTACCTGATCTGGGCAGGCGACCAACGTCGGAACCGGCAATCGACCAGAAGGACTTCAAGCGCTCGAGATTATGGAGTAACGTACCAAACTTGCTAGATTAAACGTTTCAGCAAGCGTATTTTCTAGGCCGAAGCCCGAACGGAAAACGCCCCTGCCAGGCACCGAGTCCCGTTTGTGGCAGTAAAGACGCCTACGCTGCTTACTTAAAACAATACCTAGCGCCGCCCCTGCCGCGCTAAATAGGAGAAGCCATGCTCGAGCTCACTGTAGAGCAGATATCCATGGGCCAGTCGGCTGTGGATAAGTCCGCGGCGTTGCACTTGCTGGCCGGCAAATTGGTGGCGGACGGCCTGGTGGCCGAGGGTTACCTGGCTGGCCTCCAGGCCCGCGAAGCCCAGGGCTCGACCTTTCTTGGCCAAGGCATCGCCATTCCCCATGGCACCCCGGAAACCCGCGACCAGGTCTTTGCCACCGGCGTGCGCCTGCTGCAGTTTCCCGACGGCGTGGATTGGGGAGACGGGCAGATCGTCTACCTGGCCATCGGCATCGCGGCTAAATCCGACGAGCACTTGCGACTCCTGCAACTCCTGACCCGCGCCCTGGGTGAAACCGACTTGGGCCAGGCCCTGCGCCGCGCCAGCTCTCCCCAGGCCCTGCTCAAGTTGTTGCAGGGCGCACCCCAGGAACTGGCGCTGGACGCACAGATGATCGGCCTCGGTGTGGCGGCGGAAGATTTCGAAGAACTGGTCTGGCGCGGTGCTCGCCTGCTGCGCCAGGCCGAGTGCGTGAGCAACGGCTTTGCCGCGGTGCTGCAACAGGTGGAGGCGCTGCCCCTGGGTGACGGCCTGTGGTGGCTGCACAGCGAGCAGACGGTGTTGCGCCCGGGGCTGGCGTTCGTCACCCCGGACAAACCCATCCGCTACCTGGGCCAGCCCCTCAGCGGCCTGTTCTGCCTGGCCAGCCTGGGGGAAGCCCACCAGGCCCTGCTGGAGCGCCTGTGTGCGCTGCTGATCGAAGGCCGTGGCCAGGAATTGGGCCGCGCCACCAGCAGCCGCGCAGTCCTGGAAGTGCTTGGCGGCGAGTTGCCTGCGGACTGGCCCAGCGCCCGCATCGCCCTGGCCAACGCCCACGGCCTGCATGCGCGCCCGGCCAAGGTGCTGGCGCAACTGGCAAAAAACTTTGAAGGCGAGATCCGCATCCGCATCGTCGATGGCAAGGATTCTGCGGTCTCGGTCAAAAGCCTGAGCAAGCTGCTGAGCCTCGGGGCCCGGCGTGGCCAGGTACTGGAACTGATCGCTGAACCCAGCATTGCCGCCGATGCCTTGCCCGCGTTACTGGCAGCCATCGAAGAGGGCCTGGGCGAAGAGGTCGAGCCATTGCCGGCTGTCAGCACGCCTCGGCAAGAGCCACAAGAGGTCGTCGAGCCGCTCAGCGCCCCGGCCTCCGGCAGCCTGATCCAGGCCATCGCCGCTGCGCCCGGCATCGCCATCGGCCCGGCCCATATCCAGGTCCAGCAAAGTATCGATTACCCACTGCGGGGCGAGTCCACCGCCATCGAGCGCCAGCGCTTGCAGCAGGCCCTGGCCGAGGTCCGCGAGGACATCCAGAGGCTGATCCAGCGCAGCCAGGCCAAGGCCATCCGCGAAATCTTCATCACCCACCAGGAAATGCTCGACGACCCCGAACTGAGCGATGAAGTGGACACCCGCCTCAAGCAGGGCGAAAGCGCCGAAGCGGCGTGGATGACCGTGATCGAAAGCGCCGCCAAACAGCAGGAAGCCCTGCAGGACGCCTTGCTCGCCGAGCGCGCCGCCGACCTGCGGGACATCGGCCGCCGGGTGCTGGCGCAACTGTGCGGCATTGAAACCCCGGCCGAGCCGGACCAGCCCTACATCCTGGTGATGGATGAAGTCGGCCCTTCGGACGTCGCGCGCCTCGATCCGACCCGGGTCGCCGGTATTCTCACCGCCCGCGGCGGCGCCACCGCCCACAGCGCCATCGTCGCCCGGGCCCTGGGGATTCCGGCCCTGGTGGGCGCGGGGGCCAGCGTGCTGCTGATCAAGTCCGGCACGTCCTTGCTGCTGGACGGCCAGCGCGGTCGCCTGCATGTCGACGCTGATAGCACGACCTTGCAACGGGCGGCCGAAGAGCGCGACAACCGCGAGCAACGGCTCAAGGCGGCCGCCGAACAACGCCATCAACTGGCCCATACCGCCGATGGTCACGCGGTCGAGGTGTTCGCCAATATCGGCGAAAGCGCCGGTGTCGCCGCCGCCGTGGAAAACGGCGCCGAGGGCATCGGCCTGCTGCGCACCGAACTGATCTTCATGGCCCATCCCCAGGCCCCGGACGAAGCCACCCAGGAAGCCGAATACCGCCGTGTACTCGACGGCCTCGCCGGGCGTCCGCTGGTGGTGCGCACCCTGGATGTGGGCGGCGACAAACCGCTGCCTTACTGGCCCATTGCCAAGGAGGAAAACCCCTTCCTCGGCGTGCGCGGCATCCGCCTGACCCTGCAGCGGCCACTGATCATGGAAGCGCAATTGCGCGCGTTGCTGCGCTCGGCGGACAACCGCCCGCTGCGGATCATGTTCCCCATGGTCGGCAGCGTCGAAGAGTGGCGCCAGGCCCGGGACATGACCGAGCGCCTGCGCCGGGAAATCCCCGTGGCCGACCTGCAACTGGGGATCATGATCGAAGTGCCGTCCGCCGCCCTGCTGGCGCCGGTGCTGGCCAAGGAAGTGGACTTCTTCAGCATCGGCACCAACGACCTGACCCAGTACACCCTGGCCATCGATCGTGGCCACCCGACCCTTTCCGCCCAGGCCGATGGCCTGCACCCGGCAGTGTTGCAACTGATCGACATCACCGTGCGTGCCGCCCACGCCCATGGCAAGTGGGTCGGGGTCTGCGGCGAGCTGGCGGCCGACCCGCTGGCGGTGCCGGTGCTGGTGGGCCTGGGGGTGGATGAACTCAGCGTCTCCGGACGCAGCATCGCCGAGGTCAAGGCGCGGATCCGCGAACTGCGCCTGGCCCAGGCACAAACCCTTGCTCAACAGGCCCTGGCCGTCGGCAGCGCCAACGAAGTGCGCGCCCTAGTGGAGGCCATGTAATGGCGAAGATTCTTACCCTGACCCTCAACCCGGCGCTGGACCTGACGGTGCAGCTGGCGCGCCTGGACACAGGGCAGGTCAACCGCAGCGACGCCATGTACACCCACGCCGCTGGCAAGGGCGTGAATGTGGCCCAGGTGCTGGCTGACCTCGGCCATCAACTGACCGTCAGCGGCTTTCTCGGGGAAAACAATCCACAGGCGTTTGACGCGTTGTTTGCCCAGCGCGGGTTTGTCGACGCCTTTATCCGTGTGCCCGGGGACACCCGCAGCAACATCAAGCTGGCCGAAAGCGACGGGCGCATTACCGACATCAACGGCCCTGGGCCCGAGGTTAGCGAAGCTGCGCAACAGGCCCTGCTTGAACGCCTGGAACAGATCGCTCCCGGGCATGACGCGGTGGTGGTGGCCGGCAGCCTGCCGCGTGGGGTCAGCCCCGAATGGTTCCAGGCCCTGCTGCTGCGTTTGAAAAACCTCGGTCTTAAAGTCGCCCTCGACACCAGCGGCGCCGCCTTGCGCGCCGGCCTGGCGGCAGGCCCCTGGCTGGTCAAGCCCAACACCGAAGAGCTGGCGGACGCCCTGGGCAGCCCGGTGGTTTCAGTGGCCGGGCAGGCCGAGGCTGCGCGCCAGTTGCACGCCCAGGGCGTCGAGCATGTGGTGATTTCCCACGGCGCCGAGGGGGTCAACTGGTTCAGCGCCGCGCCGTCCCTGCAGGCCTTGCCGCCCAAGGTCCGCGTGGTCAGCACCGTAGGCGCCGGCGACTCGCTGCTGGCGGGCATGCTCCACGGCCTGCTCAGCGCCCAGCCGTTTGAACAGACCCTGCGCACCGCCACGGCGATTGCCGCCATGGCCGTGACCCAGATCGGTTTCGGCATCAGCGACAGGGTGCAACTGGCCCGGCTGGAGCAGGGGGTGCGCGTGCATCCCCTCCTAGAACAATAAGAGGGTTGCCCATGAAGTTAGCCATAGTTACCGCCTGCCCCAACGGCATGGTCACCAGCGTGCTCTGCGCCCGCCTGCTGGACGCCGCGGCGCAGCGCCAGGGCTGGAGCACCAGCGTCGAAGTGCACGATGAAGCGCACCCGGAACGCCAACTCTCGGCGGCCACCATTGAGGCCGCCGAGTGGGTGCTGGTGGTCAGCACCGGGCCTGTGGATATGTTGCGTTTTGTCGGCAAGCGGGTGTACCGCAGCAGCCCGTCCCAGGCCCTGCAGGATGTCGATGCAGTGCTGCGTCGCGGTGCCGAAGAGGCCCAGGTCCATGTCGCCACCGAGGCCAGTGCCGAGCCGGTGCTCGAAACAGGCAAACGCGCCCCGCGGCTGGTAGCGATCACTGCCTGCCCGACTGGCGTGGCTCACACCTTCATGGCCGCCGAGGCCCTGCAGCAAACCGCCAAGCGCCTGGGCTACGACCTGCAAGTGGAAACCCAGGGCTCGGTGGGCGCGCGCAATCCGCTGAGCGCCCAAGCCATTGCCGAGGCCGACGTGGTGCTGCTGGCGGCGGACATCGAAGTGCCCACCGAGCGTTTTGCCGGCAAGCGCATTTATCGCTGCGGCACCGGCGTGGCCCTGAAACAGTCCGAGGCGACCCTGAACAAGGCCCTGGCCGAGGGCCGGCTGGAGTCCTCCGCAGCAGGCGCCCAGACACCGGCCAAACAGGAAAAGACCGGGGTCTACAAACACCTGCTGACCGGGGTGTCGTTCATGCTGCCGATGGTGGTGGCGGGCGGTTTGATGATTGCCCTGTCCTTCGTCTTCGGCATCACCGCCTTCAAGGAGGAGGGCACCCTGGCCGCGGCCTTGATGCAGATCGGCGGCGAGACCGCCTTCAAGCTGATGGTGCCGCTGCTGGCGGGTTACATCGCCTACTCCATCGCCGACCGCCCAGGCCTGGCGCCGGGAATGATCGGTGGCATGCTCGCCAGCACCCTGGGTGCGGGTTTTATCGGCGGCATCGTCGCCGGCTTCCTCGCCGGTTATGCGGCCAAGGCGATCAATAAATATGCGCGCTTGCCGCAAAGCCTGGAGGCGCTGAAACCTATCCTGATCATCCCGCTGCTGGCCAGCCTGTTCACCGGGCTGGTGATGATCTACGTGGTGGGCAAACCCGTGGCGGGCATGCTCGAAGCCCTGACCCACTTCCTCGACAGCATGGGTACCACCAACGCGATTCTGCTCGGGGTACTGCTGGGCGGCATGATGTGCGTCGACCTGGGCGGGCCGATCAACAAGGCGGCCTATGCGTTCTCGGTAGGGCTGCTGGCGTCCCAGAGCTATGCACCGATGGCCGCGACCATGGCGGCGGGCATGGTACCGCCCATTGGCCTGGGCATTGCTACCTTCATTGCCCGACGCAAATTTGCCCAGACCGAACGCGAAGCCGGCAAGGCCGCCCTGGTATTGGGCCTGTGCTTTATCTCCGAAGGCGCGATTCCGTTTGCCGCCAAGGACCCGTTGCGAGTGATCCCGGCGAGCATCGCCGGCGGCGCCCTGACCGGGGCTTTGTCGATGTACTTCGGCTGCAAACTGATGGCGCCCCACGGCGGCCTGTTCGTCATGCTGATCCCGAATGCCATCAACCACGCGTTGCTGTACCTGCTGGCGATTGTCGCGGGCAGCCTGCTGACGGCGGTGGTGTACGCGTTGGTGAAGCGGCCTGAGGCGGTGGAGCTCGCCCTGCAACCCACCTCTTCGTAGGAGCCGGCTTGCCGGCGAATAGGCCCTTGAGCCTTGCGCCGTTCCGGCCGACGCCTTCGCTGGCAAGCCAGCTCCTACGGAGGAGGGCGCGCCACCGCAATTCTGTAGGAGCCGGCTTGCCGGCGAAGAGGTCCTCAAGCCTTGCACCGTTCTGGCTGGCGAAGACGTCCTCAAGCCGGGCTCGTCCTTTTTCCTCGCCGCTCAACCTCGCCGCACCTGCTATTGCAGGCCGCGCCCCGGGCTTATTGCTGCTTTCTCCAGCGGCGACCGTCGGCCAAGTCTCTTTCTTTTGTAAGGGGTTTCCGAGACACTCCTTGGCGCTTGCGGCTGGGTACTCGGCTCACTAGGCTCGGTTCGTCACTGAATATTCGGTGATCGGGTTTAGCAGCCTGATTCCAAGACACGCAAGTATTGCCCCTGTCCCGGTTGGCTTTTGGCCTGCCGAGTTCTGTTATGGCGGCTGTGCGTGGGGCGCCCTTGGGTGCGCCGGATTCCTTGGACCGGTCTGCTAACCCGCGTACAGCTGCCACCTTACGTTTAGCAGCGTCAGGTGGTGGCTCCACCCCAAGGAGCTGCACCATGAAAAAGATCGTCCCCGATCCACCTGTTTGCCATCCTTCTTCCCGTCGTAATCCCGACCATGATCTGGCCAACGAAGTCGTTCGCCATGCACTGGCCAACACCCGCCCAAACGGCTCGTTGATCGCGGCTCTTCACCCCACCGCCGCGGCTCCTGCGGGCACCGACTCGCCCTTCACCGTCCTCCCCGGCATCAGCGCCGAGGAAGCCTTGCTCCACGTTTCCATGCTGCTCAAAGCCGCCGAAGAGGTGTCCGACGAGATCACCGAGCAGGCCAGCGGCGTCGAGCGTGGCCTGATCTGGTCCCTGGTGCATTCGGTGGAAATGGCCCGTGGCGTGGTCGATGCCTTGCTTGATGGCAATCGTCGTTCTTCCAGCTGAACGGTTTGATTTCTATGGCGAGGGAGCCGCTCCCTCGCTCCACCTTGGTCACTGCGTCACCATCACTTTTCTCACTAGGGCCTCAACCAAATAGGTTCAAAGGCTATAGTCTGAACCCTGCCGATCGGATGCTTGGGACTGACCCTCTTCTTGGAGGAGGGATAAGCCCTATGTAAAATCAATCACTTACAGATGCTTCTAAAAAGAGGGTCTGGCAGGTTGTTTGGCTGATTGTTCTTTTAAGTCATGGGGTTACGAAGTAATTTGTCTAGTTCACTGCCGTGTAGGCAGCTCAGAAAACCACCAGGCGCACCCCGGCGGCCGCGACTTCGTTCACTGCCGTGTAGGCAGCTCAGAAAACCTCGGTACTGACCGACCTGGAAGGCAAGACGTTCACTGCCGTGTAGGCAGCTCAGAAAACAGCGCCAGGCGCAGCATCCCACGCGATGGTGTTCACTGCCGTGTAGGCAGCTCAGAAAAATGTAACGCAGCGCCTGATCAGGCCTGAAGAGTTCACTGCCGTGTAGGCAGCTCAGAAAATCGAGAGCATCGATCTGGTCCTGCAGGCCGTGTTCACTGCCGTGTAGGCAGCTCAGAAAAGCGTCGGAGTCTGGTCGGTCTGGTCCGCTATGTTCACTGCCGTGTAGGCAGCTCAGAAATACGCCGATGCTGTCATAGATCAGGGCGGTAGGTTCACTGCCGTGTAGGCAGCTCAGAAAACTGACTCCGTGCACGGCGTCATGGTTGTTCGGTTCACTGCCGTGTAGGCAGCTCAGAAAGCCGCCGTCCTCTCACCACGTTACACATCCGGGTTCACTGCCGTGTAGGCAGCTCAGAAAAACCTCGCGACGTTCAAGACCTTCACTTGCTCGTTCACTGCCGTGTAGGCAGCTCAGAAAAACGACCCGACCCAGAAACCAGGTCAGCAAAAGTTCACTGCCGTGTAGGCAGCTCAGAAAACGATGTGGGGTTGATCGGGGTGATCGCTGGGGTTCACTGCCGTGTAGGCAGCTCAGAAAGAACCGGTCAGGATGTTTTCACCCAGCTGCAGGTTCACTGCCGTGTAGGCAGCTCAGAAATACCAGCAGGGAACCGGGATGGCCTACGCCAAGTTCACTGCCGTGTAGGCAGCTCAGAAAAGGACCACGTCGCCGTCCTTGGGCGACTCGATGTTCACTGCCGTGTAGGCAGCTCAGAAATGTGTCAGAGCCTGTGCTGGTCACTGCTGTTGGTTCACTGCCGTGTAGGCAGCTCAGAAATGCACACGTCAACCCAGAACCAGTACCGGTCCGTTCACTGCCGTGTAGGCAGCTCAGAAACAGTCGCGACAGATCGGCTCCGTCATCGAGCAGTTCACTGCCGTGTAGGCAGCTCAGAAAAGGGGCGTGGGGATGCCCAGCCAGTCGTCGGAGTTCACTGCCGTGTAGGCAGCTCAGAAAAAGTACACCATCGCTTACAGCAAAAATGATGTGTTCACTGCCATGTAGGCAGCTCAGAAAGCACATGGCTAAGCGCTGCGCCGATCAGGATGGTTCACTGCCGTACAGGCAGCTAAAAATCTGGCCCACAAGCATTGAGTAGCAACCGGTGACCTCCAAACTTCGCCAGCAGGTTTGCCCGGCAGTTCTATTTGCACTGGAGCGAGGCAACGATCTGATTTTCCAAACTGGCATAGACGAACAACCCGACATTGCTTATAACCGCTACCGCTCAATGGACGATGCAGCAGGCGGCTCTCTCTCATGGAAGACATCAGCTCCGCAGATCTAAAAACGATTCTTCATTCCAAGCGCGCCAATATTTATTACCTGCAGCACTGTCGAGTACTGGTCAATGGTGGTCGGGTCGAGTATGTAACCGATGCCGGCAAGCAGTCGCTGTACTGGAATATCCCAATTGCCAATACCACGACCGTGCTACTGGGGACCGGTACATCAGTCACCCAGGCAGCCATGCGCGAATTGGCCAAGGCTGGCGTTCTGGTGGGGTTTTGCGGGGGCGGTGGCACGCCGTTGTTCAGCGCCAATGAGATCGATATCGAAGTCGCTTGGTTTTCCCCGCAAAGCGAATATCGTCCCACTGAGTATCTGCAACGCTGGGTGCGGTTCTGGTTCGATGAGCAACATCGTCTAGAGGCGGCCAAGGCTTTCCAGAGGTTACGCCTGGACTGCATTCGGCAGCATTGGCGCTCGCAGGGGCCCCTGGCAAAAGCCGGTTTCGACATCGACTCTTCGGCGCTGGAGTCCGCCTTGGCGCAGTCGCTGACGTCATTGAGCGGCGCCTCGGATGTTACTTACCTGCTGACCGAAGAGGCCCGCCTGACCAAGCGCCTGTTCAAGTTGGCCGCAACGGCAACCGCCTATGGCGATTTCGTCCGGGCCAAAGGTGGCAGTGGCGTAGATCCAGCCAATCGATTTATCGATCACGGTAACTACCTGGCCTACGGTTTGGCTGCGACCGCCACCTGGGTGCTGGGGTTGCCCCATGGGCTGGCGGTGCTGCATGGCAAGACTCGCCGTGGGGGCCTGGTTTTTGATGTGGCTGATTTGGTGAAGGATGCACTGGTGTTGCCTCAGGCTTTTCTGTCGGCCAAGCGAGGTGATGACGAGCAAGCTTTCCGCCAGGCTTGCATTGACAACCTGACTCGCGGTGAAGCCCTGGATTTCATGATCGACAGCCTCAAGGCTATCGCTCAGCAGATGGAGCGACGGGCTTTATGAACGTCATGCTGATCTGTCAGTGCGATAAAAAAGCCCTGGTGCAAAGCCGGCGAATTCTTGATCAGTTTGCCGAGCGACGTGGCGAGCGTACTTGGCAAACACCTATCACGCAGGCCGGCCTGGATACCCTCAGGCGCCTGCTCAAGAAAAGCGCCCGACGCAATACTGCGGTGGCCTGCCACTGGATTCGTGGGCTGGATCACAGCGAGCTGCTGTGGATCGTCGGTGACGCCAAGCGTTTCAATGAACAGGGGGCGGTACCGACTCATACCACTACGCGCAATGTGCTGCGCAAAGACGATGAAAATGATTGGCATTGTGCTGAAGACATCTCGCTGCTGACGCAGATGGCGGCGCTGCTGCATGACTTGGGCAAGGCCAGCATTGCCTTTCAGAAAAAACTGCGCCTGCGCAGTCTGGAAAGGAACCTGTATCGCCATGAGTGGGTGTCACTGCGTTTGTTCCTGGCGTTCGTTGGTTCTGATGATGATCCCAGCTGGTTGCGGCGGCTGGCGGCGCCCACTGACGAGGATGACAGCAGTTGGCTGGCGGCGGGCCGTTATCAGCGCGATGGGCTGGATGCCGCGACGAAACCGCCATTTAAACAGCTTGCGCCCTTGGCGGCTGCCATTGCCTGGCTTGTGGTCAGTCACCACCGTTTGCCCACACTACCTAGCTGGAATGAGAGCAAGAAAGGAGAACAACAATGGCTGGGCAAGAAGTCTGCTCGCTTCAATCCGTCGATGCTGGACAACCTGATCGAGGGCATCACCCACGAGTGGAATGAGTGCAGTCGCCCTGCCTCTATCGAGGACGTCGAGGTTTTTTGGCAGTTCGAGCATGGGCTGCCGGTGACTTGGCCCAAATGGCGCGCGCAGGCTGCGAAGATCGCCAATCGCCTGCTGACACTGCAAGCCAAGCCCGGTCATGGCGACTGGCTGAATAACCCCTATGTCATGCATCTGGCCCGTATGAGCCTGATGCTGAGCGATCACTACTACTCCGGCTTGCCGCCCGAGTCGGGCCAACGGGTAAAGGGAGATGGCCTGCATCCTTTATTTGCCAACACGCATATCGATGGCCAACTCAAACAGCCCCTGGACGAACACCTGCTCGGGGTAGCGCGCATGGCCCGCAGCGTTGTTCACGGTCTGCCCGGTTTCGAGCGTCATTTGCCCCGCTTGGCCCGTCATCCAGGTTTGCGCAAACGCTCCGGTGCCCCTCGCTTCAGTTGGCAGGACAAGGCCGCGGATGCCGCAACAAGCATGCGTGCGGAGGCACAACAGCACGGTGCCTTTATCGTCAACATGGCCTCCACCGGATGCGGCAAGACGCTGGCCAATGCCCGAATCATGTATGCCCTGGCCGACCCGCAGATTGGGATGCGTTGTACCTTCGCCCTGGGCCTGCGCACCCTGACCCTGCAAACCGGTCACAGCTACCGCGAGGATCTGAACCTGGGTGAAGACGACCTGGCCATCAGGGTAGGAGGTTCTGCAAGCCGGGCCTTGTTCGACTACTACCAAGCCGAGGCCGAGGCCTGCGGATCGGCCTCTACCCAAGCCCTGATCGAAGAGGACAGCCATGTGCGTTATGAGGGCGCCATGGAAGCCCACGGCCTGTTGTCCAAGGTGATGAATAATCCCCAGATCACGGCCCTGCTCAACGCGCCGATGCTGGTGTGCACCATCGATCACCTGATGCCCGCTACCGAAGCACAGAGAGCCGGTAGGCAGATAGCGCCCATGTTGCGCCTGCTCAGCAGTGACCTGGTTCTCGATGAGCTCGATGACTTCGACCTTGCCGACCTGCCTGCGCTCACGCGTCTGGTGTATTGGGCCGGGCTGTTGGGCACCCGTGTGCTGCTCTCATCGGCGACCCTTCCTCCGGCCCTGCTGGAGGGCATGTTCCAGGCTTATCGTGCCGGGCGTCTGCATTACCGGCGCAATCGAGGAGAGCCCGGTACTTCCGTCAGTGACATCCCTTGCCTGTGGGTCGATGAGTTCGGTTCCCACAAGGGCGCTTGCAGCAGTGCCGAGAGTTTTGTCCAGCACCACCATGTATTCGTTGGGCGCCGTGTTCAGGCGCTTGAGGGCACCGAACCACGACGACGCGGCGAACTCATTCCCCTGAAGATCGATGCGCAGCCTGTAGGGGCTATGCGTCGTGTTTTCGCTGAACACGTCCAGGCGGCGATGCTGCAAGCGCATGCGCGCCATGCCGAGGCATGTCCGTACAGTGGCAAGAAAATTAGCGTTGGCCTGGTGCGCATGGCGAACATCGAACCCTTGTTCGACGTTGCCCAAGCCCTGTTCGCTCTGGGGGCTCCAGTTGGCCAGCGGATTCATCTGTGCGTTTATCACTCGCGTTTTCCGCTGCTGTTGCGTTCGGCCATCGAAGCTCAGTTGGACAGTTGCCTGAACCGTAGGGAGCCGAATGCACTGTACGCCCTTCCGCAGATACGCCAGTTGATTGATCAGTACCCCGAGCAGGATCAGTTGTTTGTGGTGCTGGGGTCGCCAGTTACCGAAGTAGGGCGCGACCATGACTACGACTGGGCAGTGGTCGAGCCGTCATCGATGCGTTCACTGATCCAGCTCGCCGGTCGTGTACAGCGCCACCGTGATCGTCCCTGCCAGAGCGCCAATGTCCTGGTGTTCGATAGCAATCTGCGACATTTCGAGCAGCCAGGCGCCGCGGCCTTTATCCGGCCTGGCTTCGAGAGTGAGAGTGGCCAGCGCGAACACCCTTGGCGCCTGGCCAGCCATCGCCTTGCTCAATTGGTGGATCAGGCCGATTACCAGTGCATCAGTGCCCGCCCTCGAATCCAGCCCAGGGCCACCGAGACTTGGCGCCCAAGGCACAACCTGGTGGATCTGGAGCATGCGCGGATCAGTGCGCAGATGCTGCCCAAGGATCGACGCGGCTTGGGCAAACCGACACCGCGCGGGGTCAAGCCTGCCTCCTTCGACCTGGATGCGGCCTGCGCGTGGCAGTACCCCCAGGCCGCCCTGACCTGGGCCTTGCCACAGCAGCAACCTTTCCGCGAAAGCTCCGTCAGGGAAATCGAGGTGCTCTGGTTGCCGGACGAGGATGAAGAAAACCTGGTGTTGCACCGCATCCATGAAAAATACGCCCCTGGATCAACCGAGGCTTACGTTCCCGTGACGAATCTGCTGGACGAGATCGATCTAGATAGCCTATCAGGCCCGCGCATCGCCCCCTGGGGTCAGCACGACCTGATGCAACTGCTGGTTCGACAAACCGAGGTGCAGGGTATTTCGCTGCGGGCCTGTGCCGAGCGGTTTACCACTGCCAAGCTGATCGACAGCACCCAGGGCTGGCATTTTCATCCGGTGCTGGGCTTTGGCAGAAAACACTGAGCCATGACTTATGTCCACGAATAACAAGTTTCTTGAAGGATGATGGGCAGATTGTTAAAAAAACGCGATAGCTAAGTGCTATCTCGAACCGTTACGGACTTGCCATCGACAAGTTCTCTCTGCAGGGAAGGGACATGAACGAAGGATCGAATCAAGCGGCACGCTCCACGCTTTTTCGCAACACAATCACCACGTTCATCAATGAGCGACGCGACGCAAAACTGAAAGGTGATGAGGCAGGTGATGCAACGAAGTACGAATACAGCACCTGGCTCGCCGACGCCGCCCGCCGAGTAACGCAAATCCAGGCCGTTACCCATGTCCTCAAAGCCACCCACCCCGATGCTCGCGGTAGCAGCCTGCATGCCGCTCCGCAGACGCTGACGCAGCATCAGGAGATCGGTACCCATGTACTGGCTAGCGACTACGTTGATGACATCGTGGGGAATGCCGCGGCGCTGGATGTGTACAAGTTTCTCAAGCTGGAGGTGGAAGGGGCGCGGCTGCTGGACTGGCTGCAGCTGGACGACGTTGATCTGCTGGCCGCCCTGAGCCCGGATCCGACCTTGGCGCAAAACTGGGCCCAGGCCTTCAAGGGGTTGATTCGCTCGAACGAAACGCTGATTTCCCACAGCCTGGCCAAGCAGGTTTTCTGGTGTGTTTCGGGCGAGCCGAGCGACGATGCCGGCTTTGAATTGTTGCAACCGATGTTTCCCAGCAGCCTGGTGCATGCCGTACACGCTGATATCAACGAGCACCGCTTCGGCGAGGCCAGCAAAGCAGCACGTTTGGCCAGGCGTAATCGTCAACTCCACACAGGAACTTACGGCGATTACCCGCAACTGGTGGTGCGCAAACTCGGGGGGACCAAACCGCAGAACATCAGCCAGCTCAACAGTGAACGTGGTGGCGTGAATTATCTGTTGGCTTCCCTTCCGCCGCTTTGGAAGCAGCACCCCGGCAGCGCTCTGCATCTGGATTCGGCCTTCAGCCGCCTGCGGCGTTTTGAGGACGTGGATGAGTTGATCGAGGCCCTTTGCACACTGCTTCAGGCCACCCCTCAGTCCACCATGCACACCCGACTTCGGCGTGAGCGTATAGAACGCGCGCTGGGACGTGCCCTGGCGGCCTTTGGCCTGAGCTTTCGCGCCTCTCTACCCGCCGGCTGGAGCCGTGATGGTCAATGCCGGCTGGCGCTGTGTGAGCAGCTTTGGCTCGATCCGCAACGCGCTCAATTGCCGCCGCGTGAGGGGCACATGGAAGCAGACCAAGCCTTTACTGCAGCCTTTGCCCGACAGGCCTGGGCGGAAGAAGTCGCCCACCGCTTTGGTAACTGGCTGAACGGGATTTTGCTGCAACGCGGCTTGCCGGTAGGCGATACCGAACAGGCGCATTGGGCCAGGCAGGCGGTTATCGAAGCCGAAACATTACAGTCCTGGGCAGTTGATGAAGCCGCTGTGGAGGTGACGCATGGCTGAGTGTCCACACTTTGAACACCTGCTGGTCATCCCTCATCTGTGGGTGCAAAACGCCAACAGCCTCTCCAGCCCCCTGACCCATGGATTTCCCTCTATTACGGCTTTCCTGGGGTTGATGTGGGCATTGGAGAGGAAAACTCATGCAGCGGGCCTGGACTTGCAATTCAACGCGGTCAGCGTGGTCGCCCATCATCACGAAGAACAAGTGACCCACGGCGACTTCGTCAACACCCTGCGCCTGACCCGCAACCCCCTCAACAGAGATGGCAGCACCGCGGCAATCGTTGAGGAAGGTCGGATCCACCTGCAGATCAGCCTGGTGTTTGCCGTACAAAGCCAAGCGCTCAGTGACCAGGGCGATGGCAGACTCATCGCGCAGCAGGTACGCGAACTATTGATGCAGATGCGCATCGCGGGAGGCAGTGTGCTCCCTTCGAGCGCCCCGCATCGCAAGCAGCAACCTTATGCGATTCCCATGACCGGTGACGAAGAGGCGCGTGAGCGGCTGTTCTATGAGACCAAGCTGCGCCTGCTGCCTGGGTTTGTGCTGGTAGAGAGGCAAGATCTTCTGCGGCAGCGTCATCAGGACCTGCAAGCCAGCCAGCCCCAGGCCACGCTACTGGATGCCTGGCTGTTGCTGTCACGGATCAACTGGTCCAGCGTTACCCCTGCGAGCGAATGCGAATCCCCACGCCACACTGAATGGACCAACGATCGCAAGGGCCTGGGGTGGATAGTGCCCATCCCTTTGGGCTATGGCGCGCTCACCCCACTTCAGGCAGCCGGCTCGGTTGCTCGCGCACGTGATGCCCAGACCCCGTTCCGTTTCGTGGAAAGCCTCTATGGCGTGGGCCAGTGGATCAGCCCCCACCGCCTGCAATCGGTGCAGCAGTTGCTCTGGTACGCCGACTACCAAAGTGACGAGGGGCTGTACCGCTGCCGTAACGACTACCGTGCGCAATCAATGTCCCACTTCGACTGATAGCCCTTTTGAGCAAAGGAATACGAACATGAGCAATGACGCCCTGAAAACCGCTTCTGTCCTGGCCTTCGAACGTAAGCTTGATCCGTCCGATGCGTTGTTCCACGCCGGGGACTGGCAATCCCGAAATCATTGGGTGCCTGTCGTCGTGCGCGAAAAATCCGTACGCGGGACCATTTCCAACCGTCTCAAAACCAAGGATATGGACCCGGCCAAGCTGGATGCCGCGATTGAAAACCCCAACCTGCAAACCGTGGATGTTGCCACTCTGCCCCACGATACCGACACCCTGCGGGTTACTTTTACCCTGCGCGTACTGGCAGGTACCGGCCAGCCCTCGGCCTGCAACGATTTTGCCTACCGGAAAAAACTGCTGGATACCGTGCAGGGCTATGTACAGGCCAACGGTTTCAACGAGTTGGCGCGCCGCTACGCTCATAACCTGGCCAACGGACGTTTTCTGTGGCGCAACCGAATGGGCGCCGAGCAGGTGCAGGTCGAGGTCGACCATCTGGTCGCTGGCAGCAGCGCTTCGCAATGGACCTTCGACAGTTTGAGTCTGACATTGCGTCATTTCGACGAGGAGGGTGCTCACGGCGACGCCTTGCAGCAACTTGCGCAGTTGATCGCCAAGGGGTTGGCTGGCGAGCAGCATGTGCTGTTGCGGATCACTGCCTATGCCCGCATAGGCGCCGGGCAGGAAGTTTTTCCCTCCCAGGAGCTGATTCTGGATCGGGGGCGCGGCGACAAGAGCAAAACGCTGTACAGCGTTGAAAATATCGCTGGCATTCACTCGCAGAAAATCGGCAACGCACTGCGTAGCATCGACACCTGGTATCAGGAGGCAGACGACAACGGGCCGATTGCCGTGGAACCCTATGGTTCGGTGACCACCCAAGGCAAAGCCTATCGCCAGCCACGCGGCAGCAAGGATGACTTCTACACCTTGCTGGATGGCTGGGTCTTGAAAGATCAGGTGCCGCCCGTTGAACAGCAACACTTCGTGATTGCCACCTTGATTCGGGGCGGCGTCTTCGGTGAGGCGGGTTGAGCCATGGACCACTACCTCGACCTGAAACTGCTGCCCGACCCTGAATTTCCGCCGACGCAGTTGATGAGTGCGCTACTCAATAAACTTCATCGCGCGCTGCATGACGTGCGGCGAAACGATATCGGCATCAGTTTTCCCGATACTCGACACTCGATCCGCCACCTCGGCTCGCACTTACGCCTCCATGGGAGCTGCGAAGCCTTGGACCAATTGTTGGCCATCAATTGGCTGACGGGCATGCGCGACCATGTGCAGATCGGCCAGCTATGCCCTGTTCCGGCATCGGTGCAGCATCGCCATGTCTGCCGGGTGCAGGTCGACAGCAATCCCGAACGCCTGCGGCGCCGCCTGATCAAGCGTCACGGGCTTTCTGAGGACGAGGCACGCCGGCGTGTTCCCGATACAGCCGCGAAAAGCTGTGACCTGCCTTTTGCTGTCATGCGCAGTCATACCAATCATCAAGTGTTCCACTTGTTCATCCGCCACGGCCCGCTTCTTGATCAACCACAAGCAGGAACATTCAACGCTTATGGCTTGAGTTCAAGCGCAACGGTGCCTTGGTTTTAACCCTTTTTTCTGGGTGGACTGAGCCCTCTTGTAAAATCAATGACTTACAAGGGGGATCAGAAAAAGGGTATGTGGAGTCTTTGGACGCCTTTTCTAAGCGCAATCAGAGGGTTATGGAAAAAATGCTCTAGTTCACTGCCGTGTAGGCAGCTAAGAAAACCCTGGACCCTGGAATGAAGCGAATGCCTGAGTTCACTGCCGTGTAGGCAGCTAAGAAAAAACAGCGCAACGCTTATTGCCGACGATGAAAGTTCACTGCCTCGTAGGCAGCTAAGAAAAATATGCAGGATAATGGCCTAGGCACCGATGCGTTCACTGCCGTGTAGGCAGCTAAGAAAAACCCGTAACGCGAGTTAACGAGCTTGTGATTGTTCACTGCCGTGTAGGCAGCTAAGAAAAGTCATTGAGATCAGGTTGCCCTGGCCTCCGCGTTCACTGCCGTGTAGGCAGCTAAGAAACTATCCGCCAGGGCAGAGCCGAGCGCGCCGACGTTCACTGCCGTGTAGGCAGCTAAGAAATTGAAGTCGCCGGCGTCCATGCGCCAGACCATGTTCACTGCCGTGTAGGCAGCTAAGAAAACATAAACTGCGCGGACCAGGTGCCGAAGTGGGTTCACTGCCGTGTAGGCAGCTAAGAAAAGTAGGACATGCCTCGAAAGGTCGTGGCCAGGGTTCACTGCCGTGTAGGCAGCTAAGAAAAAGTCCTCGTGGTGCAGCGTGAACTGGTCGCGGTTCACTGCCGTGTAGGCAGCTAAGAAAACACGCGTGAGTATCATGCTTAATCCAGGTCGCAGCTCGCCACCGCTCTGTCACACCCCCTTCATCCCCACTGTCTAAGGTGTGCTTTTTGACCATTGTCAGGGAGTCACCATGAGCGAGTTCAACCTCGGCCGTCGTCGGATCATGCAAATCGCCGGGGCGGGGCTGTTGATGCCGAGCCTGGCGCCGGCGGTGATCGCTTCGGTCAAGGATCGGCCGCAGCTCACCGACGGGGTGCAGTCCGGGGATCTGCTGGGGGATAAGGCGATGATCTGGAGCCGCAGCGATCGTCCGGCGCGGATGGTGGTGGAGTGGGACACGCGAAGCATGTTCAGCAACCCCCGGCGCTCTGTTTCGCCCCTGGCCGATGCGCGGACCGACTTCACGGCGCGGGTGGAGTTGACCGGGCTGCCGGCCAATCAGGCGATCTTCTATCGGGTGACCTTCGAGGATGCCCAGTCCGGCGTGGCCAGCGAGCCCTGGTTCGGCCATTTGCGCAGTGCGCCTTCGCAACGCCGGGACATCCGTTTTGTCTGGAGCGGCGACACGGTAGGGCAGGGCTTCGGCATCAACCCGGATATCGGCGGCATGCGCATCTACGAGGCAATGCGCCTGCGCCTGCCGGACTTCTTTATCCACAGCGGCGACACCATCTACGCCGACGGCCCGGTGCCGGCACAGTTGACCGTGGAAGACGGGCGCATCTGGCGCAACCTCACCACCGAGGCCAAGAGCAAAGTGGCCGAGACCCTCGACGAATACCGGGGCAACTACCGCTACAACCTGATGGACGAAAACCTGCGCCGCTTCAACGCCGAGGTGCCGCAGATCTGGCAGTGGGACGACCACGAGGTGGTCAATAACTGGTCGCCGAGCAAGCAGCTGGACGAACGTTACGTGGTCAAGGACATCCAGACCCTGGTGGGCCGCGCGCGCCAGGCCTGGCTGGAGTATTCGCCCATGCGCCGGCAGAGCGCCGATGGCGGCGGGCGCATCTATCGCAAGCTCAGCTATGGGCCGTTGCTGGATGTGTTCGTGCTGGACATGCGCAGCTATCGCGGCCCCAACGATGACAACCTCGGCGGCGAGAAACCTTTCCTCGGCCGCGAGCAATTGGATTGGCTGAAGCGTGAGCTCAAGGACTCCTCGGCCCAGTGGAAAGTGGTGGCGGCGGACATGCCCATTGGCCTGGGCGTGCCCGATGGCGAAGTCAGCCCCGGGGTGGCGCGCTGGGAGGCGATCGCCAACGGCGACCCGGGCCCGGCCCAGGGCCGCGAGCTGGAGATTGCCGAGCTGCTGGCGTATTTGCGCAAGCATCAGGTGCGCAACCATGTGTGGCTGACGGCGGACGTGCACTACTGCGCGGCTCACCACTACCACCCGGATCGGGCGGCGTTCCAGGATTTCGAGCCGTTCTGGGAGTTTGTCGCCGGCCCCCTGAACGCCGGGAGTTTCGGGCCCAATGTGCTGGACAAGACCTTCGGCCCGGAAGTGGTGTTCCAGAAGGCGCCGCCAGCGCAGAACACTTCACCCTTTGCCGGCTTCCAGTTCTTTGGCGAAGTGCAGATCGATGGGCAAACGGCAGAGCTGAAGGTAATCCTGCGGGACCTGGATGGCGTGGCGGTGTACGAGCACAACCTGCAACCGGCGTAACCATCCCCGCCAACGCCCCGTCCCGTAGGAGCCGGCTTGCCGGCGAATAGGGCCCGTGAGCCTTGCGCTGTTCTGAAGGGCGCCTTCGCTGGCAAGCCAGCTCCTACGGAGGGTGCGGCACGATTGATGTAGGAGCCGGCTTGCCGGCGAAGAGGCCCGTGAGCCTTGCGCTGTTCTGGCGGGCGCCTTCGCTGGCAAGCCAGCTCCTACGGAGGGTGCAGCACGATTGATGTAGGAGCCGGCTTGCCGGCGAAGAGGCCCTTGAGCCTTGCGCTGTTCTGGCGGGCGCCTTCGCTGGCAAGCTGTTGTGGCTCAATATTCCTGAACCACTCTGTAGGAGTTTCAACCTAAGGAAGCATCATGGGATTTCGGGTTGTTAGCGCTGAAGAAAAGGCTGAAGCCATTCGCCTGGTCGTGGAAATGAATTACTCGGTGCCTAAGGCGTGTGAGCAAACCGGGGTTGGGCCTACAGCCCTGCGACGCTGGGTCGCCAGATGGCGCAAGGAGCATGAAGGAGCCTTGCTGCCCACACGCCCTCAGGACCAGGAACTGATTGACTCACTGCAGGCCAGGCTCGCCCTGCTGGAAGCCGAGAATAGCGTCCTAAAAAAGCAATTGACCTCTCATCTGAAGGTGCTGTTCAGCCGAATCAAATGATCGAGGGTTTGAAAGGACAGCTCTCCATTCGGCACTGCTGCCGACTTCTGGGCGTGCCTCGCAGCAGCTATTACGCCAAGCACTTGGCCCG
This sequence comes from Pseudomonas sp. Eqa60, assembly GCF_018326405.1. Classification (NCBI taxonomy): domain Bacteria; kingdom Pseudomonadati; phylum Pseudomonadota; class Gammaproteobacteria; order Pseudomonadales; family Pseudomonadaceae; genus Pseudomonas; species Pseudomonas sp. Eqa60. The sequence continues at coordinate 1,046,367 of NZ_AP024342.1, forward strand.
GTCTGAGCCTGGGGTCGAGCGGCAACTGGAAAAGACCATTCGGCAGTTGCACCGGGAGCATCGAGGTGCCCTGGGCGCCCGGGGATTTGCCAGGGAGCTTAAAAAGCAGGGCGTCGTGGTTGGACGCCATCGTATGGGCCGTCTGATGAAAAACCTTGGTCTGGTCAGACGACGAGCCCGTTACGCTCACTATCGTCGGACCGGAAAGCCCAGCAATACCGCAGCCAATGTCCTTGATCGTCGCTTTAATCCTGCATCGCCCAATACGTTTTGGGCCGGAGACATCACTTATATTCGCGTCGGTGGAAGCTGGCTGTACCTGGCAATCGTGATGGATCTGTTTTCACGTCGGATCGTCGGCTGGGCCTTTTCCAGGACCGCCGATGCCGAGCTGTCGCTCAAGGCGTTGCGGCTGGCTGTTGGCATACGTCGACCTGGTTCAGCGCTGGTATTCCACTCGGACCAGGGCTGCCAATACACCGCGGATCGCTTTGTCGAATACCTGGCTGAGAAGCAGATCGTGCAGAGCATGAGTCGACGCGCAAACTGCTGGGACAACGCGGTGGTGGAGCGTTATTTCCGGACACTGAAACACGACTGGTCGCCTGAAAATGGCTACCAGAATCATTTCGAGGCGCAGAAGGATGTGATGGATTTCATTGCCCATTACAACCATCGGCGTTGCCACAGCGCCTCAAACGATCTGCCGCCCGCTGCTTTTGAAAGGCTGGCGGCCTAATGCTCCTACAGAGTGGTCCAAAAAAGCTGGACCACTACAAGCCAGCTCCTACGGAGGGTGCGGCACGATTGATGTAGGAGCCGGCTTGCCGGTGAAGCGTCTGACGCCTCAGTAAACGTCGCGGCGGTAGCGACCCTGCTCAATCAGGCGTTCGACGTGTTCTGCTCCCAGCAGTTCGTTGAGTACCTGGTCCACTCCCGACGCCATGCCCTGCAAGCTGCCGCAGATGTAGATCGCGGCGCCATCGTCCAGCCATTTTTTCAGCTCGTCCGCCGCCTGGCGCAGGCGGTCCTGGACGTAGATCTTCTCGGCCTGGTCCCGGGAGAACGCCAGGTCCAGGCGGCTCAGGTCGCCCCGGGTGCGCCATTCCTGCAGTTCATCCTTGAAGTAGAAATCATGCTCGGCATTGCGCTCGCCAAAGATCAGCCAGTTGCGTTGCTGGCCCTCGGCGATCCGCGCCTTGAGCAGGCTGCGCAAGCCCGCCAGCCCGGTGCCGTTGCCCAGCAGAATCAGCGGGCAAGGTTCGGCCGGCAGGTGGAAGCCGCTGTTGCGCCGTACCCGCAGGCTGATGCTCGAACCCACCGCAGCATGCTCGGTGAGCCAGCCGGAACCGATCCCCAGGCTGCCGTCGGCGTGGCGTTCCTGGCGTACCAGCAGCTCCAGGCAACCGTCGGCGGCAATCGAGGCGATGGAGTATTCGCGCATGCTCAGGGGCACCAGGGCATCCACCAGGGCCTGGGCGTGCAGGCCCACCAGGTGGGTGCGGTTTTCTGGTAGCTGGCGGCTGCCCAAGGCTTGTTCCAGGCTCTCTTCCAGGCCGTCGAGCTGGACCCTGGCCTCGCCGGAGAGCCCCAGGCCGTCGAGGAAGTATTCGACCAGCCACGGGCTGTTGCGCGGCATGACTTCCACCAGGTCGCCAGCCAGCCAGCTGCTGGCGCTGGGGGCCAGCAGTTGCAGCAGGTAGACCCCGGAGCCGCTGCTGTCGGGGTTGAGCAGGGTGCGGCTCTTCAGGGTCCAGTTGTCGAAGGCCGGGGCCTGCCACAGGTCTACCGGGGCATGGCCGGTGAGTTGGCCCAGTTGCTGCTGCCAGTGGCGCAGGGCGTAGCTGTCGCCGCTGTCCACCTCGATGGGGGCGAACAGGGTGCTGCCGCCCTGGTTCGACAGCCAGTCGTGCAGGCGTCGGGCAAAGCCGCAGAAGTGCTGGTACTGGCGGTCGCCCAGGCCGAGCACGGCGTATTGCAGGCCTTGCAGCGACAGCTCGCGGCCCAGCAGCTTGCGCTCGAAGCCGCGGGCGCTGTCCGGTGCTTCGCCGTCGCCAAAGGTGCTGACCACGAACAGCGCGCGCTGGGCGTCACGCAGGTCCTGTTCGCTGAGATTGCTCAGCGGCTGGACCTTGGTCGCCACCCCGGCAGCTTGCAATTGCCCGGCAGTCTGCCAGGCCAATTGTTCGGCAAAGCCGCTCTGGCTGGCGAAACCGATCAGCCACGCGGAGCCATCGTCGGCGCTGCTTTCCAGGCCTTGGCGTGCGTTCTTGATCTGGCGCTTTTTGCGCCGGCGATCCAGGTACAGCAGCCAGCCGGTGACGAAGAACAGCGGCATGGTCAAGGAGGCCAGGGTCAGCAGGATGCGCCCCACCAGGCCGAAGTAGCTGCCCACGTGCAGCGCGTAGACGCTGGTGAGCAACTGTGACTTGAGGCTCTTGTCGGCGTAGCGGTCATGACGGCTGATCACCCCGGTGGCCGGGTCCAGGGTCAGTTGGTTCAGCGCCCGTTCGTGGGGGAGGTCTTGAGCAGGTAGAACACAGTCGCCGGCTGCCCGGCCACGGCAGGCATACGGATGTTGTAGGCATTGAGGTCCTTGCCGGCGGCGCTGTAGATGCTGCTCCACATGGCGTTGTAGTCCGCCACCGGGGCCGGGCCCTTGGGCGGTGGGCCACCGCGGCCGCCACGCTGGCGTTCGCTGTGTGGCGCATCGGAGAGCAGCTTGGTCAGGCCCTCCCGGTACCAATCGTAGGACCAGTACAGGCCGGTGAGGGCGAACAGCAGGTAGAACAGCAGGCACCAGGTGCCGAACACGGCGTGCAGGTCCCACTTGAAGCCGCGGCCTTTCTTGGCCCAGTCCAGGGTCAGCCACACCCGCCAGTTGCCGACCTGGCGCGGCCAGCGCAGGTACAGCCCGGACAGGCAGAAGAAGATCAGGATCAGGGTGCAGGCGCCGGTGATCTGCCGGCCGGTGTCGCCGATGGCCAGGAAGCGGTGCAATTGCAGCATGAAGCCGAAGAAGTCCTGGCCGACGGCGTCGCCCATGAACTCGCCGGTATAGGGGTCGAAGTAGCGCATCTGGCCACGGCGTTCCCCGGCGGCGGGGTGAAGAACACCCGCGCGGCGTTGCCGCTGTCGGTCTCGACCCAGAGCATGGACACCGTCTTGCCTTCGGCGGCCTGGATTTTTTCCACCAGTTCGGCGGGCGGCAGCACCCCGGCGGGGAGCTTGTCGACTTGCAGCACCGATGGATTGAGGGCGCGCAGGATTTCGTCCTGGAACGACACGGTCGCCCCGGTGATGCCCATCAGGGCCAGGACCAGCCCCGCGCTGATGCCGAAGAACCAGTGCAGCTGGAACAGGGTTTTCTTCAACACGTCACTCGCCTTGTTCGTCCAGAGAGAGGAAACACGGCGCGCATTATGCCGTGTGTTGTCGAGAAGCATTCGTTTTTACATGCAAAAGCCCCAGGCATTGAAATGCGTGGGGCTTGGGCGCCTGTGGCCGTGGCCACAGGAAGGTCTTGCGCTGGATCAGAAGTGGAAGTTGGCACTCATCAGCGCGGTACGACCGGCCGCCTGGTTGGCGAAGTGCGCCGCGTAGGCCTTGTCGTAGTAGGTCTTGTCGGTCAGGTTCTGCACGTTCAACTGCAGGTCGACGTTCTTGGTCAGCTTGTAGCTGGCCATGGCGTCGTAGCGGGTGTAGGACGGCACGTACACGGTGTTGGCCGCATCGCCATAGACTTCGTCAACGTAGAACGCTCCGCCACCTACGGTCAGCTTCGAGGTGATGTCGTAGGTGCTCCACAGGCTGAAGGTGTTTTTCGGTGTGTTCGGCATCTGGTTGCCTTTGTTGGAGCCGGCGCTGACTACGCCATTGCGACCGTTGAGGCCCGCGTCCACCAGTTCGCTTTTCAGGTAGCTGTAACCGGCGAAGACTTGCCATTTGTCGGTGATCTTGCCGCTGGCGCCCAATTCGATCCCGTCGACCCGAGATTCACCAGCGTTCTGGTAGGTCAGCGAGTCAACCAGAATGCGGGTGTTCTTCTTCTCGGTGCGGAACACGGCTCCGGTCAGCGACAGGCGGTTGTTGAACACGTCCCACTTGGTGCCCAGCTCGTAGTTGACGGTTTCCTCCGGTTTCAGGTCGCTGGTGGCCAGGCCTGCCGACAATGGGTTGTCGGCAGCACCATCCAGCACGCCGCCCGCGGGGTTGGCCGATGTCGCATAGGAGGCGTAGATGCTGCCGTTCTCGGCCGGCTTCCAGACCAGGCCGGCCTGCCAGTTCCAGAACTGGCTGTCGCTCTTGAGTTTGGAACGGCCAGTGGCGGCGTTGGTATTGGCCACGGTATCGAAGGTGTCGTAGCGCACCCCGAGGTTCAACAGCCATTTTGGATCCAGTTCGATGGTGTCGAAGGCGTAGGCGGCACGGGTCGTGGCTTTGGTGTTGGTGCCGTAGTAGTTGCGTACGGCGCTACCGGTCCAGGCATCGTCCGGGTTCGGATTGCCCAGGGATGTGCAGCTGCCACCGCTGTTGCCGACCTTGCCAACGGTGCAGGTCGGGTTGCTGTTAGGCGTGACGGTATAGCTGCTGACCCGGGTCTCTTCACCGGTGAACTCAAGGCCGGTGGAGTAGTTGTTCTTGAAGCCCAATGCGTGGAACTCGCCAAACAGATCGGTCTGGTTGGTGGTGGTCTCGGTGGTGGACACTCGCGAGTTGGCCCGACGCCACACGGTGCCGAACTGGTTGACGTTGTGCTGGCTGTCGTCCGGCTGGGTAAGGATGTAGTCCTGGCCGGTGTTGCCATGACGCAGGGTGTTTTTCAGCGTCATATTGTCATTCAGGTCATGTTCGACGGAGAAGGTGCTGATGTCCGCCCGGGTCTTTCGGAAGTCGCGGTCCTTCAGGCCGTAGAAGTTGTTGCTGTCACCACCGTCGGTGGGTTTGTCATGGATGTGCGCGGCTTTAGCGCCGTTCGAACTGTAGCCATAGGGGATGCCCGAATCCGGCAGGTCGTCGCTTTCCATGTGGTAGTAGCTGACGTTGACCCGGGTCGGAGTGCCCATGCCGAAGGTCAGCGACGGCGCTACGCCCCAGCGGTCGTAATTGACGGCGTCGCGTCCGGCCACGTTCTGCTCGTGGCTCATCAGGTTCAGGCGGAAAGCTGCACCTTCGAGGAACTGGCGGTTGACGTCCAGGGTGTAGCGACGGGTCTGGTCGGAACCGTAGGTGAAGCCACCGTTGAGGAAGTCCTGCTGTTTCGGCTGCTTGCTGACCAGGTTCAGGCTGCCGCCCGCCGAGCCGCGCCCGCCGAAGGAGGAGTTCGGGCCTTTGCTGACCTCGACCGATTCGATGTCGAAGATTTCGCGGCTTTGGCCGCCGGTATCGCGTACACCATCCAGGTAAGTGTCGCCCTGGGCGTCAAAACCACGGATGAACGGGCGATCGCCCTGGGGGTTGCCGCCTTCGCCAGCGCCGAAGGTGATGCCTGGCACCGTGCGCAGCGCGTCTTGCAGGGACGTTGCTGCGGTGTCCTTGAGTACCTGCTGGGGAATCACCGTGACCGAGCGTGGGGTATCCACCAGTGGCGCGGTGTATTTCTGCGAGGAAGCTTTTTCCACTTGGTAGGAGGTGTTGTCCTGGGCCTCACCGGTAATGCTGGTGGCTTCCAGGGCAATGGCTTTGCCCGAAGTCTTCTGCTGAGTCTCTTCAGCCGCCTGGACCATATGGCCTGCGGAGCCGGCGGTGATCGCCACGCCAATTGCAGACGCCAGCAGGCGTGGTGAACTGACAGCGGATGGTGGTTGTTGGCGTGACATGTTTTTCCCCTCCCCAAGGATTTGAGGCGGCGGAATATAGGGGAAAGAAACATTTGTTATCAATTGCGAAATATTGCTATTCGCACTTAATTTACATTCTTTACAATTTGCCTTTACGGTTTTTACGTTCTCATGCGTCCCGGGGTTTTACACAGTCAATAAGAATCAATATCATTGACGGCCTTTCGCTCTGCAGGTACCTGGCCATGTTGCTGCACATCCCTGGCGTGTTCACCCGTGACGAGGTCGGGCGCATCCGTGAAGCCCTGGAACAGGCGGACTGGGCGGACGGCAAGATCACCGCCGGTTACCAGTCGGCCAAGGCCAAGCACAACCTGCAACTGCCGGAAGGCCACCCGCTGGCCCAGGAGATCGGCGCGGCGATGCTCGATCGCCTGTGGCAGAACCCGCTGTTCATGTCCGCCGCCTTGCCGCACAAGGTGTTTCCGCCGCTGATCAACTGCTACACCGCCGGCGGCAGTTTCGATTTTCATATCGACAACGCGGTGCGCCAGCCCAAGGGCAGCCCGGAGCGGGTGCGTACGGACCTGTCGTCGACCCTGTTCTTCAGCGACCCCGAGGATTACGAAGGCGGCGAGCTGGAGATCCAGGACACCTTCGGCCTGCAGCGGGTCAAGCTGCCGGCGGGGGACATGGTGCTGTATCCAGGCACCAGCCTGCACAAGGTCAACCCGGTGACCCGGGGCGCTCGCTACGCCTCATTCTTCTGGACCCAGAGCCTGGTGCGCGAAGATAGCCAGCGCGCCTTGCTGTTCGAGATGGACGGCGCGATCCAGGAGCTGACCCGGGACGTGCCCGACCATCCTTCGCTGGTCCGCCTGACCGGCACCTACCACAACCTTTTGCGTCGCTGGGTCGAGGTGTAAGCCGTGACTTTTCAACTTCGTCGCGAGGAGCTCCTCGACGGCGCGCAACTGAGCGCCATGCTTGAGGAGAGCCCGGCCCGCGCCGCCCAGGCGGTGCTGGCCGCTGCTTCCGAGGGGCTGCTGGACGCCCAGGCGCTGCTGGGGCAGATCCTCCTCGACGGTCGCGGCATCCAGCAGGATCAACCCCTGGCGGTGCGCTGGTTCGAGATCGCCGCACAACGCGGGCACCTGATGGCGCGCAACATGCTCGGGCGCTGCCATGAGCACGGCTGGGGTTGCCCGGCGGATGCCGCCCGCGCGGCCGGGCACTATCGCCTGGCTGCCGAGGCGGGGCTGGACTGGGGGCTGTACAACTACGCCAACCTGTTGGCCACCGGTCGCGGCGTGGTGCAGAACCATGCCTTGGCCCTGGCCTGCTACCGTCGTGCGGCGGACCTGGGCCATGCCAAATCGATGAACCTGCTGGGGCGCTACCTGGAGGAGGGGCTGGTGTGCCAGGCCGACCTTGAAGCGGCGCGGGACTGGTACCGGCGCTCGGCCGAAGGCGGGGATTTTCGCGGGCAGTTCAGCCATGCGGCAGTGCTGGCCGATGCCGGGCGTATCGACGAAGCCGTGGCGTGGCTGCAACGGGCTCTGGCCGGTGGCAACCTGAATTTCCTCCGGGTGGCATGCGCCGCGCTGCTCAAGGCCACGCACCCCGAGATTCGCGACCTGGCCCAGGCCTATCAGCGGCGGGCGGCGCAATTGGGTGACGAACGGGATGGAGAGCGGCTTGCTGTGTTGTCTTAAATCAATATGATTCAAAGCTAATCGCTTTTAATCATTCTGATGCAGGTCTTGCCTCATGCCCGCGACAAAAGTACTGACCGCTCACATTCCCTTGGACCTGGCTGACAAGGTCGATCAACTTGCTTCTCGCCTGGAACGCTCCCGGGCCTGGGTCGTGAAGCAGGCGTTGGTGGCCTGGGTTGACCAGGAAGAAGAGCGCCGTCGACTGACGCTTGAGGCCTTGGCAGATGTCGATGCTGGAAGGGTTGTGGATCATCAGTCAGTGTTGGCTTGGGCGCAGAGTCTGTCTGGCGACAACCCTCTGCCCTTACCAAAATGAGACAGCTGAAATGGACGAGCAAGGCCCTATCCGATCTGGCTCGGCTTTTTGAGTTTCTCGCCCAGGCCAATCGTTCTACTGCTGCTCGGACCGTGCAATCGCTGGTGCAGGCTCCAGATGCTCTTCTATCTAACCCACGATTGGGAGAGCAGTTGGAGGAATTCAAGCCGAGGGATGTTCGACGATTGCTGGTGGGGCATTACGAGATGCGTTATGAGATTCAAGGCATGGCCTTGTCCATCCTGCGTATTTGGCATGTCCGGGAAGATCGTTGAATCACTGACCCGCGCGCACAAAAAAGCCCATGACAAGTCATGGGCTTTTTCTTGCAGCTAGCTGCCGTCTTTAAACGTAGAAGGCCTTCAGCGGCGGGAAGCCGTTGAATTCCACCGCGCTGTAGCTGGTGGTGTAGGCGCCGGTGGACAGCCAGTACAGGCGGTCGCCGATGGCCAGGTTCAGTGGCAGGCCGTACTTGTAGTTCTCGTACATGATGTCGGCGCTGTCGCAGGTCGGGCCGGCGATCACCACTTCTTCCACTTCACCTTTCTTCTCGGTCCAGATCGGGAACTTGATGGACTCGTCCATGGTTTCGATCAGGCCGGAGAACTTGCCCACGTCGGTGTACACCCAGCGCTCGACGGCGGTGCGGGATTTGCGCGCCACCAGTACTACTTCGCTGACCAGGATGCCGGCGTTGGCGATCAGCGAACGGCCTGGCTCGAGGATGATTTCCGGCAGGTCGTCGCCGAAGTCTTCCTTGAGGAAGCGGATGATTTCCTCGGCATAGGTTTCCAGGCTGTTGGTGCGGGTGATGTAGTTGGCCGGGAAGCCGCCACCCATGTTGATCAGCTTCAGCTCGATACCGTCTTCTTCTTTCAGGCGTTCGAAGATCACCTTGACCTTGGCAATGGCGGCGTCCCAGACGCTGATGTCGCGCTGTTGCGAACCCACGTGGAACGACACACCGTAAGGCACCAGGCCCAGGTCGCGAGCGAGGATCAGCAGGTCCATGGCCATGTCGGTCTGGCAGCCGAACTTGCGCGACAGCGGCCAGTCGGCGGTGGTGGAGCCTTCGGTGAGAATGCGCACGTAGACTTTCGAACCCGGGGCGGCCTTGGCGATGTTGCGCAGGTCGGCCTCGGAGTCGGTGGCGTACAGGCGCACGCCCTTGTCATAGAAGTAGCGGATGTCCTTGGACTTCTTGATGGTGTTGCCGTAGCTGATGTTGGCCGGGTTGACGCCGCGGCCCAGCACCTTGTCCAGCTCGTAGATCGAAGCGATGTCGAAGCTGGAGCCTTTTTCGTGCAGCAGGTCGATGATCTCGACGGCCGGGTTGGCCTTGACCGCGTAGTAGACCTTGGCGAATTCGAAACCGGCGCGCAGGTCGTCGTAGGCCTGGGAGATCATCTGGGTGTCGATGACCACGAACGGGGTTTCTTGCTGGTCGGCGAAAGACTTCATTTTCTGAAAGGTTTCGCGCGCGAAATAGTCTTCGACGTTAATCGACATGCGTTGGGAACTCCTACTGGCAAACGTTGGTAATCAATGGGTTTAAGGACATGTCATTGATGACAGTGCCTTGTGAACGTCCTCCGTATCCCCACTTTGGTTCGCCTACTTCCCAAGGCATGTCGCCGAAAGCAAAAAGGCCATGGGAAATCTGCCCTTGGCCTTGCTGTCTCGTCGTCAGTACTTGAGCCGGATGGATCGTTTCCAGCATGGACGTTCGGCGCGAACTTTAGGCGGTGAGGGGGCTGAGATCAACAAAAAATGTCGCGTTTTTGCACTTGTCTGACGTGCGTTATCGACACCTCTCTTTGTAGCCGACACAGATGACGGACAGATGTTCCCGAAGAATTCTCGAGTGTTAAAAATACCTGCACGTTCGACGCTTTTGCGTGCCAAGTAGCTGGGAAGTATGAAAGCGTCAACATCGGCGACGTTAGCGGCGAGAGGGCGGTTTGAGGGGGATTTTGGCTGTTTCGGAGGAGGGCGCCGGACAGCTCTGACCGGGGCGGCTGTTGATATTTTTTTCCGGCGCGTGGGTGGGCCAAAAACACCCGGTGGCGAGGGCGCTTGCTTGCGCCGGATGCGCAGCAACCCCATTCTTTTTGCAAAGAGGGGCCGCTTCACGGTCCCGCGGGAGCAAGCGCCCTCGCCACAGGTTGGTTGTTGGATATTTATTGATCAGGCGACCACTGTTTCAGCCGGCGAGACGATATTGGTCTTCATCCCCCGCGAACGCCCGGAGCTCAGGTAGGCGGCGATGGATTCCTGAGTCACCTCGCCCAGGAACACCCGCTCGGCATCCATCACCGGCAGCCACGAGCGGTTGAACTCGTACATGCGCGACAGAAGAATCCGCAGGTGTTCGTCGTAGGCGGCTGTAGCGTTGAACTCTCGCAGGAACTGGGCGCAGGTGCCGGTCTGACGGTGCAGGTCGCGACGACGTACATAACCCAGAGCCTTGTTCTCGGCACAGGTCACCACCACGTAGCGCCGGTCGTGTTCGTCCATCAGTTCCAGGGCGTCGGCTACCGGGGTTTCCGGGCTGACCGACGGGGCGTTGTCCGCGGCGTCTTCGGCCTTGACCAGCAACAGGCGTTTCAAGGTGCTGTCCTGGCCGACGAAGTTGCTGACGAAGTCGTCCGCCGGGTGCGCCAGCAGGGTGTCGGGGTGATCGATCTGCAGCAGCTTGCCGGCACGGAAGATGGCGATCTTGTCCCCCAGCTTGATGGCTTCGTCGATGTCATGGCTGACCATGATCACGGTCTTGTTCAGCGCCCGCTGCATCTCGAAGAATTCGTTCTGGATCATCTCGCGATTGATCGGGTCCACCGCGCCGAAGGGCTCGTCCATCAGCAGCAGCGGAGCGTCCGCCGCCAGGGCGCGGATCACCCCGATTCGCTGTTGCTGGCCACCGGACAGTTCCCGTGGGTAGCGATGCAGGTACTGCTTGGGTTCGAGCTTGATCATGCTCATCAGCTCGCGGGCCCGGTCGTGGCATTTCTGCTTGTCCCAGCCCAGCAGGCGTGGCACCACCACGATGTTTTCCTCGATGGTCATGTTGGGGAACAGGCCGATCTGCTGGATCACGTAGCCGATGTTGCGGCGCAGGGTCACTTCGTCGAGATCGGTGGTGTCCTCGCCATTGATCAGCACCTTGCCCGAGGTGGGCATGATCAGGCGGTTGATCATTTTCAGCGTGGTGCTCTTGCCGCAGCCGGAGGGCCCGAGGAACACGCAGATCTCGCCTTCATTGACGGTCAGGCTTACCGAGTCGACGGCTTTGACATCCTTGCCGTTGCTGCGAAAGGTCTTGGTCAGGTTTTGAAGTTCGATCATTTCAGGAGTCCTTTTGGAGTCAGCGAGCGTTGCAGCCATTGCAGAAGCAGGTCGGCGAAGATGGCCAGGAGACTGACCAGCACGGCGCCGACGATCAGCATCGACATGTCGCTGCGGCTGATGGAAGCAAGAATGAGTACGCCCAGGCCGCCGGCGCCGATGGTGGCGGCGATGGTCATGACGCCGATGTTCATCACCACGGCGGTGCGTACCCCGGCGAGGATCACCGGCACCGCGATCGGCAACTCGACCATGCGCAGGCGCTGGCCGAAGGTCATGCCGATGCCGCGGGCGGCTTCACGAATGCCCGGTTCGACGCCGGTCAGCGCCAGGTAGGTGTTGCGCATGATCGGCAGCAGGGAATAGAGGAACACCGCGGTGATAGCCGGTAGCGGGCCCAGGCCCTGGCCGAACTTGGAGTAGAACGGCAGCAGCAGGCCGAACAGGGCGATGGATGGAATGGTCAGCAGCACGGTGGCGCTGGCCTGCAGTGGGCCGGCAAGGGTCGGGAAGCGGGTCATCAGCACGCCCAGGGGCACGCCGAAGACGATGGCCAGGGTGACGGCGATGCCCACCAGGGTGATGTGCTGCCAGGTCAGGTGCAGGACCTGGGCCCAATCGAGATGGGAAAAGGCGTTCAGGAATTCCATGTCTTCTCCTCTTTAGTTGATCGGGTGCTGGCGCAGGAAATCTGCGGCCACGGCGGATGGGCTTTCATGGTCGACGTCGACCCGCGCGTTCAGCTGGCGCATGGTTTCGTCGTCGAACAGCGCCGCCAGCGGCTTGAGCTCGGCGGCCAGTTGCGGGTGGGCGTCGAGGTAGGCCTGGCGTACCACCGGCGCGGCGGTGTAGTCCGGGAAGTAGTGCTTGTCGTCTTCCAGCAGTTTGAGTTTGAAGGCATTGAGGCGCCCGTCGGTGGTGTACACCAGGCCGGCGAACACCTGGCCGTTGCGCAGGGCGGTGTAGACCAGGCCGGCGTCCATCTGCCGGGTGTTCTTGCGGGTCAGGGCCATGTCATAGAGCTTGACCATCCCGGCCATGCCGTCGGAGCGGTTGGCGAACTCGGTGTCCAGGGCCACCAGGCGGTTCTCCTTGGTGTTTTCGGCCAGGGCCTGGGTCAGGTCGCTGATGCTATTGATCTGCGGATGTTCCTTGGCCACGTTCTCTGGCAGCGCCAGGGCATAGGTATTGCTGAACTTGGACGGTGACAGCCAGACCAGGCCTTTTTTCGCATCGAGTTCTTTCACCCGGGCGTAGGACTGTTCGCTGTCGAGTTTCTCGTCGATGTGGTTGTAGGCCACCAGCGAGACTCCGGTGTACTCCCAGATCAGGTCCAACTGGCCACTTTCCTGGGCACTGCGGGCCAGGTTGCTGCCCAGGCCCCCGGTGACGCGGGTGTCGTAGCCCTTGCTGCGCAAGTACTGGGAGGTGATCTCCGCCAGCAGGGTCTGTTCGGTGAAGACCCGGGCGCCGATGCGGATCAGCGGTTTTTCCACGGCGTGGGCCAATGTGCTGAAAAGCAGGGCGCAGCCGAGTATCAGGCTTAATTTCTTCATGTCGGTTCCTTGGCTCTGACGGGCTTAAGACGGGCGCAGACCACGTTCCAGCCAAAGTCGGCTGGCCAGGGTCACCAGGCCATCGAGGAGCAAGGCCAGCAGCGCGGTGCAGGCGGCGCCGAGCAGCAGTTGCGGCTGATTGTTCAGGGCGATGCCGGGGAAAATCAGGCTGCCCAGGCTGTTGGCGCCGATCAGGAAGGCCAGGGGCGCGGTGCCGACGTTGATCGCCAGGGCCACCCGCACGCCGCCGATGATGATCGGCACGGCATTGGGCAATTCGACTTTCCACAGCACCTGGCGTGGCGTCATGCCGATGCCGACCGCGGCCTCCTTGAGGGAGCCCTGGACGTTCTTCAGGCCTTCATAGGTGTTGCGCACGATGGGCAGCAGGGAGGCGAGGAACAGCGCGAAAATGGCCGGGCCACTGCCGATGCCGAGGATCCCCAGAGCGATGGCCAGGACGGCCAGGGGAGGGACGGTGTTACCGATGTTGAACACTTGCATGAAGCGTTCGGCGCGTCCGACCATGCTCGGGCGGCTGAGGACGATGCCGGCGGGGATCCCCACCACCAGCGCGGCTAGCATTGAAGCCAGGACCAGGAACAGATGAGCTTGCAGGTAGAACAACAGATCGTCGCGGTAGTGTTCGATCGTAGTGATGCCGATCCAGTGGACCAGCAGGGCCAGGAGGGCGATTACCGCAGCGCCTCCTATCAGCCCTTTGCCATAGCGAATAGCCACAGGCGGACTCCTTTTTTATGTCAGCGCGCATTCTCTTGTGTGGCAGTGCCATGCCTGGCAGCCGAAAGAATGATCGCGGGAAGCAGCTCTTCGGTGCGCTGTAAACAGCGTGAGAGTGAGCCGTACGCATCGCTTTGCCAGGCTAACTTGCTGTTTTTTCTACACCTGGCGAAAGTTCGTAGCAGGGGAGTGGACGCCCCGGCCTTTTAAAAGGTTCCATCATTGGCCGAATTTGCTCGGTGCGTTGGTGCGTTCCAATGGCGGTTGTTGCCAGGATTGCCTCGCTGTATTAACGGGGTAGGCCCGGGCCTGCACCCCCGGGCAGGCCGCTGAAACCGATGGTGTGCAGGCCGGCCAGGCTGATGGGAACAACCTGGTCGGCTGCTGTTTCATCCGCTCGTGAGCGTCAGAAGGGGAGGCTGCGGCCGATCAGGGGCAGCTTGGCGGCTTCGCCTTCGAGGTGGTTGAAGGATTGCTGGCCGAGGTTCAGGCCGATCAGGCCGCCGTGGATGTAGCCAGGGTTCACGGGCGTGACCTTGGCGCTCGCTGACGAGTGCTCGATGGAGCCGCTGTTGCCGCCGACCAGGCCGCCCAGTACCTGGGCCGCAGTCCCCATGACTTTACCGGAGGCAGAGGCGTTGCTGATTCGGCCGTCGTTGAAGCCGACCAGCCCCCCCACGAAGCTTGAGTCGCCGGCTTGGACATCACCTTTGGCCGAAGCGTTGGCGAGGGTGCCGCCTTCCAGGTAGCCGATCAGGCCACCGGCGAAGGCGTTGGCCCCTCCCGTGACGTTCCCGGTGGCGTCGGCAACGTTCACCGTGGTGTTGCGGCTGTGACCGAGCAACCCGCCCAGGTACTGGCTGAATCTGTCGAGCACGCTGGCGCTGGCGCTGACATTGCTCAGGCTGGCGCCCTCGCTCTTGCCGATCAGGCCGCCGATGGCCTGCGAGTGACTGGCGTTGAGGGTGCCGCTGGCCGAGGCATTGTTCACCGAGCCTGCGCTGAGTTCGCCAATCAACCCGCCGACATTCGCCCGTGCTCCCCCGGTTACGTTGCCGGCGGCGGAAACGTTGCTGTAGCGGCTGGCCAGGCTTTTGCCAACCAAGCCACCGACTGCCTGGGCGTTGTTGCCGTTCACACTGCCACTGGCCGAGGCGTTGTTCACGGCCCCTTCGGTATTGAAGCCGATCAAGCCACCCAGGAAGGTGTTGCGACCATTGCCCCGGACGTTGACGGTGCTGTCGACAGTGCTCAGCCGGCTCGTGGAGGACCCTGTGTTGAAGCCGACCAGGCCACCCAGGTTGAGGTTGTCACCAGCCAAGGAGATCAAGCCCGTGCTGCTGCTGTTGCTGATGTTTGCCTTGCGGTTCGCACCGACCAGGCCGCCGGCGCCGTAGGCGCTTGATTGGCCGGCCATCTGCCCGGTCAGCGTGACGTCCGCCCGGCTATTGCTGATGCTGGCGATGCCTCGGCCCAGGCCGTTGTTGATGTTCTCGGCCGCCAGGCCGCCCATGACATAGGTGTAGCGGTTGCCCACCAGCGTGCCGCTGGCCGAGGATTTGTCGATGCTGCCGTCCTGCAGGTTCAGCGCGACCAGCCCACCCAGGCTGTTGGCGTGAGAAGCCCCCGTGACTTGCACCTGGCTGGCCTTGACGTTGGAGATGAGGCCCATATTGACGCCCGCCAGGGTGCCTACCAGGGTGTTGTAGTGAGTCGAACGGTCTCCACTGACCGAGACCCGGTCGAGGTTCAGGTTGCGGATTTCTCCCTGATTCACGCTGAACAGACCGACGCTGCCGCTGGTGCCGTAGACCGAGAGGTTTTCAATGCTGTTGCCCAGGCCATCGAGCACGCCCCCAAAACCGCTGCGCTCGCCCAGGGACTTGAAGCGGGCGCCGTTGCCGGAAATCTTGTTGCCCAGCACGTAGTGGCCGCTGCTGTTGCTGTCGATTTGACGCAGTTGATCCAGGTTGTGGATCACGGCGTAGTCCTGGCCGTTGGCTTTGAACAGGGCACCGGCACCGGAGAGGGTCACCGCCTTGCCGTCCTCGAGTGTGTAGCCATTATTCCCATGGTTCAGCCCCAGGCTCGCCCCGGTGCCGCTGAGGGCGATGTTGTCGTTGAGCCGGATGCCGCCGTTCTGCGCATTCAGCACGAGGCCGGCCTTGTTGCCGCTGGCGCGCAGCGCGCCTTCGACGCGAATGTCACCGCGCTCGGCGGTCAGGCTCAGGGAGTTGCCGCTCGTCCAGGTCAGCGGTGCGCTGACCGTCAGGTTGCCCTGGGTGCTGTTCAGCTCGATGTGGGTAGTGTCCAGGTTGGATGCCAGGGTGTCGGTACGCAGTGTCGACCGAGTGTTGGCTGGACCGCCGCCAGCGATCACGGCCACGTTGTTGTGGCCATTGCCCCCGATGCTCACGCCGACGCCATTGCCCCCGTTGCCGCTGCCGGTGGCATTGGCACCGACACCGATGCCGACGCCGTTGGTGGTTCCCGAGTTGGTGCCGCTGATGCCTCCGGTGATGACCAGGCCGCGTGGGGTGAGCCGGCCTGGGTTTTCGGTGCTGGCGATGCTGATGTCGTTGGCATGGATCCTCCAGGTGCCGGTCTTGCCCTGCTCGGCACGAGTGTTCACCTGTGCGGCCAACTGCACGTCGACTCTGGCCCCCTGGTTTTCCACCACGCCACCATCACCCTGGCCGCCGATGGCGCTGGCGTCCTGTCGGCCCGCGACCTGCACAATGCCGTTGTCGCCGTCGAGCACGATCCGGCCCGCCTTGTTTTGCAGGGTCTTCGCCTCGATCACGCCCTGGTTGCTGACCACCGTCCTGAGCAGGCTGTCGGCGCTCTTGGCGGTCATCAGCACCTGGCCGCCGTCGGCTTTGAGCAGGCCTCCGTTCTGTGCCAGGGCATCCACGGCACCGCTTTTGACTTGCAGGCCGAGCAGGCCGTTGCCGTTGAAGTCGAGGGTGATGTCGTTGCCCGCGCCCAGGGCCACGCTACCGACGCGCGCCTGTATCAAGCCGCTGTTGCTGACCTGCGCACCGAGCAAGGCGATGCTGCCGCCGTCGCTCGCCGTGAGGGTCCCGGCGTTGCTGATGCTGGCGCTGGAGGTGCCGCTGAAGCGGTAGTTGCCATTGAGGAAGTCCTTGTCGGTGATGTCCTGAGTGGAAGCCACCAGGCTGCCGACATCGACTTGGGCGGATTGGCCGAACACCACGCCATTGGGGTTGATCAGGAACACCTTGCCGTTGGCGTCGATCCGGCCCTGGATGTCGCTGCCCTGGGTGCCCAGGACACGGTTGAGGGCAATCGCGTTGCTACCGGGCTGCTGGAAGCTGACACGCTCATCGGCCTTGACGTTGAAGTCATTCCAGTTGGTGATCAGCTTGTTGCTTTGCTGGTTGATGGTCAGGTGTTGACCGTCGCTGGACGTCTGTATGTCGGCGTTGCCGGAGACGATGTTTCCTCCGCTCGGCAGGGCAAACGCCGGAGCCTGGAGCAACAGGCCCAGCAGCGATAGTCCGGCGCCGATCACTGCCTTGCTGCGCCCTGCCTTGCTGCGTCGGCGCGCCCCTTCGTCGGCCACGTTCCAGCAGCCCAGTGCATGGTTCCATACCAATGCATAGTTCTTGTTCATGATGCGTCCTCTTGTACATATGCTGCTGATTTTCCCCAGCAGATTGGGCAGTGCTCGGTGGCGCCGGTCGCCTGAGGCCAGGCTTGGGTGTGTTCCGTTCGCTGTTCGTCGCGCCCCGCCGAACGGTCGGGCATGCAGCCACTCGCTTCTGCGTGCTGGCAAAACTATTGCGGAGTGTTCGAGAGGGGCTGAAGTGCGGCAGGAAGTGATTTAAATGATGGGTTTAATCTATCACTTGAATATTTGAAGTTATTTAAGAGATATCCGGATGATGATTAAGATTTTTCTTGAGCTTATTGACTTGCAATAAGTATGGTTATTGTTTTGGCAAGAGCTTAGGCCGATAGCTGGCTATAGTGGGTTGAGTTTCGGGGGGCGGGCTGGCTGGTCCGGGTGGGTTTGTTTTTAAAGGCCCTGGGCCGGGGGTTTTGGGCTTAAAAGATATGGGGCTGGTTCGCGAGGGGGAGTGATAGTGTCTGTTGTTACTGCCGATTTTATTATTTTCTATTGTGTTAGTTAGTTGCTTGGGTGTGGTGTTGTTAAGTGGTAGGTTTTACGTGGTAATTAAAGACCTTAATTCTTGAGTGAAGTTGATTTTCTTGATTGCTAGTTGAGGCTAGATAAAAAGTGATGCCTTTTACTGTTCAGGCGCGAATCCCCGGGGTGTTTAGCCAATACGAAGGTCATGCCTGACATTGGAGCCCGGTTCGGAATGTCAGGGCGCCGGGTATTTGCGGGCACTATTTGTTAACATGCGCGGTTTTCTGTGTTGGCCTTTGCAATCGGCCAAAGCTACTTTTAGCCGTGTATACAGCGGTGTGCACAATCGAGATCTTAAGCGATGTCCGATAGTAAAATTGTCAACGAAGTCAACGCCAGGCGCACTTTCGCCATTATTTCCCACCCGGATGCGGGTAAGACCACGATCACCGAGAAGCTGTTGCTGATGGGCAAGGCCATTGCGGTGGCGGGTACCGTCAAATCGCGCAAGTCCGACCGCCACGCCACTTCCGACTGGATGGAGATGGAGAAGCAGCGGGGTATTTCCATTACCACGTCGGTCATGCAGTTCCCCTATCGCGAACACATGATCAACCTGCTGGACACCCCCGGCCACGAAGACTTCTCGGAAGACACCTACCGCACCCTGACCGCGGTGGACTCGGCGCTGATGGTGCTCGACGGCGGTAAGGGCGTAGAGCCACGGACCATCGCCCTGATGGACGTCTGCCGCCTGCGCGATACGCCCATCGTCAGTTTCATCAACAAACTCGACCGGGACATTCGCGACCCGATCGAACTGCTGGACGAAATCGAAGCGGTCCTGAAGATCAAGGCTGCCCCCATCACCTGGCCGATCGGTTGCTATCGCGACTTCAAGGGTGTGTACCACCTGGCGGGCGACTACATCATCGTCTACACCCCGGGCCACGGCCACGAACGCACCGAAACCAAGATCATCGAGAAACTCGACTCCGACGAAGCCCGGGCCCACCTGGGTGACGAGTACGAGCGCTTCATCGAGCAGCTGGAACTGGTGCAGGGCGCCTGCCACGAGTTCAACCAGCAGGAGTTCCTCGACGGCCAGCTG
The DNA here is from genome assembly GCF_018326405.1 of Pseudomonas sp. Eqa60. NCBI lineage: Bacteria > Pseudomonadati > Pseudomonadota > Gammaproteobacteria > Pseudomonadales > Pseudomonadaceae > Pseudomonas > Pseudomonas sp. Eqa60. Next base: position 1,065,051 of record NZ_AP024342.1, read on the forward strand.
ACGCCGGTGTTCTTCGGGACCGCGCTGGGCAACTTCGGTGTCGACCACGTGCTCGACGCCGTGGTGGACTGGGCGCCGCTGCCGCTGGCCCGCGTTGCCAACGAGCGCAGCGTGGCCCCCCAGGAAGAGAAGTTCTCGGGCTTCATCTTCAAGATCCAGGCGAACATGGACCCCAAGCACCGCGACCGCATCGCCTTCATGCGCATCTGCTCGGGCAAGTACGAGAAAGGCATGAAGATGCGCCACGTGCGCACTGGCAAGGACGTGCGCATCGGCGACGCCCTGACCTTCTTCTCCTCCGAGCGTGAGCAACTGGAAGAGGCCTATGCCGGCGACATCATCGGCCTGCACAACCACGGCACCATCCAGATCGGCGACACCTTCACCGAAGGCGAGGCGCTGGGCTTCACCGGTATCCCGCACTTCGCCCCGGAGCTGTTCCGCCGTGTGCGTCTGAAGGACCCGCTCAAGTCCAAGCAACTGCGCCAGGGCCTGCAACAGCTGGCCGAAGAAGGCGCGACCCAGGTGTTCTTCCCCGAGCGCAGCAACGACATCATCCTCGGCGCCGTGGGTGTGCTGCAGTTCGACGTGGTGGCCAGCCGCCTGAAGGAGGAATACAAGGTGGAGTGCTCCTACGAGCCGATCACCGTGTGGTCCGCCCGCTGGATCGAATGCAGCGACAAGAAGAAGCTCGAAGAGTTTTCCAACAAGGCGGTGGAAAACCTGGCCCTGGACGGCGGCGGCCACCTGACCTACCTGGCGCCGACCCGGGTCAACCTGGCGCTGATGGAAGAGCGCTGGCCGGACGTGAAATTCCGCGCCACCCGCGAACACCACTAAGTTCGCCGGTCACCCCCGAGCCCCGCTGTGCAGACAGCGGGGCTTTTTTTTGCGCGCAGGATTGGCCTGCCGCCGCCCCGTAGGCGCCGGCTTGCCAGCGAAGGCGGCGGACGCTGTTGTGCCTGGCTTGCGGGTTTCTTCGCCGGCAAGCCGGCTCCTGCGGGGTGTGGTGTTTTCAAGGGAGCGCCGTTAGTCGGAAGGGATTTGGCGGCTCGGGAATCGATAGGGAGCTATCTGGAAAAGCCGGGATATCACGACTAGGTTTCAGACAGTGCTGTGGCCGCCGCAAGGCTGGCGCGCAGCCATCGATGATTCACCTATGAAAGGATGGAATCGGCTATGAGAATTTTCCAACGCGTTGTGCTGTTGATCAAAGTGCTGGTGATGCTGTCGCTCGGAACCTCGGCGGCCTGGGCCCACAACCTGATGCAGGTGAGCGAGCCGGGTTACTCCTCGAGCCAGAGCGCACCGGTGCAGATGCTTGCCAAGTCCGAATCGGAGCCGGGCGATGAAGGTCAGGGTGGCAGTTCCGGCGATGACGACCAGACCACCGACGAGGATGACGGCGACAGCCAGGGCTAAAAGAAACCCCCGACGACGGACTGATGCGCAATCCGTCGCCGGGGGCGGGTCGAACAAGGTTCAGGCGCTCCCGGAGGCATCCGGGAGCGCCTTTTTCATGGCCGCTACAGCACGAATTGCTCGGCGTAGTGGCAGGCCACCTGGCGGCTGTCGAGCTGGCGCAGGGCCGGCTCTTCAGTGCTGCAACGCTCGGTGGCATAAGGGCAGCGCTTGTGGAAGGCGCAGCCCGGTGGTGGGTTCAGCGGGTTGGGCAGCTCGCCGACGATCTTGATCTTCGGCTTGTCCGGGTCCGGGTGGATGGTTGGTGTCGCCGACAGCAGGGCCTGGGTGTAGGGGTGCAGGGGGCGGGTGTAGATGTCCTCCTTGGGGCCCATTTCCACCGGCCGGCCGAGGTACATCACCAGCACCTGGTCGGCCACGTGGCGCACCACTGCCAGGTTGTGGGAGATGAACACGTAGGCGGTGTTGAATTCCTGCTGCAGGTCCATGAACAGGTTCAATACCTGGGCCTGGATCGATACGTCCAGGGCCGAGGTCGGTTCGTCCGCCACCAGCACCTTGGGCTGCAGCATCATTGCCCGGGCCAGGGCGATACGCTGGCGCTGCCCCCGGAGAACATGTGCGGGTAGCGCTGGTAATGTTCGGGGCGCAGGCCTACCTGCTTCATCATCGCCTGGACTTTTTCCCGGCGTTCGGCGGCCGACAGCTTGGTGTTGATCAGCAGCGGCTCGGCCAGCTGGTCACCGATCTTCTGCCGCGGGTTGAGCGAGGCATAAGGGCTCTGGAACACCATCTGCACGTCTTTGCGCAGTTGCTTGCGCTGGGCCTTGTCGGCACCGGCGACTTCCTGGCCGGCGATCTTCAGCGAGCCGGAAGACGGTTCCTCGATCAGGGTCAGGGCCCGCGCCAGGGTGGATTTGCCACAGCCGGATTCACCCACCACAGCCAGGGTCTTGCCGGCTTCCAGCTCGAAGGACACGCCGTTGAGTGCGCGCACGGTGGCGTGGCCCTTGAACAGGCCACGGGACACTTCGTAGTGACGGGTGAGGTCGCGGGCGGTAAGAACGACGGCCATTACGCCACCTCCTGATTCAGCGGGTAGAAGCAGCGCACCAGGCTGGCGGCTTTCGGGTCGAGGCTGGGGCGCTGGGCGCGGCAGTTGTCTTGCACGTAGGGGCAGCGCGGCGACAGCAGGCAGCCTTGAGGCCGGTCGTAGCGCCCGGGGACGATGCCCGGCAGGGTCGACAAGCGAGTGGCACCGAGGCTGTGCTCGGGAATCGCCGCCAGCAGCGCTTCGCTGTAGGGGTGCGCGGGGATGTCGAACAGCTCCGGTACCTGGCCCACCTCAACCGCCTGGCCGGCGTACATCACACACACCCGCTGGGCGGTTTCGGCGACCACGGCGAGGTCGTGGGTGATCAGCACCAGGCCCATGTTCTGCTCTTTCTGCAGGTTCAGCAGCAGGTCCATGATCTGCGCCTGGATGGTCACGTCCAGGGCGGTGGTGGGTTCGTCGGCGATCAGCAGCTTGGGCTCGCCGGCGATCGCCATGGCGATTGCCACCCGCTGGCTCATGCCGCCGGACAGTTGGTGCGGGTAGGCGTCCATGCGGCTGGCGGCGCCGGGGATCTCGACCTTTTCCAGCAGTTCGATGGCGCGCTTGCGCGCCGCCTTGCTGGACATCTTCAGGTGCAGGCGCAGCACTTCCTCGATCTGGAAGCCCACGGTGTAGCTGGGGTTCAACGCGGTCATCGGGTCCTGGAAGACCATGGCCAGGTCCTTGCCGACGATCTGCCGGCGCTGGCGCGCGCTGAGCTTGAGCATGTCGCGGCCGTCGAAGCTTAGGGCATCGGCGGTGACGATGCCGGGGTGCTCGATCAGGCCCATCAGGGCCATCATGGTCACCGATTTGCCGGAGCCGGACTCGCCGACGATGGCCAGCACTTCGCCCTTGTCGACCTTGAGGTCGAGGCCATCGACCACCGGCACCGCCGTGGCGTCGCCGAAACGGACATTGAGATTCTTGATTTCTAGCAGTGACATGGGAATCTCCTCAGGCGGCGTTCTTGAGTTTCGGATCCAGCGCATCGCGCAGGCCGTCGCCCATCAGGTTGATTGCCAGCACGCTGAGCAAAATGGTCAGGCCCGGCAGGCTCACGACCCACCAGGCGCGTTCGATGTAGTCCCGGGCCGAGGCCAGCATGGTGCCCCACTCCGGAGTCGGCGGTTGCACGCCCAGGCCGAGGAAGCCCAGGGCGGCGGCGTCGAGGATCGCCGAGGAGAAGCTCAGGGTGGCCTGGACGATCAGCGGTGCCATGCAGTTGGGCAGCACGGTGATGAACATCAGGCGTGGCAGGCCGGCACCGGCCAGGCGCGCGGCGGTCACGTAGTCGCGGTTGAGTTCGCCCATCACTGCGGCGCGGGTCAGGCGTACATAGGACGGCAGGGACACCACGGCAATGGCGATCACGGTATTGATCAGGCCTGGGCCGAGGATGGCGACGATGGCCACGGCCAGCAGCAGCGATGGCAGGGCCAGCATGATGTCCATCAGGCGCATGATGGTCGGGCCCAGCAAACGCGGGAAGAAGCCGGCGAACAGCCCGAGGAGGATCCCCGGGATCAGCGACATCACCACCGACGACAGGCCGATCAGCAGCGACAGGCGCGAACCCTGGATCAGGCGCGAGAGCAGGTCGCGGCCCAGTTCATCGGTGCCCAGCAGGAACTGCATCTGGCCGCCTTCGAGCCAGGCCGGAGGGGTCAGCAGGAAGTCGCGGTACTGCTCGCTGGGGTTGTGCGGCGCCACCCAGGGCGCGAACAGTGCGCAGAACACGATCAGCAGCATGAACAGCAGGCCGGCCACCGCGCCCTTGTTGCGGGAGAAGTGCTGCCAGAATTCTTTGTAGACGGACGGATAGAGCAGGCTTTGATCGACTGCTACTGAGGAAGTTGGAGTGCTCATTAGTCTTGATCTCAGCGCTGATGACGGATGCGTGGGTTGGCAAAGCCGTAGAGGATGTCCACCACGAAGTTGACCATGATCACCAGGCAGGCGATCAGCAGGATGCCGTTCTGCACCACGGGATAGTCCCGGGCGCCGATGGCCTCGATCAGCCACTTGCCGATGCCCGGCCAGGAAAAGATGGTTTCGGTCAGGACCGCACCGGCCAGCAGGGTGCCGACTTGCAGGCCGACCACGGTCAGTACCGGAATCAGCGCGTTGCGCAGGCCGTGGACGAACACCACCCGAGCCGGCGACAGGCCCTTGGCCTTGGCGGTACGGATGTAGTCCTCACGCAGCACTTCGAGCATCGAGGAGCGGGTCATCCGCGCGATCACCGCCAGCGGAATGGTGCCCAGCACGATGGCGGGCAGGATCAGGTGCTGCAGCGCGTCGAAGAAGGCGTCGGTGTCTTTGGCCAGCAGGGTGTCGATGAGCATGAAGCCGGTTTTCGGCTCGATGTCGTAGAGCAGGTCGATACGCCCGGAAACCGGGGTCCAGCCCAGGCTTACCGAGAAGAACATGATCAGGATCAGGCCCCACCAGAAGATCGGCATCGAATACCCCGCCAGCGAGATCCCCATTACCCCATGGTCGAACAGCGACCCTCGCTTCAAGGCGGCGATCACCCCAGCCAGCAGGCCGAGCACGCCGGCGAACAGCAGGGCGGCCATGGACAGTTCCAGGGTCGCGGGGAACAGCGAGGTGAATTCGCTCCAGACGCTGGTGCGGGTGCGCAGGGACTCGCCCAGGTCGCCGTGGGCCAGCTTGCCGATGTAGTCCAGGTACTGGGCGTACAGCGGCTTGTTCAATCCAAGGCGTTCCATTGCCTGGGCATGCATCTCAGGGTCGACCCGACGCTCGCCCATCATGACTTCCACGGGGTCGCCGGGAATCATGCGTATCAAGGCGAAGGTCAGCAAGGTGATGCCGAAGAATGTGGGTATCAGCAACCCCACACGGCGGGCAATAAAACTAAACATCTTCTGAAGTACCTCAATCAGCCGGTTAGGCGTTCCCGCCATCCTTGGGGTCAAGGACGGCGGGCGTTTCTTATTACTTCACTTGGGTGGTAGCGAAGTTGTTAGTGGTCAGGGGGCTAATGTGATAACCCTCGACGTTCTTGCGCATGGCGGTGAACATTTTCGGATAGGCCATGGGGATCCACGGTTGATCCTGTTCGAAAACCAGCATGGCCTTTTCATAGAGCTCGGCGCGTTTGGCGGGTTCAGCGTCGGAGCGTGCTTCGTCGATCAGATCCTGGAACGTCTTGTTGCACCAGCGGGCGTAGTTTTCGCCGTTTTTCGCCGCGTCACAACTCAGGTTCGGGGTCAGGAAGTTGTCCGGATCGCCGTTGTCCCCGGCCCAGCCCGCCGACACCATATCGTGTTCGCCGTTTTTCGCACGCTTGAGCATCTCGCCCCACTCCATCACGCGGATGTCGAGCTTGAGGCCCACCTTGGCCAGGTCGGCCTGCATCATCTGTGCGCCGAGCATCGGGTTGGGGTTGGTCGGGCCGCCGCCGTTGCGGGTGAACAGGGTGATAACCGTACCCTCCGGTACGCCGGCTTCCTTGAGCAGCGCGCGGGCCTTGTCCAGATCCCGGGGCGGGTTCTTCAGGCTGTTGTTGAAGCCCAGCAGGGTCGGCGGATACGGGCCGGTGGCCACCAGGGCGTTGCCCTTGCCGTACAGGCTGTTGACGTAGGCTTCCTTGTCGAAGGCGATGTCGATGGCCTTGCGCACTCGCACGTCGCTCATGTACTTGCGCGTGGTGTTCATGGCGATGTAGCCGGTGGTCATGGCGGCCAGCTCGTCGACCTTGAGGTTGGCGTCGGCCTTGATGCTGGGAATGTCATCGGGCTTGGGGTACAGGGCGATCTGGCATTCGTTGGCCTTGAGTTTCTGCAGGCGCACGTTGTTATCGGTGGTGATCGCCAGCACCAGCGGGTCGGCCGGCGGCTTGCCGCGGAAGTACTCCGGGTTGGCCTTGAAGCGTACCTGGGCGTCCTTGGCATAGCGGGTGAAGATGAACGGGCCGGTGCCGATGGGCTTGCTGTTGAGCTCAGAGGTCTTGCCTTCCTTGAGCAGCTTGTCGGCGTATTCGGCCGGGAAGATCGACGAGAAGGCCATGGCCACGTCGGCGAGGAAAGGGGCTTCGCGGCGGGTCAGGGTGAAGACCACGGTGTGGTCGTCGATCTTCTCGACGCTTTTCAGCAGTTCCTTGAAGCCCATGCTTTCGAAATAGGGGAAGCCCACGCTGGACTTGTCATGCCAGGGGTGCTTCGGGTCCAGCTGGCGCTGGAAGCTCCAGAGCACGTCGTCGGCGTTCATCTCGCGCGTCGGGGTGAAGTAGTCGGTGCTGTGGAATTTGACGCCCTTGCGCAGATGAAAGGTGTATTGCAGGCCGTCGGGGCTGATGTCCCAGGATTCGGCCAGGGCCGGCTCGATGTCAGTGGTGCCGGGCTTGAAGTCCACCAGGCGGTTGAAGATGGTTTCCGCCACTGCGTCGGCCGTGACTGCAGTCGTGTACTGGACCATATCGAAGCCTTCCGGGCTGGCTTCGGTACAGACCACCAAGGGTTTGGCTGTGGCGCCCAGGGCGACGCTCAGCAGGGCGGCGCCAACGGCCGCTTTCAGGGGAAGCATTTTCATCAGGAACCCTCTGCAATCGATTGAACCAGATTAGCTTGAATGGCGGATTCGTCATGAATCCGCCCTTCAACTGGTGGGTTAGAGAATATTGAACGGGATGGTGGTAACCAGTCGGAATTCATTGATGTTGCCGTCGGCCTGGTTCTCGCTGGCGCGGTGCGTGGTGTAGGTGGCACGGATCGCGGTGGCTTTCAGCGGGCCGCTCTGTACGGCGTAGGAAGCACCGATGCCGTATTCGTAGTGGTGCTCGCCGTCCATGGTGCGTACGCCATAGACCGTACCGTCTGCCTTGACGCCGCTGTAGGCGGTGCCGTTGTAGTGGGTACCGTCGATGCCCCAGCCACGGGCCTGGTAGATGTTGAACTTGAGGCCGGGCACGCCGTACTCGGCCATGTTCAGGCCGTAGGCGATCTGGAAGGATTTCTCGTTCGGGCCGTTGAAGTCCGAGAGCAGGGAGTTGGCCAGGTAGATGCCGTTGGTTTCGTGCAGGTAGTCGAAGTACTCGTTACCGTTAATTTCCTGGTACGAGAAGGTCAGGCTGTGGGCCTGGTGGGTCAGGCCGAGCGACAGCGAGTAGGTGTCGTTGTCGATTTCGCCCATCTTCTTCTTGCCGGTATCGACGGTCTTGTAATAGTTCAGGCCGGTGGTCAGGCTCAGCACCGAGCTGTCGCCCAGCTCGTGGGTGGCGCCGAAGTAGTACTGGTTCCAGAAGTCTTCCACCTTGGAGGCGTAGAGGCTGGTCTTCAGGCTTTTCAGCGGCTGGTAGTTGGCGCCGACCAGGCTTACGCGATCGGTCTCGGCACCGTTGCTGTTGTACTCGGAGCTGAACTTGGACAGGCTCTGTTCGGTCCGTGGCGATACCCGGTCGAAGCTGCCGGCGTCGAACGACAGGTTGTTGAACTCTTCGCTGTGGATACTCACCCCTTCAAAGCTCGAAGGCAGCGGACGGTTGCCGATGACGTCGACGATCGGCGTGCTGAAGTTCTGCCGGCCGGCGGTCAGGGTGGTGTTGGACACGCGGAACTTGACGTTGGCCAGGCCCAGCTTGCTCCACTGGCCCACGGCGTCGCCGTCGGAGTGGGTCAGGGTGCGGTTGTTCTTGCCGGCGATGTCCTTGCGGTCACGATCCAGAGCAATAGCGTTGTAGGCGGCGACTTCCGTGCTGACGCCAACGGTGCCTTCAGTGAAACCCGAGGTGTAGTTGAGGATGGTGCCCTGGACCCAGTTGATACGGCGCGGGGTAGAGGTATCTACACCATTGTGGTTGTACGAAAAACGGTCGTTACGACGTTTCAGCTCGTTGGCGTACCAGTTGCGCGTGGTACCCGACAGGCTCTGCCCTTCGATAAAACCCTTGGTCTCAGCCTGGGCACTGGTGGCGTTCAGTTCAGTCGGGACGAAGTCCTGGCTGACGTTCTCCGCATAGGCCGAGGCGGTGATGCTACTGATAGCCAAGGCTAACAATGCGCTGCTGCTCAGTTTCATGGGTGAAGCTCCTTTGTTTTCTTTTTTAAATGCCGGTTTTTTTGGGCCGGCTGGTTTTTGGAACTCATTCAAGGCATCGCAAACGTTTGCATGTGGCTTGATCGCCGAATTCAGGCAAAGCGTCTGCGTGAGGGCGAAAATCGCCCCCAGGGTTTTGGCTCATCGGTTATGGGGCTAGGCTGACACCCGAAAAGGCGTTGCGGCCGAAAGGACTGACCTTGAAACCTTCGACTTTCGCGCTCAGCGGCTGGTTGATCGTCGAGTGGGCCACGGGTGTGATAGGGACCTGTTGCTTGAGCAGTTGCTGGGCCTGTTTGTACAGCAGGCTGCGCTGTTCACGGTCGGTGACGACCTTGGCCTGCTTGATCAGCTTGTCGTACTGCGGGTTGCACCACATGGAGTAGTTGTTGCCGCCAATGGCGTCGCAGCTGTACAGCGTGCCCAGCCAGTTGTCCGGGTCACCGTTGTCGCCGGTCCAGCCGATCAGGCTGATGTCGTGTTCGCCGTTCTTGGTGCGCTTGATGTACTCGCCCCACTCGTAGCTGACGATCTTCACCTTGAGGCCGATCTTCGCCCAGTCGGACTGCAGCATCTCGGCCATCAGCTTGGCGTTGGGGTTGTAGGGGCGTTGCACCGGCATGGCCCAGAGGGTGATTTGCGTGCCTTCCTTGACCCCGGCGGCCTTGAGCAGCTCCCGGGCTTTTTCCGGGTTGTAGGCGGCGTCCTTGATGGTTTCGTCGTAGGACCACTGGGTCGGTGGCATGGCGTTGACTGCCAGCTGCCCGGCACCCTGGTACACAGCGTTGAGGATGCTTGGCTTGTTCACCGCCATGTCCAGCGCCTGGCGCACTTCGAGCTGGTCGAAGGGTTTGTGCTGCACGTTGTAGGCGATGTAGCCCAGATTGAACCCGGGCTTTTCGATGACTTGCAGTTTCGGGTCGTTTTTCAGCGTGTCGATATCGGCGGGGCGCGGGTGCAGGGTCACCTGGCATTCGCCGGCCCTCAGCTTTTGTACCCGTACCGAGGCGTCGGTGTTGATGGCGAAGATCAGCCGGTCGAGCTTGACCCGGCTTGGGTCCCAGTAGTGCGGGTTGGCGCTGTAGCGGATCTGTGAGTCTTTCTGGTAACGCTGGAACACGAAGGGCCCGGTGCCGATGGGTTTCTGGTTGATCTGGCTCGGGGTGCCGGCCTGGAGCAGTTGCTCGGCGTATTCGGCGGAAAGGATCGCGGCGAAGCTCATGGCCAGGTTCTGGATGAAGGCCGCATCCACGGTATTGAGGGTCATGACTACGGTCAGCGGGTCGGTCTTTTCGACCCGGGCGATGTTCTTGTTCAGGCTCATGCCGTTGAAGTAGGGAAACTCCGTCGGGTAAGCCTTGCGGAACGGATGTTCGGCGTCGAGCATGCGGTTGAAGGTGAACAGTACGTCGTCGGCGTTGAGGTCTCGGCTCGGCTTGAAATAGGGCGTGCTATGGAACTTCACCCCTTCGCGCAGGTGAAAGCTGTAGGTGAGGCCGTCCTCGGAAATGTCCCAGCTCTTGGCCAGCGCTGGCAGCACGTTGGTGGCGCCTCTTTCGAACTCCACCAGGCGGTTGTACAGCGGCTCGGCGGCATCGTTGTCGGTAGCAGTGGTGTATTGGGCGGTGTCAAAGCCCGCCGGGCTGCCTTCGGAACAGAACACCAGGCTGCGTTCGGCGGCGGTGCCGAACGAACTGGCGGCCAACAGGCCGCTGCCCAGCAGGGCCGGGAAAATCCAGGAATGACGCATGACCGTACTTCTCCATTTTTGTTGTGATGAACAATGGGCCATGACTCCTTCCTGGAGCCTGTACAGGCCATTGATGCCAAACCACTACGTGCGGCAGGTGCCCGTTGGCAGACGCAGCTTCGCCTTGCACCGACCTTGAGGGTCGAGGGCCGGGCGGTAACTGCGTCGAACCTGAAATGCCTGTAGGAATCGGCTCTGAATTCGCAAGACAGTGCGCCAGTGGCGGGTCGTTGCGCAGTAGAGACCGAGCTCCAGCGGGCCGGGCTGGTAAAGCAACGGCGACGTCATGGACGTCGCCGTTGCAGAACCTTATTTGCCGATGCTGACGCCGTAGAAGGAGTTCAAGCCAAAGGGGCTGATTTTGAAATCCTGCACGTTGGCGCGCATGGGTTGGAACACCGTCGAGTGAGCGATAGGTGTCATCGGTACTGCATCTTTGAGGATGTGTTGCGCCTGCTTGTACAGCTCGGTGCGCTTGGCTACATCAGAGGTAGCCTTGGCTTGCTTGATCAGGGCGTCGTAAGGCTTGTCGCACCATTTCGAGAAGTTATTGCCGTTCATTGCATCGCAACCGAACAGGGTGCCGAGCCAGTTGTCGGGGTCACCATTGTCGCCGCTCCAGCCGATGATCATCGCCTGGTTCTCGCCGCCCTTGGAGCGCTTGATGTACTCGCCCCACTCGTAGCTGACGATGTTCACTTTCAGGCCGATCTTCGCCCAGTCCGACTGCAGCATTTCGGCCATCAGCTTGGCGTTGGGGTTGTAGGGACGCTGTACCGGCATGGCCCACAGGGTGATCTGGGTGCCTTCCTTGATGCCGGCTTCCTTGAGCAGCTCCTTGGCTTTCTCGGGGTCGTACTTGGCGTCCTTGATGGTGGTGTCATAGGACCACTGGGTTGGAGGCATGGCGTTGACCGCCAGCTGGCCGGCGCCCTGGTACACCGAATCGATGATCTGCGGCTTGTTCACCGCCATGTCCAGCGCCTGGCGCACCTTGAGGTCGGCCAGCGGGTTGGCATCGGTACGGCCCTTGAGGACCGGCATCACGTTGTAGGCGATGTAGCCGAGGTTGAAGCCTGCCTGTTCAGGCATCTTCAGGGTCTTGTCTTCCTTGAGGGCCTTGAGGTCGGCCGGACGCGGGAAGAGGGTGACCTGGCATTCGTTCTTCTTCAGCTTCTGGATACGCACCGAGGGGTCGGTGGTGATGGCGAAGATCAGGTTGTCGATCTTCACGTCTTCAGGCTTCCAGTAGTCCTTGTTGCCGGTGTAGCGGATGTTCGAGTCTTTCTGGTAGCTCTTGAACACGAAGGGGCCAGTGCCGATCGGCTTCTGGTTGATGTCGCTGGCCTTGCCTTCCTTGAGCAGCTTGTCGGCGTATTCGGCGGACTGGATCGAGGCGAAGCTCATGGCCAGGTTCTGGATGAAGGCTGCATCCACGGTCTTGAGGGTGAACTTGACGGTCTTGTCGTCGACTTTCTCGACCTTGGTGATGTTGGTGTCCATCCCCATGTCGGTGAAATACGGGAATTCGGTGGGGTAGGCCTTACGGAACGGCATGTCCTTGTCGATCATGCGGTTGAAGGTGAACAGCACGTCGTCGGCGTTGAAAGTACGGGTCGGGGTGAAGTACGGCGTGGTGTGGAACTTGACGCCTTCGCGCAGGTGGAAGGTGTAGGTCAGACCGTCGTCCGAGATGTCCCAACTGGTGGCCAGGCCCGGAATGACCGCGGTGCCGCCACGTTCGAACTGGCTGAGGCGGTTGTAGAGGGTTTCGGCTGAGGCGTCGAAGTCGGTTCCGGTGGTGTACTGGCCAGGGTCGAAACCGGCCGGGCTCCCTTCAGAGCAGAACACCAGGTTAGTCGCCGCTTGGGCGAAGGGTGCGCTGGCGAGCAAGCCGGCGCTGACTAATAACGGAAGGACTGCTTTCTTGAACATGGTGGCCTCATGATTTGTTGTCATTTTTGGTGTAGAGGGCGACCTTGTGAGTCGACCCGCCGATACTTATGCAGCCCTCATACCCAATGCAAGATGCAGGGCTGCCACAAGTCTCAAAGAGTGGAACGAACGTACAGGAATGACGCATTTGTATAAATCTTGACGCATTTGATCGTTTGCGCCGGTGTTTTGTGGTGCATGCGCTGCCTTTTCACGGGGCAATCGAAGCCCATCGCGCCCACTCTTGGTGCGGTGCTGGCTGGTGTGCCGGGTGATGCTTGGCCCAGGCGCCCGGCCTTGTCTGACCGGATGGAGGTGGGCGGCTGGGTGAGGGAGGCCGTGGAGAACGGATGCCCGCAATTTTGCTGGCGATGGCGCGTGCTCGGCACATCGTCGCAGGTGCTGAATTCGGGGCTCGCAGTGAGGTTGTCACTGTGGAGGTCGCTGCGGGTTTGTGACGGCGTAGTGCCGCGGATCAGACCAGTTGTCTGCCAAACCTGGAGCGGAAAGGTCTTATCCATGCAAACCTCATTTTTTCTTTTTCTAGGGCATATCTGAGGATTGGCCTTGTGGGCCATGGAAACTCGCCTTCTTATGGGGAGTGGATGCAGCCCCATGGACCCTGTGCGGCGACGGCGATCGCTTTGTTGTGTTGTTGATAGTCGATTCGCCGATGCCGAAATTAAGTCATGCTGAAATCGTGGTCAACGAAAATTAAGCGTGACTAACATTTCTCCTTGTGCACAGGTTTGTCCCAGGGGTTCGACTGACGGCCGTGCGCTGGGCTCAGGCCGCGGAATGGTCGTCGAACAGGCCCATGGTGGTGACGGTCAGGACTTCTGCCGGGCCATTGCCGACGTTGGCCAGGCAATGAGTCTTGGTGGCGTCGAAGTGCACCGAGTCACCGGCACTCAGGGGATATTGACTGCCCTCGATGGTGTAGACGATCTGTCCTGAAAGCACGTAGGAGAACTCCGAGCCGTCATGGGAAATCAGCTCGGACTGGTAGCCCACCGGTATGTTCATCTTGACCGCGTTGATCAGGTTTCCGGGAAAGGAGCTGGACAGGCGCTCGTAGGCCAGTGGCTGGCCTTCGATGGTGTAGCGCACCCGCTTGCCGTCGTGGGAGTCGGGTTGCGCCTGGATCGGCTGGTCGAACAGGGCGTTCAGCGGAACGTTCAGAGACTTGGCGATATTGACCAGGGAAGAGATCGATACACCCGTGAGATTACGCTCTGCCTGGGAGAGGAAGCTGGCGGTCAGACCGGATTCGCTGGCGATCTGGCGCAGGGTTTTCTTGGCGGCGCGGCGATAGCGACGCAGGCGTTCGCCGATGCGATCTGCGGTCATTGAAGAGACTCTTATAGGAAAGAAGCAGTATACCCGGCGGACGTCAGCAACATCTGAGCTGCTGCGTACCGCGGGGCATAACTCTAACACCACAAAGCCGGGTTCCCCCGGGTCCGGGTTGAAATAGCCGGTAACGAAAAACGGCGATAACCTTGATGCCGCAGGTTATCGCCGTTGGAAGACGCAGGGAAAAGGTCAGGGCATCAGCACTTCGATGGCGCCGTCGGCGGTCATGCTGACCTGGCTGGTGCCGGCCTCGACTTCTGGTGTCACTGGGGCCGAATCCATGCTGGCGGCCTTCATCATCATCGGCGCGCGCATGTAAGGCTGTGGATAGCCATTGCTGTTGAGGTTCAGGTTGACGATCTTGTAGCCCTTGCCGCCCAGGGCCTCGGTGGCCAGTTGCGCACGGGCCTTGAAGGCCTTGACCGCATCCTTGAGCAACGCGTCTTCGCTGGCCTTGCGGGTCGGGTCGGCGATGGCGAAGTCCATGCCACCCATCTTCAGGTCGCCCAGCAGTTCACCGGTGAGCTTGGACAGCGCGGCGAAGTCGGAGCTTTCCAGGCGCAGTTCGGCGCGCTCACGCCAGCCTGTGATCTTCTGGCCCTTGCCGTCGTAGATCGGGTAGCTGTTGCGGCTGCCCTGGCGCAGGGTCACGTCCTTGACCTGGCGCGCCTGGTCCAGGGCCTTGTTCATGGTGGTGGTGATTTCTGCGGCGAGCTTGGCCGGGTCGGTGTTCTGCGATTCGCTGTAGAGGGTCACGATCATCAGATCCCGAGCCACTTCCTGGCTGACTTCGGCGCGCAGGGAAATCTGGTTGTAGTGCAGTTCATCGGCGGCCAGGGCGGGCAGGCTGGTGAGGGTGCCGGCGCTGAGTGCGAGAAGGGCGACGCTGCGACTGAAATGCTGCATGAAAACTCCTTGAGTGCGGTCCGCAGGATAAGGTCAGAGCCTGGGTGAAACCTTCAGACTGTGGTTTTTATTCCTCGTTGCGGCCAATTACAACTTTGATACACATGATCGCCATGGATCGTCCGCGGCCGCTCAAGCCAGTGTGGCGCTTTGCCGCAGTTTTGCCTGTGCCGGGGGCTGCTTGGTTATACTCCCGGCGATTGCCCTGGAGCGCTCATCAGGAGAGCTCATGCTCGCCCCCGTAAAATTGCTGTCCGCAACCCGTCAGAACCTCTGGCGCCTGACCTTTATCCGTACCCTGGTGCTGGCCGCTCAGGCCGGTTCGGTGGGGCTCGCCTACTGGCTGGACCTGCTGCCGCTGCCCTGGTTGCAACTGGGCGTGACCCTGATGTTTTCCATGGTGTTGTGCGCTTTCACCGCGATCCGCCTGCGCACCTCGTGGCCGGTGACGGAGCTGGAGTACGCCCTGCAACTGGCCTGTGACCTGTTTATCCACAGTGTCCTGCTGTACTTCTCCGGTGGTTCCACCAACCCCTTCGTCTCCTATTACCTGGTGCCCCTGACCATCGCCGCGGTGACCTTGCCGTGGCGCTACTCGGTGGTCCTGTCGGGTATCGCCCTGACGCTCTATACCCTGTTGCTGGCGCGTTTCTACCCGTTGCAGACCTTCCCCATCGCCCGGGAGAACCTCCAGGTCTACGGCATGTGGCTGAGCTTTGCCCTGGCTGCGGCGGTGATCACCTTCTTCGCTGCACGCATGGCAGAAGAGCTGCGCCGCCAGGAAGAACTGCGGGCGATCCGGCGCGAAGAGGGGCTGCGCGACCAGCAATTGCTGGCAGTGGCGACCCAGGCCGCCGGCGCCGCCCACGAATTGGGCACGCCCCTGGCGACCATGAGCGTGCTGCTCAAGGAAATGCGCCAGGACCATCCCGACCCGCTGCTTCAGGATGACCTCGGCGTGCTCCAGGACCAGGTCAAGCTGTGCAAGGAAACCCTGCAGCAACTGGTGCGCGCGGCCGAGGCCAATCGCCGCCTGGCGGTGGACATGCAGGAAGTCACCCAGTGGCTGGACGAAGCCTTGAACCGTTGGCACCTGATGCGCCCGGAAGCCAGCTACCGTTTCCATCTGTTGGGCGAGGGGCCGGTGCCGCGCCTGGCGCCGCCGCCGGACCTGACCCAGGCCCTGCTCAACCTGCTGAACAATGCCGCCGATGCCTGCCCCGAAGGCCTGGAAGTACGCCTGGACTGGGACGCGGAAAACCTCACCATCAGTATTCGTGACCACGGTGCCGGAGTACCCTTGGCCATCGCCGAACAGATCGGCAAACCGTTTTTTACCACCAAGGGCAAAGGCTTCGGCCTGGGCCTGTTTTTGAGCAAGGCCAGCGTGACCCGCGCTGGAGGCTCAGTGAAACTCTACAGTCATGAGGAAGGCGGAACGCTCACTGAGCTGCGCCTGCCCCGTGCCGCCCGAGGAGACGACCATGAGTGAAGAGATCCAAGTCGAAGGCGAGGAACTGCCGCACCTGTTGCTGGTGGATGATGACGCCACCTTTACCCGCGTGATGGCCCGTGCCATGAGCCGCCGCGGTTTTCGCGTGAGCACCGCCGGTTCCGCCGAGGAGGGCCTGGTCATTGCCCAGCAGGACCTGCCGGACTACGCCGCGCTGGACTTGAAGATGGATGGCGACTCCGGGCTGGTGCTGTTGCCCAAGCTGCTGGAGCTGGACCCGGAGATGCGGGTACTGATTCTCACCGGCTATTCGAGCATCGCCACCGCGGTGGAAGCGATCAAGCGTGGCGCCTGCAACTACCTGTGCAAGCCGGCGGATGCCGACGATGTACTGGCCGCGCTGCTCTCCGAACACGCCGATCTCGACACCCTGGTGCCGGAAAACCCGATGTCGGTGGACCGCTTGCAGTGGGAACACATTCAGCGCGTGTTGACCGAACACGAAGGCAACATCTCCGCCACTGCCCGGGCCCTGGGCATGCACCGCCGTACCTTGCAGCGCAAATTGCAGAAGCGTCCCGTGCGTCGCTGAACCGCGACTGAACGAATGTCCGCTGGGCGTCGTGAAAAAGCGAGCCGATCTACTATGATCGGCTCAACGCTTGCCCTTCTTCCTATCGAGCCTCAACGATGAATCAGAACGCTGAATACTCCGCGGTCAACGATGCCGTGCGCGGGCAATTCTTTCGCCGGGTCTGGGCCATGATCACGCCGTACTGGCGCAGTGAGGAAAAGGGCAAGGCCTGGCTGTTGCTGGTTGCGGTGATCGGCCTGTCGCTGTTCAGCGTGGCCATCTCGGTGTGGATCAACAGCTGGTACAAGGACTTCTACAACGCCTTGCAGAAAAAGGACGAAGCGGCGTTCTGGCACTTGATCCTGTATTTCTGCGGGATTGCCGCGGTGGCGATCCTGGGGGCGGTGTACCGCCTGTACCTGACCCAGATGCTGACCATCCGCTGGCGGGCCTGGCTCACCGAGAAGCACTTTGCCCGCTGGCTGGGCCACAAGAACTACTACCAGCTGGAGCAGGGCGGCTACACCGACAACCCGGACCAGCGGATTTCCGAAGACCTCAACAGCTTTACCAGCAATACGCTGTCCCTGGGCCTGGGGCTGATCCGCAACATTGTCAGCCTGGTGTCCTTCTCGATCATCCTGTGGGGGGTGTCCGGCAGTATCGAGGTGTTCGGCTACACCATTCCCGGCTACATGTTCTGGTGCGCGCTGGTCTATGCCGCTGTCGGCAGCTGGCTGACCCACTTGATCGGGCGCCGCCTGATCGGCCTCAACAACCAGCAACAGCGCTTCGAAGCCGACCTGCGTTTTTCCATGGTGCGGGTACGGGAGAATGCCGAGAGCATTGCCCTGTATGACGGCGAGAAGAACGAGAACCAGCGTCTGAGCAGCCGTTTCGGCAAGGTCTGGCACAACTTCTGGGACATCATGAAGGTCTCCAAGCGCCTGACCTTCTTCACCGCCGGGTATGGCCAGATTGCGATCATTTTCCCCTTTATCGTGGCTGCCCCGCGGTACTTTTCCGGCAAGATCGAGCTGGGTGAGCTGATGCAGATCAACTCGGCATTCGGGAACGTTCAGGAGAACTTCAGCTGGTTCATCAGTGCGTATTCGGACCTGGCGGCCTGGCGCGCCACCTGTGATCGTCTGCTGAGTTTCCGCCAGGCCATGAGTGATAACGAAGAACGGCCCCCGGCTATCGACGTGCAGCATCAGGGCGAACAATTGTGCGTACGTGACCTGGGCCTGGACCTGGCCGATGGCCGGCATCTGCTGGCCGGCGCCGAAATGACCGTGAATCCAGGTGAGCGGCTCATGCTCAGCGGCCGTTCCGGCAGCGGCAAGAGTACCTTGCTGCGGGCCATGGGCCGGTTGTGGCCGGCCGGGCACGGGAGCATCCTGCTGCCGAACCGGCGTTACCTGTTCCTGCCGCAAAAGCCCTATCTGCCCATTGGCAGCCTGCGCGAAGCCTTGAGTTATCCACAGTCTGGCGACAGCTACCCCCAGGAGCGTTATGCACAGGTCCTGGAAACCTGCCGCTTGCCCCATCTGGTGGCGCGCCTGGACGAGAGCAATCACTGGCAGCGCATGTTGTCGCCGGGCGAGCAGCAGCGCCTGGCCTTTGCCCGGGCCCTGCTCTATGCACCGCAGTGGCTGTACATGGATGAGGCCACTTCGGCCATGGACGAAGAGGACGAAGCCACCTTGTATCAGGCGTTGATTGATCAGTTGCCGGGCCTGAGCATTGTCAGCGTCGGCCATCGCAGCAGCCTCAAGCGCTTCCATCCACGGCTCGTTCGTATCGAGCAGGGGCATCTGCAAGAGCAGACTCTTACGGCCTGACGGAGGGCCGAGCGCTAGCCTCAAGCCCAGCGCCCTTGCACCGCCGGTGCAAGGGCGCTGGGCCGTTTCGCGAGCGAGCCGTTCCTACAGACCGCGATCAGCCCTGGTGCAGGATCGAACGGTCCACACGTACGGCCAACTGGCCGCTGCCCGGCTTCGCGTTGAAGGCCACGTTGCCATGTTCATCCACGCTGGCTCGGGCGATCGGGGCGCCGTTGAGCAGCAGCTCCAGTGGTGCATCCTTGAGAGACTGGCCGGAGGCCAGTTGCAGTTTCAGGTTGATAGCCATGGTGATCTCCTTATCAGGCGTTGCTGTCGATGAAGTGGCTGGCGTTCTTGTCGATGGAGCCCACCAGCTCCGGTGAACCACCACGGAACTGGCGGAACACATTGCGCCCGGTGGCGCTGCTGTTGCTGGTACCGGCCGGAATGCTCAGAGTTGGCTGGAAGCTGTCGCTCAGTTCCACATAGGCCGACCAGGGGCCGATGTAGGACTCGTTCAACCCGTTGGTTTCGCTGAGGGCGTAGCGCACCGCGTGGCCTGGCAGCCAGTTGGGTTCGCTGGGGCTGTGGCTCTGCCAGCCATCGGCGAGGATCACCGGAACCGCGCTGGGGGTTTCCAGGTAGCCGGTCGGCTTGTTCGGGCTGTAGTTCTGCAGCAGCAGGTAGGTGCTCCAGCCCCACCAGTTGTCGACGGTCTTGCTGTCATTGAGGTTGTTGACGTCGCTGCGGCGCAGGACCTTGTCGCCACTCATCACGAACAGTGGCGAGAAGTTGCCGGTTTTCGCGGCATTCAGGTCCGGCAGGGTTTTCAGGGCTGCGTAGCTGGCGGGTGCGGGGAGGTTGCCGCTGAGGTAGCTGGCGAAGATTTCGTCTGCCGAACTCTGCACAGCCATCTTCACTTGCTGGCGATTGCGATGGTCGACGCTGTCGAAGTAGCGCTTGTCGCCATAGGCGTGCCAGCGATCGCCCTGGGCGTTGCTGACATTCAGGCCGAACTTGCTGTCCTCGTCATGCATGAAGCGGGTAATCAGCGAACCCAGGTCGCTGGGGGTGACGACCGCCGCCACCTGTTTGCGCGGCACCCGTACGTGGCCGGAGGAAAACAGATCGGTGAGGAAATGGTCGGCGAAGGCGTTCATTGCGTAAGCCAGTTCCAGTTGCTTGTCGTCCGCGCTCTTGCCCGCCAGTACCGCTTGCTGCAGCGCTGCGGTATGGCCTGCGGTGTAGGCATCCAGGGCCCACTCGCCGAAGTGATCGGCGTTGTTGGCCGCCAGCTTCAGGTAGCGCCCCAGGGGGAACAGGGCGGATACCACGCTGCCGCCGCCGGTAATCTTGTTCCACTCCTCGGACAGGGTGTCGCCCAGGGCGTCATAGGCTTCGTGGGGCTGCTTGCCGTCGCGGATCGCCTGGTTGGCGGCGACGATTTCCTTTTGCATCACTGCAAGGATCTGCCGGGCTTCGTCTTTCGCGGCCGGCAGTACCGCAAGGGAGTTGAACGCCGCGATAAAGCGCTGCACTCGATCACTGGGGGTTGCACCTTCGCAGATCGGCTGCTCGGGAATGCCATAGAAGTCGCCTCCCAGGGCCACCACCTGGCCGTAGGTCAGCGCCAGGCCGTTAGGCAGGTGCAGTTCGACCTGCCACGCCGGGATGGCCGGTGCATCCTTGGCGAAGCGCAGCAGGGTGCTGTCGCCGATGGCTGTGTGTTCGCCGCCCTCGAAACGCAGCTGTGGCTGGCCCTTGGTGGTTTTTTGTGCAGAACGAGGCAGGTCTTCCGGGCGGTGGTACTTGATGGTGTGGTGGCCATCGGCGACCAGTACCAGGGTGTCGCCATCGCCGGAAATGGCGATGCCTTGTTCACTGAACAGGCGGTCCAGGTCGGCGACGATCTTGCCCGCGTGTTGTGGCTGTTGCTGCTTCTGTGCAGAGAGTCCTGACATTTCTAGCTCCTTGATATGTCATGGGGATATTTCCTTATTTAACTGTATGCATATACAGTTAAATCGAGCATAGAGGAAAACGTTTTCCCGTCAAGAAGCGAATGCACCGCTGCAGCATTTTTTCTTTCGCCCCGCAATGGAGCCGCAGGCTGGGTACTGCGTGGGGCAGGCAGATCCCATGGAAGCGAGGCTCCAGACGCCAGCGTGCGGATTGAATTATCATTAGCGCCCTAACGACAGGCTCAAGGTCCACCCGCCCATGCTGGCTATTTTTCTCGAAACCCTGACGATCACGGCGCCGGTCTTTGCCATGTTGCTGCTCGGCCTGTTGCTCAAACGGGTGGAATGGATCGACGACAACTTCATTCATACGGCCTCGGCCCTGGTGTTTAACGTCACCATGCCGGCGCTGCTGTTTCTCGGCATTGTCCATGCCGACCTGCATTCATCGTTGAAACCCGGGGTGCTGATCTATTTCTCCTTGGCCACCCTGGCGTGCTTTGGCCTGGCCTGGGGCTGGGCGATCTGGCGTTGCCCCAAGGCCGACCGCGGGATCTATACCCAGGGCGCGTTTCGCGGCAATAACGCGATCATCGGCCTGGCCCTGGCTGCCAGCATGTACGGCGATTACGGAATTTCCCTGGGCGCAGTGCTCGCAGCCCTGGTGATCCTGTTCTACAACACCCTCTCGACCATCGTCCTGGCGGTCTACAGCCCGGTGATCAAGTCCGATCCCTGGAGCATCTTCAAGAGCGTTGTCAGCAACCCGCTGATTGTCAGTGTGCTGGTGGCCGCACCGTTCGCCTACTGGCAGATCGGCATTCCCAACTGGCTGGAAACTTCGGGGCGCTACCTGGCGCAGATGACCCTGCCCCTGGCGCTGATCTGCATTGGCGGCACCTTGTCCCTGGCAGCCTTGCGCAACAGCGGCGAGCTGGCGATGAGCTCCAGTTTGCTGAAGATGGTCAGCCTGCCGGCCCTGGCGACCCTGGGGGCCTGGCTGTGCGGGTTTCGCGGGGCGGAGTTGGGGATCCTGTTCCTGTACTTTGGCAGCCCCACCGCGGCGGCCAGTTTTGTCATGGCCCGGGCGGCCAATGGCAACCACGAACTGGCGGCGGCGATCATCGTCATCACCACGGTGATGGCGGCGGTGACCACCAATATCGGGATTTTCCTGTTGCAGTGGGGTGGGTGGATCTAGGCTTTGCCGCGAGCCGGCTCCTGCACGGCTATTGCGTAGGAGCCGGCAGCAGGTTCACTGCGGTTGCTGATAGGTGTCTATCACTTCCTGGGCCGCGCGAAACGCATCGATGGCCGCCGGCACTCCGGCATACACCGCGCAATGCAGCAGCGCTTCACGAATCTCTTCGACACTGCAGCCGTTGTTCAGTGCGCCGCGCACGTGGCCCTTGAGTTCCTGTGGGCACTTGAGTGCGGTCAGGGTCGCCAGGGTGATCAGGCTGCGGGTCTTGAGCGGCAGGCCCTCACGGTTCCATACACCGCCCCAGGCATGCTCGTTGACGAAGTCCTGCAAGGGCTGGGTGAATTCGGTGGCGTTGCCCAGGGCGCGATCGACGAACGCATCGCCCATGACCTGGCGACGCATCTGCAACCCGCTTTTCTTGTTCTCGCTCATGGTGCTTCCTTCTTGTGTTGGCGGCGCCAGGCTCGCAGCGAACTGAACAGCAGGAACGCCACCAGCGCTGGCAGGACGAAAAACAGCATCAGGTGTTCCAGCTTGCCGGCCAGAGGCATGCCAGTGGTGAAGGACACCACATGCAGCCCGTAAGCCAGGTACAAGCCCAGAAACAGCAGGCCTTCGGCCCGGGTCACGCGGTATCCGGAATAGAACACCGGCAGGCACAGCACGGCCACGCCGAGCATGACCGGCAGGTCGAAGTCCAGGGCATTGGGCGAGACCGAAAGAGGCGTCGGTGCCACCAGGGCGGTGAAGCCCAGCACTCCCAGCAGGTTGAACAGGTTGCTGCCGATGATGTTGCCCACGGCAATCTCGCGCTGGCCGCGCAGGGCCGCCAGCAGCGAAGTGGCGAGTTGGGGCAGGGAGGTGCTGACGGCGATCACGGTCAGGCCCATGACCCGCTCGGAAAGCCCCAGGTCGTCGGCCACGGAGACGGCGGCGCCCAGCAGCAAGTGCCCGGCGAAGACCAGCAGGCCGAGGCCGAGCAGGACCATCAGCAGGCTGCTGATGCGCGGTGCCCAACTGCGCTGGCCGGCCGGTGCGGGTGAGTGGGGGCGGTGCGAATGGCGGGACTGGCGCAACAGCAGGCCCAGGTACAGCACCAGGGCTGCCAGCAGAATCAGGCCGTCGCTGGGGCTGAGTTGTTCGTTGTAGGCCAGCACGAACACCAGCAGGCTGGCGCCGATCATCAGCGGGATGTCCAGGCGCACCAGTTGCCGCGAGACCCGCAGCGGGATGATCAGCGCGGACAGGCCGAGGGTCACCAGGATGTTGAAAATGCTGCTGCCGATCACGCTGCCCACGGCAATGTCGGTGTTGTCGGCCAGGGTCGCCTGCAGGCTGATGGCCATTTGTGGCGCGCTGCTGCTGAAGGCGACGATGCTCAGGCCAATGATCAGTGGACGCATGTGCAGGCGTGCAGCCAGGCGGATGGCCGCGCGCACCAGCAGTTCGGCGCCGGCGATCAGCATCACCAGGCCGCTGATGAGCTGGATCAGGCTGAGCAGGGGCAGTTCGGCAAAAGCGGTAATGGCGTGGGCTCCCGGGGTCAGTCGCTGAGGGCTTGGACGCGGACTTTGGCAGTTCCGCTGCGCAGCATGTGCAGTTGTTGGGCGGCGGCGCGGGACAGGTCGATCAGGCGGCCTCGGGTGTGCGGGCCTCGGTCGTTGATACGTACCACGACGCTCTTGTCGTTGCCCAGGTTGGTGACCTGTACCCGGGTGCCGAATGGCAGTTCGCGGTGGGCGGCGGTCAGGCCGTTCTGGTCGAAGGGCTCGCCACTGGCAGTGCGATTGCCGTGGTGCCGAGCGCCGTAATAGGAGGCGGTGCCGGTTGCGTCATAACCCCGGGGGTCGATGACGTGGCTGGTGGCGCAGCCAGTGAGCAGAGCGAGCAGGGCGCTAGTGGCAACCAGACGCTTCATTCGGGAGCTCCGATGGTTGATGTGGCGAGGGAGCGTACTCCCGCTGGTCTGTCTGGCAGACCGCAAGCCGACGGCGATGTTCCTTGCTGGAGCGGCGCCGGCCGGTTTGCAGTCGCTGTCGGACCGAGCGGGAGCACGCTCCCTCGTCACGCGCAAGCGGCCGGGGCCGCTTGCGGTTAAACCCCGATCAGCCCTCGAGCTTGCTCTTCAGCAGCTCGTTGACCTGTTGCGGGTTGGCCTTGCCTTTGGATGCTTTCATCGCCTGGCCGACGAAGAAGCCGAACATCTTGCCGCGCTTGGCCTCATCGGCGGCACGGTACTGTTCGACCTGTTCGGCGTTGGCTGCGAGCATCTCATCGAGCACCGCAGAGATCGCGCCGCTGTCGGTGACTTGCTTGAGGCCACGCTTGTCGATGATCTCGTCGGCATTGCCTTCGCCATTGGCCATGGCTTCGAACACGGTCTTGGCGATCTTGCCGGAGATGGTGTTGTCCTTGATCCGCAACAGCATGCCGCCCAGTTGTTCGGCCGAGACCGGGGCTTCGTCGATTTCCAGGCCCTGCTTGTTCAGCAGGCTGCCCAACTCGACCATGACCCAGTTGGCGGCGAGCTTGGCGTCACCGGCGATGCTGGTGACCTTCTCGAAGTAGTCCGCCTGCTCACGGCTGGTGGCCAGTACGCTGGCGTCGTAGACCGACAGGCCGAACTGCTCCTGGAAGCGTTCGCGTTTCTGTGGTGGCAGTTCCGGCAGGGTGGCGCGTACCTGGTCGAGGAAGGAATCCTCGATGACCACGGGCAGCAGGTCCGGATCGGGGAAGTAACGGTAGTCGTTGGCTTCTTCCTTGCTGCGCATCGGACGGGTCTCGTCCTTGTTCGGGTCGTACAGGCGGGTCTGCTGGATCACTTTACCGCCGTCTTCGATCAGCTCGATCTGGCGACGGATCTCGCTGTTGATCGCCTTCTCGATGAAGCGGAACGAGTTGACGTTCTTGATCTCGCAGCGGGTGCCGAACTCGACCTGGCCCTTGGGACGGATCGAGACGTTGCAGTCGCAACGCAGGGAACCTTCGGCCATGTTGCCGTCGCAGATCCCCAGGTAGCGCACCAGGGCGTGGATCGACTTGACGTAGGCCACGGCTTCCTTGGCGCTGCGCATGTCAGGCTCGGAAACGATTTCCAGCAGGGGCGTGCCAGCACGGTTCAGGTCGATGCCGGTGGCACCGTTGAATTCTTCGTGCAGGCTCTTGCCGGCGTCTTCTTCCAGGTGCGCGCGGGTGATGCCGACGCGTTTCATGGTGCCGTCTTCCAGAGGGATGTCCAGGTGGCCCTTGCCGACGATCGGCAACTCCATCTGGCTGATCTGGTAGCCCTTGGGCAGGTCCGGGTAGAAGTAGTTCTTGCGGGCGAACACGTTGTGCTGGCCGATCTCGGCGTCTACTGCCAGACCGAACATCACCGCCATGCGCACCGCTTCCTGGTTCAGCACTGGCAGCACGCCGGGCATGCCCAGGTCGATCAGGCTGGCCTGGGTGTTGGGCTCGGCACCGAAGGCGGTGGAGCTACCGGAGAAAATCTTCGATTGAGTGGTGAGCTGGGTATGAATCTCCAGCCCGATCACGACTTCCCATTGCATGTGTGTCTCCTCAGAAGCCGGTTGGGGTGCGGGTGTGCCAGTCAGTGTTCAACTGATACTGGTGCGCAACGTTGAGCAAGCGGCCTTCCTGGAAATACGGAGCGAGCAGTTGCACGCCGACCGGCAAGCCGTCGACGAAGCCGGCCGGCATCGACAGGCCCGGCAGGCCCGCGAGGTTGGCGGTGATGGTGTAGACGTCTTCCAGGTATGCAGCGACCGGGTCGCTGCTCTTGGCGCCGAGCTTCCAGGCCGGGTTGGGCGTGGTCGGGCCGAGGATGATGTCGACTTCGTTGAACGCGCTCATGAAGTCGTTCTTCACCAGGCGGCGGATTTTCTGCGCCTTGAGGTAGTAGGCATCGTAGTAGCCGGCGGACAGTGCGTAGGCACCGACCATGATCCGGCGCTGCACTTCGCTGCCGAAGCCTTCGCCGCGGGAGCGCTTGTACAGGTCTTCCAGGTTTTCCGGGTTCTCGCAACGGTAGCCGAAGCGCACGCCGTCGAACCGCGACAGGTTGGAAGAGGCTTCCGCCGGGGCGATCACGTAGTACGCGGGGATGGCGTGCTGCATGTTCGGCAGGCTGATTTCCTTGATCACCGCACCGAGCTTTTCCAGCTCCTTGATGCTGTTGTGGATCAGCTCGGCGATGCGCGGGTCCAGGCCGGCGCTGAAGTATTCCTTCGGCACGCCGATGCGCAGGCCCTGCAGCGAGCCGTTGAGGCCGGCGCTGTAGTCCGGCACCGGTTCATCGATGCTGGTGGAGTCGTTCGGGTCGAAGCCGGCCATGCCTTGCAGCAGGATCGCGCAGTCTTCGGCGGTGCGCGCCAGTGGGCCGCCCTGATCGAGGCTGGAAGCGTAGGCGATCATGCCCCAGCGGGAAACGCGACCATAGGTCGGCTTCAGACCGGTGAGGTTGGTGAAGGCGGCGGGCTGGCGGATCGAGCCGCCGGTGTCGGTAGCCGTGGCGGCTGGCAGCAGGCGCGCAGCGACCGCGGCGGCGGAACCACCGGACGAACCGCCGGGTACGTGTTCGAGGTTCCACGGGTTTTTCACCGCGCCGTACCAGCTCGACTCGTTGGCCGAGCCCATGGCGAATTCGTCCATGTTGGTCTTGCCCAGGGTCACGGCCCCGGCAGCGGCCAGCTTGGCGACCACGGTGGCGTCGTAGGGCGCCTTGAAGTTGTCGAGCATCTTCGAGCCGCAGCTGGTGCGGATGCCCTGGGTGCAGAACAGATCCTTGTGGGCGATCGGCGCGCCCAGCAGGGCACCGCTCTCACCATTGGCGCGACGCTCGTCGGCGGCCTTGGCCTGGGACAGTGCCAGGTCCTGGGTGAGGCTGATGAAGCTGTTGATCTGCGGATCCAGCTGGGCGATGCGCGCCAGCAGGGTCTGGGTCAGTTCTACAGAAGAGAATTTCTTGTCGGCGAGGCCGCGGGCGATCTCGGCCAGAGTCATGTGATGCATTGCAGGCTCTTTCCCTTTAGTCGATGACTTTCGGAACCAGGTACAGGCCGCTTTCGACCGCTGGTGCGATGGACTGATAGGCCTCGCGATGATTGGACTCGGTCACAACGTCTGCGCGCAGGCGCTGGCTGGCTTCCAGGGGGTGGGCCAGGGGCTCGATACCGTCGGTATCGACTGCCTGCATTTCATCCACCAGCCCGAGAATGCTGTTCAGGGCGGAGGTGATGTGTGGAAGATCGCCTTCATTGAGCTTGATGCTGGCCAAATGAGCGATTTTTTCCACGTCGGAGCGTTCAAGCGCCATGGGATTCTCCAGTGGAAAACAAAAACGGATTTCGTCCGCGTGTTAGATTGTCGGAACACTACCGCATTTCTACGGTCTTATGGCCGCGATTGTGGGGGTTGGTGCACAGAAAAGCGGCCAATTTAACATATTGGCGCCTTGCCCAAAATCCCTGTCGTTGTTAGAGTTTGCCGCACTTTTTTACCCACGCGTTGCCTAGGGTCCCTTTCCCATGTTCAAGAAACTGCGTGGCATGTTTTCCAGCGATCTTTCCATTGACCTGGGCACTGCCAACACCCTTATTTACGTGCGCGAGCGCGGTATTGTCCTGAATGAACCATCGGTTGTGGCCATTCGGACCCACGGTAATCAGAAAAGTGTTGTCGCGGTTGGTACTGAGGCCAAGCGCATGCTCGGTCGTACCCCGGGCAACATCGCAGCCATTCGTCCGATGAAAGACGGCGTGATCGCCGACTTCAGCGTTTGCGAAAAGATGCTGCAGTACTTCATCAACAAGGTTCACGAAAACAGCTTTCTGCAGCCCAGCCCACGTGTGCTGATCTGCGTTCCATGCAAGTCCACCCAGGTTGAGCGTCGCGCCATCCGTGAATCGGCCCTTGGCGCCGGTGCCCGTGAAGTGTTCCTGATCGAAGAGCCGATGGCCGCTGCGATCGGTGCCGGCCTGCCGGTTGAAGAGGCCCGCGGTTCGATGGTCGTGGACATCGGTGGTGGTACCACTGAAATCGCCCTGATCTCCCTGAACGGTGTGGTCTATGCCGAATCCGTACGGGTTGGCGGCGACCGTTTCGACGAAGCGATCATCACCTACGTGCGTCGCAACTACGGCAGCCTGATCGGTGAATCCACCGCCGAGCGCATCAAGCAGGAAATCGGCACCGCCTACCCGGGCGGCGAAGTGCGTGAAGTCGACGTCCGCGGCCGTAACCTGGCCGAAGGCGTGCCACGTGCCTTCACCTTGAACTCCAATGAAGTGCTGGAGGCTCTGCAAGAGTCTCTGGCAACCATCGTTCAGGCGGTGAAAAGCGCCCTGGAGCAATCGCCTCCGGAACTGGCCTCGGACATCGCCGAGCGCGGCCTGGTGCTGACCGGTGGTGGCGCGCTGCTGCGTGATCTGGACAAGCTGCTGGCCCAGGAAACCGGCCTGCCGGTGATCGTTGCCGAAGACCCGCTGACCTGTGTCGCTCGCGGCGGTGGCCGTGCATTGGAAATGATGGACAAACACACCATGGACCTGCTCTCCAGCGAATAACTTCGCCGGTTGCATCTATGCTGTTGCGCTCACAGGCAGCACTTTGCAGTGCTGCCTGTGGCGTTTATCTTCTGTCAATCTGCATCCAGGCCGGTTTGATGCCGTATGAATAAACACAACATTTGCCTGGGAGGAGCGGCTTATTAAACCGCTTTTCGCCAAAGGCCCCTCATTAGGCGTGCGCCTCCTGGTGCTGGTCGTTCTCTCGGTCGCACTGATGGTGGTCGATGCCCGCTTCACACTGCTCAAGCCAGTGCGTAGCCAAATGTCGCTGGTGTTGATGCAGTCCTACTGGATCACCGACCTGCCGCAGCGGCTATGGCAAGGCGTGGCCAGTCAGTTCGGCAGCCGTACCGAGCTGGTCGCTGAAAACGAAAAACTCAAGACCGAAAACCTGCTGCTGCAGGGGCGCATGCAAAAGCTCGCGGCCCTCACCGAGCAGAACGTGCGCCTGCGCGAGTTGCTCAATTCCTCGGCGCTGGTCAACGAGAAGGTTGAAGTGGCCGAGTTGATCGGCATGGACCCGAACCCCTTTACCCACCGCATCATCATCAACAAAGGTGAGCGCGATGGCGTGTTCCTCGGCCAGCCGGTGCTCGATGCCCGTGGCCTGATGGGCCAGGTGGTGGAGTTGATGCCCTACACCTCCCGCGTACTGCTGCTCACTGACACCACCCACAGCATTCCGGTGCAGGTCAACCGCAACGGCCTGCGCGCCATCGCCAGCGGCACCGGCAATCCGGAGCGCCTGGAGTTGCGCCATGTGGCCGACACCGCGGATATAAAGGAAGGCGATCTGTTGGTCAGCTCCGGTCTGGGCCAGCGTTTCCCCGCCGGCTACCCGGTGGCCACGGTCAAGGAAGTGATCCACGACTCCGGCCAGCCGTTCGCCATTGTGCGGGCGGTACCCACCGCTGCGCTGAATCGCAGCCGCTACCTGCTGCTGGTATTCAGCGATCCGCGTACCGCCGAAGAGCGTGCCAACGACGCCGCCCAGGCCCAGGAAGCCCAGGACCAGCAGGGCGCCAGCGCCGCGCCAGTGGTCCCGGCCACCGTGCCCAAGCCGGCCGCGGCGGCAAACGCCGGGGCTGCGCCCGCCACTGCGACTCCTGCTGCGCCGGCGACCCCGGCCAAACCCGCGGCTCACGCTCCGGCCAAGCCGGTCCATAAACCTGTGGTGAAACCGGCCGCTGCCAAACCACCGGCAGCAGCACCGGCCACCACCGGAGGAAGAGAATAATGGCGGGTAGCACCTATTCGCGAAATGGCTGGATCGTCTGGTTGACCTTCCTTATCGGGCTGCTGCTCAGCGTCTCGCCCTTGCCGCAGTTCATGGAGATCCTGCGTCCGCTGTGGCTGGCGCTGTTGCTGGCGTTCTGGGCGCTGGCCCTGCCGCACAAGGTCGGCATGGTCACTGCCTGGTGCCTGGGGCTGGCAGAGGATGTGCTCTATGGCACGCTGCTGGGGCAGAATGCCCTGATCCTGACGCTGATCACCTTCCTTGTACTGTCTCTGCAACAGCGCCTGCGGATGTTCCCGATGTGGCAGCAGAGCCTGGTGATCCTGGTGATCTTCGGCCTGGCGCAGTTGGTGCAACTCTGGCTCAGCGCCCTGACCGGCAACCGCCAGCCGACCCTGGCCCTGGTGCTGCCGGCCCTGGTCAGTGCCTTGTTGTGGCCCTGGGTCAGCTTCGGCCTGCGCGGCTTGCGTCGACGTTTCAAAATCAATTAATTCGGTCAGGCATTGGCCCGCACCTCGACAGGGAGATGTCTTGATGAATCCGCTTTACCTCGCTTCCGGTTCGCCTCGTCGGCGTGAGTTGCTGACGCAGATCGGCGTGCCGTTCACCGCCATCAGTGCGGACATCGATGAAACCCCGCTAGCCGATGAGTCACCTGCCGCCTACGTCGAGCGCCTGGCCCGAGGCAAGGCTGCGGCGGGGCGCGGGCTGATCACCAGCAGTGAATCCCAGGCCCCGGCCTGTGTGCTGGGGGCCGACACCGCGGTGGTGCTCGATGGGCGGATTCTCGGCAAACCGCTGGATCAGGCTGATGCGTTGCAGATGCTCATGGCGCTTTCGGGGCGTGAGCATGAAGTGTTCACCGCCATTGCCCTGCTTGACGGTGAACGCTGCGAGTCGCGAGTGGTGCGCAGCCTGGTACGTTTTCGCCCGATCTCGCCTGCAGAGGCCGCGCTCTACTGGGCCAGCGGCGAGCCCTGCGACAAAGCCGGTGGCTATGCTATCCAGGGACTGGCAGCGGTGTTCGTCGCCGGCCTCAATGGCAGTTATTCCGCGGTGGTCGGCTTGCCGGTGTGCGAAACCGCAGAACTGCTCGGGCATTTCGGCATACCCTGTTGGCAAAACCTTCCAGTGCGCTAAAGCGCCGTACCCGATTGCTGCGGCCCTCTATGAACACGCCTGAACGAGACACTGCCATGAGTGAAGAGATTCTGATCAACATCACGCCGATGGAATCACGCGTGGCGGTGGTCGAAAACGGAGTGCTGCAAGAGGTTCACGTCGAGCGCACCCAGCGCCGGGGGATCGTCGGCAACATCTACAAGGGCAAGGTGGTGCGGGTCTTGCCGGGCATGCAGGCGGCCTTCGTCGACATCGGCCTGGACCGGGCGGCGTTTATCCACGCCTCGGAAATTTCCACCCGCGAAGGCACGGCGGTAGAGAGCATCAGCGCTCTGGTGCACGAAGGGCAGAGCCTGGTGGTGCAAGTCACCAAGGACCCCATCGGTTCCAAGGGCGCGCGCCTGACCACTCAGTTGTCGATCCCTTCCCGCTATCTGGTGTATATGCCGCGTACCGCCCATGTCGGTATCTCGCTGAAGATCGAGGACGAAGCCGAGCGTGAGCGCCTGAAGCAGGTCGTCAGTGATTGCGTGGCCCAGGAAGGCATCAAGGAGGCCGGTGGTTTTATCCTGCGCACCGCCGCCGAAGGCGCCGGGGCCGATGAGATCATGATGGACATCCGTTACCTGCGCCGGCTCTGGGACCAGATCGGCGCGCAGATCAAGACCATCGGCGCGCCCAATGTGATCTACGAGGACCTGGGCCTGGCGCTGCGCACCCTGCGCGACCTGGTGAGCCCGAAGATCGAGAAGATCCGCATCGACTCCCGGGAAACCTTCCAGAAGACCACGGTGTTCGTGGCCGAACTGATGCCGGAAATCGCCGACCGCCTGGAGCACTACCCCGGCGAGCGGCCGATCTTCGACCTGTACGGCGTCGAGGACGAAATCCAGAAAGCCCTGGAGCGCAAGGTGCCGCTCAAGTCCGGAGGCTACCTGGTGGTAGACCCGGCGGAAGCCATGACCACCATCGACGTCAACACCGGGGCCTTCGTCGGTCATCGCAACCTTGAGGAAACCATCTTCAAGACCAACCTCGAGGCGGCCACCGCCATTGCCCGGCAACTGCGCCTGCGCAACCTGGGCGGGATCATCATCATCGACTTCATCGACATGGAAGACGAGGAGCATCAGCGCCAGGTATTGCGCACCCTGGAAAAGCAGCTGGAGCGTGACCACGCCAAGACCAACATCATCGGCATCACCGAGCTGGGCCTGGTGCAGATGACTCGCAAGCGTACCCGCGAGAGCCTGGAGCAGGTGCTGTGCGAGCCTTGCAGCAGTTGCCAGGGGCGGGGCAAGTTGAAAACCCCGGAAACCGTCTGTTACGAAATATTCCGAGAAATCCTCCGCGAGGCCCGGGCTTATCAGGCAGAAGGGTATCGGGTGCTGGCCAATCAGAAGGTGGTCGACCGGCTGCTGGACGAAGAGTCGGGCAACGTGGCGGAGCTGGAGGGTTTTATCGGCCGGACCATCAGGTTCCAGGTCGAAACCATGTATTCCCAGGAACAATACGACGTGGTGCTGCTCTGATTCCGCGTGTTCTACATCCGTGGAAATGGCTGGCTTCAGCTTTTTGCATGACTTTTACCCTGGGAGCCAACTGAAATGGAGCGGCTGATGCGCCTGTTCACCACGCTGATTCGCTGGGGGCTTGGCTTCTGTGCGCTGGCGCTGGTGGCGACTGCCTTGTATGTCAGTCTGGGCCGGGAACTGACCCCGCTGGTGGCCGAATACCAGCCCGAGGTCGAGGCCAAGGTGCAGCAGGCCGTGGGCTTGCCGGTGCATATCGGTAGCCTGGAGGGGCGCTGGAGCGGCTTGTCGCCGATCCTGCTGGCCCACGACGTGCAGGTGGGCGAGGGCGCCAATGCGCTGCGCCTGGATCAGGTGAGCGTGGCGCCGGATATGCTCGGCAGCCTGCTGGCCCGTGACCTGCGGATCGGCCGCCTGGAGCTCAGCGGCCTGAGCCTGAGCCTGAAAGAGGGCACGGACGGCCAGTGGCAGCTTGAAGGCCTGCCGGTGCAACAGGACCAGCCGATGGACCCCCAGCAGTTGCTGGGCCGCCTGCAACAGGTTGCCGAGCTGTCGCTGCTGGACAGCCAGGTCACCTTGCAGCCTCTGGACCACCAGCCCGTGGCCCTGACCTACGTCGGGCTCAATCTGCGTAGCGGTACCAGCCGCCAGCGCCTGGACCTGCGCCTGACGCTGCCGGACGGCCAGCCCCTGGCAATGAACCTGCGGACCAGGATGCGGGCCGAGGCCTGGCGCGATGCCCAGGCCGACTTGTACCTGAGCCTGCCGCAAAGCGACTGGTCGCGTTGGGTGCCGGCCCGGCTGACCCGGGAGTGGAAGCTCTCCGAGCTCAAAGCGGGTGGCGAGCTGTGGCTGAAGTGGGCCAAGGGTGGGGTGCAAAACGCCACGCTGCGCTTGAATGCCCCGCAATTCACCGGGGCCTATGCCGAGCGCACGCCGGTGTCCCTGAGCAACCTGGCGTTGAATGCCTACTTCCAGCGTGACGAGCAGGGCCTGCAGGTGCAGCTTGACTCCCTGGCGCTGAACCTCGGCGAGACCCGCTGGGAATCCCGTGTGCAGGTGCAGCAGCGCAACGCGACCGAGCAGCAGGAAGAACTCTGGCATGTGCAGGCCGACCGCCTGGACCTGAAGCCGATCACCCCGATCCTCGATGCCCTGGCCCCCTTGCCGGAAGGCCTGGCCACGGCCATCGACCGACTGAAAGTCACTGGCGGCCTGCGCAACGTGCTGCTCGACTATCGTCCCCAGAACAGTGGCGACCAGCGCCTGAGCTTCGCTGCCAACCTCGACCGGGTTGGCTTCGATGCCTATCACGGTGCTCCGGCAGCACGAAATGTCAGCGGCAGCATCAGCGGCGACTTGGGCAAGGGCGAGCTGCGCATGGACAGCAAGGATTTCTCCCTGCACCTGTACCCGATTTTCGCCAAGCCCTGGCAGTACATCCAGGCCAACGCCACCCTGACCTGGAAGCTCGACAAGGAAGGCTTCACCCTGATTGCCCCCTACCTGAAGGTGCTGGGCGAAGAGGGCAAGATCGCCGGCGACTTCCTGATCCGCCTGCATTTCGACCACAGCCAGGAAGACTACATGGACCTGCGAGTCGGCCTGGTGGACGGCGATGGGCGCTACACCGCCAAGTACCTGCCCCAGGTGCTCAACGCCGGTGTGGATGAATGGCTGCGCACGGCGATCCTCAAGGGCGCGGTGGACCAGGGCTTCTTCCAGTACCAGGGTTCGCTCAACCATGACGCCGTCGAGGCCGCCCGCAGCATCAGCCTGTTCTTCAAGGTGCATGACACCGAGCTGGCGTTCCAGCCGGGCTGGCCGCACCTGACCAAGGTCAGCGGCGATGTGTTCATCGAAGACAGCGGCGTGCGCATCGTCGCCAGCAAAGGCCAGTTGCTGGACACCAAGGTGCGGGATGTCTTCGTCAACATTCCCCATGCTGCCAACGGGCAGGACAGCCACATGTACATCGATGGCGCCTTTGCCGGTGGCCTGGGCGATGGCGTGAAAATTCTCCAGGAAGCGCCGATCGGCACCGGCTCGACCTTTGCCGGCTGGCATGGCGAGGGCGATCTGCAAGGCAAGCTGGATCTGGATATTCCCCTGGTCAAGGGCCAGGAGCCGAAGATCGTGGTGGCGTTCAAGACCGACAAGGCGCGCCTCAAGCTCAGTGAGCCTGAGCTGGAACTGACCCAGCTCAAGGGTGATTTCCGCTTCGATAGTGCCAAGGGCCTGAGTGGCGAGGGCATCAGTGCCCAGGCGTTCGAGCGGCCGGTCACGGCGCAGATCTTCGCCGATGGCAAGCCGGGCAAACCCAACACTCGAGTGGTTGCCAAGGGCCAGGTTGCGGTCAAGAAACTTACCGACTGGTTGCAAATCGGCCAGCCGTTGCCGGTGTCCGGCGAGGTGCCCTACCAGTTGCAACTGAACCTGGACGGAGCCGACAGCCAGTTGATGGTCAGTTCCAGTCTCAAGGGCGTAGCGGTGGACCTGCCGGCGCCGTTCGGCATGGCGGCCAGCACCGGGCGCAACAGTGTATTTCGCATGACTCTGCAAGGGGCCGAGCGGCGCTACTGGTTCAACTACGGCGAACTGGCCGACTTCACCTTTGCGGCGCCCAGCGGCAAGCTCGCCGAGGGTCGGGGCGAGCTGTTCCTCGGCGATGGCGCGGCCTTGCTGCCGCCGGGTAAAGGGCTGCGGATACGAGGGATTCTCTCCGAGCTGGATGTGGAACCCTGGAAAGCCCTGGTGGATCGCTACGCCGGGCAGGACCCGGGAGGCAGCGCCAAACAGTTGCTCAGCAGTGCGGACTTCAAGGTTGGCAAGCTCAGTGCCTTCGGCACCACCCTGGACCAGGTCAACCTGTTGCTGGCGCGCAAGCCCGCTGCCTGGGAGTTGCAGATCGACAGCCAGCAGGCCAAAGGCAAGGTCGGGATTCCCGATGCCAAGGCGGCGCCGATGGCCATCGACATGGCGTACGTGCGCCTGCCGGCTGCCGATCCGGCAGCGCAGGCCGATGAAAATGCGCCCGACCCCCTGGCCTCGGTGGATCCGAAGAGCGTTCCGCCCCTGGATATTTCCATTGCCCAGCTGTTCCAGGGCCAGGACCTGATCGGCCGCTGGGCGCTCAAGGTGCGGCCGACGTCCAGGGGCATGGTCTTCAATGGCCTGGACCTGGGCCTCAAGGGCATGCAGTTGCAGGGCGAGGGCGGCTGGGAAGGCCTGGCCGGTGCCAGCAACAGTTGGTACCGGGGCCGCATTGGCGGCAAGAACCTGGCGGACGTGCTCAAGGGCTGGGGCTTCGCCCCGACCGTGACCAGTGAAGAATTTCACCTGGACGTCGATGGCCGCTGGCCGGGCTCGCCGGCCTGGGTGGGCTTGAAGCGCTTCTCCGGCAGCCTGGACGCTACCCTGCGCAAGGGCCAGTTCGTCGAAGTCGAGGGCGGGGCCCAGGCCTTGCGGGTGTTCGGCCTGCTCAACTTCAACTCCATCGGTCGCCGCCTGCGCCTGGACTTCTCCGACCTGTTCGGCAAGGGCCTGAGCTATGACCGGGTCCGGGGCGTGCTGGCGGCGAGCAATGGCGTTTACGTCACTCGCGAGCCGATCACCCTGACCGGGCCGTCGAGCAACCTGGAGCTCAATGGCACCCTGGACATGGTGGCCGACCAAGTGGACGCCAAGCTGCTGGTGACCCTGCCGGTGACCAACAACCTGCCGATTGCCGCGCTGATTGTCGGTGCGCCGGCGGTGGGCGGGGCGTTGTTCCTGATCGACAAGCTGATCGGTGACCGCGTGGCGCGCTTCGCCAGCGTCAAATACAACGTCAAAGGCCCATGGAAAGAGCCGAAAATCACCTTCGACAAACCGTTTTGAGAATCCTCGATTCGCGCCTATGGAGTAGCATGGCCGCCTACCCTACAAGGAGTTCGCCATGTCTCTTGCGGTGATTCAAATGGTCAGCCAGAGCGATGTCCTGGCCAATCTGCAGCAGGCTCGGAGCCTGCTCGAACAGGCTGCTGCCGGCGGTGCAAAGCTGGCCGTCCTGCCGGAAAACTTCGCCGCCATGGGGCGCCGCGACATGGCGGCCATCGGTCGCGCCGAAGCGCTGGGCGAAGGTCCGATCCTGCCATGGTTGAAACAGGCCGCCCGCGACCTCAGGTTATGGATAGTGGCCGGCACCTTGCCGTTGCCCCCCGTCGATCAGCCCGAGGCCAAGTCCAATGCCTGTTCGTTGCTGGTGGATGACCAGGGGCAGTTCGTGGCGCGCTACGACAAGCTGCACCTGTTCGATGTCGATGTGGCGGACAATCGCGGGCGCTACCGTGAATCCGATGACTATGCTCATGGAAACCGGGTGGTGGTGGCGGATACGCCGGTGGGAAGGGTCGGCCTTACAGTCTGTTATGACCTGCGCTTTCCCGAGCTGTACAGCGAGTTGCGCGCCGCTGGCGCCGAGTTGATCACCGCGCCTTCGGCGTTTACCGCGGTCACCGGTGCGGCCCATTGGGAGGTGCTGATTCGCGCCCGTGCCATCGAGACCCAGTGCTACGTGCTGGCGGCGGCCCAGGGCGGCGTGCATCCCGGCCCGCGGGAAACCTACGGCCATGCGGCGATCGTCGACCCCTGGGGGCGGATAGTGGCGCAACAGGATCAAGGTCAAGGCGTGCTGCTGGCCGAGCGCGACAGCAGCGAACAGGCGTCCATCCGGGCGCGGATGCCGGTGTTCAGTCACCGGCGCATTTTCTCGCAAGGCGTGCAACGGCTTGCATAAGTACGACGAATTTAAGGCCAAAACATATGAGCGGGTTGTTGTCCTCTGTCAGTGAACATCTACTAGCCCCGGGCGGCGTGACCATCGAAAGCTTGCAAGGCGTGCTGGGGGATCTGGCCGGCCCGGGCATCGATGCCGCCGATCTGTATTTCCAGGGGCAGATTTCCGAGTCCTGGTCCCTGGAAGACGGAATCGTCAAGGAAGGCAGTTTCAACCTCGACCAGGGGGTTGGGGTGCGTGCGCAATCCGGTGAGAAGACCGGCTTCGCCTACAGCAATGCCATCACCCTGGAGGCCCTGGGCCTCGCCGCCCGGGCGGCGCGCTCGATTTCCCGGGCCGGGCAAAACGGTACCGTGCAGGCGTTCTCGACCCAGGACGTGGCGCAGCTGTATGCGCCGGACAACCCCCTGGAAGTCATCAGCCGGGCCGAGAAGGTCGAGCTGCTCAAGCGCGTTGACGCCGCAACCCGCGCCCTGGATCCGCGCATCCAGCAGGTCAGCGTGAGCATGGCCGGGGTCTGGGAGCGGATCCTGGTGGCCTCTACCGATGGCGGCCTGGCGGCGGACGTGCGGCCGCTGGTGCGTTTCAACGTCAGCGTCATCGTCGAGCAGAACGGTCGCCGCGAGCGCGGTGGCCATGGCGGCGGCGGGCGTACCGACTACCGCTATTTCCTCAGCGAAGATCGGGCCATGGGCTATGCCCGTGAAGCCCTGCGCCAGGCGCTGGTCAATCTGGAAGCCATTCCGGCGCCGGCCGGAACCCTGCCGGTGGTGCTGGGCTCCGGCTGGTCCGGAGTGCTGCTGCACGAAGCCGTGGGCCACGGCCTGGAGGGCGACTTCAACCGCAAGGGCAGTTCGGCCTATAGCGGGCGCATGGGCGAAATGGTGGCTTCCAAGCTCTGCACCATCGTCGACGACGGCACCCTGGCCGGGCGCCGTGGTTCCCTGAGCGTGGACGACGAAGGCACCCCCACCGAATGCACCACGCTGATCGAGAACGGCGTGCTCAAGGGCTACATGCAGGACAAGCTCAATGCCCGGCTGATGGGCGTGGCCCGCACCGGCAACGGTCGCCGCGAGTCTTATGCGCACCTGCCGATGCCGCGCATGACCAACACCTACATGCTGGGTGGCGAAAGCGATCCGGCGGAAATCATCGCTTCGGTGAAGAAGGGCATCTATTGCGCCAACCTCGGTGGCGGCCAGGTGGATATCACCAGCGGCAAGTTCGTGTTCTCCACCAGTGAGGCCTACCTGATCGAGGACGGCAAGATCACCGCCCCGGTCAAGGGCGCGACCTTGATCGGCAACGGTCCGGAAGCCATGAGCCGGGTATCGATGGTGGGTAATGACCTGTCCCTGGACAGTGGCGTCGGCACCTGCGGCAAGGATGGGCAATCGGTGCCAGTGGGCGTCGGCCAGCCGACCCTGAAGATCGATGCGATCACCGTGGGTGGCACTGGGGCATAAGGAGGGAGGGCGTCGGGTGAGCTGCAGGGCAGCTCACCCGTGGCAAGGCTCAGCGCAGGCCGCGTTGAGTCTCGTCCAGCTCGCGGATGTACTTGAAGATTTTACGGCTTGAGGCCGGTGCCTTGTTATGCGCCAGCTCATGCTGGGCCTGACGGATCAGGGAGCGCAGTTGCTGGCGATCGGCGTCCGGGTATTCGCCGACGAACTTTTCCAGCACGTCATCGCCGCCGCCGATCAGGCGGTCGCGCCAACGCTCCAGGTTATGGAAGCGTTCATTGTACTGCCGGGTGGAGGCATCGAGTTGGTCAAGCAGTTGCAGAATCGCGTCGGTGTCCTGGTCCCGCATCAGCTTGCCGATGAACTGCAGGTGGCGCTTTCGGGCGATATGGGCGACGTGCTTGGGGGCATCCGCCAGGGCCCGGCGCAAGGCGTCGGTCAGGGGCAGTTTGTTCAGCAAGTCGGGCTTGAGAGTGGTAAGGCGCTCGCCGAGATCAACCAGAGCATGCAGCTCGCGTTTGACCTGGGATTTGCTTTTCTCCCCATCGAGGGAGTCGTCGTAAGAATCAACCATGGTGGCAGTCCGCAAAGAAACGCCGCCATGATAACCAGTCGAGGGCCGCTTGTCCGGCCCGGTCGCTCGCCGGCCTTAATCGAAAGCAGAATTTGAGTGGAGAACAGCATGAGTGCAGCACAAAGCGTCGGCCCACAGGCTTTGCCGGCCCTGCAGGAGCAAGTCGAGCAGATCATCGCCGAGGCCAAGCGCCAGGGGGCCAGCGCCTGTGAAGTGGCGGTGTCCCTGGAGCAGGGGCTGTCGACTTCGGTGCGCCAGCGGGAAGTGGAAACCGTCGAGTTCAACCGCGACCAGGGCTTTGGCATCACCCTCTACCTGGGCCAGCGCAAGGGTTCGGCCAGTACGTCTGCCAGCGGCCCCGAGGCCATTCGCGAAACCGTGGCGGCGGCCCTGGCGATTGCCAAGCACACCTCCGAAGACGAAGCCTCGGGCCTTGCCGACGCGGCCTTGATGGCCAAGGACCTGCAGGACTTCGACCTGTTCCACGCCTGGGACATCACTCCCGAACAAGCCATCGAGCAGGCTCTGACCTGTGAGGCTGCGGCCTTTGCTGCCGACAGCCGGATCAAGAATGCCGACGGCACCACCCTCAGCACCCACCAGGGCTGTCGGGTGTATGGCAACAGCCACGGCTTCATTGGTGGTTATGCGTCCACCCGCCACAGCCTGAGCTGCGTGATGATTGCCGAGGCGGATGGCCAGATGCAGCGCGACTACTGGTACGACGTCAATCGCCAGGGCCAGTTGTTGGCCGACCCGGTGAGCATTGGCCAGCGTGCCGCCCAGCGCGCGGCCAGCCGGCTAGGTGCCCGTCCAGTGCCGACCTGTGAGGTGCCGGTGCTGTTTTCCGCAGAACTGGCCGGTGGCCTGTTCGGCAGTTTTCTCGGGGCGATTTCCGGTGGCAACCTGTACCGCAAGTCGTCCTTCCTCGAAGGCGCCCTGGGTCAGCAACTGTTTCCGCAGTGGATGACCATCGATGAGCGCCCGCACCTGATGCGCGCCATGGGCAGTTCGGCTTTCGACGGCGATGGCCTGGCCACCTACGCCAAGCCGTTCATCCAGGACGGTGAGCTGGTGTCCTATGTACTGGGCACCTATTCCGGACGCAAGCTGGGCATGCCGAGCACTGCCAACGCCGGTGGCGTGCACAACCTGTTCGTCACCCATGGCGACGAAGACCAGGCCGCGCTGCTGCGGCGCATGGGCCGTGGCCTGCTGGTGACCGAGCTGATGGGCCATGGCCTGAACATGGTCACCGGGGACTACTCCCGCGGTGCGGCGGGTTTCTGGGTCGAGAACGGCGAGATTCAGTTCGCGGTGCAGGAAGTGACCATTGCCGGCAACCTGCGGGACATGTTCAAGCAGATCCTCGCAGTGGGTAACGACCTGGAGCTGCGTAGCAACATCCGCACCGGCTCGGTGCTGATCGAACGCATGACCGTCGCCGGCAGCTGACCGCGCCCAGCTTCACCCCCAACGCGCCACCTCCCCGAGGTGGCGCGTTTTTTATGGCCGCCATTTTTGTAGGAGCTGGCTTGCCAGCGAAAGCGTCCTGACATCCGGCACCAGGCTCAAGGGCTCATTCGCCGGCAAGGCGGGCCCTATAAGAGTTGGACAAAAATCATACAAGCCAGATTGATTTGATTCTCAATATCATTTAATAATGAAAATCATTATTCGATGAGCCCAGGTCATGAGTTCTGCCTTGCACGAGCAGCCTTACCTCGAAAGCTGGCGCTGGATGAGCCGCCAGATCCGTTGCGCACTGGAACCGGACGAACCCCGTCTGATCGAGCATTACCTCGCCGAAGGCCGCTACCTGGCCTGCTGTACCGCGATGTCGGCCTGGACCGTCGCTGAAACTTCCTTCCGTTTATTGATCGATACCGCAACCGATACAGCGCTGCCCTGGCATTGGCGCAGCCAGTGCCTGGACCAGGCCTGGCGGCCGTTGCGCGACATGGAGCGGTTGTCTTTGTGCAATTGCCGGCTCAAGCGCTGGCAGAGCCACGCCTGGCAGTTGGCGACCTGCTCGCTGCTGCCTTCCATTCCCCTGATAGAACTGGTGCAAGGATTTCCCGATGAGTAATACCCGTATCGAACGCGACAGCATGGGCGAACTGCAGGTACCGGAACTGGCCCTGTACGGCGCACAGACCCAGCGTGCGGTGGACAACTTCCCCATCAGCGGGCAACGCATGCCGGCAGCCTTCATCCGTGCGCTGATCCTGGCCAAGGCGGCTGCGGCCAAGGCCAACGTCGAACTGGGGCAGATCAGCGAAGCCCAGGGCAAGGCCATCGTCGATGCCGCCCAGGGTCTGCTGGAAGGTGATTTCATGCAGCACTTCCCGGTGGACATTTTCCAGACCGGCTCTGGCACCAGTTCCAACATGAACGCCAATGAAGTACTGGCAACCCTGGCCAGCCGCCTGCTGGGTGAACCGGTCAACCCCAATGACCATGTCAACTGCGGCCAGAGCAGCAACGACATCATCCCTACCACCATTCATGTCAGCGCCGCGCTGACCCTGCATGAGCAACTGCTGCCGGCCCTGGTGCATCTGGTGGAGGTCATCGAGCGCAAGGCGGTACAGGTGCACCCCTTCATCAAGACCGGCCGCACTCACCTGATGGACGCGATGCCGGTGCGCATGAGCCAGGTGCTGGAGGGCTGGGCGCAGCAACTCAAGGCCAATATCAGCCACCTGCAGGATCTGCTGCCGAGCCTGCAATCCCTGGCTCAGGGCGGTACCGCTGTGGGTACCGGAATCAATGCGCATCCCGAGTTCGCTGCGCGTTTCAGCCAGCAGTTGAGCAAGCTGACCCAGGTGCAATTCACCCCGGGCAAGAACCTCTTCGCCCTGATCGGCTCCCAGGACACTGCGGTGACGGTATCCGGCCAGCTCAAGGCTACCGCGGTGTCGTTGATGAAGATCGCCAACGACCTGCGCTGGATGAACTCCGGCCCGCTGGCCGGGCTCGGCGAGATCGAGCTGGAAGGTTTGCAGCCCGGTTCGTCGATCATGCCCGGCAAGGTCAACCCGGTGATTCCTGAAGCCACCGCGATGGTCGCCGCCCAGGTCATCGGCAACGACAGCACCATTACCGTGGCCGGCCAATCCGGCAACTTCGAACTCAACGTGATGTTGCCGATCATTGCCCAGAACCTGCTGAGCAGCATCGAGTTGCTGGCCAACTCCAGCCGCCTGCTGGCAGACAAGGCCATCGCCAGCTTCAAGGTCAACGAGCCCAAGCTCAAGGAAGCGCTGTCGCGCAACCCGATCCTGGTCACGGCGCTGAACCCGATCATCGGCTATCAGAAGGCTGCGCAGATCGCCAAGACCGCCTACAAGCAGGGGCGCCCGGTGATCGACGTGGCCCTTGAACATACCGATCTGCCACGCAGCCAGCTGGAGGTCCTGCTGGACCCGGAAAAGCTCACTGCCGGCGGCGTGTAACCCACCGACACCGCTTTGGAGGCTCACCATGGAGCACTGGAAACGCACGATCGAAAGGGCCAATCGCCTCTTTATGCAGGGCGAACTGGTGGATGCTCGCGAGTTCTACCTGCAGGCGCTGGCCCTGGCCCAGGTGCTGTTCGAGCGCTGGTCGGATGCCGACGAAGCGGTGGCGGCCTGTGTGATTTCCCATCACAACCTGGCAGACCTGCACCTGCGCCTCAATCAGCCGGAGGAGAGCGCGGAATACCTCTGCGCCATCCATCAGCGGTTGTTGCAGACCATGCAGGACAGCCGCTTGCCCACAGCCCTGCGGGAAGCGGCCTTGCGCCAAAGCAGCAAGACCTACGTCGAACTGCTGAATTTCATCGGTGATCACGGCGAATACCCGCGCACTCATCGTTTGCTGGACAGCAACGTCGCGGGCCTGTCAGCCGACAGCCCGCAACCAGACAGCCCCTCTTACGGAGCCCATTGATATGTCCTTTACCTTGCCTGCACTGCCTTACGCCTACGACGCCCTGGAACCGCACATCGATGCGCAAACCATGGAAATCCACTACACCAAGCATCACCAGACCTACATCAACAACCTCAACGCCGCCGTCGAGGGGACCGAATGGGCAGGGTGGGAGGTGGAAAAGCTGGTAGCCAGCGTTCAGCAACTGCCGGAAAAACTGCGTGCTGCGGTGATCAACCAGGGTGGCGGGCATGCCAACCATTCGCTGTTCTGGGCGGTGATGACACCCACCGGTGGCGGTCATCCCCAAGGCGCCCTGGGGCAAGCCATCGAGCAGCAACTGGGTGGTTTCGAGAGCTTCAAGGAAGCCTTCACCAAGGCCGCACTCACCCGTTTCGGCAGTGGCTGGGCCTGGCTCAGCGTGACACCGGAGAAGAAACTGGTGGTGGAAAGCAGCGGTAACCAGGACAGCCCGCTGATGAACGGCAATACGCCGATCCTCGGTCTGGATGTGTGGGAGCACGCCTACTACCTGCGCTACCAGAACCGCCGCCCGGAATACATCAACGCCTTCTACAACGTCATCAACTGGCCGGAAGTCGCTCAGCGCTACCAGGCCGCGATGGCTTGATACCTTTCCATCAAAACAAGATCTAAGGCCGACTATGGGCACTGAAACACTGGCAATCAGCAGCGGGCGAATGTTTCGTTATGCCTTCGGTTCGCTGTTGCTGTTGGCGGGCACGGCGTTGCTGGTGGCTCAAGGGCTGAGCTGGCTGAACCTGGAGCCGCGCTTGCTGCGCGCCTTGCAGGGCGGTTCGATCTGCGCGCTGGGCACGGCGCTGGGGGCGGTCCCGGTGCTGGTGATCCGGCGGATGCCGGTGGCGGTGAGCGACACCCTGCTGGGCTTTGGTGCCGGAGTGATGCTGGCGGCCACGGCATTTTCGCTGATCGTCCCCGGCATCGCTGCGGCCCAGGACCTGGGCTTGTCTGCCTGGGGCTCCAGCGGCCTGATCTGCGCCGGCATCATGCTCGGGGCCTTTGGCCTGTTCCTGGTGGATCTCAAGGTCTCGGGGGCAGCCCGGAGGTGCTGGTGGGCACGCCAGAGCACCCGGTGATTGCCCCGCGTATCTGGCTGTTCGTCTTCGCCATCATTGCCCACAACATTCCTGAAGGGATGGCGGTGGGGGTGTCGGCCGGAGGCGGCATGCCGGATGCGGACAGCCTGGCCATGGGCATTGCCCTGCAGGATGTACCGGAAGGCCTGGTGATTGCCCTGGTATTGGCGGGGGCGGGGATGTCGCGGGTCAAGGCATTCCTGATTGGTGCGGCTTCAGGTCTGGTGGAACCGGTCTTTGCCTTGCTCTGCGCCTGGCTGGTGAGCCTGGCGCAGGTATTGCTGCCCCTGGGCCTGGCCCTGGCGGCGGGGGCGATGCTGCTGGTGGTCACTCATGAAGTGATTCCGGAGTCGCGTCGCAATGGTCATGACA
Organism: Pseudomonas sp. Eqa60; assembly: GCF_018326405.1. Classification (NCBI taxonomy): domain Bacteria; kingdom Pseudomonadati; phylum Pseudomonadota; class Gammaproteobacteria; order Pseudomonadales; family Pseudomonadaceae; genus Pseudomonas; species Pseudomonas sp. Eqa60. Next base: position 1,109,282 of record NZ_AP024342.1, read on the forward strand.
AGCTTGCCAGTCTTGGCCTGTGTATCGGTTTCTGCCTGATGATGGTCATGGATACGGCACTCGCCTGAGAGCCGTATGGTGAGGGGCCCGCCCGGGCCTACTCGCCTTCGTCGAAGAAGTTGTTGATCAGTGCCACCAGCGCATCCATCGCTTCCTGTTCCTGCTCGCCTTCGGTCTTCAGGTGGATCCTGGTGCCCTTGCCGGCGGCCAGCATCATCATGGCCATGATGCTTTTGCCATCGACCATGGAATCCGGGGTCCTGCCGGCGCGGATCTGGCAGGGAAACTGCCCGGCCACGCCGACGAACTTGGCCGAGGCACGGGCATGCAGGCCCAGTTTATTGATGATCTCGATTTCCAGAGCTGGCATCGCGGGGTAGATCCTTTCAGCTAAGGTCGCGGTGGCGAACCTGGACGTTCTTCAGGGATTTTTGCAGGACCTGGCCCAGGCGCTCGGTCAGGTACACGGAGCGGTGGTGCCCGCCGGTGCAGCCGATGGCGATGGTCACATAGGCGCGGTTGCTGGCGGCAAAGCGTGGCAGCCATTTGAGCAGGTAGCTGGAGATGTCCTGGAACATTTCCTCGACATCGGGTTGCGCCGCCAGATACTCGGCCACGGGCGCATCCAGGCCTGATTGGGCGCGCAACTCGGGCTTCCAATACGGGTTGGGCAGGCAGCGCACGTCGAACACCAGGTCTGCATCTACCGGCATGCCGCGCTTGAAGCCGAAGGACTCCACCAGGAACGCGGTACCGGGTTCCGGCTGGTTCAACAGTCGCAGCTTGATGGTGTCGCGCAGCTGGTAAAGGTTCAGGTTGGTGGTGTTGACCTTGAGATCGGCCAGGTCGACGATCGGCCCCAGCAGTTGGGTTTCATCGTGGATGGCTTCGGCCAGGGAGCGGTTGGCGCTGCTCAGCGGGTGGCGCCGACGGGTCTCGGAGAAGCGCTTGAGCAGGGTCTCTTCGTCGGCATCCAGGTACAGCACATCGCACTGGATATGCCGGCTGCGCACTTCTTCCAGCAATTCGGGGAATCGCGACAGATGACTGGGCAGGTTGCGGGCATCGATGGACACCGCCACCAGCGGTTGCGCCAGTTCGGTGTGGATCAACGCACGTTCAGCCAGTTCCGGCAGCAAGCCGGCTGGCAGGTTGTCGATGCAGTAGTAGCCGTGGTCCTCGAGAACATCGAGGGCGGTGCTTTTACCTGAGCCGGAGCGGCCGCTGACGATGATCAAACGCATGATTACTGACCGTTTTGCTCGTCCAGAACGACCTGATACAAGGCTTCGTTGCTGGTGGCGCTGCGCAGCCGGTCACGGACTTCCTTGCGATCGAGCATGCTGGCGATCTGCCGGAGCAGTTCCAGGTGTGCATCGGTCGCGGCTTCCGGAACCAGCAGGACGAACAGCAGGTCGACCGGTGCGCCATCGATGGCGTCGAAATCGATCGGAGCGTCCAGGTGCATCAGCGCACTGATGGGCGACTCGCAGCCTTTGAGGCGGCAGTGGGGAATGGCGATGCCGTTGCCAAAACCGGTGGAACCGAGTTTTTCACGGGCAATCAGGCTCTCGAAGACATCCTGCATCTCCAGATCAGGCACTTCACGGCTGATCAGGTTGGCAATTTGTTCGAGGGCGCGTTTTTTACTGCCGCCCGGCACGTTCACCAGGGAACGGCCGGGGGTCAGGATGCTTTCAAGTCGGATCATGGGAGGGGAGTGTTAGCGACCCGTGCCTTGGAGAAGGTGGAGTTGCTTTTCCTTATGCTTTTTCAGTTGGCGGTCAAGCTTGTCCGTGAGCAGGTCGATTGCGGCATACATATCGTCATGTTCTGCGTTGGCAACGACCTCCCCACCGTGGATGTGCAGGGTGGCTTCGATTTTCTGCTTCAGCTTCTCGACAGCCATGGTGACCTGCACATTGGTAATCTTGTCGAAGTGCCTCTCCAGCCGGTCGAGTTTTTCGCCGATGTAGACGCGCAGGGGTTCAGTCACTTCGAGTTGGTGTCCACTGATGTTGACTTGCATACAGCTTCTCCTTCGTTGCCAGTGCATAACGCGGCAGGCTGGGTTGCCTGCCACCTAGACTACGTTTGAAAACGACACCGGGCCCTTTTCAAACACACTCTGAAACGCTGTGGCCAGCCCTGCGGCTACATCAACCGCTTACGTTCGCTGGAAGGCGCGATCCCAAGGGATTCGCGGTACTTGGCGACGGTACGACGGGCTACCTGAATGCCTTGTGCCTCCAGTAAACCAGCGATCTTGCTGTCACTCAACGGCTTTTTCTGATTTTCCGCGGCCACCAATTTTTTGATGATCGCGCGGATCGCCGTGGACGAGCATTCACCGCCTTCCGAAGTGCTGACGTGGCTGGAGAAAAAGTATTTCAGCTCATATATGCCCCGTGGGGTATGCATGAATTTTTGCGTGGTCACCCGGGAAATCGTCGATTCGTGCATGCCCACCGCCTCGGCGATATCGTGCAGAACCAGCGGCTTCATCGCTTCATCGCCATATTCGAGAAAGCCGCGCTGGTGCTCGACGATCTGGGTGGCGACCTTCATCAGGGTTTCATTGCGGCTTTGCAGGCTCTTGATGAACCAGCGGGCTTCCTGCAACTGGTTGCGCATGAAGGTGTTGTCGGCGCTGGTGTCGGCGCGGCGTACAAAACCGGCGTACTGGGCGTTGACCCGCAGGCGCGGCACGGATTCCTGGTTCAGTTCCACCAGCCAGCGTTCGTTGTCCTTGCGCACTATGACGTCCGGGACCACGTATTCGGCTTCGCTGGATTCGATCTGCGAACCGGGACGGGGGTTGAGGCTCTGCACCAGCTCGATGACCTGGCGCAGCTCATCTTCCTTGAGCTTCATGCGCCGCATCAGCTGGCTATAGTCGCGGTTGCCCAGGAGGTCGATGTAGTCACTGACCAGGCGCTGGGCCTCGCCCAGCCAGGGCGTTTTCGCCGGCAGCTGGCGCAGTTGCAGCAACAGGCACTCGCCCAGGTTGCGGGCGCCGATGCCCGCAGGTTCGAATTGCTGGATGCGGTGCAGGACGGCTTCTATCTCGTCCAGTTCGATGTCCAGTTCCGGATCGAAGGCTTCGAGGATCTCCTCGAGGGTTTCGTCCAGGTAGCCCTGATTGTTGATGCAGTCGATCAGGGTCACGGCAATCAGGCGGTCGGTGTCCGACATCGGCGCCAGGTTCAGTTGCCAGAGCAGGTGGCTCTGCAGGCTCTCGCCCGCCGAAGTGCGGGTGGTGAAGTCCCACTCGTCGTCATCGCTGCTGGGCAGGCTGCTGGCGCTGGTCTGGTAGACGTCTTCCCAGGCGGTGTCGACCGGCAGTTCGTTGGGGATGCGCTCGTTCCACTCACCGTCCTCGAGGTTGTCCACCGTGGGGGCGGTTTCCTGGTAGGAGGGCTCCTGGATCTCGGTATTGGGTTTGGACTCGGTGTTGTCGGCCAGGGGGTCGCTGTTGTCGAAGTCGTCGCCTTCTTCCTGGCGTTCGAGCATCGGGTTGGACTCCAGGGCTTCCTGGATTTCCTGTTGCAGGTCCAGGGTCGACAATTGGAGCAGGCGGATGGCCTGTTGCAGCTGCGGTGTCATCGTCAGCTGCTGGCCCATTCTAAGGACTAGCGATGGTTTCATGGCAGGGGCTTAACACCTTATTTGCCGGCGCACATGCGCCATCCACTACAGGGCGCCGGAGCGCCAAACATAAGCAAATTATATGCCTGAAACTGAAGTGTTTGCCTAGAGCGCTGTAACAATAAAGTTTGTAGGGTTTTATTGTTCCCGGCGCCCTGGCGTCCAGCCCAACACATCAGCCCTTACAGGCGGAACTCATGGCCCAGATAGACTTCCTTGACCAGTTCGTTGGCCAGGATGGTCTCGGAGTCGCCTTCGGCGATCAGTTGCCCGTCGTTGACGATGTAGGCGGTCTCGCAGATGTCCAGGGTTTCCCGGACGTTGTGGTCGGTAATCAGCACCCCGATGCCCTTGGCCTTGAGGTGGTGGATGATCTGCTTGATATCGCCCACCGAGATCGGGTCGACACCGGCGAAGGGTTCGTCCAGCAGGATGAACTTGGGCGCGGTGGCCAGGGCCCGGGCGATCTCCACGCGGCGCCGCTCACCACCGGACAGGCTCATGCCGAGGTTGTCGCGGATGTGGTTGATGTGGAATTCCTGCAGCAGGCTTTCCAGTTCCTGGCGACGGCCGGCCTTGTCGAGCTCCTTGCGGGTCTCGAGGATGGCCATGATGTTGTCGGCCACCGACAGCTTGCGAAAGATCGAGGCTTCCTGGGGCAGGTAGCCGATACCGGCGCGTGCGCGGCCGTGCATCGGTTGGTGGCTGACATCCAGGTCGTCGATCAGGACGCGGCCCTGATCGGCCTGGACCAGGCCGACGATCATGTAGAAGCAGGTGGTCTTGCCGGCGCCGTTGGGGCCGAGCAGGCCGACGATCTGACCGCTGTCGATGGACAGGCTGACATCACGCACGACCTGGCGGCTCTTGTAGCTCTTGGCCAGATGCTGAGCTTTCAGAGTTGCCATTACTGGGCCTTTTGCTCGTCGGTTTTCTTTTTCGGCTGGATGACCATGTCGATCCGCGGACGCGGCGCGGTAACCGAGCTGCCATTGGCGCGACCGGCGTTGGCAACCTGCTTGACGGTGTCGTAGACGATCTTCTCGCCTTCGGTGGTATTACCGTCGTTGATGACCTTGGCCTTGTCGATCAGCACGATGCGGTTCTGCTGGGCATGGTACTGGATGGTCACGGCGTAGGCCTGGACCGGTTTCGGGTCGGTCTGCTTCTGCAGTTGCTCGAAGTAGGCGAGGTTGCCCACCGAGGTCACCACGTCGATTTCACCGGTCTTGGACCGGGTGATGGTCACGGTGTTGCCGGTGATCTTCATCGAGCCCTGGGTGATGATGACATCGCCCTTGTAGGTGGCCACGCCGTTCTTGTCGTCCAGCTGGGCGTCGTCGGCCTGGATGCGGATCGGCTGTTGGCTATCGTTCGGCAGAGCCCAGGCGCTCACGCTTCCCAGTGCTGCGCCCAGACTGAGCAAAATAGGGAGGGTTTTAACGAGCCTCATACTGTCCTCTTACGTTCGATAGCAGGTTCATCCTGCCGTCTTTCAAATACGCTTTCATTCCCTTGGCCGTAGTCACGCCGCCGGCGCCGTCGATTCTAACGGCTTGCTCGGTCTGCGCATATTGCTTCTGCGGGAATACTGTCATGCGGGTCGTGGTGATCAGCAGGTTGCGGTTGTGCTCGTCGGTGCGGGAAACCCGTACCGAATCGATCAGCTCGACCTCGGTGCCGTCCGGGTTGACCTCGCCGCGTTCGCTCTGGACATGCCAGGGGAACGTGGTGCCACGGTACATCTGCAGGTCCGGCTTGGTCAGCAGGGTCACTTCGCTGGCCTTGACGTGCTCGACCTTGTCCGAGGTCATTTCGTACTGCAGTTTGCCGTCGGGCAGGTACTGCACGCTGCGGGCGTTGATCACGTAGTAGTCAATGGCGCTTTCGTCGACCTGGGCCACCGGCTTGTCGAGGAAGCGTTCCGGGCTGATGTTCCAGTAACCGACCGCTGCGAACAGCAGGGCGATGGTCCCGAAGATCAGGATGTTGCGAATCTTTTTGCTCAGCATGGGAAGGCTCTATAAGTAAGCGGCATTGGCTGCTTCAAGGCGGTCCTGGGCACGCAGGATCAGTTCGCAGAACTCGCGGGCGGCACCTTCGCCGCCGCGGGCCACCGTGACGCCGTGGGCGTGTTCGCGGACAAACGCTGCGGCATTGGCCACCGCCATGCCCAGCCCCACGCGGCGGATCACCGGCAGGTCGGGCAAATCGTCGCCCAGATAGGCGACCTGTTCATAGCTTAGGCCCAGTTGGCCAAGAAGCTCGTCCAATACCACCAGCTTGTCTTCGCGGCCCTGGTACAGGTGGGGAATCCCCAGGTTCTTGGCCCGGCGCTCTACCACCGGGGTCTTGCGCCCGCTGATGATCGCCGTCTGTACGCCGGCTGCCATGAGCATCTTGATGCCCTGGCCGTCCAGGGTGTTGAAGGTCTTGAACTCGCTGCCGTCTTCGAGGAAGTACAGGCGCCCGTCAGTCAGCACGCCGTCGACATCGAATACCGCCAGCTTGATGTTTTTACCGCGTTGCAGCAGGTCGGCACTCATCACATCACTCCCGCGCGCAGCAGATCGTGCATGTTCAAGGCGCCGATTGGCCGGTCTTCCTTGTCCACCACCACCAGGGCGCTGATCTTGTGGTCTTCCATGATTTTCAGGGCTTCGGCGGCCAGCATGTCGGCACGTGCGGTCTTGCCATGAGGGGTCATCACCGAATCGATGGTGGCATGGTGTATATCGATGGCCCGATCCAGGGTGCGACGCAGGTCGCCGTCGGTGAAGATCCCGGCCAGGCGGCCGTCGGCCTCCAGGATCACGGTCATGCCCAGGCCCTTGCGGGTCATTTCCATGAGCGCGTCCTTGAGCAGGGTGCCGCGTTGCACCTGGGGCAGATCGCTGCCTTCGTGCATGACGTTCTCCACCTTGAGCAGCAGGCGACGGCCCAGGGCACCACCCGGGTGGGAGAAGGCAAAGTCCTCGGCAGTGAAGCCCCGGGCTTCCAGCAGCGCCACGGCCAGGGCGTCGCCCATGACCAGGGCGGCGGTGGTCGAGGAGGTCGGTGCCAGGTTCAGCGGGCAGGCTTCGTGCTCGACGTGGACGTTGAGGTTGACATCAGCCGCCTTGGCCAGCGGCGACTCGGGGTTGCCGGTGAGGCTGATCAACTGGATGCCCAGACGCTTGATCAGGGGCAGCAGGGTGACGATTTCGTTGGTGGAGCCGGAGTTGGAGAGGGCCAGGATTACGTCATCGCGGGTGATCATGCCCATGTCGCCATGGCTGGCTTCGGCAGGATGGACGAAGAAGGCCGTGGTCCCGGTGCTGGCCAGGGTAGCGGCAATCTTGTTGCCGACGTGCCCGGACTTGCCCATGCCGACCACCACTACGCGGCCTTTGCTGGCCAGAATCATCTCGCAAGCGCGTACGAAATCTGCGTCGATATGGGGCAGCAAGCCTTCTACTGCCTGTAGTTCGAGGCGGATGGTGCGTTGTGCTGATTGAATCAGGTCGCTGGATTGGCTCATGTCTGAAATCGTATAGCCCGATGAAAAGGCGGCGATTATAGCGGTAATGAACAAATCCCTCACGCAAGTTCGTCAGGCTTTGTCTGCCGGGCGTGAGGAAAGTCTGGTTTTTGCCTGTCGTCGACCTGAACGGGGGTGGCGTCGGCCTTGGGGGCTCCGTATCAGCAGTGATATAGTTCGCCGCCAGTTCGGCCTGCCCAGGGGCATGTACTCCCGGCAGGGAGCCAAGCGTCCGAGTGATAGGCTGCATCGCAAGGAGTTTAGATGAGTGCCGATAACGCCTACGCGGTCGAGCTGAAGGGACTGTCCTTCAAGCGCGGTACGCGCAGCATTTTCAATAACGTGGATATCCGTATTCCGCGGGGCAAGGTCACCGGCATCATGGGGCCTTCCGGCTGTGGGAAGACCACCCTGTTGCGCTTGATGGGCATGCAGTTGCGGCCCAGCAGCGGCGAAGTGTGGGTCAATGGCCAGAATCTGCCGAGCCTATCGCGCAGCGATCTGTTCGACGCGCGTAAGCAGATGGGCGTGCTGTTCCAGAGCGGCGCACTGTTCACCGACCTGGACGTGTTCGAGAACGTGGCCTTTCCGCTGCGGGTGCACACCCAACTGCCGGACGAAATGATTCGTGACATCGTCCTGCTCAAGTTACAGGCGGTGGGCTTGCGCGGCGCGGTCGACCTGATGCCCGACGAGCTGTCCGGCGGCATGAAGCGCCGGGTCGCCCTGGCCCGGGCGATTGCCCTGGATCCGCAGATCCTCATGTACGACGAGCCTTTCGTGGGCCAGGACCCCATTGCCATGGGCGTTCTGGTGCGCCTGATCCGGCTGCTCAACGATGCCCTGGGTATCACCAGCATCCTGGTTTCCCACGACCTGGCGGAAACCGCGAGCATTGCCGACTACCTATATGTAGTGGGCGATGGCCAGGTGTTGGGCCAGGGAACTCCCGAAGAGCTGATGGACTCCGATAATCCGCGTATCCGTCAGTTCATGAAGGGCGATCCCGACGGCCCGGTGCCGTTCCACTTTCCAGCGACGGACTACCGCGCAGATCTTCTGGGGAAGCGCTGATGCGCAAAATATCGCTAATCGAGAGGGTTCGCCTCTTCGGTCGCTCAGGCATCGATGTCCTGGCGGTACTGGGGCGTTCCACGCTGTTCCTGTTCCATGCGCTGCTGGGCCGCGGTGGCATAGGCGGCAGCTTTGGCCTGCTGGTCAAGCAACTGCACTCAGTGGGCGTGATGTCCCTAGTGATCATTGTCGTGTCCGGGATCTTCATCGGCATGGTGCTGGCGCTGCAGGGCTTCAATATCCTTTCCAGCTACGGTTCGGAGCAGGCGGTGGGGCAGATGGTGGCCCTGACCCTGTTGCGGGAGCTGGGGCCGGTAGTGACTGCGCTGCTGTTCGCCGGGCGTGCCGGTTCGGCGCTGACCGCGGAAATCGGCAACATGAAGTCCACCGAGCAGCTCTCCAGCCTGGAGATGATCGGTGTCGACCCGCTCAAGTACATCATTGCGCCGCGCCTGTGGGCCGGCTTCATTTCCCTGCCGTTGCTGGCGATGATTTTCAGCGTGGTGGGCATCTGGGGCGGTTCGTGGGTCGCTGTCGACTGGCTGGGAGTCTACGACGGCTCCTACTGGGCGAACATGCAGAACAGCGTGACCTTCAGTGGTGACGTGCTCAACGGTGTGATCAAAAGTATTGTTTTTGCGTTTGTAGTGACCTGGATCGCCGTTTTCCAAGGCTATGACTGTGAGCCCACTTCAGAGGGGATCAGCCGTGCCACTACCAAGACCGTGGTGTATGCCTCGTTGGCCGTACTCGGCTTGGACTTTATTCTGACCGCCTTGATGTTTGGAGATTTCTGATGCAAAACCGCACCCTGGAAATCGGTGTCGGCCTTTTCCTGCTGGCCGGCATCCTGGCTTTGCTGTTGCTTGCCCTGCGAGTCAGTGGCTTGTCTCCAACCGCGAGCACCGATACTTATAAACTTTACGCCTACTTCGACAATATCGCCGGTTTGACGGTCAGAGCCAAAGTGACCATGGCCGGCGTGACCATCGGCAAGGTCACGGCGATCGATCTGGACCGTGACAGCTTCACTGGCCGGGTAACGATGCAATTGGAAAAGCGCGTGGATAATCTGCCGACTGACTCCACTGCATCTATCCTGACTGCTGGCCTGTTGGGTGAAAAATACATCGGTATCAGCGTGGGCGGGGAAGAAGCCTTGCTCAAGGATGGTGGAACCATTCACGACACCCAGTCGTCGCTGGTGCTGGAGGACCTGATCGGTAAATTCCTGCTCAATACCGTTAGCAAAGACGCCAAATGAGGAGTTTTTCGATGATATCTATCTTGCGACGTGGCCTGTTGGTGCTGCTGGCGGCTCTGCCGTTGCTGGCCAACGCGGCAAGCACGCCTTCCGCGCATGATCTGGTGCAGGACACGACCACCCGTCTGCTCGCTGACCTGGCGGCCAATAAAGAGAAGTACAAGCAAAGCCCGAACGACTTCTACAATGCCTTGAACAGCATCGTCGGTCCTGTGGTGGATGCTGACGGCATTTCCCGCAGCATCATGACCGTCAAGTATTCGCGCAAGGCCACGCCGGAGCAGATGGTGCGCTTCCAGGAAAATTTCAAGCGCAGCCTGATGCAGTTCTATGGCAATGCCTTGCTGGAGTACAACAACCAGGGCATCACGGTTTCTCCGGCCAAGGATGAAAGCGGCACCCGCACCAGCGTCGATATGCAGGTCAAGGGCAACAACGGCGCGATCTACCCAGTGTCCTACACCCTGGAAAAGATCAACGGTGAGTGGAAAGTGCGTAACGTGATCATCAACGGCATCAATATCGGCAAGCTGTTCCGTGATCAGTTCGCCGACGCGATGCAGCGCAATGGCAACAACCTGGACAAGACCATCGACGGCTGGGCCGGTGAGGTGGCCAAGGCCAAGGAAGTGACCGAAGACGCTGCACAAAAGGCTGCGCAATGAGTGAATCGGCCGTGCGCCTCGGTGACGCCGGGGAACTGTTGATCAGCGGCGTGCTGGATTACCGCAGCGGCCCGGGCCTGCGCAAGCAGGGCCAGGCACTGATCAAGTCGAGCCAGGCACCGGCGCTGGTGCTCGATTGCTCGGCGGTGGAGAAGTCCTCCAGCGTCGGCCTCGCGCTGCTACTGGCCTTCATGCGTGATGGCCAGGCACTGGGCAAGGCGGTGAGCGTTCGTGCGCTGCCCGAGGACATGCGCGAGATCGCCGAGGTCTCCGGAGTCACCGAAATCTTCGCCCATCCCCAATAACCCACATCTCTATATAGAAGCCCCCCGTCAGAGTCCTGCTATGCGGGGTTCGCAGGCGCGGGGCTTTTTTGTATGATGTCCGACCCGCGCGCACAGGGCGCCGATTGAGGTTGAGCATGCAGGCCAACGAAGTGAAGAGCTTTCTTGAGGGAAAGCTGCCCGGAGCTCAGGTAGAAGTTGAGGGCGAAGGCTGCAACTTTCAGCTGAACGTGATTAGCGACGAACTGTCGGCCTTGAGCCCGGTGAAGCGTCAGCAGAGCATCTATGCCCATTTGAATCCATGGATTGCCGATGGCAGCATCCACGCGATCACCATGAAATTTTTCAGCCGCGCGGCCTGGGCCGAGCGCACCTGAGCCCAAGGGCGTCGAGACTGTTATGGATAAATTGATTATTACCGGCGGCGTTCGCCTTGATGGCGAGATCCGCATTTCCGGGGCCAAGAACTCCGCGCTGCCGATTCTGGCGGCAACCCTGCTGTGCGATGGCCCGGTCACCGTGGCCAACCTGCCGCACCTGCACGACATCACCACCATGATCGAGCTGTTCGGTCGCATGGGCATCGAGCCGGTGATCGACGAGAAGCTCAGCGTCGAAATCGACCCGCGTACCATCAAGACCCTGGTGGCACCCTACGAGCTGGTGAAAACCATGCGCGCCTCGATCTTGGTACTGGGCCCGATGGTTGCCCGTTTCGGCGAAGCCGAAGTGGCCCTGCCTGGCGGTTGCGCCATCGGCTCGCGTCCGGTGGACCTGCACATCCGCGGCCTGGAAGCCATGGGCGCGGTGATCGACGTCGAAGGCGGCTACATCAAGGCCAAGGCGCCTGAGGGTGGCCTGCGCGGCGCGAATTTCTTCTTCGATACCGTGAGCGTGACCGGTACCGAGAACATCATGATGGCTGCAGCCCTGGCCCGTGGCCGCAGCGTGCTGCAGAACGCCGCTCGTGAACCAGAAGTCGTGGACCTGGCGAACTTCCTGATCGCCATGGGCGCGAAGATTTCCGGCGCCGGCACCGACACCATCACCATCGATGGCGTCGAGCGTCTGCATTCGGCGATCTACAAGGTCATGCCTGACCGTATCGAAACCGGCACCTACCTGGTGGCCGCTGCGGTCACCGGCGGCCGCGTCAAGGTCAAGGACACCGATCCCACCATCCTTGAAGCCGTTCTGGAAAAGCTCAAGGAAGCCGGCGCTGAAGTCACCACCGGCAGCGACTGGATCGAGCTCAACATGCACGGTAAGCGCCCCAAGGCGGTCAACGTGCGTACCGCTCCGTACCCGGCGTTCCCCACCGACATGCAGGCGCAGTTCATTTCCCTGAACGCGATTGCCGAAGGCACTGGCGCGGTGATCGAGACCATCTTCGAAAACCGCTTCATGCACGTCTATGAGCTGCACCGCATGGGCGCCAAGATCCAGGTCGAAGGCAACACCGCCATCGTTACCGGTACCGAAATCCTCAAGGGCGCGCCTGTCATGGCTACCGACCTGCGGGCTTCGGCCAGCCTGGTGATCTCGGCCCTGATGGCCGAAGGCGACACCCTGATCGATCGCATCTACCACATCGACCGTGGTTACGAGTGCATCGAAGAGAAGCTGCAGATGCTCGGCGCCAAGATCCGTCGCGTACCGGGCTAGTTGCATGACGGGCACAGGGAGGTGCCCACTGCCGAATCTGTTCCACGTCGAGCCTGTCTTCAGGCTCGACGCATGTCTGGCGCCGTTTGCGTCCGGGCATCAGTCGCCGCATAAGGACTTACGTTACTCATGTTGACCATCGCACTGTCCAAGGGCCGTATCCTCGACGACACGCTGCCGCTTCTGGCTGAAGCGGGCATCGTGCCAACCGAGAATCCGGACAAGAGCCGCAAACTGATCATCCCCACGACCCAGGACGATGTCCGCCTGTTGATCGTGCGTGCCACTGACGTGCCGACCTATGTCGAGCATGGCGCTGCCGACCTCGGGGTGGCCGGCAAGGACGTCCTGATGGAATACACCGGCCAAGGCCTGTATGAGCCACTGGACCTGCAGATTGCCCAGTGCAAGCTGATGACTGCCGGTGCCATTGGCGCCGCAGAACCCAAGGGCCGCCTGCGCGTGGCCACCAAGTTCGTCAACGTAGCCAAGCGCTACTACGCCGAGCAGGGTCGTCAGGTGGACATCATCAAGCTCTACGGTTCCATGGAGCTGGCGCCGCTGATCGGCCTGGCCGACAAGATCATCGACGTGGTCGACACTGGCAATACCCTGCGGGCCAACGGCCTGGAACCCCAGGAACTGATTGCTACCATCAGCTCCCGCCTGGTGGTCAACAAGGCATCGATGAAGATGCAGCACGCCCGTATCCAGGCGTTGATCGATACCCTGCGCAAGGCAGTGGAATCGCGACACCGCGGCTGATTCACATGCGTGGCCTTGAGCCGCGCCCATCTATCCGCGTCATAGCCAGAATGCTCAGGTGCCCACGCGGATGGCTTGGTAGTCTTGCGGCGCCTGAGCTTTGCAAATCCAAGCTTGCCCTTTTGTGCATTCGCCAATCATTGAGGCCTTCGCTATGACCGCTCCGACTGCAATTCGCCGACTCAACGCTGCCGACCCGGATTTCGCCCGTCATCTGGATCATCTGCTGAGCTGGGAAAGTGTCTCTGACGATTCGGTCAATCAGCGGGTGCTGGACATCATCAAGGCCGTGCGCGAGCGCGGCGATGCGGCGCTGGTGGAGTTCACCCAGCGTTTTGACGGCTTGCAAGTGGCCTCCATGGCAGACCTGATCCTGCCGCGCGAGCGCCTGGAGCTGGCCCTGACCCGGATCACCGTGGCCCAGCGCGAAGCCCTGGAAAAGGCCGCGGCGCGGGTGCGCAGCTACCACGAGAAGCAGAAACAGGACTCCTGGACCTACACCGAGGCCGACGGCACGGTGCTGGGCCAGAAGGTCACGCCGCTGGACCGCGCCGGGCTGTACGTACCGGGGGGCAAGGCGTCCTACCCGTCGTCGGTGCTGATGAACGCGATTCCGGCCAAGGTGGCGGGCGTTACCGAGGTGGTGATGGTGGTGCCGACCCCGCGTGGCGAGGTCAACGAACTGGTGCTGGCTGCCGCCTGCATCGCCGGGGTCGATCGGGTGTTCACCATCGGCGGCGCCCAGGCCGTGGCCGCGCTGGCCTACGGCACCGAAAGCGTGCCCCAGGTGGACAAGGTTGTCGGCCCGGGCAACATCTATGTGGCCACCGCCAAGCGCCATGTGTTCGGCCAGGTCGGCATCGACATGATCGCCGGCCCGTCGGAAATCCTGGTGGTCTGCGACGGCCAGACCGACCCGGACTGGATCGCCATGGACCTGTTCTCCCAGGCCGAGCACGACGAAGACGCCCAGGCGATCCTGGTCAGCCCGGATGCCGAGTTCCTGGATAAAGTCGCGGCGAGCATCGCCAAGCTGCTGCCAACCATGGAGCGCGCACAAATCATCAACACCTCGATCAATGGCCGTGGAGCCCTGATCAAGGTCCGCGACATGCAGCAAGCCATTGAAGTGGCCAACCGCATTGCCCCCGAGCACCTGGAGCTGTCCGTGGCCGACCCGCAAGCCTGGCTGCCGCAGATCCGCCACGCCGGGGCGATCTTCATGGGCCGCCACACCAGCGAAGCGCTGGGGGATTACTGCGCCGGGCCGAACCACGTGCTGCCGACTTCCGGCACCGCGCGTTTCTCGTCGCCGCTGGGGGTGTATGACTTCCAGAAACGTTCGTCGATCATCTTCTGCTCCGAGCAGGGCGCCTCTGAACTGGGCCGCACCGCCTCGGTGCTGGCCCGTGGCGAGTCGCTGACCGCCCACGCCCGCAGCGCCGAATACCGCATCGTCGACGACCAAGATCAGGGGCAATGAACATGAGCAAATTCTGGAGTCCGTTCGTCAAGAACCTGGTGCCCTACGTGCCGGGCGAACAACCCAAGCTGACCAAGCTGGTCAAGCTCAACACCAATGAAAACCCCTATGGCCCGTCGCCCAGGGCCCTGGCGGCGATGCAGGCCGAACTCAACGACAACCTGCGTCTGTACCCGGACCCCAACAGTGACCTGCTCAAGCAGGCGGTAGCCAGTTACTACGGGGTGCAGGGTAACCAGGTGTTCCTCGGCAACGGTTCCGACGAAGTCCTGGCGCACATTTTCCACGGCCTGCTGCAGCAGGAAAAACCGCTGCTGTTCCCGGACATCAGCTACAGCTTCTACCCGGTGTATTGCGGCCTGTACGGCATCGAGCACGAAGCGGTGCCGCTGGACGAGCAGTTCCAGATCCGCGTGGCCGACTACGCCAGGCCCAACGGCGGGATCATCTTCCCCAACCCGAATGCGCCCACCGGCTGCCTGTTGGCCCTGGATGCGGTGGAGCAGATCCTCAAGGCCAGCCCGGATTCCGTGGTGGTGGTGGATGAGGCCTACATCGACTTCGGCGGCCAGACCGCCATCAGCCTGGTGGATCGCTACCCGAACCTGCTGGTGACCCAGACCCTGTCCAAGTCGCGCTCCCTGGCCGGCTTGCGAGTGGGCCTGGCGGTAGGGCACCCGGATCTGATCGAGGCCCTGGAGCGGGTCAAGAACAGCTTCAACTCCTACCCGCTGGATCGCCTGGCGATCGTCGGAGCGGCTGCGGCCTTCGAGGACCGTGAGTACTTCGCCAAGACCTGCCAGCAAGTGATCGACAGTCGCGAATGGGTGGTGGCGCAGTTGCAGGCCAAGGGCTTCGAAGTGCTGCCGTCGGCGGCCAACTTCATCTTTGCCCGCCACCCGCGGCACGACGCAGCCGGCCTGGCGGCCAAGCTGCGCGAGCAAGGGGTGATAGTGCGCCACTTCAAGCAGCAGCGGATCGCTCAGTTCCTGCGGATCAGCATCGGCACACAGGAACAGAACCAGGCGCTGATCGACGGCCTGGGCGAGCTGTAGTCCAGGCGCCTGGCTTCCGAGGTGGCCGTACCTTTATTCGTGGTGCGGCTCGCCGAGGAAGGTCAGGGAGCTGAACAGGCCGCGTGAGGCCACATCCGGGTTGTCCTTGAGCGCTACCTCCAGCTCTGCGGCAATCACGTTCAAGCCTTCGTTCCTCACCAGCACTTGGGCACGTCCCTGGGCATCGGTCTCGGTGCTCAGGGTGCTCGGTGCATTGCGGTAATCGCCAATCAACTTCACCCCGGCCACGGGCTGCCCATCCAGCAGCACCCGCACCGGCAGGTTCTTGCCCGGGCCGACGGTCAGCGGGTCGACTTCCGGCAGGATCACCAGCTTGAGCTGTTCCAGCTTGGGCAGCTTCGCTCCCGGTTGATAGATCGCCAGGCTGTACTTGTAGGTGTGAGTCGAGGCGATGGCCCCCGGGACCTTGCTGCGACCCTGGTTGACCCAGCGCTTGTCCGCGGTTTGCGACCAGGGGCCGTTGTCCAGTGCCACGGCCAGTACCGCCGGTGGTTTGAGCGGTTGCAGGCGTGCGTGGTCCGCCAGGCGTTGCACGGTCACCGGAATCATTCTGGCCGCGCCGTCATAGGCCCAGGCACCGCTGATCTTCTTGGCCTTGAAGGCGTCGTCTTCGGCGCCGTGGCCGTAGATCACTTCGATATTGCCGCGTCGTTGTTCGGTCCACAGGCCGTGGGCCGAGGCCTGGGTGGCGCCCAGTGTGGCGAGCAGGCCCAGCAGGGCGATGGATTTGAGGCTGTGCATGGCGGCTCTCTTCTACAGGTTGAGTGTGAGGCTGAGGGTGAAATTGCGCGGTTCGCCGGGATTGACCCAGTAGTTGCTGTAGGAGCGTTCGTAGTACTTCTCGTCGAACAGGTTGTTCAGGTTCAGGCCCAGGGTCAGGTTGTCGCTGGCCTTGTAGTGGGCCAGCAGGTCCAGGGTGCGGTAGGCGGGCAGCTCGAAGCGGCCTCCGGCCTCGCCCGAGCGGTCGCCGACATAGGTCATGGCTGCGCCGATGTCCGAGCCCTTGAGCCGGCCGTCCTGGAATTCATAGACCCCCAGCAGGCTGGCGCTGTGCCTGGCCACGCCGAGAATGCGGCTGCCGGCGGGGATTGCCGGGTCGCCCTTGGTGACTTGCGCATCAATCAGCGCATAGGCGCCTATCACGCGCACCGTGTCGGTCAACTGGCCGCTGAACTGCAGGTCGAAGCCCTGGCTGCGGGCCTTGCCCACGGCGCGGCTGGCGTCGGTGCCGGGGTCCAGGGCCAGGACGTTTTCCTTGTCGATATGGAAGGCGGCGAGGGTGGCGCTCAAGCGCTCGTCGAACAGCTCGCTCTTGATCCCCACTTCATAGCCGACGCCTTCCTCGGGCTTGAAGGTCTTGCCGCCCGCATCCAGCCCATTGTTGGGCTTGAACGAGGTGGAGGCGTTGGCGAACAGCCCCACCTGCGGGGTCAGTTGGTAGAGCAGGCCGGCGCGCTGGGTCAGGGCATCGCGGTTCTGGCGGCTGCGCTTGCCGGTGGTGTGGTCGTCGATCTTTTGCTCGAAGTGTTCAAAGCGGGCGCCGACCATGCCTCGCAGGCGGTCAGTGAAGATGATCTGGTCCTGCAGGTTGAGGGCCTGGCTTTCGACATGCTCGAAAAAGTCCGTGCCAGAGCGTTTGCCGTTGGGCTTGGCCTGACCGTAGATCGGGTCGTAGATATCGATGGCATAGGCGCCGCCGGCAATGCTGGTGACCCGCTCGTTCTTGCGGTAGTTCTCGTATTCGCTGCCGATCAGCAGTTCATGCTGCCAACTGCCGAGGTCGAACAGGCCGCGCAGTTCCAGCTGGGTGATGCTGTCATGCCAGTTGTTGTCCCGCTCGCGGTAGCGCCGGTTGACCGTGTGCCGGTCGGCGTTCAGCGGTCGGGTTTCGGAGGCGAAGCCCCAGAGTTTGCCTTCCTTGTAGTGGCTGGCCAGACGCAGTTTCCAGCTGTCATTGAGGTGGTGTTCCAGGGTGGCCTGGAGCATGTTGTTGTGGTTGTCGATGTTGCCGTCATCGGGTTCGCCGAGGAAGGTCGAGCGGGAGACGCCGCTCCAGCGATTGTTCGGTGCCACGATGCCGCGGTCGAAGGTCGAGCTGTGGTGCACCCATTCGCTTTCCAGCAGCAGGCTGGTGTCCGGGTTCAACTGCCAGCTGAAGGAAGGCGCGACGAACACCCGGCGGCTGTCCACGTGGTCGCGAAAGCTGTGGTTGTCCTCCACGGCCAGGTTGACTCGGGACAGCAGGTTGCCCTGGGCATCCAGCGGGGTGTTGAGGTCCAGGGCGGTGCGGTAGCGGTCCCAGCTGCCAGCACTGGTCTGCAAGGTCGCGAAGGCTTCGGGCTGGGGTTTCTTGGTGACGATATTCACCGTGCCGCCGGGGTCGCCACGGCCGTAGAGGCTGGCGGCCGGCCCCTTGAGCACTTCGATGCGCTCGACAGTGGCGGCGTCCGGGGTACTGGGATAGCCGCGGTTGGCGCTGAAGCCGTCCTTGTAGAACTCCGAGGTGGTGAAGCCGCGCACGCTGTATTCATACAGGGTCAGCCCGCCGAAGTTGTTCTGCTTGGAAAC
Organism: Pseudomonas sp. Eqa60; assembly: GCF_018326405.1. NCBI lineage: Bacteria > Pseudomonadati > Pseudomonadota > Gammaproteobacteria > Pseudomonadales > Pseudomonadaceae > Pseudomonas > Pseudomonas sp. Eqa60. Next base: position 1,127,294 of record NZ_AP024342.1, read on the forward strand.
CCCGCCGGCAAACTCCAGGGCGCGTTCGACGTTGTTGCTGCCCAGGTCCTTGAGCACGCTGGCGGGGATCACGCTGATGGATTGGGGAATGTCGCGGATCGCCGTATCGGTCTTCGTCGCGCTGGCCGAGCGTGTGGCCCGATAGCCCTTGACCGGGCCCGTGGCGGATTCGTATTCGGTGCTGATACGGGTGGTTTCAAGTTCCAGCGGCTCAGGTTCTTTGGCCAGCAGCGGATCTGCCAGCAGGCCCAGGGTCAGGCCTGCCAAGGGGAGGATTCTTCGGGACGTCATGGGGCTGTTCCAATAGCGATATTGAAACAATATAACATGACTAATGAGAATGTATGCTGTTAGCCCGGCGTGGCCGGGCCCAGCTTCACTCTTCTTCTTTGACGGGCGCGGGCGGTGGTCGCAGGCCGATTTCTGCCGTCAGCTTGAGTTCCTTGCCGTTGCGCATGACCAGGATCGAGACTTTGTCCGTCGGTTTGATCCGCGCCACCTGGTTCATCGAACGCCGGCCGTCGCCGGCAGGTTCGCCATCGATACTGAGGATCACGTCACCCAGTTGCATCCCGGCTTTCTGCGCCGGGCCGTCGCGGAAGATCCCCGCCACCACGATTCCCGGGCGCCCGGCCAGGCCGAAGGACTCTGCCAGCTCCTGGGTCAAGGGTTGCACTTCGATCCCCAGCCAGCCGCGGATGACCTGGCCGTGCTCGATGATCGACTTCATCACTTCCATGGCCAGCTTGATCGGGATCGCAAAACCGATGCCCTGGGAGCCGCCGGACTTGGAGAAGATCGCGGTGTTGATCCCGGTCAGGTTGCCGTTGGCGTCCACCAGGGCGCCACCGGAGTTGCCCGGGTTGATCGCGGCGTCGGTCTGGATGAAGTCTTCGTAGTTGTTCAGGCCCAGCTGGTTGCGCCCGGTGGCACTGATGATGCCCATGGTCACGGTCTGGCCGACCCCGAACGGGTTGCCGATGGCCAGCGCGACGTCGCCGACGCGGACGTTTTCCGAACGGCCGACGGTGATCGAAGGCAGGTTCTTCAAGTCGATCTTGAGCACCGCCAGGTCGGTTTCCGGATCGCTGCCGATCACCCGGGCCAGGGTCTCGCGGCCGTCCTTGAGGGCCACCACGATCTGCTCGGCACCGGAGGTCACATGGTTGTTGGTCAGCAGGTAGCCCTCGGGGCTCATGATCACCCCCGAGCCCAGGCTCGATTCCATGCGCTGCTGCTTGGGCAGGTTGTCGCCGAAAAAGCGCCTGAACTGCGGGTCTTCAAAGAGCGGGTGAGCCGGCTTGTTGATGACCTTGGTGGTGTACAGGTTGACCACCGCGGGCGCGGCGATCACCACGGCGTCGGCGTAGGACACCGGCCCCTGTTGCGTGCTGGTGGTTTGCGGGGCTTGCTGCAGATTGACGTCGAGGCTGGGCAGGCCCACCCATTGCGGGTAGCGCTGGATAATCAACAACGCGATAAGCACGCCGGCCAGTAGCGGCCAGCCAAAAAAACGCAGAGCCTTGAGCATTGAGCAAGTCCTGGGTGGTTACGAAGGGCTGCGCACGGCCCATAATGTCGCGCATTATACGAGGCCGCGCGTGCCTCTGAACGGGATATTTAGGAGTCTTTTATGGCCGTTGCCCTGAGCACACTGGTGGAAGAAGCGGACCGTTACCTGGGCAGTTCACGTATTGCCGATTACTGCCCCAATGGCCTGCAGGTCGAAGGGCGCCCGCAGGTGATGCGCATCGTCAGTGGCGTGACCGCCAGCCAGGCGTTGCTGGACGCTGCGGTGGAGGCCAAGGCCGATCTGGTGCTGGTGCATCACGGCTACTTCTGGAAGGGCGAGAACCCCTGCATCACCGGCATGAAGCAGCGTAGGCTGAAAACCCTGCTCAAGCACGACATCAGCCTGCTGGCCTATCACCTGCCCCTGGACCTGCACCCGGAAGTGGGCAACAACGTGCAACTGGCCCGTCAGCTGGACATCACCGTGGAAGGCCCGCTGGACCCGGAAAACCCCAAGGTCGTCGGCCTGGTGGGTTCCCTCAGCGAGCCGATGACCGCGCGGGACTTTGCCCGCCGGGTGCAAGAGGCAATGGGGCGAGAGCCGCTGCTGATCGAAGGCAGCGAGATGATCCGTCGGGTCGGCTGGTGCACCGGTGGCGGCCAGGGCTACATCGACCAGGCGGTGCAGGCCGGCGTCGACCTGTACCTCAGTGGCGAAGCCTCGGAGCAGACCTTCCACAGTGCCCGGGAAAACGACATCAGCTTCATTGCCGCCGGCCATCACGCCACCGAGCGTTATGGCGTCCAGGCCCTGGGTGACTACCTGGCTCGGCGCTTCGCCCTGGAGCACCTGTTCATCGACTGCCCCAACCCCATCTGACCCCCGGCAGGAGCCGGCTTGCCGGTCAGCCCGAAGGTGCGCCCGAAAGCGCCTGTGCTGGCAAGCCAGCTCCTGCAGAACGGCGCCTGGGGCCTAACGGAGCGGTATATTCATATACCGTTTCGTTCTAGTTGGCTCCCTGATTAGAAGCAGGTCGCTGTGCTAGCATGCCCCGCTCGAACACGGCCCGATGGCCGTCCATAAGAAAGCTTTCGTGAGTAGCCATGGTCGACAAACTGACGCATCTGAAACAGCTGGAGGCGGAAAGCATCCACATCATCCGCGAGGTGGCCGCCGAGTTCGACAACCCGGTGATGCTGTACTCCATCGGTAAAGACTCCGCCGTGATGTTGCATCTGGCTCGCAAGGCGTTCTTCCCCGGCAAGCTGCCGTTCCCGGTGATGCACGTCGATACCCAGTGGAAATTCCAGGAAATGTACAAGTTCCGCGACCGCATGGTCGAAGAGCTGGGCCTGGACCTGATCACCCACGTCAACCCGGATGGCGTGGCCCAGGGCATCAACCCTTTCACCCACGGCAGTGCCAAGCACACCGACATCATGAAGACCGAGGGCCTCAAGCAGGCTCTGGACAAACATGGTTTTGACGCCGCGTTCGGCGGTGCCCGCCGCGATGAAGAGAAGTCCCGCGCCAAGGAGCGCGTCTACTCGTTCCGCGACAGCAAGCACCGCTGGGACCCGAAGAACCAGCGCCCCGAGCTGTGGAACGTCTACAACGGCAAGGTCAACAAGGGCGAGTCGATCCGTGTGTTCCCGCTGTCCAACTGGACCGAGCTGGACATCTGGCAGTACATCTACCTCGAAGGCATCCCGATCGTGCCGCTGTACTTCGCCGCCGAGCGTGAAGTGATCGAGAAGAACGGCACCCTGATCATGATCGATGACGAGCGCATCCTCGAGCATCTGTCCGATGAAGAGAAAGCCCGCATCGTCAAAAAGAAAGTACGTTTCCGTACCCTTGGCTGCTACCCGTTGACGGGCGCGGTGGAGTCCGAGGCCGAGAGCCTGACGGACATCATCCAGGAAATGCTCCTGACGCGAACTTCCGAGCGCCAGGGCCGGGTCATCGACCACGATGGCGCCGGCTCAATGGAAGACAAGAAACGTCAAGGTTATTTCTAAGGGGCTGTCATGTCGCATCAATCTGATTTGATCAGCGAGGACATCCTCGCGTACCTGGGCCAGCACGAACGCAAGGAGCTGCTGCGCTTTTTGACCTGCGGTAACGTCGACGACGGCAAGAGCACCCTGATCGGGCGCCTGCTGCACGACTCGAAGATGATCTACGAAGACCATCTGGAAGCCATCACCCGGGACTCGAAGAAGGTCGGCACCACCGGTGACGACATCGACCTGGCGTTGCTGGTCGACGGCCTGCAGGCCGAGCGTGAGCAGGGCATCACCATCGATGTCGCCTACCGCTATTTCTCCACCGCCAAGCGCAAGTTCATCATCGCCGACACCCCCGGCCATGAGCAGTACACCCGCAACATGGCCACCGGTGCATCCACCTGTGACCTGGCGATCATCCTGGTGGACGCCCGCTACGGCGTGCAGACCCAGACCCGTCGCCACAGCTTCATCGCCTCCCTGCTGGGCATCAAGCACATCGTCGTGGCCATCAACAAGATGGACCTCAAGGACTTCGATGAAGGCGTGTTCGAATCGATCAAGGCCGACTACCTGAAGTTCGCCAAGGGCCTGAAGCTGCAGCCCACCAGCCTGCACTTCGTGCCGATGTCAGCGCTCAAGGGCGACAACGTGGTGAACAAGAGCGAGCGCTCGCCCTGGTACACCGGCCAGTCGCTGATGGAAATCCTCGAGACCGTGGAGGTGGCCGGCGACCGCAACTTCACCGACCTGCGTTTCCCGGTGCAGTACGTCAACCGTCCGAACCTGAACTTCCGTGGTTTTGCCGGCACCCTGGCCAGCGGCATCGTGCACAAGGGCGACGAGATCGTCGTGTTGCCGTCGGGCAAGAGCAGCCGGGTCAAGTCCATCGTCACCTTCGAGGGTGAGCTGGAGCAGGCCGGTCCCGGCCAGGCCGTGACCCTGACCATGGAAGACGAGATCGACATCTCCCGTGGCGACCTGTTGGTGCATGCCGATAACGTGCCGCCCGTGACCGAGAATTTCGAAGCCATGCTGGTGTGGATGGCTGAAGAACCGATGCTGCCGGGCAAGAAATACGACATCAAGCGTGCCACCAGCTACGTGCCGGGTTCGATTGCCAGCATCGTCCACAAGGTCGATGTGAACACCCTGGAAGAGGGGGCGGCCAGTGCGCTGCAACTGAACGAGATCGGCAAGGTCAAGATCAGCCTCGACGCGCCGATTGCCCTGGATGGCTATGAAAGCAACCGCACCACGGGTGCTTTCATTGTCATCGACCGTTTGACCAACGGCACCGTCGGTGCCGGCATGATCATCGCCCAGCCAGTGGCCCATGGCAGTGCTACTCACCACGGCAAGCTGGCCCACGTGGCCACTGAAGAGCGTGCCCAGCGTTTCGGCCAGCAGCCGGCCACCGTGCTGTTCAGCGGCTTGTCGGGCGCTGGCAAGAGCACCCTGGCCTATGCAGTGGAGCGCCGTCTGTTCGACATGGGGCGCGCGGTGTATGTGCTCGATGGTCAGAACCTGCGTCATGACCTGAACAAGGGCCTGCCCCAGGACCGTGCCGGGCGTACCGAGAACTGGCGGCGCGCGGCCCATGTGGCCCGTCAGTTCAACGAAGCCGGGCTGCTGACCCTGGCGGCGTTCGTGGCACCGAGTGCCGAAGGGCGCGAGCAGGCCAAGGACCTGATCGGCAAGGAGCGTCTGCTGACGGTCTACGTCCAGGCATCGCCTGCGGTGTGCGCCGAGCGTGATCCGCAGGGCCTGTACGCGGCCGGCGGGGATAACATCCCGGGCGAGTCCTTCCCCTATGACGTGCCGCTCAATGCCGATCTGGTGATCGACACCCAGTCGCTGTCGCTGGAAGAAAGCGTCAAGCAGGTGCTGGACCTGTTGCGCAGCCGCGGCGCGATCTAAGCCATAGCAAAAAAGCCCGCAGCCGAGTGATCGGCTGCGGGCTTTTTTGTGCGCTTCAGATAGCGTTCGGCGGTAAGTAGGGTGCAGACCCGCAGGAGCTGGCTTGCCAGCGAAAAGGCCCTCAGGGTCTTGCCGGATACTCCCGATGCAGCGTTTCGAGCAGCGCATCCTTGTCCAGCCACTGCTGGTTGATCCAGCCCTGGAATTCCTGGCGATAGGCCGTGTCCTGCTCGTAGTTCTTGCCAAGGAACTGCGCCGGGATCTGCACCTCTTCGAAACGCACCACCACATCCTTGACCCTGCCGCACAGCAGGTCCCAGAAACCGGGGCGGCCCGCCGGGTAGTGGATGGTCACATCGATGATCGACTGCAGTTGCTCGCCCATGGCATCCAGGACAAAGGCGATGCCGCCGGCCTTGGGCTTGAGCAGGTAGCGGAACGGCGATTGCTGCTGGGCGTGCTTGGCGTCGGTAAAGCGCGTGCCCTCGACGAAGTTGAAGATGCCCACCGGGTTGTTGCGAAACTTCGCACAGGTCTTGCGCGTGGTTTCCAGGTCCTTGCCTTTCTTTTCCGGGTGCTTCTCCAGGTACGCCTTGGAGTAGCGCTTCATGAACGGAAAGCCCAGGGCCCACCAGGCCAGACCAATCACCGGCACCCAGATCAGCTCCTGCTTGAGGAAGAACTTCAGGGGGCGGATACGCCGGTTGAGCACGTACTGCAGGACCATGATGTCGACCCAGCTCTGGTGGTTGCTGGTGACCAGGTAGGAGTGCTGGTAATCCAGGCCTTCCAGGCCCTGCACGTGCCAACGGGTACGGCATACCAACTGCATCCAGGCCTTGTTGTTGCTGATCCAGGCTTCGTGGGTGTGGTTCATCAGCCACAGGCTCAAGCGCTCGGTGAGGGCGAAGGGCAGGGCCTTGACCAACGCCACGCAGAACAGGAACGAGCACAGCAGGATGGTGTTCAGCGCCAACAGGAGCGAGGCGATGACTCCGCGCACCACGGCAGGTAGGAATTCCAGCATTTAGACATCCATAGGTCGGTTGGCGGCTTGAATCGCGGTAAGGGCGATGGTGTAGACGATGTCGTCCACCTGGGCGCCCCGGGGCAGGTCGTTCACCGGTTTGCGCAGGCCTTGCAGCATCGGCCCCAGGCTCACGCAATCGGCGCTGCGTTGCACCGCCTTGTGGGTGGTGTTGCCGGTGTTGAGGTCAGGGAACACGAAGACCGTGGCCTTGCCCGCGACCTGGCTGTTGGGGGCCAGTTGCCGGGCGACGTTTTCGTTGGCCGCGGCGTCGTATTGCAACGGCCCGTCGATCAGCAGCGAACGCTGGGCTTCGTGAGCCAGCAGGGTGGCTTCGCGAACTTTTTCCACTTCCTCGCCGCTGGCCGAGTCGCCGCTGGAGTAGCTGATCATCGCCACGCGCGGGGTGATACCGAAGGCGGCTGCCGAGTCGGCGCTCTGCAGGGCGATTTCCGCCAGCTCGCTGGCGCTGGGGTGCGGGTTCATCACGCAGTCGCCATACACCAGCACTTCCTCGGGGAACAGCATGAAGAACACCGAGGACACCAGGCTGCAGCCCGGCGCGGTCTTGATCAACTGCAGGGCCGGGCGGATGGTGTTGGCAGTGGAGTGGATGACCCCGGAAACCAGGCCATCGACTTCATCCAGGGCCAGCATCACCGTGCCGATCACCACCGGATCTTCCAGCTGCTGCTCGGCCATGGGAGCGTTGAGGCTCTTGCTCTTGCGCAGGGCCACCATGGGCTCCACGTAGCGTTGGCGAATCAGGTCCGGGTCGAGAATCTCCAGGCCTTCGGGCAGTTCGATGCCCTGGGCCCGGGCCACCGCGTGCACGTCCTCGGGCTTGGCCAGCAGCACGCAGCGGGCGATGCCCCGGGCCTGGCAGATGGCGGCGGCCTGCACGGTCAGCGGCTCGCTGCCTTCGGGCAGGACGATACGCTTGTTGGCCTGCTGGGCGCGCTGGATCAACTGGTAGCGGAACACCGCAGGTGACAGGCGCATTTCCCGTGGGGTGCCGCAGCGCTGGTGCAGCCAGTTGGCGTCCAGGTGACTGGCGACGAAGTCGGTGATGATTTCCGCGCGCTCGCGGTCATCGATGGGAATTTCCTTGTTCAGGCCATTGAGCTGGTTGGCGGTGTCGTAGGACCCGGTGCTCACCGAAAGCACTGGCAGGCCGGCGTTCAGGGCGCCCCGGCAGAGCTCCATGATCCGCGGGTCGGGCAGGGTGTCGCTGGTCAGCAGCAGGCCGGCCAGGGGCACACCGTTGATGGCCGCCAGGCTCACGGCGAGGATGATGTCGTCACGGTCGCCCGGGGTCACCACCAGCACGCCGGGCTTGAGCAGTTCCACGGTGTTGCGCATGGTGCGGGCGCAAATGATGATCTTGGTCATGCGCCGGCTTTCGTAGTCGCCGGCGTTGAGCACCTGGGCGCCCATCAGGTCGGCCACGTCCCGGGTACGCGGGGCATTGAGCTCCGGCTGGAAGGGGATGCACCCCAGCAGGCGGAAGTCGCCGCTGCGCAGCAAGGGCGAATGTTCCTTCAAGCGCGCGGAAAACGCCTCCATGCTTTCGTCGGTGCGCACCTTGTTGAGGATCACCCCCAGCACTTTCGGGTCCCGCGGGCCGCCGAACAGCTGCGCTTGCAACTCGACCCGTCCGGACAGCTCGGTGAGCACTTCGTTTTCCGGGGCGGATACCAGGATCACCTCGGCATCCAGGCTTTTTGCCAGGTGCAGGTTGACCCGGGCGGCATAGCTGGCGCTGCGGGTCGGCACCATGCCTTCGACGATCAATACATCCTTGCCGATGGCCGCCTGCTGGTAGAGGGTGATGATTTCTTCCAGCAACTCATCCAGCTGGCCATCGCCAAGCATCCGCTCCACATGGGCCAGGCCCAGGGGTTGTGGCGGTTTCAGGCCATGGGTGCGCGCCACCAGTTCGGTGGAACGCTCGGGGCCGGTGTCACCGGGGTGAGGTTGGGCTATGGGTTTGAAGAAGCCGACCTTGAGGCCAGCCCGTTCCAGCGTACGCACCAGCCCGAGGCTGATGGAGGTCAGACCCACTCCAAAATCGGTGGGCGCGATGAAAAAAGTTTGCATGCGAATTCTCAGAAGGTGCATGGCAAAGGCGACGGTCTTTGGCCGTCTGCCTGAAGTCAGGCGCTAAGGTTATCGTTATCCGGGGCTTGAGCACACCAGCCGCAGGCAAAGCGCTGGCCTATTTTTTTGGCTCGCAACTGCGGCTCCAGGACCCAGGCCCGGGACTGCCAGGGCGGTTGGTGGCGCAGGTGCTGGGTATGCCCGCAGGACAGTTCAGCCACCCAATGGCCTTCTTCATCCTGGTGAAAACCGCAGATTGTCGAGTGATTTTTCACGTTCCGTTGGTCCGGGTTCCGTTCGCTTTCGAGCGATTGCTTCGCTAAACTTGGACGTTCTTCATTCTTATGCAAAAGGTCCCGCCCCATGCTGATCGCCGCCAATAAGGCTGTCTCCATCGACTATACCCTCACCAACGACGCTGGTGAGGTCATCGACAGCTCTGCCGGCGGCGCCCCGCTGGTTTACCTGCAAGGCGCAGGTAACATCATTCCTGGTCTGGAAAAGGCCCTGGAAGGCAAGCAAGTTGGTGACGAACTGAAAGTCTCCGTAGAACCTGAAGATGCCTACGGCGAATACGCTGCCGAATTGGTCAGCACCCTGAGCCGCAGCATGTTCGAAGGCGTCGACGAACTGGAAGTGGGCATGCAGTTCCACGCTTCCGCTCCGGACGGCCAGATGCAGATCGTGACTATCCGTGACCTGGACGGCGACGACGTTACCGTCGACGGCAACCACCCGCTGGCCGGTCAGCGCCTGAATTTCCAGGTCAAGATCGTTGCCATCCGTGACGCCAGCCAGGAAGAAATCGCTCATGGTCACGTCCATGGCGAAGGTGGCCATCACCACTGATTTTCTGCGCTAAGCTCAAGCTTACTGGAGAGGCGCCCGAGGGCGCCTTTTTAGTCCGCGGCTTTTGGCTGTACTGTCGAGAGGCTGTTTTCTGTAAGAACACAGGAATTTGGAGTTCGTCATGAGTGCTTTTCACGACCTTAAATTGAAAGCCCTGGATGGTCAGGAGCTGCCGCTCGCGCCCTTCAAGGGGCACGTCGTGCTGGTGGTCAACGTCGCCTCCAAATGTGGTCTGACACCACAATATGCGGCGCTGGAGAATCTCTACCAGCAATACAAGGCCCAGGGATTCAGCGTGCTGGGGTTGCCTTGCAACCAGTTCGCCGGGCAGGAACCGGGCACCGAGCAGGAGATCCAGGAATTTTGCAGCCTCAACTACGGGGTGACCTTTCCCTTGAGCAGCAAACTGGACGTGAACGGTCCCGAGCGCCATCAGCTGTACCGCCTGCTGGCGGGCGAAGGCGCCGAGTTTCCCGGGGACATCACCTGGAACTTCGAGAAATTCCTATTGGGCAAGGACGGCCGGGTACTGGCGCGTTTCTCGCCGCGTACCGCTCCCGATGATCCGACAGTGATCCAGGCGATTGAAAAAGCCTTGAGCTGAACCCGCGCCGGGCCCTTGTTTAACGCCGCTTCAATGCGGCGTTTTTGCATCTAAATCACTCAAATCAATAATGCTGTGCAGCGCATTGAGGGGGGAATATTATCCTCATCATAAGTGCGCCGGGGCCGGTACCCGGCGCAGTCTTGTGCGTCGAATATCGACTCAAGCCTTTTTCTCGGAGCGCAGCATGCCTGTTCAAGCCTTGTTCAAACCCTTTCAACTCGGCGCGCTGGAACTGCCGACCCGCGTGGTGATGGCACCAATGACCCGGTCGTTTTCCCCCGGTGGCGTGCCCAACTCCAAGGTCATCGAGTATTACCGCCGCCGCGCTGCTGCGGGTGTCGGCCTGATCATTACCGAGGGCACCACGGTGGGTCACCAGGCTGCCAATGGTTACCCCAATGTGCCGCAGTTCCATGGCGAGGCGGCCCTGGCCGGCTGGAAGAAGGTGGTGGATGCGGTCCACGCCGAAGGCGGCAAGATCGTCCCGCAACTCTGGCATGTGGGCAATGTGCGGCGCCTGGGCACCGAGCCGGACGCCAGCGTGCCCGGCTACGGCCCCACCGAGAAGCTCAAGGACGGCAAGGTGCTGGTGCACGGCATGACCCACCAGGACATCCAGGAGGTGATCGCTGCCTTTGCCCAGGCCGCCAAGGATGCCCAGAGCATCGGCATGGACGGCGTGGAGATCCATGGTGCCCACGGTTACCTGGTGGACCAGTTCTTCTGGGAAGGCACCAACCAGCGTACCGATGAATACGGTGGCGACCTGGCCCAGCGCTCGCGCTTCGCCATTGAGCTGATCCAGGCCGTGCGGGCTGCTGTCGGTCCGGATTTCCCGATCATCCTGCGGTTTTCCCAGTGGAAGCAGCAGGACTACAGCGCGCGCCTGGTGCAGACCCCGGAAGCTCTGGAGGCCTTCCTCAAGCCGCTGGCGGATGCCGGTGTGGATATCTTCCATTGCTCGACCCGCCGCTTCTGGGAGCCGGAGTTCGAAGGTTCCGACCTCAACCTGGCGGGCTGGACCCGCAAACTCACCGGAAAGCCCACCATCACCGTGGGCAGCGTCGGCCTGGACGGCGAGTTCCTGCAGTTCATGGTCAACACCGACAAGGTGGCGCAGCCGGCCAGCCTGGAAAACCTGCTGCAGCGTCTGAATAACGACGAGTTCGATCTGGTGGCCGTGGGCCGTGCACTGCTGGTGGATCCGGATTGGGCGCAGAAAGTCCGTGAAGGTCGCGAGCAGGACATCCTGCCGTTCAGCCGTGACGCGCTGACGACCCTGGTTTAACTGCCGGCTCCGGGCGGCGAGGGGGGCAGCCCCCTTGCCGTGCCGAGTGTCTCCACGGCGCTGCGGGGTTTGACCGTCGCTTCGATAAGCCCTTCGTAATCCTCGGCCGGCCCGTGCTCGCAGGCACTGCGCAGGCGATCTTCAAACTGCTCGATCACCGCGGCCCAGCCCTGGCGGCTGGCATGCTGGCGGGCGTTGAGGCGTACCCGGCGCAAGGTTTCCGGTTCTTCCAGCAGCCAGCTGGCAGCGTCGCAGAAGGCGCTTTCGTCGCCGGGCATGGCCAGCACACCGTTGTAGCCATGGCGGATATGCTGGGCTGCGGCAGCCTGATCGTAGGCCACCACCGCGAGCCCCGAGGCCAGAGCCTCCAGCACCACGTTGCCGAAGGTTTCGGTTAGGCTGGGAAACAGAAACAGGTCCCCGCAGGCGTAGTGGGCGGCCAGGGCTTCGCCCCGCTGGCTGCCACAGAACAGGGCCTCGGGCAGGCTTTTTTCCAGAGCCCCACGTTGCGGGCCGTCACCCACCACGATCAGCTTCATCCTGCGCTGTGGATAAGTCGCCTGCAGGCGTTCGAAGCAGCGCTTGAGCAGGCCCAGGTTCTTCTCCTGCGCCAGGCGCCCGACGTGGATCACCGCCAGGTCATCGGTGCCCAGGCCCCAGTCGGCCCGCAGCGTATCGAGCCGCTTGGCTGGGTGGAACAGTTGGCTGTCGACGCCCCGGGACAGCAGGGCCAGGCGTTCGAAATGCCGGCGCTCCAGCTCCAGGTGCTGGCTGGCGCTGGGTACCAGGGTCAGTTGCGAGCGGTTGTGGAACCAGCGCAGATAGTGGGTCAGCAAGCGGGTCAGCAAACCCAGGCCATATTGGCTGGAGTACTGCTGGAAGTTGGTGTGAAAGCCGCTGACCACGGAGATTCCCAGGCGCTTGGCGGCCCGCAGCGCAGACAGCCCCAGCGGCCCCTCGGTGGCGATATAGAGCACGTCCGGGCGCTGGCGTTTCCAGCGTCGCAGCAGCTTGTGCATCGACGACTGGCCCCATTGAAGCCCCGGGTAGCCCGGCAGCGGCCAGCCCCGGCACAGCAGCAGGGCTTCGTCGCTGGCCCGGCTCTGGTCGCAACCCTGGCGCGGGCGCACCAGCTCAACCTGATGCCCACGGGCACGCAGGCCCTCGCAGAGGCGGCCAAGGGTATTGGCCACGCCATTGATTTCCGGTGGGAAGGTTTCAGTGATGAGGGTGATATGCAGAGCTGTCGTCATGGCCTCAGTGTCGGCTGAGGCCATGTCGCCATTGTGACCTTGCGATGATGGATTTATGACGCCCCGGCCTTATTTGGCCGGCAGGTTCTCCACCCCGCGTTCACGCACCCAGAACAGCGTGGCACCGGCCACGGCGGCCGGCATCATCAGGATATTGACCAGCGGGATCAGCAGCGCCAGGTAGACGATGCCGCCAAAGCCCAGGCTCTGCCAGCGCTTCTGGCGCAGCCAGGCGAGCATGTCCTGCCAGCTCATCTTGTGGTTGTCCGCCGGGTAGTCGATGTACTGGATAGCCATCATCCAGATACCGAACAGCAGCCACAGCGGCGCGGCAATCAGGTTGACCACCGGAATCAGCGAGAGGATGAACAGGCCGATGGCCCGGGGCAGGAAGTAGCCGAGCTTGCGCATTTCCCGCGCCAGGGTGCGGGGGATCATGGCAATCAGCTCACCCCAGCTGAAGGGCGGGAAATCATCGGTGCCGCGCACCACGGTTTCGACTTTTTCCGAGAGGAAACCGTTGAAGGGTGCGGCGATGATGTTGGCCAGCATGGTGAAGCTGAAAAACACCATGAAGGCCACCAGCACCACGAACAGCGGCCAGATGACATAGCTGAGGAAACTCAGCCAACTGGGCAGGGACGGCATCAGCGCATCGACCCAGAGGCTGAATTGATGGCCGGCGAAATAGATCAATCCGACGAACAGCACCAGGTTGATTGCCAGGGGCAGGAGCACGAACAGGCGCAGGCCGGGGCTGAGGACCAGCTTCAGGCCTTCACGCAGGTATTGCGGGCCGGACAGGACAGGGGCGGGCATAGAGCGCTCCGAGCAGAATGAAAACGCGCCGACCTTACCGGCTTTGTCCTGGGGGCGAAAGCACGGCGAAGCGGTCGACATCAACGGTAACAAAGACCCTTTCAAATAGGCCTCCTGAGGATAGAGACCGCCTATGAGCTGGATTGTTAAACCGTATTTCCTTAATCTTCGCCCCCTCTATACGCTTCACCCATTATTTTTTGGACGGACGAGTTCAAGCCTTCCCCAAGGTTTCGCCGTCCTTTTTTATTCCAGCCGGCAATCCGGCGTTCCGCGCCAGGCTAGCCGGGCCGGTCGATAGGAGTGAGTCATGTCTGAAGTACGCCATTCGCGTGTGATTATTCTCGGTTCCGGCCCTGCCGGTTACAGCGCCGCCGTCTATGCCGCCCGTGCCAACCTGAAGCCGCTGCTGATCACCGGCATGCAGGCCGGTGGCCAGCTGACCACCACTACCGAAGTCGACAACTGGCCCGGTGACGTGCACGGCCTGACCGGCCCGGCCCTGATGGAGCGGATGCGCGAGCACGCCGAGCGTTTCGAGACTGAAATCGTCTTCGATCACATCAATGCCGTGGACTTCGCAGCCAAGCCCTACACCCTGACCGGTGACAGCGCGACCTACACCTGCGACGCCCTGATCATCGCCACCGGTGCCAGCGCTCGCTACCTGGGCCTGCCTTCGGAAGAAGCGTTCATGGGCAAGGGTGTTTCCGCCTGTGCCACCTGCGACGGCTTCTTCTATCGCAACAAGCCGGTGGCAGTGGTCGGTGGCGGTAACACCGCTGTTGAAGAAGCGCTGTACCTGGCCAACATCGCCAGCACCGTGACCCTGATCCACCGTCGCGAAACCTTCCGCGCCGAGAAGATCCTGATCGACAAGCTCAACGCCCGGGTGGCCGAAGGCAAGATCATCCTCAAGCTCAATGCCAACCTGGACGAAGTCCTGGGTGACAACATGGGCGTGACCGGTGCCCGCCTGAAGAACAACGACGGCAGCTTCGACGAGCTGAAGGTCGACGGCGTGTTCATCGCCATCGGCCACACCCCGAATACCTCGCTGTTCGAAGGCCAGCTGACCCTCAAGGACGGTTACCTGGTCGTGCAGGGCGGCCGTGACGGCAATGCCACCGCCACCAGCGTCGAGGGCATCTTTGCTGCCGGCGACGTGGCCGACCACGTTTACCGCCAGGCCATCACCTCGGCCGGCGCCGGTTGCATGGCGGCACTGGACACCGAGCGTTACCTGGACGGCCTGCAGAACGCTTCGTTCTGATTTGCCACCCATAAAAAAAACCGGCGCAAGCCGGTTTTTTTATGGGTGTTGCACGGTAGCAGCCGGCTTGCCGGCGAACAGGCCCTCGAGCCTTGCGCCGCTGTGCTGACGCCTTCGCTGGCGAGCCAGCTCCTACAGAATGCGGATCAGCGGCGGGTCAGCGGCTGGGCGGAGAACTTGACCCCGGCCAGGCCGTGAACGATCAGGGCGCGGATATTGCCGTGGTCAGTGCCTTCGGGGGTGGCCAGTACCGAGCGGTAGTGTTCGCCGAAGGCCAGCAGGGCCTCTTCGTCGCTCAGGCCTTCCAGCAGGGCCAGGCCCAAGGTCTTGCACGAACCTTCGTTCTGCCCGGCGGCGTTTTCCACGCCGCCGTTGTTGAAGGCCTGGGGCTGGTAGTCATAGCCGGCGGCGACAAAGGCCAGGGTGTCGGCAAAAGCGTGTTCACCGCTGTTCAGGCTGGCGCGCAGGGTGTTCAGGTCAGTCATTGGGGTTTTCCTTTGGCGAACGCCGCTTGCTGCTCGGCGCTGGCTTCTTTCTGGTAGAGATTTTTCCATTCGGCGTAGGGCATGCCATACACCACTTCACGAGCGTCATCGAGGCTGACCTCGATCTGGCGTTCGTCGGCCTCGGCCTTGTACCACTTGGAGAGGCAGTTGCGGCAGAACCCGGCGAGGTTCATCAGGTCGATGTTCTGTACGTCCTTGCGGCTGTCCAGGTGGGCCACCAGGCGGCGAAAGGCCGCGGCTTCCAGTTCCAGGCGTTGTTGTTCAGTCATGGGGTTTCTCCGGGACAGGGGCAAGCGCCCAGGCGGGCACTTGCCACTTGTGGCAGTTTTCTAGGCGCTGGCGCGGCTGGCCGCGAGAGTGATGGACACCGACTCGGCAAAACGCAGGGCGTGGGGTTTGTCGACTTCGACTTCGGCGTACTGCACCGAGGCGTTGCTCATCACCAGGTCCAGCAGCTCCTGGGTCAGGCGCTCCAGCAGGGCAAAGCGGTTGCCCTCGACATGGGCAATGATCGCCTTGGTGATGGTGCGGTAGTTCAGTGCGTGGTCGATGTCGTTGTCCCGCACCGCGTCCTGGGCCGCGTAGAGGATGGTCAGGTTGATCAGCACATCCTGCTTGTTGAGGATCTCTTCCTCGTTGATTCCGATGTAGGTCCGCAGGAGCAGGTCCTTGACTCGGATACGAGCCATTCCTGGCTGAAGTTGTGGCATTGCTACTTGCTCCGTCCAATCAATTGCAGGAATTCCTGGCGAGTGGTGCTCGAATCGCGGAAGGCGCCGAGCATCACCGAGGTGTGCATGGTGGAATTCTGTTTCTCGACGCCGCGCATCATCATGCACATGTGCTTGGCCTCGATCACCACCGCGACGCCGGCGGCCTGAGTCACGCTCTGTACCGCGTCGGCGATTTCCCGAGTGAGATTTTCCTGGATCTGCAGGCGCCTGGCGAACATGTCGACGATCCGCGCGATCTTCGACAGCCCCAGGACCTTGCCGGTAGGAATATAAGCCACATGGGCCTTGCCGATGAAGGGCAGCAGGTGATGTTCGCACAGGGAATACAGCTCGATGTCGGCGACTATCACCATTTCATCGCTGTCGGAAGCAAACAGCGCGCCGTTGACGATGTCCTCCAGCGACTGGCCGTAGCCGTGACACAGGTACTGCATGGCCTTGGCCGCGCGCTTGGGGGTATCGAGCAGGCCTTCGCGCTCGGGGTCTTCGCCCAGGTCCTTGAG
Source organism: Pseudomonas sp. Eqa60 (assembly GCF_018326405.1). Classification (NCBI taxonomy): domain Bacteria; kingdom Pseudomonadati; phylum Pseudomonadota; class Gammaproteobacteria; order Pseudomonadales; family Pseudomonadaceae; genus Pseudomonas; species Pseudomonas sp. Eqa60. The sequence goes on from NZ_AP024342.1 coordinate 1,143,695, forward strand.
GATCTCGCGATAGTGCTGGGGCAGGGAAAGGGTCATGCAAGGTCCTCACAGGGGCCGGCTTACTTGAGGTGCCGCCCGCCGTTGACGGTCAGGGTGGTGCCGGTGACATAGGGGTTGTCCAGCAGATAGCGCAGGCTCTGGTAAATCACTTCGCTGCCGGGTTCGATGCCCAGCGCGGATTTGGCCAGGGTCTTGGCGCGGTACGCCGCGTCGTCGTCGGGGTTGAACAATAGCAGGGCCGGGGCAATGCCGTTGACCTTGATTGTCGGGGCGTATTTCGCTGCGAAGGACAGGGTCAGGCTGTCCAGGCCGGCTTTGCTGGCGCAGTAGGCGATGTGCTTGCTGCTGCCCTTGCGGGTCACGTCGTCGCTGATGTGGATGATGTCTGCCGGGCTCGAGCGCTGCAGCAACTCGGCGCAATGCAGGTTGATCAGGTAGGGCGCCAGCATGTGCACGCCGAACATCCGGGCAAAGGCCGCTGCTTCGTCGCCAGGGCTCTCCTCCAGCCATTCCGAGGCGTTGTGGACGATGGCCCGCAGGCTCTGGGTACGGTTTTTCAGCTCGGTGATCAGAGCCAGGATCCCGGCTTCGCTGGAGAGATCGGCGAACAGCAGGGTCGCGCCCTTTTCCCGCAGGGCCTCAAGGCCCGGGCGCTGGCTGCGGTAGGTGACGATCACCGGCTGCCCGTCTTGGAGCAGGCGCAGGGCGCAATGCAGGCCGACTCGCTGGCTGGCGCCGGTGATCAGGATCGGGGCAGGAGAGGTGTTCATGAAGGGCTCGCGTCGCGGGTAGTGGGAAAACTATACCAGCGAGGGAAGGCCCTGTGCCTGCAGGCAACGGGCTTGCCGGCGAATGCGATCTTGCGGGGTTTTTTCGTTGGCAAGCCAGCTTCTACGGTAGGCGCAAATATTGCGCGAGGTGTGGTATGAGCCGGCTTGCCGGCGAATCACGGATTCTGCGTCGAGGGGGTGGCCGGCAGCGGTCGGGCCGGTGTGCTGTTGAGCCAGTTGGCCAGCAGCCGGGTGGACAGCGGAATGAAGAAATAGACCATCAGCGGGGTCAGGGCCAGGGTGCTGACAAATACCCGAGGCAGCAGGCTCAGGTCGCCGAGCAACGGGCCCAGGACAAAGTTGAACAGCAGCGACACCGGGAAGAATGCCAGCCAGATGGCCACGGCCTGCTTCCAGCGCGGCGGGCGATGGCCGGCGGCGCCGAACCAGCCGTCGATACCGCTGACCCGGTGCTCCGAAGGGTGGGCGAACAGGTCGCTGCCCCGGGCCAGCCAGGCCGTACGCGAGGCGGAGTGTTCCCAGGTATGCAGGGTGGATTCGTCGGCGAAGCGGAAGATGATCTGGAATTCGTCATCGTTGGGGGGCGGCGCAAGAACGCCGGAACCCAGGTAGCCGGGAAAGTCGGTGGCCAGTTGTTCGCCTTCGCGCAGCCAGGCGATCAGGTCCTGGTAACGGCCGTCGGCAACGCGCCGGGCAACCATCAGGGTGACGGGTGAGGTAGACATTATGTATCTCCGTAAAACCAATGCGCTGCCTGGGTAAGGCAGTCGCTTGACGAGGCACCGGGGTGGCGGGCCGCGCCTGAAGCAAGCAAGGATTATTCCTGATTACTGCCCAGGCACCAATGACGGCGGTCGGTTTTTCTCGTGCTTGAAGCATCGCCACCTGAGGGGAGTAGAATGGTCGCCACTTTGTTTTCCGGTGTTTTCTTCCCAGATGCCCGTCATGACTGAACTTGCCTCCGTCCCTCACGCCCCCGAAGCCGTTCGTCAGGACGAGTTGTTTCCGATCCGTGAGGTGGCGCGCCTGACCGGAATCAACCCGGTGACCCTGCGGGCCTGGGAACGACGCTACGGTCTGATTCAGCCGACACGCACCGAAAGTGGGCATCGCCTGTACTCCATGCACGATGTTGAGGCGGTGCGTGAGATTCTCGGCTGGATCGAACGCGGCGTGGCGGTGAGCAAAGTGGGCAAGATCCTGGCCAAGGGCCGGGCTGCCCAGGCCCAGCTCAAGGCTCCGGTGGATGGCGGCTTGCAGGGCGAATACGGCCAGTGGCGCGATCAATTGAAGCTGGCGGTCAGCGCGTTCGATGAGGAGCAGCTTGAGCGCCTCTACGGGCAGATCTTCTCCAGCTATGCCTTGCCGGTGGTGTTCCAGGACATCTTCCTGCCGTTCTGGAAGCAGTTACTGCTGGCGCGCGAGGCTTTTGGCCAGACCAGCGAATGGCTGTTCCTGGATGGCTTCCTGCGGGCGCGGATTACCCAGCGCCTGCTGTTGCAACGCGCCACCCAGAGCCGCTATCTGCTGCTGACGGCGCTCAATGAGCAATGCCGCGAACTGGAGCTACTGGTGGCGGCGCTGATGCTCGGGCAAGACCCGATCGGTGTGCGCCTGCTGGGCCCGGGTGTGCCGCTGGAGGAACTGACCCTGGTCTGCGAAAAGGTCGCGCCGGTAGCCCTGGTGGTGTTTTCCAATCACGCACCCTCGGCCGAGTTGCCCAAGCGCCTCAAGCGCCTGGCACTGACCCTGGATTGCCCATTGCTGCTGGCCGGGGACGCGGCGGACCTGGCCCAGGACAGCCTGGTCGGTTCGCCGGTGGCTTGCCTGGGTAACGAGGGGCGCTTGATGCAGCAGCGCCTGCGCGGGTTCCTTTGAGGCGCTAGCCTTCAGGCGTGCAATGCCGGATGGCTGTGGCGGTGCTGCTGGAGGATGAACTGGCGCAGGCGCTCGGTTTCTTCCAGGTCGCTCTGATCCAGGCGGTAGGCGTAGAAACCGGCTTCGGTCTGGCGCTCGAAGCGCCCGTGCAGGGCAATCCGTTCATAGCCCGAGGGGCTGAACCACTGGGCGAACTGCCGCGGCGGCCGGGTACCGTTGCGGATCTCCACCAATATCCCCTTGAACGAGACCTCCCGAACCCACAGGCGGCCAGGCTGGCCCCTGGCATTTTCCAGGGCCACCGGCTGCTCCAGGGCCAGGCGCCAGGGGCGCACCATGGGCCCATCCTCGAAGATGCTCGGCACCCCCAGCCGCAGGTGCAGGGCATGGAATTCGTCTTCCACCAGCTGCAGCGGGAAGGTCATCTGCTGATTGTCGAAACGGGCCTGGATGGTGACCTTTTCATTGGCCGCCAGGCGCGTCAGCAGGTCACGGATCTGCGCGCCGCCATTGACCATCAGGCTCGAGGTGGTATCACGCACATTGAGCTGCGGGTTGTGCTGCATGGTCTGGATGAAGTCCAGTTCATCCTGGGTGAGGAGGGCGTCACGCTGCATGATGTTGCTCGGAGGGTGGAGGACAGATCGGCGGGGAATATCCCTACGACCACGAATTCCGCGATTTATTAGTGGCCGCTGGTCGCCTTGAGGGCGGCCAGTTCAGCTTGCACTTCGGCCAGTTGCTGCTCCAGCTGGAGCACGCGTTGCTGGGCCTTGACCTGGACGCTGACGTCTTTCTGCACGCCGATGAAATAGGTCAGCTGATCACTGTCATTGAATACCGGGGTGATCGACAGCTCATTCCAGAAGTGACTGCCGTCCTTGCGGTAGTTGCGCAGCACCTCGCGGCACGGGCGGCCTTGTCGCAGGGCCTGGCGGATCACTTCCAGGCCTGGCTGGTCACGGTCCCCGGATTGCAGGAAGCGGCAATCCTGGTACAGCACTTCGTCGGCGCTGTAGCCGGTCAGCCGCTCGAAGGCCGGGTTCACATAGATCACGATGTTGTCTTCGCCTTCCTGCTCGGCGACCACAATCCCGTCGTTGGAGGCGTTGATCATCCGTTGCAGCAGATGAGCGTTGATCATCCTGAAGTTCCGCTTTCGATCAGCAAGTGCTGGAGTGTAAGAGAGGCTGGCCCGCTGTCCACCAGCGCTTTGCAGCAGAGGTGGCGGCACAGGCGGGATTTTACTCCGTAGCTGTTAATATCCCAGCCTTTTAGTCAGCTTCAGGATCAGATTGATGAAAGTCGCCATCCTTTCCGGCTCGGTGTACGGCACGGCTGAAGAAGTCGCCCGGCATGCAGCCAAACTCCTCAACACCGCAGGTTTCGAGGCCTGGCACAACCCGCGCGCCACTCTGGCCGAGCTTCAGGCCTTCGCCCCGCAGGCGTTTCTGGCCGTGACCTCCACCACCGGCATGGGCGAGTTGCCGGACAACCTGCTGCCGCTGTATTCGAGTATTCGCGATCAGTTGCCCGCCGCCTGGCGCGGGTTGCCCGGAGCGGTCATCGGCCTGGGGGATTCCAGCTACGGCGATACCTTCTGTGGCGGTGGCGAGCAGATGCGCGAGCTGTTCGCCGAGCTGGGCGTGCAGGAAGTGCTGCCCATGCTGCGCCTGGACGCCAGCGAGAGCGTGACCCCGGAAACCGACGCCGAGCCCTGGCTGGCCGAACTGATCAGCGCCCTGCGGGGCTGACCGGCTGTTCCCGCAGCAGCGCCAGCCAGGCTTGCGCTGCCTTGGACAGATAAGCGCCCTGGCGCCAGATGAAGGCGATATCCCATCGCAGGTAGTCCGGCGCCTTCAAGGTCAGGCGCACCACCCCAGGCCGCACCAGGCCACGGGCCACCACACTGGGCAACAGCACCACGCCCTGGCCGGCGGCCACCAGCGCCGCCAGGAAATCCGCCTGGCCGCTGCGCCCGCCTTCCCTGGGGGTGAAACCCACCTGCTGGCAGGCCTGCAACAGCCGGTCGTTGAGCACGAAACTGCGCTGGTACAGGAGGAACGGCGTGTCTGCCAGTTCTTCCAGGCGTACCTGGGCGTTCATCGCCAAGGGGTGATCGGCGGGCAGCAAGGCATCCAGCGGTTCATCGCAGAAGGGCTGGTAGGCGAACGCCGGGTCCTTGGGGGTCAGGCTGCCCCCCAGTTCCAGTTCGCCGTTGCGCACCGCCTGTTCGACATTCAGGCTGCCGCCTTCGAGCAACTGCACCTGGATATTCGGATAGCGCCGGCGGTATTCGGCAAAACGGCTGGCGAACAGCGCGTCACTGCCTAGCAGCGGCAGCCCCAGGCGCAGTTCCCCCCGTGCCAGCTGGCTCAGGTCGTCCAGTTCGCTGAGCAGTTCGTGGCGCAGGCGCAACATGCCTTCGGCCCGTTGCAGCACCACGTTGCCGGCGGCGGTGAGGTGGATATGCGAACCCTGGCGCTCCAGCAAGGGCGTGCCGAGGCTCTGTTCCAGCTGGGCGATCTGCTTGCTGACCGCCGACTGGCTGATGTGCAGGGTCCTGGCCGCCTGGGTGAAGCCGCCCTGGCGGATCACCTCGACAAAGCTGCGCAGTTGTTTGAAATCCATGGCGGTGATTCCAGATTGGAATGGCTTCCAGTCTAACAATTCGCTTCGGTAATGATGGGGCTTTTCATAAAATAAGCCCCTGAGAGGACCGAACCACCATGAACATTTCCACCTGCAAACGCCTGGGCCGCCTGATTCTTGAACTGGCGGTGCTGCTGGCCATCTATTTTCTCGGCTGCCAACTGGCCAGCTGGCTGCCCTGGCCGATTCCCGGTGGGGTCATGGGCCTTGCGCTGTTGCTGCTGGCCTTCGCCTTGGGCTGGGTCAAGCCGGCGGCCCTGCAGCTGGGGGCTGGCCTGTTGATGGCCGAGATGCTGCTGTTCTTCATTCCCGCACTGATGAGCCTGCTGGACTACGGCGGCCTGCTGCGCCAGGACGGCTGGCGGATTCTGCTGGTAATAGGCGTCAGCACCCTGCTGGTGATGCTGGTGACAGCCTTGACCGTGGAATTGGTGTGCCGCTGGAGGATGCGCCATGAAGCTTGACGCCATGCCGGTGTTCTGGCTGGCCCTGACCCTGGGCGCCTACCTGTTCAGCCGCTGGATCTACCGGCGCACCGGGCGCTACCTGCTGTCGCCGCTGATTCTGGTGCCGGCCCTGCTGCTGGCGGTCGCCGTGCCGCTGCACACCGCCTACGCCGAATACGCCGCCAATACCCACTGGCTGATGCTGGTACTGGGGCCGGTGACCGTGGCCTTCGCCATTCCCATCTGGCAGCAGCGGCAACTGCTGATGCGCCACTGGTCGGCATTGCTGCTGGGCATGCTGGCGGGCAGCGCGGCTTCCATTGGCAGCTCGTTCGGCCTGGCCAAGGCCCTGGCCCTGGACAGCTCGGTGACCCTGTCCCTGGTGCCGCGCTCCATCACCACGCCGTTCGCCATGCCCCTGGCCCATGACCTGGGCGGCGTACCCGAGCTGACCGCGGTATTCGTGATGTTCACAGGGGTGTTCGGGGCCATGCTCGGCGGTGTGCTGCTGCGCTGGCTGCCGCTGCGCAGCGCCCTGGCCCGCGGCGCCCTGTTTGGCGTCGGGGCCCATGGTGCAGGGGTCAGCCGGGCCCATGAAGTGGGGGGCGAAGAAGGTTCGGTGGCAGGGCTGGTGATGGTCCTGACCGGGCTTCTGAACCTGTTCGCCGCCCCTTTGCTGGCGTCGTTGCTTTGACGCGCAAGCCCCGGGCCAGGGCCTGATTCCCGGCTGACCCGCACGGCCATCAAGCTGGCTGCCAATGCAACTCCGCCAGCGGCGTGAGCTGTCTAGACTCTGGAGGTCCTCTTCCTATAAGAACCATCACCGAGGTCCTTGCCGTGAGCCTAGCCCCCGTTCAATCGACACCGAGTGTAAAAAACCAGGTCAGCGCCATCGAGTGGCAAACCCGCGTGGACCTGGCCGCCTGCTATCGCCTGGTGGCGATGCATGGCTGGGACGACCTGATTTTCACCCACATCTCCGCCAAGGTGCCGGGCACCGAAGATTTCCTGATCAACCCGTTTGGCCTGATGTTCCACGAGATCACCGCGTCGAGCCTGGTGAAGGTCGACCAGGCCGGCAACAAGCTGATGGACAGCCCCTACGAGATCAACCCGGCGGGCTACACCATTCACAGCGCGGTGCATGCGGTGCGTCACGATGTGGTTTGCGTGCTGCACACCCATACCGCGGCCGGGGTTGCGGTTTCGGCGCAGAAGCAGGGCGTGTTGCCCATCAGCCAGCAGTCGCTGTTCGTGTTGTCGAGCCTGGGTTACCACCCCTATGAAGGTGTGGCCCTGAACCCCGAGGAGAAGGTCCGGCTGCAGGCCGACCTGGGGGACAACAGTTTCCTGATGCTGCACAACCATGGCCTGCTCACCTGCGGCGCGACCATCGCCGACACCTTCCTGATGATGTTCACCTTCCAGCGCGCCTGCGAGATCCAGGTGCTGGCGCAGAACGGCGGCGCCGAGCTGATTGCCATCCCTGCGCCGATCCTGGCCGGGGCCAGGGCGATGATCGCTGGTGTCACCCGCAGCGCTCAGGGCATGGGCGGCGCTCTGGCCTGGCCGGCCCTGCTGCGCAAACTCGATCAACTCGACCCGGGTTACACACTCTGATGCCTATTGCCGAGATCCCGCTGTGCGTGTGGCGTACACGCGGACATGACCTGCTCTTTCGCGGCCAGCGCATCCGTTACTGGGTAGCCGGGCAGGGCGAGCCGCTGCTGCTGATCCATGGCTTTCCCACCGCCAGCTGGGACTGGCACTACCTGTGGCAGCCCCTGGCCCGGCATCATCAGGTGATCGCCTGCGACATGCTGGGCTTCGGTGATTCGGCCAAGCCCCTGGAGCATGACTACAGCCTGCTGGAGCAGGCTGACCTGCAGCAGGCGCTGCTGGCCCATCTGGGTATCGCCGAGCCGGTGCATCTGCTGGCCCACGACTACGGCGACAGCGTTGCCCAGGAGTTGCTGGCCCGGCACTACGAAGAGCGGATCGATATCGCCAGTTGCGTGTTTCTCAACGGCGGCCTGTTCCCGGAAACCCATCGCCCGGTGCTGACCCAGAAGCTGCTGCTCAGCCCGCTGGGCTGGATGCTCGGGAGAACGTTCAGCCGCCAGGGCCTGGCCAAGAGTTTTCGGCAGATATTCGGCCCCCAGAACCGCCCCAGCGAGTCGGTGCTGGATGATTTCTGGAGCCTGGTGCAGAGCAACGATGGCCCGCGAATCCTGCACAAGCTGATCGGCTATATCCCTGAACGCCGGGCCCGGCGTGAACGTTGGGTCAGTGCCATGCAGCGCGGCGAGGTGCCCCTGCGGGTGATCGATGGTGCCCTGGACCCGATTTCCGGGGCACACATGGTGGAGCGCTATCGGCAATTGATCCCACGGGCCGACACGGTGCTGCTGCCGAGCATCGGGCATTACCCGCAGATCGAAGCGCCCCTGGCGGTGCTCAAGCATTACCTGGAGTTTCGCGACAATCTGCTGTCGCCATCATCACGGTTGGCGTGTTCCTGAACCCCGCGGCCTTGAGCGGGCAAGGCGATTATCCCGCTGCCTTATTGCGCACCATTCAGGTCAAAACGTTTTTATTGTGACCAAAGGCTGGCTGCCTGACACTCGAAGCATTGTCCATTGGCCCTGCTGGAGTTCGGTATGAGTGAGTCTGTGCGCTTGGAAGATAAAGTGGTGATCGTCACCGGGGCCGGCGGTGGCCTGGGCCGGGCCCATGCACTGCTGTTCGCCCGGCACGGCGCCAAGGTGCTGGTCAACGACCTCGGCGGCTCGGCCCAGGGCGAAGGCGCCAGCGCTTCGGCCGCCGACCGCGTGGTGGCGCAGATCCGCGAGGCCGGCGGTATCGCCGAAGCCAGCCATGACTCGGTCACCGACGGTGAAAAGATCGTGCAGAACGCCCTGGATGTGTTTGGTCGGGTCGATGTGGTGGTCAACAACGCGGGGATCCTGCGGGACAAGACCTTCCACAAGATGGAGGACGCCGATTGGGACCTGGTGTATCGGGTGCATGTCGAGGGGGCCTACAAGGTCACCCGCGCCGCCTGGCCACACCTGCGCGACCAGGGGTATGGGCGGGTGATCTTCACCGCTTCCACCTCGGGCATCTATGGCAACTTCGGCCAGTCCAACTACGGCATGGCCAAGCTCGGCCTGTACGGCCTGACCCGGACCCTGGCCATCGAAGGGCGCAAGAACAACATCCTGGTCAACGCCATCGCGCCCACCGGCGGTACGCGGATGACCGAGGGGCTGATTCCGCCCCAGGTGTTCGAGCAGCTCAAGCCCGAACTGGTCAGCCCGCTGGTGGTGTACCTGGGCAGCGAGCAGTGCCAGGAAACCTCCGGCCTGTTCGAAGTGGGCGGCGGCTGGATCGGCAAGGTGCGCTGGGAGCGCAGCCTGGGCGCCGGCTTCGATCCTCGCCAGGGCTTTTCCCCGGAAGACGTGGCGGCCCACTGGCAGCAGATCTGCGACTTCGAGGGCGCGGCGCACCCCAAGGACAATATCGAGGCATTGAAGGAGATGATGCAGAATCTGCAAAAGTACGCCCTCTGAAGCGCCCCTTTGTCCATCCCCTATCGCCTGCGCCAGGATGATAGGGGCCGGCTTCTGGCCCTAAGTGCGCCGGGTTTTCAGCACTGGATGCATCACCCCGCCGGGCCCTGGCCCCGGCGGTTTTACTCCTGCAACGTTCGTCACTATGCTCGACGGTCCGCGAACGAACAGGGAGTGCTGCATATGTATGAGTCAAAGGATCAGCCGGTATTGTCGCGGCTGCTGTTCATCCGCCGTTTATGCATGCATGGGCTGGTGGTGCTGGCGCTGATCATCTTCTCGGTGCTGCTGGGTATCAGCGGCCTGCTGTACTTCGAACAAGACATTTCCTTCCATGACGCCTTGTATGACGCGGCCATGATCCTCGGCGGCATCGGCCCCATCAACATGCCGCAAACCCCTGGTGGCAAACTGTTTTTTGCCAGCTACGGGCTTTATACCAACCTGGTCTTCGCTGCCACCCTGGGCTTGATCCTGTCCCCAGTGGCGCACCGTCTGCTGCACAAGTTTCATTACGACGAGAGCGAGGATGACGCGGCGTAGTTGCCACTTTCCTCTGGTGTTCCAGGCATAAAAAAGGCCGCTGCAAGAGCAGCGGCCGAAGCAAGACGTTAGATCAAGGAGCTACAAAATCAACGTCGGTGAACCAGGGGCAGCAGCTTGAATCACACGCCTTCAAGCGGCTGGAAATCATTCCCGGGAACAGTTCGTGCCCGGTACTTGCAAGGTCAGTGGCAAGCGGTTGTTTGCCGTGACTGCGAGTGAAGAATAAGCCCTGGCCGGGTACGGAAAAATAGCGATTCAGGACAAGGACTGTTACAGCCTGAGCAACAGTCTGAGCGTTTTTTCGCCCCGGTCATCCCCCTGCATCGACGCCCCTGATAAGCCTGCATCCAGCCGCTGGATAACCCCTTGAACGGCCGTGATGGCAAGGGCACTAATTCCTTCGAGTGACAGCGCGAATACCTCCTTGGTGCGCTTATCGACCGTGCTACCCCGGCAGTAGGGTGAGGCCTCCTGTCACTCACCGGGGAAGACGCATGACAAGAATAACAATGCGCGCCATCTTCAAACCGCAGGCGCTGGCCGTCGCGGTGGCGCTGGGCTGCTGCGCCCAGGCGCAGGCGGTGTCGTTCAACATCGGGGAAATCGAAGGGCAGTTCGACTCGTCGCTATCGGTTGGTGCCAGCTGGGGCATGCGCAATGCCGACCGCGCCTTCGTCGGAACGGTCAATGGCGGTACCGCCCAGTCGTCCACTGGCGACGATGGCCGCCTGAACTTCAAGAAGGGCGAAACCTTCTCGAAGATCTTCAAGGGCCTGCATGACCTGGAACTCAAGTACGGCGACACCGGGGTCTTCGTTCGCGGCAAGTACTGGTACGACTTCGAGCTCAAGGACGAAGACCGCGAGTTCAAGCCCATCAGCGACCACAACCGCAAGGAGGGCGCCAAGTCCTCGGGGGCGCAGATCCTCGATGCCTTCGTCTACCACAACTATTCCATTGCCGACCTGCCGGGTACCGTGCGTGCCGGCAAGCAGGTGGTCAGCTGGGGCGAGAGCACCTTCATCGGCAACTCCATCAACAGCATCAACCCTGTGGATGTCTCGGCCTTTCGCCGCCCCGGCGCCGAAATCAAGGAAGGCCTGGTACCGGTGAACATGCTGTTCGCGTCCCAGGGCCTGACCAACCAGCTGACCGTGGAAGGCTTCTATCAGCTGGAGTGGGACCAGACCGTGGTGGACAACTGCGGCACCTTCTTCGGCAACGACGTGGTGGCCGATGGCTGCACCACCGGCTACACCGTCGGCAGCCCGGCCATCGCGCCGTTGCAGCCGGTGGCGGCGGCCTTCGGCCAGGGCTTCCAGGTGACCCGCGAAGGGGTGATCCTGCCCCGCGGCGGTGATCGTGATGCCCGCGACTCCGGGCAGTGGGGCGCCGCCCTGCGCTGGCTCGGCGATGACACCGAGTACGGCCTGTACTTCATGAACTACCACTCCCGCAGCCCGGTGGTGAGTACCACCACGGCCAATGTCAGCGCGGCGACCCTGGGCGCCATTGCCGGCGTCGCCAACGGCATCGTTCCGGGTTCTGGCAGTGGCCTGGTGCAAAGCGTGATGCTTGGCCGTGGCCAGTACTACCTCGAATACCCGGAAGACATCCGCCTGTATGGCGCCAGTTTCTCCACCACCCTGCCCACCGGCACCGCCTGGACCGGCGAGATCAGCTATCGGCCCAACGCGCCGGTGCAGGTCAACACCAACGACCTGACCCTGGCCCTGCTCAACCCTATTTCCGGGGGCGCGGCGTCGCCGATCAAGACCGCCATGGGGGCTGACAACACCGGCTACCGGCGCAAGGAAATCACTCAGATCCAGAGTTCCATGACCCAGTTCTTCGATCAGGTGCTGGGGGCCGACCGCCTGACCCTGGTGGGCGAGGCGGCAGTGGTCCACGTCGGAGGCCTGGAAGACAAGAGCAAGCTGCGCTACGGCCGGGACTCGGTGTACGGCCAATACGGCTATGGGGGCGACACCGACGGTTTCGTCACGGCCACCTCCTGGGGCTATCGCGCCCGGGCCATCCTCGACTACAGCAACGTGATCGCCGGCATCAACTTCAAGCCCAACCTTTCCTGGTCCCATGACGTCAACGGCTACGGGCCCAACGGCCTGTTCAACCAGGGCGCCAAGGCCCTGAGCGTTGGCGTGGATGCCGACTACCGCAACACCTACACCGCCAGCCTCAGCTACACCGACTTTTTTGGCGGGCGCTACAACACCCTGACCGACCGGGACTTCCTCGCGTTGAGCTTTGGCGTGAACTTCTGAACCGGCACAAGAAGGAGCATTTGAATGCGCAAGATGATTCTGCAATGCAGCGCCCTGGCACTGGGGTTGTGGGCGGCCAACCTGATGGCCGCCGTGAGCCCGGAAGAAGCCGCCAAGCTGGGAACCAGCCTGACCCCGGTGGGTGCGGAAAAAGCCGGTAATGCCGACGGCTCGATCCCGGCCTGGACCGGAGGCATTCCCAAGAATGCCGGGGCGGTGGACAGCAAGGGCTTTCTCGCCGACCCGTTCGCCAATGAAAAACCGCTGTTCATCATCACCGCGGCGACGGTGGACAAATACAAGGACAAGCTTTCGGACGGCCAGGTGGCGATGTTCAAGCGCTACCCGGACAGCTACCGGATCCCGGTCTACCCCACTCACCGCAGCGTCGGCCTGCCACCCGAGATCTACGAGTCGGCCAAGCGCAGCGCCTTGAGCGTGACCACTACCAACGACGGCAACGGCCTGGCCAACTTTACCGGCAACCGTTACTACGCCTTCCCGATTCCGAAGAACGGCATCGAGGTGCTGTGGAACCACCTGACCCGTTATCACGGCGGCAACCAGAAGCGCATCGTCACCCAGGTCACCCCGCAGACCAACGGCAGCTACACCTCGATCCGTTTCGAGGAAGAGGTGGCGGCGCCGCAACTGATCCCGGACCTGGACCCGGCCAAGGCGGCCAACGTGCAGAACTTCTTCAAGCAGTCGGTGACCGCCCCGGCGCGGCTGGCGGGCAACGTGCTGCTGGTCCACGAGACCCTGGACCAGGTCAAGGAACCGCGTTCGGCATGGATCTACAACGCGGGCCAGCGTCGCGTGCGCCGCGCCCCGCAAGTGGCCTACGACGGCCCGGGCACCGCCGCCGACGGCCTGCGCACCTCGGACAACTTCGACATGTTCTCCGGTGCTCCCGACCGTTACGACTGGAAGCTGGTGGGCAAGAAGGAGATGTACATCCCCTACAACAGCTACAAGCTGGATTCCCCGAGCCTCAAGTACGACGACATCGTCAAGGCCGGGCACATCAACCAGGATCTGACCCGCTATGAACTGCACCGGGTGTGGGAAGTGGTGGGCACGGTCAAGCCCAACCAGCGGCACATCTACGCCACTCGGCACATGTACATCGACGAGGACAGCTGGCAGGTGGCCCTGGTGGACCACTATGACGGACGCGGCCAACTGTGGCGGGTAGCCGAAGGTCATGCGCAGTACTACTACGACCACCAGGTACCGGCCTACACCCTGGAGGCCCTGTATGACCTGAACGCCGGCCGTTACCTGGCCCTGGGCATGAAGAACGAAGAGAAGCACAGCCTGGAGTTCGGCTTTGCCGCCAAGGCGGCCGACTACACCCCGGCGGCCCTGCGCGCCAGCGGAGTGCGCTAGGCGCCTCTTGGGTTGCAGTGGAGTAATGGTCGAGCCGCACGCTCTTGGGGCGTGCGGTTTTTTAGGGCGGCCAGTCCTGGCAAGCGAGCTTGCTCGCCACAGTCGCGGCAATACTGCGTTCCTCTTGACTGGCAGTTATCCGACTGCCTGGTCGGTTTTTTTATGGGGGCTGATCAGCCTGCTGAATACTTCTTCAACTGGCCGGGAGGTCGGGGCTAGGGTGGGGCTACGCTGGCTAAAACTATAAAAAGGCACGCCGCAATGACCGCCATGACTCGTTGTCCAGAGCGTCCCGGGTTCATGCCCCGTTTGTCCTCCCATCATTTTTCCCGCAGCCGCCTGAGCGCGCCGTTGCTGGCCTCCGGTGCGCGGGTCAAGCTGCTTTGCGCGCCTGCCGGCAGCGGCAAGACGGCGCTGCTGGCTGAGTGCCTGCAACAGGCACCGCAGACCTGCCGGGTGAGCTGGTTGCCGTTGTCCGGCGGGCGGCATAGCCCGCAGGGGCTGTGCGCTGCCCTGGCCCAGGCCCTGGGGCTGGAACGCGATGACGAAGCCACGGTGCTGCAGCACCTGGCGCACCTGCAGGCGCCGGCCTGGATCTTCATCGATGACTATTGCCGGGTCGCGGCTGCGGACCTGGACCTGCTGCTCGATCGCCTGCTGAGCCTGGACAACCCGCAGTTGACCTGGTGGCTGGGTTGCCGTCGCCGGCCCCTGTGCAACTGGCCACGCCTGCTGCTGGACGATCAGTTGTTCGAGCTGGACGGCCCGGCACTGGCATTCAGCCAGATCGAGATCGAGCAACTGCTGCAACGGCTGCCGCAACCCCTGTGTGCGCAGACCGCCAGTCGCATTCTGCAACGCAGTGGCGGCTGGTGCGCCGGGGTGCGCATTGCCTTGCTGGAAGGCAGCGAGCTGACGATTCAGCCCTGCAAGCCGGGGCGCCCCAATACCTTGCTGGAGTACCTGGAGCACGAGCTGTTCAGCGTGCTGCCGGCGGAGCTGGCGCAAGTCTGGCAAGTACTGGCGCACCTGCCACGTTTCAACGCCGAGCTGTGCGAGCATCTGTTCGGCGTCGGGGAGGGGGCCCAGTACCTGCGGACCTTGCAGGACATGGCCTGCTTCATCGAACCCTGGGACGGTGGCGGCGACTGGCTCCAGGTGTTTCCGCCGCTGGCCCGGCTGATGCGCGACGAGGCCTGGCCGGGCGGGCGCTCCTGGCATCGCCGGGCCTGCCAGTGGTTCATTGCCCAGGAGGATTGGCAGTCGGCCTTTGAGCAGGCGCTGCGGGCCGAAGAGTATGAAGTCGCGGTCAGCCTGCTGGAGCATTTCAGTTTCGAGTTCCTGTTCCAGCAGGACAATGCGCTGCTGTTGCTGCAACTGCATGAGCGCCACGGTGGCGAACTCTTGCTGGTGTCGCCGCACCTGGTGGGGCTGCTGGTTGCGGCCATGCTGTTTGCCGGGCGCTTCGAGCAGGCGGGGCAGTGCATGGCGCAGATGGCCCGGTTCGCCCCCCAGCCCTCGGCAGCGCAGCAGCGTCAGTTGCTGGCCCGCTGGCAGGCACAGCAGGGCTGGCTGCTGCACCTGAGCGGGCGGATGACGGCGGCGCGGCAGCATTTTATCGAGGCCCTGGATGAGCTGGCGGACAGCGCCTGGACCACCCGCCTGCTGTGCCTGTCGGGGCTGACCCAGCAGGCCCTGCTGGGTGCGGAGCTGGATGTGGCCCAGGCCCTCAATCGTGAAGCCCTGTGCCTGGCCCGGGCCCAGGATGCCCAGCTGTTCGAAGGCCTGCTGGAACTGGACCATGCCCAGTTGCTGGAGCAAAGGGGCGCGCCGCATCGGGCCCAGAGCCTGCTGGAGCAGGTCTGTGAGCGCTTGTCGATGCAGGCGCTGCGGGCGACCCCGCTGCTCGGTCGCATCGCCCTGCGTCTCGGTCGCCTGGCCTTGCGCCAGGGGCATGCAGAGCAGGCGGCCGGCTACTTTCGCAGCGGCCTCGAGGATTGCCTGCTGAGCCACGACAAGCGTGCCTTGTATGGTTTCCTCGGCCAGGCCCAACTGGCGGCCAACCAGGGTGATTATGCCCAGGCCTTCGTGCGCTTGCGGGATGCGGAGCGGCTGATGCAGCAGCGGCAGATTCCCGACACGGTGTACCGGGGCGTGCTGTTGCAGGTCAGCAGCCAGCTCTGGCTGCAACAGGGGCGACCGGAGCTGGCTCAGGAGGCCTTGAGCCGCTTGCTCCGGCACTTTCGCGGCCCGCAGGCGCTACAGGCGCCACCGGCCACCCTGGAGTTGATTCCGGGGATCGAATACCTGCTGGTGCTGGCCGAGGTGCACCTGGGGCGGGCCCAGGCGCCGATCGCTACCTTGCAGGGGCTGCTGGCCCGGGCCCAACGCCACGGCATGCAGGGGTTGGAGGCCGAGGTGCAACTGGCCCTGGCCGAGGTCGCCCACCTGCAAGGCAACCCGGCGCTGGCGCAGGAAGCATTGCAGGCGGGGCAGGCACTGGTGCAGCGATGCAACCTGCCGCAGGCACTGCACGAACTGCGCCTGCGGCAACCACTCTTGCTGGCTGCGGGGGAAACGCTGCAGACGCCGTCATCGGCAGGCCCCCTGGAAAACCGCGAAAGCCTGCTCAGCCTGCGGGAACTGCAAGTGCTGCAACTGATCGCCCAGGGCTGTTCAAACCAGCAGATCGCCGAGCAATTGTTCATTTCCCTGCATACCGTGAAGACCCACGGGCGCCGGATTCACAGCAAACTGGGGGTGGAGCGGCGTACCCAGGCGGTAGCCAAGGCCCAGGCCCTGGGGCTGATGAGTTGAGTGCTAGCGGTTATTGCGGCTGATAACCCATGCGCCAGCTCACTGCAGAGCTGGCCGCCAGCAGACGTTGGGCTGCGGGCCCATGTTCATCGGCGTGGAACAGCGACGTTGGCCCTACCACGGTCAGCACCGCGGCGATCTTGCCGGTGGCATCGAACACCGGCGCCGACAGGGCATCGACACCGGGCATCAGCAAACCGTGGACATGGTGCAGCCCGCGCTGGCGAATCTGCTCGGCCAGGGCATCGTGCACCTGCTTGTCGGCCAGGGCGTGGGGGCTGCCGGTTGCCAGTTCCTGCTGGCGCAGGTCGAGGGTTTCGCGCTGTGGCAGGTAGGCGTTGAACACCAGCCCGGTGGATGAACTGAGCAGTGGCAGCACCGAGCCCAGTTGAGTGACCACGGTCACCGCCCGCACCGCCGGTTCGATATGCACCACCGTCGCGCCCTGGTTGCCCCATACCGCAAGGAAGCAGGTTTCGTTCAATTCGTCCCGCAGTTCTGCCAGGGGCAGGGTCGCGACTTTCAGTACGTCCATGCTGCCCAGGGCAGCCAGGCCTACCCGCAGGGCTTCGCGGCCCAGGCCGTAGTGATTGGTGGCGCTGTTCTGTTCGGCAAAGCCGCTGGCAATCAAGGCCTGCAGGTAGCGATGCACCTTGCTTGCCGGCATCTGCACATGTTCGGCCAGGCGCGAAAGGGAAGTGGCCGGCGACAGTTCGGCCAGGGCCTTGAGGATGTCGGTACCGACCTCGGCCGAGCGGACTTTCTGTTTACCGGTGCTGTCGCTGATGCTGCGCGGCTTTTCCATGGAGGCATTGGGGTCCCGTGACAAGTGGCGGTCTTTATAGCTTGACGCTCCTGGGCAATCAAATTACGTTATGCGTAATTGGATTACGATAAAAATAACCCAGGCGTGCCGATAGCTCTTGTGAGGGAGTGGTGGGCCCCTGCCTATTCCAACTTCCAGGAGGCTCCATGAACCTCGATTCTTCGGCGTCGGCCCTCAGCTACCAATCGGGCTTCGGCAACGAATTTGCCAGCGAAGCCCTGCCAGGGGCGCTGCCCGTCGGCCAGAACTCCCCGCAAAAAGCCCCTTATGGCCTGTACGCCGAACTGTTTTCCGGCACCGCCTTCACCATGACCCGCAGCGAAGCCCGGCGTACCTGGATGTACCGCATCCAGCCCTCGGCCAAGCACCCGGCTTTCGCCAAGCTTGCGCGCCAGCTGGCAGGCGGCCCCCTGGGTGAGGTCACCCCCAACCGCCTGCGCTGGAGCCCCCTGCAGATTCCAAGCGAGCCCACCGATTTCATCGACGGCCTGGTGGCGATGGTGGCCAACTCGGCGGCGCAGAAGCCGGCGGGTATCAGCGTCTATCACTACCGTGCCAACCGCTCGATGGAGCGGGTGTTCTTCAATGCCGATGGCGAGCTGCTGCTGGTGCCGGAGCTGGGTCGCCTGCGCATCGTCACCGAACTGGGCATGCTGGACCTGGAGCCATTGGAAATCGCCGTGCTGCCTCGCGGGCTGAAATTCCGCATCGAACTGCTGGACCCGCAAGCCCGTGGCTACGTCGCCGAGAACCACGGTGCGCCGCTGCGCCTGCCGGACCTTGGGCCGATTGGCAGCAACGGCCTGGCCAACCCCCGGGATTTCCTGGCCCCGGTGGCTCATTACGAAGACCTGCGCCAGCCCACCACGCTCGTCCAGAAGTACCTCGGCGAGCTCTGGGGCTGCGAGCTCGACCATTCGCCACTGAACGTGGTGGCCTGGCACGGCAACAACGTGCCGTACAAATACGACCTGCGTCGTTTCAACACCATTGGCACCGTCAGCTTCGACCACCCGGACCCGTCGATCTTCACCGTATTGACCTCGCCCACCAGCGTGCCGGGCCTGGCCAACCTGGACTTCGTGATCTTCCCGCCACGCTGGATGGTGGCCGAGAACACCTTCCGTCCACCGTGGTTCCACCGCAACCTGATGAACGAGTTCATGGGCCTGATCCAGGGTGCCTACGATGCGAAGGCCGAAGGCTTCCTGCCCGGCGGCGCGTCGCTGCACAGTTGCATGAGCGCCCACGGCCCGGACGGCGAGACCTGCACCAAGGCGATCAACGCCCAGTTGCAGCCGGCCAAGATCGACAACACCATGGCCTTCATGTTCGAGACCAGCCAGGTGCTGCGCCCGAGCCAGTTCGCCCTGGAGTGCCCAGAGCTGCAGAACGACTACGATGCTTGCTGGGCCTCGCTGCCCGTCACCTTCAACCCGAATCGGAGATAACCCATGACCTTGCCCACCATCACCCGTAGCTGGGTCGAGTCCGCCAACGGTCACCCCGACTTCCCGTTGCAGAACCTGCCCCTGGGCGTCTTCAGCACCCAGGGTTCGGCGCCCCGCAGCGGGGTCGCCATTGGCGAACAGATTTTCGACCTGGAAGCGGCGCTGGATGCCGGGCTGTTCGAAGGCCAGGCCCAGGCTGCGGTGCAGGCGGCCCGTGGCGGCCAGCTGAATGCGTTCTTCGAACTCGGCCGCCCGGCCCGGGTCGCCTTGCGCGAACGCCTGCTGGAACTGCTCGGCGAAGGCAGCAGCCTGCGCGGCAAGATCGAGGCCCAGGGGGCGAAACTGCTGCCCCTGGCCGCGGACTGCCAGATGCACCTGCCGGCCAAGATCAACGATTACACCGACTTCTATGTGGGCATCGAACACGCGCAGAACGTCGGCAAGCTGTTCCGCCCCGACAACCCGCTGCTGCCCAACTACAAGTACGTGCCGATCGGCTACCACGGTCGCGCATCCACTATCCGTACTTCCGGTGCCGACGTGCGCCGGCCCAAGGGCCAGACCCTGCCGGCCGGGCAGTCCGAACCGACCTTCGGCCCCTGCGCGCGCCTGGACTACGAACTGGAGCTGGGCATCTGGATCGGCCAGGGCAACGAGATGGGCGAGCCCATCGCCATTGGCGACGCCGCCGAACACATCGCCGGGTTCTGCCTGCTCAATGACTGGTCGGCGCGGGATATCCAGGCCTGGGAATACCAGCCGCTGGGCCCGTTCCTGTCGAAAAGCTTCATCACCAGTATTTCGCCCTGGGTGGTGACCGCCGAGGCCCTGGAGCCGTTCCGCCAGGCCCAGGCCCCGCGCCCTGAAGGCGACCCGCAACCGCTGCCGTACCTGCTGGACAAGCGCGACCAGGCCGCCGGTGGCTTCGACATCGAACTGGAAGTGCTGCTGACCACCCGCACCATGCGCGAGCAGGGCCTGCCGGCACACCGCCTGACCCTGAGCAACACCCGGTACATGTACTGGACCGTGGCGCAGATGGTTGCGCACCACAGCGTCAACGGCTGCCAGTTGCAGGCCGGCGACCTGTTCGGTTCGGGCACCTTGTCCGGCCCGCAGAACGGCCAGTTCGGCAGCCTGCTGGAGATCACCGAAGGCGGCAAGAAACCCATCGAACTGGCGTCCGGTGAGGTGCGCAAGTTCCTCGAGGACGGCGATGAAATCATCCTGCGCGGGCGTTGCAGCCGTGAGGGTTTCGCCTCCATCGGCTTCGGCGAATGCCGTGGCACGGTCCAGCCAGCACGTTAAGGGAGAGCCCCCATGCAGCTCTATACCTACTACCGCTCCACTGCGTCCTACCGGGTGCGCATCGCTCTGGCCCTCAAGGGCCTGGAGTTCCAGGCCATACCGGTCAATCTGCTGGTGCCCAAGGGCGGTGCGAATCGCCAGCCGGAGTACCTGGAGATCAACCCGCAGGGCCGGGTGCCGGCCCTGCGGACCGATGAAGGCGACCTGCTGATCCAGTCGCTGGCAATCATCGAGTACCTGGAGGAGCGTTATCCACAGGTGCCGCTGCTGTCCACGGACCTGGTCAGCCGCGCCCGGGAACGGGCGGTTGCCGCGATCATCGGCTGCGACATTCATCCGCTGCACAACTCCAGCACCCAGAACCTGCTACGGGAATGGGGTCATGAGGAAGCGCAACTGCTGGTGTGGATCGACCACTGGATCAGCCAGGGGCTGGCGGCCCTGGAGCAACTGATCGGCGACCAGGGCTTCTGTTTTGGCGATGAGCCGGGGCTGGCCGATGTGTTCCTGATTCCCCAGCTGTATGCGGCCGAGCGTTTCAAGGTGTCCCTGGACGCTTATCCGCGGATCCTCCGGGTCGCGGCCCTGGCCGCCGAGCACCCGGCGTTCCAGGCCGCGCACCCGGCCAACCAGCCGGATACGCCAGCCTGAACCTGCACGCTGCCCGGTATCCGGGGCAGCGTGGCATCCGCATCATCCAGGCCCCGCAACGGGGCCTGAGCGGTCACCGCCTGTGACCTGCGCAACACTGCTGCCCATAACCATAAAAAACCGAACAGGTACCTTGCGATGCAAAATCAGATTGCCAGCTTTCGTGCTGCGCTCGACGCCCGCCCGGTGTCCCGCTACCAGTGGTTGCTCTTGTTGCTTCTCGCCTTGCTGCTGGTCACCGATGGCTACGACGCCCAGGTCTTGGGCTATGTGGTGCCGGCCCTGGCCCAGGACTGGGGGCTGGAGAAGGCCGCCTTCGGCCCGGTGTTCAGCGCCAACCTGCTGGGCCTGACCCTGGGGTCCCTGGCGGTGACGCCCCTGGCGGACCGTTTTGGCGTGCGCCGGATCCTGCTCGTTTGCGTGCTGATCTACGCCAGCCTGACGGTGCTGATGGTGTTCGCCAATTCCCTTGAAAGCCTGATGGCCGCCCGTTTTATCTGTGGCATCGGCATGGGCGGGGCGATGCCCAGCGCGATGGCGCTGATGTCCGAATATTCGCCGCCGCGCCTGCGCACCCTGATGGTGACCCTGGCCGCCTGCGGTTTCTCCTTTGGCGGCGCGGCGGGTGGTTTCGTTGCCGCCGGGTTCATCGATCGCTTTGGCTGGGAAGCGGTGTTCCTCGCCGGTGGCATCACGCCACTGCTGCTGTTTCCTTTCCTGCTCTGGCGCCTGCCCGAATCGCTGCCGCGCCTGCTGCGGGACGCGCCGCCCTATGCGCGGCTGCGCAAGGTCACCGCACAGATGCTCCCGGACTGGCAACCGCCGGCCGCAGTGCTCAACAGCGGTGAGCAGGTGGACAGCAAGCTCACGGTGCTGGAGCTGTTCCGCCATGGCTATGCACGGCCGACCTTGCTGATCTGGGCGACCTTTTTCGTCAGCCTGATCCTGCTGTATTTCATGATCAGCTGGTTGCCGACGCTGCTGCTGGAGAGTGGCCTGGCCCTGAGGCAGGCCAACCTGGTGACTTCGATGTTCCTCTTCGCCGGCACCCTCGGCGCGATCTGCATGGCCTGGTTCGCCGACCGCCTGAAACGCAAGGTGCGCCTGCTGGCCGCGGTGCTCAGCGCCGCCGCACTGTGCACCGTGCTACTGGGGTTGAACCACGACAACCCGCGCTACCTGGTGGTGTTCGTGTTTGCCGCGGGCTTCTGCATCATCGGTGGCCAGTTGACCCTGAATGCCTTCGCCAGCAACTTCTACCCGGCCCAGGTACGCGCCACCGGCACCGGCTGGGCTTTGGGCGTGGGGCGTTTCGGTTCGATCCTCGGTCCGCTGTTCGGCAGCATGCTGCTGGCGATGCATATTCCGGTGCAGCAGATTTTCTTCTTCTGCGCGATTCCGGCCCTGCTTGCGGCGTTGTTGATCATCCAGGTGCGTTCGCCCCTGGCGTCGGCCTCGGGTGAGGCGGGGCCGGCCGCGCAACGGCAGGCGCCGCTCAAGTCCTGAGGGGCAGGGGGGTTCAGCGTGCCAGGTGCTTGATCATCGGCACGCAGGCCAGGGTCAGGCCCCGGGGCGACTGGTACTGGGCGATGCGCTCACCGACGAAGCCGCAGCGGCGATAAAAGTCGGCGGCGTTGAGGGTCGAATCCAGGATCAGGTGGGGCAACTCGGCTTCCAGCGCCCGTTCTTCGAGGTACTCCATCATCTTGCGGCCGATGCCGCGTCCCATGTAGGCCGGGTCGACGAACACCGCGTCGACCTGCCCGGTCTCCAGGTCGAGCATGCCGCTGGCGGTCACCTGATTGTCGATGACCGCGACATGGCCGGTGTTTTCCACCACTTCGATGAAGTAGTCGCTCAGTTCGCCAGCCGTCCAGACCTGGAGGTCCGCTTCGGGGTAGTGGCCGGCGCACTGCTGGTTGATGGCCTGGTTGCGAATGTCGAAGACTCGTTGTGCGTCGGCGCCGTGGGCTTTTCTGATGAGCATGCTGTGTCCGTTCCCTGGGGTTAGCCGCCCATCCTGCCAGAGCCCGAGCGCTGCTGTCATGCGGCCCTGGCCTGTATCAGCAACAGCCCCCAGCCGGTGGGCAGGGTGCCGTCGGCGCATTGCAAGTGCCGGGTGGCGTCGTGCAGTTCCTGCTTCATCCTGGCGCGGTTGGCAGGGCTCAGGCGATCCAGGTCGTAGGTGTCGCCAAGGGCAACCCAGAGTTCCTCGAAGGTTGGCGTCCAGGGCAGGTCCAGGTCTTCGAAGTGCAGCGCGGTGAAGTGCCGGTCCAGCAGTTGCCGCCAGCCATCCTCCGACTGCGCCCGTGGGTCCACCAAGGGCAGGTGCGCCAGGTGGTCGCGTCGGGCGGCGGCGCGGAACACCTGCAGGTAGTGCTGGCCCAGTTCCCCGAGGAGAAATTCCCGGCCGACCACCGCTGACAGTTGGCCGCCCGGGACCAGTACTCGATGAACCTCCTGCAGCACCTGCTCGATATCGCTCATGAGCATCAGCGCCAGGTGGGAAAGCACCGCGTCGACGCTGGCGCTGGCGAGGGAAAGGGCTTGCGCCCGCTCCTCCAGCAGCAGGCCCCGGCCCGCCAGGCGCACATGGGCCGCCTGTAATTCGGTGGCGCTCATGTCGACCCCGAGCAACCGTGCCGTGGGGTGGTGCCTGGCCAGCAGGTCGAGCAGGAAACCGTCGCCGCAACCCAGGTCCAGCACCCGCGCCTCGGGTGGCAGGGCCTTGAGGGTGGTTGCCAGTATGTCGTAGGAGGAACCACGCCCTGCCAGGCTCAGCCCGGCGAAGGCCGGTGGCGTGGTGCCGGGGTGGCGCTGGTGGAAATCCTGGAGGAAGCGTTCGGCGCTGTTCATGCTTTTTCATCCTTGCAGCAGGCGGGTGGGCGGCGGGCATTGTTGCACGGCAGGCGCGGAACCGCGGGGGATTCAGTGCACGATGGTGTTGGGCGGCAGGTGCCCCAGGCGTTCGGTCAGGCGCAGGCGCTGGATCGGATCGTCGCTGAGCAGCAGGGCGTGCTCCAGGTCGAAGCGTTCGGCATTCGGGCATTCCAGGCGCTGGTAGAGGCTGGCCCGGGCCAGGTAGTCGGCGGCGCTGCCGTTGCCGATTTCCAGGACCCGTTCGGCATTGATCAGGGCCCCCAGGTGGTCGTCGTAGGACAGGTGCAACTGGCGCAGGTTGCGTGACAGGCGCTGGAACATCTGCAGCGGTTCGGCGCTGGCCAGGTGCTCGGCGCTGAGCTTGATATGGGCGCCGTACTGGCGTTGCAGCAGTTCCCGGCAATCGTTGGGGTACAGCCGGCGCCCGCCGCACGGGTCCAGCAGGTGGTCGGCACCGGGTACCCGCAGCAGGAAGTGCCCGGGAAAGTTCACCCCCGCCAGCGGCACCTGCAGCCGCTGCGCCAGTTCCAGAGCGATCAGGGCCAGGGCCAGGGGCTGGCCGCGCCGACGCTCCAGGACCTTGTCCATCAGCGCCGCCTGGGGCCGCAGGGGCAGGTGTTCGTCCTGCTGGAAACCCAGGTCGTTGAGCCGGCGCAACAGCGGTTGGCCAAGCTCGTTCGCCGGCAGCGTCGGCAGGCTGCTGCCCACTTGCTGCTGCAGTTGCTTGAACTCCTCCAGCAACAGGCCGGGCACCACCTGGGGATCATGCTCGGCGGCAATCCACAGGGCAGCTTCCAGCAGGGCGGGTGGCGAGCGGTGCAGACAGGCGAAAAAAGCTTGGCGCGGGTTCATCTCGATCTCCGACGGATGCCTCGTTTTAGCCTCGTGACGAAGCTTCGTCCAGTGTTGAAATGCGTGGTAGCAGGTTATTTCCCAAAGCCTGCAAAACCCCGGGGCTTATTCCTGCGCGGCGCAGCAAATTCCAGGCGCAAGCCTATACTGGCGTCTACAAGAAGTGATTCGGGAGCCCGTCGATGTTCGCTCTCATGCACAGTACCCGCCTTGAATCGCTGCACCTCAGCGTCGACCCCTGTACCGGGTTGAAGGCAGTGATCGCCATCCACGACAGCCGCCTGGGGCCCGCCCTGGGCGGCTGTCGTTACCTCGCCTACCCCGACGACAGCAGTGCCGTGACGGATGCCGCGCGCCTGGCCCAGGGCATGAGCTACAAGGCCGCCCTGGCCGGCCTGCCCCAGGGGGGCGGTACCGCCGTGATCATCCGCCCCGCCCATGTGGAAAGCCGCGCCGCCCTGTTCGAAGCCTTCGGCCGATGCGTCGAGCAACTGGACGGGCGCTACATCACCGCCATCGACAGCGGCACCTCGGTGGCCGACATGGACTGCATCGCCCAGCAGACCCGTTACGTCACCAGCACCAGTGCCGCGGGCGACCCGGCCCCCCATGCCGCCATGGGAGTGTTCGCCGGCATTCGCAGCACCGCCATGGCGCGCCTGGGCAGCGACAACCTGGAAGGCCTGCGGGTGGCGATCCAGGGGCTGGGCAACGTCGGCTATGCCCTGGCCGAGCAGTTGCACGCTGCCGGGGCAGAGTTGCTGGTCAGTGATATCGATGCCGGCAAGGTGCAACTGGCCATGGAGCAACTGGGCGCCCATCCCATCGCCAACGATTCTCTGCTCAGCACCCCTTGCGACATCCTCGCACCCTGCGGCCTGGGGGCGGTGCTCAACAGCCTCAGCGTGGCGCAACTGCGCTGCTCGGCGGTGGCGGGTTCGGCCAACAATCAACTGACCAACCTGCAGGTGGCCGATCAACTGGAGCGCCGCGGGATTCTCTATGCGCCGGACTACGTGATCAATTCCGGGGGGCTGATCTATGTGTCCCTCAAGCACCGCAACACGGAACTGCCGGTCATCACCGCCCACCTGTCGAAGATCAGCCAGCGGCTGACGGAAATCTTCGCCCACGCCCAGGCCGAAAAGCGCTCCCCGGCGCGAGTGGCCGATGAACTGGCGGAACGGGTGCTGTACCGCTAGGCATTCTTGCCTTAACCCTTGGCCAGGCTCTGTGTACCATCCGGCTGCGAAGTGCCCACTGACAAGGAATGTATCGACGATGCGTGAAGCGCTGGAGACCGGGCTGGATGAGCAGTTGTCCTGCCTGTTGCGGGCGGGGGCGGACTTTCAGGCGGTTCGTGATGTTCTTGTGGCATACCGGGACAAGGGCTTTTGCGCAGAGGCCGTATACAAGCATCTGGCATCACTCCGCCCTGGCGCATCAGAAGAGCTGGAGGACCGAATTCTGGAAGCCATGGATATCGCATCAGGTTTTTGTTCCGCAGGCTCCAGGGTCTGGGACGTCGCGCAATGACAGCGCCAGATATGGCCCCACCATTGACTGGCTGCTCCATCAGGCAACTGCAGTTGTACGCAGCGGCATGCCTGGCGGTTTACTGCGAACGAAAAGGCATTGCTCACCCGTCCATCGATGAGTTGATAAAGCACCTTGAGGGCTACCCGCCAAAGGGCGATCTACTGGCGTGGGAGAGAGCCGGGGCGCTGCTGGCACTCAATGGTCGCGGAGATGATTGGCCCCAGGAGCTTGTCGCCTTGATAGCGCCTGAAGAGGTCGAGGCGTTCTCCTGCATCGTTGACAGCGCAGTTGAGGTGGGAATGGTTGACCTGTATGGCGACTCGACTGAGATGCCCCTGGCCTTCCTGGGCAAGATCACTTCCCTGCTGCATCGCAACGCTATCGAATTGCCTGATCCGCCAGGGGCGACAGCGCTTGAACCGGCCACCGCACAAGTGCCACTCTTGCCTTCGCAGGCATGAAAAAAGCCCTGTGCCAGGGGCACAGGGCTTATTCAATTCGCGTAAAGCCTATTTTGCGGCCTTGGCCGCTTTCGCCGGTTTGGCTGGCGCTTCGGCTTCAACAGGTTGCGGCTCTGCCACAGCCTCCACTACGGGAGCGGGGGCACTGAGCAACTCGGACAACGCGTCCGGCTGGCTCTTGAACGCCTTGGCGAACACATCGCGGTTCTTCGCCATGTAGATCCCGGCTTCTTCCACCTGCTGTTCGCTCAGCGACGGCACGGCTTTGTGCAACACTTCAGCGAGCAATTCAGCCAGTTCGAGCATTTTGTCATGACGGTCAGCTTCGGCTTTATCCATGAACAAGCGCTCCAGATCTCGGCTGCTGCGGTATACCACTTCGACGGCCATTCACCACCTCACATGCCTTCACGATAATGGGTCTGTATAAACACTGTATCTATATACAGGTCGAGAGAATAGGCGAAACCTTTTCCCTTGGATAGTGGCTTTTTAATGTAGACGCAATTTTTTTCCCGGGCCGATTGTTACCAGGCCGTGCCTCGTTGCCGGCGGCCACCATCTCATTGAAGGCTCCTGGCCTTTTTTCTGCATGCAGAACAACCGTCACGTCCAATCCGCATCATCCGGTCGAACCGACCTAAGGAAGAACCATCGTGAAAATCAATTGGGCCGAGAACCTGCGGCAGAACGTCCACCAGTTGGCCGAGTCCCTGGGCAACCTGTTCGTCGAGTCGTTCCACTACCTGGCGCTGTTTGCCATAGGTGCGGTGACTGCCTGGGCGGCGGTGATGGAATTCTTGCAGATGATCGAGGCGGGCCACATCAAGATCGATGACATCCTGCTGCTGTTCATCTACCTGGAGTTGGGGGCGATGGTCGGTATCTACTTCAAGACCAATCACATGCCGGTGCGTTTCCTGATCTACGTGGCGATCACCGCGTTGACCCGGTTGCTGATCTCCAACGTCTCTCACCACAACCCGCCGGACCTGGGCATCATCTACCTGTGCGGCGGCATCCTGTTGCTGGCCTTCGCCATCCTGGTGGTGCGCTACGCCTCGTCGCAGTTCCCTTCGGTGAAGATCGAGCATCCGCAGCGCAAGATCGGCGCGGGCTCCGGCGAACACCCGGAAGTGGAGAAGGGCGAGCTCTAGAACCTCAGGGCCGGCGGCGCGAGCTTCTGGCCGGTGGGCGGCGGCAGGCCCAGGCTGTCGCCGTTGGTCATGGCCTCGAGAATGGCCACGGCACTGTGGCCCTGCTCGATGGCGATACCAAACTGAATGCTTTGCACCAGGCGCTTGATGCGCTGCGGGTCATTGCGCTGGGCCGCGCTGATCATGCGCTTGGCCACCACCCGGCCACCTTCGGACAAGGTCAGCATGATGCTGCCGTCCAGGCCCTGGATGCTCAGGTTGACCTGGTATTGCGGGGTGAAGGTGTCGGTAATCAGTTGAAAAGGGTTGTCCATGATGCGTCACCGCCTGATTGGATCGTGCAGTCATTGACCGGCAGGGCGCGGAATTAGTTCGCGATTCCGGACCACTGGCCAGTCGTTCGCCGAGGGTGGCCAACGTCCGTATTCCTCCCCCGGGACAAAGCAAGGGACATGCCGGGAAATGCGCCGGGCAATGAATACGGGGACAAAAAAAGCGGACCACAAGGTCCGCTTTTTTTATCCCGGCCCGATTCAGGGCACGACCGAATAAATGATCGCAGACAGTGCGACCAGCCCGATCAGCACCACGAACAGGTTCGACAACTGGCCCGAATACTGGCGCAGTGAAGGCACCCGCCGGATCGCATACATCGGCATCAGGAACAGCAGGCAGGCTATTACCGGTCCGCCCATGGTCTCGATGATGTGCAGGATGCTCGGGTTGAAGGTGGCCACGGCCCAGCACGTGAGGATCATGAACAGCGCGGTGATCTTTTCCAGGCTGCTGGAGGACAGCGAGCGCCCCCGCAGGTTTTTCACGATCAGGCCCTGGAAGCCTTCGCTGGCGCCGATGTAGTGGCCCAGGAACGACTTGGTAATGGCCACCAGGGCGATCAGCGGGGCGGCATAGGCAATCACCGGGGTCTGGAAGTGGTTGGCCAGGTAGGACAGGATCGAGATGTTCTGCTCCTTGGCCGCTACCAGGTCCGCCGGCGACAGGGCCAGCACGCAACTGAAGCAGAAGAACATCACTGTCAGCACCATCATGCCGTGGGCCGTGGCCAGGATACCGCTGCTCTTGGCTTCGGCCTGCGGGCCGTAATGGCGCTTCTGATCCAGGGCGAAGGCCGAGATGATCGGCGAATGGTTGAAGGAAAACACCATCACCGGGATCGCCAGCCACAGGGTCTTGAAGAACAGCGGCAGGGGCATGCCTTCGCCGGCCGAGGCGAAGAACGCGCCGTTCCAGTTGGGGATCAGGCTCAGGGCCAGTAACAGCAACGCGGCGACGAACGGGTAGACCAGCAGGCTCATGGCCCGCACGATCACGCCCTGGCCGCAGCGCACGATGGCCATCAGGCCGAGGATCAGCAGCAGCGACAGCAGCGCCCGCGGCGGTGGAGTCATGTGCAACTGGTGTTCCATGAAACTGCTCAGGGTGTTGGTCAGCGCCACGCTGTACACCAGCAGGATCGGGAAGATGGCAAAGAAGTAGAGCAGGGTGATGAGCTTGCCGGCGCCGACCCCGAAATGCTCCTCGACCACTTCGGTGATGTCTCCGGAGCGCCCGGAAAGAACGAAGCGGGTCAGGCCGCGGTGGGCGAAGAAGGTCATGGGGAAGGCCAGCAGCGCCAGCACGATCAGCGGCCAGAAGCCCCCAACCCCGGCGTTGATCGGCAGGAACAGGGTGCCGGCGCCGATGGCGGTGCCATACAGGCCGAGCATCCAGGTGGTGTCGTGCTTGCTCCAGCCCTGGCGGGCGCTGGTGGTGTCGCGGGGTGTGGCTACAGCAGGGGTTTGGGCAGCAGGTGTCGGTACATCGGTCATCGTTATCGCCTCGTTATTATTTTTGCTCGGGCTCACGTAGTGCGGACGGTCAGGGAAGGCTCCTCAGCATTCCACCCAGCTCACCGCCAGGCCGCCCCGTGAAGTCTCTTTGTATTTGTCATGCATGTCGGCGCCGGTATCGCGCATGGTGCGGATCACCCGGTCCAGGGAGATGAAGTGCTTGCCGTCGCCGCGCAGGGCCATCTGGGTGGCGTTGATCGCCTTCACCGCGGCAATCGCGTTGCGTTCGATGCAGGGCACCTGCACCAGGCCGCCCACTGGGTCGCAGGTCAGGCCAAGGTTATGTTCCAGGCCGATCTCGGCGGCGTTTTCCAGTTGCTCGGGCGTGGCACCGAGGACTTCCGCCAGGCCCGCGGCGGCCATGGCGCAGGCTGAACCCACTTCACCCTGGCAGCCGACTTCGGCGCCGGAGATGGAGGCGTTCTTCTTGCAGAGGATGCCCACTGCCGCGGCTCCCAGGAAAAAGCTCACGACGTCGTCGTCAGAGGCCTGGGGATTGAACTTCATGTAGTAGTGCAGCACCGCCGGGATGATCCCCGCCGCACCGTTGGTAGGGGCGGTGACCATGCGTCCGCCGGCGGCGTTTTCCTCGTTGACCGCCAGGGCATAGAGGTTGACCCACTCCATGGCCGAGAGGGTCGAGGTGATGACATTCGGCTTGCCGATTTCCAGCAGGCTGCGGTGCAGCTTGGCGGCGCGCCGCGGTACATCGAGGCCACCAGGCAGGATGCCTTCGTGGCGCAGGCCCTGTTCCACGCATTCGCGCATCACCGACCAGATATGCAGCAGGCCGCTGCGGATTTCGGCGTCGCTGCGCCAGGCTCTTTCGTTGGCCATCATCAGCTCGCCGACGCGCAACTGGTGGGTCTTGCACAGCGCCAGCAGTTCAGCCGCGCTGTTGAAGTCGTAAGGCAATTCGACGCTGGCGCCGGCTTCGGTTCCGGCCTCGACCTGGGCCGCTTCGATGATGAACCCGCCGCCTACCGAGTAGTAGGTCTGCTCCAGCACGATGCCCTGCTCGCCGAGGGCGGTCAGGGACATGGCATTGGGGTGGTAGGGCAGGCTTTGGTCCAGCAGGAGCAGGTCCTGTTGCCAGTCGAAGGCGATGTTCCTGCGCCCCCCCAGCAGCAATTGGCCGCTGTCGCGCAGTTGCTGGATGCGTGGGCCGATGCTGCCCGGATCGATGCTGTCGGGCCATTCGCCCATCAGCCCCATGACGCTGGCGCGGTCGGTGGCATGGCCGACACCGGTGGCGGAGAGGGAGCCGTAAAGGCGGATCTGCACCCGCTGTACCTGATCCTCCAGGCCCAGGTCGAACAGCGCCTGGGCGAAGGTGGCGGCGGCGCGCATCGGGCCCACGGTGTGGGAACTGGAAGGACCGATACCGACTTTGAAAAGATCAAAAACACTGATAGCCATGCTAAAGCCTTACAAGCAATGGAAGGTGGATCGCTGCCATTTTTTGTAGGCCAAGCGCAATGTCGGCGATACTGCCCGGGTCGGTTGGTACTGACCAACGAAACTTCCTAAGAGATCCTTTAGCAGGACTAAACGATGAGCCGTCAGTTTCATGCCCAGACCTATGTCTGGCTGCATGTGTTTTCCTGTGCCGCGCGGCACCTGTCCTTTACCCGTTGTGCCGAAGAACTGCACATCACTCCCGGGGCGGTCAGCCAGCAGATCCGCCAGTTGGAAGAGCGCCTGGGTTTGCGCCTGTTTCACCGTCGGCCCCGGGGTGTGGAACTGAGTGCCGAAGGCCAGCGGTTGGCGCTGACGGTGAGCGAGGCCTACGGCAGCATCGATGCGGAACTGCGGCGCCTGGACGCGGGAATGATCAGCGGCACCCTGCGCCTGCGTTCGATCCCCTCGTTTCTTGGCAAGTGGCTGACGCCCCGTTTGCCGCGGCTGCAACAGCGTTATCCGGAGATCCAGCTGCGGCTGGTGGCGGAGGACAGCAGCGTGGCCCTGCATGAAGGCGACTTCGATCTGGCCATCGACCTGAACGACGGCAGCTACCCCGGCTTGCAATCCACCGCGTTGCTGGACGAGCAGATCTTCCCGGTCTGCGCGCCGACTCTGCTAAGGGGCCGTCCGCCGTTGCACGGACCGGCGGACCTGGCGCATTTTCCATTGCTGCACGACATCACCGCCTGGCGCGGCAGCTATGAATACGCCGAATGGGAGTTCTACCTGAATGCCATCGGCTTCGAAGGCGCGGATGTGC
The DNA here is from genome assembly GCF_018326405.1 of Pseudomonas sp. Eqa60. Lineage (NCBI taxonomy): Bacteria > Pseudomonadati > Pseudomonadota > Gammaproteobacteria > Pseudomonadales > Pseudomonadaceae > Pseudomonas > Pseudomonas sp. Eqa60. Next base: position 1,175,273 of record NZ_AP024342.1, read on the forward strand.
GTCGTGGCCACACCTTCAACCGCAACCACCTGACCATCGAGGCGGCGATCGCCGGCATGGGCGTGGCGATTGCCCGGCGTACCCTGCTCAATGACGAACTGGAGCGCGGCACCCTGATCGTGCCTTTCGGCCTGGCAGTGCCCAACCACAAACGCTACGTGTTGCTCTATGCGCCGGGCGCCCTGAGCCATCCGAGTGTACGCGCGGTGCATGACTGGCTGGTGGAGGAAGCGGAGATCTTTCGCGGTTTGCACCCTCTGGGTGAGGGGCAATTGTGAGGGTTTGAGCGAGGAAGCTGAATCGAGTCAACTCCCGACCTTAACAGCGCCTTTGCAGTTTGTCCGGCTTTATTTGCGTATGAATATTTATCTTTTTTAAGGGGTTGAAATGTTCGCCGCCGTGCCTAATTGTGTAATCAAGAGGTCACGAAATGCAGGTTCCAACACACTGCCTTGACCCTCTTACGAGCAAGCTGAAATAAGGGAAGAACTATGCAAATCCAAGTCCATAGCGATAACCATATTCAAAGCAGCCTTCGGATGGAGGAGTGGGTGCGCAGCACCGTTGAAAGCACGCTCGAACGCTACGAAGAAGACCTGACCCGGGTAGTGGTCCACCTGCGGGACGAGAACGGCGGCAAGTCAGGTCCGGACGACATGCGCTGCCAGCTGGAAGCCCGTCCGAAAGGTCACCAACCGATTTCCGTGACCCACAAGGCCGACACCCTGGAACAGGCCCTCGATGGCGCCACCATCAAGCTGGAAAGTGCCCTGGAGCACATGTTCGGTAAACTGCGCGGCAAACGTGCGGCGGCGGTGCCCAGCAGCGATGGCACCGAGGCGGATGCTCTGCTCGAAGAAGAATTCCTGGAAAACCAACAGGCCGCGCTCAATAGCTGACGGCTGAGTTTCTCCCCCAACCAACGGGCCTGCATTGCAGGCCCGTTTTGTTGTGGGCGAGAAAAAGTCAGAACGCCACTGAAGTCTGTACGTAAAGGGTGCGCGGCTCACCCACGTACTTGCCCTTGTTGTTGTCGTCGAAGGAGCGGGTGAAGTACTGGTGGTTGAAGATGTTCTTCACGCCCACCGCGACATTCAGGTCCGACAGCTGCGGACCGAAGTCGTAGCCGGCGCGAGTGCTGAACAGCATGTAGCCGGGGATGCGGCCGTTGCTGCCGTCAACGCTTTCGCGTGACGTGTTGGCGTTGTCGGCGAACTGGCCGCTCTGGTAGCTACTGTCGAGGTTGAGCTTCCACGGACCTTCGGTGTAGCTCACCCCCAGGGTGCCCTTGTGCTTGGAGGAGAAGGGCACGCGGTTGCCCTTGTTCGGGCCGTCCTCACGAATCGTGGCATCGACGTAGGCATAGGTGGCGTAGACGTTGAAACCGGCCAGCGCCGGATCGAGGCCGTCCAGGGCGTAGTTGATGCTGCTCTCGATGCCCTGGTGGCGGGTTTCACCCCGGGCGATCACCGTGTCGTTGGTCTGGTTGCTGTCGTACTGGTTGTCGAAGTTGATCAGGAAGGCGCCGATCTCTGCCCGCAGGGTGCCGTCGTCATAGCGGGTGCCCAGTTCCCAGGTACGGGCCTTTTCCGGTTTGACCTCGCCGCTGGCCACGCGGTTGGGCATCTGGCTGTACTGCACGCTGCCGAAGGAGCCTTCGGTGTTGGCGTAGAGGTTCCAGCTCTCGTTGAGGTGATACATCACATTCAGCGCCGGCAGCGCGGTGTTGTAGTCGCCTTTGTATTTAACATTGGTGAGGTTGTTGCTCTGCTGCGACTCGATCATCTCGTAGCGGATGCCCGGGGTCAGGGTCCACTTGCCGATATCGATCCGGTCGTCGACGAAGAACGCGTGGGCCTCGGTGCCACCGCGGGTATCCCGGTCGTTGCGGCTGTTGGTGGTGGGCAGTTGCTGGTTGGCGGTCAGCGGTGTGCGATAGCGCAGTTCATGCCCGGCTTCGTTGATGTAGCGGTAGCCGACGCCCACTTCATGGCTGCTGTCCCCCAAGTCGAAGCCCTGGGCGAAGCGGGTTTCCAGGCCACGTACCCAGTACTCGCGGGGTGACAGGGAGAGGAAACTGCCCTGGTCCAGATAGCCGCTGCGCAGGGTCTTGGTGAAGAAGCTGTTGACGGTGAACTCCCGGCGATCTTCCTGATAGCGATAGCCGACGTTGAACATCGTGCGTCGACCCCAGAATTTGTCATAGGGACGGGTGGACTGATACGGGTCGGCCTTGTAGTTCGCCACGTTCAGGCCACCGGGCATGTCCGCTTCACCCTCGTAGTACTGGGCCATGGCATTGAAGCTGTTGGCCTCGTCGAGCTGGTACTTGCCCTTGAGGATCAGGTCGTCGATCTGCGTGTCGCTGTGTTCGCGCCAGTCGCCGCCGCGGGTGCCGGAGTACAGCAGGGCGCCACCCAGGCCGTTGTCGGCCGTGCCGCCGGCCAGCAGGTTGGCGCTGGTCTTGAAACCGTCATGGCTGGAGGAGGGGCTGGTCTCGGTCTGAAAACCACCCTTGACCGTCGGTGCGTCGGGAATCGCCCGGGTCACGAAGTTGACGATGCCGCCGACGTTCTGCGGGCCGTAGCGCACGGCGCCGCCGCCACGCACCACGTCCACGGCATCCATGTTGCCCATGCTGATGGGGGCAAACGACAGTTGCGGCTGACCGTAGGGGGCGAAGGGTACCGGGATGCCGTCCATCAGCACCGTGGAGCGCGAGGCCAGACGCGGATTGAGGCCGCGAATGCCGAAGTTCAGCGCCATGTCGTGGCTGCCGGTGCCGTTGTTGTCCGGTGCGTTGACCCCGGGAATCCGATTGAGCACGTCCCGCGCCTGGGTGGCGCCCTGGCGTTCGAACTCCTCGCGACGGATCACGTCCCGGGCCCCTGGGTGCTCGAACACATCGCTTTGCTGGGCATCGCCGAGCCAGTCGCCGACCACGCTGGAGGCGCCCAGGTGCAGCGGCTGCGCAGCGGCCTCGGGGCTGGCCGGTTGCAGGCTGAAGGCATTTTTGCCTTCGGCCCGGGCTTGCAGGCCGGTGCCTTGCAGCAGAACGTTCAGGCCTTCCTGCGGGCTGTACTGGCCTTGCAGGCCACGGCTTGCCACGCCGCTGGTGACCTGTGAGCCGAAAGAGATCAGCACTCCGGCTTGCCGGCCAAACTGGTTCAGGGCGTTTTCCAGCGAGGTCGGGGCGATGTGATAACTCTGGGCCTGGGCCTCGGCGGCCTGGACCAGGGGCAGGCTGGCCAGGCTCAGACTGGCCCCCAGCAGCCAGTGGCGCAGGGTACGGGCCAGAGGCGTGAGGCAGGTGGGTTGCTCGGTCATGAAGGTGGGTCCTGAGAAGGGGGAATCAAGGTGGCTTTCCTTCTCTGTCACTTGAACCTGGGGAAACGGCTCATGGGCGGTGGTTTTTTTTTGGTGCCGGGGCGGGCGGCGATTGGTTTGCGGGGGCTTGGGTGCGGCCCGGGTCAAGGGCGCGTCCCCTGCGGAGCCGGTTGCAGCCCGCGGCAGCGGCGACAGAGTGCCGTCAGGCGCGGGCCTGGACGGTGACCCAATAGCGGGTGAAGCGACGTACCTTGACCGGCAGGCTGATCTCCAGCAGGTCGAGAATCCGCTCGCTGTCATCCAGGGGGTAGCTGCCGGAAATCAGCAGGTCCGCCACCTGCGCATCACAGTTGAGCTGGCCGCGGCGGTAGCGCCCCAGTTCGTCGAGAAAGTCCGCCAGGCGCATGTGCGCTGCCACCAGCATGCCTTCGCTCCAGGCGCCGCTGCCGGCATCCAGGGCCCGGGGAGCTTGCCAGCTGTTGCCGGTGAAATTCAGTTGCTGCCCGGCCGCCACCTGGGGCGGGGTTGTGGCGTAGTCCAGGGGCGTCACGCCGACGGTTCCGGAGAACACCGCCAGTTGGGTGTAGTCCTTGAATTGGCGCAGGTTCAGCCGCGCGCCTTGCGGGCTTACCTGCCCTTGTGCGGTCTGCACCCGCAGCGGCCGGGCATCCTGGGCACTGGTGAGCATGATCTCGCCCTCCAGCAGGCGGATCAGCCGTTGCTGGCCATCAAAGCGCACATCCACCGCGCTGCTGGTATTGAGCTGCAACTGGCTGCCGTCGCTCAGTTGCAGTTTGCGCCGCTGCCCCAGGGGGCTGCGGTAATCCGCCAGCAGTGGCGGCAGCGGGTTGTGCTCGCGCAGGCCCCAGGCGGCGGCCGAGCCGGCGCCGAGAATCAGCAGCAGCTTCAGTGCCTGGCGCCGGCTGGCGGATTTCGGCGCGTTCAGGGCGGCGTGGGCCAGGGGCGAAGACAGGCCACGCAGGCGCTGGTTGACGCGCTGGATATGCTCCCAGGCCCGTTGATGTTCGCTGTGGGCATCGTGCCATTGCTGCCAGGCCTGTTGCTGGCGCGGGCTCAAGGGCCCGCCCTGCATTTCGATCAGCCAGTGCACGGCCTGTTCGGCCACCTGGTTGCTGAAATCGGGCTGGCCGTTGAGGTGTGGGTTCATCGAGGCACTCACAGGGCGAAGTAGCAGCGCATCGCCGCTTTGTTCAGGTGGCGTTTGACCGTGGCGATGGAGATATTCAGCTCCCGGGCGATTTCGCCGTAGGTCAGGCCGTCCAGCTGGCACAGCAGAAAGGCTCGCTTGACCGGCCGCGGCAGGCCGTCGAGCAGGCTGTCCAGATCCATCAGGGTTTGCAGGATGATGGCCCGCTCTTCCTCGGAGGGCGCCACCTGTTCAGGCATCTGCGCCAGGGTTTCCTGATAGGCCCGCTCCAGGTCCTGGCGCCGGTAGTGGTTGAACAGCACGCGCTTGGCGATGGTGGTGAGAAACGCCCGGGGCTCGATCAGGGCCGGTGTTTCCCGGGCGCTGAGTACCCGGATGAAGGTGTCCTGGGCCAGGTCTGCGGCGCTGTGGGGGCAGCCGAGCCGGCGCCGCAACCAGGTGTTCAACCAGCTGTGATGGGCCTGGTAGAGGCCTTCGACGGTAGCGGTGTGGGACAAGCCGGACGCTCCTGCACCGAGATGGCGCATAAGAGAACAAGAATTGTTCGCATTGTAGTGGGGCGACATGGCATTCGGCAATCAGGCCGGACCGACGGGTTTGCATCGGGTTCGTCGCTGCTTTTTGCATATGAGAATATTTATCATTAAACTGGCCCGCCTACTTCCCCCGGCCGCCTGTGTGCTGTGCCGGACCTCCCCTCGCGTCAAGGTCGAAACATGAAAAGCAAGGCTGGCGGTCTTTCCGCTTCCTATCGTCTGGCGGTGGCTTCGCGGGTATTCGCCGCGGTGCTGGGGGGCTATCTGCTGGCGGCGCTGGGCAGTGTCTGCCTGACCTTGCTGCTGCCCCTGCCCAGGGCCGATGCCGTGGTCAGCGCAATGATGACGTCCTTCCTGTCCTATCTGGTGGCAGTGCTCTGGTGCTTTGCCTGTCGCAGTGCCTGGCAGGCCTGGCTGGGCTTGTTGCTGCCGAGCCTGGTGCTGGCGCTGGTCGCCGGCAGCGCCTACTGGGTGGCCCTGCTATGAAGGAAGGATTTCGCCAGTCCATGGCCTGGCTGCACACCTGGAGCGGGCTGCTGTTCGGCTGGTTGCTGTTTGCGATCTTCCTCACCGGGACCCTGTCCTACTTCAAGGATGAGATCACCCACTGGATGCAGCCGGAGGCGCCGGCCCGGGTCCTGAATGCCGATGCCAGCCTGGGGCTGGCCCAACGCTACCTGGAACGCCATGCCCAGGGCGCGCAACGCTGGTTCATCGGCCTGCCCGATGCCCGCCAGCCGAGCCTGTCGGTGGGCTGGCAGGCGCCCGGCAAACCCGGCGAGCGCGGTGCCTTCACCGAGAAACTGCTGGACCCGGCCACCGGCAGCGAAGTGCATGTGCGCGACACCCGCGGCGGCGAGTTCTTCTACCGCTTCCACTTCCAGCTGCAGATGCCCTATCCCTGGGGCCGCTGGCTGTCGACGATGGCGGCCATGGTGATGTTCGTGGCGCTGATCAGCGGCATCATCACCCACAAGAAAATCTTCAAGGACTTCTTCACCTTCCGCCCGCGCAAGGGCCAGCGCACCTGGCTCGACGGGCACAACGCGGTGGGCGTGCTGGTGCTGCCGTTTCACCTGATGATCACCTACAGCAGCCTGGTGATCTTCATGTACATGGTCATGCCGGCGAGCATCCTGGTGGCCTACAAAGGGGATTCCGATGCCTTCTTCGAGGACTTGCGGCCCGCTGCTGCCGCTGCCTCGGCCGCCGGGCAAAGTGCCCCGCTGGCCCCCTCGAACCCATGCTGAAGCAGGCCCGGGAACGTTGGTCGGGCGGCCATGCGCAGCGCCTGGTAGTCAGTTACCCGGGGGACCTGAATGCCTCGGTGCAGGTGTTTCGCCATGAAGCCGACCGGGTGGCCCGGGATTTCGGCAGCCAAGTGGCGTTCAACGGCGTGACCGGCCAGCCGTTGCAGGCCTCTGCCGAGCAATCCCTGCCGCTGGCCATCGGCGGCAGCTTCTATGGCTTGCACATGGGTCGCTTCGCCGGGCCGGTGTTGCGCTGGCTGTACTTCCTCTGTGGGCTGGCCAGCACCGCGATGATCGGCACCGGGCTGGTGATCTGGCTGGGCAAGCGCCAGCTCAAGCATGCCAAGAGTGCCGCCCAGCCTTTCGAACTGCGCCTGGTGGAAGTGTTGAACATCGCCAGCATGGCCGGGCTGCTGCTGGCGGTGGCGGCGTTCTTCTGGGCCAACCGCCTGTTGCCCGCAGGCTTCGCCGAACGCGCCGACTGGGAGGTCAGCAGCTTCTTCTGGGCCTGGGGCCTGAGCCTGTTGCACGCCTGCGTCCGCCCTGGCCGTCGCGCCTGGGTTGAACAACTGGGCCTGGGCGCCTTGCTGTTCGCCGGGGTGCCGGTGCTCAGCGTGCTCACCAGCCCGAGCCTGATGGATGGTTTCATGGTCCGGGGCGACTGGGCCATGGCGAGCTTCGACCTGGCGTGCCTGGGCAGTGGCCTGTTCCTGGCCTGGGCGGCGCGCAAGCTGCAGCGCGCGGGGGCCGCCGCCACAGCCACGCCCCGGGTGCCCCGGCAACGCCCGCCGGCTCCTGAAACCGAGGTGAATTGAATGCTCCTGGTGCTGTTGCTCTGTTATGCCGGCTTTACCGGCCTGTGCCTGTCCCTGGACCGGCATCACGGCGAGCTGCTCGGGCACAAGCCTTCGGCCCTGCGCCGCCACGGCCTGCGTCTGGGCGGCTGGATGCTGCTGGGCCTGTCGCTGGCAGCAGCAGTGCAGGGCACCGGCTGGAGCCTGGGGCTGGTGCAGTGGTGCGCGGTGCTGATGTTCAGCGCCTTGCTGCTGGTGCTGCTGTTGCCCTATCGGCCGCGCCTGGTGCTGACGATGGCGGGGGCCAGCCTGCTGGCCAGCCCGGTCGCGGCCCTGGCCCACTTCTGAGCGGACCGACGATGATGAGCACCCTGCCACCGGAGCCTGCCGAGGGGGATCACCCTGATCCGCAGGGCAGCCGTGCGCATTTTCTCCAGGTGTTCCTCTCCCAGCGTTCGCAGATGGAGGCCCTGGTCAGCCGCCGGGTCGGTTGCCGGGCCACCGCCGCCGACCTGGTGCAGGACCTGTTCCTGCGCTTCTGGCGCCGGCCCCTGGTGCAGGTCGAGGAACTCAGCACCTACCTGCTGCGTTGCGCCGGCAATATCGCCATCGACCACCTGCGCAGCGAGGGCGCGCGAGTGCGGGTCAATGAAGGCTGGCTGCCAGAGCAGCAGGACAACCAGGGCAGCGAGCCCCAGGCGGCGCTGGAAGCCGGCAACGACCTGCGGCATGTCGAAGCGGCCCTGCGCAGCCTGCCGCAGCGCACCCGGCAGATCTTCCTGCTCAACCGCATCCACGGGCGCAAGTACGCCGAGATCGCCAAGGCCATGGGCTTGTCCCAAAGCGCCGTGGAAAAACATATGATGCGCGCCCTCGAAGCCTGCAAGGCCAGCCTGCGGGAAGCCCCGGGCACGCGCACGCCAAGGAATGCACCGTGAACCACCGCACGAGTATCTGCCCGACGCCCGCTCAGGAGCAGGCCGCGCTGGCCTGGCTGAGCCTGCTCCACGATCAGCCCAGCAGTGGCGACCAGGCCACCTTCAGCCAGTGGTTGCAGGCCGACCCCGCGCATATCGAGGCCTATGCCCAGGCCCAGGTGGTGTGGGAGCTGAGCGAGCAGCCGGCGCGCACCCTGGCCGATGAAGACGCCTTTGCCCTGCACGGCCTGCTGCGTTCCATGGATGCTGCCAGGGGCCGGGCCCGGCGGCGCTGGTCGGCGGGGCTGGCGCTGGCCGCCAGTGTATTGCTGGCGGTGGCCCTGGGCGCCGGCTGGCAGCCCGGGCGCTGGGTCGATGACCTGGGGGCCGACTACGTTTCCGCGCCGGGCCAGGTGCGCACCCTGATCCTGGCCGACCAGAGCCAGGTGACCCTGGATGCCGACAGCGCCATTGCCGTGGATTTCAGCCGCGGCGAGCGGCATGTGCAGCTGCGTCGCGGCGCCGGTTTCTTCAGCGTCAGCCACACCGGCGAGCCCTTTGTGGTGGACGCGCAAGAGGGGGAGGCGCGGGTGCTGGGCACCCAGTTCGAAGTGCGCCTGCAGCCGGGCGGGGCCCAGGTCACGGTGCTGTCCGGCCGGGTGGGGGTCACGCCGGCCAAGGGCGCGGCGCAGCAGGTGCTCGGCGCCGGGCAGCAAGTGGCCTACGGACATGGCGTTGCGGCCCCGCTGCACGCTGTCGACAGTGAGGCGCAACTGGCCTGGCGCCAGGGCTGGCTGAACTATTACCACGCGCCTCTGGCCGAGGTGGTGGACGACCTGCGGCGCTATTTCCCCGGGCGTATCCTGCTGCTCAACGATGAACTGGCGGCGCGGCGCATCAGTGGCAGTTTCTCCAGCAAGGACCCGCAGGCGGTCCTCGATTCACTGCAGGCGGTGCTCGGCTTCCAGCAGCATCGGGTTCTCGGGAGATTCATCGTCCTGCGCTGAGAACCGCGTCCCAGAGCTCCCGAACATTCATCGTTATCACTCCGTTCTGTCACCAAACCGTTACATCAGACGGGGATGATCTGCGCATTCCTGAGCACATGGTCAGGATCGGCGAGGGTTGTGATTCAGCTCTCACAAGGGAGGGATGGCTGAAGCGGGAGCAAGACGATGCGCAGCTGGGATGTAGCTAAAAAGAAAAAAGCTCATATCGAGATCATTCCGATGATCGATGTGATGATGTTTCTGCTGGTGTTCTTCGTACTCATCAGCCTCAACGTGATCCCGGCCGTAGGGATCAAGACGCAGTTGCCGGTCGCCAGTACCGCGCAACAGTTGAAGCCGCAAAACAAGGCAGTGATTACCCTGGGTCTGCAAGAGCGCCTGCAACTCGATGGCCAGGACCTGGATGAAAGTGCATTGCTGGCGCAACTCAAAGTGTTGAACGACAGCAGTGAAAAGTTGGTGATCATTATCAACAGCGATCAGGGCGTGGAAGTTAAACGCCTGGTTTCGGTGATGGACTTGCTCAAGGGCAATGGCTTCTCTTCCGTCTCCATCGCTACACGCAAGTCCTGACGCCATGTTCAGCCTCTATAGAACTCGCAAGTTGCTTGCGTGCCTGCTGCCGGCTGGCCTGTTGTTGCTGGTGATCTATACCAGCCAGTTGCAGCAGTTGCAGATCAAGCCGGTGTATGACGAAAGCACCGTGGAAATCGCCCTGGTCGATGCCGCCGAACTGCTGGCGGCGGCCGAGCCACCACCGCCACCGCCTGAGCCGTTGCCCATCGAGCCCGAGCCGCCGCAGGTGGTGCCGGAGGAAGAACCGCTGGTGATCGAGCCGCCGAAACCCAAGCCGGTGGTCAAGCCCAAGCCGCCGGTGCCCAAGCCCATGGTGGCCAAGCCTGCGCCACCCAAGCCGGCCCCGGCCGTGGCCCAGAACGCCCCCACCGCGCCGCAGCCCGCAGTGGCCGCTGCGCCGAAACCGGTGGCCGCACCGGCTCCCGTACCTGCTCCGGCCACCGCGCCCGCGGCGCCCAGCAGTGCAATCAAGGAAAGTCTGTACACCGCCGCTTTGCGCAAGGAACTGGAAAAGCACAAGCAATACCCCAGCGGCCGCGAGGCCTCGCTGCAACGTCCCCAGGGCGATGTGGTGATCTGGCTGGAAGTCGATCGGGCCGGCAACGTGCTCGACAGTGGCATCGAAAACAAGGCGCCGAACATGTTGCTCAATCGCGCGGCGCAAACCAGTTTGCGCCGCGTGGAGAAAGTTTCGCCGTTTCCCTCGGACGCGTTCTCCGGCAAGAACAAGCAACGTTTTACCGCGACCTTTAGTTACAACGTGGAATAAACCCATCACCTATTAACGAAAGTTGTAAGCAAGGGATTGACCCGTGAAGATCAATAAACTTTATGCCCTGCTTCTGGCATCGGGCCTGGGCAGTTTTGCGCCACTGGTTTTGGCCGACGATACCGTGGACGTAGGTTCGGTGAACGTTGCCGGTAAACAGACCCTGGGCAACGGCCACATGATCAAGGAAGAAAGCGCCAAGGGCCGCTCCACCGTGACCAAGGAGGCCATGGATCAGATGGCCCCCACCGCCAACGCCGTGGACAAGCTCAAGTACACCCCGGGGATCAACGTTTCCAGCACCGACGCCTCGGGCCTGAGCGGCACCAACTTCACCATGCGCGGGATGAACTCCGACCAGGTCGGGCTCTCCGCCGACGGTTTCCCGATCAACGACTCGGGGGACTACAGCATCTACCCGAACCTGATGGGCGACCCGGAGAACTTCAGTGAAGTCTTCGTCACCCAGGGTTCGTCCGAAGCCGACGGCCCGCACATCGGTTCCAGCGGTGGCAACATCGGCCTGGTGACCGTGCGCCCGACCAAGGATTTCGGGGTGTTCGTCAAGCAGTCTGTGGGTTCCAACAACCTGCGCAAATCCTTTGCCCGCCTCAACACCGGCGAGCTGGGGGGCTTCAAGACCTGGGTCTCGGCGTCCCATACCGAAGGTGACAAGTGGAAGGGCAAGGGCACCTTGCGGGCCGACAAGATCGAGTGGAACACCCTGTTCGAAGACGGCAACGGCAACTCCACCAACGCCATCGTCAAATACAACCTGCAGGAAAACTACAACTACAACAGCGTCAGCAAGTCCCAGTTCCAGACCCAGGGCCGGCGCCTGGACTACTCGGAAAGCACCGTGTTCAAGAACGGCAGCGTGTCACAGTCCTACAAGCTCAACCGCAACCCCTTCGAAAGCGTGACCGCCTCGGTGACCCAGCGCTTCCAGCTGCGCGACGACCTGAGCCTGACCTTCAACCCGTACTACGTCTGGTCCAACGGCGGCAGCTTCAGCGGCCAGACCGCCACCACCTTGTCCAGCACCTCCAGCCGGGCCGGCAACTATGACCTGAGCGGGCTGCCCAGCGGCACCTACTACCGGCCTTCGTGGACCGAGACCTGGCGCCCCGGCATGACCACCAAGCTCAAGTGGGACCTCAACGAAGAGCACAGCCTGGACGTCGGCTACTGGTACGAGCGCGCCCGCCAGCGCCAGACCCAGCCCTTCATCGGCATCAAGGGCAACGGCGCTCCGGAAAACGTCTGGGGCGACTACAACGGCTCCGACCAACTGGTGGACCGCAATGGCGCGACGGTCCAGGGCCGCCACCAGTACACCGTGACCCCGGCGCAGAAACTCTGGGTGCAGGACACCTGGCAGGCGACCCCGGACCTGACCCTCACCGGAGCCCTGGCCTACCAGTACGTGGAGCGCGATGGCAACAACCTGGGCAGCCTCACCGACAAGCCGGAAAAACGCGACGCCAAGTACCACGAGTTCCTGCCCAGCTTCAACGCCAAGTACCAGGTGGACCCGAACAACCAGGCGTTCTACAACGTCACCCGCAACATGCGCACGCCGCCCAACTACGTGCTGTACAACAAGGGTGATTCCATCAGCCTGAAACCCGAGCTGAGCTGGAACCAGGAACTGGGCTGGCGCTACAGCGAGGAGAACATGGCCCTGAGCGCGACCCTGTTCTACATCACCTTCAAGGACCGGCAGATCTCCACCACCGATCTCAATGGCGACTACGTCGTGGCCAACGTCGGCGAAGTGAAGAACCGTGGCCTGGAGCTGGAGTGGAGCGGCCGCTTGCCACACAACTTCAACTACTACGCCTCGTACACCTACACCAAGTCCGAGCAGATGGATGACCTGACCAACAAGAACGTGCTGCTGCCGACGTCCGGCAAACAGCTGACCAACGTTCCGGAAAACATGTTCAACCTGAGCCTGGGCTACGACGATTCGCTCTACTACGGCAACGTGGTGGGCAAGTACGTCGGCGCCTTCTACGGCGACCTGACCAACGACGAGAAGATCTCCGGACGCACCGTGTTCGACCTCAATGCCGGTATCCACCTGCCGGTGGACAAGAAGGTGCTGAAGTCCGCGACCCTGCGCTTCTCGATGCTCAACGTGTTCGACAAGGAATACCTGGCGTCGGTACGCACCGTGTCTTTCAACTCGGTAAGGACCAATGGCCTGGCGCCAAGCACCGCCTATTACAACGTGGGTGAAGAACGCACCGCGATGGTCTCCCTGGAAGCTGCGTTCTGATTCGATTCAGGCACAAGAGGAAATGACGATGGACATGAATCTGCTGCACGACATCACCTTCTACACCATGTACGGCGCTGCCGCGATTGCCGCCTTCATCGCGGTGGAGCGGGGCATCTACTTCAGCTTCAGCCTGCGCCAGGCGAAGAAACTGGAGACCGTGCTCAACCCGAAGATGCACAGCGTCGACGATCTGCCCGCCCCGCTGCGCGAGCGCAACAGCCTTCCCCTGGAAATGGTCGCCGAGCTGTTTGCCCACAAGCAGGGGCTGGCCAGCCACAAGGACCTGGAAGACCTCAGCGAGTCGATCTACATCGCCACCCGCAGCAAGCTGATGCATGGCCTGTGGCTGCTGGAAACCGTGGTTACCGCTGCGCCCTTGCTGGGCCTCTTGGGCACCATCCTGGGGATCATCGACACCTTCAAGGCCCTGGCCGAGACCGGCGTCAGCGACCCGGGCGAAGTGTCCAAGGGTATCGGCACCGCGCTGTATGCCACGGCCCTGGGGATCGCCATTGCCCTGGGCAGCATGATCTTCCACAACCACTTCCAGGACCGGGTCGAGCGCATCACCGACCACCTGAAGATCCTGCTGCTGCGCGCCGGCATGGGCACCGCGCTGAAGGCCCCGCCAGCACCCCAGGTGGTCCACGGCAGCCTGCAACCTGCCTGATGACCTGACCTGTAGCCGCTGCCGCGGGCACGGGTTGCGATCGACGGCGAAGCCGGCGCTGTTCCCAGCGCTGTTCTCTGCCTGATCGGCCTGCGCCAGCGGCTTTTTTTTCGCTGATCTACCAAGGATTTCTTTCATGTCCCGTCTTCGTCCCATGCCCCGGATGCTGGGGGCACTGACCCTGGCCCTGGTCACCCTGGCCGGTTGCAGCTCGCTGTCTGAACCGCCGCAACCGGTGGCGGTGAACATCGTCGCCATCAACGATCTGCACGGCTACCTGCAAGCCAACCCCTTCAGCTACAAGGACCCCCAGGCCCCGGGCGGCGTGCGCAAGCTTGCGGCCGGCGGCATCGCCACCCTGGGCGGCATGCTTGCCCAACTGCGCCAGCAGGACCCGCAACTGCTGTTCATCGGCGCCGGCGACCTGGTGGGCGGCAGCCCGCCGCTGTCGGCCATGTGGGCCGACGAGCCGACCCTGGACGCCCTGCGCCAGATGGGCATGAAACTCAGCGCCATCGGCAATCACGAACTGGACAACGGCAAGGCCGAGTTCCTGCGCCAGCTCAATGGCGGCTGCCAGTCGTCGCGGCCGGACAAGGCCTGCCAGTTCCGCCCGAACTACCCCGGCAGCGGCTTCCCCTACCTGGCGGCCAACCTGCTGGACAGCGACACCGGCAAGCCGTTGCTGCCGGCCTACCGCATCGAAGAGGTGCGCGGGGTCAAGGTGGCCTTTGTCGGTGCGGTGCTGCGGGACGTGGCCTCGGTGGTCAGCGCCAAGGGCATGCGCGGTTTGCAGGTGGCCGACGAAGCCGAATCCATCAACAAGCTGATCCCTGAACTCAATGCCCAGGGTGTCAACGCCATCGTCGCCGTGGTGCACCAGGGCGGCTCGACCCCGGAGCCGTTCGACAAGCAGGACTGCTCGCAGCTCGGCGGCGATATCGTCGACGTGGCCAAGCGCCTGGACCCGGCGGTGGACGTGCTGATCAGCGCCCACTCGCACCAGGGCTACCTGTGCAAGGTCGGGCCGCTGCTGGTGACCCAGGGCAATTCCTACGGCCACCTGCTGACCCACCTGACCCTGCAAGTGACCCCGGGCCAGCACCGGGTGGCGAGCATCCAGGCCCTCAACCTGCTGGCTGATCCGGCCCGTTATCCACAGGACCCGGCCCTGGCGCAGTTGCAACAGGAGGTCGAGGCCCGTAGCAACCAGGTGCTGCTCAAGCCGGTGGGGGCGATTGCCGCCTCGCCGATTGCCCGGCGGGCCGACGCGGCCGGGGAAATGCCCATCGGTGACCTGATTGCCGACGCGCATCTGGCCGGCGGCCGGGCCAATGGCGCACAGATCGCCTTCATGAACACCGGCGGCATTCGCAGCGACCTGGCCCTGGAGCCCGGGCAGACCCGGGTCAACTACGGGCAACTGGCGACCTTGCAGCCGTTCAACAACAACCTGATCGCTTTCGACCTCACGGGCCGGCAGATCGAACAGGTGCTCAACCAGCAATGGAAGGGCGCGGACGATGCCAACATCCTGCAAGTGTCCCAGGGCTTCACCTATCGCTGGGACCCCAAGCGCCCGCCGGACAGCCGTGTCGTCCCCGGCAGCGTGCGCCTCAACGGCAAGCCGCTGCAGGCCGGCGCGAACTACCGGCTGGTGATGAACGGCTTCCTGGCCGATGGCGGCGACCGCTTCAGCCTGTTCAAGAGCGGCCTGAACCGCAGCGACCTGGGGGTCAGCGACCTGGAGGCGATGCTGCACTACCTCAAGGACATGGACCAGCAGGGCAAGCCCGTGGGCTCCAGCACCAGTGCCGGGCGCATCCAGCGATCCCTGTAACGAGCGCTGTAGCCGCTGCCGAGCCTGCGAGGCTGCGAAAAGGTCCGCAGGACCTTGCTTGACGGTCTCCCGTCAAACCTCCTGCGGCCTCACGAGCGCCTCGATCGCTTCGTCAGAGTGCGGCCCAGCTCGATTGCAGCCTGCGGCAGCGGCTACAGGGGATGCATCGGGCGGGGGGCGTTTTCGCCGCCCTGAAAATATTTTCAAAAAAATGCTGAGGTCTTTGCCTGCGACATACGTGTAGTGCTTGAAAGTGCGACTAATTCGCATTCACGGTGCTTTTACACACGAGTCTCCAGCATGAAGTCCAGGGCAAATTCGGCGGTAAACGGTTCGGTCAAACGGTGGTTCGGCGCTTCGGCGCTGGTGGTTTCGGGGTTGGCCCTGCTGCCCCTGAGCGTGGCATTGGCGGCCCAGGCCGGCAGCGAGCAGCACAGTGCGCTGTTCAATTTCGCCATCGCGGCCAAGCCGCTACCCCAGGCCCTGAGCGATTTCACCCGGGTCACCGGGATCAGCGTGGTCTACACCGACGAGGCGCCCTACAACCTCAAGGCCCCGGCCGTCACCGGCCAGCTCAGTGCCGAGCAGGCCTTGCAGCGTCTCTTGGGCAATTCCGGTTTCACCTATCGCCGCAGCGACGCCCATACCCTGGTTCTCGAACCCCTGCCTCAAGGTGCCGGGCTGAACCTGGGGACTTCCAGCATCACCACCCAGGGCGTCGACGAAAGCACCAGCTACCAGCCGCCGGCCACCACCTCGGTGGCCCGCTCCCAGGCGCTGAACCAGGAAATCCCGCAGATCATCAACGTGATCCCGGCCCAGGTACTGCGCGACCAGACCCCGCGCAACCTGGATGACGCCCTGAAGAACGTCAGTGGCATCACCCAGACCAACACCCTGGGCGGCACTCAGGACGCGGTGCTGCTGCGCGGCTTCGGCGACAACCGCAACGGCTCGATCATGCGCGACAGCATGCCGGTGGTGCAGGGCCGTGCCCTGAACGCCACGGCCGAGCGCGTGGAAGTGATCAAGGGCCCGTCGTCCCTGCTCTATGGCATCCAGGACCCGGGCGGGGTGATCAACATCGTCAGCAAGAAACCCGAGTTGCAGCAGTCCACGGCCCTGGCCGTGCGCGGCTCGACCTACGGCTCGGGCAAGAACGGCAGTGGTGGCAGCCTGGACACCACCGGGCCGCTGGGGGATTCCGGGCTGGCCTACCGGCTGGTCGTGGACCACGAAGACGAAGACTACTGGCGCAACTTCGGCACCCACCGCGAATCCCTGGTGGCGCCGTCCCTGGCCTGGTACGGCGAGCGCACCAAGGTGCTGCTGGCCTATGAGCATCGCGAATTCCTGACCCCGTTCGACCGCGGCACGGCCATCGACCCCAAGACCAACCACCCGCTGGACATCCCGGCCACCCGGCGCCTGGACGAGCCGTTCAACAACATGGAAGGGCGTTCGGACCTGTATCGTTTCGAGGTCGATCACGAGCTCAGCGACGACTGGAAGGCCCACTTCGGCTACAGCTGGAACCGTGAAACCTACGACGCCAGCCAGGTGCGCCTGACCGCGGTGAACGCCAACGGCACCCTGACCCGGACCATGGACGGCACCAAGAATGCCCTGACCACCGACCGCTATGCCACCGTCAGCCTGGAAGGCAAGGTGCAACTGGGCGGCATGCAGCACGACCTGGTGTTCGGCCTGGACGACGAGTACCGCAAGATCTACCGTGCCGACCTGATCCGCGGCAAGAACACCAGTTTCAACTACCTCAACCCGGTGTATGGCCAGCAAGTGGCGGGAACCAACGTCAGCGCCCCGGACAGCGACCAGACCGACCTGCTGCGCAGTGACTCGCTGTTCTTCCAGGATGCCATCCACCTCACCGACCAGTGGATCCTGGTGGGCGGCGGGCGTTTCCAGGAGTACGACCAGTACGCGGGCAAGGGCCGGCCGTTCCACGCCAATACCGACAGCAACGGGCAGAAGTTCGTGCCCCGCGCCGGCCTGGTGTACCGCTACACCGACCAGCTGTCGTTCTACGGCAGCTACACCGAGTCGTTCAAACCCAACTCCAGCATTGCCCAGCTGGCCGGCGGCAGCGTGGTGCTGGACGGCTCCATCGCACCGGAAGAAGCCAAGTCCTGGGAACTGGGGGCCAAGCTCGACATTCCAGGGCGCATCACCGCCAGTGCGGCGTTGTTCGACATCACCAAGCGCAACGTGCTGGTGACCACCGCCACGGCCTCCGAGACTGTCACCAGCGTGGCCGGTGAAGTGCATTCCCAGGGCCTGGAGCTGGACCTGACCGGGCAGCTCACCGACCAGTGGAGCCTGATCGGCAGCTACGCCTACACCGACGCCGAAGTGACCAAGGACACCCAGTACAAGGGCAAGCAACTGCAGAACGTGGCCAAGAACACCGGCTCGCTGTCGGCGGTCTACGACTTCGGCAGCCTGATCGGCGGCGACCGCCTGCGGGTCGGCGCCGGTGCCCGTTATGTCGGTGAGCGCGCCGGGGATGCGCCCAACAGCTTCGACCTGCCGGGCTACACCGTGGCCGATGCCTTCGCCACCTACGACACCAAGGTCGAAGGGCAGAAGGTCAAGTTTCAGCTCAACGTGAAGAACCTGTTCGACAAGACCTACTACACCTCCTCGGTGAGCAAGTACTTCGTGTCCCTGGGGGATGCTCGCCAAGTGTCGCTCTCCAGCACCCTGGAGTTCTGATGAAAGCCCTGGCCCTGAGTGTGCTCCTGGCGTTCTGTGGCGTGGCCCAGGCGGCTGCGCCGGCGGATGAGCGCCTGTACCACCGTGAACAGCAAGTGCAGCTGCCGGGCTCCGGCAGCAGTTGGGGCTTCATCGCCCTGGACCCGACCCGGCCCTACCTGTTCCTGGCCCGTCGGGAAAACGGCCTGAGCGTGTTCGATGTGGACAAGCAGCGCCCGGTGCGCACCCTCGAACAGTCCCGGGGCGCCAATGGTGTGGTGTTGGTACCGGAGCTGGACCGCCTGCTGGTGCTCAACACCGACGGCAGCCTGGGGGTTGTGGAGTTATCCACATTCAAGCCGCTCAAGCGCATCACCGCCGCCCATGAGCTGGCGGTGAAGAAGATCGACCCGTTGCTGCTCAAGGGCGATGGCAGTTTCTTTCTGCCGATGCGCGATGAGGGCATCGTCGCGCGGTTGTCCTCCAGCAGTTTCAAGGTCCTGGACCGCTGGCAGTATCCCGACTGCCCGCGGCCCAGTGCCCTGGCCCAGGATGAACAACGGGGGCGGTTGTTCGTCGCTTGCCGTGGTGAGCGACCAGTGCTGCTGGTGCTCGACCGCGACAACGGCGCGCTGAAGGCCAGCCTGCCGATCACCCGGGACGTCAACGCCCTGGCCTACGACCCGCAGGCCCAGCGCTTGCTGATCGCCAGCGGGGTGGACGCCAACCTCAGCGTCGTCGCCCAGCTCGATGCCGACCGCTACCAGCTCCTGGGTAGCGTCAGCACCCAGCCCATGGCCTACAACATGGCGTTCGACCCGCGTACCCGGCGGGTCTACCTGGCGGCAATGGACTTCACCCAACCGGCCGCGAGCCCGGCCGAACCCAAGCCGGACCCGCTGTTTCATGCCAATACCTTCAAGGTCCTCACCCTGGCACCCTAGTCGGCGTCAAGTGCCAGGGCCTGCGCTTGCGCTGCACAGTCAGGGCCGGCGGTCAGGCCCTGGGCCCGAACGGCCAGCAACTCTTGCCGGGCGACGGCGAAATCGGCCTGGAAGGTCGGGTCGGCGTGCAAGCGTGCCACGGTGGTCGCGCCTATTTCACGGCCTTCACGGATATCGCTGTACCAGTGCACGTTGCACACCATGCGGCTTTGCGAATAGGCCCGGCCGCGGGCCCAGAGCGCATTGCCGTGCTCGGGGGACAGTTCGCTCAGCAACAGCGCCCAGGCCCAGCCGATTGCGCTGTGGCCCGATGGGTAGGAACCATCTGCGGCCAGTTTCGCCTCGTCTTCCGGGGTGCAGCTGGGTTGCTGGTTGTAGACGAAGGGCCGGGTGCGCTGGTAGCGCTTCTTTGCGCTGTAGGTGGCCAGCCCGGCGTCGGCCAGGGTCCGCCGCAGGACTCTGTACAGCGTAGGTGTCAGCTGTTCGCTGATCGGGGCATTCAGGGCACAGGAGAATGTCTGCGCGGCGGCAGGGAACTTCAGGTTGGCATCGCTGACGGCCAACTCCCAGCGTTTGCTGCCCCGCAAGGCCTGGTTTTTCTCGGCCATGCTCTGGTCCAGAGCGAAGGCTGGGGTCCCCACCGCAGGAGGGGGCGGCAACAGCGACAGACTGTCGGGCAGATCCTGCTGTTTCAGATAACCGATCAAGTAACCCGGTCGGAACTCCGGGACACTTTGCGCTTGCAGGGGCTGTTTCGCCGCGACCGGGTTGAACAGGCTTAAAAACAACAGGCTGGCCAAACTTTTCGATAATAGACGTTGCATGGAGATAGTCCTCTAGGCATTTGATCCGTTACATCGGTTCTGGTGGTCTGCTTACTTGATATTCCAGGTGTAGTTGAACATCAGTCGCGTATCATCAGTGTCGCGAATGAAGTTCTTGGCGTAGTTGGAGCGATAGAGCGCACTGCGCAGGCGTACACTTAAGTTCTTCAGCGGGCCTTGTTGCACGACATAACGCAATTCATTATCCAGCTCCCATGACTTGCCAATTCTTTGGCTGCCGGTTATCTCGGCATGGCTGCCGGATATATAGCGGCTATTGATAGTCAGGCCCGGCCAGCCCAGGTTGGCAAAGTCATAGCCATAACGAAGTGCCCAGGAGCGCTCCTTGGCATTGGCGAAGTCACCCAGTACGGACAAGTTGATCAAGTTGGCATCGGTACCCAGGATGTTGGCATAACCGGTATCCCCCAACATTCGCTGATAAGTCAGGCCAAGGCTGTGGCCTTTATAGGCATAGCCGAGCAACCCCTGCAGGGCGCGGTTGTCGATCTTGCCGCCTTTGGCATTGCCATAGTCGTTCATCAGGCTCAAGCGCAGATCGCTGCTGAACGTCCCCGCTCCCCAGGGGCTCTTGTTGACCAGGGTGAAGACCTGCTGGCGGTAGATATCCTGCAGCTGGGCGACATGCACGCGAGCCAGCCATTGCTTGTGGAACCGATAGTCGAGGCCCGCCATGTCGAAGTGTTCCGCGGTGGCCCCCAGCTTCTCGAAGCGCCGGTTCAAGGGGCTCAGGGTCAGCGGTGTGTACTGCGTGGCGTTGCGCTGCAGGACCCGGCTCAGACGCCCGGCGGTAAACTCCAGGTCTTCGATTTCATTGGAGGTCAGCAGCCCGCCTTCGAACATCTGCGCAAACAGGCGGCCGTCATTGGGTCTCAGTGTCGGCAGTACCGGCGGTACCAGGGTTCCGAACTTGAACAGGGTCTTGCTGGTCTTGAGCTTGCCGGCCAGGGCCAGTTTCGAATAGTCATCCTCTGCCCGGCCATTGCGTGCCACCTTCAACAGCCCGGTGCCGGTCCGGCCAGGAGCGGAATCCAGCTTGATCCCGAGCATGCCGATGGCGTCGGCACCGACGCCGAGGCGGCCTTCGGTGAACCCCGAATCCAGGCGCAAGAGGAAACCTTGCGCCCATTCTTCACGGGTAGGGGCAGTGCCTTCGCGGTAGTCCCGATTGAAGTAGTAGTTGCGCAGTTCCAGGCGTGCGCTGCTGTCCTCGAGCAGTTCGGCTTTTACCGGAATGGCCAGTATCGAGGCACACAGCAGGGGCGAGTGTCTGACCCATTGCCGTGGCAAACTTTGTGAAAGCATTTCATCGTCCTCTGTTTTTGTTGTTTTGGAGTAAGGCGATTAACGGCTTAGTTGTTGCTGGTTTGTTCAACGACCAATGGTCGAAGGTTGGATTGCCTCAGGGGTGTGGTGAAAGTTGTGTGTCAATTGTTGTGGGCAAGAGTCTGCCGGGTATTTCAGGTAATTGGCTCCTGTGAGGGGGGTGGATATTTATGGAATGCCTGGCACTCAGGGTTCGAAGACTAAGTTGAAACTGGGCTTAAACAATAACCATCAGCTCCATGAATGAAGTGGTAAATAAAATATTAAAATAATTACCTGATTATGTTCTTGAGTGTCATATAAGAACTTGCCGGGCGTGATCTTTCTGAGAGAGATATGTAGGGGGGTTTTTAATTGGCTTGTAAGAATTGTCTTATTTAAGTAAGGAACTTTAACCGTTCACTGACTCAGGCGTGTCAGCCTGGGCTTTGGCATAAGAAGGAGCATGCAGAGGCGGGTTTTGGGTAACCCTGGCCTCAGCGCAGGAACGCCAGGCGGTAGTCTCCCGGCGTGCCCCCCAGGGCGTGCCGGAAGCGATTGCTGAAGTGGCTGGCACTGGCAAAACCACAGGCCAGTGCAATCTCGCCCAGGGGCTGGGCGGTGGTGCGCAGCAGGTGCCGGGCCCGGCTCAGGCGTCGGGCTAGCAGGTATTGGTGGGGCGGCAGGCCGAAGCTTGCACGGAACATGCGGGCGAAGTGGTATTCGGAGAGGGCGCACAACCCCGCCAGCTGGCCCAGGCTCAGGGGCGCGTCCAACTGGCTGTCGATGTAGTCCACCAGCAGCCGTCGCTGGTGTGCGGCCAGCCCGCCCTTGAGCCGGGCCCCCTGGCGCTGGCCCACTTGATTGAGCAGGGCATGGCTGAGCATCTCGTGGGCCAGGCTGCTGGTCAGCAGGCGCTCGCCGGGTTCGTCCCAGTTCAGGCGGACCAACTGCGCAAAGCGCTGGGTCTGCTCGGGGTCGTCGAGAAAGGTGCTTTCGCGCAGTTGCAGTTCCCGGGGCTCGCGATCCAGCAGGGTGACGCAGCCCAGGGCGAACTGCTCCGGGCTGAAGTACAGATGGGCCAGGCGAATATCACCGTTGATCACCCAGGCCGACTGGTGCTCGGCGGGCAGGATGCACAACTTGCCCGGGCCGCCCTTGCTGCCCGGCTGGTCGCGGCGGAAGGTCCCGGTGCCGCCGGCCAGGTAGCAGGACAGGGTGTGATGGCTGGGGGCCTCGTACTCCTGGGCGTCGTGATGGTTGCTCCACAAGGCTGCGGACAAGCCGTCACCGAGCTCGGCGCTGTGCTCCAGGCGAGCATTGGGCGAGCGGTTCAGGGCTTGGAAGACTTGCAGGGTATCCAGTGCGTGCATGGTGGGGCGTCAACATGGGTGCGGCTGCCGGTGTTCTGCATGCTACTCCGTAGCCCGTGTGCTGCCAGCCCCGGGCGGATAAAAAGCGCAAGTTTGTGCAAGCGCGCAAGGCCGGCGGGGCGTGACACTGCACTCCTGACAAAGGAGTCGCGCCATGAACCTATCGCTGTACCTGTTGACCGTGCTGATCTGGGGCACCACCTGGATCGCCCTGAAACTGCAACTGGGGGTGGTGGCGATTCCGGTGTCCATCGTCTATCGCTTCGCCCTGGCGGCCCTGGTGCTGTTCGTCCTGTTGCTGCTCAGCCGCAAGCTGCAGCCGATGAACCGTCGTGGTCACCTGATCTGCCTGGCCCAGGGCCTGTGCCTGTTCTGCATCAACTTCATGTGCTTTTTGCACGCCAGCCAGTGGATTCCCAGTGGCCTGGTAGCGGTGGTGTTTTCCACCGCGACCCTGTGGAACGCCCTCAATGCGCGAGTGTTCTTCGGCCAGAAGATCGCTCGCAACGTGCTGCTGGGCGGCGGCCTGGGGCTGCTGGGGCTGGGGCTGCTGTTCTGGCCGGAGCTGGTGGGCCACAGTGCCAGCCCGCAAACCCTGCTGGGCCTGGGCTTGGCCCTGCTGGGCACCTTGTGCTTCTCGGCGGGCAACATGCTGTCCAGCCTGCAGCAAAAAGCCGGGCTCAAGCCGTTGACCACCAATGCCTGGGGCATGGCCTACGGCGCGACGATGCTGGCGGTGTATTGCCTGTTCCAGGGCATCGCCTTCAATGTGGAATGGAGCACCCGCTACATCGGCTCACTGCTGTACCTGGTGATTCCGGGCTCGGTCATCGGCTTTACCGCCTACCTGACCCTGGTGGGGCGCATGGGCCCGGAGCGCGCGGCTTACTGCACCGTGCTGTTCCCGGTAGTGGCGTTGAACGTCTCGGCCTTTGTCGAAGGCTACCAATGGACCGCCCCGGCGCTGGCCGGGCTGGTGCTGGTGATGCTGGGCAACGTCCTGGTGTTCCGTAAACCCAAGGCTGTGCCTGCCTCTGTAGCCGCTGCCGAGCTTGCGAGGCTGCGAACGGCGGCGCAGCCGTCGCAAAACCGGGCGACCTGATTCTGCCGGGCTATCGCTGAAGGTCCTGCGGACCTTTTCGCAGCCTCGCAGGCTTGGCAGCGGCTACAGGGGGGATAGGCCGTGGGTGGTCAGCCCTTCCACACCTGCGGGTTGACCAGGTCCTGCGGCCGCTCACCCAGCAGGGCACTGCGCAGGTTGCTCATGGCGCGCGCGGCCATGGCGTCGCGGGTTTCATGGGTGGCCGAGCCAATGTGCGGCAAGGTCACTGCGTTCTTCAGCTGGAACAGCGGCGACTCCGCCAGCGGTTCCTTCTCGTACACATCCAGGCCGGCGCCACGGATCTGGCCCTTCTGCAAGGCTTCGATCAGCGCCGGTTCATCCACCACCGGCCCGCGGGAAATGTTCACCAGGATTGCACTGGGCTTCATCAGCGCCAGTTCGCGGTGGCTGATCAGGTGCTTGGTCTTTTCGCTCAACGGCACCACCAGGCAGACGAAATCCGCCTCCGCCAGCAGTTGCTCCAGGCTGCGAAACTGCGCCCCCAGCTCCTGCTCCAGGGCCGCCTTGCGGCTGTTGCCGCTGTAGAGGATCGGCATGCCGAAGCCCAGGCGCCCACGGCGGGCGATGGCCGCGCCAATGTTGCCCATGCCGACGATGCCCAGGGTCTTGCCGTGCACGTCGCAGCCGAACAGCGCCGGGCCGACGCTGGCCTGCCATTGCCCGGCCTTGGTCCAGGCGTCCAGCTCGGCCACTCGGCGGGCGCTGCTCATGAGCAGGGCGAAGGCCAGGTCGGCGGTGCTTTCGGTGAGCACGTCCGGGGTGTTGGTGAGCATCAGCCCGCGTTCGTTGAAGTAGGCCAGGTCATAGTTGTCGTAGCCCACCGAGATGCTCGATACCACTTCCAGGCGCGCGGCGTTTTCCAACTGCGCACGGCCCAGCTTGCGGCCGACACCGATCAGGCCGTGGGCCTGGGGCAGGGCTTCATTGAATTGCGCGGCGACGTCCCCGTGCTTGGGGTTGGGCACTATGACCTCGAAATCCTGTTGCAGGCGTTCGGTCATCTCGGGGGTGATGCGGCTGAAGGCAAGTACAGTCTTTTTCATCGCGCGAAGGCTCGTCAGGCGGGGAGAATGCCAAGCAAGCTAACATTTTTGCCGCCGCCACCAAAGCACCCCGCCACGAGCCTGCATGTGTAGGAGCTGGCTTGCCAGCGAAGGCGGCATCCAGGTTTGCACAGGACGTGCGGGCTTCTTCGCCGGCAAGCCGGCTCCTACAGGTGGGACGGTGGTCTGGGCGGGGCGCCCCGCGGTCAGGTGGCCAGGCGTGCGCCGGTCAGGCTGCCGCTCAGTTCATAGGCCGCCAGTTCCGTCTGGTGCGCGGTGAGGATCTCCGGCAGAGAGCCGCGCAGGTATTCGACCCAGGTCTTGATCTTGGCGTCCAGGTACTGGCGCGACGGGTAGATGGCGTACAGGTTCAGCTCCTGGGAGCGGTACTTGGGCATCACCCGTACCAGGGTGCCGGTGCGCAAACCCTCTATAGCCGCGTATACCGGCAACACCCCGACCCCCATGCCGCTGATGATCGCAGTCTTCATGGCATCGGCGGAGTTCACCAGGAACGGCGAGCTGTTGATGGTGACCATTTCCTGGCCTTCCGGGCCGTCGAAGGTCCACTTCTCCAGGGGAATCACCGGGCTCACCAGGCGCAGGCAGGCATGGTTCAGCAGATCGCTGGGCTTTTGCGGGCAGCCGTTGGCTTTCACATAGGCCGGCGAGGCGCAGACGATGCTGTAGGTCATCCCCAGGCGCTGGGAGACGAACCCCGAATCCGGCAGCTCTCGGGCCAGGACGATGGACACGTCGTAGCCCTCGTCCAGGAGGTCCGGGACACGGTTGGCCATGGTCAGGTCGAAGGTCACGTCCGGGTGGGTCTTGCGGTAGCGGGCGATGGCGTCGATCACGAAGTGCTGGCCGATGCCGGTCATGGTGTGCACTTTCAACTGCCCGGCGGGGCGGGCGTGGGCGTCGCTGGCCTCGGCCTCGGCTTCTTCGACATAGGCCAGGATCTGCTCGCAGCGCAGCAGGTAGCGCTTGCCGGCCTCGGTCAGGGCGATGCGGCGAGTCGTGCGGTTGAGCAGGCGGGTTTGCAGGTGCGCCTCTAGATTGGAGACGGCGCGCGAGACGTTGGCGGTGGTGGTGTCCAGCTGCACCGCGGCGGCCGTGAAACTACCGGCTTCGGCAACACAACTGAAGGCGCGCATGTTTTGCAAGGTGTCCATGGGGTGCTCTCAAGGGAGATTGCAAATTGTGACACGAAGTTTCTGTTTTTACAGGCGTACAGGGATACGACCAAGGGATTATCGCGTTTACGGTAACAAAGATTCACAGGAATCCCAGCTTATCGCCGCAACGACCGCCCCCTAGAATTGCGCCGATCCCTAGGAGCCGGCAGGCCGGCGATCCGCGCAACGCGGTGTAGCAGGCGTATCGCTGCGCCGGCAAGCCAGCTCCTACGAGAGAAATACTCCCCCCCGATCTCAGGAATTCGCAGCAGTGCCGCGTCGCATCAGCAGAGGGTTCAAGACCCTCAGTGTTTGGGCTTTATCGTTAGCAATCAGCGGCTGCATCGGAACCGGAGGCATTGCCCCACAGGGCAAGACACTTCCCGCTAATACATTGGCCACGGATGAGGCGATAAAGAGCGCCGCGCAGGACGCCCACTGGCCCAGCGCCCAGTGGTGGCAGGCCTATGGCGACCCGCAACTGGACCGCTGGATCAGCCTTGCGCTGCAAGGCAGCCCGAGCCTGGCCATGGCCGCCGCCCGGGTCCGCCAGGCCAAGGCCCTGGCCGGCATCGCCGAGTCGGCCGAGTCGCTGCAGATCAAGGGTGACGCCACCCTCAAGCGCCACAACTGGCCCACCGATCAGTTCTACGGCCCCGGCGCCCTGTCCAACAGCACCACCTGGGACAACAACGCCGCCCTGGGCTTGAGTTATGCCCTGGACCTCTGGGGCCGGGAAAGCAACAGCACCGAGCGTGCCGTGGACCTGGCCCACATGAGCGTGGCCGAAGCCCGTCAGGCCCAGCTGGAACTGGTGAACAATGTGGTGCGCAGCTATATCCAGCTGTCCCTGCACTTCGCCCAGCGCGATATCGTCGCGGCCACCCTCAAGCAGCAGCAACAGATCCTCGAACTGGCGCAACGGCGCCTGGACGGCGGCATCGGCACCCATTTCGAAGTCAGCCAGGCCGAGGCGCCGCTGCCGGAAACCCATCGCCAGCTGGACGCCCTGGACGAAGAAATCGCCCTGACCCGCAACCAATTGGCGGCCCTGGCCGGCAAGGGCCCGGGGGAGGGGGCGCAACTGCAGCGGCCAAGCCTGTCCCTGGGCGCCGCGCTGAAACTGCCCTCGGCCCTGCCCGCCGAACTGCTGGGGCAGCGCCCGGACGTGGTCGCCAGCCGCTGGCAAGTGGCGGCCCAGGCTCGCGGTATCGATGTGGCTCACGCCGGCTTCTACCCCAACGTCGACCTGGTGGGCAGCATCGGCTTCATGGCCACCGGCGGTGGGGCCCTGGAGTTCCTCACCGGCAAGAAGCTCAACTACAACGTCGGCCCGGCCATCAGCCTGCCGATCTTCGACGGCGGGCGCCTGCGCTCGGAACTGGGTGAAGCCTCGGCCGGCTACGACATGGCCGTGGCCAGGTACAACCAGACCCTGGTGGATGCACTGAAAAGCATCTCCGACCAGTTGATCCGCCGCGAGTCCATGGACAAGCAGCAAGCCTTCGCCGCCGAGTCGGTGGCCGCTGCGCAGAAGACCTACGACATCGCCACCGTGGCCTTCCAGCGCGGCCTGACCGACTACCTGAATGTGCTCAACGCCCAGAGCCTGCTGTTCCATCAGCAACAGGTGCAGCAGCAGGTGCAGGCCGCACGCCTGACGGTCCAGGCGGACCTGGTCACGGCCCTGGGCGGCGGGCTTGAAGCCGGCCGCGACGTTCCCGCGCAAGACCGCCTTGAGGCACCCAAGACCCCCGCGGCCCTGGCCGTGTTCGATCATTGAAGCAGGCACCCATGACTTCCTTGCCCGCACCTTTGCGCTGGCTGTACTCCCTTGAATGGCGCCGGGGTTTCTTCGACTGGGCGCGCAGCGACGGCGTGACCTGGGTCTATATCTTCAAGGTCCTGGCCGCCGCGTTCCTCACCCTGTGGCTGGCCATGCGCCTGGAGTTGCCGCAACCGCGCACGGCGATGATCACCGTGTTCATCGTCATGCAGCCGCAGAGCGGCCAGGTGTTCGCCAAGAGCTTCTACCGCTTTCTCGGCACCCTGGCCGGCTCGGCGGTGATGGTGGCGCTGATCGCCCTGTTCGCCCAGAACACCGAGCTGTTCCTCGGCTCGCTGGCGATCTGGGTCGGCATCTGCTCGGCCGGCGCGGCGCGCTACCGCAACTTTCGCGCCTACGGTTTCGTCCTCGCCGGCTACACCGCGGCCATGGTCGGCCTGCCGGCCCTGGCCCATCCGGAAGGGGCCTTCATGGCCGCGGTGTGGCGGGTACTGGAGATCTCCCTGGGGATTCTCTGCTCCACCCTGGTGAGCGCCGCGATCCTGCCACAGACCGCCAGCGCCGCCATGCGCAACGCCCTGTACCAGCGCTTCGGGGTGTTCGCCCTGTTCGTTACCGACGGCCTGCGCGGGCGCAGCCAGCGCGACAGCTTCGAAAGCAGCAACGTGCGCTTCATCGCCGAGGCCGTGGGCCTGGAAGGGCTGCGCAGCGTCACCGTGTTCGAAGACCCGCACATGCGTCGGCGCAACGGCCGCCTGAGCCGCCTGAACAGCGAGTTCATGGGCATCACCACGCGCTTCAACGCCCTGCACCAGTTGCTCGAACGCCTGCGCAGCAGCGGCGCCGATCACGTGGTGGCGGCGATCAAGCCCGGCCTGCAGGACCTGGCGGAACTGCTGGACGGCTTCTCCGGCCGTGCCCTGACCAGCCCCGATGCGGCGCGCCTGGCCACGGCCCTGGCGGCCTACAAGGCCGAACTGCCGGCGCGGGTGCGCAGCCTGCGCACGGCCTTCCAGGAGAGCGGCCCGAGCGACGCCGAGCAGCTGGATTTCCACACCGCCTACGAGCTGCTCTACCGCTTTGTCGACGAGATGCACAGCTACGCCCAGACCCACGCGTCCCTGGCCGACCACAGCCACGAGCGCGAGCGCTGGGACGAGCCCTACACCCCGCAGACCAACTGGCTGGCCTGCGCCGCCTCGGGCATCCGCGCGGCCTTCGTGCTGGTGGTGCTGGGCAGCTACTGGGTGGCCACGGCCTGGCCCAGCGGCGCCACCATGACCCTGATCGCCGCCGCCACCATCGGCCTCTCGGCGGCTACGCCGAACCCCAAGCGCATGGCGTTCCAGATGGCCTGCGGGACTTTCATCGGTGCCCTGGTGGGCTTCGTCGAAATGTTCTTCGTGTTCCCCAGGATCGACGGCTTCCCGCTGCTGTGCCTGATGCTGGCGCCGGTGATCGTGCTCGGTTCGTTCCTCGCGTCCAGGCCCAAGTACGCCGGGGTCGGCCTGGGCTTGCTGATCTTCTTCAGCACCGGTTCGGTGCCGGACAACCTGACCATCTACAACCCCTACACCTTCATCAATGACTACATCGCCATGGTCATGGGCATGCTGGTCTGCGCCGCGGCCGGGGCGATCATCCTGCCGCCCAACAGCCGCTGGCTGTGGCGGCGCCTGGAGCAGGACCTGCGCGGCCAGGTGGTGTACGCCATCAGCGGCAAGCTCAAGGGCCTGGCGTCGAGCTTCGAGAGCCGTACCCGCGACCTGCTGCACCAGGCCTATGGCCTGGCGGTGGGCCAGCCCAAGGTGCAGAGCGAGCTGCTGCGCTGGATGTTCGTGGTGCTGGAAGTCGGCCACGCCATCATCGAGCTGCGCAAGGAGCAGGCGATCCTCCCGGTGCACCCGGCCTATGCCGAATCCCAGCCCTGGCGCCAGGCGATCCGGGTCATGGGCCGCTCCCTGGTGCGGCTGTTCCTGCAGCCCAGCCAGAGCAACCTGGAGCGCGGCCTGATCGCCGTGGACCACGCCATCAGCCGGGTCCAGGCCACCGACGAGCCCTTTGCCCCGCACTTCGACACCTCGGCCCTGCGCCGGGTCAAGAGCTACCTGCACTTCATCCGTACTTCACTGCTCGACCCGCAATCGCCGCTGGCGGCCTATGCCGTGGCCAAGCCAACGGCGCCTGCACCCCAAGGACTTGACCATGCCTCGTGAAATCGCCTTCCACGGCGTTTACATGCCCACCATGACCCTGATGTTCTTCATCGCCGCGGCCCTGGCCTGGGCCCTGGACCGGTTCATTTCCGGCTATGACCTGTATCGCTTCTTCTGGCACCCGGCGCTGCTGCGCCTGAGCCTGTTCTGCTGTCTGTTCGGCGCCATGGCGCTCACTGTCTACCGTTGAGACCCCCGCAATGAAAAAGTTTTTCAGCCTGCTCGCCACCCTGCTCGTGCTGGCCCTGGCCCTGTGGATCGGCCGTACCCTGTGGGAGCACTACATGTACACCCCCTGGACCCGTGACGGCCGGGTGCGCGCGGACATCATCAACGTCGCCGCCGATGTCACCGGCGAAGTGGTGGACGTGCCGGTCAAGGACAACCAGCTGGTGCGCAAGGGCGATCTGCTGATGCAGATCGACCCCGAGCACTACCAGATCGCGGTCAAGCAGGCGCAAGCGCTGGTGGCGTCGAAGAAGGCCACCTGGGAGATGCGCAAGGTCAACGCCCGGCGCCGCGCCGACATGGACAACCTGGTGATCTCCAAGGAAAACCGCGACGACGCCGGCAACATCGCCGACTCGGCCCTGGCCGACTACCAGCACGCCCAGGCCCAGCTGGAAGCGGCGCAACTCAACCTTGCACGCACCCAGGTGCGGGCGGCTGTGGATGGCTATGTCACCAACCTCAACGTGCACCGTGGCGACTACGCACGCATCGGCGAGGCGAAGATGGCGGTGGTCGACATGAACTCGTTCTGGGTCTACGGCTTCTTCGAGGAAACCAAGCTGCCCCACGTGCGCGTCGGGGATAAGGCCGACATGCAACTGATGAGCGGCGAAGTGCTCAAGGGCCATGTGGAAAGCATTTCCCGGGGCATCTACGACCGCGACAACCCGGAAAGCCGCGAACTGATCGCCGACGTCAACCCGACCTTCAACTGGGTGCGCCTGGCCCAGCGCGTACCGGTGCGCATCCACATCGATGAAGTGCCCGAAGGCGTCCTGCTGGCGGCCGGCATCACCTGCACCGTCATCGTCAACCCCGAGCCTTTGTAGGAGCTGGCTTGCCAGCGAAGGCGTCGGCAGGGGCGATGCAAGGCTCGCGGGCCTCTTCGCCGGCAAGCCGGCTCCTACGAGGGAGGCATTGGTTGTAGGAGCTGGCTTGCCAGCGAAAGCGCCGGCATGGGCGATGCAAGGCTCGCGGGCCTCTTCGCCGGCAAGCCGGCTCCTACAGGGGGCGGTTATTTGTAGCTTTTGTCCATGATCGCCTGGGACTTCTTCGCCGCAGCTTCCAGGCCGTCGTTGACGTTGTTGATGGTGGCCACCAGCTTCGGGTTCTGCAGCACGTCGACACCGGGGTAACGCTGCTGGGCCAGGCGCGAGACGATGATGTACTGGGTCACTGCGTAATGCAGCTTGAACTGGCCGCTGTCCCGGGCCTTGGCGATGGCCGCCTTGACGAAGGCCTGGCGCTCGGCCGTGGTCATGCCCTTGAACAGGTCGGGGAGATCGAAATGGATCTCGGCCGAGAAAATCGCCACTTCTTCATCCCGCGCCTCGTCGTACATCACCTGCTTGCTGGTCACCCGCGCCTTCAGCTCGCCAAAGTGCTGTTCGCCTGCGGCCAGTTGCTCTGGGCTCATCTTGCCTTTAAGGGCATCCAGCTGGCTGGTGTCCTCGGTGTTGTCGATAACCTTCAGCCAGGCGTAGGCCTTCACCAGGTCGCCGGACTCTTCGGCGGCGTCGGCCAGGCTCTGCTGCGGTTCCGGGTTGCCGTGCAGTGCCGAGCGTTCCAGCCAGCGCAGGGCCAGGTCCCGGTCCTTGGGAATGTCCTTGTCGCCGAACCAGTAGGTGGCGTACATGCCGTACTCGGCGCACCAATCGTTCTGTGACGCCGAGTAGGCGATGTAGTTGAAGGACTCGCGGTCGCGCTCAGCCTTGGGCTTGTCCGTTTCCTGATCGGTGGTGGTGGACAGATAGCAGAAGGCCCGGGTGTAGTGCGGCGCGGCCATGGCGAAGCAGCTCTTGGCGTTCGCGTAGTCCTCGATCTCGTTCAGCTTGTAACCGGCGCCGTACAGCACATCCGCGTCCATGGCCGGGTTGCAGTACTCGTTGGCGCTGACCTTGGGCAAGACGCTGTCCAGCGTCAGCTTGGGCAGGGTGTCATTGAGTTCGGGGCGTTTCGGTTCGGTGTTTTGCGCAGGCGTGGAGGCGCAAGCCGCCAGCAAGACAGCCAATGCCAGTGGCAGCGCGTTGAACAATTTCAATGGATATTCCCTGATCGGCGAATGAAAAAAGACGCGCATGAAATCAGGCAAGGACAGGACGGGAGAGGGTGGAGCTTGAGCAAATCCGTGCTTGGGTGTCGACGCCAGCGATTCCATGCTGCATGAGCGCAGGGGCTCAAGGTCGCGCATTTTACTGGGATTGAGAGGGCATACAACCGAAACCGCCGCACCTGTTGGGCTGCGGCAAAGGGCCCCGGGGCCCTGCACCGGTGACACCTCGGACAGCAGTAGCGCCAGCCGCTGCTATGGCGTGCGCTTGGCCAGGAGGATTTTGGCCTTGGCCACGCTGTCTTCCACGCTCAGGTCATCGTCCTCCAGCACGGCCTGCAGCGCCGGGTCTTGCCACAGGTCCACGGCCGGCCCGGTGCTTTGCACCAGGCGGGAAATCAAGGCGTAGGCCACCAGCTGGCCGCGGGTGTGGAACTTCGGGTAGCGGTCCTGCATGTCCACCAATTGGGCGACGAAAGCATGCTGTTGCTCAGGCGACATGCCCGCGAACACCTCCGGGTAGTCGTAGTAGATATCCCCTGTGCCCAGGAGGATGACGTTCTGGCGCAGCGCCTGCTCAAGATCCTGTTTGGAGGGGAGCTGGCTGAGCAGCCGGGTGTAGTGCTGCTCGCCTTCGGCCATCTGCTGAGGGCTCATCTTGCGTTTCAGCGCTTCGAGCCTTTGGGCGTCATCGAGGGTTCGGGCCCAGGCGTAGGCCAGCGGGAAATTGTCCTGTTCGCTGCTGCGCAGCATCTCCTGTTGCGAGTCCTCGTCGCCGTGCCGAGCGGCGCGTTCCAGCCAGGCCATGGCCAATGCCTTGTTCGCCGGCTGGTCCAGCTTGCCAAGGTTGTAGATGTCGTACAGGCCCGCTTCCGCGCAGGATTCATTGTGCTGGGCGGCGTAGGCGATGTAGTTGAAGGCTTCGCTTTTGTCATAGTCCTTCTGCCTGGAGCCGACAATCCCGCCCAGGATGCAAAGGCTCATGGTATCGCGGGGGCGGCCATGATCAGGCAGCCGCGGGCCATTTGTATGGCCTTGCTCGCCAGCAAGGTACGGCTTGCGCCATGCAGCACCTCGTCCTCATTCATCAGGCGGATGCCGAGGCCGACCAGCCGTTCGCTGTCCATCTCCGGCGAGCAGTACGGGTTGGCCTCGACCTTGGGCAGGATCTGTTCCAGGCTCAGCTCCGGCAGGGTGGCATTGAGTTTTTCGTCCGGTGACGAGGCATGGCAGCCCAGCAGCAAGGCGAACAGGGTCAACGTCAGCGCACTACGATATTTCAATGGGGCAGATCCTTGATTGGCGAATGAACAAAGGCGCACTGCGCCACCGCGGTAGGAGCTGGCTTGCCAGCGAAGGTGGTCGCAAGATTTGCACTCGGCTCGCGGGCCTCTTCGCCGGCAAGCCGGCTCCTACGGGAGGCACGCGGTACACCCTAGATGGCTTGCGTGCGTAGGGGTCAGAGCCTGGCGCTCAGGCCGAAGCGCTTCATCAGTCCCTTCTCCAGCAGACCCTTGGGCAGCAGGTTGGCCAGCAGCGGCAGGGCGCGGCTGCCATTGCCCAGCCGTACCAGGCGTGGCGGATTGTCCTGCTGCACCGCCTTGAGCAAGCCGGCGGCGAATTCGCTGGCCGGGGTCGGCTTGTCCTGGGAGGCCTTGGCCCGGGAGCGGATGCCCTCGCGCAGCGGCCACCAGGGCGATTGTTCGTTGAGCAGCTGTTCGGCTTCATGCCCGGCATTCTTGGCGAAGCTCGAAGCAATGGCCCCGGGCTGCACTTCCATGACGCGGATGCCGAACGGCGACAGTTCCATGCGCAGGGCATCGCTCAAGGCGTGCACTGCGGCTTTTGAGGCGCAGTAGGCACCGGCAAAAGGCGTCACCAGCACCCCGGACACACTGCCGATGTTCACCACCAGGCCGCGGCTGCGGCGCAGCACCGGGAACATCGCCCGAGTCACCCCGACCACCGAGAACACATTGGTTTCGAACTGGCGTTGCATCGCTTCCACGCCGCCATCGAGCAGCGGGCCCATGGCGCCGTAGCCGGCGTTGTTGATCAGCACATCCAGGCCGCCGTACTGCTGGTTGATCTCCTCGCCCAGGGCGCCCAGGGCCGGGCCGTCATTGACGTCCAGTTGCACGGCCTTGAAACCGGCCGCTTGCAGGGCAGAGACGTCCTCGGCCTTGCGGGCGGTGGCGAGCACGGTGAAACCGGCGCCCTTGAAGGTGTCCGCCAGGGCGCGGCCGATGCCGCTGGAACAACCGGTGATCAACGCTACGGGCATGGCGCGGTCCTTGTGCTGGGTGAGGGAGGGGGTGAATCAGTCGGAGAAACTACCCTGTAAACGCTCGGCGCGAAACTCCAGGGTTTGCGGGCGATAGCCGGGGCGCAGCGGCGGCAGGGGCAGGCAGTCCTGCCAGTTGGCGCCGGCCTGCAACTCGCCGGGGCCACGGTAGCGCGGGGCGCTGTACTGGTTGTCGGCGAGGTTGACCGTATCCCCCGGCGCATAGGCGGCGACCCGCCAGCGCAACTCCACCAGGGGCACCTTGTTGCCGTTGTTCAGCTTGACCTGCAATGGACGGTCGGCGGGGCAGTGCTCCGGCGCGTAGCTCAGGCGCAGCTCCAGGCGCGCCAGTTGCTGGGCTTCGCGGTTGTCCAGCCAGACCACCCAGCAGGCCACCAGGGCCAGGCCGAACGCGGCAGCCAGGGACACGGGAAGGGCTTTGGCGGGGTAGCGCAGAAGCAGGATCAGCCAGGTGATGACCAGCAGAACGCCGATGAACATGACGCGAGCCTCGGGGAAAAGGAGGGGACATCCTACCTAAGCGTAGGTGGGGTTGGCGATGGAGGGTGTCCAGGGCGTGTTTTGGCCCAATGTTCTGGACGCAAAATTATTGTGGGCAATATAAGGTCTGTTATTGGCATTTTTTAACTATAATGGACCCTATGTTGTCCATAGTTTGACGAAGTAATCAACAGGCCGGAGGCAGACGCAGCGTCATGTCCCTTACTCGTTTCATGTACACCCCGTCCGAGATCACGGCCGAGATCGGAAAAAACGCACAGGCCCTCAGGTTGTCAAAAAACCTGTCGCGCAAAACCCTGGCCGAAAAATCCGGGGTGCCTGCCTCGACCATCAAGCGTTTCGAGCTGCAGGGGGCCATCTCCCTTGAGTCGATGGTGCTGATTGCGGCGGCTTTGGATGAACTCGATCCGCTGCTCAGGTTGTTCAAGCCACCTGCGCCAAACACGCTGTTTGAGCTGCAAAACTCAAAACGCCAGAGGGGCACCCGATGACTGGACGAGGCACGAGGAAATACCAGCCGATCGAGGAGTTGGGCGTCTTCATGCATGGGCGGCAGGTGGGGGTGCTGAGCTGGAATCGCCAGGGCTGCTACTTCACCTACGCCAGGGACTGGTTGAGACGGGGCTTCAATCTGTCGCCGCAACTGACCTTCGACGAGAAGCCGCAGCAACCCGATAGCCAAGTGTTCCTGGGCATTCATGGAGCCTTCGCCGATTCCCTTCCCGATGGTTGGGGCTTGCTGCTGATGAAGCGTTTTTTCACGGCGGAGTATGGGGCGCGGGTCGCCAATGGCCTGACTCAACTCGATCGGCTTGCCTACATTGGCAACCGTGGGATGGGCGCCTTGGAGTACTACCCCATGGCGGAAAAAGTGGAGCGCGAACCCATCAGCCTTTCACTGCTGTACCAGGCTTCGGTCCAGGTCCAGGTGGGGGAAACGGTTGAAGTCCTGAAGGCACTGCGGATTGCCGGTGGCTCGCCAGGTGGCGCCAGGCCCAAGGCAGCCGTTGCCCTTTCGCCGGACCTGTCCCATGTGGTTTCGGCCTTTGAACCCTTGCCGGAGGGCTACGCGCACTGGATCGTGAAATTCAGGGCCCTGCAGGAACCCTGGTCCATGGGCGCGATTGAATATGCCTACGCCCGCATGGCCCGTGCCGCCGGGGTCGATATGGCCCATTGCGAGCTGATCACCGTGCCCTCGGAGCAGGGATGGAACGAGCGCTTCTTTGCCTCCCGGCGCTTTGATCGCCAGCACAACGAGAAAGTCCACATGATGACCGCTGCCGGGATTCTGCATGCGGACTTCAGAGTTCCAGGCCTGGACTACAAGGACTTGCTGCGCCTGACCTTTGCGCTGACCAAGAGCGCCAAGGAAGTGGAGAAAATGGCCCGGCTCATGGTGTTCAACGGCCTGGCGCACAACTACGACGATCACGCGAAGAACTTCGCTTTTCTCTACGAAGAGGGGCAGGGCGGCCTGGAGGGGCAGTGGGTTCTCGCACCCGCCTATGACCTGACCTTCTCCACCGGCATGGGCGAGCACACCACCGCGTTCGACGGCCAGGGGCGTCCGTCCCGCAAGGCAATCAGGCGCTTGTGCGCGGACTACAAGTTTCTCAAACCGGATGACTACATCGACCAGACGCTGGAGGCGCTGGGCAATTGGAAAACGCTGTTTGCCGAACTGGGTATTCTGCAGGCCGATGGGCAGGAGATCTTTGAAACGCTTGAAGATGTTCATGCCAATCTTTAGCGCCGCGACCAGGGCTGAAATGGATCTAGCAACGATACACAGGTCAGCTCCTTGTAGCCGCTGCCGCAGGCTGCGAACGACCGCGCAGCGGGCGCAGGGGGCTCAAGACCGCTGAAGGTCCTTCGGCCCTTTTCGCAGCCTGCGGCAGCGGCTACAAAAAAATCCCCCTGTCCAAGCGCCTGCGGATAGGGGACGCAGGCGCCTGGAAGGGGGGTGAAAGGACTCGCTGATAACGGCGCTCTGCCTTTGCTCGCAGCTTGCCGCTTGAAGCCTGTCGCTGTTACTGGGCGATGGTCTTCACCGAGACGCCACGTTCCACCGGCGTCGAGCGGCCGTAGATATCCTCAAACCGCTCAATATCGTCCTCGCCCAAATAACTGCCCGATTG
The DNA here is from genome assembly GCF_018326405.1 of Pseudomonas sp. Eqa60. Lineage (NCBI taxonomy): Bacteria > Pseudomonadati > Pseudomonadota > Gammaproteobacteria > Pseudomonadales > Pseudomonadaceae > Pseudomonas > Pseudomonas sp. Eqa60. The sequence continues at coordinate 1,212,173 of NZ_AP024342.1, forward strand.
CACTTCGATGATCTCCAGCGGGATCTTGCCCGGGTTGCGCAGGCGGTGCACCGAGGCAATCGGGATGTAGGTGGACTGGTTCTCGGTGAGCAGGAACACGTTCTCGTCACAGGTGACTTCGGCGGTACCGCTGACCACGATCCAGTGTTCGGCGCGGTGGTGGTGCATCTGCAGGGACAGGCAGGCCCCCGGCTTGACCGAGATGTGCTTGACCTGGAAACGCCCGCCCATGTCCACCGAGTCGTAGGAGCCCCACGGACGGTAGACCTCGCAGTGGTTCTGGGTCTCGCTGCGGCCCTGTTCGTTGAGGGTGTTGACCATCTGTTTCACCCCTTGGACCTTGTCCTTGTGGGCGATCATCATGGCGTCCTTGGTTTCCACCACGACGATGTTTTCAAGGCCGATCACCGATACCAGCTTGCCGTTGCCGTGGATCATGCAGTTGCGGCTGTCCTGGATCACCACATCGCCCTTGCTGACGTTGCCGTTGGCGTCTTTTTCATGCACGTCCCACAGCGACGACCAGCAGCCGACATCGCTCCAGCCAGCGGTCAGGGGCACCACGCAGGCGCGCTGGGTCTTCTCCATCACCGCGTAGTCGATGGAGTTGTCCGGGCAGCAGGCGAAGGTGGCTTCGTCGATGGTCACGGTGTCCGGGTCCTGCTGGCTGCGCTCCAGGGTCAAGAGGCAGGTGTCGTAGATGTCCGGGTCGTGTTTCTTCAGCTCTTCGAGGAAGCGGCTGGCGCGGAACAGGAACATGCCGCTGTTCCAGAAATAGCCGCCGGCCTGGACAAACTCGGTGGCGCGTTTTTCGTCGGGCTTTTCGACGAAGTGCGAGACCCGGCTGACCCCCTCCGGGAGCAGCGCATCGTTGGTGGACTTGATGTAGCCGTAGCCGGTTTCCGGTTTGGTGGCCGGGACCCCGAACAGCACCATTTCGCCACGCTCGGCGGCCACGGTGGCCAGGGCCAGGGCGCGTTGCAGGGCTTTCTGGTCGTCCAGGACGTGGTCGGCGGGCAGTACCAGCATCAGCTCGTCGCGGCCTTCGTTGACCAGCATCATCGCGGTCAGGGCCACGGCCGGGGCGGTGTTGCGGCCGAAGGGCTCCATGAGGATGCGCTGGGATTCGAGCTTACGGGCCGCCAGTTGCTCGTTGACGATAAAGCGGTGGTCCTTGTTGCAGACCACGATGGGGGTATCCATGCCTTCGAACACCAGGCGCTCCAGGGTCTGCTGGAACAAAGTGTGTTCGCCGGTCAGGGCGAGGAACTGCTTGGGGAATTGCTTGCGCGAAAGCGGCCAAAGACGTGAGCCGCTACCACCTGACAAGATCACCGGAATCATGTTGTTACTCCTTCAAACATCGTATGGGTTAGAGCTACTGCGTTCTGTCGTTTCACTCTTGTTTTTGTTGCGTGCCCGGATGCGCTGCCCACCTTCTGTAGGAGCCGGCTTGCCGGCGAAGGGGCCCGTGAGGACGCTTTCGCTGGCAAGCCAGCTCCTACGAGAGGCGGGGAGCAGCCTTCCGGAAATTCATTAGCGGGTGGAAACCGGGCGCTTGACCCAGACCGGCGACAGGCTGCTGCCGTTGCCGGTGACGTAGAGCACCGCCGCTTCGCCGCGCTCCAAGGCCACGGGCTTGAGGTCGCTGACTTTTTTCTCGCCGTCATAGAGGGCGAAGCTGACCTTCACCGGGTTGATTTCGCGCTCGCCGCGGCCTTTGGCGGCCACGGCCTTGACCACGTCGGTCTTGCCGTCGGCGGTCTTCAGGGTCAGGGCCTGGTCGCTGAGGTTCTGCACCCGCACCAGGGATTTCTGCTTGTTCTTGAACGGTGGTTCTTCGATCAGTTGCGGCTGGCCGCTGGCGTTGTTGACCAGGGTGTAATAGTGATCGGCGGCCAGTTTCACCGGCACGCTCTGGCTGCCCACCTTGGCGGTGTAGTCGCCGCCGGGCATGAAGCTGAAGTCGCTGCTGGCCAGGGGCGCGACGTCATTGACGTTGGTGCTACCCACCGTGGCGCTGACTTCGCTGTTGCTGGCGTTGTACAGGCGTACGAAGGTCGAGCCCTTGGGCGCGGTGGGGCCGTACAGGGCGGCATCGCCACCGGCGAATACCGGAGCTGATAGCAGGCCCAGGCCCGCAGCCAATACGGCAGCTTTCAGGGATTTGGCAGCGAGACGACGAGGAGTAGTAGTGAAAGTCATGAGTGTTACCTCTTTTCAGTTTTGCGCCCGGTCGGGCGTCTCGGATTTGTTGAGTGCAGCTACGTTCTGTTGGCGAGCACCGGCTTGCTTGAGCTCTGCGACCCACTGCGGGTCGGCGTCGCCGATTTCGTTGTTCACAGGCAGATAGCGTTCAGGGAATTCCCAGATCAGCACCTGGGGCGGGTTGTTCTTGAAGTCGTCGCTTTTCAGGTAGCTGAGCATCGGCAGGATCGGGCCGTGGCCGTCTTCGGCGTAGCTCAGCACGTCGCTGTGCAGGGCCTGTTTCAGGGCGCCGACGAAGTTCCAGCTGGGGTTGGCGCTGTAGCTGGTGCCCACCAGGGTCACCGGCACTTCGCGGTCGGCAAACAGCGCGTCGTCGGCGGCCGGCTGCTCTTCGCTGGCCCGGGTCACGCGCTTTTGCAGGGGCTCTTCGGCCGGCATCAGGTTTTCGAACAGCGGGTCCAGGGGCAGGAAGCGGCGCAGGTCGCCCTTGTGTTCCACGGTCTCTTGGGTCTCGGTGACGAAGCGCTGTGGCTGACCGCTGAGCGGGGTCTTGGCGGCGATGGTCAGGGCCAGTTGCCGGGCGACGATCTCGGCGCCGGCGGGGGTCCAGTGGGTGTCGGTGCGCAGGAACACTTGCTGGCCCTGTTGCTTGGCCTGTTGCAGGGGGCCAAGCAGGTCGGGGGCAAGGATCTTGTCGGCAGCGACCCGGGCGTGGAAGTCCTGGTAGAGGTTGGCGTGGATGCGCGCCGGGCGCACTTCGTCCATGTGTTCCGGGTACAGGCGCACCTTGGCCGGAACGATCGCCATCACCAGTTTCACCCCGTGCTCCTTGAGGGTCTGGCGCACGCCTTCCACCAGGGCGTAGTTGCCCTGCAGGTTGAGCTCCTCGTTGACCACGGGGTTGAACTCTTCATCGCTGTACAGCCACTGGTCACGGCCCAGCACCACCCCCGGGCGCCCTTCGTTGAACAGCTTGAAGTCCAGGGCGGCCCAGAGGTTGGTGCCCAGGCGCTTGATCGGGAACTGGTCGTCGTAGTGGGTTTCCACCGCCTTGGCCCAGCGCCCGTTGAGCACGGTGGCGTCGTTGTTGGTACTGAAACCGAAGAAGCTGCGCGCCGACCACAACCCCAGCACCAGCAGGGTCAGCAGGAACAGGGCGATGTAGAACACACGTAATGAGCGGGTCATGGGCAGATCCCTCAGAACTGGAAGTAAAGGAACGGCGAGAAGCTTTGCGCCGAGAGTTTGAGAATCGAGGCAATGAACAGCAGCAGCACCAGGGCGCGCATGGCGTAGCGCGACCAGTCGGCAGTCCAGTAGGCCGGCTGTACCTGGGCCTCGGTGCCGACGATGTAGCCCGGCTGGTGAATGCTGCCGGGCTTGTCCCCGGGCACCGCCTTGATCAGGCCGGGCTGGGCGCTGGCCGGGCCGTCGGCGGCGGTAGTGACCTCGGGCTTGGCCTTGACCGGCGCCGGGTTGCGGTACAGGTCACGCAGGCCGAAGAACGCCAGGGTGGCGTAGGCCAGGATCAGGGTCGCCACTTGCAGGCCGGTGAGGCTGGCGCGGTTGAGTTCCGACAGCGACCAGTCGCCAAAGCTGAACATCGCGCCGTACATGCGGCCTGCTACGTGCAGGTTCTCGGCGCGGAAGATCACCCAGCCCATCACCACCAGCAGGAAGGTCAGGGCCCAGCGCACCGGGTTCAGGCTGCGCGGCGTGGTGTTGATGCCCAGGGCCTTTTCGATGGCCAGCCACATGCCGTGCCAGGCGCCCCAGACGATGTAGGTAAAGTTGGCGCCGTGCCACAGGCCGCCCAGGAGCATGGTCAGGAACAGGTTGCGGTAGGTGATCAGGGTGCCTTTGCGGTTGCCGCCCAGGGTGATGTACAGGTAGTCGCGCAGCCAGGTAGAGAGGCTGATGTGCCAGCGCCGCCAGAACTCGGTGATCGACTGGCTGATGTAGGGCTGCTTGAAGTTTTCCATGAAGCGAAAACCCATCATCAAGCCCAGGCCGATGGCCATGTCGCTGTAGCCGGAGAAGTCGAAGTACAGCTGCGCGGTGTAGGCCAGGGCGCCGAGCCAGGCATCGCCCGTGGTGGGGTTGTGCAGGGCGAAGCAATGGTCGGCGACCACCGCCAGGGTGTCGGCGATGAACACTTTCTTGATGAAGCCCTGCATGAACCGCGTGCAGCCTTCGGAGAACTTGTCCAGGGTGTGGGTGCGGTTGTTGAACTGGTCCGCCAGGTCACGAAAGCGCAGCACGGGACCGGCGATCAGGTGCGGGAAGATCGCCACGAACGCCGCGAAGTCGATCAGGTTGCGGGTGGCCGGGGTGTCGCCGCGGTAGACGTCGATGATGTAGCTGATGGACTCGAAGATGTAGAACGAGATGCCGATCGGCAGCAGCACGTGGGTCAGGATGAACGGCTCAAGCCCCATGGAGGTCATGATGGCGTTGATGCTGTCGACGCCGAAGTTGGCGTACTTGAAGTAGCCGAGGATGCACAGGTCCACCGCCACCCCCAGCAGCAGCCAGCGCTGGGCGGGTTTGGTCCTGACACCGGCGGCGCCGACTTTCAGGCCGATCCAGTAGTTCCACAGGGTGACCCCGGCGAACAGCGCCAGGAAGTCCACGCGCCACCAGGCATAGAACACATAGCTGGCGATCAGCAGCAGCAAGTTGCGATAGCGTTGCCCGCTCAAGTAGTACAAGCCGAGAAAGATCGGCAGGAACAGGAACAGGAACACATTGGATGAGAAAACCATCCCGATCTCTCCATGTTTAACCAATAGTCAGAGGCCGGAGCCCCCCCAAACCCCCCGTGAAAAACCGGGGAAGCGGTACTGCGTGCAGCGCGCCCCCTGTAGGAGCCGGCTTGCCGGCGAAGGCGCTCTTGAGGGCCTCTTCGCTGGCAGCCAGCTCCTACAGGGGGACGTTCCAACGATTCGAATCAGGAGCCCTTTTCATGGGCCGGGTCGTAGACCTTGGTCAGGTCGCCACCCAGGCGGAAAGTCTTGAACGGCTGCATCTTGTGCTTGCGCTCCAATGTTTCCGGAGCGCAGGTGTAGAGGCTGCAGTAGGGTTCCAGCCAGGCGAATTTCGAGTCGACCTTGAGGTCGGTCATGTCCTGCTGCTTGCCGTTCTTCTTCTCGAAGGTGTCCGGGTCCTTGACCCCGGCCAGCACCCGCTCGCCCAGGCGCTTGAGTGCTTCGTGGTTTTCCTGGCGCAGGTCGACGCCGTTGACCTGTGCGAAGCTGGCGATCATTGCCAGCGGCGGCAGGGCGTAGTTGTGGTAGGCCAGGGCCCGCTGCTGGCGCTTGAGTTCGTTGGGCAAGAAGCCGTCGGCATCGACCTGGTTGGCGCCGACCTTGTATTCCTTGACCGCCCAGTCGAACAGGTCGCGGCGGTTGGTGGCCACGGCGGTGGCCATCACCGACCAGGCGGCCCAGTAGGAGTGGTTGTTGGTCTTGTCCAGGGGCAGGTTGTCCCAGTCACTGACCACCTGGTCGGCCATCTTGCTGAACCAGGCCTCGATCTTCTGTGCCTGTTCCTGGTGGGTGGCCAGGGGGTGGGAGTCGGAGAACTTCAGCCGCAGGTAGGCCGAGGCCATGCTGCCCAGGGCCCATTTGCGCATGGACTTGCCGGTGTGGTTGAAGTCCTTGGACATCAGCGCATCGGCCTGGGCCCAGGCGCTGAGCCAGGCGAGGGTGCAGTCCAGCTGTTCAGGGCGGCCGTCGCGCATGAACTGCATGACCCGCTTGCTGGTACCGCGCTCGATCTTGGTGATGTCCGCGGTGGTGTCACGAAAGGCCTGTTCGGACTGCACGTTGAGGGTCGCCCGGGCCTTGTCCGAGCCTTCGTACTTGCTGCGAAACTGCAGGGCGCCGGTGTAGGGCGCCGGCATGGCGTCGCAGCCCTCGCTGTTGTCGCCGCTCTTGAACTTGTCCACCGGGGCGTAATAGCCCTGGGGCGGGCGCAGCGGCGCGGCGGCCTGGGCGCTGCCGGTGACGATGGCCAGCCCCAGCAGGCTGGGTATCAACAAGCGTTTCAAGTCTGTGCTTTGCATAGGTAACCTCATTGCCCGATCTGCGCGGTGCGTTGCTCGGCGCTCGGGAATACGTTGCGTTTGCAAATTTTCGCTTCGACCTTCTGCCCCGCAGTGCCCGCTTCCGGGCCCTGGATCTCGACCGCCAGCAGGTTCTGCGAGGCCCAGTCTTCGTCGGTGCGCAGTTCGAAGGCGAAGCGCCCGTCGGTGTCGGACGTTTCCGGTTTTTCGATCTTGATGTCCTCGTGGCGCCCGTTCATGTACCAGAGGGTGGCTTGCAGGGTTTTCACCGAGGTGTCGGCGAAGCGGATGTCGACCTGATGACCGCTGTTGCGCAGGTCCATGTTCTTGCTGTTGACCAGCAATTCGTTCTTGCCGGGCTTGAGGGTGGTGCTGCCGGTCATCTGCGCGTCCTTGCCCTCGCAGCCGTTGTCCAGCAGGGCCATCATCTGCCGGTAGATGGTTTCCTGGTCCAGGCGGTACAGCGGCGAGAATTCCCAGATGAGGATCTTCGGCGGGCTCTTCTGGAACTCGTCGCTGCCCAGGTACTGCAGCATCGAGCCTTCCAGGCCGCCGCCGGGGAAGGCGACGTTGAGGATGTCGGCACCGATGGCCTCTTCCAGGAAGCCGGCGAAGTTGTAGTTCTTGCCACTGTGGCTGGTGCCCACGAGGGTGATCTGCGGGTTGCCGGAGTCGCCGAACAGGTCGCCGTCGCCAGCCTCGCCCTTGGGCTCGGTGGTGAACTGGTCCATGTACTGGATGGCGTAGCTGGTGCCGCACAACTGGCCGGCCATGTTGTGCAGGGTGCCGGTCTTGCCCATGCGCCCGGACTTGTGGGTTTCGAATTCACGCCGTGGAATGTCGGCAAAGGCCGGCAACTGCTTGACCTTGTCGGCGACGATCTTCGCCGTGCGCTGGGCGCCATAAGGGGTCCAGTGCTGGTCGCCGCGGAAGTAGAAGTCGTGGGCCGGCAGGGTATCGGGCAGTTGTTCGTTGGTCAGCGGCGAGAGATCCGGCACCACGTAGCCCATCTGCGCGAAGCGTCCGAGCATGGCCTTGTAGTTGCTCAGCGCCTTGTCATAGTCGAAACGGGCTTTCTCCGCCGGGTTGAGCTTGTTGCGGTTCACCAGGCCGCGGGTCGGCTGATAGACCACCACCAGTTCCACGCCCTTGCTCTTGAAGGCTTCGTGCAACTGCTTGAGGCGGCGGTAGCCTTCGGGAGTGGTGTTGAACTCGGTGCGCAAATCTTCCTGGGTACGGAACAGCCAGTCGCCCTGGGCTTGCACCAGGGTGGTGAAGTTCTGCTGGTAGCGGGTCACGTAGTTCTTTGCGTCGTGGGCGGCCGGGCACAGGTTGCAGCACGGCTCGGCCTTGAAGTTCGGCGCGGCGCTTGTGGCGCTGGTTTCGTCGGCACGGGCGCCGGCGCTGGCGGCGAGAATCCCCGCGGTCAGGGCCGACAGGCCCAGGAGTTTGATCCAGTGTGGGTGCATGAAAGTCATCCTCAATCCCGCAATTCGGTCTGGCGTTCGACGGGGTCGATCAACACGGCTTTCTGCTGGCGCACCAGCAGGTCGAGAATTTCATCCTGGCGGTCGCCCAGGACCCCGGAGAAGCTGATGCCGCTGCTTTTGGTCGGCGCCAGCATGGAGACCCGGTACAGCTCCACGCTCAAGGGGGAGTCGATGGACATCGGCCCGCTGCCGTTGGCGGCCAGCTCGCCGCCGACCACGATCAGCGAGACCTGGGCGTCGAACGGGTCGAGCTTGATGTCGCGGTCGGTGTCGGAAAGGTCCTTGATGTGGCCGTAGACCCCGGTCAGGCCGTTGGCCATGGCGATGTTTTCGTACAGACGGATGTTCACGCTGTTGCGAATGCGGATGCCGTGGCGGCGGTTGCTGATCACCTTGTTGCCGTAGATCAGGTTGTCGGCACTCTCGTAGAGGGTGATGCCGTCGGTGTGGTTGCGGTAGATCTCGTTGTAGGCGATCAGGTTGTTGACGCTGTTACGGTCGATCACCAGCCCGGAGAGGTGGTTGTCGTAGCTGCGGTTGTTGAAGATGAAGCTGTCGTTCACTTCCCGGGAAATGATGATGCCGTGCTTCTTCTTGGTGCCGTGGACGGTGTTGTCGGCAATGATCAGGCCATGGGAGCGGTCGTGGGGGTCGATGCCGTAGACGATGTTGTCCTTGTAGGTGTTGCCCTTGAGCACGAAGTCCCGGGTCTCGTAGCAGTAGAAGCCGTACCACATGTCCGAGAACGTCGAGCCGACGATCCAGCCGGTGGGCTCGGGGCGCTTGAGCACCTTGGCCATGTTCGGCGTGTACTGGGAAATACTCACCCCGTAGGACTTGGAGTTGGCGTAGCCGAAGCTGGCCATCGTGCTGTTGACGATGTAAGTCTCGGTGCCGCCCCAGGCCAGCAGGAACGGGCGGAATTCCTTGGGCGAGCGGAAGGTCGCCGGGCCGTTGTCCTTTTCGCGCCAGCCCGTGACTTTGGTGTCACGCACGAACAGCTGGCCATCGTTGACCAGGAACGAGCCGCTTTCCTGGGACAGGCGCAGCTCCTGGGTCTGTTTGTCGATTTCCAGGATGCCGTGGCGGCCGACTACGATGGGCAGGCGGGCCAGGTAGACCCCGGGCGCGGTTTCGCTGATGTACTGCTTGGGCAGCTTGCCCACCAGTTCCTTGAGGTTGACGTAGCCGTCGTCGATGAAGATCGCCTGGGGTATGCCGTGCTGGCGCACCACCCATTCGGCCATCTTGTTGTCACCGCCGATAAAGTCCTTCAGGGCGTCTTCCTGCATCATCCGGCGCACGCTGATCTTGCCCGGCTTGCTGCGCACGATCTTCGCCGCGGCCGCCTCGGCGGTGTAGCCGGAGAGGTCGGGCAGGGTCGGCTTGGCCAGGGCCAGGGGCTCGGTGGGAGCACTGCTGACGGTGTAGGTCTTGGCCTGTTGCAGCTCCTTGGCGATGATCGGCGCCTTGGCCGTCTCGGCAGTGGCGAAGGCGCTGCTGCTGGCCAGCAGCAGGGCGCCGGCCAGGAGGCTCAGGGAGCCTCTGGACAACGGGCTCTGGAGAGTTTGATTAGGCATGTCGGGCACTCCTTTAGCGGCTTGCATCAGAAGCGCCAGATCACGTCGATAAAGGCGCGGTGCATGTAGGAGTCGACCTCTTTGCCGTAGGCGTCGCCGGGCTTGAACACGCCACCGCGCAAACGCACCAGGGCCGAAGGTTCATCGATCGACTGGCTCAGGGCCGCGGGCAACAGGCCTTGCTTGAAGTACTTGGTGACCACTAGGTCCATCTCCTGGCCGAGGTCCTTCTTGCCATCCATGAGCGGCAGCGAGGTGCTGCTGAGCAAGGCGCCGGTGGTGTCGTCGTAGTTGTTGTCCACTGCGTTGATGCCGTTGCTGCCCACCGGTTTGTTGCCGTCCACACGCCAGAACTTGTGGTAGACCAGGCTGGCGTCGTAGTCCTCGCGCAGTTGCCAGGAACCGAACAGGGTGGCGCTCTGGGTGTTGTTCATTTCGCCCCGGAAGGCTTCGCCGAAGCGGTGCACCCGGGAGCGAGTACCGGTGTAGTTGGAGCGGTTGCTTTGCAGGCCGTTCTGTTCGTACTCGGCGCTGGCCCGGGCATAGGCCGCGCCCACTTGCCAGTTCGGGTCAAGGCGCAGGCGCACGCCCAGGTCGGTGGCCCAGCCGTTGAGGTTGTCCCCGCGCTTGGCTTGGGTCGGGCGGCTGCCATCGGCGTTCAGCGGGTTGACCGTATCGCGGTCGCCGCGCATGCCGGTGAGGCTGGCCCAGTAGTTGACGGTATTGGTGTTGCGCCAGTTAAAGGCGTCGCTGTTGGCTTCCAGGCCGAGCCAGGTCAGGTCGCCGTTTTCCTTCTTGTCCAGCGGGTCGCTGGCCACGCCGGGCTGGGCATAGTCGAGCTTGCCGTCGTCGTGGGTATGGTGGGCGCGGATGCCCACCCACTGGCCGGGCGTCCACTGGTAGGCGGCGTCGGCGTACAGGTGCAGGCGGTCCTTGTCCTTGGGCGCCAGCTCCTTGAGGTCGGTGCGGTATTCACTGAAGCGCTCGGCGGCCCCCAGGTTGGCCCGCAGCAGGGTGGTGTCGAAGGTCCAGTTCAGCGCCTCGATGTTGGTGTCGCGCCATTGCCCGTCATCGTTGCGCAGGCGCTGGCGGCCGAACTTCAGCTGCTCGCCGGGGTAGGCGGTGAAGCCGCTGTAGCCGACCCAGAACTCGCGCATGGCCAGGTAGTTCTTCTTGGTCTTGCGGTCATCGTTGCTGGACTGCTGGCTGGCGTCGTCGCCGGACTGTTGCAGGGTGTCGGTTTCGATCACGTCGCTTGCGGTCACTGCCTGGCCCATGGCGTAGGCGCTCCAGTTGCCGCTTTCGCCATAGAGCCATGGCCGCAGGTCGAGGCCGATGCCGTTGACGTCGCCACCGCCCTGGGTGCCCAGGTCGCGATCGTCCTCGGACTGGCCGGTGATCTTCACTTCCAGGCCGAAGTTCTTGGTGTCGGTGATGGCCGCCAGGGTCGGGTTGGACCAGATCATGGCAAAACCCAGGGCCATGCCCAGTTTCGACAGGCACAAGCGCTTGCCTGTGGTGGTGAAGGCGGGGTGTGCCCGTTCGCGCAGCGGCCGCGATTCGCGAGGGCAGGCGTGGCGAGCGCTTCGCGCTTGGTCGCAGCCTGCGGCAGCGGCTACAGGGGCGGTGTTGAATGGGATGGACTTCATAGGGATTCCTCGCCGTCTTCTTCCTGCAGCGCGTGCAGTTGCAGCGTGTTCTGGGTCAGGGCACCGCGCGCCGCCTGCTCCTGTTGCAGCAGGCGCTGGGCTTCGGCGCGCTGGCCGGGGGGCAGTTGTTGATCCAGCTGCTGGGCCAGTTCGTTGGCCTGTGGGGTGTCCTGGGCCTTGGCCAACTGGCTGAAGACGTAGGCGTTGACCGGGTTGGGCGCGGTGCCGCGGCCCTGGGAAAACAGCTGGGCAATGGCGAAGTCGGCGCTGTTCTGGCCGTTGCGGGCAGCCGTCAGCAGGTGGTCCAGGGCTTTTTGCGGGTACACCTGGCCCAGATAGCCACGGCGGTAGATCTGCCCCAGGTAGTAGTCGGCGGCGACTTCGCGGCCCACGGCTTTCTGGAAGTGCGCCTCGGCCACCTTGGCGTCCGCCGGCACCCACTTGCCTTCGTAGTAGAGCTTGCCCAGCAGCAGTTCGGCCCGGGGCTGGTCGGCGGCGCGGCCGTTCTCCAGGTATTCCATCATCTTGTCGACGTCACCCAGCTCGGGGAAGTCGTAGAGCAGTTGCGCCAGGCTGACCCAGGAGGCCGGGTAGCCGGGGGCGACCTGTTCCAGCAGGGCCTGGGCGGTCTTTTCGTCCGGCTTGCCCAGGCTGGCATCGCCCAGTACCCGGGCCACGCTGTCGACCCGCTGGGCACTGACGCTGCCACGGTTGTAGCCGGCCTGCAGTCGCTTGATCAGCTCGGCCTGCTGTTCTGGCTGGCCGCGTTTCTGGTAGACGGTGGCCAGCTCGACGTAGCAGATGTCGGTGCTGTCGAGGGCGGCCTTGCAGATGCTTTCCACCTGGTCCAGGTGCTGGTCGTAGGTGCCCTGGGTGCGGTACAGCAGGACCTGGGCCAGACCGGCTTCCGGGTAGCCGGCGGTGCGCCATTGGCTGATCTGCTGCTGGGCGTCGACGTTGGGGAAGCTGTGGGGGTATTGCAGGTACAGCATCGCCAGGGGGATCAGGGTGTTGCCTTCGCCATTGGCAAAGGCTTTCTTCAGCAGGCCTTCGGCTTCGTGCTGCTCGGCCTCGCTGGAGCCGGGCTTGGCCACCAGCAGGCGCCCCAGGCGCGCCTGGGCACGGGGCGAGGTGTCGGCCGCGGCGCGGTAGGTGGCCTCGGCCTGCTTGATCTGCGCCGGGTCGCGGCTTTCCACCTGAATGTCGGCCAGGCCCACTTGCGCTTCGCTGTAGCCCAGGTCTGCCAGTTGGCGGTAGTTCTGCTGGGCCAGGGCGGTGTCGCCGCGCTTCAGGGCCTCGTTGGCCAGGCGCTGGTCCGGCAGGCCGGCGCAACCGGCCAGGCTCACGGCCAGCGCCAGGGCGCACAGGGCCAGATGGCGGCGGCCTTGAGCGCTTTCGCGAGCAAGCTCGCTCCTACCGGAGGCGGCGGTGTTCTGGTAGGAGCGAGCTTGCTCGCGATCGAGTGCGCAGCACTCGCCAATGAAAAGGCTAGTCACAGGCATGTCCTCCGCTTAGAGACCGGCGGCCATGGCTTTGTCGATCAGCCAGTTCATCGACGGGCCGCGGTCGCTGCTGACTTCCACCGGGCGGCCGGCGAAGGCGCTGCTCAGGGGCGCGTCGGGCTTGATCTGTACGCGGATGTCGGAGGACAGGTCGTTGCTGTTGAGGCTGGCGCTGCTGACGATGGTGCCGGTGCGCACTTCATCCTCGCCGGCGATCTGGAAGTTGACCTTGGTGCCCGGGCGCACGTCGCCGAACTGGCGGTAGGAGAACCGCGCCTCGACATTGGCCAGGCTATTGCGCGGCACCAGCTGGAAGATCACGTCGCCCTTGCTGGCGTACTGCCCGTCGGCCACCAGTTGCTGGGCCACGGTGCAGTCGCAGGGGGAGGTCAGGGTGCCGGTCATCTGCTTGCCGAACAGTTCCTCGACCTTGGCCGGTTGCAGCTGGTTTTCGTCCAGGTGGCCCTTGAGCACGTCCAGCATGCTGGTGCTGAAGCTGGCCAGGGGCGCGCCTTTGGCGACGCTGCCATCGGTCTGCACCAGGCTCTGCACGGTGCCGTCGCGCGGCATGGTGACGTTCATCCCCGGAACGTTGACCAGGCCGGCCTCGGCGTGGCTGACGAAGTACATGCCGTACACCGACTTGAGGATGAAACCGAAGGCGGCAAGGCCGACGATGAAGATCCCGGCGCTGAAGGTCACCGCCCGCAGGCGCCCCAGCGGAGTCATGCCGCTGCCGCTGTCCTTGTTCTTGCGCGCCTTGGTGAAGTTGTCCCGCTGCAGGGTGGCGAGCACGTCGCCCATGCTGACGATGTCGCCGGCCAGGTGCGAGGTGATCAGGTGGCGCAGGGTGGAGATGTCTTGGGGTTCGAGGTTTTGGAACTGGCAACCGACCCGGCCGCTCTGGCGATCGAAGGAGCGGACCTGCAGCTCGACGTCCATGGCCAGGCCGAGGTTGTCGATGACAAATTGCAGGCGGCCCTTGTGCACTTCGCCCACGGTCAGCATCTGCTGCCCGGCGTTGAAGCTCAGGCCGCCGGCGGAGAGGTCGTGGACCCGCACTTCAAGAGGCTTGGCCTCGGTTCCGAAGAAGCGCAGCTTGGCCGGGATCTTGACCCGGGCGTGCTGGCGTTGGGCTTCGGATTCATGCACTACATTGACGTTCACGGCGGTGTTCATAGAGTCGATTTCCTAGTTAATTCAGGCAAGGCGGTTCAGACCATCAGCAGCAGGACAGCGACGAACACGCTGCCGGCCGAGAAGGTCATGGTCCGAGACGACCAGGTGTTGAACCAACGTTGAAAACTGGCCAGGTCGCGGGTCAGCTTGGTGTCCTGGCGGGTCCAGGATTGCTGGTCGAGGCGGAAGAACACGTAGATCTTCACCAGCGCGCCGACGATCTGGTTGTAATAGAGAATCAAGGGGTAGGCCGGGCCGATGCGGTGCCCCGAGCAGGACAGCAGCAGGGTCAGGATCAGGCGGGTAATGCCGATCCACAGCAGGTAGGCCAGGATGAAGGCGGTGCCGTACTTGAAGCTGGCGATGATCGCCACGGTCAGGCCCAGCAGCGAGGTCCACATCGACACGCGCTGGTCGAACAGCACCACGCTGGTGAACAGCCCCAGGCGTTTCATGCCCAGGCCGAGGGCCCGGGAGTTCTGCCGCAGGTTGTTGCCGTACCAGCGGAACATCAGCTTGCGGCTGGCCTTGATGAAGCTCTTCTCCGGCGGGTGCTCCACGGTGTTGATTGCCGCGTCAGGCACGTAGAAGGTGTCGTAGCCCAGGCGCATCAGGCTGAACCAGCTGGACTTGTCGTCGCCGGTAAGGAACTTGAAGCGGCCCAGGCGCCAGTGCTGCAGGGAGTCGCTTTCCACGTCGGCGATGAAGTCCGGGTCGGTGACCACGGTGGCGCGGAACACCGACATGCGCCCGGTCATGGTCAGCACGCGCTTGGACAGGGCCATGGAGCACATGTTGATGTGGCGCTGGGCGAAGCGCAGCTTGTGCCATTCGCTCATGATGTAGCCGCCGCGCACTTCGCAGAATTCGTTGGTGGTCAGGCCGCCGACATTGCCGAACAGCTGGAACCAGGGCACGGTCTTGCGTACCACGCCTTCGCCGAGCACGGTGTCACCGTCGATCACCGCTACCACGGCGCGGCTGTCCGGCAGGTGGCGGGAGATGGCACGAAAGCCGAAGGCCAGGCCATCACGCTTGCCGGTGCCGGGGATGCGCACGAAGTCCAGCTTGACCCGCTCCGGCGGGTTCATCCGCGCCCACAGGCTTTTCACCAGCAGCTCGTCGGACATTTCCACGATCGAGCAGACCACGGTGGTGGGGAAGCCGCAGTCGATGGCTTCACGGATGACCGAGCCGTAGACCTGGGCGGTGGTCAGCGCGTCTATCCGGAAGCTGGTGACCATCAGGTACACATGGGACGGGTCCGCCGCGCTGCCGAGCTTGCGCACCTTGCGCCGCAGGTGCGGGTAGACCACGTAGAGAAACAGCATGCCGCGCACGAAGTGCGTGGCACCCATCGAGTAGCGCCAGATGCCCACGGCGCCAATCAGGAAAATGAAGTCCTTGGACTGTGAGTCGAAGGTCGAGGCGGGCAGCAACAAGGCCATGCCCATCAGCAAACTCGAGTAGAACAGCCAACCGGCGGCCTGAAGCAGGCCGTGCTTTAGCCTGTGCATAATCTGCGTCCATCAAGGTCTCGGGCGAGCCTGTGGGGTGGCCCGAGGGGGGTTAAGGCAGGCATGGAGATCTGGGAGGGCCAGATCGCTGGCCAGCCAGCTCCTACGGGGATGGGGTAGGAGCCGGCTGGCTGGCGAACCCTTACCAGCAGATCCCTTCGGTACGGCCTTTGCTGCAGGTAGCCTTGGACATGAAGCCCACCAGGTCGATGACCTGCTTGCCGTGGGGCACGTCTTCGGCCAGGGCGCGGAACTTCTCGTCGCGGTTGCCGAGAATGATCACGTCGGAGTTGCCGATTACCGCGTCGAAGTCCGAGTTGAGCAGGGACGAAACGTGGGGGATCTTCGACTCGATGTAGTCCTTGTTGGCGCCGTGAACCCGGGCGTACTCGACGTTGCTGTCGTAGATGCTCAGGTCGAAGCCCTTGCCGATGAGCATTTCCGCCAGTTCCACCAGCGGGCTCTCGCGCAGGTCGTCGGTGCCGGCCTTGAAGCTCAGGCCCAGCAGGGCGACCTTGCGCTTGTCATGGCTGGAAACGATGTCGAAGGCGTTCTGCACCTGGGATTCATTGCTGCGCATCAGCGAGTTGAGAAGGGGCGCCTCAATGTCCAGGGAGCCGGCGCGGTAGGTCAGGGCGCGCACGTCCTTGGGCAGGCACGAGCCGCCGAAGGCGAAGCCCGGGCGCATGTAGTACTGGGACAGGTTGAGGGTCTTGTCCTGGCAGACCACGTCCATCACTTCACGGCCGTCCACGCCCACCGCCTTGGCGATGTTGCCGATCTCGTTGGCAAAGGTGACCTTGGTGGCGTGCCAGACGTTGCAGGTGTACTTGATCATCTCGGCGACTTCGATGTCCTTGCGGATGATCGGTGCATCGAGCTCTTCGTACAGCGCTTGCAGCACATCACCGGAGGCCTGGTCGAACTGGCCGATCACGGTCATGGGCGGGAAGTCGTAGTCCTTGATCGCGGTGCTTTCACGCAGGAACTCGGGGTTCACCGCGACGCCGAAATCCACCCCGGCCTTCTTGCCCGAGCAGTCTTCGAGGATCGGGATCACCACGTTCTTCACGGTGCCCGGCAGCACGGTGCTGCGCACCACGATGGTGTGGCGGGTGGCCTTGTCGCGCAGGACGAAACCGATCTCGCGGCACACCGATTCGATGTAGTCCAGTTCCAGGTCGCCGTTCTTCTTGCTCGGGGTACCGACGCAGATCATCGACAGGTCGGTATCGCGAATGGCCTCGGCGAAGTTGGTGGTGCCACGCAGACGAGCGGTCTGGATTCCTTGCGCCAGAAGTTCGCCCAGGCCCGGTTCGACGATCGGCGACTTGCCGGCGTTGATCAGGTCGATCTTGTCTTTGGAGATATCTACGCCAACCACTTCATGGCCCCGTGCGGACAGGCAACCGGCACATACTGCACCGACGTAACCCAAACCAAATATGCTGATGCGCATCGCATTTACCTCTGTGTTATTCACGCCATTAGATGGCCGGAGTTAATGTTTGCCAGCTGTTGTTGCGCACTCGGAAGTCCAGCGAAGTACGCTGTAGTACCGTGTGCAGGCAGACTAAGTTCCGAGTGACTAAATAAATGCACTCAAGTTGTGCGCAACCGATCCATGTTGTTTTGACTTGCCCTTGAATGTTGCCGGCGGCTCCTGCTGCAGGTCCCTCGAGAAAAACCATCCGCGTTCCTGTGGATGGCTGGATGCCACGTAGTACGGGCTCTCCAGTTGTTTTCGGGGGCCTTGAAGGCCAGCTGTTCCTTGGCTCGTTAGGGGATAGTTGAGGTGCCTTATCTCCGTTTGTTTACCCTTTAGTTCAAGTTTGTGACTCGTTGGTCAAATCAATGTTGCAACTTGATTAGTTCCTCGTGAGTCCGTGTAAGTCATCTCCTACAACCTCGTTGAGAATCGTTACCGGTGGTATGAGCGGTGTCTGAAGGCATAGTTCCTGCCCGCTCATCCTGTTTTTCGAAATTTCTTGAAATATTGAGAAAGATGGCACTGCTCTCAAACTGATAGCACTAACGGTTTGAGCCTTTAGTTATGGGGAGTTGAAGCGAGGGGATATTTTTGTGCCACTACCGAATAAAAAAAGTGGTGCCACTACTGAAAAAAATCAGGGCTGTCGAGTGAAATAAAAGTTAGGCAAAACGCTGAAAGTTCTATGGCGCCAGAAAATTGGCTTATTAAAGGCGGGGAATGTGCGGATGATCACATTCTGGCGCGCTCGCCGGTTGGAAGGGAGCGCGGCAGGGGAACGCTTTATTCCGGTGCGTGGTCGCGCAGGAATACCAGGGTGTCGGCTTTGGACTGCTCCGCGCTGAAGCGGTAGCCCTGGACGTCGAATTGCTTGAGCTGAGCGGGGTCGTTGATGCGCTCCTGGATGACGAAGCGGCTCATCAGGCCACGGGCTTTCTTGGCATAGAAACTGATGATCTTGTACTGGCCGTTCTTCAGGTCCTTGAACTCGGTATTGATGATCCGCGCGTTCAGGGCCGTGCGCTTGACCGCCGAGAAGTACTCGTTGGAAGCCAGGTTCAGCAGCAGGTCGTCACCTTGCTCGGCCAGAGCCTCGTTGAGCCATTCGCTGATGCGGGTGCCCCAGAAGGCGTACAGGTCCTTGCCCCGGGCGTTGGCCAGCTTGGTGCCCATTTCCAGGCGATAGGGCTGCATCAGGTCCAGGGGGCGCAGCAGGCCGTACAGGCCGGAAAGCATGCGCAGGTGTTGCTGGGCGTAGTCGAAATCCGCCTCGCTGAGGGTTTCGGCGTTGAGCCCGGTATAGACGTCGCCCTTGAACGCCAGCAGCGCCTGCTTGGCGTTGTCTGGAGTGAAGGCCGGGGTCCAGCTACCGAAGCGCGCGGCGTTGAGCCCGCCGATCTTGTCGGATACGTGCATCAGCTCGCTGATCTGCGCCGGGGTCAGTTCCCGCAGTTGCTGGATCAGTTCCTGGGAGTGGTCGAGGTATTGCGGCTGGGTGAAGCGCTGGGTAACCGGCGGTGTTTCGTAATCGAGGGTCTTGGCGGGTGAAATCACCATCAGCATGGGGTCGTCTCCTTTTGGCGTCGGGGGATTCTAGGGGCTCGGGCGCCCGGACTCCACCTATGATGGCGATAGTCATGACCGCTGATCGCGGTTCGCCGGCAAGCCGGCTCCCGCACGAGCCTGTAGGAGCCGGCTTGCCGGCGAAGGGGCCCTGATTCCTGGCACAGATCGGCTATAGTGCGGCGCGGGTTTTGTTCTGGAGGCATCCCTTTTGCGTATCGCGTTTCTCTTCTCGGCCTGGCTTCTGAGTTTCAGCGTGCTGGCAGCGCCCAATGATGTGGCGACCCTGGACCGCAGCACCTGGCCGGAAAAGCTCGACAATCCGACCCTGTTCGACGTCGCCTCGCGGGCCGAGATCCTCTCCTTCGCTCGCGCCTTGCTGATCAGCGAAGCCTGGGACGAAGCCTCGATGAAGCAGCGCCTGGGCCTGCGGATGATCAATATGGAGGCGATCTTTGAGCTGCGCGAGCATCTGTGGCAGCGCCTGCTGGATAACTACAACTTCGCCCAGCAGAGCTGCGACCAGGACGCGTCCTTCTGTTACCTGGTGGAAAACATGCAGCAGTTGCGCAAGCAGGCCGGCAAGTTCCATCTGGCGCAGGACTCCTACTACGCGCGCTGGGGCGAGCCGAGCCGGACCTTCCACGAGCAGTACCTGGACGAATTGCTGCGCAAGGCCGCGCTGTCACCGCAGACCAGCAGCGAAGTGCTGCGCTTTGGCGACTACGAGCGCAATGGCGACGAGCTCAATGACCGGCTGTTTCTGCTGACCTTCGACAGCGCCGCCAACCTGGCGCCGGACAACACGCCCTGGCTCACCAACTACCTGCGCAAGGCCAACCTCAGCGGCACCTTCTTCGTTCTTGGCAACGATATCCAGAACCGTCTCGACAAGGCTTCGGTGGCCAGCCTGCAATCCCTGTATTCCCGGCAGTGCGTTGGGGTCCAGGGGTGGGAATTCCGTTCCCACAGCCATTGGCAGGACTGGCAGTACTCGATCCAGCGCAGCGCCGACCTGGTGAAAAGCAAGCTGCCGGAAAACTACGTGCCGCTGTTCCGCCCGCCCTATGGCCAGCGTCGCGCCGACGCCCAGGGCTTCTTCAATGCCCAGGGCATGCAGGTGGCGCTATGGGACATCGACGCCCAGGATGGCGCCGGCAAGCTCAAGGCCGAGGACAGCGGGCAAAGAGTGTTGACCTTGATGCTGCTGTGGCGACGCGGGGTGATCGCCTTCAATGCCAAGCAGGATGGGGTCAAGAGCAGCCTGCCCTGGTTGCTGGCCCAGACCGCGCAGAGCGGCATCGGTTGGGAAGACTGCCAGGATGCATTTCGCTGAAACGAAACAGCCTGCGCAAACAGGGAGAAATGGCGGCTGAAGAGGGGAAAAATAGCGGGATTTCGAGGCAGGCGGACTTCCGACTTTAACGGTGCCCGGGCCACTCGCCAAGGGCTATTCGTCACTCTGCAAAATAAACATCAAAAAAGCGTCAAAGTGCTTTTTCCTGTCACGGCTTTTGGAGTATTACGAACTCAGACCGCCGAAACCTGCGACACAGGTGGCGTCTCCCAAGACTCCTTGTGTGTGCAGGTCACCTGAACCCCCGCGGGTGAATTCGGTGGCCCTTCGAGGCGCGATACCCCATGGTATTGCGTCGACTGGCTCCCACATAAGGTGACCGAGTATGGATGACCACGGACGTAGCTCTTCTTCCAACCAGCCAATCCTTTATGTACTCGATACCAATGTATTGATTCACGATCCAAACGCCTTACTGAATTTCGAAGAACACCACGTCGCCATCCCCATGACCGTCCTCGAAGAGCTGGACAAGCTCAAGAGCGGGCATCACAGCGTGGCCGCCGAATGCCGCCAGGCCATCCGCCTGATCGACAAGACCCTGGGTGAAGCCTCACCCGAGGACGTCGAGCTGGGCGTACCGATCCAGCGTGGCAAGAGCGGGCCCAAGGGCTTGCTGTCGATCCTCATGAGCAAGCGCAACGAGCCCACCAGCCTGTTGCCGGACAACCTCAACGACAACATCATCATCAACCAGCTGATCGACCTGCACGCGCGCAACAAGGACCTGCCCGTGGTGCTGGTGACCAAAGACATCAACATGCGCCTCAAGGCGCGGGCCTGCGGGATCGCCGCCGAGGACTACAGCACCGACCAGCTGGTGGACGATGTTTCCCTGCTGCCCAATGGTTTCCACAACATGAGCGGCTCGTTCTGGGACCGCGTAAGCAAGGTGGAAACCCGCCAGGACCATGGCCGTACCTGGCACCAGGTGCAGTTGATCGACAACCTGCCGGCGGTGCACATCAATGAATTCATCATCGACGAACAGGGCTTTGTCGGCTGGATCAAGGAAATCCGCGCCGATGTGCTGCTGATCCTCGACCTGCATCAGGAGCCCCTGTTGCACCAGGAGGCCTGGGGCCTGAAACCGCGGGACATCTACCAGGGCCTGGCGCTGTACGCGCTGCTCGATCCGGATATCCACCTGGTCAACCTGTCCGGCGCCGCGGGCTCGGGCAAGACCATCCTGGCCCTGGCCGCCGCTATCGAGCAGACCATGGTCAGCAAGCGCTACCGGCGCATCATCGCCACCCGCAGCGTGCAGGGGCTGGACCAGGAGATCGGCTTCCTGCCCGGCACCGAGGCGGAGAAGATGGAACCC
The DNA here is from genome assembly GCF_018326405.1 of Pseudomonas sp. Eqa60. Taxonomy (NCBI): domain Bacteria; kingdom Pseudomonadati; phylum Pseudomonadota; class Gammaproteobacteria; order Pseudomonadales; family Pseudomonadaceae; genus Pseudomonas; species Pseudomonas sp. Eqa60. The sequence goes on from NZ_AP024342.1 coordinate 1,233,097, forward strand.
TGGCTGGGCGCCATCACCGACAACCTCGAAGCCCTGCACATGGATGACGAGAACACCCACGGCAGCGTCGACTACATCCTCAGCAAGGTGCCGTTGCAGTTCAAATCCCTGAACTACATCCGCGGCCGCAGCTTCCAGCAGAGCCTGATCCTGATCGACGAATGCCAGAACCTTACCCCGCACCAGATGAAGACCATCATCACCCGTGCCGGCGCCGGTTCCAAAGTGGTGTGCCTGGGCAACCTGGCACAGATCGATACCCCCTACCTGTCGGCCACCAGTTCTGGCCTGACCTACCTCACCGAACGTTTCAAGGACTTCCCCAACGGCGTGCACATCACCCTGCAAGGGGTACCGCGCTCGATCCTGGCGGAATACGCCGAAAGCCATTTGTAACCTCACCCTGGAACACAACGGGCGGCCCTTGGGCCGCCCGTTGCACTTCTGGCGCAGGCTCAGGCCAGTTGCTGCAGTTCCTCCAGCTCGCTGGAGCGACTGTGGGTGCGTGCCATCAGGCTGTAGATCGACGGCAGCACGAACAGGGTGAACAGGGTGCCCACCAGCATGCCGATGACGATCACCAGCCCCAGGCCGAAACGGCTGCTGGCGCCGGCGCCGGAAGAAAACAGCAGCGGCACCAGCCCCACCACCATGGCGGCGGTGGTCATGAGGATCGGCCGCAGGCGGATCCGTGCCGCGCGGATAATCGCCTGGGCCGCAGTGCAGCCCAGGGACGCGCGCAGTTCATTGGCGAACTCCACCATCAGGATGCCGTGCTTGCTGATGAGGCCGATCAGGGTCACCAGGCCGATCTGCGTGTAGATATTGATGGTCGCCAGCCCCAGCGCCAGGGGAATCAGCGCGCCACAGATCGACAGCGGCACGGTGATCAGGATGATCAGCGGGTCGCTCAGGCTTTCGTACTGCGCGGCCAGCACCATGTAGATCACGATGAGGGCGAACAGGAAAGTCAGCAGCAGGGCATTGCCTTCGTGGATGAACTGCCGCGAATCGGCCTGCCAGTCATGGCTGAAACTGGCGGGCAGGGCCTGGCTTTGCTGCTGCAGGAAGGCCACCGCCTGGCCCAGGCTGACCCCCGGGGCGGGGATGCCCTGGAAGGTCGCGGCATTCTGCTGGTTGAACTGCTTGAGCTTGTTGGGCTGGATGCTGTCATGCAGGCTGACCACGGTGGACAACGGCACCTGGGTGCCGCTGTCGGTCTCCACATAGAAGCCGTTGAGGGCCTGGGGCGTCAGGCGCTGGGCCGCGGCGCTCTGGGGAATCACGTCGTAGGAGCGGCCTTGCAGGGCGAAGCGGTTGGTGTAGTTCTCGCCGATCAGCACCGCCAGGGTGGTGCCGATGTCCTGCATGCGGATGCCCAGGCTGTTGGCCTTGCTGCGATCGATGCGCACCTCGGTCACCGGGTTGTTGAACTCCAGGTCGCTGTCCACCACCGCGAACAGGCCGCTGGCCCGGGCCTGCTGCTTGATCTCTTCCATGGCCTGGAACAGCGAGCGGTAGTCCTCGGTGCTGCGGATCACCAGTTGCACCGGCAGGCCGCCGGTGGAGGCCGGCAGCGGCGGCAACTGGAAGACGAAGATCGAGTTGCCCTCGACCGCATCGACCTCCTGCTGCAACTGCTGCTGGATGCTGGCCGCGCTGCGCTGGCGTTGCGACCACTCGCTGAAGTTGACCCCGGCGAAACTGGCGGCCACGCCGTCGCTGCCATTGATGATCCAGGTGCTGACGGTTTCCGGCAGGCCCTGGAGGATCGCGTCCAGCTGGTAGGCATAGCGCTCGACATAGTCCAGGTTGGCGTGCTGCGGCGACTTGATCGCCAGCAGCAGGTTGCCCTGGTCTTCGTTGGGCGCCAGCTCCTTGCTGGCGTGGCCGTAGAGCCACGGCAGGCTGAGCAGCACCAGGGCGGCAAACGCCAGGACCGCGCCGCGCCAGCGCAGGGAACGCACCAGGCCGTGCTGGTAGAGACGTGCCAGCCAGTGGAAGAACTGCTCGGCCCAGCGGCTCATGCGGCCTTCCTGCTGCCCCGCCGGCAGCAGCGTGGCGCACATCACCGGGGTCAGGGTCAGGGCCACTACCCCGGAGATCAGCACCGCGCCGGCCAGGGTCAGGGCGAACTCCTTGAACAGCGCGCCGGTCAGCCCGCTCATCAGGCCGATGGGCATGTACACCGCAGCCAGGGTGATGGTCATGGCGATCACCGGCGAGGCGATTTCGCGGGCCCCGACAAAGGCCGCCTGCAACGGCGTGCGACCCTCCTTGAGGTGGCGGTGGATGTTCTCCATGACCACGATGGCATCGTCCACCACCAGGCCGATGGCCAGGACCATGGACAGCAGAGTCAGCAGGTTGATGCTGAAGCCGAACAGGTGCATCAGCGCCAGTGCGCCGACCATCGACAGCGGAATGCTGACCACCGGGATCAGCACGCTGCGGGCCGAGCCCAGGCACAGGTAGATGATCGCCACCACGATCAGGATGGCTTCGATCAGGGTTTCGATGACCTCGATGATCGAGGCCTGGATGAAGTGGGCGGTCTCGAACGCCAGGGCCACCTCCACTCCCGGCGGCAGGGTCTTCTGGATCTCCGGCAGCAGGCGCTTGATGTCGGCGACGATCAGCAGCGGGTTGCCCTTGGGCGTGGCATACAGGCCCAGGTGCACCGCCGGCTTGCCGTCCATCAGCGCACTGGTTTCATAGGACGCCGAGCCCAGCTCGACCCGGGCGATGTCCCGCAGGCGCAGCAGGTGGTCGCCACGGTTGCTGATGACCATGTCGCGAAACTCGTCGAGGTTGCTCAGGTCGGTGTTGACCTGGATCGACGAGATCACGTACTGGCCCTTGATCTGCCCGGGGGCGGCCTGGAAGTTGTTGGCGCGGATCGCCTGTTCCACCTGGGCCGCGCTGACGCCGTGGCCGGCCATGCGCTGCGGGTCCAGCCACAGGCGCATGGCCAGGCGCTGGCCGCCGAAGGTCTCGACCTTGGCCACGCCCTCGATGCTGGAAAACAGCGGCTGTACCACCCGGCTGAGGTAGTCGCTCAGCGCCGAGGCGGACAGCGAGCGGCTGGCGAAACCGACATAGGCCACGGCGGTGGCGTCCCCGGCGGAACGCTCGATCACCGGGTCGTAGGCCTGCTCGGGCAGGCGGTACTTGACCTGGTTGACCTTGGCGATCACCTCGCTCAGGGTCTTCGACGAATCCTGGTTGAGGGCCATGCGCAGGGTGATCAGGCTGCGCCCCTGGACCGAGGACGAGCTGACGTAGTCCACCCCCTCCACCGAGGCCAGGGACTGGTTGATCGGCTGGGTGACAAAGCCCTGCATCAGCTCAGCCGGCGCCCCGGGGTAGTCGGTGGTGACGCTGATCACCGAGCTTTCCAGCAACGGGTACTGGCGCACCGGCAGGTTGCTGTAGGCCTTGAGCCCCGCCAGCAGGATCAGCAGGCTGACCACCAGCGCCAGCACCGGGCGGCGGACAAACAGATCGGTGAACTTCACGGCTCTTCTCCCGCGGCCAGGGTCGTCGCACTGCCGCCGGCATCGCTGAGCACGCTGTGCTGCTGCGGTTCGATCGGGGCGCCGTCACTGAGCTTGATCTGCCCGGACGTCACCACTTGCGCGCCCGGCGCCAGGCCGCTGTCGATCACCACCCGGCCGGCATGCCGCGCGCCGGTTTTCACCGATACCCGCTGCACCGTCGGCGCGCCCTGGGCATCCTTGGCCGGCTGGACCACGAACAACTCTTCGCCGTAGGCGTTATAGGTCACCGCGGTTTCCGGCACGCTCAAGGTGCCGCTGGGCAGCGGCTGGGCCAGCCGCACACGGGCGAACATATGGGGCAGGGCGCTGGCTGGCGGGTCTTGCAGGCGCGCCTGGATGCTCAGGGTGCGGGTGCGATCGAGAAACGGATCGACAGCGCTCACTTTGGCGCTGAGCACCTGCCCGGGCAGGGCGTCGAGAAGCACTTCCAGGGTCGCCCCTGGCGTGACCTGGGCCAGCGCCTGCTCGGGCACGCTGAAGTTGACGTACAGGCCCTTGTCGCCAATCAGGTTGATCAGTACGTCCCCGGGGTTCACGTATTGCCCCAGGTGCACCTTGCGAATGCCCAGGGTGCCGGCAAAGGGCGCGCGAATGGTGCGCTGCTCGATTTCCGCGGTCAGCGCCTGCAAGGCGCCCTTGGCGGTGGACAGCTCGGTCTGGGCATTGTCGAAGGCTTCCCTGGAGGTGGCGTTGACCGACACCAGGCGCCGCGAGCGTTCGAGGCGGATCCGGGCGTTTTCCATTTCCCCTTGCAGGCGCACCAGGTTGCCGCGCTGGGGCGCGTCGTTGAGCTGGACCAGGACCTGGCCGCGTTCGACCCGCTGCCCTGACTGGATCGGCAGGTTGACGATGCGCCCGCCGATTTCCGCCGGCACGCTGACTTGCTGGATCGCCTCCAGTTCGCCGATGGCTTCCAGGTAGTTGGGGAAGGGCAGGGTACTGGCCGTGGCCACGGCGACCTTGACCGGTGCCTGTGCATAGGCCTGGGGGCCGGGCCGGGCCCCGTGCCACAGCCACCCGGCCAGCAGGCCGACGGTCAGCAGCGCCGCGATCAGCGCCAGCCATGCGCGCAGGGAGGGGGGCTTGGTTACACCGACGGACACCATGACATTCACTCCTTGACGTCAGTTGCAGTTTCAGTAGATCGGCCAGCAACCGGGGGTGAGCAGCTCGACGAGGTTTTCATCCGGGTCGCGGAAATAGATGCTGGAGCCGCCCTTGGGCCATTCGGTACGACCTTCCAGGGGAATGCCGGAGCGGGCCAGGCGTTCCTTCCAGCCGGGCAGGTCCTGCTTGTCGATGGCAAAGCACACATGGATCCGCCCGTTGGCATCGTGGGGCGGGATCTCGCCGCCGCTGAGGTATTTGGTGTGCAGCGAGGCGCCCCGCTTGAACAGCAACAGGGTATTCTGGCCGCCGATGTTCAGCGCCACGAGGACATCACTCTCGACCATGACTTCCAGCTGGAAGGTTTTTGCGTAGAATTCTTTCGCGATGTCGAGATCGTTCACATAAAGGGCTGTTTCAATAATTCGTTTGAGTTGCAGCATGTGTTGCTCCTTTTGGGACCTTGCTCCCTGAGTTGGAAATGACAGGATGGTCACGGTCTTACTGCGCAATATCGATTTGAACCTGCTGGTGGTGCTTGATGCCCTGCTGACAGAAAAACATGTCACCCGCACGGCCTTGCGCCTGCACTTGAGCCAGCCGGCCATCAGCCACTCGTTGAGCAAGTTGCGCGGGTTGCTGGATGACCCGATCCTGATTCGCCGGGGCAGCGAACTGGTGCTCAGTTCCCTGGCCCAGAACATCCAGCAGCCGCTGCGGGAAATCCTCGGCCAGATCGAAACCCTGTTCGGCAAGTCCATCGACTTCGACCCCGCCAGTTCCCAGCGCATCTTCACCCTGGCGATGTCCGACTACGGCGCCGCGTTGGTACTGCCCAACCTGATGGTGCGTTTGCGCCGCGATGCGCCGAACACCACCTTGGTGGTGACCCAGGACACCCGGCACGGAATGTTCGAGCAGGTTTCCCAGGGCAAGATCGACCTGGCCCTGGGGGTGTTTCCCAACCTGTCCGGCGACATTTCCACCGAGGTACTGTTCGAGGAAACCTTCTCCTGCCTCCTCGATCGACGCACATTGCCGGCCGACGGCACGCTGGACCTGGACAGCTACCTGGCCCGGCCACACATCCTGGTGTCGATGGATGGCAGCGCCAACGGCGAGGTGGACAGCCTGCTGCGCGACGAAGGGCTGCAGCGGCGGATAGCCGTGAGCGTGCCCCATTGGCGCACTGCCCCCAGCATGATTCACAACACCGACCTGATTCTCACGGTGGCCACTCGCACCCTGGACGAAGCGCTGCTTAACCAGGACCTGATCCAGCTGCGACCGCCGTTGCCGATTCCGCCGTTTCCCTTCGTGCAGATCTGGCATCAGCGTTTCGACAATGAACCGGCCCATGTCTGGTTGCGCGAACAGGTCAAGCAGGTGGTCGCTCATAGCGCGCTCGGCGGCTGAGCCGGCCGCAGGCGCAGACGCAGGTCCGGCCCCAGCTGGCTGACGTCATACAGGGCAAAGTCCAGGGCCTCCTCCAGGCGGTCGAAGCACGGCAGGTGCACCAGCGGCCGGGCCAGATCCCCCAGCAGGCGCGGAGCCACGTACAACAGCAACTCATCCACCAGATGCGCCTTGAGCAGGTTGCCGGCCAGTGTCGGGCCGGCTTCCACCAGCAGGTCGTGCAGGCCGCGCTGGCTGAGGTTGTGCAGCAACTGCTCAAGGTGCAGGCCCTGGTCGTCCCCGGGCAGCGCCATGACCTGCTCGCTGTCGCTGCTGGCCAGCGGGCACTCCCGGTGCACCACGTGCAGGCTCGGCGCCTGGTCGTTGAACACCCGCGCCGTGGCGGGCACCCGGCCCTGGCTGTCGAGCACCACACGTACTGGCGCCAGGGCCTCCGGGGAGGACAGCTGGCGTACCGTGAGCAGTGGGTCGTCCGCCAGGACGGTACCGCTGCCGGTGAGGATCGCCGAGCTGCGGGCCCGCCAATACTGCACGTCGGCCCGGGCCCGGGTGCTGGTGATCCACTTCGAGCGCCCATTGTCCAGGGCCGTGCGCCCGTCCAGGCTCATGCCCATTTTCAGTTGCACCCAGGGCCGCTGGCGCCGCACCGTGGACAGAAAGCCGCGGTTCAACTCCTGGGCCGCCGATTCCAGCAGGCCGACCCGCACCTCGATTCCGGCGTTGCGCAGTTGGGCGATGCCCTGGCCGTTGACCTGTTCGAACGGGTCCTGATGGGCCACCACCACGCTGTGCACGCCGCTGTCGATCAGGGCCTGATGGCAGGCACCGGTGCGTCCGACATGGCTGCAGGGTTCCATGGTCACGTAGGCGGTGGCCCCCCGCGCCAGGCCACCGGCCTGGCGCAGGGCGAACACCTCGGCGTGGGGCCCGCCGGCCCGCCGATGCCAGCCTTCGCCGACCACTTGCGAGCCATGGGCGATCACGCAACCCACCCGCGGATTGGGCCAGGTGGAGTGGCTGCCCCGTTCTGCCAGGGACAGGGCGTGCTGCATGTGCTGGAAGTCGACTTCGCTGAAGTAGGTCATGGGCGCGCCGACTGGACAGCGGCCGGGGGCGTGATCGGGTAGATCCGGCCGTCGTAGGCGCTGGCCAGGAAACCTTCGCCGCTGGCGTCATGGATCAGGCAGGAAATGCCGCTGGCGGTGGGTTTCTCCACGCTGGCCCAGACGCGCTTTTTCAGATCGAAGACGGCCACGGTGCCGCCGTAGCTGCCGGTGGCGATCATCGAGCGGTCGCGGGAGATGGCGATGCACTTGATCGAGTGGCTGTGGGGCGTGTCGAACACCTCGCTGGCGCCATCGCGCCACAGGCGCAGTTTCAGGTCGCGACCGATGCTGGCGAAGCCGCCCTGGATCTGCGTGCAGCCGTTGGAGATCCGCTCGTGGGCCTTGTCCAGGTAGGTTTCCAGGCCGAAGTCGGCAATCCGGAAGAAGGCCGCGGCTGCGGTGGCGCACACGCTGAAAATGTAGGTTTCATCGGCGGCGATGCCTTTGATGGCGTTCTCATGCATGCGCACCTGGGTGACGAAGCGCGGCTGCTGCTGGTCCAGGCAGAAGATCAGCGCTTCGCCGGTGTAGGTGCCGATAGCTGCGTGCAAGGCACCGTCCTTGATGAAGGTGGTGCCGCAGTTCAGGGGCGAGCGGTGCTGGTACAGGGTGGCGCCGGTGCGGGCGTCGAACACCGTGCCCATCTGGCCGCCGGTCAACACACTGTCGCCAAAGGGCAGGAGGAAGTTGCACAGGCTGCCGGCCTTGATGCTGGGTTGGCCGTTGATGTGCAGGATGCCGGCGTCGCCGATGCTGTAGACGTCTTCGCCGACCACCGCCACGGCGTTGAGGCTGACCGCCGGTTCGATGCCGCTGAGGTCCCAGGTCTGGGTGGCGAAATCCCAGGTGGCATAGCGTGAGCCGAAGGTGACGAAGGCGATGCGATGGCTGCCCAGCAGCGCGCAACTGCGTGGCCAGATGATGCTCGGCAGGGAGGTTTCCGCGGTCTTGACCAGGGTGCCGTCCTGCTTGAGGTGCCAGAGCATGACCGAGCGGTCGTAGCTGAGGCTGATCAGCAGGCGCTGGCTGTCGTCCCAGATGATGCGCTTGATCCCGGCGCTGTGGGCGGGCTGCAGCAGGGTGCCGCGGGGGCTGATGATGGATATCTTGCCTTCGTCGTCGCCGGCGAAAATGATGCCCTCGCGGGACAGGGCCACGGTGTCGGTTTCCACGCCGCCCAGGTCGATGGTTTCCAGCTGTTGCCCGGTATTGGCATCCCAGCGCCGGATCGAACCGTCATCGCTGCTCGACACCAGGGTCTGGCCATCGGCCGACCAGCACACCGAGATCACGTCGGCGGTGTGGCCGTGGAGGATCCGCAGGGTCTGGCCGCTGAGGTTGAACAGGCGGATGCTGTGGTCCCGGGAGCAGGTGGCGATGGTCTGGCCGTCCGGGGAGAAGGCGGCCATCTCGATGTCGTCGTCATGGCCGATGAGCACGGTCTTCAGGCGCAGGGACGGCACTTCCCAGACCCGCGCGGTGTAGTCGCTGCTGGCGCTTACCAGCAGCGTGCCGGCGGCGTTGAATGCGCACTGGTTGGCCAGGTGATCGTGAAGGACCCGCTGGATCGGGGTCCGGGTCCTGGCATCCCAGAGGATCACCTGGTTGTCGTAGCCGGCGGTGGCGACGTAGGTGTCCTTGAACGTGGCGATGCCGCTGATGGGCCCGAAATGTCTCATGATTATTGTCCTTAATAATGCGTTGGCGGATGACGGGCAGCCGTCCCCCGGCCCGCGGGCTCCGGGGGAGGCAGGCTCTTCTATTTGATGAGATCGATGAGGTGGTGCTTCTTGTCTTTCTTGGCTTGCAGGTAGTGGCTGTTGTGCCGGGTGAGGAAGACCCCGGTGGGGATGGTGCTGTCCACGATGATGCCGTTGTCCTTCAGGGCCTGGACCTTGTCCGGGTTGTTGGTGATCAGGCGGCAGTGCTGCACGCCCAGGGCCTTGAGCATCCTGGCGGCCATGGAGAAGTCCCGGCCGTCCTCGGGGAAGTTCAAGTGGCTGTTGGCTTCGAAGGTGTCCATGCCGCCGTCTTGCAGGCGGTAGGCATCCAGCTTGGCGTACAGGCCGATGCCCCGGCCTTCCTGGCGCAGGTAGATGAGGTAGCCGCCTTCTTCCTGCATGCGCGAGATGGACTCGCTCAGTTGCGGGCCGCAATCGCAGCGCTGGGAGTTGAAGACATCGCCGGTCAGGCATTCGGAATGAATGCGCACCAGGGGGCTGTGTTCGCTGGCGGGGCCCAGCTTGATCAGGATGTGTTCATGGGCCGCCTCCAGGCCGCTGAAACTGTAGAAAGTGCCGGGGGTGGGCGAGTCGTTCAGGGGGATGTCGACCTGGTTTCTGATGCTGAGTGTGTTCATGGAAATCCCTTCCGTTCTTTGACGTTGAACGTGTAATTGTTTGGTTGCAAAAGTAGAAATGCCGGGTCAGAGGCTCTCGGCGAGCCTGAAGCCCATCACGTAGATCTCCCTGGGGTATTTGCCGTGTCGACGGCAGTTGCGGGTCAAGTCGCGAAAGCGCGTGAAGCTGCCGCCGCGGGCAATCCGGTGGGTGCCGACCACGGTCACCAGGTCGTCGATGACGGCGTTGCCGCCGGGGTAGGGGGCGTAGTCATCGGCCACGTATTCTTCGACGTTTCCGGCCATGTCCATGCAGCCGAAGGGCGATGCGCCCTCGGGCAGGGCACCTACCGGGGTGGTGGCGAACAGGCCCATTTCCGCGGTGTTGGCGTGCAGGGGCAGAAACTGGTCGCCCCAGGGGTATTCGAGGTTTTCATGGCCGGCGGCGGCAAACTCCCATTCCGCTTCGCTGGGCAGGCGGAACGAGCGACCGGTACGGGCCGCCAGCCACTGGCAGTAGACGTCGGCATCGCCGGCGCTCAGGCCATAGACCGGATGGTTGGCGCGTTCGCTGGGGAACTGGCCGAAAAGCCAGTTGCCGGGGATGGCGGGGTACTGCGAATCCTCCAGGAATGCCCGGTATTCCAGGTTGGTTACCGGGTACTTGCCAATGGCGTAGGGCTTGAGCTCCACCTGGTGGCGCGGGGCCTCCTTCTCGATCCAGCTGCGGTCCAGCCCCAGGCCCTGCATGCGCTGCAGCACCTGGTCGATGGCCGACTCCTCCAGGCCGATCTCGACCTGGCCGCCTTCGATGGTGATCATCGGCGGGTTGAGTACATCCAGGCGTGGGTCCATGGTCTGTGCCAGCAGCCGTGCCGAGGCCAGGCGCCATGACAGGGGAGCGTCAGGGTTTTCCACCCCCAGGGCCAACTGCTCCGCCGATTTGTCGGACAACTGCCGCCAGACTGCCAGGGGCAGCGAAAGCTCGATGCCTGGCTGAAAGTGTTCCGCGAGGCCCATCAATTGCCTGTCGGTCATTTCGGCTGTCAGGGGGCCGTCGAACACTGGCCAGTGAGCAAAACCCTTGGAATTCATAGTACTTCTTGTCCTGCATCTGGTTGAGGGGAGAGGGGCGGTCACAGGGTGCAGATCAGCCCGGTTTGCAGGCAGTTGCGCTCGAAATCGTCCCAGTAGCCGACGGGATGCTTGGCACGATTGGCGACGGAGATGATTGGCTTCTGCCACTGCAGCTTGGAGAAGCCGGCCTTGAGGATGGCGTGCTCGTAGGTGTCGCGGCTCCAGCGGTGGAAGGTGAAGGCGCTGGGCGGTTGGGTAACGAACTCGGCGTGATGGCGGAAGCCACCGGCATGGGCTTCTTCGCTGAGTACGTGGACGCCGTACTTGGTGAAGTTGCCGCGTTGCAACTCGAAGCCCGGGTCCACGGTGTAGGCGATGAGTTTGCCGCCGGGGACCATGTTCCTGGCCACGACCTTGAACATCTTTTCCAGCTCTTGTGGCGATTGCGCGTAATTGAACAGCCAGGCCGCAGTGACGCGGTCGAAGTGCCCCAGTACGCCCATGTCGCAGACGTTGGCGACGTGATACTCGATGGCCTCCTGGTTGCGCGCCGATTCCTTGCGTGCCAGTTCGATCATCGATGAGGAAATATCTACCCCGACCACCTTGCTGGCGCCCTGGTGGTAAAGCTCGCGGCCGAAGTAGCCGAAGCCGCAGGCCAGGTCCAGGACGGATTTGCCTTGGATGGCTCCCACCATATGGAAGAAGGTTTCGGTTTCTACCGAGCGTTGCGAGGCGGTGTCGGTAAAGTCTTCAAAGCGTTCACCGATGGAGTCATAAGTTGCAGCTTGACTGGTCATTGTTCACCTATCTGGTCGGCTGAGTGTTATTAACTTTCCGATGAGGAAATAGTTGGGCAGGTTGTTTCTGGTTGTTATCGGTTGTTGCGTTGTTCTTATGGCTAGCCGCGAGTGGTAATGATGAATCCACCAATGACGACTAATACGCCAATGAGTTTTTGCATGCTTATTGTTTGGCGTGGAAGACCGACCAAACCGAAATAGTCGATGAGCAAGGAAATGATCAGTTGTCCGACAATCACTGTCATGATGAAGTTGAGGGCCCCTAGGCGTGGCGCCATCAGTAGGGCGACGGTGATGTAGAACACACCGGCAATCCCGCCCATCCAGATCCACCAGGGGCCTTCCTGAGCGGCTGCGAAGTTGGGGCGAGGAACTTTAATAAAGATTATTACAGCAATAAGTGCCAGTAGGCTGACAAGTAGTGATACCCCGGTGGCCCATAGTGGATGGCCTAATAGGTGTCCAAGTCTTGAATTGGTTCCTGCTTGTAGTGGTACTGCGAAACCGGCCAGGAGGCTTAGGAGGATTGATATTAGAAATGCCATGTTTTTTCGTTTCCTTTTTCCGGGAAGTTGTACTTTTATTAATATAATGGCGCCAATTCTTTGTTCTTATGCTGGGTATTCGCCACGCTGATCGTCCTCTGGGACCCTGGGCCAGACAGGCCGGCTGACCATCTCGGGCAGGATTGTTTTCCCCCGGGGGGCGGGGCTGCAGGGTGCGGAAAACTGACCCGCGGGTTTACAATCGCCGCCACCAGATCAGGAGTAACGCCGTGCTGACTCATCTCGATTCCCAGGGGCGCGCCAATATGGTCGACGTCACCGACAAGGCCGTGACCTTTCGCGAGGCGGTGGCCGAAGCGCGGGTGCGCATGCTCCCGCAAACCCTGCAGATGATCGTCAGCGGCGGTCACCCCAAGGGCGATGTATTCGCCGTGGCGCGCATCGCCGGGATCCAGGCGGCAAAGAAAACCAGTGACCTGATCCCCCTGTGCCATCCGTTGATGCTTACCAGTGTCAAGGTCGAGCTCAGTGCCGAAGGCGAGGACTGCGTGCACATCGTTGCGCGTTGCAAGCTATCGGGGCAGACCGGGGTGGAAATGGAGGCGCTGACCGCCGCCAGCGTCGCCGCGCTGACCATCTATGACATGTGCAAGGCGGTGGACCGGGGCATGACCATCGACAGCGTTCGGGTGCTGGAGAAGCTCGGCGGCAAGAGCGGCCATTACCAGGCGGATCAGGCATGAAGATCTCGGTGAAGTTTTTCGCTCGCTACCGCGAGGCCCTGGGCATTGACGGGCTGGAGATCGAAGGCGTGTTCCAGCAGGTCGAGGATGTGCGCCAGGCGTTGCTGTCCCGGGACGGGGCCGAGGTATTGGCCGAGCAGAACCTGATGTGCGCCCGCAATGAAGAGCTGTGCCAGCTGGACGAACCCCTGGAAGACGGCGACGAAGTGGCGTTTTTTCCCACGGTGACCGGAGGTTGAGATGGCGATTCGAGTGCAGTCAGCAGCGTTCGATCCCGGGGCTGAAGTCAACGCCATGCACGCCGCGGATACCGGGGTGGGTGCGGTGGTCAGCTTTGTCGGCTACGTGCGCGATTTCAACGATGGGCAGGATGTCCACGGCATGTTTCTTGAGCACTACCCGGGCATGACCGAAAAGGCCCTGGGCAAGATCGCCGCCGAAGCCGAGCAGCGCTGGCCGCTGTTGCAACTGGAAGTCCTGCACCGCATCGGCGCCCTGGAGCCGGGCGAGCCCATTGTGTTTGTCGGCGCGGCCAGTGCCCATCGCCAGGCTGCGTTCGATGCCTGTGCCTTTGTCATGGACTACCTCAAGACCCGGGCGCCGTTCTGGAAAAAGGAAAACACCGCCGACGGCCCGCGCTGGGTGGAAGGCCGCGACAGTGATCACGCGGCGGCCGCGCGCTGGAAAGACTGATCCCCTGATACTTGCCGGCGGCGCCTGAGCCCGCCGCAATCCAACCTGCAATCGACTGCGACTGTTCCCGCCGACCGCTGGGGATAAGTCGTTGCGCGCGTCGTTGACGATATGTACGTAAAAGTCCAGTATGGATTAACAAGTACAAATAAAGCGTCGCCTGTTTCTCCTCTTCTTTCTGTCTTGCCAAACCAACAACAACCCGCGAGAGAACGAACATGAAAAAACTCCCCCTGATCAGTGGCCTGGCCTTGAGCCTGTTGGCGTGCAGCAGCCTGTTCGCGGCCGAAAAGACCCTGCGCCTGGGCATCGAGGCGGCGTACCCGCCATTTGCCTTCAAGACCGCCGAGGGCAAGATCGGTGGTTTCGACTACGACATCGGCAATGCCCTATGCGCGCAGATGCAGGTCAAGTGCGAGTGGATCGAGGGCGAGTTCGACGGCCTGATTCCTTCGCTGAAGGTGAAGAAGATCGACGCTGCGCTGTCCTCCATGACCATTACCGCCGAGCGCCGCAAATCCGTGGATTTCACCCACAAGTACTACTTCACGTCGTCGCGCCTGGTGATGAAGAAGGGCGCCGAGGTGGACGACCAGTACGCCAGCCTCAAGGGCAAGACCGTGGGCGTGCAGCGCTCCACCACCACCGACCGCTATGCCACGGAGGTGTTCGAGCCCAAGGGCATCAAGGTGGTGCGCTACAGCAACAACGAAGAGATCTACATGGACCTGGCGGCCGGGCGCCTGGACGCGATCTTTGCCGACAGCATTCCGCTGGCCGACTTTCTGTCGATGCCCCGGGGGGCCGACTACGCCTTTGTCGGGCCTGAGCTCAAAGATCCGAAGTACGTCGGCGAGGGCGCCGGGATTGCCGTGCGCAAGGGCAACAGTGAACTGGTGGGCGAGTTGAACAGGGCCATCGATGATATTCGGGCCAATGGTGAATATCAGAAGATCCAGGCCAAGTACTTCAAGTCGGATATCTATGGGGATTGAGACATTGTGGCGTTCTTGAGGACGCCTTCGCGAGCGAGCTCGCTCCTACAGGTGTTGTGCAATTCCGCGTAGGAGCGAGCTTGCTCGTGAACCTTTATTGTCCCTTCAATTCCTTCAGGTGCTTGTACACCGTCGCCCGGCCCATGTTCAGCACGTTGGCCACGTAGTTGGAGGCGCTCTTGCCCTTGAAGGCGCCCTCGGCGTGCAGCGCCAGCACCAGTTCGCGCTTGTGATCGCGGGTCAGCAGGTTCAGCCCCAGCTGGCGCTCGCGCAGCCAGTTGTGCAGGAAGGTGTTGATCCGCTCCTGCCAGTCATCGCGAAACAGCGAGTCGGGCTGGGGAATCAGTTTGCTCGGCGACAGAAACAGGTCCAGCGCCGCCTTGGCGTTTTCGAACAGCGAGATGTTCAGGTTGATGCACAGCACCGCCTGGGGCTGGCCTTGGCTGTCGCGCAGCACGCTGCTGAGGCTGCGGATCTTCTGTCCGTCCCAGTTGAGTTTTTCATAGGGGCCGATGTTGCGTTCGTCGCGGTCGCCGCTGAGCAGGTCTTCCAGGGCTGCGTCGTCGCCCACTTCGCGTTTGGACAGGTTGTTGGCGATGTAGTCGATCTTCTGTGTACGCAGGTCGTGGAGCACCACCTCGGCATGGGGGAAGAACAGGGTGGCAATGGCATCGGCAATCGCCCGGAAATTGTCCAGGGCAGGGTCCTTTGCAGGTGAGGTCATGGTCGTACTCCAGGCAGCTTCAGCGCCCGCCGGCAGCGGGCGCTGGGAGTGTGCCGCAATCGTTGGGGGCGCCTCAACCGGTGGTTCGGTCGAGGCGGGCCGGGGAGAGCATGGCAGGCGTGAGGCCGAAGCGGGTCAGGTGTTCCGGCAAGGGGGCACCTCGCACCAGGGCGGCGCTGGCCTGGCCCATGGCCGGCGAGGTCTGGATACCGTAGCCGCCCTGGCCTGCAACCCAGAACAGCCCCGGAACCTGCAGGTCGAAACCGGCCAGCAGATCGCCGTCGCTGACAAAGCTGCGCAGCCCGGCCCAGGTCCGGGTCGGACGACGGATGCTCAGGGTGGTGGCTTCTTCGATCTGGTGGATACCCAGGGCAATGTCCAGTTCTTCGGGTTGCACATCGTGGGGTTCAACCGGATCGGCATTGGCCGGTGAGCCGAGGAACATGCCGGCGTCGGGCTTCATGTAGAAGGATTCATCCAGGCTCACCAGCATTGGCCAGTGGTGAAAGTCCAGGCCTTCGGCGGCGGCGAAGATGAAAGCCGCGCGGCGCTTGGGCTGCAGGCCCAGGGCGCGGGCTCCGGCCATTGTGCCGATGTGGTCGGCCCAGGCCCCGGCGGCATTGATCAACACCGGCGCACTGAACGCCTGAGCGGCCGTTCGCACCTGCCACTGCCCTTGGCTGTCGCGCTCGATCCCCAGCACTTCATGGTCGGTGCAGACCTGGCCCTGGTTGCGGCGGATGCCCCGCAGGTAGCCCTGGTGCAGGGCGTCGGTGTCGATATCGCTGGCGCTGGGGTCGTAGAGCGCGCCATGGACCTTTTCCCGGCGCAGGATCGGCAGGCGCGCGCAGGCTTCGTCGGCGCTCAGCAGTTGCATCTCCGGCACCGTGGCCCTGGCGCTCAGGTACTGGTTGTTCAGCTCGGCCGGATCACCGTTGAAGTCCACGGTCATTTCACCCCGCGGGGTCAGCAGCGGGTGCTCGCAGAAACCCTGCGGCGGGTGGTCGAAGAAGGCCCGGCTGGCCAGGGTCAGGGCGCGCACCTGGGCGGTGCCGTAGGCGGCGGTATAGAGCGCCGCGGAGCGGCCGGTGGAGTGATAGGCGGGATGGGATTCACGCTCCAGCACAACCACCCGGCCATGGAGCGACAGCCAGTAGCCGGTGGACGCTCCGGCGATACCGCCGCCAATGATGATGAAATCTGCCTGGATCATTCGAAGCTCCGCAATAGGGGCGAGCAGCAGTGGTTACTGCGGGCGCCGCAGGTGGTACAGGGCATTGGCCAGGGCGATGTCTTCCAGGCCCAGGCCGATGGAACGGAAGAACACCGGGCGTTCGGCATCCGGGAGCGGGGCCTGTTCGCTGAGCAACTCCGGCAGGTCGCCGAGAATCGCCGCACTGTCCCAGCCGTGCTGTTCGCCGGCGATCAGCATTTCACCGGCGCAGCCCGGTGTGGTGCGCCGGTAGTCGCAGTAGACCTGCATCTGTGCCAGGGCCGCGGGTGGCACTTCGTGGGCCCGTGGCGCATTGGTGCTGATGGAGGTGATCAGCGCCGGCTTGCCGAGGCTGCTCGGATCCAGCACGGGGCCGGCGGACGAGGTGCAGAGCATGATCACGTCGGCGCCCTCGGTGGCGTCCTCAAGCCGGGCCACCAGTTGCAAGCGCGGGTCGAGGGCTTGCAGGCGGGCAAGCTCCGCGGCGGGCTTGTTCGCCAGGCTCGGGGAGTAGAGGCGGATGCTCTGCCAGGGGCGCAGGTTCTGCACATAGCGCAAGTGCGCCTGGGCCACTGCGCCGCTACCGATGATCGCCAGGTGCCGGGTTGTGGGGGGCGCCAGGGCGTCGACCGCGACCGCTGTGGTGGCCGCGGTACGGGCGGTGGTCAGTTCGGCGGCGTCGCACAGCAGTAACGGCTGGCCGCTGTCCATGGACATCAGTAACGTCCAGGCGGTGACCAGCGCGCCTTGGGTACGGACGATGTAGGGCGAGGTCTTGACCCCGTACACCCGGTCTTCGGCCAGCACCCCCAGGTAATTGATGAAGTCGCCGGCCCCCTGGGGAAACTCCACCAGTTGCTGCGCCGGTTGCACGGCGAGCCCGGCAGCCAGGTCGCGGAACAGTTTGCGCAGGATCTGCGGTACGTCGATGCGTTCGAGCAATTGACGGGCCTCGGGGCGGGCAATCATGTAAGGCGTGCTGGACATGCAAGGGTTCCCAGGATTTAAACTAATTTGTCTATTATGGACTTTTAGTTTTGGCGGGCAATATCCAGGCGAAAAAAAACGCAGCCTGTGGTCGGGCTGCGTTTCTCCAGGTTGCCGGGGCGCTGCGGGAGCGCCGGCCGTCAGGCTTGCGGGCGCTTGCGCTCCACCGGGCGCAGCAGTTCGGCGGGCGGCATCTCGCAGCTGATCTTGCGGCCCAGCAGGGCTTCGATCGATGGCAGCTGGTAGGAGTCGTCTTCGCCGGCGAAGCTGATGGATACGCCGTCGGCACCGGCGCGACCGGTCCGGCCGATGCGGTGCACGTAGTCGTCCGGCACTTCCGGCAGGGTGAAGTTGATCACGTGGCTGATGCCGTCGATGTGGATGCCGCGGCCGGCCACGTCGGTGGCCACCAGGACCCGGATCTTGCCTTCGCGGAAGCCTTCCAGGGTCTTGATCCGCTTGTGCTGCGGCACGTCGCCGGACAGCTGGGCGGCGTTCACCCCATCGCGTACCAGGCGTTCCTCGATGCGTCGCACTTCATCCTTGCGGTTGGCGAAGACCATCACCCGTTCCCAGCCGTTGTCGGTGACCAGGTTGTACAGCAGCTTGTACTTGTCGGCGCCGGCCACGGCATAGATGTGCTGTTCGACGTTGGCGTTGGCGACGTTCTCGGCTTCGATCTCGACGATGGCCGGGTCGGTGGTCCATTGCTTGGCCAGGTTCATCACGTCTTCGGTGAAAGTGGCGGAGAACAGCAGGGTCTGGCGCTCGCTCTTGGGAGGTGTCTGGCGAATGATCTGCCGTACCTGCGGGATGAAGCCCATGTCGAGCATGCGGTCGGCTTCGTCCAGCACCATGACTTCGACCATGTCCAGGTGCACGTCGCCGCGCTGGTTGAAGTCCAGCAGGCGGCCCGGGGTGGCGACCAGGATGTCGCAGTGGCGCGCTTCCAGGTGCTTGAGCTGCTTGTCGAAATCCATGCCGCCAACGAAGGTCATGACGTTGAGGCCGGTGTACTTGGTCAGCGCCGCGGCATCCTTGGCGATCTGTACCACCAGCTCCCGGGTCGGAGCGATGATCAGCGCCCGTGGTTCGCCCATGTAGCGCTCCTTGGGCGGCGGGGTCTGCAGCAGCTGGGTGATGATCGACACCAGGAATGCGGCGGTCTTGCCGGTACCGGTCTGGGCCCGGCCGATGGCGTCCTTGCCCGCCAGGGTATAGCCCAGCACCTGGGCCTGGATTGGCGTGCAATAGGGAAAGCCCAGGTCCTGGATGGCGTGCATCAGTTCCGGAGCGAGCTTGAAGTCGTGGAAGCGGGTCTTGCCTTCCTGGGGTTCGACCACGAAGTCTTCGAGTTTCCAGGTGCTGACCGGCGGTTTCGGCGCGCGCGGGCGACGCGGCTGCTCAGCTTTGGGTTGCTCGGCCTTGGGCTTCTCTTGGCGTGGGGCTTTGGGAGCGGAAGGGGTAGCCGGTGTGTTCACCGGTTCTTTTTTAGCTGCGGTAGCGGGTGCGCTCCGTTCCGGCTGACGGCCGTCATGACGGCTGCTGGAACTGGGGGAGGGGGCACTGGGGCTTGGCGCGAGCGGCTCAGCCTCGCTTTTACCGAAGATTTTCTTGAGTGCTTTGAGCACGGTCATCTCATCAATTGGTTAAGGAATGTACGCCGGCCAGTGTAATGCAAGAAGCGGGCGCGGCGTAGTCTGTTGCTCGCCGGGGGCACGGCGCGCGGATTTTCTAGCGCAAACGCTCGCTCAGCCAGGTGCCGATGTCGCGGATTTCCTCTGGTAACACCTCGTGTTCCATTGGGTATTCCTGCCATGTCACGGTGACACCATGCTGCTTCAGGTACTCATAAGCGGTACGGCCCATGGCGTTCTGCACCACTTCGTCGTACTGGCCGTGCAGGCAAAGCACCGGAATCCGCTGTTGGCTGGCCGATAGTTGCAGTTCATCGCTGAAGGTCGGGGCATAGGTGGACAGGGCAAGTACGCCACCCAATGGACCCTGCCATTTGAGGAAGGCGGTGTGCAGTACAACGGCGCCACCCTGGGAGAAACCGGCGAGGAAAATTCGCGATGCGTCTATTCCGCTGGTGCGTTGTTCTTCGATCAGTCTGATGACCTCATCAGACGATTCCTCGAGCTGTTCACGGCTGATGGCGCGGGCCGGGTTCATGGCCAGAATGTCGTACCAGCTGGGCATGGCATATCCGCCATTGATGGTCACTGCCCGGGTCGGCGCCTGGGGCAATACGAAGCGCGTGCTCAGCAGGGTTTCCTGCAGCATCTCGGCTACCGGCAGGAAGTCGTAACGGTCCGCTCCCAGGCCGTGAAGCCAGATCACACAGGCATCTGCGGGCTTGCTGGGCTGAAGAATCAAGGGCTCGGTCATGGCTGCTCCATTTGTGTGCGTGCGCGCTGATTGAGTGCGTGAGTGAAGGGCGCGCCCGGTTGATCGGTGAAGAAGATGTCGCACGGTTGAACGTTTTACTGTTGACCACTGGCTGAAACGCTTTAGCCGGGACTGTGGTACGGGCTTTGCTATGGCTCAGAAAGAGGAGTCCAGGTGAAAGCCCTGTCCGCCGGCGGTAACACTAACAGGCTACCGCAGGCGATGGGATAGCCAGCCTCCTCTGATGAAGGTTCGCCACTGGCCGCTACGGGCTTTGCGAACTGCGAAGGGCTACAGCCCGTTCGGCCGATTGGTGAGATGTAGGCCCCCTATTACGTGGATTTCTCCTACTAGACTCATAGCTAAGGTCTTACGCCGCTTGACCCCATAAAAAAGCCGACACGGGTCAACAGCGCCTCATGAGGGTGCGGCAGGACTCAAGCTCCGACACAACAAGAGCAAAATTGGAGGTTTGAATGAAGATGTTGAAATCCACCCTGGCTGCCGTCACGGCAGCAACGGTGCTGGGTATGAGCGGTTTCGCACAGGCGGGTGCGACCCTCGATGCAGTACAGAAGAAAGGATTCGTGCAATGCGGCGTCAGTGACGGTTTGCCGGGCTTCTCGGTACCGGATGCCACCGGCAAGATCCTCGGCATCGATGCCGACGTTTGCCGCGCGGTGGCGGCTGCGGTGTTCGGCGATGCGACCAAGGTCAAGTTCAGCCAGTTGAACGCCAAGGAGCGCTTCACTGCGCTGCAGTCCGGCGAGATCGACGTGCTGTCGCGCAACACCACCTGGACCAGTTCCCGCGATGCGGGCATGGGCCTGGTGTTCGCCGGCGTCACCTATTACGACGGGATCGGTTTCCTGGTGAACAAAAAACTGGGCGTAAAAAGCGCCAAAGAGCTGGACGGTGCGACTATCTGTATTCAAGCCGGTACTACTACCGAACTGAACGTGTCGGACTACTTCCGCGGCAATGGTCTGAAATACACCCCGATCACTTTCGATACCTCTGACGAAAGCGCCAAGTCCCTGGAGTCCGGGCGTTGCGACGTACTGACCTCCGACAAATCCCAGCTCTACGCACAGCGCAGCAAGCTGGCAACCCCTACCGACTATGTCGTTCTGCCGGAAACCATCTCCAAGGAGCCCCTGGGCCCGGTGGTGCGCAAGGGCGACGAAGAGTGGTTCAGCATCGTCAAGTGGACCCTGTTCGCCATGCTCAACGCCGAAGAGGCGGGCGTCACCTCGAAGAACGTCGAGGCTGAAGCCAAATCCACCAAGAACCCTGATGTTGCACGTCTGCTGGGCGCGGACGGTGAATACGGCAAAGACCTGAAGCTGCCGAAGGACTGGGTGGTGCAGATCGTCAAGCAAGTAGGTAACTACGGTGAAGTGTTCGAGAAAAACCTCGGCAAGAGCACGCCACTGGCCATCGACCGCGGCCTGAACGCGCTGTGGAACAACGGCGGCATCCAATACGCACCACCTGTGCGCTGATGGTTCTATCACCCGGCGGGCCAACCGCCGGGTGATGTTCTGTTCCATTATTCCTGGGGCACTTCATGCAAAATACAATCGGCGCACCCAAGCAGAGGCTTAGCCTCAGCGACCCGCGTGTGCGCGCCTGGCTGTTCCAGATCATCACCCTGGTGGCGGTGGTTTCGCTGGGCTGGTTTCTGTTCGACAACACGCAAACCAACCTCCAGCACCGAGGGATCACCTCGGGTTTCGACTTTCTCGAGCGCAGCGCCGGGTTCGGCATCGCGCAACACCTGATTGCCTACACCGAAGCGGACAGTTATGCCCGGGTGTTCGTCATCGGCCTGCTCAACACCCTGCTGGTGACCTTTATCGGGGTGATCCTCGCGACCCTGCTGGGGTTCATCATCGGTGTGGCGCGGCTATCGCCGAACTGGATCATCAGCAAGCTGGCGACGGTGTATGTGGAAGTGTTCCGCAACATTCCGCCGCTGCTGCAGATCCTGTTCTGGTACTTCGCGGTATTCCTGACCATGCCGGGGCCGCGCAACAGCCACAACTTTGGCGATATGTTCTTTGTCAGCAGCCGCGGCCTGAACATGCCGGCGGCGCAGATGGCCCCCGGTTTCTGGGCGTTTGTCGCAAGCCTGGTCCTGGCCATCGGCGCCATCGCGCTGATGTGCCGCTGGGCCAACCGGCGCTTTGAGGCCACCGGCGTGCCTTTTCACAAGTTCTGGAGCGGCCTGGGCCTGCTGTTGGTGATTCCCGCGTTGTGCACGCTGATCTTCGGCTCGCCGGTGCACTGGGAGATGCCGAAGCTGGCGGGGTTCAATTTCGTCGGCGGCTGGGTACTGATTCCCGAGCTGCTGGCCCTGACCCTGGCCCTGACTGTCTACACCGCGGCGTTCATCGCCGAGATCGTGCGGTCCGGGATCAAGTCGGTGAGCCACGGCCAGACCGAGGCGGCCCGCTCCCTGGGGCTGCGCAACGGCCCGACCCTGCGCAAGGTGATCATTCCCCAGGCCCTGCGGGTGATCATTCCGCCGCTGACCAGCCAATACCTGAACCTGGCGAAGAACTCTTCCCTGGCCGCGGGTATCGGCTACCCGGAAATGGTTTCGCTGTTCGCCGGCACGGTGCTCAACCAGACCGGCCAGGCCATTGAAGTCATTGCCATCACCATGAGCGTGTACCTGGCGATCAGCATCAGCATTTCCCTGCTGATGAACTGGTACAACAAGCGCATTGCGCTGATCGAGCGGTGAGGAAGCGCCCATGACGACTCATACCTTCAAGCCCGATATGCCGCCGCCCAGCCGCAGTATCGGCGTGCTGGCGTGGATGCGCGCCAACATGTTCTCCAACTGGCTCAATACCCTGTTGACCCTGTTTGCCTTCTACCTGATCTACCTGGTGGTGCCGCCGCTGCTGCATTGGGCGATTCTCGACGCCAACTGGGTCGGTACCTCTCGCGCCGACTGCACCAGGGGCGGCGCCTGCTGGGTGTTCATCCAGCAGCGCTTCGGCCAGTTCATGTACGGCTACTACCCGGTGGAACTGCGCTGGCGAGTGGACCTGAGCGTGTGGCTGGCGGTGATCGGTGCCGCACCGTTGTTCATCTCGCGCTTCCCGCGCAAGGCGATATACGGGCTGTGCTTCCTGGTGGGTTACCCGATCATTGCCTACAGCCTGTTGCACGGCGGTTACCTGGGCCTGAGCACGGTGGCCACCAGCCAGTGGGGTGGCCTGATGCTGACCCTGGTGATTGCCACCGTGGGCATCGCCGGGGCACTGCCGCTGGGAATCCTGCTGGCATTGGGAAGGCGCTCCAACCTGCCGGCGATCCGCGTGGTCTGCGTGACCTTCATCGAGTTCTGGCGCGGCGTGCCGCTGATCACCGTGCTGTTCATGTCCTCGGTGATGCTGCCGCTGTTCCTGCCCGAAGGCATGAACTTCGACAAGCTGTTGCGTGCGCTGATCGGGGTGATCCTGTTCCAGTCGGCCTATGTGGCCGAGGTGGTGCGGGGTGGCTTGCAGGCCATTCCCAAGGGCCAGTACGAAGCGGCTGCGGCCATGGGCCTGGGCTACTGGCGTGCCATGGGGCTGGTGATTCTGCCGCAGGCCCTGAAGCTGGTGATTCCCGGCATCGTCAACACCTTCATCGCCCTGTTCAAGGACACCAGCCTGGTGATCATCATCGGCCTGTTCGACCTGCTCAACAGCGTCAAGCAAGCCGCCGCCGACCCCAAATGGCTGGGCATGGCCACCGAAGGCTATGTCTTCGCGGCCCTGGTGTTCTGGATTTTCTGTTTTGGTATGTCCCGCTACTCCATGCACCTGGAGCGTAAGTTGGACACAGGCCACAAGCGTTAGGAGTATCTCCATGAGTCAAGCGAGCAAAAAGCCTGTGGGCCCTGAAGGCATTATTCAGATGCAGGGTGTGAACAAGTGGTACGGCCAGTTCCACGTGTTGAAGGACATCAACCTCAACGTCCGCCAAGGCGAGCGCATTGTCCTGTGCGGGCCTTCGGGTTCGGGCAAATCCACCACCATCCGTTGCCTCAACCGCCTGGAAGAGCACCAGCAGGGGCGCATCGTGGTGGACGGCGTGGAGCTGACCAACGACCTCAAGCAGATCGAGGCCATTCGCCGGGAAGTGGGCATGGTGTTCCAGCACTTCAACCTGTTCCCGCACCTGACCATTTTGCAGAACTGCACGTTGGCGCCGATGTGGGTACGCAAGATGCCCAAGCGCAAGGCCGAGGAAATCGCCATGCATTACCTGGAGCGAGTGCGCATTCCGGAGCAGGCCAACAAGTACCCTGGCCAGCTCTCCGGTGGCCAGCAGCAACGGGTGGCGATTGCCCGGGCGTTGTGCATGAAGCCCAAGATCATGCTCTTTGACGAGCCCACCTCGGCCCTCGACCCGGAGATGGTCAAGGAGGTGCTGGACACCATGATCGGCCTGGCCGAAGACGGCATGACCATGCTCTGCGTGACCCACGAAATGGGCTTTGCCCGCACCGTGGCCAACCGGGTGATCTTCATGGACAAGGGCGAGATCGTCGAGCAGGCGGCGCCCAACGACTTCTTCGACAACCCGCAGAACGACCGTACCAAGCTGTTCCTGAGCCAGATCCTGCATTGATGCTGCTGCGGGGCCTGCGCTGACGATAAACCCGGACTGGCTCCGGGTTTATTTTTGCCCGGCGTTCAACGGCCGGCAGCGCCGAGCTGTGGTTCGGGTTGGTCGCTCAAGGCTGAGGGCGCCAGTTGCGGTTCGCTGAGCTCCAGTACGTCCTTCATCAACTGCGGGTGGCGATCCAGCAGGCGCATCAGCATGTACAGCGGTTGAGGGGCACCGACTTCGCCGCGCTCATAGCGGGAAAAGGCATTGTGCCCGCCACCCGACAGCAGCCTGACCGCTTCTTTCTGGGAAAGGTGCAGCTTGCGGCGGATGCGCTTCATGTCTGCGGCGACGACCTGCCGGTACTCCTCCAGCAATTGGTCGCCCGCGGCGGCGTAGCGTTCTGCACTCGGTGCGTCGAATTCGATTTCACCGCATTCCTGGCATTCCCAACCCGCCAGGCCATGGAGGTGACGCTGCAGATGCCGGTAGTCGATGAGCTCGCTGCGCTGCTCGAACGCCAGCATGCCGGTGGGAGCGCCGCAGCTGTAGCACTGTTGTCGTTTCATGCTTGTGCCTCCTTGAAGGAGATCACTGGAGGCCCTATGCCGGGGCGCTGGGTGATCTTGATGTAGAGCGTCCGGTTATCGATGCCGGTGTAATACACGTCCTGCCACACCCGGTGATCGTGATAGGTGGTCATCGATTTGTAGAGCATGCTGCCCTGGAGTCCGGCTATCACTCGTTGCATGGCCGCCAAGGACAATCCGAGTTCCTTGCCACAGAGCAACGCGCTTCGAGTGAAGGCTTGCGCCCCTTGCCGAACGACCTGTGCCTTGATCAGCGACAGGTCGTAATGAGGTGTTTTCTTTTCCATGAGACACCCTTGAGGCTGACTCGAAATTACCCTTATAGGGTTTTTTGTCAAGGCCTGGCTGAAATGGCGAAAGTGCCTGCTCCAGCCTAAAACGTTGAACTCTGGTAAAGGTCTGAATACCATGCCAGGCAATTCGTCCGATGATTGGATGAAAGAGTGAGTTCAATGAGCGAAATATCCCCCCTGATCAAACGTTCCCTGGTCGACCAGGCCCTGGAGCAATTGCGCCTGCGCATCACCAATGGCGCCTGGGTCGTGGGCCAGCGCCTGCCCACCGAACCTGAACTGGCCAGTGAGCTGGGCATCAGCCGCAACACCGTCCGCGAGGCCCTGCGAGTACTGGCGTTTTCCGGGCTGATCGAGATCCGCCAGGGTGACGGCAGTTACCTGCGGGCGGTGGCCGATCCCTTGGACATGCTCCAGGCACTGTCCCAGTGCTCCCTGGAGCAGGCCCGGGAAACCCGCCACATTCTGGAAGTTGAGGCCGTCGGCCTGGCCGCCCTGCGCCGTACCGACGAGGACCTGCACGCCCTGAGCGATGCGCTGGCCGTGAGCGGCGGGCACTTTCATGGCGAGCTGGAAAGCTATATCGCCTGCGACCTGGTGTTTCACCAGCGCCTGGTGGACGCCGCCCACAACCCGACCCTCAGCCAGCTGTATCGCTATTTCTCCAGCGTGGTCGGCGCCCAGTTGCGCCAGACCCTGACCGTGACCCCCAGGCGTCAGGAAGTCTTCGATCGGCACCAGCACCTGCTGGATGCCATCGAGCAACGCGACCCCGAACGAGCCAAGAACATTTCCCGCCAGCTGATCAACGAATCCTGAGTCCGAGACCTCCATGTCCAATCAAACGGTACCTGCGAATACCCCGTCCTCGCCTCGGCGTTCCGCCGAGCTCGAAGAGCTGCTGATCGACGCCGAGGCTGATGATGAGGAGGTGCAGCAGGCTCCACCGCCTCTGCAGCGCCCCTGGCTGTTGCTGCTGGGGCTGATCCTGGTGGCGCTGAACCTGCGTCCGGCGCTGTCGAGCATGGCGCCACTGCTCAGTGATGTGTCGCAGCACCTGGGGCTATCGGCCGCCAAGGCCGGGCTGCTGACTACCTTGCCGGTGCTGTGCCTGGGGCTGTTCGCGCCTTTGGCGCCGCTGCTGGCCCGGCGCTTCGGCGCCGAGCGGGTGGTGCTGGGCATCCTCATGACCCTGGCCCTGGGCATTGTGCTGCGCAGTTCCTTCGGTGAGGTCGGAGTGTTTGCCGGGAGCATCCTGGCCGGCGCCAGCATCGGCGTGATCGGGGTGCTGCTGCCGGGTATCGTCAAGCGTGACTTCGCCCGGCACGCGGGCACCATGACCGGGGTCTACACCATGGCCCTGTGCCTGGGCGCGGCGATGGCGGCGGGGGCCACGGTGCCTCTGAGCCAGCATTTCGGGGGCAGTTGGGCCATGGGGCTGGGCTTCTGGGTGGTGCCGGCGCTGGTGGCGGCCCTGTTCTGGTTGCCTCAGGTGGGGCACAAGCACGGTGCTCACCATGTGGCCTTTCGCGTGCGCGGCCTGCTGCGGGACCGCCTGGCCTGGCAGGTAACCCTGTACATGGGCCTGCAATCCTCCCTGGCATACATCGTGTTTGGCTGGTTGCCGTCGATCCTGATCGGCCGTGGGCTGACCCCGACCCAGGCCGGGCTGGTGCTGTCCGGTTCGGTGATCGTGCAATTGGCCAGTTCTCTGGCGGCGCCCTGGCTGGCGACCCGGGGCAAGGACCAGCGCCTGGCCATCGTGATTGTCATGCTGATGACCCTGGGCGGCCTGTTCGGTTGCCTGTACGCGCCCATCGAGGGCCTGTGGGGCTGGGCGGTCCTGCTGGGCCTGGGGCAGGGCGGCACCTTCAGCCTGGCCCTGACCCTGATCGTGCTGCGCTCCCGGGACCCCCATGTGGCGGCCAACCTGTCGAGCATGGCCCAGGGCATCGGCTACACCCTGGCTTCCATGGGGCCGTTTGCGGTGGGCCTGGTGCACGACTGGACCGGGGGCTGGAACGCTGTGGGCTGGATTTTCGCGGTGTTGGGCTGCGGTGCGATCATTGCCGGGCTGGGCGCCGGTCGTTCGCTGCATGTGCAGGTGCAGAGCGAGAGAATCTGACGGGCCTTGCTTGCGCTATTTGCCCGGTAAATGCCGATAGTGTTCGCCGGGGTTGCGGATTATTGTGCTGCATCCCCCTTGCCCTTTCGGAGTCCGTTCATGAGTGATGCCCATCGCGCCCTGATCACCGAGTTCTATCAGGCTTTCCAGCGCCTGGATGCCGAGGCCATGAGCGCCTGCTACACCGAGGATGTGCTGTTCAGTGACCCGGCGTTCGGCGAGTTGCGCGGGCGTGATGCCGGCGATATGTGGCGCATGCTCACCTCCCGTGCCAAGGACTTTTCCCTGACTTTCGATCAGGTGCGAGCCGACTCGAATTCCGGCGGCGCGCACTGGGTTGCCACCTACCTGTTCAGCCAGACCGGCAATACGGTGATCAACGATATCCAGGCCCGGTTCGTGTTTCGCGACGGCAAGATCTGCGAGCATCACGATCAGTTCGACATGTGGCGTTGGGCGCGCCAGGCCCTGGGCACCAAGGGCCTGCTGCTGGGCTGGACGCCGCTGCTCAAGAATGCTGTTCGAGCCCAGGCGCGCAAGGGGCTCAAGGCCTTCCAGAGCGGTCGCTGAAAGCCATCCTCTGCTAAGATCGCGGCTTGTTATCCACAGGCCTCGATACCTTTTGTGACCAGCCCTCTTTCATCCTCCAGTGCCGAAACGGCGCAGCCTGCCACTGACGCCAAGCCCTGGTTCGTGTATCTGGTGCGGGCGGCCAACGGTGCCCTGTACTGCGGTATCAGCGACGACCCCGTGAAGCGCTTCGCCAAGCACCAGAGCGGCAAGGGCGCGCGTTTCTTTCTCTCCAGCCCGGCGGTGGCGCTGGTCTATACCGAGGCTTGCCGGAACAAGGGCGAAGCCTTGCGCCAGGAGCGGCTGATCAAGAAGCTCAGGAAGAGTGCCAAGGAATGCCTGGTGGCTTCGGCCACCGCCGCGGCATCAATCTGACTGATAGGTTCTCATCAGCCGGATCTGTAGGCCGTCCACGGATTGCGCGCTAAGCTCAGCGCTCTCCCTCTTCCGGCGGACCCCAGCATGTCAGAGTTGATTCTCCACCATTACCCGACCTCTCCCTTTGCGGAAAAAGCCCGCTTGTTGATGGGTTTCAAGGGGCTGTCCTGGCGCTCGGTGAAGATTTCCCCGGTGATGCCCAAGCCCGACCTGACCGCCCTGACCGGTGGCTATCGCAAGACCCCGGTGTTGCAGGTCGGCGCGGATATCTATTGCGACACGGCCTTGATCGCGCGCCGCCTGGAGCAGGAAAAATCCTCGCCTGCGCTGTTTCCCGAAGGCCAGGAAATGATCAGTGCGGCCTTCGCCGCCTGGGTCGATTCGGTAGTGTTCCAGCACGCGGTGACCCTGGTATTCCAGCCTGAATCCGCAGCCGTGCGTTTCGGCAAGCTGCCGCCGGAAGCGGTCAAGGCCTTCATGGCTGACCGTGCCGGGCTGTTCAGTGGCGGCAGCGCCAGCCGGCTGCCTCTGGAGGTGGCCAAGCATCAGTGGCCGACCCTCATGGCGCGCCTGGAGCAGCAGTTGCAGCGCGAGCCCGGGGACTTCCTGTTTGGCCAACCGTCGATTGCCGATATTGCCCTGGCTCACCCGCTGTGGTTCCTCAAGGGCACGCCGGTGACCGCGCCGCTGGTGGACGACTACCCGGCGGTTGCTGGCTGGCTGGCGCGGGTCCTGGGTTTCGGGCATGGCTCCTTCACCGAAATGAGCGCCGAAGAGGCCCTCGAGGTCTCGCGCAGTGCCAGCCCGACGGCGCTCCCGGATGAACAGTTCGTCGACCCCAACGGCTTCAAGGCGGGTCAGCAGGTGGTGATTGCCGCGACTGACTACGGTGTCGACCCGGTGGCGGGCGAGTTGCTGTTCGCCGGTACTGAAGAGCTGATCCTGCGCCGTGAAGATCCACGTGCCGGAGTGGTCCACGTGCACTTCCCACGGCTGGGCTTTCGCATCCAGGCCCAGTGATGCATATCTGCAGAAGCTGGCTTGCCTGCGAAGGCGTTCCCAGGTTCGACGAACGAGCGGCCGCCCCCTTCGCTGGCAAGGGAAACGGCTCCTAGGGCTTCAGCGCGGCCATGATTGCGTCGGGGTCGTAGGTGCGGATCAGGGTGCCATTCACGTCCAGGATCGGAATCCCGGCACCGCCCAGGGCGGTGTAGGCCTGGCGTGCCGCGGCGTCTTTCTCGATGTCGAATTCCCGGAAGGGAATGCCCTTCTGATCGAGAAAGCGCCGGGTGGCCTTGCAGTAGCCGCACCAGTCGGTGGCGTACAGCACCACCCGGGCATGCTCGCGGGTCTCTTCGCTGACCATTGCCGAAGGGTTGAACAGCCGCTCGATCTTGCCCCAGTGCTGGTAGGTCACCACCACCAGCAGGATCAGCAGGAACTTCTTCAATACCCCCTGGAGCATCAGTTACGGCGCTTGAGCTGGTCGGTCAGTTGGGTGGGCAGGCCCTTGATGATCAGGGTCCCGGCTTCTTCGTCGTACTCGATCTTCGAACCCAGTAGATGGGCCTCGAAACTGATGGACAGGCCCTCGGCGCGACCGGTGAAGCGGCGGAACTGGTTCAGGGTGCGCTTGTCCGCGGGGATCTCCGGCGACAGCCCGTAGTCCTTGTTGCGGATGTGATCGTAGAACGCCTTGGGGCGATCCTCGTCGATCAGTTCCGAGAGTTCTTCCAGGCCCATGGGTTCGCCGAGCTTGGCCTGGCTGCTGGCGTAGTCCACCAGGGTCTTGGTCTTCTCCCGGGCCGAGTCTTCCGGCAGGTCCTCGCTTTCCACGAAGTCGCTGAAGGCCTTGAGCAGGGTGCGGGTCTCGCCCGGGCCGTCGACGCCTTCCTGGCAGCCGATGAAGTCGCGGAAATACTCCGAGACCTTCTTGCCGTTCTTGCCCTTGATAAAGGAGATGTACTGCTTGGACTGCTTGTTGTTCTGCCATTCGGAGATGTTGATCCGCGCCGCCAGATGCAGCTGGCCCAGGTCCAGGTGACGGGACGGCGTCACGTCCAGCTGGTCGGTCACCGCCACGCCCTCACTGTGGTGCAGCAGGGCGATCGCCAGGTAGTCGGTCATGCCTTGCTGGTAGTGGGCGAACAGTACGTGGCCGCCCACCGACAGGTTGGACTCTTCCATCAGCTTCTGCAGATGCTCCACCGCCACCCGGCTGAACGCGGTGAAGTCCTGGCCGCCGTCCAGGTACTCCTTCAGCCAGCCGCTGAAGGGGAACGCACCGGACTCGGGGTGGAACAGGCCCCAGGCTTTGCCCTGTTTGGCGTTATAGCTTTCATTGAGGTCGGCGAGCATGTTCTCGATGGCCGCGGACTCTGCCAGTTCGGAATCGCGGGCGTGCAGGACTGCTGGGCTGCCGTCGGGTTTTTTGTCGATCAGGTGGACGATGCAATGACGGATCGGCATGGGCTTCTCGGCTGATTGAAGGGGGAGGGCGGGCTCCCCGAAAAAGTGCCCAGTGTACCGCACCCGCTGGTTTTGGCGCGGTTTGCCGGGTGATGAACGGCTCGTCGGTAAGGCTTATGCATTTTTTTACCGATTTAGAGCAATAAAGCTGACCAAATGGCTAGGTAGAGGCGGATATTTCCCCGTCTGTGTGCTAGTTTTGCCCCGTCTTACGCGATGTCTCAGCGTTAAGCGTGCATTCAGCATTTGTCGGGTCGAACCAAACCCTGATTTCGGTATCTATAACCCCGATCTGTCGTGGTTGTAACCGGGGTGCCAGATTCACAAGATCTGGCTCGATGGCTGACACTGCACTCTGCAATCCAAATGAATTTGATAGGGAAGGAACACCACAATGGCTATTACTAAAGACCAACTGATCGCTGATATCGCTGAAGCTATCGACGCGCCGAAAACCACCGCGCGTAACGCCCTGGACCAACTGGCTCAGATCGTTGCTGATCAATTGGAAAATGGCGGCGAAATCACTCTGCCAGGTATCGGCAAACTGAAAGTGACCGAGCGTCCTGCCCGTACTGGCCGTAACCCATCGACTGGCGCTGCCATCGAAATCGCTGCCAAGAAAGTTATCAAGCTGGTTGTGGCTAAAGGCCTGACCGACGCTGTTAACAAGTAATACTTGCAGTGAAACCGTGCTCAGAAGTCTTCCGGGCACGGTTTGTGTGACACCGATTCACGCAAGGTGAATCGTCTTTGAATTCCCCGCCTCTCTAGTTCTTCCTAACCCAGCGTTCCTGACCCCAGGCCTGTTGCTGTGCCTTGTCCTTGAAGGTCCAGGCGACGAAGCGGCTCTGTTTCTGTCCCTGGGACATTTCCACCACCTGGCTTTCCAGGGCTCCGGCCTTTTTCAGTGCGCTTTCAATGGCTGGCAGGTTCGAAGCCTTTGACACCAGGGTGCTGAACCACAGCACTTGCTGGCCGACGCCCGCGCTCTCGCTGATCAACTGACTGACGAAACGGATCTCGCCGCCCTCGCACCAGAGTTCCCGTGCCTGGCCGCCGAAGTTCAGCACCGGCAGCTTGCGCTTGGGATCGGCCTTGCCCAGGGCTCGCCATTTGCGCTGGCTGCCGCGGGTGGCTTCGTCCAGGGAGGCATGGAAGGGCGGGTTGCACATTGTCAGGTCGAAACGCTCGGTGCTGTCCAGCAGGCCGGTGAGGATCTGCTTGGGATTGCCCTGCTGGCGCAGGCTGATGGCCTTGTTCAAGCCGTTGGCCTGGACAATCGCCTTGGCCGCCGCCAGGGCGGTGCTGTCGATGTCCGAGCCGAGGAACTGCCAGCGGTAGTCGCTGTAGCCGATCAGGGGGTAGATGCAGTTGGCGCCGACCCCGACATCCAGGACCCGCACGGCCGCGCCACGAGGGATTTCACCCTGGTTGTGGCTGGCCAGCAGATCGGCGAGGAAGTGCACATAGTCAGCGCGACCGGGCACTGGCGGGCAGAGGAAGTCCGCCGGAATATCCCAGTGGGCGATGCCGTAGAAGGCCTTGAGCAGGGCCCGGTTGAATACCCGCACGGCGGCCGGGTCGGCGAAGTCGATGCTTTCCTTGCCATAGGGATTGAGGATCACGAACTGCCCCAACTCCGGTGTGCTCTTGATCAGTTGCGGGAAGTCGTAACGCCCCTGGTGACGATTGCGCGGATGCAGGCTGGCCTTTTCCCGGGGCGTGGCGGCTTTGGCTGGGGAGGCAGGCTTGGGTTTTTTGCGCGCAGGCTTGGGGGTGTTGGGGGCGGTCATGGGGGATCGATTCGGGGCTGGTTCAAAGTGGCGGGCATTGTCCCATATCTTGCGGCGTTGGGGCGGGAGGCTTCGCCGCCGGCAAGCCGGCTCCTGGCAAACCACCGCGTAACGCTTTCGCTGGCTTGCCAGCGAAAGCGATCTGCCGCCAATAAAAAAGGGAGGCCTTTGCGGCCTCCCTCTTTCACACTGCGCGAATCGCCGTTACAGGCTGGAGATCCGTGCGTGCTGCTCCGCCAGCTTGCCCAGGGCCTGTTCGGCCTCGGCCAGTTTGGCGCGTTCCTTCTCGATCACTTCGGCCGGGGCCTTGTCGACGAAGGACGGGTTGGACAGCTTGCCGCCCACTCGCTGCACTTCGCCTTGCAGGCGCTGGATTTCCTTGTCCAGGCGCGCCAGTTCGGCGCCCTTGTCGATCAGGCCGGCCATGGGCACCAGCACTTCCATCTCGCCCACCAGGGCCGTGGCGGACAGCGGCGCTTCGTCGCCGGCAGCCAACACAGTGATGGACTCGAGACGGGCCAGCTTCTTCAGCAAGGCTTCGTTCTCGGTCAGGCGACGCTGGTCTTCGGCGCTGACGTTCTTCAGGAACAGGGCCAGGGGCTTGCCCGGGCCGATGTTCATTTCCGCGCGAATGTTGCGAGTGCCGAGCATCAGGCCCTTGAGCCATTCGATGTCGTCCTCGGCGCCTTGGTCGATGCGGGTTTCGTTAGCCACCGGCCAAGGTTGCAGCATGATGGTCTTGCCGGTGCTGCCTGCCAACGGCGCCAGGCGCTGCCAGATTTCCTCGGTGATGAACGGCATGAACGGATGCGCCAGGCGCAGCGCCACTTCCAGCACGCGCACCAGGGTGCGACGGGTGCCGCGCTGGCGTTCAACCGGCGAGTTCTCGTCCCACAGCACGGGCTTGGACAGCTCCAGGTACCAGTCGCAGTACTGGTTCCAGATGAACTCGTACAGGGCCTGGGCGGCCAGGTCGAAACGGAACTGGTCGAGTTGGCGGGTGACTTCGGCTTCAGTGCGCTGCAGCTGCGAGATGATCCAGCGGTCCGCCAGGGACAGCTCGTAAGCTTCGCCGTTCTGGCCGCAGTCTTCGCCCTTGTCCAGTACGTAGCGCGCGGCGTTCCAGATCTTGTTGCAGAAGTTGCGGTAACCCTCGACGCGGCCCATGTCGAACTTGATGTCGCGACCAGTGGTGGCCAGGGAGCAGAAGGTGAAGCGCAGGGCGTCGGTGCCGTAGCTGGCGATGCCGTCGGCGAATTCGGCGCGGGTCTGCTTCTCGATGGCTTTCTGCAGTTTGGGCTGCATCAGGCCGGTGGTGCGCTTCTGCACCAGGGTTTCGAGGTCGATACCGTCGATGATGTCCAGCGGGTCGAGGACATTGCCCTTGGACTTGGACATCTTCTGGCCCTGGCCGTCGCGGACCAAGCCGTGCACGTACACGGTCTTGAACGGAACCTGCGGCGTGCCGTCTTCGTTCTTCACCAGGTGCATGGTGAGCATGATCATCCGGGCGACCCAGAAGAAAATGATGTCGAAGCCGGTGACCAGCACGTCGGTGGGGTGGAAGGTCTTGAGGAAGTCGGTCTGCTCCGGCCAGCCCAGGGTGGAGAAGGTCCACAGGCCCGAACTGAACCAGGTGTCGAGCACGTCGTTGTCCTGCTGCAGGGCAACGTCCGGGCCGAGGTTGTGCTTGGCCCGTACTTCCGCTTCGTCGCGGCCGACATAGACTTTGCCCGACTCGTCGTACCAGGCCGGAATGCGGTGTCCCCACCACAGCTGGCGGCTGATGCACCAGTCCTGGATGTCACGCATCCAGGAGAAATACATGTTCTCGTACTGCTTGGGCACGAAGGCGATGCGGCCGTCTTCCACGGCGGCGATGGCAGGTTCTGCCAGCGGCTTGGTGGAGACATACCACTGGTCGGTCAGCCACGGCTCGATGACGGTGCCGGAACGGTCGCCCTTCGGCACTTTCAGCGCGTGGTCGTCGACGCTCACCAGCAGGCCGGCGGCGTCGAACGCGGCCACGATCTGCTTGCGTGCTTCGAAGCGGTCCAGGCCCACGTACTCGGCCGGGATCTTGCCGTCGATGCTGTCGTTCAGGCTGCCGTCCAGGTTGAACACTTGGCAGGCCGGCAGTACGGCGGCGTTCTTGTCGAAGATGTTGAGCAGCGGCAGGTTGTGGCGCTTGCCGACTTCATAGTCGTTGAAGTCGTGGGCCGGGGTGATCTTCACGCAGCCGGTGCCGAATTCGGGGTCGCAGTAATCGTCGGCGATGATCGGGATGCGGCGGCCCACCAGGGGCAGCTCGACGAATTTGCCGATCAGGGCCTTGTAGCGCTCGTCTTCAGGGTTCACCGCAACGGCGGAGTCACCGAGCATGGTTTCCGGACGGGTGGTGGCGACGATCAGGTAGTCGTTGCCTTCGGCTGTCTTGGCGCCGTCGGCCAGCGGGTACTTGAGGTTCCACAGGAAACCCTTCTCGTCGTGGTTTTCCACTTCGAGGTCGGAAATCGCCGTGTGCAGCTTGGTATCCCAGTTCACCAGGCGCTTGCCGCGGTAGATCAGGCCGTCTTCGTGCAAGCGCACGAAGGCTTCCTTCACCGCTTCCGAGAGGCCGTCGTCCATGGTGAAGCGCTCGCGGCTCCAGTCCACGGAGGAGCCCAGGCGGCGGATCTGGCGGCTGATGTTGCCCCCGGACTGATCCTTCCATTCCCAGACTTTTTCGAGGAATTTTTCCCGGCCCAGGTCATGGCGATTCTGGCCCTGGGCTTCGATCTGGCGCTCCACTAGCATTTGCGTGGCGATGCCGGCGTGGTCGGTGCCCGGCTGCCACAGGGTGTTGCGACCCTGCATGCGGCGGAAACGGATCAGGGCGTCCATGATCGCGTTGTTGAAGCCGTGGCCCATGTGCAGGCTGCCGGTGACGTTCGGCGGCGGGATCATGATGGTGTAGGAGTCGCCCGCGCCTTGCGGGGCGAAGTAGTTCTCGGACTCCCAGGTCTGGTACCAGGAAGTTTCAATGGCGTGCGGCTGGTAGGTCTTATCCATGCGCGGCGGGACCCTATTGGCATTTATTCAGGAAAAGCCGGGAAGTATAGCGGAGGGGGGCGGCAGCAAGCCACCTGCGGCAAGCGACAAGATGGCCCGGCCCGGCTTTTGCGTGTGGCTTATGGTTTGCCGCTGGTGGCCGCTGCGAGCAGGCGTTCCAGGCGGGCGTCGAGGCGACGCTTGATCTCGGTTTCGATATGCGGCGCGAAGTCGTCGATCACGTCCTGCATGATCAGTTGTGCGGCGGCGCGCAGTTCGCTGTCCAGGTGCAGCAAGGCATCGGCGTTGTTGCTGGCGGGGGCAGGCTTGGCGACGGGGGCCGCCGCAGCAGGTACTGGAGCGGGTGTCGCCGCTTGAGCCGGTGCGGGTGCGGCGGCTGGCGCGGGTTGCGCCTTGGCAGGTGCAGCAGGGGCGGCTTGGGCAGCGGCCGGCTGCTGGTTGCCCACCATGTCGAACAGCAGGGGAATCTGTACTTCGCTGCTGACGGTCTCGGTCAGCAGTGGCGGTTGCAGGTTTTCATCGCCGAGCAGTTTACGGATCGACTCGAGGTCATCCAGCAGGTGCGCGGGCTTTTGCAGCGGATTGGGAGTGTCCATCGGGTGCTCAGAGTCGCTGTAAACGGTGATCTTGCAGAGGATAGCCCTGTTCGCGATAGAAACGGAAACTCTCGCGGGCCGCCTGACGAATAGCGGGGTCTTCTACCACCACCTCGGCAATCCGGGCAAAACGCGGGGCGAAGGCCGGCACTTTCAGGTCCAGGTTCACCAGCAGGTCATTGTGGGGGCCGGGGTCCTGGCCGAGGCCGAGGACGATCAGGCTTTCGGGTTCGCTTTCCGCCGGGCCGTGGGGGACGAAGGTTTCGCCCTTGAAGCGCCACAGGCGGGCATCGAGCTCGTCCCGTTGCTCTGCATCGCTGCAATGCAGGTAGATGCGGTGGCCCATGCGCCAGGCCTTGTCGGTGAGCTTGCAGGCAAAATCCAGGCGCGCCGCAGGGTCCGCGCTGGGAAGAATATAGAAGTCGACTTTGGTCATTGGGCTTCCTGAGCCGAGGAGGGCGCCGCCTTCATGCGGCGCCCCCTGCGGTCATGGTTTCAGGCTTTGGCGCGGTCCAGCAGGTATTGGGTCAGCAGGGGGACCGGACGGCCAGTGGCGCCCTTGTCCTTGCCACCGCTGGTCCAGGCAGTGCCGGCGATGTCCAGGTGCGCCCAGTTGAGGTTCTTGGTGAAGCGCGAGAGGAAGCAGGCGGCGGTGATGGTGCCGGCCTTCGGCCCGCCGATGTTGGCGATGTCGGCGAACGGGCTGTCCAGTTGCTCCTGGTACTCGTCGAACAACGGCAGTTGCCAGGCGCGGTCGTCGGCTTGCTGGCCGGCGCTGAGCAGTTGGCCGATCAGTTCGTCGTTGTTGCCCAGCAGGCCCGAAGTATGGGCGCCCAGGGCGACCACGCAGGCACCGGTGAGGGTGGCAATATCGATCACGGCCTGTGGCTTGAAGCGCTCGGAGTAGGTCAGGGCATCGCACAGCACCAGGCGGCCTTCGGCGTCGGTGTTGAGGATCTCCACGGTCTGCCCGCTCATGGTGGTGACGATGTCGCCAGGGCGCGCGGCGCCACCGCTGGGCATGTTCTCGGCGCAGGCCAGGATGCACACCAGGTTGATCGGCAGCTTCAGCTCCAGCACGGCGCGCAGGGTGCCGAACACACTGGCGGCGCCGCCCATGTCGTACTTCATTTCATCCATGCCGGCGCCCGGCTTGAGGCTGATACCGCCGGTGTCGAAAGTGATGCCCTTGCCCACCAGGGCGAACGGCTTCTCGGACTTCTTGCCGCCGTTGTACTGCATGACGATCAGGCGTGGCGGCTGGTCGCTGCCCTGGCCCACGGCATAGAACGAGCCCATGCCCAGTTCCTTGATCTTCTTCTCGTCGAGGACCTCGACCTTCAGGCCCTTGAACTCCTTGCCCAGGGCCTTGGCCTGTTCGCCGAGGAAGGTCGGGTGGCAGACGTTCGGCGGCAGGTTGCCCAGGTCGCGGGTAAAGGCCATGCCGTTGGCGATGGCCTGGGCATGGGTTACGCCGCGCTGGACTTCGGCTTCGGCGGCCTTGATGGTCAGCAGGGTGATTTTCTTCAGGGCGCGGGGCTCTGCCTTCTGGCTCTTGTAGCGGTCGAAGACATAACCACCGTCCACCAGGGTTTCCGCCAGCAGGCGGGTCTTGCCGTAGCTGTCGCGGCCCTTGACCACGACTTCATCCAGCGCCAGCACGGCGTCGCTGCCGCCCAGGCCCTTGAGGGTGGTGAGCACGCCGCTGATGATCTTGCGGAACGGGCGGTCGCCCAGTTCGCCGTCCTTGCCGGTGCCTACCAGCAGCACCCGCTCGGCCTTGAGCTTGGCCACGCCGTGCAGCAGCAGGCTCTGGCCGACCTTGCCGGCCAGGTCGCCGCGCTTGAGTACGGCGCTGATGGCGCCGCCGCTGAGTTCGTCGAGTTGCTTGGCAACGCTGCCGAGTTTGCGGCCTTCGCCGACGGCGACCACCAGGGTGGCAGTCTTCAACGTTTCCGGGCTAACGCTTTTTACAACCAGTTCCATGTCTGGGTCCCTGAATAAATGGTCAAAGAGCGCAGGAGGCTGTCCTGCGCCGAGCTTATCTATATAGAAGAAGACGCCGCATGCTGCCGACGACAAAGCCGCCAGTTTGAACCTCGCCGGTCGCGGCTGACAACCCTCGCATGGGCCAGTTTCGGCGCATTAGAGCGCTGGGTGAGCATCCTCCGTGACAGGCGCGCGCAATCACAGGATAATGCGCCATCTTTTTTCGGCGGCCCCGCGTCTGGGGCCGGCTCGATACGTTTGCTTGTTCGGCCGCCTTAGCCTGACAACCCTGGAGTGTCTGGTTTGATCGTCTTTCGTTATCTGTCCCGCGAAATCCTGCTGACCCTGAGTGCCGTGAGCGCGGTATTGCTGGTCATCATCATGAGCGGGCGCTTCGTCAAGTTCCTCGCGCAAGCCGCCTCGGGGGCCCTGGATCCGGGCTCGCTGTTCCTGATCATGGGTTTTCGACTGCCGGGCTTCTTGCAACTGATCCTGCCCCTGGGGCTGTTCCTCGGCATTCTCCTGGCTTACGGCCGGCTCTATCTCGAAAGCGAGATGACCGTGCTGTCGGCCACCGGCATGAGCCAGCAACGCCTGTTGGGCATAACCATGATCCCGGCGGCCCTGGTGGCCCTGCTGGTGGCCTGGCTGAGCCTGAGCCTGGCGCCCCAGGGTGCCAACCAGTTCCAGCTGTTGCTGAACAAGCAGGATGCCCTGACCGAGTTCGACACGCTGGTGGCGGGGCGCTTCCAGGCGCTCAACGACGGTACCCGGGTCACCTACACCGAGCAGTTGTCCGAAGACCGAACCAATCTGGGCGGCGTGTTCATTTCCGAGAAGCGCCTGGGCCAGCAGAAAAAGGACGAGGGCATTTCGGTGCTGGTGGCCGAGAAGGGCCATCAGGACATTCGCCCCGACGGCAATCGCTACCTGATCCTGGAAAACGGCTATCGCTATGACGGCAACCCGGGCGAGGCCAACTACCGGGTGATCAAGTACGACACCTACGGTGTTTTGCTGGAGCGTCCGGACGTCAGCGACGAAGTCACCGATCGCGATGCCATGCCCACCGCTGACCTGATCGGCAAGGATGACCTGCGAGCCCGTGCCGAGCTGCAATGGCGCCTGTCCCTGCCATTGCTGGTGTTCATCGTGACACTGATGGCGGTGCCGTTGTCCCGGGTGAACCCGCGCCAGGGCCGCTTCCTTAAACTGATCCCGGCGATCCTGCTGTACATGGCTTATCTGACCATCCTGATCGCCGTGCGCGGTGCACTGGAGAAGGGCAAGATTTCCCCGGCCCTGGGGCTGTGGTGGGTGCACCTACTGTTTCTGTTGATCGGCCTCGGCCTGATGTATTGGGAGCCGATGCGCTTGAAAATGGCGAGTCGTCGCAGCGTGAAGGAGATGGCTCGTGGTTAAGCTCGATCGCTACATCGGTAGCAGTGTGTTCATGGCTATCCTGGCGGTCCTGGGGATCATCCTCGGGCTGGCCTCGCTGTTTGCCTTCATCGATGAGATGGGGGCTGTCAACGAAACGTATACCGTGGTGGATGTAATGAGCTACGTGGCCCTCACTGCGCCGCGTCGGGTCTATGAAATGCTGCCGATGGCAGGCCTGATCGGCTGCCTGATCGGCCTTGGCAGCCTGGCCAGTAACAGCGAGTTGACCATCATGCGCGCGGCCGGTGTATCGGTGGGCCGTATTGTCTGGGCGGTCATGAAACCCATGCTGGTGCTGATGCTGGTGGGCGTGCTGGTGGGCGAATACGTAGCGCCGGCCACCGAGACCCAGGCCCAGGCCAGCCGGGCCCTGGCCCAGGGTTCCGGCGATGCCCAGAGTTCCAAGCACGGCCTGTGGCACCGCCAGGGCGATGAATTCATCCATATCAACGCAGTGCAGCCCAATGGCCTGCTCTATGGCGTGACCCGCTACCACTTCGATGATCAGCGCCACATGCTGTCGTCGAGTTTTGCCCGCCAGGCCCGTTTCCACGAGGACTACTGGCAGTTGACGGATGTCACCACCACCTACTTCCGCGACGGTCATACCGAAGTCATCAGCGTGCCCGGCGAACGTTGGGATGTGGCCTTGAGCCCGCAACTGCTGAGCACTGTGGTGATGGCGCCGGAATCCCTGTCCATCAGCGGCCTGTGGGGCTACATCCACTACCTGGCCGACCAGGGCCTGAACAACGGTCGCTACTGGCTGGCGTTCTGGGTCAAGGTCCTGCAGCCGCTGGTGACGGCGGCGCTGGTATTGATGGCCATTTCCTTCATTTTCGGTCCGCTGCGTTCGGTGACCCTGGGTCAGCGGGTATTCACCGGCGTACTGGTGGGTTTCACCTTCCGCATCGCCCAGGATCTGCTGGGCCCTTCGAGCCTGGTATTTGGCTTTTCGCCGCTGTTCGCGGTGCTGGTGCCTGCGGGTATCTGCGCGGTGGCGGGCGTCTGGCTGTTGCGCCGGGCCGGCTGATTCCGCGGCTTTGCCAGGGTCTTGACGTAACGCCCCGGTCCTTGGATCGGGGCGTTTTTGCATTTGACAAACGCTGACAGGCGAGCGTGACGCTTGTGCCGAGTATCAGGTACAATTCCCGGCTATTTTTCGGCGGGCCATGCCTGCAGCCTTTTTGAGTGTTCATCCGTGAGTGATTTGAGTCATATCCGCAATTTCTCCATCATCGCCCACATTGACCATGGCAAGTCGACTCTGGCCGATCGCTTCATCCAGATGTGCGGCGGCCTGGCCGAGCGCGAAATGGAAGCCCAGGTTCTGGACTCCATGGACCTTGAGCGTGAGCGCGGGATCACCATCAAGGCCCACAGCGTCACCCTCTATTACAAGGCCCGCGACGGCATTACCTACCAGCTGAACTTCATTGACACCCCGGGCCACGTGGACTTCACCTACGAAGTCAGCCGTTCCCTGGCGGCCTGTGAAGGTGCATTGCTGGTGGTGGACGCCGGCCAGGGCGTCGAAGCCCAGTCGGTTGCCAACTGCTACACCGCCATCGAGCAAGGCCTGGAAGTGATGCCGGTGCTGAACAAGATCGACCTGCCACAGGCCGATCCTGAGCGGGTCAAGGAAGAGATCGAGAAGATCATCGGTATCGATGCCACCGACGCCGTGACCTGCAGCGCCAAGACCGGCCTGGGCGTGGACGAGGTGCTCGAGCGCCTGGTGACCACCATTCCGGCACCGACCGGCAACATCGAAGACCCGCTGCAAGCCCTGATCATCGACTCCTGGTTCGACAACTACCTGGGCGTCGTGTCCCTGGTACGTGTACGTCATGGCCGGGTGAAGAAGGGCGACAAGATCCTGGTGAAATCCACCGGCAAGATCCACCTGGTGGACAGCGTTGGTGTATTCAACCCGAAACACACCGCCACCACCGACCTCAAGGCCGGTGAAGTGGGCTTCATCATCGCGGGCATCAAGGACATTCACGGCGCGCCCGTGGGTGACACCCTGACCCTGAGCTCGACCCCGGACGTTGAAGTGCTGCCGGGTTTCAAGCGCATCCAGCCCCAGGTCTACGCCGGCCTGTTCCCGGTCAGCTCCGACGACTTCGAGGATTTCCGCGAAGCCCTGCAGAAGCTCACCCTCAACGACTCTTCCCTGCAGTACACCCCGGAAAGCTCCGACGCCCTGGGCTTCGGCTTCCGCTGCGGGTTCCTCGGCATGCTGCACATGGAGATCATCCAGGAGCGCCTGGAGCGCGAGTACGACCTGGACCTGATCACCACCGCACCGACGGTAATCTTCGAGCTGCAACTGAAGAACGGTGAAACGATCTACGTCGACAACCCGTCCAAGCTTCCGGATCTGTCGGCGATCGAAGACATGCGCGAGCCGATCGTGCGGGCCAATATTCTTGTGCCGCAAGAGCACCTGGGCAACGTCATAACCCTGTGCATCGAGAAGCGCGGCGTGCAGCACGACATGCTGTTCCTCGGCAGCCAGGTCCAGGTGACCTACGATCTGCCGATGAACGAAGTGGTCCTGGACTTCTTCGACCGCCTGAAATCCAC
This sequence comes from Pseudomonas sp. Eqa60, assembly GCF_018326405.1. Taxonomy (NCBI): domain Bacteria; kingdom Pseudomonadati; phylum Pseudomonadota; class Gammaproteobacteria; order Pseudomonadales; family Pseudomonadaceae; genus Pseudomonas; species Pseudomonas sp. Eqa60. The sequence continues at coordinate 1,275,262 of NZ_AP024342.1, forward strand.
CAGCCGCGGCTATGCTTCGCTGGATTACCATTTCGATCGTTACCAGTCGGCTAATCTGGTGAAACTGGATGTGCTGATCAACGGTGAGAAGGTCGACGCCCTGGCGTTGATCGTGCACCGTGACAACGCCCACTACAAAGGGCGTGCGCTGACCGAAAAGATGAAAGAACTGATTCCTCGGCAGATGTTTGACGTGGCAATCCAGGCCGCCATTGGCGGGCAGATTGTGGCGCGGACAACCGTCAAGGCGCTCAGAAAGAACGTACTGGCCAAATGCTACGGCGGCGACGTTAGCCGTAAGCGCAAGCTGTTGGAAAAGCAGAAGGCCGGTAAGAAACGCATGAAGCAAGTGGGCAACGTGGAAATTCCACAAGAAGCCTTCCTTGCCGTGCTCAGGTTGGATAGTTAGGTCCTATGTCACTAAATTTCCCGCTGTTGCTGGTCATCGCTGTCTTCGTTTGCGGTCTCTTGGCGTTGCTCGACCTGGTGTTCCTGGCACCGCGCCGGCGTGCCGCCATTGCCAACTATCAGGGCAGCGTCAGCCAGCCGGACGGGGTGGTGGTCGAGAAGCTGAGCAAAGAGCCGCTGCTGGTTGAATACGGCAAGTCGTTCTTTCCGGTGCTGTTCATCGTCCTGGTGCTGCGTTCGTTCCTGGTGGAGCCGTTCCAGATTCCATCGGGCTCGATGAAGCCGACCCTGGATGTGGGCGACTTCATCCTGGTGAACAAGTTTTCCTACGGGATCCGCTTGCCGGTGATCGACAAGAAGGTCATCGAAGTCGGTGATCCGCAGCGCGGCGATGTGATGGTGTTCCGCTACCCAAGCGATCCGAACGTCAACTACATCAAGCGTGTGGTCGGCCTGCCGGGTGATGAAGTGCGCTACACCAGCGACAAGCACCTGTTCGTCAACGGTCAGCCGGTGGCGGAGCAACTGGTGGGGGCTGAACCCGGCACCTTGGGCAGCGCCGAGCTGTACAAGGAAAAACTGGGCGCCGCCGAGCACTTGATCCGCAAGGAAATGAGCCGTTACCGGGCAACCCCGGACGGTCGCTGGGTGGTGCCGGCCGGGCACTACTTCATGATGGGCGACAACCGCGACAACTCTAACGACAGTCGCTACTGGGACGATCCAAGTATTCCCAAGGACCTGCTGGGCATGGTTCCCGACAAGAATATCGTCGGCAAGGCCTTCGCAGTCTGGATGAGCTGGCCCGAACCGAAACTCAGCCACCTGCCGAATTTCTCGCGGGTTGGCCTGATCAAGTAATCACACGCGGCGCTGTTGAACACAGCGCCGAATGCTTTTCTGGCTCTTGTATAAAACGGCCTTGCCCTTGGGCGACCCGTAACAGCCTTATCGCCAGAAGCATGCAGTCAACGATATTCAGGATGTAAATTTGAACACAGCGTTAATTGCCACCCGCACCTCGTGCGCGGCCCCTGGGATGGCGAGTTTCGGCAACGAAACCAGCGTGGGTAAACCGTGAGCGTTTCTTTGAGCCGTCTCGAGCGTCAGCTCGGTTATTCCTTCAAGGACCAGGAGCTGATGCTGCTGGCCCTCACTCACCGCAGCTTTGCCGGGCGCAACAACGAACGCCTGGAGTTTCTCGGTGACGCCATTCTCAACTTCGTTGCCGGCGAGGCGCTGTTCGAGCGCTTTCCCCAGGCCCGCGAAGGCCAGCTGTCGCGTTTGCGCGCGCGTCTGGTAAAAGGTGAAACACTGGCGGTGCTGGCCCGTGGTTTCGACCTGGGCGAGTACCTGCGCCTGGGCTCCGGCGAATTGAAGAGCGGCGGTTTCCGTCGTGAGTCGATCCTTGCCGATGCCCTGGAGGCCCTGATTGGTGCGATCTACCTGGACGCCGGCATGGAGACTGCCCGTGACCGCGTGCTGTCCTGGCTGGCCTCGGAGTTCGAGAGCCTGACCCTGGTGGACACCAACAAGGACCCCAAGACCCGGCTGCAGGAGTTCCTCCAGTCCCGCGCCTGCGAATTGCCACGTTACGAAGTGGTGGATATCCAGGGCGAACCGCATTGCCGGACATTCTTCGTTGAATGTGAAGTCACCTTATTGAATGAAAAAAGCCGAGGTCAGGGTGTGAGCCGCCGTATTGCCGAACAGGTAGCGGCCGCCGCAGCACTGATTGCCCTGGGCGTGGAGAATGGCCATGACTGATTCAACTGCAACACGCTGTGGCTATGTCGCCATCGTCGGCCGCCCCAACGTGGGCAAGTCGACGCTGCTCAACCACATCCTCGGCCAGAAGCTGGCGATCACCTCGCGCAAGCCCCAGACCACTCGTCACAACATGCTCGGGATCAAGACCGAAGGCGCCATCCAGGCGGTCTACGTCGATACCCCCGGTATGCACAAGAGCAACGAGAAGGCGCTGAACCGCTACATGAACAAGACCGCTTCGGCGGCGTTGAAAGACGTCGACGTGGTGATCTTCGTGGTCGATCGCACCAAGTGGACCGACGAAGACCAACTGGTGCTGGAGCGTGTGCAGTACGTGCAGGGCCCGGTAATCCTGGCGATCAACAAGACCGATCGCATCGAGGACAAGGCCGAGCTGATGCCGCACCTGACCTGGCTGCAGGAGCAACTGCCGAACGCCGAGATCGTGCCGGTCTCCGCCCAGCAGGGGCACAACCTCGAAGCCCTGGAAGGCCTGATCGCCAAGCACCTGCCGGAGAACGACCACTTCTTCCCGGAAGACCAGATCACCGACCGCAGCAGCCGCTTCCTCGCCGCTGAACTGGTACGGGAAAAGATCATGCGCCAGCTCGGTGCCGAGCTGCCCTACCAGATCACCGTGGAAATCGAAGAGTTCAAGCAGCAGGGCAAGACCCTGCATATCCATGCCTTGATCCTCGTCGAGCGCGACGGCCAGAAGAAAATCATCATTGGCGACAAGGGTGAGCGGATCAAGCGCATCGGCATGGAGGCGCGCAAGGACATGGAGCTGCTGTTCGATTCCAAGGTCATGCTCAACCTCTGGGTCAAGGTCAAGGGCGGCTGGTCCGACGACGAACGCGCCCTGCGCTCGCTGGGCTACGGCGACCTCTGATGCGCTTCGCCGGCAAGCCGGCTCCTGCACCTTCCTGTAGGAGCCGGCTTGCCGGCGAGCAGCTGCAACCCCTTCTCCGGACCCGGTTCCCTCTCTTCCCCTGAGATCCCCCGCAACCATGTCCAGCAACGCCCCAGTCGGCCAACTCGCCTACGTCCTGCACAGCCGCGCCTACCGCGAAAGCAGTGCCCTGGTGGATTTTCTTACCCCCCAAGGTCGCCTGCGAGCGGTGCTGCGCAATGCCCGGGGCAAGGCCGGGACCCTGGCGCGGCCCTTCGTGCCCCTGGAGGTCGAGTTTCGCGGCCGTGGCGAACTGAAGAACGTCGGGCGCATGGAAAGTGCCGGCATTGCCGCCTGGCTCAATGGCGAGGCGTTGTTCAGCGGCCTCTATCTGAACGAGCTGTTGATTCGCCTGCTGCCGGCGGAAGATCCCCATCCCGCGGTATTCGACCACTACGCTGCCACGCTGCTGGCCCTGGCCGAAGGCCGTCCCCTGGAGCCTCTGCTGCGGGCCTTCGAGTGGCGCCTGCTGGATGACCTGGGCTACGGCTTTGCCCTGGACAGCGACATCCATGGCGCGCCCATTGCTGCCGACGGCCTGTACCGCTTACAGGTGGATGCCGGGCTGGAGCAGGTGTTCCTGCTGCAGCCGGGGTTGTTCAACGGCACCGAGTTGCTGGCCATGGCCGATGCCGACTGGAGCGCTCCCGGCGCGCTGTCGGCGGCCAAGCGCCTGATGCGCCAGGCCCTGGCGGTGCACCTGGGCGGCCGGCCCCTGGTCAGTCGCGAGTTGTTTCGCAAGCCTTAGTCTCCCCGTATGCTGTGCGCCGAATCTTCATTTATTCAGGAGCGCTTCCGTGACCACCAGCAATCGCATTCTTCTTGGCGTGAACATCGACCACGTTGCCACCCTGCGCCAGGCACGGGGCACCCGTTACCCGGACCCGGTCAAGGCAGCGCTGGACGCGGAAGAGGCGGGCGCCGACGGCATCACCGTGCACCTGCGCGAAGATCGCCGGCATATCCAGGAGCGCGACGTGCTGCTGCTCAAGGATGTGCTGCAGACCCGCATGAACTTCGAAATGGGCGTCACCGAAGAGATGATGGCTTTTGCCGAGCGTATCCGTCCGGCACACATCTGCCTGGTGCCGGAAACCCGCCAGGAGCTCACCACCGAAGGCGGCCTGGATGTGGCGGGGCAGGAGGCGCGGATCAAGGCGGCGGTAGAGCGGCTGTCGAAAATCGGTTCCGAAGTGTCCCTTTTCATCGACGCCGACGATCGCCAGATCGAGGCCTCCAAGCGGGTCGGCGCGCCGGCCATCGAGTTGCACACCGGGCGTTATGCCGATGCCCAGACGCCCAGTGAAGTGGCCGAGGAGCTGCAGCGTATCGTCGACGGCGTTGCTGTTGGCCTGGCCCAGGGGCTGATCGTCAACGCCGGCCATGGCTTGCATTACCACAACGTCGAGGCGGTGGCGGCGATCAAGGGCATCAACGAGCTGAACATCGGCCATGCCCTGGTGGCACACGCTCTGTTTGTCGGTTTCAAAGGTGCGGTGGCTGAGATGAAGGCCTTGATCCTGGCGGCTGCGGCCAAGGCCTGAATCGCCTTCGCCGGCCAGCCGGCTCCTGCACAACCTGCGTAGGAGCCGGCTGGCCGGCGAATGCTTTTAAAGCGGCGGATTCTCTTCCGGCGGCTTGGTCTTGTTGACCCCGGGTACGTGCAGGTTGCCTTCGGCAACCTGGTCGCCTTCCAGCTGCGGCTGGGTCACCCAGGTGAGAATGTCGTAGTAGCGACGGATGTTGGCGACGAAATGCACGGGCTCGCCGCCCCGGGCATAGCCGTAGCGGGTCTTGCTGTACCACTGCTTCTGCGACAGGCGCGGCAGCATCTTCTTCACATCCAGCCACTTGTTCGGGTTCAGGCCCTCTTTCTCGGCCAGCTTGCGCGCATCGTCCAGGTGGCCGGTGCCGACGTTATAGGCGGCCAGGGCGAACCAGGTGCGGTCCGGTTCCTCGATCTTGTCGTCCAGCTGTTCCTTGATATAGGCCAGGTACTTGGCCCCGCCGCTGATGCTCTGCTTGGGGTCCAGGCGGTTGGAAACGCCCATGGCCTGGGCCGTGTTCTGGGTCAGCATCATCAGCCCGCGCACCCCGGTCTTGGAGGTGACCTCGGCCTGCCACATCGATTCCTGATAGCCCACCGCCGCCAGCAGGCGCCAGTCGAGCTTTTCCTGCTTGGCCGACGCCTTGAAGTGCTTCTCGTACTTGGGCAGGCGTTGCTGCAGGTGCTGGGCAAAGGTGTAGGCGCCGACATAGCCGAGCACGTCCACATGGCCGTAGTAGCGGTCCTTCAGGCGTTGCAGGGTGCCGTTCTTCTCGACCTTGTCGAGGAAACTGTTGATCTCGTTGAGCAGGCTGTTGTCGTCGCCTGCGGCCACGGCCCAGCTCTGGCTGCGGGCGTCGCCCAGGTCAAAGGCCACTCGCACATTGGGGAAGTAGACCTGGTTCATCGCCAGTTCGTTGGAGTCCACCAGGGTCAGGTCGATCTGCCCTTCGTCCACCATGCGCAGCAGGTCCACCACTTCCACGGCGTCCGACTCTTCGTATTCGATGCCGGGGTACTTGAGCTTGAGTTCCGCCAGTTGTTCGGCGTGGGTGCTGCCCTTGAGCACCATGATGTGCTTGCCCACCAGGTCTTGCGCGGTGGTGGGGCGGGAACGGCCATTGCGATAGATGACCTGGGGCGTGACTTCCAGATAGGGGTGGGAGAACCGCACCTGCTGCTTGCGCTGCTCGCTGCTCACCAGGCCGGCGGCGGCCAGTACCGGGCCCTTGGGCTGGCCCAGCTGGTCGAATAGGTCGTCGAGGTTGTCGGCGGTCTCGATCTTGAGCTCCACCCCCAGATCGTCGGCAAAGCGTTTCACCAGCTCGTATTCGAAGCCGGTTTCACCGTTGCGATCCTGAAAGTAGGTGGCAGGGCTGTTACGGGTGACCACCCGCAGCACACCATCCTCCTTTACGCGCTCGAGCGTGCTGGGTTTCTCAACACAGGCGCCGAGCATCAGGAAGAGTCCGGTAACGATGAGCCACTTGGCGCAGCGCGGACGTAAAGCCATAGGGGAAAACATTGGCGCAGTATACGCAAAGGATAACGGCCGCCATATCTCGACAGCGAAGGGCTTGTCTGCTAGCGATGGTCGAGCCGGGCTGAAGGCCTCAGGAATGGGGCCTGGGCGCTGAATGTGACGTTTAAAATAACCACCGGCAATGACCCTGATGAGGCTTTGTTATAGGGGGCTGGCCCCGGGCCGACGTCCGGAGGCGCCCGGGGGTTGCGTTTCGAGTGCCGATGCCAGCGGTTTACGTTAGAATGCACGGCCTCAAAGCACACCCCCTTCCCGAGGCTGTCCCGAAGATGTTGATCCTGCGCGGCGCTCCTGCCCTTTCTGCCTTTCGCCACAGCAAACTCCTTGAGCAACTGAGCCAGAAAGTACCGGCTGTCAGTGGCTTGTATGCTGAATTCGCTCACTTCGCCGAAGTCACCGGCGTCCTGACCGGCGACGAACAGCAGGTGCTTGCGCGCCTTCTGAAGTACGGCCCCAGCGTTCCGGTACAAGAGCCGACCGGCCGTCTGTTCCTGGTCCTGCCACGTTTCGGCACCATTTCGCCGTGGTCGAGCAAGGCCAGCGACATCGCCCGCAACTGTGGCTTGGCGAAGATCCAGCGCCTGGAGCGCGGCATCGCCTTCTATGTGGCTGGTGAGTTCAGCGAGGCCGAGGCCCAACTGATTGCCGACGCCCTGCACGACCGCATGACCCAGATCGTGGTGGCCAACCTGGAACAGGCCGCCGGCCTGTTCAGCCACGCCGAACCCAAGCCGCTGACCGCCATCGACATCCTCGGCGGTGGCCGGGCTGCGCTGGAGCAGGCCAATAGCGAGCTGGGCCTGGCCCTGGCCGAAGACGAAATCGATTACCTGATGAACGCCTTCCAGGGCCTCAAGCGTAATCCCCACGACATCGAACTGATGATGTTCGCCCAGGCCAACTCCGAGCACTGCCGCCACAAGATCTTCAACGCCAGTTGGGATATCGACGGCCAGAGCCAGGAAAAAAGCCTGTTCGGCATGATCAAGAACACCTATCAGATGCACAACGAAGGTGTGCTCTCCGCCTATAAGGACAACGCTGCGGTCATCGTCGGTTCGGTTGCCGGGCGTTTCTATCCGAACCCTGAGACCCGCCAGTACGGTGCGGTGCAGGAGCCGGTGCACATCCTGATGAAGGTCGAGACCCACAACCACCCGACCGCCATCGCGCCGTTCCCGGGGGCCTCCACCGGTTCCGGCGGCGAAATCCGCGACGAAGGCGCCACCGGGCGCGGCGCCAAGCCCAAGGCCGGCCTCACCGGTTTCACCGTGTCCAACCTGCAGATCCCGGGCTTCGAACAGCCGTGGGAAGTGCCGTACGGCAAGCCAGAGCGCATCGTCACCGCCCTCGACATCATGATCGAAGGCCCACTGGGCGGCGCGGCGTTCAACAACGAATTCGGCCGTCCGGCCCTGACCGGTTATTTCCGCACCTTCGAGCAATCCATTACCACGCCTCGTGGCGATGAAGTTCGCGGTTACCACAAGCCGATCATGCTGGCAGGCGGCATGGGCAACATCCGTGACGAGCACGTGCAGAAAGGCGAGATCACCGTCGGCTCCAAGCTGATCGTGCTCGGCGGCCCGGCGATGCTCATCGGCCTGGGCGGCGGCGCCGCTTCCTCCATGGCCACCGGCACCAGCTCGGCGGACCTGGATTTCGCTTCGGTACAGCGTGAAAACCCTGAGATGGAACGCCGTTGCCAGGAAGTCATCGACCGTTGCTGGCAACTGGGGGATAACAACCCCATCAGCTTCATCCACGACGTGGGCGCCGGTGGCCTGTCCAACGCCTTCCCGGAACTGGTCAACGATGGCGGCCGTGGCGGTCGCTTCGAACTGCGCAACATCCCCAACGACGAGCCGGGCATGGCCCCGCACGAAATCTGGTCCAACGAATCCCAGGAGCGTTATGTCCTGGCGGTAGGCGCTGCGGATTTCGAACGTTTCAAGGCCATCTGCGAGCGTGAGCGCTGCCCGTTCGCGGTGGTCGGCGAAGCCACTGCCGAACCACAGTTGACCGTGACCGACAGCCACTTCGGCAACAGCCCGGTGGACATGCCGCTGGAAGTGCTGCTGGGCAAGGCCCCGCGCATGCACCGTTCGGCCGTACGGGAAAACGAGTTGGGTGACGATTTCGATCCAAGCACCCTGGATATCGCCGAGAGCATCGAGCGCGTCCTGCACCACCCGGCCGTGGCCAGCAAGAGCTTCCTGATCACCATCGGCGACCGCACCATCACCGGCCTCGTGGCCCGCGACCAGATGGTCGGCCCATGGCAGGTGCCGGTGGCCGACGTGGCCGTGACCGCCACCAGCTTCGACGTCTACACCGGTGAGGCCATGGCCATGGGCGAGCGCACGCCGCTGGCCCTGCTGGATGCCCCGGCGTCCGGCCGCATGGCGATCGGCGAGACCCTGACCAACATCGCGGCCTCGCGCATCAACAAGATCAGCGACATCAAGCTCTCCGCCAACTGGATGTCCGCAGCCGGCCACCCGGGCGAAGACGCGCGCCTGTACGACACCGTCAAGGCAGTGGGCATGGAGCTGTGCCCAGAGCTGGGCATCACCATCCCGGTGGGCAAGGACTCCATGTCCATGGCCACCCGCTGGAACGAAGAGGGCGTGGACAAGAGCGTCACCTCGCCGCTGTCGCTGATCGTCACTGGCTTCGCACCCGTAGCGGACATTCGCCAGACCCTGACCCCGCAACTGCGCATGGACAAGGGCACCACCGACCTGATCCTGATCGACCTCGGTCGCGGGCAGAACCGCATGGGCGCCTCGATCCTCGCCCAGACCCACGGCAAGCTCGGCAGCCAGGCACCGGACGTGGATGATGCGGAAGACCTCAAGGCCTTCTTCGCGGTGATCCAGGGCCTCAACGCCGACGGTCACCTGCTGGCCTACCACGACCGTTCCGATGGCGGCCTGCTGGTCAGCGCCGTGGAAATGGCCTTCGCCGGCCATTGCGGCCTGAACCTGAGCCTCGACGCCGTGGCGGAAAACACCGCCGAAATCGCCGCCATCCTGTTCAACGAAGAGCTGGGTGCGGTGATCCAGGTGCGCCAGGACGCTACTCCGGACGTGCTGGCCCAGTTCAGCGCCGCCGGCCTGGGCGATTGCGTGGCCGTGATCGGCCAGCCGATCAACAACGGTGAAGTGAGCATCTCCTACAACGGCGAAAGCGTGTTCACCGGCCAGCGCCGCCTGCTGCAGCGTCAGTGGGCTGAGACCAGCTACCAGATCCAGCGCCTGCGGGACAACGCCGACTGCGCCGAGCAGGAATTCGACGTGGTACTGGAAGAAGACAACCCGGGCCTGAGCGTCAAGCTGGGCTTCGACGTCAACCAGGACATCGCCGCGCCTTACATCAAGAAAGGCGTGCGTCCACAGGTGGCGGTACTGCGTGAGCAGGGCGTCAACGGCCAGGTGGAAATGGCAGCGGCCTTTGACCGCGCCGGCTTCAACGCCATCGACGTGCACATGAGCGATATCCTCGCCGGTCGCGTCGACCTCAACGACTTCAAGGGCATGGTTGCCTGCGGCGGCTTCTCCTACGGCGACGTACTGGGCGCCGGTGAAGGCTGGGCCAAGTCGGCGCTGTTCAACAGCCGCGCCCGCGACGCCTTCCAGGGCTTCTTCGAACGTACCGACAGCTTCACCCTGGGTGTGTGCAACGGTTGCCAGATGATGTCCAACCTGCACGAGCTGATCCCGGGCAGCGAGTTCTGGCCGCACTTCGTGCGCAACCGCTCCGAGCAGTTCGAAGCCCGGGTGGCCATGGTCCAGGTGCAGGAGTCGAACTCGATCTTCCTGCAGGGCATGGCCGGTTCGCGGATGCCGATCGCCATCGCCCACGGTGAAGGCCATGCGGAGTTCGAAAGCGAAGAGGCATTGCTGGAAGCCGACCTGTCCGGTTGCGTGGCCCTGCGTTTCGTCGACAACCACGGCAAGGTCACCGAGCGCTACCCGGCCAACCCCAACGGTTCGCCGCGCGGGATCACCGGCCTCACCAGCCGTGACGGCCGCGTCACCATCATGATGCCGCACCCTGAGCGGGTGTTCCGAGCCGTGCAGAACTCCTGGCGCCCGGATGAGTGGAACGAAGATGGGGCGTGGATGCGCATGTTCCGTAACGCTCGGGTCTGGGTGAACTGAGGCTGATGTACAAGCTCAGCTTCTTCGTGCCCCCCAGCCATGTGGAGTCGGTCAAGAGCGCTGTGTTCGTCGCGGGCGGCGGACGCATCGGCGCCTATGACCAGTGCGCCTGGCAGGTGCTCGGCCAGGGCCAGTTTCGCCCGTTGGACGGCAGCCAGCCGTTTCTCGGGCAGACCGGCCAGGTGGAGCGAGTGGAGGAGTGGAAGGTCGAGTTGGTGGTGGCCGACGAACTGATTCGCGACGTGGTACTGGCCCTCAAGCAGAGCCATCCCTACGAAACGCCGGCTTATGAAGTCTGGCGCCTCGAAGCGTTCTGAGGTTATCCACAGACACAAAGCCCGCTGAACCGGCAACGGTCAGCGGGCTTTTTTGTGGGCCTTCGCCGGCCAGCCGGCTCTTACAGGAGCCTTGTAGGAGCCGGCTGGCCGGCGAAAGTGCCTTCAAGCACCTGCGCCGACCTCTCGGTGCAGCAAGCCCGCCAGCGCCACCTGCAAGCCCCCGGCCTTTTCGCCAATCAGCACGTGCCAGACGTCCCCCTCCATGCGCCGCATGCCCTGGCAGCCCAGCCCCTTGAGCGCCGGCTCCGACAGGCTGCGGCTATTGTTCACTCGCACTCGCAACCGGGTCAGCGCCACACAGTCCATCTGCAGCAGGTTGTCCCGACCGCCCAGGGCGTTGAGCCACTGCTGGGCTTCGTGGATGGAAATGTCGACCTGCGGGGGTTCTTCAACAGGCGCCTGTGCCACCGCAGCCCTGGCCGAAACGGGTGACGCCAGGCGGATCTCGTCGGCGATGCTGTCTGCCAGCGGCCCCACCACCACCTGCAAGCTGCCGCCCTTGCCGGGGCGCACCACGGCCATGGCGCCCAGGGCCTTGAGCTCGCTGTCCGAAGCCAGGTTGCGGTCTGCCAGCTCCAGGCGCAGGCGCGTGGTGCAGGCACCAACGGTAAGCAGGTTGCCGGCGCCACCCAGGGCCTTGATGTAGGCCGCGGCGCGCTGGTCGACGCTCAGTTCAGTCTTCTCACTGGAGGGGCTGTCTTCACGGCCCGGGGTCTTGAGGTTGAAGCGACGGATGCAGAAATCGAACACCAGGTAGTACACCACCGCGTACAGCAGGCCCACCGGAAACACCTTCCAGCCGTTGGTGGAGCGGCCCCAGCCCAGGGCCATGTCGATGGCGCCGCCGGAAAAGGTAAAGCCCAGGTGGATGTTCAGCAGGTTGGTCAGGGCCATGGCCAGCCCGGTGAGCAGGGCATGCACCAGGTACAGCAGGGGGGCAAGGAACATGAAGGCGAATTCGATCGGCTCGGTGACCCCGGTCAGGAAGGATGTCAGGGCCATGGACAGGAAGATCCCGCCCATTACCTTGCGCCGTTCCGGCGGTGTGTTGCGGTACATCGCCAGGCAGGCGGCGGGCAGGCCGAACAGCATCATCGGGAACATCCCGGTCATGAACTGGCCGCCCTTGGGGTCGCCGGCAAAGTAGCGGGTCAGGTCGCCGGTGACCACGGCGCCGGTGCTCGGGTCGGTGAAGCTGCCGAAGATGAACCAGGCCATGTTGTTGAGGATGTGGTGCAGGCCGGTGACGATCAGCAGCCGGTTGAACACGCCGAAGACGAAGGCGCCGAAGCTGCCGCTCTCCAGCAGCAACTGGCCGAAGCTGTTGATGCCGTGCTGGATCGGCGGCCAGATCAGGCCGAACACCACCCCCAGGCCCACGGCGGTGAAACCGGTGGCGATGGGCACGAAGCGCCGGCCGCCGAAGAACGCCAGGTACTCCGGCAGCTTGATGTCCTTGAAGCGGTTGTACAGCGCGCCGGCCATCAGCCCGCTGATGATCCCGGCGAGCATGCCCATGTTGATGCTGGCGTCCAGCACCTTGAGGGTCGAGATCATCACCAGGTAGCCAATGGCCCCGGCCAGCCCGGCGGTGCCATTGTTGTCCTTGGCAAAGCCGACGGCGATACCGATGGCGAAGATCAGCGCCAGGTTGCCGAAGATCGACTGCCCGGCATCGTGGATGATCGCGATGTTCAGCAGGTCGGTGTCGCCCAGGCGCAGCAGCAGACCGGCGATGGGCAAGATGGCGATGGGCAGCATCAGCGCCCGGCCGAGGCGTTGCAGGCCCTCGATGAAATACTGGTACATGGCGTCTCTCCTGGAATTCTTGTTATGAGTGCAGAGGCCAAAGCCGTTCGCAGGCCTGACGGACTGCGGCGGCACCGGGCAGGTTGAGCAGCGGCTGGCTGAGCTGGCGGCACTGGCTGGCGTCCAGCTGGCGCACCCGGTCCTTGATCTCGCCCACCTGTGGCGGGCTGACCGACAGCTCGCTGACGCCCAGGCCGATGAGTACGGGTGTGGCCAGGGGATCGGAGGCCAGGGCGCCACAGACCCCGACCCAGCGACCATGGCGCTGGGCGCCGGCGCAGGTCTGGGCGATCAGCCGCAGCAGGGCGGGGTGCAGGGCGTCGACCCGTGCCGCCAGCCCGGCGTGGTCACGGTCCATGGCCAGGGTGTACTGGGACAGGTCGTTGGTGCCGATGGACAGGAAGTCGGCGTGTTCGGCCAGTTGCTCGGCCATCAGGGCGGCGGCGGGGACTTCGATCATGACCCCCAGTTCCGGGCGCTGGCTCAGGCCCAGTTCGGCAGCGAACAGGTCCAGGCGCTGGCGAATGTGCAGCAGCTCGGCGACTTCGGTGACCATCGGCAGCATCACCCGGCAGCGTTGCACGGGGCTGACCTGGAGCAGCGCCCGCAGTTGTTGGTCCAGCAGTTCGGGGCGCGCCTGGGCCAGGCGGATGCCGCGCAGCCCAAGTACCGGGTTGGCTTCCACCGACAGGGGCAGGTAATCCAGCTGTTTGTCGCCGCCGACGTCGATGGTGCGAATGATCACCGGCTTGTCGCCCATGGCGTTGAGCACTGCCTGATAGGCCTGGCGCTGTTCTTCTTGATCGGGGGCGGTCTGGCGGTCAACGAAGAGAAACTCGGTGCGCAGCAGGCCGACGCCGTCGGCGCCACCCTGGTGGGCGTCCCGGGCTTCCTCGCTGGACGCCACATTGGCCGCCACCTCGATCTGCTGGCCGTCCTGGGTCAGGGCGGGCTCATGGGCTTTTTGCTGTTGCAGCGCATGGCGCTGGCGCTGGGTTTCACCGGCCTGTTGCACCTGTGCGATGCGCTGCGGGTCGGGCTCCAGTTCCAGGCGCCCGCCGTTGGCATCCAGCACCACCTGGCGGCCACTGTCGATGCGCAGCACTTGCGGGCCCAGGGCCACCAGGCAAGGCAGGCCCTTGCCCCGGGCGAGGATCGCCACGTGGGAAGTGGCACCGCCGGCGGCCATGCACAGCCCGGCCACGCCCTGGGCGCTGAGTTGCAGAAGGTCGGAAGGGGTCAACTCCTCGGCGGCAACGATCGCCCCGGCTGGCAGGTCGTAGTGCCAGGCTTCCCCCAGCAGGGCGCGCAGAACGCGCTGCTGCAGGTCCCGCAGGTCGTTGGCGCGTTCAGCCAGCAGCGTACTGCCCAGTTGCTGCAGGATCTGGCATTGCTCGGTAATCGCCGCGCTCCAGGCATGGGTGGCGGCGCGGCCCTGGGCAATGGAGGCTTCGGCGGCGTCCAGCAGGGTCGGGTCTTCGAGCAGCGCCAGGTGGGCGCTGAAGATGTCCTGTTCCTGCTGGTCGCGGCGTTGCCGGGCCTGCTCCAGGGTGTGGCGGATTTCCCCGCGCACCTGGTTCAGTGCGGTGCTCAATGCTTGCCGTTGAGGCTCGGGTGCATGCTGGCCATGATCCTCCGCCAAGACCATGGCGTTAAGCCGCACCAGGGGTCCGCACACCAGGCCCGGCGCGGCGCAGACGCCCGGCAGCACGCCGTCTTCCACGGGGCCTTGGGCGGCCGGGGCCGGTACCGGGGTTTCGCCATGGGCATCTGCGGCCATCGCGGTGCCGAGGGTCTGCAGCACCGCCTGCAGGGCATCCTGGCAATCGTCGCCCTGGCAACTGACCAGCACTTCTTCCTGTTCACCGATGCCCAGGCTCATCAGGGCGATCAGGCTGGTGCAGGGGGCGCTCTTGTCCTTGAAGATCAACTGCGAATGGCTGTTGAAGCTCAGGGCGGTCTGGCGCACCAGGGCGGCGGGGCGGGCATGCAGGCCGCCGCGATGGGCGACCTTGATCCGGGCGCTGGCCTGCTGCCCGGATTGCTCTTGCGCCAGCGGCTGCGGGCCAGCGTTGGCGCGCCGGCTGATGTGCAGTAATGGCTCGCCCACCTGGACTGTCGACAGGGTCAGCGGGCGCAGGTCGAAACCCTCGCCATTGGTCAGGATCAGCAGGCTGATCAGGCTTCGGCAATGCTGTGCCACGTGGTCCAGATCAACCCGCAGCAAGGGCTGGCCGGCACGCACCTGCTGGCCTTCCTTCACCAGCAGGGCAAACCCCTCGCCCTGCAGTTCGACAGTGTCCAGGCCCAGGTGCAGCAGCAGTTCGGCCCCATTGGCGGCGCGCAGGGTGATTGCGTGCCCGGTACGTGCGACCTGGATCACCTGGCCGGCGCAGGGCGCATGCAGGGTGTCGTTGAGGGGATCGATGGCGATGCCGTCGCCCATGGCACCGCTGGCGAACACCGGGTCGGGCACGCTGCGTAGTGCTAGCACTGGCCCGCTTAACGGGGCACCGAGCGTCAGTTCGTTATTGTTGTTGTGCATGGCGCAGTACTCGTTGGCGATGGGGCTTAGTGAGTGCGGGTCACTTTGCTCAGGTGGCGCGGTTGGTCGGGGTCCATGCTGCGGGCTTGGGCGAGGCCGGCGGCCATGACGTAGAAACTCTGGATCGCCAGGATCGGGTCGAGTGCCGGGTGTTCGGCACGACTCAGGGTCAGGTCCCGCTCACCGATGTCGTCCGGAGCGGCCAGCAGCACCTTGGCGCCGCGCTGGCGCATGTCGGCGGCCAGGCTCAGCAGGCCGCCCTGCTCGGCGCCGCGGGGGGCGAACACCAGCAGCGGATAGTCGTGGTCGATCAGCGCCATGGGGCCGTGGCGGACTTCGGCACTGCTGAAGGCTTCGGCCTGGATAGCTGAGGTTTCCTTGAGCTTGAGCGCGGCTTCCTGGGCAATGGCGAATCCCGCCCCGCGGCCGATTACCATCAGGCGCTGGCAATCGCGCAGCGCATTGACGGCCAGGCTCCAATCCTGGGTCGCGGCCTGGCGCAGGCCTTCGGGCAGGGCCAGGCCGGCTTCGAGCAAGCGTCCGTCATCATTCCAGTGGCCGATCAGTCGCGCGCTGGCACTGAGGGTGGCAATAAAGCTCTTGGTGGCGGCCACGCTCTGCTCGGCGCCGGCGTGCAACGGCAGGAAGAATTCGCTGGCCGCTTCCAGCGGGCTGTTTTCCGCGTTAACCATGGCCACGCTGAGGGCCCCGCGCTTGCGCAGCAGGCGCACGCTGTTTACCAGGTCCGGGCTTTGCCCCGATTGCGAAAAGGCGAACACCGCCTGGCCGCTGACCCGCAGGGGCGCCTGCTGCATGGTCACCACCGACATCGGCAGCGAGGCCACGGGAATACCCACTTGCTGCATGGTCAGGTAGGCGAAGTAGCTGGCGGCGTGGTCGGAGCTGCCCCGGGCCACGGTCATTGCCACTTGTGGCGGCTGGCGGCGCAGGCGGCCGGCGACCTCGAGCAGCGCCGGGTCCAGGTGCTGCAACTGGTTGCTCGCGGCCAGGTGCGAGGACAGCGCCTCTTCAAGCATTTTTGAAGTCAATGTCTTCTCCTTCGACCATGACGGCGGTCAGTGTGAGTGCACGGTCAAGGCGCACGCTGTCGGCCCAGCTGCCAGGCTGCAGGCGGCCGCGTTCAGGGATGCCGAGGTAGTCGGCGGGAAATTGCGACAGGCGCTGCGAGGCTTCGGCCAGGGGCAGGCCGATCTTCACCAGATTGCGCAGGGCCTGGTCCATGGTCAGGGTGCTGCCGGCCAGCGTGCCGTCGGCCAGGCGCACACCACCCAGGCACTTGGTCACGGTGTGGCTGCCCAGCTTGTATTCACCGTCGGGCATGCCGGCAGCTGCGGTGGAGTCGGTAACGCAGTACAGGCATGGGATCGAGCGCAGGGCCACGCGCATGGCGCCGGGATGCACGTGCAGCAGGTCCGGGATCAGCTCGGCGTACTGGGCGTGGGCCAGGGCCGCGCCGACGATCCCCGGCTCGCGGTGATGCAGCGGGCTCATGGCGTTGTACAGGTGGGTGAAACTGGTGGCGCCAGCGGCGAGGGCCGCCACGCCTTCCTCGTAGCTGCCCAGGGTGTGGCCGATCTGCATGCGCACGCCGCGGGCGCTGAGTTCGCGGATCAGGCCGTCGTGGCCGGCGACTTCCGGGGCGATGGTGATCACGCGGATCGGCGCCAGCGCCAGGTACTGCTCCACTTCCGCCAGCAGTGCGGTGTGGGCGAAGTTGGGCTGGGCGCCAAGTTTGCCGGGGTTGATGTAGGGGCCTTCCAGGTGCACGCCGAGCACTCGGGCGCAGCCCTGGGGGCGCTGTTCGGCATAGCTGCCCAGTTGCTCCAGGACCTGGCGGATTTCCTCGCTGGGGGCCGTCATGGTGGTGGCCAGCAACGAGGTGGTGCCGAAGCGCACATGGGTGCGGGTGATGGTCTGGAAGGCATCGCGGCCTTGCATGATGTCCTTGCCGCCGCCGCCGTGCACATGCAGGTCGATAAAGCCGGGCAGCAGGTAGGGCAGGTCGTTGTCCGCCGGATTGCAGGGGCTGCCTTCGATGGCGATCACCTTGCCGTCCTGATGCAGCAGACGGCCGCGGACCCAGCCTTGGGGCGTGAGGATATTGTCTTCGGACATGGCGTTTCTCTGGCTCCGGAAGCGGGTTCAGCGTCGCAGTTCAGCGACGAAGTCGTAGTAGTCGTTGCGGCAGTAGGTGTCGGTGACCTCGATCGGCGTGTTGTCTTCCAGGTAGCCGACCCGGGTCATCAGCAACATTGCGGTGCCGGGGGCGATGCCCACCAGGGCGGCGAATTCGTCCGAGGCATTGATCGCCTGGATGTGCTGCAGCGCCCGCACCACGGGCTTGCCGATGCCATCGAGGTATTCATAGAGCGAATCCCCGACCGCTTCCGGCTGGGCGATGATGCTGGCCGGCAGGGTGCTCATCTCGATGGCCATCACGGTGTCATCGGCTTTGCGCAGGCGCTTGAGCCGCGCCACCTTGTCGTTGGGCGACAGGCCGAGGCGGATCAGTTCTTCATGGGTGGGCGGGGTGAGGGTGCGTTCCAGCCATTGGGAGCCGGGCACGAAACCCTTCAGGCGGAGCATTTCGCTGAAGCCGGAGAGCCGCGACAGCGGTTGCTCCAGGCGCGGGGTGATGAAGGTCCCCGAGCCCTGGCTGCGGCGGATCAAGCCCTGTTCGAAGAGCACTTCCAAGGCCTTGCGCGCGGTGACCCGGGAGATCCCCAGCAATTCGCTGAGGTTGCGTTCCGACGGCAGTGCCTGCTCGGCTTTCCACTGGCCGGCATGGATTGCCGCTTCCAGGTTGCGAGCCAGTTGCAGGTACAGCGGAGTGGGTTGAGAGTCGTCGGGGCGCAGGGCCAGGAGGTGATTCATCTGTAGGTTTTCCGATGCGGTTATTAAGTTGTTGTCGCCCGGTAGTGCCGAAAAACTAATACCACTTAGATACCATGTCAACGCCACTGGTCTGCTGAAGGTGGCGTAAATCCAGCGTTTACGGGGTGCTTTGAAGGGTAAATGATTAAAGTGGTATTAGGCAGGTCTGACTGCCATCGCCATGGCGTCGAGTGGCGACCCCTTGCGGGTCGCCAAGTGGTATGGGCGCAGTGGAAGAGCTGGCGGGGGTAAAAATATTTTTTGCGGAAGGGAAATTAAGGGCGGATCTCGATCATGGTGCCGTCCTTGACCAGGCCCCAGACCTCGCGCATGTCGACGTTGCGCATGGCGATGCACCCGTCTGTCCAGTCCAGGGTGTGGAAATACTGCTCCGGGAATTCTTCGGTGTCCGGGGTGCCGTGGATCATGATCATGCCGCCCGGGTCCACCCCTTCGCGCCGCGAGCGGGCGGCATCGGTGATGTTCGGATAGGAGATGTGCATGGCCAGGTTGTAGCGGTCGCTGGTCTTGCGCCAGTCGAGCCAGTAGAGGCCTTCAGGGGTGCGCTTGTCGCCCTCCATGAGCTTGGGACCCTTGGGTTTCTTGCCCAGGGATATGCGGTAGGTCTTCAGTGGCTTGCCACCGTTGATCAGTTGCAGTTGATGGGCGGACTTGAGCACCAGGACCTTTTCGATGACCTTGCCGTCCAGGGTTTCCACGGTGGAGGCCTGGCACACAGCAACGACGGAACAGCACAGCAGGGCAAGCAACCAGCGCATTGACACGATATCCCCAGGCGCACACAGATCCCGTGCACGTTTTATTGTTTAACTGATGGCAGGCTGAGAGAGCGGCGGAATGGATTCGGAGCGCACTTCAAAGGCTGCGGCCCGCCGGTCAGCGAAGAAGCATTCTAAGGTACGGCCGACGGTGCGGAAAGCCAGCTCGGACCAAGGGATATCGGCTTCGTCGAACAACTGCACTTCCAGGCTCTCGGGGCCGGCGGCAAAGTCCAGGTCGGCGAGCTCCGCGCGAAAGAACACATGCACCTGGCTGATGTGCGGCACGTCGATCAGGGTGTAGATGCTCAGGCCGCGCACCCGGGCGCAGGCCTCCTCGTAGGTTTCGCGAATGGCCGCCTGTTCGATGGTCTCGCCGTTTTCCATGAAGCCTGCGGGCAGGGTCCAGTAGCCCAGGCGCGGCTCGATGGCGCGACGGCACAGCAGCACCTTGCCCTCCCAGGTGGCAAGGCAGCCGGCGACGATATTGGGGTTCTGGTAATGGATGGTCTGGCAGTGGTCGCAGACATAGCGCAGGCGCGAATCGCCTTCGGGAATGCGCTGGGTCACCGGGTTGCCGCACTGGCTGCAAAATTTCATGTGGGGTATCCGAAAAGGCTGGGGCTATCTTGGCGCGCCAGCCCCGTTGTCGGCAAGTTGTCGTTAAGCGACATGCCCGGGGGCGGGGGTTGGGCCGAAGATTGGATTGGTGCATGATGCACGGTAGCCAACAGATCGAGATGCCTCATGCTGGACGAGCTACTTCATCGGGTAAGCCACTACACGCCGCGTACGCTGGAGACCGACCGACGTTTTCCCGAGGCTGCGGTGCTGGTGCCCATCACCCGCAGCGAAGAACCGGAACTGGTATTGACCTTGCGTGCCAGCGGGCTGTCGACCCATGGCGGCGAGGTGGCTTTCCCTGGTGGCCGGCGCGATCCGGAAGACCCGGACCTGATCTTTACCGCGCTGCGCGAGGCCAAGGAGGAAATCGGCCTGCCGCCGGGGCTGGTGGAGGTCATCGGGCCTTTGAGCCCGCTGATTTCCCTGCACGGAATCAAGGTCACGCCTTACGTCGGGGTGATTCCCGACTATGTCGAATACCAGGCCAATGACGCCGAGATCGCCGCCGTTTTCAGCGTGCCCCTGGAGTTCTTTCGCCAGGACCCCCGTGAACATACCCATCGCATCGATTACCAGGGGCGCAGCTGGTACGTCCCCAGCTACCGCTTTGGCGAGTACAAGATCTGGGGCCTGACCGCGATCATGATCGTCGAGCTGGTCAACCTGTTGTACGACGCCGGAATCAGCCTGCATCGCCCGCCGAAAAACTATATCGATACCTGAAGCCATCACTTCGCATGGCATAAACCCGCGGCTGCCTGAGCCATGAGGACAATAAGATGAAATACCGCCTGGGCGACGCCCGAGTCGAGACCCATCCACAGAGCTGGGTTGCCCCGAATGCCACGCTGGTGGGCAAGGTCAAATTGGAGGAGGGAGCCAGCGTCTGGTTCAACGCCGTGCTGCGCGGGGACAACGAACTGATCCTGATCGGCAAGCACAGCAACGTCCAGGATGGCACGGTGATGCACACCGACATGGGCTTTCCCCTGACCATCGGTACCGGCGTGACCATCGGCCACAATGCCATGCTGCACGGCTGCACCGTGGGCGACTACAGCCTGATCGGCATCAACGCGGTGATCCTCAATGGCGCGAAGATCGGCAAGAACTGCATCATCGGCGCCAACTCGCTGATCGGCGAGGGCAAGGAAATCCCCGACGGTTCGCTGGTCATGGGCTCGCCAGGCAAGGTGGTACGGGAGTTGACCGAGCCGCAGAAGAAAATGCTCGAAGCCAGCGCCGCGCACTACGTTCATAATGCCCAGCGTTATGCCCGAGACCTGGTTGAGCAAGAACAATGACAGCCCCTGAAAGACCCGTCGCTTCGCCCTGCGTGAGCATCTGTGCCCTGGACGAGCAGGATATCTGCACCGGTTGCCAGCGCACGGTGGACGAGATCACCCGCTGGAGCCGCATGGACAACGCCGAGCGGCGTGCGGTCCTGGCCCTGTGCCATGAGCGGGCCAAGTCCAGCGGCTTGCTGTGGATGATCGGCTCCAGCTCGGCAAGTTGATCCGCTCGTTTCGCCAGCAAGCCGGCTCCTGCAATCTTGTGCAGGTGCCAGCGTGCTGGCGAAAGGGCTTCTTGGCCCAGCCCCGGGCCTGCAGTAACCTGTGCACCTTCCTGACAGGTACCCTTCGCCCCCATGTTCTTCCTGATCGCCTATATCAGCAGTGTCGTGCTGATCAACTACGCCTTTTCGTCTGCCCCGCATCTGGACATCATCTGGTCGGCCTGGGGCGGGTTGGTGTTTGTCCTGCGGGACATGGTGCAGACTCGTTTCGGCCACGGCGCCATCGTCGCGATGCTGGCGGCCCTGGTGCTGTCCTATGTGACCTCCGATCCGACCATCGCCCTGGCCAGCGCCACGGCATTCGCCGTCTCGGAATGCATCGACTGGCTGGTGTTCAGTATCACCAAGCGGCCCCTGCATGATCGTCTATGGATCAGCTCGGCCCTGAGCATTCCCCTGGATACCTTCATCTTCTTCGGCATGATCGATGCCTTGACCCCGGGGGTGATCCTGACCGCCCTGGGTTCGAAGTTTGCCGGTGTCACCGTGGTCTGGCTGGCCATGGCCTGGCGTTTGCGCAAAGCGGCGTGCGCCGGCTGAGCCAAAGCCCGCGCTTCATGTAAAATGCCGCTCCCCATGGGTCGCCCGCCTGGCGCTCGGCCCTCGATGATCCGCTCCTTTGAGGACCTTCAGATGACTCGTATCGGAACTCCACTGTCGCCAACCGCGACCCGCGTCTTGCTTTGTGGCTGTGGTGAGTTGGGCAAGGAGGTGGTGATCGAGCTGCAACGCCTGGGTGTCGAGGTGATTGCCGTGGACCGCTACGCCAATGCTCCGGCGATGCAGGTGGCTCATCGCAGCCACGTGATCAACATGCTTGATGGCGCGGCGCTGCGGGCCGTGATCGAAGCCGAGAAGCCGCACTTCATCGTGCCGGAAATCGAAGCCATCGCTACCGCGACCCTGGTGGAACTGGAAGCCGAGGGCTTCACCGTGATCCCCACCGCCCGGGCCACCTCCTTGACCATGAACCGCGAAGGCATCCGGCGCCTGGCCGCTGAAGAGCTGGACCTGCCGACCTCGCCGTACCATTTCGCCGACACCTTCGAAGACTATTCCAAGGCCGTGCAAGACCTGGGCTTCCCGTGCGTGGTCAAGCCGGTGATGAGTTCCTCGGGCAAGGGCCAGAGCCTGCTGCGCAGCGTCGACGACGTGCAGAAAGCCTGGGACTACGCCCAGGAAGGCGGCCGTGCCGGCAAGGGCCGGGTGATCATCGAAGGCTTTATCGACTTCGACTACGAAATCACCCTGTTGACCGTGCGTCATGTGGGCGGCACCACCTTCTGCGCGCCGGTCGGCCATCGCCAGGAAAAGGGCGACTATCAGGAATCCTGGCAGCCCCAGGCCATGAGTCCCAAAGCCCTGGCCGAATCCGAGCGGGTGGCCAAGGCAGTCACCGAGGCCCTGGGGGGCCGCGGCCTGTTTGGCGTGGAACTGTTCATCAAGGGCGACCAGGTGTGGTTCAGCGAAGTGTCGCCGCGCCCACACGACACTGGCCTGGTGACCCTGATTTCCCAGGACCTGTCCCAGTTCGCCCTGCATGCGCGGGCCATTCTCGGCTTGCCGATTCCGCTGATCCGCCAGTTCGGCCCTTCGGCTTCGGCGGTGATCCTGGTAGAAGGCACGTCCACCCAGACCGCCTTCGCCAACCTCGGTGCCGCCCTGAGCGAGCCGGACACTGCGCTGCGCCTGTTCGGCAAGCCGGAAGTCAATGGCCAGCGCCGCATGGGCGTAGCCCTGGCGCGTGACGAGTCGATCGAAGCCGCCCGGGCCAAGGCGACCCGTGCTGCGCAAGCGGTGGTGGTCGAGCTGTAAAAAGCATTGCGAGCAAGCTCGCTCCTACAGCGTTCGGACTGAACCTGTAGGAGCGAGCTTGCTCGTGAAGCGGTCGCTCAAGCGACCCGATTCAAATCGTTATTGCGCGTTTCCTTCAGGCACAGCACCGCGATGAGACTGAGGATCGCCGCCCCTGAAACATACCCCCCAACCCAGCTCAAACCGCCCATCGCCACCAGTTTCTGGGCGAAGAACGGCGCGGCCGAAGCTCCGACGATGCCCCCCAGGTTGTACGCCGCCGAAGCGCCGGTATAACGCACGTGGGTCGGGAACAGTTCCGGCAGCAGGGCGCCCATCGGGGCGAAGGTGACCCCCATCAGGAACAGTTCGATGCACAGGAACAGCGCCACGCCGGCGGTGGAACCCTGGGTCAGCAGGGGTTCCATGGTGAAGCCGGAGAGAATGGCCAGCACGCCGCCGACAATCAGCACCGGCTTGCGCCCGAAGCGGTCGCTGGCCCAGGCCGATAGAGGCGTGGCCGCGGCCATGAACAGTACGGCGAAGCACAGCAGGCCGAGGAAGGTTTCCCGGCTGTAGCCCAGGGTAGCGACGCCGTAGCTCAGGGAAAACACCGTGGAGATGTAGAACAGGGCGTAGCACACCACCATCGACGCGGCGCCGAGCAGTACCGGCAGCCAGTACTGGCTGAAGAGTTCCACCAGTGGCATCTTCACCCGTTCCTGGCGTGCCACGGCGTTGGCAAAGACCGGGGTTTCGTGCAGCTTCAGGCGCACGTACAGGCCCACCATCACCAGGGCGGCGCTGAGCAGGAAGGGAATGCGCCAGCCCCAGGAGCGGAACTGCTCGTCATCCAGGCCCATGGCCAGGGCCAGGAACAGGCCGTTGGCCGCGAGAAAACCGATGGAGGGGCCCAACTGCGGGAACATGCCGAACCAGGCGCGCTTGCCTTCCGGTGCGTTCTCCGTGGCCAGCAGCGCGGCGCCGCCCCATTCGCCACCCAGCCCCAGGCCCTGGCCGAAGCGCAGCACGCAAAGCAGGATGGGCGCCCAGGCGCCGATGCTGGCGTAGCCTGGCAGTACGCCGATCAGGGTGGTGCACACGCCCATCAGCAGCAGCGAGGCAACCAGGGTCGACTTGCGTCCGATACGGTCGCCGAAGTGGCCGAACAGTGCCGAGCCCAGGGGGCGGGCAAGGAAGGCGATGCCGAAGGTCAGGAACGCCGAGAGCATCTGGGCGGTGCCGGAGGTCTGGGGAAAGAATACCGGGCCTATCACCAGTGCGGCGGCGGTGGCGTAGACGTAGAAGTCGTAGAACTCGATGGCGGTGCCGATAAAGCTGGCAGTGGCCACCCGCGAGGCGGAATTGCTCGGTTGGGCAGGCGTGGTGGCGCTGTAGGCGGTGCTGGTCGTCATGCGGTTATCCCTGACAGTCTGTGCTCCGGTGGAGCGAATTATTATGGTCGAGCACCCAGGGATGTGGGTTTGGCGCGGTCGTCCCTCGGGATGGGAGTGACGTCGAACAGAAGGGCTGGTTATCGGCAGATTTGCGCTGGGTGCGGGTAGCAAGCGGGTCTGCACAGGGCTTGGGTAAGCGGATCGATTATAGAAAGGCGGCTAACGATTCAACAAGGGGCTTGGCGGCTGCCGGGCTGGCGAGAAGGTTTTCGACCTTCAGGGGCGCCATTGGCTGCGGCGGCAGGCGATCAGATGCGGGCGGGGACGCTGCTGGTGTGCCAGATCAGTACGCGGCTGACGCGGTTTTCCTCGGTTTCGAGGATTTCGAGGCGGTAGCGGCCGATTTTCAGGCACACCGCGCTGTCGGGGATGGTTTCCAAGGCTTCGGTGACCAGGCCGTTGAGGGTCTTGGGACCGTCGCTGGGCAGGTGCCAGCCCAGGCTCTTGTTCAGCTCGCGGATCGATGCCGCACCTTCCACCACATAGCGGCCATCGGCCTGGGGGTGGATGTGCGGGTTGTCCAGGCTGTGCTCGCTTTCGAACTCGCCGACGATTTCTTCGAGGATGTCTTCCAGGGTGACGATGCCCAGCACTTCGCCGTATTCGTCCACCACCATGCCCAGGCGCCGTTGCTGCTTGTGGAAGTTGAGCAGTTGCAACTGCAACGGGGTGCTTTCCGGGACGAAGTAGGGCTCGTGGCAGGCCGCCAGCAGGGCGTCCTTGGTCAGGCTGGCGTCCGGCAGCAGGTGACGGATCTGCCGGGTGTTGAGCACCGCTTCGACCTGGTTGATATCGCTGTGGAACACCGGCAGCCGTGTGCGTCTGTTCAGGCGCAGTTGGGCGATGATGTCCTCGATCGGGTCGTCCAGGTTGATGCCGTCCACTTCGCTGCGGGGCACCAGGATGTCATTGACGGTGATGTTGTCCAGGGCGTGGATGCCGGACAGGGCATGTGGCTCCTGTGGCGTGGGCTCGTCGTCCAGTAGCGCCGGGTCGTCGTCACTGTGCTTGACCGCGCCGGCCTTGCGGGCAAACGGGCGCAGCAGCAACTGGCTGAGGGTGTCGAGCAGCCAGGCCAGGGGATAGACGATTTTCATCGGAATGAGCAGCAGGCTGTTGCCAAAGCCCAAGGTACCTTCCGGGTAGCGCACGGCCAGGGCTCGCGGCAGGTATTCGGCCAGCACCAGCAGGGCGCAGGTGCTGATCAGGCAGGCCAGCCAGGGGCCATTTTCCGCCCAGTAGAACAGCGCCAGCAGGGTGCTGATGATCACCGCCAGGACCCGGCACAGGGTATTGCACAGGATCAGGCTTTCCTTGGGGAAGGCCAGGCGTGCCTGGGACTTGTCGCCATTGCGCGAGTTGCCGCGCAGGGTCAGCAGGTGCTGCTGGGCGGCATCGATAGCGGTGAACAGGCCCGACCAGACGATGAGCAGGGCGATTACCGCGAGCATGGGCCCGGTGGGCAGGGAATCGGTCATGGCCGGTCGTCAGATGTGCAGGATGTATTCACGAACCAGCTTGCTGCCAAAGTAGGCCAGCATCAGCAGGCAGAAACCTGCCAGGGTCCAGCGAATTGCCTTGTGCCCGCGCCAGCCGAGGCGATTGCGGCCCCATAGCAGCACGCTGAACACTACCCAGGCCAAACAGGCCAGCAGTGTCTTGTGCACCAGGTGCTGGGCGAACAGGTTCTCGACGAACAGCCAGCCGGAGATCAGCGACAGCGACAGCAGGGTCCAGCCGGCCCAGAGAAAACCGAACAGCAGGCTTTCCATGGTTTGCAGTGGCGGGAAGTTCCTGATCAGCCCGGACGGGTGCTTGTTCTTCAGCTGATGGTCCTGCACCAGCAGCAACAAGGCCTGGAACACTGCGATGGTGAACATGCCGTAGGCCAGGATCGACAACAGGATGTGGGCGAGGATCCCGGGTTCCTCATCGATCACCGGCACTGTGCCGGTGGGGACGAATTGCGCCAGTAGCGCGGTCAGGGCGCCGAGCGGGAACAGCAGTACCAGCAGGTTTTCCACCGGGATGCGCCAGCAGGCCAGCAGGGTCAGGGCGATGACTGCAGCGGCAATCAGGCTGGCGGCGCTGAAGAAGTCCAGGCCCAGGCCGACCGGAGTCATCAAGTGGGTCAGCAGGCTGGCGGCATGGGCCAGCAAGGCCAGGATGCCGAGC
Organism: Pseudomonas sp. Eqa60; assembly: GCF_018326405.1. Lineage (NCBI taxonomy): Bacteria > Pseudomonadati > Pseudomonadota > Gammaproteobacteria > Pseudomonadales > Pseudomonadaceae > Pseudomonas > Pseudomonas sp. Eqa60. Next base: position 1,301,639 of record NZ_AP024342.1, read on the forward strand.
GTAACCAGCAGGCGCTTGTTCGCCTTGGCGCCTGTGGCCAGGCGGGAGCCTTGGTAGAAGGTCGCAGCGGCATAAAGGACGGCGGCGGCGAGGGTGGGTAGCAAACTGGGTGACAAGGGGAGCATAAATCCTGTTAGGCAGGCCCGAAAGTCGCTGAGTTTGGCATAGAACCCAGAGCCCTGAAAGACCAGGCAAGCAGACGGCGAGGTGTCCGCCACGCACAGTCTTCGCTATAATCCGCGACCTGCCCACGCCGCAGGCTCATCGAGCACCTGTTTATTACGCTCTGGGCCGCCATTACCCCCGGTCTACCTTGGGCCTGAAAGGATCGAGCATGTTTGAAAACCTAACCGACCGTCTCTCGCAGACGCTGCGCCATGTCACCGGCAAGGCCAAGCTGACCGAGGACAACATCAAAGACACCCTGCGCGAAGTGCGCATGGCGCTGCTCGAAGCCGACGTTGCGTTGCCGGTGGTCAAGGACTTCGTCAACTCCGTGAAGGAGCGTGCGGTCGGCACCGAAGTGTCCCGCAGCCTGACGCCGGGCCAGGCTTTTGTGAAGATCGTCCAGGCCGAGCTGGAAAGCCTGATGGGCGCGGCCAACGAAGATTTGAACCTCAGCGCAGTGCCACCGGCCGTGGTGCTGATGGCCGGTCTGCAGGGTGCGGGTAAGACCACCACCGCCGGCAAGCTTGCGCGCTTTCTTAAAGAGCGCAAGAAAAAGAGCGTGATGGTGGTCTCCGCGGACGTCTACCGTCCGGCGGCTATCAAACAGCTGGAAACCCTGGCCAATGATATTGGCGTGACCTTCTTCCCATCGGACCTGAGCCAGAAGCCGGTAGCTATCGCCGAAGCGGCTATTAAGGAGGCGAAGCTCAAGTTCATCGATGTCGTGATTGTCGACACCGCCGGTCGCCTGCACATCGACAGCGAGATGATGGACGAGATCCAGGCGCTGCACGCGGCCATCAAGCCGGTGGAAACCCTGTTCGTGGTCGACGCCATGACCGGTCAGGACGCCGCCAACACCGCCAAGGCCTTTGGCGACGCGCTGCCGCTGACCGGTGTGATCCTGACCAAGGTCGACGGCGATGCCCGTGGTGGTGCCGCGCTGTCGGTGCGGGCCATTACCGGCAAGCCGATCAAGTTCATCGGTATGGGCGAGAAGAGCGAAGCCCTGGAGCCGTTCCACCCTGAGCGCATCGCTTCGCGCATCCTCGGCATGGGCGACGTGCTCAGCCTGATCGAACAGGCTGAAGCGACCCTCGACAAGGACAAGGCCGACAAGCTTGCTAAAAAACTGAAGAAGGGCAAGGGCTTCGACCTCGAAGACTTCCGCGATCAGTTGCAGCAGATGAAGAACATGGGCGGTCTCGGCGGCCTGATGGACAAGCTGCCGAACATCGGTGGCGTGAACCTGGCGCAGATGGGCAATGCCCAGGGCGCGGCAGAGAAGCAGTTCAAGCAGATGGAAGCCATCATCAACTCCATGACCCCGGCCGAGCGCCGCGACCCCGAGCTGATCAGCGGTTCGCGCAAGCGCCGGATCGCCCTGGGTTCCGGCACCCAGGTGCAGGACATCGGTCGCTTGATCAAGCAGCACAAGCAGATGCAGAAGATGATGAAGAAGTTCTCCGCCAAGGGCGGTATGGCCAAGATGATGCGCGGCATGGGCGGTATGTTGCCCGGCGGCGGCATGCCGAAGATCTGAAGAATCCGCGCCGGCCGTTATGCCGGCGCTTTTTCCACGGGGACGTGGAATCCCGGGCAAACCCTCGATTGGGGTGCGCTCACCCGCTGTCGCTTGCGGCAGCTCCATGGCAAATCTGAATGGCAGCCGACGGGCGCCGGAAAAAGTCATTTGCAAAAGTCCGGATATTCCTTAGAATATGCGGCCTTTCGGGCACCCATGCCCGCTGTGCATTTAGATTTGCAGCACCGACTACAGGAACGATGTTCACATGCTAACAATCCGTCTTGCCCTTGGCGGCTCCAAAAAGCGCCCGTTTTACCACTTGACCGTGACCGACAGCCGCAACCCACGCGACGGTTCGCACAAAGAACAAGTTGGCTTCTTCAACCCGATCGCTCGTGGTCAAGAAGTCCGCCTGTCCGTGAACCAAGAGCGCGTAGCCTACTGGCTGAGCGTTGGTGCACAGCCTTCTGAGCGTGTTGCTCAGTTGCTGAAGGAATCGGCTAAGGCTGCAGCCTGAACCCTATGAACGCGACGCCAGCTCCTGCTGATGATTTGATCGTTATCGGCAAAATCTACTCTGTTCATGGCGTTCGCGGCGAAGTGAAGGTCTTTTCCTTTACTGATCCGATTAAAAACCTGTTGGACTACAAAACCTGGACGCTCAAGCGCGAAGGTAGCGTGAAGCAGGTTGAGCTGGTCAGCGGACGCGGGAACGACAAGTTCCTGGTCGCAAAGCTCAAGGGTCTTGATGATCGCGAGGAAGCTCGTCTTCTGGCCGGTTACGAGATCTGCGTGCCGCGCAGCCTGTTCCCTGAACTGACCGACGGCGAGTACTACTGGTACCAGCTGCAAGGTCTCAAGGTTATCGACGGCCTCGGGCAACTGCTCGGGAAGATCGATCACCTGCTGGAGACCGGCTCGAACGATGTAATGGTGGTCAAGCCTTGCGCTGGCAGCCTGGATGATCGCGAACGCCTGTTGCCCTATACCGAGCAATGCGTGTTGGCCGTCGACCTGGCCGCGGGCGAGATGAAGGTGGAATGGGATGCGGACTTCTAAGCGTGGCTAACTTGCGCGTAGAAGTGATCAGTTTGTTTCCCGAGATGTTCTCCGCCATCAGCGAGTACGGCATAACCAGCCGCGCGGTGAAACAGGGGCTCTTGCAGCTGACCTGTTGGAATCCGCGAGACTACACCACGGATCGACATCACACTGTGGACGATCGCCCGTTTGGCGGTGGTCCGGGCATGGTGATGAAGATCAAGCCCCTGGAAGATGCACTGGTTCAGGCCAGAAACGCAGCCGGGGAGGGCGCGAAGGTGATCTACCTGTCGCCCCAAGGCCGCCAACTGAATCAGTCGGCGGTGCGCGAGTTGGCGAATGAGGATGCATTGATCCTGATTGCTGGTCGTTATGAAGGCATTGACGAGCGTTTTATTGATGCTCATGTCGATGAAGAGTGGTCGATTGGCGACTATGTACTCTCCGGTGGCGAGCTGCCGGCGATGGTCCTGATTGATGCGGTTACGCGACTGCTGCCCGGAGCTTTAGGGCATGTGGATTCCGCGGAGGAAGATTCCTTCACGGACGGTCTGCTGGATTGCCCGCACTACACCCGACCGGAGGTGTATGCGGATCAGCGTGTTCCCGACGTGTTGCTAAGTGGCAACCACGCACACATCCGGCGTTGGCGTTTACAGCAGTCCCTTGGTCGGACCTATGAACGACGCGCCGATCTTCTGGAAAGCCGCTCGCTTTCTGGAGAAGAGAAGAAGCTGCTCGAGGAATATCTCCGCGAGCGGGACGATAGTTAACAACGTATCGATGGTAGATCCGACGATTTACCTTAGGAGCACAGCATGACCAACAAAATCATCCTTGCACTCGAAGCAGAGCAGATGACCAAAGAGATCCCAGCCTTTGCCCCGGGCGACACCATTGTCGTTCAGGTGAAAGTGAAGGAAGGTGATCGTTCCCGTCTGCAGGCGTTCGAAGGCGTAGTTATCGCCAAGCGCAACCGCGGTGTGAACAGCGCGTTCACCGTACGTAAAATCTCCAACGGCGTTGGCGTAGAGCGTACTTTCCAGACCTACAGCCCGCAGATCGACAGCATGGCTGTCAAGCGTCGCGGTGACGTGCGTAAAGCCAAGCTGTACTACCTGCGCGACCTGTCGGGTAAAGCAGCTCGCATCAAGGAAAAACTGGCTTAAGTCCAGCTTCCGATGCAGAAAAAAGCAGCCTACGGGCTGCTTTTTTGTTGCCTGTCATTTAATGCCCGGAGCGGTTCAGCAGGGCGCAGACCGTGTTGGCGATCCGTTCCAGCAGTACCTCGTCATAAGGCAGCCAGGGCACGGCGGTCAATTTGCCGCTTTGCGCCGCCAGGGCCATCTCCACGGGTTCGCCATCGCGTGTCACGCGCCCGGTGGCCAGATGCACCGCATGGTCGCCGATGCGGGCATGGCGCCCCTCCATCGACAACACCCCCTGCTCGATAAGTGGGGCGAAAGCCCTGCCCAGCACGTGCTGGCGCATCAGAGCCATCTGGGTGAGGTTGTGCCCGGCCAGCAGGTTCAGGCGTTGCTCGCGCCTGGCTGTCGGCATTTGCGGCAGGGGCTGGCCGGTGGCGCTTTGTGCCAGCTCTTCGATGGCGAAACTGCTGACGCTCACCAGCAGGTCGATGGCCCGGCAGGCTTCTGAAAACACCTGCGGCGGCACATCCTGCAGCAGCATCGGCTGCCAGTGTTTATCGGTGCGCCGAGCGAAGCTTGCGCTGCCGGACAGGCAGTGCCCCTGCAGCCCCGGATAGAGTGCCGCGTCCACCGCAAAGCTCACCCGGATATCCCCCAGGTTCCGGCTCAGGCCGCTGTCCCTGTCGATCTTCCAGCCTTCGCGGCGGGCCAGGCCGATCAGGGGGCGGATGGACAGGCTGTATCCGGCGAATGCCTGGCAGGTGTGGCTTTCCAGCTCTTGCTGAGAGGGCAGGTAGTACTCGCGAAACACTTGGCGCAGCGGTTGTTTGATCCGGCGTTCGCTGATCAGGGCCTGCCAGGCGTGGCGCTCTGCGGCGTTGGCTGACAGCGGGTGCCATAGCGAAATCCTGCACCCGGCATCCAGGCTCAGCGGTTGGCCCCGGGAGTCTAGCGCTTGCGCATCTGCGTCCAGCAGGAAGCTGCGGCGTTGGCCATCTGTGCAATGGGCAACCCAAACCAGTGAGCGGGCAAAGGGCGAGCCCACGGCGGAGTCCGCCAGTTGCGCTCGCCAGTCGCGCAAAGACAACTCAAAGGCTTGCCACAGCCCGGATTCCAGGCAACTGGCCAGAAGCCCGTGCTGGGCCTTGCCGGGCGTGCTGGTGGGGGCCAGGCGCAGGGCGATCTCGGGGCGTTGGGCCAGGCCGCGTTCGGCAGGTTTGAGGTTGCGGGCGAGTTTTTTCTGGATGCTGGCATGGCGCACCAGGCCCAGGGCGCTGCGCAGTGCCTGCACGCTTTCCGGGGTTGGCACCTGCTCGATGCAATGCCCCAGGGCGATGGCCAGGGACTGCGACGGCGCAGTCTTGGCCTGGGTCGGGGCGACGCAGGCCTTGGGCAGCAAAATGTCCATCAGTGGCGGCAGCCAGGAGGCATCGCGCAGCAGGGCGACCCGCGCGGCGCGGGCGATCACCGGAGTGTCATCGGTGGTAAAGGCGCCATCGGCCACATAGGGCGTGGCGCCGTTGTGGATGGCGTCCAGGCGCTGGGCTGCGGTACTGAGGATCTGCTGTGAGAATTCGACGTACGCCGCGTCATCCATCAGCACCCTGGCCGGATCGGCGCTCAGGTGATGATGGCCGGTCCAGTACTCGCTGCCGGCCAGGGCCTGCCGTGAGCGAGGCTCCAGTTGCTCAAGCAGTTCGAACTCCTGCCGGGCGTAGGGCGCATCGGCGTAGTGTTGTTCCACGCAACGCCGCAGCGCCGTGCGGGTTTCTTCATCCACCCATTGCGCCAGCACGTACGCCTGGTGGTAGTACAGCGCCCACTGTGGGCCCGGTTCCGCAAGGATCCTGCGCAGTTCTTCGGCCAGGGCGGAGCTCGGTGTTCCGCTGAAACAGGCCAGTTGTTCCAATGCCTCCTGCCAGTTCACGCAACTGCGCAGCGCCTCCAGCAGGGTGGTTTGATCGAGGGCCGGGCTCAGCTCCAGTTGCGTGGCCTGCTGCACGATCGCGGTCGCCAGTTGCTGCGCTGCCGGGTTGGCATGATCGCGCAGGGCTCGGCGGATGGCCGGCCACAGGCTGCCCAATTGAGCGGGCGTCAATGGGCTGATGTCGGGCGGCGGGCCGATGAAGTTCGGATGATCCACTCGGTCGGTGTTCAGGCGTTGTTGCAGGTGCGCGACGAGCGAAGGCGCGAGCGGGGCATCCATGGCGGCGGGTCTCCTTTTTCAGTGCGCGGATAATCGCATTTTTTATCGCCGGTTGTGGCCTCTGGCCCCTGGCGGGTTCTTTCGGCCCCTGCCGGGCGGCGATATACTCGCCGGCCCAATAAAGTGTGATCGCCCGATCCGTGCAGCCTGCACGGACGCCCAGGGTGCGTCGCATCCTCCCGGCAATCCTGGCCTGGTTCTATCCACAGGCAGGCCGCCCCCGATTATTCCCATCAAGCCTTGGGTCGCTGCCCTGCAGCGCTCATGGGCGTTCCATGCCCGCAGCGTGCCCGTGCGCGGATCCATCCATTCAGGCAGTAGTCCGATGACCCTTCGTGAGCAAGAAATCCAGCGCCGTACCGAACTCTCGGTGACCCGCGTGACCAAGGCGGTATTCCCGTCCACCACCAATCATCACAACACCCTGTTCGGCGGCACCGCCCTGGCCTGGATGGACGAGGTTTCGTTTATCGCCGCGACCCGTTTCTGCCGGCTACCGTTGGTGACGGTGTCCACCGACCGCATTGATTTCAACCATCCGATTGCCGCAGGTTCGATCGTCGAATTGGTGGGGCGAGTGGTGAAGGTGGGTAACACCAGCCTCAAGGTCGAAGTCGAGGTGTTTGTAGAGAGCATGAGCTGTGATGGTCGGGAAAAGGCCATCCATGGCTTGTTCAGCTTTGTCGCCATCGACGATGACAAGCGCCCGGTGCCGGTGCTTCCAGGGTTTGCGACGTAGGAGCCGGCGTGCCGGCGAATAAGCCATCGGGCCTCTTCGCTGGCAAACCAGTTCCTGCAAGGGGAGCGTTACAGGGACTCGGGCTGGATCAGGGCCAGCAGCGTCCAGCCTGCCGCCGGCTTGAGGCTGCTGTCTGGGGTGACGACATGCACCCAGCCGCTACTGTCGCGGGCAAACAGCAGAGTGGCGCGTTCGCCGTGCAGGGCCTGGTAATCGTCCCAGCCAAAGGCTTCGGTCAGGTTGGTGCTGTACAGCTCCGCGCCCTGGCCCAGCAGGCTGGCCAGCTTGGTGTAGGTCAAGGCCTCGCTGCCCAGCAACTGGCCGCGGTGTTCGTGGCTGGCCCGGTGCTTGTCGGTGCGCCGGCTTTCCTGGCTGTTGGCCAGGGCGAACAGGCGCTGGTGGCCGAAGTCGTGGCGAAAGCGCATGGCGGCCAGGGTGTTCAGCTCTCCTGAGGGCGAGAGTGCAAGCAAGTGGCCCAGGCCCACCAGGTCCAGATGGGCATCGGCGTGCTGCGAGGCCGGGTTGCCGAAATAGGTGGGCAGCCCTTCCATGCGCGCCGCGCGAATGTTTTCCCAGCTGGAGTCGGTCAACAGCACCCGGCTGCCCAGTTGCTGCAAGGCTTTGCCAAGGGTCCGTGCCGGGCCGTTGGCGCCGACGATGAGAAAGCCGCTGGGCGCCGGCTCGGCGACTTTCAACAGGCGCGCCAGGGGGCGAGCCGTGGCGCTTTGCAGGACCACGGTGCCGATGATCACGGCAAAGGTCAGTGGCACCAGCAGCAATGCCCCCTCATGACCGGCTTCATCCAGGCGGATGGCGAAGATCGCCGACACCGCTGCTGCAACAATCCCCCGTGGGGCAATCCACGCCAGCAAGGCGCGTTCACGCCAGTTGAGGTTGGAACCGGCCGTGGACAGCAGCACGTTCAGTGGCCGGGCGATGAACTGGATCACCAGCAGCAGGATCAGCACCAGCGGGCCCAGGGCAATCAGCGCCTTGAGGTCCAGGCGTGCCGCCAGCAGGATGAACAGCCCGGAAATCAGCAGCACGCTGAGGTTTTCCTTGAAGTGCAGGATGTGCCGCACATCCACGCCCTTCATGTTGGCCATCCACATGCCCATCAGGGTCACCGCCAGCAGTCCGGATTCGTGCATCACCTGGTTGGAAGCGATGAAGATTCCCAGCACTGCCGCCAGGGTTGCCAGGTTGTGCAGGTATTCCGGCAGCCACTGGCGGCGCATGATGCTGCCCAGGACCCAGCCGCCGGCGATGCCGAACAGGCTGCCGCACAGAATCACCCCGCCAAAGGTCAGCAGGCTCTGGCTCAGGCCCGCGCCCTCGGCGCTGGCGATGATGAAGCTGTAGACCACCACCGCCAGCAGGGCGCCGATAGGGTCGATGACGATGCCTTCCCAGCGCAGGATATTGGCGATCGAGGCCTTGGGCCGCACTACCCGCAGCATGGGCACGATCACCGTCGGTCCGGTGACCAGGGTCAGGGTGCCGAACAGCAGGGCCAGCATCCAGTCGAAGCCCAGCAGCCAGTGGGTGGCCAGGGTGATCACGGCCCAGGTGGACAGCGCGCCGATGGTCACCAGGCGGTGCACCACACTGCCGATCTCGCGCCACTCGGAGAGGTGCAGGGTCAGGCTGCCTTCGAACAGGATCAGCGCCACCGCCAGCGAAACCAGGGGCATCAGCAGCGGGCCGAACATCTCCTGCGGGTCGAGCCAGCCCAGTATCGGCCCGGCCAGAATGCCGCTGAGCAACAGAAAGAGAATGGCCGGCAGTTTCAGCCTCCAGGCCAGCCACTGGCAGCCCAGCGCGGCCACGCCGATGCCGCCGAAGGCCAGCAGAATCTGTTGTTCACTCATCAATGCACCCTGTTCCTGAAAATGGCTGGCTATGAAAGACTAGCGACCCTGCGCGCAGTTCACTATTTTTTTACGCCTGGCCTCTGGGCCGCGCCTTTCGAGTCTTTATGCCTGCCATCGACCACCCCCTGATCGACCGTTTTCTCGACGCCCTGTGGTTGGAGAAAGGCCTGTCCGACAACACGCGCGACGCCTATCGCAGTGACCTGGCGTTGTTCAACGGCTGGTTGCAGGAGCAGGGGCTGGAGTTGCCGCGGGCCGGGCGCGAGCTGATCCTCGATCACCTGGCCTGGCGCGTGGAGCAAGCCTACAAGCCCCGCTCGACAGCGCGATTCCTCTCGGGCGTGCGTGGTTTCTATCGCTATCTGCTGCGGGAAAAGCTGATTGAAATCGATCCAACCTTGCAGATCGACATGCCGCAACTGGGGCGTCCGTTGCCCAAGTCGCTGTCGGAGGCGGATGTGGAAGCGCTGCTGGCCGCGCCGGACCTGAGCGAGGCCATCGGCCAGCGCGACCGGGCCATGCTCGAAGTGCTCTATGCCTGCGGCCTGCGGGTTACCGAGCTGATCAGCCTGACCCTGGAGCAGGTCAACCTGCGCCAGGGCGTGCTGCGGGTCATGGGCAAGGGCAGCAAGGAGCGCCTGGTGCCCATGGGCGAGGAGGCGATTGTCTGGGTCGAGCGCTACATGCGTGATGCCCGTGCCGAGCTACTGGGCGGGCGTCCCAGCGACGTGCTGTTCCCCAGCCTGCGTGGCGAGCAGATGACCCGCCAGACCTTCTGGCATCGGATCAAGCACCAGGCCAAGGTCGCCGGGATCGGCAAGGCGCTGTCGCCCCACACCTTGCGCCATGCCTTCGCTACCCATCTGCTCAATCACGGCGCCGACCTGCGAGTGGTGCAGATGCTGTTGGGCCATAGCGACCTGTCCACCACCCAGATCTATACCCATGTGGCCCGCGCCCGGCTGCAGGATCTGCACGCCAAGCACCATCCGCGCGGTTGATTTGCCTTCCGGGCCGCGCTTTGCGTCGCCCGTAGTCGGTGCCGGCAAACAGATGTGATAGGCTTTGCCGGTTTGCAAAACGGCTGTTTGCGAGCGGTTGCCATGGTGATCGCTGCGAGTGGCCCATTTGCCCGCCTTCAGGAGTTCCCATGCGCTTGACCCAGATTTTTGCCGCCGCCTCCCTGGCGCTGCTCAGCACTTTTGCCATGGCCGATGACAGTGCCGAGAAAGCCATCCGCAAGAGCCTCGAGACCCTGCAGCTCGAAACGCCTGTGGAAAGCATTACCGCCAGCCCCATGGGTGGCCTGTACGAAGTCAAGCTCAAGGGCAGCCGTGTACTGTACGCCAGCGCCGACGGCCAGTTCGTGGTCCAGGGCTACCTGTTCCAGCTCAAGGATGGCAAGCCGGTCAACCTCACCGAAAAAACCGAGCGCCTGGGCATTTCCAAGTTGATCAACGGCATTCCGGTCGCGGAAACTGTGGTCTATCCAGCCATTGGCGAGACCAAGACCCACATCACCGTGTTCACCGACACCACCTGCCCGTACTGCCACAAGCTGCACGCCGAAGTGCCCGAGCTGAACAAGCTGGGTGTGGAAGTGCGCTACGTGGCGTTCCCGCGCCAGGGCCTGGGCTCGCCGGGTGACGAACAGCTGCAGGCGGTCTGGTGCTCGGCGGACAAGAAAGCCGCGATGGACAAGATGGTCGACGGCAAGGAAATCAAGGCCGCCAAGTGCGCCAACCCGGTGTCCAAGCAATTCGCCCTGGGCCAGTCGATCGGTGTCAACGGCACCCCGGCCATCGTTCTGGCCGATGGCCAGGTGATTCCCGGCTACCAGCCGGCACCGCAGATCGCCAAACTGGCCCTGGGTGCGAAATAATCCTGCATCGTCACGCTAGCCTTTGACGATCATGGCCCGCCGGCCAAGCCGGCGGGCCATTAATAGAGAGCCGCGCAGTTTGCGGCTGTATTCCACGGCCGGCCTAGAGTCGGCCGTTTTATGGGGAGTTCAGAGTGAATCCGGTCAAAGTAGGCATCTGTGGGCTGGGTACTGTCGGTGGCGGTACCCTAAACGTACTTCAGCGCAACGCCGAGGAGATTGCCCGCCGTGCCGGGCGTGGAATCGAAGTAGCGCAGATTGCTACCCGTACGCCAAAGCCGCAGTTCCAAACGACCGGTATTGCGATTACCAACGATGTCTTCGCCGTGGCCACCAACCCTGAAATCGATATCGTCATCGAGCTGGTGGGCGGCTACACCGTGGCCCGTGACCTGGTGCTCAAGGCCATCGAGAACGGCAAGCACGTGGTCACCGCGAACAAGGCGCTGATCGCCGTGCACGGCAACGAAATCTTCGCCAAGGCCCAGGAGAAGGGCGTGATCGTGGCCTTCGAAGCCGCCGTTGCCGGTGGCATCCCGGTGATCAAGGCGATCCGCGAAGGCCTCTCGGCCAACCGTATCAACTGGCTGGCGGGGATCATCAACGGCACTGGCAACTTCATCCTCTCGGAAATGCGCGAGAAGGGCCGCACCTTTGAAGACGTGCTGGCCGAAGCGCAGGCCCTGGGCTACGCCGAAGCCGATCCGACCTTCGACGTCGAAGGCATCGATGCCGCGCACAAGCTGACCATCCTGGCCTCCATCGCCTTTGGTATCCCGCTGCAGTTCGACAAGGCCTACACCGAAGGCATCACCAAGCTCACCACCGCCGACGTGAACTACGCCGAGGCCCTGGGCTACCGCATCAAGCACCTGGGTGTGGCGCGCCGCACCGAGGCCGGTATCGAGCTGCGGGTGCACCCGACCCTGATTCCGGCCGATCGCCTGATCGCCAACGTCAACGGTGTGATGAACGCGGTCATGGTCAATGGCGATGCTGCCGGTTCGACCCTGTTCTACGGCGCCGGCGCGGGCATGGAGCCGACCGCTTCCTCGGTGGTGGCCGACCTGGTGGACGTGGTTCGCGCCATGACCAGTGATCCGGAAAACCGCGTGCCGCACCTGGCGTTCCAGCCTGACTCGCTGTCGGATCATCCGATCCTGCCGATCGAGTCCTGCGAGAGCGCCTACTACCTGCGCATCCAGGCCAAGGATCACCCGGGCGTACTGGCCCAGGTGGCGAGCATCCTCTCGGAGCGCGGCATCAACATCGAATCGATCATGCAGAAGGAAGTGGAAGAGCAGGACGGCCTGGTGCCGATGATCCTGCTGACCCACCGTGTTCTGGAGCAGCACATCAACGATGCGATCACCGCCCTGGAGGCCCTGCAGGGCGTCGTTGGCCCGGTGGTGCGTATCCGCGTCGAACATTTGAATTAATGAAGCAGCCGCAAGTGGCAAGCGGCAAGCGCCAAGTCAGAAGCTGATCGGCTTTGACTTGAGGCTTGAAGCTTGCGGCTTGAGGCTCAAACCGAAGGTTTGTCCCCATGCGCTATATCAGTACTCGTGGCCAGGCACCGGCCCTGAATTTCGAAGATGTGCTGCTGGCAGGTCTGGCCAGTGACGGCGGTCTCTATGTGCCAGAGAACCTGCCGCGTTTCACTCAGGAAGAAATCGCTTCCTGGGCTGGCCTGCCGTATCACGAGCTGGCGTTCCGGGTCATGCGCCCGTTCGTCACCGGCAGCATTCCGGACGCCGATTTCAAGAAGATCCTTGAAGAAACCTACGGCGCCTTCTCCCACAACGCCATTGCGCCGCTGCGCCAGCTCAACGGCAACGAGTGGGTGCTGGAGCTGTTCCATGGCCCGACCCTGGCATTCAAGGACTTCGCCCTGCAGCTGCTGGGTCGCCTGCTGGACTACGTGCTGGAGAAGCGCGGCGAGCGCGTGGTGATCATCGGTGCCACCTCCGGTGACACCGGCTCGGCGGCCATCGAAGGCTGCAAGCGTTGCGACAACGTCGACATCTTCATCCTGCATCCGCACAACCGTGTATCGGAAGTGCAGCGCCGGCAGATGACCACCATCCTCGGCGAGAACATCCACAACATCGCCATCGAAGGCAACTTCGACGACTGCCAGGAAATGGTCAAGGCCAGCTTCGCCGACCAGGGCTTCCTCAAGGGCACTCGCCTGGTGGCGGTGAACTCGATCAACTGGGCGCGGATCATGGCCCAGATCGTCTACTACTTCCACGCGGCCCTGCAGTTGGGCGGCCCGGCACGTTCCATCGCGTTCTCGGTGCCCACCGGCAACTTCGGCGACATCTTCGCCGGTTACCTGGCGCGCAACATGGGCCTGCCGATCAGCCAACTGATCGTCGCCACCAACCGCAACGACATCCTGCACCGCTTCATGAGCGGCAATCAGTACGTCAAGGAAACCCTGCACGCGACCCTGTCGCCGTCCATGGACATCATGGTCTCGTCGAACTTCGAGCGTCTGCTGTTCGACCTGCACGGTCGCAACGGCGCGGCCCTGGCGGCCTTGATGGACAGCTTCAAGCAGGGCGGCGGTTTCAGCGTCGAACAGGATCGCTGGACCGAAGCGCGCAAGCTGTTCGACTCCCTGGCGGTGAACGACGAGCAGACCTGCGAAACCATCGCCGAAGTCTTCGCCCAGACCGGCGAAGTGCTGGACCCGCACACCGCGATCGGGGTCAAGGCTGCCCGTGAATGCCGGCGCAGCCTGGATACACCCATGGTGGTCCTGGGCACCGCGCACCCGGTCAAGTTCCCGGATGCGGTGGAAAAGGCCGGTGTCGGCAAGGCTCTGGAGCTGCCGGCGCACCTGTCCGACCTGTTCCAGCGTGAAGAGCGCTGCACGGTCCTGGCCAACGACCTGAAAGCGGTGCAGGCTTTTGTCAGCCAGCACGGCAATCGTGGCAAGCCGCTCTGATTCATTGGCTTCGCCGACTAACAAGCCCGTCTTCTGACGGGCTTTGTTTTTTCTTGCCCCAGTGGCATGAGTGTGGCTCGCAAGACGTCGGGAGGCCCGGATGATTCGCCGTCGAACCTATCGGAAACTGCCCGTCCAGCGCTGGCTGTGCGGGCCTGTGCTGGTCTGTGCAATATTCGCTTGGGCGGCACCTGCCTACGCCGCTCAGAACCTGTCTTTCAAGTTGGTGCCGGCCTTTGTCGATCTCGACCCCTTGCCCCTGGCTCCCGCCGAGCAGCGATGGCTGAAAAGCCACCGGACCCTAAGGGTGGGGATTTCCATCGATGACTACCAGCCCATCGACATCACTCGCGACCGTAACCGTTACCAGGGCATCAGCGCCGATTACCTGAGCCTGGTGGGCGAGCGCCTGGGGACGTCCATGGAGGTCCTGGGCTTTTCCGAGCGCGAGCAGGCGGTGGAAGCGCTGCGCAACGGCGCCATCGATGTGCTGACCAGTGCCAACGGCTATGAGCGCGGGGCGCCGGGGCTGCGTTTTACCAGTGACTACATGCCGGACCTGGCGGTGGTCGTGGTGCGTCGGGACGAGCCGCAGCCCAGTGACGACCTGGCGGGCAAGAAGGTGGTGCTGCTGGACGGCTACGCCAATGCCGCCCAGGTCCATGCGGCCTATCCCGACAGCCAGATCATGCTTTCACCGAACCTCTACAGCGGCCTGGAAGCGGTGAAGCAGGGGGATGCCGACGCCTTCATCGGCAACGAGGTGATCGTTCGCGCCTACAAGGCCCTGCGTCCCTACCTGGGGTTGCAGATCCACGTGGAAAGCCGCCTGCCGCCCACCGGCTTTGCCTTCGCCACCCGCGACAGCAATGTGCTGCTGGCGCAGTTGCTGGAAAAGGCCCTGCAAAGCATCGATGAATCCATACGCCGGGAAATCCAGGCACGCTGGACCACTGGCCTTGGGGCGAGCAACTTCGCCGAGCCGATCGAGCTCAGCGCCCAGGAACAGGCCTGGATCCTCCAGCACCAGCATGTGGTGGTGGCCTCCCAGCAATACCCGCCCCATGTGTTCAAGGACAAGGAAGGCCAGTGGACCGGCCTCAATATCGACCTGCTCAACCGTATCTCGCGCATGACCGGGCTGCATTTCGTGCAGAAGGAAAGCCAGACTACTGCCCAGACTCTGGAACTGCTGGAAAGCGGGGAGGCGCAGATGAACACCACCCTCACGGCCAGCGATGACCGGCGGTTGTTCCTGAACTTCTCCCATGCCTTCGGCGGCGCGGCCTGGGTGTTCGTGGTGCGTCCCGAGGACCGGCGCCTGAGCAGCCTGAAGCAGATGGCGGGGGAGGTGCTGGTGCTTCCGGCCCGGCACACCCTGGAGAGCTTTATCCGGCGCAACTACCCGGACATTCGCCTGCGCAGCGTTGCCAGCTATGAAGAGGCCCGGGCCCTGGTCAGCAATGGCGAGGCCATGGCGACTATCCAGAGCGAGGTGCAAGCCCTGGGGCCGGCCGAGACCGGGGTGATGGTAGGGCGCAGTGTCGAGGGCACCTGGTCGGCCGACGAGTTTTCCGTGCGCAAGGACCAGCCCGAGCTGCTGAGCATTCTCAACAAGGCACTGGAAGCCTTGCCGGTAGCGGAGCTCAGCGCTCTGCGCCTGAAATGGCTGGGGGCTACGCCAGTGCCGGTGCCTGCCTGGCAGCGCGTGCCGAACTGGGTGTATTGGGCGATTGCCACAGCGCTGCTGTTCGGCCTGATTTCCCTGGCCTGGAACAGTCGCCTCAAGCGCCAGATCCAGCAGCGATTGCTGGCTGAACAGCGGCTCAATGATCAACTGGTGTTCAAGCGGGCCTTGCTCGACGGTATTCCCAACCCGATTTTCGTGCGCGACCTGCAGGGGCGTTTGATGACCTGCAACAAGAGTTATGAACAGCAATTGGGCACCAGCCTGGCGCAGATCCAGGGGCGGCAACTGACCGAACTGGACATCCTGCCGCCGGCCACCGCCCAGCAGTTGCATGGTGAGTTCATGCAGTTGCTGGCCTCCGGTGAGTCGGTGTTCGCCGACCGACAGGTGGAGTCCAGGGATGGCCCTATCGATGTCTATCAGTGGGCGGTGCCCTTCTACAGTGCAGAAGGGCAGTTGCAGGGCTTGCTGGGCGGCTGGATCGACATCACCGAGCGCAAGCGCCTGGAGAACCAACTGGTGGAGGCGCGCCAGGCGGCCGATCAGGCCAACGCGGCGAAGACGGCTTTCCTGTCCACCATGAGCCACGAGATCCGCACACCGATGACCGCCATCCTTGGCCTGCTGGAACTGGAGAAAGAGCAGGCGCGGCTGCGCGGCGTGCCCTTTTCCGAAGCCCTGCGGGTGGCTTACCAGTCTGCCCAGGAATTGATCGGCCTGATGGGCGATAGCCTGGACCTGGCCAAGATCGAGGCCGGGTATATGCACCTGGTGCCCCAGGTCACCGCCCTCAAGCCGTTTTTCGAGAGTATCCGGCAGTTGTTCGAGGTCACGGCGCGCAACCAGGGCGTGCAGTTGCAGCTGGTGTTCAGTGAGCGGGCCAAGGGCCGTTATCTGTTCGACCCGGCGCGCCTTCGCCAGGTAGTGCACAACCTGTTGAGCAACGCGCTGAAATTCACCGCCCAGGGCGAGGTGCGGATGACGGTAGAGTGCCAGCCTGACGAGTCCGGCCTTGAGTGCCTGCGCATCAGCGTTGCGGACACCGGCCGCGGTATCAGCGCCGAGCAGCAGGCCAAGCTGTTCACGCCTTTTGTCCAGGCCGATGCCATGACCTCGTCAGCCTACGGCGGCACCGGGCTGGGGTTGAGTATCTGCCGGCAACTGGTGGAACTGATGGGCGGGCGGATTCACCTGCTCAGCGAGCCCGGGGTCGGTACCGTGGTGTCGCTGGAGTTGTACCTGGAGCGGGTCAGTGACGATTTCGAGTCTGGGCCGGCGTCGACGCAGGAACGTCCGCCGAGCCGGAGCATGGAGGTGCTGGTGGTGGATGACTTGAGCGCCAACCGCATGGTCCTGTGCCAGCAACTGATGTTCCTCGGGCACCGGGTGGTGGCTTGTGACAATGCCCGGGAGGCGTTGCTGCAATGGCGTGGCGGCACCTTCGACGCGGTGATGACTGACTGCAACATGCCGGACATGAGCGGCTACGCCCTGGCCGAGGCGATACGCCAGGCCGAGGCACAGGAAGGGCGCGGGCGTTGTCCGGTGATCGGCTGCACCGCCAATGCCTTTGAAGATGAACGCGAGCGCTGCGAGGAGGCCGGAATGGATCAACTGCTGGTCAAGCCGGTAACCCTGGATCAGTTGGCCCAGGCCCTGGCGCGCTTCCTGCCGCCGCCATCCTTCAACATCCAGACCTTGCGCAGCATGACCCAGGCCGACGACCAGGTGCTGCAACGCATGCTGCACGAGTTGTTGCGCAACCTCGCCGAGGAGCAGCAGGCGCTGGAAGCGGCGCACCAGGCCCGCGACCGGGAACGCCTAGGGGGTACCCTGCATCGGCTCAAGGGCGTGTGCTGCCTGATCGATGCCCTGCCCCTGGCCAGGGCCTGTATCGAGCTCGAGGGGCTGGTCAAGGGGCGGCAGGACGAGGCCATCGATCGTCATTGGCCATTGTTGCTGGAGGTCATCGCCAGCTTGCGCAGTGATATCCAGGCTGTCCTGGATGATTAAGACTTGTCCTATGTGTGTGTAGGAATTGTCTGATTAACCTGCCTGCTCGTTGTGGATACTTGCCACGCACGTCGTACCGGAGGTTGCCCCATGCATTCGCTTAAAGTGCTGATTCTCGAAGATAACTCGTTCCAATTGATGGCCCTGCACCAGATGCTCAACGCCAATGGCGTGTTCAATGTGCTGACCGCCGAGAGTGTCGAGGCCGCGCGGCGTTCGCTGGACAGCAAGGGGCCGGTGGATATCGCCATCTGCGACCTGTACCTGGAGCAGGCCGACGGGCTGGAGTTGATCCGTGACCTGGCCCGCCAGGAGCGGGCCCGGGCGCTGATCATCCTCAGCGATGCTGAAGAGGATGTGCTGGAGGGGGCGGCCGGCATGGCCCGGGAGCTGGGCCTGAAAGTGCTGGGCTGCCTGCCCAAGCCGGCCTCGGTGACGGTGATCGGCGACTTGCTCACGGCCTACCAGCAGCACTCCAGGCAGGGGGCGCCGGCGCCGGACCAGGCGTTGCTGCGGGACTTGCTCGGGCTGGAGCCGTTTTCCCTCGACAGCGTCACCCAGGAGGAAGGGCTGGCGGCGATCCTGGGCCACGGCGTGGCGCATTTCCAGCCGGTCATCCAGCCCCACGGCGAGCTCCAGGGGGTCGAGGCCCTGGCCCGCTGGCAGCACCCCGAGCGCGGGCTGCTGATGCCCGGGGAGTTTCTGCCATTGATCGAGTTCGCCGGCCTGCAGGAGATCTTTACCTGGCACATGCTGGAACAGGCCCTGGAGCTGGCGGCCGGGGTGAAGCTGGTGATGGGCCATTCGTTGCCGGTGGCAGTGAACATTCCCATCGGCATCCTTGAACGGCCGCTGTTTCCCCGTCAGTTGGAGGCCTTGCTCAGGCGTTTCGAAGTGCCAGCCCGGCTGCTGACCCTGGAAATCATCGACACCACCCGGCTACAGACCGATACCGCCCATGTGGAGGCGCTGCTGCGCCTGCGGATGATCGGCTGCAAATTGTCCATCGGCGACTTCGGCATCGGCGGCACCAGCCTGCAGCGCCTGTTGGAACTGCCCTTTACCGAGTTGAAGATTCCCCCGGTGTTCGTGGCGGGCATGGCGGCCGACGAGCGCAAGGTGGCCCTGGTCGGTGGGGCGATGAACATGGCCCGGCGCATGTCCCTGGGAGTGGTGGTGGCCGGGATCGAGAGCGAGGCCGACTATAAGGCGGCCAAGGCCCTGGGGGCAGCCCATCTGCAGGGCTGCTTCCTGGCCGGGCCGATGAGCGCTGCCCAGATGCGCCAGTGGCTGGCGCAGGCGCTGGACCGGGGTGCTGAGGGGGCTGGCGCTGAGGGCCTGTGTGCCTAGGACAGCCCGTGCTCCTGCACGTAGATGTACAGCGCGGCTTCGCTGGACAGGCCGAGCTTGCGCATGGCACTGACCTTCTGCGCACTGACGGTCTGCTTGCTGCGGTTGAGTTGCGCGGCAATTTCCCCGACCGCATGGCCAGCGGCCAATAGGCGGATCACTTCCAGCTCCCGCGGCGACAACTGATCGCTGGAAACCAGGCGGTCCGGCCCCACTTCGCCGGCCAGGCTCAGGGCCTGCTTGATGGCCTGGGCGATGTAGGGCTTGTGTTGCCGCGCCCGGGCGATGGCAGTCGGCAGCTCGTCCGCCAGGCTGGCCTTGCTCAGCAGGCCCGTTACTCCCAGATCGAGGATCGAGCGGAACAGCCCGGGGTGGTTGAGCATGGTCACCACCACGATGGGCAGGTCGGGGTGGCGGCGGCGCAGCTGTTCGATCAGGCGCAGGCCGTCGTTCTGCTGTTCGGCTGGCATCATGAAATCCGTCACCAGCACATCGCATTCGATCTCCTGCATCAGTTGCGCCAGGGCGGAGGGCGAGCTGGCCTCGCCGACGATGGCCAGGCTGTCGTCCTGTTCCAGGACGGCGCGCAGGCCAATGAGGAAGATCGGGTGGTCGTCGGCAAGGATGATGCGCAATTTGTTGTTCGTCGTTGCTTTCAAAGCTGAGCTCCAATGCAAAGGCGGCGTTGTTTGCGCCTGGTCGGCCGTTTTTCAGCTGTCATATTACCCGTGCATGCTCGATTGACTCAGGTCGGCAGCAGTAGGTGTGGCGAACTTTCTTCTCTGAGCGATGGTCACTTGAATGTCAGAAAGCTACCGGCATTTTTGTTTTCGAACCTTTAATTCGAGCTATTGAGTGGTGATCTAGATGGAAAGTATCAGTCTTTTATTGAGTGAGGCCCTGAGCCCTTACCAGGTTGCTCTGACGCCTTGCGGGGCTCGGGGCGAATGCCTGGTGACCTTGAAGAATGCTGCCGGCGCCATCGTGGTGGAGCGTGAGGTCAATCGGGCCCAGCTCACCGACAAGCGCCTGCTCACTGATGTGGTGGACGGCCTGCACCGTGATGTGCTGATCGCCGAAGGCCGGCTCGAACCCTGCGTGATCGCCGCCCTGCGCCATGCCGCCGAAGACAAGGCGTTCGCCCGGCGCAATTGATCTGAAATTTTACGGAACCTTCCGCCAGGCCCGTCAGTCAGACTCAGTATCAGCAGGATCAGGCATTGTGCTCCGGTGCTTGTGGCCTGCTGGTACGGGTCTGCAAAGACCACGTTTAACCCCGAGTCGTCTCCCCACTTCTCGGGGTTTCTTTTTGCCCGGCGTTTGTCAGTGGTCCTTCAAGTCCTGGAAGTAGGCCCGGGCATCGGCGCGGTATTCATCGCGCATTCCGGGGTCCAGCCAGGCGGCATACAACTCCACCAGTCGCTCCTCGCGCAGCTTGAGCAGGGCCTGGTTGATCCGGGTGATGGCTTTGCGGCCCTGCGGGGTATCGGAGCAGCCGACGTGGATTTCCTGATACTTGCTGGTGCCTTCGACCGGGTAGAACTCCAGATCCTGCGGGTCCATGCCCTGCTGCACGGCCTGGTAGCGGATTTCCGGCCAGTAGCCCAACAGCAGTTGCAGGCGCCCCAGGCGCTGCATCTGCAGCAGGCTGCCCAGGGCGTCGTTGCCGTAGTGGGCGCGGATCTGCTGCGGAGCAACCTGCTGCAGCAGGTTGTCGAGCTGTTGCCCGTAGCTGCGCTCGGCCACCACCCCGATCAGTTCCTTGCCGCTGTCGAGCAGGCCATGCAGGTCGACCTTGCCGTCATGGATGAAGTGCGCGATCTGTTCACGGTCGGCACGGCGGATCGCCAGGCCATTGCTCAGCACTCGAAAGCTGGTGATGGAAAAGGCCACCCATTGCGCACGCTCCTTGTTCCAGATCAGCGCCGGATCACAGGTGAAGCTGGGGTCGCGCAACATCTGCATGCCCCGGGCGCGATTGACCCGTACCAGTTCGTGCTGGTACTCCGGCAGGCTGGCAATCAATTGCGGCATCAGCAGGTCGACCACTCCTCGATCTTTTTGCTGGCCCTCGAAAATATTCAGCGGCGGCAGGTCGCGCAGCAGCCAGGTGAGCATTTCGCCGGCGTGGCCGGGGGCGCAGGGCAGCCACAGCAGGCAGGTCGCGAGCGCCATCGTCAACCGGCCAAGGCCTGGCCTCGGGCGTCGCTGGGCCCGTTGCGGGGGGGCAGTGTGAGACGGCTGTTTCAGCTTAGATTGCCCCAGAGTTGCGCAGGTCCTGGATCTGCTCGCTGCTGTAGCCCAGGCCGGCCAGAACTTCGCTGGAGTGTTCGCCGAGCTCGGGGCCGACCCAGTCGGCCGAGCCCGGAGTCTGCGAGAGCTTTGGCACGATGCCGGGCATCTTGAAGGCCTTGCCGTCCGGCAGCCTGGCCTGGAGGAACATTTCCCGGGCGAGGAATTGCGGGTCGTGGAACATGTCCTCGGCGCTGAAGATCCGGCTCGCCGGGACTTCGGCCTGGTTCAACTGCTCCAGCACCTGCTCCAGGGGCAGGGACGCCACCCAGCGATCGATCACCCCATAGAGTTCGTCGCGGCGGGTGTCGCGCCCGTCGTTGCTGGCCAGGGCCGGGTCATTGGCCAGGTCCTCACGGCCGATCAGGAGCATGAAGCGCTTGAAGATCGCATCGCCGTTGGCGCCGATCTGCACGTGCTTGCCGTCGGCACTGGTGTGGATCGACGAAGGGGTGATGCCGGGCATGATGTTGCCACTGCGTTCGCGGATGAAGCCGAATACATCGAACTCCGGAACCATGCTTTCCATCATGGCGAAGATCGCCTCGTACAGCGCCACGTCCACCACCTGCCCCTGGCCGCCGTTGACCTCGCGGTGACGCAGCGCCATCAGCGCGCCGATCACCCCCCACAGGGCAGCGATGGAGTCGCCGATGGAAATTCCGGTGCGCACCGGTGGGCGGTCCTCGAAACCGGTGATGTAGCGCAGGCCGCCCATGGATTCGCCCACCGCGCCGAAGCCCGGTTGGTCCTTCATCGGCCCGGTCTGGCCAAAGCCCGATAGCCGCACCATCACCAGTTTGGGGTTGAGGGCGTGCAGCACGTCCCAGCCCAGGCCGAGTTTTTCCAGCACGCCGGGGCGAAAGTTCTCGATCAGGATGTCCGCTTCGCCCAGCAGTTGCTTGAGCACCGCCAGGCCTTCCGGGTGCTTGAGGTTCAGGGTCAGGGACTTCTTGTTGCGTGCCTGGACGAACCACCACAGCGAGGTGCCTTCATACAGCTTGCGCCACTTGCGCAGCGGATCGCCGCCATCGGGTGACTCGACCTTGATCACCTCGGCACCGAACTCGGCGCAGATGCGCGAGGCGAAAGGGCCGGCGATCAGGGTGCCGAGTTCTATCACTTTCAATCCGGCGAGGGGCTTGCTGAGGCTGGTCATGGGGCATCCGCTGGGCAGGAAAATCCGCCTAGCCTAGACCATTGGTCGCCATTAAGGCAGCGCCTGACGCCTGCCTTTGCCGATTATTTCCCGCTCGGGCCAAGGATTATTGTGCTTCTCATTCCATTGGGCGGCAGGGTTTAATGACGCCGCTTGAAAAAAGAGCGGTTGCGAAAGCTGTAAAAGGGTCTATGCAGCGATGGATGCCTTGCGGCTGTTTGCCGAGCGATCCTCCTGATATTTCTTGTTACAAATGTCGCCTGTAAATTTTACATGTGATGAATTGAAAACCTTACATGTGATGTTCTAGTCTCTGCGCCATGGAAAACAAATCCTCAGCCCATTACCAACGTTTATTCCGCCAGCGCCTGCGTGATCAGGGCCTGGTGAAAAAGGAAGTCTGGATACTGCCGGAGAACGCCCAGGCGTTGCTGGCGGTTGAACGCAAACTGCGTCAGCCCTCAGAAGGGCTGGCTCCTGTGGAAAAGGATGGAGAAATGAGCATGCCGCAGATCTGGAATGCCCGATCGCTGTGCCAGGCCCTGGTAGCCACCGAGTTGTTCAGCAGTGGCGAAGCCAGCGTTGAACTGCTGGAGGGTGCAGAGCCGAGCTTGCACGTGACCATGCGCGAATACGGCGACCTGCCGTTGTTCGTGGCACTGTCCGGCGAGCAGATCCTGGTGGAGGCGCTGCTGTGGCCGCAAAGCGAAGTGACCGATGTGGCCGCGTTCAACGAGGAAGTGTTGCTCAGCCGCCAGTTGTTCCCGCTGTCGAGCATCGGCCTGGAAACCCGCTTTGGCGGTGAGCGCCACTACATGATGTACGGCGCCCTGAGCGCAACCTCGATTCTCTCCAACGTGCTCTACGAGATCGAAACCCTGGCCAGCAACGTGATCAGGGCAACCGAGGCCTACGAAGGCTACCTGAAGGCTCAGGCCTGACCTGGAGGAATGCACATGAACGTATGGAGCAAGCTGCTCACCGCGCTGCGCGGTGGTGCCAATGAGGCGGGCGAGGCCCTGGTGGACAGCCAGGCACTGAGGATTCTCGATCAGGAGATCCGCGACGCCGATCAGGAACTGCGCAAGTCCAAGGAAGCCCTGGCCGAGATCATGGCCCGGCAGAAACTCGCCGCCGAGCGCGCCAACGGCAGCGCGGCCAAGATCGCCGAGTATGAAAGCTACGCCCTCAAGGCCCTGGAAGCGGGCAACGAAGCCCTTGCCCAGGAAGTGGCGCAAAAGATCGCCAACCTGGAAAATGACCTGGCCGTGGAGCGTGAGCAGGCCGATGGTTTTGCCGCCAGCGTCGCGCAGTTGCGCAAGGCCGTGACCCAGGCCGAGGGCAATATCAAGCATTTGAAACAACAGGTGGATACCGTCAAGGCCACCGAAAGCGTGCAGAAGGCCCAGCAGGCCGTGGCCCAGCGCTACGGCGGCTCCCAGAGCAAGCTGCACACCGCCGTGGAGTCCCTGGAGCGGATCAAGCAGAAGCAGGCCGAGCGCGCGGCAAAGATGGACGCCGCGGCCGAGCTGGCCAGTACCAGCAGCCCGGACGATGCCCTGGATGCCAAGTTGCGTGAAGCCGGGATCGTTGCCGGCAGCACCAGCGCCGACAGCGTGCTGGCGCGCCTCAAGGACCGTAGCAAGTCCTGATTCACCGTTGTGTTGTAGGGGCGGGGCCGCCTGGCCTTGCCCGGCTTTTTCAGGGATAGGAAAGCAATGGAAATCTTCCTGCAGACAGTGTTGTCGTTCCCCACAGTGCTGTTCAGCTTCATGCTCTGCCTGGCCGTGATCTACTGGGCCGTGGTGGCCATGGGCATGCTTGAAGTCGACCTGCTGGACTTCGAGGCCGACTCGCTGCTCGACAGTGCCCACGCCGGCGAAGGCCTGGCCGGGCTGCTGATCAAGTTCAAACTCAACGGGGTGCCGGTCACCCTGGTGCTGACCCTGCTGATGTTCTTCAGCTGGTTCCTGACCTATTTCGCCGAACTCTACGTGCTCAGCCACCTGCCCCTGGGTTGGCTGCGCTATCCCCTGGGCCTGTTGCTGGCGGTGCTCGCACTGTTCCTGGCAGCGCCCATCAGCGCGACGATCTGTCGTCCGCTGCGCCCGCTGTTTCTCAAGATGGAGGCCACCAGCAGCAAGTCGGTGCTGGGGCAGACGGCTGTGGTACGCAGCGGCAGAGTCACCCTGGAACATGGCGAAGCCGTGCTCGAGGACGGCGGCGCGGGCCTGATCCTGCGTGTGCGTGCCGATGAGGCACGAGCTTTCAAACGCGGCGATCGCGTCGTGTTACTGGAGTATCTGGAGGCGCAACACGCCTATCGGGTCATTACAGAGGACGAGTTTCGCGGCCTCTGAGCCCGGGCTCCCTCAAGAATCAAAGGAGATTGATTGCATGAATTTACCGTCGCTGCTGCCCATCCTGCTCGGGATCGGCCTCGTCGTCCTGGTGGTCTTCGGCCTGTTGGCCCTGTTCAAGGCCTTCTATATCAAGGTTCCCCAAGGCACGGCGTTGATTGTCAACGACATGTCCTCGACCCCCAAGGTGCATTTCACCGGTGCCCTGGTGTACCCGGTGATCCACCTCAAGGAGTTCATGCGCATCTCGCTGATCACCCTGGAAGTCGACCGTCGGGCCAAGGACGGGCTGATCTGCCGCGACAACATGCGCGCCGACATCACCGTGGCCTTCTACCTGCGGGTCAATGAAACCCAGGAAGACGTGCTCAAGGTGGCCAAGGCCATCGGTGTCGACCGTGCCTCCGACCGCGCCGCGGTCAACGAACTGTTCAACGCCAAGTTCTCCGAAGCGCTGAAGACCGTGGGCAAGCAGTTCGATTTCGTCCAGCTGTTCGAGAACCGCCAGGACTTCCGCGACCGCATCATCGAGATCATCGGCAACGACCTCAACGGCTATGTGCTGGAAGACGTGGCCATCGACTACCTGGAGCAGACCGCCAAGCACTCCCTGGACCCGAGCAACATTCTCGACGCCGAGGGTATCCGCAAGATCACCGAGCTGACCGCGGCGCAGAACGTCATCACCAACGAACTGGAGCGCAACCAGGAACTGGCGATCCAGAAGAAGAACGTCGAGACCCGCGAAGCCTCGCTGTCCCTCGAACGCCAGCAGGCCGATGCCGAAGCCCGGCAGAAGCGCGAGATCGAAACCATCCGTGCCCGCGAGGAAGCCGAGACCGCCAAGGTCAAGGAAGAAGAGCGCCTGAAGGCCGAACAGGCACGCATTCAGTCCCAGCAGGAAATCGACGTGCGCACCGAGAACCATCAGCGCGAAGTCGAAGTGGCCCAGCAGAACCGCCAGCGTGCGGTGGTCATCGAAGTCGAGAAAGTCACCCGTGCCAAGGACCTGGAAGTGGTGGCCCGCGAGCGTGAAGTGGAACTGCAACGCATCGAGAAAGAAAAGGCTCTGGAAGAACAGCGCAAGAACATCGCCACCGTGATCCGTGAGCGGGTAGCGGTGGAGAAGACCGTGGCCCAGGAGGAAGAGCGGATCAAGGAAGTGCGCGAAGTCTCCGAAGCCGAGCGCGCCAAGCAAGTGGTGGTGATCCAGGCCCAGGCCGAAGCCGAGCAGGACCTGGTGCGCCAGGTGAAGCAGGCCGAAGCCGACGAGACCCGTTCCAAGCACAAGGCCGTGGAAATCAACAACCTGGCCCAGGCCGAACTGGAAGCCGCGGCCAAGCAGGCCGAAGCCAAGAAACGCCTGGCCGAAGGCCTGGAAGCCGAGCGCGCCGCGCCTGGCCTGGCCGATGCCCGGGTGCTGGAAATCACCGCAGCGGCCCAGGAAAAAGAAGGCCTGGCCCAGGCTCGCGTACGCACCGAGCAGCTGATTGCCGAAGCCCGTGGCGAGCAGGAAAAAGGCCTGGCCGACGCCCGCATCATGGAAGCCCAGGCGGCTGCCAAAGAGAAGGACGGCCTGGCTGAAGCCAAGGTCATGGAAGAGAAGCTCGGTGCCCAGGCCCGTGGCGAAGAACAGTTGGGCGCGGCCAAGGCCAAGGCCACCAAGGACCTGGGTTCGGCCGAAGCCGAAGTGCTGCTGCAGCGCCTGAACGCCGAGGCCGAAGGCCTGGGCAAGAAGTTCGGTGCCCTGGACTCCCTCAGCGACAGCGCGCGGTCCCACGAAGAGTTCCGCATGCAACTGGAGAAGAACTTCGAGGAAGCGATGGCCGCCATCGCCGCCAACAAGGAAATCGCCAAGGACCAGGCCGAAGTGCTGTCGGCTGCCCTCAGCAAGGCCAAGATCGAGATCGTCGGCGGCGAAGGCGACTTCTTCAATTCCTTCGCCAAGTCGCTGTCGGTGGGCAAGGCCATCGAGGGCGTGGTGGGCAAGAGCCCGGTGGTCCAGGACGTGCTGGCACGCCTGCTCAATGGCAAGGGCGCTCCGGCCGTAGCCGCTGAGCTGGCCGCCGCTGCCGTTACGCGCAAGGCCGACGCTCCGTCTGCCGAAGCCTGAAATGCCTGACCACAGCTGATTCGCCAGCCCTCGCCTGATCCTGTAGCCGTCGTTTTTATCGACGGCTGCAGGGCAGGTGGCAGGCGGCGGGTTTCAGCTGGCTGGTTTCAGGTGCTGGGCTCCAGGTTTGAGGAGCTCGCTTTTTTGCATACCGCCGTAGATCCAGGAAGGCCACGATGTCGGACGCTCAAGTCGCAACTCCCCCGCAGGACGTATTGGACAAGGCCGTCGCCGAAGGCGGCGCCTATGAGGTGCTGCACAAGCGCCTGCTGGACCAGGGCCAGCGCCTGCGGGCCACCACTGACGACCTCAACCAGCGGCGTCTCGACGAGTTCGGCAACAGCCGCATGGAAGTGGTCGGGCGGGTGCGCATCCGTACCGAGAACAACTGCATCGCCCGGGACATCGTCCAGGTCGGCGACTGCCTGTTGTTCGGCTACAACGTGTTTATCGGCCTGAAGAAGGAAACCAGCGTCGCCGACGTGTTTTCCCTTTACCGGCTGGTGGAAGAGGGCGAAGGCTACGAGGCCGAGCCCGTGCCCCTGGAAGGCAGCTTTTTGGCGGCCCAGGGCTTCCTCAACGATTTCAACGAGCTCTATACCTATTACAAGAACACCCGGCTGCTGCAACTGGCGATCCGTGACGGCAAGCTGCTGGCGAGTTTCCAGATCGGCGAGCGCGTCACCGATGTGCGGGTGTTCCGCTGGTCGATCTCGGTGGACGGACGTGATGTCCGTTACATCGACAACCGTGGCGAGCGGGATATCGCCCTGCCGGCGCCCTTCGATTTCGAATGGAAGAAGGCCACCCGCGAGATGGTGGTCGAAGGCCGCTTCCCGCACCTGAACATCCTCGACACGGTGTTCGTCGAAACCATCGGCGGCGACCTGACCATCAAGGTCGAGAACAACACCGAATCGGGCCTGGGCATCTATCGCGAAGAGGTGCTGGACAAGACCCAGTCCCTGGACGACTCGCAGATCGAATTCGCCCGCCTGGGCAGCCTGATCCTGCTCAAGGTCTTGCCGTACCGTGAAGAGCAGTGGCGCTACCTGGTGTTCAACAGCCTGACCCGCCAGGTGGAGCGCATCGACGCCATCGGCCTGGCCTGTGTGCAGTTGCCGGAGGACCACGGGATCATCTTCCCCGGCGGCTACTACCTGCAAAGCGGCGAGTACAAGACTTTCGAGCAGTCCATGGAGGGCATGCGCTACAAGCGCTCGGTGCGCTCGCCCAACGGTGAAGATGTGCAGTACATCTTCTACCACCCGGAGCAGGGCCGCTCGGTGCTGCTGACCTACAACATGATCAACCGCCAGTTGCAGAACCCGCTGTTCGGCCACGGCTACGCGCGGCTGGAAGACGGGCGCATGGTGATCTTCGCCGCCGAGGGCGACGAGCCGACCCGGGTCCACCCGATGCAGGTCTGGCAGACACCGTTCTTCACCGAGGAGTACGCCGCGCGGCAGCCGACCCGCAGCGGTTTCCTCGGGCGCATCGGCAACGCCGAACTGGTGCGCAGCGTTTCCGACCTCTACGACCTGTGCCGCGAGATCGACACCCCGGCGGTGTCGGTGCAGCGCTACTCGCTGCTGTGCCAGAACACCCGTCGGCTGTTCGATGTTTACCACTGGCTGGGCAGCGACGAGCTGGACGGCCTGGCCCCGCTGCTGCGGGAAGTGGCGTCCACGTCGGAGTTGGTGCTGGACGAATACGAGAAGGTCGAAAGCATCCGCCGCCAGTCGGACCAGGCCATGGTGGCCGCGGAGGCCAAGCAGAAAGCCCTGCTGGACAGCCTGCTGGTGGACAGCTGGGACCAGGTCCAGAGCTTCGTCGATGCGCTGAACGGCATCACCACCCAGCGCGGCCTGCTGCTGACCATTCGCGACTACCGCTACATCGACGTGGCGCGCATCGACGCCATGGAAGCCGAGCTGCTCAAGGCCCAGGAACGCACTGCCGCCGGCACCGCGACCTTCCTTGCCAGCGAGCAGGCCCTGCAACCCTTCGTCACCCAGCTCGAAACCCTGGACGCCCAGGCGCAGAAAGCCGAAACCGTGGCCCAGCTCAGCGAGCCCCTGGGCGCCCTGCAAGCCATGGCCGGGGACCTGGACATGCTGTCGAGCCTGATGGCTTCGTTGCAGATCGACGACGCCACCCAGCGCACCCGGATCATCGAATCCATCTCGCAGATCTACGCCCGCCTGAACCAGGCCAAGGCCCGCGCCGAACAACGGCGCAAGGCCCTGGGTTCGACCGAGACCGTGGCCCAGTTCGGCGCCCAGTTCAAACTCTTCAGCCAGGGCATCACCAACGCCCTGGCCCAGGCCCAGGACCCCGAGCGTTGCGATGAGCAACTGTCGCGCTTGCTGGTACAGCTTGAGGAGCTGGAGAGTCGCTTTGGCGATCACGAACAGTTCCTCGGCGACATCCTCGGCAAGCGCGAGGAGTTGCTGGAAACCTTCGAGGCCCACAAGCAATCGCTGCTCGACGAGCGCCAGCGCAAGGCCCAGGGCCTGCTGGATGCCGCGCGGCGGATTCTCGACAGCCTCGGTCGGCGCACCGCCAAGTTCACCCAGGCCGAAGAGCTCAATGCGTTCTTCGCCGCCGACCCGCTGATCCTCAAGCTGCGGGAGCTGGCCGAGCGCTTGCGCGAGCTCAAGGACAGCGTCAAGGCCGACGATGTCGAGTCGCGCCTCAAGGGCGCCCGGGACCAGGCCGTGCGTGCCCTGCGCGACAAGACCGAGCTGTTCGAAGAGGGCGGCAACGTCATCAAGCTGGGGCCGCGCCACCGCTTCAGCGTCAACACCCAGGAGCTGGACCTGACCCTGATGCCCCGGGGCGATGAGCTGCACCTGCACCTCACCGGCACGGATTTCCTCGAACCCCTGCGCGACCCCGAGCTGGAGGCCCTGCGGGACTTCTGGCAGGTAGCCCTGGAGTCGGAATCGGCCCAGTTGTACCGCGCCGAATACCTCGCCGGGCAAGTGCTGGACGCCGCCGATCGGGGCGAGGAAGGCCTGAGCCTGGAAAGCCTGAAACCCTTGCTGGCGCACCCTGAAGAACTGGCGCGGGTGATCCGCGACTTTGCCGCGCCGCGCTACAAGGAAGGCTACGAGAAGGGCATCCACGACCACGACGCCGCAGCGATCCTCCTGCAACTGCTGCCCCTGCGCGACAGCGCCGGCCTGTTGCGTTTCGGCGCGGCTGCCCGTGCCTTTGCTACCCTCTTCTGGGATCGCCAGCAGGAACAGCCGCAACCTCGGCAATGGGTGGAACGTGCCCGTACCAGCCGGCATATCCAGCAACTGTTCGGGCGTCGTGAAGGCTTGCTGCAATTGCAGGAGGAAATCCTCGTGGCGCTGGGTGACTGGCATCAGCAGCACGCCTTCACCTTGGCCGCGGAGCTGTTGCCGGAGGCTGCCGAGTACCTGGTTCAGGAACTGGCCGCAGAACGCATCGAATTCACCTTCAGCAAATACGCCAAGCAGCTGCAGGAAGCCCTGACCCTGCGTCTGCAGGGCGCGCGGATGTGGGACGACTACCAGCAGGCCTTGGCGCGGCTGGTGGAACGGCCTGCTGCACAGTGGGCATTGACCGAGAACTGGCTCTCGGCCCTGTGCGCCGAGGGCGAGTTCGCCGAGTGGGCCGACTACGTGCCCGAGGCGGTGGCCCTGTCGCTGCTGCGGGAAGACTTTGCCAAGCGCATCACCGAAGTCGATCTGCGGTTCAAGGTCGACAACCTGATGGGCGAGCACCCGCGCATCCAGGAGCGCAGCCTGTCCCTCACCGTGGACGGCTTCTTCGCTCGCCTGCGGGCTCACCGCGAACAATTCCTGCCTGGCCTGCAGCGTTACCAGAGCCTGCGCCAGGGCATCATCAGCCGCGAACGCTCGGCCCTGCGCCTGAGCGAATTCAAGCCGCGGCCGCTGAGCTCGTTCGTGCGCAACAAGCTGATCAACGATGTGTACCTGGGCTTTATCGGCGACAACCTGGCCAAGCAGATGGGCACCGTGGGCGAGAACAAGCGCACCGACCTGATGGGCCTGTTGATGCTGATTTCGCCACCGGGCTACGGCAAGACCACCCTGATGGAGTACGTGGCGCACCGCCTGGGCCTGATCTTCATGAAGATCAACGGCCCGGCCCTGGGGCACCAGGTCCGTTCCCTGGACCCGGCCCAGGCGCCGGACGCCACTTCGCGCCAGGAGCTGGAGAAGCTCAACCTGGCCCTGGAGATGGGCAACAACGTGATGCTCTATGTCGACGACATCCAGCACACCCACCCGGAATTCCTGCAGAAGTTCATCTCGCTGTGCGACGGCACCCGGCGCATCGAAGGCGTGTGGAAAGGCCGCACCAAGACCTACGACATGCGCGGCAAGAAGTTCTGCGTGGTGATGTCGGGCAACCCGTATACCGAGTCCGGCGAAGTGTTCAAGATCCCCGACATGCTGGCCAACCGGGCCGACATCTATAACCTCGGTGACACCCTGGGGGGCATGCAGGACGCCTTCGCCCTGAGCTACATCGAAAACGGCCTGACCTCCAACCCGGTGCTGGCGCCACTGGCCACCCGCGACATGGCGGACGTCTACCGCTTCGTCGCCAAGGCCGAGGGCAAGGCCTTCTCCAGCAACGAGCTGAGCCACAGCTACAGCGGCGCCGAGATCAACGAGATCACCACCACCCTGCAACGCCTGATGCAGGTGCGCGACGTGGTGCTGCGGGTCAACCAGCAGTACATCGCCAGCGCCGCCCAGGCCGACCAGTACCGCAGCGAGCCGCCGTTCAAGCTGCAGGGCAGCTACCGCAACATGAACAAGATGGCGGAGAAGATCTCGGCGGTGATGAACGACGCCGAGCTTCTGCAACTGCTGGCCGACCACTACCAGGGCGAATCCCAGTTGCTGACCACCGGCGCCGAGGAAAACCTGCTCAAGCTCGCCGAGCTGCGCGGTAACCAGACCCCGGAGCAGAGCGAACGCTGGACCCAGATCAAGCGCGACTTCGTGCGCAACCGTTCCATGGGCGGCAGCGACAGCGATGTCGGTACCCGCGTCGTGGCCCAGCTCAACGATCTGGTGGAAGGCGTGCGCGGCCTGGCCCGGCCCGCGCCGCAGCAAGGCATGCGTGAAGTGCTGGAGAACCTCTCCGAGCACCTGGAGCAGAGTTTCCTGCCGCTGCTCAAGGTCATGCACAAGAAGATCGATGTCGACCTGCACAGCCACCAGCGCATTGGCGACATTGCCACGCGCCTCGACGAACTGAGCCAGATGCTCAGTAACGGCGAGGTTCCGACCCTCAAGGACTCCCAACCGTAGGAGCCGGCTTGCCGGCGAACAGCCAAGGATCACGACATGGATTTTGCCCACCTGGACCAGCAACTGCGCGACAGCGTGCTGGACCTGAAACTGAGCAACGAAGAGCGGGACGAGCTGCGCCAGCTGGGCAGCGAACTGGGCCAGGACCAGGTGCGCTACATGCGTAACCGTGCCTTTGACCTGGTACGCGAGCTGGCGCTGGCGGACAGCGTCAATGTGCTGCCGGCGTTGAAGTGGCTGGAACAAGTGATCAAGACCCTGGACGCCAACAGCGCCCCGGTGCGGGACATGGCCAGCGCCCACTTCAGCCCCGGCGAAGACTGCCGGCGCAAGATCCGCGACCTGTGCCGCCAGGCCCGAATCTCGGTGGATATCTGTGTGTTCACCATTTCCGACGATCAACTGAGCGACGAAATTCGCGCCTGCCACCAGCGCGGCGTGGCCGTACGGGTGATCAGCGACAGTGAAAAGCAGTTCGATGTCGGCAGCGATATCGCCGCGCTGCGCGAGGCCGGGGTGCCGGTGCGGATCGACGACACGCCGTTCCACATGCACCACAAGTTCGCCGTGTTCGATGGCCGGACCCTGCTCAACGGCAGCTTCAACTGGACCCGCAGCGCCACCACCGGCAATGAGGAAAACCTGCTGGTGATCGACCATCCGCAACTGGTGGCCAGTTACCTCAAGGAGTTCAACGAACTCTGGAGCCGCTACGCGCCGCGTTAAGGCGTGCAGCGGCGGGCCTTGACGCGGCCTCAGGCGGCGTTCGGCTGGCCCCAGGCGCTCTCGGCGGCCAGGTGGTCGATCAACTTCTGGCACAGCCCTTGGGCTTTTTCCGGGGCGCTCTGGCGCAGGGTTTCCAGGGCCAGGTGCAACTGTTGCACCGGGTTTTCGCCGATAAACAGGTTGCCCGGTTCCAGCCCGGCAATCGCCTCGTCGAAGCGTTGCTCGTGGATGTGCTTGAGCACCATGGCCTGGCTCAACTGGTGGGTGTAGGCCGCCTGCTGCTCCAGGCGAGCTTTCAGTTCGACAGCCTTTGCCTGGTCGTCGATGTAGACGTAGCTCAGCGCCAGCTGTTCCAGGAAGAAGTTTTTTTCCGCTGGATCCAGAGGCGCATTCTGACTGTCGTCGAGGGCTTGCACCGCCTGGTCCAGCAGTTCACCGGCTTGCCGGGTCTGCTCCAGGTCGTGCAGCAGCTTGGCCTGCAAGGCCAGTTTCATCGGTCGATCGGCGTATTCGAGCTGGGTGTTGAGGCGCGCCATTTCCTCCAGATTGTTGCGGATCAGCCAGCTGTCGCGGCGCAGGCGCGGCAGGTCGGCCTGCACCCGCAGTTGGGTTTCCAGGATCAGCAGGCGCAACCATGGCCATTGCTCATCGCCACGCAGGGTTTCCAGGGTCAGCAAGGCTTGCTCCAGCAGATGGGCGCACCATTGCGAGTGTTCCTCGACGTAGCTGCCCCACAGGCAGACCAGGCACCAGATACGCTGCGAGGGCGAAACGGCGCAGGCCTGCAGGGCCGCCTCGGCCTTGGCCATTTCGTTGCGCCCGACATGCCAGTTCAACAGGCTCAGCAGTAGATCGCTGGCGTAGCTTTCCGGCATCTGGGCGATCAGCTGTGGAGCCAGATCCGGGCGGTTGGCGTCCAGTATCAGCTTGAGCAGCGGCGGGTAGCCGAAGTAGTCCTCGGGCTCGAGGGCCTGCGCCAGCAGTTCGAACCCGGCCTCGAATTCCCCGGTTTCCATGAGCAGGGTCACGACGATGATCCGAGCCGATCCGGGCAATTGCGCAGCCATGGCCGGGAACTGCGCATCTTGCCCCTGGGCACGGTACTCGCGCAGGGTCTGCTCTATCTCGTGTGGGTCCAGTTCGTTGACCGGCTGTTTGAGCAGCAGTTGCCAGGCCAGGCCGATGCTGATGGCAGCCTCGTCGGCCAGGCCCAAGCTGCGTTGCAGGGCAGCCAACTGCCGGTGCTCGCCGGGGGAGTCCGGGCTCAGCTGGTTGACGCCGAAGGTCACCAGCAAGGCGCGGGCCTGCTCGTGTTCACCCTTGGCCAGCAGCAGCGGGATGCGCAGCAAGGGCGCTGACGGCAGGGGTTGATGCAGGCGCTCCAGCAAGCCCAGCACAGCCTGCGGGCCGTCGTTGTCGAGCAGGGTTTCGAGCAACTGGTTCAGTGCCATGGGCTGGTAGGTTTCATCCAGCTCGGCCAGTACTTCCAGGGCCTGTTCCGGGTGCCCCTGCCGGTACAGCGCTGCGGGCATCTGGAACAGCCCCAGTTGCCGGGCTTTACCCGTCAGGCGTTGGGCCAGTTGCAGGCCCACTTGCGGTTCGATGGCGCTCAGGTGCGCCGCGCGATTGATCTGCGCCGCCTCGTCTAGGGTGATGCCCAGGTCATTGCCGGCGCTGCGCTTGTTGGCATAGACCACCAGCAGCGTTATCACGCCGGTAATCAGCAGCAGGATGACAAGTACTTCCATGATGAATCTTCCTCGGGTGCGGCTGTTGGCCGGTGACGCGCCCCGCCAAGGGCGCGCAACCGGGGGGGCGTCAGTTGGTCTGGGAACTGAGCCAGATCTGGCCGTTGGCGATGCGCGCCATCAGTTGCTGTTTCAGCTCGCCGGCACGTTCGGGGGCACGCTGCTGCAGGTCTTCCAGGGCCTGGTACAGCAGCGACAGGGGCTTCTTGTCACTGAGCAGGATGCCCAGGTTCAGGCCCTCGATGGCCTGGGCGTAACGCTGATGCTGGATATGGTTGAGCAGCAGTTCCTCTTCCAGGATGCGACTGCCCGAATCCTCGGCGTTGAGCCGGTCCTGCAGGGCCTGGGCCTGTTGCGCCTCGTCGATGCTCAGGTAGGCGCTGGCGATGTCTTCCAGGTAGAAGCGCGCGTCCATCTCATCCACATCCGGCAGCGGCTCGCCATCCAGCAGTTGCACCGCCTGTTCCAGCAGGGTCCTGGCTTGGGTGGTCTGGTCCAGGGCGTGCAGCAGCTTGGCCTGGTCGCACAGGTGCAGCAATTGCTCGTCACCGGGCATCTGCTGGCGCAGGCGGTGCATTTCCTCGATGCTGCTGCGCACCAGCCAGCTGTCCCGGCGATGAGCTGGCAGGTGGCTTTGCATCAGTAGCTGGGTTTGCAGGGCCTGCATGCGCAAGCTGTTGTAGAACTCATGGTCATGCTTGTGGCCGTCGATCAGTTGCAGGGCCTGGGCCAGCAAGGCCGTGGTCCATTGCGGCTGCGCCTGGTGCAACTCATTGCAGAGTTCGAGCATCAGCCCCGGACGCTGCGACTCGTGGCTGGCTCGCTGCAGCAGCAGGGCCTCGGCTTCGGCGGTCTGACCCTGGGCCGCCAGATGGTTGAGCAGTTGCAGCAGCAGGCTGTGCTGGTGCATCTCGGGGCTCAGGTCCAGCAGGCGCAGGGCGGTTTCGATGGGCTGGCGTTTCAGGGCCGAGTCCATCAGGTCGCTGTAGGTCGAGGAGTAGAGGGTGCCGTTGTCGGCCAGCAAGCTGAAGGCCAGCTCCAGATTGCCGGCATCGAACAGGGCGATCAGCGCCTGCACCTGTTCCTCGGCCGGCAGTTCGGCCGAGTGGGCCAGAATCCGCTCGGCATGCCCCTGGGTGGCGAACGCGTCGAACAGGCTGCGCAGCACAGTGTGATAGCGCTCCTGCCCGGGTTGCTGGAAGCTCGCCCAGGCCTGTTCGAGGCTGATCAGCGCGGCGTCTTGCATGCCCGCCTGAAATTGCAGGCGCGACAGCATCAGCAAATTGCCGATGCTCTGGCGTTCATGGGCCGCAGGGTTTTTCGGGTCGCCGAGCTCGCCGATCAGCGCCAGGGCGCGCGCCTGTTCACCGCGGGCCTGGAGGATTGGCACCTGCAGCAGCGGCCAACTGGGCAGGGATTCGCCCCAGTGCTCCAGGAGCTCCAGGCAGGCCTGGGTATCCTGGCTGTCGAGCAGCGTTTCAATCAGGGTATTGAGCACGTATTCCCGAGCGTGAGGCGACAGTTGCTGGTAGATCGCCGTGGCCTGGGCCTTGTGCCCAGCTACATAGAGCTCGCTGGCCACCAGTTGCAGGGCCAACTGCTGCGCTTCGCCCTCCGGCAGTTGCAGCGCCAGTTCTAGGGCCAGCTGCGGCTCGGCCTTGCTCATCAGCAGGGTCTGATTGATCTGGGCGGTGAGGTTGCCGGTCTGTTCCAGGTACTGCTGCTGGTCGGCGGATTTCTGGCGCAAGTACAGGATCAGTGCGATGAACAGCAGCACGATGACGAGCAGGGTGACAAAGAGGGTCATGGACGTCCTTTTCTATTGCACAGCGGCTCTGGCGCGGTGCGCGCCAGCCGGTTTGCGCGGGGTTATAAAGCCATGGTTACGGGCTGGCAACCGACTTTACCCAGGCAATGCATTTCAGCGGATGTCGTCCAGGGTCCGAGTGGCCGGTCAGCGGTCGGGCAGGGCGGCGGGTTTCGGGTTAGACTTGCCGCCTTTTCGCACATTCAAGAAGCCCGCACATGGCCCAGCCGTCCACCACCTACAAATTCGAACTGAACCTGACCGACCTCGACCGCGGGGTCTACGAAAGCGTCAAGCAGACCATCGCCCGTCACCCTTCGGAAACCGAAGAGCGCATGACCGTGCGGCTGCTGGCCTACGCCTTCTGGTACAACGAGCACCTGTCGTTCGGTCGGGGTCTGTCGGACGTGGATGAACCCGCCCTGTGGGAAAAGAGCCTGGATGACCGCGTCCTGCACTGGATCGAAGTCGGCCAGCCGGACGCCGATCGCCTGACCTGGTGCTCGCGCCGCACCGAGCGCACCAGCCTGCTGGCCTACGGCAGCCTGCGGGTCTGGCAGACCCGGGTGCTGGACGCGGTGAAGAACCTGAAGAACCTCAACATCGCCGGCGTGCCCCAGGACGTCCTCGAGACCCTGGCCAAGGACATGCCGCGGGTCATCAAGTGGGACGTGATGATCAGCGAAGGCACGATCTTCGTCACCGATGATCGCGGCCAGCACGAAGTGCAGCTGGAATGGCTGCTGGGCGAGCGCGGCTGATCGCCCGCTCCGCACCTGAACGATCCACCGTCCCCCCAGAGAAGTTGCTGTTAGCCCATGCGTATCGAACCCCGTGAGTTGCCCGCCGTCCTGCCCTTTCTCGGCGATCTGCCGCCACTGCTGACCCGCCTTTATGCCGCCCGTGGCGTGCAGTCGGTGGAGGAGCTGGACAAGAGCCTGGCGCGGCTGATCCCGTATCAGCAGCTCAAGGGCATCGACGCCGCGGTGGACCTACTGGTGACCGCCCTGGACCAGCGCCAGCGCATCCTCATCGTCGGCGACTTCGACGCCGACGGCGCCACCGCCAGCACCGTGGGCTTGCTGGGCCTGCGCCTGCTGGGCGCGGCCCATGTCGATTATCTGGTGCCCAACCGTTTCGAATACGGCTACGGCCTGACCCCGGAAATCGTTGCCGTGGCCCTGCAGCGCGAGCCGCAGCTTTTGATTACCGTGGACAACGGCATCTCCAGCGTCGAAGGCGTGGCGGCGGCCAAGGCAGCAGGCTTGCAGGTATTGGTCACCGACCACCACTTGCCCGGCCATGAACTGCCGGCGGCGGACGCCATCGTCAACCCCAACCAGCCGGGCTGCGAGTTTCCCAGCAAGGCCCTGGCCGGGGTCGGGGTGATCTTCTATGTGCTGATGGCCCTGCGCGCACGCCTGCGCAGCCTGGGTCGCTATGAAACCCGGCCGCAGCCGAACATTGGCGAGCTGCTGGATCTGGTGGCCCTGGGCAGCGTGGCGGACGTGGTGCCCCTGGACGCCAACAATCGCATCCTGGTGCACCAGGGCCTGGAGCGGATTCGTGCCGGTCGCGCGCGGCCGGGGCTCAAGGCGATTCTCGAAGTGGCCAAGCGCGATCACTCGCGCATCACCTCCACCGACCTGGGTTTTATCCTTGGCCCGCGGCTCAACGCCGCCGGGCGCCTGGACGACATGAGCCTGGGTATCGAGTGCCTGCTCAGCGACGACGTTTCCGCCGCTCGGGCCATGGCCGCCCAGCTGGACGAACTGAACCAGGACCGCAAATCCATCGAGCAGGGCATGCAGCGCGAAGCCTTGGCCCAGCTCAAGGAATTGCCGGTGGAGTCGATGCCGTTCGGCCTGTGCCTGTTCGACGCCGACTGGCACCAGGGGGTGATCGGGATTCTCGCCTCGCGCCTGAAAGAGCGTTACCACCGCCCGACCATCGCCTTTGCCGATGCCGGCGACGGTATGCTCAAGGGCTCGGCGCGTTCGGTGCCGGGCTTCCATATCCGTGACGCCCTGGACGCCGTGGCCGCGCGCCATCCGCAACTGATCAGCAAGTTCGGCGGCCACGCCATGGCCGCCGGCCTGTCGTTGCCGGAGCAGAACTTCCCGGCCTTCGCCGAGGCCTTCGACGAAGAAGTGCGGCGCCAGCTGCGCGAAGAAGACCTCACCGGGCGCCTGCTGTCGGATGGCAGCCTGGCCGTGGAAGAATTCCACCTGGAACTGGCCCGCGCCCTGCGCCATGCCGGGCCCTGGGGCCAGCACTTCCCCGAGCCGATGTTCCATGGCGTGTTCGAACTGGTGGAGCAGCGCATCGTTGGCGAACGCCACCTGAAAGTGGTGCTGCGCAGCGAGTGCGGCTCGCTGAAACTGGACGGCATCGCCTTCGGCATCGACCGCGAAGTCTGGCCCAACCCCACCATCCGCTGGGTGGAACTGGCCTACAAGCTCGACCTCAACGAGTTCCGTGGCCAGGAAACCGTGCAGTTGATGATTGCCCATATCGAACCGCGTTAAGGGACGCTGTGGCTGGTTTCGCCAGACTTTTGGAAAGCGGGATGGCGGTATGTCTCTTTCTTTTGTAAGGGGTTTCCGAGACACTCCCGGGCGCTTGTGGCGATCTACTCAGCTGACTAGTCTCGGTTCATCACTGCCTATCAGTGATCGGGAATAGCAGCCCGGGTCGAACGCAAGCGATGCCATCAGCACTGCAGTTCAGATTTGCAGTGTGCTGTTATGGCGGCTGTGCGTGGGGGCGCTTTCGGGCGCACCGGTTCCTCGACCCGGTCTGCTAGCCCGCGTACAGCCGCCACCCTTTTTAAACGTCTAGCAGCGTTAGGTGTGGAGGCTTCATCGTCGAGGAGCTACACCATGAAAAAGATCGTCCCCGATCCGCCTGTTTCCCCTCCTTCTTCCCGTCGTAATCCTGCCCACGATCTGGCCAATGAAAGGGTTCGCCATGCCCTGGCCAATATCGGCGTAGAGGGCTCGCTGATCGCGACGCTGCAACCCACCGC
Organism: Pseudomonas sp. Eqa60; assembly: GCF_018326405.1. Lineage (NCBI taxonomy): Bacteria > Pseudomonadati > Pseudomonadota > Gammaproteobacteria > Pseudomonadales > Pseudomonadaceae > Pseudomonas > Pseudomonas sp. Eqa60. The sequence continues at coordinate 1,340,791 of NZ_AP024342.1, forward strand.
CGCTGGTTCTGCGGGCCCCGATAACCCCTTCACTGTGCGCCCCGGTATCAGTGCCGAAGAAGCGTTGATTCATGTGTCCATGCTGCTCAAGGCCGCCGAGGAGGTGTCCGACGAGATCACCGAGCAGGCCAGTGGCGTGGAGCGCGGCCTGATCTGGTCCCTGGTGCATTCGGTGGAAATGGCCCGCTGCGTGGTGGATGCCCTGCTCGATGGCAATCGCCGAGCCCCGCTTGGCTGATAATGCCCTGGCCGCTGCCGCTGCCGCTGCCGCTGGCAGCGGCCAGGGCAACAGTTTTTTGCCCGGCACGCATCAGGAACCCTGCTGGCGGCAGTGTTGTCGACTAGTCTCTAAGCACTGTCTGATTGGCCTTGTGACCTTTTGTCATTCTTCTACCCGCGGGGGCGGGCGCTTCACTTCGCAGTCACTCGTCGACCGTTCAAACAGAACCCTGGAGCCTGACCATTGACCGAGAGGTGCCCCATGAGTCTGCTGCTTGAACCCTATACCCTGCGTCAACTGACCCTTCTCAACCGCATCGCCGTGTCGCCCATGTGCCAGTACTCGTCGGTGGACGGGTTGGCCAACGACTGGCACCTGGTGCACCTGGGCAGCCGCGCCGTCGGCGGCGCCGGGTTGATCTTCACCGAGGCCACGGCGGTTACCGCCGAAGGCCGGATCACCGCCCAGGACCTGGGCCTGTGGAACGACGCGCAGATCGAACCCTTGCAGCGCATCACCCGTTTCATCACCGCCCAGGGCGCGGTGGCGGGTATCCAGCTGGCTCATGCCGGGCGTAAGGCCAGTACTCATCGGCCCTGGCTGGGCAAGTCCGGCAGCGTCAAGCCCGAGGACGGCGGCTGGGTGCCGGTGGGGCCCTCGCGGATTGCCTTCGATCCGCAGCACACACCGCCGACCCAGCTCGATGAAGGGCAGATCGGCGAAGTCATCCAGGCCTTCGTCGCGGCCGCCAAACGCGCGCTGGAGGCCGGTTTCAAGGTGGTGGAAGTGCATGCTGCCCATGGCTACCTGCTGCATCAGTTCCTCTCGCCCCTGAGCAACCAGCGGCAGGACCAATACGGCGGTTCGTTCGAGAACCGCATTCGCCTGGTGCTGCAGGTGACCGAAGCGGTACGCGCGGTGTGGCCCGAGGAGCTGCCGCTGTTCGTGCGGGTGTCGGCCACCGATTGGGTGGAAGACGGCTGGAACCCGGACGAGACCGTGGAGCTGGCGCGGCGCCTCAAGGACCTGGGGGTGGATTTGATCGATGTGTCGTCCGGCGGCACCGCGGCCAATGCCGAGATTCCCACCGGGCCGGGCTACCAGACGCGCTTTGCCGAGCGAGTGCGCAAGGAGTCGGGGATTGCCACCGGGACCGTGGGGATGATCACCGAACCGGCCCAGGCGGAGCATATTTTGCGTACCTGTCAGGCGGACATCATCTTCCTGGCCCGGGAGCTGCTGAGGGACCCTTACTGGCCGCTGCATGCCGATGACGACCTGGGTGGGCGCAAGGCGATCTGGCCGGCCCAGTACCAGCGGGCGACCCACAGGGACCAGCCGATTCATGAGTCGGATTTGCGCGATTAGGCTTTTGCCGATGTAAAAAAACGGCCCGTGCGGGCCGTTTTTTGTGCCTGGCTTCAGGCTGCCTTCGCTGGCAAGCCAGCTCCTACGCAGGCGGTGCGATCTGTAGGAGCCGGCTTGCCGGCGAAGAGGCCCGTAGGGCGGGCCGGGGCTGGCAGCGGGTCACGGGTATTTGCGTTTGTCCGGCGCCGGCGGGAAGTACTGGTACAGCCAGGTCTCGCTCAGGGTTCGGTCGTTGGTGCGGATGAACAGCCGCAGTTCCACCGGTTCGACGCTGTCGTTGGTGGGGAACCAGTCGAAGGTGATGCGGTAGCCCTTGATCTCGTCCAGCACCAGTACGTTGAAGTCCTTGACCTCGCCGTTAGACGCGGTGACCACCGGCTCGATGCCAGTGCCCGCTGGCAGGCGATCCAGGCCGCCGCCGGTGAAGTCCACGGCAAAGCGCCGCGCCCAGACTTCCGGGTAATGCTCGCCCGGGGCCCAGCCTTCGACGAAACCGCCCATGCCGGAGCGGGTGGCGTGTACTCGCGCCAGGGGCGTGCCCACGGGCGGCAGGGCGCTCCAGTAGAGTTTGTAGCCGTAGTTCAGCGAGTCCCCGGCGGCCACCGGTTTTTTCGGGGTCCAGAAGGCCACGATGTTGTCCAGGGTTTCGCCGGTGGTGGGGATTTCCAGCAGGTCGATGCTGCCTTCGCCCCAGGCAGTGGTGGGCTCGACCCACAGGCTCGGGCGGCGGCTGTACCAGTCCACGGTGTCCTGGTAGCTGGCGAACTCGTGGTCGGTCTGCACCAGGCCGAAGCCTTTCGGGTCCTTGTCGGCGAAAGCGTTGAATTGCAGGTTCGCCGGGTTGTTCAGCGGGCGGCAGATCCACTCGCCGTTGCCGCGCCACATGGCCAGGCGGTCGGAGTCGTGGATCTGTGGGTGGATGGTGTCGCACATGCGCCGCTCATGGGTGCCGCAGCTGAACATGCTGGTCATCGGTGCAATGCCCAGTTGCTCGATGGCGGTGCGGGCATTGATGTGGGCGTCGACGTCCATCACCACGCGTTCGGCCTGGCAGTCGATGTCGAAACGGTAGGCACCGGTAGCGCTCGGCGAGTCCAGCAGGGCGTAGACCACGAAGCGGGTGCTGTCCTTGTCCGGGGTCTCGAACCAGAACTGGGTGAAGTCGGGGAACTCCTCGCGGCGCTTGGCGTAGGTGTCGATGGCCAGGCCACGGGCCGAGAGGCCGTACTGGCCGGTGGCGTCCACTGCGCGGAAGTAGCTGGCACCAAGGAAGGACACCACGTCGTGCTTGTCCAGTTCCGGGGCCTTGAACAGCTTGAACCCGGCAAAGCCCAGGTCGCCCTTGAGCTGGGCGGTGTCGACGCTGGTGTTCTGGTAGTTGAACAGTGGCGGGCGGAAGTGCACCTCCCGCGCCTGGCGGGTCTTGGGGTCGACACTGTGCATGCGCACCGGCTGCTTGAAGCCCATGCCGACGTGGAAGAACTGCACGTCCAACTGCCCGTTCAACTCGTTCCACAGCGAGTGCTTGCTGTCGTACTGGATGGCGTTGAAGTTCTGCGGGGTCATCTTCGCCAGGGTGGGCGGCAACACCTGCTTGGTGTCCACGTACTGGCTGGCGGCAAGTTGCTTGGCCTGGGCCTTGAGCTGCTCGAAATCGAACGCCTGGGCCAGGCCATCAGCGGCGCCGGCCCAGGCGCGGGCGGCCAGCAGGCCGCTGGCCGAGAGGCCGGTATAGGCCGCCAGGGCCATGGAGGCTTTGAGGAGATTCCTGCGGTGCATGGTTGAACCTTGATCAGAGAAAGATCCCAAGCCGTTCCTGGCTGCGTGGGGGGATCGCGAGGGGTGGTTCGGTCATGCCATCGGCCAAACGCAACGGACTATAAACAGACGCCGGATAGAATAAACGGTTCGCCAGGGGCAGAAAAATGATTAGCTTGTGTCCATTGGTAACCGCCCGATCCCCTTCAGGAACTGCTCCCATGCTGCACCCGCGCTTGCTCGGCGAAGACGATATCCCCTTGCTCAAATGGATCGACCGCGCCGAGGTCATCGATGAGTTCTACCGCCTGTGCAACGGGCAATTGAGCTGCTACGCCCAGCATGAAGTGGTGCAGGGCTGGCCGGAGGGCGAGGCCGAGCATGATGCGCTGATCTTGCAGCAGTGTTACCGGCGTGGCGGTTGGCTGTACGGGGTGTTCGACGGCCCGGCGCTGGTGGCCGCGGTGGTGGTGGATTGCCTGCCGATCGCCTGTGCCGGGCTTGATCTGCGGCAGTTGAAGTTCCTCCATGTGAGCCAGGCCTATCGCGGCCTTGGCCTGGGCCGGCAGTTGTTTGCGCTGGCCCGGGAGCAGGCCCTGGTCCTGGGGGGGCAGGGCTTGTATGTGTCGGCCACGCCGTCGCGGCATACGGTGGATTTCTACAGGAGCCTGGGCTGCGAACTGCTGGCCACGCCCGACCCGGAACTGCTGCGCATCGAGCCCGAGGACATCCACCTGTACCTGCGCCTGGCCTAGGCCGCCAGGCGCTTGCGCCAGCTTGGCCAGGCCGCGATGGTCACGGCCCGCAGCAGCCACTCGCAGGGGCCGTACTGGTGGCTGCGCAACCACAGGGTGCTGAGCTGCATCTGCAGCAGGTAGATGGCAACCACCAGCAGCACAATCCACAGCGGCGGCAACTGGTTGACCAGCCCCAGCCCGTAGCCGGTGAACAGCAGCCCCAGAATCAGCGATTGCAGCAGGTAGTTGCTCAAGGACATGCGCCCCAGTGGCGCCAGCCGTCGGCACAGGCGTTGGCCCGGGGCCGAGCCGAAGGCCTTGAGCAGCAGCATGGCGTAGCTGGCCGAGAGCAGTGGTGCGGTCAGTTGGCTGATGCCGTAGCCGAGCACTTCCAGGCCGCCGCCGGGCGCATAGGCCGCCCAGTAGCCGTAGAGCAGGGCGCCACCCAGGCCCAGCGGCAGGCTGATCCTCAGCAGCCGTGCCAGGTGCGGTTCGAAGGCGTAGGGCGCCACCAGCAGCTTGTTGCGCCCCGCCACATAGCCCAGCAGGAACATTGCCAGGGTGCAGGGGCCCTGCAGCAGCCACAGCGCGGAGGCGGTTTCCAGCAGGTGCGAGGCGTTGTAGGCCAGGGTTTGCAGGGCGCTGCCGCTCAGGGCCAGGTCCTTGAGTACCGGCCCGCCATCGGCGGCGCCGGTGTAGAGGCCGGCCTCCAGCAGGGTGATGCCGAACAGCAGGAACAGCGCCGCCGTGCCGCTGATCAACAGTGCGGCCAGGGCCGCCGCCCAGCGGACCGACAAGCCGCGCAGCATCAGCAGGACCAGCCCCAGCACGGCGTACAGCGAGAGAATTTCGCCATAGAACAGCAGGGCGCCGTGGATCAGGCCGATCACCAGCAAGGCCAGTTGCCGGCGCAACATGCGCGGTACGAAGCGCTCCCCCGAGCGTTCGGCGGAGGTCATCTGCAAGGTGAAGCTATAGCCGAACAGGAACGAGAACAGCAGGTAGAACTTGGTCTCGAAGAACACCGACACCAGCCAGCGAACCAGGTGGTCAAGGCTACTGGCGTAGCCCGGGTTGCTCACCGACGAGGCGTAGTACGGATCGGCGAAGGACCAGATATTCACCGCCAGGATGCCCAGCAGGGCGAAACCGCGCAGGGCGTCCACCTGCTCCAGGCGCGCTGCTTGCGTCGCTCCGGAGGCCGTCATCTGCGGGTTACCGGCAACAGCGGTGGTGAAAGCGGGATACAGCGCATGGAACGGACCTCCGGGGTTGATCGAGCCAGAGGCTCAATTAACCCGATCAGGCCGGGGCGCAGCTATGGGGATTTTGTTAAAAAGCGTCAAGATGCGGGCTCAGCTTCCCGCCTGGGCGGGCGCTGAAGGTTCCAGGCACTGGGCGCCGCCGGCCGGCATCTCATTCTTTTTGCTCCACCAGGTCAGCGGCCAGAGGCTATGCAGGTCACCGCGCTTGAGTGCTTCCTGGTGACAGGCCAGGGCCCTGGGTCTGTCGGTGACGCCCCACTGGCCATCGGCATAGCCACTGCCCAGGTAGTAGAAGGCGCTGCCTGAATCCAGTTCCCTGGCGGTGCGCAGCACCAGCTCTTCGGACTTGCGCGGCTGCTGGCATTGGGTGATCGAGCCATCGCCGACTGGGTCGCAGTAGTACATGGACAGCATCAGCGCCGCCTCGGCATCGGTCTTGGCGTAGGGCAGCAGCAGTTCTTCCGGCTCCCCCGGCTTGAGCGCCGGGGCCATGCCCGAGTAGCCGAGGCTGACCGCCTGCACCGCGGCCTTGGGTGAGCCGTGGCGGGCGGCATCGAGCAGGATGCGTTGCCCGAGCTCGAAGAAGTACGCGGTCAGCGGGTACTGCTCGCGTCCGCCGTAGCCCAGGAACAGGTCAGCCTTGCGCATCTGTCGCTGCAGGGCGCTTTCGCCTGCGGGGGCGTTGTGTGTGAGCAATTCGTCCATGGACCATTGCTCGACGCGCACCAGTTGCCAGCAGGCACCCTGTTCAAAGACGAAGGCTTGCACCACATCGCCCAGGGGATCGTTGACCACCAGGGTATTGCCCTCCCAGAAGGTCTGCAGGCCAGCTTCGGCCTGGGCCTTGGGGGCGAGCCGGGTCAGCAGGTGGTGGGTGTCGCCCGTGAGCTTGTAGCGCGCGGTGACTTCCCGGCCGCGCTCGTCAGTGATCGGCCGTTGCTCGACCAGTGGCACGGCAGTGAATGCCTGCTGCAGTTCCGGGCTGCTGGCAAAGGCCTGGGCAAAGACCTTCAGGTCGCTGGACGGGCAGGCAGGTGCGGCGGCGGCCTGGGCGGCGGCCCCGAGCATCAGGCTCAGGGCGATCAGATGCAAACAGCGACGGGGGGTGGGCATCGGCAGGGTCATCCGGGGGCGATACAGAACAGGCATGTGGGCAAGCAGGCTCATTGGCTTTGCGGGTCGCAATACAGCACCGAGCTGCCGGGAGTATGGCGGTCTTCGGTGAGCAGCGGGCGTTCCCGGCCATCACCGAAGAAGGCGGTTCCCAGGTGCTGGCGCACGCTGTCGACACTGTCCTTGAGATACAGGGCGTGGACCGAGAACGGCCCGCGATAGGGAATCATCACCGCGCTGACTGCCAGGCCGTGGTACTGGTCGTCGACGCAATAGCGGGCGGCTTCGTCCAGCTCGCAGGGCTGCAGTTGGCGTTCGCTGAAGTACGCGCCCCGGGGCTGGTGGTCGCTGGCGTCCAGGTAGACGTTTTCCATGGAGCAGTCGGCAAGCCCGGCGAACTGCTGCTCCAGGCTCATGGCCAGGCAGGGGCGGCCAATGATCAGCAGTACAAGCGCCAGCCAGAAGCGCGCAATTGGGGTGTTTCTACTGGGCATGCAACTGCTCCCTGGGCAGGCACAGCCGGCACAGACCCTGCGCCAGCCAGATCGCCAGCAATGGCGGCACGGTCATCAGGAAGCAGTAGACGTAGCCGCGTATCGGATGGTCGGGAAACATTGCCCAGGCGGTGAACAGCGCCAGGGTGCCAATCAGGACCAGCTTGACCTTGAGCTGGGGCACCAAGACCTGCAGGAAGCTGACGACGATCAGCAGTTGCAGCAGCAGTTCCACCATCATCCCCAGACCGAAGCCCTTGGCGAGAGCGCCGAAGTGGCTGCGGTACACCGGTATGCCCCAGACATGGGCGTAGTAGAACAGCAGCGGTGGCAGGCAATGGGGCACCAGGCCGGTGAGGATTCGCGTCACCTGATAACGGCTGGCAGCGTCCAGGCTCATGGGCGGCACTCGCAGGCGGTGGCGGGGTTGTCATGGGGCATGGGCGCATCCTTGCTGCCGGAAGGTATGGGGTGAGCCCGGGCAGTGGCGCCGGTGCTTTTCAGGAGGCGGATAGTGCCGGAACTCGGGGCGCCAATCCAGTGGGGCGACGCCGGTGTTCCAGGCCGGGCAAAGCAACATTCAGAAGCACTATCGCCGCATCGACCCGGGCACTTCTCTCTAGGCTTACAGCCTTATGTGTCGACATGACACCTATTTTCCGGAGGCAGCAGATGAACACCCGTGGATTGCTCGATCAATTACTCAGGTCCGGCCAGGAAATGCTGCAGAACAAGGCAGGCGCAGCGCCGGCGGAGCACGGCAAGGGCTCGCAGGGCGGCCTCGGCGGCTTGCTCGGTGGCCAGTCCGGCGGCCTCGGTGGGCTGCTTTCCGGCGCCGGTGGCGGTGCCTTGGCAGCCGGGGCCATGGGCCTGCTGCTGGGCAACAAGAAGGCCCGCAAGTACGGCGGCAAGGCCCTGACCTACGGCGGTCTCGCGGCCCTCGGCGTGCTGGCCTACAAAGCCTACGGCAACTGGCAGGCGCAGCAGGGCGCCGCCCCGCGCAACGAACCCCAGACCCTGGACCGCCTGCCGGCGCAGCAAGTGGAGTTGCACAGCCAGGCGATCCTCAAGGCGCTGGTGGCGGCGGCCAAGGCCGATGGCCATGTGGACGAGCGCGAGCGGGCGCTGATCGAGGGCGAGTTCCGCAAGCTGGACAACGACCCGCAATTGCAGCAGTGGCTGCACAGTGAACTGAACAAGCCCCTGGACCCGGCGGATGTCGCCCAGGCCGCGAGCACGCCGGAAATGGCCGCGGAAATGTACCTGGCCAGCGTGATGCTGGTGGATGAAGAACACTTCATGGAAAAAGCCTACCTGGACGAGCTGGCGCGCCAGTTGCAACTGGCGCCGGGGCTCAAGGCCGAACTGGAGAACCAGGTGCGCCAGAACAACCTCTGAAGCAGCGTTGGGAGTGCCGCTGGCCAGGGATGGCGGTTCTGCCGGGTGGATTTGCCGAACTGCCTTGGCTGGGGTGATAAAACCGCCGCTGAGCCGCCATCCAGAGCGGGTGCACAAATTTATCGAAAGTGCCAACCGTGGTGCTAAACCACCCATAAAACCTGCATCGTCCTCGGCTATACTCCCCACATTTTTGAATGGCCTCGAGGACTGACTGTGAAGAACTGGACGTTGCGCCAACGCATTTTGGCGAGCTTTGCGGTGATTATCGCCATCATGCTGTTGATGGTCGTCGTCTCGTATTCGCGGCTGTTGAAGATCGAATCCGGTGAAGAGCGCATGCGCAATGACGCGGTGCCCGGGGTCTATTTCAGTTCGATGATCCGCAGCGCCTGGGTCGACACCTACCTGCAGACCCAGGAAATCATCGGCCTCAAGCAGAATCAGGACATCAGCGCCGAGGACAAGGCGGACTTCAAGGCCTTCGAAGAACGCCTGCAGACCCAGATGACCAATTACAAGCAGACCATCAACAGCCGCGAGGACCAGAGCGAGTTCGATGCCTTCGAGAAGGATCTTCAAGAGTTCAACCGCATCCAGGCCGCCGTGCTCGATCTGCACCAGCGTCGCCAGGAGGCCGAGGCAATCCGCCTGTTCAATGAGCAACTGACCCCGGCCTGGACCGCCGGGCGGATGAAACTCAACGACATCATCAGCGAAAACAAGGCCGTGGCCGACTCCGCCACCGCCGCCATCGACGATGCAGTGGCCGCGGCCAAGGTCAGCATGGGCGTGTCGTTGCTGCTGGCGGTGCTGGCGGCCGGGCTCTGCGGCCTGCTGCTGATGCGCGCAATCATGGCGCCGATGAACCGCATCGTGAGCATTCTGGAAATCATGCGCACCGGTGACCTGAGCGGCCGCCTGAACCTGGACCGCAAGGACGAGTTCGGCGCCGTGGAAACCGGCTTCAACGACATGATGACCGAGCTCACCGCCCTGGTGTCCCAGGCCCAGCGCTCCTCGGTGCAGGTCACCACCTCGGTGACCGAGATCGCCGCCACCTCCAAGCAGCAACAGGCCACCGCCACCGAGACGGCCGCCACCACCACGGAAATCGGCGCCACCTCGCGGGAGATCGCCGCGACCTCCCGGGATCTGGTGCGCACCATGACCGAAGTGTCCAGCGCCGCCGACCAGGCCTCGGTGCTTGCCGGCTCCGGCCAGCAGGGCCTGGCGCGCATGGAAGACACCATGCACTCGGTGATGGGCGCGGCAGACCTGGTGAACGCCAAGCTGGCGATCCTCAACGAAAAGGCCGGCAACATCAACCAGGTGGTGGTGACCATCGTCAAGGTCGCCGACCAGACCAACCTGCTGTCGCTCAACGCCGCCATCGAGGCCGAGAAGGCCGGCGAGTACGGCCGTGGTTTTGCCGTGGTCGCCACTGAAGTGCGGCGCCTGGCGGATCAGACCGCAGTGGCCACCTATGACATCGAGCAGATGGTCCGTGAGATCCAGTCGGCGGTGTCGGCGGGGGTCATGGGCATGGACAAGTTTTCCGAGGAGGTGCGCCGCGGCATGGCCGAGGTGCAGCAGGTGGGTGAACAGCTGTCGCAGATCATCCATCAGGTCCAGGCCTTGGCTCCGCGGGTGTTGATGGTCAATGAGGGCATGCAGGCCCAGGCCACGGGTGCCGAGCAGATCAACCATGCCCTGGTGCAACTGGGGGATGCCAGCAGCCAGACCGTCGAGTCCCTGCGCCAGGCCAGCTTTGCCATTGACGAGCTGAGCCAGGTGGCGGTGGGGCTGCGCAGCGGCGTTTCGCGTTTCAAAGTCTGATGGATGAGCTCGCGCACAAGCGCAACGGCGCAACTGGTGCCAGGAATGCTCTGTTCCTGGTGTTCCGCATCGGCCAGGAGCGCTATGCGCTGCAGGCCGTGGATGTGGTGGAGGTGTTGCCGCGCCTGCAGCTCAAGCCCATTGCACAGGCGCCGTCCTGGGTGGCCGGGGTGTTTGCCTATCGCGGCGTGGTGGTGCCAGTCATCGACCTGTGCGAGCTGACCTTCGGCCGCCCGGCGCAGTTGCGCACCAGTACCCGGCTGGTGCTGGTGCACTACCGTGGCGATGCCGGGCAGCCGGCGCGGATTCTCGGGCTGTTGCTGGAGCAGGCCAACGACACCCTGCGCTGCGACCCGGCGCAGTTCCAGCCCTATGGCCTGGACAACCGCCAGGCGCCATACCTGGGGCCGGTGCGCGAAGACGCCCAGGGCCTGCTGCAATGGGTGCGGGTCGACGACCTGCTGCCCCTCAAGGTGCGTGAGCTGCTGTTTCCCGCCGTGCCCCTGGATCCGGCATCGCTTGAGGAGCCTCGATGAGCGAGGAGCAACGATTTTTCGATTTCCTCAAGGAACGTATCGGCCTGGATGTCGCCTCCGTGGGGCCGGCGATCATCGAGCGCGCGGTACGCCAGCGCTGCAATGCCCTGTATGCCCGCAGCAGCGATGAGTACTGGCAGAAACTGCAAGGCTCGCGGGATGAGCAGCAGGCCCTGATCGAAGCGGTGATCGTTCCTGAAACCTGGTTTTTCCGCTATCCGGAATCCTTCGCTACCCTGGTCAAGCTGGCCAAGGCGCGGCTGGCGCAGATCAAGGGCATGCGGGCCCTGCGCCTGTTGAGCCTGCCGTGCTCCACCGGCGAGGAGCCCTATTCCATCGCCATGGCCCTGCTCGATGGCGGCCTGGCGCCGCATCAGTTCAAGGTCGACGGCCTGGACGTCAGCCCGTTGTCGGTGGAGCGGGCCAAGGCTGCGCTGTACGGCAAGAATTCCTTTCGTGGCCAGCCCATCGAGTTTCGCGAGCGGCATTTCAACCCTGAAGAAGGCGAGCGTTATCGCCTGAGCGAGCGGGTTCGTGAGCAGGTGCGGTTGCAGGTGGGCAATGTCCTGGATCCGGGCTTGCTGGCCAGTGAACCGGCCTTCGATTTCGTGTTCTGCCGCAACCTGCTGATCTATTTTGACCAGCCGACCCAGCGCCAGGTGTTCGAGGTGCTCAAGCGCCTGACCCATGAAGAGGGCGTGCTGTTCATCGGCCCCGCCGAAGGCAGCCTCCTGGGCCGCCTGGGCATGCGCTCCATCGGCATCCCGCAGTCCTTCGCCTTCAGCCGCCACCATGAGCCCGAGCCGGCCCCGGTGGTGCTGCCGCAACCCTTGCCGCTGCCGGTTCCCGTGCGCAGCGTGGTGCCCCCGGCGCCGCGCCCACGGCCGTTCGCCAGGCGCCCGGTAGCGGCGCCGTTGAGCGACGGCGCGCTGATGGAAAGCGATGCCGCCAGCCTGCTGGCCACCATTGCCGCCCTGGCCAACGAGGGCAAGAGCGCCGAGGCCCGTGCCGCCTGCGAGCGTTATTTGCAGCAGCACGAGCCGGTGGCCCAGGTGTTCTACTGGCTGGGCCTGCTCAGTGATGTGGCCGGCAACGCCATGGAAGCCCAGGGTTACTACCGCAAGGCCCTGTACCTGGCGCCCCAGCACCCCGAAGCCCTGGCGCACCTGGGCGCGCTGCTGGCTTCCCAGGGTGATGTGGCCGGGGCCCAACGATTGCAGGAGCGCGCGGCCCGCAGCGTTCGCTCTGCCGACAGTGAGTTGAAACGATGAGCCATCCCTATTCATTGGACGTCACCCGTGAAGATGCGCAGGCCATCGATGATTGCTGGAACCGCATCGGTATCCATGGCGACAAGTCCTGCCCGTTGCTGGCCGAGCACATTCATTGCCGCAACTGCTCGGTGTATTCGGCCGCCGCCACCCGCCTGCTGGACCGCTATTCGTTGCGCCAGGAGGACCGCGAGCATTCGGTGGTGCTGGAGGCCGACAGCGATGTGGTCACTCGCTCGCTGCTGATGTTCCGCCTCGGCGAAGAGTGGCTGGGCCTGCCGACCCGCTGCCTGCTGGAAGTGGCACCGCAGCAGGCGATTCATTCCTTGCCGCACCAGCGCTCGCGCGCCCTGCTGGGGGTGGCCAATGTCCGCGGGGCGCTGGTGGCCTGCCTGTCGCTGACCGAGCTTCTGGGGCTGGATCCTTCCCCGGCCGCGCCGGCAGGAGGACGGGTGATGCCGCGCATGCTGATCATCGGCGCCGCCGGAGGCCCGGTGGTGGTGCCGGTGGACGAAGTGCACGGCATCCACGCCATCGACGAGCGCATCCTCAACGGCGCCTCGGCCTCCGGCGAGCAGGCCAATGCCAAGTACACCCGTGGCGTGTTGCAATGGCAGGGGCGCAGCCTGCGCCTGCTGGACGAAGAGCAATTGCTCGCGGCCGTGACCCGGAGCCTGACATGACCCCCGATCAGATGCGCGACGCCTCGCTGCTGGAGCTGTTCAGCCTGGAAGCCGAAGCCCAGACCCAGGTGCTCAGCACCGGGCTGCTGGCCCTGGAGCGCAACCCGACCCAGGCCGACCAGCTGGAAGCCTGCATGCGCGCAGCCCATTCCCTCAAGGGCGCGGCGCGGATTGTCGGGGTCGATGCCGGGGTCAGCGTTGCCCACGTGATGGAAGACTGCCTGGTGAGCGCCCAGGAAGGGCGGCTGTACCTGCAGCCCGAGCATATCGACGCCCTGCTGCAGGGCACCGACCTGCTGATGCGCATCGCCACCCCGGGCGGTGCGGAGCTGGTCGCCGCGGACATCCCGTTGTACGTGGCCCTGATGGAGCGCCTGTTGACCCCAGGGGCCGCGATGCCGGCGGCGCAAATGCCGGAACCGCCAGTACCGGAGCTGCCAATCGCACAACCGCAAGCCCCGGTGCAAGCCCATGGAGCGTTCCTGGGCGAGCCCGAGGCCGAGCCCGTGCTGCTGGCTGCCAGCGAACCCGCCCATGAGCCCGCTCGCCCGGGCAAGCGCATGACCGAAGGCGGCGAGCGGGTGCTGCGGGTCACGGCCGAACGTCTCAACAGCCTGCTGGACCTGTCGAGCAAATCCCTGGTGGAAACCCAGCGGCTCAAGCCCTACCTGGCCACCTTGCAGCGCCTGCGACGGATCCAGAGCAACAGCCTGACCGCCCTGGAAAACCTCAACCTGCACCTCAAGGAACATGCCTTGAGCCTGGAGGCTCAGGAGGCCCTGGCGGATGCGCGGCGCCTGCTGGCCGAATCCCAGCAGTTGCTGGCGGAGAAAACCGCCGAGCTCGACGAATTCGGCTGGCAGGCCAGCCAGCGCGCCCAGGTGCTCTACGACACCGCGCTGGCCTGCCGCATGCGGCCCTTTGCCGACGTACTCACCGGCCAGGTGCGCATGGTTCGCGACCTGGGTCGCAGCCTGGGCAAGCAGGTACGCCTGGAGATCGAGGGGGAGAAGACCCAGGTCGACCGCGATGTGCTGGAGAAACTCGAAGCGCCGCTGACCCATTTGCTGCGCAACGCTGTCGATCACGGCATCGAACTGCCGGAGCAGCGCCTGCTGGCGGGCAAGCCGGCGGAAGGGGTGATTCGCCTGCGGGCATCCCACCAGGCCGGTCTGCTGGTGCTGGAACTCAGTGACGACGGCAATGGGGTCGATCTGGAGCGTTTGCGCCAGAGTATTGTCGAGCGCCAGTTGTCGCCGGCGCAGACCGCGGCCCAGCTCAGTGAGGAAGAGTTGCTGACCTTCCTGTTCCTGCCGGGCTTCAGCCTGCGGGACAAGGTCACCGAGGTCTCCGGTCGCGGCGTCGGCCTGGATGCGGTGCAGCACATGGTGCGTCAGCTGCGCGGGGCGGTGGTGCTGGAACAGGACACTGGCCAGGGCAGCCGTTTCCACCTGGAGGTGCCGCTGACCCTGTCGGTGGTACGCAGCCTGGTGGTGGAGGTCGGCGACGAGGCCTACGCCTTCCCGCTGGCCCATATCGAACGCATGTGCGACCTGGAGCCCGAGACCATCGTCCAGGTGGAAGGGCGCCAGCATTTCTGGCACGAAGGCCGGCATGTCGGCCTGGTCGCCGCCAGCCAGTTGCTGCAGCGGCCGGCAACCCAGGAAAGCGCGCCAACTCTGAAAGTGGTGGTGATCCGCGAGCGCGATGCGGTGTACGGGATCGCCGTGGAGCGTTTCATCGGCGAGCGCACCCTGGTAGTGCTGCCGCTGGACGACCGCCTGGGCAAGATTCAGGACATCTCCGCCGGAGCCCTGCTCGATGACGGCCGGGTGGCGCTGATCGTGGATGTCGAGGACATGCTGCGCTCGGTGGACAAACTGCTCAATACCGGGCGTCTGGAGCGCATTGCGCGCAACCATCAGCAGCACGCACAGGCCGCGCGCAAGCGTATTCTGGTGGTGGACGATTCGCTGACGGTGCGTGAATTGCAACGCAAGCTGCTGATCAACCGCGGTTACGACGTGGCGGTGGCAGTGGATGGCATGGATGGCTGGAATGCCTTGCGTTCGGAAAGCTTCGACCTGTTGATCACCGACATCGACATGCCGCGAATGGATGGAATTGAATTGGTCACACTCCTGCGTCGTGACAATCGCCTGCAGTCCCTGCCGGTGATGGTGGTGTCCTACAAGGACCGTGAGGAAGACCGGCGCCGTGGACTGGATGCCGGTGCCGACTATTATCTAGCCAAAGCCAGTTTCCATGACGACGCCCTGCTGGATGCAGTGGTGGAACTGATTGGAGGAGCGCGGGCATGAAGATAGCGATAGTCAATGACATGCCCATGGCCGTGGAGGCCCTGCGCCGTGCCCTGGCCTTCGACCCCAGCCACGAGGTGGTGTGGGTCGCCACCAATGGTGCGGAAGCGGTGAAGTACTGTGCCGAACTGACCCCGGACCTGATTCTCATGGACCTGATCATGCCGGTGATGGATGGGGTCGAGGCCACGCGGCGGATCATGGCCGAGTCGCCGTGCGCCATCGTGATCGTCACCGTCGATCGCCAGCAGAATGTGCACCGGGTGTTCGAAGCCATGGGCCACGGCGCGCTGGATGTGGTGGACACTCCGGCCCTGGGCGCGGGCAATGCCCAGGAAGCGGCGGCGCCACTGTTGCGCAAGATCCTCAATATCGGCTGGCTGATCGGCCAGCGCGGCAGCCGGGTGCGTTCCGCGCCCCAGCCACTGCGCAGCGGTGCGCCACGCCAGAGCCTGGTGGCCATTGGCTCCTCCGCGGGTGGGCCGGCGGCTCTGGAAGTGTTGCTCAAGGGCTTGCCAAAGGACTTTGCCGCCGCCATCGTGCTGGTCCAGCACGTTGATCAGGTGTTTGCCGCAGGCATGGCCGAATGGCTTAGCAGTGCCTCCGGCCTGGAGGTGCGCCTGGCTCGGGAAGGCGAGCCGCCGCAAAGCGGCAAGGTCCTGCTGGCGGGCACCAACCATCATATCCGTCTGTTGAAGAACGGCACCCTGGCCTATACCGCCGAGCCGGTGAACGAGATCTACCGGCCCTCCATCGATGTGTTTTTCGAGAGCGTTGCCAGTTTCTGGAATGGCGATGCGGTGGGGGTGCTGCTGACCGGCATGGGCCGTGACGGCGCCCAGGGCTTGAAGCTGATGCGTGATCAGGGTTATCTGACCATCGCCCAGGACCAGAACAGCAGTGCGGTGTATGGCATGCCCAAGGCGGCCGCTGCCATCGGCGCCGCCTCAGAGATTCGCCCGCTGGACAAGATCGCTCCACGTTTGCTGGAGATATTTGCCAAATGACTGATAAACGCAGCTGTCCTGGCCAGGTAGCAATTCAGGTGACAACCCATGAATGATTTACAGCTCGACGAATTCAAGACCGACGAAAATGCCGCCATGGTGTTGCTGGTGGACGACCAGGCCATGATCGGCGAAGCGGTGCGGCGTGGGTTGGCGAACGAGGAAAACATCGATTTCCACTTCTGCGCCGATCCGCACCAGGCCATTGCCCAGGCGATCCGCATCAAGCCCACGGTGATTCTCCAGGACCTGGTGATGCCGGGCCTGGACGGCCTGACCCTGGTGCGCGAGTACCGCAACCACCCGGCGACCCAGAACATCCCGATCATCGTTCTCTCCACCAAGGAAGACCCGCTGATCAAGAGCGCGGCCTTTGCCGCCGGGGCCAACGACTACCTGGTCAAGCTGCCGGACAACATCGAGCTGGTGGCGCGCATTCGCTATCACTCCCGCTCCTACATGACCCTGTTGCAGCGTGACGCGGCCTACCGCGCCCTGCGGGTCAGCCAGCAGCAACTACTGGACACCAACCTGGTGCTGCAACGGCTGATGAACTCCGACGGCCTGACCGGGCTGTCCAACCGCCGGCATTTCGATGAGTACCTGGAGCTGGAGTGGCGGCGGGCGATGCGCGAACAGAGCCAGCTGTCGCTGTTGATGATCGACGTCGACTACTTCAAGACCTACAACGACACCTTCGGCCACCTGGAGGGCGACGAAGCCCTGCGCAAGGTGGCCACGGCGATTCGCGAGGCCAGCAGCCGGCCTTCCGACCTGCCGGCCCGCTACGGTGGCGAAGAGTTCGTGCTAGTGCTGCCCAATACCTCGCCGGGCGGGGCGCGACTGGTGGCCGAGAAGCTGCGCCAGACCGTGGAAGCCTTGAAAATCCCCCATATCGCGCCGGTGGAGGGCGCGAGCCTGACCATCAGCATCGGTCTTTCCACCGTAACGCCGCAGCCCAACAGCCATTGCCGGCAGTTGATTTCGGCGGCGGACAAGGGGCTGTACCTGGCCAAGAACAACGGCCGCAACCAGGTCGGGATCGAGTAACCGCCTCAGCTTCCAGGCTGCTCGTCGGTCGCCGGGCCCCGAGGGACGGGCGCTAGGGTGTCGCTGAACAGGTAGTAGCTGTGGCTTGCGGTTTGCGAGCAGGTGAGAAGGGCGGCTTCGATCCTGTATCGGGTGTGCAGGTCGAGCCTTTTCTCGTTGAAGAGGTTGTTCAGCCGGCAGCAGGCGGCGATGGGGTAGTCACCGAAGCTGTAGCTGAAGTGGCCATTTCTGTGGCTGGAGACCCAGGTGGCACTAAATTGGCCTTGCAGCCACTGGGTCCGGGCTGCCACCTCGCTTTGCTGGCCTTTCAGACGATGCAAGACCCACCACCACAGGAAGATCGCCCACGGCACCAGCAGGGCGCAGGCCAGTTGTGGGGAGATCAACAGCCAGACCCCTTGCAGCAGGATCAGCACGAACAGGCTCAGGAACAGGCATATGAATGCCTGTGCTCCCCTGAGATTGCGACGCTCGCGGGCCTTGATGTAGCGGATTTGCGAGTCGCTGAGGGTTCTCTCCATGGCGGCCTGTTTCCTGGTTCTGCTGGCAATCGAGTGCGAGAAGTGGCATTCACGCTCGGATTGTATAGGTCCTGGCGCTTAAATTAGCGGGTCTAATTGCGCTTAAAGCCGCTAAGCGGGCTGCCGTGAATCAGTGATTCCGTTATAATCTCCGGCTTTCAAAAGTTCGCCAACGAGTGCCGCCCCCCATGGAAATCAACCCGATCCTGAACACCATCAAGGACCTGTCCGAGCGCTCCGAAACTATTCGGGGGTATCTTTGACTACGATCAAAAGCATGAGCGTCTGACCGAGGTCAATCGCGAGCTTGAAGATCCGAGTGTCTGGAACAAACCCGAATACGCCCAGGAACTGGGCCGCGAGCGCGCAGCGCTGGCACAGATCGTCGAGACCCTGGACGAACTGAACGGCGGCCTGGCCGATTGCCGCGATCTGCTGGACATGGCGGTCGAGGAAGAGGACGAAGGCGCGGTGGGCGATGTCGTCGCCGAGCTGGCCCGTCTCGAGGAAAACCTCGCCAAGCTCGAATTCCGCCGCATGTTCAGCCACGAAATGGACCCGAACAACGCCTACCTGGACATCCAGGCCGGCTCCGGCGGCACCGAGGCCCAGGACTGGGCCAACATCCTGCTGCGCATGTACCTGCGCTGGGCCGACAAACGCGGTTTCGACGCGACCATCATGGAACTGTCGGCCGGTGAAGTCGCCGGTATCAAAGGTGCGACCGTGCACATCAAGGGCGAATACGCCTTTGGCTGGCTGCGCACCGAGATCGGCGTGCACCGTCTGGTGCGCAAGAGCCCGTTCGACTCCGGCAACCGTCGCCACACCTCGTTTTCCGCCGTTTTCGTCTCGCCCGAGATCGACGACAAGGTGGAAATCGAAATCAACCCGGCAGACCTGCGGATCGACACCTATCGTTCCTCCGGTGCCGGTGGTCAGCACGTAAACACCACCGACTCGGCCGTACGTATCACCCACGTACCGACCAACACCGTGGTCAGCTGCCAGAACGAACGTTCCCAGCACGCCAACAAGGACACCGCCATGAAAATGCTGCGGGCCAAGTTGTACGAGCAGGAAATGCAGAAGCGCAACGCCGCGTCGCAAGCGCTGGAAGACACCAAGTCGGACATCGGCTGGGGTCACCAGATCCGCTCCTACGTGCTCGATGCGTCGCGGATCAAGGATCTGCGCACCAACATCGAACGCAGCGACTGCGACAAGGTACTCGACGGCGACATCGACGAATACCTGGAAGCCAGCCTGAAATCGGGCTTGTAATACTGCAATACGGGATCGGCTGACACGGTGCGATCCCGTAGGAGCCGGCTTGCCGGCGATCTCCAGGCCGAAGGCCTGGGGGCAATGAACCTGTGATGGAATTTCAAAAGACATGAGCGACCAACAACTCGACCCGCAAGCCCTGCAACAGGAAGAAAACTCCCTGATCGCCCTGCGCAAGGAAAAGCTTGCTGCCGAGCGCGCCAAGGGCAATGCCTTCCCGAACGACTTCCGCCGCGAAAACTACTGCGAAGATCTGCAGAAGAAATACGCGGACAAGACCAAGGAAGAGCTCGCAGAGGCTGCAATCCCGGTCAAGGTTGCCGGTCGCATCATGCTCAACCGTGGCTCGTTCATGGTGATCCAGGACATGACCGGTCGCATTCAGGTCTACGTCAACCGTAAAACCCTGTCCGAAGAAACCCTGGCCTCCGTCAAGACCTGGGACATGGGCGACATCATCGCTGCCGAAGGCACTCTGGCCCGTTCCGGCAAGGGTGACCTGTACGTTGAAATGACCAATGTGCGCCTGCTGACCAAGTCGCTGCGCCCGCTGCCGGACAAGCACCACGGCCTGACCGACACCGAGCAGCGCTACCGTCAGCGCTACGTCGACCTGATCGTCAACGAAGAAGTACGCCAGACTTTCCGCGTGCGTTCGCAAGTGATCGCCCACATCCGCAGCTTCCTGATGAAGCGCGACTTCCTCGAAGTCGAAACGCCGATGCTGCAGACCATCCCTGGCGGCGCGGCGGCCAAGCCGTTCGAAACCCACCACAACGCGCTGGACATGGAAATGTTCCTGCGTATCGCCCCTGAGCTGTATCTGAAGCGCCTGGTGGTTGGCGGTTTCGAGAAAGTGTTCGAGATCAACCGCAACTTCCGTAACGAAGGCGTTTCGACCCGTCACAACCCTGAATTCACCATGTTGGAGTTCTACCAGGCTTACGCCGACTACGAAGACAACATGGACCTGACCGAAGAACTGTTCCGCGAACTGGCGCAGTTGGTCCTGGGCAGCACCGACGTGCCGTACGGCGACAAGGTGTTCCACTTCGGCGAGCCGTTCGCGCGCCTGTCGGTGTTCGACTCGATCCTCAAGTACAACCCCGAACTGACCGCTGATGACCTGAACGACATCGACAAGGCTCGCGCCATCGCCAAGAAGGCCGGTGCCAAGGTGCTGGGCTTCGAAGGCCTGGGCAAGTTGCAGGTGATGATTTTCGAGGAACTGGTGGAGCACAAGCTGGAGCAGCCGCACTTCATTACCCAGTACCCGTTCGAAGTGTCGCCGCTGGCCCGTCGCAACGACGATAACCCCAACGTCACCGACCGTTTCGAGCTGTTCATTGGTGGTCGCGAAATCGCCAACGCCTACTCCGAGTTGAACGACGCGGAAGACCAGGCAGAGCGCTTCATGGCCCAGGTGGCGGACAAGGACGCCGGTGATGACGAAGCCATGCACTACGACGCCGACTTCGTCCGTGCCCTGGAATACGGTATGCCGCCCACCGCCGGCGAGGGCATCGGTATCGACCGCCTGGTGATGTTGCTGACCAACTCGCCGTCGATTCGCGACGTGATCCTGTTCCCGCACATGCGGCCGCAAGCTTAAGTGCTCTGAATAATCAGCCGCCTTCATCAGGCGGCTTTTTATTGTCTGGTTGGAACTGACGTACCGCTTCTAATTCTGTGTGATTTTTAAGAGGGAATACCTGTCGTGAACCGCGCAATTGCTCAAGAAGGTGCAGCTGGCATCGCCACTGCGGTGGCTGAAAGTGTTCAGTACCAGGGCCGCAAGGCCAGCCGCCAAGGCAGTGAGCAGCGTAGACAGGACATTCTCGATGCCGCCATGCGCATTGTCGTGCGTGACGGCGTGCGGGCCGTGCGCCATCGCGCGGTGGCCGCCGAAGCCGGTGTGCCCTTGTCGGCCACCACCTATTACTTCAAGGATATCGATGACCTGCTCACCGATACCTTCGCCCAGTACGTGGAGCGCAGCGCGGCGTTCATGGCCAAGCTGTGGGCCAGCAACGAGGGGCTGCTGCGGGAAATGGTCGCCTATGGCGACGGCAGCGCCGCCTCGCGCTCGCAACTGGCCGACGATATCGCGCGTATGACCGCCGATTACGTACGGCGCCAGTTGAGTACCCGTCGTGAACACTTGATGGCCGAACAGGCCTTCCGCCAGGAAGCCTTGCTCAACCCGCGCCTGGCGCAGCTGGTGCGCTCGCACCAGCAGATCCTGCTGCACGGCACTTGCCAGTTTTTCCAGGTACTGGGCTCGCGGGAGCCGCAGCAGGATGCCAAGGTATTGACGTCGATAATCGGCCGGATGGAATATCAGGGCCTGCTCAACGGCGCCGAGCCGCTGGTGGAAGAAGAGATGCTCGGCATCCTCACGCGCTACATGCATCTGGTTCTGGCTTCGGTCTGAGCCGCCCGGCCTGGCTTGCCGGCTGCGGCCTGGCGGTCGTGGCCCACGCCAGCGGCTACAGTGATTCTGGTGTTCATGGGAGAGTTGCATGCAAGCCTGGCGCGTCCTGATTGCCCTGTCGTTCCTGCTGCTCAGCGGTTGCCTGGTGGCCTTCAAGGAGCCGCTGCCGGCTGCGCAGGCGGCGCCTGCCCAATTGCTGGGCAAGTGGGCCAGCAAGAATGCCTGGGGCGAGCCGCTGAACATCCAGCTCAGCCAGATCGGCGCCAACCGCTACCGTGCCTCGAGTTACCCAGGCGGTACGGCGGGCCCGCGGGACACCTATGATTTCACCGTGTCCCGGCATGGCAACCGCTGGTACCTGTCAGCGACGGTGCCCCAGGCCTTTGGCGGGCACTACAGCATTGCCGGCTTCGAGTTGACGGCAAGGCACGAACTGGTGCTTTACACCCTGGACCTGGAACAGATTCGCCAGGCCCTGGGTCAAAAGGCCTTGAGCGGTGAGCCCATGGCCACGGCCGAAGGCGATGGCGTGCTGATCAGCAGCCCCTTGCCCGAGGTCTTCGCCTACCTTGACGACCCCGCCAATTCCGACTTGTTCGTCGAGGCGGCGCGCTTCAAGCGCGTGGGCAAGTGACCCCGCGCTACAGACCCATTCAATAGGAGCTTTTGGTGGACGATTACCAGCAGACGATACGCACTCTGTCCGATCGCATAGTGCTGGCCCAGACACCGATCCGCGTGCTGGATGCGGTGAAGTGGGACGAGAACGTCCGCAAAGGCTTTCTCAAGGCCAAGGGCAAGGAAATGCCGGCGGTGGACCGCGCCTATTACGAGGGGCGGCCACTGTCTTTCGATTCTGGTGCGGTGAAGCTGGAATTCCAGAACATCGAGCGCGACATCACCCGCCAACTGGGCCAGTTCAACCCGGTGGGGCAGATCATGCGCCGCATGTGCAAGGAATACCGCATGGTGGTGCGCATGCTCGAAGCACGGGGTACCGGCGACTTCGGCCTGATCTCGCAGGAGCTGTACGGCGCCGCATCCGATGCCTTCCATGCCGGCGACCCGACCCTGGCGGACCTGGGGCTGATGATGTCCGATTACCTGAACAACATCGACGGTCGGGGCGATCTCAAGGACGAACCCAAGACCCTGAGTGCCAAGGATGCCGTGAGCCTGCTGCAGAGCCGCCTGAACAAGGTGTTCGGCGAGGCGGAGGAAACCATCCGGGTGTTCGAGTCCGACGGTATCGTTGCCGACGCCGCGGCGGGCGCCGACTACATCAAGATCCGCAGCGATGCGATGTTCAACAACCGTGACGTGCGAGCCCTGGAAGTCCATGAGGGGCTGGTGCACGTGGGCACCACCCTGAACGGCCTCAACCAGCCGATCTGCACCTTCCTGGCCAAGGGCCCGCCCTCGTCCACAGTGACCCAGGAGGGGCTGGCGATCCTGATGGAGATCATCACCTTTGCCTCTTACCCCAGCCGCTTGCGCAAGCTGACCAACCGCACCCGGGCCATCCATATGGTGGAGGAGGGCGCGGACTTCCTGCAGGTGTTCGAGTTCTTCCGCGAGCAGGGCTTCGAGATGGCCGAGAGCTACGGCAATGCCAGCCGGGTGTTCCGCGGGTCGGTACCCACGGGGCTGCCGTTTACCAAAGACTTGTCCTACCTCAAGGGCTTCATCATGGTTTACAACTACATTCAGCTGGCTGTGCGCAAGGGCAAGCTGGAGCAGGTGCCGCTGCTGTTCTGCGGCAAGACCACCCTCGAGGACATGCGCACCCTGCGCCAGCTGGTGGACGAAGGGCTGGTGGTGGCACCCAAGTACCTGCCCGAACAGTTTCGCGACATGAACGCGCTGTCGGCCTGGATGTGTTTCTCCAACTTCCTCAACCACCTGAGCCTGGACCGGATCGAGGCGGACTACTCCAACATTCTTTGACTTCTGCCGGGGGGCGCACATGGACGTATCCACAGACAGCTGTAGCCACTGGCACAGGCTGCGACAAGGCCCGCAGAGCCTTCAGCGCCCATCCGGGTACAGGCCAGGGGGCTGCGGATGAGCCGGCTACTGAAGTATTGCGCGGTATTTGCCCTGCTGCTGGGCCTGCAGGGCTGCAGTTCGTTGCTGTTCTATCCCGAACCCGGGCTGCCTTTCACCCCTGAGCGGGCCAGGCTTGAATACCGTGACGTGACCCTGACCACCGCCGATGGCCTCAAGCTGCACGGCTGGTGGCTGCCGGCCAAACCCGGAGTGGCGGTCAAGGGCACGGTGCTGCACCTGCATGGCAACGGCGGCAATCTGGCCTGGCACCTGGGGGGTAGTTGGTGGCTGCCGGAGCAGGGCTATCAGGTGCTGCTGGTGGACTATCGCGGTTATGGCCTGTCCGAAGGTGCACCGAGCCTGCCGGCGATCTATCAGGATCTGGATGCCGCGTTCAAGTGGCTGGACCAGGCACCCGAAGTGCAGGGCAAGCCATTGATCGTGCTGGGGCAAAGCCTGGGCGGCGCCCTGGCCATCCACTACCTGGTACAGCACCCCGAACGTCAGGCCCAGCTCAAGGCCATCGTCCTCGATGGCGTACCGGCCAGTTATCGCGATGTCGGGCGCTATGCCCTGAGCACTTCCTGGCTGACCTGGCCGTTGCAGGTGCCGTTGTCGTGGCTGGTGCCGGACACCGACAGCGCGATTCACTCGATGCCGCGCCTGACCGGGGTACCGAAACTGATCTACCACAGCATCGACGATCCCATCGTGCCCCTTTCCAATGGCATCCGTGTGTATCAAGCTGCGCCCCCGCCCAGGGTCCTGCAACTGACCCGCGGCGGCCATGTGCAAACCTTTGCCGATCCGACCTGGCGCCGCGTGATGCTGCGCTACCTCGATGATCCGCAGCATTTCGACGGGTTGCGCCGCCTGGGGGAGATCCCCAATTACCCGACGCCCCCGAATTCAGCAGTTGAACCTCCAGAGAGTCCGCAATGAGTGAAGAACGCAACGCCATTCCCATGATCATCACCGGTATCTGCAGCATCATCGTCACCGTGGGCAGCCTGTGGTACTACGGCTACCTGCACTTCGCCAAACCGGAGGATGCATTGCTGCTCAGCGACTTCACCATGCTCAAGACCGTGCCCGGCGAGGACTACAAGATCTCCCTGCAACCGGCCGATGAAGTGGCCCAATGCATCGACGGTGTACTGGTGCTGTTCGACACCCAGCAGAAAGGCCTGACCGGGGTGCTGGTGAACAAGAAGAAGCAGGCCGTGCGCTGCATGGGGCAGGAAACCCCGCAACTGGAGCAGTGATCTGTTCGCCGGCAAGCCGGCTCCTACATGGATAACGGCATAAAAAAACGCCGCCGACCTGAAGAGGTCGGCGGCGTTTTGTCTTACCTGCCTATATAGGCAGGGTGCCCGATCAGTTGCGGCTGACCGACGAACGTGGTGCTACCGGCTGGTTGTCGTTGGAAATGGTCACTTCCACGCGACGGTTCATGGCGCGGCCGGAAACACTGCCGTTATCGGCCACCGGATATTCCTTGCCATAACCCTGGCTAACGATGCGCGCCGGGTCGATACCCATGCGGATCAGAGCCATCTGCACCGAGCCGGCACGGCGCTCGGACAGCGACTGGTTGTAGGAATCGCTGCCGGTGCTGTCGGTGTAGCCTTCGACGATCACCTTGCGATCGGGGTTCTGCTGGAGGAATTGCGCCAGCTTGTTGATGTTCACCAGGCCGCTGGATTTCAGGTCGGACTTGTTGGTGGCGAACAGCACGTCACCGAAGGTCACCAGGGTGCCGCGGTCGGTCTGCTTGGCGTTGAGGCTGTCCTGCAACTGCTTGATCTGCGCGTCGCGGGCATCGAGGATGGCGCGGGCGCGCTGGTCGCCGGCGTCCTTGAGCTTGGCTTCGGCGGTGCGCAGGGCAATGGTTTCCTTGGCCACTTCAACCCGCTGGTTGGTCAGGTAGGCCAGTTGGTCGACCTTCTTCTCGTCGTCCTTGTTCAGGTAGGCCTTGTCGGCCTTGTCCATCCAGTCGGCGGCGTCCTTGGTTTCCAGGGCGGCGACCTTGCTGGCCTGCGGGTTGGCCTGCAGGGCGGAGAAGTTGGTGCGGGCGTTTTCCAGGTTGGCGTTAGGCGGGGTGGAGCAGGCCGCCAGGGCTACGCTCATGGCCAACAGGGCTGGGATCATCAATTGTTTGCGCATAATGGTTCGTCCTTTCAATCAAATACGAGTACGTGGGAATCGGCGGCGGCTTCTTATTGCACGCTACGCATGCCTTCCTGACGCAGTTCCTGAACGCCTTTCTGCGAGTCTTTGAGCGCCTGCTCGGCCTTGGCGGCCTGGGCCTTGCGCTCTGCTACGCGGGCGTCCCACTCGGCTTGTTCAGCCAGGCGGCGGGCTTCGTCGTACTTCTTGTCGTGCATGGCAATCTCGGCTTGCTTGAGCTTGTCCTGCGCCGACTTCATTTCCACGGCAGCAAATTCGGTACCGCCTGCGCTCACTGCGCTATTGACCGCAGATTGCGTGACCGCGTACTGCTCGGTGGGCGGGTTCCCGGCACAACCGGCCAGAACCATGCTGCTACCGAGGGCCAGCGCGGCCAGCTTCAGCCCGCGCAGAGAGGTGAACGAGGATTTGGCAGTGCTGATCTTCATGGTCTTCAACTCCATTGGGTAACTCCTGGAAAACATCAAAATCCATCCTGGTTCTGGCGCCGTGACGCTTCAGTGACGACGAGCGCTGATGGCAAAATTTGAAACGGCCGTTCCAGTGATGGCTAATGGGTGTGACCCGAGGCTTTTTTGAATAGTTCAGAGAAAGATGGCGATTGGCCGGAAAAAAATCTGACGCATCGGACAGGGCTCTAGATCGGGAACTTTTGCCGTGCGCAGGGGTATCCCCGACCCTTTGCAGGGCCGGGAAGGATGATTGTCAGG
Source organism: Pseudomonas sp. Eqa60 (assembly GCF_018326405.1). Taxonomy (NCBI): domain Bacteria; kingdom Pseudomonadati; phylum Pseudomonadota; class Gammaproteobacteria; order Pseudomonadales; family Pseudomonadaceae; genus Pseudomonas; species Pseudomonas sp. Eqa60. The sequence goes on from NZ_AP024342.1 coordinate 1,367,042, forward strand.
TGTGCGCGGGAGTGTGGAAGTTCAGTGCTTGGGCTTGTCGGACTGGCTCGCCAGCAGGTGCAGATGCTGGCGCGACAATGCCAGGAAACGAGGGGTGGGTCCCACATCCTCGTACAGTGGATCGCCCTCTTCATCGGTGGCCACGACGTGCTGGCCCTGGATGTAGGGGAAGCTCGCCTCCAGCTCTTCCAGGGCGGCGCCGATGAGTTCGCCGAGCAGTTCTTCGGTCTGGCGTTTGGGGTACATCTCGGAAAGGGCGGCCAGGCGTGCGGCGGCTTCCACATCCAGGTGAATCCGGTAGCCGGTCCGGGTCAGGCGACCCTTGGCGTTTTCTTCCCAGTGTTGCGCAAGTTCACGGATTTTCATGATGACCTCAATGAACACCTGCTCGTGGCAGGCTGGGTTGAGTGGACCGGCCGGGGCCGGTAGGCGGCCCTCGTGCGGCCTATGCTTGAGACTAGCTGCATCGCCGAAGGTTTGGTGCGCTTTGCCCCACGCTTGCTAAGCGAGGTGTGCAGGCGGCACTCTTGAGCCTTCCGTGCCGCCTTGAGTCCGCTGGAGAACACCTCGATGACCGATATTGATGCGCGCTTGCGCGAAGACGTTCACCTCTTGGGGGAACTGCTGGGCAATACCATTCGCGACCAGTACGGGGAGGCTTTCCTCGACAAGATCGAGCAGATTCGCAAAGGCGCCAAGGCCGATCGCCGGGGCTCGCCGGGGGCCGAGCTGAGCGCCAGCCTCGACCAGTTGAGCGAGGACGAACTGCTGCCGGTGGCCAGGGCCTTCAACCAGTTCCTCAACCTGGCGAACATCGCCGAGCAGTATCAGTTGATCCACCGCCGCGACGAGTCGCAGCCGGCACCCTTCGAGGCTCGGGTGCTGCCGGAGCTGCTGGCTCGCCTGCGCGCCGAAGGGCACAGCGCCGATGCTCTGGCCCGGCAACTGGGGCGCCTGGAAATCGAGCTGGTGCTGACCGCTCACCCCACCGAAGTGGCGCGCCGCACCCTGATCCAGAAATACGATGCGATTGCCGGGCAACTGGCGGCCCAGGACCACCGTGACCTCACCAGCGCCGAGCGCGGGCAGATCCAGGAGCGCCTGCAACGCTTGATCGCCGAGGCCTGGCACACCGAGGAAATCCGTCGGACCCGACCCACTCCGGTGGATGAAGCCAAGTGGGGCTTTGCGGTGATCGAGCATTCGCTGTGGCAGGCGATCCCCAATTACCTGCGCAAGGCCGACAAGGCCTTGTTCGAGGCCACCGGGCTGCACCTGCCGCTGGAGTCGGCGCCGATCCGCTTTGCGTCGTGGATGGGCGGCGACCGTGATGGCAACCCCAATGTCACCGCTGCGGTAACCCGCGAAGTGCTGCTGCTGGCGCGCTGGATGGCCGCCGACCTGTACCTGCGGGACATCGACCACCTGGCGGCCGAGCTGTCCATGCAGCAGGCCAGCCCGGCGCTCCTGGCCAGGGCCGGAGATAGCGCCGAGCCTTATCGGGCGCTGCTCAAGCAATTGCGTGAACGCCTGCGGGCCACCCGCAACTGGGCCCACGCGGCGCTCAGCGCGGCGGTGCCGGCGGGCGCCGAGGTGTTGCACAACAACCGTGACCTGCTGGAGCCGCTGCAGCTGTGCTACCAGTCGTTGCACGAGTGCGGCATGGGAGTGATTGCCGACGGGCCGCTGCTCGACTGTCTGCGCCGGGCAGTGACCTTCGGTCTGTTCCTGGTGCGCCTGGATGTACGCCAGGATTCCAGCCGGCATACCTCGGCCATGACCGAAATCACCGATTACCTGGGCCTGGGGCGTTACGAGGACTGGAGCGAGGAGGATCGCATCACCTTCCTGATGCGCGAACTGAGCAGCCGTCGGCCGTTGTTGCCAGGCTATTTCAAGCCCTCGGCGGACACCGCCGAAGTGCTCGCCACCTGCCGCGAAATCGCTGGTGCGCCAGCGGCGTCCCTGGGTTCCTATGTGATTTCCATGGCCGGCGCGGCCTCCGATGTGCTGGCGGTGCAGTTGCTGCTCAAGGAATCCGGTGTGCTGCGGCCGATGCGCGTGGTGCCTCTGTTCGAGACCCTGGCGGACCTGGACAACGCCGGCCCGGTGATGGAAAAACTGCTGCACATGCCGGGCTATCGTTCGCGCCTGCAAGGGCCGCAGGAAGTGATGATCGGCTACTCCGACTCGGCCAAGGATGCCGGCACCACGGCTGCGGCCTGGGCCCAGTACCGGGCCCAGGAGCGGCTGGTGGACATCTGCCGCGAGCAACAGGTGGAACTGCTGCTGTTCCACGGCCGCGGTGGCACCGTGGGGCGTGGCGGCGGCCCGGCCCACGCGGCCATTCTGTCGCAGCCGCCGGGCTCGGTGGCGGGGCGTTTCCGCACCACCGAGCAAGGGGAAATGATCCGCTTCAAATTCGGCCTGCCGGACATCGCCGAGCAGAACCTCAATCTCTATCTGGCCGCGGTACTGGAGGCGACCCTGTTGCCGCCGCCGCCACCGCAGCCGGCCTGGCGTCACCTGATGGACGAGCTGGCCAGCGATGGCGTCCGGGCCTACCGCGAGGTGGTGCGGGACAATCCGCAGTTCGTCGAGTACTTCCGCCAGTCCACTCCGGAGCAGGAGCTGGGCCGCCTGCCGCTGGGCAGCCGCCCGGCCAAGCGCCGTGCCGGGGGCATCGAGAGCCTGCGGGCGATCCCCTGGATCTTCGGCTGGACCCAGACCCGCCTGATGTTGCCCGCCTGGCTCGGCTGGGAAGCGGCCTTGAGCAAGGCCCTGGCCCGTGGCGAGGGTGACCTGCTGGGGCAGATGCGTGAGCAATGGCCGTTTTTCCGCACCCGCATCGACATGCTGGAGATGGTGCTGGCCAAGGCCGACGCGGATATCGCCCGCTCCTATGACGAGCGCCTGGTGGAGGCCGAACTGTTGCCGTTGGGCGAGCATTTACGCGACCTATTGTCGCAGGCTTGCGCGGTGGTCCTGGGCCTGACCGGGCAGTCGCAACTGCTGGCGCACAGCCCCGATACCCTGGAGTTCATCCGCCTGCGCAACACCTACCTCGACCCGCTGCATCTGTTGCAGGCCGAGCTGCTGGCGCGCTCGCGCAAGCAGCAGGCGCCGCAAGGAAGCCCCGTGGAACAGGCGTTGCTGGTCTCCGTGGCCGGTATCGCCGCTGGCTTGCGCAATACCGGCTGAGGTGCGAGAGGGCTGCCGGCCAGCTGCGCGGCAGCCCCGATCAAGGCAATTGCGAGGTGTCGTTCTGGTTCATCTGGCGACACTTTGTTGTCGGGTTGCGACTTGTTCTACCCGGCCAATGGGGCACAAAAGGGCCGGGTTCCTCCGACTTTCGACTGCTTGTGTGCGCTGTGTCGGCTGTGTATCTTGATCAGCCTTTGGCCGTTTGGGCGGCCACACCCCCATTTTTGAGATTGGCCCCACGAGGCGAATCCGAGCGTTTCTAAATAAAAAATTGAGGAGCACATCGATGCGCGTAATTCTGCTGGGAGCTCCCGGGGCCGGTAAAGGTACTCAGGCAAAGTTCATCACCGAAAAGTTCGGTATTCCACAGATCTCCACCGGTGACATGCTGCGTGCTGCGGTCAAGGCCGGCACCGAGCTGGGCCTGAAAGCCAAGAGCGTGATGGACAGCGGTGGCCTGGTGTCCGATGACCTGATCATCAACCTGGTCAAGGAACGCATCAGCCAGGCCGACTGCGCCAATGGCTTCCTGTTCGACGGCTTCCCGCGCACCATTCCCCAGGCCGAAGCGCTGGTGAAGGCCGGTGTCGAGCTGGACAACGTGGTGGAAATCGCCGTCGACGACGAAGAGATCGTCCAGCGCATCGCCGGTCGCCGTGTGCACGAAGCTTCGGGCCGGGTCTACCACACCGTCTACAACCCGCCGAAGATCGCCGGCAAGGATGACATCACCGGTGAAGACCTGGTGCAGCGCAAGGACGACACCGAGGAAACCGTGCGTCATCGCCTGTCGGTCTACCACTCGCAGACCAAGCCGCTGGTGGAGTTCTACCAGCAACTGGCTGCCACCCAGGGCAAGCCTAAGTACAGCCATATCCCTGGCGTCGGTTCGGTGGAAGTGATCACCGGCAAGGTACTCGAAGCCCTGAGCTGAGTTGCCTGAGCGTTTGATCGTTGAACGGCCCGCTTGCGGGCCGTTGCTGTTTATAATGCGTCACTTTTTTCAATGCCTATGGAACCCCGAATGAGCACCTTGCTGGCCCTGGACACCGCGACTGAAGCTTGCTCCGTTGCTTTGCTGCATGACGGCAAGGTCACGAGCCATTACGAGGTGATCCCGCGCCTGCATGCGCAGAAGCTGTTGCCGATGATCCAGGAGCTGCTGGCCAATGCCGGGGTGACCTTGCAACAGGTCGAGGCCATTGCCTTTGGCCGTGGCCCGGGCGCCTTCACCGGGGTGCGCATCGCCATCGGCGTGGTGCAGGGCCTGGCCTTTGCCCTGGAGCGCCCGGTGCTGCCGGTATCCAACCTGGCGGTGCTGGCCCAGCGGGCTCTGCGCGAGCATGGCGCGACCCAGGTGGCTTCGGCCATCGATGCGCGCATGGATGAAGTCTATTGGGGCTGCTACCAGGAAGTTGCCGGCGAGATGCGCCAGGTGGGCGCGGAAGCGGTATTGCCGCCGGAAGTCGCGGCCCTGCCCGAAGGCTCCAGCGGCGACTGGTTCGGTGCGGGCACCGGTTGGGGGTATGGCGAGCGCATTGCCGTCGAACTCAGCGGCCAGGACGCCGGCATGCTGCCCCATGCGGTCGACCTGCTGACCCTGGCGCAGTTTGCCTGGGAGCGCGGCGAGGCGATCGTTGCCGACCAGGCCCAACCTGTCTATCTGCGGGACAAGGTCGCTACTCCCAAGGCCCGTTGAACCCAGAACAAATGTGCGCGGTTATGCGGATAACTCCCGCATACGCCCGCCAATCGTCCGTTTTTTCAGCCTGAACCTGCCCGGTTTTAAACCTTTTGGCTTTTCTGTGTTCTAGTTATCACTTGGGCATTTGCTAAGTCGAAGCGGTGCCGCTAAATTGCCATCATCGACCCCGGGCTTTTCTGTATGCGTATAGACGGCATCTCCTCTCAGTCCTACCCCATCAAGCGCAAGTCTCGCAAAGGCCGTGCGCTGGTAGACGAGTCCCTGGACGATGCCGACGCCATTGAAGTGCAGCCCGAGCCTTCGACCCAGAGCCGTTCCCAGGCTTCTTCCCCACGTACCGGCAATCTTCCCGCCCGCCCCCAGGACATGATCTTCCAGCGGGCGATGAAAAAGAGCGTGGCCAACGCCCTGGCCAGCTACCTGACCACCGCCGGCTTTGTCGATTGGGATATGGAAGTGGTGGGTCTCGACCTGCATATCTGATGCTGCCTTATTTCCTCGGTTGTCCTTCCTGGAGCGAAAACGCCTGGCGTGACTACCTGTACCCGGAAGACGCCCGGCCCAATGATTTCCTCGGCCTGTATTGCCAGGTCTTCAACGCCGTCGAAGGCAATACCACCTTCTATGCACGGCCGGCGCCCGGAACCGTGCAGCGCTGGGCCGAGATCATGCCCGAGCACTTTCGCTTTACCGCCAAGTTCCCCGGTGACATCAGTCACGGCGGCGACCTGCGCGAGCAGTTGAGCGCCGCTGAGTCCTTTATCCAGCTGCTCAGCCCCCTGGGTGAGCGGGTGTCGCCGCTGTGGCTGCAGTTGCCGGCCAGCTTTGCGCCACAGCGTCTGGCGGAACTGGCCGGGTTCATCGATGGCCTGGAGCGGCCGCTGGCGGTGGAAGTGCGGCACCCGGAGTTCTTCACCAAGGGCGATGCCGAACGCATGCTCAACCGGCTGCTGCGCGAGCGTGGCGTGGAACGCATCTGCCTCGACCCGCGGGCCCTGTTCAGTTGCACGTCGACCGCTCCTGCGGTGCTGCATGCGCAGTCGAAAAAGCCCAAGGTGCCACCGCGCCCCGCAGCCTTCACCCAGTTTCCCCAGGTGCGCTTCATCGGTCATCCGGAGCTTGAGGCCAACGATCCTTTCCTTGAACCCTGGATCGACAAGGTCGCCGGCTGGATCGAAGAGGGGCGTACGCCCTACGTGTTCCTGCACACTTCGGACAACCGTCTGGCGGCTGAACTGGCGCGGCGTTTTCACGCCCGGCTGATGCAACGTTTGCCTGGCTTGCCCGCATTGCCTGAGTTATACAGAGAGCCCGCTGCGGAGCAACTCGGCTTGCTCTGAAGCGCCTTCACGGCCTTCTTCAGGAGCGAGCCAATGGACGCGCAAACCCTTCGAGCCACTACCTTCAGGGCCCTGCATGAACGTGCCGGAGCCTTCGTCATTCCCAACCCCTGGGATGCCGGTTCGGCGAAGATGCTCGCCAGCCTCGGCTTCGAGGCCCTGGCCACCACCAGCGCCGGCTATGCCTTTTCCCTGGGGCGCCCGGATGCCGAAGGTGCACTCAGCCTGGAGGACACGCTGGACAACGTGCGCAGCATCGTCGGCGCCAGCAGCCTGCCGGTGGCGGCGGACCTGGAAAACGGGTTTTCCGACAGCCCCGAAGGCTGTGCCCAGGCGCTGCTTCTTGCGGCGGCCAGCGGTGTGGTCGGTGCTTCGATCGAGGACGCCACGGGCCATGCCGAGCAGCCGATCTACGATTTCCAGCTGGCGGTGGAACGCATCGAGGCCTGCGTGGCGGCCGTTCGCAGTCTGCCCTTTCCCTTTACCCTGACCGCCCGGGCGGAAAACCTGCTGCACGGGCGTGATGATCTGGCAGACACCATTCGCCGCTTGCAGGCCTTTGCCGAGGCCGGTGCCGATGTGCTCTATGCCCCGGCCCTGGGCAGTGCCGAGGATATCCAGCAGGTGGTGCGAGCGGTGGCGCCCAAGCCAGTGAACGTGCTGATGTCGGGAGGCCTCAACCTCAGCGTGGCGCAACTGGCGGAACTGGGCGTCAAGCGCATCAGTGTCGGTTCGGCCCTGGCGCGGGCCGCTTACGGAGCCTTCTACCGGGCTGCGCTAGATATCCATAGCCACGGGCGTTTCGATTTTGCCGACCGGGCGATGCCGTTCGGGCAGATCAATCAAATGTTCAAGCAGCCGTGAAACGGGAGTGTCTGTGCGGGTAGTGAAAGTCCTGGGCGCCTTGTTGTTGCTGGGCGCCCTGTTGTTGATCGGTGTTCGCCTGGGCTGGTTGCCCGTCGCGGACAGTTGGAATCCCTGGGCGCCGCTGGACGTGCGGGCCAAGCCCAACCTGTTGACCCGTTTCAAGCTGGCGCGGCTGCGGGATGACCCGCAACTGTGCGACCAGGTGCTGGCGGGCTCGGGTTTGCGTACCAGCCGCCAGCTCGACAGCCGCACGGACGTCGCTTGCCCATTGAGCAATACCCTGCGTGTACAGGGTGGCGACGTAGCCCTGAGCAGCAGCTTTCTTGCCAGTTGCCCGCTGGCGGTGGCCTTTGCCCTGTATGAGCGCCACGGCCTGCAGTCGGCCGCGCAGGCGGTGTACGGCCAGCGGGTGGCGCGAGTCGATCACCTGGGCAGTTTCGCCTGCCGCAACATGTACAGCCGCGAGAGCGGTGCCCGCAGCCAGCATGCCAGTGCCAATGCCCTGGACATCGCCGGCTTTCGCCTGGGGGATGGGCGCAGCATCAGCGTGCTCCGGGATTGGCCCAAGGACAGCAATGAAGGCCGATTTCTGCGCCTGGCCCGGGATGGCGCCTGTGACGCGTTCAACGTGGTGCTGGGGCCGGACTACAACAATGCCCATCGCAACCACTTTCATCTGGATGTAGGGCCTTGGTGGGTGTGTCGCTGAGGCTGGGCTCAGGCGGCGATGCGCAGGTTCTGCAGGATCAGTGGGCGGGCCCAGCCGATATCGAAGTCCATCGCCCGCTGTTGCTCGATGAGTTCCTGAGGCGGGAACGGCTCGGCGGGTTTGTCCAGCAGGTCCAGTTCGAATTCGGCGATCGGCAGGTGCAGTGGGCGGGGCTCCGGCGCAGGGCCTGGAGCAGGAATCGGCTGGCCGGCGTTGAGCACGATCGGGCGTACCCAGCCACTTTCGAAATCCTGCTGGCGCTGCTGGGCCACGATCTCTTCTGGCGGGAAGGGCGGGGCGGGTTTATCCAGCAGGTCCATTTCAAACTCGGCGATAGGCAGGAACAGCGGCTCCGGCGGGCGGACCTCGGTGTCTTGCACGTCGCAATGACGCTGGTTGACGATCTGCGCCAGCACATCGCTGCCGCCAGCCGGTTCAACCGGGCCATCGATGGCCACCGCCGGTACCGATTCAACGCTCGCACCTTCACCCCGTTGCTCGGCCAGGGCCTGGGCAAAGAAGTCCTGCCACAGATGGCTGACGCCGCTCAGTGCCTGGGAGTTGCGCAGGCCATAGTCGCCGTGGGGCGAGATATAACCTATCGATGTGCGTTGAATGTCTGACATTGCTCTCGGTCGACGCTTGAGCTCTGGCAAAATGGCCGATAGTCCTGTTATCGGCAGTTTTTGCCGATCATTAATTTTTTGAGTGTGTTTTCAGATGAATGAGCAACCCGCAGCCTGCCGCATCAAAGTCGAGGCCCTGGGCGCCGGATTCGCCCCAGCGGCCGAGCAATGGGCCGAGCGCCTGGGGCTGGCGCTGCAGGTCGATGAGGCCGAGTTCGCCTTGCAAGTGGGTGAACAGGGCCTGCAGTTGCAGCAATTGGGACCGGACGCGCCCGGGCCGGTACGGGTGGATTTCGTCGAGGGTGGTGCAGCCCATCGGCGGCTGTACGGCGGCGGCAGCGGGCAGATGATCGCCAAGGCGGTGGGCGTGGCCCAGGGCGTGCGACCACGGGTGCTGGATGCCACGGCCGGTCTGGGCAAGGATGGCTTCGTGCTGGCGACCCTGGGTTGCGAGATGAGCCTGATCGAGCGCCAGCCATTGATTGGTGCGCTATTGGAAGACGGCCTGGCCCGCGCTGCGCAGGACGCCGAGGTAGGGCCTATCGTGGCCCGCATGCACCTGCTCAAGGGCAATTCCATCGAGCTGATGCGCAACTGGCAGGGTGAACCGCCCCAGGTGATCTACCTCGACCCGATGTTTCCCCATCGGGAGAAAAGTGCCCTGGTGAAGAAGGAAATGCGCTTGTTCCGGCCACTGGTGGGCGATGACAACGACGCCCCGGCCCTGCTCGCCGCAGCCCTGGCCCTGGCCAGCCACCGGGTGGTGGTCAAGCGTCCGCGCAAGGCGCCGTGCATCGAAGGGCCCAAGCCCAGCCATGGGCTGGAGGGCAAATCCAGCCGCTACGACATCTACCCGAAGAAGGCCCTCAAGGCCTGAGCCCCCCTGTAGCAGCCGGCTTGCCGGCGAAGGCGGTCTTCAGTCCGCTTCGCTGGCAAGCCCGCTCCTACATCAGCCAGCTCCTGCACCTGCCGGTTTCTACGGCCGGTAGGCGCGGATGAACAGCGCCACCACTTCCTGCACATGCTCCTCTGCGGCGGCGCCCCTCAAGGGTTCGCCGCAGCCGTAGAGCAGGCGGAAATTCGCCCCGCCCTTGAGCATGCAGAAAAAGTGCTCGGCGGCGTTGCGCGGCTTGTCGATGCGCAGGGTGCCCAACTGATTGATCTTCGCCAGCAGCCGCTCCATGCCCTGCAGCACCCGTTCGGGACCGGCCTCGATGAAGATCTGCGAGAGCTTGGGGTCCTGGCTGCCCAGCGTCATGATCAGGCGGTGCAGGTTCACCGACTCGTCGCTGTTGATCAGATGGTGAAAGCCCCGGGCGATGTTCAGCAGAACATTCTCCACCGGCGTTTCGGGGGTCAGTTCGTAGATCAGCGTGGGCAGCTGTTCTTCGCACTTGGCCACCACAGCGGCGGTGAACAAGGTCTCCTTGTCATTGAAATGGCTGTAGACCGTGAGCTTTGAAACCCCGGCCTCAGCGGCGACCGCATCCATGCTGGTACTGGCGTAGCCATTGCTCAAGAACAGGACTTTGGCTGCTTCGAGAATGGCCTGGCGCTTGGCCAGATCCTTGGGCCTGCCTGGCCCAACGTTTGCGGAAATATTGTCGGACATTTTTTCGCTGTTAATACTGGACTGGTGAGTTTGCTATTAATAACATACCGGCCAGTATAAATATTCCAAGCACCATTAGCGAAAGGTCGCCGCCATGTTCCGCTATGCCTTGCCAGTCAGCCTGGCTTTTTTTCTGTCTGCTTGTGGGCACGAAGAGCCCGTTCAAATTGGCATCCGGCCGGCCATGGTGGTCCAGCCAGAGCCTTCGGCAAGAGCTTCGGACAGCTACCCGGGCGAGGTGCGCGCCCGCTATGAGCCGGACCTGGCATTCCGTATCGGCGGCAAGGTCAGCCGACGGCTGGTGGAGGAGGGCGAGCGGGTCAAGGCCAACCAGCCCCTGGCGGAGCTCGACCCGCAGGACGTGCGCCTGCAACTTGAAGCCACCCGGGCCCAGGTCACTGCAGCCAGCGCCAACCTCAACCTGGTGCGCGCCGAGCGTGATCGCTACAAGACCCTGCTGGAGCGGCAGATGGTCAGCCATTCCCAATACGACAACGCTGAGAACCTCTACCGTTCCGGCGAAGCGCGCCTGAAGCAGATCAAGGCCGAGTTCGATGTGGCCAACAACCAGGCCGGCTACGCGGTGCTGCGCGCGCCGCAGGACGGCGTGGTGGCCAAGCGCGCGGTGGAAGTGGGGCAGGTGGTGGCGGCCGGGCAGACGGTCTTCACCCTGGCCACCGATGGCGAGCGTGAGGTGCTGATCAGCTTCCCCGAGCAGAACTACGGCCGCTTCAAGGTCGGCCAGCCGGTATCGGTGGAGCTCTGGACCCAGCCGGGCCAGCGTTTCGACGGGCGCATCCGCGAGCTGTCGCCTGCTGCCGATCCCAAGTCCCGGACCTTCGCCGCGCGTATTGCCTTCACTGCCGGAAAGGTTCCCGCCGAGCTGGGCCAGAGTGCCCGGGTGTTCATCCAGAGCGGCGATGCGGTGCCGCTGTCGGTGCCGCTGTCGGCGTTGTCCGCGGAAGGCGGGGCGACTTATGTCTGGCGTGTGGATGCCAACAATACCCTGCACAAGACCCCGGTGCGGGTCGGCGCCTTCGGCGAGAAGAGCGTGCCGGTGCTGGAAGGGCTGAGCGCCAGCGATTGGGTGGTGGCCGCGGGGGTGCATGTGCTCCATGAGGGCTTGCAGGTGCGCCCGGTGGATCGTTCCAACCGCGTGGTCAATCTGGCGGCCAAGGAGTAATCCCCGATGGGTTTCAACCTTTCCGCCTGGGCGTTGCGCAATCGCCAGATCGTTCTGTTCCTGATGTTGCTGCTGGCCATTGTCGGTGCGCTGTCCTACACCAAGCTGGGGCAGAGCGAGGATCCGCCTTTCACCTTCAAGGCCATGGTGATCCGCACCAACTGGCCCGGGGCCACGGCCCAGGAAGTGTCGCGCCAGGTCACCGAGCGCATTGAAAAGAAGCTGATGGAGACTGGCGAGTACGACCGCATCGTGTCCTTCTCGCGGCCGGGGGAGTCCCAGGTGACCTTCATCGCCCGGGACTCGATGCACTCCAACGAGGTTCCCGAGCTGTGGTACCAGGTACGCAAGAAGATCAGTGATATCCGGCAGACCCTGCCGCCCGGTATCCAGGGGCCGTTCTTCAATGATGAGTTCGGCACCACCTTCGGCAATATCTATGCGTTGACCGGGCAGGGCTTTGACTACGCGGTACTCAAGGACTACGCCGACCGCATCCAGATCCAGCTGCAACGGGTCAAGGACGTGGGCAAGGTCGACCTGCTGGGCCTGCAGGACGAGAAAATCTGGATCGAGCTGTCCAACGTCAAGCTGGCGACCCTGGGCCTGCCCCTGGCGGCGGTGCAGCAGGCCCTGGAAGAACAGAACGCAGTGTCCACCGCCGGGTTCTTCGAGACTCCGAGCGAGCGGGTGCAACTGCGGGTGTCGGGCAATTTCCAGACCGTGGAGCAGATCCGCAATTTCCCGATCCGCGTCGCCGGTCGTACCTTCCGCATCGGTGATGTGGCGGACGTGCGTCGTGGTTTCAACGATCCGCCCGCGCCGCGCATGCGCTTCATGGGTGAAGACGCCATCGGCCTGGCTGTGGCGATGAAGGAGGGGGGGACATCCTGGTGCTGGGCAAGGCCCTGGAAGGCGAGTTCTCGCGCCTGCAGAAAAGCCTGCCGGCGGGGATGGAACTGCGCAAGGTGTCCGACCAGCCGGCGGCGGTGAAGACCGGGGTGGGCGAGTTCGTCCGGGTGCTGGCCGAGGCCCTGATCATCGTGCTGCTGGTGAGTTTCTTCTCCCTGGGAGTGCGGACCGGGATGGTGGTGGCCCTGGCGATTCCCCTGGTGCTGGCGATGACCTTCGCCACCATGTACTACCTGGGGATCGGCCTGCACAAGATTTCCCTGGGAGCGCTGGTGCTGGCCCTGGGCTTGCTGGTGGACGACGCGATCATTGCGGTAGAGATGATGGCGATCAAGATGGAGCAGGGTTTCGACCGGATCAAGGCCGCCAGCTTCGCCTGGACCAGTACCGCCTTCCCCATGCTCACCGGCACCCTGATCACTGCGGCGGGCTTCCTGCCGATCGCCACGGCCCAGTCCGGCACGGGCGAATACACCCGTTCGATCTTCCAGGTGGTGACCATTGCCCTGGTGGCCTCGTGGATTGCAGCCGTGGTGTTCGTGCCGTACCTGGGGGAAAAACTGCTGCCGGACCTGGCGAAGATCCACGCCGCCAAGCACGGCGCCGAATCCAATCCCCACGGTACACCCTTCTACCAGCGGGTCCGGCGGGTAGTGGGCTGGTGCGTGGAGCGGCGCAAGACGGTGATCGTCCTGACCATCCTGCTGTTCGTCGGCTCGGTGATGCTGTTCCGTTTCGTTCCCCAGCAGTTCTTCCCGGCCTCGGGTCGCCTGGAACTGATGGTCGACCTGAAGCTGGCGGAAGGCGCGTCCCTGAGCAACACCGCCGATGAGGTCAAGCGCCTGGAAGCCTTGCTCAAGGAGCATGCGGGCATCGACAACTACGTGGCCTACGTGGGCACCGGTTCGCCGCGGTTCTACCTGCCGCTGGACCAGCAACTGCCCGCCACCAGCTTTGCCCAGTTCGTGGTGCTGGCCAAGAGCATCGAGGAGCGTGAAGAGCTGCGCGGCTGGTTGATCGAAACCCTCAACGAGCAGTTCCCGGCGCTGCGCTCGCGGGTCACGCGCCTGGAGAACGGGCCGCCCGTGGGCTACCCGGTGCAGTTCCGGGTCACCGGCGAGCACATCGAGGAAGTCCGCGCCCTGGCGCGCAAGGTAGCGGCCAAGGTGCGAGAGAACCCCCATGTGGTCAACGTGCACCTGGATTGGGAAGAGCCCAGCAAGGTGGTCTACCTGAACATTGACCAGGACCGGGCCCGGGCCTTGGGAGTGAGCACCGCCAACCTGTCGAAATTCCTCCAGAGTTCGCTGATCGGTTCCACCGTCAGCCAGTACCGGGAAGACAACGAGCTGATCGAGATCCTGCTGCGGGGCACCCGCGAGGAACGCACCGAACTGTCGTTGCTGCCGAGCCTGGCGGTGCCTACCGAGAATGGCCAGAGCGTGTCCCTGTCCCAGGTGGCGACCCTGGAGTACGGCTTCGAGGAAGGGGTGATCTGGCACCGCAACCGCCTGCCCAACGTCACCGTGCGCGCCGATATCTACGGCAAGGAGCAGCCGGCGACCCTGGTGCAGCAGATCCTGCCGACCCTGGAGCCGGTTCGCGCCGAGCTGCCCGATGGTTACCTGCTGGAAGTGGGTGGCACGGTCGAGGACTCGACCCGGGGCCAGAACTCGGTGAAGGCCGGCGTGCCGCTGTTCATCGTGGTGGTGCTGACCTTGCTGATGATCCAGCTGCGCAGTTTCTCGCGCACGGCCATGGTGTTCCTCACGGCGCCCCTGGGATTGATCGGGGTCACCTTGTTCCTGCTGGTGTTCCGCCAGCCCTTCGGCTTCGTGGCCATGCTCGGCACCATTGCCCTGTCGGGGATGATCATGCGCAACTCGGTGATCCTGGTGGACCAGATCGAGCAGGACATCAAGGCGGGGCACAAGCCCTGGGATGCGATCATCGAAGCCACGGTGCGGCGTTTCCGGCCCATCGTGCTGACCGCCCTGGCGGCGGTGCTGGCGATGATCCCGCTGTCGCGCAGTGTGTTCTTCGGGCCGATGGCAGTGGCCATCATGGGTGGGCTGATCGTGGCGACGGCGCTGACCCTGTTGTTCCTGCCGGCGCTGTATGCGGCCTGGTTCAGGGTCAAGAAAACCTAGGAACCGGTATGCGGGAATACATCCTGTAGGAGCCGGCTTGCCGGCGAAGAGGCCCTTGGGGCAGGCGCTTGTCCTGGCGACGTCTTCGCCGGCAAGCTGGCTCCTACAGGTAGCGGGGAGGCTTACAGGGTGCCGAAGACTTTCTTGGCCAGGCTAGTGGCGGCTGCCGCCGGGTTCTGGCGAATGGTTTCTTCCTGCTTGCCGATCATTTCGAACAGGCCATTGAGGGCTTGTTCGGTCACGTAACTCTCGATGTTGGCGCTCTTGGCATCCAGCACGCCGAGCGTCGCAGCCTGGCCGGCGAAGGAGTTGTACTGCTTGGCCAGGCCGACCTGGTCAGTGGCCTGCTTGACGATCGGCAGGAACTTGGCGCGGATCTGCTCGCGGCTGCTCTTGTCCAGGTATTGGGTGGCGGAGTCCTTGCCGCCGGCAAGAATGCCCTTGGCGTCAGCCACGGTCATCTTCTTCACGGCATCCACCAACAGGGCCTGGGCTTGCGGCACAGCGGCCTCGGCAGCCTTGTTCATGCTGGTTTCAAGCTGATCGACCTGGTCGCCCATGCCGAACTGTTTCATTTTTTTCGCGACCTTGCCCAGGTTGCCCGGCAGCTCGATGCGCACCTCGGGGTTGTTGCTGAAACCACCTGGGGTGCCCAGCTGTTTGACGGCGATCTGCGCACCCTGGGTCAGGGCATCTTTCAGGCCACCGCTGGCGTCACCCTGGGACAGGTCGCTCAGGGACAGGGCCAGGGCGCTGGCGGAGATCAACAGGCCAGCGCACAGGCTGGTGAAACGAAGCGAAGTACGGAGCATGGCGGCTTCCTTGTGCAATAAGAATTAACGAACAGCGTCGACCCGCAGCTTCAAGGGCTGCGGGTCGCTGCCGTCGAGTTTAACGGCGTTGTTTTCGGTGGTTATGAAGACCAGATGGCCAGCCACTTCAATCCGCGCGCTGACCGAATAGCGGTGGCCGGGCTTGACCTGGGCCGGGTCGTAGCTGAGGTGAAAGGGCAGCGGCACCTGGCCCTTGACCGGACCGCTCTGCTCGGCCAGGACCACGGCAGGGGCATCGGCCAGTGACACGTCCTGCAGGCTCACGCTCAGGGTGGCGGCCGGAGGCAGGGCGATGCGCTGCAAGTAGAAGACTTCGCCGTCGAGGCTGGCCTTGGCAGCGGGATTCATGGACTGGCAAGCGCCGAGCAGCGCGGTGGCGGCCAGCAGGCTGAGCTTTTTCATCGCGGATCTCCGTATCGAGGGCGCCGCAGCTGCTCCGGCGCCCGTAAGAATCTAGTCGTTTTGCGCAGGTGCCGCGAGCTGGTCGGCGGCGTCTTCGCTGCGGTGCAGGGCGACCTGGCGGATCGACAGGCGAATTTCTGCCGGCAGCACGCGCTTGGCGGCACCTTCGGCCAGTTCCCCCAGTGCTTCGTGGTAGCTCAGCTTGCCGGCTTCGTCGCGGCGCAGCACTCCCTGGTCCAGCAGGGTCTGGATAAAGTGGCGGAACAGGCTCTTGTCGAAGAACTCCGGGGCATTGAGGCCATGCAGGATCGACAGGCGCTGGGCCATGACCGTGCACAGGTCTTCCAGCTCCTCGGCGCTGATGCTGTTCTGGCCGCTGTTGAGCAACAGGGAAATGGCCATGTAGAAGCGTTGCAGGGTCTGGGCAATGCTCTTGGACAGCAGGGTCAGCAGGACGAAATGCCGCGAGCTCGGGGCCGGACGCTGGTACAGGTCCTTCTCGAAGCGCAGCAGGCCCTGTTCGACAAAGGCCTCCAGCCACTGGTCCACCACCGCGTCCAGCTCATCCAGCGGCCAGCGGATGAACAGCTCCGATTGCAGGTAGGGATAGAGCGCGCGGGTATAGCGCAGGATCTGTTCGCGGCTCATGCGCGACGAGCTCTGGAAGAAGCTCGCCAGCAACGCCGGCAGGGCGAAGATGTGCAGCACGTTGTTGCGGTAGTAGGTCATCAGGACGGCGTTCTGCTCGTCCAGGTAGAGGATCTTGCCCAGGGCGTCGCTCTGTTCGGCCAGCAGGTCCATGTCCTTGACGTGCTGGATCAGAGCCCGGCCGTCGCCTTCGGGCAAGGTGGTGTGGGGCGAGTAGGGAACGCGACGCAGTAGCGCCAGGTACAGGTCCAGGACCCGCGCCATGGCGCGGTCGTCCAGGGCCAGGCGGGTGGTGGAGAGCAGGGCCAGGGCCACCAGGTTCACCGGGTTGATCGCCGCGGCTTCGTTGAGGTGCTGGGCCACCCGCTCGCCGAGACGGTTGGTGGTTTCATTGAGCCAGGCCGGGCGGTACTGCGGGCCCAGCTCCTGGGTCCGCCAGTCCGGCTGTTCCTGGTCGAGGAATTCCGCCAGCTTGATCGGTTCGCCGAAGTTCACTGCCACCTGGCCGAAGCGCTGCTTGAGGGCGCCGATGACCTTGAAGATGTCGAAGATCGACTCTTTCTTCTTGCTCGCGCCGCGCAGCTCGCCCAGGTAGGTCCGGCCTTCCAGCACCCTTTCATAGCCGATGTACACCGGTACGAAGACGATGGGCATGCGCGAGGAGCGCAGGAAGCTGCGCAGGGTGATGGCCAGCATCCCGGTCTTGGGTTGCAGCATGCGCCCGGTGCGCGAACGGCCGCCCTCGACGAAGTACTCCACCGGGAAACCCTTGGTGAACAAGGTGTGCAGGTATTCGTTGAACACCGAGGTGTAGAGCGGGTTGCCCTTGAAGGTGCGGCGCATGAAGAAGGCCCCGCCGCGACGCAGCAGGCCGCCGATCACCGGCATGTTGAGGTTGATCCCGGCGGCGATGTGCGGCGGGGTCAGGCCGTTGCGAAACAGCAGGTAGGACAGCAGCAGGTAGTCGATATGGCTGCGGTGGCAGGGCACGTAGATCACTTCGTGGCCCTGGGCGATCTTCTGCACGCCTTCGAGGTGGTTGACCTTGATCCCGTCGTAGATCTTGTTCCAGAACCAGCTCAGCACCACTTCCAGGAAGCGGATCGCGGTGTAGGTGTAGTCCGAGGCGATCTCGTTGCCGTAGCGCAGGGCCTGGGCCTTGGCTTTTTCCGGGGAAATCTTTTCGCGCTCGGCCTCGTCGAGGATCGCCTGTTTCACCAGGGGCTGGTTCAGCAGGCCCTTGACCAGGTTGCGCCGGTGGGAAATGTCCGGGCCGATGACCGCAGCCTTGAGGTTGCGAAAGTGCACCCGCAGGATGCGCTGGGCCATGCGCACGGTGCGCTCGTGGCCCTTGTTGTGTTCGATCAGCTCGCGCAGGTTGATCGGTGCGGAGAACTGCACCCGGGTCTTGCGTCCCAGGATCATGATGCTCAGCAGCCGGCGCAGGCGCCCGGTGACCGCCCAGCTGTCGGCGAACAGCAGCTTCCACGGGCTCGACTCGCTGTCCGGCGACTGGCCCCAGAACACGCTGACCGGAATGATCTGTGCATCTTCGGCGGCATTCTGGGTCAGGGCGCTGACCAGCCGGGTCAGGGTCGGTGGCGCCCCGCGCTTGTCCTGGCGACCAAGCCAGTCGGGCTCCGGGGTCAGGTAGAAGAAGGCCGCCGGTTCCAGCAGGTTGCCCACCGACACCGGCAGTACCGGACGTGGCAGCCCAGCCTTGGTGCATTCGGTATCGACCACGGCGAGATCGGTCAGGGACGGGTTTTGCAGGACGTAGAACACCGGTCGGCTGCGGTCGAGGTCGAGGGTGAAGGACGACTGGTTGATGGTTTCCGAGCGGACCCAGAGGTACAGCAGTCGGCGCAAGGTGCCAAACACAAGACGGCGGATCGGGGAGCGGGTCATACGGCTTCTGCGTGAGTGAGTAGAAAACCGAGCAACTGCTCGGGGCCGGTAGTGTGCCGGATTCGCCGAAAATCGGCAAAAAAGCGCCGAAACAAGATTGAGTTGAGAGTTTTTACGCCTGTCATATACTCGGCCGACTCTCCCGCGGTCGTATCGCTTTCACTCATAGAGAGGCAGGCTGGGGGAAAGTTCTCAGGGTTTGGTTGCAGTGCGCCAATCCAATAATAAAAAAATGAGGTATGGATTCATGACTACTCGTGAGACAGGCAACGTGAAGTGGTTCAACGACGCCAAGGGCTACGGTTTTATCCAGCGTGAAGGCGGGGCGGACGTATTTGTCCACTACCGGGCGATCCGTGGCGAAGGCCACCGCTCCCTGACCGAAGGCCAGCAGGTGGAATACGCTGTGGTCGAAGGCCAGAAAGGTCTGCAAGCCGAAGACGTCGTCGGCCTGTAACCCACCCTGTAGGAGCTGGCTTGCCAGCGAAGGCGCCCGTCTATCGAACGCAAGTCTTGAAGGCCTCTTCGCCGGCAAGCCGGCTCCTACGGGTATGCACTGTTCAGGCAGTGCGCCAGGTAATCTCTTCTTCACCGTCGGCGCTGATGCGAATCCAGCGATCGGCGGACTCTTCACCCTCTTCCTCGACCCAGCTGCCCGGTGCGCAGCGCACCTCCACATTCAACGCGGCAAAGGCGGCGCGGGCGCAGGCGATGTCGTCATCCCACGGGGTCTGGTCGCTTTCCAGGTACAGGCTGTTCCACTTGCCCACGGCCTTGGGCAGCCAGGTCACGGGCACCTGGCCGGCGGTGCATTTGTAGGTCTGGCCTTTTTGTACCCAGTCGCTGCACGGGCCAAGCACGGCGCCCAGCCAGGCGGCGATGGCCTTGTAGTCGACGTCGGCGTCTTTCAGGTAAATCTCGATATCGGGCTGGCGCATGGATGTCCTCATTGCCGGTCTGAAAAATCCATTCGCGGATTTCTTCGGCCGCGAGCACAGGCTCGGGGCCTTGGGTTTTAGTGGGTTATTGCAGCACGAAGTAATCGTAGCGCATCGATACGCTGACCTCGAAAGGCTCGGCCTGCTCGATCACCGCGGCGCGGCGCTCGGCGCTGGCGCGCCAGCCATGGGGCGTCATGGCCAGCAGGTTGGCGCGGTCTTGCGGGCGTTCCAGGTGCAGCTTGAACTCCAGGGTTTCGCTGTGGGCCAGGGCCATGCCTTCGGGCACCAGGGCCAGGTGCTTGTCGTCGGTGTATTCGCGCACTTCGTCGTACAGGCGTTCGCGCAGTTCCATCAGGTGGCCGCTGGTGGGACCTACCTTCATCAAGCCGCCGCTGGGGCTGAGCAGGCGCTTGGCCTCCAGCCAGTCGAGGGGGCTGAAGACGCTGGCCAGGAACTGGCAGCTGGCGTCCGCCAAGGGGATGCGCGCCATGCTGGCGACCATCCAGGTCAGTTGCGGCGCGCGGCGGCAGGCGCGCTTCACCGCCTCCCGGGAAATATCCAGGGCGTAGCCATCGGCAGCGGGCAGGGCCTGGGCCAGTTGCGCGGTGTAGTAACCCTCGCCACAGCCGATGTCGACCCAGCGCTGGGGCGCGCGTTCTGCCGCCAGCTCCGCCAGGCGCCGGGCCACCGGGGCGTAGTGCCCCGCGTTGAGAAAGTCGCGGCGGGCCTCGACCATGGCCTGGTTGTCGCCCGGGTCACGGCTGTTCTTGTGCTGCACCGGCAGCAGGTTCAGGTAGCCCTGGCGTGCACGGTCGAAGCGATGCCCGGCCGGGCAGACCACGCCGTTGTCCACGGCGTTCAGCGGGGCACTGCAGAGAGGACAGGCAAGCATCAGGCGAGCAACTTGATCAGGGTCTGGTAGTAGATTTCGGTCAGCACATCGAGGTCGCTGGCCAGTACCCGCTCGTTGACCTGATGGATGGTGGCGTTGACCGGGCCCAGTTCCACCACCTGGGTGCCCAGGGTGGCGATGAAGCGCCCGTCGGAGGTGCCGCCACTGGTGGAGGCCTTGGTGTCGCGCCCGGTGACCTGCTTGATGCTGGCCGATACCGCGTCCAGCAGGGCGCCGGGTTCGGTGAGGAACGGCAGCCCGGACAGGGCCCACTCCACATGCCAGTCCAGGCCGTGCTTGTCGAGGATGGCCGCGACCCGCTGCTGCAGGCCTTCCACCGTGGATTCGGTGGAGAAGCGGAAGTTGAACAGCGCGGTCAGTTCACCGGGAATCACGTTGGTGGCGCCGGTCCCTGAATTGAGGTTGGAGATCTGGAAACTGGTGGGTGGGAAGAAGGCGTTGCCGTCGTCCCAGTGCTCCGCCGCCAGTTCCGCCAGGGCTGCGGCCGCCAGGTGGATCGGGTTCTTCGCCAGGTGCGGGTAGGCCACGTGGCCCTGTACCCCGCGCACGGTGAGCTTGGCGCCGAGGGAGCCGCGGCGGCCGTTCTTGACCACGTCGCCCACCAGGCTGGTGCTCGAAGGCTCACCGACGATGCACCAGTCCAGGCGCTCCTTGCGTGCCGCCAGGCGCTCCACCACGGCCTTGGTGCCATGGTGCGCGGGGCCTTCTTCGTCGCTGGTGATGAGGAAGGCTACCGAGCCCTTGTGGTCCGGGTAGTCGGTGACGAAACGCTCAGCGGCCACCAGCATGGCCGCCAGGCTGCCCTTCATGTCCGCTGCGCCACGGCCGCAGAGCATGCCGTGCTCGTCGATCAGAGCGTCGAACGGGTCGTTCTGCCAGGCCTGGACCGGGCCGGTAGGCACCACGTCGGTGTGGCCGGCAAAACACAGCACCGGGCCTTCATGCTGGCCATGGCTGGCCCAGAAGTTGTCCACGTCCTCGATGCGCATCGGTTCCAGCTTGAAGCCGGCATCCCCCAGGCGCTGCATCATCAGCTTCTGGCAGTCGGCGTCGATCGGCGTCACCGAGGGGCGACGGATCAGATCACAGGCAAGTTGCAGGGTCGGCGAAAGCTCGGCATGGGCCGTCATGGGTAACTCCGGTGCAAGGCATTGTGCAGGAGCCGGCGGGGCGGCGAGGGCGGTTTAATCGATACACCGCGTTGCTTGGTTCGCTGGCAAGCCAGCTCCTACAGGGTTGGGCGAGGCGCGCAAAATGGCGGATATCTTAAAGCAAAACGGCGGCCAGAGGCCGCCGTTTAGTGCTTTGGATCGATTTAGGTTGCGGGAGCCGGCTGGCTTTCTTCCGCCGGTTTTGGCAGCGACGAAAGGAAGGCCATGACCAGCGCTGCCACGTAAGGCAAAGACTGCACCAGGAGCATGGTCACCCAGAAGCGCATGTCGTTGCTCGGCAGGCCCTGCACCAGGAAGATCCCCAGCGCCGCGCCCCACAACAGCAGCATGATGAACAGCTCTTCCCGGGCTTCCGAGATCGCCACCCAGAAGCCGTGGTTGTCGGCGTTCTTCGGGGTGCGGAAGAACGGAATGCTGCTGGTGAAGAAGCCGTACAGCACCGCCTTGGCGATGGTGTGGGACAAGGCCAGGCCCGCCAGGGCCGCGCAGAACGCGTCCTTGAGGTTGACCCCCACTGCACGGCGGTAGAGGAAGATGATCTTGCCCACCTTGAACACGAACAGCGCCAGCGGCGGGATGGCGAAGATCAGCAGCGGCGGGTCGACCCGTTGCGGCACGATGATCATCGCCGCCGACCACAGCAGGGCGCCGACGGTGAAGAAGATGTTCATGCCGTCCGCTACCCACGGCAGCCAACCCGCGAGGAAGTGGTAGCGCTGGCCACGGGTCAGCTCGGTGTTCTTGCCGCGCAGCAGGCTGGCGGTGTGGCGCTTGATGATCTGGATCGCGCCATAGGCCCAGCGGAAACGCTGCTTCTTGAAGTCGATGAAGGTGTCGGGCATCAGGCCCTTGCCGTAGCTTTCGTGGTGGTACGCCGCCGACAGGCCTTTCTCGAACACCCGCAGGCCCAGCTCGGCGTCTTCGCAGATGCACCAGTCGGCCCAGCCCAGCTCTTCGAGCACTGTGCGCCGGGTCATGGTCATGGTGCCGTGCTGGATGATCGCGTCACGGTCGTTGCGGGTGACCATGCCGATATGGAAGAAGCCTTTGTATTCCGCGTAGCAGAGCTTCTTGAAGGTGCTTTCGTTCTGGTCGCGATAGTCCTGGGGCGACTGCACGATGGCGATCTTCGGATCGGCGAAGTGCGGCACCATGTGCTTGAGCCAGTTGCGGTCGACGCAGTAGTCGGAGTCGATCACCGCGATCACTTCGGCGTCCTTGGCGGTGTGCGGCAACAGATAGTTCAGCGCACCGCCCTTGAAGCCGGCCAGGGGCGCGACGTGGAAGAACTTGAAGCGCGGGCCGAGGGTCTCGCAATAGGCCTGCACCGGTTCCCAGACCGCCGGGTCCTTGGTGTTGTTGTCGATGATCAGGACTTCGAAGTCCGGGTAATCGAGGTTGGCCAGGGCATTGAGGGTCTGTTTGACCATCTCCGGCGGCTCGTTGTAGCAGGGCACGTGGATCGAGACTTTCGGCCGGTAGCTGGAGTCCCCCTCCACCGGCAGGAATTCGCGCCGGCGCTTGTGGATCCACACCGCTTCGGCCAGTTCATGGGCCTCGGTCAGCAGTACGATGAACACCCCCAGCGCGCCGAGGGCCAGGAGGAAGCCCACCGTCAGGCTGAACCAGGTGCTGTATTGCTGGCTGTAGTCGTAGCCGATCCACACCAGCACCGAACCGCAGAGGAACGCGATAAAGGTCAGGAAGGTCCGGCCGCGCTGGCGCAGGGCCGAGCCGTCGATCATCAGCAGGGTCAGCGACAGCAGCGCCAGCACCACCGAGCCGATGGCCAGCACCCGCCATTGCGGGATCGCGACCACCGGGCCTTCGAAGTTGAATTTCTGCTGGCGCGCGGCGTTGAACACGCCCCAGTAGGCGCCCACCGAACCTTCGTCGCTGGCCTTCCACGGCTGGTCGAAGGCTTCGATGACAAAGTAGTTGTAGCCCTGGCGGTTGAGCTTGTTGACCAGGGTACGCAGGTAGATCGCCTGGTCCGCCGGGCTGGCGTCGGCGCCACCACGCATGCGGCCGTTGCTCGGCCAGCCCACTTCGGACAGCAGCAGCGGCTTTTTCGGGAACATCTTCTTCAGGTCCCGGGCGCGATCGAGGACGAACTGTTCGGCCTTGTCCACCGGGATGAACTCCCAGTAGGGCAGGATGTGCGCCGCGATCAGGTCGACGTGCTTGGCCAGCCCCGGGTTTTCCTCCCAGACGTGCCATTGCTCCGAGGTGGTGACCGGAACTTTTACCGCGGCACGCACCCGGTCGAGAATCACCGACAGTTGGTCGGCGGTGATTTCCTTGCGGAAGATCGCCTCGTTACCCACCACCACCCGCACGACGCTGCGGGAGGTATTGGCCAGTTCGATGGCACGCATGATTTCCCGCTCGTTGCGCTCCAGGTCCGGGCTGATCCAGATCCCCAGGGTCACGCGCAGGCCGAACTCTTCCGCGAGCCTCGGGATGTCTTCCAGGCTGCCGTCCACCGAATAGGTACGGATGTTGTCGGTCAGCTTGCTCATGATCTCCAGGTCGCGACGCATTTCATCGTCGGACGGGTACTGGTCCTTCTGCGGGAACTGGCCCTGCTGGAAAGGCGAGTAGGAAAAACCGGAGATCTGTTCCGGCCAGTCGGGGGCCGAGACCGGGCGATTGATCAGCGCCCAGAAACCGGTGAACAGCGCGGCAATGGCCAGCACTATCACCAGGTTGAGTCCAAATTTACGCGATGACATAGCTATTTCGGGTTCCAAAAGGTGTGGAACGAGGGAAGGGTTGGCAGGCGCCAAACGGCGGGCATCCTACACCGGCCCTCAACTGAGCGTACAGCGCACAGAGGAAAGCCAGACCTTGGGCACTGTATTCGGGTTTAAGTTCTTTACTTGTAGCTTCAAGGTTAAAACTTGTCGCGTTGAGGCCCTATAATGCGCGCCGGTTTTTTAGGTGATGGTCATGAGTACAGAAGATCCACGGTTTGCCGGCGTCGCCCGTTTGTATGGCATTGAAGGCCTGGAGCGGCTGCGGGCGGCCCATGTGGCGATCGTCGGCGTCGGCGGGGTCGGTTCCTGGGCGGCGGAAGCCATCGCCCGTTGCGGGGTGGGCGAGATCTCGCTGTTCGACCTCGATGACGTCTGCGTCAGCAACAGCAACCGCCAGTTGCACGCGCTGGACAGCACTGTGGGCAAGCCCAAGGTCGAGGTCATGGCCGAACGCCTGCGCGGCATCAATCCGGACTGCAAGGTGCACGCGGTGCCGGACTTCGTCACCCGCGAGACCATGGCCGAGTACATCACCCCAGACATCGATTGCGTGATCGACTGCATCGACAGCGTCAATGCCAAGGCGGCGCTGATTGCCTGGTGCAAGCGACGCAAGATCCAGATCATCACCACCGGCGGCGCGGGGGGCAGATCGACCCGACGCTGATCCAGGTCTGCGACCTGAACCGTACCTTCAATGACCCGTTGGCCTCCAAGGTGCGTTCCACCCTGCGCCGCGACTACGGTTTCTCGCGCACCGTAACCCGGCACTACAGCGTGCCTTGCGTGTTTTCCACCGAACAGCTGCGTTATCCGAAGCCGGACGGCAGCATCTGCCTGCAGAAGAGTTTTGTCGGCGATGGCGTCAAGCTCGACTGTGCCGGCGGCTTTGGCGCGGTGATGATGGTGACCGCGACCTTCGGCATGGTGGCGGCGACCAAGGCGGTGGACAAGATTGTCGCCGGCGTGCGCCGCCCGTCGGAACGCAGCAAACCCGCCGCCCCGTAGGAGCTGGCTTGCCAGCGAAGAGGGCCGCGAGGAGGGTGCAAGGCTTATGAGCCTGTTCGCCAGCAAGCTGGCTCCTACGGAGTTAGGGGGCGCTGGCCAGTTCGCTCATGCGTTGCAAGACGGCGTTCAGGCCATTGCTGCGTGAAGGCGAGAGTTGGCGCGACAGGCCCAACTGGTTGAACCAGTCGGCCAGGTCCACTTCCCGCAACTGCTGTGCCGTCAGGCCATTGACCCGCGCCAGGAGCAGGGCCACCAGCCCGCGAATCAGCCGCGCGTCGCTGGCCGCGGCAAACTGCCAATGACCGTTTTCCAGGGCCGCCACCAGCCAGACCTGGCTTTCACAGCCGTGCACCCGGTTGGCCTCGACCTGGTCGGCCTCGCTCAGGGGCGGCAGGCGCTCGCCCCATTGCATCAGCAGGCGCGCCCGCTGTTCCCAGCCGGCAGCCCCCTGGAAAATCTCCAGGGCGGCGACGGCATCCGCCGGCAGGCTCATCGCAGCAGCTCCAGGGCCTGATCCAGGGCTTCGAAGAAACGCTCCAGGTCCTCGGAATCGTTGTACAGCGCCAATGACACGCGAATCGCTCCGGCCAACCCCAGGCTCTTCATCAGCGGCATGGCGCAGTGGTGCCCGGCGCGTACGGCAATGCCTTGTTCGGTCAGCAGGTGCGCCAGGTCGGCGTTGTGCACCCCATCCACGACAAAACTGACCAGGGCCACTTGCGGCGAGCCCAGCAAGCGGATGCCATTGCGCGCCTGCAAGCCGTGCAGCAGGTAGGCGTGCAGCGCTGCTTCATGGTCGGCCAGTGCTTGCTGATCCAGGCCGGCGAGATAATCCAGGGTGGCACCCAGGCCGATGACCCCGGCAATCGGCGGTGTACCGGCCTCGAAGCCCAGGGGGGCGGGGTGGAAGCTGGCGTGCTGGTAATCGGCGTCCTGGACCATTTCACCGCCGAACTGCCAGTGGCGCAGGCCCTTGAGTGCTGCATGACGGCCAAACAGCACGCCGACCCCATCCGGGCCGTACAGCTTGTGGCTGGAGAACACATAGAAGTCGCAGCCCAGGGCCTGCACATCGTGGCGGCCATGGACCACGCCCTGGGCGCCGTCGATCACCGTCAGTGCGCCCTGGGCCCTGGCCATGGCCAGCAGTGGGGTCAAGGGTTGCCAGGCGCCAAGCACGTTGGACAGCTGGCTCACCGCCAGCAAACGGGTGCGCGGGCCGATCAAGCGGCTTGCCGCGTCGACGTCGATCAGGCCGTCCGGGTCCAGGGGCAGGACCATCAGCTTGAGCCCGCGACGTTGGGCCAGTTGCTGCCAGGGCAGCAGGTTGGCGTGGTGCTCCAGGGCGCTGATGACGATTTCATCGCCCGGGGAAAATTGGTGCTCCAGGCCGTAGGCCAGAAGATTCAGCGCGGAGGTCGCGCCGTGGGTGAAGACGATCTGCCCACTGTCACCGGCATTCAGCCATTGGCCGGCCTTGCTGCGGCTGTCTTCGAACGCTTGGGTGGCGTGGGCGCCGGGCAGGTGTTGCGCACGATGCACATTGGCCGCGCCATTGGCGTAGTAGTGCGCCAGCGCGTCCAGCAGGGCTTGGGGTTTTTGCGTGGTGGCGGCGTTGTCCAGGTACGTCTGGTCCTGGCGATGCAGGGCGGCGATGGCCGGGAAGTCGGCGCGCCAGGGGGAGGCTACAAGCATGGTGGCAGAACTCGTTTGAACAGGCCGGGCGCCGATGATAAGCGCCTGGCCGGTTCCAGTGAAACCGAATCGCTGCTTAGTTGTGAGCGTGCAGCGCTTCGTTCAGCTCGATGGCCGACTTGTGGGTCTTGCACTCCACGGCGCCGGTTTCCGAGTTGCGACGGAACAGCAGGTCCGGCTGGCCGGCCAGTTCCCGGGCCTTGAGCACTTTGACCAGCTGGTTGTTCTCGTCCAGCAGCGCCACCTTGGTGCCGGCGGTCACGTACAGGCCCGACTCCACGGTATTGCGGTCGCCCAGCGGGATGCCGATACCGGCGTTGGCGCCGATCAGGCAACCTTCGCCGACCTTGATCACGATGTTGCCGCCACCCGACAGGGTGCCCATGGTGGAGCAACCGCCGCCCAGGTCCGAGCCCTTGCCGACGAACACGCCCGCGGAAACCCGGCCTTCGATCATGCCCGGACCTTCGGTGCCGGCGTTGAAGTTGACGAAGCCTTCGTGCATCACGGTGGTGCCTTCGCCGATGTAGGCGCCCAGGCGGATCCGCGCACTGTCAGCGATACGCACGCCGCTCGGCACCACGTAGTCGGTCATTTTCGGGAACTTGTCCACCGAGAACACTTCCAGCAGCTCGCCGCGCAGGCGCGCTTCCAGTTGACGCTCGGCCAGCTCGCCCAGGTCGATCGCGCCCTGGCTGGTCCAGGCCACGTTCGGCAGCAGCGGGAACACGCCGGCCAGGCTCAGGCCGTGCGGCTTGACCAGGCGGTGGGACAGCAGGTGCAGCTTCAGGTAGGCCTCTGGAGTGGAGGTCAGCTGGGCATCTTCGGCCAGCAGGGTCGCTACCAGCGGCTTGTGGCTTTCGGCCAGGCGGGTCAGCAGGGCGGCCTGGGTAGCGTCGATGCTTTTCAGTGCGTCGGCCATTTGCGCGGCCTGGGCGGTGGTGAAGGTGATGGCCTGGTTGCCTTCGCTGTAGCCGAGGATCGGCGCTACGGCAGCGACGATTTCAGCCGCAGGCTGGAGCAGGGGCGATGCGTAAAACACTTCCAGCCAAGCGCCTTGGCGGTTCTGGGTGCCGACACCGAATGCCAGGCTGAACAGGGTAGTGGACATGCAGTTACCTCTTGCGAAATTGATTGAGCAGGCTTACTTGAGCGCCGCTGCGTAAAGGTCTGGCTTGAAGCCAATCAGGGTCTTGTCTCCGAGATCGAGCACCGGGCGCTTGATCATCGAAGGTTGCGCGAGCATCAGTTCAACGGCTTTCGCCTGGTCGAGATCGGCTTTGCTTTCGTCATCGAGTTTGCGAAAGGTCGTGCCCGCGCGGTTCAACACCACCTGCCAGCCGTGCTCGTCGCACCACTGATTCAGGTGCTCACGGTCAATGCCGGAGGTTTTGTAATCATGGAAGTCATAGCTGACAGCGTGTTCATCGAGCCAGGTGCGCGCCTTTTTCATGGTGTCACAGGCTTTGATGCCGAAAAGGTGCAACGTTTTGCTTGAAGCGGTCAAGGAATTGCCCCCTTTGGAGATGCTGGAGATGAAAGGTCACGGATTATGCCACGACCGCGCCGATTCGGCGTCGGCTGCTGCGGGGCTTTGTCGCATTGTGTTTCCACGCCCGGGCGCCGTTGCGACTTTTGTGCAGCGGCGTAAACGCAGCTTAAGCGGCTAATATGGCACTTCTGCGGTGAATTCCTGCCGCTGTTGTGTGTCTGCTTTGAAGTTTCAGATCGGGAAGCCCGCTTTATGCAAACCGCCTATACCGTCCTCATCCTGCTGATGCTGGTGAGCCTCTCGCGTCTTGTCGGACGGGTGATTCCACTGCCGCTGCCCCTGGTGCAGATTGCCGCCGGCGCCTTGCTGGCCTGGCCGACCCTGGGGCTGCACGTGGCCCTGGACCCGGAGCTGTTTCTCTTCCTGTTCTTGCCGCCGCTGTTGTTTTCCGATGGCTGGCGCATGCCCAAGCGCGAATTCTGGCGCCTGCGCGGGCCGATCCTGACCCTGGCAGTAGGGCTGGTGCTGTTCACCGTGGTGGGCGCCGGCTACTTCATCCATTGGCTGCTGCCGAGCATTCCGTTGCCGGTGGCCTTTGCCCTGGCCGCCGTGCTTTCGCCCACCGACGCCGTGGCAGTGTCGGCGATTTCCCAGAACCGCTTGCCCACGCCCCTGATGCACATGCTCCAGGGTGAGGCGCTGATGAATGACGCCTCGGGCCTGGTGACCTTCAAGTTCGCCCTGGCAGCGGCGGTGACCGGGGTGTTCTCCCTGGCCAACGCCAGCCTGACCTTTGTCCTGGTGGCGGTGGGCGGCCTGGCGGTCGGGGTGGCACTGAGCTGGCTGGTGGGGCGCCTGCGGGCCTGGATGATCGCCCGAGGCTGGGATGACCCGGCGACCCACGTGGTGTTCATGCTGCTTTTGCCGTTCGCCGCCTATGTGCTGGCCGAGCGCCTGGGGGCCTCGGGCATTCTCTCGGCGGTGGCGGCGGGGATGATGCAGAGCTGGCTCGACCTGCTGCCGCGCCAGACCAGCACCCGGCTGCTCAATCGCAGCGTCTGGTCACTGCTGGAGTTCGCCTTCAACGGCCTGATCTTCCTGCTCCTGGGGTTGCAGCTGCCGGACATCATCAAGGCCGTGGTCAGTCACGAGACCTCGCTGTGGCCGACCCTGTTCTACCGTTGCCTGGATGTGGTGGCGATTTTCCTGGTGCTGCTGGTGTTGCGTTTCATCTGGGTGCAGAGCATCTGGCGCCTGTCCGGCCTGCTGCGGCGCTGGCGCGGCAAGGGCGAATTGACCCTGGTGCCGACCGCCCGTTCCTGCTGGTTGCTGACCGTGGGTGGAGTGCGCGGGGCGGTAACCCTGGCCGGTGTGATGTCGGTACCGTTGTTTCTCGGTGCCGGTGAAGCCTTTCCGGAGCGCGACCTGCTGATCTTCATCGCTGCCGGGGTGATCCTGCTGTCCCTGGTGGCGGCCTGCATTGCCCTGCCGCTGCTGCTGCGCGGCATTGTGAAGAGCCCTGACGACAAGCGCCGTGGGGAAGTGCGGGATGCCTGGCGCAAGACTGCCGAAGCGGCGATCCATGCCCTGGAGGCCGAAGAGGTGGCTGACACCGGTGAAACCCCGGATGCCGCCCAGTCGGCCCTGGCCACCGAACTCAAGGGGCGCTTGATGGCCGAGTACCGGCATCAGTTGGAGGTCTACAACGATTCCGCCGAGGCCCAGGCCCTGGCGTTCCAGATGGACTTGCTGGAGCGGCGCCTGCGGATCAAGGCCCTGCGTGCGCAACGGCTGGAGCTGTATCGGCTGAGCCGCCAGCATCAGATTGGCGACGATGTGCTACGCGAAGTACTGGCCGACCTGGATATGAGCGAGGCCAATCTGGGGCAGGTGAAGTGAGGCGTTCGCCGGCAGTCGGCTCCTGCTGTGGGAGCCGGCTTGCCGGCGAAAGGCCTCAAGTGCGACGCAGCACGAAATCGCGAATCCGTTCCGCGGCTTCCACGCATTCCGCCAGCGGCGCTACCAGCGCCATGCGTACCCGGCCGGCGCCCGGGTTGGTGCCGTCCACATCCCGCGACAGGTAGGAGCCCGGAACCACGGTTACATGCTCCTGTTCGAACAGGTCGCGGCAGAAGGCTGCGTCATCCCCGGCCACGTTCGGCCACAGGTAGAAGCTGCCGTCCGGGCGCTGCACATCCATCACGGGCGCAAGGATCGCCAGCACCGCGTCGAATTTCTCCCGGTACAAGGCGCGGTTGGCGCGCACGTGCACTTCGTCGTTCCAGGCGGCGACGCTGGCGAGTTGGGTCTGCACCGGCATGGCGCAGCCGTGGTAGGTGCGGTACAGCAGGAAGCCCTTGAGAATCTCGGCATCACCGGCGACGAAGCCCGAGCGCAGGCCCGGCAGGTTGGAGCGCTTGGACAGGCTGTGGAACACCACGCAGCGCTTGAAGTCCTTGCGGCCCAGTTCGACGCAGGCGCTGAGCAGGCCCGGCGGCGGTGTCTGTTCGTCGAAGTACAGCTCGCTGTAGCACTCGTCGGCGGCGATCACGAAGTCGTGCTCGTCGGCCAGTGCGATCAGCTTCTTCAGGGTGTCCAGCGGGATCAGCGCGCCGGTGGGGTTGCCCGGCGAGCACAGGAAGAGGATCTGGCAGCGCTGCCAGATCTCCACCGGCACGGCGTCGAAGTCCGGGTTGAAGCCGTTTTCGTCGAGGCACGGCAGGTAGTGCGGCTTGGCCCCGGCGAGGAAGGCTGCGCCTTCGTAGATCTGATAGAAGGGGTTGGGGCTGACCACCAGGGCGTCTTCGCCGCGGTTGACCACGGTCTGGGTGAAGGCGAACAGCGCTTCGCGGGTGCCGTTGACCGGCAGTACATTGCGCGCCGGGTCGAGCCAGAGCGCGGGCACGCCAAAGCGCCGCTCGCACCAGCCGGCGATGGCTTCGCGCAGGGCCGGGATGCCCAGGGTGGTGGGGTAGACCGCCATCTGATCGAGGTTGCTGGCCAGGGCTTCGGCGACAAAGCTTGGCGAGCGGTGCTTGGGTTCGCCGATGGACAGGGCGATGGCGCGCTTGTCCGGGTTGGGCGTCACGGTGCCGAGCAAGGCGCGCAGCTTTTCGAACGGGTAGGGCTGCAACTGGTTCAGAGCGTTGTTCATGGAGGCGGTATCTCACTCAAAGCGGTGGTTCGGACCCGTCAGATGCTCAGGCGGGTCATTTCGATAGTCGGTTCGTGGCTGACGCTCAACTGCTCGACGATCGCATCCTGCAAGCGGCTGCACAGCTGGGGGTCGGACAGGGGCTGGTTGTGCGCATCGGTGATGAAGAACACGTCTTCCACGCGCTCGCCCAGGGTGGCGATCTTGGCGTTCTGCAGCGACAGGTCGAACTCCAGGAAGATCTTGCCGATCCGCGCCAGCAAACCCGGGCGATCCGGGGCGCTGAGTTCCAGCACGGTCACCGGGCGTTGGGCGTCGTTGTGGATAGTCACCTCGGGGGCGAAGGCAAAATGCTTGAGCTGGCGCGGCACCCGGCGCTGGATGATGGTCGGGTAGTCGTCGGGGTTGCGCAGGGCGTCGGTCAGGCCCTTGCGGATCTGCTCGACTCGCTGCGGGTTGTTGCCGATGGATTCGCCGTCGTTGTCCAGGACGATGTAGGTGTCGAGGGTGAACTGGCTGCTGGAGGTGATGATGCGCGCGTCATGGATGTTCAGGTTGAGCTGGTCCATGGCGGCCACGGTCACCGCGAAGAAGTCGTGCTGGTCCGGGGCGTAGATGAAGATCTGGGTGCCGCCCTCGAACTCGCGCTGGGTGATTTCCTTGATCAGCACCAGTGGCCCGCCATCGGCCGGCTGCTGGAGGATCGCGTCGCTGTGCCAGGCCACGTCGCCGGCGGTGTGGCGCAGGAAGTAGTCGTCCCCCAGTTGGGACCAGAGTTGTTCCACTTCGTCCGGGTCGGTGCCGTTGCGCACCAGGATGTCCAGGGCGGCGCTCTGGGTCTGGCGGATCTGCTCTTCGCGGTCCACCGGGTTTTCCAGGCCGCGGCGCAGGGCTCGCTTGGTCTCGGTGTAGAGCTGGCGCAACAGGCTGGCGCGCCAGGAGTTCCAGAGCGTCGGGTTGGTGGCGTAGATATCGGCGACGGTCAGTACGTAGAGGTAGTCGAGGCGGGTCTGGTCGACCACGATCTGTGCGAAATCGTGAATCACCTGCGGGTCGGACAAGTCCTTGCGCTGAGCCGTGGTGGACATCACCAGGTGGTTCTGCACCAGCCAGACGATCAGCCGGGTATCCCACTGCGGCAACTGGTGGCGCACGCAGAAGGCTTCGGCATCCACGGCGCCGATTTCCGAGTGGTCGCCATGACGGCCCTTGCCGATGTCGTGGTACAGACCGGCCAGGTAGATCAGCTCGGGCTTGGGCAGCTTGCCCATGAGCTTGCTGGCCAGCGGGAATTTCTCGGAGATCGGCGTGTACTGCATTTTGCGCAGGTGCTTGATCAGGTTCAGCGTGTGGGCGTCCACGGTATAGATGTGGAACAGGTCGTGCTGCATCTGCCCGACGATGAAGCCGAACTCCGGCAGGTAGCGTCCGAGAATGCCGTAGCGGTTCATCCGCCGCAGGTTGCGGTGGATGCCGATTTCGCACTTGAACAGCTCGATGAACAGGCTGGTGTTGCGGATATCGTGGCGGAAGTCGTCATCGATCAGGTGCCGGTGTTCGCGCAGCAGGCGGATGGTGTCGGCGCGCACGCCCTTGATTTCCGGGTGCTGGGCCATCAGCACGAAGATCTCCAGCATGGCGAACGGAGTGCGCTTGAACACGTTGTCGTTGATCGCCTCGATGTAGCCGTCGTGCAGTTGGAAGCGCGCATTGATCGGCTGTGGCGGTGCCTCGTCCTCGGGGGCGAGGATCACCTCCTCGAAGTGCTGGATGATCAGGTCGCTCAACTGGGCGATGCTCATCACCACCCGGTAGTACTGCTGCATGAAGCTTTCGATGCTCTGTTTCGCATCTTCGCCCTCGAAGCCCAGCAGGGTGGCGATGGAGCGCTGGTGGTCGAGCAGCAGGCGGTCCTCGGCGCGCCCCGCGAGCATGTGCAGCGCGTAGCGGACCTTCCACAGGAACTCCTGGGACGAGGCCAGGAGCGCGTTTTCGCTTTCCACCAGGAAGCCTTCGCCGGCCAGGGCCCGCAGGTTCAGGGTGCCGTACTGGCGGCGCGCGACCCAGAGGATGGTCTGGATGTCCCGCAACCCACCCGGCGAGCCTTTGACGTTGGGCTCCAGGTTGTATTCGGTGTCGTTGTACTTGTGATGGCGGGCCTTCTGCTCGGCCCGCTTGGCCAGGAAGAAATCCTTGCTCGGCCACATGTGCTCGGTGCTGGTCACTTGCAGCATGCGCTGGCGCAGGTGCTCGGGGCCGGCAATGGTGCGGCTTTCCATCAGGTTGGTGATCACCGTCAGGTCGGCCCGCGCCTGTTCGGCGCATTCGTCCACCGAGCGCACGCTTTGCCCGACTTCCAGGCCAATGTCCCAGAGCAGGGTAAGAAAGCGTTCGATGGAGTCGCGGAAAATTTCGTGGTCGGCGCTGTCCAGGAGGATCAGCAGGTCGATGTCGGAATAGGGGTGCAGCTCGCCGCGACCGTAGCCGCCGACCGCCACCAGGGCGATGTCGGCGTCTTCGCTCCAGCTGAACTGGTCCCAGGCCTTTTGCAGGATGTTATCGATGAACCAGGCGCGGTCTTCGATCAGCCGGCGGATCTCCCGCCCACTGCGAAAGCGCGTATCGAGCACTTCCCGTGCCTGGCGGATGGCCTTCTTGAAGGCGGCGATAGGGCTGGCCTTCAGCGCCAGTTCCGCCTGGAACTGGCCGCGGTCGAAGAGTTCGGGGTCCACCTGCGGCATCGATTGGCTTTCCTTTCTATCTATAAGGTCGGGACGCAGCGTTGTGGATCAGGCTGACACCCGGGCGATGGTGTCATCGCTGCGCAGGGTGAAGATCTCGTAGCCGGTCTCGGTGACCAGCAGGGTGTGTTCCCACTGCGCGGAGAGCTTGCGGTCCTTGGTGATGGCGGTCCAGCCGTCGCCCAGGACCTTGGTGTCGGCCTTGCCCTGGTTGATCATCGGCTCGATGGTGAAGGTCATGCCGGCCTTGAGCTCCATGCCGGTACCGGCACGGCCGTAGTGCAGGATCTGCGGCTCTTCGTGGAACACCTTGCCGATGCCGTGGCCGCAGAACTCGCGTACCACCGAGAAACCGTTCTTTTCCGCGTGCTTCTGGATCACTTCGCCGATGTCGCCCAGGCGGCAGCCCGGTTTCACCAGTTCAATGGCCTTGTACATGCATTCCTGGGTGATCTGCGACAGGCGCTCGGCCCAGACCGGCACGGTGCCGACGTGGAACATGCGGCTGGTGTCGCCGTGGTAGCCGTCCTTGATGACGGTCACATCGATGTTCAGGGTGTCGCCATCCTTCAGCGGCTTCTCGTTGGGAATGCCGTGGCACACCACGTGGTTGATCGAGGTGCAGATGGATTTGGGGAAGCCCTTGTAGTTCAGCGGGGCAGGGATCGCACCTTGCACATTGACGATGTAGTCATGGCAGATGCGGTCCAGTTCTTCGGTGGTGACACCGGGTTTGACATGCTCGGCAATCATTTCCAGCACGTCGGCGGCCAGTTTGCCGGCGACACGCATTTTGGCGATGTCCTCGGGAGTTTTGAGGGTGACGGTCATACAGGCTCTCTTGACGCCCAGGGGCGCGATAAACACGGAAATGGCTCGAAAACCCGCATGCGCAAGGCTTGGCCTACGATGGGCCAGCAAGGTTTTCAAAAGCCGCAAAGGTGCGATTCTAACAGAGGCTCAGCGCAAATCTGAGGTTCTGCTGGCGCTTCTCTCCATACAATGGTGCATTCTGGACCGATTCCAAGAGGCGGGCAAAATGCCTGCGGATCGCCGAGTGTGAATCCGGGTTCCGTTTTTGCCCTTGCTGTGGTATAAAATGCGCCGCTTTCCGGGGATGCCCCGAAAAGCTCAAACCCACACACGTGTCGACACGATGACCTGGGTGCCCTCAGCACAAGCTGTTGGTTGGTCATTGGGATACGTGGAGGCCTAACCCGACTTATTAAGGAACTATCATGTCCCAAGTCAACATGCGCGATATGCTGAAGGCCGGTGTGCACTTCGGTCACCAAACCCGTTACTGGAATCCGAAAATGGGCAAGTACATTTTCGGCGCGCGCAACAAGATCCACATCATCAACCTTGAAAAAACCCTGCCAATGTTCAACGAAGCTCTGACTTTCGTAGAGCGTCTGGCCCAGGGCAAAAACAAGATTCTGTTCGTCGGCACCAAGCGTTCCGCTGGCAAGATCGTTGCTGAAGAAGCAGCACGTTGCGGTTCGCCGTACGTCGATCACCGCTGGTTGGGCGGCATGCTGACCAACTACAAAACCATCCGTGCTTCCATCAAGCGTCTGCGTGACCTTGAAGTGCAAGCAGAAGACGGCACCTTCGCCAAGCTGACCAAGAAAGAGGCGCTGATGCGCACTCGCGATCTGGAAAAGCTGGATCGTTCCCTGGGTGGTATCAAGGACATGGGCGGCCTGCCTGACGCACTGTTCGTGATCGACGTTGACCACGAGCGCATCGCGATCACCGAAGCCAACAAGCTGGGCATCCCGGTCATCGGCGTTGTCGATACCAACAGCAGCCCGGAAGGCGTTGACTACATCATCCCAGGCAACGATGACGCCATTCGCGCCATCCAGCTGTACATGGGTTCGATGGCTGACGCTGTGATCCGTGGTCGTAACAACGTTGCTGGCGGCACCGAAGTGTTCGAAGAAGCTGCAGCACCGGCGGCTGAAGCCTGAGTAACTGACGCGTAGCGTTGACTCAGCACGCAAAAAGGGGGCTTGGCCCCCTTTTTGCCAACTCGAAAATCATTTCGTCGTCGCGCCCCGACAGTTTCTGTAATGCGGGGCTGTTATGAAGTGGTTTCGGGGCAATGCCCAAGAATTGAGCGCCCGTTCGATCGGGTGGAATGGTTGAAAACCTATCCAAGAGGATTTTGAAAATGGCAGAGATTACTGCAGCGTTGGTCAAAGAACTGCGCGAGCGTACCGGCGAAGGCATGATGGACTGCAAAAAGGCCTTGACCAAGGCCGGCGGCGACATCGAAAAAGCCATTGATGACATGCGTGCTTCCGGCGCCATCAAGGCTGCCAAGAAAGCAGGCAACGTTGCTGCTGAAGGCGCTATCGCCATCAAGGACGACGGTAAAGCCGCTGTCCTGCTGGAAGTCAACTCGCAGACCGACTTCCTGGCTCTGCAGGACGATTTCAAGGCATTCGTTGCCGCTAGCGTGGAAAAGGCTTTCGCTGACAAGCTGACCGACGCCGCTCCGCTGATCGAAGCTCAAGAAGCTGCCCGCCTGATCCTGGTTGGCAAGACTGGCGAGAACGTCAACATCCGTCGTCTGGCTCGCGTTGAAGGCGACGTGGTCGGCACCTACCTGCACGGCAACAAGATCGGTGTTGCGGTTGTTCTGAAAGGCGGTTCCGTTGAGCTGGCCAAAGACATCGCCATGCACGTAGCGGCCAGCAACCCTGAGTTCCTGCTGCCATCGCAAGTTTCGGCTGAAGCGATCGAGCGTGAAAAGGCTGTGTTCCTGCAGCTGAACGAAGACAAGATGAAAGGCAAGCCAGCCGAAATCGTTGAAAAAATGATCGCTGGCCGTATCAGCAAGTTCCTGGCCGAAGCCAGCCTGGTTGAGCAAGCTTTCGTCAAGGACCCAGAAATCACCGTAGGTGCTCTGGCCAAGAAAGGCGGCGCTGAAATCGTTTCCTTCACCCGTTTCGCGGTAGGTGAAGGCATCGAGAAGAAAGAAGACAACTTCGCCGAAGAAGTTGCTGCACAACTGGCTGCTGCCAAGCAACAGTAAGACGGTTTTTTCAACTGTCGCCCAGAAGAGGCTGCCCGCTCACGCGCGCAGCCTCTTTTCAAATGGGCAGGGTAATTTAGTTGTTTATCCTCGGAACCGCCTTACAAAGTCGTGTTCTGATGGCGCTGTGACAGCGTCAAGCTAGAGTGAACGCAGGCTGTAAACAGCCCGCAAAGAATTTTTTAAATACGCCGCAGGAGAGATTCGCAATGGCTCAGCAGGGCAGTGGTTATCAAGCTCGCTATAAACGCATTCTACTCAAGCTTAGCGGCGAGGCCCTGATGGGCTCGGAAGAGTTCGGGATCGATCCCAAGGTGCTGGATCGCATGGCGCTGGAAGTCGGCCAGCTGGTTGGTATCGGCGTCCAGGTAGGCTTGGTGATCGGTGGTGGCAACCTGTTCCGCGGCGCTGCATTGAGCGCGGCCGGGATGGATCGGGTCACGGGCGACCACATGGGCATGCTGGCCACTGTGATGAACGCCCTGGCCATGCGTGATGCACTGGAACGTGCGAATATCTCGGCCATCGTGATGTCGGCTATTTCCATGGTCGGCGTGACCGATCACTATGACCGTCGCAAGGCGATGCGCCACCTGAACTCCAAAGAGGTGGTGATCTTCGCGGCCGGTACCGGCAACCCGTTCTTCACCACCGACTCCGCAGCCTGCCTGCGCGCTATCGAGATCGATGCCGACGTGGTGCTCAAGGCAACCAAGGTCGATGGTGTTTACACTGCAGACCCGTTCAAGGACCCGCATGCCGAGAAGTTCGATCATCTGACTTACGATGAAGTGCTGGATCGCAAGCTGGGAGTGATGGACCTGACGGCAATCTGCCTGTGCCGCGACCACAAGATGCCGCTGCGGGTATTTAACATGAACAAGCCCGGCGCCCTGCTGAATATCGTGCATGGTGGCGCTGAAGGAACCCTGATCGAGGAAGGCGAGCAATGATCAACGAAATCAAGAAAGACGCTCAAGAGCGCATGAAGAAATCCCTGGAGTCCCTGGCCCATGCATTCGGCCAGATTCGCACCGGCAAGGCTCACCCCAGCATCCTGGGCAGTGTGATGGTGCCTTACTACGGTACCGACACACCGTTGAGTGGCGTTGCCAACGTTACCGTGAAGGACTCCCAGACCCTGCAGGTAGTGCCGTTCGAGCGCAATATGCTCGGAGCCATCGACAAGGCCATCGGCAGTGCCGGTCTTAACCTCAATCCGACCAACCTGGGTGAGCTGCTGCTGATCAAGATGGCACCGCTGACCGAGGAAACCCGCAAGGGCTTCACCAAGCAGGCGCGTGCTGCCGCCGAGGATGCGCGGGTTGCAGTGCGCAATATTCGCCGCGATGCCCTGGGTGAGTTGAAGAAGCTGACCAAGGACAAGGAAATCAGCGAAGACGAAGAGCGCCGTGGCAGCGCCGAAATCGATAAGCTGATCAAGGACTTTGAAGCTCAGATCGCCAAGGCGACTGAGGAAAAAGAAAAGGACTTGATGGCCGTATAAGGGTCAGGCGTTTTCATGGAAAAGACCAAGCAGTCCGTGTTGTCCTCGGTGCCGCGTCATGTGGCAATCATCATGGATGGTAATAACCGCTGGGCAAAAAAACGCTTTATGCCGGGTGTCGCCGGGCATAAGGCGGGTGTCGATGCGGTACGTGCAGTGATCGAAGTGTGCGCTGAGGCCAAGGTCGAGGTGCTGACCCTGTTTGCCTTTTCCAGTGAAAACTGGCAGCGGCCGGCTGACGAAGTCAGTGCCTTGATGGATCTGTTCTTCAAGGCCCTGCGTCGTGAAGCCAAGCGCCTCAACGAGAACAACATCAGCCTGCGGATCATTGGCGATCGTTCACGCTTCCATCCCGAGTTGCAGGCGGCGATGCGCGAAGCGGAGGCCATTACCGCGGGTAGTGATCGTTTCATCCTGCAGATCGCCGCCAACTATGGCGGCCAGTGGGATATCGCTCAGGCCGCCCAACGCCTGGCGCGCGAGGTCCAGGCCGGGCATCTGCGGCCCGAGGACATCACTCCGGGCCTGCTGCAGACCTGCCTGGCGACCGGCGACCTGCCGCTGCCGGACCTGTGCATCCGGACCGGCGGCGAGCATCGCATCAGCAATTTCCTGTTGTGGCAGCTGGCCTATGCCGAGCTGTATTTCTCCGACCTGTTCTGGCCGGACTTCAAACACGAAGCCATGCGTAACGCATTGGCCGATTACGCATCTCGCCAGCGACGCTTCGGTAAGACGAGCGAACAGGTCGAGGCTGGAGCCCGGGTTTAATGCTTAAACAACGAATCATTACTGCGCTGATCCTGCTGCCGATCGCCTTGTGCGGGTTCTTCCTGCTCGAAGGCTCGGGGTTCGCCCTGTTCATCGGCCTGGTGGTAAGCCTCGGTGCCTGGGAATGGGCACGCCTGGCGGGCTTCGAGGCGCAGCCGGCTCGGGTGGCCTTCGCCGTGGTGGTGGCGGCGCTGTTGTTCCTGATGCATCTGGTTCCGGGCGTTGCGCCCTGGGTGCTGGGGGCTGCGGTGCTGTGGTGGGCGCTGGCGACCTACCTGGTGCTGACCTATCCGCGTTCCAGCGAGCAATGGTCCGGTGCCGCACCCAAGTTGTTGATCGGCCTGCTGATCCTGCTGCCGGCCTGGCAAGGGCTGGTGTTCATCAAGCAGCTGCCACTGGGCAACTGGTTGATCATGGCGGTGATGGTGCTGGTGTGGGGCGCGGATATCGGTGCCTACTTCTCCGGCAAGGCCTTCGGCAAGCGCAAGCTAGCGCCCCAGGTCAGCCCGGGCAAGAGCTGGGAGGGCGTGTATGGCGGCCTGGCGTTGAGCCTGGTGATCACCGCGGTGGTGGGGCTGGTGCGTGACTGGCCCCTGGGGCAGATGATCCTGGGGCTGCTGGGTGCGGCGATCGTTGTATTCATTTCGGTGGTCGGCGACCTGACCGAGAGCATGTTCAAGCGCCAGTCGGGTATCAAGGACAGTAGCAACCTGCTGCCCGGTCATGGTGGGGTGCTGGACCGCATCGACAGCCTGACCGCGGCCATTCCGGTGTTTGCCGTGCTGTTGTGGATGGCTGCGCTGTGACGGCTGTACAACAGATCACGGTTCTGGGGGCTACCGGTTCTATCGGTCTGAGCACCCTGGATGTGATTGCCCGTCATCCGGATCGTTATCAAGTGTTTGCCCTGACGGGCTTCACGCGTCTGGCCGAGCTGCTGGCGTTGTGCGTAAAGCATGAGCCCCGTTTTGCGGTGGTGCCCGAGGCCGTGGTCGCCGGCCGCCTTCAGCAAGATTTGCGCGCCGCCGGCCTGGCTACCCAGGTGCTGGTGGGGGAGCAGGGGTTGTGCGAGGTGGCCTCGGCTCCGGAAGTCGATGCCGTGATGGCGGCGATTGTCGGTGCGGCGGGGTTGCGCCCGACTCTGGCGGCGGTTGAGGCTGGCAAGAAGATCCTGTTGGCCAACAAGGAAGCGCTGGTGATGTCTGGCGCGCTGTTCATGCAGGCAGTGGGCAAGAGTGGTTCCGTGCTGTTGCCTATCGACAGTGAACACAATGCGATCTTTCAATGCATGCCCGCGGATTTTTCCCGCGGGCTGAGTCGGGTCGGTGTGCGACGTATTCTTCTGACGGCTTCGGGCGGTCCTTTCCGTCAGACGCCTCTGGAAGAGCTTGAGCATGTTTCCCCCGAACAGGCCTGTGCCCATCCGAACTGGTCCATGGGGCGCAAGATCTCCGTGGACTCGGCAAGCATGATGAACAAGGGGCTGGAACTGATCGAGGCCTGCTGGCTATTTGATGCCAGGCCTTCCCAGGTCGAAGTGGTGGTGCACCCGCAAAGCGTGATCCACTCGCTGGTGGATTACGTCGACGGCTCGGTCCTGGCGCAGTTGGGTAATCCGGATATGCGCACCCCGATCGCCAATGCCCTGGCCTGGCCGGAGCGCATTGATTCCGGTGTAGCGCCGCTGGATCTGTTCGCCATTGCTCGCCTGGATTTCCAGGCACCCGACGAGCAGCGGTTCCCTTGCCTGCGCCTGGCACGGCAAGCTGCCGAGGCGGGTAACAGCGCGCCGGCCATGCTGAATGCGGCCAATGAGGTGGCGGTATCGGCGTTTCTCGAGCGGCGCATCCGCTACCCGGAGATCGCGAGTATCATCGATGAGGTTTTAACCCGTGAGTCTGTGGTCGCAGTCAATGAACTCGACGCAGTGTTTGCGGCAGACGCCAGGGCTCGAGTCCTGGCGCAACAATGGTTGCAGCGTAACGGGCGATAGGATTCGCGACCGGGGCGAGTGGCGGCGAATAGGATTGCGGAGAAAGTAGATGAGCGCGCTCTATATGATTGTCGGCACCCTGGTAGCCCTGGGTGTGCTGGTCACCTTCCATGAATTCGGTCACTTCTGGGTCGCCCGTCGCTGTGGCGTCAAGGTTCTGCGCTTCTCCGTGGGCTTTGGCATGCCCTTGCTGCGCTGGCATGATCGTCGCGGCACCGAGTTCGTCATCGCCGCTATCCCGCTGGGCGGCTACGTGAAGATGCTGGATGAGCGTGAAGGCGAGGTAGCTGCCGAGGAGCTCAATCAGTCCTTCAACCGCAAGTCGGTTCGCCAGCGTATCGCGATTGTTGCTGCCGGTCCGATTGCCAACTTCCTCCTCGCACTGGTGTTTTTCTGGGCCCTGGCGATGCTGGGCAGCCAGCAGGTGCGGCCGGTCATCGGTGATGTAGAGGCTGGCAGTATTGCTGCCAAGGCCGGGCTCAGTGCCGGCCAGGAAATCGTCGCCATCGACGGCGAGCCGACTACCGGCTGGGCGGCCGTGAACCTGCAACTGGTGCGGCGCCTGGGTGAAAGCGGTGCACTGCAGGTGCTGGTGCGTGAGCAGGGCGCCACTGTGGATTCGCCACGCCAGCTGGAATTGGACAAATGGTTGAAAGGGGCTGATGAGCCGGATCCGATTCGCTCCCTGGGCATTCGTCCGTGGCGTCCGGCCCTGCCGCCGGTGCTGGCTGAACTTGACCCCAAGGGCCCGGCCCAGGCCGCTGGCCTGAAGACCGGCGATCGTCTGTTGGCCCTTGATGGCCAGTCGCTCAATGACTGGCAGCAAGTGGTGGACTGGGTCCGTGTGCACCCTGATACGAAAATTGTGCTGCATGTCGAGCGCGATGGTGCTCAAATCGACGTCCCCGTGACCTTGGCCAGCCGCGGCGAAAGCAAAGCGCCAAATGGCTACCTGGGGGCCGGGGTGAAAGCGGTAGATTGGCCGCCGCAGATGCTTCGCGAGGTCAGCTACGGGCCGTTAGAGGCGATTGGTGAAGGGGCCCGACGGACCTGGACCATGAGCGTCCTGACCCTCGAATCGCTGAAGAAAATGTTGTTCGGCGAGCTCTCGGTAAAAAACTTGAGTGGACCGATAACCATTGCTAAAGTGGCGGGCGCTTCTGCCCAGTCGGGCATTGCTGATTTCTTGAATTTCCTTGCTTATCTGAGTATTAGCCTGGGTGTTCTGAATTTGTTGCCCATCCCGGTACTGGATGGGGGGCATTTGCTGTTTTATCTGATCGAGTGGGCGCGTGGTCGTCCCTTGTCGGATCGGGTGCAAGGTTGGGGGATACAGATCGGTATCAGCTTGGTGGTCGGAGTCATGCTGCTTGCTCTGGTCAACGATCTGGGTCGTCTGTAACGCTTCGCTGAATTGCGAATCTGCCGCATTTTGCGGCAGTTTGTTTATTGCCAGTTGGAATAAGAAAGGACTTCATGAAACGTCTGCTGCTAACTGCGGTTCTCACCGTATTGATGATCGCCGAAGTTCACGCCGAGTCCTTCACTATCTCCGATATCCGCGTCAACGGCCTCCAGCGCGTTTCCGCGGGTAGCGTCTTTGGTGCCTTGCCGTTGAACGTCGGCGAGCAGGCGGACGACCGTCGCCTGGTGGAATCCACTCGTGCGCTGTTCAAAACCGGTTTCTTTCAAGACATCCAGCTGGGCCGCGATGGCAACGTCCTGGTCATCACGGTAGTCGAACGGCCGTCGGTTGCCAGTATCGAGATCGAAGGCAACAAGGCGATCTCCACTGACGACCTGATGAAAGGGCTCAAGCAGTCCGGCCTGGCGGAAGGTGAAATCTTCCAGCGCGCGACCCTCGAAGGCGTGCGCAACGAGCTGCAGCGTCAATATGTCGCTCAGGGTCGTTACTCGGCCAGCGTTGAAACCGAAGTCGTGCCGCAGCCACGTAACCGGGTTGGCCTGAAGGTCAAGATCAACGAAGGCACAGTCGCAGCCATCCAGCACATCAACGTGGTAGGCAACACCGTCTTCCCCGATGAAGACCTGATCGGCCTGTTCGAACTCAAGACCACCAACTGGCTGTCGTTCTTCAAGAACGACGACAAGTACGCCCGTGAAAAACTCTCCGGTGACCTGGAGCGCCTGCGTTCCTACTACCTGGACCGCGGCTATATCAACATGGATATCGCCTCGACCCAGGTGTCCATCACCCCGGACAAGAAGCATGTCTACATCACCGTCAACGTCAACGAAGGCGAGAAGTACAGCGTTCGTGACGTGAAGCTCAGCGGTGACCTGAAAGTCCCTGAAGACCAGGTCAAGGCGCTGCTGCTGGTGGAGAAGGGCCAGGTGTTCTCGCGCAAGCTGATGACCACCACTTCCGAACTCATCACTCGCCGCCTGGGCAACGAGGGTTATACCTTCGCCAACGTCAACGGCGTGCCTCAGCCTCACGATGAAGACCACACCGTGGACATCACCTTTGTGGTGGACCCGGGCAAGCGTGCCTACGTCAACCGCATCAACTTCCGTGGCAACACCAAGTCCGAGGACGAAGTGCTGCGCCGCGAGATGCGCCAGATGGAAGGCGGCTGGGCTTCGACCTACCTGATCGATCAATCCAAGACCCGTCTTGAGCGCCTGGGCTTCTTCAAGGAAGTCAACGTCGAGACCCCGGCCGTGCCGGGTGTGGATGACCAGGTAGACGTGAACTACGCGGTTGAAGAACAAGCATCCGGTTCGATCACCGCCAGCGTCGGTTTTGCTCAGAGCGCGGGCCTGATCCTCGGTGGTTCGATCACCCAGAACAACTTCCTGGGTACCGGTAACAAGGTCAGCATCGGCCTGACCCGCAGCGAATACCAGAGCCGCTACAACTTCGGCTACGTAGACCCCTACTGGACCGCCGATGGCGTGAGCCTGGGCTACAACGCCTTCTATCGCACCACTGACTACAAAGACCTCGACGTCGACGTGGCCAGCTATGCGGTGGACAGCCTGGGTGCCGGCGTCAGCGTGGGCTACCCGATCAGCGAGACTTCGCGTCTGACCTTCGGTCTGACCGCGCAGCAGGACAAGATCAAGACCGGCCTGTAC
Source organism: Pseudomonas sp. Eqa60 (assembly GCF_018326405.1). Lineage (NCBI taxonomy): Bacteria > Pseudomonadati > Pseudomonadota > Gammaproteobacteria > Pseudomonadales > Pseudomonadaceae > Pseudomonas > Pseudomonas sp. Eqa60. Next base: position 1,411,435 of record NZ_AP024342.1, read on the forward strand.
ACCGTCGACGAAATCTTCGACTTCGTGAACAAGCAGGGCGACAGCTACCTGAACTTCAAGGCCTCGGCCGGCTGGTCCGAGTCGACCCTGAACAAAGGCGTATTGGCGACCCGCGGTCACTCGCAAAGTCTGGTGCTGGAAACCACTACCCCGGGCAGCGACCTGTCGTTCTTCAAGCTCGACTACCGTGGCCAGTTGTTCACGCCGTTGAGTGAGAACTACACCATGCGCTTCCATACCGAGCTGGGTTATGGCGACGGCTTTGGTGATACCAAGGGCTTGCCGTTCTACGAGAACTACTATGCTGGTGGCTTCAACTCGGTACGTGGCTTCAAGGACAGCACTCTGGGCCCACGCAGTACTCCTAGTCGTGGTGTTGGTGTAACCGGTAACGTCGGTACGGCTGCCGACCCGGACCAGGATCCACTGCCATTCGGCGGTAACGTATTGATCCAGGGTGGTGCCGAGTTGCTGTTCCCGTTGCCTTTCGTCAAGGATCAGCGCTCGCTGCGTACTTCCTTGTTCTGGGATGTGGGTAACGTCTTCAACTCTCGCTGTGAAAGCACGTCCAACACCATTGCGGCGTCGAACGTGAAAACGCAGTGCAACGATATCAGCCTGAGCAATCTGGCCAGTTCGGTTGGTGTCGGTGTGACTTGGGTCACCGCTCTGGGGCCATTGAGCTTCGCCCTGGCGATGCCGATCAAGAAACCGGATGACGCTGAAACTCAGGTGTTCCAATTCTCTCTCGGTCAGACTTTCTAATAGCCTGATCCAAGATAACGACAATGGATTTTGTAGGAGTGCATCGTGCGTAAGTTGACTCAATTGGTTCTCCTGGCCACCGTTCTGGTCGCGAGCCCGGCATTTGCCGAAATGAAAATCGCCGTCCTGAACTATCAGATGGCCCTGCTGGAATCTGACGCAGCCAAGAAGTACGCCGTGGATGCCGAGAAAAAGTTCGGCCCTCAGTTGACCAAGCTGAAGACTCTGGAAAGCAGCGCCAAAGGCATCCAGGACCGTCTGGTGGCCGGTGGCGACAAGATGCAGCAGGGCGAGCGTGAACGCCTGGAGCTCGAGTTCAAGCAAAAGGCCCGTGACTTCCAGTTCCAGTCCAAGGAGCTGAACGAAGCCAAAGCCGTTGCCGACCGCGAAATGCTCAAGCAGCTGAAGCCGAAGCTGGACAGCGCTGTGGAAGAAGTCATCAAGAAAGGCGGTTTCGACCTGGTCTTCGAGCGTGGCGCAGTGATTGATGTCAAACCTCAGTACGACATCACTCGCCAGGTTATCGAGCGTATGAATCAGCTGAAGTAAGCCATGACCGCGACCATAAAGCTCGGCCAGTTGGCCGAGTTCCTCGGCGCCACCTTGAGTGGCGACGGGGAGAAGGAAATCACTGGGCTAGCCACCTTGCAGGAGGCTGGCCCAGCTCAGTTGAGCTTTTTGGCAAATCCCCAGTACCGCAAGTACCTGGTGGATTGTCAGGCCGGCGCGGTGCTGTTGAAGGCCGCGGATGCCGAAGCCTATGCCGGTGATGCACTGGTAGTGGACGATCCCTACCTGGCCTATGCGCGCATTTCCCATTTGTTCGATCCCAAGCCAAAGGCACAGGCAGGTGTTCATCCTTCTGCGGTGATTGCCGCTGATGCGCAGGTAGATCCTGCGGCCAGCATTGGCCCCTTTGCCGTGATCGAGAGCGGTGCGCGGATTGCTGCAGGTGTGACCATCGGCGCTCACTGCTTTATCGGCGCCCGCTGCGAAATCGGCGAAGGTGGCTGGCTGGCACCACGGGTGACCCTGTACCACGACGTGCGTATCGGCAAGCGTGTGGTCATTCAGTCAGGTGCTGTGCTGGGGGGTGAAGGCTTTGGTTTTGCCAATGAAAAAGGCGTCTGGCAGAAAATCGCCCAGATTGGCGGCGTGACCATCGGTGACGATGTGGAAATCGGCGTCAACACGGCGATCGACCGCGGTGCCCTGGCCGATACCGTCATTGGCAATGGCGTGAAGCTGGACAACCAGATCCAGATCGCCCACAACGTCCAGGTCGGTGATCACACCGCCATGGCTGCTTGTGTGGGGATCTCCGGCAGTACCAAGATCGGCAAGCACTGTATGCTCGCCGGTGGCGTGGGCCTGGTTGGGCATATCGATATTTGCGACAACGTATTCCTCACCGGGATGACCATGGTGACCCACTCGATTACCGAACCGGGCGCCTACTCTTCCGGTACGGCCATGCAGCCTGCTGCCGAGTGGCGCAAAAGCGCGGCACGCATCCGCCAGCTGGATGACCTTGCACGGCGCTTGCGTCAGTTGGAAAAGCGCGTTGGGGACGTGACCCCCGGCGGCAATGCTTCATCTGATGGCTGATACCATTTCCATATCAAGTGTGCACAGCCGCTAGACTGCCTCCTTGATTTGCTAGAGGAGCGTGCGTTAGTCGCGCGCTCCCACTCTTTACTACAGGCTTCCCCCCGAAATGATGGACATCAACGAGATTCGCGAATACTTGCCTCACCGTTACCCTTTCCTGTTGGTGGATCGGGTAGTGGACCTGGATGTTGAAGGCAAGTGCATTCGTGCCTACAAGAATGTCAGCATCAATGAACCGTTCTTCAATGGTCACTTCCCTGCGCACCCGATCATGCCGGGCGTGCTGATCATCGAGGCCATGGCTCAGGCTGCGGGCATTCTCGGTTTCAAGATGCTCGACGTGAAGCCCGCCGACGGCACCCTCTATTACTTCGTCGGTTCCGACAAGCTGCGCTTCCGCCAGCCGGTGCTGCCGGGCGACCAGCTGATCCTTGAAGCCAAGTTCATCAGCTGCAAGCGCCAGATCTGGAAGTTCGAATGCCAGGCTTCGGTCGACGGCAAGCCGGTGTGCTCTGCCGAGATCATCTGTGCGGAACGCAAACTATGAGTTTGATTGACCCTCGCGCAATCATCGATCCGACGGCCGTCCTGGCCGACGACGTTGAGGTTGGCCCGTGGTCGATCGTCGGCGCTGGTGTGGAAATCGGCGAGGGTACAGTGATCGGGCCCCATGTGATTCTCAAGGGCCCTACCCGGATCGGTAAGCACAACCGCATCTACCAGTTTTCGTCGGTAGGTGAGGACACGCCTGATCTGAAATACAAGGGCGAGGAAACCCGCCTGGTGATCGGTGACCACAACGTGATCCGCGAAGGCGTGACCATTCACCGTGGCACCGTCCAGGATCGTTCCGAAACCACTCTGGGTGATCACAACCTGGTCATGGCCTATGCCCACATCGGCCATGACAGCGTTATCGGCAACCACTGCATCCTGGTCAACAACACCGCCTTGGCCGGCCATGTGCATGTGGATGACTGGGCGATTCTCTCCGGTTTCACCCTGGTGCATCAGTATTGCCATATCGGCGCCCACAGCTTTTCCGGCATGGGCACCGCCATCGGCAAGGACGTGCCGGCATTCGTCACCGTATTCGGCAACCCCGCCGAAGCCCGCAGCATGAACTTCGAAGGCATGCGCCGTCGCGGCTTCAGCGAAGATGCGATCCACGCGCTGCGTCGTGCCTACAAGACGGTCTATCGCCAGGGGCTGACGGTTGATCAGGCCTTGGCCGAGCTGGCCGAGCCGGCTGCACAGTTCCCTGAAGTCGCGGTCTTTCGTGACTCGATCCAGTCCTCGACTCGCGGCATCACCCGTTAATCATGAGCACTCTGCGTATTGCGCTGGTGGCTGGCGAAGCCTCCGGCGACATTCTCGGCGCCGGTTTGATGCGAGCTCTCAAGGCTCAGCACCCGGCCGTCGAATTCATAGGGGTCGGTGGTCCGCTGATGGAGGCCGAAGGCCTTGTTTCCTACTTCCCCATGGAGCGCCTGGCGGTCATGGGGCTGGTAGAGGTGCTTGGGCGCCTGCGTGAGCTTCTGGCTCGACGCAAGAAGCTGATCCAGACCCTGGTTGCTGAAAAGCCGGATGTGTTTATCGGTATCGATGCCCCGGATTTCACCCTGAATATCGAACTCAAGTTGCGTCAGGCCGGGATCAAGACCGTGCACTACGTCAGCCCTTCGGTCTGGGCCTGGCGGCAGAAGCGGGTGCTGAAGATCCGCGAAGGCTGCGACCTGATGCTGACCCTGTTCCCCTTCGAAGCCCGCTTCTATGAAGAGAAGGGGGTACCGGTGAAGTTCGTCGGTCACTCTCTGGCCGATGCCATTCCGCTGGAGGCCGACCGAGCCGCTGCACGCGCGGAGCTGGGGTTGCCAGAAGGGCCGTTGGTGGCCTTGATGCCCGGTAGTCGCGGTGGCGAAGTAGGGCGCCTGGGCGCCTTGTTCCTCGATGCCGCTCAGCGCCTGCGGGCCATGCGCCCCGGCGTGCGTTTCATCATGCCTTGCGCCAGCCCGGAGCGGCGGGTCCAGCTGGAGCAGTTGCTGGCCAATCGTGATCTGCCACTGACGTTGCTCGATGGCCAGTCCCACAAGGCGCTGGCTGCTTGCGATGCGGTGTTGATCGCCTCCGGTACCGCGACCCTGGAAGCCTTGCTCTACAAGCGCCCGATGGTCGTGGCTTACCGCCTGGCGCCGCTGACGTTCTGGATTCTCAAGCGCATGGTCAAGAGCCCGTACATTTCCCTGCCGAACCTGCTGGCCCAGCGCCTCCTGGTGCCTGAGCTGCTGCAGGACGATGCCACGGCCGATGCTCTGGCCCAGACCTTGTCGCCGCTGATCGAAGGTGGTGAAGAGCAGACTCGCGGCTTTGACGAGATCCACCGAACCTTGCGTCGCGACGCATCCAACCAGGCCGCGCAAGCCGTGCTTGGGCTGATCGGCAAATGACTGTGAGTAACCCGAAAATGCAAATGGGCCTGGATTTCACCCTGGTGGCGGACGCCGAGGACCTGGTGGCCGGGGTCGATGAGGTCGGCCGCGGCCCTTTGTGTGGTGCAGTGGTCACCGCGGCAGTGATTCTCGACCCGACGCGGCCGATTCTCGGCCTCAACGATTCGAAGAAGCTCACCGAAGCCCGGCGCGAGAAGCTGTTCGACGAAATCTGCGAGAAAGCCCTGAGCTGGTGCATCGCCCGGGCTGAGGTCGAGGAAATCGACGAGCTGAATATCCTCCATGCCACCATGTTGGCCATGCAGCGCGCAGTGGAGGGGCTGAGTGTGACCCCGAAGCTGGCGATGATCGATGGCAACCGTTGCCCGAAGCTGGCGATGCCGGCTGAAGCGGTGGTCAAGGGCGATAGCAAGGTTCCGGCGATTGCCGCGGCATCGATCCTGGCCAAGGTCAGCCGTGACCGAGAAATGGCCGCTTTCGAGCTGATCTATCCGGGATATGGCATCGGTGGCCACAAGGGCTACCCGACCCCGGTGCATCTGGAAGCCCTGGCCCGCCTGGGGCCGACACCGATTCACCGGCGCTCTTTCGCTCCGGTGCGGCAAGCCTACGAAGCCCGCGAGGCGCTGGGCGAGATTCAGTCCTGAGGCTGATGTTTTAGTCGAGGCCCGGTACAATCCGGGCCTTGTTGTTTTCGCGCTTATTACAGGATCACTATGCCGGCTTCATTCGTTCACCTGCGCCTGCACACTGAATATTCCCTGGTCGACGGTCTGGTGCGGATCAAGCCGCTGGTCAAGGCGCTGGCCGGCATGGGCATGCCGGCGGTGGCGGTCACCGACCAGAACAACATGTGTTCCCTGGTCAAGTTCTATAAAACCAGCATGGGTGCGGGGATCAAGCCGATCTGCGGCGCCGACCTGTGGCTGTCGAACAAGGACCCGGATAACCCCCTGAGCCGCATCAGCCTGCTGGTGATGAACGCCGTGGGTTATCGCAACCTGACCGAGCTGATTTCCCGTGGCTTCATCGATGGCCAGCGCAACGGCCAGATCATCATCGAGCGTGAGTGGGTGGCGGAGGCCGCGGAAGGCTTGATCATGCTCTCGGCGGCCAAGGAGGGCGAGATCGGCATGGCCCTGATCGCCGGCGATCTCGAGGTTGCCGAGACCCTGGCCCGGGAGTGGATGGCCGTATTCCCCGAGCGCTTCTACCTGGAAGTGCAGCGTACCAACCGCCCCAACGACGAAGAGCAATTGCACGCCGCCGTGGCCCTGGCCGACAAGATCGGCGCGCCGCTGGTGGCTACCAACGACGTGCGTTTCATCAAGCAGGAAGACTTCGAAGCCCACGAAACCCGGGTTTGCATCGGTGAAGGCCGGGCCCTGGACGATCCGCGCCGCTCAAAAAACTACAGCGACCAGCAGTACCTGAAAAGCGCCGAAGAAATGGCCGAGCTGTTCAGTGACCTGCCCGAGGCGCTGGAAAACACTGTCGAGATCGCCAAACGCTGCAACATCGAGGTCAAGCTGGGCAAGCACTTCTTGCCTGACTACCCGATTCCCGATGGCATGACCATCGATGAGTATTTTCGCAAGGTTTCCTTCGACGGCCTGGAAGAGCGCCTCAGCGTGCTGCTGCCCAAGGACACCACCGAGGACTACGAGGCCAAGCGTCAGGTCTACGTCGACCGGCTGAATTTCGAACTGGATATCATCATCCAGATGGGCTTCCCCGGTTACTTCCTGATCGTTATGGACTTTATCCAGTGGGCCAAGAGCAACGGCGTACCGGTAGGTCCGGGCCGGGGGTCGGGTGCCGGTTCCCTGGTGGCCTATGTGCAGAAGATCACTGACCTCGATCCGCTGGAATACGACCTGCTGTTCGAACGTTTCCTTAACCCGGAACGGGTCTCCATGCCCGACTTCGACGTCGACTTCTGCATGGACGGTCGCGACCGAGTGATCGACTACGTGGCCGAGAAATACGGCCGCAACGCGGTGAGCCAGATCATCACCTTCGGTTCCATGGCGGCCAAGGCGGTGGTCCGTGACGTGGCGCGGGTGCAGGGCAAGTCCTACGGCTTGGCCGACCGTCTGTCGAAGATGATCCCCTTCGAAGTCGGCATGACCCTGGAAAAAGCCTACGAGCAAGAGGAGATCCTGCGGGACTTCATCAAGGTCGATGAAGAGGCGGCGGAAATCTGGGAGATGGCGCGCAAGCTCGAGGGCGTGGTGCGTAACGTCGGTAAACACGCCGGGGGCGTGGTGATCGCGCCCACCAAGCTTACCGACTTCTCGCCGATCTACTGCGACGAAGAAGGCGGCGGCCTGGTGACCCAGTTCGACAAGGATGACGTCGAGGCTGCTGGCCTGGTGAAGTTCGACTTCCTCGGTCTGCGGACCCTGACCATCATCGACTGGGCACTGAAAACCATTAACCGCGACCGCGCCAAGGTCGGCGAGGAGCCGCTGGATATCGCCTTTATCCCGCTGGACGACAAGCCGACCTACAGCCTGTTGCAGAAAGCTGAAACCACCGCAGTATTCCAGCTTGAATCCCGGGGCATGAAGGAGCTGATCAAGAAGCTCAAGCCCGACTGCCTGGAAGACCTGATCGCACTGGTGGCCCTGTTCCGTCCGGGGCCGCTGCAATCGGGCATGGTGGATGACTTCATCAACCGCAAGCACGGCCGCGCCGAGCTGGCCTACCCGCACCCGGACTATCAGTACGACGGCCTGCAGCCGGTACTGGCGCCGACCTACGGCATCATCCTGTACCAGGAACAGGTGATGCAGATTGCCCAGGTCATGGCCGGCTACACCCTGGGCGGTGCGGACATGCTGCGTCGGGCCATGGGTAAGAAAAAGCCCGAGGAGATGGCCAAGCAGCGTGGCGGCTTCATTGAGGGTTGCGCCAGCAACAACATCGATGCGGACCTGGCGGGCAACATCTTCGACCTGGTGGAAAAGTTCGCCGGCTACGGCTTCAACAAATCCCACTCCGCCGCCTACGGCCTGGTGTCGTACCAGACCGCCTGGCTCAAGGCGCACTACCCGGCGCCGTTCATGGCGGCGGTACTCTCCGCGGATATGCACAACACCGACAAGGTCGTGACCTTGATCGAGGAAGTGCGGATCATGAAGTTGCGCCTCGACGCGCCGGACGTGAACACCTCCGAGTTCAAGTTCACGGTGAACGACGAAGGTCGCATCGTCTACGGCCTGGGGGCGATCAAGGGCGTCGGCGAGGGGCCGGTGGAAGCCATCACCGAAGCCCGCGAGGCAGGACCTTTCAAGGATCTGTTCGATTTCTGCGCCAGGGTCGACCTCAAACGCATCAACAAGCGGACCCTGGACGGCTTGATTCGAAGCGGCGCCCTGGACCGCCTGGGTCCGCACTTCTTCGATGAGCCCAAGGCCTACCAGGCCAATATCGACCAGAACCGCGCCGTGCTGCTTGCTGCCATGGAAGAAGCGATCAAGGCTGCGGAGCAGACCGCCCGTACCCACGACAGTGGCCACGCCGACCTGTTCGGCGGGGTCTTCGTCGATGAGGATGCGGATGTCTACGCCAACCATCGCAAGGCCAAGGAACTGACCCTCAAGGAACGCCTGAAAGGCGAGAAAGATACCCTGGGGCTGTACCTGACCGGGCACCCGATCGACGAATACGAAGGCGAGATCCGTCGTTTCGCCCGCCAGCGCATCATCGACCTGAAGCCGGCCCGGGATACCCAGACCGTGGCCGGCATGATCATCGCCCTGCGGGTGATGAAGAACAAAAAGGGCGACAAGATGGGCTTCATCACCCTCGACGACCGCTCGGGGCGGATCGAGGCCTCGCTGTTTGCCGATGCGTTCCACTCGGCGCAGTCGCTGCTGCAGACCGACGCCATGGTGGTGGTGGAGGGCGAGGTCAGCAACGACGACTTCTCCGGCGGCCTGCGCCTGCGGGTCAAGCGGGTGATGAGCATGGAGGATGCGCGGACCAACCTGGCGGAAAGCCTGCGCCTGAAGATCCACAGCGATGCCCTGAAGGGCGATCAGCTACGCTGGCTGGGTGATCTGTTCAAGCGCCACCGCGGCGCATGCCCGATCACCATGGAGTACACCCGGGATGACGCCAAGGCCCTGCTGCAGTTTGGCGAGAACTGGCGGATCGATCCGGCGGACAGCTTGATTCAAGCCCTGCGTGACCAGTTCGGGCGAGACAACGTCTTCCTCCAATACCGTTGACGGTGAGGTGCCATCATTGCGCCTCATCGTCACTTGAATTTTTAATCTCGACCTCAACGCGTCCGTCCCTTAAGGTAGGGCGCGAATAGACAACCGGCCGGCCCAAGCTCCCTTGGACGTCGAGCCCAGACGGACGCCTATGAACCCGAATTTTCTTGATTTCGAACAGCCGATCGCCGACCTGCAAGCCAAGATCGAAGAGTTGCGCTTGGTCGGTAATGACAATTCGCTGAATATCGGCGATGAGATTTCCCGCCTGCAGGACAAGAGCAACACCCTGACCGAGGACATCTTCGGCAAGCTCACCAGCTGGCAGATCGCACGTCTGGCGCGGCACCCGCGTCGCCCGTACACCCTGGACTACATCCAGCACATCTTCACCGAGTTCGACGAGCTGCATGGCGATCGCCACTTCTCTGACGACGCCGCCATCGTAGGCGGCGTTGCTCGCCTGGACGAGCAGCCGGTGATGATCATCGGGCACCAGAAAGGCCGTGAAGTACGCGAGAAGGTCCGCCGCAACTTCGGCATGCCGCGTCCGGAAGGCTACCGCAAGGCCTGCCGCCTGATGGAGATGGCCGAGCGCTTCAAGATGCCGATCCTGACCTTCATCGACACACCCGGCGCCTATCCGGGCATCGATGCTGAAGAGCGCAACCAGAGCGAGGCCATTGCCTGGAACCTGCGGGTCATGGCGCGTCTGAAGACCCCGATCATCGCTACCGTGATTGGTGAGGGTGGTTCCGGCGGTGCCTTGGCCATCGGTGTCTGTGACCAGTTGAACATGCTGCAGTACTCCACCTACGCGGTGATCTCGCCGGAAGGCTGCGCCTCGATCCTGTGGAAAACCTCGGAAAAGGCTGCCGATGCCGCCGAAGCCATGGGCATTACCGCCGAGCGCCTCAAAGGCCTGGGTATTGTCGACAAGGTCATCGGCGAGCCATTGGGCGGTGCCCATCGGGATCCGGCTGCCGCGGCGGCCTCGATCCGTGCCGAACTCAGCACGCAGTTGGCCATGCTCAAGGAAATGGACAACGACACCTTGCTGGCCCGTCGCTATGACCGCCTGATGAGCTACGGTCTCTGATCGAGCACTGCCTCCCCTTGTAGGGGCACGCTCGTTCGCGACCCAGGCGCCGCCATCGATTCGATGGCGGCGTTGTTGCTTATGCGGGCAAGCAGTACGCCACTCGGCCGCTCCTACAGGTCTTGAACACGTCATGAACGCTCTCTCCGCCAAACTACTGCAAAGCCTCGCGCCCTGGCGCGACTCCAGGAGTTGGCGCGTGGCTTTCTCCGGTGGCCTGGATTCCACCGTCCTGTTGCATTTGCTCGCCGATCTGGCGCAGCACCATCGCCTTCCTCCACTTTCGGCTGTGCATATCCATCATGGACTTCAGGCTGCGGCCGACGCCTGGCCGGAGCATTGTCAGGCCTTCTGTGATGCGCTGGGGGTGCCGCTGCAGGTGCTTCGCGTCCAGGTGCCAGCCGGTGCCAGCCTGGAGCGCGCCGCCCGCGAGGCACGCTATGGCGCTTTCGCACGGCTCACAGCGAGCGGTGAAGTGCTGCTGACGGCGCAGCATCGTGACGACCAGGCGGAAACGCTGCTGTTCCGCCTGCTGCGCGGTGCCGGAGTCAGGGGCTTGTCGGCAATGCCGTCAGAGCGGCCGTTGGGCGACGGGCAGCTGCTGCGACCCTTGCTTGATGTGTCACGTGCCGAACTGCAGTGCTACGCCGCGGAGCATCAGTTGAGCTGGGTCGAAGACCCATCCAACGCCGATCATCAGTATTCGCGCAATTACCTGCGCCACCAGGTCATGCCGGCGATCACCGCGCGCTGGCCCCAGGCGGCACTCAGCATGAGCCGCAGCGCCGCGCACTTGAATGAAGCCCAGGGCCTGCTCGATGAGCTGGCGATCATGGATCTGGATGCAGCCCGCGGTGCTAGCGTCTGGCCCTGGCTGGATCTGCCCTCACTGGCCCTGGCACCTTTGCAGTCTTTGTCGGGCGCGCGCCAACGCAATGCCTTGAGCCATTGGTTGAGCCGGTTTGGCCGTCTGCCGGATACCGATCACTGGCGCGGCTGGGACAGCCTGCGAGATGCGGGTGCCGAAGGGCGACCGGTGTGGCGTTTGGCCGATGGCGATTTGCATCGTGCGGCAGGGCGAGTCTGGTGGCTGTCCGGCAGCTGGCTGCAACCGGTCGACGGACGGTTGCAGTGGCTCGATCCGCAAAAGCCCTTGCATCTGCCGGGCAACGGTCAGGTGTCGTTCCCTGGGCCAGTGCCGACCGGGTCGCTGCATATCCGCTATCGCCAGGGGGGCGAGATCATGCACCTGGCCGGCCGCGGCCATCGGGACTTGAAGCGTTTGCTCAATGAAAGCGGGCTGCCGGGTTTCGTCCGTGGCAGATTGCCGCTGCTGTATCAGGACGACCGCTTGCTCGCGGTGGCGAACCTGCCGGCACTTGCGACAAACCCCCAGGGTGGCTGGCCATTGCAATGGCTGCCACCAACCAGCGATCAAGGTTTGAGCTGAAAGGGGCTTTCCGGTAGACTACGCTCCCTTCTTGATACAACTTCTGTGGATTCGCCTGAATTGCAGGAGTTGCCGATTACCAAGCAGTCTTTGCTGGGCGATTCCAAAAAATGTGTAGCGAGCAACCTACCGGTGTTTTTGCATCCGGTCTGTCACCACGCGGCGGTTTTTTTGAAAGGTGCACTGTGATTAATGCAGGTGATCGGGGGCTTCGGCCTTCCTTCGCTTTCCCCGGCGGCACTGACCGCTTTAACGCAGACTTCTAGGGTTTTTCATGACGCGCTACATATTCGTCACGGGCGGTGTTGTTTCTTCATTGGGGAAAGGCATTGCCTCGGCTTCATTGGCGGCCATCCTGGAGGCGCGGGGGCTTAAGGTCACCATGCTCAAGCTGGACCCGTACATCAACGTCGACCCGGGCACCATGAGCCCGTTCCAGCACGGTGAAGTGTTCGTCACCCACGACGGCGCCGAGACCGACCTGGACCTGGGCCACTACGAGCGGTTCATCCGCACGACCATGACCCAGAACAACAACTTCACCACCGGCCGCGTGTACGAGCACGTGCTGCGCAAGGAGCGCCGTGGTGATTATCTGGGTGCCACCATCCAGGTGATTCCGCACATCACCGACGAGATCAAGCGTCGCATCATCAAGGGCGCCGGCGATGCCGACGTGGCCTTGGTGGAAATCGGCGGTACCGTGGGTGACATCGAGTCGCAACCGTTCCTCGAAGCCATCCGTCAACTGCGTGTGGAAGTCGGTTCCAAGCGCGCGATGCTGATGCACCTGACGCTGGTTCCGTACATCGCCACCGCTGGCGAGACCAAGACCAAGCCGACCCAGCACTCGGTAAAAGAGCTGCGTTCGATCGGCTTGCAACCGGACGTGCTGATCTGCCGCTCCGACCATCCGGTGGATGTGTCGTCGCGCCGCAAGATCGCGCTGTTCACCAACGTTGAAGAGCGTGCGGTGATCTCCCTGGAAGACGTTGACACCATCTACAAGATCCCGGCCGTGCTGCACGCCCAGGGCCTGGACGATTTCGTCGTCGAGCGTTTCGGCCTGCAGTGCAACGGTGCTGACCTGTCCGAGTGGGAAAAAGTGGTGGACGCCAAGCTCAACCCAGAGCACGAAGTCACCATCGCCATGGTCGGCAAGTACATGGAACTGCTGGACGCCTACAAGTCGCTGATCGAAGCGATGAGTCATGCCGGCATCACCAACCGTACCAAGGTCAACCTGCGCTACATCGATTCCGAAGACATCGAGAATCAGGGCACCGCGCTGCTGGAAGGCGTCGACGCGATCCTGGTTCCAGGCGGTTTTGGCCTGCGTGGCGTGGAAGGCAAGATCACCGCGGTGCAATACGCTCGCGAGAACAAGGTGCCGTACCTGGGTATCTGCCTGGGCATGCAAGTGGCGGTCATCGAGTTCGCCCGTAATGTCATGGGTTGGAAAGACGCCAACTCCACCGAGTTCGATCGCACCAGCGGCCATCCGGTCGTCGGCCTGATCACCGAGTGGGAAGACGCCACCGGTGCCGTTGAAGTACGTACCGAAGCTTCCGACCTGGGCGGCACCATGCGGCTGGGCGCTCAGGAATGCTTGCTGGAAGCGGGCTCCAAGGTCCACGACTGCTACGCCAAGGACGTGATCATCGAGCGTCACCGTCACCGTTACGAAGTGAACAACAAGCTGCTGCCGCAACTGATCGAAGCTGGCCTGAAGATCTCCGGTCGCTCGGGTGACGGCGCGCTGGTTGAAGTGGTCGAGGCCCAGGATCATCCATGGTTCGTCGCTTGCCAGTTCCACCCCGAGTTCACCTCGACTCCCCGTGACGGCCACCCACTGTTCAGCGGTTTCGTCAAAGCAGCATTGGCTCAACACCAGAAGAAGGCGTGACCCTGATGGCGCAGAAGATCATCCGCGTAGGCAACATCGAGATCGCCAACGACAAGCCGATGGTGCTGTTCGGCGGCATGAACGTGCTGGAAAGCCGCGACATGGCGATGCAGGTCTGTGAAGAATACGTGCGGGTCACCGAGAAGCTCGGTATCCCCTACGTGTTCAAGGCCAGTTTCGACAAGGCCAACCGTTCGTCGGTGACCTCCTACCGTGGCCCGGGCCTGGAAGAAGGCATGCGGATTTTCGAAGACGTGAAGCAGGCCTTTGGCGTGCCGATCATCACCGACGTCCACGAGCCGGCCCAGGCTGCCGTGGTCGCCGAAGTCTGCGACATCATCCAGCTGCCGGCCTTCCTTTCGCGGCAGACCGACCTGGTGGTGGCCATGGCCAAGACCGGCGCGGTGATCAACATCAAGAAAGCCCAGTTCCTCGCACCCCAGGAAATGAAACACATCCTGAGCAAGTGCGAAGAGGCGGGCAACGATCAGTTGATCCTCTGCGAGCGCGGTTCCAGCTTCGGCTACAACAACCTGGTCGTGGACATGCTCGGCTTCGGCATCATGAAGCAGTTCGAATACCCGGTGTTCTTCGATGTGACCCACGCCCTGCAGATGCCGGGTGGTCGCGCCGACTCCGCTGGCGGTCGCCGGGCCCAGGTCACCGACCTGGCCAAGGCCGGCATGAGCCAGTCTCTTGCCGGGCTGTTCCTCGAAGCCCATCCGGATCCGGACAACGCCAAGTGCGACGGTCCTTGCGCCCTGCGCCTGGACAAGCTCGAGCCGTTCCTGGCCCAGCTCAAGGCCCTGGACGAGCTGGTCAAGAGTTTTCCGACGGTAGAAACCGCGTAAAACCGATTTCTCCGGTAAAGTACCGCACGATTATTGCTCAGGCCCCCGGGCCTGAGCCTTATCGTCTGCAAGACTGCCCGCTTTCCCCGCCTTGCCGACGGTAAAAGATTTCCTACAGCTGCGTCGTTTTCGTCAACTTTGGAGTGTTTACAACAATGGCAAAAATCGTCGACATCAAAGGTCGTGAAGTTCTCGACTCCCGTGGCAACCCCACTGTCGAAGCGGACGTGCTTCTCGACAACGGCATCATCGGCAGTGCATGCGCGCCGTCCGGTGCTTCCACCGGCTCGCGCGAAGCGCTGGAGCTGCGTGATGGCGACAAGAGCCGTTACCTGGGCAAGGGCGTGCTCAAGGCGGTAGCCAACATCAACGGTCCGATCCGCGACCTGCTGCTGGGTAAGGACCCGATCGATCAGAAGGCCCTGGATCAGGCCATGATCAAGCTCGACGGTACCGAGAACAAGGCCACCCTGGGCGCCAACGCGATCCTCGCCGTGTCCCTGGCTGCTGCCAAGGCCGCCGCTCAGGACCAGGACCTGCCGCTGTACGCCCACATCGCCAACCTCAATGGCACTCCGGGCGTCTACTCGATGCCGGTACCGATGATGAACATCATCAACGGTGGCGAGCACGCCGATAACAACGTCGACATCCAGGAGTTCATGGTGCAGCCGGTTGGCGCCAAGTCCTTCTCGGAAGGCCTGCGCATGGGCACTGAAATCTTCCATCACCTCAAAGCCGTGCTGAAGGCCCGTGGCCTGAACACCGCAGTGGGTGACGAAGGCGGTTTTGCACCGAACCTGGCTTCCAACGAAGACGCTCTGAAAGTGATCTCCGAAGCCGTGGCCAACGCCGGTTACACCCTGGGCACCGACGTGACCCTGGCCCTGGACTGCGCTGCCAGCGAATTCTATGAAGATGGCAAGTACAACCTGTCCGGCGAAGGCCAGGTGTTCACCGCCGAAGGTTTCGCCGAGTACCTCAAAGGCCTGACCCAGCGCTACCCGATCATCTCCATCGAAGACGGCCTGGACGAGTCCGACTGGGCCGGCTGGAAAATCCTTACCGACAAGATCGGCGAGAAGGTTCAACTGGTCGGCGACGACCTGTTCGTGACCAACACCAAGATCCTGAAAGAAGGCATCGACAAGAAGATCGCCAACTCGATCCTGATCAAGTTCAACCAGATCGGCACCCTGACCGAAACCCTGGAAGCCATCCAGATGGCCAAGGCTGCCGGCTACACTGCGGTGATCTCCCACCGTTCCGGTGAAACCGAAGATTCGACCATCGCCGACCTGGCCGTGGGTACCTCGGCTGGCCAGATCAAGACCGGCTCCCTGTGCCGTTCCGACCGCGTTTCCAAGTACAACCAATTGCTGCGTATCGAAGAGCAATTGAACGGCAAGGCCAAGTACAACGGTCGCGGTGAGTTTCGCGGCTAAGCAGTAGATGGTAAAAAGACACCGGATTGTGTCGGGAAAATCGCTACAGCGAGTTTTTTGCCACTAATCTGATGCCTTAAGAGCACAAGCCTGGGTCTTCCAGGCTTCGTGCTATCAGTAGGTCCGAAGTTGTTGGCATGGCTGTCTTTTTTCACTGGATACCCGATATTCGATGCGCAGTCCCAATTGGTTGTTCCTGGTCTTGCTCTTGCTGCTGGCTGGCTTGCAGTACCGCCTGTGGGTGGGGAACGGCAGCTTGGCCCAGGTTGCTGACCTGACTCAGCAGATTGCCGACCAGCACGCTGAAAACGAGCGTTTGCTGGAACGAAATCGCGTACTCGATGCGGAAGTCATGGAGCTGAAAAAAGGCATGGAGACCGTGGAAGAAAGGGCTCGCCATGAGTTGGGTATGGTCAAGGAGGGTGAAACCCTCTACCAGTTGGCCCAATGAGCGACGTATTGCCGGCCTTCTGGGCCGTGATTCCTGCCGCGGGCGTTGGTGCCCGCATGGCCGCGGACCGCCCCAAGCAGTACCTGCAACTGGGTGGACGCACAATTCTTGAACACAGCCTGGGCTGCTTTCTCGACCACCCCGGCCTCAAGGGGCTGGTGGTCAGCCTGGCGGTTGATGATCCTTACTGGCCAGCCCTGGCTTGCGCCCATGATTCGCGGATCCAGCGGGTCGAAGGTGGTGCTGAGCGTTCCGGCTCGGTGCTCAATGCCTTGCTCCATCTGCATGCCCAGGGCGCTGCCGATGACGACTGGGTGCTGGTTCACGATGCCGCCCGGCCCAATCTTTCCCGGGATGACCTGGACAAACTGCTGGGTGAGTTGGTGGATGACCCTGTGGGAGGGCTGCTCGCAGTTCCGGCCCGGGACACCCTGAAACGTGTGGACAAGCACGGTCGAGTGCTGGAAACCGTTGACCGCAGTTTGATCTGGCAAGCCTACACACCGCAGATGTTCCGCCTCGGTGCCCTGCATCGTGCCCTGGCTGACAGCCTGGTGGCCGATGTGGCGATTACCGATGAAGCTTCGGCGATGGAATGGGCCGGCCAGGCGCCGCGCCTGATCGAAGGCCGCTCGGATAACCTCAAGGTCACCCGTCCCGAAGACCTGGAATGGTTGCGCCAGCGCTGGTCCAACCGCCGCTGACTGCCGGCTTGCGCTGCACCTTGTAGCTGCTGGTGCAGGCTGCGAACGCCTCCGAAGGAGGCGCCGCTCTTGAGGCCCTGAAGGCCCTGCGGGCCTTGTCACAGCCTGCGGCAGCAGCTACAGGTCGCGGTACTCCGGGCGCTGCGCCAGCCCTTGTTTCAGATAATCCACCAGCTTGCGCACTTTCGGTGACAGGTGCCGTTGCTGCGGGTACAGCGCCCAGACTGCGGTGTTTGGCGGTTGGTGAGCTTCCAGCAAGGAAATCAGCGTACCGTTCTGCAGGTGCTCCAGGACGTAGTAGTCCGGCAACTGGCACAGCCCCACCCCTTGCAAGGCCGCATCCAGCACCGCCTGTCCGCTGTTGCAGCGCCAATTACCCTGCACCCGTTGCGAGAATTCGCGCCCATCGACTTCCAACTGCCAGATATCCGAGCTACCGATCAGGCAGTTGTGCCGGCTCAATTCCGACAGGCTGTGCGGGCGTCCATAGCGTTCCAGGTAGGAGGGCGAGGCGCATAGGTACATGCGGCGTGGGGCCAGGCGAGTGGCGACCAGGCGCGAGTCCTGCAGGCGCCCAAGGCGAATCGCCAGGTCCAGCCCTTCATGCACCAGGTCCAGGGGGCGGTTGCTGAGCTCTATATCCACTCGCAACTGCGGATAAAGGCTCATGAACCGGGTAACCAGCGGCACGATAAAGCGCTCGCCGTAGGCCACTGCACAGGTCATGCGCAGCATGCCCTTGGGCTCGCTGGTCAGGTCGCCTACGGCCCGCAGGGCCTCCTCGCGACCATCCTGCAAGCGTTGGCAATGCTGGAGAAAGGTCTGCCCGGCCTCGGTCAGGGTCACCCGGCGGGTACTGCGATACAGCAGGCGAGTCTGCAAGCGCTCCTCAAGCCGTGCCACCTGACGGCTGATATGGGACGAAGAGACCCCCAGGCGCTCGGCGGCAGCGGTGAACTGGCTGCATTCGGCGACCGCGACAAATTCGTCGATACCTTCCCAGCGGTTGTCATTCATTGATTGTCCCTATACAGCAATAATGTTTTGCTTTTGCCTGGATTATTCATCGCATTGCGCTGTTTTACACTCTGTGCCTCGTTTTTATTCGCTGGAGAGTCAGGATGATCAAGTCACGTGCTGCCGTAGCCTTCGAGGCCAAGAAGCCGCTGGAAATCGTCGAAGTGGATGTCGCCATGCCCAAGGCGGGCGAGGTGCTGCTGCGGGTCGTCGCCTCCGGCGTCTGCCACACCGACGCCTACACGCTGTCTGGTGCCGACCCTGAAGGCATCTTCCCGGCGATCCTCGGCCACGAAGGCGGTGCGGTGGTTGAGGCGGTGGGCGAGGGCGTGACCTCGGTGGCTGTGGGTGACCATGTGATCCCGCTGTACACCCCGGAATGCGGCAAGTGCAAATTCTGCCTGTCGGGCAAGACCAACCTCTGTCAGGCCATTCGCGCCACCCAGGGCAAGGGTCTGATGCCTGATGGCACCACGCGTTTTTCCTACAAGGGTCAGCCGATTTTCCACTACATGGGTACCTCGACCTTTTCCGAGTACACCGTGCTCCCGGAAATCTCCGTGGCCAAGATTCCCAAGGAAGCGCCGCTGGAAAAGGTCTGCCTGCTGGGGTGCGGCGTGACCACCGGGATCGGAGCGGTGATCAACACCGCCAAGGTCAAGGCCGGTGATACCGTGGCCATCTTCGGCCTGGGCGGCATTGGCCTGTCGGCGGTCATCGGTGCGGTCAAGGCCAAGGCCGGGCGCATCATCGCCATCGATATCAACCCGGCCAAGTTCGAGATCGCCAAGCAACTGGGCGCCACCGACTGCGTCAATCCGAAGGATTTCGACCGTCCGATTCAGGAGGTCATTGTCGACATGACTGATGGCGGCGTGGATTTCTCCTTCGAGTGCATCGGCAATGTGCAACTGATGCGTGCGGCCCTGGAGTGCTGCCACAAGGGCTGGGGCGAATCGGTAATCATCGGCGTGGCCGGTGCCGGCCAGGAAATCTCCACCCGTCCCTTCCAATTGGTGACCGGCCGGGTATGGCGCGGCTCAGCCTTTGGTGGCGTGCGCGGGCGCAGCGAGCTGCCAAGCTACGTGGAAATGTCCCAGACCGGCGAGATCCCCCTGGATACCTTCATCACCCACACCATGGGCCTGGAAGATATCAACAAGGCGTTCGACCTAATGCACGAAGGCAAGAGCATTCGCTCCGTCATTCACTTCTAACAGCAGCGGCAGGCGGCAAGCCACAGGCGCCAAGCGGGAGTTCCGCTTGCGGCCCATGGCTTGCGGCGTGCCGCTGGAGGTCTGCCATGAGTCTGGAAAACCTTTCCTGCCAGAAAAGCTTCGGCGGCTGGCATAAACGCTACAAGCATCATTCCCGGGTGCTGGGCTGTGACATGGTGTTCGCCGTGTATTTGCCGCCCCAGGCCGAACAGGGCGGCAAGCTGCCGGTGCTTTACTGGTTGTCCGGCCTGACCTGTACCGACGAGAACTTCATGCACAAGGCCGGGGCTCAACGCATGGCTGCCGAGCTGGGCTTGATCATCGTCGCTCCGGATACCAGCCCGCGTGGCCCCGGCGTGCCCGGTGACCCGGACGGTGCCTGGGATTTCGGTCTGGGTGCCGGGTTCTACCTGAACGCGACGCAGGAGCCCTGGGCCCAGCATTACCGGATGCACGATTATGTGGTGAACGAGCTGCCGGAGCTGGTGGAGGCGCATTTTCCCGCTTCGCACAAGCGTGGGATCAGCGGGCACTCCATGGGCGGTCACGGGGCATTGGTGTGCGCGCTGCGTAATCCGGGGCGCTATCAGTCGGTTTCGGCCTTCGCTCCCATCAGCAACCCGATGGATTGCCCCTGGGGGCAGAAGGCGTTTTCCCGTTACCTGGGGGAGGAACGCTCACGCTGGCGCGAGTGGGATGCCAGCGTGCTGATCGCCGAAGTCACCGAGAAGCTGCCGTTGCTGGTGGATCAGGGGGATCGTGACGACTTCCTTGCCGGTCAGCTCAAGCCTGAAGTGCTGCAGCAAGCGGCAAAGAATGCCGGGCATGAGCTGACGTTGCGGATGCAGCCGGGGTACGACCACAGCTACTTCTTTATCGCCAGTTTCATAGACGACCACTTGCAGCACCATGCACGTGCTCTTAACGCCTAATACCTGCCAAAGCAGGTAGAATCACGCCCTGACTTTTTCGGGGCGTTTTTTTATGCGTATTGGCCACGGCTACGATGTGCACCGTTTCGCTGAGGGCGACTTCATCACGTTGGGGGGGGTGCGTATTGCCCACCATTTCGGGCTGCTCGCGCACTCCGATGGTGATGTGCTGTTACACGCACTCAGTGATGCCCTTCTGGGCGCTGCCGCGCTGGGTGATATCGGCAAGCACTTTCCGGACACCGATCCGCAGTTCAAGGGCGCCGACAGCCGTGTCCTGCTGCGTCATGTTGTCGCGCTGATTCATGCCAAGGGCTGGAAGATCGGCAACGTCGACAACACCATCGTCGCCCAGGCACCGAAAATGGCACCTCACATTGAAACCATGCGGGCCTTGATTGCCGAGGACCTGCAGGTCGAGCTGGACCAGGTGAACGTGAAGGCAACCACCACCGAAAAACTCGGCTTTGTCGGCCGCGAGGAAGGCATCGCCGTGCATTCCGTGGCCTTGTTGCAACGCCCATGAATGAACTGCAATTGTTGGGCCCGCGGGCCTATGGCGATGCCCTGGGCAGCGCCGTACTCAAGGCCACTGCCGAAGACTTCCAGGTTGATGAAGTACTCGATATCCCGCTGAGCGGGGAAGGCGAGCATCTGTGGCTGTGGGTGGAAAAACGCGGCTTGAACACCGAGGAAGCGGCGCGGCGGATCGCCAAGGCGGCGGGGGTGTCGTTGCGCACCGTCAGCTATGCCGGGCTCAAGGATCGCCAGGCGCTGACCCGCCAGTGGTTCAGTGTGCAACTGCCGGGCAAGGCCGATCCGGATCTTGGCGCAGCGGAAAATCACACTCTGAAGATCCTCGAGGCCACCCGCCACAAGCGCAAATTGCAGCGTGGGGCCCATGCCGCCAATGGCTTTACCCTGCGTCTGACAGAGCTCAAGGCGGATCAGGCAGCCATCGACGAGCGCCTGAAGAGGATTGCCGCTCAAGGTATTCCCAACTATTTCGGCGCCCAGCGCTTCGGCTACGACGGTGGCAACCTGGCGGACGCCCGTAGCTGGGCTGCCCGCCAGGCGCTGCCGGAGCAGCGCAATGTGCGTTCGCGCCTGTTGTCCACCGCCCGCAGCTACCTGTTCAACCAGGCGCTGGCAGCGCGAGTGGCGGACGGCACTTGGCAGCAGGCGCAAGTGGGCGACTTGCTGGCATTTACCGACAGCCGCAGCTTTTTCATGGCCGGCCCGGATGAATGCACGGATCCGCGCCTGGCAATTCTTGACTTGCATCCCACAGGCCCGTTGTGGGGCGAAGGCGAGTCTCCGGCGGGTGGTGTGGTTCATGAACTTGAACAGCAGATGGCCGACCGCGAGGCGGCACTGTGCGAATGGCTGATAAAAGCCGGCATGAGCCACGAACGACGCATCCTGCGGCTGCCCATTGGCGGTTTGACGTGGCATTATCCCGAGCCTGATATTCTGCAACTGGAATTCGTCCTCCCGGCCGGATGTTTCGCCACCGCCTTGGTGCGTGAACTCGTCGATCTGGTGCCGGTGGGGCAGACGGACAGCTCATGCGCATTCTGATTTCTAACGATGATGGGGTAACTGCACCCGGTATCGCGGCGTTGCACGCTGCGCTGGCGGATTACGCCGAGTGCGTGGTTATCGCTCCGGATCAAGACAAAAGCGGCGCCAGCAGCTCGCTGACGCTCGACCGTCCGTTGCATCCGCACACCCTTGGCAACGGCTTTATCAGCATCAATGGCACCCCCACCGACTGTGTTCACCTGGGGCTCAACGGCCTGCTGGAGCATGACCCGGACATGGTGGTGTCGGGCATCAACCTGGGGGCCAACCTCGGTGATGACGTGCTGTACTCCGGGACGGTCGCCGCTGCATTGGAAGGGCGCTTCCTGCAACGCCCTGCGATCGCCTTTTCGCTGGTCTCGCGCCAGGTGGAGAACCTTGCGACCGCAGCCTATTTCGCGCGCAAGCTGGTGCAAGCCCAGGCCTTGCTGGATTTACCACCACGGACGGTGTTGAACGTGAATATTCCCAACCTGCCGCTTGATCATATTCGGGGCATCCAGTTGACCCGCCTGGGCCATCGCGCCCGTGCTGCGGCACCGATGAAGGTGGTCGACCCCCGCGGCAAGGCGGGTTACTGGATCGCTGCCGCCGGCGACGCCGAGGATGGCGGGCCCGGCACCGACTTTCATGCAGTGATGCAGGGCTACGTGTCTGTCACGCCGCTGCAGCTGGATCGCACCTTCAATGACGCGTTCAGGAGTCTGGATGGCTGGTTGGAGGGGCTGCGCTGATGGCTCGCGAGCAAGACGATCTGCTGCGGCGGGGAATCGGCATGACTTCCCAGCGTACCCGCGAACGCCTGATCCAGCGCCTGTATGACGAGGGGCTGTCCAACCCTCAGGTACTGGAAGTGATTCGGCGCACACCGCGGCATCTGTTTGTCGATGAGGCCCTGGCCCATCGTGCCTATGAAGACACGGCGCTGCCGATCGGCCACAACCAGACCATCTCCCAGCCTTATATGGTGGCCCGCATGAGTGAGCTGCTGCTGGCGGCCGGGCCGCTGGACAAGGTACTGGAGATCGGCACCGGTTCGGGCTACCAGACTGCGGTGTTGTCGCAGCTGGTGGAGCGGGTGTTTTCGGTGGAGCGGATCAAGGTCCTGCAAGACCGGGCCAAGGAGCGCCTGCAGGAATTGAACCTGCGCAACGTCGTATTTCGCTGGGGCGACGGCTGGGAAGGCTGGCCGGCGCTGGCGCCCTATAACGGCATCATCGTCACTGCCGTCGCCACCGATATCCCCCAGGCCCTGCTCGATCAACTCGCGCCTGGCGGGCGCCTGGTGATTCCGGTGGGGGCAGGGGAGGTGCAGCAGTTGATGCTGATCATCCGTGAAGAACAGGGCTTTGCCCGGCACGTCCTGGGGGCGGTGCGTTTTGTGCCGTTGCTCAATGGTCCCCTGGCCTGAAGGCATTTATCAGGCTGGGGTGAATTCTGTCTGGCGGGCTGTGTCTTAGTGCCGTATCGATCGTCAATGAGTGATACGACGGTCAGAGGCAGGTTCTTGCGGCTGTCCTTGTGCTGGGCCAGCGGTAAAGCGCCTGTGTCCAGTTATACTTGCGTCACTTCACGCCTGAGTCAGGCAATCTATATCGTCAACCACCACAAAGGGAGCGGCGGGTGAGTCTCACAGTCATTGCGCAGCGTATAGGTACAACAAGCTTTCAGCGACTGATGATTGGCCTTGCCTTGAGTTCCTTGTTGGTCGGTTGCTCCAGCACCAAATCCAGCAGCGTGGGGGTGGTCGAGCGCAGTAACACTGTTGCGCCGCAGCGCCCTACGGTGACCACCGGGCAGTACGCGGTGCGTCGCGGAGACACCTTGTTTTCCATTGCCTTCCGCTATGGCTGGGACTACAAGGCGCTGGCCGCTCGCAACAACATCGCCGAGCCTTACACCATCCATCCCGGGCAGGTCATTCGCTTTGACGGCCGCACTGGCACTACGCCGGCGACGGTTGTTACCAGCACCCAGTCCAGTGCCTCTTCCTCCAGCAAGACCACGGTCATTCGTCGCCCGGCAGGCACCACGACAACGCCTGCAACTGCCACCACCACCAACCCGGCGAGCAAGCCGGCGCCTGCTCCGGCTACCCCCGCGGGCCCCGCTCCTACGGGTTGGGGATGGCCTTCGAACGGTGTTCTGATTGGAAAATTTTCTTCAAACGGTAGTTTGAATAAAGGCATTGATATCGCCGGAGATTTGGGACAGCCTGTTTTAGCTGCGTCTGATGGGACGGTGGTTTACGCCGGGAGTGGCTTAAGGGGCTACGGCGAATTAGTCATCATCAAACACAACGAAACCTACGTCAGTGCTTACGGCCACAACCGCAAGCTATTGGTTCGGGAGGGACAGCAGGTCAAAGTCGGACAGACAATTGCCGAGATGGGATCAACTGGTACAGACCGGGTGAAACTGCACTTTGAGATTCGCCGACAAGGTAAACCTGTAGATCCGCTGCAATTCCTGCCACGTCGTTGATCCGTTACCAGCCTGTTCCGCTCACGTAGAGGGAACAGGCTCCAGCGTTGCCAGGGATAAAGGCGCCGCTTGAGCCTGAGGTCGAACTCACCAAAGGACTATAACAATGGCTCTCAGTAAAGAAGTGCCGGAGTTTGACATCGACGATGAGGTTCTCCTTATGGAGAGCAGCATCGATATGGATTCGATGTCGAATAATGAGGGGGCAACTCCACCTTCCGTTCGCACCAAATCCAAAAGCTCCGCTTCATTAAAGCAACACAAATACATTGATTACACGCGTGCACTCGATGCCACGCAGCTGTACCTCAATGAAATCGGTTTTTCTCCATTGCTCTCCCCCGAAGAGGAAGTGCACTTTGCGCGGTTGTCGCAAAGTGGTGATCCGGCCGGGCGCAAGCGCATGATTGAAAGCAACTTGCGGCTGGTGGTGAAAATCGCCCGGCGCTATGTCAATCGTGGCCTGTCGCTGCTGGATCTGATCGAAGAGGGCAACCTCGGGCTGATCCGAGCGGTGGAGAAGTTCGATCCGGAACGCGGCTTCCGCTTCTCGACCTATGCCACCTGGTGGATTCGTCAGACCATCGAGCGGGCCATCATGAATCAGACCCGGACCATCCGGTTGCCGATCCATGTGGTCAAAGAACTCAACGTCTACTTGCGCGCCGCCCGTGAGTTGACGCAAAAACTCGATCATGAACCCTCCCCCGAAGAAATCGCCAACCTGCTGGAGAAGCCGGTGGCCGAAGTCAAACGCATGCTCGGCCTGAACGAGCGGGTTTCTTCGGTTGATGTCTCCCTGGGCCCGGATTCGGACAAGACCCTGCTGGATACCCTGACCGACGACCGTCCGACAGATCCTTGTGAGCTGTTGCAGGACGACGATCTGTCACAAAGTATCGATCAGTGGCTTTCCGAATTGACCGAGAAGCAGCGTGAAGTGGTAGTGCGACGTTTCGGCCTGCGAGGACACGAGAGCAGCACCCTTGAAGATGTGGGCCTGGAGATCGGTCTGACCCGTGAGCGGGTTCGGCAGATCCAGGTTGAAGGGCTCAAGCGCCTTCGGGAAATTCTCGAGAAGAATGGATTGTCCAGTGAGTCGCTGTTTCAGTAGCCACTGGATCGATTCACAAGAGCCCCGATCGACTCGGGGCTTTTTATTGCACGCAGCTTGTGGTTTTGAATGGGCTATTGCCAGAGAAGTTGGCTTAACTCTCAACCGTCATGTAAGCCAAAGATTACTTTTTCGTACGCATTCGGTTCTCGGCTACTTCTGCGTTGTCTAGTTTTGCGTAGGCTGTTTTTTATATTATTGATTTATATAATATTTTTTATGAGTGGCTATGAGTTTCGACCAAGTTTCACACGAATAGTGCGATTGCTCTTGCCGGGGAACTCTCTAATATCAGCCCTGTGTCGACGGATAGACACAGCCATCAAGGACGATGGTCAGGACATCGCAGGAAGCGATTCATCAGGACGATGAAAAGGAACACAGGGACTAGGGAAAAATGTGGGCGGGTCATACCGCCCCTTTTTTTCGTCTGTCGAAAAGTCCCGCCGGAGTTTCCTTGCCCCAGAAACGCAAAAAGGCCCGCAAGGGGCCTTTGGGAACGCAGCTGCAATCAGCGTTCGAGATCCTTGATCTTGCCTTTGACGCCATCCCACTCTTCGGCATCCGGCAACGGATCTTTCTTTTCAGTGATGTTCGGCCAGATCTCTGCCAGCTCGACGTTCAACTGAATGAATTCTTGCATCTCTTCCGGGACTTCATCCTCGGAGAAAATCGCTACAGCGGGGCATTCAGGCTCACACAGTGCGCAATCAATGCACTCATCCGGGTGAATCACCAGGAAGTTCGGGCCTTCGTAAAAGCAGTCCACCGGACAGACTTCTACGCAGTCGGTGTACTTGCACTTGATGCAGTTGTCGGTGACGACGAAGGTCATTTCTAATTCTCTCCTCAGGCGGCGGCAGCGGAGCCCCTACATGACGGGGTCGCCAGGTTTGGGAGCGATAGTCTGCGCAACCAGGCTAATAGTCCGCAGCATCCCAAACCGCGCGAGATTCTAACAGCTTGAAGGCGTTCGCGTTAGATGCGTGTCTTCAATGTATAGAGCATTTCCAGCGCTCGGCGTGGCGTCATGTCATCCAGATCCAGCTTGGCCAGGTCGTCGAGCACCGGGTGCGGCAGGCTGGCGAACATGTCGCTTTGTTGCGGAACCGAGGGTTTGCCCGGCGCTTGAGGCGCCACTTCATGGGGCAAACTGGTGGTTTCCAGGCGGCTCAAGTGCTCCCGGGCGCGGGTGATGACTGCGCTGGGAACCCCGGCCAGCTGGGCTACCGCCAGCCCATAGCTCTGGCTGGCTGGGCCTGGAAGGACATGGTGCAGGAACACAATGCGCTCATTGTGCTCGGTGGCATTGAGGTGCACGTTGGCCACCAGCGGCTCGCTTTCCGGCAGTACCGTCAGTTCGAAATAGTGGGTGGCGAACAGGGTATAGGCGCGCAGGTGGGCGAGACGTTCTGCCGCAGCCCAGGCCAGGGAAAGTCCGTCAAAGGTGCTGGTACCGCGTCCCACTTCGTCCATCAGCACCAGGCTGCGTTCCGTTGCGTTGTGCAGGATGTTCGCGGTTTCGCTCATTTCCACCATGAAGGTCGAACGGCCGCCGGCCAGGTCGTCGCTGGAGCCGATACGGGTGAAGATCCGGTCCACCAGGGACAGCTCGCAGCTAGCCGCCGGGACGAAGCTGCCGATATGGGCCAGCAGCACGATCAGGGCCGTCTGGCGCATATAGGTGGATTTACCGCCCATGTTCGGACCGGTGATCACCAGCATCCGCGTGTTGTCGTCCAGGCTCAGGTCGTTGGCCACGAAAGGCGTGGTCAACACTTGCTCCACCACTGGGTGACGACCCTGGGTGATGCGCATGCAAGGTTCGCTGACAAAACGTGGGCAGTTGAGGTCCAGGTTCAAGGCGCGCTCGGCCAGGTTGCTCAACACGTCCAGCTCAGCCAGGGCACCAGCGGTATCCTGCAACGTCGGCAAATGGCTGATCAGGGTTTCCAGCAGCGCGTCGTAGAGCATCTTCTCCCGGGCCAGGGCACGGCTCTTGGCCGATAGCGCCTTGTCTTCGAACTCCTTGAGTTCCGGAGTGATGAAGCGCTCGGCGCCTTTCAATGTCTGGCGGCGAATGTAGTCCGCCGGGGCCTGTTCGGCCTGCTTGCTTGGCAGCTCGATGAAATAGCCATGGATACGGTTGTAGCCGACCTTGAGGTTGGCCAGGCCGGTACGGGCTTTCTCGCGGGCTTCCAGGTCAATCAGGAACTGTCCGGCGTTCTCGCTCAGCGACTGCAGCTCGTCGAGCTCGGCGTCGTAGCCGGTCTTGAGTACACCGCCGTCACGGATCACCGCCGGCGGGTTGTCGATGATGGCCTTGGCCAGCAGAGCGGCCAGCTCCGGGTAGGTGCTGGTGGTGGCAGCCAGCTGATTGAGGTGAGTGGCCTCCAGCTCGGTCATGGCTTCTTGCAGCTCGGGCAGTGCAGCCAGGGCATCACGTAGACGGGCCAAGTCCCGCGGACGAGCATTGCGCAGGCCGATTCGCGCCAGAATCCGCTCGATATCGCCGATTTCCTTCAACTGCGGTTGCAGCCGTTCGAAACGGTAGCCGTCCAGCAGGCAAGTAATAGAGGACTGGCGCGCTTCCAGCACCTTGAGGTCGCGCAGCGGGCGGTTCAGCCAGCGGGTCAGCAAACGGCTGCCCATGGCGGTCTGGCAGCGGTCGACCACCGATTGCAGGGTGTTGTCGCGCCCGCCCGCTAGGTTGGTGTCCAGTTCCAGGTTGCGACGGCTGGCACCGTCCAACACCACGGTGTCATCCAGGCGCTCATGACGCAGGCTGCGCAGGTGGGGCAGGGCGGTACGCTGGGTTTCCTTGGCATAGCTGAGCAGGCAACCGGCGGCGCCGATGGCCAGGGTCAGGGTTTCGCAGCCAAAGCCCTTGAGGTCCTGGGTAGAGAACTGCTGGCAGAGGCTCTTGTGCGCCGAGTCCCGCTCGAAATCCCAGGGGGCACGGCGTCGCACACCGCGGCGTTTTTCCGCCGGCAAGCCTTGTGGCCAGTCATCGGGGATCAGCAGCTCCACTGGATTGATGCGTTCCAACTCGGCCAGCAGGTTCTCCCAGCCCTTGATTTCCAGGACGCTGAAGTTGCCGCTGGTGATGTCCAGCACCGCCAGGCCGAACAGGCGCTCGTCGCCCAGCACGGCGGCGATCAGGTTGTCGCGGCGCTCATCCAGCAGAGCCTCGTCACTCACGGTGCCTGGCGTGATGATACGCACCACCTGGCGCTCCACCGGGCCCTTGCTGGTTGCCGGGTCCCCCACCTGTTCGCAGATCACCACCGACTCGCCGAGCTTTACCAGCTTGGCCAGGTAGCCCTCGGCGGCGTGGTAAGGAATACCGCACATGGGAATCGCCTGGCCGGCCGACTGCCCGCGCGCCGTCAGGGTGATGTCCAGCAGCTTGGCGGCCTTCTTCGCGTCTTCATAGAAGATCTCGTAGAAGTCGCCCATGCGGTAGAACATCAACTGATCAGGGTGCTGGTTCTTGAGGCGCCAGTACTGCTGCATCATCGGCGTGTGGGAGGACAGATCGGAGGTATTTTTACTCATTGGTATTCAGGCGGATTCGTTGAATGGGTGAAGCAAAGGAGCGCTGGGCTCGGCTTTTTGCAGATGGCGGCAAGGTTACCATGGGTGCCCCGGCCTCGCAGGCACCAAGGCGCTCCTGTGGTTGTCCGGTAAATGCATTACATATATGCAAATCAGCATTTGTCATTGCGCAAAAGATCAAGCAATATGCGTTCTATGCAAATACGCAACGTTTCTACTGTCTTAAGAGAGCTGCTGGATCGTGACGGAATCTCCCCCACGGAGCTTCACCGTCGCACCGGTGTGCCTCAATCCACCCTCTCGCGGATTCTCAGCGGGAAGATCGTCGATCCTTCGGATAAGCACATCTCGCGGATCGCCGAATACTTCCAGGTGAGCACCGACCAGTTGCGTGGGCGCGTGGATATCGCGCCTGCCCGGGCTGCTGCCCCCCGTGACGAGATTCATTCGGAACTCAAGGACATAAGCCTGTGGGACGACGATACCCCTGTCGATGACGACGAGGTGTCGGTTCCTTTTCTGCGTGAGGTTGAATTGGCTGCTGGATCAGGAAGATTCGTCATCGAGGAAAGCGAGCGCGCCAGCCTGCGCTTCGGCAAGCGCAGCCTGCGGCACAACGGCGTGCAGTTCGACCAGGCCAAGTGCGTCACGGTGCGTGGCAACAGCATGTTGCCGGTGCTGCGGGACGGCGCCACGGTGGGCGTCAATGCCGGCAAATGCGCAATTGGCGACATCGTTGATGGCGACCTCTACGCGATCAACCACAACGGCCAATTGCGGGTGAAGCAGCTGTATCGCCTACCTACAGGGATCCGCCTGCGCAGCTTCAACCGCGATGAACACCCGGATGAGGACTACAGCTTCCAGGAGATCCAGGAAGAGCAGATCAGCATCCTCGGTCACGTCTTCTGGTGGGGCATGTACGCTCGCTAAGCCAGCCCTCTTGAACAAAGCCCGCCCTTGAGCGGGCTTTTTTTTGCCCGCGAAAAATCCCCAGCCCTTTGTTTATGCGCCTTCCATGCATTCCAGCAAATCCTGTGCATAAATAAATGCATTTACGCATTGACTGCATATGCATGAATGCATAATATGAGCCTCAAGCCGCGCAACAGCGGCTGCAAAGACGCTCTTTAGTGGCAAAGCAAAGGCAGCGATGAACCGGCCTCGACGGTTCAGAGGGTTGGCAACTGGCCCGGGTGTGCAGCGTAAAGCACCAGAAGCAGTTATCCGGCGGACAGGGTCGCGGTCGGAGGAACAATTTGAATGGGTCCGTACCGCACCAGTAGTGCCGAAAGACCAAGGTTTGCATTACTGAAAAGCCCGGGCGACCGGGCTTTTTGGAATGCCTGCCTAACGTGGGCCACCAACAGACAGGGACCCTTTGAAACATCGTTATCAGCCTTCTATCAACCGGCCATTTCGCTGGCCTCAATCCGCACGGGAGACGTGAATGACAAACGAGCAACAAGCGTTGCTGGACATGCCGATCTGGCTGGTCATCGTCCTGGCCCTGGTCGGTGGCGTTTCCGGCGAAATGTGGCGCGCCGACAAGGAGGGCGCCCGTGGCTGGTCGCTGCTGCGGCGCCTGGCGCTGCGCTCCGGGGCCTGCGTGGTCTGTGGGGTCTCGGCGATCATGCTGCTGTATGCCGCCGGCGTGTCGATCTGGACCGCCTGCGCCTTCGGTTGCCTGACCGCCATGGCCGGC
The DNA here is from genome assembly GCF_018326405.1 of Pseudomonas sp. Eqa60. Classification (NCBI taxonomy): domain Bacteria; kingdom Pseudomonadati; phylum Pseudomonadota; class Gammaproteobacteria; order Pseudomonadales; family Pseudomonadaceae; genus Pseudomonas; species Pseudomonas sp. Eqa60. Next base: position 1,442,004 of record NZ_AP024342.1, read on the forward strand.
GCCGACGTCGCCATCGGCCTTTATGAGCGCTGGGCGGCCAAGCGCATCGGGGTATGCGAACCGCCTTCCCGGGATTCCCATTCGGACCAGCCTTGATTCACCGGGCGGCTACCGCCCTCAACACGGTCGTGCGCCCCGGGCTTTCGCCGCCGGGGCCGCTTCGGCCTGATTCTGGAAGCAGACAATGAGCGTACTGACGCAGCTACCCGAGGCCATCACGTCCACGATCAAGACGGCCATGCCGCATCTGCACAAGGTCGAGGCATTTCCCGAGACCGTTGATGGCTGCGCCGAGACAGCGATCTACTTTGCAATCACCGGCATGGACCCGGGAGCTGATCCGGGCGACGGCCGTAGTTGCCTGCGGGCGACCTTCGAGGCCCGGGTGCGGGTTGACCCGAGCCTTGCGCAAGCCTCCTTGCAGGCGGTTGTTCTGGCAGCGCAGCTCATGGACCTGCTGCGTTGCCAGTACTGGAATCTTGATTCTGTCGATAGTGCGAAGGCGGTGTGGGCCAAACCAGCCGGCACGGCCGTGGATTCGGCGCCGAAAACCGAGTGGACCGTGCAATGGCAGCAGTCCATCTACCTGGGCCAGGAACAATGGCCCTGGCCCGATCAACCCCGGGAACACTGGTATTGGGTTTCAGCCCCGACACCGGCCCCGGTCACGAGGGGCACTATCAGGCGCCGGAGCAGATGTCGTGAATTACGTCACCGCAACTCACGACCGAATGCTTTCTGGCCTGATCCTGCCTTGCGCTGTGGTCGGCGTGGACCTTGCCGCGGGCAGACTGCGGGTATCCGATGGCGCGGGCTGGACCAGCGCCTGGGTTCGCTGGCACAGCCAGGCCGCCGGCAAGGCCCGGCACTGGCGGGCGCCGAGCCTGGGGGAGCAGGGCGTACTGATCAGCCCCAGTGGCGAGCCGGCGCAGGGCACCTTCGTTCCCGGCCTATATGGCGATGCCGGTGCCCAGCCGGATAACCGCGAGCACGTCGAGGTCTGGCGCTTCGATGATGGCGGCTCGCTGGTCTACGACTGGCAGGCCAAGAGCTACAGCATCTCCCTGCCCAGCGGCACGGTGACGATTCAGGTCGGCACCAGTTCGGTCTTGGTGACGGACAGCAGCATTACCGGCAACGCCGACAGCATCACCCTGACGGGGGCAATCACCTTGAATGGCGAGGTGCAAATCAACGGTGCGAGCTTGAAGCACAACGGGGTGAATGTCGGCTCGACCCACATCCATCCAGCCGTGATGCCCGGCCCCGGAGCAACCGCTCCACCGCAGTGACGCCTTGGCGATCAACGCCGGCCACCCAACCTACAACCCCGATAAACCCGATCAATCTGCCGAATGCGGATTTTTTGTACCCGGAGAAAAGCATGGCAATCCCGAAAAAAAAGGCCGGCCGCACGGCCAACAGTGGCGCTGCGGTCTTTCGCGACACCCTCTACACCTCGCGCATTCTGATCCTGGCGGATGGCCGCGCGCTGTCGGTGGCCCAGGGCGAGGTATCGGTACCGGTCAGCGACACCCTCGCCCGAGACTACCTGGAGCAGCACCCGGACTTTCAGTTGCAGGAGTAACACGATGATCGGAATGGATCGCCGTACCGGCTTGCCGCTGTCCGGCATCGAGCATTTGCGGCAGTCCATCGAGGACATCCTGACCACGCCCTTGGGCAGCCGGCGGATGCTTCCTGAATACGGCAGCAACCTGCGCCGTTATGTCGACTTGCCGGTGACCGGTGGCTGGAAAAGCGCGGTTCAGGCAGAAGTCGCCCGGGCGCTGTTGCGCTGGGAGCCCCGCTTGAAGCTGGAGCGGGTAAAGGTTGTAGCGGTGGTGGAGGGCCAGGTCAGTTTCCAACTGACGGGCCGCTACCTGGGTAATGACGCGGTTTTGGAGGTGACGGCATGAGCATGCTGGATTTATCGGCACTGCCGGCGCCGCAGGTGCTGGAAACCCTGGATTTTGAAGCGCTGTATCAGGGCAAGCTGGCGACCTTTCGCCGCTATATGGGCGACAACTGGACGGCCAATCTGGAAAGCGATCCGGTCACCAAGCAACTGGAGCTGTCGGCCTACGGCGACATGCTGTTGCGGGCCCGGGTCAACGATGCGGCCAAGGCGCTGCTGCTGGCCCATGCCCAAGGCACGGACCTGGATCAGTTGGCCGCCAACGTCAACCTGCAGCGCCTGGTGATCCAGGCCGGTGACCTGCAAGCGGTACCGCCTGTGGCGCAGGTCAAGGAAGCCGACGACGCACTGCGCGAGCGTGTCCAACTGGCCTATGAAGGCCTGACCACCGCCGGGCCACGCAACAGCTACATCCTGCATGCCCGCAATGCCTCGGCCCGGGTGGCGGACGCCGAGGCCGAAAGCCCGTCACCGGCCTGCGTCACGGTTACGGTGATGAGCCTGGAAGGTGACGGCGCAGCGGCGCCGGAACTGCTGGCGACGGTCGCCGCGGCCCTCAATGACGAGGACGTGCGACCGCTGGGGGATCGGGTCACGGTGAACAGCGCCCAGATACTGCCGTATCGCATCGACGCGGTGCTGCACATGAAAGGGCCGGGCCCGGAAAGCGATGCCGCCCTGGCAGAGGCCGAGCGCAAGCTGGCCGCCTGGGTCAACCCACGCCGGCGCCTGGGCATCGAGGTGGCGCGTTCAGCCATAGATGCCCAGCTGCATGTGGCCGGCGTGGCTCGGGTTGAACTGCGGGGTTGGCAGGACATAGTCCCGAGCAAGGCCCAGGCCGCGTATTGCACCGGCTACAGCGTTACCTTGGGGAGCTGATATGACCAGCCTGCTGCCAAGCAACAGCACACTCTTGGAACGCGCCCTGGAGGCGACCAACAGCAGCGACACCGCCACCATGTTGCGCACCCTGTACAACCCCTCGACCTGCCCGGTGCACCTGCTGCCACAGCTGGCCTGGGCCTGGTCGGTGGATCGCTGGGACCCGCGCTGGAGCGAGACGGTCAAGCGCAATGCCATTCGCGCCTCGTTCTTCATCCATGCCCGCAAGGGCACCATCGGCGCTTTGCGCCGTGTGGTGGAACCGCTGGGCTACCTGATTGAAGTGGTCGAGTGGTGGCAGATGGCTCCCGAAGGCGAGCCAGCCACCTTTGCCCTGAAAGTCGGGGTGCTGGATACCGGCATCACCGAACAGATGTACCAGGAACTGACCCGGCTGATCGATGACGCCAGGCCGGTGAGCCGGCACATGACGGGCCTTGCCATCAGCCTGGAAACCTCCGGTGTCATCGGTTACGGCGCTTATGTGGACCAGGGTGAAGTACTCGACGTTTACCCCCCGACCCCTCGCGATATTGAAGTGATCGGCCGTTACGGCCAGGTCATGTGCATTGATGAAACAGACACCCTGGATGTGTACTCATGATCGATTCCAACAGTCAGTTCTTCGCCATCCTCACTGCGGTGGGCGAGGCGAAACAGGCCAACGCCACTGCCCTGGGCACGCCCTGGACCTTCAAGGAAATGGCTATCGGCGATGCCAACGGCACCGACCCCATCCCGAACAGAACCCAGACCAAGCTGATCAACGAATGGCGACGTGCCCCGGTCAATCAGGTGCGTACTGATCCGGCCAACCCCAACATCATCATCACCGAACAGGTGATTCCGCCTGATGTCGGCGGGCGCTGGATCCGTGAAATCGGCCTGCTCGACGCAGACGGCGACCTGGTGGCGGTGGCCAACTGCGCACCAAGCTTCAAGCCCCTGCTGGCCCAGGGTACCGGCAAGACCCAGGTCATCCGCATGAACTTCATCGTCGCCAACACTGCGCAGATCGTGTTGAAGATCGACCCGGCGGTGGTGCTGGCGACTCGTCAATATGTGGATGACTCCCTGGTGGCAGCCCTTCCGGCGGATAAGGTTGCCGGCGCTTATCGGCAAGTCACTATCGATAAGCGAGGCATAGTTGTCAGTGGCACCAACCCCACAACGCTATCCGGTTATGGCATTGCTGATGCATTTACCAAGTCAGAGACCAGTTCAGCCATACAGCTTTCAAAGGAGAGCATCGTAGCGGCGGCGCCTGTTGCACTCGACACACTAAAAAAGCTGGCTGGCGCAGTGGGCGATGACCCTGGCTTTTCAACGACAGTGACGAATGCGCTTGCCGGCAAAGCAGTAAAAGCCACCACTCTCGGTGGATATGGGATTACAGACGGGGTAACAAAAACTGACCTGGCGAGCGCAGTCAGCAATTTGCTTCCCACAACGGGTGGACGGTTGACGGGATCGGTATTGCTGTCGAGTGACAATAACGACTCGCCGGAGTTTGGCTGGGTGACGCCCACCTGTGACGCTCGCATGGATGTTCTAAATAACAACGTGAGGGTTTTTGCAAGTTATGGCGGTGAAACGTCAACACCGCTTCTTTTGAGTCTTGCCGACAGGACCGCCACCGTCTTTGGCAACTTGCTATGGAATGCTGGCAACTTTGACCCGACGCGAAAAGCAGACAAAGCGACCACGCTTGCAGGATATGGCATCACTGATGCTTTACCGGCGAATCGGCTGATCTACTCTCCAAATGCCCCTAAACCCACTGAGGGGGCGGTCGGTACGCTTTGGCTGCAATACGAGGAGCCATGATGAACTTCCACGTAAAACTGGATGGCGGTTACCGGCCTGGTGTCATGCCTTATGTAAAGCTTGCAGACGGCTGGCGAGAGGGTGCGGAACTGTTCATCAAAACCGAAAGTGGGTGGCGCACGGTCTGGCGGCGAACGTTTGTGTTTATCAACACGGTGGAGCGAGCAGGTGCGAGCATTTTTGAGCTCATGGGCAGTCCCGCCAGAGCCCGGAATTATCTCTTTATCAATCGCGCGATGATCTACGGCGGTGGCGCTGGATACTCACTGAGAACGGGTGTATTTCCCCCAGGCTCCACACTGAAAATCATCAATGAACACTACATCCGTGGTGCGGGCGGCGCGGGGGCTTATCCTCCTCGCCCTTTGCCAGGCGCTACAGCCTTTGTTCTGGATTACCCAGCAACGTTGGACAACCGTAACGGGTACATTTTCGGTGGCGGCGGGGGCGGTGGGGATGCCTATTGGCCCAACGTACTGCACACCGGCGGTGGCGGCGGCGCGGGGCGTCCTGGTGGCGTGGGTGGAGGGATGTATCAAGTCTCGACTTACGGCTATGGCTATCCAGCGGCCGGCACTTTGGATGCTGGCGGCGCTGGCGGCTGGTACACCGCCGGGTGGAATGGTGGTGCCGGCGGAGCACCGGGCAGCCCTGGTGTCGGCTCGTCCAATCCCGCTGGTGCTGGCGGTTATTCGATTGAGAAAAATGGCAACAACTTGATCTTTGAAGCGGGCAACAGCCCTGATCGAGTAAAGGGGAATATCTTGTGAATGGATTTAAAGTTCTCTCTGTGTCGGCGACCGCTGGCACCATGCTTGTCGACTGGGGCGATGTAACGCTGAACCACTACATACCCCAGGAGATTCTGACCACCCCCGACATCGATGCCGTGGCCTTGGCCCAAGTCATCGAGAGTATGCGCCCAGCTCCAGCTGTCGCCTTGGAGTTGCCTCAAGCACTCCAGGCAATGGTTGAACCTTCCAGCCTTGGAGACGATGAGCGACTCTGGCGTGCCGCGCAGTTGACGACGGTGACCTGGCTGCGCGATCGCCATTACGATCAGCTTGAAATGAAGGTATCCACCAATCTTTCGGAGCAGCAGTTCAACGAGCTTCTGATGTACATGCAATCCCTACGCGACTGGCCCCAATCCCCGCACTTCCCACAAACCGAACACCGCCCGGCAGCTCCATCCTGGATCGCCGAACAAACCCGATAAACGCCCCGCACCGCCGGGGCGTTTTCTTTCCCGCTTCCCACTAATCAATCATCCCTACGAGCCCCCTTCACCCGGGGCTTTTTCATGTCTGGAGTTTATCCATGAGTGGTTTTTTCCACGGCGTTACTGTCACCAACGTCGACACCGGCGCACGCACCATCTCGCTGCCCACGTCTTCGATCATCGGCCTGGTGGATACCTTCACCGAAGGCCCTGACTTCAGCGCCAAGGCCAACGACCTGCTGCTGATCACCAACGAGCGTGAGGCTATCGCGGCCTGGGGCCCGGATGCGGCCATCACCAAGGCCTGCCAGGCCATCTACCAGCGGGCCAAGGCGGTGATCGTCGCTTGCGGCGTGGCCAAGGTGGCGGATGCGGCCGAGCAGACCTCGGCGATCATCGGCGGGGTGCTGGCCGACGGCAAGCGTACCGGCCTGCAAGCCTTGCTGGATGGCAAGAGCCGTTTCAACGCCCAGCCGCGGTTGCTGGTGACCCCCAAGCACAGTTCGACCCAGGCGGTCGGTACTGCGCTGGTGGCCCTGGCCGACAAGCTGCGTGGCCTGGCGATCATCGATGGCCCCAACAGCACCGACGAAGCGGCCATGGCGTATGCCAAGCACTTCGGCGCCAAGCGCGCCTACATGGTCGACCCGGGCATTCAGTACTGGGACAACGGCGCCAGCGCCACCGTCGATGCGCCGGCTTCGGCCTGGGTCGCGGGCCTGTTTGCCTGGACCGACAACGAGTACGGCTTCTGGGCCTCGCCGTCGAACAAGGAGTTTGTCGGCATCACCGGCACTGCGCGTGCCATCGAGTTCCTGGACGGCGATGAAACCTGCCGCGCCAACCTGCTGAACAACGCCAACATCACAACCATCATTCGTGATGAAGGTTTCCGCCTGTGGGGCAACCGCACGCTGTCCAGCGATCCGAAGTGGGCCTTTGTCACCCGGGTACGGACCATGGACATCGTCATGGACGCGATCCTCTACGGCCACAAATGGGCAGTGGACCGCTCGATCACCGCGACCTACGTCAAGGACGTTACCGAGAGCCTGCAGGCGTTCATGCGTGATCTGAAGAACCAGGGCGCGATCATCAATTTCGAGGTCTACGCCGACGCCGAACTCAACACTGCCAGCCAGCTGGAGCAGGGCAAGGTGTACTGGAACATCCGCTTCACCGACGTGCCACCGGCCGAAAACCCCAACTTCCGCGTCGAGGTCACCAACCAGTGGCTGACCGAAGTCCTCGAACACACCGCTTAAGGAGCAGCAGCAATGGCAATGATTCCCGAAACCCTGGCGAACATGAACCTGTTCGTCGATGGCATCAGCTTTCAAGGCGACGTGCCGAGCCTGACCCTGCCCAAGTTGACCCTCAAGACCGAGGAACATCGGGTCGGCGGCATGGATGTGCCCGTCGAGCTGGACATGGGCATGGAAAAACAGGAAGCCGGCTTCACCACCACCGGTGTGCGCCGCGAGTCGCTGAAGATGTTCGGCCTGGCCGATGGCAGCGGTTTCAACGGCGTGTTCCGTGGCGCCTTCAAGGGCCTCAAGGGCAAGGTCACGCCGGTGATCGTGACCCTGCGCGGCTTGCTCAAGGAAGTCGACATGGGCGATTGGAAATCCGGCGACAAGGCCGAGGTCAAGCACAACGTGGCCCTGACCTACTACAAGCTGGAAGTCGATGGTCGCTTGATCTACGAGATCGATGCCCTGGGCATGAAGCGCGTGATCAACGGCGTCGACCAACTGGCCGCGCAACGTTCTGCCCTGGGCCTGTAAGGAAACCACCAGCATGACTCAAGCAATCAACAAGACCCCGGCGTGGATGACCCTGAGCGCGGAAAACGTCGTGATCAGCCTTAGCAAGCCGGTGGAGATGAACGGCGTGGTCTGCGACAAGGTCACCTTGCGCGCCCCCACCGTGCGTGATGTGCGTGCGGCCAACTCCGGGGCTGCCGGCGATGATGAACAGCGCGAACTGATGCTGTTCGCCAGCCTGGCGCAAATCAGTGCCAAGGATCTGGAGGGCATGGCGCTCAAGGACTATCAGCGCCTGCAGGCCGGCTATTTTCGCCTGGTGCAAGACGACGAGCTTTGACCCTGCGGTGATGAAGATGGCGGCGAAGCGGCTCGCCAGCGAGCTGCATTTCGCCGCCGAGGAAATCATGACCATGAGGTTTTCCGACATGGTCTGGTGGCTCACGGATTGAGCCCGTCACCCAAGGAGCAGGAGAAGCAGATGGCGAACAAGCTGGAATCAGGGCTGGTGGTGGTGGGTACCGCCCTCAGTTCGACGTGGGACGCCGCCTTCAAGACGGTGGAAGGCCGGATCAAGCAACTGGAGCAGCAGGGCAGCAAGGCCCGGGTACTGGAAAAGACCATTGGCCAGACCCTGCGCCTGCAGGATGAATGGAAAAAGGCCCATGACACCGGTGCTGCATCTGCCGCCGGGCTGTTGCGCCGGTTGGAACAGAGCCGTGATGGCCTGCGCCAGCAAGGTGTGCAGGTACATAAACTGCGTCAGGAATATCAGGCGCTGGGTAAGGTGGCCCGGGGCTCCGCTCTGCAGGCCCGGGGGCACCAGCAGATCGACCAGGGCAAGGCCGACTTCAAGGCGGCGTATGGCTTGGCCAAGGACGGGGTCGGCAAGCTGGCCATTCCGGTCAAGATCAATGCCGACTATCAGGCGCTGATCCGTGACATCGCTATCAAGGCCGGTGTGGCCAATCAACCTCAGGAAGCGCAGCTGAGCCGCAGCGTCGTTCAGACTTCACGGAATACGGGAATGGCCCGCAACGAGGTGGCGGCTCTGGTGGGGCAGATGACTGCCAAGGGCATGTCGCTGGACAAGGCGCAAGGTTACGCGGGGCTTGCGGCCAGGTTCGCGGTGGGGCAGGGCGCGGGTATCGAAGATACGTCGAACCTGATGCGGGCCCTTGAGCTGAAGGCCGGGATCAGCGACCCCAAGGTCATGGAGCAGGCCCTGGAGGCCATCGCCTTGCAGGGGCAGGCGGGCAATTTCGAGGCCGCCGACATGGCGCGCTTGCTCCCGGCGCTGCTCGAGAGCGCGAGCGGGGAGGGGCTCACCGGCATGGATGCGGTGAGCCAGCTGGGCTCGATGCTGCAAGTGCAGATGAACACCGCGGGCGGTGCTGATCAGGCCGCCGGTCAACTGCAGAACTGGATCGAGAAAATCGGTTCCAGTGAGGCGGTCAAGGCTTACGAAGATGCCGGCATTGATTATCAGGCGTCGCTGAACACCGGTATCCAGAAGGGTATGTCGAGCCTGGAGGCGAGCTTTGCCCTGGCCATGCGCTATGTCAGGGCCATCGACCCGGCCAAGGCCGCGAAGATGGCCGAGGCCCAGGCGCAGATCAGCAAGGAAACCGATCCGGCGAAGGCCAAGTCCATGCTCGAGGCTCTGGAAGAGTCCCTGCGTACCGGTGACCTGTTCACCGATATGCAGATCAAGGCGGCCTTGCTGGCTCACACCCAGGGCCGGCAGCAATACGAGCAACTGAAGAAGGACTCGTTGAGTGCTTCGGGGGTTATCGACAAGAACCTGGCCGAGCGTCGGCAAGCCTCCGCCCAGCTGTGGAAGGAAACCGCGCAGGCGGTCGACGGTGGCATGCTTGCCGTGGGGAAGGCCCTGCAACCGGCCACGGATCTGGTGGCCCAAAGCATCACGCTGGTGGTCGGCAAGCTGACCGAACTGGCGGAGAAGGCACCCTCATTGGTACTGGGGGTGACTGCCCTGGGCGCCGCTTATGTCGCGGTGAAAAAGCTGATGGCTGTCTACACCATTGGCAAGGGCCTGCTGAATGTCGCTCGAGGTTCACTGCAGGTTGGCCGCAAAATGGCGAAGCGCTCCTCTGGTGGCACTGCGAGCGGTATCGACTGTTGTGCGCCCATGCTCGATTGCGGCCCGGACAAAAAACGCCGCAAGGGCCGTGGCGGGCGCAAGACGCCCAGGCGCGAGCCTCGTTCGAGGGGCATGGGCAGCAAAGGCTTCAAGAGCCCTTTGACGCCCAGCGGCCTGGAGAGAGTGGCCAGAGGGGCTGCCACCTCTGGTGCCGTAATGAAAGGCGCCGGTTCCCTGGCCAAGGGAGTCGCCCCCTTGCTCAAGGGCGGTGCGATCCTTTCGGTGCTCGGTGCAGGTTTCCAGGTGGCGGACACTTACCTGAATGCCCAGACCCAGGATGAAAAAGCCGAAGGCTACGGCGAGGCGGCGGGCAATCTTGCTGGCGCCGCCGCGGGTGCAGCAGCAGGGGCGGCCATTGGCTCCGTGGTGCCGGTGATCGGCACGGTGATTGGCGGGCTGGTGGGCGGCGCCCTGGGTGCCTGGGGCGGTTCGGCCGCCGGTGGCGCCTTGGGTAAAAAGCTGTTCGGCTCCGACGAGTCGCTCAAGCACTTGCCCGCCGCCGGTCCGCTGATGATGCGCAACGCTGGACAGAACATCCCGCCGGTCATGGGCGATATCGCCAAATCCTTCCAGAAAGGCCAGACGCCCCCGCTGATGGGGCAGGCGGCGCGCTCGATGCTCAGCCCATCGTCGTCTGCTGCGGCGCCGGCCACGATCACCGCGCCGGAGTCGCTCAAACCCCAGGTACCTCCAGTCATCGAGCAGCAGTTCAGCTTCGCGCCCTACTTGTCGATCTCGGTCCAGGGTGATGTGCGCGACCCCGCGCAACTGGCCCGGGAACTGGAACCCCACCTGCGCTGGCAGTTCGACGAGTTCAGCCGCCAGGCTGCCGCTCGCCAGCTGTTCGACGCCGCACACGTTTAAGGAGATCGCATGGCTTACATGGAGCAGCTGCAATCGGGGCTGGGTTCCCTGGTGGCGGCAGCGGAAGCGGGGCGGCGCAGTGCTGATGAAATGCTCGGGCCCATGAACGGTGCCATCAGCGACATCAGCGGCGCCGCCCTGGAGCTTGAAAGCCTGCCCGTTGTCGGGCCGGAGCTGGGCGCCAAACTGCAACGCACGATGCGCAGTATCGGTGCGGCGCAGTCGGTGGTGGGGGAAGTCGCGGCCAAGTACAGCCAGGCAGTGACCGTGGCCGGGCAGATGCAGCAGCGTCTTGGCGCCCTGCAGGAACAGGTGGCCAAGTCCGGCGCGGCAATCAATCGGATCGGCGGGCAGATCAGTCCTTCCCTGGGCAACATCTTCCCGACCGCCGCATTTGCCGAACAGACCACTCCGGCGGCCGAGGCGGTGAAGCCCTTCGCGCACCTGTTGATCCTGCAACCGCTCGGGGCGGGCGCCCAGCCTTACTACTTCAACGTCGATACCGCAGCCTTCGAGGCGCTGCGCCGGCAGAGCGGATTCCGCTGGGCCGGTCAGGAGCGCTTGAGCCGCAGTGTCGCCCAGCAGGCGGTGGGCCAGGGTGAAGAGCGGATCTCTCTCAAAGGCACGGTGTTTCCCGGGTTCAAGGGCGGCCTGGGGCAGTTGCAGACCTTGCGCAGCATCGGGCGGCGCTTGCAGCCGCTGAGCCTGACCACCGGCTACGGCGAAGTGCTGGGCACCTGGTGCCTGACCAGCATCGAGGAAGATCAGAGCCACCTGCTGGCCGGCGGTATCCCGCGCAAACAAGGTTTTTCATTGGAGTTCGTAAGCTATGGCGACGACTTGCAGAACGTCTGACGGGGATCTGCTCGATACCTTGTGTTACCAGTATTACGGCCACCTCAACGGCTGTGTCGAAGCGGTGCTGGACGCCAACCAGGGGTTGGCCGACGAGGTACAGCCGTTTCGCGCCGGGCTGCTGATCCGGTTGCCGGAGCTACCGGCCCGGGCCGAGGCCAGGGTCCAGCTATGGGATTGAGCCCCAACCCCTTTACCCAACCCCGTCGAGCACGGGGTTGGCTTTTTTTCTGGAGTACGGCACATGACCCCAGCGTTTCGCATCGTCGCCGATGGCCGGGACATCACCGCGCAGATCAACGACCGCTTGCTGAGCCTGCGCACCACGGACAAGCCCGGCCTGGAGTCGGATGAATTCGAGCTGCGCATCGATGACCGCGACGGCGCCGTGGCGCTGCCCCGGCGCGGCGCGAGCATTGAAGTGTTCCTCGGTTACGCCGGCCAGGAGCTGACTCGCCTGGGGCGCTACACCGTGGACGAAGTGGTGGTGAACGGGCCGCCCGATACGCTCGAGATCCGTGGCAAGGCCAGCGACATGCGCGGCAGTGGCAAGACCACCCGCAGCGGCAGTTGGGAGAACGTTGCGCTGCAGCTCATCGTCCGTGACCTGGCGGCGCGCAATGGATGGCAGCCGGTCTGCCCGCTCGCCATCAAGGTGCCGCGCATCGATCAGCTCAACGAGTCGGATTTCAACTTCATCACCCGCCTGGCCCGGCAATATGACTGCACCGCCAAGGTGGCCGAAGGCAAGCTGCTGGTGTTGCCCCGCCAGGCCGGACAGAGCGCCAGCGGCAAGGCCCTGGGGGTTGTCACCCTCGGGCGTGGCGATGTCAGCCGCTACCAGTTCCGCCTGAGTGACGGCAGCACCCACAAGGCAGTGCAGACCCGGCACCAGGACCCCAGGAGCGGAAAGCTGCGGGTCATCGACCTGGGGAACGATGGCTCGCCGGATGATTCGCCCGCCGTGCACACCGACCGCCACCTCTACCCGAACCAGTCTGCCGCCGAGCAGGCCGCCAAGGCGCGCCTGGCGGCCTTCAACCGCAGCACCGCCAGCCTGCGCCTGGACCTTGCGGGGCGCACCGATCTGTTCGCCGAGCGAATGATCAATGCCCAGGGCTTCAAGGCCGGGCTCGACGGTGACTATCTGGTGGACTCGGTCGAGCAGTTGTTCACCCAGGCCGGATGGACGACCACGGTCCAGTGCAACGGCGGCAAGCAAGGCAAGGCCAAGGCCAAGGGCAAGCCGCCCCAGGCCCGCAAACCCCTCAGGGTCGAGCAGCTTTGAGCCTTGATCACATTTCCCACTGACGAGGCAACCCGCCCACAGGAGTATTCATGAAACCAGGCATCACCCTGGCGATCCGGCATTTTCTCCGGACCTTGATCGTCGGCTGCAGCTTGCTGCTGGCCGCTGCCGCCCATGCGGCACCCTTTGTCCTGGCCTATACCGACGGCCAGGTCGAAGCGTCCTACAGCAATCTGCAGGCGTTCCACCGCAACCTGTCCGCCGTCGGCCTGGGCAGCACCTACGGCCTGACCGTCACCGGCAAGCTGCATCAGGACGGCATGAACGAAACCACGCAGAACATCATCCGCTTTGCCAAGAGCCAATCCCTGCCGCTGTACCCGACTGTTTCCGACTACAACGAAGACATCGGCGCCTTCGACCCGGCTATTTCCCACTCCATCCTCAACGACCGGGCGTTGAGCGCCGGCACCGTCAAGCAGTTGGTCAAGCTGGCCAAAGAGGGCGGATTTGCTGGCATCAACCTGGACTTCGAGAAGGTCGAACCCAGGAATCGCGCCGCGTTTTGCGCCTACGTCAAAACCCTGGGCAACGCCCTGCATGCCGGCAACAAGAAGCTGATCATCAGCATCCCGCCCAAGCTCAGCGACACCGAGCCTGAGTACCTGCAAGGCTACGACTACAAGGCCCTGGGCGCGGCGGTGGACTACTTCCAGGTGATGACCTACGACCAGGTCGGGCCGGGCTGGAGCAGCGGCGGCTTTCACAATGAAGCCTGGCCCGGCCCCGAATCGGGCTTCGACTGGCAGCAGGCGCTGCTCAGTTACGCCGTTTCCCGAGTCCCGGCGAGCAAGGTCCTGGCGGGGCTGCCCGCTTACGGCCAGGACTACAGCATCGGCAACCGGGTGCACTGGTCGGCCTATCAGGAAATCATTGCCGAGCACCGGGCAGCCACTCATCGGGATGCCGCTTCTGCGACGCCTTATGCCACCTGGGGCCCGGTCAAGAGCTTCGCCGATGGCGTGGAATGGACCCCGGAACGAGCGCAACCCGTGCTCTGGTACGACGATGCCGCCAGCATCAAGACCAAGACCGCCCTGGTCGCCAAGCTGGGCCTGGCCGGCACCAGCGTCTGGGCCATGGGCTATGAAAATGCCGAGTTCTGGGCCGCGCTGCAGTCAGGGCTCAAGGCCAGCAATGAGCTCTTGCCGACCGGGCGGGAGTGACTGGCCGGATGGGCTCTGGAGCTGGCTGCCACAGATTCTGCAGTACGCCTGGGGCAGTGATTCCAGGGCGCTTTTGCGAAACCCGTCTCGACGGGTTTTTTCATGCCCGGCAGAAACAAGCCTCACCGCAGCCTCATCCCGTTCCAGGAGCCTTGTCATGAAACTCTCGGCTGTTCTCGATCAGCTACAAGCACAGTGCCCGAGCTTTACCGGGCGCATCATTGTCGGCACCCATGCCGATTCTGCTTCAGGCGTTGGTGCGCCAATGCCAGCCGCCTATTTGGCGCCCAGCAACGATCTGGCCAGTGCCAGCGCCGGGCAGAACATCATTCGCCAGACTATCCGCGACCGCTTCGACGTGGTCCTGGCGCTTGGCGCCGCCGAGCCTGCAAAAGCGCTGAATCCGCTGCACGACCTGCGCGCCGAAGTCTGGCGCGCCCTGGTCGGCTTCAAGCCCGGCGCCGAGTACAACCCGATCCAGTACGACGGCGGCGAGCTGGTGTCGCTCGACGCCTCTGGCTTGCTCTACCGCCTGCGCTTTTTCGCCGAGTTCCAACTCGGTCGCAACCTGCCCAGCCAGCCGGCGGAAACCTGGCATGAGCGTGAACTCGACGGCTTGCCGTCCTTGACCGGGGTCACGGTGCGGGTCGATGCCATCGATCCGGCGGACCCCAATCTGCAACGCCCAGGGCCCGACGGGCGCCTGGAGCTGACTTTTTCAGGAGAGCTGAAGCAATGAGCAAACGCATCACCGTGCTGCCGGTCGCCGGCCGCGCCGTACCGGACCCGGAAGCGGGCGATCTGCTGCCCGCTTCCGGCCGTGAAGTGTCGGACAGCGCCTGGTGGCGCCGGCGTCTGGCCGATGGCGATATCACTAGCAAAGCCGTGAAAGCGGCGAAATCTCAAGGAGCCAAATAATGGCGATCGGTTTCAGCAATATCCCGGCGGACATCCGTGTGCCGCTGTTCTACGCCGAGATGGACAATTCGGCGGCCAATAGCGCGTCCTCGGCCATGCGTCGTCTGATCGTCGCCCAGGTCAACGACAACCAGGCTGGCGACGATCTCGGCAAACTGGTGCTGGTGTCCAGCGTGGCCCTGGCCAGGAGCATTGGCGGCCAGGGCTCGATGCTCGCTTCGATGTACGAAACCTGGCGCAAGACCGACCCGGTGGGCGAGATCTGGTGCCTGCCGCTGCACAGCACTGAAGGCAGTGTGGCCAAGGCTGAGGTGAAGATCACCGGTGCCGCCAGCGAAAGCGGCCTGCTCAATCTTTACGTCGGTGGCGTGCGGGTGCAGGCATCCATCGTCAGCGGCGCCACTGCCGCTCAGGCGGCCAGCGCCCTGGCGTTGAAGGTCAATGCGGCGGTGGATCTGCCGGTGACCGCGGCAGCCGTCGACGGCACTGTGACCCTGAGCGCCAAGTGGACCGGCGACAGCGGCAACGACATCAGTCTGCAACTCAACCGTCTGGGCAAGAGCAATGGCGAACAGACCCCGGCGGGCCTGACCCTGGTGCTGGGCAAGATGGCCGGTGGCACCGGTGTGCCGGATCAGGTGGCTGCGCTGGCGGCCCTGGGCGACGAGCCTTTCGAGTTCATCTGCATGCCCTGGACCGATACGGCCAGCCTCAACACCTGGCAAGCCGTCATGGATGACAGCACCGGTCGCTGGTCCTGGACCAAGCAGTTGTTCGGTCACGTCTACAGCGCCAAGCGCGGCACCGTCGGTACCCTGGTGGCGGCCGGCCAGGCACGCAACGACCAGCACATCACCATCCAGGCCCTGGAAACCGGCGTGCCGCAACCGGTGTGGGTCCAGGCCGCCGCCCTGGCGGCGCGGACTTCGGTGTTCATCTCCGCCGATGCCAGCCGCCCGACCCAGAGCGGCAGCCTGCCGGGCGTCGACCCGGCGCCGGCCAGCGAGCGCTTCACCCTCACCGAGCGCCAGTCGCTGCTGAGCTACGGCATCGCCACCGCCTACTACGAAGGCGGCTACATGCGCATTCAGCGGGCGATCACCACCTACCAGAAGAACGCCTACGGCCAGGCCGACAACTCCTACCTGGACAGCGAAACCATGCACCAGTCGGCGTTCATCGTGCGCCGCCTGCAAAGCGTGATCACCAGCAAATACGGGCGCCACAAGCTGGCTGCCGACGGCACTCGTTTCGGCGCCGGCCAGCCGATCGTCACCCCGAGCACCATTCGCGGTGAGCTGATTGCCCAGTACGCCAAGCTGGAGCTGGAGGGCCATGTGGAGAACGCCGAGCTGTTCGCCGAGCACCTGATCGTCGAACGCGATGTGCAGGACCCGAGCCGGGTCAACGTGCTGTTCCCGCCGGACTACATCAACGGCCTGCGGGTGTTCGCGCTGCTCAACCAATTCCGCCTGCAGTACGACGCGGCGGCCTGAGCCGGACCTGCATCGCTGCGCTTTTTCAGCCCGCCTTGAGCGGGCTTATTTTTTGGGAGAAACAACATGGGTCAACTGATCGCGGGCACCTGCTACGTCAAAGTGGACGGCGCTCAACTGACCATCAGCGGCGGCTGCGAAGCACCACTGATGGCCGTCAAGCGAGAAACCGTGGTTCCGGGCTTCTACAAGGAAACCGACCTCACACCGTCGTTCAAAGTCACCGCGCTGCACACCCCGGACTTTCCGCTCAAGCAACTGATCGAAGGCGTCGACATGACCGTCACCTGCGAGTTCGCCAACGGCAAGGTCTACGTACTGGCCGGTGCCTACCTGGTGGACGAGCCTATTGCCAAGGGCGACGACGCCAGCATCGAGCTGAACTTCGAAGGGCAGAAGGGGACCTGGCAATGAGCAACACGGTGAAGCTGCAGGTGCCCATCGAGGCCCACGGCGAGCCCCTGGCCGAACTCAGCCTGCGCCGCCCGACGGTGCAGGAAGTACGGGCGATCAAGGCGCTGCCGTACAAGATCGACAAGAGCGAAGAGGTCAGCCTCGACATGGACGTCGCGGCCAAATACATCGCGGTCTGCGCCGGCATTCCACCGTCCTCGGTGAACCAGCTCGACCTGGTGGACCTCAACGCCCTGAGCTGGGCGGTGGCGAGTTTTTTCATGAGTGCGGCATCGCAGCCATCGCCGACCTGATCGCTGTCGCCTATGACCTGGCCTGGTTCTGGAAGGTTGACCCCGAACAGATGATGGCCAGGCCACTGGATGTGCTCCGCGAATCCCTGGAGCACGCGCAACGGATCAATGCGATGCAGCAGGTGCAGTGATGGCAGACACACAAACCGTAGAGAAGAAGTCGGTGCTGTTGACCGGCATAGACCAACTGTCACCCAAACTCGTCGCCCTTCAAGGCAAGGTCGACTTGTTCAAGAAAAACCTTGAGCAGACCGGGCTGGGCAAGCTGGATATCAGCGGGCTGTTCAAGGGCGGCAGCCTGATCACCCCGTTTCTGGACGGGATCAAGGCCTGCGATGCGTTCAAGGGCAAGCTGGCCGAAGTCGGCGACTCCAGCGCGCCGGCTGATGCGGCCAAAGGCATGAATGTATTCAGTCAGTCGATGGCCAAGGTGTCCTCGGCCATTGATGCTGCACTGGCGCCGGCAGTGGGGGCGCTGGTGGTCGGTCTGGAGCCCATGCTCAACAGTGTGGGGACGCTGCTCGACGACAACCCCAAGCTGGTTGAGGGGCTGGCGATGGGCGCCATTGCCTTCTCGGCGATGCAAACCGCCGTGACCGGGGCGACCCAGGTGCTCGATCTGATGGGCACCGTGACCAAGGCCAGCCCGGTGATGCTGATTTCCATGGGCATTGCACTGGCCGCCGGGGTGATCATTGCCAACTGGACGCCGATCTCGGCCTTTTTCGTCAGCCTCTGGGAAGGTGTGAAGAGCTTCGCGGCGCAGGCGATGGAGGTGCTCAGTACTCTGTTCGGCTGGACGCCCCTGGGCATGCTAATTGGCAACTGGGGGGCGATCACGGCGTTCTTTGCCGGGCTCTGGGACAGTATCCAGGCGATGACGGCTTCGATCGTCGGCTTCCTCAAGGAGGTGTTCTCCTGGTCGCCTCTGGGACTGATCATCAATAACTGGGCAGGGCTGACGGGGCTATTCGCCTCTATCTGGGAATCCCTCAAGGCCTTGACGGTACCGGCGATGGCCTTTCTAAAAGGCCTGTTCGACTGGGGGCCGATGGACATGATCACCAGGAGCTGGGGGGCAGTCACCGGCTTCTTCGCGTCGATCTGGGCGGGGCTGCAACCGGGCATCGACGGGGTCAAGAAAGTCCTGCACACCCTGTTCGACTTTTCCCCGCTAGTGATCCTCTACAACAACTGGGGCGCGGTCACGGACTTCTTCGGTTCGATCTGGGCCGAGCTGCAACCGGGTATCGACTCGATCAGAAAGGCCATCGAGGCCCTGTTCGACTGGTCGCCGATGGAGCTGATCATGACCAATTGGGCCCCCATCGCCGATTGGTTTTCCGGGCTGTGGAGCAAGCTTCAAGAGTTGATGGTGCCATTCAAGGAGCTGTTCGAGGGCGGTTTCGGAGGGCTGATTGCCACGGTCACCGCCAAGGTCGAAGGCTTTACCGAAGCGCAAAAGCAGATCAACGCCGAGGGTAAAGGCGGGCTGGCATCACCCTTTGCCGCAACCCAGGGCAGCTCGCTGACCCAGAATTCCAGTGCGCTGATCCAGCAGAACGCCGCGAACAACCGCACTCAACTCGAAGGCGGTTTGACCCTGCGCTTCGAAAACGCCCCGGCTGGCCTGCGCGCCGAACAGGCCACGACCAATCAACCGGGTTTGAACATCGCTTCGACCCTGGGCTATCGCTCACTTTCCCTAGGAGGTTCCCATGGCGGATAACTGGCGTGATCGTTTGTTGCCCGCATCCTTTCGCGGCGTGCCCTTCTGGGTTGACCAGGCGAAAACCCCGGTGGGGCAAAAAGGCCAGTTGCATGAGTACCCGCAGCGCGACCAGCCGTTTTTCGAGGGCCTTGGCCAGCAGGCGAAAGTCCATGACCTGACGGCCTTCATCGTCGGCGCCGATTGCCTGGAGCAGCGCGACAGGCTGCTCAAGGCCCTGGAGGAGGGCAGCGGCGAGCTGGTGCATCCGTGGCTTGGACGGATGCAGGTCAAGGTCGGCGAGTGCGAGATGACCCAGAGCCGCCAGGATGGTGGCCTGGTGACCTTCAGCCTGAAGTTCTACCCGGACCAGCCGCTGCGCTTTCCTTCGGCGGTGGTCAACACCCAGCAGCAGGTGCTGGTGGCCAGCGATACCTTGCTGGGCTCGGCGGTGCTGCGGTTCGAGTTCGCCACCAACCTGATCAAGCAGGCGCGGATCGGCGTGGATTCGCTGCGCAAGGGATTGACTGAGGTGTACGCGGTCATCGAACACGAGTTCAAGCCGCTGATCGAGTTGTATGGCGACCTCAACACCCTGGTCAAGGCGGTCAAGGAAATACCCAAGGAGCTGAGCACGGAGTTCAAGGGGTTGCTGGAGGATGTACGCGGGCTCAAGGATTTTGCCCGCACCGGCTATCGGCAGATGCTCGCCGATATTTCCCAGCAGGTGGAGGCGGCCAGGCGCATTGATGCGCCCAAGCTGACCACCGGCAAGGACACCACCGCGGCGGTCGAGGCGGTAGCGAACCTGGTCCAGGATGCGTTGCTGGTGCAGATCGCCCGGTTGGTGTCGGCCTTGCCGGTGGCCACCCCGGTGGTCAAGCTCAAGAGCACGCCGCCCCTGGCGCAGCAGGCCAGCCAGCCGGTGCAGCGCCTGGAGGTGCCGGTGGCCGACGATGTACTGGCCCTGCGTGACCAGCTCAACGAAGTGATCTGGCAAGCCGCGCTCAAGGCCGACCCGATGCATTACCAGGCGCTCAACACCCTGCGCCAGCAACTGCAGGGCCATCTCAATGCAGTGGCTTCGTCCGGGGTACGGCTGGTCAGTCTCAGCCCCAAAAGCAGCATGCCGGCGCTGGTCCTGGCTTATGAGCGGTTTGCCGATGCGACGCGGGTCGGTGAAGTGGTACAGCGCAACCGGGTGGCCCATCCGGGCTTCCTGCCGCCGGCCGATCTGCAGATTGCGCGGGAGTGACCCATGGACGAACTGGCAAATATCGTCACCCTGACGGTGGACGGGCTCGACTACAGCGGCTGGAAAAGCGTGGAGATCACGGCAGACCTGGAGCGCCAGTTCCGCACCTTCAGCCTCAACATCACCTGGCAATGGCCGGGGCAGGATGGGCAGGTGCGGATCCGCCCGGGCGCTCGCTGCCAGGTGCGCATCGGCTGCGACCTGGTGCTCACCGGGCATGTCTACAAGGCGCCGGTCAGTTATGACGGCAGGCAGATCAGCCTGAGCATCCAGGGCAGCTCCCTGACCCAGGATCTGGTGGATTGCGCGGCCATCAACCGGCCGAGCCAGTGGCGCCAGCAGGATGTGCTGAGCATCGTTCGCGCCCTGGCCGGCTCTTACGGGGTGGGGGTGCGCAGCGAGATTGCACCCACCAGCAAGTTGCACACCCACAGCATTGTGCCGGGGGAGACGGTGTTTGCCTCCATCGACCGCTTGTTGACCTTGTACCGGGTGTTCTCCACCGATGACGCCGACGGCTACCTGCTGCTGGCGGCACCGGGCAGCGGCGGGCGCGCCAGCGATGCCCTGGAGCTGGGCAAGAACATTCTTTCGGCCAATGCAGCGATGGATTTTTCCGCGGTGTTTTCCGAGTACCGGGTGATCGGCCAGCACAAGGGCAGCGACCAGAGCAGCGGTGTTGCGGTCTGCGAGGTGTCCGGCCAGGCCAGCGATGCCCGGGCTTCGCGCAAACGGGTGACGGTGATCAACGAGGCGGCGCAACTGAGTGCGGAACTGGCTCAGCAGCGGGCTGACTGGGAGTGCGGCACCCGCACCGGCAAGGCGCTGACCACCACCTATCAGGTGCAGGGCTGGCGCCAGAGCAATGGTGATTTGTGGCGACACAACACGTTGGTGCGGGTCATCGACCCGGTGCTGGGTTTCGACCAGGACATGCTGATCTCCAAGGTCACCTGGTCGCTGTCCGACCAGGGCTCCATCACCACCTTGCAGGTGGCGCCGCCGCAGACCTTCGATGCCAACCCGACACCCGCAAAAAACTGAAACCTGCGCCCAACCGCAGGAGCCGGCTGGCCGGCGAAGGCACCCGGCACGAAACCGCGCAATCCCTGTTCGCCGGCAAGCCGGCTCTTCTCCCCCCAAGGAACCCAGCATGAGCCTACTGACACGCCTGTTGGCGCGGGGCACCGTGGTGCTCGCCCATTCGGCCAACAAATTGCAATCGCTGCAAATGCGCCTCACCGCCGGCGAGGTCAACGACGACATGGAGCATTTCGAGCCTTACGGTTTTACCAGCAACCCCCTGGCCGGCGCCGAGGGCATCGCCACCTTCCTCGGCGGCGATCGCTCCCATGGAGTGGTGCTGGTGGTGGCCGACCGGCGCTATCGCCTCAAGGCCTTGGCCGCCGGTGAAGTGGCGATCTACACCGACGAGGGCGACAAGATTCACTTCAAGCGCGGGCGGGTCATCGACATCGACACCGCCACCTTGAATATCCGCGCCAGCAGCGGCGTCATCATCGACAGCCCGACCCTGAGCATGAGCGGCAAGATCGTCTCCCAGGGCGATCAGGTCGCCGCCGGCATCAGCCAGATCAACCACGTCCACAGCGGCGTGCAACCCGGCCCGGGGCAGACCGGCGTGCCGGTGGGAGGTTAAGCATGTTCGCCACTTATGACCTGAAGAACGCCCTGACCCGGGCCGTGGAAATCAGCCTGTTCACCTGGCGCCGCGCCGCCGATGACGACGCCCTGGATGACGACCAGCGCTACGGCTGGTGGGGCGACAGTTTTCCCAGCGTGGCCGACGACCGTATCGGCTCGCGGCTGTGGCTGTTGCGCCGGGTCAAGCTGAGCCGGCAGACCCAGCTCGATGCCGAGTTCTATGCCCGCGAGGCCCTGCAGTGGCTGATCGACGATGGCCACTGCAACGCCGTGGAGATCATGACCGAGCGCCTCGATGCCCAGCGCCTGAACCTGCGCACGGTGCTGATCCTGGCCGACGGCGAGCGCCTGGACATCAACCTCATTCACAGTTGGCAGGTGACCTATGCCGTTTGAAACCCCTTCGCTGCCGGTGCTGATTCAGCGCACCCAAAGCGACCTGGCCAGCGATTCGCTGCGCCAGTCCGATGCCCAAGTGCTGGCCCGCACCCTGAGCGGTGCCGCCTTTGGCCTGTATGGCTACCTGGATTGGATCGCCGAGCAGATCCTTCCGGACAAGGCCGATGAGTCGACCCTGGAGCGCATCGCCGCGCTGCGCCTGAACCAGCCGCGCAAGGCTGCCCAGGCGGCCAGTGGCAGCGTCAGTTTCAACGCGGCAGCCGGTGCCGTGCTGGATCTCGGCACCCTGTTGCAAAGCAGCGACGGTCGCAGCTACACAGTGACCGCCGCGCGAACCACCAGCGCAGGCCTCAACAGCACCACGATCCAGGCCGTCGACGGCGGTACCCTGGGCAATGCCGATGCCGGCCTGGAGCTGACCGCGGTGCAGCCGGTGCAGGGCATCAGCAACTCGTTCACCGTCCTGGCCCCGGGCCTGAGCGGTGGCGTGGCCCGGGAAAGCCTCGAATCCCTGCGCTCGCGGGTGATCCGTTCCTATCGGATCATTCCCCATGGCGGCTCGGCGGACGACTACGAAACCTGGGCCATGGAGTGCCCGGGCATCACCCGTGCATGGTGCCGGCGCAATTACCTGGGGCCGGGCACCGTGGGCTTGTTCGTCATGCGTGACGACGACCTGCAGCCGATTCCCAATGCCGAGCAGCTGGCGCGGGTTCTGGCCTATATCGAGCCCTTGCGCCCGGTAACCGCCGAGGTGCATGTGCTGGCGCCAGTGATACAGCCGGTGATCTACCAGGTGCGCCTGACCCCCGACACCAGTGCGGTGCGGGCCGCGGTCGAGGACCAACTGCGTGATCTGCACAGCCGCGAGGCCGGCCTGGGAGAAACCCTGCTCTTGAGCCACATCCGCGAGGCCATCAGCAGCGCCACCGGTGAACAGGATCACCGCCTGCTGGCGCCGCTGGCCGATGTGCCGGCAAGCAGCAACCAACTGCTGGTATTTGGAGGTTGCCAATGGCTGCAATAAGAAGCGCCGCCCAGTACCAGGGCCAGCTGCGCAGCCTGCTGCCCAGCGGCCCGGCCTGGGACCCGGAACGGGTGCCGGAGCTTGAACGGGTGTTGCAGGGCATCTCCCAGGAGCTGGCGCGCATCGACGCCCGGGCCGTGGACCTGCAAAACGAAATGGACCCGGCCAGCGTCAGCGAACTGGTGACGGATTGGGAAAAGGTCATGGACCTGCCCGACCCCTGCCTGGGCCTGACGCCGCTGTTCGAAGACCGGCGCCTGGCCGTGCGCCGTCGTCTGTTGGCGGTGGGCAGCCAGCGCGCCGCCTACTTCGTCGAAATCGCCCGCAGCCAGGGCTATCCCAATGCCAGCGTCACTGAGCTGAGTACCCCGCGCATGGGCCGCTCACGCTTTGGTCACGCGCATTTCGGCACCTGGCGGGCGAACTTCATGTGGACCCTCAATACCGGCGGCCGCCTGCAACTGGGCCGGCGCTTCGGCGCCAGCTATTGGGGCGAACGTTTTGGCATGAACCCGGGCAGCGCCCTGGAGTGCCTAATCCATCGCAGTACACCGGCGCATACACAGGTGTACATCAACTATGACTAGAGAGGACAGGAATACGTGGACTATCCGAAAAGTGTTCCCAGCGTAGGGCTGTTGAACGGAAAGTTTGTCGATGAGAACCCCGTCACGGGCCAAGTCGGCTCAATGATTTCTTCCGATTGGGGTAATGCAGTGACCGACGAATTGCTCAACGTGATTCGTGCAGGAGGGGAAGAGCCGGCCGAGGCCGAGCATGACCAGTTGCTGGCGGCGATCAAGGCGATCGTGCGTGATTCGATCCCACCGGAGAAGATCCGCACCACCCTGGCCGATTACGGGATCACCGATGCCTATACCAAGTCGGTGACCTATACCAAGGCGGAGATCGAGGCGCTGTTGAAGAACATGTCGGCCTTGCCGGTGGGGGCGATGGTGCCGTTTCCCAAGGGCACGGTGCCGGCCGGATTCCTGGAGGTGGATGGCAGTGTGCAGAGTGCTGCGACCTATCCGGATCTGGCGGCTTATCTGGGGACTATGTTCAATACCGGGGGTGAGGGGGCGGGTAACTTCCGCTTGCCTGAGTCGCGAGGCGAGTTTTTGCGGGGTTGGGATCATGGGCGGGGGGTGGATGCTGGGCGGGCGGTAGGCAGCTGGCAGGCCGATGAGTTCAAGAGTCATACACACTCAGTGAAGGACAGCTCGAGTGCTGGAAATGTGTTTGATTCTTGGGTTTATGGTGATACTGGAAATGGAGTCACCGACGACGAAAATCTAAAAACCAATCCAACAGGCGGAATTGAAACCCGCCCTCGCAACCTGGCGGTTATGTGGTGCATTAAGGCCTGGAACGCTCCCATCAACCAGGGGAATATCGACATTTCCGGTCTGGCTGCGAACGTTTCAGCGTTAGAGACCCGACCTCGGGGCTTGGGTGATGGACAGGCCTGGCAGAATGTTACGGCCAGTCGCGTTTCAGGCACTGTCTACACCAATACTACGGGGCGCCCGATTCAAGTTCAGGCATCTATTACGACCGGTGCGGTTACTGCAACTTGCGGTGGTGTGGCCGTGGCAACTTCTGCCTATCACGCATCGTTCGTGGTGCCGGTCGGAGCAACTTACTCAGTAACTTTTGGTAGTCCAGTCAATCCAGTTTGGTCGGAGTTACGTGCATGAAGTATTTTCATAATCCCGAGACAAACCGTGTCCATGCTTACGATGACGATGCCCCCGCGCATTTCATATCCAGCCAGTTGATCCCGATGTCCGAAGAGGAAGTTCGGCTCCACATAGAAAGTGCGACGGCGCCGTCACCTGTATCGGTAGGAGAGCGTGTCTGGCGTGATTCAGCACTGGATTCGGTGAGGTGGTTGCGTGAGCGGCACCGCGATCAGTTGGAGATCGAAGTACCTACAACGCTTGCCAGTGCACAGTTCAAGCAACTGCTTGTGTACATGCAGGCCTTGCGTGACTGGCCGCAATCGCCGCACTTCCCCGACTCTCAGTACCGCCCTGTCGCGCCATCCTGGGTTACTGAACAAACTGAATAAACGCCCCGTACCGCCGGGGCGTTTTCTTATCCGACCTGCAAACACTGACCATGCCAATAACCGAAGAACAACTGCTGCAAATCATGCCTAACGCCCGCCGCCAAGCGGGCGTTTTTGTTTCTCCACTCAACACCGCCATGGCCAAGCGGCAGATCGATACGCCGAAGCGCCAGGCGGCTTTTCTTGCTCAGATCGGACACGAATCCGGGCAGCTGCAATACGTACGCGAATTGGGCAGTGATCAATACCTGAGCAAGTACGACACGGGCTCTCTCGCCGCACGCCTGGGCAACACCCCAGAGGCCGACGGCGACGGTCAGCGGTATCGCGGGCGTGGGCTGATCCAGATCACCGGGCGCAGCAACTATCGCCAGTGCAGCCTCGGGCTGTTTGGCGATGAGCGTCTGCTGGAGTTGCCGCAGCTGCTGGAGCAGCCGCAATGGGCCGCCGAGTCGGCGGCCTGGTTCTGGGAGCGCGGTGGGCTCAATGCGCTGGCTGACCGCGATGAGTTCAACAGCATTACCCGGCGGATCAATGGTGGCCTGAATGGCTTGCAGGAGCGCCTGCAACTCTGGGCCAGGGCGCGGGCGGTGCTGTGTTTGCCGGTGGTGTGAGGGCTGCCGTCTGAAGGTCCTGCGGACCTTTTCGCAGCCTGCGGCAGCGGCTACAGGTTTTTTTGGCAGGCTGGGTGATTCATTTCCTGCCCGCCTCAGGAGGGCTTGATGAATATCCGTGGCTGGCTGGCCATCGCTGTGGCGGCCGGGTTGCTTTATGCACTCGGCTACGTCAGCGGTGCCGGCAGTGAGCGCAGTAACAACCAACGCCTCGATGAGGCTCGTCTCAAACAATCCTTTGAACAAGGCCGGGCCCTGGGCACGATCAGGGAAAAGGTGGTGGTCGAGTACGTCGACCGTATCGTCAAGGTCTATCAGACGGGCGCCACCATCACCAAGGAGGTTCCTGTCTATGTCTCGAAAGCGGCTGATAGAGCCTGCGTTGTGCCTGCTGGTTTTGTCCGGGTGCACGACGCCGGCGCCGCCAACCTGCCCGTGGCCGGAGGCCCCAGCGTCACTGATGGCGCCGCCTCGGGCCTTGCACTCTCTACCGTCGCCGCCAGCGTCGTCGACAACTACAGCGAATGCCACGCCAATGCCGAGCAATTGAAGGCGTTGCAGCGGTGGGTGCGCGAATCCCAGGCTGTGCTGCGCAGCACTACGGAGATGTTGCTGCAGCCCTGAGAGCAGGTTGTCGATCAACTCTCCGGCTCCACTGGAGCCGGCCGGGTTGGGTTGCATCCAGGTGGAAGGGAGGAGTGACAAGGTGACGGCCAGTGACAGCCAGTAAAAGTGCTATCGCATCAGCGATGCAGGACATTGGCTTATGGCCTCGGGTACTTGGGGACTTATATGAAGTTCGCATTATTTGGCCGTTTCAGGATTGCCGAATGCGCACGGCTTTGTTTGAAAAATGAGCATGTTCGCTCGGAATGAGAACTACTGGAGAAGTTATGCAGAATACTAAAAACATCTTGCTGATGAGCTTGTTTGCACTGATCGGGATTTCCCTCAATGTGAGTGCAGAGACGGCCATGTCGTGGAACCTGGCAAGGGATGTAATGCTGGCCAAGGAGAGCGTCGTGGCGAACTCGCCCTGGACATTCATGCAGAACACATCAGGGGTGAATAAGCCTGAAAACTATACGTTGCTACCTTTCTTCAAGGCGGACGACTGCACTGCTCAACCTGTGACCTGTTGGCAGGATCCGGTATCAGGGGCTCACGTATCGGTCCACTTCAAGACTTATACATTCACTGGAAACGGCAGTTTTGTTATCGCTCCGGGCAATGTGGCGTTTCACCCCGGGAAAAATAGCCAGACGGTTATCCGCTGGAGCAGCCCGGTCGTTGGTGAGGTAAATGTTCTCGGGCGTGTCAACAGCATTCACGACAGCTGTGGCGATGGGGTTGCCTGGTCCCTGAATTTGGATGACTCGGTTCTTCAGTCGGGTAGCTTGGCCAGAGGTACGGGAGCTGTTTTTTCGGTAAGCAAGGTGCCTGTCAGCAAGTTGTCGTCCATCTATTTTGTCCTGGACAAGAAGGCCAATTACTCTTGCGATACCAGCACCATCGACATGCTGATCACCAAGTGACGTGCCTCTATCAGTGGTTCTGGAGGCCGCGCGTGATTGTCGAAGCTGCGCAAGGGAGATAGACCGGTCCAAGAGTACTCAACTCTGATTCCGATCTGACAGCCTGTCACTTGCAAGCCACCTCGCCTGGTGTACGGTAAGCACACGCCAGCCCCATCAGGAGAGGATTGTGAAAGAAATCACCCAGCTTGCCGCTGAACTCGGCAGGCGTTTGCAGGTTCTGAATGCCCACGTCACCACCGCGGAGTCCTGCACCGGGGGAGGCATCGCCGAGGCGATCACGCGGATCCCTGGCAGTTCGGCCTGGTTCGAGGCCGGTTATGTCACCTATTCCAATCGCCAGAAGACCCTGCAATTGAATGTACCGGCCGATTTGTTCAATTCGGTCGGCGCTGTCAGTCGTGAAGTGGTCGAGGCCATGGTCCGGGGGGCACAGGCCAGGAGTCATGCGCATTTTGCCGTGGCGGTCAGCGGTATCGCCGGGCCGGATGGCGGTTCTGCGCAGAAGCCTGTGGGCACTGTGTGGCTGGCCTGGGGGGCGGGAGAGACGCTGACCACCGAGTGCCGGCACTTTCCGGGAAATCGCGATGAGGTCCGCCGACAAACGGTGAAGGCCGCGCTAGAGGGGTTGCTGCAACATGCTGCGGCAGAAATCGCAAATCAGGGGTAGGCGATCCTCGAGCGCTGTGGAATAATACTGGCTACTTATACAGGTGTTGGCCGTCAGGCCTTATTGATTACGTGAGGACTTTAATGGACGACAACAAGAAGAAAGCCTTGGCTGCGGCCCTGGGTCAGATCGAACGTCAATTCGGCAAGGGTGCCGTAATGCGTATGGGCGATCACGACCGTCAGGCGATCCCGGCCATTTCCACCGGCTCTCTGGGTCTGGACATTGCTCTGGGCATTGGCGGTCTGCCAAAAGGCCGTATCGTTGAAATCTACGGCCCTGAGTCGTCCGGTAAAACTACCCTGACTCTGTCGGTTATTGCCCAGGCGCAGAAAGCCGGTGCAACTTGTGCGTTCGTCGATGCCGAGCACGCACTGGATCCGGAATACGCCGGCAAGCTGGGTGTGAATGTTGACGACCTGTTGGTTTCCCAGCCGGACACCGGCGAACAGGCCCTGGAAATCACCGACATGCTGGTGCGTTCCAACGCGGTTGACGTGATCATCGTCGACTCCGTGGCGGCCCTGGTGCCCAAGGCTGAAATCGAAGGCGAAATGGGCGACATGCACGTGGGCCTGCAAGCCCGCCTGATGTCCCAGGCGCTGCGCAAAATCACCGGTAACATCAAGAACGCCAACTGCCTGGTGATCTTCATCAACCAGATCCGCATGAAGATCGGCGTGATGTTCGGTAGCCCGGAAACCACCACCGGTGGTAACGCGCTGAAGTTCTACGCTTCGGTCCGTCTGGACATCCGCCGTACCGGTGCGGTGAAGGAAGGCGACGAAGTGGTGGGCAGCGAAACCCGGGTCAAGATCGTCAAGAACAAGGTGGCTCCGCCGTTCCGTCAGGCCGAGTTCCAGATTCTTTACGGCAAGGGCATCTACCTCAACGGTGAAATCATCGATCTGGGCGTGCTGCACGGCTTCCTGGAGAAATCCGGTGCCTGGTACAGCTACCAGGGCAACAAGATCGGTCAGGGCAAGGCCAACTCGGCCAAGTTCCTGCAGGACAACCCGGAAATCGGCAACGCGCTGGAGAAGCAGATCCGTGAAAAACTGCTGACTGCATCGCCAGACGTCAAAGCCAACCCGGTCAAAGAGACCGAAGACGATATGGCCGACGCTGATATCTGATTGATCCAATGACCGCCGTACTCGATACCCTCGTCGCGGTGCGGCGAACCGCAATGGACCTGCTCGCAAGACGCGAGCACGGTCGTGTCGAGCTGACGCGTAAACTGCGTCAGCGCGGCGCCCCTCCTGAAATGATCGAAGCAGCCCTTGACCGTTTGACGGAAGAAGGCCTGCTGTCCGAATCCCGTTATCTCGAAAGCTTCGTTTCCTACCGTGCCCGATCCGGTTACGGGCCCATGCGTATTCGTGAGGAACTGGGCCAGCGCGGCTTGCAGCGCAGCGATATTGATCTTGCGCTGCGCGAGTGCGGTATCGATTGGCAGGAACAATTGCGTGACGTCTGGCAGCGCAAGTTTGCTGGGCGGTTTCCTGCAGATGCTCGAGAGCGTGCCAAGCAAGGGCGTTTCCTGAGTTATCGCGGGTATTCCATGGACATGATCAGCCGCTTGTTGAGTGGCCGAGGCATGGACGACTGAAGCCGTACCCGCTGCATAACGCAGCGGGCTATGGTTGGGGTCAGTTGGCTTTGCTGGTTTCTCGTGCCCGTTGCGTTGTTTGGGGCTGAGGCCTGGCCCAGTTTTCCGGCAGGTTGATGAAGTCGATCAGCTCGCGCAGGCGACCGTTGTCGCGAGCATTGAAGGCGAATGACAGCCGCGCCAGATGGCTGAACTGCACTTCGTCGTGTTCCTCCCCGCTGTAGGCATGCTGTTGAAACTGGCCACTCAGGCACAGGTCGGCGAATGCTGTCTGCATCTGCTCCAGCGCCTGCTCATTGAGGTTGTGGTTCATGCGGATGACGAACTGCTGCTTGAGCCAGCGGCTGGAGTGGAAGTTGGCATAGAACTGCTGGATTTCCTGCACCGCTTCTTCAGTGCTGTGCACCAGGCGTACCAGCTTCATGTCACTGGGCAGAATGTAGCGATTGGCTTCCAGTTGGTTGTGGATGAAGTCCAGGGCGCCTTGCCAGAACTGTCCACCCGGCATGTCCAGCAGTACCACGGGTACCAGCGGGCTTTTGCCGGTCTGAATCAGGGTCAGTACTTCCAGGGCTTCATCAAGGGTGCCAAAGCCGCCTGGGCAAAGCACCAGTGCGTCGGCCTCCTTGACGAAGAACAGCTTGCGGGTGAAGAAAAAGTGGAACGACAGCAGGTTCTCCGTACCACCAACGGTGGGGTTGGCATGCTGCTCGAAAGGCAGGGTGATGTTGAACCCCAAGCTGTGCTCCAGGCCTGCACCATCGTGGGCGGCGGCCATGATGCCCCCGCCGGCCCCGGTAATGACCATCAGATCCGAGCGGGCCAGGGCCGCGCCCAGCTCTCGGGCCATGGCGTATAGCGGGTGTTCACTGGGGGTGCGTGCCGAGCCGAAGACCGTCACTTTGCGTCGGCCCTTGAACTGTTCCAGGACACGGAAGGCGTGCTCCAGTTCGCGCAGGGCCTGCAGGGTTATCTTGGCATTCCAGCGATTGAGGTCATCCTCGGCCATACGTAGGACGGTGAGCACCATGTCGCGGTAAAGAGGAAGATTCGGGCTGTTGGGGGCTATCTGGTTGAGTTGCGCTTCGACCTGGTTCGTCAGGTCGACGCCGTTGCTCTGAAAATGACGACTTAACAGGTCATTCGATTGGTAAGGCATTCAGCTTCTCCTTCTGCACAGAACCTTGCGCACGATCGAGATATTCGAATGTGCCACGACACTGCCTGTGTCGCTGCCTGCTCAGCCCAGCGAATGAGCGAATTTCCGGACCCGATCACAGCTGACAATCGCTGGGCAGTGTTGGGGTCATCCACAGAGGTCCTGCTTTCCTTTATTTGAGAACATTTGCACAGCAAGACGCACAAGGACGGCCTCCTCAACCGTCCGCAAGCCGTTTCGGACATGGCTTGATCATGTGCTCATAAAGTCTTGGCTGGCAACCGCTTGTTCGCGGTTTTCCCCAGGCTGGCACCGCTGGTCAGGAGGGGCGGCAAGGGATGACGGCTCTGATTTACTAAGGTGCAGCGTCTGGCGCAGGAGCAGGGGCCGGAGAGAGGCAGGCGGGTTCTGGGCCATGCAGGCCCAGAGCAGGGAGGCAGAGGATGACCATTGTCACGCTGGAGATTGATCCGCAGTTGTATCAGCTGCTGCAAGCCGCTGCCGCTGACCATCAAATAAGCCTGGAGGATGAGTGCCGGCGCCGATTGGCAGCACAGGAGCGGCCATCGCGATACCTACAGGCCCTGGTCGCCGAACTGCGCGCCGATGATCAGCAGCGGCGCGCCGCTCGTTCGTGATTACTTTTTCTTGGGCGTGCTTTGCGCCGGGCAATCCGACTCCTGAAAGCGCGCCGACGCCACCGGGCGATTGGTGCGGTTTTCAGTGAACTCGTAACGCATGATGGCGCCTTTGGCCATCAGCTTGCGGTAGTTGGGATTGCGGCAGACGCTTGCCCCAAGTTGCAGGTAGACCGCCTTGGGATTGGCGCGCATCTGCTCGGCATGGCCAGACTGCACGCTGAGGTGGTTGATCAGTTCCTTGCCTTCAACGGTATAGCCCTGGTCGAGAATGTTCTCGTTGATTTCCCGAGGAGTGCCGACGTTGCTTTCCGCAGCGACCTTCTCCAGCATTTTGCCCAGTTCGAATTCTTGCAGGGACGCAGCTTGGGCACCCAGGGGCAGGGCCAGCAGAAGGGCGACGGTAGGAATGGTAAAGCGCAACATGAAACTCTCCTGGTGCAGTGACTGATGCTTCGACCAGCCACTCGACTGTGCGTTCAGTGGCGACGAATTATAGGGGGAGAGGCCGCAGGGCGGTACAGGTTTGAACATATAGCTCTGATAAACTTGTCCGACTTTTTACCCTCTTGAGTGTTTGTCGTGTTGATTTCTGTTTCTTGCTGGCATGTCCTGCGATGAGTCATGCGGTTTCCCGTCTACGTGATCTGCGGATGGCGCGCGTGGCCAAGCCCTTTTTCGCACGCGGCTCACGGGCTGAACGCTGCCCCCGCTGCCGAGTGATTCCCAGCCATTGCCTGTGTGCCTGGCGACCGAAAGTCGTTGCCCGGTCAGCCATGTGCCTGGTGATGCACGACGTCGAACCGCTCAAGCCGAGCAATACCGGTTGGCTGATTGCCGATGTGATCGGCGACACGACGGCGTTCAGTTGGTCGCGTACTGAGGTCGATCCGCAACTGCTGGCGTTGCTGGCCGACCCGCAGTGGCAGCCCTATATCGTGTTTCCGGGCGAGTTCGTCGCGCCCGAACGGGTGGTCAGCGAAGTCAGGCAGGAGGAGGGCAAGCGGCCGCTGTTCATTCTGCTGGACGCTACCTGGAGCGAGGCGCGCAAGATGTTCCGCAAGAGCCCTTACCTGGAGCACTTGCCGGTTCTCAGCCTGTCCCCGGAGAAGCTCTCGCGCTACAAGCTGCGTCGCTCCAAGCGTGATGATCACTTCTGTACCGCTGAAGTGGCGGCGTTATGCCTGGAGCTGGCCGGCGATGAGCAGGTCAGCCAGGTACTGGATGCCTACCTCGATGTGTTCAGCACCCATTACCTGTCAGCGAAGTTCCAGAAGGCCATCGATCCGGATGACGATGTGCATGCCCGGCTCAAGCCCTTTGTGTAGTCGTGCTGGAATGAGGCTTTTGTGGCCATAGCTGGGCTACCAGCATGCCGCTGAGCATCAGCGCGCAGCCGAAGTAGCCGCGGGCCTGCAGCGACTCATCCAGCAACCAGGCCCCGGCAATGGCGGCAAATACCGCTTCCAGGGACAGAATGATTGCCGCGTGAGAGGCGATTGCGTCCTTTTGGGCAATCACCTGCAAGGTGTAGCCGATACCGACGGCCACCACCCCGCCATAGAGAATGGCCGGCCCGGCGCCGACAATCGCTTCCCAGCGAAGCGGTTCCAGGCACAACGCCAGGATCAGGCTGATCACCGCGCAGGTGGCAAATTGCAGGAACGCCAGGCGAATCGG
The DNA here is from genome assembly GCF_018326405.1 of Pseudomonas sp. Eqa60. Lineage (NCBI taxonomy): Bacteria > Pseudomonadati > Pseudomonadota > Gammaproteobacteria > Pseudomonadales > Pseudomonadaceae > Pseudomonas > Pseudomonas sp. Eqa60. The sequence goes on from NZ_AP024342.1 coordinate 1,475,134, forward strand.
GTCATGACGGCCGGCGAAAACTCCCACCAGAATCACGTGCCCACCCCAGACGAAGGCGCCAATCAACTGCAGCCAGTCTCCCGAGGCAACGTGGAAGCTGTCGCTGACGCTCAGCAGGAACATGCCCACCACCGCCAGCACGGCGCCGAGCCAGGTACCCAAGCCAGTCTTGTGGCCAATCAGCAGCCCCAGAAGCGGCACTACAATGACATAGAGCCCGGTGATGAAACCTGCATTGGTGACGGTGGTGAACATCAGCCCCACCTGTTGCAGATTGATGCCCAGGGCCAGGGCCAGCCCCATGAGTACGCCGCCCAGTAGCAGCCCACGATTGAGCAAGGGTTCGGGCTGACGATCCGTGGGTGTTTTACGCAGCACCAGCGGCAAGAGGCAGAGTGAGCCCAGGGCGAAGCGCAGGCCGGAATAAAGGAAGGGGCCGATATGATCCATACCGGAAGTTTGTGCGACAAACGCCGAGCCCCAGATCACCGCGGTAATCAGCATCAGGACATCGGCACGCAAGGCTTGGCTGCGCATGATGGCTCTCTTATTAGTTAGCCAGCTAAGATGCCGCAAAGCTTCACGCTTGACCACCCTGGCTTGGCTGGGCATGCTTGGCGCCGATTAGGGCGCCGGCGCTGTTTGAACCACTGTTTTGCTCAGGCTTTTCGCGGCGTTCGTGCTCTTTGGGTGCGGTATTCTGGCGTGCCTCCGTGTTGCTTTGGTGAGGGCTGAATGCATCAGTCCTGCCATGAAAAACAGGATCATTTGAAAAATGGCCACATACGAAATCCTGATTGCCGATGATCACCCGCTTTTTCGCAGTGCACTGCATCAAGCTGTCACCTTGGGCCTGGGCCCCGATGTGCGTCTGGTGGAAGTGGCAAGCATTGCCGAACTGGAAGTGCGACTCACCGAAAAATCCGACTGGGATCTGGTCCTGCTGGACCTGAACATGCCCGGTGCCTACGGTTTTTCCGGTCTGGTGCTGTTGCGCGGGCAGTACCCGCAAATTCCGGTGGTGATGGTTTCGGCGCAGGAAGAAGCCTCCGTCATGGTGCGCTCCCGAGAGTTCGGCGCCAGCGGTTTCATTCCCAAGTCCAGTTCCCTGGAAGTCATCCAGCAGGCCGTGCGCAGTGTGCTCGACGGTGATGTCTGGTGGCCGCCCCAGGCGTTTGAAGAGGTCAGTGTCTCAGCCGAAGCCAAGGCCGCCAGCGAAGGCCTGGCTAGCCTGACGCCCCAGCAGTTCCGGGTTCTGACCATGGTCTGCGAAGGGTTGCTGAACAAGCAGATTGCCTACGAGCTGAGCGTGTCGGAAGCCACGATCAAGGCCCACGTGACGGCGATCTTTCGCAAGCTCGGGGTGCGTACCCGGACCCAGGCAGCGCTGCTCTTGCAACAGCTTGAGTCAATTTCCAGCCATTAACCGGCTGTTTGTTCACGCTTTTTTGACTTTGGTTGAACTAGCTTCCCCACTTCTTTTTCTTCAGTTGCCCAGCTTATGTCGCCTTTCAAAGGTCAAACCGGTCTCAAACGTATCCTTAACGCCGCCGGCTATTCGTTCGATGGCTTGCGCGCGGCGTTCACTGGCGAGGCGGCATTCCGTCAGTTGGTGCTGCTCAATGTGATCCTGATTCCCCTGAGCTTCCTGCTCAATGTCAGCCGGGTCGAGCGTGCGCTGTTGATCGCCGTGTGCCTGCTGGCGCTGATCGTCGAGCTGCTCAATTCGGCGGTGGAGGCGGCCATCGACCGCATCTCCCTGGATCGTCATCCTTTGTCGAAAAACGCCAAGGACATGGGCAGCGCGGCGCAGTTTGTCGCTCTGAGCATGATCACCATCGTCTGGGCAGTGATCCTGATCTGAATCAGGGAATGCTTGGCAGGACGATTTCGTCGCTGCGTTGCACCCCGGCGGTAAAGGCGCGACACAGTTCCAGGAATTCGCGCATGGCCGAGGTCTGGTACTTCTGCTTGTGCCAGATGAAGTAGAACTGCCGGGCCAGGTCCAGGCCCGGGGTTTCCACCGGCACCAGGCTGCCGCGGCGAAACGCATCGCGCAGGGCCAGCCGGGAAATGCAGCCAATCCCCAAACCCGACTCCACCGCACGCTTGATGGCTTCGGTGTGCTCCAACTCCAGGCGGATGTTCAGTGCACTGCGGTGGTGACGCATGGCCTGGTCAAAGGTCAGGCGCGTCCCGGAACCCTGTTCGCGAAGGATCCAGGCTTCATGGGTCAGTTCTTCCATGGTGGCGTGGCCGCGCTTGGCCAGTGGATGCTGGGGCGCGCAGAACACCACCAGTTCATCTTCGACCCAGGTCTGGACTTCGATATCCGGATGGCTGCAGTCGCCCTCGATTAGACCCAGATCAATTTCGTAGTGGGCCACCTGTTGCACGATATGCGCAGTGTTCTGCACATGGAGCTTCACTTGGCTCTCCGGGTGCACCTGCATGAAACTGCCGATCAGCAGGGTGGCCAGGTAGTTGCCGATGGTCAGGGTCGCACCCACCGAAAGCGAGCCGAACCCGGACTTGCCGTTGAGCAGGTCTTCGATCTCCTTGGCCTGGTCCAGCAGGGCCACTGCCTGTGGCAGCAGCTGTTTGCCCAGGGCATTGAGGCTCAGGCGCTTGCCCGCGCGATCGAACAGCTGGCAACTGGATTGGCGCTCGAGTTCGGTGATCGAGGTACTGGCGGCCGATTGCGACAGGGACAGCAGCCCCGCAGCACGAGAAACGCTCTCTTGCTGGGCGACGGCGACGAAGACTTGCAGTTGACGGAGAGTAAATCGCATATCGATATAACCGATAACCCTTATCTTAATAATCCAGTTAACAGATATTGTCGCCGCCATTAGAATGCTGTGCAATTGCGCTCATGGTCAGCGCAGGCAATTTCTAGGAGCCCCCGTACATGAGCAACATGAACCACGAGCGTGTCCTCAGTGTTCATCACTGGAATGACACTCTGTTCAGCTTCAAGTGCACCCGCGATCCGGGTCTGCGCTTCGAGAACGGTCAGTTCGTGATGATCGGCCTGCAACAGCCTAATGGCCGTCCGCTTATGCGTGCCTACTCCATTGCCAGCCCGAACTGGGAAGAGCATCTCGAATTCTTCAGCATCAAGGTTCCAGACGGTCCGTTGACTTCCCAACTGCAGCATCTGAAGGAAGGCGACGAGATCATCATCAGCAAGAAGCCAACCGGTACCCTGGTACTGGATGACTTGAAGCCCGGCAAACACCTGTACCTGCTCAGCACCGGCACCGGCCTGGCGCCGTTCATGAGCGTGATCCAGGATCCGGAAACCTACGAGCGTTTCGAAAAAGTGATCCTGTGCCACGGCGTACGCTACGTCAACGAAGTCGCCTACCGCGAGTTCATCACCGAGCACCTGCCGCAGAACGAGTTCTTCGGCGAAGCCTTGCGTGAAAAGCTGATCTACTACCCCACCGTGACCCGCGAGCCGTTCGAGAACGAAGGCCGCCTGACCGACCTGATGCGCAGCGGCAAGCTGTTCCGCGACATCGGCCTGCCGCCGATCAACCCGCAGGACGACCGCGCCATGCTGTGCGGCAGCCCGAGCATGCTGGATGAAACCAGCGAAGTGCTCAACAGTTTCGGCCTGACCGTTTCGCCGCGCATGCGCGAGCCGGGTGACTACCTGATCGAGCGTGCATTCGTCGAAAAGTAGGAGCGAGCGTGCTCGCGAAGACCGTCCAGGCAGCGCATTGGTGCTGACTGGGCGGATTCTCCCGGACACAGAAAAGCCCGCGTTGCCTGGAAAGGCAGCGCGGGCTTTTTCGTTTCCGGGGTTCAGCCCGCCGGGACCACTTCCAGCACCCGGATCACCCCGGGCTCTGGGTAATGCCAGCGCACGTCCAGATCCCAGAACTGGGCGCCGTACTCGCGTTCGGCCGTGGGCACCTGGTAGGCCGGACGCGGATCCTGAGCCAGGCACTGCTCGATCAGCTCCACCAGGGGCTCCTGCAGACGCTGAGCGTGGATCTGAGCCTGTTGCAGGGCATTGTCCTGCCACTGCACCGGAATAATCTGCGGCGCGGCGCTGGCGATCTCATTGCTCGCGGTGGCAATGATGTCGGCGTAGGGCACGTAGGGCTTGATATCGAGGATCGGCGTACCGTCCAGCAGGTCGATGCCGGAGATCCACAGGCGGTTGGCCTCGACCTTGTCCAGCTTGACCACCGACTGGCCGATGCCATTGGGGCGGTGGGTCGCACGGGTGGCGAAGACCCCCATGGACTTGTTGCCCCCCAGGCGCGGCGGGCGCACCTTGAGTCGCGGCTTGTCCTCCAGGGCCTGGTGAAACAGGAACAGCAGCCAGACGTGGCTGACCTGCTCCAGCCCTTGCACCGCGTCGCCCTGGTCGAAAGGCGCCACCAGTTCCAGCACCCCGCGCGCGGCCGGAGCCAGTTGCGGTTGGCGCGGGATGGCGAACTTCTCCTTGAAGCAGGAACGCACGAAGCCGATGGGGGAAACGCTGTAGGTCATGTTCTGGGGTCGAGGCTGTAAGGGGAGGGCATGATAACCCGTTCGCTGGCAAGCCAGCTCCTACAACACCCGCGCCACCTGTAGGAGCCGGCTTGCCGGCGAATTGCACAACATCGATCAGAGACTGAAGCCGCCATCCAGAGGAATGATGTTGCCGGTCATGTAGGCCCCCGCAGTGCTTGCCAGGCTGATGGCCAGGGCGGCCATTTCCTCTTCCCGGCCCCAGCGTTTCATCGGGATCAGCGCCACGTCTTCGGCCAGGGCCTGTTCATCGTTACCGATGTGCTGGGTCATCTTGCTGGGAAAACGTCCCGGCGCGATGACATTGACGTTGATGTGCTGGCTCACCAGCTCCCGGGCGAGGATCCGCGACATCTGGTGCAGCGCCGCCTTGCTCGGGCCATAGGCGTAGGCCTGTTCGCCGAATGAGCTGATTCCGGCCACCGAGCCGATATTGATGATGCGCGCCGGATGGGCCGCCGAGCCGGCACGGCGCAGCAGCGGCAGCAACTGCTGGATACAGCTGAACACCGAAGTCACGTTCAATTGCATGACCTTTTCCCAACCCTTGGCCGGGTAGCTTTCCAGTGGCGCGCCCCAGGTCGTGCCGGCGTTGTTCACCAGGATGTCCAGGGAGTCGAGTTGCTGGCCCAAAGTGGCGGCAAGCTGCTGCACGCCTTCCTCACTGGCCAGGTTGGCGGCCAGCCCCCGGCACTCTCCGAATGCGGCCAGTTCCTCGGCGACCTGCTGGCAGGCGTCGGGATCACGGGCGCAGATATACACCCGGGCGCCGGCTTCGACAAAGGCCTTGGCAATCATCTTGCCGATACCACGGGTGCCGCCGGTCACCAGGGCGGTGCGGCCTTGCAGGGAGAAATAGGGATGCATGGGAAGTCCTGAGCAGATAGGTGTGTGCCTACCCTAGTCTTCAGGCGCTTGCCGGGGAGCCACTATTGCCTGGGGCAATAGCGGCTCATCAGGGCCGCTGAGAATGTACAGCGGCCGCGCAAGGGGTTCAGCCGCGTACGCGCAGGGTCAGGCCCTTGAGAAAGTTGCGCAGCAGCTGATCGCCGCACGGGCGGTAGTTGGTGTGGCCGAACTTGCGGAACAGCGCGCTCAGCTCCGGCTTGGACACCGGGAAGTCGGCCGCCTTGAGTACGGCGTGCATGTCGTCTTCCTTGAGTTCGAAGGCCACTCGCAGCTTCTTCAGAATGATGTTGTTGGTGACCGGCAGTTCGATCGGCAGCGGGGGACGGCTTTCGTCCTTGCCGCGCTTGAAGATCACCAGGCCATCGAGGAAGTGCGCCATGACTTCGTCCGGGCAATGCACAAAACCTTCTTCCTCATCCTTCTTCAGGTAGCTGACGATATCGTCCAGGCTGACCTTGAAGCCGGTGAGCTTGATGATCTCGACGACCTTCTTGTCGCTGATGTCGAGCATGTAGCGCACGCTGCGCAGTACATCGTTATGAATCATGGTTACAGTCCTGATCAATGCGCGTGGAGCGCCGCGCAAGGGCACGGCGTCTGAATGGGGGCGGCTTTAGAACTTCTCTTTGGCCGACAGGTAGCGCCACTGGCCCGGCGGCACCTTGCCGATGGACACGCCGCCGACCCGGATGCGGCGGATGGCGACGACCTTGAGGCCGACGGCCTGGCAAAACAGCGCAATCACGCCCGGCTGCGGGTTCTTCATGGCGAAGCGCAGGCGGTTCTCGTTCTGCCAGCTGGCTTTTACCGGTGGCAGCTCGCGGCCTTTGTAGGTCAGGCCGTGGTTCAGGCGGTTGAGCCCGTGGTCGATCATCTCGCCTTCGACCTCGACCACGTATTCCTGCTCGATCTTGGCCGCGTCGGCAGTCAGCTTGCGCAGCACTTTCCAGTCCTGGGTGAACACCAGCAGGCCGCTGGCGTTGGGCTGAAGGTCATCGCTGGCGGTCAGGCGCAGGAAATGCCCGCGCAATGGACGTTTGCCGTAGCGGTGTTCTTCGGACAGGCTGTCGGCGCCAATGGACTGCATGGCGCTGTCCAGGTCCTGGCCGGCAGGCGCGTTGAGCAGGATGGTCACAGGCTCCGGCGCGGTGGCCTTGGCCTCGGGGTCCAGAGCGACGGTTTGCGCGCCGACCTTGAACTGCGGTTCGTCGATGACTTCGCCGTCTACGGTGACCCAGCCGCCCTCGATGAACAGCTCAGCCTCCCGGCGGGAGCAGCCGACCAGTTCGATGAGGCGTTTGGAGAGACGAATCGGGTCAGTCATGACAGGGGCCGTAACAAAAGAGGGCAGCTATTGTACCTGCCTGGCGCCGGTTAATCGCGGGTCCATTTGCCCGCTGTGGCTTTTAGCCGCGCCGGGCCTGCAGTTGTGCCTGTTTCAGGCGCATGTGCAGCAGCGGGTAGGGCTGGCCCATGCCGTCCTGCTCCGAGCGCCCGACCACTTCGAAGCCTTGCCTGAAGTAGAAGCCCAGGGCTTGGGGGTTCTGCTCGTTGACGTCCAACTGCTGGGCATTGAGGTGTTCCACCGCGTACTGCAGCAGCTGGCGGCCCAGGCCTCGGCCCCGATGGGCCGGGTCGATGAAGAGCATTTCCACCTTGCCCGCCGCGACCCCGGCAAACCCGGTGATGCGCTGGCGTGCATCGCGGGTGCAGATCAGCATCACCGCGTCCAGGTAGCGGGTCAGCACCAGGTTGCGCAGCAACTCTATATAGCTGTCCGGGAGAAAGTCGTGGGTGGCACGTACCGAGGCTTCCCAGACCTGGGTCAGTTCCGGGTAATCGCTGAGTTTGGGTGTATGCACGACCGAGTGTTGGCGCATGCCGCCTGCCCCTGAAGTGATAGGCCGCAGTGATTGCAGGCCTGGCAGAGCAAACGATAGACCGAAAAAAGCCCCGCATCTCGTGGCGAGAGCGGGGCTTGGCAGTTTTTTACGCCTTACAGGGTTTCGGCCCAGAGGTCGTATTCGTCGGCGTCGGTCACCCGGCACCAGACCTTGTCGCCCGGCTTCAGGTCACCCGCGCCGTCGATGAACACATTGCCGTCGATTTCCGGGGCATCGAAGAAGCAGCGGCCCACGGCGCCATTCTCGTCGACTTCATCGATCAGCACTTCGATTTCCTTGCCGATGCGCTGTTGCAGGCGTGCTGAGCTGATTGCCTGCTGGTGCGCCATGAAGCGCTCCCAACGGTCCTGCTTGACCTCGTCCGGGACCACTTCCAGGTCCAGGTCGTTGGCTGGAGCGCCTTCCACCGGCGAGTACTGGAAGCAGCCGACGCGGTCCAGTTGGGCTTCGGTCAGCCAGTTCAGCAGGTACTGGAAGTCTTCTTCGGTTTCGCCCGGGAAGCCGACGATAAAGGTCGAACGGATGATTAGTTCAGGGCAGATCTCGCGCCAGTTCTTGATTCGCGCCAGGGTCTTGTCTTCGAAGGCCGGGCGCTTCATGGCCTTGAGCACTTTCGGGCTGGCATGCTGGAACGGGATGTCCAGGTACGGCAGGATCTTGCCGGCGGCCATCAGCGGAATCAGCTCGTCCACGTGCGGGTAGGGGTACACGTAGTGCAGGCGAACCCATACGCCCAGGGTGCTCAGGGCTTCGCAGAGCTCGGTCATGCGGGTCTTCACTGGCGCGCCGTTCCAGAAGCCGGTGCGGTACTTGACGTCGACGCCATAGGCGCTGGTGTCCTGGGAGATCACCAGCAGTTCCTTGACCCCGGACTTGACCAGGCGCTGGGCTTCGTCGAGCACATCGCCCACCGGGCGGCTGACCAGCTTGCCGCGCATCGACGGGATGATGCAGAAGCTGCAGCTGTGGTTGCAGCCTTCGGAAATCTTCAGGTAGGCGTAGTGTCGCGGGGTCAGCTTGATGCCTTGCGGCGGCACCAGGTCGATCAGCGGGTTGTGGTCCTGTTTCGGTGGCACCACTTCGTGCACGGCGTTGACCACCTGCTCGTACTGTTGGGGGCCGGTGACCGCCAGCACGCTAGGGTGCACGTCACGGATATTGCCTTCTTCCACGCCCATGCAGCCGGTGACGATGACCTTGCCGTTTTCCTTGATGGCTTCGCCGATCACTTCCAGGGATTCGGCCTTGGCCGAGTCGATGAAACCGCAGGTGTTGACCACCACGACGTCGGCGTCCTGGTAGGTGGAGACCACGTCATAGCCTTCCATGCGCAGTTGAGTGAGGATGCGCTCGGAGTCGACCAGAGCTTTTGGGCAACCCAGGGATACGAAGCCGACTTTCGGGTTGGCCGGCGCGGAGGGGGTGGACATGTCTAACCTCGGTATTGGGTGTCGAGCCACTTGGGGGGCAAGTGCGACGGTTGGGCGCTGGCTGCGCCTCTGATCAAAAAGTGCGCAATTCTAGCGATGGTCGAAGCGCTTGACCAGCTTTATGCGGGGGAAATACGACGAGCGCTGGACTATGCTTCGTCCCGTTATGCCCGGTTGCTTTCATACGGTGTTAGTTGGTGCCTTAGTGGTAATAAGAATCTGCAAATTACATGGCAAACTGCGCAACTTAAGAGAATAGCGCTTGTATAACCTTGCGCTTTCTATATAAGAAGCCCCGGTCTTGAGTAGTAGGAGTCATTGATGGGTCAGGCAAGTAGTCAGGCGGCGAGTGGCGAGCACTCCGGGGGCAAGCCTCTGGGGATGCTGGTGGCGGCGGTCGGGGTGGTGTATGGCGATATCGGCACCAGTCCGCTCTACACCCTCAAGGAGGTGTTTGCCGGCCATTATGGGGTTCAGGTCAATCATGACGGGGTGTTTGGCATCCTGGCCCTGATTTTCTGGTCGTTGGTCTGGGTCGTCTCGATCAAGTACGTGCTGTTCGTCCTGCGGGCCGACAACCAGGGCGAGGGCGGCATCATGGCCCTGACCGCGCTGGCCAGGCGGGCTTCCGGTTCCTATCCGCGCTTGCGTTCGATGCTGGTGATTCTGGGCCTGATCGGGGCGGCGCTGTTCTATGGCGACAGCATGATCACTCCGGCGATTTCCGTGCTGTCGGCGGTCGAGGGCCTGGAGCTGGCATTCAGCGGCCTGGAACACTGGGTGGTGCCGATGGCGCTGGTGGTACTGGTGGCCTTGTTCCTGATCCAGAAACACGGCACTGATCGCATCGGCAAGCTGTTTGGCCCGGTGATGGTGGCTTGGTTCGTGGTTCTGGGCGGGCTGGGGGTCAATGGCATTCTCCAGCACCCCGAGGTGTTGCAGGCGTTGAACCCGATGTGGGGCGTGCGCTTCTTCATTGTCCATCCGGGCATGGGGGTCGCCATCCTCGGGGCGGTGGTTCTGGCATTGACCGGTGCCGAAGCCTTGTACGCCGATATGGGGCACTTCGGGCGCAAGCCCATTGCCCGGGCCTGGTTCGCCCTGGTGTTGCCGGCGCTGGTGCTGAACTACTTCGGCCAGGGCGCGCTGCTGCTGGAAAACCCTGAAGCCGCCCGCAACCCCTTCTACCTGCTGGCGCCGAGCTGGGCCCTGATTCCGCTGGTGGTGCTGGCCACCCTGGCCACGGTGATCGCGTCCCAGGCGGTGATTTCCGGGGCTTTCTCCCTGACTCGTCAGGCGATCCAGCTGGGTTACATCCCGCGGATGCACATTCAGCACACTTCCAGCGCCGAGCAGGGGCAGATCTACATTGGCGCGGTGAACTGGGCGCTGATGGTGGGTGTGATCCTGCTGGTGCTCGGTTTCGAGTCCTCCGGTGCCCTGGCTTCGGCCTACGGCGTGGCGGTGACCGGGACCATGCTGATCACCAGCATCCTGGTGTCGGCGGTGATCCTGCTGCTGTGGAAGTGGCCGCCGATGCTGGTGGTGCCGCTCCTGCTGGGATTCCTGTTGGTGGATGGGCTGTTCTTCGCCGCCAACGTGCCGAAGATCTTCCAGGGCGGCGCCTTCCCGGTGCTGGCGGGGATCGTGCTGTTCATCCTCATGACCACCTGGAAGCGCGGCAAGGAATTGCTGGTGGATCGCTTGGACGAAGGCGGGCTGCCGCTGCCAATCTTTATCAGCAGCATCCGCGTACAGCCGCCGCATCGGGTGCAGGGCACTGCCGTGTTCCTCACCGCCCGTCCAGACGCCGTGCCCCACGCCTTGCTGCACAACCTGCTGCATAATCAGGTGCTGCACGAACAAGTGGTGCTGTTGACGGTGGTCTACGAGGACATTCCACGAGTGCCTGCAAATCGGCGCTTCGAGGTGGACTCCTACGGCGAAGGTTTCTTCCGGGTGATCCTGCACTTCGGTTTCACTGACGAGCCAGACGTGCCGGAGGCCCTGAAACTGTGCCACCTGGACGAGCTGGACTTCAGTCCCATGCGCACCACGTACTTCCTCAGTCGTGAAACCGTGATCGCCTCCAAGCTGGTGGGCATGGCCCGCTGGCGCGAAGCGCTGTTCGCCTTCATGTTGAAGAACGCCAACGGCAACCTGCGCTTCTTCAAGCTGCCGGTGAACCGGGTGATCGAACTGGGTACTCAGGTCGAGATGTAAACCCGACCAGACAAAAGCCCCTGTTGCCTTGCGGCAGCGGGGGCTTTTTCGTTTCACGGACCCTGTAGGAGCGAGCTTGCTCGCGATGACGGACTGGTAGCCGACATCGATGCTGATGACTGGACGGTTTCTCCCGGAGCCCACCGGCCCCGAGATCACCCCTGGCCTTTACGCGGCTAGCGCCTGCACCACATCGTCCACCACCGCCTTGCCCATGGCGGTCAGGTAGTGCGCGGCCCAGGCGTGGCGATCGCTGTCTTTGCTGTAGGCGGCGTCCTCGGCAAACGCCTTGGCCAGGGACAACAGGTCGGAGGCTTGGGCCAGGGCGTCGCCAATGGGCAGGCCGGGACTGACCTGGAACAGCGGGCGTTCCGAGCAGTAAAGGAAAGTGCTTAAGCCGATAGTTTTCAGATCTGACAGTTGAGGCAGGTTCGCATTGTTCATGGTCCAACTCCTGAATTCGAGGAGCTACCACGTTCGTTTCCACGCGAATGGGTGGCAGCTGTGCGCAGGTTGGAAAACCGGGAACCCAGGGAACCGGCAGACCCGAAGGTCTCCCACGCACAGCTGCCATAACTGATGAATTGCAGGTGCTAAATTCGCCTGCAATCACTATGGGGTGCTAGTTGCCCAGATTCTTCGGGTTTCCAAGCCCGGTCACTGAATGCTCAGCGACTCCCGTAGCCTAGCCTGTCGAAGCCAAGGCCAACAAGGCAGCAAAGTGCCCAAAACGCACCCCTTACGCCAGTCTCGGAGTTTGCCTACAAGCTGCGCGGGAGTCATCCGCAATTAAGCCGTCTTCAGCGGGACAGCTGATGTAAAAAAGCCCCAGCAGCTTCAAGGCTGCGGGGGCTTTTGTGCGGCGAAGCTCAACTCACTCTTGAGCGCTAGCCTGATCCTTGGCCTGGCGCTTCTCGATGGCATCCACCAGGCGCTTGGCCAGTGCCGGGTAGTTCTCATCGAAGTGATGGCCGCCCGGCAGCTTCATGGCTTCACCGACCGCAGTCTTGTCGGTGCAGCCGCTTTCGTCGACTTCTTCCTCACCGTAGATGCACACCACCTTGGCGGCGGGCAGCTTGGCCATTTCCGGGCCGGTGGCAGCTTCCTTGCCGGCATTGCCCAGCCAGCCTTCGACTTCGATCTCGAAGCTGCCGGTACGGGCGAAGGCCAGCAGGATAATGGCGTCGACCCGCTGCTGCTCGGCTTCCGGCAGGCGGTTGTAGATCGCCGGCAGCACGTCGGCGCCGAAGGAGTAGCCGGTCAGCACGAAGCGCTTGGTGCCCCACTTCTGCCGGTAGTGCTGCATCAGTTCGGTGAGGTCAACGGCGCTTTGCTCAGGCGTCTTGTGCTGCCAGTAGTAGCGCAGGGTGTCGATGCCCACCACCGGGTAGCCGATCTTGGCCATCTCGCCGGCCACGTCGCGGTCCAGGTCGCGCCAGCCGCCGTCGCCGGAGAGGAACAGGGTCACGGTGTCCTTGGCCTGGCCGGCCGGGACTTCCACCACGGGAATGTTCAGGCCGCCGTTTTCAGAACCCACCAGCAGCTTGCGCAGCTCGTTGTTCAGCACTTGGGGCAGGTGGATGTCGTAGTCGCTGATGCTGGTGGTGGCGTTGGGGTATCACGCACGAAGCCGGCACTTTCGTCATCCGGGTTGTCGTTCCAGGCCACCAGCCAGTGGCCGTGGGCCAGGGTCTTGGGCAGTGGATCGGTGCAGCCGGGCGCCGGGTTGATGGTGAAGCCTACCGACACGGCCTGGGCCTTGTCGTCGTTCTGGGAGGCGATCCAGCGCCAGGCCAGGGCGGCGCCAGGGCCGATGCCGCTGACCAGGGTGGCCGGGCCGTTGAGCTGGGGCAGGGCGCTTTGCAGGGCTTGTTCCTGCAGTTTGCAATCGTCCTTGGGCAGGATCACCTGGACGATCTGCGCCGCGCCGCTGCGGCTCAGGGCCAGCAGTTGCTTGTCGGTCAGGGTGGAATCAGGCAGCACCGCCACCACCACCCGGGCCTTGGCCTTGGCGCCTGGGGTCACTCGGGTCAGGGTCGAACCGTCGGCCTGGGTCAGTTGTTCCAGGGTGGGTTCAGGGGCGGGACGGTTCCACCACCAGTAGCCGCCACCCGCAATCAAAGCCAGCACCACCAGTGTGGCCAGCAGATACCGCCAAGAGCGTTGAATCATCAGCGTTTCACCAATCCAGTCAGGCCGCCTGCGATCAGGGCGGCGGTGTCGGCCAGTGCCACCAGCGGGTCGAGCCCGGCCGGCACGGCCATGTAACGGGGTTCCCAGTCGGGCTGGAACTTGTCTTTGAAGCGGCGCAAGCCTTGGAAGTTATACAGTTGCTCGCCACGGCGGAAGACCATCGAGCCGAGGCGTTGGGTCAGCGGCGCGCCACGCCGGGGTTGCAGGCCGGACAGCGGCACCATGCCCAGGCTGAAGCGGGCGTATCCATGATTTTTATAATGCTGGATCAGGCCGACCATCATGAACTCCATGGTCAGCTTCGGCGCGTCCGGGTGCGCGCGCATCAAGTCGAGACTGGCCAGGTCATGGCTGTAGGTCTCGAGCAGGTTGGCGAAGGCCACCGGGCGTCCTTCAAAACGGATGATGGCGATGCGGAAGTGCTTGAGGTAGTCGTCGCTGAAGCGCCCCAGGGAGAAGCCTTTCTCGCGGACATTCTTGCCGGTCAGCCAGGCATCTGAGATCACTTTCAGCTCGTCCATCGGCGCTTGCCCCGGCTCGTGGATCTCCAGCGACAGGCCGTCGCGGGTGCCGCGGTTCCAGGTGTAGCGCAGGTCCTTCATCTCCTTGCCCTTGGCTTCCAGATCAAAGCGCTTGAGGTCGACCCGGGCTTCTTCGCCGAGCTTGATCGCGGTCAGGCCGATGTCCATGTAGTAGGGCAGGTTTTCCGCCCGTACCTGGTAGAACACCGGGCGCGCGTGGTGCAGGTCGCACAGGTCGCGGAACTGCCAGATCATTTCCGCGCGCTGCTGGGTCGGGCCGATGGGGTCGTACAGCGCCACCAGGCTGCGGCCGCGGCGAGCGTACATCAGGAAGGCATCGTCGTTGGGGTGGAACAGCAGCGCCTTGTCACCGGTCAGGGCTAGGCCACCATCGGGTTGGGACGAGGCCATGAGGATCTTCGCGGCCTTGTCCAGCTCGTCGCTGGTGGGTAGGTGGATGACTGGGCGTGCGGTACGCAGCAGCCAGGTCAGGGACACCACCAGCAACAGCACCGCAGCTCCCAACAGCGAGCGCAGGCCCCGGGGGGCGTCGGCGTCGAGGGTGAACTGCCACCACAGTTGGTGGCTGTAGGGCACGTCCTGATAGGCGAACAGCAGCAGCCAGATGGAGGCCCCGAGCACGCAGACGCTGGCCACCAGGTACAGCGGCGAGAAGGGCAGTTCGGTGAGGCGGCTGGGGCGATAGAACGAGCGCCGGAACACCGCCAGCAGGCTGGCGGTGAGGGTCATCAGGCAGGCTTCTTCCCAGTCAAAGCCTTTAAGCAGCGAGAGCAGGGCGCCCACCAGCAACAGAATGGTGGTGAGCATCCAGGCGGCGGACAGGCGCCGGCGCAGGCCTTGGGCCAGCAGCAGGCAGAGCACGCCGATCAGACTGGCGCCGAAGTGTGAAGCGTCCACCAGACGGTGGGGAATCAGGAAGCCGATGTGCTGCAGGCGGGTATCGATTTCCGGGGTGGCGCCGGAGAACAGCAGCACCACGCCTGAGAGGAACACCAGCACCGCCAGGATCGGCGCCGCCAGGCCGGAAGCTACCCGCAGGGATTGCCGGGTCTGGAACAGGCGCTGGGCTTCGTTGATCAGCAGCAGGACGCAGGCCACCAACATCGGCAGCACCACGTAGATCAGGCGATACAGCAGCAATGCGGCCGCCAGGGGTGCGGCGCCGAGCTTGTCGGCAAACGCCGCCAGCAGGATGGCTTCGAACACCCCGACGCCGCCGGGCACATGGCTGAGCACACCGGCGGCCAGGGCCAGCAGGTACACCAGCAGGAAGGCGCCGAACGGCGGTGCCTCGGGCAGCAGCAGGTAGAGCACGGTGGCGGCTGCAGCGACGTCCAGGGCGGTGATGATCAGTTGCAGGAAGGTCAGGCGGCGTCCAGGCAGGCGCAGGGTGCGACGTCCGACCCGGACCAACAGGTTGTCGCGCAGGGGCTGTTCCGGCAGGCGTCGGCGATAGATACCGACCGCCAGTACCGCGCCCAGCAGAAGAATAGCCAGGGCAATGCCGGCCAGCAGGCTTTCAGGCAGGCGCAGGGCCGCCGAGGCTGCCGGCAAGTTGCTCAGGGTGGCCAGGGCCGCCAGCGGTGGCAAGGCACAACCCAGAGAGAGGCTGGCAAACAGGGTCATGTGCGCGACGTCGGAGGCCCCCAGCCCGTGACGTGCGTACAGGCGATAACGTACCGATCCACCGGACAGCAGCGACAGACCAATGGCGTTGCCAATGGCGAAAGCGGTGAAGCCGCCCAGGGCCAGGGTGCGGCCGGGCAGGTTGACCCCGGCGTAACGGCTGGCGGACCACTCGTACCCCAGCAGAATAATGAAGCCGACGATGGTCGCGCCCAGGGCGCCGAGCAGGGCCGGCTTGGGCACTTCGAGGATCGAGTCGTGCAGGGCGTAGAAATCCAGCTCGCTGAGCAGGTGACGGCAAGCGATCAGGGCAATGGCGAACAGCAGCAGGGTTATGGCCAGGCCCAGGGGTTGGCGGTACTTGCTCAACAGGTCCAGCCAGCGCAAGCGAGTGGCTGTCACAGGTTGAGTGGCGGTAGTGGTATCGCTGTCTTGTGAATCAGACGTGTTGGCGCGCATCAATCACCTCGTGGATTGTGCGCGACAGGATGGGGGTATCCAGCCAAGTTACCAATCCCTGTAGGAAAAATAGTTTCAAATATTAACGCGTCTCACCGTGGCCCGGCGACCCTGGGCAATGGCCACCGGGTGGTCGCTCGAGACAGAGCATAGCTCGCATCTTGAAGGGTCGAAGCATCGCTAACGGCTCGCAACACTTTGCCAGGTCATTGTTGCGAAAGGACTTTTTCAACAGATACAAAAAAGGCCACTCTTTCGAGCAGCCTTTTTTGATGTTTGGTTGCGGGAGCCGGATTTGAACCGACGACCTTCGGGTTATGAGCCCGACGAGCTACCAGACTGCTCCATCCCGCGTCTGTGTGGCGGCATTCTACAGGCGAACGACCGAGTGTCAACCGTTAATGGTCCAATAGGTCAAATAAACGTCGAATGGCCAGTTCTGTCTCTTAAGTCATCGACAGCTAAAGAGTTTTGCCTGTGCCATGTTTGAGAGGGAGTAGTACAAAACAGGCACGCACAAAAAAGGCCACTCTTTCGAGTAGCCTTTTTTGATGTTTGGTTGCGGGAGCCGGATTTGAACCGACGACCTTCGGGTTATGAGCCCGACGAGCTACCAGACTGCTCCATCCCGCGTCTGTGTGGCCGAATTGTACAGAGCTGGCAGATCCTGTCAATCATTAAATTTTGAAAATTGCTTCCGGTTCAATCGCTTAGCTTCCTTGAAGGGGCTTTTCGGAAGGCTCGGGCCTAGCTAGAACGGGGCTTGCAGCTCTATTGAAGGCGTTGTTGTCATTGAGCAAATAAATTCAGCCGGGCCTGATGAAGGTCAGCGCGAAGATGCAAGGTACTGGTGCTATATACAGGTGTCGGTAGATACTTGCCTTCTGCTTTCATTGCGACCTGTGCCTTCCATGATCTCTGCCTTTATATGATGCAGCGCAAAATCATCCACATTGACTGCGATTGCTTCTACGCCGCCATCGAAATGCGCGACGCCCCGCACCTGGTCAGCAAGCCGCTGGCGGTGGGCGGGTCAGCGGATCGACGGGGGGTGATTGCTACCTGCAATTATGAGGCGCGGGCCTATGGGGTGCGCTCGGCCATGTCCTCCCGGCACGCCCTGACCCTGTGCCCGGACCTGGTGATCGTCAAGCCGCGCATGGAGGCCTATCGGGAAGCTTCCAAAGAGATCCATACGATCTTTCGCGACTACACCGACCTGATCGAACCCCTGTCGCTGGACGAGGCCTACCTGGATGTTTCCGAAAGCCCGAGCTTTGCCGGCAGCGCCACGCGTATCGCCCAGGACATTCGCCGTCGGGTTTCCAATCAGTTGCACATCACCGTGTCGGCCGGGGTGGCGCCGAACAAATTCCTGGCGAAAATCGCCAGTGACTGGAAAAAGCCCAACGGCCTGTTTGTGATCACCCCTGACCAGGTGGAGGATTTCGTCTCCGAGCTGCCAGTGAGCAAGCTGCACGGCGTGGGCAAGGTCACGGCGGACAAGCTGGGGCGCCTGGGCATTGTCGACTGCCTGCAATTGCGGGACTGGAGCAAGCTGGCGCTGGTGCGCGAGTTCGGCAGTTTTGGCGAGCGCCTGTGGAGCCTGGCCCGGGGCATCGATGAGCGGCCAGTGCAGAACGATAGCCGGCGGCAGTCGATCAGCGTGGAGAATACCTACGACGTGGACCTGCCGGATCTGGACAGTTGCCTGCAGAAGTTGCCGGAACTGATGGAGATCCTGGCGGGGCGCATGGCGCACATCGACAGCAGCTACCGGCCGGGCAAGCCTTTCGTCAAAGTGAAGTTTCATGATTTTACCCAGACCACCCTGGAACAGGCGGGGGCGGGGCGTGACCTGGAGAGTTATCGGCAATTGCTGACCCAGGCCTTCAAGCGCGGCGGCAAGCCGGTGCGCCTGCTGGGAATTGGCGTGCGTCTGCAGGATATGCGCGGCGGTCATGAACAGCTGGAGCTGTTCCGAGGGGGTGTGTAGGGGCTGGCCGGTTGCGATCCATCCGAGGCATCGCTTTCGCCGGCAAGCCGGCTCCTACAGGGGGTCAGTTGCTGCCGGGGTCGGCCACCAGGCGGCCGGCATTCTTGGTCAGGGACTTGAGGAACTCGTTCTGCAGCTCCGGATCGTTGCGGGTCAGCTCGATCAGGCTTTGCTCCAGTTCGCTGGCTTCTTCCTCCAGGCCCAGCTCCGACAGGCGCTTGACCCGGTGCACCCACTGGCTCACCTCATCATCTTCCAGGTCGTCGTAGATCAGTGCATGGGCTTCCTGCAACTTGCTGCGCAGGCCGCTGCTGATGCTCAGGGAGGAGTCCGAATGCACTTCGTCCTGAGCGTCTTCGACACTGATCTGCAGCTTGCCGATGTGATTCAGGTCCTGCTCGGAAAACGGATTGTCCAGCAGGTTCAAGCGCAGCACGCCATTGCGGTCGGTGCTCAGCTCGTAGGTCTGCTTGCCGGCCTTGACCTGCACCGGACGCTCGCTCCATGGCAGGCTCGAATACTCCAGGCGCTTGTCGCGCTGGACTTCATCGATGGCTGCCAGGTTCTGCTGGGCACGGCCATGGGACGGCATGTTCATGAACGGGTTGAGTCCGGACACGCCGTAGCTGATCCAGTCCTTGGTCACGCTGTCCGGCAGGTTGCCCAGGGCGAACACATTGACCACATTGGCCCCGACGCCCGCCACCAGTGCCACCGCGCCCAGCGGGATCTCGTAGATCTCGCGCCAGGGTTGGTAGGGCGTGTAGCGATCGTAGCGGCGAGTGACCTCGAACTCGGTGACTTCGAAGGTCTTCTGTTCGTGAATGCGCACTCGGCGTTGCGGTAGCTCAAGCACCTTAGGCTCACCGACATCGATCTGCAGGCTGTGATCGAGCAGTTTGCGCTCGACACGTTCCTCGTGTTCGCTGCGTTGCGACATCTGGTTGGCACAGCCGCTGACCAGCAGGGCGCCGCATAAAGCGGCGCCCCCGAGGCTTAAGGTGTTTCGCTTGAACATGACTTCTCTATCTGGTTTCAGCGACGGATACGGGCTTGAAGGAAGGACAGTACGTCGGCCACGGGCAGTGCTTGCGCCTCGGCTTCGGTACGGCTCTTGTATTCCAGGTTGCCTTCGGCGAGGCCGCGGTCGCTGACCACGATCCGGTGAGGAATGCCGATCAGCTCCATGTCCGCGAACTTGATGCCCGGGCTGGTCTTCTTGTCACGATCGTCCAGCAGCACTTCGAAGCCGGCAGCGGTGAGTTCCGCGTAGAGCTTGTCGGTGGCTTCGCGAACCTGCTCGGTTTCGTAGCGCAGTGGCACCAGGGCAATCTGGAACGGCGCCAGGGTGTCGCTCCAGATGATGCCGTTGGCATCGTTGTTCTGCTCGATGGCAGCAGCCACCACACGGGATACGCCAATGCCGTAGCAACCCATTTCCAGGGTCACCGGCTTGCCGTTTTCGCCCAGCACTTCGCACTTCATCGCCTTGCTGTACTTGTTGCCCAGCTGGAAGATGTGCCCGACTTCGATGCCTCGCTTGATTTCCAGGGTGCCCTTGCCGTCCGGGCTCGGGTCGCCGGCCACCACGTTACGCAGGTCGGCCACGGTCGGAACCGGCAGATCGCGTTCCCAGTTGACGCCGAAGTAGTGCTTGTCGTCGATGTTCGCACCGATACCGAAGTCGCTCATCAGCTCGACCGAGCGGTCGATGATGATCGGCAGCGGCAGGTTCAGCGGGCCGAGGGAACCGGCGCCGGCGCCAATGGCGTCACGCAGTTCGGCATCGGACGCCATGACCAGCGGGCTGGCAACGCCAGGCTGGTTGGCGGCCTTGATTTCGTTGAGTTCGTGGTCGCCACGGATGATCAGGGCAATCAGCTTGCCTGGCTCTTCGGCGTGGACGATCAGGGTCTTGATGGTCTTTTCAATCGGCAGATTGAATTTTTCCACCAGCGCGGCAATGGTCTTGGTGTCTGGCGTATCGACCAGGCGCAGTTCTTCGGCTGGCGCTGGGCGCGAGGTTTCGCGAGGCACGGCCTCGGCCTTCTCGATGTTCGCCGCGTAGTCGGAGCCGTTGCTGAAGACGATATCGTCTTCACCGGATTCGGCCAGCACGTGGAATTCGTGGGAGCCGGCGCCGCCGATGGAGCCGTTGTCCGCTTCAACCGGGCGGAACTTCAGGCCCAGGCGGGTGAAGACATTGCAATAAGCCTGGTGCATGCGGTCGTAGGTGACCTGCAAGGACGCCTGGTCGGCGTGGAAGGAGTAGGCGTCCTTCATGATGAACTCGCGGCCGCGCATCAGACCGAAGCGTGGGCGGATTTCATCGCGGAATTTGGTCTGGATCTGGTACAGGTTCAGCGGCAGCTGCTTGTAGCTGCTCAGCTCATTGCGAGCCAGATCGGTGATCACTTCTTCGTGGGTCGGGCCGGCGCAGAAATCGCGACCGTGACGGTCTTTGAAGCGCAGCAGCTCCGGGCCGTATTCTTCCCAGCGACCGGATTCCTGCCACAGCTCAGCCGGCTGAGTGCTCGGCATCAACACTTCAAGCGCGCCCGCGGCGTTCATTTCTTCGCGAACGATGGCTTCAACCTTGCGCATCACCCGCAAGCCCATCGGCAGCCAGGTGTACAGGCCGGAAGCCAGTTTACGGATCATGCCGGCGCGCAGCATCAGCTGATGGCTGATCACGACCGCGTCGGAAGGCGTTTCTTTCTGTGTGGCGAGCAAATATTGACTGGTGCGCATGGTAGGCCGTTGTCGGTTGCTGAAGACTGGAAGTGACGGAGCATTGTACGGGCGAGTTCCGCTGGCGTACAGGATTGCGCTCGGAGGGGGCAGGGGCTACTGCGAAAAGTGCGCAACCCCCGGGATTTTCTAGGATTCTTCGCCGACTGCAGTGCTGTTGGCGGAGCTTTCGGGCTCGGGTTTCGGCCCGGCGCGGCGGCTCTCCTGGAACCAGTGAATGGCGATCAGGATCAGTGTCGGCACCCCGAGGATCGCGGTGATGAGAAAGAAGTCGTGATAGCCGAACTTTTCCACCATGACCCCGGAATAGCCGCCGATCAGGCGCGGCAGCAGCAGCATGATGGAACTGAGCAGGGCGTACTGGGTGGCGGAGAACTTGAGGTTGGTCAGGCTCGACAGGTAGGCGACAAAGGCTGAAGTGGCCATGCCTGAACTGAAGTTGTCCAGGGAAATGGTGACGATCAGCATCTTCAGGTTCGGGCCCATGTCGGCAAGCATGAGGAACAGCAGGTTGGTCCCGGCCGATGCGGCGCCGCCGATGAACAGGATCGGCAGGATGCCGAACCGCACGATCAGCAGGCCGCCCATGCCGGCGCCGAGCAGGGTCATGATCAGCCCGAAGATCTTGCTGACCCCGGCGATCTGGTCTTTGGTGAAACCCTGGTCGATGTAGAACACGTTGGCCATGACGCCCATGACCGTGTCCGACATGCGATAGGTGGCAATCAGCCCCAATAGCAGAAAGGCTTGCCAGCGATAGCGCAGGATGAAGTCGTTGACCGGCGTCAGCACCGGCGCCAGGCCCCGGCGGCCCATGGCCGAGAGGCACAGGGTGCTGAGGGTGATGTAGAGGATGGCCCGCAGGAAGGCGCGATCTTCCAGCAGCAGGTCCAGCAGGCTGACGCCGTCGAAGATCACGCTGGCGAAGTCGGTGTTGTACAGCTGGGTGAAGGTGGCGGGGATGGAAACCAGTAGCACGATCAGCACGAATACCGAGATCAACTGGTGAGCGAAGCTGTAGCGCCCGGCGGACAGTTGGGTGCGCAGCGGCACCGCGGGTTCACGCATCAGCAAGGTGGTGATCAGGGCCGGGATCATCAGCACCCCGAACAGCACGTAGGTGCCGGTCCAGGCCGAGTGCTTGTAGCTGAAACCGGTGGAGCCGAAGCCTTCGGCGAAAAACAGTGCGCCGGCGGTGGCCAGCAGCACGGCAACCCGATAGCCGGACATGTAACTGGCGGCCAGGGCGGCCTGGCGGCTGTCGTCGGCGATTTCCAGGCGGTAGGCGTCGATGGCGATGTCCTGGGTGGCCGAGGCGAATGCCACGATCACCGCAATGGCAATCAGCCAGGAAAGGTGCTTTTGCGGGTCGCAGAAACCCATGCCGATCAGGCCGAGAATCACCAGGGTCTGCGCCAGCACCAGCCAGGAACGGCGTCGACCGAGCTTGCCCAGGAGGGGCAGGCGCCATTGGTCGAGCAAGGGCGACCATACCCACTTGAAGGCATAGGCCAGGCCGATCAGGCTGGCGTAACCGATGGTTTCGCGGGCCACACCAGCCTCGCGCAACCACACCGAAAGAGTCGAGAACACCAGCATGTAAGGCATGCCGGCGGCGAAACCAAGCAGCAACAGCACGAGCGTCGAGGGGCTGGCATAGGCGGCAAGTGCGGCGCGCCAGGTTTTACGGGGCATGGGCTGAAGTCTGCCTCAGATTACGGAAACAAAGCGCGCACTCTAACCGCTGTGCTCCACCGGGCGCCAGCCATGGCGCTGAATATCCACGCGATTGTTCAGGATAGAGACACCTTCGCCACGCAGTCTGGCCCGCTGCTCGTTGCCCGAGGGACTGCCGGCCGGCAAGCTCAGGCGACCACCGGCGCCGAGCACTCGATGCCAGGGCAGGCTGGTGTCGGCGGGCAACTGGCTGAGGGTGCGCCCGACCCAGCGTGCCGCCCGCCCCAGGCCTGCCATCTCCGCCAGTTGGCCGTAGCTCACCACCCTGCCTTCGGGGACCTGGGCCAGGGTCAGGTACAGCGCCGTACGTCGGATCTGTGCAGGGCTTTGCGGCTCTTCGCTGTGTTCGGTCACATTCGCGGTTCCAGATAATAGAGGAGGGACGCTGGTCGGCTGTGGTGATCAAAGCCGGATGAGTATTGAACTCACTCTCAATACCCGGGTCAGTCCTGACTAAGGCTTGTTCAGCAGGAATAATGCCGTTTTTTTTCGCAAGATCGAGTCCTCTATTGCTTATGTTGCCTAGAACTTTGCTGTGTTTCGCGGTGCTCAGCGCCTCCATGCCTGTATTGGCCGATACCGTGTGGTTGAAGAACGGTGATCGCCTGAGTGGCAAGATCAAGGTGTTCGACGGCGGCAAGCTGTTGATCCAGACCGACTATGGCGGCGCCATCAATATTGACTGGAAGCAGGTCAAGACTCTGGAGAGCGACCAGGAGCTGCTGGTCAAGCAGGATGCCTACACCGGGGAGAAGGCCAAGTCGCTGCAGGCGGCGGACGAAGGCAAGGTGATCCTGGCCAACGGCGAGGCGCCCAAGACGGTGGAGCTGGCGAGCATCCAGCAGATCATGAAGCCCAAGCCGCTGGTGGAAGACATGGTCTGGAAAGGCAACGTCGATGTGGCCATGGACTACAAGCGCGCCGAAAAGAACACCGATGACTACGACATCGACTTCAAGACCTCGGCACGTCACGGGGCCTGGCGCCACAATGCCCAGGGCGAATACAACCGTGAGTTCCAGGATCATGTGGTGACTACGGATAATTGGAGCGCCGAGTACGCTCTGGACCGTTTCATCACGGAAAAGTGGTTCTGGGAAGGGCGCCTGACCTACAAGCGGGACAAGGTCGAGGACCTGGCGCGGCAGCGGGTGGTGGGTACCGGCCCCGGCTACCAGTTCTGGGATGATGAGCTGGGTGCGTTCTCCCTGGGCTCGCT
The DNA here is from genome assembly GCF_018326405.1 of Pseudomonas sp. Eqa60. Taxonomy (NCBI): domain Bacteria; kingdom Pseudomonadati; phylum Pseudomonadota; class Gammaproteobacteria; order Pseudomonadales; family Pseudomonadaceae; genus Pseudomonas; species Pseudomonas sp. Eqa60. The sequence continues at coordinate 1,498,653 of NZ_AP024342.1, forward strand.
GCTCAACCGTACCGATTACGAGTACGCCGATGGCGGCAAGGACAACTTCTATTCCCTGGCGATGAAGTGGGACTACAACCGTTACCTGATCGGCAAGCGGGTGGAGTTCTTCACCAATGGCGAGGTGGGGCGGCCGCTTTCGGGGGTGGCCGACTATGCACTGGATGCCGAGATGGGGCTGCGCTACAAGGTCACCGACTGGGCTTCGTTGAACCTCAAGGCGGAAAAAGACCTGATCCGCGGTACCGAAGATAGCGATCTGGACAAGACCCGCTACACCGTGGGCTTTGGCGTGACCTGGTAACCCGGGACGCATGGGCGCCTTTTCAACGAGGGCGCCGACAAAAGTGACGGGCACAAAAAAGCCCCGCTGTTGAGGGCGGGGCTTTTTTACTGGATCAGTACAAGTTAGATAACTTGAACTTCTTCAGCTTGCATGCCTTTCTGACCGCGGGTAGCGATGAAAGAAACCTGTTGGCCTTCTTTCAGGCTTTTGAAGCCGTCGGATTGGATAGCTTTGAAGTGTACGAACAGGTCGTCACCGGATTGTGGAGTGATGAAGCCGAAGCCTTTTTCATCGTTGAACCACTTAACGGTACCGGTTTGGCGATTAGACATGGTGTATCTCCTTGGACAAAGTTAACTGCGACTCAGGAAAAGCCCTGGCCGAGACTGAGTGCAAAGAGCAGGAAAAATTCTTGGAGATGGTTGGATCGAAATTCAACATCGTGTAGAGATTCTCAGTGACACAAGCAGCACAGTGGCGCCACCTTAACCCTTTTTCCTGAACGTGCCAATGGTCAGTGCGAAGGTTTCTCGGTTTTCGTGACTGACGGCGGGGCGCTCGTCGCCCAGCCCTTGAAAATCGTGGCGTGAGGCGAGAAAAACGTCCCAGACTTTGAACCCGACCTCGCGCCCCGGTAAGATGCCAGACCGTTTTTTTTCACCTCGCTATTTCAGGACACCCGCCATGAGCATCAAATCGGACAAGTGGATTCGCCGCATGGCGCAAGAGCACGGCATGATCGAGCCCTTCGTAGAGCGCCAGATGCGTGGCGAAGGCCAGGATCGGCTGATCTCCTTCGGGGTGTCGAGCTACGGCTACGACGTGCGTTGCGCCGACGAATTCAAGGTGTTCACCAACATCAATTCGGCCACTGTCGATCCGAAGAACTTCGATGAAAAGAGCTTTGTCGACATCAAGAGCGACGTCTGCATCATTCCGCCTAACTCCTTTGCCCTGGCACGCACCGTCGAGTACTTCCGCATTCCGCGCAACGTGCTGACCATCTGCCTGGGCAAGAGCACCTATGCCCGTTGCGGCATCATCGTCAACGTGACCCCGCTGGAACCCGAGTGGGAAGGCCACGTGACCCTGGAATTCTCCAACACCACCACCTTGCCGGCGAAGATCTACGCCAACGAAGGTGTGGCGCAGATGCTGTTCCTGGAGTCGGACGAAGAGTGCGAAGTGTCCTACAAGGACCGTGGCGGCAAATACCAGGGCCAGCGCGGCGTGACCCTGCCACGCACCTGAGTTCGTCTGTCTGACGAATAGCGGGAATTCCTGAGCCGGCAGGCACTCTATTGGAGGTACTGCCGGTACGCGCAAGGCGTACCCGGCACAGCTCAGGAGTGCCCTCATGAAGATAGATCCGCGAATCAGTGCCACCTTGGCCAGGCTGGAACCCAATCAGGTTGGCGTACTGGCCTGGACCCTGCTGGCGCATCCTCCCGTCAGCATGGCCGGTGGCATTCCCGGCCAGCCGGATCCCGATTCCCCGCAACCCCTTGAACCCACCGAGCCGGGCGAACCGACCCTGCCCGACGAGCCGCCTCCCGCGCCTGTCGCCTGAAGCCCGTACCGCGCCCGCCCGGCCCAGAGCCTGAACGGGCGCGGTACCGCTGTTACTTCAGGTTGCCGCTGAGAAACTGCTGCAAGCGCTCGCTTTTCGGGTTGCCCAGCACGTCCTCCGGAGCCCCTTCTTCTTCCACCAGGCCCTTGTGCAGGAACAGCACCTGGCTGGACACCTTGCGCGCAAAACTCATCTCGTGGGTGACCATGATCATGGTCCGCCCCTCTTCGGCCAGGCCCTGGATCACCTTGAGCACCTCACCTACCAGCTCCGGGTCCAGGGCCGAGGTGGGTTCGTCGAACAGCATGACCTCCGGCTCCATGGCCAGGGCCCGGGCGATGGCCACCCGTTGCTGCTGGCCGCCGGATAGAAACGCCGGGTACTGGCTGGCCACCCGTGCCGGCAGGCCGACCTTGTCCAGGTAACGCCGGGCGCGTTCCTCGGCCTCCCTGGGGCTGACCCCCAGCACCCGGCGCGGGGCCATGGTGATGTTTTCCAGCACGGTCATGTGGCTCCACAGGTTGAAGTGCTGGAACACCATTGCCAGGCGGGTGCGAATCCGCTGCAGCTCGGCCGGGTCGGCCACGTGCATGCCGTGGCGGTCGCTGACCATGCGGATCTGCTGGCCATCCAGGCTCATGGCGCCGTCATCCGGGGTTTCGAGAAAGTTGATGCAGCGCAGGAAGGTGCTCTTGCCCGAGCCGCTGGCGCCGATCAGGCTGATCACGTCGCCGGTCCTGGCCTTGAGGGAAACACCTTTGAGCACTTCATTGTCGCCATAGCATTTATGCAGGCCTTCAACGGTCAATTTGTACATGGGGGCGTGCATCCTCAAGGCGAAAGTAGGTAACCGCTGCGATAGGCCTCGCGACCGGCGACATGGGCGATCACCATGCCTGCGGTGGCCATGCGTCGCAGCGAGCGGGCGTACATGAGCCCGGCGTTGTTGCAATGGATGGGGGTGACCCGGTCGTGGATCGGGTCGATGATTTCGGCCACCAGTTGCCCGGCTTCCAGGTATTCCCCGGGCAGCGCGTTGAACACCAGCAGCCCGCCTACCGGGGTCGCCACCGGTTCGACGCCGGCCAGGGGCGTGGCCGGGAAGGGCAGCTCGGGCAGTGGCGGCGCTTCACCGGCGATGGCCCCAAGCCGGGTCAGGTAGTCGATCAGGGCCTGGCAGTCTAGGCTGGCCAGGCCGTGGTTGACGTCGCCCTGGCCGCGCAGCTCGACGGTCACCGCAAAGCTGCCTGTCGGGATGGCGAAACGCTCGCCGAAGCGCTGTTGCAGTTGCCACCACAGCAGGCTGAAGCATTCGTCGAACGACCAGGCCGCGGAGTCGGTGGCCAGCAGGCAGGCTTCGGCGCCCAGGTAGCGAGCCAGCGGCTCCACCCGGGGCCAGGCTTCGGGGGTGGTGTAGAGATGCGCCACAGCCTCGAAGTCGCAATGCAGGTCCAGCACCATGTCGGCATCGCAGGCCAGCCGTTGCAGGGTCAACTGCAGGGACTGCAGTTGGGTTTGCGGCCGCTGGCGCGCCAGGGCATCGATCAGGTGACGGCGGATCAGTTCAAGGTTGTGTTCAGGGTCGGCATTGAGCAGCCCTTCGATGGCATCGCCGACTTGTTCGCCCAGGTCGGCGAAGCCGCGGTTGAAGTTCTGCCCGCTTTCCAGCTGGTAGCGGCCCAGAGGCACATCCATCAGCACCTGTTCCAGGCCCACCGGATTGGCCACCGGCACCAGGACGATTTCCTGGCGCAGGCGCCCGGTGGCTTCCAGCTCGGCCAGGTGTTGCTTGAGGTGCCAGGCCACCAGCATGCCGGGCAACTCGTCGGCGTGCAGGGAGGACTGGATATAGACCTTGCCGGCGGCCTGGGGCGGGCCGAAGTGAAAGCTGTGGACCTGGCGCGCGGTGCCCGGCAGCGGGGCGAGCAGGTCGTGGATTTCGTGGCGCATTGACGGTTTTCCTGCAGCAAGTCCTAGTGGGTCGGCCCGAGGAAGGCCAGCCAGCGGCGTTCGGCGAGGCGGAACAGGCCCACCAGGGCGAAGGTCACGCACAGGTAGATGATGGCGGCGATGCCGAACGACTGAAATGTCAGGAAGGTCGCCGAGTTGGCGTCGCGGGCGATTTTCAGAATGTCGGGAATGGTCGCGGTGAAGGCCACTGTGGTGGAGTGCAGCATCAGGATCACTTCGTTGCTGTAGTAGGGCAGCGAGCGGCGCAGGGCCGAGGGCATGATCACATAGGCGTACAGCTTCCAGCCGCTCAGGCCATAGGCCTTGGCCGCTTCGACTTCGCCGTGGGCCATGCTGCGGATCGCCCCGGCGAAGATCTCCGTGGTGTAGGCGCAGGTGTTCAGGGCGAAGGCAAGGATGGTGCAGTTCATTGCATCGCGAAAGAACGCATCCAGGACTGGCTGTGCGCGAATCGCGGCGATGCTGTAGATCCCGGTGTAGCAGATCAGCAACTGGATATAGAGCGGTGTGCCACGAAACAGGTAGGTGTAGAACTGCACCGGCCAGCGGATGTAGCGCTTGGGCGAGACCCGGGCGATGGACAGCGGGATCGACACCAAAAAGCCGATGCAGATCGAGGCACTGAGCAGCCACATGGTCATGGCCAGGCCGGTCACGTGGTAGCCATCGCTATAAAGGAAGGGACGCCAGTATTCCTGCAGGAGTTCGATCATCGCACGGCCTCCCGGGCGCCGGCGGCGTAGCGCCGTTCAAGCCTGCGCAGGACAAAGTTGGAGGCACTGGTGATCAACAGGTAGATCAGCGCCGCCAGAACCAGGAAGTAGAAGAGTTGGTAGGTGCTCTTGCCGGCGTCCTGGGCAGCCTTGACCAGGTCGGCCAGGCCAATGATCGACACCAGGGCCGTGGCCTTGAGCATCACCATCCAGTTGTTGCCGATGCCTGGCAGGGCAAAGCGCATCATTTGCGGAAAGACCACGAAGCGAAAGCGCTGGCCGCGTTTCAGGCCATAGGCGGTGGCCGCTTCCACCTGGCCCCGGGGCACGGCAAGGATCGCCCCGCGAAAGGTTTCGGTGAAGTAGGCGCCATAGATGAAACCCAGGGTGATCACCCCGGCGCTGAAGGGGTTGATCTCGATGTAGTCCCACTCCATGAAATCGGTAAAGGAGGTCAACCAGGTTTGCAGGCTGTAGAAAATCAGCAGCATCAGGACCAGGTCCGGTACGCCGCGGATCAGGGTGGTGTAGAGCTGGGCCGGAACCCGCAGCAGGGCAACGCTGGACAATTTGGCGCTGGCGCCGATCAGCCCCAGCAAAACGCTGACCAGCAGCGACAACACCGACAACTTGATGGTCATCCAGGTACCTTCCAGCAGCAGAGGGCCGAAACCCTTCAGGCTGAGCGCGGAAAGCCCCAGGTTTTTTAGAAGTTCTTCGAGCATCGATCTGTGACCCGTAGCGATAAAAAAGGCGCCCATCGAGGATGGGCGCCGACAGGTTATTTACCGCTGTAGAGGTTCAGGTCACCGAAGTGTTTTTTCTGGATGGTGGCGTAGGTGCCATCATCGTGTAACGCTTTGATACCTTTATCCAGAAGCGCTTTCAGCTCTTTGTTACCTTTCGAGATACCCACCGCGGTCTTGGCCGGCAGCAGCGGGTCGTCCACCGGCTTGCTGATCTCATAGTCAGCGCCTTGCGGTGACTTGAGGAAGCCCAGTTCGGCCTGCAGCATGTCCTGGATCGAGGCATCGAGGCGCCCGGAAGTCAGGTCGGCATAGACCTGGTCCTGGTTCTGATAGGCCTGGGTCTTGACCCCGGCCTTGTCCAGCACGGCCTTGGCGTAGGCTTCCTGAATGGTGCCCTGCTCGTAGCCGACGGTCTTGCCCTTGAGCGAGGCGGTGTCTTCGCTCAGTCCCGAGCCTTTCTTGAACACGAATGCGGTGGGGCCGGAAAACAGTTCGTTGGAGAAGTCGATGACTTTCTCGCGAGCCGGGGTGACGGTCATGGACGAGATCACACCGTCGAATTTATTGGCCTTGAGGCCTGGAATCATGCCGTCGAAGTCACTTTCGACCCACTTGCACTTGACCTTCAGCTCGGCACAGATGGCATTGCCCAGGTCGATGTCGAAACCCACCAGGCTGCCGTCGGCGGCCTTGGATTCGAAGGGGGCGTAGGAAGGGTCGACGCCGAAGCGCAGTTCCTTGTATTCCTTGGCCAGCGCGGAGCCGGCGGCCATGCAGAGAGCCAATGCAGAAAGGGTCAGCAATGCTTTTTTCATTATTCAATCCCTAAGAACCAATATGAGCGCTTGTGGCGCATGAGTACTGTTACTGGACCGCATAAGACTTAATGAAAGTAGCAATTTCCGAACCAGAGTCCCGAACAGGTGTTTTAAAAGCGCTGGAAAGCAGCGACATGAGGGAACCCGTGCGCTGAGATGGGGCGTGATTTTTGGTAGGCGCCAATAAGGTGCGAAGGGGTGGGCAATCTACGATGGGCGAACTGACAGGGCTGCCAGTGCCAAGCGCGGTTGAGGGCGCCGGTGAGCTGTTCGTTTTGGAGCAGGCCCGCTTGCACAGGACGTGCAAGCGGGTGGGGGAAGGTTACTTGCCTGGAACCAGGGTCAGGCGGGTCTTGCCGTAGCTGCGCTCGAAGTTCTGCGGTTGCATCGGCAGGCTCAGGTACTGGGCCTTGAGCCAGCCGTCGATGCCGTTGGCATAGTTGGGGCTCACCGGGTTGCCGGACTGGCCGCTGCTGTTGAGGCCCATCAAGGGTTCGCTGAGGCCGAAATCCACGATCAAGCGCAGGGCCGGTGTATCGGTGATGGCAAAATCCTGCCCCCAACGGTACGCGGCGCTGTTGATGGTGTTGTGGTCGCCCCCGGCCTGAAGCGGGCCACGGATCTGCCGGCCATTGGCGTTGGTCCACTGGTAGCTGTGCAGCTTGCCCCATTGCCAGGCCTTGCGGTCGGCGCCCAGCAGTTGCTCGCCGGAGCTGATGGCGGCTGCCAGGCTACGGGCGAGGATGGCTGGCTTGTCTTCCTTTTGCGCGGTGCGCGAATCGTCCCAGAACGGGCTGTCTTCCTGGCCCAGCAGGTGGTCGGCCTGGGCCGAGTAGGAAAGGTTGCCGTTGGCGACGAAGGCTTGCCAGGCGTCACTGGACTCGGGGCCGAGCTTGTCGAGGAAGATCTGCTTGGCGCTCTCCTGCAGGAACAATTCGTACAACGCCGCGTCGGCCGAGCCGGCGCTGACCTTGCCGTCGAACGCCAGCAAGCGGCTATAGGCTTCCCTGGCCTTGGCGCGTTCGGTATCGGGCAAGGCCTCGATGGCCTGCTTCAGCGGCTGGGCCATGCCCGGAGCTTCGAACATCTTTTTCAGTTTGGCGGCGAACAGGGTGCTTTGGTCGTACTGCAGGGCGATCAGGCTGCGGTTGTCCTGCTTGCCGCTGGAGGCCAGACCGGCCATGCGCTCGGCCCGTTCCGGGGCGTGCCAGGAATTGGACAGCTGCATGCCGTAGCCCCGCGAGATCACTCGCTGGTTGGCGGTGGCGATCCAGCCCTGGGGCGGGTCCTGGTCGTAGGGGTGGAGCATCGGGTCGGCGTAGCCGTCCCAGTCGTAACGGCCATCCCAACCCGGTGAAGGCAGCAAGCCTTCGCCTTCGCGGCGGTTGGGGAAGCGCCCGGTGACCTGCCAGCCGATGTTGCTGGCGTCGGCAAACACCATGTTCAGGGCAATGGCGCGGATTTCCCGACTGGCATCCGAGGCCTTCTCGACATTCTGCGCCCGGGACAGGTCGAAGAAGGCGTCCAGGGTCTTGTCGTCCTTGAGCTCCGGCGTCTGCAGGGCCAGGCCGAAACCGTTACCGAGCGCTGCCCCCAGGGCGCTGTTGAGCAGCGGGCCATGGCGGGTTTCGTACACGGCTTCGCGAATCGGCCGCTGGCCTTTGACGAAGTAGGTTTCGTTGCGCACGGTCACCGGCTGCCATTTGCCGTTGTTCTGGTAGTACAGGGCGTTGCCCTGGCGCTTGAGCTTTTCCAGGAACAGGTCCTGGTTGTCTCCCTCCACCGAGCTCATGCTCCAGGCCACCTTGCCGTTGAAGCCCTGGAGAATCGCCGGCAGGCCAGCGATGGACGCGCCAGCGGCCTGGTATTTCGGCGCGCGGATCTGGGTGTAGTACCAGGCTTGCAGGTGGCTGTCGGCGGCCAGCAGGCTGCGGCCGGTGCGGCTGCGCTGTGGGGCGATGGCCAGGTTGCTGCCGCCGCGGGTGCCCAGGCTGTTGAGCTGGGCCAGACGGTTGATGGCGCGGCTGACTTCGTTCAGGCCCGGCACAGTGAGATTCAGGCCCTTGAGCTTGTCCGCTTCGGCCAGGGGCAGGGGTTCATCGGGATAGCTCGGAGTCAGCCACGGCAGTTTGTCGCTGCCGACTTTCTGCGCCAGCCCCAGGGCGTTGATCTCTTCTTGCAGGTTGGCGGACTGGCCGAAGTTCAGCAGGCAGAAGATCAGCGCCGAATCCTCGGCTTTCCAGTATTCGGGGGTGTAGCCCTGGGCTGCCAGGTCCGGCGGCAGCTTGTCGCGATAGCGGAACAGGTAGGCGTTGACGCCCCGGGCATAGACCTCGAAGAAGCGCTTGATCCGTGGCGACGAAGCCTTGTACAGCTCATCGGCGCTTTTCTTCAGGTTGATCGCGCGCATCAGGCGGTCCACTTCCAGTGCGTCGGCACCGGACATTTCGGCCAGGCGGCCCTGTGCCAGCAGGCGCAGGGTCACCATCTGGCCAATGCGGTCGCTGGCGTGCACATAGCCCAGGGTGAACAGGGCGTCATGGAAGCTGCTGCTTTCGATCAGCGGTACGCCGACCGCGTTGCGCCGCACGGAAACGTTCTGTGCCAGGCCCTTGAGCGGTTGCACGCCAGAGGTGGGGGGCAGGGTGTCTTGAGTGTTCCAGGACTGGCAACCGGCCAGGCTCAGAGCACTGGCCACTGCCGCGGCAACGCCGAACCGGGGAAGAAAATGTGAGAAGGCTGGCGAGGCCATGGCAAAGCTCCTGCGGGGGGTAGCGTCGATAAAGGCGCTACGTTAGTGAGCAGGCGAGTGCCGCGCAAGCGGGGGCAGGAGGTATTTCTCGACGACGCTGCAAATAGCGATCGCCGGCGCGTCAGCGCCTGGCAAAACCCGTAGGAGCCGGCTTGCCGGCGAAGAGGCCTTCTGGCCTTGGCTGGCCCTTGCGGGCACCGTGACTGGCAAGCCAGCTCCTGCAGGCACAAGGTTCAGGAGGCGGGATTGACCTGCTCTACCAGGGCATAGGCCCGCTCGGTAGCCGGCCGGGCCTGGATGCTGTTGAACCAGCGCTGCAGATTTGGGAAGTCCTCGAGTTTCTGGCTCTGCTTCTTGTAGGAAGCGATCCAGGGATAGATCGCCATGTCGGCAATGCTGTAGTCGCTGCCGGCGACGAACTTGCGGTCCGCCAGGCGCCGATCGAGCACGCCGTACAGGCGCGCGGTTTCATCCACATAACGTTTGATGGCGTAGGGGATCTTTTCCGGGGCGAACTGGCTGAAGTGATGATTCTGCCCAGCCATCGGCCCCAAACCGCCCATCTGCCAGAACAGCCATTGCAGGGCTTCCTGGCGCCCGCGCAGGTCCTGGGGCAGGAACTGGCCGGTCTTTTCCGCGAGGTACAACAGGATCGCCCCGGACTCGAACAGCGACAGTGGCTGGCCGCCATCGGCGGGTTGGTGGTCAACGATCGCCGGAATGCGGTTGTTGGGCGCGATCTTCAGGAATTCGGGCTTGAATTGCTCACCCAGGCCGATGTTCACCGGGTACAGGGTGTAGGGCAGGCCGGCTTCTTCCAGGAACAGGGAGATCTTGTGGCCGTTGGGGGTGGTCCAGTAATACAGGTCGATCATGGAACGCTCCAATTGGGATGTATCTGTGCTTAAGGACAGCAAACTCCGGCATTAGGTCGTCCTGTCTGCATTCGATGGCTTGCCTGAACAGCTAAGTGATGCTCAAGTGCGGCAAATTCAATGACCTCGACAGAGAAAAACATGCCCCTTCCGGCCAGCACCGCACTGATGCTCATCGACCAGCAGCAAGGCATCCTCCAGCCTCGGCTTGGCCCGCGCAACAACCCCGAGGCGCAGGTGCGGATGCTCGAACTGCTGGCCCACTGGCGCGCCCACGGCTGGCCGGTGATCCATGTGCAACACCTGTCGCGTTCGCCGGATTCGGTGTTCTGGCCCGGGCAGTCGGGGGGAGTTTCAACCGTGCTTTGAGCCCCGGGACGGGGAATGGCGGGTTCAGAAGCAGGTGCCGGATGCGTTTTGCGCCAATTCGCTGGAAGCGGATTTGCGGCGCGAGGGGATTGCCGGGTTGGTGATTGTCGGTGTTGCCACCAACAACTCTGTGGAGTCGACGGCGCGTACGGCTGGCAACCTGGGCTTTGCCGTGTGGGTGGTGGCCGACGCCTGCTACACCTTCGACAAGCCCGACTTCAGCCGTCGGGCCCGTAGTGCCGAGGAGGTGCATGCCATGTCGCTGGCCAATCTGGATGGCGAGTACGCCACCGTCCTGGACCTGTCGCAGTTGCTGGCCCAGGAGGCCGGGCGCAGCTGAAGGCGCAAGTGCTCAGGCAGGCCCCGCCCGCGCTCAGGTCAGGCGCCGTGGCACTTCTTGAATTTCTTGCTGCTGCCGCATGGGCAAGGGTCGTTGCGGCCAACGTCTTTCAGTGCGTTGCGTACCGGCTCCTGGTGGGCGTGGTTGCAGTGCGGGCCGTGAACATGGCCATGGTCGTGATCGTGGTGGTCATGATCGTGGTTGCAGTCAGGTCCATGGACATGAGGTTGCTGGGTCATTGCGGGTTACTCCGGGATAAAATCGCCGGGAATTATCACGCCATTGCGCTTCAGGTGCACGTCCTGGCCGATGAATAATCCGATTTCCAGTTCCCCTTCGAGGCGGTAGGGGATAGGTCGCTCGGGCTTGCGCAGCAATTTCACCACATCGCGGATCTGCGGCCACAGGTTGGTCCGCACCGGCACCTTGAAAAAGCGGCTGCTGTGGGGCGTGACGGTGAACCAGTGTTCGTGCTCGCCTTCGCTGAGCAGGAAGCGCTCCAGGTAGACCTTGTAGGTCAGGCGACGCACGGTCAGGTCGCTGTCGTTGGGGTTATCCACCCGCAGGTGCAGGGTGAAGCGTTGTTCCAGCAGGTTGGCCTTGACCACCTCGACCTTGACCAGATGCACCGTCGGGTCGACGGACTCATCGCTGAACCAGGAGGCACAACCCGTCAGGCCCAGCGCGCCGAGCAGGCACAAGGTTCGTAACGCTCGCAGCTCACCGATCATTGCAAGACTCCCTCTGGATGCCGGTGCCCATCCTGGGCCCGGGTTGGTATCGGCCGGTAGTGGCTCAGCGGCTGAAATAGCTGGCGCAGCACTTCTTGAACTTGTGCCCGCTGCCACAGGGGCAGGCGTCGTTGCGGCCGGATTTGAGGGGAACCGTGGGGTCGATGAAATACCAGCGTCCCTGGTTCTGCACGAAGGATGAGCGTTCGCGGTGGCTATGCTCGCCCTGGCTGTCGTGCCAGCGGGCAGTAAAGGTGACAAAGGCATGCTCGGGCTGGCCGCCGAAGACTTCCGAGCTTTCGACCTGCAACCCCAGCCAGGTGCTTTGGGCGCTCCAGTCGCTGATGGACTGGCGATCCAGGCCCGCCTGTTGCGCCGGCAGGGTGGTGGCCAGCAGGTAATCCACCTGCCCCAGCACATAGGCACTGTAGCGCGAACGCATCAGGGCTTCCGCGCAGGGCGCGGGATGGCCGGCATGGTAGTGGCCGCAGCAGGCATCCAGCAGGTTGCCGCTGCCGCAGGGACAAATCGAGGCACTCATTGTGTTACCACCAATACTTTCCAAAGTTTTCCGGGTTTGCCCAGAATCGTGAGTTGAGCCAATCGGGCACTTGCTTGTATTCAAGCAGATCGTAGGTGAACAGGGTCAGGACCTGTTCATCGCGCTGAAAGCGTTCGCTGGCCTGCAACGCCAGGGAATAGAAGTCGGTTTCCTGCCAGCCGCAGGCACACAGGTCGGCCAGCACGGCGATCCGGCTGGCATTGAGGTTGCGAATGCCCCCAAGCAGGTTCAGGCCGTCGCGCTTGGGCAAGTGCTCCAGGCAATCCACGGCCAGGGCCAGGTCGAAACGTCGCGCTGCCAGTTCCGCAGGCAGAGGGCCGGGTGCCGCCTGGGCCACTTGGGTCGTGGGGTGGGCCTCCTTGAAGGCAGCCAGGGCGGGGAAGTCGCTGGCACCGATCAGCAGCAGCTGTTGTGGTGCGTAGCGATCCAGCAAAGCCGCCAGGGCCTGCTGCGGGGTACGGTTGGAAATGCCGGCGCTCATCTTAGCTCCTCGGTCAGAACGCTAAAGACTAGCGTGCCGGCATCTGCGGGCCTAGAGCGGTTCACCACTAAATCGGCGAACCTCCCGTGTTTACGGGGCGAAACCGGTGATAGCCAGGTGCTGGCGCAGATGAAATGCGCGGTCTTTACTCCGTGAATCGGCCTTGAGCCGATCCCTCAGGAGAAATCAGATGAGCATCATTCGGACGGCAGTACCCCTGGTTCTGTTAACCAGTGTGTTGACTGGTTGTGCAGGTTTGCAGAAAACCGACTGGCCGATCTGCGCCGCGGTAGGTGGCGTCACGGGCGCGGCGCTGGGCGCCACCGAAAGCTCCTCGTGGGCGGGCGGCGGCGCACTGGTGGTCGGTGGCCTGGCGGGTGCGTACTGCTGGGTAAAAGGTGATGGCGACGAGGACGGCGATGGCGTGCCGGACAGCCGCGACAAGTGCCCCCACACACCCAGAGGCGTCCAGGTCGATGCCAACGGCTGCCCACCACCGCCACCGGTGGTAGAAGAGGTGGTAGTGGTCAAGGAAGAAACCATTGTCATTCGTGATGTGCACTTCCATTTCGACTCGGCCAAGCTGACCGATGCCGACAAAACCAAGCTCAACACCATTGTCACCCGACTGAAACAGGAGGCGTCGAGTGCCCAACTGCGAGTGACCGGCCATACCGACAGCGTCGGCAGCGATGCCTACAACCAGAAACTCTCGGACAAGCGCGCCCACTCGGTCGTGGAGTACCTGATCAGCAACGGCATTCCCCGCAGCAGCTTCGTCTCGGTAACCGGCGCCGGTGAAAGCAAGCCAGTGGCGGATAACAAGACCGCCGAAGGCCGGGCGATGAACCGTCGTACGGAAATCCAGATCAACCGCTGAAACCCCAGGGCCTGTGCGGCGACGAGCCGCACGTGGCCGCCTCTGCTCCTGTGCCAGGACCATGCTGATGGCGCAGGAGCCTTTGATCCCGGTGTCTTCTCGGCGATGGGCTCAGCCTGTCTGTAACGGGCGATCCTCGTCGATCCGGTGGCTAAACAGCCACTTCGTGAAGAATTTTCATTCCCCTCTGGCTTACCCCCGGGATAAGTCGTTACTGTGCGCGCAAAGAATAATTCACGAGGGGAGCGTATGAAGGTTTTATGGGGGCTGGGGAAGTTTCTGACCTTGGTTTTCTGGTTGGTGGTGCTGATCAACCTGGCCAGGCCGTTGATCAACCCGCTGCATCTTCTAGTGAATCTGGCGGGCAGCCTGTTGCTGCTGACCCATTTGCTGGAACTGCTGCTGTTCAACGGCAGCCTCAAGGATCGGCCACATCCCTGGCGTGACCGGCTGTACATCCTGCTGGTGGGGATCTTCCACCTGCAGACTCTTCCTGCTCCTGTCGTTGTCGAGGCCGACCATGCGTAAGCTCTGCCTGCTGGCTCTTTTCTGCAGCCCCCTGGCCATGGCCCAGGTGGTCAAGGTCGAAACCAACTCCCTGATGCGTCTGCCCAATACCGCCAGCACTCTGCAACTGGAGCGGCTGGAAGTGGCGGACTATGGCACCTTGCTGATCCCGGCCAATGTCACCGAGCTCAAGGTGGACGAACTGCTGCTGGGGCATGAGGCGCGGATCGCCATCGTCCCTACCGAACAGAGCCTGCACTTGACTGTCCGCCGTGCGGAGCTGGAAGCGGGTAGCCAGATCACTTCCCGAGGCGCGCCGGGTACCTACCTGAAGGCCGCCAAGCCGGGGCGCAACCTGAACCTGCGCATCGAGTCGTTGCAGGCCGAGACGCTGTCTGTGGACGCCCGGGGTGGTGCCGGTGCGCCGGGTTATGTCGGTCTGGATGGCGCCAATGGCCAGGAACCGGGCTGCACCTGGGGCAGCGCGGGGCGTGGGGCTGACGGTGACAATGGCGGCGATGGCCGTCCTGGTGCGGCAGGCGCCCAGGTCCGGGTGGAACTGCCGCGAGACTTCCCCAGCGAGCAGATCAAGGTCTGGGTCGATGGTGGCGCAGGCGGGCTGGCCGGTGCCGGTGGCAAGCCGGGTGCGGGCGGCAAGTCCAAGGGGTGCCTGGTGTACCGCACCGACGGTGGCAAGAGCGGACGGCCCGGCGCCCAGGGGCAGCCTGGCCCAGCCGGCGAGCCTGGCGCGCTGACGGTGCAGCGCCTATAAGCCGTAACGCTTGCGTTGAACCTTGCCCGGCCGCCCGCTTCTGTAGCGGGCGGCCTGTTTTCAGAAGGTCGGCCGGGCCGCCGCCAGGGCGACCAGCACCAGGCCGATGATCAGGTTGCTGCCCACCAGCCGGCGGATCTTGCCCAGCGCCGCGGCACCAGCGGGCCAATCCTCGGCCGCTACTGCCTTGCGCAGCTCCGGCAACTGCAGGGACTGGATGCGGATGAACAGGGCGGTCATCACCAGGTACAGGCCCATCATGATCTGCACATACTTGGGCGCGGTTTCAAAGCCGCTGAAGCGCAAATGCAGCAGGCCGATACCGCTGATCGGCAACAGCACCACGGCGATCCACACCCAGACGAAAAAACGCGGAAACACTTGCGCCCACAACTTCAGCCGCGCCGGCCCCTCCAGGGCCACCATGGCCGCCGGGCGCAGGACCATCCAGGCGAAGAACATGCCGCCGACCCAGACCAGGGCGGCCAGGACATGCAGGGTGTAGGCAAGGGCGAAAGGGGTCATTCGGGTACTCCGTTCTGCGCGGGATGAATTAGCGGGGTATGATAGCGGCCGATTCGAACCACTGAAAATTTATCCAGCGTTTTGTGCGCCCGAAAAACCATGATCAGCAACGAACTCAAAACCACGATCCAGGGCGCCTACTCGCGTTTTCTCGAAGCCAAGAGCCTCAAGCCGCGTTACGGCCAGCGCCTGATGATCGCCGAAGTGGCCAAGGTCCTGGGTGATATCGACACCGACGACGAAGGCCGGCGCAGTGGCGACCCGGCGGTGGTCGCCGTGGAAGCCGGCACCGGTACCGGCAAGACCGTGGCCTACAGCCTGGCGGCAATTCCCACGGCCAAGGCCGCCGGCAAGCGCCTGGTGATCGCTACCGCCACCGTCGCCCTGCAGGAGCAGATCGTCTACAAGGACCTGCCCGACCTGATGCGCAACAGCGGGCTGAACTTCAGCTTCTCCCTGGCCAAGGGCCGTGGTCGCTACATGTGCCTGTCCAAGCTCGACATGCTGCTCCAGGAAGGCCACGCCCAGACCGCCACGGCCCAGCTGTTCGAGGAAGAAGGCTTCAAGATCGAAGTGGATGAAGCCAGCCAGAAGCTGTTCACCAGCATGATCGAAAAACTCGCCGGCAATAAATGGGACGGCGACCGCGACAGCTGGCCCACGGCCCTGGAAGACGCCGACTGGGCGCGCCTGACCACCGACCACAGCCAGTGCACCAACCGCCATTGCCCGAACTTCGGCCA
Organism: Pseudomonas sp. Eqa60; assembly: GCF_018326405.1. Lineage (NCBI taxonomy): Bacteria > Pseudomonadati > Pseudomonadota > Gammaproteobacteria > Pseudomonadales > Pseudomonadaceae > Pseudomonas > Pseudomonas sp. Eqa60. The sequence continues at coordinate 1,514,297 of NZ_AP024342.1, forward strand.
GTGCGCCTTCTATAAGGCTCGGGAGGGCATGGGCAAGGTCGATGTGATTGTCACCAACCACGACATGGTCCTGGCCGACCTGGCCCTGGGCGGCGGCGCCGTGCTGCCGGACCCGCGCGACACTCTCTATGTGTTCGACGAAGGTCACCACCTGCCGGACAAGGCCATTGGCCACTTCGCCCATTACACCCGCCTGCGCTCCACTGCCGACTGGCTGGAGCAGACCGCCAAGAACCTCACCAAGCTGCTGGCCCAGCATCCGTTGCCGGGTGATCTGGGGCGCCTGATCGAGCAGGTGCCGGAGCTGGCGCGGGAGATCAAGACCCAGCAGCAGTTCATGTTCACCGCCTGCGAGCAGATCGCCGATTTCCGCACCGGCGAAGACATGGAAGGCCGCGAGCGGCCACGCCACCGTTTTGTCGGCGGGCTGATCCCCGAGCATATGCGCGAGATGGGCCTGGAGCTGAAAAAGGGCTTTTCCCGTCTCACCGACCTGTTCACCCGCCTGACCGAGTTGCTCAAGGAAGGCATGGATGGCGAGGTCAACATCGGTATCGCCAGCAACCAGGCCGAAGAGTGGTACCCGCTGTTCGGCAGCCTGCTGGCCCGTGCCTCGGGCAACTGGGAACTGTGGACCGCGTTCACCGTCGAGGACCCGGAAGACAATCCGCCCATGGCCCGCTGGCTGACCCTGGCCGAAAGCGGCTCGCTGTTCGACATCGAGGTCAACGCCAGCCCGATCCTCGCTGCGGAAATGCTCCGACGCAATCTGTGGAACGTGGCCTACGGTGCCCTGGTGACGTCGGCGACCCTGACTGCCCTGGGCACTTTCGACCGTTTCCGCATGCGTGCCGGCCTGCCGAAAAAGGCCGTGACCGCCGTGGTGCCGAGCCCTTTCCACCATGCCGATGCCGGGGTGCTGCGGGTGCCCGACCTGCGGGCCGACCCGCGGGACGCGCCAGCGCATACCGCGGCGATCATTCGCGACCTGCCGGAACTGGTGGAGGGCTCGCGAGGCACCCTGGTGCTGTTCTCCTCGCGCAAGCAGATGCAGGACGTGTTCGACGGCCTGGACCGGGACTGGCGCAAGCAGGTGTTCATCCAGGGCAACCTGTCCAAGCAGGAAACCCTGAACAAGCACAAGGCGCGGGTCGACGGTGGCGATTCCAGCGTGCTGTTCGGCCTGGCGAGTTTCGCCGAAGGGGTGGACTTGCCCGGGGCCTACTGCGAACACGTGGTGATCGCCAAGATCCCGTTCTCGGTGCCGGATGACCCGGTAGAGGCGGCGCTGGCGGAGTGGATCGAAGCCCGTGGCGGCAACCCGTTCATGGAAATCTCGGTGCCGGATGCATCCCTCAAGCTGGTCCAGGCCTGCGGTCGCCTGCTGCGCACCGAACAGGACCGCGGCACCATCACTCTGCTGGACCGCCGTCTGGTCACCCAGCGCTATGGCAAGGCTATCCTCAATGCCTTGCCGCCGTTTCGCCGAGAAATATCTTAAGCACGGCCCGCATATTTGCGTGCCGTGCTGTCTATTTCATGTCACCGCTTCAGCACCGGCCGTTCATCGGTCTTTAGGGAGAGCCAGGTTCATATGATTCGCCGTTCGTTGCCCGCTGTATTTGCCCTGTTGTTTGCCGCGCCCGTCTGGGCGGCCCCTGCCGGACAACAGACGCTGTTCAACTTTGTCCGACCTGCTGCTGTGGTGCAGGTGGCGACACAGGATGCCAGCCTGCCGCAATCCAACGCAGAGCAAACGGCCGAAGGCGAAGTGCTGCGGCGCATCATCTTCAACCCCACGAGCCGGCCGAGCCTGAGCCTGGCGCCCCAGAGCGGGGCCTGGGACTGGTCGCAGTCGGGAATGATGAGCCTGCGTATCCAGAGCGCGATGAACTGGGCCCTGACCCTCTACGTGACCATCCAGAGCAATGATGGCAAGACCCTGGTCAGCCGCGTCGACCTGCCGGCCGGCCCGGCGCAGACCCTGCTGGTGCCGCTGGTGGCCAGCAGTCCGCTGAGCCAGGGCATGAAGGCCGCGCCACCGATGCCGATGACCCTGGACGGCCAGCGCATCCTGCTGGCCAGCAGTGAAGGGCAGCTGGACCGCAGCCAGGTGGTGTCGGTGACCTTGTCCATGGACAACCCCAAGGCGGCCCAGAGCATTCTGCTGGAGCGTTTCGGCGTGCAGGACGGCGAGGGGGTGATCAAGGCGGTCTACGGTTCCCTGGTGGATGCCTACGGTCAATCGACCCGGGCCCGCTGGCCGGAAAAAATCACCAGCGACGATCAGCTCAAGGCGGCCGACGCCAAGGAGCAGCAACAGCTCCAGGGCTGGCTGGGGGAGCGCGAGAAGGCTTCGCTGGACAGCTACGGTGGCTGGAACAAGGGGCCGAGCTTCAAGGCCAGCGGCTTCTTTCGCACGGAAAAACGAGATGGCCGCTGGTTCCTCGTGACCCCGCAGGGGCATCCGTTCTATTCCCTGGGGGTCAATACTGTGGCGCCCGACAACAACCAGACCTATGTCGCGGGCCGGGAATGGATGTTCGGTGCCTTGCCCAAGGACGACGAACCCCTGGCGGCGTATTACGGTGAAGGCGACAACCGTGGCGGCAATGGCGCCGACCAGGGCCGTGGCTATGGTTCAGGGCGCTGGTATGACTTCTATCAGGCCAACCTGCAACGGACCTACGGCAAGCCCTGCACCGCGGACAGTGCCACTGCGCAGCAGGCGCCGGCCGACACCTCGCCGGCGCCCCAGGCAACTCCTTGCGTGGCACCGGCCTTCGACCAGAAACGCTGGGTTGGCCACACCCTGGACCGCTTGCAGGCCTGGGGCTTCAATACCATCGGCAACTGGAGCGCTCCGGCCCTGGGGCTGGCCGACCGGGTGCCTTACACCTTGCCGCTGTCGATCGTGGGTGATTACGCCAGCATCAGCACCGGCAGTGACTGGTGGGGCGGCATGCCGGATCCTTTCGACCCGCGCTTTGCCATGGCCACCGAACGTGCCGTGGCCATTGCCGCCCGCGACCATCGGGACGACCCCTGGCTGATCGGCTACTTTGCCGACAACGAATTGGCCTGGGCCGGCCCCGGCGACGATGCCAAATCCCGCTATGCCCTGGCCTACGGCACCCTGCGCCTGACCACCGACGTACCGGCCAAGCGCGCGTTTCTCAAGCAACTGCGGGACAAGTACCGCAACCAGGCCGGGCTGTCGAAAGCCTGGGGCATCGACCTGCCGGCCTGGGAGTTGATGGAAGACCCGGGTTTCGTGCCGCCGTTGCCGAGCCCGGAGCACCCGGAGATCGAGGCCGATTTCAAGTATTTCCAGAAGGTCTTCGCCGATACCTACTTCAAGACCATCTCCGACTCGCTGAAATGGCACGCCCCCAACCACCTGCTGCTGGGCGGGCGGTTTGCCGTGAGCAACCCTGAGGCCGTGGCTTCCTGCGCCCAGTACTGCGATGTCCTGAGCTTCAACATGTACACCCTCAAGCCCCAGGACGGTCAGGACTTTGCCTACCTGCGCAGCCTCGACAAGCCGGTACTGGTGACCGAGTTCAACTTCGGTTCCCGGGATCGCGGTCCGTTCTGGGGCGGTGTGACCGAGCTGGCCCGGGAAGAGGACCGTGGCCCGGCCTATGCCAACTTCCTCAAGCAGGCGGTCAGCGAGCCGTCGATTGTCGGCGTGCACTGGTTCCAGTACCTGGACCAGCCGGTGACCGGGCGCTTGCTGGACGGTGAAAACGGCCATTTCGGCCTGGTGGGCATCACCGATGTGCCGTTCCAGGGCTTTGTCGACAGCGTGCGCAAGAGCAACCTGCAGGCCATTGATCAGTTGGGCAAGGCCGCGGAGCAGGCTCGGGTCGAGGCGGAGCAGGCCGTGGCTGGTGAGCATGGGGGCGATGGTGCTGACAAAGGCCGCGCCGGTAAGGGCCCGGGCGGGCACGCCGGAGGCCATGCCGGCAACGGTCATTGACGTTCACAAGGCCTGAGCGGCTTTCCGGGAAACCCCGGGCAGCCCTCTGAAACGAGGGTTTGCCGGTGATAGCCGGCAGCTCGCCGGCTGTTCCCAAATGCCTTCGGGGCTGGAACAATGCGCGCCACGTTGTCGAGCATTGTTGCAGGGGGAGTCAGGGGTGCAGATTCAAGGTCATTACGAGCTTAAATTCGAAGCGGTACGCGAGGCGTTCGCCGCCCTGTTCGAGGACTCCCAGGAGCGCGGCGCGGCGCTGTGCATCCAGGTCGGCGGGGAAACCGTCATCGACCTGTGGGCCGGTACCGCGGACAAGGACGGCGCCGAGGCCTGGCACAGCGACACCATCGCCAACCTGTTCTCCTGCACCAAGACCTTTACCGCGGTCACCGCGCTGCAGTTGGTGGCCGAGGGCAAGCTCAAGCTGGATGCGCCCGTGGCCGACTACTGGCCGGAATTCGCCGCGGCGGGCAAGGCAGCCATTACTTTGCGCCAGTTGCTCTGCCATCAGGCCGGCCTGCCGGCAGTGCGCGAGCTGTTGCCCGCGCAAGCCCTTTACGAATGGCAGACCATGGTCGATGCCCTGGCCGCCGAGCAGCCCTGGTGGACGCCCGGTGAGGGGCACGGCTACGCAGCCATCACCTATGGCTGGCTGGTGGGCGAGTTGATCCGGCGTGCCGATGGGCGCGGGCCGGGGGAGTCCATCGTGGCCCGGGTCGCCAGGCCTTTGGGGTTGGACTTCCATGTCGGCCTGGCCGATGAGGAGTTCTACCGCGTGGCGCATATCGCCCGTGGCAAGGGCAACATCGGCGATGCTGCGGCCCAGCGCCTGCTGCAAGTCACCATGCGCGAACCCGATGCGATGAGTACTCGGGCATTTACCAATCCACCGTCTATCCTGACCAGCACCAATAAACCCGAGTGGCGGCGCATGCAGCAGCCGGCGGCCAACGGCCACGGCAATGCCCGCAGCCTCGCCGGGTTCTACAGCGGCCTGCTGGACGGCAGTTTGCTGGAAGCCGACATGCTCGAAGAGCTGACTCGGGAACACAGCCTGGGCATGGACAAGACGTTGCTGACCCAGACCCGCTTCGGCCTGGGTTGCATGCTCGACCAGCCCCAGGTAGCCAATGCCACCTTTGGCCTGGGCGCGCGGGCGTTCGGGCATCCGGGGGCAGGGGGCTCCATCGGTTTTGCTGACCCGGAGCATGATGTGGCGTTCGGTTTTGTGACAAATACCCTGGGGCCCTATGTATTGATGGACCCTCGGGCACAGAAGCTGGTGCGGGTTTTGTCGGATTGTCTGTAAAAAGGTTGCTGTTAAGAACTTTTTTGCTTAAACATGCTTGGAAAGCTGCAGGATGGAACCCTGTGGCTTTTATAATTTCCAAGCGTCTGTTTGTAACGGTTGTTTAGACCGAATTTTTTATCTCATTTTGTGGATATCCCATGTCGTCGAACAAGTCTCTAGCCTTGGCCATCTGCCTGACCGTCACCGGTTGCGCGCAAACCCCACAAAATGAAGCGGATGGCGGCCACTGGTGGTCATTCGGCTCCGATAAGGCCAGCAGCAAGGAAACCCCAGCTGCGCCTGAAAAGCCGGTTGCCACCACTGAAGCCGCACCTGCCGCTTCTGCAAGCAAGCCTGCGGTAGTGGCCAAGGCCGCTGCACCGGCCCCTGCTGCCAAGAACACAGCCGCTGGCAAGCACCCGGCCCCTGCCGCCAAGGCCGCTGCTGGCGCCAAGCCGGCGCCTGTCGCTGCTGCCGAGCCCGCTCCAGCTCCAGCGCCGGTCGTTGCCGCAGCCCCTGCCGCTCCTGCCGCCAAGGCCGAGAGCAGCAAGTGGTGGTGGCCGTTCTCCTCCAAGGATTCTTCCGACAAGCCAGTGGCCGAAGCGAAGAAGGCCGAGCCTGCCCCAGCGCCGGCAGTGGCAGCGGCAGCCGACTCCGAAACCCACTGGTGGTGGCCGTTCCCCAAGAGCCAGCCCAAGCCTTTGAGCAAGGTCAATGTGGCGGACATCCCGATGCCCGACCCGAAAATCACCCAAGCCTGGCTGGACGACTACGAGCCACGCCTGCGCGAAGCGGTGAAGGACAGCAAGCTGCAGATCGAGCGTCGTGAAAACGTGCTGGTGGTCACTGCGCTGGTAGATGCCTCGTTCAACCCGGATCGTCCAGCCATGCTGCTGCCGGTCACCCTGGGTCCGTTCACCCGCGTCGCCAAGGCGGTGGAAGGTGATCCGAAGACTGCCGTATTGATTCTCGGCCATGCCGACGCCACCGGCCCGACCCTGGCCAACCAGAAGCTGAGCCGTGATCGTGCCCAGTCCGTAGCGGCAATCTTCAGCCTCAGCGGCCTGAAGCAGGACCGCCTGATGCTGCGTGGCATGGGTTCGGTGATGCCGCGTGCCGCCAACGACAGCCCCCAGGGTCGCTCGCTGAACCGTCGGGTAGAAATCATGCTGACCCAGCGCAGCACCATGCTGGGCCTGCTGAGCAAGTACAACCAGCCGACGCCTTCCGAGACTGAAATGGTTGCCGTACAGGATGCCGTGCCTCCAGTACCCGCGGCTTCTGCCAAGAAAGCGGCGCCTGCGAAGAAGGCTACCGTGGCCAAGAAGCCGGCAGCCAAGAAGGCTCCGGTGAAGAAGGCCGCCGCCTCTTCGAAGACCGCAACGGCTACCGCCCAGGCTAAAAACTGATTTTCAAGGATAAGGAAGCAGGCATGACTCAGTCCCTGGCTGATATGCGCCGCGACTACACTCGCGACGGCTTGTCCGAGGCGCAGGCCCCGGCTGAACCTTTTGCGCTGTTCCACCAGTGGTTTGCCGATGCGGTGAAAACCGAGCAACCGCCGGTGGAAGCCAATGCCATGACCGTGGCGACCGTCGATACCGATGGTCGCCCTCACTGCCGCATCCTGTTGCTCAAGGGCCTGGATGAGCAGGGCTTCACCTTCTTCACCAACTACGAGAGCGCCAAGGGCCAGCAGCTGGCTGCACGGCCCTTCGCCGCCATGACGTTCTTCTGGCCGACCCTGGAGCGTCAGGTGCGGATTGAAGGGCGGGTGGTCAAGGTCACTCCACAGGAGTCCGATGCCTATTATCAGGTGCGTCCCCTGGGCAGCCGGCTGGGAGCCTGGGCTTCACCGCAGAGCCGGGTGATCGCCGATCGTGACGAACTGCAAGAGTTGCTCAAGGCCACTGAGGCTCGCTTCAGCGATAGCCAGCCCGATTGCCCGGAACACTGGGGTGGTTATCGCCTGCTGCCGGAGCGCATCGAGTTCTGGCAGGGGCGCCCCAGCCGACTGCATGACCGTTTGAACTATCGCCTGCAAGGCCAGGAGTGGGTCCGCGAACGTCTGGCTCCTTGATCGGATTGCAGGTCACTCGCCGGGGTAGCCGGCCGCAGCGGTTTCCAGCCATTGCGGCAGGTCCCGGCGTTTTACTTTCTGGCGCTGGGCCTCGGCCAGTTGCTCCAGCATGAATTGCTTCTTCTGGGCATCGGTTCCGGTCAGGGAGAGGGCCAGGTCCCGATCGGTCCAACGCTTGATGCGTACATACAGCCACCAGTGGAAATACAAGCCAGCTGCGGTGGTCGCGATGATGATGAAGTAGTCCATGGAAAATCCTTTGTTCGGTGGCGCTATGCAGGGAGCTGGAGCTACCGTAATGAGAAAGCCTGGCGTTTACGCAGCCTGTACTTTGGCTGAATGAAAGCAATTTTATCCGGGCGACGCCGTGACAGGCGTCAAGCTGCGGAGTCTAATGATTATCTGTCCTTTGGAGTTGATCCTATGCGTAAGTCTGTTTTGCTGGTTGCATCCTTCACCACGATGGCAATGTTGCTCGGTGGCTGTGCCTCCAACCTGACCGGTGACTCCTATTCCCGTGATGAAGCGCGTCGTGTGCAAACCGTGCGCATGGGCACCATCGAATCCCTGCGTCCGGTGAAAATCGAAGGCACCAAGACCCCGATCGGCGGCGCTGCAGGTGCTGTGATCGGCGGCGTTGGCGGCAGCGCCATCGGCGGCGGCCGTGGCAGCATCGTCACCGCAGTCATCGGTGCAGTAGCCGGCGGCCTGCTGGGCTCGGCCACTGAAGAAGGCCTGACCCGTACCCAGGGCGTTGAAATCACCGTGCGTGAAGACGACGGCAGCATGCGTGCCTATGTGCAGCAGGTTCAGGAAAACGAAGTGTTCCGCGTGGGCGACCGCGTGCGCATCATGACGGTCAACGGTACCAGCCGCGTTACCCGCTGACCCTCCCTGCTACAAAACAAAACCCCGGCCAGGCAACTGGTCGGGGTTTTGTGTTTTCAGCCTGGCCAAGCGCTGCGGATCAGGACGCCAGGGTGTTGTTTCTGCGGCTGGCAGCGGCGGTGACGGCGTAACCGATCAGGGCCGCAAACAGTGAACCGGTCAGGATGCCCATGCGGTCCATACCGGCGTATTCGCTGCTGCCGGGCTCGAAGGCCAGGGAGCCGACGAACAGGCTCATGGTGAAGCCGATACCACACAGAATTGCCACGCCGAGCACCTGGCCCCAGTTGGCCCCGGACGGCAAGGCAGCGATACCGGTTTTCACTGCCATCCAGGTCAGGCCGAAGACGCCGATGGTCTTGCCCAGCAGCAGGCCGACCGCGATCCCCATGGGAACATGGTGGGTGAAGCTTTCGAGGGTCACGCCGCTCAGCGACAGCCCGGCATTGGCGAAGGCGAACAGCGGCAGGATGCCGAACGATACCCAGGGATGCAGGGCGTGTTCCAGCGCCTTGAGCGGCGAGGGTTCGGCGTTGCGGGTGCGCAAGGGTATGCAGAAGGCCAGGGTCACGCCGGCCAGGGTCGCGTGGACCCCGCTCTTGAGCACGCAGACCCAGAGGATCAGGCCGATGATCATGTAGGGTCCGAGCTTGACCACGCCCATCCGGTTCATCGCCACCAGGGCGGCGATGCAGGCGCCAGCCAGCATCAGCGACAGGGTCGACAGCGTGCCGGAGTAGAAGATCGCGATGATCACGATCGCTCCCAGGTCATCGATGATCGCCAGGGTCATCAGGAACAGTTTCAGCGAGGTCGGCACCCGCTTGCCCAGCAAGGCCAGCACCCCGAGGGCGAAGGCGATGTCGGTGGCGGTGGGAATCGCCCAGCCATTGAGGGCGGGCGGGTTGTCACGGTTGAGGAACCAGTAGATCAGCGCCGGCACCAGCATGCCGCCGATGGCCGCTGCGCCGGGCAGGACGATCTGCGACGGCTTGGCCAACTGCCCCTCCAGCACTTCGCGCTTGACCTCCAGGCCTATCAGCAGGAAGAACAGTGCCATCAGGCCATCGTTGATCCACAGCAGCAGCGGCTTGGCGATCTTCAGGGCGCCAACCTGGGCCACCACCGGGGTTTCCAGCAGGCCGTTGTACAGCCAGGACAGGGGGGAGTTGTTGATAATCAGGGCCAGGATGGCTGCGGCGATCAATAACAGACCGCTGGCAGCTTCCATGGCAAAGAAACGAGTGAAAGTGCTACGCAGAGGCAAGGTCGCTCTCCATCTAAAAACTAAAAAGGTGGCACACCCTAACCCGTACAGTTAGTTGTTAAAACAAAAGTTATATTCTTTTTTGTTATATGCAGAAGGCAAGCGGGCTGCTGAAAAATCCCCCTTGCAGTTGTGTTTCCAATTGCTTCATAGCTGTACCTGTAAGGGGGGCAGGATATTTCCTAACATGTCCGTCCGCAGCGGCTGAGGGGGCATTTTTTCCAGGAAAAGGCGCCTGCCCGTCGCGAGCCTGGATCACCTATGCTGGGTGCATTTCATCTTCTTGCGCCGGTACGGCGTGCGATCCAACGAGAATAGAGCATGAGCGACAATCGCCAGTGGGCCCGTGAGGCCATCCGTATCATCGAAGCCGACTTCCAGCGCAGCGCCGACACTCACCTGATCCCGCTGCCGTTGCCGGGCCTGCCGGGCATCGAGCTGTATTTCAAGGATGAATCCAGCCATCCCACCGGCAGCCTCAAGCATCGCCTGGCCCGCTCGCTGTTCCTCTATGCCCTGTGCAATGGCTGGCTCAAGCCCGGCGCGCCGGTGATCGAGGCCTCCAGTGGCTCCACGGCGATCTCCGAAGCCTATTTCGCCCGGCTGCTGGGGCTGCCGTTCATTGCCGTGATGCCGGCGACCACTTCCCAGGAGAAAATTGCCCAGATCGCCTTCTATGGCGGCAAGAGCCACCTGGTGCAGGACCCGACGCAGATCTACGCCGAGTCCGAGCGCCTGGCCCGGGAGAGCGGCGGCCATTTCATGGACCAGTTCACCTATGCCGAGCGCGCCACCGACTGGCGGGCCAACAACAACATCGCCGAGTCGATATTCCAGCAGTTGCGTTTCGAGCGGTACCCGGAGCCCAGCTGGCTGATTTCCAGCCCGGGCACGGGCGGTACCACCGCGACCCTGGGGCGCTACGTGCGCTATCGCCAGCACTGCACTCGGGTGCTGTGTGCCGACGCCGAGCGCTCGGTGTTCTTCGACTATTACCAGAGTGGCGACGCCAGCCTGCGCCTGGACTGCGGTTCGCGGATCGAGGGCATCGGCCGGCCGCGGGTCGAGGCTTCGTTCCTGCCCAAGGTGATCGATGCCATGGTCAAGGTGCCGGATGCCCTGTCCCTGGCGGCCATGCATTATCTGGCCCAGCGCCTGGGTCGTCGGGTTGGCGGCTCCAGCGGCACCAACCTGATCGGCGCGCTGATGGCCGCGCAGCAGATGGTTGCGGCCGGCGAGTCGGGGTCGATCGTGGCGATTCTGTGTGATGGGGGCGAGCGCTATGCAACCACCTACTACGATGAGCAGTGGCTGGCAGAGCAGGGTTATGAACTGACGGTGTTGATCGAGGCGGTAGCCGCCAGTGTCGAGCGTGGTGAGGCGCTACCTGCCAGCGTATTGCGCGCCGGTATCTGAACTTGTCGTAGGCGCCGGCTTGCCGGCGAAGAGGCCCTTGAGCCTTGCGTTGTTCTGGACGACGCCTTCGCTGGCAAGCCAGCTCCTACGGTAGGCGGTAGGAGCCGGCTTGCCGGCGAAAGGGCCCGTCCCTCAGGCCTGGATGCCGAGAATGTCGCGGGCCACGGCTTCGGCAATGCGAATTCCGTCGACCCCGGCGGAGAGAATCCCACCGGCATAACCGGCGCCTTCACCGGCCGGGTACAGCCCCTTCACATTCAAGCTCTGCATCGAGGCGTCGCGGGTAATGCGCAGCGGCGATGAGGTGCGGGTCTCGATACCGGTCAGCACCGCGTCATACAGCGAATAGCCCTTGATCTGCCGTTCGAAGGCCGGCAGGGCTTCACGAATGGCCTCGATGGCAAAGTCCGGCAAGGCCAGGGCCAGGTCACCCAGGGTCACGCCGGGCTTGTAGGACGGCTCGACGCTGCCCAGGGCGGTGGTGGGCTTGCCGGCGATAAAGTCGCCCACCAGCTGCGCCGGGGCCTGGTAGTTACTGCCACCCAGGACAAAGGCGTGGGACTCCAGGCGCTCCTGCAACTCGATGCCTGCCAGCGGGCCGCCCGGGTAATCCACTTCCGGGGTGATGCCCACGACGATGCCGGAGTTGGCGTTGCGCTCGTTGCGCGAGTACTGGCTCATGCCATTGGTCACCACCCGGTTCGGCTCGGAGGTCGCCGCCACCACGGTACCGCCCGGGCACATGCAGAAGCTGTAGACCGAACGGCCGTTCTTGGCGTGGTGCACCAGCTTGTAGTCGGCGGCGCCGAGTTTCGGGTGGCCGGCGTACTTGCCCAGGCGCGCGCTGTCGATCAGCGATTGCGGGTGCTCGATACGAAAGCCCACCGAGAACGGCTTGGCTTCCATGTACACGCCGCGGCTATGGAGCATGCGGAAGGTGTCGCGGGCGCTGTGGCCCAGGGCCAGGATCACGTGCCGCGAATGCAGTTGTTCGCCGCTGGCCAGTTCCACACCTTGCAGTTGACCGTCTTCGATCAGCACGTCGGTAACCCGCTGCTCGAAGCGCACTTCACCGCCCAGGGCGATGATCTGCTGGCGCATGTTTTCCACCACGCCGGTGAGGCGGAAGGTGCCGATGTGCGGCTTGCTGACGTAGAGGATCTCGTCCGGCGCACCGGCCTTGACGAACTCGTGGAGCACCTTGCGGCCGTGGTGTTGCGGGTCCTTGATCTGGCTGTAGAGCTTGCCGTCGGAGAAGGTCCCGGCGCCGCCTTCGCCAAATTGCACGTTGGACTCGGGGTTGAGCACGCTCTTGCGCCACAGGCCCCAGGTGTCCTTGGTGCGCTGGCGCACTTCCTTGCCACGCTCGAGGACGATCGGCTTGAAGCCCATCTGCGCCAGCAAGAGGCCGGCGAAGATCCCGCAGGGGCCGAAGCCCACCACGATCGGCCGCTGGCTGAGGTCGGCCGGAGCCTGGCCCACCACCTTGTAGCTGACATCCGGCGCCGGGTTGACGTTACGGTCGTCGGCGAACTTGAGCAGCAGCGGCGCTTCGTCGCGCACGCTGAGGTCGATGGTGTAGATGAAGCACAGCTCGGAAGACTTCTTGCGCGCATCGTAGCTGCGCTTGAACAAGGTGAAATCGAGCAGCTCATCGCTGGCGATCCCCAGGCGCTGCACGATGGCGGCGCGCAGGTCTTCATCGGGATGGTCGATCGGCAACTTGAGTTCGGTGATTCGTAACATGACAGGATCCGGGGTAGGCGGTGCGCAACAGTGCGCCGGCTTGCTTTGCACAAACCGGCGATTATAAGCCGCAAACCACCTTGGCCGTGAGGCTAAAACCGCTGCTCGTCGAATCAGTCGTTGCGCGAGCCGCCGAAATAGCCGCAGCCGCGCTGCACCTGGCCGTCCACCCGCAGCTCTGCGCTCAGGTGCTGAACGCTGCCGGTGACGGGGTCGACGCAGCGTTGCGGGGCCACCCACAGCTCCACGCGCTGGTGATTGGCTTCACTGGTGAGGTTGAAACGGCCATCCCCCAGCTGTTCTTCCAGATAAGGCAGGGCCAGGGTCGGCTGGCCGGCGCGTTCGATCATCATGCCCTTGGCGCTGACATCGACGTTCCACGCCGGGTTCTTGCTACCGGCCCGCAGGATCAGGCGCTGGAAGTTCGGATCGCTGCACGCGCTGGCGGAGCGCTCGACGCGGTACAGCTGGCGCAGGTCCAGCTGGCCGTCGCTGCTGGCACTGGCGGAGAACTTGCCCCGCAGGTCGGCAAACAGCTTGCCCTGCTTCTCGGCCAGGGTTGCCGCTTCCTGCAGCACACTGGTGTTGCCGCCATCGTTGACCACATAACGGCGGTCTTCGGTGCAGGGTTTGAACAGCAGCTTGCCATCGGCGGCACTGAGTTCACCCTGCATCCGGGTCAACCCGGCCATGGACGGCGCCTGGGGCTGTTGGTTGAACATCGGCAGCATCTGGCAGCCGGCAAACAGCGGCAACAGGGCGAAACAAAGCAGGGAACGGGCGGTGCGCATCATTGGGCCTCCAGGCGGAAGTCCGACACGTTACGCAGCCCGCCCGGCCACCACAACCCCGGATTGAACGCAGCAGCGCCATCCACTGTAGTCGCCGGCTTGCCGGCGAAGAGGCCCAGGAGCCTTGTGTGGTTCGGGAGGACGCCTGCGCTGGCGAGCCAGCTCCTGCACAAGCCGGCTTTTGCACAAACGGGCTTAGCCGACGCGATAGGTCTGGCCGGTCTGCAGGCCTTCCACGCTCTTGGCGTAGGCCAGGGCCACGTCGGCCGCCGGCACCGGCTTGAAACCGCGGAAGTAGGGCGCGTAGCTGTCCATGGCTTCGAGCAGCACGTTGGGGCTGATGGAGTTGACCCGCAGGCCCCGGGGCAGCTCGATGGCAGCGGCCCGCACGAAGCTGTCGATGGCGCCGTTGACCAGGGCGGCCGAGGCGCCGCTGCGGATCGGGTCATGGCTCAGTACGCCGGTGGTGAAGGTGAAGGAGGCGCCGTCGTTGGCGTACTCGCGGCCGATCAGCAGCAGGTTGACCTGGCCCATCAGCTTGTCCTCGAGGCCCAGGCTGAAGTGCTCGGCAGTCATTTCCCCCAGCGGCGCGAAGGTCACGTTACCGGCGGCGCATACCAGCGCATCGAAGCGCCCGGTCTTTTCGAACAGCGCGCGGATCGACTGGCTGTCGCTGATATCCACCTGGAAATCACCGCTGGTACGGCCGATGCGCACCACTTCGTGACGTTGTTCCAGCTCCCGCGCGACCGCCGAACCAATGGTGCCATTGGCACCGATCAAGAGAATCTTCATGGGCTGTTCCTCGAAAAGGGGGTGAGGTTGCAGTCTAGAGTGGTTTTTTCCATGGATTAACGCACTAATAGGCAACCTTTGGTTTTCAAATGGAAACAATCCGTGAGCGAGATGGATGACCTGGCGGCATTTGCGGTGCTGGTGGAAGCCGGCAGCTTTACCCAGGCGGCTCAGCAGTTGGGGTGCAGCAAGGGCCAGCTCTCCAAACGCATCAGCGCCCTGGAAGCCCGCTACGCCGTGGTACTGCTGCAACGCACCACCCGACGTCTGGACCTGACCGCCGCCGGGGCGGCGCTTCTGCCTCAGGCCCAGGCGCTGGTAGTCCAAGTGGAGCGGGCCCATCAGGCCCTGGCCCGGCTCAAGGACGATATGGCCGGCCCGGTGCGCCTGACGGTTCCGGTGTCCCTGGGAGAGACTTTTTTCGATGGCCTGCTGCTGGAGTTCTCCCGGCACTATCCCCAGGTGCAGATCGAGCTGGACCTGAACAACAGCTACCGCGACCTGACCCGGGAGGGTTTCGATCTGGCCGTGCGCTCGGAGGTGGCCAACGACCAGCGCCTGGTGGCCCGGCCGCTGTTGGCCTGGCATGAAATGACCTGCGCCAGCCCGGCCTACCTGGAGCAATACGGCGAGCCGCGCACGCCTCAGGAGCTGGCCGGGCATCGCTGCCTGCTCAATAGCCATTACAGCGGTCGGGAAGAGTGGTTGTACCACCAGCGCCATGAACTGTTGCGGGTGCGGGTCAGCGGCCCCTTCGCCAGCAACCACTACAACCTCCTGAAGAAGGCTGCCCTGGTGGGCGCGGGGATCGCCCGGCTACCGTCCTATGTGCTGCACAGCGAACTGGCGGACGGCCGCCTGTGCTGGCTGTTGCGGGACTACCAGACCCGCAGCATGCCGATGTACCTGGTGCACTCCTATCAGGGCGGCCTGCCCAAGCGTACCCAGGTGCTGGCCGATTACCTGATGGACTGGTTTCGTCGCAGCGGTGAGGCGCTGGATCGTTTGTAGCTTCCTCCGGCTTTACCGTCGTTTGTGAACTTGATGGGCCTGCGGCCCTGTTCGCAGCCTGCGGCAGCGGCTACAGAGGACGGTGGCGAAAATGCCGGGCCAGCAGGTGGTCGAGGGACAACACGCCCGGGCCGCGGGCCATCAACAGCAGGAAGATCGCCGCCCAGGTGCCGTGGGTCGGGTAGGCGTCCGGGTAGACGAAGAGCTGGATGGTCAGGGTCATCCCCAGCAACGCCAGGGCGGAAAAGCGCGTGGCCAGGCCCAGCAGGATCAGCATCGGGAAAAAATGCTCGGCAAAGGCCGCCAGGTGCGCCGCCACTTCCGGCGTCAACAGGGGCACGTGGTACTCGCTCTTGAACAGGGGAATGGTCGAGTCCGCCAGGCGCGGCCAGCCCAGCTGGAAGGTGCCATCGACCAGGTCGATGGCCAGCCCCTCGACCTTGGTCTGTCCGGATTTCCAGAACACCGCGGCAATGGAAAAACGCGCGATAAAGGCGATCAGGCTGTAGGGAATGCGCTCAAACCCTTGAATGATCCGATTCACCAGTCCGGCAATGGGCGTTTCTGTCTGGGTGTTCATGGTCAGGCCTTCTTCTGGGGTTGCAGGTCGATAAGAGCGCCGTGGCCGAGCAGCAGGCCCAGGCACTGGCCCAGGTCGAAGTCGGCCTGGGCGTCCAGGGCATGGGCCGCGGCGATTTCCAGCGGCCAGTGGTTGCGTAGGGCTTCAATGAAGGTCATGGCGCCGGTATCCACGGCGATCACCTCGACCTCCAGGGCGTTGCGCAGCACCAGGGCGTTCTGCCCCTGCTGCAGGTCGAAAGCCGGCCAGGGCTGATCGCTCTGGTGCGCCGCCCACAGGCTCACTACGGCGTAGCCGGAGTGCAGGGTGCGCAGTGACGGATGCAGGAGCAGTTGCGCCTGGCCGAGGCGGTCGGGCTGGTTCATCGCCGCCAGTAGCCGTGACGGCTCCATGGGGCGGGCGTCGGCGGCGTGGTAGGCCTCGACCCGCAGCCGCTCAAGGCGGGCCATGTCGGCCAGGTAGGGCAGGCCGGCGGCCGGCCCGAAGCCCTGGATAAAGTCGCCCAGGTCCCGGCCATAGTCGTTGAGCAGAGGGCTGGCGGGGGCGAAGTCCCGGATGTAGAGCGCGGCCATGGCGTTGAAAAACTCGCGACCAACCAATTGCATGACGACCGGGTATGACTCGGCCAGGGCGTTGCTCAACGAGGCCTGCACATTGTTGCGATAGACCGCGAAGCGGCTGGCCGGATCGGCGCCGTTGCTGCTGGACAGCCCCTGTGGGCAGCCCGGTTCGGCGCTCAGCAGGGCCCTGGCGAATTCCCCCTGGCTGCTCATGGCTGCACCTGGGCGCCGAGCAACAGCGCTTCTGCCTGGCTGGCCTCGGCCATCAGGGTGGCAAAGGCCGGCAGGTGGTTGTCGCGCTCGATCAGGGTGGCCATCGGGCCGATGAGCCCCAGCACCTCCTGGTACAGGGCCCAGACCGCAGCGTCGACCGGGGCACCGTGATCGTCGATCAACAGACGGTCACCGAGGCTGTCCCGGTCTTCGGCGAACCCGGCCAGATGAATCTCGCCCACCGCCTGCAGCGGCAGTGCTTGCAGGTAGGCCAGGGGATCGCGCTGGTGATTGATGCACGACACATAGAGGTTGTTGACGTCCAGCAGCAGGCCGCAGCCGCTGCGCTGGACCACTTCGCGGATGAAGTCGGTCTCGTCCAGGGTCGAGCGTTGGAATTGCAGGTAGGTGGCCGGATTTTCCAGCAGCATGGTTCGTCCCAGATGGTTCTGCACCTGGTCGATGTGCTCGCAGACCCGGCGCAAGGTGGGCCCGTCGTAGGCCAGGGGCAGCAGGTCGTTGAGGAACACCGGGCCGTGGCTGGACCAGGCCAGGTGTTCGGAAAAGGACTGGGGCTGATAGCGTTCGATCAAGCCGGCCAGCCGCTCCAGGTGGGCCTGGTCCAGGGGGCCTTCGCCACCGATGGACAGGCCGACACCGTGCAGCGACAGCGGGTAGCGTTCGCGGATCAGGCCCAGGTAATGGTGGAAAGGGCCGCCCGCCACCATGTAGTTCTCCGCATGCACCTCGAAGAAACCGATGTCGGGCTGCTCTTCCAGCACGTGTTTGAAATGCTCGGTCTTGAGCCCCAGCCCGGCGCGGGGCGGCAGGCTGGAGGCGCGCGCCTGAATGTCGTGGCCAGGGTGGTGCAGCGGGGCGGTGTTCATCGTCGACACTCAGGCAGGCGCAGGATCAGGACTTGGCTTTGAAGGCTTCGAGCTGGCCGAAACCGGTAGGCGAGGTACTGCTGGCGGTTTTCTCGCAGCTGCCCTTGGGTACCAGCTTCCAGGCGTTGGCCTGGTCGTTGACCTTGGAGGTCCCGGCGCAGGTGGTGCCGGCGCCCGCGGCGCAATCGTTCTTGCCCTTCATGGCCACGCCGAAGCACTTTTCCATGTCGTCCGCGGCATGGGCGGTGGTGGGCAGGGCGGCGACGCTGAGGGCAGAGCCCAGGGCCAGGACCAGGGCAGTGGCGGACAGGGTACGAGTGTTGCTCATGATGTTTCTCCAGTGCGGTTGGGGTAAGGAAGCATCTGTGCTTGCTTACCCCTCTAGAGAAGGCTCATGGGGATTCGTTACAGCCCGGGGCAGTTTTTTATCCCGGAATAAAAAAAACGGCCCCGAAGGGCCGTTTTCAGTGACGCAGGTGCTTAGCCGCCCAGGTAGGCTTCACGCACCTTCGGATCGGTCAGCAGCGATTCACCGGTGCCTTGCATCACCACCCGGCCGTTCTCCAGCACATAGGCACGGTCGGCGATCTTCAGCGCCTGGTTGGCGTTCTGCTCTACCAGGAACACCGTCACGCCGTCGCGGCGCAGCTGTTCGATGATGTCGAAGATCTGCTGGATGATGATCGGCGCCAGGCCCAGGGACGGTTCGTCCAGGAGCAGCAGCTTGGGCTTGCTCATCAGCGCACGGCCGATGGCGAGCATCTGCTGTTCACCGCCGGACATGGTGCCGCCGCGCTGGGTGAAGCGCTCCTTGAGCCGCGGGAACAGCTCCAGGACTTTGTCCATCTGCTCCTGGTAGTCGCCCTTGTCGGTGAAGAAGCCGCCCATGGCGAGGTTCTCTTCCACGGTCAGGCGGGCGAATACCCGGCGGCCTTCCGGCACCACGGCAATGCTCTTGCGCATGATCTGCGCCGAGCTTTGCCCCACCAGTTCTTCACCCAGGTAACGGATGCTGCCGCTGTGGGCCTGGGGCGAGCCGCAGAGGGTCATCAGCAGGGTGGACTTGCCGGCACCGTTGGCGCCGATCAGGGTGACGATCTCGCCCTGGCGGATCTCGACGTTGACGCTGTGCAACGCCTGGATCTTGCCGTAGAAGGTGGAAACGTTTTCGAACTGCAGCATTTACGCTTCCCCCAGGTAGGCTTTGATCACTTCGGGATTGTCGCGGATCTGTTCCGGCGTGCCGTCGGCCAGGGGCGTGCCCTGGTTGATCACCACGATATGGTCGGAAATGCTCATGACCAGTTTCATGTCGTGTTCGATCAGCAGCACGGTGACGTTGTGCTCTTCGCGCAGCACGCTGATCAGCGCTTTGAGGTCCTCGGTTTCCTTGGGGTTGAGGCCGGCGGCTGGCTCGTCGAGCATGAGGATCCGCGGGCGGGTCATCATGCAGCGGGCGATTTCCAGGCGCCGTTGCTGACCATAGGCCAGGGTGCCGGCGGGGCGGTTGGCAAACTCCCGCAGGTTGACCTTGTCCAGCCAGTAGCCGGCGTACTCCATGGCCTCGCGCTCGCTCTTGCGAAACGCCGGGGTCTTGAACAGCCCGGAGAGGAAGTTGGTGTTCAGGTGCCGGTGCTGGGCGATCAACAGGTTCTCGACCGCGGTCATGTCCTTGAACAGCCGCACGTTCTGGAAGGTACGCACCACGCCCTTGCGGGCGATCTTGTGCCCCGGCAGGCCTTCGATCGGCTCGCCGTCCAGGAGGATGCTGCCGGCGCTGGGCTGGTAGAAACCGGTCAGGCAGTTGAACACCGTGGTCTTGCCGGCACCGTTCGGGCCGATCAATGCCACCACTTGTTTTTCCTTGACGGTCAGGGCCACGCCGTTGACCGCCAGCAGGCCGCCGAAGCGCATCGACAGGCCGGTTACTTTGAGGATCTCACGGCTCATTTGCGCAGCTCCATGTGAGGACGTTGCATGGGCAGCAGACCTTGAGGACGCCAGATCATCATCAGCACCATCATGGCGCCGAACATCAACATCCGGTATTCGCTGAATTCACGCATCATTTCAGGCAAGAGGATCATCACGATCGCCGCCAGGATCACACCCAGCTGCGAGCCCATGCCACCCAGTACGACGATGGCGAGGATGATCGCCGACTCGATGAAGGTGAAGGATTCCGGGGTCACCAGGCCTTGGCGCGCGGCGAAGAAGCTGCCGGCGAAACCGGCGAACGCGGCGCCCAGGGTAAAGGCCGAGAGCTTGATCACGGTGGGGTTCAGGCCCAGGGCACGGCAGGCGATCTCGTCTTCACGCAAGGCTTCCCAGGCACGGCCGATGGGCATGCGCAGCAGGCGATTGATGACGAACAGCGCCGCCAGTGCCAGCAGCAGGGCCACCAGGTAGAGGAAGATCACCTTGTTGATCGAGTTGTACTGCAGGCCGAAGAACTCGTGGAAGGTCTGCATGCCTTCTGCTGCCTTGCGCTCGAAGGTCAGGCCGAAGAAGGTCGGCTTCTCGATGTTGCTGATGCCGTTGGGGCCGCCGGTGAGATCGGTCATGTTGCGCAGCAGCAGACGGATGATCTCGCCAAAGCCCAGGGTCACGATTGCCAGGTAGTCACCCCGCAGGCGCAGCACCGGGAAGCCCAGCAGGAAGCCGAAAGTGGCCGCCATCAGGCCGGCGATCGGCAGGCAGATCCAGAAGCTCAGGCCGAAGTAGTGCGACAGCAGCGCATAGCTGTAGGCGCCGACGGCGTAGAAACCCACGTAACCCAGGTCCAGCAGGCCGGCCAGGCCGACCACGATGTTCAGGCCCAGGCCCAGCATCACGTAGATCAGGATCAGCGTGGCAATGTCCACCGCCCCGCGGGAGCCGAAGAACGGCCAGACCAGGGCGCCAAGGATCAACGCCAGGATGATCCAGCGCTGGGTGCTGGGCAGGGTCAGGAAGTTGCTGGCCTTGGCCGGGATCAACGGCATGCTGGGAGAGGACTTCCAGGCGGCGCTGATCTGGCTATGGAACAGCACCCGCAGGAACATCAGCACCGAGCACACCGCGATGGTGGCAAGAATGGTCGGGCTGGTGTTGTGGACTTCCAGGTTGATGCCGACGATGGTCAGTTTCAGGCCCAGCACCGGGTAGGCGACAGCCCAGACCAACAAGGCGCTGAACAGCGCCGATTTAAGATTCCTAGTCATACTTTCTCAACCTCCGGACGGCCCAGAATGCCGGTCGGACGGAACAACAGCACCAGAACCAACAGGCCGAACGCCACGACGTCCTTGTACTGGTCGCCGAACACGTCGGCACCAAAGGCTTCGGCCACCCCCAGCACCAGCCCGCCGAGCATCGCGCCCGGAATGCTGCCGATGCCGCCCAAGACCGCTGCGGTGAAGGCCTTGAGGCCCACCAGGAAACCGGCGTTGGGGTTGATCACACCGTATTGCATGCTCAGCAGCACGGCGGCGATGGCCGCCAGCGCGGCGCCGATCACGAAGGTCAGGGCGATGATGTTGTTGGTATTGATCCCCAGGAGGTTGGCCATCTTGATGTCCTCGGCACAGGCGCGGCAGGCGCGACCCAGGCGAGAACGGGAGATGAACAGCGTCAGGCCGAGCATGGCGATGAGGGTCACCACGAATACCACGATCTGCATGTAGGAAATCAGCACTTCATGTGCGCCGCCCGGCCCGATGGAGAAGTTGCCCGGGATCAGGTTGGGAATGGATTTGTCCTTGGAGTCCTGCGCCAGCAGAACGGTGTTCTGCAGGAAGATCGACATGCCGATGGCGGAGATCAGCGGGATCAGGCGGTTACTACCCCGCAAGGGGCGGTAGGCGATCCGTTCGATGCTGTAGCCGTAGGCACTGGTGACGACGATGCTCGCGATGAAGGCTGCGGTCATCAAGAGCGGGACGCTGTCGAGTCCCATCATGGCCAGCCCGGCGATGGCGATGAACGCCACGTAGGAACCGATCATGTACACCTCGCCGTGGGCGAAGTTGATCATTCCAATGATGCCGTAAACCATCGTATAGCCGATGGCGATCAGGGCATACGTGCTGCCAACGGTGAGACCGTTAACCAGCTGTTGGAAAAAGTGATAGATGTCAGGCATTACAACGCTCCTAAAAACCTGATACGCATTTCACTGGTGGAGTCATTTTCCCGCCCAGGCCCCGTGGATCTGCACCCACTTCGGGCTGGGTTTTGCCAGCGAACCGCTGATGACGGTTTTGAGATTTTCAGGTGGGCGGGATTCCGGATCACGGAACACAGGCCCATACATTCGTAAAACAAAGCCCACGGCACGCCGTGGGCTTTATTGGCAGTCAGTCAGGCCGCGCCTTACTGAGGGGAAACTTCGGTTTTAGGTTTGCCGAAGTGCCACTCGTAGACCACGAACTTGAAGTCTTTCAAGTCGCCCTTGGCGTCGAAGCTCAGGTCGCCGGTAGGGGTTTTGAAGGTGCCGGCGTGGATGGCTTCAGCCACCTTGGCCGCGTCTTCGCTCTTGGCGTTGGTGATGGCGCCGGCGATGACTTCAACTGCGGAGTAGGAAGGGAATACGAAAGGACCGCTCGGGTCTTCTTTCTTGGCCTTGAACGCGTCAGCCAGGGCCACGTTGGCCGGGTCCTGGTCGAAGGATTTAGGCAGGGTGACCAGCAGGCCTTCGGAAGCATCCTTGGCGATCTGCGAAATGGAGTCGTTACCCACGCCTTCCGGGCCCATGAACTTGGCCTTCAGGCCTTTTTCCTGGGATTGGCGCAGGATCAGGCCCAGCTCAGGGTGGTAGCCGCCGTAGTAGACGAAGTCGACGTTGGCCTGCTTGAGCTTGGCGATCAGCGAAGAGAAGTCCTTGTCGCCGGCGTTGATGCCTTCGAATACGGCGACCTTGGTGCCTTTCTTCTCCAGGGTCTGCTTCACGGCGGTGGCGATGCCTTCACCGTACTGCTGCTTGTCGTGGAGCACGGCAACCACTTTGGGTTTCACGTGGTCGGCGATGTAGTTACCGGCGGCAGGGCCCTGGGCGCTGTCCAGGCCAATGGTGCGGAACACCATCTTGTAACCACGGGCGGTGATGTCCGGGCTGGTGGCAGCCGGGGTGATCATGATCACGCCTTCGTCTTCGTAGATGTCGGAAGCAGGTTGAGTGGAGCTGGAGCACAGGTGGCCGACCACGTACTTGACGCCATCGTTGACCACTTTGTTGGCGACTGCCACGGCTTGCTTGGGATCACAGGCATCGTCGTATTCAACGGCTTCGAGCTTCTTGCCGTTGACGCCGCCTTTGGCGTTGATCTGTTCGATGGCCATTTTCGCGCCACTGAACTGCATGTCGCCGTATTGGGCTACAGGGCCGGTCTTGGGGCCGGCGATACCGATCTTGATGGTGTCAGCTGCGAACGAATGGCTGGCAACCCCGGCCAGGACCATAGCGGCAAACAGTTTGGAAATCTGCTTAGTAGCCTTATTCATAGTGCTCCACTCTTACTGTTGTAATTTTTATAGTTCCGGCGGCCTTGGTCGCAGAACCGAATCAGATATTTCGTGAATACCCGTCGGAAAATGCCCCTGGCAACTGTACCGGTACAGTGTAGAGCGCCGGTTGTTCGCTTGAAAAGCTGGCTGCTGGGGGCAAAAACGCGGGGTGTCGCTTAATTGAAAGAAAAAGACAGATTTGCGGCGTGGCTTGCGCCCGGTTCGGCGTCAGTCCCTGGCGCTTCTGAGCTTCTCGATCGGTGTCGCGCTTGCTTCTGGGTTTTTCTGCCAGAGCCCCGACGTTATGATTGCGCCGATTTCATTTCTGGACAGTCCCATGACTCAAGAACCTAGCACCCTCTATGCCAAGCTGCTTGGTGAGACCGCATCTATCAGCTGGAAGGAACTGGAGCCGTTCTTCGCCAAGGGTGCCCTATTGTGGGTCGAGGCTGACCTGGATCTGATCGAGGCGGCCCAGGCCGTGGCCGAGAACCAGGCAGAAAAAGTGGCGGCCTGGCTGGCCGAAGGAAAGGTCGAGAAACTGTCTGCGACGCGGGCATCCGATCTACTGGAACGTGATCCGACGCTGTGGGCGGTGGTGGTTTCACCCTGGATCCTGATCCAGGAAAGGGCATCGCGCTAAGAGCGTGCACCGATAAGGGGCGGGTTTTTGTCGGACAAAAGTGTGTAGCCGAGTAACCGTGAATCCAGTGATGGCACCTTGCCGTAGAGAAAGGCCCCACGGGCTTTTCCCTCAGGGTGACGTTCACGGAAGGGGAACAGTTTCAAGCCCAGCCGACGAGCTGCTTAATTGTTTCGCGATGTGAGCAAATTGACCATTCGCCAGCGAGCCGGCTCCCACAGGACAGGAGGTTTTTCCCTGCCGTGCAGGAGCCGGCTGGCCGGCGAAGCCCTTCTTAATACGCGGTCTTGCCCGTGTGACTGTTGAGCGAGATGACGCGGGTCTTGCCGATACGGTGGCGGTAGATTTCCCGCAGGTACTTGATGGCCTTCTTCACGCAATCCCGGGACAGGCGGATGTCGTTGATCGAGACGAACTTGTCCTTGTCGTTGATCAGCTCGCGGTACTTCTTCTCGTACATCGGCTTGATCGCATACCAGTTGGTGTCGAGGATCTTCGCCGGGTTCTCGAATTCGTTGAGCAGATCGTCGATGCGGTCTTCATCGAACTGGTCACTGACGATGAAATCCAGCACCGAGTTGTCCAGGGTGTCGTCGAAACGGTATGGATTGCGTGCAAAGCAACGCTTGATAAAGGCCACGATCAGGGTCAGGAAGTCGTCCGACAGGCACGGGCTCTTGGCGATCAGGGTGGTCAGCGACAGGTTGGCCGAAGCGCCGATCACCAGCGCGTAGCGCTTGAGGGTGGTGTTGGGGAACAGGCTGTTGAGGTGGGTCTTGAGCCGGTTCAGGTCCATGTAGGACAGCTTGTAGTCCTTGGGCAGGGACACGATCGACACCACCGACGAGCAGTTCTTGAAGAAGTGCAGGTCATGCAGCGCCGCGGCGTCATAACCCGAAGCCTTGTATTGCTCCAGGGCCGCGCGGTAGCGCTTGGACTCGATCGGCAGCAGGCTGATGCCCTCGATGGCCTGGGTCACCTTGTTGAAGTGCGGCAGGTCGATGGAGCGGAAGAACAGGTCGTCGATGTTCAGGCGCTGCGGCTCTTTTTCGAACACCTTGAACTTGTCGCCGGTGGGCACCGGCTGCTCCGGCACCACGGACTCGGCGTAGGCGATCGCCACCGGGCCCGCCAGGCTCATGAACAGGTCGTTGGCGTCCAGGCGGATGGTCTCGCCGATGTCGATGCCGGCACGACGGAAGTAGTTCTGGTCGTAGTCGGTGGTCACTGCCTGAGCGGTGAGGATGTTGAAGATCTGCTGGGAGATGTACTGGTTGGCGTGCTTCTCCATGGCGTTGACGTCGATGTTCTGGATGTTGCCGTCATCGCTTTCTTCGGCGTAGCGCATGATGTCGTTGGAGATCAGCATCATCGCGTTCCAGGGGCGGATCCGTCCCATGACGCTGGCTTCGCTGCTGTCTTCATTGTCGAAGTTGTAGGAGAAGTCCCACTCTTCCGAAAGGTATTTGCACAGCAAGCGGCCGGCGTTGATGTGCAGCGCCTCGGACATTTCGCTGCGATGGTCCGAAATGTTCGGGAGCACGCAGATGCCACTGGTGAAGATCGGCTCGAAGACGAAGGAGTGCCCGCTCTTGCTGTCGTGCTCGTCCATCGGCTTGGTGTCGAAGGTCTTGTTCATGTACGAGTACTGCTGGGCCAGGCCGAATTCCGAGGCCATGCCCGAGCCGGTGCCGCCGCCGGCACTGAAGATCGAGAAGTACAGGCGCGACTGGTTGGCCTTGATCCCGCAGGAGTCGATCAGGTACGAGTGGATCATCTTCCAGTCGGGGCTGGAGAAGCGCTGGGTGTCCTTGTTGAGGATGATCTTGGCCAGGTACTGGCCGAGGATTGGCGCGTTACCGGCGCCACCGGCGTGGACTTCCGAGAGGTCCATGATCTTCATCTTGCTGTAATCGCGGATGAAGCCGCTTTTCTCGCCCTTGCGCGAGAAACGGATGCGCCCGGCGATGTCCTTGTCCAGGTCGCCGAGCATCACCAAAGGCTCCACCAGGAATACCGGTTTGCTGGCCTTGTTCTGGCCCAGGCGCAGGTTCTGGCGGATCCACTGGCCGGGGCTGTAGCCGCCTTCGTAGGCCTTGTCTTCGTTATTGAATTCGTTGAGGTAGAACTTGCGGGCGTTGTACACCAGTTCGGCCACATCCAGGGCGATGTTGGAGCCGCAGCGGCCCAGGCCGATCAGGCAGACCGACGGAAATTCCTGGTCGCGGCGGTTGTCCGGCTCGCCTTCCAGGTGCGGTGGCCGCGGGAACACCGTGTCGCGCAGACCGTCGAGGTTGTCGAGGATGCGGTCGGTATTGGTTTCGGTGAAATACAGGTACTGCTGAGTCGACAGGGGGCGTGAACTGGACAATGGCTTCGGGTCTGAGGGGCTAGTTGTGGGGGAGGTCAGCGTCATCTCGGAGACTGCGTTGGCAGGTTTGTTTTTAGAAGTCATTGTGCGCCATATGCCTGGTCAGGTTGGCTCGTGGACGAGGTGTCGTCGAACCATCACGGAATGGGACCTCGTCGCTGCGTGGAGCGCGAATTTTGCCCAAGGCGTCAGGGTTTTTTCTGAGCGACGCTCGGGGGAATCCTTTCCTGAATCATGATGAATCGGCCAGTATTCGGTGATCTTTAATCAAATGAGGGCAATATGATGTCAGCGTTACCTTCACTCGGCTTTGCCGGAATCGGCCTGATGGGCTTGCCGATGTGCCGCCGGCTGCTGGCGGCGGGCTATCCGCTGACGGTGTGGAACCGCAACCCGGAAAAATGCGCGCCCCTGGTGGCTGCCGGGGCGCGACAAGTTGCCACGCCGGCGCAGCTGTGCGCCGATGCCGACCTGATGCTGATGTGCCTGGCCAATACCGAGGTGGTGCGCGAGGTGGTGTTTGGCCCCCAGGGTATCGCCCAGGGCGCCCGGGCCGGTCAGCTGCTGCTGGACCTGTCCAGCCTGGAACCCACGGCTACCCGGGAAATGGCCGCCGAACTGGCCGCAAGCCGCGGCGTGGCCTGGGTCGATGCGCCGGTGTCCGGCGGTACCCCGGGCGCCGAGGCCGGCAGCCTGGCCATCATGGTTGGCGGTGAGGCGACGGACGTCGAGCGGGTGCGGCCAGTGCTGCTGACCCTGGGGCAGCGGGTCACGCACATGGGGGCGGTGGGCGCCGGGCAGGTGACCAAGGCCTGCAACCAGATGATCGTCGCCTGCAACGCCCTGGTGATCGCCGAGGTGGTGGCCCTGGCCGAGCGCTCGGGGGTGGATGCGCGGCTGATCGCCGAGGCCCTGGCCGGTGGCTTTGCCGACTCGAAACCTTTGCAGATCCTGGCCCCGCAAATGGCTGAAAGCCGGTTCGAGCCGGTGAAGTGGCATGTGCGCACCCTGCTCAAGGACCTGGATGGAGCGGTGAAGTTTTCCCGCGAACAAGGCTCGGCGACGCCGATCAGCGGATTAGCTGCGCAGTTGATGCGTCTGCATGGTGGGCAGGGCTATCTGGAAAAAGATCCAGCGACCCTGGTTCGCCTTTATCGGGACCCGGCGCCCGCGGATTGATCGGCGCGGCGTGGCGCTGGTCGAGCTCCTCCAGCACCCCGCGCAACTCCCGCAGCGGCACCGGATGGCTGAGCAGGTAGCCCTGCAGGTAGTCGCAGCCATGGTGCTGGAGAAACGCTTGCTGTTCCGGGGTTTCGACCCCTTCGGTGACCACCTGCAGGTGCAGGGTGTGGGCCATGATGATGATCGCCTGGACGATCTCCATGTCCTGGGTCGACTTGGGGATGTCCTGGATGAACGAGCGATCGATCTTCAGGGTGTTCAGGGGCAAGCGCTTGAGATAGGCCAGGGATGAGTAGCCGGTGCCGAAGTCGTCGATCGACAGCGACACCCCCAGCCCGCGGATCTGCTTGAGCAGCGCCAGGGTGCTGGCAATATTGCCCATCAGGGCGTTTTCCGTGACTTCCAGCTCCAGCCGCTGCGGCGCCACCTGGGCCTGGCGCAGGGCGCTTTCGATCTCCCCGGCGAGCTCTTCGCGGGTCAGGTTCAGGGCCGAGCAGTTGACCGCGATCTTCAGTTCGCCACAGCCATGGCGCGACAGGTAGGCCAGGTCCGAGCAGGCCTTGCGCAGCACCCAGTTGTCCAGCTCGGCGATCATGCCGTTGGCTTCGGCAATGGAGATGAAGCGATCCGGGGTCAGCAGCCCATGTTGCGGGTGCTGCCAGCGGATCAGGGCTTCGAGCTTGGTGACCCTGCCGCTCTTGAGGTCGTAGATAGGTTGGTAATACAGCAGCAGGCCCTGGTCGTCGCGCAGGGCGTTGCGCAATTCCTCTTCCAGTTGCAGTTCCAGGGTGGCCCGGGTCTTGAGGTGGGAGTTGAAGAAATGCAGGCTGTTGCGTCCGCAATCCTTGGATTGATACAGGGCCAGGTCGGCGTTCTTGAGCAACTCCTCGCAGGTCTTGCCGTCATCGGGGAAGACGCTGATGCCAATGCTGGTGGTCATCACCATGCGCCGCCCTCCCAGTTCGATCGGCTCCTTCATTTTCTGCATGATGCGCTGGGCCATCTGCCGGGCTTCTTCGCGGTCGTACAGATTGATGAGGATGCAGAACTCGTCGCCGCCCAGGCGTGCCACCACGTCTTCATGGCTGCGGGTGGAGCTCTTGATGTGCCCGGCGATGACTTTCAGCAACTCGTCCCCGGCATCGTGGCCGAGGCTGTCATTGATGCGCTTGAAGTGGTCGATGTCGAGGAACATCACCGCCAGCATGCCGCCAAAGGTGGTTTTCTCGATGAGCTTTTCGGCGAACAGCTGGTTGAAGCCGCGGCGGTTGATCAGGTTGGTCAGGGCGTCGTAGTGGGCCACCTGCTGCAGGGAAACCCGGGCCTGGTCCAGTTGCGAAAGCAGGGCATTGACCCGCCGCAGGTCCCGCTCCTTGTGTTGCAGCTTCTTGTCGGCCAGGGCCGCGCTGATGCCGCTGCCGATGATCAAGAGCACGATCGCGCTCAGGGTCAGGCCTAGTTGCAGATGCCCGTCGGATGTGGCGGGGGCGGGCAGGCTGCCGGCGGGCAGCACCAGGGTCATGGCCCAGATGCCGGTGAAGTGCATGAGCACGATGGCAGCGCCCAGCACCAGGCTGCTGGCGTACTTGAGCAACTGGTGGAACATGCCGCTGCCTTCGCGCAGGTGACGGGACAGCAGCAGCGCCGCCAGGCTGCAGGCGATCGCCACCAGCACCGACAGCGCCATCAGTAAGGGGTCGTAGTACAGGCTGGCGCTGCTGCGCATGGCCGCCATGCCGACGTAGTGCATGGCGGCGATGCCCAGGCCGATCCAGATCGAAGCAACGCCATAGCGCCACAGCGGCATGTGCGCGTGGCTCAGGGTGTTCATCGCCAGCCAGGCGGCGACCAGCGCGATCAGGAGCGACAGCAGGGTCAGGGGCAGGTCGTAGTGGATCTGCAGCGGCGCCTCGAACGCCAGCATGGCGATGAAGTGCATGGCCCAGATCCCCCCGGCCAGGCAGCAGGCTCCGACCCAGCGCCACAGGCGCTGGCTGGCCGGTCGTTCGGCATGACTGACACGTTCGGCCATGTCCAGGGTGGCGAAGCTGGCGGCACAGGCTACCAGGTAGGCCAGAAGCACCAGAACCGGGTTGTGGGTGCAATGCAGGACCACTTGCCCGGCCTGAGGAAGCTCGGTAATGAAATGCACGCCCAGCCAGTCCATAGCCTGCCCATCTCTGAGTCATCTGAGGTCGGCGGAGCCGCGCGCCAACGAGTGCTTGGAGTATAGAAGGCACCCGCTGGCTGCAATGGGAGGTGGCACGCTGCTGCTAATGATTTGCTTATGGGCCCTATCGCCAAAGGTGCTAAGCGCTTTCCTCGTACCAGGGCTCGGTGTCCGCCGGTTCCAGGGGGGCCAGGCCGAAGGCGGCGCGGGCGGCGTCGCAGTCGCTGTTGGGCTGGCCGTCGGTCCAGGAAGCCTCGAACTCGCGGCACGGGCTGGAGCGCTGGTCATAGATCGAACAGCTCACACCCTGGCCGACCTCGCCTTCAAGGGCGATGCAGCGCGGGGATTTGCAGTCGGTTCCGAGCATTGCCACCCGGCTGGGGCTGATACTTTGCACCAGCTCGTCGGGGACAGTCCCGCCGGATGAGGCGCATTCGCCCCAGAAAAAAGACACACGAAAGTATGAACAGCAGGCACCGCAATTCAGACACGGACTGGCTTCGGACATTGGCGTATTCGATGGGGGAGGGGTTGATAAGGGGGGCTGGCAAGGCGGCTATTCTAGGCTTCGCATCGGCCTTGGGAAGGGGGGCGCAAGGTATTTTTTCGGCCTTGGCCAAGCCCTTGAAAAGACTGGGAAAGGCCCGGGTAGCGGGGGCTGTGGCGAAGTTCGGGCGGCTTGTTCCGGGGAGCCGCAAGTGCCATCCCCGCGCCTGCCTGCGATGCCTTGGTATCAGGCTGGCGAATGATTACAGACAGCGTGGGTGCGGCTGACTAGATTGCAGCTTCCAGGCCCGCTCGCGTCTGGCCCAATAACAATAAAAGAGATCGATCCATGGATAATTCGACTCAAGCGGCAAATGCCTGGCGCATTCTGTTCCTGTTGTTTTTGGCAAACCTGTTCAACTTCTTCGATCGCACCATCCCCGCCATCATCATCGAGCCGATCCGCATGGAATGGCACCTGAGCGACTTCCAGCTGGGGATCATCGGCACCGCCTTCACCATCGTCTATGCCATTGCCGGCTTGCCCCTGGGGCGCCTGGCCGACACCGGCTCGCGCAGCAAGCTGATGGGCTGGGGGCTGGCGGTGTGGAGCGGGCTCACCGCGGTCAACGGCATGGTCGGCAGCTTCTGGAGCTTTTTGCTGGTGCGCATGGGCGTGGGGATTGGCGAGGCCAGCTACGCCCCGGCCGCCAACTCGCTGATCGGCGACCTGTTCCCCGCTCACCGCCGGGCCCGGGCCATGGGTATCTTCATGCTCGGCCTGCCTCTGGGGCTGGTGCTGGCGTTCTTCACCATCGGTGCCATGGTCAAGGCCTTCGACAGCTGGCGGGCGCCGTTCTTCATTGCGGCGGTACCAGGGCTGGTGCTGGCGGTGTTCATGTTCTTCATCAAGGAACCCAAGCGCGGCGCGGCGGAAACGGTGAAAGTGGCCCAGGTGCGGATTGACCGGCCCATTCGCCGGGTGCTGGCGATACCGACCTTTCTCTGGCTGACTCTGGCCGGGCTGACGTTCAACTTCGCCACCTATGCCTGCAACTCGTTCCTGGTGCCGATGCTGCAGCGCTACTTCCTCATGCCCTTGCAGGAAGCCGCCATGGCCACCGGGCTGATCGTCGGGGTGACCGGCCTGGTGGGCCTGACCCTGGGCGGCTGGATCGCCGACAAGATTCATCAGCGGGTAGCCAATGGTCGTTTGTTGTTCGCGGCCTGCAGCCTGATCATCTCGACCCTCGCCACCGGGTGGGCACTGCATGCCGGGCGGGTGGAGGTCGGGGTGTTCGTCGCGGTATTCAGTGTCGGCTGGCTGTTTGCCTACAACTTCTATACCTGCGTCTATACCGCCCTGCAGGATGTGGTCGAACCGCGCTTGCGCGCCACCGCCATGGCCCTGTTCTTCGCCGGCCTGTACCTATTGGGGGCGGCCTGGGGCCGGTGGTGGTGGGGGCGCTCTCCGACCACTTCGCCCATTCGGCAATGTATGCCGCAGGCGCAGAGCTGATGACCGAGGAGTTCAAGGCCATCGGTCTGCACGACGCGATGTACCTGATTCCCGTGGCCCTGTTCCTGACCCTGCTGTTTCTGTTCCAGGCAGCGCGCTGTTTTGTCCGTGACGCCCAGCGGATGAAAGAGGGGCTGGCCTGTGGGGATGCCGCTGATGCCCCAGCAGAGGTGAGCCTGCCGGCGATCAACGATGGTGCAGTGAGCCGCTAGGGCGCGTTGCTGCATTGGCAGGCGACAGGCAAAAAAAAGGCCCGCACAGTGCGGGCCTTTTGTTCAGTGCTGACAACCGGGCTATCAGCCCGCCACCAGCACCCGGATCGCTTCCAGGCGCAGGGCGGCTTTTTCCAGCATGGCCAGGCCCTGTTCGCGCTGTTGACGCAGGGCCACCAGCTCGCTGTCACGGACAGTCGGGTTGACCGCCTGCAACGCGGTCAGGCGCGCCAGTTCTTCGTCGGTGTCGGCTGCCAGGCGGCGTTGCGCCTCGGCCACGCGTTCGGCGTGACGCGGTGCGACCTTGGCTTCGCCGGCGTTGATCTTCGGCGCCAATTGATCGCGCTGGGCCTGGATGAACTTGTTGGCGCTGGCCTTGGGCACGCTTTCCAGCTGGTCGTTCAGGGTCTCGAAGGCGACCCGCGCCGACAGGTCGTTGCCATTGGCGTCCAGCAGGCAGCGCAGGGCAGCCGGCGGCAGGTAGCGGCCCAGTTGCAGTGAGCGCGGGGCGACCACTTCACTGACGTACAGCAGCTCCAGCAGCACGGTGCCGGGTTTGAGCGCCTTGTTCTTGATCAGTGCCACGGCGGTGTTGCCCATGGAGCCGGACAGCACCAGGTCCATGCCGCCCTGCACCATGGGGTGTTCCCAGGTGATGAACTGCATGTCCTCGCGAGACAGCGCCTGGTTGCGGTCGTAGGTGATGGTCACGCCTTCGTCGTCGCCCAGGGGGAAGCTGGCGTCGAGCATCTTCTCGCTGGGCTTGAGGATCAGGGCGTTTTCCGAATGGTCCTCGCTGTCGATGCCGAAAGCGTCGAACAGGGTTTCCATGTAGATCGGCAGGGCGAACTGGTCGTCCTGTTCGAGGATCGCTTCCACCAGGGCGTCGCCTTCGCCGGCACCACCGGAATTCAACTCCAGCAGGCGGTCGCGACCGGTGTGCAGCTCGGCTTCCAGGCGCTCGCGTTCGCCGCGGGCTTCGTCGATCAGCGCTTGCCACTCGCCGTCATCGGCATTTTCCAGCAGCGGCAGCAGGCGTGGGCCGAACTGGTGCTGCAGGGCGTTGCCGGTCGGGCAGGTGTTGAGGAAGGCGTTCAGGGCTTCGTGGTACCACTGGAACAGGCGCTCTTGCGGGCTGGTTTCCAGGTACGGCACGTGCAGTTCGATCACGTGCTTCTGGCCGATCCGGTCGAGACGGCCGATCCGCTGCTCCAGCAGGTCCGGGTGCGACGGCAGGTCGAACAGCACCAGGTGGTGGGCGAACTGGAAGTTGCGGCCTTCACTGCCGATTTCCGAGCAGATCAGCACCTGGGCGCCGAACTCTTCATCGGCGAAGTAGGCGGCGGCACGGTCACGTTCGAGGATGTTCATGCCCTCGTGGAATACCGTGGCCGGGATGCCGGAGCGCACGCGCAGGGCGTCCTCCAGGTCCATGGCGGTTTCTGCGTGGGCGCAGATCACCAGCACCTTGGTGCGCTTGAGCATTTTCAGCTGGTCGATCAGCCACTCGACCCGCGGGTCGAACTTCCACCAGCGCTGTTCGTCATCGCTGACGTCGGGCTGGGCCTGGAAGCTGACTTCCGGGTACAGCTCGGCGTGTTCGCCTAGGGGCAGCTCCAGGTATTCGTCCGGGCATGGCAGCGGGTAGGCGTGCAGCTTGCGCTCGGGGAAACCCTGCACCGCGGCGCGGGTGTTGCGAAACAGCACGCGGCCGGTGCCGTGACGGTCCAGCAGTTCACGCACCAGGCGTGCGCTGGCTTCGCTGTCGCCGTCGTTGACCGCGGCCAGCAGGGCTTCGCCTTCGTTGCCGAGGAAACCGTGGATGGTCTTGTGCGCCTCGGGAGACAGGCGGCCTTTATCCATCAGTTCCTGCACGGCTTCGGCCACCGGGCGGTAGTTCTCGCTCTCGGCGCGGAAGGCCGCGAGGTCGTGGAAACGGTTCGGGTCCAGCAGGCGCAGGCGGGCGAAGTGGCTGTCCTGGCCCAGTTGTTCCGGGGTTGCGGTCAACAGCAGCACGCCGGGAATGGTCTCTGCCAGCTGTTCCACCAGGGCGTATTCCGGGCTGACCTGGTCTTCGTGCCACACCAGGTGGTGGGCTTCGTCCACCACCATCAGGTCCCAGCCGGCGGCGAACAGCGCGTCCTGGGCTTTCTCGTCGTCCACCAGCCACTCCAGGGCCACCAGGGCCAGCTGGGTGTCTTCGAACGGGTTGCTGGCATCGCTTTCGATAAAGCGTTCTTCATCGAACAGTGCCACTTGCAGGTTGAAGCGCCGGCGCATCTCTACCAGCCACTGGTGCTGGAGGTTTTCCGGTACCAGGATCAGCACCCGGCTGGCGCGACCCGAGAGCAGTTGGCGATGGATCACCAGGCCGGCCTCGATGGTCTTGCCCAGGCCCACTTCGTCCGCCAGCAGGACCCGCGGCGCGATGCGGTCGGCGACTTCACGGGCAATGTGCAACTGGTGGGCGATGGGTTGGGCGCGCACGCCACCCAGGCCCCAGAGCGAGGACTGCAGCTGGCGGCTGGTGTGTTCCAGGGTGTGGTAGCGCAGGGAGAACCAGGCCAGCGGGTCGATCTGCCCGGCGAACAGACGGTCGCTGGCCAGACGGAACTGGATGAAGTTCGAGAGTTGGGTTTCCGGCAGGGTGACGGCTTCGTTCTGCCCGTTGAGGCCGTGGTAGACCAGCAGGCCGTCGACATCATCGACTTCCTGTACGGTCATTTTCCAGCCTTCGAAGTGGGTGATGCTGTCACCCGGAGAGAACCTCACGCGAGTGAGGGGCGCATTCCGTAGCGCATACTGGCGGGTGTCGCCAGTGGCCGGATAGAGCACGGTCAGCAAGCGACCGTCCTGTGCCAGAACGGTGCCTAAACCCAGCTCGGCTTCGCTGTCACTAATCCAGCGTTGCCCCGGTTGATACTGCTGCGCCATGCTGCCTGACTCCCGCTTTGAAAAAGCCGACTATCTTAACGGAACGACGCTTCCAGTCCAAAGAACTCTGATCAATCCCCTGGATTAAAAGGTAGCGTACGGCGTGCATTCGTCGGGTGGCGGGGCACTATCGGCTGACGACTGGGTCACAGTTTTGCGACCGATGGCTCAAGTCGCCCATGCCGCAGCCGACAGCCTGCCGACAGGAGACCAATAATATGCTGCCACCGATGCTCCCCTTGAGTGCCGTGCCGATCACCGCCCAGCAGGATCCGATCCGCCAGCGACCGGACATCCCGCCTGTGGTACCGGTGCAGGAAAGCTCCAACGAAAGCACCATCGACCTGCAAAAGCGCGACCCCGAGGAGTCCGCCCTGCTGCTGCGCGAGGAACAGCGGCGCCAGCAACAGAAGCAGCGCCGTGAGCGTGAGGCCGAGGACGACCCCGAAGAGCACCTGGCAGTGCCCGGCGATGAACTGAACGCCGACAACACCGTGCCGGTGGTGCCGTTGATCGAAGATGCTCCGCGCCAGGGCCTGTGGGTGGATGTCGAGGTCTAGGAGCGCTTGTTCCCCGCCAGTTCCCCGAGGGCCTGCAACAGGCGCTCGATTTCCTCTTGTGTATTGAAGTAACTCAAGGCGATCCGGGCAATGTTGCCCAGGCCTCGGGCCTGCATGTCCAGGGGGGTGTAGTTGACGCCATTGGCGCCGATATTGATGCCGCGCCGCGCCAGTTCCTCCTTGAGTGCCAGCCCGTCCCAACCTTCGAGAGTGAAGGCGATCAGGCCCGATTGCTGCCCCGGGCTGCCCAGGTCCTGGAGTTGCAGGCCGGGCAAGCGCTGCAGCTTCTGGCGCAGCGGCTCGCTCAAGGCACTGATCCTTTGCGCAATGGCGGCCACGCCGATGCTTTCGAACTCCTGCAGGGCATTGGCCAGGCCAGCCAGCAGCACCATCGACACTTCACTGGTTTCAAAGCGCCGGGCATCGTTGCGCAGAGCGAAGCCCTGGCCGTCCCAGGGCGCCGACAGCACATCCCGCGGCAGCGGATTCAACTGCTCGAGGAAGCCGGGCCTTATATAGAGCAGGGCCGTGCCTCGCGGGCCGCGCAGGTACTTGCGCCCCGCGCCCTTGAGCACATCGCAGTTCAGCGCCTGCACGTCGCAGGGCACCTGGCCCAGAGCCTGGCCGGCATCGATGAAGTAGGGGATGTGCCATTGGCGCGCCAGTTGGCCGATGGCTGCGGCCGGGTTGATCAGCCCGCCATTGGCCGGTAGCCAGGTCAAGGCGATGAGGCGCACCCGGGAGTCGAGCATGGACTCCAGCGCCGGGACTGAAACCGCACCGTGGCTGTCACAGGGAATGACTTCCAGCTGCGCGCCGGCGGCCACGGCCGGGGCCATGCAGGCCAGGTTGCCGGCCCATTCCTGGCGCCCCACCAGGATCCGGTCGCCCGGCTGCCAGGCGGGCAGGGCGTTGAAGGCCATGCCCCAGGCCGCCGAACCACTGCTGGTAAAGGCGATGGCTTGCGGGCAGGTGTTGAGCACTCGGGCGGCGGTCTGTCGCGCCTGCTCCTGCAACTGGGCGCCGGCGCCGGCCGCTTCCATTGGCCCGCTGTGGGCCTCCCGCTGCAGTTGCCCGGACATGGCGTCCAGGGTGCCCTGGCTGGGCAGGGACCCCCCGGCATGGTTGAAGTGACAGACCCGGGTGCAACCCGGTGTGGCCGCCCGTAGCCAAGCGATGTGGTCCGGGCTCAGGGGCATCACGGCTTGAGCTCGAAAATCCCGTCGACCTCCACGGCGACGCCGGCAGGCAGGCTGGCGACGCCCACCGAAGTGCGGGCATGCCGGCCTTTCTCGCCCAGGGCATTGACCAGCAGGTTGGAGGCGCCATTGGCGACCTGGCCATGGCCCTTGAAGTCGGCGCTGGCGGCAATGAACACCCCCAGCCGGCTGATGCGTTGCAGCCGCGACAAGTCGTCACCCAGGGCCGCCGAGAGTTGCGCCAGCAGGGCCAGGGCCGCCAGTTCCGCGGCCTGGGCACCCTGCTCGATGCTGAGGTTGTCACCGAGCCGGCCCAGCAGATGGGGATGCTGCTCTGCATGCGGTGTTTGCCCGGAGATGAACAGCAGGTTCTGGCTCTGGGTATGGTTGACGTAGTTGGCAATGGGCTGGCCGGGGATCGGCAGTTCAAGACCCAGTTGTTGTACTCGTTGCT
Organism: Pseudomonas sp. Eqa60; assembly: GCF_018326405.1. Classification (NCBI taxonomy): domain Bacteria; kingdom Pseudomonadati; phylum Pseudomonadota; class Gammaproteobacteria; order Pseudomonadales; family Pseudomonadaceae; genus Pseudomonas; species Pseudomonas sp. Eqa60. The sequence goes on from NZ_AP024342.1 coordinate 1,551,015, forward strand.
GCAGAGAGTCGCGCATGGCAAGTCCTCGAATGGAAGGCCTGCAGCATCGGTGTTCAGCCTGGGGGCGACAAACGGATAGATCTAATCCGACGTATCTGAATTTTTCATGGGTCGCGCCCTTGCTCCAGCAGCCATTGGGCGAAGCACTGCGCCGCCGGATTCGCCGGACCTTCGGCGGTCACCAGCCAGTAGCCGATCTGATCGTTGTGCAGAGCCGGGAGGTCGAAGGCATCCACCAGGCTGCCCTGGGCAAGATGGCGCCGGATCAACTGGCGGCGGCCCATGGCGATGCCCTGGCCGGCCACCGCCGCTTCCACCACGATGTTGTAGTCGTGGAGCATGACGCTGGGGTGAGGGCTGAGGTCGACGGCGTTCTGCCTGCTCCAGTCGTCCCATTCAAAGGGCCGGTGGGAGCGGGCCATCAGCAAGGTGCCGTTGGCCAGGGCTCCGGCCTTGAACTCGGGGCTGCACACCGGTGACAGTTGCTCGGCGAGAAAGCGCGTGGCCTGGACGTTGGGCCAGTGGCCCTTGCCATAGCGAATGGCCAGGTCGACCTCGGCACCGGCCACATCTGCCAGGTTGATGGCCGGTTGCAGCTCCAGCTGGATCTGAGGGTGGCGGCGGCTGAAGTCCGACAGGCGCGGCGCCAGCCACAAGGTGGCGAAGGAGGCCAGCAGGCCGATGCGCAGAACCTGCGATGGCTCTGCTGCCAACAGCGTCCGGGTGGCTTCGGCGATCTGCTCCAGGGCCGGCTGGATCTGTTGGTAATAGCTAGCGCCGGCGGTGGTCAGGTCGATGGCCCGGGTGCGTCGTACAAACAGCGGCTGGCCCAGGTGCTGTTCGAGTTTGTGCACTTGATGGCTGACCGCGCTCTGGCTGACGCACAGTTCCTGGGCCGCCTTGCTGAAACTCAGGTGCCGGGCCACGGCCTCGAAGGCGCGCAGGGCCAGCAGCGGGGGCAGGTGCTTGGGCATTTCCACATGCGGTTTCCTGTGGGGAGGGGCGGCCATTGTGCGGATAAAAAGTCTTCCCGGCAGCGACTTTATTGCAGTCGCCTTGGTCTGATCACTGGTCAGGTGCGGCGCCACGTCGCATTATTGGCACATTCGCCAGGGCCGCTCGCTGCTTCAAGGCGTGCGGCCGATATTGACCACGAGTGATGCAAGCCAAGCCATGAATCAAGACGACAAGCTGATCGACCTGAACGCCGAGCGTGCCAAGCGCGTGCATGATCTCAATGAAAAGCGTCTGAACGAAGTACGCCAGGCATTCGAACACGCCATGCCCTTGGGCAAGGCCAAGAAAAAGCCGAAAAACAAACCGAAAAAGCGCTGATCTGGGCGCTTTCTGTTGATGCAAGTCACTTATTTCCCCTTCCTCGCGCCCAGTCATGGGCGACATTGACCCCGGTCAATTTCCCCCGCCTCCCGTTTGGTTAACTTAGCCCCATCGCAACAGGGCAAGAGCAGGAGGCCAGTCATGTTTTTCGACAATGTGGTGATCGCCGGAGTGCTGACTGTCGGCCTCATGGTTCTGTTTTTCGCAGGGTTTGGATTCTTTATCTGGAAAGACGCGAATAAGCGCAAGAAGCCTTAAGTCTTTCCAGGGCAACGAGCACGCAAGGCATTTTGGGCAACTTCGGTTGCCCTTTTTTTTGCCCGCAAGAAAGCTCAAGGCATAAAAAAAGGTGCGTCCCCAGGGACGCACCTTTTTTGTTGCCGGCTGGGGTATCAGGTACCCAGGATCTTGGAGGCTGCCCAGAACAGGCCGGCGGACAGGGCCACGGTCGCCGGCAGGGTCAGGACCCAGGCCAGGAGGATGGTCCGTACCGTTCCGCTCTGCAGGCCGCTCTTGTTGGCGACCATGGTCCCGGCCACGCCGGAGGAAAGTACGTGGGTGGTGGAAACCGGCAGGCTGAAGATGTTCGCCAGGCCGATCAGGCCGGCGGCGGTGATCTGTGCCGACATGCCCTGGGCGTAGGTCATGCCCTGCTTGCCGATCTTCTCGCCAATGGTCTGCACTACGCGCTTCCAGCCGATCATGGTGCCCAGGCCCAGAGCTAGGGCGACAGCCAGGATGACCCAGAACGGTGCGTATTCGGTGGTGGCGGTCAGGTCTTTGCGCAGCTTGTCCAGGTCGGCCTTTTCACGGGCCGAGATGCCTGGCAGCTTGCCGACCTTTTTCGCGGTGTCATCCAGGCAAAGCAGGTAGCGACGCACTTCGATGCGGCTTTCCGGCGACAACGAATGGTAGTCGGAAACGCCCTTGAGGCTGCTCAGGAGCGCGGCGATGGTCGGTTCGGTTTGCTGCGGATTGCAGCGGAACTTGCCCGGCAGGTCGTCTTTCACGCTTTTGCCCAGGGCCAGGAACTCACCCAGGGACTCGTGATTGCGCTCGTAGAACTGGCTCAGGTGCAGGGTGGCGTCGCGGGTGCGCTCGATCTGGTAGGTGGTGCTGTTGAGGTCCATCACGAACTGGGCAGGCACGATACCGATCAGTACCAGCATGATCAGGCCGATGCCTTTCTGGCCGTCGTTGGAGCCGTGCACGAAGCTCACGGCCATGGCCGAGATCACCAGTACCAGGCGGTTCCAGAACGGCGGGTGCTTCTTGTCATCGACCTTGCGGCGCTGTTCTGGAGTCTTGTGCATCTTCGAGATCGGCCGCCACCATTTCAGGCCGATCAGTACCAGCGCTGCAATAATGAAGCCCGCCATCGGCGAGAACACCAGGGAAGCGCCGATGTCGATTGCCTTCTGCCAGTTCACACCATCCCCCAGGGGGATGTCGCTGAGCAGGGCATTGGCCAGGCCGACACCGAGGATGGAGCCGATCAGGGTATGGGAACTGGAGGCCGGAATGCCGAAATACCAGGTGCCCAGGTTCCAGGTAATGGCCGCGGCCAGCAACGAGAAGACCATGGCCAGGCCGTGGCCGGTGTTGACGTTGATCAGCAGCTCGACCGGCAGCAGGTGGACGATGGCATAGGCCACGCCAACCCCGCCCAGCAGCACACCTAGGAAATTGAACACACCGGAGAAGAACACGGCCAGGTGCGGCGGCATGGCCTTGGTGTAGATAACAGTGGCAACCGCATTTGCGGTGTCATGAAAGCCGTTGATGAACTCGTAGGCGAGGACAAAAGCCAGGGCGAGCAAGAGGCTCACAAGCACCCAAGCATCCAGTCCGCTGAATAAATCGATCATGAAGGTTTTCTGACCCGGTCATAAGGGGGCGCGATTATGCCAGAAAACCCCGCTAATCAATGCACAAGGTGCTCGCCGGTAACATTCTTCAACGAAAAAACTGACCGGGAGCAGAGTTTTCGCACATACCCCTCAAGCACGGCAAGCCATTGAGTTTATTGGGCACGAGCGGTCAATCCGATGGCCTGGGCGCGGAAATCAGAGGGTTAAAACGCGTGTATGAAATTTCAACCAAAGGGCTTGCCCGGTAGCCTCTCTCGCTGTGGATGGGCGAGATGGCCATGGGCCCGGGGTAACGAGCATCAATGGTCTGCCTGGCCGCCGGGATGATCGGGCGGGCAAGTAGAGCAAGCCCTGAATGAGTCAGGCTGCCAGCATTACGGCTGTTCGGCCTTGAGCTCTTTTTCCATCTTTTGCAGTTCTTGGGTGAAGGCCTGATCGAGAATACTGGCGCGTTTGCGCCAAGGTTTGCGTTCAGGTTCCGGCTGGGCGGCATAACGGGTGATCTCGCCGCCGTAAACTTCCTTGTAACGTTGCTCCTGGCGCTCAAGTTCCGCGCGCAGTTCATCTTTCGTCACAGTGTTACCTAATTGAGTGAAGGTCCAGTCCGGTGCGACGCATTGCTTGCGGGCATCTACGCGGAGCTGAAGTCAGTGCCAGTCTGGCCTTGACTTCGAGTCTCTCAAGCGTGCCGTTAATTGCATGCGGCCACGTCACCGGATGAAAACAACTGTCGTAGCAACAGTGTTGTTGGTTGCAAGCGGGCTGGCCGAATCTGGTTAGGGGTCAAGCGCTTGCGGCAGGTGACCGATTACCGTCTCAAGCCACCCGAGAGAGGAGCATTGGGCAACTGACTCCACATTCCTCACTCCGGCAGTATAGCTTCGGCGAAGAATAACTCTATGGGTGGCAAGTTTAAAATGACCAACTTTATTGTGAGCGTTTTGTGACACAAAAGTTCTAATCATTTCCTACACGAGGAAAGCCTGATTCTTTCTCCGCTGGTACAAGTCTATATGGGGAGTCTGCATCTTGATGCAAGTGGTCGGTTGCAAAAGACTCGGGATAACCGGGCATTCCACTGGTGATTATTACTATGGTTTTTTGCAATAAACCCAGGGGCTCACTGCCGCGTGTGCCAGGCTTGGCGGATTGCGATTATCGGTCGATGGTTCGATAATCGCCCAATGTTGCCGGCCCCAGCTTGTGCTTCTTCGCCAATACGGCTTGTAATACCGAAGAATTTCGTCGCAGAGAGCCTGAAATGAACGATCAGATGCGTAATTCCTTTACCTCAGTGGCCCCGCCGATCGTGGCGTCTGCGGCAAAGAGGATTCAGGCGTTGACCGGTGACCCGGATTTCATGACCTCTCTGGCCCGGGGCCTGGCGGTGGTGCAGGCGTTCCAGGAGCGCAAGCGGCACTTGACCATCGCCCAGATCAGCCATCGCACGGAAATCCCCCGGGCTGCGGTGCGCCGTTGCCTGCACACCCTGATCAAGCTGGGTTACGCCACCACCGACGGGCGTACCTATTCATTGCTGCCCAAGGTGCTGACCCTGGGCCACGCCTATCTTTCGTCGACGCCTCTGGCGGTCTCCGCCCAGCCCTACCTGGACCGCATGAGCGAGCAACTGCACGAGGCGTGCAACATGGCCACCCTGGAAGGCGACGACATTCTCTACATCGCCCGTTCCGCCACGACCCAGCGGCTGATCTCGGTCGACCTGTCTGTCGGCGGTCGCTTGCCAGCCTATTGCACCTCCATGGGGCGCATCCTTCTCGCGGCCCTGGACGATTCGTCACTGCATGAATACCTCGACCATGCGGACCTGCAAGCCAAGACCAGCCGCACCCTGCACACCCCGGAAGCCTTGCTGGAGTGCCTGCAGCAAGTACGCCAGCAAGGCTGGTGCATCGTTGATCAGGAACTGGAGCAGGGCCTGCGCTCCATTGCGGTACCGGTGTACGACGCCTCCGGCCAGGTGCTGGCGGCGCTGAACGTCAGTACCCACGCCGGGCGGGTCAGCCGTGCCGAGCTGGAGCAGCGCTTTCTCCCCGGTTTGCTGAGCGCCAGCCGCGATCTGAGCGCGCAGTTGTTTGCTTAAGCTGTTCGATAAACGCACAGATACGCCTTTGGCGAATTGACGCTGTTTCCCCTGGCTTATTAATGTCGCGGCAGCGTCATCGGCGGCAAGCTGGCATCTTCGCCCGCCGCTGGTGGCCCGCCCAATAATAAAGAAGAGGCCAACACTCATGAGCACGCTTTCCCTGCGTCGTTGCCGCGACCGTTCCTGCCGTCCCGCTCGCATCGCCTGATATCGCCACCCCTTTAGTGACCTGATCAGCCCTGGCGGCCTGTGCTCGCCTGCGTTTTAGCGTGGAAATAACAACAATGAACCAACCCCAATCCGCTGTAGGGAACTGCCTTGATGTGCAGTCCTTCATCAATGCCCAGCCGCTGTCCCGTTACCAGTGGCGCGTGGTGATCCTGTGTTTCCTGATTGTCTTCCTCGATGGCCTGGACACCGCGGCCATGGGCTTCATCGCCCCGGCGCTGTCCCAGGACTGGGGCATCGACCGCGCCAGCCTCGGCCCGGTCATGAGCGCTGCATTGATCGGCATGGTCTTCGGCGCCCTGGGCTCCGGCCCCCTGGCCGACCGTTTCGGCCGCAAGGTGGTGCTGGTGGGGGCGGTGCTGCTGTTTGGTGCCTTCAGCCTGGCTTCGGCCTACAGCACCAACGTCGACCAGTTGCTGATCCTGCGTTTCCTTACTGGCCTGGGCCTGGGGGCGGGCATGCCCAACGCCACCACGCTGCTTTCCGAATACACCCCCGAACGCCACAAGTCGTTGCTGGTGACCAGCATGTTCTGCGGTTTCAACCTGGGTATGGCCGGCGGCGGCTTCATTTCCGCCAAGCTGATCCCGGCCTTCGGCTGGCACAGCCTGCTGCTGATCGGCGGGGTCCTGCCGCTGATCCTGGCCCTGGTGCTGGTGCTCTGGCTGCCGGAGTCCGCGCGTTACCTGGTGGTGCGCAATCGCGGCACCGACAAGGTGCGCAAGACCCTGGCGCCGATTGCCCCGGCCATAGTCGGCGAGGCTGGCAGCTTCAGTGTGCCGGAACAGAAGACCGTGAAGGCGCGCAACGTGTTCGCGGTGATCTTCTCCGGCACCTATAGCGTCGGCACCCTGTTGCTGTGGCTGACCTATTTCATGGGCCTGGTGATTGTCTACCTGCTCACCAGCTGGCTGCCGACCCTGATGCGCGACAGCGGGGCGAGCATGGAACAGGCGGCCTTTATCGGCGCCCTGTTCCAGTTTGGCGGCGTCCTCAGTGCGGTGGCCGTGGGCTGGGCCATGGACCGTTTCAACCCGCACAAGGTGATCGGCTGTTTCTACCTGCTGGCTGGGGTCTTTGCCTACGCCGTCGGGCAGAGCCTGGGCAACATCACCCTGTTGGCCACCCTGGTGCTGATCGCCGGTATGTGCGTCAACGGTGCGCAATCGGCAATGCCGTCGTTGGCCGCGCGCTTCTACCCGACCCAGGGGCGTGCCACCGGGGTTTCCTGGATGCTTGGCATCGGCCGTTTCGGCGCCATTCTCGGCGCGTGGATGGGGGCGACCCTGCTGGGCCTGGGCTGGAACTTCGAACAAGTGCTGACTGCCCTGGTGATTCCGGCGGCCCTGGCCACCACCGCGGTGGTGATCAAGGGCATGGTCAGTCACGCAGACGCGACCTGAGCGCGGACTACCCTGTAGCCGCTGCCGCAGGCTGCGACCGGGCTCGAAGGACCCGCTGCTCCTGAAGGGCGCAGAGGGTTCTTCGAACGTTATCCTCGCCCGCGGCAGCGGCCCCAGAAGGCCGGCAGGGCTGTTGCGGGGTTGAGGAAAAGCAATCGATAGCCCTGCAACAATCTGTTCGATAATCGAACGCTCAGTCGATTATCGGATTGTTTGGGGTTTGGCCCCGGCTTAATCTTCAGTCACTGCGGCGCGCCCAGAGCGCCTTTTTCTCCAGTCGCTGAATAACAATCGGGAGACCCCATCCATGGCTGAAATCCTTTCGCTGCACGACGCGGTGAAGCAATTCGTCAACGACGGCGACACCGTCGCGCTCGAAGGCTTCACCCACCTGATTCCTACGGCCGCAGGTCATGAAATCATCCGCCAGGGCAAGAAAGACCTGACCCTGGTGCGCATGACCCCTGACCTGATCTACGACCAGTTGATCGGTGCCGGTTGCGCTCGCAAGCTGATTTTCTCCTGGGGGGGCAACCCGGGCGTGGGCTCCCTGCACCGCCTGCGCGACGCCGTGGAAAAGCAATGGCCACAGCCCCTGGAGATCGAGGAACACAGCCACGCCGACCTGGCCAACGCCTATGTTGCCGGCGCCTCGGGCCTGCCCTTTGCCGTCCTGCGGGCCTACGCCGGTTCCGACCTGCCCAAGGTCAACCCCCTGATCAAGACCGTGACCTGCCCGTTTACCGGTGAAGTGCTGGCGGCGGTGCCTTCGGTGCGCCCGGACGTCACGGTAATCCACGCGCAGAAGGCCGACCGCAAGGGCAACGTGCTGCTGTGGGGCATTCTCGGGGTACAGAAAGAAGCCGCCCTGGCCGCCAAGCGCTGCATCGTCACCGTCGAGGAAATCGTCGACGACCTGAACGCGCCGATGAACGCCTGCGTACTGCCGACCTGGGCGCTGAGCGCGGTCTGCCATGTGCCTGGTGGCGCCCATCCGTCCTACGCCCACGGCTACTCCGAGCGCGACAACCGCTTCTACCAGGCCTGGGACCCGATCGCCCGCGACCGTGAGGCGTTCACCGCCTGGATCAACGAATACATCCACGGCAGTGCCGATTTCAGCGAATTCCAGGCCAAGCTGGCCGCAGCTTCGGAGGCCCAGTAATGACCTACTCCACCAATGAAATGATGACCGTGGCCGCGGCCCGTCGCTTGCAGAACGGCTCGGTGTGCTTCGTCGGCATCGGCCTGCCGTCCAAGGCCGCCAACCTGGCACGCCTGACCTCCTCACCGGACGTGGTGCTGATCTACGAGTCCGGCCCGATCGGCGCCAAGCCCAGCGTCCTGCCACTGTCCATCGGTGACGGCGAACTGGCGGAAACCGCCGACACCGTGGTGCCTACCGGCGAGATCTTCCGCTACTGGCTGCAGGGCGGGCGCATCGATGTGGGTTTCCTTGGCGCGGCCCAGGTCGACCGTTTCGGCAATATCAACACCACCGTGGTCGGCGACTACCACCGGCCCAAGGTGCGCCTGCCGGGCGCCGGCGGTGCTCCGGAGATCGCCGGTTCGGCCAAGAGCGTGCTGATCATCCTCAAGCAATCCTCGCGCTCCTTCGTCGACAAGCTGGACTTCGTGACTTCGGTCGGCCACGGCGAAGGCGGCGATTCGCGCAAGCGCCTGGGCCTGCCAGGGGCGGGGCCGGTGGGCATCATCACCGACCTGTGCATCATGGAGCCGGAAGCCGGTACCCACGAATTCATCGTCACTTCGCTGCACCCGGGCGTGACCCGCGAGCAGGTGGTGGCCGCCACTGGCTGGGCGATCCGCTTCGCCGACCAGGTGGCCGAGACCGCAGCACCCACCGAGGTTGAACTGACCGCCCTGCGTGACCTGGAAGCGCGCACCGCCGCGGCCCATGGCCAAGCCCCTGGAGAAGCCTGATGCGCGACGTATTCATCTGCGATGCCATTCGCACCCCCATCGGCCGTTTTGGTGGCGGCCTCTCGACAGTGCGCGCTGACGACCTGGCGGCGCTGCCGATCAAGGCCTTGATGGAGCGCAACCCCAGCGTGGACTGGAGCTCCGTGGACGAGGTGTTCCTCGGCTGCGCCAACCAGGCCGGCGAGGACAACCGCAACGTGGCGCGCATGGCTCTGCTGCTGGCCGGCCTGCCGGACAGCGTGCCCGGCGTCACCCTCAACCGTCTCTGCGCCTCGGGCATGGACGCCATCGGCACGGCCTTCCGCGCCATTGCCAGCGGCGAGATGGAGCTGGCGATTGCCGGTGGCGTCGAGTCCATGTCCCGCGCGCCCTTTGTCATGGGCAAGGCCGATACCGCCTTTTCGCGCAACATGAAGCTGGAAGACACCACCATCGGCTGGCGTTTCATCAACCCGCTGATGAAGGCCCAGTACGGTGTGGATGCCATGCCGCAGACCGCCGACAACGTGGCGGATGACTACAAAGTGTCCCGCGCTGACCAGGACGCCTTCGCCCTGCGCAGCCAGCAGCGTGCCGCGGCGGCCCAGGCCGCCGGTTTCTTCGCTGAGGAAATCGTTGCGGTGCGCATCGCCCACAAGAAGGGCGAGACAGTGGTGGAGCAGGACGAGCATCCCCGTGCCGACACCACCCTGGAAGCCTTGGCCAAGCTCAAGCCGGTCAACGGCCCGGACAAGACCGTCACCGCCGGCAATGCCTCCGGGGTCAACGACGGTGCGGCGGCGCTGATCCTGGCCTCGGCCGAAGCCGTCAAGAAACACGGCCTGACCCCGCGTGCGCGAGTACTGGGCATGGCCAGCGCCGGGGTTGCGCCGCGGGTCATGGGCATCGGCCCGGTGCCGGCAGTGCGCAAGCTGATCGAGCGCCTGGGCGTGGCGGTCAGCGACTTCGACGTGATCGAACTCAACGAAGCCTTCGCCAGCCAGGGCTTGGCGGTGCTGCGCGAGCTGGGCCTGGCGGACGATGCGCCCCAGGTCAATCCCAACGGCGGCGCGATTGCCCTGGGCCACCCCCTGGGCATGAGCGGTGCGCGGTTGGTGCTGACGGCTTTGCATCAGCTGGAAAAGAGCGGCGGTAAAAAAGGCCTGGCGACCATGTGCGTCGGCGTCGGCCAAGGGCTGGCGCTGGCTATCGAGCGCGTTTGATTGCCTGCCTTATATAAGAAGAGAACGAGGAACCACCATGAGTGACAAGCCCGGTTACCGGCGCCCGCAAGCGGGCACTCAGCCTGATTACCTGCACCCGGCCTACCAGTCGACCAACACCCGCTCGCCGTCCAAGCCGCTGGTGTTCATTCCCCACTCGCTGTCGGAAATCACCGGCCCGAGCATCGGCGCCGAGTCGATCCAGGAACGGGACAACGACCTGACGGCCCAGCACGTAGGGCAGCCCCAGGGCGAGCGCATCATCATCCACGGCCGGGTTCTGGACGAGAACGGCCTGCCGGTGCCGGGCATCCTGGTGGAGATCTGGCAGGCCAACGCGGCCGGTCGCTATAACCACGACCGCGACTTGCACGATGCGCCCCTGGACCCGAACTTCACCGGCACCGGGCGCACCGTTACCGACGCCGACGGCTGGTACCAGTTCCAGACCATCAAGCCCGGGGCCTACCCCTGGGGCAACCACCACAATGCCTGGCGCCCGGCGCATATCCATTTTTCGCTGTTCGGGCCAAGCATTCTTACCCGCCTGGTGACCCAGATGTATTTCCCTGGCGACCCGCTGCTGGCTTATGACCCGATCTACAACTGCGTGCCGGACACCCGCGCCAAGGAACGCCTGATCGCCAGCTTCGACCTGGAGAAAACCATTCCTTCCTACGCCCTCGGTTACCGTTGGGACATTGTCCTGCGCGGCCGGGACGCCACGCCGATGGAGAAATAACGTGACCCTGACCGCGACTACATCCCACACCGTCGGCCCCTACTACCACATCGGCCTGACCTGGCTGAACCGCGAAGACCTGACCGAGGAAGGCACCCTGGGCGAGCGGGTGGCGATCACCGGCCAGGTAGTGGACGGCAACGGCAACTTCGTCAACGACGCGATGCTGGAAGTCTGGCAAGCCAACGCCGCCGGCAAGTACCGCCACCCCGAAGACGATCAGGCCAAACCCCTGGACCCGAACTTCCAGGGGTTTGGCCGGGTGCCGGTGGACGCCGAAGGGCGCTTTCGCTTCACCACCATCAAGCCGGGCACGGTGCCGGGCCTGAAAGGCACGACCCAGGCCCCGCATCTGGTGGTACTGGTGTTCGCCCGCGGTTTGGTCAAGCACCTGCTGACCCGCATCTACTTCGAGGGGGAGCCGGCCAACGCCAGCGATCCGCTGCTGGCCTGCGTGCCCGAGGAGCGCCGAGGCACCTTGCTGGCCAAGGCCGATGCTGACGGTCACTACCAGTGGAACGTGATCCTCCAGGGTACTGACGCCGAAACCGTGTTCTTCGACTACTGACCCGGCCTTGTGTGGCCACTGCCGCGGGTTGCGTAGCAGGCGCGGCGGGCTTGAGACCGGCAGAGGTTCGGCTTGAGACCGCCAAGCAAGGCCCTTCGGGCCTTTTCGCAGCCTCGCCGTGGCTTGGCAGCGGCTACAGTCGCTACAGGTTGACAGGGTCGATTGACCTCTGCCCGGAAGCGGGCAGGGCGCTATCCGCAGGGAACGGGAATGTTGCCAAGTGTGTCTAGACTCACACTGTCCCCCATGAGTGAAAAAACCATGACAACAACGACAAGTCACTACACCGGAGAGGAACGCAGCAAAAGGATCTTTGCCATTGTCGGCGCCTCCTCCGGCAACCTGGTGGAATGGTTCGACTTCTATGTCTATGCCTTTTGCGCCATCTATTTCGCCCCGGCCTTCTTTCCCTCCGACGATCCGACGGTGCAGTTGCTCAACACCGCCGGGGTGTTCGCCGCCGGCTTTCTGATGCGGCCCATCGGCGGCTGGCTGTTCGGCCGGGTCGCCGACCGTCATGGGCGCAAGAACTCGATGATGATCTCGGTGCTGATGATGTGCGCCGGTTCCCTGGTGATCGCCTTCTTGCCCACCTACGCCAGCATCGGTGCCTGGGCGCCGTTCCTGCTGCTGGTGGCGCGCCTGTTCCAGGGCCTGTCGGTGGGCGGCGAGTACGGCACCACCGCCACCTACATGAGTGAGGTGGCGCTCAAGGGCCAGCGCGGCTTCTTTGCCTCCTTCCAGTACGTGACCCTGATCGGCGGGCAACTGCTGGCGGTGCTGGTGGTGGTGATCCTCCAGCAGTTTCTCGATGAGGCCGAGCTCAAGGCCTGGGGCTGGCGCATTCCCTTCGTGATCGGTGCCATCGCCGCGGTGATCTCGCTGCTGCTGCGCCGTTCGCTGAAGGAAACCACCAGCAAGGAAATCCGTGAGGACAAGGACGCCGGCAGCATCGCTGCGCTGTTCAAGAACCACTCGGCGGCGTTTATAACCGTGCTCGGCTACACCGCCGGCGGCTCGCTGATTTTCTACACCTTCACCACCTACATGCAGAAGTACCTGGTGAACACCGCGGGCATGCACGCCAAGACCGCCAGCTACATCATGACCGGCGCGCTGTTTCTCTACATGTGCATGCAGCCGCTGTTCGGCATGCTGGCGGACAAGATCGGCCGGCGTAACTCGATGCTCTGGTTCGGTGCCCTGGGTACGCTGTTCACAGTGCCGATCCTGCTGACCTTGAAGACCGTCACCAGCCCGTTCCTAGCTTTTGTGCTGATCACCCTGGCCCTGGCCATCGTCAGTTTCTACACCTCCATCAGCGGCCTGGTGAAGGCCGAGATGTTCCCGCCGCAAGTGCGCGCACTCGGGGTGGGCTTGGCTTATGCGGTGGCCAATGCGATCTTCGGTGGCTCGGCGGAATGGGTGGCCCTGAACTTCAAGAACATGGGCATGGAAAACACCTTTTACTGGTATGTCACGGCGATGATGGCGATTGCCTTCCTGTTCAGCCTGCGCCTGCCGAAACAGGCCGCCTACCTGCACCACGACCTTTGACCTGTGTACCTGCGCCCGGCTCGGGCGCAGGTTTGCCAAGGACTGTTTATGACCCTGACTGCGAGCAATCAGTTGTTCGATGCCTACTTTACTGCCCGGGAAATGCGCGGGGTGTTCTGCGATCAGGGGCGGGTCCAGGCCATGCTCGATTTCGAAGCCGCCCTGGCCCGGGCCCAGGCCCGCGTCGGGGTGATCCCGGCCAGTGCAGTAGCGCCCATCGAGGCCGCCTGCCATGCCGGGCTGTATGACTTCCAGATGCTGGGCGAGGCGATTGCCACGGCCGGCAACTCGGCCATTCCCCTGGTCAAGGCCCTGGGCCGACAGATCGCCCGCAGCGATGGCGAGGCCGAGCGCTTTGTGCACCTGGGGGCCACCAGCCAGGACGTGATGGACAGCGGGCTGGTGCTGCAACTGCGCCGCGCCATGCTCCTGCTGGAGCAGGACCTGGAGCGCCTGGGGGACATCCTTGTTGCCCAGGCCCAACGTTACGCCACGACCCCGATGGCCGGCCGCACCTGGCTGCAACATGCCACGCCGGTGACCCTGGGGATGAAGATCGGCGGCTGGCTGGGGGCATTGACCCGCAGCCGCGAGCGCCTGCAGCAGCTCAAGCCGCGTTTGCTGGTGCTGCAGTTCGGCGGCGCTTCCGGAACGCTGGCGGCTTTGGGCGAGCAGGCGTTGCCGATTGCCCAGGCCCTGGCCGACGAGCTGCAATTGGCCCTGCCGGAGCAGCCCTGGCACACCCAGCGCGACCGCCTGGTGGAGTTCGCTTCGGTGCTGGGCCTGTTGGCCGGCAGCCTGGGCAAGCTGGGGCGGGATATCAGCCTGCTGATGCAGACCGAGGCGGCGGAGGTCTTCGAGCCCTCGGCGCCGGGCAAGGGCGGGTCGTCCACCATGCCGCACAAGCGCAACCCGGTGGGCGCTGCGGTGCTGATCAGCGCCGCGACCCGGGTTCCCGGCCTGCTGGCGACGATGTTTGCCGCCATGCCCCAGGAGCACGAGCGCAGCCTGGGCCTGTGGCACGCCGAATGGGAAACCCTGCCGGAGATCTGCTGCCTGGTGTCTGGCGCGTTGCAACAAGCATTACTGGTGGCCGAAGGCCTGGAGGTCGACAGCGCGCGCATGGCGCACAACCTCGACTTGACCCAGGGCCTGGTGCTGGCCGAAGCGGTGAGCATTGCCCTGGCCCAGCGCCTGGGGCGGGAAACCGCCCACCATCTGCTGGAACAATGCTGCAAGCGCGCAGTGGCCGAGAAACGCCATCTGCGTGGGGTATTGGGGGAGGATTCCCAGGTTACCGCCGAGCTGTCGGCGGCGGACCTGGATCGTCTATTGGACCCGGCGCACTACCTGGGCCAGGCGCAGGCCTGGGTCGAGCGCGCCGTGGCTGAACATTTTGCCTTGAAGGCCTGAAGGAGACTGCTGTGGGATTCGTGAAACTCGCCGAGGGCGAACTGCACTATCAACTCGAAGGGCCCGAGGGCGCGCCGGTACTGGTGCTGTCCAACTCCCTGGGCACCGACCTGCACATGTGGGACAAGCAGATGGCGGCCTTCACCCGGCACTTCCAGGTGCTGCGCATGGACACCCGTGGCCACGGCCGTTCCCTGGTCACCGAAGGTCCCTATAGCATCGAGCAACTGGGCCGCGACGTGGTGGCGCTGCTGGATGCGCTGGATATCCAGCGTGCGCATTTCTGTGGCCTGTCCATGGGCGGGCTGATCGGCCAGTGGCTGGGGATCAATGCCGGCGAGCGTCTGCACAAGCTGGTGGTGTGCAACACCGCGGCGAAGATCGGCGACCCGTCCGTATGGAACCCTAGGATCGAGACCGTGCTACGTGACGGCCAGGCGGCCATGGTGGCGCTGCGCGATGCCTCCATCGCCCGCTGGTTCACCAGCGACTTTGCCGAAGCTCACCCTGACCAGGCCAAGCTGATCACCGACATGCTCGCGGCCACCTCGCCACAAGGCTATGCGGCCAACTGCGCGGCGGTGCGGGACGCGGATTTCCGTGAACAGCTGGGGGCGATCAAGGTGCCCACCCTGGTGATTGCCGGCACTGAAGACGCTGTGACACCACCGTCCGGCGGGCACTTCATCCAGCAGCATGTGGCGGGCGCGGAGTATGCCGAGTTCTATGCTGCGCATTTGTCCAACGTCCAGGCCGGCGACGCTTTCAGCGCCCGGGTCGTGGATTTTCTGCTGGCCTGAGAGTCGATTCAAGGAGCCCTTTGTGGACGAGAAACAGCGTTATGACGAAGGCATGCAGGTTCGCCGCGCGGTGTTGGGCGATGCCCATGTAGACCGCAGCCTCAATGCCCTGACCGAGTTCAACTCGGAGTTCCAGGAAATGATCACCCGCCATGCCTGGGGCGACATCTGGACCCGCCCGGGCCTGCCGCGACACACCCGCAGCCTGATCACCATCGCCATGCTGATCGGCATGAACCGCAACGAGGAGCTCAAGCTGCACCTGCGGGCCGCCGCCAACAATGGGGTGAGCCGCAGCGAGATCAAGGAAGTGATCATGCAGAGCGCGATCTACTGCGGAATCCCGGCGGCCAACGCCACCTTCCACCTGGCGGAATCGGTGTGGGACGAACTGGGCATCGAATCCCGCAGTTGAGGCGCCGGGGCTGCACCGCGCGATTTCAGACGGTGGCCAGAATGAACACCCGCTTGAACGGGAACAGCGTCCGGCCATCGCCTTCGGGCGGATAGTAGCGATGTAC
Source organism: Pseudomonas sp. Eqa60 (assembly GCF_018326405.1). Lineage (NCBI taxonomy): Bacteria > Pseudomonadati > Pseudomonadota > Gammaproteobacteria > Pseudomonadales > Pseudomonadaceae > Pseudomonas > Pseudomonas sp. Eqa60. Next base: position 1,566,709 of record NZ_AP024342.1, read on the forward strand.
CCGTGCCAGGTAATGGTTGAGGAAGCATTGTCGTTGCCGCTCGTCCAGGCTCAGGAGTACGGGGCGCAAGGCCGAGACCTTGACCCAGTCGAAGATCGGCGACTGGCCTTCCACGACCTGCAGGTGTTCGGTTTCCCAGATGTCCAGTTCCCGAGTCAGGGGCGCCAGCAAACGGTAGTAGCTATCCAGCGACAGTACCCGGCGCTCGGCCATGAACGCCCGCAGCTCCGGGGTGCCCAGCGGCTTGCCGTCCGGTCCTGCCTGTTCCAGGCTTTCGAGTATCAACTGATACCACAGGGCGTCGCGCCAATTGGGCATATGCGCCGCCAGGCAGCCGCCGGGGTTGAGCTGGTTCAACAGGCGCGGCAGCAGGTGTTCGTGGTCACTCATGAAGTGCAGCACTGCGGCAGCGAACAACAGGTCTGCAGGCTGTTCGGCTTTCCATTGCAGCAGGTCGCACCTGCGCCACAGCGCCTTGATCGGCAGGCAGCTGGCTTCGGCAAGCATTTCCGAGGAGCTGTCCACGCCTGTCAGCTCCGCGTAGGGCCAGCGCTGCGCCAGCAGTTGAGTGGCGATACCTGTTCCGCAACCCAGGTCGTAGATGTGATGGGGTTGCTGCAGGGCGACATGATCCAGTAGCTCGACCGCCGGTCGTTCTCGCAGGCGCACGAACTGCTGGTAGGCCTGGGGATCCCATTGGGTGCTGAGGTTCCTGGCCGTGGTCGGCTGAGGCTTGGTACTCATGTAAACATCCTTTTTAAAGTTGTCGTCCAATGACATTCAGGGTTCTGAGGAGCAGGGCTGCGCCACGTCGCGTGTCCTCCTCACGCAGCAGCGAGAGCAGCCCGTACAGGCTGGGAGCGGTACCTTGCGCTGAGGTTTCGGCCTTGGCCATGCGTAGTGCATTGCCCAGCATCCAGGTGGCAGCGGTGGCTTCTTCGAACTGTTGCGCAAGTTTTTCGATCATCGCCTGATCGAGCATGTCGATCAGATCGCAAAGCAGGGACAACAGGTCGACCATGTTGTCCAGGCGAGCGCTGTCCAGCAGCGGCTGGAGCTTTTTCATCAGGGCTTCCAGGCCTGGTGTGCCGGCGACTTCAGGCTGGGTCGCCCTTGGACCAGGCATGCTTGGATCAAAGCTGTCCATGGCGTTGTCTCCTCCCTGTGCAGGGTCAAAGCATTCCGCGGGCTACGGCCCAGTACAGGCCGCGATTGAATCCGGTGCGCAGCAGGCCACCCAACTTGCTCGACGGGGTGGGCAGAACGTCGTGGGCATAGTCGTACCAAAGGGGCATGCCGGCATTGAGGCCCATCTGCGCGACCGCCTGGACCCTACCGTCATAAACCGCCTCGGGAGAGCCCAGGCGGATTTCTCCGGCAATGTTGTTGGCAATCACCGGGGCCTGGTTGTGGCAGGCGCCGCCGGCCTTGCTGATCGGCAGGTCGACGGTATCGCCAATCACATAGACCCGCTCCAGGCCATAGACTTGCAGGGTCTCGTGATGGGTCGGCAGCCAGCCCTCCTGGCCCTGTGCCTGAGACGCGCCGGATTCGAGCACGGCGTCCACGGCCCGGATTGGCGGGGTGGCCATGAGAATGTCGAAAGGCTGCTCAGCGCCTTCCTCCGAGTAGGCGATGCGCCGGTCCGGGTCGACCCTGGCCAGGGTGAAGCCGCGCTGGAAGCGGATGTTCCTCTGTTCGAAGATATCCGGCAGCACCTCGCCGACCGGGCGTTGCAGGAACAGGCAATTGCGCAGTAGCTGCGCGGTGCTGGGGTAGGTGTAGATGATCTCGACCCGATCCCGTACTCCGCGCCGCCGCAGGAAGTCATCGAGCATCAGGGTCGTTTCTACCGGCGCGATGCCGCATTGATGAGGAACATTGGGGGTTTGCGGAAACGACACGGTGATGAACACCCGGCCCTTTTCGATCCGGCTCAGGCGCTGCGCCAGTTGCCGGGCAGGCTGGTATTGGTAGAAGTGGTCGCCGGCTTCCTTGAGCCCCTCGATCCGTTCCGGTGCCGGTACGCAGCCGGTGGCGATCACCAGGAAATCGTAGCCAAGACGTTTGCCGCTGCGAGTGTGCAGGCTCTGGCCGGCAAAATCGAAGCGGGTGACGGGGTCGACCCGGAAGGTTATTTCGGGGCGTAGCAGGGAGCGTTCGGGTCGCTTGAGTTCTTCGTGGAAGAACAGGTTGAACGCCACATACATGAAGGCGGGCTTGTAGAAATGATCCGGCGATTCGGACAGCAGGGTGATTTTGACCTCGTCCCTGAGTATCTCCGGGTAGAGCTTGCTGACCAGTTGATTGGCCAGGATGGTACCGCCTACACCTCCTCCGACAATGACGATGTGCTTGCTCATAACGCAGACCCTCCAAGGCTACGTCAGCTTCACGTACGACATCCGATGGATAACGGAACTGAATCGATAGGTTTCCTTTCCTGGAAGCGAGCACTGCCCGCCTGAAGTGAATACCCCTTTACTTTATCTGTGTATTGGATTTTTTTTACTAAGCCCGACCAGCGGACCTTTCCTTGGGCGCCACGGTTCAAGGCCGACAGCTGCAGGGGCCGGCCTTTTGGCTCGGCCCCGTGTTGGAAGGGGCTTACAGCAGGCTGAGGGGATAGCTGATGATCAGGCGGTTCTCGTCGAACTCGTTGTTGCTGAAGTCCCGGCGCATGGTGGAGTTGCGCCACTTCAGGTTGAGGTTCTTCAGTGTGCCGCTCTGGACCGTGTAGGCCACTTCGCTTTCCCGGCCCCATTCCTTGCCGTCGCTGACGGTGGCGGTGTGCACGTTGCTACCGCTGATGTAGCGGTTCATCAGGGTCAGGCCGGGAACGCCCAGCGCGGCGAAGTTGTAGTCATGGCGCACCTGCCAGGACTTCTCCTTGGCGTTGTCGTAGCTGGCGTTGTAGCTGTCGTTGGCCAGGGTGCCGCCGCTGGTGCCATTGACCCGCATCCAGGCGCTGTCGCCAGTGAGCTTCTGCAGGCCCACATAGAAGGTGTTGCCGCCATATTTGGCCGAGAACAGGCCGGACCAGGTGCGGTTCTCCATGTCGCCGGCGCGGGCGCTGCCGTCTTCCTTGCCATAGAAGAAGCCCAGGTTGGCGCCCAGGGTCCAGTCGCCCAGGGGTTGGCTGTGGATCAGGTTGACGAACTGCTGGCTGTAGATGTCCTTGAGCTGGGCATTCCACAGGGCGATCTGGGTGCGCTTGTCGTTGAAGGCATATTCGGCGCCCTGGAAGTTGAAACGGTCGGAGGTGAAGGCCGCTTTGCCGAACATGCTCATGTCACTCATGCTGCTGTCGTCACGCGGGCTGTTGGCGCGGAACTGGCCGCCATAGAGGGTCAGGCCGGCAATTTCCTTCGAGGTGATCTGGCCGCCGCGAAAGGTCTGTGGCAGCGAGCGGCCGTCGTCGGAGCGCAGGATCGGCAGCACTGGCATCCATTCGCCGACCTTGACCTCGGTCTGAGACAGTCGCGCCTTGAAAGCTACTCCCAGGCGTCCGAAGTTGTCCGCCGGGCGGCCGTCGTGATCCAGGGGCAGCAGTTGGGTGCCGCCGGTGCCCTTGCCGCCGTCGAGTTTCAGCGAGTAGAGGCCCAGCACGTCCATGCCGAAGCCGACGGTGCCCTGGGTGAAGCCGGACTTTGCATCGAGGATGAAGCTCTGGGTCCATTCCTCGGCCTTGCCCTGGGCCTTGGTCGGGTTGGTGAAGTTGCGGTTGAAATAGAAGTTGCGCAGGGTCAGGTTGGCCTGGGCATCTTCGAGAAAGCCCGACTCTGCGGCCAGTGCCGGCAGGGCGGTGCTGCTCAGCGCCAGGGCCAGGAGGCTGGGCAGAAGGTAGGACGGCGGGGTGCTTGGCTTCATTCGTCGGTCTCTCTAATTGTTAGGGGTGCAGCCGGCCAGTGCCGCGCAAAGGGTCTGGGCACAGGTTTCAGGGGAGCAGGGTGGAACCAGAGGTATCAGCCGCAGCGGGCAGGGCGTGGGGGCATGGCATCGGACCTGTTGTTATTGGTGTGTCCAGGTGCCGGGAATGGTGCGTCGCGGATCAGGGCCAATCAATTGGACGAAACACTTTTTGGGCGGTAATCGAACACAAATGTTCCAGTTGGTACATATAAAAAAACCCACCGTCAGGTGGGTTTTTCATATGGCCAGGTGACGCTTCAGAACAGGTGCAGCGCCGGGGCTTTTTCCGCCAGTGGCTCGTTCTTCGCTGTCTGTTCGCTCCAGCCACCGCCGAGGGCCTTGTACAGGTTGACCTCGCTGGTGAGCTGCGACAGGCGATCGGTGATCAGTGCCTGCTGGGCGCTGAACAGCGACCGCTGGGCATCGAGGAAGGTCAGGTTGCTGTCGACCCCGATACGGTAGCGGCGCTCGGCCAGACGATAGTAGTCCTGGTTGGCGTTGACGAAATCACGCTGGGCCTGCAACTGCTGGTTGTAGGTCTGGCGTGCCGCCAGGCCATCGGAGACTTCCTGGAAGGCGGTCTGGATGGATTTCTCGTACTGCGCGACGGTGATGTCTTTCTGGATTTTCGAGTAGTCCAGGCTGGCGCGCAGGCTGCCGGCGTTGAAGATCGGCAGGTTGATCTGCGGCTGGAACAGCCAGGTGCCCGAGCCCCCCTTGAACAGGCCCGAGAGATCCGGGCTCAAGGTACCGGCATTGGCGGTCAGGCTGATGCTCGGGAAGAACGCTGCTCGCGCCGCGCCGATATTGGCGTTGGCCGCTTTCAGCTTGTACTCGGCTTCGAGGATGTCCGGACGCCGTTGCAGCAGCTCCGACGGCAAGCCTGCCGGCAGGTCGCTCAGCAGGTCAGCCGACAGCGGCTGGGCCTTCGGCAGATTGGCCGGAATCGCCGCACCCAGCAGCAGGGTCAGGCTGTTTTCATCCTGGGCCACCTGGCGGGTGTAGCGCGCCAGCTGGACCCGGGCGTTTTCCACCGAAGTCCGCGACTGGCTCAGGTCCAGGGCCGAGGCCACGCCCACTTCGTTGCTGCGCGAGGTCAGCCGGTAGCTTTCCTCGTAGGCGGCGAGGGTGTCTTGGGTCAGCTTCAGCAGTTCCTTGTCGGCCTGCCAGGTCATGTAGGCGTTGGCCACGCTGGCCACCAGGCTGATCTGGGTGCTGCGCCGGGCTTCTTCGCTGGAGAAGTAGGTCTGCAGGGCCTGCTCGCTCAGGCTGCGAACGCGGCCGAACAGGTCCAGTTCATAGGCACTGACGCCCACGGTGGCCGAGTACTGGCTGGTGATCCCGGCTTCGCCGGTCTGCGACATGCGTGCCGGAGTGCGCTGGCGGCTGCCGCTGGCGTTGGCCGAAACCGCAGGGAACAGGTCAGCCCGCTGGATCTGGTACTGCGCGGCGTAGGCATCGATGTTCAGCGCCGCGACCCTGAGGTCGCGGTTGTTTTCCAGGGACGTCTGGATCAGTTGCTGCAGAGCCGGGTCATGGAAGAACTGCCGCCAGCCCTGTTCGGCGGCCGCCACGTTGGCGGCCTCCTTTGGCGAGTAGGCTGGGCCTTGGGGGAACTGCGCCGCCACCGGCGCTTCCGGGCGCTGGTAATCCGGGATCAGCGAGCAACCACTTAGCGCGATGGCGGTGATTGCCAGGGAGAGTAGCGACTTGCTCATTGGCCAGCCTCATTAGGGGTTGCAGTAGTTTCTGACAGGTCCGCTTTCCTGCGGCCCATGGACGATACGGTGACGAAGAACAATGGCACCCAGAAGATCGCCAGGATAGTCGCGGTGAGCATACCGCCGATCACCCCGGTACCGATCGCATGCTGGCTACCCGAGCCGGCGCCCGTGGAGATGGCCAGTGGCACGACCCCGAGGACGAAGGCCAGGGAGGTCATGATGATCGGCCGCAGACGCATCCGGCAGGCTTCCACCGCGGCGTCTACCAGGCTGCGGCCCTGCTCGTGCAGTTCCTTGGCGAACTCGACGATCAGAATGGCGTTTTTCGCCGCCAGACCAATGGTCACCAACAGGCCTACCTGGAAGTACACGTCGTTGGACAGGCCGCGCATGCTGGTTGCCATCAGTGCACCGATGATCCCCAGGGGCACAACCAGCATCACTGCGATCGGAATCGACCAGCTTTCATACAGCGCCGCCAGACACAGGAACACCATCAGCAGGGACAAGGCGTACAGCGCAGGTGCCTGGGAGCCCGACAGACGTTCCTCGTAGGACAGGCCGGTCCAGGAGATACCGACACCCGCCGGCAGCTTCGCGGCAATGGCCTCGACTTCGGCCATGGCTTCACCGGTACTGTAGCCAGGGGCCGGGGCACCGAGCACTTCCATGGCTTCCACGCCGTTGTAACGGGCCAGCTTGGGCGAGCCGTAGATCCACTCGCCCTTGGCGAAGGAGGAGAACGGCACCATGGTTCCGGCGCTGTTGCGTACGTACCACTTCTTCAGGTCTTCGGGGCTCATGCGGGCACCGGCCTGACCCTGGATGTACACCTTCTTCACCCGACCACGGTCGATGAAGTCGTTGACGTAGCTACTGCCCAGGGCAATCGACAGGGTGTTGTTGATATCGGTGAGGGTCACGCCCAGGGCACTGGCGCGCTCGTCGTCGATGGTCAACTGGTACTGCGGTTCATCGTTCAGGCCGTTCGGACGTACCTGGGACAGCACCTTGCTCTGGGCTGCCATGCCGAGGAACTGGTTGCGTGCAGCCATCAGTTTCTCATGGCCGATACCGGCGCGGTCCTGGAGGAACACGTCGAAACCGGTGGCGTTACCCAGCTCCAGTACCGCTGGAGGGGCGAAGGCGAACACCATCGCGTCACGGAAACTGAAGAAGTGCTGCTGGGCGCGGGCTGCCAGGTTGAACACGTTGTTTTCCGCGGAACGCTCGCCCCACGGCTTGAGCATGATGAAGGCCATGCCCGAGCTCTGGCCGCGACCGGCGAAGTTGAAGCCGTTCACGGTGAACACCGAAGCCACGGTGTCCTTTTCCTTGTCCAGCAGGTAGGCGCGCATTTCGTCCACTACCACCTGGGTCCGCTCGGCACTGGAGCCGGCCGGAGTCTGTACCTGGGCGAACAGAACGCCCTGGTCTTCTTCCGGCAGGAACGCGGTCGGGATGCGGGTGAACAGCCAGATCATGCCCAGGACGATCAGCACGTAGGCCAGCAGGTACGGAACCTTATGGCGCAGCATGTTGCCCACGCCGCGTTCGTAGCTCTTCACGCTGCGATCGAAGGTGCGGTTGAACCAGCCGAAGAAGCCGCGCTTCTCGGTGGCGTGTTCGCCTTGCGGTACGGCCTTGAGCATGGTGGCGCACAGGGCCGGAGTGAAGATCAGGGCAACCAGCACCGACAGGGCCATGGCCGAGACCACGGTGATCGAGAACTGCTTGTAGATCACCCCGGTGGAGCCGCTGAAGAAGGCCATTGGCAGCAGTACCGCGGACAGCACCAGGGCGATACCCACCAGGGCTCCCTGGATCTGGCCCATGGACTTTTTCGTCGCCTCCTTGGGCGACAGCCCTTCCTCGTGCATCACCCGCTCGACGTTCTCCACCACGACGATGGCGTCGTCCACCAGCAAGCCGATGGCCAGCACCATGCCGAACATGGTCAGGGTGTTGATGCTGAAACCGGCCGCCGCAAGGATGCCGAAGGTACCCAGCAGTACCACCGGCACCGTCATGGTGGTGATCACCGTGGCGCGGAAGTTCTGCAGGAACAGGAACATCACCAGGAACACCAGGACGATCGCTTCCACCAGGGTTTCAACCACACCCTTGATGGATTCGGTCACCACCGGGGTGGTGTCATACGGGAACACCACCTTCATCCCTTGCGGGAAGAAGGGTTCCAGGTCCTTGATGGTGTTGCGCAGGGCCTTGGCGGTGTCCAGGGCGTTGGCGCCGTTGGCCAGTTTCACTGCCAGGCCGGACGCCGGCTTGCCGTTGAACTGGGCGCTGATGGCGTAGTTCTCGCCACCCAGGCCGACGTCCGCGACATCGCCCAGACGCACTTGCGAGCCGTCCTTGTTGACCTTCAGCAGGATCGCCTTGAACTGCTCGGCAGTCTGCAGGCGGGTCTTGCCGATGATGGTGGCGTTGAGTTGCTGGCCGGGCAGGGCAGGCAGGCCGCCGAGCTGGCCGGACGATACCTGGACGTTCTGCGCGGCAACCGCGGTCTTCACGTCCACCGGGGTCAGGTTGTAGTTGTTCAGCTTGGCCGGGTCGAGCCAGATCCGCATCGCGTACTGGGCACCGAATACCTGGAAGTCACCGACGCCCGCGGTCCGCGAGATCGGGTCCTGCATGTTCGACACGATGTAGTTCGACAGGTCGTCCTTGGACATGCTGCCGTCCTCGGAAACCACGCCGATCACCAGCAGGAAGTTCTTCACTGCCTTGGTCACGCGGATACCCTGCTGCTGCACTTCTTGAGGCAGCAGCGGAGTGGCCAGGTTGAGCTTGTTCTGTACCTGAACCTGCGCGGTGTCCGAGTTGGTGCCCTGTTCGAAGGTCGCAGTGATGGTCATGCTGCCGTCGGAGTTACTTTCCGAGGACACATAACGCAGGTTGTCGATACCGTTGAGCTGCTGCTCGATCACCTGAACCACGGTGTCCTGCACGGTCTGTGCGGAAGCGCCTGGGTAGGTCACGGAGATGGCGATCGCTGGCGGCGCGATGCTCGGGTACTGGTTGATCGGCAATTTGAGGATCGATAGAGCCCCGACCAACATGATCACCAGGGCGATTACCCAGGCGAAGATCGGACGGTCGATAAAAAATTTCGACATGGTTTACTCCCCTTTGCCGCCTGCAGCTTTGTCAGTTGCCTGTGCAGGGGCCGGGTTCTTCGCTGGAACGTTGGTTGCTTCGCTGGCCTTGACTTCAATGCCCGGCTTGACGAACTGCAGGCCTTCGGTGATCAGGCGATCGCCGGCTTTCAGCCCATCTTCCACCAACCACTGACTGCCGACCGTGCGGCTGGCCTTGAGTTGACGCAGCTCGACCTTGTTATCCGGGCCAACCACCAGGGCGGTCGGGGTGCCTTTCAGGTCGCGCGTCACGCCTTGCTGGGGAGCCAGGATCGCCGCGCTGTTCACCCCGGCTTGCAGCTGGGCGTGGACGAACATGCCAGGCAGCAGGGTGTGCTCAGGGTTCGGGAACACTGCGCGCAGGGTCACCGAGCCGGTGGTTTCGTCCACCGAGACTTCGGAGAATTCCAGCTTGCCGTCGAGCTTGTACTGGCTGCCGTCTTCCAGGGTCAGTTTGACCTTGGCGGCATTGTCGCCGACTTTCTGCAGGCGACCGCTTTCCAGTTCGCGACGCAGTTCCAGCAGTTCTACCGAGGACTGGGTAACGTCGACGTAGATTGGGTCCAGCTGCTGGATCACGGCCATGGCATCGGCCTGGCCATTGCTCACCAGGGCGCCTTCGGTCACCGAGGAACGGCCGATTCGGCCGGTCAGTGGCGACAGCACTTTGGTGTAGCGCAGGTTGATCTGGGCGCTTTGCAGCGAGGCTTCCGACTGCAGGCGGTTGGCCACGGCAGTGTCGTATTCCTGGCGGCTTACGGCCTGCTCGTTGACCAGTTGCTTGTAGCGATCAGAAATCGACTTGGTCGATTGCAGATTAGCCTCGGCACTTTTCAGCGTTGCCTCATAGACCGATGGATCGATCTGATAAAGCTGCTGACCTTCCTTGACGTCTCCACCTTCTTTGAACAGACGCTTGAGAATGATCCCGTTTACCTGTGGGCGAACTTCGGCGATGCGGAACGCAGTGGTCCGGCCCGGGAGTTCGGAAGTCAAGGTAAAGGCTTGTGGTTGCAGGGTAACGACGCCGACCTGAGGGGCTTGAGGGGCAGGCGCCGCCTCTTCCTTTTTACATCCGCTGAGCAGCGATGCCAGGGCGACGGCAGTGACCAGAGCGGTAACAGCTGGCTTGAGTTGCATGAAAATCCTCGGGTCAGGCACGCAAGATGCGCACAAGAAAAGTGGAAGGGTAAAAATGCTTGGCTGAGTGGATAAGTAGCTTGCTAAGGAATATACTTACGTTCATGGTTGTTTGTAAATACCCCTGCGGCGTACCCATCCGGTTACAAAAGCCCCTGTAGGTGTTGAATTGTAGGCTGGGCAAACGGCACTCGAGATGCCGTTCCATATTTATTCAGAAGGTCTTCACGCATCGCTGAAAGATCCTGATCGAGGTTTTACTGCCATGGTCCGTCGTACCAAAGAGGAAGCTCAAGAAACTCGCAGCCAGATACTCGAGGCCGCCGAAAAGGCCTTTTACGAGCGTGGCGTGGCGCGTACCACCCTGGCCGACATCGCGGCGCTGGCGGGAGTCACGCGAGGTGCCATCTATTGGCACTTCAGCAACAAGGCCGATCTGGTGCAGGCCATGCTCGACAGCCTGCGTGAACCTTTGGATGAAATGGCCGCGGCCAGTGAGAATGTAGATGAAATGGACCCGTTGGGCTGCATGCGCAAGCTGCTCATTCATTTGTTTCATCAAGTTGCCCTGGACCCGAAAACCCGACGCATCAATGAAATCCTGTTTCACAAGTGCGAGTTCACCGACGAAATGTGCGACCTGCGCCGCCAGCGTCGCGCTGCCAGCCTGGACTGCAACGTACACATCGAGCTGGCGTTGCGTAATGCAGTGAATCGTGGGCAATTGCCCGAGAATCTCGATGCGGCGCGGGCAGCTATCACGTTGCATGCGTTCATCGATGGCATTCTCTACCAGTGGTTGCTGGCCCCTGACAGCTTCGCCCTGCACACCGAAGCAGAGCGCTGGATCGACATCGGGCTGGATATGCTGCGCTTGAGCCCCAACCTCCGTCATTAAGACAAAATGCGTAATTGAGTCCGGTTGTGTCAACATTTAAGGCGAGGGACGTTCATACCCGGGGTCGCACTTCACAATGGGGTGCTTTTATATACGGGCTTGCTGCAGGTTGATAGATAGCGAGCTACGTATTTTGTAGGGATTTTGTTGCGGGTGTGTGAATGAGTGTGAGCCCTTCACCGTTCAACGGCGCGGAACACCCCATCAAGGGGATCGCCCTGATCTGCCTGGCGGTCCTGCTGTTTGCCAGCCACGACACGTTATCCAAATACCTGTCGGCTTTTTATCCCATCGTCATGGTGGTCTGGGCCCGCTATGTGGTGCACACCCTGTTGATGCTGGTGGTCTTCGTGCCGCGCAGTGGTTTCTCTGCGGTGGTGCGCACCAAGCGCCCCGGGCTGCAATTGCTGCGGGCCCTGTGCCTGATCGGCACCAGCCTGCTGTTCACCACCGGCCTGCGCTATATACCCCTAGCAGAAGCGACCGCGGTCAACTTCCTGGCGCCCTTGCTGGTGACTGCCCTGTCGGTGCCGTTTCTGGGGGAGCGGGTCAGTCGCGCCCAGTGGCTGGCAGTGCTGGCGGGGTTCGTCGGGGTGCTGATTGTGGTGCGTCCCGGTGGCGCGTTGTTCACGCCGGCAATCCTGCTGCCGCTGGGGTCGGCGCTGTGCTTCGGCTTCTACCAGTTGCTGACCCGCAAGCTCAGTGGTGTCGACAGCCCGACCACTAGCAACTTTCTCACCGGGATCCTCAACAGCCTGATCATGAGCGCGCTGCTGCCGTTCTTCTGGAGCACGCCGACGTTGGTTCATGGGCTGTTCATGATCGGCCTGGGCACCTGCGGCATGCTCGGCCACATGTTGCTGACCCAGGCGTTCCGCCATGCCGCGCCGGCGATGCTGGCGCCTTTCAGCTATGGGCAGATTCTTTTCGCCGGGCTCTTTGGCTACCTGATCTTCGACCATACCCCGGACCAGTACGCCCTGGTCGGTATCGCGGTCATCTGCCTCAGCGGCCTGGCGGTGGCCTGGGCCCAGCGCAAACGCTGAATGGCTTTCTGTAGCCCCTGCCGCAGTCCGCGACAAGGTCCGCAGGACCTTCATCGAACTTGAGATGATCGCGCCCCTTCGGGGCGACCGTGCGTACGCGGCCCGAGCCTGCGGCAGCGGCTACAACGAATGTGCAGGCCATGAAAAAGCCCCGGCTCGCGAGAGTCGGGGCTTTTTATCGAGCGATGCAGGCTTACAGAGTCGGGTAGTCGATATAGCCGACCGGGCCCTTGCCGTAGAAGGTTTCCGGGTGCGCTTCGTTCAACGGCGCATCGGCCTTCAGGCGGGCTGGCAGGTCCGGGTTGGCGATGAAGGGCACACCAAAGGCCACGGCGTCAGCCTTGCCAGCGGCCAGCCAGGCGTTGGCGCTGTCCTTGGTGAAGCGTTCGTTGGCGATGTAGGGGCCGCCGAAGGCTTCTTTGAGTTGCGGGCCCAGGCTGTCGGCGCCTTCTTTCTCGCGGGAGCAGATAAAGGCGATACCGCGTTTGCCCAGCTCCCGAGCGACGTAGGTGAAGGTCTCCGCCAGGTTGGCATCACCCATGTCATGGGAGTCGGCACGTGGTGCCAGGTGCACGCCTACCCGGCCGGCACCCCAGATCTCGATGGCCGCGTCGGTGACTTCCAGCAGCAGGCGGGCACGGTTTTCCAGGGAGCCGCCGTACTGGTCGGTACGCTGGTTGGTGCTGCTTTGCAGGAACTGGTCCAGCAGGTAGCCGTTGGCGCCGTGGATTTCCACGCCGTCGAAACCGGCGGCCTTGGCATTTTCCGCGCCGACCCGGTAGGCGTCGACGATGTCGGCGATCTCAGCGGTTTCCAGGGCCCGCGGAGTTGGGAAGTCGGCCAGTGGGCGCACCAGGCTGACATGCCCCTTGGGCTGGAGGGCGCTGGGTGCCACCGGGGTTTCGCCGTTCAGATAGGACGGGTGGGAGATGCGTCCGACGTGCCACAGCTGCAGGAAGATCTTGCCGCCGGCGCCGTGTACTGCCTTGGTCACATTGGCCCAGCCACGCACCTGGTCGTTGGACCAGATGCCGGGGGTATCCGGGTAGCCCACGCCCATGGGGGTCACCGAGGTGGCCTCGCTGAGGATCAGGCCGGCGGAAGCCCGTTGTACGTAGTACTCGGCCATCAGCGCGTTGGGTACGCGGCCGGCATCGGCGCGGCAGCGGGTCAGCGGTGCCATGATGATGCGGTTGGACAGTTCGAGATCGCCGAGTTTGATCGGATCAAAGAGAGTCGTCATGGAGTGCAGCCTTCTTTAAGGGATAGGGAGAGGATCAGTGGGTTGCAGGAGCCAGTTCGGCGTTGCCGCCCTGGCGAAAGGTAATCAGCGTCACCAGCAGGGCCAGGATTGCCAGGGCCGCAGCTGCCAACGGCACGCTGGTCAGGCCGAAGCCGTGGGCGATGACGCTGCCGCCGACCCAGGCACCCAGGGCATTGCCGATGTTGAAGGCGCCGATGTTCAGGGTCGAAACCAGGTTCGGTGCGGCCTTGCCGAAGGTCACTACGTTGACCTGCAACGCCGGCACTGCGGCAAACGAAGCGGTGGCCCAGAGGAACAGGGTGATCTCGGTGGGGATCAGCGCCACGCTGGTCCAGGTCAGTACGGTGGAGACCACGGCCATGGCCGCGAACACGCCGATCAGGGTGGCGCCCAGGCGCTTGTCCGCCAGTTTGCCGCCGATGATGTTGCCCAGGGTCAGTCCCAGGCCGATCAGCAGCAGGGTCCAGGTCACGCCCTTGGGCGAGACACCGGTGACATCACCGAGCAGCGGTGCAACGTAGGTGAAGAGGGTGAACATCGATGCGGCGAACAGCGCGGTCATGCTCAGGGACAGCCAGATACCCGCGCCCTTGAGGGCCGCCAGCTCTGCACGCATGTCGAGTTTTTCCTCGTCGCGCTTGGCCGGCAGGAAGCGCAGCAGGCCGATCAGCGCCACTACGCCGATCACCGTCACCACCCAGAAGGTCGAGCGCCAGCCCGCTGCCTGGCCCAGGGCGGTGCCCAGGGGCACGCCAAGGACGTTGGCCTGAACATCAGGGCCACGGCCGAAGCGCGCTTGTTGGCGGGCACCAGGCCGGCGGCCACCACTGAACCGATACCAAAGAAGGCACCGTGGCACAGCGCGGTGATCACCCGGGCAAACATCAGCACGTTGTAATCACTGGCCAGTGCACACAGCAGGTTGCCGACAATGAAGATTCCCATCAGCGCCACCAGGGCTGCCTTGCGGGGCAGGCGGGCAGTGGCCAGGGCCATGAAGGGCGCGCCGATGGCCACCCCAAGGGCGTAGCCGGTGACCAGCCAGCCGGCGCCGGGAATCGACACCCCGAGGTCCGCCGCCACATCGGGCAGCAGGCCCATGATGACGAACTCGGTGGTACCGATGGCGAAGGCACTCAAGGCCAGGATGAGAAGCGAAAGGGGCATTGTCGGGTCCTTGTCAGGTCAGAGCTGTTGGCTCATTTGCGTGAGGAACTGCTGGATGGTTTCCTCGTTGCGTTTGAAAAAATGCCATTGGCCGACTTTCCGGCTGCTGATCAGGCCTGCGCGTTGCAAGGTGGCGAGGTGGGCGGACACGGTCGACTGCGACAGGCCGCAGCGTTGGTCGATCTGCCCGGCGCAGACGCCGTGCTCATTGCTGTGAGCCTGATCGGGAAATTCGACAGTCGGGTCTTTCAGCCAGTGCAGGATTTCCCTGCGAACCGGATGTGCCAGGGCTTTTATTATTTCGTCGAGGTCGAGGGACATGGCGGTGCTCGTTTTTTGTGAAACGTTGTATCGCGATGAAGCGAAATTTAAATCGTTATTTCGCGATATACCAATATGATTTTGGTCTTAAATCATTACTTATCGGTATATCGGGTTATAACGATATGTTGGTCGCAGTGCTAAGCTGCGTCCATGAATTATCTCGCACATCTGCACCTTGGCGGCCAGCGCCCGGGTCAATTACTCGGCAGCCTGTATGGCGATTTCGTCAAGGGACGCCTGCAAGGGCAGTTTTCGCCCGAGGTCGAGGCGGCGATCCAGCTGCATCGGCGCATCGATACCTACACTGACAGTCACCCGCTGGTGGTGGCGGCGCTGTCGCGTTTCTCCCTGACGCGAAGGCGTTACGCCGGCATCGTCATCGACGTGTTCTTCGACCATTGTCTGGCCCGGGACTGGCAGCATTACGCCGACCGGCCCCTGCCGCTGTTCACCGCCGAGGTGTACCGGGTGCTGGCGGCCGAGCCGCAGTTGCCGGCGCGGCTGGCGCAGATTGCGCCTTACATGGCGGCGGATGACTGGCTGGGTTCCTATCGCGAGTTCGCGGTGCTGGAGCAGGTGTTGCGGGGGATTGCTCGGCGCCTGTCACGGCCAGAGGAGCTGACCGCGGCGATGGTCGAGCTGGAACGGCTGTATGAACCGTTGAGCGAAGACTTCCGCGCTTTCTACCCGCAATTGCAGGCATTCGCCGCGCAGCACATCCAATTGCCCTGACTCACGATGGCTGTTGTAGGAGCTGGCTTGCCAGCGAAGGTGCTCTCATGACCGACGCAGGTTTCAAGGGCCTTTTCGCCGGCAAGCCGGCTCCTGCAGAGAGTTTCAGGCCGCGACCAGTTCGCCGTTGCGGCGTGGTTCGGCGGGCAGCATGACATCACCGAACAGCGCCTTCTGCACGGCTTGCTGGGCCTGGAAGGCCAGCGCCGCACGTTCCTGGCCCTGGCAGGCAATCGGCTTGAGCAGGTGGATCTCCACCTGGCCCCGGTCATTGGCGAACAGGCGCATCAGGTGCGAGAGCAGATCGTCGTCGCCGATGAAGGGCGCCAGGGTATCGATCTGGCCGTCGCGCAGGTAACGGATCGCCACCGGTTGCAGGCAGACGTCGGCATCGATGGCGCTGGCCAGCAAGCGCCCGTGGAAGGTGCGCAGGCCACGGCCATCGGTGGTGGTGCCTTCGGGGAACAGCAGCAGTGGGTGCTGCTCCTGCAAATGCCGGGTCATCTGCTTGCGGATCAACTGGCTGTCACCGGCGCCGCGGCGGATGAACAGGCTGCCGGCCTTGGCGGCCAGCCAACCGGCCACCGGCCAGGTGCGCACTTCTGCCTTGGACAGGAAGGACAGCGGCGTCAGCATGCCCAGCAGCGGGATATCGGTCCAGGACACATGGTTGCTGATCCAGAGCATCGGTTGGCGGGGCAGCTCGCCATGCACCGAGACCTGAAAGGGCAGGGCATTGCTCAAGCGTGCCATGAAGAAGCGCGACCAGCGCTGGCGCCGGACCATGGAGTTGGCGACCCCCAAGCGTTCCAGCAAACCGAAGATACTGGCCATGCTCAGGCCCAGCGCCACCACCAGCAGCACTCGGGCGATGCGCCCGTAGACCCGCAGCCGGCGCATCAGACCGCCGCCTTGAAGTGCCGGGCGTAGCGCGGGCACAGCTCGTCGCGCTTGAGCAGGATGAACACATCGGCGACCTGGAAATCCTCGTCCCAGCACGGCTCGCCGCAGATCTTCGCGCCCAGGCGCATGTAGGCCTTGAGCAGGGGCGGCATCTCGGCGATCACATTGGACGGAATGTCCAGGCTCGGCAGCGGGTTCTTCGGCTCGGCCCGCAGGTGCTCGGTGCACAGGTAGCGCTCGCGCAGGCGCTGCATGATCGCCTGGGCCTGCACGCCGCCGTCCTGCATGGGAATGCTGGCGCAGCCCATGAGGTAGCTGTAGCCACCCTGATTGAGCACTTCCGCCAGTTCGCCCCAGAGCACGGCGATGGTGCCGCCGTTGCGGTAGGCCGGGTCGACGCAGGTGCGGCCGATCTCCAGAATCGGCCCCTTAAGCTGCACCAGGCCGTGCAGGCTGAATTCTTCTTCGCTGTAGAAACGCCCCAGGCTGCTGGCGGCCTGGTGGTCCAGCAGGCGGGTGGTGGCCACCAGGCGCCCGGTGTTCAGGTCGCGCACACCGATGTGGCTGCAATGAACGTCATAGTCATCCATGTCCAGACCCAGTTCCGCGCCCTTGAGCTTGGCGTTGAACTCGCCACTGAAGACGTTGAAACGCAGGGCCTGGGCTTCTTGCAGAGCCTTCGCGCCGATCAGGCGTTCGGCTTGCAGGCGGCGTTCAGTGCCGGTGTCGCTGATGCGGGCGATCTGAGTCATCGTGAATCTCCGTGCGGGCTACTGACCCGCCTTGGGTTGCAGCCAATCGACTTTGTTGTGCAAAGTCAGGCTATGTAGCCCCGGTGTCATCGCCATGAAGCTTTGGTGATGCTTATATGACAGCCCCTGAGGACCTTCGAATGCCCTGGCAAGCCCTGCTCGAGAGCCGTGAACGATTGCCCGCCAACCCCGACCTGGCCGAGGGCTACGGGGCTTTGCTGGCGCACCTGGGCAACGTCACGCCCTTCGAACTGGCGGTGCGCGGCGGGCGCTTGATGGCCACCCCGGGGCTGGCCTTCCTGGTGGGCTACCAGGCGGCATTGCGCATGTTGTGGCCCAGCGCGCCGTCCAGTCTGGGGGCTTTATGCGCGACCGAACGCCGCAGCCTGCGCCCGGCGGACATGCAGACCCGCCTGGAGGATCTGCGCCTGCACGGGCGCAAGGATTTCGTCACCGCCGGCGATGCCGCCGACTGGCTGCTGGTGGCGGCTCGCTGCGAAGCCCCGGGGGAGCGCGCAGCCCTGCGCCTGACGGTGGTCTATCCCGGCGAGCCCGGGGTCAAGGTCCAGACCCTGCCCGCCATTGCCCTGATGCCGGAGATCAGCCACGGCTGCCTGGAGCTGGACAACGCCGCCTGCGAGTTGCTGGCCGGCGACGGCTGGGATGCCTACGTCAAGCCGTTCCGCACCCTGGAAGACATCTATGTCCTGAGCGCCATGCTGGCCTGGCTGTATGGCGTGGGGCAGGACAGCGGCTGGCCGCAGCCCTTGCAGTTGCAACTGCTGGGCTTGCTGGCCGGCTGTGCCGAAGCCAGCCGGCAGAACCCGGCGCTGAGCAGCGGGCACATTCTGCTTGCGGGCCTGTTCGTGCAGTTCGAGGCGCTGAAACCCGAGATCGGCATTGCCTTCGCCCAGGGGCCACAGCTCTGGCGCGAGCAATGGACCCGCGACCAGGCCCTGCTGGACCTCGCCGCCAGCGCTCGCGCACAGCGCCTGGCCAAGGCCCTGGCCTCCCTGTAGGAGCCGGCTTGCCGCGAGGAGTGTGCAGTCTCCGAAACCGCATTCGCTGGCAAGCCAGCTCCTACAAGAAGCGGTTCTCGCGCCCTATCGAATATTCGGCCAACCCTGTAGGAGCCGGCTTGCCGGCGAAGGTTGTCGCGAAACGGTCATGTGCCCGCAATAGGCTCGGCCCCAGACGGCTCTCGAGTGTCCTTCATGCCCAAAGCTTGGTTGCTGCTGGCCCTGCTTCTATTACTCAGCCTGCCGGCCCGGGCCGAGGAGTGGCCGGCGCTGCAATGGAGCCAGGGCACGCCAGCCAGCGGCCCGGCGCTGCAGGCCCTGGAGGATTACGCCTTTGTGCCCCGGGACGATGAGTCCCGCCAGGGCATTCGCACCGACGCCTTGTTGGTGATCCGCGACGGTCGACTGCTCTACGAGCGCTACGCCGGGGCAACCGGGCCACAGACGCCCCATCTCGCCTGGTCTGCCAGCAAGAGCCTGCTGGCGGTGCTGCTGGGGGTGGCCTTTGGCGAGGGGCGGTTCCAGTTGCAGGACCCGGCGGCGAAGTTCTACCCGCCGCTCGAGGCCCATCCCGACATCACCCTGGCGGACCTGCTGCACTGGGCCTCGGGCCTGGATTGGCAGGAAGACTATGAATACGCCCCTCTCAACTCTTCGGTGGTGGCCATGCTCTACACCCGCGGGCACCGGGACATGGCCGCCTTCACCGCGCAACAGGCCGCCTCCGGCCCGCCGGGCCAGGTGTTTCGCTATTCCAGCGGCGACAGCAACCTGCTGGCGGCCAGCCTGCGGGGCATGGTGGGGGAGGGGCAGTATGCGGACTATCCCTGGCGTGCCCTGTTCGAACCCCTGGGCATCACCCAGGCGGTGTGGGAGCGTGATGCAGCCGGCACTTTCGTCGCTTCCTCGTACCTCTACCTGACGGCCCGCGATCTGGCTCGCATTGGCCTGCTGATGCAGCGCGATGGCCGTTGGCGCGACCGGCAATTGCTGCCCAAGGCCTGGGTCGAATTCTGCCGCACGCCCTTTCGTGGCTATCGGGCCAACCAGGACGTGGCCGTGGCGGGCGGGCACTGGTGGCTCAACCGCGAGGTGGACGGGGCGCCACGGCCCTGGCCGGATGCCCCCGCCGATACTTACGCCGCGCTGGGACACTGGGGCCAGGCGCTGTATGTGCTGCCGGCGCAGCGCCTGGTGATCGTGCGCTATGGCGACGACCGTGACGGCAGCTACCAGCATAATGAATTGCTCAAGCGGGTGCTGGCCGCCTTCGCCACGCCGGAGCAGCCATGAAGCCCTGGCCCTTGATCCGTCGGCGTCCGCTGCTCAGCCTGCTGGCGCTCGGGCTGCTCCTGCTGCTGGGCTGGGGCTGGCAGCAGCGGGTGGCGTTGCAGGCCTTCCCGGACATCCTCGGGGCCTACACCGCCAAGGAGTACTGCTCCTGCCGTTACGTCATGCAACAACCTGCCGACTACTGCCGCGCCTACGTGCGCCAGTACCTGCCCACCAGCGCTTTTCTCGATGAGCCGCAGCCCCGTCGTGTCACCGCCAGCGCGCTGGGGCGCACCCATAGCGCGGTCTGGCGCAGTGCCCGTGAAGGTTGCCGCCTGGACCCCTGACCGGGGTCGAAACGATGGCGGCAGCTTTGTGTTCCATCCAGTGGAACCACATTTGATTGTCCTGTGCCCCGGCTCGCGGTTATCTGACGCAGAGCTTCGAGCACGCCCTGGCCCTCGTGCAGCGCTCCGAAAAAAAGAACGGGAACCCACCCGGCCCAGAGGAGATACGCCATGACCCGACACCAGCACATTCTTGCCTGGCTCAACGATGTCGCCAGCGACCTGCGGGCCATCCGCCAGGACATTCACGCCCACCCCGAGCTGGGTTTCGAGGAAAACCGCACCGCGGCGCTGGTGGCCCGCAGCCTTGAAGAGTGGGGTTATGAAGTGCACACCGGCGTGGGCCGGACCGGCGTCGTAGGGGTGCTGCGCAACGGCAGCAGCCCCCGCACCCTGGGCCTGCGGGCCGACATGGACGCCCTGCCGATCATCGAGAACACCGGGGCGCCCTACAGCAGCCGCTACAGCGGTTGCATGCACGCCTGCGGGCATGACGGCCACACCACCCTACTTCTCGGGGCGGCCCGTTACCTGGCGGCCACCCGGCAGTTCGACGGCACCCTGAACCTGATCTTCCAGCCGGCGGAGGAGGGCCAGGGTGGCGCCGAGGCCATGCTTGCCGACGGCCTGCTGGAGCGTTTCCCCTGTGATGCCCTGTTTGGCCTGCACAACATGCCGGGGCTGCCGGCCGGGCACCTGGGCTTTCGCGAGGGGCCGATGATGGCCTCCCAGGACCTGCTCAACGTGATAGTCGAAGGCGTCGGCGGCCATGGCTCCATGCCGCACCTGACGGTAGACCCGCTGGTGGCAGCGGCGAGCATGGTCATGGCCTTGCAGACAGTGGTAGCGCGCAACATCGATGCCCAGGAAGCCGCGGTGGTCACCGTCGGTGCCCTGCAAGCGGGCGAGGCGGCCAACGTCATTCCCCAGCAGGCCCTGCTGCGCCTGAGCCTGCGGGCCCTCAACGCACCGGTGCGCGAGCAGATGCTGGAGCGGGTCAAGGCCATTATCCGCACCCAGGCCGAGAGTTTCGGTTGCTCGGTCAGTATCGAGCATCGCCCGGCCTATCCGGTGCTGGTCAACAGCCCGGAGGAAACCGAGTTCGCCCGCAAGATCGGTGTCGAGCTGGTGGGGCCGAGGCGGTCAACGGCAATACGCCGAAGCTGATGGGCAGCGAAGACTTCGGCTGGATGCTGCAGCGCTGCCCGGGCTGCTACCTGTTCATCGGTAACGGCGTGGCCCAGCCGATGGTGCATAACCCGGGTTACGACTTCAACGACGACATCCTCCTCACCGGCGCGGCCTATTGGGGCGCCCTGGCGGAAAGCTGGCTCAAACCGTCCTGACCCTTCCTGTTCCTGTGTCCCTGACTGCCCCGGGCGTGTTGTAGGCGCCCGGCACTTTAGCGAGCCCGCCAGAAGGCTCAAAAGTCTCCAAGGAACATCCCATGAGCGTCTCGACTCCCTCTGTTTCCAGGACCCGGCAGGTGGTTGCCGCCGTGGTCGGCAACGCCCTGGAATGGTACGACTTCATCGTCTACGGCTTTCTCGCCAGCTTCATCGCTCGCCAGTTCTTTCCCGCGGAAGACGAATACACCTCGCTGCTGATGGCCCTGGCCACCTTCGGCGTGGGTTTCTTCATGCGCCCGGTGGGCGGTGTGCTGCTGGGGATCTATTCCGATCGCAGGGGCCGCAAGGCGGCGATGCTGGTGATCATCCAACTGATGACCCTGGCCATCGCGATGATCGTGTTCGCCCCCAACTATGCGGCCATCGGTATCGGAGCGCCGCTGCTGATCGTGGTAGCACGCATGCTCCAGGGCTTTGCCACCGGTGGCGAGTACGCCAGCGCCACGGCCTACCTGGTGGAGAGTGCGCCGCCCCACCGCAAGGGCCTTTACGGCTCCTGGCAGTTGGTGGGGCAGTGCCTGGCGGTATTCAGCGGGGCGGCGATGGTGGCGGCGGTGACCCATTTCTTTTCGCCCCAGACCCTGGAACTCTGGGGCTGGCGCCTGCCATTCGTGATCGGCCTGTTGATCGGTCCGGTGGGGCTGTGGATCCGCAAGTACATGGAAGAGCCGCAAGCCTTTGTCGAGGCACGCAAGCAGGTGCGTGGCAAAGGGCCCGGGTTGTGGCAGGTGGTATCGGCCTATCGCCGAGCGATCCTGGTGTCCATGTGCATGTGCTGCGGGGGCACCGTGTCCTTTTATGTGGTGCTGGTGAACATGCCGACCTTTGCCCACACCAACCTCGGCCTGCCCCTGGATCAGGTGCTGTTGGTGCAGATGTTCGCCGTGGCCCTGATGACCCTGGTGATTCCCTTTGCCGGGGCCTTGTCGGATCGCATTGGGCGACGTCCAGTGCTGATGGCGTTCACCCTGGCGTTTTTTGTCATGGTCTATCCCTTGTATGTGTGGGTCGCTGCGGCGCCGTCCATCGAGCGCCTGCTGGCGATGCAGATGCTGCTGTGCGGGGCCATCGGCGGTTTCTTCGGCCCCGGCCCCACGGCCCTGGCCGAGCAGTTTCCCATCGAGGTGCGTTCCACCGGAGTGTCGGTGGCGTATAACGTCACGGTCATGCTGTTCGGTGGCTTTGCGCCGTTGATCGTGACCTGGCTGAGCAAGGTCATGGCCACGCCGGTGGCACCAGCCTTCTATGTCCTGCTGACCTCGGTCCTCAGCCTGCTGGGTACCTACTGCATGTATGACGCGGTCAGAGACGAAAAACCCGATGCCGTGAGCCTGGGAGGTGAGTCTTGATCAACCCCGCAGAACCATCGATCAATGCGTCGATTGTCGACCTGGATGCCCTGGTGCTGTCCCGGGCCATCCATGCCCGCGAGCTGTCCTGCCGCGAAGTGATGCAGGCCTACCTGGCGCAGATCGAGCGCTGCAATCCACTGGTCAATGCCCTGGTCTCGCTGGGGGACCCCGAGGCCCTGCTGGAGCAGGCTGACGAGCGAGACCGGCAGTTGGCCCAGGGCCAGTCCATGGGCTGGATGCACGGCATGCCCCAGGCGATCAAGGACCTGGCGGCCACCGCCGGGATGACCACCAGCATGGGTTCGCCGCTGTTTGCCGAGCATGTGCCCCAGGGGGATGCCATCAGCGTAGCGCGGGTCCGGGCCAGTGGCGCGATCATCGTCGGCAAGAGCAACGTGCCCGAGTTCGGCCTGGGCTCCCATACCTACAACCAGCTGTTCGGCACCACGGGCAACGCCTACGACAGCACCCTGTGTGCCGGCGGCAGCAGCGGCGGCGCCGCGGTGGCTCTGGCCCTGCGCATGCTGCCGGTGGCCGACGGCAGCGACATGATGGGCTCGTTGCGCAACCCCGCAGCCTTCAACAACGTGTTCGGCATGCGCCCCTCCCAGGGCCGGGTGCCGTTCGGCCCGACTCCGGAACTGTTCGTGCAGCAGTTGGCCACCGAAGGTCCCATGGGGCGCACGGTGGCCGACGTGGCGCGGCTGTTGGGTACCCAGGCCGGGTTTGACGCCCGGGCGCCTCTGTCGCTGAAGGACCCATCGGCGCTGCCGGAGGCGGCGCTGCAACGAAATGTGAAGGGCCTGCGCCTGGGCTGGCTGGGGGACTACAACGGCTACCTGGCCATGGAGCAGGGCGTACTGGGCCTGTGCGAAAAGGCCCTCGGGGATTTCGCCAGCCTGGGCTGCGAGGTGGAAAGCTGCCAGCCGGACTTTTCCCTGGCCCAGCTCTGGGATTGCTGGCTGGTACACCGCCACTGGCTGGTCCAGGGCTCCCTGGGGGCGCTGTACGACGACCCGGACAAGCGCCGCTGGCTCAAGCCGGAAGCGTGCTGGGAAGTGGAGGGCGCGGCGAAGCTGAGCGCGGCGGATGTGTATCGCGCTTCCCAGAGCCGCAGCGACTGGTATCGCGCGTTGCAGCGCCTGTTCGAGCGTTACGATTTCCTGCTGCTGCCCACCGCCCAAGTGTTCCCTTTCGATGCACGGCAAGCCTGGCCGCGGCAGATCGATGGGCAGGAAATGGACACTTACCACCGCTGGATGGAAGTGGTGATCGGCCCGACCCTGGCCGGCTTGCCCAGTATCAGCATTCCGGTGGGTTTCAACCTGGCCGGTTTGCCCATGGGGCTGCAGATCATCGGTCCGGCCCAGGCCGACCACGCCGTGCTGCAATTGGCTTACGCCCATGAGCAGCTGACGCAGTGGGTGCGGCAGCGGCCGCCGGGCAACCTGCGGTAATCAAAGGGGTGTGGTCGCCAAGGTCCGCAGGCCCGCATCTTGCTGGGTAAAACCTTTTCCTCAGTCAGGGAGCTCGGACTATGGCCAGCAAGGTAGAAACCGGCAGCGTGCGCTCAGTGGAGCGGGCCCTGGCCATTGTCGAGCTGATCGGCCAGCACCAGGCCCTGGGCCTGGAGGAGCTGCACTACCTGACGGGCCTGGCCAAGGCCACGGTATCGCGCATGCTGCTGACCCTGCAGGAACAGGGCTGGATCTATCGAGGCCTGAGTGACCGGCGCTACCGCCTGAGCGCCCGGAGCCTGTTCGGTGACAGCCGGCAGCGCTTCAAGCGCCAGATGGTGGAGCAGGCGGCGCCCTGGTTGCTGGAATTGAGTGCACGTACCGGATTGGTCACCGACCTGTCGAGCTTCGACGGCGAGAGCCTGGAGGTCCTGGAAAGTGCGGTGCCCGAGGTATTGCGCAAGCGCTACCCGAGTAACAGCCGGATTGTCGGCCAGCATGCCAGCCTGTTTCATTCGGCCATGGGCAAGGCCTGCCTGGGGGCCCTGGCCAGTGCAGAAGTCGAGCGCCTGGCCGAGCAGGAGCAGGTGCCGGCCGAAGCCCGGCAACAGTGCCTGGAATCCCAGCACCTGGGGTTCGGCCAGCGCACCGAAGGGCACTGGGAATACCCGGTGCGCCTGCCGTTCCTGATCCGCGCCGTGGCCTTGCCGCTGCAGGCCGAAGGCCGGGTGATCGGCAGTATCGCCCTGCACTGGCCGCGGGACCTGGCCTGTGTCGAACAGGTGCGCAACCGCCACCTGTGGCTACTGGCGGAAACCGTCGAGCAGGTGCAGAAAGACATCGCCTGAAACCTCTCGCTCGGGCATTCCGGCTGCCCTGATCGTGCTGTGCGGACAACGCTCTCCTCAGACACCGGGTTCCATTCTGCGGAACCAGTGCCCATTGCCCTTTGCCCCGCTGCTCCGAGAATGAAGCCTGGTCCGCCTTCGGCGGCCATGACGCCAATTCCAATAATAAGAACAGGTGATCTCATGCGGGCTGAGCAACGTTATCTGAGCGGGCTGTTGTGTTGTCTGGTGGCTGGTGGGGCCTTGGCCGAGGGCTTTTTCGAGGACAGCCTCAGGTCCTTGCGTTACAGCCAGTCCTACTGGAAGGAAAACGACGGGGGAGGGTTCGGTCCGACCCGGGATGAATGGGTACAGGCCACCCAGTTCAGCTTCAGTTCCGGCTGGTATCGCGAGGTGCTGGGTCTCGACTACAGCTATGGCCTGGCCGATGCCTTGCACGTAGGGCGAGACGCCAACAACATCAGCAACCTGCGAGCCGACCGCAGCGTGCAGCAGCCCCATGGCATCGCCAAGCCCCTCGAGCTGTACCTGCGTGGGCGCTGGGTGGATGAAGCCGGAACCGTCAGCGCCGGAGTGGGGAAAAAAAGCCGGCAATACCAGCTTTACCGCGACGATCGCTATTCGCGCATCCTGCCGGCGGCCACCCTGGGCCAGGACCTGAGCTACGAGCGTGGCGCGCTGAGCCTGAACTTCAGCCGCATCGACGGTTTCAGCCCGCGCAACGACTCGGGCTGGAGCCAGGACCTGCGCAACTATCGAGGGCAGCGGATCGATGACCTGAGGCTCTATGCCCTGGGTCATGTGTTGCCTGGTGGCAGCAACCTGCAGCTTGAACACGGCGTGGCCCGGGACTACCTGCGCGCGTCCTCGGTGAAACTGACCCACAGTTTCGAACTGGCCCCCGAGCGCGGCATCGATGTGTATGCCATCTGGGGGCGCCAACAGGATGTCGGCAAGCGCTTCGAGTATTCCGGCGTGCGCGGGCTGTATGAGGCGGAGCGCTCTCACGATGCTCGGCATCTGGATCTGCTGTTCAAGTACCGGTTCAGCCGCTACTACGCCGGGCTGACCTGGAACAAGGTCTGGGGTGACGACTATGACCGCACCTTCTTCGCCCAGGACAACGGCACCTGGAACAGCAGCGGCAAGCTGTTCTACTACTTCGGCCTGCAGGACGAGGAGATGTTCAAGCTGCTGGGAGG
Organism: Pseudomonas sp. Eqa60; assembly: GCF_018326405.1. NCBI lineage: Bacteria > Pseudomonadati > Pseudomonadota > Gammaproteobacteria > Pseudomonadales > Pseudomonadaceae > Pseudomonas > Pseudomonas sp. Eqa60. The sequence continues at coordinate 1,592,635 of NZ_AP024342.1, forward strand.
CATGGATTTCGCCGACTTCGGCTTGCCGCGGCTGAAGTTGGATATGCACTACGCTGCCTCCAATCACGCCAAAGGCTACGCAGGTTTTTCCCGCCGGGAATTTCAGAGCGTGCTGCGCTACGCCTTCGACGGCTGGTTCGATGGGCTCGATGTCGCCTGGCTGCACGGGCGCTTTCGTACCCACGGCGAGCCCGACGGCATCCAGCGCCAGAGCCTCTCCAGAGGATCGGCAGGCATCATCAGCCATAGCGCCGAACGCTTCTACCTGAACTATACCTACCGCTTCTAGCTCTACTGCGCCGCCTGCCGTGACGTTTGCCAGCCTTCTGGCGGGCGGTTAAGGTGGCGCCTTCTGTTCATGGGAGCTTGCATGCGTACGCCGATCCGCCTTCTTTTCAGCCTGCTCGGGGTACTGGCCCTGCCGGCCCAGGCCAACTGGTACCTGGACAACGAATCTTCCCGCGTGTCCTTCGTCACCACCAAGAACGCCAGTGTTTCCGAGGTCCAGCGCTTTCTGGTGCTGCATGGCAAGGTCGATGGCAAGGGCCAGGCGCAGTTGCAGATCGAACTGGAGTCGGTGAGCAGCGGGATTCCCTTGCGCGATGAGCGCATGCGCCAGGAACTGTTCCAGATCGCCCAGTTTCCCGAGGCGCGGATCAGTGCACAGATCAACCTGCGACCGATCAACGACCTGGCCCCCGGCGCACAGATCGAATTGCTGCTGCCGGTCACCGTCGCCCTGCACGGCGAGGAACACACCTACAACGCCGAACTGCTGGCCACCCGCCTGGATGACCGGCGCTTCCAGGTGGTGACCCTGGAACCTCTGGTGCTTAACGCCGAGGACTTCAACCTGGCCCCCGGCCTCGACAGCCTGCGCAAGATGGCCGGGTTGTCGGCCATCAGTTTCTCGGTGCCGGTGGGTGCGGTGCTGATCTTCACGGCGCGCTGACATGCGCGCAGCGGTGTTCCCCTGGCGCGAAGGCAACCGCTTCGAGTTGCTGATCGACGGCCCGCAGTTCTTCCCGCGGATGCTGGTGGCCATTGCCCGCGCCCAGCACCAGGTGGAACTGGAGCTGTACCTGGTGGAAGCCGGGACCTGCGCCGAGGCCATGGTCCAGGCCCTGGTGCAGGCAGCGCAGCGCGGGGTGCGGGTGCGCTGCCTGTTCGACGACTACGGCAGCCTGGCCTTTACCCAGGCCCTGCGCCGCAGCCTGACCGAGGCCGGTGTCGAGCTGCGCTTATACAACCGGCTGAAATGGCGCCAGGGCTTTCTCAACCTGTACCGCGATCATCGCAAGCTGCTGCTGGTGGACCAGGCCCTGGCGGTGGTGGGCGGCACCGGGGTCACCGATGAGTTCTGGAAGCCCGAGGACAACAGCTGCGACTGGCATGAGGTGATGGTGGAGATTGCCGGCCCCATGGTCAGCGACTGGCAGCAGCTGTTCGACCGGCAATGGAGCGCCAACCTGTATCGCGGGGCCTGGAAGCCCGGTGCCGATTTCGGCCTGCCACGCCTGCCGCGCCTGCCCGATACCGGCGAGGGCATGGGCCGGGTGGCCTACGCCGACGCCCGCCAGCACCGCGACATCCTGCATTCGCTGATCCGGGCCCTGAGCAGCGGGCAGCGGCGCATCTGGCTGGCGACCCCGTATTTTCTGCCCACCTGGTCGGTGCGTCGTTCGTTGCGCAAGGCTGCGGCCCGAGGCCTCGACGTACGCCTGCTGCTGACCGGGCCGCGCACCGACCACCCGGCGGTGCGCTATGCCGGGCACCGCTACTACCCGCGCCTGCTCAAGGCCGGGGTGCGGATTTTCGAGTACCAGCCGCGTTTCCTGCACCTGAAGATGGCACTGGTGGACGACTGGGTGAGCGTAGGCTCGTGCAACTTCGACCACTGGAACCTGCGCTTCAACCTGGAAGCCAATCTGGAAGCCCTGGACCCTGCATTGACCCAGGCAGTGGTGGCGAGTTTTGACGCCGACTTTGCCCAGAGCGAGGAAGTCAGCCTGGCGGTGTGGCGCAAGCGACCGCTGTGGCGGCGGATCAAGCAGCGGATCTGGGGTTGGGTCGACCGTCTGGTGGTCAACCTGCTGGATCGGCGCGGCTGACTCACGCGGCTGACACGGCTGGCTGTCGCCGCTGCCGCAGACTGCGAACGATCGCGAAGCGGTCGCGGCGGTCGTGAGTCCGATGGAGGTTTGGCGGGAGATCGACAAGCACGGTCCTGCGGACCTTTGCGCAGCCTCGCAGGCTCGTCAGCGGCGACAGATATTGCAGCGATTGTGGGGATTACAGACGGAGTCGGCCGGCGCAGGTCATGCGCCGGCCGCTGGCAGGCTCAGAGCAGTTCGAAGCTCTGTTGCTTGACGTCCTGGGAATCCAGGCCGATCTGCACATTGAAGTCGCCCGGCTCTGCGGCGTACTTGAGCTGCGCGTTGTAGAACTTCAGGTCGTCCTCGGTGATGGTGAAGTGAATGGCTTTCTCTTCACCGGCCTTGAGCATGACTTTCTGGAAGTTCTTCAATTCCTTGATCGGGCGGATCATCGAGCCGGCCACGTCCTGGATGTACAGCTGCACCACGGTTTCGCCGTCACGCTTGCCGGTGTTCTTTACCGTCACGCTGGCGTCTAGCTTGCCGCTCTTGTTCAGGGTGGTGGAGGACAGGGCCATGTCCGACAGGCTGAAGCTGGTGTAGCTCAGGCCATAGCCGAACGGGAACAGCGGGCCGGTGGTGTCGTCGAAGTACTGCGAGGTGTAGTTGCCCGGCTTGCCCGGGGTGAACGGCCGGCCGATGGTCAGGTGGTTGTAGTAGGTGGGGATCTGCCCCACGGAGCGGGGGAAGGTGATCGGCAGCTTGCCCGACGGGTTGTAGTCGCCGAACAGCACGTCGGCGATGGCGTTGCCACCTTCGGTGCCGCTGAACCAGGTTTCCAGGATCGCATCGGCCTGCTGGTTTTCTTCCAGCAGCGACAGCGGCCGGCCATTCATCAGCACCAGCACCAGTGGCTTGCCGGTGGCCTTGAGGGCCTTGATCAGGTCGCGCTGGCTGGCAGGAATGTGCAGGTCGGTGCGGCTCGAGGATTCGTGGGACATGCCCCGGGATTCACCCACCGCGGCGACGATCACATCCGATTGCCGGGCGGCCTTCACCGCTTCGTCGATCATCTGCTGCGCCGTGCGCGGGTCGTCCACCACTTCCGGGGCATCGAAGTTGAGGAAGTTCAGGTAGTCCACCACCTTCTTGTCGGCGGTGATGTTGGAACCCCGGGCGTACACCAGTTGGGCCTTGTCTCCCAGTACATTGCGCATGCCGTCGTACAGGGTCACCGATTGCGCCGGCACCCCGGCGGCGGCCCAACTGCCCATCATGTCGATCGGCGCCTTGGCCAGCGGGCCCACCAGGGCGATCTTGGCGGTTTTCTGCAGTGGCAGGGTGTCGTTCTGGTTCTTCAGCAGCACCAGGCTGCGTCGCGCGATATCCCGGGCGTCGCTGCGGTGCAGGCGGCTTTCGGCGTTGGTGTCGGCGGGGTCGTCCTCGGCCTTGCCGATGCGCACGTACGGGTCCTTGAACAGGCCCATGTCGTACTTGGCGGCCAGCACTTCACGCACGGCGTTGTCGATGTCCTTCTGTTCGATCTCGCCGGACTTGAGCAGCCCCGGCAGCTCCTTGCCGTACAGCGAATCGTTCATGCTCATGTCGATGCCGGCCTTGATCGCCAGTTTGGCCGCTTCACGTCCGTCCTTGGCGACGCCATGGCGGATCAGTTCGATGATCGCCCCGTGGTCGCTCACCGCCAGGCCCTTGAAGCCCCATTCCTTGCGCAGCAGGTCGTTCATCAGCCAGGTGTTGGAGGTGGCGGGCACGCCGTTGATCGAGTTCAGGGCCACCATCACCCCGCCGGCGCCGGCGTCGATCGCCGCGCGGTAGGGCGGCAGGTAGTCCTGGTACATCTTCACCGGGCTCATGTCGACGATGTTGTAGTCGCGACCGCCTTCCACCGCGCCATACAGGGCGAAGTGCTTGACGCTGGCCATGATGCTGTCCGGCAGGGCCGGGCTCTGGCCCTGGTAGGCCTTGACCATGACCTTGGCGATGCGCGAGACCAGGTAGGTGTCTTCGCCAAAGCCTTCGGAGGTACGGCCCCAGCGCGGATCGCGGGAGATATCCACCATCGGTGCAAAAGTGATGTCCAGGCTGTCGGCGCTGGCTTCCTTGGCGGCAATGCGCCCGGAGCGGCCGATGGCATCCATGTCCCAGCTGGAGGCCAGGGCCAGGCTGATGGGGAAGATGGTCCGGTGGCCGTGGATCACGTCGTAGGCGAAGAACATCGGGATCTTCAGCCGGCTGCGCATGGCCGCGTCCTGCATCGGCCGGTTTTCCGGGCGGGTGATGGAGTTGAAGGTGCCGCCGATATTGCCCGCGGCAATTTCCTTGCGGATCAGCTCGCGGGGCATTTCCGGGCCGATGCTGATCAGCCGCAGCTGGCCGATCTTCTCTTCCAGGGTCATGCGCTTGAGCAGGTCGCTGATAAAGGCTTCTTTGTTTTCCAGGGGGACCGGGGCAGTTTCGGCCAATACAGGGTGACTGGCCAGGCTGACCAGCAGGCCCAGCAAACACAGCTTCTTCATGAATATTGTTCTCAAGGGCTCAAGACCGACGCATGAGTGACGCGTCGAACAGCCAAAATTTAGGGAGCGACTATTGTTGTTCAGATAATTCCCGCACACTTCAGGCGGTGTGAAAACTGCTGCGTTCGGCAATACGGCGTTAAAAACAGGCTCGGAATGCTCATGTAGCCTCCTACACTCCGCTTCCTCGCCTGTTTTTGCCTTGTCTTGCCTTCACTCGCGACGTTTTCACACCGCCTTATTTCTGAACTCTTTTTCGCGCTGGGCATCTTTTAGCCCATCAGCCCGATGCATTCCAGTGGCGCAGGCAGATTTTGCCCACAGGATGTGTGAAAGCGGGCAAAAGCTTCATTTCAATCAGGTTGTGCAAGGAGCCTCACCCATGAACATCACTCAAAGCCTGCGTTCGAGCTGGCCCATCGCTGCCTTGTTGCTGCTTACCAGCCTGCTCAGCGGCTGCGGCATCAACAACATTCCGACCCTGGACGAGCAGGTCAAGGCCGACTGGGGCCAGGTGCAGAACCAGTACCAGCGCCGCGCCGACCTGATCCCCAACCTGGTGGAAACCGTCAAGGGCTACGCCAAGCACGAAGAGCAGACCCTCACTGCGGTGATCGAGGCGCGGGCCAAGGCCACCTCGATCCAGGTGGACGCCAGCACCCTGGACAACCCGGAAAAACTCAAGCAGTTCCAGCAGGCCCAGGACCAGTTGAGCGGTGCCCTGAGCCGCCTGATGGTGGTCTCCGAGCGCTACCCGGACCTCAAGGCCAACCAGAACTTCCTGGCCCTGCAATCCCAGCTTGAAGGCACCGAGAACCGCATCGCCGTGGCCCGTCGCGACTTCATCCTGGCGGTGCAGAAGTACAACACCGAGATCCGTACTTTCCCTGGCCGCCTGTGGCACAGCCTGATGTACAGCGACATGCCGGTGCGTGAATCCTTCGAGGCCACCAGCCCCGACGCCGACAAAGCGCCGCAAGTCAAATTCTGATGAGCCATGGGCGGCGCGTGCTGCAAGGCGCGCTGCTGTGGCTTTGGCTGGTGGGTGGCGCCGTACTGGCGCAAACACCCGGGCCCACACCCACGGATGGGGTGCCGTTGCGTTCGTCGCAACCCGCTGTCCAGGTCGAGCCCGCACCGACCACTGCGACAGCGGCACCGATTGAACGCCTGTTTCCCAAGCTGACCGGGCGGGTGGTGGACACCGCGCAGTTGCTCACGCCATCGGCGCAGGTCTACCTGGCGCAGATGCTGGAGCGGCTCGAGCAGACCACCACCGACCAGGTCGTGGTGGCCACGGTGCCGAGCCTGGGTGGCTATAGCATCGAGGAGTTCGGCCTGCAGTTGGGCCGGCACTGGGGGATCGGCCGGAAGGACAAGAACAACGGCGTCCTGCTGCTGGTGGCCAAGGACGATCGCAAGGTGCGGATCGAGGTCGGTTACGGCCTGGAGGGGCGGCTCAACGACGTGGTGGCCCACTTCATCATCGATGGTTCGATCATTCCGTACTTCAAGGACGACCTGTATTCCTCGGGGATCATTGCCGGGGCCACGTCCATCGTGAACGTATTGTCGTCCACCGACCGGCCGATGCTGGTGTACCGCTCGGTGGAGAAAAGCTGGTACCAGAACATCGAGTGGATGTGGTGGTTCGAGAGGTTGTTCTACCTGGTGTTCGTCGGCGTACCGTTGTTCGGGTTCCTGACCCAATGGCGCAGCGGCGATGACTCGCCGGTTGTTGCCAGCGGCGATTCGGCCAGGCGCGAAACCAGGGCCGAGCGCGACACCGGTTCGAGCAGCAGTTCGTTCGACTGGTTCGACTCCAGCAGTTCCAGCTCCAGTTCAAGCTCGGGCAGCTTCAGTGGGGGCGGTGGCAGTTTTGGCGGTGGCGGGGCGTCCGGCAGTTGGTAGCACAAGCGGACAATCATTAAGGACGAGGTGCTGATGCGACTCTATAAAATTGGCCTGGTGCTGTTGCTCTGGGTCTTTGCGGTCTCGGCCCAGGCCGAGCTGAAGTTCCCGGCCCTGAGCGGGCGGGTGGTGGACGACGCGCAGATGATCGAGCCGACCACCAGCGCTCTGCTGACCCGGCAACTGCAAGCCCACGAACAGGCCACCGGCGAACAGCTGGTGGTGGTAACCCTGCCGGACCTGCAAGGCGCCAGCATCGAGGAATACGGCTACCAGTTGGGGCGCCACTGGGGCATCGGCCAGAAGGACAAGAACAACGGCGCGCTGCTGATCGTCGCCCGGGACGAGCGCAAGCTGCGCATCGAAGTGGGCTACGGCCTGGAGGATCGCCTGACCGACGCCCAGGCCTCGGTGATCATCAACCAGGTGATCACCCCGGCGTTCAAGACCGGGCAGTTCAGCAAGGGCATCAGCGACGGGGTCTCGGCCATGCTCCTGGTGCTGGGCGGCACGCCGCTGGACGAGCCGACCACGGTGTATGACAGCGGTGATAGCAGCAGCCAGGACGACTTTGTCCAGCGTCACCCGTTGCTGTTCATCTTCCTGGTGCTGCTGTTCATCCTGGTGATCATGGTGGCGCAGGCGCTCGGCTTGATCACCACCACCAGTGGGCGCGGCGGTGGCGGAGGCGGTGGCTTCGGCGGTTTTGGTGGTGGCTCCGGCGGCGGGGGCGGCTTCAGTGGTGGCGGCGGCAGCTTTGGCGGCGGCGGTTCCTCCGGCGGCTGGTAACTGACAATAAAAAGCGGAAATCCAACGACATGGCATTACTCAGTGAATTCGAACAACGGCAGGTGGCCGAAGCCATCGCCCGGGTGGAACAGCAGACCGACGCCGAACTGGTGACGGTGCTGGCCGCCCGGGCCGACGACTACGCCTATATCCCGCTGCTCTGGGCCAGCCTGCTGGCGCTGGTGGTGCCGGGGCTGGTGCATTACGCCACCGGCTGGCTGAACATGCACCTGTTGCTGCTGGCGCAATGGGCGACCTTTATCGTGCTGTGCCTGGTGTTCCGCCTGCCGCGGGTCACCACCCGGCTGATTCCGCGATCGGTGCGTCACTGGCGCGCTTCCAACCTGGCCCGGCGCCAGTTCCTCGAACAGAACCTGCACCACACCGTGGGCGGCACCGGGGTGTTGATCTTTGTCAGCGAAGCCGAGCGCTATGTGGAGATCCTGGTGGACGAGGGCATCTCCAGGCGCCTGGACAACAAGAACTGGAACGCGATTGTCCAGGCCTTTACCCAGCAGGTCCGGCAAGGCCAGACCCTGCAGGGCTTCCTTGATTGCATTGAAGCCAGCGGCGAGTTGCTCAAGACCCATGTGCCCCTGACCCAGGTACGCAACGAATTGCCCAACCGCCTGGTGGTGCTCAACTGACCCACCCAGCTGGGGACTATGGCGTGCTACCTGTGTAGGAGCCGGCTTGCCGGCGAAGAGGCCCGTGAGCCTTGCACCGCCCTTGGGGACGCCTTCGCTGACAAGCCAGCTCCTACGGGGCGGGATTGGAGGGGATTTTTCCGGGGGGCGACAAAATTTTATCCTCGGGTCAATAACTCCGTGCCCTGAGGGGCCATCCCCCCCTAAAATACCCGCCATTCCCTGATCGACACCGCGCATCGCCCGAGGCTCCCGCCCCCATGTCTGTTACCGCACCTTCCGCCCGCCCCGCGCCGGATCATCACGCCCAGTTCCTGCAACTGCTCGACACCAGCCTCACGCAGAACGCCTTTATCAAGCTGGTACTGGCCAAGCACGTGGGCCCGGAGGCGGACCTGCAACGCCTGATCATCAAGCAACTGACGGTCAAGGAGCAGCCGTGCCTGTCCTTCGTCTATCGCTACAAGACCCGGGACATCACCAAGAACTTCTCCCTGGACGAAGGCATCGCCGCCATCGCCGAGCTGCTGCCGGCTGCGTTCAAGAACGCCCACCTGCTGACCCTCACCGACGAGGTGCAGCTCGAATACAGCAAGAAGGGCAAGAGTTCGCTGTTCAAGGGCAAGCCGCAAACCCAGCGCGATGCGCCGTCCGCCGAGCACAACCGGGAGAAGAACCGCTTCCTCGACCTCAGCCGGCCGTTTCTCGCCGACCTGGGGGTGACCAACAAGCAGCATGAGCTGATTCCGGCGATGTCACGCAAGTGGAAGCAGATCAACAAGTTCATCGAGGTCTTCAGCCACGCCCTGGGCAGCTCGCCGATCAAGCTCGACCAGCCGGTGCGGGTGGCGGACTTCGGCTCCGGCAAGGGCTACCTGACCTTCGCCATCCACGACTACCTGCGCAACACCCTCAAGGCCGAGGGCGAAGTCACCGGCGTCGAGTTGCGTGAAGACATGGTGATCCTGTGCAACGCCGCCGCGCAGCGCCTGGAGTACCCGGGCCTGGTGTTCAAGTGCGGTGACGTGCGCAGCGTGGCCCCCAGCCAGCTGGAAGTGATGATCGCCCTGCACGCCTGTGACATCGCCACCGACTACGCGATCCACACCGGTATCCGCTCCGGCGCGGCGATCATCATGTGCTCGCCGTGCTGCCACAAGCAGATCCGCCAGCAGATCCAGAGCCCGCTGCTGCTCAAGCCGATGCTGCAATACGGCCTGCACCTGGGGCAGCAAGCGGAAATGGTCACCGACAGCCTGCGGGCGCTGTTCCTCGAAGCCTGCGGTTATGAAACCAAGGTCTTTGAATTCATCTCCCTGGAGCACACCAACAAGAACAAGATGATTCTGGCGGTCAAGCGTGCCGAACCGCAGGATCCCAGCCAGCTGCTGGCCAGGATCGAAGAGCTCAAGGCCTTCTACCAGATCAGCGAACATTGCCTGGAAACCCTGCTCAAGGCCGACGGTTACCTCGGCTGAGGGCTGGCCGGCGGCGTGGGCAGCGGTGTGGCCGGGCGCACCGCGGTCTTGCGCCCCAGGACCACGGTAAGGATCACGCCCACCGCGAACACCCAGGTAATGGGCTGCACCTGTTCACCGAAGAACAGGGCGGAAAAGGCGATGGTGAAGAAGATCTGCAGTAGCTGGATCTGGCTCACCCGAGCAATTCCGCCCATGGCCAGCCCGGCATACCAGGCGAAAAAACCCAGGAACTGCGAGAACAGCGCAACGTAGCCGAAGGCCCACCAGGTCCTCATGGAAATCGCCCCCTGGTGCTGCGCCGCCAGGTACCACACCGGTCCGATCAGCAGCGGCGTGGATAGCACCAGAGCCCAGCAGATCACCTGCCAGCCACCCATCTCCCGCGCCAGCCGGCCCCCTTCGGCATAACCCAGGCCGCCCACGGCAATCGCCCCGAGCATCAGCACATCACCGGCCTGGATGCTGCCCGCGCCACTGAGCAGCGCATAACCCAGCACCAGCGCACTGCCCAGGGCGGCGCAAGCCCAGAAGGCCTTCGACGGCCGTTCGTGGGACAGCCACGCCGCATACAGTGCCACGCACAACGGTTGCAGGCCATTGACCAGCGCGCCGTGGGACGCGGGCAGGGTCTGCATGGCCCAGGCCGAAAGCACTGGAAAGCCGAGGATCACCCCGAGAATCACCACGCTCAGGCCCTTGACCTGTTTCCAGGTCGGCCATCTTTCCCGGCGCCAGAGCAGCAGCAAGGCCGCCGGGATCGCCGCGAACAGCGCGCGGCCCAGGCCGTTGAGCAAGGGGTGCATCTGCTCTACCACTATCCGGGTGAAGGGCAGGGTCAGGCTGAAAATGATGACACCCAGCAGGCCGAGGGCCATGCCGGTGTTTTCGCGCGAGGACATGATGGCTACCAGAATTCGTACAGGGACACAGGTGCCTGCATCTAGCCATAAAGCCGCGCGATCCTGGTGCTACAGCTGGGTGCAGAGTTGTCCGTACAGTTGTCGCTGTAGTACCGGGTTATTACCCGCGCCGGTGGATTGGGGCTACCTTGAATACTCCTTGCGCCCCCGTCTTTCACTGAAAGGAGTCCACTCCATGGCCGCGAAAAAGATTCTCATGCTGGTTGGCGATTACGTCGAAGACTACGAAGTGATGGTGCCGTTCCAGGCCCTGCTGATGGTCGGTCACAACGTGCATGCGGTGTGTCCCGACAAGAGCGCCGGGCAGACCGTGCGCACGGCGATCCACGACTTCGAGGGCGACCAGACCTACAGCGAAAAGCCGGGCCATCTGTTTGCCCTGAACTTCGATTTCGCCCAAGTGAAGTCCAGCGATTACGACGCCCTGCTGATCCCCGGTGGCCGTGCCCCGGAATACCTGCGCCTGAACGAAAAGGTCCTGCAACTGGTCAGGGAATTCGACCAGGCTGGCAAGCCGATTGCCGCGGTGTGCCACGGTGCGCAACTGCTGGCGGCGGCCGGCATCCTCGAAGGCCGCGAATGCAGCGCCTACCCGGCCTGCGCCCCGGAAGTTCGGCTGGCGGGGGGCTCCTATATCGATATCCCCGTGACTCAAGGCCATGTTCAAGGCAATCTGGCCACCGCCCCGGCCTGGCCGGCGCATCCCAGTTGGCTGGCCGGTTTCCTGGGCCTGCTGGGCACCAAAATCACCCTGTAAGCGAGGGCCACGCCATGTGCGAGCTGTACGTCAAAGCCGACCCGATTCTCTACGAATCCCGTTCCCGCTCGTTGCGCATCTGTGGCGTGGTCACGACCTTGCGCCTGGAAAACCAGTTCTGGGACATTCTCAGCGAGATCGCCGAAGTGGACGGCATGACCACCAACCAGCTGATTGCCAAGCTGTATGAGGAGGTCATGGACTACCGCGGCGAAGTGGTGAATTTCGCCTCCTTCCTGCGGGTCAGTTGCACCCGCTACCTGAGCCAGCGCCGCAGCACCGTCCCCGACCTCAGCCTGGTAAAGCGCAACGCACTGTAGCCGCTGCCGCAGGCTGCGAACGGCCCGCAGGGACGCGGGATTCTGAAGGCCACCGGAGGTTTGGCAGGCGATCGCCAGGCAAGGTCCTGCGGACCTTTGCGCAGCCTCGCGGGCTCGGCAGCGGCTATAGGGCTCAGCTGATTTTGCTGAGGAAGCCGGGTAGTTCCGGTTCCGGGAGCACCGACAGCACTTTGAGGCGTTGCAACATGCGCTGGCGGGCGCGTTGCAGGTGTTCTCTGAGGTTCAGGGCCGCAGCGTCGTAGGCACCGTGCAGCAGCAGTTCGAGGATCAGTCGGTGCTCGGCGAGCATCGCCGGGTCGGCGCCGATGCCCAGCAGGCGGTAGAAGATCCGGTTGATGATCATCGGGCTCTGGGCCTGACGGATCAGCGCCGCCATCTTGCGGTTCTGCAAGCCGCCCAGGCATTGCTGGTGCAGGTCTTCTTCCAGGCGTTCCAGGGCCTCCAGGCCACAGTGCTCGGCCTGTTGCGCCTGGGTCACCCGTTCCAGCATCTGTTCCAGGCGTTCGCGGCCCAGGCCCGGCGCGCTCTGGCGCAGGGCTTCGGGTTCCAGGCAGGCGCGCAGTTCGTAGTCTTCGGTGACTTCCCGGGCGGTCAGCGGTCCGGCCAGCCATTGGGAGTAGGGTTCCTTTTCCACCAGGCCGCGATCGCGCAGGCGCATCAGTGCTTCGCGGACCACCGCGCGGCTGACGCCGTAGTGCTCGGCTGCGGCCTGTTCGTCGAGGCGAAAGTGACCGAAGGCGATGCAGGTGGAGAGGGCACTGCCCAGTTCTTCGTAGATCCGTTCCCCCAGGGGCCGGGTGTCCACCAGTTCTTCGTCGCTGGCCAGCCCCAGGTGGGCATGGCTCAGGGGCAGGCGCAGCGGTTCGATCTCCAGGCCCTGGGGGTTGATCAGGTAGCCGCGGCCGTCAAAACGGCTGATCAGCCCTTCGCCGTGCAACAGATCGAGGGCCTTGCGCACCGGCACTCGGCTGGTGCCGAACAGTTCCGCCAGGGGCGCTTCCAGCAGCACCAGGCCCTGCAGGGCGGTGCCCTGGAGGATGGCGTCGCGCAAGACCTGACGGATCATGGCGTAGCGCGATGCGGTGCGCGGGTCCTCTGCTGACACTGCTTTCATCGGTTCCTCTAGGGGCTGTTGCCGGTGGGTGACGAGCCCGTTGCCGGGCCGCGGTGGCCGGGGATTCTCTCACAGTTGCCAAGTGTCACTGAGTGCCACGTTTGGTTGCCCCGTCCTGGGGCCGCCCTGGGTGGGTTGTTACCTTTCTGCACCAAAATGTACTTTTTAATAAAAGATACATTATTTCAATGGCAGCCCCTTGGGCGAGGATTTTCTCCGTCGGTCGTCGCGCGATCTCTGTCAGTAACCCACTCTGGCTCGCTATTACAGGCGAATCTGGGGCATTTTCCGAAAGCACGCGGTGCTCCCTGCGTTTTGAGCTGGCACGGAATCTGCTCTGCATAAAATGTACATTTTAATATTTAGTACATTTTTAGATTTTTGCGGAGTGAGCCATGCCCCCTGATTCGCTGAACGACGCCACGGCCATGGCGCAAGCCTTTGCCTCGGGCCGCACCGATCCGGTCCAGGTTCTGGAGCAGGCCCTGGCGTTGGCCGAGGCAACGCCCCATGTGTTCATTTCCCTGTGCCCGGCCCGGGCCCGGCGCGAGGCTGAGGCGGCGGCTGCCCGCTGGCGGGCCGGCCAGCCGCTGAGCCTGCTGGATGGCGTGCCCCTGGCCTGGAAGGACCTGTTCGACCTGGCCGGCAGTATCACCACCGCCGCCGCCCAGGTGCGTCGCGAGGCGCCGTTGGCCAAGGTGGATGCGCCCAGCGTACGGCAGCTGTGCCGGGCCGGGCTGGTCAGCCTGGGCAAGACCAACCTCAGTGAGTTCGCCTATTCCGGGCTCGGCCTGAACCCGCACTTCGGCACTCCGATCAACCCCCACAGTGATGCCCAGCCACGGATTCCTGGTGGTTCCTCGGCAGGTTCCGCGGTGGCGGTGGCGGCCGGTATCGTGCCGATCGCCATGGGCACCGACACTGCCGGTTCGATCCGCATTCCCGCAGCCTTCAATGGCCTGGTGGGTTACCGCGCCACCTCCCTGCGCTATGACCGCGAGGGGGTGTTTCCCCTGGCCGAAAGCCTCGACAGCCTCGGGCCGCTGACCCGCAGCGTGCGCGATGCCTGGCTGATCGACGGGCTGTTGCGCGGTGGCGACCCCCGGCAATTGCCGCCGCCCCGCAGCCTGGCGGGGCAACGCTTCTGGGTCGATTCGCAAGTGCTTGACGACAGCCGTACCCAGGCCGCCGTGCGGGCCAATCTGCTGGTGGTCATCGAAAGCCTGCAACAGGCCGGGGCGCTGGTGGAGCAACGGCCGCTGCACAGCCTGCAAGCCACCCTGCAACTGATCCAGGAACAAGGCTGGCTCGGCGCCGCCGAAGCCTTCGCCCTGCACCAGCCGTTGCTCGACAGCGAGTACGCCGAACAGCTCGATCCGCGGGTGCGACGGCGCCTGGAAAGCGCCCGGCAGATGCCCGCCAGCCAGTTGCTGCGGCTGTACCAGGCGCGGCGCCAGTTGCAGCAACAGGTGCAGGACGAACTGGACGGCGCGGTGCTGATTACCCCCACCGTGGCCCATGTGGCGCCGCCCCTGGCGCCCCTGGAGCAGGACGAAGAGCTCTTTGCCCGGACCAACCTGGCGACCCTGCGCCTGACCATGCCCGGCAGTTTCCTCGACATGCCCGGCGTGGCCCTGCCCAGCGGCCGCGATGCCCAGGGCTTGCCCACCGGGCTGTTGCTGAGCCTGCCCCAGGGCCATGACCGGCAACTGCTGGATGCGGCCCTGGCGCTGGAGGCGGCGTTGCCGCGCTAGCTCCGACGATTTTTTTCAACCACAAGCAATCACTGGAGGCCGCTCATGGCTAAAGAAATTCTCTGTGCATTTGGTGTCGATGTGGACGCGGTGGCCGGCTGGCTCGGTTCCTACGGCGGCGAGGATTCGCCGGACGACATCTCCCGCGGCCTGTTCGCCGGCGAGGTCGGCGCGCCGCGCCTGCTCAAGCTGTTCGAGCGTTATGGCCTGCGCACCACCTGGTTCATTCCCGGCCACTCCATGGAGACCTTTCCCGAGCAGATGAAGGCGGTTGCCGAGGCCGGCCACGAGATCGGCGTGCACGGCTACAGCCACGAAAACCCCATCGCCATGACCCCGGAACAGGAAGAGATCGTCCTCGACAAATCCATCGAGCTGATCACCCGGGTCACCGGCAAGCGCCCCACCGGCTACGTTGCGCCCTGGTGGGAATTCAGCAAGGTGACCAACGAGCTGCTGCTGAAAAAGGGCATCAAGTACGACCACAGCCTGATGCACAACGACTTCCATCCCTACTACGTGCGGGTCGGCGACAGCTGGACCAAGATCGACTACAGCCAGCACCCCGACACCTGGATGAAACCTTTGGTGCGGGGCCAGGAAACCGACCTGGTGGAGATCCCGGCCAACTGGTACCTGGACGACCTGCCGCCGATGATGTTCATCAAGAAGGCGCCCAACAGCCACGGTTTCGTCAACCCGCGGCACCTGGAGGAAATGTGGCGCGACCAGTTCGACTGGGTCTACCGCGAGCATGAGCACGCGGTGTTCACCATGACCATCCACCCCGACGTCTCCGGCCGCCCGCAAGTGCTGTTGATGCTCGAACGCCTGATCGAACACATCCAGAGCCATGCCGGCGTGCGCTTCGTCACCTTCGACGAGATCGCCGACGACTTTATCCGCCGCCACCCGCGCAACCGCTGACCCCGGCCACTTCATCGAGGCGTGACTGATGTCTATCTATAACAAGCTCGACCTGACTGGCTGGAAACCCCAGCAGTTGACCCCGGCCCAAGTGCGCTTCGCCACCTGGATCGCCTTCTTCGCCTGGGTGTTTGCGGTGTACGACTTCATTCTGTTTGGCACCCTGCTGCCGGAGATCGGCCGGCACTTCGGCTGGGGCGAGGTCGAGCAGGCCGAGATCGCCACCTGGGTGGCGGTGGGCACCGCGGTGGTGGCCCTGGCCATCGGGCCGCTGGTGGACAAGCTGGGCCGGCGCATGGGCATCATTTTCACCGTCAGCGGCTCGGCCATCTGCTCGGCGCTGACCGCCATCGGCGGCGCCTGGGGCAAGTCGCCGCTGATCCTGATCCGCTCCCTGGGCGGCCTGGGCTATGCCGAGGAAACGGTGAACGCCACCTACCTCAGCGAGTTGTACGCGGCATCCGACGACCCGCAACTGGCCAAGCGCCGGGGCTTCATCTACAGCCTGGTGCAGGGTGGCTGGCCGGTGGGGGCGCTGATCGCCGCCGGGTTGACCGCGGTGCTGCTGCCGATCATCGGCTGGCAAGGCTGCTTCATCTTCGCCGCGATCCCGGCCATCGTCATTGCGGTGATGGCGCGCAAGCTCAAGGAGAGCCCGCAGTTCCAGATCCACCAGCGCATCAGCCAGCTGCGCAAAAGTGGTTCGGTGAGCGAGGCCCAGGCGGTGGCGCTGACCTATGGCGTGGACTATGACGAGCACAGCAAGGCCGGCCTGGCTGCGGCCTTTCGTGGCCCGGCGCGGCGCGCGACCCTGGTGATCGGCGCGGCGATCCTGCTCAACTGGGCGGCGATCCAGGTGTTCAGCGTGCTCGGCACGTCGGTGATCGTCAGCGTGCACCACATCTCCTTCGAGAACTCGCTGATCATCCTGGTGCTCTCCAACCTGGTGGGCTACTGCGGCTACCTGAGCCACGGCTGGATGGGCGACAAGATCGGCCGGCGCAATGTCATCGGCCTGGGCTGGATGCTCGGCGGCCTGTCGTTCGCCGGCATGCTCTACGGCCCGAGCAACATGCCGATGGTGGTGGGTCTCTACAGCCTGGGCCTGTTCTTCCTGATCGGCCCGTACTCGGCGGCGCTGTTCTTCATCAGCGAAAGCTTCCCTACCAGCATCCGCGCCACCGGCGGCGCGATCATCCACGCCATGGGGCCGATCGGCGCGGTGGTGGCGGGTTTTGGCGCCACCCAGGTGCTGTCCGCCGGTGGCGACTGGCAGACCTCGGCGCTGTATTTCGGCGCGCTGCCTTGTTTCCTCTCCGGTGCGCTGATGTTCGCCGCGCGCCATGTGCGTCCTGAATCCGTTCAATAAGGAAAGTTATCCATGACTCAAAAAGTCGCCGTGATCACCGGTGCCGCCAGCGGCATCGGCCAGGCCCTGGCCGTGGCCTATGCACGGGCCGGTGTGGCGGTGGTGGGCGGGTATTTCCCTGCCGACCCCCATGACCCGCAAGCCACCCGCGACCTCGTGGCCGAGGCGGGCGGGCACTGCCTGATGCTGCCCCTGGACGTGACCGACAGCGCCTCGGTGGACGCCCTGGCCGAGCAGGCCGTGGCGCACTTTGGCCGCCTCGATTACGCCGTGGCCAATGCCGGCCTGCTGCGCCGCGCACCCTTGCTGGACATGACCGACGCGGCCTGGAACGCCATGCTCGATGTGGACCTGACCGGGGTCATGCGCACCTTCCGCGCGGCGGTCAAACACATGGGTGAGGGCGGTGCCCTGGTGGCGATTTCCTCGATTGCCGGTGGCGTCTACGGCTGGCAGGAGCACGCTCACTATGCAGCGGCCAAGGCCGGGGTGCCGGGGTTGTGCCGCTCGCTGGCGGTGGAACTGGCGGCCAGGGGCATTCGCTGCAACGCGGTGATCCCGGGGTTGATCGAGACCCCGCAGTCGCTGGACAGCCAGAACTCCCTGGGCCCGGAAGGCCTGGCCAAGGCGGCCCGGGCCATCCCCCTGGGCCGGGTCGGGCGGGCCGATGAAGTGGCGTCCCTGGTGCGCTTTCTCACCAGCGAGGAGTCCAGCTACCTCACCGGGCAGAGCATCGTCATCGATGGCGGCCTGACGGTGCGCTGGCCGGATTGAACCCCTTCGCCAGCCAGCCGGCTCGTGCAGGCGGCTCACCGCCTCCGTAGGAGCTGGCTGGCCAGCGAACCGCACACCCTTGAAGGAGAAAGTCCCATGCAACACCTGCACAACCGCCGCGCCGTGATCACCGGCGCCGGCAGCGGTATCGGCGCCGCTATCGCCCGGGCCTACGCGGTGGCGGGAGCACGCCTGCTGCTGGCTGACCGCGACCCCGCGCGCCTGGCCGAGAGCGCCCAAGCCTGCCGCGAGCTGGGCGCTGTAGTCGTCGAATGCGTGGCCGATGTCGGCAGCGTCGAAGGGGCCCAGGCCGGAGTCGATGCCTGTGTCGAGCATTTCGGCGGTATCGATATCCTGGTGAACAACGCCGGCATGCTGACCCAGGCGCGCTGCGTCGATCTGTCCATCGAGATGTGGAACGACATGCTGCGGGTCGATCTCACCAGCGTCTTCGTCGCCAGCCAGCGGGCCTTGCCCCATATGCTGGCGCAGCGTTGGGGGCGGATCATCAACGTCGCCTCGCAGCTGGGAATCAAGGGCGGCGCCGAGCTGACCCACTACGCCGCGGCCAAGGCCGGCGTCATCGGCTTCACCAAGTCCCTGGCCCTGGAAGTGGCCATGGACAATGTGCTGGTCAACGCCATCGCCCCGGGGCCGATCGAGACGCCGCTGGTGTCTGGCATCAGCAGCGCCTGGAAAACCGCCAAGGCCGCCGAGCTGCCCCTGGGGCGCTTCGGCCTGGCCGATGAAGTGGCGCCCACCGCGGTGCTGCTGGCCAGCGAGCCGGGGGGCAACCTGTTCGTCGGCCAGACCCTGGGCCCGAACTCCGGGGACGTGATGCCATGAAGGAGGGCTGAACATGTGCGGGTTATGCGGGCTGCTGGGCGAAGACGTGCACTGGAGCGATCCGCTGGGGGATCAACTGCCCCGGCGTCGCGAACGCTTGCGCAGAATCGCCGCGATCAACCGGGTACTGGTGCCGTTGCGGCTCAAGGTCGAAGACTTCCAGGGCTCGGCCTATCTGCTGCTGGGGGCTACCGGCCGCCAGGAACTGGCCAGCGGCCTGGAGCAGTTGTGGAGCCTGGCCGAATCCATGCTCGGCCGGCCCCTCGATCCTCTCGACCCTGTGATCCTCAAGCACCTGGAGCAACAGCCATGAGCCTGCCCCTGAACGTCATCACCGGGTTTCTCGGCAGTGGCAAGACCACCTTGCTCAACCGCCTGTTGCAGGACCAGAGCCTGGGGGACACGGCGCTGCTGATCAACGAGTTCGGCGATATCGGCATCGATCATTTGCTGGTGCAGGAGGTGGCGCCGGACACCGTGCTGCTGCCCAGCGGCTGTGTCTGCTGTTCGGTTCGCGGCGAACTGAAAGAGGCGCTGCTGGCGCTCCTGGCGCGGCGTAGCCGGGGCGAGGTTCCGGCCTTTCGCCGGGTGCTGCTGGAAACCACCGGGCTGGCCGACCCGGCGCCGATCCTGGCCACGGTGAACAACGATCCGCAATTGCGCGGGCGGGTGCACATCGGCCTGCTGGTGACCCTGGTGGACGCCAGCCACGCGGCGTTGCAGGAGCGCCTGCACCCGGAGTGGCTGGCCCAGGTGGCGGCCGCGGATCGCTTGCTGCTGAGCAAGACCGATTGTGTCGACGAAGCAACCCAGGCAGCGTTGCGCGAGCATTTGCAGCAGCTCAATCCTGGGGCGCCCCTGTTGCTGACCCAGGCGATCCAGAGTGGCGATCAGCTGTTGCTGGGGGAGGGGCTGCGTGGTGCGACGGCAGAGCGGGAAGTGGCGCGCTGGCAGTTGCAGGGGCCACTCAAAGCGGCTGCGCCACAGCATGGCGCGGCGCAAGTGTGCAGCCTGGAGTTCGAGCAAGCCCTGGATTGGGTGGGCTTCGGGGTCTGGTTGTCGATGCTGCTAAGATGCCACGGCGAACGAATTCTGCGGGTGAAAGGATTGCTCAACATCAACGCCAACCAGGCCCCCATCGTCATCCATGGCGTGCAGCATTGCCTGCACGCCCCCGTGCATCTGCCCCGTTGGCCCAGTGCCGACCATCGCTCGCGGCTGGTGTTTATCCTGCGCGGGCTGGAGCCCGAACAACTGCGCCGTTCCTTCGAAGTGTTCGCCCGCAGTTTCGCCCCGGCCGCCGGGGAGGGTGCCTGATGGCGGCGACGCAACCGGTCACCCTGCGGGTGCTGGGCACCTCGGTGACCCTGCTCGAATCCCTGCGGGTGCGCGCCGAGCAGGACCTGGGCATCCGCCTGGTGTATCAGGTACACGATGTGGAGCAGGCCCAGCGCATCGCGGTGATGCAGCCGGACAGCTACGACCTCTATGACCAGTGGTTTCACAACGTCGATTTTGTCTGGCCGGCCCAGGCGATCCAGCCCATCGATACCCGGCGCATTGCCCTGTGGCACGAGATCAACGACCTGCCCAAGCGCGGGCGCCTGTCGCCGGACGATCGCCTGGGCAGTGGCAGCGTGCCCAGCGAACGGCTCTATGTGCAGCACGACGGTAGCCTGGGCAGTACGGCCAGCGAGCGCATCAGCATGCTGCCGCTGACCCACAACGCCGACAGTTTCGCCTACCGCCCGGAGCGCCTGCCGGCGGGTTTTTCCAGCGCCAACGAAAGCTGGGGCTGGCTGCTGGAGCCGGCCTGGAGCGGGCGCATTGCCTTGCAGAGCGATGCGGCGATCGGTGCCCTGGACGCCGCCCTGGCGGTGCAGGGCTGTGGCCTGGAATCCTTCAAGGACATCGGCAACCTGAGCATCGAAGAGATCGACCGGCTGGCAGGGATCCTGGTGCGCAAGCAGCGTGAAGGGCACTTCGCGGCGTTCTGGTCGGACGATGAAGAGGCCGCGCAACTGATGCTCAGCCCGCGCATCGATATCCAGAGCCTGTGGTCGCCGACGCTGATGCGCCTGCACCGGGCGGGGGTCAAATACCGCCTGGCAGTGCCGAAGGAAGGCTACCGCGCCTGGTTCGGCGGGCTGTCGTTGTCGCGCCACGCCAAGGGCGCGGTGCTGGATGCAGCCTATGCCTACCTCAACTGGTGGCTGTCGGGCTGGCCCGGTGCGGTGATGGCACGCCAGGGCTACTACATCGGCAACCCGGCGCGTACCCGCGATCACCTGAGCAGCGCCGAGTGGGATTACTGGTACGCCGGCAAACCGGCCCGGGAAGAGTTGCCGGGCAGCGACGGCGAACCGCTGATCGATATCGGCGAGACCCGCGATGGCGGTTCCTACCAGCAGCGCATGGGGCATATCGCCGTGTGGAACTCGGTGATGGACGAGCACAACTACCTGGTGCGGCGCTGGGGGGATTTCCTGCGGGCGGGGCGGGTCGCGGGCCGGGGCAAAGGCTGAAGGTCAAAGCCCCAGGCGCGCCAGCTGGCGCAGGTCGGCGATCACCGCGGGGTTGCCGCCTTCGAGCACATCCAGGCGCATCTGCGCGATCAGCGCTTTCAGCAGCTTGGTCTGGGTCATCTGGGTGGCTTGCAGCAGGCGCGCAAGATCCTCGGCCACATAGTGGTTGACCTTCAGCGACAGGCGTTTCATGACATGCACGGCAGGCAACTGGCGGGCCTTGGCCTGCTCGGCCAGGTACGCGACGAAGCCGCTGTGCACTTGCTCCAGGGAAGACGCCGCGGGGGCGCTGAAGTAGTAGCCGAGGAACAGTTTGCGCATCTGCACTCCGGCATCCGGGGCCACGCAGTGCATCGCCGCATCGAGGACATCGAGGTAGACCGCCGGCAGCCGCGCCTCGATGGAGGTCAATGATTGCTTGCGCGCTTCCTTGATCGCCGGTGTGGACTGGGGCGGGATGGCCACCACCGTGGCGCAGAGGTCGCAAACCCCCACCAGGATGTCCCGGGCCAGGCCATGGCCGTCGCTGAAAGGGACGTCGCGCCGCAGGTGGGTAATGCCGACGACCTGTTGGCAATGCTCGCAGAGCGCCTTGCCCCGGTCGCCTTGCAGAAAAAGTTTCATGGGTTGCCCTCATCGGTGAACGCTGATGAACCACGCATCTGGCTCGATAAAGTAGAACTTGATGTACCAGCCGGCCTTTTTCAGCACGTGGACCGCGATGCCCGGGACGCTGTGATGTGCGCTGCAACTGTGGTCCTGGCCCTTGCAGGCATTGATGACCTCGATCAGTTGACTGGTCGAGATCTCGCCGGTGGCCAGCAGGTTCTTGACCTCGATCGAGCCGCGCGCGGCATGCAGATAGTGGCCGCTTTGTAAGGCATTGATCAGGTCCCGCCTGACCTTCCTGAAGCCTCTGTCCATGACGTCTTCTCGTTTGTACGACAAGTGTCGTACGGAATCAATGGGAAGTTGACCGAAAGCGCCCAAAGGCATTTCAGCGGTGTTCAGAGGGGAGTCGATCTTAGCCCGGCAGGTGCGGGCGGCAGGGCTTGGCTAACGGTTTGCAATACATCCGTGATGGCCAACGGCTGGCCTGTTGCGGTGCGTCCGATGCACCGCAGCCAGTTGCCGTCAGAAGAAGCGGGTCACGCTGATCTTGGCGTTGCGCCCCAGGCTGGATGCGTTATCGCCGCTCAGTGGTGGGCGATAGTCACGGTTGAACATGTTGTCCAGGGTGAAGTTGACTTCGGTGCCCTTGAGGTAAGGCTGCTGGGGTTTCCAGTTGGCGAACAGGCCGTGCACGTTGTAGCGGTCGTTCTTGTACTGGTCCCAATAGGAGTCGCCCAGGGCGCTGCCCGGACCGCCGGCATAGATGTCGCTGGGCACCCGGTCGGTCTGGCGCACCCACTGGCCCTGCCAGCCCACTTGCGCATCCCACTGAGGAATCTTCACTCCCAGGCTGGCCACCCACTTGCGTGGCGGGATGTCCCGGGCCCAGACGTTCGGCCCCCAGGGGTTGGTGTAGGCGCCTTCATGCTTACCGGTAATCCACGAGTAGGACAGCGAGCCGAACAGGTAGGTCGAGTCGTAGAAGCTTTCCACCTCGAAGCCCTTGATGGTCAGGTCGCCGATATTGCGGTAGACGCCTATGGTCGGCTGGTTGCACACCTGGCCGATGCTCTTGCCGCTGCTGAGTTGCTCGGGGCAGCCGATCCCGAGGTTCTTCATGATTTCGTCTTTGATGGTGTTGTGGAACAGCGTGGTACGCACCTGTACGCGGTCGGCCTGGGTGAACACGTCGGAGAAGCTGGTGATGTTACCGGCGCGCAACGCGGTGATGCGTTCCGGGTCGAGGTCTCGGCTGGTGGCGGAACGGGTGGAGGCAGCCGACTGGACCTCGTACTGCTCGTCGATCACCGGCGCGCGCCAGGTCTTGCTGTAGTCGGCGAACAGGGCGAATTGCGGGGTCACTGTCCAGAACGCCGACAGCCGAGGCGACCAGCCGGTGTAGGTCTTGTCGCCGTAATCGTGGCCCGCCACCGGGTCGGGGCTGTTGTAGAACGGTGCGTCGTTCTTCTCGCCGCGGTTGCGCACATGGTCGTAGCGCAGGGACGGGGTCAGGGTGAAATTCCCCAGGGTGATGGCGTCCTGGATGTAGAAGGCATTGTTGTCGACCTTGCCGTGGGGCATGAAGCCAGGCTGGTAGTGGCCGTAGTTGTACTTGGGCACTTCATAGGTCTTGCCCGGCATCCACATGTCCACTTCGCGAGTGTGCTTGCGGATCTGGATGCCATTGGTCAGCGCGTGTTCCAGCGGGCCGGTGCTGAAGCGGCTGGTGTTTTTCAGGGCCAGGATCTTGTCGTCATAGCCCACGGTGATCTTGCGGCCACCGGAGGCCGGCTGGAAGAAGGCGTTCGGCCCGCGTTCGTCGGTCTGGTCGGTGGTGGAATCGGAGTACTTGGCCTCGAAGTCGATCCATGGATTGTCCACGGGGGTGTACTGGTACTTGGCGATCCAGGTGGTGTCGATGGTATTGCGCTGGGCCAGGAAGCGGCGGGTGGCGCCGTCATAACCGTACTTGTTGATGTCGCTCTGGCTCGGTGGCGTCGGGTAGCTCTTGGCCGAGAAGGGCGCCCAGATGTCGCTGTTGGAGCGCATGTAGCTGAAGCCCAGGCGATGTTCGTCGGTCAGTTGCATGTTCAGCTTGAACAGCTCGCCTTCCATGTCCTGGGCGGTATTGGGCAGGCGCTTGGGGTTGATCGGGTAGGCGTTGCGCGGGTCGGGCTGGGCGCTGGCGATCTTCATGTCGTCGCCGTCGCGCTTGGTCCAGTAGGCCAGGGCATCGAAGCGGTGATCATCGGTACGGCCGTACACCGCGCCGGTGTAGGCCTGTTCATGGCTGTTGCTGCTGTAGCCGTACTTGACCATGGCGCCGGCGTTGCGACCTTCCTGCAGCAGGTCCGGGGCGTCCTTGGTCTCCATGTGCACGGTGCCGCCGAAACCACCGTTGCCGGTCTCGGGGGAGTGCGGGCCTTTTTCCACTTCGATGCGCTTGATCAGCTCCGGCTCGATGAACACCGAACCCTGCTGGTAGCGTTCGAAGCCGCTCTTGGTGGCGCCATCAACGCTCATCGGTACGTCTTCGGCATCCCCCAGGCCCCAGATGTTGATGGTCTGGCCGCCGGGTTTGAGCGAGCCGCCCAGGCTCACGCCGGGCAGGGTGTCGATCAGGCTGACCACGTTGGTGGCCTGGTGGCGATCGATTTCCGCCTGGTTCAGGGTCGAGCGGCCGACACTCGAGGAGTCCACTTCGGTGCCGTTGCCGATCACGCTCATGGCCCCCAGTTGCAGGGCCGAACCACTGCTCAGGTTGGTGTCGGCAGGGCGCACGATGTAGGTGTTGTCGACCTTCACCAGGTTGAACCGACCGTCCTGCAGCAAGGTGCGAATCGCCTCTTCCGGGCTGTAGTCACCCTGCAGGGCCGGCGCCTTGGCGTTGCGCAGCAGTTGCTCATCGAACAGCAGCTGGATCTTCGCCTGCTGGGCGATCTGGCTCAGGGACGCGGCCAGAGGCTGCGCCGGCAACTGGAAATGCAGCGGCCCGGCGTAGGCCTGCAGGCTGAATGCCAGGCAGGCGGCGAGCAGGGTAGGGCGGGTACGGACTAACGGAACAGGCAAGAGCGCGCGAAACATGACTTCCCCCAGAGCGGCTTAAAGGCCAAAAAAAGCGCTGCGTACAGATCGCAGACGGGAGGAAGACGCGGCAGTGAAAAAAAACCTCATATGCGAATGCAAAATATTCTCATATGAGTTGGATCAACGAGCCTCGAGCCTCAGCTGGCCGTCGGCCAGGGGTACGGCTTTTACCGGAATCAGCACGGGCAGTGCCTTGATCAGGGCGTCGGGGTCGTTGACATCGAGGTTGCCCGAGACCTTGTAGGCCCCCAGCGAACCCTCGGCCAGTTGCACCGGCTGGCGCCGATACAGGTTCAACTCATCCACCAGGCTGGCCAGGTCGCGGTTGCGAAAGGCCAGGTGCCCGCTGCGCCAGTCCGCGACCTCATCGCTGTCCAGGGTCTGCTGGCGCAGGGTGCCTTTGTGCAGGTCATAGGTGGCTTGCTGGCGGGCGCCGAGCAGGGTCAACTCCCCGGGCTTGCCGTCCGGGCTGAAGGCCACCTGGCCGTGGGCGACGCTGACCACCAGCTGGCGCTGGCCACGACGCACGTCGAAGGCGGTGCCCACCACCCGCACTTTGGCCGCGCCGCTGTGCACCCACAGCGGGCGCTCCTTGTCGGCGGCCACTTCCAGGTACAGCTGGCCCTGTTGCAGGTAGATATCACGCTGCTGGGCGCTGAAATCCACTTTCACCTGGGTGTTGGCGTTGACGTACAGGGTGCTGCCATCGGGCAGCTTGAAGGCGCGGGCGCCCTTTTCCTGGGGCGCCACCTGCTGGATGTAGGGTCCCTGGGGCGTGCCCAGGTTGACTGCCAGCACCGCACAGAGCACCGCCGCGGCCGCCGCCAGGGCCGGGCGCCAGGGGGCGGGCTTGCGCCGGGGCAGGGGAATGGGCCGGCTCAGTTGCTGCAATTGCGCAAGATCGACCCACAGTTCTTCGAACTCGGCATAGGCCCGGGCGTGGGCCGGCTCGCTGACCCAGGCATCGAAGGCCTTGCGCGTGGCGCGGTCCGGGTCGTTGCGGTTGCGGGCGAACCAGCTGGCGGCCTCGGCGTCGATCTGCTCGCTGTCGAGGTCGTTGTGGGTGCCGGAAAAGCGGGTCATTCAGGCTGCTCCTTGCCGTTTTCTCGTTGTAGGTGCTGCTTGCAGTGCAGCAGGGCAAAGGCGATGTGTTTTTCCACCATGCTCACGGAAATGCCCATGCGCTCGGCTATCTGCGTCTGGCTCAGCCCTTCGAAGCGGTGCAGCATAAGGGCTTCGCGGCGGCGCGGCGAGAGTTGGGCGAGCACTTCTTTCAACTGTTCCAGGCGTTGCAGGCGCTGGGCCGCGGGCAGGGGCTCATGCTGCTCGTCGGCCAGGGGTTCGTTGTCCAGGCTTTGCTCGTGGTGCCCGTCCTGATGAGCCCGGGAGCGTACTTGCTGGCGCCGCCAATGATCACGCAGCAGGTTGCGTGCCATCTGGAACAGGAAGGCCCGGGGCTGTTCGACCTGGGCCCGGTCACGGTAGTCGAGCCATTGGGTGAACACGTCCTGGGTCATGTCCGCTGCGTCGCTGGCGTTGTCCGTGCGTTTACGCAGGAAATGCAGGATGTCCGCATAGAACCCGCGAACAGAGTCCGCCGACGCAGAGTCGGGCTTGGAGCGAGACATGGATATCCTTCTTGACGACGCGGTGAGCACAAGGTCGCGAATGATATCGAGAATTATTGCTATTTGTCATCCGGGCGATTGATGATCCACCAGCACCGCCTACGCGCCCGAAATACCCCTCCTCGCAGGAGCGGGCTTGCCCGCGAGGGTGCCCTTGCGAGCGATGCCAGGCCTGCGGCCTCTTCGCCGGCAAGCCGGCTCCTACAGTGCAGAGGCGGGGTCTGTAGGAGCTGGCTTGCCAGCGAAGCGGTTCAGATGACGAAGAAGCCGTGGGTGCCATCCCGGCCCAACTGCGCCACCAGGCCGAACTCCCAGTCCAGGTAGCCCTGCATGGCTTCTTTCGGGTTGTCGGTGCCTTCATAGGGGCGCCGGTAGCGGTCGATCCGGGGTGAAGCCAGTTGCTGGCGGCTTTCTTCCACGGGCAGGCCGGCTTCGATCCAGGCCGCGGTGCCACCGCTGAGAAGGAACACCGGACGCTGGGTCAGGGCCTGCAGCTGCGGCACCACGAAGCGCGCCAGCAGGCTGCTGCCGCAGGTCAGGACATAGCGCTCCGCCTGTGGCAACTGGGCCAGGGCTTCCTGCAACTGGCTGGGCAATGCCCACCAGGCGCCGGGGATGTGGCGCTGCACGTAGTTGGCGCTGGCGGTGAAGTCCAGTACCAGGGTGCCGGGCTCCTGGAGCCAGGTGGCGAGGGTGCGGGGGCTGATTTCTTCGGCCGGCGAGGTGTCCGGCAGTGGCGCCTGCCAGGGGCCGCGCACGCTGAAGTCGCTGTCGCGCAGGCCGTCCAGCACCGCCACCTGCCAGCCCATCTGGGCCAGCCAGGAAGCGCTCATGTTGGCGCGCACGCCGTCGTCGTCCACCAGGACCAGGCGCGCACCGCGCACGCTGGCGAAGTGGTCGGTTTCCTGCACCAGTTGCCCACCGGGGGTGGAGCGGGCGCCGGGCAGGTGGCCGGCGGCGAATTCCTCCGGGGTGCGCACATCGAACAGGTAGCTGGTGCGCTTGGGGTCGGCCTGCCAGCGCCGCCACTGGGCCAGGTCGATGCGTGCCACGTCGGCGCGGTCGGCCACGGCCCGAGCGGCGTCCTGGGCTGGGGCCCGCTGGGCCTCGTTGATGGCCTTGAAGCGCCGGCTCTGACCGTGTTCGAGCTTCTGCCCGGCCAGGGTCCAGCCGATGGTGCCATTGCGCAGTGCCGCCACCGGGTTGGGGATGCCGGCATTCACCAGGGACTGGGTGCCGATGATGCTGCGGGTGCGCCCGGCGCAATTGACCACCACCCGGGTGCGGGGATCGGGGGCCAGCTCACGCACCCGCAGCACCAGTTCGGCCCCGGGCACGCTGGTGCTGCCGGGGATGCTCATGGTCTGGTATTCGTCGAAGCGCCGGGCATCGAGCACCACCAGGTCGGCCTGCTGGTCGAGCAGTGCCTGGAACTCCTCGGCGGCCAGGGACGGAGTGTGGCGCTCGGCTTCCACCAGTTCGCCAAAGGCCTTGCTCGGCACGTTGACGTCCTTGAACAGCTCGCCGCCGGCGCTGCGCCAACCCTCCAGGCCGCCTGCCAGCAGGGCGACATCGCTGTAGCCCAGTTGCCGCAGGCGCGTGGCGGCGCGCTGGGCCAGCCCTTCGCCCTGGTCGTAGAGGGTGATCGGGGTGTCGCGGCGGGGGATGCGCGCATACACCTCCAGCTCCAGTTTCGACAGCGCGATGTTGGCCGCGAACAGCGGGTGGGCCTCGGCGAAGGGCGCTTCTTCACGCACATCGATCAGTGCCAGCTCCTGGCGGTCGAGCAGGGCCTGGCGGATCTGTGCCGGGCTGCGGGTCGGGAAATCGGTCATTGCAGGGGCTCCTTCGACAAGTCCCAGAGGTTAGGCAGCAAATGGTTGGAGTAGCCGGAGACAAAGGGTTTTTCCTGGCCGTCGAGGTCGTACACGGCGCGCTGCACGGCACCGATATTGGCGCCATACACATGGATGCTGACGGATACCCGATCGGCATGGGCATTGCTCACCTGATGGATGTCGCCAATGCGTGGCGACACCGCTTCCACCTGGCCCGGCACCAGGCGCAGCGGCGCGCCGGCAGGCAGCAGGCGGCCGTCGGCCAGGCGTTCGAACCCCTGGCTGTCCTCGGCGCCGCGCAGCATGCCGATCAGGCCCCAGACCCGGTGGTCGTGGATCGGTGTGCGCTGCCCAGGGCCCCAGACGAAGCTGACGATGGAGAAGCGCTGGCGCGAGTCGGCATGCAGCAGGAACTGCTGGTAGCGCTGCGGATCCGGCTGGGCGAAGGCCGCGGGCAGCCAGTCGTCCTGGCTCACCAGCTGGTGCAGCAGCGCGGCGCCCTGGTCCAGCACCCGGGCTTCATCGGGATGGCTGTCCAGCAGCTCGGCCAGAGCGGCGATAAAGTCCCGCAGGCGGGCGAAGTTGGCTGATTCGATGGCGACTGTCGTGGCGTTGTGGGGCATGGGCTCCCTCCGTGGACACAAGGCAAATGACGCGAACTACACGGGCGAGCTAAAAGGTATTATTCTTATCGAACATTTTTCCAGTCATTTATTATGCGAAAAAAGAATGAAGATAGATGATCTGAATGCGTTCGTGGCGGTAATCCGCTGCCAGACCATCAGCCAGGCGGCCGATGCCCTGCAGTTGACCCAGCCAGCCATTACCCGCCGGGTGCAGAATTTCGAGGAAGCCCTGGGGGTGGAATTGCTGGACCGCAACACCAAGCCGCTCAAGCCCACCAGCATGGGCTTGCGGGTCTATGGCCAGTGCCTGGAAGTGCTGCGCAGCATCGACGCGCTGAATGAACTGGTGGCCAATGACGGCGCCCCCAGTGGTGCCCTGCGCATCGGCGTGCCGCAGACCATCGGCGATGTGGTGCTGCTCGATGCCCTGAGCCAGTTGAAGGCGCTGTATCCGCAGTTGCAGACCTCGGTGGCCACGGGCTGGGGCAGCCACCTGTTGAGCAAGGTCGAGAACGGTGAGCTGGATGTGGTGGCGGCGCTGTTTCCCGCTGGCAAGGTCTTCCCCGAAGGGGTGGTGGGCCGTTCCCTGGGCAGCATGAACCTGGTGGTGGTGGCGGCCAAGGGCGAGGTGCGCAAGCGCTCGTGCAAACTGGCCGACTGTTACCAGCGCGGCTGGGTGCTGAACCCGGACGGCTGCGGCTTTCGTGCCGGCCTGCAACGGGCGCTGAGCGCACAGGGGCTGTCGTTGCAGATCAACCTGGAAACCTTCGGCACCGAGCTGCAACTGGGGTTGATCGCCAATGGCCTGGGCTATGGCCTGGTGCCGCTGCCGCTGCTGGAAAACAGCAGCCATCGGGACAAGCTGGAGATCGTCCCGGTCAGCGACTTCAAGCCGGTGATCGACCTGTGGCTGGTCCACCCGCGGTTCCTCGGCAACCTGCAAGAGCCGGTGAGCATGTTCGGCGAGATGGTCGCCGCCCGCGTCGGCAAGGCTGCGCCGTAGGAGCTGGCTTGCCAGCGAAGGCGCCCTCTAGGCCGGCGCAAACCTCAGGGGGCTGTTCGCCGGAAAGCCGGCTCCTTCGGATTGTTTTTGATTATTGATTTGCATGTCTTGGCAATCATTGAATGCAATTTTTGTATATTAAGTTAGAACCAAAACGAATTTCACGGACGTTTTTTATGTAGTTAGCATGGGGCTCGAACGCGTTGAAATAAGGATGTTGCGATGCCTGCGCCAGCCCCCTCACCTCGTCCCGTCGCTGGGCCGAGCGCCCCGGATACCAGCTCCTGGGTAATCTGCTGCTGCGCCTGGTCAGCCCGTTGCTGCTTCTACTGGTGTGGGAACTGGCCTCGCGCAGCGGGCTGTTGCCGGCGCGGATCATCGCCGCTCCCAGTACCATCGGCGGCACCCTGTGGCAGATGCTCGGCAGCGGCGAACTGGCCGGGCACCTGTGGGTGTCCCTCAAGCGCGCCCTCAGTGGCCTGGCCATCGGTGTCAGCCTGGGCACGCTCCTGGCCCTGGTGGCCGGGTTGTCCCGGCGCGGCGAGCTCGCCATCGATTCCCCCATGCAGATGCTGCGCACCCTGCCGTTCCTGGCCATAGTGCCGCTGTTCATTCTCTGGTTCGGCGTGGGCGAGACGCCGAAGATCGCGCTGATCGCCCTGGGCACTACCTTTCCTATCTACCTCACGCTGTTTTCCGGCATTCGCAGCCTCGATCCCAAGCTGGTGGAGGCCGCGACCCTGCTGGGCCTCAAACGCTGGGAACTGATCGTCCACGTGATCCTGCCCGGGGCCCTGCCGGCGTTCTTCGTCGGCCTGCGCTATGCCTTCGGCATCAGTTGGCTGGGGCTGGTGGTGGTGGAGCAGATCAACGCCAGCGCCGGTATCGGCTACCTGGTCAACGACGCGCGGGACTTCATGCGCACCGACGTGATCGTCATCTGCCTCCTGGTCTACAGCGTGCTCGGCCTGGGCATCGACGGGCTGGTGCGCGGCCTCGAACGTTGCGCCCTGGCCTGGCGCCCGACCTTTATCAGGAACTGACCCATGACTCTGTCATTGCCCCAGCAGGGCCGCCTGCGCGCTGCCGTCGAATGCCGCCGGATCACCCGGCGTTTTGCCGGGCAGGCGGTGCTCGATGGCCTGGATCTGGACATCGCTCCTGGGGAGTTCGTGGCCCTCCTGGGCAGCAGCGGTTCGGGCAAGACCACCTTGCTGCGAACCCTGGCCGGGCTGGAACCCATCGACCAGGGCCAGTTGCAGGTGCCTTCGGCCATGGCCGCAGTGTTCCAGGAGCCACGGTTGATGCCCTGGAAGCGCGTGTGGCGCAACGTTGCCCTGGGCGTGCGTGGGGCCGGGGCCCGGGAGCGGGCCGAGGCAGCGCTGGAGGAGGTCGGGCTGGCCCACCGGCTCAATGCCTGGCCAGGCACCTTGTCCGGCGGCGAGGCCCAGCGAGTGGCGTTGGCCCGGGCCCTGGTACGCGAGCCGCACCTGTTGCTGCTGGATGAGCCCTTCGCCGCTCTGGACGCCCTGACCCGGATCCGCATGCACCAACTGATCATCCGCCTGTGGCGGGTGCACACCCCGGCGGTGCTGCTGGTGACCCACGATGTCGACGAGGCGCTGCTGCTGGCCGATCGGGTGCTGGTGCTGGCCAACGGGCAAATCGCCGAGCAATTGCCAATCCGCCTGCCGCGTCCGCGTCAGGCCTCCACCCCTGGGTTCCAGGCACTGCGCGCGCGGTTGCTGCAACTGCTGGGTGTGGAAACCGAGGCCGAGCCGGCCGTCGACATCTCCCTTCCCTTGAGCAGGACCGCCAGCCGATGAGCCTTTCCAGCGTGCAACCGTCTCCGTCCGTGTCCCGTCCCGTCCCTGATCCAGACTCCAGCGAGTTCGCCGACCTGCTGCAGCAACTGAGTGAAGAATTCGCCGCCACCGCAGCGCACTACGACCGTCACAGCGAATTTCCCCACGCCAACCTGCAACGCCTGCACCAGCATGGCCTGCTGGCCCTGACCGTGCCCCGGGCCCTGGGCGGCAGCGAGGCGACCCTGGCCCAGGCGCGACGAGTGATAGGCGCCGTGGCCCGGGGCGAGCCTTCCACCGCGCTGGTGCTGGTGATGCAGTATCTGCAGCACACGCGCCTGCAACAGAACACGGCCTGGCCGCTGCACCTGCGCCAGCGCGTGGCCCGGGAGGCGGTGCAAGAGGGTGCCCTGATCAACGCCCTGCGGGTCGAGCCGGACCTGGGTACGCCGGCCCGGGGCGGTTTGCCGGCGACCCTGGCACGACGGGTCGCGGGTGGCTGGCTGCTCAGCGGGCGCAAGATCTACTCCACCGGCATTCCCGGGCTGACCTGGCTGGCGGTCTGGGCCCGCAGTGACGAGGCCGAGCCGCAAGTGGGTACCTGGCTGGTCCACCGTGACAGCCCCGGGATCAGCGTCGAGGAAACCTGGGACCACCTGGGCATGCGCGCCACCGGCAGCCACGACGTGATCTTCGATGAGGTGTTCGTGCCCGAGGAACAGGCGGTGGATATCCAACCGGCCCACGTGCCCCGGCCCTCCGAGCTGGACAGCAAGGGCGTGCTCTGGCTGGCGGTGCTGCTCTCGGCCATCTACGACGGCGTGGCCCGGGCCGCGCGCGACTGGCTGCTGGGCTGGCTGGCCCAGCGTGCCCCGGCCAACCTTGGCGCACCGTTGTCGAGCCTGCCGCGCTTTCAGGAACTGATCGGGCGCATCGACGCCTTGCTGCTCAACAACCGGGTGCTGCTCGATGCCGCCGCCGAAGGGCGGATCGCCCCGGGGGAGGCGACCCAGATCAAATACCTGGTGACCAGCAACGCCATCAGCGCCGTGGAGCTGGGCATCGAAGCCATCGGCAACCCCGGGCTGGCCCGGGGCAACCCCATCGAGCGGCATTACCGCGATGTGCTGTGCAGCCGCATTCATACCCCGCAGAACGACGCGATTCTCGGTGCCGTGGGGCGCGCCGCCTTTGCCTTGCCCAGCCGCGGAGCCCAGGCGTGACGCGCATCGCCAGCCAGCTCGACGAGCACTTCAACCAGCAGTTGCGCCAGTGGCTGCCGGGGGTGGAAGTATTGAGCCTGCCTCGGGGCCTGCCGTGTGGCTTGCCCGCCGATATCGAAGTGCTGCTGGCCGCGCCCCACGCCGATTTTCGCAACGCGCCAGTGCCACCGGCGGGCTGGCCGTTTGGCCTGCGCTTCGTGCAACTGGTGACTTCGGGCCTGGATTATTTTCCTCGCTGGCTGTTCCAGGACCTGCCGGTGGCCAGTGCCCGAGGCAGCACCGCCGAAAGCATTGCCGAGTTTGCCCTGGCGGCGATCTTCGCCGCCGCCAAGCAACTGCCCCAGGTGTGGATCGAGCGCGCCGAGCACTGGCAGCAACGGCCGCTGGCCTCGGTGGCCGGCAGCACCCTGGGGCTGTTCGGCTTTGGCAGCATCGCCCGGGAGCTGGCGCCCAAGGCCCAGGCCCTGGGCATGCAGGTACTGGCCCTGCGGCGTTCGGCGCAGCCGTTCGAGGTGCCTGGGGTGGAGGCGGTGGCCGACCTGCAGGAGCTGTTTGCCCGCGCCGATCACCTGCTGCTGGCGGTGCCGTTGACCGAGCAGACCCGGGGCATCATTGATGCCGATGTACTGGCAGCGGCCAAGCCAGGGTTGCACCTGATCAATATCGCTCGCGGTGCGCTGATCGATCAGCCGGCGCTGTTGCAGGCCCTGGACACCGGGCGCATCGCCCTGGCCAGCCTGGACGTGGCCGACCCCGAGCCGTTGCCCGAGGGGCATCCTTTCTATCGCCACCCGGGTATTCGCCTGTCGCCCCACACCTCGGCCAATTCGCCCCGGGTCTACCTGAATATCGCGCGCCTGCTGGGACGCAATCTCCAGCGCTGGGGCGATGGTTTACCCCTGGAAAACCCGGTGGAGATCCAGCGTGGCTACTAACGCGCGGTTCCAGCCTTGGCCGGCAGCGCTTCGTGTAGCCGCTGCCGCAGGCAGCGCACGGCCCGAAGGGGCGCCGGGGTTCTCAAGGCCGCTGAAGGTTCGGCGGGCGGTCGCCAAGCAAGGCCCAGCGGGCCTTTTCGACAATTTCAAGGAGAGCGGATATGACCGCACATTTTCGCCCCGCGGTGTATGACTTGCCCCGCGATGGCCATACGGTTTTTCGCTGGGAGCATCCGCCCCAGCAGGCCACCGTCGAGCTGGAGCGCCTGCAGCGCAAGCAGAGCCTGGCCGCGGCGTTCCGGGTGTTCGCCCGGCTGGGGTTCGACATGGGCGGCGCCGGGCATATCACGGTGCGTGACCCGGGGCGCCCGGACCATTTCTGGGTCAACCCGGTGGGGGTGTATTTCGGCCATGTACGGGTCCGCGACCTGTTGCTGGTCAACCCCGAAGGGGCAGTGATCGAAGGCGAGGGCGCGTTGAACCTGGCGGCGTTCGCCATCCATGCGGCGCTGCATGAAGCCCATCCCGAGGTGGTCGCCGCGGCCCATGCCCATTCGCTGTACGGCAAGGCCTGGTCGAGCCTGGGGCGCTTGCTCGATCCGCTGACCCAGGACGCCTGCGCTTTCTATGAAAGGCACGGGCTGTTCGACAACTTTTCCGGGGTGGTGCTGGAGGCCAGCGAGGGCGCGCGGATCGCCGCCGCACTGGCGGGGCGCAAGGCGCTGATCCTGCAGAACCACGGCCTGCTCACCGTGGGTGAAACCGTCGAGGCGGCGGTGTGGCGCTTCATCGCCATGGACAACGCCGCCCAGACTCAACTGCTGGCGGAAGCTGCCGGCACCCCGCGGCCCATTCCCCATGAGGTGGCGCGCCACACCGCACGCCAGGTCGGCACCGAGTTTGGCGGCTGGTTCAGTTTCCAGCCTTACCGCGAGCGGATCGTGCGCGAAGAACCGGACTTTCTCGATTAAGGACCATTGCCCATGCAGCGTCGTCATTTTCTCCAACTCTCGGCCCTGGCCGGTCTGGCCGCCGCCTTGCCGCGCCTGGGCCTGGGAGCCTCCGTGGACCTGTCCGGGGTCACCCTGAACGTCGCCACCTACAAGGGGGCGGCGCCGAGCTTCTTTGCCGAGGCGGGCATCGAGCCGCCGCCCTACAAGGTCAAGTACGCTGAGTTCACCGGCGGCAACCTGAGCTTCGAGGCCCTGGTCAGCGGCACCCTGGACATCTCGCCGATGAGCGAGATCCCGCCGATCTTCGGGATCAAGAACCACGCCCCGGTGAAGCTGATCGCGGTGCTCACCGGCGACGTCAACAACCAGGCCTTCATCGTGCCCAAGGGCTCTGCAGTGCAGTCGGTGGCCGAGCTCAAGGGCAAGCGCATCGGTTATATTCGCTCCACCAGTTCCCATTACTTTCTGCTCAAGGCGCTGAAGGAGCAGGGCCTGGGTTTTGCCGATATCGTGCCCATGGCGTTGACTGCGCAGGACGGTTTCGCCGCGTTCCAGAACGGTGCCCTGGATGCCTGGGTCAGCTTCGGCTACTTCATCCAGCTGGCGGAACTGCGGGCCGGGGCCCGGGTATTGAAGACCGGCCAGGGCTACCTGTCCGGCAACTACGTGATCGCCGCCAACCAGCAGAGCATCGCCGACCCGGCCAAGCACGCGGCGATCACCGACTACATCCTGCGCGAGTACCGCTCCTGGCAGTGGATTGCCAGCCACCCCGAGGAATGGGCGACCAGGAGCGCGCAGATTCTCGGCATGCCCCGGGAAGTGTTCCTTGCCCAGTATCGGGCCCAGAGCGGCCCGCGCCTGCTGCAACCGGTGGACGACGCAGCGGTGAAATCCCAGCAGGACGTGGCCGACCTGTTCTTCGAGGCCGGCGTACTGCCCCAGCAACTGGATGTATCCGGCCTGTGGGACCGCAGCTTCCACTGGACCTGAGCCTGTAGCCGCCGGCTTGCCGGCGAAGAGGCCCTCAAGCCTTGCGCTGGCCAGGATGACGCTTTCGCTGGCAAGCCAGCTCTTGCGATCCGGGGGGAAATTCTTTCATTGACCAGGAGGCCGCATGTTTACCCGAACCTTGCTGTGCCTGGCGCTGGCCAGCCCTTGGGCCTTGGCCGACAGCCCCGCCCAAGCCCTGCACCAGCGCCTGATCGTGCTCGACAGCCACCTCGATACCCCCATGCAACTGGCCCGCCCCGGTTGGGACATCACCCAGCGCCATCGCTACCAGGACGACCTGTCCCAGGTCGATCTGCCACGGATGAAAGAGGGCGGCCTGGACGGCGGTTTCTGGGCCATTTTCACCCCCCAGGGGCCGCTCACCGCCGAAGACCGGACCCTGGCCAGCGAACATGGGCTGGCGGTGCTGGCGCGGATCCGCGACCTGCTGGGCGCCCACCCCGATGATTTCGCCCTGGCCCTGACGGCTGGCGATGTACCGGCCATTGTCGCCCGTGGCCAGCGTGTGGTTTTCATCAGCATGGAAAACGCCCAGCCCCTGGCCGCCGATCCGGCACGCTTGCACACCTATTACCGCCAGGGCCTGCGCATGCTCGGCCTGGTGCACTCGGCCAACAACGATTTCGCCGACTCGGCCACCGCCCTGCCGCAGTGGCGCGGCCTGAGCCCGGCGGGCCGGGAGCTGGTGGCCGAGGCCAATCGCCTGGGGATACTGCTGGATGTCTCCCATGCCTCGGACCAGGTGTTCGACCAGGTCCTGGCGCTGTCGAGGGCGCCGATCATTGCCTCCCATTCCAGCAGCCGTGCAATCACCGCCCATCCACGCAACCTGGATGACCGGCGCCTGCGGCAACTGGCTGCCAGGGGCGGTGTGGTGCAGGTCAACAGCTTTCCCAGCGACCTGATCAACCTTGCGCCCAATCCCGAGCGGGACAAGGCCCTGGGGCCGTTGTACCGCGAGTTCCGTCTGGCGGCGAGCATGAGCCCGGAACAGGTGGCGGACCTGGCCGAACGCATTCGCCAGGTCGAAGCCCGCTACCCGCAGCCCAGGGCCAGCCTGGACGATTACCTGCGCCACCTGCTGCACATCCTGGAAGTGGTCGGCCCGGATCATGTGGGCATCGGCGCCGACTGGGACGGCGGTGGCGGGGTACAGGGGCTCGAAGATGTCGCGCAACTGCCACGGATTACCCAGCGCCTGTTGGCGGCGGGCTACAGCGAAGCGGACCTGGCGAAGATCTGGGGCGGCAACTTGTTGCGCGTTCTCGACGCCGCCCAGGCCGTAGGAGCCGGCTTGCCGGCGAAGGGGCGCTGATGCCGGCGCGAGCCGTGGGGCTTCTTCGCTGGCAAGCCGGTTCCTGGCGGGGCGAGTATGGCCAGGCACGGCCAGGCGCAGGGCTATGCGCGGAGCGCAGAATCTTTTGGCTTGAATATGAAACAAAGTAATATTTGCATATGCTTAAAATGTATTTCTCTTATTAAATGAGCGCCCCTAGGATGGCTTCACATAGACCCAAGTGACTGCATAAGTCGCCGATCTATAACCGAACGCACTATCCATCCGCAGCAGGGAGCGCTTGCATGCCACTGACCAGAAGACAATTGATCGCCCGTATTGCCGCTGTCGGCGGGGTCCAGGCGGCGAGCGCGGTCATGGGCCTGTTCGGCGCCAGCGCAACGGCCGAAGCGTTCGAGGAAAACTACGCGGCGCTGCCCACGGCGGCACTGGGCAAGGGCGCCAGCGTGGTGGTGATCGGCGCCGGGATCGGTGGCCTGGTCAGCGCCTACGAGTTGAGCAAGGCCGGGTTCAAGGTGACCTTGCTGGAAGCCCGGGACCGGGTCGGCGGGCGCAACTGGACGGTGCGTGGTGGCGATCGGGTGGAGTACAGCGACGGCAGCACCCAGGTCGCGCAATTCGGGGAGGGGTTCTACCTCAATGCCGGGGCCGGCCGCCTGCCCAGCCACCATCAGTTGATGCTCGGCTACTGCCGCGAGTTGGGGGTGGAGCTGGAGGTGCTGGTCAATACCAGCCGCAACGCCCTGGTGCGTCCGGACCTTGACCAGCCGGCGTTGCAGATCCGCCAGGCGGTCAATGACAGCCGCGGGCATTTTTCCGAGCTGCTGGCCAAGGCCGTCAATCGCCATGCCCTGGATCAGGAGCTGACACCAGCCGATCGCAGCAACCTGCTGAGTTTCCTGAAAACCTGGGGTGATCTTTCCGACAAGCTGGAGTACCTGGGTTCGGCCCGCTCCGGCTACAAGGTCTGGCCCGGCGCCGGCGACCAGTTGGCGCAGAAGAATGATCCGCTGCCGTTGCAGACCCTGCTCAACCCGGCGCTGACCACGGCGTTGATGATCGACGAATACCCGGAGTTCTCGCCCACCATGTTCCAGCCGGTGGGGGGCATGGACCGCATTCCCCAGGCCTTTGCCCGGCGCCTGAAAGGCCAGTTGCGGCTGCACAGCGAGGTGCGCTCCATCAGCAACCAGGCCGACAGCGCCGAAGTGGTCTATCTGGACCGGCGCACCGGCCGCACCCACAGCCTCAAGGCCGACTACGTGATCAGCAGCCTGCCCCTGCCGCTGCTGGCCAAGGTGCAGAACAACTTCAGCGCCCCGGTGCGCCAGGCCATCGGCGCGGTGCAGTTCGGCTACGCCAACAAGGTGGCCTGGCAGTCGCGGCGCTTCTGGGAAAGCCAGTACCAGATCTACGGCGGGCTGTCGTTCATCAACCAGGAAGCCTCCGGGCTGTGGTACCCCAGCGGCGGTTTCAACCAGGCCGAAGGGGTGCTGGTGGCGGCCTATAACAACGGCGAAACCGCCCGACGGTTCGGGGAGAAAACCCTGGCCCAGCAGATCGAGATTTCCCGTCAGGCGGTGGAGCTCCTGCACCCCGGGCACAGCCAGGAACTGCGCAATCCGCTGGTGATTGCCTGGAGCAAGATCCCCTACAACTTCGGCCCCTGGATCAGCCATGAAGTGGCCGAGCCGGACTACGGCCTGCTCAACCAGCCCCAGGGCCGGGTCTACCTCACCAGCGACGGCCTGGCCCACAGCGGCGTGGGCATCTGGCAGGAAGCCGCCGCCGGCGCGGCGCGGCGGGTGGTGCGGCAACTTTTCCAACGGGCGCAAGGCTCGTCGCTACAGCAAACGGCCTGAAAAAGCCGAGCATTCACACAACAGCGGTAACCCATGCCGGGTAGCGGACCTCCGAGGCTGGCACACACAACCTTGGGAGCGTCTTTGCATGTCTTTGAAAAACACCGTCGTAGGGCTGGGGCTGTTGTTCGCCGCCAGCAGCAGTTGGGCCGCGGGAATCCAGCGCGTGCCGTCCAGCTACCCCAATTCGCCGATCCTGCAATCGGTGACCCTGCCCGCCAACAGCGAGGTGACCTACCTCTCCGGGCTGCTGCCGGACCCGGTGGATCCCAAGGCGTCCAAGGAGCAGATCCACGCCGAGGGCAACACCGAGGCCCAGGCCCGGGTGGTGCTGCGCAAGGTGGAGACGATCCTCGCCAGCCAGGGCCTGACCCTGGGGGACGTGGTGCAACTGCGCATCTACCTGGTAGGGGACCCGGCCCTGGGCGGCAAGCTGGATTTCGACGGCCTGCAAGTGGCCTTCCGCGAGTTCTTCGGCACCCAGAAGCAGCCGCTCAAGCCCGCCCGGACCACGGTGCAAGTGGCGGGGCTGGTGCTGCCCGGCGCCTTGATCGAAGTCGAAACCGTTGCCGCCCGAGCGCGCTGAACCGCCTGTCAAAGGATCTGAAGTCATGAGTATTTCCTTGCATAAAATCCTCTTCGGCGCGGCCCCCCTGAGCCTTGGCCTGCTGGGCCTGGCGCTGCCCGCCGAACTGCTGGCGGCCGACGAAACCCTGGGCACGGTGGTGGTCACCGGGGTGCGCGGCAGCCAGCAACGCACGGTGACCGACAGCCCGGCGCCGATCGATGTGATCGACAGCGAGCAGTTGCGCAGCATCGGCCAGAACGGCCTGAAAGAGATGCTCGGGCGCCTGCTGCCGTCGTTCAACGTACCGACCATCAACGGCGGCGGCACGGCGTTCCTGGTGCGCGGGGTGAGCATGCGCGGCCTGGGCGGCGACCAGGTGCTGGTGCTGATCAATGGCAAGCGCCGGCACAACTCGGCGCTGATCAACAACGGCGCACGGGTCGGCAACGCCTCGGTGCCGGTGGACCTGGACCTGATTCCCACCGCCGCCATCGAGCGCATCGAAGTGCTGCGCGACGGCGCGGCGGCGCAGTACGGCTCCGACGCCATCGCCGGGGTGATCAACATCATCCTCAAGCGCAATGCCGAAGGCCTGACCTCCGACACCACCCTGGGCCAGTACTACGACGGCGACGGCACCACCGGCCACGAAGCCTTCAACTGGGGCAACAAACTGGGAGAGAACGGCGGCTTCATCAACCTGTCCTGGGACGCCAAGCTGCAGGAACCCTACGAGCGCTCCAGTGCCGCCAGCGGCCAGCTGTACTTCAAGCAGGCCGACGGCTCGCCGGACCCCCGGGAAAGCAATCGCCAGGGCTGGGGCACCGAGTACGGCCTGGGCCGCGATCGCACCACCAGCCTGGCCTACAACGCCGAGCTGCCTCTGGAGGACGACCTCAAGCTGTACTCGTTCTCGACCCTGAGCTACCGCAACAGCAACAAGGACCTGGGGCACCGCAAGCCCACCGACATCACCAGCCTGGCGGGCATTCCCAATGCGCCTTACCCCAACGGCGGCCAGGCGCGGCGGGAAATCCACGAGACCGATTTCCAGGTCGCCGGTGGTGCCAAGGGCCTGCTCGGTGGCTGGGACTGGGACCTGTCGAGCACCTACGGCAAGGATCGCGGCGTGCTCGACACGGCCAACAACCTGAACATTTCCAATGGCCCCTACAGCCAGCACGACTTCCACCTGGGCAACCTGGTGTTCGACCAGTGGACCAACAACCTGGACTTCTCCCGGGCCCTGGACATCGGCTGGAGCAGCCCGCTGGAAACCTCCTTCGGCGTGGAATACCGCTGGGAGAAATATGCGCTGGAGGAGGGCGAGGCCAACTCCTACAACCAGGGCAGCTATGTCCCCAACACCGGGCCTTTCGCCGGTGTGGTGCCGGACCCGGGGTTGTTCTCGGTCAACGGCACGACCCCGGAAGATGCCTACAGCCTCAAGCGCCACAGTGAGGCGGCCTATATCGACCTGGGCCTGAACATCACCCCCAACTGGTACGTCGGCGCGGCGGCGCGCTACGAGAAGTACAACCTAGGGGTAGGCGACACCACCAGCGGCAAGCTCACCACCCGTTACGAGTTCCTCCCCGGGTACGCGGTGCGGGCTGCGGTGAGCAACGGCTTCCGTGCACCGTCCCTGGCCCAGAGCGTCTTTTCCACCACCAGCACGGTCACCGAATTCGGCGCCGGTGGCACCACCACCTCGGTGCGTACCAAGCAGATGCGCCCCAACTCGCCGGAAGCGGTGGCCCTGGGCGCCAAGGACCTGGAGCCGGAAACCTCGCGCAACTACAGCCTGGGGTTCACCGCCGAGCCCACCGATCGGCTGCGCCTGACGGCCGACTTCTACCTGATCGACATCGACAAGCGCATTCTCCAGACCGGCATCCTCAAGGGCCCGGCGGTGTCGCAGATCCTGGTGGAGAACGGCCTCTCGCCGAACCTCGCCGGGCAGTACTACACCAACGCTGCCGACACCCGGACCAAGGGCGTGGACCTGGTGGCGGACTACCGCCAGTCCTTCGGCGAGTACGGCACGGCGAAATGGAGCGTCGCCTACAACCACAACAAAACCACCATCCGCGATCTGGCGGACACCCCGGCGGCCCTGTCGCGCCTGGGGGCGGGGTATGTGCTGTTCGACCGCCAGCAGCAGATCGACCTGACTAAATCCACGCCCAAGGACAAGTGGATCCTCTCCGGCAACTACAAGGTCGGCGACTGGACCACCAATCTGCAGTTGACCCGCTTTGGCGAGTACACCGAAGGCTCGAACATCCCGAGCAACGATCGCACCTACAGCGCCAAGTGGATCACCGACCTGGACGTGGCCTACGACGTGACCCAGAACCTCACCGTGGCCGTGGGCGCCAACAACCTGTTCGACGTATACCCGGACAAGATCGGCCTCAAGGCCTGGGCGGGAACCTATGAATACGGAATGTTCTCGCCCTATGGCCTGGGCGGCGGCTACTACTACAGCCGCGTCAGCCTGGCGTTCTGAGCATGACCACGATCACTCTCGCAGGAGCTGGCTTGCCAGCGAAGGCGGCGGCATGACCGGCGCAGGGTTCAAGGGCCATTCGCCAGCAAGCCGGCTCCTACAGCCGTGGCGTCCTGCCGGTCGTTTACCTGGTGGGAGCTGGCTTGCCAGCGAAGGCGGCGGCATGACCGGCGCAGGGTTCAAGGGCCATTCGCCGGCAAGCCGGCTCCTACACCCGTGGCGTCCTGCAGGTCGTTTACCTGGTGGGAGCTGGCTTGCCAGCGAAGGCGGCATGAAGGGCGCAGGGGGCAGGGGCGGTTCGCCGGCAGGCCGGCTCCTGCAAGGGCTGGTGTTGTGTTTGTGGCTGGGTAGTGCACTGGCGCAGCCGGCGCTGCGGGTGTCCAGCCAGAAGCAGTCGCTGAAGATTCTGCTGCAGGCGGCAGGCGAGCTGGAGCAGGTGCCGTACCCCATCGAGTTCGCCTCCTTCGCTGCCGCGGCCCCCACCGCCGAGGCCCTGGCCGCCGGGGCGGTGGATATCGGCAGCCTGGGGGATGCGCCCTTTGTGTTTGCCGCCGCGGCCGGGGCGCCGCTCAAGACCGTGGGGGTGATCAAGCTCAAGGTCACGCCGACCGCGGTGGCGATCGTGGTCAAGGAGGATTCGCCGCTGAAGCAGGCCGCCGACCTCAAGGGCCGGCGCATCACCACCACCCGGGGCTCCATCGGCCATTTCCTGGCCCTGGCCGCCCTGCGGTCGGTGGGCCTGCACGGCGCGGATGCGCAGTTCATCTTTCTCCAGCCGGCCGAATCCCGCAGCCTGCTGAGCAACGGCCAGGCCGATGCCTGGTCGACCTGGGACCCCTATACCAGCATGGTGCAGATGGAGGGCGGCAGCCGGGTGCTGGTCAGTGGCGAAGGGCTGTTCGCCGGGCACATGCTGCTGGTGGCCAACGACCAGGCGATTCGCGACAAGCCGCAGCAGATCGCCGACTTCCTGCAGCGCCTGGATCGTGCCTATGCCTGGGCCAACCAGCACCAGAGCGAGTTTTCAAAGATCCAGGCCGGCTACAGCGGTTTGCCGGTGGAGGTGCATGAGCGTTCCAATCGCTACTCGGTGCCCCGGCGTATCGCCGTAGGCCCGGCCGTGGTGGAGGACGTGCAGCACACCGCCGATCTCTACCGCGAGGAGGGCATTATTCAGAAGACTTTCGATGCCGCAGCTTACATGGATGCTCAATTCAATGAAGTTGAATGAGTGTGTGGCAGTTTTATTAATTGATCTCGGGAGGTTTTAAATAAATAAAGAGCAATAATGTCCTTCGCTTAATTTAACTATCAGCAAATTTCATAATCTTCTCGCAGCACTTTCAAAGTGCCTGTGGTGGCCGCTATTTGCCTGATTTTCGATACATTTTTAAGTTTGGATATTAGAGATAAAGGATATTTCACAAGGCCATCGCAACTGCCTAAGGTGGCCCTGAAACAAATTATTACGTTCTACCGATGTTGTTCTTCGTCGCTACTTCCAGGGAATTAAGGGAGCTTGCATGTTCACAGTCACTACGGCCGACAAACTTGAAGCGCGGCATATCCTCGATGTTGTGGAAAAACGCTCTTACGGCGTCCAGCTCAAAGGTTTCTGCCCACCGGATACCTTGCAGGTGGCGCGGGATCATCTGTATCAGCAGGAACTGCGCAGTGCCTTCAGCCAGCAGCAGGAATTCGTCCGGGTCGGCAAGGCCTATATCGAGATCCAGGATGAGCAGAGCCGGGCCGAATACCACGCCCTGGCCCTGCCCAACATTCGCAAGATCCGCAATCTGTTCCGGCCACTGGCCTCGCCCATCGACGAACTGCGCCTGCTGCTGGACGAAGTCTGGCCGCAGGGCGCGCACCTGTTGCAGGTGGACGGGCAGAAGTGTTTCGTCGGCATTGCCCGCTTCCAGGGTTCGGGGGTCGATCTCACGCCCCACACCGACAAGCTTGAACGTAATGCCCCCGAGGGCCACAGCCCGCAGTTGCTGACCCAGCTGTCCACCAACATCTACCTGGAGATCCCCGAGGATGGCGGCGAGCTGGAGATCTGGGGCATCGAGCCGGACGAGCAGGAGTACAACCGCCTCAAGGGCGAACGGGCCTACGGCATCGAACGCCACCTGCTGCCGCCGCCGGATTTCGTGGTCAAGCCCGAGCCCGGCGACCTGATCCTCCTCAACCCGCGGCTGATCCACGCCGTGCGCCCTTCGGCCAGCAGCACCCGGGTCACCCTCGGGGTCTTTATCGGTTACTACGGCGAACACCAGCCTTTGGCCTACTGGAGCTGAACTCATGAGCAAGGTGCAGGAAATCAACCTCAAGGCCTACTTCAACAAGGGCGGCGAGGAGCACGAATTCGACGGCAAGCGCGTGGTACTGGCGGTCAGCGTCGGCCAGGAATATCACGAGGACCAGAAGCTGCGGTCCACCATTCACTTGATCAACCAGTCCGGTTTCAGCCACGTCAAGGTGGTGGTGGCCGATACCCTGCAACGCCACAACAAGCACGGCAAGTCCCCCGGGGAGGCGCTGTCGGCGGCGATCCGCGATGGCGATGCCTGGCTGGCGCGCAACCAGAGCATCCTCGACGGCCTGCGGGTGCCGTACCACATCACCCGCTGGAACCAGGAACTGGCCAGCGACCGCTATGCCGAGCTGCGCCAGCAACTGAACCAGGTCTACCAGCAGCGCGAGGAACTGCGCGACGCCATCGACAGCACCATCGGCGTATTCACCGAGCGCCTGCGCCTGCGTGACGAACACGCGGACATCGAGCGGGCGGCGGCCCAGTGCCGGGAGTACATCCTGGAAGAGATCCCGATCATCCTGCCGCTGTGGGCCGACGAGGGTTACCACTACGTGCTCTACCCGCAGCAGATGACCACGGCCATGGCCACCAGCCGCGAGTTGCT
Organism: Pseudomonas sp. Eqa60; assembly: GCF_018326405.1. NCBI lineage: Bacteria > Pseudomonadati > Pseudomonadota > Gammaproteobacteria > Pseudomonadales > Pseudomonadaceae > Pseudomonas > Pseudomonas sp. Eqa60. The sequence goes on from NZ_AP024342.1 coordinate 1,637,310, forward strand.
GATCGAACCCCACAGCCCGGACCGGGTGCGCTGGCTGCCCCTGAAGTTCAAGAAGCGGGGGATCCCGATTCCCTTCACCTTGCCCGGCGCCATTCACCCCAACTGGACCAGCGGCGCCATCGCCATCTGATCCGCCGCGATCAATGTAGGCGCTGGCTTGCCAGCGAAAGCGCCCCTGCCGGCGATGCCGGACTCAAGGGGCTGTTCGCCGGCAAGCGGGCTCCTACAGAGCGTTTTTTTTATGACTGACAAGGAGTTTCCATGAGCGTTTTTGCGCAACAGCAACGCAAATGGTGGGCATTGCTCGGTGTGAGCATCGCCAGTTTTCTCGGCTGTGTGGATTTCACCATCGTCAACACCGCGTTACCGGCCCTGCAGGCCGACCTCGGGGCCTCGGTGGACGCCCTGCAATGGGTGATCAACGGCTTCATCCTGGCCCTGTCGAGCTTCATGGTGCTGGTGGGGCGCCTGGCCGACCTGCACGGGCGCAAGCGGGTGCTGTTCATCGGCCTGACGGTGTTCGGCCTGGCCTCCCTGGCGGCCGGGCTGGCGGGGCAGATCGATACCCTGATCGGCGCGCGGGTGGCCCAGGGGCTGGCATGCGCGGTGCTCTATACCGCCTCGGGGGCGATTGTCTCCAGCACCTTCGAGACCGCCGAGCAGGGTCGGGCCTTCGGGGTGCTGTTCGGGGTCAATGGAGTGGGGCTGGCGGTCGGCCCGGTGTTGGGCGGGCTGATAACCAGTGCCTTCGGCTGGCAGTGGATCTTTCTCATCAACGTGCCCTTCGTACTGCTGAGCCTGGGCATTTGCAGCTTCAGCGTGAAGGAGTCGCGTTCGGCCGAGACCGGGGCGCGCCTGGATGGTTGGGGCGCGCTGCTGTTGCTGATCGGCCTGCCGAGCCTGGTGCTGGTGATCGTCCAGGGCGGCAGCTGGGGCTGGGGCTCACCCCTGACCCTGGCCCTGGTGGCGCTGGCGGTGCTGGCCCTGGGCGCATTCCTGGCGGTGGAGCGGCGGGTGGCCGCGCCGATCATCGACCTCAAGCTGTTCGCCAACCGGCGTTTCGTTGCCGGGGTGGCGGCCAGTTTCGGCCTGGCGCTGTTCTACTGCGTGGCGTTTTTCGTCATGCCGCTGTACCTGGCGCAGATCCGCGGCGAAACGGTGCAGGCCAGCGGCCTGCTGTTGCTGCCCACCACCCTGGGGGTGGCGCTGCTGTCACCGCTGGTGGGGCGCCTGGTGGATCGCAAGGGGCCGGCGCTGCTGATCAAGACCGGGCTGCTGCTGTTCGTGCTGTCGGCGCTGTTGCAGGCCGGTTTCGATGGCCAGACTTCGCTGCCTTATCTGCTGGGCGCCTTTGTCGTCATGGGCCTGGGGTGGGCCAGCATTCTCGGGCCGTCCACGGTGCTGGGGATTTCCTCGGTGCCCCAGGAAGTGGGCTCGGTGGCCATGGGCTCGCTGATGACCTTGCACAACGTCGGTGGCGGTGTCGGGCTGGCGGTGGGGGTGGGGCTGTTCCATCACTTTTCCGCCACGCCGCTGGACGATGCCCAGGGCGCCTTTCTCAATGGTTACCGCGCGGTGATGGGCTTTCTGGCGGTGGTCACGCTGCTGGTCTGGGCCTCGGTGAGCCTGCTCTTGCGCACGGCCCCGGCGCCGGTGCCGACGGCCGAGGAGGGCACCAGCCGTGGCTGAGCGCGGCGGGCAGATGGGGCTGGGGGCCTTTCTCTCCGGCTCCGGCGCCCATGGCGGCAGTTGGCGCCATCCCCAGGCGGATGCCGATGCTTCGTTGAATTTCCAGCGCTACCGGCACTACGCGCAAACCCTGGAGCGGGGCTGTTTCGACGCCCTGTTTCTCAACGACAACGTGGCGGTGGGGGACCTGGACCCGCGGGTACTGGCCCGCAGTTCCTACAGCCTGCGCTGGGACCCGCTGACCCTGCTGCCGGCCCTGGCGGTGGTGACCCGGCATATCGGCCTGATCGCCACCGCCAGCACCTCCTACAACGAGCCCTACAACCTGGCGCGCAAGTTCGCCTCCCTGGACCACCTGAGTGAGGGCCGGGCTGGCTGGAACCTGGTAACCGGGCTGGTCGGCGGCGAGAACTTCAACCACCCCGAACCCCTGAGCCACGCCGAGCGGTACGCCCGGGCCGAGGAGTTCTTCAGTGTGGCCAGCGGGCTGTGGGACAGCTGGGCCGACGACGCCTTTCCCCGGGACAAGGCCAGCGGCCAGTGGCTGCGCCCGGAGCGCATGCACCTGTTGCAGCACCGGGGGCGGCACTTCCAGGTACAGGGGCCGTTGAATGCACCGCGGCCATTGCAGGGCTGGCCGGTGATCGCCCAGGCCGGGTCGTCCGGGCCGGGCTGTGAGCTGGCGGCGCGCTGCGCCGAGCTGGTGTTCACCGCCCAGACCGACCTGCAGCAGGCCAAGGCTTTCTATCGCGAACTCAAGGAACGGCTTCCCGCTTACGGGCGACATGCCGGGCAGTTGAAAATCTTCCCCGGCATCGCCCCCACGGTGGGCCGCACCCTCAACGAAGCCGAGGAGAAGTACCAGCAATTGCAGGAACTGCAGGACCCCCAGGCACAGCTCAAGGCCCTGTCCTACCTGCTGGACCTGGGTATCGACCTGTCGCATCTGCCCCTGCATGCGCAGGTGCCGTTGCTGGACGACGCCGCCCCCACCGAGCGGCATAAAAGCCGCCGGCACCTGGTGCAGGAACTGATCCGCCGTGAGCGGCCGAGCCTGGCGCAACTGCTGCGCAGCCTGTCGGCCAGCGGGCACAAGGTACTGGTGGGCACGCCGGGGCAGATCGTCGATGAGCTGGCTACCTGGTACCAGGAATACGCCGCCGACGGCTTCAATGTGCTGTTCACCCATCTGCCGGGGGCCATCGACGATTTCGTGCAACTGATCACCCCCGAGCTGCAGCGCCGGGGTTTGTTTCGCCAGCGCTACACCGGCCACAGCCTGCGCGAACACCTGGGGCTGGCGCGGGTGGAAAACCGTTTCTTCAGCCACCGGGGCAATGGCTGAATGGCTGAAAGAGTCTTTACTCTCAAGGCGCAACGCCCATCGATCAACCCAGGAGCTACAGCATGTCCGGATGGTATGAGTTGAAGAAAAGCAGCAACGGCCAGTTTCGCTTCGTGCTCAAGGCGGCCAATGCCGAGGTCATTCTCAGCAGCGAGCAGTACACCACCCGCGCCGCAGCCGAGAACGGCATCGCCTTGGTGCAGGCCAACAGTCCCCTGGAAGAGCGCTACGAGCGCAAGAGCGCCAAGGATGGCAAACCCTATTTCAACCTCAAGGCGGCCAACCACCAGATCATCGGCAACAGTGAAACCTATTCCTCGGAAGCGGCCCGGGAAAAGGGCATCGCCAGCGTCAAGGCCAACGGCCCCAGCCACAACATCAAGGACCTGACGTCCGTTTAGGCCCGGCTCCACACACCCTCGACAGCACAAGGCCCGAACCCAAGCAGCGTTCGGGCTTTGTGCTGCCAGCGGGTTTTCACAAGCACCTGGCATTTGCCTGGAGGCCGGGCGAGGGCAGCGTATTGTGATCTGGCAGGCCGCCAGCCGATTGGCGACGGAGTTATGGCGCAATGCCATCATTTGCCTTATCCTCCGCGCCCGTCACCGGGCGCTCGGCAGGCCTGGCACTCTGGTTGACGTTATCAATCATTGTCCAAGGGATCTGCGACCTCATGATTCGCCCTCTCGTATTACTCGCCGCGCTGCTGGCGTTGAGCGGTTGCTACAGCCTGTCTTCCACGAAAGTTGCCGAGAGCATGCGCCCCGACTCGCAGTCGGGGGTGGCCTATGTGGTGGGGGTGGTCGGCATCTGGCCGAAGGCGGTGCACACCGCCAACGAACAAATGCTGCTGATTCGCCCGCGCGGCGGTGACGGGTTCGCCTCGGCGCGCTTGTACAACCAGATCTACGGCCGCACGCCACGGGATGTGCGCGAGACCTGGCACGGCATCGGCAGCCTGTTCGTGATGCCGCTCAAACCCGGGCGCTACGAGATCTACAACCTGCATTTCGACCGCGGCAACGCCACCGCCTGGAGCCGCGAAGACTTCTCCATCCCGTTGGAACTGGAAGCCGGCAAGGCTTATTACCTGGGTGATTTTCGCGCCGGCTGCCTGTCGGCGTCGGGGGCCAAGTGCGTGTTTCTGCACAGCGACCACCTGGAGCGCGACGCCGCCCTGGTGCGCGCCAAATACCCGCAGGTGCCGGACCTGCAACGGGTCGATCTGGAGAAGATGGAGGAGGTCACGTCGTTGATCGTCAGGGAGCAGGGGCCCAAGGCGTCGATGCTCAAGGCCATGCTGTCGGGGGATCTCTAATGCGTAATCAATTGTGGTTTTTGATGGTGCTGATGCTGGGGCTTGGCGGTTGCCAGACCAGCCACAGTCTCAAGCCGGCCGAGGTGGATTATCAGCAGCGGCTACCGGCGATCAGCGTCAGTGTGATGGGGGCCATCCCTGCCGGCCTGATCCGTGACGAACTGCGTCGTCGCGGCACCTTCGAGCAGGTGCAGCCGGGGTTCAGTGCCGATGGCTACAACGTGATCGTGATGGCCAACAGTGATTACTTTGGCTGGCAGAACATTCCCATGGGGCTGCTCAGTGCCATGACCTTGTTTATCGTACCGGGCCGGACCACTTGGGACAGCCAGGTGATGTTCCATGTCAGCCGCGGTGACCAGGAGGTGGCCAAGTATCGGGTCAGCAACCAGACCCGCTCCTGGCGTGGGTGGGCCAACACTGATGGCGGCCAATACCAGCATGTGCGGCGCATCACCGACGACTTCATTGCGCAGATGCTGCAGGACCCGCAGTTCAAGGCCCAGGCCCCGGTGGCGCTGGACAGTCACTGAGCCACGCTTGGACGCGGCCCATGCCAAAGCCCGAACGGTGTCAGCCGTCCGGGCTTTTTTTTCAGGAAATCAACCCAGGCTCTGCAGCAGCGTCTGCAACTGTTGGCGACCGCTCTCGTTCAGCGCGAATACCGGCTTGCGCGGCTCGCCGGTGGGCAGCCCGGCGAGTTCCAGCCCGGCCTTGACCGTGGCCGGCAAACCGCCCTTGAGGATGAAGTCCAGCAGCGGCAACTGGCGGTAGAACAGCGCCCGGGCGCGGGCCAGGTCGTTGCTCAGCACGGCCTGATAGAGGTCGAGATTGAGCTGCGGGATCAGGTTCGCCGCCGCTGTGCACCAGCCACTGGCACCGGCAGCGAAAGCTTCCAGGGCCAGCGGGTTGCAGCCGTTGTAGAACGGCACCTGGCCTTCGCCCAGCAGTTGCAGCTTGTGCATGCGCTGGATGTCGCCGGTGCTTTCCTTGACCAGGGTGACGTTTTCCACGGCGTGGAAGATCTTCAGGATCAGTTCCACCGACATGTCGGTGCCGCTGGTGGCCGGGTTGTTGTAGAGCATGATCGGCACGCCGATGCTGGCGCCGATGGCCTGGTAGTGAGCGAGGATCTCGGCTTCGCTGAGCTTCCAGTAGGAGGCGGGCAGCACCATCACCACGTCGGCGCCCTTGGCTTCGGCAAAACGCGCGCGGCGGATGGCCTTGGCAGTGGTCAGGTCGGAGACGCTGACGATGGTCGGCACGCGCTTGGCCACGTGGCGGATGCTGAACTCGCTGACCTGGTCCCATTCGGCGTCGCTCAGGTAGGCGCCTTCGCCGGTGCTGCCCAGGGGGGCGATGGCGTGGACGCCCGCGTCGATCATGCGGTCGATGGAACGCCCGAGGGCGTCCAGGTCCAGGCCTTCGCCGTTGGGGCCGAAGGGGGTGACGGTGTAGCCGATGATGCCGTGGATCTGGGTAGTAGGCATGGTGCAACTCCTGCAAGGCATAAGGGGTGGATCAGTTCAGGCAGTCGGCGTGTTTTTTCAGGTTTTGCCGAGCGTAGTAGTTGAAGGCGGCGCTGTGGCGCTTGGGCTTGGAAATCCAGTCGTGGGCTTCGCGGCCCAGCTCCGGGAGGATCGGCTTGATGGTGCCGGCGGCCATGGCCAGCAGTTGCAGCTTGGCCGCACGCTCGATCAGTTGAGCGATCACGCAGGCTTCCTCGATGCTCGCGCCGGTGGACAGCTGGCCGTGGTGGGAAAGCAGGATCGCGCGCTTGTCGCCCAGGGCGGCGGAGATGATTTCGCCTTCTTCGTTGCCCACCGGCACCCCCGGCCAGGCTTCGAGAAAGGCGCAGTCCTCGTACAGTGGGCAGAGGTCCATGTGCGACACCGCAAGCGGCACTTCGATCATCGACAGCGCGGCGACGTGGGTCGGGTGGGTGTGGATGATGCAGTTCACGTCTGGCCGGGCGCGGTACACCCAGCTGTGGAAGCGGTTGGCCGGGTTGGGCATGCCGTGGCCTTCGAGGACCTCCAGGTCTTCGTTGACCAGCAGCAGGTTGCTGGCGCTGATTTCATCGAAGCCCAGGCCCAGTTGCTGGGTGTAGTAGGTGCCGGGTTGCGGGCCGCGGGCGGTGATCTGCCCGGCGAGGCCCGAGTCGTGGCCGTTCTCGAACAGAATGCGGCAGGTCAGGGCCAGCTTTTGTCGGTCGGTCCACGTATTATCCGCCAGGGTATTTTGCATCTGGGTCAGGGCTTGCTTGACCAGTTGGTCTTTGGGCAATGCTAATGTCTTGGCCATGTCGAAGGTCCTTTGAGAAGTGCAATGGACGTCGGATCTGCGCTTCACCTGCTGCTTGCGACGGCGCTGGGTGAATCGCGATGACACTTAAGAGGCTATATGACACTTTGTGTCATTGGCAAGCGCCAATCGTTGTTTTCTAGATGGATTAACCGCTCTACATGTCTATCCGTTTGAAATTACTTAGAAAAAAACTGGGCGTGACCCTGGAAGCCCTGGCCGAGAAATCCGGGATGACCAAGAGCTATCTGTCGAAAGTCGAGCGCGGGCTGAACACGCCGTCGATCGCTGCCGCGTTGAAGCTGGCCAAGGCGCTGAACGTCAAGGTCGAGGAACTGTTCGCCGAGGACAGCATCAGCCTCGACAGCTACAGCCTGGTGCGCAGCGACCAGCGCCAGTCACTGGCGGCCAATGGGCAGGTCCCGGGTTATGCGGTGCTGGCCCATCAGGTCAGCGAGCGCAACCTGCTGCCGTTCATCATCTACCCGGCCCGGGAATTCAGTGACAAGACCTTCAAGGAACACCTGGGGGAGGAGTTCCTGTTCGTCCACGAAGGCCAGGTGGAAGTGGATTTCATGAACGAGCGGGTGATTCTCAACCGTGGCGATGCATTGCACTTCAATGCGCAGAAACCCCACCGCATCCGTTCCGTGGGGGACGAGCAGGCGCAGTTGCTGGTGGTGGTGCACAGCAGCGAGGACTGAAGGCGTTCAGCGCCGCCAGGAGCCGGCTGGTTGGCGAATGAGCACCAAGACATGCATCGCCCCGGCGGACATCTTCGCTGGCAAGCCAGCTCCTACAGGGCGGGAGTGCTCAGCGCTCCACGGGCACCGACAGGGCCGGGTTGCCCAGGGCGTGGGTCTTGGAGTCGAAGAAACGCAGACTCAGGTCCAGGCCTTCGAACAGCTTGGCGTAGTGGCGTTTCTGGTGCTGGATGAACGCGGCGCTGCGCGGGTAGATGGAGATCGCCAGGGTCTGGGTCGCCGACTGGCGGATCGCCTGGACCAGGTGGCTGTCCTGGGGCCCCAGGTTGTGGCCGAAGATGCACAGCGCGCCGCTGTGATCCAGCAACTGCTGGTAGCAGAACGACAGGTAATCCGAGCTGCGGATGGTCTTGAGCTTGTCCGCCAGCGGCCCCTCGCTGACGAACAGCGGCACGTCGTCCAGGGTCTTGAGGGTGTTGTTGATGGCGAAGCTGCCCAGCAGGGTGCCTTCGGTGGAGGTCAGCTTGCGCGCGCTGCCGTCCAGGTTGCGCACCAGGTGCAGGCCGCCATGCAGGTAGAGAATGCGGGTTGGGGCGCTAGGGGCGCTGCCCAGTTCGAAGGCCGGATCGGCACCGTGGAACAGGTCGTCGATGCCTTGGCTGTCCTGTTGCACGGCCCAGTAGTTGAGCAGGTCATAGTTGCTGGTGAACACCGTGGGATAGCGCCGCAGTTCCTGGTTGATCGCCACCAGGCTCTGCTCCTGGACCAGGCGCCAGGGAATGTGCACCGCGTGCACGGTGTTGATCAGCGCTTCCTTGATGGCGTAGTAGCGATTGCGCGGCGCCGCCGAGCTGACTGCCAGGGCCTTGTTGACTCGGCTGGTGGTTTTCAGGGCGCCCAGTACCTGCTCGAAACTGCGGGTCTGCAGGGCCTCGAATACGCTGAGCTCGGACTGGCTGAGGGGTTTTTCTTCCACTGTGCGAGCGTTTTCGAACAGTGAGTCGTAGGCAAAGTCTTCCCACACGGCACGGCTGGCGCCGTTGCCGATCAGCAGGCCACTGAACGGTGTGCTGGCACCCAGGGCGTTCCAGTCTTCAAGTTCGGCATCAAATTCCTGGAAATCCATCATCGCGGTCATCGGTCTCAAGGCTGGAGGTATTTCGGCTGGCGACTTTATCACGACCGACCCTTGAGCCAGATCAACAACGCCGGTGACCGATCGGTCGATCCTGTTTGGCAAACATTGCATCGACACCGTGAAATCGGCATTCGCCGGGAGATCTTCTGATGAGCAGCACCTTTTTCATTCCAGCCGTGAACATCATGGGCATCGGCTGTCTCGACGAGGCCATGAGCGCCATCCGCAACTATGGATTTCGCAAGGCGCTGATCGTCACTGACACGGGCCTGGCCAAGGCTGGCGTGGCCAGCATGGTGGCCGAGAAGCTGGCCATGCAGGACATCGATTCGGTGATCTTCGACGGTGCCAAGCCCAACCCCAGCATTGCCAACGTCGAGCAGGGCCTGGCGCAATTGCAGCAGGCACAGTGCGATTTCGTCATCTCCCTGGGCGGCGGATCGCCCCATGACTGCGCCAAGGGCATTGCCCTGTGTGCCACCAATGGCGGGCAGATCCGCGATTACGAAGGCGTCGACCAGTCGACCAAGCCGCAACTGCCCTTGATTGCCATCAACACCACCGCCGGCACTGCCAGCGAAATGACCCGTTTCTGCATCATCACCGACGAATCGCGCCACGTGAAAATGGCCATCGTCGACCGCAACGTCACGCCGTTGCTGTCGGTGAACGATCCGGCACTGATGGTGGCGATGCCCAAGGGCCTGACCGCCGCCACCGGCATGGATGCCCTGACCCACGCGGTGGAAGCCTATGTGTCCACCGCGGCCAACCCCATTACCGACGCCTGCGCCCTGAAGGCCGTGGAAATGATCAGCGCCAACCTGCGCCAGGCGGTGCACGACGGCAACGATCTGCTGGCACGGGAGAACATGGCCTATGCGCAGTTCCTCGCCGGCATGGCATTCAACAATGCGTCCCTGGGTTTCGTGCACGCCATGGCCCACCAGCTGGGCGGCTTCTACGACCTGCCCCATGGCGTGTGCAACGCGGTGCTGTTGCCCCATGTGCAGAGCTTCAACGCCACGGTATGCGCCCAGCGCCTGACCGATGTGGCCCACGCGCTGGGAGCGGACATTCGCGGTTTCAGCCCGGAAGAGGGCGCCCAGGCGGCCATCGCGGCGATCCGCACCCTGGCCCGTGATGTGGAGATTCCCGCCGGTTTGCGCGAGTTGGGCGCCAAGTTGCAGGACATTCCGCTATTGGCGGCCAATGCCCTCAAGGATGCCTGCGGCCTGACCAACCCGCGTCCGGCGGATCAGCGGCAGATCGAGGAGATTTTCCGCAACGCGTTCTGAGGGACGGGACCCTTCGCTGGCAAGCCAGCGAAGGGTTCATCCGCGCGCCCGGCACCACAGACTCCCGAGCAACTGCTCCCGGCGTTGAAAGCGCCCGCGCCGCGGAGGATAGTGCGACCTGAAATGGCGCTCTATCCGCCTGTCACAAGGAGTCGTGAATGATCCGTTGCTCTTCCCTGGCCCCGCTTCTGGGCAGCCTGGCCCTGCTGGCCGGTGCCACATCCGCCGCCGCCCAGTGCCTGCCGCCGCCACGCAATGCCGAAGTCCCGGGCTTTTCCCTGTGCAAGGACTGGCCGGCCTTTGCCGACCAGAGCATCAGCCTGCTGTCCGAGCAGGTTCCGGACCCCAGCGACACCGGCACCGATGACGGCACCTACAACCTGCAACTGGCAGTGCTGGACCGCAGCAGCGGACAGGCCCTGGCCAGCTATGAGCAGCCTGCCGCCTTTGTCTCCGACGCCTTTCGCCTGGAGAGCGTGAAGCTCGATACCGGGCGCTTCCAACTGACGCCTCAGGTTCGAGCGTTCGGGGTCCGGGCCGCGTTCGAGGGCTCGTCCCGGGTCAACCCGTTCAATCAGACCTGGCTCAGCCTCTACGTGCGCGAGGGCAGTACCCTGCGCCCGGTGCTGGAGAAGTTCGTGGCCCATTCCTACAACGGCGAATGGGATGGCCAGTGCGCCGGCGAGGGCACTAAAACCACGCGCACCCTGGATATCGCCAAGACCCGCAGCCACGGTTACGCCGACCTGATCGTGCGTTCGGTCAGCGTCAGTACCCAGAGCAAAAAAGTCGGGGAAGAATGCCAGTCCACCTCCGTGGCCGCCAAACCGGTGGTCAGCACCCTGCACTACGATGGCCAACGCTACGTCCTGCCCAATGGCTTCAGTGGCATCTGATACCGGCGATCGATAAGGAAGCTTGATGAACCTGCTTGAACAATCGACCCGTGGGCTGGTGCTGTGCGCGTTGCTGGGTGTGGCGACGATGGCGCTGGCCGAGTGCGACAACAGCCCCAATTCCCCGGGAGAACTCCATGTCTGCAAACCCTGGCCGGCGGAAGACGGCATCAACATCGGGGTTCGAGCATCGCCGATGCAAGGGGCAGAAAACGCCAAGGTACCTCGCTACAACCTGGATGTGGCGCTGCTGCTCGACGACAGCGGCTGGGCCGTGGCCAGCTACAACAAGGACCTGGCACGGCGTTCCGATGGCTTGGCCTTGCAGGGGTTGCAGATCGATACCGGGCGTTATCAGTTGAGCGAGGAGGAGCGGGCCTTTGGCCTGCGGGCCACCTACCGCCGCGCCTCAAGCACCCACCCCCATGAGAAAACCGTACTGACCCTGTTCGTGCGTGATGGCAAGGGCCTTCCGCCTAGGCTCGAAGGGCTGGTGGTGGATGAGCGCCGCGCTGAGCTCGGTCGTGGCGGTGAGTGTGTCGGGCGCAGCCGGACCCTGCACCGGACCCTGGAACTGGGCAACGGCCAGCGCAACGGCCATGCCGACCTGCTGGTGCGTACGCGAATCGTCGACACCGAGCATTTCAAGGGGCCGGCCGGTTGCGAGAGCCGCGACCTGGCGCCCAGGGACAGCCGTGTCACCTTGCACTACGACGGCCAGCGCTACCCCTTGCCGAAAACCTTGACGGGGGCGTGAACCATGCACAAGGGGCTCAACCACCTGAGCCTGGCCGTCAGCGATCTGGCCTCGCGATTGCTGGCCTGGCGCGATCATCCTTACCCGGGAATGCGCTTTTACTCCGCCGATTGAGAGACTGTTCCACAGGGGCAGCTGACGAAAGCGGCTGGTGGCAAGGTGCCTTGATCGTGCAGAATCCGCCACATTCCCCCTGTGCCTGGCGTTTTTGTCAGGCGCATCGTCCTGGAGTCTTGCTGATGACCTCATCGCTGTTGCTGGCCGTTATCGCCTCGGGTTTCATTTATGCAATCACCCCCGGGCCCGGAGTGCTGGCGGTGTTCGGCATCGGCGCGGCCCGCGGGCGGCAGGCGGGGGCCGGTTTTCTCTGCGGGCACATGCTGGGCGACGTGGTCTGGTGCAGCACGGCGCTGATCGCCATTGTCGGGGCCCGGGAGATCGGCAGCGATGCGTTCAATATCCTTGGCGTGCTCAGCGGCCTGTACCTGTTCTGGCTCGGCTTGCGGGCCATCCGCAGTAAACCGCGCGATGGCGATGAACCTCAGGGCCCGGCGCGCAACCCGTTCTGGCACGGGATCCTGTTCGGCCTGACCAATCCCAAGGCTTATCCGGTGGCGGTGGCAACCTTCACCGCGCTGCTCTCCAGCCGCGCGGAGCTGTTGACCTGGTCGATGCTGCCGGGGCTGATTGCCCTGAGTTTCCTTGGCGGCCTTGGCGCATACGCTATCCTCATCGGCATCGTCGGCGCGCGTAAGGTACGCAATTGGTACCAGCGCCACGAGCTGGCGATCACCCGGGTCTGCGGGGTGATGTTCATCGGTTTCGCGATCAATGCCCTGCTGCACGCAGTGCCAGGGTTGGTCGGCAACAAGGCGTGACGCGCCGCGCGGGTTGCGACGGTGTGCAGTTGCAGGCTTCGGCCTGCGACCGGGCTCAAGGGATGGGTACTCAGTGCATTTTTCATGGGTAGTAGCTTTCTCTGATGGCAACCAAGAACTCCGCGCCTCTGGCCAGTTTCATCGACCTGCTCCTGGACGCCGTGTGCGCCGTGGATGTCGAGGGTCGCTTCGTGTTCGTCAGCGCCGCTTGTGAGCGGGTCTTCGGCTACACCGCCGACGAGCTGATCGGCCGCCCGATGATCGAGCTGGTGCACCCGGCCGATCGTGAACGTACCTTGCAGGCCGCCCGGGAAATCATGGGCGGGGTGCCCAAGCCGAATTTCGAGAACCGCTACGTGCGCAAGGACGGGCGGGTGGCGCATATTCTCTGGTCGGCGCGCTGGTCGGAAGTGGACCAGTTGCGCATCGCCGTGGCCCGCGACATCACCGAGCGCAAGCAGGCGGAATCCCGGCAGGCGGCGCTGTACGCGATTTCCGAGGCGGCCCATGCCACCGAAGACCTGCTGGTGCTGTTCCGGCATGTGCATCGGATCATCGGCGAATGGCTGCCGGCGCTGAACTGTTCCCTGGCGCTCTACGACGAGCGCAGCGCCAGCCTGAGTTTTCCCTATCACGTCGATGACTGCGAGGGCAGCCCGGAACTGCCGGGCACCTTGATCGAACGCTTCTGTGTCGAGGTGCTGCAATGCGGCCAGCCCTTGCTGCTGGCGCCGGAGTGCCCGGTGAACCGGGTGCTCTGGAGCGAGTTCGCGGCTATCCAGGGTTCGCGCTGCTGGCTGGGCGTGCCGCTGAATTCGCAAAAGGGCACCATCGGCGTGCTGATGGTCAAGAGCGCCCCGGGCACCGAAAGCTACAGCGAACAGGACCAGGAACTCTTGCAGTACGTCAGCGCGCAGCTGGCCGCGGCCATCGAACGCAAGCAGCTGCATGCACGCCTGCACTACATGGCCGAATACGATCAATTGACTCACCTGCCCAACCGCGAACTGCTGCGCGAGCGCCTGCGTTCGGCCCTGGCCCGGGCCCGGCGCGAGTCGGGGCGCATGGCCCTGCTGTATGTCGACCTGGACAAGTTCAAGGAGGTCAACGACACCTGCGGGCACGCGGTGGGGGACATGCTGCTGCAAGCGGTGGCCAACCGGCTCAAGGGCTGCGTGCGGGAAACCGACACCGTGGCGCGGATCGGCGGCGACGAGTTCGTGATCCTGCTGGAGAGCGTGCAGCACAGCGAGGATGCCCAGCGGGTAGCGGAGAAGATCCGGCGGACGCTGGGCGAGCCGCTGCGCCTGGACGGCCACTCGTTGAACATCCTGCCGAGCATCGGCATCGGCCTGTATCCCGAGCATGGCCTGGAGGAAAAACAGCTGTTCAAGCACGCCGACGAAGCCATGTACGCGGTCAAGCGGGCACAGAAAAGCCGCTCCAACGCCTGAGCCGGCAGGCACCGGATGAAGCCCTGGCCCGGCCGTGCCGGGGTTCACCGTTCGTCGTGCAAGCGAGGGTTTTTCTAAACCTTTGCGCCCCCCACCTTTCCCTATGCAGACGGGAGCCATGGCTTCCGGCAGATCAATTTGCAAGCGGAGAGCCACCTCATGAACCCCATGGCCACAGTCATGCGCGGTGCCGGACTGGCACTGCTCCTGGGCCTTGGCGCCACCAGCGCCCTGGCCCAGTCCCCCGCGGATTTCATCGACGACGCCTCGGCCAAGGGCATGGCCGATATCGAAGCCAGCCGCCTGGCCCACCAGCAGACCTCATCCAAGGCGGTCAAGGAATACACCATCCAGGTGATCAACGACCGCACCACCGCCAACCAGCACCTGGCCAAGATCGCCAAGCAGCTGGACTTGCCGGTCGCCCCCCGGGAACAGGTGATGGACCAGGCCAAGCGCCTGATGCCCCGCGTACCTGAAGCCGAGGGCGAGGACTTCGATCGCGCCTACGCCGCCAGCCAGGTCAAGGCCACCGAAGAAGCCATCGAGCAGATCCAGCAGCAGGCGCAGACCAGTGAGGTGCCGGAGCTCAAGGCATTTGCCGAAGAGACCCTGCCCAAGCTGGAAAACCACCTGCAGATGGCCAAGGCCCTGCAGGCCGGGCGCCGGTCCGACCGGCTGGACGGTTGAGCCCGCCGTTGCCCCATCCTTGCCCTTTAGTTGGAGAGCACCATGTCGACTCAACCCGTATCCAATCAGTACGCGATGCAGGATCCCCTGACCCAGTACCCCCAGCCGGAATTTCCCGACCAGCCGCAAACGGCGCCGGGCATCGACCAGGACATGATTCCCCGTCCCGACCACGGCGAGCACAGCTATCACGGTTTTGGCCGGTTGCTGGGGCGCAAGGCCCTGATCACCGGCGGCGATTCGGGTATCGGCCGCGCGGCGGCCATTGCCTATGCCCGTGAAGGCGCGGACGTTGCCATCAACTACCTGCCCGAGGAGGAGCGTGACGCCCGCCAGGTGATAGAGCTGATCAAGGCCGCCGGGCGCAAGGCCGTTGCGCTTCCCGGCGATATCAGCGACGAACGTTTCTGCCGCGACCTGGTGCGCCGCGCCCATGAGCAACTGGGTGGGCTGGACATCCTGGTCAACGTGGCGGGCAAGCAGGTGGCGCAGGAGGACATCGCCGACATCAGCACCGCTCAGTTCGACGCCACCTTGAAGACCAACGTGTATGCCTTGTTCTGGATCTGTCAGGCGGCCTTGCCGCTGATGCCGGCTGGCGCCACGGTGATCAACACCGCGTCGATCCAGTCCTACCAGCCTTCGGCCAGCCTCCTGGATTACGCCACCACCAAGGCAGCGATCGTGGCTTTCACCAAGGCCCTGGCCAAACAGGTGATCGGGCGGGGGATCCGGGTCAACGCCGTGGCGCCGGGGCCGATCTGGACCGTACTGCAACCCAGTGGTGGCCAGCCTCGGGAAAAGATCCCGCAGTTCGGCCTGCAAACCCCCATGAAGCGTCCGGGGCAGCCGGCCGAATGCGCTCCCCTGTACGTGCTATTGGCGTCGCAGGAATCGAGCTACATCACCGGCGAAGTGTTCGGGGTCACCGGCGGCAACCCTTTGCCCTAGGATGATCGACGCAGGGGCCTGCCTTCGCCGAGCCGATCTCAGCACTGGTTGAGATCGGTCTTGTCCTGCTGGCTGGAGGTGCTGACGGACAGCTCGGAATCGCCGCCCTGGCCGATCTCGCGGTATTCGCGGCGCATCTGCTCCAGCTGCTTGAGGTCCAGCCCGTCCAGGCTGAGCATGGCGTTGTGGGCCGCCTTGGTGGCCCGCAGCAGCTCGTCGATCTTCAAGTGCAGAATGTCGTTGTCGCGGTTCTGGGTGTTCTGGATCAGGAACACCATGAGGAAGGTGATGATGGTGGTGGAGGTATTGATGATCAACTGCCAGGTGTCGTTGAAGTGAAACACCGGCCCGCTGAGCCCCCAGATCAGAATCAGCAACAGCGCGCCGAGAAAGGTTTTCGGGCTGCCGGCCCACATCGACAGCGCTTGCGAAATCTTCGAGAACTTCATGGCCGTGTTCCTTATGGGGAGGTGTCTGAAGGTGTGACAGCAGGGCTCTGGCGAAAGTGCTTTTTTTCCAGTGCCCGCTTACACCTCACAACACTCCTTCGCACAATAAAACAGGATTGTGCTGGAGCTGTCGGGGCGCTGGGCTTAACGTGGCCCGGGCCAGGTGCCCCATGGGGCGCCACGACGCTCAAGGAGGCAGCTTATGTCGGCCAGTACCGGTGCTTCGGTCATCGACCTGTATCACCAGGCGCAAGACTATTTCTTCGTTTCCATCTCCCAGTTCTATCGACGTTTCGGCAGTGGCCTGAGTGCCTATTGCACCGGGGTCGAAGCCAGCAGCCTGAACCTGTTGATGATGAATGTCTGCGCCGTCGACGAGCCGGGGGCGTTGGCCGAAGGCGTGGCGTTCCTGCAGCGCACGGGCATGCCGTTCTGTGTGGTGGTGCCCGAGGCGCTGGTGCCCCGGGTCAGCGGGCAATTGCACCAGCAGCATCTGCTGGCGGCGGACAAGACCACCTGCATGGTGCTCGATCTGACGCGCCATGAGCCCCGGCAAGCGCTTGCGGCGCAGGCCCAGGTGCGCTGTAGCGACCTGCGCCTGGAGGATTGGGCGCAGCCCGTGCAGAGTGCATTCGAGTCCGGCGAGGGAGGGATCGAGCAGTACCTGGCCCGGCATCGGGCGGCGCTGTCGGCGGGCCGGGCCCTGAGCCATTTCACCCTGTATGTCGAGGAGCGCCCGGTGAGTGCCCTGACCCTCTCGCTGCTGCCGGGGCTGGCGCGCCTGGATGACATCGGCACCGTGCAGGATTGCCAGGGCCAGGGCTATGCCACGGCGCTGATTCAAGCGGTGCTGGCGTTCGCCCGGGCCAGGGGCGCCAGGACCTGCGTGCTGGAAGCCTCCCTCGATGGCCTGTCGATCTACCGCAAGGCCGGCTTCGAACCGCTGTTCGACTACCGCACCTTCTGCCAGGAATGAGCCCGCCCTAGCGGGCAGCGTTCTGCCGGAACTGGCGCGGGCTGAGCCCGGTCAGGGCCTTGAACTGGCGGCTGAAGGCGCTGTGGTCGGTGTAGCCGCATTGCAGCGCCACCTCGGTGATGGGTTCTTCGGTGAGCAGCAACTGCGAAGCGTGTTCCAGGCGGACCTTGTGGATCATCTGCCGTGGCGTGAGGTGGAAGATGCGCTTGCAGTAGCGCTCCAGCTGGGCAGTGGACAGGCTGGCGATGCGGGTCAGGTCGTCCAGGCGGATGGCCTCGCTGTAGTGCTCGCGGATATGCCGGTCCACCGCTGCCAGGCGTTCATAGGCCGGATGGGTGTCATGGGCGGCCTGCAGGTCCAGGGAGATTCCGGCCATGCCGATGATCTGCCCGTCACGCCCGTACAGCGGCAGTTTGTGGGTCAGGCACCAGCCGGGCTCGCGGCTGCCATACAGATGCAGTTCCAGCTGGCCCTTGATGGTGATGCCCTGGCGCAGCACGCGCTGGTCCTGCTCGGTGTAGACCGGGCCGAGCACCGCCGGGAAGACTTCGGCGGAGGTCTTGCCCAGCAGGGGCCGCACATTCTTGAAACCGCAGCGCTGGGCCAGGGTCAGGTTCGCCACTCGGTAGCGGGCCTGCAGGTCCTTGATGAAGAACACCGCGCTGGGGATGCAGTCCAGCAGCGGGGTGATCGGCGCCATATTGGCCAGCAGGCCATTGAGGTCCCGGGGTGCATGGGCGGCGATGGCCCGGGGCAAGTGGTGCAGCTGTGCGCCATCGATCATCGTCTGCCTCTCTCTATGGGGGCTTGGGGGATGGATCTGGGTCGATAAAGCCAAGGGGTTCAGGGGCCGCCGTTTGCATTGTCGGCGCCGGGGCGTGCCTGCTGGCTGTCGAGCAGCAGCGTGGCGATCCGCGCCGGCACCAGGGGTGCCCGTGGCGGGGTGGGTGCCCAGCCGAATAGGCGGTGGGCCGCGCTGGCACAGACCCGGCCCTGGCAGGCGCCCATGCCGCAGCGGCTCTGCAGCTTGGCCTGGGCCCAGTCGGGGGCTGCGGCCACGGCGGCGTAGGGCACATCCTCGCACCGGCACAGCAGAGTATCAGCTCGGGCCAGTTGCAGGACCTGCGGTTGCAGCTCGAAATGCCGCAGCAGGCGCTCGGCAAAATGCTGCCAGTGACGGCGCTGCTGGATCAGTTCGGCGGCCTGGTCTGCCTGCCCGCTGGCCACACAGCCGGCGATCCGACCTTCGATCAGCGCCAGTTCGCTGCCACCGATGCCCGTGCACTCGCCGGCGGCCAGGACCTGGGGCAGGCTGCTGCGCTGTTGCTGATCGACCGCGATGGCGCCCTGTTCCAGGCGGCAGCCCAGGTGGTTGGCCAGGCGCACATTGGGCACCAGGCCGAAGCCGCAGGCCAGGTAGTCGCAGGGGATTTCCAGGGTGCGCCGGCCCTGGCGGATGCGCACGGCCTGCAGGTGCTGCTCGCCCAGCGCCTCGACCACGTGGGCGTTGCAGCGATAGCTCGGGGTGGCCAGGCTCAGGGCCTGGGCCAGCTTGTTCGGCCAGCGCCACAACTGGGCGGCAAAGCCCAGCAGCGAGGCCGCCGGGGCCTGTTCCAGCACCCGCACCACCCGGCCGCCGGCGCGGCGCGCGGTGGCGGCGCTGGCCAGCAGCAAGGGACCGCTGCCGGCGATCACCAGGGTCTTTCCTGCCACCGCCAGGCCGTTCTTGAGCAGCGCTTGCAGGCCGCCGGCCCCGGTCACCCCGGGCAGGGTCCAGCCGGGGAAGGGCAGCAGCAGTTCCTGGGCGCCACAGCACAGGATCAGTTGTTCGAATTCCACGTGCCAGGCCTGCCGGGCATCTTCGAGCAACAGGCTGTGGGTGCCCAGGGTCGAGATGATGCGGGTGGCACTGAGGTAGCGCACCGCCGGGTGCTGCAGCACCTTGAAGTGCTCGGCCTGGGCGGCGCTGGGCGGATGCTGGGGGCCGTGACGCCAGATCTGGCCGCCGGGGCGCGGGTTGTCATCGACGATCAGGATCGAGCTGGCGCTGTGGCTGGCGGCCTGGGCGGCGGCCAGCCCCGCCGGGCCGCTGCCGACGATGAGGATCTGGCACTGCAGGTGGCGGGCGGTCATTGGCTGCGCTCCACCTGCATGCCGTCCCGGCACAGGGTCTGGCAGGCCAGCTGGCGGCGGCCATCGATGGTCATCCGGCATTCCTGGCAGATGCCCATGCCGCAGAACACGGTCCGCGGCTGGCCACCGCAGGAGGTGCGGGTGCGCGGGTCGGCGCTGCCGGCCACGGCGGCGGCCACGCTGAGGCCGTCGGCCACCTGCAGGGCCTGCTGGTCCAGGTAGATGATCATGGCAAGTCTCCAGTCAGGGCGGCGAAGCGCCCGGGCAGATAGGGGCGCGGGTCGAGCACCGGGCATTCGCCCAGCATCAGGTCCACCAGCAGTCGCGCGCTGCCGGGGGCGGTGGTGACTCCCAGGCCTTCATGCCCGACCGCCAGCCACAGGCCCGGTTGCCGCGGGTGTTCGCCGAGGATCGGCAGGCCATCCGGCGTGGCGGCGCGAAAGCCGGTCCAGGCGCGGATGCCGTTGAGCTCGGCGAGCGCCGGCAGGTAGTCCACGGCGCGCCGCAGCATGGGCGCCAGTACGCTGGGGTCGATGGCCGGATCGAGGGTGTCGAACTGTCGGGACGAGCCGATCAGCAACTGGCCGGTGGGCCGCGGCTGGACATTGAACGCCACCGAGGTGCCGTGGCTGGCGTGGGCGCTGGCGGCGTAACCCAGCTCCACCAGTTGGTGGCCGACCTGTTGCGGGTAGCGGTCGCTGATCAGCAGATGGCCCTTCTTCGGGCGCAGGGGCAGGGCCGGCAACAGTTCCCGGGCAGCGAAGCCGTTGGCCAGCAGCACCCGTTGTGCCCTCAACACGCGACCGTCGGCGAGCTCCACCTGGTCCCCGGCGACGCTGCGCACCCGGGCTGCCTGGCGCCTGATCAGCGAAGCGTTGCCGAGCAGCCAGTGGGCAGTGGCCGGGGCGTAGAGAATCGCGTCGCCGGGGATCTTCAGCGCACCGGCCAGGCCTTTGCGCAACATCGGTTCCAGGCTCGCCAGCCGGGTGCTGTCCAGCAGCTCGCCGCTGATGCCGTGGTCGGCCAGGGCCTGCTGCTTGGTCCGCGCCAGGTCCCTCTCGTGGTGGTCGGCGGCCAACCACAAGGTGCCGCAGTTCCGGTAGGCGCAGGCCTCGGGCAGGCGTTCGCGCAGCTGCCGCCAGAGGCCGAGGGAGTAGTGACTCAAGGCCAGTTCCGCCGGGTTGTCGTCCATCACCACCAGATGGCCCATGCCGGCCCCGGTGGCACCGCCACGACCATCGTCGAGCACCTGCACCCGCAGGCCGCGCCGGGCCAGCTCATGGGCGCAGGCGGCACCGATGATGCCAGCGCCCACCACTATCACCTCGGCCTCGGCCACCGGCGTCACGAGCCGATGCCCCAGGCGAACGGATCGCTGTCGTCCAGCAGCAGAGTGGCTTCGGCGCTGATGTGGGCATTGCCGCGAAGGATCGGAATCAGTTGCTCGCCGACCTTCTCATAGTGGGCGCTGAACTGGCTGCCGATGACACTGGCCTGGCGCCAGGCCTGGCCCGGGGCGAGCTTGCCGTCCGCCGCCAGGCACGCCAGCTTGGCGCTGGTGCCGGTGCCGCAGGGCGAACGGTCGTAGGCCTTGCCGGGGCAGAGCACGAAGTTGCGGCTGTCGGCCTGCGGGTCGTCGGCGAACAGTTCGATGTGGTCGATGACCCCGCCCTCGGCGCCGGTGATGCCGGCGGCTTCGAGGGCCTGGCGCACGTCCCAGGTGTAGTGGGTCAGGGCTTCGACATTGTCCAGGGCAATGCGCTGGCCGTGGTCGCTGATCAGGAAGAACCAGTTGCCGCCCCAGGCGATGTCGCCGTGCACCTTGCCGTGGCCGGGCAGTTGCAGCATCACCTGGGTGCGGTAGCGGTAGGCGGGGACGTTGCGCACGCTCACCGACAGGTCCTCGTGCAGGGTGGCCTCGACGGTGCCCACCGGGGTTTCGATACGGTGCACGCCCTGGTCGATGCGCCCCAGGTGATACAGCGAGCGCACCAGGCCAATGGTGCCGTGGCCGCACATGCCCAGGTAGCCGCTGTTGTTGAAGAAGATCACTCCGGCACAGGCATCGCTGGCCTGCGGCTGGCACAGCAGGGCCCCCACCAGCACGTCGCTGCCCCTGGGTTCGAGGACGCAGGCCCGGCGCCACTGGTCGTGCTCGCGCTCCAGGATCTGCAAGCGTTCGGCCATGGAGCCGCGGCCCAGGTCGGGAAAGCCGTCGATGACCAGGCGGGTGGGTTCACCCCCGGTGTGGGAGTCGATCACGGTTATTTTTTTCATGAGGGCACCTGAGGGCAAAGAGCTACAGAGTGGCCTTGGCGGGGGCGCTGCCGCTTGTGGGTTTTCGCTGTCGTGGATGACGAAATCGGCACAGTCCGTTCGGCTGTAGAGGCGGTGTGCGAGGAACGCGCCGGTGAGCCGCGAGCGTCGGGCAAGTGTGCCGATTTCGTCTCCTTCGGGGTGAAAAGTCTCAAGCTGCGACGGGGATAAAAGGCGACTCTGGATTTCGTATCCAACGCCTGTCGGCCCGGCCGACCTCATACAAGGACAAGACCATGAGCCGTAAAGCCATCCAGTGGAGCGGTGTGTTCCCCGCAGTGACCACCCAGTTCAACGCCGATTTTTCCCTGAACCTGCAAGCCACCCACAAGGTCATGCGCAGCCTGGTGGACGATGGCGTCTCGGGGCTGGTGGTGTGCGGCACCGTGGGGGAGAACACCTCGTTGACCACCGCGGAAAAACTCGCGGTGATCGAAGTGGCCAAGGACGCCGCCGGCGGCCGGGTGCCGGTGATTGCCGGGGTGGCCGAATTCACCACCGAGTTTGCCCGCAACACCGTGCGCGAGGCCGCCAGGGCCGGGGCCGACGGGGTGATGGTGATGCCCGCCCTGGTGTACTCGGCCAAGCCCCATGAGACCGCCGCGCATTTTCGCGCCGTGGCCACCGGCACCGACCTGCCGGTGATGGTCTACAACAACCCGCCCATCTACAAGAACGACGTCACCCCCGACGTACTGATCGCCCTGCAGGACTGCGAGAACATCGTCTGCTTCAAGGATTCCTCCGGCGATACCCGGCGCTTCATCGACCTGCGCAATGCCGTCGGCGACCGCTTCGTGCTGTTCGCCGGGCTCGATGACGTGGTGGTGGAAAGCGTTGCGGTGGGCGCCGAGGGCTGGGTCTCCGGGATGTCCGTGGCCTTCCCCAAGGAGGGCGAGACGCTGTTCCGCCTGGCCAAGGAAAAGCGCTTCGAGGAAGCCCTGGCCCTGTACCGCTGGTTCATGCCGCTGCTGCACCTGGATGCCCGTCCGGACCTGGTGCAGTGCATCAAGCTCTGCGAGGAACTGGTAGGGCGTGGTTCGTCCATTACCCGGCCGCCGCGCTTGCCGCTGCAGGGCGAGACCCTGGCCGAGGTCAAGGCGATTGTCGCCAAGGCCCTGGCCACGCGCCCGAGCCTGCCCAACGTCGGCTTGTAAGGCGTTCACGGGCGCCCAGGGTGAAGGGCGCCCGCTTCCAAACAACAGCTCCGGGCAGCCACAAGGCACAGCCCGGGTGCAGTGCTGCAAGCGTCGGACGGCCCCGCCGACGTGACATTCCATCTGCCCATTCCAATAATCCAAAACAGGCGCAGCCCCATGTCAGGCAAAGGCAAATTCAAGAAACAACTCTCTCTGGTGGACCTGACCTTTATCGGTCTGGGTGCGATTTTCGGTTCCGGCTGGCTGTTCGCTGCCAGCCACGTTTCGGCGATTGCCGGGCCGGCGGGGATCTTTTCCTGGCTGCTGGGCGGCTTTGCCGTACTGCTGCTGGGCATCGTCTACTGCGAGCTGGGGGCAGCCCTGCCCCGGGCCGGCGGGGTAGTGCGCTATCCGGTGTTTTCCCACGGGCCGCTGCTGGGCTACCTGATGGGGTTCATCACCCTGATCGCCTTTTCCAGCCTGGTGGCGATTGAAGTGGTGGCGGCCCGGCAGTACGCCGCGGCCTGGTTCCCGGCGCTGACCCACGAGGGCTCGAGCAACCCGACGATCATCGGCTGGCTGGTGCAGTTCGCCCTGTTGTGCCTGTTCTTCTGGCTCAACTACTACAGCGTCAAGACCTTCGCCAAATCCAACAACTTCATCAGCCTGTTCAAGTTCATCGTGCCGCTGCTGGTGATCGGGGTGCTGTTCACCTTCTTCAAGCCCGATAACTTCCATGTCCAGGGCTTTGCGCCGTTCGGTCTCTCGGGGATCGAGATGGCGGTCTCGGCGGGGGGCATCATCTTTGCCTACCTGGGGCTGACCCCGATCATTTCCGTGGCCAGCGAAGTGCGCAATCCGCAGCGCACCATTCCCATTGCCCTGATCCTTTCGGTGCTGCTCTCGACCCTGATCTACGGCCTGCTGCAACTGGCCTTCCTGGGCAGCATTCCCACGGAAATGCTGGCCAACGGCTGGAGCGGCATCAGCAAGGAGTTCTCTCTGCCGTACCGCGATATCGCCCTGACGCTCGGGGTGGGCTGGCTGGCCTACCTGGTGGTGGCCGACGCGGTGATCTCCCCCAGCGGCTGCGGCAACATCTACATGAACGCCACGCCGCGGGTGGTCTACGGCTGGGCCCGTACCGGGACCTTTTTCAAGATCTTCACCCGCATCGACGAAGAGTCCGGCATTCCGCGTCCGGCGCTGTGGCTGACCTTCGGCCTGTCGGTGTTCTGGACCTTGCCGTTCCCTTCCTGGGAAGCCCTGATCAATGTGGTCTCGGCAGCCCTGGTACTGAGCTATGCAGTGGCGCCCATCAGTGTCGCGGCCTTGCGCAAGAGCGCGCCGGAGTTGGCGCGGCCGTTCCGCGTGCGTGGTTTTTCCCTGCTGGGGCCGGTGTCCTTCGTGATCGCGGCGCTGATCGTCTACTGGTCGGGCTGGGGCACGGTGTCCTGGCTGCTGGGGCTGCAGATCCTGATGTTCGTGATCTACCTGTTGTGCAAGCGCCTGGTGCCCACCGATCACTTGAGCCTTGGCGAACAGGTGCGTTCGTCCCTGTGGCTGATCGCGTTCTATGCCCTGACCATCGTCATTTCCTACCTGGGCAGCTTCGGCGGCATCGGCGCCCTGGCTCACCCCTTCGACACCCTGACCGTCACCCTCATGGCCCTGTGTATCTACTACTGGGGCGCCAACACCGGCGTGCCCGGCGCCAAGCTGGTGCTGGACGGCGATGAGGTGGAATGAGGGTGCCCACTTTCAAGCAGACGAGGCAAACCATGACTGTTACTGGACAGATGCTGATCGGCCAGCAAGCCGGCTTAGGCACCCACGGGCATATCCATGGGCTGAACGCGGCCACCGGCGAGGTGCTGCAACCGGCTTTTGGCGGGGCCGCACCGGCCGACCTGGAGCGTGCCTGTGCCCTGGCCCAGGCGGCGTTCGAGCCTTATCGGCTGTTGCCGCTGGAGCGGCGGGCGGCGTTTCTGGAGAGTATCGCCAGCCAGATTCTTGAGCTGGGGGATGAACTGATCGAGCGTTGCCTGCTGGAAACCGGCCTGCCCCGTGCCCGCCTGGAAGGCGAGCGCGGGCGCACTGTTGGCCAGTTGCGGCTGTTTGCCGCGGTGGTGCGCAAGGGCGGGTTTCTCGGGGTGCGGATCGACCCGGCGCAGCCCGGGCGCCAGCCTTTGCCCAGGGTCGACCTGCGCTTGCGGCAGATGGGTCTGGGGCCGGTGGCGGTGTTCGGTGCGTCGAACTTTCCTTTGGCCTTTTCCGTGGCCGGCGGCGATACCGCATCGGCCCTGGCGGCGGGCTGCCCGGTGATCGTCAAGGCGCACTCGGCCCACCCCGGCACCTCGGAACTGGTGGCCCAGGCCATCGCCCGGGCGGCACGGCAGCAGGGAATGCCCGAAGGGGTGTTTTCACTGTTGTTCGACAGTGGCCGGGATATCGGCCAGGGGCTGGTGGCGGACTCGCGGATCAAGGCCGTGGGTTTCACCGGCTCGCGCAGCGGCGGGATGGCCCTGATGCAGATCGCCGCGGCGCGCGCCGAGCCGATCCCGGTGTATGCGGAAATGAGTTCGATCAATCCGGTGCTGCTGTTGCCCCATGCCCTTGAGGAGCGCGGCGAGCAGATCGCCCCGGCGTTTGTCGCCTCGCTGACCCAGGGCGCCGGGCAGTTCTGCACCAACCCGGGGTTGATCCTGGCCGTCGATGGGCCGGCGTTGCAGCGTTTTGAGCGGGCCGCCGCCGAGGCCCTCGGCCACGTGGCGGCGCAGACCATGCTCACGCCGGGCATTTACCGCAGCTACTGCCAAGGCGTGGCCAGCCTCGCGGCGCATGCCCGGGTGCAGCTCCTGGCCCAGGGCCCGGAAGGGCAGGGCCAGCAGGCGCGCGGGGCATTGTTCGCCACCTCGGCCGCGACGTTCATGGCGTGCCCCGAGTTGCGCGGGGAGATCTTTGGCCCGGCCTCGCTGATTGTCCGCTGCGCCGACTTGACTGTCCTGCAACAGGTACTGCGCAGCCTGGAGGGCCAGCTGACCATTGCCATTCACCTGGGCGAGGGCGATCAGCCGCAGGTGCGGGCGCTGCTGCCGCTGCTGGAGAGCAAGGCCGGGCGCCTGCTGGCCAACGGTTTCGGCACCGGTGTCGAAGTGGCCCATGCCATGGTCCATGGCGGGCCGTTCCCGGCCACTTCCGACAGCCGCAGCACTTCCGTGGGCAGCCTGGCGATCCAGCGCTTCCTGCGCCCGGTGTCCTACCAGGACCTGCCCGAGTCGCTGTTGCCGGCTGAACTGCACAGCGCCAATCCATTGCAGGTGCCGCAGCTGCTCGACGGCCAGGGCCCGGGCTGACCCGAGGCGCGCCTGCTCATCCTTCTTGCCTTACCTATCCGCAAACTCTCCCACAGGAGCGTTCCCCACCTGCCATAGAGGTTCCTGCATGTCTGAATACATCACCCTGTCACTGGATGAAGTCTGTGCCCTGTCTTATCAGGTCCTCACTCGTCACGGCCTGTCCGACGCCCATGCCCGGGCGATCGCCGAGGTCATCACCCAGGGCCAGCGTGACGAGTGCCACTCCCATGGGGTGTATCGTCTGCTGGGCTGCGTACGTTCGGTGCGCGAGGGCCGGATAGACCCCCGGGCCGAACCCAGCCTGCGGCATGTTTCTCCCGGGGTGCTGGAGGTGGATGCCCATTACGGCTACTCCCTGCTGGGTTTTCATACCGGTTTGCCGATCCTTGCGGAAAAGGCCCGCAGCCAGGGGATCGCCGCCATGGTGATCAAGCGCTGCTTCCACTTTTCCGCGCTGTGGCCGGAGGTCGAGGCGATTGCCGACTACGGCCTGGTAGGGATGGCGATGAACCCCAGCCATAGCTGGGTGGCCCCGGCGGGCGGGCGTCATCCGGTGTTCGGCACCAACCCCCTGGCCTTTGCCTGGCCGCGCCCGGGGGCCCAGCCTTTTGTCTTTGACTTCGCCACCAGTGCCATTGCCCGAGGGGATATCGAACTGCATGCACGCCAGGGCAAGCCGATTCCCGAGCACTGGGCCATCGACGCCGATGGCCAGCCCACCACTGATGCCAAGGCGGCGTTGCAGGGCGCCATGCAGACGTTCGGCGGGCACAAGGGTTCGGCCCTGGCGGCGATGATCGAGTTGCTGGCCGGTGCCCTGATCGGCGACCTGACCAGTGCCGAGTCCATGGCCTTCGATGGAGGCGTGGGGGCTACGCCCTGCCATGGGGAACTGGTGCTGGCGTTCGATCCCAGGGTGTTTTTGGGGGAGGGCTATGAGCAGGGGCTGGAACGGGCGGAAGGGTTGTTCGCGGCGATTGCCCGACAGGGCGCACGGCTGCCGTCACAGCGGCGTTTTGCGGCCCGGGCCCGCAGCCTGGAGCACGGGGTGCAGATTCCCCGAGGGCTGCTGGAGGATATTCGCGCGTTGCTCTGAGGCCTGTTCGCCGGCAGCCGGTTCCTGCGGATGAGTGCAGGAGCCGGCTTTACGGCATCAGAAGCGTACGTTGGCCGCCAGCTCGGCGGAGCGCCCCGGCGCGACGGTGGCGAACATCCCCACGTGGGAGGCGTCGTAGTAAGTCTCGTCGGTGAGGTTGAGCACGTTGAGTTGCAGGTCCAGGTTCTTGTTCACCCGGTAGGCGAGCATGGCGTCGTAGCGCCAGTAGGAATCGAGGCTGCGGGTGTTTTCATCGTTGGTATAGCGCTTGTCCACATAGTTGGCGCCGCCGCCGACCTTCCAGCGGTCGGTGAGGGCGTAGGTGGTCCAGACCGAGCCGCTGTTGGGGGCGATGAACTTGGCCTGGTTGCCATCGAAGTTGGTGTTTTTTCCGGACGCATACTTGACCGTCTTGGCATCCAGGTAGGTGTAGCCCGCCATCACTTCCCACTGCTCGGTGAGATGGCCGGTGGCTCCCACTTCAAACCCCTTCACCTCGACGTCGCCGTCCAGCGTGACCTCGTTGCTGATCGGGTCGTAGGTCCGGGCGTTGGTCTTCTCGGTCTTGAACAGGGCCGCGGTCAGGGACAGGCGTTCGTTCAGCAGGTCCCACTTGGTGCCCAGCTCGATGCTGCGGCTCTTTTCCGGATCCAGGTTGCTCAACCGCCCGCCCGCGGCGCCGTCGGCCCCCCCGGATTGCCCGGCGGTTTCCCCTGATGGGTTGAACGAGGTGCCGTAGGACAGGTAGATGCTGCCGTACGGCAGCGGCTTGAAGACGATGCCGCTCTGGTAGGTCCAGAGGTTGCTGCGGTTGCTCTGCACACCATCTCGCACGTGGTAGTTGTCGAAGCGCGCCCCCAGGTTCAGGTCCCATTGTTCATGCAGGGCCAGGGTGTCCATCACGTACAGGGCGCGGTTGTTGTGCTTGGTAACGCGATGCTGGCCATCGCCGCGTGGCACCGGGGTGAAGGGATCCTTGGGGTTGGGGTTGTTCAGGTCACCGAGGTCGGCGCTGCCCGCGCTGCCATAGCGGTTTTTCTCGTCGATCCGTTCCCGGGAGAATTCCAGGCCGGCGCTGTAGCTGTGGCCGATGGAGCCAGTGTCGAACTTGCCGAAAATATCGGTCTGGTTGATCAGCGAGGTATTGACCACGTTACGTGGGCGAGCGGTGCGTTGTGCGAGGTTGTTGCGCTCCTGGGCCGGTGTCGCAATCGGCCGGCTCATGATGTAGTCCTGCATGCTGCGCCCCTGGCGTGTGGTGTTGCGCAGGGTCAGGTGGTCATTGAAGTCGTGTTCCAGTTGCAGGGTGAAAAGGTCGGCCGAGGTCTTGCGGAAGTCGCGTTTGCTGAAGCCGTAGAAATTGTCCCGGTCGACCTTGACCGGCTTGCCGCTGATGGCCGATACCGGAACACCCTGGTCGGGAATGTCGTCGCTCTGCATGTGGTAGTAGCTGAGGGTGCCGCGGGTATCGGTGTTCAGGCCGAAGGAAAAGCTCGGCGCCAGGCCCCAGCGGGTGACTTCCACATCGTCGCGCCCGGGGGTATCGGCTTCATGCTTCATGGCGTTCAGGCGCAGCGCCATGTTCTGTTCGGGCAGGTACTGGTTGAGGTCGACGGTGGTGCGGCGCAGTTGATCGGTGCCCAGGGTCAGGCTGCCGGCGGCGAAGGTTTCCTGCTGCGGCACTTTGCTGACCAGGTTGATGGTGCCGCCGGTGGAACCGCGCCCCGCGTAGGCCGAGCCCGGGCCCTTGACGATCTCGATCTGCTCGACGTTGAAGGCTTCGTGGGTCATGCGCCCGACATCGCGAATGCCGTCGATCATGATGTCGGTGCTGGCTTCGAAACCACGGATGAAGGGCCGGTCGCCCAGCGGCGTGCCGCCTTCGCCCGCGCCGAAGGTGATTCCCGGCGTGGTGCGCAGGGCATCGGCCAGGGTCGACACCGCACGCTCCTGCATCAGGGATTCGGTGATGATGGTCACCGACTTCGGGGTTTCGCGCAGCGGTGCGGTGAACTTCACCGAATCCGATGTTTCGCGCTTGTATCCCGGCTTGTGTTCGCCCTTGACGTGGGTGGTGCCGAGGGTGACGGATGCCGGGTCGGATGGGCGTTCGGTGGATTGCTCGGTGGCGCCTAGGCTGGCTTCGCTAAGGGCCATCAAACCGAGGGATGTGGACCACAACTTCCATGGGTGTGGGCGGGCAGGACTGGACATTTCAGATAAAGCCTCCGTTTTATTTGGAAGTGATTCTCATATGCGAATTTATGTCATTCAATCAGAACTATCTGAACAATCATGTCGAAAAGTGTATGCGTCGTTGTATGCGCGATAGCCGGCCCCTCTTCAGGAGCGCTACCAAGGGGCCGTGGCCTGTTGCTGAACCGGAGGGTTCTTTTTTTTCCGGCGTTGCGGTTTCATGAGCGCCCCCTTTCAGGAAGCTCACGGATGAACCTGCATTTCGAAACCGCCCGCCTGTTGCTGCGCCCCCGTACCCTTGAGCACTTCCAGGCGTGCCTGGGTATGGATCAGGATCCCGAAGTCACGCGCTTCATCCCCGGGACCTGGGATGGCGGGCAGTGGCACAGGGACTTTTTACAGGGGCGCATGACCCAGGATTTCGGCCCGCGCTGCGGGTATTGGGCGATCTTCGCCAAGGACGCGCCGGATGAGTTGCTGGGCTGGGTTTCCTTCATTCCCTTCGATGCTGTGGGGCCCGAGCTGGAAATGGGCTGGCGCCTGGTGCGGCGGGCCTGGGGGCGGGGTTTTGCCAGCGAGGCCGCGCGGCGGATCGTCGAGCATGCGTTTGCCGACCCGGCGGTGCAGCGCATAGTCGCCGATGCCCATGTCGACAACGAGGCGTCGTTGGCGGTGGCGCGCAAGGTCGGTTTTCGCTTCACTCACAATGCCGATTTCGAAGGCTTGCCCTGCCGCTTCTTTGCAATGACCCGTGAGGATTTTTGCCAGCAACGGCCGGCTGGCTGAGGCGGGGGGCAAGCGTGGGGCGCCGTTGGCGGCGCCCCGTATGGTCCATGCCTGCCGTCAGAGGTGGCGGCTGACCCACCACAGCACCAGGAAGGCAATGACGGCCACCAGGGCCGCGAACTGGAACATATTGATCAGCCACTTCAGGCCCAGGGGGAATTTCCTGTAGTCCTTCACGTTCAGGCCGCCGTTGCGCAGGAACAGGTGGGGCATGGCGAACAGTGCGCCGATGCACAGCAGCATGAAGAAACGGCTAAGGGGGTCCTTGCCTAGGAGCGGCATGCGGATGGCAATGACCCGGCAGCGCGACAGGTGCTTGACCATGTCATCAAGCCTGAAATAGCCCAGGTAGACCTGGATCGCCAGGGACACCAGCCCGGCCATGACCACCAGGACCCAACCCGCGGTATAGATATCTTTTGCGTTACACATATCTCTTCAGTGACCTCCTCAAGGTGGCGACCACGCGCTCAGCGTATTGCTCCTCCAGTGAGCCCTGGCACGCAGGGCAGCCGGCCACCATAGCACTTTGGGAGCCGTGTCGGGCGCAGGTGCTCCGGTACCCAGGGGCCAATGAGCGCCGCATCAGGGCTGTTTAGCGCGGTCGTAGCCCTGGTCGGAGGCTGGGAGAGAGGGGGGGCAGGGCGGCCCTAGAGCTTGGCGCAACGCTCCACATCGGCCTGGGTGGTGACCTGGGTGTCGATGCCCAGGCGGTATTTGCAATAGTCGATGATCATCTGGCGCTGTTCATCGGTGAGCTTTTCCACGCGCCGGTAGTCGCCGTCATTGGCGTGGATGTTGAAGAATTCCAGGCGCAGGGTCGGGGATGTCTTGATAAACCAGCGGGTATGGGTTTCAGCCTCTTCAAGCTCGGTGTAGTAACCGAGGTTGAGCACCATCAGCAGGATGAGGGAGAGCAGCAACAGCAGTGTTTTCAAGGCACGGCTCCTTCCGTGGGGGGGCGCCAGGGGCGCGGGCTGCGAATGCTTCAGGTTTTTCCCCGGCTTGGCAAGCGCTCGGGCAGGAGGGGGGACAGCATCGATGGCGGGATTGGCTTCAGGTTCAGCAAGCAGACAGTTGCGCACTGGTAAAAATATCGGCACGCCGGGCAGGAGCCGGGCGGTGACAGGGGGCAAATGGTTTCAAGCGGATTCACGGCAGGTTGCCAAGAGTCTGCCGGGGCGAATGGCCCGGTGCATCCGTTTGCGAACCGCAGAGCGATCGTGGGCTCTGTACGAAAACTACCTGCGCTTCGATCAGACTGCGTTAAAAACAGGCTCGGAATGCTCATTTAGGTTCCTAAACTCCGCTTCCTCGCCTGTTTTTGCCTTGCCTGATCTTTGCTCGGCGAGTTTTCGTACAGACCCTGGGATCGCTCTTTTTTTGCCTGCACCCGGGCGTTTCAGCAATGGCATCAGACCAGGCCCAGGGTCGCGGGCCGGGAACCGGGGAACACCGCCTGCACCTGAGCGCTGGAAAGCCCCCAGGTAGCGCCCAGTAGGCCGCCGAGCAGATCCCGGTAGTTGTTGAGCACCGGGTAGTCGCGGTTCTGCAGCAGGCTTTGCGCGTTCACCGTCACTTGCTCGCCGGCCAGGCGCCCGCCGCGAATGCTGCCGCCCAACACCCAGTACACCGTGCCATGGCCGTGGTCGGTGCCCCGGGCGCCGTTCTCGCGAAAGGTCCGGCCGAATTCGGAGACCACGACCACCAGGCTGTCCTTCCAGTGCTCGCCCATGGCCTCGGCATAGGCCGCCAGCCCTTGCCCGAGGTTGGCCAGGTTGCTGGCCAACTGGCCCTGTGTGCTGCCCTGGTTGACGTGGGTATCCCAGCCGCCGACATCGACGAAGCCCAGGCGATACTGCTCGCGCATCAGGCCGGCCATGCGCCGGGTCTGGGCGGCGAAGCTCTGTGCATTGGCCGCCCCGCGATTGGCTGCGAGCATCTCTTGCTGCAGCTCCCGGGAGACCTTCTGGCGCAGGGCCAGTCCATCGCTGGCCGCGGCGGCATAGGGCGTGTGCTGGTACATGGAGGCCAGAATCGCTGCCTGGCGCTCATCGAAGGGCGTCTTGCCGGCGCTGCGCAAGGACAGGTTGGGAATCTCCTGGCCGCCCTGGAAGCTCAGGGGCAGGGCGTCGGTAAAGGCGATAGGCGCGCTGTCGGGCACCTGCCGCGCCAGGCGTGCGAGGAACCCCGAGTCGTAGCGCCGGTGCTGCTGGCTCGGCTGGCCGGCCTCGATAGTGTCCTGGGTCTGGAAGTGGCTGCGGGACAGGTCGTCGGTGCCGGCAAAGGGCACGAAGGCGAGTTCCTGGCGCTGCCACAGCGGGTACAGCGAATCGCGCAGCACCGGGTTCAGGCCCCAGTGGCTGTCCAGGGCGATGGCGCTCTGCGGGTTATGCCCATCGGGCCGGGCTATAGCCAGGGTCGGGCGCGACTCGTAGTAGAAGTCGCTGCTGTAGGGCACCAGCAGGTTGTTGCAGTCATAGCCGCCGCGCAGGAACACCAGCAGGGTGCGCGGCGCCGAGGCCGGTGCGGCGAATAGCCGGGCACAAAACGTCAGGCTGGGCAGGGCGGCGGCTGCGATCAACAATTGGCGACGATTCATGACGGCTCCTGGTCAGGTGGGGCGCTCTCAGCGATTGTTGAAATCCGGCGAGGACAGCAGGAAGGTGTTCCATTCCTGGGGGGAAACGGCCTGCTCCAGGGCGTTGCGGGTGGTGCTGGAGAGGTAGGGGGCGATCGCCTGGTAATACATCGGCGTGGTGATCATGGGAAACCCCGGCCCCGGGACCTGGCTACCCTCGGCGGTGAACAGCCGGTTGTTACCCGAGCCCATGGCCCGGGCGATTTCAAAGCGCTTGGCCATCTGCCCGGAACTCGACCAGCCACTGGCTACCAGCGGCCAGCCGTCGGGAGTGATGCGCCCGAACAGCGGCTGGCCCATCTGATTCAGCCAGTTGAGCAGTGGTCGCGGGTTGGCCAGGGGCTTGCCGTCATAGGTCAGGCGCAGCGCCGAGACCACGAACTGTTGCGGGTCCTTGAATTTCCTGCCGGCCGCATGCAGCAGCTCCGGCGATTGCATCAGGGTGGCCATGACCTGGGCGATGTCGCCATCGCTGTCACTGAAGCTCTTGGCCATGCGCGCCACCAGCGCCGGCGGCGGCTCGTCCGCGACGAAGTACTGGGCCAGCTTGCGCGAGATGAACCGCGCGCAGGCCGGTTGCCGGGTGATGAGGTCCACGGCCTGGGTGATCTCGTCATACCCGCTGCCCTTGATGGTATGGCCCAGCAGGTGCTTGTCGCTGAAGTCGTGACGTGTGGGGTTGAACTGGAACAGGCCCTGTTGCACCACCAGGGGCTGCAGGTTGCGGGGAAAGTGCTGCTCGCGACCGTCCAGGGGCGCCAGCCCGGCTCCGGTGAGGATCAGCGCCAGCTGTTGCACGTCTTCCTGGCTGTAGCCGGCGTCGACGCCCAGGCTGTGCAGTTCCATCAGTTCACGGGCGTAGTTCTCGTTGACCTTGCCCCTGGCGTTGCTGCTGTTGTCCAGGTATTCGAGCATGGCCGGGCTTTGCAGGGTGGCCAGCAGCAGGTCCTTGAACTTGCCCAGGGCGTGGGGGCGGAGGGTGTTTTCAAGGTAGTCGGCGGTCAGCAGCCGCACCCTGCCCTTGCCCTGGAACACGCTGAAATGGTTGAGCCAGAACAGCACCAGTTGTTCCTTGAGCTGGTTGGGGCCGTAGACAGCTTGCAACAGCACACTGGACTGGGTCTGTTCAGCCAGTTGGGCGGCGTACTGGCGCAGGTCTTTTTGCGCCTGGTTGCGCGCTTCGCCCTCGGGCATTGCCTTGATCTGTTCCTGGCGCTGCCGGAACTCCTCCAGCAGGGAGCGGGGCGAATCGTTCAGGGCCGGATAACTGCGCAGCAGGGTGTCGATGGCCGGTGGCAACGGATCGTGCAGGCGATCGTCCAGTTGCGCCCTCAGCAGCTCATTGCGCCCCAGGGTGCGCAGGCGCTGGAGTTGCGCCGCGTCCAGGTCGAAGCCGTCACGCCGCAGCCATGCGATGTCGGCGGCACTGGGCGCTTGAGGTTGTGCGGCGTGGGCCAGGATTGGCAGCAGCACAGCCAGGGCAGTCGACAGGTACAGGCAGCGGGGCAACGGGGAAAGCCTTGGCATGGGCGGTTGGTCCGAAGTGAGAGGTCGCGGCCGATGGGGATTTTCGCCGTCCGTCGCCAGGTTCAGGGCAGGGCGTGAAGCCTGTCCCGGCTCCCTGGGCAGCACAGCGGTATAGCGTCGCAGGCTACCAGAGGGTTGTTCCGGCTTTCAGTCGGCAATGCTCTAGGACAAGTGTTTCAACGCAGGGTTGGGGGGCTTGCCGTCGACCGTTCGTCCGACGGATGGAATTGGCAAGCACTAGTCACTGCGTCATGCTGTCGATGGATGTCGTAGTGCCACTACTTCAAGGCCCGACCCGGTTTCCGGGTGTCGTTCCATCCCTGCGTTGGTGAGATAGATTGGTGATGAGTGTGTTGATCCTGCCCGAGGCGCAATATGCCCGATAAGGCGCTGGCCGAGGAGCAGCGCCTGGCTGCCCTGTATGCCCTGGAACTGCTGGATACGGCCCGGTGCGAGCGTTTTGACCGCATCTGCCGGCTGGCCGCAGAGTACTTCAAGGTGCCCACGGCCCTGATCACCCTGGTGGACCGTGATCGGCAGTGGTTCAAGTCGCGGGTGGGCTTTGCGCCCGAGCAGACCCCCATCGAGCAATCGTTCTGCGCCTATACCATCAAGTCCGGTGATGTATTCGAGGTGGAAAACGCCCGCCAGGATGTGCGTTTCCACGCCAACCCACTGGTGACCCAAGACCCGGGCATCGGTTTTTATGCCGGCGCGCCGCTGATTACCTCCACCGGGCATGCGATCGGCAGCCTGTGCGTCATCGATCGCCAGCCCCAGCGCCTGAACGCTGCCGAGCGTCAGCAACTGCGCGACCTGGCATCCCTGGTGATGGAGCAGGTGGAGCAGCGTCAGCGCCTGACCCGGCGCGACCCGGTGAGCAGGCTGCCCAACCGTGAGCAATTTCAGAGCGACCTGTACGACCTGGCGGATGAGAACCCGGGAGAACGGCGCGTGCTGGTGCTGGTGGACGCGGTGGACATGACCGTGGCCCACGAGCTGACCCTGGCCATGGGCCTGGCACCGTTCGAGACCATCGTGCGTTTCCTGGCCCAGCAACTGCTCGCCTACCTGGGGCGCCATGTGCGGGTGTATCACGTATCGGTCAAGCGCTTCGGCTTCCTGCTGCCGGCGGCTCCCGGGATCGAGCGCTTCCTGGAAGGCCTGGTGCGGCGCCTGCGGCGTCAGCCGCCAGGGCTGGAACTGCCGATGATTCCCGGGGTGTGCGCGGGCACGGTGGAGTTCTCCACGGACCGCGACGCCGTGCCCGACGTGTTGCGCAAGGCCATGTTCGCCCTGGAACTGGCGACCCTCAACCGCAGCACCTGGGCGCCTTACGACGTGGTGCGGGACCAGGCCTACCGGCGAGCCTTCAACCTGGCCTCGGATATCAGCGAAGCCCTGGACAGTGGGCAGATCTACCTGATGTTCCAGCCGCGTTTCGCCCTGCCCGACGGCGCCCAGGTCAGCGCCGAGGCGCTGATCCGCTGGGATCACCCCTGGCTGGGGCCGATTTCACCGGCGGAGTTCATTCCGGTGATGGAGCGCAATGCGTTGATCCACCGGGTAACCCACTGGGTGATCAATGCGGTGCTCGGCAAGCTGCAGGCCTGGAGCGACGGTGAAGTGCAGCGCCTGTCGATCAACCTCTCGCCCCAGGATTTCGAGGACCAGGACATCGCTGATGTGCTCAAGGCGGCCTGTCGCCGCCACGGCATCGAACCCCATCGCCTGGAAGTGGAAATCACCGAGGGTGCCTGGTTGCGTTCCAACCCGCGGGTGCTGGACCAGTTGAGCAAGATCCGCGCCCTGGGCATGGATGTGGCCATCGACGATTTCGGTACCGGCTACAGTAACTTCGCCTATCTGCATCAGATTCCGGCCAATGTGGTGAAGCTCGACAAATCCATGGTCACCGACCTTGAGAGCAGTGCCCAGCACCAGAAGATCACCCGCTCGGTCATCGCCCTGGCCCGGGAACTGGGCTACCGCACCGTGGCCGAGGGCATTGAAAGCTTCAAGTGCCTGCAGATGCTGCGCACCTTCGGCTGCGATGAGGCCCAGGGTTATTTCCTGGCCCGGCCCATGGTCCAGGAAAAATTCCTGGCCCGCAGCGCGGCCCAGCGCTTTCCACTACAGCAAGGCTACTGACTGCGGCTTCTGTAGCCGCTGTCGCAGGCTGCGAGCGGCCCGAAGGGGCGTTAAAAAACCTTGAGGGCGCCGCACCTCCTCACCGCTGCGCTGCCACCAGCAACAGCATCGGCCGCACCCGCTCCTCTGCCAGCGCCGGAAGGTCCTCGATCTGCTGCGCCGTGGGGCCCCACTCCTGCACATGGCGCAGGTTGAAGCCGGTATCGATCAGCGTGTTGAGCAGCGTGCCCAGGGTACGGTGCTGCTTGATCACCCCTTCGGCCAGCCAGTGGGTCACCCGCTCGCCTTCCTGCTGGTAGCTGTCCACCGGCCAGGACTGGCGGCCCTGCGCGTCCACCTGCCAGCCCGGGTTGCGCGGTGCCATGAAGATCGGGTGCTCGATGGAGAACACCAGGCGCGCCCCCGGTACCAGGGCCGCATAGACCTGGGCGAACAGGCCGGGCAAATCCTTTATGTAGTGCAGGGCCAGTGAGCTATAGGCCAGGTCGAAGCTGCAGGCGGGCAGGCGCAGTTGCTCCAGGTCCTCTTGCTGATACTGCACATTGGGTGCCGAGGTGGTGGCGCGGGCGGTGGCCAGCATCTTCTGCGAAACGTCCAGGCCGACTACTTGGCGGGCACCGTGCTCGCTGGCCCAGCGGCTGAACCAGCCATAGCCGCAGCCCAGGTCCAGCACCCGCAGGCCGTTCATCGGTGGCAGCAGGGCTTGCAGGGCCGGCCATTCCGGCGCGGCGTCGAGGCCGCCGAGGGAGCGGCCCATCTGGCTGTAGGCCTGGAAAAAAATCGGGTCGTCGTAGATGTTCTGAGTCATGTCGGGAGGCTCTATCAGGTTCGTGTGCAGCCCTGGTGGGCAGGGAATGTCATGCAGTTGAAACAGCTGAGGGGCTTCTCCCTCGCAGGGCGCGACGCAGGTATCGTCGATGGCCGGGCAGGCGGTGCAGCAAAACAGGTCGGATATCTTAGCCAGTTTTGCGGGCCGGGCCATCGCCGGATGCTTTGCACGCCAGGATCTTCATCGGCACAATCGCCGGCCGGGAACACCGAGTGTCCCCGGCCCCGAATTCGTACCCCAAGAGAGGCATCATGGGCAAAGCGAGAGTGACAGGCACGACGATCGAGGCGATCCGCGCGGCAGAGATGGCATTGGGGCGTACATTGCCCTGCTCGTTCGCGCGCTGGTTGCTGGAGCACAACGGCAAGGCACTGGGGGCGCTGGAGGTGTTTCCGGTCTTCGATGCCCGGGATCCGCGCAAGACCTGGGAGTCGATAGTCCGCCATTTCGAAGGCGGCTGGCGGGCCTGGCAGGACAACGTCTGCGCTGACCCGGCGGGTTTCTCCAACCTGCTGCCGTTCGCCCAGTTCGGCACGGGCGACTACTACTGCTTCGATTACGCCGTACTGGGGGAGGCCGGTGAGCCGGTGGTGGTGCTCTGGTCCCATGAGACTGGCGCCACGTCCGTGGTTGCCGATGGCTATGCAGCTTTTCTGGCCAGCACCGATCGGCCCGGGTAGGCACAAGGCTTGGGCTTGAATGGTCAGGTCTGGAGGGAGAGATCGTTGCGGTTCAACGACTGGGAAACTGCTTGGAGCTTCTGCGTGGGCACGCAGATTGGGGAAGTGGAGCGGGTGAAGGGAATCGAACCCTCGTTATCAGCTTGGGAAGCTGGAGTAATGCCATTATACGACACCCGCTCGAACGGCTGACTTTGTACCAGATGTGGCCGTGGATTTGAAGTTTTTCTTTAGCTGACTTGCGCTTGCGCGCCGCTGACCTTCATCGCAAGCCCGCCCCATACCGTGAAAACCGGGGTTGTCACGGTGTGCAGGCGGCCTGCGAGGAGGGCTTTTCAGAGGGCTCGTACATGCTGCTCCTGGACATGCGGGGCACGCGAACGGTTGTCGTACTGGCCCGGTTTGAGGAACCCCATCAGGGCCTGGCGGGTGTCGCGGCAGGCGGCCTTGTGCTCCATGTCGAGAAAGTGCCCGGTGGCCTGGATGGTACTGAAGCTCGACTGCTGCACATGGTTGGCGAACAGCCGGGCATCGTTGGCCGAGGTGTATTCGTCCCATTCGCCGTTGATGAACAGCACCGGGACCTGGATGTTGCGTGCGGCCCTGAGGTAGCACTGGCGATCACCATGGAGCACATGGCTGATGTGGAAGTGCATCTGCCCGTACTCATGTTCCGCCAGGCTGCTGACGTGGCGATAATTGAAACGCTTGAACAGCGACGGCAGGTGCTTGCCGATGGTGTTGTTGACCAGGTCGCCGACGCGATGGCCATCGCGGCTGCCGAGGTAGTCGACACCGCGTTCCAGGTAGTCGCGCATCGGCTCGTTGATCACCGGCGAGAACGAGCTGATCACCGCCTTCTCGATGCGTCGCGGGCGCTGGGAGAGCGCTTGCAGGGCGGCGGCGCCGCCCCAGGAAAACGACAGCACATGTTCGGCGGCGAAGTGCTCGATCAACTCCAGCAGGATCTGCCCCTCTACTTCCTTGGTGAGCATCCGTTCGTGCCTGTTGTGGGCCTTGGAGCGACCCGCGTAGGGCTGGTCGTAGAGCACCACATTGAACTGCGGGTGGAGGTTCTTCACGGTCTGGGCAAAGGACGCAGTGGTGGCCAGTGAGCCGTTGACCAGAATGATGGTCTTGTCTGCGGCATCTGCGCGATAGAACTCCGTGTAAACCCGATACTGACCCTGTATATCCAGCACAGCGATTTCTGGCCTCATGTCATAAGACTCCTGGCAAGCGGGTATGCGCGCAACGTGAGTGTGCACGGGCAATGTGACAGGTAGGCATACGCCTGGAATCGGAGCCCATGTCGATCCGGTAAGGCAGGTCGACGGGTGTTGTTATAGGCGGGCGATTTGCCGGGGGGAAGGCAGAGCAGGCAGGGCTCAGGCCGGCAAAGGGTTTCTTAGATGTGTGATTGTGACTCATCGGTCACAATTCGGCCGACGGACAGATTCAAGCAGGGCAACCGGGAACCTGCAAGGTCATTGGGCAAATTGTTCGACAGCTTCTGCCCGGCGGTCGTGTGGCGCGGCGCAACGCTCAGATCAGGCGTATTTCGGCGTCGCTCAGAGCACGGTATTCACCGGGGGCCAGGCGTTCGTCCAGCAGCAGCGGGCCCATGCGTTCGCGGTGCAGGCGCAGCACCTTGTTGTTGAAGTGGCCGAACATGCGCTTGACCTGGTGATAGCGCCCTTCGACGATGCTCAGCCGGGCGCTGCGGGGGCCGAGGATCTGCAGTTGAGCGGGCAGGGTGGTCAGGTCCTCGAAGGCGAAGTACAGGCCATGGGCGAAAGTCTCGACGTACTCGGGGCCGATCTCCTGCTCGGTTTCCACGTAATAGAGCTTGGGCAGTTTGGTCTGGGGCTGGGTCAGGCGCCGCGACCAGTTGCCATCGTTGGTGATCAGCATCAGCCCGGTGGTGTTGTAGTCCAGGCGCCCGGCGATATGCAGATCCTGCGGGTCCGGCTCATGGATCAGTTCGAGCACGGTCTTGTGCTCGGGGTCGCGGGTGGCGCTGACGCAGCCCATGGGCTTGTGCAGCATGAAGTAGCGCGCCGGCTTGCCGGCCTGCAGCACTTCGTCGTCCAGCTCCACCCGGCTGAACTCGCGGACCTCGGCCTTGGGGTCGCTGACCGGCTGCCCATCGATGCGAATGCGTCGTTGCACCAGCAGCACGCGCACTTGCTGGCGGTTGAAACGGGGCAGGTTGCTGAGAAAACGGTCAATGCGCATGGTGATCGGTGGCTATCGGCTGGAGGGGCTCAGGGACGGGGCAGGGTGGCGGCGCGCAGCTGCGCGTCGACCCCGGCACAGCGCGGGCACAGGCAGGCCTGGTTGCGCAGCTCCGGCGCCAGGGCTTCGATGATCGCCGGGTCGATGTCCACGCTGTAGCACCAGCAGGCCTGGCCGGCGCGGCGCGGGTCAGCCAGGGTGCAGTCGTTGCGGGCACCGCAGGCGGGGCAGAGTTCAGGTTCATTCATGGCTGGAGTGAGGCATTTCCACGCAGGTTCGATTGCGTCCGGTGTGCTTGGCACGGTACATCGCGTGGTCGGCACGGGACAGCAGGCTGTGCAGGGTGTCCTGGGCTTGCAGGCTGGTCAAGCCGATGCTGACGGTCAGTTGCAGCGGTTGCCCTTCATAGTGATAGCGCTGCTGTTCGGTGAGCAGGCGGATCTTCTCGGCGATGCCCAGGGCCACGCTGCTGTCGGTGTCCTTGAGCAGGACGATGAATTCTTCGCCGCCCCAGCGGCAGACGATGTCGGACTGGCGCAGGCAGCCCTGCAGGTCCCGGGCGAAGCCACTGAGCACCTGGTCCCCGGCCAGGTGGCCGTAGGTGTCGTTGAGGCGCTTGAAGTGGTCCAGGTCCAGCAGCACGGCGCACAGCGGCGTCAGGTCGCGCCAGGCCTCTTGCAGGGCCTGGGCCGCCAGCAGGTCGAACCCGCGGCGGTTGGGCAGACGGGTAAGGCTATCGAGGGTGGCCTGGGCTTCGATCTTGCGCTGATAGCGGCGCACCACGGCGCTGAGCAGGACCAGCACGATGGCGGTGATCACCAGGCAGATCAGCAGGTTCAGGTACAGCGACTGGCGGATGCTGTTGAGGGCGCCGTCTTCGCGTTTGTCGACGAACAGGTACCAGTTCAGCTCGGGAATGAAGCGCACATTGAGAAAGTGCCCCTGGCCCTGGGAATTGTATTCATAGCTGCCGCTGTGGGGCTTGGGCAATTGGCTCAGCAGCTCCTTGAGGCTGCCCAGTTCATGCAGCGACTGGCCGCTGCGGGCGCCCTGGGGGCCACCGTCGGCACCGGTGAGGACGATGCGGCCGAAGGCGTCGACGAAGTACACGCTGCGCTGGTAACGCTGCTGGTACTTGTCGATCAGCTTGATCACCGCATCCACGGTCAGGCCGACCCCGGCGGCGCCGATGAAGCGGTCCTGGTAGTCGTAGACCTTGTAGTTG
Organism: Pseudomonas sp. Eqa60; assembly: GCF_018326405.1. Taxonomy (NCBI): domain Bacteria; kingdom Pseudomonadati; phylum Pseudomonadota; class Gammaproteobacteria; order Pseudomonadales; family Pseudomonadaceae; genus Pseudomonas; species Pseudomonas sp. Eqa60. The sequence continues at coordinate 1,678,473 of NZ_AP024342.1, forward strand.
ATGAAGAAGGTCAGCTTGTCCTGGTTGGCCAGGTCCGGGTCGACGTTGATCTCGTAGGGCGTGCTCATGTCGCGTACGCGAAAGTACCAGGCGTCCCGGAGCTCATCGGCCTTGACCTTCTTCAGCACGCCCTTGGCCTGGTAGTAGGTGAGGCTGGTGTTGGAGACGAAGAACGCGGTGTAGGCGTCGTAATGGGTCATGACCTCGTTGAGGTAGCGGGTCATCTGGCTCGGGTCGCGCTCGCCGGCCACCACCCAGTCGCGCATGAAGGTATCGCGGGCCATCATCGAGGAGATCAGCACCGGCCGCACCAGGTCCTTCTGGATTTCCGAGTACACGGTATCGGAGGTCAGGGGCAGTTCGGTATTGACGATGCTGTCGCGGATCGAATCCCGCGAGGCGTAGTAGCTGAGCAGCGAGGTGGCGAGAAAACCGCTGCCCAGCAGGGCGATCAGGACCAGAACCAGCGAGCGCTGGGAATACAGGGGAGAGCGGCGCGGCATGGTGATTCCGTGATAGTGGCCCGATGACGCATTCTAGTGGCACGGCGCGCAAATAACTCGTTCATCACGCGCCTGAATTGTCTCGACTTCGATACGTTTGCCAGGCGCTGGAAGGCCAGCGGGGGGCTCGTCGCAGTTGGGGCCTGCAGGGCCGCCAAGCGGGCCCTGCCACTGGTCGGTGAAGTCATCGGGGCGCTGCTACGCGGCGCACCGCAAAGGCGTTTTGCGGTCCTATGCAATGCCAGTCATGCCGTTTCGATTGGCGTCGTCCAGCGTCGCTGGTACGGCTTGCACGCGGTCCGGGAGGCCGCCATGTTCCGTCGAATCTTGCTCGGTGTTGTGCTTGGTTTGAGTCTGTCCGCCTGTGTGCCCTATTACGTCGAGCCGGGGTACTACCGCACTGACGTGTATGCAGTTCCAGGCCCCTATTACTACGGTGGCTACCCCTACTATGGAGGCGGCTACAGGCCTCACTACTATTACCGGCCCTACTATCACGGGGGCTACGGGCCGCACTACTACGGCGGCTACCGACGCTGGCACCACTAGCCGGCACCAAGGCCCGTACAACAGGCCACCGCCTCGGATGACAAGAGGCCAAGGGCCGAGAGTCGTTGCCCACAGCGCTGCCTTTGTCTGAGGCAGCGCTTTTTCGTGGGCGTGGAAAACCGCGGGAAAGGACGTCAGCAGCACTTGTTTCAAAGTGTTGCGCAAATCGCACCACAAGCGCTTTTCGCGGTCAGATATTGCGTCAGTCAGCCTGTTGCTGATTGCCGCCTGCCAGCGTCGCTGGCGAGGCTTCTTCGCGGTCCAGGAGGCCGCCATGTATCGTCGACTTCTACTGATTGCCTTACTGGGTTCGAGCCTTGCTGCGTGTGCCCCTTATTACGGTGGAGGCTCCGGCTACTACAGCTCGGAGGTCTACAGCGCTCCCGCGCCGGCCTATTACTACGGTGGCGGGTCTTCCTACTATTCCACGGGGCGCAGTTACTACCCACCGCGCTACTACCAGCCCGCGCCGCGCTATTACCAATCGGCCCCGCGTTACTACCAGCCACCGCGCGCGGTATACCGGCCTTATCCGAACCAGGGTTGGGGTGGGCATGGCCGGCCGAACAACTGGAGCAACCAGGACTGGGGCGGCCACGGCGGGCGTGACAATGGCGGGCGCGGCGACCATGGCCACGGTGGCCGCGGTCATTGAGCCGGTACTGAGCTGAACCCCGTAGCCGCTGCCGCAGGCTGCGACCAGGTCCGCAGGACCTTCGGCGAATCCGCTGTCGCCGGGTCCCTTCGGGCAGTGCGCAGCCTGTGACGATCTAGTAATCCGTCAGGTCCGCCAGGGGATGGCGACCTTCCCAGGCCTTGTGGAAATGCGCCTCCACCACGGCCTCGGGCACGCTGTTGATATCCGCCCAGTGCCAGTGCGGCTGATGATCCTTGTCGATCAGCCGCGCGCGCACGCCTTCGGCAAATTCCGGATGCCGGCAGCAGTTCAGGCTCAGGGTGTACTCCATCTGGAACACCTCGGCCAGGGACAGGTAGCGGGCGCGGCGGATCTGTTCCCACACAAGGTGTGCAGTCAGCGGGCAGCCTTCGACAAGGGTCTTGGCCGCACGGCTGTAGAGGGCATCGCTGTGGTTGTGCAATTGGCTGATCGCCCGCCAGGCACAGCCCACGTCACTGACATCCAGCCAGCTGTCGATCTGTTGCCGGCGCGGCAGCCATTGAGCGTCGGGCATCTGCTCCAGGGCTTCCTGTTGCAGGGCCTTGAGCAGGCTGTTGAGCTGCCTTGGGGTCTGTTCCTGCCAGTTCAGTTGCAGCAGGCCCTCGATCAGCGCTTCCTGTTGCTCATCGAGCAGGAAACGGTCGGCAAGGTTCAGGTCCAGAGCGTCGCGGCCGTTCATATGGGCGCCGGTAAGGCCCAGGAACAGCCCGAGCTTGCCGGGCATGCGCGACAGGAACCAACTGGCGCCCACGTCCGGGTACAGGCCAATGCTGATTTCCGGCATCGCCAGGCGGCTGCTGGGGGTGACGATACGAATGCCAGCACCTTGCAGCAGCCCCATGCCGCCACCGAGGACATAACCGTGGCCCCAGCAGATCAGTGGTTTGGGGTAGGTGTGCAAGCGATAGTCGAGGCGGTATTCCGCGGCGAAGAAGTGCCCGGCCAGCGGCGGCACTTCGCCGGGATGGGCCAGGCAGGCCTGGGCCAGGCTGCGCACTTCGCCGCCGGCGCAGAAAGCCTTGGCGCCGTTGCCCCGCAACAGCACGCACACTACCTGCGGGTGCTTGGCCCAGGTGTCGAGGTGTTCGCTCAACTGCTGGATCATGGGCAGGGACAGGGCGTTCAGGGATTTTTCCGCGTCCAGGGTGGCAATGGCGATGCGTGCACCATCGGTGCCGGTGAGTTCTTCGACGTGCAGGTTCATCGTGACCTCGATGGGAAATTTAAGCGGTCAGTATGATCGCTGTAAGGGAAAGTGCCGGTTCTGTGTCAGATCAATTGACAAGCGAAGTGGGCTTTCCTAGGGTGCGGCCATTGTTTTTTCACGGGCATGGCCATGACTGCTGACGATCGTATCAAACTCGAACCGAGCTGGAAGGAGGCCCTGCGTGCCGAATTCGACCAGCCCTACATGAGCGAACTGCGGGAGTTCCTGCGCCAGGAACATGCCGCCGGCAAGGAAATCTACCCGCCGGGACCGATGATCTTCAACGCCTTGAACTCCACGCCGCTGGACAAGGTCAAGGTGGTGATCCTCGGCCAGGACCCCTACCACGGGCCGGGTCAGGCCCATGGGTTGTGCTTCTCGGTGCAGCCCGGGGTGCCCGCGCCACCGTCGCTGGTGAATATCTATAAAGAGCTCAAGCGCGACCTGAACATCGACATCCCCAACCATGGCTACCTGCAGAGCTGGGCCGACCAGGGTGTGCTGATGCTCAACACCACCATGACCGTGGAGCGGGCGAACGCCGCTTCCCATGCGGGCAAGGGCTGGCAGTTCTTCACCGACCGGATCATCGAAGTGGTCAGCGAGCATCAGCCGCACCTGGTGTTCCTGCTGTGGGGCGCCCATGCCCAGAGCAAGCAGAAGCTGATCGACGCCACCAAGCACCTGGTGCTGACCTCGGTGCACCCTTCGCCCTTGTCGGCCTATCGCGGCTTTCTTGGTTGCGGGCACTTCAGCCGCACCAACAAATACCTCGAGCAGAACGGCGAGACGCCGATCGAGTGGCGCCTGCCGCCGTTGTAACCAGTGCTCGATGGGGAGGCTGCTTGGCGGCCACCCCGCTCGCGACTTGAACCAAGGCATATCTGTAGCCGCTGCCGCAGGCTGCGAACGGCCCGTGGGGACGCGGCGGTGGTTCGGCCACCGAAGGTCCTGCGGACCTTGTCGCAGCCTGCGGCTACAGGGGGCCTTTGTTCCAGTGGCGGAACAGGGGCTCGGCGAGAAACAGCACGAACAGCAACCTCATGACCTGCATCGCCGTTACCAATGGCACCGACAGTTGCAGGACCTCGGCCGTCAGGCTCATTTCCGCAATGCCGCCGGGCATCATGCCCAGGGTCAGCGAGCGCAGGTCCAGGCGGGTCAGGGCGCTCAGGCCCAGGGCTGCGAGGCCGGCGATCAGCATGGTCAGGGCGGTGCCGATCAGGGTGCGGCCCATGAACGAAGGGGCCCGGCGAAAGAACTGGCGGTTGAAGTGGCAGCCCAGGCCGCTGCCAATCAGCCACTGGCCCATCTGGCTGGCGCCGTCGGGCAGGCCGATGTGCAGGTCCCAGGCGATGCTCAGTGTCGCGCTGAGCAGCAGGGGGCCGAACAGCCAGGGGTTGGGCTGGCGCAGGCGCTGCCAGAGCCAGGCCAGCAGGGCACCGGCCGGAAACAGCAGGGCCAGCCAGCGCCAGTCCACCGTAGCGGCATGCAGGGCGGGCGTGCCTTCCCCCAGCAGGTACTTGAACGCCGCCGGCACACAGAGCACCACCGTCAGTACCCGCAGGCTCTGCCCGGCCGCTACCCGGCTGAGCACCGCGCCGTTGCGCGCGCCGAGGTTGACCATCTCCCCGGAGCCGCCGGGCATGCTGGAGAAGAACGCGGTGGCCCGGTCCTCGCCGGTGCGCCGCAAGAGCCAGACCCCGACCACGCTGGACAGGCTGGTGACCAGGGCACCGAAGAAGATCAGGCCGAAATGGCTCAGCACCTGCTCCATCACCTGCGGAGTGAAGTGCAGGCCGATGCCGATGCCTACCACCCATTGCCCGCATTTGCGCCCGCCGGGGATTTCCGCCAGTTGCCAGGGCGTCAGGCAGCGCACCAGGATGATCGCCAGCAACGAGCCGACCATCCACGGCAGCGGCCAGCCGATCTGGCTGGCGAGGTAGCCGCCAACCAGGCCCACCAGGGGCGTGCCCCACCACTGTTTCCAAGTGGATTCAGACATCGGCCACGGCACGTTGCTGGGCCGCGCGCTTGCGCCAGATACGCAGCAGCGGCATCAGCAGCATGATCACGGTCAGCACCCAGACCCCGACGGTGATCGGGCTCGACCAGAGGATCTCCATGGCGCCGTTGGAAATCGACAGCGCCCGGCGCAGGTTCTGCTCCATCAGGCCACCGAGGATGAAGCCCAGCAGCACTGGCGACAGCGGGAAGTCCAGCTTGCGCAGGATGTAGCCGAAGATGCCGATGCCCACCATCAGGAACAGGTCGAAGGTGGTGGCGTGTACCGCATAGACGCCGATCCCGGTAATGATGGCGATCACCGGCACCAGGGCCCAGTTCGGCACCGCAAGGATGCGGGTGAAGATGCGGATCATCGGAATGTTGAGGATCACCAGCATGATGTTGGCGATGAACAGCGAGGCGATCAGGCCCCAGACGATATCCGGCTGTTGCTGGAACAGCAGCGGGCCGGGGGTGATGTTGTACAGCGACAGGGCGCCGATCATCACCGCGGTGGTGCCGGAACCGGGCACGCCGAGGGTCAGCATTGGTACCAGGGCGCCACAGGCCGAGGCGCCGATGGCGGTTTCCGGGGCTGCCAGGCCGCGCTTGTCGCCCTGGCCAAAGGTGCCGCTGGCACCGGCGATGCGTTTCTCGGTCATGTAGGCCACGGCGCTGGCCAGGGTCGCGCCGGCTCCGGGCAGCACGCCCATGATGAAGCCCAGCAGGCCGCAGCGGATGTTCACCACGAACACCGAGGCCGCTTCCTTGAAGTTGAACATCATGCGCCCGGTGGCCTTCACCGCTTCCTGGCCGCGATGGGTCTTTTCCAGCAGCAGGAGAATCTCGCTGATGGAGAACAGGCCCAGCACCAGCACCACGAACTGGATGCCGTCGGTGAGGTGGATGTTGTCCCCGGTGAAGCGGTACACGCCGCTGTTGGCGTCGATGCCCACGGCCGACAGGAACAGCCCGATCAGCGCGGCAATGAAGGTCTTCAACGGTCGGTCGCCGGCCATGCCGCCCAGGCAGACGATGGCGAACACCATCAGCACGAAGTACTCCGCCGGGCCGAAGGCGATCGCCCACTTGGCCAGCAGCGGGGCGAACAGCACCATGCCGCAGGTGGCGATGAAGGCACCGATGAACGAGCTCCAGGCCGACAACGACAGGGCTACGCCCGCCAGGCCCTTGCGTGCCATGGGGTAACCGTCGAGGGTGGTCATCACGGTGGAGGCTTCGCCGGGAATGTTCAGCAGGATCGAGCTGATCCGGCCGCCGTATTCGCAGCCCAGGTACACCGCCGCCAAGAGGATCAGCGCCGATTCCGGCGGCAGGCCCAGGGCGAAGGCGATGGGGATCAGCAGCGCCACGCCGTTGATCGGGCCAAGGCCCGGCAGCAGCCCGACCACGGTGCCGATCAGGGTGCCGGACAGGGCGGTGACCAGGTTGTAGGGGGTCAGTGCAACGCCGAAGCCCTGGCCCAGATAGCTGAGGGTATCCATATCAATTCTCCAGAACGTCGAGCAGGCCGAGGGGCAGGGGGACGTCCATGACTCGGTCGAACAACCAGTAGAGGCCGACACTGAGCAGGCAGATGATCACCAGGCTGGGCAGCCAGCGGCCGCCGTACAGGCGGGCCATGGGCACGCCGATGAGAATGCTGGCGACGATGAAGCCCAAGGGCTCGAAGGCCCCGGCGAAGACCAGCAGCAAGGCCACGCAGAGGGCGATCTTGGTCAGGGTCTGCCGGTCCAGGGGCGGTTCTTCTTCGCTGTGCTTGATCGGTGCCGGGCGAAACAGCATGTACAGCAGGGCCAGGCCCATCAGCCCGAGCATCAGCAGGGGGAAGGCCCGCGGGCCCACCGGTTCGTAGGAAAAGGCCGCCTGGTAGGGCCAGGCCATCAGTGCCAGGCCGGCACAGGCCAGCAGCAACACCGCGGCGAAGAGACGTTGAACGAGCATGGCTAACTCCCGGGCCCGGCCCCCGATGCGCGAGGGCCGGGCCGTCAGAAAGGGACGGTCACTGGATCAGGCCGAACTCTTTGGCCAGGGTCTTGTAGTCGGCTACCTGCTTCTTCACGTAGGTATCCAGTTCGGGGCCGGTCATGGCGAAGGGGAACAGCTCGCGCTGGTCGCGCAGCTTGGCGAACTCTTCGGAGGCCAGCAGCTTGTCGAAGGCCTCTTTCCACCAGGCGTACTCCGCATCGCTGACCTTAGGCCCGAGGTAGAAGCCGCGTACCACCGGCCAGACGATGTCGTAGCCCTGCTCCTTGGCGGTGGGGATGTCTTTCATTTCAGGCTCGTCCAGGCGCTGCTCGGAGAACACCGCCAGCAGGCGCATGTCGCCGGCCAGGATATGCGGCATGGAGTCGGAGATGTCGGTACTGCCAACCTGGATATGCCCGCCCAGCAGGGCAGTGGCGATCTCGCCGCCGCCTTCCAGGGCGACATAGCGCAGGTCCCGCGGGTTGATCCCGGCGGCCTTGGCGATCAGCGCGGTCTGCATCCAGTCCTGGCTGCCGACGGTGCCACCGGAGCCGATCACCACTTTGCTCGGGTCTTTCTTCAGGGCCTGGACCAGATCGTCGAGGTTCTTGTAGGGCGAATCGCTTTTCACCGCGATGGCGCCGTAGCTGGTGCCCACCGCCGCCAGCCAGCGCACCGCGCTTTCATCGAAGCGGCCGAACTTGCCCTGGGCCAGGTTCAGCAGCGAACCACTGGACCAGGCCACCAGGGTCCCGGCATCGGCCGGACGCTGGGCCACCACCGCGTTGTAGGCCACGGCCCCGACACCGCCGGGCATGTAGGTCACGCGCATCGGCTTGGACAGGAGTTTCTCGTTGACCAGGGCGCTTTGCGCCAGCTTGCAGGTCAGGTCGAAACCGCCGCCAGGGGAGGCCGGGGCGATGCATTCCGGGCGCTTGGGCTCGGCGGAGGCTGCCAGCAACTGGCCGGCGAACAACATGCAGCCGGCGGCGAGGGCGAGTTTGCGCAGTGAAAGGTCCATGAGCGTCTCCACAGGAGTTGTTGTAGGTATGTCCGGGTCATCCCCGACCCGTTTTTCGTAGGAGCGTGATAGGGGGGGCTTACCACAGCGCTACGCTGTAGCTCACCAGCAGGCGTACTTCATCCGCATCGCGTGCCGAATAGTTGGAACGGTAGGTGGCGTTGCGCAGGCGCACGGCGACGTCCTTGAAGGTGCCGCTTTGCACTACGTATTTGACCTCGGTGTTACGTTCCCACTCTTTGCCGGTGTCGCCGTTCTTCAGGGCAATGTTGTCGCCGCTGAGGTAGCGGGTCATGAAGCTCAGGCCGGGCACTCCCAGCTTGGCGAAGTCGAAGTCGTAACGGGCTTGCCAGGAGCGCTCCTCGGCCCCGGCGAAGTCGTTGATCTGCACGAAGTTCACCAGGTATGGGTCGCTGCCATCGACGTAGGGGAAAGCGCTGTCGCCGGACATGTGCTGGTAGCCGGCGCTGAGTTTATGCCCGTTGAGGGCGTAGCTCACCAGGCCGTTGAGGGATTTGTTGTCGATCTTGCCGCCGCGGGCCTGGCCCTGGTCGTCGCTGATGGCCAGGCGCAGGTCGGTGCCGAAGGTGCCCGGGCCCATGGGCTGGGAGGCTACCAGGCCGAGAAAGTGCTGGTTGTAGACATCGTCCAGTTGGGCGAAGTGGTAGCTGCCGGTGATCTTGTCGGTGAACTTGTAGTCCAGGCCGCCGAAATTGAAGTGCTTGCCGGCCACGGTGCCGGCGAAGCGGCTGTTCTTGTTGTTGAGGCGGATATCCTCGTAGTTGCTGTCATCGCGGTCCTTGGCCTTGTCCAGGCGACCACCGGTGAAGGTCAGGTTCTTGATCTCCCTGGAGGTCAGCAAGCCGCCCTCGAAGGTCTGCGGCAGGATGCGCCCGTCGTTGGGCTTGAGGATCGGCAGTTCCGGAATCAGGCTGCCGATTTTCAGTTCGGTGGCGGAAATCTTCACCTTGCCGGTCAGGCCGAGCTTGGAGTACTCGTTGGCCGCGCGCCCGTCATCGTGGGTCGGCAGCAGGCCGGTGCCGGTGCGGTCGGGGCTGGAGTCGAGCTTGACCCCGAGCATGCCCAGGGCGTCCAGGCCGAAGCCCACGGTACCTTCGGTGTAGCCCGACTGCAGGTTGAGCATGAACCCCTGGGCCCATTCGTCGCGCTTGGACTGCTGGGCGCTGGTGCCGTCGCGAAAGTCGCGGTTGAAGTACATGTTGCGGGTTTCGAAGGTGGCGCTGCTGTCTTCGATAAAGGCGGCCTGGCTCAAGGGCGCGAAACCGGCAAGGGTGGCGGCGCTGGCAAGAGCAGTCGGGGTCAGACGGGAAAAACGCGCGGGCTGGACAGCCTGAGGGTGCGTGGATGGCATCCTGGAGTACTCCGTTATTGTTCTTATTTTGACGAAAACGCTTCGAGGCGTTTTGCGGGTCAGCGGCCTTCACGGCCAGGGCAGTCGAGACTGTCCGTGGCGGGACTCTAAAGGGCCAACCTTTCGCTAACCTTTCAGTGCACTTTCGTGGCTTTCGGGCTTCACAGCGGCGGTTGCGGCGGTACACTCCGCGCCAAAGAGCGGCGTCGATCCCCCCTGAAACGAGGTAAACAGCCATGCGAGTCCTGCTCGTGGAAGACCATCTGCAACTGGCCGAAAGTATCGCCCAGGCGCTCAAGAGCACCGGCCTGACCGTGGATGTGCTGCACGATGGGGTGGCGGCCGACCTGGCCCTGGGCAGCGAGGAATACGCCGTGGCGATCCTTGATGTCGGCCTGCCGCGTATGGATGGTTTCGAAGTGCTGGCGCGCCTGCGGGCCCGCGGCAAGAACCTGCCGGTGCTGATGCTGACCGCCCGCAGCGACGTCAAGGACCGGGTCCACGGCCTGAACCTGGGGGCCGACGATTACCTAGCCAAGCCCTTCGAGCTGACCGAGCTGGAGGCCCGGGTCAAGGCCCTGTTGCGCCGCAGCGTGCTGGGGGGCGAGCGCCAGCAGCGTTGCGGAGTGCTGGCCTATGACCTGGACACCCGGCGTTTCACCCTGGGCGAGGAGTTGCTGACCCTGACTTCCCGCGAACAGGCGGTGCTCGAAGCCTTGATCGCCCGCCCTGGCCGGGTCATGAGCAAGGAGCAACTGGCCTCCCAGGTGTTCGGCCTGGACGAAGAGGCCAGCCCCGACGCCATCGAGATCTACGTGCACCGCCTGCGCAAGAAGCTCGACGGCCATGCGGTCGCCATCGTCACCTTCCGCGGCCTGGGCTACCTGCTGGAAAGCCGCGATGCATAAGCCCAGCAGCCTGCGCTGGCGCTTGCTGTGGAACCTCGCACTGCTGCTGGTGGTGCTGATGCTGGCCAGCGGCCTGAGCGCCTACTGGAACGGCCGTGAGGCCGCCGATACCGCCTATGACCGGACCTTGCTGGCTTCGGCGCGAACCATTGCCGCCGGCTTGTCCCAGCGCGATGGCAGCCTGAGTGCCAACGTGCCCTATGTGGCCCTGGACACCTTTGCCTACGACAGCGCCGGGCGCATCTACTACCAGGTCAACGACATCCATCAGACACTGATTTCCGGTTATGAGAACCTGCCCGGGCCGCCGCCCGGCACCCCGCGAACCGATGATTACCCGGCCCTGGCGCGCTTCTACGACGCCCGCTACCAGGGCCAGAACGTACGGGTGGTGAGCCTGCTCAAGGCGGTCAGCGAGCCGAACATGAACGGCATGGCGGAAATCCGCGTGGCGGAGACCGACGAGGCGCGGGTGGCCATGGCCCGCAGCCTGATGGCCGATACCCTGCTGCGCCTGGGCATGCTGGCCATCGGCGCCCTGGTGCTGGTGTGGTTTGCGGTGAGTGCGGCCTTGCGCCCCCTGGAACGCCTGCGCGGGGCGGTGGAAGAGCGCCAGCCGGACGACCTGCGGCCGCTGCCCCTGGTCTCGGTGCAGCGCGAACTGTGGCCGCTGGTACGCGCCTTGAACCATTTCACCGAGCGCCTGCGCGGGCAGTTCGAGCGCCAGGCGCAGTTCATCGCCGAGGCCGCCCATGAGTTGCGCACCCCGCTGGCTGCGCTCAAGGCCCGCCTGGAACTGGGCTTGCGCGCGAGTGAGCCGGATACCTGGCGCGCCACTCTGGAAAGTGCTGCCCAGGGCACCGACCGCCTGACCCACCTGGCCAATCAGTTGCTGTCCCTGGCCCGGGTGGAAAACGGCGCCCGGGCGATCGCCGAGGGCGGGGCGCAGTTGCTCGATCTCAGCCAGCTGGCCCGGGAACTGGGCATGGCCATGGCGCCTCTGGCCCACGCCCGGGGCGTGGCCCTGGCCCTGGAGGCCGACGAACCGGTGTGGCTCAGGGGCGAACCGACCCTGCTCAATGAACTGCTCAGCAACCTGGTGGACAACGCCCTGGCTCATACTCCGCCGGGTGGCAATGTGGTGCTGCGGGTGTCACCGCCCGGGGTGCTGGAGGTGGAGGACGATGGGCCGGGCATTCCCCTGGAAGACCGTGACCGGGTCTTCGAGCGCTTCTACCGGCGCAATCAGCAGGGTGCGGGTTCGGGCCTGGGGCTGGCGATCGTCGGTGAGATCTGTCGCGCGCACCTGGCACAGATCAGCCTGCACGATGGCGAGCCGTCGGGGTTGAAGGTGCGGGTGAGCTTTACAGCCGGCTAGGGGATGCTCAATAGAGCATGGAGCGGGATTCTTCCAGGTCCAGGCACATGGCCTTGTTGTCCGGGTCTATCCCCAGCTTCTTGAAGGCCGGCACGCTGAAGGCGTCGATCCGCGACAGCGGGTGCTCGGTGTCCTTGTGGCAGTACAGGGTCGCCACCTGGACCAGGTCGACGTAGTCGATCCGGCTCGACTGGCGGCTGAAGTCCAGGTATTGCCCGGGGATCTCCACCAGTTGCTCGGGGAACTCCCAGACCCGCAGCAGCTTGTCTCCCAGCAACGGGTGGATGCGCTCGATCACGTGATTGAGGCTGACCGGGTCGGAGAGCAGTTCGTAGTGGTCTTCGGCGTAGGTAAGAATCGGCAGCACGCCAATCTGGTGCACCAGGCCGCCCAGGGCCGCCTGGTCCGGCTTGAGCTGGCTGTAGCTGCGGCACAGCGCATAACTGACCCCGGCCACCTCCAGGCTGCGGCGCCAGACATCGCGCATTTTCTGTTCCACCACTTCGGAGCGGGCGTTGAAGATCTGCTCCATCACCAGGCCGATGGCCAGGTTGCTGCTGTAGTTGACCCCCAGGCGGGTGATTGCCGTGTGCAGGTCGGTGACTTCCTGGGCCGCCCTTAGCAAGGGGCTGTTGACCACCTTGATCAGCCGCGCCGACAGCGCGGTATCGCGGCCTATCACCTTGCTCAGGGTACTGACGCTGATTTCCGGGTCTTCGGCGGCCTGGCGAATCTGCAGGGCCACCTCCGGCAGGGTTGGCAGAACCAGGTCATCGTTGCCGATGGCCTCCAGCAAATCCTGTTGGACCTTTTGCGCCAGCTCAGTCATGTAAGTTCTCTAGGGTGTTGCAAGAAAAGGCAGGCAATCAGCGCTGGATCTCGCGGTCGCGATCCAGCTGGTACGGCAGGTCCAGCAGTTGCAGGGTCGGCCCTTCGAGTGTTTCCAGGTGCAATTCGCCCCCTTCCACCGCTTCGGCCTGCAGCACGGCCAGCAGTTCCACGCCCTGTTGTGCCCGGGCGGCCAGGACCACTTCGCCAATGGCGCTGTTGTGGCTGGGAGCGAACAACGCAGTGCCTGGAACGGGGAGGGCGTCGCCAGGCAGGGCAAGGCGGTACAGGCGACGCTTGAGCTTGCCCAGGTACTGCATGCGGGCGACGATTTCCTGGCCGGTGTAGCAGCCTTTCTTGAAGCTGACGCCGCCAACGGCCTGCAGGTTGAGCATCTGTGGAATGAACAGTTCACGGGTCTCGGGCATGACTTGGCCGAGGCCGGCGCGGACTTGCCCCAGCAGCCACTGGTTCAGCTCGCCCTCGGGCAGTTGCGCGGCCAGTTGCTGGCGCAGGCTGGCGACGCGCTCGGCCGGCACCCAGAGTTCGGCGCGCTGGCTGGATACGCGCAAGGCGATCAGGCCATCGGCGCGGGCCACGGAGCCGTCTTCCTCGGGCAGCTCAAGGCCCAGACCGCTCAGGGCGACCTGGGCATCGGCCAGGCCGAAACGCGCCCAACTGGCGCTTTCGTCGGCAAGCTTGGCCTTGGAGAACACCGCGTACTTCTTCAGGTCCGCCAGTTGCGGCTCGATCAGCTCGCGGGCCATGGCCAGTAGGCAGCCGTCGCCTTCCAGAAGGATGCGGAAGCTCGATTGCATGCGGCCTTTCTGATTGCAGCGGGCGCCGAGGCTGGACTGGCTGTCACTGAGGTAATTGAGGTTGCAGGTCAACTGACCCTGAAGGAATTTGCTGGCGTCAGGCCCGCGGACAGCGAGCACGCCTTCGTGGGAGAGGGGGCAGAAAAAAGCGGAGTCAGCCATGGTTCATCGCAGGGTAAAAAGTCTGGAGCACATCATAAGGGGGCGCCCCTGAAATGGATAGTTCACAAAGGATGGGTGGCCACCGACCAAAGCCGACTGTTCTCGTCTCCCCCGGGCTGTATACTTGCGCTCTATTTGAGGAGCGCTCCATGGTTGAAGATGTTGAACTGAATCGCCTCTACTGGCACAGCCGCCGCGGCATGCTTGAGCTGGACGTATTGCTGGTGCCGTTCGTCAGGGAGGTGTACCCGCATCTCAATGAGACCGACCGCGAGTGCTATCGCAAGCTGCTGGAGTGCGAGGATCAGGACATGTTTGGCTGGTTCATGGAGCGCAGCGAGTCCGAGGACCCCGAGCTGCAGCGCATGGTCCGCATGATTCTGGACCGTGTCCAACCCAAGTAGGTTGTTCGAATGCCGCTGGCGTGCCTCACGGCAACTGCTGGCGGCCTACCTGCTGGCCCAGGCGTTCGCCCTGGGCGCGTTTTTCCTGCTGGATCTTCCGTCTGTCGCCAGGCTCGTGGGGCTAGGGTTGTGCCTGCTGCATGCCAGCTGGGTGTTGCCGCGGCAGATTCTCTTGAGCCATCCACGGGCCTTCACCGGGTTGCGCCATTCGCCCGAAGGCTGGCAGCTGTGGAGTCGATCCGAGGGGTGGCAGGCCGTGCAGTTGCGCCCCGACAGCCTGGCGCTGCCATTGATCGTGGTGCTGCGTTTTCGGCTGCGGGGCGAGCGCTGGGTGCGCTCACTCTGTGTACCGCGGGACGCGCAGGCCGCCGACCAGCATCGGCGCCTGCGGCTGCGGCTCAAGTTCAGCCGGCGTAGGTGGGCGGCACCAGAATAGTGTCCCGGGCCTCGGGCAGCATCTGCGGGTAGTCCAGGGTGTAGTGCAGGCCGCGGCTCTCCTTGCGCTCCATGGCCGAGAGAATCATCAGCTCGGCCACCTGGGCCAGGTTGCGCAGCTCGATCAGGTCACGGCTGACCTTGTAGTTGCTGTAAAACTCGTCGATCTCGTCCAGCAGCAGGCGCACCCGGTGCTGGGCCCGCTGCAGGCGCTTGTTGGTGCGCACTATGCCTACGTAGTCCCACATGAACCGCCGCAACTCGTCCCAGTTGTGCGCAATGATCACGTCTTCATCGGAATCGGTGACCTGGCTGGCATCCCAGGCGGGCAGGGCGATGGGGATCGACACCTGGGGCAGTTGCCGAAGGATGTCGGCCGCCGCCGAACGGGCGTAGACGAAGCACTCCAGCAACGAGTTGCTGGCCATCCGGTTGGCGCCGTGCAGGCCGGTGAAGCTGGTTTCGCCAATGGCGTACAGGCCCGGCACGTCGGTGCGGCCCTGTTGGTCCACCATCACCCCGCCGCAGGTGTAGTGCGCGGCCGGCACCACCGGGATCGGCTGCCGGGTGATATCGATGGAAAACTCCAGGCAACGCTCGTAAACGGTGGGGAAGTGGCTCTTGATGAAGGCTTCCGGCTTGTGGCTGATGTCCAGGTAGACGCAGTCGATGCCCAGGCGCTTCATTTCATGGTCGATGGCCCGGGCCACGATGTCCCGTGGTGCCAGCTCGGCCCGAGGGTCGAAGCGCGGCATGAAGCGTTCGCCGTTGGGCAGCTTGAGGTGGGCGCCTTCGCCACGCAGGGCTTCGGTAATCAGGAAGCTCTTGGCCAATGGGTGATACAGGCAGGTGGGGTGGAACTGGTTGAATTCCAGGTTGGCCACCCGGCAGCCCGAGCGCCAGGCCATGGCGATACCGTCGCCGCAGGCACTGTCGGGGTTGCTGGTATAGAGGTAGACCTTGGCTGCGCCGCCGGAGGCGAGGATCACGAAGCGTGCGCCAAAGGTGTCGACCTGGCCGGTGCTGCGGTTGAGCACGTAGGCTCCCAGGCAGCGGTCGCCTTCCAGCCCCAGGCGTTTTTCGGTGATCAGGTCGACGGCGACCCGTTGTTCCAGCAATTCGATATTGGGGTGTTGCCGAGCCTGGGCCAGCAGGGTCTTGAAGATGGCCGCACCGGTGGCATCCGCCGCGTGGATGATCCGCCGGTGGCTGTGGCCGCCCTCGCGGGTCAGGTGGAATTCGAAGCCGCTGTCGTCGCTGCTGGAGTCTTCGTCGCGGGTAAAGGGCACGCCCTGGTCGATCAGCCACTGGATGGCCTCGCGGCTGTGTTCAACGGTAAAGCGCACCGCATCCTCGTGGCACAGGCCGCCGCCGGCATTGAGGGTGTCATCGACGTGGGATTCTACGGTGTCGGTATCATCCAGAACGGCCGCGACGCCGCCCTGGGCCCTGAATGTCGAGCCGTTGGCGAGGTCGCCTTTGCTCAAGACGGCAATACGCAGGTGGCTGGGCAGGGTCAGGGCCAGGCTCAAGCCGGCGGCACCGCTGCCAATCACCAGAACATCGTGTTGAAACTGTTGGCTCATTTGAAGGATTCCGCTCAAAGCGACCCGGGAAGGGGTTGGCGCAAGACGCCTGAATCGGCAAGTCAAAGCAGCCACACAGCCCACTAGTATATAGAGGGGGGGATCGGCACAATAGTCGCGCCTTCATGGCATTGTGCGACTTCACCGAGCAAAAGCGTTGCTCTCGGTCAGTCCGATATTCGGAGCATTCCAGCCTCTGGAGCGGCTGATCGAAGACATAGGGCGGTTTTTCTTGCCACCGTTACACAATCTTCGTCTGGCGCAGCTATAAAGATTGGGAACTTTTGCCAAGGCCCCAAACTCAATAGAAGGTTGCCTGAAAGAAGGGACAGCGTCGGTTATATCCAAGGTTTACAGTGTGTCCCTTGTGACAGAATTCGACGACAGGATTATTCGCGCAGCCGGCCTCGCCCGTGCTGCGTTTTTCGTGCGTGCCGGATCAGAGCCCGCAGGAAACTTGCTTGGAGGGGGAGAACTTTTGCGAAAAGCCCGAGTCTATGTTTGCAAGCCTGATCGTTTAGTGATGCAAGCCTCCTCCGAGCTTATCGAGGAGTGTTCATGCTAACCCAGGAAGAGGATCAGCAGCTGGTCGAACGCGTTCAGCGTGGCGACAAGCGAGCGTTCGATCTGCTCGTGCTGAAGTACCAGCACAAAATTCTCGGGTTGATCGTGCGTTTCGTGCACGACACCCATGAAGCCCAGGATGTTGCACAAGAAGCTTTTATCAAGGCTTACCGTGCGCTAGGTAATTTTCGGGGTGACAGCGCGTTTTACACGTGGCTGTATCGTATCGCCATCAACACGGCGAAAAACTATCTGGTTTCACGCGGCCGCAGGCCGCCGGATAGCGATGTAAGTTCTGAGGATGCGGAGTTCTATGACGGCGATCATGGCCTGAAGGATCTCGAATCGCCGGAGCGTGCGTTGCTGCGGGATGAGATCGAGGGCACCGTCCATCGAACCATCCAGCAACTGCCTGAAGATTTGCGTACGGCCTTAACTTTACGTGAATTCGATGGTCTGAGTTACGAGGACATTGCGAGCGTCATGCAGTGTCCGGTGGGTACCGTGCGCTCCCGGATTTTCCGCGCTCGGGAAGCCATCGATAAAGCCCTGCAGCCGTTGTTGCAGGAAACCTGAGACAGCGGCGACAGCCAAGAGAGGAACCGCCATGAGTCGTGAAGCCCTGCAGGAATCGCTGTCCGCGGTGATGGATAACGAAGCGGACGAACTGGAATTGCGTCGGGTATTGAATGCCGTCGACGAAGTGGAAACCCGTGAGACCTGGGCCCGTTATCAAATCGCCCGGGCAGCCATGCACAAGGAGTTGCTGCTTCCGCGTCTGGACATCGCCGCTGCCGTTTCTGCAGCTCTGGCTGATGAGGCCGTACCGGCCAAAGCCTCCCGCGGACCTTGGCGCAGCCTGGGCCGTCTGGCAGTAGCTGCCTCGGTGACCGTGGCCGTGCTGGCCGGTGTTCGCCTGTACAACCAGGACGAGATCGCAGGTGTCGAACTGGCACAGCAAACCGGCCAGCCCACCCTGGCGACTCCACAAGTCAAAGGGCCGGCAGTACTGGCCGGCTACAATGAAAGCTCGGAAGCTACTGGCCCCATGGCCAATGGCGTACTACAAGGGCAGCCAGGCTGGCACGATCAGCGTCTGCCAAGCTACTTGCGCCAGCACGCCCAGCAAGCTGCACTCAAAGGCACTGAAAGCGCTCTGCCTTACGCCCGTGCGGCAAGCCTGGAAAACCGCTAAGGAGGATCATGCGCGCCATACCTCTATTAACGCTTCTGCTCAGTGGCTGGTTTGTGGTTCCAGCCCATGCCGACGAAGCCCAGGACTGGTTGCAGCGTCTTGGGCAAGCGGAACAGCAGCAAAGCTTTCAGGGCACTTTCGTTTACGAGCGCAACGGTAGTTTTTCTACCCATAACATCTGGCATCGTGTCCAGGATGGAAAGGTCCGTGAGCGGTTGATCCAGCTCGATGGGTCCGCTCAAGAGGTGGTGCGTGTCGATGGTCGTACCCAGTGCGTCAGTGGCGAGTTGGTGGCAGGTCTCGGGGATTCCCCGGACGGTGCGGCCCGAGCCCTGGACCCGCAAAAACTCAAGAATTGGTACAACCTTGCTGTCATCGGCAAGTCGCGTGTGGCCGGTCGCCAGGCGGTGATCGTTTCGGTCACGCCCAAGGACCAGCATCGCTATGGTTTCGAGCTGCACCTGGATCGTGAGACCGGGCTGCCGCTCAAGTCCCTGTTGCTCAACGACAAGGGGCAGTTGCTGGAGCGCTTCCAGTTCACTCGCCTGGATACTGCGGATGTGCCTGACGACGTCGAGTTGCGTCCCAGCGCTGGCTGCAAGCCGGTGTCTCTGGACAGCGACAAGGCCTCGGCGGTCAAGACTGTGCAAACCTGGCATTCCGACTGGCTGCCTCCGGGCTTCGAATTGACCAGCAGCAGTGCCCGCAAGGATCCGGAAACCAAATCCATGGTCAACAGCCTGCTGTATGACGATGGTCTTGCGCGCTTTTCGGTGTTTCTCGAGCCGCTCAACGGCGCATCGGTCACCGATACCCGCACTCAGCTCGGACCTACGGTGGCTGTATCACGCCGCCTGACTACCCCCGATGGCGAGATGATGGTCACGGTGGTCGGGGAGATCCCCATTGGTACTGCTGAACGTATTGCGCTGTCGATGCGTTCCGATACCACTGCCAAGCAATGAGCCTTTGTTGGTTGTGTAAGAGGTCAGTGATGCCCGCTCCACAATTGAGAAGATGAAATGTTTGGTCAGCAATTTCATTTGCAAAATTCCCAGAGTTTTTCTATAGGTCAGAACCCCCTCGGTTCTGACCTTATTTGTCGTTCCTGGAACAAAGATGCCGCCCCTGCAGTTTCGGTATTTGCTGTTCCATATCGCTTAACCACGCTCGTCGTAACGGGAGCCGTATGTCGATACCACGCTTGAAGTCCTACTTCACCATTCTTGCCACCGTGCTGGTGCTTGGGCAGGCCGTTTCTGCCCAGGCGGCCGAGCTGCCTGATTTCACCCAACTGGTCGAGCAGGCCTCGCCTGCGGTGGTGAACATCAGTACCACGCAGAAACTGCCGGACCGCCGGGTTTCCAACTCGGCGCAGATGCCCGACCTCGAAGGCCTGCCGCCAATGCTGCGCGAGTTCTTCGAGCGGGGCATGCCCCAGCCACGCTCTCCGCGCGGGGATCGTCAGCGCGAAGCGCAGTCGCTGGGTTCCGGGTTCATCATCTCCGCGGACGGTTACATCCTCACCAACAACCACGTGATCGCCGATGCGGACGAAATTCTTGTGCGTCTGGCCGATCGCAGTGAGCTGAAAGCCAAGCTGATCGGTACCGACCCACGCTCCGACGTAGCACTGCTGAAAATCGATGGCAAAGACCTGCCGGTGCTGAAACTGGGTAAATCCCAGGACCTCAAGGCCGGCCAGTGGGTGGTGGCCATCGGCTCGCCGTTCGGCTTCGACCATACCGTGACCCAGGGTATCGTCAGTGCCATCGGTCGCAGTCTGCCGAACGAAAACTACGTGCCGTTCATCCAGACCGACGTGCCGATCAACCCGGGCAACTCCGGTGGCCCGCTGTTCAACCTGGCCGGTGAAGTGGTGGGGATCAACTCGCAGATTTACACCCGCTCCGGTGGTTTCATGGGCGTGTCTTTCGCCATCCCGATCGATGTGGCGATGGACGTTTCCAACCAGCTGAAAACCGGTGGCAAAGTCAGCCGTGGCTGGCTTGGCGTGGTAATCCAGGAGGTCAACAAGGACCTGGCTGAATCCTTCGGCCTGGAGAAACCGGCCGGCGCGCTGGTGGCACAGATCCAGGATGATGGCCCGGCGGCCAAGGGCGGCCTGCAAGTGGGGGACGTGATCCTCAGCCTCAATGGCCAGCCCATCGTCATGTCGGCCGACCTGCCGCACCTGGTAGGCGCGCTGAAGGCCGGGGCCAAGGCCAACCTGGAAGTGATCCGCGACGGCAAGCGCAAGAATGTCGAGCTGACCGTCGGCGCTATTCCTGAAGAAGACAAAGACCTGAGCATGCTGCCCAAGTCGGGTGTCGAGCGCAGCAGCAACCGTCTGGGTGTAGCGGTGGTCGAGCTCAACGATGAGCAGAAGAAAGCCTTCGACCTCAAGGGCGGGGTGGTCATCAAGGAAGTCCAGGACGGTCCTGCGGCGCTGATCGGCCTGCAGCCGGGCGACGTGATCACTCACCTGAACAATCAGGCGATCACTTCGGCGAAGGAGTTCACTGAAATCGCCAAGGCATTGCCGAAGAACCGCTCGGTGTCCATGCGGGTACTGCGTCAGGGGCGAGCCAGCTTCATCACCTTCAAGCTGGCCGAGTAATTCGCCAGCCCCTGAGGTTGCCCAATAAAAAGCCCGCCTCGTAAGAGGCGGGCTTTTTTGTGGCTTGCGTCAATGTCAGCGCATCATGTCCTTGACCATCTGTTCCTGGTCCATCATCTCGCGCTGACGAGCGTCGATCCTCGACGACAGGGGGAAGTTGCTGCCGGCCCGGCGCTTGGCGAAGTCCAGCTGCTGGATGGCTTGGCGATAGTCGCCCACCAGTGCGAAGTACTCGGCTCGGGCCTGGTGCAGGCCGATGATATTGCCCGACAGGCCGCGGGTTTCCGCCACCAGGTACCAGACATCCGGGTCGTCCGGGCGGCTTTTCAGCAGGCCTTCCAGGGCCTTTTCGGCATCGGCCGGGCGGTTCTGCTTGAGCAGCAGGTCCACGCGGATCTGGTTCAAGGGGTAGTTGCCCGGGTACAGGTTGAGCATCCTTTCGACCCGAGTCTGCGCGTCTGGCAGTCGGCTGTTGGCCATGTCCAGTTCGATCTGAGCCAGGTTGTAGGTCACGTCGTTGGGCGACTTGGCCAGCAGGGGCTTGAGGTTTTCCCGTGCTTCGTTCCACTGGCTGCCCTTGATCTGGGCGATGGCCAGGCCGTAGCGAGCGATGTCGTTCTTCGGGTTCTCATCGAGCTGCGCGCGAAAGCGCTTGGCGGCCAGCCCTGGCGATTCCTCATAGGTCAGTTGCACCCGGGCGCGGATCAACTGGTAGCGCAGGCTGTCTTCGGTGCCGCCTTGCCGGGCCTGTTCCGCACGGTTGCGGGTGTCGGCGATCCGCGATTCGGTCACCGGGTGAGTCAGGAGAAATTCCGGCGGCTTGGCATCGAAGCGGTACTGGCGCATCAGGCGTTCGAACATGGTGGGCATCGAGCGCGGGTCGTAGCCGGCCTTTTCCAGGTTGAGGATGCCGATGCGGTCGGCTTCCTGCTCGTTCTGCCGGGAGAAGCGCCGCTGTTCCTGGATGGCTGCGGCCTGGGTGCCGGCGATGGTGGCGATCCCCGCGTCCCCGGCGCCAGCGGCGGCAATCACGATCCCGGCCAGCAGGGCGGCCATCATCGGCACCTGCATGCGCTGCTGGGCTTCGACCCCCCGGGCGAAGTGGCGCTGGGAAAGGTGCGCCAGTTCGTGTGCCAGCACCGAGGCGTACTCGCCTTCGGTCTGGGCATTGAGGAACAGCCCGCCATTGACCCCGATGATTCCCCGGGAGCGGCGAAGGCGTTGAGCTGCGGGCTGTTGATCAGGATGAACTCCAGGCGCCGGTCATTGACCTGGCTGGTTTCCACCAGTTTGTAGACGCTGGTTTCGACATAGTCCTTGAGTTGCGGGTCGTTGAGCTGCGAAACCTGGCTGCGCAGCAACGCCAGCCAGGCACGGCCCAGTTGGTATTCCTGTTGCGGAGAGACAATGGCTGAACTGGCATCACCAAGTGACGGCAGGTCGTCGGCGAAGCCCGGTGAGGCGAGCAGGCAAGCGAGCGTCAGCAGGGTAGGGCGCAATACATTCATGCACAAAGCCTTAATCGACAAAGGCTCTACTGTAGCTGGACACCTGGCCGGGGACCAGACAAAGCCAGTGAAAACTCTGAGGATAAAAAGTGCTTTTGGGTAAATTCCGGCGTCTACCTGATCGTGGCTCCGGCAGCACGCGGCAGTGCTCTGGTGTCGGCCTTCTTTATTGCCGGCGGGCCTGGCTTGCAGGGTATTCTAGACGCCTTGAATTGATGATCGGAGTAACCCAATGACCGATGTTGTCGCCCATGATGCCGAGCTGGACGCCAGCGGCCTGAACTGCCCGCTGCCGCTGCTCAAGGCCAAGATGGAACTCAATCGCCTGGCCAGTGGCGCGGTACTCAAGGTCATTGCCACCGATGCCGGCTCCCAGCGTGACTTCCGCACTTTCGCCCGCCTGGCCGGTCATACCCTGCTGCGTGAAGAGGATGAGGCCGGGGTGTATCGCTACTGGTTGAAAAAGGCCTGAGCGCAGTCTGCCCTTGAGGGCCTTCATCTAAGGAACATCGATGTTCAAAGTGCTACGTGACTGGATTCAGCGCTACTTCTCGGATGAAGAGGCGGTGGTGCTGGCCGTTCTGCTGTTTCTGGCCTTCACTGCCGTCCTGACCCTGGGCGGCATGCTTGCGCCGGTGCTGGCGGGGATGGTCCTGGCCTACCTGATGCAGGGGCTGGTGGTGAGCCTGGAGCGGCTGCGCCTGCCTGGCGGGGCGGCCGTGGGGCTGGTGTTCGCGCTGTTCATGGGGCTGCTGCTGGTGTTCATCCTGGTGGTGGTGCCGTTGCTCTGGCATCAGTTGATCACCCTGTTCAACGAGCTGCCGGGCATGCTCGCCAAGTGGCAGTCGCTGTTGCTGCTGTTGCCCGAGCGCTACCCGCATCTTGTGTCCGACGAGCAGGTGCTGCAGGCCATCGAAGTGGCCAGGGGCGAGATCGGCAAGTTCGGCCAGTGGGCGCTGACCTTCTCCCTGTCCAGCCTGCCCTTGCTGGTGAACATCATGATCTACCTGGTGCTGGTGCCGATCCTGGTGTTCTTCTTCCTCAAGGATCGGGCGATGATCAGCCGCTGGGTGATCAGCTATCTGCCCCGCGAACGTACGCTGATTACTCGCGTGGCCCATGAAATGAACCGGCAGATCGCCAACTACATTCGCGGCAAGGTCATCGAGATCGTCATCTGTGGCGGGGTGACCTACATCGCCTTCGTCGCCCTGGGCCTGAACTATGCGGCCCTGTTGGCTCTGCTGGTGGGGGTCTCGGTGGTGGTGCCCTATGTCGGCGCCGTGGTGGTAACAGTACCGGTGGCGCTGATTGCGCTGTTCCAGTGGGGCTGGAGCGATCAGTTCATCTACCTGATGGCGGTCTACGGGATCATCCAGACCCTGGATGGCAACGTGCTGGTGCCACTGCTGTTCTCCGGCGCGGTGAACCTGCACCCGGTGGCGATCATCTGTGCGGTGCTGCTGTTTGGCGGGCTGTGGGGGTTCTGGGGGATATTCTTTGCGATTCCCCTGGCGACCCTGTTCAAGGCAGTGCTGGATGCCTGGCCGAGGAAGGATCCGGTGGTGGCGCCTTTACTCTAGATAACGCGGGGCGGCTGATTCAGCCGCCCCGTTGGTTTCAGGCCTTGTTCAGTGCCTGGGCTGCTGCCAGGACAGCGTCGACGTGCCCCGGAACCTTGACCCCGCGCCACTCCTGGCGCAGTACGCCGTCCTTGTCGATCAGGAAGGTGCTGCGGTCCACGCCCAGGTATTCCTTGCCATAGAGCTTCTTCAACTTGATCACGTCGAACAGCTGGCAGACGGCTTCGTCCTTGTCGCTGATCAGCTCGAAGGGGAACTCCTGCTTGCACTTGAAGTTCTCGTGGGACTTCAGGCTGTCGCGGGAAACGCCGAAGACTTCGGTGTTGGCAGCCTGGAAGGCGGCGTATTGATCGCGAAAGCCCTGGCCTTCGGTGGTGCAGCCCGGGGTGCTGTCCTTGGGATAGAAGTAGATCACCACTTGCTTGCCCTTGAGGTCGGACAGGCTGACGGTCTGCCCGCTGGTGGCGGGGGCCTGGAAATCGGCAATAGGTTGATCGATAGCAACGGCCATGGGGCTTCCTTACATAGGGTTCTGTGGGCGCCAGGGTTCGATCAGCGCGTCGAGGTTCATGGCATCGGCAAAGTCCAGGAACTGGTCGCGCAGCCAACTGATCTGAGTGCCGGCGGGCAGGGTCACGGTAAAGGTGGCATTGAGCATGGTGCCGCCGGTCTGTGGAGCCTGGTAGGTATCGCAGGTGAGGTTTTCCAGCTCGACCTGATGGTCGATGAAGAACTGGCACAGCTCATTGACGATGTCCGAGCGGTACGCGGCGCTGACGTAGGCTACATAAGGCAGGGCCTGGGGGCGGCTTTCCAGGGCGGCGCTGCGCACCACGTTGACCGTGAAGGCATGCTTCTTGGCCAGGAACGGCAGGCTGCTTTCCAGGCGCGCCAGGGCGTCCCAGCTGCCGGAAATCTCCAGAACCAGCGCGCTGCACTCGCCATGCCGGGTCAGGCGCGACGTCACCACGGCGCAGCGGTTTTCATGGCTGGCGCGGCACAGGACGTTGGTCAGCTCCATGGGGTTGGCGCCGAGGGCACTGATGACAAGGAATTGTTCGCGAACTGTGGGGGTGGACATGCAGCATTCCTAAAGCGATGAGCGGTCGGTACTTTTTGACAAGCCAGTACCGGGCAAGCGTCGCCGGCGGAACTTCAAGGCCTCGGACCACAAGCCGGCGACTGGCCCCGAAACGCTCGGAACACAGGCTGGCAACGCGGGAATGGGGCTTTGCAGATCCAACAGGCAGGCGATAACCCGGTCTACACGCTTATCAGTAGCGATCAAAGCCTGAAGGGTAGCGAAAACCATCGCTCAGGGGAATGCTCATGGCGCGGGACTTCGCTTGTGCAAGGAACTTGGCGCCAGTACCATTACCGCTCTCTTTTTCCGGCAGGAGCGGTTGCATGATTGCGGGCAGTATGGTGGCACTGGTCACACCCATGGATGCACAGGGAAATCTCGACTGGGACAGCCTGAGCAAACTGGTGGACTTCCACCTGCAAGAGGGCACCAACGCCATCGTGGCGGTCGGCACCACAGGTGAGTCGGCCACCCTGGATGTGAACGAGCACATCGAAGTGATTCGTCGGGTGGTCACCCAGGTTGCAGGGCGCATTCCGGTGATCGCCGGTACCGGCGCCAACTCGACGCGCGAAGCGATCGAGCTGACCACCAATGCGAAGATCGCCGGCGCCGATGCGTGCCTGCTGGTGACCCCGTACTACAACAAGCCGACCCAGGAAGGCCTGTACCAGCATTTCCGCGCCATTGCCGAGGCCGTGGACATCCCGCAGATCCTCTACAACGTTCCGGGCCGCACCGCATGCGACATGCAGGCCGAGACCGTGATCCGCCTGTCCAGTGTGAAGAACATCATCGGCATCAAGGAAGCCACCGGCGACCTGCAGCGCGCCAAGGCCATCCTGGCCGGCGTGCCCGGCGATTTCCTGGTGTACTCCGGCGATGACGCCACCGCAGTCGAGCTGATCCTGCTGGGCGGCAAGGGCAATATCTCGGTGACCGCCAACGTCGCGCCACGGGCCATGAGCCAGATGTGCGCCGCGGCCATGGCCGGCGATGCCGCCAAGGCCCGGGAGATCCACGAGACCCTGATGCCGCTGAACAAGACTCTGTTCATCGAATCCAACCCTATTCCCGTGAAATGGGCCCTGCACGAAATGGGCTTGATGCCGGACGGTATCCGTCTGCCGCTCACCTGGCTCAGTGCCGCCTGTCACGAACCGCTGCGGCAGGCCATGCGCCAGTCCGGCGTCTTGGTTTAATTGAGGAAGTACAACGCATGAAGCGAATGGCCGGACTTTCCGCACTTGCCTTGATTATCTCCAGCACCAGTGGCTGCGGTTGGATCTGGGGCCCGGAAGGCTACTTCCGTGACCGGGGTAGCGATTACCTGCAAGCGCAACAAACAGCACCGATGCAATTGCCGCTGGATGTACAGACCGCCAAGCGTCTGGACCCTCTGCTGCCGATTCCGCGCAACGTGGCCGACGACAACGTCAAGGGCGAGTACGAAGTGCCTCGTCCACAGCCGCTGTCGGCCATTGCCGATGCCAGCGACTACACCCTGCAAAAGAGCGGCGATTCGCGTTGGGTCATGGCCCAGCATCCACCGGCCGAAGTCTGGCCAGTGGCGGTGCAGTTCTTCCAGGACAACGGTTTCCGCCTGGATCAGCAGCGCCCGCAAACCGGTGAGTTCACCACCGGCTGGCAGCGTTCCGACGAGCTTTCCGCTGCTGTGGCCAAGCGCCTGAGCAGTGCCGGCGTCGCCGCCGACAGCGAAACCCGTGTGCGGGTACGCATCGAGCCAGGCGTGCAGCGCAACACCAGTGAAGTCTACGTGGTCAGTGCCGAGCGTCCCGCCGGCAGCACTGCCGACGTGGAGTTCACCAACCGTTCGGTCAACACCGGCCTGGACGCAGCGCTGGTGGACGACATGCTGGCAAGCATGAGCCGCACCTCCGAGAAGGGCGGTTCGGTGTCTCTGCTGGCGGCCCGCGATTTCGATACCCCGAGCCGAGTCAGCCTCAGCGAGGATGGCAGCGGCAACCCGGTACTGAACCTGGGCGCCGACCTCGATCGCGCCTGGTCCAGTGTTGGCCGTGCCCTGGAACAGGGCGAATGGCGGGTTGAGGACATCAACCGCAGCCTGGGCCTGTACTACATCAACCTGGCGGAAAAAGCCGAGAAGAAAGACGACGAGCCGGGCTTCTTCGGCAAGTTGTTCGGCAGCAAGCCGGCCAAGGAAGAGATCGAAGCCCGTGCCGAGCGCTATCAGGTTCGCCTGAGCAAGGTAGGCGAGAACGTCCAGGTCACCGTCGAGAAGAACATCAACACCGTGGCGCCGGCCGATGTGGCACGCAAAGTGTTGGGCGTGATTCAGGACAACCTGGGCTGATCCGATGCGTTTTGCCGTTCTCGGCAGTGGTAGCCAAGGGAATGGCACGCTGATCGTCAGTGCCGACACCTGCGTTCTGGTGGATTGTGGTTTCTCCCTGCGGGAAACCGAGCGGCGCCTGCTGCGTCTGGGAGTCGATCCCGCGCAGTTGAGCGCCATCCTGGTAACCCACGAACATGCCGACCACGTGCATGGCGTGGGTTTGCTGTCTCGGCGCTACAATCTACCGGTCTACCTCAGCCAGGGCACCTTGCGCGGGATGCGCAAACCGGTGGAGGTCGCGGGTTTTGTCCGCGGTGGCGAGTCGCTGCAGATCGGCGCCTTGCGCATCGACGTGATTGCCGTGGCCCACGACGCCCAGGAACCTACGCAATTTGTCTTCAGTGATGGCCAGCGGCGCTTCGGCCTGCTGACCGACCTCGGCTCCTACTGCGCCGGGGTGCTGGACGGCTACCGTGGCCTGGATGCCTTGATGATCGAGGCCAACCATTGCCGGGATCGGCTGGCACGGGGTTATTACCCGTACTTTCTCAAGCAGCGGGTTGGCGGCGACCTGGGACATTTGAACAACCATCAGGCCGCAAGCCTGGTGGCCGAATTGGGATGGCAGGACCTGCAGCACCTGGTCCTGGCTCATCTGAGCAGCAAGAACAACCTGCCGCAGCTGGCCCGGCAATGTTTTGTCGACACCCTCGGGTGCGACCCGGACTGGCTGCAACTGGCCGATCAAGATTCAGGGCTCGACTGGCGCCACATCGCCTAGCCCACCTACTTAGCAAGCGGAGCCCATCATGGAAAAACGTGAAGAACTCTACCGCGGCAAAGCCAAATCGGTTTACAAGACCGACGACGCCGACCGCTTGATCCTGCTGTTTCGCAACGACACCTCGGCGTTCGACGGCAAGCGCATCGAGCAGCTGGACCGCAAGGGGATGGTGAACAACAAGTTCAACGCCTTCATCATGCAGAAACTCGAAGCCGCCGGCGTGCCGACCCAGTTCGACAAGCTGCTGGGCGACAACGAATGCCTGGTGAAGAAGCTCGACATGATTCCGGTGGAGTGCGTGGTGCGCAACTACGCCGCCGGCAGCCTGGTCAAGCGCCTGGGCGTGGAAGAGGGCATGAAGCTCAACCCCTACACCTTCGAGCTGTTCCTCAAGGACGACGCCAAGGGCGATCCGTTCATCAACGAATCCCACGTGGTGGCATTCGGCTGGGGTACTGCCGAGCAACTGGCGCGCATGAAAGAGCTGTCGCTCAAGGTCAATGAAGTGCTGAGCAAGCTGTTCGATGACGCCGGCCTGCTGCTGGTGGACTTCAAGCTGGAGTTCGGCGTGTTCAGCGACGGCTCCATCGTCCTGGGCGACGAGTTCAGCCCGGACGGTTGCCGTCTGTGGGACAAGGACACCAAGAAGAAGATGGACAAGGACCGCTTCCGCCAGGGCCTGGGCGATGTGATCGAAGCCTACGAAGAAGTGGCCCAGCGCCTCGGCGTACCGCTGTAATCGACGCAAGCATCTGATAGCACGGAAAAAATTTGCTCGGGGGGCTTCGCTTCGAGCAAAGGTGCTGTTATGATGCGCGCCGTTGGAGAGATGCCAGAGTGGCCGAATGGGACGGATTCGAAATCCGTTGTACCTTCACCGGTACCTAGGGTTCGAATCCCTATCTCTCCGCCATACAAATGAAAGCCCCGGAAATCATCGATTTCCGGGGCTTTTTTGTTGCCCGCAATCGGCCGCCCCGGGCCGTGCGCCCCCCCTCCTTATTTTCCAGCAACGCCTTCTGCCGAACTGTTAGCGCCGGCGGAATCAGCAGCGTCCTGCGCCCGGTCGATTCGGCGGTGCGTGGCCAAATATCAATAGTCCACAATACTTGATGCTGTTATCGGCTATTGGATTGATATTCCAGGAAGTTGTTATTAGCGAGTAATTTTAGTTTGTCTGTTGTTTAAGTCGGTTTTCCCTTCCGAGAAATTTCCTGTTTCTCTGCGCGAGCATTCCCGGAAATCATGCTGTAGTGATCTTGATCCAAATAAATCGACTCTTCTATATGCTTGGTCGCTGCTGGCAGACCCGATCCGAACTTGTAGTTCAAGCCGGCCGGGATGCCGGGAACAAGCAGCATTAATTAACTTTTATAAGGTCAGGCAAATCCGTTCTTCCAAGCTGGCGGCAGTATTATTGTCGGTTGCTTTCGGAGGGAAGTGTTTTGTTGTTGCTTCCTTATAATCATTTGGAAAAGGAAATCAGATGAAACGCAAGACTCTCTTGTCCATGGCAACTTCCGGGTTGATGCTGGCAGCATTGATTCCATCCTTTGCCCAAGCTACCGATGGCGTGGTGAAGTTCAGTGGCAGCATCTCTGACACTACCTGCGATATCAACGGCAAGGCACCGGGCGAAGGTAACGAAACCAACGTTGAACTCGGCACTATCAAGCCTACTGTGTTTGACAAGATCGGTGCGAGGTCTCCACTGGTACCGTTCGTACTGCAACTCTCGGGGGCCAACTGCACCGCCGGTAAGAAGGTTTCCATCGAGTTCGATCAGCTCGGTAACGTCGACCCTGCCTCCGGCAACCTCAAGCTGATCGGGAGCAAGCCTGCAACGGGCGTGCAGATCGAGGTCTATAACGACCATGACACCACGCCACAGAAAATCGTCCTGGGCCAAGCCGAAGCATCCCCGCAGATCGCTACGATCTCCACCGACAAGGCGGCAACCCTGAAGTACAAGGCCGCTTACGTATCTACTGAAGCCACCGTCGGTGCAGGTTCGGGCGTGTCCTACATCCGCTACACCCTTGCGTACCAATAACAGCAGTTAGTTATTAAGGGGCAGGTCATGACGCCGACTGCGCGTTTTGTTCATTCTCTCGTTATCGGTGTCATGTTCCTGGGGATACTGTCGGGGGCCGCGCATGCCGGGATAGTACTGGAAGGTACGCGCCTGGTTTATCCAGCAGATGCTCGTGAAGTTACATTGAAGTTGAGTAACACCGGCTCTGTGGCCTTATTGGCGCAAAGTTGGATCGACGAAGGCGATGCCAACAAGTCTCCTGAGGAAATCAAGGTTCCTTTTCTTCTGGCTCCTGCAGTCAGTCGGGTGGAAGCGGGAGGCTCGGCGATATTGCGTGTGTCTTACTCAAAAGAACCCTTGGCAAAAGATCGCGAATCATTGTTCTGGCTGAATGTACTGGAAACGCCACCACGGCGAAAACAGGACGAAAACGTATTGCAGTTTGCATTCAGGACTCGGATCAAGATTTTCTTCCGTCCTGACAACTTGATTGGCAATGCGGGCATGGCTGGCGAAAAGCTCAAGTGGGAATTAAGTCGAGCAGGCGCTTCGCAAGTGCCGGTTATCAAAGTGTACAACCCAACACCTTATTACGTGTCCTTCGGACGCATGGAAGTTGCTGTGTCAGGCCGTCGAATCGATTTGAAGCCAGGCATGGTCGCACCCTTCGGATATGAGTCTTTCTCCTGGCCAGCGGGCGCTCCGTCACAGCCGGCCAAGGCATCAATTGAATATGAGGTGATCGATGATTTCGGCGGCCGAGGCCTGCTGAAAAAGTCGCTTCTTTGACGGGGTTCCTCATCACTTCTGTGGGCTTTTCAGTGGCTTGGTTTTCTTGAGGGGCAGGGGCTTCGTTATGTCGCGTATTCCGTGCCATCGGCATTTGCGTGCGAGCTGTTCTGGGCCTTCATCCGGCCGCAGACGGGTTCCGGCGACGCAGTCACTGTGTCTGGCGGCGGTGCTGATGAGCAATTCCATGGTGCTGGTGGCCGACCAGGACGGCATCGCGCCGGCGACGGCAGAGGCTGCGGATACGGGCTCCAGCCAGGATGTGTTGTTCGACAGCCAGATGCTATTTCAAGGTAAGGGCACTCCCATCGATACCTCGCGCTTTCAACAATTGGGCTATGTCGCGCCCGGCACATACTTGCTTGATGTGCTGGTGAGCAGTCAGTGGCGGGCGTTGCAGGAAATCCAGTTCCGCGCCAGCGATGACCCCCAGGGCAGCCAGCCGTGCTACGACCGTTCGTTGTTGCAGCAGTTGGGTATCGACTTGAAAAAGACCGATGCGAGCCTGGGCACCCATTCCTCTCACCCTCTCATGGGCGATGGGCTGTTTTGCGGCGACCTGGGCAGCTACATCCCTGGCGCGACCACCCGCGTCAAAATTGCGGAACAGAAGATCGAGTTGTCGGTGCCGCAGCTTTTCCTGCAGCAGAACCTGTCGAAAACCTATGTCGATCCGGCGAGCTGGGATTACGGCGTGTCCGCGGCCACGCTCAACTACAACACCAGCCTGTTCAGTTCCCAGAGCAATGGGCGAAGCCAGACCGATGGCTATGCCGGGCTCAACCTGGGGCTCAACCTGGGTGACTGGCGTCTGCGTCACAGCGGCACCGCCACCTGGTCGCCGGAGGTGGGCGGCCATTAT
Source organism: Pseudomonas sp. Eqa60 (assembly GCF_018326405.1). Classification (NCBI taxonomy): domain Bacteria; kingdom Pseudomonadati; phylum Pseudomonadota; class Gammaproteobacteria; order Pseudomonadales; family Pseudomonadaceae; genus Pseudomonas; species Pseudomonas sp. Eqa60. Next base: position 1,709,663 of record NZ_AP024342.1, read on the forward strand.
CAGCGCGGTTACATCTATGCCCAGACCGACCTGCCGGCCTGGCACTCGCAGTTGCTGGTGGGAGAGAGCGTGACCGAAGCCGATCTGTTCGACTCGGTATCGTTTCGCGGTGTCCGGCTGGCCAGCGACCCGCGCATGTTGCCCGAGAGCCAGCGCTATTACGCACCGCAGATCCGCGGCACGGCCAGCACCAATGCCAAGGTCTCGGTCTATCAGCGCGGCTACATGATCTATGAAACCTCCGTTGCACCGGGGCCGTTCGAGATTTCCGATCTGCAAGCGGCAAGCTTTGGTGGTGATCTGGACGTGACGGTCACCGAGGCCAACGGCCAGACCAGCCGCTTTACCGTACCTTTTGCCACCACCGTGCAAACCCTGCGCCCCGGCACATCACGCTACAGCCTGACGGCGGGCAAGGTGGCGAACCCCGGGCTCGGTGGCAGCGAGCAATATGTGGCCCAGGGCACCCTGCACTACGGCCTGGATAACCAATTGACCGGTTATGCCGGCACGGCCCTCACCGGCAGCTACATGTCGGCGCTGATCGGCAGCGCACTGAATACTTCCCTCGGGGCTTTTGGCCTGGACCTGACCCAGGCCAGAACCGAGCTGCCCCGGGGCGGCAGCATGCAGGGCCAAAGCGTGCGCCTGTCCTACAGCAAGAACCTGCCCAACAGCGGGACCAACTTCTCATTGCTGGCCTACCGCTATTCCACCAGCGGTTACCTGGGCCTGCAGGACGCCATCACCCTGCAGGACCACGTCAACCAGGGCGAGAGTGTCGACTCGTTCGCCCGGGTCCGTGACCGCCTGGATATCAACATCAACCAGCAACTGGGCGACGGCGCAGGGCAGCTCTATGCCACGGGCTCCAGCCTCCAGTACTGGAATCGCCAGGGCCAGACCCTGAACTTCGCCATGGGCTACAGCAACCAGTGGCGCGGTAACAGCTACTCCTTCATGGCTCAGCGCATGCGTGCTTCCAGCAGTGGTTCACGGGCAGGCGCGGGGGCGGACAACACGTTTTTCAGCTTCAGCCTGTCGATTCCCCTGGGGCGGGAAGGGCGCCGGGGTACCACGATCAACAGCTACGCCAGCCATGACAAGCGTTCTGGCGCGCACTACACCAGCGGCATTTCCGGCGTACTGGACAAGGATGGCGACGCCACCTATGCGTTGTCCGCCGCCCATGACCAGCGCCAGGGCGAAACCTCGACCAACGCCAGCCTCAACTATTTCCTGCCCGAGGTTTCCCTGAGTTCGAGCTTTTCCCAGGGCCGCGACTATCGCCAGCAGTCTCTGGGGGCTTCCGGGGGCATGGTGCTGCATTCGGGTGGCTTGACCTTCGCCCAGACCCTGAGTGAAACCACGGGCCTGGTGCATGCTCCCGATGCCAAGGGCGCCCGGGTCGGCTATGCCGATACGCGGGTGGATGGAAGCGGCTATGCCGTGGTCTCCAGCCTGAGCCCCTATCAATTGAACACCGTGGATATCGACCCCACTGGCGTTGCCGACGACGTCGAGCTGCTGCTCAGCTCACGCCATGTGGCGCCGGTGGCGGGGGCGGTGGTGATGCTTTCGTACCCGACCCGCAGGGCGCGTGCGGTGCTGATCGACAGCCAGCAACCCGATGGCCAGCAGTTGCCGTTTGCTGCCGTGGCCGTCGATGCCCAGGACGGTGCCGAGCTGGGGGCGGTGGGCCAGGGCAGCCGCCTGGTGCTGCGTACCGAGCAGGACCAGGGCACGATTCGCGTGGAATGGGGCCAGGAGCCGGATCAGCAGTGCCTGATCGACTACCAGTTGCCGCCCCGCGATACGGCCTCCGCCACGGGCTATGTGGTGCTTCAGCGCCCCTGCCGGGCGATGCCGGCAGGTTCCGTAGAGGAGCGGCCTTGATGGGCCATCAAGGCGGATATCGCCGTCTTTGCTCCCTGCGTGGTTGCCGGTGGCTGCTGGGGCTGCTGGCCTTGTCCAGCGGCTGGGCCCAGGCCGACCTGTCGATTGTCGGCACACGGTTCATCTATCCCGCCGGCAAGCCGGTCATCAGCATCCGGGTCGGTAATAGCGGCCGTGCGCCGATCCTGTTGCAGGCCTGGCTGGACAAGGGCGACGCCGAGGTCGACCCCAGCGCCCTGGTGGTGCCGTTCGTGCTGTCGCCACCCATCTCCCGGCTCGAGCCAAGGCAGAACGCAGCCCTGGTCCTGCGCTACAGCGGCGAGCCATTGCCCGGCGATCGGGAGTCGGTGTTCTGGATCAACTTTCTCGAAGTACCGCCCCTGGCGGCCGCGAAGGACGACTTGCTGCGGCTGGCATCGCGCATGCGCATGAAGCTGCTGTACCGCCCCCAGGGCTTGTCCGGCAAGGCTGACGAAGCGGTCCGCCAGTTGCGCTGGAGCCTTGTGGCGCCGGGGCAGGCTGGCGCTGCGCTGCTGGCCGGCAACCCGACCCCGTACTACGTGTCCTTCGCTGAGGTGGCGCTGGGCAGCGGCAATCGATCAATCACATTGCAGGGGATCACCGTGGAGCCCTTCGGCTCGGCGCGGATCGCCCTGCCCGATATGCAGGGAATTACCCCGGATCAGGCGGTGGTTCATTACCAAGTGGCAACTGACAGCGGGGAGACGCTGAGTGGAAGTGCGCGGATACAAGACTGAAGTTGCCTTGGGCAAGTCATCGAACAGCCTGCTTGCGGGGGGCCTTGAACGGCGCTGGCAGCGATTGTCCGGGGGCTGCCTGGGCTTGTTGCTGATGTTGCCCGCAGTGGCGGCTGCCGCGGTGTATGTGCCCAACGCCGGGCAGGCGATGCGCGACATCCAGGCCACGCAACCGGCCTTGCCGGAGCAGCCGGCACCGGAGCTGGACCTGCCGGCGAAGCCGCCGAGCGCCCCTGCCCAGGCTCCGGACACCTCCGGCATCCGCTTGCAGGTCAACGACTTCGTGATCGTCGGCAACCAGGTGTTCAGCAACGAGACGCTGCAAGCCCTGCTGGCGAACCTCAAGGGCCAGGAGCTGGACCTGAACCAGCTGCGCGCGGCCGCCGAGCGCCTGACGACCTATTACCAGAACCAGGGCTACATGCTGGCCCGGGCCTTCCTGCCGGCCCAGGACATCGAGGACGGCGTGGTGCGTATCGAGGTCATGGAAGGTCGCTACGGTCGTATTCAAGTGAACAACCAGTCCCGGGCCCTGAATTCGGTGATCACAGGCCCGCTGTCGTCACTGCACAGCGATACCGCGGTCCGCAGTGAAGATCTTGAACGCAGCCTGCTGCTGTTGAGCGACCTTCCCGGGGTCCGGGTCAAGGGCACTCTCAGTGCCGGCGAGCAGCGCGGCACCACCGACCTGCTGGTCAATGCGCAGCCCGGGCCCTGGGCCAGCGGCACCCTGGAAGCCGACAACTTCGGCGGCTACTACACCGGCGAATACCGCCTCGGGGGCAGCCTCAACCTCAACAACCCCTTGCGCCTGGGCGATCAGTTCAACCTGCGCCTGCTCGGCAGCGATGAGGACCAGCGTTACTACCGCGCCGCCTACAAGCTTCCCCTGGGCCCCTGGTCCACCAGTGTGGGCGTGGCCTATTCGCGGATGAACTACGAGTTGAGCCGGGACTTCGAGGTGCTGGAGGCCCACGGCCAGGCGAGCATCGGCAGTGTCTTCATCACTCAGCCGCTGATCCGCAGCCGCACCTTCGATCTCAGCGCCCAGTTGCAGTACGAGGACAAGCGCCTGCGCGACGACATCGACCTGTTCGAAGTCAGCAGCCAGAAGCATGTGGAACTGTGGAGCCTGAGCCTCAACGGCAACTCCCAGGACAGCCTGCTCGGCGGCGGGCAGAACTTCTTCTACCTCACCTACGGCAGTGGCCGGTTGAGCATCGACGACCCGATGGACCAGTGGCGCGACCATTTCACGGCCGGCACCAACGGTGGCTTTCAGAAGCTTAACCTCAATGCCGCGCGCCTGCAGTACCTGAGCCCGCGCTTTCAGCTCTATGGCCAGTTCAACGGCCAATGGTCCTCGACCAACCTGGACAGCTCGGAAAAATTCGGCATCGGCGGCCCCTTCGATGTGCGCGCCTATCCCCAGGGGACCAGCAGTGGCGACCAGGGCTGGCAGGCCAGCCTGGAACTGCGCTTTCTCCTGGCCCCGCGCTGGCAGCTCAAGGCGTTTGTCGATCACGGCGCGGTGCAGGTCAACAAGAGCCCCTGGATCCACGACGAGAACCGCCGCCAGTTGTCGGGCGCCGGTGTGGGTGCCAGTTGGAGCGGTCCTTCGCAACAGATCAGCGTGACCAGTGCCTGGGCCCTGGACAACAACCAGGAAGGCAGCGGGCCCGAGCGCACGCCGCGGATCTGGGCCAGCGCGACACAGTATTTCTGAAGGCCGGCGTGTGCTTCGGAGGTGGTGCCGTCCTGCATAGGTTGCAGGGCGTTAATAAGTAGATAAGGAGTCAACGTGAATAAGGTTTATGCATTGGTGTGGAATCAGGCCCAGGGCTGCTGGAGTGTGACCGACGAGGGCGCACGCCGTCGTCGCCGCTCCGGAACACGCAAGGGCCTGGTGGTGATGGTGGCCGGGCTGCTGGGCATTGGTGTTCTGCCTGTGGCCTTCGCGTTGCCGACGGGAGGCACGGTGGTCTCCGGCACGGCGGATATCCTGACGTTCGACAATGGCAAGCAGATGTCGATCAACCAGCACTCCGACAAGCTGATCACCAACTGGAACGACTTCAGCGTGAACCGTGGCCAGACGGTGACCTTCAGCCAGCCGACCAAGACCTCGGTGGCCCTGAACCGGGTGATTGGCGTCAATGGCAGTAACATCCAGGGGCAGATCAATGCCAACGGCCAGGTGTTCCTGATCAACCCCAACGGGGTGGTATTCGGCAACAACGCCCAGGTCAACGTCGGTGGCCTGGTGGCCTCGACCCAGAACATCACCGATGCCAACTTCACCGCCGGCAACTACAAGTTCGCCGGGACCTCGCAGGCTGAAGTCGTCAACAACGGCATGATTACCGCCACCGATGGCGGCAGCGTGGCGCTGATCGGCAAGACCGTGCGCAACGAAGGTGACATCAAGGCGCAGAAGGGCAGCGTGGCCCTGGGTGGCGGCAACGAGTTCACCGTCAGCTTCGACAGCAACAACCTGCTGGACCTGAAAGTCGATGCCGCGGCGATCGATGCGCTGGTCAGCAACGGCGGGCTGCTCAAGGCCGACGGCGGGCAGGTATTGATGACCGCCAAGAGCGCAGGCTCGATGCTGCAGACCGTGGTCAACAACCAGGGCGCCATCGAAGCCAACACCCTGTCGCGCAAGGCCGGCAAGATCACCCTGGACGGCGGTGACGTCGGCGTGGTCAACGTCGGCGGCTCGCTGAGCGCCAACGCACTGACTGCCATCGGCGATGGCGGCGTGGTGGAAACCAAGGGCGCCACCACCAAGGTGCAACTGGCCGCCCGGGTCAACACCCTGGCCAACAATGGCCGGGCCGGGACCTGGAAGATCAGCTCTTCGGACGTCACGGTCAATCCGACCTCCACGCCCGGTGAAACCACCGTGTATGCCGATACCCTGTCGCACAACCTGGCTACCACCAACATCGAGTTGAACAGCAAGGCCGGCAACGTGTCGATCGATGGTGATATCGCCTGGGCCAGCGGCAATCAATTGAGCGTGGCCTCGGCCCAGGACATCAGCCTCAACAAGAACCTCAAGAGCAGCGGTGCGGGCGCCCGTATCGAACTCAATGCCAATCGGGACATCAAGATCAATGGTGCAGTAGCGCTGACCGGGGTCAACAGCAGCCTGGGCCTGGACTACGGCAACAGCTACGCGCTGGGGCCGAAGGGCCAGGTCACCCTGTCCGGCAGTGGCGCCTGGTTCGACGCCAATGGCGACCTGTACAAGGTGATCCAGAACGCCGCGCAATTGCAGGCGATCGGTACCAGCCTCGACGGCCTGTATGTGCTGGGCAACGACATCAAGGGCACCGGCAGCATCAAGTCCATTGGTGGCAGTCGAGAGTTCAACGGGGTCTTCGACGGCCTGGGCAATACCATCAGTGGTTTCACGGTCAATACCGACGGCCCTTACGGCGGTCTGTTCGGTCGCTCGTCCGGCACCATCAGCAACCTCAAGCTGGCGTCGATGAACATCTACGGTGCCACCTCCAACGCAGGCTTCGGCAAAATCGGTGGTTTGGTCGGCGTAAACACCGGCCGCATCGAAAACGTCAGTGGCACCAACCTCAACGTCTTCGCCAACAGCAACCAGAACAACATTGTCGGTGGCCTGGTCGGTGTCAACGCCGGCGGCACCATCGATCGTGGCTCGATGGCCGGTACGGTAACCGGTAATGCCAACACCTCCGCCGTCGGTGGGTTGGCGGGGGAAAACAACGTCGCTTCGACTGGCGTCGGCACCATTACCAACAGCACCACCGACGTGCGGGTGCTGGGCACCATGCAGGTCACCACCAATGGCGGCATGGGCGGCCTGGTAGGCGTCAACAAGGGCGGCCTGATTAGCGACTCTTCGAGTGCTGGCACCGTCGGTACCGGGTTTAACCGTTACGTCCAGGACCCGAACCTGGGTGGCCTGGTGGGTTACAACCAGGGTGGCAGGATCGAACGCGCCAGCTCCTCGGTCGGCGTCTGGGGGTACACCGCCAGCCGTATCGGCGGCCTGGTGGGCTTCAACAACAACGGCGCTATCGTCGACTCCAGCGCCAGTGGCGCGGTGGTCGGTGCGGGCTCCGTGGCTGCCGGTGGCCTGGTGGGCTGGAACCAGAACAGCGAGCTCAATAACGTCAAGGCCACAGGCAAGGTCAGCGATTCGACCGGTGCCAACGTCGGCGGGCTGGTGGGCAAGAACGACAACAGTCGGATCCACACGGCTGAAGTGACAGGTGATGTGGTCGGCGGAGCCAGCGGCAACATCGGTGGCCTGATCGGGCACAACTTTGGTGGCAACACCGAATATGTCGTGGCCCGTGGCAAGGTCAGCGGCGGCAACCTCAGCTACGTCGGCGGCCTGGTGGGCTACAACGACGGTGACCTGAGTTCGGCCGAGGCCAGCGGTGACGTCAGCGGCGGCGCCAACAGCTTTGTCGGCGGGCTGGTGGGGACCAACGGCGACTTTGTCGATCACCGGATCAACAGTGCCTCGGCCAAAGGCAATGTGGTGGGCGGTAGCCAGAGTTCGGTGGGTGGCCTGGTCGGCCAGAACAATTCGTTCATCACCAACTCCCTGGCCAATGGTCAGGTGAGCGGCGGCACCTATGCCCGCCTGGGTGGCCTGGTCGGCTTGAACATGGGCGATCTGCGCAACTCCGTGGCCTACGGCAACGTCAAGTTCGTGTCGAACTACGCCCAGACCTACGGCGGCCTGGTCGGGGTCAACTACGGCGACATGCGCTACAACACGGCGCTGGGCCTGGCGACTCAGGTACCCGCGGTCGGCCTGAACCAGGGCGACATTCGCAACTGATGATCCACAACCACTGATCCGAGGAATGGCAGTTGCCCCCGGTGCGCCTGGCGCACCGGGTTCCGGCTGCTGGCGGGTACCTGCTTGTCTCGTTCCTTGATGATCTTTTTTAAGGGTGGCCGCGAGCAGCCGGCCACTGTTGGGCAATCCATCTCGTTTGTGCAGAACGCTGCCCTTGTCATGGGCGGTATCACCAAGGCGCAGACAGGGAGAAAGACAGATGATTCGCCAATGGCTGAGGCTTGTAGCCGATTGCAGACCGCTGCCCCTGTGGGTTCATGGCGTCATGCTCGCAGGGGTGCTTTGCGGCTGGGGCGGCGCAGAGGTGCAAGCGGCCTCGTTGAACGGTTATGCCAGGGACTGCAACCTCAGCAGCAAGGCCGGTTCCCCCTGGAGGCTGGTCAACCCGTTGAACACCAATACCCCGGTGGGAACCGTGTTGTGGGAGCGTACGGTGACCTTGCATACCAGTTTCAACCTGGCGATCTCCGGGAAACCGCGGGAGCTGGTGACCGCCGGACATTGGAGCCCCGGTACGCCGCAGACCGATGACGCCGCGCCTACCGATGTCGCCGGCATTGGCCTGCGACTGGACGCCGCTCCGCAAGGGCGGGAGAGAATACGGGTGACCCAGGTCACTTCTCCCATTGCCCTGGAAAAAAACGACGACCTGATCTACGAGAACGGTTTACCCGCTCAGACCATGGTCACCCAGATTATTCAATCGCTGATCCTGACCGTACCGCCGGATCAGTTGCCCACGGGCACCCTCAAAGTGACCCAGGTAACAGGCTCGTCCTACCTGCAGTTGTATGCGTACGACCTGGAAAAAAACGAATCAACCCTGGGATCCCAATTGGGCAAGCTCAGCCCGCCGCTGACCTACAGCTGCCGCAAGAGCCTGGTCATGGGCGGCCTGGACTTCAACATGGACATCGAGCTACCCAAGACCTGTGTGGTGGAAGCCTACAAGGAGATCGCCGTGCGCCTGGGGCGCTTCTCCCTGGCGGACTTTCCCCAGGTCAATGCCACCTCGCCCGAGGTTCCCTTCAGCATCGGGTTGAGCCGCTGTTCGATGCAGGCCCGGCCTCGCATCAGCTTTATCGACAAGTCAGGGGGCTCTGCGGTCAAGGGCGTGCTGGGCCTGATCGATTCCACCACCCGCGGGTTCGGCATTGTCATGACCAATGGGCTGACCTCGGAACGCATCGAGTACAGCGGCCAGAGCTACGAGATGCAGCGCATCGGCGATGGCGCAAGCATTCCCCTGCGAGCCAGCTACATCCGCATCGGCAATGACCAGGAGGTTCACGCCGGAGGGCCTGCCAACGGGGCTGCAGAGTTCACTTTTACCTTCCCATGATCGCGACCGCTCATTGAGCCGGGCCGTCCGTGGGCAAGTTCTACCCAACACCGTCGTCCAGTTTGAAGGCCTAGCGAGCGCTTCAGCGGCAGTGCCGTGCTGCAAAGGTTTGCAGTACGTAGATAAATCGATATGGAGTTTTCATGAACAAGATCTATGCATTGGTATGGAACCAGGCCCAGGGCTGCTGGAACGTCACTCACGAAGGCGCCCGGCGTCGGCGTGCCGGCTCCGGCAAGGGCCTGGTGGTAGCAGTTGCCAGTCTGTTGGCATTGACCGGGTTGCCTTCGGCGTTTGCCTTGCCCACGGGAGGGGAGGTGGTGTCCGGCAGTGCCGATTTCCATACCCAGGGCCAGCACATGTCCATCAATCAGCAGACGGACAAGCTGGTCACTCAGTGGAAGGATTTCAACGTGCAGAACGGTCAGTCGGTGACCTTCAACCAGCCCACCAGCACTTCGATCGCCCTGAACCGGGTCGTGGGTGTCAATGGCAGCCAGATTCACGGGCAGATCAACGCCAATGGCCGGGTGTTCCTGATCAACCCCAACGGCGTGGTGTTCGGCCAGGGCGCTCAGGTGAATGTCGGTGGCCTGGTGGCTTCGACCCGGGATATCAGCGATGCCGATTTCAAGGCCGGCAACTACAAGTTCGCCGGCACCTCGGCAGCCGAGGTGGTCAACCTGGGCTCCATCACTGCCGCTGACGGCGGTGGCGTGGCGCTGCTCGGGGCCAGGGTGACCAACCAGGGCACCATCAAGGCGCAGAACGGCCGTGTGGCGTTGGCCGCAGGCGATGGCTTCACCGTCAGCTTCGATGACAACCAACTGCTGGACCTGCATGTCGACAGCGCAGCGCTCGACGCGCTGGTGCACAACACCGGCACCGGCCTGCTCAAGGCCGATGGCGGGCAGGTGCTGATGACCGCCAAGAGCGCGGGCTCCATGCTGCAGACGGTGGTCAACAACCAGGGCACCGTCGAAGCCAACACCCTGTCGCAGAGGGCCGGGCGCATTACCCTGGATGGCGGCGACGTGGGCGTGGTCAGCGTCGATGGCTCGCTGCGCGCCAGTGCGCTGGACGGCAAGGGCGATGGTGGGGTGATCGAGACCCGGGGTGCCAATACTCGGGTGCAACTGACGACCAAGGTCGACACCCAGGCCAGGGATGGCCAGACGGGCACCTGGAAGATCGCCAGCAACGAAGTCAAGGTGGGCTCCTTCCTCACCGCCAAGAGCAACACTGCCCATGCCGACACCTTGTCGCGCAACCTGGCAACCACTCATATCGAACTGGCCAGTGGCAAGGGCGACGTGGCGGTGGAAAACGGGCTCTTCTGGTTCAGTGGCAACCAGTTGACCCTCTCTTCGGCCAAGGACATCCGCCTGGATGACAGCCTGTTTGCCGGTGGCGCCAATGCTCGGGTGGAACTCAACGCCCAGGGGGACATCAAGCTCAATCGTCAGCTGACGCTGAGCGGCAGCAACAGCAGCCTCGGGCTGAACCATGGCGGCAACTTTGCGCTGGGCCAGAATGGCGGCGTCACCCTGTCCGGCAACGGCGCCCGCTTCGATGCCAACGGCGAAGCCTACAGCGTCATTCAAAACGCCACGCAGTTGCAGGCGATCGACCAGGATCTGGCGGGCCGCTACGTGCTGGGCAACTCCATCGACAGCAGTGCACGCCTGACCTCCATCGGTGGGCAGCAAACCTTCAGCGGCGTCTTCGAGGGCCTGGGCAACACCCTCAGCGGTTTGACGGTCAACAGCAACGGCACCGACGGCGGGCTGTTCGCCAGTTCGTCCGGCAGCATCGGCAACCTCAAGTTGGCCTCGATGACCATCAACGGCGCCACGTCCACCACCGGTAGCAGTGCCGTCGGTGGCCTGGTGGGGCGCAACAGCGGGAAAATCGCCAACGTCAGTGCCAGCAAACTGCGGGTGAATGCCAAGGGCCGGCAGGACAACCTGGTCGGCGGCCTGGTGGGCAGCAACGCCGGTGGCTCCATCGACGCGTCGTCGGTGGCCGGTGTGGTATTGGGCAATAGCTTTACCTCGGCGGCCGGTGGCCTGGTGGGCGAGAACCGTCAGGTGGCGGGCAGTGGCGGCACCGTGACCAACAGCAGCGCCGATGTCCGGCTCACCGCCAGCATCGCCAGCAACGCCGAGGGCGGTGTGGGCGGGTTGGTGGGCGTCAATCATCAAGGGCTGATTGCCGCATCCTCCAGTTCTGGAACGGTTTCCAGTGGTGACAGCTACAGCTACAAGGGCACCAACCTGGGTGGCCTGGTGGGTTACAACCAGGGCGGCCGCATCGAGGGTTCCCAGTCTTCGACGGCGGTCTCGGGCAATGGCGCGAGCCATGCCGGCGGCCTGGTGGGGCGCAACGAGTCGGGCCGCATCAGTGACTCTGTCGCCAGTGGCGGGTTGCTGGGCAAGAACTTTGCCACGGCCGGTGGCCTGGTGGGCCTGAACCAGGACAGCACGTTGCACAACGTCACGGCCAGTGGTTCGGTCAATGGCGGCAGCAGCCTGCACATCGGTGGTCTGGTGGGGCAGAACATCGACGGCCACATCAGCCTTGCCGAGGCCTTCGGCCTGGTCCAGGGCGCGAGCAACAGCAACGTGGGCGGGCTGGTCGGCTACAACGTGGGCGGGCTGGTTGCCAACTCAACGGCCTGGGGCAACGTCGTGGGCAAGGACCAAAGCCATGTCGGCGGGCTCATCGGCTACAACGCCGGGGACCTGAAGGCGGTGGAAGCCCGTGGTGATGCCAGTGCTGGCGCCAAGAGCGCGGTGGGCGGCCTGGTGGGTACGCATGGCGTTCTCAAGGGTGACAGCCTTATCGACACCGCTTCGGCCAAGGGCAATGTCTCCGGGGGCAGTTACAGCGTGGTCGGTGGCCTGGTGGGGCAGAACAATGCGCGGATCGTCAACGCGCTTGCCAGCGGTACCGTCACCGGTAGCCGGGATGCTCAACTGGGCGGCTTGGCGGGGGTGGACCTGGGTGACATTCGCCAGTCTGCATCCTTCGGCAATATCCAGGTGATTGCGCCCAACTACGCAAGCCTGGGTTACGACCGCCCGTTCAGTCAGGCGGCCGACTTCAACCAGGGGGTGATGGGCAACTGAATCGCACCCGGCCGTCGATAGAGGCGCTTGCCCACTTCGGATATGCCCTGGCAACCCAGGGCGTGTCCGGAATCGGCTGCCTGCTTCAGCATCGATGGAGTGTCCTGCCCTTGGGCACTTTCGATTGGCTGGCGTTTGGGCAACCTTGAAACCAACCCCTGCATCCATCGCGGATCAGGGGTTTTTTATGGCCTGCCTCAGACGCCCAGGCTTTCCAGGTCCCGTGCCAGCATCACCAGTTGGTGGGCCAGGGAGCTTTCGAGTTTTTCGCTGGACAGCTGGAAGCTCGGGGCGCCGCAGGTCAGGGCCATGATGCTGCCGTCGGCCAGGCGCAGTGGCACGCCGGCACCGTTGACGTTGCGGTCCCACTCGCCCAGCGACAGGCAGAAGCCGAACTCTTCGTATTCACGGAAGGAGTCTTCCAGGGATTTTTCCAGGGCAGGCCATTCATCACCGAGCTTTTTCGCCACTTCCCCCAACAGATGGTCACGCTCGATTTTCGGCGTGGCGGCCAGGTAGGCGCGCCCGGCGGCGCTGGTGGCCAGGGGCAGGCGCAGCCCGGGCTCCATGCGCAGGCTGGCAACTTCCGGCGGGCGGCTGCTGTCGACGTGGATCATCGACAGGCGATCGCGGCAAGTCAGGCTGACGGTGGTGTTGGTGCGGCGCGAGAACTCGTCCATGAACGGCTTGCCCAGCTGGCGCACCCGCAGGCTGGCGGAGTAGGCGTAGCCCAGGGCCAGTACCGCTGAATCCAGCTGGTACTTCTCCAGGTCCTGGTTGTACTTGAGGTAGCCCAGCTGCGTCAGGGTGTAGGTCAGGCGCGACACCGTGGGCTTGGGCAGGCCGGTGATGCGCGCGATGTCCTGGTTGCCGCGTACCGCGTGACCGTGGGTAAAGGCCCGCAGGACTTCCAGGCCTCGGGCCAGGGCTTCGACGAACTTACGGTCTTTGGGCGCTTGTTCCGGGGAGTCGTTCGGGTCTTGCATGGGGTCTTCCGGTAGGGGCTGGTGCCGGGCGCAATGCCGGTTGACCACGCAGCGGATTCGTGGAAACAAAGGAAAAATGTTATCCCGGAACCGCCGCAATTGAAATCTGCGATTCCCTGACGAAACCCGATTCCGTTCCTGACGCCATCACCGGCCAATCAAGGGCACGCCATAACCTCAGTGGCTGCCGCGCGCAGGCGGCCGCGCTTGAACACCCCTTCGGCGCTGGCCAGCAGGCGGTCCTGGGCATCCAGCAGGTCGCAGCTGGCCATGAAGATCTTGGCCCCGCCGCCGCGCAGGCGGGCCACGGCCCGGACCTCGGTGGCCGGTGGGATCGCGGCCATGTAGTTGATGTTCAGGGACAGGGTCAGGGCCAGCCGCCACTGGGCGGGGTCGGCATGCCAGGTGCCGCTCATGCCCATGGCGGTGTCGGCCAGGGAGGCGATGACACCGCCGTGCAGATTGCCGGCCTGGTTGAGGTGATGAGGTTGGACGGTGACCGCGATGACGGTTTGCGCCTGCTGGTATTCCCGCAGGTTCAACCCGAGATGGGCCGCGAATCCGCTGAACAGGCCTTGCAGCATCGAAACTTCGGGTACGGCACTCATGGGCGATGGCTCTTGGGTCAGTCCCGGTCGGGTTTCCTGGAGGGCAGGTGTTCCCCGTGGCCAGGCAGCAGTGATTGTTCTGATTGTGTTTCGCAGGGCAGATAGTTCGTTGAAATGCAGGATGTCAGCGAATATTCTACTGGTCAATATGGAATGTTATTTCGCACAGCGGAATATAAGTGGTTGAAAATCACGCCCCGCATGGGGCAGGATCGATCCGGGGCGGTGGCCCATCAACGTGCGGCCTGGCTGGCCAGCCGGCACCGGATGACGCTGTCCATGGCTGTTCCCTCGATCATTCCCGGGCTTGAAGGAGTCTTCCATGTCCACCGCTCGTACCCAGCGCCCCCATCACCGTGTCTGGCCCAAGCGCCTGCCCCTGGCCTTGTCGGTGCCGGCCACCTCGCTCTGGTTCAACCTGGAGGTGGCGGCCCGGCGTTACCCGGACAAGGTCGCCTACCGGTTTTTCGGCCACACGCTGAGCTTTGCCCAGTTGCAGGCCGAGGCCCTGGCGCTGGCCGGCTGGTTGCAGGGCGAAGGGGTCGAGCCCGGTGACCGGGTGGCGCTGTACCTGCAGAACTGCCCGCAATTCATCATCGCCTGCTACGCCATCCTGCGGGCCAATGCGGTGCTGGTGCCGATCAACCCGATGAACAAGGTGCAAGAGCTGAGCTACCAGCTCGGCGATGCCCAGGCGCGGGTACTGATCTGCGCCGCGGACCTGGCGCCCATCGCCCAGGCGGCGAATGCCAGCCTCGAACCCGAGCAGCGACTGCACCGGGTCCTGGTGACCCGCTACAGCGATGCCATGCCGGCGCCGGCGGACATGCACCCGGCGGAGGTCGCCAGCGCCGAGATCGATGCCTGGCTGCGCAGCGAGCCACCGCTGCCCGAGGGCTACCAGCGCTGGAACGAGGCCCTGGCACAGGCCTGCTGCCCCGGCCCGCACACTGCCCAGGCCGATGACCTGGCGCTGCTGCAATACACCTCGGGCACCACCGGCCATCCCAAGGGCTGCATGCACACCCATCGCAGCCTGATGAGCAACGCGGTCAGCGGCAGCTGGACCCAATCCACCGTGGAGTCGGTGGGCCTTGGGGTCGTGCCGTTCTTCCACATCACCGGCCTGGTGTGCTTTGTCCTGCGGGCGGTGTTCGATGCCACCAGTACGGTGATCATGCCGCGCTGGGATCGGGAGCTGGCCGGGCGGCTGATCTCGCGGTACCGGGTGACCCACTGGACCTGCATCCCGACCATGGTCATCGACCTGTTCGCCAGCCCCCATTACCAGGACTTCGAACTGTCGAGCCTGGTGCATATCAACGGTGGCGGGGCGGCGATGCCCGAGGCGGTGGCGCAGCGCCTGCGCCAGGAGTTCGGCCTGACTTTTCTCGAAGGCTACGGCCTCACCGAAACCGCCGCCGCCAGCCATGGCAACCCCCCTGAGCGGGCCAAGCTGCAATGCCTGGGCATGCCGTTCTTTGGCGTCGATTCACGGGTCGTGGACCCGCGCACCCTGGAGGAACTTGCACCCGGCGAGGTGGGGGAAATCATCACCTTTGGCCCGATGCTGTTCAAAGGCTACTGGCGCAACCCTGAAGCTACCGAGGCGGCGTTCGTCGAGTTCGAGGGCAAGCGTTTCCTGCGCACCGGCGATCTGGGGCACATGGATGAGGAGGGCTATTTCTTTCTCACCGACCGCCTCAAGCGAATGATCAACAGCAGCGGCTTCAAGGTCTGGCCGGCGGAAGTGGAGGCGCTGCTGTTCAAGCACCCGGCGGTGCACGAAGCCTGTGTCATCGCCACCCGGGACGCCTACCGCGGGGAAAGCGTCAAGGCCCTGGTGGTGCTGCGCAGCGAGGCCCGGGGCCACACCGCCAGCGAAGAGATCATCGCCTGGGCGCGCGAGCACATGGCCGCCTACAAGGTGCCGCGTGTGCTCGAGTTCGTCGACAGCCTGCCCAAGTCCGGCTCCGGCAAGGTGATGTGGCGCGTGCTCCAGGATCGCGAGGCGACCCATAGCTGAAGAGTGATTTCCCAGGCGGGCCAACCCGCGACTGCGTCGGAGACGACAATGACTACAACAACAATAACGGTCCAGGATCCCCACGCCTCACCCGAGCATGCCCGGCAGCTCGACACGCTGTACGCCAGGATCCGCTGGCGCCTGCTGCCGCTGTTGATGCTGTGCTACATGGTGGCCTTTCTGGACCGGGTGAACATCGGCTACGCCCAGTTGCAGATGAAGCAGACCCTGCCGTTCGGCGATGCGGTGTATGGCCTGGGGGCGGGGATCTTCTTCATCGGCTACTTCATCTTCGAGGTGCCCAGCAACCTGATGCTCAAGCGCAGCGGCGTGCGCAAGACCCTGTTGCGGATCATGTTCTGCTGGGGCCTGGTGGCCGCGGCGATGATGTTCGTCAGCACCCCGATGCAGTTCTACGTTCTGCGTTTTCTTTTGGGGGCCTTCGAGGCCGGGTTCTTCCCCGGGGTGATCCTGTATTTCACCTACTGGTTCCCGGCGCCGCGCCGGGGGCAGGTGATCGCCATCTTCATGACCGCCGCCGCGGTCGCCGGGCTGATTGCCGGGCCGGTCTCGGGCAGCATCCTCAAGTACCTGGACGGCGCGGTCGGCCTGCACGGCTGGCAATGGATGTTCATGATCCAGGGGCTGCCGGCCAGTGTCCTGGGGGTAGTGGCTTTTTTCTATCTGCAGGACAGCCCGGCCCGGGCCCGCTGGCTCAGCGCCGGGGAAAAGCGCCTGCTGGACGCCGACATGGCCCAGGATCTGGCGAACGCCCGGGACAAATCCCAGGACAGCCTGGCGCAGATGTTTCGCGACCCCAGGATCTACCTGCTGTCCACGGCCTATTTCATGTTCCTGGGCGCCACCTACATGCTGGTGTTCTGGATGCCGAGCCTGATCCAGGGCTGGGGCAGCAAGGACCTGTTGCAGGTCGGGCTGATCACCGCGATCCCCAATATCGTCGGGATCGTCGGCATGGTGCTGATCGGGCAGCACTCCGACAAGCACCGGGAGCGGCGCTGGCACTTCGTCGGCTGCATGGCCATCGCGGTGTTCGGCCTGGCGGTCACCACCTTGCTCAACGGCCACCTGCTGCTGTCGGTTACGGCCCTGGGTTTTGCCTACGTGGGGATCAAGGCCGGCACGCCGATCTTCTTCGCCCTGGTCAGCGAGTACCTGTCGGTGGCGGCCACCGCCGGGGGCATTGCCTTCATCAGCAGCCTGGGCAACCTCGGCCCGGCGGTCACACCCTGGCTCAACGGGGTGATCAACAGCCATACCGGCGGCCACGTGTCGAGCATGTACCTGGGGATTGTCATGTACCTGCTGGCGGGCGGGCTGGTACTGGTGACCGCGCGCATCGCCCGGGTGCCCAAGGTCGCTGCGGTCGTCGCCGAATCATGAACTACCCATTGGATTGCCCAGGAGCCCGAACATGAGCCTGCCGAAGATTCTCACCCAGCATTTGCGCCTGCCAGTGGTGGCCGCGCCGCTGTTCATCATTTCCACTCCCGAGCTGGTGATCGCCCAGTGCAAGGCCGGGATCGTCGGTTCCTTTCCGGCGTTGAACGCACGGCCGGCCGAGCGCCTGGGGGAGTGGATCGAGCAGATCACCCAGGCCCTGGCCGAGCACGACCGGCTGCACCCGCAGCGGCCCGCCGCGCCGTTTGCGGTGAACCAGATCGTCCACCGCTCCAATGACCGGCTGGAGCAGGACATGGCGGTCTGCGTGCAGCACAAGGTGCCGATCATCATCACCTCCCTGGGCGCGCGCCCCGAGATCAACCAGGCGGTGCACAGCTACGGCGGCATCGTGCTGCACGACGTGATCAACAACCGTTTTGCGCGCAAGGCCGTCGACAAGGGCGCCGACGGCCTGATTGCCGTGGCGGCCGGCGCCGGAGGGCATGCGGGTACCCAGTCGCCGTTTGCCCTGGTGCAGGAAATCCGCCAATGGTTCGATGGCCCGCTGCTGCTTTCCGGGGCCATTGCCTCGGGGCGTTCGATCCTCGCGGCCCAGGCCCTGGGGGCGGACCTGGGCTACATCGGCTCGGCCTTTATCGCCACCCAGGAGGCCAACGCGGTGGCGGGCTACAAGCAGATGATCAGCCAGTCGACGGCCGAGGATATCGTCTACACCAACCTGATCACCGGCGTGCACGGTAATTACCTGAAGGCCTCGCTGGTGGCTGCGGGGCTGGACCCCGATGACCTGCCCAGCAGCGATCCCTCGCAGATGAACTTCGGCGCAGACAGGCACAAGCCCAAGGCCTGGAAGGAGATCTGGGGCTGCGGCCAGGGGATTGGCGTGGTTGACGGCGTACCGAGCGCCGGAGACTTGGTGGCGCGCCTGGGCAGGGAGTATCAGCAGGCCTGCCAGGAGCTGCGCACCCGGTTGCTGTAACGCACAAGTGGGGAAGGGGAGGCTGCCGGCAATGGCCGGCAGCGTCGTTTTCGCGATCTACCAGATCTTGTGGATGAGGCTCAGGGCGTGGCCGCGGTAGGCCAGGGTCTCCATGACCTCCAGGTAGCGGTTGTCGACCTCGGACACGCCCTTGCCGGGCGCAGCGCTGATGCGGCGCCAGGCTTTGCTTGGGTTCAGCAGGGGGATTGAGCGCAGCGTCGGGCAGCGCGCTGCGCACCGGGCAAGGAAGGCGGCGACACCTGCTGCCCTTGCGACAGGCTCAGGTGGCCGCCCGGGCCGCGATTCATGGGGCCTATTGCTTGCCGAGGGCGATGTAGCGTTGCAGGTGGTGATCCTCGTCCCCCAACTGATGGTCGATCATCACCAGCCGCTTGGCGTAATGGGCCAGGGGCAGCTCCCAGGTCATGCCGATGCCGCCGTGCAACTGGATGCATTCTTGCGCCACCAGGGTGCCGATGCGGCCGATGCTGACCTTGGCCGCTGACAGCGCGCGCTCGCGGTCCAGGCGATCGGCCTCCAGGGCCGAGGCGGCATTGATCACCGCCGAGCGCGCTTGTTCGATCTCCAGCAGCAGCACCGCCATGCGATGTTGCAGTGCCTGGAAACTGCCGATCGGGCGGCCGAACTGCTGGCGGGTGCGCAGGTAATCCAGGGTCGCCACTTTGGCCACCTCCATGGCGCCCAGGGCTTCGGCGCACAACGCCAGCACGCCGCGGCCAATGGCCCGCTCCAGGGTGGCATGGCCCTGGTGCAGGGTGCCCAGCAGGGCGGAGCCCGGCACAAGCAGCTGGTTCAGGCGCACCTGCGCCACGGGGCCGCCATCGAGGGTGGCGCTGCCGCGGATCTCCAGGCCCGGGGTCTCCCTGGGCACCAGGAACAGCGAAATGCCCTGGCTGTCGTCAATGGCCCCGGCGGTGCGGGCCGACACCACCAGCAACCCGGCCTGCTCGCCGTGCAGCACCAGGCTCTTGGTGCCATCCAGGCGCCAGCCGTCGGCCTGGGGTTCGGCGCGGCAGGCGACCCGGTTGAGTTCGTAGTGGCTGTCGGGTTCGTCATGGGCCAGGGCGGCGATCAGGCTGCCGTCGATGATCTGCGCCAGCTCGATCTTCTGCGTTTCGCTACCGGCGCTGGCGATGGCGTCCCCGGCCAGCACCGCGCTGCCCAGCAGCGGTTCCACCAGCCGCCCGCGGCCCACGGCCTCGAAGACCAGGGCCAGGTCGAAGCCACCGCCGCCGTAGCCACCGTCGGCTTCGCTGAACAGGGCGCCGATCACCCCCATCTCTGCCAGCTGCTGCCAGATCCCGGAGTTGAAACCCTGGCCTGACTGCAGGCTCTGCTGGCGTTTTTCCAGGTTGTAGTGCTGGGCGATAAAGCGGTTCAAGCTGTCGCCGAGCATGCGCCGTTCTGCGCTGTGTTCGAAGTTCATGTGCGCACCCTCAGAGCCCGAGAATCATTTTCGAAATGATGTTTTTCTGGATTTCATTGGAGCCGCCGAAGATCGACAGCTTGCGATTGTTGAAGTACTGCGCCGCCGCGCTGCTGGCGAAGGCCGGGCCCAGGTCCATCGCCCCGGTGTCGCCTTCGTCCTGCATGACCCGGGCGGCGGGGCCCATGGCCCGGCGCAGCAGAGCGGTGAGCTCCTGGCGGATTTCCGTGCCGCAGATCTTCAGCATCGAGCTTTCCGCGCCGGGCGCGCCGCCACCGGCCACCGCTGCGATCACCCGCAGGTTGGTGGTCTTCATGTTCTCAAGGTCGATCTCGACCCGGGCCAGGCGTGCAGCGAACTGCGGGTCTTCCAGCAGTGGCCGGCCATTGCGGGTGCGCTGTGCTGCCACGCGCTTGAGGCGTTGCAGCGCGGCCATGGACAAGCCGACCCCGGCAATGTTGGTGCGCTCGTAGGTCAGCAGGTACTTGGCACAGGTCCAGCCCTTGTTTTCCTCGCCCACCAGGTTGGCCACCGGCACCCGCACGTCGGTGAAAAACACCTCGTTGATCTCGTGGTCGCCTTCCAGGGTGATGATCGGACGCACCTCGACCCCGGGGCTGGCCATGTCGATCAGCAGGAAGCTGATGCCTTCCTGGGGCTTGGCCTCGCGGTCGGTGCGCACCAGGCAGAAAATCATGTTGGCGTGCTGGCCCAGGGTGGTCCAGGTCTTCTGGCCGTTGACCACATAGTGATCGCCGTCGCGCACCGCCGTGGTCTTGACCGCCGCCAGGTCCGAGCCGGCGCCGGGTTCCGAATAGCCCTGGCACCACCAGTGGCGGCCGTCGAGGATGCGCGGCAGCCAGTAGTCCTGCTGCTGTGGGGTGCCGTACTTGATCAGCACCGGGCCCAGCATGTTGACCCCGAACGGCACGATGCGCGGCGCGTTGGCCAGGCCGCATTCGAGTTCGAAGATGAATTTCTCCACGGCGCTCCAGCCCGGCCCGCCAAAGGCCTCGGGCCAGTGGTTGGCCAGCCAGCCGCGGGTGTTGAGGGTCGAATGCCAGTGCTCCATGTCGGCCTTGGACAGGCGTTCGCCATTGGCCACCTTGTCACTCAGTTCGCTGGGCAAGTGTTCGGCGAGGAAGGCCTGCACCTGATTGCGGAAGGCTTCTTCTTGGGGGGTGAAACTCAGGTCCATGTCGGCGTCCTCAATAGATTTCGAACAGCGCGGCGGCGCCCATGCCGCCGGCAATGCACATGCTGACCACGGCGTACTTGACCCCGCGGCGCCGACCTTCGAGCAGCACATGGCCGGCCAGGCGCGCACCGGTCATGCCGAACGGGTGGCCGAGGGCGATGGCCCCACCGTTGACGTTCAGGCATTCATCGGCGATGCCCAGCCGCTGCTGGCAATAGAGCGCCTGGGAGGCGAAGGCTTCGTTGAGTTCCCAGAGGCCGATGTCGTCCACCTTGAGGCCGTGCCGGGCCAGCAGCCGGGGTACGGCGAACACCGGGCCGATGCCCATTTCGTCGGGTTCGCAACCGGCCACCGCCATGCCACGGAACACGCCCAGCGGTTGCAGGTTGGCGCGGGCCGCTTCACGGGCCTCCATCAGTACGCAGGCCGAGGCGCCGTCGGACAGTTGCGAGGCGTTGCCGGCGCTGATGAAGCGCTGTGGGCCCAGCACCGGTTCCAGTTTGGCCAGGGCCTCGTAAGTGCTCCCCGGGCGGTTGCAGGTGTCGGCGTCCACCGTGACCTGGTGCTGGCTGACCTCGCCGCTCTGCTTGTCGGTCACGGCCATGGTGGTGGTGCAGGGAATGATTTCCTCGCGGTAGTGCCCGGCCCGTTGCGCCGCTTCGGTCTTGTGCTGGCTGCGCAGCGAGAAACGGTCCTGGGCCTCGCGGCTGATGCCGTAGCGCGCGGCGACGATGTCCGCGGTCTCGATCATCGGCAGGAACAGCTCCGGTTTGTGCTGCACGAGCCAGGGATCGAGGTCCGGGTCGTCGCTGCCGCGGCCGCGGATCTGCGAGATGCTTTCCACGCCACCGGCAATGATGGCGGGGGCGCCATCGACCACGATACGCCCGGCGGCCATGGCGATGGCCTGCAAGCCGGAGGCGCAGAAGCGGTTCACCGTGGTGCCGGCGATGCCGATGGGCAGGCCGGCGCGGACCACCGCCAGGCGCGCGACGTTGCGCCCGGTGGTGCCTTCGCCGTAGCCACAACCGAGGATGGCGTCCTCGATCAGCCCCGGGTCGATGCCGGCCCGTTCCACGGCGGCGCGTACCGCGAAAGCGGCGAGGGTCGGGCCGGGAGTGATGTTGAATTCGCCGCGGTGGGCCTTGGTCAGGGGCGTGCGTGCGGTGGATACGATGACGGCTTCGCGCATGGCGCGTGCTCCTTGAGTCAATGGCTGTGGTTGAGGCTGTCGAAGTTCTCGCCGCGCTCCACCAACTGCTCCAGCAGTGGCGAGGCTTTCCAGAACAGCGGGTCTTGTTCGGCGAATTCGCGGATGTCCGCCAGCACCTGGGGCAGGCCGTACTGGTCGGCGTACTTGAGCGGGCCACCGCGATAGCGCGGGAAGCCGTAGCCATGGATAAAGGTGATGTCCACATCCAGGGGGCGCAGGGCGATGCCTTCGTGCACCACGTTGGCGCCTTCGTTGATCATCGCCGCCATGTAGCGCCGCAGGATCTCCGGGTTGCCGAAGGTGCGGGGCGTGATGCCGGCCCGGGCCCGCTCGGCGTCGATGATGGCCAGGACTTCCGGGTCCTGGGTGGCGCTGCGCGGGCCCTGGGCATAGAGGTAGTAGCCACGGCCGGTCTTGTGTCCGAACCAGCCGCGTTCGCACAGGCGGTCGGCAATCTGCACGTAGCGCGCGTTGGGATTGCGGGTGGCGGCCTTGCGTTTGCGCGTCGCCCAGCCGATGTCGCCGCCGGCCAGGTCGGCCACCTGGAAGGGCCCCATGGGGAAGCCGAAGTCGCGCAGGGCCTGGTCGATCTGATAGGGCGAAGCGCCGTCCTCCATCATGTAGTCCGCCGCCTGGCGGTAGACCGCGAGGATCCGGTTGCCGATGAAACCATCGCAGACCCCGGCACGCACCGGCACCTTGCGCAGTTTCTTCGCCAGTTCGAAGGCCGTGGCCACCACGTCCGGTGCGACCTTGGCCGGGACCACGATCTCCAGCAGCTTCATGATGTTGGCGGGGGAGAAGAAGTGCAGCCCGATGACATCGGCAGGCCGCGAGACGCTGTCGGCGATGGCGTTGAGGTCCAGGTAGGAGGTGTTGCTGGCCAGTACCGCGCCAGGTTTGCACACCCGGTCCAGTTCCTTGAACACCGCCTGCTTGGCGGCCATGTCCTCGAACACCGCTTCGATCACCAGGTCGGCCCGGGCCAGGTCCTGGTAGTCCAGGCTGGCGCGGAAGCGGGCCAGGGTCGCGGCCTTGCCGGCGGCATCCAGGCGGCCTTTTTCGATCAGCCCGTCATAGACCTTCTCGACGTTGCCCCGGCCGCGGTCCAGGGCCTGCTGGTCGCGCTCGATCATGGTGACCTGCAGGCCGGCGTCGAGGGCCGAGACAGCGATGCCGGCGCCCATGGTGCCGCCGCCGACCACGGCCACCTGTTCGATGGGGCGAGGCTGGGCGATGCGGGTTTCCGGGGCCTTGAGCACTTCGCGCTCGGCGAAAAAGGCGTGTACCAGCCCGGCACGCTGCGGGCTGTCGAGGCATTCCTGGAACAGCCGGCGTTCTTCCTCCAGGCCTTGATCGAAGGGCCGGTCAAGGGCCGCCTCGACCGCACGAATGATGTTCTGCGGCGACAGCAGGCCCTTGGCCTTGTGCGTGATCTGTTCGCGGGCGGCGTTGATCTGTTCGCGTTGCCGATGCTGATCGCCCAGGGCCCGGGCGTCCCGGGTGCGCCGCACGCCGGCATGGCTGTCCACCAGCTCGCGGGCATAGGCCAGGCCGGCAGCCAGGGCATCCTCACCCTCCGCCAGGCGGTCCACCACCCCCAGGTCGAGGGCCTCCCGGGCATTCAGGTGACGGCCGCTGAGCATCAGTTCCAGGGCCGCCCGGGCACCGATCAGGCGTGGCAGGCGCTGAGTGCCACCGGCCCCGGGCAGCAGGCCGAGCAGCACTTCCGGCAGGCCGAGGCGGGCGCTGCCCAGGGCCAGGCGGTAGTGGGCCGCCAGGGCCACTTCCAGGCCGCCTCCCAGCGCCACGCCCTGGATGGCCGCCACCACCGGTTTGGCGCTGTCCTCGATGCGCTTGACCACCGCTGGCAATGCCGGGGCCTGGGGCGCCTGGCCGAATTCGCGAATATCGGCGCCGCCACAGAAGTGGCGCCCGGCGCCGACCAGCAGGATGGCGGCCACCGTCGGATCGTCGGCGGCGCTGTCCAGGGCGGCCAGCAGCCCGCGCCTGACCTCCACGCCAAGGGCGTTCACCGGCGGGTTGTCGAGGGTCAGGACCAGGATGTTGCCGTGCAGGGCGGATGCCACAGAGGGCTGGGCGGTGTCGCGACTCATTGCAGCAGTCTCCGGAGGAAAGGGCAGCGTGAGGCCGATGGTTGCCCAGGGGGCTCCGGGCGCTGAACGGAAATCAGGATTGGATTCCGCTGTTTGAATCGGCTGGTGAAAATAATCCTGTCATCAATAAATTATTGGGTCAATACGGAATAGTGTTTCGCAGTGCGGAATAAAAAGATTCTTTTTACTTGATTTAAGCCCTTGATTGCTTCAGAGACGTGAGGATGAATATTTGACATATTTGATTTGTGATCACATATTGCTGCCCACAAGAATCACAACACAGGTGTCACCCCCATGTCCGAAGGTCCTATCCCCCTGCCTACCTTGCGTCAGGTTTCTCGCGATACCTTGCAGGAACAGGTGTATCGACAGATTCGCGAAGCCTTGATGAGTGGCCGATTCCAGCCCGGCCAGAAACTGACCATTCGTGGCCTGGCCGAAGCCCTGGGTTCCAGCCCGATGCCGGTGCGCGAAGCCCTGCAGCGCTTGAGTGCGGAAAATGCCTTCGAGGTCACGGAAACCTCCCGCCTGCGGGTACGCATGATGACGGTGGAGCGCCTGCGGGAAATCCGTGATGCACGGGTGGCCCTGGAGGGGCTGCTGGCGGAAAAGGCCGTGCAGCATCTGCACAAGGCCGATATGCAGGAGATCGCCGATCTCTGCCGGCAGATGCAGAAGGCCGCCGACGAGGTGGATGTCTCCCGCTACCTGTGGACCAACTTCGCTTTCCACCGGCGCATCTATGCAGTGGCCCGGGCCGAACTGACCATGGCCGCCGTGGAGAACTTCTGGCTGCACATGGGCCCCTGCTTCGCCCTGGTGGCGCCGGACAAGGCCCACCTGCAACGTTCCATGGAGGCCCACAACCGAATCGTCGAGGCCCTGGTCGCCGGCGATGGCCCGGCGGCGCGAGCAGCGGTCACCGACGACATCATGCAGGCGGCGGATTCCCTGGGCCGCCTGCTGGCCAAGAGCGACGGTGCAGCACAGCGTAAAGGAGGCCGGGCATGAGCATCCTTCAGCGTTTGCAGCCTTATCCGGGCTTGCGGGTGATGATTTCCGGTGGCGCGGCGGGCATCGGTGAAGTGCTGGCCGCTGCCTACCTTGAAGCCGGCGCCCAGGTGCATGTGTGCGATGTCAGCGAAGCGGCCCTGGCGGCCTTTCGCGATCGCTACCCCGAGGCCCTGGCAACCCGTACCGATGTCGCCGACCCGGCGCAGATCGAAGCCTTGTTCAAGCTTCAGGTGCAGCACTTCGGTGGCCTCGATGTGCTGGTCAACAACGCCGGCATTGCCGGGCCGACCGCGGGCATCGATGCCGTCAGCGATGCCGACTGGCAGCGCACCATCGATATCAACCTGACCGCGCAATACCGCTTCGCCCACCACGCGGTGCCCCTGCTCAAGGCCTCGGACAAGGCCCACCTGCTGCACATCGCCTCCGTGGCCGGGCGCCTGGGCTACGCCTGGCGCACGCCTTATGCCGCTACCAAATGGGCGATTGTCGGGTTGATGAAGTCTTTGGCGGCGGAGCTGGGTGCCAGCGATATCCGGGTCAACGCGCTGTTGCCGGGGATAGTCGAGGGGCCGCGGATGGAGGCGGTGATCCAGGCCCGGGCCGAACAGACCGGGGTACCGGTGGCGCAGATGCGCGAGCAGTACCTGGAGAAGATCTCCCTCAAGCGCATGGTCAGTGCCGAAGACGTGGCGGCCATGGCGCTGTTCCTCTGTTCGCCGGCGGCATGCAACGTCACCGGCCAGGCGATCAGCGTCGACGGCAACGTCGAATACCTCTAGCTCCCGCCGGCTGGCCGCGCCGGCGAGGACCGCCGGCGCTGAAACCTGTAGCGACACCCTGGGATTTTTTTCATCAAGAATAAAAGTCGGAGTACCGTCATGCCTGGAAAAACACCCGTCATCATCACTTGCGCCGTTACCGGTGCCATTCATACCCCGTCCATGTCGCCCCACCTGCCGGTCACGGCCGGGGAGATCGCCGCCGAGGCCATCGCCGCCGCGGAGGCCGGGGCGGCCATCGTCCACCTGCACGCCCGGGACCCGGAGGACGGCCGGCCGAGCCAGGACCCCGAGCTGTTCCGGCGCTTCCTGCCGCAGATCAAGGCCGCCTGCGACGTGGTGATCAACCTCACCACCGGCGGCGCGCCGACCATGGGTGTCGAGGAGCGCCTGCAACCGGTGCTGGAGTTCAAGCCGGAACTGGCCTCGCTGAACATGGGCTCGATGAACTTCGGCCTGTACGAAATGCTCAACCGCTTCACCGAGTTCAAGCACGACTGGGAGCGGCCGTACCTGAAGGAAAGCGACGACCGGATTTTCCGCAATACCTTCCGCGATATCGCCCATATCCTCAGTGCCTGTGCCGAGAACCGCACGCGCTTCGAGATCGAGTGCTACGACATCGGCCACCTCTACACCGCTGCGCATTTCCTGGAGCGCGGCCTGCTCAAGGCGCCGCTGTTCATCCAGTCGGTGTTCGGCCTGCGGGGCGGCATCGGCGGCCACCCCGAGGACCTGGCACACATGCGCCGCACCGCTGACCGGCTGTTCGGCGATGCCTATCACTGGTCGATCCTCGGCGCCGGGCGCAACCAGATTCCCCTGGCGACCATGGGCCTGGCCATGGGCAGCCATGCCCGGGTCGGCCTGGAGGACTCGCTGTGGGACGGCCCCGGCAAGCTGGCGGCGAGCAACGCCGACCAGGTACGACGCATCCGCAGCGTCATCGAGGCCCTGGGCGGCCGGGTGGCGACGGCGGACGAAGCCCGCACCCTGCTCGGGCTCAAGGGACGCGACCAGGTCGCGTTCTAAGCCCCGCAGGCCCGCTGCCGGCGCCTTCCGGGCGCTGGCGATCCCGCATAACAATTACAAAGGGATATGCCCATGAACACTGCAACCGCCGCGCCGCCCCGGGACCCGCAACAACTGACCCGGCTGATGTTCCTCAAGCTGATGCCGCTGCTGATCGCGGCCTATGTCCTGAGTTTTCTCGACCGCACCAATATCGCCCTGGCCAAGCATCAGCTGGATGTGGACCTGGGGATTTCCGCCGCGGCCTACGGGCTGGGGGCCGGACTGTTCTTCCTCACCTATGCGCTGTCCGAAGTGCCGAGCAACCTGATCATGCACAAGGTCGGCGCGCGCTTCTGGATCGCCCGGATCATGGTGACCTGGGGGCTGATCTCCGCTGCCATGGCTTTCGTCCAGGGCGAGACCTCCTTCTATGTGCTGCGCCTGCTGCTGGGGATCGCCGAGGCCGGGCTGTTTCCCGGGGTCATGCTGTACCTGACCTACTGGTTCGACCGCCAGCAGCGGGCCCGGGCCACCGGCTATTTCCTGCTGGGGGTGTGCCTGGCCAATATCATTGGCGGCCCGCTGGGCGCGGCGCTGATGAAGATGGACGGCCTTTTGGGCTGGCACGGCTGGCAGTGGATGTTCCTGCTCGAAGGCCTGCCGGCGGTGTTCTTCGCCTGGGTGGTATGGCGGCGCCTGCCGGACCGCCCGAGCCGTGCTCCCTGGCTGAGCGCCGAGGAAGCGGCGGCCATCGAACAGCGCCTGGCCCGGGAAGCCGACGAGGGCGCGGGGCAGGGCGGGCACTCGTTCCGGCAATGCTTCACGCCACAGATCCTGCTGGCGATCTTTGTCTACTTCTGCCATCAGATCACCATCTACACCGTGATCTTTTTCCTCCCCAGCATCATCGGCAAGTACGGCAACCTGAGCATCATGAGCGTTGGCCTTTTGACCTCGCTGCCCTGGATCGCCGCAGCCGTCGGGGCTATCGCCTTGCCCCGGCTGGCCAACAGCCCGCAACGCTCGCGGCGCCTGCTGGTCTGTGGCTTGCTGGTGATGGCGGCGGGGCTGTCGATCGCGGCGTTTTCCGGGCCGGTGTTCAGCCTGCTGGGGTTCTGCGTGGCGGCGCTGATGTTCTTCGTGGTGCAGTCGATCATCTTCCTGTACCCGGCTTCACGGCTCAAAGGCGCGGCGTTGGCGGGTGGCCTGGGCTTCGTCAATTCCTGCGGGCTGCTGGGCGGTTTTGTCGGCCCTTCGGTGATGGGCGCGATCGAGATGAGCACCGGCAATGCCATGAATGGCCTCAAGGTGATTGCCCTGGTGCTGCTGGTGGCGGCATTGGCGGCACTGCGTTTGCGCCAGGGCCAGGAGGACCGCTGTGAGCAAAGGGCGAGTGGGCTGGCGAGAAACTCCGCCTGAGGTCTGCCCGGGGTTGGCGTCGCTTGGCAGATCTTGCCTGGACGCCAGCCCTCCGGCCTTTCTACACTGCTTCCCGTCTGGGGACCGGGGGCAACATCAATGAATCGCAATGAACTGCGCAAGGCCGATATCAACCTGATGGTGGTGTTCGAGGCGCTGATGCTCGAGCGCAATGTCACCCGGGTGGCGGAGAAGCTGTTCCTCGGCCAGCCCACCATCAGTTCCGCGCTCAACCGCCTGCGGGCGATGTTCAACGACCCGCTGTTCATTCGCGTCGGCCATCGCATGGAGCCCACGGCTCGTGCCGAGCAGATCATCCAGCACCTGTCGCCGGCCCTGGACGCACTGTCCTCGGCCCTGAGCCTGACCCACGATTTCGATCCCGCCAGCAGCACCATGACCTTTCGCATCGGCCTGTCCGACGACGTCGAGTTCGGCCTGCTGCCCCCCCTGCTGCGGGCCCTGCGCCAGGAAGCGCCGCAAGTGGTGGTCGTGGTGCAGCACGTGGACTACTGGCGGATTCCCGACCTGCTGGCGTCCGGCGATATCACCGTGGGCATCAGCCAGACCCGCGGCCTGCCGGCCAACGCCAAGCGCAAGCTGCTGCGGCATATCCAGCCCAGCGTGCTGCGGGCCGATGCCAGCGACACACCGCTGACCCTCGATGAGTACTGCGCGCGGCCCCATGTGCTGGTGTCCCACACCGCCAATGTCGCCGGCTTCGCCGATGAGTGGCTGGCGGAGATCGGCCGCACCCGCCAGGTCGTGTTGTCGGTGCCCCAGTACAGCTCGCTGCCGGCCCTGCTCGCCGGCACCAAGCTGATCGCCAGCCTGCCCGACTATGCCGCCGCCGCCATGGCCGCCTCGGGGCAGCTGTACTGCGAGCCGTTTCCGTTCAAGACCCCGACCCTGGACCTGTCCATGGTCTGGCTCAGCCATGTGGACACCGACCCCGCCGAACGCTGGCTGCGCTCGCGGCTGGAAGCCTTCATGAGCGAGCGGGCGCCCCTCGCGAGCTAATCGCGCCTGGTAGCCGCTGCCGCAGGCTGCGATGGACCGCGCAGCGGGCCCCAAACCTGCCCATGCGGTATGCCTGGCGGATCGGGTGGGCGGCCTTGCCAGTCCTGCGGACCTGGTCGCAGCCTGCTACAGCGGCGCAGTGAACGGAGGCCGCCAGCTTGGCATAGGCACAGGCGGCTGCTTTGCTGTGTGGATCGTCTGTTGAAACATTGATCGGTGGAGTTTGCCCATGAGTCGTTCCCGTTCCCTGTTGCGTGGGCGTGGCAGCCACGACAGCGGCAAGGTTGGCATGGTCGAGCTGTTCTTCGACCTGGTGTTCGTGTTTGCCGTGACCCAACTGTCCCACTCCCTGCTGGCTCATCTGTCCCTGGGCGGAGCGCTGCAGGTGGCGTTGCTGATGGTGGCGGTGTGGTGGGTGTGGATCTTCACCTCGTGGATCACCAACTGGCTGGACCCGGAAGCCCTGCCGATCCGCCTCGGCCTGTTCGTGCTGATGGTGGCCGGGTTGCTGCTGTCCTCGTCGATTCCCCAGGCCTTCGGCGAGCGTGGGCTGCTGTTCGCCGGCGCCTATGTGTTCATGCAGGTGGGGCGCACCGCCTATTCGCTGTGGGCAGTGCGCGGCGAGCCGCTGAACATGACCCGCAACTTCCAGCGGATCCTCTTGTGGCTGATGTTCTCGGGCGTTTTCTGGATCACCGGTGGCCTGCTCGAAGGCCCGCAGCGCCTGGCGTGCTGGGGGCTGGCCCTGGCCATCGAGGTGCTGTCGCCGTCGCTGTATTTCTGGGTGCCGGGGCTCGGCCGCTCGACCCTGGAAGACTGGAATGTCGAAGGCAACCACATGGCCGAGCGCTGCGCTCTGTTCGTGATCATCGCCCTGGGTGAATCCCTGCTGGTCACCGGCGCCACCTTCGCCGAGCTGGCCACCAGTGCCGAAGGGGTACTGGCTTTCGTGGTGGCGGTGCTGGGCAGCATTGCCATGTGGTGGGTGTATTTCGACAGCGGCGCCGAGCGTGCCCACCACCGCATCGCCCACTCCAGCGACCCGGGGCGCCAGGCGCGTATTGCCTACACCTACCTGCATGTGCTGATCGTCGCCGGGATCATCGTCAGTGCGGTGGCCGACGAACTGGTGCTGGTGCACCCGCAGCATGCCAGCCAGGCCGCGGTGCTGGTGATCGTCGGCGGGCCCTGGCTGTTCCTGCTCGGTTGCGCGCTGTTCAAGTGGGTGATGAACGAGCGGCCGTTGCCGCCGCTGTCGCACCTGGCCGGGCTCGCGGCCTTGCTGCTGTTGTTGCCCGCGGCCTGGAACCAGTGGTTTTCCGCCCTGGCGCTGGGCAGCCTGACCACCCTGGTGATGCTGCTGGTGGCGGCCTGGGAAACCCTGGCCCTGCGGGAAAGGGCGGCGTCCAGGCAATGAGGCTAACGGCTACTGCGGCGGCGTGGGGCGGGTTGTGTAGTATGGAGCGCCTTTTTACCCCTGACTGACCGGGAGCTTTGCCATGCCGCACCTGCATATGGAATACACCGCTAACCTGCCGCAACTGGACGTCGACAAGGCGCTGCTGCGACTCAATCATGGGCTGGTGGCGTCCGGGCAGTTCTCCGACGAGTTCGACATCAAGAGCCGTGCAGTCAAGGTCGAAGCGTTCCGGGTCGGCACCGGGATTGGCGAGCGCGGCTTTGTCCACGTCAAGCTGGCCTTGCTCAGCGGCCGTTCGCCAGAGGTCAAGAAGCAGTTGTCCGAGAGCCTGCTGGCGGTGTTGCAGGATCTGGCGCCATGGCCGGCGGATGTCCAGGTGCAACTGTGCGTGGAGATCGTCGATATCGACCGCGCGTCCTACAGCAAGGCCGCCGTCGGCCGCTGAGGATCAGGCCAGCCCCTGCTCGGCGCAGACCTTGACTATCTGTTCACGGAACCAGGTCTGCGCGCTGTCCTGATCGGTGTGCTGGCTCCACTGCATGTCCAGGCTGAATCCCGGCAGGCCGCTGGGGGCCTCGCAATGGTTGAACACTGCCTCGTTGGCCAGCAGTGCCTGGATGCGCCGGGGCAGGGTGAGGAGGAAGTCGGTGCCGGTGATCATCTTCAGCGCTGCGCTGTAGCTGTTGGAGCGGGCGACGATCTGCCGCTTGTGGGCCTGGCGCGCCAGCCAGCCGTCCACCATGTTGCTGTCCGACGTCCAGGGCGTGGGAAACACGTGCCGCCGCTCGACGAACGACTGCAGGCTGAAGCGCGGTTCCCTGGGCGGGGTCGCACGCTTGTCGAAGACACACACCAGGTCGTCCTCCAGCAGCATCTGCGATTTGAAGTCGGCGTGGCCGCGATGGAAGTCGGGCCCGAAACAGATCACCAGGTCGACGCTGCCATCGCGCAGGTCCTCGGCGGGAATATCACTTTCCAGCTTCTGCACGTTGACTGTCACCGGCAGGTCGGCGTAGTCGAAGCCCTTGAGCAGGCGCGGCAGGATCAGCAGCTCGAAGTATTCCGGGGCACAGAGGTTGAAGGTCACGGCCTGGCGGGTCGGGTCGAAGGCCGGCACACCGCTGTGGCACAGGTTGATGCTCTCCAGGATCCTCAGCACGTGGTTGTACATGCTGGTGGCCTTGTAGGTCGGGCGCATGCCGGTGCGGGTGTTGATGAACAGTTCGTCCTCGAAGCCGTTGCGCAGTTTCTTCAGGCAGTAGCTGACGGTCGACTGGCTGACGCAGAGGGTTTCCGAAACCCCGGTGACACTGCTTTGCTCGTACACCGCGATAAAGACCATGAGGTCCTGCATGTCGAGTTTTCTGAGCACATTGCTGATGAGCATCCGTTCCATCCCGCTGAGCACCTGGCGCCGGTGGCGCGCAAACCGGATCGATGCTAGCGGAACGATCGTCCTAATTAAATGCCCGGGGCGGGGATTCGCGGACAGCATCGGGACATAAATGTCCGATAACACGACCTGCGCAGTTTCGCGCACTGCAATGGTGCTTGTCCCGGGGAAATTTCAGGCCGCCGCGGCTGTCGGGCGGCTGCCGCGCACCAGGCCGAGCATGCCCAGGGCCACCAGCAGGGCGCCGAGCATTTCTGTCAACTGTGGCCCCTGGCCCAGCCACAACCAGTGGAACAGCGTGAGGAACAGGGTGCTCAGGTAGATGTAGGAAATCACCGTGGACGGGGCGATGACGCCGATGGCCCGATGCAGCAGCCAGAAGGTTGCCAGGGTGGCGAACAGCGCCAGGTACAGCAGCCACAGCAGGTCGTTGCCGCGCAGTAGCGCGGCACTGCGCCAGCCGCCACTGGCCAGGCTGGCGACAAACAGGAACAGCGATCCGAACAGCATGTTCCAGAAGGTCATGGCCGCCGGGCTGCGCCCTTGCAGGCTGCCGGCCTTGAAGCGCTGGCTCAGCGGCGAGTAGGCGGCCATGGCCAGGCAGCCCAGGGCGTAGATACCCATGGCGTACAGCGACGGCAATTGCCCTGGCGCGCCGCCCTTGAGGATCAGCAGCAGCGCCCCGGCCCCCGCCACCAGCATCGGCAGCAGGCGGCGCCGCTGGCCGCTTCCAGGCAGCAGCCAGGCTTCGAACACCAGGGTCAGGAGCGGCACCAGGGTGAACAGGGTCCCGGTGTTGACCGCCGAGGTATAGCGCAGGGCTTCGAACAGCGAACCGAAATACAGCGCCAGCAGCAGGCCCAGCAGCCCATGGGCGCGCAAGCCGGCCAGGGTCATGGGCGCCGAACCCTTGAGCCACAACAGAGGCACGAACATCAGCGCCGAGAACAACAGGCGCAGGGCGGTCAGCAGTACCGGGTCGATGGCCTGGCTGACCTCGGCGGCGGCAAAGAACGAAGCGGCAATCAGCACCGCCCACAGCAGCATGCCAAGGTTGGCCTGGGTGAAGTTCGCCGGGTTCATGATGGCCTCCCCCGGCTCAGCGGATGTGCTGGCGGTAATGCTTCGGATTGAAGCGCAGCGCCATGAGGATCATCACCAGCATCACCGCGGCCAGTGACCACCAGGCCCACTCGAAGCTGCCCAGCTGGTCGCGGATCATGCCCGCCAGCAACGGCGACAGCCCGGCAATCAGGTAGCCGATGCCCTGCACGAAAGCGGTCAGGCCACCGGCGCGGCGCGGGTCGCTGAGGTGGTCCAGGGAGACGATCAGGCTCATGGGAAACAGCCCGCCGATTCCCAGGCCCAGCAGGCACGGCCACAGCAGGCTGAGGTGTTTGGGGCTGAGGATCAGGCCGCAGAAGCCGGCGATGATCAGTACCAGCAGGGCCACCAGCACCAGGCGCCGGTCCTGGCTGCGGTTGGCGATGGCCGGGGTGACCAGCCCGGAAATCACTTCCATGGCGGTGAGAAAGCCCAGCAACAGGCCCGCGTTCTGCTCGCTCCAGCCGTTCTCCACGTAGTAGGGCGCCAGCCATGCCAGCACGCAGGTGTAGGAAGCGGTGCCGAGGCCGAAGAACACCGCCAGCAGCCAGGCCCGGCGATTACCGGCAAAGGATTCCCGTGCTCCACCTTTGCCTGGCAGCCTGGGCAGGGCCGCGCGCTGGGCGTACCAGAACACCAGGGCCAGCAGCGCCAGGGCGGCCCAGATCGCCAGGGCCAGGCGCCAACTGCCACTGTGGTTCATCACCAGGGGCGAGAACGACGCGGCCAGCGCTGCACCGCCCATGATCGAGGTGACGTACAGGCCCATGAACAACGAGACATTGTCGGCAAAGCGCGACTTGATCAGCGCCGGCAGCAGTGCCTGGATCAGGGCGATGCCGATGCCGGCCAGCACCGCGCTGAGAATCAGCTCGGCTGCCGAATCCATGAACAGCCGCGAGACCGTGGCCAGGCCGATGACCAGCAGCGACAGGACCACAGTGCGGTGCTCGCCCAGGCGCTGGCTGATGCCCATGCCGAAGAACATCGCCAGGCCCATGGCCATGACCGGCAGCATGGTCAGCAGGGAAGCCAGGCTGAAGCTCAAGGGGATATCGCCGCGAATGCCCGACAGCAGCGGGCCGACGGCGGCCATCGACGGACGCAGATTGAGCGCCACCAGAATCACACTGACCATCAGCCAGAGTGCGGGGCGGGAAGTTGCACGAACGTTTTCCATGGTCGGACCTTCAACAAACAAGGACCCGATTAGGCGGCTCGGTCTGGAGTGGGGGCAAATCAGAAAGTCCGCGGTGTTATTTAAAAACTAAATAACACCGCGGACCTGTAGCCGCTGCCGCAGGCCGCGATCCGGGCCGCAGGGCCGCAAACCGGACGATACGCACGCCCGGCAGGTACCTACCGCTGGAGCAACCTGCAACCCGGGATCAGAACGGCTTGGTCGGCAGGTACTTGCCGTCCAGGGTGATCACTGCGCGGGAACCGCCTTCCGGATCTTCGACCTTCTTGATGTCCAGCTTGAAGTTGATGGCGCTGATGATGCCGTCGCCGAACTGCTCGTGGACCAGGGCCTTGAGGGTCGAACCGTAGACCTGGAGCATTTCATAGAAGCGATACACGGTCGGGTCGGTGGGGATGCCGCCGGCGATGCTGCCGCGCAGGGGAATGCTCTGCAGCAGGCGGCTGGCGTCCTGGTCCAGGCCCAGCTTGTCGCACACCAGGTCGGCGGCGGTGGGCGGCAGGGCGTGCTGGCCCAGCAGAGCGGCGGTGACGAAAGCCAGGCTCAGCCCGGTGCCGTCGGTGAGGTCCTGCCACGACAGGTTCTTGCGCGCCTTGGCGTCGATGATGGTGTCGGCCAGGGCCAGGCGTGGAGCTTGGGCGAATTGGGATTGCAGCATGGGGTGACTCCTCTTGAGTGACGAAACGGGGGCTGCTCAGGCAGCGCTGGAAGCTTGGCTGGCCAGGGCACAGGTGTGCGGGTACTCGGCCAGGGAGACGAAACGCTGGGTGTTGCCGTCGAGGGCGACGATGGCGCCGCTCTCGATGTCATAGACCCAGCCATGCAGGTTGAGCCGGCCCTGCTCCAGGGCCAGGGCCACCGAAGGATGGGTCTTGAGGTTGGCCAGTTGGGCGATCACGTTGTCGCGCACCAGGGCGTCCAGGTGCTCGGCGGGCGAGGCGTGCTGGCGGGCGGCATTGATCACCTTGGCCGACTCGGCATGGCGCAGCCAGTTGGCCACGGCGGGCAGGTGGTCGAGGCACTTGCAGGTGGAAATGGCGGTCATCGCGCCGCAGTCGGAGTGGCCGCAGATGACGATGTCGCTCACCCCCAGCACTGCCACCGCGTATTCCACGGTGGCCGATACGCCGCCCGGCTCGGGGCCGTAGCTGGGCACGATGTTGCCGGCGTTGCGGATCACGAACAGGTCGCCGGGCTCTTGCTGGGTCAGCAGTTCGGGCACCACCCGGCTGTCGGAGCAGGTGACGAACAGGGTGCCGGGGTTCTGGGTGCTGGCCAGTTGCTTGAACAGTTCACTGCGTTGGGGAAAGGCTTCGCGCTGGAACTTGAGGAAGCCGTCGATGATGTTCTGCATGGGGTTCTCCTTGCGTCGCTGATGGGGCAAGGATGGAAGTTTTCAGCTATAGCGTCCAAGACCGGCTTATTATGCTTTCCATAAGTACAGCCTATAGTTGGAATTCCCCATGCTGTTGCGTCACATCCGTTACCTGCTGGCCGTGGCCGAGCATTGCAACTTCACCCGGGCTGCCGAGGCGCTGCATGTGTCCCAGCCGACCCTGTCGCAACAGATCAAGCAGTTGGAGGAGGGCCTGGGGGCGCCGCTGTTCGACCGTTCCGGGCGCAGCGTGCGCCTCACCGATGCCGGCCAGGCCTATGTCGCCTATGCCCGCCGCGCCCTGCAGGACCTGGAGGCGGCCAGGCGGGCGATCCACGATGTGCAGGACCTGAGCCGCGGCTCGCTGCGCCTGGCACTGACCCCGACCTTTACCGCCTACCTGGCCGGGCCCTTGCTCAGCCGCTTTTACCGGCAGCACCCGGGAATCGGCCTGAGCATCGAGGAAATGACCCAGGACCGCCTGGAGGCGGCCCTGGCCGAAGACCGCCTGGACCTGGGTATCGCCTTCGCCGGCGAGCACCTGGCGGAGATCGAGAGTCAGGCGCTGTTCATCGAGACCCTGAGCCTGATGGTCGGCCCGCAGTATCCGCAGCCCGAGCGCCTGCCCTTGAGTGCCGAGGCCCTGGGCCGCCAGCCCCTGGTGCTGCTCAGCGCCGACTTCGCCACCCGCCGGCACATCGACCTGTATTGCCGGCAGCAGGGCATTGCCCCGCCGATCGCCGCCGAGGCCAATTCGGTCAGTGCGATTGTCGAGATGGTCCGGCGCGGGCAACTGGCGACCATCCTGCCCAGCTCCATTGCCCGGGAGCAGCCGGGGCTGCGCACCCTGGCCTTGCAGTCACCACCGGCGCCGCGCAGCGTGGTGCTGCTGGGGCGCAAGGGCGCCTATCGCAGCGCCGCCTGCCAGGCTTTCCGGCAGCTGCTGCTGGATCAGGACGAGGGCGCGGCCAGCCACTGATTGACCACCCGGTCGTAGGCGCCGGTGGCCTTGCTCAGGTGCAGCCATTGGTCGACGTAGCTTTTCCAGGCCACATCGTCCCGGGGCAGGAGAAAGGCCTTCTCGCTGTATTGCAGATAGCGCTCGGGGTTGACTGCGCACAGCCCCGGCTTGTGCCGTTGCTGGAAGCGCGCCTCCGAGGCGTCGGTGATCATCACGTCGGCGCGGTGGGTCAGCAACTGATCGAAGATCGTCACGTTGTCGGCGAACAGGGTCAGGCTGGCCTTGGGCAGGTGGGCCCGGGCGAAGATTTCGTTGGTGCCGCCCGGTGGCTCGATCAGGCGCACCTCGGGCTGGTTGATCTGTTCCAGGGTCTGGTAGCGCTTGAGATCCTGGCAGCGCACCAGGGGGATCTTGCCGTCGATGCCCAGGGGCTGGCTGAAGAAGGCTTTTTTCTGCCGCTCCAGTGACACCGAAATACCGCCGACGGCGATGTCGCACTGTTGGCTCTGGAAGTCCGCCATCAGGCCTTTCCAGGTGGTGTTGACCCACTTCACCCGCACCCCGAGGCTCTCGGCCAGGGATTCGGCCAGGCTGATGTCGATGCCTTCGTAGTGGCCGTCGTCGCGCAGGTAGCTGTAGGGCTTGTAGTCGCCGGTGGTGCAGACCGTCAGGTGGCCGCGCTCGATCACCTGGTCCAGGTGCGAGGAGGGCTCCTGGGCGAAGCTCAGGGCTGGGGCGCTGAGGCCCAGCAGGGTACACAACAGCAGGCGCGGGAGCATGGAATCGTTCCTTGAGGGGCAGGGGGGCGGAGCATTATTGGCGCCAGCCGCCGGCCAGGCAAGGCAAGTACCGGTGCCGGAAGGCGATGCGGGCTTTCGACCTTTTTTTCACGAATGGCACGTTAACCTGTGGCCCCTGGATTCCAAAAAGAGTTCGCCGTTCATGTCGTCCCATCCCCCACCGTCCATCGAACTGGAGTTCGCTCGGCGCTACGACCAGGAGCACGCGCGCGTCTGCCGCGAGCCCCGGCCAGCCGGGATCGGCGCACGCCTGGCCGTCTGGCGCACGGCGCGCCTGGTACGTCACGCCCTGAAGGAAGCCGGCGAGCCGGGGCTGATCCTGGATGTGGCCTGTGGCGCCGGGCGCTACTGGCCGGTGCTGGGCGAGCACGGCAACCGGGTGATTCTGGCGGCGGACCCTTCCCAGGACATGTTGAACCATGCCCAGACCCACCACCCGGCCAGCCTGCTGAAGCGGGTCAAGACCTTTCACAGCTCGGCGTTCAATATCGGCCTGTCGGCCAATGCGGTGGACTGCATCATCTGCATGCAACTCTTTGCCCACGTGACCCGGGGCGAGGATCGCCTGGCCCTGCTGCGCGAGTTCTACCGGGTCAGCCGGGACACGGTGATCCTGGCCACGCGGATCGAACCGCTGTTGCAGATCGCCCGACCCGCTTCTGCCAGCTCCGGCATGCTGCCGCTGGCCAGCAAGGTGCAGCTGGAAGCGGAGTTCCGCGAAGCCGGTTTTGAAGTGCTCGACCATCGGGACCTGCTGCCCGGTTGGGCGCCTTCGCGGGTCTATGTGCTGAGAAAACAGGGTTAGCCCAGAGTCTCGGACTATTCTTGCCCTCCGGCAGATGGTTTCTCACTTGCTCTTGTCGGGTGAATGCTCGGAAATCGCCGGAGGCGATATATACTGCGCGCCATTCTTCAAGGGAGAGCCGTGTGGCCATCGATATACATTGGATTCGCGACAACGATAGCCTCGGTCAGCTTTGCGCCCAGTGGCAGCAGTTGCCATTCGTCGCCCTCGACACCGAATTCATGCGGGTCGACACTTTCTATCCCATTGCCGCCCTGTTGCAGATTGGCGATGGGCAGCGCGCCTACCTGATTGACCCTTTGACCATCGACAACTGGCAGCCACTGGCGGCCCTGCTGGAGAATCCGGCAGTGGTCAAGGTGGTGCACGCCTGCAGCGAGGACCTTGAAGTCCTGCTGCGCCTGACTGGCAGCCTGCCGGCGCCGTTGTTCGACACGCAACTGGCGGCCGCCTACCTGAACCTGGGTTTCTCCATGGGCTATTCGCGCCTGGTGCAGGAAGTCCTGGGCATCGACCTGCCCAAGGGCGAGACCCGTTCCGACTGGCTGCAGCGCCCGCTGTCGGAAACCCAGGTCAGCTACGCCGCCGAAGACGCCGTGCACCTGGCCCAGGTGTTCACCGAACTGCGGCCCAGGTTGTCCGAGGACAAGTACCGCTGGGTGCTGGAAGACGGCGCCGAGCTGGTGGCCAACCTGCGCCGCGAAGTGGACCCCTACGAGGTCTACCGCGAAGCCAAGCTGGCCTGGAAACTGTCCCGCGCCCAGCTGGCGGTCTTGCGTGAACTGTGTGCCTGGCGCGAGCGCGAGGCCCGTGCCCGCAACCTGCCGCGCAACCGTATCGTGCGCGAGCATGCCCTGTGGCCCCTGGCCAAGACCCAGCCGGACAACCTGTCGGCGCTGGCCAAGATCGAAGACATGCACCCGCGTACCGTGCGCCAGGACGGCGAGTTCCTCCTCGACCTGATCAAGCGCACCGCCAGCGTCGGCCCGGATCAATGGCCGCCGGCCGTGCCCGAACCCCTGCCGATCGAAGCCGCGGCCCTGCTCAAGCGCCTCAAGGCCGTGGGCCAGGCCCAGGCCGAGCGCCTGGGGATCGCCCCGGAAGTGATGCTGCGCAAGAAAACCCTGGAGAGCCTGCTCAAGAGCGGCTTCCCCAACGGGCCTTACCAATTGCCTGATTCGTTGCGTGGCTGGCGCCGCGAATTGATGGGCCAGGCGCTGCTGGACAGCCTGGCCACCGCCGGAGAACAGCCTTGAAACGTATCTGCTCCATCTACAAAAGCCCGCGCAAGAACGAGATGTACCTCTACGTGCTCAAAAGCGAGGCTCTGGAACGCGTGCCGGAAAACCTGCTGCTGGCCTTCGGCAAGCCGCAACATGCCTTCGACCTGGTGCTGAGCCCGGAGCGCAAGCTGTCCCGCGAGGACATCCACCAGGTGCTGGAAAACCTCGACAAGCAGGGCTACCACCTGCAGATGCCACCGGCAGAAGACGAGTACATCGAGCACTTGCCCGAAGAGCTGCTGCGTCGCAATGATCCGGTCTGACCTGTAGGCGCCCGGTCCCGGGCCTCCTTGTAAGTGCAACTGACTGACCTGGCAGCCGCCTTGATCGATGGAGCGATTCTCCGTCGGCGGCTGCCTGCACCGTTTTTTAAGGTTTGAGCCATGCGCGTTCTGATTGCCGAACACGATCACGCTGTTTATGCC
The DNA here is from genome assembly GCF_018326405.1 of Pseudomonas sp. Eqa60. Lineage (NCBI taxonomy): Bacteria > Pseudomonadati > Pseudomonadota > Gammaproteobacteria > Pseudomonadales > Pseudomonadaceae > Pseudomonas > Pseudomonas sp. Eqa60. Next base: position 1,749,666 of record NZ_AP024342.1, read on the forward strand.
CGCCTGTTGCGTCAGGCGACCCCGGAGCTGGAAGTGCTGACCAGTGGCGACTCCGCCGAGCTGGCACGGTTGGCGGCGGATTGTCCGGTCTGGCTGGGGCAGCCGGACCTGCTGGCCACCCTGCTGCGCCAGGGGCACCAGCCCCAGTGGCTGCAATCCACCTGGGCCGGCATTACCCCGCTGCTGGCCGACGGCCTGCCGCGGCACTACCGCCTGACCCGGGCCGTGGGCATCTTCGGCCAGGTGATGGCCGAGTACGTGCTGACCTACATCCTGGGCCATGAGCGCGAGGTGCTGGCGCGCCTGGTGAGCCAGGTCGAGCGCAAGTGGGACAACCGCCTGGGCCAGAGCCTGGTGGGGCGCAAGGTGCTGATCGTCGGCACCGGCGACATCGGCCAGAGCGTGGCGCAGTTCCTCCTGCCGTTTGGCGTGAAGCTGTACGGCATCGCCAGCCAGCCCCGGGAGCAGGCGCCCTTTATCGAAGTGGCCGGCCTGCAAGACCTGGGGCGCCTGGTGGGGAGGTGGACTACGTGGTCAACCTGCTGCCCAACACCCCGAGCACTCACGACCTGTACGACGCGGCGCTGTTCAAGCAGTTCAAGCCCACGGGGTTGTTCATCAATGTTGGCCGGGGCGTGGCGGTGGTCGATGCGGACCTGGTGCAGGCCCTCAAGGATGGGCATCTGGCGGGGGCGGTGATCGATGTCTGCCGCCAGGAGCCCTTGCCGCAACGGCATCCGTTCTGGACCGCCTGGGGCTTGCTGCTGACGGGCCACAGTTCGGCGCCGACCTCGCCGGAATTGATGGTGCAGTTGTTCGCCGACAACCTGCGGGCTTATCAGGCTGGGCAGGCCCTGCGCGGCGAAGTGGATTTCGCCCGGGGCTATTGAAACGGACCTGATCGCAGGAGCGAGCTTGCTCGCGAAAGCCGTGCTTGCCAGGCAAGCGCGGCGCCCTTCAGGGCTTCGCGAGCAAGCTCGCTCCTACAGAGGCGATCGCGGCTTTAGAGGCTGAAATCGCCTTCGGCCACGGTTTCGCTCAGGGGGCGACGCGGGCTTGGCTCTTCCCGGGCCTGGAGGTAGTCGGCCAGGGTCGACTTGTCTCCCAGCTTGCCCACGGCCACGGCGGCGTGCACGGCATAGCCTTCGGGGATCTTCAGTTCCTTGCGGGTCAGTTCCTGGTCGAAACCGGCCATGCCGTGGGTGTGCCAGCCACTGAGGCTGGCTTGCAGGGCCAGGTGGCCCCAGGCCGAACCGGTGTCGAAGGTGTGCCACAGGGCCGGGGTTTCCTCGCTGGCGCCGGGCACGGTGAAGGTGGTCTTGGAAATCACGATCACCAGGGCCGAAGCGTGTTGCGCCCAGCCACGGTTGAATTCGTTGAGCAGGCCGAGGAAGCGTTCCCAGTTCGGCGTGTCGCGGCGGGCATAGAGGAAGCGCCAGGGCTGCGAGTTGTAGGCCGAAGGCGCCCAGCGTGCGGCTTCGAAGAAGCTCAGCAGGGTTTCTTCGGGGATGCTTTCGCCGGTGAAGGCCCGGGGCGACCAGCGCTGGGTGAACTGCGGGTGGATGGCGTAGTCGGCAACGCGAGTGTTGGCGCTCATGGAAAAACTCCTGGCAGCATGTGAGATGAGTGGAATAAACCGGCAAGCGCAGATGAGCTGAGCGAAGGGGTATTCCTGACCCCGTGCGGTTTGCCGGGTGCAACGCGGTCAAGCGTTAATGGCACACGGACGCGGGTCGGTCCGAGGGGCAAAGCTACTGTGCCCATGGCCCGCTGACAAGTCCCGGCCTACCGACAGTCGCCAGCGCTTGGCCCGCCGGTTCTTCGGCACTAGACTGGCGGCCTTTTCACCCTCGGATATTGATGCTTGAGCCATGGCCGCCAAAGTCGAACCTTTCTGGATACGCAAAACCCTCGAACAACTCGACCAGGACGAATGGGAGTCGTTGTGCGATGGCTGCGGTCTGTGCTGCCTGCAAAAGCTTGAAGACGAGGACGACAACAGCGTCTATTACACGCGCATCGCCTGCAAGCTTTTGGACCTCAAGACCTGCCAGTGCAGCGATTACCCCAACCGCCGCGACTCGGTGCCCGACTGCATCCAGCTGACCCCGGGCAAGGCCGACGAATTCAAGTGGCTGCCCCCCACCTGCGGCTACCGCCTGGTGAGCGAGGGCAAGGACCTGCCCCTGTGGCACCACCTGGTGTGCGGCGACCGCGATGCGGTGCACCACGAACGTATTTCCCAGTCCGGCCGCATGCTCGCCGAAGGCAGCGTGGCGGAAGAGGATTGGGAGGATCATCTGATTTTCCGCGCAGGCTGAGGGTTCGCCGCGCCGGCTTCAAGGTTTCAATAGCAAGGAGAGGGTATGAGGGTGGGGGCGAAGCTGGCGCTGGCCGCTGCGATGCTGGCATTGAGCGCATCGGCGTTTGCGGCGAAGAAGGTCGATCTGGATTATCACGTGCGCTTCCTGCCCCAGAGCGATCAGGCCGAAGTGCGCCTGACCCTGGCCGACGGCGCGGCGCTGCGCAGCCTGGATTTCGATCTGGGCTCGACCGGCGACTACAGCGACTTCAAGGCCGACGGCCAATGGCAGGCCGCCCCCGCCGGTGCCGGCGGTCAGCGTGGGGTCTGGCGTCCGGCCAGCGGCAAGGCCAGCCTGAGCTACCGGGTACGCCTGAACCACAGCATCAAGAAGGGCAGCTATGACAGCCGCAGTACTGCCAACTGGGCCCTGCTGCGCGGCGAAACCCTGGTGCCGCCGGCGCACCTGGACCAGCAGGACGGCATCGAGCTGGTGGCGCGCCTGGATTTCGAACTGCCCGCCGGCTGGAAGAGCATCGAGACCGCCTGGCCGCGGATCGGCAAGCACCGTTTTCGCATCGACAACCCCTCGCGGCTGTTCGACCGTCCCGCCGGCTGGATGCTCGCCGGCACCCTGGGCAGCCGCCGCACGCGCCTGGGGGAAACCGACGTCAGCGTGGTCTCGCCACTGGGCCAGGGCATGCGGCGCATGGATGTGCTGACCCTGCTGACCTTTGTCTGGCCGCAGGTGCAGGCGGTGTTTCCCCGCCAGCCGAGCAAGCTGTTGATCGTCGGCGCGGCCGATCCGATGTGGCGCGGCAGCCTGGCCGGGCGCGATTCACTGTTCCTGCACAGCCGCCTGCCGCTGGTCAGCGAGAGCGGCGCCAGCCCCTTGCTGCGGGAGCTGGTGCAATCTCTGGCACGGATCAACGACAGCCAGCGCAGCGACTGGATCAGTGAAGGGCTGGCGCAGTACTACGCCATCGAGCTGCTGCGCCGTGCCGGTGGCATCAGCGATGAACGTTACCAGGTGCTGGGGAAGCGCCTGGCCCGGGACGGCCACAAGGTCACCAGCCTGCGCGGCGAACAGGTGGACAGCGCCACAGTGGCCAAGGCGGTGTTGCTATTGCAGGAGCTGGATCGGGAGATTCGCCTCAAGACCCGCAACAAGCGCTCCCTGGACGATGTCCTGCAAGCGGCGATGCGCCTGGAAAGCGTCAGCACCGCCGAATTCATCCAGCTCAGTGAAAGCGTGCTGGGCGAGCCCTCCAGGGTCCTCGACACCAGCCTGCTGCGCTGACCCGGCGCGGCTGGGGCCCAGGCGTCCATGAGGACGCCCCGGCCTCAGGCCTTGGGCACCTTCACTTCATCATTGCTGGCGGCCTTGGCGTTGCGGCCGGCGGCTTCGGCATCGGCTTTCAGGTTGCGCAGCTCTTCTGCAGCGCGTTCGATCTTGTTGCGCACGTTGTTCATGTCCTGGCGGCTTTTCTCCAGCAGGCTTTTCGCCGAGCTGTGCCCGGTGATGCCCCGGGCCAGGGCCACGCCGCCGATGGCTACCTGGATCAGGCCGAATACGCCGCCACGGCGCAGGCCCTTGCCCATCATCACCACGCCGCCGGCCAGCGAGCCGATGCGCTCCCAGCCCTGGACATTCTGGGTGGGCTGGCTCTGGAACGGGGTCGACTCGATGGTTTGCAGCTGTTTGCGCTCGCTCATGATCTGTCTCCAAGGGCGGTAAGGGATACAAGGCTGACTGCACGAAGGCGTCACAGGTTCCCGGGCAATGACCGGCGTGTGCTCAGAACTTGGGACCGGAGCGGGTGTTGTTGCCCTTGGCCAGGCGATCGTAGAGCACCACGTTGACTGTCGCTGCCAGGTTCATGCAACCGGTGGTGGGGATGTAGACCACGTCCTCGCACCAGTCGCGGATTTCCTTGTCGAGGGAGCCGTCTTCCGGGCCGAAGATGTACAGGGCGCGATCCGGGTGGGTGTATTCGGGCAGTGGGCGGGCACCCTCGACCAGTTCCACGGCCACCGGTATGCAGCCCAGGGGGAGGATTTTCTTCAGGTCGTCGATGCCGATCAGCGGAATGTCCTGGTGGACCTTCTTGGTGTCGGTGACGAAGTCGCGGGCCCGCTCATAGCGCTTGCCGGTGTAGAACACCGAGGCGACGCCATAGCAGCCGGCGGCGCGCATCACCGAACCGACGTTCTCCGGTGACTTGGGGTTATACAAACCGATGCAACTGTACCTTTTGTTTGCCACGAACAAAGCGCCTTGGGGGAAAAGAGCGCGATTATACGGGGATTGCCCACGGCTCGGTGGCTTGTTGTGGCGAGGGAGCTTGCTCCCGACGCCGGCCAATGCGGTATAGCAGGCCGGCCGGGGACACAGGGTTTACGGCTGCCTTGCCGCCGAACGGGAGCACGCTCGCTCGCCACAATATGCCCGGCGGCTGGTGCTTACTCCGGGTCTTTCTTCATCAACCCGGCCAGGGCGGCGAACGGGTTGTGGGTCGCCTTGGCGACTTTCGGGGTGCTCAGGGAGCCTTCGCCGAAGTACTGCTGGTCGGTGTAGCGCGAGTGCTCGTTGTCGTGGCAGTACAGGCACAAGAGTTCCCAGTTGGAACCGTCCTGGGGGTTGTTGTCGTGGTTGTGATCGCGGTGGTGCACGGTCAACTCGCTCAGGCGCTTGCCGGAGAACTCCCGGGCGCAGCGGCCGCAGACATGGGGGTACATTTTCAGCGCCTTGTCGCGGTAGCCCATTTCCCGGTCGCGCTGGGCGTCGGCAAGGATACGGTCCAGCTTGGCGGTGTTGGACGGGGGAGTGGACGAACTCATGGGTTCACCTTTGTAGAAGGACTAATGACGGTAATGGACAAAGTTTAGCTCAGGCCTTGAGCTTCTCGGCAATCCAGATGGTGTGCCGGGTGCCGCGATTGCCATGGGCGAAGACCTGTACTTCCTCGGCCTTGAAGCCGGCCTTGCGCAGGCGCTCGGAGAACTGCCGGTCGGCGCTGGCCGACCACACCGCAAGAATGCCCTTGGGCCGCAGGGCCCGGGCGCAGGCGGCCAGGCCGGCGCTGGAGTAGAGCCAGCTGTTGGCTTTCTGGGTCAGGCCTTCGGGGCCGTTGTCGACGTCGAGCATGATCGCGTCGAAGCCCTGGGGCTCGGCCTGCAGGACCTTGGCCACGTCTTCCAGGCGGATCACCGTGCGCGGGTCCAGCAGCGGCCGGCCGGACTTTTCGCCGAGCGGGCCACGGTTCCATTCCACCACCCCGGGCACCAGCTCGGCGACCACCACCTCGGCGCTCTTGCCCAGGTGCTTGAGAGCCGCGGCCAGGGTGAAGCCCATGCCCAGGCCGCCGATCAGCACCCGTGAGTTCGGGCGCCCGGCGACCTTGCTGCAAGGGATCTGCGCCAGGGCGTCCTCGGAACCGTGCATGCGTGTGTTCATCAACTGGCCGCCGTCGCCGCCCTGGATCTTGATGACGAAATCCTCACCGTATTCGAACAGGCACAAGGCACCGCCGTTTTCAGGAATCGCAGTAGTGTCCAGCAGTACGAAACGTTTCATGGAGATCTCATTGAGGAAGGCAAAACGCCCCGGTTGGGAGTAGCCTGACGCCAGACAATAGCAATGGAGCCATTGATGAAGCGCACTATTCTAACGGTGATTGCCCAAGCGGCGCTCGCCCTCACCGCAGCCCTGGCGCTTGGTGCCGGCCCGGCTTTGGCCGACGAGCCGCAAAGCGCCCCGGTGGTGACCCCGGCGCCGACCCTCGGCACCCCGGGCACCGCGACCCCTACGCCTTATCCGCAAGTCACCCCGCCCAGCACGCCGAAAGCCGGCAGCAGTGGCAGCGCGCCCCTGCTGCCGCCGATCGACATGCCCAAGCCGCCCAAGGACCAGACCCTGCCAGGGCTGGAGCAGAACGACAGCAAACCCAAGGTTCAGGGTTGATGGAGGTAGCGGGTGATGTGGCGAGGGTACCCCGGGGCTCAGATCTGCTGCGCGAGCAACTGGCCGTCGGCCATGCGCAGCCGCTTTGACAGCGACACGGCCAGGGCGCGGATGATCTTGGCGGCGATCTTTGGCGCATCGTTGAGCATCTTCTCCAGGGAGTCCTTGCCCAGGTTGAGCAACTGGCATTGGCTGGCGGCCACGCAGGTAGCCGAACGTCGCTCGCCATCGAGCACCGCCATTTCGCCAAAGGCCCGGCCGCTGCGCAGGGTAGCGATGGTCAGCAGCTGGCCGTCGTGGTTGCGCTTTTGCACCGCCACCTGGCCGCTGTGGATGATGCACATGAAGCTGCCGGCATCGCCCTCATGAAAGATCGCTTCGCCCTCGGCGATGCTGCTGATGCTGAAGTAGCCGGCCGCAGCGTTGAAGTCGGCGGGCAACAACTGGTCGAACAGGCCGCAGTCCATCAGCCAGTCGCGGATCTCGTTGTTCAGTAAGGTGGGTTCGGACATGGGATCACGGTCTTTTTCTTGTGTCTGTTGCACGGGCGCAGGCCCGGTCCGGCGGTTGCCGGCGGCGTTCTGGGTTAAGACAGGTACGCCGCCGGGAGTTCCTCAGGCCAGGCCCAGAATGTTCAGGATAAAGGCGTATTCGAGGGCTACATCACGTAATCCCTGGTAACGCCCGCTCATGCCGCCATGGCCGGCCCCCAGCTCGGTCTTGAGCAGCAGCGGGTTGTCGTCGGTCTTGGTGGCCCGCAGCCTGGCCACCCATTTGGCCGCTTCCCAGTACTGCACGCGGCTGTCGTTGTAGCCAGCGATCACCAGGAGCGCAGGGTAGGCCTGGGCGCGCACGTTCTCGTAGGGCGCGTAGGCCTTGATCCGTGCGTAGACCTCGGGTTCTTCGGGATTGCCCCATTCGTCATATTCGGTGACGGTCAGCGGCAGCTCCGGGTCGAGCATGGTGTTGAGCACATCGACGAAGGGCACTTCGGCGATAGCGACCTTGAACAGCTCGGGGCGCTGGTTGAGTACCGCGCCGATCAGCAGGCCGCCGGCGCTGCCGCCGCTGATGGCCAACTGCTGGGCGCTGGTCAGGCCCTGGGCGACCAGGTGTTCGGCGCAGGCGATGAAATCGCTGAAGGTGTTCTGCTTGTGTTCCTGCTTGCCGGCGCGGTACCAGGCCTCACCCAGCTCGCCGCCGCCACGCACGTGGGCAATGGCAAAGGCCACGCCGCGATCGAGCAGGCTCAGGCGGGCGTGGGAGAACCAGGGGTCGAGGCTTTCGCCGTAGGCACCGTAGCCGTAGAGGTACAGCGGCGTCGGCTGGCCCAGGCAGTCGCGCTTGACCACCAGGCTGATGGGCACTTGGGTGCCGTCGGCGGCGGTGGCCCAGAGGCGCTGGCTGACGTAGGCATCGGGGTCGAACGGGCCCAGTACTGGGGTTTCCTTCAGCACCTGCTGCTGGCCGTCGGCCAGTTGCAACTGGCGCACCTGGGCCGGGCGGTTCAGGGCCTCGTAGCGCAGGCGGATGCGCTCGCTGGAAAACTCCAGGCTGTTCTGCACGTGCAGGCTGTAGGCCGCATCCGGCAGTTGCACGCGGTATACCGGCAGGTCCCGGGGGTGCACTTCGATGATCGGCAGGCCGCCTTCGCGCAGGCTCAGGGTCATGGCGCCGGCGTTGAGGGTCACGCCGTCGAGCATCACTTCGGGGTTGTGCGGCACCAGCAGTTGCCAGTCGTCCTGCTCGGGGATCGCGCCGTTGTCTTCTGCCTGGTAGAGGGCGAAGTTGATGCCGTCGCGGTTGCTGCGGATGAACCAGGTCCATTGGCCGTCCAGCAGGCCGTGGTCGACATCGTATTCATGGCCTTCGACCCGCGGCGCCAGGCAAGTGAACGGCAGCTGTGGCTGCGTGGCGTCCAGGGCCCAGGTCTCGCCGGTGGTCTTGCTGCCCAGGGACAGCAGCAGTTGGCGTTCGGAGCTGGAACGGTAGCAATGCAGGAAGAAGCGTCCGTCCGGCTCGTGGAACACTTCCTCGGCGGCGGTGCCATCCAGCCGGTAGCGCAACAGCTTGTGCGGGCGGTGGGTATCGTCCAGCTCGCCGAAGAACAGGGTCAGGCTGTCGTTGGCCCAGGTCATGCTGCCGTCGCAGTTGTCGAAGGACAGCTCGCTGACTTTGTCGCTGGCCAGCTCCTTGACGAACAGGGTGTAGATTTCCTCCCCAGTGGTGTCGAGGCTGTAGGCCAGGCGCTGGTGGTCGGGGCTGATACTGAAGGCCCCGAGGGAGAAGAAGCCGCCATTGGCCAGGGCGTTGGGGTCCAGCAGCAGTTGCTCGCGGCTTTCGTCCACCGTCAGGCTGTCGTCCGCCGGGCGCGGGCAGCGGTAGTGGCGGGCGTATTCGTCGCCGGCGGTGGTGCGGGTGTAGTACAGGTACGGGCCCCAGGGCGAGGGCAGGGACAGGTCGGTTTCGAGGATCCGCCCCTTGATCTCCTGGAACAGCGTTTCACGCAGGGGCCCCTGATGCGCCAACTGGGCGTCCAGGTAGCTGTTTTCAGCCTTCAGGTAATCGAGCACCGCGTCGGTGTCGCGTTCCTGCAGCCAGGCATACGGGTCAGCGCCTTCGGCCTTGTGGGCAATCGGGGCGCTGCTGTCGTTGGCGGTTAAGGGCATGGGTGGCTCTCGGGCGATGACAAATGAGGGCTGGGCAGACGGCGGTGCAGCCTGACACGGCAAAAGTCGTTATCATAAGCGCCTCTTTGCCTGCCTTGCCATGGACACCATGACCGAGAACGACTATCTGATCGCCTGGGGGCTCTATGCCTTCGCCGCCTTGGGCTGCCTGCTGGTGTGGATGCGCCTGACCCGCTGGATGTGGCGCTGGCTGCGCGAACCGCTGCGAGTGCTGGTGGCGGTGCTGCTGTTCAGCCCGACCATCATCGACCCGGTCAAGGAAAAATTTGCCCCGGCCGTGGCCATCACCGCCCTGGATATAGCCTTCAAGGTCGGCAACAACGCCTGGCGTGCGGTATCCGACCTGTTCATGTACGGCATGATCGCCTTTGGCGTCTACCTGCTGTTCGTGCTGATCCGCTGGCCCATCGAGCGCGCGGCCAGGGAGCGCCGGGAACGCAACGAAGCGGCGAAAGCTGCCGCCAAGGCTGCCGAAGTGGAGGATGACCAGCCCTTCGGTGGCGCCGGCAATGACCGTTACGGCCGCCAGCCTGCAGCCGGCACCCCCCTGAATACGCGGGTCGAACCGCGTTTGTAACGCTGCCCCCGGCATTGAAGCGAGAGTCCGAGCATGTGTGAGTTGTTGGGCATGAGCGCCAATGTACCGACCGATATCGTCTTCAGCTTTACCGGGCTGATGCAGCGCGGCGGCCGCACCGGCCCCCATCGCGACGGCTGGGGCATCGCTTTCTATGAAGGCCGCGGCCTGCGCCTGTTCCAGGACCCGGCGGCCAGCAGCGAGTCGGAAGTGGCCAACCTGGTTCAGCGTTACCCGATCAAGAGCGAAGTGGTGATCGGCCATATCCGCCAGGCCAACGTCGGCAAGGTCTGCCTGGCCAATACTCATCCTTTTGTCCGCGAGCTGTGGGGCCGCAACTGGTGCTTTGCGCACAATGGCCAGTTGGCGGATTTCCAGCCCCAGGCCAGCTTCTACCGCCCGGTGGGCGATACCGACAGCGAAGCGGCTTTCTGTGACCTGCTGAACCGGGTGCGGGCCGCCTTTCCCGAGCCGGTGGAAATCGAGGAACTGCTGCCGACCCTGATCCAGGCCTGCAGCGAATACCGCAGCAAGGGCGTGTTCAATGGCCTGCTCAGCGACGGTGACTGGCTGTTCTGCTATTGCTCGACCAAACTGGCGCAGATCACCCGGCGCGCCCCATTCGGCCCGGCGCGGCTGAAGGATGTGGATGTGATCGTCGACTTCCAGGCCGAAACCACGCCCAACGACGTGGTCACGGTGATCGCCACTGAACCCTTGACCGAAAACGAAACCTGGACCCGCTACCAGCCGGGCCAGTGGAGCCTGTGGCGGCGCGGTGAATGCGTCAGCCATGGCCAGACCGAATAAGGACATCCCTATGTTGCTCAGTTATCTGCGGCTGGTGCTGTTCGCCGCCGGCCTGTTGATCGGTGTGCAAGTGCCGGGTTTCATCAGTGATTACGCCAAGCGCGTCGAGGCGCATCTGATCGAGTCGCAGCACAGCCTGCAGGGCTTCCAGGGCACCGCGCAGCAATTCTTCAAGGGCGACATGAACGCCCTGGTGGCCCATTACCGGGCCAGCGACGATCCGGTGTTTCGCAGCGATGCCGAGAGCCTGAGCGGCTTGCTCAGCCGCCAGCTGGCCCTGGACAAGCAATACCAGGCGATGCAGGGGCCCTGGTACATCCGCCTGCTGCAAGTGGCCCTGGCCCCCGACCCGGAAATCCGCAAGGAAACCTGGGACGGCTACAGCTACCAGATCCTGCTGACCCCGGAAGCCATGATCTGGGGTATCAGTGGCGCCTTGCTGCTGTCCTTCGGCCTGGAATGCCTGTACCGGCTGATCGACTGGGTAGTGCTGGGCGGCAAGCGCCTGCGCCAGAGCCGCCCGATTGAAGAGCGCGACCTCAAAGGCCTCTGACCCCCTGTAGGAGCCGGCTTGCCGGCGAAGGGGGCCGCGTGGCTTGCGCCTGACTGAAGATCGCCTTCGCTGGCAAGCCAGCTCCTACGGGAGCCGTATCGATTTTGTTTTCTGTGTAGGAGCCGGCTTGCCGGCGAAAGCGGCGTGCCTGACACACCGCAGCGCGCGGGTCGCTGGCAAGCCAGCTCCTACGAGGGGGGCGATGGTGATGTTCACTGGGGTTCGCTGAGCACCAGGTAATCCGCGCCGACCTTCTGCCCATAGCGCTGCACCACGCGCTGGCACAGCTCGACTATGTCCTCCACCAATTCCACTCCCACCCTCCACGACACCACCACTTGCAGGTTCGGCGGGCGCTGTTCGATGGCCAGCAGGGTCAGTTCGCCCCGGGCCAGTTCCTCGCGCACCAGCACCGGCGGCAGGGCGCCGATGCCGAAGCCGTCCCGCAGCAGGCGGGTGATGGCCGACACCGAGTTGACGCAGTTGAGCCGCGGCGCCAGCACGCCGTTGGCCTGCATCAGGCTCAGCACCTGCTGGTGGGGCAGGGAGTTCTTCGAGTAGGTGACGATCCGTTCCCGGGCCAGCTCGGCGACGTTGGCGTAGTCGCGGTTGTAGATCGAGTTGCTGGCGGCGATCCAGCCCATGGGATAGCTGGCCAGTTCCAGGCTGCGGATGCTTTCCTGGCGCAGCAGGTCGGTTTGCAGCACCAGGTCGAGAAAGCCTTTTTGCAGCTGGTCGCACAGGTTCAGTGAGGTGTCGGCCACCAGCTCGATTTCCACTTGCGGGTAGTGGTCCATCATCTCTGCCACCAGGGGGCTGAGCCAGGTGTGGATCACCGTATCCATGACCCCGATGCGAACCCGCCCGACCTTGCTCGACGGCGCTTGGATGGACTGTTTCAGCACCTGCAGGGTGTCGAGCATCTGCTCGGCGTGCTCCAGCACCTTGACGCCTTCCGGGGTCAGGCTGACGCCCCGGGAGTCGCGCAGGAACAGCTTCACGCCCAGTTCGCCCTCCAGCACCGCGATGCGGCTGGAGATCGCCGCCTGGGTGGTAAAGAGTTTTTCCGCGGTGTGGCTGAAGCTCTTCAGCCGCGCGACCCAGACGAAGGTTTCGAGGAACTTGAGGTTCATGGGATCAACTTTTCTTATGCATAAGGGCAGTTTTTATTAGTTGGACGCAGTTGGCGCTCGAGCCGAAGAATGCGCCAACCCACGATATGCGTCGTCGGGGCCCAGAACAACACCAATAAATTACCCTGGAGATCGCCATGAGTGCGCCCGAAACACTGGCCGCCAAGGCCCCGCGCCGCGCCGGCCCGTTTGACTGGTACCGGGACATCAACCAGCAGGAGCGCCGGACATTCTGGAGCTGCAAGCTCGGTTATGGCCTGGATGGCATGGACACGCAGATGCTCAGTTTCGTGATCCCGACCCTGATCGCACTGTGGGGCATCACCTCCGCCGAAGCCGGGCTGATCCATACCAGTACCTTGCTGGCCTCCGCCCTGGGGGGCTGGATCGCCGGGATCCTCTCCGACCGCATTGGCCGGGTGCGCACGTTGCAACTCACGGTCCTGTGGTTCGCATTCTTTACCTTTTTGTGTGGCCTGGCGCAGAACTACGAGCAGTTGCTGATCGCCCGGACCCTGATGGGCTTCGGCTTCGGTGGCGAGTGGACCGCCGGGGCGGTACTGATCGGCGAGGTGATCCGTGCCAAGAACCGTGGCAAGGCGGTGGGCATGGTGCAGTCCGGCTGGGCCCTGGGCTGGGGCATAACGGCGTTGCTATATGCGCTGCTGTTCTCCCTGCTGCCGCCGGAAGACGCCTGGCGCGGGCTGTTCCTGCTGGGCATCCTGCCGGCGATCTTCGTGATTTTCGTCCGCCGCCTGGTCAAGGACCCTGAGGTCTATCGCCAAACCCGGGCCCGGGAAGAGCCCAGCAACCCGGCCCGGTTCTACGAGATCTTCGCCCCGGGGATCCTCAGCACCACCCTGCGCGCATCGCTGTTGGCGGCGGGGGCCCAGGGCGGCTACTACGCCATCACTTTCTGGCTGCCGACCTTCCTCAAGACCGAGCGCGGCCTGAGCGTGCTGAGCACCGGCGGCTACCTGGCCATGGTGATCTTCGGCTCTTACATGGGCTATGTGATCAGCGCCTACCTGACCGATATTCTCGGGCGCAAGAAGAACTTCGTACTGTTCGCCGCCGGCTCTTTCACCATCGTCCTGCTCTATACGCAAATGCCGGTGAGCAACGCGGTGATGCTCTGGCTGGGCTTTCCCCTGGGCTTTTTCGCCTCGGGCATCTTCAGCGGCATGGGAGCGTTCCTCACCGAACTGTTCCCCACCCGCATCCGCGGTTCCGGCCAGGGTTTCTGCTACAACAGCGGCCGGGCGCTGGCGGCGCTGTTCCCCCTGCTGATCGGCCTGCTCAGCCAGCATGTGCCGCTGGGCGCGGCCATCGGCACCTTTGCCGCGGTGTCCTACGGCGTGGTGGTGCTGGCAGCGCTGAGCCTGCCGGAAACCCGCGGCAAGGAACTTGAGGCACGCTAACTGATAATCTGCCGGGCATTGCCAGCGCTGCCCCGCAGCTGACCCCTTATAAAAAACACAGGAACACTGACCATGAGCCGCCTGTTATTGAATTGCGACATCGGCGAAAGCTTTGGCAACTGGACCCTGGGCCTGGATGCCGAAGTCATGCCCTTTATCGACTGCGCCAACATCGCCTGCGGTTTCCACGCCGGTGACCCGGGCATCATGCGCAAGACCGTGGCCCTGGCCCTGGCCAATGGCGTGCGCATCGGTGCCCATCCGGCGTACCAGGACCTGGCCGGCTTTGGCCGCCGCTCCATGAGCTACTCGCCCGAGGAAATCCAGGACCTGCTGCACTATCAGATCGGTGCGCTGGACGGCATCTGCCGAGCCCAGGGCGGCCGGGTCGAGTACGTCAAACCCCATGGCGCGATGTACAACGACATGATGGCCAAGCCTGCGCAACTGCGGGCGGTGATCCAGGCCGTGGCAGCCTACGACCCGCAACTGCCGCTGATGCTCATGGCCACCCGCGACAACAGCGCGGCCCAGGCCCTGGGCGATGAGTACGGCGTGACCCTGTGGTTCGAAGCCTTTGCCGATCGCGCCTACGACAACGCCGGGCATCTGGTGTCGCGGCAGTTGCCGGGGGCGGTGCACCATGACGCGCAAACCATCCTCCAGCAGGCCCTGACCATCGCCCGCGGCGAGCCCCTGGCCGCCAGCGACGGCAGCGCCTTGCTGCTGCACGCCAACACACTGTGCGTGCATGGCGACAACGCCAGTTCGGTGGCGGCGGTGCAGCGCATTCGCGAGGCCCTGAACCAGCAGTCCGGCCTATGAAGCCACAGGTTGAAGTAGTTGCCATCGACTGCCTGATGGTGCGGCTGTTCGAGGTGATCGCCGAGGACAACATGCCCTGGATGCTGGCCGCCGCCGAAGGGCTGCGGCGGGCCTTCGGCGAGTCTCTGGTCGATCTGGTGCCGTCCTATACCACGCTGATGGTGCATTACGATTTGCTGGCCCTGAGCCCGTCCGAGGCCCGGCAGCGGATCGAGGTCGCCTTGACCGACCTGACGCCCGGCACCACCCAGGCCGGGCGCGAGCACGTGCTGCCGGTGTGGTACGACCTCAGTGTCGGGCCGGAACTGGTGCTGTTGTCCCGGCGCAGCGGGCTGTCGGTGGCCGAGGTGATCGAGCGTCACAGCCAGCGTGAATATCAAGTGTTTGCCCTGGGCTTCGCTCCCGGGTTTGCCTTCATGGGGCTGGTGGAGGAGGCACTCGCGGCGCCGCGGCTGAACACCCCGCGCAAGCGGGTGGCGGCGGGCAGTGTGGGGATCGCCGAACGGCAGACCGCGGCTTACCCGGTGGTATCACCCGGGGGCTGGAACCTGATCGGCCGCACCCCGAGCCGGTTGTTCGACCGCGAGCGCGACGGCTACAGCCTGATGCAACCGGGGGACCGGGTGCGCTTTGCCCCAGTGGAGCGGGCCGAGTTCCTGCGCCTGGGGGGCGATGACACGCCACTGGAGGTGCCTGCATGAGCCGACTGACGATCGAGGCCAGCACCCCGCTGTGCCTGCTGCAGGATGCCGGGCGCTTTGGCGTGCGCCACCTGGGCGTGACCCAGGGCGGGGCGCTGGACTGGGTGTCGATGTCCTGGGCCAACTGGCTGCTGGGCAATGCCCTGGATGCGCCGGTGGTGGAAATCACCCTGGGCGGTTTCACCCTGCAGGCCGAGGACTATTGCCTGCTGGCTTTGGCCGGGGCTGATCTTGGGGCCTATGTGGATGAGCGGCCTTTGACCCCGGGGCGCAGTTTCATCCTGCAAAAGGGCCAGCGGCTGCAATTCACCCAGCCATTTTCTGGGGCCCGGGCCTATCTGGCCGCCCCTGGCGGTTTCGACGCGCCCAAGGTGTTGGGCAGTTGCGCCAGTGTGTTGCGTGAAGCCCTGGGTGGCCCCGATGGTTATGGCCGCGCCCTGAGCGAGGGTGGGGTGTTGAGTTATTCGGGAGCTGGCGGTGCGCTCAAGAGCCTGTCGGCGGAGCAACTGCCGGATTGGCAATCCGCTGCACCGCTGGAGGTGATCCTGGGGGCGCAAATCGGCCAGTTCAGCGGTTTGAGCCTGTTCGATGCCTTCAATAGCAGTTGGAGCCTGGACAGCCGGGCCGACCGCATGGGCGCGCGCTTGCTCGGGCCGGTCTTGCAGTACCAGGGCCGGCCGATGATTTCCGAGGGCATTCCCCTGGGGGCGATCCAGGTGCCGCCGGACGGCCAGCCGATCATCCTGCTCAATGACCGGCAGACCATTGGCGGCTATCCGCGATTGGGAGCGTTGACGCCGCTATCACTGGCGCGGTTGGCGCAGTGCCTGCCGGGCAGCGAAGTGCGCCTGGCGCCGGTGGTACAGGAGACGGCGCATCGGCAGCAGGTGGCGTTCCTGCGCCGGTTCGGGTGAGGGGCTGAAAGCTTCGCCGGCAAGCCGGCTCCTACATCGCCCTGTAGGAGCCGGCTTGCTGGCGAACGGGTTTATTTGGACAGGAAGCGCATGCCTTCTTCCAGGCCACGCAGGGTCAGGGGGTACATCTGGTCTTCGATCAACTCGCGAACGATATTGGTCGAAGCGGTGTAGCCCCAGGTGTCCTTGGGATAGGGGTTGATCCAGATGAGCTTCTTGTACTTCTCCATGAAGCGCTGCATCCACACGTAGCCGGCTTCTTCGTTCCAGTGCTCCACGCTGCCGCCGGCCTGGGTGATTTCATAGGGCGCCATGGCGGCATCGCCGACGAAGATCACTTTGTAGTCGGCGCCGTACTTGTGCAGCAGGTCCTGGGTCGAGGTGCGCTCGGAGCCGCGGCGCATGTTGTTCTTCCACACCGACTCATAGATGAAGTTGTGGAAGTAGTAGTACTCCAGGTGCTTGAACTCGGTCTTGCAGGCCGAGAACAGTTCCTCGCAGATCTTCACGTGGGCATCCATGGAACCGCCGATGTCGAACAGCAACAGCAACTTGATGCTGTTGCGCCGTTCCGGGCGCATCTGGATGTTCAGCAGCCCGGCATCCCGGGCGGTGTGGTCGATGGTGCCGTCGATGTCCAGCTCCTCCGCCGCACCCTGGCGCGCGAACTTGCGCAGCCGGCGCAGGGCCACCTTGATGTTGCGGGTGCCCAGTTCCACCGAGTCGTCGAGGTTCTTGTACTCGCGCTGGTCCCAGACTTTCACCGCCTTGCCCTGGCGCTTGCCGGCATCGCCGACGCGGATGCCTTCCGGGTTGAAGCCACCGGAGCCGAACGGGCTGGTGCCGCCGGTGCCGATCCACTTGTTGCCGCCGGCATGGCGTTCCTTCTGTTCTTCCAGGCGTTTCTTGAACTCTTCGATGAGCTTGTCCAGGCCGCCCAGGGACTGGATCTGCGCCCGCTCTTCATCCGTCAGCGAGCGCTCGAACTCCTTGCGCAGCCAATCCTCGGGGATCAGCGCCTGCAGGTGGTCGTCGAGTTTTTCCAGGCCGTTGAAGTAGGCGCCGAAGGCCCGGTCGAACTTGTCGAAATGCCGTTCGTCCTTCACCAGGATCGCCCGGGCGAGGTAGTAGAACTCGTCCATGTCGGCGAAGGTCACGCGCTGCTTGAGCGCGTTGATCAGGTCCAGCAGCTCGCGCACCGACACCGGCACCTTGGCCGCGCGCATTTCATTGAACAGGTTGAGCAGCATGGCATCAGCCTCTTAACGACTACCGCGACGGCTCATGAACGCCAGGCGTTCGAGCAATTGCACATCCTGCTCGTTCTTCACCAGGGCGCCGGCCAGGGGCGGGATGGCCTTGGTCGGATCGCGCTCGCGCAGCACCGCTTCGCCGATGTTGTCGGCCATCAGCAGCTTGAGCCAGTCCACCAGTTCCGAGGTCGAGGGCTTCTTCTTCAGGCCCGGCACTTTGCGCACATCGAAGAACACGTCCAGGGCTTCGCTGACCAGGTCCTTCTTGATGTCCGGGTAGTGCACATCGACGATCTTCTGCAGGGTGGTGCGGTCGGGGAAGGCGATGTAGTGGAAGAAGCAGCGACGCAGGAAGGCGTCCGGCAGCTCTTTCTCGTTGTTGGAGGTAATGATGATGATCGGCCGCTGCTTGGCCTTGATGGTCTCGTCGATCTCGTAGACGTAGAACTCCATCTTGTCGAGTTCCTGCAGCAGGTCGTTGGGGAACTCGATGTCGGCCTTGTCGATCTCGTCGATCAGCAGGATCACCCGCTCCTCGGATTCGAAGGCCTCCCACAGCTTGCCCTTCTTCAGGTAGTTGCGAATGTCGTGCACCTTGTCCACGCCCAGTTGCGAATCGCGCAGGCGGCTGACCGCGTCGTACTCGTACAGGCCCTGGTGGGCCTTGGTGGTGGACTTGATGTGCCAGGTGATCAGCTTGGCGCCGAAGGATTCGGCCAGTTGCTCGGCAAGCATGGTCTTGCCGGTGCCGGGTTCGCCCTTGACCAGCAGCGGACGCTCCAGGGTGATGGCGGCATTGACTGCCAGCTTCAGGTCATCGGTGGCGACATATGCGCTGGTGCCTTCGAACTTCATCTGCAATTCCTCGAACGGTGACGGCGAGCTGCCCAGGGCAGGTCGATTGAATGGGGAGTGATGGCGCGACTATAACGCGCTGCCCGGTCGACTGTGAACGTGGACGCCCCATTCAGTCTCTGAATGGAGCGTCACGGGGTGACTCAGTCAGGCGACGGCTTGGGCTGCTCGTAGCGGGCATTGAAGGCCTGGATGAAACCGTTGCGCAATATCTGCAAAAACGCCTGGAACGCGCTGATATCTTGCTGGTGCACGCTGCCACTGAGCTCGACCCGGGTGGCGAACTGGTTCTTGCGCTGGTTCTTCAGGAGGGTTTCCCCGGCGCCCACCAGGGCCTCCCACACCGAGCGGAAAATGCTCTTGTTGCGGTTCTCCACGTCCTGCTGCCAGTTGAAGACTTCCACGTCCCGCAACAGCGGCTTGATATAGCCGTGCAACTGGCCCTTCTCGGCCTGGGCTTCGATCACCACGTCACCGTGCCCGGCATTGAAGTCGAACTTGCCGTAGGCCGAGGCGAAGTCGTTGAAGCGCTTGAGCTCGATATCCCGGGCCCGCAGGCGGAACTCGAAGTTCTCGAAGTTGCTCAAGGGGTCGAAGGTGGCGGTGCTTTCCATGGGCGCCTGGCCCTGGAGCAGGGCCTTGCCGTCGAAGCGCGCATCGCGCTTGCCCTGGATGTCCACCACGTTGGTCAGGTTGTAGAAGCTGGCGTTGACCTGGGTCGCGCCGATGTTCACCGGCGGCTTGGAGCTGAAGTTGCGAAAGTGGATCTTGCCGTCATCGATCCGCAGTTCGTCGAGGGTGATGGGCAGCAGCTTGCCCAGTTGGGCTCGCCAGTCGGTGCCCTCACCGGTCTGCGATGCCTGCTTGTCGGCCCCGCCGTCGACGAAGTTCAGCTCCGGCTGGATGAACTGCACCTTGGCCACTACCGCGTGGTCGTACCACAGCGAATGCCAGCTCACCGAGAGGTCGATAAGCGGCGCCTTGACGAAGGGCACCGGCACCTTGCCGCTGACCTTGACGATCTCCAGGCCATTGATGCGGTAGGCGCCGCGCCACAGGGCCAGGTCGATGTCGCTGATGCGTCCGCGGTAGTCGCCCATGTCCGCCAGCTTGTCGTTCAAGTAGTCGCGCACCAGGTAGGGCAGGGCGATATGCAGGGCCACCAGCAGCACCACCAGGCTTGCCAGGACCCACAGGGGCCAACGGTAACGAGCTTTCATGATCAGCAGCCTCCAGCCGTATACAGGCATTGACTGCGTCCGTTGGCAGACGTTCGAGTCAATGTTCCCGGGGTGGCCTGGGGCGCAGGTTCGGGGAACGCAGGAGCCGGGCCATGAACTCGGCGTCGCTGATGTGTCTCTTGCATAGGCGCGACCGACCCGGCTGGCCCGGGTGTTGCGCGACTGGACGCTCAAGGGCGCCAGGCATACCCTTGGGGACTTCTTCACTGCTGCATAAGGACCCAGCCATGAGCCGAATTTTTGCTGATAACGCCCATTCCATCGGCAATACGCCCTTGGTGCAGATCAACCGCATCGCCCCGCGCGGGGTGACCATCCTGGCCAAGATCGAAGGGCGCAACCCGGGCTATTCGGTGAAGTGCCGGATCGGCGCGAACATGATCTGGGACGCCGAAAGCAGCGGCAAGCTCAAGCCGGGCATGACCATCGTCGAGCCCACGTCGGGCAACACCGGGATCGGCCTGGCCTTCGTCGCCGCCGCCCGTGGCTACAAGCTGATGCTGACCATGCCGGCGTCGATGAGCATCGAGCGGCGCAAGGTGCTCAAGGCCCTGGGCGCCGAGCTGGTGCTCACCGAGCCGGCCAAGGGCATGAAGGGGGCGATCGAAAAGGCGGCGGAAATCGTTGCCAGCGACCCGGCCAGGTACTTCATGCCGCAGCAGTTCGATAACCCGGCCAACCCGGCGATCCACGAAAAGACCACCGGTCCGGAAATCTGGAACGATACCGACGGCGCGGTGGACGTGCTGGTGGCCGGGGTTGGCACAGGGGGCACCATCAGCGGTGTGTCGCGCTACATCAAGAAGACCCAGGGCAAGCCGATTCTCTCGGTGGCGGTGGAGCCGGCGACTTCTCCGGTGATCACCCAGAAACTCGCCGGTGAAGAGATCAAGCCCAGCCCCCACAAGATCCAGGGCATCGGTGCCGGTTTCGTGCCCAGGAACCTGGACCTGGCGATGGTCGACCGGGTGGAGCTGGTGACCGATGAAGAGTCCAAGGCCATGGCCCTGCGGCTGATGCAGGAAGAGGGCATCCTCTGCGGCATCTCCTGCGGCGCGGCGATGGCGGTGGCGGTACGCCTGGCGGAAACCCCGGAAATGCAGGGCAAGACCATCGTGGTGATCCTGCCGGACTCCGGTGAGCGCTACCTGTCGAGCATGCTCTTCAGCGACCTGTTCACCGAGCAGGAAAACCAGCAGTAAGCACGGATCAGGCATTCGCCCGCATGAGCCGGCTTGCCGGCGAATGCTGACCCATATCAGGCCAGGGCCTGGCTGCTTATGCTACTTAACGCCTTTGTTGCATAACCGTTAACGCTGAATGTTGGGTTGTGCGGGTTTTTCCAGGGCCCAGGAGTGTTTATCATTGCCGGCTGCCAGGTCGGGTGAACGCTCCCCCTACAGGTGCCTATTTCCAAGGAGTCGTTGCATGAGCTTTTCCTTTACCGCCAAGGTCGCGGTGTTGTCGCTGTTCGTCGGCAGCATTCTCTACGTGCACCTGCGCGGCAAGGCGCGTCTGCCGGTACTGCGCCAGTTCGTCAACCATTCGGCGCTGTTCGCCCCCTATAACGCCCTGATGTACCTGTTCTCCGGGGTGCCTTCCAAGCCGTACCTGGACCGCAGCAAGTTTCCCGAGCTGGACATCCTGCGGGACAACTGGGAAGTGATCCGCGAAGAGGCCATGCACCTGTTCGACGAGGGTTACATCCGCGCCGCCGAGAAGAACAACGATGCCGGTTTCGGTTCCTTCTTCAAGAAGGGCTGGAAGCGCTTCTACCTCAAGTGGTACGACAAGCCGCTGCCCTCGGCCGAGGCCCTGTGCCCGAAGACCGTCGAGCTGGTGAGCGCGATTCCCAACGTCAAGGGCGCGATGTTCGCGCTGTTGCCCGGCGGCAGCCACCTCAACCCGCACCGCGATCCCTTCGCCGGTTCCCTGCGTTATCACCTGGGCCTGTCGACCCCCAACTCCGACGCCTGCCGGATCTTCGTCGATGGCCAGGAGTACGCCTGGCGCGACGGTGAAGACGTGATGTTCGACGAGACCTACGTGCATTGGGTGAAGAACGAAACCGAGATCACCCGGGTGATCCTGTTCTGCGACATCGAGCGTCCGCTGAGCAGCCGCCTGATGACCCGCATCAACCGTTGGGTCAGCGCCCAACTGGGCCGCGCCACCGCGCCGCAGAACCTGGATGACGAGCGTGTCGGCGGGATCAACCAGGCCTACGCCTGGAGCAAGCGCTTCAGCGACAGCTTCAGTGGCGTGGTCAAGCAGTGGAAGCGCCGCCATCCCCAGCTGTACCGCATCCTGCGCCCGGTGCTGGCCGTGGTGGTGCTGGTAGTCCTGTGGAAGTGGCTGTTCGGATAAATCTTGCAATGAATATCGGGCGCTGGTTATATTCGGCGTCCGATGAGTCCACAGCGGCTCAGGTTTTTCCTCTCTCGAGAACCATCAGTACATGGCCTTTTCCCTCCTCAACGCGGTAGTGGTTTCAGCGGTCAACGCTGGCGTCGTGCCGTGCGGGAATCAGCAGCCTGTGCAGATCGGTCAGTACCCCCACCTGTCAGTAGCACGCCGGTGTACGCAGTCGTATCACCGCCGGGCGTTGGCTTCTCGGGCTGATCAGCAACCGCTGCTGTTCCCTGCGCCCGCCTGAAAAAACACTACTGAACTTCAGCCTCGGCTGAATTGGCTTCTTGCCTGATTACAGGTGGTTTTCATGTTGCTCATTTCAAAAAAGTCCGCGCTCGCGGCCGCTTCCACGAGCCTGTTCGTCCTGCTCTGGAGCAGTGGCGCCATCTTCTCCAAATGGGGCCTGGCCCACGCTTCACCCTTTGCCTTCCTGCTGCTGCGCTTCGTCATTGCCCTGATCGGTCTGATGCTGCTGGCGCCCCTGCTCAAGCTCAGGTTGCCCCGGGGGCGCCGGGCCATGGGCTTTGCCGTGGCCACCGGCCTGGTGCTGCTGGGGGCCTACCAGATCTTCTACATCCTGGCCCTGGACCTGAAGGTGACCCCCGGGGTCATGGCCACCATCATGGGGGTGCAGCCGATCCTCACGGTGGTGCTGATGGAGCGCCAGCGCTCCTGGAGCCGGCTGTTTGGCCTGAGCCTGGGGCTGGCCGGGCTGGTGATGGTGGTCTACCAGAGCATCGGCCTGGCGGGGATGTCCATCACCGGCATGCTGTGCGGGCTGCTGGCCCTGGTCAGCATGACCGCCGGTTCGATCATGCAGAAACGCATCACCGACAATCCCCTGGGCACGCTGCCGGTGCAGTACCTGGCAGGGCTGCTGCTGTGCGCGCTGTTCGTGCCGTTCCAGCCGTTTCACTTCGAGCACAGTGCAGGTTTCGTGATTCCACTGCTGTGGATGGGGCTGGTGGTGTCGGTGCTGGCCACACTGTTGCTGTATCGGCTGATTGCCCAGGGCAACCTGGTGAATGTCACCAGCCTGTTCTACCTGGTGCCTGCGGTGACCGCGCTGATGGACTACCTGTTCTTCGGCAATCGCCTGGGGCTGCTGAGCCTGTTGGGCATGGGCCTGATCATCGTCGGGCTGGTGTTCGTGTTCCGCAAGCAGCCTTGACCGCCCTGGGCGGCGTGAGCTCTGCGCGCCGTCGCTGACGACACCGGCCGGGTGCAATGCCCGGTCGGTTGTTTTCCCTATTTATGGCATGAAGGGTCGACTTTTATGTCGAATGGTGGCCATATGGCATCATGGTCGAAAAGGTACTCGCCAACTGCATTGGGACAGGGCTTCAGCGCCGCGTGAGGCAGCTCGAAGAGTCGCCTGAGCAACGCTTGCAGGTGATTTTGATAACCAGTTGATTGGACTTCTTTTCTAATGCTTCCAAACAGTCCATCAGACTTTTCTCAAAAGCTAAAGCCCGTACCTAGACTGACGATACAGTCCTTACACACAAGGAGAGTCAGGATGAACGTAGCGCTTGCTTCCACTGCTTTGAGTCTGTTCCTTGGGCTATCGGGCAGTTGCCTTGCCGCCACTCCCTCAGGGCAAGGCATCATCCGTTTTTACGGCAAGATCGTAGAGTCCAACTGCACCTCCAATGCTGCCAGCGATGGGCTGAACTTGCGTCAGTGCCCTCAGGGCTCGCGCGGGGGATCCATTGACGTTCGGCGGGTCGGCCCGCTGGCCAGCGCCAGCGGCCCGGGAAACTCCGTAGTCAAGGTCAAGCTCCTGGCCGACAGCGGGCGCGAGGGGCGCTATTACGACCAGCACTATGCCGTTATCGACCAGGCAGGCAAGGCCGTGACCTCGGGCGCCTACCTGATCACCCTGAACGTTCCCTGAGCCCCTTGGCGGGATTCAGTCTCGGCTCAGCCCGTGTTCCTTGCGAACCGAGTTCATGAAGGCCTGCATCGCCGATGACTGGATGCGGTGCCGCCGGGTGATCAACCCGAAGGGCGGCAAGCGCGCCTCGAACTGGATCGGCAGCACCGCCAACAGGTGACGCCCGGGATAGTCTTCGACTACCGAAACCGGTGTAACACCAATCATGTCGGTCTGCTGCACCAGAGACAGCAAGGTCATGATCGAGGTGGTCTCGACGATGCTGCTGGGGATATCGACCCGGGCGTTGTGAAACACCTGGTTGATGATCGAGCGCATGGGGCTGGGATGCTGTTGCAAGACCCAGGTCTCGTTCTGCAATTGTGCCCAGCTCAGGTGCGTGGCTTGCGCCAGTGGATTCTGCACCCCGGCGATCACGCACAGGGCCTCTTCACCCAGGCTGTCGAAGAGCAGTTCCTCGGCCCGTGCGCCGCCGGGAATCCTGCCCAGGACGATGTCCAGTTGATCCTGGAGCAAGGCCTGTACCAGCACGTCGCTGGTGTCGACCTGGATGCTCATGGACAACCGTGGATGGCTTTGCTTGAGAGTGGCGATGGTCCGCGTCAGCAGTCCCGAGGCCAGGGCCGGAATGGCTCCGACGGCGACCCGCCCGAGGTTGCCGGATTCCAGTGCCACCAGTTCCTCACGCATGCCGCTGAGCTCGGCGAAGACCATCTGTGCGTAGTAGATCACTGTCTCGCCGAAGGGCGTGGGACGCATGCCCCGAGGCAGGCGTTCGAACAGCTCCACACCCAGCAGGTCCTCCGCTTCGTGGAGCATCTTGGTGGCTGCTGGTTGGGTCATGCCAATGTTGTCCGCTGCGCGGCGTAGCGAGCCGAACTCCTGCAAGGCCAGCATCAGCCGCAGTTGTCGCAGGCGCAGGCGGCTGTGGATCACATTGGCATCAGGAATCTTGGTCATGGGCCGGGCTCGCAGTAAAAGGCAGCGGCAAGCCTGACAATAAATGCCAGGCCTTGCCAGGGGCTACGTCAAGGGTAGGGGCTCATTGGGCCGGGGGATGTTCGTTCAGCTTTCTGCACGGCGCTGAAGCAGCCGCTGCAGGGCGGCAGACAGCAGCGGCCAGAACAGCATCAGCACCACGTCGAAGAAGGCGTTGTGCACCGAGTAGGCACCCATGGCGCAGACCATGATGATCGGTGCAATGATCGAGAACGGAATTCGCAGGATCGAGGCGAACAGCGGCACGGTGACCAGCACCACGATCAGGCTGACCACGTTGCCCAGGTACATACTGGCGATGAGCCCCCAGATCATCAGGCTGCCAGGCATTACCGCAGCGGTGGCAGAGCCGGGAATGCCCAGGGTCAGCATCGGCAGCAGGGCGCTGGTGCCGGCAGTCTGGTCGGCGGTTTCCGGGGCGATCACGCCTTCGATTTCGCCCTTGCCGAAGTTCTCTCGGTGCTTGGAAAAGGGCCGCGCCAGGCTGTAGCTCATGAACGAGGCCGCAGTCGGGCCAGCGGGCGTGATGCCCATCCAGCAGCCCACCAGAGTGCTGCGCAGCAGGGTCAGCCAATAGCGCGCCAAGCGCGCCCAGGTACATAGGATGATCATCGGCCCGGCGGTGAAGGCCGCCCAGGCTCTGGGCATCGCCACCGACGGGCCTTACCCGGGCGACACCATCTTCCTCAAGGTTCAGGGCGACGCCAGGCCTTCGAGATCGCTTGCCGCATAGGCGCCCACCGCCACTGATCGGAGCATTTCCTGGTGCCCGCATTCCCATGCCTTGGCATGGGAATGCTTTCTGGCATCCGCCGTTTGCTAGAGCGCCTTGGCCGGCATGGCTGCAGGCGTCGGCTTGCCCGCGAAAGGAACGAGATATCTCCGATAACCCTAAAAGGCAATAAAAGCCCTCCGGCGATCACCTGTGGTTATCGTTGGATGCCCATAAGTGATTAGCCGCTGCTGTCGGCGCTGGCTAAAGTCGCCTCATCGATTGAGCGGCTGCCAGCCACTCGCTCAGCGATCGAACAACTACAAAAAGCCCGCCTTGTCCCTTGCGCAAGGCCTGACCGGCACTCAAGGAACCTCCACATGACCCGTCCAGATTCTGCGCTGGCGCTCGCCAGCGCCATCTCCAAAAGCCGGCTGCGTCTGCTGCCCTTCCTGATCCTGATGTACATCCTGGCCTTTATCGACCGTTCCAACGTCGGCTTCGCCAAGGCGGCGCTGCAAGCCGACACCGGCCTCGGCGATGCAGCCTTCGCTTTTGGCGCGAGCATTTTCTTCATTGGCTACGCCTTCTTCGAAGTGCCCAGCAACTACATGCTGCATCGCCTCGGTGCGCGGGTCTGGTTGTGCCGGATCATGGTCACCTGGGGTCTGGTGTCGGCGGCGATGATGTTCGCTCACAACGCCCAGACGTTTTATGTGCTGCGTTTTCTTCTGGGCGTGGCCGAGGCCGGCTTCTTCCCGGGGATCATTCTCTACCTCACCTACTGGTTTCCGGCCCAGAGCCGGGGCCAGGCCCTGGGGCTGTTCTACTTCGGCCTACCCCTGGCGCTGGTCCTCGGCAGCCCGCTGTCGGGCTGGTTGCTGGAATTCCATGGGGTGTTCGGCCTGACCAACTGGCAATGGCTGTTCGTGGTCGAGGGCCTGATGGCGTCGGTGGTCGGCATCGCCGCCTACTTCTACCTGGTGGATCGTCCCGGCGATGCGCGCTGGTTGAGCGTCGAGCAGAAGCAGGCGCTGCATGACGCCCTGGCCGCAGAGGACGCAAGGAAAAAGGACAGCAGCCCCCACGGCTTCCTCAGTGCCCTGCGCAATCCCCGGGTCCTGCAATTCTGCCTGGCCTACTTCACCATCCAGATGAGCGTCTACGGCGTGGTGTTCTACCTGCCGACACGCATCGCCGGGCTGCTGGACGGCCACGTGGGCCTCAGCGTCGGGCTGATCACCGCGATTCCGTGGATCTGTGCCCTGCTGGTGACCCGCCTGGTGACCCGCTATGCCGACCGCAGTGGTCAGCATCAGCGCCTGGCGGTGGTGATGCTGACCATGGCCGCCCTGGGCATCGCTGCTTCCGCACTGGGTAGCAGCATGGTCCCGGTGGTCCTGGCCTTCTGTTTCGCCGCCGCCGGCTTCGTCGCCGTGCAGCCGCTGTTCTGGACCATCCCCACCGGCTACCTCAGCGGTGCCGCGGCGGCCGGCGGCATCGCCCTGATCAACTCCATCGGCAACCTCGGCGGCTTTGTCGCGCCGAACCTCAAGACCCTGATGGAAACCCAGTTTGCCGATCCACGTGCGGGGATGTTCGCCCTGGCCCTGGTAGGCATCCTCGGCGCCATCCTGCTGTCACGCCTGAATACTCGGTACACCCCGACAGCTCCCAAACAGCTCACACCGTCCCAGGTCGGCTGATCACTACCCACGCCTTGCAAGGAAACCCCCTGATGAAAATCACCGCGATCCGTACCCGTGTATTCGAATGGAAAGGCAAAGTCGTGCCACCTCAGGCGCACTTCTGCACCAATGCCACGGACATCCTCTTCGAGCGTGGCGATGCCATGGGCTCGTTCCGTTTCCACGGCTGGCTGGTGGTGGAAGTGGAAACCGACAACGGCCTGGTGGGTATCGGCAATTGCGCCCTGGCGCCGCGGGTGGCCAAGGAAATCATCGACACCTATCTGGCTCCGATCGCCATCGGTGAGGACCCTTTCGACAACGAATACATCTGGCAGAAAATGTACCGTCAGAGTCACGCGTGGGGGCGCAAGGGCATCGGCATGGCGGCCATCTCGGCGATCGACATCGCCCTCTGGGACATCATGGGCAAAGCGGTGAACAAGCCGGTGTTCAAGCTCCTCGGCGGGCGCACCAAGGACAAGATCTGGACCTACGCCTCCAAGCTCTACGCCAATGACAATCTCGACCTGTTCCTCGAAGAGGCCCAGGGCTACCTCAACCAGGGTTTCACTGCGCTGAAGATGCGCTTCGGCTACGGTCCCAAGGACGGCCCGGCCGGCATGCGCCGCAACATCGAGCAGGTACGCGCTCTGCGCGAACTGGCCGGCCCGGATGTGGACATCATGCTCGAGTGCTATATGGGCTGGACCCTGGAATACGCCCGGCGCATGTTGCCCAAGCTGGCGGAGTTCGAGCCGCGCTGGTTGGAGGAGCCGGTGATCGCCGACGACCTCGAAGGCTACGTCGAACTGAAGAAGATGGGCATCATGCCGATCTCCGGCGGTGAGCACGAGTTCACCTCCTATGGCTTCAAGGACTTGCTGGAACGCCGCGCCGTCGACGTGATCCAGTACGACACCAACCGCGTCGGCGGCATCACCGCCGCGCGCAAGATCAACGCCATGGCCGAAGCCTGGTCGGTGCCTGTGATTCCCCATGCCGGGCAGATGCACAACTACCACTTGACCCTGTCCACCACGGCTTCGCCGATGGCCGAGTTCTTCCCGGTGTTCGACGTCGAGGTCGGCAACGAACTCTTCTACTACGTGTTCAAGGGCGAGCCGCAGCCAGTCAAGGGCTACATCCAGCTCGATGACCACAAGCCGGGCCTGGGCCTGGAAATCTCCGAAGACTACCTGAGCGAATTCAACATCATCGAATAAGCCGCGGGCGCCGCTTGCGGGCGGCGCCGTACACACCTATGGGAGAGCGAACATGCGCTTGATTCAATTTGCCAGCAGCACCGGCCAGCGTCAGGTCGGAGTGATCGAAGAGCAGCAAGTGCGAGTATTGCGCAACACCTCCAGCACCCGTGAACTGGCCCTGGCGGCGATCCGCAACCAGCGCAGCCTGCAGCAGGAAGCGCAGCTGCGCGGCAATGATCCGGGACCGGACTATGCACAGCTGTTGCAGCAGGGCCGGGTGCTGCCGCCCCTGGACCATGAGGACCCGGCCCATTGCCTGATCAGCGGCACCGGCCTGACCCACCTGGGCAGCGCCTCGGCCCGGGACAAGATGCACCAGCATGACGGCGAGGTCGAAGCGGGCATGACCGACACCATGCGCATCTTCAAATGGGGCCTGGAAGGCGGCAAGCCCGAGGCCGGACAAGTGGGGGCCCAGCCGGAGTGGTTCTACAAGGGCGACGGCAGCATTGTCGTGCGTCCCGGCGGCGATTTTCCGCTGCCGCCGTTTGCCGAGGATGGGGGTGAGGAACCGGAGCTCACCGGCCTTTATGTGATCGGTGATGATGGACTGCCGTACCGCGTCGGTTATGCCCTGGGCAACGAGTTCTCCGACCATGTGATGGAGCGGCGCAACTACCTGTACCTGGCCCACTCGAAGCTGCGCTACTGCGCCTACGGCCCGGAATTGCGGGTCGGCGAACTGCCCCGGCACCTGGTGGGCCGCAGCCGCATTATCCGCAACGCTGAAGTGCTCTGGGAAAGGGAGTTTCTCAGCGGTGAGGACAACATGTGCCATAGCCTGGCCAACCTCGAATACCACCACTTCAAGTACGCGCAGTTCCTGCGTCCCGGCGACGTCCATGTGCACTACTTCGGCACCGCCACCCTGTCCTTTGCCGACGGTGTACGCACGCGCCCCGGCGACCGCTTCCAGATCAGCCTCGAAGCCTTCGGCGCGCCCCTGGAAAACACCATCGGTGCAAGCGTCCAGCCCTTGGCCATCGGCCAGGTACGGGCCCTGTAAATCTTCAACCACCGGCCTCTGGCGCCGGTCAAGGAATTCTCATGACTCGCTTGTCTGGACACAACTACATTGGTGGCGCCCGCAGCGCTCTGGGCGAGGTGCAGTTGCACAGCCTGGATGCCAGCAGTGGCCAAGCCCTGCCGGGAAGCTTCTTTCAGGCGACCGCGGCGGAAGTGGATGCCGCGGCCCGGGCCGCGGCGCTGGCCTACCCGCTGTACCGCAACCTCAGCGCCGAGCGGCGTGCGCAGTTTCTCGATGCCATTGCCGATGAACTGGACGGCCTCGGGGATGACTTCATCGCCACTGTCTGCCGGGAAACTGCCTTGCCCGCCGGGCGCATTCAGGGCGAGCGAGGGCGTACCAGCGGCCAGTTGCGTTTGTTCGCCAGGGTCCTGCGTCGAGGCGACTTCTATGCTGCACGCATCGATCGCGCCTTGCCCCAGCGCCAGCCGCTGCCGCGCCCGGACCTGCGCCAGTACCACATCGGCCTGGGCCCGGTGGCGGTGTTTGGTGCCAGCAACTTCCCCCTGGCGTTCTCCACCGCCGGTGGCGACACCGCTGCGGCCCTGGCCGCCGGTTGCCCGGTGGTGTTCAAGGCCCACAGCGGGCACATGGCGACTGCCGAGTGGGTGGCGGACGCGATCATCCGCGCGGCGCAGCGCAGCGGGATGCCCGCCGGAGTGTTCAACATGATCTACGGAGCCGGGGTCGGGGAGTGGCTGGTCAAGCACCCGGCGATCCAGGCGGTGGGCTTTACCGGCTCCCTCAAGGGTGGCAATGCCTTGTGCCAGATGGCCGCGACCCGGCCGCAGCCGATCCCGGTGTTCGCCGAGATGTCGAGCATCAACCCGGTGATCCTGCTGCCCGAGGCTCTCAGGGCCCGGGGTTCGCAGATCGCCGCCGAACTGGCGGGTTCGGTGACCTTGGGTGCGGGTCAGTTCTGTACCAATCCTGGCCTGATCATCGGCCTGCGCTCGCCGCAGTTCAGCGCCTTTCTCCAGCAGTTCAGCACGCAGATGGACCAGCAGGCGCCGCAGACCATGCTCAACAGCGGCACGCTGGTCAGCTATTGCCAGGGGCTTGCAGCCTTGCACCAGCATCCACGTCTGCGGCACCTGGCGGGGCGGCCACAGCAGGGCGCCCAGGCACAGGCTCAGCTATTTCAGGCCGATGTCAGCCTGTTGCTGGAGGGCGATGAACTGCTTCAGGAGGAAGTCTTCGGCCCGGCCAGCATCGTCATCGAAGTGGCGGATCAGCGTGAACTGGCGGCGGCCTTGCAGGGGCTGCGTGGGCAACTGACCGCGACCTTGATCGGCGAGGAACAGGAACTGCTGGAGCATCGCTGGCTCAGCGAGGTCTTGCAGGAAAAGGTCGGCCGGCTATTGCTCAATGGCTATCCGACCGGGGTCGAAGTCTGCGATGCGATGGTTCACGGCGGGCCTTATCCGGCAACGTCGGATGCCCGTGGCACCTCGGTAGGCAGCCTGGCGATCGCGCGCTTCCTGCGCCCGGTATGTTTCCAGAACTACCCGGACGCGCTGCTGCCTGAAGCCCTGCGCAATGCCAACCCGCTGGGTATACGACGCCTGGTGGACGGAGAAATGAGCAACGCCACGCTTTGACCCTGGGCGGCCGCAACAGGCCTTGAGCAGATGCCGGCAGCCTGTTTCAGGCTGCGGCCTTTGCCGCCGGCCTGAGCACCAGCCACAGCGCGGCGGCAATCAGCGCGCCGCCATACAGGTGGGCCATGGACAGCGGCTCGTTCAGCAGCAACGCGCCCCACAGTACGCCGAATGGCGGGATCATGAAGGTCACGGTCATCGAGCGCACCGGGCCGATGGCGCTGAGCAGGCGGAAATACAGCACGTAGGCAAACGCGGTGCAGCCCAGCCCCAGCCCCAAAAGCGATAGCCATACGCTCCAGCCACCCCAGCTGGGGGGCGGCTGGCTGATGGCGTTGTAGGCGAACAGCGGCAACAGCAGCAGGGTCGCTCCCAGCATGCTGCCCAGGGCCGACAGGCGGCTGTCCAGGCCGCCGGCCTGGTCCAGCCAGCGTCGGGCGAGGAACCCGGCGAAGCCGTAGCAGGTGGTGGCCATCAAGCAGGACAGGGCGCCCAGCAGCAGGTCTCGGTCGAAGGCCACGGGGCCGGCGCGGGTCAGGATGCCGACGCCGAGCAGGCCCAGGCAGACCCCGGCGAATTTGCTCGGGGTCAGGCGTTCATGGAAAAACAGGCCGCCGATCAGCACCCCCATCAACGGCGTGGTGGCATTGAAGATCGCCGAGTAGCCGGCGGGCAGCACCTGGGCCGCCACCGAGTACATCGTCGCGGGTATTCCGGAGTTGATCACCCCGAGCAGCAGCACGGTCTTGAGCTTGCCGCGGAAGTTCCAGTCGACCCGCATCAAGGCCAGCATCACCAGCAGCCCGAGCGCAGCGATGGACACCCGGAAGAAGGCCGTGGGCACGCTGCCCAGCACCGGGGCGATGATGCGCATGAACAAGAAGCTCGCGCCCCAGATGGCGGCCAGCGACAGCAGGCGCAGCAGATCGACAGGTTTCACAGGAGGTTCCTTGGGTTCGGGGCGAGGGATCTTGCCCAGCGTGGCCGGGCATGGCAAACCTTATTGGCGCACGGGGCGAAGAAAACCCGCACCCCGATTGTTGCGTTCAATCCTGCGTTGCAGAGGCCTGGAGACAGAACGACCGCCGGGTCATTTTTCGGCGTACATCCCATCACAAAAATACGCTTCTCTTCACCTCGTTTCACTGGCTAAGCTCTGGCATCGTAAATTCCCGCAGAGGTCTCTTTATGTCGCAGTCATGGCCCGCCGCCGATATCGCTCGAATGATCCTCGATGGCTTCGACGACTACCGCGAGCACTTTCGCCAGATCACCGACGGTGCCCGGCAACGCTTCGAGCAGGCGCAGTGGCAGCAAGCGCAAAAGGCCTCGGCAGCGCGGATCAACCTGTATGAAGAGAAGGTGGGCGAGACCGTGGCGCGCCTGCACCAGGCCTTCAGCTCCGAGTCGCTGATGGATGTCAGCCAGTGGCCACTGGTAAAAAGCGCCTACATCAGCCTGATCGACCTGCGCTTTGACGATGAGCTGTCCGAGACCTGGTACAACTCGATCTTCTGCGGCCTGTTCAGCCACGACCTGATCAGCGACGGCTGCATGTTCATCCACACTACCCGGCCCAGCCTGCGCCGGGCCCGGGCCGCGCAGACCCGCAGCTACAAGCCCCAGGGCGAACTGGCGACGATGCTCGAACAGGTATTCGCCGACTACCGCTTCAGCGAGGACTACGCCGACCTGCCGGGGACCTGCGGCGCCTGGAGGCGCAATTGCGGGAGAACCTGCCGGACTGGGTGTGCAAGGACCCGGAACTGACCCTGGAACTGTTTTCCTCGGTGCTCTACCGCAACAAGGGCGCCTACCTGGTGGGGCGCATCTTCACCCATGAAGAACAGTGGCCGCTGGTGATCCCGCTACTGCACCGCGAAGGCCGGGGGATCCAGATCGACGCGCTGATCACCGACGAGGCGGACGTCTCGATCATCTTTTCCTTCACCCGTTCCTACTTCATGGTGGACGTGCCGGTGCCGGCGGAATTCATCGGCTTCCTCAAGCGCATCCTGCCTGGCAAGCACATCGCCGAGCTGTACACCTCCATCGGTTTCTACAAGCACGGCAAGTCGGAGTTCTACCGTGCCCTGATCAACCACCTGGCCAGCACCGACGATCGCTTCATCATGGCCCCCGGGGTGCGCGGCATGGTCATGAGCGTGTTCACCCTGCCGGGCTTCAACACCGTGTTCAAGATCATCAAGGACCGCTTCTCGCCGTCGAAGAACGTCGACCGGGCCACGGTGATCGAGAAATACCGGCTGGTGAAAAGCGTGGATCGGGTGGGCCGCATGGCCGATACCCAGGAGTTCGCCGACTTCCGCTTCCCCCTGAGCAAGTTCGACCCGGCGTGCCTTGAGGAACTGCTGGAAGTGGCGCCCTCCACGGTGGCGGTGGAAGGCCAGACGGTACTGATCCGCCACTGCTGGACCGAGCGGCGCATGACCCCGCTCAACCTCTACCTGGAACATGCCAATGAAGCCCAGGTGCGCGAGGCCCTGGAGGACTATGGCCTGGCGATCAAGCAGCTGGCGGCGGCCAACATCTTCCCCGGCGACATGCTGCTGAAGAACTTCGGCGTCACCCGCCATGGCCGGGTGGTGTTCTATGACTACGACGAAATCTGCTTCCTCACCGAAGCCAACTTCCGCCACATTCCGGCCCCCCGTACCCCGGAAGATGAAATGGCTTCCGAGCCCTGGTACTCCATCGGCCCCCACGACGTGTTCCCCGAGGAGTTCCCGCCGTTCCTGTTCGCCGATGCCGGCCAGCGCAAGCTGTTCGACCAGCTGCACGGCGAGCTGTACAACGCCGATTACTGGAAGGGCCTGCAGGAGGCCATCCGCGCCGGCAAGGTGATCGATGTCTTCCCTTACCGGCGCCAAGGCCTGGAAGACGAATAAATAGACGTGCAGGAGCCGGCTTGCCGGCGAAGGCGCCCTCAATGGCCCCTTCGCCGACAAGCCGGCTCCTACGTATTGCATGGACTTTTCTGCGACAATCGCGCCCTGCCTAAATAGACGACCCTTGCGTACCTGATGACTGACGAATCGCCTGCAATCGACCAACTGCTGAAAAACCTCGATCAAGCCATGCTCGGCGACCGTCACCGGTTGCGCCGGCAGTTGCTCGAACTGCGCAAGAAGCCCGACGAGGCCAAGCTCGCCCAGTGGCTGGAGCGCATGCAGGCTTCCTGCAACCTGGTGACGGCGCGGCGCCAGAGCGTGCCGCAGATCCGCTATGACGACAGCCTGCCGATTGCCGCCAAGCGCGACGAGATCAAGGAGGCGCTGCTCAAGCATCAGGTGCTGATCATTGCCGGCGAGACCGGCTCGGGCAAGACCACCCAGTTGCCGAAGATCTGCCTGGAAATCGGTCGTGGCCAGCATGGCCTGATCGGCCATACCCAGCCCCGACGGATTGCCGCCCGCAGCGTGGCCAGCCGGGTCGCCGAAGAGCTGGCCACGCCCCTGGGCTCGCTGGTGGGCTACCAGGTGCGCTTCGAGGACCAGAGCGATTCCAGCACCCTGATCAAGCTGATGACCGACGGCATCCTGCTGGCGGAAACCCAGAACGATCGCTACCTGGAACGCTACGACACGATCATCGTCGACGAGGCCC
The DNA here is from genome assembly GCF_018326405.1 of Pseudomonas sp. Eqa60. Classification (NCBI taxonomy): domain Bacteria; kingdom Pseudomonadati; phylum Pseudomonadota; class Gammaproteobacteria; order Pseudomonadales; family Pseudomonadaceae; genus Pseudomonas; species Pseudomonas sp. Eqa60. The sequence goes on from NZ_AP024342.1 coordinate 1,784,136, forward strand.
ACGAGCGCAGCCTGAACATCGACTTCCTCCTCGGCTACCTCAAGACCCTGTTGCCGCGGCGCCCGGACCTGAAGGTCATCATCACCTCGGCGACCATCGACCTTGAGCGCTTCTCCAAGCACTTCGATAACGCGCCGATCGTCGAGGTCTCCGGCCGTACCTTCCCGGTGGAAACCTGGTATCGCCCGTTGACCCTGGAACAGGACGAGGAGGGCAACCGGGTCGAGGACGACCTCACGGTGGACCAGGCGATCCTCGCCACCCTGGATGAAATCGCCGCCCATGAACGCAGTGAAAGGCGCAGCCCGGGGATGTGCTGGTGTTCCTGCCCGGCGAGCGGGAGATCCGCGACGCCGCGGAGATGCTGCGCAAGGCCCAGCTCAAGCACACCGAGATCCTGCCGCTGTACGCGCGCCTGTCGCCGGCCGAACAGCAGCGCATCTTCCAGTCCCACCCGGGCCGCCGCGTGGTGCTGGCCACCAACGTCGCCGAAACCTCGCTGACTGTGCCGGGCATCCGCTACGTGATCGACAGCGGCACTGCGCGCATCAGCCGCTACAGCTACCGGGCCAAGGTCCAGCGCCTGCCCATCGAGGCGATTTCCCAGGCCAGCGCCAACCAGCGCAAGGGCCGTTGCGGCCGGGTCGAACCGGGGATCTGCGTACGCCTGTACAGCGAGGAAGATTTCCTCGGCCGGCCGGAATTCACCGACCCGGAGATCCTGCGTACCAACCTGGCGGCGGTGATCCTGCAGATGCTGCACCTGCGCCTGGGGGAAATCACTGCCTTCCCGTTTATCGAGCCGCCGGATGGCAAGGCCATCAGCGACGGTTTCAACCTGCTGCAGGAACTCTCGGCGGTCGACCGCAACAGCCAGCTGACACCACTGGGCCGGCAACTGGCGCGCCTGCCGGTGGATCCGCGCATGGGCCGCATGCTGCTGGAAGCGGCCAAGCTCGGCAGCCTCCAGGAAGTGCTGATCGTCGCCAGCGCCATGTCGATCCAGGACCCCCGCGAGCGTCCGCCGGAGCGCCAGCAGGCCGCCGATCAGGCCCACGCCCAGTGGAAGGACGTGGATTCGGACTTCGCCGGGCTGGTCAACCTGTGGCGCGGCTTCGAAGAACAGCGCCAGGCCCTCACCGCCAGCCCGCTGCGCAACTGGTGCCGCAAGAATTTCCTGAACTACCTGCGCCTGCGCGAGTGGCGTGATTCGCACCGGCAGTTGAGCCTGATCTGCCGCGACCTGCAACTGAGCCTGAACAAGGAGCCGGCGGACTACCCGAAACTGCACAAGGCGGTGCTGGTAGGCCTGCTCAGCCAGATCGGCCAGAAGACCGAAGACGGCGACTACCTGGGGGCCCGCCAGCGGCGCTTCTGGATCCACCCGTCCTCGGGCCTGGGCAAGAAGCGCCCGCAATGGCTGATGACCGCCGAGCTGGTGGAAACCACCAAGCTCTATGCGCGCATGGTGGCCAAGATCGAGCCGGACTGGATCGAGCCCCTGGCCGGCCATCTGGTGAAGAAGAACCACTTCGAGCCCCATTGGGAGAAGAAGCGCGGCCAGGTAGTGGCCTACGAGCAGATCACCCTGTTCGGCCTGATCGTGGTCGGCCGCCGGCCAGTGCATTACGGCCCGGTGGACCCGGTGGTGTCCCGCGAGCTGTTCATCCGCGAGGCCCTGGTGCGTGGCGAAATCCAGTCCAAGGCCAAGTGCCTGAGCGCCAACACCCAGTTGCTGGAACAGCTCGATGCCCTGGAAGCCAAGGCCCGGCGCCGCGACATCCTGGCCGACGAGGAAACCCTGTTCGCCTTCTACGACGCACGTTTGCCGGCGGAGATCCACCAGACCGCGACCTTCGACAGTTGGTACCGGGTGCACAGCCAGAAGAACCCGCAGTTGTTGATCATGCGCGAGGAAGACGTGCTCGCCCGCGAGGCCAGCGAGGTCACCGCCAAGCAGTACCCGGACACCCTGCATATCGGTGACCTGGAACTGGCCCTGAGTTACCACTTCGAACCCAACCATCCCCGGGACGGCGTGACCCTGCGGGTGCCGGCGCCGCTGCTGCCGGCACTGCCCGCCGAACGCCTGGAATGGCTGGTGCCGGGGCTGATCGAGGCCAAGTGCATCGCCCTGGTGCGCAACCTGCCCAAGGCCCTGCGCAAGAACTTCGTGCCGGTGCCGGACTTCGTCAAGGCCGCCCTGCAGCGCATGGTCTTCGCCGAGGGCTCCTTGCCCCAGGCCCTGGGCCGCGAGCTGCTGCGCATGACCGGTGCCCGGGTCAGCGACGAGGCCTGGAGCGAAGCTGAACAACAGGTGGAAAGCCACCTGCGGATGAACCTGGAAATCGTCGACGCCCAGGGCAAGTTCCTCGGCGAAGGCCGGGACCTGGCCGAACTGACCGCGCGTTTCGCCGAAGCCAGCCAGGCTGCCCTGGCGGTGCCGCAGACTGCCAAGAGCCAGCAACCGGTGCAAGCCAAGGTATTTGCCGCGGTGGCGGAAAAGACCCAGCAGAAGATCGCCGGGCTGTCGATGACGGTGTACCCGGCCCTGGTGGAGGAGGCGGGTACGGTCAAGGAAGGGCGCTTCTCCACCGCTGCCGAAGCCGAGTTCCAGCATCGCCGGGCCTTGCAGCGCCTGCTGTTGCAGCAACTGGCCGAGCCGGCCAAGTTCCTGCGGGGCAAGTTGCCGGGCCTTACCGAGCTGGGCCTGCTGTACCGCGAACTGGGCCGGGTCGATGCGCTGGTGGAGGACATTCTCCTGGCCAGCCTCGACAGTTGCATTCTTGAAGGCGAGGCCGTGCTGCCTCGGGATGGCGCGGGCCTGGCCTCCCTGGCCGAGCGCAAGCGTGGTGCCTGGACCGAGCACGCCGAGCGCCTGGCACGCCTGACCCTGGAGATCCTCAAGCTCTGGCACGGCCTGCAAAAGCGCTTCAAGGGCAAGATCGACCTGGCCCAGGCCGTGGCCCTCAACGACATCAAGGCCCAGCTGGCGAACCTGGTGTACCCGGGCTTTGTCCGGGAAACCCCGGCCCTGTGGCTCAAGGAACTGCCGCGTTACCTCAAGGCCGTGGAACTGCGCTTCGAGAAACTCGGCAGCCAGGTGCAGAAGGACCGGGTCTGGAGCAGCGAGCTCACGGGCCTGTGGAGCCAGTACCAGACCCGGGCCCAGAAGCATGCCCAGGAAGGCAAGCGCGACCCGCAGCTGGAGCTGTACCGCTGGTGGCTGGAGGAGTACCGGGTGTCCCTGTTCGCCCAGCAGTTGGGGACCAAGGTGCCGATTTCCGACAAGCGCCTGAGCAAGCAGTGGAGCCTGGTCGACGCCTGATCTAAAGCCCTTCGCAGGCGCTGGCGTGCTAGCGAAAGCGCCGCCAGGGGCGGTACAGGGTTGACTCCGTCGATCTTGCAGTTGCGGCGAAATGGCGGAGGTTATGGCAAACTCCGCCGTCATAAATGCCGGCCCCGGCTTTCTGCATCGCAGGCAGCCTGGGCGGATCGGAATAAAGCGATGCCAGAAACGGCTCCCTTGGCGGGAGTCGTCCCTTTACGGTTTGGCACGTGAGTGCCAATACCTTCTGCCTCAACACATTAGAGGAACGACCGTGCACAACGTCGTCATCAGCGGCACCGGCCTGTTTACCCCGGCCAACAGCATCTCCAACGAAGAGCTGGTGGAATCGTTCAATACCTACGTCCACCAGTTCAACAGTGACAACGCTGCCGCCATCGAGCGCGGCGAAGTGCAGGCCCTGACCGAATCCAACGCTGCCTTCATCGAAAAGGCCTCGGGCATCAAGAGCCGCTTCGTCATGGACAAGGACGGCATCCTCGACCCGCAGCGCATGGCTCCACGCCTGCCGGAACGCTCCAACGACGAATGGTCGGTACTCTGCCAGATGGCCGTGGCCGCCGCCGAGCAAGCCCTGCAGCGGGCCGGCAAGACTGCCGCCGACATCGACGGGGTGATCGTCGCCTGCTCCAACCTGCAGCGCGCCTACCCGGCCATCGCCATCGAAGTCCAGGCCGCACTGGGCATCCAGGGTTTTGGCTTCGACATGAACGTGGCCTGCTCCTCGGCGACCTTCGGCATCCAGGCGGCCTGCAACAGCGTGCAACTGGGCCAGGCCCGGGCGATCCTGATGGTCAACCCGGAAGTCTGCACCGGGCACCTGAACTTCCGTGACCGCGACAGCCACTTCATCTTCGGCGACGCCGCCACTGCGGTGGTCATCGAGCGAGCCGACCTGGCCACCTCCGAGCACCAGTTCGACATCGTCAGCACCAAGCTGCTGACCCAGTTCTCCAACAACATCCGCAACAACTTCGGCTTCCTCAACCGCGCCGCGGAAGAGGGTATCGGTGCCCGCGACAAGCTGTTCGTCCAGGAAGGCCGCAAGGTATTTCGCGATGTATGCCCGATGGTGGCCGAGCTGATCGCTGCGCACCTGGAAGAAAACCAGCTCAACGTCAGCGACGTGAAGCGCTTCTGGCTGCACCAGGCCAACCTCAGCATGAACCACCTGATCGTCAAGAAGCTCCTGGGCCGCGAAGCCTCGGTGGAAGAAGCGCCGGTGATTCTCGACACTTACGCCAACACCAGTTCGGCGGGTTCGGTGATTGCCTTCCACAAGTACCAGGACGACCTGGCCAGCGGTTCCCTGGCCGTGCTCAGCTCCTTTGGCGCCGGTTATTCGATCGGTAGCGTGTTGCTGCGCAAGCGTTGATTCAGGGTTGGGGTGTGGCGTCGGGCGGGATTGGCGCGTCACACCCCCTCAAACCTGCATGATTGAACGAGGCACGAATGGCCGCTGCTGATGACACGCAACTGCTAGAGCGCCTGTTGGCGGGCGAACAAAAGGCTTACAAGGAACTGGTCGGCACCTACCAGAGCGCCATGCGCGCCGTGGCCTACGCCATTGTCGGCAACCGCCACGCCGACGAAGTGGTACAGGACGCCTGGCTGTCGGTGGTGCGCAACCTGGCGGGTTTCCAGGGACGTTCCAGCCTCAAGACCTGGCTGCTGACCATCACCGCCAACGCGGCCAAGGGCCGCTACAAGCAGAACCGCCGGGAAGTGTTGCTCGACGATCTGCCGGCGCCCCATGGCACCGTGGGTGATGAGCGTTTCTCCTCCAGCGATGGTCACTGGCTGGTGGCGCCTTTCGCCTGGCACGAAGACACCCCGGAGGCCCTGCTGACCGAGTCCGAACTGCGTGACTGCCTGGAGCACACCTTGCTCAGCCTGTCGGAGTTGCAGAGCAGTGTCCTGCTGTTGCGCGAACGCCAGGGCCTGGAGCTGGAAGAGATCTGTAACCTTTTGGGGCTCACGCTCTCCAATGTCCGGGTACTGCTGCACCGGGCGCGTCTGAAGGTCTTCGCCACCGTGGAGCATTTTGAGGAAACCGGCCAATGCTGACCTGCAAGGAACAAGTGGCACGATCCAGCGATTATCTCGATGGCCAGTTGAGCTTTCGCGAGCGCTTGATGGTGCGCCATCATCTGTTGTTCTGCCCCAACTGCCGGCGTTTCATTCGCCAGATGCGCCTGCTCCAGGCCACCTTGCGGGTGCTTCCGGAGCCGCCCCTGGAAGGTCTCGACGAACTGGCCGAGCGTCTGGCCGCCGAGCGCCAGAACCACCGCTGATCCTGCCTCCCCCATGGCTCGGTAGCCGCTGTCGAGCCCCGGCGAGGCTGCGAAAAGGCCCTCAGGGCCTTGCTTGACGGTCTCCCGTCGAACCTCCAGCGCCCTCAGGATCGCGGCGTCTCCTACAGAGCCGTTCGCCGCCTCGCCGGGGCTCGACGGCTACAGACGCCACATGAAACTGTCATCCGATCAAAGGTGACAGTGTTCTTGTGTCCCCCTATTCCCCCGCAAAACCCAGGGCAAAGGCTCTAGTACAGGCTTTTTGCCTTATTTCATTTCGAAGTAAAAAAGTTCCCCTGTAATCAAATCTTTATCTATTAGCAACCCGGCTGAAATAACCCCTCGCCAAGATTCCCACCCAACACCAGCGGGCCAACCCCGCGTGTTTTCCAACGCTACAGACCACCAATTAGGGGAACTCTTCGATGATCCGTAAGCACTTCGCCGGTTTTGCCGCCAGCGCCCTGGCCCTGGCAGTAACCGCCCAGGCTTTCGCTGGCACCGTCACCACCGACGGCGCCGATATCGTAGTCAAAACCAAGGGCGGCCTTGAGGTTGCTACCACCGACTCCGCGTTCAGCTTCAAGCTGGGCGGTCGTCTGCAAGCCGACTATGGCCGTTTCGACGGGTTCTACACCAAGAATGGTGACAGCGGCGACGGCGCGTACTTCCGCCGCGCCTATCTGGAATTGGGCGGCACCGCCTACAAGGATTGGAAATACCAGATCAACTACGACTTCTCCCACAACTCGGGCACCGCCGATGACGGTTACTTCGACGAGGCGTCCATCTCCTACGTCGGCTTCAAGCCGGTGACCCTGCGCGCCGGCCGCTTCGACGAAGACTTCGGCCTGGAGAAGGCCACCAGTTCCAAGTGGGTTACCGCCATGGAGCGTAACGCCGCCTACGAGCTGGCCGACTGGGTCAACTCCCACGAGAACGGCATGGGCCTGCAGGCCAGCTCGGTGGTCGCCGACATGGCCTACCTGTCCGGCAGCGTGGCGGCCAAGGACATCAACGACAAGGACGGCGACAGCGTCAAGCAGTTCAACGCCCGTGCCGTGTTCGCCCCGATGCACGAGACCGGCAACGTCCTGCACTTCGGTCTGGACTTTGCCAGCCGTGATGTGAGCGACACCGCTTTCGACTCGCGGATCCGCCCACGCCTGGGCGTGCGTGGTATCGCCACCAACGGCGGCAACGATGCCGGCACCAACGGCAACCGTGCCACCTTCGGCGGCGGCGCCGGCCTCAACGCGTCGAGCCAGACGGCCGTTGGCGCCTATGACAATGACCGGGTGTTCGGCGGTGAATTCGCCTTCGCCACCGGCCCGTTCTCGGCCCAGGCGGAATACCTGACCCGCAAGCTGCAGGCCGACAGCAACGCCTACAAGGACGTCAAGGCCACCGGTTTCTACGGCCAACTGGCCTATACCCTGACCGGCGAGGCCCGGGTGTACAAACTCGACGGCGCCAAGTTCGACACCATCAAGCCCGAGAACAAGCAGTACGGTGCCTGGGAAGTGTTCTACCGCTACGACAACATCAAGGTCGATGACAAGAACGTCGTAGCCGCCACCGCCACCCGTGACGTCGGCGATGCCAAGGCCACCATGAACACCATCGGGGTCAACTGGTACGCCAACGAGGCGATCAAGATTTCCGCCAACTACATCAAGGTCAACACCGACAAGATCACCAACAACGTTGGCGATGACAGCGGCGATGCCCTCGTAGCCCGTGTGCAGTACGTGTTCTAAGGCTGTTGCAACACCCAGGTAGAGCTCTTTCTCATCCGTTATAGCTCCTCTCGTTTTTAACCCCGCCCCGGCGGGGTTTTTTTTTGCCCGCTGCACGGGCGCCTCTCAAGGGCAGGCGGTTTCGTGCAGGTACAGCCACTGCGCCGCATCGCCCTGCACGCGAATGATCGCCAGGGACAGGCGCGCGCTTTCGACCTGGCCCAGGCGGTGGGTTTCCTTGTAGTGGATCGCCGCGCTCTGGCCTTCCTGCCACACACAGCGCACCTGGCTGATGCTGATTTCCAGACCGGGGCGTTGGCCCAGGCCTTCGCGAAACAGCTGTTCCACCTGCTCGCGGCCGACCATGGCGCCGCCGGTGGTGACCATCTGGAAGTCTTCGGCGAACAGCCCCAGCAAGGGATCGATGCAGGCCTCGGCATCCCCGCGCTGGTTGGTGAAGACGCTGTGAATCAGTTGGTGAATCCAGTGCACGCTGTATTGCGCCTGTCTAGCGATCGAGTTGGGCATGGGAGACCTCGGGTGGTGGGAGTCGGTTCAGGGTCAACAGGGGTAGCAGGCCGGCTGCGGCGGCCAGCAAAAGGCTCAGGTGGTAGGCGCCGGTGACGCCCCGATAACCCAGCAGCAGGTTGTAGAGCATCAACAGCAAGGCCGCGCCGAGGCTGAAGGCCATCTGCCGGTTGATGTTCCAGATCACGCTGGCCTTGTGCGTATCGGCGCCGTCGAAGTCCAGCAGGGCGGTGGTCTGCGCGGTATTGGCACCGGCGCCGCCGCCCAGGCCCATCAGCAGGTAGGCCAGGCTGATCAGGGGCAGATCGGCCAGCGAATCGACCCCGTACAGGCTGGCGATGCCGGCGCTGTGCAGCACCAGGGCGATGGCGAACAGCCGTGCGGCGCCCAGGCGATTGTACAAACGTCCGCAGGCGAGCATCGCCAGCAGTGCGCCGGCGGCATACAGCAGCATGAACATGCCGCTGTGCTGGGCGCTCAAGTGCAAGCTTTCCTGAAGGAAGAACAGGCTCAGCAGATTGACCCCGGTGAAGAGCCCGGGGATCGCGTGATAGATAGCCACCGACAGGCCCAGGCGCGGATTTTTCAGCAGCCGCAGTTCGACGATGGGCCGGGCGCAGGCCCGACAGTGACGCCGGTAGCACTCGGCCAATAGCAGGCCGGCAACCAGGCCCGGTGCGGCCTGATGGGCCGGGTAGCCGCTGCCGTACAGCGACATGCCGAGCAACAGGCAGCCCAGGCTCGCAGTCACCAGCAGCAGGCCGCGCAGGTCCGGGCGCGGCGGTGGCGCCGAGCGCTCGGCGTTGATCCAGCACCAGGACAGCAACGCCGCCAGCAGCGACAGCGGCAGGCTGGCGAAGAACACCCAGCGCCAGGAACTGTGGTCGACAATGGCCCCACCCACCGTGGGCGACAGCGCTGGCGCCAGTAGCGCCACGGCCATCACCAGGGTGGAGATCCGCGCCCGTTGCGTGCCCTGGAACAGGTTGAAGGTCAGTGCCTGCCCCAGGGGAATCAGCAGGCCGCCGGCCATGCCCTGGACCAGCCGCCAGAACACCAGTGGCATGAAGCTGTCGGCCAGCCCGCACATCAGCCCGGCAACGCTGAACAGCAGCATAGAGGCGCAGAGCACCTGGCGGTTGCCGAAACGCGCCGCGAGCCAGGTGCTGATGGCGATCACCAGGGTCAGGCCGAGGATGTAGGCATTGGCGACCCAGGCCACGGCGGCGCTGGACACTTGCAGTTGGGCGGCGATAGCGGGCATGGCCACCGCCGACATGAAAATGTTGACGCAGTCGATGAAGAATCCGAGAAGGAATACCACCGCCACTTTGTATCTGTAAGTCATGCCGTCTCCCTTTTGGCGCGCAGCTTAGGGAGCTTGGGGGGAGGGTGTCGAGGTGCCTATACTTGACGCATTGTTTAATAGGATTTGACAGTGAGCGAAAATTTTCACGGCCAGCTGCACCGGGTACAGACCTTTCTTGCGGTGGTGGACTTCGGCTCATACACCCGCGCCGCGCAGTACCTGGGCATCAGCAAGGCCATGGCCAGCCTGCACATAAAGGCCCTGGAGCAAGCGCTGGCGAGCACCTTGCTGATCCGCACCACGCGGCAGGTGACACTGACCGAGACCGGCCAGGCCCTCTACGACGAGTTCAAGGGGATTGTCGCCAATATCGACACCGCCTTCGACAATGTGCTGCACGGGCGCGACCGGGTCAGTGGCAAGTTGCGCATCAGCTCCACGGCGGAGTATGCCGAGACGTTCGTGTTGCCGATCCTGCCGTTGTTCACCGCGCGTTATCCCGAGGTGCGCCTGAGTTATCACTTCAACTCGTCGTTGAATGATCTGGTGGCGGAAAAGCTCGACCTGGTGATCCGCCTCGGGCACCTGGCGGACTCGGGGTTCAAGGGGCGCCAGCTGGCGGACTACGCCATTGTCCTGGTGGCCAGCCCGACGCTGCTCAAGGACCGGCAGGTGACGCAGCCTGAAGAGCTCGATGCCTGGCCCTGGATTGGCAACAGCAACCTGGGCGGGCCGCCGGGCTGGACCTTCAGCCATCCGCGCCGTGGCGAGGTGGAGGTCAAGGTCAGCCCCGGGCACGAGTCCAACTCGGCGACGGCGATTCGCGCCATGGCCCTGGCCGGCCTGGGGCTGGCGGTGCTGCCGGAGTGGATGGTCCTCGATGACCTGGGCAACGGGCGGCTGGTGCGGGTATTGCCCGAGTACCGGCTGGCCACGCAGCCGGTGCATGTGCTGTTTCCCAACAGTGCGCACCTGCCGCGCAAGTCCCGGGTGTTCATCGACTTTCTGGCGGAGCACCTGGGGCGCTAGCGCTGCGGCGGTTTCGGTGAACCCGGGGATGGAGGATACTCCCCGGGTTGTTCGATCTGAATTCCGGGGACCCCGATGCCGCTGCAATCCTTGAACAGCCTGTCCGCCGTCGATCCTGCGCAATGGGATGGCCTGCTCAAGGACGGGCAACCCTTTGTGCGCCACGCCTTTCTCAGTGCCCTGGAAGACAGCGGCAGCCTTGGCCCGCGCTCTGGCTGGCAGGCCGAGCACCTGCTGCATGTCGAAGACGGTCGGCTGCTGGCGGCGCTGCCCAGCTATCGCAAATGGCATTCCTACGGCGAATACGTGTTCGATCATGGCTGGGCGGATGCCTGCGACCGGGCCGGAATCGACTACTACCCCAAGCTGCTGACGGCGGTGCCGTTCAGCCCGGTGAGCGGCGCCCGGGTGCTGGCAGCGACCCAGGCAGATGCGCTCGAACTGCTGAAAAGCCTGCCCGGCTACCTGGAGATCGAAGGGCTTTCCAGTGCCCATATCAACTTCACCGACGATTTCAGCGACGCGGCCCTGGAGCAGCAACCGGGCTGGCTGCAGCGCCTGGGCTGCCAGTTTCACTGGCAGAACCGTGGCTACCGGGACTTTCAGGATTTCCTCGATGCCCTGAGCTCGCGCAAGCGCAAGCAGATGCGCAAGGAGCGCGAGCAGGTGGCGGGGCAGGGCATTGATTTCCAGTGGCTCGAAGGCCATGAACTGGACCAGGCGCAGTGGGATTTCGTCTATGCCTGCTACGCCAACACCTACGCGGTGCGGCGCCAGTCACCCTACCTGACCCGAGCATTTTTCAGCCTGCTGGCCGAGCGCATGCCCGAAGCGATCCGCGTGGTCCTGGCCAAGCAGGGCGGGCGCCCGGTGGCCATGGCCTTCAGCCTGGTGGGCGGCGACAGTTTCTATGGGCGCTACTGGGGGTGCCTGGCGGAGTTCGACCGCCTGCATTTCGAGACCTGTTTCTACCAGGGCATGGAGTACGCCATCGCCCAGGGGCTGCAGCGCTTCGACGCCGGCGCCCAGGGCGAGCACAAGCTGATTCGCGGCTTCGAACCGGTGCTCACCCGCTCCTGGCACTACCTGCGCCATCCCGGGCTGAAGGCTGCGGTGAAGGATTTCCTGCAACAGGAACAGGCCGGAATCCGCGCCTATGCGCAAGAGGCGAGGGACGCCTTGCCCTATCGGCAGGCGTGACCCTCGCCGGCGTTACTCAGCCGTCTTCCTTGCCCAGCCACCGATAGACCACGCCGCCGATCACTGCGCCAAGGATCGGCGCCAGCCAGAACATCCACAGCTGCTGCAACGCCCAGCCGCCGACGATCAGCGCCGGTCCGGTGCTGCGGGCCGGGTTGACCGAGGTGTTGGTGACCGGGATCGAGATCAGGTGGATCAGGGTCAGGGCCAGGCCGATGGCGATGGGCGCCAGCCCCGCCGGGGCGCGTTTGTCGGTGGCGCCGAGGATGATCACCACGAACATCAAGGTCATCACCAACTCACAGACAAAACCCGCGGCCATGGAATAGCCGCCGGGGGAGTGTGCGCCATAGCCGTTGGACGCCAGCCCCGAGGCCAGTTCGAACCCCGGCTTGCCGCTGGCGATGAAGTACAGCAGCGCCGCGGCGATTACCCCGCCGATCACCTGCGCGACGATATAGGCCGGCAGTTCCCTGGCCGGAAAGCGTCCACCCACCACCAGCCCGACGGACACCGCGGGGTTCAGGTGGCAACCGGAGATATGGCCGATGGCGAAGGCCATGGTCAGCACCGTCAGGCCGAAGGCCAGGGCGACCCCGAGCAGGCCGATACCGACGTTGGGAAAGGCCGCCGCCAGCACGGCGCTGCCGCAACCGCCCAGGACCAGCCAGAACGTACCGAGCAATTCGGTGACAGAACGTTTGAACAAAGACATGAGAGAGTCCTTGATAGGTCAACCTATCAACGCGATACAACTGTTATGCATCCCGCAGGTTAACTACAGGTTCCGCTCCGGAACCTAGGCTGAGTACAGCAGGCTTTCGGCGCAATTCCACTCGCCCATGAAAAACGCCAGGGCCCCCTGAAACCGGGGGCTCTGGCGCATTGTGCGGCAACTTTCTGTAGCTGATTAGCACCCTGTAGCCGCTGCCGCAGGCTGCGATCGAGTCCGCAGGACTCGCAAGGCGGCCGCCGCGTTTTACCAGACGAACCGCGAACTCCGGTTCGACGGCCCCTGCGGGGCCGATCGCAGCCTGTGGCAGCACCAGACCGGAGGCTCAGTCGATGCCGACGAAGCCTCCGGTCTGGTGCTGCCACAGGCGCGCATACAGGCCGCCGTGGGCCAGCAGTTCGGCGTGGGTACCGGTCTCGGCGATGCGCCCCTGTTCCAGGACCACCAGGCGGTCCATGCGGGCGATGGTCGAGAGGCGGTGGGCAATGGCGATCACGGTCTTGCCTTGCATCAGGGTCTCCAGGCTTTCCTGGATCGCCGCTTCCACTTCCGAGTCCAGGGCCGAGGTGGCTTCGTCCATGATCAGGATCGGCGCATCCTTGAGCAGCACCCGGGCAATGGCGATGCGCTGGCGCTGGCCGCCGGACAACTTGACCCCGCGCTCGCCGACATGGGCGTCGAAGCCGGTGCGGCCCTGGGCGTCGGACAACAACGGGATGAACTCGTCGGCACGAGCCTTGCGCACTGCTTCCCAGAGCTCCTCGTCGGTGGCGTCGGGGCGGCCGTAGAGCAGGTTGTCGCGGATCGAGCGGTGCAGCAGCGAGGTGTCCTGGGTGATCATGCCGATGCGTTCGCGCAGGCTTTCCTGGGTTACCCCGGCGATGTCCTGGCCGTCGATGAGGATCTTGCCGCCCTGCAGGTCGTAGAGGCGCAGCAGCAGGTTGACCAGGGTTGATTTGCCGGCCCCGGACGGGCCGATCAGGCCGATCTTCTCCCCCGGGCGGATCTCCAGGTTGAGGTCGCTGATGACCCGGTTGGCCTTGCCGTAGTGGAATTCCACATGTTCGAAACGCACGCCGCCCTGGGCCACCGCCAGCTTTGGTGCCTGCTCGCGGTCGGTGAGTTGCAGGGGCTGGGCGATGGTCTTCAGGCCGTCCTCGACCATGCCGATGTTTTCGAAAATGCCGTTGATCACCCACATGATCCAGCCGGACATGTTGACGATGCGGATCACCAGCCCGGTGGCCAGGGCAATGGCCCCGGCGCTGATCAGCGACTGGCTCCACAGCCACAGGGCCAGGCCGGTGGTGCCGGCGATCAGCAGGCCGTTGAGGCTGGTGATGGTCACGTCCATGGCGGTGACCACGCGCCCGGCCAGCTGGCTCTTTTCGGTCTGCTCGGCGATCGCCTCGCGGGCGTAGCTCTGCTCGAAGTGGGTGTGGGCGAAGAGCTTGAGGGTGGTGATGTTGGTGTAGCCGTCGACGATTCGCCCCATCAGCTTGGAGCGGGCGTCGGAGGCGTCCACCGAGCGCTTCTGGATGCGTGGCACGAAGTAGCGCATGGCACCGATGAAGCCGGCGATCCACAGCAGCAGCGGGATCATCAGGCGCCAGTCGGCGTCGGCGAACAGCACCAGGGAACCGATGGCGTAGATGGTCACGTGCCACAGGGCATCGATCACCTGCACCGAGGAGTCCTGCAGCGAATAGCCGGTCTGCATGATGCGCTGGGCGATGCGCCCGGCGAAGTCGTTCTGGAAGAAGTTCAGGCTCTGGCGCAGCACGTAGCTGTGGTTCTGCCAGCGGATCAGGCTGGTCATGCCAGGGTTGATGGTCTGGTGCATCAGGAGGTCGTGCAGGCCCACCATCAGGGGCCGGAACAGCAGCGCCACCACCGCCATCCAGGCCAGTTCCAGGCCGTGGTCGGTGAACACCTGGACGCTGGGGGTGCCCTGGGCCAGGTCGATGATGGTGCTCAGGTAGCTGAACAGCGACACCTCGATCAGGGCCACGAACAGGCCCACCACCAGCAGGGCGACGAAGCTCGGCCAGACTTGCTTGATGTAGTGGAAGTAGAAGGGCAGGACCCGGTTGGGCGGGGTGGCGCTGGGAGCGTCGCGGAAGATGTCGATCAGTTGTTCAAAACGACGAAAGAGCATGGGGTCTGAAGCCCGGGGTACGGGCTCTCCTGTGCAGAAAACGGACGGGGCGCCGGGTAGGGCGCCGCCGTCGGGACAGGCTGCGAAGTATCAGTCGATACGCTTGGCCGACTTGATCAGTACCGGGTCGATCGGCACGTTCTGCATGCCCTGCTTGGTGGTGGTCTGGGAGTTGACGATCTGGTCCACCACGTCCATGCCGCTCACCACCTTGGCGAATACGGCGTAGCCGGCATCGCGGCCCGGGTCGAGGAAGGCGTTGTCGGCGACGTTGATGAAGAACTGGCTGGTGGCCGAGTTGGGGTTCGAGGTACGGGCCATGGACAGGGTGCCACGCACGTTATGCAGGCCGTTGGAGGCTTCGTTCTTGATCGGGTCGCGGGTGTCTTTCTGCACCATCTGCGCGGTGAAGCCACCGCCCTGGACCATGAACCCCGGGATCACCCGGTGGAAGATGGTGTTGGTGTAGAAGCCGCTGTCGACGTAGTCGAGGAAGTTCTTGCTGGAGATCGGTGCCTTGACCGGGTCCAGTTCCACTTCGATCTTGCCGAAGCTGGTGTCCAGCAGGACGTGGGGCGCCTTGGCCGGTTGCGCGGCCATCAGGTTGGCCGCGAAGAGTACGGAGCCGGCGACGAGGGCGATTTTTTTCAGCATGTGTCAGTGATCCTGGGTGGTGGTGTCGACTGTGGTCATGAAGTCCAGCAGGGTTTGGTTGAAGCGCTGCGGCTGGTCCAGCGGCGTGGCGTGTCGGGAGTCCTCGATCACCACCAGCCGCGCGTCCGGCAGCAGTTTGACATAAGCCTCCTTGAGCGCCACCGGGGTGTAGTCGCGGTCGGCGCTGACGACCAGGGTTGGACAGGTGATTCGCAACAGACGTTCCTGAACCCCCCAACCGACGATGGCGTCGAAGCTGGCGAGATAAGCACGTTTGTCGTTTTTTGCCCAGCGCTCGGCCATCTTCTGCCGCAGCTCGCCCTGCTCCGGCTTGGGAAACAGCCGCGGGCCCAGGGCCTTGCCGATGGCGCTCGGGCTCAGCACCCGGGCCAGGCTCCAGCGCTTGAACCACTGCCAGTAGTCGTTGGCGCTGCGCAGCTTGACCTCGGGGCCGCTGTTGACGATGCACAGGCTCTTGAGCAACTGCGGCTGGTCCACCCCCAGCTGGAAGCCGATCATGCCGCCCATGGACAGCCCGACGTAGTGGGCCGGGCCCAGGTTCAGGTGCTCGATCAGCGCCACGATGTCGGCGGTGAAGCCTTTGATGCTGTAGCGCTCCCGGGGCTTGTCGGAGCGCCCGTGGCCGCGGATGTCCGGGACGATCAGCCGATAGCGGGCCGAGAGCGCGGGGATCTGTTTTTCCCAGTCCAGGGCGCTGGAGCCCAGGCCATGGACCAGCAGCAGGGGTTCGCCCCGGCCGTATTCCTCGTAGTGCAGGGTGCAACCTTCATGCTCGAAATAGGCCATGGCAGAACTCCTGTTCTGGTGGGTGGGGCGTCAGGCTTGCTCGGGGGCGGCAAAGGGCGCATCCAGGGGCGCGGTGTCGAAGGTGCGCAGCAGCTCCACGAGGATCTGCGTCGCCGGGCCCAGGGGTTTGTCCTTGTTGGAGTAAAGGTAGAAGGTCGGGTGGCGGCTGCCGCCCTGGTCCAGGGGCAGGACCTTGAGCAGGCCTTCGCGCAGCTCGCGCTCGATCAGGTGCCGGGGCAGCCAGGCAAAGCCCAGGCCGCTGCCGACGAAGGTCGCGGCGGTGGCCAGGCTGCCCACGGTCCAGCGCTGTTCGGCGCCGAGCCAGCCGACATCGCGCGGTTGCTGGCGGCCGGAGTCGCGGATCACCACTTGCAACTGGCTTTCCAGGTCCTGGAAATGCAGTTCCCGCTGCAGGCGGTGCAGGGCGTGTTCCGGGTGGGCCACGGCGACGAACTCCACCGAGCTCATCTCGGTGCCCAGGTAGCCGGGAATGTTGAAGCCGCTGATAGCCAGGTCGGCCACCCCTTCGAGCAGCACTTCCTCGACCCCGGACAGCACTTCCTCGCGCAGGCGCACACGGCAGCCACGGCTTTGCGGCATGAAGGCGGTCAGGGCGCGTACCAGGCGCGCGTTGGGGTAGGCGGCGTCCACCACCAGCCGCACTTCGGCTTCCCAGCCCTGTTCCATATGGTGGGCCAGGTCTTCCAGCTGGCTGGCCTGCTTGACCAGTTGCCGGGAGCGGCGCAGCAACACGCCGCCGGCTTCGGTGAGCACTGCCTTGCGGCCGTCGATGCGCAGCAGCGGCACGCCGAGCTGGTCCTGCATGCGGGCCACGGTGTAGCTGACCGAGGACTGGGACCGATGCAGCGCTTCGGCGGCCTGGGCGAAACCGCCGTGGTCGACCACCGCCTGCAGGGTGCGCCATTGATCCAGGGTCACGCGGGGCGCTTTCATGAGGGGCTCCTCTTGTCCTAAGCTGGCGCTCCTTACTGGAGACTGCCGAATGAGAAAATTCTGTTGTGTGTTGCTGGCTCTGTTGCCCTTGAGCGCCTGGGCCTATCCCATCGAAGTCGAGAAGCAGCTCAACGGCCAGAGCATCGATTACACGGCCTATGACACCGATGAAGACATCGGCTCCATCCAGTTGAACAACTACGGCAAGAGCGATGCGCTGTGCTCGGTGGTGTTTCGCAATGGCCCCGAAGCGCCGCGCACCCGCAAGGTGGAAGTCGCCGCAGGGCAGAGCAAGAACGTTACCGCCAAGTTCAATCGCAAGATCATCAAGCTGCGCCTGGACCTGACCTGCCAGGCCAAATGATCGAAGTGGGCCCGGCCCGGCCGGTTGCTGCAGGGCTGGCTCCGCTTATAAACGAATTTGTTGATTGGTTATAGCAGTTATTTGCGCTTTTTCATCGATATCACTCTGTTTAATCTGCGCTCCATCGACTTACGCATACCCCGATGGAGATTTGTGCCATGTCCCGCGTCCTGATCATTGAAAGCAGTGCCCGCCAGCAGGATTCCGTATCCCGCCAGTTGACCCAGACCTTTATCCAGCAATGGCAAGCCGCCCACCCGGGTGATTCGATCACGGTACGCGACCTGGCCCGCAACCCGGTGCCGCACCTGGATGCCAACCTGCTGGGGGGCTGGATGAAACCCGCCGAGCAGCGCAGCGCCGCCGAGCAGGACTCCCTGCAACGCTCCAATGAATTGACCGAGGAATTGCTGGCCGCCGACGTCCTGGTCATGGCCGCGCCGATGTACAACTTCGCCATTCCCAGCACCCTCAAGGCCTGGCTCGACCACGTACTGCGCGCCGGGGTGACCTTCAAGTACACCGACACCGGGCCCCAGGGCCTGCTCACCGGCAAGCGTGCCTACGTGCTTACTGCCCGCGGCGGTATCTACGCCGGCAGCACCGCGGACCACCAGGAACCCTACCTGCGCCAGGTGATGGGCTTTATCGGCATCCACGATGTGGAGTTCATCCACGCCGAAGGCCTGAACCTGGGGGGCGATTTCCACGAGAAGGGCCTGAACCAGGCCAATGCCAAGCTGGCCCAGGTGGCCTGAGTCGCGATTCTTGAGCCCAGGCGCCGCTCAGCGAAGGGCAGGGCGGCGCCGTTAATCCGCAGATAATCCACCGGTGTTCAAGTAGCGCCTGCGCATCCCCCTTCAAGCCGGTTCGCGCATCGAACCTCCCTTTGTACTGGTTGCTCCTTCAGTACCGACGCCCGATTGCACGCCTAGCGAGATCGGGCTTTTTTTTGCCCGGGATTTCATCTGAGGGGGCAAAACCGCTATCGTCGCCGCCATTCAAGACGAGGCGAACATGGGCTATCTACTTTTTGTCACGCTGATCCAGGCGTTTTCCTTCAGCCTGATCGGCGAATACCTGGCCGGGCATGTCGACAGTTACTTCGCGGTGCTGGTGCGGGTGCTGCTGGCGGGGCTGGTGTTCATTCCACTGACCCGCTGGCGCCGGGTGGCCCCGGCCTTCATGCGCGGCATGCTGCTGATCGGTGCGCTGCAGTTCGGCATCACCTACGTGTGCCTGTACCTGAGCTTTCGCGTGCTGACGGTGCCGGAAGTACTGCTGTTCACCATCCTCACGCCGTTGCATGTGACCCTGATCGAAGACGCCCTGAACCGGCGCTTCAACCCCTGGGGCCTGCTGGCGGCGCTGGTGGCGGTGGCAGGCGCGGTGGTGATCCGCTACGACAGCGTCAACCCGGACTTCTTCATGGGCTTCTTGCTGCTGCAACTGGCCAACTTCACCTATGCCGCCGGGCAAGTGCTGTACAAGCACCTGGTGGCGCGCTACCCCAGCGACGAGCCGCACTACCGGCGCTTCGGCTACTTCTACCTGGGGGCGCTGCTGGTGGTGTTGCCGGCGTTCCTGCTGTTCGGCAAGGCCCACTACCTGCCCGACGCGCCGCTGCAATGGGCGGTGCTGCTGTTCCTCGGCCTGGTGTCCACGGCCCTGGGCATGTACTGGTGGAACAAGGGCGCGTGCCTGGTGACCGGCGCCACCCTGGCGGTGATGAACAACCTGCATGTGCCGGTGGGGCTGTTGATCAACCTGCTGATCTGGAACCAGCACGAAGACCTGGGGCGGCTGTTGCTGGGCGGGTTGGTGATTCTGGGGGCGGTGTGGATCAGCCGCCGGGGCGCGGCGCCGCGCCTGACGCCCTAACCTGTAGGAGCCGGCTTGCCGGCGAAAGGGCCCGCAAGCGTTGCGTCTGGCCGGCCAACGCCTTCTCTGGCAAGCCAGCTCCTACCGGGTTACAGAGCCTGCTTCTCTACTGTCGGCACATGGCTGGCACCCAGCACCGCGGGCAGCAGGCCGGCCCGCAGGTCGGTGCCGCTGGGCTGCTGGTACAGGTTCAGGCCGAATTCCGGCATCACCGCCAGCAGGTAATCGAAGATATCCCCCTGGATGCGCTCGTAATCCACCCACGCGGTGGTGCGGGTGAAGCAGTAGATCTCCAGGGGAATGCCCTGGGCCGTGGTCTGCATCTGGCGCACCATGCAGGTCATGTTCGGCTGGATTTCCGGGTGGCTCTTCAGGTAGGCCAGGGCATAGGCGCGAAAGGTGCCGATATTGGTCATGCGCCGGCGGTTGGCCGACAGCGCGGCGACGTTGCCCTGGGCTTCGTTCCAGCTTTTGAGCTCGGACTGCTTGCGCCCGATGTAGTCGGTGAGCAGGCGCACCTTGCTCAGGCGCACCTCTTCGTCGTCATGCAGGAAGCGCACGCCGCTGGCGTCGATGTACAGGCTGCGCTTGATCCGCCGGCCGCCGGACTGCTGCATGCCGCGCCAGTTCTTGAACGATTCGCTCATCAACCGCCAGGTGGGGATGGAGACAATGGTCTTGTCGAAGTTCTGCACCTTGACCGTGTGCAGGGTGATGTCCACCACGTCGCCGTCAGCGCCGACCTGGGGCATTTCGATCCAGTCGCCGACCCGCAGCATGTCGTTGCTGGTCAACTGTACGCTGGCCACGAAGGACAGCAGGGTGTCCTTGTAGACCAACAGGATCACCGCCGACATGGCGCCCAGGCCCGACAGCAGCAACAGCGGCGAGCGGTCGATCAGGGTGGCGACGATGATGATCGCGCCAAACACGTACAACACCATTTTCGCCAACTGCACATAGCCCTTGATCGAGCGGGTGCGGGCGTGTTCGGTGCGCGCGTAGATGTCCAGCAGGGCATTGAGCAGGGCGCTCAGGGCCAGGAGCTGGAACAGGATGGTGAAGGCCATGGCCAGGTTGCCGAGGAACAGCAGGCTGGTCTTGCTCAGCTCCGGTACCAGGTGCAGGCCGAACTGGATCACCAGGGATGGAGTCATCTGTGCCAGGCGGTGGAATACCTTGTTGTGGCGCAGGTCGTTGAGCCAGTGCAGGGCCGGCTGGCGGCCCAGCAGCTTGACCGCGTGCAGCACCAGGTAGCGTGCCACTCGTCCGACCAGCAGGGCGACCACCAGTAACAGGGCCAGGCCGATGCCGGCGTGCAGGAGAGGGTGTTGGTCGAGTGCTCCCCAGAGATCCTGGGTATTGAGCCAGAGCTGTTTGAAATCCATGGGCTAAAACGATTCTTCTATAAGGCACAGGAGGGGGATTAGAGCATTTAACCCTGGGAAAGTTACGGTTAAGGACAAATCGGTTAACAAAAAACCAACTCTTTGCCACCGTTTGCACAAAGAAACTCGGCCTTCGCGCTCGAAACCGGTACCCTATGCAGCTGTTTTTTTGCATATCTTCGAGGTAGCACCCGTGTTTTCCCAATTCGCCCTGCACGAACGCCTGCTCAAAGCCGTGGCCGAGCTTAAATTTGTCGAGCCGACGCCGGTGCAAGCAGCGGCTATTCCGCTCGCGCTGCAAGGGCGTGACCTGCGGGTGACGGCACAAACCGGTAGCGGCAAGACCGCGGCTTTTGTCCTGCCGATCCTCAATCGCCTGATCGGCCCGGCGAAGATCCGCGTCAGCATCAAGACCCTGATCCTGCTGCCGACTCGGGAACTGGCCCAGCAGACCCTCAAGGAAGTCGAGCGTTTCTCCCAGTTCACCTTCATCAAGTCGGGCCTGATCACCGGTGGTGAAGACTTCAAGGTCCAGGCTGCCATGCTGCGCAAGGTGCCGGACATCCTCATCGGCACTCCGGGGCGCATGCTGGAGCAACTCAACGCCGGCAACCTGGACTTGAAGGAAGTCGAAGTACTGGTGCTCGACGAAGCCGACCGCATGCTCGACATGGGCTTTGCCGAAGACGTGCAGCGCCTGGTGGACGAATGCCCGAACCGCCAGCAGACCATGCTGTTCTCCGCCACCACTGGCGGCTCCGGCCTGCGGGAAATGGTCGCCAAGGTCCTCAACAACCCTGAGCACCTGCAACTCAACAGCGTCAGCCAGCTGAACGAAACCACCCGTCAGCAGATCATCACTGCCGACCACAACCAGCACAAAGAACAGATCGTCAACTGGCTGCTGGCCAACGAGACCTACCAGAAGGCCATTGTCTTCACCAACACCCGGGCCATGGCCGACCGCATCTACGGCCGCCTGGTGGCCCAGGACTACAAGGCTTTCGTCCTGCACGGTGAAAAGGACCAGAAGGACCGCAAGCTGGCCATCGACCGCCTGAAGCAGGGCGGGGTGAAGATCCTCGTGGCCACTGACGTCGCTGCCCGCGGCCTGGACGTTGACGGCCTGGACCTGGTGATCAACTTCGACATGCCGCGCAGCGGCGACGAATACGTGCACCGCATCGGCCGCACCGGCCGTGCCGGCAACGATGGCCTGGCCATCTCGCTGATCTGCCACGGCGACTGGAACCTGATGTCGAGCATCGAGCGCTACCTCAAGCAGAGCTTCGAGCGCCGCACCATCAAGGAAGTCAAAGGCACCTACAGCGGGCCGAAGAAGGTCAAGGCCTCCGGCAAGGCGGTGGGCGTGAAGAAGAAAAAGACCGACGCCAAGGGCGACAAGAAAAAGGCCGTGGCCAAGGCCCCGACCAAGCGCAAGACCGCCAACCGGCCCAAGAGCGACAGCCTGGTCAGCCAGGATGGCCTGGCGCCGCTCAAGCGCCGCAAGCCACAGGCCCCCGCCGCTGAATAAGCCTGGCGCCTGATGCAGATGAAAAGCCCGGACCTGGTCCGGGCTTTTTGCTTTGCGGGTGTCAGCTCTCGGCCTTTTTCTCGGCAGTGGCCAGTTCCTTGAGCCGCTGGTCGATCAACTGGCAATTGTCCGGCAGGTCCTTGCTGGAGGTGCTCAGGTCCATCTTCTGCAGTTCGGCGTTGATCTCCTTGGCCTTGGCCGGGTTCTGCTCGGTGATCTTGCTGACTTCCTGGGCCAGCTGTTCGCGCTTGGCGGTGGCTTCGTCCGGGGTGCAGGCCCAGGTGGGCAGGGCGAACAGCAGGCTGCTGGCGAGGGTAAGAATGCTCAGGTTCTTCATGGCGTAGGCCTCGTGATTCGGAACGGGCAGTCATCCGGTTGAGGCAGCGGAGGCAGGGAAAGTTCAGTTGGATTGAGCCGGTGGCCGCGGCTTTGATTGCCGTGCCTGATCAGGAATTCTTACTCGGCAATTCAGATGGATCTGATTTGCCGGCGTCGCCGATAGCTCTAACATCCGGCCTTGTAGCAGGACGCGTGCCCCGCAAAACCAGCCATCCATCGACGATGCTCGCGCTTAATTGACGTCAGAATGGTGGCACATTAACATCGCGCGCCCTTTCTCTACCCTTGCTGCCGTTTCGAAGGACCGAATATGTCTCTCTCCACCCTCGGGATGAGGTTGTGCTGTGCCTTGTCCTGCTTGCTGCTGGTCACTGCGCTGCCCAGCGCCACTGCCGCGCCGTTGCCGGGCCCGGCTTTCAACCCCGGCGACCAGGACCTGATCCGCGACCGCCAGAACCGCCTGCTGGAAGAACAGCAGCGGCGCCTCGAAGAACTCAAGGACCTGCCCGGCAAGAGCGCCGCGCCTGTAGCGCCCACGGCGCCGGCCGACAGCCGCTGCTTCCCGATCAAGGACATCCAGCTCAAGGGCGCCGACTCGCTGTCGGCTGCCGAGCGCGAGCGCCTGCTCCAGCCCTACATCGGCCAGTGCCTGGGGGTAGCGCAGCTCAATGAACTGCTCAAGGTCATTACCGACCGCTATATCGAAAAAGGCCTGGTCACCAGCCGTGCCTACCTGCCGCAGCAAGACCTCTCCAGCGGCCACCTGCAAGTGCTGGTGGTGGAGGGCAAGCTCGAAGGGCTCAAGGCCGCCGAAGACAGCAAGCTCAGTGCCCGTGAGCTGAACATGGCCTTCCCCGGCAGTAGCGGTGAGCTGCTCAACCTGCGGCAGATCGAACAGATGGTGGACCAGCTCAACCGCCTGCCGTCGAACCAGGCGCAGATGGAACTGGCCCCGGGCCAGGCCGTGGGCGGCAGCGAGGTCTTGGTCAAGAACAACGCGCAAAAGCCCTGGCGCGTTGGCCTATCACGCAGCAACGAGGGCCAGAAGAGCACCGGCGAGCAGCAGTGGGGCAGCTCCTTCGAATGGGACAGCCCCCTGGGCCTGGCCGACCAACTGGTGCTGCGCGGCGGCCATGACGCCATCAGCGACCACCAGAAAACCTCGCGCAACGCCATGCTCTATTACAACCTGCCGTTTGGCTGGTGGAACCTCAGCTACAGCTACAGTCAGAGCGAATACCGTTCCCTGGCCCAGGCCGTGGGCTTCAACTTCAAGCAGACCGGCGACAGCCAGAACCACCAGTTGCGCCTGGAGCGGGTGATCCATCGCGACGCCCTGAGCAAGACCTCGCTGAACAGCGGCCTGAGCTACCTGCGCACCAACAACTACATCGAAGACAGCAAGCTGAGTAACAGCAGCAACCGCCTCAGCGAAGCCCAGTTCGGCATCAACCACGGCCGGCGTATCGGCAGTGCCTTCCTCAACCTCGACCTGGGGCTGCAGGACGGTATTGGCGCCTTCGATGCCCAGCGCGAAAACCAGCGCGACAAATACGGCAATCGCCAGGCCAACGCCCGCTACCGCAAGTACACCGCCACCGCCAGCTATCTGCAGCCGTTCAAACTGGGGGAAGAATCCCTGGTGTTCAGCAGCCTGGTCACCGGCCAGCGCAGCGAGGACCTGCTGTTCAGTTCGCAACGCATGAGCCTGGGCAGCCAGTCCTCGATCCGCGGCTACAAGGACCAGAGCCTCAATGGCGACAGCGGCTACTACTGGCGCAACGACCTGCGCTGGACTCGTCCGGTGGGCTGGGACTGGCTGCGCCCGGTGTTCGCCGAATACGGCACGGGGCTGGGCTATGACTTCGGCGCGATCCGCAACGACCGCTACAACGCCGAGCAGCATGGCCGGGTCTCCAGCGACTCCATCGAATTCTTCGCCCGGGGCAAGCACCTTGCCGCCAGCGTGACCTTTGCCCATTCCCTCGAACGGCCCGAAGCCCTGAGTGAACGGGAAGCCCCGATCTATTTCCGCCTGGACCTGTTCCTTTAACTCCGCTCTTTGCCCGAGATATACGACATGGACGCTCGTCAGTTCGCCTTTCTGGCCCGCCAGCCTTCCGCCACCCTGCAAGCGCGGGATTCGTTCTGGGGGCTGTCCAAACGCGGTCTGGCGTTCATCCTGGCTAACGTGATGTTCTGGCAGCCCGTGGTGGCGATGGCCGACGGCATCGTGGTCAACGGCAGCGGCACAACACTGGGACAGGCCGGCAATGGCGTGCCCATCGTCAACATTGCCACGCCCAATGGCAGCGGCCTGTCGCACAACAAGTTCAGCGACTACAACGTCGGCCAGCAGGGGGTGATCCTCAATAACGCCACCGGCCGCACCCAGGAAACCCAACTGGGCGGGATCATTCTCGGCAACCCCAACCTGGGCGGCCGCGCGGCCAATGTGATCCTCAACGAGGTCAACGGCGGCAGCCCCAGCCAGCTCAAGGGCTACACCGAAGTGGCCGGGCAGTCGGCCCATGTCATTGTCGCCAACCCCTATGGCGTGAGCTGCAACGGCTGCGGCTTTATCAACACCCCGAAAGCCACCCTGACCACCGGCAAGCCGGTGATCGAGAACGGCCAGGTCCAGCGTTACCAGGTGGACCAGGGCAGCGTCGCCATCGAAGGTGCGGGCCTCAACGCGAGCAATATCGACCAGTTCGAAATCATCACCCGCAGCGCCAAGATCAACGCCGAGATCCAGGCCCGGCACCTGGCGGTGATCGCCGGGGCCAACGACGTCGACGCCAAGACCTTGAACGCCACGGCCCGCACCGCCAACCCGGCGGATGCACCGCAACTGGCCATCGACAGCAGCGCCCTGGGCGGCATGTACGCCGGGGCCATCAAACTGGTGGGCACCGAGGCCGGGGTGGGGGTGAAGCTCGACGGCAAGTTGATCGCCAGTGGCGGTGATATCCAACTGGACGCCGATGGCCAGTTGCGCATGGCGGACGCCACTGCCGAGAAGGGCGCGGTGGCGATCAAGGCCGGCAGCCTGGAGGCCCAGGGCGCGGTCTACGCCGGTAGCGAACTCAAGGTACAGACCCGGGGCGACCTGAGCAGCCAGAAAACCCTCGCCGCCCGCGACAGCATCCAGCTGGACAGCGGTGGCCAACTGAGCAACCAGGGCATCATCGAAGCCGGGGTCAATGCCGATAACTCTCGCAACGCCAACGGCGATATCAGCCTCAACGCCCGGGATCTCGACAACCGCGGCAAGAGCATTGTCGCCAGCCGCGACCTGACCCTGAACACGGCACAGATCCTGGACAACCGAGGCGGCACCCTGAGCGGGCAGCGCCAGGTCACGGTCAGTGCCGGGACTCTGGATAATAGCCATCAGGGCAAGCTGCTGAGCGCCGAGCGCCTGCAACTCGATGCCGAGCAAGTGCGCAACGGCCAGGGCGGCCTGATCAAGAGCCAGCAGTCCCTCAATGCCACCCTCGGCCACCTGGGCAACAGCGGCGGCGAGCTGTCGAGCCAGGGCAGCAGCACCCTGGTACTGGCCGGCATGGACAACCTCACCGGCGTGGTACTGGCGCAACAGACCCTGACCATCACCGGCAGCGCTGAGCTGGACAACCAGGGCGGGCTGCTGTCGGGCTGGCAGGGCCTGACCCTCAACGGCACCGGCTTGAACAACAGCAACAAAGGCACCGTCTCCAGCCTCAAGGGCGGTGTCGAGGTCACCCTCAGCGACGCCTTGAACAACAGCCAGGGCGGCGCCTTGGTCAGCCAGCAGGCCCTGGACGTCAAGGCCGCCAGCCTCGACAACAGCCTCAAGGGCATGATCTCCAGCGCGGGTGCACAGAGCCTCAAAATCAGCGACCTGCTGGACAACAGCCAGGGCGGCTCCATCGACAGCGCCGCCACCCTGACCCTGCAGGCCATGGCCCTGGGCAACCAGGGCGGCACAGTCAACGCCGCCGGCGACCTGGAGTTCATCGGCAGCGACCTGGACAACAGCCACGGCACCTTCACCGGCAAGCAGGGCGTTACCCTCGACCTGCTGGGACACTTGATCAACAACCAGGGCACCCTGTCCGCCGCTGGCCCTTTGCTGCTCAAGCGCAGCACTAAGGTTGAGAACCAGGGCGGCGAACTTTTCAGCCAGCAGTGGCTGCGGCTGTTCACCGAACACTTGGACAACCGGCAGAAGGGCCGGGTCGCGGCCAATGAGTCGGTGTTGATCAGCGCCAGTGGCGAAGTGCAGAACAGCGATGGCGGAGAGATCCTCAGCCGCGAAGCCGACCTGCAACTCAATGCCGAGCGACTGGATAACGCCAGAGGCCTGCTGCAGGCCAAGACCACCCTGGGCCTCGATGTGGCGGCCGACGCCGGTAACCAAGGCGGACAAGTGATTGCCCAGCAGGGCGACCTGACGCTCAAGGCGGGCCACCTCGACAACAGGGCCGGCAAGGTGTCCGCCCTCAACGGCGGCGCCACCCTGGAAACCGCGGCCGATGGCCGCCTCGACAACCGCGACGGCGCGCTCTTCGCCCAGCAGGCTCTGCATATCAGCGCCAGGGAGCTGGACAACAGCGCCGGCCAGATCAGCGCCCGGCAGATCGAGCTGGAGCTCGCTGGTGCCCTGAACAACCGCCAGGGCCTGATCGAAAGCGGCAGTACCCTGGCCACCGCTGCTGCCAGCCTGGACAACCAGCGCGGGCAACTGCGGGCCCTGGGCCTGGCCAGCAAGACCCGGTTCAGCATCGCTGGCACCTTCGACAACCGCGACGGCTCCCTGGAAACCGCCAACAACGACCTGGCCTTCGACGCCGGCGGCTTCAACAACCGCGGCGGCAGCCTGCTGCACAGCGGCAGTGGCGTGTTCGGCATCTCCATGGCCAACCTCGAAGACGTCGGCGGCCGCCTGAAGACCGCCGGCCAACTGACCCTGGAAGCCGAGCGCTGGACCAACAGCAGTGCAATCCAAGCCGACCGGTTGCTGGTCAAGGTCGACCACCTGACCCAGACCGCCGACGGCCAGCTCCTGGCGGGCACCGGCCTGACCGGCAGCGGCAGCCACTGGAACAACGACGGCCTGATCGGCAGTGACGCCGCGCTCAACCTCGACCTGAACGGCAACTACAGCGGCAAGGGGCGCCTGAGCAGCATTGGTCAACTGGACCTGCATGCCGCCCAACTGGACCTGGCGGACAGCGCCAGCATCGCCGGTGGCGCCAACGGCACCCTGAAGATCGACGGTGCGCTGAACAGCGCCGGGCGTATCACCGCCAGCCAGAAGCTGCTGCTGAATGCCGCCAGCATCCACAACCTCGGCACCCTGGGCAGCGGCGAAGACCTGAGCCTCAACGCCGCCACCCTGGTCAACGACCATGGCCTGATCTCCAGCGGCGGCAATATGCAGTTGCTGACCAACAGTTTCACCAACCGCTATGCCCAGGTGTACAGCCTGGGTACCGCGCTGATCGCCAAGGACGACCAGCAAGCCAGGGCCGACCTGCTGGACAACCGCTCCGGGGATATCGAAAGCCTGGGCAAGCTGACCATCGCCGCCAGCACCCTCAACAACGTCATGGACGTGCTGCAGTACACCGAGCACGAAAAGAGTGCCGCCAGCATCACCCGCCTGTCCTGCACCCTGATTCCCGTCGCCGGCTGCGACGACCGCGGCGGTGGCCGCATCAACGGCCTGTGGGAAGTGGCCGAGACCGACCGCCTGCGGGTGACCAACAGCAGCGCCGCCGCCAGCCTCAACAGCGGCGCCGACCTGCAGATCGACACCCAGACCCTGACCAACACCAGCAGCCTGATTACCGCGGCCGGCGACATCAACATCAAGGCCGAGACCGTCCACAACCAGGGCCTGCAACCCCAGGAAATCACCACCCTGCGGCGCTACTGGAGCTTCGTCAACGAAACCGGCACCGCCGCAGCCCTAGCCGCCGCGTTCAACGCCCGCAACAACCCGACGCCTTCGGCCAGCTTTGCCTCCGACCTCAGCGCCTTTATCGCCTGGACCGGGGTAATGCTGTCCTCCAGCAGCAAAGTGGTGGATGGCGACCAATCCTTCGCCGCCACCATCCAGGCCGGCGGCAAGGTCAACCTCAAGGCTGACAAAACCCTCGACAACAGTGTGATCCGCTCCTTCTACGAGTACGTCGGCGCCGGCAAGACCCTGACCGACACCGGCGTTGGCAACGGCTACTCGACGCCGATCCGGATCAACCCGCAACTGCCCCCGGAACTGGCCCAGCAACAGGTCAACCCCCTGGTACTGCCGGGCTTCACCCTGCCCACCGGCGGCAACGGCCTGTTCCGTCTCAGCGGCCAGGGCAGCACCCTGGCCCAGGCCCCGACGCCTGCGCAGATCGCCGGCCTGCCGGACGCCGCGAGCCTGTCCCGGCCGCACAAGTACCTGATCGAAACCAACCCGGCGCTGACCAACCTCAAGCAGTTCATGAGCTCGGACTACCTGCTGTCCAACCTGGGCTACAACCCCGATGAAAGCGCCAAGCGCCTGGGGGACGGTTTCTACGAACAGAAACTCATCCAGCAAGCCATGGTGGCCCGCACCGGCCAACGCTTTATCGACGGCCAGGACAGCAACGAAAAGCTCTTCAAGCACCTGATGGACAACGCCATCCAGAGCAAGCAGCAGCTTGACCTGGCGGTGGGTATAACCCTGACCTCCGAGCAAGTCGCCGCCCTGACCCACGACATCGTCTGGCTGGAAAGCCATGAAGTGAACGGCGAACAGGTGCTGGTACCCGTGCTGTACCTGGCCCAGGCCAACAACCGCCTGGCGCCCAACGGCTCCCTGATCGCCGGCAAGGACGTGAGCCTGATTGCCGGCAAGGACTTGAACAACGTCGGCACCCTGCGCGCGGCCAATGACCTGTCGGCGGTGGCGGGGGAGAACCTGGTCAATAGTGGGTTGGTGGAGGCGGGCAACCGCCAGGACCTGCTGGCGGGCGACTACCTGGTCAACCGCGCCGGCGGCATCATCGCCGGGCGCGACGTGACCCTGACCACCACCCAGGGCGACGTGATCAACGACCGCACCCTGACCACCCACCAAAGCAGCAGCGAAGACTACGTCCGCGAGCAGCGTCGCGACTTCCTCGACAGCGCCGCCCGCATCGAAGCCGGCAACAGCCTGAGCATCGATGCCGAACGGGACTTCGACAGCAACGGCAGCGTCCTGCACAGCGGTGGCGACACCCGCATCAAGGCCGGTCGCAACGTCAGCCTCAACGCCGTCGAGCAAGTGGTCAGCAACGACCGTGGCATCGGCAACCTCGACCAGAGCAAAACCCAGCACGGCGCCACCCTGGAGAGCGGCGGCAACCTGAGCATTGAGGCCGGTGGCAACGTCACCGCGATCGCCAGCCAGATCGACGCCAAGGGCGACGTCTCGATGACGGCCAAGGACAACCTGACCCTGGCCTCGGCCGCCAATGAACAACACTGGGCCAGCAAGACCGGTACCACCAAGAGCGAAGAGGATCGTGTCCACCAACAAGCCACCACGGTGACGGCGGGCGGGGATGTGATGCTCAAGTCCGGCCAGGACATGACCCTGATTTCCAGCAAGGTCAAGGCTGGAGATGAAGCCTATCTGGTGGCCGGTGGCGAACTGAACCTGCTGGCGGAGCAGGACAGTGAGCATTCGCTGTATGACATGAAGAAGAAGGGAGGCTGGGGCAGCAAGGAAACCAAGCGCGATGAAGTCACCCGGGTTACCCATGTTGGCAGTGAGATCAGCGCTGGTGGCAACCTGACGCTCAAGAGTGACGGTGACCAGAGGTATCAGGTCGCCAAGCTGGAGAGTGGCAAGGACCTGACCCTGGAGAGTGGTGGCGCTATCACCTTTGAAGGGGTGAAGGACCTGCACCAAGAGAGTCATGAGAAGAGCAGTAACAGCCTCGCCTGGACCAGTGCCAAGGGTAAGGGCAACACCGATGAGACTTTGCGTCAGAGTCAGTTGGTGGCTAAGGGCGAATTGATCATCAAAGCCACCGATGGTTTGAAGATCGACCTCAAGCAAATCGACCAAAAGTCCATCAGTCAGACCATCGACGCCATGGTGCAAGCCGATCCGCAACTGGCCTGGCTCAAGGAGGCCGAGAAGCGCGGCGATGTGGACTGGCGCAGGGTGAAAGAGGTCCATGACAGTTACAAATACAGCCATTCCGGGCTTGGCCAAGGGGCGATGCTGGCCATCATTATCATCGTGACTGTTTTGACCGCAGGCGCGGCGAGTGGCGCGGTGGGTACGGCATTTGCGGGTGCCGGTTCTGCAGGTAGTGGCACCGTTATGGCGGCTGGCGGGGTTTCCACCGTTGGGGCTTCTGCAGGCACCTTTGTTGCGGCCGGTTGGGGCAACGCC
Organism: Pseudomonas sp. Eqa60; assembly: GCF_018326405.1. Lineage (NCBI taxonomy): Bacteria > Pseudomonadati > Pseudomonadota > Gammaproteobacteria > Pseudomonadales > Pseudomonadaceae > Pseudomonas > Pseudomonas sp. Eqa60. Next base: position 1,814,809 of record NZ_AP024342.1, read on the forward strand.
ATGGTTACGGCCGGCCTGACTTCAATGGCCAGCACCGGGGCTGTCAGTGTCATCAACAACAAGGGCAATCTTGGCGCAGCGTTCAAGGAAACTTTCAGCAGTGACAGCTTGAAAGGCGCTGCAATATCGAGCCTGACCGCTGGATTCACCACGGGAGTTATAGATCCTCAGCTAGGGGGACAAACCAAACCCTTTAATGGCCTCACCAAAGGATTTGATCTCAGAACACTGGAGGGTATTGGTGGTTTCGCAGCACATGCGGGAGCTCAGGGGGTGGCAGCAGGGGCGATTAAAACCGCCATTGATGGAGGTAGTTTTACTCAGAACCTGAATGCAAGCCTGGTTTCTCAAGCTGGAAACGTAGTCGCCGCTACTGCGTTTAACTTCGTTGGGGGTATGCGCAAGAGCATTGGCAAGCTGCAAAGAATGCTGGTGATACAACGGGGATGGCTATGTGGGCTGAGGGGGGCGCAGCCAGAGTCGCGATGCATGCCTTGTTTGGTGGCGCGGTGTCTAGTGCTACAGGAGGTGACTTCAAGACAGGAGCTATCGCCGCTGGCGCCAGTCAGGCCATGGCGCAAGTGTTGAATGACATCTTTGATCAGCAGCCTGCTTTGAGGCAGGGATTCTCACAAATTGTTGGATTGGCGGTAGCGGGTGCTGCTGGAGGTGATGTCAACAAGGCTTCATGGGTTGCGCAGATGGCCGATGAATACAATCGCCAACTGCACCAGAAAGAAACCCTTGCCCTTGAGGAACTACAGCGCGAAGACCCAGAGAATGCCTACCAGCTTCGGGCCGCTGCCTGTGCCTTGGTAAACTGCTTGTCTTCGGTTCCTCCTGATGATCCCTTGTATAACGCCGTTGCACAGCTTGAGGCGGATGGGCGTAACTTCAAGGATGCGCAAGCCAAGCTCATGGGCACCGGAGCTTTTGATGAGTATGGAGCATGGGACAAGGCGAATGATGAACTTCTAAGAAACGACAAAGAGCTTAGTCGCTCAGGTAATGCTAGCCGAGCAGTCTTGGGAGCGGTTGGTGCAGCTGCCGGATTCGGCGGTGCGATATTGACTACTCCGGCCTGCGTCACGGGTTTAGGTTGCGCACTGCCTACTTTCTCTGCATTGGGGGGTACGCTCTCGTTCCATGATGGATGGCAGGCGACGGGCCAGTTGTTTGCTCCGTACGAATACACTCAAGGCAGTAAAGTCCTCAATTCGTTTAGTTCAGAGAGCTATCCTGGCGATGTCAGCCCGATGCGCGACTATGGGACTGCGGCGGCTAGGGCGGCGCTTGAGATTGTCCTCTTCAAGGGCGCGGCTAAGCTCGCGAATGGGACGGGAGCTTCTGTTTTACTTAAGGAGCAAGCTGGCGCCAACGCGGCAAAAGGAGGGGTGGAGCCTAAGGTGACGGCAAAGGGCACCGTGAACGGTACTGTATTTGAGGATGTCAACCAAAGTGCGAAAATTGGTGCCACAAACGAACCCACGCTTATTGCTGAGCGTGTGACCGCTAAGACCGAGGCGAAAGGGAAACCGCACCCCAATGGAACTGTAGCGGATTCACACGCTGAAATTGGCGTAATTCAACAAGCGTATAACGCCGGCAAAACTCAAGGGTCAGGGATGTCTATGACTGTTTCAGGGAGAGATGTCTGTGGGTACTGCATAGGTGACATAGCTGCTGCTGCCGACGCTGCGGGATTGAAGTCTCTGACTGTGCACGCCGTAGACAACGTGACAGGTTTGCCCAAGACTTATTACTGGCAGCCAGGAATGAAGTCCATCAAGGAAAAACAATGAGTAAAGAGACTGTTCTGGGCGGATATCTGATTAGTTCTGATAATGTACGACATCAGTTGCCTGCCAAGTTGAATCCAAGCAATTCAAATACTGAGGACTTGATTAAACGTGTGTCTAGTGCGGGCAAAGGTGTTGTCGTGATGAGGTGCAAACCATCTCCAGAATACGGCCCTTACGAATTGGAAATGCATGTGGACTCTGGAAAATTCCTGCTGATGCTCAATGGGAATGATGAGGATGGTGATCACAGTGTGAGAACAATAACGAACAAAAACATGCCGAATGGCCTGATGACCATCTTGGGAGAAAAATATCCCGCCAAGGCGGTTACATACGATGTGGGTTTTGTCTGCAACGTTTTTAATGAGTTTGCTCGCCTCGGAAATGTATCCACGGATTTGCTGAGTTAGACGGGAAGCTTCTCTGCAAAGGAGGCAGCGGTTGATCCATCACATCTGAATGTGATACGAAAAAATGGAGTTGAGTTCTCAGCGGAAAAAGTAATTTTAACTACCTGGATTAAAAAGCTATATCTCAGATCCGTCTTCGGCCAGAGCAGGCCTTTGCATATGTTCAAGACGAAACTGAGTGCCTTTGTACTGCTGCTGATGTTGGTTTTTTTGCTGTCCTGCAAACTGCAATATTAAAGGAGGGTATTCGGTATGGAGTAGAATTATCTGGAGAAAGCCCTTATGCGGAAGATATGTTAGAGGGGTTGGCTAAAGTCTATGAGAGGTGCTGTTTGGATGATTTGGAGAAAATTGGGGTAAGAGGGGAAAAGTTGTCAGAGGTGATCGATTTTATGACGCAGGTTAAGAGAAAGTATCTTCTGAGTAGATAGGGTTATGAGAAAAATATAAAGCGCCCGTTTGACTTAATCGACGGTCGTAGCTGCAACTGGTAGCGTCTCCACTCAACCGATGGACCTTGTTGCCTGGCATGAAGAAGGCAGCCTTAGCTGCCTCCAGTTCTTCCTGGCGCTCGGAGCACCCCTGTCTGCTTATGCGGATATCTGCCCTTGCATCCGTCGCCCTGCCACATCCATCAAATCACACCCATCGCGCAGCAAAATGCAGCACACCAGCGACAGTTCCTGCAGCACCACTGCACCTTTGGGCGCGTCATCAGAAATCGCGAAGTTCTCCAGCAATTGAGTCACGGCGCGAATGCGATACGCCGCTGCATCGTGCAGGACGTCTATGGGAGCTTGGGTATCGATCAGAAGTGAGGGAATGTTGCAGTCGTGGCCGGTAATCGGCATGTATCTGTTCATGGTTAGTTCTCTGGTGATGGGGTGATGCTGTCCCTACCGTCGCCAAACGAAAGGTGGCAGCTGTACGCAGGTTGGCGAACCGGCACCAGATAAGCCGGCAGACCCAAAAGGATCTCCCACGCACAGCCGCCATGAAGCGATTGTGCGGGAGCAAAAGTACCTGCAAGCAGAGGCTTTTGCATCAATTCTGGTGTCAGGTCGCCAAACCCGGTCGTCCTTTCAACGACCCCTCGACTATATCCAGCGCTCTCCCTGTCCTTAAAGCCTCATTCCTACTGGATTGTCTGCTTCTGCCGTAAGGCAATTCCTAATTTGCCGAGAGTATCTTTTCGAGCCGGTCCGCCGCGATTTTCCTGGCTTACAATGCCGACGCTTATCGCCATGCCACAGGTGGTTTTTAGGTGGCGGTGCGTTGTTGAAAACCTTCTCAAGGAAGATCCGTCATGCGTCTGTTGTCTCTGCTCTTCACCCTCGCTTTGCTCGCCGGTTGCGCCTCCACGCCGGACTATTACATCTCGCCCAAACCGGTGCAGATTCCCGCCAACGCGACTTACTGGATCGACACCTTCAACCTGCAGTTGGTCGGCGAGAGCGAGCGTTTTCTGCCCGAGGACAAGTTGCGCCAGCAACTGGGCATGGAGTTGATCCGGCAGTTGGGCAATGCCAATCGCTACGCCGCCACCAAGGACAGTGCCGACTACCTGCTGGATGTAGATGCGGTGTACAAGCGCCGCCTCAGTGATTCCCAGGGCGGGCTGGTGTCGATGGTCGTCGATGACAATACGATCCTTGCCAGTGTCGACTTTGGCTACAAGGTGCAGGTCAAGCGCGACGGCGCCGAGGTGTTGCATTTCGCCCAGGAGCGCGATGGTTTGCAGCCTGCCGGGGCCATGGGCCAGTTGCGCAATATGAAGACCATGTTGGGGGCGATCACCAACAGCGGTAATTCGGATGTGGAGAACTTCTACATTCGTGCTCTGCCGAGGTTCATCGTTCGCGATATCACGGCCATTCCTTCTCGTTGAGTGAGTGTGTGGGGGGATTGTAGGAGCGAGCTCGCTCGCGATGAGCGCCAGGGCGTCGCGTTCTTTCAGTAGCGGCGCGTTATCGTTGGCGTTGTTCGCGAGCGAGCTCGCTCCTACAGGGGGATCAACGTGCTTTTGGGGTTATAGCTTTTTCACCGGAATGCAGATCTCACACTCCAGCTCCCCGGTCTTGACGTCGTAGTACGCATCCGCCGGATAGCGTTCGAAGGCCGGGCGCGGGTCGAATTGCAGGCCGCTCTTGGGCAGCCAGTCGCGGCACAGTTCGATCCAGGCGTCGGCGATAGCCGGGCCCAGGCCGCGGTAGTGGGCCACGGCGTAGAGACCACCGGGCAAGGTGGTGACGACGGCCGGGGCGCTGGCCTTGAAGTCTTCGGGCACTTCCACGCAGGCGTCGTAGCGGCATTTGTCGGCGGGGGTGAGGTCCGGGTCGTCGTGGCCGATGCCGTAGCGCACGCGGTTGAAAAGTTGATGTTCGAGCATCCATGGCGCTGCGGTTTCGCGCCAGAAAACACCAATGCCCGGGCCGTAGGCGCCGATGTAGCGCAGGTAGGCCACGCGGGTGGCGGGTAGTTGCTGCAGGGTGACCTTCATCGCGGTTTCCTTCAGGTGAATGAAGGCGTCAGGATCGTCGAAGGCGGGGATGTGGGTCTGATCAGGATTGCGCAATTCACGCAGGCGGCGTTCGCGGATGTCGTCCAGGCGGCGGTGCCAGCGTTTGGGCTCGGTATCGCGCCAGGTGCTGGGGGAGACCGAGAAGTGCTGTTTGAAGGCCCGGGAAAATGCCTCGCCGGAGCCGAAGCCGACTTCCAGGGCAATTTCCAGCACTGAGGCCGAGGGGCGGCTGGCCATGAGGTAGGCACCGCAGGCCAGGCGTCGGCGGCGCAGGTAGGCACCCAGGGGCTCGCCGACCCAGGCGCTGAACAGGCGGTGGAAGTGGTAGGGCGAGAAATGGGCGACCCGCGCCAGGTCCGCCAGCTCCAGGGGTTGGTCCAGGTGTTGGTCGATATGCTCCAGCACCCGGCTCATGCGCAGGGTGTATTCGTGGAGGCTGTGATAGGCGGCGCTCATGTCTACAGCTTAGTTGGCTGGGTGGGTCGTCACAGTCTGCCGCAGATTTGTGCCGTTTGTGAGTGCGATTCGCCGGCAAGCTGGCTCCTGCGGCAGGTTCTCAATCGTCACAACAGCAACTGCTGCTCTTGCCCTGGGGCGTTGCCTGGTAGCGATCGTGGTGCCGGACCCAGCCCATGATCTGTTCTTCGTTGCGCCCCTTGGGCGTCAGGTCGAGGAAGTTGTAGGCCCCCAGCAACAGGTCCAGCCCGCGGGCATAGGTGGAATAGGTGTGGAATATCTCACCTTGCGGGTTGCGGTAGAACACGCTGAGCCCGGGCAACTCCTGCTCATCGCCACTGGCCTGTTCGTAGTTGTAGCTGGCAGTGCCCTGGGCCAGTTGCTCGGCGCTGAGGCTGACGCCGAAGTCCTGGTTGAAGTCGTCGCCGGCGCTGGAATACCAATCGAAATGCCAACCCATGCGCTGGCGAAAGGCCTGGAACTCGGCATAAGGGGCGTGGGAGATGGCCACCAGCGCTACATCGTGGTGGGCCAGGTGCTGGTTGGCGCCATCGAAGTGGTCGGCGACGAACGAGCAGCCCTTGCAGCCTTCCTCCCAACCTTCGGCAAACATGAAGTGGTAGACCAGCAGTTGGCTGTGGTCGCCAAACAGATCGGCCAGGCCCAGCGGGCCATCGGGGCCATGAAACTGATAGGGCTTGTCGATTTTTACCCAGGGCAGCGCCCGGCGTTCGGCGCTGAGCTGGTCGCGCTGGCGGGTAAAGGCCTTTTCGTGGATCAGGTGCTGTTTGCGGGCTTGCAGCCATTGTTCCCGGGAGACCACGGGATGCTCGGTAACGGACATGACATCTCTCCTCAAGGCAGTGGGGGCGATGGGTCTTACACACGCTAGTCGTTTGGCGCTGGAGTGGATCGACAAACCGCCCAGCGGTTTTCCGATCAGGGGGCGGCGGCCTGGGGTGGATTTCCTGAACGGCTGAATGGCCTGCCGGTCACAACTTGTGAAGGCATTTCATTCTCTTGTCTGGAGGTTGAATCAGGATGACGACTTATAACTGGGATCTGATCGAACGACTGCTGCACGAAGTGCAGAACGGCGCCGGCCACAGCTTCACTCCGCGACCCTATGCCGAGCAGCATGCGGCGGCCAAGGCGGCGGAAGGCGAGCCCACCGGCAATCTGGATGACCTGAAAGTCACCGCCACCGAGTACGAAAAGTTACTGCTGGACCGTGGCTTTATCGAAAGCCGGCCGGAAGAGGAGGGCGGCAATGGCGAGAACTTCGTGCTCACGCCCCGTGGTTCCAGCCTGCTGTGCCTGATTGACAGCAGCATCCCGGGCAATGATCACCCGCGCCAGGTGCTGGATGAGCAGGCCGATGCGCTGGATTCGGCGACCTTCGATCAGGTGGCCTCCAAGGCCCAGATCGCCTAGGTTGCGCCTAGCCCTGGCGGGCGTTCTGCAGGCATTTGAGCTCGGCGAAGTCCTTGCGCACTCCGTCGATTTTCTTCAGCAGGCGCTGGCGCTGGGCCGGGGTGCTTTGTGCCATCAAGTCCACCAGCAGGCTGCGTGCGGCCTGTTCGGTGTGGGCGTAGGCCTGGCGATAGTCCGGCGTCCATAAGCTCTCGCGGTGTACCAGCAATTGCTCGATACGTTGTGGGAAATCGCTGTTTTGCCGTTGCTCCACGGCCGCGCTGAATTGCGCCTGCCAGTGGGCTCGGTTGGCGATCCACTGCTGGTTCTGCTCGCCCAGGCTGCTGGACCATTGTTCCACCCGTTGCTGCTGGCTCGGGCTTAGGGAGCCGAGCCAGGCGTTCAGGCGCTTGCTCATGCGTTGGCTGCGCTGCTCTATCTGTTGCGCCAACGGCGGCTTGAGGTATTGCTCCTGGTGTTCCTGCAGGTCCTTGGCGAAGGCGGAATTCATCTCTTTGACTTGCTGGTCGTTCAGACCCTGGAGCAGCTCCACGGCGGACGGGGCGATCTGCCGGGCGGTTTCGGCGATGGCTTGCTTGGCTTCCCGGGTGCGCTCTTGCAAGCCCTGGTCGCTGACCTGGTTGTTCTGCACCATCAGTTGCAGGCGGTCGAGCCAGTCCAGGTAACCCGGGAGCTGGGTGGTGCAATGCCAGCTCAGGTGCTGCTGAAGGCGCTGGTTGAACCAGCTCTTCTGCTCGCTGTTCATGTCCAGGTAGTCGTTGAGGTTCCAGGGAATGATCACATCCAGGTTGCGATAGGCCAGGCCGACCCGGCTACAGGCGCCCAGCAGCAGGCTGATGATCAGGAGCGGAATGAGGAGGTGCCAGCGGCGCGCCATGTTCGAGTCCTTGCGAGTGCGGGTTGCTGTATCTGAACCCTGAAGGCGCCTCGCAGTTCAGACGTTCAGTAGAACGCCCGTTCGGCCTTGAAGGTGAGCAGGCCGTCGCATTGCGGGTTATGCCCGGAGTAGGCGCTGCAGTCGTTGCCGCTGAGGCTGGAGTCACTGTAGATCAGGTTCAGGTCGATCCCCAGCCAGGGGCGCGAGAGCTTGATCGACCAGTCATTGAAGCCGGCCACGTAGCCGCCGTCGGCGATCGAGACGCCATTGTTCAGTTGATGGGTGGTGTATTTGACGCTGACGCCAATGCCGAACGGTACGTTGCCGCCCAGGTCAGCGAACAGGGTGCTGTTGCGTTTGTCCGGGTCATTGCTGAAGGCCGCGCCGAAGCGGCTGCCGAGCAGGGTCAGGCCGCCGTAGAATTCCTGGCTGTCCTGGGTCCGCAACTGCGGGTAGTTGTAGTGGATCATTCCCAGTTCGTAGCCCAGGGTCTGGTCGAAGGGCTGCTTGAAGCCCAGGTAGGAATCCACCTCCAGTTTGCTGGAGGGGCTCAGGCCCATGCTGGGGGCCCACTGGCCGGCATACCAGCCACTGTCGTGGCTCAGGTCGAGGCCGCCGTGGAACGAGCCGCTTGAGGACGGCTTGACCAGGCCCTGGGCCATGCTGCGGCTGGGGCTGGTGCCCAGCTTGAGGTCGAAATCCCCCAGCTCGCGCTGGAAGATTTGCCCATGGGCAATGGGGCAGGCCAACAGCAGGCTGCAGGCCAGCAACGAGGATTTGAGCATGCAGCACTCCCTGAACTGCGCGGAGCGACAACCTGAAAGGCGGCTGAAACGATTGATCTAGAGGGGGTAAAGGATACCGGCGAATGCCATTGGCTGAAGGCCGTTCGTCGATTTGCTGGTAGTGGGGAGGAGAGGGGGTGCCAGTCCTAGCGCTTTGAGGGCAAAGCGCTAAGGGACCAGGATAATGCGCGGGGGAGTTACTTCTTGCCCAGGCTGATCTGCTTGGACGGGCCGAAAGTCTGGCCGCTGACGCCTTTGGCGATCTGCTGGATTTCGCCGCCCGATTTCAGGAACGCTGCGATCTGTTCGTTGATCGATTCACTGGTTTCAACGGCGGGAGCTGGTTTTGCTTTGCTGTTGGAGGCTTTTACTCGCATGGCGGCCATTTAACCTTTCGGGAAAATTAATTTGGCCAGGCATCTTATCAGAAATACTTGACAATTGCTTGGTAAATATCCCCTGGAACAGAAAGGCGCTTCCTGCTGTTTTTCCTAAGTTTATTTTTCGGATATTTTCCTAAGTCGCTGTTTTAACTAAGGACCCATCGAAAAAAATGCCCTCTCGCTGTGCTCCGCAAAGGCTCTATGCACGGCTGTTTGCCTGACGAGCGGCCGGTTGAGCGCTGGGAACGCCAGAAAAATCAAGGATTTCGTGGCCGGCGATTCAGGAGCGTCAACGCAGGCCTGGAAAACAGGTAGAATGCCGCCCACGCAATGAGGGTATTGGAAATGGCTTTAGTCGGGCGCTACAACAGTTTGCAAGTGGTTAAACACACTAACTTTGGTTTGTATCTGGACGGTGGGGCGGACGGCGAAATATTGCTGCCCAATCGTTATATCCCCAAGGACATTCCCAGTGAAGATGAAGACTGGCTGAATGTTTTTGTTTACTTGGACAGTGCTGACAAGTTAATCGCAACTACCGAAAAGCCGAAAGTTCAAGTTGGTGAGTTCGCCAGTCTTAAAGTCGTCGAAGTTAACAGTATCGGGGTGTTCCTGGACTGGGGGCTGCCCAAGGATCTGCTGCTGCCGTACTCCGAGGAAAAGCGCCAGATGAACGCCGGCGAATACTGCGTGGTGCATGTCTACTTGGACAAGCACACTCGCCGTATTACCGCCACGGCCCGTCTGGACCGCTACCTGGACAAGACGCCGGCCAACTACAAGGCCGGCCAGGAAGTCGACTTGCTGGTGGCCGAGTCCACTGACATGGGCTTCAAGGCCATCATCAACAACAAGCACTGGGGCCTGATCCACAAGAACGAAGTGTTCAAGTTCCTGCGCTCGGGGATGCAAGAGAAAGGTTTCATCAAGGAAGTGCGCGCCGACGGCAAGATCAGCCTGAGTTTGCAACCTATCGGTGAACAGGCGGCTACCAGCCTGAACTCGAAGATCCTCGCCAAGTTGCGGGAAAACGATGGCTCGCTGGCGGTCAGCGACAAGAGCGACCCGGCCTTGATCAGCAGTTTGTTCGGGGTTAGCAAGGGCAACTTCAAGAAGGCCATCGGTGCCCTCTACAAGCAGGGCCAGATTGTCATTCACGCGGATCGTATCGAGCTAAGCTGAGACTCACTTCACGCTGCGGGCGAGGCTTATGAAAACCACGCTGGTTGCCTGGCTCGCCACCTTGCTGGCGTTCCTGCTACTCGACGCGCTCTGGCTGGGGCTGATGATGGGCGAAACCTACCGGGCCCAGTTGGGGGCGCTGCTGCTGGAACAGCCACGGCTGTTGCCGGCAGCGCTGTTCTACCTCCTCTACGTTAGCGGTTGCCTGCTGTTCGCCGTGCGGCCCGCCCTGCAGCAGGGCGGCTGGCGCCGGGCTGCGTGCCTGGGGGCGCTGCTCGGGCTGGTGGCCTACGGCACTTATGACCTGAGCAACTGGGCGACCTTGCAGGGCTGGTCGGCTTCCCTGGCGCTGCTGGACATGGCCTGGGGCATGCTGGCCAGTGCCCTGGCCTGCAGTTTCGGCGTCTTCTGTGCCTGCCGCTGGGCGCCTGGCGCAAACGGCGGGAACTAGGTCTGCTCCAGGGGACCCGTCAGGCGCGGCGGCAGTTCTTTATTTCGGGTAGGGGTCATGTCATTGAATCAATGTGAGGTATGGCGGTGAGCATCGAACGGCGCAACGCCGATGGGTTTGCCCTGCAGGTGATGTTGGGGCTGTGCCTGATCTGGGGCGTGCAGCAGGTGATGATCAAGTGGGCTGCGGCGGACATTGCGCCCATCATGCAGGCGGCCGCCCGTTCGGGGATCTCGGCGCTGCTGGTGGCTCTACTGATGTGCTGGAAAGGCGGCTGGTCCCAGGTTTCCAGTACCTGGCGCGGCGGCTTGCTGGCCGGCGCTCTGTTCGGCCTGGAGTTCCTGTTTATCGCCGAAGGCCTGAAGCTCACCAGTGCCGCGCACATGTCGGTGTTTCTCTACACCGCACCGATCTTCACCGCCCTTGGGGTCAATTGGCTGTTGCCCAGCGAACGCTTGCGGCCCTTGCAATGGTTGGGGATCGTCCTGGCCTTTATCGGCATCAGCATTGCCTTTGCCGGCGGGATCTCCCTGGACAACCTGGACCGGCGCATGCTCCTGGGCGACATTCTGGGATTGCTGGCGGGGCTGGCCTGGGGCGCGACCACAGTGGTGGTGCGGGCTTCGCGGCTGTCCGAGGCGCCGGCGACCCTGACCCTGTTCTATCAGTTGATCGTCGGTTTCGTCGGCCTGTTGCTGATCGCCGTGCTCAGCGGCCAGGTGACCCAGGTCAGCCTGACGCCGGTAGCGGTGGCCAGCGTGTTGTTCCAGGGGCTGGTGGTATCGTTCTTCAGCTACCTGACCTGGTTCTGGCTGCTGCGGCGTTATCTGGCGGCGAACCTGGCAGTGTTTTCCTTCATGACCCCAATGTTCGGCGTGACCTTCGGCGTGCTGTTACTGGACGAGCCCTTGAGCCTCAACTTCGTGCTGGGGGCAATGCTGGTGCTGCTGGGTATTACCTTCGTCAGCGCCGAACAGTGGCTGCGGCGGCGGATCCAGCGCTTGTTGTAGCCCGCGCTTCACGAGACGACCGCACAGCGCTGTGCCGTTGGTCGCAGTTGCCAGAGCAGGCTGGCGCCGATCAGCAAGCCGCAGCCCGCCACCACCAGCGCCAGCTGCAGGTCGCCGCTGAAGTGGCTGCTCAGGGCGGCCAGCAACGGGCCGCTCAACTGGCCCACGGCAAAGCAGGCAGTGAGCAGGCCGGCGTTGCGCTGGGCCGACTGCGGTGCCAGTTCCCGGGAGCGCTGCATCACCAACTGCATGCAGGCCAGGAACGGCGTGCCGCACAGCAACACGCCCAATACCAGCCCCAGGCCACTGCCCAGCAGGCAGGCAAAGACCCCGGCGGCCTGCAGCCACAAGGTCGCCATCAGCCATTGCCGGGTGCTGTGCGGGGTGTGCCGACGCAGGCTGGCCAGGGCCACGCCCAGGGCCGCGGCCAGGCCGAAACCGGGCCAGAACAGGTCGGCCTGCCACTGGCCCTGGAAGCGCGCATTGGCCATCTGCGAAAGGAAGGTCGCGGGGATGATGTAGCCCACGCCATACAGGGCGTAGACCAGCCCCAGGCGCGCCACGCTGTGCTCAGTGGCGCAGGCGCTCTGCGTTTCGCCACTGGGGCGCGCCGAGGCCGGGGGCAGGATCGGCAGGATCACCAGCAGCATCAACAAGGCGACCGCGGCATACAGCAGCCACAGGTTGGCCGAGCTTTGCCCCAGAAGATTGGAGCCCAGGGCCAGTAGCCCGGTTAGCATGATGCCCAGCCCCGGGCCGGCGAACACCAGGGCCCCGAGGCGTGGCCGCCCCGCCGCCTGGGCCAGGGGTTGGCTCAGCGCCGTGATCATCACCAGCACCCAGGCGCTGGCCACCCCGGTGCCGAAGCGCAGCAGCAGGTGCGGCCAGAAGCCCTGGGCCCAGAACGAGGCCAGGGTCAGCAGCACGCACAGCCACAAGCCGCCCAGCAGGCGCAGGCGCACCTGGGCCGGACGCCGGGCGAACATGGCGTCCAGGGCTCCGAGGAAATAGCCCAGGTAATTGGCGGCGGCAATCAGCCCGGCGGCGGTCAGGTCGACCTGGCCTTCGCTGATCAGGTGCGGCAGTTGCGGGGTCAGGGCGAAGCGGCCAATGCCCATGGCCATCATCAGGGCAATGAAGCTGGCGAGCAGGCGGAGCAGGGGAGACATGGTCGGCTTTCCATCGATGGGGACAATGACCGTCAGGCTAGGACTGATTGACTTTCTTTAAAAATGAATAATATTGAGTAACTTGTTCAGTTTTGGAGAAAGTCATGGAGTTCAGCCAATTGCGCATCTTCCAGGCCGTGGCCGAGGAAGGCTCCATCACTCGCGCCGCCGAGCGCCTGCACCGAGTGCCGTCGAACCTCTCGACCCGGCTCAAGCAACTGGAGGAGCAACTGGGGGTCGAACTGTTCCTGCGCGAGCGTCAGCGCCTGCAGTTGTCGCCGGCGGGCAAGGTGCTGCTGGATTACGCCGCGCGCCTGTTCGCCTTGCACGACGAGGCCCATGCCGCGGTGCAGGGCGGTCAGCCGGCCGGGGAGTTTGTCCTGGGCACCATGTACAGCACCGCGGCGATTCACTTGCCTGCATTGCTGGCGCGTTATCACCGGGCCTATCCGGCGGTGAACCTGCAGGTGCAGTCCGGGCCCAGCGGCGAGTTGCTCGAAGGCTTGCTCACCGGGCGCCTGGATGCAGCCCTGGTGGACGGGCCGCTGGAGCTGGCAGGCCTGGATGGCGTGCCCCTGTGCGACGAGACCCTGGTACTGATCAGCGAAGCCGACCATCCGCCGGTGCGTACGGCCCGGGACGTGGAGGGCCGTGCGGTGTTCACCTTTCGCCAGGGCTGCTCCTATCGCATGCGTCTGGAATCCTGGTTTGCCCACTACCACGCCGCGATGGGGCGGGCCATGGAGATCGAGTCCTATCAGGGCATGCTGGCCTGTGTGATCGCCGGTTCCGGGGTGGCGCTGATGGCTCAGTCGATGCTCGACAGCCTGCCGGGGCGCGAAAGCGTGGCGGTGCATGCCCTGGCCGAGCCTTTTGCCCGTGCCACTACCTGGCTGATGTGGCGCAAGGGCATGGTCGGGGCCAACCTCAATGCCTGGATCGAGCTGCAACAAGGCGCTGGCGTGCAGCTTGCGCAGCAGGCGCGGGCCCATGCTTGAGCACCCGATGGCCATTGGCTTTAATCCAGTAACAGTTCATTGCCATTGCGCAGCAGCGCGCTGGAAAAGATAGGGCTATTATCTGCTTGAGGCGGCGCAGTATCGCCGCTCGGCACGACCCTGAGGGGGCACTATGAAAGACAAACTGCAAAGCTGGCTGCACGACCTTGGCGTCGCACTGGGCCTGATCGAGCCACCGCTGCAACCGGTGCCGATTCCTACCGACGAAGAGCTGCGGCGCCGTCAACAACGTCGTCGCTGAAGCAGAGGCGAGAGCGGAGTGCAGGCTCCGGCTCTCGCGGATGTCTTCTAGCCGGCAGTCGCTGGGCCACAGGCCTGGGGCAATCGGGTCAATCCTGGTTTTGCCGGGCCTTTTCCAATAACCATTGCACCAGGTCATCCACCCTTTCCAGTTGCCCGAGCGCTCGCTGCTCTTCACGGGGCAAGACACCCAGGTCGAACCTGTCCTCCAGGCGCCACAGCAGCGCCTCGATATCATCCCTGTCCAGCCCCAGTTCAGAGAGACCGCTCTGGTCATCGAAATCCACAGGCTCATCCAGCCAGTGGCGAATGAGCAGGTGCACTGCCGCGCGCGCTTGGGCCCGGTTCATCTGCGTTGCTCCCGATACGACAGCAGGTCAGGCGGGACGGGCAGCGTCGGCGCGGGTCTTTTCCAGGATGAACAGGCTCAGCTCGCTGATGCTGCTGATTCGATACAGGTCGCGGTCGGGATCCAGGCGAATGTTGAACTCTCGCTCCAGGCTGTGCAGCAGGGCCTTGAGGTCCAGGGAGTAGGTGTCGTGTTCGCGGGCCTGGCAGGGCGGGATTGGCCACTTCTGGGCCATTTGTGCATCGATGGCATGACGGATGCTTTGCTGGATGGAGAAACGGTCCATAAACACCTCGGGGCAGGGAGAGGCTCTTATTGTTTTATGACCCCATCCAAGGGTGAAGCGATAGCGTGCACTGAGGCGGCCAGCGATCCTTGTACTGTTTTCCTGCGGGAACAGTCGTCGCTGGATCTGAGTACAGCACAGGTTTTTTTCCGGCGGGGTAACCATTCGTCCATTCATGGCCCTGACGAAAATGGCTGCGGGCTTTGCCCGTCGCTGCCGCGAGGCTTTTGCCAGGCGAAAAAAAACGGGTGCGGCCACCGACGCCGCACCCGTCGAAGAAAAGCTTCAGACCTCCGGCTTCACGTCAGATTGCGTTGGCCAGGGGCGCAGGGCGCCGGGAAGCCAGGCTCACCACCACGAAACTCACCAGGCCCACGGCCAGGCTGTAGTAGATCGGTGTGTTGGCATCCAGGCCGTCCTTGAACATGAAGGCCAGAGCCGTGACGAAGCCCAGGCCCATGCTGGCGATAGCGCCGGCAGTGGTGGCGCGTTTCCAGAAAATGGCGCCGATCAGCGGGATCAGCATGCCGCCCACCAACAGGTTGTAGGCCAGGGTCAGGGCGCTGATCACGTCGTTGACCACCAGGGCAATGCCCAGCACCACGATGCCGGTGAGGAAGGTGAACAGGCGGTTGATCCCCAGGCTCGATTGCTTGCCGCCGCGCAGCCTTGGCAGCAGGTCTTCAGTCAGGGTGGTGGAGGCGGCCAGCAGGCCGGCGCTGGCAGTGGACATCATGGCGGCCAGCGCCGCAGCGATCACCAGGCCACGGATGCCGTCCGGCAGCGAGGCTTTGACGATGGCGGCAAAGGCGTTGTTGACGTTGTCCAGGTCCGGCAGCAGAACATGGGCGGCCATGCCGATCAGGGCGCAGGCCAGGCCGTAGAGGATGCAGTAGAAGCCCGCCAGGGTGCCGGCGTATTGCGCGACTTTCTCGGTCTTGGCGGTGAACACCCGTTGCCAGATGTCCTGGCCGATCAGGATGCCGAAGAAGTAGATCATGAAGTAGGTGATGATGGTGTCCCAGCCGATGGCGGTGAAGCTGAAACTGGACGCTGGCAGCTTGGCCACCAACTCATCCCAGCCGCCTACGCGGTACAGGCAGATCGGCAACAGGATGAACATCAGGCCGACGGTCTTGATCACGAACTGGACGATGTCGGTCAGGGTCAGCGACCACATGCCGCCGATCGCCGAGTACACCACCACCACGCCGCCGCCCAGCAAAACCGAAACCCAGAACGGCAGGCCGAACAGCACTTGCAGAACGGTGCCGATGGCGAGGATCGAAGTCACCCCGATCATCAGCGCGTAGGCCAGCATGATCACTGCGCTGGCCTGGCGGGCCATGGGGTTGTAGCGCTTCTCCAGCACCTGGGTGACGGTGAAGATGCGCAGCTTGAGCAGCGGCTTGGCCAGCAGCAGGTTCAGGGCAATGATCCCCGCCCCCAGGGCGGCGCACAGCCAGAAACCGGAAATGCCGTGGACATAGCCCAGGCGCACGGTGCCGACGGTGGAGGCACCGCCCAGGACCGTGGCGGCCATGGTGCCCATGTACAGGGTCGGGCCCAGGTTGCGGCCGGCCACCAGGTAGTCCTCGTGGGTCTTGGCCTTGCGCATGCCGTAGTAGCCGAGTACGAGCATGCCGGCGGCATAGATGAGTACGACAAATAGATCTAAAGCCATGGTGGCGTGTCTCCGATTATCTTTTTTATGTGAAACAAACGGTTCATGCAGGTGCTGGCTGCTCAGCGAAGGCGGGGTCAAGTCGTGTGCAAGACCCAGGGGCTCTATCGCGAGGCCGGCCGCTCCAGGAGGTTATCCGGGCAGTAGCGCGCGACTTGCCAGCAGCCCGCTGGTACAGCGGCTGGCCATGCTGGAGTGCGCAGTTTCGAGAGTGGCGATGGCGGTGCTGGCCAGGCCGGGGGGCAGGCGAAACAGGTCGCAAGGCCTGGTGTCGCGCTGGTGCTCGAGGATCTGTCCGATCCTGTTGGTTGCGATGTTGCTAGGGTTTTTTTCTTTGTTGTTATTCATGATCTGCTCCGATCACATTGGCTAAGGGGGTGGCAGCCCTTCCGGCACAGCGGACAAATGGTTGTGACAGGCCAGCCAGAGGCCTTGTTGTTTTGTGCAAGACCCAATGGTTTCGCGTTCCTGGCTGAAGTCTTGCTCCCCTTGCATGCGCAGCTTCGTGGCTACGTCATGAGTCAATCCGGCGCCGTCCCCTTGTGGGCGGACGACGGCGTTGTCCGGGATGCGTCACCGCACCTCGGAACCATCCTTGGCCCGTCATCGGCCCGGCTAATGCCTGGCAGGCATTGCGCAACAGCAGCCGAGGACGGGGTAAAGATGAAGCGGGTAGTACCGCTTTGCGCCGCAAACGGTCTGGCGGCGCGCAGCATGTGCTGAGTCTCAGCGATGGGCGACGCCAGGCAGTACGCAGAGCATTTCGTACAGCAGGTTGGCGCCCAGCAGCGAGGTATTGCCGGTGGTGTCATAAGGCGGCGAAACCTCCACCAGGTCGCAGCCCACCAGGTCCAGGCCCTGGCAGCCACGGACAATCTCGATGGCCTGGATGGTGGTCAGGCCACCGATTTCCGGGGTGCCGGTACCTGGGGCCCAGGCCGGGTCGATGCCGTCGATGTCGAAGCTCAGGTACACCGGGCCGTTGCCGACTTTCTCGCGGACTTCGGCCATCAAGGGCTCCAGGGATTTGTGCCAGCATTCTTCGGCCTGGACCACGCGAAAGCCCTGCTTGCGGCTCCAGTTGAAGTCTTCGGCGGTGTAGCCCTGGGCGCGCAGGCCGATCTGCACCACGCGGTCGCAGTCCAGCAGGCCTTCTTCCACGGCGCGGCGGAAGGTGGTGCCGTGGGCGATCTTCTCACCGAACATGTGGTCGTTGACATCGGCGTGGGCATCGATGTGCACCAGCCCGACCTTGCCGTGTTTCTTGTGGATGGCCCGCAGGATCGGCAGGGTGATGGTGTGGTCGCCGCCCAGGGTCAGGGGAATCACGTTGTGTTCGAGGATGCCGTCATAGGCTTCTTCGATGATGCGCACCGCGTCCAGCAGGTTGAAGGTGTTGATCGCTACGTCGCCGATGTCGGCCACCGACAGCGAGTCGAACGGGGCAGCACCGGTGGCCATGTTGTAAGGGCGGATCATGACTGATTCGGCACGGATTTCCCGCGGGCCGAAACGGGTGCCGGCACGCAGCGAGGTGCCGATGTCCAGGGGCACGCCGACGAACGCAGCGTCCAGGCCGGCAGCGGATTGCAGATGGGGAAGACGCATCATGGTGGCGATGCCGCCGAAGCGCGGCATTTCGTTGCCGCCCAGTGGTTGGTGGAGAATCTTGTCCACGGGATAGGCCTCATCGTTGTTTTATATTTATGGGGTCGACGGCGCAGCGAATCCTGCCCGAGCAACCGAGTGGGGCCGATTCTGCGAAATGTAGTGCGGGGAAAGAATCGCTACGAACAAATACTTAGTTCAGATTTTTCTAAACTAATGGCCGATGGCGCGCTAGACTCCCGCGCTGCTCCCCAGGCCCTTGGTGGCGAGGGAGCTTGCTCCCGTCCGGTGGTGCAGCCGCCGTTATCCGGGTTGCAGGGTTGGATTGAAAGCGGGCATGGAGGCCATCGGGATTGCTTTGCCGCTCGGCGAGAACCCGCACCCTCGCCGCAGGGACGTTGTCGTTTTGCCTGTTATCGGAGCCTGTCATGGCCAACGCTTTACCTGATCTGAAACTATTGCGCATCTTCGTCAGCGTGGTGCGGCATCAGGGGTTCGCCAACGCCCAGCACGAACTCAATCTTTCCACCTCGGCCATCAGCACCTACATGAGCCAGCTGGAGGCATCCCTGGGCCTGGTGCTCTGCCACCGTGGCCGGGGCGGTTTCAGCCTGACCAGCAAGGGCGAGCTGTTCCACCAGGAAACCCTGCGCCTGCTGGGCGAGCTGGAAGGTTTCGAACAGTACGCCGCAGCCCTCAAGGGCGAGCTTCGCGGGACCTTGAACCTGGGGGTGATCGACTCCACGGTGAGCGATAAGGCCCTGCCGTTCGCCGAGGCCATCGGCGCCTATAGCCAGGAGCATCCGGCGGTGCACCTGCACCTGTCGGTGATGAGCCCCACGAGTTGCAGCTGGGGGTGCAGGACAATCGCCTGGACCTGGCCATCGGTGCCTTTTCCACGCGCATGAGCGGCCTGGTGTACATGCCGCTGTACCGCGAGCAGCATTGGCTGTATTGCAGCAACCGTCACCCGCTGTACAGCGAGCGGCGCATTCCCGAGCAGGTGATCACCCAGCAACGCATGGTCGGCCGCGGCTACTGGAGCCAGGCCGAACTGGCCCGGCACGGCTTCAAGCACAGTGCGGCGACGGTGGAGAGCATGGAGGCGCAGTTGATCCTGGTGCTGTCCGGCGCCTACATCGGCTACCTGCCGGAACATTACGCCCAGGCCTGGGCGGACAAGGGCGACTTGCGGGTGCTGCTGCCGGCAACCTTTGGCTACCAGGCGCCGTTCTCCATGATCATGCGTCGCGGACGCGGTCGAGAGCCGCTGATCCAGACCTTTCGCGACCTGCTCAAGGCGCAGCTCAACCAGTCATAAGGAGGTCCCATGTCTCGAGCACGCTGCGAGCGTTGCCTGCGCCCTGCGGGCCATTGTCTGTGCCCGCTGATTCCGCAGCTACCCAGCCGCACCCGAGTGCTGTTGTTGCAGCATCCCAGTGAGGTCAATCATGCCTTGAACACCGCACGTCTGGCGGCGTTGGGGCTGAACAACGCCGAACTGGTGGTGGGGGAGGTGTTCGAGGAGCTGCCGGCGTTGCTCGACCAGCCCGGATATCGAGCATGCCTGCTGTTCCCGGCGGATGATGCCCGGCCATTGCAGGCCTATGCCGAGACGGATGCACCGCTGCTGCTGGTGGTGCCCGACGGCACCTGGCGCAAGGCGCGCAAGTTGCTGCACCTCAATCCGTTGCTGGCGGCGCTGCCAAGGGTGACCCTGGCGACTGGGGTGGAGTCTCGCTATCGCCTGCGCAAGGCCCCGGGGCCGGGAGCCTTGTCCACTGTGGAAGCGATCGTTCAGGCATTGCAGGTACTTGAAGCTCCTGCTTCGTTCGAGCCGCTGTTGCGGCCTTTCGAGGCCCTGATCGAAGGGCAGATTGCCGCGATGGGCGAAGACACCTACCAGCGCAACCACGCCAAATCCTGACCGCTCCCGAATCTGGCGCCGCTGCCGCAGGCGGCGATGGTGCGCGGTGGCCCCGCGCTTGCCGGCCACCCCACAAACCTTCAGGAGCGCCGCAGGGTCTTCTGCCGTAGGATATAGAGACTCACCAGCACCGCGCTGGTCAGCATGAAGCCCCGGGCCCAGGGCGATGGCACCAGGTAGCAGGAGAAGCCGATGCTCAACCACATCAGGCCGATGGCGTAGACCTTGCCCTTGAGCGGAATGCCGTTGCCGTCGAGATAGTCGCGGATCCACGGACCCAGGCGCGGGTGTTGCACCAGCCATTGGTAGAAGCGTGGCGAGCTACGGGCAAAGCAGGCGGCTGCCAGCAGCAGGAAAGGCGTGGTAGGCAATACAGGAAGGAAGATACCCACTACCCCCAGCGCTACGCTCGACCAGCCGATGGCCAGCAGAACGTAACGCCATAGCAGGGGGCGTTGGCCTATGGGCTTGGCCATAGGCAACGACTCAGTGGTGGCGCGGCTTGAGCAGTGCAGGTTTTTCGTCGGGGGCGTTGCACAGCAGGTACAGCGCGGTCAGCGCTTCCGGGATCTGCACGATCATGTCGTCCATCAGGTTGGCATCGCTGGCGATGTCGGAGAACTCCGGCTGTTCGTCGAACAGGCCGGAACCCACCATGATCGGCAGCAGCATCTCGCTGACTTCTTCCTCGGCGGTTTCGAACCAGGCCGCTTCACGCAGGAACACGCCTTCCATGAAGCCGATGCACCAGCCGCGCAGGTCGGAGTCGTCCGGGTCGTCGCCCAGGTCGAGTTCGCAGGGCAGCTCGAATTCTTCGTCGGAAGCCAGTTGGCGGGCGATGTGCGCCTTGAGGGCCAGCAGGGTCGACTCGATGGCTTCGCGTTCGGCGTCGTCACGGTAGTGCGGCTCTTCGGCGAACAGGGCGTCGATCCATTCACGGTCCGGAACGCTTTCCGAGCAGATGGACAGCGCGGTCAGGTAGCCGTGAGCGGCCACGTAGTCCAGCGCCTCGTCGTGCAGATCATCTGCATCGAGGAAGACTTGCAGGCGGGTTAGTTGCTCAGCGAAGGACATTGACGGCTACCTTGGGGAATAAACGATGCTGAATTCTAGGCTTTCTTGCGCGCTCAAGCCAGCCGCGGTGCCGATTTGAGCGGTTCTAAAGGTTACCAGCGGTCCATTGTCGGTGCCCTCTGCCGGGAAGGGGTCGGGTATACTCGCGCGTTTTGTGATGCCCTGCAGGCTGGCCGTCCGTTCCGGACAAGTCCGCTAACGCAAATGTCGGTGAAGCGTGCCGGCTTTTCGTCCAGTCTGCCCCCAGGGATTTCAGCGATTTTTGGAGTTTTTCATGCTCGAACAGGCTCAACGCGTCCTCAAGGACATCTTCGGCTACGACAGTTTCCGTGGTCGCCAAGGTGCGATCATTGAGCGCGTGGCCAGCGGCGGCGATGCCTTGGTACTGATGCCCACCGGTGGTGGCAAGTCGCTGTGTTTCCAGGTCCCAGCGCTACTTCGCGAAGGGCTGGCGGTGGTGGTTTCGCCGCTGATCGCGCTGATGGACGACCAGGTTGCGACCCTAGAGGAACTCGGTGTCGCGGCGGCAGCCTTGAACTCCACCCTCAGCGCAGAGCAGCAGCGTGACCTGGCCGCGCGCATCCGGCGCGGCGAAGTGAAGATGCTCTACCTGGCCCCCGAGCGCCTGGTCCAGCCGCGCATGCTGGCGTTTCTGCAGAGCTTGGAAATCGCCTTGTTCGCGATTGATGAAGCCCACTGTGTGTCCCAGTGGGGCCACGACTTCCGCCCCGAATACCTGCAATTGGGGCAACTGGCGGAAATGTTCCCCCAGGTGCCGCGCATTGCCCTGACTGCCACGGCTGACAAGCGCACCCGGGAAGAGATCGTCAATCGCCTGCACCTGCAGGACGCCGAGCGTTTTCTCTCCAGCTTCGACCGGCCGAACATCTTCTATCGCATCGTGCCCAAGGAGCAGCCACGCAAGCAGTTGCAGGCCTTCCTCAACGAGCGGCGCAGCGATGCCGGGATCGTCTATTGCCTGTCGCGCAAAAAGGTCGACGAAGTGGCTGCATTTCTCTGCGAGCAGGGTTTCACCGCGCTGCCCTACCATGCCGGGTTGCCCAATGAGCTGCGGGCCTATCACCAGAAGCGCTTCCTCAACGAAGAAGGCCTGATCATGGTGGCCACCATTGCCTTCGGCATGGGCATCGACAAGCCCAACGTGCGCTTCGTGGCCCACATGGACTTGCCCAAGTCACTGGAAGCCTACTACCAGGAGACCGGTCGCGCCGGTCGTGACGGCCTGCCGGCAGACGCCTGGATGGCTTACGGGCTGCAGGACGTGCTGATGCTCAAGCAGATGCTGCAGAACTCCGAGGGCGACGAGCGCCACAAGCGTCTTGAGCAGCACAAGCTCGATGCGATGCTGGCTCTGTGCGAGGAAACCCGTTGCCGGCGCCAGACCCTGCTGGCCTATTTCGATGAAGACATGCCGCAACCCTGCGGTCACTGCGACAACTGCGTCGATGGGGTACAGACCTGGGACGCCACCGAGCCGGCACGCCAGGCGCTGTCGGCGATCTATCGCACTGGCCAGCGCTACGGTGTCGGTCACCTGGTGGATGTGCTGCTGGGCAAGGACACGGAAAAGGTCCGCAGTTTCGGCCATCAGCACCTGTCGGTATTTGGTGTCGGCAAGGCCCGCAGCGAAGGCGAATGGCGCTCGCTGTTCCGCCAGCTGGTGGCCCGCGGCCTGGCCGACATCGATCTGGAAGGTTATGGCGGCCTGCGCCTGAGCGACAGCTGCCGCCCGCTGCTCAAGGGCGAAGTGACCCTGGAGTTGCGTCGTGATCTCAAGCCGCAAACCACCCCCAAGAGCAGCACCAGCCAGGCCAGCCAGCTGGTACGGGGCGAGGAGCGCGAGCAGTGGGAGGCGCTGCGGGCCCTGCGACGCAAGCTGGCGGAAGAACATGGGGTGCCGCCTTATGTCATTTTCCCCGATTCCACCTTGCTCGAAATGCTCCGCAGCCAGCCCGGCTCCATGGCCGAAATGGCCGAGGTCAGCGGCGTGGGTGCGCGCAAGCTGGAACGTTATGGCGCAGCCTTCCTCGAAGTCCTCGGCGGCGGTGTCGAGGCGCCGAAAGTGGTTGCCGACCTGCGCCATGAACTGATCACCCTGGCTCGTGCAGGGATGACCCCGGTGCAGATCGCCGGCCAGTTGCAGTGCACGGAAAAGAACGTCTACACCCTGCTCGCCGAAGCCATCGGTAAGCAGCAGCTGTCGCTGGAGCAGGCCCTGGACTTGCCGGAAGACCTGCTGGGAGAGATCCAGGATGCGTTCCTCGACGGCGAGGGCGAGTTGCCGCCAGTAGCCGAGGTTATCCCGGTGTTTGCCGGAAGGGTGCCGGAAGGGGTGCTGTATTGCGTGCGTGCGGCCTTGGAGTCGGAGTTTGAAATGTGAAGGGGTGCGTCAATGTTGTAACGATTCAGTCCTTTACAGGCCTTGCCTCCGGGCAAGGGGCATGCTTAGCTGACTAATAATTAGTTTTTCTTTATTTTCAGTCTGATCATGAGTGTTTTATGCCGTTAACCGATGAACACCGTTTTGGTATGCAGCTGGCGCATATGTCTCGCGGCTGGCGTGCCGAACTGGACCGCCGCCTGGCGGGGCTCGGCCTGTCCCAGGCCCGCTGGCTGGTGCTGTTGCATTTGGCTCGCTTCGAAGAGGCGCCCACTCAGCGCGAGCTGGCGCAAAGCGTCGGCGTAGAAGGGCCGACCCTGGCCCGGCTGCTGGACAGCCTGGAAACCCAGGGCCTGGTTCAGCGCCAGTCGGTGGTGGAAGATCGCCGGGCGAAGAAAATCGTTCTCTGTCCGTCCGCCCGGCCCTTGATCGAACAGATCGAAACCATCGCCACCGCCCTGCGTCATGAGCTGTTCGTTGGCGTTGACGAAGAAGACCTGCGGGTCTGCATTCGCGTTCATGAACGCATCCTGGCCAATCTGGAAAAATCCTGACGCCTTCAACCGGGGTTGCCTGACCCCGGTTTGTCTTGTTCCTCTGCCATTCCGAATTCAAGCCTGCTGCGCCCAGGGGCGTTTTTTGCGTGCCTGTCAAAAGGTCTGGCCCAGATTCAGTGACAGGGCTTTCTGGTTGTCGTCGTTGAAGCCGTAGCTGAAGTTCAGCGGCCCCAGCGGCGTGTCGAAGCCGAGAAAGATGCTTGCCGCGTTGATGTAGCCGCTGTCGAAGGCATTGTCGTTGTTCCACACCCGGCCCCGCTCCAGCGAGCCTCCCAGGTACAGTGGAAAGTCCAGGGGCAGGTAGGAGCGCGGTGTCAGGCGACGGAAGTACACGGCGCGAGCCAGGCTGATGTTCTGCCCGGAGAGGGCGTCCTGACGGAAACCGGACAGTTGTCGAGCTCCACCGAGCAGGAAGCTGGACGTCACCACGTCGGCGTTGTCCAGGGTCCGGCCATAGCGACCGCCTAGGACAAAGGTATTGGGGCCGCTGCTCAGCGCCTTGTCCAGCTTGAACTCCCACTGCCGGTAGCGATTGTCCGAACCCAGGCTCGGTTCGAACTGGCGCAGGCTCAGCTTGATGTCTTCGCCGGAGTGAGGAAAGTAGACGTTGTCCAGCGAGTCGAAGGAGTACTGCAACTGGTAGTAGCCTTCGTTGAAGTTTTCGCTGGGCAGGTTATGGTCGCCGATGCGCACATCGGCCTTGCCCCAGGCCTCGCCGACGCCGAAACGCACTTCGCCGCTGTTGCCGATCTGGCGCCCGAGGTTGAGCCCGAAACCGTAGCGTTCCACGCGATATTCGGCGATCGGGTCGTTGTCCAGCACCGCCTCGACGTTTTGCGCTTCGGCGGCGATGAAGGGCGCAATGAAGTAGCGTGAACCGGCATCCAGTGGCTGGTAGAACTCGCTGTAGAGTTCCTGCTGATCACCGATCTGCACCCGGGTCAGCCATTCTGCACCCAGGCTGTTGATGCCGTTCATGCGGTAGCTGGCGCCGATATTGAACGCGCTGTCGCCACGCATGTCATCGGACAGGTTCAGCCCCAGGCGCAGGTAGTCGGTACCACTGCGCTTGCCCCGGGCGCTGATCACCAGGGTGTTGTCCTGCCCCTTGTGGGCTACGCGATACTGCACCTGTTCGAAGAAATCCAGGCCGTACAGGGTGCCCATGTCGGTTTCCAGGCGGCCCAGGTCCAGCGGCTCGCCGATGCGCTGGCGGATGTAGTAGCGGATCACTTCGTCGCTGACCTTGGAGTCGTTTTCCACCTTGATCGCGCTGATGATCGGCGTGCGCTGGCTGGGCTGGCGCGCAGCGGTCAGTTCGGCATCCAGCGCATGGGCCGGACGCAGACGGGCCAGGCGCGCGTCGAGGATACGGGTGGCGCGGTAGCCGGCGTCGATCATTTCCTGGGCCCGGCCAAAGTCGGTAACGCCAAAGCTCGACAGCGCTGGCTGGATCAGTACGTCGTCCTTGTGCAGTGCCGCCAGTTGCACCTCCGAGTTGCGCCGGGTCATCAGGGTGATGGACTGGTTGAGCACGTCGACCACGGTATTGAGTTGCTTGCGCGAACGCAGCGGTGTGCCGATGTCCACCACGATGGCGATGTCGACTCCCATGTCCCGCGCCACGTCCAGGGGAATGTTATCGGTCATGCCGCCGTCCACCAGCAGACGGCCATCCAGTTCCACCGGTGCGAAGACCGCCGGGATCGACATGCTGGCGCGGATCACCTGGGGCAGGTGGCCCTTGCGAAACACCACTTTCTCGCCGCTGGCGATATCGGTGGCCACGGCCCGGAAGGGGATCGGCAGCTTGTCGAAGTCACGGGTATCGCTGGCGTGGGCCAGCTTGCTTTCCAGCAGCAGTGCCAGGTTCTGTCCCTGGATCACCCCCAGCGGCAGGCCCAGGCTGCCATCGTCGCGGAAGCTGAGCTTCTGCTTGACCAGAAAATCCCGGTCGTCCTGCTTGCGCCGGAACGGCACGTCTTCCCGGGGCGGGGCATCGGACAAGGCCTGTCGCCAGTCGATGTTCAGCGCAAGCTTTTCCAGCTCGTCGATCTTGTAGCCCGAGGCATACAGCCCGCCGATCACCGCGCCCATGCTGGTGCCGGCGATGGCGTCGATGCGGATGCCCTGTTCCTCCAGGGCCTTGAGCACCCCGATGTGGGCCAGGCCGCGGGCGGCGCCCCCAGACAGCACCAGGCCGATTTTCGGTCGTGGCGCTTCGGCAGATTGAGCAAGCAAGGGCAGCAGGCAGAGGAACAGGCAGGACAGCAGGCGGCGCATTACGGTTCTCGGGGCGGGCGATAAAGCCGGCTATTATAACGACGCCCTTGAATCCAGGAGTCGGCCGTACCATGACTGAACGTAAACCCGAAGTGATCATCACCTATTGCACCCAATGCCAGTGGCTACTGCGGGCGGCGTGGCTGGCCCAGGAGCTGTTGAGCACCTTCAGCGACGACCTGGGCAAGGTGTCCCTGGAGCCGGCAACCGGCGGGGCCTTTCGCATCACCTGCGATGGCGTGCAGATCTGGGAGCGCAAGGCCGATGGTGGCTTTCCCGAGGCCAAGGTGCTGAAGCAGCGGGTTCGCGACCAGATCGACCCCGAGCGCGACCTGGGCCACAACGACCGTACTCAGTGAGAGCCGGCTTCAGCCGTGGCTGCCTTGCTGCCCGAACCCGCCGAAAGGCGGCTTGAAACCACGATGGCAACGATGATCAAGGCCCCACCGAACAACATGCGCAGGGTCGGGTTTTCGCCGAACAGCAACCAGGCCACGGTAATTCCGTAGACCGGTTCCAGGGCAAACACCACCGCTGCGGTGCGCGCCTTGATCACTGCCAGGCTGGCGACAAACAGGCTGTGGGCCAGACCGGTGCAGAAAATTCCCAGCAGGCTGATCCACAGCCAGTCCATGGCCCGCACCTGGCCAAGCTCGGGAGCCGCCACCGGCAACAGGCACAGGGCGACCACCACGTTTTGACAGAGCGCCGCCTGCACCGCGGGGATCCGCCCGGAGCTGGCACGGTTGTTCAGTGACAGCAGCGCAAACAGCAGGCCCGAGCCCACGGCCCAGAGCAGGCCGGTGGTGGCCTGGCTGGCCAGGTCGAAGTCCGGGGTCACCAGCACCAGGCCGATGCTGACCAGCAGCACCAACAGCATTTCGTTGAAGCGGATCCGCTCGCGGAAGATCAGGCCTTCGAGAATCACGGTGAACGCCGGGAAACTGGCAAAGCCCAGGGTTGCGATAGCCACCCCCGCGACCTTCACCGCCACGAAGAAACTCACCCAGTGCCCGGCCAGCAGCAGGCCGCTGAGCAGCAGGCGCCGCCAATCGGTGGCGGCCAGTTTCTGCCAGGGGGTGTTGCTCGCCAGGCGGGCGAAGACGCCCAGGGCGAGCACGGCAAAGGCTGCACGGCCGAAGACGATGACCGCGGGCGAAGCGGCGGCGAGCTTACCGAATACACCGGTCAGGCCGAACATCAGGGCACCGATATGCAAGGCGCCAAGGGCGGTACGCGGAGTCATTTTTATCCTTAACCACAAGACGGGCAGTAATGGCCTTAGGCGGCAATGGGCTCAGTCTACGGGCGGGGCGGCCTGTTGGTCTGTCGCGATCCTGGCGTTTTTTGTCGAGGGACTAGCGTCTGCCCCTTGGCGCAGTTGGCGCGGCGAGTGGCCGTACTGCCGCAGTATCGCCGCGGCAAAGGCACTCTGGGAGCTGTAACCCACGCGGCTGGCGATTTCGCCCATGGGCAAGGTCGATCCGCGCAACAGTTCCAGGGCCATGTGCAAGCGCCGGCGTCGCACGTATTCCATGGGGCTGGCCCCGCACTCGGCGATGAACCGTGCATGCAGGCGGGCAGCGGACAGCCCGGCGATACGGGCCAGGTCGGCCACCTGCAAGGGGTGGGCGGCGTGATGATCGATATGGGCATTCAGGGCGGCATAGGGCAGGCGGCGCTCGCGGGGCTGGCTGTCGGCGCGATGATTGAGGCTGGCCAGCAGCAAGACCGCGCCTTGCTGGGCAATCAAGGGGTCGTCCACCGGGCTGTCCGCCAGCCAGTTGACCAGGCGGCTCTGGCTCGGCCCCAGGACCTGGTGTCGGGGCGCATCGAGCAAACGCCGACTGGCCTCTGCATGTTCCCCCAACGATTGCTGAACCCAGTGTTCGCCGGGTATGTCCAGCACCAGGCAATGGCTGCCGCTGGGGCTGCCGCAGACATGCCGGGCGCCGGCCGGCACCACCACGAAGCTCTGCTGCTGCACCTGGCTGCCCTGGCCTTCGACTTCGAAATCGAGCTGGCCACGCAGGCCGAACACCAGTTGCGCATGTTCGTGGCTGTGGGCGATCAGGTCATGGGTGTAGTGGCGCAGAGTGAGGATAGATCCCATCACGGTCTCCTTGGCAGGCGGCCAGTCTACACCGGCGGTCGGGCGTTTCGCGCTGTCATCGCACTGCCGCATTTGTGTCATGGGCTATTAATCGCTGGGGCGCAAGCTCGCAAAAAATCCAGGAGAGCGTCCATGACCCATGCCGAACTCGCCAAGCCCAGCCGCAAGCAACGGGTGCGGACCCTGTGGATTTCAGATGTGCACCTGGGCACCCGGGATTGCCAGGCCGAACACCTGGCGCGCTTTCTCAAGGCCTATCACGCCGATCGTATCTATCTGGTGGGCGACATCATCGATGGTTGGAAGCTGCGCGGCGGCATGTACTGGCCCCAGGCCCATACCAACGTGATCCGGCGCCTGCTGACCATGAGCAAGCGTGGTACCGAGGTGATCTACGTCACCGGCAACCACGACGAATTCCTGCGGCGCTACTCCAGGCTGATTCTCGGCAATATCCAACTGGTGGACGAGGCGGTACATGTCACTGCGGACGGGCGTCATCTGCTGGTGATCCACGGCGATCAGTTCGATGTGATTACCCGCTATCACCGCTGGCTGGCCTTTCTCGGCGACTCGGCCTACGAGTTCACTCTGACCCTCAACCGCTGGCTCAACCACTGGCGGGCGCGTTATGGCTATGGCTACTGGTCGCTGTCGGCCTACCTCAAGCACAAGGTCAAGACGGCGGTGAGCTTCATCAGCGATTTCGAGGAAGCCATTGCCCACGAATGCGTCAAGCGCGAGTTGCACGGGGTGGTCTGTGGCCATATTCACCATGCCGAGATCCGCAAGGTGGGCGAGGTGGATTACCTCAATTGCGGTGACTGGGTGGAGTCCTGCACGGCCCTGATCGAGCACTGGGACGGCAGCATCGAACTCTATCGCCTGGCCGAGGCCCAGGCCCGTGAGGCCCTGCTCAAGGCTGAGCGGATGAAAGTCGCGGAGCCGGCCTGAGCCCTGGGCCGGCCACCGTTTTTCAGGCCGGGCTGGCCTGCTCCATGGCCGCCTTGTACAGCGACTGCCGGGGCTGGGCGAACAGCCGTTGCAGCATGGGCTCGAAGAAGCTCAGGGGCAGGCTCTCGTAGGCCGGATCGAAGGCGGCGGCGTCGTACTTGGCGCAGAACTCGGCGGTGTACTGGTACAGCGGGTGGTCACTGAACTGCTCGCGCAGGTGACGATCCATGCCCAGGTGATGGAAGAAGTAGTAACCCTGGAAGATCCCGTGCTTCTCCACCATCCACAGGTTTTCCGGGCTGACAAAGGGCTTGAGAATGGCGGCGGCGATATCCGGATGGTTATAGGAACCCAGGGTATCGCCAATGTCGTGGAGCAGGGCGCAGACCACGTATTCCTCGTCGCGCCCGTCGTGCCAGGCACGGCTGGCGGTCTGCAGCGAATGGGTCAGGCGGTCCACCGGGAAGCCGCCGAAGTCGCCTTCCAGCAATTGCAGGTGGGCCAGGATGCGTGTCGGCAACTGCTTGGCGTAGGCACTGAAATCCGCGGCGATGATCGCCCAGTCCTCCTGGGTGCCGTCCTGCATATGGGTAAAGCGCGCATGGGTGTTCATCGGCCATCCTCTTGTTGTCATGGGGCGGGTCTGCAAGGCCTGGCCCTCTGGGGAGCCGCTGGCGGCCCTGGGGTCTAGAAGGGCACCTTGCCGAGGATCATGTCGCGGTACATGACGAAGTCCCCCAGCAGGCTGTACAGCGGATGCTGGAAGGTGGCCGGGCGGTTTTTCTCGAAGAAGAAATGCCCGACCCAGGCGAAGCCATAGCCGGCTATCGGCAACACCAGCAGCAGCCACCAGGCGCCTTTGCCGATGGCCAGGGCGAGGATAAAGATCACCAGGCTGGTGCCGATGAAGTGCAGGCGTCGGCAGGTGCTGTCGCTGTGCTCGCTCAGGTAGTAGGGGTAGAACTCGGCGAAGCTGTTGAACTGTCGGATGTTTTCCATGGCCGCGATCTCTGTGTCTGTTGTTCTGTCGGCGGATGTTCGGCGGGGAGCTTATTTGAGTCTAGAGTCCTTGGCGGCGCAGGCCAGTGACAATAGGCGCCACTTTAGTATCCTTGGGAAATTGGCCGTAGCATGCGGCTCATCATGTAAGAACCCCTCATGAGCGAACGAACGACTTCTGCAAGCTGGACCCTGGGAATCGTCAAGGCCCTGGAGATGGACGGCCTGGATTGCCGGGCCCTGTTCAAGCAGCTGGGGCTCGACTACGGTGCCCTGGAAGATCCCGACGCGCGCTTCACCCAGGACTCCATGACCCGGCTCTGGCAGCGCGCCGTCGAGCTTTCCGGCAACCCGGCGATCGGCCTGAACATGGGCAAGGTGGTGCGTCCGGCGTCTTTTCACGTGGCCGGGTATGCATTGATGTCGAGTCGTACCCTGGCGGAGGGGTTTCAGCGGCTGGTGCGTTATCAGCGGATCATTGCCGAAAGCGCTGACTTGAGTTTCCGCCTTCTTCCCGAGGGCTATGCACTGATCCTGACGGTGCATGGCGACCATTTACCGCCCACCCGGCAAAGTGCCGAGGCTTCGCTGGCCTGTGCCCTGGCCTTGTGCGGCTGGCTGACGGGGCGCGCGTTGCAGCCGCGCAAGGTGTTGCTGCAGGGCGAGCAGCCCGGGGACCTGCAACCCTACAAGGACATGTTCCACGCGCCCCTGGTGTTTGCCGCGCCCTTTGATGCGCTGATCTTCGAGCGTGCCGACATGGAGGCCACGCTGCCCACCGCCAACGAGGCCATGGCCCTGCTGCACGATCGTTTCGCCGGCGAATACCTGGCGCGCTTCTCCGAAAGCCGGGTGACCCACAAGGCGCGGCAGGTCTTGTGTCGCCTGCTGCCCCAGGGGGAGCCCAAGCGCGAGATGGTGGCGCAGACGCTGCACCTGTCCCAGCGCACCTTGCAGCGCCGCCTGCAGGAAGAGGGCACCAGCTTTCAGGCGCTGCTGGATGACACCCGCCGGGAACTGGCAGAGCAGTACCTGGCGCAGCCGCGCATGACCCTGCTGGAAATTGCCTACTTGCTGGGGTTTGCCGACCCGAGCAACTTCTTCCGTGCATTCCGCCGCTGGTTCGATGCCACGCCCGGTGAGTACCGAGCGCGGTTACAGGCCGCGCCGGCCCCGGTCAATGACGCCAGAATGCCGGAATACACAACACGAACACCGTGATGATTTCCAGCCGGCCCAGGAGCATGCCCAGGGACAGGATCCACTTGGCGGCGTCCGGCAGGGTCGAGAAGTTGCCGGCCGGGCCGATGGTTTCGCCCAGGCCCGGGCCCACGCCCGACACGGTGCTGGCGGCACCGGTGAGGGCGGTCATCCAGTCCAGGCCCAGCAGCGACAGGGCCAGGGCGATCATGCAGATGGTGATGGCGAAGAAGAACGAGAAGGTCAGGATCGAGCGGACGATTTCTTCGTCCAGGCGATGGCCGTTGTACTTCTGCTTGATCACCGCCCTCGGGTGAATCAGTTGATTGAGGTTGGCCTTGAGCAGGATGTAGGCGACCTGGAAGCGGAAGATCTTGATCCCGCCGGCAGTGGAGCCGGAACAGCCGCCGACAAACCCCAGGTAAAAGAACAGCATCAGTGAGAAATTGCCCCACAGGCTGTAGTCGCCCAGGGCGAAGCCGGTGGTGGTGACCACCGACGTCACGTTCAGCGCCACGTGGCGCAGGGCCTCGAGCCAGTGCAGGTTGGTGGTCCACCAGTACCAGGTGCCGAGTACCAGCCAGGTCACCAGCAGCAGCCCGAGCAGGCCCTGGACCTGCTGATCCTTGATCAGCGCCCGGCGGTTGCCACGCAAAGTGGCCACATAGAGGGTGAAGGGCAGGCTGCCGAGGATCATCACCACCACCGCCACCCAGTGCACCGCCGGTTGTTTCCAGTGGGCCAGGGAATCGTCCGAGGTGGAGAAACCGCCGGTGGAGATCGCCGACATGGCGTGGTTGATGGCATCGAACACGTTCATCCCGGCCCACCAGAACGCCAGGCTGCCAAAGATGGTAATGCCCACGTAGGTGGCGACGATCAGCCGGGCGACCATGTGCGAGCGCGGCATGACCTTTTCCGAGCGGTCCGAGGATTCGGTCTGGAACAGGCGCATACCACCGATACGCAGCAACGGCAGGATCGCCACCGCCATGCCGATAAAGCCGATGCCCCCCAGCCAGTGCAGCATCGAACGCCAGATCAGGATCCCAGGCGACATGCTGTCCAGGCCGCTGAGCACCGTGGCGCCGGTGGCGGTGATGCCGGACATGCTTTCAAAGAACGAGTCGGTGTAGCTGATGTGCTGGGTCAGCAGGAATGGCAGGGCGGCAAAGATGCACACCACCAGCCAACTGGAGACGGTCAGCAGGTACATGTCGCGGGGGCGCAGGTGAACGTGCTCGGGGCGCCCGGGGATCACCAGGGCCAGGCCGGCGATAAAGGTGATCATGCTGGCCCAGAGGAAGGACGGCAGGTCGCCGGTACGTTCGAAGACCACCAGGGTCGCCATCGGCACCACCATGGCGATCGCCAGGGTGATGAGGAAGATGCCGATGATGAAACCAATGATCCTTAAGGTCGGCAACGCCATGTGTTCCGCTCGGGCTGGTAGATGAAGGGCGCCCATTCTACCTGCGGGGCAGGGCATGTAAACCGGCACCCGGCCGGCAGATCCCGCTAGAATGGCCGGACATTTTTTTCAGGAGGTGGCCGATGGAGGCTCTCGACGCTTTGCTCAACCGTGTTTCCGTGCCGCGCCTGGTGGAGCCCGCGCCTAGCGCCGCGCAGCGCGAAGCCTTGTTCGCCGCCGCCCTGCGCGCGCCGGATCATGGTCAGTTGCGCCCCTGGCGGTTCCTTACCGTCGAAGGTGCGGCACGCGAGCAGTTGGGCGAGTTGCTGGTGGAGGCGGTACAGCTGCAGGGCGGCGAAGTGACCCAGGCGGCCCTGGACAAGGCCCGCGCCATGCCCCTGCGCGCACCACTGGTGGTTGTGGTGGTCGCCCGTTTGCAGGAGCACTTCAAGGTGCCCAGGAGCGAGCAGTTGCTGGCAGCGGGCTGCGCGGCCCACGGTATCCTGCTGGCGGCCTACGCCCAGGGGATCGGCGCGGTGTGGCGTACTGGCGAGTTGTCCTACTCGCCCCATGTAGCCAAGGGCCTGGGCCTGGAGGACGGCGAAGAGATCATTGCCTTCCTTTATCTTGGCACGCCGCTGAATGAGCCGCGGATCGCCCCCAAGGTCGATACCGCCGAGTTCGTCAGCGCCTGGACTGCCAAGGCCTGATTTTCCTCTTCTAACGCTGTGTACCTCGCGGGCAAACCCGCTGTTGCCGGACCCGGCGGCAGCGGCTTGCCCGCGTTGCGTTCAGGCCTGCACCACGGCGCCGGGGACCAGGGGCAGTTCCAGGGTGGCGATGAATCCGTCCTGAGGATGGTTGGCCAGCAGCAGGCTGCCACCGTGACGCTCTGCGGCGCGGCGGGCGATGGCCAGCCCCAGGCCATGGCCCGGAGCGCTTTGCCCCGGGGCGCGGAAGAAGGGCTCTCCCAGCTGGCTCAAGTGCTCGGCTTCTACGCCGGGTCCATGATCGCGCACGCTGATCTGGATCTTCTCGCCCTGGCGTTGGGCCGTGACTTCGATCGCTTGCCCGGCGGGGTTGAAGCGCTGAGCGTTGCGCAGCAGGTTGTCCACTGCCCGCTCCAGCATGGTCGGCCAACCGCGCAGGTGCAGCTGTGGCGGGGCGGTTATCAGCACCGGCTGTTCCGGGCAGGCCAGTTGCGCGTCTTTCTGCACGGCGACCAGCAAGGCGTTGAGGTCCACTTCTTCGGCGCTGGCGTTGTCCGCATCGACCCGGGCCAACACCAGAATCTCGCTGATCAGCGCTTCCAGGCGGTCACATTCGCGGGTCAGCCGCGGCCAGAGCTTTTCCCGTTCTTCGGGGGCGGCCCGTTCCGCCAATGCCAGGGCGATGCGCAGGCGGGCCAGGGGCGAGCGCAGTTCGTGGGACACGTCCCGCAGCAGTTGGCGCTGGCTGCCGATCAGGCTCTGCAGGCGCGAGCCCATGCGGTTGAAGTCCCGGGCCAGTACACCGAATTCGTCGCGGCGGTTGGACAGGCGCGCCAGGCTGTTCTGCTGGTAGGTGGCCTGGCCCAGGTCGTGTACCGCGCCGCGCAGGCGGCTCAGGGGACGAGTGATGGACAGGGTGACCAGGAGGCTGAACAGGGTCAGCACCACCAGGGCGATGGCCAGGGCGCTGAGGGGCCAGGTCAGGCTGTCGCGGTGCCAGGCGTCCAGTTCCGGATGGGGGATGCGATAGATGAACAGGTAGGTGTCGCCGGTTTTCGGGCTGGTGTATTCCGCCGTCAGGCGGCGCCAGGGCAGGTGCCGGTCGTCATTGTTCTGCCGGGCTTCGAAGGCCGCGGCGCGGCGCGGGAAGGTGCCGCGAACCACTGGGTCGCCGCTCTCGTTGAGCACCTGGACATCGATGTGGTACTGGCGCTTGCGCTGCTGGAGGATGTCCTGGGCAGCGTCCTCGCCCTGGTTCTCGTAGGTCTGTGTCCATTCCTCGGTCAGGCTGTTGAGGCCGGGGTGACGGCTGAGGATCCAGGCATCCTGGTTGAGCATGTGCCCGAGCAGGATCGACAGCCCTGCAACCAGGGTGATGGCCAGCCAGAAGCTGGCCAGGATGCGCCAGAACAATGAACGCACAGGAACTCCTCGAACGCGAAAGCCCAGTGGGGGGAGGCCACTGGGCTGGGGGTGGACGCTAACGCATTATTGCGCTTTTTGCGGTTGCTGCGCTTTCCAGGCCTTGAACTCGGCCCATTCGGCGCGACGCTCCTCTTGTTTCTTGACGATGGCGTCAAACTCTTTCTGCTGCTCTGGCTTGAGCAGGGCGCGGATATCGGCCTGGGTCTTCTGGTGCTTGGCGGTCAGCTCATCCTTCATGGCTTTCTGGTCGGCCGGCGAGAGTTTCTCCAGGTACTTTTCCACCACGGCCTTGCGGTCGTGCATTTGCTCGCCCATCAGCTTGCCGATCTGCTGGCGCTGTTCACGGCTCAGGTCCAGTTGGCTGAAAGGGCCTTTGCCGCGCATGTGCTCGCTGTGCCGAGGGCCGTCCATGGGGCCCATCGGGCCGTGACCTTCCGGCATGGCCATGGCCACGGTTGGCAGGGCGGCGGCGAACATCAGAGCGATCAGGGTCTTGCGCATGGTGTATCTCCTTGTCTCATTCCCGGTAAGTTCCGGATGAGTTCAGGTTACCCAGATCAAGGTCAGCGGCAGTCAGCGGAGGGTAAAGCTTGGGTAAAGAAGGTATTTCACGGCCCTGACATATCTGCCAGGGCACATCGGGGTCAGAGGCTGTAGTAGTAGCCGCGGCTGCGCAGGGCGACGATCCGTGGACGGCCGTCGGGGTGCGGGCCGATCTTCTTGCGCAGGTTGCTGACATGCATGTCCAGGCTGCGGTCATACAGGGTCAGCTTGCGGCCCAGGGCGATCTGCGCCAGTTCCTGCTTGTCCAGGGGCTCGCCCGGTTGCTTGAGCAGGGCTTCGAGCAGGCGGCTTTCGGAAACGGTCAGGGTAATGTCCTGCTCGTCGATGTTGACCACACCGCGCAGCGGGCTGAAGCACAGGTCGCCCAGTTCCATCTGGCTGGAGGCCGCCACCGGATGGCTGCGGCGCAGTACGGCACGCAGGCGGGCGGTGAGTTCACGGGGGTCGCAGGGCTTGGCCAGGTAATCGTCGGCACCCAGTTCCAGGCCGAGGATGCGGTCCAGGGGTTCGCCACGGGCCGAGAGCATCAGCACCGGCAGGTCGGGGTGCTCATTGCGCAGTTGCTTGAGCAGCTCCAGGCCGCTGCCGTCGGGCAGCATCACGTCCAGTACCACCGCTGACGGCGCCGTTTCGGCCAGGGCGCGACGGGCGCTCAGGCCATCGTGGCAGGCCCGCACCAGAAAACCTTCCTGGCTCAGCCAGCTGCTCAGGAGCTCGCACAGCTCCTGGTCATCATCAATCAGTAACAGGTCGCTCATGAATCTCTCAATTTAGCCATTGTCGACGCTTGCGATGCCCGCCACTGGCGAAGATCCCGCAGAGCAGGGCCAGCAGGGCCACGCCGCCGCCGGTGACGAACCACTGCTGTTGATCGGTCAACAGGCGGGGTGCCGGGTTGGCCTGGGCCTCTTTGAGTTGCAGCTTGAGGCGCTGGTTCTCCTGGCGCAAGCGGGTCAGTTGGGGGCTTTCCCGTTCGGCATCGGTATTTTGCAATTGTTTGCTCAGTTCATCGCGCAGGCGCTCGCTTTCTTTCAAGCGTTGCTGCAACTCGGTGATCTGACTGCCGGCGCTCAGGGACAGCGGCGTGGAATGGCCGGTGTCCTGGGTTTCCTCGGCAAGGGCTGGAGCCCCGATCGACAACATGACCAACAGCAGGCACAGCGGACCTTGGCGCATCGAAACTCCTGATTCCAATCGAGTGTTGGGCAGGTTGTCGGCAGTCAAACGAGAATAATGAGCGATTGAGCGCGCGATGAACCTCGAAGGTTCATCGCACCCGGGAGGATTTACGGCATCGATTGCTTGAACGGCTTGACCAGTACATGGGCGTAGACGCCGCAGGTCACGAACGGGTCGGCGTCGGCCCAGGCCTGGGCGGCGCTCAGGGAGTCGAACTCGGCGACGATCAGGCTGCCGCTGAAACCGGCCGCGCCCGGGTCATTGCTGTCGATCGCCGGGTGCGGGCCGGCGAGTACCACGCGCCCCTGATCCTTGAGCACTTGCAGCCGCTCCAGGTGCGCCGGCCGGTTGGCCAGGCGTTTTTCCAGGGAGTTGGCGACGTCTGTGGCAATGATTGCGTAAAGCATGTCAGTCCTCGGTTTTCGGGGTGGTGGGATCGGCGTCATGCAGGTGGCGCGAGAGGTAGATACCCTGGCCCACCAGGAACAATACGGTCATGCCCAGGCTGCCGAAGACCTTGAAGTCGACCCAGATGCTCTGGAAGGTGAAGGCGACAAACAGGTTGGCGGCGCCGCAGAACAGGAAGAAGGCGATCCAGGCGATGTTCAAGCGGGTCCATACCGGGTCTGGCAACGTCAGGGCGTGGCCCATGATGCGCTTGATCAGCAGGCGGTCGCCGACGAAGTGGCTGCCGATGAAGGCCAGGGCGAACAGCCAGTTGACCACCGGAGCTTTCCATTTAAGGAAGGTTTCGCTGTGGAAGGCCAGGGTCAGGCTGCCGAAGACCAGGCAGGCGATCAGGGTCAGCCACTGGCTTTTTTCCAGCTTGCGCTGGGAGATGAACAGGGCGCCATACACCACCAGGGAACTGATGATCAGCACCGCTGTGGCGCTGTAGATGCCGCCCAGGGTGACTTCGTGACCGGCAAGGTCGACGACGCGGGGATCAATTTTATAGACGATGAAAAACAGGAACAGCGGGATGAAGTCGATGAATTGTTTCACAGTGGCAGCCAGAAGCAGGATGTCCCGGCATAATAACAAACATCCTTGGTAGCGAAAGCGCCAGCTGACTTGAGGTTTTATCGTCCTGTGAATGTTGATTTGCACTGCCATAGCACGGCCTCCGACGGCGCCCTGGCGCCCGCGGTTCTGGTTGCGCGTGCGTACGAGAGAGGCGTGCGAATCCTGTCCCTGACCGACCACGACACCCTCGAAGGGCTGGACGAAGCGCGCCAGGCGGCGCAGCAACTGGGCATGCAGCTGGTCAATGGCGTCGAGCTTTCCTGCACCTGGGGCGGCGCCACTATCCATGTGCTGGGCTACGGCTTCGATACCCAGGCCCCGGCTTTGGTGCAAGCCATCGAAAAGCTCCACGAAGGCCGCTGGCTGCGTTCGGAGGAGATCAGCCGCAAGCTGGCCCTCAAGGGCATGCCGGGAGCGCTGGAAGGCGCCCGGGCGATCCAGCAGGAACTGGGGGACAGTGGCAATGCACCGGCGCGGCCGCACTTTGCCGACTACCTGGTGCGTGCCGGTTTCGTGAAGGATCGCGCCGAGGCGTTTCGCAAATGGCTGGGGGCCGGCAAGCTGGGGGACGTCAAGCAGCACTGGCCGACCCTGGAAGAAACCGTCGGCACACTGCGGGCCGCGGGGGCCTGGGTCAGCCTGGCCCATCCCTGGCATTACGATTTCACCCGCAGCAAGCGTCGCCGCTTGATTGCCGACTATATTCAAGCCGGTGGTCATGCTATCGAAGTGGTCAATGGCCACCAACCTGCAGAGCAAGTGGGCAGTTTGGCTATCCTTGCTCGTGAATTCGGACTGCTGGTCAGCGCTGGCAGTGACTTTCATGGCCCTGGAGGCTGGTCCGAGATTGGTGAGTATCGCCCGGTCCCGGAAGACCTGCCGCCCCTTTGGTGTCGGTTCAAACATGAGCCAATTATTGCCGCCTGAACAGGTAGAGACAGTGAGTCAATTTTTCCAGATCCACCCGGAAAACCCCCAGCCACGCCTGATCAAACAGGCCGTCGAGATCATTCGCGGCGGCGGTGTGGTGATCTATCCCACGGATTCGTCCTACGCCGTCGCCTGCCAGATGGGCGACAAGGGCGCAATCGAACGGGTTCGACGCCTGCGCCAGCTGGACGACAAGCACAACTTCGCGCTGATCTGCAGCGACCTTTCGCAGTTGGGCCTGTTCGCCAAGATCGACACGGGCACCTTCCGTCTGCTCAAGGCCCATGTGCCGGGGCCCTACACCTTCATTCTCAACGCCACCCGGGAAGTGCCGCGCCTGCTGCTGCACCCCAAGCGCCGGACCATCGGCCTGCGGGTGCCGAGCAACCCGATCGCCCTGGCGCTGCTGGCCGAGCTGGGCGAGCCGCTGATGAGCGTCAGCCTGATCATGCCCGGTGATACCGAGGCCCTGAGCGATCCCTACGAGATGCGCCAGTTGCTGGAGCACCAGGTGGACCTGATCATCGATGGCGGTTTCGGCAGCACCGAGTCGTCCACGGTGATCAACCTCGCCGACGGCGAGCCGGAAGTGATCCGCGTCGGTTGCGGCGACCCCGCGCCGTTCATGGCCGAGGCCTAGATGTCCGCAGTGGAAACCGTCGACGACCAGGCCGGCGCCCAGCAGGAGCTGCCCTTCGCCATGGTCTACGGCCAGGCGGTCATGGAAATGCCCCTGGACCTGTACATCCCCCCGGATGCCCTGGAAGTCTTTCTCGAAGCCTTCGAAGGCCCGCTGGACCTGCTGCTGTACCTGATCCGCAAGCAGAACATCAACATCCTCGACATCCCGGTGGCGGAGATCACCCGCCAGTACATGGGTTATGTGGAGCTGATGCAGTCGGTGCGCCTGGAACTGGCCGCCGAGTACCTGGTGATGGCGGCAATGCTTGCCGAGATCAAGTCGCGCATGCTCCTGCCGCGCTCAGCCGAGGTCGAGGAAGAAGAGGACGATCCGCGGGCCGAACTGATCCGCCGCCTGCAGGAATACGAGCGCTTCAAGGCGGCCGCCGAGGGCATCGACGGCCTGAGCCGGGTCGGTCGCGATGTGCTGGTGCCCAAGCTCGACGCCCCGGAGGCCCGGGCGCGCAAGCTGCTGCCGGATGTGGCCCTGGAAGAGTTGCTGATGTCCATGGCCGAGGTGCTGCGCCGTGGCGACATGTTCGAAAGCCATCAGGTGAGCCGCGAGGCGCTGTCCACCCGCGAGCGCATGAGCGATGTGCTGGAGCGGCTCAAGGGCGGCGGTTTCGTGCCCTTTGTCGAGCTGTTCACCGCCGAGGAAGGGCGCCTGGGGGTGGTGGTGACCTTCATGGCGATCCTCGAACTGGTCAAGGAATCCCTGGTCGAGCTGGTGCAGAATGAGCCCTTTGCGGCCATCCACGTACGGGCGCGAGCCGAATAACGAGCTTAAATCATGAACCTGAATGAACCCCGCGAGCTGGCGCCCCTGCTCGAAGCCTTTCTGTTGGCCTCGGGAAAACCCCAGTCCCTGGAACGCCTGTTCGAGCTCTTCGAAGAAGCCGAGCGGCCGGACCCGGCGGTCTTCAAGAAAGCCCTGGCCCTGCTCGGCAAGTCCTGCGAAGGGAGGGCCTTCGAGCTCAAGGAAGTGGCCTCCGGCTATCGCCTGCAGATCCGCGAGAAGTTCGCGCCCTGGGTCGGCCGCCTGTGGGAAGAGCGCCCACAGCGTTACTCGCGCGCCATGCTGGAAACCATGGCCCTGATCGCCTATCGCCAACCCATCACCCGGGGCGAGATCGAGGACGTGCGTGGCGTGGCGGTCAACAGCCATATCGTCAAGACCTTGCTGGAACGTGAGTGGGTCCGCGTGGTGGGGTATCGCGACGTACCGGGCAAGCCGGCGATGTTCGCCACCACCAAGGCGTTTCTCGATCACTTCAACCTGAAGAACCTCGACGACCTGCCGCCTTTGGCGGAACTGCGGGAGATCGAGGCCGAGCCGGTATTGGAATTCGACGACGCGCCGGTGCCCGAGCACCTGCAACAACTGGCCGATGCCAGCGCCGAGCCGGAGGAACCCAAGGAAGAAACCAGCTTCCATACCCTGCTGCTGGAGCTGGATTCCATGGAGGAGGGGATCAAGACCGATTTCGAAGACTTGCACCGTGATGGTGTGGTGGAACCGGAGCAGGGAGGGATACAAGAGCCGGTGACGGATCTCCCGCAGGAGGAGGCCCGGACCGAATCTGAGGTCCTCGCCGATGAGCCCGATGAATTCCCGGTCGAACCCGAGGACCGGCCGCCGGTCGAAGCAGAGGATGATGTGCTGGGCGTGGCCGAGGCCCGGGCCAAGTTGCTCGCCGCAGTAGCCGCACTAGAGCCTGCTACGCCGCAGTTGAGCGAGGAAGAGGCCGAAGCCCTGGCCCTGGCCGAAGCCATCGAAAACGAACGCCGCCTGCTGGACGATTGACCTTGTAGTCGTTGGCCGGCTCGGCGTATGGCTGGCGGTTTTTTTCGCC
Source organism: Pseudomonas sp. Eqa60 (assembly GCF_018326405.1). Lineage (NCBI taxonomy): Bacteria > Pseudomonadati > Pseudomonadota > Gammaproteobacteria > Pseudomonadales > Pseudomonadaceae > Pseudomonas > Pseudomonas sp. Eqa60. The sequence goes on from NZ_AP024342.1 coordinate 1,855,762, forward strand.
GGCAAGCCGGCTCCTACAGAGGTGATGGATGAGTTCTGCCAAGGATCCCTGCATCAGCGTGTGCAAGTTCAGCGATGACATCTGCATCGGCTGCGGGCGCAGCAAGCGTGAGATCAAGGCCTGGAAGAAGCTCGACAAGGCCGAGCGCCGTCAAGTGCTGGCTGAAGCCGCCATGCGCCTGCTGCAATTGCGCGCCACCGGCCGGCGGAAAAAGTCCTGAGGGGCGACTTATCAACTAGTCTGTGATGCGCAACCGCCGCCATGAGCGTATGATTCGCGACCCTTTGGCGATCCCTTCGCCACAGACCCTGTTTTCCACCCTTCAGGCCGCTCAAGCCTGAAGCGACACACCGGGAGGTGCCCAGATGAGCGATACCGATCAGAACGACCAGGAAATCCGTCCAGCCGGCGAAAAACTGCAGAAAGTCCTCGCCCGCATCGGCGTCGGCTCGCGCCGCGATGTCGAGTCCTGGATCAGCCAGGGCCGGATCAAGGTCAACGGCAAAGAGGCCACCCTGGGCCTGCGCGTCGACCTGCATGACGCCATTTCCATCGATGGCAAGGTGATCAAGCGCGAAGAGGCCGCCGAATCGGTGCGCCGCGTGATCATGTACAACAAGCCCGACGGCGAGATCTGCACCCGCGACGACCCGGAAGGCCGCCCGACCGTGTTCGACAAGCTGCCGCGTCCGCGCGAAGGCCGCTGGATCAACATTGGCCGCCTGGACATCAACACCACCGGTCTTTTGATGTTCACCACCGACGGTGAGCTGGCCAACCGCCTGATGCACCCTTCCTACGAGATGGACCGTGAGTACGCGGTGCGTGTGCGTGGCGAGGTCGACGACGAGATGATCGAGCGCCTCAAGGCCGGCGTCATGCTCGAAGACGGCCCGGCCAAGTTCACTGACATTCAGCAGGCGCCCGGTGGCGAAGGTTTCAACCACTGGTACCACTGCGTGGTGATGGAAGGTCGCAACCGTGAAGTGCGCCGCTTGTGGGAATCCCAGGGCCTGGTGGTCAGCCGCCTGAAGCGCGTGCGCTTCGGTCCGGTGTTCCTCAACTCCGACCTGCCCATGGGCCGCTGGCGCGAAATGAGCCAGTACGAAGTCGATGTGCTCAGCGCCGAAGTCGGCCTGACGCCGGTGGCCATGCCGCAGCTCAATGCCAAGTCCAAGGACAAGCTGGAGCGCATGCAGCGCAAATCCTCGCGTCCGGTGGGCAAGAGCGAGCGCGTGCGCACCCTGCGTCCGGCCAATGGCAGCGCGGCCACCCCGCGTGTTTCCCGCGAGCCGCAGATCGAAGGCGAGCGTCCTGGCCGCAAGCCGGCTGCCCGTCCGGATGGCGAGCGTGGCTCCCGTGCTCCGCGTCCGGCTACTGGCCGCGGCACTCCGGTGGCCGACCGCCCGGCGGACACCAAGCGTCCGGCCAAGCCGGCGCCCAAGTCCAAGCGCCCAAGCCTGGTGCTGGACAAGGACGCCCCGTCCGGCAAGCGCCGTGGCGCCCCGGCCGGTTCCGGCCAGCGTCCCGGTTTTGGTCGCCGCAAGCCGGAGTGATTCCCGGCCTGCCGACAAAAACGCCAACCTCCGGGTTGGCGTTTTTTTTGCCTGCAACTGCGTAGAAGCCGGCTTGCCGGCGAACCGGGCCGCCCGGCTTGCGCAGGCTGATAGCGGCCTTCGCTTGCCAGCTCCTACGCTAGAAGGCGAACTGGCCGTCGAACACAGGCTTGTTATCCACCGCCAGCACTCCGGAACTGAAGATCAGGTCCAGGTGATGGCTGCCTTTGGCGCCGCCCCCAGGCCCAGGTGCAGGCCGCAATGGCGCTCTTCGAAGCCGGAGTTGCGCCCGTAGAGGGACCTGATGCCCTCGTTGGTGCCGATTCCCAGTTCCTCTATGCGCCGGTTGGACGGGTTGGCATCCAGGTACTTGTTGAAGTCATTGGCCAGCCCTGGCACCTCGGTGGCCACCCGGCTGATGCTGGAGTTCTCGATCCACAGTTCCAGCGGTGCTTTCAGTATCCCGTACTTGCGGGCGAAAGGGATGGTGCTGAGGAAGGTGCCGAGAAACTTCACATGGCCGTTGATGGCATCGCTGTGGGTGGCGATTTCCCCCGGTGCCAGGTCGTAGTTGCCGACGCCGTTGATGTCGGTCCATTTCTTCACGCTGTTCAAGGGCGCTTCGAAATATGAGCCCTGAAGGTCGCTGAAGCTCAGGGTGGTGGCCTGGGACAGGCGGCGGATCAGAGTGGCGTTGAGGTCGGCAATGCGTTGCGGCTCGACGCTGAAGGTGTCGTAGAAGTACTCGCCGTAATCCTTGAACAGCAGGGATTTCTTCCAGTGCTCGGCCATCAGCCCATGCAGTGGCCGCAGGAACTCCGGGCCGTCGGGGCGTGGCTGGGGCAGGGTCGAGGAGTCGTAGAAGAAGATGTACAGGTCACAGTCGATGATGGCCTGGGCAAGGGTCGCCGCCGGCTCCTGGTCCAGGCGCAGGGCGCTGACTGTCAGTGGGGTGGCCTGGCGCGACTGTTCGAGGATGGCGCTGACCATGGCCTGGTACTCGGCGGTGTGGCCGATCACCACCTTGGAGGGCTGGGCGCCGCTCAAGGCCGGATGCCGCTCGAGGTAGTACAGGAAATGGCGGATGGCGCGGGTCTGGTCCATAAAACCTCCCTGGAGGACAAAGGTGACCGGCGCAGGCACCAGGCCTGCACCGGTCCGGGCGCCTTACATCGGCCACATGGCAGTGCCGAATGGCACCACCGCGTCAGCCTGCATCATTTCCACTGCTGCTTCATGGGTGGCGGCTTCGAACCAGTCGTCCAGTTGCAGTTCGGTTTCCAGGTCTTGTTCCAGTGCTTGCATGGTGTCTCTCCTAGATACAGTGCGTGTAAGCAGTCCATTGGCGGAGCAGTTGAACAGCGGAGAACGGGAAGGTTGCTGGGCCGCTCATCCACTCCCGGAACTTGTCGGCTGGCTGAGCCGGCAAGTGGCTGGAAACCTAGTCCAGGGCATTTTGAAGTGCAAAAAAATAATTAGATTATTTTCTGCTGAACTTTATTTTCTATTTTTAGGTGAAATATTTATTCCCAGAAAACAAAAAGCTAAGGCTTTTCCGCTTGTCGGGCGGCGTGGGTGTCAATTTGCAGTCGGTTCGCCAGTTGATCTGGTTTGGCAATTTATCGTTACGCCTCGTAAAGAAAAAATTACGAAATGCGCCGTGATCCGCCTGTAATCCGCGGCGATGGATGTGCTGTAAGGAAAAGCTGCCGGCAGTTGTTCGGGAAAGCCGCCGCCGAGGCTCTAGCCCGCTTGTTCCGGGGCGCCAAGGCAGGTGAGATGCACATCTGCCTGCGTACAGGTGCATAACAAGAAGGAGGCGCAATGAACGCCGTAACCGATTTTCACCCACACCCTTCGATGGGCGATGGCCTTCGCTCATTCATCGACGATCCCACTCGGTCCGTCCACTTTCGCGCCGCCGATGCCGAGCATCGGGCTGGCCCCGCAGGATTCCGGTTACCGGCACGCTGAGAAAGCGGTGTCTGGCGGCAGGGAGTCAGGGGTGTACAATGCGCGGCGTTTTAACTGTGACCCAACTGCGTACCCGCGCATTTTGCGCCTGAAACGTGCTTTCCAGACCGCTTGCGAGGCGCTGAAGAGCTCGCTGCAAGGCCAATAAACTCAAGGTTATCCACCTTGTTCACTCCGCCGCGTCACGAGCGTGGTGGGTTCGATTTCGTCACAGATAAAAACAAACAGGTGACGCATGACCGTTAAAAGAACGCTGAACTTCTGGTGCCTGCGCTGGGGTTTGATCCGCGCCGCTTAAGCCTTTACCGGGCGGCAACGTCTGACACACATTACCTTGCGTGAGAGCCTTTTCATGAGTGGACAAAACTCGCATTCGGGCGAGCTGAAACGCGGCCTGAAGAATCGCCATATTCAACTGATCGCCCTGGGCGGCGCGATTGGTACCGGTTTGTTCCTGGGGTCGGCCGGGGTGCTCAAGTCCGCCGGCCCGTCGATGATCCTCGGTTATGCCATCTGCGGTTTCATCGCTTTCATGATCATGCGCCAGCTCGGCGAGATGATCGTCGAGGAGCCGGTGGCCGGCTCCTTCAGCCACTTTGCCCATAAATACTGGGGCGGCTTTGCCGGTTTCCTCTCGGGCTGGAACTGCTGGATCCTCTATATCCTGGTGGGCATGTCGGAGCTGACCGCGGTCGGCAAGTATGTGCACTACTGGTGGCCGGACGTCCCGACCTGGGCCTCGGCAGCCGTGTTCTTCGTCATGATCAACGCCATCAACCTGGCCAACGTCAAGGTCTTCGGCGAGGCCGAGTTCTGGTTCGCCATCATCAAGGTGGTCGCCATCGTCGGCATGATCGCCCTGGGCAGCTACCTGCTGGTCAGTGGCCACGGCGGCCCGCAGGCCTCGGTGAGCAACCTGTGGTCCCACGGCGGCTTCTTCCCCAATGGGGTCAGCGGCCTGGTGATGGCCATGGCAATCATCATGTTCTCCTTCGGCGGCCTGGAAATGCTCGGTTTCACTGCAGCGGAAGCCGACAAGCCGAAGACCGTGATCCCCAAGGCGATCAACCAGGTGATCTATCGCATCCTGATTTTCTACATCGGCGCCCTGGTGGTGCTGCTGTCGCTGACGCCGTGGGACACCCTGCTGGTGACCCTGAACGCTTCCGGCGATGCCTACAGCGGCAGCCCGTTCGTCCAGGTGTTCTCGATGCTGGGCAGCAACACCGCGGCGCACATCCTCAACTTCGTGGTCCTGACCGCGGCGCTGTCGGTGTACAACAGCGGCACCTATTGCAACAGCCGCATGCTCCTGGGCATGGCCGAGCAGGGCGATGCGCCCAAGGCCCTGGCCAAGATCGACAAGCGCGGCGTGCCGGTGATGTCGATCCTCGCTTCGGCGCTGGTGACCTTCGTCGCCGTGGTGCTCAACTACCTGATTCCGCAGCACGCCCTGGAGCTGCTGATGTCCCTGGTGGTGGCGACCCTGGTGATCAACTGGGCGATGATCAGCTACTCGCACTTCAAGTTCCGCCAGCACATGGAGCGTACCGGCCAGACCTCGCTGTTCAAGGCGCTGTGGTACCCCTACGGCAACTACGTCTGCCTGGCGTTCGTGGTGTTCATCCTGGGCATCATGCTGATGATCCCGGGCATCCAGATCTCGGTGTACGCGATCCCGGTGTGGGTGGTGTTCATGTGGGTCTGCTACTGCATCAAGAACAAGCGCAGTGCCCAGCACGCGCTGCAGGCAGCCAGTGCTTCGCTGAAGTAAGCGCGGCCCTGGCAACGACTAACCCGGCTCCGGCCGGGTTTTTCATGGCCGTGATTTTTGTCGGGGGCTGAGATCGCTTTCGCCGGCAAGCCGGCTCCTACGGTGTGCCTGCCCGCTGTAGGGGGCTGGCTTGCCAGCGAAGAGGCCCGCAAGAGCGTGGGGAATGGGGGTATCCTATGCGCCCTGAAGACGGATTCCTGTTCCATGCTGGTGATTTCCAACAACGTGCATCTGCCGGATGCCGAGATCGAGCTGACCGCCATCCGTGCCCAGGGCGCCGGTGGGCAGAACGTCAACAAGGTGTCCAGCGCGGTGCACCTGCGCTTCGACATTCCGGCTTCCTCCCTGCCTCCGTTCTACAAGGAGCGCCTGCTGGCGTTGCGCGACAGCCGCATCACCGGTGACGGCGTGATCATTCTCAAGGCCCAGCAGTACCGCACCCAGGAGCAGAACCGCGCCGATGCCCTGGAGCGCCTCACCGAGCTGATTCTCAGCGCCATCAAGGTGGAGAAGAAGCGCCGCCCGACCAAGCCGACCCTGGGTTCGAAGAAGCGCCGCCTGGAGACCAAGGCCAAGCGCGGCAGCATCAAGGCCGGGCGCGGCAAAGTGGACTTCTAGCGCGCCTCGCGTTCCTGGCGCAGCTTGGGCGCCTGGTGGTACAGGTACAGGCTCAGCACCAGGCCGGTGCAGGCAGCGATGGCGGCGAACAGGAAGATCGAGGCAAAGCCGAAACCGGCAGCAATCGCCCCCGCCAGCGGGCCGGTGATGCCCAGCGACAGGTCGATGAACAGCGAGTAGGCCCCCACTGCCGCGCCGCGGCTGGAGGCTGGCACCAGGTTCACCGCTTCCACCCCCAGGGCCGGGAATACCAGGGAGAAGCCGAAGCCGCTCAGGGCTGCGCCGGCCAGGGCCCAATTGGCATCCGGGGCCAGCCACAGCAGCAACAGGCCGAGGGTTTCCACCGACAGGCAGGCAATCGCCACGCGAAAGCCGCCGAGGCGGTTGATCAGGTTGCCGAACAGCAGTCGCGCGCCGATGAAGCTGGCACCGAACAGGCTCAGGCACAGTACGGCGTTGTCCCAGTGTCGGGTGGCGTAGTACAGGGTGATGAAGGTGGCGATGGTGCCAAAGCCGATGGAGCCCAGGGCCAGGCCGCAGCCGTGGGGAAACACCTTGCCCAGCACGTGGATGAACGGCAAGCGCTCGCCGGCAACGATCGGCGCGGCGAGTTTCGGCCAGGCCAGCAGCAGGCCGAGCAGCGCCAGCAGGATGATGCTCGCTCCCATGCTCCACAGCCCCAGCCGGCTTACCAGCCACACCCCCAGCGGCGCGCCAATGGCCAGGGCGCCGTAGCTGGCGATGCCGTTCCAGGAAATCACCTTGGCGGTATTCTGCGCCCCGACCCGGCCGATGCCCCAGCCGATGGAACCCGAGCCCACCAGGCTTTCCGCGCTGCCCAGGACCAGGCGGCCGATCAGCAGGCTGATCAGGCTCAGGGTCGGCAGGTTGTGCAGCCAGGCCGAAAGCAGCATGAACACCCCGCTCAAGCCGCAGCCGGCCAGGCCGTACATCACCGCGCGCTTGCTGCCCAGATTGTCGATGATGCGCCCGGCATAGGGCCGGCTGAGCAGGGTGGCCAGGTATTGCACGCTGATCACCAGGCCGGCGATCACCGCGCCAAAGCCCAGCTCGCTGTGCACGTAGCCCGGCAATACTGCCAGCGGAATGCCGATATTCAGGTAGCCGATAAAGGTGAACAGGACGATGGAGACGACGTGCAGCGTGACCGTCAAGGGGCGCTGGGTATCTGGCATGGGAAGGGGACCACTGCGACAGCTCAATAGATAGGCTGCTTATGATACCGATGTGCAGGGAGGGGTTGTGGGGGAAATCGACGTGTTGTTCAGGTTTTTACCTGGCCGGAGTCGGTTCAGGCGTCATTGTTGCCCAGCAACCGGGTGGTGACCAAGGCGGCCAGGGCATTTTCCTGGGTGCCGAAGCGGGCCAGCAGGGCGGCCTGTTTTTCATCGCTGAGGCGATTCCACACGTCGATCATCTGTTCGGCAGTGCCGATCAGCACGCTGGCTTGGGTTTCGCTGAAGGATTCGGTCATGGTGCGGCGGGGCTCGGGAGGAGGGTTTCAGGCGGTGTGGAAAGCGCTTGAGTAGCGCTTTCCACACGGTCTGGTTACAGCTTTCAGTCTTCGCTGTCGGCCTTGCGGCTGTCGGCGGCTTCTTGCACTACAGGCTTGTCGGCACTGGCTTGTGGCGGAGTTGTCTGCTCAGTTTCGTGCAGGCTTGGGAAGGGGAGATTCGGGATCTCATGCATGTCGTTGCTCCTCGCAAAGTCTGTTTTTTAAATCGCTGGGTAGATCCGCGCTTTTAAAAAGCTTGGGCAGGATACAGCACTGGAAATGACAAAAAGATTTTTATCGCGCTTTTTGGGATGAAAGGGATTTCATCGAGTGGTGCGGCTTGCCGTCACAGGCAGCCAGAGGGCTGCCTGTGACGGTGCGCAAGTTGCTATACGACCCGGGCGATGGCTTCAGCCAGCAAGTCCAGGCGGCTGGCGTCGATCCCGGCCACGTTGGCGCGGCCGGAGCTGACCATGTACACGCTGTGGTGGTCACGCAGTTCCTGGACCTGGGCAGGGCTCAGGCCGGTGTAGGAGAACATTCCCCGTTGCACGCCGATATGCGCGAAACGTTCGGCCAGGCCGTAAGGCTGCAAGGCCTCCAGCAGGCCGGCGCGCAGTTGCGCGATCCGCAGGCGCATGGTTTCCACTTCGTCGGCCCAGAGGCTTTTCAGCTCCGGGTCGCCGAGGATGGTGGCGACCACCGCCGCGCCGTGATCCGGTGGCGTGGACCACAGGTTACGGGCGATATGGGCCAGTTGGCTGCGCACATCGAGCAGTTTCTCGGCGTCCTGGGTGCAGACGATCAAAGCGCCGGTCCGGTCGCGGTACAGGCCGAAGTTCTTCGAGCAGGAGCTGGTGATCAGCACTTCCGGCAGTTCGGCGGCGAACAGCCGCACTGCCCAGGCATCCTGCTCCAGGCCGTCGCCGAAGCCCTGGTAGGCGAAGTCGATCAGCGGCAGCAGCTTGCGGCTGCGTACCACGTCCAGCACGCGTTGCCAGTCGGCGTGGCCGAGGTCGAAGCCGGTGGGGTTGTGGCAGCAGGCGTGCAGCAGCACCACGTCGCCCTCGGGCACCTGGTTCAGGGTCGCCAGCATGGCCTCGACGTCCAGGCGGTTGTCGCTGCCCACATAGGGGTAGTGACTGACCTTGACCCCGGCCGCGGCAAAGATGGTCTCGTGGATCGGCCAGGTCGGGTTGCTCAGCCACACGCCACGGCCCGGCAGGCAGTGGGCGATGAAGTCGGCACTCAGGCGCAGGGCGCCAGTGCCGCCCGGGGTTTGCGTGGCGCCCGCACGCTGGGTGGCGATCAGTTTCGAATCGCTGCCCAGTACCAGTTCATTGATCACCTTGCCGAAGGCCGCGTCGCCATGGCCGCCGATGTAGATCTTGGTGTCCTGGCTGTCCACCAGGCGCTGTTCGGCCAGCTTCACCGAGCGCGGGATCGGCGTCAGGCCCTGGGAGTCCTTGTAGACCCCCACGCCGAGGTCGAACTTGCGCGGGTTGGGATCGTTGGCGTAGGCCCCCATCAGGCCGAGAATCGGGTCGCCGGGAACCCGGCCGATGGCGTCGAAGTGCATTACTTGCGTCCTTCTGCGGTCTTGGCCACTTCATCGGTGCGGGCTGCCATGATGAAGTCGTTGCGGTGCAGGCCCTTGATCGAGTGGCTCCACCAGGTCACGGTGACCTTGCCCCACTCGGTGAGCAGGCCCGGGTGGTGGCCTTCGGCCTCGGAGATCTCGCCCATGGCGTTGGTGAAGGCCAGGGCAAATTTGAAGTTCTTGAACAGGAAGACTTTTTCCAGCTGCATCACGCCATCGCGAACTTCGATGTTCCAGTCAGGGATCTGCTTGATCAGTACCGGCAGTTCTTCGTCGCTGACTTGAGGAGCATCGGCACGGCAGGCTTCGCAATGGGCTTGGTTCAGAGCGGTCATGGTGGGTTCCCAGGATTCAATTCTTGTTGGAAGTTACTATCTTTCGCAGCGGCTCGCGAGTGCGGGCCGCTCAGGCCGCCTTGGGTTTTGGCGGAAACTTGGGGGCGTGCAGGCCCAGCTGCATGCCTTGGTGGACCAGGGCCATGATGTCTTCGTGGGCCAGGTCGAACAGGCGCTTGAGGTTGGGCAGGGTGAAATAGATCGGCTGCAGGATGTCGATGCGATACGGCGTGCGCATGGCTTCCAGCGGGTCGAAGGCCTGGTGTTCCGGCTCTTCGGACAAGCTGTACACGGTCTCCTTGGGCGAGGACAGGATGCCGCCGCCATAGATGCGCCGCCCGGCCGGGGTGTCCACCAGGCCGAACTCGATGGTCATCCAGTACAGGCGCGCAAGGTACACCCGCTCTTCCTTGGTGGCTTGTAGGCCGAGCTTGCCGTAGGTGTGGGTGAATTCGGCGAACCAGGGGTTGGTCAGCAGCGGGCAGTGGCCAAAGATCTCGTGGAAGATGTCCGGCTCTTGCAGGTAGTCGAGTTCTTCGCGGGTGCGAATGAAGGTCGCCACGGGAAAGCGCTTGCTGGCCAGCAGTTCGAAGAAAGTCTGGAAGGGGATCAGCGCTGGTACCCGGGCCACTTGCCAGCCGGTGGTTTCACCCAGGACCTTGTTGATTTCGCCCAGTTGCGGAATACGGTCGTGGGGCAAGCCGAGCTTGTCGATGCCGTCCAGGTATTCCTGGCACGCACGACCCTCGATCACTTTCAACTGGCGTGTGATCAGGGTGTTCCACACCGCGTGCTCTTCGGGTGGATAGTCGATAAAACCTTGCGCGTCGGGCTCGCGGGCCACGTACTGCGTCTGCTTCATGCTGCTCTCCTGCCAGGGGATGCGTTCTTGTTATGTGTGACCCCAGTGATACCCGAGGGTGCGACGCTTTGCAGCAGGTGGCCGGTGCGGTTGGAGGGCTGTTGCGCATCAATTTGTAAAGTAAACGTTACGAATCTGGCGGAGTCTCCACCCTGTGGTGGGTTTTCAGGTTTGAAAAAGCGGTTTGCTGTCACATAATCTTGACGACTATCTGCGCCATCCTGCAGAAAGTTTGTAAAGCCCGATGCCATAAGCGTCGGTTTTCGGCGCTTATGCCTTTCACTGTCAGTCCCAGGGCCTTCCTTCTATGCGTATCAAAGTTCACTGCCAGAATCGCATCGGCATCCTGCGCGACATTCTCAACCTGCTGGTGGAATACGGGATCAACGTGGCCCGTGGCGAGGTGGGGGGCGAGCATGGCAATGCCATCTATCTGCACTGCCCGAACCTGATCAACCTGCAATTCCAGGCGCTGCGCCCCAAGTTCGAGTCCATCGCCGGGGTGTTTGGCGTCAAGCGAGTCGGGTTGATGCCCAGCGAGCGCCGGCACATGGAGCTCAATGCGCTGTTGGGGGCTCTGGAGTTCCCGGTGCTGTCCATCGACATGGGCGGCTCCATCGTGGCGGCGAACCGGGCCGCAGCGCAGTTGCTCGGGGTGCGGGTGGACGAGGTGCCGGGCATTCCCCTGTCGCGCTACGCCGAAGACTTCGACCTGCCGGAACTGGTGCGGGCCAACCAGTCGCGGATCAACGGGTTGCGAGTCAAGGTCAGGGGCGATGTGTTCCTGGCGGACATCGCGCCGCTGCAATCGGAACATGACGACAGCGAAGCCATGGCCGGCGCGGTATTGACCTTGCACCGGGCGGATCGCGTTGGCGAGCGCATCTACAACGTGCGCAAGCAGGAGCTGCGGGGCTTCGACAGCATCTTCCAGAGTTCGAAGGTCATGGCGGCGGTGGTGCGTGAGGCTCGGCGCATGGCGCCGCTGGATGCGCCGCTTTTGATCGAGGGCGAGACCGGGACCGGCAAGGAGCTGCTGGCCCGTGCCTGTCACCTGGCCAGCCCGCGCGGGCAGTCGCCGCTGATGGCCCTGAACTGCGCCGGGTTGCCGGAGTCCATGGCCGAGACCGAGCTGTTCGGCTACGGCCCCGGCGCCTTCGAGGGGGCTCGGGCAGAGGGCAAGCTGGGGCTGCTGGAGCTGACCGCCGGTGGCACCCTGTTTCTCGACGGGGTAGGGGAGATGAGCCCGCGCTTGCAGGTCAAGCTGCTGCGCTTCCTGCAGGATGGCTGCTTCCGCCGGGTCGGCAGCGATGAAGAGGTGTACCTGGATGTGCGGGTGATCTGCGCGACCCAGGTGGATCTTTCCGAGTTGTGCGCCAGGGGCGAGTTCCGTCAGGACCTCTATCACCGGTTGAATGTGCTGTCCCTGCACATTCCGCCATTGCGCGAATGCCTCGACGGCCTGACCCCCCTGGTGGAGCACTTTCTCGACCAGGCCAGCCGGCAGATCGGTTGCCCGTTGCCGCGTCTGGCGCCGGCGGCCATGGAACGCCTCAGTCACTACCACTGGCCGGGCAATGTGCGGCAACTGGAGAACGTGCTGTTTCAGGCGGTTTCCCTGTGCGATGGCGGTACGGTCAAGACCGAGCACATCCGGCTGCCGGACTATGGTGCGCGCCAGCCGCTTGGCGATTTCTCCCTGGAGGGTGGCCTGGAACAGATTGTCGGGCGCTTTGAAAAGGCCGTGCTCGAGAGTCTGTACGCCGAGCACCCCAGTAGCCGTCAGCTGGGCAAGCGGCTGGGGGTTTCCCACACCACCATCGCCAACAAACTGCGCGAATACGAGGTCGGCAGGAATGCCGGCGACAATCCCTAGGCTTGTATCCGGGCCGTTACTTGCCGGTAGCGGCATAAGACCGCCGTTTTTCCGTCTTCTGCCAGCGCTGTTTTTTCCTCTGTAATCAGGCAAAGCCTTGCCCCGCCTGGGGATCACCACTGCGTGAAAAAGTTGGTGCGCTTATTGCTTATGGCTTCGCAGTACAGCGGTGGGCGGCAAACGTCCGGCAGACAGAGGAAAGACTGTGGACAAGTACCTTTATGTGGCAATGACCGGCGCCAGCCAGAATGCACTGGCGCAAAAGGCTCATGCCAACAATCTGGCGAACATCTCTACCAATGGTTTTCAGCGCGACCTGGAGCAGGCCCGTGCGATGCCGGTATTTGGTGACAGCTTTCCGGCGCGCGCCTTTGCCATGAGCGAGCGCCCGGCAACGGATTTCAGTGCCGGCTCGATGGTGGAGACCGGTCGTGACCTGGACGTGGCCGTCAGCGGCAACGGCTGGATCGCCGTGCAGAGCCCCGACGGCAGCGAAAGCTATGTGCGTACCGGCAGTTTGAATGTCGACGCCCTGGGTGTGCTGCGCGCCGGCAACGGCATGCCGGTGATGGGCAATGGCGGCCCGATCGCCGTGCCACCCGAGCAGAAGATCGAAGTTGGCCAGGACGGCACCATCAGTATCCGTGCCATGGGCGAGGGCCCGCGAGTCATGGCCGAGGTCGACCGCATCAAGCTGGTCAACCCGGACATCAAGAACCTCACCAAAGGCCTGGACGGCTCGATCAAGACCAAGGACGGCCAGCCGGCACCCGCCGATGCCAATGTCCAGGTGGTCTCGGGCTTCCTGGAGTCGAGCAACGTCAACGCTGTTGAAGAGATGACCGCGGTGCTGGCCCTGTCCCGGCAGTTCGAATTGCACGTGAAGATGATGAACAGCGCCAAAGAAGACGACCAGGCCATGGCTCGGGTCTTGCAGATCAGCTAATTACCAGTATCTAGCGCCGTAAAACAGGCGCGAGAGGAGAAATCAATGCTTCCGGCTCTATGGGTTGCCAAAACCGGTCTGTCCGCCCAGGACACCAACCTGACCGTCATTTCCAACAACCTGGCGAACGTCTCGACCACGGGCTTCAAACGTGATCGCGCCGAGTTCCAGGACCTGCTGTACCAGATCAAGCGTCAGCCGGGGGCCCAGTCCACCCAGGACAGCGAGCTGCCAACCGGCCTGCAGGTCGGTACCGGTGTGCGCATTGTCGGCACCCAGAAGAACTTCACCGCCGGCAGCCTGCAGACCACCGAGCAACCTCTGGACCTGGCCATCAACGGACGCGGTTTCTTCCAGATCCTGCAGCCCGATGGCACCACGGCCTACACCCGTGACGGTACTTTCCACCTGAACTCCGACGGCCAGATCGTCACCGCCAGCGGTTTTGCCCTGGAGCCTGCGGTTGTCGTGCCCAACGATGCGCAGACCTTCACCGTAGGCCAGGACGGCACCGTGTCCATCACCATTGCCGGCAACCCGGCGTCCCAGGTGATCGGCAACCTGCAAACCGCCGACTTCATCAACCCGGCGGGCCTGCAGGCCCAGGGCAACAACCTGTTCCTGGAAACCGCCGCCAGTGGCGCGCCGCAGATCGGTACCCCGGGCCTCAACGGTTTCGGCACCACGCTGCAGAACACCCTGGAAGCCTCCAACGTCAGCACCGTTGAGGAGATGGTCAACATGATCACCACTCAGCGCGCTTACGAGATGAACTCCAAGGTGATCTCCACCGCGGACCAGATGCTCTCGTTCATTACGCAGAAGCTGTAATCAAGTCTTGAGGTCGCCACGGGTCTGAAGTGGTGCACCGGCAACATCGTGAGGAAGGGTCATGAATCGGTTTATTTGTGTTCTAGCGCTGAGTGGGAGTGCCGTGCTCGCGGGCTGTGTCGCCCCGCCGCCCAAGCCCAATGACCCTTACTACGCGCCGGTGCTGCCGCGTACGCCGCTGCCTTCCGCGTCCAACAACGGTTCGATCTACCAGGCCGGCTTCGAGCAGAACCTGTACAGCGACCGCAAGGCGTTCCGGGTCGGTGACATCATCACCATCACCCTGAACGAGCGGACCAACGCCAGCAAGGGTGCCAACTCGGCGCTGACCAAGACCAGTTCCAACAGCATTGGCCTGACCTCGCTGTTCGGTGCCGTGCCCAACACCAACAACCCGCTGGGCGACGGCGACCTGACCCTGAATGCCGGCTACAGCGGCAATCGCGCCACCAAGGGCGACAGCAAGGCGGCCCAGAGCAATAGCCTGACCGGTTCGATCACCGTGACCGTGGCCGACGTACTGCCCAACGGCATCATCGCGGTGCGTGGCGAGAAGTGGATGACCCTCAACACCGGCGATGAGCTGGTGCGGATTGCAGGCCTGGTACGGGCGGACGACATCGCCACCGACAACACCGTGTCCTCGACCCGGGTCGCGGATGCACGCATTACCTATTCGGGCACCGGCTCGTTTGCCGATGCCAACCAGCCTGGCTGGTTCGACCGTTTCTTCCTCAGCCCGCTGTTCCCTTTCTAGGTGATGAAAAGACTCATGCTCAATTTCAAGCACCTGATGGCGGCGGCGTTGTTGCTGTCCACTTCCCTTGGCGTCCAGGCCGAGCGGTTGAAGGACATCGCCAGCATTTCCGGCGTGCGTTCCAACCAATTGATCGGCTATGGCCTGGTGGTCGGGCTTAACGGTACCGGCGACCAGACTACCCAGACGCCTTTCACCTTGCAGACCTTCAACAACATGCTGTCGCAGTTCGGCATCAAGGTGCCGGCCGGCTCCGGCAACGTGCAGTTGAAGAACGTCGCGGCGGTGTCGGTGAGTGCCGATCTGCCGGCGTTCGCCAAGCCGGGCCAGCAGGTGGATATCACCGTGTCCTCCATTGGTAACTCCAAGAGCCTGCGCGGCGGCACCTTGCTGCTGACGCCGCTCAAGGGCATCGACGGCAACGTCTACGCCATCGCCCAGGGCAACCTGGTGGTGGGTGGTTTCGATGCCGAAGGACGCGACGGTTCGAAGATCACCGTCAACGTACCGTCGGCCGGGCGGATTCCTGGTGGCGCCTCGGTCGAGCGTGCCGTGCCCAGTGGTTTCAACCAGGGCAACAGCCTGACCCTGAACCTCAACCGTTCGGATTTCACCACCGCCAAGCGCATCGTCGACAAGATCAACGACATGCTCGGCCCAGGCGTGGCCCAAGCCATCGACGGTGGCTCGATCCGGGTGACCGCGCCCCTGGACCCAAGTCAGCGTGTGGACTACCTGTCGATCCTGGAGAACCTGGAGATCGATCCGGGGCAGGCGGTGGCCAAGGTCATCATCAACTCCCGTACCGGCACCATCGTCATTGGCCAGAACGTCAAGGTCTCGCCGGCGGCGGTGACCCACGGCAGCCTGACCGTGACCATTACCGAAGACCCGATCGTCAGCCAGCCCGGCCCTCTGTCCAATGGCCAGACCGCGGTGGTGCCCCGCTCGCGGGTCAATGCTCAGCAGGAAGCCAAGCCGATGTTCAAGTTCGGCCCGGGCACCACTCTGGATGAGATCGTCCGGGCGGTGAACCAGGTGGGCGCGGCGCCAGGCGACTTGATGGCCATCCTTGAAGCCTTGAAACAGGCCGGCGCCTTGCAGGCCGACCTGATCGTGATTTGAGGTGAGCGCCATGGATATTCGTAAGAGCGGACTGATTGGCAGCGGCGATTCCGGGTCTTACTCCGACCTCAACCGCCTGCAGCAACTGAAGGTCGGCGACAAGGACAGCGAAGCCAACGTGCGCAAAGTGGCGCAGGAGTTCGAGTCGCTGTTTCTCAATGAAATGCTCAAGTCCATGCGCAAGGCCACTGACGTCATAGGCCAGGACAACCCGCTCAATACCCCGGCCGCCAAGCAGTACCAGGACATGTATGACCAGCAGTTGGCGGTGTCCCTGTCTCGCGAGGGTGGCGGTATCGGCCTGGCCAATGTGCTGATGCGCCAGATGATGAAGAACAAGCCGGCTCATCCGAATGCGGCCACCACGACTTTGCCGGCCGCGGCGCCGGTGGCGACTCCGACGCCGATCGCTGCCGGTACCACGGCCCAGGATGGTCCGTTGAGCCGGGTCAACGGCCAGCGCCCGATGTGGGCTTCGCGGGCCCACGATCCTTTGCGCACGAGCGTGGCGCATAACGACATGGTGCTGCTCAACCAGCGTCGTCTGTCCCTGCCCAGCAAGCTCACCGATCGCCTGTTGACCGGCATCGTGCCGTCGGCCGGTGCCGTCGAGGGCGGCGCACAGAACGCCGCGCCGACCCGCAACAGCCCGGCCGCCGATGCCGTGCTGCGGGGCGAGTGGCGGGTCAATCAGGGCTACGCCGCGTCCCAGGGCAAGATGCGGGTCTATGGCCGGGCCATGGCCCAGCCGCCGCTGGCACCGGCCAAGCGTGCCTTCAGTTCCGCCGACGACTTCGTCGCCACCATGCTGCCGATGGCGCAGCAGGCGGCCCAGCGTATCGGGATCGATCCGCGCTACCTGGTGGCCCAGGCCGCCCTGGAAACCGGCTGGGGCAAATCGGTGATGCGCCAGCAGGATGGCAGCAGCAGCCACAACCTGTTCGGCATCAAGGCCGGCAGCAGTTGGCAGGGTGCACAGGCCCGGGCGATCACCAGCGAGTTCCGCAACGGGCAGATGGTCAAGGAGACGGCGGCGTTCCGTTCCTACGATTCCTATCAGGACAGCTTCCACGATCTGGTGACCTTGTTGCAGAGCAACAATCGCTATCAAGAAGTGCTGAAGGTGGCCGATAAACCAGAACAGTTTGTTCGCGAGTTGCAAAAAGCCGGGTATGCAACGGACCCGGATTACGCAAGCAAGATTTCGCAGATAGCCAAGCAGATGAAGAATTACCAGAACTACGCTGCGGCTGGCGTTTCCACGAATTTATAAGGTCTGAATCATGAGTTTGCTCAATATCGGGATGTCGGGGCTGGCCGCCAGCCAAACGTCGTTGATGACCACGGGTAACAACATTGCCAACGCCGACACCGCCGGGTACTCGCGTCAGCAGACCGTGCAGGGCACCAAGGCCTCCAGCCAGAATGGCAACGTCTTCATCGGCACCGGCACCACCCTGGCGGACGTGCGCCGGGTCTATAACAGCTTCCTCGATGCCCAGTTGCGCACCGCCACCTCGCTCAACAGCGATGCCGCGGCGTTCCAGGGGCAGATCAGTCCGATCGACCAATTGCTGTCGGACAGCGGCACCGGCATGACCGGCGCCCTGACCAAGTTCTTCGCCTCGGTGCAGAACCTCAACGCCAAGCCTACCGACGAGGCTTCCCGGCAGTTGCTGCTCAGCGACACCCAGGCCCTGAGCAACCGTTTCAACTCGGTATCCAGCCAGCTCAACCAGCAGAACACCAATATCAACGGCAACCTGGCGAACATGGCGGACCAGGTCAACAAGCTGGCCAACACCGTGGCCCAGCTCAACCAGAAGATTTCCGAGCTGTCGACCAACGGCAACGGCATGCCCAACGATCTGCTCGATGCGCGTAATGAAACCGTGCGCCAGCTTTCGACCTTCATCGGCGTGCAGGTCTCGGAGCGTGGCTCCAGCGTCGACCTGTACCTGGGCAGCGGCCAGCCGCTGGTCATGGGTAACTCGGCCAATACCCTGGAAGTGGTGCAGGGCAAGAACGACCCGAGCCGCTCCGCGCTGCAGTTGAACCGGGGCTCGAGCAGCATCGACATCACCAACCTCACCACCGGTGGCGAGATCGGCGGCCTGCTGCGCTACCGCAGCGAAGTGCTGGATCCGGCGATGAACGAGCTGGGCCGCGTAGCCCTCGTGGTCGCCGACCAGATGAACAGCCTGATGGCTCAAGGCATCGACAAGAACGGTGATTTCGGCGGCAACCTGTTCAACGACATCAACAGTGCCCGGATGATCAGCCAGCGCAGCATTGGCAGTGCCACCAACAGCGCAGGCTCGGGCAACTTCGATGTCACCATCAAGGACACCGGCAAGCTGAGCACCAGCGACTACACCGTGACCTTCAGCAGTGCCACCGACTACAGCGTCAAGCGCTCCGATGGCACCGACATGGGCAGCTTCAGCACCACCACCAGCCCGGCACCGGTGATCGATGGCTTCTCGCTGAAACTCAATGGTACGGTCGGTGCCGGTGACAGCTTCAAGATCACCCCGACCCGCAATGCCGCTACCACCATCCAGACCGAAATGACCGACCCCAAGCGCCTGGCCCTCGCGGCTCCGCTGAAGGCCGAGCTGGCTGCCGGGCTCAAGAGCTCCCTGAGCATTTCCGCGCAGCCTTCCTTGAGTGTGCCGATCGACAACTACGACGCCGCAGCCAAGCTTGAGATGCAGACCGCAATCAAGAATTCGGGCCCGGTCAAAGTGGTGTTCAATGCGCCGGCAGGCGGCAGCCAGAGCTACGACTATTTCGATGCCAAGGGCAACAAGATGGGCAGCGGCTCCATCGTTCCCGGGCAGACCAACACCCTCAACCTGCAGATCAACATGCTGGATGCCAGCGGTGCGCCGATCACCGACGGCGGCACGCCACCGGTGACCAAGACGTTCGGCGTGCAGATGACCGTGGCCGGCGCTCCCGCTGCCGGCGACAGCATGAACATCTCGGTGAACGGCGCCGGCTCTTCGGACAACCGCAACGGCCTGGCGCTGGCCGGTTTGCAGAGCAAGCAGACAGTCGATACAGGTTCTGCCAGCAAAGGCATCACCCTGGTGGATGCCTACGGCAAGCTGATCGAGAACGTCGGCGCCAAGGCCAGTCAGGGCAGCCTCGACAGCGCCGCTACCGGCACCATCCTGGCTAACGCCAAGGGCGCCCGGGACTCGCTGTCCGGGGTCAACCTGGATGATGAGACCGGCAACCTGGTCAAGTTCCAGCAGTACTACACAGCGTCGTCGCAGATCATCAAGGCTGCGCAGGAAACCTTCAGCACGCTGATCAACAGCCTTTAAGGAGTCGTAGCCCATGCGCATTTCCACCTCCCAGTTTTACGAGTCCTCGGCTACCAACTACCAGAAGAACTTTTCCAAAGTGGTCCAGAGCAGCGAAGAGGCCAGCAGCCTGGTTCGCGTCAAGACCGCTGCCGACGATCCGGTAGGTGCCGCGCGCCTGCTGCAGCTGGGCCAACAGGCTTCGTTGCTGGACCAGTACAAGACCAACACCAACTCGATCAAGGCCTCCCTGGGCCAGACCGAATCGGTGATGACCAGCATCAACAACGTGCTGGCCCGCGCCAAGGAACTGGCCTCCGGTGCCGGCAACGCCGGTTACACCGACGCCGACCGCCAGGCCAATGCTTCGGAACTGGGGCAGATCGAAGAGCAGTTGCTGAGCCTGATGAACTCCCAGGACGAAAACGGCAAGTACATCTTCGGTGGCTCCAAGGATGACGTTCCGCCGTTCAGCCGCAACTCCGATGGCACCTACAGCTACAACGGTGACCAGAGCAGCCTGCAACTGCCGGTCGGCGACACCATGATGATGGCCGCCAACAGCACCGGTTGGGACGTGTTCCAGCAGGCACTGAACACC
The DNA here is from genome assembly GCF_018326405.1 of Pseudomonas sp. Eqa60. Taxonomy (NCBI): domain Bacteria; kingdom Pseudomonadati; phylum Pseudomonadota; class Gammaproteobacteria; order Pseudomonadales; family Pseudomonadaceae; genus Pseudomonas; species Pseudomonas sp. Eqa60. The sequence continues at coordinate 1,875,447 of NZ_AP024342.1, forward strand.
AGCCGCAGCCAGGTCACCATGACCGCGCCAGCCGTGGATGACGGGCGGATTTCCCTGTCCAACGGCCAGGTGGCCAACAACGGTGCCTACAACAGCCAATTCCGCAGCGGCGAGCCTTACACCGTGTCCTTCGTGTCCGGCACCCAGCTGAAGATCGTCGACGGCAGTGGCAACGATGTGACGGCCGAGGCCAGCAAAGGCGGTGTTTTCGGCACTGCGCCGAACCAGACCGTGAGCTTCCGTGGGGTCGACCTGAGCCTGAACGTCAACCTCAAGTCCGGTGACGACGCCAACGCCGTGCTGCCGGGGCATACCTTCACCCTGGGCTCCAAGCCGGACACCTTCAATGTGGCGCGCTCTCCGGGCAACCCGAGCATGACTCAGGTCTCGAACACCAGCATTACCGATCCGGTGGCCTACAACTCCACCTTCCCCAGTGGTTCGGCGATCCTCAAGTTCACCAGCGCTACCAATTTCGATCTGTACGCTGCGCCACTGACCGCTGATAGCAAGCCGGTGTCCTCGGGCGTGGTCGGGCCGGGCAACGTCGCCACCGCGGCGGGCGTGAGCTTCACCCTGACCGGCGCGCCTTCTCCGGCGGCCAACGATCAGTTCAGTGTGTCGGTCAACACCCACGAGACCCAGAACATACTGGATACCGTGAGCCAGCTGAAAAACGCCTTGAACACGCCAACCGCCGGTAACACCCTGGCGACCCAGAAGCAACTGGCCGACCTCGCCTCGGGGATGGCCAACCTGGCCAGTGGCATCGACCAGCTGTCCATCGGTATCAGTTCGGTGGGTGGTCGTGGTTCGGCCCTGGACACCCAGACCGAAATCAACGAAAGCCTGGCAGCTGCCAACACCAAGACCCGCTCGGCCATCAGCGACTCCGATCCGGCCGAAGTGATGACCCGCCTGACCCTGCAACAGACCATGCTGCAAGCCTCGCAGCTGGCCTTCAGCAAGATTGCCCAACTGGGTCTGTTCAACAAGGTCTGAGTGCGTGGCGTTCGGGCTGGCGCCCGGACGCCGCGATCTTCGAGCAGCCAGCCGTCTTTTTTAAGCGGTCTTGCAGCCCTGGCATCACTGGCCAGGGCTCGCCGCTCGAGAGTTTCCCGCCGTGAGCCAAGCCCCTCTAGTCAGCATCGTCATTCCCGCCTTCAACCCACGCTTCTTCAGCCAGGCTCTGGAAAGTGCCTTGGCGCAGACCTATCAGCCACTGGAGATCGTTGTTTGCGACGACAGTCCCGGCGATGAAATCCAGCAGGTTGTACAAGGGCTGAGCGAACCCGCGCACCCGGTGCGTTACGTGCGCAACCCGCAACCTTTGGGGTTGCAGAAAAACCTGTTGCGCTGCGTGAAAGAGGCCCGGGGCGAGCTGATCAAGGTGCTTTGCGACGATGACCGGCTGTTTGCGCCGAGCATCGCCCTGCAGGCGCAAGTGCTGATCGAGCACCCTGAGGTCAATCTGGTGTTCGCACTACGGGTATTCAACGACGAAGGCAACTCCATTCTTCCGCCGCGGATTGAAAACTGCCGCTTTGCGCCGCTCGACGTGCTGCTCAAAGGCGATGACATGCTGGCGATCTTCGAGGGCACGCGGAAAAACTTCCTCGGCAACTTCAGTGCGGCACTGATGCGTCGAGCCGACGTGCTGGAGGTACTGCCAGCCCTGATCCACAAGGGCGCCGGTTTTGTCGCCTTGCTGGACCTGGCGCTGTTCATCTGCCTGATGCGCCGCGGCAATCTGGCGGCCCTGTCCACCGTGTTGAGTTGCGAGCGCCTGTATCAGGGGCGTTTCAGCCGCACGCCGCAAGTGCTCAAGGCCGTTGCCACCGAATGGGAATGGCTATTGCGGATGCTCTCCGAGCGTTCTGGCGAGTCGGCGCCCGCTGCGGGCTGGGTGCGTTACGTTGAACTGGCGCGAGCCGCCGAGCAGCCACGGCCATGGCGTGAGCTGGGGGTGCTCCATGTGCTGGGCAATCGCAGCGCCGTGGTCAACGGTCGGGTAGGGGGCGAGAGTCAAAGCTACGAGGAGTTCTACCAGCAATGGCTGGCGGCACGTTGCCTGTCGGCGGCGGAACAGCGGTTGCTGCCGCAGCGCATCGAAAGCTGGCCGCGGCGGGTGCGGATCGTGCCGATCGTCATGGACCTGGCAGGTGATGGCGCCGCTCTCGAGCGGACCCTGGGCAGCCTGGCCGGCCAGTTGTACCCAGCCGAAACGATCGTGGTGTTGTCCACCGCTGCCGGTACAGCCGGGGAGGCTGTGCTGCGTCAACCCTTGCGGGCCGACTGGGCCGGGCAACTCAACGAACTGATCCCTCGCCTGGATACCTGTGACTGGTTCTATCTGTTGCAGTCGGGTGACCAACTGCGTGACACGGCATTGCTGGTGCTGGCCGAGCGGATCGCCAACACCCCGGCCATGCTCTGCGCCTACAGTGACGAAGGCGCATTGCTTGATGGTCAGTCAACCGAACCGGTGTTCAAGCCCGACTTCAACCTCGATTTGATGCGTGCCTACCCTTATGTCGGGCGCTCGCTGGCCTTTTCCCGCGAGCGTTTCCTGAGCGAGGGAGGCTTCGATTGCGCACGTGGCGAGCTGGCGCCCCAGGATCTGTTGTGGCGGCTGGTGGAAAATGTGGGCCCGCAAACCATCGAGCATATTGCCGATATCCAGATCGAGTCCGAGTTCCCGTTCGCAAAGTGGCTGTCCCGGCCCCAGGTCATCGAAGCCAGTGAGGGGCTGGTCGCTGCGCACTTGCAGCGCATCGGCGTGCAGTACCGGATCCGCCATGATGATTTGCCTTTGCTCAATCGCATCGACTATCAGCACGGTGCGCGGCCGCTGGTGTCGATCATCATCACCTGCGGGGATTCGCTGCCGGCCTTGCAGCGTTGCGTCGAAGGCCTGATCGAGCAGACCGCCTACAACCATTACGAGATCCTGCTGGTGGCTGCCGGCAGTCGCGACCCGGACATGGCTGACTGGCTGGCGGCCATGGGGCAGTTGGGGGGCAACATGCTGCGGGTCTTGCCTTATGCCGGCCCCGCCAACCAGGCGGCCTTGACCAACAGCATTGCGGCCCAGGCTCGCGGCGACTACCTGCTGTTGCTCAGCCACGACACACGGATCTGCACCAGCGACTGGCTGGACGAGTTGCTCAACCAGGCCCAGCGTCCGGAGGTGGCTGTCGTGGGGGCGCGCATCCTTGCTACCGATGGCTCCATCCTGCATGCCGGGCAGGTACTGGGCATGTCTGGGCCCGTGGGCTCGCCGTTCATCGGCGAAGCACTGGGTGCCCGTGGTTATATGCAGCGTCTGCAGGTGGTGCAGAACTGGAGTGCGGTCAGCCGCGACTGCCTGATGATCCGCAAGGACGTGTTCGACAGTCTGGGCGGGCTGGATGAACAGAGTTTCGGCGCTGACCTGGGTGAAGCCGACCTGTGCCTGCGCGTCGATCGCGATGGCTACCTGGTGGTCTGGACCCCCACGCCACCCTGATGCTGGCCCCGGCGTTGGCGCCACCGCAGGCGCCTGAGCAGCAGCAGATGCAGGAGGCTGAACAGGAGCGCTTCTACCGTCAGTGGCTGCCGAAGATCGCTCGCGATCCAGCCTACAATCCGGCCCTGAGCCTGGGGTTCTCCAGTTTCAGCCTGGAACCCAGCCTGCGCAACAACTGGAACCCGTTCTGCTCACGAGCCTTGCCGCTGGTGCTCGGCTTGCCGGTCAACAGCAGCGCGGTCGGGCATTACCGGGTCACCGGGCCACTGCGCGAGCTGGAAGCTGCAGGCAGGGTCATCGCTCGGGTGGCATACGAATCTCCGACCACCGTGGAAATCGAGCGTTTGTCGCCCGATACCATCGTGCTCCAGGGGCGCTACAGCGACGGCGCGGCCAGCGACATTCTGCGAATGAAGAAGTACTCCAGTGCGTTGCGGGTCTTCGAACTCGATGATTACGTGGTCAGCGCGCCAAAGAAAAACAGCCATGCTCGCAACAAGCCGGCGAACATCGAGCAGATGCTGCGCGACGGCATTGCCCTGTGCGATCGGCTGGTGGTCACCACTCAGCCGCTGGCGGATGTCCTGTCGGACATGCACAGCGATATCAGGGTAGTACCCAATATGCTCGCCCCTGAGCCCTGGGCGGGGCTGAGCAGCCGTCGCGGTACTTCCAGCAAGCCGCGGGTTGGCTGGGGTGGGGGCACCAGTCACACCGGGGACCTGGAGGTCATTGCCGATGTCGTGCGTGAACTGGCCTCTGAGGTGGAATGGGTGTTCTTCGGCATGTGCCCCGACGCCTTGCGCCCTTATGTGCACGAGTTCCATCCGGCGATCGGCTTGCAGGCTTACCCCCTCAAGCTCGCCAGCCTGAACCTCGACCTGGCTCTGGCACCTCTGGAGTTCCATATTTTCAATGACTGCAAGAGCAACTTGCGGTTGCTGGAGTACGGAGCCTGCGGCTACCCGGTCATTTGCACCGACACTGAGGCCTATCGTGGCTTCCTGCCTTGCACCAGGGTTCGCAGCAACACGACCGAAGAGTGGCTGCAGGCGATCCGCATGCACCTCAGCGACCCTGTTGCCAGCTACCGCATGGGAGATGAATTGCGCGAGGCGGTGCGGCGCGACTTCATGCTGGGCCCCGACAACCTGCAGCACTGGATGTGGGGCTGGTTGGCAGACTGAAGAAACCGCTGCAAAAAAAGCCACGCCTGCCAAGCGTGGCTTTTTTGTTTCTTGCGTGGCCTCTCGCAGTGGCGGGGGCTGCGCTCTACGCACCGATGGAACTGGCGCGTTTCCTGCAGCCTTGCTGGCAATTGTCATAAAACGAACGCTGTCGATGATCGGGTGTGTCTTCCGGCGCTCATGGGTGTAGCGCACGCGTGCGGGTAGCTTCCGGCTCGCCTGTTGTGGCCGGTGCCTGGAGTCAGGCGTAGCGTTGGCCAGGTGTTGAGCAGTTCTCAAGCCAATTCTTTGGCGCATCCAGGGGCGCAGTTGCGCTCGCGGGATGGATGAGCCGAGAGGGACATGCCGGGTCGGGTTCGTACAACATTAATGATTTGAGGTTCCAGGCGATCAGCCGGATGAGGGAATGGACAGATGTGGGTTCAAACAAAAGCAAACGAGGATGCAGCCCCAATGAGTGAGCGTTTCACTCTGGTGCTATTGACCCACGAGGCCAAGGCGCTGGCACAGCGAGCGCTGCGCTACTACAGCAGCTTTGCCTGTTCCATCCTGGTTCTGGATTCCTCGGAAAAGGCGGACGAGTCTCTGGCTCGCCAATTCCCGAAGGTGGATTACCGCCACGTGCCACAGTTTTCCCGGCAGGACCAGCAGGGCAAGCTGACTTACGGTGTGGGCCTGGTCGACACGCCCTACCTGGCGATTGCCAGCGACACCGACTTTTTGATCGCCGATGGGATTAGCGCCGCGCTAGCTTTCCTTGATGCCCACCCCGATTACGCGGTCTGCCATGGCTATGGCCTGATGTATTCGGCGCGGGTCCTGGAAACCAGCTATTACCTGCGCGATCGCAAGGGGCCCGAAGACTTCGCCGCCGCGAACGGGCGTGAGCGGATCATGAGTTTCATGGGGCATTACCTGAGCCCCTTCAATGCCGTGACCCGCACCGATGTGCTGCGCCAGTGGTACAGCCAGTTGCCACCTGCGGTGAGCACCGAGTGGCTGGATATCGGTTACGCCTTCTTCCTGTTGGCCACTGCCAAGGCGCGGATCCTGCCGGTTCCGTTCATTGTTCGTGAGGCCAATAGGGAGGCCCTGGAGCGCACCGCCCGCATTCAGGCGTTGCTGAGCAGCAAGGATGCCGGCTCGTTGGCCCAGCATCAGCAATTTGCCGAGTTTCTTGCGACCCTGCCGCACAACTGCGAAGGCCCGGATGCGCAGCAGATGAAGCAGCTGGCGCTGGACAGCTTTGCCGCCTTGGCCGAGTGCCTTGAAAGTGGCCGTTCGCTCAAGGGTGTGATGATCTTTCGCTCCACCTGGAGCGAGGTCGGCAAGGACCCGGTGCGTGCTTTCGGCTCGGAGCAGTTTGTCGAAATGCCGTTCTACAACCAGCCGATGTTCGATCTGTTGACGCAGATCGAGTTTCTTGTGCATGCGATGCCTGCGGGGCGCCTGCAGCTCAATGAGCTGGAAGGGGTGCTGCTCAAGCAGGAGGAATTGCTGCGGGTGCACTCGAATGACACGGCGCGAACCCTTCGCAGCCGGCTGTGGGAAGCCATGGCGCTGAACCTGTTCAACTTCACCGTGGTCAAGCGCCTTGCCGAGTCGATGCGCGATACCGACGAAGTGGAGGTGTTCCGCGAACTGCAGGAGTGGGCAGCCCGCCTCAAGGCGCTGCCGGCCACCGATAGCAGCGCGTTGTTTGCCAATACCCAGTCCGGGCAGTTGTTCAGCTGGCTGGAAGGCCGTGGCCCGAAACCGGGTCAGTTCAAGTCGATCGCCCATCTGCTGGGAAGGCGCGCCGGTGGGCCGCAGTTTCAGATTCTGCTGCTCGACCTCGACGCCGACATGATCAAGTTGCAAGCCACTTTCGATTCCCTGATGGCCAACCACTGCAAGGCATTCAAGCTGGTGGTGCTGACCACCGGCGATCTGCCGGCGATGACCACGGCACAGGACACTGTGCACTTCGTCAAGGTCAGCCAGGGCAACTATATCGAGCGCCTGAATCAGCTGGTGGCGCAGTCCACAGCGCACTGGGTACTCCTGATGGAGGCGGGTGACCAGCTCACCGCAAGCGGGCTGCTGCGGGCAAGCCTGGAGTTGCTGGGCGCCGAAGGCATCAGGGCCGTGGCGATGGATGAGGTGCAGCGGCAAGCCGATGGCACCTTGCGTCACGTGTTCCGTCCCGGAGTCAATCTGGACCTGCTGCAAAGCGCCCCCAATCTGATGGCGCGCCATTGGCTGCTGCACCGTGAAGTGCTGGTGCAGGCAGGTGGGTTCAATCGCGAGTTTGCTCGGGCCGTCGAGCTGGATCTGGTTCTGCGCCTGATCGAGGACGGTGGTCTGGCCGGCCTGGCTCATCTCGCCGAGCCGCTGCTGATCTGCCAGGCTGCGCCAGCCGGGGAAAATGCCGAGGAGCGCCAGGTACTGAGCCGTCACCTGGCCAATCGTGGGTATCGGGCTCAGGTCAGTTCTGCCCAGCCAGGGACCTACCAGATCGACTATCAACATGCCGAGCGGCCGCTGGTTTCGATCATTCTGCCGAGCCAGGACAACTTCGCCGAGCTGCAACGCTGTCTGGTGAGTGTGCTGCAACGTACCCGCTACCAGCGTTACGAGGTGCTGATTGCCGAGAACCACAGCCAGAACGCCGAACTCGATAGCTGGCTGGCCAGCCTGGAACGCCAGGGGGAGCGGATCCGGGTGTTGCGCAGCGGCCAGCGGGTGAGCACTTCGGCACTGCACAATGCAGCCTGCGCTGAAGCCAAGGGGGAGTACCTGTTGCTGCTTTCGGCCGATGCCGAAGTGGTCAATGCCAACTGGATCGACAGCCTGCTCAACCAGGTACAGCGTCCGGAGATCGGGATTGTCGGCGCGAGGCTGGTGAATGAGCGCGGCATGACCACCCAGGCGGGCCTGATCCTCGGCCTCAATGGCCAGTTGGGCGCAGCCTTCGCCGGAGAGGCCAAGGATGCTCCGGGCTACATGAACAGCCTCTGGGTGGAGAAGAACTACTCGGCGGTATCCGGCGTCTGCCTGATGATCGCCAAGGCGTTGTTCGAGGCCGTAGGTGGTTTGGACGAGGAGCATTTCGACCAGGCCTTCGCCGATGTCGACCTGTGCCTGAAGGTGGCCGATGCCGGTTATCTCACCGTCCTGACTCCGCAAGCGCAGGTCATGCATCCCGGCACCCTGGCGCAAGATCCACAGGCCTTGGCAGCCCTGAAAGACAAATGGGCGGCGCGCTTTGCGCAGGATACGGCCTACAACCAGAACCTGGCGTTGACTGGCAAGGGCTTTGCGCTGGGGGCCGCGAGCGCGGTGAACTGGAACCAGTTGCTGGGATAAGGAATCAATGATGTTCAACGGCAAATCCATTTTCATTTCCGGTGGCACCGGCTCCTTCGGGCGCAACTTCATTCGACGCCTGCTGGAGCAGTATCAGCCCAAGCGGGTCGTGGTGTTCTCTCGCGATGAGCTCAAGCAGTACGAGATGCAGCAGACCTTCAATGCGCCCTGCATGCGTTACTTCCTCGGCGATGTTCGCGATGCCGAGCGCTTGCGCCAGGCGATGCGGGGTATCGACTATGTGGTGCATGCCGCGGCGCTGAAACAGGTGCCGGCGGCCGAATACAACCCCACGGAGTGCATTCGCACCAACGTCAATGGCGCTGAAAACATCATTGCTGCGGCCATCGACAACGGGGTACAGAAGGTCGTTGCCTTGTCCACCGACAAGGCTGCGAGCCCGATCAACCTGTATGGCGCCACCAAGCTGCTGTCGGACAAGCTGTTCGTGGCGGCGAACAACATCGCGGGTGAGCAGGCCACTCGATTTGCCGTGGTGCGCTATGGCAACGTTGCAGGTTCCCGAGGTTCAGTGGTGCCGTTCTTCAGCCAGCTGATTGCCAAGGGTGCAACGGAGCTGCCCATTACCGATGAGCGCATGACCCGCTTCTGGATCACCCTGGACCACGGGGTGCAATTTGTTCTGGACAGCTTCGCGCGGATGCACGGCGGGGAGATTTTCGTGCCGAAGATTCCGTCGATCCGCATCGTCGATCTGGCCTTGGGGATGGCCGCGCACTTGCCACACAAAGAGGTGGGGATTCGTCCGGGGGAGAAGCTCCATGAGTTGATGGTGCCTCTGGATGATGCGCGCATGACCCTGGAGTTCGACGATCACTACACGATCCAGCCCTCCATCCGCTTTACCAGCGTCAACGTTGATTTTGCCGTGGACGGCAAGGGCGAGCGGGGCGTTTCTGTGGCCGAGGATTTCGAGTATCGCTCCGATACCAATCCGGAGTTTCTGTCGGTCGGGCAGATAGCCGAACTGCACACCAGGATCGCACCATGATTCCCTATGGTCGCCAAAGCCTTGACCAGGAAGATATCGACGCCGTGCTGGGGGTCTTGCACTCCGACTGGTTGACCCAGGGGCCAGCAATCGAGTCTTTCGAGCAGGCAATGGCGACCGTCTGCAAGGCGGCCTATGGCGTAGCGGTGTGCAACGCCACTGCCGCCTTGCATATTGCTTGCCTGGCGGCGGGCCTGGGGCCGGGTGATAGGTTATGGACCACTCCTAACACGTTCCTCGCGTCGGCCAACTGTGGTCGTTACTGTGGTGCGGACGTGGACTTTGTCGATATCGATCCGCGGACCTGGAACCTCGACGCCGAGGCATTGGCCCTCAAGCTGCAAGCGGCCGAGGCCAACGGGGCACTGCCCAAGGTGGTGATCGCGGTGGCGTTCTCGGGGCAGAGCTGTGATATGCGACGCCTGGCGGAACTGGCCGAGCGTTATGCCTTCACCTTGATCGAGGATGCCTCCCACGCGGTGGGCGCCAGCTATGCGGGGCGTCCGGTTGGCTGTGGAGAATTCGCGGCGATGACGGTGTTCAGCTTTCATCCGGTGAAGATCATCACCAGTGCCGAAGGTGGAATGGTCATGACCAATAGCCCGGAGCTGGCGGATCATCTGCGTCGTCTGCGTAGCCATGGCATGACCCGCGACCCGGCGCAGATGGTGGGCCAGAGCCATGGCCCATGGTATTACCAGCAGGTCGAACTGGGCTTCAACTACCGCATGACCGATCTTCAGGCGGCGCTCGGGCGTTCGCAGTTGAATAAGCTACCGGGCTTTTTACAACGCCGGCGTTATCTTGCAGAGCGTTATCAGCATCTGTTGCAGAGCCTGCCGTTGAGCCTGCCCCAGGCTCAACCTGATGCTCACTCGGCCTGGCACCTGTATGTCGTGCGCTTGCAACTCCAGCACATCAAGCATTCGCACCGTGAGGTCTTCGAGGGGCTGCGCAAGGCTGGGATCGGAGTCAACCTGCATTACATCCCAGTGCACCTGCAACCCTACTACCGGGATCTGGGTTTTGCTGAGGGTGATTTCCCCGAGGCGGAGCGTTATTACGCCCAGGCCGTCAGCTTGCCGATGTATCCCGGGCTGACGGATGACCAGCAGGACTACGTTGTACAGCAATTGCGACATTGGATTCAGGAGCTGTAGCGCCATGAGCTCGATCGCGATTATCCCCGCCCGAGGTGGAAGCAAGCGAATTGCGAGGAAGAACCTCAAGCCCTTCGATGGCGTGCCGATGCTCGCCCGTTCTATCGATAAGGCGCTGGGTTCGGGGTTGTTCCAGCGCGTGGTGGTCAGCACCGACGATCCCGAGATCGCCGAGCTGGCCATTGCCTGTGGCGCAGAGGTGCCTTTTGTCCGACCGCAGGCTCTGGCGGATGACTTCACCGGCACTGCGGCGGTGATCGTGCATGCCTTGCAAGCGTTGCGGGAGCTGGGGCAGCAATTCGAATATGCCTGTTGCATCTATGCCACCGCCCCCCTGTTGCAACTGCGTTTTTTGCGCCAGGGGCTGGCGTTGCTGGAGCAGCATCAGGACAGGTCGTTTGCCTTTTCGGTGTGCAGTTTTGGTTTTCCGGTGCAACGGGCGCTGACGCTCGACGAGCAGGGCGCTCTGGGCGCGCTGTATCCGGAGTTCAGTCAGGCCCGTTCCCAGGATTTGCCCGTGGCCTATCAGGATGCGGCGCAGTTCTACTGGGGTAGAAGCCAGGCCTGGCTGGAGGGGGAGGCGTTGTTCTCTTCTCGCAGCTTGCCGGTGATCCTGCCGCGTCACCTGGTGCAGGATATCGACACCGACGAGGATTGGCGGCGGGCGCAATACCTGTACGCCGCGCTCAAGGCCGCAGGAGAGCTGGAGTGAGGGTGCTGATCCGGGCTGACGCCTCGCCGGCGATCGGCAGCGGCCACGTGGCCCGCTGCCTGACCCTGGCTCAGGTGTTGCGCCAGCAGGGGGCCGAAGTTGCATTCGCCTGCCGTCGCCTGCCCGGCAATCGCTTGGCGGCCTTGCAAGCTGAAGGTTTTCCGACCTTTGCACTGCCTGAGTTCTATACCGATGAGAATCCTCGGTTGGGTATCGAAGCACCCTTGCCCTGGCAGGCCGATATCGCGGCACTGCAGGAAGCCCTGGTAGATCAGCCGGCCTTCGACTGGGTGCTGGTGGATCACTACGGCCTTGATCATCAGTGGCAAAGCGCCGCTCGCCGATGGGCGCCGCGGATCGCCGCGATCGATGATCTGGCCAACCGCCGGCATGCCGCAGATCTGTTGCTGGACCAGAACTTCAGTGGTTCGGCCGAGGCGTATGCCGGGTTGTACGGCACACAGTGCCGGACCTTGTTCGGGCCGCACTTTGCCTTGCTGCGTGAGGAGTTCCGGCGCCCTCCGATCCTGATTCGGCCGCAGGCCCAGCGGCTGCTGGTGAACTTTGGAGGTTTTGATGCTGCCGGCCAGACCCACAAGGCCATGCTGGCGCTGGCGGACCTGCATGAACTGCAGGTGGATTTTGTTGCTGGCAGTGGCAACCCGGATTGGCAGGCCATGCAGATGCTGGCAGCAGACCGGCCGAACTGGCACTTGCACAGTTATGTGAACGACTTCGCCGGGTTGCTGGCCGAAGCAGACCTGTGCCTGGGGGCCGGGGGCGGTACCAGTTGGGAGCGTGCGGTGCTGGGCGTGCCTACGTTGTGCATCACCGTGGCCGGCAATCAGCAGGCCAATGCCCGGCTGTTGGCTGAAGCGGGTGCCCACTTGTACCTGGGGCCTTGTGAGCAGGTGGAAGTCGGACAACTGCGCGATGCCGTGAAGCTCATGCTGGGCAACCCTGGGCTGCGCCATAGCCTGGCTGCTCGTGCCCGGAAACTGGTCGATGGCCTGGGCTCGCAGCGGGTGGCCGCGGCGCTGTTCGCGGCGGCAGTTCGTCTGCGACCGGCGACCCTTGACGATGCCCGGCTGCTATTTGACGGGCGCAATAGTGATCTGGTCAGGCGCTGGTCGCAGCAGCCCGAGGCCATCGACTGGTGGAACCATGTGCAGTGGCTGGAGGCCTGTCTGAGCGACCCACAGTGTTTGCTGCTGATCGCCGAGTTGCCAGATGGCCCTCTGGGAATGCTGCGTTATGACCGGGAGGGAGGGCAGGCCGAGGTGTCGATCTACCTGTTTGCCGGACGCTTCGGCCTAGGCTGGGGGCAGGTTCTACTGGAGCAGGGGGAGGCCTGCCTGCTGCGCCATTGGCCCGATGTGCAGCGCCTGCGGGCACAGGTCCTGTCGAATAACCAAGTGTCGCTGAGTTTGTTTCGCCGGGCTGGCTATCGCCAAGGCGCCTGCGAATTCACCCGTATGTTGAAGGAACATCTGGATGACTAGTTTCAAGATTGGCTCGCGCTTCGTGGGCGCCGGCCATGGGCCGTTGATCATTGCGGAGATGAGCGGCAACCATAACCAGTCGCTGGATGTGGCCTTGCAGATTGTCGAGGCAGCGGCCAGGGCCGGTGCCCATGCACTGAAGTTGCAGACCTATACCGCCGACACCATGACGCTGGACCTCGCTCAGGGCGAGTTCTTCATCAAGGACCCGGACAGCCTCTGGGCCGGATCATCGCTCTACCAGCTTTACCAACAGGCCCACACACCCTGGGAATGGCATCAGCCGATCTTTGCCCGGGCCAAGGCCCTGGGCATGCTGGCCTTCTCCACGCCATTCGATGAGAGCGCCGTGGATTTCCTGGAAAGCCTCGACGTTCCGGCCTACAAGATCGCCAGTTTTGAAAACACCGACCTGCCGTTGATTCGCCGGGTGGCCGCTACCGGCAAGCCGCTGATCATCTCCACTGGCATGGCCAGCATTGCCGAGCTGGACGAAAGTGTCCGGGCTGCACGACAGGCGGGTTGCCGCGATCTGGTGCTGCTCAAGTGCACCAGCACCTATCCTGCATCACCGACCAACAGCAATCTGCTGACCATTCCTCATCTGCGGGAGTTGTTCGGCTGTGAGGTGGGCTTGTCCGATCACAGCATGGGTGTCGGTGTGTCCGTGGCGGCGGTGGCGCTAGGTGCCACAGTGATCGAGAAACATTTCACCCTGGATCGAGCTGCCGGTGGGGTCGACGCCAGCTTCTCCCTGGAGCCTGCAGAGATGGCCAGCCTGGTGCTGGAAACCGAGCGGGCCTGGCAGGCCATGGGGCAGGTCAGCTATGGCGCCACCCAGGCCGAGAGCAAATCACTGGTTTACCGCCGGTCGCTGTATGTCACCCAAGACATGCAGGCCGGAGAGCTGTTCAGCGCCGACAACGTGCGGGCCATCCGTCCCGGGCTGGGGCTCGCTCCCAAGCACTATGACGCCCTGCTTGGCCGTCGCGCGCGCCAGGCCCTCAAGCGCGGCACCGCGCTGGACTGGGCATTCGTCGAGTAGCCCTTTGTATGGCAGTTTCGGCAAAATAGCGTGACCTGTGAGTCATAACGTGCATCTTCACTGTATTGTATCGCCCGGGAAGATGGCGCCAGCCCTGTGTGACAGGTCCAGTGATAGCCCTTGGTTCTTCCCGATAGCGCCGTGTTTCGGCGCAAGTATCTGTATTTTTTCGGCAGCCCCTGCTCGGTCATCGCGCGGGGGTATTGAGCTGTTTATTATTGGGAAGCCGTAATGATTGGCATAAAAAGCATTGCGAGCTACGTGCCTGTAGCCGGCGTGGACAATTACGCACAAGGTGCAAAATTCGCCAAGGATGAAGAGTTCATCCTGGGCAAGATCGGTTCGGCCTTCCTGCCGCGCAAAGACGCCGGGCAAGAAACCTCCGATCTGTGTGTCGAAGCAGTCAATGCATTGTTTGCCGCTAACCCGGAACTCAAGCGCGAAGCCATCGATGTGTTGATCGTGGTTACCCAGAACGGTGACGAAGAAGGTTTGCCTCACACCGCGGCGATCGTACAGGACAAACTGGGCCTGCCCACCACCGTCGCGGCCTTTGATATTTCCCTGGGTTGCTCCGGGTACGTCTACGGCATCTATGCCATCAAGGGGTTCATGGAAGCTGCTGGCCTGAAGAATGGCCTGCTGGTCACCGCTGACCCTTACTCGAAGATTGTCGATCCCGAAGATCGCAATACCACCATGCTGTTCGGTGACGCCGCCACGGCCACCTGGCTGGGCGAGGACGCCACCTGGCAGCTGGGCAAGGCCAAGTTCGGCACCGATGGTTCGGGGGCTCCGCACCTGAAGGTCACCGATGGTGTGTTCTTCATGAACGGCCGCCAGGTGTTCAACTTCGCTCTGCTGAAAGTGCCGGCACACCTGCACGAGTTGCTGGATGAGTCGGGGCTGAAGTCTGACGATATCGATGCCTTCTGCATTCACCAGGGCAGCGCGGCGATCGTCGATGCGGTGGCCCGGCGTTTCGAAGGCAACCCCGACAAGTTCATCAAGGACATGGTGGAGACCGGCAATACCGTGTCCTCCAGCATTCCGCTACTGCTGGAAAAGCACATGTTCGATTCCAGTTGGAAGCGCGTTGCCCTCAGTGGCTTCGGCGTTGGTCTGTCCTGGGGATCGGCCATCATCTACCGCTCCTGAGTTTCAGCTCGCAGCGGCACAGATAGCGCTCAAGGTGTAATCTTGAGCGCTATTTTTTTTGCACGAGTGATAAGCGAGGCGGCATGAGCGACAGCTTTGAACACAACGCCCGGGTGATTGGCGAGCGCTGGCCGGCGCTGCTGGCACGGGTGCAGGCTGAGGATGCTGCTGTGCTGCAGGCGGATCTGGTGGAAGGCCTTGGCTCGACCCTGAGCATTGGCGGGGTCCAGCTGACCAGTCGCCATGATCGCAGTCGCGAGGCTCAGGTCCAGGCCGCCAGCCTGCCTGAGGCGGCGGTATTGCATCTTTACGGCTGTGGCTTGGGTGACCTGCAAATGGCGTTGCTGCAGCGGCCGGGGCTGGAGCGTCTGTATGTGCACATTCTCAATGGCGCACTGTTCAAGCTGGTGCTGCAACTGCTGGAACAGCAGGCCTGGCTGGCTGATCCACGGGTCGAGTTGTTGTATGCCGGCGACCTGCCGGAGATTGCATTGCCGTTTTTCGCCCTGCCGGCCGAGCTGGTGCTGGCCGATGACTACAACGCGAAGATCCGCGATCGGTTGATCAGCGAGACTCATCTGTCCTTCAATAATCGTTTGTTTGCCGCAGATACAGCGGATATCGCCGAGCGCCTGGCTGCCATTGAGCCTTGGGTTGGGATGGATCGCGATATTGCCGAGCTGTTTGATCGCCATCCCGGGAGTGAAGTCTTTGTTATCGCTACGGGGCCGAGCCTGGAGCATCACTACGCGGCATTGCGCGCCGTGTCCGGCCAGGCGCAGCGGCCGCTGCTGATCTGTGTCGACACGGCATACCAGCCGCTGCTCAAAGAGGGCATCCGGGTGGACCTGGTGGTGAGTGTCGACCAGCGAATTTCCACCCGGCACCTGCCTGCTCAAGGCAGTGACGGCACCGCTCTGGTGTATATGCCGCTGGCGGACCCGCAGGTACTCGAGGGCTGGCTCGGGCCGCGGTATGTGGCCTATTCCGCCAGCCCGGTGTTCCAGGCATTGCGCCAGCGCATACCCCGGGCACAGCTGCATGCCGGTGGCAGCGTGATTCATCCGGCCGTGGATCTGGCGGTGAAGATGGGAGGGCGACGGATCACCCTGTTTGGTGCGGACTTCGCGTTCCCCATGAACCGTACCCATGCCGGTTGGCATGACGGCGATCTTGGCCCGCAACTCGGCGCGGCCCGACACTGGGTGCTGGATGGGCATGGGCAGCGAGTCAAGACCCAGCTTAATTTCCGCAGCTACCTGTGCGAACTGGAGCGCTATATCAGCAGTCAGCCTGAGGTGGCGTTTTTCAATACCAGCCGTGATGGCGCGATGATCCTCGGTACCACCTTTCACCCGGATTTTGCTCAATGAATCAGCTAGAGCCTGTGTTTTCCCGAGCCAGAGAAGTCGCCGATCTGTTTCGTCTGGGGCGTGATGTCGAGGCGGTGGGTGTCATGGTTGAGCTGTTCGATCCCATCCAGTCGTTGGTGGATGGAGCTGCGCTGCCTGTCCAGCAGGATTGGGCGAAATTGCTGACCCTGATGCTGGCATGCCAGGAAGGGCAGGACTGGTTGGGATTGGCCGACTATCTGGAGTACGAGCTGCTGGACTGGTTGCAGGCCGAGTTTGGTGGATGAGCGGTGCGGCAGGCTGGGCGAGTGTTTTTGGTGGGTATTTTCTGGCGTCAGTTTTTCGTTCGGTGTCGGCTTAACCCCTTGTTTTCCAAGGGATGGCCGGGTGATGGCAAATATTTTTGAAAAAGCCCTAAAGCAACTTGCATTACCGACGATAACTATTACGAAGGTTCTCTAGGCCATTACCCGGCGGTTGCCAGGGCCGGAAGCCGCAGTACCCAACCAACGAGGAATTCGTCATGGCTTTAACAGTAAACACTAACGTCACGTCGTTGAACGTTCAGAAAAACCTGAACCGCGCTTCCGACGCTCTGTCGACTTCGATGACTCGCCTGTCTTCCGGCCTGAAGATCAACAGCGCAAAAGACGACGCCGCCGGCCTGCAGATCGCTACCCGCATGACTTCGCAGATCCGTGGTCAGACCATGGCGATCAAAAACGCCAACGACGGTATCTCCATCGCCCAGACCGCTGAAGGCGCGATGCAAGAATCCACCAACATCCTGCAGCGTATGCGTGAACTGGCTGTTCAGTCGCGAAACGACTCCAACGGTACCCAAGACCGCGTTGCTCTGAACAAAGAATTTGCTCAGATGTCGGACGAGCTGACTCGTATCGCCAAGTCGACCAACCTGAACGGCAAGAACCTGATCGACGGTTCCGCTGGCACCATGACCTTCCAGGTTGGTTCCAACACCGGTTCCACCAACCAGATCACCATCACCCTGGACAGCGGCTTCGACGCTGCCACCCTGGGCGTTGACTCCGGCACCATCAACATCACCGGTAACGACAGCACCACTGCCGAGACCAACACCAAGGCCGCGATGGACGCTATCGACAAGGCTCTGGCTACCATCAACTCCAGCCGTGCGGACCTCGGTGCTGCCCAGAACCGTCTGACCAGCACCATCTCCAACCTGCAGAACATCAACGAAAACGCCAGTGCTGCACTGGGTCGCGTACAAGATACCGACTTCGCTGCTGAAACTGCCCAGCTGACCAAGCAGCAGACTCTGCAACAAGCTTCGACCGCAGTTCTGGCCCAGGCCAACCAACTGCCATCCGCTGTACTGAAGCTGCTTCAGTAATAGCTGGCTAAGCTTTGGCGGGGGAGTGCGCTGGTCGTGCTCTCTCGCTTTTTTACTTTAAGAGGTGATGGACATGGATATGAGCGTGAAGCTGAACTTGTCTTATCCAGCGGCCAAGCCGGTGACGCCTGTCGCTGACAAGCCCGTGGAGAAGCCTCGAGAGGTCGTTCCTGCAGTTGCCAAAACCGCAGCTCAGGACAGTAAGAAAGAAGCTCGGACCGAGCAGGAAAAGTTGAAAATGGCCGTTCAGGAAATTGAAAAGTTCGTCCAGTCGGTCAAGCGCAATCTAGAATTCTCGATCGACGAGCCTTCCGGAAAGGTCGTGGTCAAAGTCATTGCCAGTGATTCGGGTGAAGTGGTTCGCCAGATCCCCAATGAAGAAGTGCTGAAACTGGCCAATAGCTTGAATGATGCGAGTAGTCTGTTGTTCAGTGCCAAGGCCTGACAGCTGGCATGAAAATTGTTGCTGGTTACGTTTGAGCGCTGTTGTGGTCAAAAGACTGGCGGCACACTGAAGGGAGAGACACATGGCAAGTCCAATTCTACCGGGTACCGGCTTGGGTTCCGGCCTCGACACCGGTGCTATCGTCAAGGCGTTGGTAGCTGCTGACAAGGCGGCCAAGCAAGGTCAGATCGATCGCGCGACCACCACCAATAGCGCCAGCATTTCTGGTATCGGGACATTGCAGTCGTTGTTGTCGACCTTCCAGAGCACGCTGTCGGTTGCTGGGCTGGGAAGCTCTGTGAATCCCGCCTTTGCCGGTTTCGCTGCGACCTCCAGCGACAGCAAGACCGTAGACGCCACTGCAGACAACTATGCGGTTGCCGGCAAATACTCGGTTACCGTCAAAAATCTTGCAACTTCGTCAAAAGTGGCCAGTGCGGCTTTTAGCGGAGGAAATACCAGTGCCATTCCGAGTGGTACGTTAAACATCACTCAAAATGGCATTAACTACCCGTTGACCGTCGGCGCCAATGCGACGCTGCAATCGGTGCGTGACTCGATCAACGCCGATTCGAAGATGAACATGGCCGGGCTCAGCGCGAACATCGTGACCGACTCGTTCGGATCGCGACTGGTGATCGGCTCCGAAAAGACCGGTGCGGGCACCGACATTTCTGTCAGCGGTATTGCCGGTTTGGAGATCGATGGCACTCAGCCGATGTCGAGTGATACCAATCCGGCTTCCGCCGCCTCATCCGGCAATATCGGTGGGCTGGCCAAGGACGCGGTTTTCAGCGTCGACGGCATGCAACTGACCAGCAAGACCAATACAGTCACGCAGGCCATTTCCGGTCTTAAGCTCAATCTGGTTGCGCCAACCACCACGCCGATCACCGTGACAGTTGCCACAAACACTGAGGGTCTTAAGACCTCGATCCAGAAGTTTGTCGACGCCTATAACGCCGTGGCCAACGGCATTACTACGCTGACCAAGCCTTCCCTGGATGACAGTGGCAACCCGACCATCCCGGCACAGCTCACTGGTGACTCGCTGCCTCGTTCGATTCTGGCGGCTATTCGTGCACCACTGTCCGAAACGGGCGCCGGCGACAAGTTGACTGTGCTGGCGCAGTTGGGGATCACCACCAACCAGAAGACCGGTGCACTGGATTTCGACGACAAGAAATTCACGGCTGCCATGACCGACAAGAAGCTCGGTGGTGAAGTGCAGAAGCTGTTTACCGGTGATGGTACCAACCCGGGTCTGCTGGAACGCATGACTAACGCGATCAAGCCGTTTACCCAGGGTGTGGGTAGCATGACCGAAGGGATCCTGACCACTCGTACCAAGACCCTGGATATCACCAAGAAAAAGCTCAGTGATCAACAGGATGCGCTGGATCGGCGGGTGGCTACCCTGACAGCGGTACTGACCAAGAAGTACAACGACATGGACACCCTGGTGGGCAAGCTGAAGGCAACTGCCAGCAATATCACGTCGATGTTTGAAGCCTTGACCGCACAGCAAAAAGGCTGATATTCACTCAGCGCCAAAAGCCCGGCAGTGTTTTTCAGCGCTCCGGGCTTTTGTATTTGGCCTAAAGTTTTTTGACGTTGCGTCGATATATTGCTTATACGAACCCTTGAGTTTTGAAGAGGTATTACATGAATCCGATGTTAGCCCTTCGGCAGTACCAGAAGATCGGTGCGCAGGCGCAGACCTCCGAAGCCAGTCCCCACCGTCTGGTGCAGATGCTGATGGAAGGCGGCCTGGATCGTATCGCTCAGGCCAAGGGGGCGATCGAGCGCAAGGATATCGCCAACAAAGGCATATTCATCAGCAAGGCCATCGGCATCATTGGTGGTCTGCGTGAAGGTCTGGACCTGGAAAACTCCCTGGATACCCTGGGGGATCTGGACAGTCTGTATACCTACATGATGAAGCGCCTGGCTGAAGCCAATATCAAGACCGATCCGAAGATTCTCGATGAGGTCGCCGGTCTGCTGCGTACGGTCAAGGATGGCTGGGATGCCATTGCCGCACCGGGTCCGCAGTTTTAAGGAGGAACACCATGAGTGCTGTCCTGCAACGCATTGAAGAAACCCGTGAGGCGCTGGTCGGCGCCCTGGCCGAACGCAACTGGCAAGCCATTGGCGAGCTGGACCTGGCGTGCCGTTCATGCATGGAGGACGTGCTCAGCGAGGCTGAGGTCGACGAGGCGGCACTGCGCGACAATCTGGAAGAGTTGTTGGGGGTCTACCGGCAACTGCTTGAGGTGGCAACAGGGGAGCGCCAGGCGATAGTCGACGAGATGTCGCAGATCCAGCAAGCACAGAACGCGGCAAAGGTTTACCATTTGTTCGGTTGATGTTGAGTTAATCCCGAACACTGCGCGCCATAAATTTGACTGTGCACGCTTTTTTGACTTAACTAGTGGCTGTTTTCAGATTTCAGGCGTCTATAAGGCAGAAAATGCCTACAAGCGCGTCTAGCTTGCCCCTTATCTGGGCATTGAGTTGACTAGGGAAGTTGCTATTGCATGTGGCGTGAAACCAAAATTCTGCTGATCGATGACGATAGCGTGCGCCGCCGCGACCTGGCGGTGATTTTAAATTTTCTCGGCGAAGAAAATTTACCCTGCGGTAGCCATGACTGGCAGCAGGCTGTCGGCTCTTTGTCGTCAAGTCGCGAAGTAATTTGCGTCCTCATCGGGACCGTAAATGCTCCTGGTGCACTTCTGGGCCTGTTAAAGACACTCTCAACCTGGGATGAGTTCCTTCCGGTGCTGTTGATGGGCGAAAATTCTTCCATTGATCTGCCTGAAGACCAGCGTCGTCGTGTGCTTTCCACCCTGGAAATGCCTCCCAGCTACAGCAAATTGCTGGACTCCCTGCACCGGGCCCAGGTCTATCGTGAAATGTACGATCAGGCCCGTGAGCGCGGTCGTCACCGTGAACCCAATCTTTTCCGCAGCCTGGTAGGCACCAGTCGCGCCATCCAGCATGTGCGGCAGATGATGCAGCAGGTGGCGGATACCGACGCCAGCGTGCTGATCCTTGGCGAGTCGGGAACAGGCAAGGAAGTGGTAGCGCGCAACCTGCACTATCACTCCAAGCGGCGCGACGCGCCTTTCGTGCCGGTTAATTGCGGCGCCATTCCGGCAGAGCTGCTGGAAAGTGAGCTGTTTGGCCATGAAAAGGGTGCGTTCACCGGTGCTATCACCAGTCGTGCCGGGCGTTTCGAGCTGGCTAATGGCGGCACCCTGTTCCTCGACGAAATTGGCGATATGCCACTGCCGATGCAGGTCAAGTTGTTGCGGGTGCTGCAGGAGCGCACGTTCGAGCGCGTGGGCAGCAACAAGACCCAGGGTGTTGATGTGCGAATCATCGCTGCCACCCATAAGAACCTGGAAAGCATGATCGAGGTAGGCAGTTTCAGGGAGGATCTGTACTACCGCCTCAACGTGTTCCCCATTGAAATGGCGCCGCTGCGTGAGCGAGTGGAAGACATTCCGCTGCTGATGAATGAGCTGATTTCGCGAATGGAGCACGAGAAGCGCGGTTCTATACGCTTCAACTCTGCCGCCATCATGTCGCTGTGCCGGCATGGCTGGCCGGGTAACGTTCGTGAGCTGGCCAACCTGGTGGAGCGCATGGCGATCATGCATCCCTATGGTGTGATTGGCGTCGTCGAGTTGCCGAAGAAGTTCCGCTATGTGGATGACGAAGACGAGCAGTTGGTGGACAGCCTGCGCAGCGATCTGGAAGAGCGCGTAGCGATCAACGGTCACGCGCCAGACTTCGCCGCCACGGCCATGCTGCCGCCGGAAGGCCTGGACCTGAAGGACTACCTGGGCAGCCTGGAGCAAGGGCTGATCCAGCAGGCGCTGGACGACGCCAATGGCATCGTGGCGCGGGCCGCAGAGCGTTTGCGCATCCGTCGCACCACCCTGGTGGAGAAGATGCGCAAGTACGGTATGAGTCGTCGTGAAGGTGATGAACAGGCGGATGATTGACGCCGATTTTTCAAGTCTTTGAAAACTGGGTGGTTTTTTTTAGGCACGGGTATTGCTAAGTCTCTTGCAACGTTCCGTTTAACTGACGGTCAGCCACGCGAGAGTGCACGATGCCCCAAGCCGCCCAGATGTCTCCTGCCCCTGATGCACAGGGGCAATCGTCGTCCGTAGAGCAGGCAAGCCGGCTAGGTCTTGAGCAGGCCTTCGCCTTGTTCAACCAGATGTCGAGCCAACTTACTGACTCCTACAGCATGCTTGAGGCCCGGGTGACCGAGCTCAAGGGCGAGTTGGCGGTGGTCAGCGCCCAGCGCATGCAGGAGCTGGCGGAAAAGGAGCGTCTGGCCAATCGTCTGCAGAACCTGCTGGACCTGTTGCCGGGCGGAGTCATCGTGATTGATGGTCATGGCATCGTCACCGAGGCCAACCCGGCAGCCTGCGAGCTGCTGGGGCTGCCGCTGGAAGGGCAGTTGTGGCGCAACATCATCGCCCGCAGCTTTGCCCCTCGCGAAGACGATGGCCATGAAATTTCCCTGCGCGACGGTCGACGCCTGTCGATTGCCACGCGCTCGCTGGATGCCGAGCCCGGGCAGTTGGTGCTGCTCAATGACTTGACTGAAACCCGTCATCTGCAAGACCAGTTGGCCCGTCATGAGCGTCTGTCCTCCCTGGGCAAGATGGTTGCCTCCCTGGCTCACCAGATCCGCACGCCGCTGTCGGCGGCCCTGCTGTACGCCAGCCATCTCACTGAGCAGGAACTGCCGGTAGCTACCCATCAGCGCTTTGCCGGGCGGCTCAAGGAGCGTTTGCACGAGCTGGAACATCAAGTGCGCGACATGCTGGTGTTCGCCCGTGGCGAATTGCCCCTGACCGATCGCCTGACGCCCAAGTCGCTGTTGCAGTCGTTGCAGGCCGCGGCCCTGACCCATGTGCAGGACGTTGCCGTGCGCTGGCAGTGCGATAGCCACCACGGTGAGTTGCTGTGCAATCGCGACACTCTGGTGGGCGCCTTGCTCAATCTGATCGAGAACGCGGTGCAGGCC
This sequence comes from Pseudomonas sp. Eqa60, assembly GCF_018326405.1. Lineage (NCBI taxonomy): Bacteria > Pseudomonadati > Pseudomonadota > Gammaproteobacteria > Pseudomonadales > Pseudomonadaceae > Pseudomonas > Pseudomonas sp. Eqa60. Next base: position 1,898,307 of record NZ_AP024342.1, read on the forward strand.
AGTGCCGGCGCGGCGCGACTCAAGGTGCACCTGTACAGCCGCGGCGACACCTTGCGGCTGTGCATCAGTGACAGTGGCAGTGGTATCGACGCTGCGGTCCTGGAGCGCCTGGGAGAGCCGTTCTTCACCACCAAGGCCAATGGAACCGGGCTGGGCCTGACGGTGGTCAAGGCGGTAGCCCGTGCTCATCAGGGAGAATTGTCGCTGCGCTCGCGTCCTGGGCGCGGTACTTGTGCGCTGGTGACACTGCCTCTGTTCTCCAGCGTGCATGGAGTGGAGTGAAGGTAATGGCAATCAAGGTTCTACTGGTTGAAGACGACCGCGCATTGCGCGAGGCCCTGGCGGATACCCTGCTGCTGGCCGGTCATGACTACAAGGCTGTCGGCAGTGCTGAGGAAGCATTGGAGGCTGTGGCCGCGGAGCCCTTCAGCCTGGTGGTCAGCGACGTCAACATGCCGGGCATGGACGGTCATCAATTGCTTGGCCTGCTGCGAGCCCGCCAGCCACAACTGCCGGTGTTGCTGATGACTGCCCATGGCGCCGTCGAGCGTGCCGTGGACGCCATGCGCCAGGGGGCGGCCGATTATCTGGTCAAGCCTTTCGAGCCGCGGGCCCTGCTGGACCTGGTGGCGCGCCATGCCTTGGGCGGCCTGGGTGTTGGCGAGGATGAGGGGCCTGTGGCCTTCGAACCAGCCAGCGCTCAGTTGCTGGAGCTGGCGGCGCGGGTGGCCCGCAGTGACTCCACGGTGCTGATTTCCGGTGAATCCGGCACTGGCAAGGAGGTGCTGGCGCGCTATATCCATCAGCATTCCCATCGAGTCAATCAGCCGTTTATCGCCATCAACTGCGCGGCCATCCCGGACAACATGCTCGAAGCCACTTTGTTCGGGCACGAAAAGGGCTCTTTCACAGGGGCCATCGCTGCCCAGCCCGGCAAGTTCGAGCAGGCCGATGGCGGCACCATCCTGCTGGACGAGATTTCCGAAATGCCTCTGGGCTTGCAGGCCAAGCTGCTGCGGGTCTTGCAGGAGCGCGAAGTGGAGCGGGTGGGTGCGCGCAAGCCGATCACCCTGGATATCCGTGTGGTCGCCACCACCAACCGCGATCTGGCGGGGGAGGTAGCGGCCGGCCGTTTCCGTGAGGACTTGTATTACCGTTTGTCGGTATTTCCTCTGGCCTGGAAGCCGTTGCGCGAGCGTACCGCCGATATCCTGCCGCTGGCCGAGCGCCTGCTGGCCAAGCACGTCAATAAAATGAAGCACGCGGCGGCCAGGCTATCGGCCAAGGCCCAGGAGTGCCTGCTGGCCTATCCATGGCCAGGCAACGTTAGAGAACTGGACAACGCATTGCAGCGCGCATTGATCCTGCAGCAGGGGGGCTTGATCCAGCCGGAAGATTTCTGTCTTGCCGGCCCTGTGGCTTGTGCTCCGCTGCCGGCGCTGGCGCCCGTGGTGCAGATGGCAGCGCGTGGCACGGCTGCCGAGGTGGAGGTGCCGGCTCAAGAATCCGGTGGCCTGGGCGATGACCTGCGGCGCCGGGAGTTTCAGATGATCATCGATACCCTGCGCTCCGAGCGCGGGCGACGCAAGGAGGCCGCGGAACGCCTGGGTATCAGCCCGCGGACCTTGCGCTACAAGTTGGCGCAGATGCGCGATGCTGGAATGGACGTCGAGGCCTATCTGTTCGCGACCTGATCTGTGAGAGGCAAGCCCGGGATGGGCTTTTGTCGATAAGGGCCATGGAGCTGGCACCCTTGTTGCTAACACCTCACTAACCGCTGAGTGAGCGTCAAAAAATTGCGGGTCGTCAGAGAGAGTAGACCATGAGCCAAGGTGTTGAATTTAATCGGTTGATGCTGGATATGCGTGCCATGCAGATGGACGCAATGTCGCAGCCTAAATCCGCCGCGGTGGCAGATGTCAGCGGCAGCAGCTTTGCTGACATGCTTGGCCAGGCCGTGAACAAGGTCAATGACACTCAGCAGGCGTCCAATCAGCTGTCCAGTGCCTTTGAAATTGGCAAGAGCGGTGTCGACCTGACGGACGTGATGATTTCCTCGCAAAAGGCCAGCGTGTCTTTTCAAGCTTTGACCCAGGTTCGCAACAAGCTGGTTCAAGCGTATCAAGACATCATGCAGATGCCGGTTTAAGGACGAGATTGAGTCATGGCAGAAGCAGTCGCCGATAACGTACCGGCCAAGGCCGCCCCGATCGACGGTAAACCGCCGCTGTTCGGTTTGTCCTTCCTGGAAAACCTGTCCCAGATGACCATGCTGCGTCAGGTCGGCCTGTTGGTGGGCCTGGCCGCCAGCGTGGCGATTGGTTTTGCCGTGGTGCTGTGGTCCCAGCAACCCGATTACCGGCCGCTGTACGGCAGCCTGGCGGGTATGGACGCCAAGCAGGTCATGGATACCCTGGCCTCTGCCGACATTCCTTATACCGTAGAGCCCAATTCCGGCGCCTTGCTGGTCAAGGCCGATGACCTGTCCCGAGCCCGCCTGAAGCTGGCCGCGGCTGGCGTAGCGCCGGGTGACGGCAACGTCGGTTTCGAGATCCTCGATAAAGAGCAGGGCCTGGGTACCAGTCAGTTCATGGAAGCGACCCGTTACCGTCGCGGCCTGGAAGGCGAGCTGGCTCGCACCATCTCCAGCCTGAACAACGTCAAGGGCGCCCGGGTACACCTGGCGATTCCCAAAAGCTCAGTGTTCGTGCGTGATGAACGCAAGCCCAGCGCCTCGGTCCTGGTAGAACTCTACTCCGGCCGTTCCCTGGAGCCCGGCCAGGTCATGGCCATCGTCAACCTGGTGGCGACCAGTGTTCCCGAGCTGAACAAGTCCCAGGTCACCGTGGTCGATCAGAAGGGCAACCTGTTGTCCGACCAGGCGGAAAACTCCGCACTGACCATGGCTGGCAAGCAGTTCGACTACAGCCGCCGCCTGGAAGGCATGCTGACCCAGCGGGTGCACAACATCCTGCAACCGGTGCTGGGCAACGATCGCTACAAGGCTGAAGTCTCGGCGGACGTCGACTTCAGTGCCGTGGAATCCACCTCCGAACAGTTCAACCCCGACCAGCCGGCCCTGCGCAGCGAGCAGTCGGTGAATGAGCAGCGCTCCAGCAGCAACGGCCCGCAAGGCGTGCCGGGTGCTCTGAGCAACCAGCCGCCAGCGCCGGCCTCTGCGCCACAAACCACCGGTGGCGCCACTGCCGCCGCCGGCATGGTGCAACCGGGCCAGCCACTGCTGGACGCCAACGGCCAACAGATCATGGACCCGGCCACCGGCCAGCCGATGCTGGCGCCGTACCCGTCGGACAAGCGTCAACAATCCACCAAGAACTTTGAGCTCGATCGCTCCATCAGCCATACCAAGCAGCAGCAGGGTCGCCTGAATCGTCTGTCGGTAGCGGTAGTGGTGGACGACCAGGTCAAGGTCAACCCGGCCAATGGCGAAACCAGCCGAGCGCCGTGGAGCGCCGACGAATTGGCGCGTTTCACCCGTCTGGTGCAGGACGCCGTGGGCTTCGATGCCAGCCGTGGCGACAGCGTCAGCGTGATCAATGTGCCGTTCTCCGCCGAACGCGGGGAAGTGATCGCCGATATTCCGTTCTACTCGCAGCCCTGGTTCTGGGACATCGTCAAGCAAGTGCTCGGCGTGCTGTTCATTCTGGTGCTGGTGTTCGGCGTGTTGCGTCCGGTGCTCAACAACATCACTGGCGGCGGCAAGAACAAAGAACTGGCAGGCCTGGGCAGTGACGTCGAACTGGGCGGCATGGGCGGCCTGGACGGTGAGTTGGGCAACGACCGCGTGAGCCTCGGCGGCCCGCAGAGCATTCTGCTGCCGAGCCCGAGCGAGGGTTATGACGCTCAGTTGAACGCAATCAAGAGTCTGGTGGCTGAAGACCCGGGTCGAGTGGCTCAGGTCGTGAAAGAGTGGATTAACGCAGATGAGTGATAACCGAGCCGCTACCGCCAAACTGACCCGGGTCGACAAAGCCGCGATCCTGCTGCTGTCCCTGGGTTCTACCGATGCTGCGCAAGTGTTGCGCCACATGGGCCCCAAAGAGGTCCAGCGGGTGGGTGTGGCCATGGCGCAGATGGGTAACGTGCACCGTGAGCAGGTCGAACAGGTGATGAGCGAGTTCGTCGACATTGTCGGCGACCAGACCAGCCTCGGCGTCGGTTCCGATGACTACGTGCGCAAGATGCTCACCCAGGCCCTGGGCGAAGACAAGGCCAACGGCCTGATCGACCGTATTCTGCTGGGTGGCAACACCAGCGGCCTGGACAGCCTGAAGTGGATGGAGCCGCGGGCCGTTGCCGACGTGATCCGCTACGAGCACCCGCAGATCCAGGCCATCGTGGTGGCCTACCTCGATCCTGACCAGGCCGGCGAAGTGCTCGGCAACTTCGACCACAAGGCGCGCCTGGACATCATCTTGCGGGTTTCCTCGCTCAACACCGTGCAACCCGCGGCGCTCAAGGAACTCAACCAGATTCTCGAGAAGCAGTTCTCCGGCAACTCCAACGCATCGCGGACCACCCTGGGTGGTATCAAGCGTGCAGCCGACATCATGAACTTCCTCGACAGCTCGATCGAAGGCCAACTGATGGATTCGATCCGCGAAGTGGACGAAGACCTGTCGGGCCAGATCGAAGACCTGATGTTCGTCTTCAACAACCTCGCCGATGTCGACGATCGCGGCATCCAGGCGCTGCTGCGCGAAGTCTCTTCCGACGTGCTGGTGCTGGCTCTCAAGGGCTCGGACGAAGGGGTCAAGGAAAAGATCTTCAAGAACATGTCCAAGCGTGCGGCGGAACTGCTGCGCGACGACCTGGAAGCCAAGGGCCCGGTTCGCGTCAGCGATGTGGAAACCGCGCAGAAGGAAATCCTCACCATTGCCCGCCGTATGGCCGAAGCCGGAGAAATCGTTCTCGGCGGGAAGGGCGGCGAAGAAATGATCTAAGGTCGCTTTATGTCGTCCAGCAGTGATGAGTCCCAAAGCGAGCTGATTCGCGCCCGGGACGTCGAGGGTTTTGACGTCTGGGCGCTGCCCAGTTTCGATCCCGAGCCGCCCGAGCCTGAACCCGAGCCGGAAGAGGTGCAGGAGGAGATCGAGGAGGTGCCGCTGGAGGAAGTCCAGCCGCTGACCCTTGAAGAGCTCGAGAGCATCCGCCAGGAAGCCTATAACGAAGGGTTCGCCACTGGCGAGAAAGAGGGCTTTCACAGCACCACCCTCAAAGTGCGCCAGGAAGCCGAAGTGGCACTGAGCGCCAAGTTGCAGGCGCTCGAGCAACTGATGGCCAACCTGTTCGAGCCCATTGCCGAGCAGGACACCCAGATTGAAAAGACCCTGGTGGAGCTGGTGCGGCATATCACCCGCCAGGTGATCCAGCGCGAGCTGGCGATGGACTCCACGCAGATCGAACATGTCATGCGCGAAGCGCTCAAGCTGCTGCCCCTGGGCGTCGGTAATGTGCGCCTGTACGTCAATCCGCAGGATTTCGAGCAGGTCAAAAGCCTGCGCGAGCGCCATGAGGAAAGCTGGCGCATCGTCGAGGACGAAGCGCTGCTGCCCGGCGGTTGTCGGGTCGAGACCGAGCACAGCCGTATCGATGCCAGCATGGAAACCCGGATCGCCCAGGCCATGGACCAGCTGTCCGACCAGTTGCACGAACAATCGCTGCATCCGGCAGCGGCGGACCTTGGCCTGGACCTGGGGCCGTTGACGCCGTCGGCGCCGCAGAGCGACATCGCCGACCCCGCTATTGACCCTGACGCCGCCGCGCACGAGCCAGCGGACCCTAGCAATGCGCCTTGAACGCACCAGCTTCGGCAAGCGCCTGGGGGGCTATGCCGAGGCCATCAGCCTGCCGGGCCAGCCGATCCTTGAGGGCCGCCTGCTGCGCATGGTCGGCCTGACACTGGAAGCCGAAGGCTTGCGCGCGGCCATGGGCACCCGGTGCATGGTGATCAACGATGACAGCTACCACCCGGTCAAGGTCGAAGCTGAGGTCATGGGGTTCTCCGGGACCAAGGTATTCCTGATGCCAGTGGGCAGCGTGGCCGGGATCGCTCCGGGCGCGCGCGTGGTGCCCCTGGCCGACACCGGCCGTTTGCCCATGGGCATGAGCATGCTCGGGCGTGTGCTGGACGGCGCCGGCAGGGCGCTGGATGGCAAGGGCGCGATGCGTGCCGAAGACTGGGTGCCGATGGACGGCCCCACCATCAACCCGCTCAAGCGCGACCCCATCAGCCAGCCGCTGGATGTGGGTATTCGCAGTATCAACGGTTTATTGACGGTAGGTCGTGGTCAGCGTCTCGGCCTGTTCGCCGGTACCGGCGTGGGCAAGAGTGTGCTGCTTGGCATGATGACCCGCTTCACCGAGGCCGACATCATTGTGGTCGGGCTGATCGGCGAGCGGGGACGTGAGGTCAAGGAGTTCATCGAGCACATCCTGGGTGAGGAAGGCCTCAAGCGTTCGGTGGTGGTGGCCTCGCCAGCGGATGATGCTCCGCTGATGCGTCTGCGGGCTGCGATGTACTGCACGCGGATCGCCGAATATTTTCGCGACAAGGGCAAGAACGTCCTGTTGCTGATGGATTCCCTGACACGTTTCGCCCAGGCCCAGCGGGAAATCGCCCTGGCCATCGGCGAGCCGCCGGCCACCAAGGGCTATCCGCCTTCGGTGTTCGCCAAACTGCCCAAGCTGGTGGAGCGTGCCGGCAATGCCGAGGCCGGCGGCGGTTCGATCACCGCCTTCTACACGGTATTGTCCGAAGGCGATGACCAGCAGGACCCGATCGCCGACTCGGCGCGGGGCGTGCTCGACGGGCATATCGTGCTGTCCAGGCGCCTGGCGGAAGAGGGGCACTACCCGGCCATCGACATCGAGGCTTCCATCAGTCGGGTCATGCCGGCGGTGATCAGCCCTGACAACATGGCGCGGGCGCAGTACTTCAAACAGCTGTGGTCGCGTTACCAGCAGGCCCGGGACCTGATCAGCGTCGGTGCCTATGTGGCCGGCGGCGACCGGGATACCGATACGGCCATTTCCCTGCATCCGGCCATGGTTGCGTACCTGCGCCAGGGGCTCAATGACAACATCAGCCTGGGCCATAGCCAGACCCACCTGGAAATGCTTTTCGCTCCGGCAGCGGGCGGGTAACCGGCCATGGCCGATAGCCGTGCGGCGCGCCTGGCGCCGGTGGTGGACATGGCAGAGAGTGCCGAGCGCACGGCCGCCCAGCGCCTGGAGTACTTTCACGGCCAGGTGCGTGTGGCCGAGAGCAAGCTGGGGGACCTGGAGCGTTTTCGTGGCGACTACCAGGAACAGTGGGTCGAGCGCGGCAAGTTGGGGGTCAGTGGCCACTGGCTGATGAACTATCAGTACTTTCTCAGCCAGCTGGATACCGCCGTCGGTCAGCAGCGACAGAGCCTGGCCTGGCACCAGAACAACCTCGATCGCGCCCGGGAAGCCTGGCAGCAGGCCTATGCCCGGGTCGAGGGGCTGCGCAAGCTGGTGCAGCGCTATATCGACGAGGCGCGGGCGCTTGAGGACAAGCGTGAGCAGAAGTTGCTGGATGAACTTTCCCAACGCTTGCCTCGTCAGAGCCCATACTGATGGTGCTCATTTGCCCCGTGCGGGTTGTCCCCCCGGCGAGTGGGTGCTAAACCTTTTAGACGTCGTCAATGACAAGGAAGCAGTCACATGTCGGTCGTTACAGAAATATCCCCGGACGGGCAAAAACTCACGATCTCCATCAGAGGCCGTTTCGATTTCGGACGCCACCAGGAGTTTCGCGAATCCTACGAGCGACTCAACCGGACACCGGAGTCCATCGTGGTGGACCTCAAGGAAGCCACCTATCTCGACAGTTCGGCCCTGGGCATGCTGCTGTTGCTGCGTGACCACGCCGGCGGCGACAACGCCGATGTCCGGGTAATCAACAGCAACTCGGATGTGCGCAAGATCCTCGCCATCTCCAACTTCGACAAGCTTTTCGACATCAGTTGACCGGTATGCGGTCGATGCTCGAGCCCCTGTGTGTGCTGATCGCCGAAGATGGCGCAGCGGACCGCATGCTGCTGTCCAGCATCATCCGGCGCCAGGGGCATCAGGTGCTGGCGGCAAGCAACGGCGCCGAGGCGGTGCAGCTGTTTCAGCAACAGCGCCCGCACATCGTGCTGATGGATGCATTGATGCCGGTGATGGACGGTTTCGAGGCTGCCCGGCGGATCAAGGCCCTGGCTGGCGAGACCCTGGTGCCGATCATCTTTCTCACCTCCTTGAGCGGCGGCGAGGCCCTGGCCCGCTGCCTGGAAGCGGGTGGCGACGACTTTCTGGCCAAGCCTTACAACCCGGTGGTGCTGGGGGCCAAGATCAACGCCATGGACCGCCTGCGCCGTCTGCAAGAGACCGTGCTGCACCAGCGTGACCAGATCACTCGCCACCACGACTACCTGCTCAACGAGCAGCGGGTGGCCAAGGCGGTGTTCGACAAGGTCGCCCATGCCGGCTGCCTGGATGCGCCGAATATCCGTTACCTGCAATCGCCCTATGCCCTGTTCAACGGCGACCTGTTGTTGGCGGCCTACACCCCGGCCGGAGACATGCACGTACTGCTGGGGGATTTCACCGGCCATGGGCTGCCTGCGGCGGTAGGCGCCATGCCGCTGGCGGAGGTGTTCTACGGCATGACCGCCAAGGGCTACGGCCTGCCGGAAACCCTGCGGGAGATGAATGCCAAGCTCAAGCGCATCCTGCCCGTGGACATGTTCTGCTGTGCCACCCTGCTGTGCCTGAGTTCCCAGCGGCGGGCGGTGGAGGTGTGGAACGGCGGCATGCCCGAAGGGTATCTGTATCGGCACGCCAGCGGCGCACGCACGCCGCTGGTGGCTCGCCACTTGCCCTTGGGTGTGTTGAGCGCCGAGGCCTTCGAGGACAGCACCGAAGTGTTTTCCATGGCGCCGGGAGACCGCGTCTTCCTGTTGTCGGATGGGGTGATCGATACCTGTAACACCGAGGAGCAACTGTTTGGCGTCGAGCGATTGCACCAGGTGTTTGCCGCCAATCGCCAGGAAGATCAGCTGTTCGAAGAGATCCGGCAGGCCCTGGAGCGCTTTGGCGGCAGTGCCCGGGATGATGTGAGCATGGTCGAGGTGGGGTTGCCGGAGTTTCCCCGGTTGGCGCCGCCGGCTCTGGTGTACTCCGACAGTGGCCAGTCCTGCCCGCTGGACTGGTCGGTGAGTTTCGAGTTTCGGGCTGCCACCCTCAAGCGTTTCAATCCCTTGCCCTATCTGCTGCAACTGTTGCTTGAGGTGCATGGCCTGCGCTCCCAGAGCGGGGCGCTGTACAGCGTTTTGGCAGAGCTCTACTCCAATGCCCTGGAACATGGCGTGCTCAAGCTCGACTCGCGGCTCAAGCGCGATGCCGAGGGGTTCACCCGCTATTACCGCGAACGCTCGACCCGGCTTGCGCAGTTGCAGGAGGGTTTTGTCCGGGTGCATCTGCAAGTGCAGCCCCTGGAAGCGGGAGGGCGCCTGGTGGTGCGCGTCGAGGACAGTGGCGAGGGCTTCGATGTGGCTGCGGTCCTGGCGCGGCCCAATGATATGGAGCGTCTGTCGGGGCGTGGCGTCAGTCTGATCCGGCAGATGAGCCGGCAGGCCGTGTGGGCGGATGATGGGCGCAGTGTCTGCGTGGAGTTTTCTTGGGAGGCTCTGGCATAATTCCCGGGTTCTTGATCAAGGAGTGAACAAGTGGCTGAGATTCATCTGGACCACACGGTGCTCAATGCTTTGCAAGAGGTCATGGAGGATGAATATCCCGTCCTGCTGGATACCTTCGTCTGCGATTCCGAGGAGCGTGTGCGGTTGCTGCATAAGTCCGAGGATACGATTTTGCTGGTAGCCACCGCCCACAGCCTCAAGGGCAGCAGCAGCAACATGGGCGCCACCCGCCTGGCCGAACTCTGTCATCAGCTGGAACTGCGGGCCGGGCAGTCGGCCGCGGATGGCATTCGACAATTGGTGGGGGAGATCGACGGCGAGTTCGCTATCGTTCGACGCTTGTGCGAGCAGGAGCTGCAGCGCTTTCATTGTTGAGAAACAGCTTTTTATCTGCGGATTGTTAAAGCTGGCCCGGCCTTTGCAGTCAAGTCTTCCAACTGTACCTATGATCCCCGTGCAGCGGAGAGTGTCCCATGGCTGTTACCCCTAATTCGCTTCTTCAGGCCACTGCCCAGGCCAGCGCTAAGTCCAAGACTCAAGCGGCACCTGTCAGCCCCCTGGCGAGCATTGCCGAGCCTGGGGACAAGGCTTCCAGCTTCGCGCAGCTCTACGCTAAGGAATCCCAGAACCAGCCGCAGGCCAAGCCTCCAAGCTTTGCCGACAACTCGCCCAAGCCGGTGCGCGACAAGGGGGCTGACAGTAGCCCGAAGAAGGATGTCAGCAAGGACTCTTCTGCCGCGCCGCAGCCAGCCGTTGCCGATAGCGGCAAATCCTTGCCTGCCGACAAGCCGGCCGGCAGCGACAGCAAAACAGCGCCCACTGATGCTGCGAAGCCGGCTGATACCGCACAAACCGACACCCCGCCCCCCAGCGATCCGATGCTGGATCCAAGCCTGGTACAGGTCGCGCCGCCACAGCCTGTGGTGCCGGCTGAACCGGCCCCGGCGACACCTGCGCCGCCTCAGGTCGAGGCGGCTCCCGTCGCCCCTGCGCCGGCCCTCGTTGCCGCAGTGGTGGCGCCACCCGTCGAGCCGGCCAAGCCTGAATTCGACCCCGAGGCTGATCCTCTGGATGCCTTACCTGCGGTGCGCCTGGCCATGGAGCAGGGCGGCCATGTGTCGGCGTCCAGCCAGAGCCAGCCGAAGGCCGCGCCAGGCAATGCCGGCAATGAAGGGCAGCTGGCCTCGGTGCAGAACTTCGCCAATGGCATGGCCGGCATGCTCGAGCAGCAGGCGGGCAAGAGCGGCACCGAGCAGGGCGGCGAAAAGGCCTTTAGCGGGTTGATCGCCGATGGCTTGAAGGACCTCAAGGGGGCTTCCAGTGATACCCGGGTGGATGATTTCGCCAATCGCCTGGCGGCCTTGACCCAGGCCGCGACGCCCAAGACGGCCAACGCGGTGCCGGTCAACCAGCCGCTGGCCATGCACCAGAATGGCTGGACCGAAGAGGTGGTCAATCGGGTGATGTACCTGTCCAGCACCAACCTCAAGTCGGCAGACATCCAGTTGCAGCCGGCCGAGCTGGGGCGCCTGGACATTCGCGTGCACATGATTCCGGACCAGCAGACCCAGGTCACCTTCATGAGTGCCCATGCTGGCGTTCGCGAAGCCCTGGAAGGGCAGATGCACCGCATGCGCGACATGTTCAACCAGCAGGGCCTGGGGCAGGTGGACGTCAACGTCTCCGATCAGTCCCGTGGCTGGCAGGGCCAGGAGCAGGCGCAGCAGGAGCAGAATCGCCGCAGCGGTTCCAGCACCAGCGGCGGGCGCCTGGACAATGGCGATGATGAGTCGTCCCCGGCCGTGGCAGAAGTGCAGGCTCCGGTACAGACCGTGATCGGCAGCAGCGCCGTCGACTACTACGCCTGACCTGTGGCGGGGGTCGCTACCGGCCCCTGCACTGATCCTCGCGGTGTAACTGCAACAGCTTGCACCCCAGGTTTCCCTTCGCAGCATTGCCCTTCGCTGTTGATCCCTGCCTTTCTGACAAATCTGGCATAACACTTGCTCTTGCCTTGCCGTGCGACTGTGAACCCCCGATTAGTGACGGATTATTGGCATGGCGAAGAGCGAAGCAGCAGAAAAACCCACCGCAGGGAAAAGCAAACTCAAGCTTATCCTCTTGATTGTCCTGGCGTTGTTGCTGGCCATCGGCCTGTCGGTCGGCGCCACCTGGTACTTCATGCACAGTGCTCAGAGCAAGCCGGCCCCGGCTGCAGAGACCGCCAGCAACGTCAAGCCTGCGGCGATCTACGAGCCCATGGCCCCAGCCTTTGTTGCCAACTTCACGCAGAACGGCCGGCAGCGCTACATGCAGGTGAGCATTACCCTGCTGGCGCGCAATCAGGCCGACCTGGATGCGCTGAAAGTGCACATGCCGGTGATCCGCAACAACCTGGTCATGCTCTTCTCCGGGCAGAGTTTCGACACCCTGGCCACTCCGGTCGGCCAGGAAATGCTCCGCCAGAAGGCCACCGCCAGCGTTCAGGAAGTGGCGCAGAAAGAGGTGGGCAAAGTGGTGGTCGAGCAGTTGCTCTTTACTAACTTCGTACTGCAGTAGGAACACGACATGGCCGTGCAGGACCTGCTGTCCCAGGATGAGATCGATGCGCTGTTGCATGGCGTCGACGACGGTCTGGTACAGACCGAACACGCTGCCGAGCCCGGCAGTGTCAAAAGCTACGACCTGACCAGCCAGGATCGCATCGTCCGTGGACGCATGCCGACCCTGGAAATGATCAACGAGCGTTTCGCTCGCTATACCCGTATCAGCATGTTCAACATGCTGCGCCGTTCGGCTGACGTGGCAGTGGGTGGCGTGCAGGTAATGAAGTTCGGCGAGTATGTGCACTCGCTGTACGTACCCACCAGTCTGAACCTGGTGAAGATCAAGCCGCTGCGCGGCACCGCGCTGTTCATTCTTGACGCCAAGCTGGTATTCAAGCTGGTGGACAACTTCTTCGGCGGCGATGGCCGCCACGCGAAGATCGAAGGGCGCGAATTCACCCCGACCGAACTGCGGGTGGTGCGCATGGTGCTGGAACAGGCCTTCGTCGATCTCAAGGAAGCATGGCAGGCGATCATGCCGGTCAACTTCGAGTACATAAACTCGGAAGTGAACCCGGCCATGGCCAACATCGTCGGTCCCAGCGAAGCCATTGTGGTGTCGACCTTCCACATCGAGCTCGATGGCGGTGGCGGCGACCTGCACGTGACCATGCCGTATTCGATGATCGAGCCGATCCGCGAAATGCTCGACGCCGGCTTCCAGTCCGACCTGGACGACCAGGACGAACGCTGGAGCAAGGCTCTGCGCGAGGACGTGCTGGATGTGGCCGTGCCGCTGAGCGCCACTGTCGCCCGTCGTCAGTTGCGCCTGCGGGACATCCTGCACATGCAGCCTGGCGATGTAATCCCGGTGGAACTGCCCGAAGACATGATCATGCGCGCCAATGGCGTGCCGTCGTTCAAGGTCAAGCTGGGTTCCCACAAGGGCAACCTGGCGCTGCAAGTGATCGAGCCGATCGAGCGCCGTTGAGCGGCGCTCCAACCTGTTTGCTGTTCAATGAATTTTTGCCCGTCGAGGACCCAAGATGGCTGACGAAATTAACTCCCAGGACGACCAGGCGCTGGCCGACGAGTGGGCTGCTGCGCTGGAAGAAACCGGTGATGCCGGTCAGGCGGATATCGATGCCCTGCTGGCGGCGGATGCCGGCGCTGCGTCAAGTTCCGGGCGCTTGCAGATGGAAGAGTTCGGCAGCGTGCCGAAGAACCATGAGCCGGTCACCCTGGACGGCCCTAACCTGGACGTGATTCTGGATATCCCGGTATCGATCTCCATGGAAGTGGGCAGCACCGATATCAACATTCGCAACCTGCTGCAGCTCAACCAGGGCTCGGTGATCGAGCTCGATCGCCTGGCCGGCGAGCCGCTGGACGTGCTGGTCAACGGCACCCTGATCGCCCATGGCGAGGTGGTTGTGGTCAACGAAAAGTTCGGCATTCGCCTGACTGACGTGATCAGCCCCAGCGAACGCATCAAGAAGCTGCGCTAAGTGAACAAGCTGCTTGGCATTGCATTTGCGCTGCCCCTGAGCGCCCTGGCCGCGGAGCCGGCGGCCACCGCCGCGGTGGCTGCGGCTGCGCCCGTGACCGGCAGTGTCAGCGGCCAGTTGACCCAGCTGGTACTGGGCCTGCTGCTGGTGATCGGCGTGATCTTCTTCCTGGCCTGGCTGTTGCGCCGGGTGCAGCAGGCCGGTCCTGCCGGCAAGGGGCAGGTGATCGAACTGATCGGCTCCCGGGCTCTGGGCCCGCGCGATCGCCTGGTGCTGGTGCAGGTTGGCAACGAGCAGATCCTGCTGGGCCTGACCCCGGGCACCATCACCCCGTTGCATGTACTCAAGGAGCCGGTGCAGGTGCCCAGTGCCGAGCAGGCGACGCCCGAGTTCGCCCAGCGCCTGATGGAGCTGTTGGGCAAGGATCAGAAGGATAAGAAGTAATGCCGTTGCGCATCATCTTGACGTTGGCACTGATGCTGGCGGCGCCGCTGGCGTTGGCGGCGGACCCGTTGTCGATCCCGGCGATCACCCTTGGCACCAATGCCAGCGGCCAGCAGGAGTACTCGGTCAGCCTGCAGATCCTGCTGATCATGACGGCGCTGAGCTTCATTCCAGCGTTCGTCATGCTGATGACCAGCTTCACCCGGATCATCATCGTCTTCTCGATCCTGCGTCAGGCCCTGGGCCTGCAGCAGACCCCGTCGAACCAGATCCTCACCGGCATGGCGCTGTTTCTTACCATGTTCATCATGGCGCCGGTGTTCGACCGGGTGAACCAGGACGCCTTGCAGCCTTACCTGGCGGAAAAACTCACCGCCCAGGACGCCGTGGCCAAGGCTCAGGTGCCGATCAAGGACTTCATGCTGGCGCAGACCCGCAGCAGCGACCTGGAGCTGTTCATGCGCCTGTCCAAGCGCACCGACATCGCCAGCCCTGACCAGGCGCCGCTGACCATCCTGGTCCCGGCCTTCGTCACCTCCGAGCTCAAGACTGCGTTCCAGATCGGCTTCATGATCTTCATTCCGTTCCTGATCATCGACCTGGTGGTGGCCAGTGTGCTGATGGCCATGGGCATGATGATGCTCTCGCCCCTGATCATTTCCCTGCCGTTCAAGATCATGCTGTTCGTCCTCGTGGACGGTTGGGCGTTGATCATCGGTACCCTGGCGGGCAGTTTCGGTGGTGTTTAAAACCTTGTTTGCGGGTGATCGACAATGACTCCGGAAGTCGCGGTAGACCTGTTTCGCGAAGCGCTCTGGCTGACCACCATGATGGTGGCGGTGCTGGTGGTGCCCAGCTTGTTGGTGGGCCTGATGGTGGCCATGTTCCAGGCTGCCACCCAGATCAACGAACAGACCCTGAGCTTCCTGCCGCGCCTGCTGGTGATGCTGGTGACCCTGATTGTCGCCGGGCCCTGGCTGGTGCAAACCTTCATGGAATACATCCGTCAGTTGTACGGCAGTATTCCGCAGTTGATCGGCTGAGCCCATGTCCCTGCTGGCGTTGACCGACACCCAGATCAGTACCTGGGTGGCGAGCTTCATGTTGCCGCTGTTCCGGGTCACCTCGCTGCTGATGGTGATGCCGGTCTTCGGGACCACCCTGGTGCCGCGGCGGGTACGCTTGTACTTTGCCCTGGCGATCACCGTGGTGATAGCGCCGGGGCTGCCGCCCATGCCCGAAGTGCACGCCCTGGATCTCAGCGGCCTGTTGCTGGTCGCCGAACAGATCCTGATCGGCGCGGTACTGGGGTTTTCCCTGCAGCTGTTCTTCCAGGCTTTCGTGGTTGCCGGACAGATCGTGGCGATCCAGATGGGCATGGGGTTCGCTTCCATGGTCGACCCCACCAACGGTGTGTCGGTGGCGGTGATCGGGCAGTTCTTCACCATGCTGGTGACCCTGTTGTTCCTGGCCATGAACGGCCACCTGGTGGTGTTCGAGGTGCTTACCGAGAGCTTTACCACCCTGCCGGTGGGTGGCGGCCTGATGGTCAACCATTACTGGGAGCTGGCAGGCAAGCTCGGTTGGGTGCTGGGGGCGGCGCTGCTGCTGGTATTGCCGGCGATCACCGCGCTGCTGGTGGTGAACATCGCCTTTGGCGTCATGACTCGCGCGGCGCCGCAATTGAACATCTTTTCCATCGGCTTTCCCCTGACCCTGGTGCTGGGCATGGGCATCGTCTGGATCAGCCTGGCTGACATTCTCAACCAGTATCAACCGCTGGCCTCCGAGGCCCTGCAGTTCTTGCGCGAACTGGCGAGGGCACGCTGAACCATGGCAGAGAGCGAGAGCGGTCAGGACAAGACAGAAGAGCCCACGGAGAAACGCAAAAAGGACTCCCGGGAAAAGGGCGAGATTGCCCGCTCCAAGGAGCTCAATACCCTGGCCATCATGCTGGCGGGGGCGGGTGGTCTGCTGGTCTATGGTGGTGGCCTGGCCCTGGACCTGCTGGAAATCATGCGCCTGAACTTCTCCCTGCCCCGTGAAGTGCTGCTCAGCCCCGGGGCCATGGGCCTGTACCTGTTGCATTCGGGCAAGATCGCCATCCTGGCGGTGCAGCCGGTACTGCTGACCCTGCTGCTGGCGGCGGTCATCGGCCCCATTTCCCTGGGCGGCTGGTTGTTCGCCGGAAAGAGCCTGGCGCCCAAGTTCAGCCGGATGAACCCGGCCAACGGCCTCAAGCGGATGTTTTCCCCCACGGCGTTGATCGAGCTGCTCAAGGCCCTGGCCAAGTTTGCCCTGGTGCTGTTTGTGGCGCTCTCGGTGCTCTCGGCAGATATCGACGACCTCTTGCGTATCGCCCATGAGCCCCTGGAGAAGGCGATCATCCACAGTATCCAGGTGGTGGGCTGGAGTACCTTGTGGATGGCCTGCGGGCTGATCCTGATTGCTGCAGTGGATGTGCCGGTGCAGCTGTACCAGGCCCACAAGAAGTTGCTGATGACCAAGCAGGAAGTGCGCGACGAGCACAAGGACCAGGAGGGGCGGCCCGAGGTCAAGCAGCGGATTCGCCAGTTGCAGCGCGAGATGTCCCAGCGGCGGATGATGGCGGCGATCCCGGAGGCCGATGTGGTCATCACCAACCCGACCCACTACGCCGTGGCGCTCAAATACGATGCCGAGAAGGGCGGGGCGCCGGTGCTGCTGGCCAAGGGCAGCGACTTCCTGGCCTTGCAGATTCGCGAGATCGCCGTGGCCCACGAGGTCATGCTGCTGGAGTCGCCGGCCCTGGCGCGTTCGATCTTCTATTCCACCGAGCTTGAGGAAGAGATTCCTGCCGGGCTTTACCTGGCGGTGGCCCAGGTACTGGCCTACGTCTATCAGATCCGCCAGCACCGCGCGGGCAAGGGCAAGCGCCCGGATCCGCTCAAGGATCTGCCGATTCCGCCGGATCTGCAGCGCGACTCCTGAGGCGAGCGCCGCCAGATTGTTGGCTGGATTATTGCTTGTGGGTAGCCAGTGTATGGAAATGGTTACTTTTTTGACTAGGCAGAATCAATCTGAAAAAAGCGGGTGGATTGACTTTGTTCTTTGGGATGTTCGAACTGCTCAGAACTGATAAGTCATGGAAAAAATAATTACAGTTACCAGTCCGCTACTGCCGCCGTTAGAGGAATTTGTTCCTTATCTGGAGCAGATCTGGAAAAACAAGCGCCTGACCAATTGCGGTCCCTTCCATCAAGAACTTGAGCAAGCACTGGCTCGTTACTTGGGGGTCGGGCATTTGTCGTTGTTTGCCAATGGAACATTGGCCCTGATTACCGCTTTACAAGCACTGCATGTGAAGGGTGAAGTGATTACCACGCCTTATTCTTTTGTCGCTACGGCCCATGCCTTGGTGTGGAATCGCTTGACCCCGGTGTTTGTCGATATCGATCCACAGACCTTCAACATCGACCCTAAAAAGATAGAACAGGCCATTACGCCACAGACGACCGCCATCATGCCGGTGCACTGCTATGGCAATCCCTGTGATGTAGAGGCGATTCAGGCCATCGCCGATAAACATGGATTGAAAGTAATTTTTGACGGCGCCCACGCGTTTGGCGTGGAAGATGCCGGTGGCAGTGTACTGCGCCATGGCGACCTCAGTGTCCTGAGTCTGCATGCAACCAAGGTCTTCAATACCTTCGAGGGCGGTGCGATCATCAGCCCGGATGCACAGACAAAGTTGCATATCGATCAATTGAGGAATTTTGGTTTTGTGGATGAGGTCACGGTGGTGACCTGTGGCATCAACGGCAAGATGAGTGAAGTAAATGCTGCGTTCGGGCTCTTGCAGCTGCAGCATATCGACGCGGCCCTGGAACAGCGTAGAGCTATCGATTGTTTCTATCGCTCTGAGTTGCGAACCATCAAAGGTATTAACCTGGACCCGGTACCGGCCGCTCTTGTCTCGAACTATGCCTACTTTCCGATTGCCATTGAGCCCGAATATGCGCTGAGCCGCGATCAACTCTATGGGTTGTTGCAGGAGCACAATATATTCGCGCGCCGTTATTTCTATCCCCTGATTACCCAGATGTCGGTGTATGAAGGTATGGAGGGACTTCATCGCCATGCTTTGCCAGTGGCCGAAGCATTGGCTGAAAAGGTTATCTGTCTGCCCATTTATCCAGGGTTGGAGCCAGAGGACCTGCAACGGATCGTTGCTGTCATTCGCTCAGGAAACTCGGCGAATATATAACGTACTGGAGAGGGACTTTCGCCAAGAAGGCGAGTGTTTTGCGGAATTTTAAACCGCAGATTCTGATTATTAAGAGGCTGTTATGAGCAAAGAAGCATTTATCGAAAACTTTCTGTCTGCCACCGATTTTCAGGAGCCAGTTGAAGTCACCATGGAGACGGAGTTGCGCAATTTGCCAGAGTGGGATTCGCTCGCCGCATTGGGTGTGATTGTCATGTTTGATATTGAGTACAAGAAAGTGATCACGGGCGACGACCTTGAAAAGTCTGTTACCGTTGGTGATCTTTACAACTTGGTAGGATAAGCCTCATGCCACTCGTTACGTTGAATTCCGTGCGCTTTGCCGGTATGGCAACTTGCGTTCCTAAACGAGTTGTTTCCAATCTGACTGATTGCAAGCCGCAGATTCGTCCAGAGCGCGAAAGGCTGGTGCGCAATATCGGTATCGAGCTGCGAAGGCTGACGCAAGAGTGGCAGTGTTTTTCCGACCTGGCTTTCGATGCAGCCTCCAAGCTGATTGAAAGCCTGGAGTGGAAGCTCGAGGAAATCGACGCGCTGATCGTGGTTACCCAGTCCCCGGACTACCTGGCGCCTGCCACTGCGATCATTCTTCAGGATCGTCTGGGGTTGCCCCATACCACCCTGGCGTTCGACGTCAACCTCGGGTGTTCCGGCTATCCGTTCGGCCTGCATCTGCTCGGATCGCTGATCAGCGCCGGAGGTATCAAGAAAGGCTTGGTGCTGGTTGGGGACAGCGGTGCCCAGCTCAATGACCCGATCTTTTCGGATGCCGGCACCGCTACGGCGATGGAGTTCTGTGCGGATGCCCCGCCCATGTACTTCGACCTGAATAGCGATGGTAGCGGCCACAAAGCGATCATCCTCCCGGTTGGGGGCATCGTGAGCCGGTAGGCATACAGCATCTGGTGCCTTTCCGTGAGAATGAAAATGATCACTGGCATCGAGCGATCGACTTGCAGCTCGATGGTACTGCTGTGCTGAGCTTTTCCACTCAGCGGGTTCCGCCGGCGGTAGAAAAGTTGCTTGAATATGCCAATGCCTCGAAAGACGGAGTCGATTACTTCATCTTTCACCAGGCCAACCGCATGATCAACGAAACCATTCGTAGAAAGTTGGAACTTCCAGTCGAGAAAGTTCCTTCGACCTTGCGGGATTTTGGCAACACCAGCGGTGCTTCGCTGCCAGTCACCATGACTGCGCGAATTAATAAACAGCTTGAAGAAGGAACTAAGCGTTTAGTGCTGTCAGGGTTTGGTATTGGCCTGTCATGGGGAACCTGCTTGGTGGATATCCAAGGGGCGAAGTTTCCTGATTTGATTGAGTCCTGATAGGGCCGGGAGGTCACTCCTCCCACTGGCCGCAAATTTCTTCGGAGGGCAGCATAGTGAGTGCTGATAACAGCTTTAATCCATTCAGTCTCAAGGGCAAGCGGGTCTTGGTGACCGGGGCCAGTTCGGGGATTGGACTCACAACGGCTTTGAATTGTGCTCGCATGGGCGCCGAGATTATTGCCACTGGGCGTGATCGGGAACGCTTGACCAAGACGTTTGAAGAGTTGCAGAGCATTTCGAGTCTGGATCATAAAATGGTTGTAGCGGATCTTACCGTTGCGGCTGAGCGAGATGCTGTAATCGCAGCACTCGATTCGAAGATAAACGGTTTGGTGCATGCAGCGGGGATCTCCAGGTTGTCTCCAACTCGGATGATGACTGAGTCCCATCTTCAAGTGCTTCACCGAACCAATGTCGAAGCCCCTTTTCTGCTGACTCAAGGTATTTTGAGGCGCAATCTTGTTGCGGCTGATGGGGCTATTTTATTTATTGCATCCATTGCTGCGCATATTGGAGTGGCAGGGGTTGGCGGCTATTCCGGTACCAAGGCGGCATTGATTGCCATGGCGCGATGTCTTGCAACGGAAGTGGCTAAACATAGGATCCGGGTTAATTGTCTCTCGCCGGCATTGGTACATACGCCTTTGGTGGACGATGCTGAAAAGATGATCTCCATGGATACACTGGGCCAAGGGCAACTTCTGGGCTTTGGTATGCCGGATGATGTAGCCAATGCATGCATTTTCATGCTCTCCGATGCAAGCCGATGGATAACTGGCTCGACGCTTATCATGGACGGTGGGTTAACCCTTTAACGAGCCATGGGGGCGATATGCGGCGAATGATCATATTGGGGGCTGGCGGACTTGGGCGTCAGGTCCTGGCTCGAGTGGAAGCTGATGTAGCCTGTGGAATTGATTGGATCATCGCCGGTTTTCTGGATGAGCGCGGGCCTGAGGTTGTAGCGGAGATTCTTAATTGTCCCTGGTTAGGGTATCCGGAGCATTTTCAACCACAGTCTGACGACTTGTTTATCGTTGCGATCGGAGATCCTGCGAGTAGAGAAAAACAGGTGAAACTGCTGCTCGGCAAAGGCGCGAAGTTCATTGACTATGGAAGACCTGGTTTCCTTGGTGTTAGAACCGCTTGGGGGCCAACGTTTTTCGGCTATGACGTAAGTTGCGGCGTTGATAGTCAGATCGGTAATTACTGCTTTATCGATCAAGACAGCATGATCGGTCACGACGTAGTGATTGGCGACTATGTACATATCGCTCCCCGTTGTTTGTTGGCTGGCTACGTCAAGGTGGGCAACGGTGTGGTGATCAACTCCGGGGCCATGCTGTCCCGCGGGGTCACTGTGGGTGATGGAGCGGTGATCGGCATGGGAGCCGTGGTCTTCAAGGATGTTCCTGCCGGTGCGACGGTGGTGGGCAACCCTGCTCGAGTCATTTTCACCAAGCAGGATTGAAGGCTGGGTATTCATCTCGCTGCTCGGTCTTTTTTGTGGATACGTTTTATGTCGCGTCATGCGTTGGATGCAAGCCATTACACCTCCCAGGAAACTCTTTCTCGCGAGCGTGCCCACTTGTTTGGCGCGTTGTGGACCTTCGTCGGGTTCACGTCGATGGTGCGCGAGCGAAATCAGTTCTTCACTCGCAAGGTGGCGGGTGTGCCGATCCTGGTTCAGAGAACCGAAGCCGGTATCCGGGCCTTTATCAATGAGTGCCCCCATCGGCTGTCGCCTATTCAGACCGAGAGTGCCGGCAAGCGCCCTATGGTCTGCCCTTACCATGCCTGGTCATTTGGTGCCGAGGGCGAGTTGCGTGGCATACCCAATCATGGGCTTTACCAGTTCAGTGCCGCGGAGCGAGAAAAGATCTGCCTGAAGAAACTTCATCTGGAGGAAGTCGGCCAGTTGTTGTTTGTGAATTTTGCGCAGAGTCCCATTGCACTGAATGAGCAATTTACGGATGAGTTCATCGGGCAGTTGCAGGATGTGTCCTCTCATCTGGATTCGCAGATTATCTACAGTTGCCATCAGGTCCGGTATAACTGGAAGTTGAATATGGAGAACGTGAAAGACTATAACCACGTTCCTTTTATTCATCCGCAAACCTTCATGCCGGCCATGAATCAAATGGTCAAGGAGATCCCTGTAGTTGGCGATGATGGGGCTTCGGAAGTCATCAGGCTGATTTCTGCTGCCGAATCTCCTGAACTTGACTCGCTGAGTTACAGCACCAAGGCTCTGATCAAACCCTACGAGAACTGGTTTGCGCCGTTGTGCGAAAAATATGGCAGTGAACATGCCTACTACAACTGGTTCATTTATCCCAATGTCAACTTCTGTAGTGTCAAGGGTGATCACTTTCTACTTCAGCAGTACGATCCCGTATCCCCTGGGGTTACCGACTATCACCTGTGGATGATGACCGCCACACGCAAGGATGTCCGCACCGACTTTACTGCGTTGCTGGCAACTTTGATTCGTGGCGAGCGCAAGGTCATAGCCGAGGACACGGTTGTGCTCGAGCGTTTGCAGGATGGGTTCGGTGAGCACTCTCGGCGCTTCATGCACGGCGAGTATGAGGCGCATATCGTTCAACAGCATCTCTGGTATAGAACTCATGTTTTGGGAGAGCGCCCATGACTCGCCATATCGTGCTGGGGGAGGGCTGGGCCTTCGAGCATGCCTGCCAGATGGCCACTGAGCTGGGCTTGCCCCATGTGCAGCACCGCCTGCTTTCGGCTGATCGTTACAACTTTCAGCTGGATGAATTCATCGATCGGTATCCGGCGCAAGACTTCGAAGTGTTTGTGGCGCTGGATGAGCGTGCGGTCAACTACTCGCGACACAAGCTGATTTCCCAGGTTCGGTTGGCGGGGTATCGCCTGTTCAATCTGGTTTCGCCTCGATCCATTGTTGAAGAAAGCGCCGTTCTGCAAGGCAATGCCTATGTGGGTGCGGGCTGCAACCTGGCCTCCGGTGCGGTAGTGGGGCTGGGCTCCTGGCTTGATCGCCAGGTAACTCTGGACTGCTCCGTGCAGTTAGGGGCCTGTGTGACCTTGCAGGCGGGTGTGACCCTGGGGCGCGGCGTGGAAATCGGCAGGGGCACCACGCTCTCCGCTGGCAGCTTTGCGCTGGCGGACACGAAAGTCGGTCGCCATTGCGAGTGGTTGTTGGGCGGGAAGTTGCCGGAAGTCCTTGCTGACAAGTCCTTTTATGATGCCCTGATGCCAGATGGCGCCAGAATCCTGAAAAACTGAATATTAATTATCTTGCCGATTCGCTCAGGCAATTGGGCGGGCCGTTTCTGGAGTGGGTATGCCGAGTAATTATGCTGGTGTTAAAGGGCTGGAAGTGGCTGGTAACTACGAAAACCTGGTCACCATCTTTCAGCGGGCGGTCTCTGCGTATCAACATGATCCGCGCTTCTGTATTGCGCCTGAGGCCTGTCATGTCTACGACGCAAATGGGCGTGAAACAAAAGTCGTGCTGTTGGGAACGACCCAGTTCTCTCAACTCTTTATCAATGAAGCTGCCGGCAGAGTGCGGATTGTTGCCGTGGTCGACGACTTCAAGGCCGGCAAGATGGAAAGCTTTCATGGCGTTCCGGTGATCAGTTCGGATGCCTTCCTGAAGTTGGCCCGGGATACTGCGCTGATCAGTGTCAATGGCTGTCGGTATGATCACTCCCGGCGTTATTTCAAAAGCCTGGCGCTGCGCAACAACATCCCCATGCTCAACTTTGAGCAGGGCTTGCGGCTGCTTTCCATCAACCCGGCGAGCGACCATCGGATTGATGACTGGGGCAGCTACATTGTTGCTCACGCCCAGGAGTTGATTGCTCTCGGGCGGCGTCTGGACGATGACTATTCACGCTTCACCCTGTTCAGCGTTTTGCTCGGCCATTTGACGTGCGACCCCGAGTGGATACTCAACGCTGCCAAGCCCTACTTGACCCTGTATTTCCGTTCCGGCTTGTGGCTGCCTGACCAGAATGAGCGCTTCGCTGACTGTGGCGCCTCGATTGCCGAGTCCGCCAAGGCCTTTCTCGATGCGACCGACGGCCGCTTCCAGAAGATCTGGATGATCGAGCCGGACGAGGTCAATCGGGCCACCATTCAATCCTTCATCAGCGGTTACAACGGTACTCTCGCGCCTGCCCAGTCAGGTGCCATCGAGTTGCTGGGTTGTGCGTTGAGCAACGAAGACGGGCAGATGCCGTTCTTGCATGAGGGCGGGCACGGCGGTCACCTGTTATCTGCCGCTACTGCCCAGGCCATCTGCCGGGATGTCGATGTGCGCCGTCTGGATTCATTGCTTGATGACAGCCCGACGCTGATCAAGATGGACATCGAAGGGGCGGAATTGCAGGCCTTGCAAGGGGCCCGTGAGCACATCAGTCGTGGGCGCCCGAAAATGGCCATTTCGGCTTATCACCGGTCTGGCGATTTGCTGGATATCACCCGTTTTGTCGAAAGTGTGCGTGGCGACTACAAGATCGGCCTGCGCCACCACACCGAAGAGCGCTGGGATACCTGCCTGTACTTCTATTGATCTGCGTTCTGGCGCGCTGCATTGGCGCGCCATTTGATTGGGCCTGTGCCACTCGAGCGAAGGTGGCGGGCTATCGGCATTAACTAGCAAGAAGGTTTATATGAGCGCAAAGCCACTGGTCAGTGTGGTCATTCCTGCTTACAAGGCAACTTACTTTGAAGCGGCGCTGGCCAGTGTCTGTGCGCAGAGCTACGAGCATCTGGAGGTGGTGGTATGCGATGACTCGCGTACCGGGACCATCCGTGAGTGCACGGCTCGTTATCAGGAGTCCTGCTCTTTTCCGATTCGCTATGAGTTCAATGAGTCTCTGCGCGGCGAGCTCTTCAATGCCA
Source organism: Pseudomonas sp. Eqa60 (assembly GCF_018326405.1). Lineage (NCBI taxonomy): Bacteria > Pseudomonadati > Pseudomonadota > Gammaproteobacteria > Pseudomonadales > Pseudomonadaceae > Pseudomonas > Pseudomonas sp. Eqa60. The sequence continues at coordinate 1,923,027 of NZ_AP024342.1, forward strand.
TTGAGTGCATAAAAGTCGCCAGTGGAAAGTACATCAAGTTCCTCCATGACGACGATGTATTGCACCCTGAATGTGTCGCGCAACTGGTGGCTGCGATGGAGTCAGATCCCTCTGTGGCCATGGCGTCTTCGCGTCGCCGCCTGATCGATTCCGACGGGGTCCCGCAACCGGATGCCCTGGCCACATCCCTGCCTTTCGCTACCGATGTGGTTATCGATGGCAAGGAGCTGACCAGCCTGCTGGCCGACCATAGCCTCAACTTCATCGGCGAGCCGAGTTGCGTGCTTTGTCGCCGAGAGGATCTGCTGGCGCTGGGGGATGGCCTTATGTCGCTCAATGGTTGCCTGATCTATTGGGTGGGCGACCTGGCGATGTATGTGAAGCTGCTGCAAAAGGGCAACCTGGCGTTGCTGAAGCAGCCGCTGACCGATTTCCGAGTGTCCCTGCAGCAGGGCAGTCAGCAGGGGCGCGACAAGCCGGGTATCGGTAACCAGGGGCACGCTGATTTCAAACGGACATTGCGCGAACTGGGCTGGCATCGAGGGGGGCTGGATAACCATCTGGTTTCGGTGCGTTCCCTGTATGGCGGCGACAGGTTCGAGCCGGTGGATATCCTGGCTGCTCTGCGCCAGAGTTACGCCAAGGGCGTGGCCGACCGGCAGATCAACAGCTGGATCGAGCAGCGGGTGCCAAGCCCGACCCAGTTGCATTTGATGGAGGGCTATCTGCAGTCCGGCGGCGGTGCTCCTTCAATCGGCATCATCGTCCTTGATCTGGCCGCGGATGCCCAGGCGCTGGCGCGCACCCTGCATAGCCTGGCGGCGCAGCCGCAGGGGCTTGTGCAACTGAAAGTGACGGTACTGGGGCATGAGGCGCCTGGCTTGGTTGCCGGCGGCGCCGAGTTGCACTTCACACCGGTTCAGGCGAACTACGCAGAGCAGGTCAATCGTTTGCTGCAAGAAGATGCATGCGAATGGTGTGTGCTGGTCCGCGCTGGTGATGAGTTCACGCCAAGCGGCCTGTTGGTCGCCAGCCTGGAGTTGCTGCCGGATCCCGACTGCCGTGCAGTGTTCTGTGATGGCGTGCTGCGAGAAGCCAATGGCGACACGGGGGTCATGCTGCGCCCGGACTTCAACCTGGATTACCTGCTGAGTTTCCCGGGGGTGCTGGCGCGTCACTGGATCTTCAGGCGTCGGGTGCTGATCGAGGTGGGTGGTTTTGATGGTGCCTACGCGCGGGCCCTGGAGTTCGAGCTGATCCTGCGCCTGATCAATCAAGGTGGCATTGACGGTTTCGGGCATATCCCGGAATTGCTGCTGAGTTGTCCGCCCGTGGCCCTGGGTGAAAATGAAGATGAGCGCCGTGCGCTGGTCGAGCACCTGTCGCAGCGTGGCTATGCCAGCGCGCAGGTCGACAGCTCGCTTGCGGGACACTATCTGATCGACTACGGGCACCAGGCCCGCCCCCTGGTATCGATCGTGGTGGTGGTGAGTGACGACCTGGCGGCGGCGCAGCGCTGTATTTTCAGTGTCCTGGAGCACACCCGTTACCCTTTCTACGAGTTGCTGATCGTCGATAACGCCTGTCAGGCCGCAGAGGCAAGGCAGTGGTTGCAGGCTGTCGCGGAGCTGTCGGCTGAGCGTATCCGGGTAGTCAGCCTACCTTATGCCGTGGATCGTTCCACCGCCAACAACCTGGGGGCGCAGCAGGCTTCTGGTGAATATCTGGTATTCCTGCGTGCGCTGACGGCGATCTTCGACGGTGGCTGGATTGATGCGCTGTTGAATCACGCGCTGCGCCAGGAGGTGGCGGTAGTGGGGGCCAAAGCGCTCTCCAGTGATGGCGAAGTGAGCCATGGCGGATTGATCCTGGGGCTGGCGGCCGGCGGGGCGGCAGCATTTGCCGGGCAGCAGGCCGACGCTGCTGGGTACATGAATGGCTTGCAGGTGGATCGCAATTGCAGTGCGGTCGCCGACATCTGCCTGATGGTACGTAAGGCCCTGTTTGATGGGGTGGGTGGCTGGGATGCCGAGCTGTTCCCTGAGGCGGGAGCGGATATTGACCTGTGCCTGCGCCTGGCGGGCCATGGTTATCTGACGGTGTGGACGCCGCGTGCGCGGGTCATGCACGGTATGCCGCCGGCCGCGTTTGCGCCGCGGGATGAAGATGCCTTGTCCCAGCGCTGGCTTTCGGTGCTGGCGCGGGACCCGGCCTACAACCTGAATTTTTCCCTGGGGCAGCCAAAGGGCTTCCAACTGGCCGAGCCGTCGTTAAGTTGGCGTCCGCTGATCTGGCGCCCGTTGCCAGTGGTGCTGGTGCAACCTTCGGATCGTTATGGCAGTGGTCACTATCGGGCCATTCGACCGATGGAGGAGCAGAGTTCGGCGGGCCTGATCGACGGGGTGCTGTCGATGGCGCTGTTATCGCCGGCCGAACTGGCGCGAGTGGCCCCGGATTCGATGGTTTTCCAGCGCCACATCGGCGAGGAGTCGCTCAGCGCCATGCGTCGTGCGCAAGCCTTCTCGCGCAGTTTCAAGGTCTTTGAGCTGAACGATCACCTGCCAAGCCTGGCTGTCGGGGAGGCTGCCCAGGGCATGACGCCTGGGGATATTTCCTACTATTTGCGCGAAGCCGTGGCCTGCGTCGATCGCCTGGTGGTGTCCACCGAAGCCCTGGCCGACGCTCTGCATGGCCTGCATCCGGATGCCCGGGTCATCCACAGTCGCCTGGACCAGCAGGGCTGGGGGGCGTTGCCAAGCAGCCAGCGGTGTGCCGGCGACAAGCCCCGGGTAGGGTGGGCGGGCGCGGACTGGCAGCTGGCCAATCTTCAAGTGATCGGCGAGGTGGTGAAAGCCCTGGCGACGGAAGTCGACTGGGTGTTCATGGGGGCTTGTCCCGAGGAACTGCTGCCCTATGTCAAGGAAGTGCATCGTGGTGTGGAGATCAGCCTGTATCCGGCGGCGCTGGCCGGGCTGAATCTGGATCTGGCAGTAGCGCCCATGCAGCAGAGTCTGCTCAACGAGTGCAAGAGCAACCTGCGTCTCCTGGAGTATGGCGCCTGTGGTTATCCGGTCATCTGCAGTGATCTGGCGTGTTTCCGCGGTGATTTGCCGGTGACTCGGGTTGCCAATCGCTTCCAGGACTGGAGGGCGGCGATCCGCATGCATCTGGATGATCCACAGGCCAATGCCCGGGCCGGGGATGCCCTGCGTGAAGTCGTCCGGCGCGACTGGATGCTGGACGCTAGCGCATTGATGGCGTGGCGTGCTGCCTGGCTGCCGGATTAATCACGGCCACTCTGAGGTTTCCGGCATTTTCGGCTCAATGCCGGCGCCATATTTCCTTTCGGTAAAAGTTGGAAGGTTTCTTGCAGTAGCAGCCCCGTGCCGCTTCAGGCGTCAAAAGTTTGCTTTACGGAACGGGGTAAATCGGTGGATCGCTCTCAGTTAATCAACACGGCTCGCAGCAACCTGGCTGACCTCGGTCGAGGCAATCTGGGTGTGCCGGTGCTGCTGTTGGTCATGCTGGCCATGATGATGTTGCCGGTCCCGGCGTTCCTGCTGGACGTGTTCTTCACGTTCAACATCGCTTTGTCGATCGTGGTTCTGCTGGTGTGCGTGTACGCCCTGCGGCCGCTGGACTTTGCCGTGTTCCCCACCATCCTGCTGGTGGCCACGCTGTTGCGACTGGCGCTCAACGTGGCCTCGACCCGGGTGGTGATGCTCCATGGCCAGGATGGCCACGCCGCTGCCGGTAAGGTGATCCAGGCCTTCGGTGAGGTGGTGATCGGCGGCAACTACGTGGTCGGTATCGTGGTCTTTGCGATCCTCATGATCATCAACTTCGTGGTGGTGACCAAGGGTGCCGGCCGTATTTCCGAGGTGAGCGCGCGCTTCACCCTGGACGCCATGCCCGGCAAGCAGATGGCCATCGATGCTGACTTGAACGCCGGCCTGATCGACCAGAACCAGGCCAAGCTGCGCCGTCTCGAAGTGGCCCAGGAGGCCGAGTTCTACGGTTCCATGGACGGTGCCAGCAAATTCGTGCGCGGTGACGCCATCGCCGGTTTGCTGATCCTGTTCATCAACCTGATCGGCGGCATGGCCGTCGGTATCTTCCAGCACAACATGAGCTTTGGCGATGCGGGCCGGGTATACGCCTTGCTGACCATCGGTGACGGTTTGGTGGCGCAATTGCCATCACTGTTGCTGTCCACTGCGGCGGCGATCATGGTGACCCGGGCTTCGGGTTCCGAAGACATGGGCAAGCAGATCAACCGCCAGATGTTCGCTTCGCCCAAGGCGCTGGCGGTGGCAGCCGGCCTGATGGCCGTGATGGGGCTGGTGCCGGGCATGCCGCACTTCTCCTTCCTCAGCCTGGCGGCCGTGGCCGGTGGCGCCGCTTACCTGGTCTGGAAAAAACAGAACCAGGTCAAGGTCAAGGCTCTGGAAGAGGTCCAGCGTCAACAGGACCTGCTGCCTTCCCCGGCCCGTGCCCTGGAAACCAAGGAGTTGGGTTGGGACGACGTGACGCCGATCGACATGATCGGCCTGGAAGTCGGTTACCGCCTGATTCCCCTGGTGGATCGCAACCAGGGCGGGCAATTGCTGGCGCGGATCAAGGGGGTGCGCAAGAAGCTCTCCCAGGACCTGGGCTTTCTCATGCCCACGGTGCATATCCGCGACAACCTGGACCTGGCGCCGAGCGCCTACCGCCTGACCCTGATGGGGGTGATCCTGGCCGAAGCGGAGATCTATCCGGATCGCGAGCTGGCGATCAACCCGGGGCAGGTCTATGGCACGCTCAACGGCATCTCCGCTCGGGACCCGGCCTTTGGTCTGGAAGCGGTGTGGATCGAAATCAGCCAACGGCCGCAGGCGCAGTCCCTGGGCTACACCGTGGTGGACGCCAGTACCGTGGTCGCCACCCACTTGAACCAGATTCTGTACAAGCACTCCAGCGAACTGATCGGCCACGAAGAGGTCCAGCAGTTGCTGCAAGTGTTGTCCAAGAGTTCGCCGAAGCTGGCCGAGGAATTGGTGCCGGGCGTGCTGTCGCTGTCGCAGTTGCTCAAGGTCCTGCAAGCGCTGCTGGCCGAGCAGGTGCCGGTACGCGACATCCGCAGCATTGCCGAAGCCATCGCCAACAATGCCGCCAAGAGTCAAGATACTGCCGCTTTGGTTGCCGCGGTACGCGTCGGATTGTCTCGTGCCATCGTCCAAAGCATTGTAGGCACTGAGTCTGAGCTGCCTGTGATCACCTTGGAGCCAAGGTTGGAACAAATTTTGCTCAGCAGTCTGCAGAAGGCAGGACAAGGCCAGGAAGAAGGCGTTCTGCTGGAGCCAAGCATGGCAGAGAAGCTGCAGCGTTCGCTGATCGATGCGGCGCAGCGTCAAGAGATGCAAGGTCAACCGGTGATTCTGTTGGTAGCGGGGCCGGTCCGCGCCATGCTCTCGCGGTTCGGCCGTCTCGCCGTCCCGGGTTTGCATGTGCTGGCGTACCAGGAAATTCCGGACAACAAGCAAGTGACCATCGTTGCGACAGTAGGGCCCAACGGCTGAGGTAGTGGGTTATGCAAGTTAAGCGTTTTTTCGCCGCCGATATGCGTCAGGCCATGAAACTGGTTCGTGATGAGTTGGGCGCTGAAGCCGCCATCATCGGCAACCGGCGGATCGCCGGCGGTGTCGAGCTGACGGCTGCGCTGGATTACAAGTTGTCGGCCTTGTCGCCACGGGTTCCGAACATGGAACTCGAGGACGAGCTGCGCAAGACCCAGTCGCGGATTGTCACCGCCCAGGCCGAACTAAGCCTGCGGGGCGAGGGCGACAGTGCCTCGATCACCAATCGCCAGCTGTTCGCCGGCCTGCCGTTGACCGCGGCCGAGCCCCTGATCGAGCCGACCCTGACCGAGCGTCCGCGCCCGGCGCCGGCTCCTGCAGCGCCACCTGCCGATACGCGGGCGCTGGACTCGATGCGTTTCGAGCTCAACGGTCTGCGCGAACTGCTGGAAGTGCAGCTCGGCTCCCTGGCCTGGAGCCAATTGCAGGGCAGCCGTCCGGAGCAGGCCAACCTCTGGCGTCGCCTGCAGCGCATCGGCCTGTCGGGCCCGCTGGCCCGCGACCTGCTGGCACTGATTACCGAAATCAACGAACCCCGTCAGGCCTGGCGCATGTTGCTGGCGCACCTGGCGCGAATGATCCAGACCCCGGAAGTCGAGCCTCTGGAAGAGGGCGGCGTGATCGCCATGGTCGGCCCGGCCGGCATGGGCAAGACCACCACCCTGGCCAAGCTGGCGGCGCGCTACGTGCTCAAGTACGGGGCGCAGAACATTGCCCTGGTGAGCATGGACAGCTACCGCATCGGCGCCCAGGAGCAGCTCAAGACCCTGGGGCGCATCCTCAATGTGTCGGTGACCCATGTGGACCCGGGCCAGTCCCTGGCCCAGGCACTGGATCCGCTGCTGCGCAAGCGCGTGGTGCTGATCGATACCGCCGGCCTGCAGGCCAGCGATCCGGCGTTGCGCATGCAACTGGAGAGCCTGGCCGGTCGTGGCATTCGTGCGAAGAACTATCTGGTACTGGCTACCACCAGCCAGAAACAGGTGCTGACCGCCGCCTACCACAGCTACAAACGCTGCGGCCTGGCCGGTTGCATCCTGACTAAACTTGATGAAACAGCCAGTCTTGGCGAAGTGCTGAGCCTGGCCATCAGTCATGAACTGCCGGTTGCCTATCTCACTGATGGTCCGCGGATTCCTGACGATCTGCACCTGCCTCGCCGGCATCAGCTGGTGAGTCGCGCGGTAAGCGTACAGATGCAGGAAGAACCCAGCGAGGAAGCCATGGCCGACATGTTCGCTGACCTTTACCACAGCCCGTCCAAACGGGTTGGCTGAGGTAATCATGAATAGATTGCAGTGTATCTACATCGATGGTCTGCCATGCATTGTTCCAATGGTGAACGCGCAGCCAGTTATGTGGCCCCGTCTAAGTAAGACAAGGTAAAGAAAGAACATGGGCAGCATGCATCCCGTACAGGTGATTGCGGTGACCGGCGGCAAAGGTGGCGTCGGCAAGACTAATGTGTCAGTGAACTTGTCCCTGGCTCTGGCTGAGCTCGGCCGGCGGGTCTTGCTGCTGGATGCCGACCTGGGACTGGCCAATGTCGATGTCCTGCTGGGCCTGACTCCCAAACATACCCTGGCCGACGTCATCGAGGGTCGTTGCGAACTGCGCGATGTGCTGCTCCAGGGGCCTGGAGGCATCCGCATCGTACCGGCCGCCTCGGGCACCCAGAGCATGGTGCACCTGAGCCCTGCGCAGCACGCTGGCCTGATCCAGGCCTTCAGCGATATCGGCGACAATCTCGATGTGCTGGTGATCGACACCGCTGCGGGTATTGGTGACTCGGTAGTCAGCTTTGTCCGCGCGGCCCAGGAAGTACTGCTGGTGGTGTGCGACGAGCCGACCTCGATCACGGACGCCTACGCGCTGATCAAGCTGCTCAACCGCGACTACGGCATGAACCGTTTCCGGGTCCTGGCCAACATGGCTCAGAGCCCTCAGGAAGGTCGCAACCTGTTTGCAAAATTGACCAAGGTCACGGATCGCTTCCTGGACGTGGCCTTACAATACGTCGGCGCAGTTCCCTACGACGAAAGCGTACGCAAGGCCGTGCAAAAGCAGCGTGCGGTCTATGAAGCCTTTCCTCGTTCGAAGTGTGCATTGGCGTTCAAGGCCATCGCGCAAAAAGTCGATACCTGGCCGTTGCCGGCGAACCCACGCGGGCATCTGGAGTTTTTTGTCGAGCGGCTAGTGCATCAAACAGCGGGACCGGTGCTATGACTGCCAGTGGCTACAACCTCTACAAGAAGTCGGCGCGTGACAGCCAGTACGAATTGATCGAGCGCTACGCGCCTCTGGTCAAGCGTATTGCCTATCACCTGCTGGCGCGGTTGCCGGCCAGTGTTCAGGTAGAAGACCTGATTCAGGCCGGGATGATCGGTTTGCTCGAAGTGTCGACCAAATACGACGCGAGCAAGGGGGCGAGTTTCGAAACCTACGCGGGTATCCGTATCCGTGGGGCGATGCTCGACGAGGTTCGTAAAGGCGACTGGGCGCCGCGTTCGGTGCACCGTAATACGCGCATGGTCAGTGATGCGATTCGCGCAATTGAAGCTAAAACCGGTCGTGACGCTAAAGATCATGAAGTTGCGGCCGAACTTCAATTGAGTCTCGACGATTATTACGGGATTTTGAACGACACCTTGGGCAGCCGCCTGTTCAGTTTCGACGACCTGTTGCAGGACGGCGAGCATGAAGGGCTGCATGAGGATGGCGCCAGTGCTCATCTCGAGCCGTCACGGGACCTGGAGGATGAACGCTTCCAGGCCGCGTTGGCGGATGCGATTGCCAATTTGCCGGAGCGCGAGCGACTGGTGTTGGCGCTGTACTACGACGAAGAGCTGAACCTCAAGGAGATCGGTGAGGTCCTGGGGGTCAGCGAATCGCGGGTCAGCCAGTTACACAGCCAGTGCGCAGCCCGTTTGCGGGGGCGTTTGGGGGAGTGGCGAGCGCGCTGACAGGCAGTGTGGGGACACTGCGTTCAGGACCGGTGAAGCAAGCGCTGCACCGGTCTTGCAGTATGTGCTCCATGCAGTCGTTGTGTGTTATGCCGGATTGATTGAATGGCGCGTTCAGGTGCTGGATGCGTTTAAGACTGCTTGGAGGTCGAATTGGACAAGAACATGAAAATCCTCATCGTTGATGACTTTTCAACGATGCGGCGGATCATTAAGAACCTGTTGCGTGATCTGGGATTCACCAACACGGTCGAGGCCGACGATGGCACTACCGCCATTCCGGTACTCAACAGCGGGAGCATCGACTTTCTGGTAACGGACTGGAACATGCCGGGCATGACCGGTATCGACCTGCTGCGCCACGTGCGCGCCGATGAAAAACTCAAGCACCTGCCGGTATTGATGGTGACTGCTGAAGCCAAGCGCGAGCAGATCATCGAAGCTGCCCAGGCCGGCGTAAACGGCTATGTCGTCAAACCATTCACGGCTCAGGCGTTGAAAGAGAAGATCGAAAAAATCTTCGAACGCATCGGTTGAGACGCGTAGCCATTCCGCCACGGGGGAGCTATGGAGCATAACGAATCTTCACTGGGCGACTTTGAGTCGACCCTGAAAAAACATGCGCTGGAACTGGTCGAGAGCCTTGAAAAGGGCCGGTTCGGCGAAGCGGTGCAATTGATCCATGAGCTCAATCAGACCCGTGACCGCGGCCTGTACCAGGAAGTGGGCAAGCTCACCCGCGAGCTGCATAGCGCGATCGTCAATTTCCAGATTGACCCGCACATGCCGCAAGCCGAGGAAGTTTCACAGATCACGGATGCCACTGAGCGCCTGTCCTATGTGGTCCGGCTGACGGAAGCCGCAGCCAACCGCACCATGGACCTGGTGGAGAGCAGCACCCCGCTGGTCAACGGCTTGAGCACTGAAGCCCAGGCCTTGAGCGCAGACTGGGGGCGCTTCATGCGGCGCGAGGTCGGCGCTGAAGAGTTTCGCGAGCTGGCGCGCCGGGTCGACAGTTTCCTGACGCGCAGCGAACAGGAAACCCGTACCGTTTCCGGCCACCTCAACGACATTCTGCTGGCGCAGGATTACCAGGACCTGACCGGTCAGGTGATCAAGCGTGTGACCCAGTTGGTCACGGAAGTCGAAAGCAATCTGCTCAAACTCGTCTTGATGGCCAGCCAGGTCGATCGTTTCGCCGGTATCGAACATGACCGTGAATCGATCCTCGCTGAAAAAGATCCGCAAAAACATCTCGCCAAGGGTGAAGGTCCGCAGATTCATGCCGATAAACGGGAAGACGTTATGTCCGGTCAGGACGATGTAGACGATTTGCTTTCCAGCCTTGGATTCTAGGAGCACCCATTAATGAGCTTCGGCGCCGATGAAGAGATCCTTCAGGATTTCCTGGTTGAGGCCGGCGAGATTCTAGAGCAACTGTCCGAACAACTGGTCGAGCTGGAAAGCCGGCCGGATGATGCGGATTTGCTCAATGCAATTTTTCGCGGTTTTCACACTGTTAAAGGGGGCGCCGGCTTCCTCCAGCTCAATGAGCTGGTGGAGTGCTGCCACATCGCCGAGAACGTCTTCGACATCCTGCGCAAGGGTGAGCGGCGAGTCGACTCGGAACTGATGGACGTGGTGCTTGAAGCTTTGGACGCGGTGAACGGCATGTTCAGCCAGGTCCGTGAGCGCACCGAAATCACCGCTGCCACACCGGAGTTGCTGGCGGCCCTGGCGCGCCTGGCCGAACCTGCCGGCGCCGAGCCTGCAGCACCTGCTGTGGAAGAGGTGGTTGAGCCGGTTGCCGAGCCTGTGGCTGAAGAAAGCCCGGCAGGGGACATCACCGATAACGAATTCGAGCTGTTGCTCGACTCGCTGAATGCCGCCAAGGCCGAAGCCGAAGCAGCGCCTGCCGCCGCACCTGCGGCCCAGGGCGAGCCGGCCAGCGATGAAATCACCGACGCGGAGTTCGAATCCCTGCTCGATCAGTTGCACGGCAAGGGCCAGTTCGCCCCGGATGCCGTGGCACCGGCCGCGGCCAGTGCCACCAGTGGTGCGGCTGGCGCAGGTGATGAGATCACCGACGATGAATTCGAAGCATTGCTGGACCAGTTGCATGGCAAGGGCAACTTCGCCGTGGAGGCCCTGGATTCGGCCGTGGCGGCGGCGCCTGCCGCTCCTGCCGCAGCCGCACCAAGCGCAGCCGCAGCCGGCAGCGACCTGATCACCGATCACGAATTCGAATCCCTGCTGGATGAGTTGCACGGCAAGGGCAAATTCTCCGAAACCCCGGGTGCGGCCAAGCCAGCCGCGGCCACTGCGGCTCCGGCTGCGGCGGCCACTGCTGCCGTCGCCAAGCCGGCGGCGAAGAAGCCCGAGCCCAAGGCCGAGGCGCCGAAAGCTGCCGCTGCTCCTGCTGCGGCCCCGGCCCCGGCCCCGGCCCCGGCTCGCGCCGCCGCTGCGGCCCCGCCGGCGGAAAAGCCTGCCAGCGAAGCGGAAACCACGGTGCGTGTCGATACCGCGCGCCTGGACGAAATCATGAACATGGTGGGCGAGCTGGTGCTGGTGCGTAACCGCCTGGTGCGCCTGGGCCTCAACAGCGGCGACGAAGCCATGTCCAAGGCCGTGTCGAACCTCGACGTGGTGACTGCCGACCTGCAGACCGCGGTGATGAAGACCCGCATGCAGCCGATCAAGAAGGTCTTCGGGCGCTTCCCGCGCCTGGTTCGCGACCTGGCCCGGCAGCTCAAGAAAGAGATCAACCTGGAGCTGGTGGGGGAAGAAACCGACCTCGACAAGAACCTGGTAGAAGCCCTGGCCGACCCGCTGGTGCACTTGGTGCGCAACGCGGTGGACCACGGCATCGAATCGCCGGAAGAGCGCGAAGCCTCGGGCAAGTCCCGTGGCGGCAAGGTGGTACTGGCGGCGGAACAGGAAGGCGACCACATCCTGCTGTCGATCTCCGATGACGGCAAGGGCATGGACCCGAACGTGTTGCGCGCCATCGCCGTCAAGCGCGGCGTGATGGACAAGGACGCCGCCGACCGCCTGAGCGATACCGAGTGCTACAACCTGATCTTTGCCCCGGGCTTCTCCACCAAGACCGAGATTTCCGATGTGTCCGGTCGCGGTGTGGGCATGGACGTGGTGAAGACCAAGATTTCCCAGCTCAATGGTTCGATCAACATCTATTCGACCAAGGGCCAGGGCTCGAAGATCGTCATCAAGGTGCCGTTGACCCTGGCGATCATGCCGACCCTGATGGTCATGCTCGGCAACCAGGCATTCGCTTTCCCGCTGGTCAACGTCAACGAGATCTTCCACCTCGACCTGTCGCGCACCAACGTGGTGGACGGCCAGGAAGTGGTGATCGTGCGCGACAAGGCGTTGCCCCTGTTCTACCTCAAACGCTGGCTGGTCAGTTCCGCCGCTCATGAAGAGCAGCGCGAGGGCCACGTAGTGATCCTTTCGGTGGGTACCCAGCGGATCGGCTTCGTCGTCGATCAACTGGTGGGCCAGGAAGAAGTGGTCATCAAGCCCTTGGGCAAAATGCTTCAGGGAACCCCGGGCATGTCCGGCGCCACCATTACCGGTGACGGCCGCATTGCTCTGATCCTCGATGTTCCGAGCATGCTCAAGCGTTACGCCGCACGGCGTATTTGATTCGGCGGGGAGGGGCGGTTGGCCTCGCCCCACCTAACGGAGTGTTTATGGCAGTCAAAGTCCTGGTGGTGGACGATTCGGGTTTTTTCCGCCGCCGCGTCTCGGAAATTCTTTCAGCGGATTCGAATATCCAGGTCGTCGGCACGGCGACCAATGGTAAAGAGGCGATCGATCAGGCCCTGGCGCTCAAGCCGGACGTGATCACCATGGACTACGAGATGCCGATGATGGATGGCATCACCGCAGTGCGGCACATCATGCAGCGCTGCCCGACGCCGGTCCTGATGTTCTCCTCCCTGACCCACGAAGGCGCCCGAGTGACCCTCGATGCGCTGGATGCCGGGGCGGTGGACTTTCTGCCGAAGAACTTCGAGGACATCTCGCGCAATCCCGAGAAGGTCAAGCAGTTGCTGTGCGAGAAGGTCCACAGTATCTCGCGCAGCAATCGGCGCTTCAGCAGCTACAGTGCTCCGGCACCGCAGCCGGCGAGTGCGCCGGCACCTGCTCCTTCGAGCTTCGCCAGTTCGCGCTCGCCAGCTCCCGCACCGGCTCCGGCCCGCGCAGCGGCGCCGGCGGCCAGTGCGAATTCGCCGGCCCCCAAGCGCAAGGCCTACAAGCTGGTGGCCATTGGTACGTCCACAGGCGGCCCGGTGGCGCTGCAGCGGGTCCTGACCCAGCTGCCGGCCAACTTCCCGGCACCTATCGTGCTGATCCAGCATATGCCGGCGGCCTTCACCAAGGCCTTTGCCGAGCGTCTGGACAAGCTCTGCCGCATCAGCGTCAAGGAAGCCGAGGATGGCGACATCCTGCGTCCGGGCCTGGCGCTGCTGGCGCCTGGCGGCAAGCAGATGATGGTCGACGGTCGTGGTGCGGTGAAGATTCTCCCGGGCGATGAGCGCTTGAACTATAAGCCGTGCGTGGATATCACCTTCGGCTCTGCGGCCAAGTCCTACAGCGACAAAGTTCTGGCGGTGGTGCTCACCGGCATGGGCGCCGACGGTCGCGAAGGCGCGCGTCTGCTCAAGCAGGGCGGCAGTGCGGTCTGGGCCCAGGACGAGGCCAGCTGTGTGATCTATGGCATGCCAATGGCCATCGTCAAGGCCAACCTGGCGGATGCGGTGTACAGCCTGGACGACATCGGCCGGCACCTGGTCGAGGCCTGTCTCTGATGGATGTGCTCAGCCTTATCGGGATCATCATGGCGTTTGTCGCCATCATCGGTGGCAACTACCTGGAGGGGGGCACCTGTCGGCCCTGGCCAACGGTCCGGCGGCACTGATCGTGCTCGGCGGGACCATCGGCGCGGCACTGCTGCAGTCGCCGCTGAGCGCCTTCAAACGGGCCATGCAGATCCTTGCCTGGATCCTGTTCCCGCCCCGGGTCGATCTGCCGGGCGGCATCGACCGGGTGGTCAACTGGAGCCTCACCGCGCGCAAGGAAGGCCTGCTGGGCCTGGAAGGCGTGGCGGATGCCGAGCCTGACAGTTATGCGCGCAAGGGCTTGCAGTTGCTGGTGGACGGTGCCGAACCCGAAGCCATCCGCAGCATTCTCGAAGTGGATTTCTATACCCAGGAAAGTCGTGATATCGAGGCCGCCAAGGTGTTCGAGAGCATGGGCGGCTATGCGCCGACCATCGGCATCATCGGCGCGGTAATGGGGCTGATCCACGTGATGGGCAACCTGGCCGATCCATCCCAGCTGGGTAGCGGCATCGCCGTGGCCTTCGTCGCCACTATCTATGGGGTGGCCAGTGCCAACCTGGTGCTGCTGCCGATCGCCGCCAAGCTGAAATCCGTTGCCTTGCGCCAGTCGCGTTACCGGGAAATGCTCCTCGAAGGCATCCTGTCGATCGCCGAAGGCGAAAACCCCCGCTCCATCGAGCTGAAGCTGCAAGGCTTCATGGACTGATTATGGCCCGTCGTCGCCAGCAAGAAGAACACGTCAACCATGAGCGCTGGTTGGTTTCCTACGCCGACTTCATTACCTTGCTGTTCGCGTTTTTCGTGGTCATGTACTCGATTTCCTCGATCAACGAGGGCAAGTACAAGGTCATTTCCGAAGCCTTGATCGGGGTCTTCACCGACTCCGATCGTAGCCTCAAGCCGATTCCCATCGGCGACGAGCGTCCCAAGACCGTGACCCCGGCCAAGCCCCTGGTCAAGGACAGCGACCAGACCGACGCCGGCATCGCCGGGGCCAGTGACCCGCTGAAAAGCATCGCCGATGACATCAGCGCAGCCTTTGGCGACCTGATCAGCTCCAACCAGATGACCGTGCGCGGCAATGAACTGTGGGTGGAGATCGAACTCAACTCCAGCCTGCTGTTCGGCAGTGGCGATGCCATGCCCAGCGACCAGGCGTTCACCATCATCGACAAGGTGGCGAAGATCCTCAAACCCTTCGACAACCCGATCCATGTCGAGGGTTTCACCGACAACCTGCCGATCCAGACCGCGCAGTACCCGACCAACTGGGAGCTGTCCTCGGCCCGTTCGGCGAGCATCGTGCGCATGCTGGCGATGCAGGGGGTGAACCCGGCGCGCATGGCCTCGGTGGGCTACGGTGAGTTCCAGCCAGTGGCCAACAACGCCACCGCCGAAGGCCGGGCGCGCAATCGCCGGGTGGTGCTGGTGGTGTCGCGCAACCTGGATGTGCGCCGCAGCCTGACCGGTACCGGCACCGCCCATGCAACACCGGATGCGGCACTCAAGCGTGCTGGCACACAAACTGCACCAACCCCGGTCAAAACGCCGGTACAGGGAAGCGCCGTCAATTCTCCGTCACCTGCTTTATAACTTAGCGCTATGTCTCGCCCCGCTGTGGCCGGGCGGGAGGAACCAACCGAATGAGAGTCTGGGCAGTTGCCAATCAAAAGGGTGGTGTCGGTAAAACCACCAGTTCCATCGCTTTAGCCGGCTTGCTGGCCGAGGCGGGCAAGCGTGTGGTCGTGGTCGATCTCGACCCCCACGGCTCCATGACCAGCTACTTCGGCTATGACCCGGACAGCCTGGAGCACAGCAGCTACGACCTGTTCCTGCACAAGGGCAATGTGCCCCAGGACCTGCCGGGCCAGTTGTTGCTGGGCACCAGCCACGAGCGTATTTCGCTGTTGCCGTCCAGCACCGCGCTGGCCACCCTGGAGCGCCAGTCGCCGGGGCAGAGCGGCCTGGGCCTGGTGATCGCCAAGAGCCTGGCGCAGCTGTGGCAGGATTTCGACTATGCGGTGATCGACAGCCCCCCGTTGCTCGGGGTGCTGATGGTCAACGCACTGGCGGCCAGCCAGCAGTTGGTGATCCCGGTGCAGACCGAGCACCTGGCGGTCAAGGGCCTGGAGCGCATGGTCAATACCCTGGCCATGGTCAATCGCTCGCGCAAGCAACCCTTGCCGTTCACTATCGTGCCGACCCTGTTCGACCGCCGTACCCAGGCCTCCCTGGGCACCCTGCGGGTACTGCGGGACAAGTTTCCCGAGGAGATCTGGCAAGGCTACATTCCGGTGGATACCCGCCTGCGCGACGCCAGCCGGGCCGGGGTCACCCCTTCGCAATTCGATGGCAAGAGCCGCGGCGTACTGGCCTACAAGGCCTTGCTCAAGCACTTGCTGGCCCAGCAGCTCGTGGCGCAGGTGGCTTGACGTGAAGCGTTATTCAAGTCGCCACGCCGCCCGGCCGATAACCCCTACAGGTCACTGTATCGGGGTTTTAGCGTGGGCATCCTCATGAACCGTCCTCTGGATGTAAAGAGCCGGCCGCAGTTGGCGCTGCAGTCGTACCTGGACGCTTTGCTGCAGGACGCCACCGACGAGGAGTTGCTGCCAGAGCCGCCGATCCCGGTGCCCGCCCCGGTAGTGGTCGAAGCCTCCAGTGAAGTGCTGGATGAATTCCAGGCCGCGGTACTGGAAGAGCAGGCCCGTGACGCCGAGCTCCAGCAGCACTCGGCGCCTGCGGTTGCTGCGCCAGAGCCCGTTGCCACCCCGGTGCTGGAAGCGCCGGAGCCCATGCCAAGCACCCTCTCGCCCGTGGTGCCGATGCTCCAGGCCCTGGTGCCGCCCGTGGTGGAAGTGCACTTGCCGCCGAGCAATACACCGCCTCCGGTCACCGGCAGCGATCGTCCCGCCTGGGCGGCAGAGCCGTTCGAGTGCCTGTTGTTCGATGTCGCGGGCCTGACCCTGGCGGTGCCCCTGGTATGCCTGGGCTCGATCTATTCCCTGGCCGGGCAGGAGCTGACGCCGCTGTTCGGCCAGCCGGAATGGTTCCTCGGTATCCTGCCGAGCCAGGCTGGCAACCTGAAGGTGCTGGATACCGCACGCTGGGTCATGCCGGATCGCTACCGCGACGATTTCCGCCAGGGCCTGCAGTACGTGATCTCGGTCCAGGGCTATGAGTGGGGGCTGGCGGTGCATCAGGTCAGCCGCTCGCTGCGCCTGGACCCCAATGAAATCAAGTGGCGCAGTCACCGTGGCCAACGCCCGTGGCTGGCCGGCACGGTGATTGAACATATGTGCGCCTTGCTCGATGTTGCCGAACTGGCGGAATTGATCGCCACCGGTGGCGCCAAGCAGATGGCGATCAGTCAAGCGGCCCACAAGCCGAAGTAAACCAACAACAGGCCGCGTCCGTCGGGCGTAGCCACACAGAACACACGCCGTTTTCAACGGTTATTTGAGGGGTCAGGGTATGAATAAGTCGTCGTCTGCACAGGGTTCCGAAGATCCGATCCTGCAATGGGTCACCTTCAAGCTGGATAACGAGTCCTACGGCATCAACGTGATGCGGGTCCAGGAAGTGCTGCGCTATACCGAGATCGCTCCGGTGCCGGGCGCACCCAGCTACGTGCTGGGGATCATCAACCTGCGCGGCAACGTGGTGACCGTGATCGATACCCGCCAGCGCTTCGGCCTGGTGCCGACCGAAGTCAACGACAACACCCGGATCGTCATCATCGAAGCCGACAAGCAAGTGGTCGGGATCATGGTGGACAGCGTCGCCGAAGTGGTTTACCTGCGCCAGTCGGAAGTCGAGACCGCGCCGAACGTCGGCAACGAAGAGTCGGCCAAGTTCATCCAGGGCGTGTGCAACAAGAACGGCGAACTGCTGATTCTGGTTGAGCTGGACAAGATGATGAGCGAAGAGGAATGGTCGGAACTGGAGAGTATCTGATTGATCCTCGAGGTAGCGGTAATTGTCCTGGCGATCCTCTGGGTCGCCACTCTGGCTCTGTTCCTGTCCTACACCCGCAACCAGCGGCAGATTGCTGCCCAGCAGGCTGAGGGTGACGCCGTGCGCGACCAGCGGATCAAGGAGCTGGCCAAGCGCGTCGACCATTACCAGAGCGGTACGGTGCGCATGGGCGAGGACCTGCACGAGTTGCGCGCTGTGGTAGCGCCTTTGCCGGACAAGCTGGCCCAGCTGGAGCAGCGTGACCCTTCCAGCCTGTCGTTCGCCCAGGCCGCGCGCCTGGTGGGCATGGGCGCCAGCGTCGACGAGCTGACCCAATCCTGCGGCCTCACCCAGGCCGAAGCGGAGCTGGTCAGCAAGCTGCACAAAGGCTGATGTAGCCGCGAACGCCCGCTGCAAAAAGGCCCCTGGGGCCCTCATGCGGCCGGGCTGTCTCAGTAATCGTCGCCGCGTTCGGTGATGTCCTTCTCCAGTTCCGCCCGTTGCGGATCATGCCCCGCCGGGAACTTGCCCTTGAGGTTCCAGGCGAAGGCGATGATCTCGGCGATGGTCCGGTACAGCTCCGGCGGAATGCTCTCGCCCAGCTCCAGTCGCGCCAGCAGCTTCACCAGCTCGGCGTTCTCGTAGATCGGGACTTCATAGTCCCGGGCAATCTTCAGGATGGCTTCGGCCAGTTCGTCATCGCCCTTGGCGGTGAGGGTCGGAGCCTGCTGGCCATCGTATTTGAGGGCGATGGCCTGGCGTGGTGGCGGAGAGTGCTTCATGCGGTTTCGTCCACCCAGCGTTGTTCCAATCGGGTTTGCGGGCCCTGGGGCGGAGTGCCGAGGTGGCAATCCAGGTCGCCGACATTCAGTCCCGAGGCCAGCAGGCGTTCGCGCAGGTTGCCCAGGTGGCTTTCAATCAGGCTCGCCGTGTAGGGGCGCTCGGCCCAGAGCTGGCTGGACAGCCGGCCCTGGATCAGCTGTGCCTGGACTTGCAGCGGGCCCAGAGGCTCCAGGTCGAAGGCCAGGTCGACCCGCCACAGGGCCTGCTTGGGCTCACGTTCCTCGCGTTTGTGTTCCGGCTCCGGTTCCGGCGCCTCTTCGCGCTGCAGCTTGACCTGCAAGGGCACGATGTCCTGCAGGTTGCGCATGGGGATTTCCAACTGCCAGGTACTCAACAGCCGGCCATCGTCGGTCAGGCCGCTTTGCTCCAGGCTCGACAGTTGATGGCTCTGCAAACGCGATACGGCCGCGGCGGCCAGGCGCAGCAGTTGTTCCAGGTCACCTTCGCCTTCCAGGCTCTGCAGCAACCGTTCCGGCAATGGAAAGCCGGTGGGCGAAGCCTTGGCGCTGACCTGGCCGAGGGTACCCAGGGCGCTGCGCACGAAGCTGGGCAGCGACTGGGCCAGGGTGTTGGCGGCCAGGATGGCGTTGAAGCTGGTGGAGGAGGGCAGGCCCGGGGTCAGCTGGGCGATCAGGCGCAACAGGTCGGCCTTCATGTCCGGCACCTGCCCCGGGTTGGCCCCGGCCAGCAGCCGGGCTTCCAGGAACAGGCCGCTGCCCAGCAAGGCCTGGGCCACGCCGCGCGGGTTGCTCAGTTGCTGCACGTCGGGCAGGCCGGCCAGCAGACGCTCGACGGCGGCGCGCAGGTCAGTGGAGGTGGTCGAGGGGTCACTGTCGGCGGGCAGGTTCTGCAGGGCGTTGATCAAGCTACTGAGGGAACCCTGGCGGCTTTGCTGGCTGGCCAGTTGGGCGGCGATGGCCAATTGCTCCTGACGGCTGCTCAGGGGGACGAAATTCAGGGTCTGGGCATCCGAGACCAGGGCGCTGAGCAGGCTGCCGATGCGCAGCGGCTGCGGGCTTTCGATGCTCAGGGTGGCGCCGCTCTGTGCGGTGTTGAGCAGGCTCACCAGGGAGCGATAGATCGCCGGCTGGCTGGTGCCCTGGGGCAGCATCTGGGTGGTCAGCACCTTGGCCTGGATCAGGGTGCCGGGGGCAGTTGGCTGGTGTCCAGGCGGGTCAGGGCGGCGACACTGGAGGCGATGGCCTGTTGCACGGTGATCGCCAGGTTGCCCGCCGAGGGTTGGGTGACCGCCAGGCTGGTGCCCTGGGGCAGGGGTTGATTGCTGGTGGCCTGCAAAGTGGTTTGCCGGCCGTTGTCCAGGGTCACTTTGAGCAGCAACTGGAACGTCTGGTCGGTCTGCTTGAGCGACAGCACTTCGGCCTTGGCGCTCTGGCCGGCGGCAATCAGGCCCTCCAGGGGCGGCACCAGCTTCAGCAGTTCCCCGCTGATCGCCTGGGGGCGCGAGGCGCCGGGCGCGGGCACCTGGGGCGCAGGCAGGATGTTCATTTCGCCTGTCATTCGGACACAACCTGTGGAAATTAGCCCTCATAAGCGTAGGGCTTCGCATGTATAATGCCGCCCGTCTTTGGGGGAGTGGTGAAAACATTGCAATTGTTTGACGCAGCTCTCTAGAACAGGCCGCCAATGCATTTATCCTGCATCTCTTTAACGGCCGCTCCGTTGCCGACTTGAACCTGTAAAGGCCCGCTATCCCTTGACCAGCCCCCTTCTCGAAGCCGTAGCACTCGCCTGTGAGCGCGATTGGCGGATGCTATTTGAACACCTCGAGTTGCGTCTGACGGGCGGCGACATGGTGCAGATCAGCGGCCCCAACGGCAGCGGCAAGACCAGCCTGCTGCGCCTGCTGGCCGGGTTGATGCAGCCCACCAGCGGCCAGGTGCTGCTCAATGGCCAGCCATTGCACGCCCAGCGCGCGGAACTGGCCCGCAACCTGTTGTGGATCGGCCATGCCGCCGGCATCAAGGAGCTGTTGAGCCCCGAGGAGAACCTCAGCTGGCTCTGTGCCCTGCACCAGCCTGCCCGGCGCGAGGCGATCTGGCAGGCCCTGGCGGCGGTCGGCCTGCGCGGTTTCGAGGATGTGCCGTGCCATACCCTTTCCGCCGGCCAGCAGCGCCGCGTGGCCTTGGCGCGCCTGTACCTGGACAGCCCGCCGTTGTGGATACTCGACGAACCCTTCACCGCCCTCGACAAGCAGGGCGTGGCCCAGCTCGAAGAGCACCTGGCGGGCCATTGCGAGCGTGGCGGCATGGTGGTCCTGACCACCCACCACAGCCTGGCCCGCATGCCTTCCGGCTACCGTGACATTGACCTGGGACGGTGGGCCGCATGAGTGTGTTTGCCCTGTTGGTGGCCCGTGAAGCGCGCCTGTTGTGCCGGCGCCCGGCGGAACTGGCCAACCCCTTGGTATTTTTCGCAATCGTTGTTGCACTGTTCCCCCTGGCCGTGGGACCTGAGACACAATTGTTGCAAACCTTGTCTCCGGGGCTGGTCTGGGTAGCGGCCCTATTGTCCGTCCTGCTCTCGCTGGACGGGCTTTTTCGCAGTGATTTCGAGGATGGATCCCTGGAGCAGTGGGTCCTTTCGCCGCACCCCCTGGCTCTTCTGGTTCTGGCCAAGGTACTGGCACACTGGGTGTTTTCCGGGTTGGCACTGGTCTTGCTCGCGCCCTTGCTGGCGGTGATGCTGGGGCTGCCTGCCGCCTGTCTGCCGGTGCTGCTGATGTCCCTGCTGCTGGGGACCCCGGTGCTCAGCCTGCTGGGCGCAGTAGGCGCGGCATTGACGGTGGGGCTCAAGCGTGGCGGCCTGCTGCTGGCGCTGCTGATCCTGCCGTTGTACATCCCGGTACTGATTCTCGGCAGTGGCGCCCTGCAGGCGGCATTGCAGGGCATGCCGGCAACCGGTTACCTGCTCTGGCTTGGGAGCCTGACCGCCCTGGCAGTAACCTTGACACCCTTTGCAATAGCGGCTGGCCTGAAGATCAGCGTCGGCGAATAATAATGAGGTCTGATCATTTTTTGATCACTTCTTTCTGAGAAAAGACCCAGGCTTTTCGACCACGAAAAGCACCCGTGATGGAAATAGTGAATGAACTGGACTTGGTTTCATAAGCTCGGCTCGCCTAAATGGTTTTACGGCATCAGTGGCAAGCTGCTGCCCTGGCTGAGTGTTGCCGCCGTGTTGCTGATCGGCATCGGCGTGGTCTGGGGCCTGGCCTTTGCGCCACCGGATTACCAGCAAGGCAACAGTTTCCGCATCATCTACATCCATGTGCCGATGGCGATGCTGGCACAGTCCTGCTACGTCATGCTGGCCGTGTGCGGTGTGGTCGGGCTGGTGTGGAAAATGAAACTGGCCGATGTCGCCCTGCAATGCGCGGCGCCCATCGGGCACTCGATCACTTTCCTGGCCCTGGTGACCGGGGCTATCTGGGGCAAGCCGACCTGGGGTTCCTGGTGGGTCTGGGATGCCCGACTAACGTCGATGCTGATCCTGCTGTTTCTGTACGCAGGTCTGATTGCGCTCAATGCCGCCATCAGCAATCGTGACAGCGCCGCCAAGGCCTGTGCGGTGCTGGCGATTGTCGGCGTGGTGAATATCCCGATCATCAAATACTCGGTGGAATGGTGGAACACCCTCCACCAGGGCGCGACCTTCACCCTGACCGAAAAGCCTGCCATGCCGGTGGAAATGTGGCTGCCGCTGCTGCTGACCTCGTTGGGTTTCTACTGTTTCTTTGGTGTGCTGCTGTTGCTGCGCATGCGCCTTGAGGTGCTCAAGCGTGAAGCCCGGACCAGCTGGGTCAAGGCCGAAGTCCAACGCAGCCTGGAGGCCGCCCGATGAGCTTTGCATCCTTCAGCGATTTTCTCGCCATGGGCCATCACGGCCTCTACGTCTGGTCGGCCTATGGCATTTGCCTGGTGGTCCTGGCTCGTGAGCTGGTGGCGCCGATCCTGGCGCGCAAGCGCTATCTGCAACAAGAGGCGCGTCGTCTGCGCCGGGAGAACGGTAAGTGAATCCGCTGCGTAAAAAGCGTCTTTTGATCATCCTGGCGATTCTGGTCGGTGTCGGCATTGCCGTTGGCCTGGCCCTCAGCGCGCTGAAGGAAAACATCAACCTGTTCTACACCCCGACCCAGATCGCCAATGGCGAAGCCCCGCTGGACACGCGGATCCGCGCCGGCGGCATGGTCCAGGCCGGTTCCCTGCAGCGTTCCGCCGACTCCCTGGACGTGAAATTCGTGGTCACCGACTTCAACAAGTCGGTGACCATCACCTACCGCGGCATCCTTCCGGACCTGTTCCGCGAAGGGCAGGGCATCGTTGCCCTGGGCAAGCTCAACGCCGATGGCGTGGTGGTGGCCGATGAAGTGCTGGCCAAGCACGACGAGAAGTACATGCCGCCGGAAGTCACCAAGGCCCTGAAAGACAGCGGCCAGTCGGCACCGACACCAGCGAAAGAGGGTTAAGCCATGAGTTCCGCACTGTTCGTTCCCGAACTCGGTCACCTGGCGATGATCCTCGCCCTGTGCTTCGCCCTGGTCCAGGCCGTGGTGCCGCTGCTGGGGGCCTGGCGCGGTGATCGCCTGTGGATGAGCCTGGCCCAGCCGGCTGCCTGGGGCCAGTTCGCCTTCCTGGCGTTCGCCTTCGGCTGCCTGACCTACGCTTTCATGAGCGACGATTTCTCGGTGGCCTATGTCGCCAGCAACTCCAACAGCGCCTTGCCCTGGTACTACAAGTTCAGTGCCGTGTGGGGGGCTCACGAAGGCTCGCTGCTGCTCTGGGCACTGATCCTCGGTGGCTGGACCTTCGCCGTGTCGGTGTTCTCGCGCCAGTTGCCCCAGGTGATGCTGGCCCGGGTGCTGGCGGTGATGGGCATGATCAGCACCGGCTTCCTGCTGTTCCTGATCATGACCTCCAACCCGTTTTCGCGGATCCTGCCCCAGGTGCCGGCCGATGGTCGCGACCTCAACCCGCTGTTGCAGGACATTGGCCTGATCGTTCACCCGCCGATGCTCTACATGGGCTATGTGGGTTTTTCGGTGGCCTTCGCCTTCGCCATCGCCGCCTTGCTCGGCGGTCGCCTGGACGCCGCCTGGGCTCGCTGGTCGCGGCCCTGGACCATCGTGGCCTGGGCCTTCCTCGGCATCGGCATCACCCTGGGCTCCTGGTGGGCCTACTACGAACTGGGCTGGGGTGGCTGGTGGTTCTGGGACCCGGTGGAAAACGCCTCGTTCATGCCCTGGCTGGTGGGCACGGCGCTGATCCACTCCCTGGCGGTCACCGAAAAGCGCGGGGTGTTCAAGAGCTGGACCGTGCTGCTGGCGATTGCCGCCTTTTCCCTGAGCCTGCTGGGGACTTTCCTGGTGCGTTCCGGCGTCCTGACTTCGGTGCATGCCTTCGCTTCCGACCCTGAGCGCGGCGTGTTCATCCTGATTTTCCTGCTGTTCGTGGTGGGTGGTTCGCTGACCCTGTTCGCCCTGCGCGCGCCGGTGGTCAAGAGCCAGGTGGGCTTCAACCTCTGGTCGCGGGAAACCCTGCTGCTGGGCAACAACCTGGTGCTGGTGGTGGCGGCCTCGATGATTCTCCTCGGCACCCTGTACCCGCTGGTGCTGGACGCCCTGACCGGCGCCAAGCTGTCGGTAGGCCCGCCGTACTTCAACGCGCTGTTCATTCCGCTGATGGCCCTGCTGATGGTGGTGATGGCGGTGGGCGTGTTGGTGCGCTGGAAAGACACCCCGGTGAAATGGCTGGTGGGCATGCTCGGCCCGGTACTGCTGGGCAGCGTGGCCCTGGCCGTGGTTGCGGGCATCGCCTATGGCGACTTCAACTGGGCGGTGCTGGCGACCTTCCTGCTGGCGGCCTGGGTGCTGCTGGCCGGGGCTCGCGACATCGTCGACAAGACCCGGCACAAGGGCCTGATCAAGGGCCTGCCGAGCCTGACCCGCAGCTACTGGGGCATGCAGCTGGCGCACCTGGGCATCGCGGTCTGCGCCCTGGGCGTGGTGCTGTCGAGCCAGAACAGCGCCGAGCGCGATCTGCGCCTGGCGCCGGGCGAATCCATGGAACTGGCCGGCTATCACTTCATCTTCGAGGGCGCCAAGCACTTCGAAGGGCCGAACTTCACTTCCGACAAGGGCACCGTGCGTGTGGTGCGCAATGGCAAGGAAGTGGCGGTGCTGCACCCGGAGAAGCGCCTGTATACCGTGCAGAGTTCGATGATGACCGAGGCCGGGATCGATGCCGGCTTCACCCGCGACCTGTATGTGGCCCTTGGCGAGCCCCTGGGCGATGGCGCCTGGGCGGTGCGGGTACACGTCAAGCCGTTCGTGCGCTGGATCTGGTTCGGCGGCCTGCTCACCGGTTTCGGTGGCTTGCTGGCGGCCCTGGACCGGCGCTACCGGGTCAAGGTTAAAAGCCGCGTGCGCGAAGCGCTGGGCATGACAGGAGCTACGGCATGAGACGCTGGATGATGATGCTGCCCCTGGCGGTGTTCCTGGTGGTGGCGGTGTTCCTCTATCGCGGGTTGTACCTGGACCCGGCCGAACTGCCGTCGGCGATGATCGGCAAGCCGTTCCCGGAGTTCTCCCTGCCGTCGGTGCAGGGCGACAAGACCCTGACCCGCGCCGACCTGCTGGGCAAGCCGGCGCTGGTCAACGTCTGGGGCACCTGGTGCATTTCCTGCCGGGTCGAGCACCCGGTACTGAACAAGCTGGCCGAGAAGGGCGTGGTGATCTACGGCATCAACTACAAGGACGTCAACGCCGATGCCCTGAAGTGGCTGGCCGAATTCCACAATCCCTACCTGCTGGACGTGCGTGATGAGGAGGGCTCCCTGGGCCTGAACCTGGGCGTCTACGGCGCTCCGGAAACCTTTTTCATCGACGCCAAGGGCATCATCCGCGACAAGTACGTCGGGGTGATCGACGAAGTGGTGTGGCGCGAGCAACTGGCCGCCAAGTACCAGGCCCTGGTCGACGAGGCCAAGCCATGAAGCGCTGGTTAGCCGCCGCCATCCTGGGCCTGGGCATCGCCGGCATGGCCCATGCCGCCATCGACACCTACCAGTTCGCCAACGACACCGATCGCGAACGGTTCCACGAGCTGACCAAGGAACTGCGCTGCCCCAAGTGCCAGAACCAGGACATCGCCGATTCCAACGCGCCGATTGCTGCCGACCTGCGCAAAGAGATTTTCCGCATGCTCGGCGAGGGCAAGGACAACCAGCAGATCATCGACTTCATGGTCGATCGCTACGGTGACTTCGTGCGCTACCGGCCGGCCCTGACCGGCAAGACTGCCTTGCTCTGGTTCGGCCCCGCCGGGTTGCTGCTGGGCGGGCTGGTGATCATTGTCGTGATTGTCCGGCGTCGGCGCGTGCAGCGCAGCGACAGCCCGAACACGCTTTCCGTCGAAGAGCGTCAGCGCCTCGACCAACTGCTGGATAAAAACCACCCATGATTGATTTCTGGCTTGCGGCAGGCCTGCTGCTCCTGATTGCCCTGAGTTTCCTGTTGATCCCGGTATTGCGTGAGCGTCGCGCTCAGCGTGAAGAGGATCGTACCGCGCTGAACGTGGCGCTTTATGAAGAGCGCGTGGCCGAACTGCACAGCCAGCAGCAGGAAGGCGTGCTCAGTGCCGAACAGATGGACAGTGGCCGTGCCGAAGCCGCGCGCGAACTGCTGGCCGATACCGAAGGCAGCGCTAACGTGCGCACTTCGCGCCTGGGCAAGCCGCTGCCGTTGCTGGCCGCGCTGCTGGTGCCGGTACTGGGCCTGGGCCTGTACCTGCATTTTGGTGCCAGCGACAAGGTCGAGCTGACCCGGGAGTTCGCCCAGGCGCCACAGTCCATGGAGGAAATGACCCGGCGCCTGGAGCGTGCGGTAGCGGCCCAGCCGGATTCCGCCGAAGGCCTGTACTTCCTCGGCCGAACCTACATGGCCCAGGACCGGCCGGCGGACGCGGCGAAGATCTTCGAACGCACCGTGGCCCTGGCCGGGCGCCAGCCCGAGCTGCTGGGGCAATGGGCCCAGGCGCAGTACTTTGCCGACAACAAGCAATGGTCGGACAAGGTCCAGGGCCTGACCGACGAAGCCCTGAAAGCCGACCCCAATGAAGTCACCAGCCTCGGGCTGCTGGGGATCGCCGCCTTCGAAGGCGGGCGTTTTCAGGAAGCCATCGACTACTGGAAGCGCCTGCAGGCGCAACTGCCGCCGGACGACAACTCCCGCGCCGCGTTGCAGGGCGGTATCGACCGCGCCAGCGAGAAGCTGGTGGCCAGTGGCGGCAAGGTTGCCAGCGAACCTGCGGCCAAGGCTCAGGCCAAGGGCGCGGTGCTCAAGGTCAGGGTCGACTTGGCGGCCGAGCTCAAGGCCAAGGTCCAGCCGGGCGACAGCGTGTTCATCTTCGCTCGCGCCACCCAGGGCCCACCCGCGCCGCTGGCGGCCAAGCGCCTGACCGTGGCCGACTTGCCGGTCACGGTCGAGCTGGCGGATGCCGACGCGATGATGCCGCAGTTGAAACTGTCGAACTTCCCTGAAGTCCAACTGGTTGCGCGCGTGTCCCGCGCCGGCCAGCCGACGGCCGGCGAGTGGGTCGGGCGCAGCCAGCCTCTGGCCAGCAGCACCACCGCTGCCCAGCAGCTGACCATCGACAGCCCGGATCAATAATCAGAGAAGCCGCCATGACCGCCATCGCTCGTATCACCCTGTTATCACTGGTCCTGGGGTTGAGCGCATGTACGGTCCATCGGCCGGTGCCCACCAGCTCCGAGCCGATCCCGCCGGCAGGGCCGAGCACACGCCCGGCCCCGTCCACGGCGCCGGGTACGCCCAGCGCGCCGATCCCCGCCGCCAAGCCCCTGCCACGCACCTCCGCCAGCTTCGCGCCGCCACCGGGCGGGCACAGCCATTGGGATGCGCGGTTGGGGGTCTATGTGCTGGATGACCAGAGCAACACCTTCTACCGCCAGCGCACCTACTACCGCTGGAACAATGGCTGGAGCCGCTCCATCAGCCCTGACGGGCCCTGGGAAGACACCGATATCCATGGTGTGCCCGCCGGGCTTGGTCGCCAGTTCCAGTAACCCTGTCCGATAAGCGCAGGGGCGCAGGCCAGAGCCTGCGCCCGGGCTGGATTATTTAAGCCTCGGGATGCCTGGCCGATACAGCGGGGTGTTCCCGAGTATCAGCCGTTGAGCGCCCGATGAAGAATGACCTGAACAAACCCTATTTCACGCCGATGGTGTTCTGGCTTGCGCTGATCTGTGTGCTGTTGCTGGTGTATGGCTTTGGCCCGACCGAGGTGCCGGAGCTGATCTACCTGTCGCTGGAGCCGGTGTGCCTGCTGCTGGCATTCGTCTTCATGTACTACTTCTTCTGCTGGAGCCTGATCTCGGTCTTTCGCTTGGGCGAGATCGGCTGGAAGCGCGTGGACTACGCCTGGCTGCTGCTGGCGTCCCTGGCCCTGATCAGCGCCACCCAGGCGGTGCGCGTGGACTGGTTCCAGACCGACTACCAATTGGCGCAGCAGGCCCAGGCCGGGCTGCAGCGGCGTGTGGCCACGGAGATTGAGGACATGCTGGGCGCGGAGCACTGCAAGGCGGCCATCGCTCGCTACGAGCCCCAGGATGCGGCCCAGGTCAGCAGCCTGTGCGAGCGTTTTGCAGCGCTGGAGCGCACCGCGGACGGGCGCCTTTCGGTCTTGGCAGAGGTCAAGGTGCAGCAGGCGCTGGAGGATATCCGCGGCGAATACACGGCGGCTCCCATCCGCCAATGGCTGCAGGGCTTGAGTGAAAGCATCAAGGAACTGGAGCAGCAGCGGGCCGAGGTGCGGCGCCTGTACGGGTTGGTAACGGTCAGCGCTACCGAGAGGCTCTACAGCTACTTCGTGCCCTTGCTGCTGGTGATCGCCCTGGCATTGCGCGCCTCCAAGGTCACCGGCGAAGTGCTGCTCAAGGCACCACGGCGGCGCAAGCTGTGGCTGATCATCAACCGCCGCGTGATCATCGATGGCCTGGGTTTTGCCCGTGGCGCCCGGGCTCGGCTGGATGAAGCCCTGGGCAATTGGCGGGTAGCCCGTTGGGGCGTGGTGCACCTGGGCTGCGACTTCATCGGCGCCCCCGGCCCCCAGGACACCCCGGTCCCGGTCACCCCGGGCTTCTATGAAAGTGAATTCCAATTGGCCAGCCTGGCCGACTTCGACAGCAGCGAGTTCGTCGAATGGGCCGCGACCCAGACCATCGACACTCTGTACCTGGTGGGGGAAACCGATGCCGGCCTGATCGGGCGCCTGCGGCTCTGGGGGGCGGCGGCCAATATCGAAGTCCTGGTGCGCGAACGCATCTGAGGCGCTCGCTCCTGTTCAGCTTGCCTGCCCGGGCAACTCCGGGCAGGGGCAAGGGCGCCGCGCCTTTTCCTCAGGCCCGGGCCGGGCGGCGGTTGTCCCGCACCAGCAGGAAACGCATCAAGGCCAGCAGCGGGAAGGCGCTGCCCACCAGCACGATGCCCAGCCAGCCGCCATGCTCGTACACCGCACTGGCAATCGAGGAGCCAAAGGCCCCGCCGATGAAGATGCTGGTCATGTACAGCGCATTCAGGCGGCTGCGGCTGTGGGCGTCGAGGGCGTACACGGCGCGCTGGCCGAGCACCATATTCATCTGCACGCAGAAATCCAGGACCACCCCGGTCACGGCCATGCCGATCACGCTGTAGGCCGGATGCACCAGGCTGGGGATGAAGCTTAGGGCCGCCAGCAGCATGGCCAGCAGTGAGGCGATGCGGGTATGGCCGGCATCTGCCAGGCGCCCGCTGATGGGCGCGGCGATGGCGCCGATGGCGCCCACCAGGGCAAAGATCGCGATCTGGCTTTGGCTCAGGCCGTGCTGGCGCGCCAGCTCCAGCGGTGCGGCGGTCCAGAACAGGCTGAAGGTGGCGAACAGGCAACCCTGGTAGAAGGCGCGCTGGCGCAGTACCGGTTGCTGGCGCAGCAAGTTGCCTAGGGAATGCAGCAGTTGGCCATAGGTGGCGCTGTGGGCCGGCTGGCGCTTGGGAATGGTGAGCATCAGCACCAGGCTGATGGCTGCCATCAGCAGCGCCGCGGCGATGAACATCGCCCGCCAGCCGAAGTGGTCGGCCACCACGCTGGACACCGGCCGGGCCAGGAGAATCCCCAGTAGCAGGCCGCCCATGATCCCGCCCACCACCCGGCCCCGGGTTTCCTCGGGGGCCAGGTGCGCGGCCAGGGGAATCAGGATCTGCACCGACACCGAACTGAAGCCGATCAACAGCGACACCAGGAGAAAGGCATTGGGCTGCTGGATAAAGGCCGCGCCCAGCAGGCTGGCAATCGCCACCAGGGTGGTGCAGATCATCAGCCGGCGGTTTTCCAGCAAATCGCCCAGGGGCACCAGGAAGAACAGGCCCAGGGCGTAGCCGATCTGGGTCAGCGACACGATCAGGCTGGCCAGGGCGCTGGACAGGCCGAGATCCGGGGCAATCAGCTCGATGATCGGTTGTGCGTAGTAGATGTTGGCGACTATGGCCCCGCAGCAGAAGGCGAACAGCAGCACCATGCCTCGGGTCATTGTCGCGCTGCCGGTGGGCAGAGCCTGGGTCGTGGAATTCATTGGCGATCTCTGGGGCAAGCGCAAGGAGCGAGGTCGGCAAGACCCCGTGGCAAAGCGATGGAGCGGGCCGGGTGGCAAAGGTCAGCGATCGAATGATGAAGGCCCGTTGAGTACCGGGGCGTGTCGCTGTCGAGGGGCGATGATACATTTACTTACATCCTGTTCGATAGCATGCTCATGCTCCCCCGGGGCCTTGCAGTCGACTGACGGGCTCTGTGCACCCATTGCCTTGAGGAATCCGTTCCATGAATCGGTCTTTGCCTGGTTTGTTGTGCAACCTTCAATGCCTGGCCCTGGCGTTCCTGCTGGGCAGCACCACGGCCCTGGCCCAGGATGCGCCGGGCATGCGCATTGGCGTACGCGGGGAAATCACCGGGGTCGGCGGCGACGTGGTGCGGGTGCACGTCAACAGTGGGGAGAATGTCAGCGTCGAGCTGACGCCCCAGACCCAGGTGCGTGCCGTGACCCTGGCCAATATCGAGGACATCAAGCCCGGCAGCTATATCGGCTCGGCGGCCATGCCCATGGCCGACGGCACCCTCAAGGCGCTGGAAGTGCATGTGTTTCCACCGCAGTTGGCCGGTACGGGTGATGGCCACCGGCCTTTCGACCTGGCCAAGGGCAGCAGCATGACCAACGGCAGCGTCGGCGACCTGGTGGTGAGCAACGGCCGCACCCTGACCGTCAACTACAAGGGCGGCCAGCAGAAGATCCTGGTGCCGGACGATGTGCCCATCGTCAACCTGACTCCCGGCGACCGCAGCCTGCTCAAGGTCGGGGTCAAGGTGGTGATGTTCGTTACCCAGAGCGATGACGGCAAACTCACCGCGCAGTCGATCTCCGCCGGCAAGGATGGGGTCGCGCCGCCGATGTAGGCCGCTGCTGCACGGGGTTGCCACCAGGCGGGCGGGGGCTTGCATTGCCAAATGTTGCTGCGCGCGGGTTGCAGTGGAAGTCGGCAAAGGCTTGGTTTACGGTTTCCGGTCGTTCAATGCGCCGGGAGTGCCTTATGGAAAAGTCGACGTTCAACCCAGCCAGTGTGTTCAATTCCTTGCAATACGGTTTCAGCCAGGCGGTGGAGGTGCGCGGTGGGCGGCGCCTGCTGCTTTCCGGCCAGGTGGGTGTGGATGAGCAGGAGCGCACCGTGGGCCCGGGCCTGCGGGAGCAGACCGAGCAGGCCTTCGACAATATCGCCCGGGTCCTGGCCGAGGCGGGTGGCCGGCTGGCGGATGTGGCGATGCTGCGGATCTACATCGCCGAAGCGGCCCGCAACCAGCAGGAGCACATCAGCGCAGTCTTGCTCGAACGCTTTGCCAGCCAGCCGCCGGCGTCTTCGTGGATCATCGTCAGCGGGCTGTCGCTGCCAGAGTGGCTGATCGAAGTCGAGGCGGAGGCGGTGCTGGAGGAGCGCCATCAGGTCGCCGAAGCGGCGCTGTTCACTCCGGCGCGAGCCCTCTGAGCGCCATGCCTGGGGCATAAAAAAAGCGACCCCGGAGGTCGCTTTTTTCATTCACCCGTTAGGGGTCACTTGGCGTTGGTGTAGATCTGGTCGAAGATCCCGCCGTCGTTGAAGTGGGTCTTCTGCACGCTGCGCCAGTCGCCGAAGGTCTTCTCCACCGAGAGGAAGTCGACTTTCGGGAAGCGATCGGTGTACTTGGCCAGCACTTTCGGGTCCCGTGGGCGCAGGTAGTTGTTGGCGGCGATTTCCTGGCCTTCCGGCGACCACAGGTACTTGAGGTACTCCTCGGCGGCGGCGCGGGTGCCTTTCTTCTCTACCACCTTGTCCACCACCGATACCGGCGGCTCGGCTTCGGCGGACACGCTCGGGTAGATCACCTCGAACTGGTCGCGACCGAATTCGCGGGCGATCATCTCCGCTTCGTTCTCGAAGGTCACCAGCACGTCGCCGATCTGGTTGGTCATGAAGGTGGTGGTGGCGGCGCGGCCACCGGTGTCGAGCACCGGCGCCTGCTTGAACAGCTTGCCGACGAAGTCCTTGGCCTTGTTCTCATCGCCGCCGTTCTTGAGCACATAGCCCCAGGCCGAGAGGTAGGTGTAGCGGCCGTTACCCGAGGTCTTGGGGTTGGGCACTATCACCTGCACGCCGTCCTTGAGCAGGTCCGGCCAGTCCTTCAGGGCCTTGGGGTTGCCCTTGCGCACGATGAACACGGTGGCCGAGGTGAACGGCGCGCTGTTGTTCGGCAGGCGGGTCACCCAGTTGTCCGGCACCAGCTTGCCGTTGTCCGCCAGGGCGTTGATGTCGGTGGCCATGTTCATGGTGATGACATCCGCCGGCAGGCCGTCGATTACCGAGCGCGCCTGTTTGCTGGAGCCGCCGAAGGACATCTGCAGGGTGATGTTCTCGTTGTGCTCGGCTTTCCAGTGTTTCTGGAAGGCGGCGTTGTAGTCCTTGTAGAAGTCGCGCATCACGTCGTAGGAAACGTTGAGCAGGGTCGGTGCGGCCTGGGCGACGCTGCCCAGGGCCAGGCCGGCGGCCAGTAGCGAGGCGCTGAAGAGTTTTTTCACTGCACATTCCTTTTGTTCGAGAGTGAAGGCAATTTGCCGCCGACTATAGCCGGGGCGCTATATCTCTTTAAAGATTAAAAAGTACTTTGCTTATTCCAGTTTCCTGAATAGCGCATTGCCGCAGCGGGAACAGAAGGCCGCGGCGGGTTCGTGGGTGTTCTTGCGGCACACCGGGCAGTCGTGCTTGAGCTGCTCGCCGCGCATGGCGCTGGCCAGTTCCGCGGTGAAGATCCCGGTGGGCACGGCGATGATCGAGTAACCGGTGATCATCACCATGGACGAGATCACCTGGCCGATCACGGTCTTGGGCACGATGTCGCCGTAGCCCACGGTGGTCAGGGTGACGATGGCCCAGTAGATGCCCTTGGGAATGCTGGTGAAACCGTGCTCCGGGCCTTCGACCACGTACATCAGGGTGCCGAACACCGTGACCAGGGTGCAGACGCTGAGCAGGAACACCAGGATCTTCTGCTTGCTGCCGCGCAGGGCGTCCAGCAGGTAGTGGGCCTGCTTGAGGTAGGGCGCCAGCTTGAGCACGCGAAAGATCCGCAGCATGCGGATGATGCGGATGATCAGCAGGTATTGGGCGTCGCTGTAATACAGGGCGAGGATCCCCGGAACGATCGCCAGCAGGTCCACCAGGCCATAGAAGCTGAAGGCATAGCGCAGCGGCCGGGGGGAGCAGTACAGGCGCAGCCCGTACTCGATGGCGAAGATCAGGGTGAAACCCCATTCGATGTAGGCCAGGACGTTGGCGTAGTTGCGATGGACCTCGTCGATGCTGTCGAGGATCACGATCACCAGGCTGGCGAGGATGATCAGCAGCAGGGTGCTGTCAAAGCGCCTCCCCGCCACCGTATCGGTCTGGAAGATCATTACGTAGAGGCGCTGCCGCCAGTTGTCGCTGTTGCCCATGGAAATCGCCTGAATCGAAAGTCAGCGAAGCCTAGGGGGATTTGCCGGGGGAGCGCAAGGCGCGTCGCCCCGCACGTTGCGGCCCAGCACCCGGTCGACGGTGTGCACCAGCCAGCAGGCCAGGACAAAGGGTGCGGTCAGGGGCGCAAGACCCAGGGCGACCAGCCCCGGGCTGATCAGCAGTGCCAGCAGCATCCCCAGCAGCGGCCGCCAGGGGTGCCGGGCCTGCTGGCCCAGGGCCAGGGCGACCAGGGCGCAGTTGTAGCCGCCCAGGCCCTGCAGGGCCTGGGCATGCTCTTGCAGCAGCAGGGCAAAGAGCAGGCCGCAGGCGGAGCCGAACAGGGCCCAGGCTGCCGCGCGGCGGCTGGCCAGCAGCAGGCCGAGCAGAATCAGCAGGCCGGCCAGGGGCTGGCCGAGGAACATGATCTGTCCCAGGCCCTGGAACAGCCCACCCAGCAGGTTCGCCAGGGACAGCCCGGGCACGCCCTGGGTGGCCGCGGGCAGCGGCTCGATCAGGCTCAGCAGCAGCCAGCCCAGGCCGACGAAGGGCGCGGTGTAGGCCGGCAGGCTGGCGGGGTTGCGGGCACGTTTGAGCCATTGCTGGGTAATGATCGCGCTGAGGCCGCCGGCGGCGATGATCAGCGGCGGCAGCAATACCGACCAGGGCAGGTACAGGCCCAGCAGCAGGCCCAGCAATACGCCGTTGTAGCTGAACAGCCCGGCCTGGCGGTCGGCCTTGGCGTACCCCCGGCGTTGCGCGGTCAGCAGCCCGGCCAGGGCACCCAGCAGGGCAGCGCCGAGCAGTGCCGGGGCACTGACCAGGATCGCCAGCAGGCACAGCAGGCCGCACAGCGGATGGCGCTGGAGAAAGATCTGACTGAAGCCGTTAAGCAGGGCAGTGGCCCAGTCGGGGCAGAAGGCATTGAAAGACTGTGAAGGCATGATGCAAATCAGTGGGGCGGCCCCTGGGCGAGGGTTGCGCCGACCGCCCAGGCCTCCTCTGCGGGAGGCTCTGGCCGGTCAGCGGCGCCATGGGCTGCGGGTCAGAGAAGGGTTTCGACGCGCAACGAATTGGTGGTGCCCGGCTGGCCGAACGGCACACCGGTGGTGATCACCACGGTGTCGCCGCGCTTGGCCAGGCCCTGGGCCTGGGCGATTTCCAGGGCCGTGGCACACACCTCGTCGACCTGGCGCAGCCGGTCGTTGACCACCGAATGCACGCCCCAGGCCACTGTCAGGCGGCGAGCAGTGGCAAGGTTCGGCGTCAGGTTGAGGATCGGCACCGAAGGCCGCTCGCGGGCGGCGCGCAGGGTCGAACTGCCGGATTCGCTGTAGTTCACCAGCACCGCCACCGGCAGGATGCTGCACACCCGGCGGATCGCACAGCTGATGGCGTCCGAGACCGTGGCCTCGGCCTGGGGCCGGCTGACGTCCAGTTGGGTCTGGTAGTCCGGGCCGGTTTCCACCTGGCGGATGATCTTGCTCATCATCTGTACGGCCTCCAGCGGGTATTCGCCGGAAGCGGTTTCCGCCGACAGCATCACGGCGTCCGCACCCTCGGCCACTGCGTTGGCGACGTCGGTGACCTCGGCCCGGGTCGGCGCAGGGGAGAAACGCATGGATTCGAGCATTTGGGTGGCCACCACCACCGGCTTGCCCAGCTGGCGGCAGGTGCTGATGATGTTTTTCTGGATCTGCGGCACGCTTTCTGCGGGCACTTCCACCCCCAGGTCGCCCCTGGCCACCATGATCGCGTCGCTCAGCTCGGCGATTTCCCGCAGTTGGGTGACGGCCGAAGGCTTCTCGATCTTGGCCATCAGGTAGGCCTTGTCGCCGATCAGCGCACGGGCTTCACGGATGTCTTCCGGGCGCTGCACGAAGGACAGGGCCACCCAGTCCACCCCCAGTTCCAGGCCGAAGCTCAGGTCGCGACGGTCCTTGGCCGTCAGCGGGCTGAGGTCGAGCACCGCCTGGGGCACGTTGACCCCCTTGCGGTCCGACAGCTCACCGCCATTGAGCACGGTGGTCTCGATGGCATCGGCCTGCTTGGCGATCACCCGCAGGCGCAGCTTGCCGTCGTCCAGCAGCAGGTCCATGCCCGGCTCCAGGGCGGCGATGATCTCCGGGTGCGGCAGGCTGACCCGCTGGGCGTTGCCCGGGGTCGCGTCGAGGTCCAGGCGCAGGGCCTGGCCGCGCACCAGTTGCACCTTGCCCTCGGCGAAGGTGCCGACCCGCAGCTTCGGCCCTTGCAGGTCCATGAGGATGCCCAGGGGGTAGTTCAGTTCGCGCTCTACCTGGCGGATCCACTCGTAGCGCTGGGCGTGGTCGGCATGGGCGCCGTGGCTGAAGTTGAGCCGGAAGATGTTCACCCCGGCTTGTACCAGCTCACGGATGTCCTCGATGCCGTCGATGGCCGGGCCCAGGGTGGCGAGGATTTTGACCTTCTTGTCAGGCGTCATGTTTGGGGTTCTCGAGAATCAGGATGGCGCGGAAGTCGTTGACGTTGGTGCGGGTCGGCTCGGTGACGATCAGGTCCCCCAGCGCCGCGAAGTAGCCATAGCCGTTGTTGTTGTCCAGCTCGTCGCTGGCGCTCAGGCCCAGGGCCGCGGCGCGGGCGTAGCTGTCCGGGGTCATGATGGCCCCGGCATTGTCCTCGGAACCGTCGATGCCGTCAGTGTCGCCGGCCAGGGCATAGATGCC
This sequence comes from Pseudomonas sp. Eqa60, assembly GCF_018326405.1. Classification (NCBI taxonomy): domain Bacteria; kingdom Pseudomonadati; phylum Pseudomonadota; class Gammaproteobacteria; order Pseudomonadales; family Pseudomonadaceae; genus Pseudomonas; species Pseudomonas sp. Eqa60. The sequence goes on from NZ_AP024342.1 coordinate 1,959,060, forward strand.
CGGGTAGCCCTTGAGGCTGTCGGTGAGGCTCAGGAGGAACTCCGCGTTGCGCCCGCCACGGCCATTGCCGCGCACGGTGACCGTGGTTTCACCGCCGGAGAGGATCACGCAGGGCGCCGCCAGGGGCTGGCCGTGCAGGGCGACCTGGCGGGCGATGCCGGCGTGGACCTTGGCCACCTCCCGGGATTCGCCCTCCAGGTCGCCGAGGATCAGTGGGCTGAAGCCGGCCTGGCGAGCCTTCACGGCCGCCGCCTCAAGGGACTGCTGGGGCCGGGCGATCAGCTGGAAGTGGCTGCGCGCCAGGCACGGGTCACCGGGCTTGACGGTTTCCGACTCGGGGCTCTGCAGCCAGCTGCGGACCGCGGCCGGTACGTCGATGCCATAGCGCTTGAGAATCGCCAGGGCCTCGGCCGAGGTGCTGGGGTCGGCCACGGTGGGGCCGGAGGCGATGACCGTGGCCAGGTCGCCGGGTACATCGGAAATCGCATAGGTGTAGACCGTGGCCGGCCAGCAGGCCTTGGCCAGGCGTCCACCCTTGATCGCCGAGAGGTGCTTGCGCACGCAGTTCATCTCGCCGATGGTGGCGCCGGATTTGAGCAGGGCCTTGTTGATGGCCTGCTTGTCCGCCAGGGTGATGCCGGCGGCTGGCAGGGCCAGCAGCGCCGAACCGCCACCGGACAGCAGGAAGATCACCCGATCCTGTTCCGACAGGTTGCTGACCAGTTCCAGCACGCGCTTGGCCACGGCCAGGCCGGCGGCGTCGGGCACCGGGTGGGCGGCTTCGACCACTTCGATCTTGGTGCAGGGGGCGCCGTGGCCGTAGCGGGTGACCACCAGCCCGGAGACTTCGCCCTGCCAGCTGCGCTCGACCACCTGGGCCATGGCCGCGGCGGCCTTGCCGGCGCCGATGACGATGACGCGGCCGCTGCGGTCGCTGGGGAGATGGGCTTGCAGAACCTGTTGCGGGTGGGCGGCGTCGATGGCTGTGGCGAACAGCTCACGGAGGAATTTTTGCGGATCGACCGACATGGCGGGCTCCCGGATTTCTTGTTATGGGGGCTTGAAACGGGTGTAGCCGCCACCTCAGGCGGCGGCAAGGTCAGCAGGGCCTGTCCCTGGCCCGCCGTGAGGCGTTTCCTGCGAACCTTGGCGCAGCCTGCGGCAGCGGCTACGGATGCTGCTTATTTCTTCTCGCGGATCGAGAAGTTGGCCATGTGTTCCAGGCCCTTGATCAGGGCCGAGTGGTCCCAGTTGGCGCCACCGATGGCGGTGCAGGTGCTGAACACTTGCTGGGTGTTGGCGGTGTTGGGCAGGTTGATGCCCAGCTCGCGGGCACCGCTCAGGGCCAGGTTCAGGTCCTTCTGGTGCAGGTTGATGCGGAAGCCCGGGTCGAAGGTGCCCTTGATCATCCGCTCGCCGTGCACTTCGAGGATCTTCGAGGAAGCGAAGCCACCCATCAGTGCTTCACGCACCTTGGCCGGGTCGGCGCCGTTCTTCGAGGCGAACAGCAGGGCTTCGGCCACGGCCTGGATGTTCAGGGCGACGATGATCTGGTTGGCCACCTTGGCAGTCTGGCCGTCACCGTTGCCACCCACCAGGGTGATGTTCTTGCCCATGCTCTGGAACAGCGGCAGGGCACGTGCGAAGGCCTGGCTGTCGCCACCGACCATGATGCTCAGGGTGGCGGCCTTGGCCCCGACTTCACCGCCGGACACCGGGGCGTCCAGGTACTGGGCGCCGGTTTCGTTGATCTTGGCGGCGAAGGCCTTGGTAGCGGTGGGCGAGATCGAGCTCATGTCGATGACGATCTTGCCCTTGCCGATCCCGGCGGCCACGCCGTCGGCGCGCAGCAGCACGTCTTCGACCTGGGGAGTATCGGGGACCATGATGATGACGAACTCGGCTTCCTGGGCTACGTCCCGGGGCGAGGCCAGGGCGATGGCGCCGGCGGCGATCAGGTCGGCCGGAGCCTTGCCGTGGTGTTCCGAGAGCAGCAGGCTGTGACCGGCCTTCTGCAGGTTGGCGGCCATTGGGTGGCCCATGATGCCGGTGCCGATAAATCCGATTTTAGCCATGATAAAAATCCTCTATTCAACGGGACCTTGTGGGCGCTGGCTGGCCAGCGAAGGCGGTCTTGCGGGCCTCTTCGCCGGCAAGCCGGCTCCTACGCAGGTACAGGTTCAGATTGCGTTGTGGGTTTTCAGCCAGCCAAGGCCGGCTTCAGTGGTGGTCAGCGGCTTGTACTCGCAACCGACCCAGCCCTGGTAGCCGATGCGGTCCAGGTGCTCGAAGAGGAAGCGGTAGTTGATCTCGCCGGTGCCCGGCTCGTTGCGCCCGGGGTTGTCCGCCAGCTGGATGTGGTTGATCTGGCCCAGGTGGTTGGCCATGGTCCGCGCCAGGTCTCCCTCCATGATCTGCATGTGGTAGATGTCGTACTGCAGGTACAGGTTGTCGCTGCCCACCTGCTCGCGAATCGACAGCGCCTGGGCGGTATTGTTGAGGTAGAAGCCGGGAATGTCGCGGGTGTTGATGGCTTCCATCACCAGCTTGATGCCCACTGCCTGGAGCTTGTCGGCGGCGTACTTGAGGTTGGCGACCAAGGTCTTTTCCACCAGGGCTTCATCGGCGCCCTGTGGGCGGATGCCTGCCAGGCAGTTGATCTGGGTATTGCCCAGGACCTGGGCGTAGGCAATGGCCAGGTCGACCCCGGCGCGGAACTCCTCGACCCGGTCGGGCAGGCAGGCGATACCGCGTTCACCCTTGGCCCAGTCGCCGGCCGGCAGGTTGAACAGCACCTGGCTCAGGCCGTGGGCGTCAAGTTGCGCCTTGATTTCGGCAGAGCTGAATTCGTAGGGGAACAGATATTCGACTCCGCTGAAGCCGGCATCGGCGGCCGCCTTGAAGCGGGCGAGGAAGTCCTGTTCGGTGAACAGCATGGACAGGTTGGCAGCAAAGCGCGGCATGGTGGTCTCCTGTGGTTCGGTCAAGCCTGGGGCTGGCGCCAGGGGGCGGGCGGCCCGGGCGCAACCTCTGGCGGGAGGTGGCGCGCGGGGCCCGGCCGGTGCCAGCGGCCAGGGGTATCAGTCGAGCAGGGAAATCGCGGTAGGGGCGTCGTTGCCCACCAGCGCCAGGTCTTCGAACTCGTTGACCGCGTTGATTTCGGTGCCCATGGAAATGTTGGTCACGCGCTCCAGGATGATTTCCACCACCACCGGCACCTTGAAGGTCTGGAGCATTTCCTGGGCCTGGCGCAGGGCCGGCTGGATGTCCTTGGGTTCGAACACCCGCAGGGCCTTGCAACCCAGGCCTTCGGCAACGGCCACGTGGTCGACGCCATAGCCGTTGAGTTCCGGCGCGTTGAGGTTGTCGAAGGACAGCTGCACGCAGTAGTCCATGTCGAAACCGCGCTGGGCCTGGCGGATCAGCCCCAGGTAGGAGTTGTTCACCACCACGTGGATGTACGGCAGGTTGAACTGCGCGCCCACCGCCAGTTCTTCGATCATGAACTGGAAGTCGTAGTCGCCGGACAGCGCCACCACCTGGCGGTTCGGGTCGGCCTTGACCACGCCCAGGGCAGCGGGGATGGTCCAGCCCAACGGGCCGGCCTGGCCGCAGTTGATCCAGTGGCGTGGCTTGTAGACGTGGAGGAACTGCGCGCCGGCAATCTGCGACAGGCCGATGGTGCTGACGTAGCAGGTGTCCTTGCCGAATACCTGGTTCATTTCTTCGTACACGCGTTGCGGCTTGACCGGCACGTTGTCGAAGTGGGTCTTGCGGTGCAGGCTGGCCTTGCGCTGCTGGCAATCATGCAGCCAGGCGCTGCGATCCTTGAGCTTGCCGGCGGTTTGCCATTCGCGGGCCACCTCCAGCAATACGGTCAGGGCGCTGCCAGCATCGGAAACGATGCCCAGGTCCGGGGTGAAGACGCGGCCGATCTGGGTCGGTTCGATGTCCACGTGGATGAACTTGCGGCCTTCGGTGTAGACGTCCACCGAACCGGTGTGGCGGTTGGCCCAGCGGTTGCCGATGCCCAGCACGGTGTCGGACTTGAGCAGGGTGGCATTGCCGTAGCGATGGGAGGTCTGCAGGCCGACCATGCCCACCATCTGTGGGTGATCGTCAGGGATGGTGCCCCAGCCCATCAGGGTCGGGATCACCGGAATGCCGGTCAGTTCGGCGAACTCCACCAGCAGCTCGCTGGCGTCGGCGTTGATCACGCCGCCACCGGCCACCAGCAATGGACGTTCGGCCTGGTCCAGCAGGGCCAGAACCTTTTCCGCCTGCAGGCGGGTCGCCGCCGGCTTGGCCAGGGGCAGGGGCTGGTAGGCGTCGATGTCGAATTCGATTTCCGCCATCTGCACGTCGAACGGCAGGTCGATCAGTACCGGGCCGGGACGGCCGGAGCGCATTTCATAAAAGGCTTTCTGGAAGGCGTAGGGCACCTGGCCCGGTTCCAGCACGGTGGTGGCCCACTTGGTCACCGGCTTGACGATGCTGGTGATGTCCACGGCCTGGAAGTCTTCCTTGTGCAGGCGGGCGCGGGGGGCCTGACCGGTGATGCAGAGAATCGGAATGGAGTCGGCCGAGGCGCTGTACAGGCCGGTGACCATGTCGGTGCCGGCGGGGCCCGAAGTACCGATGCATACGCCGATGTTACCGGCCTTAGTGCGGGTGTAGCCCTCGGCCATGTGCGAGGCGCCTTCGACGTGGCGAGCGAGCACGTGATCGATGCCACCGACCTTCTGCAGCGCGGAATACAGCGGGTTGATGGCGGCACCCGGGATGCCAAAAGCGGTATCGACCCCTTCGCGGCGCATCACCAGAACGGCGGCTTCGATTGCTCTCATTTTGCTCATGGTTTTGTGCCTCTTGCGTTTTGTAATTGTATACAAGTGGTTTTGCGCAAAGTGTATTCACGGCGGATGGCGCAGGTCAATCCATTTTCTTGAGCGGCAGTGGCTTTCATCAAAGCCCCGATAAACCGGCGTCCTTTTGTCGCAGGGGCTGCCTTTCGCGAATTATTGTATACAAAAAATAAATTCATTGTGTTCTATTTGTTGTATCGGACTTCTCCTACAAGAAGCTTCCCCAGGCTTTCTCAATAACAAGATAAGGACGGCACCCATGAGCGCTTTAACCTTGAAAGTCGCAGTCAACCTGGCCAACCAGGCCATCAACGCGGGGCGCAAGATCAATGCGGCGCCGCTGACCATCGCGGTGCTGGATGCCGGCGGGCACCTGGTGACCCTGCAACGGGAGGACGGCGCCAGCCTGCTGCGCCCGCAGATCGCCATCGGCAAGGCCTGGGGGGCGGTGGCCCTGGGCAAGGGTTCGCGCCTGCTGGCCCTGGACGCGCAGCAGCGCCCGGCCTTCATCGGCGCATTGAACGGTCTGGGGCAGGGCAGCGTGGTACCTGCGCCGGGCGGGGTGTTGATTCGGGATCAGGCGGGGGCAGTGATTGGGGCGATCGGCATCAGTGGCGATACCTCGGACATCGATGAGCAGTGCGCCATCAGCGCGATCGAAGCCCAGGGCCTGGCGGCGGACGCTGGCGTCAGCGCGTAGCCCTCGACCTCGCGGGCCCGGCCTGTAGCCGCTGCCGAGCCCGCGAGGCTGCGAAAAGCCGCGCAGGATCTTGATTGAAACTATTGCGCCCTTGCGGGCCGGGAAACAAACCGGAAAGTACCGAAACGCTATCAGCGATCCAGTTCACAGCCCTTGAGCACCAGACGGATGATGGTCTGCGCCGCAGCTTCGTAGTCGTCTTCGTCGAGCTTGGTCTTGCCGGTGACCACCGAGATCTGCCAGTCGAAGTCGGCGTAGGTCTGGGTCGCGGCCCAGATGCTGAACATCAGGTGGTTGGGGTCGAGCGGGGCGATCAGGCCGCGATCGATCCAGGTCTGGATGCACTCGATGTTGTGCTTGGCCTGGGCGTTGAGCTGTTCCACCTGCTCCGGGCTCAGGTGCGGCGCGCCATGCATGATCTCGCTGGCAAAGACCTTGGAAGCGAAGGGCAGGTCGCGGGAGATGCGGATCTTCGAGCGGATGTAGCCGCTGAGCACTTCGCTGGGCACGCCATCGGCATTGAACGGGGTGGAGGCCTGGAGGATGGGTTCGATGATGCTTTCCAGCACCTCGCGATAGAGGTTTTCCTTGGACTTGAAGTAGTAGTAGACGTTGGGTTTGGGCAACCCGGCCTTGGCGGCGATGTCGCTGGTCTTGGTCGCCGCAAAGCCCTTGTCGGCAAACTCTTCACTGGCGGCCCGCAGGATCAGTTCTTTATTGCGCTCGCGGATGGTGCTCATAAACCAGGGGATTCCTTGCCTGTTCGGGCGGTTGCGCATGGTAGCACCGGCGTTGCGCGGGGCTCAAGAATGCCCGTTGGCCGCGGTTTTACTGCTTCTGGCATCTCGCTTGTGCTGCCAGCGGCACGGTATGCTGCGCGCCTTATTTCCATGCAGGGAAGCCAGGTTCATGGCCGGAAGCAGTTTGCTGGTATTGATCGATGACATCGCCGCGGTACTCGATGACGTGGCCTTGATGACCAAGATGGCGGCGAAGAAGACCGCCGGTGTGCTGGGCGACGACCTCGCGCTCAATGCCCAGCAGGTCTCCGGGGTCCGCGCCGAGCGGGAAATCCCGGTGGTCTGGGCGGTGGCCAAGGGGTCGTTTCGCAACAAGCTGATCCTGGTGCCGGCGGCGCTGGCCATCAGCGCCCTGGCGCCGTGGCTGGTGACCCCGCTGCTGATGCTGGGTGGCGCCTACCTGTGTTTCGAGGGCTTCGAGAAGCTGGCGCACAAATACCTGCACCACGCCGAAGTGGCGGCCGAACATACCCAGACCCTGCAAGCCCTGGCCGACCCCCAGGTGGATCTGGTGGCTTTCGAGAAGGACAAGATCAAGGGTGCGGTGCGCACCGATTTCATCCTTTCCGCGGAAATCATCGCCATCACCCTGGGCACCGTGGCCGGGGCCTCCCTGACCCAGCAGGTGGTGGTGCTCTCGGGTATCGCCATTGTCATGACCGTCGGCGTCTACGGCCTGGTGGCCGGCATCGTCAAGCTCGATGACCTGGGGCTGTGGCTGGTGCACAAGCCCGCTGCCCTGGCCAAACGCATCGGTGGGGCGATCCTGCGGGCAGCGCCGCTGATGATGAAGAGCCTGTCGGTGATCGGTACGGCGGCGATGTTCATGGTCGGCGGCGGCATCCTGACCCACGGTGTGCCCGCCGTGCACCACCTGATAGAAGGGCTGGCCGAGCGCAGCGCCGGGGTCATAGGCCCGGTATCGGCGTTGATGCCGACCCTGCTCAATGCCGTGGCCGGGATCATTGCCGGTGCCGTGGTGCTGCTGGCAGTCACCCTGGCGGGCAAGGCCTGGCGCGCACTGCGCGGCTGACGGGCGCTCAGCCCGCTGCCGGCACCGGGGTCGGCAGCGCGGCCGCTTGTTGCTGGCGGCACCAGCGGCGCCAGGTGAACTGCAGTTGCAGGATCGCCGCCCGGGCCATCTCCCGGGCTTGCAGGGGCAGGTCGCGGTCGCCATCCAGGGCCTTGAGCAGGGCCGCGGAGACCGCATCCAGCTGTTCGCTGCGGTTGGCGCTGGGGCCGCCGTGCCTGAGCAGCGTCGCCAGGTGCGCGAGATAATGCTCGCGTTCCGTGGCCAGGGTGCCCCGGGCCGGGTCCAGGCAACTGCGCAATTGCAGCAGCTCATCTCCCAGGTCCAGCCCCAGCAGGCCGTTGTCCCAGTGACTGCGGCGGTTCTCGGGCTGCATCTGCCAATACCGCGACACCCGGATCAGCCGATCGGCCATGCGCCCGCCGAACCAGCTTTCGGCCTGCTCCGGCGGGCGTGAGGTGAGCTGCGCCAGATCGAACAGCGAAGCCTTGAACATCCGCCGGTAGTGCTGCTCGCCCGGGTTGAGGCTGACCAGGCGCAGCACCACCACGGCGATGCCGACACCGATCAGGGTGGCCATGGCCTTGTTCAGGAACGCTCCGAGGTCGTAGCTCATCAGGTTGCTGGGGCCGACGTTGTTGACGAAAAAGATGCAGAACGCCGAGGCGACGGGCGCGAGCTTCGGTCGGCTCATGCACAGCGAAGCGCAGAACAGCGGCACTGCCAGCCCCAGGCACAGCAGGGGAAAACCGTCCCAGCCCGGCAGCAGGCCAAGGCCGACGAAGGCCGCCACGGGAATGGACAGGGCAATGCCCTTGAAGAAATTCAGGCAGGACGCGGCAGGGTTCTCACGCCCGGCGAACAGGCTCAGCACCACGCCACAGATGGAGACGGCCCCCAGCCCCGAGGGCCAGGCGGACAGCAGCCAGAAGCCGGCGACGGCGAGAAAGGCCAGGGCGCTGCGCAAGCCTCCCAGCACCCCTTGCTGGATATCCCGGTGCCAGGACAGGGCGCCGGGAGCGCCGGGCGGGACCCGGCCCTGTTCCACGGCGCTGACACTCAGGGCGCTCTGTTCCACCCGCTCCAGTACCTGGGCCAGTTGCACCAGGCACAGATGGCCTTCGGCGGACAGCGAAGGGTCCTGCAGTGCCTGTTGCAGGCGCTGGAGCAAGGGCGGCAGGGCGGCGTCATGTTCGGCCTGCAGGGCCTGGATGGTCTCGCCGAGCAAGGGTTGGAGTTGCTGCGCGGTGGCGGCGTCGAGCATCTGCCGTTGCCGCGCCACGCCGCGGGCGGACCGGAGCAAGCCCAGCAGGTCGCGGCTCAGCACCCGCAGCGCCTGGGAGCGACGGCGCCCCTGCGGGCCTTCGAACCAGGCGTGATCGCGTTGGGCATCCACGGTGACGATACGCCCCAGGGCTTCCAGCAGCCCCTTGCGCTGGTCTTCCCCCAGCAGCTCCGAGGCTGCGGCCTGGCGCCCGGCCAGCCAGGCGGCGCGGCCCTGGACCGCCAGCGCCTGTTCCACCCGGCGCGGCCAGAGCAGTTGGCTGGCCACGGCGGCGCAGATGATCCCCAGGCCGATTTCCGAACAGCGCGCCACTGCCTGGTCGAACACCTGCAAGGGCGCTGCGGTGGCGGGCAGGGCGATGATGGCAGTGGTGTAGCCCGCCAGTACGAAACCGTAGGCTGCGTGGTTGCGCAGCAGCGAGGCGCCGGTGGTGCAGAAGGCCAGCCACAGGGCCATGGCCAGCAGGAACAGCAGGGGCGCCTGGCCCAGGGTAGCGATCAGCAATATCGACACCACGGCCCCCACCAGGGTGCCCAACAGGCGGTAGGCGCCCTTGGCCAGGACCATGCCGCTGCTGGACTGGCTGACGATGAACACCGTGGTCAGGGCCCATTGCGGTTGTTCGAAATCCAGGCGGAACGCCAGGTACAGGGCCAGGCCGCCGGCAATCAGGTTGCGCGCGGCGAACAGCAGGTCGGCAGGGGCAGGGGCGAAGAGGGCTTGCCAGATATCGGCGCGGAAAAAGGTCGGCAGTTTCATCTTTCAGACACATCGATAGCTAGCTAATGATTAGCATCGTATCGATTTTGCCAGGGTGTGCCAATCGGCTTTTCAACGAGCGGGGAGGAAGGGGCTTTGACGGGGAGCGGACGCCCCGCCGGATGGCGGGGCGAGGCAGGGTTACTCGGCGATCTGCAGCTTGCGCGATTCGGTGTAGACGTAGCGCACTTTCTCGTATTCGAACGGCGAGTTCAGCTGGCCATAGCGGAAGCTGGTCTGGTAGCGCTTGTCGACCCCGCGCAGGACCCAGATTTCCGGGTGATTGCTGCTGGCTTCCGAAACATTGAGGAAGTTGATCGCCGATTCGGCGGTGTAGTCCACCGCCAGCCCGGCGGTATCACGCAGGTTCGACGGGCCGAGGATCGGCAGCACCAGGTACGCGCCGCCGGGTACGCCGTAGAAGCCCAGGGTCTGGCCGAAGTCTTCGCTCTGGCGCGGCAGGCCCATCTTGGTAGCCGGGTCCCACAGGCCCGCCACGCCGATGGTGGTGTTGAGCAGCAGGCGCGCGGTGGTTTCCATGGAGCGCTGGCCCTTGAACTGCAGCAGGCTGTTGAACAGGTTGGGCACATCGCCCAGGTTGTTGAAGAAGTTGCTGACCCCGGTGCGCAGGAAGCTCGGCGTCACGTAGCGGTACCCGTCCACCACCGGCAGGAACACCCATTGGTCGAAGCGGTAGTTGAAGTGGTAGACCCGGCGGTTCCACGACTCCAGCGGGTCGTAGATATTCAGGGCGTTCAAGGTCGAGCGCTCGAACTCGCGCTGGTCCAGCCCCGGGTTGAACTTGAGCTTCTTCAACGGCTCGGTGAAGCCATCGGGGTCGGGGGTGACGGGGATGTTGGCCTTGCTGTTGTCGGCTTGGGCATAGCCTGCGCAGAGCAACGCAGCGATAAGCAGGAGATGTTTAGCCACGGAAGAACTCCAGCATGGCGTCGCTGTTGACGCGGTAGTTGAGGTTGCCGCAGTGGCCGCCATGGGGGTAGACGGTCAGGCGGTCACCAAAGGTTTTACGCAGGAAACCCAGGTCGCCGGGGCCGAGGATCACGTCGTCGGCGTTGTGCATCACGGCGATCTTCGGGCTGGCCTTGAGGTAGTCCTGCAGGGCGTAGAGGCTGACCTGGTCGATCAGTTGCAGCAGGCTGCCGCCATCGGTGCGGGCGCGCCACATGGGGATCACCTGCTCGGTCAGGTAGCAGTCGAAGTCGCATTGCAGGGCACGCTTGAGAAACGGCGTGAGGCTGGTGCCTTCGCGGATCGGGTATTTGGGTGGGGTGATCAGGCCACGGCGGTTGATCAGGTCCGAGGTGAAGGCAATGTCCGCCGCCGAGAAACGGAAGGAGGTGCCGATCAGCATCGCCATCTGCTCGTTGGTCAGGTGCTGCTTGGATTGCTGGAAGTCGTAGAGCAGGGCGTCGTTGAGGTCGATATAGCCCTTCTGCTGGAAGTAGCGGGTCAGCTTGCCCAGCACCAGTTCGTAGAAGGTAGTGCTGTTGTTGATGCCCTTGACCTCGGTCTGCACCAGCTTGTCGAGGTTGGTGATCGAGGTATAGAGATTGACCGGCGGGTTGAGCAGCAGGACCTTCTTGAAATTGAAGCTGCGCCGGGTTTCATCCAGCTTGCTGACGAAGGCCGCATCCAGCGCGCCAAGACTGTAGCCGGTGAGGTAGAACTCGGTGATCGGCAGCTTGGGATTCTGCGCCCGTACGGCCTGCATCACCCGGTACATGTCCTCGGCGTCTTCCTGGGTCACGCCCGGGGTGGCAAAGCGCGAAGCGGCGCTGATGAAGTCGAAGCTGGTGGGCGAGGACAGCTGCACCACGTGGTAGCCGGCTTTGTAGTAGAGCTTCTTCAGGTACTCGTTGAGGCTGCTGTCATAGCGCGCCCCGGTGCCGGCGATCAGGAAGATCAGCGGCGCGGCGTGGTCCTGGGTGGCAATGCGGTAGGTGAGTTTCTTCACCGCCCAGAAGTTGTCCGGGAGGATGAACTCCCGTTCCGGACGCAGCGTCAGGCTGTGGTCAGACTGGCGGATGTCATCGCTTGCGGGCAGTTCCGGGCGCAACTCCGGAGGCGTGGTGGCGATGGTGGCTTCGAAGGGGTTGGTCAACGGGTAGCCATAGGTGGCCGGGTCGACGTCGACCGCCAGCGCGGACGCACTCAGGATAAGGCCGCCAAACAGGGCAGCGAAGCGCAAGGAACGAAGCATGACTGTATCCCTAGAAGAAGGTACCGAATGAGGTTCGCAGGCTATGACCACCGCGCTGCTGCCGAAGTGCCATGGTTGGGCACAAATAACGCCTGCGACAGGCTTATTGGGAAGTGATAGTAGCCGGACGATACACTTTGCCGCCATTTGCATGACAGATATCTGCGCCTGGCGCTTGCCAAGAGTTTGCGGGGGATTATGCTGGGCGCCGTTTTGACTGTTCGGAGTGTTTCATGTCCCGCCGCCTTCCCCTGATTCTGCTGCTCGTGGTCCTGCCGCTGTGGCTGGCCGCCAGTTATGGCCTGCGCTACGGCTTCATGGAGGATGCGCGCTGGGTGGGTGCCTGTGTCGAGGCTGCCAGCCGCTGGGAGTGCGGGCTGCGCTCCAGCCTGGGTTGGATGATTCACTTCAAGGTGCTGGGCTGGAGCGCGGTGGCCGTGGCGCTCCTGGGTTTTGTCATGCCCGGGCGTGCCGGTTGGGGGCTGGGCGTACTGGCGTTGCTGATTGGCATCCCGGCCCTGGCCCTGTACAACACCACCCTGGCGGTATTTGCCGTGGTGATTGCCGGCTTGCGCCTGGTGCGCGCCAGCAAGCCATAGCCGCAGCAGCGGCCATGGCCTATGGCCTCAGGCCCTGCGGGCCCGCAGGTTGCGCCAAAGCGCCGCTACCATCAGCAGGCTGACCAGGGCCCAGCCCCAGGCCTGCTGGTTGGCCAGACCTTCCTGATACAACTGCGGGGCAATGCCGGCACCGACGATAAAGGTCAGCAGGGCAATCTCCCGGCGCGGCACTCGCACCGGGCGGCACAGGTAGACCAGTGCCGGCAGTAGCAGGGCCGCGCTGGGGAAGCTGCGGTAGCGCGGGTCGAACACCAGCTCCAGCATCATCACCGCCGCGGCGAAGCCTGCGGCCGTCAGCAGCCAGCCGGCCCGTTTCTCCAGTGCATCGAAGGCTTTCAGGCGCCAGCCCTGGCGAGGGCTCAGGGCCAGGGCGGCGTGGGCCAGCACCAGCAGGTTGAGCCCCAGCAGCAACGCGGCCCAGCACCATTCACCGGCGAAACGGCTGGTTGCCCGCGCCAGTTCTCCCCAGGTTCCGATGCTGCAAGCGGCCACTGCGCCCAACAGGGGCAGCAGCAGGGCGGCGCGGTGGTCGCGGGGCCGGCCGCCGAGCACCAGGGTTCCGAGCAGTATCAGGCCGCCGACGCCCAGCCACAGCGGCCAGTACGGCAGGTTGGACACCGGGCCGGCGAGGATGCCCTTGTCCTGGCGATCAGCATCGAACAGTCCCCAGTAGCCACCGACGGCACCTTCGCTGGCGCGCTTCCAGGGCTGGTCGAAGGCTTCGATCAGGTTGTAGTGCCAGCCATTGTGTTCCGCCAGGGCGACGAAGCCGCGGATGAACTTGGCCTCGTTGACCCGGCTGGGCAGCGCGGTTTCTCGCTGCCGGCCTTCACTGGGCCAGCCGGTCTCGCCAATCAGTACGTCCTTGGGGGCGAAGCGGTTGCCGAACACCTGGCGCACCTCGGCCACGTGGTTCAAGGCGGCGTCGATGTTCGACGGATCGTCTTCCCAGTACGGCAGCAGGTGGATGGTGAGGAAATCCACCGCCGGGGCGATTTCCGGGTGCTTGAGCCAGAACTCCCAGACATCGGCGTAGGTCACCGGCTGCTTGACCCCGGCCTTGACCTTGAGGATCAGCCGCGCCAATTGCGCGCCGGTGACCTCCTTGCGCAGCAGTGCTTCGTTACCGACGATCACCGCACTGACCACGTCCGGGTTGGCGTTGGCCGAGGCGATCAGCAGGTCGACCTCCTTCTCGGTGTCCACCGGGTTGCTGTTGACCCAGGCGCCGATCATCAGCTTCAGGCCGTGCTTGCGCGCCAGGTCCGGCAGGGCTTCCAGGCCGGTCATGGAATAGGTACGGATGCATTCGAAACGGGTCGCCAGCAGGGCCAGGTCGGCGTCCATGCGCTGCGGGCGCAGCTTGAACGGCTGGTCGAAGGGCGACTGGTCCTTGTCGAACGGGGTGTAGGAAGCGCACTGCAGCTTGTGGCTGGCGCTGGCGACATCCGGCAGGTGCACCGGCCGGCCAAGGCCGTACCAATAACCGCAGAGGGCCAGCAGCCCGAGCAGGCAGGCGAACAGATAGGGCAGGGCGTGGAAACGAGGGGTGGCGGGCATGATCGGGCCGTCGTGGAACAAAGCCGGGCATCTTACCCGCATTTGTCCGCAGCTTGGTGGGCTGCATGATTTTGACATGCAAAGTTCGGGCGGACCCATTGCCCGGGAGAGGTCGGCCGTTGGTTACTGGCTATCTGATGTCGCTGCTGGCTGCCTTGAGGTCGTAGACAGAGCAGGTCGCGGAACAGGGCGGGTTGATGATCCAGGCATCAGTACTCCGCTGATGATCGAACGCGTTCGCGGTGAGGCGTGATGGGGGCGCTGAGCACCATAACCATACGTTGACGTGCCTGGCAGCCGCCCGGCACTGCACTTTTCGGGGAAGTAACGATGAAGATGCGACGACTCTTAGGCGCAGGTGCCGCACTGGTACTTGCCATCAGCTCCACTCTGGCCAGTGCCGACAGCAAGACCCTGAGCATCGGCTATGTCGACGGCTGGTCCGACAGCGTGGCGACGACCCATGTGGCGGCGGAAGTGATCAAGCAGAAGCTCGGTTATGACGTCAAGCTGCAAGCGGTGGCGACCGGGATCATGTGGCAGGGCGTAGCCACCGGCAAGCTCGACGCCATGCTTTCGGCCTGGCTGCCGGTGACCCATGGCGAGTACTGGGCCAAGAACAAGGACAAGGTGGTGGACTACGGCCCCAACTTCAAGGACGCCAAGATCGGCCTGATCGTGCCGGAGTACGTCAAGGCCAAGTCCATCGAGGACCTCAAGACCGATACCACGTTCAAGAACAAGATCGTCGGCATCGACGCCGGCTCGGGGGTGATGCTCAAGACCGACCAGGCGATCAAGGACTACGGCCTGGACTACAAGCTGCAGGCCAGTTCCGGGGCGGCAATGATCGCCGAGCTGACCCGCGCCGAAGAAAAACAGGATTCCATCGCCGTGACCGGCTGGGTGCCGCACTGGATGTTCGCCAAGTGGAAACTGCGCTTCCTCGAAGACCCGAAGGGCGTGTACGGCGCAGCTGAAACCGTCAACAGCATCGGCAGCAAGGGCCTGGAGAAGAAGGCGCCGGAAGTCGCGGCCTTCCTGAAGAAATTCCAGTGGGCCTCGAAAGATGAAATCGGTGAGGTCATGCTGGCCATTCAAGAGGGTGCAAAACCCGATGTGGCGGCCAAGGATTGGGTGAGCAAGCACCCGGAAAGGGTTGCCGAGTGGACTGCTAAATAAGCACAACGCGTCTAGATCAGGGGTCTTGAGGCCGCGCACTGGAAACAGTGGGCGGCCTTGTCATTTATTGAAGAAAAAACCGGCGCCAACGCTAATGTCGTTCTAATACTAAGGTCGTCTGGAACCTGCTCCATAGCCGCATAGAGTGGATTAGGTTCCACCTAAAATCTGTGCTGCGAGGATAAAAACAATGAACGACAGCATTTACCTCTCGATTCAAAACAGCCCGCGTTTCAAGGAGCTGGTCAGCAAACGAGAGCGGTTCGCCTGGATTCTCTCGGCGATCATGCTTGGGCTTTACTCGGCTTTCATCCTGTTGATCGCCTATGGCCCCCAGATCCTGGGCGCCAAACTCAGTCCTACCTCATCCATCACCTGGGGTATTCCCATCGGTGTCGGCTTGATTCTCTCGGCCTTCATCCTGACGGCCATCTATGTGCGACGCGCCAACGGCGAATTCGACGAGTTGAACAATGCGATCCTGAAGGAGGCTCAGCAATGATCCGACGTCTATTCGCAGCACTCGGTCTTGCCGTCTTCGCTCCCGCCCTCTGGGCTGCAGACGCCTTGACGGGCGAAGTCCACAAGCAACCACTCAACGTATCGGCGATCGTGATGTTCGTGGTCTTCGTCGGTGCCACCCTGTGCATCACCTACTGGGCCTCCAAGCGCAACAAGTCGGCTGCCGACTATTACGCGGCGGGCGGCAAGATCACCGGCTTCCAGAACGGCCTGGCGATCGCTGGCGACTACATGTCCGCGGCGTCCTTCCTGGGGATTTCCGCCCTGGTGTTCACTTCCGGCTATGACGGCCTGATCTACTCCATCGGCTTCCTGGTGGGCTGGCCGATCATTCTGTTCCTGATCGCCGAGCGCCTGCGCAACCTGGGCAAGTACACCTTTGCCGACGTGGCGTCCTACCGCCTCGGGCAGACCCAGATCCGCACCCTGTCGGCCTGTGGCTCGCTGGTGGTGGTGGCGTTCTACCTGATCGCGCAGATGGTGGGTGCCGGCAAGCTCATCCAGTTGCTGTTCGGCCTCGACTACCATGTGGCGGTGATCCTGGTGGGCATCCTGATGTGCCTGTACGTGCTGTTCGGCGGCATGCTGGCCACGACCTGGGTGCAGATCATCAAGGCGGTGCTGTTGCTCTCCGGCGCGTCCTTCATGGCACTGATGGTGATGAAGCACGTCAACTTCGACTTCAACACCCTGTTCTCCGAAGCGATCAAGGTTCACCCCAAGGGTGAAGCGATCATGAGCCCCGGCGGCCTGGTGAAAGACCCGATCTCGGCGTTCTCCTTAGGCCTCGCGTTGATGTTCGGTACCGCTGGCCTGCCCCACATCCTGATGCGCTTCTTCACCGTCAGCGATGCCAAGGAAGCTCGCAAGAGCGTGCTCTATGCCACTGGCTTCATCGGCTACTTCTACATCCTGACCTTCATCATCGGCTTCGGCGCGATCCTGCTGGTAAGCACCAACCCGGACTTCAAGGATGCCGCAGGCGCCTTGCTGGGCGGCAACAACATGGCGGCGGTGCACCTGGCCAACGCAGTGGGCGGCAGCGTGTTCCTCGGCTTCATTTCGGCCGTGGCCTTCGCCACCATCCTGGCGGTCGTTGCAGGCCTGACCCTGGCTGGCGCCTCGGCGGTGTCCCATGACCTGTATGCCAGCGTGATCAAGAAGGGCAAGGCCAACGAGAAGGACGAGATCCGCGTTTCCAAGATCACCACCGTGGCATTGGGCGTACTGGCCATCGGCCTGGGCATTCTCTTTGAAAGCCAGAACATCGCGTTCATGGTCGGCCTGGCGTTCTCCATTGCCGCCAGCTGCAACTTCCCGGTACTGCTGCTTTCCATGTACTGGAAGAAGCTCACCACCCGTGGCGCCATGATTGGCGGCTGGATGGGCCTGGTGAGTGCCGTGGCGCTGATGATCCTCGGCCCGACCATCTGGGTGCAGATCCTGCATCACGAGAAGGCGATCTTCCCGTACGAGTACCCGGCGCTGTTCTCGATGATCATCGCCTTCATCGGTATCTGGTTCTTCTCCATCACCGACAAGTCGACCGCGGCGGTCAACGAGCGGGCGCTGTTTTTCCCGCAGTTCGTGCGTTCGCAGACCGGCCTGGGTGCCAGTGGGGCGGTGTCGCACTAAGCGAGATGAATGTATCGGCTTCTATATAGAAGCTGCGTAATGGCGAAATGCCCCGATCGAGAGACCGGGGCATTTTTCTGTCCGCTCGCCCTGTCCGGAGCCCCCCGACTGCAGGTGCAGGAGCATAGGAGCTGGCTTGCCAGCGCAAGCGTATGTGAGGAGCGGGGCGTGCAGGGCTCTTCGCCGGCAGGCCGGATCCTGCGGGTTGGGGGGGGCGAGGGGAGGGCAGAAACAAATACGACCTCTGTTAGAGGCCGTATCCGGTGCAGCTAAGACGTTTGCGCAAGGCAGGTCTTATTTGCGGTCTTCCAGTTTGGTGATGTCACGCGACTCGTAGCCGGTGTACAGCTGGCGTGGACGGCCGATCTTGTACGGGCTGGAGAGCATTTCCTTCCAGTGCGAGATCCAGCCGACGGTCCGCGCCAGGGCGAAGATCACGGTGAACATGCTGGTTGGAATGCCGATCGCCTTGAGGATGATCCCCGAGTAGAAGTCGACGTTCGGGTACAGCGAGCGCTCGATGAAGTACGGGTCGGTCAGGGCGATCTCTTCCAGGCGCATGGCCAGTTCGAGTTGCGGATCGTTGTTGATGCCCAGTTCCTTGAGTACTTCGTCGCAGGTCTGTTTCATCACGGTGGCGCGCGGGTCGCGGTTCTTGTACACGCGGTGACCGAAGCCCATGAGCTTGAACGGATCGTTCTTGTCCTTGGCCTTGGCGATGAACTTGTCGATGTTCGAGACATCGCCAATTTCGTCGAGCATGGTCAGTACCGCTTCGTTGGCACCGCCGTGGGCCGGGCCCCAGAGTGCAGCGATACCGGCAGCGATACAGGCGAACGGGTTGGCACCCGAGGAGCCCGCCAGGCGCACGGTGGACGTCGAGGCGTTCTGTTCGTGGTCGGCATGGAGGATGAAGATCCGGTCCATTGCCTTGGCCAGTACCGGGCTGATCGGTTTGATCTCGCACGGGGTGTTGAACATCATGTGCAGGAAGTTTTCCGCGTACGATAGGTCGTTGCGCGGGTACATCATCGGCTGGCCCATGGAGTACTTGTAGACCATCGCTGCCAGGGTCGGCATCTTGGCCACCAGGCGCACGGCGGAGATTTCGCGGTGCTGCGGGTTATTGATGTCCAGGGAGTCGTGGTAGAACGCCGACAGGGCACCGACTACGCCGCACATCACCGCCATCGGGTGGGCGTCGCGACGGAAACCGTTGAAGAAGCTCTTGAGCTGTTCGTGAACCATGGTGTGGTTCTTCACGGTGCTGACGAACTGGGCCTTCTGTTCGGCGGTGGGCAATTCACCGTTGAGCAGCAGGTAGCAGGTTTCCAGGTAGTCCGATTTCTCGGCCAGCTGTTCGATCGGGTAGCCGCGATGCAGCAGAATGCCGTTGTCGCCGTCGATGTAGGTGATTTTCGACTCGCAGGAGGCGGTCGACATGAAACCCGGGTCAAAAGTGAAGCGGCCCGTGGCCGTCAGACCCCGAACATCGATTACATCGGGACCAACGGTGCCGGTTAAAATGGGCAGCTCGACGGGGGCTGCGCCCTCGATGATCAACTGCGCTTTTTTGTCAGCCATGTGGCCTCCTATTTATGCTTGAAATCATCAGACAGACCCCCCACGCAGGGCCCGCACCACTATAGTGAGATAAATCCGAATGTCAATTTGCCTAAAGTCTTGTCCCAGAAGGCTTTGGGAGGGATTTTTTCGCGAAATTCAGCGCCATTTACGCCTTTTATAACGCTAACGCAATCAGCTATTAGGGGAAGGTCTTTGCGTTGTCATTAGTAGCCTAACTGTCTATACTCGGCCACCGACCTCCGTAGGCTTCTGGGCCCGCTTTGCTGGGGGTCGCACTCCCTGGGTAGTGGTTGCCTGACCAGTGCACTCCCCAACAACTTTGCCCTGATTGTTAGGGGCTCTTCAGTGTGAAAAAAGCCGTGAATAGCCAACGACCTGTAAACCTAGACCTAAGGACCATCAAACTCCCCATCACCGGCGTTACGTCGTTTCTCCACCGTGTTTCCGGCATCATCCTCTTCCTGGGCATCGGCATCATGCTTTATGCATTGAGCAAATCCCTGGGCTCCGAGGAAGGCTATGCCGAGGTGAAGGCGTGCTTGACCAGTCCGCTGGCCAAATTCGTTGCATGGGGCCTCCTGTCCGCCTTGCTGTATCACTTGGTGGCCGGTGTACGCCATCTGATTATGGACATGGGCATCGGTGAGACGCTGGAAGGCGGCAAGCTGGGCTCGAAAATCGTTATCGCCGTATCCGTGGTGGTAATCGTTCTGGCGGGAGTTTGGATATGGTAACCAGCGTTACGAACCTGTCGCGTTCGGGCCTTTATGACTGGATGGCACAGCGTGTGTCTGCGGTCGTTCTCGCGGCTTATTTCATTTTCCTGATCGGATACCTCGTAGCGAATCCGGGCATTGACTACACCCAGTGGCATGGCCTGTTCGCAAACAACTGGATGCGTATCTTCAGTCTGCTGGCCATGGTGGCCCTGGGCGCTCACGCCTGGGTCGGCATGTGGACCATCTCGACTGACTACCTGACGCCGATGGCGCTGGGCAAGTCGGCCACAGCAGTACGTTTCCTTTTCCAGGCAGTATGCGGCGTCGCGATGTTCGCTTACTTCGTCTGGGGTGTGCAGATTCTCTGGGGTATCTGATTCATGGCTAACATTCCAACCATTTCATTCGACGCCATCATCATTGGCGGCGGCGGCGCCGGCATGCGTGCCGCACTGCAGCTGGCCCAGGGCGGCCACAAGACTGCGGTGATCACCAAGGTGTTCCCGACCCGTTCGCACACTGTGTCTGCCCAGGGCGGCATCACTTGCGCGATCGCCTCGGCGGACCCGAACGATGACTGGCGCTGGCACATGTACGATACCGTCAAGGGTTCCGACTACATCGGTGACCAGGACGCTATCGAATACATGTGTCAGGAAGGCCCGGCTGCGGTCTTCGAACTGGACCACATGGGTCTGCCGTTCTCCCGTACCGAAACCGGTCGTATCTACCAGCGTCCTTTCGGCGGTCAGTCCAAGGACTACGGCAAGGGCGGCCAGGCTGCTCGTACCTGCGCAGCGTCCGACCGTACCGGTCACGCACTGCTGCACACCCTTTATCAGGGCAACCTGAAAGCCGGCACCACCTTCCTCAACGAGTGGTACGCGGTCGATCTGGTGAAGAACCAGGACGGCGCCTTTGTCGGCGTGATCGCTATCTGCATCGAAACCGGCGAAACCACCTACATCCGCTCCAAGGCCACCGTTCTGGCCACCGGCGGTGCAGGTCGTATCTACGCCTCCACCACCAACGCCCTGATCAACACCGGTGACGGCGTTGGTATGGCGCTGCGTGCTGGCGTTCCGGTGCAAGACATCGAAATGTGGCAGTTCCACCCGACCGGCATTGCCGGCGCCGGTGTACTGGTAACCGAAGGTTGCCGTGGTGAGGGTGGTTACCTGATCAACAAGCATGGCGAGCGTTTCATGGAGCGTTATGCTCCGAACGCCAAAGACCTGGCTGGCCGCGACGTTGTTGCGCGCTCCATGGTCAAGGAAATCATCGCCGGCAACGGCTGTGGCCCGAACGGCGACCACGTGATGCTCAAGCTCGACCACCTGGGCGAGGAAGTGCTGCACAGCCGCCTGCCAGGTATCTGCGAGCTGTCCAAGACGTTTGCGCACGTTGACCCGGTGGTTGCTCCGGTTCCGGTCGTTCCAACCTGCCACTACATGATGGGTGGCGTTGCCACCAACATTCATGGCCAGGCCATCACACAGAACGCCGCTGGCGAAGACACCATCATCCCTGGCCTGTTCGCAGTGGGTGAAGTGGCTTGCGTATCGGTACACGGCGCCAACCGTCTGGGCGGCAACTCGCTGCTGGACCTGGTGGTGTTCGGCCGTGCAGCCGGTCTGCACCTGGAAAAAGCGCTGACCGACGGTATCGAATACCGCGACGCCAGCGACACCGACGTCGACGTTGCCCTGAACCGCCTGGCCAAGCTCAACGAGCGCACCACCGGTGAAGACGTTGCAACCCTGCGTCGCGAGCTGCAGAACTGCATGCAGAACTACTTCGGTGTATTCCGTACCGGCGAATACATGCAGAAGGGTATCGCCCAGCTGGCTGACCTGCGCGAGCGTATCGCCAACGTCAAGATCAACGACAAGTCTCAAGCTTTCAACACTGCGCGTATCGAAGCACTTGAGCTGCAGAATCTGCTGGAAGTGGCCGAAGCCACTGCCATCGCTGCCGAAGTGCGCAAAGAGTCCCGCGGCGCTCACGCCCGTGAAGACTTCGAAGACCGTGACGACGAAAACTGGCTGTGCCACACCCTGTACTTCCCGGGTGAGAAGCGCGTTGCCAAGCGTGCGGTCAACTTCTCGCCGAAGACTGTTCCGACTTTCGAACCAAAAGTCCGGACTTACTAAAGGGTGATCGATATGTTGCAAGTTGAAGTTTATCGTTACAACCCTGACACCGACTCGGCTCCGAAAACCCAGGTTTTCCAGGTAGACACCGGTGGCAAGGACTTGATGGTGCTGGACGTGCTGGCCCTGATCAAAGAGCAGGACGAAGGTTTTTCCTACCGTCGTTCCTGCCGTGAAGGCGTTTGCGGTTCCGATGGCATGAACATCAACGGCAAGAACGGTCTGGCGTGCATCACGCCGCTGTCTGCCGTGGTCAAGAAGAACAAGCTGGTTGTTCGCCCGCTGCCAGGTCTGCCGGTTATCCGTGACCTGGTCGTCGATATGAGCATCTTCTACAAGCAATACGAGAAGGTGAAGCCATTCCTGCAGAACGATACGCCGGCTCCGGCCATCGAACGTCTGCAGTCCCCGGAAGAGCGCGAGAAGCTCGACGGTCTGTACGAGTGCATCCTGTGCGCTTGCTGCTCGACCTCTTGCCCGTCTTTCTGGTGGAACCCGGACAAGTTCCTGGGTCCAGCTGCCCTGCTGCAAGCCTACCGCTTCCTGGCAGACAGCCGTGACACCAAGACGTCCGAGCGTCTGGCTTCCCTGGACGACCCGTTCAGCGTATTCCGCTGCCGGGGCATCATGAACTGCGTCAACGTTTGTCCGAAGGGCCTGAACCCGACTAAGGCCATCGGTCACATTCGTAACATGCTGCTGCAGAGTGGCGTGTGATTCAGCTGTTGTACCCGTAGGACCGCTGTACCCGTAAAAGCCACGGCGCGGGCTTCAACCCGCGTCATGGCTCTAACCTGAGCAGCAGCTCACAAAGTGGCTGCTCTATATTTTGAAGAAATGAGACAAGCAGGGGCATCCGGGCTGGTACCCGGACTATCAGCGTGATCCTAAGTGGCTTGTTTTGGTCGCTGC
Organism: Pseudomonas sp. Eqa60; assembly: GCF_018326405.1. Lineage (NCBI taxonomy): Bacteria > Pseudomonadati > Pseudomonadota > Gammaproteobacteria > Pseudomonadales > Pseudomonadaceae > Pseudomonas > Pseudomonas sp. Eqa60. Next base: position 1,981,610 of record NZ_AP024342.1, read on the forward strand.
ATTCGGACTTCTGCAAGCTTGCTCGGTGTCGTCGCCGGTGGTGTTCCCCTAACCGAGGGTGACCAAGCATGCAAGAAAGCGTGATGCAGCGCATGTGGAACAGCGCCTACCTATCCGGTAGTAACGCTGCCTATGTGGAAGAGCTCTACGAGCTCTACCTGCACGACCCTAACGCTGTGCCAGAAGAGTGGCGCACTTACTTTCAGAAGTTGCCTACCGACGGCAGCACTGCCATCGATGTTTCGCACTCGACAATCCGCGATCATTTCGTCTTGCTGGCAAAGAACCAGCGCCGCGCCCAACCGGTATCCGCCGGTAGCGTGAGCAGTGAGCACGAGAAGAAGCAAGTTGAAGTGCTGCGATTGATCCAGGCCTATCGGATGCGTGGCCACCAGGCAGCCCAGCTGGACCCGCTGGGGCTGTGGCAGCGTCCTGCACCTGCAGACCTGTCGATCAATCATTACGGCTTGACCAATGCCGATCTTGATACGACCTTCCGTGCCGGCGACCTGTTCATCGGCAAAGAGGAAGCGAGCCTACGCGAAATTCACGAAGCGTTGCAGCAGACATATTGCCGCACCATTGGCGCTGAATTCACGCACATCACCGATTCCGAGCAGCGTCAGTGGTTCCAGCAGCGTCTGGAAAGCGTGCGCGGCCGTCCGACCTATTCCGCCGACATCAAGAGCCACCTGCTCGAGCGCGTCACTGCGGCTGAAGGCCTGGAAAAATACCTGGGTACCAAATACCCGGGCACCAAGCGTTTCGGTCTGGAAGGCGGCGAGAGCCTGATTCCGATGCTCGACGAGCTGATCCAGCGCTCCGGTTCCTACGGCACCAAGGAAGTGGTAATCGGCATGGCCCACCGTGGCCGTCTGAACGTGCTGGTCAACACCTTCGGCAAGAACCCGCGCGAGCTGTTCGATGAGTTCGAAGGCAAGAAGAAGGTCGAGCTGGGTTCCGGTGACGTTAAATACCACCAGGGCTTCTCGTCCAACGTCATGACCACCGGTGGCGAAGTTCACCTGGCGATGGCGTTCAACCCGTCCCACCTGGAAATCGTTTCTCCAGTGGTCGAAGGTTCGGTGCGCGCTCGTCAGGACCGTCGCAACGACCAGACCGGCGACAAGGTTCTGCCGATCTCGATCCACGGTGACGCGGCGTTCGCCGGCCAGGGCGTGGTGATGGAAACCTTCCAGATGTCCCAGACCCGCGGTTTCCGTACCGGCGGCACTGTGCACATCGTGATCAACAACCAGGTCGGTTTCACCATCAGCAACCCGCTGGACTCGCGCTCCACCGAGTACGCCACCGACGTTGCGAAGATGATCCAGGCACCGATCCTCCATGTGAATGGTGATGATCCGGAAGCCGTGTTGTTCGTGACCCAGCTGGCCATCGACTACCGCATGCAGTACAAGCGCGACGTGGTGATCGACCTGGTCTGCTACCGTCGTCGCGGCCACAACGAGGCCGACGAGCCAAGCGGCACCCAGCCACTGATGTATCAGCAGATCGCCAAGCAGCGCACCACCCGTGAACTGTATGCCGATCGCCTGACCCAGGGCGGTGTGCTCGACGCAGAGCGTGTTCAGGAGAAAGTCGACGAATACCGCAACGCGCTGGACAACGGTCTGCACGTGGTCAAAAGCCTGGTCAAGGAGCCGAACAAAGAGCTGTTCGTGGACTGGCGTCCGTACCTGGGCCATACCTGGACCGCGCGTCACGACACCACCTTCGACCTCAAGACTCTTCAGGAACTGTCCGCCAAGCTGCTGGAGCTGCCGGAAGGTTTCGTGGTTCAGCGTCAGGTCGCGAAGATCTACGAAGACCGTCAGAAGATGCAAGCCGGCGGCCTGCCGATCAACTGGGGTTACGCTGAAACCATGGCGTACGCGACCCTGGCGTTCGAAGGTCACCCGATTCGCATGACCGGCCAGGACATCGGCCGCGGCACCTTCTCGCACCGCCATGCGGTGTTGCACAACCAGAAGGACGCCGGCACCTACATCCCGTTGCAGCACCTGTACGAAGGCCAGCCACGTTTCGACCTGTACGATTCGTTCCTGTCCGAAGAAGCCGTACTGGCGTTCGAATACGGCTACTCCACCACCACGCCTAACGCGCTGGTGATCTGGGAAGCCCAGTTCGGCGACTTCGCCAACGGTGCCCAAGTGGTGATCGACCAGTTCATCACCAGCGGCGAGCACAAGTGGGGCCGTCTCTGCGGTCTGACGATGCTGCTGCCACACGGTTATGAAGGTCAGGGTCCCGAGCACTCCTCGGCTCGTCTGGAGCGTTACCTGCAGCTGTGCGCCGAGCACAACATCCAGGTATGCGTACCGACCACGCCGGCTCAGATCTACCACTTGCTGCGTCGCCAGGTGATTCGTCCGCTGCGCAAGCCGCTGGTCGTGCTGACACCGAAATCCCTGCTGCGTCATAAACTGGCCATCTCGACCCTGGAAGATCTGGCGGAAGGTTCGTTCCAGACCGTTATCCCGGAAATCGATGCCCAGGATCCAAAAGACGTGGGTCGCATCATTCTGTGTAGCGGCAAGGTCTACTACGACCTGTTGGAAAAACGCCGTGCCGAAGGTCGTGACGACATCGCCATCGTGCGTATCGAGCAGCTGTACCCATTCCCTGAGGACGACCTGATCGAAGTCCTGGCTCCGTACAAAAACGTCAAACACATCGTTTGGTGTCAGGAAGAGCCGATGAACCAGGGTGCCTGGTACTGCAGCCAGCATCACATGCGTCGCATCATCAGCGGTCACAACAAGTCGCTCGTACTCGAGTACGCGGGCCGTGACGCTTCTGCTGCTCCAGCTTGTGGTTATGCATCGATGCACGCTGAGCAGCAGGAAAAACTGCTGCAAGATGCCTTTACTGTTTAACGCTTTCGCGCACCTGAAACCGAATTTAAGGAACCACAGATAATGGCTATCGAGATCAAAGCCCCCACTTTCCCGGAATCGGTTGCCGATGGCACCGTTGCCACCTGGCACAAGCAACCGGGCGACGCCGTCAAGCGTGACGAGCTGATCGTTGACATCGAGACCGACAAGGTTGTGCTGGAAGTTCTGGCCACCGCTGACGGCGTGCTGGGCGCTATCGTCAAGAACGAAGGCGACACCGTTCTGTCCGACGAAGTCCTGGGCTCCATCGTTGAAGGCGGCGCTGCTGCCGCTGCTCCTGCCGCCGCCGCCGCTCCGGCCGCCGCCGCTGCTGCCCCGGCTGCTGCCGATGGCGAAGACGATCCAATCGCTGCTCCTGCCGCGCGCAAGCTGGCTGAAGAAAACGGTATCAACATCGCTTCCGTTGCCGGTACCGGCAAAGGCGGCCGTGTGACCAAGGAAGACGTGGTCGCTGCTGTTGCCGCGAAGAAAGCCGCTCCGGCTGCCGCGCCTGCCAAGGCTCCGGCTCCTGCCGCTGCTGCTCCGGTCTTCGCTGCCGGTGATCGCGTTGAGAAGCGCGTGCCTATGACCCGCCTGCGTGCCAAGGTTGCCGAGCGTCTGGTTGAAGCCCAGTCGAACATGGCGATGCTGACCACCTTCAACGAAGTCGACATGACTGAAGTCATGGCCCTGCGTTCGAAGTACAAGGATCTGTTCGAGAAGTCCCACAATGGCGTACGCCTGGGCTTCATGTCGTTCTTCGTCAAGGCCGCCACCGAAGCCCTGAAGCGCTTCCCGGCTGTCAACGCCTCGATCGACGGTTCCGACATCGTCTACCACGGCTATGCCGACATCGGTGTTGCGGTCTCCAGCGACCGTGGCCTGGTGGTTCCGGTTCTGCGTAACGCCGAACTGATGAGCCTGGCCGAAATCGAAGGCGGCATCGCTACCTTCGGCAAGAAGGCCCGTGACGGCAAGCTGTCGATGGAAGAGATGACCGGTGGTACTTTCACCATCACCAACGGTGGTACTTTCGGTTCGATGATGTCGACCCCGATCGTCAACCCGCCACAAGCCGCGATCCTGGGCATGCATAACATTCTGCAGCGTCCTATGGCGATCAACGGTCAAGTGGTCATCCGTCCGATGATGTATCTGGCGCTGTCCTACGATCACCGCCTGATCGACGGTAAAGAAGCCGTGACGTTCCTGGTGACCATCAAGAACCTGCTGGAAGACCCGGCTCGTCTGCTCCTGGAAATCTAAAAAGCAGCTGCATGCTGCAAGCGGGAAGCTTCGTGCCCCAGGGCAAGAGGCTTCAAGCTTGCGGCTGCAGCTTCTAGCTTGCCGTTAAAAGGAACCTTTTATGACTCAGAAATTCGACGTGGTAGTGATTGGCGCGGGCCCAGGCGGTTATGTCGCCGCAATCAAGGCCGCACAACTCGGTTTCACCACCGCTTGCATCGAGAAGTACACCGATAAAGAGGGCAAGCTGGCCCTCGGTGGTACTTGCCTGAACGTCGGTTGCATTCCTTCCAAGGCGCTGCTGGACAGCTCCTGGAAATTCCACGAAGCCCAGGACGGTTTTGCCATCCACGGTATCAACCACGCTGGCGTGACCATGGACGTACCAGCCATGGTGGGTCGCAAGGCCAATATCGTCAAAGGCCTGACCAGCGGTGTTGCCACCTTGTTCAAGGCCAATGGCGTCACTTCGATCCAGGGCCACGGCAAACTGCTGGCCGGCAAGAAAGTCGAAGTCACCAAGCCTGACGGTTCGGTTGAAGTGATCGAAGCCGAAAACGTGATCCTGGCTCCAGGCTCGCGTCCGATCGACATTCCACCGGCTCCGGTCGATCAGAATGTCATCGTCGATTCCACCGGCGCTCTGGAATTCCAATCCGTACCAAAACGCCTGGGCGTGATCGGCGCTGGCGTCATCGGCCTGGAACTGGGTTCGGTATGGTCGCGCCTGGGTGCGCAAGTGACTGTCCTGGAAGCCCTGGACACCTTCCTGATGGCCGCTGATACCGCTGTCTCCAAGGAAGCGCTGAAAACCCTGACCAAACAGGGTCTGGACATCAAGCTGGGCGCTCGCGTGACCGGCTCCAAGGTCAACGGCGAAGAAGTCGTAGTGACCTATACCGATGCCAACGGCGAACAGACCATCACTTTCGACAAGCTGATCGTAGCCGTTGGTCGCCGTCCGGTGACCACCGATCTGCTGGCCGCCGATTGCGGCGTGACCCTCGACGAGCGCGGTTTCGTGCACGTTGACGATCATTGTGCTACCACCGTACCGGGCGTCTACGCCATCGGTGACGTGGTGCGCGGCATGATGCTGGCTCACAAGGCCTCGGAAGAGGGCATCATGGTTGCCGAGCGCATCAAGGGCCACAAAGCCCAGATGAACTATGACCTGATCCCTTCGGTTATCTATACTCACCCGGAAATTGCATGGGTCGGTAAAACCGAGCAGGCCTTGAAAGCTGAAGGCGTTGAAGTTAACGTCGGCACCTTTCCGTTTGCCGCCAGCGGCCGTGCCATGGCAGCCAACGACACCGGTGGTTTCGTCAAAGTCATCGCCGATGCCAAGACTGACCGCGTATTGGGCGTCCACGTGATTGGCCCAAGCGCTGCGGAACTGGTTCAGCAAGGTGCGATCGGCATGGAATTCGGCACCAGCGCCGAAGACCTGGGCATGATGGTTTTCTCCCATCCGACCCTGTCCGAAGCCCTGCACGAAGCAGCTCTGGCTGTGAATGGCACTGCCATCCACATTGCCAACCGCAAGAAACGCTAAGCAATAATAAGAAACCACGGCGGTTGGCCCGTCGTGAGCCTTGTGCGCAAGACTCACCGCGGAATATCCGCTGGACTCGACCTCTCGAGGTAGCGCCACACACTGGACCGGGGCCCAGGCTCCGGGTTCAGGTGTGGCGCTGGTTTTGAGAGTAGCGGTCACAGGTGGTGCGGCACTCAATCTTGAGCGCAGCGCCGAATGCGCAGTACCTAACGAAGACGGTAAAAAGCATGAATCTTCACGAGTATCAGGGTAAGCAGCTGTTCGCTGAATACGGCCTGCCAGTATCCAAAGGCTACGCGGTAGACACCCCGGAAGAAGCAGCAGAAGCTTGCGACAAAATCGGCGGCTCCGAGTGGGTTGTCAAAGCCCAGGTTCACGCCGGTGGTCGCGGTAAAGCGGGCGGCGTTAAGCTGGTTCGCAGCAAAGAAGACGCTAAGGCATTCGCTCAGCAGTGGTTGGGCAAGCGTCTGGTGACCTATCAGACTGACGCCAATGGCCAGCCTGTCACCAAGATCCTGGTTGAATCGTGCACTGATATCGCTAAAGAGCTGTACCTGGGCGCTGTCGTTGACCGTTCGAGCCGTCGCATCGTGTTCATGGCTTCCACCGAAGGTGGCGTGGACATCGAGAAAATCGCTCACGACACTCCAGAAAAAATTCTCAAGGCCACTATCGATCCACTGGTTGGCGCTCAGCCATTCCAGGGTCGCGAGCTGGCTTTCCAACTGGGTCTGGAAGGCAAGCAAGTTGCCCAGTTCGCCAAGATCTTCGTAGGTCTGGCCAAACTGTTCCAGGATCACGATCTGGCCCTGCTGGAAGTGAACCCGCTGGTGATCAAGGCCGACGGCGATCTGCACTGCCTGGACGCGAAGATCAACATCGACGCCAACGCCATGTACCGTCAGCCTAAGCTGAAAACCTTCCACGATCCGTCCCAGGACGATCCGCGCGAAGCCCACGCTGCCAAGTTCGAACTGAACTACGTAGCTCTGGAAGGCAACATCGGCTGCATGGTCAACGGTGCCGGCCTGGCCATGGGTACCATGGACATCGTCAACCTGCACGGCGGCAAGCCAGCCAACTTCCTCGACGTAGGTGGTGGTGCTACCAAAGAGCGCGTGACCGAAGCCTTCAAGATCATCCTGTCCGACACCAACGTCGCTGCAGTACTGGTCAACATCTTCGGCGGCATCGTTCGCTGCGACATGATTGCCGAAGGCATCATCGGCGCCGTGAAAGAAGTCGGCGTGAAAATCCCGGTTGTTGTTCGCCTTGAAGGCAACAACGCTGAACTGGGCGCTAAAGTACTGGCAGAAAGCGGCTTGAACATCATCGCTGCTACCAGCCTGACCGACGCTGCTCAACAAGTTGTCAAAGCTGCGGAGGGCAAATAATGAGCGTCCTGATCAATAAAGACACCAAAGTTATCTGCCAGGGTATTACCGGTTCGCAAGGTAGTTTCCACACCCAGCAAGCCATCGAGTACGGCACCAAGATGGTTGGCGGCGTAACTCCTGGCAAAGGCGGCACCGAGCACCTGGGCCTGCCAGTGTTCAACACCGTGAAAGACGCTGTAGCTGCCACTGGCGCTACCGCCAGCGTGATCTACGTTCCAGCTCCTTTCTGCAAGGACTCGATCCTGGAAGCGGCCTTCGGCGGCATCAAGCTGATCGTCTGCATCACCGAAGGCATTCCTACCCTGGACATGCTGGACGCCAAGGTTAAGTGCGACGAGCTGGGTGTTACCCTGATCGGCCCTAACTGCCCAGGCGTGATCACCCCAGGCGAATGCAAGATCGGCATCATGCCAGGTCACATTCACTTGCCAGGCAAGGTCGGTATCGTTTCCCGTTCCGGCACCCTGACCTACGAAGCTGTTAAGCAGACTACTGACGCCGGTTTCGGTCAGTCCACCTGCGTCGGCATCGGTGGTGACCCGATCCCGGGTTCGAACTTCATCGACATCCTGAAGCTGTTCCAGGAAGACCCGAAGACCGAAGCGATCGTGATGATCGGTGAGATCGGCGGTTCGGCTGAAGAAGAAGCAGCTGCCTACATCAAGGCTCACGTGACCAAGCCGGTTGTTTCCTACATCGCTGGTGTGACTGCTCCTCCGGGCAAGCGCATGGGCCATGCTGGCGCAATCATCTCTGGCGGCAAAGGCACTGCAGACGAGAAATTCGCTGCTCTGCAAGACGCCGGTGTAAAAACCGTGCGTTCGTTGGCAGACATCGGCAAGGCCCTGGCCGAGCTGACCGGTTGGGCTGTCAAGTAAGCCTCGCGCTTAGCTGACGCAAAACCAGCAAAGGCCACCTTCGGGTGGCCTTTGTGCTTTCTGTCGTAGGAGACCTGCATCCTGCACAGAGCCTGGGGGAAATATAATTTCAAAAATGCGACATCATTCTGTCGCATATCGGATAGTTCGCCCTGGAACAGTGCGCTTGTCTTACCGATTCTGTAATCTAGCCGCCTCTTTTTGCGTCTGCTGCCCACAAGGTCGCTGCGCGCTAAACGGGTCAGTCTTATACGGACTGGCAGCATTTCCCTCACCCATAAGGGAAATCCCTCTCTAAATTCCGATTCAGTAGTGTGGTATTTCCTTAATGAAAGTGTTGAAAGGCCAGGACATCCTGGCACTCGGCTTTATGACTTTTGCCCTGTTCGTCGGGGCCGGCAACATCATTTTCCCGCCTATCGTCGGCCTGCAGTCCGGACCCCATGTCTGGATGGCGGCGCTGGGCTTCCTGATCACCGCGGTCGGTCTGCCGGTGATCACCGTGGTTGCCCTGGCCAAGGTCGGCGGTGCCATGGACGCGCTGAGCACGCCTATCGGCAAGCTGGCCGGTGGCCTGCTGGCAGCGGTCTGCTACCTGGCGGTAGGCCCGCTGTTCGCCACGCCACGTACCGCTACCGTGTCCTTTGAAGTGGGCCTGGCGCCGTTGACCGGCGAAAGCCCGCTGGCCCTGTTCCTCTACAGTTCGGTGTACTTCCTGCTGGTGTTCTTCATCTCCCTGTACCCGGGCCGGCTGCTGGACACCGTCGGACGCTTCCTGGCGCCGCTGAAGATCATCGCCCTGGCTGTGCTGGGCATTGCGGCCTTTGCCTTGCCCGCCGGCGACATCGGCACCGCCACTCCCGAGTACGTTGCAGCACCGTTCTCCCAGGGCTTCATCAATGGTTACCTGACCATGGATACCCTGGGCGCGCTGGTGTTCGGCATCGTCATCGTCAATGCCATCCGTTCCCGCGGGGTCGAGTCGCCTCGGCTCATTACCCGTTATGCCGTGATCGCCGGCCTGATCGCCGGGGTCGGCCTGGCGCTGGTCTACGTCAGCCTGTTCCGCCTGGGCTCGGGCAGCCATGAAGTGGCCGCCGGTGCCAGCAACGGCGCCGCGGTATTGCACGCCTATGTGCAGCACACCTTCGGTTCCCTGGGCAGCGGTTTCCTCGCGGTGCTGATCTCCCTGGCCTGCCTGGTGACCGCCGTGGGCCTGACCTGCGCCTGCGCCGAGTACTTCAGCCGTGTCCTGCCGCTGTCCTACAAGACGCTGGTGGTGATCCTCGCGGCGTTCTCGCTGCTGGTATCGAACCTGGGCCTGACCAAGCTGATCGCGTTCTCGATCCCGGTGCTGACCGCGATTTACCCGCCGTGCATCGCCCTGGTGGCCCTGAGCTTCTGCAAGGACTTCTGGCAGGACCAGCGCCGTATCGTCGGCCCGGTGATGCTGGTGTCCTTCGTGTTCGGCCTGATCGATGCCCTCAAGGGCGCGGGCCTGGCCGGCTGGATGCCAACGCAGCTGTCGCACTTGCCGCTGAGCGAGCAGGGCCTGGCGTGGCTGGTGCCGTCGGTGATCGTGCTGGTGGTGGCAGTGATCTGCGATCGCCTGCTGGGCAAGCGCAGCGAAGCCCTGGCCTGACCTGAAGTTGATGGCCCGGGGTCGCCACAAGCGGCCCCCGAGCCCCCTAAAAAATGCCCCGCATCGATGGATGCGGGGCATTTTTTATGGGCGTACAGCGGTGTCTTTTTCCCCTGCGGGGCGTCGAAGCAGTGCCCTTTGCTTTTGTCTTCTGCCAACGCCTTACAGGAATTTGCATGTCGTTCGTTCAAGCCAACCTGATCCACCTACTGGCCGCCCTGTGGTTCGTCGTCTGCTGGGGTGGCTATACCCGCTACGCCAGTTGGAAGGGAAGGGACACCGCGTGCCTGGCCAGCGTCCTGCACCTGTATCGCGAGGACTGGATGCGCCGCATGCTGCTGCGGGACAACCGCATCGCCGATGCCAGCGTGATCGGCAACCTGGAGCGCAATGCCTCGTTCTTCGCCTCCAGTACCCTGATCATCCTGGCGGGCATTCTCACCGTGCTGGGCGCCTCGGAGCGTGCAGTGTCGCTATTGGCGGACATTCCCATGGTCCAGCAGGCGTCCCAGGGCATGTCGGAAATCAAGCTGCTGTGCCTGGCGCTGGTGTTCGTCTATGCCTTCTTTACCTTCAGCTGGTGCATGCGCCAGTACAACTTCGCCGCAGTGCTGGTGGGGTCGGCGCCAATGATCGGCGAGCGTCATGTTTCCGAGCAGGAGCGCAAGGCTTTTGCATCGCGAGCGGCTCGGGTAATTTCCATGGCGGCTAACCAGTTCAACTTCGGATTGCGTTCCTATTACTTCGGCATGACCATGCTGGCCTGGTTCGTCAGCCCCTGGTTATTCATGCTGATGAGCGCGGGTGTGGTGTTTGTCCTGTATCGGCGGGAGTTCCACTCCGATGTACTTGAAGTCATGGTCTATACACCGACAGAACAACCTGTGGTCGATAGCCCCAAAGATGCAGCCTGAGCGTTGATGGCTGATCGATTGAACGGTTGAAAGGAGTTGGCCAATGAGCAGTTCGCGTGCCCTGAAGTACTTGTGCCTGGGGTTCTTCCTGTTGTCGGGCTGCAGGGCGCAAACCCTGTATCTGAATGGCGAAGCTCGGGGCAGGGTGGTAGATGCATTGAGCGGCGTGCCGATCGCCGGGGCCAAGGGCGCCTTGTGTGGCGCACAGTTCCTGACGGCCGATGACGGGAGCTTCAAGGTCGAAGCGGCAACTGACTGGGAATGGGTCATGTTGCTGGCCGGGCGTTCGCCGCAGGACATCCCGCACCCTTGTTTCATGAGTATCGCGGCAGCGGATTACCAGACCCGCCAATGGCTGGCGCCTTTTACCGCCCACTACGACTTTCCCATCAGGTTGCTGCCCATTTCCAGCCCCTTGCACTATGCACTGGAGTCCCCGGGCAATGAGTCGGTGCCAATGCAGCCGTTGCAGGCAGAGCCCCGCCAGGACGAATTGTTCCTGGGGGCAGGCGGCTGATCTTCAACGCTTAGTTGCTTGCCCGGCAACTAAGCACTGTTGTATTGAGCGACTGTTTTACGAGCAAGAAAAAGCCCGCACTTGGCGGGCTTTGTTCTTTGTTGCGCTAAAACCGACTTAGTTGGTTTTAGGAGCTGCTTCCTTGGCGCTTTCTTCAGCAGCAGCCTTGTTGGATTCAGCCTGATCTTTGGCTGCTTCGGCGTTTTCTTTTGCCGCGTCGTTCACTTTATCCTGAGCTTCGTTCATTTTCTGTTGGGCTTGCTCAGCATGTTGATTGGCATCTTGAGCTTTGTCCTCGGATTTTTTGTCGCAGGCAGCCAGACCGAGGGAAGCGGTCAGCATCAGGGCAATAGCTAAAGTCTTACGCATGGGGTGTTTCTCCTTAGTGAAGATATCTACTGGCCTTTCGATCATGGCCTTGTGATTTAAGTTCCTTGAGACTCACAGATATATTAAGTAGTCATTTCATGGAACTTTTGCCTGCTTCATTCAACGCACATTCCCGACAATAAAAAGAGATAAATCCCATGGCGCAAAACCCTATTTCTGAGCGTGCGGCGCGCTTTCTTTCCGCCTTGCGCCACTGCCAGGTGCTGGGCATCCGGGTACATAGCGCCTCTGAAGAGGGCCTGACCCTGACCTTGCCCTACAGTCCGCAGATTGTCGGCGACCCGCAAACCGGGATCATTCACGGCGGTGCCCTGACCACGCTGATGGACAGCGCCTGTGGCATGGCCACGCTTTGCGTGCTGCCGGAGTTCGAAGTGTGTCCGACCCTGGACCTGCGCATAGACTATATGCATCCGGCGGTCCCTCATCATGACGTGCACGGCTTTGCCCAGTGTTACCGGGTCACCACCGATGTGATCTTTACCCGCGGCTTTGCCTATCAGGATGATCCCGAGCGTCCCGTGGCTCATGTAGTCGGCACTTTCATGCGCATGGGCCGGGGGCTCAAGGGCAGCCGCGGGCTGGCCAGCTCAATCAAGGGGGAGCGGGCATGAGCACGGACCTTCGAGCACTCCTGGAGCAGGCTCGCCAGCAGGGCGATTACACCGCGTTGCTGGAGCAGATCCCCTACGCGAAGCTGATTGGCATCGAGTGCACGCAACTGGGAGATGAACTGCTGTTTCGCCTGCCGGCCAACAAGGACAATATCGGCAACCCTCTGCTTCCAGCCCTGCACGGTGGAGTGATCGCCGGTTTCATGGAACTGGCGGCCGCCTTGCATTTGCTGATTCTCACCGGCTCGCCCGGGGTGCCGAAAATCATCGACTTTTCCCTCGACTACCTGCGCGCCGGGCAGTTTCGCGACACCTTTGCCCGCTGCCAGGTATGCCGGCAGGGCAGAAGGGTGGCCAATGTCGCCATCACCGCCTGGCAGAGCACTGCCGAGGAGTCGATTGCCACCGCTCGCGCACATTTCAAGATCGAAGAGAGCACCGGCCCTTGAAATCCAGCGAGCGACCCCCACTTTCATGTCATCCCGCCGCCCTCCGCTCCCGGAACGCGGCCAATGCCATCTGATTGGAGTTTGATGACCATGAGTGTGGAAACTCAAAAGGAAACCCTGGGCTTCCAGACCGAGGTGAAGCAACTGCTGCACCTCATGATCCATTCGCTGTATTCCAACAAGGAAATCTTCCTTCGCGAATTGATCTCGAACGCCTCTGACGCCGTCGACAAATTGCGCTTCGAAGCCCTGTCCAAGCCCGAGTTGCTGGAAGGTGGCGCCGAACTGAAAATCCGTGTGAGCTTCGACAAGGACGCGAAAACCGTCACCCTCGAAGACAACGGTATCGGCATGAGCCGAGAAGATGTGATCACCCACCTGGGGACCATCGCCAAGTCCGGCACTGCCGATTTCATGAAGAACCTCACCGGCGACCAGAAGAAGGACTCGCACCTGATCGGTCAGTTCGGCGTGGGTTTCTACTCCGCCTTTATCGTGGCCGACCAGGTTGAAGTGTTCAGCCGCCGTGCCGGTCTGCCCGCCAGCGAAGGCGTGCACTGGTCGTCCAAGGGCGAAGGCGAGTTCGAAGTTGCGACCATCGACAAGGCCGAGCGCGGTACCCGCATCGTTCTGCACCTGAAGTCCGGTGAAGACGAGTTCGCCGATGGCTGGCGCCTGCGCAACATCATCAAGAAGTATTCCGACCACATCGCGCTGCCGATCGAGCTGCCCAAAGAAGCCGCTGCCGCTGAAGGCGAAGAGAAACCTGCGCTGGAGTGGGAAACCGTCAACCGCGCCAGTGCCCTGTGGACCCGCCCGCGTACCGAGATCAAGGACGAGGAATACCAGGAGTTCTACAAGCACATCGCCCATGACTTCGAGAACCCGCTGAGCTGGAGCCACAACAAGGTCGAAGGCAAGCTGGAGTACAGCTCGCTGCTCTACGTACCGGCTCGCGCGCCGTTCGACCTGTACCAGCGTGAAGCGCCCAAGGGCCTCAAGCTCTACGTGCAGCGCGTGTTCGTCATGGATCAGGCCGAGTCGTTCCTGCCGCTGTACCTGCGCTTCATCAAGGGTGTGGTGGATTCCAACGACCTGTCGCTGAACGTCTCGCGGGAAATCCTGCAGAAAGACCCGATCATCGACTCGATGAAGTCGGCGCTGACCAAGCGTGTCCTCGACATGCTGGAGAAACTGGCGAAGAACGAACCCGAGCAATACAAGGGCTTCTGGAAGAACTTCGGCCAGGTGATGAAGGAAGGCCCGGCCGAGGACTTCGCCAACAAGGAGAAGATCGCCGGCCTGCTGCGCTTCGCCTCCACCCAGGGCGACGACGGCGAGCAGAATGTCTCCTTGGCCGACTACCTGGCTCGCGCCAAGGAAGGCCAGGACAAGATCTACTTCCTCACCGGCGAATCCTACGCCCAGGTGAAGAACAGCCCGCACCTGGAAGTCTTCCGCAAGAAAGGCATCGAAGTGCTGCTGCTCACCGACCGTATCGACGAGTGGCTGATGAGCTACCTCAACGAGTTCGACGGCAAGAGCTTTGTCGACGTGGCGCGCGGCGACCTGGACCTGGGCAACCTCGACTCCGAAGAGGACAAGAAGGCTGCCGAGGAAGTCGCCAAGACCAAGGAAGGCCTGGTTGAGCGGATCAAGACCGCCCTGGGCGAGAGCGTCAGCGAAGTGCGGGTCTCCCACCGCCTGACCGACTCGCCGGCGATCCTGGCCATTGGCGAGCAGGACCTGGGGCTGCAAATGCGTCAGATCCTTGAAGCCAGCGGGCAGAAGGTTCCGGATTCCAAGCCGATCTTCGAGTTCAACCCGACTCACCCGCTGATCGAGAAACTCGACGGCGAGCAGAGCGAAGAGCGCTTTGGCGACCTGTCGCACATTCTCTTCGATCAGGCGGCCCTGGCGGCCGGTGACAGCTTGAAGGATCCGGCGGCCTATGTGCGCCGGCTGAACAAGCTGCTGGTGGAGCTGTCGGTTTAACCACGTTGCAAGAAAAACCCGCTTCGGCGGGTTTTTTCATTCTGGTGTCCCCCTACTGGAGAAGCTGAGTCATGAGTCAAATCACAGTGCGTTCCGTGGTCTATCAGATCGATGGCCAGCCCTATGAAGGCCGCCTGGCCTTCGATGCCGCCCATAAAGCTGCGCGTCCGGGGTTGCTGATGGCGCCGAACTGGATGGGTGTCAGCGCCGGCGCGGAGAAGATCGCCGAGGCGGTGGCGGCCAAGGGTTATGTGGTGCTGATCGCCGATCTGTATGGCCAGTCGCTGCGCCCCGGCGATGCGAGCCAGGCCGGTGCCGCGATGATGCCGCTCAAGGATGATCGGGCGTTGTTGCGCAAGCGCATGCAGGCGGCCTTTGCGGCCTTGCAGAGCCAGGGCGAAGCCGCGGTGGACACCTCCAGGCTGGCCACCTTCGGCTTCTGCTTTGGCGGCTGCTGCGCCCTGGAACTGGCCCGCAGTGGCGCGCCGGTGAAGGCGGCGGTGTCGTTCCACGGCACCCTGGACACCCCCAACCCTGCCGATGCCAACAACATCAAGGGCTCGGTACTGGTACTGCACGGCGCGGCGGACCCGTTCGTGGCCAAGGAGCAACTGCCGGCCTTCGAAGCGGAAATGGACGCCGCGGGAGTGGACTGGCAACTGGTCAGCTACGGTGGCGCGGTGCATTCCTTCACCGACACCCACGCCAACCTGCCGGGCAAGATGATGTACGACGCCAAGACCTCGGCCCGGGCCTTCGCCACCATGCATTACCTGCTGGACGAAGTCTTTAGCGGCTGACCCACCGACCCTGATCCCGTAGGAGCTGGCTTGCCAGCGAAGGCGTCAGTGAGAGCAACGCCAGATTCACGGGCCTGTTCGCCGGCAAACCGGTCCCTACCGATCAGTGGCGGGCGGGTGGCAATTCGATGCGCTCGCTTTCTCCCGGCACCTGCGGCCAGTCCCCGGCGGCCCAGCGTCTGCGAGCTTCATCGATCAACAGTGGATCGCTGGCGACGAAGTTCCAGTTGATCCGCCGCGGGCCGTCCAGGGCGGCGCCGCCGATCAGCACCGCATGGCAATCGCTCTCGGCGAACAGCGTGGCGTTCTCCCCCTCTGGCAATACCACCAGCGAGTGCACGGGTAATGGCTCGCCGTCCAGTTGTGCCTCGCCCTCCAGTACATACAGCGCACGCTGTTGATGCTCGGTGGGAATCAGCAGGCTGGTGGCGGTCTGCAGCCGCAGCTCGGCATACAGGGTGGGGGAGAGCACCGGCACCGGCGACTGCAGGCAGAAACCGCTGCCGGCAATCATCCGAATGCTCACCCCCAGGTTGTCGCTCACCGGCAGGCTGTTGGCCGGGTGATGGCTGTAGTGCCCCGGGCCCTGCTCCTGTTCTTTGGGCGAGGCCAGCCAGACCTGCAGGCCGTGCATGGCAAACCCCTGGGCCTGCAAGAGTGCTGGCGTGCGCTCGACATGGGCGATGGCGCTGCCGGCGGTCATCCAGCTGACGTCCCCGGCGCCCACGATCTGGTCGGAGCCCAGGCTGTCCTTGTGCTGGATCTGCCCGGCGAACAGGTAGGTCAGGGTGGAGAGGCCGATATGCGGATGCTGGCGGATATTCATGCCTTTGCCCGGCGGGTAGCGGGTTTCCAGCATGTGGTCGAAGAACACGAAAGGCCCGACACTGCGGCACTGGGCCGAAGGCAGGGGGCGCAGGATGGGTTGGCCTTCAACGTCCTCGGCACGGGGACGGATCACGAGGGGGGAGTTCATGGCGGATTCCAGGCTGATCGGGTTATGCCCGGGAGCATAACCCGCTTGTGCCAGCCTTGCCGCTACTGGCTGAAGGCACCTTCGGAGAGGTGGGTCTCGATGCTGACTTCGCTGGTGGTCATCAGCTTGTGGATCGGGCAACGGTCGGCCACCCGGTGCAGCTCATCACGCTGGGCGTCGGTGAGCACGCCCTTGAGGGTCAGTTTCACATGCAGGGCGTACTTGCCTTTCTGCTCTTCGCTGTTGTCGTGCTTGATCTCCACGGTGACCCCGGTCAGCGGGATGTTCTTCTTCTGCGCGTAGAGCTTGAGGGTCAGGGCCTTGCAGGCGCCCAGGGCGGCATCGAAGTAGTCATGGGGCTCGGGTGCGGTGCCTTCGCCACCGGCGGACTTGGGCAGGTCGGTGAACAACTGGTGGTCGTCGACCTGGATGCTGTGGCGGAAACCTTCGCTGGACTCGGTATTGACGGTGATGGTCATGGCAAACCTCAGGCAGTGATGAATAAGGATCAGGCTGTAAGGGTGCTGAAGTTATAGAGCATATCGAAGCGCGGGCGTTCCCCTTTTTCTGAACCTGCGGCTCGGCGTCGCGGTCTACCCTGCTTCGATCCATGGGAGGCGGCGCGGTGCACTGGAACCCTGTTCAAGCAAGCTGTTTGTGGGCGCTGCTGATGCTGCCGCTGGCGGTGGCCCAGGCGCGTGACTATGTGTACAGCGACGCGCACCTGCATTACGTGGACTTCTTCCAGGAAACCGCGGGCATGGAAGCCTTGCTCAAGGCCATGGATGACAACCGCATCGAGCAGGTGATGATTGCCGGGATTCCGGTGGCCAAGAAATGGCACGAGGATGAGCCCAAGCGCCCGCGCTACTACGCCGGGGACGATGCCGCGGCCTACTGGTACAGCGCCACCGACGTGCTGGTGGCCGCCGCGGTGAAAAAGCTGCCGGCCGAGCAGCGCCGGCGCTTTCATCCGTTCCTTTCGGGGTTCAACCCCAACGACAAGAACTCCGCGGCGCATATCCAGCGCATGCTCGATCTCGACCCGGGGCTGTGGCAGGGCATCGGCGAGGTCTTCACCCGGCACGACGATCTCACCGCGCTGACCGCCGGCGACACGCCGCGGGCCAATAACGAGGCGATGACCAAGGTCTATCACCTGGCGGCCGAGAACGACCTGCCGGTCATGCTGCACTCCAACATCACCTCCAAGCGCGAGCGCAATCCGCTGTACCTGGCGGAAATCGAAGAGCCGCTGCGCAATCACCCCCATACGCGTTTTATCTGGGCCCATGCCGGCACCAGTGCCGAGATCCATCGTCACCAGACCCGGCTGGAGTTCCTGCTGCCGACCCTGACGCGGCTGCTGGAGAGCTACCCCAACCTCTACATCGACCTGTCCTGGAGCCTGCTCACGCCCTATCTGCTGGATAAGCAGGGCAACCCCGACCCGGTCTGGCTGCAGCTGGTGGAGCGCTTCCCGGAGCGCTTCATGCTGGGTTCGGACGTGGTCGGGCGCTTCAACAAGCTGGGGAGCGAGCTGCGGGGGTTCGATGGCTTTCTTGACGCCTTGCCGCAGGAGGTGGCACGCAAGGTGGCCCATGACAATTTCCTCGCCATCCTTCCCGCCAACCATCGTCCCTAGCAGGCGCCAGACTGTCATCAGCCTGTCATGCCTGCTTCATAAGCTCGCGCCATCTCAATCAAGGAGCGCGATATGCACCTCACTCGTTTAAGCGCACTGGCGGCGCTGATGATCTTCAGTGGCCTGGCCAGCGCCGAAGTCCGTGTCGAAGGGCCGGTGGAATACGGCGTGTTCGAAGGTCCCAAGGCCGAGCTGCAATCGGGGGAGCGGGTGCTGCGCCGCAGCAACGAGAAGATCCAGCAGACTTCTGTGGTGCCCGCCAGGCTGGGGACCAAGTTCGGCATGCGTTACCAGTTGCTGGGCAAGGTGGCCGAAGATCAGCCCCTGACTCTTCTTTACCTGACGCCGGGCATCCGTACGCCGGACGGGGTACGCCATGACAAGTTCGAAATCACTCAGAAACTGGTGCCTAACGCTCCCCAGGATGTGATGGCCTATGAGTTCACCGAAAGCCATGAGGTGGTCCCGGGCGAGTGGCGTTTCATGGTCTTCCAGGGCGACCGATTGTTGGCAGAACAGCGATTTTCTGTGCGCTGAATCGTTTTACGCCCAAGTATTGGAGTGCTAGGGCGTTTTGATATCACGTTTTTGTCTTACGCAATTTTCCAATGGCCCGATACCGTCTAAGAGCACCCTGCTGCAAGTTCTTGCAGCGCTCTAGGAAGGAGCCAGAGGAATGAGTCTTAGAAGTCTGAACATTGCGTTACGGGCGAGCCTGGGTTTCGGCTTGCTGGCGTTGATGGTGTTTGCCCTGGGGGCATTCGCCTTGATGCAGATGGGCAATATGCGCCAGCAGTCCGATGAAGTGGAAAGCAATTGGCTGCCCAGCGTGATGTCCGTAGGGGAAATGAACCAGGACCTGCTGCGCATTCGCGCCCTGACCCTGCGACTGTTGATCAATCGCGACCCGCAGGCGATCACCCAGAACGAAATCAAGATCAACGAGATCAAGAGTGTCCTGGGGGTTGCCCAGAGCCGCTACGAATCCTTGATCCTCCTGCCCCAGGAGCGGGTCCTGTTCGATCGTTTCAAGACCATCGAAAAACAGTACCTGCAACGCCAGGAACGGGTCATGCAGCTCTCCAGCCAGAACCAGCTGGAGGAAGCGGTCAAGGTGGTCAATGGCGAAATGAACCAGCTGGCCGATGAGATGGCCGCGACCCTGCACGAGCTGGTGGAGCTGAACAAGCAAAGCGCGACCCATGCCACCGATCTGGCCCAGGCGGTGTTCAGCAAGTCGCGGGTATGGGTGATCGGCATGATTGCCCTGGCGGCGCTGGTTACCATCGGCCTGGCCCTGTTGTTGACCCGCAGTATCGTCCTGCCTCTGGCGCAGTCGTTGAATGTGGCCGAAGTGGTGGCCGGCGGCGATCTGACCGGCACTATCACGGTGACCGGCAGGGACGAGCCGGCGCGGCTGCTGCACGCGCTCAAGGCCATGCAGCACAGCCTGCGGGAAACCATCCGGCGCATCTCCGATTCATCCAGCCAGCTGGCCTCGGCCTCGGAAGAGCTCAGTTGTGTCACCGAGGATGCGACCCGTGGCCTGCATCAGCAGAGCCTGGAGATCGAACAGGCGGCCACGGCGGTAAACCAGATGACCGCAGCGGTGGAGGAGGTGGCCAGTAACGCAGTGGCCACGTCCGAGGCCTCGCGGGAGTCCGACCGCATCGCCCAGCACGGGCGCGAGCAGGTGCACCAGACGGTGCTCTCGATTGAGTCGCTGGCGCAGGACGTGACGGCCAATGCCAGCCAGGTGGAGGATCTGGCGCAGAAGGTCTATGGCATCAGCAAGGTACTGGAGGTGATCCGTTCCATTGCCGAGCAGACCAACCTGCTGGCGTTGAACGCGGCCATCGAGGCGGCACGGGCCGGGGATGCGGGACGCGGGTTCGCAGTGGTGGCCGATGAAGTCCGGGCCCTGGCTCATCGGACCCAGCAGTCGACCCAGGAAATCGAGCAGATGATCGGCGGTATCCAGCAGGGCACCGACCAGGCCGTCAGTTCCATGCAGCAGAGCAACAACCGCGCCCATTCGACCCTGGAGGTGGCCAAGGCGGCAGGACAGGCGCTGGAGGAAATCGCATCGGCCTTCACCCAGATCAATGAGCGCAACATCGTCATTGCCAGCGCCTCGGAGCAGCAGGCGGCAGTGGCGCGGGAGGTGGACCGCAACCTGATGAACATCCGCGACCTGGCCTTGCAGACCTCCGCCGGGGCCAATCAGACCAGTGCGGCCAGCCAGGAGTTGTCGCGCCTGGCGGTGGACCTGAACAGCATGGTGGCGCGTTTCTCGGTCTGAGCCTTCTGGCAGGCGAAAAAAAGCCCCGAACCGGTCGGGGCTTTTTCATTCGGCGAAGCGGTGGGGCTTACTTGCCCTGCCAGCGCTTCAGGACCAGGGTGGCGTTGGTGCCACCGAAGCCGAAGCTGTTGCTCATCACGGTGTTGATGGTGGCGTCTTCGCGGGTCTTGGTCAGGATCGGCATATCGGCCACTTCCGGATCCAGCTCGTCGATGTTGGCCGAACCGGCCATGAAGTTGCCTTCCATCATCAGCATGCAGTAGATCGCTTCGTGAACGCCGGCAGCGCCCAGGGAGTGACCCGACAGGCTCTTGGTGGAGCTGATGGCCGGGGCCTTGTCGCCGAACACTTCACGCACGCCCTTCATTTCCGCGACGTCGCCGACCGGGGTCGAAGTGCCGTGGGTGTTCAGGTAGTCGATAGGGGTGTCGACGGTGGACATGGCCATTTCCATGCAGCGGATTGCACCTTCGCCGCTTGGAGCCACCATGTCGTAGCCATCGGAAGTGGCGCCGTAGCCGACGATTTCCGCGTAGATCTTGGCGCCACGGGCCAGAGCGTGTTCCAGCTCCTCGACCACCACCATGCCGCCACCGCCGGCGATGACGAAACCGTCACGCTTGGCGTCGTAGGCGCGGGAGGCCTTTTCCGGGGTTTCGTTGTACTGGGTGGACAGGGCACCCATGGCGTCGAACAGGAACGACTGGGTCCAATGCTCTTCTTCACCGCCACCGGCGAAGACGATGTCCTGCTTGCCCATCTGGATCTGTTCCATGGCGGTACCGATGCAGTGAGCACTGGTGGCGCAGGCAGAAGCGATGGAGTAGTTCAGGCCCTTGATCTTGAACGGGGTGGCCAGGCAGGCGGAAACGGTGCTGCTCATGGTCCGCGTAACGCGGTATGGGCCAACGCGCTTGACGCCTTTCTCGCGCAGGATGTCCAGCGCTTCCATCTGGTTCAGGGTCGAGGCGCCGCCGGAGCCGGCGATCAGGCCGGTGCGCGGGTTGGACACTTGTTCTTCGCTCAGGCCGGAGTCGGCGATGGCGTCTTTCATGGCCAGGTAGGCGTAAGCCGCCGCGTGGCCGACGAAGCGATAGATCTTGCGGTCGATCAGCTCTTCGAGGTTCAGGTCAATGGAGCCGGAAACCTGGCTACGCAGACCCATTTCGGCATATTCCGGGTTGAAGCGGATGCCAGGGCGACTTGCACGCAGGTTAGCGGAGACGGTCTCTTTGTCATTGCCCAGGCACGAAACAATGCCAAGACCTGTGATAACGACGCGGCGCATGCGGATAACCCTTAGAAGTTGTCAGTTGAAGTAAACACGCCGACCCGGAGGCCTTCGGCGGTATAGATTTCGCGGCCGTCAACGCTGACCGAACCATCGGCGATGGCCATGTTCAGCTTGCCCTTGAGCACGCGCTTGATGTGAATGTTATAGGTGACTTTCTTGGCGGTCGGCAGGACCTGGCCGAAGAATTTCACTTCCCCCGAACCCAGGGCGCGACCGCGGCCCGGCAAGCCCTGCCAGCCGAGGAAGAAGCCCACCAGTTGCCACATGGCATCCAGGCCCAGGCAGCCTGGCATCACCGGGTCGCCTTCGAAGTGGCAAGCGAAGAACCACAGGTCTGGAGTGATATCCAGCTCAGCGACCAACTCACCTTTACCGTACTTGCCACCCTCTTCGCTGATATGGGTGATGCGATCCACCATCAGCATGTTGGGGGCGGGCAGTTGCGCGTTACCTGGGCCGAACAGCTCACCGCGACTGCAGCGCAGCAGGTCTTCCCGAGTAAAGGCGTTTTGTTTGGTCATGCGAGCTCCTCAATAGTCCCGTGCGGCAGGGTTGGGCAAATCTTCCCGGCCGATCGAAGCGTTCATGCCTCGAGCCGGCAGCCTACTCATAGACTATTGCGTTGTAGTGAAAGTCACAGCGCAAAGGGCATGAATGTACACTTGTGCACTGAAATTTTTTTTGAGGGCCTTTTCAGGGCCCCGTCGGGTGCCTAAGACTGCCGCACTTTCGCCCATGACGCCAGTCGTAGCTGTTGGAAAATAGCCGGTTATTGCACCCAACGTTGGAGAATTTGCTGCAGATCCGCGCGCTTGAAAGGCTTGGCCAGGTAGTCGTTCATGCCCGCTGCAAGGCAGGCTTCACGGTCGCCCTGCAAGGCGTTGGCGGTCAGGGCGATGATCGGTAAATCGGCACAACCGGGCAGTTGGCGGATCTGCCGGGTGGCCTCATAGCCGTCGACCAGCGGCAGTCGGCAATCCATCAGAATCGCCTCGAAGATCAGGCTTTCGGCACTGCGGACCGCCTGGGCGCCGTCGGTGACGATGCTCACGGTGAACCCCAGGCTGCGCAGCATGGCCTGGATCACGGTCTGGTTCACCGGGTTGTCTTCCACCAGCAGCACGTTGCGGCCTTCACCGGAGTGCTGATTGCTGCTCACCCGCGGGGCCAGTACCGGCAGGCTCTGCTGGAACAGCGCCAGGGGGATTTCCAGGGTGAACACCGAGCCTCGGCCTTCCTCGCTCTGGGCCCGCAGGGTGCCACCCATGCGCTCGGCCAGGGTGCGGGCGATGGGCAGGCCCAGGCCGGTGCCGCCATAGCGACGGGAAATCGAACTGTCGGCCTGCTGGAAGGCGTCGAACATCAGCTCCAGGCTGGCCGGGCTGATGCCGATACCGCTGTCGCGCACTGCGCAGGTGAACCACAACAGTTCGTGATCCAGGGCCTGCCACTGGGGCTCGATGGTGATGCTGCCCTGCTCGGTGAATTTCAGGGCGTTGCCGATCAGGTTGACCAGGATCTGCCGGATTCGCGTCGGGTCGCCCTTGACCTGCAGCGACTCCATGCCCGGCGGCAGCCGCAGTTGCAAGTCCAGGCCGCGTTGCAGGGCGCTGTGCTGGAAGGCCTGGGCCGAGCTGGTGATCAGTTCGGCAAGGTTGAATGGGATGTGCTCCAGTTCCAGGGCCGAGCGTTCGATGCGGGAGAAGTCGAGGATGTCGTTGATCACCTTCAGCAGGTGTTCGGTGGATTCCGACGCCAGCGCCGCGTACTCGCTCTGTTCCTGGGTCATCTGGGTGGTTTCCAGCAGTTGCAGCATGCCCAGTACACCGTTCATCGGTGTGCGCAGCTCGTGGCTCATCATCGCCAGGAAATCCGACTTGGCCTTGTTCGCCCGTTCCGCCTCTTCCCGGGTCTGGATCAACTGGGACATGGCCTGGTGCTGCTCGCGGCTGGCCAGTTCCAGGCCGGCGGCGAGGTTGTTGATGTGCCGGGCCAGGTTGCCCAGCTCGCCATCGTCGACGATCGGCAGCGGGGTCTTGAAATCCCCTTCCTGGATTGCCTTCACCGCATCGCCCATGGCGCGGATCGGCTGTGCCAGGCCGGCCGCCAGGCGCCGGGCCAAGAGGAAGGTGAAGAGCAGGGCGAACAGCGCGAGGATGGCGGCCTTGAGGAGGATTTCCTGCTGGCGCTGGCTGAAGGCGTCGTTGGACATGCCGACGATCACCCGGCCCAGGTAACCATCGCCCTGGGCGGCCACGCTGGCCGGGTCGTTCTGCAGAAAGTCGTTGTGCACCTGGATGCGCTGCAGGCGTACCGGGGCCTGGAATACCTTGATCTGCTGCGCGTGGTTGTGGCTGGCCGAGGGCTGTTCCACGTACACCAGGATGTTGTTGGCGCTGTCCTGCACTTCCAGGAAGTGCACATGAGGTGTGGCCAGGGTTGCCTGCAGGAGGCTCTCCAGGCCCTCGTTGTTGCCGGAGATCACCCCGTACTCGGTGGCTGGCGCCAGTTGATTGGCGATCAGTTGCCCGGTGTGGTTGAGCTCCTGGCGCAAGTCCTGGATACGCACGAAGGTAAAGAAGCTGATCAGCAGCAGGGTCAGGAGCAGGGCCGGGCCCAGGCTGATGAGCTGAGTGCGGGTCTGGATATCCCATCGGCGACGCAATGTCATGGGTGCTTCTCTCCTTCACTCAACTGGCGCGCAACGGCCTGCGGGTCGATTTCCTCGATGCCCAGCGAGCGTGCCACCTGTGGGTTGCTCATTACTTTGAAAGCCGTCGGGTATAGCGCGCGGGGCCAGCGAGCCGGCGGTTGGTCGAGCAGGCTGTCCAGGGTCTGCAGCCAGTCCTGCTGGTCGCTGTAGGTGCTGGCCAGGCTGCCGGCCCGGACGAAGCCGGCATTGGGGCCGATCAGCGCCTGTTGCCGGGCGTAGCTGCTCAGTAGCAGGTTCTTCACGGTTTTCGGGTTGTACAGCTTCGGATCATCCAGGCCCAGCAGCACTTCGCTGTTGCGCAGCAGGTTCTGCAGCGGGCGGCTGTCGCTGGTGCTGTCCCAGGGTTCGGCGATGATTTCCATGTTCAGGGTTTGCGCGGCCAGGTGCAGCTCCTTGAGCAGGAACCGGCTGTCGGCGCTGTACAGCACCCCAACCCGGCGCACCTGCGGCAGAACACTGCGGATCAGGCGTAACTGGCGCTCCAGGGGCGGATCGCTCCACAGCAGGCTCAACCGTGGATGAGGGCTTTGCGCCAGGCGCTGTTGGGCCTGCAGGCGGCTGATGCGCAGGACCAGGGTCGGCGGGCCCAAGGGATCTTGCAGGCGCCAGTCGAGGCTTTGCGGGTCCAGCAGGATCAGGCGCGTGCTGCCGGGCAACTGGCCCGGCGGCGGCAGTTGGGCCAGGGGGACGAAGCGCACCTGGTCCCGGGGGCGCTGGGCGGCCAGTTCTTCGGTGAAGGTGCGCACGCTGCTGTTGTCGTCGCTGGCGGTGAGCAGCACATCGGCCGCCCACAACGGGTTGCCCAGCAGCATGCCCAGTACCAGCAGGCACAGGCACAGGCACAGGCGACGATGTATGCGCAGGGCCTTCCAGGGCCGACAGTGGCCCATGTCAGAACTCGAGCTCCGCGCTGAAGTAGACCACGTGGCGCGAGTCGTAGAGATTGTCGGCGAAGGTGGTGGGCTGGTGGTCGAGCCGTTGCTGCAGGGTGCCGGCCAGTTCCAGGCTGGTCTTGCTGCCCAGGGCCAGGCGCTTGGCGATGCGGGTGTCGACCCGTTCGAATCGGTAGCCGTTGAGGGCGCTGTCGCCATAGTAGAAGAGCGCGCTGGACCAGCCCTGGCCCCAATTGCGCAGCCAGCCGGCGGAGCCGCTGTTGCTGGCGGTCAGGCGCTGGTCCAGGCGGTTGCTGGCCTGGGCATGGACGTAGGCGTAGGTCAGGCGCAGGCGGTCGGCGCGGCTCAGTTGCCAGTCCAGCTGGCTCTCGGTACCGGCGAAGCGTGAGGCGTTGCTGTTGCTGGCGATGTACTGGTTGTTGCGCAGCGGCTCGCTGATCATCCCGGTGATTTCGTCATAGAACAGCTTGATGTCGAGGTTCAGCGCCTGGTCGACGAAGTAACCGTTGTAGCCCAGTTCCCGGGAACGCATGTGCTCCTGGTCGAGGTTGCCGGGGCCACGGGTCTTGACGAAGTACTGGGCGCTGTTCTGGCCGTAGACCGGGGTGCTCAGGCCGGTGACCCGGTAGCTCCAGTTGACGTTGTTCTCGAACATGTCCGGGGAGCGGATGGCTTCCGAATACACCGCCCGCAAGCCGTGGCGCGGGTTGATCAGGTAGTTGACCGCGATCCTCGGGGTCAGGGAGTTGCCGGTCAGCTGGGTGTCTTCGTACATAGCCCCGCCCTGGATCAGCCAATGTTCGCTGGCCCGCCACTCCAGCTGGCCGAACAGGCGCCAGGTGGTGTCGTCGAGGGTGCCGTTGAAGTAGGTTTCGGAGTCGGCCCGGTCGTAACGATAGTTCATGCCGCTGACCAGCCGCAGGTTGTCGCTGAGGCTCAGGGTGTCCTGCAGCTCCAGGTCGTAGCGGGTTTCCCGAGAGCTCTGGTCGATGTTGCCGCAGACCGTATTCTTGCCGCCGCCGGTTTTCCATTGGTCGATGACCTGGTTGGCCAATGCCTGTTCCGTCGGGGTTCCACCGGGCGTCGCGCTTAAATAATCGGGCATGTGGCGCGCCAGGCGCTCGGCGTAGTTCGGGTTGAGTTGCCACAGGCGTGTCAGCTCGGGGCTGAAGGAAATTGCCGCGTCGCAGGCACGCCAGGTCTGCTGGCGGTCCCAGTGTTGGGCCGAGCCCTGGATATAAAGGCTGTGCTGTGGATTGAGCTCCAGGTTCCAGCGCAGTGACCCGGCGTAGTCCTTGGCCACCACATCGGAGTTGTTGCCTTGCTGGGTTACCCCGTGGAACACCGGCTGATAGGTATAGGGCCGCTGGTTGGTGCCTTCCTTGGCATTCAACTGCCAGTCGATGCTCTGCTGTTCATTGAGCATCTGGCTCACGGACAGACTGAAGCGGTTCAAGCGCTTGCTGTCGCGGTAGTCGGCCCCCAGGCGATTCTTGTCGAAGCCATCATCTTCCTGCCCCGACAGCGACAGGCGCAGGTCGCCGGTTTCCCAGCCGGTACCCTGGCTGGCGTACCAGTCGCTGATGCCGCGCTGGCCCCGGGTCAGCTTGACCCGCGTGCCATGGCTGTTGGCCGGGGCGCGGGTGATGATGTTGACCACCGCCATCAGCGCGTTGGCGCCGTAGCTGACGGTATTGGGGCCGCGAAACACCTCGATGCGCTCGATGTCTTCCATGGCCACCGGGATATCGCTCCAGTCCACTGTCGCCAGGCCGGCGCGATACACCGAACGCCCGTCGATCAGCACTTGCATGCGCCGGGCTTCGCTGGCGTTGGTGCCGTGGTAGTTGACCGTGGCCTGGTTGCCGCTGATGGCGCCGACCATCATCCCCGGCACCAGGCGCAGCAGTTCGCTGATGTCCCGGGCGCCGCTGGCCTTGATCAACTCGTTGTCGAGCACCGTCATGCTGCCGGGAACCGCGGCAGGTGACTGTTTCAGGCGGGTGGCGGTGAGGACCTCGGGCAGGGCGGTGCCGTCCAGGAACAGATCGTCGGCCAGCACCGAGTGGCCGAACAGCATGCCCAGCAGCAGCGACAGACGAAGAGGTGAGGGGCCAGCGGACACGACACAGCCTTGAATCTTGATGGAAGGCGCGCATGTTAACCGAGATAGTCGAGTTTTCCAGTCGATAAGCCCGACATTCCCCGAATGACTCCACGTGTTCCCGACAGGTTGCCTGAATGGCCCCTGGGGCTGGTGGTGAGAAAACCGCCCCGTATAATGCCGCCATCGCCACTGCTATGGATTAACGGATTGCATATGACACAACAGCGCCCTATTGCGGTCCTGGGAGGCGGAAGTTTTGGTACCGCCGTGGCCAATCTGCTGGCCGAGAACGGTCATCGGGTGCGGCAGTGGATGCGCGATCCCGAGCAGGCCGAGGCCATTCGGGTCAACCGCGAGAATCCGCGCTATCTCAAGGGCATCAAGATTCATCCGGCGGTGGAGCCGGTCACCGACCTGCTGGCCACCCTCAATGACAGTGACCTGTGCTTTGTCGCCTTGCCCTCCAGCGCCCTGCGCTCGGTGCTGGCGCCCCACGCCGAGCTGCTCCGCGGCAAGCTGCTGGTCAGCCTGACCAAGGGCATCGAGGCCCAGACCTTCAAGCTGATGAGCGAGATCCTCCAGGACATCGCCCCGCAAGCGCGCATCGGCGTACTTTCCGGCCCCAACCTGGCTCGGGAAGTGGCCGAGCACGCCCTGACCGCCACCGTGGTCGCCAGTGAAGACGAAGAGCTCTGTCAGCGGGTCCAGGCCGCGCTGCACGGCCGCACCTTCCGTGTGTATGCCAGTGCCGACCGCTTCGGTGTGGAACTGGGCGGGGCGCTGAAGAACGTCTACGCGATCATCGCCGGCATGGCGGTGGCCCTGGGCATGGGGGAAAACACCAAGAGCATGCTGATTACCCGGGCGCTGGCGGAAATGACCCGCTTTGCCGTGAGCCAGGGCGCCAACCCCATGACCTTCCTCGGCCTGGCCGGGGTCGGCGACCTGATCGTCACCTGTTCCTCGCCCAAGAGCCGCAACTACCAGGTGGGCTTTGCCCTGGGCCAGGGCCTGAGCCTGGAAGAGGCGGTGACCCGCCTGGGTGAGGTGGCGGAGGGCGTCAACACCCTCAAGGTGCTCAAGGTCAAGGCTCAGGAGCTGGGGGTCTACATGCCGCTGGTGGCCGGCCTGCACGCGATCCTGTTCGAAGGGCGTACGCTGAACCAGGTAATCGAGCTCTTGATGCGCGGCGAGCCGAAAACCGACGTCGACTTTATCTCCACCAGCGGATTCAACTGAGCAGCACAGGAGCCAGACATGAACGATACGAATTCCGAAGCCAAATACGAGTCCATCCTCCTGCGGGTGCTGTGGATGCTGATATTCGTGCTGGTGTGGCAGGTGGCGCAGTTTCTCCTGGGCGCGCTGGTGCTGGTGCAGTTGATCTATCGCCTGATCTACGGCGCGCCGAATGCCGGCCTGATGAACTTCGGCGATAGCCTGAGCCAGTTCCTGGCGCAGATCGGCCGTTTCGGCAGCTTCCATACCGAACAGAAACCCTGGCCGTTCACCGATTGGCCCGCTCCCCGGGCGCCTGAAGGCGAAGCTCCCCATAGCGTGCCGCCAGCGCCTCACCCGGTGCGTGACGAGGAGCCCAAGCTGTGAAGCTGTGGGTGCTGCGTCACGGCCAGGCCGAGTCCCATGCGCCGACCGATGCCCAGCGCAACCTCACGGCCCACGGTCGCGAGGAAGTGCTGGGCAGTGCCGCGCACCTGATCGGCCAGTCCATCGCCGCGATCCTCGCCAGCCCTTATGTACGTGCCCAGCAGACTGCACAGCTGGTGCGCGAGGCCCTGGGGTTCGAAGGCGAGATCCGCACCGTGCCCTGGCTCACCCCCGAGGCCAACCCGCTGCAGGTGCTGGAGCAACTGGACAGTGCCGACAACCTGCTGCTGGTCAGCCATCAACCCCTGGTGGGCAACCTGATCGGCCTGTTGCAGCACGGCCACCTGCGTGATCCGCAGCCGATGAACACCGCCAGCCTGGCGGAGCTCGAAGGCGACTGGCCCCTGGCAGGGCTGATGACCTTGAATGCCGTGACACACTCTTGATGGACGCGGCGGCAGGGCATGCCCGGGCCGCCGTTGTTGTCTCGAACCCACCGATCCCCGGTTGCGATCCGCTACATTTCTTAACTTGCAGCGCTCCTTTGTGCGTGGAATAGTCCACCAAGCAAGTGCTTGGTTGGTGTCGCGAACAGAATAAGAACAAAGGAGCGAGTCATGTCTGCTGCTTTTCGTTTGCCCCTGCAAGTGTTCTACGAGCGCGAGGCTCGTCATCCCCAGCAGCGCTTTCTGGTCCAGCCCAGTGCCGGCGGGCAGGTGCAGGAGCTGAACTGGTTCGACGTGGGCCAGCAGGCCCGGCGTGCCGCCCAATGGCTGCGCGAGCGCCAGCTGCCTTCCGGCAGCCACATTGCAATCATTGGCAAGAACTCCGCGCACTGGGTCATTGCCGACCTGGCGATCTGGATCGCCGGGCATGTCTCGGTGCCGTTGTATCCCAATCTCACGGCCGAGTCGGTAGCCCAGGTGCTGGAGCATTCCGAGTCGGCCCTGGCCTTTATCGGCAAGCTGGACGACTGGCCGCAAATGGCGCTCGGGATCAAGGCCGGGCTGCCCACCATCCGCTTGCCCCTGGCCCCCGAAGGCCCTTTCGATTTCAGTTGGGAGGACCTGCAGCGCTGTCCGCCGATCGAGGATAGCCCGAGCCCTGCGGCCGATCAGCTGGCCACCATCATCTATACCTCCGGCACCACTGGGCTGCCCAAGGGCGTGATGCACAGTTTCGGCAACCTGGGCTTTGCCGCCAGCCATGGTGTGCAGATGTTCGGCCTGGGCCCCGAGGACCGGCTGCTGTCCTACCTGCCCCTGTGCCACGTGGCCGAGCGCATGTTTGTCGAGATGGCGGCGATCTATACCGGGCAGACGGTGTTCTTTGCCGAAAGCCTGGACACCTTCCTCGCCGACCTGCAGCGAGCCCGGCCCACCGCGCTGTTTGGCGTGCCGCGGATCTGGACCAAGTTCCAGATGGGGGTCTACAGCAAGGTGCCGGCCAAGCGCCTGGATTTTCTCCTGGGCCTGCCCTTTATCGGCAAGCGTGTCGGCCACAAGGTGCTGAGCGGGCTCGGGCTGGACGCGTTGCGGGTGGCGCTGTCGGGAGCGGCACCGGTGCCCCAGACCCTGTTGCACTGGTATCGACGCCTCGGGCTGGACGTGCTGGAGGTGTACGGCATGACCGAGAGCTGCGGCTACTCCCATATCGGCCGCTCCGGTGAGCATGTGCCCGGCTGGATTGGCCGGCCCTGCCCGGAAGTCGAGGTGCGCATCGACGAGGCGGGGGAGGTTCAGGTACGCAGCGGAGCCACTATGCTGGGCTATTTCAAGGACCCGCAGAAGACCGCCGAAACCGTTACCGAGGATGGTTTCCTGCGCACCGGCGACAAGGGGGAGCAGGATGCCGCCGGCAACCTGCGCCTGACCGGCCGGCTCAAGGAGATCTTCAAGACCAGCAAGGGCAAGTACGTGGCCCCGGCGCCCATCGAGAACCGCCTGGCGGTGCATGCCCATATCGAGCAGGTGTGCGTGGTGGGCGACGGGCTGATTGCCCCCCTGGGCCTGTGCGTGCTTTCGGCTGCGGGTGCGCAGGCCGCCGCCGGCAGTGCCCGGGAAGGCTTGCACAGCAGCCTGGAAAGCCTGCTGGCCCAGGTCAATGGCAGCCTGGACAAGCACGAGCGGCTGCATCGGCTGGTGGTAGTCAAGGACAGTTGGGCGGTGGAAAACGGCTTTCTCACTCCAACCCTGAAGATCAAGCGCAATGTGATCGAAGCCACCTATGGCGGCAGTTTTCAAGCCTGGAGCGAGCGCAGCGAAGCCGTGCTGTGGCAGGATTGACCGACAATAACCACCCATAAGGGAAGCGGCGATGAGTCTATGGCGCACCACTCCGAACATCGAGCAACTGAACGCGATCCAGAAGAACACCATCGGCGAAGTGCTGGATATTCGCTTCGAGTCCTATGACGAGCAGTCACTGACCGCGAGCATGGTCATCGACCATCGCACCCACCAGCCCTACGGGCTGCTGCACGGCGGGGCCTCGGTGGTGCTGGCGGAAACCGTCGGCTCCATGGCCAGCTACCTGTGCATCGACGCCAGCAAGTTCTACTGCGTGGGGCTGGAGATCAATGCCAATCACCTGCGGGGCTTGCGCACCGGGCGGGTCACGGCGGTGGCCAAGGCCATTCATATCGGGCGCACCACCCATGTCTGGGACATCCGCCTGAGCAGTGATGAAGGCAAGGCCAGTTGCGTCTCGCGCCTGACCATGGCGGTAGTGCCCCTCGGGCAGAACCCGCCGGCGCAATGAGGCAACGCGCCATAGGCTGAGCCTGGGTGTCAGCATTCCTGTCCGTTACGGTCATTGCCCTGGTGCCAGGGCCTGCGGACAATCGGTGTTCGTTTGGTGGATGGATAGGTCGGTATGTCGCAACAGGTGTTTTTCGCTCACGCCAATGGGTTTCCCTCCGGCACGTATGGCAAGTTGTTTGCTGCCCTGGCGCCGGAATTCGAGGTGGCTCATCTGCAGCAGCATGCCCACGACCCGCGCTTTCCGGTGGACGACAACTGGCGCAGCCTGGTGGATGAACTGATCCATCACCTGCAACAGCAGGCCCAGCCGGTCTGGGGCGTGGGGCATTCGCTGGGTGGTGTGCTGCATCTGCACGCGGCCCTGCGCTGCCCGGAGCTGTATCGGGGGGTGGTGATGCTCGATTCGCCGGTGCTGACCCGGGCCGACCAATGGGTGATCCGCGCCGCCAAGCGCCTGGGCTTCATCGACCGGCTGACTCCGGCCGGGCGCACCCTGGGGCGTCGCGAAGAGTTTGCCGACATCGAGGCCGCCCGCAGTTACTTCTCCCGCAAGACGCTGTTCCGGGCCTTCGATCCCGATTGCCTGGATGCTTACCTGCAGCACGGCCTGCAGCAGGTGGGGGATCGCTTGCGCCTGCGTTTTGACCCGGCCACGGAAATCAGCATCTACCGCGGCGTGCCTCATACCAGCCCGGGCAGTGCGCGCCAGCTCAAGGTACCGCTGGCGGTGGTGCGCGGACAGCAGAGCCGGGTGGTGATGCGCCATCACACCAGTGCCGTCGGGCGCATGCCCCTGGGCGAGTCGCTGACCATGCCCGGTGGCCACATGTTTCCCCTTGAGCGCCCCCAGGACACCGCGGCGCTGCTCAAGGAGCTGTTCACACGCTGGCAACGGAGCCCTGCATGAGCCACGCCGTCGAAGAAGTCCGCCTGAACCTGCCGCACATCGAACTGGCGGCCCATCTGTTTGGGCCCGAGGACGGTCTGCCGGTCATCGCCCTGCATGGCTGGCTGGATAACGCCAACAGCTTCGCCCGGCTGGCGCCCAAGCTCGCCGGCCTGCGCATCGTTGCCCTGGACCTGGCCGGCCACGGTCATTCCGGGCATCGCCCGGCGGGGGCCGGCTATGCCCTGTGGGACTACGTCTATGACGTGCTGCAAGCCGCCGAGCAACTGGGCTGGAAGCGCTTTGCCCTGATCGGTCATTCCCTGGGGGCGATCGTCTCGCTGGTGCTGTCGGCGGCGATGCCGGAGCGGGTCAGCCACCTGGCCCTGATCGATGGGGTGATCCCGCCGACGGCCAATGGCGAGGACGCCGCCGAGCGCCTGGGCATGGCGTTGCAGGCACAGCTGAATCTGCAGAACAAGAGCAAGCCGGTGTACGCCACCCTGGAGCGGGCCATCGAGGCGCGCATGAAGGGCCTGGTGGCGGTCAGCCGCGAGGCGGCCGAACTGCTGGCCCAGCGCGGCCTGATGCCGGTGCCCGGGGGCTATACCTGGCGCAGCGACAGCCGCCTGACCCTGGCTTCGCCGCTGCGCCTGACAGAGGAGCAGGCCATGTCCTTTGTTCAGCGGGTCGCCTGCCCGACGCAACTGGTGGTGGCGGCCGATGGCATGCTGGCCAAGCACCAGGCCTTGTTGCAGCGTCTACCCTTCAGCGTTGAGCAGTTGCCCGGCGGGCATCACCTGCACCTCAACGACGAGGCGGGTGCCACCTTTGTCGCAGACTGTTTCAATCGGTTTTTCGCCGTTCCTTGACTTGACGGGATCAACTGTCGAGGCTGGGCGGGTTGAAATGGGAGACAACCATGATAGATCTGTACACCGCTGCGACCCCCAATGGTCACAAGGTTTCCATCCTGCTTGAGGAACTCGGCCTGCCCTATGAGGTGCACGCCTTGAGTTTCGACAAGAAGGAGCAAAAGGCCCCAGCGTTCCTGAAGATCAATCCCAATGGGCGTATTCCGGCCATCGTCGATCGCGACAATGGCGATTTTCCGGTGTTCGAGTCCGGCGCGATCCTGGTGTACCTGGCCGAACGCACTGGCCAGTTGTTGCCGGCCGATCCCAAGGGCCGTTCGCTGGTCATGCAATGGCTGATGTTCCAGATGGGCGGGGTCGGGCCCATGCAGGGCCAGGCCAATGTGTTCTTCCGCTATTTCCCGGAGAAGCTGCAGGGCGCCATCGACCGTTATCAGCACGAGACCCGGCGCCTGTACGAAGTGCTCGACAGCCGCCTGCAACAGGCCGAGTACCTGGCCGGCGACTACAGCATTGCCGACATCGCCACCTTCCCCTGGGTGCGCGGCCATGAATGGTCCGGGGTTTCGGTGCAGGGCCTGCCGGCGTTGCAACGCTGGATGGCGGCCCTGGAGGCCCGTCCTGCGGTGCAGCGAGGCTTGCAGGTTCCACAACGCAGCGACGATGCCAGCGTCGTCAAGGGCGCCCAGGCCATGCTTATCCGATGAGAGTTTCCATGCGTTCAATCAGTGTTCTGGGCCTGTCCCTGGCAAGTACCCTGGTGCTTGCCGCCGATCTGCCGGGCAGCCACGACCTGCCCCTGGTCCCCCGTCTGACCGATGCACAGATCGTCGACTACCGCCCCGAAGTGGAGCAGGAGCGCGTCTACCCCCTGGGTTCGATCCGCCGTATCAGCGGCCAGTTGCGTTTCGATGGCCAGGTCAATGCCCGCGGCAAGCTCACCGCCATCACTTACCAGTTGCCCGCCGAGCGCACATCCAACGAAGCCTTCACCCTGGCCAGGGAGGCGCTGCAAAAGCAGGGCGCCGAGCTGCTGTTCTGGTGCCAGGCCCGCGATTGCGGTGAAAGCAGCCTGTGGGCCAACGAAGTATTCGGCAACGCCAAGCTGTTTGGCGCCGATGAACAGCAGGCCTACCTGCTGCTGCGGCTGGCGGCGCCCCAGGACAACTCCCTGGTAGCCCTGTACAGCATCACCCGGGGTAACCGCCGGGCCTACCTGCATGTGGAGCAGTTCGACGCCAGCGCGCCGCTGGGGGACCTGCTACCCACTTCGGCCACCCTGCTGCGCCAGCTCAAGGACACCGGCAAGCTGGACCTGCCGAAACTCGCCGAGCCCCAGCCCACCTGGCTCAACCTGCTGTCCCGCGGGCTGAACCTGGACACCACCCTGCGCATCAGCCTGTCCGGCAAGCAGGCCGAAGCCTGGCGCCAGGCGCTGATTGGCCAGGGCGTGCTGGCCTCGCGGATGGAAACCGGTAACACCGACGCAGCAGGCCTGCATTTCGAACTACTGCGTTAAGCTGTTTCAGGCAGCCCGCGCTCGCGGGTTCGCCTACTCTTCACTGGTTCTTCTTGCGCGAGACATTTCATGCCCAATAACGATCGCCTGCTGGTGCAGATCCTGCTCCTGGTGTTGTTCGGTGCCAGCTTCTGGGTCATGGCGCCTTTCTGGTCAGCGCTGTTCTGGGGCGCCGTGCTGGCGTTTGCCAGCTGGCCGCTGATGCGCCTGCTGACCCGCTGGCTCAATGGCCGAGAATCCCTGGCAGCGGCCCTGCTGACCCTGGGCTGGATGGTGCTGGTGGCCGCGCCGCTGGTCTGGCTCGGCCTCAACCTGGCGGACCATGTGCGCGATGCCACGGCCTTCATCAAGGACGTGCAGGTCGACGGCCTGCCCGCCGCTCCAGAGTGGCTCGGCAACCTGCCATTGGTGGGCGAGCGCCTGGTGGGCTTGTGGAACAGCATCGACCAGCAGGGCGCGGCCCTGATGCTGGCGGTCAAACCCTATCTGGGGCAGGTGGGCAACTGGCTGCTGGCTCGCAGCGCGCAGATCGGCGGCGGCATTCTGGAACTGACCCTGAGCATCGTCTTCGTGTTTTTCTTCTACCGCGATGGCCCGCGCCTGGCGCTGTTCGTGCACAAGTTGCTGGAGCGCCTGATCGGCGAGCGCGCCGGCTACTACATCGACCTGGTGGCTGGCACCGTGCAACGGGTAGTCAACGGGGTGATCGGCACCGCGGCGGCCCAGGGCCTGCTGGCGCTGATCGGCTTCCTGATTGCCGGAGTGCCCGGGGCGCTGGTTCTGGGGATCGTCACCTTCCTGCTCAGCCTGATTCCCATGGGCCCGCCCCTGGTATGGATCCCGGCTACCGCCTGGCTGGCCTGGAAAGGCGAATATGGCATGGCGGTGTTCCTGGGGATCTGGGGCACTTTCATCATCAGCGGCGTGGACAACGTGCTCAAACCGTACCTGATCAGCCGCGGCGGCAACCTGCCGCTGGTGATCGTGCTGCTGGGAGTGTTCGGTGGCCTGATCGCCTTCGGCTTTATCGGCCTGTTCATCGGCCCGACGCTGCTGGCGGTGGCCTACAGCCTGTTGCTGGACTGGAGCGCCAGCCAGGCCCGGGCCCAGGAGCCGCGTTGAACCACCGATTGCCGCTCCCCCCGGGAGCGGCAATGGACGTCAGGCAGCGACGTTGACGCTGCCGCCGAGGCTGCTGCTGGTGTCCAACTGATACTGCTTGCTCAAGCTGGCGATCATCTTGCCCAGAGCTTCGGCGAGGTTGGCCTGCGGGTCCTGGGGGGCGCTGTCCTGGTTGCTTCCGGCCTGCAACGCGGCCTTGAGCTCATCGCTACTGATGCCGCCACTGCTATCGCTGTCGAGAATCTTCAGCAGAGCCGAGCTGGTGTCGCTGCTGGTGGAGCTGTTGCCCGAGGCTTGCAGGGCAGTGCTCAGTTCGTCACTGCTGATGACTCCGTCGCCATCGCTGTCCAGGGCGCCGAGCAGGGCATCCGCCAGTTGGGTATCGGGGGCGCGGTCCTTGGGCGGAGGAGGGGCCATGGCGGCCATTTCATCGCTGCTCAAGCTACCGCTGCCGTCACTGTCCAGGTCGTTGAAATTCTTGCTCAGGCTGACCAGGATGCCGTTGTCGCTTTTCTGCGACAGGGCGTTTTTCAGCTCGTCCTGATCCACCGCGCCATCACCGTTGCTGTCGAGCTTGGCGAACAGCTCCTTGTGCAATTGCTGGCCACGGTTGGTGGTGCTGGAGCTGTAATAGCTCGAATAGTTGCTGCTGAGGCTATCGATCATGGGGCTCACTCCCTGCGGATGAATAGAACCGGTGGGGGGACACCGGCCCAAGCAGCCTCAGGGGGGAGTTGTCCTGGGTATTGGCGGTTTGTACCTGCCGCCACACAAGGCGCTCAAGGCCTGGGTAGACGCAATACCGCGGTCAGGCCGCCGCCGGGGGTTTCTTCGAGGATCAGTTGGCCGCCCAGGCGCTCCGCTGCTTCTCGGGCGATGGTCATGCCCAGGCCGACGCCGCCGGAGTTGCGGTTGCGCGAGCCTTCCAGGCGAAAGAATGGCTCGAACACCGCTTCACGCTTGTCGGCGGCAATCCCCGGGCCGTGGTCGATGACCCGGATCAGCAGTTGCCCGCGGTCGTCCTCCAGGGCCAGGGTTGCCTGGCCGGCGTAGCGCAGGGCGTTGTCCAGCAGGTTGTTGAGGCATGACTGCAACGCCATGGGTTGCACCAGCAGCGGCGCGCAATGGCCCTGGGCCTGAGCGTCGGCGCCCTGGTCCTGGGCGTTCTCGCACAGCGACTCCACCAGGGCCTGCACGTCCATCCATTGCTCGGCCTCGCTGGTGCGTTGTTCGTGCAGGTAGCTGAGGGTGGCGTCGAGCATCTTGATCATGTCGTCCAGGTCCTGGCGCATCTGCCCTTGCAGCTTGCTGTCCTCGATCTGCTCCAGGCGCAGTTTCAGCCTTGATAACGGGGTGCGCAGGTCGTGGGAGACGGCACCGAGCATGCGCCCGCGTTGCTGCACCTGCTCGCGGATGCGTTTCTGCATCTGGTTGAAGGTGCTGGCCGCTTGCCGGGCTTCCCTTGGGCCCACCTCTTCCAGGGGCGGGCTGTCGAGGTCTTCGCTCAAACGCTCGGCGGCGGCGCTCAGGCGCTGGATCGGCCGCGACAACAGCTTGGCGCCGTACCAGGCAGCGATGATCAGGGAGATGAACTGGAACGTCAGGGGCACCAGCGGGCCGCCGAACCAGGGCCGTGGCGGGCGCCTTGAATAAGGGGGCGGCGGCTGGCCATTGATCAACTGCGCCGAATCGGGAGGGGGCGGCGGCGGGGGCGGGCCGTAGTGGTGAAACCAGAAGAACGCCAGCAGGTGGGCGAGGACGATCGCGATCAGCAGGACGCCGAACAGGCGGCCGAACAGCGTATCGAACCGCCCGCGCATCAGCCGATGTCCCGGGCGTCGAACAGGTAGCCTTCACCGCGCACGGTCTTGATCAGTTGCGGCGACTTCGGATCGTCGCCGAGCTTTTGCCGCAGGCGCGAGACCAGCAGGTCGATGCTGCGATCAAAGGCCTCGATGGATCGGCCGCGGGCGGCGTCCAGCAATTGTTCGCGGCTCAGTACCCGGCGCGGGCGCTCGATGAACACCCAGAGCAGGCGGAACTCGGCGTTGGACAGCGGCACCACCAGGCCATCGGCGGAAATCAGTTGGCGCAGCACGCTGTTCAGGCGCCAGTTGTCGAAGCGGATATTGGCCCGCTGCTCGCTGCGATCGTCGCGCACCCGGCGCAGGATGGTCTGGATCCGGGCCACCAGTTCCCGTGGCTCGAAAGGCTTGGCCATGTAGTCGTCGGCCCCCAGCTCCAGGCCGATGATGCGATCGGTGGGCTCGCAGCGGGCGGTGAGCATGAGGATCGGGATGTCCGATTCGGTACGCAGCCAGCGGCACAGGGACAGGCCGTCTTCGCCGGGCAGCATCAGGTCCAGCACCACCACGTCGAAGTGCTCGGCCTGCAGGGCCTGGCGCATCGCCGCGCCGTCGGTGACGCCGCTGGCGTGAATGTTGAAACGCGCCAGGTAGTCGATCAGCAACTCGCGGATCGGCACGTCGTCGTCGACGATCAGGGCCCGGGTGTTCCAGCGTTTGTCGTCGCCACTGACCAATGCTTTGGCGTCTTCGTTGAGAGGGGCTGAAGTGTTCTGCATGGGTGCGGTCGTCTGCCAGGTAGGCTGCCGGCGCCTTAGGGCGGCGGCGGGGTTGTGGCTTCAGCATAGGCGTCCGGCCCGGGGGCTGGAAGTGCTGTTCGAAGGTGTTGCGGCTGGCGAGGGTAGCGCCGGGGATTGTTGCCCACGTGTCGTCAGTGTATCGAGGTTGATACAAATGCCGTGGCGTGGGGGAGCGATTGCCGGGGCAATCGGCCTTCTTGCGCACCGTTGAGGAGGATTTACCTCTGATCGGGTCCCGGAGCGGCGCGGCTTGCGCTACAATCCGCGCCGATTTCGACTTGCCTGAGAGCCCCTTCATGTCCGCCTGCCAGACTCCTATCATCGTCGCCCTGGATTTCCCCACCCGTGACGCCGCACTGAAACTGGCCGATCAACTGGACCCCAAACTGTGCCGGGTCAAGGTCGGCAAGGAGCTGTTCACCAGCTGCGCCGCCGAGATTGTCGGGACCCTGCGGGACAAGGGTTTCGAAGTGTTCCTGGACCTGAAGTTCCACGATATTCCCAACACCACCGCCATGGCGGTCAAGGCCGCCGCGGAAATGGGCGTGTGGATGGTCAACGTGCACTGCTCCGGCGGCCTGCGCATGATGGCTGCCTGCCGCGAAGTGCTGGACCAGCGCAGCGGCCCCAAGCCGTTGCTGATCGGCGTCACCGTGCTTACCAGCATGGAGCGTGAAGACCTGGCCGGTATCGGCCTGGACATCGAGCCCCAGGAGCAGGTGCTGCGCCTGGCTGCCCTGGCGCAGAAAGCCGGCATGGACGGCCTGGTGTGCTCGGCCCTGGAAGCCCAGGCCCTGAAGAGCGCCCATCCGTCCCTGCAACTGGTGACCCCGGGGATTCGACCGGCGGGCAGCGCCCAGGACGACCAGCGGCGGATCCTCACCCCGCGCCAGGCCCTGGATGCCGGCTCCGATTACCTGGTGATCGGTCGCCCCATCAGCCAGGCGGCAGATCCGGCCAAGGCCCTGGCCGACGTCGTGGCCGAACTGGCCCTGTAACACGCTTCCTCTTGTAGGAGCCGGCTTGCCGGCGATAGCGGTTTTGCGGTTGGCGGCCCTTTCCGGCCGCCGTTGCGGATCGCCGACAAGCCGGCTCCTACGGATTCAGACTTTCAGTATCAGCTTGCCGAAGTTCTCGCCGCTGAACAGCTTGCCCAGGGTTTCCGGGAAGGTTTCCAGGCCCTCGACAATATCCTCCTTGCTCTTGAGCTGCCCCTTGGCCATCCAGCCGGCCATTTCCTGCCCGGCTTCGGCGAACTGCGCGGCATAGTCCATCACCACGAACCCCTCCATGCGCGCCCGGTTGACCAGCAGCGACAGGTAGTTGGCCGGCCCCTTGACCGCCTCCTTGTTGTTGTACTGGCTGATGGCGCCGCAGATCACCACCCGCGCCTTGACGTTCAGGCGGCTGAGCACGGCATCGAGGATGTCGCCGCCGACGTTGTCGAAATACACATCGACGCCTTTGGGGCACTCGCGCTTGAGGCCGGCGTGGACGTCTTCGTTCTTGTAGTCGATGGCGCCGTCAAAACCCAGCTCGTCGATGAGGAACCGGCACTTGTCCTGGCCGCCGGCAATCCCCACCACGCGGCAGCCCTTGATCCTGGCGATCTGCCCGGCAATGCTGCCCACCGCGCCGGCGGCCCCGGACAGCACCACGGTGTCGCCGGCCTTGGGCGCGCCCACGTCCAGCAGGGCGAAGTAGGCGGTCATGCCCGTCATGCCCAGGGCTGACAGGTAGAGCGGCAGCGGGGCCAGCTTGGGGTCGACCTTGTAGAAGCCCCGGGGCTCGCCGAGGAAGTAGTCCTGCACGCCGAGTGCACCATTGACGTAGTCGCCCACCGCGAAACCGGGGTGGCTGGAGGCGATTACCTGGCCCACGCCCAGGGCGCGCATGACCTCGCCGATGGCCACCGGGGCAATGTAGGACTTGCCCTCGTTCATCCAGCCGCGCATGGCCGGGTCCAGGGACAGGTATTGGTTCTGCACCAGGATCTGCCCGGCGGCGGGCTCGCCCACTGCCACTTGCTGGTAGGTGAAGGTATCGCGGGTGGCCGGTCCGATGGGGCGTTTGGCGAGCAGGAACTGGCGATTGGTCAGGGCGGTCATGGCAGGCACTCGTGGGATGAATGAACCCCTAGTTGATAGCCCCTTGGCCTCGGTGCCGCAAGGTTTGCCGCTGCAGCGAATGGAGGCCAATCGATCGCCCTGATAAAGCCCCCGGCAGATTCATCACCAGAATGCATGAGCATCCAACCGGGCTTTTGATAGTGCTGACGCCACCAGCCCCGGCTGTGGCTAGATTGGGCCGGGTAGCTGACCCGCATTCGATCGAGGATTCCTGCAATGAGCATGACGTTTTCCGGCCAGGTGGCCCTGGTGACCGGCGCAGCCAATGGTATCGGCCGCGCCACCGCCCAGGCATTTGCCGCACAAGGCTTGAAGGTGGTGGTGGCGGACCTGGACACGGCGGGGGGCGAGGGCACCGTGGCGCTGATCCGCGAGGCCGGTGGCGAGGCATTGTTCGTGCCGTGCAACGTTACCCTGGAGGCGGATGTGCAAAGCCTCATGGCCCGCACCATCGAAGCCTATGGGCGCCTGGATTACGCCTTCAACAATGCCGGTATCGAGATCGAAAAGGGCCGCCTTGCGGAGGGCTCCATGGATGAGTTCGACGCCATCATGGGGGTTAACGTCAAAGGGGTCTGGCTGTGCATGAAGTACCAGTTGCCGCTGCTGCTGGCCCAGGGCGGTGGGGCGATCGTCAACACCGCCTCGGTGGCGGGCCTGGGCGCGGCGCCGAAGATGAGCATCTATGCGGCCTCCAAGCATGCGGTGATCGGCCTGACCAAGTCGGCGGCCATCGAATATGCGAAGAAGAAAATCCGCGTGAACGCGGTATGCCCGGCGGTGATCGACACCGACATGTTCCGCCGTGCCTACGAGGCGGACCCGAAGAAGGCCGAGTTCGCCGCGGCCATGCACCCGGTGGGGCGCATCGGCAAGGTCGAGGAGATCGCCAGTGCGGTGCTCTACCTGTGCAGCGATGGCGCGGCCTTTACCACCGGCCATGCACTGGCGGTCGACGGCGGGGCCACCGCGATCTGATGCCGATGGCCGGGGCCCGATGGAATCGACCTCCAGTGTCCTGAAAACGACCTCGGCGTAGCTTTTTGCCATTATTCCGATGTCAGAGACTTGTGCGCCGGTGCATGCCGTTGCGACCCTTCGCCAAGACAAGATGGCCCTATTGCCATTGGGGATTGGAAGGGGACTGCGCACCATGACTTCGGCCGCAAGTGGACGTTTTGCCAACCTGGGCATGGCAAAGAAACTGGGCATCGGGTTTGCCCTGGTGTTGCTCCTAACCGCTCTGGTGGCGGGGATCGGTGTCTGGTCCCTGCAGACCATCAGCCAGCGCTTCGATGGCCTCAAGCAGATGTCCCAGCTCAATAGCGGCGTGCTCAAGGTGCGGCTGCAGGAGCAGGACTACGCCCTGCACGGCGACAGCAAGACCGTGGACAGCCTGCATGAAAGCCTGGAAGGCCTGCAGGCCCTGGCCCAGCAGCTCAAGGTGCGGTCGGCGGCCAACCAGACCGCGATGGGCGATGTGGAGCTGGCGCTGGCGGACTATCGCAAGGCCTTCGACGAGTTCGTCGAGCTGACCCAGGCCAAGGACCTGGCCCTGGAAATGGCCAGTTGGTCGGTGTCCAGCGTGGCCAATAACCTGGACGTGCTGCAGGCCGGGCTGGCGGATGACGGTGCCTATACGCTCAAGGAATCCCAGGGCAAGGATGGTGCCGAATTCATCGAGCAGGCCAATCAGATCAGCCAGGTTTCACGCCTGATGCTGCAGGCCATGAATGAGGCCCGGTTGCGCCTGGATCAGAACCGTAAGGGCGGCGACCAGGAGCCCGCCGAGCAGGGCAAGATCGAGCAGGCCGATCAGGCCCTGGCCCAGGCCGAGCAGTTGAAGGCCACGGTCAAGGATGCGGGCTATCAGACGGTGCTCAACGAAGTCTCGGGGCACATCGGCAACTTCAGCGAGAAGCTCAACGAGTACACCGGGTTGCTGGCCCAGGAGAAGCAGGTCTATCAGCAGTTGCATGAGCGCGCCGCCCAGGTGATGGCGCGGGTTGATCAGGCGTACGGGGCGCAAGAGCATTCGATGCTGGGGGAACTGGACAAGAACTCCCTGCTGATCATCGGCTCCTCGGCCCTGGCGCTGTTGGTGGGGCTGTTGGCGGCCTTGAGCGTCACCCGCCTGATCGTGCGCCCGTTGCGCAGTGTGATGCACGTGGCTCAGCAGATTGCCGCCGGTGATCTGACCGCGACCGTGGAGGTGACCCGACGTGACGAGATCGGTCAGTTGATGCAGGCCATGCAGCAGATGGGCAGCGGCCTGAGCGGCATTGTCAGTGGCCTGCAGGCGGGGATCGAGCAACTGGCCAGTTCGGCTCAGTCGCTGTCCACGGTGACCGAGCAGACCAACCTGGAAGTCAGCACCCAGAAGGAAGAAACCGAGCAAGTGGCCACGGCCATGAATCAGATGACCGCCACGGTGCACGATGTGGCGCGCAATGCCGAGGAGGCCGCCCAAGCCGCCCAGGCGGCGGACGACAAGGTCGAAAGTGGCCAGCAAGTGGTGCGCCAGAGCATGCAGCGCATCGAGCAACTGGCGGATTCCGCCAGCCGTGCCAGCAGTGGTATCGAGAGCCTGAGCGCGGAAATCGACAACATCGGTAGCGTGCTGGATGTGATCAAGAGCGTGGCCGAGCAGACCAACCTGCTGGCCCTCAACGCCGCTATCGAAGCCGCCAGGGCCGGGGAGCAGGGCCGGGGATTTGCGGTGGTGGCCGATGAAGTGCGGGCCCTGGCGAAACGCACGCAGCAGTCCACCGAAGAGATCGCCCGGTTGGTGA
This sequence comes from Pseudomonas sp. Eqa60, assembly GCF_018326405.1. NCBI lineage: Bacteria > Pseudomonadati > Pseudomonadota > Gammaproteobacteria > Pseudomonadales > Pseudomonadaceae > Pseudomonas > Pseudomonas sp. Eqa60. The sequence goes on from NZ_AP024342.1 coordinate 2,025,137, forward strand.
CGGCTCTGCACGCGGCGGCCGACTCCTCGGTGCGGCAGATCCAGAGCAGTGGCGAGCTGGTGAAGCTGGCGGTCAGCGATGCCCTGCAGACCGAAAGCGCCCTGGGTAGCATTGCCGCGGCGGTGTCATTGATCCAGCAGATGAACCAGCAGATCGCCGCTGCGGCCGAGCAGCAGAGTTCGGTGGCCGAAGAGATCAACCGCAGTGTCACCAGCATTCGCGCCAGTGCCGATCAGTCGTCCCTGGCGATGCAGGGCAACGCCGCGTCGAGCATCGAGCTGGCGCAGTTGGGCGTGGAACTGAAGGGGATGGTGGGGCATTTCCGCTTGTAGCGGCGGGGAGGGCGCAGCGTTCTAAAACCCTTGCCCGGGTGTTCCGGGCAAGGGTTTTTTCTGTCAGTCGTAGATGGCTTTCTTTTTCCAGTCGGCGTCGGCTTCCACGGTCTTGAGGCCCTGGGTCAGCTGGTTGTCTTCGTCCGGGGCAGGTTCCAGGGTCGACAGCACCATGGCATTGGCCCGGGCCAGGAGTTTGTCCAGGTATTCCAGTTGCTCCTTGTAGACCGCCGGGTCCGGCTGCTTGCGCAGGTACTGCACGCCACGCTCGAAGGCCAGCCGGGCCTGGCCCGGCTGATTCTGCTGCAGGGCGTACTGGCCCAGGTTGTTGAAGAACTCGATATGCAGCAGCACCAGGATGTGGCGGATCTCCTTGATCCAGCGCTTGGCTTCGTTGGGCTGCAGGAAACCGTCGTGGGCGGCGCGAGTGACCTGGCCGTGCATAGCCTCCAGCAGGAAGCGCACGTCCTTGGCCTTGGCTTCGGTCTGGATCGGTGCCGGTGGGTTGTTCACCGGGATCGACTCGCCCTGGCCCACCAGGGTATTGAGCTCAGCCAGGCGAGCCTTGAGGGTGCTGTCGGTTTTATCGAGGTTGAGCATGCGCTGAACGACGTTCAGCTCCAGGCGCGTCAGCAGCAGCTTGAGGGCCGGTGACATGAACTGGCCGGGGAAGGTTTCGGTGATCTCGCCGCAACGACGCAGGCGATCATTGAGTTCGACCTTGGTGCGGGCTTTTTCCAGTTTGTTGTTTTCCACCACATGGTTCATGTAGCCAATGGCGATCAATAGTGCGATCCCGGCTATTACCAGCAGGGTGATCATGAGTGGTGTCACCGTTAAAACCTCGTTATGGGATTCGCGTGCGAGTGTAGTGGCTTGGCATTTAGACGCATAGCGCCGCTCGACGAGCCGGGCATGGATTGTGCTGCTTATATAGGTGGCATTTGCCTCGGGGGATCCAAGGGTTCAAATTGCCATCACCGGCTGTGGAGGACTATAACGCCTTGTCGAGTGCCAGAATATAGGCGTCAAAGCGCGGACGGCAGAAAACCCTGAAGCGGGCCTAAAACAGCTCCGAAGTCATTGATTTAAATAAAATTATATCTGGGGGTTGACGGCCTCCCAAAGCATCCATAGAATGCGCGCCACTTTCAACGGAAAGCAAATAGCAAAACGTTGAAGGAAGTGAATGCTGTAGCGTGTCCCCTTCGTCTAGTGGCCTAGGACACCGCCCTTTCACGGCGGTAACAGGGGTTCGAGTCCCCTAGGGGACGCCATTGCGGGAATAGCTCAGTTGGTAGAGCACGACCTTGCCAAGGTCGGGGTCGCGAGTTCGAGTCTCGTTTCCCGCTCCAATTTTAAACAGTCTGGCTTTCGGGCGAGGCTGAGTGAAACCAGAACCCAAGTCTTCGGATGCGGCTCTGGACACCGAAACACACACCATGTGTTCCGGGTAGCGTGTCCCCTTCGTCTAGTGGCCTAGGACACCGCCCTTTCACGGCGGTAACAGGGGTTCGAGTCCCCTAGGGGACGCCATTTGCGGGAATAGCTCAGTTGGTAGAGCACGACCTTGCCAAGGTCGGGGTCGCGAGTTCGAGTCTCGTTTCCCGCTCCAATTTAAGCAGCACTGCCTTCGGGCGGGGCTGAGTGAAACCAGAACCCGAGTCTTTGGACGCGGCTCTGGGCGCCGAAACACACACCATGTGTTGCGGTTAGCGTGTCCCCTTCGTCTAGTGGCCTAGGACACCGCCCTTTCACGGCGGTAACAGGGGTTCGAGTCCCCTAGGGGACGCCATTTGCGGGAATAGCTCAGTTGGTAGAGCACGACCTTGCCAAGGTCGGGGTCGCGAGTTCGAGTCTCGTTTCCCGCTCCAAATTCACAAGAACGCCGCTCATTGAGCGGCGTTTTTGTTTGCCTGCGATTCAACTCTGCAGCCAGTGCCCAGCAAAAAGGCCCGCCAGTACACCTGCGCGGGCCTTTGTCGTTTGCCTTGCCTACAGCGACAGCAGCAACCGCCCGGCGAACAGCAGCAGGATCAGCCCCATGCAGCGCTCGAACCAGTGCCCCAGGCGCATGAACAGCAAGCGCACCCGAGAGCTGGAGAAGAACAGCGCGACGATCACGAACCACAGCGCATTCACCAGGCACATCCAGGCGCCATATAGGGCCTGGATGCTCAGTGGGGTGGTGGCGCTGACCAGGGTGGTGAAGATCGCCAGGAAAAACAGGGTCGCCTTGGGGTTGGTGGCATTGGTCAGAAACCCCGTGGTAAAGGCTCGCAGCAAGGTCTGTTGGGGCTCATCGGTGGGCGCCTCGCCGGGAAGGCTGGTCTTGGCCTTGCTGCGCAGCAGGCTGATACCCAAGTACAGAATGTAGGCGCCGCCCAGCAGCTTGGCCGCGCTCAGCAACCAGGGCGTAGCGTGCATCAGGGCGCCCACCCCAGCAGGGTGTAGAGCACGTGCACCGAGATGCCGGCGCCGATGCCCAGGGCGGTACAGACCCCGGTCATGCGGCCAAAGCGCACGCTCTGGCGGATGGTCACGGCAAAATCCGGCCCGGGAGCGACCACCGCGAGAAAGTGAACCAGGGCCAGGGCGAGGAACTCGCCAAGATAGTTGGACAGCATGCGGACTCCGCAAAGCAGGATGATTGAGTGGCAGGCCGTTTTCAGTCGAGGCTATAGCTGACCGAAAGGGTGCCTTTCTTGAGTGAGACCGCGGTGATGAGCACCGCGCCCAGCTGCTGCAGGTGGCTGACGTGGGTGCCGCCGCAACCATAGGCCGGCAGTTGGCCAAAGCTGATCTGGCGCGAACCGTCCGCCATTGTGCTATGCCGTTCCAGGTCGGCCTCTATCCACTGCGCAATCGCGTCCTGCACGCTGGCGCCGTCGATCTCCCGGGGCTGCTCTGCCGGTTTGAACGACACCCGGCCTTCACCTGGCCAGTGATGGGCCTTGATCGGTATCCAGCCCTGGCTTTGCACGAAGTGGCCGATCAGGTGCCCGGCGGAGTGCATGCGGCTGTTGAACAGGCGCGCGGCCTCATCGACCCGGGCGTCGAAAATGCCCGGCTCCAGCGGCTGGTCCAGGTAATGCACGATCTGCTCGCCTTCCTGGGCCACCCGCAGAACGGCGGCCTGGCCGATCCAGCCGGTATCGCTGGGCTGGCCGCCACCCTGGGGGTGGAAGGGCGTGGCGTTGAGGGTGACCGCGAATTGCTGTTCGTGGGGGATGCAGCTCAGGACCTCGACGGAGGTCAGTAACTGGTCATTGTCGTAATACAGGCGCCGCGTCATTTCTCTAACCCTGGAATTCAGTGTTTTTTTATTATGCGGCCTGGGCAATTGCGTGATAATCCGTTCGAAACTCAATGGACTATTGCGTCATGAGCATAAATCTACCCCTGCCTTTGCTGGCAGAAATGGCCATTTTCGTCAGGGTCGTGGAGACCGGCAGCTTCTCCGAGGCGGCACGCCAGCTGGGCTCCTCGCCTTCGGCGGTCAGCCGCAGCATCTCGCGCCTGGAAAAGGTCCTGGCCACCCGGTTGTTGCAGCGCACCACACGCAAGTTGCGCTTGAGCGACGGTGGCGAAGAGGTGTTCAAGCGTTGCAGTGAAATGGTCAGTGCGGCCCGTTCGGTGATGGAGGTCAGCGGCCAGTTCACCCACGAAGCCGAAGGCGTGGTGCGGGTCAGCGTGCCCAAGGCGGTGGGGCGTTTCGTGGTGCACCCGCACATGCCGGAGTTTCTGCGGCGCTATCCCCTGGTCGATGTGGAACTGCTGCATGAGGACCGCGATGTCGACCTGATCGACGACAACGTCGACCTGGCGATCCGCATCACCGATCGCCCGCCGCCCGGGTTGATCGGCCGCCAGCTGTTGCGCATCGATCACCTGCTCTGCGCCACCCCGCAGTACCTGGCCGAGCACGGTACCCCGGCCCATCCCCAGGACCTGCGCCAGCACAGTTGCATCTACCTGGGCGAGACCCCCAGCGATGCGCGCTGGAAATTCACCCAGGGCAGCAAGGCGGTCACGGTGGGGGTGCGCGGGCGCTATGCGGCCAACCACACCGGGGTGCGCCTGGATGCGGTGCTGCAACACCTGGGGATCGGCAGCCTGCCGTACTTCACCGCGCGCCATGCCCTGGAGCAGGGGCTGATCGTCCAGGTGCTGCCGGAGTGGACCTTCCTGGCCTCCTACCACGGCGGTGCCTGGCTGCTGCATTCACCGACCCGTTACCTGCCGCCCAAGTTGCGGGTTTTCATCGACTACCTGGTGGAGTGCCTGGCCAAGGAGCCGACCCTCAACCGCCCGGGCAAAGCGGAACGCCCGCTGTAGGAGCTGGCTTGCCAGCGAATTCTCTGACAAGCCGGCGCTAAAAGGCGCCCATGAAAAAGGCCCGCCGGGCGAACCGTGCGGGCCTTGGTTGCGCCGGGCGCAGTGATCAGTGCTTGCTGTCCTGGGCAGAAAGCGCCAGCAGCTGCTTTTCCTGGTTCCAGTCGAAGGGCTCGTCGTTCTGCTCGGCTTCGAAACGGCGCTCTTCCAGGGCCTGGTACAGGTCGATTTCTTCATCGGGCATGTAGTGCAGGCAGTCACCGGCGAAGAACCACAGCAGGTCACGAGGCACCAGGTGGGCGATCTGCGGGTAGCGCTGCATGATCTGGCACAGCAGGTCCTGGCCCAGGTATTGGCTTTCGATCGGGTTGATCGGCAGCGAGGCGCGCAGTTCGTCGAAGCGCTCCAGGAACAGCGCATGGCTTTCCTCGGGCACCTGTTCGGCTTCACCTACGGCGACCAGGATGCTGCGCAGGTGGTCCAGCAGGACGAGATGATCGGCGACGATGTTGGACATGACAGGGTCCTCAAGAGCAAAACGGGCGCGGGAGTATATAGCTCCCGCGCCCGGTTTCATAATCGACCTGCCCCGAAGGCGGCCGTCTAGCGGGTCTTGCCTTCGCTTAGGGTCAGCTCCTCCTTGGCAAAATCATCCACATCGATGACCTTGCGCCGCGCCGCCTCGGCCTCGTGCAGGCTCTGGGCCTCGGCGGCCTGCAGCACGCCGGCTTCCAGCGCCGCGTCGATGGCCGATTCGCCGGCAGCCGGTTTGACCTGGCCGCTTTTCAGCGCTTCGTGGAGCTTCTTGTGCAACGGGTGCACGGCGCTCAGCAGGTTGCTGGCATGTTGCAGGGCGCCCACCGGGTCGTCCTTGGATTGCGGGCGGTAGCAGCCGGCAAGCACCGCTTCCAGGGCCGGATCGCCCTGGGCTCGACCGATGATCGCCGCCACTTCGGCATCCAGCTGGTCCGATGGCCCGGTATGGCGACGGCCGAAGGGGAACACCAGCACCCGCAGCACGCAACCGAACACCCGGTTGGGGAAGTTGCTGAGCAACTCGTCCAGGGCCCGTTCGGAATGCCCGAGGCTCTCTTCCATGGCCCAGGCCAGCAGGGGGCGCAGGTATTCCGGGGAGTCCAGGTCGTGGTAGCGCTTGAGCGCTGCCGACGCCAGGTACAGGTGGCTGAGCACATCCCCCAGGCGGGCGGAAAGGCGCTCGCGGCGTTTGAGTTCGCCCCCAGCAGCATCATCGAGAAGTCCGCCAGCAAGGCGAAGGCCGCTGCCTGGCGGTTCAGGGCACGGAAATAGCCCTGGCTGACCTTGTCTCCCGGAACGTGTTCGAAGTGGCCCAGGCCGAGGTTCAGCACCAGGGTACTGGCGGCGTTGCTCACGGCGAAACCTATGTGCTTGAGCAGCAGGGCGTCGAACTCCTGCAGTGCCTGGTCGTGGTCTTCGCGACCGGCCAGGGCCATTTCCTTGAGCACGAATGGATGGCAGCGGATTGCCCCCTGGCCGAAGATCATCAGGTTGCGCGAAAGGATGTTGGCGCCTTCCACGGTGATGAAGATCGGCGCTCCTTGCCAGCTGCGGCCCAGGTAGTTGTTGGGGCCCATGATGATGCCCTTGCCGCCGTGCACGTCCATGGCGTGGCTGATGCACTCGCGGCCGCGCTCGGTGAGGTGGTACTTGAGGATCGCCGACAGCACCGAGGGTTTTTCCCCCAGGTCCACGGCGTTGGCAGTGAGCATGCGTGCACTGTCCATCAGCCAGGCATTGCCGCCGAGGCGGGCCAGAGCCTCCTGGATGCCCTCGAAGGCGGCGAGGGGCACGTTGAACTGCTCCCGCACCTGGGCGTACTGGCCGGTCACCAGGCTGGTGAATTTGGCGGCGCCGGTGCCCACCGCGGGCAGGGAGATCGAACGGCCCACGGACAGGCAATTCATCAGCATCATCCAGCCCTTGCCGAGCATTTCCTGGCCACCGATGAGGAAGTCCAGTGGGATGAACACGTCCTTGCCGGAGTTCGGGCCGTTCATGAAGGCCGCGCCCAGGGGCAGGTGGCGGCGGCCGATATCCACCCCGGGGGTGTCGGTGGGGATCAGTGCCAGGCTGATACCCAGGTCTTCCTGGTCGCCCAGCAGGTGGTCCGGGTCATGGGCCTTGAAGGCCAGGCCGAGCAGGGTGGCCACCGGGCCCAGGGTGATGTAGCGCTTTTCCCAGTTCAGGCGCAGGCCCAGGGTTTCTTCACCCTGCCATTGGCCTTTGCAGATGATTCCGGTGTCGGGCATGGCCCCTGCATCGGAGCCGGCCAGGGGGCCGGTGAGGGCGAAGCAGGGAATGTCGTCGCCCCGGGCCAGCCGCGGCAGGTAGTGATTGCGCTGTTCGTCAGTGCCGTAGTGCAGCAGCAGTTCGGCCGGGCCCAGGGAGTTGGGCACCATCACGGTGGAGGCCAGGTCGCCGCTGCGGGTGGCCAGCTTCATGGCCACCTGGGAGTGGGCGTAGGCCGAGAAGCCCTTGCCGCCGAACTCCTTGGGAATGATCAGGGCAAAGAAACCGTGCTCCTTGATGTGGGCCCAGGCTTCGGCCGGCAGGTCCATGTGCTGGCCGATCTGCCAGTCGCTGACCATGGCGCACAGCTCCTCGGTCGGGCCGTCGATGAACGCCTGCTCTTCTTCGGTCAACTGGGCCTTGGGGTAGGCCAGCAAGGTATTCCAGTCGGGGCGGCCACTGAACAGCTCGCCGTCCCACCAGACGGTGCCGGCATCGATGGCATCGCGCTCGGTCTGGGACATCGGCGGCAGAACCTTCTGGAACCAGCTGAACAGCGGCGCACTGAAATACTTGCGCCGCAGATCGGGCAGCAGCAGAGGGGCGGCGACCGCTGCCAGCAGCACCCAGAAAATCAGCAGCAGCCAGCCGGGGGCACGGCTAAAGGCGCCCATGGCCAAGAGGTAGATGGCGACCACGCCCAGGGCGGGCAGGGGGCGGTACGGCGATGGGCCAGGTAGGCCACTGCGAGCACCAGAACCAGTATCCACAACAACAGCATATTCAATCCTCCGTGAAACCAGGGGTGAAATCACCCTCAGAGCGTAGTCGGCCTTCGACAGCGCGGGTGAGCAGGGCAGTGCGGGTGCAATGCAAGTCTGTATCTTGCGGGCCAGGCCCGGTTGATCGTGGGGGCCATGATCTTTGGCCGATACGTCGTTATCACTGGGGCGGACGCCTCGATAGACTCAGGCTTCCTCTCGGAGGTCATGCCCATGCACGAGTACCTGCGTCCCAGCCGCTTCATCGATAGTGACCACCCGGCGGTGGTGGAGTTCGCCGAAACTCATCGCGGTGCCAGCCGCGATCCCCGACAGCAAGCCGTCAGCCTCTATTACGCGGTGCGCGAGGCCGTACGCTACAACTTCTACAGTTTCAGCCGTGATCCCCAGACCTTGCGCGGCAGCCATGCCCTGGCCACCGGCGAGAGCTATTGCGTGCCCAAGGCCACCTTGCTCGCCGGTTGTGCCCGGCATTGTGGGATACCGGCGCGCATCGGCCTGGCCGATGTGCGCAATCACCTGTCCACACCCAGGCTGCTGGAGCTGCTGCGCAGCGATGTGTTCGCCATGCACGGCTACACCGAGTTCTATCTGCAGGGTCGTTGGGTCAAGGCCACGCCGGCGTTCAACCGGCAATTGTGTGAAATGTTCGATGTGGCGCCGCTGGATTTCGACGGCCTGGAGGACAGCGTTTTCCAGCCTTTCAATCGCCAGGGCGAACAGTCGATGGAGTACCTGGTGGACCACGGGCAGTTTGCCGACGTGCCGCAGGAGCTGTTTTTCGGCCACCTGGAAAAATGCTACCCGCACCTGTTCGACGCGCAGCAGCCGCAAGTGCTGGCAGACCTGCGCGGCGATTTGAGTCGCGGCTGATCAGGCGTAGACTGCCCCGGCATTCATTACTGAGGGATGGTCATGCTGAAGATCTGGGGTCGCAAGAACTCGTCGAATGTCAGGAAGGCACTCTGGTGCGCGCAGGAACTGGGGCTCGCCTATGAGTCCCTGGACGCCGGCGGCGCCTTTGGGGTGGTGGACACCCCGGCGTACCGGGCGCTGAACCCCAATGGCCGGATTCCACTGATTGAAGACGGCGACTTCGTGCTCTGGGAGTCCAATACCATCGTGCGCTACCTGGCTGCGCGCTACGCCGCCGATAGCCACTGGTACCCGGCCGACGTGCAACTGCGGGCCAGCGCCGAGAAGTGGATGGACTGGACCACCTCGACCTTCGCTGAACCCTTCCGGCATCTGTTCTGGGGTGTGTTGCGCACCCCGGCCGAGCAGCAGGACTGGGCGCAGATCAACGCCGCCAAGGCCACGTGTGCCGAGCTGCTGGCGCGGGTCGATCAGGCCCTGGGCGAGCAGCCTTACCTGTCCGGGCAGGAGATCGGCGTGGGCGACATTCCCCTCGGCAGTTTCATCTACGCTTGGTTCGAGATGCCCATCGAGCGTCCTTCCATGCCCCATCTGCAAGCCTGGTATGAGCGCTTGAAACAGCGCCCGGCCTATCGCCAGGCCGTGATGACCGCGTTGACTTAATACCCACTATCGATACGGGTGACTGTACTTGCACGACGCAGGCACGCAACATGGCGGGCGTCCGGCGTCGTTGCAATCGGCTCGGGCCGCCCTTACTTATAAAATTCCCCCTTCTTGGTGCATGAATCCGATATGAGTTCCGCTCTGTCCATCCGGCAGCTAACCAAAACCTACGGCAACGGTTTCCAGGCCCTGAGTGGTATCGATCTGGATGTCGCCGAAGGTGACTTTTTCGCCCTGCTCGGCCCTAACGGGGCCGGCAAATCCACCACCATCGGCATTCTCTCAACCCTGGTGAACAAGACCAGCGGTACGGTGAGCGTCTTTGGCCACGACCTGGATCGTGAGCCGGCGGCGCTCAAGCGTTGCATCGGCGTGGTGCCGCAGGAATTCAACTTCAACCAGTTCGAGAAAACCTTCGACATCGTCGTGACCCAGGCTGGCTACTACGGCATTCCGGCGAAGATCGCCAAGCAGCGCGCCGAGCAGTACCTGACCCAGCTCGGCCTGTGGGACAAGCGCGATGTGCCTTCGCGTTCCCTGTCCGGTGGCATGAAGCGGCGCCTGATGATCGCCCGCGCGCTAGTGCATGAACCGCGCCTGTTGATCCTTGACGAACCTACCGCCGGGGTCGATATCGAGCTGCGCCGTTCCATGTGGAGCTTTCTCACCGAGCTCAACCAGAAAGGCATCACCATCATCCTCACCACCCACTACCTGGAAGAGGCTGAGCAGCTGTGCCGCAACATCGGCATCATCGACCACGGCACCATCGTCGAGAACACCAGCATGCGCCAGTTGCTCAGCCAGCTGCATGTGGAGACTTTCCTCCTCGACCTGAAGAACGACCTGAGCGTGGCGCCGCAACTGGCCGGCTATCCGACCCGGCTGGTGGACAGCCATACCCTGGAGGTCCAGGTGGACAAGGCCGTGGGCATCACCGCGCTGTTCGGCCAACTGGCCCTGCAGAACATCGAGGTGCTGAGCCTGCGTAACAAAACCAACCGTCTTGAGGAGTTGTTCGTGTCCCTGGTGGAGAAGAATCTGTCGAAGGTGGCGGTATGAGTTCGGAGTTCAAACCCAACCTGGTGGCGCTCAACACCATTGTCTATCGCGAAGTCCGGCGCTTCACCCGGATCTGGCCGCAGACCCTGCTGCCCCCGGCCATCACCATGGTCCTGTACTTCGTCATCTTCGGTAACCTGATCGGCCGGCAGATCGGCGACATGGGTGGTTTCACCTACATGGAGTACATCGTCCCGGGGCTGATCATGATGTCGGTGATCACCAACTCCTACGGCAACGTGGTATCGAGCTTCTTCGGCAGCAAGTTCCAGCGCTCCATCGAGGAGTTGATGGTCTCGCCGTTGTCGCCCCATACCATTCTCATCGGCTACACCTTGGGCGGGGTGCTGCGGGGGCTGATGGTGGGGGTCATCGTGACGTTGCTGTCGCTGTTCTTCACCACGCTGCAGGTGCACCACCTGGGCATCACGGTGCTGGTGGTAGTGCTGACCGCGACCATCTTCTCGCTGCTGGGCTTCATCAACGCAGTCTTTGCACGCAACTTCGACGATATCTCGATCATCCCGACCTTCGTGCTGACGCCCCTGACCTACCTGGGCGGGGTGTTCTACTCGATCAACCTGCTGCCGCCGTTCTGGCAGACGGTGTCCCTGGCCAACCCGGTGCTGCACATGGTCAACGCCTTCCGTTTCGGCATCCTCGGGGTGTCGGACATCAAGATCAGCATCGCCATTACCTTCATGCTGGTGGCCACCCTGGTGCTGTATATCGGTTGCGCACGGCTGCTGGTGAGCGGGCGCGGCATGCGTCAGTAAATGCCTTTAGTGCGTCATGCAAACGGCCTCCCTCGGGAGGCCGTTTTCGTTGGTCACTGCCGTTGCTGCTTGCGCCTGGACCATTGGCGCGCGACCCACCAGCGCCAATAGAGCATGGTCAGGCAATAGGCAGTGGCCCCCAGCACCAGCCCGGCCACCACCGAGCCGAGGAGGAAGGGTTGCCACAGGGTTGCCAGCTGGCTGCTGATCCACTCCCAGGTCAGCTCGTCGGGCAGGGTGCGCGGCGGCACGTTCATCAGCCAGGCCCCAGTTGGTAGGTGCAGAAGAACACCGGCGGCATGGTGATGGGGTTGGTCAACCAGACCAGGCTGACACTGATGGGCATATTGCCGCGTAGCCAGATGGCCAATACCGCAGCCAGCAACATCTGCATCGGAATGGGAATAAAGGCGGCGAACAGGCCCACGGCCATGGCCCGGGCCACCGAGTGTCGATTGAGGTGCCAGAGGTTGGCGTCATGCAGCAGGGTGCCGAGAAAGCGTAAGGACTTGTGTTCCCGGATGCTGGTCGGATCTGGCATGTAACGTTTGAATAAGCGCCGGGGCATAGGGCTTCTCGGTCGGGTCAGGCGACGATTATGACCGGATTCTAGTCGGCGAAAATTCAGACATTGTGACAAATGATAAAGCCGCGCTGCCCATCCTCGACTAAGCCAAGAGTATGAACTCCCAAGGAGGGGCGGGCGGATGCGTAGCGCAATGCTGGCGCTGGCTGCGGGGCTGCTGGCGCTGGGTTTCATGCCGGCCTTGCCCCCAGGCTGGCTGCTGCTGTGTATGGCGATACTGGCCTTGATGCTGTTGCCGTTTCGTACACATCCGGTGGCATTTTTCCTGTTCGGTTTCACCTGGGCCTGTGTCTCCGCGCAGTCGGCCCTTGATGATCGCCTGGCGCCGCGCCTGGAGTCACAGACCCGCTGGCTGGAGGGGCGGGTGAGCGGCCTGCCGGAGCAGGCGGGCGGCGTGGTGCGTTTCGAGCTGGAAGATGCCCAGGCCCGCCGTGAGCGGCTGCCCCGGCGCATGCGGCTGGCCTGGCATGAGGGCCCGGCGCTCAAGAGTGGCGAGCGCTGGCGGCTGGCGGTCAAGCTTCGCCAGCCGATGGGTTTGTTGAATCCCCAGGGCTTCGATTACCAGGCCTGGCTGCTGGCGCGCCGTATCGGCGCCACCGGCACGGTCAAGGCCGGGCAGTTACTGGCACCGGCCCCGCAGGCCTGGCGGCAAGGCTTGCGCCAGCGCTTGCTAGAGGTCGAGGCTCAGGGACGCGGTGCGGGGCTGGCGGCGCTGGTGATGGGCGACGGTTCCGGCCTGACGCGGCAAGACTGGCAGCTGTTGCAGGACACCGGCACCGTCCACCTGATGGTGATTTCCGGGCAGCACATCAGCCTGCTGGCTGGGGTGATCTATTTCTCGGTGGCCGGGCTGGCCCGCCATGGTCTCTGGCCCGAGCGCTTGCCGTGGTTGCCCTGGGCCTGTGCCCTGGCCTGGCTCGGCGCCCTGGGCTACGGCCTGCTGGCGGGGTTCGATGTGCCAGTGCAGCGCGCCTGTGTGATGGTCGCCCTGGTACTGCTCTGGCGCATGCGCTTTCGCCATCTGCGGGCCGGCTGGCCCCTGCTGCTGGCGTTGAATGCGGTGTTGCTGGCCGAGCCGCTGGCCAGCTTGCAGGCGGGGTTCTGGCTGTCCTTTGCCGCAGTGGCAATCCTGATCTTGATCTTTGCCGGGCGCCTGGGGGCGTGGAGCTGGTGGCAGGGCTGGACCCGGGCCCAATGGTTGATCGCCATTGGCTTGCTGCCGCCGTTGCTGGCTCTGGGGCTGCCTATCAGCCTCAGCGGGCCGCTGGCCAATTTGCTGGCGGTGCCCTGGATCAGCTTTCTGGTGTTGCCGCCGGCTTTGCTCGGCAGCCTGCTGCTGGCGGTGCCTTATGTGGGTGAGGGCCTGTTGTGGCTGGCCGGTGGATTGCTGGACGGGTTGTTCCGCTTGCTCGGATTGATTGCCGGTGGGTGGCCGGCCTGGGTGCCGCCGCAGATCCCTCTGTGGCTATGGGGCATGAATGCTCTGGGCTGCCTGTTGCTGCTGTTGCCCAGGGGCGTGCCCATGCGGGTTCTGGGTTGGCCGCTGTTGCTGCTGGCGGTCTGGCCACCCCTGGCGCGCGTGCCCGAAGGCGAGGTGGAGGTCTGGCAGCTGGATGTGGGGCAGGGCCTGTCATTCATCCTGCGTACCCGTGATCACGCCCTGCTGTATGACGCTGGCGCGCGGGTCGCCGAGTTCGACCTGGGAGAGCGAGTGGTAGTGCCGACCCTGCACAGGCTCGGCATCCGGCGGCTGGACCTGATGCTGCTCAGCCATGCCGACAACGACCATGCCGGTGGCGCCCAGGCGGTGCAGCGCGCAATGCCCGTGGGCGAGGTCCGCGGTGGCCAGCCCGACGCCTTGCCCGCGGGCCTGCAGGCAAGGCCTTGCGACAGTGGGCTGAGCTGGGTGTGGAATGGCGTGCGCTTTCGCCAGTGGCAATGGGTGGCGGCGACCGACGGCAATCAGGCCTCGTGCGTGCTCCAGGTCGAGGCTGCCGGCGAGCGCTTGCTGCTCACCGGGGACATCGACGCCCGTGCCGAGCGAGCCTTGCTCGACAGCCCGCTGGCGGTGCGGACCCACTGGCTGCAGGCCCCCCATCACGGCAGCCGTACCTCTTCATCCATGGCCTTGCTGCAGCGGCTGGCCCCCGACGCGGTGCTGATTTCCCGTGGTCGGGGCAATGCCTTCGGCCACCCCCATCCTCAAGTGCTGGCACGCTATCGGCGCCTGGACATGGCAATTTATGACAGCGCCGAACAGGGTGCCCTGAGGCTGCAACTGGGGGTCTTCGGGGCGGCACATGGCCTTCGCGAGCAGCGGCGATTCTGGCGTGAGCCGCCCGCAATGCCTTAAATAACCGTGGGTTATTAAAGCCTGTGAGCATGCGACATCACGGTCTTCGGTGCGTCCGGCCCCTATGTTAGAGTGGCGCACTTTTTCGAGGGGGCTGTCACTGTGTGGGAATTGGTCAAATCCGGCGGCTGGATGATGTTGCCGATCATTCTGAGTTCCATTGCTGCCGTGGGCATCATTGCCGAGCGTCTGTGGACCCTACGGGCCAGCCGTGTCACCCCGCCCCACCTGCTGGGGCAGGTCTGGCGCTGGATCAAGGACAAGCAGCTGAACAAGGAAAAACTCAAGGAACTGCGCGCCGATTCGCCCCTGGGCGAGATTCTGGCGGCGGGCCTGGCCAACTCCAAGCATGGCCGCGAGATCATGAAGGAATGCATCGAGGAGGCTGCCGCCCGGGTCATCCATGAGCTGGAGCGCTACCTCAACGCCCTCGGCACCATTGCCGCTATGGCACCGCTGCTGGGCCTGCTGGGCACCGTGCTGGGCATGATCGACATCTTCAGTTCGTTCATGGGCTCGGGCATGACCACCAACGCGCACATCCTCGCAGGCGGTATTTCCAAAGCCCTGATCACCACCGCCGCCGGCCTGATGGTGGGCATTCCCTCGGTGTTCTTCCACCGCTTCCTGCAACGCCGGGTCGATGAACTGGTGGTGGGCATGGAGCAGGAGGCGATCAAGCTGGTGGAAGTGATCCAGGGCGACCGCGATGTCGATCTGGCCGAGGGCAAAGCGTGAAATTCCGTCGCAAGCCCCGGGAAACCGTGGACATCAACCTGGCGTCGTTGATCGACGTGGTGTTCATCCTGCTGCTGTTCTTTGTTGTCACCACCACCTTCACCCGGGAAACCGAGCTGCGGGTCGACCTGCCGGAAGCGGTCAGCGGCTCGCCGGCCGAAGACCAGCAGGTCAAGCAACTGGATATCGCCATCAGCGCCGACGGCGTGTTTTCGGTGAACAACCAGGTCCTGCCCAAAAATGACCTGGAGACCTTGATCGAGGCCCTGCAGAAGGAGTCGGCGGGCGACACCAACCTGCCGCTGTCCATCAGCGCCGACGGCAAGACCCAGCATCAAGCGGTGATCACTGCCATGGATGCAGCCGGCAAGCTCGGTTTCAGCCACCTGCGCATGACCACCGTCGAGGCGGACCCGGCACCCTGATGGCACTTTCCGATCGCCTGCTCAATGCCTGGTACAACGGCCACCCCGCGCTGAAACTGCTGCGCCCCCTGGAATGCCTGTATCGCCGAGTGGTGACGGGCAAGCGCCAGCGCTTTCTTGCCGGTGAGGGGGCGATCTATCAACCACCTGTGCCGCTGATCGTGGTGGGTAACATCACTGTCGGCGGCACCGGCAAGACGCCGTTGATCCTGTGGCTGGTGGAGCACTGCCAGCGCCTCGGGTTGCGGGTCGGGGTGGTCAGCCGCGGCTACGGTGCCAAGCCGGCGCAACTGCCCTGGCGCGTCAGCGCCGAAGATTGCGCCGCGGTGGCCGGTGATGAGCCGCTGCTGATCGTCCAGCGCTGCGGCGTGCCGCTGATGATCGATCCGGATCGCGGCCGCGCGGTACAGGCCCTGCTGGCCGCCGAGCCGCTGGACCTGATCCTCTCCGACGACGGCCTGCAGCACTACCGCCTGGCCCGTGACCTGGAGCTGGTACTGATCGATGCCGCCCGCGGCCTGGGCAACCGCCGCTGCCTGCCTGCCGGGCCGCTGCGCGAGCCGGCGGAGCGTTTGCAGAGCGTCGACGCGGTGCTCTACAACGGCGCAGTTGATGACCGTGACGACGGGTTCGCCTTTCATCTCAAGCCCTCGGTGCTGGTCAACCTGCGCAGTGGCGAGCGCCGTGCGCTGGAGCATTTCGCCCCCGGCCAGGCGCTGCATGCGGTGGCGGGCATCGGCAATCCCCAGCGTTTCTTCAACACCCTTGAAACGCTACACTGGCGGCCTGTTCCCCATGCATTTGCCGATCACGCTCAATACAGTGCGCAGGCCTTGACCTTCACCCCGTCATTGCCGCTGGTCATGACCGAGAAAGATGCGGTCAAGTGCCGGGCTTTCGCGGCAGACGACTGGTGGTACCTGGCGGTCGATGCCCAGCCTTCGCCGGCCTTCGTCGCCTGGTTCGACACCCAGTTGATGCGCCTGCTGCCTGATCGTCTGCTGCCTTAATTCGCTTTTATCCAGGGAATCCTCATGGACACCAAACTGCTCGACATCCTCGCCTGCCCGATCTGCAAAGGCCCCCTCAAACTCAGCGCCGACAAGACCGAGCTGATCAGCAAGGGCGCGGGCCTTGCCTATCCGATTCGCGATGGCATCCCGGTGATGCTGGAAAGCGAGGCGCGCACCCTGACCACCGAAGAGCGCCTGGACAAATGAGCAGCGCCTTTACCGTTGTCATTCCGGCGCGCTACGCCTCCACTCGCCTGCCAGGCAAGCCGCTGCAACTGATCGCCGGCAAGCCGATGATCCAGTGGGTCTGGGAACAGGCGCGCAAGAGCAGCGCCGAGCGGGTCGTGGTGGCCACCGATGATCAGCGCATCGTCGAGGCCTGCCAGGGCTTTGGCGCCGAGGCGCTGCTGACTCGGGAAGATCACAACTCCGGCACCGACCGGCTGGCGGAAGTCGCCGCCCAGCTGGGCCTGGCCGCGGATGCGATCGTGGTCAACGTACAAGGCGACGAGCCGTTGATCCCGCCGTCGGTGATCGATCAGGTAGCGGCCAACCTGGCAGCCCACACCGAAGCGCGCATGGCCACCCTGGCCGAGCCGATCGAGGACGTGCAGACCCTGTTCAATCCCAATGTGGTCAAGGTGGTCAGCGACCTCAACGGCCTGGCCCTGACCTTCAGCCGCGCCACCTTGCCCTGGGCCCGGGATGCCTTTGCCCAGAGTCGTGAGCAACTGCCCGAAGGCGTGCCTTATCGCCGTCACATCGGCATCTATGCCTACCGCGCCGGCTTTCTTCACGACTTCGTCAGTTGGGGCCCGTGCTGGCTGGAAAACACCGAATCCCTGGAGCAACTGCGTGCCCTGTGGCATGGCGTGCGGATCCACGTGGCCGACGCCCTGGAAGCACCGCCTACCGGCGTCGATACCGCCGAAGACCTTGAGCGCGTTCGGCGCCTGCTGGAGGCCTGATGCGGGTTCTGTTCGTCTGCCTGGGCAATATCTGCCGCTCGCCCACCGCCGAAGGCGTGCTGCGCCGCAAGTTGCACGAGGCCGGCCTGGGTGACCAGGTGCAAGTCGCCTCTGCGGGCACCAGCGACTGGCACATCGGCAAGGCCCCGGACAAGCGCAGCCAGCAGGCTGCCTTGCGGCGCGGCTACGACCTGTCGGCGCAACGGGCGCAGCAGGTCGGCAGCGCCGATTTCGCTGCCTATGACCTGATCTTCGCCATGGACCAGAGCAACCTGCGCAACCTCAAGGCTCTGCAACCGGCTCGGGGCAAGGCCGAGCTGGACCTGTTCCTGCGTCGCTACGAGGCGGCGCTGGATGAAGTGCCGGATCCGTACTACGACGGCGAGCAGGGTTTCGAGCAGGTGCTGGACCTGATCGAGGATGCCTGCGACCGGCTAGTGGTCGAATTGAAGGGGCGGCTATGACCCTGGACATTCAGGCCGATGTGTCCCTCAAGCCGTTCAACAGCTTCGGGGTCGAGGTCAAGGCGAAGTGGTTTGCCCAGGCCCATAGCGACGACGAGGTACGCGAGGCCCTGGCCTATTGCGCTACCCACCAGTTGCCGCTGCTGGTGATCGGCGGCGGCAGCAACCTGCTGCTGACGGCGGATATCCAGGCCCTGGTGCTGCGCATGGCCACTCGTGGCATTCGCCTGCTCAGCGATGACGGGCAGCGGGTGGTGGTCGAGGCCGAGGCCGGGGAAACCTGGCATCCCTTTGTCCAGTGGACCCTGGAGCAGGGCCTGTCCGGGCTGGAGAACCTGAGCCTGATTCCCGGCACCGTCGGCGCCGCACCGATGCAGAACATCGGCGCCTATGGGGTGGAGATCAAGGATGTGTTCGCCGGCCTGACCGCCCTCGATCGGCAGACCGGCGAGCTGCGGGAATTCGACCTGGCGCAGTGTCAGTTCGCGTACCGCGACAGCCTGTTCAAGCATCAGGCCGGTCGCTGGTTGATCCTGCGGGTGCGCTTTGCCCTGAACCGTGTCGATCACCTGCACCTGGAATACGGTCCGGTGCGCCAGCGCCTGAGCGAGCAGGGCATCGAACAGCCGACGGCCAGCGATGTCAGCCGGGCGATCTGCAGCATCCGCAGCGAGAAGCTCCCGGACCCTGCCGTGCTGGGCAATGCCGGCAGCTTCTTCAAGAACCCGGTGGTGCCGGCGGCACTGGCGGCGCAGATCAAGCAGTCGCATCCGGGGCTGGTGGGTTACCCCCAGGCCGATGGGCAGGTGAAGCTGGCGGCCGGTTGGCTGATCGAACAGGCGGGCTGGAAGGGCTTTCGCGAGGCGGATGCCGGGGTCCATCGCTTGCAATCGCTGGTGCTGGTCAACTATGGCGGCGCCAGCGGCCTGCAGTTGCTGGAACTGGCGCGGCGGATCCAGCGCGATATCGCCGAGCGTTTCAGTGTCGAGCTGGAGATGGAGCCCAACCTCTATTAGCGAGAGCCGGCTTGCGGTGGATAGCAAAAAGCCTTGCCTGGCTGACGTTCGGGCAAGGCTTTTTTGTTAATTGCGGCTTAACTTAGCAGGCTAAGAATCAGCTTTCTGCTGTTCCCGAAGGCCCGGTGAAGCCTGTCTTCACAAGAGAGCCCGATTAGCCTGAGCCGATCTGCGTGCACCGTAGCGGCGGTACTGCACGGCGGATGACTCGACCCCATCACTCAGAAAATGCGGGCGTGCCCATGATTACCCTGAAGCTCAACGGTCAAGATCATCAACTGGACGTCACCGAGGACATGCCGCTGCTGTGGGCTATCCGCGACGTGGCGGGCTACAACGGTACCAAGTTCGGCTGCGGCATGGGCCTGTGCGGCGCCTGTACGATTCATATCGACGGCGACCCGGCGCGCAGTTGCATCACGCCGATAGGCTCGGTGCAGGGCAAGAACGTCAGCACCATCGACAACCTGCATACCGACCCGGTAGGGCAGGTGGTGCAGCAGGCCTGGCTGGATACGGCGGTGGCCCAGTGCGGTTACTGCCAGGGCGGGCAGATCATGTCGGCCACTGCCTTGCTCAAGGTCCACCCCAACCCCAGCGACGAGCAGATCGAAGAGGCGATGCTCGGCAATATCTGCCGCTGCGGTACTTACAACCGGATCAAGACCGCGATCCGCCAGGCTTCCAGCCATCTGCAGGAGGCCAAGGCATGAACCGCCTACCGCAGGATTTTGCCCTGAGCAACCTCAGCCGCCGGGGCTTTCTCAAAGGTGTGGGGGCCACTGGAGCCCTGGTGCTGGCTGCGAGCTGGGGCTGGCAGGAAGCCTTTGCCGAGGCCAAGAAATTCGGTGCCGACGGCATGCCCCACGGCTGGGTCGATGACCCCAAGGTCTACGTGAGCATTGCCAGCGACGGCAGCGTCACGGTGATCTGCAATCGCTCGGAGATGGGCCAGGGCGTGCGCACCAGCCTGAGCATGGTGGTGGCCGATGAGCTGGACGCCGACTGGGCGCAGGTCAAGGTTCGCCAGGCACCGGGTGACGAGGTGCGTTTCGGCAACCAGGACACCGACGGCTCGCGCAGCATGCGTCATTGGTACGAGCCCATGCGCCGCTGTGGCGCGGCTGCGCGGACCATGCTGGAACAGGCCGCCGCTGCGCAGTGGCAGGTGCCATTGGCGCAGTGTCGGGCGCAGTTGCACAAGGTGGTTCACCAGCCCACCGGGCGTGAGCTGGGCTATGGCGCCCTGGCCGCTGCGGCAGGCGCCCTGGCGGTGCCTGCCCGGGATAGCCTGCGCCTGAAGCAGCCCGGGGAGTTCCGCTACATCGGCAAGGAGGCCACCCGGGCCATTGATGGCCAGGACATCGTCAACGGCCGTGCGGTGTACGGCGCCGATGTGCATTTCGACGGCATGCTGTTCGCGGCGGTGGCGCGGCCCCGGGTGTATGGCGGCAAGGTCAAGTCGGTGGATGACAGCGCAGCCTTGAAGGTGCCGGGGGTGATCAAGGTCATGCCCATCGACAGCCGCCCCTTGCCTTCGGAGTTCCAGCCCCTGGGCGGCGTGGCTGTGGTGGCGAGCAACACCTGGGCGGCGATCAAGGGCCGCGATGCCTTGAGGATCGAGTGGGAGGATGGCGCCAACGCTGGCTACGACTCCATCCAATACCGCAAGCAACTGGAGGCGGCGGCGCGGCAACCGGGCAAGGTGGTGCGCAGTACCGGCAACCTGGATGAGGCCCTGAAGGGCGCCGAGAGCAGCCTGGAGGCCAGCTATTACCTGCCGCACCTGGCCCAGGCGCCGATGGAGCCGATGGTGGCCGTGGCGCGATTCCAGGACGGTCGCTGCGAGGCGTGGGCACCGAGCCAGGCGCCACAGGTGACCCGCGAGCGAATCGCCGAACGCCTGGGGATCGGCTTCGAGCAGGTCACGGTGAACGTCACGCTGCTGGGCGGCGGCTTCGGGCGCAAGTCCAAGCCCGACTTCATCCTGGAGGCGGCGATCCTGGCCAAGGCCTTTCCCGGCAAGGCGGTGCGGGTGCAGTGGACCCGCGAGGACGATATCCACAACTCCTACTTCCATACCGTGTCGGCGGAATACCTCAAGGCCGGGCTGAACAAGGACGGCCTGCCGGCGGCCTGGCTGCACCGCACCGTGGCGCCGAGCATCACCGCGCTGTTCGCCCCGGGGATGAATCACGAAGGCGCCTTCGAGCTGGGCATGGGCTTTACCAATATGGCCTACGCGATTCCCAACGTGCGCCTGGAAAACCCCGAGGCCGCGGCCCATACCCGGGTCGGCTGGTACCGTTCGGTGTCGAACATTCCCCATGGCTTCGCGATCCAGAGTTTTGTCGACGAACTGGCCCACAAGGCCGGCCAGGATCCGCTGCAGTACCAGCTCAAGCTGCTGGGGCCGGATCGTCAGATCGACCCCCGAACCCTGAGCGAGGAGTGGAACTACGGCGAATCCCCCGAGCGCTACCCCATTGATACCGGGCGCCTGCGCACGGTGCTGGAAACCGCGGCCAAGGCGGCCGGCTGGGGGCGCTCGCTGCCCAAGGGACGCGGTCTGGGGCTGGCCGTGCACTACAGCTTCGTGACCTATGTGGCGGCGGTGATCGAGGTGGAAGTGAAGGACGATGGCACGCTGATCGTGCATCAGGCCGATATCGCCGTGGATTGCGGCCCGCAGATCAACCCCGAGCGTATCCGCTCGCAATTCGAAGGGGCCTGCGTCATGGGCCTGGGCAATGCGGTGCTGGGGGAGATCAGCTTCAAGGAGGGCAAGGTCCAGCAGGACAATTTCCATATGTACGAAGTGGCGCGCATGTCCCTGGCGCCGAAACAGGTGCAGGTGCACCTGGTGACGCCGCCGGGGGACGTGCCCCTGGGCGGGGTGGGAGAGCCCGGTGTGCCGCCGATTGCGCCGGCCCTTTGCAACGCGATCTTCGCCGCCACCGGCAAGCGCATACGCAACCTGCCGGTGCGCTACCAGTTGCAGGGCTGGCAGCAGGCGAGCGCCTGATGGACAGCGTCGACCTGAATGTCCTGCTCAGTGTCCTGGAATGGCGGCGCGCCGGGCGCGGCGTGCTGCTGTACAGCGTGGTGCAGACCTGGGGCAGCGCGCCGCGGCCACCCGGCGCCATGCTGGCCCTGCGCGACGACGGGGTGGTGATCGGCTCGGTGTCCGGAGGCTGTATCGAGGATGACCTGATCAGCCGCCAGGGCGATGGGCGCCTGTCTCGCCACGGGCCGCCGGTGCAACTGGTGACCTACGGCGTGACCCTGGAGGAAGCGGCGCGATTCGGCCTGCCCTGCGGCGGCACCTTGCGCCTCACCGAAGAGCGGGTTGGCGACCCGGCCTGGGTCGCCGAATTGCTCCAGCGCTGCGAAGCCCACCAGATCGTGGCCCGGGAGCTGAACCTGGGCACCGGCCAGGTGCTGCTCAAAGCTGCGAACCGTGGCGATGAATTGGCGTTTGACGGGGTCACCCTGCGGGCGATCTACGGACCACGCTGGCGCTTGCTGCTGATCGGCGCCGGGCAGTTATCGCGCTATGTGGCGCAGATGGCCCGCTTGCTGGATTTCGAGGTGCTGATCTGCGATCCGCGCCAGGAGTTCGTGCATGGCTGGGAGGGGCAGGATGGACGTTTTGTCGCCGGGATGCCCGACGATGCGGTGCTGAGCATCGAGCCCGACGAGCGCACGGCGGTGGTGGCCCTGACCCATGATCCGCGCCTGGATGACATGGCGCTGCTGACGGCGCTCGACTCCCGGGCATTTTACGTCGGCGCCCTGGGTTCCCGGGCCAACAGCCAGAAGCGCCGGGACAATCTGGCGCTGCTGGGTCTTTCGGCGCAGGCCATCGAGCGCTTGCACGGGCCGGTCGGATTGCCCATCGGCAGCCATACGCCGGCGGAGATTGCCTTGTCGTTGCTGGCCGAAATCGTCGCGCTGAAAAATGGTGTCGAACCGCTGCAGAAGAAGCTGCCAGTGCGAGTGGCGGAGATGGTGAGGTGAGCCGCAGGCCTTGCGCAATCATCCTGGCGGCGGGGCAGGGCAGGCGTTTTCGCCAGGTGGCCGGGGCCGGGCAGGACAAGCTGCTGGCGCCCTGCCGTGGGCGTGACGGGGTGCAGCGGCCGGTGCTGGAGCAGGTACTGGTGAGCCTGCCGGTGGACGTTGCCCGGCGAGTGCTGGTGACCACGGCGGATCGACCCCAGGTGGTGGATCTGGCGCGTGCCTACGGTTGTCAGGTACTGGTGCTGGAGTCCGTGGGCATGGGGCACAGCCTGGCCGCGGCGGTGGCTGCCTGCGCCGATGCCCATGGCTGGATGGTCTGGCTGGGGGACATGCCCTTTATCCTGCCCGCCACCGCCAGTCGGGTGATGGAGGCAATGACCGAGGAGGGCATCAGCGTGCCGCGGCTGGGGGATGAGTTGGGTCATCCGGTGGGCTTTGGCCGGTCTTATGGCGCAGCGTTGCAGGGCCTGTCTGGTGATCGGGGAGCCCGGCCGCTGTTCGCTTCGGGGCGGGTGGTGGAAGTTTCGGTGACGGATCCGGGGGTGACCTGGGATGTGGACGTTCCGCAGGCGTTGCTGTTTCCGGATTGTCAGGTGCTCCAGGTATAAAAAAGCCCCGCCCGGTTACCCGGGCGGGGCTTTTTCATGGGCTGCTGGAATCAGACGAGAGGTTTAGGCTCGTGCTGTTCTTCCTCGGCATGCACAGCGTGCTCGACAGCGCGCGGTGCTTGCTCGGCCACAGGGGCCGCTTCTTCCACTGCAGGTTCGGCCACTGGCGCCGGTGCAGTCTCTTCGGCTGGCGCAGGGGCGGCCTCGACCACCTCTGGCGCTTCTACCGGAGCCGGCTCGGCGGTCACCACGGCTTCAGCCGGAGCAGCAGCGGCAGCCAGCTCGGCTTCCTTCTGCAGGCGCTCGGCTTCACGCTTGCGGCGACGCACTTCGCGTGGGTCGTTCGGTGCACGGCCATTGCTGGTCAGGGTGCTGACCGGCGCGGCTTCAGCTTCGACAGCGGGTGCGGGCTCTTCGGCCACCACCGGTGCTGCAACCGGAGCCGGCTCTTCAACCTGGGCAGGCTGCTGGGCCGCTACAGGCTCTTCAACCACCAATGCTGGCTCGGCAACCGAGGCTGGCGCAGGGGCTTCCTGAACCGGCTCGATGGCCTTTTCTTCAACCACTGGCGCCTGGGCTACAGGTTCTGCTGCCGGTTGTTCGGCAACCACAGGCTGGGCTTCGACGACCACGGCCGGTTCGGCAGCCACTTCAACCTGAGCCTGCTCTTCAGCCACTGGAGCCACTTCCACTGCAGGAACCACTGGGGCTTCTACCGGCGTGGTGGCTTCAACCACTGGGGCTTCCGGAGCCTTGTCTTCTACAGCGGCAGTCGCACGTTCGGCTTGCTGGTGAGCTTCGGCTTCAGCGTTGGCGCTGATGGCGGTGCTGGCAACCGCGGCAGTTACCGCAAGGCCGGCAGCCAGATCGGCGCTGCTTGGCTCTTCGGCGTTTTCTTCCGAGCCTTCGATCACATTGCCGTTGGCATCACGTTGACGCTCGCGACGGTTGCTGCGACGACGCTGGCCGCGGGAGCGACGACGTGGACGTTCGCCTTCGGCGTTGTCCTGGCCGTCTTCCTGCAGTTGCTCTTCGTTCGGCAGCGCTTCTTCTTCGCTGGCGGCAGCGGCTTGAGCCTGTTCGGCACGTGGTTGGCGCTCTTCACGTGGCGCACGTGGCTGGCGCTCTTCGCGAGGCTGGCGCGCCGGACGTTCTTCGGCAACAACGGCGGCGGTAGCAGCGGCTGCAGCTGGAGCGGCGTCCAGAGGCTCGCGCAGTTCACGCACGCGTTCTTCACGCTCGCCACGTGGCTTGCGCTCTTCACGCGGGGCGCGTGGCTGGCGTTCTTCGCGCGGTGCACGGGGTGCGCGTTCTTCGCGGGCTACCGCTTGAACTTCTTCACGGGCTTCGCGAACTTCGCGTGGCTGACGCTCTTCCCGTGGTGCGCGTTCTTCACGCGGAGCACGTTCTTCGCGTGGCTTGCGCTCTTCATCGCGGCGACCGTTACGGTTGCGGCTCTGCTGGCGGCCATTGCGACGCTGTTCTTCGTTGCTGCGAGCAGGGCGCTCGGTCACTGGCTTCTCGACCACGACCGGTGCGGCTGGCTCTTCCTTGGTAGCGAACAGGCTGACCAGGGACTTCACCAGGCCTTTGAACAGGCTTGGTTCGGCCACTGGAGCCGGTGCAGCTACAGGGGCAGCGACGACTTCGGTCGGAACCGGAGCATTGGCGCGGGCCGGGGCAGTCTTCACTGCCGCTTCCTGGCGAACCAGGGTGCGGGTGGCGGCGGTTGGCTGGACTTCTTCGGCTTCGGCGGCGGCCGCTGCGATTTCGTAGCTGGACTGGTTGGTGTTGGCTTCCGGGCTGTCATCACGCAGGCGCTGAACTTCGAAGTGTGGCGTTTCGAGGTGATCGTTCGGCAGGATGACGATGCGGGCACGGGTGCGCAGTTCGATCTTGGTGATCGAGTTGCGTTTTTCGTTGAGCAGGAAAGCGGCGACCGGAATCGGCACTTGGGCGCGCACTTCGGCGGTGCGGTCTTTCAGGGCTTCTTCTTCGATCAGGCGCAGGATCGCCAGGGACAGCGACTCGACGTCACGGATGATGCCGGTGCCGTTGCAGCGCGGGCAGACGATGCCGCTGCTTTCGCCCAGGGATGGACGCAGGCGCTGACGGGACATTTCCAGCAGGCCGAAGCGCGAGATGCGGCCGATCTGCACGCGGGCGCGGTCGGCTTCCAGGCATTCGCGGACTTTTTCTTCCACGGCGCGCTGGTTCTTGGCCGGGGTCATGTCGATGAAGTCGATGACGATCAGGCCGCCGATGTCACGCAGGCGCAGTTGGCGAGCGATTTCTTCCGCTGCTTCCAGGTTGGTCTGCAGGGCGGTTTCTTCGATGTCGCTGCCTTTGGTGGCGCGGGCCGAGTTGATGTCGATGGACACCAGGGCTTCGGTCGGATCGATGACGATGGAGCCGCCGGAAGGCAGTTCGACCACGCGCTGGAAAGCGGTCTCGATCTGGCTTTCGATCTGGAAACGGTTGAACAGCGGCACGCTGTCTTCGTACAGCTTGATCTTGCTGGCGTACTGCGGCATCACTTGGCGGATGAAGGTCAGGGCTTCGTCCTGGGCTTCAACGCTGTCGATCAGCACTTCGCCGATGTCCTGGCGCAGGTAGTCGCGGATCGCACGGATGATCACGTTGCTTTCCTGGTAGATCAGGAATGGCGCGGAACGATCCAGGGACGCTTCCTTGATGGCGGTCCAGAGTTGCAGCAGGTAGTCGAGGTCCCACTGCATCTCTTCGCTGCTGCGGCCCAGGCCGGCAGTGCGCACGATCAGGCCCATGTCGGCGGGTGCCACCAGGCCGTTCAGCGCTTCACGCAGTTCGTTGCGCTCTTCGCCTTCGATGCGGCGGGAGATACCGCCGGCACGCGGGTTGTTCGGCATCAGTACCAGATAACGGCCGGCGAGGCTGATGAAGGTGGTCAGGGCGGCGCCCTTGTTGCCACGCTCTTCTTTCTCGACCTGGACGATGACTTCCTGGCCTTCGCTCAGGACGTCCTTGATGTTGACGCGGCCTTCGGGGGCTTTCTTGAAGTATTCGCGGGAGATTTCTTTGAGGGGCAGGAAGCCGTGGCGCTCAGAGCCGAAATCGACAAAGGCAGCCTCGAGGCTTGGTTCGATGCGAGTGATGCGGCCTTTATAGATGTTGGCCTTTTTCTGCTCGCGGGCTCCGGACTCGATGTCCAGGTCGTAGAGGCGCTGGCCGTCTACCAGAGCAACACGCAACTCTTCGGGTTGAGTTGCGTTAATCAGCATTCTTTTCATGTAGTACCGTCGGTTTCCGGGCTGCCGGAAACGGCGTTCGGCACACACGACTTCTCACGGTCGGTGTCAGGTGCGTCAGGAGTGGTTGACCACTCGAGTGTCTAGCGAGGTTCGTCCGGGTAACTAAGAACGAAGTCGCGACTTACGCGTCCTGCTTGCTGTGGTGACTAAGGCACCGCTTAAGCAAAAGTCTGTCAGGAGGAGGAATCAACCGGCGACTGTGGACGAGATGAAGCGTCTTGATAAAGCCTAATGCTACACAGTCCGACGGTTGTGCATCTCCACCCTACACGTATCCCTGATAATTCGGGTGCTGCCGCGCGCAGAATCCGCAGCGGGTTGGCATTTACCGTGAACTCCGAAAGGGGAGGTCACGCATCATGGCTAAAGGCGTTGTTTCCGCAACTTTCGCTCGGGATCGTTTGTCGCTGACTGCACTTTGTGAACTGGCCGTTAATCGCTGCGTAAAAGGCGAGTAGTCACTCTGCTTTCTACGGGTTTCAGGCCTCATGTCACCTGCGCTTGTTACAACGCCGAACTCTTCCGTTAGATAGTGAAAACTGCGTAGGACGGCCTTGCGTCCTTATGAATTGCGTTGGTCAGGGCCGGCTGTTTGCCGCTGTTCCTCTGCCCAGCCGCTTTTGGCGGCGTTCGCGACTATAGCAGCAATCATTAAGTGCTTCAAATCCATAAAAAATTGTTATCATTCGCGCCATGACGACTACTGCCCCCTCGACTCCAGGCGTTCAATTGCTTGAGGTCTCGCCGGAATATGCCGGCCAACGTATTGATAACTTCCTTCTCGCCCGGCTCAAAGGCGTGCCCAAGACCTTGATTTACCGTATTTTGCGTAAAGGCGAAGTGCGAGTGAACAAGGGGCGGATCAAGCCCGAGTACAAGCTGCAAGCGGGTGATGTGGTGCGCGTGCCTCCCGTGCGGGTGCCCGAGCGCGACGAGCCGGTGCCGCTGGCTCAAGGGTTGCTGCAGCGCCTGGAAGCCTCGATCGTCTTCGAAGACAAGGCCCTGATTGTGATCAACAAGCCTGCCGGGATTGCCGTGCATGGCGGCAGCGGCTTGAATTTCGGGGTGATCGAAGCCTTTCGTCAGTTGCGCCCGGACGCCAAGGAGCTGGAGCTGGTGCATCGCCTCGATCGGGACACCTCCGGCCTGCTGATGATCGCGAAAAAACGCAGCATGCTGCGTCATCTGCATGCCGCGCTGCGGGGCGATGGCGTGGACAAGCGCTACATGGCGCTGGTCCGTGGCCATTGGGCCACGGCGGTGAAGCAGGTGCGTGCGCCGCTGCTCAAGAGCAACCTGCGCTCCGGCGAGCGCATGGTGGAGGTCAACGAAGAGGGCAAGGAGGCCTTGACCGTGTTCAAGGTGCTGCGCCGCTTCGGTGATTTCGCCACCATGGTCGAGGCCAAGCCGGTGACCGGGCGTACTCACCAGATTCGTGTGCACACCCTGCATGCCGGGCACTGCATTGCCGGTGACAGCAAGTACGGCGATGACGATTTCACTCGCGAGATCCGTGAGCTGGGCGGCAAGCGCCTGTTTCTCCATGCCTATATGTTGACAGTGCCGCTGCCCGATGGCGGCGAGCTGAAATTGCAGGCTCCGGTGGATGAGATGTGGGCCAAGACCGTGGAGCGCCTGAGTGCACCCTGATTACAAACTGCTGATCTTCGACTGGGACGGCACTCTGGCCGATTCCATTGGTCGGATTGTCGAGTCGATGCACGCATCTGCTGATCGTTCCGGCTTTCCTCGCCGCGATGACTACGCCGTCAAGGGCATTATCGGTCTGGGGTTGCCAGAGGCGATTCGCACACTGTATCCGGAAATAGATGATGGGCAGTTGGTAGCCTTTCGTCAGCATTATGCGGATCACTACATTGCCCTCGAGGCCGAGCCTTCGCCTCTGTTTGCTGGTGTGGTGCAGTCTCTCGACGCCTTTCGGGATGAGGGATATCAGCTGGCTGTCGCCACCGGCAAGGCCCGGCGAGGGCTGGATCGAGTGTTGAAGGCCCATGGTTGGGAAGGGTATTTCGATATCACCCGGGCGGCCGACGAAACCGCCAGCAAGCCTCATCCGTTGATGCTGGAGGAAATCCTTGCTCATTGCGGGGTTGGGCCGCGGCAGGCTTTGATGGTTGGCGATTCGTCCTTTGATCTGTTGATGGCGCGCAATGCCGGAATGGATTCGGTGGCCGTGAGCTACGGTGCTCAGTCCATCGAGGCCTTGCAGGCATTCGAGCCGCGCTTGTCCATCGACCGTTTTCCTCAATTGCACGCCTGGCTGAGCCAGGGTGCCGATTAAGTTTTTGCTGGGGTAGCAGGCATGACCGACGAATGGAAGGCGCCGAGCAAGGCGGGCGCTGAAGGTGGTGATGATAAAAGCTGGAAACTGCTGGAGAAGACGCTGTTGGCCAGTGTCCAGGAACAGCGTCGCTCGCGGCGCTGGGGCATTTTCTTCAAGCTGTTGACCTTTGTTTACCTGTTCGCGGCGCTGGCGTTGTTCACGCCGCTGATGACCATGGAAAAGAATGCCACTCGTGGCGGTAGCTACACCGCGGTGATCGATGTCACGGGGGTGATTGCCGACAAGGAATCGGCCAGTGCTGACAATATTGTCGGCAGCCTGCGTACTGCGTTCGATGATCCCAAGGTCAAGGGCATTGTGCTGCGTATCAACAGCCCTGGCGGCAGCCCGGTGCAGTCCGGCTACGTCTATGACGAGATCCGTCGTCTGCGGGCTTTGCACAAGGACACCAAGGTCTACGCGGTGATCTCGGATCTCGGGGCGTCGGGTGCTTACTACATCGCCAGCGCTGCTGACGAGATTTATGCCGACAAGGCGAGCCTGGTGGGTTCCATTGGTGTGACGGCGGCCGGCTACGGCTTTGTCGGTACCATGGAGAAGCTGGGGGTTGAGCGTCGCACCTATACCTCGGGCGAGCACAAGTCGTTCCTGGATCCGTTCCAGCCGCAAAAGCCTGAAGAGACCCAGTTCTGGCAGGGCGTGCTGGACACCACTCATCGCCAGTTCATTGCCAGCGTCAAGCAGGGCCGTGGCGATCGCCTGAAGGACAAGGAGCATCCGGAGCTGTTCTCCGGCCTGGTGTGGTCGGGCGAGCAGGCGCTGCAATTGGGGTTGATCGATGGCCTGGGCAATACCAGTTCGGTGGCGCGGGATGTGATTGGCGAGAAAGAGGTGGTGGACTTTACCGTCCAGGAATCGCCATTTGATCGCTTCTCGAAGAAGCTCGGTGCCAGCGTGGCAGAGCAGATCGCCATGTGGATGGGCTTTCAGGGCCCAACCTTGCGCTGATCGGGTGTTGCTCAATAAAAAGCCGGCTTGAGTGCCGGCTTTTTTATGGCGGCTCAGGGTGTCTCTACGCCCTCGGTCAGCAGCATGTCCACGAGGCGGATCAGTGGCAGGCCTATAAGGCTGGTGGCGTCGCTGCCGGCGGTGCTCTGGAACAGGCTGACCCCCAGGCCTTCGGCCTTGAAGCTGCCGGCGCAATCATAGGGCTGTTCGGCGTGCAGGTAGCGTTCGATGCGGGTGCTGTCCAGGGTGCGCATGTTGACCGTGAACGGGACGCAGTCGACCTGGCAGTGGCCGGTCTGGCTGTTGAGCAGGGCCAGGCCGGTGAGGAAGGTCACACTGGCGCCGCTGGCGTCCAGCAGTTGCTGGCGGGCTTTTTCGAAGGTATGGGGTTTGCCGATGATGCGCTCGCCGAGCACCGCGACCTGGTCGGAACCGATGATCAGGTGTGCTGGATGGCTGCTTGCCAGGGCGCGGGCCTTTTCCTCGGCCAGGCGTTTCACCAGGGCCGTGGCAGGCTCTCCGGGACGATGGCTTTCGTCGATGTCAGGAGAGCTGCAGGTGAAGGGCAGGCGCAGGCGGGACAGCAATTCCCGGCGGTAGGCCGAGCTTGAGGCGAGTAATAAAGGCAGCATGTGCGTCTCCTGAGGCAGGCCGGGAATTCTAGCGAGGCTTGCAAGTGACGGACAGGGCTGAATTTCCTTTGACATGGCCTGGGGCATCCCTATAATGCTGCGCCTATGTTGAATGACCCGATTCCACCTCACGTTGACCCGCGCAAATTGGCTGACCGTGGCACCACCCTTCAAGGTGAACTGCTGCTGGCCGATTTGGAGAGACTCTGCGACCCGCTTTCCGACAATGTCGGTACGGTGCAGGCTAAATTCGTTTTCGAGCGTGACGAGCGTAAAGCTGTAGTTATCCACAGCTCCATCGACGTCGAAGTCAAAATGGTTTGCCAGCGTTGTCTTGAGCTGGTCACCCTGCCGATCCACAGTGAGTGCAGTTACGCTGTGGTGAAGGAGGGTGCGAATACCCAGTCGTTGCCGAAAGGTTATGACGTGCTGGAACTGGGCGAAGATCCTTTGGATCTGCAGGCGTTGGTCGAGGAAGAGCTTTTGCTTGCCTTGCCAATCGTGCCTGCTCATCATCCGGAAGAATGCCAGCAGCCGGCGGGGCTCGATGAGCCCGAACCGAGCGAGGACGAGGTAACGCGGTCCAACCCGTTCAGTGTATTGGCGCAGTTAAAGCGTGACCCAAACGTTTAGGAGTTAATCAATTATGGCTGTTCAGCAGAACAAAAAATCCCGCTCTGCCCGTGACATGCGTCGTTCCCACGATGCTCTCGAGGCTAGCACCCTGTCCGTAGAAAAGACCACCGGTGAAGTTCACCTGCGTCACCACGTATCGCCAGAAGGCGTATACCGTGGTCGTAAAGTGATCGACAAGGGCGCTGACGAGTAATCCTTGTCTGCTCAAGTCATCGCGATTGACGCAATGGGCGGGGACTTCGGTCCCCGCAGCATTGTTCAGGCGAGTATTGCTTGTCTGTCTGCTACCCCCTCGCTGCACCTGACCCTGGTTGGTCAACCCTCCCTTCTTGAAGAACTGATTTCCGGTCAAACGGCTGTGGATCGCGCGCGCCTGACGATTACCCCCGCAAGCGAGGTGATCACCATGGACGAAAAGCCTTCCCAGGCCCTGCGGGGCAAGCCGGACTCTTCGATGCGGGTGGCCCTTGAGCTGTTGCGCGATGAGAAGGTCCAGGCCTGCGTCAGTGCCGGTAATACCGGTGCGCTGATGGCGCTGTCGCGTTATGTGCTGAAAACCCTGCCCGGAATCGATCGGCCGGCGATGGTGGCTGCCATCCCGACTCAGCGTGGCTATTGCCAATTGCTGGATCTGGGAGCCAACGTCGATTGCAGTGCCGAGCACCTGTTGCAGTTCGCCATCATGGGCTCGGTTGCGGCGGAAACCCTGGGCATCGTGCGGCCGCGGGTGGCCTTGCTGAATATCGGCACCGAGGACATCAAGGGCAACCAGCAGGTCAAGCTGGCGGCGAGCTTGCTGCAGCAGGCCCGCGGCCTCAACTACATCGGTTTCGTCGAGGGCGATGGGTTGTATCGGGGCGAGGCGGACGTGGTGGTGTGCGACGGTTTTGTCGGCAACATCCTGCTCAAGTCCAGCGAGGGGCTGGCGACCATGATCGCCGCTCGTATAGAAGCCTTGTTCAGGCAGAATCTGCTGTCCCGGGCTGTTGGGGCACTAGCCTTGCCGCTGATGCGCAGGTTGCAGGCGGATCTGGCGCCGGCGCGGCACAACGGTGCGAGTTTCCTCGGCTTGCAGGGGATCGTGGTGAAGAGCCATGGTTCTGCAGGCGTTCAAGGTTTCCAGAGTGCCATTCAGCGGGCGTTGATCGAGATCCAGGAAGACCTGCCGCGCCGCTTGCATGGGCGTCTTGAAGACTTGTTGCTTTAGGCGTTTTCCCTGTGGAGTGCTTAAATGTGACCGCTCAGTTCAATTGGCCATCCAACTGTCAGTTTCTTGCGTCCACCACGGTGTGACGTCAATTCTCCGACGACAAGATCATTAGGGGCTTGTTACATGTCTGCATCCCTCGCATTCGTCTTTCCAGGACAGGGCTCGCAGTCCCTCGGCATGTTGGCCGAGCTGGGCGCGCAGTACCCACTGATCCTCGATACGTTCAAAGAAGCCTCCGATGCTCTGGGCTACGACCTCTGGGCTCTGACCCAGGAAGGTCCTGCAGAGCTGCTCAATCAAACCGACAAGACCCAGCCGGCCATCCTCACCGCGTCCATCGCCCTGTGGCGTGTATGGCTGGCCGAAGGTGGCGCGCGCCCGGCTTTCGTCGCCGGTCACAGCCTGGGTGAATACAGTGCTCTGGTCGCCGCTGGCAGCCTGACCCTGGGTGAAGCGGCCAAGCTGGTCGAGCGTCGTGGCCAGTTGATGCAGGAAGCCGTGCCGGCAGGGCAGGGCGGCATGGCTGCAATTCTCGGCCTGGAAGATGCCGATGTGGTCGCCGCCTGTGCTGAAGCCGCGCAGGGCGAGGTGGTCAGCGCCGTGAACTACAACTCCCCTGGCCAGGTGGTGATCGCCGGAGCCAAGGCGGCTGTGGATCGCGCCATCGAGGGCTGCAAGGCGCGGGGCGCCAAGCGCGCCATGCCGCTGCCGGTCAGCGTGCCTTCCCACTGTGAGCTGATGCGCCCGGCCGCCGAGCGCTTTGCCGAGTCGATCGCTGCGATCAACTGGCAGGCGCCGCAGATTCCATTGGTACAGAACGTCAGTGCCGCTGTGGCCGCCGACCTGGACACCCTCAAGCGCGACCTGCTGGAGCAGTTGTACAAGCCGGTGCGTTGGGTCGAGTCGGTCCAGACTCTGGCAGCCAATGGCGCCACCGAGCTGGTCGAGTGCGGCCCGGGCAAGGTCCTGGCCGGCCTCAACAAGCGCTGCGCCGAAGGCGTGTCGACCTCTAACCTGAACACCCCAGATGCTTTCGCTGCCGCCCGTGCAGCGTTGGCCTGAACTAGGAGAAGCTTGCATGAGTCTGCAAGGTAAAGTTGCACTGGTGACCGGCGCCAGCCGTGGTATCGGCCAGGCCATCGCGCTTGAGCTGGGGCGTATGGGCGCCACCGTGGTGGGTACCGCCACGTCCGCTTCGGGTGCCGAGCGCATTGCTGCCACCCTCAAGGAAAATGGCATCCAGGGCACCGGCCTTGAGCTGAACGTTACCAGTGACGAGTCCGTGGCTGCAGTCCTGGCCAGCATCACCGAGCAGTTCGGTGCGCCGGCGATCCTGGTGAACAACGCCGGCATCACTCGCGACAACCTGATGATGCGCATGAAAGATGACGAATGGTACGACGTGGTCGATACCAACCTGAACAGCCTGTATCGCCTGTCCAAGGGCGTTCTGCGTGGCATGACCAAGGCTCGTTGGGGTCGAATTATCAGTATTGGCTCGGTTGTGGGTGCCATGGGCAACGCAGGCCAAGTAAACTACGCGGCCGCCAAGGCCGGTCTCGAAGGTTTCAGCCGTGCCCTGGCCCGTGAAGTGGGTTCGCGGTCGATCACGGTGAACTCGGTTGCTCCAGGTTTTATCGACACCGATATGACCCGCGAACTGCCGGAAGCGCAGCGTGAAGCGCTGCTGACGCAAATTCCGCTGGGTCGTCTGGGCCAGGCTCAAGAGATCGCGCAAGTGGTCGCTTTTCTGGCATCCGACGGTGCGGCATACGTTACTGGGGCTACAATCCCGGTCAACGGCGGGATGTATATGTGAGTCAAATGTGACGGATTGCTTCAAAAAAATGTCATACGAGCTGTCTAAAATCCGTTATAAAGCTGCAATCAATTTATAGGCAGATGGCCAAAGGGTTTGAGGGACAAAGCTTTCAGTTGAAAAGCTGAAAAGCCTTTCTATACACTTACCCACTGGCCAGCTGCCTGAATTTGTCCATTAGGAGTGAAAACAAGGTATGAGCACCATCGAAGAGCGCGTCAAGAAAATCGTTGCTGAGCAACTGGGCGTTAAAGAAGAAGAAGTTGTTAACACCGCTTCCTTCGTTGAAGACCTGGGTGCCGACTCCCTTGACACCGTTGAGCTGGTGATGGCTCTGGAAGAGGAATTCGAGACCGAAATCCCTGACGAAGAAGCTGAAAAGATCACTACCGTTCAAGCAGCTATCGACTACGTTACCAGCCACCAGGCTTAATCGTTTGTAGTCGTCTTTTGCTGTCATGGAAAAACCGCACTGCCGTTACGGCGTGCGGTTTTTTCTTTAGGCCTGATACAAAGTGTCGTCATTAGAAAAAGGAGAGTGCTGTGTCGCGTAGACGCGTCGTAGTCACCGGTATGGGTATGTTGTCGCCACTGGGTACGGATGTGCCAAGCAGCTGGCAGGGCATTCTGGCTGGCCAAAGTGGCATCGGTCTGATCGAACACACCGACCTTTCTGCCTATTCCACCCGTTTTGGCGGCTCGGTAAAGGGCTTCAATGTCGAGGAATACCTGTCGGTCAAAGAGGCCCGCAAACTCGACCTGTTCATTCAATACGGCCTGGCAGCCGGTTTCCAGGCGGTACGCAACGCCGGTCTGGAAGTCACCGATGCCAACCGTGAACGCATCGGCGTGGCCATGGGCTCGGGTATTGGCGGTTTGACCAATATCGAGGAAACCAGCCGCATCCTGCACGATTCCGGCCCACGACGGATTTCTCCGTTCTTCGTGCCTGGCTCGATCATCAACATGATTTCCGGTTTCCTGTCCATCCACTTGGGTGCCCAGGGGCCGAACTACGCCATTTCCACTGCATGCACCACCGGTACCCACTGCATCGGCATGGCTGCGCGCAACATCGCCTACGGCGAAGCCGACGTGATGATCGCGGGCGGTGCTGAAATGGCTGCCTGTGGCCTGGGCATGGGCGGCTTCGGCGCGTCCCGTGCACTGTCGACCCGCAACGACGAGCCGACCCGCGCCAGCCGTCCCTGGGACAAGGGACGTGATGGCTTCGTCCTGTCCGACGGCGCCGGCGCCCTGGTTCTGGAAGAGCTGGAGCACGCCAAGGCTCGTGGGGCCACCATCTATGCGGAGCTGATCGGCTTCGGCATGAGCGGTGACGCCTATCACATGACGTCGCCTCCCGCCGATGGTGCCGGTGCTGCGCGCTGCATCGCCAATGCCCTGCGCGACGCCAAGCTCAACGTGGACCAGGTGCAGTACATCAACGCCCATGGCACTTCGACTCCGGCCGGCGACCTGGCCGAGGCCGAAGCGATCAAGAGCGTGTTCGGCGATCACGCCTACAAGCTGGCGGTCAGTTCCACCAAGTCCATGACGGGTCACCTGCTGGGTGCCGCGGGGGCGATCGAGGCGATCTTCAGTGTGCTGGCAATCAACAGCCAGGCCGCGCCGCCCACCATCAACCTGGATGAGCCGGATGAAGGCTGCGACCTCGATTTCGTGCCGCACACCGCGCGCAGCATGGACATCGACGTAGTGCTGTCCAACTCCTTCGGTTTTGGTGGCACCAACGGCTCCCTGGTGTTCCGCCGGTTCTCCGAGTGATGCACAGCTGGGTCGACGGTCAGCCGGCTGACGCACTGTCGCTCAAGGACCGCGGCCTGGCTTACGGTGATGGTCTGTTCGAGACCATTGCCGTCAAATCCGGGCGCCCGCAGCTGCTGGAGCGGCATCTGCAGCGTCTGGCCGAAGGATGCCGGCGCCTGGCGCTGACGGCGGATCAAGCCCTGATCCGCAGTGAGCTGCAGGCTTATGCGGCGGCTTTGGGGGAGGGTGTGCTCAAGCTGATCCTGACCCGGGGCGACAGCCAGCGCGGCTATGCCGCCGATCCTGCAACCGCTGCACGGCGGATTCTCCAGGGCTCCGCATTGCCGGTGTATCCCCTGGCCCATGCCGAGCAAGGCATTCGTCTGTTTCCCTGTACCACGCGCCTGGCCGAGCAGCCGCTGCTGGCCGGTCTCAAGCACCTCAATCGTCTGGAGCAGGTTCTGGCTCGTGCCGAGTGGCGTGATGCCGAGCATGCCGAAGGCTTGATGCGAGATACCTCTGGGCGAGTTATCGAAGGCGTGTTCAGCAACCTGTTCCTGGTCAGCCAGGGGCGGCTGCTGACGGCTGACCTGGGGCGCTGCGGCGTGGCCGGGGTGATGCGCGCTGAAATATTGTTTCAGGCCGAGTCATTGGGCATCCCCGCGCAAGTCGGGGATATCAGTCTCGATCAACTGCAACAGGCTGATGAAGTCTTTGTCTGCAACAGTGTCTATGGCGTCTGGCCAGTGCTTGGCTGTGCCGGGATGAGCTGGTCGGCGGGTGCGCTCACCCGTAAACTGCAGGGCATTACCCGCGCACTACTGGATGCTTGATTCGTGAGACGTAAATTACTGCTCCTGCTGGAAACCGGACTGGTCCTGGCAGGACTGCTGTTGGGTGCGAGTGCCTGGAAACTGTACTCGGCCCTGGAACAACCGCTTAACCTGAGCCAGGAACAGTTGCTCGATGTTCCCGCCGGCTCGACGCCCACCGGCACCTTCAATCGTCTGCAAGCCGAGGGTGTGCTCGATGATGCCTTCTGGCTGCGCCTGTACTGGCGCTTCAATATGGCGGGCCAGCCTCTGCACAGCGGCGAGTACCGCATGACCCCAGGCATGACCGCCGAAGGCCTGATCGGCCTCTGGCAGCGCGGTGAGGTGGTGCAGTACAGCCTGACCCTGGTGGAAGGCTGGAATTTCCGCCAGGTACGCAGCGCCCTGGCCAAGAGCGAAAAATTGCAGCAGACCCTGACGGGGCTCAGCGATAGCCAGGTGATGGAAAAGCTCGGGCATCCCGGGGTTTTCCCTGAAGGGCGTTTCTTCCCTGACACCTATCGTTTCGTTCGGGGCATGACCGACGCCGAACTCCTGGAAAAAGCCTACGACCGCCTGGACGATGTGCTGGCCAAGGAGTGGAGCAAGCGTGCCGACGATGCGCCTTACAGCGACCCTTATCAGGCGCTGATCATGGCCTCGCTGGTGGAGAAGGAAACCGGTGTACCCCAGGAACGTGGGCAGATCGCAGGCGTGTTCGTGCGTCGCATGCAGATTGGCATGCTGCTGCAGACCGATCCTACGGTGATCTACGGCCTCGGTGAGCGTTACACCGGCAAGTTGACCCGGGCTCATCTCAAGGAAGCCACACCCTATAACACCTACGTGATTGCCGGCCTGCCGCCGACGCCGATCGCCATGGTCGGACGCGAGGCGATCCACGCCGCCCTCAACCCGGTGCCCGGCAAGAGCCTGTATTTTGTCGCGCGGGGCGACGGCAGCCATGTGTTCTCCGATGACCTGGATGCCCACAACAGCGCGGTGCGCGAGTTTCAGCTCAAGCGTCGCGCCGACTACCGTTCCAGCCCGGCTCCAGCCGCCACGCCAGCGGTCCCCGAAGCGGTAGGTCCGGCGCCGCAGACGCCTGCAGCCCCTGGCCCGGAGACGGCTCCGGCAAGCGCCCCGCAAGCTGCGCCCGAGCCGGCTGCGACTCCGGCTCCTGCCGAGCCTGTGCCCGAGCCCGCGGCGAAAAGCCCGCAATGACATTGATTAAGGACTGCCCGTGACTGGCTTGTTTATTACCCTGGAAGGCCCGGAAGGCGCGGGCAAAAGCACCAATCGCGAGTACCTCGCCGAGCGCCTGCGCGCTGCGGGGATCGAGGTGCTGTTGACCCGTGAACCCGGCGGCACGCCGCTGGCCGAGCGGATTCGCGATGTGCTGCTGACCCCGTTGGAAGAGGTCATGAATGCCGATACCGAGCTGTTGCTGGTGTTCGCCGCGCGTGCCCAGCACCTGGCAACGGTGATTCGTCCGGCCCTGGAGCGCGGTGCGGTGGTGCTGTGCGACCGCTTCACCGACTCCACTTACGCCTACCAGGGCGCGGGCCGCGGCCTGAGCCTTGCGCGCATTGCTGCGCTGGAGGATTTCGTCCAGGGCGAGTTGCGCCCCGACCTGACCCTGGTCTTCGACCTGCCGGTGGATGTCGGCCTGGCGCGAGCCAGTGCTCGTGGCCGGCTGGATCGCTTCGAGCAGGAAGGCCAGGCCTTCTTCGAGACGGTTCGCGAAGCCTTCCTGGCCCGCGCCGCAGCGGCGCCGCAGCGTTATGTGCTGGTGGATGCGGCGCAGCCCCTGGCCCAGGTCCAGCAGTCCCTGGACAGCTTGTTGCCGCAGTTGCTGGAGCGCGCCCGTGGCTGAAGTCTTCCCCTGGCAGGACAGCCTCTGGCAGCAATTGGCGGGGCGTACCCAGCATGCCCATGCCTACCTGTTGCATGGCCCAGCGGGTATCGGCAAGCGGGCCCTGGCCGAGCGGCTGATGGCGCGCTTGCTGTGCCAGCGCCCGGAAGGCCTGGACGCCTGTGGCCAATGCAAGTCCTGCCTGTTGCTGCTGGCCGGCAGCCACCCGGACAACTACGTGCTGGAGCCGGAGGAAGCGGACAAGGCGATCAAGGTCGACCAGGTCCGCGAACTGGTGAGCTTCGTGGTCCAGACCGCCCAGTTGGGGGGGCGCAAGGTGGTGCTGATCGAGCCGGTGGAGTCGATGAATATCAACGCCGCCAACGCCCTGCTCAAGAGTCTCGAGGAGCCTTCCGGCAACACTGTGCTGTTGCTGGTAAGCCACCAGCCCAGCCGGTTGTTGCCCACGATCAAGAGCCGTTGCGTGCAGCAGGCCTGCCCGCTGCCCAGCGAGGCCATGAGCCTTGAGTGGCTGGCCCAGGCCCTGCCTGATTGCTCCGAGGAGGAGCGGGTGGAGCTCTTGACCCTGGCTGCCGGTTCGCCGCTGGCAGCGGTCAGCCTGCAGGCCCAGGGTGTTCGCGAGCAGCGGGCGCAAGTGGTGGAAGGGGTGAAGAAGCTGCTGAAACAGCAGCAGTCGCCCACGCAACTGGCCGAATCCTGGAGTGCCATTCCCTTGTTGCTGCTGTTCGACTGGTTCTGCGACTGGTCGAACCTGGTCCTGCGTTATCAACTGACCCAGGATGAGCAGGGACTGGGTCTGCAAGACATGCGCAAGGTGCTGCAATACCTGGCGCAGAAGTCCGCCCAGGCCAAGGTGCTGAACATCCAGGACTGGATCCTGGCCCAGCGCCAGAAGGTCCTGAGCAAGGCCAACCTCAACCGCGTGCTGTTGCTGGAAGCCTTGCTGGTGCAGTGGGCGGCCCTGCCTACCCAGAATTGACCCGCAGCGCCTAGACTCAGCGTTGTTTCCGCCCGGGCGCCACAACCCGGGCCTTTCATTGATCGGATGTAGTTGTAGCCTCCTATGCTCGTAGATTCCCATTGCCACCTTGACCGCCTCGATCTCGCCGCTCATGACGGCTCCCTGGATGCCGCGCTGGCTGCTGCCCGCCAGCGGGGGGTAGGGCACTTCCTGTGCATCGGTGTCAGCGCCGACAACGCGGCGGACGTCAAGGCCCTGGCCGATCGTTATGACGATGTCGACTGCTCGGTGGGCGTGCATCCGCTGGATGTGCAGCCCGGCGCAGCGCCGGCCCTGGACTGGCTGCTGGATGAACTGAATCACCCCCGGGTAGTGGCCATTGGCGAGACTGGCCTGGACTATCACTACGAGCCGGAAGCCGCCGAGCTGCAGCAGGAATCCTTCCGCCTGCATCTACAGGCCGCCCAGCAGACCGGCAAACCGGTGGTGGTGCACACCCGTGGCGCCCGCGCCGACACCCTGGCACTGCTGCGCGAGGCGGCATTGCCCAATGCCGGTGTGCTGCATTGCTTCACCGAAGACTGGGAAATGGCCAAGGCGGCCCTGGACCTGGGTTTCTATATTTCCCTCTCGGGGATTGTCACCTTCCGCAATGCCGATGCCCTGCGGGACGTGGCCCGACAGGTGCCGGCCGACCGCCTGCTGGTGGAGACCGATTCGCCTTACCTGGCGCCGATCCCCTATCGTGGCAAGCCCAACCTGCCGCAGTACGTGCGCGAGGTGGCGGAGTTCCTGGCGATGCTGCGGGGCGAAAGCTATGAAGCCTTTGCCCAGCAGACCACGGCCAACTTCAAGCGTCTGTTCCCCTTGGCGCGGGTCAAGGGCTGAGCCTGGGTCGCACGGTGCACTGGCGCTGAATGGCGGGCAAAAAAAACCCGGGTTCTGGGGGGTGAATCCGGGTTAAGACCATTAGGAGTAAAACTAAGGCACGCGGTCCTTCGGTACCTTGATCGGCGTTTCACTTGGGGGAGATGTCCCGCCGACAGTTGAAGTATTGATCACTATTGCATTCAGTCCAGTTGCCCCTGCTCGTTTTTTAAACAAATTTGGAATACGCGCGCTTCGCTTGAGTTCTCATTTGGGTTGCCTGTATCGCAGTTTTCGACGCGATCGCTGAATATCACCTGATTTTTAGCTGATAAGACTAAAAATAGCCGAATTTTCCTGAAAGTTGCCTACATAATCTGTTGCAGTTTGCTGTACCTGCCCGGCTGGCAGTTATCAACGCCATCGATACTTTCGGATTATTCTTCCGCTCTTCTAGGGCTTCTCTGATGCTGTGGGACGGCAGTTGCATTGGCCCCCACTGAGCGACGAATCAGCCGGGCAATGATGGAATTGCGACTTATCGAGGCCTTTGCGTCGCACGCAGGGCGTGGGGCAATCCAGGGTGCTGGGTGCGGGAAAAACCAGACTTCGCGGTCTGATCCGGAGCTTGGCGGCTGTGGAAGTTTGCTATTTGAACCCTGGCCCGGCCCCGTATTCACGGGATTTCCCTGGCTTTTGGCGCCTGTCTGGAAGGTTCTGACGGGGCGGCTTTTGCGCCAGAAACACCAGCAACGATGGATGATCCGTGCATTTTGGCGCAAGTTAGGCATAATACGCGGCTTCGATTTTGACCCCGAACAGACCTTTTCTTATGCAGAAAGAACCTCGTAAGGTCCGTGAGTTTCGTCGCCGCGAGCAAG
The DNA here is from genome assembly GCF_018326405.1 of Pseudomonas sp. Eqa60. Lineage (NCBI taxonomy): Bacteria > Pseudomonadati > Pseudomonadota > Gammaproteobacteria > Pseudomonadales > Pseudomonadaceae > Pseudomonas > Pseudomonas sp. Eqa60. The sequence continues at coordinate 2,066,492 of NZ_AP024342.1, forward strand.
AAATTCTCGATACCGCGCTCAAGCTGTTCCTCGAACAAGGTGAAGACAGTGTCACCGTCGAGATGATTGCGGATGCCGTGGGTATCGGCAAAGGGACCATCTATAAGCATTTCAAGTCCAAGGCGGAGATCTACCTGCGCCTGATGCTCGACTACGAGCGCGACCTGAACGAGCTGCTGCACTCGGCCGACGTCGACAAGGACAAGGAAGCCCTGTCCCGGGCCTACTTCGAATTCCGCATGCGTGACCCGCAGCGCTATCGGTTGTTCGACCGCCTGGAAGAGAAGGTGGTCAAGGGCAACCAGGTGCCGGAGATGGTCGAGGAACTGCACAAGATCCGCGCGTCCAACTTCGAGCGCCTGACCCTGCTGATCAAGGGTCGCATCAGTGAAGGCAAGCTTGAAGACGTGCCGCCATACTTCCACTACTGTGCCTCGTGGGCGCTGGTGCATGGTGCGGTTGCGCTGTACCACTCGCCGTTCTGGAGCAATGTGCTGGAAGATCAGGAAGGCTTCTTCCAGTTCCTGATGGACATCGGTGTGCGCATGGGCAACAAGCGCAAGCGCGACCCCGACACCTCGAACAGCTAAGGCATTCAGCCGCTGTATTGCGCCATCGACAAACTGTATGGCGCAGTGTCCGAGGAATATACTCAGGCATGGGACTTGCCAAAACCTGATTTTTGGGTCAGGTTTTGCCCGGTTCTCCCTTCCTACGCCGGAGTCATCCATGATCGTTGATCGTCAAGGCAGGCGCTTTCGCAACTTGCGGATCAGTCTGACGTCTGCCTGCAACTACGCCTGTACCTACTGCGTGCCCAACGGCAAGCGGCTGGTGGCTGCCCAGGATGAGTTGTCGGCCGAGGCAATGGCTCGCGGCGTGGCGTACCTGATGGAAGCGGCGGGCATCGAGCGCTTGCGCATCACCGGTGGCGAACCCCTGGTCAGTCCCAAGCTGGAAGCCTTCATGGGCGCGGTGGGGCGCATGGGGCTGGACGACATCAGCCTGACCACCAATGGCCAATTGCTTGCGCGCAAGCTGCCGTTGCTGGTGGAGGCCGGTATCCGCCGGATCAACGTTTCCCTCGATACCCTGGATGCGACGGCCTTTCGCAGCATTGCCCGTGGCGGCGACCTGGCCACGGTGCTCGATGGCATGCAGCAAGCCCGCAGTGCCGGTTTGAAGATCAAGGTCAACATGGTGCCGTTGCGCGGGCAGAACCTGGATCAGGTGATGCCGTTGCTGGATTACTGCCTGGAACGGGGTTACGAGCTGCGTTTCATCGAGCTGATGCGCATGGGCCACCTGGCCAATGATGGCAACGCTTTCCTGCAGCAGTTTGTCAGCCTGCAACAGTTGCTGGACCTGATCGGCCAGCGCTACGAATACCTTCAGGCCGATGCGCCGGTGGATGCTACCGCGGTGCGCTACGCCATTCCCGGGCACGGTCATTTCGGCGTGATCGCCAACGAAAGCGTGCCGTTCTGCCGCACCTGCTCGCGTTTGCGGCTGTCCTCCACGGGCTGGCTGCACGGCTGCCTTTCTTCGAGCAATCGTCACTATGTCGGCGACCTGCTGGACAAGCCGCGCCATCAGGCTCTGCCGGCCTTGCAGCGGCTGCTGGTCAAGGCCTTGGGGGACAAGCAGGAGCTGGCCTTTTCCGGTGGAGCCACGGTGATGAAGATCATTGGCGGCTGAGGTGCTTTGCCGACGAATTCCCTTCCTTGGCGGAGCTGGCGCGGAAGCTGCATCCCGTGGCCATTCGCCGGTTTTCCGTCACCGGATTTTGGAGGGTAGGATGCGTAGCCTGGTTTTGCTGCTGGCCTTTTTGGCACTCGGCGGCTGCATGAATGTCAGTGATATGGGCGAAGGGGTGCGCTATCACCTGAGTGATGCGGGGGTGCTCGATCACAGTGATACACGCCGCACCAGCTCGTTCCGCATTCAGCCGGATTCGTTCATTTTCATTGCCCAGGGGCATTTCGTACCGCCGGGTGGCGCTTATCCGCGGCCCAACGTGGTAGCCGAGGAAGCCTTCAACGGCTTTGTCGAGTATTTCCCCATGGTGCGTCGGGCCAAGGCGCCCGAGGGCCTGAATGAAGCCATGGCCGAAGCCCGGGAAGCGGGGGCGCACTATCTGCTCTACGCCCGTTTCGCCAAGGCCGATGACCGTATCGGTAACTCTGACGAGTGGCTGGATCAGGAAGCCGTGGACCGCCTAGGGGTGGATACCAGTACCATCCAGATCATGTTGATCGAAACCAGTACCCAGTACCTGATCGATTCCGCGCGGATTCGCAGCCGTGGCGGTTTACTGACGTTCCACGACAACAAGCCACAGGATCTGCTTGGTCCGCCGTTGCAGCAATACGCGCGCGGCCTGCTGGGCCTGAGCGACTGATTGATTGAGGGAGGAGAGCGGTATGAGTGGTCCAGGCAAGGCCAACGACCTGTTGGCGCAGATTCCCAAGGCTGAAAAAGGCCTGCCGCCGGTCCACCTGTGGAACCCCGACTTCTGCGGCGATATCGACATGCGCATCGCCCGCGACGGCACCTGGTATTACCTGGGTACGCCGATCGGCCGCAAACCCATGGTCAAGCTGTTCTCCACCATCATTCGCCGCGATGGCGATGACTATTTCCTCATCACTCCGGTGGAGAAGGTCGGCATCAAGGTCGACGATGCACCCTTCGTCGCCGTGACCCTGGAGGTCGAAGGGCAGGGCGAGGCTCAGGTGCTGCGCTTTTCTACCAACGTCGAGGAGCAGGTGCTCGCCAATGACGAGCACCCGCTGCGGGTGGTGATCGACACCCTGACCCAGGAACCGGCGCCTTACATCCTGGTTCGACACAATCTTGAAGCGCTGATCCATCGCAACGTCTTCTACCAACTGGTGGAGCTGGCGCAGACCCGCCAGATCGACGGCCAGAATTGGCTGGGGGTGTGGAGTTGCGGGGTGTTCTTTCCCATTGGTCTTGAACCCTGACGGGCGTTTCAGACGGCTGTAAGAAGATATTTCTTGCTCTGGCTCGGGCCTTTCATGTATCAAGCCGGACATGATCAAACGTGTCCGATTCGATAAGAAAACAAGGGTGGTCGACGAGTTGATCCGGCGTATTGAAAGCGGTCTGTTGGAGGACGGCTTTCAGCTGCCGGGCGAGCATCAGTTGGCCGAAGAATTCGGTGTCAGCCGCGGCACCTTGCGCGAGGCCCTGGCCGAGCTCAAGCGACGCAACTACATCGCCACGCAAAGCGGCGTAGGCTCCATCGTCACCTTCGACGGTGTTGCCCTGGATCAGCATCATGGCTGGGCCCAGGCCCTGGCCGACAGCGGTGCGCTGGTCAACACCGAGGTGCTGCGCCTGGAAGCGATCCAGCGCCCGGACCTCAAGCATCGCCTGGGCACCGACCAGTTCATCGCCCTCGATCGCCGGCGCCGCAGCACCGATGGCCGGGTGCTGTCCCTGGAGCGCTCTCTGATCCCGGCTTCCGGCGAGCTGGAAGGCCTGCCTCGGGTCGGCCTGATCGATGATTCCCTGACCATTACCCTGGCCGCCTACGGCTATATCGGTGAGCGCGGCGATCAGTGGATCGGCGCCGAGCCCTTGAATGCTGAAGATGCCCAATTGCTCGGACGTGCTCCGGGCGAAGTCTTCCTCAAGGCCCTGCGTACCACCTACGACCGCCAGGGGCGCTTTATGGAGCAGGTCGAAAGCCTGCTGGACCCGCAGCATTTTCGCATGCACCTGCAGTTCGGAGAGCCGCGGTGAATGCATTGCAGCGCGCCCTGGGCGCCTTCTACGGGCTAGCCCTGGGCGATGCGCTGGGCATGCCGACCCAATCCTTGAGTCGGGAACAGATCCAGCAGCGCTTCGGCGTCATCCGCACCCTGGAGGACGCCGGCCCGGACCAGCCGATTGCCGCGAACATGCCCCGGGGCTCCATTACCGACGATACTGAGCAGGCGATCCTGGTGGCTCGCCTGTTGGTCCGGGGGCAAGGCCGGATCGCTCCGGCGGCCCTGGCCCAGAGCCTGATCGAGTGGGAGGCGCAGATGCAGGCCAAGGGTTCCCAGGATCTGCTGGGACCTTCCACCAAACGCGCCATTGAAATGATCCTCGCCGGGGAGTCCGTGGAGGAGGCGGGCCGCTATGGCACCACCAATGGCGCCGCCATGCGCATCACGCCGGTGGGCATCGCCGCCGATGTGGCTCGGCCCGAGACCTTTCTGCAGGCGGTGGTCGAGGCCTGCCAGGTGACGCACAACACCAGCCTGGGCATTGCCAGCGCGGCGGCGGTGGCGGCGGTGGTGTCCGCCGGAATCAACGGCCAGCCTCTGGCCGAAGCCTTGGCACTTGGTGTGCAGGTCGCCTGGCAGGCCCAGGCCCAGGGGCACTGGGTAGCGGGTGCCACCATCGGTGCTCGCTTGGACTGGACCGGCACCCTGCGTGTCGACGGCGACCGGGAAGGCTTTGCGCGGATGCTCTACGAGCTGATCGGCACCTCGGTGGCTTCCCAGGAGTCGGTGGTGGTGAGTTTCGCCCTGGCCCGACAAGTGGCCCTGGGGCAATTGCCGGCCTTCGAGGCACTGTGCATGGCCGCGGGCCTTGGGGGCGACACCGATACTATCGCGGCGATTCTCGGTGCCATGCTCGGCGCTTGCCTGGGGATGGAGATCTGGCCTGGCGAACTGATCGGGCAGGTGCGAAAGGTCAATGAGCTGGACCTGCAGCCTCTGGTGGAACAGCTGCTGGCGCTGCGTTGAGCCGCCTTTAAGGTACAGGCCGCGGTGTGCGGCCATGTTGCCGATCGCTATGGAAAGCTATGACACGGCCAGGAATGCCGGGATGTTCTGTGACTTCCGAAATTGCCCAATACCCCTAACAACGGCAACAGGAGTTTTATCATGAGTTCATCCACGGCCGGATCAGGCGCCGGGCAACTGGAAACCCGCGGTATCGAGCCGGTTCCCGAGGCAGAGTGCGACGGGCACCCGCTGCAGCTGTTCTGGGTCTGGTTCGCGGCCAACATCAGTATTCTCGGCCTGCCCCTGGGGGCGACTCTGGTGGCGTTTCGCGGTTTGTCGATCTGGCAGGTGCTGCTGGTGGCCATCCTGGGGTCGGTGGGGTCGTTCGCCGTGGTCGGCTTGATCTCGGTAGCCGGCCGGCGCGGGCGGGCGCCGAGCCTGACCCTGTCCCGGGCAATCTTCGGGGTGCGGGGCAATATCGGCCCGACCCTGGTGTCGATGCTTTCACGGGTTGGCTGGGAGACGGTCAATACCACCACAGCGGCCTTTGTCCTGCTGTCCCTGAGCTCGATCCTGTTCCAGACCCCGGCCTCGGCCAAGGATGCGCCGCTGCTGACCCTGCTGTTCATCGGCATCTTCGTGCTGATGACCCTGAGCGTCTCCGGCCTGGGCCACGCTACCTTGCTGGTCATCCAGAAGTGGGCCACCTACGGCTTTGGTGCCCTGAACGTGCTGGTGGGCGGTTTCCTCTGCGCCACCATCGACTGGGCGGCGGTCTTCAATGCCGCGCCGGCCCCCATGAGCGCGATGATCATCGGCGTCGGCACCATGGCCGCCGGGACCGGGATTGGCTGGGCCAGTTCCGGGGCCGATATGTCGCGTTATCAGCACCGTTCGGTAACGGCCGGGCGCCTGGTGGCTTCGGCGGCGTTTGGCGCCGGCATTCCGCTGGTGTTGCTGATTACCCTGGGCGGGTTGCTGTCGGTGGGCAACGATCACCTGGCCTCGGCAGTGGACCCGATCATCGCGATCCGCGACATGCTGCCGACCTGGATGGCGGTGCCCTACCTGGTCGCGGCCTTTGGCGGCCTGCTGCTGTCCAACAACCTCTCTGTGTATTCCGCCGGCCTCACCGCGCTGACCCTGGGCCTCAAGGTCAAGCGGGTCTATGCGGTGCTGGTGGATATCGTGGCGATCTTCCTCGGCTCGATCTATTTCATGCTGATTGCCGACAGCTTCTATGGCCCTTTCATCAGCTTCATCTCCCTGCTGGCGGTGCCGATCACCGCCTGGGTGGGGATCTTCGTGGTGGACCTGATCCATCGTCATCACTACAGCGCCGATGATCTGCTCAACGTCGGCCCGAGCAGCGCCTACTGGTACCGGGCGGCATCGAATGGCGAGCGTTTGGCGCCTGGGTGCTGGCGATTGTGCTGGGCTTCTGTTTCACCACCATCGGCACCACTGCCGAAGACGTCTGGTTCACCGGGCCCCTGGCCGATTCCTGGCTGGGGCATAACGGCCTGGGCTGGATCGTTACCTTCCTGGTGGCCGGCGGCGGTTACGCTCTACTGGGCGGTGCCCGGGACCGGCGCGCGGCCTTTGTCGAGAACGCCAATGCCTAGGTTGCTGCACACCGGCCAGGTGATAGTCGACCTGGTGATGGCGGTAGAGCGCCTGCCGGCCTCCGGAGGCGATGTGCTCGCGCAATCTGCGGGCTTCGAGGCCGGTGGCGGCTTCAACGTGATGGCCGCCGCGGCGCGCAACGGGTTGCCGGTGGTCTACCTCGGGCGCCACGGGCAGGGGCGCTTTGGCGACCTGGCGCGGGCGGCGATGCAGGGCGAAGGCATACAGATGAGCCTGGAGCCCGGCAGGGGGGCTGATACCGGTCTGTGCGTGGCCCTGACCGAAGCCTCTGCTGAACGCACCTTCATTTCCCATATCGGCGCCGAGGGCGAATTGTCGGCCGAGGATCTGGCCCGGGTCCGGGTGGAGGCGGGGGATTACCTCTATGTCAGCGGCTACAGCCTGTTGCAGGAGTGCAAGGCACGGGCCCTGTTGGACTGGTTGCTGGCGCTGCCTCGTTCGATCCCATTGATGTTCGACCCGGGGCCGTTGGCCGGTTCGGCAGATTCACCCTTGATGGCGGCGCTGTTGCCGCGGATCGACATCTGGAGCAGCAACCGCGCCGAGGCATTGCAATTGACCGGTACTTCGCAGATTGCCCAGGCGCTGGCGCAGCTCGAAAGCTGGTTGTCACCTGCGGCGTTGCTGGTGCTGCGTGATGGCCCCCGCGGCTGTTGGGTCAGCCGCCAGGGGCAGGCGGTGCAGGTGCCGGGGTTCAAGGTGGAGGCGGTGGACAGCAACGGTGCCGGTGATGCCCACGCCGGGGTCTTGGTCGCCGGGCTCGCAGCGGGCCTTGAGCCGCTGATGGCGGCTCGTAGGGCCAACGCCGCGGCGGCGATTGCCGTCACCCGGCGTGGCCCGGCCACCGCTCCGGGCAGTGCCGAAGTGGATGCCTTGCTGGCGCGCGGCTGAGTCAGCGGCGAGCAACTGGCCGCCGGTCAGCCGGCCTTGCTCAAGGCTTCGATCAGCTCCTGCTTGCGCATGCGCGAGCGTCCCGGAATCTTCTTCGCCCGAGCTTCGCGCATCAGGCTGACCTTGCTCTGGGTGCCCAGGGACGCCGCGCTGTTGCGGGCATGCCCGTGGCGCGTAGCCACCGCGCGTCGGGCCGACTCGCTGCGGGCCCGGGCCTTGTCTGCCGGGCTTTTGTCCCGACCGGAGCCGCCCGCCCGTTCACCGCCGCCGGACTGCTTGTTCACCGTGGCCCAGGCCCGTGCTTCGGCCTGCTCCGGCGAGAGCCCGCGTTCTTCGTAGCTGGCTTCGATGGCCGCGGCCTTGCGGCGCTGGGCCAGGGTGTATTTGGCTTTGCTTCCTCGAGTCATGACATCTCTCCTCAAGGCCCTGGCGCACAGGGCCTGCTGGATTGAACCGGCGGTTACTGGCTGCTGCCTTCAGAACCTGAGCCGCCGGTGGTGGTTTTCGAGCCGGTACCGGTCTTGCCACTGTCGGGTGTGCTGGAGTCCATGGTGCCGACACCGCCCTGGCGGCCGTTGTCGTTGCCCTGAATGCGCGGGTCGGTCCCGGTCGCCGGTGGCAATGAGCCTTCGTCCATGGCCGGTGGGTTGATGTTGATCTTCGGCGTGCCCTGGGTGGCCGGGGATTTCGGGCCTTCAACCGGGTTGGTCGGGCCGGTGGCGCCGGCCAGGGCAGCAGTGGACAGCAGTCCGGCCAGGGCCAGGGCGCAGAGTTGGACCTTGATCATGGTGTCGCCTCCATTCGTTAGAGTCGTTACCTGATATTGGTCCGCTGCCGGGGCCGGTTGGTGCCTGATGATCGACGAACGGTGTTATGCACCGGCTGCCATACGCCAGTGGCCCAGGCGCCGCCAGCCCAGGCGGCCAAGGCTGATCAGCCAGTTCAGCAACGCCACGCCGAGCACCGTGAACAGCAGCGCCTGGATGCCGGCTTCGACGATGATCCGCCCGGCCAGCCAGGGAAAACCGAAGACTCCGATGAAGTACGACAGGCTGAACAGCAGCAACGCCTGGGAGGTGCAGCCGGCTGGTGCTTCGTTGGCCGCCAGGCCATTGATCACCGAGTAGGTCAGGCCATAGCCCACCCCCAGGGTCACGGCAGCCAGCAGGTAGCTGGCGCTGCTGTCGACAGCAAATAAAAAGAGCAGGATCGACACCAGCATCAGCCCCGAGAGGAGGCAGGCAGCACGATAGGGATCGCGCTTGACCACGATCCCGGCGATCAGCAGGCGGCTGGCGATGGCGGCGCTCATGAAGCCGAGGAAGAACAGCGAGTAGTCGACGCCGCGGGAGGGGCCGTAGCTGGTCTGGAAGCTCGACAGGCCGCCGAATACGCAACCTCCCAGGCCCACCATGAGAATCGGCCAGACGGCGCGGGAGGACAGCACCTGCGCGGTGCCAGCCCAGGTGATGCTAGCCGCCGCGGTGCCCAGGTGGTTGGCCTGCTGGCGCAGCCGGCCGCCCAGCCGCCAGAAGATCAGCACACCCAGCAGGCTGGCACCGGCGGCGATCAGAAAGGCGCTGGTCAGTGGGTAGCCCAGGGCACTGGCCAGGCGCCCCAGCAAGGGGCCGGAGCCGATGCCGGTCATCATGCTGCCCGACAGCAATGCGAAGTAGCGGGCCCGTTGCGCAGGCTCCACCAGCATCGCCACGATGATCGGCCCCAGGGTATAGAACACCCCCCAGCCCAGGCCCAGGGTCAGGCCGAAGAACAGCAGGCCGGGGCCGACCCCCGGGGTCAGGGCAAAGCCCAGGCTGGCCACCGCCAGTAGGCAGCCGAACACTGCCACCGAGCGCGCGGCGCCGAGGCGGTCCGAGAGGTGCCCGGAGCCGATCACCGCAACAAAGGTGCTGAGCATGGCTGTGGAAATCACCGTGCCGGCATCGTGTTCATTGCCGCCACGGCTGCCGATCAGCAGCGACAGGAGAAAGGTCGAGCCGTAGGACAGCGACAGCAGGTAGCTGCCCAGGCAGAACAGGCCGAATAACGGGGCCGAGACCCGGGACTGCTGCGGGGTGCACGCCGACATGAAAGTGCCTCTTTATGCTTGAAGTCATGTCGGGCTTTCTAACATGGCGCCTCCTGGTGTTTGTTGTGTTCCTGCAGGCCTCAGGGTTAGTCGGCAGCGGAGTAAGTGCCGTGCGCAAGGAGCTGGGCCGGGGGGCTTGGCATAAATGGTCGTGCATGTATTTCTGCTGCCGTTCTAATATGGCCGCCTGATTCCAACAAGAGAGCCGTCGATGACCGTAGAAATCCGTCCTGCACTGCCCAGCGATGCCCCGCAGATTCTTGCGTTCATCACCGAACTTGCCGATTACGAGCGGGCCCGCCATGAAGTGATCGCCGGCGTCGCCGATATCGAACGCAGCCTGTTCAGCGAGGGGGCCACGGCCCATGGCCTGATCTGCCTGCGCGAAGGCGTGCCGATCGGCTTTGCGGTGTTCTTCTTCAGTTATTCCACTTGGCTGGGCAGCAACTGCCTGTACCTGGAGGACCTTTACATCACTCCGGAACAACGGGGCGGCGGGGCGGGCAAGCAACTGCTGCGGCATCTGGCGCAGATCGCCTGTGACAATGATTGCGGGCGCTTCGAATGGAGCGTGCTGGAGTGGAACGAGCCGGCGATCCAGTTCTACAAGTCCCTGGGCGCCCAGCCTCAGGAGGAATGGGTCAAGTACCGCATGGATGGCGAAGTGCTGCGCGCCTTTGCTCGCGGCTGACCTCCGCTGGCTCGTGGAGGAGCCGGCGTGCCGGCGAAGGCGCACGCCATCGGCGCCCCCGGCGACAAGCCATGCTTTGACGGTGTCGAGAATCAGCCTTTCAAGGTCGCCATGTCGATCACGAAGCGGTACTTCACATCACCCTTGATCATGCGCTCGTAGGCTTGATTGATCTGGCGGATGTCGAGCATTTCGATATCGCAGGTGATGCCGTGCTCGGCGCAGAAGTCCAGCACTTCCTGGGTCTCGGCAATGCCGCCGATCAGCGAGCCGGCCAGCACCCGGCGGCTCATCACCAGCTTGCCGGCGTGCAGCGCCGGGTCCACCGGTTCGATCAGGCCCACCAGGATATGCACGCCATCGAAGCGCAGGGTGTCGAGGTAGGGGTTGAGGTCGTGGGGCACCGGGATGGTGTCCAGGAGAAAGTCGAAGTGCCCGGCCACCGACTGCATCTGCGCCGCGTCGGTGGATACGATCACATGGTCGGCACCCTGGCGGCGGGCTTCTTCGGCCTTGCTCGCGGAGCGGGTGAACAGGGTCACTTCGGCGCCCAGGGCCTTGGCGAACTTGATGCCCATGTGGCCCAGGCCGCCCATGCCGAGAATCCCTACCTTGTCACCGGGCTTGACCCCGTAATGCTTGAGTGGCGAGTAGGTGGTAATGCCGGCGCAGAGGATTGGCGCGGCGCTGGCCAAGTCGAGTTTCTCCGGAATGCGCACCACAAAGTGCTCGCTGACCACGATGCTGTCGGAGTAGCCGCCCATGGTGTTGCTGCCATCGACCCGGTCCGGGGTGGCGTAGGTCATGGTCGGGCCTTGCAGGCAGTATTGCTCCAGGTCGGCGGCGCAGGCCTCGCAGTGGCGGCAGGAATCCACCATGCAACCGACGCCCACCAGGTCGCCGACCTTGTGCTTGCTGACGTTGGCGCCGACGGCTGTGACCTTGCCGACGATCTCGTGGCCCGGCATCAGCGGGTACACGGCGATGCCCCATTCGTTGCGGGCCTGATGGATGTCGGAGTGGCAGACGCCGCAGTAGAGGATCTCGATGGCGACGTCGTCCGCACGCGGACTGCGGCGCTCGAAGCTCATGGGGGCGAGGGGAGTGGTGGCCGATTGGGCGGCATAACCGATGGCGGTGTACATGGTGGACCTCGCAAAAGCATTGACAATTGAGGCGTGGCATTCTCGGCGTCGGGCCCTGGGCCAACCATGGCGATTCCTCGGCATGTCATGCCTATTCCTCCGGCATTGGCGGTTTTCACGCGGCATTGGCGTACAGACCTGCGATGATGTTTTCGTCCCTTTTTCCGTGAAGTTTTCCCCATGCTGCTGACCCGCCATCTGGACGCCAACGCCACCCTGGTCTCGCTGATCCAGCCCCTTGCCAGCCGTGACGGTTTCGTTGCCACCGCCTTGCCCGGGGTCCAGGTGCTGCGGGCCAGTTGCGACGTGGCGCGGGGCCCACAGATCTATGAGCCGAGCCTGATGATCATTGCCCAGGGTAGCAAGCTGGCCTACCTGGGCACGCGAACCCTGGAATACGGTGCCGGGCATTACCTGATCCAGGCCCTGTCGGTGCCCTTCGAGTGCGAAACCTTCGCCTTGCCCGATGCGCCGCTGCTGGGGGTTTCCATCGCCATCGACCGGGCGGTATTGAGCGAGCTGGTGCTGGCCATGGGCGTCACCGAAGGCCGGGCGGCTTCGGCGCAGACCCTGGAGTCGATGACCTCGGCTGTGCTCGACGACGCCATGCGTGGTTGCGTGGAACGCTTGTTGCGCTGCCTGCACGATCCTCTGGAGTGCAAGGTCATGGGCCCTTCACGGGTGCGTGAGTTGCTCTTTGCCGCTTTGCGCGGGCCCCAGGCCGATGCGCTGCGGGCGCTGGTGGAGCAGCAGGGGCAGTTCGCCCGGGTTGCGGCTTCGCTCAATCACCTGCACGAGCACTACACCGAGCCGTTGAACGTCGAGACCCTGGCCCGCTGCGCCAACATGAGCACCTCGACCTTCCACGAGCATTTCAAGCGCAGCACCCTGCTGTCGCCGGTGCAGTACCTCAAGCGCCTGCGCCTGCTCAAGGCCCAGCAGTTGCTGCTGGGAGAGGGGCTGGGCGTGGCCCAGGTGGCGCATCGTGTGGGCTACCAGAGCACTTCGCAGTTCAGCCGCGAGTACAAGCGCTACTTCGAACGCAACCCGGGCGAAGAACGCGCCGCCTGAAAACATCGCCCCCCTTGTAGGAGCTGGCTTGCCAGCGAATGCGCCCTTGGGCCGGAGCAAGGCTTGGGGAGCTCTTCGCCGGCAAGCCGGCTCCTGCAGGGTGCTGTGCCAGAGAATCCCTGGCATGAAAAAGGCCCCCATAAAGGGGGCCTTCTTTTATCGCACCGGCTTACATGTTCGGGTAAGTCGGGCCGCCGGCGCCTTCCGGAGTGACCCAGGTAATGTTCTGGGCCGGGTCCTTGATGTCGCAAGTCTTGCAGTGCACGCAGTTCTGCGCGTTGATCTGGAAGCGCTTCTCGCCATCTTCCTGGGTGATCACCTCATACACGCCGGCCGGGCAGTAACGCTGGGCAGGTTCGTCGTACAGCGGCAGGTTGCGGCTCAGCGGGATGCTCGGGTCGGTCAGCTTCAGGTGGCAAGGCTGTTCTTCTTCATGGTTGGTGCCGGAGATGAACACCGAGCTCAACTTGTCGAAGCTGAGTTTGCCGTCGGGTTTCGGATAGTCGATCTTCACGCAGTCCTTGGCCAGCTTCAGGCAGGCGTAGTCCGGCTTGGTGTCGTGCAGGGTGAACGGCAGTTTGCCGCCGAAGATATTCTGGTCCATCCAGTTGAAGCCCGCGCCGATGATCGGGCCGAACTTGTGCATGGCCGGGCCGAAGTTGCGGCTGGCGAACAGCTCTTCATACAGCCAGCTGGCCTTGAACGAATCGACGTAGCTCTTGAGTTCGTCGGCTCCTTCGGAGCCGGCGAACAGCGAGTCGGCTACCGCATCGGCGGCCAGCATGCCGGACTTCATGGCGGTGTGGCTGCCCTTGATCTTGGCGAAGTTCAGGGTGCCCAGGTCGCAGCCGATCAGCGCGCCACCCTTGAACACCATCTTCGGCAGCGAGTTCAGGCCGCCCTTGCAGATGGCGCGAGCGCCGTAGCTGACGCGCTTGCCGCCTTCCAGGTACTGCTTGAGCACCGGGTGATGCTTGAGGCGCTGGAACTCGTCGAACGGCGACAGGTAAGTGTTGGCGTAGGACAGGTCGACGATCAGGCCCACTACTACCTGGTTGTTTTCCAGGTGATAGAGGAAGGAGCCGCCAGTGTTCTCGTTGCTCATGATATCCAGCGGCCAGCCGGCGGTGTGCACCACCAGGCCAGGCTGGTGCTTGGCCGGGTCGATTTCCCAGATTTCCTTGAGGCCGATGCCGTAGTGCTGGGCGTCGGCGTCGCTGTCCAGGTTGAACTGCTTGATCAGTTGCTTGCCGATATGGCCACGGCAGCCTTCGGCGAACAGGGTGTATTTGCCGCGCAGTTCCATGCCGGGGGTGTACATGCCCTCTTTCGGCTGGCCTTCACGGTCGACACCCATGTCGCCGGTAAGAATCCCGCGGACTACGCCGTTTTCGTCGATCAGGGCTTCCTGGGCGGCAAAGCCCGGGTAGATTTCCACGCCCAGGTTCTCGGCCTGCTGGGCCAGCCAGCGGCACAGATTGCCCAGGGAAATGATGTAGTTGCCTTCGTTGTGCATGGTCTTGGGCACAAAGAAGTCTGGAACCTTGGTGGAGGTTTCGCCGCTGCGCAGGACATAGATGTCGTCGCGGGTGACCGGGGTATTGAGCGGGGCGCCCAGTTCCTTCCAGTCCGGGAACAATTCATTCAGGGCCCGTGGTTCGAACACGGCACCGGAAAGGATGTGAGCACCGACTTCGGAGCCTTTTTCAACCACGCAGACGCTGATTTCCTTCCCGGCTTCAGCGGCCTTCTGCTTAAGGCGGCAAGCGGCGGACAAGCCTGCGGGGCCGGCACCGACGATGACCACGTCGAATTCCATGTATTCGCGTTCCACTAGGCTATCTCCTACTCAAGGCTCAACGGTTTTTTCTAATTGGAGGTTTGGCGTTGCATCCCCGCTTTCTCCCATCGCGCATGGGGGGGAGAAGGGGAGGACGGCCGACCTTTCTCTCTGGGCGGCGCATTATATCTACACCACTCTCAGCGTCCAATACAAACGTTTGTTTGAATTTGCCGCAGCCCAGATAAATCAAAGAAGCGCGGCTTATAAACGGCTATTTTGCCGTATTGACCGGAAAAGGCGTTCCGGTCAAGATACGGTCGGTTTTGCGCTCGCCGTAGGCTGACTGTTGGTTTCAAGAGCACCTCTAAAGACAGGGCAAAGGCAGTAAAGGTGACGCGCGCGCAGCTTGAAAGTGCGCAGTCTACACGCCGCGATAATGAATGACTCGTCGGTCACCACTGACGAACGGTCATCACCCCGTGAGCAAGGTCAACCTTTTTGTGCGCCAGCGTTTTTGGAGGTGCCCTTGTGCCGATGAGCATCAACCGCCAGGTTCTCGCCTAGGCGACTTTCTTTTCACCGGAGAGTAACGAGGAATCCATGAAGGTTCTTGTAGCTGTCAAACGAGTGGTCGACTATAACGTCAAGGTTCGCGTCAAAGCGGACAACTCCGGCGTCGACCTCGCCAACGTCAAGATGTCGATGAACCCTTTCTGCGAAATCGCAGTGGAAGAAGCCGTACGCCTGAAAGAGAAAGGTGTAGCGACTGAAATCGTCGTCGTCTCCATCGGTCCTGCTACTGCTCAAGAGCAACTGCGTACCGCCCTGGCACTGGGTGCCGATCGCGCGATCCTCGTCGAGTCCGCTGAAGAGTTGAACTCCCTGGCCGTGGCCAAGCTGCTCAAGGCCGTGGTCGACAAGGAACAGCCACAGCTGGTGATCCTCGGCAAACAGGCCATCGATAGCGACAACAACCAGACCGGCCAGATGCTGGCAGCCCTGAGCGGCTACGCTCAAGGCACCTTCGCCTCCAAGGTCGAAGTGTCCGGCGACAAGGTCAACGTCACCCGTGAAATCGACGGCGGCCTGCAGACCGTTGCGCTGAACCTGCCAGCCATCGTCACCACCGACCTGCGTTTGAACGAGCCGCGCTACGCGTCTCTGCCAAACATCATGAAAGCCAAGAAGAAGCCGCTTGAAACGCTGACTCCTGATGCTTTGGGCGTTTCCACCGCCTCCACCAACAAGACCCTGAAAGTCGAAGCGCCGGCTGCACGCAGCGCGGGCATCAAGGTCAAGTCGGTGGCTGAACTGGTCGAGAAACTGAAAAACGAAGCGAAGGTAATCTGATCATGACTATCTTGGTAATCGCCGAACACGATAACAAGGCGCTGGCTCCGGCCACCCTGAACACCGTTGCCGCCGCCGCCAAAATCGGTGGTGACGTGCATGTACTGGTAGCCGGCCAGGGCGTTGGCGCCGTGGCTGAAGCCGCGGCCAAGATCGCTGGCGTGGCCAAAGTGCTGGTGGCCGACAACGCCGCCTACGCTCACCAACTGCCGGAAAACGTTGCGCCGCTGGTGGCCGAACTGGGCGCTGGCTACAGCCACATCCTGGCAGCCGCTACTTCCAACGGCAAAAACATCCTGCCGCGGGTTGCCGCTCAGCTGGACGTAGACCAGATCTCCGAAATCATCTCGGTAGAAAGCGCTGATACCTTCAAGCGTCCGATCTATGCCGGTAACGCCATCGCTACCGTGCAGTCCTCGGCTGCCGTAAAAGTCATCACCGTGCGTGCCACCGGCTTCGACGCCGTTGCCGCTGAAGGTGGTTCGGCTGCAGTCGAAACCGTCGGCGCCGCTCACGATGCCGGCAAGTCGAGCTTCGTTGGCGAAGAGCTGGCCAAGTCCGATCGCCCTGAACTGACCGCAGCCAAGATCGTCGTTTCCGGCGGCCGCGGCATGCAGAACGGCGACAACTTCAAGCACCTGTATGCCCTGGCCGACAAGCTGGGCGCTGCTGTCGGCGCGTCCCGCGCTGCGGTGGACGCAGGTTTTGTGCCCAACGACATGCAGGTCGGCCAGACCGGCAAGATCGTTGCGCCACAGCTGTACATCGCCGTCGGTATCTCCGGCGCGATCCAGCACCTGGCGGGCATGAAGGACTCCAAAGTGATCGTCGCGATCAACAAGGACGAAGAAGCGCCAATCTTCCAGGTAGCCGACTACGGCCTGGTAGCGGACTTGTTCGAAGCCGTACCTGAGTTGGAGAAGCTGGTCTAATCCGGCGTCTTCACTTATAAAGAGCCCGGCCTTTTGGCCGGGTTTTTTTATGTGTGTTTTTTGTCGGGGGAGGGTTTCGCCATGGATCTGCGCCGCATGAGTGGCTGGCCAGTGCTGTTGGGCCTGACGTTGTTGCCATCGTTGTCGATGGCGGCGGGCAAGTGCGAGCGTCTGGTGGTCACTGGCAGCCCCGATGCACCGCCTTACCTGTGGCGTGACCCTCAGGACCCCAAGCACCTGATGGGTGCCAGCGCCGACCTGCTGCAGCAGGTGGCCGGGGAGCTGGGGCTGAAGGTCGAGGTGCTGTATGCCGGCAAGCGCTCCGAGGCGCTGGACGAGGTACGCACCGGGCGCATGGACCTGCTCGCCGATGCACCGCTGACCTTCAATGAGCTGGAATCGCTGGACTACATCCACCCGGCGCTGGTGCAGAACGACTATCTGGTCTGGACCCGCAAGGATTCGACCCTCAGCTACACCCAGCCGGGAGACCTGGCAGGCCATCCCGGCGCCGTGTCGGAAAAGGCCCGGCTGACTCAGCCCTTTGTCGCCATGGCCAAGGAGCATCTGCAACTCAAGCGCCTGCCGAATCTGACCCAGGTCTTCCAGACCTTGCTCCTGGGGGAGGTGGACTATGTGCTGGCGCCTCGCTACGCAGGCATGGCCATGGCCCAGACCCTGGGCATGACGGCGGATCTGGCGGCGTTTCCCCAGCCCATCGACAAACCGGGGCTGTTCCTTGCGCTGTCCCATAACTCCGCCTGCAATGACCCATGGTTGCGCGGACAGTTGGCCAAAAAGATGACAGAATTGCCCGCGTCCGGTCTGACGGAGACCTTGCTGCAGCGCAATCTGGAGCGCTGGAAGGCCCAGTTGCAGCAACCCGTCAGCAGCCCAAAACAGTAGGAATCTTGTGTGACTATTCGACCTCTTTTCGCCGCCATGGCTGTTCTCGCCCTGGCGGGTTGTGCAACCGATCCGGCGCCCATCGAGCAGATGCGCCTCACCGCGCAGACGCTGGAGCAGGCCAAGGCCGTGGGGGCTTCTGCCGAGGACATGCCCGAGTTGAAACTGGCCGAAGACAAGTTCTCCCGGGCACAGGGCAACATGCAGGATGAGTCCTACAAGAAAGCGCGGATGCGCGCAGAACAGGCCGAACTGGATGCGCGCCTGGCCGAAGCCAAGGTCCTGACCCGCAAGAGCCAGGAACAGGTGAATGCACTCAATACCCGCATCACTCGCCTGCGCAAGCAACTGGGAGATGCCCAATGAATCTGTCTACCCGGATCATCGGCAGTGCAGTGCTCCTGGCATGCGCCGGACTCTATGGCTGCGCTGGCCAGCACAGCGAAGAAGCCCTGCAGCAGGCCAGTAACGACTTCCAGAAGGTCAAGGAAGACTCCAACGTGCTGCGTATCGCGCCCAAGGACGTGATCCGTGCCGGGGAGTCCCTTGCACGTGCCGATCGCCTCTCCACCTATTGGGGCAGCGGTGGCGATGTGGAGCATTACGCCTACCTGAGTCGGCGCTACAGCGAAATCGCCCGTGAGCATACCGAACAGGCACTCAACAACGAGCGTGCGGCCAAGCTCGAGCTGGAGCGCCAGCGCCTGCAACTGGCCCTGCGCGAAGCCAAGTTGCTCAGCGTGCAGCAGCAGGGCAAATGGCTGGAAGAACAGATCATCAGCCTGGCCACCACCCAGACCGATCGCGGTCTGGTGATGACTCTGGGGGATGTGCTGTTCGATACCGGCGAAGCGGAACTGAAGAACTCGGCGAACCGCACTGTGCTCAAGGTGGTGCAGTTCCTCCAGTTGAACCCCAAGCGCGTGGTGCGCATCGAGGGTTACACCGACAACACCGGCGAGCGCCAGAGCAATCTGCAGCTGTCCAAGGACCGCGCCCAAGCCGTGGCGGATGTGCTGGTGGACCTGGGTATCGATGAAAAACGCATCCAGGTCGAAGGCTATGGCGACGACTACCCGGTGGAGGCCAATGCTTCCGAGCGGGGAAGGGCGCAGAACCGTCGGGTAGAGATCGTGTTCTCCGACGAAAAAGGCCAGTTGGGCGCTTCTCGCTGAAGCTGCGCCAGTGCCACGGAAAAACCCGACGCCTTGCCCGCGTCGGGTTTTTTTATGCCTGCCAAGAGGTTCACAAAAACCCTACAGTTATGCTTTTCACTGCCCTGTGTCCTCGACTATTGTAGAAACTGTCCCAGTACACTTCTAAACTGTGCCGGTATTGTTTCACACAAGAATAAAACACCGTGAAATCGAGTGCTGCGCCATGACCAATCTCTTGCTCTATCAACGTATCGCTCAGCAACTGGCTGAGGATATTCGCCGTGGTGTCTACCAGCCGGGGGAGCGCGTACCGTCGGTACGCAAGATGAGCTCGCAGCTCAATGTCAGCCACGCCACGGTACTCCAGGCCTACGCCAACCTCGAAGACCAGGGGCTGATTCGCGCGCGCCCGCAGTCGGGCTACTACGTGCACCAGACGCCGGCGCTGACCGCGCCCACGCCGGATATCGCCCGGGTCGAGCGCCCTGGGCTGGTGACCCGCAGCAGCATCATTCAGCAGGTGCTGGTGGAGTCCCGTCGCGAAGGTGTGTTTCCGTTGGGGGCCGCAGTGCCCAGCGTTGACTATCTGCCAGTGCGGGCGCTGCACCAGCAGTTGGCCAAGGTCACCCGGTTCCACAGCCCCCGGGCATTCAGTTACATGTTCAGCCCGGGCTTCGAGCCACTGCGGCGTCAGGTGGCCATTCGCATGCGCGATGCCGGGGTGGTGGTCGACCCGTCGGAAGTGGTGATCACCCACGGCTGCGTCGATGCCCTGCAGATGTCATTGCGGGTACTGACCCGGCCCGGGGACCTGATTGCTGCGGAGTCGCCGACCTACTACGGCCTGCTGCAACTGGCGGACTTGCTGGGGCTCAAGGTCATCGAGATTCCCAGTGATCCGTCCACCGGCATGAGCCTGGAAGCCCTGCAACTGGCGGCCAACCAATGGTCGATCAAGGCCCTGGTGCTGACCACACGCCTGAGCAATCCCCTGGGCGGCACCATGCCCGAGGAGCGGCAGAAGCAGTTGCTGCGCCTGGCATCGGATTTCGATATCCAGGTGGTCGAGGACGATATCTATGGCGAGTTGATGTTCGAGGTGGGGCGTACCAAGGCCCTCAAGGCCTATGACCGCCTGGATCGGGTGATCTACTGTTCGAGCTTCTCCAAGACCCTGTCTCCCGGCGTGCGCATCGGCTGGATGATTGCCGGCAAGTACCAGCAGGAGATCCAGCGCCTGCAGACCTTCAGCACCCATTCTGCGTGCAGCGTGACCCAGATGGGGGTTGCGGCCTACCTGGAAAACGGCGGTTATGACCGGCATTTACGGTACATCCGCCAGGAATACCGGAAGAATCTCAGCGCCTTTCAGCTGGCGGTGCAGCAGTACTTCCCTGAGGGCACGCAGATCACCCGGCCCAACGGGGGCTTCATTCTCTGGGTCAGCCTGCCGGGGCGGGTCAACACCCAGGAGCTTCATGTGCGAGCCTTGCAGCAGGGCATCAGCATCGCCCCGGGGCTGATCTTCAGCAACACCGAGCAGTTCAACCACTGTGTGCGGCTCAACTGCGGTACGCCCTGGAATCGCGAGGCCGAGCGGGCCCTGATGACTTTGGGAATGCTTGCCAGCCAGTTGTGCCAGGAGGCGGCGGGCGGATTTTAATCAGTGTGGCCCTGTGCTTGTCATGGGGCCTGCAACAAGCGAGCATAGAGGACCTTTTGTCGATCTACCTGTCTTTCATGAAAGCCTTTCTACCTGCCCTCTGGTTAAGTGTCTGTCTGTTGGGAACCGCCTTCATGGCTCCTGTCCAGGCGGCTTCCTCCCAGGACAAGCCGGCTGCGGGGGCGGCCCACGCCACTAAGGCGGCCCCTGCCAAGAAGGCTCCGGCCAGCAAGGCCAAGCCTTCGGCCAGTGCCAGCAAGAGCAAGTCCGCGGCCAAGAAGGCGCCCGCCAAACCCAAGTCCAAATGGGCCTATCAGGACATCAAGACGCCGTTGCCCAGTGCCAAGGTGGACTTGAGCCTGCCGCCGGAAATGGTCAAGCACCTGCAGCCGGTGGGCAGTGTGCCGCTACCCAAGCGCGAGCCGCTGCTGCCGCAGATGTTTGGCGAGAAGCCCAAGGAAAGCAGCCCGTTCCAGCTCAACGGCCGCTTGCTCAGCAATGAAATGCAATTGCAGCTGCGCAACGAGGAACGTCGGGATATCGAAGGCGCGGCCCTGGATTTCGAGTTCAAGCAGTAAATTCTTCATCCTCTTCTGTGACGGGTTGGCTCGACACTTTGTCGGAGACTGATCAGTCACGCACGGTTGTGCGTCAAATCCGTTCTTTGAGTAATTTTAAACGGCTGTTTTAGCGGTTACTCTTGGCGGGCGTCATTCAACACTCTGCTTGTCGCAAGGAGCTTTTCCTCATGAACTGCCGTGAAGGTTGTGGCGCCTGCTGCATCGCCCCTTCCATCAGCACCCCGATTCCCGGAATGCCCCAGGGCAAACCGGCGGGAGAACGTTGCCTGCATCTTTCTGTCGAACACCTGTGCGGGCTGTTCGGCCTGCCGGAGCGGCCGGCGGTGTGTGGGGCGTTCCTGGCGGATCCCGAGGTGTGTGGCGAAAGCCGCGAAGAAGCCATCCGCCTGATTGGCTGGTGGGAACAAGTGACCGCGGCATAGAGTGTTCTCAATGAACGGAACTTCAACAATAAGGAATAAGACAATGGGTTCGCTGCAACGAATGGCTGTGCTCTGTGGTTTAACCGTGCTGTTGTCGGCAACGGCCCACGCCGAAGACTGGCAAACCGCCAAGGATGAAGACGGCATCAAGGTCTCCTTGAGTGAAGTGGCCGGCTCCAAATACAAGGCCTACCGTGGTGTGACCACCATGAA
The DNA here is from genome assembly GCF_018326405.1 of Pseudomonas sp. Eqa60. NCBI lineage: Bacteria > Pseudomonadati > Pseudomonadota > Gammaproteobacteria > Pseudomonadales > Pseudomonadaceae > Pseudomonas > Pseudomonas sp. Eqa60. The sequence goes on from NZ_AP024342.1 coordinate 2,087,781, forward strand.
GACCTCCATCGCCAAGCTCCGCGCGCTGCAGGAAGACGTGGCGGGCGCCTGCTCCTGGATCCACGAGTGCAAGACCCAGAAACTGCTCAAGCACGAGGGCGATCAAAGCTGGACCTACACCCAGTTCAACACCCCGTGGCCAGTCACTGCCCGTGACTCGGTATTGCACATCACTACCAGCGAAGCGGCCGACGGCAGCCTGACCCGCAAACTGGAGGGCGTGCCCACCTACATCCCTGAAGAGAAAGGCTTCGTGCGGGTGGCCCAGGTCGAGGGCTACTGGAAGTTCGTACCCAAAGGCGCCGACCAGGTGGAAGTGACTTACCAGGTGCACACCGAGCCGGGTGGTAGCGTGCCGTCCTGGCTGGCCAACAAGTTCGTGGTGGATGCGCCGTTCAACACCCTGAAGGCACTCAAGGCTCGCGCCGAAAAGCCTTGATCGGCTGAGTTTTGCCAGCATTACCAGGGCCGCCTTCGGGCGGCCTTGTCATTGATGTGTTCCGGCAGCGCGGTGGAACGATTGCCCGTTGCTCAGGGTCGAGATGTTGTCAGCCCACTCATGGGGCTATCGAGGAGGCACTGATGCAAAAGTGGCAAGTCACTTTCGTTGACGATCATGGTGTCCAGTCCGTCGAGCATTTCGACTGCGACCAGCAACCGACGATGGAACGCGCCGCCCAACTGGTGCGGGCCAAGTTGTTGCCAGTGAGTGCCGAACTGGACCTGAACGATCTGGACGGGCGCACCGAGGATCCCACCCTCAAGAGCCTGAAAGAGCAGAACAGCATTCAGATTCTCAGTATCACGCCGATCTAGAGAGGGTAGAGCGCGCTTCGCAGCAATTTCTGGCGACGTCCAGAGCAAGGCGCTAATCTGCAAACGAGATCAGCGAATTCTTCGCTAGGCTCTGATCTTGTCAGCTCCATGCTTGTTTCCTGACGACCCGCCCCGGGTCGTGATGCTGGTCCCTTTGGCCTGCGGTTCGGGAAACACGGAAAGTCTATCCATCGGTTTGAGGAGGACGTTTCATGAGCACAGCCGTTCAAGAAGACATCAGCAGCAGTGTGCTGCGCCGCATGAAAGAAGGCGGTTTCGACTTTTCACGATTCCATCCCATCGAGTTCTACGCCATTTTTCCGGATGAGGAGCGGGCACGCAGGGCGGCAGGACATTTTCGCGGTGAATCCTTGAATGCCCAGGTCAGCGTGCGTGACGACGGCGCCTGGTACCTGGAACTGAGCAAGGTGATGTACGCCACCTATGGCGGCATCGGGGATTTTGAACAGGACTTCGAGGCGGTGGTCGAGCCCCTGGGCGGCATCATTGAGGGCTGGGGAGTGAAACAGGAGATCCGTGGACGGCTGGTATAGCCTGCGCTAGATATACCGAGACAGACAATTGGCTGGCCCCTGGGCCGGCCAATTGTGTTTTCGGGGCCCGCACAAGATAAAAAAAAGCCACCCGAGAGGGTGGCTAAAAGGGAAGACCGGTCAGGAGAGGGAACCGGTCGGGAGAGCCCGGACCCGGTTGTCATCGGCGTCATCAAGGTTGCAGCAGCGACTTCATCAGGCTTGGCGAAGTGTTTGCTCGATGGACGCGATTATCCCCAGCGGCCAGCGGGCAGTGAAATCAACTCTGACTATGCTGGTGATAGCCAAGACCGATGCCAGCCATGGCCGGGGCAGGGGCGGTCCGCATGCATCGGTTATGCGGGCATCGGCCTTGGGCTGCAACGGACTGATTTTGGGGCGCTTGTGCCGAAGGCACAGGGCTGGCGAAGCCCGGGTGTGCAGGTGACAGGGAGTACGGCATGAACCACAGCGCTGTTGATGAAATGCATGGGGCCGACGGCCAGGTTCGCGAGCATTACCGCGAGTTCGCCCGCTGGCTGGCCAATACCCCCGACGAACTCCTGGCCCGCCGCCGTCGCGAGGCCGACCTGCTGTTCCACCGTGCCGGCATCACCTTCACCCTGTATGGCGACGAGCAGGGCACCGAGCGGCTGATTCCCTTCGACACCATTCCCCGCATCATCCCGGCACGGGAATGGCGGATCATCGAACAAGGGTGCATCCAGCGGGTACGGGCGCTGAACCTGTTTCTGGCCGATCTCTACCACCAGCAACGAATCATCCGCGCCGGGATCATTCCCGCCGAGCAGGTCCTGGCCAATCAGCAGTACCAGCTGGCCATGCAGGGCCTGGACCTGCACGGTGATGTCTATGCCCATGTCTGCGGAGTTGATCTGGTACGCGACGGCGACGGCCGCTACTGCGTGCTCGAGGACAACCTGCGCACCCCCAGCGGCGTCAGCTACATGCTCGAAGACCGCAAGATGATGATGCGCCTGTTTCCCGAGCTGTTCGCCGCCCAGCGCATCGCGCCCATCGACCATTATCCGAACCTGTTGCTCGATACCCTGAAAAGCTCCAGCCCCCTGGACAATCCGACGGTGGTGGTACTGACCCCGGGGCGCTTCAACAGCGCATTTTTCGAGCATGCGTTCCTGGCGCGGGAGATGGGAGTGGAGCTGGTGGAAGGTGCCGACCTGTTCGTGCGTGACGACCGGGTGTTCATGCGCACCACCGCCGGCCCGCAGGCGGTGGATGTGATCTACCGTCGCCTCGACGATGCCTTCCTCGACCCCCTGGCGTTCAACCCCGATTCCCTGCTCGGCGTGCCCGGCCTGTTGGCAGCCTACCGCTCGGGCACTGTGGTACTGGCCAACGCCATCGGCACCGGGGTGGCCGATGACAAGTCGGTGTACCCCTATGTCACCGAGATGATCCGTTTCTACCTGGACGAAGAGCCGATTCTGCAGAACGTGCCGACCTGGCAGTGCCGCCGGCCCGCCGAGCTGTCCCATGTGCTGGCCAACCTGGCGCAACTGGTGGTCAAGGAAACCCAGGGTTCCGGCGGCTACGGCATGCTGGTGGGGCCGGCGGCCACGGCGGCGCAGATCGAGGAGTTCCGCGTACGGATCAAGGCCCGGCCCGAGGCGTACATCGCCCAACCGACCCTGGCGCTGTCCACCTGCCCGACCTTTGTCGAAAGCGGCGTCGCCCCGCGGCATATCGATCTGCGGCCCTTTGTCCTTTCTGGTGGTGAAACCCGTGTGGTGCCCGGTGGTCTTACCCGTGTGGCCCTGCGTGAAGGTTCGTTGGTGGTGAATTCCTCACAGGGCGGCGGGACCAAGGACACTTGGGTGGTCGAGGATTAAGGAAGCCTGCCATGTTGAGTCGAACCGCTTCGGACCTGTACTGGATGTCACGCTACCTGGAGCGCGCGGAAAACCTGGCGCGGATGCTCGATGTCAGCTATTCCCTGTCGCTGATGCCCCAGGACGGGCGCGGCGATGGCCTGCACGAGCTGGCCATGCCACTGCTGATCACCGGCACCCTGGAGGATTACCACGCCCGCCACCAGGCCTTGCACGCCGAGCAGCTATTGCAGTTCTTCGCCCTGGACCCGGCCAACCCCGCCAGTATCTACAGTTGCCTGGGATCGGCCCGGGCCTGTGCCCATGCCGTGCGCGGGCGGATCACCGCCGACATGTGGGAAAACGTCAATGCCACCTGGCTGGACATCCACCAGATCGCCAGCCAGGGCCTCAGTGCCTATGGCATGAACCGCTTCTGCGAATGGATCAAGGAGCGCTCCCATCTGTTTCGTGGCGCCTCCTACGGCACCATCATGCGCAACGACGCCTTTCGCTTTATCCGCCTGGGAACCTTCATCGAGCGCGCCGACAACACCCTGCGCCTGCTGGACGCACGCTACGAGATGGCCGGCGACCAGGCCGATGCGGTGTGCGACGGCACCGCCCATGCCTATTACCAGTGGAGTGCGTTGCTGCGGGCCTTGTCTTCCTTCGAGGCCTACACCGAGGTCTATCGCGAGGCGCCCGGTGCCCGGCATGTGGCCGAGCTGCTGTTGTTGCGCGCCGACGTGCCGCGCTCGCTGCGGGCCTGTACCGAGGAGATCGACCAGATCCTCGCCAGCCTGCCCGGCGACAACGGGCGCCCGGCCCAGCGTCTGGCTGCGCAGATGGATGCACGCCTGCGCTACATCGGTATCGATCAGATTCTCGACGAAGGCCTGCACGCCTGGCTGACCGACTTCATCCCCCTGGTGCGCCAGTTGGGCAACGCGATTCACCGCTCTTATCTGGAGGCGGCATGAGACTGTCCGTGAGCCATGAAACCACCTATCGCTACGCCGATCCGGTAGGCGCCAGCATCCAGTACCTGCGCCTGACACCCCACGACAGCGAGCGCCAGCAAGTGCTCTGCTGGCAGCTGGATCTGCCACGACCGGTGCGTGCGCAGCGGGACCCCTTCGGCAACATCCTGCACGTACTGACCCTGGACGAGCCCCACGAAGCAGTGATCATCGGCGCCCGTGGCCAAGTGGATATCGATGAGCTGCGCGAGGCCGAGCATGAATGCCAGTCGCCCTTGCCGTTCCTGCGTTTCACCAGCCTGACCGAGGCGGATGCGCAACTGCGCGAGTTCGCCGGCCGGCAATGCGCAAGGCGGCGTGATCGCACAGGGTTGATCGACCTGATGCATGGGCTGCACCAGCTCATGGCCTACACGCCTGGGGCAACGGGCGTGACCACCAGCGCGGCGCAGGCTTTCGCCGGGCGCGCCGGGGTCTGCCAGGACCACACCCACGCCTTCCTTGCCTGTGCCCGTAGCCTGGGCGTTCCGTCACGTTTTGTTTCCGGTTATCTGTACCGCGAGGACAGCGGGCAATTACTTGGCCACGCCTGGGCCGAAGCCTGGCTGGAAGGCGCCTGGTACAGCTTCGATGTGACCCACCAACTGGCGCGGCCCGAGCGCCACCTCAAGCTGGCGGTGGGCCTGGACTACCTGGATGCCTGCCCGGTGCGCGGCATGCGCCGGGGCGCCGCCGGTGAGCAGATGCACGCCAGGGTGCTCCAGCAGTAACACGCGTTTTCGCTAGGCGCCGGCTGCCGGCGAAGGCGCCAGAGGTGGCAAAGGCGATGTCGCAAGGCTCAGGGAACCTGCTTGCGCCCCGCCATGTGCCTGAGATACCCCAGCAGCAGGTCCAGCTCCTGATCCGGCAGCACGTTGTTGTTGAACCCGGGCATCTTCGCCTGGGGCCAGCGCCTCATGCTTTGCGGATCGCGGATATAGCGCTTGAGGAAATCGCCGCTGAAATACTCGGTAGGGCTGTAGGGGATATTCAGGTCCGGACCGAACTGTGAATCGCCGGCACCGTTGAGCCGGTGGCAGGCCAGGCAGTTTTTCTGGAACAGGGCAAAGCCCTGGTTGATCGGATCAGTGGCCGCCAACTGCGGATCCGGAAGCAGGGTCGGGAAGCGCTGCGCCACTGGCTCCAGGCGCTGGATGCGCGCCACCTGGAACGGCCATTGCTCCGGGCTGATATGCCCGGCGGCAGGGTCGGTCCACACCAGATAGAAAGGCCCGGCGCTGGGTTTGTCGGCAGCCAGCGCAGGCCAGGGCCGGCTCGGGTCCTCCACGGCCAGCCAGGCCTGGGCGCCCTGGCGTTCAAGCAGCGGCGCGGCGCTGAGCTCCGCGGCAAAGCCGTCCAGGGCCACGGCTTGAAGATGGTCTTCGGCCTTCAGGCCCTTGAGCAGGGTCGCCATGGGCACGGCGCGGTACTGCATGTCGCGCTTGTAGGACACATCGTCCTTGATGGTAATGGTCTGGGCCTGGGGGTGCCTTAGCAGTTCTTCGGTCTGCCAGGTGTGGCTGGCGGAGCCCAGGTCGATCAGCAGTTGCGCGGCGTGCAGCGGGCTGCTCAGCAGCAGGGCAGCGCCAAGGAGGAATACTTTCAATTGATGGCCGTCGGGTCGTCGTCAGTGGGTTCGTCGCCGGGAAGCACGTCGTCCGGTCGCGACACATGGTCGAACAGGGCGTCCCGGAGCTCTTCGTAGTTGCCGCCGTTCACGATACCGAAATAGCCGTGCTTGACCAGCGTGTCTTCGGCTTCAAGGGCGTGCTGGTTGGTGTCGCTGTAGATCACCACGGTGGCGTTGGGGTCCAGCACCACTTTGCGCAACTGGTAGGCCAGGCCCTCGGCGCTGATGCCGGTGCCGTCCTCCAGTTCGAGATTGACCTGCAGCGAGTTGTGCACATTGCCGGCGGCAAAGTCGCTCTCGTTGCGCAGATCGAGGATCAACGCCCCATCATTGATTTCGTCCACCGCGCGGTTGACGTCGATGATTCCGGCGTGAGCGTGAAAGGCGCTCAGGAGTGTGGCGAGTGCAATCCAATGGCGCATGAGTCTTCCCCTTGGTGTTCCTCAGGAAGACTGGCACACAAGTCCGTGCCCCGGTAGGAACCGGGGACAATTTTCCGTCTTGTTGATCGAGCAGCCACAGATCAGCCGATCACTTTGGTGAGATTCGGCAAGATCAACAGCAGTGTGGTTGCGAAAAGAATGAGCCCCGCCTGACGTACTTTCGAATGCTTGAACATGGCTGAATGCCTTTTGTTGTTATTCCTGAGCGTCAATGCATGCCGGTGGGTGAACTCCATTACGAGTCACTATGAACCGGCTATGTGTCCTTTTTCTTACTTGCCCCAGTGCAGAATCCGTCTGGAACTTCCTACAGTTTCTACCTTAGGGGCCTTGAATCCTCTGGCTTAGATCCAATTCGTATGAATTTATATTTCTGATTTATTAAAAGGCTATATATCGGCCCGGGCGTGCCTTGGCCGCCCTCTGGCTAGACAGCTCGCGACCCTTCATCGGCAGAGCCCTTAGCTGCCTACCGTTCGTCTGAGCGTCGGCGTCAAGGCGGCTGAGCGCATCGGTCATTGAATCCGACGCTGCCGCGCCTAAGGTGGGAGCTCGACATTTTCCCCTGCACAGCGGTTCGAGGACGTCATGACCCAAGCTTTGATATTCGATGCGTTACGCACGCCCCGCGGCAAAGGCAAGGCCGATGGCGCCTTGCACAGCGTGAAACCGGTGAACCTGGCCGCGGGCCTGTTGCGCGCCCTGCAGCAGCGCTGCGAACTGGACACCAGCCAGGTGGACGATGTGGTCCTGGGCTGTGTGACGCCGATCGGTGATCAGGGCGCCGATATCGCCAAGACCGCGGTCCAGGCTGCGGATTGGGATGTAAGCGTGGCCGGGGTGCAGATCAATCGCTTCTGCGCTTCCGGGTTGGAGGCAGTCAACCTGGGGGCGATGAAGGTGCGTTCCGGGTTCGAGGAACTGGTGGTGGTTGGCGGCGTCGAGTCCATGTCGCGGGTGCCCATGGGCAGCGACGGCGGGGCCTGGGTGCTGGACCCGGAGACCAACCTGCACAGCCATTTCACCCCCAGGGGATTGGCGCCGACCTGATCGCGACCCTGGAAGGCTTCTCCCGGGAGGACGTCGACCGCTTTGCCCTGCACTCCCAGCAGAAGGCCGCCCGCGCCCGGGCTGGCGGGGCCTTTGCCAAATCCCTGGTGCCGGTGCAGGACCAGAACGGCATCGTGCTGCTGGACCATGACGAGTTCATTCGCGCCGATTCGACCCTGGAGGGCCTGGGCAAGCTCAAGCCGAGTTTCGAGATGATGGGGCAGATGGGCTTCGATGCCACGGCGCTACGGGTCTACAGCCATGTGGAGCGGATCGACCATGTGCACACCCCTGGCAACAGCTCGGGCATCGTCGACGGCGCGGCGCTGATGCTGATCGGCTCCGAAGCCAAGGGCCGCGAGCTGGGGCTCAAGCCCCGGGCGCGGATCGTGGCCACGGCGGTCACCAGCACCGACCCCACCATCATGCTCACCGGCCCGGCGCCGGCCACCCGCAAGGCCCTGGCCAAGGCCGGGCTGCGGGTCGAGGACATCGACCTGTTCGAAGTCAATGAAGCCTTCGCCTCGGTGGTGCTCAAGTTCATCAAGGACATGGCCATCGACCCGGCCAAGGTCAATGTCAACGGCGGCTCCATCGCCATGGGCCACCCGCTGGGGGCCACCGGCTGCGCGATCCTCGGCACCTTGCTCGATGAGCTGGAAACCCGGCGCCAGCGCTATGGCCTGGCGACCCTCTGTGTCGGCGGCGGCATGGGTATCGCCACCATCATCGAACGCCTCTGAGCCCCGACTTCAAGGAATCCTTTTCATGACCGATGCCATCCGTTACGAAAAAGGCCAGGACCAGATCGTCGTCCTGACCATCGATATGCCGGGCCAGAGCGCCAACACCATGAATGCCCTGTACCGCGACGCCATGGCCGGTGCCGTAGCGCGCTTGCAGGCCGAGCAGGAATCGATTGCCGGGGTGATCATCACCTCGGCGAAAAAGACCTTCTTCGCCGGCGGTGACCTCAATGAGCTGATCAAGGTCGGCAGGCCCGAGGCCAAGGCTTTCTACGACATGGTGCTGGCCCTCAAGGGCCAGCTGCGAGCCCTGGAAACCCTGGGCAAACCGGTGGTCGCTGCAATCAATGGCGCGGCCCTGGGCGGCGGCTGGGAAATCTGCCTGGCCTGCCATCATCGCGTTGCACTGGACGATAAATCGGTACAGGTCGGCCTGCCGGAAGTCACCCTGGGCCTGTTGCCCGGCGGCGGCGGGGTAGTGCGCATGGTGCGCATGCTGGGCCTGGAAAAGGCTCTGCCCTATCTGCTGGAAGGCAAGAAAGTGCGCCCGCAGCAGGCGTTGCAAGCAGGCCTGATCGATGCCCTGGCGACGGACCGCGACGACCTGCTGGCCAAGGCTCGGGCCTGGATCCTCGCCAACCCGGGCGCGCAGCAGCCCTGGGATGTGCGCGGCTACCAGATCCCTGGTGGCTCGCCGTCGAACCCGAAGGTTGCGCAGATGCTGGCCATCGCCCCATCGATTCTGCGGACCAAGACCCAGGGTTGCTTCCCCGCGCCGGAAAAGATCCTCTGCGCTGCGGTCGAAGGCGCCCAGGTGGATTTCGACACCGCGCAACTGATCGAGACCCGTTACTTCACCGAGCTGACCACAGGCCAGGTGGCGAAGAACATGATCGGCACCTTCTGGTTCCAGCTCAACCAGATCAATGCCGGCAGCTCACGGCCACAGGGCGTGCCGCCGCAGGTCACGAAAAAGCTCGGGGTGCTTGGCGCCGGCATGATGGGCGCGGGCATTGCCTATGTCAGTGCGGTGGCGGGTATCGAGGTGGTGCTCAAGGACATCAGCCCCGAGGCGGCCGAGAAGGGCAAGGCCCACTCGGCGGCGCTGCTGGAGAAAAAGGTGGCTCGCGGGCAGTTGAGCCGCGAGCAGCGGGACGCCACCCTGGCGCGGATCCGCACCACCGCCGAGGATGCCGACCTGGCCGGTTGCGACCTGATCATCGAGGCGGTGTTCGAGGATCGCGAGCTCAAGGCCAAGGTCTCCCGGGCTGCGCAGCAGGTGGTCGGCGGTGACGCGGTGATCGCCTCCAACACTTCGACCCTGCCCATCACGGGCCTGGCTACGGCGGTGCCGAACCCGGACAAGTTCATCGGCCTGCATTTCTTCAGCCCGGTGGAAAAAATGCCCTTGGTGGAAATCATCAAGGGGGCGAAAACCAGCGATGAAACCTTGGCCCGCGGCTTCGACTTTGTCTTGCAGATCAAGAAGACCCCGATCGTGGTCAATGACAGCCGTGGCTTCTTCACCTCCCGGGTGTTCGGCACTTTCACCAACGAAGGCATCGCCATGCTCGGCGAGGGCATCGCGGCGCCGATGATCGAGACCGAAGCGCGCAAGGCCGGGATGCCGGTGGGGCCGCTGGCGATTTCCGACGAGGTTTCCCTGAGCCTGATGAGCCATATCCGCCAGCAGACCGCCAAGGACCTGCAGGCCGAGGGCAAGCCGGCCATCGAACATCCGGCATTTGCCGTGATCGACCTGCTGCTCAACGAATACAAGCGCCCGGGCAAGGCGGCCGTTGGCGGTTTCTACGATTATCCGGCCGGTGCCCAGAAGCATTTGTGGCCGCAGTTGCGCACGCGCTTCTACAAGGCCGACGGGCAGATCTCGCCCCAGGATGTGCGGGATCGCCTGCTGTTCGTCCAGGCCATCGAGACCGTGCGTTGTGTGGAGGAGGGAGTGTTGCACTCCACGGCGGACGCCAACATCGGCTCGATCTTCGGCATCGGCTTTGCCGCCTGGAGCGGGGGCGCCCTGCAGTTCATCAATCAGTACGGGGTGCAGGATTTCGTCGCCCGTGCGCAGTATCTGGCCGAGCAATATGGCGAACGTTTCCGGCCGCCGACGCTGCTTCTGGAAAAGGCTCGCCTGGGCCAGTTGTTCTGACGCCGACAGGCGCTCAATGAGCTGATCCGGGGCTTGCCTTGCCGTGGTATTTCAAGGCAGGCTCTGGACTGTTCATTATTGCCATCGCCTTGTCAGGAATTTTTTATGTCGCTACGCATCTGCATTCTTGAAACCGATATCCTGCGTCCCGAACTGGTCGATCAATATCAGGGTTACGGGCAGATGTTCCAGCGCCTGTTTTCCCAGCAGCCCATCGCTGCCCAATTCAGCGTCTACAACGTGGTCCAGGGGGAGTACCCCAGCGATGACCTGGAATTCGACGCCTATCTGGTGACAGGCAGCAAGGCCGATTCGTTCGGCACCGATCCCTGGATCCAGACCCTCAAGACCTACCTGCTGGGGCGCTACGAGCGTGGCGACAAGCTGTTGGGCATCTGCTTCGGCCATCAGTTGCTGGCATTGCTGCTGGGGGGCAAGAGCGAGCGCGCGAGCCAGGGCTGGGGTGTCGGTACCCATAGCTACAAGCTGTCGGCCAAGGCGCCGTGGATGAGCCCGGTGGTGGAGGAGCTGACGCTGCTGATCAGCCATCAGGACCAGGTTACCGCCTTGCCGGAGAACGCCACGGTGATCGCCTCCAGCGATTTCTGTCCGTTCGCGGCCTACCATATCAATGATCAGGTGCTGTGTTTCCAGGGCCACCCCGAGTTCATCCACGACTATTCCCGCGCCTTACTGGACCTGCGCCAGGAGTTTCTCGGCGAGCAGATCTACCAGAAGGGCGTGGCCAGCCTTGAGCACGACCATCACGGCACCACTGTGGCGGAGTGGATGATGCGTTTCGTCGCTCACAAGCCCGAGGCTGCCTGAACCCGGCCATGGCCCTGCCGCAAGGCGCAGGGCCGTCGCTCCTTCAGAGCCAGCCGGAACGCTTGAAGCTGGCCCAGAGGCCGACACAACCCACGCTGATAAAACCCAGGACGCCAAAGTAGCCGTAGTGCCAACTCAGCTCCGGCATGTTCTGGAAGTTCATCCCGTAGATTCCCGCCACCGCCGTCGGAAACGCCAGGATCGCGGCCCAGGCGGCGAACTTGCGTTGCACGATGCTTTGCCGTGAAGCCTCCAGCAGTACGCCGATCTCGATGGTCTGGCTGGCGATATCGCGCAGGGTCGAGAGGTCTTCCATCTGCCGGGTGACGTGAATCTGCACATCCCGGAAGTACGGCCGCATGTTCTTGTCGATAAAGGGAAAACTGAGCTTCTGCAGCTCTTCGCTGATCTCCACCATGGGCGCTACATGCCGGCGCAGGCGCAGCACGTCGCGGCGCAGGCCGTGCAGGTGCTGGATGTCCCGTTCGTTCAGCGAGTCGCAGAGGACGTTGCGCTCCAGCTCGTCGATTTCCGCGTGGATGGCTTCGCTGACCGGCTGGTAGTTCTCGGTAACGAAGTCCAGCAGGGCATAGAGCACGAAGTCTTCACCGTGCTCCAGCAGCAGCGGGCGCGCCTCGCAGCGCTGGCGCACGTAGCCATAGGAGGCCGAGTGGCCGTTGCGCGCGGTGATGATGTAGCCGTTGCCGGCAAAGATGTGGGTTTCGATGAACTCCAGCTTGCCCTGCTCGCGCACCGGCGAATAGGTGACGATGAACAGCGCGTCGCCGAAGGTTTCCAGCTTCGGCCGGCTGTGCTTTTCCAGGGCATCCTCGATGGCCAGTTCATGCAGGTTGAACTGGCGCTGCAGGTTGGCCAGCTCGTGGGCGTTGGGTTCCTCCAGGCCGATCCAGACGAAGTGGCCGGGCTTGGCGGCCCAGGCGGCCCCTTCGTCGAGGCTGATATCCGTGACTTTCTTTCCGCCGCTGTAGACGGCGGCAGCAACAACTCTACCCATGGTTCCGGTTCACTTCTTCTTATCAAGGGGGCGGTGACAGATCAGGTGCAGCTTAGCCTGCAATGCTCCATCAGAGTCATTGGCCGCGAGGGAGTTCGCGGACAAATAAAAGCCCGCGCAAGGCGGGCTTTTTGTGGCGCCGGGGTCAGGCGGCCTGCAGCTGGCGGTCCATGCTGGCGATGCATTCGCGCATCTGTTCGCGGCACTGGGCGATCAGCTGGGGCATGTCGTCTAGGGTCAGCCCGGCCGTGGGGATGGCGGGCAGTGAGCGGATCAGGATTTTGCCGCTGTTCCAGCGATCCAGGCGCATGTGCTTGATGTAGCTGCTGACGCACACCGGGACTATGGGCACGCCTGCGGCGATGGCCATCTGGAATGCACCTTTCTTGAAGGGCAGCAGCTCTTCCCCGAGGTTGCGGGTGCCTTCCGGGAAGACCCAGATCGAGGTGTCCTTGTGCTGCAAGGTGTGGGTGGTGGTGAGCATCGAGCGCCGGGCCTTGTGCGGGTTGCCACGGTCGATCAGCACGTTGCCTGCCAGCCAGAACAGCTGGCCGAACAGCGGCACCCATTTCAGGCTCTTCTTGCCGATGCACACGGTCCTTCGCGGCACCACGTTGCCGAATACGAACAGGTCGTAGTTGGACTGGTGGTTGGCGATGATCACGCAGCCCTGGGGTTTGTCCATCAGCGGGCCGACCTCGGCCTTGACCCGCAAGCGCAGGATGCACATCGCCGGCCAGGCGTAGAGACGGGCGCACAGTCGGCTGTTGTCCGGGTTGAATGGGCGGCACAGGCCGAGCAGCAGGCCCAGGCTGCCTGCCAGGATAAAGTGCAAGCCCATCAACGACATACGAAGCAGATACAGCATCTAAACGGCCCACCCGGGGACAAAAGGTGGCGCAGTGTACGGATGTGCACTGTTTTCGGCAATTGCCGTTCTCAGCCGGGAGATGGGCGATGTTTAAGTACATGTTTCCAGCAATGGCTGGCGATGGTGATCTAGAGCGGTCGCGGCTTGTTGGCAAGGCATGCAGTAAAAAGCCCGGCGCGAAGGCCGGGCTGGTTCAGGTAGCAAATCCGCGGGTTTCAGCCCAGGTGCTCCTGGTCTTGGATGATCGCGTTGTCCAGGGCATCCAGCAGTGCCTTGCGCACCTTCAGCTTGGTGTTCTTGTGCGCCACCATGTTGATCTTCTTCAACTGGCGTGCAGCGGCCAGGGCGGCGCCTTGCAGTTCATCGGGCGCTACCACCTTATCGAGGAAGCCGGCATCTACCGCGCTTTGCGGGTCGAACATCTCGCCATTGATTACCGAGCGATGCAAAGCCGAGCGACGCAGGCGGTCACGGGCCAGCTCGATACCCGCGTGGTGCATGGTCATGCCGATCTGCACTTCATTGAGGCCGATGCTGAAGGGGCCTTCGACACCGATGCGATAGTCCGCCGACAGCAGCAGGAACGCGCCCTTGGCCACCGCGTGCCCTGGGCAAGCGACGATCACCGGGTAGGGGTGGGAAAGCAGGCGGCGGGCCAGGGTCGAACCCAGGGTTACCAGAGCCACGGCCTCCTTGGGGCCGGCTGTCATGACCTTGAGGTCGTAGCCGCCAGAGAGAATCCCCGGCTGGCCGGTGATGATCACCACCGCGCGATCGGCGGTAGCCTGATCCAGCGCCGCATTAAAGGCCGCAATCACGTCCGGGGAGATGGCATTGACCTTGCCATTGCTCAAGGTCAGGGTCGCGATACCGTCTTCGAGATGGTAGGAAATCAACTCACTCATGACGCAATTCCTTGTATTGAAGTGCTGCAGAAGTTACCCACCACGGTAGCTGCGGTAAAGCGCCATGACTGACTGGTGAGTCAGCCCCGAGGCCGCTAAGAGCCCTGCATCACACAGCGGGTAACGCATGGTTTCTTCTATAGGGTTGTGGGCAAGGCTGAAGAATGGCCGGTTTGCCTTATTGCATGGGGGGCTGCATTGCCCTTGGCCGGGGATCGAGCTTAAGCGCATGAAAATTCTGAAAAAAAAGTTTGCCATCTGAAAAGCGATCGACTACATTAGCGCGCCTCGACAGACTGAATCGGTTTGAAGAGATACGGTGAAGTGTCCGAGTGGCTTAAGGAGCACGCCTGGAAAGTGTGTATACAGGAAACTGTATCGAGAGTTCGAATCTCTCCTTCACCGCCACATTCTACAAACACAAACCCCTGACTTTCCTAAAGAAAGTCGGGGGTTTGTGGTTTTTGGCGTCTGAAAAATGTACCGATGGAACGGGTAGGAGGAGTTGTGTTGGGTTGACCCGAGGCAGTCTGTAGCAGGCTCTGGTGCGTGCTCATTCGGCAAACCACGCACCAGCTACGCCTGAAGAGTTACCACTGGCCGCTTACGAGACAGCCGACGATTTCCCAACCGCTGTATTCCCACCAGGAATATCGGCTATCGGAGCAGCTTCTGGCCAGGCTGGCCATCTGGATTTCGCCCGCTGCTTTTTGGGTTCCGAAAGGGGTGTCAGTAGAAGCTGTCACCTGATTGACGGTCTGCGGAGCTTTGATCGGGGTTGGATGTACGGAAGCGTTCGCGACAGTGGCGGTGAAAGCGATCGTCGCGGATACGGCCAGAGCAGTTATGGACTTTTTCATGTGCGAATCCTTTCAGTCATCTGACAAGCGGCTTATACCTGAGCCTGACCTGCCTTTATCAATAGCCTGAACAGATCGGGCGCGCGCATGGTGTGACGCCAGGAAAGCCTAGCACCGCGTTATTTCCCGCACAGTCGCTCAACGGCACTATTGACAAAGATATAAAAAACTGGGTTTTTCAGATGGTGGCGGCTGGTGAAGTAATGAAGAGCTTGAGCACATGCTTCCAGGCTGGTCTTCAAAGCTTTAACGCCAGCTGTAGTAACCCGACGACAACCGGCCCATTTTCAGCCTTTACGTGCGTTTGGGAGGTGGAGCGGTCCATCGTCGCCCATGGCGTGCAGCCACTCGTCGGCGCCTGTCTGTTTTGAACGGCGGGTCGGCAAATGACTGTCTAGTCTGAAATGCCGTGACGAGCAGTATTTTCCAGGCAATCAGGAGCTTGCCGGTACTGGTCGGTTGTTGGAGGGAGCTGGGTATGAGGAGTCTTGCTTATATTGAAGACAACGGGGATGAGTTCCCAATCAACAACTTGGTGCATTGCGGTCAGGCTGCATTCGAAGCAGAGGTTGAGTCTTCTGGCACAGTTGTCAGCAAGAGAAAGGCGGCGGCGGTGCCTGTAGCCAGCAACAAGATGTTTTTCCCCAGGGCGTTGCCGAAGAGAAGGTAACGCAGGATGCAGGCGGCCCCGCTTTATGCGGGGTTTTTTATTGCCTGGAGATTTTTCAGGGGAAAGGTTGGCGGGGGCCCATTGTTCGGTGGGGAGCTTTATGGATTATTTATTAAGATTTTTTTCTATATGTTTAGGAATTTTCTTATCTCAATTTGTTATAAGTGACGATATGTTCCTTATCCCGATTCAAACGGGGCTGCGCATCCAGCGATGATGCCTTTTATATGAAACGCGATAAGGAAATAAACGTGAAAGCCATTTTCAAACTCCTCGCATTGTCCACTCTCGTTGCCACCGCCGCAGGTTGCACCAGCTACAACATCAGCCAGCCATCTTCGCCAATCGACAGTCAGGTCAAGGCTGACCTGAAGGCGGATGTAGCAGTGGGCGAAGCGATTTCCGGTCAGTCGTCGGTCAACATCCTGTTTGGTTTCCTGAAGTTCGGTGGCGATAGCCAGTTTGCCGACGGTGTGGCTTACGGTGGTGACGGCGGTGGTGCACTGGGTGGCCTGGGCCTCGATCCGGTCAGTGCGGTCAAGTCCGCTGCGGCTTTCAAAGCAGTCAAATCTTCGGGCGCCGACCTGATCGTTGCTCCGCGTTATGAAGTGAGTGAAGAAAACTACTTCGTCTTCAAGAAAGTCTCGGTCACGGTCAAAGGCAATAAAGGCAGCATCCGCAGCATTCGTTGAGTGCAACTGCGTTCGAGCCTCTGTGGCGGAGATCGGGGCGTTGCACTGGTAACGTTCCAAGGCGTTGCCTGCCAGCGGCCCGGTCTGAACATTTTCGGTAAGGTGAGCTGAAGATGCCTCGGGATAGGTGAAGCTCAAGGTCTGTTGGTGTTGCTCCCACTGACAGGCTCTTTTCACATAATCTTCACATCTGCCTGAGTAGGCTCGAACCATCCGTTAAAAGCAGCATCCCTAGCCCGTTCCCCAGCGGGCTTTTTTTTGCGCGGGGATAAAACTCTTTTAAAATCAGCTGTCCAAGGCACTTGGGAGCAACCCGGGTGTGGCCGCGATAGCTCGAATTGGCCAGCGTGGCACTGGGCTTTCTTGTCAGTCCGACAGTCTTTCTTTGAGGTTCAAGTCATGCGTTTAACTCTACCTGCCCTGGTTGTGGGACTTCTGCTGGCTCAAGGCGCTATGGCCGGCGATGGCACTGCAGCCATTGGTGGCGGGCTTGGCGGCGCGTTGGGCAATGTGGTCGGGCAGAAGCTCGGTGGCAGTACCGGTGCGGCAATCGGCGCGGGTGTTGCCGGTGCGGCAGGCAGTGCGGCCGGGGCGCGCAAAGGCAGCCGGGCCAAGGCGGCCATCGGTGGTGGCCTGGGTTCGGCCGGTGGCTCGCTGATCGGTAATCGCCTGGGCGGTAGCACCGGCTCGACCGTCGGTGCCGGTATCGGCGGCGCGGCCGGTGGCGCCCTGGGTAGCAGCATGGGTCACAAGAAGCGTCACTGATTCTGCCTTGCCTGAAGAAAACCCGGCCCTGCGCCGGGTTTTTTGTGTGGCTTGCCCCAGGCTTCGCCATACTCAAGGCTCTGAGTCCCGATGTTCAAGGAGACGATCATGCCCGCGAGACGCCAGGCCAGGCACAGCCCGCTTCCGACGAGCCGGAGGTGATCAACGACCCCGGGAATGAAGACCCCGGTTCATTGCAGGACGATGCACGCGTACCTCTGCAAGAGGCGCCGGAAGGCGACAAGAGCCCGCCTGGTGCAGCCGACTAAGGTCCGCAGCAACCGCCGTCCAGCCCCCTCGGTTGCTCCCGACCCAAGCCCGCCGCTATGCTGCTGAATCCTTTAATTGATGAATTGCCAAGAAGAACTGGCCGTACCTGAGCCGCTCCCTGGAATGTACTTTTGCTAACGGATCAGATGCGATGAATGCACAGTTGAATGATTTGGGGCCGATCAAGGCCGTCATTTTCGACATGGACGGCTTGCTCCTGGACACCGAGGGCATCTACACCGAGATCACCCAGTTGATCGCCGAGCGTTATGGCCGCACCTACGATTGGACCATCAAGCAGAACATCATCGGCCGGGGAGCCGGCGACCTGGCGCGCTATGTGGTCCAGGCCCTGGACCTGCCCATCAGCGCTGAAGAGTTCCTGGTGATGCGCGAACCGTTGATGCGTGAGCGCTTTCCCCGCGCCCAGGCCATGCCCGGGGCCCAAGAGTTGGTGCGGCACTTGAAGGAACACCGGATCCCCATTGCCGTGGGCACCAGTTCGTCGCAGATGTCGTTCGGCGAGAAAACCACCCGCCATGGCGACTGGTTCGCGCTGTTCGACACCATCGTCACCGCCGACGATCCGGAAGTGACGGCGGCCAAGCCGGCGCCGGATATCTTCCTCACGGCTGCCCGCCGCCTGGGGGTGGCCCCGGCCGAGTGTCTGGTGTTCGAGGATTCGCCGTTTGGCGTGACCGCGGCCAGGGCCGCTGGCATGAGCGTGATCGCAGTGCCCGATCCGGCCATGGCCGATAGCAAGTTTGCCCATGCAGATGCGATCCTGCGATCGTTGAAGGCCTTTCAGCCCGCAGCGTGTGGCTTGCCCAGGCTGGATTGGCCAGCATAAACCCGTGCCTGCCCAGGCGCTGCGCTGGGGCTCCTGGGCCGTTCTACCTTAATGGCTGCGTGCTGCAGACAGGTCGATTTCCAGGGCCATGATGCTCAGCCCCTCACTGAGCCTGGAGGGGCCGAGGCGCCGAATATTGAACTTTCTCTTGATCAGCAGGCGTGCGATTGCACTCGGCGAAACCGTCAGTAGTTTGCGTGCCCCCAGAGACTTGGCGTACTCGAAGGCTTCAAGTAGCAGCGACATTGAGTGGGAGGAAGAGTAGGCATTCAGAACATCGGTCTCTTTATCGAGCGATACAGCGGCGAACCTGGACAACTCCCAGACATGAGTTTGAGAGGGCGGCTGATCTGAACCCAGCAGGTCGGGAAATACTTCCGATAATAGATAAGGGCGGGTTGTGGGTAGTAGGCGTGCTGTACCCACAATGGCACCTGTTTCATCTTTGGCCGCGAGGTAAAGTGTGTCATCCCGGTCAAACTCGTCGAGTTCCAACTGGTCGGGGCAATCCAATGGCCAGCCGAGCTTTTCGACAAATACCTTATAACGATAAGAAGCAATGTCCTGCTTCAGCTGCGAGCCTAATGCTTTACCATTTCCGGAAAAAATACGCATCATAGATCCTCGGCGTTCAAGTCGAGCGTGATCGTAAATTAGCCAGTAAAGCCGGGTACCTACCATTATTGGTAGGTAGGTGGCTTTTTTTGTCGGGCAAAGGCTTTGCGGTATTAGTGCTGGTCGCCGGACAGGAGGTATGGGCAGCCGGCGCCAGCATGGCTCAAGAGCAGAAGGGTTCCTGAGGCTGAGGTGCAAAAGGGGAATGTGAAGGCAGAGAAAGTTTTCGGTTTGGGTTTGTTTTATTATTTTCTATTATTGTTATTTAGATCAGTAGTCCTGTGAGGAAGGCTTGGACAACGGCCGCAGTTTTATTGGCAGCACTTAGTTTTAGAATGGAGTTCTTGATATGAAAGTTTACCGTGTTTTCTGAAATGGCCAGCAAGCAGGATATTTCAAATGAGGTCTTCCCGCTGCCGGTCCACTTTAGAACTTCTTTCTCACGGGAGGTCAGCTTAACTTCGTAGGGGTTGGCAAGACGTGTGCTGATCCGGTTTGAAAGTGTGATGTGAGCCACACTTACCAGCCAGCGCATTTTTATTTCGTTGGCATCCAGTTCCTGGCGGGTGATGGGTTGTGACGATCGACTGAGTGATAGCATGCTGGCTGCACCGGCAGCATTGGTACTTGACTGCGACCATCCAACTTTAAGTCCAGCTGCCCGTGCTTCTTCCCAAAATACAGGTGCTTCGCGAAACACCGCGTCCTCCCATATGATCGGTGCCTGGGATTGTCTACCTTGCGCCACTACTGGATCAGTGGCCAAGTAGTTTTCAGTGTCGTAGCGCCTCTGCCATTGGCGAGGATAGTTGTTGAACATCACGACTTTCTCCTCGGGAAAAATCACCTGTAGCCCGTAAGCACAGTACTCGAACTCAAGCGTTGTAGCCGCATCTTGAATCCGCTTGACTATTTGAGCTTCGGAAAGTTTCAGGTCCGTTATCATCAGTAAGTCATCTTGCCAGCTTTTCATAAATACCCTCCTTGTATAGTCACCTTTCGTACTGCGGTGACATCGAGTTGCGTCGCGAATCTGACCAGTTCTACGATGGAAATCAAGTTTATAAATATGAAACATGCGTAGATGTAAGTTTGGCGTCAGAAAAAAGATGTGGCAATGGGCGCTTGCCAGCAACTTGTTCGATGGCGTCTTGCCGGAATAGAAAGAGTAAAGACTTCGTCTCGCTGAGTACCTACCAATAGTGGTAGTTACAGATGAGCGGTAATGTCTCTAGATTGTTGAAGGACGGACGGGCTGCGCTGTTTGAACGCGCCGGCAGTCTAGATGAGCTCCACAGGGAATATAAAAATCAATGGAGAGAACTGCCCGTGCTTAAGAAGGTACTTGTCAATGTTGAGGCAACGCCATCGTGCCCAGCAGCATGCAGTATGTGCCCCCGCTCAGTGATCAAGGACTATGGTTTTATTTCGCTGGAGACCATGGATAAGATAGTTTCGCAGATAGACCCTTCCTACGTCTGGGAACTGGACTTGGCTGGCAGAGGGGAGCCGACCATTCATCCAGAGTTTCATGAGCTCTTGCGAATGATGCGTCGCTCCGGAGTCTTGACTGACGTGACAACAACGGCAGTCACTTTCAATCAGCGCAATATAGATGCCTGTGTACAAAACGTTGATGTCATCAGGCTGTCTGTCAGTTCTATTCAGAAAGAGGTTTTCGATAAGGTTCACATTGGCCTGAACCACGAGAAAATCTGGCGCAACATTGCCGCGTTGGCCGAGGCCGCGGCGGATAAGGTCATTGTCCATTTGACTGGCGGCCCGGCAATCTATAGCACATTGCCAGCGACCGTCGCACATTTGCGTAGCCTGGGTTTCAAGCGGATCTATCTGTTCCCGCTCTGGAACCGAGGGGGGGATATCAACGCCAAACTCGAAAGTGAATACCGTCAGAAACTTGTGCGCGAGTTGGGTTTGAACCTGTCTGAGAGCGAGTACAAAACAGGCATGGGCAAGGTCAAGTTCATGCTGAATGCCCTGCTGGGTACCCTTGAAAATAGAAATTTTTGTGCAATTGGCGATGGCAGCGTCAGTATCAGTTATACCGGCGAGATACTCGGTTGTTTCCAGGATTTTGGGCACGTATCAAATATTGGTCATATTGATGATGACAACCTGAAGAAGATTGTGAAAAGCAGGGTGAAACAGTTGGGCAATATGGAGATTTGTCAGGGCTGTAATTCACGCAAGGCGGTTTTCAAGCTGCCAATGTTCTTGGCTAACTAAATAGCTTTCTGCACTGTTGTACAGGGATGACGCGCCGTGAGTATGCAGGAAACCGATTTCTTATTGCTGAATTGTTGTAACTTACCGTGGCGTCCGATATATCCGTATGCCTTTGTTCAGATTAGTGAGATTGCTCGGCGATTCGATATCAGGGTCACACGTATTGATTTGCTATACGTTGAACATTGGTACGAATATCTTAAAAACGTGATAAAGACCCAGCGTCCGAAGATGATTGGTATACATCTGCGGCAAGGGGACTCCCTTGATCTTTCCAATTATGATGCCGTAGATGGCGAGCCTGGGAATTACTTTAGAACCTATTACCCCGTTGAAGACAGCCGGCGCCTGATTCGCCTAGTGAGGGAGTTGACGGATGCACCTATCATCATGGGTGGCTTTGGTTTTACCACTCATGCCAGAAAGTTGGCTAACTATCTGGAAATCGATCTCGGCTTGCAGGGCTGTCCAGACGGCTTCTTTCGCTCCTTCAACGACACTCTCTCCGGCCGAAACCTGGGGGCTGTGCCTGGTCTGATTCACAAGAACGGGGCTGAGTACCTATATAACGATGTCGGTTTCTACAAGCCAGCCGAAGTGACCGAGTACCGGCTGGATATCGTTAACGAGATCAAGGCCTTTTACGGCCCGGCATTACAGTCGAAAACCCCACCGACCATTGCTGTAGAGGTTTCGCGTGGATGCCCGTTCCAGTGCTATTTTTGTGTTGAACCTGACGTCAAGGGCAAGCGGATTGACAAGCGTAATCTGGATGTGGTCGAAGCCGACCTGGAGTTTCTATTAAAAAACGATCTCTATGACTTCTGGTTTATCTGCTCTGAACTGAATATCGGTGGTGCTGGTTTCGCCTTGGAGCTGGCCGAGCGGGTGATTCGTCTTAATGAGCGTTATAAGAAGCGCCAGATTAAATGGTCAGGATATTCGCTGCCTTCGCTGGGTCACGATGAGCTGAAGACGATGATGCGTGCCGGTTACACCGGCGCCATGAACGATATTCTTTCGTTGGACGAAGATAACCTGAAGCGGGCGAAGGTGCCGTACAAGAGAGAGCAGGCCGTTACCTTTCTCAAAAGCCTGTCTTCGATACGTGCGGAAATTCATGAGGAAAGAACGCGAAAGCTGGAAGAGCAGGCGAAGTTTACCGCCAGTGCGCCAATTGAGTACTCCAATCTCATCTCGTTCTTTCTGGGGAATGCGCATGCGGACAGATACACCATTGCTCGTACGTTGGCATTTCTCGAAGAAAGTGGACTGACAAACAAGTACGAGGCGGGGTATGTGATTCCCAGTACTCGGGTATTTGGAATAGGTCGGACTCAGGGTTTTGTTGCAAGTGATACCACTTACTCCTTTGGTCGTGATGGTGTTATCGCCACGGACTCCAAATGGCCGACCTTTCATTTTCCAGAGTTTCTGGTAAGTGCTCTGGGAGATCGAGAACGGATATACAGTTTTTTCAACTACGTCTCCAACACCCTGATGTGCCAGGCTCATCGCAAAGATAAGTCGTTCAGCCAATTTATAGCGCTCTATCTGGAGCAACATCTTGATGACTGCTCGGCGTATTGGACGGACTTGGCAAAATTGCTTGGCAGGGATGACCAGGGGCGACTCTTGCCCAGCGACATCAAGGCTTTGCTGAGTCGTGAGGCAACTGATGACAGAGCATTGCAGGAAGATGTTTATCACGCTTGGCTGCTTGAGTTGTTTGGGCGAAATTCAAGCAGCATTCAGCCGGTTATATCATTTTTCGGTAAACAGCACTTTTCCGGTGTGAAGCCTGTATCCAGTGACTATGTGTTCACGCAGTTGTTTTATGCGCGTTTCTCCAATGCTGGAGAGTGGATTAAACTTGCAGAACATCTAGCACCTGATAGCAAAGGTTATGCCGCGCTGTTTGTGCGGTATATCGAGTATGCAATAGGTCTTGTATTCAGGCACGAATATAAGGATCTGTTGTTTGAGCTTTGATCTGGCCTGGCAGGGAGCCTATGCAATGTTGGCAAATGCAGTTTCCAACCTTCGATTGATCGAGACATTGAGTGAAAAAGTTCCTGCCTGGGCACTTCGTGGCCTGCAAGGGAGCTATCACTGGCAACTTGAGTCTGGAGTTCATCTGGGCTGCATGGAAGTTTCTGAAACACTGAGCTGGTCGTTTGCCGCGCAGGAGTACCAACCACGCGCCACTATCGTGCTCAGTGATATGACTCTCCAGGCTTTGGCAAACAAGGTCGATGATCCGCTGACGCTGTTCAATACCGGGAAGTTGTTGATTAGCGCAGACAACGACCACTCCGCTATTTCTGTCGATGTGATGAAGCTGTTGAATTTTATTTTCAACAATGCCTTGGTTGACACTCAGCGCATTGCTCAACTGGGGATCCGTAGCACTCAAGGAAAGGATTTTCCGTTTTGCCAGGTGATCGCTGATGAAAGGGATATCGAACCTTATTTACGTCGTGGAGAACCGGTCATTGTGCGCAATGCGGCAGTTTCATGGCCGATCTTCTCGATGCCTGTCGGGCATATAGTCAATCGGGTGGGTAACTTGGATGTGAGTCTTCTTCTTGAAGAATACGATCTGGAAAATGCTCAGCCACCCAAGTACCGGAAAACCTCGTTTGCGGAATATGTAGAGTCTTTATATGCCGTACAAGCGTCTGCCAGCGGTTATATGGCGGCCAATACCGTACCGCCTGCGTTGGACGATACCTACTGTTTTCCGAGTGTTTTCGCGCGCGAGGTATTCAATACACCAAGATGGTGGATAGGCCCTGCCAGTACCGGGCTGAGATTGCATCGGGATATGGTGGATAACTTTCTGGTGCAATTGAAAGGGCGCAAAAAAATACGTCTTTTTGCTCCAAGTGAAACAAAATTTCTCTACCCGGCCAGTGTCGGTGGGAATTTGATGTATGAGCCCAGTCGCGTGGATCCGGAAAACTACCTGGCTGAGAAGTTTCCGGATTATCAACAATCGGTATCCACTGTTTGCGAGCTTCGGCCTGGCGATATGTTGTATTTGCCGGCCGGTTGGTGGCACCACGTCCTGAATCTGGAAGTGTCCTGGTCGCTTAACTTCTTTGCTGTAAATGGTGAGCCAAGAGTCTTATCTGTAAATCGTGATAACTATGAGAGTGTCCAGCTATGAGTAATTTGAAAGACTTGAGGAAGGGCGATTTGCCGCAAGCGACGGAAGCGGCACTCCTGGTTGATTCTGGCTTTGATGTGGTACCGGGCAGCGATGATGTTTCTCCCGAGTTCAATGACCCTTCCTACATGTTGAAGGACCCCCTGGGCCTGACCACGCGGGCGTTGGAAAAGTACGGGAATATTGTTTACCTGCGGGGCATCAACGGCTATCTCATCGCCGATGCGCCCTTTATCGAAAGCATGCTGATTGGTGACGAGCGGTTTTTTTCCAAAAGCGCCGAGACCATGGAAAAGATCAGCCCGGCTATTGGCAATGGGCTGTCGACGCTGATCGGAGACGAATGGAAGCGTCAGCGCAAGATCGCCAATCCTTCTTTCAGCAAGCGCAGCGTTGACGCTTTCGGCAACGTATTTCACGAATGCATCAACGAGATGTTCGATGAGTGGGATGCTCGTTCCGAAGGTGTTCTCGATGCAACTCAGGAGATGAAAAAGCTTACCCTGCGGATTGTCATCAAGTGTCTGTTCTCCACGGACATTCTGCGTTTTTCCAGCGATGTCACCGCGGCCCTCGAGGTCTTGCAGGAGTATTCGCTGCTGAAGTTGTGGTCACCTGCGAGCATCAGCGCCGCCGATGAGCAGGCGTATGAGAACGCCAAGAAGAAAATCGACGCGATCATCTACACCATCATCCACGACCGTCGTCAGAACAAGAAGGTCCAGCACAACGACCTGTTATCGATGTACATGTCTGCGGTGTACGAAGACACCGGGGAGGGGATGACGGATATCCAACTCCGGCATGAAGTCATGAACCTGTTTCTGGCCGGTCATGAAACCACCGCGAACGGCGTGGCATTCGCCCTCTATCTACTGGCGAACAACTCACGAGAACAACAGAAGCTGCATGAGGAAGTCGAGGCTGAACTCGGCAATGCACTCTGCACCCTGGAAGATTTGAAGCGCCTCGATTACACCGACTGGGTATTCAAGGAGTCCCTCAGGCTCTATCCGTCTTCCTGGGGCATGAGCCGAGTGGTGCTGGAAGACTATCAGTACAAGAACTATCTGTTTCCCAAGGGCGCGGACTTCATCGTTGCCCAGTGGGGCCTGCATCGCAATCCGGAATATTGGCAAGAGCCTTTGAAGTTTGACCCGGAACGCTTTGCACCGGAACGCATCAAGCATGTGCACAAGTATGCCTACCTGCCGTTTGGCGCGGGCGCTCGAAAGTGCATCGGCATCCATCTGGCCGAGGGCGAGGGGAAGACGATTCTGGTGCGTATTGCGCAACGTTATGAGTTGCGCGCAGTGAATGGGAATGAACCGACATTGAAAGCCCGGTTGTTCATGACTTCCGAACCGGGCGTGTGCCTAGAGTTTATCAAGCGCAACTGAGGTGTTTTATGCAGACCATTGCTTTTGCGGTGCCTTTACCCGGTGACAAGAAAGAGCGTTTCCTGAAGTTTGCCCAGTTGATCCGCAATGAACGCAATGCCGATTTTCGCCAGTTTCTGGAGCGCCTCGATACGGTTGAGGAGAACTGGTTCCTGCAGCCTTTTGGCGAGATGGAGCTTTTTATCTGTTATTTGGCGGCGCCAGATTTGAATGCGGCATTCGCAAAGTTGGCGAGCTCCCAGCATCCCTTTGACAAGTGGATAAAGCAGGAAAACAAGGAAGTCTTTGGCATGGACTTCGAGTCCCCCAGTGATGACCCGATGCCTGAAGTACTGCTGCAGTGCAAAGTTGAACCCATTCATTCACAAAGTTGGTAATAAAGATGAGCCTAACCTTATTTCGTGAGAGCTATCTGACTGCGGTCCGTACTAAAGACTACAAGTCTTTGGCATCTTTGTACGCGGCAGATGCCATTCGCAAATCTCCCGGACAGCCTGACCGCATCGGCGTGATGCAGATCCTCGAGCACTACCAGGAGTGGCAGGGCACGTTCGCCGACATGCAACTGGCCGACCGCATCCTGTTTCTCAAGGACAATGTGCTCATCGCCGTGTGGGGCTGGAAGGGGCGGCACGTCCAGGCCTACATGGGCGTTGAGCCGAGCAACAAGGAGGTTGGCCTGATCGCCGCCAGCCTGTTCTGGTTCGACAGTGATTTCCGCGTGACCAAGGAGCACACCTACGAGGACCCCTACACCCTGCTGATCCAGCTCGGCGTGATCAACGATCAGGGGCGCAGCGTGCCGTCACTGACCGAGCCGTGCGAGATCTATGACTGCAAGACGCTGAAGCCGCGCTTCGAGAACCTGGCCAAGATGCGCCACTACAACGAGCTGCTGCTGAGCAAGCAGTTGGAGCCGTGGCTCGACTGCATGAGCGACGACATCGAATGGGATGACCAGATGGTCCCCGGGTTGGCCGTGGGCAAGGACCATTCGCGGGACGACTTCGTGATGCTGGCCGAAGCCTTCCCCGATGCCTCCATCAACATGACCAACATGTGGTCGGTAGGGGACTTCGTGATTCACCAGGGGATCTTCACCGCGACGCACAAGGGGCCTCTCAAAGGTATTCCGGCGTCCAACCGGGTGGTCAACGTGGACAACATGGATATTGCCTACTTTGACGGCAATGTGATCCGCAAGGGCTGGACCTTCGGCAATACCCTGGACATGGGGTCGCAAATGGGGATGGGTAAATGACTGCGCGCCGCATGAAGTTGATCGGCAACGAAAACAGCGCCTGCACCCGCAGTGTGCTGATGGTTCTGAAGGAAAAGAACACGCCGGTGGAGTTTGTCAGCATCGACCTGGGGACCGGTGCGCACAAGTCGGACGAGCACTTGAGTCTTAACCCGTTCGGCAAGGTTCCGGTGCTGATCCACGGTGACCTGACCCTTTATGAGTCGCAGGCTATCAACCGTTATCTGGAGGCGATCCTACCCGGTATTTCGTTGATTCCGCAGGGCCGGCAAGACATTGCGCGGATGGACCAGTGGCTCAGCGTGGACTCCAGCTATTTCACGCCCCAGGCCTATGCCCTGGTCTGGCAGAAGCTGTTCCTGCCCATGTACGGCGGGCAGACTGACCAGGCAGTGGTCAAGGAGGCCGAGGAGAAGCTGAACGCCATCTACGCCGCCATGGATCACGCCATTGGCGAGGAGGGGCGATTCCTGGTGGGGGACTCGCTGTCCCTGGCCGACCTGGCGTTTGTCCAGTACACCGATTACATCCTCAAGGCGCAGAGCGAAAGCATCGTATTCAACTATGAGAACGTTCGTCGCTGGTGGTATGGCCTGACTCAGCGCGAGTCTTACAAAGACCCGCTCTCGGTCATTCTCTGAATCATGCATGGCGTGCCACGGCACGCCATGCCCACCCTCGGTAGCAGATAGCAACGCGGAGATTGTGCGATGAGCACTTCAGCCAGAAGTCGTCGTTCGGTAGTACTGTGGATGTATGAAAACGACAACGGCCATATTCCCAAGCAAATGCTTCGTGAGTTGCTTGAGGAAAAAGGCTTTGTGGTTTTTTCCGATTTCGACATGCGCCAATGCCATGTCATTTCCGGGAAGGTCTATACCGCCTGTGGGCGCTGCCTCAGTGAGTTCGATGCCCTGTTTCATATGAACGCCGATGAGCAGTCGCCGTATCAGGCCGATATTCTTCGGGCGTTGCAAGACAGCGGCGTAGTAGTGGTGAACGAGTGTGTTTCATTCTTCAACTGTCGCGACAAGTTCAAGGCCAACCAGCTGTTGCGCATGCATGGAGTGAACGTACCCGACTCCGCACTGCTGGGTAGCCAGATTGATGATGCGGTCATTCACCAACTCTTTGCGCGCTGGGGCAGCCTGGTCTACAAGCCCCGCTCGGGCCATGGGGCCGTGGGCGTGATGCGCTTTGTGGAGGCTGAACAGTTCATCGACTTCATCCAGGCGACGGCGCACTTTCTCGGTGATTACTACGTTGAGCAATACATCGAGTTTGGCGATTACGATTGTCGGGTCGAGATCTTCAACGGCGAGTTGATGGGCGGCTACAGCCGCAAGAAGAAACACAGCTTCAAGACCAACATTTCCGCGGGCGGTGAAATGACGCCGCGCATCCTGGGGGGCGAAGTTGAAGTTGCGCTCAAGGCCGCCCAGGTGTTGGGAATCAATGGGACGATCGTCGACATGGTGCAGTCGACCGCCGACCGCAAGTTCTATGTCCTTGAGGTCAATCCCTTGCTGGGCATCTTCGTCGAATCGGCCATGCGTGCCGGCACCAAGATGCCCGATACCGAGCCGGACCAGCGTTACTCCTATGACCGACTGAAGCTGGACTCGATTGCCAGCTACCTCGATGCGCTGCCTGCGCGCCAGTCACTGACGCCGACGCCATGAAGCCTGGGCACTGCGCGTAGGCGCTGTGCAGGTACCTATTCAGGGAATTGAATGATGCAGCCCGTTATTCTCATCAGCGCCGCACGCCAGCGGCTGGCTATCAATCACTCCGCTGCCTTGGCGATGAATGTTCTCAATTGCAGTTTCACCGAGCTGCTGATCAGCCTGGGCTGTGTTCCGCTGGTGGTGGTGCCGGGGATGCCCGTTGAGGCGTTGGAGCGCCTGTTCGCCATGGCCGATGGACTGTTGCTGGGCTCCGGTCAGGACCTTTGTCCGAGCCATTACGGCGAGGATTGCGAGGTCAGCTATTCGGCGCAGGTATCAGGGGTTGGCGAGCCTTACAAGCGGCCGCTGATGCTCAGTCCCGACAAGGATCGTGACCTACTGGAGTTGGCCTTGTACCGGCAGGCCAGGTCACGACAGCTACCGATTCTCGGCGTTTGCCGAGGCCTGCAATTGATCAACGTTGCCGAAGGCGGCTCGCTGTATCAGGAGATCCCCGATCGAGGGGTCGAGCACGGGATCGACCCCGATGGCTGGATCAACTATCACCCTGTGGACGTCGACCCGCAGAGCCGGCTCTATCGGATTATCGACAAGCGCAGTTTCAGCGTTTCGTCGGTGCACCACCAGGCGATCAAGCGCCTGGCGCCAGGCTTGAGAGCCTGCGCGAGGGCTGCCGATGGGGTGATCGAGGCGGTCGAGCTGGCCAGTCACGAGCATTTCGTCCTGGGGCTGCAGGGGCATATAGAAAAGACCCTGCTCAATCATCCCGAGCACCTGCAGATATGGAAAACATTCGCCAGTGAGGCTGCCACAAGGAGTCGGCAACATGTCAATTGAACACTTCCAGGTGCCCCTTTATCAGCCTTTGATGAAGCGCCTCGATTTATTCTTCAAGGCGGGCGACCCCGCCGGTATTCCGCTGCTGGACAAGAAGGCAATCATTTCCGGGTTTCCTGGAAACTTCATGACCCAGGCGATGCGTGTCGGCATCGAGGGCGGCGATGTGGAGTTCGCCAATACCTCCGGGAGCAGCTCCCAGATTCTCCAGATCATTCGCTACAAGGGCTGGTGGGGACGTGAGTTCACGCGCGCCTATCAGCGGGTGGCGGACATGGTTGGTTATTCGATGGAGCATGACAGGAAAGCAGTACTGACGACGGCGGCCTGTTCCGCGGTGTCGTGCTTTCTTGACGACCCGGACTACCAGCAGCGCATCCACAATGGGGTGCTGAGCCTCAATACGCATCCGGACCCTACGCGCTGGACGCTCACCGATATCCAGCGCATTGATGCGGAACTGCGGATGTTTGCGCCAAAGCTTCTGGAGATAGATCCGACCTATCTCGCGATCTTCCTGAGCAAGCGTGCGCAGTACCGGATTACTGAGCCTCTGTACATCCCTGACTACATCGCAGCTTCCTACGAGTACATGACCGCCAATGTTCGCCGGCTCATCGAGAGCGCCTATGGTTTGCCGGTTCTGAGCATGTATGGCTCGACGGAGCTGGGCGTACTGTTCATGCAGAACCGCAGTGGCACTTTCGTCCGTTGTGGCCACGACACATTGGTCGAACTCAAACCGTACCTGGCCCGGCGCAATCTGTTCGAGTTGATTGTCACGTCCTGGAAAAACCCGCTGATGCCTTTGTTGCGCTATGCCACCGGGGATCTTGTCGAAGTGCCGGAAGGTGAGTGGTCGAATAGGGTCTTCGGCGCCGTGGATGACATTCCTTTGCTGAAGCTGCATGGCCGTATCAGGGACTGCCTGGTGACCGATGATGGGGAGCTCAAGACCCTCGCCGATCTTGATGAGCTGTTCGCCGTTTCCGCGCCTTGGGTCCGGCAGTATCAACTGCAGGTGACCGAGCACAAGGTCACGCTGTTTTACGTTTCCGATGTCCCGGAATACGACGCCGACCTGCCGGCCGTTGAGCGGTGCCTGCGTGGCTGGTTTGGCCGCATGCGTACTGTTGAATCAATGGCCGTTCCAAGCATTGCGCCACAAGCCTCGGGAAAGTTCGCGATTATCAAATAGCGGGTCCGTGAAGAGTCGTCCCTCAATAAAAAAAGAGAGAATGTTATGCAAGCCTTGGATGTGAAATGCATGGTGTTGCCGAATGCGCGCAGTGACTTTCCGTTCTTTCGGGATAATCAGCGGATCTACCTGGACAGTTCATCCACCTCGTTGAAACCCGCGTCGGTGATCAGCGCCATCACTGATTTTTACCTGCATGCCGGTAGCAATGTCGGGCGCTCCAATCATCAGTATGCTCAGTTGTCCACCCAACTGTTTGAGTCGTCGCGCAACAAGCTGGCCTGCTTTCTGGGGTGCAGCGCCGATGAAGTGGTCTTTACCGCCAATTGCACGGACTCGATCAATCTGCTCGCCCATGGGCTGGCGTTGGGCAATGGCGACCATGTCGTGGTTTCGCCCCTGGAGCACCATTCCAATCTCCTGCCCTGGTTGTCCAGGTGTCGAGTCACGGTTGCCCGTCTGGATCAGAACGGTTGTATCGACCTGGATCATCTGGATTCGTTGCTCGCCGCCGATCCGGCCCGTCTGGTCGCGGTCTGCCACGCATCGAATGTCACCGGCAACGTGCAACCCGTCAGGCAGATCTGTCAGATCGCCCGGGCACGGGGGGCGTTGAGCCTGCTGGACGCGGCGCAGACCGTTGGCCATATCCCGGTCAATGTCGGGCAGATCGGTTGTGATTTTCTCGCCCTTTCCGGGCACAAGATGTTCGGCCCCTCGGGGGTTGGCGTGCTGTACATGCGGCGTGATCTGCAGGCGTCGATGCAGAGCTATCGCTATGGTGGCGGCATGGTCAACAAAGTGGGGCAGGGTGATGTCAGTTATCAATCCGGCCCCGGTCGGTTCGAGGCCGGCACGCCGAACATTGAAGGGGCCATCGGGCTGGGGGCGGCGGTCGACTATATAAACAGCTTGGGCGGGCAGTGGGTTCAAGACCACGATGAGGATCTGGAGCGCTATTTCCTGTCGCAGATTCAATCGGTGCGCAATATTGAAATCGCCTTCCCCATCGGGCCGCAGCACCTGCCGATTTTTCCTCTGGTTGCCGTCGGCAAGGTGGATATCGGATTTGTCTCGCGGATTCTTTCCGATCGTTACGACATTGCACTGAGTTCCGGCTACCAGTGCAACCAGCCGCTCTACCGCAACAGTGGAATTAATGGCGCCTTGCGGGTCTCGATGCATCTTTACAACAGTCGCAAAGATATCGACACGTTAGTGATGGCACTCACTGATCTCCAGGATCTGCTGGCTTAGTAGGAGGAAATCAATATGGCCGCTGAATTGCTGGAAGTATTGGGCGCAAGAGCCATCACCAAGGAAGATTGTATTGCCTATTTTCATCGGCATATCAAACGCCGGACTTCGGCATTGATCGGACTTGAATACGAGTTGATCCTGATTGATAAGGCGACTTCCCTGAGTGTGCCGTTTTTTGGCTTGCGCAGCCTGTCGAGCATCTTCAAGGGCTTGCTGGGATACGGCTACTCGCCCGTTTATGACGATGGCTTGATCATCGGTTTGAGGCGCGGCGGCACGGTCATCAGCCTGGAGCCTGGTGGCCAGGTGGAGTTCTCTTCATCGGCGTTGCGTCTGGTGTCCGATGTTGTGATCGAACTCGAAGTGTTTCTGCGGGAACTGGATCGGGTCTGCCAGGGCCTGGCCATTTCGTTGCTGCCCATCGGTTATCGGCCCTACGGGGGCGTGGCGTCGGTGGCGACGGTGCCGCGTACTCGCTACTTGCACATGATGCCTATCCTGGAAAAGGTCTCGGGGGCCTCGGCCGGGCAGAAGATGACGGCCTCGATGCAGATTTCCGTCGACTACTTCTCCGAGCAGCATGCGGGCAAGTTGTTGCAGTTGGGGGTTGCCTGTCAGCCTTACATCGTCGCCTTGTTCGCCAACTCTCCGTACTTTTCGGCGGTCACCAGCCGCTATAAGAGTCATCGGATGCATGCCTGGACCCAATTCGATCAACAACGCTCCGGGATTCCCGAGTTCATGTTGCGCGCACACTTCAGCGCCCATGCCTTTGAGCACTATGTTGACTGGGCCCTGGAGAAACCACTGCTGTTCATTCAGCGTGAAGGGCAGTTGATCCACATGAACGACCTGAGTTTTCGCGACTACATGCGCCTGGGGGCTGCCTCGGGCGCTGCCACGCTTCAGGATTGGATCATGCATCTGGGTACCCTCTACCCTGAGGCCCGGCTGAAGAACATTGTCGAGTTTCGCTCGGCCGATACCTGTGCACCTCACTTCGCCGCTTCACTCGCGGCCTTCTGGAAGGGCCTGGCCTATAGCGAAGAGGCGCTTGATGCCGCGTTGGACATGCTCGGCGCGCAGGCGCCTTCCGAGTTGAATCGCAAGTATGCCCAGGCGGCGGAGTTCGGCATGGCCGGGGTCGATGGGGCGGGAAACTCGCTGGCCGAAGGGATTGGACGCCTGGTCGGGCTGGCCGCCCAGGGGTTGCAGTATCAGGGAGCATCCAAGCTTGAGAGCGGTTATCTGCAAGCGCTGAACGAGATGATCGCAACTGGGCAATCTGCGGCAGATCTAATGCTCAACAAGGGTGTACCTATATGCTTGGGCGCAAACCCGAAAACAGCTTATTCGAACATTAAATGCGTCTCCTAAAGCAATCTGCCGCGCGTTGCGAATGGTAGTCGACTGTAATATATTCCGCCCTCGTAAATGAGTGCGTGCGGCATTTTTCAGGAGTTGTTCATGAAGACGGAAAGTATCAGGAAGATAGAAGATAAATGGCTCGCTCGCTGGGAAAATGAAAAGCATTACTCCGTTGAACTAGATACTTCTCTGCCTAAATATTATTGCCTTGACATGTTTCCTTATCCTTCGGGTGCCGGTCTGCATGTTGGGCATCCGCGCGGATATATTGCGACTGACGTATATAGTCGTTTTAAACGAATGGCCGGTTTCAATGTTTTGCATCCCATGGGTTTCGACTCTTTCGGATTACCCGCGGAACAGTATGCAATCGAAACCGGACAGCACCCAAGAGTAACCACTGACAAGAACATTGCCACGTTCAAGTCGCAGTTGAGAAAACTGGGTTTCTGTTATGACCCGGACCGCGAGATCAAGACTTCCGATGCTCAGTACTATCACTGGACGCAGTGGATATTCTCCCAACTGTTCGACAGTTGGTTCTGCCTCGATACCCACCAGGCCCAGCCTGTCGATACCCTGATCCAGCGTTTTGAACAATCCGGCAATGCCGGGGTGAATGCCTGGTCTGATTCGCGGACCACAACCATCAGCGCGCAACAGTGGGCCGCTTTCTCGCCTTTGCAGCAGTCGGAGTTCCTGATGAACTACCGATTGGCGTATCGCGCCGACTCTTATGTGAACTGGTGCCCGGCCCTGGGCACGGTGCTGGCCAACGACGAAATCAAGGACGGTTTTTCCGAGCGGGGTGGCCACCCGGTTCAGAAAAAGATGATGAAGCAGTGGATGCTGCGGATTTCCGCCTATGCCGACCGCCTGCTGGAGGGGCTCGATAGCCTGGATTGGCCGGAAGCCTTGAAGGACATGCAGCGCAACTGGATCGGCAAATCCCAGGGCGCGGAAATTGATTTCCAGGTGCGTGATTCGCAGACCGCGATCAAGGTCTTTACCACCCGCCCCGATACGCTGTATGGCGCGACGTTCCTGGTGCTGGCGCCTGAGCATGATGCCGTCGAGGCAATCACCTCAGCGCCTCTCAAGCTTGCAGTGGCCAATTACCGCGAAGAAGCGGCCTTGCGCTCCGAGCGCGAACGGATGGCCAAGGCCGAGCGGATCACCGGCCAGTTCACCGGCGCCTACGCCGTCCACCCCTTGACCGGCGAAAACCTGCCGATCTGGATTGCCGACTACGTCCTGGCCGATTACGGCACGGGCGCCATCATGGCGGTACCTTCCGGAGACCAACGGGATTTCAACTTTGCCCAGGCCTTCGATCTGCCCGTGGTGCATATCTATGAGGGGGCAGAGCAGGCCGCCAAGCCGTTCCTGATCAATGAAGGCCGCCTGATCAACTCTCAGGAAGCCACGGGCATGCTGCGTGCCGAGGCCACCGAGTGGATTCTGCAGCGCCTGGTGGCGACCGGAACCGCCAAGCGCACCTTCAATTACCGCATCCGCGATGCGATTTTTGGCCGCCAGCGCTATTGGGGCGAGCCGATCCCGGTGTACTACGACGAGCAGGGCATTGCTCGCGTGGTTCCCGAGCAGGACCTGCCGGTGACCCTGCCCGATATCGAGGCCTTCCTGCCGACCAGCGAGGGTGAGCCCCCCTTGGAGCGAGCCAGTAGCTGGCGCTACCGCGGCTTTAAGTATGAAACCACCACCATGCCCGGTTGGGCCGGGTCGAGCTGGTACTTCCTCAGGTACATGGATCCGACCAACAGCCATGAGCCCGTGTCGAAGGAGGCGCTGGCCTACTGGCAGGCCGTGGATCTGTATGTCGGCGGATCCGAGCATGCCACCGGCCACCTGCTGTACTCGCGCTTCTGGACGCATTTCCTCAAGGATCGCGGCTTGCTGAGTTTTTCCGAACCCTTCAAGCGGGTCCTGTGCCAAGGCATGATCCTCGGCGTCTCGGCGATCATCTATCGGGACAAGGCGACCCATGAATTCGTCTCTGCCGATCTCAAGGACGGGCGGGACGTGCAGCCGCTGTATGTCGATATCAGCATGGTGAATGACAAGAACCAGGTGGATATCGACGCTCTTCGCACATGGCGCCAAACCTACACCGAAGGCACGTTCGTCTGCTCCAAAGGCGTGTTCCTGTGTGATCGCCTGTCGGAAAAGATGTCCAAGTCCAAGTACAACGTGGTCAACCCCGATGACCTGATCGAGGTCTACGGGGCCGATACCTTCCGCCTGCATGAAATGTTCCTCGGGCCGATCGACCAGACCGCCATCTGGTCGACGCAATCCATCGATGGCCCGCACAAGTTCCTGCAGAAGGTCTGGCGCCTGTTTTTGGACGAGCAGGGCGCGGTGATCGTGGATGACCTTGAGCCCGGCGACGAGGAACTCAAGGCGGTGCACACGGCGATTGCCAAGGTGGGGCGTGCCACCGAGGATATGTCCTACAACACTGCGATTGCCGCTCTGATGATCTGCGTGAACCAGCTCAGCGTGTTGCAGTGCCATAAGCGCGGCGTGCTGGAGCTGTTGCTCAAGCTGTTGCACCCCTATGCGCCGTTCATTACTGAAGAGCTATGGTCCGAGGCGCTGGGGCACTCGCGGTCGATCCTTGATTGCGGCTATCCCGTCGCCGACGAAAGTGTGCTGTATGAGGCGCAGTTTGAATGCCCGGTCTCCATCAATGGCAAGTTGCGTACTCGCATCATGCTGCAGCGGGGGATGACGGAAGAGGCGGTGAAGGCCCAGGTGCTGGAGGATGCAACGGTACAACGCTGGCTGTCTGGCGGGCGCTTGCTGAAGTTCATCTTTGTTCCTGATCGAATCATCAACATCGTATGCGCCGCGAACCCTGATTGATCCTGCGCACCGGTTGCACGGTGGTCGGGCCGGGGCGTAGAGCCCCGGCCCGGTTTTTTTATGCGGGTGAGGATCAGGCGCCGAAGCCACCGTCGATGGTCAGGCTGGCGCCGGTGATATAGCCCGCTTCGGCACTGGCCAGGTAGGCGACGAAACCGGCGACTTCCTCGGCATGGCCATAGCGACGGATAGCCATCAGGTCCATCAGGCTCGCGGCGAAGTCACTGTCCGCCGGGTTCATGTCGGTATCCACCGGGCCGGGCTGGACGTTGTTGATGGTGATGCCCCGCGGGCCAAGGTCCCGGGCCAGGCCCTTGGTCAGGCCCACCAGCGCGGCCTTGCTCATGGCGTAGGGGCCGCCACCGGCGAAGGGCATGCGGTCGGCGTTGGTGCTGCCGATGTTGATGATGCGGCCACCTTCGCCCATGTGTCGTGCGGCTTCCTGGGTGGCGATGAATACGCTGCGCACATTGATGGCCAGGGTCCAATCGAAGTCCTCCAGCTTGAACTCGTCCAATGGCGCAATGGCCAGCACCCCGGCGTTGTTGACCAGGATATCGAGTCGGCCAAAGGCCTTGACGCTGTCGTTCACTGCGCGGCGGATGGCCTCGGCGTCTGCGCTGTCGGCGTGGATCGCCAGGGCCTTGCCACCCTTGGCGATGATGCTGTCCTGCAGGGCCTGGGCCTTGCTCGCCGAACTGACGTAGGTAAAGGCGACGCTGGCGCCTTCTGCCGCCAAGCGCTCGACAATGGCTGCGCCGATGCCGCGGGAACCGCCTTGGATCAAGGCTACTTTGCCGCTGAGGTCATATGTGCTCATGTGCTTCTCCAGAGATTCAAGGCCGGGTGCCTTTGTGCTTGGAGCGAGTATCTGCCGCGGATTAGCCTCTGTGTAGCCGGTAATCCCTATACTCTGTGTAAACCAAAAGTTTAGAGTGGCCTCTATGGAAGCCTTTAGCAGTATCGAATGTTTTGTCCGCAGCGCTGAAGTCGGCAGCTTTGCCGAGGCGGCGCGGCGGCTCGGCCTGACCCCGGCGGCGGTGGGCAAGAGCGTGGCCAAGCTGGAAACCCGGGTTGGTGTGCGCCTGTTCCAGCGCAGCACCCGACGTCTGACCCTGACCGAAGCCGGCCGCCTGTTTCTCGCGGAAGTCGCCGACAGCCTGCAGACCATCCAGAACGCGGTCAGCACCCTGGCCGATGCCCAGGGGCGCCCGGCGGGGACGCTCAAGGTCAGCATGGGCACGGTGTTTGGCGGGCTGTACATAGTGCCGATGCTCGGCGCCTTTTTGCGCCGCTACCCGGATATTCATCCCGACTGGCATTTCGACAACCGCCAGGTGGACCTGATCGGCCAAGGTTTCGATGCGGCCATTGGCGGCGGTTTCGAATTGCCCCAGGGAGTGGTCGCCCGGCGGCTGTCGCCGGCTCACCGGGTGCTGGTGGCAAGCGCCGATTACCTGCGGGGGCGGGCACCGATCAACGGGCCCGAAGACCTGCGGCATTGCCGGGGGATTCTTATCCGCTCCCCCCAGACCGGGCGCATCCGCACCTGGCAGATGACCGGTCGGGGAGGGCTGATGTGCCCGCTGGAGCTCAAGGCCAGCATGACCATGAGCGATTCCGAGGCCGCCTGCATCGCCGCGGCCCAAGGGCTGGGCCTGGCCTTGGTGAGCATGCCGTTTGCCGTCAATTACCTGCGTTCCGGGGCCTTGCAACGGGTGTTGCCGGACTGGTACGTGGACGATGGCTTTACCTCGATCTACTACGCCGAGCACAAGATGCTCCCGGGCAAGACGCGGGCCTTCGTCGACTTCGTCATTGAGCAGTTCGCCGAGCAAGGCCTGGCTCAGGCCTTCAGCGCCTTGTAGGAGCCGGCCTGGCGACGACTCTATGTACCGCCGGCCTCAGCGCCCCGCCCGCAAGGGCCAGCCCTGCACTCGCTTGGGCCGGGGCGTGGCATAGGTGCGTACCTTGGAGGTGGATAGCCCCAGACGCACCAGGGACTCGGCAATGGTCAC
This sequence comes from Pseudomonas sp. Eqa60, assembly GCF_018326405.1. Lineage (NCBI taxonomy): Bacteria > Pseudomonadati > Pseudomonadota > Gammaproteobacteria > Pseudomonadales > Pseudomonadaceae > Pseudomonas > Pseudomonas sp. Eqa60. The sequence goes on from NZ_AP024342.1 coordinate 2,125,717, forward strand.
TGCTGCCGTTACTCCGTCCACCACCGGCACCCCGGTGCGCAAGCGAATCTGTTCATCCAGGCCGGCCATGCCCCCGCAGCCCAGGCAGATGACTTCGGCCTTGTCCTCGGTCACTGCCCGTTCGGCCTGGCGCACGATGGCTTCCACGGCGCGCAGCGGGTCTTCCTCCAGCTCCAGTACCGCCAGGCCGCTGGCCCGCACCGAGGCGCAGCGGTCATAAAGGCCGGAGAGCTTGAGCCGGTCTTCGATCAGCGGCACGGTGCGGTCCAGGGTGGTGACCACCGAGTAGGCGTGGCCAAGGAACATGGCAGTGCTGGCGGCGGCGTCGGTGATGTCCACCACTGGCACGTTCAGCAGTTCCTGCAAGCCTTCGCGGCCGTGCTCGCCGTAGCCGGCCTGGATCACCGCGTCATAGGGCTGGTCGTAGGCCAGCACCCGGTCCATTACGGCGATGGCCGCCAGGTAGCTTTCGAAGTTGCCTTCCACCGATTCGGCACCGAAGTAGGGAGTCAGGCCGATGATCTCGGTACCCGGCGCTGCCACGCTTTGTGCCTGGTGGGCGATGGCCTGGGTGATGGAGTCGGTGGTGTTGACGTTGACCACGAGAATTCGCATGAGGGTTCCTTGCAGGTTGGGCAGTTCAGGCCCGGCGCGCCGGGCCGGGCAGGTTCAATGGCTGACGTTGTCCACGGCGATGCTTTCGCCGCTGACGTCCGCGTAGCCAGGTTGGCGCTTGGCGATGATCAGGTAGAGCATCCCGGCGATGCCGGCGCCGATCAGCCAGGAGAATGGCGAGACGCTGGCAAAACCCGGCACCAGGGCCAGCACGATGGCGATCAGCGCCGCGGGAATAAAGGCCGCCACTGCCCGCAGGTTGACCCCGTGGCTGTAGAAATAGGCGCCTTGCGGGTCTTCGCTATAGAGCTGCGGCACGTTGACCTGGGCTTTGCGCAGGATCCAGTAGTCCACCATGATCACCCCGTACAGCGGGCCGAGCAGGGCGCCCAGGCCGGAGAGGAAATACACGATCACCAGCGGGCTGTTGTACAGGTTCCACGGCAGGATCAGCACCGCCAGCGCCGCGCTGATCAGCCCGGCGCGGCGGAAGGTCAGGTACTTGGGCGCCAGGTTGCTGAGGACGAAGGCCGGGGCGACGAAGTTGGCCATGATATTCACCGCCACGGTCACGATCAGAAAGGCCAGGCAGCCCAGGACCAGGAACAGTGTGTTGGGGATCGAGGCGATGATCTCCGTGGGGCTTTCGATGACCCGGCCATTGATCTGGAACTGCGCGCCGCACAGCAGCACGGTGATGGTGGCGAACACCAGGATGTTCACCGGCAGGCCCCAGAAGTTGCCGACCTTGATGGTCTTGCGGCACGGCGAGGAGCGGGCAAAGTCGCAGAAGTTGAGGATCAGGGTGCCGTAGATTGCCAGCCACAGGGCGCCGCCGGCGAAGATCTGCCGCCACATTTCGCTGCCGGTCAGAGGTTCGCGGATCGACCAGGCGATCTGCCCGTCGGCCTGGGTGTACATCCAGGCGGCCAGGCAGGCCACGGTCAGCAGGATGATCGGCCCGGCGAAGGCTTCGTAGCGCCGGATCATTTCCATGCCATAGGCGAGGATCGCCAGTTGCACCAGCCAGATCACCAGGAAGCAGGCCCAGCCCAGGGTCGAGAGGCCGAGGATCGAGTTGTGGTCGTAATCGGCGAAGCCCGGATGGATGGCCGTGAGCAGCACGCGAAACACCACCGAGGCCAGGTAGGTCTGGATGCCGAACCAGGCGATGGCGATCACCGCCCGGATGAGTGCCGGAATCTGCGCGCCATGGATGCCGAAGCTGATGCGGCTGATCACCGGGAACGGCACCCCGGTCTTCTGCCCCATGTAGCCGGACAGGTTCATGAAGAAATACACCAGCGCCGCGCCTATCCCCAGGGACAGCAGGATCTGCCAGCCGCCCAGGCCCAGGGCGTAGAGGCCGATGGCGAAGGAGTAGTTGGCGATGTTGTGCACATCGTTGGTCCACAAGGCGAAGATGCTGTAGCCACCCCAGCGCCGGCCTTCGACCTTGGTCGGTGCCAGGTCGCGGTTGTGCAGGCGTGGGCTGAGCGCGATGGGGGCCGCATCGGCGACAGGTTGTTGGACGTTGTGCGAATGCAGCGAGGAGGGCAGATCCAGTGCGATGTTGTTGGAAGGGCTGGTACGCATTCCGGCATGCTCCTGACTCCGGCCCTGGATGACTGTGCTTGAGCGAGGGGGCTCGACAATCTTCGTCACAGGGGAGGAATCACTGGGTTCGGGGCATCTGCAGCTTGAGTCGTGGGTCAGGCGTGCGGACGGTTAGTGTATGTATGTTTTGGTTTTTTTGTATACAAAACATAAATCCACTAAAGCCACTTCTGTGCCAATTTCACGACTATGAAATTGGCTGCTGATTTCGTTTTGTTATGGGTTATTCCTAACCTTCTGAAAAGACGAGATTAAAAATTGACCGTTTGAACAGGTATTTATTTTTCGCCAGGCACGGCTTGGCGCCCAATGGATATCGGCGCAGGAAAGGCTTGTAACCTTTTGGGGCGGGGAATCTTTGAAGTGCACACAAAAATGGCACCGACGGTGACATTCTTGTGTACAGGTTTTGCTGCGGGTTGGCTTTCAGTGCGGACGTCCTTCAGGCGCGCCCGCAGGGAAGGGGGTCAGGCTTTGCTGATGATGTTGCCGGCGTGCAAGCCGCATTCTTTCTGGGTGGCTTCCTCCCACCACCAGCGGCCTTCGCGCTCGTGCTGGTTGGGCAGTACCGGGCGGGTGCAGGGCTCGCAGCCGATGCTGATGAAGCCGCGTTCATGCAGGCTGTTGTAGGGCAGTTCGAGCATGCGGATGTAACCCCAGATCTCCTCGCTGCTCATTTGTGCCAGTGGGTTGAACTTGTACAGGGTGCGCTCCGGCGTGGAGAAGGCTGTGTCGACTTCCAGCACCGCCACCTGGCTGCGGGTACCCGGGCTCTGATCACGGCGCTGGCCGGTGGCCCAGGCGCTGACGGTGGACAGCTTGCGCCGCAGCGGTTCGATCTTGCGGATACCGCAGCACTCGCCATGGCCGTCCTTATAGAAGCTGAACAGGCCCTTTTCCTTGACGAAGGGTTCGAGCTTGCTGTGGTCCGGCGAGATCAGCTCGATCTGGATCTTGTAGTGTTCACGCACCTGATCGATGAAACGGTAGGTTTCCGGGTGCAGGCGGCCGGTATCCAGGCTGAACACCTTGACGTTCTTGTTCAGCTTCCAGGCCATGTCCACCAGCACCACGTCCTCGGCGCCGCTGAAGGAAATCCACAGGTCATCGCCGAACTGGGCAAAGGCCAGTTTGAGAATGTCCTGGGCGGATTTGTTGGCATAGGTCGCGGCGAGTTCAGCGACGTCGAACGATGGGGTCATCAGGGCGGTTTCCTACAGGTCGGTGGCGCTGTGCGCTCTATAGGGGGGCGATCTTAACAAAATCCACACCGCCCTGGCGCGCTCCTCTGCGTTGCGCCTGTGCAGGCGAATCGCTAGAGTTCGGCAGTCCTTTTGCTCGCTCAATTTAAATAATCAGAACCAATGGGAGTGTCTTGTGGAAATTGCCTGTCTCGATCTGGAAGGTGTACTGGTCCCGGAAATCTGGATCGCCTTTGCCGAAAAAACCGGGATTGAATCCCTCAAGGCAACCACCCGGGATATTCCCGACTACGACGTGCTGATGAAACAGCGCCTGCGGATTCTCGACGAACACGGCCTGAAGCTTTCGGACATCCAGGAAGTGATCGCCACCCTCAAGCCACTGGACGGCGCGGTGGAATTCGTCAACTGGCTGCGCGAGCGCTTCCAGGTGGTGATCCTTTCCGACACCTTCTATGAATTTTCCCAGCCCTTGATGCGCCAGCTGGGCTTTCCGACCCTGCTTTGCCACCGCCTGATCACCGATGACGGCGGCCGGGTGAGCGGCTATCAGTTGCGCCAGAAAGACCCCAAGCGCCAGTCGGTGCTGGCCTTCAAGAGCCTGTACTACCGGGTGATTGCGGCGGGGGATTCCTATAACGACACGACGATGCTCGGTGAGGCGGATGCCGGCATCCTGTTCCACGCCCCGGACAACGTGATCCGCGAGTTCCCGCAGTTCCCGGCGGTGCACAGCTTTGCTGAGCTGAAGCAGGAGTTCATCAAGGCTTCCAACCGCACCTTGAGCCTGTAAACCGGTTCGCCGGCGAAGAGACCCTTGGATTTTTCACAAATCCTGCCGACGCCTTCGCTGGCAAGCCAGCTCCTACGGGGGGAGAACGGCGCGCGCTTGTAGGAGCCGGCTTGCCGGCGAAGAGGCCCTAAAGCCCCTGCAGCGTTTCCAGCAACACCCGCACCTTGGTGATGGATTCCTGGTATTCCTCCTGCCAGTCGGAATCCGCGACTATTCCGCCGCCGCCCCAGCAACAGATCTGCCCATCCTTGGCCAGCAGGCTGCGGATGGCGATCGAACTGTCCATTTCTCCGCGCACGTCCAGGTACAGCAGCGAACCGCAGTACAGCGCACGCCGCGTGGGTTCCAGTTCGTCGATGATCTGCATCGAGCGGATCTTCGGCGCGCCGGTGATCGAGCCGCCGGGAAAGCTGCCGGCGATCAGGTCCAGGGCGTCCTTGCCGTCCGCCAGCTCGCCAGTGACGCTGCTCACCAGGTGGTGCACGTTGGGGTAGCTTTCCAGGCTGAACAGCTCCGGTACCCGTACCGAGCCTATGCGGCAGGTGCGCCCCAGGTCGTTGCGCAGCAGGTCGACGATCATCAGGTTTTCCGCCCGGTCCTTGGGGCTGGACAGTAGCTCGGCGGCGTTGGCCGCGTCTTCGGCAGCGTCCCGGCCTCGCGGTCGGGTGCCCTTGATCGGCCGGGTTTCCACTCGGCGCTGGCTGACGTGGACAAAGCGCTCCGGCGACAGGCTCAGCACCGCACCGCCTTGCGGCAGCCGCTGGAAACCCGAGAACGGGGTCGGGCAGGCGGCGCGCAGGGCGCAATAGGCCGCCCAGGGATCCCCCTGGTACTGGCCGCGAAAGCGTTGGGCGAAGTTCACCTGATAGCAGTCGCCGGCCTGGATGTAGTGCTGGATGCGCTGGAACGCCTGGCGGTAGTCCTCGGCGCTCAGATCAGCCAGCATGGCGCCGGTCAGCTTGAATGCCGGCTGCGACACGGGCAGCGGCTGGCTGAACAGTTGAATCAGGCGCTGGCGCTCGGTGTCATCCAGGCTGGGGTGGAACACCAGCTGGCTGGTGCCTGCCTGGTGGTCGTTGATCAGCGCCCAGGCATACAGGCCAAAGCGTGCGTCGGGCAGTTGCAGGTCATCCCGGGCCTGGCTTGGCAGGCGCTCCAGATGGCGGCCGAAGTCATAGCTGAGGTAGCCGATCAGGCCGCCGGCGAAGGGCAGTTCATAAGGAGCGGGTAGTTGCGCCGGGCCCAGTTGCCCCAGGTTGTCCCGCAGGCGCTGGAGAAAGCCCCTGCCGCTTTCTGCGGCGGCCACGGTCAACTGCGCCAGGGGCCAGGCGCTGAGCAGGTCATAGCGCCCGCGCTCGGCGCTGGGCCGGCCGCTGTCCAGCAGCACGGCGCCGGGGGCGTGCTCGATTGCCGCGAAATACTCGGCGGGGTTGGTGCGGTAGGGGAGCGGGTGTACGGAACAGGTCAACATGCGGGGCAAATCAGCCATCGGAGCGCGGTTGGCGATTGTATGCCTCTGCAGGAGTTGCTCCTAGAGGGGATGTCGGTGTTTGCCCGGTTCGTGGCGTATTCACCGACCTGTAGCTGCTGCCGCAGGCTGCGAAAAGGTCCGCAGGACCTTCCGTTCGCACCCTGCGGCAGGCGCTATCAGCCTTCCACGGCAGGGATATGGCCAAACAGTTCCTGGGCGAAGCGTACCCGCTCCTCGACGCTTTCCTCGATGCCCTGGGCCTTGAGCTCCTCAAGGTGGGCTTCGATGGCGTGGGTGCGCTGGGTCAGGCCGCAGTCGTTGGCGATCTGGATGTTCAGCCCCGGCCGCGCGTTGAGTTCGAGAATCAGCGGGCCCTTGTCCTGGTCCAGCACCATGTCCACGCCGATGTAGCCCAGGCCGCAAAGCTCATAGCAGCCGGCTGCCAGCTTCATGAAGCCGTCCCAATAGGGCAGTTGCACGCCGTCCACCGCGTTGGTGGTGTCCGGGTGCTTGGTGATGATGTTGTTCAGCCAGGTGCCGCGCAGGGTCAGGCCGGTGGCCAGGTCGACGCCGACGCCGATGGCGCCCTGGTGCAGGTTGGCCTTGCCCCCGGACTGGCGGGTCGGCAAGCGCAGCATGGCCATCACCGGGTAGCCCATGAGCACGATGATGCGGATGTCCGGCACGCCTTCGTAGCTGATGCTCTTGAAGATCTGGTCCGGGGTCACCCGGTATTCGATCAGCGCCCGGTCGCGGTGGCCGCCCAGGGAATACAGGCCGGTGAGGATGCTGGAAATATGGTGCTCGATTTCCTCGTGGCTGATGATCTTGCCCGACACCGTGCGATAACGGCCCTCGAAGCGGTCGGCGATCACAATGATGCCGTCGCCGCCGGCGCCTTGCGCCGGCTTGATCACGAAGTCGTTACGTTCACCGATGATCGCGTCGAGCTTGTCGATTTCCTTCTCGGTGGAGATCACCCCGTACAGTTCCGGCACATGGATGCCGGCCTTGATCGCCCGTTCTTTGGTGATGATCTTGTCATCGACGATGGGGTACAGGCTGCGCTTGTTGTACTTGAGCACGTAGTCGGCGTTACGCCGGTTGATGCCCATGATTCCCCGCGCTTCCAGGGCTTTCCAGGTCTTCCACAGGCCGAACATCAGGAGTCGGCCTTGACGAAGGCTTTGAAACGTACCAGCTCCGTCAGGCGGTAGCCGCGGTAGCGACCCATCGCCAGCATGAAGCCCACCAGGATCAGCAGCATCGCCGGGAAGGTGAAGACGAAGTACGTAAGCTCCGGCACGCTCATGATCAGGTGCGCCAGGGAGGCGGCGAACAGGGTGCCGATGGCGACTTTCATCGCATGGCCGCCGCCGCGCTCTTCCCAGGTAATGGACAGGCGTTCGATGGTCATGGTCAGGATCACCATCGGGAACAGTGCCACCGATAGGCCGCGTTCCAGGCCCAGCTTGTGGCTGAACAGGCTGATGGCGGCGATCAGCACCACGACGAAGGTCAGTACCACCGAGAGTCGCGGCAGCATCTGCAACTTCAAGTGTTCGAGGTAGGAGCGCAAGGACAGCCCGAGCGCGGTGATCACCGTGAACAGCACGATGCCAAAGCCCAACTGGGTCTCGCGGAAGGCCAGGGCGATCAGCACCGGGGTGAAGGTGCCGAGGGTCTGCAGGCCGATCAGGTTGCGCAGCACCAGGATCACCAGCACGCCGATGGGGATCATCACCATGATCATGAAGGTCTGCTGGGTCTGCAGCGGCAGGCCGTACAGCGAGTATTCGAGGAAGTTGGCGTCGGTGTTCTCGTCGGTCAGCTTGGCCAGGCGAATGGCGTTCATTTCGCTGTTGTTGAGGCTGAAGGTGACGTTGGCTTTCTTGCCGCCATCGACGGTGATCAGGTTGTCGTCGCCGGTCCACCACAGCAGGCGGTCGCTGGGCATGCCCTGCTCACCGGTTTCCGGGTTGAAGTACAGCCAGTCGGTGCCGTTGAAGCTGCGCAGCCAGAGCTCCGGGGTCTGCGGCTGGTCGGCCACCAGGCGGATGGTGTGGACCTTTTCCACCGGCACGTGGGCGATGGACAGCAGCAGCTCGACTATCTTCGCCTTGTTGGTGCTGGACGGATCGCCGGCCAGCAGCAGCTTTGCGTTGTCGTCATTGGCGTTGTTGACCCGCTTGATGGCTTCGCTGATGAAGGTCTCGACGTCCGCCGAATGCTGGCGGATCGGCGCCAGCAGGGCGTCGGCGGCGATCTTTTCCGGGCCTTCCACGGCCATGCTGTCACGGAAGGTCGGGCCCTTGACCTTGGCTTTCTCGGCGCTGTAGCGCTTGGTCAGCACCAGGCGGTAGTACAGGGTCTGGTTGCCCTTGGCCCGGCGCGCCGACCAGGTGACCTTGCGGTTGCCGTCGACGCGGTTCACCGCCACCCCGTAGTTGTTGGAAATGAAGCTCTCGTTGAGGCTCACGTAATCGCGGCTCAGGGGCGGCACGAACATCTGGATCTTGATCGGGTCCTTGCCGTTGGCGACGAACTCGACCTTGGCATCGATGTTCCACAGATCGTCGGTAGCGTCTTCGGTCACCGGAATGCCGAGCACGAAGATCTGATAGGCCGTGATCGAAATGCCCAGCACCACCAGGATGGCGATCAGGACTTTCAGATGAAGGGTAAGAGAGCGCATTGGAATTACTCTGCGGTATGAGCGTCGGTGGCGCAGGCGGGTTTGCCAGCAGCGTATTTAAGACTGGGGTCGACCAGCGCATCGAAGCGTTTCAGGGCTTCGGAGCCGATCAGGAGCGGGTATTGGAATGCGCTGCGGTCGGTCAAGTTCACTTCGATGCTGCGCAAGGCGCTGCCCATGCAGACATCCAGGGCGATGACCGGCCGTGCGGTGTAGTTCTTGTCCTCATCGGGGTCGTAGTCGCCGGCACGGCGCTTGATCTTGCTGACCCGGGCCAGAGGCCGTTCGATGGGATGGGAATGGGCGGCGTCGATCGCCAGGTAGAAACGCACCCAGGACTCGCCATTGCGCTTGAAGCGCTTGATGTCGCGGGCACTCAGGGAAGCGGTCTTGGCCCCGGTGTCGAGCTTGGCCGCGACCTCCAGGTCGATGCCGGACAGCCGAGCGTATTCATTCAAGCCGTAGACAGTCTTGCCGGCGGCGGCGCTGATGCCGGGCAGGGCAAGCAGGTAGAGCAGTAGGGGAAGGGCCTTGAGTCTCATAGATCCTGATGGGCATGGGTTCTTCAGTTCAAGGCGACCGGCATTGCTGCGCAAGCTCCCTCGTATGCGTGCCATAAAAAGATGACAGGCCAATGCGGGCGGCATTCTAGCATGCTGGTTTTATGGCGCCAGCGCCGGGGGCGGGCCTTTTGTCTTGCCCTGGCGCTTAGGGTTATTAGACGATTGTCGACAATCTCTATTTTTCCTTTGACTGTTTTCGGTGTATTGGCTAATTTTTGCCTCATTGATTTTAAAGGTGTCGACAATATGCTGGATCAACTCGAACACCCGATGCAGGCACAGGACGATTCTGAAACCCTGTCCGAAAACGTCTTCCGGCGGATCCAGGCGGCCATCGTCAAGGGTGAGATTGCTCCGGGTAGCAAGATCTCCGAGCCGGAACTGGCCCGTACCTATGGCATCAGTCGTGGTCCGCTGCGCGAAGCCATCCACCGTCTAGAAGGCCAGCGCCTGTTGGTACGGGTGCCGCATGTCGGCGCCCGGGTGGTGTCCCTCAGCCACGCCGAGCTGATCGAACTCTACGAAATCCGCGAATCCTTGGAGGGCATGGCTTGTCGCCTGGCGGCCAAGCGCATGACCACCGAGGAAATCGATGAGCTGCGCCGGGTGCTCGATACCCACGAGCGCGATGCGGCGTTCCAGGCCGGGGTCGGTTACTACCAGCAGGAAGGGGATTTCGACTTCCACTACCGGATCATCCAGGGCGCCGGCAACCGCACCCTCACGCAGATGCTCTGTGGCGAGCTGTATCAACTGGTGCGCATGTACCGCATTCAGTTCTCCGCGACCCCCAATCGCCCGCACCAGGCCTTTGCCGAACACCACCGGATTCTCGATGCCATTGCCGATCGCGACGGCGAACTGGCCGAGTTGTTGATGCGCCGCCACATCGGCGCCTCGAAACGCAATATCGCGCGTCACTACCAGGACAGCGCCCATCAGACAGCCACTCCACGAGGTGAGTCATGAGTTCCAACAAGAGCACTCCAGGCCAGCGTTTCCGAGATGCGGTCGCCAGCGAACAGCCGTTGCAAGTGGTCGGCGCGATCAACGCCAACCATGCCCTGCTGGCCAAGCGCGCCGGTTTCAAGGCCATCTATCTGTCGGGCGGCGGGGTCGCTGCCGGCTCCCTCGGCGTGCCTGACCTGGGCATTACCGGTCTGGACGACGTTCTCACTGATGTGCGTCGTATTACCGACGTCTGCGACCTGCCGCTGCTGGTGGACGTGGACACCGGTTTCGGTTCGTCGGCCTTCAACGTGGCGCGCACCGTCAAGTCGATGATCAAGTTCGGCGCCGCGGCGATCCATATCGAAGACCAGGTCGGCGCCAAGCGCTGCGGTCACCGCCCTAACAAGGAGATCGTTTCCCAGCAGGAAATGGTCGACCGCATCAAGGCCGCGGTGGATGCCCGTACCGACGACAGCTTCGTGATCATGGCGCGCACCGACGCCCTGGCGGTGGAAGGCCTGGAGTCGGCCCTGGAACGCGCCGCGGCGTGCATCGAGGCCGGCGCTGACATGGTGTTCCCGGAAGCCATCACCGAGCTCGAGATGTACAAGATCTTCGCCGATCGGGTGAAAGCCCCGATCCTGGCCAACATCACCGAATTCGGCGCCACACCGCTGTACACCACCGAACAGTTGAAATCCGTGGATGTTTCCCTGGTGCTGTACCCGCTGTCGGCGTTCCGTGCCATGAACAAGGCCGCAGAAAACGTCTACACCGCGATCCGTCGCGACGGTACCCAGCAAAATGTGATCGACACCATGCAGACCCGCATGGAACTGTACGAGCGCATCGATTACCACAGCTTCGAGCAGAAGCTCGATGCGCTGTTCGCGCAGAAGAAAGGCTGAATCAATCCCTGTGGGAACGAGCTAGCTCGCGATGGCCGTCAGCGATAACGCGCAGCCCCTGATTCGCTGGGGCGCGCGGGCTCGGATCGCGAGCAAGCTCGCTCCTGCACTGTCGGGGGAGCCCCGACCCGTGAAGTTGCCAAGTCCCTAACAAATTCAAGATTGGAGAGAGCAATGGCCGAAGCAAAAGTATTGAGTGGTGCAGGTCTGCGCGGCCAGGTGGCCGGGCAAACCGCGCTGTCCACCGTGGGCCAGGCCGGTGCCGGGTTGACCTACCGCGGCTATGACGTGCGCGAACTGGCGGCCGATGCGCAGTTTGAGGAAGTCGCCTACCTGCTGTTGTACGGCGATCTGCCGACCCAGGAACAACTGGCCGCCTACAGCGCCAAGCTGAGCAAGCTGCGCGACCTGCCACAGGCGCTGAAGGAAGTGCTGGAGCGCATACCGGCCCAGGCCCATCCGATGGATGTGATGCGTACCGGTTGCTCGTTCCTGGGCAATATCGAGCCGGAGAAGGATTTCTCCCAGCAGCACGACGTCACCGACCGCCTGCTGGCGGCCTTCCCGGCGATCATGTGCTACTGGTACCGCTTCAGCCACGAAGGCGTGCGCATCAATTGCGTCAGCGACGAGCAGACCATCGGTGGCCACTTCCTGCACCTGCTGCATGGCAAGAAGCCCAGTGACTTGCACGTCAAGGTGATGAACGTCTCGCTGATCCTCTATGCCGAGCACGAATTCAATGCCTCCACCTTCACCGCCCGGGTCTGTGCCTCGACCCTGTCGGACCTCTATTCCTGTGTCACCGCGGCCATCGGTTCGCTGCGCGGCCCGCTGCACGGCGGCGCCAACGAAGCGGCCATGGAGCTGATCGAGCGCTTCCAGAGCCCCGAGGAGGCGACTGCCGAGTTGCTGCGGATGCTTGAGCGCAAGGACAAGATCATGGGCTTTGGCCATGCGATCTACAAAGACAGCGACCCGCGCAACGAGGTGATCAAGGGCTGGTCGCAGAAGCTGGCTGACGAAGTCGGTGACAAGGTGCTGTTCCCGGTGTCCGAAGCCATCGACAAGACCATGTGGGAGCAGAAGAAACTCTTCCCCAATGCCGATTTCTACCACGCCTCGGCGTACCACTTCATGGGCATCCCGACCAAGCTGTTCACACCGATCTTCGTCTGCTCGCGCCTGACCGGCTGGGCCGCCCACGTGTTCGAGCAGCGTGCCAACAACCGCATCATTCGTCCAAGCGCCGAGTACATCGGCGTTGAACAGCGCAAGTTCGTGCCAATCGAGCGCCGCTGACCGGGAGGGCGCCGGTACTGTTGATTGAATGCACCGCAGCACCTGCAGGAGCGAGCTTGCTCGCGATAGCGATGGACCAGCCGACAGCGATGTCGGACCTGATTCAGTCATCGCGAGCAAGCTCGCTCCTACAGGGGATAGATGCCCATTCAACACGGTGCCAGGCGCTCCCTTTGAAACTACCGTGACCGAGCCCTGACCATGAACAGTGAATTTCGCAAGACGCTGCCCGGCAGCCAACTGGACTATTTCGACGCCCGGGCGGCGGTCGATGCGCTTAAGCCAGGCGCCTACGACAGCCTGCCCTACACCTCCCGCGTACTGGCGGAAAACCTGGTGCGCCGTTGTGATCCGGCAACCCTCAACGCTTCCCTCGGCCAACTGATCGAACGTCGCGACGACCTGGACTTCCCCTGGTTCCCGGCCCGCGTGGTGTGCCACGACATTCTTGGCCAGACCGCACTGGTGGACCTGGCCGGCCTGCGCGACGCCATCGCCGACCAGGGCGGTGACCCGGCGCTGGTCAACCCGGTGGTGCCGACCCAGTTGATCGTCGACCACTCCCTGGCGGTGGAGTGCGGCGGTTTCGACCCGGACGCCTTCGACAAGAACCGCGCCATCGAAGACCGGCGCAACGAAGACCGGTTCCACTTCATCAACTGGACCAAGAAGGCCTTCAAGAACGTCGACGTGATCCCGCCCGGCAACGGCATCATGCACCAGATCAACCTGGAGAAAATGTCCCCGGTGATCCAGGTGCTCGACGGTGTGGCCTTTCCTGATACCTGCGTCGGCACCGACAGCCACACCCCCCACGTGGATGCGCTGGGGGTGATCGCCATCGGCGTGGGCGGCCTGGAAGCCGAGAGTGTCATGCTCGGCCGCGCCTCGTGGATGCGCCTGCCGGACATCATCGGCGTCGAGCTCACCGGCAAGCTGCAGCCGGGCATCACCGCCACTGACATGGTGCTGGCGCTGACCGAGTTCCTGCGCAAGCAGAAAGTGGTGGGGGCCTGGCTGGAATTCTTTGGCGAAGGTGCCGCGGCGCTGACCCTGGGCGACCGCGCCACCATCTCCAACATGGCTCCGGAATACGGCGCCACGGCGGCGATGTTCTACATCGACCAGCAGACCATCGACTACCTCAAGCTCACCGGCCGTGAAGACGAGCAGGTGCGTTTGGTCGAAAGCTACGCCAGGCACACTGGCCTGTGGGCCGACAGCCTGAAGAGCGCACGCTACGAGCGCGGCCTGCAGTTCGACCTGTCGTCGGTGGTGCGCAACATGGCCGGGCCGAGCAACCCGCACGCCCGGGTCGCCACCAGCGACCTGGCGGCCAAGGGCATCGCCGGGCAGTGGTCCGAAACCCCGGGGCAGATGCCGGACGGCGCGGTGATCATCGCCGCCATCACCAGTTGCACCAACACCAGCAACCCGCGCAACGTGATCGCCGCCGGCCTGCTGGCGCGCAACGCCAACAAGCTGGGGCTGACCCGCAAGCCATGGGTAAAGTCGTCCCTGGCCCCGGGTTCGAAAACCGTGGCCATGTACCTGGAAGAGGCCGGCCTGGGCCATGAGCTGGAGCAACTGGGCTTTGGCGTGGTGGCTTTTGCCTGCACCACCTGCAACGGCATGTCCGGTGCCCTCGACCCGGTGATCCAGAAGGAAATCATCGACCGCGACCTGTACGCCACCGCCGTGCTCTCGGGCAACCGCAACTTCGATGGGCGCATCCACCCTTACGCCAAGCAGGCGTTCCTGGCTTCGCCGCCGCTGGTGGTGGCCTACGCCATTGCCGGCACCATCCGTTTCGATATCGAAAAGGACGTGCTGGGCCTGGACGCCAACGGCCGGGAAATCCGCCTCAAGGACATCTGGCCGAGCGATGAGGAGATCGATGCGGTGGTCAAGGCGGCGGTCAAGCCGGAGCAGTTCCGCAAGGTCTACATCCCGATGTTTGCCATCCACGAAGACACCGGCCCGAAAGTCGAGCCGCTGTATGAGTGGCGCCCGCAGAGCACCTACATCCGCCGTCCGCCGTACTGGGAAGGGGCCCTAGCCGGCGAGCGCAGCCTGACCGGGATGCGCCCGCTGGCGGTGTTGCCGGATAACATCACCACCGACCACCTGTCGCCGTCCAACGCCATCATGGCGGGCAGCGCGGCCGGCGAGTACCTGGCGAAAATGGGCCTGCCGGAAGAGGACTTCAACTCCTACGCGACCCACCGTGGCGACCACTTGACCGCTCAGCGCGCGACCTTCGCCAACCCGAAACTGTTCAACGAAATGGTCCAGGAAAACGGCAAGGTCAAGCAGGGTTCCCTGGCGCGGATCGAGCCGGAAGGCAAAGTGACGCGGATGTGGGAAGCCATCGAAACCTACATGCAGCGCAAGCAGCCGCTGATCATCGTTGCCGGTGCCGACTACGGCCAGGGCTCGTCCCGCGACTGGGCAGCCAAGGGCGTGCGCCTGGCGGGGGTGGAAGCCATCGTCGCCGAAGGCTTCGAGCGCATCCACCGTACCAACCTGGTGGGCATGGGCGTGCTGCCGCTGGAGTTCCTCGCGGGCACCGACCGCAAGACCCTGGGTATCGACGGCACTGAAACCTACGACGTGATCGGCGCGCGCACGCCTCGGGCGCAACTGACCCTGGTGATCAACCGCAAGAACGGCGAGCGGCTCGAGGTGCCGGTGACCTGCCGCCTCGACACCGCCGAAGAGGTATCGATCTACGAGGCGGGCGGGGTGCTGCAACGCTTCGCCCAGGACTTCCTGGAATCGGCAGTAGCCAGCTAAGCAACGTACCGGGGGCGGGCCGCAAGGCGCCGCCCCGGTCATTATCGGGACCTGAAATTCATGGCATTCGTAGCGCAGATCAAGATTCCCGCCACCTACATGCGTGGCGGCACCAGCAAGGGCGTGTTCTTCAACCTGCAGGACCTGCCCGAGGCGGCCCAACTGCCGGGCGCAGCCCGTGACGCCCTGCTGTTGCGGGTGATCGGCAGCCCCGATCCCTATGACAAGCAGATCGACGGCATGGGCGGCGCCACGTCCAGCACCAGCAAGACGGTGATCCTGTCCAGGAGCATCAAGGCCGACCACGACGTCGACTACCTGTTCGGCCAGGTGGCCATCGACAAGGCCTTTGTCGACTGGAGCGGCAACTGCGGCAACCTCTCGGCGGCAGTGGGCTCCTTCGCCATCAGCAGCGGCCTGGTGGACCCGGCGCGCATTCCGCAGAACGGCGTGGCGGTGGTGCGCATCTGGCAGGCCAATATCGGCAAGAGCATCATCGCCCACGTGCCGATCACCAACGGCGAGGTCCAGGAAACCGGCGACTTCGAGCTGGACGGCGTGACTTTCCCGGCGGCCGAAGTGCAGTTGGAGTTCCTTGACCCTGCGGCCGAGGAAGAGGGCGCGGGCGGTTCGATGTTCCCCACCGGCAACCTGGTGGACGACCTGGAAGTGCCCGGTGTCGGCACCTTCAAGGCGACCCTGATCAATGCCGGGATTCCGACGATCTTCGTCAACGCGGCAGACATCGGCTATCGCGGTACCGAGCTGCAGGGCGATATCAATGGCGACCCCAAGGCCCTGGCGATGTTCGAGACCATCCGCGCCCATGGCGCCCTGCGCATGGGCCTGATCAAACACCTGGATGAAGCCGCCCAGCGCCAGCACACGCCGAAAGTGGCCTTTGTCGCCGCGCCTGCGGACTACCAGGCCTCCAGCGGCAAGGCGATCAAGGCCGGGGACGTTGACCTGCTGGTGCGGGCCATGTCCATGGGCAAGCTGCACCACGCGATGATGGGCACCGCGGCGGTGGCCATAGGTACCGCGGCGGCGATTCCCGGGACCCTGGTCAACCTGGCGGCCGGTGGTGGCGCGCGCAGCGCGGTACGTTTCGGTCATCCCTCGGGCACCTTGCGCGTCGGCGCCGAAGCCACCCGGAGCGGCGGTGACTGGACGGTGGTCAAGGCCATCATGAGCCGCAGCGCGCGGGTGCTGATGGAAGGCTGGGTGCGAGTGCCCGGCGACAGTTTCTAGGAAGAGAAGCGCTTGCTGTGGAGGGGCTTGCTGTCCAGCGGGAGCAAGCTCCCTCGCCACAGCCGCTGGTTGTGATTGAATCGCTGAGCAGGCGCAGACCTGCGATGCCGTTATTGACCTGAACCTGTCACTGAGGAATCGACACCACCTACCATCCTGTACTGGAGTGAAGCGCTCATGAGCAGCAACGTTGACCTGAACAACCGTCCCGATTACGACCAGGTCCTGCAGGACATTGCCGATTACGTCCTGGATTATTCCATAGACTCCCGAGAAGCCCTCGATACCGCACGCAATTGCCTGATGGACACCCTGGGCTGCGGCCTGCTGGCCCTGCGTTTTCCCGAATGCACCAAGCACCTGGGGCCGATCGTCGAAGGCACCGTGGTGCCTTTCGGTGCCCGGGTGCCCGGCACCAGCTATCGCCTCGACCCGGTGAAGGCGGCCTGGGACATCGGCTGCATCGTGCGCTGGCTGGACTACAACGACACCTGGCTCGCGGCCGAATGGGGCCACCCCTCGGACAACCTCGGGGGAATTCTCGCGGTGGCCGATCACCTGTCACAAAAGCGCGTGGCCAATGGCGAAGCACCGCTGACCATGAATGATGTGCTCAAGGCCATGATCATGGCCCATGAGATTCAAGGCGTGATTGCCCTGGAAAACTCCTTCAACCGTGTCGGCCTCGATCATGTGCTGCTGGTGAAAGTGGCTTCCACCGCGGTGTGCGCCAAGCTGATGGGGGCCAATCGCGAGCAGTTGCTGGCGGCACTGTCCCAGGCCTTTGTCGATGGCCAGGCGCTGCGTACCTATCGCCATGCACCCAATGCCGGTTCGCGCAAATCCTGGGCGGCGGGGGATGCCTCCAGCCGTGGAGTGCGCCTGGCGGATATCGCCCTGCGTGGCGAGATGGGCATTCCCGGCGTCCTGACGGCGCCGCAGTGGGGCTTCTATGACGTGCTGTTCAGCCATACCAACAAGGACCTGGCACTCAAACCCGAGGGCCAGCGGCAGTTCAGCCTGACGCAGAAATACGCCAGCTACGTGATGGAAAACGTGCTGTTCAAGATCAGTTTCCCGGCAGAATTCCATGCGCAAACGGCCTGCGAAGCGGCGGTGACCTTGCATCCTCTGGTGCGCAACCGCCTGCACGAAATCGACCGCATCGTCATCACCACCCATGAGTCGGCGATCCGCATCATTTCCAAGGTCGGGCCGCTGGCCAATGCCGCCGACCGCGACCACTGCCTGCAATACATGACCGCCGTGCCCCTGGCCTTCGGCACCCTGGTGGCGGAGCATTACGAGGACGATTTCCATGCCGCGCACCCGATCATCGATCAGTTGCGCGAGAAGATGCACATCGTCGAAGAGCCTCGCTACACCCGTGAATACCTGGAAGCCGACAAACGCTCCATTGCCAATGCGATCCAGGTGTTCTTCAAGGACGGCTCCAGCACCGAGCAGGTCGCGGTGGAATACCCCATTGGCCACCGGCGCCGCCGCGCCGAAGGCATCCCGCTGCTGGAAGACAAGTTCAAGGCCAACCTGGCCACGCGTTTCACAGCCCAGCGTGCGACGCAGATTTTCCAGCTGTGCAAGGATCAGGCGCGGCTTGAGGCGACGCCGGTGCACCGGTTCGTCGACCTGCTGGTGATCTGAAACCCACCCTTGTAGGGGCGAGCTTGCTCGCGATGAACGTCAATGATGACGCGGGCTCACTGGGCGGACGCGGTGTCCTCAAAGCCTTCGCGAGCAAGCTCGCTCCTACAGAATCTCTTTAGCGTCGGGCGGGCTTTCCGGACAGCCATTTGTCCAGGGGCAGTTTGGTGATGGCGAAACCGCCGAGCAAGGTCGAGGAATACAGCAGCAGGTCCCGGGACAGGCTCTGGCCTTCGTACCAGGCGCCGATGATCACCGCGAACACCGGAAAAATGATGAACACGAAGGACAGGATCACCGGGTTCAGTCGTTTCAGCAGGAAAAAATAGACAATGAACCCACCCACCGAAGCCGCCAGCCCCAGATACAGCAGGGCGCCCCAGGAACGCGGGCTGATGGCGGAAAAGTCCGGGTGCTCGATCCCCAACCCTGCCAGGCACAGCAGTAGACCGGCGATGCCGATCGGCAAGGTGTTGTAGGTGATGACGCTGATGGCGCTGCCGTGTTTCTTGGTGACCACGTAACACAGTGCATGCAGCAGCGCCGCGCCGAGAATTGCCATTACTCCCGAGAGTTCATTGTGGTCGCTGAGCAGGCCCTGGCCGCGAATGATCTGGAACAGGCTGGCAAAGCCGATGGCGATGCCGAGCAGTTGCGCCAGGTGAATCTTTTCCCGCAGCAGCAGGGCGGAAAAAATCAGGATGAACACCGGCATGCAACTGAACAGCAGCGCGGTCAGGCCGGAGGAAACGTGCACCTCGCCGTAGTTGAGCAGGGTGTAGGGCAGGCTGAAATAGCACAGGGTGACGAATGCCAGGAACCCCCGGCTGCCCTTGGGAAACATCAACGGCTCGCGGCGCAGCCAGGCAAAACAGGCGAACAGCGGAAAGGCAATCAGAAAGCGCAGGCCGGCGGCGGTCAGTGGCGGCACGCTTTGCACGGCAATCTTGATGCCCAGCCAGGTGCTGCCCCAACTCAGGCAGACAATCAGGAACAGGGTGCAGGTCACCAGGGTGGCAAGCCAGGGGCGGGGCAGGGCGCGGGTGTCGGATATGACGGTGCTGGTATTCACGCTGGCATTCCTTTCGTGATGGGCAATTGACCTCTATATTGGGCGAGTCATTTGCGGTAATTGAGCCCTTGAGTAACGCTATTGGTGAAAATGATGGCTGTCAAAGTAAGTATTGATACAGTGTCAATGATGCGTTCCGCACTGCAGGAAGGGGTGGGCGCCAAGTACAAGCGACTGGCCGAGACCCTGGAAAAGGCCATTGCCGACGGTACGCTGGCCCCCGGTAGCAAGCTGCCGCCTCATCGCCTGCTGGCGGACAAGCTGGGCGTGACCATTGGCACCATCAGCCGCGCGTACGCCGAGCTGGAACGCCTGGGACAGGTGGTGGCACGGGTCGGCGATGGTACTTATGTGCGCCAGGACGGTTTGCAGCGCCAGCGCGACAGCGGCTTTCGCAACGTCGCCGAGGAGCCGGAGGCGCTGTTCGACATGAGCCGCAACACCCATATTCCCGGCCAGGAAAGCCATTTCATCGCTCAGGGCTTGCGGGCATTGGCAGAAGATCCTTTGGGACTGCAGCAAATCGCCCGTTACAGCGCCGAGGCCGGTCTGGCGCGGTATCGCGCCGCGGGTGCGCGCTGGCTGACCCAGGATGGCCTGCAGGCGGATCCCGAGCAGGTGATTTGCGTCAACGGCGCCCAGCACGGCTTGCATGTCGCCTTGCTGGCACTGCTCAAGCCCGGCGATACGCTGGCCACTGAACACCTGACCTATCCGGGCCTGATCAGCACGGCGCGAATGTTGGGCATCAAGCTCCTGGGGTTGCCGATGGACGCACAGGGGCTGTTGCCGGAGGCCCTGGACGAAGCGTGCCGGCAGCACCGCATTTCAGCGCTGTATTGCACCCCGACCCTGCAAAACCCCACGGCTGCGGTGCAGTCCGCTGCGCGGCGCGAGGCCGTGGCGGAGCTCTGTCGCCGGCATAACCTGTTGATTCTGGAGGATGAAACCCACGCCGTGCTGATGGAGCGGCGCCCGGCGCCCCTGGCCCATTTCGCAGCGGAGCGCACGGTGCTGATCAGCAGCCTGAGCAAGGCCGTGGCGTCAGGGCTGCGGGTCGGTTTCCTGCATGCACCGTCGCCCCTGGTGGGACGTTTGGCCGCAGCGGTACGCGCCACCTGCTGGATGGCCACGCCTTTGCCGCTGGAGCTGGTAGCGGGCTGGATCGACACGGGAGTTGCCGAGCGCCTGCGTCAGCAGCAGATGGCTGAAATCGCCCGGCGCAAGGAGCTGGTCACGGAGGTGTTGCAGGGGCTGGAGTGGCGCAGTCCGGAGGGTTGCCCGCATTTCTGGATCAGGGTTCCGGAGCCGTGGCGTGCCTCTGAAATCGAGGCGGATCTCAAGCATCAGGGATACCTGGTGGCCACTGCCGAAGCCTTTGCCGTGGGCCAGGCGGCGGTGCCGCAATTCGTCCGGGCCAGTGTCTGCAATACCTCCGCGGATGATCGTCGGCTGCAGGACGGCTTTGCCGCGTTGGCCGCGGCCTTGAAGCAGGAGAGCGGGCTGTCCCGCTGGTAGGGCGGCAGGCGAGGGGCAGTGCGGGCCTCGCCGTCGGTCGCGCAGAGGTTACTTGAAGCGCCGTTCCACGCCTTTTTCCACGAGGATCTTGGCCGAGATCTCTTCCACCGAGAAATGGGTGGAATTGATGTGGGGGATGTTTTCGCGGCGGAACAGGTTTTCCACTTCGCGCACTTCGAATTCGCACTGGGCGTAGCTGGAATAGCGGCTGTTGGGCTTGCGCTCGTTGCGGATCGCCGTGAGGCGGTCGGGGTCGATGGTCAGGCCGAACAGCTTGTGCTTGTGGGCGCGCAGGGCATTGGGCAGCTGCAGGCGCTCCATGTCTTCCTCGGTCAGCGGGTAGTTGGCCGCGCGGATGCCGAATTGCATGGCCATGTACAGGCAGGTCGGGGTCTTGCCGCAACGCGACACGCCCACCAGGATCAGGTCGGCCTTGTCGTAGTAGTGGGTGCGGGCGCCGTCGTCGTTGTCCAGGGCGAAGTTCACCGCCTCGATCCGCTCCATGTAGTTGGAGTTGTGGCCAATGGAATGGGATTTGCCGACGGAGTAGGAGGAATGTTCGCTCAGCTCCTGTTCCAGGGGCGCGAGGAAGGTCGAGAAGATGTCGATCATGAAACCATTGGAGGTCGCGAGGATCTCACGAATGTCCTGATTGACGATGGTGTCGAAGATAATCGGGCGATGGCCGTCTTTTTCGGCGGCTATATTGATTTGTTGTACCATGGCCCGCGCTTTTTCCATGCTGTCGATATACGGCCGCGTGAATTTGCTGAAGGTAACGTTTTCGAACTGCGCCAACAGGCTCTGGCCGAGGGTTTCCGCTGTGATGCCGGTACCGTCGGAGATAAAGAAAGCAGATCGTTTCATTTGCGGCTTGGGCCTTAAGCTAGTGACGATTCTTGGATATGATAGGCGCGATTTGTCGGCCGGGAATGGCCCGCATTCTCACTTATTTTCCAGGTCCAGGCCATATAGCGGGCAAACGCTCCCTGGAGCAGCCGGCTTCTGAGCTTTTCCAACACAGTTAGTGGAGAGATCACCTTGGTAGAGTACGTAGTTTCCCTCGATAAGCTCGGCAAACACGATGTTGAGCATGTGGGGGGCAAGAACGCATCCCTGGGCGAGATGATCAGCAACCTCGCAGGTGCGGGCGTATCGGTCCCTGGTGGCTTCGCCACGACAGCTCAGGCTTATCGTGATTTTCTTGAGTTGAGTGGTCTGAACGACCAGATCCATGCAGCGCTCGATGCGCTGGATGTCGATGACGTCAACGCCCTGGCCAAGACCGGCGCGCAGATCCGTCAGTGGATCATGGAGGCCGAGTTCCCCGAGCGCCTCAACACCGAGATCCGTACCGCCTTCGCCGCACTGTCGGCGGGCAATCCCGACATCGCCGTGGCCGTGCGTTCCTCGGCCACCGCCGAAGACTTGCCGGACGCCTCCTTTGCCGGCCAGCAGGAAACCTTCCTCAATATCCGTGGCGTGGACAATGTGATTCGCGCTGCCAAGGAAGTGTTCGCCTCGCTCTTCAACGACCGCGCCATTTCCTACCGCGTGCACCAGGGGTTCGACCACAAGCTGGTGGCCCTGTCTGCCGGTGTGCAGCGCATGGTGCGTTCGGAAACCGGCACCGCCGGCGTGATGTTCACCCTCGACACCGAATCGGGCTTCCGTGACGTGGTCTTCATCACCGGCGCCTATGGCCTGGGTGAAACCGTGGTCCAGGGCGCGGTCAACCCGGACGAATTCTACGTCCACAAGAACACCCTTGAAGCCGGTCGTCCGGCCATCCTGCGCCGCAACCTGGGCAGCAAGGCGATCAAGATGATCTACGGCGACGAAGCCAAGGCTGGTCGCTCGGTGAAAACCGTGGACGTGGACGCCGCCGATCGCGCGCGTTTCTGCCTGACCGATGCTGAAGTCAGCGAGCTGGCCAAGCAGGCGATGATCATCGAGAAGCACTATCAGTGCCCGATGGACATCGAATGGGCCAAGGACGGCGACGACGGCAAGCTGTACATCGTCCAGGCTCGTCCGGAAACCGTGAAGAGCCGTACCCAGGCCAATGTCATGGAGCGCTACCTGCTCAAGGAAACCGGCACCGTGCTGGTGGAAGGCCGTGCCATCGGCCAGCGCATTGGCGCCGGCAAGGTGCGGATCATCAAGGACGTGTCCGAGATGGACAAGGTCCAGGCCGGCGACGTGCTGGTCTCCGACATGACCGACCCGGACTGGGAACCGGTGATGAAGCGCGCCAGCGCCATCGTCACCAACCGCGGCGGCCGGACCTGCCACGCAGCAATCATCGCTCGCGAGCTGGGCATTCCGGCAGTAGTGGGTTGCGGCAACGCCACCGAGCTGCTGAAAGATGGCCAGGGCGTGACCGTTTCCTGCGCTGAAGGCGACACCGGTTTCATCTTCGAAGGCGAACTGGGCTTCGACATCAAGCAGAACTCGGTGGATGCCATGCCGGAGCTGCCGTTCAAGATCATGATGAACGTCGGCAACCCGGACCGTGCCTTCGACTTCGCCCAGCTGCCGAACGCCGGCGTGGGCCTGGCCCGCCTGGAGTTCATCATCAACCGCATGATCGGCGTGCACCCCAAGGCACTGCTGAACTACGCCGGGCTGCCACAAGAGATCAAGGACAGCGTCGACAAGCGTATTGCCGGCTACCACGATCCTGTGGACTTCTACGTCGACAAGCTGGTTGAAGGCATCAGCACCCTGGCTGCGGCGTTCACACCGAAGAAGGTCATCGTGCGCCTGTCGGACTTCAAGTCCAACGAATACGCCAACCTGATCGGTGGCAAGCTCTACGAGCCGGAAGAAGAGAACCCGATGCTGGGCTTCCGCGGTGCTTCGCGTTACATCAGCGAATCCTTCCGTGACTGCTTCGAGCTCGAATGCCGCGCCCTGAAGCGCGTGCGCAACGAGATGGGCCTGACCAACGTCGAAATCATGGTGCCGTTCGTGCGCACCTTGGGCGAGGCCAGCCAAGTAGTTGATCTGCTGGCTGAAAACGGCCTCAAGCGCGGCGAGAACGGCCTGCGCGTGATCATGATGTGCGAACTGCCGTCCAACGCCATTCTGGCTGACGAGTTCCTGGAGTACTTCGATGGTTTCTCCATCGGCTCCAACGACCTGACCCAACTGACCCTGGGCCTGGACCGTGACTCGGGGATCATCGCCCACCTGTTCGACGAGCGTAATCCTGCGGTCAAGAAGCTGCTGGCCAATGCCATTGCCGCCTGCAACAAGGCTGGCAAGTACATCGGCATCTGCGGCCAGGGGCCTTCGGACCACCCGGACCTGGCCAAGTGGCTGATGGAGCAGGGCATTGAAAGCGTTTCGCTGAACCCGGACTCGGTACTGGAAACCTGGTTCTTCCTGGCTGAAGGTCAGGGCGCGGCGTAATCGGTGAGTGCAGAGCCGGTCGGTCGCAAGGCTGGCTGGCTCTTGAAGATTCAAGCAGGGCGTGCTTCTTCTGGATGCCGCCCTTTTTTGTGCAAGAAGAATATGCAAAGCAGCAGCAACCTATTTCCGGTCGCCTTGATCAGTGCCGAGCGTCGAGGCGACCTCAGCGAAGATGTCTATCGCTTGAAGCCCGGCAACAGTCCCGACCCTTCCGTGGAGTTGGCCGTCACCCGCCTGGGGCTGGCCGATGAGCCTGAAGCCCGGGGGATCCCCGTGGTCCTGCTGCATGGCAGCTTTTCCAATCGACGTTTCTGGTATTCGCCCAAGGGCATCGGGCTGGGGGCCTATCTGGCCCGCGCAGGCTTCGATGTGTGGATTCCTGAAATGCGCGGTCACGGTTTGTCGCGCCGCAATGCCGACTACCGCAAGAACCGTGTCGCCGACTACGCTCGGTACGATTTGCCGGCAATTGCCGCCTTCGTCCGTGAGCAAAGTGCGCAGGTTCCCCATTGGATCGGTCATTCCCTGGGCGGCACTACCCTGGCGGCGGCCTTGGGCGGGCAGTACCTGGGTGATGCGGGCGTGGCTTCGGCGGCGTTTTTCGGTACCCAGATCAGCCGTACCTACTGGCCCTTGAAGATCCCGATGGTGGAGTGGGGTGGGCGCCTGGTGATCAAGCGCTTTGCTCAGTTGTCCGGCTCGCGGCTCAAACGTGGCCCCGAGGACGAGCCCATCGGGCTGGCTCTGGAGAGCATGCGTTGGCATGGATTGTTTGGTCGTTTCGGCGATGCCGATAAGGATTGGTGGGCGGGCCTGGCGCAGGTTACGGTGCCGGCACTGGCAGTCAGTGCCGCAGGGGATCATCAGGATCCGACCTGGGCCTGTCGCAAGTTGTTCGAGCAGTTGGGCAGCGAGCAGAAACAATTTGTCTGCCTGGGACGCGAGCAGGGATTCAGCGGTAATTTCGGTCACGTCGAGATGCTGGTGAGCAAACCGGCGCAGACTGAGGTCTGGCCGCTGGTCGCGTGCTGGCTCAAGGATCAGCAGGCTCCATTGCTGGTTTCTGTTGCCGAACCCGTGGCTGCGGTTTGAGGCGAAGGCTCTGACAAGGGCATTTCGCTCGATAGCGCTTGCGGCTAAGATATGACGCATTGCGCTGTTCTGGTCACATTCAGTTATTGAGTCGGCTTTCCGTTCCGCTGGCCTGGCTGCGAAAATACGGGGCAGGCGGGTTCGCTCATCAGGCCTTGCAGGTTAAACATCTGCGGTCTGGGCGCGTATCTATATAAGGCAGCACCGACACCTTCGATCGTGTTCTTTCTGTTACAGGAGTTTCTCGATGAACCATTACCTCACTCCCGACCTGTGCGACGCCTACCCGGACCTGGTGCAGGTGGTAGAGCCGATGTTCAGCAATTTCGGTGGTCGCGATTCCTTTGGTGGTGAAATCGTCACCATCAAGTGCTTCGAGGACAACTCGCTGGTCAAGGAACAAGTGGAACTCAAGGGGCAGGGCAAGGTGTTGGTGGTGGATGGTGGCGGCTCACTGCGCCGCGCCCTGCTGGGCGACATGCTGGCCGAGAAAGCCGCAAAAAACGGTTGGGAAGGATTGGTGATCTACGGTTGCATCCGTGATGTGGATGTCATCGCCCAGACCGATCTTGGCGTCCAGGCCCTGGCCAGCCACCCGATGAAGACTGACAAGCGCGGCATCGGCGACCTCAATGTGGCGGTTACCTTTGCCGGTGTGACTTTCCGCCCTGGCGAGTATGTCTACGCCGACAACAATGGCGTGATCGTTTCGCCAAGCCCGCTGAAAATGCCTGAATAAACAATCGACCTGACAAGGGATGCGGATGTTCGAGGAAGAAAACGCGCAATGGGGGCTGGTACATGCCCTGGTGCTGGATGGTGAAGGCGGTGCGCGTTCGATTGCCCGGACTGAGCTCGACGACCTGCAACTGCAGGCCCATGAAAGCCTGTGGCTGCATTGGGATCGCAGCCATCCGCAGACCCAGACCTGGTTGCGTCGCTCCAGCGGCCTGAGCGAGTTCAGCTGTGACCTGCTGCTGGAGGAAAACACCCGGCCACGCTTGCTGGCGCTCCCGGACTCGGAGTTGCTGCTGTTTCTGCGGGGTATCAACCTGAACCCGGGGGCCGAGCCGGAAGACATGGTCTCGGTGCGGATCTTTGCCTCTGCCCAGCGGGTGATTTCCTTGCGCCTGCGTCAGTTGCGCGCCACCGATGAGCTGCTGGTGCAGCTTGCCGAGGGCCGAGGGCCGAAGACGTCTGCCGAACTCCTCCTTTATATGGCCGAGTACCTGACCCACAAGGTGCAGAATCTGGTCAGCGACCTCTCGGAAGTGGTCGATGGCGAGGAAGAAAAACTGGATGCCGACGAACGGTATACCCCCGAGCACGGCAGCATTTTGCAGATCCGTCGGCGGGCTGCCGGGCTCAAGCGCTTCCTTGCTCCGCAGCGGGATATCTTCGCCCAGTTGAGCCGGATAAAACTGCCCTGGTTCGCCGTGGATGATGGTGATTACTGGAACGAGTTGCACAACAGTCTGACCCGTTACCTGGAAGAGCTGGAATTGACCCGAGAGCGCGTGGGGCTTGTGCTGGAGGCCGAAGACCGGCGTTTGAGCGTGCGCATGAATCGCACCATGTACCGCTTCGGGATCATTACCGGGATCTTCCTGCCGATGAGTTTTCTCACCGGCCTTTTGGGGATCAACGTTGGCGGCATTCCGTTCTCGGCCAGCCCTTATGGTTTCATCATCGCCTGCCTTTTATTGTTGGCGGTGGCCGTGGGGCAATGGTGGTTGTTTCGTCGTTTGCGCTGGGTGTGATGATGCTTCATGTGACCCGAATAAATCTGATCGCGTCTTTTTCAGACATCACCAGAGGTGCGTATGCACGATCCGTTTGAACAGTCTTTGCGTGACATGCTCAAAGCCTCGCCATCGAGCCGCGATGACGATGCCTGCCTGGGCCGCGTACTGAAAACCGCCAACCGTCAGGTGGGGGCGGGGGATCTGTTCAGCCTTCTGGGCCGCTGGCTGCCGGCGCTGATGATCGCCTTGAATAACGGATCGGCTCATATTGCGCCGGTTTCTCGTCGTAAATCTTCTGCTCGCACTGCTGATAAGGCTGATTGAATATGGAACTGGATCTCTGGACGCAGAGCCTCGTCACGGCGATGACCGCCTTGTGGACCAAGGTGGCGAACTTCATTCCGAACCTGTTCGGCGCGTTGGTGGTGCTGTTGCTGGGCTTCGTGGTGGCCAAGCTGCTCGATACCCTGCTCTCGAAATTGCTGGCCAAGCTGGGCCTGGATCGCCTCATGGGCGGCACCGGCCTGACCAAGTTGCTGTCTCGTGCGGGTTTGCAGGTACCCATCTCGACCCTGATCGGCAAGATCGTCTATTGGTTCGTTTTGCTGATTTTTCTGGTTTCTGCTGCTGAATCCCTTGGCCTTGAGCGAGTTTCGGCTACGCTCGATATGCTTGCGCTGTATTTACCGAAGGTTTTCGGTGCTGCGCTGGTGCTGCTGGTGGGGGTTTTGCTGGCGCAACTGGCCAATGGCCTGGTGCGCGGCGCCGCAGAAGGCGTAGGCCTGGATTACGCCAGCGGCCTGGGGCGAATTGCCCAGGGGCTGGTGATCATCATCAGTATTTCCGTGGCGATCAGTCAGTTGGAGGTTAAAACCGACCTGCTCAACCATGTGATCGTCATTGTATTGATTACCGTTGGTCTGGCTGTTGCACTGGCCATGGGGTTGGGAAGCCGGGAAATTGCCGGGCAGATTCTTGCGGGAATCTATGTGCGTGAGTTGTATCAGGTTGGGCAACAAGTACGTGTTGGTGAGGTCGAAGGCCAGATCGAAGAGATTGGCACGGTTAAAACTACATTGCTGACCGATGAGGGTGAGCTAGTCTCTCTCTCCAATCGGATCCTGCTGGAGCAGCATGTAAGTAGCCGCTAACCCGGCAAACCCTGCTAATGTATGCCGCCGCAAAATGCTCGTCATCGGGCTGCGGCGGACATTGACCTGACTGTCGGCACGACTCGTTTTGAATAAAACCCAATCGCTATCCACGCGCTATGACCCCCGTGAGCTCTCTGATGAGGAGTTGGTTGCGCGCTCGCATACGGAGCTGTTTCACGTAACACGCGCCTATGAAGAGTTGATGCGGCGCTATCAGAGGACCCTATTTAATGTTTGTGCACGTTATCTGGGGAACGATCGGGATGCGGATGATGTCTGTCAGGAAGTGATGTTGAAGGTGCTGTATGGCCTTAAGAACTTTGAGGGTAAATCGAAGTTCAAGACATGGCTATATAGCATCACGTACAACGAATGCATCACGCAGTATCGCAAGGAGCGGCGCAAGCGTCGGTTGATGGACGCTTTAAGTCTTGACCCCCTCGAGGAGGCGTCTGAAGAGAAGGCGCCGAAACCTGAGGAAAAGGGTGGACTTGATCGCTGGTTGGTGCATGTGAACCCGATTGATCGGGAAATTCTGGTGCTACGATTTGTCGCAGAGCTGGAATTTCAAGAGATCGCGGACATCATGCATATGGGGTTGAGTGCTACAAAGATGCGTTACAAACGTGCTCTTGATAAATTGCGTGAGAAATTTGCAGGTATTGCTGAAACTTAGTTCGGCGCAAATATCTCTTACGTCTAGGTGAGTTCTGATAGACTTACCGCCGAGTTGTCCCCCGGTATGTGGGACTGCTTTACAATCACCAGATGGGGATTTAACGGATGAAACTGAAAAACACCTTGGGCATTGCCATTGGTTCTATTGTTGCCGTGACTTCGTTCGGCGTTCTGGCGCAAGGCCAAGGCGCGGTCGAGGGTGAACTGTTTTACAAAAAACAGTACAACGACAGCGTTAATCACGTTGAAGACGGCTTCAACCCAGGCGCATCGATCGGCTACTTCCTGACCGACGATCTGTCGTTGAACGCCACCTACGACAAGACCAACCACACCCGTTCCAACGACGGTACTGGTAACCAGAAAATCAAAGGCGACAACTTCGGCCTGAACGCTCAGTACCACTTTGGTACCGTGGGTGACGCTCTGCGTCCATACGTTTCCGGCGGTGTTGCTCACAAGAGCATGACCAACGTTGAGGCCGACGGCCACAGCGGTCGCGACCAGTCGACTTTCCTGACTGCAGGCGCTGGTGTTAAGTGGTACATCACCGACAACCTGTTCGCCCGTGCTGGCGTTGAAGCTGACTACAAGCTGGACAACGGCAAGTGGGACTACGCTCCTACCATCGGTCTGGGTGTGAACTTCGGTGGCAGCGGCGGCAAAGTCGCTCCAGCTCCAGTAGCACCAGCTCCAGCTCCAGAGCCAGCTCCAGAAGCTCCAGTTGCTGAAGTGGTTCGTGTTGAGCTGGACGTGAAGTTCGACTTCGACAAGTCGGTCGTCAAGCCTAACAGCTACGCTGACATCAAGAACCTCGCTGACTTCATGAAGCAGTACCCACAGACCACCACCGTTGTTGAAGGTCACACTGACTCCGTCGGTCCTGACGCTTACAACCAGAAGCTGTCTGAGCGTCGTGCAAACGCCGTTAAACAAGTTCTGGTTAACCAGTACGGCGTTGGCGCTAACCGCGTTCAATCCGTTGGTTACGGTGAGTCCCGCCCAGTTGCCGACAACGCAACTGAAGCTGGTCGCGCAGTTAACCGTCGCGTAGAAGCCTCGGTAGAAGCTCAAGCTAAGTAATTAGCCTTGTAGCTTGGAAAAACCCGGCCTAGGCCGGGTTTTTCTTTGCCTGCGATTTGCCTTCCTGGCGCGAGAGTCAGGCCAGTTGCACCTGGGTTTCAGAGGTAGGGGCCGTGACCGACGCGGTTGCCGCGACTGCCCCGATAACCAGGATTGCCGGGCTCTTGAGGGCGAAAACCTGGGCGTCGCGTTCCATGTTCGCCAGTACGCTGCGGCATTCGCGCTGCTGCGGCAGCGAGGCGTTTTCAATCATCGCCACCGGCGTATCCGCCGCCAGTGCACCACCGAGCAACTGCTCGGCAATCTCCGCCAGCTTCGCCACGCCCATGTAGATCACCAGGGTCGTTCCGCTGTGTGCCAGCGCCTGCCAGTTCAGTTGGCTGTCGTCCTGCGTATGAGCAGTTACCAGAGTCACGCCTCGAGCAACGCCGCGTAGGGTCAGGGGAATATCACAGCGTGTGGCACCTGCCAGGCCGGCGGTTATGCCGTTTACCAGCTCCACTTCGATGCCCCGTGCCTTGAGCCACTGCGCCTCCTCGCCGCCACGCCCGAAAATGCACGGGTCGCCGCCTTTGAGGCGCACTACGCAGCGGCCCTGTCGGGCGTAGCGCAGCATCAAGCGGTAGATAAAGGCTTGGGGCGTCGAGCGACAACCGCCGCGCTTGCCCACCGGAATCACACGCGCCCCGGGGCAATGCTCCAGCACGGCAGGGTTCACCAGGTCATCGATCAGCACCACATCGGCCTCACCGAGGGCGCGTACGGCCTTGAGGGTCAGCAGCTCCGGGTCTCCGGGGCCAGCGCCTACCAACCAGACTTTTGCATTCATAGGGTTTCCTCACTCCAGGGCGACGACAGGTTGCACGCAAGCCGCGAGCAGGCGCTTGATCTCCGGCACGCAGGAGCCACATTGGCTGCCGCAACCCAGTTGCTGTTTCAGTTGTTCCATATCCAGGCCTTGCGCGATTCCGGCGCAGACCGCGCTGTGGCTGACGTTCCTGCAATTGCACAAGATGCGCTCCTGTTGTCCTCCCAGGCCGCTGGCGTCTGGCGGTGCACTCATCGGCGCCAGCAGCCAGCGCCTTAGTTGTTCATCGGCGCGGCCTTGCTGCCACAGCTCGTGCAGCCAATGCTGTGCCAGGGTTTCCCCGGACAAGCGGATGGCGATAATTCGCCCCTGTTCGATCCGCACTCGCTTGCCGATGGCCCGGCGGAGGTCGTCGTAGGCCAGTACCGGGCCTGTGTCGAGCTGCAATTGCCGGTCGATGGCCTGAAGCAGTGCCGCTTGTGGTGCTTGCGCATGGGCGGCGCGAATCACCAGTGCCGGGCGCTCGCGACCGGTCAGGCTGAGGCTGACATAGGCCAGAGCCTGGCAAAGAGGGCGTAGGGCCCGGAAATGCGCCTGCACATCACCTTCAATCAGCACGAACAGTTGCCAAGGCAGTTGCACCGGTTCCAGGCGCACGCCGCTGTGCTTGAGTTCCGGCTGTTTGGACAAGGGGTCGAAGGCGGGCTGGGTGACGGCATTGACCCCGCCCTTGAGGAAGCGATCGCCGAAGTGCATGGGCAGGAAGGCTTGCCCGGGGCGCACGCTGTCATCGCCGGTCACTGCCACGATTACGCTGCCGCGCCGGCTCTTCAGGTTCACCAGTTCTCCATCTCGCAGGCGTTGGCGCCGCAGTTCGTCCGGATGCAGGCTCAGCAAGGCTTCGCTGACATGGCCGAACAACTGCGCCGCAGTGCCCGTACGGCTCATGCCGTGCCATTGGTCGCGCAGGCGGCCGGTGATCAGGGTCAGGGGGAAGCGTGCGTCCCGCTGCTCCTTGGCTGCTACATAAGGGTCGCTGACAAAACGCGCACGGCCATTGGCGGTGGGAAAGATCCCGTGTACATACAGGCGCTCAGTACCCTGGGTCGCGCCTTCAGGGAAGGGCCATTGTTGTGGGCCGAGGCGGTCGAGCAACTCGTGGCTGAGGCCGCTCAGATCCAGGTCGCGGCCGCGGGTCAGGCCCTTGTACTCATCGAACACCCGGGCGGCGCTATCGAAGGCAAACAGGCTCGGCAGGCCGGGGCGCAGGAATCGCTCCAGGCGTTGAGCAAAATCCACGGTGATCGCCCAATCCGCTCGGGCCTCGCCGGGGGCGGCAACGGCCTGGCGGACATGGGAAACCCGGCGCTCGGAGTTGGTCACCGAGCCTTGTTTTTCGCCCCAACTGGCGGCTGGCAGCAACAGGTCGGCGAATGCCGCGGTTTCGGTGGTGGCAAAGGCTTCCTGCAGAACCACGAAAGGGCAGTTCAGCAGCGCCTCGTGCACTCGGTTCTGGTCCGGCAGGGATTGCGCCGGGTTGGTGCAGGCGATCCACAAGGCCTTGATGCGGCCGCTGCGCATCTGTTCAAACAGCTCCATTGCGCTCAAGCCAGGGCTGGCGGGAAGTTGCTCCACGCCCCAGTAGGCGGCGACTTCGGCGCGGTGTTCCGGGTCGGCAGCCTCGCGGTGTCCAGGCAGCAGGTTGCTCAAGCTGCCGGTTTCGCGCCCACCCATGGCATTGGGCTGACCGGTGAGCGAGAAGGGGCCTGCACCGGGGCGGCCGATTTGCCCGGTGGCCAGGTGCAGGTTGATCAATGCACTGTTTTTCGCGCTGCCGGCGCTGGATTGGTTCAGGCCCATGCACCACAGGGACAGAAAACTTGGCGCACTGCCCACCCACTGGGCGCATTCCTGCAATTGCTCGAGGCTGATGCCGCACAGCTGGGCCACCATCGGCGGGGTGTAGTCGCGGACCAGCGCCTTGAGCTGCACCAGGCCCTCGGTGTGTTGCTGGATGAAATCCCGGTCGATCCAGTCCTCCCACAGCAGCAGGTGAAGGATGCCGTGAAATAAAGCGACATCTGTGCCGGGCAAGATCGCCAGGTGCAGGTCAGCCAGGTCGCAAGTGTCGGTACGACGCGGGTCGATCACTATGACTTTCATCTGTGGGCGTTGGCTTTTGGCCTGTTCCAGGCGACGAAACAACACCGGATGGGCGTAGGCCATGTTGCTACCGACGATCATCACGCAGTCGCTTTGCTCCAGATCCTCATAGCTGCACGGCGGCGCGTCGGCCCCCAGGCTGCGCTTGTAGCCCACCACCGCCGAAGACATGCACAGCCGGGAATTGCTGTCGATGTTGTTGGTGCCCACCAGGGCCCGGGCCAGTTTGTTGAAGGCGTAGTAGTCCTCGGTCAGCAGTTGCCCGGAAATATAGAACGCCACGCTGTCCGGGCCGTGCCCGGCGATGGCCTGGGCGAACACCCCGGCGGCATGTTCCAGGGCGCTGTCCCAGTCGCAGCGGTTGCGGGCCAGGGCCTTGCCCAGGCGCAGTTCCGGGTACAGCGCGCGGGCCGCGTGGTCGCCGGTCAGGTGCAGGCTGGCGCCCTTGCTGCACAGTTTGCCGAAGTTGGCCGGGTGCGTCGGGTCGCCACTGACCCCGAGAATATGCCGGCCGTCATGCTCGATCAGTACCCCGCAGCCGACCCCGCAGTAGCAGCAGGTCGAGGCCGTGCTCTGGCGCTCCATTA
This sequence comes from Pseudomonas sp. Eqa60, assembly GCF_018326405.1. Classification (NCBI taxonomy): domain Bacteria; kingdom Pseudomonadati; phylum Pseudomonadota; class Gammaproteobacteria; order Pseudomonadales; family Pseudomonadaceae; genus Pseudomonas; species Pseudomonas sp. Eqa60. Next base: position 2,158,860 of record NZ_AP024342.1, read on the forward strand.
CCCGGCATCCTGCAGGGCCAGCAGCACCCGGCCGCTTTCCACTCGGGCCAGATGCTGGTGGGCGCAGCCGTGGTCTGGGGCCTGGGCCTGGCCCGATTCCAGGTCGATCTGCCAGTTGTGCAGCGGGCAGGCCACGCGCTTGCCGTAGATCAACCCCTGGGACAGGGGGCCGCCTTTGTGCGGGCAGCGATCGTCGAGAGCGAAGACTTGATCATCGCTGGTACGAAAAATCGCGATATCGCCCTTGGGGCCCTTGATGATGCGCGAGCCCAGGGTATTGATCTCTTCCAGGGCGCAGATATCCAGCCAGTTCATGCCGGCACCTCCAGTTGTTTTACGGGGATCGACTCGAACTCTTTTTTCAGCTGCGGCTCGGCCAGGCGCTGTTGCCATGGGTCCTGCTCGAAGGACAGGGAAAACTGCAGGCGCTCGTTCAACGCCTTGCGCCGCTGCGGGTCTTCCAGCACGGCCTTTTTCACGTGTTCCATGCCGACCCGTTGCAGGTAGTGCACGGTGCGTTCGAGGTAGAAGGCTTCTTCGCGGTACAGCTGGAGGAAGGCGCCGTTGTATTCGCGCACTTCTTCGGCGGTCTTGAGCTTGACGAAAAACTCCGCCACCTCGGTCTTGATCCCGCCGTTGCCGCCGATGTACATCTCCCAGCCCGAATCGACGCCGATGATGCCCACGTCCTTGATCCCGGCTTCCGAGCAGTTGCGCGGGCAACCGGAGACCGCCAGCTTGACCTTGTGCGGCGACCACATGTTGAACAGGTCGTGTTCCAGCTCGATTCCCAGCTGGGTGGAGTTCTGCGTGCCGAAGCGGCAGAACTCGCTGCCGACGCAGGTCTTCACGGTGCGGATGGATTTGCCGTAGGCGTGGCCGGACGGCATGTCCAGGTCTTTCCAGACTCCGGGCAAGTCTTCCTTGCGGATGCCCAGCAGGTCGATGCGCTGGCCGCCGGTGACCTTGACCATGGGCACCTGGTACTTGTCGGCGACATCGGCGATGCGTCGCAGCTCGGACGGATTGGTCACGCCGCCCCACATCCGCGGCACCACCGAGTAGGTCCCGTCTTTCTGGATGTTGGCGTGGGCCCGTTCGTTGATCAGCCGCGATTGCGGATCGTCCCGGGCTTCCCCCGGCCAGGTGGAGATCAGGTAGTAGTTCAGCGCCGGACGGCAAGTGGCACAGCCGTTAGGGGTGCGCCAGTTGAGGTAGCTCATGGTGCCGGCGATGGTCAGCAGGTGCTGGTCGCGGATCGCCTGGCGGATCTGCCCGTGGTTCAGGTCGCTGCAGGCGCAGATGGCTTTTTCGCTTTTCGGCTTGACGTCCGCCGCGCCGCCCACGGTATTGATCAGGATCTGTTCCACCAGCCCGGCACAGGAGCCGCAGGAGCTGGCGGCCTTGGTGTGCTTCTTGACCTCGTCGACGCTGAACAGCCCCTGTTCCTGAATGGCCTTGACGATGGTGCCCTTGCACACCCCATTGCAGCCACAGACCTCGGCAGTGTCGGCCATGCTCATGGCCTTGTCCTGGCCCTGATGGCCGACGTCGCCCAACGCGTTCTCACCGAACATCAGGTGGTCGCGGATCTCGCCGATGGCCTGCTGCTCGCGGATCTGCCGGAAGTACCAGCCGCCATCCGCGGTGTCGCCATACAGGCAGGCGCCGACCAGCACGTCGTCCTTGATCACCAGCTTCTTGTAGACCCCGCCAATGGGGTCGGCGAGGGTGATGGTTTCGGTACCGTCGCCACCCATGAAATCCCCGGCGGAAAACAGATCGATGCCAGTGACCTTCAACTTGGTGGACGTCACCGAGCCCTGGTAGCGGGCGAAGCCCAGTTGGGCCAGGTGGTTGGCGCAGACCTTGGCCTGTTCGAACAACGGCGCCACCAGGCCGTAGGCGATACCGCGGTGGTTGGCGCACTCGCCGATGGCGTAGATGCGCGGGTCAAAGGTTTGCAGGGTGTCGTTGACCAGTATCCCGCGGTTGCAGGGCAGGCCGGCCCGTTCCGCCAGCTCGGTGTTGGGGCGGATGCCGGCGGCCATCACCACCAGATCGGCGGGGATGATCTCGCCATTCTTGAACTGCACCGACCCGACCCGACCATTGCCGGCATCGATCAGGGCCTGGGTCTGTTCGCACAGGCGGAACTTCAGGCCGCGGCTTTCCAGGGCGCTTTGCAGCAACTGGCCGCTGGTCTGGTCCAGTTGTCGTTCCAGCAGCCATTCGCCGATATGCACCACGGTCACATCCATGCCGCGCAGCTTGAGGCCGTTGGCGGCCTCCAGCCCCAGCAGGCCGCCGCCGATCACCACCGCATGCGTGTGAGTCTTGGCCGTGTCGATCATCGCCTGGGTGTCGGCAATGTCGCGATAGCCGATCACCCCCTGCAGGTCCTTGCCGGGAATCGGCAGGATAAAGGGCGTGGAGCCGGTGGCGATCAGCAGACGGTCATACTCGGCTTCGCTGCCGTCCTCGGCGATCACCCGGCGCCTGATCCGGTCGATCTCTACCACCTTGCGGTTGAGCAGCAGCTTGATGTGGTGGTCCAGGTACCAGTCCAGGTCGTTGAGGACGATGTCCTCGAACGTCTGTTCACCGGCCAGCACCGGCGACAGCAGGATGCGGTTGTAGTTGGTGTGGGGTTCGGCGCCGAAGACCGTGATGTCGTACAGCTCATCGCTCAGCTTGAGCAGTTCTTCCAGGGTGCGGACCCCGGCCATGCCGTTGCCGATCATCACCAGTTTGAGTCTTTTCATGGGCTTCTCCGGAGCTCAGGCAGGGTCAGTGACGCCTGGCTCGACAAAATGCGCGCAAACAAAAAAGGCGTCCCGTCAGTGGCCTGACGAGGACGCCTTTGTCCGATCCCGTTCTCTCGGGAAGCCTGCCTTCGTCGTTGAAGGCCGGGCTTTATGTCTGTTGCCTGACGCAATGCAGCGCCTGTGCCAAGTGGCCGAGGTGCTGGTTTTATTGAGCTTTGATGAAGGTTCTGTGCGTGCTGATCTCGGCTGTTGCACTGAATTGAGACGCTATGCCCTGTTTCGGCTCTTTGTGGCAGATCGGGTCGCGTTTGGATCAACGGCTCCTAGGGACGCAGGGGCCTGAGGTTTGTCGGGAGTTTGAGGGGCAAGGCCACCCACCCGATGGCCTCAGTGATGCAGCAGTGACAGCAACAAGATCAGGTTGAGCAGCAAGGCGAGCAGGGCGATGCCGCGCCAGACTTTCAGCGGTTCGCGTTCCAGTAATGGCCGCGATCTGGTGCTCAAGCTGCGGCGTTCGCCCTGTTCCAGCGCCAGCAGCCATTCTTCGGCAGTTTCGTAGCGCTGTGCCGGATCGGCATTCACCCCGCGCTCCAGGTTTTGTGCCAACCATTCCGGCAGGTCCGGGCGGTAGCGGCCGGGGTTCGTCGCTGCGCCGAAACGCGGGCGCTGGAAGGCTTCGATCTCGCCGTGGGGGTAGTGCCCGGTCAGCAGGTAGTACAGGCTGACGCCTACCGCATAGAGGTCCTGTTGCGGGCCGGGAGGTTCACCGTCGAAGGCTTCCGGGGCGATAAAGCTCGGGGTGCCGGGTAGCAGGTGTGCCGGGTCCGCCGAGAGGCCGGGGCAGTACGCCAGGCCGAAATCCAGTACCCGCAGTTCGCCATCGTCCCCCAGCAGCAGGTTGTCCGGTTTGATATCCCGGTGCAGGATCTGCCGCCGGTGCAGCAGACCGATTGCCCGTAGCAGATGCTCGGCCAGGGGCTGCCACTGGGCCAGGGGCAAGGGGCCGTTCTGGCGAAGCAGTTGTGCCAGGGTGCGGCCCGGGTATTCGCGCATCAGGTAGTACAGGTGCTGGCGTGAAGTTGCGCGGTGTACCTGGGGAAAGTGACGCCCGGCAACGCGGCGCAGCAGCCATTCTTCGCATAGCAGTCCCTGGCAGGCCGTCTGGTCGTTGTGCAGGGCCGGGGGCAAGGTCTTCAGCAGCCAGGTTTGTTGCTGTTCGTCGTGTACCCGATACAGCAAGGCCTGCTGGCTGTGGCTGAGCAATGCCTCGACTTGCCAGCCCTCGAAGCGCTGGCCGGGTTTCAGCGGCGGCGGCAGGGGCCATTGCTGCAGCTGCAGCAGGGCGTCACCGAGGCTGCTTTCGCCGAGCTCATCGACTCGCACCAGCAGCGCGCTGGCGTTGTCCTGGCTGCCTGCCAGGTGGGCGGCGCGGACCAGGGTCTGTACAGCGCTGTCCGGGTCCGTCTGGTCACGCAGAATGGCAGCGATGGCGCTGTCGCCCAGGGTGGCCCAGACTCCATCGCTGAGCATCAGGAAGCTTTCGCCCTGGCGCAGTTCGCCGTCGAGGAAGTCCAGCACCAGATGTTGGTCCAGGCCCAGGGCACGCTTGAGCACATGCTGCATGCCCGGTTGCTCCCAGACGTGGTCCTGGCTGATGCGTTGCAACTGCTGCCGGTGCCAGCGGTAGACCCGGCAGTCGCCGACATGGGCCAGGGTGAAGCGCCGGCCCCGCAACACCAAAGCGCTGAGGGTGGTGAGCAGTGGCTGGCCGCCGCCGTTGGCCTGGAGCCAACGATTCTGGGCGACCAGCAGGCGTTCCAGGGCTTGGGCCACAGCCCAGGTTTGCGGGGTGGCGTAGTAGTCCAGGGCCAGGGCCTGCACGCTTGAACGGGCGGCGAGGCCGCCGTCGGCGCACTGGCTCACACCGTCGGCGATGGCGAACAACAGGCCTTTGCTTGCGGCCAGGTCCGGCGCCGGGGTGACCCGGCGCAGGGCGTCCTGATTTTCCGCCCGCGGTCCGGTGGCGCTGGCCTCGGCGTGGCTCAATTGCAGGCCCATGACGCCCTCAGACCCGCGCCGCAGTCACGGCGGCGGAGCCCCAGGTGGTTCTCCAGCGGCGCTTGACCCCGTGCAGGCCGAACCAGGCCAGGACCCCGAGACTGGCGAACAGCCACAGCGCCAGTTGATAGCTGCCGGTGCTCTGCTTGATCGCACCCATGCCCGCCGCCAGGGCAAAACCGCCGATGCCGCCGGCCATGCCGATCAGCCCGGTCATGACCCCTATTTCCCGGCGAAAGCGCTGCGGCACCAGTTGGAATACCGCGCCATTGCCTGCGCCGAGACCGAGCATGGTGCAGACGAACAGCACCAGCGCCGCATAGGAACTGGGCAGGTTGAAGCCCACGGCGGCGATGCACACCACCGCCACGCTATACATGCCGAGCAAGGTGCGAATACCGCCGAAACGGTCGGCCAGGGCGCCGCCCAGAGGGCGCATCAGGCTGCCGCCGAAGACGCAGGCGGCGGTGTAGTAGCCTGCGGAGATCGGGCTCAGACCGTACTGGTCGTTGAAGTAGCCAGGCAGGGCGCTGGCCAGGCCGATGAAGCCGCCGAAGGTCACGCTGTAGAAGAACATGAACCACCAGCTGTCACGATCACCCAGGGCCTTGAAGTAGTCGGCCATGGACTTGGCCTGGGGCCGTTGGGGGGCGTTCTTGGCGAGCCAGGCGAACAGCGCCAGGGTCACCAGCAGGGGAATCAGGGCGAGGCCGAACACATTGCTCCAGCCATAGGCCGCTGCCAGTACCGGTGCCAGCAGGGCGGCGAACACCGTGCCGGAGTTGCCGGCGCCGGCGATGCCCATGGCCTTTCCCTGGTGCTGCGGCGGGTACCACTGCGAGGCCAGAGGCAGGGCCACGGCGAAGGAAGCCCCGGCCATGCCGAGGCATACCCCCAGCAGCAGCGCCTGCTCATAGCTGTGGATGCCCAGCTTCCAGGCCATGAACAGCGCGCCGATGACGATCACCTGGCCGATCAGGCCGGCGGTCTTGGGTGACAGGCGATCGGCCAGCAGGCCCATGATGAAGCGCAGCACTGCGCCGGCGAGGATCGGCGTGGCCACCATCAGTCCGCGTTGCTGAGTGCTCAGGTGCAAGTCGGCGGCGATCTGCACCGCCAGGGGCCCAGCAGGTACCAGACCATGAAGCTCAGGTCGAAATACAGAAAGGCCGCGAACAGGGTCGGGGTGTGGCCGGATTTCCAGAAGCTTGAATTCATCGCGCACCTCAGCTGATAAGAGTCGTTGGAGTCGTCATGAGCTTGCAGGTGGAGCGCCGCCACGGCCGCGCCACCGACCCCGGTCAGTGGGGCCAAAACGAAAAAACGTCGGCACCCGGCTCGTTGAGGGCGAGCAGGGCGCGCGACGTCTTTGTCGTAGGTGGGGCAACCGCCGTTGGTTACCGGTGTGGATCTGATAGCAAGAGCCGCGCCAACCTGCGGCCGATGCTGGCTCGCATGGGCAGGTTCGCTGTAGGCGCTGGCTTGCCAGCGAAGGCACCCTCAAGACTGGCACAAGGTTCAGAGGCCTATTCGCCGGCAAGCCGGCTCCTACGGGGCGCAGGTCAGCCCAGCAGTTCCTGCATGGCGATGATCTGTTCCGCGACCTGGATCAGCTTCTGCTGTTTGCTCATGGCCTGGCGACGCATCAGGGTGTAGGCCTGTTCTTCGTCGCAGTCCTTCATCTTCATCAACAGGCCCTTGGCCAGTTCGATGCGCTTGCGCTCGGCCAGTTGCTGGTCCCGGGCCTGGAGTTGCGCGCGCAGGGCCTGGTCGCTTTCAAAGCGCGCCATGGCCACGTCGAGGATAGGCTGCAGGCGCTGGACCTGGATGCCCTCGACGATGTAGGCGCTGACCCCGGACTTGATCGCCTGGCGCATTACCCCCGGATCGTGTTCATCGGTGAACATCACGATGGGCCGGGGTTGATCGCGGCTGACCAGCACCACTTGCTCCATGACATCGCGGCTGGGTGACTCGGTATCGATCAGGATCACGTCCGGATGCACCGTTTCGACGCGGCCCGGCAGGTCGATGGTCAGGCCGGATTCGTCAATCACCTCGAAACCGGCTTCGCTGAGGGCGGCCTTGAGCCTTCCGACTTTTTTCGCTGTGTCGTTGATCAGCAGGATACGCAGCATGGTCGCGGGCTCCGATCAGCGCTGGGCAACAAGGGGAGGGGTGCCGTTCATCGCATGCAGGCGGAAGCTGCGGGCATAGGCGGCAGGCTCAGAGCCGTCCCACACCTTGCCATCGATCAACTGGCTGCTGCGCATGTCCTGGCCCCAGGCGGCGATGCCCAGCGCGGTGGCGGCTTCGCGGTACAGCTCCAGCTGCTGCACGTGGCGAGCGACGCCCAGGTAATCCGGGTCTTCCCGCAGCAGGCCCCAGCGGCGGAACTGGGTCATGAACCACATGCCGTCGGACAGGTAGGGCAGGTTGACGGCGCCATGATGGTGAAAACGCAGGGCGTGGGGGTCCTGCCAGCGATTGCCCAGGCCGTCGGCGTAATCCCCCAGCAGCCGCGGCTCGATGCAGTCCAGCGGTGCATTCAGGTAATCGGCAGCGCTCAGCAACTGGGCGGTGCTGCGGCGGTTTTCCGGGCTTTGCTCGATAAAGCGGCTGGCTTCGAGAATCGCCATCACCAGGACCCGGGCGGTGTTCGGGTATTGCTCGACGAAGGCGCGGGTGCAGCCGAGGACTTTTTCCGGGTGATCCGGCCAGATCGCCTGGCTGGTGGCCAGGGTGAAACCCTGATCCTGCTGCACTGCACTGGCGCTCCAGGGTTCGCCGACGCAGAACCCATCGATGCGCCCGGCCTGCAGATGAGCCACCATCTGCGGTGGCGGCACCACTACGCTGTCGACATCCTGCAGCGGGTGGATACCCTGGCTGGCCAGCCAGTAGTACAGCCACATGGCGTGGGTACCGGTGGGGAAGGTCTGGGCGAAGGTCAGTCGTGCCCGGCTTTGGTGCACATGGCGGTCCAATGTCTCAGGGCTGGTCACCTTGAGGTTCTGCAGCTCCCGGGATAGGTTGATGCTCTGGCCATTCTGGTTCAGACCCATGAGCACTGCCATGTCGCAGGGGTTGGTGCCGCCGATACCCAGGTGTACCGCGTAGATCAGTCCATACAGGCTGTGGGCGGCGTCCAGTTCGCCGCTCACCAGCTTGTCCCGCAGCCCGGCCCAGGAGCTCTGGCGCTTTAGGTTCAGAGTCAGCCCGTAGGGCTGGGCAAAGCCCTGGGTGGCGGCGACCACCACTGAGGCGCAATCGGTCAGGGCCATGAAGCCCAGGTCGATGGCGGACTTTTCCGGGGCATCACTGCCGTTGACCCAGGCCAGCGGGGTGTTGGGGAGATCGGTCATGACGTGGCACCTTGCATAAAAAAGCGTCGTACCCGCCGACCGGGTGAGGCCGGGGCGGGTGACGACGCCATTGTCCTGGGACCTCAGCCGCCCTTGGCCGAGGTCTGCATGCACATGAGAGTGCAAGGCATATGCCAGCCCGGCGGGGATTTCACTTCGCGCCTCGCCTGCAAGCCCCGGGGCCGGCTATAATCGGCGCCCTATTTCGCCGCCAACCGAGTTCATCCCGCCCATGTATACCCTGGCCCGCCAGCTGTTGTTCAAACTCTCCCCGGAAACCTCCCACGATCTGTCCCTGGACCTGATCGGCGCGGGCGGGCGTTTGGGCCTTAACGGGCTGTTGTGCAAGGCCCCGGCGCAGATGCCGGTCAAGGTCATGGGCCTGGAGTTTGCGAACCCGGTAGGGCTGGCTGCGGGCCTGGACAAGAACGGCGCAGCCATCGACGGCTTCGCCCAATTGGGGTTTGGTTTTGTCGAGATCGGCACCGTCACCCCACGCCCGCAACCGGGCAACCCCAAGCCGCGGATCTTCCGCCTGCCCCAGGCCGAGGCCATCATCAACCGCATGGGCTTCAACAACCTGGGGGTCGACAACCTGCTGGCACGGGTCGCGGCCTCGCAATACAAAGGCGTGCTGGGGATCAATATCGGCAAGAACTTCGACACCCCGGTGGAGAGGGCGGTGGATGATTACCTGATCTGCCTGGACAAGGTCTATGCCCACGCCAGCTATGTCACGGTCAACGTCAGCTCGCCCAATACCCCGGGCCTGCGCAGCCTGCAATTTGGCGAGTCGCTCAAGCAACTGCTGGCGGCCTTGAGCCAGCGCCAACAGGAACTGGCTGCGATCCACGGCAAGCGTGTACCGCTGGCCATCAAGATCGCTCCGGACATGAGCGACGAGGAAACCGTGGAAGTGGCCCGCGCTCTGCTTGAAACCGGCATGGATGCAGTGATCGCCACCAACACCACTTTGAGCCGTGAAGGTGTCGAAGGCCTGGAGCACGGCGCCGAGGCCGGCGGCCTGTCCGGCGCACCGGTACGGGAAAAGAGCACCCACACGGTCAAGGTACTGGCTGCTGAACTGGCCGGCCGTTTGCCGATCATCGCCGTGGGCGGCATCACCGAAGGCAAGCACGCGGCTGAGAAGATCGCTGCGGGCGCCAGCCTGGTGCAGCTGTATTCGGGGTTCATCTACAAGGGGCCGGCGCTGATTCGCGAGTCGGTGGATGCCATCGCGGCCATGGGCTGAGAGGGAAGGACAGCACGCGGGCATAAAAAAGGGCTCCTCGAAGGAGCCCCTGGGCCGAAGCCCGCCGCCCGGATGGGGCGTGCGTGGTTAAGTCGTCATCTATTCAAGTTTTAGGTGTCGGAATGTGCCCTGATCAGCCGACAGCGCGAAGTTCGTTGAGTCTGTGAATGCCCGCAGTGCCTGTCATACCGTCCCAGTTGTCGCCGCGTCCTTCTCGCCAGCCGTTAATCCAGGCTTGGCGTACCGACGGTAGAGTAAATGGGCAAAGCTCACGGGACTTGCCATTAACGCCATACTGATATCCGCGTAAAAACGCTTTTTCCAACGGATCACGCTTTAGTCTTCTCATAGGGTGTTTCCCTCACTTGTTGACTGCTTTATGTCCCGTCGACCTTCGTTGAGGTCGGGCAGATTGCTTCTGCCGTTGGTGCTCGCTGCCGGCGTCGCGAGCCTTGATGTTGACGCCGTTGCGGCGCCAACCTGTGTTGAGTTCTAACCAATAGGTCACAGCAAGTGAATGATCGTTTTGTCATAAGGACGTAACGATAATGCTGTCCAGGCCATAAGCCTGGGGCGGTTTTGTATCGTGCCTGTCACGCAAAGCCCCCTGTGATCAGCCTCTCACTAGATGATGAGGTTAATGCTTTAGTGAGAATGTCGAACGGTTGCACTCAACTACTATTCGACGAAGGGTCGACTTATGTCATTTTGTTGCCCTGACTTTTTATCTGTCCCGGCCTCTAAGCTCTTTTGCCCTGCAAGAAAGCCAGCCTGCCGGGGTGGGACGGCGCAGTTTCGCGCCACACGAGCGCTCTTGAAGAAAAGCGCTTGATTGAAAACCGAACGGGCGATGCGTTGCCCGTTCACTTATTGCTAAAGGCCCTGGTATTCCCATGTCGGATCGTTACGAAATCTTCCTCACCTGTCCCAAAGGCCTTGAAGGCCTGCTGATCGAGGAAGCCGTCGGGCTTGGCCTTGAGCAAGCGCGTGAGCACACTTCTGCCGTGCGCGGCATGGCCGACATGGAGACAGCCTATCGCCTGTGCTTGTGGTCGCGCCTGGCCAACCGGGTGCTGCTGGTGCTCAAGCGCTTCCCGATGAAGGACGCCGAGGATCTCTACCACGGCGTGCTGGATGTCGACTGGCAGGACCACATGCTGGCCGACGGCACCCTGGCCGTGGAGTTCAGCGGCCATGGCTCGGGCATCGACAACACCCACTTCGGCGCCCTGAAGGTCAAGGACGCCATTGTCGACAAGCTGCGCACTCCGACCGGCGAGCGCCCTTCGGTGGACAAGCTCAACCCCGACCTGCGCATCCACCTGCGCCTGGACCGCGGCGAAGCCATCCTCTCCCTGGACCTCTCCGGCCACAGCCTGCACCAGCGCGGCTACCGCCTGCAGCAAGGCGCCGCGCCGCTCAAGGAAAACCTGGCGGCGGCGATCCTGATCCGTTCCGGCTGGCCGCGCATCGCTGCCGAAGGCGGCGCCCTGGCCGACCCGATGTGTGGCGTGGGTACCTTCCTGGTGGAGGCGGCGATGATCGCCGCCGACATCGCCCCCAATCTCAAGCGTGAACAATGGGGCTTCACTGCCTGGCTCGGCCACGTGCCGGCGCTGTGGCGCAAGCTGCACGACGAAGCGCTGGCCCGGGCCCAGGCCGGCCTGGCCAAGCCACCACTGTGGATCCGCGGCTACGAAGCCGATCCGCGTCTGATCCAGCCCGGCCGCAACAACGTAGAGCGCGCCGGCCTGAGCGAGTGGATCAAGATCTACCAGGGCGAAGTGGGCACCTTCGAGCCGCGCCCGGACCAGAACCAGAAAGGCCTGGTGATCTGCAACCCACCCTACGGCGAGCGCCTGGGTGACGAAGCCAGCCTGCTGTACCTCTACCAGAACCTCGGCGAGCGCCTGCGCCAGGCCTGCCTGAACTGGGAGGCGGCGGTGTTCACCGGCGCCCCGGACCTGGGCAAGCGCATGGGCATCCGCAGCCACAAACAGTACTCGTTCTGGAACGGCGCCTTGCCCTGCAAGCTGCTGCTGATCAAGGTCCTGCCGGATCAGTTCGTCACCGGCGAGCGCCGCACCGCCGAGCAGCGCCAGGTGGAACGCGAGCAGGCCCAGGCCGCCGCGGACGAAGCACCCGTGCGCCAGTACAACAAGAATGGCAACCCGATCAAGCCGGCCCCGGCTCCTGCTCCCGTGGTCGAACAGGCGCGCCTGAGCGAGGGCGGGCAGATGTTCGCCAACCGCCTGCAAAAGAACCTCAAGCAACTGGGCAAGTGGGCCAAGCGCGAGGGCATCGAGTGCTACCGTGTCTACGATGCCGACATGCCGGAATACTCCCTGGCCATCGACCTCTACCAGGATTGGGTGCACGTGCAGGAATACGCGGCGCCCAAATCGGTGGACCCAGAAAAGGCCCAGGCACGTCTGTTCGATGCCCTGGCGGCGATTCCCCAGGCGTTGAATGTCGACAAGAGCCGGGTGGTGATCAAGCGTCGCGAGCGCCAGAGCGGCACCAAGCAGTACGAGCGCCAGAGTGCCCAGGGCCAGTTCACCGAAGTTCGTGAAGGCGGGATCAAGCTACTGGTGAACCTTACCGACTACCTGGATACCGGGCTGTTTCTCGATCACCGGCCGATGCGCATGCGTATTCAGCAAGAGGCGGCGGGCAAGCGTTTCCTCAACCTGTTCTGCTACACCGCCACCGCCAGTGTGCACGCGGCCAAGGGCGGCGCGCGCAGCACCACCAGTGTCGACCTGTCGAAAACCTATCTGGACTGGGCACGCCGCAATTTCTCGCTCAACGGTTTCTCCGACAAGAACCGCCTGGAGCAGGGCGATGTGATGGCCTGGCTGGACAGCTGCCGTGACGAGTTCGACTTGATCTTCATCGACCCGCCGACCTTCTCCAACTCCAAGCGCATGGAAGGGGTGTTCGACGTGCAGCGTGACCAGGTGCAGTTGCTGGACCTGGCCATGGCACGCCTGGCGCCGGGGGGCGTGCTGTATTTCTCCAACAACTTCCGCAAGTTCCAGTTGGATGAAAACCTCGCCGCGCGCTACCAGATCGAGGAAATCACGGCGAAAACCATCGATCCGGATTTCGCCCGCAACGGCAAAATCCACCGTGCCTGGAAAGTCACCGCACGCTGATGGCCGGATATGTCCCCGAGGCCTGTTTTTTCAGGTTTCGGGGCTGTTTAGCGCTGGTCAAATTAGTGGCTAATAGCTATAACTCACACTTGGTCCGGATGATGCCCAAACTCGCTGGCGTGATGAGTTCTGCTTATGCCTCTGCATGTTGTACGCCCGAAAATCCTGGGTTTCATAAGTGAAGAGGTATCTGCCTGGCTGGTGGCGGTGCTGGTCCTGGTTGCGGGCGGCATCCTCACCGGGCTCTTGGCCTGGTCCACCTACAGCCTGAACAAGCAGCAGGTGCGCCAGCGCTTCCAGTTGCTGGCCGGCGAACGCTACAGCCGCATCGAAGAACGCTTTCAAGACCAGGAACAACGCCTGGACGGCTTGCGGCGCTTCTTTGTCAATTCCGACCTGGTGACCCGCCAGGATTTCGATGGCTACGCCAAACCCTTGTTACGCCGCACCCAGGCCTATGCCTGGGCGCCTCTGGTGAGCCGCGCCCAGCGCCCGGGGTTCGAGCAGTCGATTCGCGATCAGGGGCTGCCGGGTTTTTCCATTTTGCAGTTGAATGCCACGGGCCAGATGGAGCCGGCCGGCGAGCACGATGACTACGCGCCGGTGCTGTACAGCCAGACCCAGAGCCCCCTGGGGTCGCCCCTGGGTTACGACCTCCTGGCTCAACCCCTGCGCCGAGCCACCCTGGAACGTGCTCGGGAACTCAATGGCCTGGCGGTCTCTCCGCCTTTGCAACTGGTGGCCGTGGACCAGGCCTATGCGCGAGGGGTGCTGCTGGCGGCGCCGGTCAGGCGCGCGCAGGATGCTTCCGGCCCCCAGGACCGGCCCTACGGTTATGTTCTGGCGATCATCAGCCTGCGGCAACTGGTGGCGGACGGCCTGCCGGTTCCTGCCAGCGATAACCTGTCGGTGCGGATTCTCGACCTGTCCACCGAGGGCCAGCACGAGGTGCTCTACGAGTCGAACAACCCGCCCATCAGCAGCGGCCTGACCGCCAGCCGCCTGCTGCGCCTGGCGGACCGGGACTATCAAGTGGACATCCGCCCCAGCGCGGCCTTCCTGCACGCCAACCATTCAGCCCTGGGTAGCCTGGTGATCCTTGGCGGCATGCTCAGCCTGCTGCTCAGCGCCTTGCTCTACGTCCTGGTCAGCCAGCGTCAGCGGGCTCTGGCCCTGGTGGAGCAGCGCACCGAGGAGCTGCGTAGCAGCGAGCAGGCGTTGCGCGGCACCCACAGCCAGTTGCGCTGCGTGCTCAATGCCGCCACTCAGGTAGCGATCATTGCCACCGACCTGCGCGGAGTGATCAGCACTTTCAATGCCGGGGCCGAGCAGATGCTCGGCTACAGCAGCAGTGAGGCGGTGGGGCACCTGACCCTGGAAAGCCTGCATTTGCCCGAAGAATTGGAAAGCTGGGCCCAGAGCCTCACCCAGCGTTACGGCAAAGCCATCCCGGTGTCCCAGGCGATGTTGGTGGAAGAGGGCATGGCCGGCGGGCATGAGGCCCGGGAATGGACCCTGGTACGGCGTGACGGCAGCCATCTGCAAGTCAACATGCTGGCCACCCCGGTGCTCGACGACCAGGGGTTGTGGATCGGCCATCTGGCCATCTGCATCGATATCACCGAACGCAAGCGCGTGCATGAAGCCCTGGCCGCCCGTGACCGCTTGCTGCAGCGGCTCAGCGCCCACGTTCCCGGCGGGATCTATCAGTTCAAGCTGGACGCCGACGGGCATACCAGTTTTCCCTATGCCAGCGATGGCCTGCGCGAGATCTACGAGATCGAGCCGCAACTGCTGCAGCAGGATGCCGAGGCGGCATTCGAGCGCATCCATCCTGAGGATGTGGAGCGGGTGCGTGAGTCGATCCGGGTTTCGGCGCAGCAGCTCAGTCCCTGGCGCGAGGAGTACCGGGTCTGCCTGCCGCAGCGGGGGGTGCGCTGGATGCGCGGTGCAGCGAGCCCGGAAAGCCTGCGGGGCGGCGGTGTGCTCTGGCACGGCTATATATCGGATATCTCCGATCTCAAGCGGGTCGAGGAGGAACTGCGGGCATTGTCGGTCACCGACTCCCTGACCGGTATCCACAACCGGCGCTATTTCCAGGAGCGGCTACAGGCCGAGATGCACCGCCTGGAGCGAGGTGGTGGCGTCATGGCGGTGATCATGCTGGACATCGACCATTTCAAGCGGATCAACGATCAGTACGGTCACGGTGTGGGGGATCAGGTGCTGCGCGGGTTGTGCGAGCGCATCGGCCGGCGCCTGCGGCGCATCGACGTCTTCTGCCGTCTGGGGGGAGAGGAGTTCATGGTCCTGTGCCCGGACACCAGCGGCCAGCAAGCGCTGATTCTGGCGCAGGAGCTGTGGCACGGTGTGCGCAGTTCGCCGATCGGGCCGGTGGAGAGTGTCACCGCCAGTTTCGGTATCGCCAGTTGGCGTGCGGGGGAGGGTGCAGATGAGCTGCTGCTGCGGGCCGACTCTGCGGTCTATGCCGCCAAGCAGGCGGGGCGGGACCGGGTCCTGATGGAACAGCCGTGAACACTGGCGGCGCGCAAGGCTTGCCGCCGCCAGCATCGCCGCTTACAGCACCGAAGCGCTGGTCGCCAGTTTCGGCTGGCGGTACAGGTCCAGCAGGACCTGGTCGAGCACCGAAGAGGCGCCGAATGGCCGTGGATCGTTGAGGATTGCCACCACCGCCCAGGTATTGCCGTTGTCGTCGCGGCTGTAGCCGGCGATGGCGCGTACGGTGTTCAGGGTGCCGGTCTTGATGTGCGCCTCACCAGACATGGCGGTGCGCTTGAGGCGCTTGCGCATGGTGCCATCCATGCCGGCGATCGGCATCGAGCTGATGAACTCGGCGGCGTAGGGGCTCTTCCACGCCGCTTGCAGCAGGCCGGCCATTTCCCGGGCACTGACCCGCTCGGCACGCGACAGGCCGGAACCGTTCTCCATCACCAGGTGTGGCGAGGTGATGCCTTTCTTCGCCAGCCATTGGCGCACCACACGCTGGGCTGCCTTGGCGTCGTCGCCATCGGCTTCGTTGCGGTACTTGGCCCCCAGGCTCAGGAACAACTGCTGGGCCATGGTGTTGTTACTGTATTTGTTGATGTCGCGGATGATTTCCGCGAGGTCCGGGGAGAAGGCGCGGGCCAGGACCTTGGCATCCTTGGGTACCACGGCCAGGCGATCCTGGCCCTGGATGCTGCCGCCCAGCTCGCTCCAGATCGCCCGCACCGCGCCGGCGGTGTAGGTGGCGTGGTCCAGCAGCGACAGGTAAGTCTGGGAACTGCAGCCATCACCCAACTGCCCGCCGACGGTCACGATCACGCTGCCATCGGCCTGGGTGACGGGGTTGTAGCGCACGTCTCCAGTGCACTGCTTGGTGTTGACCGCCTTGACCTGGTTGTCGATGCGGATCTTGGCGATCGGCGGCTCCACCGAAACCAGGACCCGTCCTGAGTCATTGCGGGCAACGAAGCGCAGGGCCTTGAGGTTGACCATCAGGGCGTCCGGCTTGACCAGGAACGGCTTGTTCTCGTCGTTGCCATCGTCATTGAATTCCGGCAGTTGCGGCTGCACGAAGAAGTTGCGGTCCAGCACCAGATCGCCAGTGACTTGCTGTACGCCATTGGCCCGCAGGTCACGCATCAGCAGCCAGAGCTTCTCCATGTTCAGCTTGGGGTCGCCGCCGCCCTTGAGGTACAGGTTGCCATTGAGGATGCCGCCGCTGAGGGTGCCGTCGGTGTAGAACTCGGTTTTCCACTGGTGGGTCGGGCCGAGCATTTCCAGGGCCGCGTAGGTGGTCACCAGTTTCATGGTGGAGGCCGGGTTCACCGATACATCGGCGTTGAAGATGGTCGGGGTGCCGGGGCCGTTCAGGGGAATCATCACCAGGGACAGGGCGTTATCCGGAAGTTTGCTGGCTTTGAGGGCTTGCTGGACCTTGGGGGTCAGGGTGGTGTTGACCGGGGCCGCGGAAACGGGAAAGGCCAGGGGGAGAAAAACACTGGCCAGCAACAGAGGACGCAACGATTTGATCATATGAAATGGAACCCTGCAGTCGAGGGGAAAAAAGGCGAGGGCATGCAGATAAAATCCCTCAGTGGTCATGAAAGTGTCGGCATTATGCCCCAAGGTATAGCGGCTTGTGCCGTGCCACGGGCCGCTGGGGCGGTATTTTTTTTACCAATGGCAGGGTTGCATCCTCATAGAGTCAGGCAATCGCCTGCCTAAACTGGTAAAGTGCCGCCCGTTATTACTTATGAGGATTGTTCCATGGCCACTAACCGTTCCCGCCGTCTGCGCAAAAAACTCTGCGTAGATGAATTTCAGGAGCTGGGTTTTGAGCTGAACCTGGATTTCAAAGAAGGTCTGGCTGACGAAGCTATCGACGCTTTCCTCGACGCATTCCTCAAAGAAGCGATGGAAGCCAACGGCCTGGGCTATGTAGGCGGCGACGACTTCGGTCTGGTTTGCCTGAGCAAGCGCGGTTCCGTCAGCGAAGAGCAACGTGCCACCGTTGAAGCCTGGCTCAAGGCGCGCACCGAGCTGACCACCGTTGAAGTCAGTCCGCTGCTGGACGTGTGGTACCCGGACAACGCGATCAACCCAGTCGCGTGATGTCATGCATGAGCGACCCGTCCGGGTCGCTCATGCGTTGTTGCCCGAGGGCAACCTGTCGATTTTCCCCTTTGTATCCTTGCCTCTGCCACGGGCCAGCCCCGGGCGTTGTCGTGGGCGCCGTTCGCCGGCAAGCCGGCGCGTGAGCGAGCGCCGGTCGGTGTAGAAGCCGGCTTGCCAGCGAAGCCCTTCAGGCGCTGCGCCAGTTCAGGATCATCAGGGTCACCACCCCGGCAACAATTCCCCAGAACGCCGAGCCGATGGAGAACAGCGTCAGCCCCGACGCCGTGACCATGAAGGTGATCAGCGCCGCTTCCCGTTCCTTCACTTCGCTCATGGCGATGCTCAGGCCGTTGATAATCGAGCCGAACAGCGCCAGGGCCGCGATGGACAGCACCAGCTCCTTGGGCAGGGCGGCGAACAGCGCCGCCAGGGTGGCGCCGAAGACCCCGGCGATGCCGTAGAAAATCCCGCACCACACCGCCGCGGTGTAGCGCTTGCTGTGATCCTCATGGGCATGGGGGCCGGTGCAGATGGCGGCACTGATGGCCGCCAGGTTGATGCCATGGGAGCCGAAGGGCGCCAGCAGCAGCGAGGCCAACCCGGTGGCGGTGATCAGCGGCGAAGCCGGGACGTTGTAGCCGTCGGCCCGCAGCACGGCGATCCCCGGCATGTTCTGCGAGGTCATGGCCACCACGAACAGCGGAATGCCGATGCTGATGGTGGCGGCCAGGGAGAAGTGCGGCGTGGTCCATACCGGGGTCGCCACTTCCAGGTGAAAGCCGCTGAAGTCCAGCAGGCCCATGGCCCCGGACAAGGCCGTACCGATCAGCAGCGCAGCCAGTACCGCATAGCGCGGCGACAGGCGCTTGACCACCAGGTAGGTGAGGAACATGCCCAGCACCAGGCCGGTGCGGTGCTGGGCGGCGACGAAGATTTCACTGCCGATCTTGAACAGGATCCCCGCCAGCAGGGCCGCCGCCAGGGACGCCGGGATCTTTTTCATCAGCCGCTCGAAGCTGCCTGTCAGGCCGCACAGGGTCACCAGCACGGCGCAGGTGATATAGGCGCCGATGGCTTCGCCGTAGGTCACTCCGGACAGGCTGGTGATCAGCAGGGCGGCGCCGGGGGTCGACCAGGCGATGGTGATGGGGGTGCGATAGCGCAGGGAGAGGCCGATGCTGCACACCGCCATGCCGATGGAAATGGCCCAGATCCACGAGGAAATCTGACCGCTGGTCAGCCCGGCGGCCTGCCCGGCCTGGAACATCAGCACCAGGGAACTGGTATAGCCGGTCATCATGGCGATGAAGCCGGCCACTATGGCAGACGGCGAAGTGTCGGCCAGAGGGCGTAGCTGCGCGGGAGTGGCATCGGACATTACTGCTGTTCCTTGTTCTTGAAAGACGCAAAAAACCACATCCGGCGCGCATTGATCGAGGCGGGCTCGAGCAATGGGCCAGTAATGAGGTTCAAGGTCCAAGCCTAAACTTAAAAGTAACTTTGCATTGCAATACAGCCGTGACTACAAATAGCCGTACAGTCGTTGAACAAGTCGCGGGCCCGACAACACTTTTTGCTAGTGATGGCCATGGGTTGTGTACAATGTGCCCCTGTTTTAACGCGATACTTGCCAGCGACCCACCGTGGCGTATTAAAGTCACGCTGAAATCGCCGCAGTCCTCCCGACCCGAGTGCCCATGAACGAACAGTTGCAACCTCTCAAGAAACAACCGCGAGCAGGCAAAGCCGGTCGCAGCGGAACCCAGGACGATATTGTCTACGCGCACATCTTTGAGGCCATCCTCGAGCAGCGCCTGGCGCCGGGCACCAAATTGAGCGAAGAGGCGCTGGGGGAGATTTTCGGAGTCAGTCGGACCATCATCCGTCGCGCGCTGTCGCGCCTGGCCCATGAAGGCGTGGTCCTGCTGCGGCCCAACCGTGGCGCGGTCGTCGCCAGCCCGAGCGTCGAGGAAGCCCGCCAGGTATTTCTCGCCCGGCGCCTGGTGGAGCGGGCCATTACCGAACTGGCCGTGCAGCATGCCACTGCCGAGCAGTTGCTGGAGTTGCGGCAGATGGTCAACGAGGAACGCGACAGCTTTTCCCGCGGCGATCGTGGTGCCGGTATCCGCCTTTCCGGGGAGTTTCACCTGAAGCTGGCGGAAGCGGCGAAGAATGCCCCGCTGATCAGCTTCCAGCGCAGCCTGGTGTCCCAGACCTCGCTGATCATTGCCCAGTACGAAAGCGGTAACCGTTCGCACTGCTCCTACGATGAGCACACCCAACTGATCGATGCCATCGAAGCCCGGGACGGCGAGCTGGCGGTGAACCTGATGATGCACCACATGGACCACATCGACAGCAAGCTCAACCTCGACGAGGAAAGTGCCTCGGACGACCTGCATGCGGTGTTCTCGCACTTGCTGCAGACCAAGAAACCGGGGCGGCCAAGCGCCAAGCTCTAAGCTGCAAGCCTTGCGTTTCAAGCAATCCCTCGCTTCGTGTGCTGCACGGAGCGAGGGATTCTTGTTTCTGCGGCCCCTTGCCGGGCCTTGGCTTGGGCATTTTGTTGCGGTTTTTGTTTCAGATTGTATACAGTGACTGCTTCGAGGCGCATGGCCCGGCAGCAGTCGGCCAAGGCTCGCCTCTCGCCCTGCGAAAGGAGCCCGCGGCATGAGCGGCAGAACGCTACGTATTCATTCCTCCGCGATCCACTATTTCGACATGGTCCGGCGCTGCCGCTCGATCCGCGAGGCTGCCCGGCGCTTGAATGTCGCGTCCTCGGCAGTGAACCGGCAGATTCTCAAGATCGAGGACGAGATCGGCGCGCCGCTGTTCGAGCGCTTGCCCGGCGGCCTGCGCCTGACCATGGCCGGGGAGATTCTCAGCCGTCACGCCAACCTGGTGTTGCAGGACCTGGAGCGGGTGCGCCTGGAGTTCGACGCCTTGCGCGGCCTGAAAAGCGGCCACGTCGAGATCGCCACCGCCGAAGGTGCCACGGTGGATCTGCTGCCCTCGGTGCTCAAGCGCATGCGTGATCACTACCCGCAAGTGACCATCGGTGTGACCGTGCAGGGTTCGCAATCCATTCCCCAGGCCCTGATCAACAGCCGCGCCGACCTGGGCCTGGCCTTTGCTGTGCCACGGGCCGCGGAAATCCGCCAGTTGAGTGTCGGGCATTTCCGCCTCGGGGCGCTGGTCAGCCCGGACCACCCGCTGGCCGAGCGCGGCAGCGTCAATTTCGCCACCTGTGCCGAGCACGGGCTGATCCTGGCCAAGAGCGAGCTGTCGATCCATCACCTGCTGGCGCCGCTGCACAAGCGTCTGGGCCTGCTGGACAAACCGCCGCTGCAGAGCAACTCCATGGAGCTGGCGCGGCAGATGGCCCGGCACAACATGGGGGTGGCGTTCCAGACCCGGGTCGGGGTCGAGGCGGATCTGCAAAAGGGTGAGCTGTTGCATATTCCCCTGAGCGACCAGGGCGGCATCTACAGCGACCTGGGGCTCTACGCCCGCAGCGGGCGCGACCTGCCCAGCGCGGTGGAGGCGCTGGCGCATTTGCTCAGTGAGGAGATCGCTCTTCGCGAACGGGCCGAGCGCGCCTTCGGCCAGCCGGTGCTCTGAGTCCGGCCTCCTGGGCCTGTGTTGCCATTTCGGCAGCGCCCTGGTCGATATTCTGTGCTTTGGGCGCTGTAGCGCTTGTGTCGATACTGCGTGCGGTCGGCAGCCAGCGAAGCTGCCTAAAGCCACACCGCCACAGGACATAATAAAAATGAAAAAGGCACTACAAGGCGCAACCCTGCTGATGAGCATGATCGGAGCAGGGGAAGCGGCCGCCCTCGAGTGGATGAACAATAGCGTCGGCTTTCGATACGGCAAGGAGTTCACCAACCCGAACAACCCGCACTACATCAGCAAGCGCATCTACAGCTTCACCCACGCCAGCGGTTACCAGTACGGCAGCAACTACCTGCACCTGGATGTGCTGCTCTCCGACAACGACGACCCGCGCAAGGGCACCAACAAGGGCAGCAGCGAGGTCTACGGGGTCTATCGCCACCAGCTCTATTCCTCCCGGGTATTGGACACGCCGCTGGGCACCGGCCTGATCAAGGACTACGCGCTGACCATGGGTTTTGACGCCAGCCGCAACAACAACCTGGGGTCGGCGAAAAAGCGTGCCCTGGTCTTCGGCCCGACCCTTAAGTTCAACACCGTCGGGGTGCTGGACCTGAGCCTGCTGTACTACAAGGAAAACAACCATTCCGGGATCCCCGGGGCCAAGGACCCGGATCACACCTTCGACGACACCTACCTGCTCAACCTGGCCTGGATGCGACCTTTCGAAGTCGGCACCCACGCTGCCAAGTTCCAGGGTTTCGTCAACTACACCGGGGAGAAGGGCCACGACTACAACTACCGCGACACTGCCCCCGAAACCCTGATGCGTACCTCGTTGATGGTGGCAGTGCTGCCGGGCAAGAACGTCAAGCCCAACCTGTACCTGGGTGTCGGCTACGAGTACTGGCACAACAAGTTCGGGGTGGACGGCGGCCGTGGCAGCCGCACCTCGACACCGACCCTGAACATGGAAGTGACCTTCTAGGCTCGCCCGCAGTCCGGGCCTGGATGCAGGCAAAAAAATCCCCCGTACGCGTCTGGCGAACGGGGGATTTTCATTTTCCGGGGTTAGCGCTGGTGGACCTGCTGGCCGGCGGCAAAGGTCTGCAGCACGGTGCGATCGTCGCCCAGGGTCATCAGCACGAACAGGGTTTCGGCAATGCTGTTGGCTTGCTTGAGGCGGTAGCTGAGCAGCGGAGTGGCGTGGTAGTCGAGGACCAGGAAGTCGGCGTCGGTGCCCGGATGCAGGGTGCCGATCTTGTGTTCCAGGCGCAGGGTCCGGGCGCCGCCGAGGGTGGCCAGATACAGCGACTTGAACGGGCTCAGGCGCGCGCCTTGCAGTTGCATGACCTTGTAGGCCTCGTTGAGGGTCTGCAGCAGCGAGAAGCTGGTGCCGCCACCGACGTCGGTGCCCAGGCCGACATTGAGCTTGTGCTTTTCCGCCATCGGCAGGTTGAACAGGCCGCTGCCGAGGAAGAAGTTCGAGGTGGGGCAGAAGGCCACGGCCGAACCGGTTTCAGCCAGGCGTGCGCATTCGTCGTCGCACAGGTGCACGCCGTGGGCGAACACCGAACGCTCGCCGAGCAACTGGTAGTGGTCGTACACGTCCAGGTAACCCTTGCGCTCCGGGAACAGCTCCTTGACCCATTGGATTTCCTGCAGGTTCTCACTGATGTGGGTCTGCATGTAGAGGTCGGGGTATTCGGTCAGCAACTGGCCGGCCAGGGTCAGTTGCTCCGGGGTGCTGGTGGGGGCGAAGCGCGGGGTGACTGCGTAGTGCAGGCGGCCCTTGCCGTGCCAGCGCTCGATCAGCGCCTTGCTTTCCTGGTAGCCGGATTCGGCGGTGTCGGTCAGGTAGTCCGGGGCGTTGCGGTCCATCATCACCTTGCCGGCGATCATCCGCAGGTCGAGCTTCTCGGCGGCGGCGAAGAAGGCATTGACCGACTGCGGATGCACGCTGCCGAACACCAGGGCGGTGGTGGTGCCGTTGCGCAGCAGTTCCTTGATGAAGATGTCCGCCACTTCATTGGCGTGATCCGGGTCGGCGAACTGGCTTTCGCAGGGGAAGGTGTAGGTGTTGAGCCAGTCCAGCAACTGCTCGCCATAGGCGCCCACCATGCCGGTCTGCGGCAGGTGGATATGGGTGTCGATGAAGCCCGGTGTGATCAGGGCATCGGGATAGTGCTCGACCTGCACCCCGGCGGGCAGACCGGGCAGCAGTTCGCTGGCGTGGCCGAGGGCACTGATCCGGCCGTTTTCTACTACCAGCAGGCCGTCTTCGAAGTACTCATAGGAGGCTTCGATGCCGACTTCGGCCGGGTCGGCGATGCTGTGCAGGATGGCGGCACGGTAGGCTTTGCGAGTCAAAGGCATGGGGGATTCTCAGTGTGTGGCGTGTCAGTTTGCAGCCTGGCTGCGGCGTGATACCGGCAGCAGTTTGGCAATGGGTTCGGCACTGGCGCTGGGCTGGCCGAAATGGGCGTTATAGGTGGCGATGATCTCGCCGGCAATGGAGATGGCGATTTCCACAGGCAACTTGCCTTTGACTTCGCCGAGCCCCATCGGGCAGCGCATGCGCTGCAAGGTTTCGGCGTCGAAACCGCGGTCACGCAGGCGGTGTTCGAACTTGACCCGTTTGGTCTTCGAGCCGATCAGGCCGAAATAGGTGAAATCGTTGCGCTTGAGCAGGGCCGCGGTCAACTCCAGGTCCAGCTGGTGATTATGGGTCATGACGATGCAATAGCTGCCGGCGGGCAGATTGTCGATTTCGTCCACCGGTTCTTCGCTGACGATCTTGCGTACTCCAGGGGGGATCTGCTCGGGAAACTCCTGCTCCCGGGAATCGATCCAGCGTACCCGGCAGGGCAGGCTGGCCAGCAGTGGCACCAGCGCGCGGCCGACATGCCCGGCACCGAACACGGCGATCTGCGCCTGCACCTGGCCCATGGGTTCGAACAGCAGCACCGTGGCACCGCCGCAGCACTGACCGAGGCTGGCGCCGAGGCTGAAGCGCTGCAGATGGGTCGCCTGCTTGCCGGCAGCGAGTATGTCCCGGGCGATCTGCATGGCCTTGTATTCCAGGTGCCCGCCGCCAATGGTGTCGAAGGCCTGGGTGGCGCTGACCACCATTTTCGAGCCGGCATTGCGCGGCGTCGAGCCGAGCTCCTCGATGATGGTCACCAGCACGCAGGGTTCACCCTGGGTCTGCAGGTCGGCGAGGGCGCTGATCCAGTTGTACATGTTCACCTCGACATCTTGGTTGTCTGTGTGGGCCTCTTCCTCGGCAAGCCGGC
Source organism: Pseudomonas sp. Eqa60 (assembly GCF_018326405.1). NCBI lineage: Bacteria > Pseudomonadati > Pseudomonadota > Gammaproteobacteria > Pseudomonadales > Pseudomonadaceae > Pseudomonas > Pseudomonas sp. Eqa60. Next base: position 2,182,992 of record NZ_AP024342.1, read on the forward strand.
TCCTGCAGGAGCCGGCTTGCCGACGCGGGCCGTTACAGCGGCGCCAGCTCGGCTTGCGGGTCCGCGGCCCTGGTCACCTGCAAGCGACGCATCTGCTCGCAGCCCCACAACACTCGCTCCGGTGTCGCCGGCGCATCGATCTGCGGCTGGTGGCGGTAGTCGCCGAGGCTCGCCACCGCATCCTTGATCGCGCACCAGGCGGCGATACCCAGCATGAACGGCGGTTCGCCCACGGCCTTGGAATGGAACACCGTGTCTTCCGGGTTCTTGCGGTTTTCCACCAGCTTGACTCGCAGGTCCAGGGGCATGTCGGCCACTGCCGGGATCTTGTAGCTGGCCGGGCCGCAGGTCATCAGCTTGCCCTTGGTGTTCCACACCAGTTCCTCGGTGGTCAGCCAGCCCATGCCCTGGATGTAGCCGCCCTCGACCTGGCCGATGTCGATGGCCGGGTTCAGCGAGGCGCCGACGTCATGCAGGATGTCGGTGCGCAGCATCTTGTACTCGCCGGTCAGGGTGTCGACTATCACCTCGGCGCAGGCCGCGCCGAAGGCGAAGTAGTAGAACGGCCGGCCCCGGGCCTGGGCACGGTCGTAGTAGATTTTCGGGGTCTTGTAGAAGCCGGTGCTGGAGAGCGACACCTGGGCAAAATAGGCCTGCTGGATCAGTTCCTCGAAGGTCAGGATATGCTCGCGGACACGCACATGGCCGTTGTGGAATTCCACATCTTCTTCGCTGACCTGATACTTGCGCGCGGCAAATTCCACCAGGCGGTTCTTGATGGTCTGCGCCGCGTTCTGCGCGGCCTTGCCGTTCAGGTCGGCACCACTGGAAGCGGCGGTGGGCGAGGTATTGGGCACCTTGTCGGTATTGGTGGCGGTGATCTGCACCCGGTCGATGTTCACCTGGAACACCTCGGCCACCACTTGCGCCACCTTGATATTCAGGCCCTGGCCCATTTCGGTGCCGCCGTGGTTCAGGTGGATGCTGCCGTCGGTGTAGACATGGATCAGCGCGCCGGCCTGGTTGAGGAAGCTGGCGGTGAAGGAAATGCCGAATTTCACCGGGGTCAGTGCCAGGCCCTTTTTCAGGATCGGGCTGTTGGCGTTGTACAGGCGGATGGCTTCGCGGCGTTCGGCGTACTGGCTGCTGGCTTCCAGTTCGGCGGTCATTTCCTCGAGCATGTTGTGCTCGACGGTCTGGTAGTAGTGGGTGACGTTGCGCTCGGTCTTGCCGTAGTAGTTGGCCTTGCGTACCGCCAGAGGGTCCAGGTGCAGATGGCGGGCGATGGCGTCCATCACCTCCTCGATGGCGACCATGCCCTGCGGGCCACCGAAGCCGCGATAGGCAGTGTTCGACGCCGTGTTGGTCTTGCAGCGGTGGCCGTTGATGGTGGCATCGCCCAGGTAGTACGAGTTGTCGGAGTGGAACATGGCACGGTCGACGATGGATGCCGAGAGGTCCGGTGAGCAGCCGCAGTTGCCCGCCAGTTCCAGCTGGATGCCGTGCAGGCGCCCGCTGCTGTCGAAGCCCACGTCGTATTCGACGTAGAAAGGGTGGCGCTTGCCGGTCATCAGCATGTCTTCGACCCGTGGCAGGCGCATCTTGGTCGGCTGGCCGGTCAGGCGTGCCACCACCGCGCACAGGCAGGCGGGGCTGGCGGCCTGGGTTTCCTTGCCGCCGAAGCCGCCGCCCATGCGCCGCATGTCCACCACTATCTTGTTCATCGAGACGTCCAGGACTTCCGCCACCAGCTTCTGCACTTCGGTGGGGTTCTGGGTCGAGCAGTAGACGATCATGCCGCCGTCTTCGGTGGGCATCACCGAGGAGATCTGGGTTTCCAGGTAGAAGTGTTCCTGGCCGCCGATGTGCAGCGTGCCCTGGATGCGGTGCTCGGCACTGGCGAGGGCGCTGGCCGAGTCGCCGCGCTGGTGGGTGTGGCTGTCCAGCACGAAGTGGCGCTTGCGCAGGGCCTCGACCACGTCGAGCACCGGCTCCAGGTCTTCGTATTCGATGATCGCGGCCATGGCCGCCTTGCGCGCGGTTTCCAGGTCCCTGGCGGCCACCGCCAGCACCGGCTGGCCGACGAACTCCACGGTGTCGATGGCCAGCAGCGGGTCGCCGGGCAGCAGCGGGCCGATATCCTTGAGGCCGGGAATGTCCTCGTGGGTAATGGCGATGCGCACGCCTTCGAAGGCGTAGCAGGGGGCGGTGTCGATGCTGATGACCTTGGCGTGGGCCCGATCCGACAGTCGCGCGTAGACGTGCAACTGGTTGGGGAATTCCAGGCGGTCGTCGATGTACACCGCTTCGCCGGACACATGTTTGTCGGCGCTGTCGTGCTTGACGCTGCGGCCGACGCCGCTGGTCAGGTCCTGGTGAAACAGGGCCGTGAGTTCGGCCTGGGTCTTCTCGACCTTGTGATGATTAGACATAAGCGGTCACCCGGGTCTCGATGTGCGGTGCATGCAGTTCGATGAAGTATTTGCGCAGCAGGTTCTGCGCGCTCAGCAGGCGGTATTCCTTGCTGGCGCGAAAATCCGAGAGCGGGGTGAAGTCTTCTGCCAGGGCGGCGCAGGCCCGCTCGATGCTCGATTGATTCCAGGGCGCGCCGATCAGTGCGGCTTCGCAGTTCTTGGCGCGCTTGGGGATCGCCGCCATGCCGCCGAAGGCGATGCGCGCATCGCTGACCACGCCGTTGTCGATGCGCAGGTTGAAAGCCGCGCAGACCGCGGAAATGTCGTCGTCCAGGCGCTTGGAGACCTTGTAGGCGCGGAACAGCCGTTCGGCGCTGGCCCGGGGCACGATGATCTTCTCGATGAACTCGCTTTCCTGGCGGGCGGTGACCCGGTAATCGATGAAATAGTCTTCCAGGGCCAGGGTGCGGCGCACTTCGCCCTTGCACAGGACGATCTGCGCGCCCAGGGCGATCAGCAGCGGCGGCGAGTCGCCGATGGGCGAGGCGTTGCCGATGTTGCCGCCCAGGGTGCCCTGGTTGCGGATCTGCAGCGAGGCGAAGCGCTGCAGCAGTTCGCCGAAGTCCGGATACTCGGCGCGCAGGGCGTCGTAGCAGTCGGTGAGGGCGGTGGCGGCGCCGATTTCCAGGTGATCGTCGAAGTGCTCGATGCGCTTCATCTGGGCAATGTTGCCGACGTAGATCATCACCGGCAGGGTGCGGTGGAACTGGGTCACCTCCAGGGCCAGGTCGGTGCCGCCGGCCAGCAGCCGGGCTTGCGGGTAGGCGTCATAAAGGTCGGCCAGATCAGCCACCGTCAGCGGCACCAGGCAGCGCTTGTCGCCACTGTTGAGCTCACCGGTGTCCTTGGGCGCAATGGCCTTGAGGCGGCTGATGGTCTCGGCCTGGCGCGCATCGAACTGATCGCTCTGCCCACCACAGCAGGCCTGCTCGGCGGCGGCGAGGATCGGCCGGTAGCCAGTGCAGCGGCAGAGGTTGCCGGCCAGGGCTTCATGGGCCTTGTGGGCGTCGGGCTGGCTGCTGTTTTTCTGCAGGGCGAACAGCGACATGACGAAGCCCGGGGTGCAGAAGCCGCACTGCGAGCCGTGGCAGTCGACCATGGCCTGCTGCACGCTGTGCAGTTGCCCCTGGTGCTTGAGGCCTTCGACGCTGATCAGGTGCTTGCCGTGCAGGGAGGAAACGAAGGTCAGGCACGAATTGAGGCTGCGATAGCGAATGCTTTCGCCGCCTTGCGCATCCGTCTGCAACTCGCCCACCACCACGGTGCAGGCGCCGCAGTCGCCGCTGGCGCAGCCTTCCTTGGTGCCGGGCTTGCCCTGGTGCTCGCGCAGATAGTTGAGCACGGTCAGGTTGGGGTCCAGGGCATGCTCGCTACGGAGTTCCTGGTTGAGTAAAAACTGGATCACGGAAGGCCTCGCAGACTCATTATTGTTGTTAACCGACGTCAGCCGAATTTAGTCATGTCTGACTTTTCGGTCAATGATTTTCTGACTTCAAGGTCAGGAAATTTTCGACTCCAACAATTCAAGTATGAACGGCTATGGAAAATTGCTCGGATCACGGTCAATTTGCTTATTTCGTGCCAAATTCCGCCCCTTGGGCACTCCGCGATGAAGTGGCAATTGCGCTACACTGCGCGGCTTGTGCCGATTAAAGATTTTGAAGGAAAACCATGACGTTCAAGGCGCCGGACAGCCTCGCCGAGCAAATTGCTCACCACCTCGCCGAACGTATCATTCGCGGGGATCTCAAGCCTGGGGAGCGCATTCAGGAACAGAAGGTCACCTTGGCCCTCAATGTCAGCCGTGGTTCGGTCCGCGAGGCCTTGCTGATCCTCGAGCGCCGCCATCTGATCGCCATCTTGCCGCGCCGTGGTGCCCATGTGACCGAGCTCACCGAGCACAAGGTCCGCAGCCTGTGCACGCTGATGAGCGAGCTGTACATCCTGCTGGGCAACTCGGTGGCCAGCGGCTGGACACAGCAGAGCGACATGACGCCATTCCTGCAGATCCAGCAGCGCCTGGAGAGTGCCTACGAACGCCAGGACATCCGCGCCTTCGTCGAAGACAGCTTCAGCGTGATGCGCGCGGCTTATCCGTTCGCCAACAACCCCTACCTGCAGGAGACTGTCGAGAACCTGCAGCCGGCCATGAGCCGCGCCTATTACCTGGCGCTGGACCAGCGCAAGGCATCCATGAGCGAGTACCTGGCGTTGTTCGAGCAACTGCTGGCCGCGGTATTGGCCCGTGACCTGGTGCAGATCCGCCAGGTGCTGACGGCCTACGCCGAGCGCAGCAGCGATCTGGTGGTATCTGCGTTGGCGGATGCGTAAACGTGCGACTCAAGTGCATCAAGCTGGCGGGGTTCAAGTCCTTCGTCGATCCGACCACGGTGAACTTCCCCAGTAACATGGCGGCGGTGGTCGGGCCCAATGGCTGCGGCAAGTCGAACATCATCGACGCCGTGCGCTGGGTCATGGGCGAAAGTTCGGCGAAGAACCTGCGCGGCGAGTCGATGACCGACGTCATCTTCAACGGCTCCACCAGCCGCAAGCCGGTGAGCCAGGCCAGCATCGAACTGGTGTTCGACAACTCCGATGGCACCCTGGTGGGCGAGTACGCCGCCTATGCGGAAATCTCCATTCGCCGCAAGGTGACCCGCGACAGCCAGAACAGTTATTTCCTCAACGGCGCCAAATGTCGCCGTCGGGATATCACCGACATCTTCCTCGGCACCGGCCTGGGGCCACGCAGCTACTCGATCATCGAGCAGGGCATGATCTCCAAGCTGATCGAAGCCAAGCCCGAGGATTTGCGCAACTTCATCGAGGAAGCCGCGGGCATCTCCAAGTACAAGGAGCGCCGGCGCGAGACGGAAAACCGCATCCGCCGCACCCACGAGAACCTCGCCCGCCTGACCGACCTGCGCGAAGAGCTGGAGCGTCAGCTCGAACGCTTGCATCGCCAGGCCCAGGCCGCCGAGAAGTATCAGGAGTACAAGGCCGAGGAGCGCCAGCTCAAGGCGCAACTGTCGGCCCTGCGCTGGCAAGCCCTGAATGAGCAGGTGGGCCAGCGCGAGTCGGTGATTGGTAGCCAGGAAGTCAGCTTCGAGGCCCTGGTGGCCGAGCAGCGCAATGCCGATGCTGCTATCGAACGCTTTCGTGACGGGCACCACGAGCTCTCCGAACGCTTCAATCTGGTGCAGGGGCGCTTCTATTCGGTGGGCGGTGACATCGCCCGGGTCGAGCAGAGCATCCAGCATGGCCAGCAGCGCCTGCGGCAGTTGCAGGACGACCTCAAGGAAGCCGAGCGCGCGCGCCTGGAAACCGAGTCGCACCTGGGGCACGACCGCACTTTGCTGGCGACCCTGGGGGAAGAACTGGCGATGCTCGAGCCCGAGCAGGAAGTCACCGCCGCCGCAGCCGAAGAAGCCGCCGCAACCCTGGAAGAGGCCGAAACCACCATGCACGGCTGGCAGGAGCAGTGGGACGCCTTCAACCTGAGCTCCGCCGAGCCGCGGCGCCAGGCGGAAGTGCAGCAGTCGCGCATCCAGCAGCTCGAAGGCAGCATGGAGCGGCTGTCCGAGCGCCAACGGCGCCTGGGGGAGGAGCGCGAGTTGCTTTCGGCCGACCCGGAAGATGCGGCGATCCTTGAAGTCAACGAACAACTGGCCGCCAGTGAGGCGACCCTGGAAGACCTGCAAGCCAGCGAGGAGTCCCAGGTCGAGCGCCTGGAACAACTGCGCCAGCAATTGCAGCAGGCGACCCAGGCACAGCAGCAGGCCCAGGGTGAATTGCAGCGCCTCAATGGCCGGCTGGCCTCCCTGGAAGCCTTGCAGCAGGCCGCGCTGGACCCCGCTACTGGCACTGCTGAATGGTTGCGTGAGCAGCAGTTGGCCGAGCGTCCGCGCCTGGCCGATGGCATGCATGTGGAAGCGGGCTGGGAGCTGGCGGTGGAAACCGTGCTTGGCGCCGATCTGCAGGCGGTGCTGGTGGACGATTTTACCGGCCTTGACCTCGCGGGTTTCCAGCAAGGCGATCTGCGCCTGCTGAGCCAGCAAGGCGATGCAATGCGCATCCCCGGCAGCTTGCTGGACAAGGTGGAATCCACGGTGGATCTGTCGCCTTGGCTGGGTCAGGTCAAACCGGTGGAAAACCTCGAACAGGCCCTGGCCTTGCGGGGGCAACTGGCTGCCGGACAGAGCCTGATCAGCCGCGATGGCTACTGGGTCGGCCGGCATTTTTTGCGGGTGCGCCGCGCCAGCGAAGCGGAAAGCGGCGTGCTGGCCCGGGGTCAGGAAATCCAGCAATTGACCCAGGAGCGCGATGAGCGCGAAGCCAGTGTCGAGGCCCTGGAAAGCCAGTTGCTCAACCTGCGGGCCCAGCAGCGCCAGCAGGAGAACGGTCGCGAGCATCTGCGCCGTCTGCTGCAGGACGAAGCCCGCCAGCAAGGTGAGCTGAAGGCCAAGCTGTCTGCCGGCAAGGCCAAGGCCGAACAACTGACCTTGCGGCGTACCCGTCTCGATGAAGAGCTGGTGGAGCTTGGCGAACAGCGCGAGCTGGAACACGAACAGATTGGGGAGGCGCGCCTGCAATTGCAGGACGCTCTCGACAGCATGGCCCTGGACACCGAGCAGCGTGAGCTGCTGCTGGCCCAGCGCGACAGCCTGCGCGAGCGTCTTGACCGGGTGCGCCAGGAAGCGCGCCAGCACAAGGATCACGCCCACCAGTTGGCAGTGCGCATGGGCTCGCTCAAGGCCCAGCACGATTCCACCCGGCAGGCTCTGGAGCGTCTGGAGCTGCAATCCGAGCGTCTGACCGAGAAGCGCGAACAACTCAGCCTCAACCTGGAAGAAGGCGAGGCGCCATTGGAAGAGTTGCGCCTGAAGCTCGAAGAGCTGCTGGAAAAGCGCATGACCGTGGATGTGGAGCTCAAGACCGCGCAGATCGCCCTGGAAGATGCCGACCGCGAACTGCGCGATGCCGAGAAGCGCCGCAACCAGGCCGAGCAGCAGTCGCAGTTGATTCGTGGCCAGTTGGAGCAGCAGCGCATGGAATGGCAAGCCCTGACCGTGCGCCGCAAGACCTTGCAGGAGCAACTGCTGGCCGACGGCTACGACCTGGACGGTGTGCTGGCGACCCTGACCGCAGAAGCCAGCGAGCAGGCCGCCGAAGAAGAGCTGGAACGGATTGCCGCACGGATCCAGCGCCTGGGCGCAATCAACCTGGCGGCCATCGACGAGTATCAGCAGCAGTCCGAGCGCAAGCGCTATCTGGATGCCCAGGATGCCGACCTGGTGGAGGCCCTGGAAACCCTGGAGAACGTGATCCGCAAGATCGACAAGGAAACCCGTAATCGATTCAAAGATACCTTTGATCAGATCAACGGCGGTTTGCAGGCACTCTTTCCAAAAGTTTTCGGTGGCGGCAGCGCATATTTGGAACTGACGGGCGAAGATCTACTCGATACAGGGGTAACGATCATGGCGCGTCCTCCGGGCAAGAAGAACAGCACCATTCATTTGCTCTCCGGTGGCGAAAAGGCATTGACCGCATTGGCCCTGGTATTTGCCATCTTCAAGTTGAACCCGGCGCCGTTCTGCATGCTCGACGAAGTTGACGCACCGCTGGATGACGCTAACGTTGGACGCTACGCGAGATTGGTTAAAGAGATGTCGCAGACCGTGCAGTTCATCTATATCACCCACAACAAGATCGCCATGGAAATGGCTGATCAGTTGATGGGGGTAACGATGCACGAACCCGGTTGTTCGCGCCTGGTAGCCGTGGATGTCGAGGAGGCGATGGCGATGGTGGACGCTTGAGTCCGGGCGACTGAGGCGACTGTAGGGGGCAAGTAGGGGGGATTTTTCCCATTACCCAGCTGGCCAATCGATATATTGGCCCTAGCCGTTGCGACAGACGGTGTAAAGTTGCCTTTGGTCGTGCTAGTTTAATGTCAATTTTTCCTATGCGTGGGCAAAACGCCATTCAGAACATAGAGTTGGCGCCACGTTTTAAAGCGGTTTGCAGATTGTAAACCCCTTATTTTTCAGCATTTTTTATAGAGGCACGGGATTACATGGAAATCGGTCTGCGCGAGTGGCTGATCGTCATCGGCATTATTGTTATCGCCGGTATTCTTTTTGATGGCTGGCGGCGTATGCGCGGCGGCAAGGGGAAGTTGAAGTTCCGTCTTGATCGAAGTCTTTCCAATCTGCCGGACGATGAAGGCAGTGCCGAGCTGTTGGGCCCGCCCCGCGTTCTGGATACCCATAAAGAGCCGCAGTTGGACGAGCATGACCTGCCGTCGGTCAGCATGCCTGCCCGCGAACCGCGGGAAAGCTCTTCGTCCAAGCGCGGCAAGCGCGGTGGCGAGCCGCATCAGGGCGACCTCAACCTGGACCTGGATCTGGACAGTGGCCCGAGCTTCAGCAGCCGCGACGATGATTTCCCGGTTGAGGAAAGCAAGTCTGCGAGCCACAGCGACAAGGACCAGCCGCAAGCCGAAGAAGTGCTGGTGATCAGCGTGATCTGCCGCGACGCTGCCGGCTTCAAGGGGCCGGCCCTGTTGCAGAACATCCTGGAAAGCGGCCTGCGTTTTGGCGAGATGGATATTTTCCACCGCCACGAAAGCATGGCTGGCAACGGCGAGGTGCTGTTCTCCATGGCCAACGCGGTCAAGCCGGGCGTGTTCGACCTGGACGATATCGACCACTTCAGCACCCCGGCTGTCAGCTTCTTCCTCGGCCTGCCGGGCCCGCGTCACCCCAAGCAAGCCTTCGACGTGATGGTGGCGGCGGCGCGTAAGTTGTCTCAGGAGCTCAATGGCGAGCTCAAGGACGATCAACGCAGCGTCCTGACTGCCCAGACCATCGAACACTACCGCCAGCGCATCGTCGAATTCGAACGCCGCGCCCTGACCCAAAAGCGCTAAGCTCCTGAAGCCAGCCCCTCCATGTAGGGGCTGGCTTGTACAGGAACTGGCTTGCCAGCGAAGTCCTTGCCCCAATCTTCAGATCGAGCAGCCTAGGCTGCTCTTTTGCTTTGTGAGAGAACCCCATGACCGCCGCCGAAACCCGCATTCTTGAGCTGCGCGCTGAGCTGGACCAGCACAATTACCGCTACCACGTACTGGATGAACCCAGCATCCCGGATGCGGAATACGACCGGCTGTTCCGTGAGCTCAAGGCCCTGGAAGCCGAGCACCCTGAACTGGTGACCAGCGATTCGCCAACCCAGCGTGTCGGCAGCGCAGCGCTTTCGGCCTTCACCCAGGTGCGTCATGAAATCCCCATGCTCAGCCTCGGCAACGCTTTCGAGGAAGTCGACATGCGCGAGTTCGATCGCCGGGTCAACGAAGGCCTGGACCTGCCGGCCGGTGATCTGTTCGGTGGCGGCGCGGCGGTGGAGTACAGCTGCGAGCCCAAGCTCGATGGCCTGGCAGTCAGCCTGCTGTACCAGGATGGCGTACTGGTACGCGGCGCCACCCGTGGCGATGGCACCACCGGTGAAGACATCAGCGTCAATGTGCGTACCGTGCGCAACATTCCCCTCAAGCTGCAAGGCAGTGGCTGGCCGGCAACCCTGGAAGTGCGCGGTGAAGTGTTCATGTCCAAGGCCGGCTTCGAGCGCCTGAACGCTGCGCAACTGGAAGCGGGCGGCAAGACTTTCGCCAACCCGCGCAACGCAGCGGCGGGCAGCCTGCGCCAGCTGGATTCGAAGATCACCGCCAGTCGGCCCCTGGAGTTCTGCTGCTATGGCCTGGGCCAGGTCAGCGCGGACATCGCCGACACCCATATCGGCAACCTTGAACGGTTGAAGCAGTGGGGCATGCCCATCAGTCGTGAACTGCGGCTGGCCAAGGGCATCGACGAATGCCTGGACTACTACCGCGAGATCGGCGAGCGGCGCAATGCGTTGCCTTATGAGATCGACGGCGTGGTGTTCAAGGTCAACAGCATCGCCTCCCAGCGGGAACTGGGTTTCCGTGCCCGGGAGCCGCGCTGGGCCATCGCCCACAAGTTCCCGGCCATGGAAGAGCTCACCGAGCTGCTGGACGTGGAGTTCCAGGTTGGTCGTACCGGCGCCGTGACGCCGGTGGCGCGCTTGCAGCCGGTCAAGGTGGCCGGGGTCACTGTATCCAACGCTACTTTGCACAACATGGATGAAGTGGCGCGCCTGGGCTTGATGATCGGTGACACGGTGATCATCCGCCGTGCCGGCGACGTGATTCCGCAAGTGGTGCAAGTGGTGACCGAGCGTCGTCCGGAGAACGCCCGCCCGGTGCAGATCCCCGAGAGCTGCCCGGTCTGTGGTTCCCACGTAGAGCGCACGCAACTGGTCAAGCGCAGCAAGGGCCGGGAAACCGTCAGCGAAGGTGCGGTGTATCGCTGCGTTGGCCGGCTGGCCTGCGGGGCCCAGCTCAAGCAGGCGATCATCCATTTTGTGTCCCGTCGTGCCATGGATATCGAAGGCCTGGGGGACAAGACCATCGAACAGTTGGTGGACGAGAACCTTATTGCCTCGCCGGCTGATCTCTACAGGCTCAAATACGAGCAGATCATCGACCTGGAAGGCTTTGCCGAGGTGTCCAGCAACAAACTGCTCAAGGCCATCGAAGACAGCAAGCGTCCGGCCCTGGCGCGCTTCATCTATGCCCTGGGTATCCCGGATGTCGGCGAGGAAACCGCCAAGGTCCTGGCACGCTCCCTGGGCAGCCTGGAGCGGGTTCAGCAGGCACTGCCGCAAGTGCTGACCTATCTGCCGGATGTCGGTCTGGAAGTGGCTCACGAAATCCACAGCTTCTTTGAGGACAGTCATAACCAGGAAGTCATCGGTTCCCTGCTGGCGGCAGATCAATGCGGCCTGGTGCTGCAGGATCAGGGCGAACTGGGCGCCGAATTCGCCGCCAGCACCACCCTGGGCGGCATGCTCGACAAGCTCAACATCCCTTCAGTAGGCCCGGGCGCCGCGCAGAAACTGGCGGACAAGTTCGGCTCACTGCAAGGCGTGATCGAGGCCGACTGGCTGGACATGCGCCAGGCGCTGCCAGAGAAGCAGGCCAAGGCGGTGCGTGAATTCTTCGACAACCCGGCCAATGCACAACTGGCCCAGGCCATTGAGCAGCAGCTGCAGGCCTTTGGCATGCATTGGCAAAGCGAGAAGAAGGTGGTTGCGGGCCTGCCGCTGGCGGGGCAGACCTGGGTGCTTACGGGCTCCCTGGAACTGATGAGCCGCGACGTGGCCAAGGACAAGCTGGAAAGCCTTGGTGCCAAGGTGGCGGGTTCGGTCTCGGCGAAGACTCACTGCGTGGTGGCCGGCCCCGGCGCCGGTTCCAAACTGGCCAAGGCCAACGAACTGGGGCTCAAGGTGCTGGACGAAGAAGCCTTCGTGGCTTTCCTGACCGAGCACGGCGTCCCGACCTGACCTGTAGCCGCTGCCGTGCCTTCGGGTGCGCCTCGTCGCCAGCGGCGCAGTGGTACGAATCTTGGAACCCCACAGGCTTGCCCATGATCTAGTCTTGGCAAGCCCCAGGGAGGATTCGCCATGTACCGCTTCTTCGAGCAGCTCAGTTCCCGGATCGCCGCACCCTTCGTCGGCGACCGTTCACGTAACAGCAAACTCTGGTCCTGCCGCTGCGGGCAATCGCTGTTCTTTCGCAACAGCCAGTGCCTGGCCTGTTCGGCAATGCTTGGCTATGCACCACACCTGGGTCTGCTGTCTTCCCTGCAGCCCGGGCCGGCGGGCGATACCTGGGTGCTGGATGCCAAGCCCGAAGCCGGCGCCTTCAGGCGTTGCGCCAACCTCGATACCCCGGCAGCCTGCAACTGGCTGCTGCCGGCGCATCTGACCGACAGCCTGTGTGTGGCCTGCAAGCTCAATCGCACCATTCCCGACCTGTCCATAGCCGAGAACCCGGAGCGCTGGCGCAAGGTGGAAATTGCCAAGCGCCGGCTGGTAGCGCAATTGCTTGACCTGGGGCTGCAGGTGATCCCCAAGGGCGAAGATGAGCAGGCCGGGCTGGCCTTTGATTTCATCGGTGTTGATCTGGAGGGCAGGGCGCCGGTTACCGGGCATGCCAACGGCCTCATTACGCTGGATATCAAGGAAGCCGACGACGCCCACCGGGAAAAGATCCGTGCCCAGATGCATGAGCCTTACCGCACCCTGCTCGGGCATTTCCGTCACGAAGTGGGGCATTACTACTGGGACCGGTTGATAGCCAACAGCCCCTGGCTGGAAGCCTTTCGCAGCCTCTTCGGCGATGAACGCTACAGCTATGCGCAAGCTCTGGAGCGGCACTATCAGAAGGGCGCGCCGGCTGGCTGGCAGCAAAGCCATGTCAGCGCCTACGCCACCATGCACCCCTGGGAAGACTGGGCGGAGACCTGGGCTCACTACCTGCACATGGTGGATGCAGTGGACACCGCCCTGGGTTTCGGCATGAGCGCCCGGGACGTCGACCTCGACTACCAGCCGTTTCCCTTGAGCAGCCTCTATGATCCGCAGCATCCAGGCGGGCCGGCGTTCCTGGCTTTCGTCAACGCCTGGATCGAACTGGCGGGCATGCTCAACGAACTGTCCCGCAGCATGGGCCAACCGGATTTCTACCCCTTCATCCTGCCGCCTGCGGTGATTGCCAAATTGCATTTCATCCACCTGGTGATCCAGCAGGAAGGCGGCCGCGCCGACGAAGTCCTGTCCCTGGACTGATCCTCGCCGTCCTGTAGGGGCGAGCTTGCTCGCGAAGGCCCCAGCGCGATTTCCCTGGTGCACCGCGATGCCTGTTTCGCCAGCAAGTTCGCCCCCACGGCAGGTGGGCCACGGCCAAGTGCTTGAAGCCCATCGAATTTTAATCTGCAGCCAGCGGTTGTAAGTTCGACTCAGATAGGTACAATGGCGCGGCTCGCCGTCAGGCGAGCGTCGTTATGGTGACCCCATCGGTCCCCCCGCAACGATTACCCGTGAACCTGGTCAGAGCCGGAAGGCAGCAGCCACAGCGGGAACATTGTGTGCCGGGGTGTGGCTGGTGGGGTTGCCTCCATAACGCCCCTCGTTGGTCCTCAACGAGATGAATCAAAATTCCTGCCAACCTTCGAGCTCGTGCAGCATTTCTGTTGACGTGCCGTTGTCGTGCGCCTTGTTTGTGGTTTGCCAATCCCTGTGTCCTGTTGGCTCGGGCGGCGGGCTCCTGGAATATCCAACGCCTTTGCATCAAGGAGTGGTCATGGCGCTAACCAGTAAGATCTCCCTCTATGACGATCATTGGCCTGCGGCATTTGCAGGGGAGAAGGCGCGCATAGCCAAAGGCTTCGGTTGCGAGCTGATGGATATTCATCACGTGGGGAGCACTGCTGTTCCAGGATTGGCGGCCAAGCCGGAAATCGATCTGCTGGTGGTGGTCGCGGAGCAGGTGGATGAAGCCGCGCGCAATGCCTTCATGGCGACCCTGGGGTATGTCCGGGGTAGCAATCTGTCCCCCGGGCATCATTTTTACCGTCGCGATGTAGAGGGTATACGCACCCACAAGGTGCATGTCTGTGTCGCCGGTCATGAGCAGGTGGGGCGCATGCTGCGCTTTCGCGATCTGTTGCGTCAGGACAGCGGCATCCGCCAACAGTATCAGGATCTGAAGTTTCGGCTTGAGGCCAGCAATCGCGAGGGCATTGGCGAGTACCTTGCGCAGAAGGCCCCCTTTATCGACGCCCTGATGGGGGCTCAGTCATCGTGACTGCCTCGTTGTGCCCAAATGCTCGGTGTTGCCTGCAAGGTTGCTGCGGGCTGTCAGGCCCCCAGCTGCTCCCTCAGCAACTGCGCAAAGGCGTCCCTGGCGCCATGGTGTTGTACATCCTTGTGCCAGACAAAACGGTTATCCACCGGTAGCAGGTCGTCGAAGCGCTGCACGCTCAGGTTGGCCGATTGCGAATAGCGCTCCAGCACCCCTTCCGGTATCAGCGAGACCCCGGCCCCCACGCTGACGCAGCCGATGATGGTGCCCCAGCTGGCATAGCCGGTGATGGGCAGGTTCAGACCGTGCCTGCCCAACCAGTTTTCCAGGGCGCGGCGATAGGGGCAGCCCGGCGGCCACATGAACAGGTTGTGGTGCTGCAAGTCGCTGGCGCTGCGGATAGGGGCGCTGTTTCCGCTGGAGATCAGCACCAGGGGTTCGTGGTAGAGCACGGTCTGTTGCAGTTTGGCCGGCAGGCTGTCGATGGCCACCAGGGCGCCGTCGATGCGTTGGTGCAGCAGCTCTTCAAAGAGTTGCGACCAGGTTCCGGTCACCAGCTCCACGCTCACCTTCGGATAGCGCTTGTGGTATTGCGCCAGCAGGGGAGGCAGGCGCCCACCGGCGCATGACTCGATCGAGCCCAGGCGCAACAGGCCGCTGGGTTCGGCCTGGTTGTCCACTGCACGTTTGGCTTCATCCACCAGGGCCAGGATGCGTTCACTGTAGCCGAGGAAGATTTCCCCGGCGGGGCTGATCCGCAGGCCGCGCCCGACCCGGGTAAACAGCTCGGTGCCCAGCTCGCCTTCCAGCTGCTTGAGGCGGTTGGTGATATTGGACGGCACGCAATGCAGTTGCTCGGCCGCTCGGGCAATGCTGCCGGTGCGGGCCACGGCCTTCACCATTTTCAGTTGGGTCAGTTCCATTGCTCATTTCCAGTGAGGAATAACCTCAGTATCGGTTAATTGTGGTGAGTTGTGCAGGGCGGGACACTGCAGGTCCTCTTCTTGCCTCTGGATATCTGTGTCGTGATGCTCTCGCCCCTGTTCAAGCTGGTGCTGGCCACCGCTGCGGTGATTCTGTGTTGGGCCTATTCGCCGGTGGGCATCCATATCGGCCTGGAGGGCTACAGCCCCGGGCACCTGGCCTTGCTGCGGTTCCTGATTGCCTCGCTGTTCATGGCCGCAATGGCGCTGGTGCTGAAGATCTCCCTGCCGCGCTGGCGCGACCTGCCCTGGTTGCTGGTACTGGGTTTCTTCGCCATCGCTTTTCATCACGTCAGCCTCAACTACGGCCAGCAAGGGCTGAGCGCCGGAGCATCCAGCGTGCTGGCGCAGTCCGCGCCGATCTTCAGCACGCTGATCGCGTTTTTCTGGCTCAGGGAGCCGGTCAGTGGCTGGCGTTGGCTTTGTGTGGTGATCGGGCTGTTGGGGGCGGTGCTGGTGGTGGCCGGTGACAAGGGCCTGGGGGCGATCGAGCCGCGAGGGCTGCTGGTGCTTCTGGCGGCGTTTTCCTGGGGGCTGTACTTCGTCTTGCAGCGGCGCTTTTCCGGGCGTTATGGGGTGTTGACCACTGTCTGCTACATGGTCTGGGGCGGTACGCTACTGCTCTTGGTGTATGCCCCCGGGCTGACGCAGGCGGTGGCCCAGACATCACTACGGGTGAACCTGGCGGTGCTGTTGCTGGGGCTGTTTCCCAGTGCACTGGCTTACCTGGCCTGGGCCTATGTGCTGGCACGGGTCGAGGTCAGCCGCGCGTCGATCGCCATGTACCTGATCCCGCCGGTGGCGATGCTGCTGGCGGCGACGGTGCTGGGCGAAACTCTGCAGTCCAGCGTGGTGCTGGGGGCGGCGGTGGTGCTGGGTAGCGTGATGGCGATGCAATTGGACGGGCGTTGGCGGTGGCGCCGGCGCTTGTCGGCGACACCTGCCAATGAGGTGCCTGCCGGGCAAGGCCGCTAGTGCCGGCCTTGCAAGTGCCAGCGCCGCGCAATGGCGGGGCGCTGCCGGGCGGGATTCAGCTCTTTTTCTTGAACAGGCGGCCGATGAAGGCGGCAAGGCCCAATACCCCCAGGACGATGAATTTCTTGCCGGCCAGGAGCAGTACGCCGAGCTTGGCGAAGAGCCCTGCCTTGCTGGCGAGGCCGCCGGCCACCAGGGCGGCGAGCCCGTAGGAGGCCAGTTTGTCGGTGCTCGGGTTGTAGTCGGCGTAGCGGTTGCCGTCGGTGAAGTTGGTAAAGGCCAGTACCTTGGGAATCTCGCGCTTGATGGTGTCCAGGTCGTCCATTGAAGCCACGGCATTGAGTTCCAGCACGCCTTCGCGGCCCAGCACGCGGATGCTGTAGTTCAGGGTGTGGCTCTGGGCGCCTTCGGCCTTGAGTTCACGGGCCCAGTACATCTTGTGCGATTGCGCGTCATAGCTTGGCTGCTCGGCCCAGCCCAACAGGTGAATGGCGCCGTAGCCCTGTTCCTGGCGCTGCTTGTTGTCTTCCTCGTCCGCTTCCTGCATCTGCTTGAGCAGGTCCTGGTAGTCGATCTTCGCGGCGTCGTCGTCGGAGATGTGCCCATCGTTCTTATAGCTGATGATCACGCCCCAGCCTTCGGCGGACAGCGGGCTGACGGCGCTGGGCACTATCATGCCCAGGGTGGTGAAGCCAGGTGGATTGCCCCAGCCCTCGGTGAGCAGCTTCTCGGTGTCCTTGGGGTTGAGGTAGTAGAACTCCTTGCTCAGATCGAGGCTGGCGATATCCCCGGGCAGCTTGACGTTGCCGTGGCGTGGGGAGAGCGAGGCGAGAAACTGTTCGGCGGTCTGGGGTTCAGCGTCCTTGCTCTCGGGTGCGGTGGCGGCGCTGGCAAGAAAGGGCATGGCGCAGAGGGCGGCCATGGCCATGAGGAGGCGCAGGTACTTCATCGTATTCCCTTACATTTTGTGACAAGTTGGCGGGGAGGATAACGATGAGTGCAGGGCGGCTCAATGTGGCGGTCGGTTTTATTTTGCTGCAGGGCCGGGCGCCGATGCCGATGCCGTTTCAGGGCTGGCGACTCAGTCGATGGTCAGGTACAGCACCCGCAGGCGGTGGCCGTCCGGGTCGAGGGCCACCAGGGTGTAGCCGAAATCCATCTGCGTCGGCGGCTGGGCGATGGTCATGCCCAGGGCTTGCCAGTGCCGATGCAGTTCATCCACCGCTTCGCGGCTGTCCACGGCCCAGCCCAGTTCGCCGCCACCGCCGGCGGCCTGAGCGCTCGGCTGGACAGTGTGTCGGGACCAGAGGCCAAGCTTGATCCCCGAGTCGAGGATGAACAAGGCGAAAGTCGGGCCGGATTCCACCGGCGGTTTATCCAGCAAGCGGCTATAGAACTCTGCGCTGAGGGCAGGGCTGTCCACGTAGAGCAGGAAATAGGTGTTGGTGATCATGGCGACTCCAGAGGCCTTTGGATGGTGCGTTGGGCGCAAGCTTAGGGGGCTGGCCTGTCAGTTCCTGTCAGGAGTCGTCGATTGAAAAAGAGGCCGGCTTATCGGTGTCGATAAACCTGCCTCTTGGAGTTGATTTGTTGCGGGGCTCAAGGCTTGGACAAGGCCTGGTCTACCGCTGCTATCAGCTTTCCCAGATCCTTCGGGGTGGCTTTGTGAATGACACCGAACAAATAAGCCCGCTGTTCCTCTTCGTCGCCCAGATCGGCGAAGAAGGCTTTCAGCTTCACTCCCAGTACTTCGGCTAGCAGAAATAGAGCTTCAACGCTGGGGGTGTAGGTGCCGGTTTCGAAGCGGCTGATGGTTTTTGGGTCAAAACCGGTTTTTTCACCTAGTTCAGCCTGAGTAAGCCCCGCTACCTTTCGATAGCGCTTGATGGCTGCACCCAAACTTGAAATTTGCATCGCTCAATTCCCATTTAGAATCAAGAACTTAACGATAAATATTGGCATTAGACAACACCATGGTTCATCACCTTGCTTTGCAAAATGTGATGCATTTCGTAGAATCGGCGCTTCGGACAGGTATTTGGTGATCTAGTTTCAGAAGGCTGGTTTATGAAACAAGAAATCATTGCATTTCCCTTGTTCACCTAAACCAAGGACTTGGCAGAGGCTCGAACGTCTCGTAAATCCCGCCAACGCTCCGTCCGCCGTCCCCACCTGACGCCTCATCTGATCCTAGTTGATCTCCGTCGAATCGATGGTCAACTGCCGCGCAAACCGCTGTACGGCTGCAATCAGGGCGAACCTTCCGATTGAGCCGTACCGCCAGGAAAGTACATCGCGAATCAGCCTCTTGCCGGGTGCCGGTAACTGTTGATCGCAGGCTGTCTATGGAGTTCTAAAGTGCGTCTCAATTTGCCGGTCACCTCTGTTGAGCAGACCTTTCCCGACCAGCAGCGGCTCATATCCGCCACCGACATCAACAGTCACATCACGTACTGCAACGCCGAGTTCGCAGCGATGAGCGGTTTCAGCCAGGCCGAACTGATCGGCAGCACCCATAACCTGGTTCGCCACCCGGACATGCCGGCGGCGGTGTTCGAGTCGATGTGGGGTTACCTGAAGGCCGGCCAGAGCTGGATGGGTGTGGTGAAGAACCGTTGCAAGAACGGCAATTTCTATTGGGTCAGCGCCTATGTCACGCCGATCCTGGAGGACGGAAAACTGGTGGGCTACGAGTCGGTGCGGGTCAAGCCAAGCCGAGAGCAGGTCAGCCGCGCCGAAACCTTGTATGCGCGCCTGCGGGCCGACAAGGCGCCGGTTTGCGCCTGGCGCCGCATCGAGGCCGCAGCCCGGCCCTTGCTGCTGCCGGTGGCGGTGGCGGTAGGCTGCCTGGCCGCCTTCCACTGGCTGCCGACGCTGGCCGCCCAGGGCTGTACGGTCGCGGGTTTCGTGGCTGTCGGGCTGCTGGCCCAGCGCCGCCTGGGGCAGCAGCTCAAGCAGATTGTCAGTAGCACACCGAACACCTTTGCCGATCCGATCTGCGCCCTGGCCTACAGCGAAGCACTGGGGCCGGCGGCGCAGTTGCAGATGATCCTGATCAGTGAGGAGGCGCGCCTAAAGACCGCCCTGACCCGCCTCAGCGATCTGGCCCGGCAGATGGCTACCGCAGCGGCCGATTCCAGCCAATTGTCCAGCCGCACCGAGTCGGCGCTGCTGGAGCAGCGGGCGGAAACCGACATGACCGCGGCCGCCATGACCCAGATGGCTGCTTCAATCACCGAGGTCGCTGAACACGTCCAGCACACCGCCAGCGAAGCCCACACCGCCAACCTGCTGGCCCGGCAGGGCAGCGAGGTGGCCGGCACCTCGCGGGATGCCATCCAGTTGCTGGCGCGCACCGTGACCCAGATCAACCAGGCCGTGGGCGACCTGGCCGGGCAGACCCAGGAGATCATGGTGGCGGCGAGCATGATCCAGGCGATTGCCGACCAGACCAACCTGCTGGCCCTGAATGCGGCCATCGAGGCAGCCCGAGCTGGTGAGCAGGGCCGTGGTTTTGCCGTGGTCGCCGATGAGGTGCGGGCCCTGGCCGGCAAGACCCGCGAGTCGACCCAGCAGATCCAGGGCATCATCCAGAGCCTGCGCGCCGGGGCCGACGAAGCCGTGCAGATCGCCAGCCTGGGCATCGAGGAGGCGGAGCAGGGCGTGCAGCAGGTGGTCCAGGCCCAGCAGGCGCTGCAAGGCATCGGCGCGGCAGTGGAGCGCATTACCGATATGAGCCAGCAAATGGCCGCGGCATCCCAGGAGCAGTCCCATGTAGCCGAATCGGTCTCCGAACAGATCAACAGTGTCGCCGTCACTGTGCAGCGCACTGCCGAGAATGCCAGCGCCGGAGTGGTTCGCGGCGCCGAGCTGGAAAACATCTCTTCCGGGTTGCGTGCCCTGGTCGAGCGGTTCAACCGCTAGCGACAGTGAGTTCGACTCATGGATGAGAAATACCGCAGGGCCGTCGATGCCGCCGCCATCTTCTCCGAGACGGACCTGGGCGGCAGCATCACTTATGTCAACGATCTGTTCTGCCAGGTCTCGGGCTACAGCCGTGAAGAACTGATCGGCGCCAACCACCGCATGCTCAGTTCCGGGCTGCATCCGCCGGAGTTCTTTGCCGAGTTGTGGCAGACCATTACCCAGGGCCGGGTATGGAAGGGCGAGATCTGCAACCGCGCCAAGGACGGCAGCCTGTACTGGGTCGACAGCACCATGGTGCCGCTGGTGGATCAGCGCTCCGGGCAGGTGGTGCGTTATGTGTCGATCCGCTTCGATGTCAGCGAAAAGCGTCAGCTGTTGCATTCGTTGCAATGGCGGGTCGGCCACGACGTGCTTACCGGGCTGCCCAACCGGGCCTTTCTCTCGGACCTGCTGCACCAGGCTCTGGATTTCTCCCGGGCGCAGGATATTCCCCTGGCGGTCTGCATGCTCGATCTGGATGGCTTCAAGGCGGTCAATGACGGCTATGGCCACGCTTGTGGCGACCTGCTGCTGGTGGAGGTGGCTGCGCGGCTGCGCTCGATCATCCGCGGCGAGGACGTGGTGGCTCGCCTGGCCGGCGACGAGTTCGTGCTGATTTTACGTTACGTGCGCGACATGCTGGAGCTGCGCGCGGCGTTGCAAAGAGTATTGGCGACCATTTCCCAGCCATACTCGATCCAGGGCAAGGATATCAACGTCTTCGCCAGCATCGGCGTGACCCTGTACCCCACCGACAACCACGACGCCGACACCTTGTTGCGCCACGCCGACCAGGCCATGTACGTGGCCAAGCAGAGCGGACGCAACCGCTTCCACCTGTTCGATGTACTGCGCGACCGTGAAGTGATGGTCACCTATCAGACCGTCGAGCAGGTGCGCCAGGCCTTGCTCGCAGGCGAGTTGCGCCTGTACTTCCAGCCCAAGGTGAACATGCGCACCGGTGAGGTGGTGGGCTTCGAGGCGATGCTGCGCTGGCAGCACCCGCAGCGCGGCATGCTGGGGGCCCAGGAGTTTCTGCAGCAGGTGGAGGAGACCGACCTGATCGTCGAGATCGGCGAATGGGTCATGGACCAGGTGATGACCCGCCTGCAAGGCTGGCAGCAGGCGGGGCTGGGCTGGCCGGTGAGCCTGAACGTGGCGGCCCGGCATTTCCAGCGCCCGGACTTCGTCGAGCGGCTCAAGGACATGCTCGATCGCTATCCGGATGTATTGCCGGCGTTGCTGGACCTGGAAATCGTCGAGTCGGTGGCCATCGACAATATCCAGCGGGTCAGCGATTGCCTCGATGCCTGCCAGGGATTTGGCGTGCAGTTCTCCCTGGGGGACTTCGGCACTGGCCATTCGTCCCTCAGCTACCTCAAGCGCCTGCGCACCCATACCATCAAGATCGACCGGCTGTTCGTGCGCGACATGCTGCACGACGCGGACGATCAGGCGCTGATCCAGGCGTTGGTGGGGCTGGCCCAGGCCTTTGGCCGGCGCGTGGTGGCCGAGGGGCTGGAAAGCCTGGCGCATGGCGAGCGCTTGATGGCCCTTGGCTGCGACGTCGCCCAGGGGGATTTCATTGCGCCGCCAATGCCCGCCGAGGCGGTGCTGGATTGGGTGCGCAGCTTTGATCCACCGCGGGCATGGCGAAGCGACGAGCTTCAGGGCGAGGCGATGTCGGGAGGCTGAGCGTCGTCCTGGGGGCCGACGTAACGCTGGATGATGGCGTCGATCTCGCCGGACATCTTCATCCGCAACAGGGTGCGCAGGATGCGCTGGGCCGGCACTCTCGGATCGTTGCGTACATAGCAGCCGACGGCCTGCTCCTGCAGCACCGCGACGCTGTACAGCGGGTTGCCGGTGGCCTGGGTCTTGTTGAACCAGTCCAGGGTCCACTGGCTGGCGATGGCGTAGCGGTAACGCCCGACCACCAGTTTCTGCAGCACCTGCTCCTCGTTGCGGGCGTCGTCGCGTATCAGCTGGTTGGTGTCGAACAGCGGCTGCAAGGGGGTGTAGGTATAGCTGAGGACGGTGCCGATATGCTGGCGCGACAGTTGCTGCAGGTTGACCACCGAGGGCTCCGGATGGGTGCTCACCAGCAGGTTGCGCTGGATGAACAGCGGCACGCTCCACAGGTAATCCCCGGAGAGGTTCGGCAGCCAGGCCTGGGCCGCGTAGCAGCGCACGTCGACTTCGCCCTGGGCCATGGCGTTCTGCACTCGGGCCCGGGCCAGGACATGAAACTGCGCCGGGGTACCCAGGTGCCGGGCCAGGCTGTTCATGGTGTCGAAAAGGATGCCATCGGTGGGCTGGTCGCCTTCGACCTCGATGGCCGGCATGGTCCAACTGTCGGCGATGGCAAAGCGCAGGGGCGGCTCTGCGGCTTCCAGGCTGGCGCTGAAGAGAAACAGGGCGCACCAGGTCAAACGCATACAGTCTCCAGGGTGTCGGCGGGCGAGCAATCCTTTGCAAAATGCAAGCTTAGACAGATTAGACGAGCGCGCCGGATGCAATTTCGCCCTTGCTCCGCTAGCATTACCGGCTTCCGCTTTCCAGTTGCGACGGTTTTCGATGAGTTATCAGGTTCTTGCACGTAAATGGCGTCCGCGCTCGTTCCGCGAAATGGTCGGCCAGACCCATGTGCTCAAGGCTCTGATCAATGCCTTGGACAGCCAGCGGCTGCACCACGCCTACCTGTTTACCGGCACCCGCGGGGTGGGCAAGACCACCATCGCGCGAATCATTGCCAAATGCCTGAACTGTGAAACAGGTATCACTTCCACGCCCTGTGGCACCTGTTCGGTGTGCTGCGAGATCGATGAGGGGCGCTTTGTCGACCTGATCGAGATCGACGCCGCGAGCCGGACCAAGGTCGAGGATACCCGTGAATTGCTGGATAACGTGCAATACGCACCGAGCCGCGGGCGCTTCAAGGTCTACCTGATCGACGAAGTGCACATGCTCTCCAGCCACTCGTTCAACGCCCTGCTCAAGACCCTCGAAGAGCCGCCGCCCTACGTCAAGTTCATCCTGGCGACCACTGATCCGCAGAAGCTGCCGGCGACCATCCTCTCGCGCTGCTTGCAGTTCTCCCTGAAGAACATGACCCCGGAACGGGTGGTGGAGCACTTGAGCCACGTCCTGGGCGTGGAGAACGTGCCGTTCGAGGATGACGCCCTGTGGCTGCTGGGCCGCGCCGCCGATGGCTCGATGCGCGATGCCATGAGCCTCACCGACCAGGCGATTGCCTTCGGTGAAGGCAAGGTCATGGCGGCCGATGTGCGGGCCATGCTCGGCACCCTCGATCACGGCCAGGTCTATGACGTGCTGCATGCGCTGATCAACGGCGACGCCAAGGCGTTGCTGGAGGCGGTGCGGCATTTGGCGGAGCAGGGGCCGGACTGGAACGGCGTGCTTTCGGAAATTCTCAACGTGCTGCACCGGGTGGCGATTGCCCAGGCATTGCCGGAAGGGGTCGACAACGGGCACGGCGATCGTGACCGGGTGCTGGCCTTGGCCCAGGCCCTGCCTGCCGAAGATGTGCAGTTCTATTACCAGATGGGCCTGATCGGTCGACGCGACCTGCCGTTGGCGCCGGACCCGCGCGGCGGCTTTGAAATGGTCCTGCTGCGAATGCTGGCCTTCCGCCCAGCCGATACCGCGGATGCACCGAGACAGCCGCTAAAGCCAGTGGGGATCAGCCAGGCCACAGTTGATTCCGCCCAAGCCGTGGCGGCGCCGGCACCTGCCGTGCCTGTAGCGACCGTTGCCCCGGCTCCGGTTGTGAGTGCTCCAGTGGCGCCAGCACCTGTTGCCGTGCCCGAACCTGTCGCGCCCCCTGTGGCCGAAGCGGTCGCCGTCGAGCCCGAGCCGGTGGTTGCCGAAGCGGTGGTCGACCTGCCCTGGAACGATCCGGTGGAGCCACAGATCGAACAGCAGCCAGCGGTCGAGCCGGTGCTGGAGGTGGCCGCCGAGCAGCCTGAGCTGACGCCGATGCCGACCCCGACGCCGGACAGCGTGGTGCCGGACGCGCCGGAGTGGGTCAGCGCCCCGGTGCCGGAACCCACGGTGGCGGAGGTCGACGCCGCCACTCCGGGTATCGACCTGGACGACGAGCCGCCGCTGGACGAGGACTATATCGAGCCGGACATGGATTCGGCCTACAGCTACCTGGACGAACTGGCCAGTGAGCACGCAGCCGATCCGGCGCCGGAACCCGAGCCCGAACCTGCTGCCAAGCCGGCCACTGGCCTGGCCCTGGAATGGCTGCAACTGTTCCCGAAACTGCCGATCTCGGGCATGACCGGCAGCATCGCCGCCAACTGCACCCTGATGGCCGTGGACGGCGACCATTGGCTGCTGCACCTGGACCCGGCCCACAGCGCACTGTTCAACGCCACCCAGCAGCGTCGCCTCAACGACGCCCTGAACCAGTACCACGGGCGTACCCTGACCCTGGCGATCGAGCTGATCAAGCCCGAGCAGGAAACCCCGGCCCAGGCTGCATCACGGCGCCGTGCCGATCGTCAGCGCGAGGCCGAGGAGTCGATCCATGGTGATCCGTTCATCCAGCGGATGGTCCAGGAGTTCGGTGCAGTGGTGCGCCACGATACTATTGAACCTGTCGAGGCCCTGGCGGCTCAGGGTTGATCATTCAAAGGGCGTCGGGCCAGGGGCCGGGCGCCGTTTCCATCCCCGTACTTTGAGGTAATTCCCATGATGAAAGGTGGCATGGCCGGCCTGATGAAGCAGGCACAGCAGATGCAGGAAAAAATGGCCAAGATGCAGGAAGAACTGGCCAACGCCGAAGTCACCGGCAAGGCAGGTGGCGACATGGTCACCGTGGTCATGACCGGCCGTCATGACATCAAGCGCGTGAGCATCGACCCGAGCCTGCTGGAAGGCGTCAGCGAAGATGATCGTGAAGTGCTCGAAGACCTGTTTGCCGCTGCGGTGAACGACGCCGTGCGCAAGATCGAGTCCAACAGCCAGGAAAAGATGTCCGGCATGACCGCCGGCATGCAACTGCCCCCAGGCATGAAATTGCCGTTCTGATTCGCGCAAGCGCATCGGATGGACTACATAAAGCCAGGCCTTGAGCCTGGCTTTTTTTTGCCCTGGCGATCAGCACTGCGTGGTGGGTAGCAGCCGGGTGGCCAGCGAAGGCCACAGCAGATCCATCTGCAGAAACATCGAACGTGATGCTATTCACAGGGTCTGCAACCTATACCCTTTCATTCAACCTTCCCTAAAGGAGTGTCCATGATGCCGCAAACATTGACCCTCAATCAGCGCGTGGTGCTGGTCTCTCGGCCCGAAGGCGCGCCGGTCCCGGAGAATTTCCGCCTGGAGCGGGTGGCCTTGCCGGAACTGGCTGATGGCCAGGTGCTGTTAAAGACCCTCTACCTGTCCCTGGACCCCTACATGCGCGGGCGCATGAGTGATGCCCCGTCCTATGCGGCGCCAGTGGAAATAGACGAGGTCATGACCGGCGGTGCAGTGAGCCGGGTCGAGCGTTCGCTCAACCCCAAGTTCCAGGAGGGCGACCTGGTGGTGGGCGCCACTGGTTGGCAGAGCCACTGCATTTGCGATGGCCGCAACCTGATCCCGGTGCCCTCTGGCCTGCCCAGCCCTTCCATGGCCCTGGGTGTGCTCGGCATGCCCGGAATGACCGCCTACATGGGGCTGATGGACATCGGCCAGCCCAAGGCCGGGGAAACCCTGGTGGTGGGTGCGGCCTCCGGCGCCGTGGGGTCGGTGGTGGGGCAGGTGGCGAAGCTCAAGGGGCTGCGGGTGGTGGGCGTGGCCGGTGGCGCCGACAAATGCCGCTATGTGGTCGAGGAGCTGGGTTTTGATGCCTGCATCGATCACAAGAGCCCCGACTTTGCCGACGAACTGGCCCAGGCCTGCTTCAAGGGCGTGGACATCTATTTTGAGAACGTCGGTGGCAAGGTCTTCGACGGGGTACTGCCCCTGCTCAACCCCAGGGCGCGTATTCCCCTGTGCGGGCTGATCGCCCAGTACAACGCCCAGGCGCTGCCGCCGGGGCCGGATCGCCTGCCACTGCTGCAGCGCACCTTGCTCACCAAGCGGGTACGCATCCAGGGCTTTATTGTCTTCGACGACTATGGCGACCGCCATCCGGAGTTCATCAAGGCCATGGCGCCCTGGGTGCGCGAAGGCAAGGTCAAGTTCAAGGAGGACGTGGTCGAGGGACTGGAACAGGCACCAGAAGCCTTCATTGGCCTGCTGGAGGGGCGCAACTTCGGCAAGCTGGTGGTCAAGGTCGCCCCGGACGCGAGCATTTGACGCTACCCCGAGGCGCGGGTATAAACCGCGTCTCGTTGTTTTTGTCGGACCTTTGCCCATGAGCTTCAGCCCCCTGATTCGCCAACTGATCGATGCCCTGCGCACCTTGCCGGGCGTGGGTCAGAAAACCGCCCAGCGCATGGCCCTGCAACTGCTCGAGCGTGATCGCAGTGGCGGCTTGCGCCTGGCGCAGGCCCTGAGCCAGGCCATGGAAGGCGTGGGGCATTGCCGCCAGTGCCGGACACTGACCGAAGACGAGCTGTGCCCGCAGTGTGCCGACCCGCGTCGCGACGACACCCTGCTGTGCGTGGTGGAAGGGCCGATGGATGTGTACGCGGTGGAGCAGACCGGCTATCGCGGGCGCTACTTCGTGCTCAAAGGCCACCTGTCGCCTCTGGATGGCCTGGGCCCGGAGGCCATCGGCATTCCGCAGTTGCTGGCGCGTATCGAGGAGCAGGGCAGCTTCAGCGAAGTAATCCTGGCCACCAACCCGACGGTGGAAGGCGAAGCCACTGCGCACTACATCGCCCAACTGCTGACCAACAAGGGCCTGATCACCTCGCGCATCGCTCACGGCGTGCCTCTGGGCGGCGAGCTGGAACTGGTGGATGGCGGCACCCTGGCTCACTCCTTTGCCGGGCGCAAACCCATAGCGTTGTAAGGCTGCGGAAGCCGGCTGACTGGCGAAGGATGCGCCACGCATTCTCTTGAAAACCAAGCAAGCGCTTGGTAAGTTCCTTCGACCCTTCAGAGGAGCTTGCCGATGTCTGCCTGCCAGGAATACTTCGACCCCAGCCACCAGTTGGTCCGCGACAGCGTGCGACGTTTCGTCGAGCGTGAAATCCTTCCCCAGATCGACGAGTGGGAGGAGGCGGGCAGTTTCCCCCGTGAGCTGTACCTCAAGGCCGGGGCCGCCGGGCTTCTGGGCATCGGTTACCCCGAGGCCCTGGGCGGCAGCCATGAGGGTGATCTGTTCGCCAAGATCGCCGCCAGCGAGGAGTTGATGCGCAGTGGCTCCGGCGGCCTGGTGGCGGGCCTCGGTTCCCTGGATATCGGCCTGCCGCCCATCGCCAAATGGGCCCGCCCCGAATTGCGCGAGCGGGTCGCACCGCTGGTGTTGTCCGGGGAGAAGATCAGCGCCCTGGCGGTCACCGAGCCCGGCGGCGGCTCGGACGTGGCCAACCTGCAGACCCGCGCCGTGCGCGATGGCGATCATTACCGGCTCAGTGGCAGCAAGACCTTCATCACCAGTGGCGTGCGCGCCGACTTCTACACCGTTGCGGTGCGCACCGGCGAACCTGGCTACGGCGGTATCAGCCTGTTGCTGGTCGAAAAGGGCACGCCGGGCTTCACTGTGGGTCGGCAGTTGAAAAAGATGGGCTGGTGGGCCTCGGATACCGCCGAGCTGTTCTTCGACGATTGCCGGGTGCCGGTGGGCAACCTGATCGGCGTCGAGAACATGGGCTTTGCCTGCATCATGGGCAACTTCCAGAGCGAACGCCTGGCCCTGGCCCTGATGGCCAACATGACCTCACAGATGGCCCTGGAGGAAAGCCTGAAGTGGGCGCGCGAGCGGGAGGCGTTCGGCAAGCCCATCGCCAAGTTCCAGGTGCTCAAGCACCGTCTGGCGGAGATGGCCACGGCCCTGGAGGTTTCCCGGGAGTTCACCTATCGCCAGGCGGCGAAGATGGCCGCCGGCAAGAGCGTGATCAAGGAAATTTCCATGGCCAAGAACTTCGCCACCGATACCGCCGACCGTATTACCCACGATGCGGTGCAGATCCTCGGTGGCATGGGCTACATGCGCGAAAGCCTGGTGGAGCGCCTTTACCGCGACAACCGCATTCTGTCGATCGGCGGCGGCACTCGCGAGGTGATGAACGAAATCATCAGCAAGCAGATGGGGCTGTAGGTGCAGGCTAGCGTTCGGTCAGGGAAAACTGGGTCAGGCAGAAGGTCGGGATCCCCATGTCCTGCAGCTTCTGCGAGCCGCCCAGTTCCGGCAGGTCGATGATCGCCGCGGCTTCATAGACCTTCGCCCCCATGCGCCGTACCAGATTGGCGGCGGCGATCAGGGTGCCACCGGTGGCGATCAAGTCATCGATCAACAGCACCGAGTCGCCTTCACACAGGCTGTCGGCGTGGACTTCAATGAAGGCTTCGCCGTACTCGGTCCGGTAGCCCTCGGCCAGGATGTCGGCCGGCAGCTTGCCCTGTTTGCGGAACAGGATCAGCGGCTTGTTCAACTGGTAGGCGATGATCGAGCCGATCAGAAAACCCCGTGCGTCCATGGCGCCGATGTGGCTGAAGTCTTCCTCGACATAACGCTGGGCGAAGCTGTCCGCCACCAGGCGCAGGGCCCGGGGAGACTGGAACAGGGGGGTGATGTCGCGGAAGATCACGCCCGGTTTCGGGAAGTCGATGACGGGGCGTATCAGGGATTTGATGTCGAAGGAATCGAAGGCCATCTTCAGGTGTCCTGGCGGGCAAATAGGCCGCGCCAGTATACCCGCGACCGAGCCGCCTGGCTCAGCCGCACAGGCTGTGGATCAGCCCTCCACCGAGCCGCCGGCGAGGGCGCAGAGCTGGATCGGATCGAGGATGTGCACTTCCTTGCCTTCGGCGGCAATCAGCTCGTTCTGCTGGAAACGGGTGAACACCCGGGACACGGTTTCCACCGCCAGGCCCAGGTAGTTGCCGATTTCGTTGCGCGACATGCTCAGGCGGAACTGGTTGGCCGAGAAGCCCCGGGCGCGGAAGCGCGCGGACAGGTTGACCAGGAACGTGGCGATACGCTCGTCAGCGGTCTTTTTCGACAGCAGCAGCATCATTTGCTGGTCATCGCGGATTTCCCGGCTCATGACCCGCATCAGCTGGCGACGCAGCTGTGGCAGTTGCAGTGCCAGCTCATCGAGGCGTTCGAAGGGGATTTCACACACCGAGGTGGTTTCCAGCGCCTGGGCCGAGACGGGATGGCTTTCGGTGTCCATGCCTGACAGGCCTACCAGCTCGCTGGGGAGATGGAAGCCGGTGATCTGTTCTTCGCCGCTGTCGCTCAGGCTGAAGGTTTTCAGGGCGCCCGAACGCACGGCGTACACCGAGTCGAAGCCGTCACCCTGACGGAACAGGAATTCGCCTTTTTTCAATGGGCGGCCACGTTTGACGATTTCGTCCAGCGCGTCCATGTCTTCCAAATTCAGCGAAAGTGGCAGGCAGAGGGGTGCCAGGCTGCAATCCTTGCAATGGGCCTGGTTGTGAGCGCGCAGTTTAACTGGCTCGGACATTCTAGAATCCTTGTGGGAAAACACACATAAGCCGTAAGGGTAACTCACGGGAGGAGGTTCCGGCCAGTCCGTGCCGTATTGACTGTTAGTCGTAAAGCTATCCTTTTATGGGTCGATAACCTGTTAACGAAAGTAACTTGGAAGGCTGAAATTATGTCGTCCGTTGGCGCTATTACTAATGGCAGCAATAACTTGCAGTCACTTCAAGAGCCCTCGACAAGTCAGGTTGACGAGCAACTAAGAATTTCTCCATTAGTTGCAGAGCCAGTGATCGGGGAGGGCGTCAAAGTGTCGCTGTCTGGCGCCGGCCTGAACAAATCCGCCGCCGCCAAAGGGCGTGACAGTGATATCGAGGAAAGCGGCCTGCCGGAAAACATTCAGCAGATCCTCAAGATGATCAGAAAATTGCAACAACAGATTGCCGAGACCCTCGCCCAGCTCCAGGCGGTCATGGCCGACAAGCACCTGAGCCCTGAAGAAACCAAGGTCCGGATCGGCAGCCTGCAATCTGCCCTGGCAATACTCAACGGCGGTTTGCTGACCGCCAATGCCTCCCTGGCCAAGGCAATGAAAGAAGCGGGCTTGAGCTCAGAGCAGGTGATGAAGGCTGCATCCTTGATCATGAAATCCTAGATCACCCGGGAAAACCGCTGGCGGTTCTGCTGGCCCAGGTATGCATCGAACACCATGCACACCGAGCGCACAAGTAGGCGACCGGCTGGCAGCACGATGATTGCTTCGCTGCCAAGTTCAATCAGGCCGTCGTCGGCCATCTCTTCCAGTTCCGGCCAGAGTTCATTGAAGTAGCCGCGAAAGTCGATATTGAAAGCCTGTTCGATCTCTTCGAACTTAAGACTAAAGTTGCAGATCAGTTGCTGAATAACTTCCCGGCGCAGACGGTCATCGGCGTTGCATACCAAGCCGCGACTGGTGGCCAGTTGTGCGCCAGCCAAGGCGTTTTGATAGTGCGTCAGGTCGCTGCTGTTCTGGCAGTAGAGGTCGCCGATCTGGCTGATGGCTGAAACACCGAGCCCAATAAGGTCGCAATGACCATGAGTGGTGTAGCCCTGGAAGTTGCGTTGCAGGGTGGACTCTTCCTGGGCAATGGCCAGTTCATCATCGGGCAGGGCGAAATGATCCATGCCGATGTAGCGATAGCCGGCAGCCGTCAGCTGTTCGATGGTGCGTTGCAGCATCTGCAGCTTTTCCGCCGGGGCAGGCAGTTCGCTGCCGTTGATCCGCCGCTGGGGCATGAAACGCTCTGGCAGGTGGGCGTAATTGAACACCGAGAGCCGGTCCGGTTGCAGGCTGATGACTTCTTCCACGGTGCGGGCGAAGTTTTCCGGGGTCTGCTTGGGCAGGCCGTAGATCAGGTCGATGTTGATGGAACGGAACTGCAGGGTGCGGGCCGCTTCGATCACCGCCCGGGTTTCGTCCAGGCTTTGCAGGCGATTGACCGCGCGTTGCACGGCCGGGTCCAGGTCCTGCAGGCCGATGCTGACCCGATTGAAACCCAGCTCCCGCAACAGGCCCATGGTCGACCAGTCGGCTTCCCGGGGATCGATCTCGATGCCGTAGTCGCCGGAGTCGTCGTCCAGCAGGTTGAAGTGCTTGCGCAGCAGGGCCATCAGTTGGCGCAGTTCATCGTGGTTGAGAAAGGTCGGGGTGCCGCCGCCGAAATGCAGTTGTTCCACCCGCTGGTTGGGGGCCAGGTGGCAGGCGATCAGTTGCATCTCCTGTTCCAGGCGCTGCAGGTAGGGCAAGGCGCGGCTGCGATCCTTGGTGATGACCTTGTTGCAGGCGCAGTAGTAGCAGATGTTGGCGCAGAACGGGATGTGCACGTACAGCGACAGCGGGCGCTGCGCCTTGCGGCTGTCGCGCAGGGCGTGCAGCAGGTCGAAGGCGCCGACCTGGCTGTTGAACTGCACTGCGGTCGGGTATGAGGTGTAACGCGGTCCCGCCAGGTCGTAGCGGCGGATCAGATCTGTGTCCCAACGAATGGCGTCGAGCATGCGGGAATTCCCCCGGATAGGCTGGCAGTGTTCGCGAGTCTAGGAGGTTCAGGCCAGGGCCATCTTGACTTGTATCAAGGGTGTTCGGGAGCCGCCGGAGCAGTGCCGACGAGGCGTACAGGCCCGGTTGCCGGGCGCCTCCCCGGGGTCAGTGGCCCATCAGCCAGTGCTGGTGAGGACCAGGCAGGGTCCAGATGCCGAAGAGAATGACCAGCACGCCGCCAGCCATGCGTACGCTGCGCTGACGCAGCAAGGCGGTGATCCGTTCGGCTGCCAGCCCGGTGGCCAGCAGCACGGGCCAGGTGCCCAGGCCGAAGGCCAGCATCAACAGCGCGCTGTCCAGGGCGCTGCCCTGGCTCGCCGACCACAGCAGGGTGCTGTACACCAGGCCGCACGGCAGCCAGCCCCACAGCGCCCCCAGGAGCAATGCACGGGGCAGGCTGGAAACCGGCAACAGGCGGCTGGCCAGCGGCTGGATATGCCGCCACAAGCCCTTGCCAAGGCCTTCGATGCGGGTCAGGCCACTCCACCAGCCAGCCAGGTAAAGGCCCATGGCAATCAACAGCAACCCGGCCAGCACCCGCATGAACAGCGCCAGCGGACTGTTGGCTACAGCCCAGCCCGCCAGGCCCAGCAGCAGGCCGGCCAGGGCGTAGCTGAGGATGCGGCCCAGGTTGTAGGCCAGCAGCAGGCGCAGGCGTCGGCTGCGCTGTTCCGGGGGATGGCCAGCGTCAGGGCGCCCATCAGGCCGCCGCACATGCCCAGGCAGTGGCCGCCACCCAGCAGGCCGAGGATCAGCGCAGAGACCAGCAGAGGGGCCAGTTCAAGCATGGGGCGGTTCCGATTTTCTGGCGGGGTCGGCTTCGCTGCTCGGTTGGCCCTTGGCCTCATCCACCGCGGCGGTGTGGCTTGGGTCCTGGTCGTCGAACAGGATGCTGTGGGCCGGGCCGTCGAGATCGTCGTACTGGCCGCTGTCCACCGCCCAGAAGAAGATGTAGATGGCGATGGCCACGATCAGCAGGGCGGCCGGGATCATCACGTAAAGAGCTGGCATCTGGACTCCAGGCCCGGCGGCTCAGGCCGGCAACGGGCGGGTTTCGGGGGCGTCGGCGCTGTCGGCCGGCCGCGGCATGCGGGTCAGGCGCAGGGCGTTGAGCACCACGGTCAGGGAACTGATGGACATGCCGACCGCCGCCCACACCGGAGTGATCCAGCCGAGGGCGGCGAACGGCAGCATCAGGCCATTGTACAGCCCGGCCCAGAGCAGGTTCTCGATGATCACCCGGCGCGTGCGGCGGGCCAGGCTGAAGGCCTGCACCAGGGCGTCCAGGCGATTGGACAGAAGTACCGCATCGGCGCTGGTCTTGGCCAGGTCAGTGGCCGAGCCCATGGCGACGCTGATGTCGGCGGCGGCCAGCACCGGCACATCGTTGACCCCATCGCCGAGCATCAGCACCTTGCGGCCCTGCTGGTGCAGCTGTTGCAGCACTTGCAGCTTGTCATCGGGGCGCAGGCCGCCCCGGGCTTCATCGATCTGCAGTTCGGCAGCGACACTGGCGACCATCGGCGAGCTGTCCCCGGACAGTAGCAGGGTGTGCCAGCCACGGGCCTTGCAGGCCGCCAGCAGGGCCGGAGCATCACTGCGTAGGCGGTCGTCCAGCACCAGCCAGGCGAGAGCCCCCTGGCTGTCACCGAGCAATAGCCATTGGCCGGCCTCATCGGGCATGGGCGGAACGGTACAGCCACTGAGCTGGCAAACGTAGGCTGGTTGCCCGATGCGCAGACGCTGATCGCCCACCAGGCCTTCCAGGCCCAGGCCGGGGCTGCTGGTAACTTCCTCGGCGGCCACTGGGGCACGGCCGAAAGCCCGGGCGATCGGGTGCTCGGAACGGTTTTCCAGGGCTGCGGCCAGGCTCAGGCAGTCATCGCTGGACAGCGCCCCCAATGGCCGGATGGAACGCAGCGCCAGCCGCCCTTCGGTGAGAGTGCCGGTCTTGTCGAAAATCACTGTGTCGATCTGGTTCAGGCCTTCCAGTACATGGCCGCGGGTCAGCAGCAGGCCGAGCTTGTGCAAGGTGCCGGTGGCGGCGGTGAGCGCTGTGGGCGTGGCCAGGGACAGCGCACAAGGGCAGGTCGCCACCAACATGGCCAGGACGATCCAGAACGCCCGTGAGGCGTCTAATTGCCACCACAGCAGCCCGATGGCGGCCGCGGCGATCAGCGAGAACAGCAGGAACCACTGGGCTGCGCGATCGGCAACCTCCGCCAGCCGCGGTTTCTCTGCCTGGGCCCGGTCCAGCAGGCGCACGATGGCCGACAGCCGGGTGTCCTGGCCCAGGGCCTGGACCTGCACTGTCAACGCACCTTCGACGTTCAAGGTACCGGCGGTCACCCTATCGCCCAGGCCACGGGGCTGCGGCAGGTATTCACCGGTGAGCAGGGATTCGTCGATGCTCGATTGGCCGTCGAGGATCTTGCCGTCTGCCGGCAGTACTGCGCCGGGATGCACCAGCACCCGGTCGCCCAGGCGCAATTCGCTGAGCAGGATGCGTTCACTCTGGCCGTCTTCATCCAGGCGCAGGCAGGAAGCTGGCAGCAGATTGACCAGTTGCGCGGTAGCCGCCGCGGTGCGCTCCCGGGCCCGGCGTTCCAGGTAGCGTCCGGCGAGCAGGAACAGGGCGAACATGCCGACGGCATCGAAATACAACTCGCCAATGCCGCTGATGGAGGTCCAGATGCCGGCCAGGTAGGCCCCTCCGATGGCCAGGGACACCGAGACGTCCATGGTCAGGTGGCGGGTGCGCAAATCGCGCATGGCGCCCTTGAAGAACGGTGCGCAGCTGTAGAAGACGATGGGCGTGGTGAGAAACAGCGCGACCCAGCGCAGGATCGTATGCAGCTCGGGGCTCAGGTCGATGTTGAATTCCGGCCAGGTGGCCATGGTCGCCATCATGGCCTGGAACCACAGCAGGCCGGCGACGCCCAGCTGGCGCAAGGCCAGGCGGTTTTCGCTGGCCAGTTGCTCGGAGGCGCGATCCGGCTGATACGGGTGGGCGGCGTAGCCGATGTGGCGCAGCTCGCTGAGCACCTGGCTCAGGGGCAGTTGGCTGTCGGCCCAGCGCACGTGCAGGCGGTGGTTGGACAGGTTGAGCCGGGCTTCGGCCACCGCTGGCAGGCTGCGCAGGTGTTTTTCGATCAGCCAGCCGCAGGCGGCACAACTGATGCCCTCCATGAGCAGCGTGGTTTCCGCCAGCTCGCCTTCGTGCCGGACAAAGGGCTGCTGCACGTCGGCGCGGTCGTACAGCGCCAGTTCGTCCACCAGTTGCACGGGCAGGGCTTCAGGGTTGGCCGAGGCCTCGCTGCGATGGCTGTAGTAGTGCTCCAGACCGCCAGCGACTATGGCTTCGGCCACTGCCTGGCAGCCCGGGCAGCAGAACTCCCGGGGTTGGCCAAGCACGACGGCGGTGAACCGGCTACCGGCAGGAACCGGCAGGGCACAGTGGTAGCAAGGCAGTGGCGTGGTCATCGGCGGTCTTTGTAATGTGGGAAAAACTCATCGCCGGCGCACCGGTCCCGCTGCAAGGGCAGGGGAGGCGACGGGCCGGCGATGTACGGCAGGTACTGCTCAGTTCAGGTCTTCGGCACCTTGCAGGGGCTCGTCGCCCAGCAGCAGGTCCTTGTCATGGCTGACCTGTTCTTCTTCGAACATGCGCCAGGTCTTGTCGCCCTCGACCCCCAGCAGTTCGACGAAGCGCCGCCCTTCGACCTGGTCGGTCAACTGGCCGATGTAGCGCCCGTGTTCGGTTTCGCTGCGGGCCAGGGTGATCTTGCGGTCCTTTTCCGGCTGGGTCGGCGAGATCAGGTTCAGCTCCAGGGTCTTGGGCTGGCTGTCACCGCTCAGGCGCAGTTCGACTTCGCCGGTCAGCTCATCGAGGTGCACGTTGGCGCGCATCTTCAGGGTCTGGGCCAGCAGCTCGCGGTCCAGGGAGCGGTTGATGCCCTTGCCGGCCTCGTAGTAGTTGTCGTTGACCAGGTTGTCCGGGTTGTTCACGGCAATGGTCACCATGGACAGGGTCAGGGTCACGGAACAGGCGAGGATGCCGATGATGATCCAGGGCCAGAGGTGCTTGTACCAGGGGCTTGCGGCGGTGGCTGCGGGCATGATCACTTCTCTTAACGAATTTGTGGGCCGATGAACCGGCTCTTGGCTTCAACATGGACGCTGTCATCGTCGGCATCCTTGAGGATGAATTTCACCTCGTTGGTGGTCGATGGCAGCTGTTCGGGAGCAATCGACAGCTCCACCGGCATGCTGACGATATCGCCGGCCACCACGTGGATTTCGCGCTTGCCCTGCAGCTTCAGGTCCGGCAGGCCGGAGGCGTCCAGCACATAGGTGTGATCGCGCTGGTCCTTGTTCATGATCTTCAGGCTGTAGACGTTTTCGATCCGGCCTTCGGCGTTTTCGCGGTACAGCACCCGGTCCTTGCTGACATCGAAGCCCACCAGCGAACGCATGAAAAATGCCGTAACCAGCAGGCTGGTCATGGCCAGCAGCACCAGGGCATAGCCGATCAGGCGCGGGCGCAGTTTATGGGTTTTCTGCCCCGAGAGGTTGTGTTCGGTGGTGTAGCTGATGAGCCCGCGGGGGTACTCCATCTTGTCCATGATGCTGTCGCAGGCGTCGATGCAGGCTGCGCAGCCGATGCATTCGATCTGCAGGCCGTCACGGATGTCGATGCCGGTGGGGCAGACCTGGACACACATGGTGCAGTCGATGCAGTCGCCCAGGCCCTGGGCCTTGTAGTCGGCGCCTTTCTTGCGCGGGCCACGGGCTTCGCCACGGCGTGGGTCGTAGGAAACGATCAGGGTGTCCTTGTCGAACATCACGCTCTGGAAGCGTGCATAGGGGCACATGTAGATGCACACCTGTTCCCGCAGCCAGCCGGCGTTGCCGTAGGTGGCCAGGGTGAAGAAGCCGACCCAGAAGTAGGACCAGCCATCGGCCTGGCCGGTGAAGAAGTCGATGACCAGTTCGCGGATCGGCGAGAAGTAGCCGACGAAGGTCATGCCGGTGACGAAGCCGATCAGCAGCCAGAGGCTGTGCTTGCTGAATTTGCGCAGGAACTTGTTGGCGCTCATGGGCGCCTTGTCCAGCTTGATGCGCTGGTTGCGATCGCCTTCGGTGACCTTTTCGCACCACATGAAGATCCAGGTCCAGACACTCTGCGGGCAGGTGTAGCCGCACCAGATGCGGCCGGCATAGACGGTGATGAAGAACAGGCCGAAAGCGGCGATGATCAGCAGGCCCGAGAGCAGGATGAAGTCCTGGGGCCAGAACGTGGCGCCAAAGATGAAGAATTTGCGCTCCGGCAGGTTCCACCAGACAGCCTGGTGGCCGCCCCAGTTGAGCCACACGGTACCGAAGTACAGAAGGAACAATCCGGCGCCGCCAAGCATGCGCAGATTGCGGAACAGGCCAGTGAAGGCGCGGGTGTAGATTTTTTCCCTGGAGGCGTAGAGATCGACGCTGTTGGTCGCGTTTTTGGCGGGCGGGGTAACGTCTTGTACGGGAATCTGGTTGCTCATCATTGCATCCCACGGCAGTGGAAAAATGCCTCGGTCGATGCGTGCCGACCGCGGTCAAAAGGGGTGTTGCAGTGGCGCAATGATACGCCTGTAGCTCTAGCGCAAGGGTGCGACCTTTGGTCGCGTTGGGAGAAATCAACTGATGGTGTAATGACTTGAATCAATTGACTTGTGGATTATGGACCCTTTTGCACGTCGCGCCGTTCAATTCTTCCAGGGAGTGAGCAAGCGTACGCCACAGGTCTCGAAGTCCGCCATATTGTCGAATCCTGGCTACCGGGTTGCCGGAAAGGGTGATCCGCCGTCGAGCGTCAGCCGATGCCAGGCGCAAACAAAACGGCCCCGCCAATGTTGATTGGCGGGGCCGTTGGGTGTTGCTTTCAGGCGTCGGTCTTACTCGGCGTCGGCCTGCTTGTCACCGTGGGACAGGCTGTAGACATAAGCCGCCAGCAGGTGAACCTTGTCGTTGCCTTGCAGTTGTTCCTGCGCTGGCATCACGCCTTGACGGCCGTAACGAATGGTCTGCTGCAATTGGGCGAAGCTCGAACCGTAGATGAAGGCTGCCGGGTGAGTCAGGTTAGGCGCACCCATGGCTGGGGTGCCTTTGCCTTCCGGACCGTGGCATACCGCACAGTTGGCGGCGAACAGCTTCTGGCCGTTGACCGGGTCGGCCTTCAGGCCTTCCGGCAACTTGCGGCCGTCGAGGTTGGTCAGGACATAGGCGGCAACGTCACTGACGCCTTGTTCCTTGATCACGTCCAGCCAGGCCGGCATCACTGCGTGACGGCCGCCCATGATGGTGGTCTTGATGGTTTCCGGCTCGCCGCCCCAGCGCCAGTCGGCGTCGGTCAGGTTGGGAAAACCATAGGCGCCCTTGGCGTCGGAACCGTGGCAGACCGAGCAGTTGGATGCGAACAGACGGCCACCCATTTTCAGGGCTTGCGGGTCCTTGGCCACTTCTTCGATAGGCATGGCCGCGTACTTGGCGAAGATCGGACCGAACTTGGCGTCCGACTTGGCCATTTCCTTTTCCCACTCGTGGACGCCGGTCCAGCCGGACTGGCCGTTGGCGAACGGGGTCTGCTTCTCGTTATCGAGGTAGTTGTAGCCCGGCAGAACGCCTTTCCAGTTGCCCAGGCCCGGGTACAGCACCAGGTAGCCCAGGGCGAAGACGATGGTGCCGACGAACAGCATGAACCACCATTTCGGCAGGGGGTTGTCGTACTCCTCGATCCCGTCGAAGGAGTGGCCGACCGTCTCGTCGGTCTGCTCGGCGCGCTGGCCCTTGCGGGTCGACAGCAGCAGCCAGGTCAGGGCGAAGATGGTACCCAGACTGAGGACTGTGACGTACAGACTCCAGAACGTAGTCATTCTTTGTTACTCCTAGAAGCTTGCTCGACGTGCTTGATGGCGTCGGGATCATCCGCGAACGGCAGCAAGGTTGCGTCTTCAAACTCGGACTTGCGCTTGGGGCTGAACACCCAGAGCGCCAAACCGATGAAGGCCACCATCACAACAAGGGTGCCCAGGCCACGAATCATCCCGATATCCATCTAGATCACCGTTTGCTTTTGATGATGGTGCCCAGGCCTTGCAGATAGGCCACCAGCGCGTCCATTTCGGTTTTGCCCTTCACGGCATCCTTGGCACCGGCGATGTCTTCGTCGGTGTAAGGGACGCCGAGCGTGCGCAAGACTTCCATTTTCTTCGCGGTGTCTTTGCCGTCGAGCTTGTTTTCTACGAGGAACGGATAAGCCGGCATCTTCGACTCGGGCACCACGTTGCGCGGGTTGTACAAGTGCGCGCGCTGCCAGTCATCGGAGTAACGACCGCCCACTCGGGCCAGGTCCGGGCCGGTACGCTTGGAACCCCACAGGAACGGGTGGTCCCAGACGCTCTCACCAGCCACCGAGTAGTGACCATAGCGTTCGGTTTCAGCGCGGAACGGACGGATCATCTGCGAGTGGCAGCCGACACAGCCGTTGGCGATGTAGACGTCGCGGCCTTCCAGTTCCAGTG
Source organism: Pseudomonas sp. Eqa60 (assembly GCF_018326405.1). Lineage (NCBI taxonomy): Bacteria > Pseudomonadati > Pseudomonadota > Gammaproteobacteria > Pseudomonadales > Pseudomonadaceae > Pseudomonas > Pseudomonas sp. Eqa60. Next base: position 2,222,337 of record NZ_AP024342.1, read on the forward strand.
CGGTACGCGGCTTCATGCCTTCCACCGGCTTGTTGGTGACGTCCTGGAAGAACAGCGGGACGATCTGGGTCAGGCCGCCGATGCTGACGGCGATGACCATGAAGAAGGCCAGCAGGCCAATATTCTTCTCGACTACTTCGTGCTTCATCAGTGAGCTCCAACTACAGCGATCTGAGCAGCGGCTTCAGCTTCAGCCGGGTTCGAGGCGCGAACGGTACGGAACACGTTGTACGCCATGATCAGCATGCCGGTGGCGAAGAACGCACCGCCCAGAGCACGGACGATAAAGCCCGGGTGGCTGGCTTGCAGCGCTTCGACGAAGGAGTAGGTGAGGGTGCCGTCATCGTTGATTGCACGCCACATCAGGCCCTGGGTGATGCCGTTGACCCACATCGAGGCGATGTAGAGCACGGTACCGATGGTAGCCAGCCAGAAGTGGGTGTTGATCAGGCCGATGCTGTGCATCTGCTGACGACCGAAGACTTTCGGGATCAGGTGGTACAGGGCGCCGATGGAGATCATCGCTACCCAGCCCAGAGCGCCGGCGTGTACGTGGCCGATGGTCCAGTCGGTGTAGTGCGAGAGCGAGTTGACGGTCTTGATCGCCATCATCGGACCTTCGAAGGTCGACATGCCGTAGAACGCCAGCGATACCACCAGGAAGCGCAGGATCGGGTCGGTGCGCAGCTTATGCCAGGCGCCCGAGAGGGTCATCATGCCGTTGATCATGCCGCCCCAGCTTGGCGCCAGCAGGATGATCGACATGGCCATGCCCAGGGACTGGGCCCAGTCCGGCAGCGCGGTGTAGTGCAGGTGGTGCGGACCGGCCCAGATGTACAGGGTGATCAGCGCCCAGAAGTGCACGATGGACAGGCGATAGGAATAGATCGGACGCTCGGCCTGCTTGGGTACGAAGTAGTACATCATCCCCAGGAAGCCGGTGGTCAGGAAGAAGCCCACGGCGTTGTGGCCGTACCACCACTGGATCATCGCATCAGTCGCACCGGCGTAGGCCGAGTAGGACTTGAAGAAGCTGACCGGCAGGGAAGCGTGGTTGACGATGTGCAGCATCGCGGTCACCACGATGAAGGCACCGTAGAACCAGTTGCCCACATAGATGTGCTTGGTCTTGCGCTTGGTGATGGTGCCGAAGAATACCAGGCCGTAGGTGACCCAGACGATCGCCAGCAGGATAGCCAGGGGCCATTCCAGTTCGGCGTATTCCTTGGTGGTGGTGTAACCCAGTGGCAGGGTCACGATCGCGCCGACGATCACCGCTTGCCAACCCCAGAAGGTGAAGGCCGCGAGGCTGTCGGAAATCAGTCGCGTCTGGCAGGTTCGCTGCACGACATAGTAAGAGGTGGCAAACAATGCACATCCACCGAAGGCGAAGATCACCAGGTTGGTGTGCAGCGGGCGCAGGCGTCCAAACGTCGTCCACGGCAGACCGAAGTTCAACTCCGGCCATACCAGTTGTGAGGCGATGAAGACACCGAGCCCCATGCCAAGGATCCCCCAGACCACCGTCATGATGGCGAACTGGCGGACTACCTTATAGTTATAAGCAGTCGGACTGATTGCTGTGCTCATTCTAAGGTTCCACGGTTTGGGTGTTTTATTAGGGATAAAAATCGGTCGCAAGTATGGAGAAAGCAGGGGGTCATTGCAACGCGCTATGACCTGGGTCAATGCGTTCCATGCCTGATTCTGCGGCCTTTCCCTATGCCGAGTAGGGACAAAAAATTGCCCTCGGACAAGCTGTCGCCATGGACAGGAAACGGGGGGTGTCAGGTCGGTTGTAACCGGGTGTGTGGAAGCTGATGGATCAGCTGACAGGCGGTAAGAGAGTCGACAGCCGGTATAAACCAGCCTTTGCGGCCTGTCATCGAGCAGAAGCTTCGAACGTCACGGATACCGTTGGCCTGTGACCAGCCCGTGCCAGTCCCCATCGGGGCAAGCTTAGACCTGAATCAGATGAGTGCAAACGCGCTTCGGGAGAGGGTGCGACACTTGGTCGCAAAGGAGCGGGAAGTTGAACCACGAGCGGCAAGCTGCAAGTCGGGAACCCGCAGCTTGCCGTGACTCGTCTTACTGGGTGTTTTCAGCCTGTGGCTTGTTGCCGTGGGAGAGGCTGTAAACGTAGGCGGCCAGCAGTTGCACCTTGTCATTGCCGAGCAGTTCGCTCTGCGCTGGCATGTGGCCCTGGCGACCATGACGGATGGTCTGTTGCAGTTGGGCCAGGCTGGTGCCGTAGATGAAGCCGGCGGGCTGGGTCAGGTCGGGCGCGCCCATGATCTGGGTGCCTTTGCCGTCAGCGCCGTGGCAGGCTACGCAGGTGGTGCTGAACGCTTGCTGTCCGGCTACCAGGTCGGCATCGCTGTCGGCTGGCAGGGGCAGGCCGGCCAGGTCGTGGCGAACGTAAGCTGCCACGTTCTTCACGCCTGCTTCCTTGAGCACTTCGCCCCAGGCCGGCATTGCCGCCATGCGGCCGCCCATGATGGTGGCCTTGATGGTGTCGGCGCTGCCGCCCCACCGCCAGTTGTCGTCCGCCAGGTTCGGGAAGCCGAAGGCACCCTTGGCGTCGGAACCGTGGCAGACCGAGCAGTTGGAGGCGAACAGGCGTCCGCCCATTTTCAGCGCTTGCGGGTCCTTGGCCACTTCCTCCACCGGCATGGCCGCGAATTTGGCGAAGATCGGACCAAACTTCACGTCCGCCTTGGCCATCTCCTTTTCCCATTCCTTGGTCTGGGTCCAGCCGTCTTCATAGCCCGGCAGGATGCCTTTCCAGTTGCCCAGACCCGGGTAGAGGATCAGGTAGCCAACGGAAAACACCAGGGTCCCGGCGAACAGCAGGAACCACCATTGCGGCAGGGGGTTGTCGTACTCCTCGATGCCATCGAAGGCGTGGCCCATGGTCTGGTCGACACTGCCCTTGGTCTCGCCCTTGCGGGTGCCGACCAGCAGCCAGGTCAGGCCGATCAGGCTGCCAATGGTCAGTACGCAGATCCACGTACTCCAGAAGGTGGTCATGGCCGAATGCTCCTTGTTGCAGGCTCTTGAGGTTGAGCGTCATCAGTTGTGTTACCGGCCGGTGCCGTGCCCGGCATCGGGTCATCGGCGAAGGGCAGCAGGCGGGCCTGGGCAAACTCGGGATTGCGCTTTGAGTTGAACACCCAGATCGACAGGCCGATGAAGGCGATCATCACCACCAGGGTCCCGAGGCCGCGGATCATGCCGCTATCGAGTTCAAAACCCATGGCTCACCTCTTGCTCTTGATCGAAGTGCCAAGCACTTGCAGGTAGGAGACCAGGGCGTCCATTTCGGTCTTGCCCTTGAGCGTGGCGGTGGCGCCGGCGATGTCTTCGTCGGTGTACGGCACGCCCAGGGTGCGCATGACCTTGAGCTTGGTTTCGGTGTGGCTGCTGTCCACCGGTGCGGTCACCAGCCATGGGTAGGCCGGCATCTTCGACTCGGGCACCACGTTGCGCGGGTTGTACAAGTGCGCACGGTGCCAGTCATCGGAGTAGCGGCCGCCCACCCGGGCCAGGTCCGGACCGGTACGCTTGGAACCCCACAGGAACGGGTGGTCCCAGACGCTTTCACCGGCCACCGAGTAGTGACCATAACGCTCGGTCTCGGCGCGGAACGGACGGATCATCTGCGAGTGGCACTGTACGCAGCCTTCGCGGATGTAGATGTCGCGGCCTTCCAGCTGCAGGGCGGTGTAGGGCTTCATGCCTTCCACCGGCTTGTTGGTGACGTCCTGGAAGAACAGCGGGACGATCTGGGTCAGACCGCCGATGCTCACCGCGAAGACCATCAGCAGCATCAGCAGGCCGACGTTTTTCTCAATCGTTTCGTGTTTCATGGCGGACTCCTCAGGCCATCTGCGCAGCGGCGTTGACTTCGGCTGGCACTGCGGCACGCACGGTGCGCCAGGTGTTGTAAGCCATCAGGAACATGCCGCTGAGGAAGATCGCACCACCCACCAGTCGCACGATGAAGCCTGGGTGGCTGGCCACCAGGGTTTCGACGAAGGAGTAGGTGAGAGTGCCGTCCTCGTTGACCGCACGCCACATCAGGCCCTGGGCGATACCGTTGACCCACATCGAAGCGATGTAGAGCACGGTGCCGATGGTAGCCAGCCAGAAGTGGGTGTTGATCAGGCCGGTGCTGTACATCTGCTCGCGGCCGAAGACTTTCGGGATCAGGTGGTACAGCGCGCCGATGGAGATCATCGCTACCCAGCCGAGGGCGCCGGCGTGTACGTGGCCGATGGTCCAGTCGGTGTAGTGGGAGAGGGCGTTGACGGTCTTGATCGCCATCATCGGACCTTCGAAGGTCGACATGCCGTAGAACGCCAGGGATACCACCAGGAACCGCAGGATCGGGTCGCTACGCAGCTTATGCCAGGCGCCCGAGAGGGTCATCATGCCGTTGATCATGCCGCCCCAGCTTGGCGCCAGCAGAACCAGCGACATCACCATCCCTAAGGATTGAGCCCAGTCCGGCAGCGCGGTGTAGTGCAGGTGGTGCGGACCGGCCCAGATGTACAGGGTGATCAGTGCCCAGAAGTGCACAATCGACAGGCGATAGGAGTACACCGGACGCTCGGCCTGCTTGGGTACGAAGTAGTACATCATCCCCAGGAAGCCCGCGGTCAGGAAGAAGCCCACGGCGTTGTGGCCGTACCACCATTGCACCATCGCATCGGTCGCACCGGCATACACCGAGTAGGACTTGGTGAAGCTGACCGGCAGTTCCAGGTTGTTGACGATGTGCAGGATGGCCACGGTGATGATGAACGCGCCGAAGAACCAGTTACCCACATAGATGTGCTTGGTCTTGCGCTGCATCAGGGTGCCGAAGAACACGATGGCGTAGGCCACCCAGACAATGGTGATCAGGATATCGATCGGCCATTCCAGTTCGGCGTATTCCTTGGAGCTGGTGTAGCCCAGTGGCAGGCTGATGGCCGCCAGGAGGATCACCAGTTGCCAGCCCCAGAAGCAGAACGCGGCGATTTTCGGCGCGAACAGCGTGGTCTGGCAGGTGCGTTGCACCGAGTAGAACGAGCTGGCAAACAGCGCACAGCCGCCGAAGGCGAAGATCACCGCGTTGGTGTGCAATGGCCGCAGACGGCCGAAGCTGGTCCACGGTAAGTCGAAGTTGAGTTCGGGCCAGACCAACTGGGCAGCGAGAAAAACCCCGAGCCCCATGCCGACGATGCCCCACACCACCGTCATAATGGCGAATTGGCGGACCACCTTGTAGTTGTAGGCGGTACTGATAGAAGTGTTCATGGTTCCCCATCCACGGTTCAGTTGAAGTGAAAGCGACTGCGCACGGCAAGGCGCGCTCACTTCGTCTGGAGTTATAGGCAGACTAAAAGCGAGGCAAGCATGAGCAATGAGCACAAGGCCAGTATTGACGGGGGTCAATGGGCGCAGTGTGTGCGGGAGCGGGGCTGGTTGTGGGATGTCGCGCAGGGCGTCGAGGTGCAGTCGGCGCCGACCCTGATCCTCGCCCATGGCGCCGGCGCGCCCATGGACAGTGGGTTCATGAACGATATTGCTGTACGCCTTGCGGGGCATGGGGTGAACGTCTTGCGCTTCGAGTTTCCCTACATGGCCCAGCGGCGCCTGGACGGCGGCAAACGCCCGCCCAATCCGGCGCCCAGGCTGCTGGAATGCTGGCGCGAGGTGCATGCCCTGGTGCGACCTTATGTCACTGGGGTGTTGGCGGTGGGCGGCAAGTCCATGGGCGGGCGCATGGCCAGTTTGCTGGCTGATGAACTGCAGGCCGATGCATTGGTGTGCCTGGGCTATCCGTTCTATGCCGCCGGCAAACCGGAAAAACCGCGGGTGGCGCATCTGGCCGATCTGTCAGTGCCGAGCCTGATCGTGCAGGGCGAGCGTGACGCCCTGGGCAATCGCCAGGCGGTCGAGGCCTACACATTGGCAGCCAGTATCGAGTTGTACTGGCTGGCGGCCGCTGATCACGATCTCAAGCCCCTGAAGGCCTCGGGTTTCAGCCATGAGCAGCATCTGGAATCTGCGGCGCTCAAGGTTGCTGCCTTCCTGAAAGCGTTGAGCTGATCCTGCAGGAGCGAGCTTGCTCGCGAAGCGTTCACCCGGCCTTCGAATTTGGAGCGCGGTGAAGATTTATCGCGAGCAAGCTCGCTCCTACGGTTGTCGGGTGGATTTGCGGGCATAAAAAAACCGGAAGCCTTGGCTTCCGGTTTTTTGTTGCCGGCCCTAGGGGCTTAGCGGTTGAAGCGCTCCACCAGCGAGTACTGGGTGTGTGCGGTGCGGGTCAGTGCTTCGCTGAGCTCGGCCGAATGCTGGGCCTGCTCCGAAGTCTGGTCCGCCAGTTGCGCGATGGTGCTGATGTTGCGGCTGATCTCTTCGGCCACCGAGCTTTGCTCTTCGGTGGCGGCAGCGATCTGGGTGGTCATGTCGGTAATGTTGGCCACCGCTTCGCTGATGCCCACCAGTGCCTGGTCGGCTTCCAGCACCCGGGCCACGCCTTCTTCGGCCTGACGATGACCGGCGTCCATGGTCTGCACGGCGGTGGCGGCTGTCTGCTGCAGCTTGGCGATCAGGGTATGGATCTGCCCGGTGGACTCACTGGTGCGCTGTGCCAACTGACGCACCTCGTCGGCCACCACGGCAAAGCCGCGGCCCATTTCACCGGCGCGGGCGGCTTCGATGGCCGCGTTCAGGGCCAGCAGGTTGGTCTGGTCGGCAATGCCCTTGATCACGTCGACAACGCCGCCGATTTCGTCACTGTCCTTGGCCAGTTGGGTTACTGTCAGCCCGGTTTCGCCCACTACCACCGACAGGCGCTGGATGGCTTCGCGGGTTTCCCCGGCGATATCGCGGCCACGGCCGGTCAGGCGATTGGCTTCCTGGGTTGCGTCGGCGGTGCGTTGCACGTGGCTGGCCACTTCCTGGGTGGTGGCGGCCATCTGGTTGACCGCGGTGGCCACCTGTTCGGTCTCGACCCGTTGGCGCTCCAGGCCGCTGGAGCTGTTGTGGGCCAGGGTGTCGGACTGGCGGGCCTGCTCGTTGAGGTGCTCGGCCGTGTCCTGCAGGCGGGTCAGGCAGGTCTTCAGGCGCGCTTCCTGGCTCAGGATCGACATCTCCAGGCGGGCTTGGGCGCCGCGGCTGTCGGTGTACATCTGAGCGATCAGCGGGTCGGAGGTGGTCTGCTCGGCCAGGCGCAACAGGCGCTTGAGGCCGCGCTGCTGCCAGCTCAGGCCCAGCAGGCCCAGGGGCACCGAGAGCGCGGCGGCCAGGGCGAAGCCCCAGTGGGAGTTGAGCCAGGCACCGATCATGAAGCTCAGCTGGCTGACCAGGATGAACGGCAGCCAGTCCTGCAGCACAGGCAGCCACTTGTCACGCTTGGGAATGGCCGACTTGCCAGTGTTGATGCGCTGGTAGAGGGCTTCGGCGCGGCGCACCTGTTCGGCGGTGGGCTTGACTCGGACCGACTCGTAACCCACCACCTGGCTGCCTTCGAAGATCGGTGTCACATAGGCGTTGACCCAGTAGTGGTCGCCGGTCTTGCAGCGGTTCTTGACGATGCCCATCCATGGCAAGCCTTGTTTCAAGGTGCCCCACATGTGCGCGAACACCGCCGCCGGCACATCAGGGTGACGTACCAGGTTGTGCGGTGCGCGAACCAGTTCTTCACGGGAGAACCCACTGATCTCGACAAAGGCGTCGTTGCAGTAGGTGATCACTCCTTTGGCGTCGGTGGTGGAGATCAATCGTTGCTGAGCGGGGAAGGTACGTTCGCGCTGGGTAACGGGTTGGTTATTACGCATGAGTTTTCAATCCGCAAGGCTTTCATCGGTTATCGGCAGGTTTCCGGAATAGTTGAAGGAAATTTCTCTAAATGTCCGGTGACGGTTTGCAAGCTTTTTGTACGTCGTAATATCCCGATGCGTGCGAAATCCGAGAGAAAAGTAATAAAGATCAATGACACGATTTGTAAGGCGGTGTGTCTTAATCTTCAATGAAGTGAGCCGTTGTGAATGGTAGGTCAGTTTTTATCCATCTGAATACGGGTAGCTGCGCGGGTATAGATCCGGCTTTTCCTAGACAAAAATTACCATCCAGTGAAGAATATGCCCCTATTTTTGTAAGAAAAGTGATTTGCTTTTCTTCATGTCCAGCATTTTCTCGGTTAGGTTTGTCTAGGGTCAGCTAGGCTCTAAGTCGCCTCCTTCGAGCCCGCAGTATTTATGTTGGTGAGTTTTTGGCCTGATAAATGATGTGATATTTAGTAAAGGAGTACAGCGTGACACTCGTTCCAGTCATTATTTGTGGCGGTTCAGGCAGCCGTCTATGGCCTGTTTCACGTACTGCTCATCCCAAGCCGTTTATCGAATTGCCCGATGGTGGCAATTTGATTCGAAAAACATACAGTCGCGCCTTGGCGTTAAATGACGTAACAGAAGTATTGACGATCACAAACCGTGATCTCTACTTCAAAACCCTTGATGAATATGTTGCCACTGCGCCGAACTACACCAACTTGGGTTTCGTACTCGAGCCTTTTGGCCGCAACACCGCTGCTGCGGTCGCATTAGCGGCGCAGGAAGTGGCCCGAACTCACGGCCCTGACGCGATTATGCTGGTGTTGCCGGCGGACCACCTGATCGACAATCAGGCGGCGTTCGCTGCAGCAGTCGAGTCTGCATCGCAGCAGGCCCGGGACGGCTGGCTGGTGACTTTTGGGGTGAAGCCCGAATATCCGGAAACTGGCTACGGGTACATTCAAAAAGATACCGACGCGTCATTAGTCAACGGCTTCAAGGTCAAGCGTTTCGTCGAAAAACCAGATTTGGATACTGCGAAAGACTACCTGGCGTCCGGTGAGTATTACTGGAACTCCGGGATGTTCTGTTTCCGTGCGGGCACACTTATTGAAGAAATGGCGCTCTGTGCGCCGGATGTCGCCAGCGCCGTAGATCTGTGCCTTGCTGGTTCCGGTGTGATGCAAGGCAGCAGCCATCGCAGCCTGCATCTGGAGCCGGAAAGCTTTGCCAAAGTACCGGACATTTCCCTCGATTTCGCACTGATGGAACGCTCAAACAAAGTGGCGACCATACCTTGTGATATTGGCTGGAGTGACATTGGCTCTTGGAAGGCCATGAGTGAACTCTCGCCAGCGGACGAGCAAGGCAACCGTATCGAAGGCGAAGCCATCCTTCATGCCTCCACCAACAACTACGTGCGCAGCCAGCGTCGACTGGCCGCGTTAGTCGGGGTTGAAAACCTGATCATTGTCGATACGCCGGATGCTTTGTTGGTCGCGCACAAAGACCATGCCCAAGACATCAAGGTAATCACTGCGCAGTTGAAGAAAAACGGTCATTGCTCGCACTTGGACCACACTACGGTGCAGCGTCCCTGGGGGGCTTACACTACCTTGGAAGAGGGCACTCGCTTCAAGATCAAGCGCATTGTCGTAAAACCTCAAGGCTCGTTGTCGCTCCAAATGCATCACCATCGCAGTGAGCACTGGATTGTGGTCAGTGGTATGGCATTGGTCGTTAACGACCAACAACGGTTCTTGCTCAATACCAATGAGTCCACGTATATACGTGCTGGGCACACGCATCGTCTGCAAAACCCGGGGATGATTGACTTGGTATTAATTGAGGTGCAGTGCGGCGATTACCTAGGGGAAGATGATATTGTCAGGTTCGAGGATAGCTACGGTCGAGCTGAAGGCAGTAGGTAATCCGCTAATCATTAGCCCGAGTCAAATCGGGCTGGTGTTTCATTGCGTGTTCAGCAGGTCCTGATAGACCTCGATGTGGGCTCGTGTCATTTGCTCCCCCGTGAATAGAAGGTTGTAACGACTCTGCGCCTTTTCGCCCATTACCAATGCTTCTTGCGGGTTGTCCCAAAGGTGTTGCATCGCTTGGCGAAGCGCTGTCGGGTGCTCTGGTGGGACTACCAGCCCGGTTTCGCCGGCAATGTTGATGTACGTAGTGCCTGTACCAATCTCGCACGAGATCATCGGCTTTCCATACATTGCCCCCTCCAGTAGTGACACTCCGAACGCTTCGGAACGAAGGTGCGAGGGGAATACGATGGCTGTTGAAAGTTGAATTAGCGCGACTTTGTCTGCTTCTGGAAGACGGCCCAAAAAGTGGACGTTTTGAAGCCCCATAGTTTTTGCTTGCGCCATGAGTTCTTGTTTCTTTGGTCCATCTCCTACGATGACCATAGGGTATCCAGTGCCTTGGAGAGCTTCCATCAATGTGTGAAGCCCTTTGTAGTAGCGCAATACGCCAACAAACAGGAAGAACCGCTCGCTCATTTCTTCCGCCCAGCGTGTCGTTAGAGCAGTGGAGGGGATTGGGTAGCTTTCCTTGTTGAGACCTATAGGAATAATTGTGGTTTTGTCATGAAATGCAGAAAGCTCAGCACTTGATTCCAGGTAGTTGGGGGATGAGACAATGATCCGGTTGACGCTACGCAGAAATATATTTTGGAGTGGGCGGTAGAGCTTTAAGAGAAATTTCTGGTTGATGATGTCAGAGTGGTATGAAACAACGCTGGGTTTTCCGGTACAACTGGCAAAGTGGATCAAGTCCATGAATGGCCATGGAAAATGGTAATGAATGATATCCGCATTCCGCGCAAGTTCTTTAAACTTCGAATAAACCTCTAACGAAAAGCCTGTTGAGGCAATATTAAGGTTTTCTTTAACGCGATGAACCCGATAACCGTTCATTTCTATTGTGGCTGGAATTGGGTTGGGGGACAGCGTAAGGACTTCGCAGGTCGCCCCCATACGATGAGACTGCTGACAAATTTGATCAATCACTTGCTCTATGCCGCCCATGGTGTCAGGAAGGGCGGTTTTAAAAAAATGCAGAATGCGCATGGTAACTTCCGGCTATGGAAAGATGGATTTGAGCCAGACGGCGTAGGGCTGAAAAAGCCACCACTTTAAGGGAACGCTACCGTGATACTTACGCACCACCGCCATAGCTTCCTGATAATGGCGGCGGCGCAAAGTTTTTGTTTTGGTCGCTTCATGTTCTCGATTGACCGCTACAAACGCGTCGATATATTTGAGAGGGCCAACTATTTTGAAGAGTCGCCACCAAAGATCGTAGTCCATAGCCATATGCAAGGTGGGGTTCACGCCGCCAATATTCAGCCATGCGGATCGTCGAATCAGCGTCGCTGGTTGGGAAATAATGCAGCGAAGCGCTAGCCTGCGCTCGCTGAACGGCTCAACCCAAACCGGTTTGCGTTTTCCGGTATTTTGAATAACGTTCCAGCATTTCCCATAAACGGCTGAGGCCTCAGGTGCTGTTTCAATGGCACTGATCAGTCGTTTTAGTCCGTCCGGCTCGAACCAGTCATCGCTATTCAGCCAGCAGACATACGGTGCTTTACCTTGAAGGATACCTTCGTTGATAGCAGCTGCTTGGCCTTTATCTGGATAGCTGCGCCAACCAGCTAGCTTGTGTTCCCATTTACGGATGATTTCCACCGAGTTATCGGTGGAACCACCATCCAGAACAAACACCTCCACAGGGATATTTTGTTCAAATATGGACCTTAAGGCGTCGTCGAGATAACGCCCTTGATTGAAGGAGGGGACTGTAATCGTAACCAAGGGTTGATGCATTCAGTGGCGATCCAGACGGCTGAGAAAATCTTGGTAGGTCAATGCTATACCTTCACGCAGTTGCGTTTTGGCAGCCCATCCCAAGTTCTTTAGGCGATTGATGTCGAGTAGTTTACGGGGTGTACCGTCAGGCTGGCTCTGGTCGTATACGATCTGCCCGTTATACCCGACCACCTCCATAATTAACTCTGCTAGTTCGCGGATGGATAGATCACTGCCCATTCCAACATTGAATAGTCCGCTGTCAACGTTGGATTCCATCAAGTGTAGACAAGCATCGGCCATGTCTTCGACGAAAAGGAACTCGCGCTTTGGCTTTCCCGAACCCCAAACTATTAACTCTGATGCGCCGCTAATTTTTGCTTCATGGGCTTTGCTAATCAGTGCCGGCAGCACATGACAGTTTTCCAGGTTGTAGCTGTCATTGGGGCCATAAAGATTTGACGGCATAACGGCTATGAACTTTGCACCGTATTCGCGGTGGTAGTTCTCGCACATCTTTACACCCATGATCTTGGCGAGGGCGTAAGGTTCATTGGTTTGTTCCAGCGGTCCGGTTAACAGGTGGTCTTCGTGGATCGGCTGGGGGCAGTCCCGCGGGTATATGCAACTGGAGCCCAAAAAAAGAAGTCGTTCGACGCCATGTTTCCAAGCGCTGTGAATTACGTTCGCCTCTATCATCAGGTTTTGATATATAAATTCAGCTCTAAAGTTGTTGTTGGCTTTGATTCCGCCTACCTTGCCGGCTGCTAAGTACACAATCTCAGGTTTTTCTGTTGCGAAAAAAGCATCGACAGCAGACTGTTGAGTCAAATCAAGTTCAGCATGCGAACGGGTGACGAAATTGCTGAATCCAGCGGCGGATAGCCGCCGCTGGATCGCAGAGCCAGCCATACCGGCATGGCCTGCGATGTATATTTTGGCGCGTTTATCCACCTAACTATTACTCGTGGTAATCGTAAACGGAGTAGCCGTGCTTTTTTACCAACTCATCACGGGTCGCTGACTTGAGGTCCTCGGTCATCATTTCATTGACCAGATCCTCAAAGGTGATTTTAGGCGTCCATCCCAGTTTCTGCTTCGCTTTGGTTGGGTCGCCCAGCAATGTTTCCACCTCGGTTGGACGGAAGTACCGCGGATCCACGGAAACTATGCATTTACCGGTTGCGTCGTAGCCTTTCTCATCGACGCCCTGACCTTTCCAGGTAATGTCGATTTCGGCGTGTTTCGCTGCCGCGTTGACGAAGTCGCGAACGCTGTATTGCTTGCCGGTTGCAATAACGAAGTCTTCCGGAGTTTCTTGCTGCAGCATCAGCCATTGCATCTCGACGTAGTCTTTCGCATGGCCCCAGTCGCGCAGTGCATCAAGGTTGCCCAGATACAGACAGTCTTGCAGGCCCAGCTTGATGCGTGCGAGTGCACGGGTAATCTTGCGAGTGACGAAGGTCTCGCCGCGCACCGGGCTTTCGTGGTTGAAGAGAATGCCGTTACAGGCATAGATACCGTACGCTTCCCGGTAGTTGACGGTAATCCAGTATGCGTACAGCTTTGCTACTGCGTAAGGGGAGCGTGGGTAGAAAGGTGTGGTCTCCTTCTGTGGAGTTTCCTGCACCAAGCCGTACAGTTCGGAGGTTGAAGCCTGATAGAAGCGGGTCTTCTTCTCGAGCCCCAGGATCCTGATCGCCTCAAGGATACGCAAGGCACCCAACGCGTCCGAGTTGGCAGTGTACTCTGGCTCTTCGAACGAGACCGCAACGTGGGACTGCGCAGCCAGGTTATAGATTTCGTCGGGTTGTATTTGTTTGATGATGCGGATCAGGCCGGTCGAATCGGTCATGTCGCCATAGTGCAGGACCAAGCGACGATCTGACTCATGGGGGTCTTGGTAAAGGTGATCGATACGGTCGGTATTGAAGGAGGATGCCCGGCGCTTTATACCGTGCACTTCGTAACCTTTTTCGAGAAGCAACTCGGCCAGGTAGGATCCGTCTTGACCTGTTACTCCAGTAATAAGCGCAACTTTTTTCATATGCTTCTCTTAACGTATTTGATTCAAAAAATCTTCTTTAGGTACGTAAGCGGGTAGATAGTTCCGCATGATCAATTTGCTCGATCCGGGCCCAAATCACGATCGTCTATACTGCCTCAATGGGGCTGAATTCTCAATGTATCCTGGTAGCTTGTGACTTCTACGGTGTATGGGCAGGCGGCTTTAATTGCTTGTGGCTGAAAATCACGGCGAAGTTGGACATTTATCGCCAGAAAATCAGACATCTCCCTCATACCGCCACTGGAAATGCATTGGTTTTTTGAGAGCTCGTTATTGCCGAAGTACAAATTTTTTGATCCAGAACGAATCACTTAATCCTCTCGATCGAGTTTGCCTGGCTTGATAGTCCTAATCGAAGAGTGGCACTTTGCCTCTTTTGCCTAGGGAGCATGTCTTGAAGCTGGCAGTGAGAGGGATGTGACGTTGAGTGACGCTATCGCAGCGACGCTTGGCAAGCACCAGCGTAGTATCACTCTGCAATATTCCTCGTTATCGATTAGGCACGAGGTTTCTCTTCGAAAGAAGAGTATAGGTAAACTGATCTGGCGAGTATCACAGACAGGTTTGTGATGGTTACGAAAAAAAAGCAAAAGTTTTGCTAGATTGTTCACGCGGTTGAAATATTAAAGTGCATTGATTCGAGTCATCAGAAGCGTTGCCGTGAACTGTCCTTGCTATCGTTTATATATAGCGACAACAAATATAGGCGTATATACGCAAGTATGCCAAGATTTCTGTATTTAGTCTCTGCAGGCCCTGATCGAGAAGCTACACCTCCGATGCTGCCCCGCCACTGAGGCCCATTCCTTTGCCGCAGGTGCAAATTTAAAATGGTTGCCAGCTTTCGTCAGGCATAAGCCAGAAAGCATCATCAATCGCTGAAAATACTGGATGGGAGTCAAATGCTTCTTTTGGATTCAGAGCAGTCAAATTGCCTTTGGCGATGTCTTCGCGTACGAAGAAAGCATTGAAGCAGCAGGTTCCCACTGCGCAGAGTTCGTAGCCCTTTGGCTTCAGAAGGGTCGTCCAGGCGGTCAGGCTTGCTGCCCCTGATTGCTGCCATCTACGGTTGAATTGCTCTCGGTCACGCTGGACGACGCTGTGCCGTTCGCGAAAGCGCTTTTCAAACTCTACGACAATTACGCGAGGTCTGATGTCACGCAGGTTTTCCATGACTGCGAAGTCACCGCCATCGATGTCGATGATGAAGAGGTCGGGTTCCGGTTCCGGGTTGTTTGCCATAAGCAGGCCGTTGATATTTTCCGGGCTAATGGCTTGCTGAACGATCTTCGGCGAGTAGTATTCGGTTTCGCCCTCTCGAGTCCAATGGTAATGCCGCGTCGAAGCTGTGCGCGCGAAAAAGTAACGCATTCTGCTGCACTCAGTTGCATCGAGTTCAAAAATTGTTCCATGCCAGCCATGATTGACCAGCAAATTTGTCGACAGGTTTTCCGGAATCCCCACATCAGAATCGCTGCAGTTGCTGCCAATTTCGATGACATAGCGATTGGTGCAGCCAATATGTGTGAATAAGCGCAACAAGATTCCGTCTTCATCATTTTGCGAAAACGCACGAAACCCGCTTTCCACCAAGTCTGAAGGCTCAAGCACTCTTGGGGAGTTATGTTTCCACGTATGCATCAAGTGCTTTTGTTGGGCTGCGTCAGCATTGCTGACGAAATTGCGACGTAGTAGGGGGTTAAAACTTCCTACGTCCTCAGTCGAAAGGCCTTTGTTCAGAAGAATCGTTTCAAAGTGAATCTGACGCTCGCTCAAAGCCTTCAATTCTTGCAGGGCTTCTGCGAGCTGTTGGGACAGTGTATTGAGATCAGACATTTTGTTTTTCTTCCAATAAATCCACTGAGACAACCGGGTGCATATTGAAAATCCCGCCATAGAACGCTGCCAGCGGCGATTCTGTAACCTGCAGCTGTTCAACGTCATGCATTAGCAAGCTGTACTCTTCAAATTCGCTTCTAGAGAAACCTTTATTTGCAACACCCACCGAAAATGAATATTGACCCGCCTTTAGATTCAGATTGAGGTTGAATCTTACGAGGACCTGGGCGCCTTCTTCGCATGGCGCTTCGGGCATTTGCAAGGCAAAAGTGCTGGTCTCAAATATCGAGCGTCCCAAACGGTCCCTGACTATAAGGCCATAGGCAGGGCGCTCGAAGTCCTTGTTCAGTTTAACCACGTATCGAACGGTTAACTGAGTTTCGCTTTCAATGTGGGTGACAGGCTGGTTTTCGGCGTTCAGGAGGGCGAAGTCGATAAGTTCGGCGTCGCCGTTGGTCGTGATGGTTGTAGCTTTTGTCCACGCCTTGGGGCGCTCAATCGCTTCGAGGCTCTCAGTTGCAGGAGCAATGCTCTGATCGATAGATACCTCGCCGCTACTCATGTCGGTTTTTTTGGCGACCAACCCTTGATACAAATCGATCACGTCTCGAGGTGCACCAAAACTGAGTGTTCGGCCATGGCTCAGTAGCAAAGCCTTGTTGCAAATGTGTTTGACCGTGTTGGCATCATGGGACACGAACAGTAACGTCCCCCCGCGTGCGCGAAAGCTTTCCAGGCGTTGGAAACACTTTTGCTGAAAGTAGGCATCGCCTACCGCCAACGCCTCATCAATAATCAAAATGTCGGGCTCGAACGCCGTCGAAACGGCGAAGGCGACACGCATTTGCATGCCACTGGAATACGATGAAACGGCTTGTTCGAAGTGCTCGCCAATATCAGCAAACGCCTCTATGTCGGGTATTTTTGCTTCGATTTCACGACGGCTGAAGCCCAGTAGTGCTCCGTTCATATAAACATTTTCGCGGCCGCTGAACTCAGGATTGAAGCCTGACCCCAGTTCAAGTAAAGCAGCTACACGACCGTTGATGCTCACCTTACCTGTAGTGGGGGTGAGGGTGCCGGTGATGATTTGCAAGAGAGTGCTTTTACCGCTGCCGTTCAGTCCGACGATTGCACAGGACTCGCCTTTGCGAACTTCAAGGAAAATTTCGCGAAGAGCCCAGAATTCCTTGAAGTAGTTACGACTTGGCCTGCGGAGCAGGCGACGCAACCTCGGGTAAACGAATTGCTTGAGTTGATCACGAGGGTGTTCGAATATTTCGAATCGCTTGGAAACGGCTTCCACACGAATTGCGAATTCATTAGAGGACATTCGCGAATCCTTTTCTGGTCTTCTGGAACCAGCCATATCCCGCCCAAGCAAAGCTCAAGGCCACAACAGCATAAACTGCCAGGCCAGCGAAGTTAGGCATTGAACCACTGATTAGTATCGCTCGGGCTTGCTCGATAATGAAGGTGAGGGGATTGAGCATCAGCCAAGGTTGGATTTCGACGGGTAGAGCGGAAATGGGGTAAAAAACCGGAGAGGCGAACAGCAGCAAGGTCATAAGCAGACCAATGGGGTGGGCGACATCGCGTAAATACACCCCAAGCGATGCAAGTATCCAGGCCAGGCCTAAAGACAGCACGATCAGCGGTGCTATCACCAGTGGCAGAAAAACGACTGTCCAGGGGATGGTGCCGTGAACCAGAAGTTGTGCGACCAACAATACGCCAATACTGACCAACGCGTGGAAGAAGGAGGTGCCCATGGCAATGATAGGGAGAATCTCCAGAGGGAAGACCACCTTCTTTACGTAACTTACGTTGCTCAAAATTAGCGTGGGGGCCCGAGTCAATGTCTCGGCAAACAAGCTGTGAACGATCATTCCGGTGAATAGCAGAATCGCAAACTCACCTTTGCTGCCAGGCTCGCCAGTTCCCCAGCGAGCCTTGAACACGACTGAAAAGACCAGCGTGTAAATCACCAGCAACAGTATCGGGTTCGCGAATGACCACAGAATACCCATCATCGAACCTTTGTATCGTCCGATGACATCCCGTTTGGTCATTTGCTGGATCAGGTGCCAGTTTGACCAAACGCTTTTGATCAGTGACAACAGCGAGACGGGGGCGGGTGAGTGCGGGTTCATCTCAGCTTCCGCTTCAGTATTTCAAAGCGAGCCCTGAAGCCTTGGGTCTTGATCGCCTGGATCTGAGCCTTGACCCATGCCTTGTTAAGGAACAGCCGGGCGATGTGCTGCCGCGGCGACTCTACGACGACAGGGGCGGGTACTTCAGGCATGTAGAACCCTGCCGAAACCTTAAGTACTCCAGGATTGAAATCCTTGATTAGTTCGGTTTCGGCGGCCTCATCCCAAGTTCTTTCGGGGAACGACTGACGGATATCCAATGTGACGGTAGCAGGCAGCAGGTGCTTGATTTTACCGCTGATCATTGCCGCCAGTGGCCGCCCGTCAAGATAATGGAGTGCGATACCCAGGTCGGCAGGGAGCGACGCAGTCCTAAAAATGAAGCGGCCATATCCGGGTGGGCCGGCAGCGTCCACATGACCAAAGTCGATCAACTCGTGAACGGTATGCACGGGCGAGTGACCATCGTCCATGATCACCGCGGTTGCCGCGCAGTTCACTTGATCGTCGCGTTGCAAGGCGCCAGCTAGAACGGTCAGGTGGTTGAAGAACAGCTTTTCATTCGGTGCGACAAATATGATCGCGTCGGATTCCGCTGCGTCGTTTACCAGTTCCTGAAGAATTTCTCCTAGCGGACGTTTGCTCTTGATTCCAGGATGAATGCCGTACCTGTAGGCTTCAACTTCCTTTATCTGAATCGGGATAGGCGAGGCGCTGAGGATTCTTGAAATTTCCGGTTTCAGGCTGCCAGCGATTACCTTATCGATGACCAGCGTGGCGGTGAAGTTTCTGTAATCCTGATGGCGGACACTTTCGACGTGTGCTTTCAGAGCCGCAGTAGAGTACTCGGGCATCAAGAGGTTTAGGCTGATATGTGTTTTTTCGCCTTCGGTCCCAAGATGTCGTGTGACTAATTGTTGCTTGCGCTCCTTCAAGCCACTGTACAGTTCCTTCAAGCTGCCGATCAGCGAGTAATGGCCGTTGAAGATAGCCTGTGCCTTTTTGATCTTGGCCATGGCCTCTTCGGGATTGCTTTTTATCCAGCTGAGGTGGGCTGTGATATCGCCGTAGATCTGCTCCATCGGAGACCGGCTGTCGATATAAAGAAGTGAATCGCCAAAGAATTTTTGCGCGAAAGGATTCTCGTCGCAGATGACAAGGGTGCCAGCAGCAATGGTTTCGAACAGACGGTTCGACATCATTTCCGAGTCGCGGTGGGCCTGGGAGGACAGTACCAGTGCCGCCCCCGCTTTGGCGATCTCGTTGATCATGGAGTTTCCGTCGAACGGAATCTCTCGAACGTAGCTCTGATAACCTTCCCAGACACGTACGCCCTGAAAAATAGTTGGGCCGTAGATTTTCAGCAGACCGGTAGGGTCGAGTCGCTTGAGCACTTCCTGCTGGCGCGATTGACGACTGCTGACGATCGCTTCCCAGTTAATACCGGCGTAGAACAGTTTGCCGTCACCCAACGAAGGTTCATGTACGATCTGGGGGGTGGAGTGGTACAGCTTGAAGTGTGCGGGTAAGTGCGTCGTAGCGCCACGTACCATTCGGGCCACATGGTCATCGGCGGCAATGGAGCTGCAACTGAGGAAGTCATCGTGCGTGGTCAGGTTGCGCGAGCAACGTTGATAGCCCCACTCATGGTAGAACTTCAGCGGGTTCCAGAGTGCGACAAAGGAAAATGCGTCGTAGCGCTTTGGGGTGTCGTAGTGGAGGTGAATCACAAAATCGACATTCGCCTTGGACGCTTTTATGTCCGGAGCGGAGACGAAGCCGCCATCGGCGAGGATTTCAACGCATTCAACCCCAATGGCTTTGGCTGCCAGCTTCAGACGTGCGATGCACTCATCTTCTGCGGTTTTAATACCTGGCCAAAGTTTTACAACTCCGAAGCGACCAAATAAACCCTCGGGCAGAGGGAAATCATTGTTCATTACATTGGATCCAAATGTAGGAAATTAAAAGATGACGGTTCGCCTGCGGTGCTTGCATCAGATGTCGATACGTGCGTCCGGGGTCGGCGACTCAAGCAAGTTCAAGAAGTCCTCGTAGGCGCTTTTGAGCCCTGTTTTTTCATCAATTTTAGGTTTCCATCCAAGCGCTCTAATCTTGCTGCTATCCAGTAGCTTGCGGATAGTGCCATTTGGTTTGTTCGTGTCGTAAACGATTTTTCCCTCATAGCCGACGACCTCCGCAATCATCGCAGCAAGGTCGGCGATGGCGATATCGTGATTACAGCCGATGTTGTAGAGGTCGTCAGTGGTTGGCGCGAGCATTACGCACTTCATTGCGTCGGCAAGGTCGTCAACATGCAGGAGCTCGCGTCGTGGAGTGCCATCGCCCCAAACGACGAACTCTTTCTGCTGCAGGACTTTGGCCGCATGCGTACGACGGAGAATTCCCGCAACGACATGGCTGTGTTGAGAGTGGTAGTTGTCGCCGGGGCCATAAAGATTTGGCGGGATAACGGAGACGAAGTCACAGCCATATTGTTTGCGGTAGGCCCGGCACATTTCAATGCCAGCAATTTTGCTGACAGCGTACGCGCGGATACTATCTTCCAAAGGGCCCGTGAGTAGCGTCTCTTCGGTAATAGGTTGTGCTGCATTTTTGGGATAGGTGCAGTTGGTGGCGACAAAGAGTAATTTTTTGGTCCCGAACTTGTGAGCGCCAGAGATGACGTTCGTTTGAATCATCAAGTTGTCGTAAATGAACGATGCAGGCAGCGTTGCGTTGGCATGAATGCCGCCGACCTTGGCGCCGACATGAAAGATATAGTCCGGGCGGTGCTCTGCCATCCAATCGTATACAGCAGCCTGGTTGGTAAGATCCAAATCGGCCCTAGACGTCAGCAGTAGTTGGGCATCCTCGTCTTTAAAATTCCGGACTACAGCAGAGCCAAGCATTCCTTTGTGCCCTGTAATCCAAACTTTTTTTCCGGCGAAGTGTGGTACGGAACCCTGTACTGATGCCTTGACGCTTGTTGCAGACATTTGAACATCCTAATTATTTGGAAAGCTTCGCAAATTCACCTTCACCCTGCATCCGTTCGTCCTGCGCCGCCATCAAGGTAAGTTATCGGTACCCTGCGCAGCGTGCGGTCAAGCAAGCCTTTTTGCCCCACCTACAACACACTCATCTCAGAAGGGGAGCTCAGGTCGAAAGTCGCCTTTATTAATCCCGGCACGGTAATTGCGCGCTCCGTTTTCTGTTGTCCACTCTGGTCGGAGGACTGTGGGTTTGTATCCTGTCAAAGTGCCATTCGGTAAACTTGGGTTGATGGCTATTTGCCCACTTTGTATCGTTCACCAGCGACCTACTTTAATCAAAACCAAGACATTAGCTCATCTCGCGCTGCCTAGAGGGTCTGTATGGGGGAAGGGTAACAGTGAGGTCGGTTGTGGCAACCGCCTCTTCCTGTAGCCCTTCTGCAGAGGTGCTGCGTTACATCGGCGATGTTACCACGTCGTATTTTTTTTTCCTCCCCGACAAGGGCATTGGCACATTTTGCCCACTGACGCGGCACTGGCCGCTGATCGGGTTGGGGTGAGTCCAGTGGACGCTGCATCGTAAACGTCAACCTTCTGACATTGCTCTGCTAAAGGCCATGTTTGTTCAGGTAAAGACACAGCCTGAGCCAGACAAGTTCAGATTGTCAGCGTCAAATATCAGGTCGTAGTCGCGCGATGGATTTTCTTTGATCATGGGCGCGCCAGGTGTTCGTTGGGAGGTACCCCCACAGGTCTGCCCGAAACTGATGAGGCTCTCGATAGTCCGGGCTGGGCCTGCGGTAACGTGGTCAGATATCTCACACGAACATCCTGTTCGCCACTGGATACTTTTGCGATGACTAAAGTCGTATTGATAACGTATTGAGGCGTTAATTTACGATCAACGGTGTTATTTCCTTGGCGTATAGACCTGATCCTTCTGGTGTCAGGTGCACGATGTCATAGATCAGGGGTTTTTCATCGGGAGATGCCATTGGGCAGGACCCGTTAGGGCATACCGCTTTTGTCAGTGATACATAAGCAATACGGTTGTGATGAGAGACCACCTCACTGACGGCAGCCTCGGACCGTTGCATGACCTCCCAATCAACATCATTTGACGAGTTGAAGTTGAACATCTTGCCTTTTATCCTTTCAATCATGATCAAGGGAACGCTGCGTTTGAAAAGTGGCGCTTCACCTATTACAACCACTTTAGTCAAGTTCAAGGTGTCTACTTTATCCAGCGTTCGATCTAAGGACGCCATGTATTCGGGCGATATCGGCCAGCCGGCAGTAATGATTAGAATATCGGGTCGAGCGGCCTCGATTTTTTTTAAGAATATTTCGTTTGCATTCTTGCAGTAAGGGCGTGCCGGCATATCCATGCCTAGAATCGGAGCACATGCTGAGGCCGTTAACTGCCCAAGTGAGATGTTATGTTCGCCAAGTGTTTTACGTAGCCCCATATAGAGGTGTGCGGCATGACTGTCTCCCCAAAGAAGCGCCGTTTTATTTTTTCCAGAGGGCACACAACGTAGGAGGTCCGTTTTAGCGGGATCTTGATCCGGGTCTAGAAAACATTCCCCTGCTTGATAATCCTTGGTTGGATTGTAGGACATCGTCGTAAGCACTTGATCGATTCGACTTTGGGAAGATGAGGGGAAGCCGTGTTTGTGTGAGACGAACCATCCTATGGCTACCACTAGGCAAAGAGACATAGATGCGACTGACAAGATGTGTGCAGGCGTCCATTGCTTTTTTGCGTAACGGAAAGTTTGCTCAATCAGTTTGTAATTTAACCAAGCTAAAAGAATGGCCATTGCAAAAATCACCAGTGCGGCGATCTCTTTGTCTGCATTAGGGAATGCGCGTTTGGCGAATACAATCAAAGGCCAGTGAACGAGATACAGGGAGTACGATATTTTTCCCACGAATACCATCGGTCGGGAGCCCAAGAGCATCGACATCCTGTCGCCTTGCTCGCCAGCCATGATAATGAGCGCTGCGCCTAAGCACGGTAGGGCTGCGGCGATTCCAGGGAACGGGGTTTGACTATTGTAGAAGAATATTGGGTAAGCCAATCCGGCCATGCCCAGCGCAAACAGGCATAGCGAGATTATCGGAGGTTTTTTTAGGTGTAGCGCGGGAAGTGCAATCAAACTCCCGATAAGAAGCTCGAATGCACGAAACGGCAGAAGATAAAACGACGCGGTTGGGTTTGTAGAGAGTAATTGCTGCGAGAAAAACAACGATACAGCCAGCATGATAACGATGGTTGCGGGTATCAACCGTTTTGAAACTTTCGAAAGTCCCAGGATGATTAACGGGAAGAAGATATAGAATTGCTCCTCGATACCAAGTGACCAAAGGTGCAGAAGCGGAATCTCATCCGCGGAGGGCGAAAAATAATTGAGGGTGGCATAGAAGTAGATGTTTGCGGAGAAAAGCGCTGAGGCGATAGCGGATTTTGCGTAGTTTGCAAGTTCACTTGGATACTGTAGGCAATAGGCGGCAATCGATGTTGTGACTATCACCGACAGAAAGGCAGGCAGGATCCGGCGTGCTCGTCTTACGTAGAAATTCGCGATGGAGAATGAGTCGTTGCTAGTCTCTGCGTAGATGATCTTCGAAATAAGGTAGCCAGAAATCACGAAAAATATGTCGACCCCGACAAATCCGCCAGGAAGTAATCCGACATTCAAATGGAAAATCACCACACTCAGGACGGCTATCGCCCGGAGTCCATCAATATCTGAACGGTACTTCATGTCTTGGAAAAATCCTTGTGGTTACTCAGTTTATGGGGGGGATTCTAACCGTGAAAATGACTTTTTTGATCTGTTTTTCGTTCCGGATTCGGAATTAGGATGGATTAACCAAATTCTGCACGGAGTAGTTTTCGCCACAAAAAATGATGTGAATCGCTCCGGGTTTCGTAGGCACCTCTTTGCCTTAGAATGAGGCCAATCAGGAGGTGCCATGAGCAACCCACGTTATCCCGAAGAATCCAAAATCCAAGCAGTCAATCAAGTGACCGAAAACAAGCTACCCGTTGCTGAGGTAGCTGCCCGTCTCGGCGTGTCGACGCATAGCCTCTATGCCTGAATAAAGCGCTACAGCAAACCTCAAGTAGAGCGGCAGCAGGATGATGATCAGCACGCTGAATTGCGTCGCCTGCGAGCGGAATTCAAGCGCGTCACTGAAGAGCAGGCATATTAAAAAAGTCCGCCGCATACTTTGCCAAGGAGTGCGGCTGAAGTACGCCTTTATCAAGCTGCGCGCGGGCGACTATTCGATTCGACGGCTTTGCCTGGCGCTGAAAGTCCATCCCAGCGGTTATTACGCCTGGCTGGCTGAGCCGCAATCTGTACGTGCCAAAGACGACCAGCGACTGGTGGGTTTGATCAAGCATTTCTGGCTGGAGAGCGGCGGCGTTTATGGCTGTCGCAAAATCCATGACGATCTGCGCGAGGTCGGTGAAGACTGTGGTCGGCACCGTGTGGCGAGGCTAATGCGTCTTGCGGGACTGCGCTCTCAGACAGGTTATCGACGTCGCCCGGTAAAGTACGGCGGTAAGCCAGCGGTCGCCTCGCCCAATTTGCTGAAGCGCCAGTTCGATGCCGTAGAACCCAACAAAGTTTGGGGCATCGACATCACCTACATTCGCACGTATGAAGGCTGGTTGTATTTGGTGGTGCTGCTGGATCTGTTTTCTCGTCAGGTCGTTGGCTGGTCAATGAAGTCGCAGATGACCAGTGATCTAGCTATTGATGCGTTGTTGATGGCGGTTTGGAGGCGTAAACCGAAGCAAGAGGTGATGGTTCATTTCGGCCAGGTAGCCAGTACAGCAGCTCCGATTGGCGCAGCTTTAATTTGATTGCCAGCATGAGTCGCCGAGGCAACTGTCATGACAATGCTGTGGCCGGGAGCTATTTCCAGCTTCTGAAACGGGAACGGATCAGGCGGAAAACCTACACCACGCGGGAAGATGCTCGTAGTGATGTGTTCGATTACATCGAGATGTTCTACAACGTTAAACGTCGGCATGGCTTCAACAAACAACTGTCGCCGGTAGAGTTTGAAAAGCGTTACGCAATGAGTTTGCAAGGTGTCTAGAGAGTCCGGGGCGATTTAATTTTATTCTCGGGAGGCCGTGAGCAATAGGAGCAACCGTTAGGAGGTGGTTCTCCCCAGAGTGCGAAACTTTATCACATGAGTAATCGTGAGCACTGCTGCTTACTCTACCCGGCTCTGATCCCGTGGGGGGGCAGGGCCGGGCTTTAATCGGATCTAAAGATCTGTGGGGGACGAGCACTGCCTTCAGCTGGATCTCTGGCCGTTAGGGGGCAACGCTCGCCATCAAAGCGGAATAGTGCAACTGATGTTAGAGAACCAGGCATTGCCATCCTGTACCAGAGCGAATCGTAACTGTGATGATTCGGTCTTGCTAGCGCTCGGTAACTGGAGGGCACTGAGAGGGACTGTTAGCGTCTCGCTTTCGCCCGGCGGTAGAACGCGATTACTCGATGCACGATATCCATTGTCCCATTGAGTGACTGCTCCATCTGTTCTTTCAATGTGATATCCGATTTTTATCGGGAATTGTCCTGCCCCTATGCTCCAGTTGAAGTTACTTTCATTGGTTAAAGTCAATGTCAGGTTTTTATATGAAGATGTACCTTCTTCTCGGGTGCAGGAGAGACTGCCTTTCATGGCTTCAAGTGGAGTAATCGCAGAATCACCCGTGCCCTTTGTTAATACTGATCCGTCCAGAAATAATTCTGGGTGCGTCTTGTTGTCGACAGTAACTGGGATGTTTCCAGGGTAACTATGGATAAAGGCGACAAGCATGTCCCGGTTTAACAATATAGGGTAAAGATTTTTGTTTGCCGCTTCTTTTGAATTGATTTCAATAGTGCTGATATTTTTGTAGTCAGGTTCGTAGTGTATACGGTATCCAGGATCATCCAGGAGTGCGTAGGCAAGATTGCTCGCGTCGTCCTCGACTACCTTGTAGTTACGCGCCTGTAAGGTTTGGTGAATTGCCGAATACTCCTCGCCTTTGACGACAGTTCGGTCGATTACAATAGATTTGAAACCCAATGCTTCGATTTCGGTCAGTTGTTGCGTGAAAGTGAGTTTAGATATCCTGTAATTCCAGTCATCTGCTGGGCTATTTTTCGCGCCACCATTGCTCCAGTGAATTGTGTGTGAGTTTAGGTAAAGGCGGACTTGGGAAAAAGCGCCCCACCCGTAGTAAGGGCTTTCGCGTAAATATTGAGCGTAAGGGTATTGATAGACCATTGAGTTTTTTGGAATGGTCTGTTCTAACTGGCTAACGAAATTGCGCTCTGCTTTATACTGATCTGCAAAGGGTTGATTTCTGCGGTTCGAAGTCGCAGGGATCTGATCGAACAGTCCTACGATAGTAATAGTTAGAATCAGTACTGAAGCGATCATTCGTCCTTTTTGTTCTTTGCGATCTCGCCATCCATCAGCTATTCGGGCGCCGAATAATAGTAGGAAGAAAATAAGGAGTACGGCGAAACGATCATAGGCACGGATGGTAGGGAATATCAAAGCTATCAGAGTGCCAATGCCTCCAAATATGCAGCACAGCAATGAAAATAGGATTAAGGGGAGTAGGGTGTCGATCAAGCTCAATTGATTATTGGTTGTGGCGGAGGTGTCAGCTTTTCTGAGTATGGGAAGTGCTAGAGCGGTGAGTGCTGCCGCAAGTAATAGTGATCCCAAAAGGCCGAGAGAGACTGCGGCAACGGATGAGTATTTTCTTGCGGCGGTATTAGAGCTTAGGATTTTCTCTCCTGCTTTTGCGATTGACGGTATTCTATGATTGGTGGCGGGAGCGATAAGTTGCTTCAGGCTTGTGCTATAAACTTCAGCCTCAAAAGGGTGCTTTATCAACACGGGATCCGCTGTATTTCCCGTGGGGTAAAACTCACTGTGATGATTTTTTTTGTAAGTGTAGAGTGGTAGCTGTATCAGTAATGACGCTGCGACAAGCAGCAAAATATAGATGGTAGAGGGGGTAAGCAGGATAGGTTTTTTCCAGCCCACCAATACAGCTCGGGCACCAGCTGAAAATCCGAGTGTGAGTAGTATGAAAAACGCGTAGTACCCATCGGATATCGCTATGAGTAAAATGAAAAGTGCGCCGAGCAGAAAAAAACGATCAGTTATAAGTTTTTTGGGGGCTGCCAAAAGTATGTGATCAAATTTTCCCTGTAGAGTCCATATTACAGAAACGAGGGCAAGAGGAACTATGAAATAATTGGGTATAAAAGAGTAAATGAGAAAATTTATTCTGAAGGTAGTAAAGGCAAATAGGAAGGCGACACAAACCCCGCAGAGCCTAGAGATATTAAGCAGTCTGCAAGCAGTGAAAGATGTGAGTGCGATCAATGAAAAGTTTAGCAGGTAGTAGAATTGCTGAAGGTAAATTGGGTCTTTGATAAAAAAGTTTAGACCCAGCATGATGACTGAGTGCAGTGCGCTGGTTTGTGCGGCGGCATTGTGATGCCAGCTTGCAACTTCTGGTGCTCCTAGGAATGGATTGCTAAGCACCCATCCCGTATCGGTTAATACTTTCGTCAGGGTCAATTGCCATATGTCATCCCCATTTCCATATATCATAGGGATCGACATGTCCCAATGGTTAAGCCCTAGAACATAGTAGCCTAGCACCATCGGTAGAATTATCAGAAGGCCAATGTAAATTCCCAGTTTTTTTAGTAATGGCTTTTTGTTTTGGCGCAATGCTTCTTGCATCCTGGAATGTACCTTGTGTTTTTTTAACTTGCGTTATTTTTGAAGATGAATAATTTGCAGGCGATGAACATCACGGTGCTGTAAATTACTATTCCACAGAGTTGCGCAATGTAAGGATTGATTTTCAGGGCGTTTAACGCGAGTAACACTGCAGCTGCGTTCAATAAATAGGCGATAATGGCGCACAGTATATATTTAGGGAACGAGTGCCTCGCAGGGTTCGTGCTTTTAAATGTCCAGATGCTATTCAGGATAAAGCTAATGGCCAAGCCTACGGCATAACCCACAGCATTAGCCGTCAGCGGGCCGAGGGATGTAAAGTACATGATTGCATAGATAGCGGCCAAACCTGTCAGCGTGTTTAACACGCCGACAAGTAAGAATTTCATCGTCTGAATGGCCAGTGCAATCATTCTGGCGCTCGCGCAGACATACGGTACTGAGCACCTAGTGCGAGCCAATTCAACTTCCGCTCCAGCGGGCGCAGATAGCTCAAGAAGGCCGGAAAGAAAAGTTTGTAGTCAACGCTGGGTTTTGCCCAGCCACCGGCAGTTGCGCGTTTCGCCATAGTCCGCCCCAGAATCAGTTTTGCGTTTACATCAAGGGGGCAGGTGTTCACCGCTTTTACGGTCAGTGGATTCAGCGGGTTATGCTCATATATCGTTAGAATTCCTCCTGGTTTGGTGATGCGTAGCAACTCCTTTAACCAGTGATCATGGTCTTCGTGCGGTATATGGTGAAAGACGCAAGCTGTGAATACGATATCCTGGCTGTGTGTAGGCAAAGGGATAGTGTTTTCAATCTGTACGTATCTTTCGTCACCGGGGAATCTGATTTTTGCGATTTCAATACTGCGAGATGAGACATCCCCGCAAGTAATCGCACTGCCAGGGAAATATTTTCTGAAGAAGGGTAATGAGTTTCCGATACCGCTGCCGAAGTCAAAAACAGAGGCCGAGGGCAGTTTTTGATCTGCTACTAGCGCTGCCAAGTCTGCAATTTTGTATTCAGAAAAAAACTCCGGGTTTTCGCCGGTAATTGCGACGTTCTCTTTATGCTGATCATGGTACTCGTCAGCAAGTAGATCGAATTCGGCACGTACGCGTTGATCTTTATCCGGGTTGATATTATCGCTCAATTCGATGTCTCCTTGTTGGGCTCCGTTTTGATCTCCTTGTCCAGAGATGAGACTATCTCTTGAATAATAAACAAAGGTCGGCCTTTGGTTTCTATATAGAGTCTTCCCAAATACTCTCCCATGACACCAGCAACAAATAACTGCATGCTGCCCAGCGCCAGCATGATCACTGCCAGGGATGTCCATCCTTCTACACTGTTGCCTGTGAAGTAGTGAAGCAACACATAACCCAATAGCAGTACTGTGGCCGCCCCGAAGCCAATGCCTAAATACGATGCCATGCGCAAAGGGCGTACAGAGAATCCGGTGATTGCATCTATTGCAAACTTAATCATCTTCGACAACGGGTACTTTGTTTCCCCGGCGAATCGTGCTGCGCGCTCATAGGGAAGGGCTTCTTGCTTAAGACCGATCCAACTGACCATTCCGCGAATAAAGCGATGATGCTCAGGCATTCCGTTCAGCAAGTCGACGGCTCGACGACTCATCAGGCGGAAGTCCCCGGTATCTGCAGGGATGTCGATGTCTACCATCCGGTTAAGCATGCGATAGAAGAAGTGAGCCGAAGCCTTTTTGAACATCGTCTCGCCGTCGCGTTTAATCCGCTGGCCGTAGACAACGTCGCATCCGTGGTCCATTCGTTCCATCATTTTTGATAGCAGTTCTGGAGGATCCTGAAGGTCGGCGTCGAGGATGAAAACCCGATTGCCCCGACAGAGTTGCAAGCCGGCTGACAATGCAAGTTGATGACCATGGTTGCGTGAGAGATTGATGGCAACCACGCGGCGATCAATTTGCGACAGATCCTGCATGATTTTCCACGTTGAATCCCTGGATCCATCATTGATCAGGACGAGTTCGTAGTCATCGTTAAGTTGCTCTGTACAGACGGCGGTAACTCGTCGGTGCAACTCGAGAATCCCGTCTTCCTCGTTATAACAAGGAATGACTACAGATAATGTTGGCCCTGCCATTGATTCATCCTTAATTCTGAAAAGATTGCGTCATTTGCGTTACATGGACGAATGCCATGCATAGGCATGGGCAATGATATCGTCTAGAGCAGGGTAACGTGGGGTCCAGTTCAAAGCCTTCCTTGCCTGTGCGGAGTCCGCGACGAGCACTGATGGGTCGCCCATGCGCCTGGCTACAAACTCATGAGGAACTGCCTGGCGAGTGATTCGTTGCACGCTATTCAGAACATCTTTAACGCTATAGCCGGCGCCGTTCCCCAGGTTCAGCTTCAGGGAGTCGCCCTGATTTCGCAAATGATTCAATGCCGACAGGTGGGCGGCGGCTATGTCGCAGACGTGAATGTAGTCGCGCACGCATGTGCCATCGGCAGTTGAATAGTCATCGCCAAAAATTTTCAGCGAAGGGCCGTTGCCCAGGGCGGCATTGATTGCCAAAGGTATCAAGTGCGTTTCCGGCTCATGGCGCTCGCCTAGCGAACCGTCTGGTTGAGCGCCTGCAGCGTTAAAGTACCGCAGGCACACGTGACGTATACCGTAGGCCTGTTCGTAATCAGGTAGAACCTGCTCGACTGCGAGCTTGGATCGGCCATAAGGATTTATCGGAACGGTTTGGTGAGCCTCGCAAATAGCGCCGTTGGTAGGGCTCCCAAAAATGGCCGCAGTAGATGAAAATATGAAGTTCTTGATCTGATGGTGCGCCATGCTCGCCAGCAAGGCGAGGGTCTTGCTCAGATTGTTCTCGTAATACTTCGCAGGCTGCAGGACCGATTCCCCCACTTGAATGTAGGAAGCAAAATGCATTACTGCGTCGATCTCATGTTCCTGAAAAATTTGCTCGAGGAGTTCGCGATTACCAGCGTCCCCGACAATAAGAGGCACGCTCTGAGGCACGGTGTCGGCAAACCCGGAACTCAGGTCGTCGAGCACGACGGCTCCCAAGCCCTCTTCAGTCAGCATTCTCACCATGTGAGAACCTATATAACCGGCGCCCCCAATAACCAGTACGTTTTTCGCCGTCACACCGCCTCTCCTTCGATGGCTTAGAGTCCGTGTTGCACATTCAATAAAATGGCGCTTGTTAATCCTTCTGACACTATATCAATCTTGGTGCGTGCCTGGGCCTTGCAGCATGCGCTTTGAACGTTTTTTGACGCTGCAGGTTCAAGCCAACATCGGATAAGTAAACAACCCAAAATGCAGCAAATTCAGCCCGAAATGCGTAACAACCGCGGCCCCCAACCCCCGAACCGATACGCTAGTCCATACCCGACGCCAGCAATAGTCGCCAGCAACGTCCATTGCCATCCCGCACCTAAGTGCACCAACCCGAACAGCAACGCCGCCAAAAACAGCGCCAGATTCTCCCCATACGGCAACTGCTTGAACCGACGGCTTAACCCGCCCTGGATGTACCCGCGAAATAGCGCTTCCTCCACCAGCGTCACCAGAAGCAGGTTATTCAAAACCCATAGCCAAGCCTGTTCCGGCCACTTCGGCGCCCAACTGATGACGCCCAACAACGCAGCGCCGCCCAATGCGGCAATTGCCGTCAGGGTCAACGCCAGCGCCATGGCACAGATCGACAGGCGCAGGGGGCGGCGTGCAACAATCCACGGGCATACCAGCAGCAGCCAGAAGCCGATCAGCGGCTTGTCCTGGTTCAGGTACAGGGAGAAGGGCACGGCATCGTCGGTGAAGCGTTGCGGGTCGATGGCCCGGCCATTGTAGAACCCAGGCAGCCAGTGCATGGCCAGGGCCAGGGCGAGCACCACGAACAGGCCGTGGCCCAGGTACTGGCCGACGCGGCTGCGTTGCTGGCGCACGGCAAAGCCGGCAGCCAACAGCAGCAAGATCGACAGGGCGGCCAGCAGGCCCAGTTGCCCGTAGCTCAGGGCCAGTGCGTAGCCAATGGAAAGAAGTGCCAGGTACATCCATGGCAGAGCAGTCATGGGGAATCCTTGTTGCGTAAGAATGGGTATTGCAGAGACGTAGTACTGCGCCGGATCTGTAGTCGCCATTGCGACCGGTGAGTCAGATTTGGCGGGGGCGCAGTATAACCGCCTCGTCCTGGCACGGCAGCCCAATGCAAAACACCGCCCGAAGGCGGTGTTTTTTTCAGGCAGCGTCAGGAGGCAATCAGTTGCCGCAGAACGTAGTGCAGGATCCCGCCGGACTTGAAGTATTCCACTTCATTCAAGGTGTCGATGCGGCACAGCACCTCGATCTTCTCCTGGCTGCCATCCTCACGGGTGATCACCAGGGTCAGGTTCATCCGCGGCGTCAGTTCCGTACCGCTGAGGCCGAGAATGTCCAGGGTTTCCTTGCCGGTCAGCTTCAGGCTCTTGCGGTTCTGGTCCAGCTTGAACTGCAAGGGCAGGACGCCCATGCCCACCAGGTTGGAGCGGTGGATACGTTCGAAGCTTTCGGCGATCACTGCCTTGACTCCCAGCAGGTTGGTGCCTTTGGCCGCCCAGTCGCGGCTCGAACCGGTGCCGTATTCCTGGCCGGCGATCACCACCAGCGGCGTGCCGTCGGCCTGATAGCGCATGGCTGCGTCATAGATCGCCAACTTCTCGCCGGTGGGAATGTACAAGGTGTTGCCACCTTCCTCGCCGCCGAGCATTTCGTTGCGAATGCGGATGTTGGCGAAGGTACCGCGCATCATCACTTCGTGGTTGCCGCGCCGTGAGCCGTAGGAGTTGAAGTCCCGCGGTTCCACGCCCTTGTCCCGCAGGTAGCGGCCAGCCGGGCTGTCGGCCTTGATGTTGCCGGCCGGGGAGATGTGGTCGGTGGTCACCGAGTCCCCCAGCAGGGCCAGTACCCGGGCGCCGCTGACATCGGTGATCTGCGGCAGCGGGCCGGCGATGTCATCGAAGAACGGCGGGTGCTGGATATAGGTGGAGTCGTCCTGCCACACATAGGTGGCGGCCTGCGGCACTTCGATGGCTTGCCACTGTGCATCCCCGGCGAACACTTCGGCGTACTCCTTGTGGAACATCCGAGTGTTGACCTGGGCCACGGCGTCGGCGATCTCCTTGCTGCTGGGCCAGATGTCCCGCAGGTACACCGGCTGGCCGTCCTTGCCCTGGCCCAGAGGCTCGCTGCTGATGTCGATGCGCACCGTGCCCGCCAGGGCATAGGCCACGACCAGGGGCGGCGAGGCCAGCCAGTTGGTTTTCACCAGTGGATGCACCCGGCCCTCGAAGTTGCGGTTGCCCGACAGCACCGAGGCCACGCTGAGGTCGGCCTGCTGGATGGCTTTCTCGATCGGCTCCTGCAGCGGGCCGGAGTTGCCGATGCAGGTGGTGCAGCCGTAGCCCACCAGATCGAAGCCCAGTTGGTCCAGGTAAGGCGTCAGGCCGGCAGCCTTGTAGTAGTCGGTCACCACCTTGGAACCTGGAGCCAGCGAGCTCTTGACCCAGGGTTTGCGTTGCAGGCCTTTTTCCACGGCCTTCTTCGCCACCAGGCCGGCGGCCATCATGACGCTGGGGTTGGAGGTGTTGGTGCAGGAGGTGATGGCCGCGATCACCACGGCACCGTTTTTCAAGCGATAGGTCTGGCCGTCGTACTGGTAGTCGGCTTCGCCCACCAGGTCCGCGTTGCCCACCGCCACACCACCGCCACCTTCGCTTTCCAGGCGGCCTTCTTCCTTGCTGGTGGGTTTGAACTGCAGGTCGAGGAAGTCAGTGAAAGCCTGGGCAACGTTGGGCAGTGCAACCCGGTCCTGCGGCCGTTTGGGGCCGGCGAGGCTGGCCTCCACGGTGCCCATGTCCAGCGCCAGGCTGTCGGTGAATACCGGCTCCTTGCCCGGCAGGCGCCACAGGCCCTGGGCCTTGCTGTAGGCCTCCACCAGTTTCACCAGTTCGTCGGGGCGCCCGGACAGTCGCAGGTAGTCCAGGGTGATGTCATCCACCGGGAAGAAGCCGCAGGTGGCGCCGTATTCCGGTGCCATGTTGGCGATGGTGGCACGGTCCGCCAGGGGCAGGTCGGCCAGGCCGTCACCGTAGAACTCGACGAATTTGCCGACCACGCCTTTCTTGCGCAGCATCTGGGTCACCGTCAGCACCAGGTCGGTGGCGGTGATGCCTTCCTTGAGCTTGCCGGTGAGCTTGAAGCCGATGACTTCGGGAATCAGCATCGACACCGGCTGGCCGAGCATCGCCGCCTCGGCTTCGATCCCGCCCACGCCCCAGCCCAGTACGCCAAGGCCATTGATCATGGTGGTGTGGGAGTCGGTGCCCACCAGGGTATCGGGGAAGGCGTAGGTGCGGCCGTCCTCGTCCTTGGTCCAGACCGTGCGCCCCAGGTATTCCAGGTTGACCTGATGGCAGATGCCGGTGCCCGGCGGTACCACGCTGAAGTTGTCGAAGGCGCTCTGGCCCCAGCGCAGGAAGGCATAGCGCTCGCCGTTGCGTTGCATCTCGATATCGACGTTCTGCTCGAAGGCGCTGCTGCTGGCGAATTTGTCCACCATCACCGAGTGGTCGATCACCAGGTCCACCGGTGACAGCGGGTTGATCCGCTGCGGATCGCCACCGGCCTTGGCCATGGCGGCGCGCATCGCGGCCAGGTCGACCACCGCCGGCACCCCGGTGAAGTCCTGCATCAGCACCCGTGCGGGGCGGTACTGGATCTCGCGGTCGGAGCGGCGCTCCTTGAGCCAGGCCGCGATGGCCTTGAGGTCGGCGCCGGTGACGGTCTTGTCGTCCTCCCAGCGCAACAGGTTTTCCAGCAGGACTTTCAGCGACATGGGCAGGGTGTCGATATCACCCAGGCTCCTGGCGGCGTCCGGCAGGCTGAAATAGTGATAAGTCTTGTCGTCGACTTTTAGGGTCTTAAGGGTTTTCAGGCTATCGAGGGATGGCATTGAATGACTCCTTGTGGCCCGCACGGCTACGGGCCTGTGATACGGACAGAGAGTTAACCTAGCTCTGTTTGGGGCTTATAGCTAATCACTGGACTGCTGGGCTCAGTCCAAGGTTCCGAACTCGGTTATCATGCGCCGGTTTTCGTGACAGGCTTTGCTACAGGGCAGGTTTGCGCATCGATTCATCGCCATTTGCCCAGGAGATTCAATGAACACCCTGTTTATCCATTGCCGGCCCGGCTTCGAGGGCGAAGTCTGCTCCGAGATCGCCGACCACGCGGCCCGGCTGAATGTCGCCGGTTATGCCAAGGCCAAGCCCAGCACCGCCTGCGCCGAGTTCATCTGCACCGAGGACGACGGGGCCCAGCGTCTGATGCAGGGCCTGCGCTTCCCGGAGCTGATCTTTCCCCGGCAGTGGGCCCGGGGCGGCTTCATCGACCTGCCGGAAACCGACCGCATCAGCGTGATCCTTGCCTACCTGGCCAACTTCCCGCAGTGCGGCAGTCTGTG
Source organism: Pseudomonas sp. Eqa60 (assembly GCF_018326405.1). NCBI lineage: Bacteria > Pseudomonadati > Pseudomonadota > Gammaproteobacteria > Pseudomonadales > Pseudomonadaceae > Pseudomonas > Pseudomonas sp. Eqa60. The sequence goes on from NZ_AP024342.1 coordinate 2,257,324, forward strand.
GCTGGAAGTGGTGGACACCAACGATGGCAAGGAGCTGTCCAACTTCTGCAAGAAGTTCGAAGCCCCCTGCGCAAGGCCCTGACCGCGGCCGGCAAGCTGGTGGACGACGCGACCAAGCCACGCTTGTTGCTGACCTTCAAGAGCGGTCGGGAAGTCTTCGTCGGCCTGGCTGATGCCGGCAACTCGGCCATGTGGCCCATGGGCATTCCACGGCTGAAATTCCCCGGGAAGCGCCGAGCCGCTCGACCCTGAAGCTGGAAGAGGCCTGGCACCATTTCATTCCTCGGGACCAGTGGGACGAGCGTCTGCATGGCGACATGACCGGCGTCGACCTGGGGGCTGCCCCGGGCGGCTGGACCTGGCAACTGGTCAACCGCGGCATGCTGGTGACCGCCGTGGACAACGGCCCCATGGCTGAAAGCCTGATGGACACCGGCCTGGTGCAGCACCTGATGGCGGACGGCTTTACCTACAAGCCCAGGCAGCCGGTGGACTGGATGGTCTGCGACATCGTCGAGAAACCGGCGCGCAACGCCGCGCTGCTGGAGACCTGGATCGGCGAGGGGCACTGCCGCGAGGCGGTGGTCAACCTCAAGCTGCCGATGAAGCAGCGCTATGCCGAAGTGAAGCGCTTGCTGGAGCGCATCGAAGAAGGCTTCAAGGCCCGGGGCATTCGCGTGGCCATTGGCTGCAAGCAGCTGTACCACGACCGCGAGGAAGTCACCTGCCACCTGCGGCGCCTGGATCTGAAAAAGCCCAAATCGGCGTAGTACCTGCAACACCACCCGCTTCCTGGTAGAGGCCGGCTTACCGGCGAAAAAGGCCCCACACTGGTGCAAGGTGTGAGGATGCCTTCGCTGGCAAGCCAGCTCCTACGGCAGGACCGGGGCCGTGGAACGACAGCAACAGATGAACCGATGGCGGTATTGCGCGACAATGCCGGCCAGTTTCAGGAGTGATTCATGAGCCAGATTATCGATACGCCGGTTGACGGCACCCTCGACGCCACCGGCCTCAACTGCCCGGAGCCGGTGATGATGCTGCACCAGCACATCCGCGACCTGCCGCCGGGCGGGCTGTTGAAGGTGATTGCCACCGACCCCTCCACCCGCCGCGACATTCCCAAGTTCTGTGTGTTTCTCGACCATGAACTGGTAGCGCAGCAGGAAGAGGCAGGTACCTACCTCTACTGGATCCGCAAGAAGCTCGATTAACCCGCCGAGCGGCTGATGCGGATCTGCTTGCGCGCGCTGCGGGTCAGGCGGATCGACAGCATCAGCGCCGCGCAGCTCAAGCCCACGATCAGGCCTTCCCACAGGCCGCTCGGGCCCCGCGCCGGGCCGAACCAGTCGGTCAGGCCCAGCGCGTAGCCCACCGGCAAGCCAATCCCCCAGTAGGCGAACAGGGTCAGGATCATGGTCACCCGAGTGTCCTGGTAGCCGCGCAATGCGCCGGCCGCCGTGACCTGGATGCCATCGGAAAACTGGAACAGCGCCGCATACACAATCAGCATCGAAGCGACCTGAATCACCATCGGGTCGGTGGTGTAGATGGTGGCGATGGGCTCACGCAGGAAGAACATCAGGCTCGCCGAAAGGCAGGCGTAGGCCAGTGACGTGGCCATGCCGACGCCGGCGCTGAAGCGCGCATTGCGGGGTTGCTGGCGGCCCAGGGCCTGGCCGACCCGCACGGTCACCGCCATGGCCAGGGAGTAGGGAATCATGAACATCAGGGCGCTGACGTTGAGGGCGATCTGGTGCCCGGCCACCACCGTGGCCCCAAGGCTGCCGATCAGCAGGGCGATCACCGCGAAAATGCTCGATTCGGCGAACACTGCAATGCCGATGGGCAGGCCGATGCTCAGCAAGCGCCCGATCATCGCCCCTTGCGGCCAGTCGAAGCGGCTGAACAACTGGATCTTGCGGTAGGCCGGTGCCCAGAAAATCCAGCCGGCCATGCCCAGCATCATGGCCCACATCACGATGGCCGTGGCCCAGCCGCAACCGACGCCACCCATGGCCGGTACACCGAAATGGCCATAGATGAAGATGTAGTTGATGGGGATGTTCAGGGCCAGGCCTCCCAGGCCGATGACCATGCTCGGCACCGTGCGGCCCAGGCCATCGCTGAGGCAGCGCAGCACGTAGTACAGCGCTACCGCCGGCAAGCCACTGGCGATGCCGTGCAGGTAGCCCATGCAGGGCTTGATCAGTTCCGGATCGACATTCATCAGGTGCAGCACCGGCTCGGCACTGATCAGTATCAGCAGGGCCGAGATCCCGGCCACCACGGCGAGCCACAGTGCCTGGCGCACCAGCGGGCCGATCTCGTGCAGGTTGCCGGCGCCGAAGCGCTGCGCCACCTTGGGCGTGGTGGCCAGCAGGGTGCCGGTCATCAGCAGGAACACCGGAATCCAGATCGAGTTGCCCAGGGCGACGGCTGCCAGATCCCGCGGGCCGACCCGGCCGGCCATCACGGCATCGACAAAGCCCATGGCGGTGGTGGCCACCTGGGCAATCATGATGGGCAGGGCCAGTACCAGCAGGTCATGCAGTTCACGGCCGACCCGGGCAGGGCGGCTGGTGGCAGTGGCGGCAGGGGAGTCAGTCACGGAATTCACGGGGCGTAGCGTCCATAGGTGGTGTTGCGCAGGACGCGACAGTCTACGCGTTGACATCTCAGTCAGGAAAACATCCCGTGTTGTGGATTTGTAAGCGCCGGGAGTGGTGAAAATGCCGGTTCGCGCGCATGCCGCGCTAGCCCGGCCTGGCATCTGCGCCTACACTGCGGCTCCGCCAGAGGAGCCTGCCATGTTGATTGTTGCCGACGAAAATATCCCCCTGATCGAAGAGTTCTTTGCCGGTTTCGGCGAGATCCGGCGTTTCCCCGGGCGCGCCATCGACCGGGCGACCGTGGAGCAGGCAGATGTGTTGCTGGTGCGCTCGGTGACCCAGGTCGACCGCCAGTTGCTGGAAGGCAGCCCGGTGCGGTTTGTCGGCACCTGCACCATCGGCACCGATCACCTGGACCTGGAGTATTTCCAGCAGGCCGGGATCACCTGGTCCAGCGCCCCGGGCTGCAACGCCCGGGGCGTGGTGGACTATGTGCTGGGCAGCCTGCTGACCCTGGCCGAGATCGAAGGCGTGGACCTGGCGCAGCGTTGCTATGGCGTGGTCGGTGCCGGTGAAGTGGGCGGGCGCCTGATCGAGGTGCTGCGTGGCCTGGGCTGGAATGTGCTGGTCTGCGATCCGCAGCGGCAGGCGGCGGAAGGCGGCGACTATGTCAGCCTGGAGCAGTTGCTCGAGCGTTGCGATGTCATCAGCCTGCACACGCCCCTGACCAAGAGCGGGCAAGACTCCACCTGGCACCTGCTGGATCGCCAGCGGCTGAACCGGCTCAGGCACGGCACCTGGCTGATCAACGCGGCCCGTGGCCCGGTGGTGGATAACCGGGCCCTGGCTGAGGTGCTGCGCCAGCGCGAGGACTTGCAGGCGGTGCTGGATGTCTGGGAGGAGGAGCCGACGGTGGATGCTTCCCTGGCGGACCTCTGCGTGCTGGCGACGCCGCATATCGCCGGTTACAGCCTGGACGGCAAGCAACGGGGCACGGCGCAGATCTACCAGGCCTACTGCCGTTTCCTCGGGCAGGCCGAGCAGGTCAGCCTGTCGGCCTTGCTGCCGGCGCCCTGGGTGCCTCAGGTCAGCCTGAATGCCAATGCGGACCCGGCCTGGGCCCTGGCGATGATCTGCCGTGCCGTGTATGACCCGCGTCGCGACGATGCGGATTTTCGCCGTAGCCTGTCGGATGATGTAGCTCAGCAGCGCAGCGCCTTCGATGGTCTGCGCAAGCATTATCCGGAGCGTCGCGAGATCGACGGCCTGGAAGTGCGCATCCAGGGCGAGTCCGCGGCCTTGAGCCGGATCGTCCGTGCCTTGGGTGCCAGGGAAGCCTGAAACCGCGCATAAAAAACCCGGCCGCAAGGCCGGGTCAAGAGGACGTGAGGCTGTGTGTCAATCTTGCCGAGCAGGCTTGACCAGTCGCTTTTCCAGTTCGCGGCAGGCGTTCTGGATCATGTCTTCAGTAATAGGTACTTCGCGACCCTGGGCGTCGATGATGGCACACCCCAGAGACTGGTTCGGCTGGGTACGGATCACTTGAATCTTGTCATTGCTGCTGTGTTGCAAGGACATGGCCTGTCTCCTCATCAGGTTGTGTGCTTACTCTAGAATGGCCGGGTGACCAAGCTGTTACAGACCGCCGCGAGGGCTGGCCCGGCGACTTCACTCCAACAGAAATGCCCGGGGAGTGCCAGCCACGGATTAGACCGATAATCTCTAGGCTCTAGTGTCAGCGGTCATAATCAACCTGACTCATTGTGATTTACCAAAGTTCCTGCGAATTCATCTCGTTGCCGTTGCTGCAACGAACGGCTCGCCGGTGCGTCAATGGATGAACAGCATGCTTTCTTCTCGTCACCGCCGGGCGCTGCATCTGGCCAGCCGCTTTGTCGCTCCCTACCGTTGGCAGGCGCTGGGCGCCTTGCTGGCACTGATAGTTACCGCCGGCATTACCCTGTCCATGGGGCAGGGCATTCGCCTGTTGGTGGACCAGGGCTTCATGACTCAATCGCCCCATCTGTTGAACCAGTCCATCGGCCTGTTCCTGCTGCTGGTGCTGGCGCTGGCGGTGGGTACCTTCGTGCGCTTTTACCTGGTGTCGTGGATTGGCGAGCGTTGCGTGGCGGATATCCGGCGCCAGGTGTTCAATCACCTGATCTACCTGCATCCCGGGTTCTACGAAAACAACCGCAGCTCAGAAATCCAGTCGCGCTTGACCGCGGACACCACCTTGCTGCAATCGGTGATCGGGTCTTCGCTGTCGCTGTTTTTGCGCAATGCGCTGATGGTGCTGGGGGGATCGTGCTGCTGTTTGTCACCAACCCGAAGCTCACCAGCATTGTGGTCATCGCCTTGCCGCTGGTGCTGGCGCCAATCCTGATCTTCGGTCGGCGGGTGCGCAGCCTGTCGCGCCTGAGCCAGGACCGGATTGCCGATGTCGGCAGCTATGTCTCGGAAACCCTCGGCCAGATCAAGACGGTCCAGGCTTACAACCACCAACCCCAGGATGAACGGCGGTTTGCCGTGACCGTGGAGCAGGCGTTCGACACGGCGCGCAAGCGGATTGTCCAGCGTGCCTGGCTGATCACCCTGGTGATCGTCCTGGTGCTGGGGGCGGTGGGGGTGATGCTCTGGGTCGGTGGCATGGACGTGATTGCCGGGCGCATCTCCGGCGGCGAGCTGGCGGCATTCGTCTTCTACAGCCTGATCGTCGGCAGTGCCTTCGGCACCCTGAGCGAAGTGATCGGCGAGTTGCAGCGCGCGGCCGGCGCGGCGGAGCGGATTGCCGAATTGTTGCGGGCGGACAATATCATCCAGCCGCCCGCCGACGGGCTGGTAAGCCTGCCGGCGCGGGTGCGGGGTGATCTGGAGCTGGACGGGCTGCGGTTTTCCTATCCGTCGCGGCCCGACCGCTTCGCGATCGATGGTTTGAGCCTGAGCATCCGGGCCGGAGAGACTCTGGCGTTGGTGGGGCCTTCCGGGGCTGGTAAATCCACCCTTTATGATCTGTTGCTGCGCTTCTATGACCCGCAGCAGGGAAGGATCCTGCTGGATGGCGTGGCCCTGACCCAGCTCGACCCGCTGGACTTGCGTCGCTGCTTCGCCCTGGTTTCGCAAAGCCCGGCGCTGTTCTACGGCAGCATCGAGGAGAACATTCGCTACGGCAATCCCGAGGCGACCCTGGCCCAGGTCCAGGAAGCGGCGAAGATCGCCTATGCCCATGAGTTCATCGAACAGATGCCCGAGGGTTACCAGACCCACCTGGGGGATGCCGGGCTTGGCCTTTCGGGCGGCCAGCGCCAGCGCCTGGCGATAGCTCGGGCCTTGCTGGTGGACGCGCCGATCTTGCTACTGGACGAAGCCACCAGCGCCCTCGACGCGCAAAGCGAGCACCTGATCCAGCAGGCCTTGCCCAGCCTGATGAAGAACCGCACCACCCTGGTGATCGCCCATCGCCTGGCCACGGTGAAGAATGCCGACCGGATCGCGGTCATGGACCAGGGCAGGCTGGTCGCGGTGGGTACCCACCAGCAACTGATTGCCAGCAACCCCTTGTATGCGCGCCTGGCGGCCCTGCAATTCAGCGATGGCTGAGCCCACGCACCCCTGAGCCCTGTAGTCGTTGCCGAGCCTGCGAGGCTGCGCACGAGCACGTAGTCCTCGCCAACGTAGCGAGCGCTTTACGGCCACTTCGCGCCCGGTCGCAGGCTCGGCAGCGGCTACAGGTATTGGGGGGGGGGAGATACAAAAATGCCCGCATTGCTGCGGGCATTTTTTGTTGTGGGTCGGTGCTTACTGATCGTCGAAGTAGCGCTCGTGCCAGTCCACCAGGGGCTGCGGCGAATTGAGCTTCTGGCCGTAGATCACCGAGTAGGACAGTACGTTCTGCACGTACTGGCGGGTTTCGTCGAAAGGAATGCTTTCCACCCAGACATCGAAACTCAGGTGGTCGGCCCCCTTGAGCCACTGGCGCACCCGCCCGGGGCCGGCGTTGTAGGCGGCGGAAGCCAGTACCCGGTTGCCGTTGAACTGGCTGTGGACCTGGCTCAGGTAGGCGGCGCCCAACTGGATGTTCTTGTCCGGGTCCAGCACTTGCTGGGGCGAGGCCAGGGGAATGCTGAACTTGCGCGCGGTTTCCTTGGCGGTGCCGGGCATCAGTTGCATCAGGCCGCTGGCGCCGACGCCGGAACGGGCGTCGTCCATGAAGGCGCTTTCCTGGCGGGTAATGGCGAACACCCAGCTGGAATGCAGGCCGCGAACCTTGGCTTCGCGCACTAGGGTGTCGCGGTGGGCCATGGGGAAGCGGATGTCCAGGTCATCCCAGTACTGAGCCTGGCTGATGGTGCGAATGGCCGGGAAGTACCATTTCAGGTCGTAGGCCAGCTTGGCCTGGGCAACCATTTCGTCGCGGTTGAAATGCCGGCTGACGTGGTACCACTCGCGGCGGCCGTCGACGATCTGCCCGCGGGCATGCAGCTCCAGGGCGCGGCGTACACCCGGGGTGTTGCGTACCTTGTTGATCACGGCTTGGCTGAGCATCAGCGGCTGGTTGTTGAGCTGGTAGGGCGCCTTGGCGTGATCGGCGGCAAGGAAACCGTAGAAATCCCGCTCCCGGGCCAGGCCCTTGAACAATACCTGGGCCTGAGGGTTCTTCGGTTCGGCCAGTTCCAGGCTACGGGCCTGCCAGTAGCGCCAGCGGTTGGTGGTGGCCAGGTCCTGGGGCAGCTTGCGGGTCAGCTGGTAGGCGTCTTCCCAGCGCGCCAGGCGCAGCAGCAGGCGCAGGCGCCATTCGGAGACGGTGTTGTCCCGCAGCTCGGGATCGTACTTGGTCATCACGTCCAGGGCGCGGCTGTCGAAGCGCCGTGCCAGGGTCAGGCCGATCTCGCGGGCGATGGCCACTTTTTCGTCACGGGAAAAGTGCATGCTGCTGGCATAGCCATCCAGCAGGGCCATGGCCTTGTCCGGATCCTGGCGCGCCAGGCGGCGCAGGCCGAGGCCAACCACGTCGGACATGGCTTCATCGGCAGGCTGGAAGCGCGAGGGCTGGCTCAGCAGTTCGGGTTTTTGCGCCACGTCCACCAGCAGGCGGCCCTGGGGCGCCAGGGTGGTCATGCTCTTTACCAGGCTGTTGGCCAGGGGTAGTTGCGGGCCTCGGCGGCCAGTTTGGCTCGCTGCCAGCGCTTCTGTTCGGTCAACTGGCCTTCGGCGGCCCACTGGGCGAACAACGCGTCGCAGGCAGCAGGTTGGGATTTGCCGGTCAGCCAGAGCTTCTCGGTGGCGGCGTAGCCTTCGGCCTTGAGGTTGTGCCCCAGCTGGTACTGGCCATTGAGGCAGTCCAGTTCGGTGAAGTTGAGTTTCGGATCGTAGTACTTGGTGAAGGTCGCCCAGTCGCCGCGTTCGGCCAGCCAGCGCAACCAGCGCAGTTTCATCCAGTTGGCCTGGGGCAGGTCGCCATGTTCGGCGAGGAACTTCTCGATCTCGGGATTGCTGGCGGATTTCAGCCGGGCGGTGAGCTCGTCGTAGGCCAGGTAGGGCTCCAGCGGATAGTCGCGCAGCGCATCGGCATAACGGAAATAGGGGCCGGAATCGCCTTTGGCCAGGGCGCGCTTGGCTTCATCGTAATACTGGCGCTGTAGAGTCAGGTCTGCCGCCTGGGCGCAGTGGACGGCTGTGGTGGAAAGAAGCAGGCAAGATAAAACACTGAAAAGGCGACTGCGCATGAGACATCCGGGCAGAGAAATCATGACAAGTGCCGACAGGGCCAACACTGATTGCTCACTAGCTTAGCCTTTTGCCAGCAACCGGTGAAAGCTTTGCCGGCCTGCTGGCATCAGTTGGCAACAAATGTGCCGCGAGCGCCCTCGTGGGCGAAATACCCGGCCTTCTACGGGCTCAACTCAGGTAGAATGCGCGCCCGGTTTTTGGAGAAGAACATGACCCTGCTCAAATTCAGCGATGTGTCCCTTGCTTTCGGCGCCATGCCGTTGTTGGACAAGGTGTCCTGGCAGATCGCCCGTGGTGAGCGGGTGTGCATCATCGGCCGTAACGGTACTGGCAAATCCAGCATGATGAAGCTGGTCAAGGGCGATCAGAAGCCCGACGACGGCTCCGTATGGCGCGCACCCGGTCTGAAGATCGGCGAGTTGCCCCAGGAATTGCCGGTGGCCGACGAGCGGACCGTGTTCGACGTGGTCGCCCAGGGCCTGGACGGTGTCGGCGAGTTGCTGGCCCAGTACCACCACCTGAGCCAGAACATCGTCACCGACGCCGATCTGGAAAAACTGATGCACGTCCAGCACGACCTCGAAGCCCGTGACGGCTGGCGCCTGCAACAATTGGTGGACAGCACCCTGAGCCGCCTGCAACTGCCGGCCGACAAGACCCTCGCCGAGTTGTCCGGCGGCTGGCGTCGTCGCGTGCTGCTGGCCCAGGCCCTGGTGTCCGAGCCGGACCTGCTGCTGCTCGACGAGCCCACCAACCACCTGGACATCGGTGCCATCGCCTGGCTGGAAGAGGCGCTGAAGGATTTCCAGGGGGCGGTCCTCTTTATTACCCACGACCGTTCCTTCCTGCAGAACCTGGCTACCCGCATCCTCGAACTGGACCGCGGCGGCCTGATCGACTGGAACGGCGACTACGCCAGCTTCCTGGTGCACAAGGAAGCCATGCTGGCGGCGGAAGAAACCGCCAACGCGCTGTTCGACAAGCGCCTGGCCCAGGAGGAAGTCTGGATTCGCCAGGGCATCAAGGCCCGGCGCACCCGCAACGAAGGCCGCGTGCGCGCCCTCAAGGCGCTGCGTGTCGAGCGCAGCGAACGTCGCGAGCGTACCGGCAAGGCCAATATCCAGCTGGAAACCGCAGACAAGTCCGGCAAGCAGGTGATGGTGCTGGAGAACGTCAGCTTCGCTCACCCGGACGGTCCGTTCCTGGTCAAGGACTTCTCCATGGTCCTGCAGCGCGGCGACCGCATCGGCCTCTTGGGCGCCAACGGTACCGGCAAGACCACGCTGCTCAAGCTGATGCTCGGTGGCCTGGTGCCCAGCAGCGGTAAGGTGGAAGAGGGTACGCGTATCGACGTGGCCTACTTCGACCAGTTGCGCCATCAGCTGGATCTGGAAAAGACCGTGATCGACAACGTCGCCGAAGGTCGCGACTTCATCGAGATCGATGGCCAGAGCCGCCACGTGCTGAGCTATCTCGGCGACTTCCTGTTCAGCCCGCAGCGTGCTCGCACGCCGGTCAAGGCGTTGTCTGGCGGCGAGCGTGCGCGGTTGCTGCTGGCCAAGCTGTTCAGTAAACCGGCCAACCTGCTGGTGCTCGATGAACCGACCAACGACCTGGATGTAGAAACCCTCGAACTGCTGGAGGAGGTGCTGCTGACCTTCCAGGGCACTGTGCTGATGGTCAGCCACGACCGGGCATTCCTCGACAACGTGGTGACCAGCACCCTGGTCTTCGAAGGCGAAGGCAAGGTGCGCGAGTACGTCGGCGGCTACCAGGACTGGTTGCGCCAGGGCGGTTCGCCGCGGTTGCTGGGGGTGACCGAGAACAAGTCCGGCAAGGCCGAGCTGAATTCTGCAGTGGTGGCACCGGTACAGGCGGCTCCGGCTCCTGCCCAGGAAGCGCCGGCGGCGAAAAAGAAGCTCAGCTACAAATTGCAGCGCGAGCTTGAGGCTTTGCCGGGGCAGATCGATGCCATGGAGCAGCAGATCGCCGGGGTCGAGGCGGAAATGGCTGACGCTGGTTTCTATCAGCGCCCGGCGGCGGAAACTGCAGCGGTAATTGCCCGCCTTGAGCAGTTGAATGCCGAACTGGAGCAGATGGTCGAGCGCTGGGCCGAACTGGATGCCTGAGTGACTGGTTGCTGATAAAAAAGCCCGACTGCAGAGTCGGGCTTTTTTTCAGTGCGCTTGCCAGCTTTTGGGAGCCGGCAACCCTCGGGGCGGGTTCAGCGTTTGACCAGGTGCACGGCCAGCACGTCGCAAGGCGCGCCGTGCAGGACGTCATTGGCGGTGGAGCCCAGTAGCAGGGCCAGGCCATGTCGGCCGTGGCTGCCGACCACGATCAGGTCGCATTCCTGTTCCTTGGCCAGGTGATGGATTTCCTGGCGCGGCTGGCCGTAGGTCAGGTGGCTGTATTCCTTGGTCAGCTCCGGGTACTTGTTGATCAGCCGATCAAGACGCTCCCGGGCCTGGTCGAACTGTTGCTGCTGCAATTGCGAAAGATCCATGGGGACGTCGCCCCCGAAGGCCATGGCCATGGGTTCGACAATGTGCACCAGGGACAGCTTGGCTCCATTGCTCACCGACAGTTCGCGAGCACGGTGGATAACAGGATCGCACTCTTCGGTTAGATCTACGGCGACCAGAATATGGTGGTAGGGCATGAGGTGCTCCTCCTGAGGGTTGCAATAGCTTCAAGTATGGCTGGTTTCAAGCGGGTTGGTTTGACCCAGGTCCCGCTCATCAAAAATCGAGAGTACAGATATGACGGTCTGGATAGTGGTGTCAATCCTTGCGGTAGTTCTCAGTCCGCTGGCGTGGTTGCGACCTTCTCGTCGCCAGAGCGGGTTGATCGCCTTGCGCATGGAGGCGCGACGCATGGGCCTGGCCATGCAACTGGCCCCTCAGGAGTGGCCGCACTGGCTGGGCCAGGAGCCGCCCAACCCTTGCCCGCAGTATCACCGGCCACGGCGCAGCGGGCAGCCTGTGTGTTGGAGTTATTGGCAGATCGCGCCGGGCAACTGGGTCAACCAGTGGCGCGAGCCCTGTGTCGATGAGCCACTGCTCAAGCACTTCCAGGCCTTGCCGGCAGGGGTGTTCAAGGTCGAGGCGGACAAGCAGATGATTGCCCTGTACTGGAACGAGCGCGGCGAGGTCAGTGTTTTGCAGGATATTGCCTCGGTGCTCAAGGCGTTGGCCTGAGTCATCCAGGGGGGGGGGGGGCGCGCGGCAATCGCGGGCAGCCGGCAATAAAAAGCCCGATATCAGCATCGGGCGGGGATGGCCAGGCAGGCCGGTAATCTCGTGGCTGCCACCCGGGGTGGCCTCTTGCAGAATGGGGCGGTGCCCCTGTCGCACAAACTGTGCGGCTTCTTCAGATATTTTCCCAGCGTAGTCGCTCTTTCTCCCATTCAGTGGGAGATTTAGGGCGCATTTTCTAAATATAGATCCTATGAATGGTTATGAATGCAGGGGCGTGTTGATCGTCCAGGGAGCAATGGAGTGACCGCAAAGTCGCGTTTCAAACAGCATTTTGGACGATTGACAATTGCTGGATTTTCCCTGAATGTGGCGTACCCAAATCAAACGGGCGTATGAAATGAGCGTTTGCATCGCAGGCGGCTCTATACAGAATCCCGACTATCGCGTTGGCGGGTGTGCCTGGCGGATTGGCGTTAGCATCGACGGTGACGTTAGTGCCATGCCAGAAGTCAGCGTCCGACGTGTACTGTTCAGCTTCCATATCGTGGAGATCAGTTGATGATTTACGAAGGTAAAGCCATCACGGTTAAGGCTCTTGAAAGTGGCATCGTCGAATTGAATTTCGACCTCAAGGGTGAGTCCGTCAACAAGTTCAACCGTCTAACCCTGAACGAATTGCGTCAGGCTGTTGACACCATCAAGGCAGATGCTTCGATCAAGGGCGTGATCGTCAGCAGCGGCAAGGACGTGTTCATCGTCGGCGCCGACATCACCGAGTTTGTCGACAACTTCAAGCTGCCGGATGCCGAGCTGGTGGCAGGCAACCTCGAAGCCAACAAGATCTTCAGCGATTTCGAAGACCTCAACGTGCCAACCGTTGCCGCGATCAACGGCATCGCCCTGGGCGGCGGCCTGGAAATGTGCCTGGCGGCGGACTACCGCGTCATGGCTGCCAGTGCCAAGATCGGCCTGCCGGAAGTCAAGCTGGGCATCTACCCGGGCTTCGGCGGTACCGTGCGCCTGCCGCGTCTGATCGGTGCCGACAACGCCATCGAGTGGATTGCCGCCGGCAAGGAAAACCGTGCTGAAGACGCGCTGAAAGTCGGTGCCGTCGACGCCGTGGTTGCTCCCGACAAACTCAAGGACGCCGCTCTGGCCCTGGTCAAGCGCGCCATTTCCGGCGAGTTCGACTACAAGGCCAAGCGCCAGCCTAAGCTGGAAAAGCTCAAGCTCAACGCCATTGAGCAGATGATGGCTTTCGAAACCGCCAAAGGTTTCGTGGCCGGCCAGGCTGGCCCGAACTACCCGGCACCGGTCGAAGCGATCAAGACCATTCAGAAAGCCGCCAACTTTGGCCGCGACAAAGCCTTGGAAGTAGAGGCCGCCGGCTTCGTCAAACTGGCCAAGACCTCTGCTGCGCAAAGCCTGATCGGCCTGTTCCTGAACGATCAGGAACTGAAGAAAAAGGCCAAGGCCTACGACGAAATCGCCAAGGACGTGAAGCAGGCCGCCGTACTCGGCGCCGGTATCATGGGTGGCGGCATCGCCTACCAGTCGGCCTCCAAAGGCACGCCGATCCTGATGAAGGACATCAACGAACACGGCATCGAGCAGGGTCTGGCGGAAGCCGCGAAACTGCTGGTGGGCCGCGTTGACAAAGGCCGCATGACCGCCGCGAAGATGGCTGAAGTGCTCAACGGCATTCGTCCGACCCTGTCCTACGGTGACTTCGGCAACGTCGACCTGGTGGTTGAAGCCGTGGTCGAGAACCCCAAGGTCAAGCAGATCGTGCTGGCTGAAGTGGAAGGCCAGGTCAAGGAGGACACCATCCTGGCGTCCAACACCTCGACCATTTCCATCAGCCTGCTGGCCAAGGCCCTCAAGCGTCCGGAAAACTTCGTCGGCATGCACTTCTTCAACCCGGTGCACATGATGCCGCTGGTGGAAGTGATCCGTGGCGAGAAGTCCAGCGAGCTGGCCGTTGCCACCACCGTTGCCTACGCCAAGAAAATGGGCAAGAACCCGATCGTGGTCAATGACTGCCCGGGCTTTTTGGTCAACCGCGTGCTGTTCCCGTACTTCGGCGGTTTCGCCAAGCTGGTCAGCGCCGGTGTGGACTTCGTGCGCATCGACAAGATCATGGAGAAATTCGGCTGGCCAATGGGCCCGGCGTACCTGATGGACGTGGTTGGCATCGACACCGGCCACCACGGTCGCGATGTCATGGCCGAAGGCTTCCCGGATCGCATGAAGGACGATCGCCGCTCGGCCGTGGACGTGCTCTACGAAGCCAAGCGCCTGGGCCAGAAGAATGGCAAGGGCTTCTACGCCTACGAAACCGACAAGAAGGGCAAGCAGAAGAAGGTGGCCGATCCGTCGGTGCTGGAAGTGCTCAAGCCGATTGTTTACGAGCAGCGTGAAGTCACCGACGAAGACATCATCAACTGGATGATGATCCCGTTGTGCCTGGAAACCGTTCGTTGCCTGGAAGACGGCATCGTTGAAACCGCTGCCGAAGCTGACATGGGCCTGGTCTACGGCATTGGTTTCCCTCCATTCCGTGGCGGTGCGCTGCGCTACATCGATTCCATCGGTGTTGCCGAGTTCGTTGCCCTGGCCGACCAGTACGCCGATCTGGGCGCGCTGTACCACCCGACCGCGAAGCTGCGTGAAATGGCCAAGAACGGCCAGAGCTTCTTCGGTTAAGCGCCCACACTAGAGCGAGAGTGAACATATGAGCTTGAATCCTAGAGACGTCGTGATTGTCGACTTCGGTCGTACTCCGATGGGCCGCTCCAAGGGCGGCATGCACCGCAACACCCGCGCCGAAGACATGTCGGCGCACCTGATCAGCAAACTGCTGGAACGCAACGCCAAGGTCGACCCGGCGGAAGTCGAGGATGTGATCTGGGGCTGCGTCAACCAGACCCTGGAGCAGGGCTGGAACATCGCACGCATGGCGTCGCTGATGACCCAGATCCCGCACACCTCGGCCGGCCAGACCGTCAGCCGCCTGTGTGGCTCGTCCATGAGTGCTTTGCACACTGCCGCGCAAGCGATCATGACCGGCAACGGTGACGTGTTCGTGGTCGGCGGCGTCGAGCACATGGGCCACGTGAGCATGATGCACGGTGTCGATCCGAACCCGCACATGTCCCTGTACGCAGCCAAAGCCTCCGGCATGATGGGCCTGACCGCCGAGATGCTGGGCAAGATGCACGGCATCACCCGTGAGCAGCAGGACGCCTTTGGCGTGCGCTCCCATCAGCTCGCCCACAAGGCGACTGTGGAAGGCAAGTTCAAGGATGAAATCATCCCGATGCAGGGTTACGACGAGAACGGTTTCCTGAAACTGTTCGACTACGACGAAACCATCCGTCCCGAGACCACCCTGGAGAGCCTGGCGGCCCTGAAGCCGGCGTTCAACCCTAAAGGTGGTACCGTGACTGCCGGTACTTCGTCGCAGATCACCGACGGTGCTTCGTGCATGATCGTGATGTCGGCCCAGCGTGCCCAGGACCTGGGTATCCAGCCGATGGCGGTGATTCGTTCGATGGCCGTTGCAGGTGTGGATCCGGCCATCATGGGCTATGGTCCAGTACCGGCCACGCAGAAAGCCCTGAAGCGCGCGGGCCTGGGCATCAACGATATCGACTTCTTCGAGCTCAACGAAGCTTTCGCTGCACAGGCCCTGCCAGTGCTGAAAGATCTGAAAGTGCTCGACAAGATGAACGAGAAGGTTAACCTGCACGGCGGCGCGATCGCCCTGGGTCACCCGTTCGGTTGCTCCGGCGCACGTATCTCCGGGACCCTGCTCAACGTCATGAAGCAGAATGGCGGCACCTTCGGGGTGTCCACCATGTGCATCGGCCTTGGCCAGGGTATCTCGACCGTCTTCGAACGCGTTTAAGCGTTGGGTTGATGGAAGCCGGGGCCCAGTGCCCCGGTTTTTGTTTTTCTGAAGATTTGTTTGTCTTTATTTTGAAAAAATTGCACGAGGGCCAGAGCATGCAGTTACAACCCGGGCTCTATCAGCATTACAAGGGGCCGCAGTACCGCGTTTTCAGCGTGGCGCGGCACTCGGAAACGGAAGAAGAAGTGGTGTTCTACCAAGCCCTGTATGGGGATTACGGCTTTTGGGTGCGGCCCTTGAGCATGTTCCTGGAGTCGGTCGAAGTTGACGGCGAGCAGGTCCCGCGCTTTGCTTTGGTGCAGGCCGAACCCAGTCTTTTTTCACCGGCATGAGTACAGGTCGCGCAGTACCCTGCGCTTGACCTCACCCTGTTGCCACTATATATAGCGGTGCCGCGTCAGGCGCCAACCGCCTTTCACTTCTCGAATTCAGGAATTTTCTGATCCATGGGCAAATCGCTGGTCATTGTGGAATCCCCGGCTAAGGCCAAGACCATCAACAAGTACTTGGGTAACCAATACGTGGTGAAGTCGAGTATCGGCCATATCCGAGACCTGCCCACCAGCGGTTCGGCAAGTGCCGCCAAGGAGCCAGCCGCCAAGCGTGGCAAGGCCGCTGCGGGCGAAGCCCCGGCTCTGTCGCCGAAGGAAAAGGCTCGCAAGCAGCTGGTGTCGCGCATGGGCGTCGATCCCGAGCACGGCTGGAAAGCCAAGTACGAAATCCTCCCTGGCAAGGAAAAGGTCATCGAAGAGCTGCGCCGCCTTGCCAAGGATGCCGACACCATCTATCTCGCAACGGACTTGGACCGCGAAGGGGAGGCCATTGCCTGGCACCTGCGGGAAGCCATTGGCGGTGATGACAGCCGCTACAAGCGCGTGGTGTTCAACGAAATCACCAAGAAGGCGATCCAGGAAGCCTTCTCCCAGCCGGGCGAGCTGGACATTGATCGAGTCAATGCCCAGCAGGCGCGACGCTTCCTCGACCGCGTGGTGGGCTACATGGTTTCGCCGCTGCTGTGGGCGAAGATCGCCCGTGGCCTGTCTGCCGGTCGCGTGCAGTCGGTAGCCGTGAAGCTGGTGGTGGAGCGCGAGCGTGAGATTCGTGCCTTCATCCCGGAAGAATACTGGGAAGTACACGCTGACCTGGGCACTGCCAAGGGCTCGAATGTGCGTTTTGAAGTAGCCCGTGAAAACGGTGAAGCCTTCAAGCCGCTCAACGAAGCACAGGCCATGGCCGCCCTGGAGAAGCTCAAGGCCTCGGCCTACAGCGTCGCCAAGCGTGAAGACAAGCCCACCAGCAGCAAGCCATCGGCGCCGTTCATCACCTCCACCCTGCAGCAGGCTGCGAGCAATCGCCTGGGCTTCGGCGTGAAGAAGACCATGATGATGGCCCAGCGTCTGTATGAAGCCGGCTACATCACCTATATGCGTACCGACTCCACCAACCTCTCGGCCGATGCCGTGGCGATGGCGCGTACCTATATCGAAGACGAGTTCGGCAACAAGTACCTGCCGGCTTCGCCCAATGTCTACAGCAGCAAGGAAGGGGCCCAGGAGGCGCACGAAGCGATTCGTCCGTCCGATGTGAACACCCACCCAAGCAAGCTGTCGGGCATGGAACGTGACGCTGAGCGCCTCTACGAGCTGATCTGGCGCCAGTTCGTCGCCTGCCAGATGCTGCCGGCGCAATACCTGTCCACCACCGTCAGCGTCGCCGCTGGCGACTTCGAGCTGCGTGCCAAGGGCCGCATCCTCAAGTTCGACGGTTACACCCGGGTCATGCCGCAGATGGCCAAGCCGGGCGATGACGATGTGCTGCCGGAAATGGCCCAGGGCGAAGTGCTGAAGCTGATCAAGCTCGATCCGAGCCAGCACTTCACCAAGCCCCCGGCGCGTTACTCCGAAGCCAGCCTGGTGAAGGAAATGGAAAAGCGCGGCATTGGTCGTCCTTCGACCTATGCGGCAATCATTTCGACCATCCAGGATCGCGGCTATGTGACCCTGCACAACCGTCGTTTCTATTCGGAAAAGATGGGCGACATCGTCACTGAGCGCCTTTCCGAGAGCTTCTCCAACCTCATGGACTACGGCTTCACCGCCGGCATGGAAGAGAATCTCGATGACGTAGCCCAGGGCGAGCGCGACTGGAAGAACGTCCTCGACGAATTCTACGGTGACTTCAAGAAGAAGCTCGAAGTGGCCGAGGGCGCCGAAAGCGGCATGCGCGCCAACCAGCCGGTAATGACCGATATCCCATGCCAGACCTGCGGCCGGCCAATGCAGATCCGTACCGCCTCCACCGGCGTGTTCCTCGGCTGCTCGGGCTACAGCCTGCCACCCAAGGAGCGTTGCAAGGCCACCGTCAACCTGGTGCCGGGCGACGAGATCGCCGCGGATGACGAGGGCGAGTCCGAATCCCTGGTGCTGCGCGGCAAGCATCGTTGCCCGATCTGCAGTACGGCGATGGATGCCTACCTGCTGGACGAAAAGCGCAAGCTGCACATCTGCGGTAACAACCCGGATTGCGCCGGCTACGAGATCGAAGAGGGCAGCTACCGGATCAAGGGGTATGAAGGCCCGAGCCTGGAGTGTGATAAGTGCGGCAGCGAGATGCAGCTCAAGACCGGCCGTTTCGGCAAGTTCTTCGGTTGCACCAACCCGACCTGCAAGAACACTCGCAAGCTGCTGAAAAGCGGTGACGCGGCGCCGCCGAAGATGGACCCGGTGAAGATGCCCGAGCTCAAGTGCGAGAAGGTCAACGACACCTACATCCTGCGCGATGGCGCTTCGGGCCTGTTCCTGGCGGCCAGTCAGTTCCCGAAAAACCGCGAGACCCGTGCGCCGTTGGTGCTGGAACTGATCCCGCACAAGGATGAGATCGATCCCAAGTACCACTTCCTCTGCGAAGCTCCGCAGAAGGACCCGGACGGCCGCCCTGCGGTGGTGCGTTACAGCCGCAAGACCAAGGAGCAGTACGTGCAGACCGAAGTCGACGGCAAGCCGACCGGCTGGCGTGCCTTCTACGACGGCGGTAAATGGAAGGTCGAAGACAAGCGCTAAGTGCTTGGCCTGCCGAGGGCTAGCATCTCGGTGTAGCAACCAACAGGGCCGCATGACTCCTTCAAGGGGGCATGCGGCCTTTCTTTTGCTTGCGGCAAGCTGGAGTGATCCCTGAAACTGTGCCGTCTGCATCTGGTTCTCTTTTCGCAGTGGAGGCTGCCCATATGGCCCACGAGCTCTATACCCGTACCAATCAGAAAATCTACTTTGCCGGTCTGTCGCTCGAAGCCCTGGCACGCGCTGAGGAAGGGCGGGCCATGAATGCCCAGGCGCAGGTCCAGGCGGGGCGCGAATCGGTGCTGTTCCACCTGTACGGGGCCTTGCTGGGGCTGTGCCATGAAATTGCCGGGTTCTATCGGCTGCCGCAGGCCAATGCGGCCCGGGTCGAGCAGATTCTCAATCGTGAAGTGCTGCAAAGCATTGCCATTCCCGAGCTGGCAGAGCTGGTGGAATTGGCGCACAGCCCGCAAACCTGGCTGGCGCAACTGCTGTCTGCTTACAGCGAGCTGTTTCAGCCGCCACAGGCGCCGCACAAGCCCAAGGGCGACGTAACCCAGCCACTGATTATTGCGGTCAATCTGGATGAAGAGGAGCCCGAGCAGGCACTGAGTCGGGAAGAGCTGGAAAGCTGGCGGCAGAACCTCAAGGCCCTGGCCATTCGTTTCAGGGATGGCCTTAACGAGTGTTGATCCTGAGCGCTGCTTGATTGGTGGCGTGACTATTTGATCAAGGAAGATTCATGCTGTTCTTCTTGCGTGACCAGGCGCTGCTTCGCCTGCTGAACGATTGCCGGGTGCGAGTGGTTCGTGCCCAGTCCAATACTGACTTGCTGGAAGTGCTCGACAGGCTGGAGATATTCCCCGGCGGTCTGGAATTCGACCATGTGCAGGCAATAACGCTTCTGGTCCTGGCGCTTGCCTCCCTGGCTGTCGCGCTGCTGATGGACGGCATGGGCGGGATGTTCTGGGTGTTTCTGGCTCTGTGTTTCTTTAGCTATTACGTCAGCAAAGGGGCCTCTGGCTCCTTGACTGATCTGGCGGCAAGCATCGTGCGCAAGTGCGTAATGTTTCATCATGGCTTGAGCGAGTCCGACAGCAGTGCCGACTGGCGCCTGAAAAGGCTGAACAACGAGTTCAGCGATTACCAGCGGGGTAATGAGCGACGCCATATCCAGGACTCGCTCCTGGGTGTCTACCAGGGGCCTCGCCAGTCCTTGGCGTTCGAGTATCACCATCTGCAGTACGTCAATTCCAGGCAAGAGCGTGGTGCCGGCGGCAGCTATCGCACTGTCTACGACACGTACAACCGCTACAGCCTGGTGCTGGATTTCCCGTGGGTGACAGAGATTACGGTTCGCTCCAGTCCCCTGGAAGTGTCATTGGCGGGGCAGCCGTTCAAGACCGGTCGCGACGATTTCGACCAGGTCTTTGTACTGCGCGGTAATGATCAGGCCTGTTGCGAACACTTCGCCAGGCCAGCAACCCTGGACCTCCTGATGGAGCTTTCACGCCACCTTTACCGGGTCAATCTGGAATTTTCCAGTCAAGGGCGGCTCTGTCTGAGCTTTGATAATGCGGACATCATTGCCCATGCCGATCCGGGCTCGCTGAGTGACCTGGCGGTCTTTCGCGAGCGGATCAAGGCGGGTATCGAGTTGCCGAAGCTGTATTCACTGCTGGAGCTGGTGCATCGGTTGGCGCAGTTGCATGACAGCCATGCTCTTGCTGCTGTTCCAGATGTTCCTGAGGCTGGCAACTTGATCAAGGAAATGTAATGCAGTTTCTCAAGCACGATGCCGAGTTGGTGAAGTTGTTGGCCACTAGCAATGCAGAGGTGGCTCGAGCCAAGAGCAACGAGGATCTATTGAGGGTCATCGCCAGGCTCCAGTCCTTCAGGGGAGGGTTGGAGTTCGATCATGCCCAGTCCTGGCTGCTGTTGATGCTGGCTATTGTGTCGGCGATCCCGGCCATGGCGGGTGTGGAGCTGATGTGGTTTGCGACGGCCTGCCTGGGTTTTGCCACCTTGTATACCTGGATGGGCCGTAAAGCCGTGTTAGACGAGTTGCCGCAGAAAATAGCCCGTAAGTGTTCATTTCTCAGTAACGGCCTTTGGGACCCGGGCGGAACCGCCGATGAGCGTTTCGCGCAACTGAGCAGTGAGTTCGACGACTATGATCGCGGCAATGACAGCCGCCGTATCGAGGCTTCAGCCAGGGGGACCTACCAGGGCCCGCGGCATCAGTTGTCCTTTGTCTTCCACCATCTGCGTTACGTGAACTCCCACTACAAACGCAAATCCGATGGCGAGAGCGAGCGGGTCTATGAGAGTTTCGATCGCTTCAGCCTGGTGGTGGACTTTCCTTGGGTCAGAGGGGTGATGGTGCGCAGTGATCTGCCAAATACCAAGAGCAAGAAGCGCAAAGTCTTTGAGACCACTTCCGATGACTTCAACAGAAGCTTCAATTTCACCGGTGATAGTGAGCTGGCTTGCGCGAAGTTCGCAACGCCCACCACCCTGGCTTTCTTGCTGGAACTTCGTCGGCGGCTGAAAAAGGTGAATCTGGAATTCTCCAGCGAGGGCCATTTATGTCTGAGCTTCGATGATGCCGAGGTCATGGCCTACAAGGATCCGGGCACGTTTGACGATCTGCCGAGCTTCTACGCCAATATCGAGCAGGGCCTGCCGTTGCCTAACCTGTTTCCGGTGCTGGCCCTGGTGCATGAGTTGGCGGAGCTGCACGACAACAATTTCGATCTTCCGCTGAAGGTCACTGATGAAATGGAGCAGTAGAGTATGGAGTTGTTGCTGGTCATCGCGATTGCCTTGGGCGTTCTTGCCTATGTGCACTACAACAAGATTGTCGGTGCGCATAACCGTGCCCTGCGGGCCTGGTCGGATGTGCTGACCTACCAGCGCCAGAGGATCAAGGTGCTGGACATGCTGGAGCCGCAAGTGGCTGGCTTCCAGGCCTACGAAAGCCAGTTGCTGGAAAAGATCGTTGGGCTGCGTAGTGCCATTGGTAGCTTGCCATCCGCAGCCGACGGTGATGCGCTCAAGTCGGTAGACCAGGGCACCAAGGCTTTGCTGGGCGGTTTGAATCTTGCGTTTGAGGCCTACCCCGACCTCAAGTCCGTCGAGTTGTTGAGCAACCTGATGCGTGAGGTTGCCGAGCAGGAAGGCAATATCGGTGGGGCGATTACCCTGTTCAACCTGAATGTGGAGCACTTCAACAACTCCATTCAGATGTTTCCCGGCTCCTTGGTCAATCGGTTGGCCCTGAAGAAGTCGCTGATCACGCCGTTTTCCGACAGCCAGGCCTCGGCGGGTTTTGAATACAAGCCGAATTTTTGAAGGGGGCTGGCGCGGGCTTGGGGTCGGTGTGGCTAGGTGTTGATTGCAAGGATCGGGAAGTAATTCCTGGTGAGGGGGCACGACCCCCTTGCAAGATCCTGAGCGGGGCGGGGGTGATGACTGATATAATCCCGCCCTTTCGTGGAGACCAGACCTTTATGCCAACGTCCTTTCTAGAAATTGTCGAGTTGCCAGACGGCCGTATCGAGCTGCGCAGAGCTGAGGACGAGGGTTCTCTGGTTACTTTGGATTTCTCCGAGGATGCCAAAGCCTTTCTGCAAGGTCAGCACGTGGAAGTGGCCAAGGCCATGTTGAGCGTCGGCGTACAGATGGCCGGTCGATTGGTTGAAGGTGAAATTGACAAGGAAGATGGCCCGCGGGTTCTGCACTAAGCCCGTCTATCGGGTTTCTCCTGTCATCCGTCGCATTTGTTCCGGCTTCTCAATCCTGGAGAAGCCTTGTGTCATTCAAGCGTAAATCCCACGCTTTCCCGGTGTTTCATCCCAGGCGAATATTCAGGCTCTGCGCATCGCCAGTCCGTGCGGCGCTGATCAGCTGTTGCCGGGCGCTGGCGCTCAACGGGTTCAACCAGCTGACTACGGTATGACTGCGACCCAGGCGCAGGGCCTCGCAGGCGAGCTGTTGCGGGCTCTGATTGCCCCGGGGGTGCAGTAGCAGGATCCCCTCGCGATTCAGGCCGGCGTCCCGTAGCCAGCTTTGGGTCAGGCTGGAGGGCGGGGCGATCAGTGTCAGCCAGCGCGCGTCCTGGTCCTGGCTGAGTTCCCGAAGGATAGGTGCCAATAGGTTCAGGCAGTTCCCGGCGGCGCCGCGTAACGACAGCTCGCTGAAGGCTTCTGGATCTTTGTTCCAGGGCGATTCGACCACTTCCTTGAGGGCGGGCGCCAATGGCTGGGCCAGGAACGCCTCGAACAGTGGCAGTTGTGCTTGCTGTGGTGTGTGGGGGAACTGCATGGAGCCTCCTTTAGCGGCGAATGACGCCGACACTCAAGCCTTCGATCACCAGATCCTGATCTTTCAGGTTGACTTCGATGGGGGCGAATTCAGGGTTCTCGGCAATCAGCCAGACCTTGCTGCCTTCGCGCTTGAAGCGCTTGACCGTGACCTCATCACCGATGCGCGCCACCACGACCTGGCCATTGCGGGCCTCGCGAGTGGTGTGTACCGCCAACAGGTCGCCGTCGAAGATGCCGATGTCCTTCATGCTCATGCCATGGACGCGAAGCAGGTAATCGGCGCGAGGGTGGAAGAAGGTCGGGTTGATATTGCAGGACTCTTCGATGTGCTGCTGGGCCAGGATCGGTGCACCGGCGGCGACACGGCCAATGATCGGCAGGGTATCGTCGGCCTTGGCTTCGAAGCCGGGAATGCGGATTCCGCGGGAGGCACCCGGGGTCATCTCGATGGCGCCTTTGCGGGCCAGGGCCTTGAGGTGTTCCTCAGCGGCGTTGGGCGATTTGAATCCCAGTTCCTGGGCAATTTCCGCACGGGTGGGCGGGTAGCCGTTGTCTTCGAGGCAGCGTTTGATAAAAGCCAGAATCTCAGCTTGGCGTGGCGTCAGTTTTAGCATGTCGATCGCTCTGTCTTTTTATACAGTGACTGGGATTATATACAGTGAACGTCGCTTGGCAATCCTCCTTTTGCCTGTGGCGGCCGAGCGGTTGTCATCCGGGGGCCGCAATCCTGCGCCGAAGGCTGGCTACAGTGGCCGGCAGGTGTGATTAAATAGCGCGCCGGACGGCTTGCGCAGAGGCCGGCAGGCTTGACATTGCAACGCCTGAAACGTATGTTTCAAACAAGTGTTTGTCAGGCGGAGTAGCCATGGCCCAGTCGGAAACCGTTGAACGCATTCTCGATGCTGCCGAGCAGTTGTTCGCGGAAAAAGGTTTTGCCGAAACCTCATTGCGGCTGATCACCAGCAAGGCCGGGGTCAACCTGGCAGCGGTCAACTATCATTTCGGGTCCAAGAAGGCCTTGATCCAGGCGGTATTCTCGCGTTTCCTCGGCCCGTTCTGCATCAGTCTCGATCGTGAGCTTGAGCGCCGCCAGTCCAGGCCGGAGAACAAGCCGAGCCTGGAAGAGCTGCTGGAGATCCTCGTCGAGCAGGCCCTGGTAGTGCAGCCGCGCAGCGGTAACGACCTGTCGATCTTCATGCGTCTGCTGGGGCTGGCGTTCAGCCAGAGCCAGGGGCATTTGCGGCGTTATCTGGAGGACATGTACGGCAAGGTGTTCCGCCGCTACATGCTGCTGGTCAACGAAGCGGCGCCGCGTATTCCGCCCATCGAGCTGTTCTGGCGCGTGCACTTCATGCTCGGTGCTGCGGCGTTCAGCATGTCCGGGATCAAGGCGCTGCGGGCTATCGCCGAAACCGATTTCGGGGTCAATACCTCCATCGAGCAGGTGATGCGCCTGATGGTGCCGTTCCTCGCCGCGGGCATGCGTGCCGAAACCGGCGTCACCGACGAAGCCATGGCCAGCGCCCAGCTCAAGCCGCGCAGCAAATCGGCCCCGGCAGCCGCCAAGGCCTGACCCACGGGTGGGCGCGACAGCTTACATCCGCTAAGCTAGCCGCCCATGCCGATTCTCGTTCTATATCCCGTGCCTTCCCTGCGCCGATGCTGCTCGGCCCGGCTGCATCCATGCGGATGCGGCTCGATCAGCGTTGCCTGGAAGCCATCGTAGTGCTTAAGGAATTTCTATGACTGCTGGCCTGCAAGGCTCTTTGATGGTGGACGTCGCCGGTACCTGGCTGACGGCCGAAGATCGCCAACTCCTGCGCCAGCCGCAGGTCGGTGGGTTGATCATCTTTGCCCGCAATATCGAACATCCGCGCCAGGTGCGGGAGCTGTGTGCGGCGATTCGCGCGATTCGCCCGGACCTGTTGTTGGCCGTGGACCAGGAGGGCGGCCGGGTGCAGCGTCTGCGCCAGGGCTTTATGCGCCTGCCGGCCATGCGTGCCCTGGCCGACAATCCGAATGCCGAGTACCTGGCCGAGCAGTGTGGCTGGGTCATGGCCACCGAGGTGCTGGCGGTGGGGCTGGACCTGAGCTTCGCCCCGGTACTGGACCTCGATCACCAGCGCAGCGCGGTGGTGGGCAGCCGGGCGTTCGAGGGCGACCCCGAGCAGGCGGCGTTGCTCGCCGGTGCGTTTATCCGCGGTATGAACAGCGCCGGCATGGCCGCTACCGGCAAGCACTTTCCCGGGCACGGCTGGGCCGAGGCCGACTCTCATGTGGCGATCCCCAATGACGAGCGCAGTCTGGATGAAATCCGTGCCAAGGACCTGTTGCCCTTTGCTCGTCTGAGCAAGCGGTTGGCGGCAGTGATGCCTGCGCACGTCATCTATCCGCAAGTCGACCCTCAACCGGCCGGCTTCTCGCGCTACTGGTTGCAGGACATCCTGCGTGGCGAGCTGCAATTTGACGGGGTGATCTTCAGCGATGACCTGTCCATGGCCGGCGCCCATGTCGTCGGGGACGCGGCAAGCCGGATCGAAGCGGCGCTGACCGCCGGTTGCGACATGGGGCTGGTATGCAATGACCGTGCTGCCGCCGAGCTGGCCCTGAGTGCCGTGCAGCGCCTCAAGGTGCAGCCTTCGCCACGCATCGCGCGCATGCGTGGCCAGGCCTTCGCCAATATCGAGTACAAGCAGGATCCGCGTTGGTTGGCGGCGCTGGGTGCCCTCAAGGATGCCCAGTTGATCGACTGACGACTTCGCAAGGGGGCTCCGGGCAATTCTGGATGCCCCGCACTTGGCCGGTCTCAGCGGCCGCCCTTGTTGTCCGGCAGTGGGGCGAACAAGGCTTCGATGTCGTCGCTCTGCAGCTTCCAGTCACCGGCCTTGCGCCCATCAAGCACGCCTGCCGCCAGGTCCGATTTTTCCTGCTGCAGGTGCTGGATCTTTTCTTCCACCGTACCTCGGGCAATCAGCTTGTAGACGAACACGGGTTTTTCCTGGCCGATGCGATAGGCGCGGTCGGTAGCCTGGCTCTCGGTGGCCGGGTTCCACCACGGGTCGTAGTGAATCACCGTATCGGCTTCGGTCAGGTTGAGGCCGACACCACCGGCCTTGAGGCTGATCAGGAAAATCTGCAGTTTGCCGCTCTGGAAGTCCCGTACCGGAGTGCGCCGGTCCCGGGTCTGGCCGGTGAGCAAGGCGTAGGCGATGTTGCGCCGCTTCAGCTCGGCCTCGATCAGGCTCAGCATCGAGGTGAACTGCGAGAACAGCAGAATCCGCCGGCCCTCTTCGAACAGTTCTTCAAGCATTTCCATCAGGCTATCGAGCTTGCCTGAGGAGCTGCCCCGTGTGGGTGGCGAGTCGTTGACCAGGCGCAGGTCGCAACACACCTGGCGCAGTTTGAGCAGGGCTTCAAGAATGATGATCTGGCTGCGCGCCACACCTTTGCGGGTGATTTCGTCGCGTACTTTCTTGTCCATGGCCAGGCGCATGGTTTCGTAGACATCACGCTGCGCCTCGTTGAGCTCGACCCAGTGGATGATCTCGGTCTTGGGCGGCAGTTCGGTGGCCACTTGCTCCTTGGTACGGCGCAGCAGGAAGGGCTTGATCCGGCCGTTGAGGTGCTGCAGGCGCACTTCGCTGGCGTGCTTTTCAATCGGTACCCGGTAGTCACGGTTGAAGCTCTTGGCATCGCCGAGCCAGCCCGGCAAGAGGAAGTGGAACAGCGACCAGAGCTCCCCCAGATGGTTTTCCAGCGGCGTGCCGGACAGGCACAGGCGCTGCCGGGCATTGAGTTCCCGAGCAGCCTGGGCGGCCTTGCTCGACGGGTTCTTGATGTACTGCGCCTCATCGAGGATCAGCACATGCAGGGGCTGGGCCGCCAGCAGTTCGATGTCCTTGGGCAGCAGCGCATAGGTGGTCAGCAGCAAGTCATGGTCGCCCAGCTGGGCGAAGTGTTTCTTGCGCCCGGCGCCATACAGCGCCAGTACCTTGAGCTGCGGGGTGAAGTGCGCGGCCTCGTCTAGCCAGTTGGGAATCAGGCTGGTGGGCATTACCACCATGCAGGGGCGGTCCAGGCGCCCGGCGTTCTTCTCGCTGAGTATGTGCGCCAGGGTTTGCAGGGTCTTGCCCAGGCCCATGTCGTCGGCCAGGATGCCGCCCACTTCCAGCTGGCGCAGTGACTGCATCCAGCTCAGGCCTTCGAGCTGATAGGGGCGCAGGGTGGCGTTCAGGCCCTGGGGCGCCGGCGCCGAGTAGTCGCGGATGTCCCGCAGGCGCTGGGCGAAGGTGCGAATGTGTTCGCCGCCTTCCCATAGCAGTGGCAGGACCTGCAACGGGTTGAGGCGGGTGGCGTCGGCGCTGCTCAAGCGCAGGGTGGTATCGCCGGGTTCTTGCAGATAGAACTCGCCCAGGGTTGCCAGTACCGGCTTCAGGCGGCCATAGGGCAGTGCCACTTGCAGCGGGCCATGCAGGGAGTTGGGCCGATTGGGAATGTTCACCAGGATCAGCTCGTCGTCGCGGCGCTTGGCCAGGCGCTCCGGATTGAGGATCTCGGTGTGCGAGCGCATCAGGTTGAGCAAAATCGGCAGCAGGCTCAAGCGCTCGCCGTTGACGATGATCCCCAGTTCCAGGTCGAACCAGTCGCGGCCCGGGGCCTCGTCGACACTGGCGTACCAGTCGTCCACCGCCGTCAGGTCGAAGCCGAAGCCTTCGTCGATCTGCAGCTCCCAGCCCTGGCTGCGCAGCTTGGGCAGTTCGTTGAGGGTGAAGGTCAGCCAGGCGCTGTCGTTGACCATCTCGAACAGCTCGCCGGCGCTTTCCGGCAGTGCCTTGCTCTGCCGGGTGGCGATCTTGAAGCCCAGGCCTCGCAATTGCTCGCGCCAGCCCTGTTCCAGCTCGGGCTGGCGCTTGATGCGCAGGCTCTGGTGTTCCTGGCGGATGATCACATCGGTGTTCTTCTGCCCGCTGGCGTATTCGCCCCTGTAGTTGAACGACAGTGCGGCGCGGTGCTGGATGTAGCGCTGCATCTTGCCGTTGCGCGGTTCGAAGGCGCTGAACTCGATGCTTGCCAGCCACAGCCGCGGCACCGGGTGCACGTCCTCCAGCAGTACCTGGGGCAGGGCGGCGGGGCGACGGCTGTCGAGGACTGCGGAGAGCTTTTCCAGCAATTCGGCGTCCTGGGCCGCCGCCGGGTAGGCCAGGGTTTCCTCCACTTGTAGCAGCACCGCAGCGATGTGCTTGCAGTTGCTGCGTACTGGGCAGGTGCAGTGGGCGTCGATCAGCAGCAGGTTGCCCTTGCTCGATTCGCGCAGGGTGATGGTCTGCCGGTACATAGTGCCACCGGAGCCTTCGCAACTGGCGGTGATAGCGCTGTCTCCGGCCGTGGCGATGCGCACGCGTTTTTCCAGGGCGTAGCGCCGGCCACGCTCCAAGGCTTGTTCCTTGAAGCGGTTGACCCAGGAGGGGGCCAGGGGTTTGGTCAGGGGCGGGGTCATAGGGACTTCGATCAGTCCGGAATTTCAGTTGGAGCGGGGCGCGGTGCCGGTGCGGTCAGCGAGGTGATCTTGATCAGTAGCGCCAGGTGGCCGTTGTCCAGGTAGTTGAGCTGGCCATTCTTGGTATGGCTCTGCTGTTTCAGGCGCTCGCTGCTGGTGACCAGGCCGTTGCTGTCGATCTGGTTGACCCAGAAGTCCGCGTCCACATCGGTGAAGCGCCCTAGCTTCAGGCTCAGGGTGCCTTCGATGGGGAACTGGCCGAACTGTTCCGGGCCATCGCTGAGGGCAACCTTTACCGGGGTTTCCCCCAGGGTCTGTTGCCAGGCCTTGTGCAACAGCACGCTGTAGCTGCCGCTGGCGCCGAGCTTTTCCACGATGCTGCCCAGGGCTGGGGTACGCAGGCTGTCCGGGCTCAGCCGTTGAGCGCCGGCGGCCCAGTCTTCGGGGGCTGCACGGCTGACGATCAGCGGCTCGGCGTTCTGCCGTACGAGGATCATTTCCACCTGGTACAGGTCATCGGCAAAGGCCGTTGGCGCGACCAGGGCCACGAGCAGGGTCAGGGAGCGGAACAGGCGCATGGGGCGTCCTTCAAGCAGATTTCGGGGTGAGGCGCTCAAACAGTGCCTCCAATGTATTAAAGCGCTCTTCCGGGCGCTCCATCGGCACCATGAACTTGAACAGGGTTGCGCCTTCGAATTTGTAGCGTTTGGGCTGGCCCTGGATCAGTTTGATCAAGGCCAGTGGGTCTACCGGTGTATCTGCGGCGAACTCGATGCGGCCGCCTTGTGGGCCGCCGTCGACCTTCTTGATCCCCAGTTGCTCGGCCTGGAGTTTGAGCAGCGTCAGGCGGATCAGGTTCTTGGTCGGCTCCGGCAGCAGGCCGAAGCGGTCGATCATCTCCACTTGCAGGTCCTTCAGGCCGTCCTCGTCGGTGGCGGAAGCGATGCGCTTGTAGAGGATCAGGCGCGCGTGCACGTCCGGCAGGTAGTCCTCGGGAATCAGTGCCGGCAAGCGCAGGTTGATTTCCGGGCCGCCACCCAGTGGCTGGTCGAGGTTCGGTTGTTCGCCCTTGCGGATGGCCTTCACCGCGCGTTCGAGCATTTCCATGTAGAGGGTGAAGCCCACGGCCTGGATCTGCCCGCTCTGGCCGTCGCCCAGCAGTTCGCCAGCGCCACGGATCTCCAGGTCGTTGGTGGCCAGGACGAAGCCGGCTCCCAGGTCCTGGGTGTTGGCGATGGCCTCCAGGCGTTTTTCCGCGTCCGGGGTGATCTGCTGGCGCGGTGGCGTCAAGAGGTATGCGTAGGCCTGGTGGTGGCTGCGCCCGACCCGACCGCGCAACTGGTGCAACTGGGCCAGGCCGAACTTGTCGGCGCGCTCGATGATGATGGTGTTGGCGCTGGGCACGTCGATGCCGGTCTCGATGATGGTCGAGGCGATCAGCACGTTGAAGCGCTTGTGATAGAAGTCGCTCATCACCTGTTCGAGTTCGCGTTCGCGCATCTGCCCGTGGCCGATGCCGATCCGCGCCTCGGGCACCAGTTCGGCCAGGTCGGCGGCGCATTTCTCGATGGTCTTCACGTCGTTGTGCAGGTAGTACACCTGGCCGCCACGCAGCAGTTCGCGCAGCAGGGCCTCTTTGACCGTGCTCTTGTTCTGCTCCATGACGAAGGTGCGCACCGACAGGCGCCGGGCCGGCGGGGTGGCGATGATCGACAGATCGCGCATGCCCGAGACGGCCATGTTCAGGGTCCGCGGGATCGGCGTGGCGGTCAGGGTCAGGATGTCGACTTCGCTGCGCAGCGCCTTGAGCTGCTCTTTCTGGCGCACCCCGAAACGGTGTTCTTCGTCGATGATCACCAGCCCCAGGTTCTTGATCTTCACATCGTCCTGCAACAGCTTGTGGGTGCCGATGACGATATCGATCTTGCCTTCGGCGAGGTCCGCCACCGCAGCATTCACTTCCTTGGTGGACTTGAAGCGGCTCATCACTTCCACGGTCACCGGCCAGTCGGCGAAGCGGTCGCGGAAGCTGTTGTAGTGCTGCTGGGCGAGCAGGGTGGTGGGCACCAGGATCGCCACTTGCTTGCCGCCGTGGACCGCGATGAAGGCCGCGCGCATGGCCACTTCGGTCTTGCCGAAGCCCACGTCGCCGCATACCAGGCGGTCCATGGGCTTGCCCGACAGCATGTCCTCGCGCACCGCTTCGATGGTGCTCTGCTGGTCCGGGGTTTCCTCGAAGGGGAAGCCGGCACTGAAGGTGGCGTAGTCGGCCTTCGGGTCGGCAAAGGCATAGCCTTCGCGGGCGGCGCGACGGGCATAGATGTCCAGCAGTTCGGCAGCCACATCGCGTACCTGTTCGGCAGCCTTGCGCTTGGCCTTCTGCCAGGCTTCCGAGCCCAGGCGATGCAGGGGCGCGAGGGCGTCGTCGCTGCCGGTGTAGCGGGCGATCAGGTGCAGGTTGGCCACGGGCACATAGAGCTTGGCGCCCTCGGCGTATTCCAGAGTGAGAAATTCGGCGACCTGATTGTCGATTTCCAGGGTCGCCAGGCCCAGGTAGCGACCGACGCCATGGTCGATATGCACCACCGGAGCACCTTCACGCAGCTCGGTGAGGTTCTTGATCACCGCGTCGTTGTTGGCATCGGCGCGCTTTTCCCGGCGCCGACGCTGCATTACTCGCTGGCCGAACAATGGGCTTTCGGCCACCAGGGCCAGGGCCGGATCGTCCAGCACCAGGCCTTCGTCCAACGGGGCGATGGTGATTGCCAGGCGTTCCTTGCTGGCGACGAAGTCCGGCCAGCTGTCGACGGTCTTGGGCCGCAGCTTGAGGCGCTCCAGCAGCTCCAGCAGCACTTCCCGGCGGCCGGCGGATTCGGCGGTGAACAGCACTCGCCCGGGGAACTCGTCGAGAAAGCCCGAAAGTGCTGCCAGCGGCTGGTTGGCCTTGGCTTCGATGGCCAGGTTCGGCAGCTCGTGGGCCGGGAAGCGTTCGCGGCCGACACCGGTTTCGATGTCCTGCTGGCTGGCCACCACTCGCGGCCAGTTCTTCAGCCGGGCGAAGCAGTCTTCCACTGGCAGGAACAGTTCGGCCGGGGGCAGGAGCGGGCGCGAAGGGTCGACGCGGCGCTCTTCATAGCGGTTGCGTACATCGTTCCAGAAGTTTTCCGCGGCCTGTTCGATGCCCGGCAGGGAAAACACCTGGGTGTCCTGGGGCAGGTAGTCGAACAGGGTCGAGGTCTCTTCGAAGAACAGCGGCAGGTAGTACTCGATACCGGCCGGGGTAATCCCGCTGCTCAGGTCCTGGAAGATCGGGCAGCGGCGGAAGTCCACATCGAAGCGTTCGCGAAAGCGCGCCTTGAAGCGGGTCACCGCTTCTTTCTGCAGCGGGAACTCCTTGGCCGGCAGCAGGCGCACCGAGTCGACCTTGTCGATGGAGCGCTGGTTCTCCGGATCGAAGGTGCGCAGGGTCTCGATTTCGTCGTCGAACAGGTCGATGCGATAGGGCAGCTTGCTGCCCATGGGAAACAGATCGATCAGTGCGCCGCGCACGGTGAATTCGCCGTGTTCGTAGACGGTGTCCACGTAGCGGTAACCACTGGCTTCCAGGCGGGTGCGCATCTGTTCCACATCGAGCTTCTGGCCGACGTCCAGCACCAGGCTGCTGCCCAGCAGGAACTGGGTGGGCGCCAGGCGGTGCAGGGCAGTGGTGATCGGCACCACCAGCACGCCATGTTCCAGCTCCGGCAGCCGATAGAGGCTGGCGATGCGCTGGGAAATGATGTCCTGGTGCGGCGAGAACAGGTCGTAGGGCAGGGTTTCCCAGTCAGGAAAATGCAGCACCGGCAGATCCGGGGCGAAGAAGCTCAGCTCCTGTTCCAGCCGGTCAGCGCTTTGGCTGTCGGCAGTCAGCAGGAGGGTGAAGCGCTTGGCAGCGCTGGCGGCTTCGGCGATGGCCAGGCTCAGGGCGGCACCGGGCAAGTTGCCCCAATGCTGTTTGCCGGCGGCGGCAGGGAGTAGCGGTAGACGCAGGACGGGCACGGACGGTCAAGCTCCAAGCGTTGCGACAAAGTCGGTAATTGTAACGGCCCCGGGCAGCCACTGTCAGTGGCTGATGCGTCTAATACGCTGGTTGGGGCAAATGTAGTGGCTATGACAACAAAATGCGCTTCTTGACCTGAAATGTAGTGCCGATTGTGGCTGGTGTTACGGAGGGTTACAGACAGGCTGGTGTGATGTCCAAAAAATTGACGCTGCTGGAAGCCGCGGTTTTACTGGTCTCCAGCACAGTGGTGTTTTTTTGCAAGGGCTTTTTGTTACGTTCCGCACGACAGGCGCGCATTGCTACGACAGGAACTGGGCGGCATAATGTAGCCCCTTTTTTCTGCCCCTACATGTGGAAGGTTCCCGTGACTCAGAAGCCCGACCAGTGTCTTGGTGAATGGATCGACCGTGAAGCACTCGCAGAAGCGATGATTCCGCTTATCGGTCAGCTCTACCGCAATAACAACGTGGTGAGCTCGATCTATGGCCGCAGCCTGATCAACCAGTCTGTCATCGCGATTCTCAAAGCTCACCGCTTTGCTCGCCACCGTTCCTCCGACGATAGCGAACTCTCCGTCCACGAAACATTCCCTCTGCTTAAAGCCATGAGCGAGCTCAAGCTCGGCGCGGCATCGGTAGACCTGGGCAAGTTGGCGTTCAAATTCCGTAACGAAGGCAATGGCCGCAGCGCCGAGCAGTTCGTTCGCGAAGAAATGGCTGATGTGGTTGGCCAGCAAAATGCTTCGGCCCGCAAAGGCACTGACGTAGTCCTGTACGGCTTCGGTCGTATCGGCCGTCTGCTGGCGCGCATCCTGATCGAGAAAACCGGTGGTGGCGACGGCCTGCGTCTGCGCGCCATCGTGGTGCGCAAGGGCGCCGAAAACGACCTGACCAAGCGCGCCAGCCTGCTGCGTCGCGACTCGGTGCACGGTTCGTTCAACGGCACCATCACCATCGACGAAGAAAACAACACCATCACCGCCAACGGTAACCTGATCCAGGTCATCTACGCGAAGAACCCGACCGAGGTGGACTACACCCAGTACGGCATCAAGGACGCTCTGCTGGTGGACAACACCGGTGTATGGCGTGACGCCGACGGTCTGGGCCAGCACCTGGCCTGCCCGGGTATCGATCGCGTTGTTCTGACCGCGCCAGGCAAAGGCAAGCTGAAGAACATCGTTCACGGTATCAACCACAACGAAATCACCGCTGACGACAAGATCGTGTCCGCCGCTTCCTGCACCACCAACGCCATCGTGCCGGTGCTGAAGGCTGTGAATGACAAGTTCGGCATCATCAACGGTCACGTCGAAACCGTTCACTCGTACACCAACGACCAGAACCTGATCGACAACTTCCACAAGGGCGATCGCCGTGGCCGTAGCGCCGCGCTGAACATGGTGATCACCGAGACCGGTGCTGCTACTGCTGCTGCCAAGGCCCTGCCTGAGCTGGCCGGCAAGCTGACCGGTAACGCGATCCGCGTTCCGACGCCAAACGTGTCGATGGCCATTCTCAACCTGAACCTCGAGAAAGCCGCCACCCGTGAAGAGATGAACGAGTACCTGCGCTACATGGCGCTGCACTCCGACCTGCACAAGCAGATCGACTTCGTCAACTCGCAGGAAGTGGTGTCCACCGACTTCGTGGGCTCGCGTCACGCCGGTGTGGTCGACGCTGAAGCGACCATCGTTCAGGACAACCGCGTTGTTCTGTACGTCTGGTACGACAACGAGTTCGGTTACAGCTGCCAGGTAGTGCGCGTGATGGAAGACATGGCCGGGGTCAACCCGCCAGCGTTCCCACGCTAAGCGACTGCTGAAATGAAAACGCCCCGACTTGTCGGGGCGTTTTTGTTTGTGGCTTGCGCCGGCAAGCCAGGTCGGCGCAACCCCGTAGGAGCTGGCTTGCCAGCGAAGCGTTTGTCTCAGGCGCCGCGCGCTGTTGCCGCTTGCGCGGTACGCAGTTCGTGGCGATTACCGCGGAACAGCACCAGGGTGGCGATCAGCCCCAGCACCGCCGCGCCACTGAGCCAGATGCCCGGAGCCGCCTGATTGCCCAGGACGTGGATCAGGTAGGTGCAGGCTGCCGGGGTAAAGCCGCCGAAGGTCGCGGTGGCCAGGCTGTAGGCCAGGGAAAAACCCGTGGTGCGCACTTCCACCGGCATGATTTCAGTCAGGGCCACCACCATCGCGCCGTTATACGAGCCATAGAGGAAAGACAGCCACAGCTCGACGATCAGCAGGTGGCTGAAGCTGGGGTTGGCCACCAGCCAGGACAGTGCCGGATAAGCCGTGAAGATTGCCAGGATGGTCGCCCCCAGCAGCAGCGGCTTGCGGCCGATCTTGTCCGACAGTGACCCCATGA
Source organism: Pseudomonas sp. Eqa60 (assembly GCF_018326405.1). Classification (NCBI taxonomy): domain Bacteria; kingdom Pseudomonadati; phylum Pseudomonadota; class Gammaproteobacteria; order Pseudomonadales; family Pseudomonadaceae; genus Pseudomonas; species Pseudomonas sp. Eqa60. The sequence continues at coordinate 2,292,071 of NZ_AP024342.1, forward strand.
CCGGCAGCCAGAAGAAGTTCGACAGACCGATGCACACGGTTACCAGCAGGGCGTCGAAGTCCGACAGGTGCAGTTCGGCCTTGCCGAAGGTCGGGGTGTAGGCGGTGATCAGGTAGAAGGACACGGTGGTCATCACCACCAGAGCCATGCCGGCGATGACGATGCCGAAGTTCTGGCCGATGGAACGGACGATTTCCTGCAGCGAAGGGCGATGCTTGCGGGCCTGGAACTCCGGGGTTTCTTCCAGGGAGCGACGGATCATGAAGATCGCCGGAACAATCATGCAGCCCACCAGGAACGGCACGCGCCAGCCCCAGTCACCCATTTGCTCGGGGCTCAGCCAGTGGTTCAGGCCTACGCCCAGCAGGCCGGCGAAGACCACTGCGGCCTGTTGGCTGGCCGACTGCCAACTGACGAAGAAGCCCTTGCGGCCCGGCGTGGAGATTTCGGCCAGGTACACCGACACCCCGCCCAGCTCGACGCCGGCGGAAAAGCCCTGCAGCAGGCGACCCAGCAGCACCAGCAAGGGCGCGGCGACGCCAAGGGTGGCGTAGCCCGGCACGCAGGCAATCAGCACGGTGCCCGCGGCCATCAGTGCCAGGGTAATGATCAGGCCTTGGCGACGGCCGTGACGGTCAATGTAGGCACCGAGGAAAATCGCTCCCAGGGGGCGCATCAGGAAGCCCGCGCCAAAGGTCGCCAGGGACAGCATCAACGAGGCGAAGGCGCTGTCCGCAGGAAAGAAGGTCTTGGCAATCGCCGTGGCGTAGAAGCCGTAGACCATGAAGTCGAACATCTCGAGAAAGTTGCCGCTGACAACGCGAAAGATCGCCTTGCCTTTGCCCGTGGTCGTGGACATTTTTTTCACTCACTTTGGCTGTCTTGTTAGCAATCCCTGGTCGTTATGCGTCCCTTACTGCAAAGTCGGGGCTCGAGGCTGCACGCTGAACAGTTTTGTAACGATATGTGTATGAAAGCCATCCGGCAACAAAAACTCTTGGGGTGGCAGGGCGGCTCTAGATCAAGGTTCTGCCCGTAGCCAAGGCGGTGGGACGCCGGGCAGGCGGCCTCCGTCTGTCGCATAATGGCCATTTGTACTGCCAGCTGGCCCAGCAGGGCGGTTGATCGGGAGGAACACCTTGTCGGGTAAGCAACGATCGCGATGGAGCGCTTTGTACGCCGCGCTGGTGCTGTTGGCCGGTTGTGGCGGCGAGCGCCTGGAAAGCCTCTCCGGGCCGACCATGGGCAGCACCTGGTCGGTGCAGTATGTGCGCCACGCCCAGGGGCCGGCGCCGTCGCTGGTACAGGCTGAGGTCGAGGGGATTCTGGCCGAGGTCGACGGGCAGATGTCCACCTATCGCAGCGATTCGGACATCGAGCGTTTCAACGCCTTGCCCGCCGATAGCTGCCAGCCGATGCCGGAGCCGGTGTTGCAGTTGGTGCGAGTGGGTGAGCAGTTGTCCCGGGACAGCGATGGCGCCTTCGACCTGACAGTGGAACCGCTGCTGGATCTCTGGGGTTTTGGCCCTCAGGGGCGCGAGGAAAAGGTTCCCGGCGCGTCAGCCCTGGCTGAGGTGCGGCAGCGGGTAGGGCACGCTCACCTGCGTATCGAAGGGCAGGAGCTGTGCAAGGATGCGCCGGTGGAGGTGGATTTCAACAGCATCGCCGCCGGCTATGCGGTGGACCGCATCGCTGCCCGGCTCACGCAACTGGGGATCGACAGCTTCCTTGCCGAAGCCACCGGTGAGCTCAAGGCCGTGGGTCGCAAGCCCGACGACTCACCATGGCGGATAGCCCTGGAGGAGCCGCGTGATGACCAGCAGGTAGCCCAGCGGGTGATCGCCCTGGATGGTCTTGGCGTTTCCACTTCCGGCGACTACCGTAATTACTTCGAGCAGGACGGCCGGCGTTACTCCCATACCTTCGATGCCCGGCTCGGCCAACCCATCGCCCACCCGTTGGCCTCGGTAACGGTGATTCATCCTTCGGCGTTGATGGCCGATGGCCTGTCGACGCTGTTGCTGATACTCGGCCCGGAGGCGGGCTGGGGCTACGCGGAAAAACACGGCATCGCCGGATTTTTTGTGATGCGCAGCGCTACAGGTTTCGTCACACGCAGCAACCCGGCTTTCGATGCGCTGCTGGCCGGGCAAAAACAATAACCTGGTGCGCTGTTGCACAGCCTGTAGTGCAGGCAAAAGTAGCCTACGACGCGACCAAGGGTTAATGTGCGCGGCGTTGACGCTTCTATAGACTGTGCCCGGGTTCGTAACCGAGCCAAATTGATCCTTCATGCCGCTGGCCGCGGCATGATTTAGCCGGAGACGCCAGAAGGGTGTCTCGGCCTGTTCTGAGGAGTACGCATGGCTGTCTACAACTACGACGTAGTGGTGCTGGGCTCAGGCCCCGCTGGAGAAGGTGCGGCGATGAACGCCGCGAAAGCAGGACGCAAAGTGGCGATGGTCGATAGCCGTCGCCAGGTCGGCGGCAACTGCACCCACCTGGGTACCATCCCGTCCAAGGCCCTGCGTCACTCGGTCCGGCAGATCATGCAGTTCAACACCAACCCGATGTTCCGGGCCATTGGCGAGCCGCGCTGGTTCTCCTTCCCGGACGTGCTCAAGAGCGCCGAGAAGGTCATCTCCAAGCAAGTGGCCTCGCGTACCGGCTACTACGCCCGCAACCGGGTCGATGTGTTCTTCGGCACTGGCAGCTTCGCCGACGAGCAGACCGTGGAAGTGGTCTGCGCCAACGGCGTGGTGGAAAAGCTGGTAGCCAAGCACATCATCATTGCCACCGGCTCGCGCCCCTATCGCCCCGCGGATATCGATTTCAGCCACCCGCGTATCTACGATAGCGACACCATCCTCAGCCTCGGCCATACCCCGCGCAAACTCATCGTCTATGGCGCCGGGGTCATCGGTTGCGAATACGCCTCGATCTTCAGTGGCCTGGGGGTTCTGGTGGAGCTGGTGGACAACCGCGGCCAGTTGCTGAGCTTCCTGGATTCGGAAATCTCCCAGGCCCTGAGCTACCACTTCAGCAACAACAACATCACCGTGCGCCACAACGAGGAATACGACCGCGTTGAAGGTGTGGACAACGGCGTGATCCTGCACCTCAAGTCCGGCAAGAAGATCAAGGCCGACGCCTTGCTCTGGTGCAACGGCCGTACCGGCAATACCGACAAGCTGGGCATGGAGAACATCGGGGTCAAGGTCAACAGCCGCGGCCAGATCGAAGTCGACGAGAACTACCGCACCTGCGTGCCGAACATCTACGGGGCCGGTGACGTGATCGGCTGGCCGAGCCTGGCCAGTGCCGCCCACGACCAGGGTCGTTCCGCGGCCGGCAGCATTGTCGACAACGGCAGCTGGCGCTTCGTCAACGACGTGCCGACCGGGATCTACACCATTCCCGAGATCAGCTCCATCGGCAAGAACGAGCAGGAACTGACCCAGGCCAAGGTGCCTTACGAGGTGGGCAAGGCGTTCTTCAAGGGCATGGCCCGTGCGCAGATCGCCGGCGAGCCTCAAGGCATGCTGAAGATCCTGTTCCACCGGGAAACCCTGGAAGTCCTCGGCGTCCATTGCTTCGGCTACCAGGCTTCGGAGATCGTGCACATCGGCCAGGCGATCATGAGCCAGCCGGGCGAGCTCAACACCCTGAAGTACTTCGTCAACACCACCTTCAACTACCCGACCATGGCCGAAGCCTATCGGGTAGCGGCATACGATGGCCTCAACCGGCTTTTTTGAGCGGCTCCGGCCGGTGGCCTGAGCCGGCCGGGGAGACCGATTTCAGCGATTCTCGAGGGTGGCGCTGGCCAAACCGGGAAAGTCTGTAATCAGGCTATCTACGCCGAAGTCGGCGAGCCTTCGCATCAGCGCAGGCTCGTTGACCGTCCATACCGACACATGCAAACCCTGACGCTGCGCCCGTTGCAGACGCTCTGGGGTGCACAGCGTCCAGTTCAACGCCAGAATCTCGCAGCCATAGCTCTGGGCGACCTTCAATGGGTCGAGCCAGGCGTATTCGGCGACCAGTCCGCGGGACAGGTCCGGGGTCAGCTCCACGGCGGCCTTCAATACTTCCCGAGAACTTGAGGTCACGGTGACCTTGTCTAACAGGCCGAAACGCTGGGCCATTTCGCGAATCGCCAGCACCGTGGTGGCGGCGCGGGTGCGCGAGGCGCTCTTGACCTCCAGCTGCCAGTGCTCGAAGTCGCATTTCTCGAACAGCTCTTCCAGGCGCGGAATGGGGCAGGGGTTGACCCAGCCCGGGCCGCCCTTGCGCGCGTCGTAGGTCACCAGCTCGGCGGCGCAATGCTCCACCACTTTGCCGCGCCGGTCTGTGGTGCGCTTGAGGGTCGGGTCGTGGATCACCATCAACTCGCCGTCCATGGACAGGTGCAAGTCGAGCTCGCAACGGCGCACGCCGTGCTTGAGGCACTCCTGAAAGCTGGTCAGGGTATTTTCCGGTGCTTCGCCTTTAGCGCCGCGATGGCCATAGATCAGGGTCACAATTGCTCCTTCACGGATGTTGTTCCTTAAGAGAGGGTCGGGCGTACTGCTCAGCCGGCGGCGGGGTCGCTCTGTTCCCGGGCCTGGCGGCGTTGCTGGGCCTGTTTCTGCAGGATATAGCGCGCCAGCAGCTGGCGTTGGGCATCGGTCAATGCTTCGAACTCGGTGCCGATCTCGAAGGTGCCAAAGCTCTGGGGCTCGCAGTGGGTGACCTTGGCCCGCAGCAGCAGGCCCAGGGCCTGCGGCATCAGCAACAGCTTCACCGCCAGATGGCTGCCGGTTGGGTAGCACTGGTGATGGCTGAATTCGATGCCGCCCTCGGACAGAATGATCCGCTGCGGCTCGCCGAACTTGCCGAACACCGTTTGCGCCACCACCTGGCTGAGCAGGTCGATGCGTTTGTTCATGGCCTTGAGGTAGCTGGCCAGGGTGCGATCGCGCTCGCTGACCTGGCGCAGCAGATGCTGGGATTCGAACTCGCTCAGGTGCAGTTCACTGAGCAGATTGAACAGTGGGGACTCATCCTGCAACACTTCCTTGCTCGCCGCGTCGAGGGCGGACAAGGGGCTAATTTCCAGTGCGATCGTGTCCTCGATACGGTAGTATTCGCGGCGATCTTCTTCATCTAATGTCGACATGGCGAACCCATGGTAGAGGCAGTGGTCTGAGTGTAAAGCTGCTTACCAGGCCCCGCCACAAGGACGTCTTCTTTTCCTCTGCACAAGCCCCGACATGTTCAGACCTCTGTTTGCTTTTATCGGCACGCGTTACACCCGTGCAAAGCGTCGCAATCATTTTGTGTCATTCATTTCCCTGACTTCGATGATCGGACTCGCCCTTGGCGTGATCGTGATGATCGTGGTGCTGTCGGTGATGAACGGCTTCGATCATGAAATGCGCACCCGCGTGCTGGGCATGGTGCCCCACGCCACCATCGAATCCGGCGAACCCATCAGCGACTGGCAAAGCCTGGCCGACAAGGTCAAGCAGAACCCCAAAGTGCTGGCGGTGGCACCGTTCACCCAGATGCAGGGCCTGTTGACCAACAATGGCCAGGTGCAGAAGGTGCTGCTCAATGCCATCGACCCTGAGCAGGAGCGGCAGGTGTCGATCATCGACCACTTCATGCAGCAGGGGCAGTTGGACGCGCTGGCGCCCGGTAGCTTCGGCATTGTCATTGGTGACAAGGCGGCAACCAAGCTGGGTGTCGGCCTGGGAGACAAGCTGACCTTCGTCGCCCCGGAAGTCACGGTGACCCCGGCCGGGATGTTCCCACGGATGAAGCGTTTTACCGTGGTGGGCATCTTCCATGTCGGCGCCGGCGAGATCGACGGCTACCTGGGCCTGACCAACCTCCATGACCTGGGTCGCCTGCACCGCTGGAAGGCGGATCAGGTACAAGGCCTGCGGCTGAAGTTCGACGACCTGTTCCAGGCCCCGCGCACCGCCTGGGAAATCGCCCAGCAGCTGGGTGAGAACCACTATTACGCCCGCGACTGGACCCGTACCCACGGCAACCTGTACCAGGCCATCCGCATGGAAAAAGCCATGATCGGCCTGTTGCTGCTGCTGATCGTCGCGGTGGCCGCGTTCAACATCATCTCGACCCTGGTGATGGTGGTGAACGACAAGAAGGGCGATATCGCCATTCTCCGCACCCTGGGGGCGACGCCGGGAACCATCATGGCGATCTTCATGGTCCAGGGCACGGTGATCGGCGTGGTCGGCACCTTGATCGGTGCTGTGCTGGGGATGCTGGCGGCGCTGAACGTGAGTGCCGCGATTTCCGCCCTTGAAGGCCTGATCGGCCACAAATTCCTGAATGCCGACGTGTATTTCATCGACTACCTGCCGTCGCAACTGATGGCCGAGGATGTGTTGATGGTCTGCGGCGCGGCATTGGTCCTGAGTTTCCTCGCCACCCTGTATCCAGCCTGGCGTGCGGCGCGCACCCAGCCTGCGGAGGCGCTACGTTATGAGTGAGTTGGGCATGAGTGAAAAAGCAATCCTGAGCTGCCGCGACCTGGGCAAGTCCTATGAGGAAGGCCCGGAATCGGTGGTGGTCCTGTCTGGCCTGCAACTGGAGCTGCACCCGGGTGAGCGAGTGGCCATCGTCGGCACTTCCGGCTCGGGCAAGAGTACCTTGCTCAACCTGCTGGGCGGCCTGGATACGCCATCCAAGGGCAGCGTCTGGCTGGCGGGCGAGGAGCTTTCGGCGCTGGGCGAGAAGGCCCGCGGCCAGTTGCGCAACCGCGCCCTGGGCTTCGTCTACCAGTTCCACCATCTGCTGCCGGAGTTCACCGCGCTGGAGAACGTCTGCATGCCGCTGCTGATTGGCCGCACGCCGATCCCGGAAGCCCGTCAGCGTGCCACCGCGCTGCTGGAGCGGGTCGGGCTCGGCCATCGGCTGGAGCACAAACCGGCCGAGCTGTCCGGTGGCGAGCGCCAGCGGGTGGCCATTGCCCGGGCGCTGGTGAACAAGCCGGGGCTGGTGATGCTCGATGAGCCCACCGGCAACCTCGACTCGCACACGGCCCAGGGAATTCAGGACCTGATGCTGGAGCTCAGTACCTCGATGCGCACCGCCTTCCTGGTGGTGACCCACGACATGAACCTGGCTCGACAGATGGACCGCGTACTGCACCTGCAAGAAGGTCACCTGGTCGCCATCTGATGCGCCCGCACACGGCGTCGGCGGCTGGGCTGTCGATGCCGGGTCATTAATCTTTCCAGGGTGCCTTGCCCATGTTCAGACCTTTATCGATCTTTATCGGCACGCGCTACACCCGCGCCAAGCGGCGCAATCGTTTTGTCTCGTTCATTTCCATGACCTCGATGATCGGCCTCGCCCTGGGCGTGTTGGCGATGATCGTGGTGCTGTCGGTGATGAACGGCTTCCAGCGGGAAATGAGCTCGCGCATCCTCGGCATGGTGCCCCACGCCACTATCGTTGGGGTCAAGCCCATCGATGACTGGCAGCCGGTGGCCGCGGCGGCCCTGAAGAATCCGGAAGTCACCGCCGCGGTGCCCTTTACCGAGATGGAGGGCATGCTCTCCTACAAGGGGGCGATGCAGCCGATCCAGATCAGCGGCATCGATCCGGCCCAGGAAGGCAAGGTGTCCATCGTTGCCCAGCATATTGTCCAGGGCAGCCTGCAAGACCTGAAACCTGGCGAGTTCGGCGTGGTGATCGGCGAGATCACGGCCCGGCGCTTTCGCCTGAACGTCGGCGACAAGCTGACCCTGATCGTGCCTGAAGTGAGCACTGCACCGGGGGGGATCACCCCGCGCATGCAACGCCTCAACGTGGTTGGGGTATTCAAGGTGGGGGCCGAGCTGGATGGCTCCATGGGCCTGATTCATGTGGCCGATGCTGCAGAAATGCAGCACTGGCAGCCGAACCAGGTGCAGAGCGTGCGCCTGGCGGTCAAGGACCTGTATGCCGCGCCAAAGGTCTCGGCGGATATCGCCGAGGGCCTGGGGGCGGACTTCCGCGCCGATGACTGGACTCACACCCAGGGCAGCCTGTTCAGCGCGATGAAGATGGAAAAGACCATGATCGGCCTGTTGCTGCTGATGATCGTGGCGGTGGCGGCATTCAACATCATCGCCACCTTGATCATGGTGGTGAATGACAAGGGGGCGGACATCGCGATCCTGCGCACCATCGGCGCCACACCACGGCAGATCATGGCGATCTTCATGGTCCAGGGGACGGTGATCGGTATCGTCGGCACCCTGATCGGTGGGGTGCTGGGGGTAATCGCGGCACTGAACGTGAGTGAGCTGGTGGGCTGGCTGGAAAGAATCAGCGGCCAGCAGATCTTCAGCTCCGATGTGTATTTCGTCAGTAACCTGCCTTCTGAACTGCAGGGCGGCGACGTGGTGCTGATCTGTGGTGCCGGCTTCGTTCTGAGCTTCCTGGCGACCGTGTATCCGGCCTGGCGCGCGTCCAAGGTCGAGCCGGCCCACGCTTTGCGCTACTCCTGAGACCCGCTTTCGCCGGCCGCCGGCTCCTGTCCGATTGGTGCAGGAGCCGGCTGGCCGGCGAACAGTCCTTCAATCCTGCCTTGGCAACTCGATCACGAAACGGGTCCAGCCCGCTGCCGATTCGCATCGGATCTGCCCGCCGTGGGCACGAATGATCGACTGAGTGATCGCCAACCCCAACCCCGCATGTTCACTGCTGCCTTCGCGCCGTGCCGGGTCGGCCCGGTAGAAACGGTCGAACAGGCGCGGCAGTACATCCTTGGCGATCCCTTCGCCGGTATTCTCGATGCTCAGGCTCAGGTGCCCGGCACTTTCGTTGATGCGCACCTTGACCGCGCCCCCGGCCGGCGTGAAGCGCAGGGCATTGTCCAGCAGGTTGGACAATGCCCGGCGCAGCATGCTGCGGTCCCCGGCAAAGCCGGCCTGGCCTTCACGGGTCAGTTCGATCTGTGCGTCTTCGGCCAGGGGGCCATAGAACTCCAGCAGCATGTCGGTTTCCTGGGCCAGCTCCAGCGCTTCGCGCCTGGGTGTAAGCAAGCCGTGGTCGGCCTTGGCCAGGTACAGCATGTCATTGACCAGTTGCGCCATCCATTGCAGCTCCTCCAGGTTGCTGTGCAGGGCTTCGCGATAGTCCTCCAGCGGCCGGGGGCGGGTCAGGGTGACCTGGGTGTGGGTCAGCAGGTTCGACAAAGGGGTGCGCAGTTCATGGGCGATGTCGGCGGAAAATGCCGAGAGGCGCTGAAACGACTCTTCAAGACGGCCCAGCATGGCGTTGAAGCTGCTGGCCAGTTCCGCCAGCTCGGCGGGCATCTGTTCCTGGGGCAGGCGCTGGGTCAGGGAACTGGCGGAGACCCCGGCGGCCACCGCGCCCATGCGCCGCAACGGGCGCAGGCCACTGCGGGCGGCCCAGGCGCCGAGCAGGGCAGTGGCCAGGGCCGAGAGGCCCACGGTGAGCCAGATCAGGTGTTGCATGCGCTGCAGAAAGTGCTGGTGATGGGTGATGTCGAGGATCAGGGTCAATTGCGGCGAGGCCGCCTGGCCGGGATTCAGCGCTGCTGTGTAGAGACGGTAGGCGGTGCCGGCCTGCTCCAGGCTGCGCAGGCCGGCACCGCCAGGCAGAGAGGCGGGCAGGCCGGGGGCGCTGTCGAACCAGAGCTGGCCATTGGCGTCGCCGACTCGTAGCTGCAGGTCCGGCTGGTGGCTCAGTTCGTCCTGCAGCCTGGCCTGGCGCGGGGGGAAGTCCCCGGCCTCGTTGACATCCTGCAAGGCGCTGCGCAGGGCCAGCAGCTTGCCGTCCAGCAGTTGCTGATCCAGTTCGATGAAATGGGCTTCGCTGGCGCGGCTGAACAACACCCCCGCCAACAATGAGACCACTGCGGTGCAGGCGGCGAACAGCAGCGCCAGGCGCCCGCTCAGGGACAGGCGGCGCATCAGGCCTGGCGCTCTTCGAGCACGTAGCCCATGCCGCGTACGGTATGGATCAGTTTGTTCGGGAAATCGTCGTCGATCTTCAGGCGCAGGCGGCGGATGGCTACTTCGATGACGTTGGTATCGCTGTCGAAATTCATGTCCCAGACCTGGGAGGCAATCAGCGACTTGGGCAGGACTTCGCCCTGGCGCCGCAGGAGCATTTCCAGCAGGGCGAATTCCTTGGCGGTCAGGTCGATGCGCTGGCTGCCGCGTTCTACCCGGCGGCGGATCAGGTCCAGGCGCAGGTCTGCCAGTTGCAGGCTGGTTTCCTGGGCCACGGCGCTGCCCCGGCGCAGCAGGCTGCGGACCCGGGCCAGCAGTTCGGAGAAGGCAAAAGGCTTGACCAGGTAGTCGTCGGCCCCCAGTTCCAGGCCGTGCACCCGGTCTTGCACGGCATCCCGGGCGGTGAGGAACAGTACCGGCATCTCCAGCCCGGCGCTGCGCACCGCCTGGAGGATCTGCCAGCCGTCGCGACCCGGCAGCATCACGTCGAGAATCAGCAGAGCGTAGTCGCCGGTTAGGGCCAGGTGCTGGCCGGTGCTGCCGTCGGCCACCAGTTCGGCGTTGAAGCCGGCCTCGCTCAGGCCCTGGCGCAGGTAGTGGCCGGTTTTGGGTTGGTCTTCGACGATCAGCAGTTTCATGGTGGGACTCGTGGCGGTTGGAACCCGGGCTTTATACCGTGCAGCAGGCCAGGGCAGTGCAAGCTGACAAAGTTGTAATCTGCATGTCAGCTGGCTGGCAGCGGCAGGGCTCTAGAGTGTGCCACAGGCTGAATCCCGATCTTGTTGGAGTCTGATGATGAGTATGCAAAACCTGTTGTGGCGAAGCCGGTCGATCCTGGGGGGCTGCCTGATGCTGTTGAGCGCACCGCTCTGGGCCTCGCCGGCCGGGTCCTACGATTTTGGCCAGCCGGCGCCTGCGGCCAAGGCCACTCGCAGTGTCGAGGTGGTGATGGGGGACATGTCGTTCAATCCCAAGGCCCTGGAGATCAAGGCCGGCGAGACGGTGCGATTCGTGCTGATCAACAAGGGGCAGTTGCTGCACGAGTTCAATCTGGGCAACGCGGCCATGCATGCCGAGCACCAGCAGGAAATGCTCAAGATGCAGCAGAGCGGCATGCTCACCCCGACCGGCATGAAGGCGATGGATCATGGAGCCATGGGCCACGGCTCGATGGCAGGCATGGACCATGGCATGCAGCATGACGATCCCAACAGCGTGCTGGTGGAGCCGGGCAAGCAGGCGGAACTGACCTGGACCTTCAGCAAGAGCGGCAACCTGGAGTTCGCCTGCAACATTCCCGGGCACTACCAGGCCGGGATGGTGGGCAAGCTGACGGTCACCCCATAGGCATCCGGGGCTCAAAGGCGGGAGCAAAGGCTGATAGAATCCGCTGATTCTTCAGTCAGGTTTCCGCCATGCATCCCGCAGCCGAACATTCGCCGCTGGGCAAGTCCAGTGAATACGTCTCCACTTACACCCCGTCCTTGCTGTTCCCGATTCCCCGGGCGGCAAAATGGGCCGAGCTGGGCTTGAGTGCCGATACCCTTCCTTATAAGGGCGTGGACTACTGGAACTGCTTCGAGTTGTCCTGGCTGCTGCCGTCGGGCAAGCCGGTAGTGGCTATCGGTGAGTTCAGCATTCCCGCCGATTCGCCGAACATCATCGAATCCAAGTCGTTCAAGCTGTATCTCAATTCGCTGAACCAGACGCCGTTCGATGATCGGGCGACCCTTGAGGCCACCTTGCGCACTGATCTGTCGGCTGCTGCCGGCAAGCCGGTAGGCGTGCGGATCCGCAGCCTGCAGGAGGTCGAGGCCGAAGGCGTGGTGGCGCTGCCTGGGGTGTGTATCGATGATCTGGATATCAGTGTCGATAGCTATGAGCACCCGCGCCCCGAACTGCTGCGCTGCGATGCTTCGCGCGTGGTGGAGGAGAGCGTGCACAGTCATCTGCTCAAGTCCAACTGCCCGGTAACCAGCCAGCCGGACTGGGGCAGCGTGGTGGTGCAATACCGGGGCGCGGCTCTGGATCACGCCAGCCTGCTGGCCTATCTGGTGAGCTTCCGCCAGCACTCGGACTTTCACGAACAGTGCGTGGAGCGGATCTTTCTCGACCTGCAACGCTTGCTCAAGCCGGAGAGACTCACCGTGTATGCGCGTTATGTGCGCCGCGGTGGGCTGGATATCAACCCTTACCGCAGTACCGAAACCGCGGATTTCGCCAATCACCGGTTGGTACGCCAGTAAAAGCAAAGCCCCGCTCCGAGAGCGGGGCTTTGCTTTGTGGGGTTGGCTACCGGGGGTTGCTCAGATGCCGATGTTGCCCAGGGTCTGGACGATATTGCGCAGGGTTCCGGCAATCGCCGGGTGCTCCAGTTCGAAGCGTTCCACGGCCAGGTTGACGCCGTCGGCGAGGCTGGCGTCCTGGGTGCCGGTCTCCAGTTTGAGTTGCAGTTCGATCTGCTGCATCAGCTCTTGCAGATTGTTGCGCTCGGCTTCGGAAAGCGGTGGGTTCTGTTCCAATTGCTCGCGCAGGGTGTCGAGTTGTTCTTGCAGTTCGCGGGCAGGCATGGCGTTCTCCCTTTATTGATAGGCACAGGGATGGACCGCGCTGTCGAGTCAAAGGTCCATGCCCACGGCTTAGAGTAATCCACTCCCAGGCGCTGTGCATGATCCTGATCAACAGGCTTATGTCAGGGTTTTTCACCCTTGAGCCGGCGCAGTTCGATGTCCGCCAGGCAGGTGTTCAACTCCCCCAGATGGTCGATGACCGAATGCACCCCCAGGCCGAAGAGCTGCACCGTGGCCTTGCCACGCTTGAATTCCCGTTCCTGCTGGCTCAGGGCCTGCCATTCGCTGGGGGTCATGCCGCACAGGGAGCCGCAAGAGGCCAGGCCGATGGTCCAGAGGCCGGCATTGAGGCCCGACTGCAGCAGTTGGGGTTCGCCGCTGACCAAGACACAGCCGTCGATGCCTTTGACGTTGAGCGCCATCAGCGCCTGCCAGCAGGCATCGGGTGCGGGCCAGGGGGCGGGGGAGTGAGGTGCCGGCTTGATCCAGTCCGGCAGGACGGCAGCCAATTGGCGGCTACTGGCGGGGAGCAGCTGCTCCAGCCAGGCGCAGGGGATGCCTTGCTGATGCAGGCGCCGCAGCGTTTCCAGTGCGCCAGGTGTGGCTTGGGCTTGCTCCGGATCAGGTTTGTCCGTGGCTTGCTGGCGCATCCGCGCGCCGAAATCCACCAGGCAGCCACTGAGGCCGAAGAGTACGGCAGTCAATGGGCGGGCGGGTTGCACTGAGGCGTCGGCGTGGGGCATGTCAGCGTCCTTGAAATACCCTTGGAGGCTAGCGGCAGAACATGACATGCAGGTGACAGTACGGTGAATGGCAGCAAGGTTGGCTGAACCCTGACTGAAGACGGTTTGCGGTGATGCTGCCTAAACCGGCATATCCGCTTTATACTCCTGAACTTATCCTCAGGGCATAGCCCCACGAGAGAACAATCGAAGGAGTTTCCTGCTATGCGCTGGAGCCGTTATCTAGTTCCACTATGTATGAGTGCCGGTGTGACGCTGGCTCCCCTGGTTGCCCAGGCGGCCGAAGATGATCCATGGGAAAGCATCAACCGTCCCATCTTCACCTTCAACGATACGCTGGATACTTATGCCCTGAAGCCTCTGGCACAGGGCTATCAGGCCGTCACTCCGCAGTTTCTGGAAGATGGCATCCACAACATGTTTCGCAACATCGGTGATGTCGGCAACCTCGCCAATGACATCCTCCAGGCCAAACCTGGTGCTGCCGGTGTCGACACTGCGCGACTGTTGATGAACACCACCCTGGGCCTGGCGGGCTTCTTTGATGTCGGTACCAAGATGGGCCTGCAGCGCAATGACGAAGACTTCGGCCAGACCCTCGGTCATTGGGGCGTGGGCAGCGGTCCCTACGTGATGCTGCCGTTGCTGGGGCCAAGCACCCTGCGTGATGCGCCGGCCAAGTATGTCGACAGCTACACCGAACCCTACCGCTACATGAATGACATCCCCGCGCGCAACATCACCATGGGTGTGGATGTCGTCGATACCCGTGCCAGCCTGCTCTCGGCGGACAAGCTGATTCGCGGTGACAAATACACCTTCATTCGCAATGCCTACCTGCAGAATCGCGAATTCAAGATCAAGGACGGCAAGGTCGAAGACGACTTCTAAGCTCGACTGTCCTGCACAAACTGAAAAGGCGGCCTGATGGCCGCCTTTTTCATGGGTTGGAATCTTTACTTCATTTTAAGGATTGTAAGTCCAAGTTTCTGGCCGCCACCTTCTTGTGGGTTGACCCATACCACTTCTGTCTCTGCTTCCAGCCCCCTGAGGGCTGCGTGCTCTGAGTCGATACGTACACTCAACTGATCGCCGACCTGGAACGAACGTGGTGCCTGAACCTGCATGCCGCTGCTGGAAAGATCGATGCAGACCGCTTCGATCACCTGCCCCTGATGGATCAGCGTGACCTCTGCATCCACCCGCATGCGGATGTAATCGCGCTTTTCGCTGTAGTCACGCTGGTTTTGGTTCATGGGTTCCATCCTGCGATTGAGTTGCGGTTTTAGCGGTTTTTATAACTCCCGGTGATTTGCGGTGTAAAGACGTCAGGCGACCATCGGCATGAGCTTGAAACGCCCCGCGGATGGGAGTACCGTCTGCGCCTTAGAAGGGCACCTCTGATGGTCGGGCGTGCAGGGCTCAAGGTCCTGGCCGGGCTTGCAGAGTGGCTAGAAAGCGAATCCAGTAGCGTGCCTCAGGCCCCAGGCCAGAGCACCTACGCCAACCTAATTCTGGCGCCGTTTGCCCACATGCAAAAAACCAGTGCCACGCTGCTGATAATCGATGACGACGAAGTAGTGCGCGCGAGCCTCGCGGCCTATTTGGAAGACAGTGGCTTCAGCGTACTGCAGGCCGCTAACGGCCAGCAGGGTCTTCAGGTATTCGAGCGCGACAACCCCGATCTGGTGATCTGCGATCTGCGCATGCCGCAGATGGGCGGTCTCGAGCTTATCCGTCAAGTGACCGAACTGTCCCCGCAAACCCCGGTGATCGTGGTTTCGGGTGCGGGCGTCATGAACGATGCGGTTGAAGCCCTGCGCCTAGGCGCGGCGGACTACCTGATCAAGCCGCTGGAAGATCTGGCTGTGCTCGAGCACTCGGTGCGCCGCGCCCTGGATCGTGCTCGCCTGTTGCTGGAAAACCAGCGTTACAGAGAGAAGCTTGAAGCCGCGAACCGCGAGCTCGAAGCCAGCCTCAATCTGCTCCAGGAAGACCAGAACGCCGGTCGACAGGTGCAGATGAACATGCTGCCGACCAGCCCCTGGTCGATTGACGAATTCAACTTTGCCCACCAGATCATCCCGTCGTTGTACCTGTCGGGTGATTTTGTCGACTATTTCCGTGTCGACGAGCGCCGGGTGGCCTTCTACCTGGCGGATGTTTCCGGTCATGGTGCGTCGTCGGCCTTTGTCACCGTGCTGTTGAAGTTCATGACCACCCGTTTGCTGTTCGAGTCCAAGCGCAATGGCACCTTGCCGGAGTTCAAGCCTTCGGAAGTGCTAGGCCATATCAACCGTGGCCTGATCAGTTGTAAGCTGGGCAAACACGTCACGATGGTCGGTGGAGTCATCGACGAGGAGACTGGCTTGTTGACCTATAGCATTGGCGGGCACTTGCCGTTGCCGGTGTTGTACACCCCCGACAGTGTGCGTTATCTGGAAGGGCGTGGTTTGCCGGTGGGCCTGTTCAACGAGGCCACCTACGAAGACCACATTCTGGAGCTGCCGCCGGTGTTCAGCCTGACGCTGATGTCCGATGGCATCCTGGACCTTTTGCCCGAGCCTACACTCAAAGAGAAAGAAGCAGCCTTGCCCGAACGGGTGAGGGCAGCGGGCGGCAGCCTGGATGGCTTGCGGCAAGTTTTTGGATTGGCCACGCTAGGGGAGATGCCGGATGATATCGCCCTGTTAGTGTTGAGCAGGAACCTTCAATGAGTACCGGTAGAATCCAGTTCGCCGAGCAGGATGGCACCTTCGTCCTGAAGTTCGTCGGTGAAGTGCGCCTGACCCTGTGTTCGGCGCTGGATGCGACTATTGAGCGGATTTTCACCGCGCTGAATTTTTCGGCGATCGTGATCGATCTGACAGAAACCCGCAGCATCGACAGCACCACCCTGGGCCTGCTGGCCAAGCTCTCGATCCTGTCGCGGCAGAAAGTCGGTCTGTTGCCCACCGTCGTCACCACCCACGAAGACATTACCAGGCTGTTGCAGTCCATGGGCTTCGATCAAGTGTTCAACATCGTCGATCGCCCGATTCCCTGTCCGGAATGCCTGACCGACCTGCCGTCCCAGGACCAGTCGGAAGAAGTGGTACGGGTCAAGGTCCTGGAGGCGCACAAGATACTCATGGGCCTTAATGACTCCAACCGTGAAGCCTTTCACGATCTGGTGAATGCCCTGGAGCGTCACTGATCGACTGAAACGCGAGCGCACAAAAAAGGGCGAACTTGTGAGGGTTCGCCCTTTTTGCGTTGACGCGAAGCGATCAGAGCTTGGCAGCCAGCAGGGCTTCGAGCTTTTCCTGGTCACGGGCGAACTGGCGGATGCCTTCAGCCAGCTTTTCGGTGGCCATGGCGTCTTCGTTGGAAGCCCAGCGGAACTGTGCTTCGTTCAGGCTCTGGCGAGCTTCACCGGTCTTGCCCGGGCTCAGCTTGCGTTCCAGCTTGCCGGTGTCGGCGGCCAGCTTCTCAATCAGATCCGGGCTGATGGTCAGGCGATCGCAGCCGGCCAGTTGCTCGATCTGGTTGAGGTTGCGGAAGCTTGCCCCCATGACCACGGTCTTGTAGTCATTGGCCTTGTAGTAGTTGTAGATGCGGGTAACCGACTGCACGCCCGGATCGTCAGCGCCCTGATAGTCGTTGCCGGTAGCCTTCTTGTACCAGTCGTAGATCCGCCCTACGAATGGCGAAATCAGAAACACCCCGGCTTCGGCGCAGGCCACGGCCTGGGCGAAGGAAAACAGCAGGGTGAGGTTGGTCTGGATGCCTTCGCGCTCCAGCTTTTCGGCGGCGCGTATGCCTTCCCAGGTAGAGGCGATCTTGATCAGCACCCGATCACGGCCGATGCCGGCCTTGTCATACAGCTCGATCAGCCGATGGGCGCGCTTGAGCATGGCTTCGGTATCGAACGACAGGCGGGCATCCACCTCAGTGGAAATACGGCCCGGAATGACCTTGAGAATCTCCTGGCCGACAGCCACGCCGAAACGGTCGCTGGCCAGGCCGACATCGCCTTTGCAGTCGTTGACGCAGGCATTCAGCAGATCGGCATAACCCGGGATGGCCGCAGCCTTGAGCAGCAGCGAAGGGTTGGTGGTGGCATCCACCGGCTTGACCCGGGCGATGGCGTCGAAGTCACCGGTATCGGCCACTACGGTGGTGATTTTCTTCAGTTGTTCCAGCTTGGAAGTCATGAGCGTGCTCTGTCCTATGGGTCTGACGACATTACCCGAGCGCTGTCAGGCGCTCAAGGGCGCGGAATGCTAACTACGGCCCCAAAGTCCGTGACCTGAAAACAGTCGTTTGAATGCTGGGGCACTGTCCAGTAGATACGATGCCAAAAGCCCGGCCAGGTTCAACCCGGCCGACGCTTAACGTCCTTCCAGCAACTGCCCGGCCTGATCCAGCAGGGCCAGCGGATCCTGGGTCTTGTGGATATCCACCGACAACAGCTGGCGGAACTTGCGAGCACCGGGGAAGCCCGTGCCCAGCCCTAGGACATGGCGCGTGATGTGGTGCATGGCGCCACCGGCAGCCAGGTGCTCGGCAATATAGGGGCGCAACCGGGCCAGCGCCTCGGCCCGGGAAATCACCGGCTCAGTGCTGCCAAACAGCTGCTGGTCTACCTCGGCCAGCAGATAGGGGTTGTGATAGGCCTCACGGCCCAGCATCACCCCATCGAAAGTCTGCAGATGTTCATGACAGGCCTCGAGGGTCTTGATCCCACCGTTGAGGATGATTTCCAGCTGTGGGAAATCCGCCTTCAATTGCGCCGCCACGTCGTAGCGCAGCGGGGGAATGTCCCGGTTCTCCTTGGGCGAGAGGCCTTCGAGAATGGCGATTCGTGCGTGCACGGTAAAGCTGCTGCACCCGGCTTCCATGACCTGGCCGACGAAATCGCATAGCTCGGCATAACTGTCGCGCCCGTTGATACCGATCCGATGCTTGACCGTCACGGGAATCGACACCGCATCGCGCATGGCTTTCACGCAATCGGCCACCAGCGCCGGATGGCCCATCAGGCAGGCACCGATCATGTTGTTCTGCACCCGGTCGCTGGGGCAACCGACGTTGAGGTTGACCTCATCGTAGCCATGCTCCTGGGCCATGCGCGCGCACGCCGCGAGATCCGCCGGCGTGCTGCCCCCCAGTTGCAACGCCAGAGGGTGCTCGGACGGGTGGTAGCGCAGGAAGCGCTCGTGATCACCATTGAGCAGCGCACCCGTGGTGACCATTTCGGTGTAGAGCAAGGTGTGTTTGGACAGTAGGCGCAGGAAGAATCGGCAGTGACGGTCCGTCCAATCCATCATCGGCGCCACACTGAAGCGCCGGGAAGGTTCTGAACGGGAAGGGCTTGAAGCGGTAAAGGGCATGGGATGTTTGTCGCTTTGCGGGGCAACCGCCTGTGGTCATGGCGGTTGTCGGGGTGACGAATTGGCGCAGTTTATCAGGAAGTGCCACGCCGACGTTGTGCTCTGAGCCATTGCCGGACTAGCGAGGTTGTCCGAGCATCCGTCCCAGCTGCGCCAGCCAGTGGTAGCCCACCACGAAACTGAATCGTAGCCAGACACCCGCGCAGATGCTCCAGGAGAGGACCCGGGGATAGTCCTCACGAAAAAACTTGCCATAGAAGCGGATCATGCCCCGGTGCTTGTGCCATTCGACGAACACCGGGCGGGTGCGGCTGCAGGCGCCCCAGGCGTGAAAGATCCTGGCCTGGGGTACGAAGCAGACTTTCCAGCCTTCCTGGCGAAAGCGCATGCACAGGTCCAGGTCCTCGCAGTGCAGGAAGTAGCCTTCGTCCCAGCCGCCGACGCTGTCCAGGGCTTTGCGCTTGACCAGCATGCAGGCGCCGGAAATGGCTTCTACCTGCGTCGGACGGCTGGGCAGGGGCTCGCGGTGCAGAAGAAAGTCGGAGAACAGTCGCGGCGAGAGCCAGGCCAGGCCCGACAGGTTAAGGGCGCGTACTACTGCTCGCCGTGGGGTGGGGAAGACCCGACGTCCACCGGGCTGTTCGCTGCCGTCGAAGTTGCACAGCAGGCCACCTGCCATGCCCAGATCGTGGGTGTGGCGCAGGGCGTCGATCATTCCTTGCAAGGCGCCCGGTTGCAATACGGTGTCGGGGTTGAGGAACAGGATGTGTGGCTGCTCGCAGTGACTGGCGCCTAGGTTGCAGGCCGCGGCGAAGCCGGTGTTGCTTGGGTTGCGCAGGATGAGCAGGCGTTCATCGGCAGCGAACCGGGTGGCAACCTGCTCCAGGCTGCCGTCATGGGAGGCATTGTCTACCAGCACCAGCCGGTTGATGTCCTGGGCCAGCACCGAGATCACGCAGTCCTCCAGCAGAAGGCCGGCGTTGTAGTTGACCACCACCACATCACAGGAACGCGGCATGGGCCCCCTCGAAGCGTTTTGCCCAGGAGTTGGCTTCGCGGAACTTCAAGGTCTCGGCCAGGGGCTCGGTAAACGTCAGCGCCTGGTGGATCACTCGGGAGATGTCGTCGAGGCTGTCGCTGAGAAACACTCCCGGAAGATGGCGCCTGGTGCCCATTTCGCCGAATGCGGTGCTGACCACTGGCAAGCCCAGGGCCCGGTACTCGTAATATTTGATCGGGTCGACGTAGCGGGTGATGTCGTTGCACTTGAACGGGATCAGGCCGACATCGAACTCGGCCATGGCTTGCAGCGCGGCCTCGTGGGACAGCGCCGGCAAGCACCGGATATTGTCCGGCAGTGCCCTGGGCGAAGGTCCGTGCTGGGGGCCGATCAGGCGTACCTCGGCCCCGGGAAAGGCCGCGGCCAGGGCAAGCACGAATTCCCAGTCGAACCACTTGGCGAGGGTGCCGATGTAGCCGAACACCGGCCGTGTTCCATGTGCTGCGCGCCGGGACAGGGGCAGGGCGGGCAGGCGTTCGCTGGCGCAACCATTGAGCAGCAGCCGGGTATCGACCTGTTGCCGTTGCCAGTAGCGCTGCAAAGTCGTGCACGAGGCCAGGGCGGTGACCACAGCCCGGGCGGTCTGATGCTGGCGCCGGTGCATGGCACGGCGCGACCAGCCGCGATAGAACGCTGGTACGTTGTCCATGACGTCATAGAAACTGCCGGCGAAGATCGGTTCCTGCAGCAGTTGCAGGGCCAGCCTCGAGGGTTTGCCGATGCCGAGCTGGGTCGGTGCCTGGGCAAAATGGCGGATCTGTTGCTTGAGCTCCTGCCAGAACAGGCGATTGACCCAGCCCGAGCCGGGCAGGGGCTCTATGGGCAGGGCCCGGGGCCTGGCCAGGGTCAGCCAGTCCGGCACGGGGACGGTCGGGCCCTGGTATGGCGGGCGGGTAAGCAAGTCGGCCAGTACCGGCAAGCGCGTGGGATAGGGTTCGACCCACAGCACGGGGGCCTGGGTGGCCGCGTGGAACTGGCGCACCAGTTCATGGGGGCGTTGCGCGAAGCTGTGCCAGCTGACCGGTGACAGATAGACCAGTCTCATGATGGCTCCCTGGCGGTGTGGGGAGTCCAGGGTCGGCCCCATTTCGCCTCGTACAGGGCCTTGTTGCGCTCAAACAGTTGTTGGCGCTGGCTGCCGGGCATCTGGCTGAACGAGGCAGAAAGATGGTGATGAATGAACACGTCTTCGGCAAAGGCGCAGGACAGCCCTGCTTGCTCGACCCGGCGGCAATAGTCGTCGTCTTCGAAAAAGCCCAGACCGAAGGCTTCATCCAGGGGCCCGACGCGCTCATAGGTCGACCTGGGCATCATGACCGCGAAGAAACCGAGGGTGGCGCAGGGCACCACCTGGCCGGCATGGCGCCAGGTGTATTGGCGGGCGCGGCCAGGCATCTCCTCGAGGCTGCGGTAGCTGATCTCGATCTTCGCTTCGTTGCCGATGTTGTTGGTTACCGGCCCGATCAGGCCGAGCCCCGGGTTGCGTTGCAGATGGCGGCGCAGGGTCTGCGCCCAGCCAGTGGTGACCTCGGTGTCGTTGTTGAGCAAGACCAGGAACTCGCCCCGAGCCCGGGCCAGGCCCTGATTGTTGGCCGCGGAGAAACCCAGGTTGCCGAGGTTGAGGATGAGCGAGTGAGCGCTGTCGCTGGCCCACTGCCGAAGGAATTCGACGCTGCCGTCGGTGGAGGCATTGTCGACGACAATGATCTCCAGATTGCGGCCCAGAGCATCGGCGGCCAGGCTGGCCAGGCAGGCGCGGGTCAATGCCAGGTTGTTGTAGGTCACTACTATCACGCTGATCAGGGGCCCGGTTTGCTCGCCTTCAACCAGGGCCTTCAACTGTTCTACCCGGTGCTCCCAAGTCTGTTGTGCGGCGAATTCCTGGCGCTGGCGGGAAGTGCTGTCGCAGGCAGGTTCCTGCAACGCCTGGGCGATGGCTTCGATAAAGGAGGGGGTATCCCTGGCAATGGATACCTGCTGGCCGAACTCCTGCAGCTCGGGCAGATCCACCGCCACCACCGGCTTGCCGGCACTCAGGTATTCGTAGACCTTGACCGGGTTGGTGGCCAGGGTCAGTGCCTCGATGCGAAACGGCAGGATGCAGACATCGAAGGCCTGCAGGTAGGCGGACAGCTGTGCGTAGGGGATTTCACCGGTCAGCCTGACGTTGGCATGGCGCTGCAGGCGCGCACCAACCCGCCCGGTATCTGCGCCTATCAGCAGGATCGTGCAGTGCCTGAAGGCTTCGGCGATGGCGGCCAGCAGATCCACATCGAACCACTGGGCGAGCGCGCCGTAGTAGCCGATCACGGGACGGCCTTGCGGGTCCTGATAACACTGGGCCGGGGGCTTGGAAAAATAGGTGAAGTCGGCGGCATTACGCAATACGGCGCGTTGCACGGTGCTTGCAGGTGGGCAGTGCCGACTCCAGTGGCGTTCCAGCCACGCCGAGGCAAACAGCGT
Organism: Pseudomonas sp. Eqa60; assembly: GCF_018326405.1. Lineage (NCBI taxonomy): Bacteria > Pseudomonadati > Pseudomonadota > Gammaproteobacteria > Pseudomonadales > Pseudomonadaceae > Pseudomonas > Pseudomonas sp. Eqa60. The sequence continues at coordinate 2,314,268 of NZ_AP024342.1, forward strand.
GATATCGGCCTCGCGCAGCAGCTCATGCTCCAGTTGCAGCAGGTCCGGGGCATTGTTGCCGAAGCCCTGATGGTCGTCCATGCAGTCATAGACCAGGCGGCTGGCCGGCAGCGCCCCGGCCACGGGGGCCCAGAACGGGTGCTGGACCAGGGAGATCACCTGGCTCGAATGGGCCCAGCTCAATAACTCGCCGATGCTGCGACGCAACTGCTGGACCACGGCCTCTTGCGGGGCAGCGTGGTAGAGGAGCGGGGCTGTGCGTGCAAACAGCCGCACTTCGAACAGCCGCCCTCGGTCATCCAGCGGGCGCAAGGTAAAACCGTCGCGAGCGTCGTCCTCCAGGCTGGCCGAGACATAGAAAACCCGGCGTCCGCTGGTGCTCAAGCCGCGGGCCAGGTGCTGGGGACGCTGCTGGCGGAAATCCCAGTCGATGGCACCCCAGACCACGTAATCCGGCCATTGCGGGTCGGGCGCCGGTAGCACGCTACAAGCGGGTACGAAACTCTTGGCGGCCCGCTGATGCCGACGCAGGGCCCGCCAGCCAGGTCCCAGCACGCCGTGATACAGGCGCCGGATCAAGGCTTTCAGCAGGTAAGGCAGCGGCAGGCGGTGATAGACGCGGCGCCAGCGCTGGAACAGGGCGGTGCTCATTGTCGCGCCCCGGATACAGAGCGAGTCAAGGCACGGACTCCGACTGTTTCGGGGTCGCGGCAACGATCACGAAATCGCTGTTCAGGGTGCCCGACTCGATCAGCCCGTCTTCGATGTCGAACAGCATCCGCAGCACCCGCATCGCTTGGGGATCATCGGCCTTGAAATTGCCGGCGATGCCATGCAGCAGAAATTGCAGCAGGGTGCCGCCGCAGGTGTTGAGGGCCTGGATCTGGAAGTGCTGTTCCACCACCTTGAGGATGTCCTGGGAGCGCACCGCCTCGGACGGATCAACCTTCACCACCTCTTGTGGATCAGGGAGCGGTACGTTGTTCTGCACCTGACCGTAGGAACCCTGGACGAAAGAGCGGCGCATGGCCGGGGGAATCAGGGCGAAGGCATGGCTGATGGCTGCGCACTGGGCCTGGTCAAAGGCAAAGTGATTGGCGCCGACATACTCGTTGAAGAACAGCCAGCCGTCCGCCTTCAAGGCCTGGCGGACATTGGCGCAGACCTTTTCCAATTGGCGAATGTGATGCAGTGAACCGTTGAACCAGACGGCGTCGTAATGAGCGCTGGGCAGTTGCACCCGCTCGACGTCGGTAAGGCTGTAGTGCAGGGTCCGGGCCCCCAGCGCCGCCGCTTCTGCCCGGGCGGTGTCCAGCGCCGCCGGGGCGATATCCACGGCGTCGCAGTCCTGGAAGGCCTGGAGTTTGTAGAGCTCGCGTTCCAGGGTACCGGTGCCGCAGCCGATGCTCAGCATACGCTGCACCGGTAACCGGCCCGCCAGAAAGGTGTTCAGGCAATAGGGTACCCAGTGAGCATGACCGCTGCCGGCCGTGGCCTTTTGCTGATGGCGTTGTTGCACCGCAGGCACTGCCAGCCAGTAGACATCCGCAGAAAACGCATCCGAGCCGGCCTGGTTCTGTGACCAGTGCTCGGCGGTCTGCGCCTTGCGCTGCTCCTCGCTCATGTCGTCCGGGGGAACATGGGCTGCGACTGCCCGACCACTGAGCTGTTGAATTATTTTTTTCAGCACGTTCGGCATCTTCCTTGTGGGTGTATCGGGCTGCAGATTCAGTCGGTGAGCTTCATTCCCGTGGCGTCGGCGTTCGCTCTGCGGCGTACTTGGCGATGGGGTTGCCAGGGCCCCCACTTGCTTTCGAAGTAGGCCTGGTTCTTGTCCCATAACCGCTGGTATTCGCCGCTGGCGATAAGGGCCTTGAACGAGGCCTGGCCGTAGTGGTGGATGTAGCTGTCCTCGGCGCATACGGTGCGCAAGCCGGCGGCCTGGACTCGCCGGCTGTAGTCGTCGTCTTCGAACATGCCGATGCCAAAGGCTTCATCCAGCCAGCCCACCTGATCCAGCACTTCGCGGCGCATCGCTACGCAAAACATGGCCAGCATCGGGATGTCGAAGCAGCGCCCGCGGTACTGGCTGGCGCGCCGGTCGGCGAAGTCCTCCATGTCGTCGAGGTCCTGGTAGTCGATGCTGACCCGGGCCTCGTTGCCCACCGCATTGGTGGTCGGCCCCACCAACCCCACCTCCGGGTCGTCGAGGTGGCGCAGCAGGGGCGCGAGCCAGCCCTTGGGCACCACGGTGTCGTTGTTGAGCAGGACCAGGTAGTGGCCCTGCGCAAGGCGCAGGCCCTGGTTGTTGGCGGCGGCGAAACCCAGGTTCTGTTCGTTGAGCACGATGCTCACATTGGGTTCGCTGCGGGCCAGGTAGCGCAGGTAGTTGCGGGTGGAGTCCTGCGAGGCGTTGTCGACGATGATCAGTTGCAGGTTCGGGTAGGCGCAATTGCGCAGCAGGCTGTCGATGCAGCCGCGGGTCAGCTGCACATTGTTGTAGGTGACGATGATTACCGAGACCTTCGGAAACAGTTCGACCAGCGCATCGCGCGTGTCTTCGAAGCGTTGCCGCCAATCGTTTTCCCTGGCCAGTGCCAGCCGTTGGTCCCAGCGCTGCAGATCGGTTTCCCCGAGGGCTCTTTCGATCTGCGTGACAAAGGCAGACGGCCCGTCGGCGAAATACAGGTAAGGCTCGTAGATCTGCATCTCCAGCAGCGGCACTGCGACCACGGGTTTGCCGGCGCTGATGAACTCGTAGAACTTCACCGGATCCACCGCGTGGGTCACGTTGTAGAGGCGAAAAGGAATGATGCAGACATCGAAGTGGTACAGGTATTGCGGCATCTGCGAGTAAGGCTTGCGGCCCAGCAGGTGCACATTGGGCAAGCGGTCGAGGCCGGCCAGGTCACGGACGAACACATCGCCAATGAGCACCAGATTCCACTCTGGTCGTTGCCGGGCGATGGCCGCCACCAGCTCAAAATCGACCCATTCGGCCAGGGCACCATAGAAGCCGATGATCGGGCCTTGAAGCTCCTCCAGCAGAGTATTGGGTGTACAGCATCGGGCAAAGAAGTCGAAGTCCACCCCGTTTCTAACCAACTGGCAGCGACGGCTGGTACTGGCCCATTTGTCGTACAGCACGGAGGCGGTGACGGTTACCAGATCAGCCTGCTTCACCAGTACCTGTTCCTGGTCCAGCAAGGGCTGACCGATGTTCGGGAAGTCCTGCCATTCGTCCATGCAGTCGTATTGCACGGGCCAGCCGTATGCCTTGCGCAGGTGCAGGGCCAGGCGCGTCCAATAGGGCAGGTGAACCACCGACACCGCCGTCTTGATCCGGTAGTCGCTCACCAGGGCCTGCAACGCCTCGGCATTGGCGCGCAGGTTGCCTTCGGTGATGCAGGTGGCGTAGTAGTCCTGCCGTGCAAGCCCGCGCAGGGTGACTTCGAAGACCCCGGGAGCGACTGGGTGCACCGCATAGGGCCGCTCTGCCGCGGGTAGCGGCGAAAGGATAATGTAGAACACCCGATAACCCTGGATAGCGAACTGCGTCATCAGTTGCTGTGGTCGCTGGAACCTGGCGGACCAGTCGATATTGGCAAAGCACAGCAGGTCAAAATGCTGAGCAGCAGAGCCGGGTGCTGAGTCCTCCACGATATCGGGCTCCAAGGGGGTGGAAGCTGGCAGAGGCTGGACGAGAGAGGGCAGGTGAGTCGGGTACTCGCTCTCGTCGTTGATCACCCCGTGCCGCAGCAGTTGCATCAGCATGCGCAGGGGGCGGGTCAGGCGCCAGGAACGCGAGCGCCGCATATGTTCGATATGCGCCAGGGCGGCATCGCGCTGAAGGATGGCCTGTGCGTGCTCGAGCCGCAGCCGGGTCGACTCCTGGTCCTGCGAGTGGGACTTAGTCATGAGCGGGCTCATAGTTGTGCAGTGGGCTCTGGTCGCCACTTGGCCACATTGAGCTGAGGGAGCCGGGCCGGTAGAAGGTCACGGTCATGCTGCGCCGTGAAGTCCGGCAATTGGCTACCACCTGCGTCACCGCATGCCAGGAGTTCTCGGCGCGTACCAGTACTGCCGATGTGCCCACCAGGGGCGGGATCACCGCGACCACATCCGTGGGGTCGGCAGAGCCCAGGATATTCAGGCAGCCACCGTCCTCGATGTTCCAGGAATCGTTGAAGTACAGGATATGGGTCACCAGCTTGTCGCCCAGGTCCGGGTGCGGGCCGAGGCAGGCCTGCGGCCCGTAGTGGAAGACATTGACCTCCATGGGAGCGTTTCTGAGGTCCATGTCGGTGAGCGTCGACATCGCCAGGCGATAGTCCGGTGCGGTCAACTCGCTGGCCAGCCTGCGCCAGGCCGGGCTCAGGTGCTGCTCGTGGATAATGCGCCCGGTGCCCATTTCCACCAGTTGCCGCGCCTGGTACTCGTAGTCCTTTTCTCCGCCATAGCCGGACACCGTCTTGAAGGAGTCACGGGGATAGGTCGCTACCAGGGCCGCGGCGTCCGCGGGCGAATACAGTTCGGTGATCCGCCCCCAGCGAAAGGGCTGAGTGTGCAAGGGGGCTCTGGTCAGCATTGGCAGATTCAGCATCGTATTCATCTTCCCAATAAATGTTGCAGGCGGCGCCGCAGGGAGCGTAACGGCGCGGTGAGGCGATAGGAGTTGGAACGATGGATTCGACCCAGCTCGGCATCGACCCGACTGGTGAGTTCCGTTTGGTGGCGGCGTAGTAGCGTCAACTGCTGTACCTGGATTTTCAGCGCATCCAGTTCGGCCTGTTTGCTCAGGATTGCCTCGCGACAGTCCGGGAGGGGGGCCTCCAGCAGGCCGGGCAGGGCCTGCCAGAAGCGGTTCAGCGCCTGGCTGGTGGAGCGCGGGCCCTGGGCGATCAGTTCGGCTACCCGGTCCCAATGGCGCTGCACTTGTTCTTGCGCGGCGATCACCTCGGGGCAGGGCCCCGTTTCGCTCAGGTGTTGCAGGAACCATTGGGGATCGATGGGCTGTTCGGCGGGCAGGGGGCGGATCCCGCGGTATGCGCGCAAGGCGGTGTACTTGCCCTGGTTCAGGTTGGCCGAACAGAAGGCCGGTACGCCGAAGGCCAGGGCGGTGATCGCCAGGTGATAGCTGTGGCCGATGACGCCCTGGGCCTGGGCCAGGATCTCCGCCAGTAGCAGTGGCTCTGGCCAGGCCGGCAGGCGCACGGCCCGTGGCAGGTCGGCCCCGAGAATCGACTCATGGTCCCCGAGCACCGGGCCGATGGGCAACAGCAGCAGCTGCCACTGGCTGAACAGCGCGTTGTGGGTTTTCCATAGCTGGAGAAAGCTCTCCAGGCCGGCAATCGCATGCACCACCAGATAGGGCCCGGTCAGGCCGGCCTGGGCACAGAGTTGGCGATAGGCCGCCGAGGGTTGCTGCCGGTCGATCAGGCTGGGCAGGCCAAAGGCGGTATCCGGCAGTACCTCGACCTGGGCCTGCTCGCTCAGCGCGGACAGGGTGTTTGCAGACAGGGCATCGCGCACCCGGACGTGGGGGCTTTGCTCCAGGGTCAGCCTGACCAGCGGGGCCGCCCAGGATGGAATCGGGTTGCAGTGCATGCCGGGGGCGTTCCAGATCAGCGGCACATTGTGTTGCAGGGCCATCAGCGCAGGCGACAGCCAGTACCCGGTGGGGTGATGGATCTGCGGGTCGGGCGGGTAGTAGTCGGCAGCGATGACCTTGTCGAAGCGAATGATGAAGCCGCCGCCGATCAGCACTGCGTCCAGGCTATCGATGAGCTGGGGTAGTTCACTGACCGAGGTGACGGGGTAGGGCCATTGCGGCGTGCTGCGCGAGTGATAGGAGAACGCGTGCAGGCGCACCTTGCCCAGGCGCGCCTGCAATGCTGCTTCGGCAATGAGGGGGAACAGCAGGTCGCCGTAGTTGGCTACATCGAAGGTACCGAAGATCGCGACTTGCCATTGCTTGTCGCTCATGAACGCTCCTCGACTGCCAGGAGCTGCTGCGATGGGCGGGTGACAGGTTCGATGTGCAAGTCGACGATTCCCAGGAAGTGCTTGTTGCCCGGCAAGGTGTCGAACGCCAGGAGGGCCACCTGTTTTTCAATCAGGTGGGAGGTTTCTTCCGTTTCGCCATTCATCAGCTTGAGCGTGATGTGGTAGCGCCCGGCCGCCAGGTTGGCGGCGAATCGCAGGCACACCGAGGCGCTGCGCCAGCCTTGCCGGGACTCGCCGCATTGCAGGGCGACGTTGACCCCGCTGACCACCAGCAGCCGGGCTTCCTGGATGGTCAGGCTGATGTTGGGGCGGGCAATGGCGTCGCTGACTTGGGCATCGATGGCGATTTCGATCATGTCGCCGTGGGCAAAGCTTGAGTACAGCGCCCCGGTATTGCTGAACACGGCTGAGGTGATCCGCCCTTCAGGGGTGCCGAAGGCCATGCCGTGCTCCGGGTTGAGCGGTGTCTTGGCGCTGACCTGGACGGCGCCCGCGCTGGCCCAGCGGCGCTGTTCGTCACGCATGTCCAGCAGGTACAGCTCGGCCATCGCCTCCGGTGCACCGCTGGCGCGGATTTCGCCGTCGCGCAGGTAGAGGGCGCGGTTGCAGAAGCGCTTGACCATGCTCATGTCATGGGACACGAACAGCAGGGTCATGCCTTGTCGGGTCAGGCGCTCCAGGCGTTCCAGGCACTTGAACTGGAAGGAGGCATCGCCGACGGCCAGGGCTTCGTCGACGATCAGGATATCCGGCTCCACGCACACCGAAACGGCAAAGGCCAGGCGCACCAGCATGCCGCTGGAATAGGTCCTGGTGGGCTGGTCGATGAATTCGCCGATGTTGGCGAAGGCGGTAATTTCGTCGAAACGCGCCTCGATCTCCGCGCGTTTGAGGCCCAATACCGCACCGTTGAGGTAGACGTTCTCGCGGCCGCTGAACTCGGGATTGAACCCCGAGCCCAGCTCCAGCAGGGCGGCGATCCGCCCATGGCTGGTCACGCTGCCCGTGGAGGCGGTGCTGGTGCCGCAGATCAGTTGCAGCAAGGTCGACTTGCCGCTGCCGTTGCGGCCGATGATGCCCAGGGTTTCGCCCTTGCGCACTTCCAGCGCAACGTCCTTCAAGGCCCAGAATTCGCGATAGCGCTGCTTGCCGCGGGGCAGCAGCAGTTGCAGCAGGCGGTCGCGGGGCTGGTCGTAGATCGGGTAGCACTTGCCCAGGCCCTGGGCCTTGATCGCCAGTTCAGAGCACATCGGCGAACCCCGGGCGGGTTTTTTCGAACCACGCCCATCCCAGGAAGGCCACGCCGAGCGCGACGCTCAGCTCTATCAGCCACAGGCCGAGATCGGGCACCACGCCCCAGATCAGCACGTCGCGGGAGGACTCGATCACCAGGGTCAAGGGGTTCAGGTAGAGCCAGTGCCGGTAGGCCTCAGGCAGGGCGCTCAGCGGATAGAACACCGCCGACATCAGCAGCAGGGCCGACATCAGTACACCGATGACCTGGCCAACATCCCGCAGGTAGACCCCCAGGGAGGCGAGGACCCAGGACAGCCCGAGGGTGAACAGCACCAGGGGCAGCAGCACCAGGGGAAACAGCAGAGCGGTGGGCGGCGGCAGGCCGAAGGCCAGGAGGTGGAACAGCAGCCAGACGGCAAAGCTCACCAGCGTGTGGAACAGCACCGCCCCGAGCATCACGCAGGGCAGCATGTCCAGGGGGAACACCACCTTCTTCACATAGTTGGCGTGGCTCAGGATCAGCCCGGGGGCTCGGGTGAGGCATTCGGAGAACAGGTTGAAGACCATCATCCCGGTGAACACCAGCAGGGCGAACTGGGTGTTCGAGTCGTTGTCGGTTCCCCAACGCACCTTGAACACCACGCTGAACACGAAGGTGTACACCAGCAACATGAGCAAGGGGTTGAGAAAGGACCAGAGCAGGCCGGCAATCGAGCCGCGGTAGCGGCCTGTCACTTCGCGTTCGATCAGTGCCCGCAGCAGCTCGCGATGACGCCAGGGCCTGAAGGTGAAACGGTGCAGCGTGGTACTTCCGGTCAACTCCCGCTCCTTGGGGCCAGCTTCCAGCACCACCCCATGCTCGACAAGGGCATGGGTGAACGGGTGGTGATTCGAAGCGAAGGATTTTGTGAATTGTTTATAGACCCGAAATGCAGGAAGTGAAGGTGTCGTTACAGCTTTTTTTGATGAGCGGCGGGCGCAGCCGGATAAGTGGCAAGACCCCCGCGAGGGTAATACTCACTGCGGATGCCTGGGCTCGGCGGTAAAGAGCAGGGTGGGCCTGGCGGGCAGGCTCCTGCGCGGCGCCGGCCCGGGTATGGTTCAGTACTGGCGGGCCGCCAGTTGCTGCGCCAGGGCCTGTGCCTGCTCGGCGGCCGCCTGTCGCGAGGCCTGGTCGATGTCCGGGCCGAGGATGGTCTTTTCCACGATCAGCGAGTGCTGGTTGGCAATCCCGATGAAATTCAGCCAGGCCTCTATATAGGGCTTCTGGAAATCGAATGCCGGCGCTGGTGTGCTGGAGCGGGAAGAAAAGTCCAGGCCCCGGGCGTAGGCCGCCACCGCCGTCTTGTTGCGCAGCAGGCCTTGCAGGCCGTTCTCGGGGTCGAAGCTGAAGAGGATGCCCTGGTGGGAAACCAGGTCGATGAAGTGCTTGAGCTTGTAGGGAATGCTGAAGTTCCACAGGGGTATGGAAAGCACCAACAGGTCGGCCTGGTGCAGCGGCTCTGCCAGCGCCTGGAGCCGGGCCCAGGCCCGCTGTTCGGCATTGCCCAGGGGCTGGCCGGCCAGTTGCGCATATTTGGCGTCCATGGCCGTCTGATCGAGTTCCGGCAAATCGAGGCTCCACAGGTCCAGGGTGGTGACCTCGGTGTCCGGCCGTTGCTGTCGGTAGCTCTGGATGAAGCCGTGGGCGATTTCCAGGGAGGCGGAGCGGCGCAGGCGGGGCGAGCATTGAATGTGCAGGAGCCGGGTCATGGACGAATCTCTTGGGGTTGGGATGACCGTCATTGCAACATAGCTTGTTTTTAAATATAAATTGTCGATTCAATCCTTATTGATTTCATTCTGAAATATGTTCGATGCCCTGCTATTGCGCACCTTTGTTGCTGTTGTCGATGAACAAGGGTTCAGCCGTGCGGCCCTCAAGCTGCACCTGACCCAGTCCGCGGTCAGCGGCCACCTGCGGCGCCTGGAACAGCAGGTCGGCAAGCCGCTGCTCCAGCGCACCACCCGCTCGCAGCAGCTGACTGCCGATGGCGAGCGGTTGATGGCCTATGCCCGGGCGATCCTGGCGTTGAATCGCGACGCCTGGACCGAACTGACCCGGGTGCCGTTCCACGGGCGCGTGGGGGTGGGCCTGTCCGAGGATTTTGCCGACCCCCGGCTGCTGCGTGCGCTGCAGGATTTTGCCGGGCGCTACCCAGGTATCCGGCTCGATGTGCAGGTTGGCATTCCCGGTACGCTGCTGGATCTGCTGGCCCAGGGCAATTTGCAATTGGTGGTGGGCTCGCTGTGCGAAACTGCCGAGCCTGGCCGCCTGCTCTGGTCCGAACCGCTGGTCTGGGCCGGGCTGGTGCAACCTGCCGGGCTCTTGCCCGACCCCTTGCCCCTGGCGCTGTTTCCCGAGCCTTGCCCCTACCGGGCCGCGGCCCTGGGCCGGCTGGCCCAGGCCGGCATTGCCCAGCGCACGGTTATGCTTTGCAGCAGCAATTGGGCCCTGCGCGCCGCCGTGCTGTCCGGGTTCGCCATAGCACCCATGGCGGCCAGCCAGTTGGGGGCAGGGCTGTGTGCCCTGGGGGAGGAATACGGTTTGCCACCGTTGCCGGATGCGCAGTACCGTCTGTTCACCGCGCCCGAAGCGGACCAGACTGTGCTGGCGGCGCTTTCCGAGGTGTTTGTCGAATATTGCTCGAGCCGTCGATCGGCACTTTAAGCATTGCTCGCGGTGGCCGATAACCCCAGGGTGGAGCCGGGTCGTTCAAGGTTGCTGCCTGAGCTCCCGGCCCGGGTCAGCGGCCAGAAAACCTATACTGTGCAGGGCGCTGGCCGTTCAGCCAGTCTCGAAAACAACCAGGGACCCGCCCTGTAGCCCAGGCCACTCCCGTCAGGACGACCCTTTTGCCTGTTCCCATCTACGATCCTCATCATCCCCCTGGCGGAACCCTGAAGCGTTTGCCGCTGCTCAAGGCCGCGGTGGCCTTCATCGCAACCGTGTTTCTGTGCCTGTGCGGGCTGTTGTACCTGCAACTGGAACAGTCCTGGCGTCACGACCTGATGCAGGCGGAAGTCAATTCCACCAACCTGACCCGGGCCATCGCCCAGCAGGCCGAAGACACTTTCATGGAAGCCGACCTGGTGCTGATGAGCCTGTCCGAATGGATCCAGGCCCTGGGCGATGGCCCTGAACAGCAGCCCCGCTTGCAGGGCATATTCGCCCGGCGGGTGCAGGCCCTGACCCAGCTCAGCGGGGTATTTCTCTATGACCGGGACGGTCAGTGGGTGGTCAGTTCCTTTGGTGATTCGCCCCATGGCAACGATGTGGCAGACCGCGACTACTTTCGTTTCCATCAGCAGAATGCTTCGTTGCTGGCTCACATCAGCCCGGCCATCCGCAGCCGGGCCAATGGCGAATGGATCATTCCCATCTCGCGGCGGCTCAACGATAGCCAGGGGAATTTCCAGGGGGTGCTGATGGCGGGCATCAAACTGGCGTATTTCGATCAGTTCTTCACCAGTTTCAACATCGACGAGCAGGGCGCCATGTTCCTTGCCCTGTCCGACGGTACGCTGATTGCGCGGCGGCCGTTCGAAGAGCGGCAGATCGGTGCTTCCCTGGCCCGCGGCGAGATCTTCAGCAAGTACTTGCCCGAGGCCACCACCGGCAACGCCATGATCACCTCGATTGTTGATGGGGTGACGCGCCTGTACGGCTATCGGCAGTTGCAGGCCTATCCCCTGGTGGTGGCCGCGGCCAACTCCAAGGACTCGGTGCTCAAGGGCTGGTATGCCTCGGCCTACCAGTCCACGGCCATCGTCGCCCTGGTGCTGCTGGGGGTCGGCCTGTTCGGCTGGGTCTTCGTGCAGCAGGTGCGCAACAACGAGCGGATCGAGGCAGATCTGCGCGAGGCCCAGGAGGCCCTGGAGGTGATCGCCACCCATGACAGCCTCACCGGCCTGGCCAACCGCCGCTTGTTCGAGCGCGCCCTGACCGTGGAGTTTGGCCGTGGTGCGCGGCAACGCAGCCCGTTGAGCCTGGTCATGGTCGATATCGACTATTTCAAGCGCTACAACGATACCTACGGGCATGTGGCGGGCGATCACTGCCTGACCGAGGTGGCCCAGGCGCTCAAGGGCTGCTGCCAGCGCAAGGCTGACCTGGCCGTGCGCTATGGTGGCGAAGAGTTTGCGGTGTTGCTGCCCGACACCGACATTCATGGCGCGCTGGCCATGGCCGAGCAGATTCGCCGCAGTGTCATGCAGCGCAACATCGCCCATTCCGGCTCACCGGTGGGCTGCGTGACGGTCAGCCTGGGCTGCTACGCCTTCGTGCCGACGGGCCGCGACAGCATCGAGATGTTTATCGAAAGGGCCGATGCGGCCCTGTATCAAGCCAAGGCCACGGGCCGCAATCGGGCCATGGCGCTGGCGGCGGACCATGTGGGGGAGCCGTTGCAGCGCTCCGATCGCTGACGGCTACCAGCGCTTGCAGAACACCTGGTTGGCGTAGGCGTTGCCGCCAAACTCGTAGGCGGTGCTACCGGCGCAGACGTAGCCCTGGGCCTGATAGAAGGCCTGCGCCCTGTGGTTCTGTGCCCAGACGGCGAGCCACAGGCAGGGCCTGTCGCTGGCTTGCAGCCGTTCTTCCACCTGTTGCAGCAGCGCCTGGCCAACGCCTTGCCGATGGGCATGGCGCTGCACGTACAGGCGCACCAGCTCCATCCCATCGGCCAGGCCGGCAAGCGGCGGCCGGGTGTTGCGGGCGATTTCCGCGAAGCCCAGCAGGTGCCCGTTACGCTCGGCCAGCAACAGGTTTCTGTGGGGATCCTCAAGGCGCTGGCGGAACTGTTCCGGGGCGTAGACGCTCAGGGCTTCCTCGGCCAGGTCGCTGCGCATGCCGTCGGTGGCATAGGTGTCGAGAAAGACCTGGGTGGCCAGGCCACTGATGCACAGCGCGTCCTCGCGCTGGGCTGGGCGTAGGGTGAAATCGACGGGCATGGCTACATCCTTGTGGGGGCTTGTAAGGGTGAGGCCTCAGGCTTGGCTGAGGCGTTGTTGCAGACGCTGGCGCACGGAGGGCCACTCGTCGTCGATGATGCTGAAGCGCACGGAATTGCGCTTGCGTCCGTCGGGCATGATGCGCTCGTGTCGCACTATGCCTTCCTGTTGGGCACCGAGGCGCAGGATCGCCGCGCGGGACGTGTGATTGATCTCGTCGGTCGTGAACTGCACCCGCACGCAGTTCATGTCGTCAAAGGCATGGCACAGCATCAGGTACTTGGCCTCGGTGTTGACGAAGCTGCGCTGCCAGCGGCTGGCGATCCAGGTGCTGCCGATCTCCAGCTTGCGGTTGTGCCGGTCGATCTTCCAGAAACGCGTGCAGCCGATGACTTCGCCCGTGCTCCTGAGCACGGTAGCGAACGGCAGTACGCTACCGGCATCACGGCCCTCGAGCGCCACGTCGAGGTAGCGTTCGACGGTGTCGGGGGAGGGCACTACGGTGAAAGGCAGGTTCCACAGCTCACCGTCCCGGGCGGCGTTGACCAGGGCGTCGGCATCACTGCGTTGCAACGGGCGCAGGATGATTCGCGGGCCTTCCAGTGAGTGCATGGCGCAGAGTTCTCCAGCGGGAGCGACGGGGCGCTTATTACAGAGTCGCCCTCGACGCTTGGCAAGAGCCAATCCGGGGCCAATGCGATAAAAAATATCAGCCGAATTGATTGTCCGGGCTTGCCGCTTCTGGCTTATACATAACGCCGACCTGCCGGGGCCTGTCGCGACCCTGGGCGACCCTCATTTCAAGGATTTGTGCATGAGCCAGCCGCACCTGATGAACTTCGACCTGTACCTGCAGCAACTGGGCTACCCACAGGCGCCAGCGCCGACCCTGGAAACCCTGCGGGAGCTGCAATGGCGCCATGTCTGTCGTTTTGCCTTCGAAAGCCTTTCGACTCTGTTGCGGGTTCCGGTACCCATCGACCTGGCCTCGGTGGAGCGCAAGATTCTCCACGAGGGGCGCGGCGGCTACTGCTATGAACTCAACCAGGCCTTCCTGGTGCTGTTGCAGCACCTGGGTTTCGATGCCCGGGGCATCACCGGGCGGGTGGTGATGGGGGCGCCGGAAGATGCGCTGACCGCTCGCAGCCACCGTCTGGCGCTGGTGCACCTGGAGGGCCAGCGCTACATCGTCGATGTCGGCTTTGGCGGCATGGTGCCCACCGCGCCCTTGCTGCTGGATACCGAGCAAGAACAGGCAACGCCCCACGAGCCGTATCGCATCACCCTGCGCGAAGGCAGCTACACCTTGCGCGCCAAGGTCATGGATGAATGGCGGGCGATGTACGTTTTTGACCTGCAACTGCAGGGCGATGTGGATTACGAGATGGGTAACTGGTACGTCTCGACCCACCCGGACTCTCCTTTCCTCGGCCAATTGAAGGTGGCGCTGATGGGGCCGGGAATACGCCGCACCTTGAACAATGGCAGCTACGCCCTGCATCGGATGGGGCAGCCCAGCGAGCGGCGGCAGATCACCGATGCAGGGGAACTGATGAGCCTGTTGCAGGACGAGTTTGCCCTGCGCCTGCCGGCCCACCCCGAACTGCCGCGGGTTCTCGAGCAGTTGCTAGAGGCCTGATTTCACGGCTTCCCCAACAGCGAGGCGGTGTCCGCGGTTCCGGTCGGTTGTCGACACGGCCGTCCAGGTGCAGTTGCCGCGTTTGCCGTCGCCGGCCCGGCCAACGGTAGGGCCGTGTTGCACCCAATGTGTACAAGATCCGGGTTCCGGCCAACGGATCGCACCCTACGAGCAGCAGATAAGCCGATCCGGCAATGGGATCGGCTTTTTTATCCTGTTTTTTCAACCAGTAGAGCAGCCCTCAAACCTTCGGTTGAAGAGCGGCGGATCGGCCCTGGGTTGGTTTCAACGAGGGCTCTGGGCCGCCTTTTCAGGCCGGCACGGAGTCAATATCCGAGTGCCTTGCGCGCAATAGCCCGGGTTGATGGGTGGGGAAATTCAGAATGGAAAACTGTATACAATCCTATGGACAGTTGTCTTGGATGTTGCATACAGTGTGCCCATAACAAAAACAGGGAACCCCACACCATGAATACCCCCCAGGTTTCACAACAGCGGCCCGAAGACGAAAATTTGGGTGTTGGCGCAAACATGGCTTATGGCCTGCAACACGTGCTGACCATGTATGGCGGCATCGTTGCCGTGCCACTGATCGTCGGCCAGGCGGCTGGCCTGTCGCCTTCGGAGATCGGCTTGCTGATCGCCGCTTCGCTGTTCGCAGGAGGGCTGGCAACCTTGTTGCAGACCCTTGGCGTGCCGTTTTTCGGCTGCAAGCTGCCGTTGGTGCAAGGGGTGTCCTTCGCGGGCGTGTCGACCATGGTGGCGATTGTTACCAGCGGCGGCGAGGGCGGTTTCCAGTCGATTCTCGGTGCGGTGATCGTCGCCTCGCTGATCGGCCTGCTGATCACACCGGTGTTCTCGCGGATCACCAAATTCTTTCCACCGCTGGTCACTGGCATCGTCATCACCACCATCGGCCTGACGCTGATGCCGGTGGCGGCGCGCTGGGCCATGGGTGGCAACAGCCGGGCCCCGGACTTCGGCAGCATGTCGAACATCGGCCTGGCAGCGGTGACCCTGGTGCTGGTGCTGCTGTTGAGCAAGATCGGCAGCGCGGCGATTTCCCGTCTGTCGATTCTCCTGGCCATGATCATCGGTACGGTGATCGCGCTGTTCCTGGGCATGGCGGACTTCTCCGGGGTCACCCAAGGGCCGATGTTCGGCCTGCCCACGCCATTCCACTTCGGCATGCCGACCTTTCATGTCGCGGCGATCCTGTCGATGTGCATCGTGGTCATGGTGACGCTGGTGGAAACCTCGGCGGACATCCTCGCCGTGGGTGAAATCATCCACACCAAGGTCGACTCCAAGCGCCTGGGCAACGGCCTGCGCGCCGACATGCTGTCGAGCATGATTGCGCCGATCTTCGGTTCCTTCACCCAGAGTGCCTTCGCCCAGAACGTCGGGCTGGTGGCGGTCACCGGCATCAAGAGCCGCTTCGTGGTGGCCACCGGCGGGCTGTTCCTGGTGATCCTCGGCCTGCTGCCGTTCATGGGGCGGGTGATTGCCGCGGTGCCGACTTCGGTGCTGGGCGGCGCCGGTATCGTGCTGTTCGGCACCGTGGCGGCCAGTGGCATCCGGACCCTGTCCCGGGTCGACTACCGCAACAACATGAACCTGATCATCGTTGCCACCTCCATCGGCTTCGGCATGATCCCGATTGCCGCGCCGAGCTTCTATGATCATTTCCCCAGCTGGTTCGCAACCATCTTCCACTCGGGCATCAGCTCCTCGGCGATCATGGCGATCCTCTTGAACCTGGCGTTCAACCACTTCACCGCGGGCAACTCCGACCAGCAGTCGGTGTTCGTCGCCGGCACCGAGCGCAGCCTGCGCTTCCAGGACGTTGCCGTACTGCGTGAGGGTGACTACTTCAGCGGCGGCAAGCTGCACGATGCCGAGGGCAATGAAGTGCCTCTGGTAGGAGAGGAGCCGGGCCACTCACCGAACCAGGCCGGCGATGGTTCGCAGCCGAGCCATGCGCGCGGCAGTGTCGAGGCCACTCACTGAAGTCGAGTACCGCGGCCATGAAAAAAACCGGCGCCCTCAGGGCGCCGGTTTTTTTGCAGTCGGTTATTCCAGGTTGTCCAGCGGCTTCAGGGCCTGCAGGGCGTCGGGGTTGTCCTGGTACTGCTGGCGCAAGCTGGCGAGCTGCTGATCATGGCCTGTGCAGACCTCATTCACGGCTTTCTCCAGGAAGACCCGGCGTTCCTCGTCGTAGGCCTCCTCGCCGGCAAAGTGCTCGCAGGCTTCGTGGCGCTGGATGAATGCAGCCACCTCATCGGGAAGCTCGGCGCCGCTTGCGCCATAGTGCTTGCCCAGCAACAGGCGTTTTTCCTCGACCCAGCCGGTGTAGTCCTCGCCGTCCTTGGCGATGTACATGACCTGGGCCCAGCCGTCTCCACTGGAGGCGTACACCGTCAGGCCATCACCGGGAATCACGTAGAGCTTCTTGTTCAGGCAGGTGGCATTCGGCCCGCTGTGAAAGTGCAGCCGCCCCTGGCCTACCACCTTGGCTTCGAGGGGCGGGCGATATTCGCCGGCTTCCAGGGAGACGTTGTCGCTGAGGGTGGCGCAGTCCACCGGAGCTTCGGCCAGGGCTGGCAGGGGCAACAGGGAAAGCAGGCCGTACAGGGGCAGGAGGCGCAGGAGTCGGTCCATCGCGAGGGGATCCATGAGGTGGGAGTGCGGATCGCGCGATGGTAATGACAAAGATGCGGCCTGTGAATGATCACGGGCCGCATCCGCGGTATTTCAGTCGGCAGCCTTGCTGAGTTGCCCCTGGCGTACCAGGGACAGGGCGAAGACCACCACCACTGCGGCGGCCGCCGCCAGGGTCAGGGGCAGCCCATAGCTGCCGCCGCTCATGGCCGCGCCGCTGAGCAAGGGGCCCAGCAGGCTGCCGATGCCCCAGAGCAGCCCGGCGCTGGCGTTGGCAGTCACCAGGTCGGCGCCGCTGAAGGACTGGCCGATCAGCACGATAGCCAGGGTATAGATGCCGCCGGCCACGGCGCCGAGGATGACCAGGCTCGGCCAGAGCAGGGTGGACGTTTGCATCAGCAGTGGCAGGGCAAGGCCGATCAGCAGGGCAATGATGCCGCAGCCCAGGTAGATCCCGGGGCGCCCGAGCTTGTCCGAAAGCCAGCCGAGGGGGAACTGGAACGCGGTGTCGCCCAACAGAATGATGGTCACCATCAAGGCCGCGAGCTTGATGCTGTAGCCATGGGTGGCGGCGTACACCGGAAACAGCGACAGCACCACGCTGTCGAAAAACGCGAAGAACAGGATGCCCACGCACAGCGCCGGCGCGATGCGGATAAAGCCCAGTACCGAAAAGGTGCGACTTTCGGCATGCAGCGGCTGCTGGTCTTCCAGGGGCAGGATCAGCCAGACCACTGCGATCGCCACCGCATAACTGACGCTGACGATGCCCAGCACGGCGGGCCCCTCGGTGCCCAATAGCGATACCAGGCCCGGGCCCAGGAGCTGGAAGAAGGTGAAGCAGGTGGTGTAGACCGCTACCAGGCGTCCGCGGGTGGCGTCTTCGGCCATTTCATTGACCCAGGTTTCCCCGAGAATGATGATCAGCCCCGCCCCCAGGCCCATGGCGACCCGCGCCAGGCCCAGGCTGTAGAGGCTGGCCCCGGGCAGTTCCAGGGCGGCCACGCTCAAGGCGCACAGGCTGAAACACAGCAGGTAGATCTGGCGCCGGGTCAGGCGTTGGCTCAGGGCATTGACCAGGAAGGCCGAGAGCATCATGCCTGCGGCGGGAAGCGCCGACATGATGCCGATCTGGTTGCTCGAGGCGCCGGCCTGATACAGGCGCAGGGCAAGGATTGGCACCGTGGAGCCGATGCTCAGGCCGACAATGGAGATGCCCAGGATCAGGGCGGCTAACAAGGCTTTGTTCATGATCAAGACCTGCGCCTGAAGCGTCAGGCGCCAAAAAAGACAGTTATTGCGGGCGCTGCAGGACATCGCAGGCCGACGTGCGGGCGATTGCCGGGCAGATGCCCTGTTGGAAGCAGAGGGGCTAGCGGGGTGGCGCCGGGTTCAATCGCGATCAGCGTGGGCCCGGGTGCGGGGAGAAGGTGAAGGCAAACAATACGCTACGGCGTCGACGGTTGATCGCACAGTCAAGTTGGGCAACAGCCAGAGTTGCCGAAGGGCTCATCGAGGGGGAAGGGCACGGTGACTGTGCGGGCAGGAACATCGCGGGGTCTGACTGCTTGGATAAAGAGGCGCACAGCCTACGTCAGGCCTTTGCGGCAATGCAACCGGGTTGGCGAAGGAGGATTCCAGGCGTGCATGAGGCGTCTATCCGCATGTCGGGATGACAGGCGGATCAATCATTTGCAAGGGGGATACTGCTTGAGCTGATTTGCCGCAGGAGCAGGGCGCTCTCATGAGGATCAAGGCAAATCAGTGTAGGAAGATGGCTCCACGACCTGGACTCGAACCAGGGACCCAGTGATTAACAGTCACTTGCTCTACCAACTGAGCTATCGCGGAATGCGCCGTATCTTACTGATTCAGAAAGGGAAGTCAACAAGTCGAGAAATATTTTTTCAGGGCGACGAGGATCTGAATGAAAGGCTGGCAGGACTTTGCGGGATTTATCGGTCTTCAGGTCTCTGGCGGATCCGATAGGGGCTACCATGGCGCCCCGGAAGTGGTTTCACGCGCTGCCGGCCTTCAGCCGCATAGGTACGCCTTTATGATCTGCTTCGATTTATCCCAGCATCCTTCTGTCTGTTTCGCGCTGTGCTGCGAGGTGCTGTCATGAGCATCGAGCAGATCAGCCTGCCCAAAGGGGTCGGCCCCCAGGCCGGCAAGTTGCTGGACGCCATTACCCAGGCCGGATCGGCGATGGATTTGAACCGTGCCGGCGGCAAGGCCGAAGGTTTTGTCCTGGGGCTGGAGAGTGCCAAGGCCATCAAGAGCCAGGTGGCCGAGGCGCTGTACGTGGCGTTCGACGATGCCGCCAGCCAGCGCCTGGCTCAATTGCAGGGGTAGGGCGGTTCAGCCGCCGAAGGTCAGGGTGCCGAGCATCAGCTTGGCCATCAGCGAGGTTGCGGCCAGTTGCACCAGCCACAGGGCCAGTCCGCCAAGGAATACCCCCAGGGCAATTTGCAGCACCAGGCTCTTTTCGCGTTTCTGCGAGCGGGGCAGGTAATGCTCCAGTTCGTCGCGGTCGGCCCGCAGGTCATCGTTTTTCATCGGGATCTCGCTCAGCAGGGGGGGCATAGGCTCACAGTCTAGAGGCTGTGGGGGCGGGCAGGGCAACGACGTATCGCCAACGAAAAAGGGGAAGCCTGCCGGCTTCCCCTTTTCGTTGGCGCTGTCGTGTATCAGATCACTTGCAGGATGGCCTGGGTCACGACATGGATGTTGTTCTGGTTCAGCGCGGCGACGCAGATGCGGCCGGTGTCCAGGGCGTAGATGCCGAATTCGTTGCGCAGGCGGGTCACTTGCTCAACGGTCAGGCCAGAGTAGGAGAACATGCCGCGCTGGCGACCGACGAAGCTGAAGTCGTGCTCAGGGGCGCCTTTGGCCAGCAAGTCGACCATCTGGGTGCGCATGCCGCGAATCCGCAGGCGCATTTGCGCCAGTTCCTGCTCCCACTGGGCGCGCAGTTCCGGGCTGTTCAGCACGGCGGCGACGATGGTTGCACCGTGGGTCGGCGGGTTGGAGTAGTTGGTGCGGATCACGCGCTTGACCTGGGACAGCACGCGGGCGCTTTCTTCCTTGGAGCTGCTGACGATGGACAGGGCGCCAACGCGCTCGCCGTACAGCGAGAACGACTTGGAGAACGAGCTGGAAACGAAGAAGGTCAGGCCCGACTCGGCGAACAGGCGCACCGCCGCGGCGTCTTCGTCGATGCCGTCGCCAAAGCCCTGGTAGGCCATGTCGAGGAAGGGCACGAGGTTTTTCGCCTTGACCACCTCCAGGACGTCTTTCCAGTCCTGTGGGCTCAGGTCGACACCGGTCGGGTTGTGGCAGCAGGCATGCAGCACCACGATCGACTGGGCCGGCAGGGCGTTCAGGTCTTCCAGCAGGCCAGCACGGTTAACGTCGTGGGTGGCAGCGTCGTAGTAGCGGTAGTTCTGCACCGGGAAGCCGGCGGTCTCAAACAGGGCGCGGTGGTTTTCCCAGCTCGGGTCGCTGATGGCGACCACGGCGTTGGGCAGCAACTGCTTGAGGAAGTCGGCACCGATCTTCAGGGCGCCAGTGCCGCCAACGGCCTGGGTGGTGACCACGCGGCCAGCGGCCAGCAGTGGCGAGTCGTTGCCGAACAGCAGCTTCTGTACCGCCTGGTCGTAGGCGGCAATGCCGTCGATCGGCAGGTAGCCACGGGAAGCATGTTGGGCGGCGCGAATCGTCTCGGCTTCGACAACGGCGCGCAGGAGCGGAATGCGTCCCTCCTCGTTGCAGTACACGCCCACCCCAAGGTTGACCTTATCGGTGCGGGTATCGGTGTTGAATGCTTCGTTGAGGCCCAGGATAGGATCGCGTGGTGCCATTTCGACAGCGGAGAACAGGCTCATTTTTACGGCGGCTCTGAATGGAGTGTGGAGGGACGTGTCGCGCTCCAGCCGAATGCACTAGAGCGGTGCACAAACGGGGAGCTAGTATAGAGGCCATCATCGCGTGGGGCGACAGGCTATTGACCTTTTGCGCCAAGTTTTTCGCTTTATTTTTCGACCGTTAGTCTTATTGCAATAACCAGGGTGTCAGCGGGTGTAGGACCTTTGCCTTGAAAGCTGTGGTAATCGGCTCCACATCAAGGATATTCCGGTTTTTTTCCTCGGCGACATGGGTCGTACGCGGTCTTTCCTGTTCCTGTACGGTATTGCCGCGCACGAATGATCCCAGAGGTACGTTATGTCTGAATTCCAGCTAGTCACCCGCTTCCAGCCCGCCGGCGACCAGCCGGAAGCCATCCGCCTGATGGTCGAAGGCATCGAGGCCGGGCTGGCCCACCAGACCCTGCTCGGTGTGACCGGTTCGGGCAAGACCTTCAGCATCGCCAACGTGATCGCCCAGGTGCAGCGCCCGACCCTGGTGCTGGCGCCGAACAAGACCCTGGCGGCGCAGCTGTATGGTGAGTTCAAGGCCTTCTTCCCGAACAACGCGGTGGAGTACTTCGTTTCCTACTACGACTACTACCAGCCCGAAGCCTATGTGCCGTCCTCCGACACCTTTATCGAGAAGGACGCCTCGATCAACGACCATATCGAGCAGATGCGCCTGTCCGCGACCAAGGCGCTGCTGGAGCGCAAGGACGCCATCATCGTCACCACGGTGTCGTGCATCTATGGCCTGGGCAGCCCGGAAACCTACCTGAAGATGGTCCTGCACGTGGACCGCGGGGACAAACTCGATCAGCGCGCCCTGCTGCGCCGCCTGGCGGACTTGCAGTACACCCGCAACGACATGGATTTCGCCCGCGCCACCTTCCGCGTGCGTGGCGATGTGATCGACATCTATCCGGCGGAGTCGGACCTGGAAGCGATCCGCATCGAGCTGTTCGATGACGAAGTGGAAAGCATCAGCGCCTTCGATCCCTTGACCGGTGAAGTGATCCGCAAACTGCCGCGCTTCACCTTCTACCCCAAGAGCCACTACGTGACCCCGCGGGAAACCCTGCTGGACGCCATCGAAGGGATCAAGGTGGAGTTGCAGGAGCGCCTGGAATACCTGCGCTCCAACAACAAGCTGGTGGAAGCCCAGCGCCTGGAGCAGCGCACCCGTTTCGACCTGGAGATGATCCTCGAACTGGGCTACTGCAACGGCATCGAGAACTACTCGCGCTACCTCTCGGGGCGTCCGGCTGGCGCGGCGCCACCTACCTTGTACGACTACCTGCCGGCGGATGCCTTGCTGGTGATCGACGAATCCCACGTCAGCGTGCCCCAGGTCGGCGCCATGTATAAGGGCGACCGCTCGCGCAAGGAGACCCTGGTTGAGTACGGCTTCCGCCTGCCATCGGCTCTGGATAACCGGCCAATGCGTTTTGACGAGTGGGAAGGGGTGAGCCCGCAGACCATCTTCGTTTCGGCCACTCCGGGCAACTATGAGGCCGAGCACGCCGGCCGCGTGGTGGAGCAGGTGGTGCGTCCCACCGGGCTGGTGGACCCGCAAGTGGAAGTGCGCCCGGCCCTGACCCAGGTGGACGACCTGCTGTCGGAAATCACCAAGCGTGTGGCCGTGGAAGAGCGGGTGCTGGTGACCACCCTGACCAAGCGCATGGCCGAAGACCTTACCGATTACCTGGCCGACCATGGCGTGCGTGTGCGCTACCTGCACTCGGACATCGACACCGTGGAGCGGGTGGAGATCATCCGCGACCTGCGCCTGGGCACTTTCGATGTGCTGGTGGGGATCAACCTGCTGCGTGAGGGCCTGGACATGCCGGAAGTGTCCCTGGTGGCGATTCTCGATGCCGACAAGGAAGGCTTCCTGCGTTCCGAGCGTTCGCTGATCCAGACCATCGGCCGGGCCGCGCGTAACCTCAATGGCCGGGCGATTCTCTATGCCGACCGCATCACCGGCTCCATGGAGCGGGCGATTGGCGAGACCGAGCGCCGTCGCGACAAGCAGATCGCCTTCAACCTGGCCAATGGCATCACCCCCAAGGGTGTGGTCAAGGACGTTGCCGACATCATGGAAGGCGCCACCGTGCCCGGTTCGCGCAGCAAGAAACGCAAGGGCATGGCCAAGGCCGCGGAGGAAAACGCCCGCTACGAAAACGAACTGCGCTCGCCCAGCGAGATCACCAAGCGCATTCGCCAGCTCGAAGAGAAGATGTACCAACTGGCCCGCGACCTGGAGTTCGAAGCCGCGGCGCAGATGCGCGACGAAATCACCAAGCTGCGCGAGCGCTTGCTCACCGTCTAACGACGCTCGATCCCTCGTAGGAGCCGGCTTGCCGGCGAAGAGGCCCTCAAATCCTGTGCAAGGGTTGGGAGTCTATTCGCTGGCAAGCCAGCTCCTACAGGCAATTCGTGGGTCAGTGGGCTTCGCCGGCCTTGAGGCCCTTGGGCAGGGCCTTGGTCAGCAGGATCGCCAGCATGCTGATGCCCAGGGCAATGCCGACGAAATGGAAGGCGTCGTTGTAGGCCATGATCTGTGCCTGCTGGTGGGTGATT
Source organism: Pseudomonas sp. Eqa60 (assembly GCF_018326405.1). Lineage (NCBI taxonomy): Bacteria > Pseudomonadati > Pseudomonadota > Gammaproteobacteria > Pseudomonadales > Pseudomonadaceae > Pseudomonas > Pseudomonas sp. Eqa60. The sequence continues at coordinate 2,337,293 of NZ_AP024342.1, forward strand.
TCGCTGAGCTTGCCCAGGGCTGCGGTCTCGCTGCCGAACTTCTCGGTGAGGGTTGCCAGGCGTTCCGCCACCTGGGGATTGCTGGGCACAACGGCTTCGCGCAGGTAGTCGAAATAGGTCTTGGTCCGGGCATCCAGCAAGGTCGCCAGCAGGGCAATGCCGATGGCGCCACCGAGGTTGCGCAGGATGTTGAACAGGCTGGAGGCCGATCCCGCGTCCTGGGGCTGTATATAAGCCGTGGCGATCAGCGAGATGGTGACCATGATCAGCGGCTGGCCCAGGGCGCGAATGATCTGGATCTGGTTGAACTGCGGCCCGGCAAAGTCCGGGTTGAGCACCCCCGACGAAAAACTCGCCAGGCCGAACAGGCCAAAGCCCAGGGTGCACAGCCATTTCGGTGAAATGAACTGCATCAGCTTGGGTACCAGGGGAATCAGGAACAACTGCGGCACCCCCATCCACATGATCACTTCGCCGATCTGCAGCGCGTTGTAGTTCTGGATCTGCGCCAGGTACAGCGGCAGCAGGTAGATCGAACCGTACAGGCCAACGCCCATGCCCAGGCTGGAGATACTCGACAGGCCGAAGTTGCGATTGCGCAGGATGCCCAGGTTGATCAGCGGGTTGGGCCTGGAGACCTGGACGATGACGAAGGTGACCAGGCTGATCAGGGCGATGCTGCCCAGGGTGACGATCAGGCTCGATTCCAGCCAGTCCTTGCGGTGGCCTTCCTCAAGAAATACCTGCAGGCAACCCAGGCCCAGGCCGAGGGTGAGAATGCCGGCGTAGTCGGTGCTTTTCAGCAGTTCCCAGTGAGCTTCCTTCTTTTCCAGGCCATACAGCAGGCCCGCGATCATCAGCAGGCCCGGCGGCACGTTGATATAGAAGATGTACTCCCAACCCCAGTTTTCCGTGAGCCAGCCGCCCAGGGTCGGGCCGATGGAGGGGGCGAAAGTGGCGGTCATGGCGAACATGGCCATGCCCTTGGCCCGGTGATGCTCGGGGAGCTTGATCAGGGTCAGGGTGAACGCCAGGGGGATCAGGGCGCCGCCGGTAAAGCCCTGCAAGGCGCGGAACACGATCATGCTTTCCAGGCTCCAGGCCATGGAGCAGAGCAGGGAGGCAATAAGAAAGCCCACCGAGACCCAGACCGCCAGGCGCCGGGCCGAGAGCAGCTGCACCAGCCAGGCGGTGAGGGGGATCATGATGATCTCCGCCACCAGGTAGGAAGTGGAGATCCACGAGCCTTCCTCCAGGGTAGCGGACAGCGCGCCCTGGATGTCCTTGAGCGAGGAGTTGGTGATCTGGATGTCGAGCACCGCCATGAAGGCGCCGAGCATGGCGCTCATCACCGCGATCCAGTCGCGCCGGGTGGGTTCGCCCACCGGACGCAGCAGTTGATCACCGGCCATCGACGGGGTCTTTGACGTTGACCTTCACGGTTACCGACATGCCGGGGCGGATCTTGCCCCGCAGGGGATTGTCGGCTGCGAAGGTCAGTTTGACCGGAATGCGCTGTACCACCTTGGTGAAGTTGCCGGTGGCATTGTCTGGCGGCAGCAGGCTGAATTGCGCGCCGGAGGCGGCGAACAGGCTGTCGACCCGGGCCTGGATCGGCGTATCGCCGTAGGCGTCGAAGGTCAGCTCGGCCTTTTGCCCTGGCTGCATGTGGCCAATCTGGGTTTCCTTGAAGTTGGCCTGGATCCAGATGTCCTGGTCCGGAACGATCGACAGCAGATAGGCGCCGGCCTGCACCACCTGGCCATTGCGTGCGGCGCGCTGGCCGATGAGGCCGCTGATGGGGGCGTGGATCTCGCTACGGGTCAGGTTCAGTCGTGCTTGCGCCAGGTCGGCCCGGGCATTGGCGATCTGTGCATCGAGGCGCTTGATCTCGGCGTTCAGGGCATTGACTTGCTGGCGCTGGCCCTGCAAGTCGGCTTCGGCCTTGGCCACCTGGGAGCGGGCGATATGGTTGTCGGCGGAAAGGGTAGTGACCCGCTCCTCGGAGACGTAACCGGGCTTGCGCAGGGTCTGGGCCCGAGACAGGTCGATCTGCGAGCGGCCCAGGCTGGCCTGGCTCGACGCCACCTGGGCCTGGCCCGCGGCAATCAGGCTGGCTTGCTGGGTCAGCTTGCTCTGGGCCTGCAGGCGTTCGGCCTCGCGGGTATCCAGGGCGGCCTGGGCGCGGTCCACCGCCAGTTGGAAGTCCTGCCCTTCCAGGCGTACCAGCAACTGGCCCTGTTCCACATGCTGGTTGTCCTGCACCAGCACTTCTTCGATTCGCGCGCTCAGTTGGCTGGAGACCCGGGTGATCTCGCCCTGCACGTAGGCGTTGTCCGTGGTCTCGTAAAAGCGCCCGTGGAACCACCAGTGGGCAAGGAAACCCAGGGCAATCAACAGGACCAAGGACAGAAAGACAAACAGGCGACGCTTGAGTTGGGCTGGCATGGGCTGGCTGTATTCAATAAAAGTGTAAGGAGATCTATCAGCGGGCGAATCTGGCATATAGCCACTGGGCGGTAAATGCCATGGACTGATTATTGGCCCTTCAACAGGCTGGCAGCGGCCTGGAGTCGCAACCTTGGCTTAAATGCCCTCCTCACTGGAGCGGGGCTGCCGTCGCCTGTTACCATTCGCCCCCTGTTTTATTCCTCGTTTTTCTTTCCTTTCGAGACATGCCATGACCACCGTCCGCACGCGCATCGCGCCATCGCCTACCGGGGATCCCCACGTAGGTACCGCCTACATCGCTTTGTTCAACTATTGCTTTGCCAAGCAGCATGGCGGTGAGTTCATCCTGCGTATCGAAGACACCGATCAGTTGCGTTCGACCCGGGAGTCCGAGCAGCAGATTTTCGACGCCTTGCGCTGGTTGGGCATCAACTGGAGCGAAGGCCCGGACGTTGGCGGCCCTCACGGCCCGTATCGCCAGAGCGAGCGTGGCGACATCTACCAGAAGTACGCTCAGCAACTGGTGGACCTGGGCCACGCCTTCCCGTGCTTCTGCACCGCCGAAGAGCTGGACCAGATGCGTGCCGAACAGATGGCCCGTGGCGAAACCCCGCGCTATGACGGCCGGGCCCTGCTGCTGTCCAAGGAAGAAGTGGCCCGGCGCCTGGCGGCCGGCGAGCCTCACGTGATCCGCATGAAAGTGCCTACCGAAGGCGTCTGCGTGGTGCCGGACATGCTGCGCGGCGATGTCGAGATCCCGTGGGATCGCATGGACATGCAAGTGCTGATGAAGACCGATGGCCTGCCGACCTACTTCCTGGCCAACGTGGTCGACGACCACCTGATGGGCATCACCCACGTGCTGCGCGGCGAAGAATGGCTGCCGTCGGCGCCCAAGCTGATCCTGCTCTACGAGTACTTCGGCTGGGAGCAGCCGCAGCTGTGCTACATGCCGCTGCTGCGCAACCCGGACAAGAGCAAGCTGTCCAAACGCAAGAACCCGACCTCGGTAACCTTCTACGAGCGCATGGGCTTCATGCCGGAAGCCATGCTCAACTACCTGGGCCGCATGGGCTGGTCGATGCCGGACGAGCGCGAGAAGTTCTCGCTGCAGGAAATGGTCGACAATTTCGACCTGTCGCGGGTGTCCCTGGGGGGGCCGATCTTCGATATCGAGAAGCTGTCCTGGCTCAACGGCCAGTGGCTGCGTGACCTGCCGGTGCAGGAGTTCGCCAGCCGGGTGCAGACCTGGGCGCTGAACCCCGATTACATGATGAAGATCGCACCGCACGTACAGGGCCGGGTCGAGACCTTCAGCCAGATCGCACCGCTGGCCGGCTTCTTCTTCGCCGGTGGCGTGAACCCGGATGCCAAGCTGTTCGAGTCCAAGAAGCTGTCCGGCGATCAGGTGCGTCAACTGATGCAATTGATCCTGTGGAAGCTCGAAAGCCTGCGTCAGTGGGAGAAAGACAGCATCACCGCGACCATCCAGGCGGTGGTTGAGTCTCTGGAACTGAAACTGCGCGATGCCATGCCGCTGATGTTTGCCGCCATTACTGGCCAGGCCAGTTCGGTGTCGGTGCTCGATGCCATGGAAATCCTCGGTCCGGACCTGACCCGTTTCCGTCTGCGCCAGGCCATCGATCTGCTGGGTGGTGTGTCGAAGAAAGAAAACAAGGAATGGGAAAAACTCCTCGGCGCCATCGCCTGAGGCGTTTTTGCCGAAGGGCAGCCGACAGGGGCGGGGAGCTTTTCGACTACGCTTGAAACTCAAGCGCCAGGCGGGTTGATTGCGGCTTCTGGTGGTTCTTTGAGGCTTGCGGCGAGTGTTTTGTGCGACTCGCCGCAGGCGCAGAGGGCCGCAAAACCCCGGGTTTTCCGGGCGGGGCGGTAAGTGATTGTTATCCCGGCAAATTTTTTTTCAAAAAACGGAAAAAAAATTGACAGCCTTCCGATCGCCCCTTAAGATTCGCCCCGTCCTCAGCGATGAGGGGCTATAGCTCAGCTGGGAGAGCGCTTGCATGGCATGCAAGAGGTCGACGGTTCGATCCCGTCTAGCTCCACCAAATTTGCAGTTCAAGGCCTGGCCACACCGGCCTTGAATCGATCGGTACTCAGCACCGGTCAGTTGTACAGAAGGGTTTGCGTCCCCTTCGTCTAGTGGCCTAGGACACCGCCCTTTCACGGCGGTAACAGGGGTTCGAGTCCCCTAGGGGACGCCAGTTTCACACAAGCGATGTTGCAAGATGTCGCTGCGCCGCGAGGCGAAAATCCGGGGCTATAGCTCAGCTGGGAGAGCGCTTGCATGGCATGCAAGAGGTCGACGGTTCGATCCCGTCTAGCTCCACCAAATTTGCAGTTCAAGGCCTGGCCACACCGGCCTTGAATCGATCGGTACTCAGCACCGGTCAGTTGTAAGAAGGGTTTGCGTCCCCTTCGTCTAGTGGCCTAGGACACCGCCCTTTCACGGCGGTAACAGGGGTTCGAGTCCCCTAGGGGACGCCAGTTTCACACAAGCGATGTTGCAAGATGTCGCTGCGCCGCGAGGCGAAAATCCGGGGCTATAGCTCAGCTGGGAGAGCGCTTGCATGGCATGCAAGAGGTCGACGGTTCGATCCCGTCTAGCTCCACCAATTTACAGTTCAAGGCTTGGCCACACCGGCCTTGAATCGATCAGTACTCAGCACTGATCAGCTGTTAGAAGGGTTTGTGTCCCCTTCGTCTAGTGGCCTAGGACACCGCCCTTTCACGGCGGTAACAGGGGTTCGAGTCCCCTAGGGGACGCCACGTTTACCCGCTCTGCGGGATTTTTAAGGGTCATTCAATCATTGAATGACCCTTTTGTTTTTCTGGCCTTCAGCCAATCTCTCTTTCTTCCTCAGCCTGCGCTTCTGACCGACGGTCACACTGGCGACTTGCGGAAAATTATTATGAGAATAATATTTTTTCCGTAATATTCGGAGGTAACGATGAACGACAAAAAAGCTCAAACCCGCGAACGTATTCTCCAGGCCGCCAGTTCTGCACTGATCCAGCGCGGCCCGGCCGAACCGAGTGTGGGTGAGGTGATGGGGGCTGCCGGCCTGACTGTAGGCGGCTTCTATGCGCACTTTGAGAGCAAGGATGCGCTGATGCTGGAAGCTTTCACTCAGTTGCTTTCCCATCGACGCGGCCTGCTCGATGAAATGGATGCAAGCCTCAGCGGCGAAGAGCGCCGGGCGTTGGCAGCGGCGTTCTATCTGTCGCGCAAACACCGCGACTCCACCGAGCAGGCGTGCCCGATTCCAGCCTCGGTCGGCGAACTGGGGCGCTTGCCCGAGAGCTTTCGCAAGGCTTTGAACGAACACATGGAGCTGATGGTCGCGCAACTGGCTGCCAGCCCCGAAGATACCGACAAGGCCTTGGCCGACATGGCGCTGATGGTGGGCGGCCTGTCCCTGGCGCGGGCCTTGGGGCCCGGCGAGTTGTCCGATCGTTTGCTGCGTGCCGCCAAGTCGGCGGTGCTATGACCTGAAGTGCAACGGCGAGGTAGGTGATGAGCAGATTGAGCTGGATTCGTGGCGTCAATGGCACTCTGGGGTGGGTGGCGCCGCAATGGGCGGCGAATCGGATGCGTCATTTGTTCATGACCCCTCGCGAGCTGCCGCCACGAAAGTGGGAGTTGCCCCTGCTGGCGCGTGCCGAGCGCCTGACCTTGCGTTTCGGGCTTTCAGCCCTGCGTTGGGGCCAGGGGCCGACGGTATTGCTGATGCACGGCTGGGAAGGGCGGCCCACGCAGTTTGCCAGCCTGATCGAGGCCCTGGTGGCCGCCGGCTATACCGCCGTGGCGCTGGATGGCCCGGCCCATGGTCGTTCCCCGGGCGATGAGGCAAACGTGGCACTGTTTGCCCGGGCGATGCTGGAGGCAGCAGCCGAATTGCCGCCCCTGCGCGCGGTGATCGGCCACTCCATGGGCGGTGCCAGCGCCATGCTCGCGGTGCAATTGGGCCTGCGCACCGAAACCCTGGTCAGTATTGCCGCGCCGGCACGTATCCTGGCCGTGTTGCGCGGTTTTGCCAGCTACATGCGGTTGCCGCCCAAGGCGCGTTCCGCCTTTATCCGCCAGGTGGAGAAGAAGGTCGGAATGCGCGCCGCCTCCATGGACGTGGCCCAGTATCAGTTGGATATGCCCGGCCTGATCATTCACGCCGAAGATGACCTCTTCGTTCCGGTCAAGGAATCGGAGCTCATCCACCAGGCCTGGTTCGACAGCCGTCTCCTGCGCTTGAGTGAAGGTGGCCACCAGCGGATATTGGCCGACTCCCGAGTGGTGGATGCGGTGGTGGCGCTGGTCAGTGGACGGCATCTGCAAGCGCGCCAATCGGCCTGAGCATCCGTTACACTGCCCCGGTCAAAAAAACTGACCGGGAGTCGGGCATGAGTTGGGATCTGGCAACGCCATTCGTCATCGATCTGCAGGTGGCCGCCGAGGATATCGATGGCCTCGGGCACGCCAACAATGCGGTCTACGTGACCTGGCTGGAGCGTTGCGCCTGGCGACATTCGCAACGCCTGGGGCTGGACCTGGCCGAATACCGGCGCCTGGACCGGGCGATGGCCGTGGTGCGGCACGAGATCGATTACCTGGCGGCGGCCTATGAAGGCGATGAGCTGCAACTGGCCACCTGGATCGTCGATTGGGACCAGCGCCTGAAGATGACCCGGCGTTTCCAGCTGATGCGCCCGAGCGACGGTACGACCCTGTTGCGGGCCCAGACCACCTTTGTCTGCATCGAGCTGTCCACCGGCAAGCCCAAGCGCATGCCCGCCGAGTTCCTGGACGGTTACGGCCCGGCCCTGCAGGGCGCCTGACACCTCCCTGTGCCCGTGCAGGCGCCGGCTTGCCAGCGAAGGCGCCTGCAACGGCTGGCTCGCCCCTGTAAAACTCCTGCTGAAGGTCGAAACCCAGTAAACTGGCGGACGTTTTTTTGCCCGTTTTCTTGTCGAGTGTGTTTCATGCAAATTGCCCTGGCGCCCATGGAGGGGTTGGTCGACAACATCCTGCGGGATGTACTGACTCGTGTTGGCGGGATCGACTGGTGTGTCACCGAGTTCATCCGCGTCAATGACCGCCTGTTGACGCCTGCCTACTTCCACAAGCTCGCCCCCGAACTGCTGCACGGTGCACACACCGCGGCCGGCGTGCCGCTGCGAGTGCAGTTGCTGGGTTCGGACCCGGTGTGCCTGGCAGAGAACGCGGCCCTGGCCTGTGAGCTGGGCAGTGAGGTCATCGACCTGAACTTCGGTTGCCCGGCCAAGACCGTCAACAAGTCCCGGGGCGGGGCGGTGCTGCTCAAGGAGCCCGAGCTGCTGAACCAGATCGTCGAGCATGTGCGGCGTGCGGTGCCGGCGCACATTCCGGTCACGGCGAAAATGCGCCTGGGCTTCGACAGCCCGGATGGCTCGTTGGTCTGTGCCACAGCGCTGGCCGAGGGTGGCGCCGAACATATCGTGGTGCACGCGCGGACCAAGGTCGACGGCTACAAGCCGCCGGCCCATTGGGAGTGGATCCCGCGGGTGCAGGAAGTGGTCAAGGTGCCGGTGTTCGCCAACGGGGATATCTGGAGCGTCGAGGACTGGCGCCGTTGCCGGGAAATCAGCGGCGTCGAGGACATCATGCTGGGTCGCGGGCTGGTCTCGCGTCCCGATCTGGCCCGGCAGATCGCCGCAGCCCGGGCCGGTGAAGAAGTGGTGGAAATGTCCTGGGCCGACCTGCAGCCGATGCTCCAGGATTTCTGGGCTCAGGTAGTGGTGCAACTGACCCCGCGTTCGGCGCCGGGGCGCCTGAAGCAATGGCTGGCGATGCTGACCCGCAACTATCCGGAAGCGGTCGAACTGTTCACCGCCCTGCGCCGGGAAACCGAGCTGGATCAGGTCGGGCGCCTGTTGGGCATGCCCCGGAGCGAGGCGGCGTAAAAAATTTTTAAGGCATGTCTTGAAACGCTGGAGCCCATCCCTATCTCTTGGGTACGCGATGCCGAATTCGGGTCGCGGAGATAACCACTCGCTGAATAATCAGGAGAAACACCCATGAGTACTGCATTTTCCTTGGCTCCACTGTTCCGTTCCTCTGTCGGCTTCGACCGTTTCAATGATCTGTTCGAATCGGCATTGCGCAACGAACCAGGCAGCAGCTACCCACCCTACAACGTTGAGAAACACGCTGACGATCAATACCGCATCGTCATTGCCGCCGCCGGTTTCCAGGAAGAAGACCTGGAACTGCAAGTGGAAAAAGGCGTGTTGACCGTGAGCGGTGGCAAGCGCGATGCCAATGAAAGCGTCACTTACCTGCACCAGGGCATTGCCCAGCGTGCATTCAAGCTGTCCTTCCGCCTGGCCGACCATATCGAGGTCAAGGCCGCGGCCCTGAGCAACGGTCTGTTGAATATCGACCTGCTACGGGTTGTGCCGGAAGAGGCCAAAGCCAAGCGCATCCCGATCAACGGTGCGCAGCAGGCGGCTCTGCAACACTAAGACCGCTGCAAAAAAAGGGCGCCCTGGTGGCGCCCTTTTTCGTGCCTGTCATTCCAGCAGCTTCTTGAATTCGCTCAGCGGCAACGGCCTGCTATGGAGGAAACCCTGGTACAGGTGGCACTCCAGGCCCTGGAGGAATTCGAGCTGCTGCGGGGTTTCCACGCCTTCGGCGATGACCTTGAGGTTCAGGCTGCGGGCCATGGCGACAATGGCCCGGATGATTTCCGCATCGTTGGGGTCGTGGGTCGCATCGCGGACGAAGGACTGGTCGATCTTCAAGGTGTCCACCGGCAAGCGCTTGAGGTAGGTCAGGGACGAGTAGCCGGTGCCGAAGTCGTCCATGGCAAAGCTCACTCCGAGTTTCTTCAGCCGGCGCATCTTGTTGATGGTGTCTTCCAGGTTCTGGATCACGATGCCTTCGGTGATCTCCAGCTTCAGCAGGCTCGAGGGCAGTGCGTAGGCGTGCAGGCTGTGTTCGACCCGCTCGACAAAGTCGGTCTGGCGGAACTGCCGCGGGCTGATGTTGACGCACAGGCTGAAGTGCTGGGGATCCACCAGTTTCTGATCGATCAACTGGCTGAAGGCCAGGCAGGCCTCGTCGAGAATCCAGGTGCCCACTTCGAGGATCAGGCCGCTGTCCTCCAGCACCTTGATGAACTCGGTTGGCGACTGTGCGCCCAACTCCGGGTGTTGCCAGCGCACCAAGGCTTCGGCGCCGACGATGCGGTTGTCGCGGGCGTCCACCTGGGGCTGGAAGTGCACGCTGAATTCGCCCCGGGACAGGGCCAGGCGCAGGTCGGTTTCCATGCGCAGGCGTTCGCTGGCGGCTTTTTGCATGGTGTTGTGGAACATCTGGGTGGTGTTGCGCCCTGAATCCTTGGCCCGATAAAGGGCGATGTCGGCGCGCTTGAGCAGGTCGGTGGGGGTCGAGCCGTGGTCGGGAATCAGTGCCACACCGATGCTCGGGGTGACCTGCAGGCGCTGGCCATCGAGGAACATCGGTTCGGACAGCAATTCGCGCAGGGTGTCGGCCAGCTGGCGGACCTGTTCGCTGACTTCGTTGCGCGTGCCCTCAAGGCCACTCAGCAGGACCACGAACTCATCGCCGCCCAGGCGTGCCACGGTGTCTTCCATGCGCACGCTGGCTTCGAGCCGGGCGGTGATGATTTTCAACACGGTGTCGCCCACCGGGTGGCCCAGGGAATCGTTGATGTGCTTGAAGTGATCGAGGTCGAGAAACAGTAGGGCACCGCGCAGGTTATGGCGCTTGAGCAGGGCAATCTGCTGGCTCAGGCGGTCCATCAGCAGGGCGCGGTTGGGCAGGTTGGTCAGGGGGTCGTGGTAAGCCAGGTGGCGGATCTGTGCCTGGGCGTTCTTCAGCAGGCTGACGTCCCGGGCGGTCATTAGCAGGCAGGGCGTTTCGTTGAGGGTGATGGGTTCCACCGAGACTTCCAGGGTGAGGATTTCCCCGCGTTTGTTGCGCCCGAGCATTTCCAGGTGGTGCACCCGGCCCTTGATCTGGAGCTCCGCCAGCAAGGTGGAGAGTTGCGCTTCTTCGGCCCAGATGCCGATCTGGTACATGGTGCGGCCGATCACCTCGTCGTTGCGGTGGCCGGTCAGGCGGCAGAAACCATCGTTGACTTCCAGGTAGCGGCCCGTATCGCGCTCGGTGATGCTAATGGCGTCAGGGCTGGAGTGAAAGGCCTTGGCGAACTTCTCTTCACTGGCCTTGAGGGCTGCCTCCGAGCGCTGCTGCTGGGTGATGTCCCGCAGGTTGGTGACGATGCAGGGCTGCTTGTCCACGGTGATCAGGCGGCTGGAAATGATGCAGGTCAGCGGCTGGCCGTTCTTGTGGTGGACCACCACTGCCACATTATTCAGCGCCTGTTCGCGAATCACCTGCTCGATGCGCCGCAGGCGCGGCGCGGCATCTTCCCAAAGGCCGATCTGTTCGGCGCTGCGGTTGAGCACTTCGTCCAGGGTCCAGCCGAAGGTCTGGGTGAAGCTGGAGTTGATCTCGATGAACTGACCGGTTTCCAGCAAGGTCACGCAGATTGGGTCGGGGCTGACCTGGAACAGGCTGGCGAATTTCTCTTCGGAGGTGATCAGGCGCTGTTCCCGTTCCACCTGCTCGGTGATGTCCAGCAGAGTGCCGGCCATGCGCAGCGGGCTGCCCTGTTCGTCGCGGTAGAGGCGGGCGCGGCTTTCCAGGTAGCGCGAGCTGCCGTCCTCCAGTTGCACCCGGTAGGTCAGTTGATAGTTGCCCGCCGGGCCTTCGCGCAGGCTGCGGTAGGCATCGCGCATGGAGTTGCGCTCTTCGGTGGGTACGCCTTCGAAGAAGGCGTCGAAGGATTCATGGAAAGGGATGGGTTCCAGGCCGTGCAATTGCGCGGCGCGGGCCGAGCCGTAGAGCATGCCGCTGGGAATGTGCCAGTCCCAGGTGCCCAGTTGCGCCGAATCCAGGGCCAGGTCCAGGCGTTCCTGGCTATCCTTGAGCGCCTGTTCGGATCGTTTGCGCTCGCTGGTGTCGAGAAAGGTGCTGAGCAGGTAGGCCTTGCCCTCCAGTTCAACCTTCTGGGCACTGAGGATGCCGTCATGGATCTGCCCGTTGCTGGCGCGAAATTGCACTTCGAGGCTGGCGGCCTGGCCCTTCTTCTGGACCGCCTTGATCAGTTGGGCGCGCTGTTCGGGGTTGACCCACAGGCCGATCTCCAGGGTGGTACGGCCGATCACGTGCTCGGCGGGCCAGCCGAACTGGCTTTCGAAGTACTGGTTGGCCTCGCTGATCAGGCCATCTTCCAGGCGGGTCAGCAGCACGGTGTTGGGGCACAGGTGAAACAGCGTGGCAAAGCGCTTTTCCGAACTGCTGAGGGCTTCTTCGCGTTGGCGCTGGTGGGTGATCTCGCGGATCACCCCGATCATTCGCGGCTTGCCGTGCTTGTCCGGTAACACGCTGCCGTTGATCTCCAGCCAGTGCAGGCTGCCGTCGGGCCAGCGGATGCGGTGGTGCATGGCGTGTTCCAGCGGCGCGCCGGCCAGCACTGAATGAAAGGCGCGAATCGTCCTGGCCCGGTCCTCGATGGGCAGCAGGTCGAGGTATTCGAGGTTTTCCGGCAAGGGCTGGCGCGGGTCGAAGCCGAACAGCGCCTGGGTGCCCCGGGACCAACTGATCTGCCCGCTTTCAATATCCCAATACCAGGCCCCCAGGCGCGCACCGTTGAGGGCGGCGAGCAGCTGCGGTGCGTTTTCCCAGCTTTGCTCCGACTCCCGGGGGTCGACAGCATGGATACGCGGCAAGGGCGGAATACGGTCAGCGGGTTTGGGCATGGAGGTCAGGCCTTGAGCTGAGTCATTCGTCGGGTGCGGGATACTCATGGCGCTGCGGCGTGGCACGGGCGATACCCGGAGTGTTATGCCGGGTTCCCTGGCCAATCGACTTGTGCATCCAGTAAGGCCATGAAAGCCCGCGCAGCGTTCGAAAGTGTCCGTTCGGTATGCAGGATATAGCCTAGCTGGCGGTGCAGCTGTATGCCCGGTAAAGGAATGCGCGCCACCTGGTCGTCGAGCATGGTGCGTGGCAGCACGCTCCAGGCCAGGCCGATGGACACCATCATCTTTATAGTTTCCAGATAGTTAGTACTCATGGCGATGTTCGGCGTCAGGCCCTGGGCTTCAAACAGGCGTTGGACAATATGGTGGGTAAAGGTATTGCCGCCGGGGAAAACTGCGGGATGCAGGGCAATATCCGCCAGGCTCACCTGGCCGCTGCTGACCAGCGGGTGTTCCGGCGCGGCGACGAAGTCCAGCGGGTCGTCCCAGACCGCAGTGGCCTTGACCAGGGAGTGGGGCTCGGGGGCCAGGGTGATCACTGCCAGTTCGGCGCGGCCATGGAGGATTTCCTCGTAGGCCACTTCGGAGTCGAGGAACTGGATGTCCAGGGCCACTTGCGGGTAGCGCCGGGTGAAGGCCCGCAGCAATGGCGGCAGGCGGTGCAGGCCAATGTGATGGCTGGTGGCCAGGGTCAGGCGGCCACTGACTTCGCCGGTGAGGTTGGTCAGGGCGCGGCGGGTGTCATCCAGCACATTGATGATCTGGTAGGCCCGGGGTAGCAGGGCACGCCCGGCCTCGGTCAGGCCGATCTCCCGCCCCAGGCGGTCGAACAGCCGCACGTTGAGTTGCTGCTCCAGGCCGGCGATGCGTTTGCTGATGGCTGGCTGGGTCAGGTGCAGGCGTTCGCCGGCGCCGGAAAAGCTGCCGGTCTCGGCGATGGCTATAAAGGCGTTGAGGTTGGCCAGGTCCATAGTTGCATTCCAGTTGGTTATCCAAAGCATGAAAAATATGAATTTGAGTTATTTAATCTAACGCCATAGGATCGGCCTCACAAGCCAAAGGGTTATTGATCGGCGCACGATCGGAGCCCGGGGCATAGAAACAAGCTGATGAGGAATGGTCCGATGGCCGGCAAGACGCTCTACGACAAGCTCTGGGATTCGCATTTGGTCAAGCAGCGCGACGATGGTTCGGCGCTGATCTATATCGATCGTCACATCATCCACGAAGTGACCTCGCCGCAAGCCTTCGAAGGCCTGCGTCTGGCCGGGCGCAAGCCATGGCGCATCGATGCCAACATCGCCACCCCGGACCACAACGTACCGACCACGCCGGAGCGCAAGGGCGGGATAGAAGCGATCGCCGACCAGGTTTCCCGCCTCCAGGTGCAGACCCTCGACGACAACTGCGATGAATACGGCATCGTCGAATTCAAGATGAACGACGTGCGCCAGGGCATCGTCCACGTGATCGGCCCGGAGCAGGGCGCCACCTTGCCGGGCATGACCGTGGTCTGTGGTGACTCCCACACCTCGACCCACGGTGCTTTCGGCGCCCTGGCCCATGGCATCGGCACCTCCGAGGTGGAGCACGTGCTCGCCACCCAGTGCCTGGTGGCCAAGAAAATGAAGAACATGCTGGTGCGCGTGGAAGGCACCTTGCCTTTCGGCGTGACCGCCAAGGACATCGTCCTGGCCGTGATCGGCAAGATCGGCACCGCCGGTGGCAACGGCCACGCCATCGAGTTCGCCGGCAGCGCGATTCGCGAGCTGTCCGTCGAAGGCCGCATGACTATCTGCAACATGTCCATCGAAGCCGGTGCCCGTGTCGGCCTGGTGGCGGCGGACGAAAAGACCGTGGCATACGTCAAGGGACGTCCGTTCGCCCCCAAGGGCGCCGAATGGGACTTGGCCGTCGAGGCCTGGAAGGACCTGGTGTCCGATGCCGACGCCAAGTTCGATACCGTGGTCGAGCTCGATGCCGCACAGATCAAGCCGCAGGTCAGCTGGGGCACGTCCCCGGAAATGGTCCTGGCGGTGGATCAGAACGTACCGGACCCGGCCAAGGAAATGGATCTGGTCAAGCGCGATTCCATCGTCCGCGCCTTGAAGTACATGGGCTTGAGCGCCAATCAGGCGATCACCGACATTCAGTTGGACCGCGTCTTCATCGGCTCCTGCACCAACTCGCGGATCGAAGACTTGCGCGCCGCCGCGGTCATCGCCAAGGGCCGCAAAGTGGCTTCCACCATCAAGCAGGCGATCGTGGTGCCGGGCTCGGGCCTGGTCAAGGCGCAGGCCGAATCTGAAGGCCTGGACAAGATCTTCCTCGAAGCCGGTTTCGAATGGCGTGAGCCGGGCTGCTCGATGTGCCTGGCGATGAACCCGGACCGCTTGGAGTCCGGCGAGCATTGCGCCTCGACCTCGAACCGCAACTTCGAAGGGCGCCAGGGTGCCGGTGGGCGTACCCACCTGGTCAGCCCGGCCATGGCCGCCGCCGCCGCTGTCAGCGGTCGTTTCGTCGACGTCCGTGAATTGATCTAAGGAGCGCAGCATGAAAGCTTTCACTCAGCACAATGGTTTGGTCGCGCCTCTGGATCGTGCCAACGTCGACACCGACCAGATCATCCCCAAGCAGTTTCTCAAGTCGATCAAGCGCACCGGCTTTGGCCCCAACCTGTTCGACGAATGGCGCTACCTGGACGTGGGCCAGCCCTACCAGGACAACTCCAAGCGCCCGTTGAACAAGGATTTCGTGCTCAACGCCGAGCGTTACCAGGGTGCCAGCGTGTTGCTGGCCCGGGAAAACTTCGGTTGCGGCTCCAGCCGCGAGCACGCGCCGTGGGCCCTGGAGGAGTACGGTTTTCGCAGCATCATCGCGCCCAGCTACGCCGACATCTTCTTCAACAACAGCTTCAAGAACGGCTTGCTGCCGATCATCCTGAGCGACGCTGAAATCGACGAGCTGTTCCAGCAGGTCGAGGCTACTCCGGGCTACCAGTTGCGCATCGACCTCCAAGCGCAGACCGTGACCCGCCCCGACGGCAAGGTGCTGAAGTTCGAGATCGATGCCTTCCGCAAGCATTGCCTGCTCAACGGTCTGGACGACATCGGCCTGACCCTGCAGGACGGCGACGCCATCGCCGCCTTCGAGGCCAAGCATCGCGCCAGCCAGCCCTGGCTGTTCCGCGACGCCTGATTGCCTGATCGACGGCAAGCCGGCCCCTACGGATGGCGTTGTAGGAGCTGGCTTGCCAGCGAACGCCGTTTCCCTTGCCCAAAAGGATCGCCCCATGACCAGCAACGCCCACAGCCAGGTAGTACAGAAGCAATTTGGCGAGCAGGCTTCGGCTTATCTGAGCAGCACCGTGCACGCTCAGGGTGCCGAATTCGCCTTGCTGCAGGCCGAGGTGGCAGGCAAGGGCACAGCCCGGCTCCTGGACCTGGGCTGCGGTGCCGGCCACGTCAGTTTTCATGTCGCGCCGCAGGTCAGGGAAGTGGTGGCCTACGACCTCTCCCAGCAGATGCTGGATGTGGTGGCAGGGGCGGCGCAGGAGCGCGGGCTGGGTAACATCCGCACCGTACTGGGCGCCGCCGAGCGCCTGCCGTTCGCCGATGGCGAGTTCGACTTCGTCTTCAGCCGTTACTCGGCCCACCATTGGAGCGACCTGGGCCTGGCCCTGCGGGAAGTGCGCCGGGTCCTGAAGCCGGGCGGCGTGGCGGCGTTCATCGATGTCTTGTCGCCGGGCAGTCCGCTGCTGGACACTTACCTGCAAAGCGTCGAAGTGCTGCGCGATACCAGCCATGTGCGCGATTATTCGGCGGGTGAATGGCTGCGCCAGGTCAGCGAGGCCGGCCTGCACACCCGCAGTACCAGCCGCCAGCGCCTGCGCCTGGAGTACAGCTCCTGGGTCGAGCGCATGCGCACTCCCGAGCCGTTGCGGGTGGCGATCCGCCAGTTGCAGCAGGCAATGGGTAACGAAGTGCGTGAATATTTTGAGATTGCGGCCGACGGTTCGTTCAGTACAGATGTACTGGTGCTGTGGGCCGAGCGATAGACTTTTTCCGGGCACGCCTGCGGGCGTGCCGACAGAGCAAACGAGGAACGCATGAGCAAGCAGATTCTGATTCTCCCCGGTGACGGTATTGGCCCGGAAATCATGGCCGAGGCGGTCAAGGTCCTGGAATTGGCCAACGACAAGTACAGCCTGGGCTTCGAGCTGAGCCACGACGTGATCGGCGGTGCGGCCATCGACAAGCACGGTGTGCCCCTGGCCGATGAGACCCTGGATCGTGCCCGGGCCGCCGATGCGGTGCTGATGGGCGCCGTGGGCGGCCCGAAGTGGGACAAGATCGAGCGTGACATCCGCCCTGAGCGCGGCCTGCTGAAGATTCGTGCGCAACTGGGCCTGTTCGGCAACCTGCGCCCGGCGATCCTCTACCCGCAATTGGCCGATGCTTCGAGCCTGAAACCGGAAATCGTCTCCGGCCTGGACATCCTCATCGTTCGGGAGCTGACCGGTGGCATCTACTTCGGCGCGCCACGGGGCACCCGCGAACTGGAAAACGGCGAACGCCAGTCCTACGACACCCTGCCGTACAGCGAGAGTGAAATCCGCCGTATTGCCCGGGTCGGCTTCGACATGGCCCGCGTGCGCGGCAAGAAGCTGTGCTCGGTGGACAAGGCCAACGTCCTGGCGTCCAGCCAACTGTGGCGTGAAGTGGTCGAGCAAGTGGCCAAGGACTACCCGGATGTCGAGTTGAGCCACATGTACGTGGACAACGCCGCCATGCAACTGGTGCGTGCGCCGAAGCAGTTCGATGTGATAGTCACCGACAACATGTTCGGCGATATTCTTTCCGACGAAGCCTCGATGCTTACCGGTTCCATCGGCATGCTGCCGTCGGCGTCCCTGGATGCCAACAACAAGGGCATGTACGAGCCATGCCACGGTTCGGCGCCGGACATCGCCGGGCAGGGCATTGCCAACCCGCTGGCGACCATCCTCTCGGTGTCGATGATGTTGCGCTACAGCTTCAACCTGACCGAGGCCGCGGACGCCATCGAGCAGGCCGTGAGCCGGGTCCTGGACCAGGGTTTGCGCACCGGCGACATCTGGTCGGCCGGTTGCACCAAAGTCGGTACGCAGGAAATGGGCGATGCAGTAGTCGCCGCGCTGCGGAATCTGTAATCTTTCGGGCCCACTGCACAGACAGTGGCCCACTTTTGTATAGGTGTAGTTGCGATGAAACGTGTAGGTCTGATCGGTTGGCGCGGTATGGTCGGTTCCGTGCTCATGCAGCGGATGCTGGAAGAGCAGGACTTCGATCTTATTGAACCGGTGTTTTTCACCACTTCCAATGTCGGTGGCCAGGGGCCGTCGGTGGGCAAGGACATTGCTCCGCTGAAGGACGCCTACAACATTGAAGAGTTGAAAACCCTCGACGTGATTCTGACCTGCCAGGGTGGCGACTACACCAGCGAAGTCTTCCCCAAGCTGCGCGAAGCGGGCTGGCAGGGCTACTGGATCGATGCCGCATCCAGCCTGCGCATGGAAGATGACGCGGTGATCATCCTCGATCCGGTGAACCGCAAGGTCATCGACCAGCAGCTGGATGCGGGCACCAAGAACTACATCGGCGGCAACTGCACCGTCAGCCTGATGCTGATGGGCCTGGGCGGCCTGTTCGAAGCCGGCCTGGTGGAGTGGATGAGCGCCATGACCTATCAGGCCGCCTCCGGCGCCGGCGCGCAGAACATGCGCGAGCTGATCAAGCAGATGGGCGCCACCCACGCTGCCGTCGCTGATGAACTGGCCAACCCGGCCAGTGCCATCCTCGACATCGATCGCAAGGTGGCCGAGGCCATGCGCAGCGATGCCTACCCGACCGAGAACTTCGGCGTGCCGCTGGCCGGCAGCCTGATTCCATGGATCGACAAGGAACTGCCCAACGGCCAGAGCCGTGAAGAGTGGAAGGCCCAGGCCGAGACCAACAAGATCCTCGGTCGCTTCAAGAGCCCGATCCCGGTGGACGGCATCTGCGTGCGCATCGGCGCCATGCGCTGCCACAGCCAGGCGCTGACCATCAAGCTCAACAAGGACGTGCCGATCGCCGATATCGAAGGGCTGATCAGCCAGCACAACCCTTGGGTCAAGCTGGTGCCGAACCAGCGTGATATCAGCATGCAGGAGCTGAGCCCGACCAAGGTCACCGGCACCCTGAACATTCCGGTGGGCCGCCTGCGCAAGCTGAACATGGGCTCGCAGTTCCTGGGCGCCTTCACTGTCGGCGACCAGTTGCTGTGGGGGGCGGCCGAGCCGCTGCGCCGCATGCTGCGGATCCTGCTGGAGCGTTGATTCTCTGAGCGCTTGAAATAGCCCGCCCCTTGCACAAGGCGCGGGCTTTTTCATGCCCACCGCAGGAGTGGGCTTGCCCGCCAAGAGTGCTTCGTTCCAGCCACAGCTCCCCCGCGAATTGCCTCGCCACCCCGTGCCGGGTAAAGTGCCGCTCCCCCCGTTTCGCCTGAGGTAGCACCATGACTCCTTCCCTTGATATTGCCGTGATCGGTGCCACCGGTACTGTCGGCGAAACCCTGGTGCAGATTCTGGAAGAACGTGACTTCCCCGTTGCCAACCTGCACCTGCTGGCCAGTAGCGAGTCGGCCGGTCATTCGGTGCCGTTCCGCGGCAAGAACGTGCGGGTGCGTGAAGTCGACGAGTTCGATTTCAGCAAGGTCCAGCTGGCGTTCTTCGCAGCCGGCCCGGCGGTAACCCTGAGTTTTGCCCCGCGTGCCACGGCGGCCAACTGCGCGGTGATCGATCTTTCCGGTGCCTTGCCTTCGACCCAGGCGCCCAATGTCGTTCCCGAAGCCAATGCCCAGTTGCTGGCCGGCTTGAAAAAACCATTGCAACTGAGCAGCCCGAGCGCTTCGGCTACCGCCCTGGCCGTGGCGCTGGCGCCGTTGCAAGGCTTGCTGGACATCCAGCGGGTCAACCTGACCGCCAGCCTGGCGATCTCCAGCCAGGGCCGTGAGGCCGTCAGCGAGCTGGCCCGGCAGACGGCCGAACTGTTGAATGTGCGCCCCATGGAGCCACGCTTTTTCGATCGGCAAGTGGCCTTCAACCTGCTGGCCCAGGTCGGCACTCCAGACGCCCAGGGCCATACCCTGTTGGAAAAGCGCCTGGTCCGGGAGTTGCGCGAGGTGCTGGGGCAGCCTTTATTAAAGATTTCTGTCACTTGCATTCAAGCACCGGTATTTTTTGGCGATAGCTATAGCGTGACTCTGCAGTCAGACAGCGCCGTTGACCTGGCGGCAGTCAATGCGGCGCTGGAAGCGGCCCCCGGCCTGGAGCTGGTGGAGGCGGGCGACTATCCGACTGCCGTGGGTGACGCCGTGGGCCAGGATGTTGTCTATGTGGGGCGGGTTCGTTCCGGGGTCGACGACCCGACGGAACTGAATCTGTGGCTGACCTCGGATAACGTACGCAAAGGTGCGGCCTTGAACGCTGTGCAGCTGGCTGAATTGTTGATAAAAGACCTGCTGTAAAAGATACTTGGCAACAATTTGCAGAATGAATCTAGCCGGGCGCTATGCTTGGCAAGTTGCTGGAGGTGAGTGGCCGTCAGGTGCTCCCGGGGCATGCAAGAAATAATCGCGCGTCGTGGTCGTTGATGGTCCCGCGCAATGCCTGTTGGCAGCCGCTACAAAACCTTCTCGCTGGCCGAGGAATGTTCAAACAAAGGATGAGGCTATGGTTCAAGTTCGCAAACTGGTGTTAGCAATAGCGGCCGCCTCGGCGCTGTCCTCCGGTATGGCGCAGGCGCTTGGGCTTGGGGAGCTGACCCTGAAGTCGAGTCTGAACCAGCCTCTGGTAGCAGAAATCGAATTGCTCGATGTCAAGGACCTCACTGCCGCCGAGGTAGTGCCCAGCCTTGCGCCGGCAGAAGAGTTCGCCAAGGCCGGCGTTGATCGCCAGGCCTTTCTCAACGACCTGCGTTTCACTCCGATTCTCAATCCCGGCGGCAAGAGCGTGCTGCGGGTGACCTCGAGCCAGCCGCTGTCGGAGCCGATGGTCAAGTTCCTGGTGCAGGTGATGTGGCCCAACGGCCGCCTGCTGCGCGACTACAGTGTGCTGCTGGACCCATCGAAATTCTCCCCGCAGGCCGCCGCCGCTGCCCAGAGCGCGCCAGTAGGCGCCCCGGCGGTGAGTGCTCCGGTCACCCGCGCCAACAAGTCCGGCAAGTCGGAGCAGTACACCACCTCGGCCCGTGACACCTTGTGGGAAATCGCCGCCAAGAACCGCAACGGTGCCTCTATCCAGCAGACCATGCTGGCGATCCAGGCGCTGAACCCGGATGCCTTTATCGATGGCAACATCAATCGGCTGAAGACCGGCAAGGTGCTGCGCCTGCCCGATGTGGTACAGAGCACCGCGCTGCCGCAGCCCAAGGCAATTGCTGAAGTGGCGGCGCAGAATGCTGCCTGGCGCCAGGGCCGCCGTGCCGGTGCCCGTGGCCAGCAGCAGGTGGACGCGACTCGTCGCGCCGGTGCCGACAAGGCGCCCAAGCAGGTCAACACCAAGGACAACCTGAGCCTGGTGTCCGCTGAAAACGGCAAGACCCGGGGCAAGGGCGCAGCCGGCGATGCCAAGGCACTGAACAACAAGCTGGCGGTGACTCAGGAAAGCCTCGACGCAACCCGTCGTGACAACGCCGAGCTCAAGGAGCGCATGGCGGACCTGCAAAGCCAGCTGGACAAGCTGCAGCGCCTGATCGAATTGAAGAACAACCAGTTGGCCAAGATGCAGGCCGAGGGCGCAGGTACTGCGGTACCTAGTGCCCAGCCATCTCCGGCAATGCCAGCTGAGTTGGTGGCCAAGCCCGAAACGCCAGCCCCAGTGGTGGCGCCAGCGGCCCCGGCCAGCGAGCCGGCTGCCAAGCCTGCTGAGGATGCCGTTCCCGCCAAGAGCGACGAGGATAAATACTCCGATCTGCTGACCAACCCGATCCTGCTGGGGCTGGTGGGTGGTGGTGCGGTATTGGCCTTGTTGCTGCTGTTGCTGTTGCTGGCTCGTCGCCGCAAGGCTCAGCAGGAAGCGGAGAAGCACTTGCGCATGGCGCGGGCACTGTCGGAGGAAAGCGATTTCACCGAGGAAATGGACCTGCCGGAAAGCAGCTTCGAAGGCCTTGAGGTTCCAGCCCCAAGCGTTAATCTCGCTCCAGCTCCAGCTCCAGCTCCAGCGCCGGTGGTGGCGCCCGCTCCGGTAGCCCCGGTCGAGCGGGCCACCGATGTGCTGGGCCAGGCTCAGAATCACATCGATGCCGGCCGCCTGAACCAGGCCGCGGCGATTCTCGAAGAAGCGGTCAAGTTGGAGCCGCAACGCAGTGATCTGCGTCTGAAGCTGATGGAGGTCTACGCGCATCAGGGTGACCGCAGCGCCTTTGTCGCCCAGGAACGGCAGTTGGTGGCCAATGGCGATAACCACGCTCAGGTCGAGCAACTGAAAAGTCGCTTCCCGGCAATGGTCGCGGTAGCGGCGGCAGCTGGCCTGGCCACTGCGGCCGTGGCAGCCGAACTGGATGCCGAGTACGTCAAGGAGCTGCTGCAGGACGAACCGCCAGCGCCTGAGCCGGCTGCTCCGGTAGAAGGCCTGGATGCGGATTTTGACCTGAGCCTGGATGACCTGGAGGCGGCTTCGCCGGCAGTGCTCACCCCTGTACCTGAAACCGAGCTGGAAGACTTCCCGCTGGATGACGACCTGAGCTTTGGCTCGGTGCTCGAGCAGCAGCTTGCTCCCGAGGAAAACCTGGACGACCTGGGTGATTTCGATCTGGACCTGGGGGCTGATCTACCGGCGGCGAAGCCGAGCGATGAAGATTTCCTGCTGAGCCTGGACGACGACCTCAAGGACCTGCCGGCAGGCGACGTGCCTACCGTCACCGACCCGGCCCTGGATGACCTGGATCTGTCGGCGGACTTCGATCTGTCCCTGGCCGATGAGCTGGATGCTGGCGCGGACTCCAAGGACGCCTTCACTTCCGAGCTGGATGATGTCAACGCCGAACTGGATCGTCTGAGCCAGAGCCTTGATCAGCCGGAGCCGGCGATCCCCAGCTTCACTGCCGAGGATGCCGCTGCAGCGCCTGATGAGGCGGACTTCGACTTCCTCTCCGGCAGCGATGAGGTGGCCACCAAGCTCGATCTGGCCCAGGCCTATATCGATATGGGGGATAACGACGGTGCGCGGGACATCCTCGGTGAGGTGCTGAGCGAAGGTAACGAAGGGCAGAAGAGCGAAGCCCAGGAGATGCTGGGGCGACTGGCCTGAAGCAACCTGATGCTTGAACAGAACGGCAGCCGATGAGGCTGCCGTTTTTGTTGGTGGCGCTGCGGTGGCGGTGAGGCTCAGGCCAGCAGGTCTTCGTAAAAGGCACCGAAGGGCCGGGTAGGGTGGGCGATCTGGATTTCCAGGATCCACAGACCCACTTGCGGGCAGGCGGCGAAATCTCCCAGGTCCCCGGCGCGGTAGATGGCGTGGGGAAAGTCGCTGACCCGATGGCCCTTGATATCCAGATTGAGTGCCCAGCCCATGGCTCGGGCCTGTTCCTGTGCATAGCGATAGAGTTCAGGGCCGGCCACCAGGTGGCTCTGCCAGTGGTCGTGGACCTGGTCGAACAGGCTTTTCGCCGCGGCGGCACAGGCATGCATTTCAGCGTCGTCGCCGACCACGAACGTCGCCCCGCAATCACCTTCATGGCGATCCCAGACCACGCCCAGGTCGATGAAGAACAGATCGTTTTCCTGGAGTAGCGGATCGCCATCGGAGCGTTGCTTGAAGGTTTTCAGGGTATTGGCGCCAAAGCGGATCAGCAGCGGATGCCAGATTCGCTCCATACCCATCTCCCGCAGGACTTGCAGGCCCATTTCCCTGGCGGCGGATTCCTGCATGCCCGGCTTGACCTGCCGGGCGATCTGCCCGATGGCCTCCCAGGTCATGCGCTTGGCATGGAGCATGCCCTCCAGGCTGTAGGCCAGGCCTACGGCTTCTTTGCTGCTTGCGTTCATTCATCGGCTCTCGATCAGGGGGCTTTGTTGTTTTCGATATATAAAAAACCATATAGCGTTTGCCTGTGGGCGGATGCAATCGCCCTGTGGGCGGCTGTATGGCTGATCAATCTGCAAACAAAGCCCGACAGCCCGTGGCGTCTATTGTCTGCGGCCCTATAATGAGCGCCTTTGCGCATATCAGCAGGCTGTAAGTTCTTGGCAA
Source organism: Pseudomonas sp. Eqa60 (assembly GCF_018326405.1). NCBI lineage: Bacteria > Pseudomonadati > Pseudomonadota > Gammaproteobacteria > Pseudomonadales > Pseudomonadaceae > Pseudomonas > Pseudomonas sp. Eqa60. The sequence continues at coordinate 2,360,862 of NZ_AP024342.1, forward strand.
ATATAGATAACCCGGCCGCCGAAATGGCAGCCGAAGGCTTTTCCCGAATCGCCCTGGGTGTGGAATACAAGGGCTCGCGCTACCGCGGCTGGCAGCGTCAGGCCTCCGGTGTGCCCAGTGTCCAGGAAACCCTGGAGAAGGCCCTGTCCCGGGTCGCGGATTCTCCGGTGGTGGTGTCCTGTGCCGGACGCACCGATGCCGGGGTGCATGCCTGCGGGCAGGTGGTGCATTTCGATACTCAGGCCGTGCGTTCGATGAAGGCCTGGGTGATGGGGGCCAATATCAATTTGCCCCACGACATCAGCGTCAGCTGGGCCAAGGAGATGCCCGCGCATTTTCACGCACGGTTCAAGGCGATCGCCCGGCGTTACCGTTATGTGATCTACAACGATCAGATCCGTCCAGCCCATCTCAACGAAGAAATCACCTGGAACCACCGGCCGCTGGATATCGAGCGCATGGCCCAGGCTGCCGCGTTCCTGGTGGGCACCCATGATTTCAGCGCGTTCCGGGCCGGGCAGTGCCAGGCCAAGTCGCCGATCAAGGAGATCCATCACCTTCGGGTCACCCGGCACGGCAAGATGATCGTCCTGGATATTCGTGCCAGCGCCTTCCTGCATCACATGGTGCGCAACATCGCCGGGGTGCTGATGACCATCGGTGCCGGCGAGCGGCCGGTGGAGTGGGCGCGAGAAGTGCTGGAAAGCCGGATCCGGCGTACCGGCGGCGTCACCGCCCATCCTTTTGGCCTGTACCTGGTGCAGGTCGAATACAAGGACGAGTTCCAGTTGCCCGAGCGATACATCGGGCCACATTTCCTCAGCGGATTCTCGGAACTTGACGGCTGACGCCCGGAAAAGCATTTGCTACCATCCGGGACTTTCCGGATTTGCCCCCGAGGTTCATGACATGCCAGCTGTTCGCAGCAAGATCTGCGGGATTACCCGCATAGAAGATGCGTTGGCAGCAGTGGCGGCGGGGGCCGATGCCATCGGCCTGGTGTTCTATGCCAAGAGCCCGCGGGCGGTGAATGTGCAGCAGGCGCGGGCAATCATCGCCGCCTTGCCGCCGTTCGTGACCAGCGTCGGCCTCTTCGTCAATGCCAGTCGTTGCGAGCTGGGGGAGATTCTCGACGCCGTACCGCTGGACTTGCTGCAGTTTCATGGCGATGAGTCGGCGGCTGATTGCGAGGGCTATCACCGGCCCTATATCAAGGCGTTGCGGGTCAAGGCCGGGGATGACATCGCGGCGGCCTGCCTGGCCTATCCGCGGGCCAGCGGGATTCTGCTGGATACCTATGTCGAAGGCGTGCCGGGTGGAACCGGCGAGGCGTTCGACTGGTCCCTGGTTCCTCAGGGGCTGAGCAAGCCGATCATTCTTGCCGGTGGCCTCACGCCAGATAACGTGGCGGCAGCCATCGCCCGGGTGCGCCCGTATGCGGTGGATGTCAGCGGCGGGGTGGAGCAGGGCAAGGGCATCAAGGACCCGGCAAAGATTCAGGCATTTATGCAGGCAGTGCGTCGCAGCAACGAGTCGATGTGACGGCTGGCAGTCTGCCGCCGTCCATAACACCACTGTACAAAACAGGCAGGCGTCGCCTTCAGGCGGGGTCGGAATCGAGTGGCAACCGCTCTGGAGCGGGTTGTCGGGATGGCTGAGGAAAGGTTCGTTGCAGGCAGGTCGAGCCCGGTGCTGACCGCGGCAGCGAACTGATCATCGCCGCACACATGAATTTAGCTCAAGGGCATACGCGGGGCTGCGAACCAGAGCGTTCGGGCCGCCGGTACTGGAGAAAGAAAGCATGAGCAACTGGTTAGTAGACAAACTGATCCCTTCGATCATGCGTTCCGAGGTGAAGAAAAGCTCGGTGCCTGAAGGTCTTTGGCACAAGTGCCCATCCTGCGAGGCGGTGCTCTATCGTCCGGAGCTGGAAAAGACCCTGGATGTTTGCCCCAAGTGCAACCACCACATGCGCATCGGTGCGCGTGCCCGTATCGATATCTTCCTCGACGCCGAAGGTCGTGCCGAACTGGGCGCTGACCTGGAGCCAGTGGACCGTCTGAAGTTCCGCGACGGCAAGAAGTACAAGGACCGCCTGACCGCTGCGCAGAAGCAGACCGGCGAGAAAGATGCGCTGATCTCCATGAGTGGCACCCTGCTGGGCATGCCGGTGGTGGTCTCGGCTTTCGAATTTTCCTTCATGGGGGGCTCCATGGGCGCCATCGTCGGCGAGCGTTTCGTGCGCGCCGCCAACTACGCCCTGGAAAATCGCTGCCCGATGATCTGCTTCTCCGCCTCCGGTGGTGCGCGAATGCAGGAAGCCCTGATCTCTCTGATGCAGATGGCCAAGACCTCCGCGGTACTGGCGCGCCTGCGTGAAGAAGGCATCCCGTTCATCTCCGTGTTGACCGACCCGGTCTACGGCGGCGTTTCCGCCAGCCTGGCGATGCTGGGCGACGTGATTGTCGCCGAGCCAAAAGCCCTGGTGGGCTTCGCCGGTCCTCGAGTGATCGAGCAGACCGTGCGGGAAAAACTGCCTGAAGGTTTCCAGCGCAGTGAGTTCCTGCTGGAGCATGGTGCGATCGACATGATCATCTCCCGCCAGGAACTGCGTCCGCGCCTGGGCAACCTGCTGGCCCAGCTGATGGGCCTGCCGACGCCGGAATTCGTCGCGGCGCCGGTCGAGCCGATCGTGGTGCCGCCGGCTCCAGCAAACCTATGACCCAACGTACCCTGGGCGAATGGCTCGCCTACCTCGAGCAGTTGCACCCCTCGGCCATCGATATGGGGCTGGCGCGCTCGCAGCAGGTAGCGTCCCAGATGGGGCTGGGCAAGCCGGCGCCCCGGGTGGTCACGGTCACCGGTACCAATGGCAAGGGCTCTACCTGCGCTTTTGTCGCTTCCCTGCTGCGGGCCCAGGGCCTGCAGGTGGGGGTCTACAGTTCTCCGCACCTGCTGCGCTATAACGAGCGGGTGCAGATCAATGGCGTCGAGGCCACTGACGAGCAGTTGTGCGAAGCCTTTGCTGCGGTAGAGGCGGGGCGCGGCGAAGTCACCCTGACTTACTTCGAGATGGGCACTCTGGCAGCGTTCTGGCTGTTTCAGCAGGCGGCGCTGGATGCCGTGGTCCTGGAGGTGGGGTTGGGTGGCCGCCTGGATACGGTCAATCTGGTGGATGCCGACCTGGCGCTGGTGACCAGTATTGGTGTCGATCACATCGAATACCTGGGCGATTCCCGCGAATCCGTGGCCTTCGAGAAGGCCGGGATCTTTCGTCCTGGCGCTCCGGCGCTATGTGGCGACCTGGATCCGCCGCAACCCTTGCTGGACAAGGCGCGGGAGCTGGGCTGCCCGTTTTTCCTGCGGGGGCGGGACTTTGATCTCGGGGTCACTGACCAGCATTGGCAGTGGCGTGGCCTGGATGCCCAGGGCAAGCCGGTCGAGCTGCAAGACCTGCCATTGCTGGATCTGCCTATGGAAAATGCCGCTCTGGCGTTGCAGGCCTATCTGCTCACCGGTTTGCCATGGCAGCCGGAGCGGATCAGCGCGGCCTTGCGCCAGACCCGGGTTACCGGGCGTCTGGATCGCCGGCAGGTCGACTGGCAGGGCAAGCGCCTGAACCTGCTGCTGGACGTCGGTCACAACCCCCATGCCGCCCAGTACCTGGCTGAGCGCCTGGCGCGCCGGCCTGTGCCGGGCAAGCGTCTGGCGGTGTTCGGGCTGCTGGCGGACAAGGATCTGGAGGGCGTGATTGGCTGCCTGAAAGGGGCGGTCCGGCACTGGGCGGTAGCGCCTCTGGATACGCCACGGGCGCGCCCGGTGGAGGATTTGCAGCAGGCTCTGGAGAACCTTGGTGCTCCGGTAGCGTCCTATTCCAGTGTGGCTGCCGCGCTGGAAGCGCAATGCGCGCAAGCCACTGCAGATGACGAAATTCTGCTGTTCGGTTCTTTTTATTGTGTTGCCGAGGCGCTTGAGTGGCTCGCCCGGCGCTCCACGGAGGAAGCTGCACATGGCAATGCTGGATAACGTCTACAAGCAGCGAATGGTCGGAGCACTGGTGTTGGTGGCCTTGGCGGTGATCTTTCTGCCAATGCTGTTCTCGCGCGAGGATGAGCAGCGTCATGTGACGGTGGATGTGCCGTCGGCGCCGCAAGCCGCGGCCATGCCGCAGGTCCAGGTCGAGCCGGTAGTTGTGCCAGAGCCTCAGGTACTGCCCGAGGGCTCTGTGCCAGCCGACGAGCACGAGCCTGTGGTGCAGCAAGCGCCATCGACCCCGATCGCACCGGCCCCGGTGGTGGCTCCTGCTCCGACCGTGGCCAGCAAGCCTGCGCCTGTGGCCAAGCCTGCGCCGACACCGGCTCCGCCGCAGCCCGTGGCCAGTGCCAAGCCCGATACCAGCCAGAGCCGGGTCGATGCCAATGGCCTGTCCGTCAGTTGGTCGGTGCAACTGGCCAGTCTGTCGAGCCGTGAAAGCGCGGAAAACCTGCAGAAAACCCTGCGCAGCCAGGGTTATAACGCCTATATCCGTTCCGCCGAAGGCAAGAACCGGGTATTTGTCGGACCGCTGATCGAGCGCGCCGAAGCTGATCGCCTGCGTGACCTGCTGGGGCGTCAGCATAATCTCAAGGGTTTCGTGGTGCGCTTCCAGCCAGAGCGTGGCTAAGGCTATCCGCTTGATTTTAAAAGCACAGTGAATCGCAGCTTACCGACAGCCAAGCGCTCTGTTAAAATGCGCCGCCTTATCCGTCTGTAGGCTGCACTGTGCCATTTACCTGGGTTGACTGGGCGATCGTTGCAATAATCGCCATCTCCGCTTTGATCAGCTTGAGCCGCGGTTTCGTCAAAGAAGCCTTGTCGTTGCTTACCTGGATCATCGCAGGAGTTGTTGCCTGGATGTTTGGTGGCTCACTGTCCGAGTACCTCGGCGGTTATATCGAAACTCCCTCGGCTCGCGTGATCGCGGGCTGCGCAATCATGTTTGTCGCCACCTTGCTGGTGGGGGCAATGGTCAACTATCTCATCGGCGAGTTGATTCGCGTCACCGGCCTCTCCGGGACCGATCGATTCCTCGGCATGGCCTTCGGCGCTGCGCGTGGCGCGCTGCTGGTGGTCGTGGCGATCGGGCTCCTGAGCCTGGGGCCGGTACAGCAGGATTCCTGGTGGCAACAGTCGCGACTGGTGCCACAATTTCTATTGGTTGCAGACTGGTCCAAGAACCTCATATTGGGGTGGAGCAGTCAGTGGCTGGCCAGCGGTATCAGCGTACCCGCTGATATACCGTTCAAGGAGCACCTCTTACCGGCCAAAACGCCTCAGTAAGATGGGTTCAGTTCAGTTTCATTAAGTAGGGGTTGCGTCGCATGTGTGGCATCGTCGGTATCGTCGGTAAGTCGAACGTCAATCAGGCGCTGTATGACGCGCTAACCGTCCTCCAGCACCGCGGCCAGGACGCTGCCGGTATCGTGACCAGCCATGATGGCCGGTTATTCCTGCGCAAGGACAACGGCCTGGTGCGTGATGTGTTCCAGCAGCGGCACATGCAGCGCCTGGTAGGCCATATGGGCATCGGCCATGTCCGCTATCCAACCGCGGGCAGCTCGACCTCGGCCGAGGCTCAGCCGTTCTACGTCAACTCGCCTTACGGCATCACCCTGGCGCACAACGGCAACCTGACCAATGTGGAGCAGTTGGCCAAGGAGATCTACGAGTCCGACCTGCGCCACGTCAACACCAACTCCGACTCTGAAGTGCTGCTCAACGTGTTCGCCCACGAGCTGGCCCAGCGCGGCAAGTTGCAGCCTACCGAGGAAGACGTGTTTGCCGCCGTCACCGACGTGCACAACCGTTGCGTGGGTGGCTACGCGGTGGTGGCCATGATCACCGGCTACGGCATTGTCGGTTTCCGTGACCCCCACGGTATCCGTCCGATCGTCTTCGGCCAGCGTCATACCGACGAAGGCGTGGAATACATGATCGCCTCGGAAAGCGTTTCCCTGGATGTGCTGGGTTTCACCCTGATTCGCGACCTGGCTCCGGGCGAAGCGGTCTACATCACTGAAGAGGGCAAGCTCTACACCCGCCAGTGCGCCACCAACCCGCAACTCACGCCGTGCATCTTCGAACACGTATATCTGGCCCGTCCGGATTCGATCATTGATGGCGTCTCGGTGTACAAGGCGCGCCTGCGCATGGGTGAGAAACTGGCAGAGAAGATCCTGCGCGAGCGTCCTGAGCACGATATCGACGTGGTGATCCCGATTCCGGATACCAGCCGCACTGCGGCGCTGGAGCTGGCGAACCATCTGGGGGTCAAGTTCCGCGAAGGTTTCGTCAAGAACCGTTACATCGGCCGTACCTTCATCATGCCGGGCCAGGCGGCGCGGAAGAAATCCGTACGCCAGAAGCTCAATGCGATCGAACTGGAATTTCGCGGCAAGAACGTGATGCTGGTGGACGACTCCATCGTCCGTGGCACCACTTGCAAGCAGATTATCCAGATGGCCCGTGAAGCGGGCGCGAAGAACGTCTACTTCTGCTCGGCTGCACCGGCCGTGCGTTACCCGAACGTGTATGGCATCGACATGCCGAGCGCCCACGAGTTGATCGCCCACAATCGTTCGACCCAGGACGTGGCAGACCTGATCGGTGCCGACTGGCTGATCTACCAGGACTTGCCGGACCTGATCGAGGCGGTCGGTGGTGGCAAGATCAAGATCGAGAACTTCGACTGCGCGGTGTTCGACGGCAAGTACGTTACCGGCGACGTCGACGAGGCCTACCTGAACAAGATCGAGAACGCTCGTAACGATGCGTCCAAGGCCAAGACCCAGGCGGTCAGCGCCATCATCGATCTGTACAACAACTGATCCGAGCATTTTAAGAAGACATTAGGAGTAGGCGGCATGAGTCAGGATTGGGATGCCGGTCGGCTGGACAGCGACCTTGAAGGCGTAGCGTTCGATACCCTGGCGGTGCGCGCCGGCCAACACCGCTCGCCGGAAGGCGAGCACGGTGACCCGATGTTCTTCACCTCCAGCTATGTGTTCCGCACGGCCGCCGATGCGGCGGCGCGGTTTGCTGGCGAAGTGCCGGGCAACGTCTATTCGCGCTACACCAACCCCACCGTGCGTTCCTTCGAAGAGCGCATCGCGGCGCTGGAAGGGGCAGAGCAGGCTGTGGCGACCGCCACTGGCATGGCGGCCATTCTCTCGGTGGTCATGAGCCTGTGCAGCGCCGGCGATCATGTGCTGGTGTCGCGCAGCGTGTTCGGCTCCACCATCAGCCTGTTCGAGAAGTACTTCAAGCGCTTTGGTGTTGAAGTCGATTACGTGCCCCTGGCGGACCTGTCCGGCTGGGATGCGGCGATCAAGAGCAATACCAGGCTGCTGTTCGTCGAGTCGCCCTCCAATCCGCTGGCCGAGCTGGTGGATATCGCCGCGTTGGCGGAGGTGGCCCATGCCAAGGGCGCAATGCTGGTGGTGGATAACTGTTTCTGCACTCCGGCCTTGCAGCAGCCGTTGAAGCTGGGGGCGGACGTGGTGGTGCATTCGGCGACCAAGTTCATCGACGGCCAGGGTCGTTGCATGGGCGGCGTGGTGGCCGGGCGCAGCGAGCAGATGAAAGAAGTGGTGGGTTTCCTGCGTACCGCCGGGCCGACCCTGAGCCCGTTCAACGCCTGGATCTTCCTCAAGGGCCTGGAAACCCTCAACCTGCGGATGCGTGCTCATTGTGCCAATGCCCTGGCCCTGGCTGAGTGGCTGGAGCAGCAGGAGGGCGTCGAGAAGGTGCACTACGCAGGCCTTGCCAGCCATCCGCAGCACGAGCTGGCCAAGCGTCAGCAGCGTGGTTTTGGCGCGGTGGTGAGTTTTGAGGTCAAGGGCGGCAAAGAGGGCGCCTGGCGCTTTATCGATGCCACGCGACTGATCTCCATTACCGCCAACCTCGGCGACAGCAAAACCACCATCACCCATCCGAGCACCACGTCCCACGGGCGCCTGGCGCCCCAGGAGCGTGAAGCGGCAGGCATTCGCGACAGCCTGATCCGCATCGCGGTGGGGCTGGAGGACGTGGTCGACCTGCAAGCCGACCTGGCTCGCGGCCTGGCAGCCTTGTGATCGAGTTGTCCACGCCCCAGGGCGGCGGCAATGGGCGTGTCGCGCTGGTGACCGGCGCGGCCCGGGGTATCGGCCTGGGTATCGCTGCCTGGCTGATCAGCGAAGGCTGGCAGGTGGTGTTGACCGACCTCGATCGTGAGCGCGGCTCCAAGGTGGCCAAGGTGCTGGGTGAAAGTGCCTGGTTCATCACCATGGACGTGGCCGATGAAGTGCAAGTGGCCCAGGGGGTGGCTGAGGTGCTGGGGCAGTTCGGGCGCCTCGACGCCCTGGTCTGCAATGCCGCTGTAGCCGACCCGCACAACATCACCCTGGAAAGCCTGGATCTGGCCTACTGGAATCGGGTCATGGCGGTGAACCTGGGCGGGCCGATGCTGCTGGCCAAGCACTGTGCGCCGTATTTGCGCGCCCATGGCGGCGCCATCGTCAATCTGGCTTCTACCCGCGCCAGGCAATCGGAGCCTGACAGCGAAGCCTACGCGGCGAGCAAGGGGGGGTTGCTGGCCTTGACTCATGCCCTGGCGATCAGCCTGGGGCCGGAGATTCGGGTCAATGCGGTAAGCCCCGGCTGGATCGATGCCCGGGATCCTGCGGTGCGTCGCGCAGAGCCGTTATCCGATGCCGATCATGCCCAGCATCCGGCAGGCAGGGTAGGGACGGTGGAAGATGTGGCCTCCATGGTGGCCTGGCTGCTGTCCCGCAATTCGGGCTTTGTCACCGGCCAGGAATTCGTGGTGGACGGTGGCATGACCAAGAAAATGATTTATCAGGAATAAGGGTGGGAGCGAGTTTGTGGCTGCAAGCCCAAGAGGGGCGCCTCTGGCTCTTGGTGCGAAGTTTCTGCTTGCTGCTGTTTTTGAAAAAAACTTCAAGCCTGCTATTGACTTAGCTTCGTTACCTGCGTAAATTTCGCGGCCTCAGCGAAGCAAAGGGTGATTAGCTCAGCCGGGAGAGCGTCTGCCTTACAAGCAGAATGTCGGCGGTTCGATCCCGTCATCACCCACCATTCCCTGAGTCTCTTTCGCAAGAAAGAGGGAAGCTTCCAAGGAAGCCTCCAACCGACGCGCAGCGGTAGTTCAGTCGGTTAGAATACCGGCCTGTCACGCCGGGGGTCGCGGGTTCGAGTCCCGTCCGCTGCGCCATATTTTCCAAGTCGGGTTCGCCTGGCTTGAGATTGAGGAAGCCTCGAAGCTCTTCAATCAGATGATTTAAACGGTTCACATGGACGCAAGTCCAAGCGATACGCAGCGGTAGTTCAGTCGGTTAGAATACCGGCCTGTCACGCCGGGGGTCGCGGGTTCGAGTCCCGTCCGCTGCGCCATATCAGCCTCAAGGATCACTGAACGCCTTGAAGCAACGAAACAAGCCAACAGCTTGTTTCGCATCGATAGCAAAGACCCTGGTCGCAAGACCGGGGTTTTTTGTTTTCGGGATTCGCTCTTTGGCAGCGTCTTTTGCTTGCTGCTGATCGAACACAAAAAACCGCCTGCTCGGCGGTTTTTTTGTGCTTGCAAGGAGGTTCGGCTTTCAGAAGCCGAGCTTGTCCCGAAGGCTGTAGTACCAAGCGCCCAGGGCGGTGAATGGCGTGCGCAGCAACTGGCCGCCGGGGAAGGGGTAGTGAGGCAGGTCGGCAAAGGCGTCAAAGCGCTCAGCCTGGCCGCGCAGGGCCTCCGCCAGGACTTTCCCGGCCAGGTGGGTGTAGGTCACGCCGTGGCCGCTGCAGCCCTGGGAGTAGTAGATATTGTCCCCCAGGCGCCCAACCTGGGGCAGGCGCGACAGCGTCAGCAGGAAGTTGCCGGTCCAGGCGTAATCGATCTTCACGTTCTGCAGTTGCGGGAAGGCCTTGAGCATCTTCGGTCGGATGATGGCCTCGATGTTCGCCGGGTCGCGGGCGCCATACACCACGCCGCCACCGAAAATCAGGCGCTTGTCGCCGGAGAGGCGGTAGTAGTCCAGCAGGTAGTTGCAGTCTTCGACGCAGTAATCCTGGGGCAACAGGCTGGCTGCCAGCTCATCGCTCAGGGGCTCGGTGGTGATGACCTGGGTTCCGCAAGGCATGGACTTGGCTGCCAGCTCCGGAACCAGATTGCCCAGGTAGGCATTGCCAGCAACGATGATGAATTTGGCGCGGACCTTTCCTTGGGGCGTGTGGACCACCGGATTGGCGCCGCGCTCGATGCGGATTGCCGGGGACTGCTCATAGAGGGTGCCGCCCAGCGACTCCACGGCAGCCGCTTCACCCAGTGCCAGGTTCAGTGGATGGATGTGGCCGCCGCTCATGTCGAGCATGCCGCCCTTGTATTGATCGCAGGCCACGATTTCGCGGATACGCCGCTCATCCAGCAATTCCAGCTGGGTGTGGCCGTAGCGCTCCCACAGGCGCTTCTGCGACTCCAGATGACCCATCTGCTTGCTGGTCAGCGCTGCGAATACACCGCCGTCCTTCAGATCGCACTGGATCTGGTATTTGGCCACCCGTTCACGAATGATCCGGCCACCCTCAAAGGCCATCTGCCCCAGCAGTTGTGCCTGCTTGGGGCCGACGCTGCGTTCGATCACGTCGATATCGCGGCTGTAGCTGTTGACGATCTGCCCGCCATTGCGCCCTGAAGCGCCAAAGCCGACCTTGGCGGCCTCCAGTACGGTCACACGAAAGCCGTTTTCCAGGAGGAACAGGGCGCTGGACAGGCCGGTATAACCCGCACCGATCACGCAGACATCGGTTTCAATCTCGCCTTGGAGCATCGGACGTTCCGGAGCCGCATTGGCCGATGCCGCGTAATAGGACTGTGGGTAGGGAATGTTCGCCATCCTGCGACCTCATGTGTTTAATATATTTTACGAGTGCGCCGATGCTACCTGAGTTGCAAATGAGCTGCCAGACTGAAGAAAAAACTTCTTCATCCCACGAAAATTAAAAAATTCGCATATTCATAGGCTTAGCTGCAAAAAAGGTGTTGACACCCCTTTGGAATTCCGTAGAATGCCGCCTCACAGCAGGCACGTAGCTCAGTTGGTTAGAGCACCACCTTGACATGGTGGGGGTCGTTGGTTCGAGTCCAATCGCGCCTACCAAACAAAATCCGCTCTGCTGGGCGGTCTAGAAGGGGTTCACCGAAAGGTGAGCCCCTTTTTTGTTTCTGGCCATTTTGATGGCTTTGCACAATCCGCCAAGAAGCCCACTGGCATTGCAGCGCTCGCTGCGATCTTGGCCAGTGATCAGTCGGGGCGGATGTGCTCCTGCCAATGTTCAAACAGCGCCTCGACATTGGCACTGGTCATCAGTGGCATCACTGCTTTCAACTGCTCGCTGCTCCAGTTCCACCACTGCATTTTCACAAGCATCTCGATACGCCGATCATCGAAGCGCTTGCGAATCGTCTTGGCGGGGTTACCGCCGATGATTGCGTAGGGTTCCACGTCCCGTGTCACCAGGGCTCGAGTGCCTATCACGGCGCCATCGCCGATCCTGATGCCCGGCATGACAATGGCTTCGGAACCGATCCAGACGTCATTGCCGATCACCGTGTCGCCTGCGGCTTGATATCCATTCTGCGCGCCCGCGAAGGCCGGTTCCTCGGGCATCCAGTAGAGCGGAAAGGTGCTGATCCACTCGCTTCTATGCCCCTGGTTGCCGGCCATGATGAATGCGGCTCCCGAGCCGATTGAGCAGAAAGAGCCGATTATCAGCTTGTCCGCACCTTCCTCGTGGGGCAGGTAGCGCGCGCACTCATCGAAACTATGACCGTGGTAGTAGCCTGAGTAGTAGCTGAAACGACCTACTCGAATATTCGGGTGGGTGACTTGCCGATCAAGCGTGATGCCCTTGAAGGGGCTTTCGAAGTAGTTGTTCATCGGGACTCTGCTCCATGTCTTCAGTGTCCTCTGCATTTGCCGCATCGGTCACCGGTTCAAGATCTTTTACGTATTGCCCTCTGTAGCCACCAACCTGGTTCGGGGAGCCGTCGTGACGATCGGCTTCCCGTACCAGGGCGGGTCAGTCCAGAGGGGTGAAGGCGCTGCCGCTGAAGGTGCGCACGGCATTGCCCCGTTCAACCCGGTGATGGGCGTCACGACGCTGCAAGCGCAGTTCCTGTACGGATTGCTCTTGCCGATCGGCAAGCCGTTGCTGGATCAATAGACGAGCCAGGCGCTTGTTATCGTGCTGGCTGCGTTCGGACTGCACCTTGACGCTGATGCCGGTCGCTACATGGGTGGCACGTACCGCGGAGTCGGTCTTGTTCACGTGCTGCCCGCCGGGGCCGGAAGCGCGCATGGCCTCGAAGCGGATCTCGCCGCCCTCGGCTTCTTCCAGGGCGCAGAATGGCTGGCCGGCGAAATACCAGTTCTTGCGTCGATGTGCGGGCCGCAGAGGGCTTTTGCAGATCCACAGCAGGGTGCCTGTCCAGCGTCGAGCCAGGTTTGCGGCGTGCTCGCCATCCAGGCTGACCAGCACCGAGCGATGGGCGTCGCGAGCCTGGCTGGCAACCTGCTCGATGATGCCGAGGCGCACGTTCTGCGCTTCGGCTTCGTGATGCAGGCGGCGTAATGCGTGGGTTACTGCCAATTCGCATTCGGCAGGCCCTTGGGCGGAGGACAGCTGTAGCAACATCATCAGCAGCACCCCCGGCGTTTGTAGGTCAGTACCGGTTTGAGTCGGGCAATGATCTTCACCAGGCCGGCGTCGCGCAGGCTGCCCACCACGCTGTCGATGCTCTTGTAGGCTTCGGGAGCCTCTTCGTACATCAGGCCGCGGTCCTCGCAGATCACTCGGCTGCCCAGCTGGGTGCGCTTGAGTTGATCGAAGCTGAAGCGCGTTGCCAGCCGGCCCTTGCAGTCGCTGCGCAGCCACTTGCGCCCGGCGCCGTGCGCCAGGGAGTAGAGGCTGAACGATTGGGGGAGCGGTTGCACCAGGTAGCTGTAGTCGCCACGGGAGCCGGGAATCACCACCGGACCCTGGTCCGATGGCGTGGCGCCCTTGCGATGCAGCCAGCCCGATACGCCGTCGACCTGCGCCGCAGACACCAGGTTGTGATTGATATCCAGCAGCGGCTGGCCCTTGGCCCGCAGATTGTGCAGCAGGCGCTCGGCGATCAACCGTCGATTGGCCTCGGCAAAGCGCAAGGCCTGGTCGTGCTGCTCCAGGTACTGGGCGCCGGCGGTGCTGGTCATCAACAGGCCGTTGTGGCCGTGTTGGTCGACGTGGCTGCGCAAAATAGCTTCTCCCAGGCCTCGGGAGCCGCTGTGCACCAGCAGCAGCAAGGCTTTCGGGTCCAGTGCCAGCGCTTGCAGGGCGTCGGCGTCATGGACCTGATCGAGTTGTTGCAGTTCGGCGAAGTGGTTGCCGCCGCCGATGGTACCCAGGGAGTGCTCATGACCGCTGACGGGCAATGCCAGTTGCGCGCGTTGTTCATCCCACTGTTCATCCAGGGGCAGGTCGATATTGCCGATTTTCTTTTCCAGCTTGTCGAGGTTGAGGCGAGTGCTGGAGAGGTCGGTTTGCCACAGCGCCATGCCGCAGCCGATATCGTTGCCCACCAGCGCCGGGTAGGCCACTTCGGTGGAAAAAAATGCCGCGCCCACCGGATAGCCCCGGCCTGGATGCAGGTCGGGCATGCCGACGACCTGGCGCATGCCGGGCAGTTGTGCGGTGGTGTGCAGTTGCTGGAGCGCTTTGTCTTCGATCCAGGTGGTGTCGGAGGCGATCAGAGAGACGCCGTTCGACAAATGACGGATGCAAGTGTCCATGTCCAATTCCTGATTGGAAAAAAATATTCAGGTAGTGGCAGGACGAAGCGGGGGTTAAGCGAAGGCGCTAGCGGGTAGCGGTTGCAGCGTTTAAACCAGGCACGTCCTGCAAGGGGTGATCAGTTGTTGCATGGTGGATCTCCTTGGCAAAAGTGTGGAAAGGGCGCGCAGGTTAATCTTTTGCCCGGGGGCTGGCAATGGTGTGGGCAAACAAAGTGCACCTTCTGCGGCCGCTACGGTCGTAAAACCATCACCTTGTTGAATGAGGATGGTTATGCAGACCTTTGGTGAGCGCTTGAAAGAACAGCGCAAGGCGTTGGGGCTCTCCCAGCAGGAATTCGGTGCCATTGGCGGTGTTGAAGCCAACGCCCAGGGCCGTTACGAGAGCGGTGAGCGGGTGCCCAAATCGGATTACCTGATGGCCATCGGGCGCCACGGCGTTGACCTGCTTTATGTGTTGACCGGCGAGCGCTCGCGCTTGTCCGAGGGCAGCCTGAGCCTGGATGAAAGCACCATTATTCAGAACTACCGCCACCTCGGAGATGAGGATCAGGAGGCGATCGCCCAGCTGGCGTCCTCCCTGGCGGAGTGCTGAGTGGGCGCGGGGGAGTTTTTCTGCTGTTCGCGCGCCTTTTTAACGCGGCCTGAGCGATACTCTCGCGTTTTCAGGACGAGGAGGCAGCATGCGGGTTTTGATGGCGGTAATGGTGGCGGCGCTATTGGCTGGCTGTGCGAGCTCTACCATGGATGAAGCTCGGGCCCGAACGCCCAACAAAACCCTGGCCTCGGCCAAGGCTGATCAACTGGTAGCGCAATGTGTGCAGTTCGCCTGGCAGGACGAGTCGGTCTTTGGTGTCGATGCCGCTGCCTATCTGCAACCGGGCAAGGCTGGGGGGTACACCGTGTATACCCGTTCCGCCGAGACTTTTGTCGATATCAAGGCCGAGGCCGCGACGACCACCGTCCACTTTTATGCGGTTGCAGACAGCTATGTCTCGAAGCGCCGCCTGGCGGCGCTAGCGACCTGTCTGTAACGCAGAGGATAGTCACTGGCGTTGGCATTTGACGCTATCAGGTACAAACCCGGCATCGGCCGGGTTTTGTCATTTCTGGGGAAGGGTTTCCAGCTGGTCAGGCCAGCTGTTATTGGCGATCTGTGGAAACACCCAATAAGCCTGTAGCAAAGCGTGTAATACATTGCCTCTTCAAACTGTCAGTTGAAATAAGGAAGTCCAGGGATTAAGGGGGCTGGGGCGGACTTTTGTAAATTGTCCTGAATGGTTAGTTTTTGTGGTGATGAAAAAAGCAGGGAAAAGTGCGCTAAGTTGAGGGTGCTCAATAAGGAGCAGTAGTTAATTAATCAATGGAGTGAAAGATATGAATAAGCCACAGGCTCAACTAAAACATGGTCGCGTTGTTTCTCCGTCCAGCCGCGGTGCGGTAGCGGTAGAACTGGGGCTGCTGGGAACCTGGCAGGTCAATGAGATGGAAGGCGGGAAAAACTTTCCGGCCCTCGCCGCCGGTCCTTTCCCAAAGCCTTACGACAGCGATGTGGCCAGTGTCGCGCCACCCGCCGATGGTCATATTCTCAGTGGCGGCAAGGTTGATGATCGCGATTGCATCAACTTCACCAACGAGGAAATGTCGAAAAAGATCAACCGGCCCTTCACTTGGCCGCTGGTGAACGTGAACCCGGGCCAGGTGTTCCAGGTGCAGTGGGAATACACCGCACCTCACGTTACCCGGGGCTATAACTGGTTCATCACCAAGGACGGCTGGGACCCGAAACAGCGCATCAGTCGCGCCCAGCTGGAACCCCAGGCTTTTTATCAGGACTTCTACACCGAAGTGCCATTCGACAAGTTCGGTTCGGTATTGAAAGCCAAGACTCATCATGAAGTTGTGCTGCCCAAAAATAAAAAGGGCCACCATGTTGTAGTACTGGTGTGGATTGTTGCCAATACCGGCAATGGCTTTTATCAGGCTTTCGATCTGGACTTTAAATAAGTTTCAGGTAGTTAACATTTTCTGACAGTTCTGAAGGATTAGAACGTGGATAAGATCGATTTTGCATTAATCAAGAGTCAGGCCGCAGATGCTGCTTCCCTGATGCCGAGCATTGCCGGCAAGAAGGTGCTCATGGGCTTCTGGCACAACTGGGCCGCCGGTCACAGCGACGGCTACCAGCAGGGGCAATTCGCCAACCTGGATCTGGTGGACGTGCCCAAGGAATACAACGTGGTTGCAGTGGCCTTCATGAAGGGCAACGGTATTCCCACCTTCAAGCCCTACAACCTTTCGGACGCCGAGTTCCGGCGCCAGGTGGGCGTGCTCAACAGCCAGGGCCGGGCGGTATTGATCTCCCTGGGCGGCGCCGATGCCCATATCGAATTGCACAAGGGCAACGAACAGCCCCTGGCCAACGAAATCATCCGTCTGGTGGAAACCTACGGCTTCGATGGCCTGGATATCGACCTGGAGCAGAGCGCCATCGACTTTGCCGACAACAAGAGTGTGCTGCCAGCCGCCTTGAAGCTGGTGAAGGATCATTACGCCGGCCAGGGCAAGCACTTCATCATCAGCATGGCGCCTGAGTTTCCCTACCTGACCAGCAATGGCAAGTACGTGGCCTACCTGCAGGCCCTGGAAGGCTATTACGACTTTGTCGCGCCGCAGTTCTATAACCAGGGAGGCGACGGGCTCTGGGTGCAGGAGGCCAATGGCGGGCAGGGCGCCTGGATCGCCCAGAACAATGACGCGATGAAAGAGGATTTCCTCTACTACCTGAGCGAAAGCCTGGCCTCCGGTACCCGCGGTTTCACTCGCATTGCCGCGGACAAGCTGGTGATAGGCCTGCCAAGCAACGTCGATGCCGCGGCCACCGGCTATGTGATCGACCCGTCGGCGGTGAGCAATGCGTTCAAGCGCTTGCAGGGCGCCGGTCACGCCATCAAGGGGTTGATGACCTGGTCGGTGAACTGGGATGCCGGCATCAGTCGGCAGGGCGTGCCCTACAACTGGGAGTTTCGTCATCGCTATGCGCCGCTGATCCATGGCGATGGCGGTGAGCCGGAGCGCCCAGGTGCTCCTGGAAACCTGATGGTACTGGGCACCAGTCGCAGCAGCGTCAACCTGAGCTGGGGCGTTTCCGGTAGTGTGCGGCCGGTGGAGTTCTACACCTTGTACCGCGACGGCAATGCGGTCGCTCGCACTCCCTCTCCGGGCTTCGAGGATCAGGGGCTGAGTGCGGACACCCAATACAGCTATTTTGTGACCGCTACCGACACTCAGGGCCAGGAGTCGCTCCCCAGCCGCAGTGTGAGTGCCAGGACCGCAGGCGGTGCGGTCGATCCGAGCTTTCCCGAGTGGCGCACCAGCCAGCACTACCTCAGGGAGGATGGAGTGACTTACGAAGGCAATCGTTACCTGTGCCTTCAGGAGCACACCTCCAACCCGGGCTGGACGCCATCCGTAGCGTTCACCCTGTGGAGCAAGGTGCTGCAGGAGCGTCATGGCTGAGTTGTGACGGCCATTGATGAAGTTGAGTGGCCAGGCGGTTCTTGCGGAAGTTGTCGATCCGTGCGAGCCGCTTTTTTCGTTTCCGCTGGCCGGCAACAGCCCGGGTTATGAGCTATTACTGAGCTGCCCGGATGTGTCGATCAATCAAGCGGAGATGAGCTCGATGTTGCAGCAATGGTTGCTGGCGGCTGTGCATTTGCTGGCGTTTGCCAGTGCCTTTGCCGGGGTACTGGCGCGTGCTTCGGCATTGCGTCGCCTGAGCGGCGGCGCTGCGGCGCCCGGGCAGGTGTTGCGGGCCGACAATGTCTGGGGGCTGATGGCCGCGGTGTTGTTGATCACCGGGTTGTTGCGGGCTTTTGGCGGTTATGGCAAGGGTACGGAGTATTACCTGCACCAGCCGCTGTTCCATCTGAAGATGACGCTGTTCGTGATCATCCTGTTGCTGGAGGTCCTGCCGATGCTGACCTTGATCCGCTGGCGCATGGCCCGGGGGCGAGGGGTGGCGCCACAGATCGGGCGGGCGCTGCTGTTCGCCCGTATCAGCGATGTGCAGGCCCTGCTCATGGTGTTGATGGTCATCGCCGCCAGCGGCATGGCGCGTGGGGTGACCTGGGCTCAGTTGTAATCATTGGTAAGCGGGGCTGCACTGCGTGGCTGCTTGAGAGTAGGCTCGCGGGTCTATCAATGAGCAATGGAAGCCTTCGATGTTTCAAATGAATGACCTGGTGCCGGAGATGCTGGTCACCGACCTGCAGCGCAGTCTGGCCTTCTACTGCGATCTTCTGGGCTTCAAGGTGGAGTATCAGCGGCCGGAACACTTCTTTGCCTTCCTCTCCCTCAATGGTGCACAACTGATGCTGGAGCAGGATGACCAGCAGGAATCGGAGTGGCGCGTGGGGCCCTTGCAGGCTCCATTTGGCCGCGGCATGAACCTGTCCATCGAGTGCCCGGATATTCGCCAGTTGGCAGCCGCCCTGGCTCGGGCGGGCATTGCCTTGCGTCGAGAGATTCAGGAGTGCTGGTACCGTCACGACGAATTGCTGCACGGCGAGTTGAACCTGCTGGTACTCGACCCGGATGGTTACCTGCTGCGCTTTACCCAGGACCTGGGCTTCAAGCCTGTGGAGCCTGCAGCGGGCGCCTGACCGCCGCACCGGTGCGCCGCCTGCAATGCAGCGGCGGCGTGTGTCGGGAATCAACGGTCGGGCTCGCTATCGCGAAAGGGCGATAATCAGTGGTTGACGACAGTCTGATGGGCGGGAATCTGCTGTGGCTGCAACCGGGCGAGGGTGTGCGGGCCGTCTGCGGGGAAAAGCTCAAGGCAAACAAGACAGGCGCTGCGCCAGCCGTTGTGCGCGGGCAAAAGGCTGGTGCTCATGCTGTTCAGGGGGTTTCGCGTTTGTCCGGAGCGGTCAGGCCTGCCTGAATGCGTTGATAGATTTCTTCACGGTGTACCGCGACGTCTTTTGGCGCGTTGATACCAATGCGCACTTGCTGGCCGCTGACGCCGAGAATGGTGATCGTAATGTCGTCACCGATGTTTATGCTTTCACCGACTTTGCGGGTGAGTATCAGCATGATCTTCTCCTTGATAGCTTTGTAGGGCACCAGATTCAAACAGTGCAGAGGTCGGTCTTAGGTATAGATTAGTGCGAAGTTCCACTGAGTGGGTGCCTCTTTCTGACGCGCAGAAGATCTATTAATTCCCAAGGCGCAACTATACATAGGCAATAAATATCATTCTTCCTGTTTCGGTCCGATTTTGTGACGAGGTCTCTCGGGTCATGAGTGCTAAAATCGCCACCTCAGACTTTCTAGGGGTTAGGTTGTGCGCACAGTAGCGATGATGATGGCGGTATTGGCGTTGGCCGGTTGTGGGGAAGGCAAGCGGGTCGAAGCGAACAAGAGCACGGCGGTGGCAGTACAGACCCAGCCGGCCTCGACCGAGCCGCAATGGGATGTGCTGGTGGGCAGCCCGCTCCCCCTGGCGGTGAGTGACCTGACCGGCTGGCTGATCGAGCACGGGGTGATTTCCAATGTGGTGACCGTGGACGGCAAGCGTCTGGTCGTGGTCGGTCCGTTTGCTTCCCAGGCCGAGGCCGAGGCGAAGAAGAATGAAGTGACCGAAAAGCTGGTCAAGGCCAAGAAGCGTGACATCGAAGTCACGGTCATCGAGCATCAAGCCGCGCAGTAAGCCCGTTTCCATAGGCTCAATGATCGCCCGCCACCCGCGGGCGATCTGCGTTCAGCCACAAGCCTTGAGGTTGACTGCGCCGACGAATTCATTGCCGCGCCCCATCACGCAAGCCACGCTCTGATTGCGCTGGCGCTCCCAGGCCTGTACTGGATAGGTCCTGTTCCAGGCTTCGAAGAGCTGCCGATCCTGTTTGGAGAGGCGCAGGCCGTACTGCTTGCTCATGTAGAAGTAGGTGCGGGCGATCATTCCGCGAATCGAAGGGCGAGGCATGACCTTCTTGGCCTTGAAGTCGACCTGGGTCAGGCACGAACCGTACTGGCCCGATTGTTCCGGCAGCCAGCCGAAGCTGAAATTGCTGCGATCACCATTCACTTCGCCAATGCTCGGTACCAGATTGTGCAGGTCGGCCTCGGCGCGCTGATAGACCGAATCGGTGCGTGTACAGTTCTTGCGACCGCCTTGTTGCCAGCACTGGCGCTGATGGCCGATCTGCCAGGCCGGCACTATATGCTCCCATTCAATGCGTTCGGCGCGCTTGGCGTTCTTGCGCGGAACATAGCCGCAGGCCGCCAGGTTCACCCGGTTGCCGTTGTATTTGCAGCCGCAATAGAACTCGGTGGATTGGGGGGCGTAGAGCTTCCAGGCGACTTTCTTGGCTTCGCTGAAGGTGCGGGGCGCATCGGCTTGGGCGGAACAGGCGAGAAACAGCAACAGCAAGGCAAAACAACGGACACTCATCGACTCAATCTTCCTTCGGCACGACCCAGAAAATCTGCACACCGCCATCGTCGCGGTAGGCGAGGGTGACGTTGTCGTTTTCGGCGATCTCCTCCAGCAGGCGTTCCCACTCATCCTGTGGCTCATCGGCGAGGCGGAAGATCAGCGCTGCCTTGGCCTTTTGTGCGGTGGGAGAGTTGATGATTTTCTGGATGCGCACACCCAGGCGTTCGTAGGAGCTGAGGGGCGTTTGGGTCGTGGCCACGGAACATTCCTTATTAAGCTGTACGTGCATACAGTATTTAACTGTAGGGCATTTCGCAACTGCTTAAAATTCAAGAAGTTCCTCTGACAACGCTTTATGCATTTGTCTCACGAGGAGAGCAGATTTTTTTGCATGGGGGAAAGGGGGGAACCACCCGCCCGGGCGGGCGAGTGGTTGCAAGCATGCTCGACCGGGGCCGGTCGAGCAGAGGGGCTGTCAGTATTCCCAGAACATGCGTTGCAGTTCCTTGCTGTCCTGGGTCTTGGTCAGGGCGACCATGGCCAGGATGCGGGCTTTCTGCGGGTTCAGGTCATGAGCCACGACCCAGTCGTACTTGTCGTCAGGCTGTTCGGCGTTGCGCAGTACGAAGCCGCCGGCATTGACGTGGGAAGAACGAATGATCTGTACGCCATTCTTGCGCAGTTCCTGCAGGGCAGGGACCACACGGGAAGACACCGAGCCGTTGCCGGTACCGGCGTGGATGATGGCTTTGGCGCCACCTTGGGCCAGGGCCTTGTAGGCGGTGTCGCTGACGTTGCCGTAGCCGTAGGCGATTTCTACGTCAGGCAGGCTCTTGATGTTCTTGATGTCGAATTCCGAATCCATGGTGTGGCGCTTGGCTGGCAGGCGGAACCAGTAGGATTTGCCTTCCACCACCATGCCCAGCGGGCCCCATGGGCTCTTGAAGGCTTCGGTCTTGATGTTGATCATCTTGCTGACATCGCGGCCGGACTGGATTTCATCGTTCATGGTCACCAGTACGCCTTTGCCGCGGGCGTTCTTGCTGCCGGCCACAGCCACAGCGTTGTACAGGTTGAGCATGCCGTCAGCCGACATTGCGGTACCCGGGCGCATGGAGCCGACTACAACGATTGGCTTTTCGGTCTTTTCCACCAGGTTGAGGAAGTAGGCGGTTTCTTCCAGGGTATCGGTACCGTGGGTGATGACGATGCCATCGACGTCCTTGCTGTCGGCCAGTTCGGCAACGCGGCGGCCCAGTTGCAGCAGGTTTTCGTTGGTGATGCTTTCCGAGGCGATCTGCATGACTTGCTCGCCACGCACGTTGGCCAGTTGGCTCAACTCGGGAATGCCGGCGATCAGTTGTTCGATGCCGACCTTGGCCGCCTGGTAGGTGGCGCTGTTGGCCGCGCTGGCGCCGGCGCCGGCGATGGTGCCGCCAGTGGCGAGAACCACGACGTTGGACAGTTTCTGTTGGGTTTCAGCTTCTTTGGCTTGCAGGGCTGCAGGTAGAAGCAGGAGGAGGGCCAAAGCGCCCGGGGCGAAGGATTTGAAGGCAGATTTCATTATTTTCTCTCTAGTAGTGAGACGGTGCTGATGCAGGTTCATCTAGAAACACCCCGGCGGCAGATCTGTATGCGCCGGGGCAGCGAGGGTGGAGCAGGATCTGTACCAGCGCTACCTTGGCTGGATGACTATTTTAAGTTACTGATTTATATCAATTTTATTTCTGTTTTTATGCGTAAGAAATCATGTGGCGTCCGGGTTTCCGAACGTTTTCAAGGTGGCGCGTTCGGCAATCCGAAAATGCTCGTCACAAGTCCTGGGATGACTTCTCGCTCATCCATTAAAGATTGTTCTGCAGCGGTCGATGATCCTTCTAGGATTTTTCACCAGGAGTTCCCATGTCACTGTCAGTAGGATTTCCAGGGGCAGGAGCCATTCTGATCAATGGCAAGTCGCCCGCGACCATCGATGCATTGAGTAATGCCGCCGCCGAACAGGCGTCTACGGCGTTGGGTACCGACGAGTCGGGCACTTTGCGGGTCGGCTCCAGCAAGCAGGCCGAACAGTCTGAAAGCGAAAGCCCAAGCGAAGACAAGCACGGCATCGTGGTAAAGATGCTGCTCAAGCGCATGCAGGAGCTGCAGCAGCAACTTCGCGAGCTGCAACAGCAACTGGCTGCCGCCCAGGCCGCCAACTACCCAACCCCTGAGGCCAAGCAGACGGCAGTGATGGCCATTCAAGGGCAAGTCGCCGATACCAACGGCGCGCTGGCGGAAGTCTCTGGCAACCTGGTCCGGGAGTTGGCCAAGGAGTCGTCTTCCGGTGGCCTGGTGAACACCACTGCCTGAATCATCAGCCTGTCCGGGAGCATTTTTCGGGCAGGTTTTTCTCCTCGTGGCCGGCTGCGGATGGCTACCCACTCTCTCTGATCGCACTTTGAACAGCGTTGACAAACGCTGGCGAGGTTCGCATAGTTCGTTTTACGCAAACGTTTGCGCGGCCTTCGGACAAGGATAATCGTCTATCTTTGCAAGGTTCGCCGTCGGCCAGTGGTGCTGCCTACCTGGCGGTTCCGTTTGACGAACGCTGCTCACAATAATCATAAGATCGGAGTGAACCCATGAAGCTGCCCTTTGCTGGACGTCTCCTCGCTGTCGCCGTTCTCGCCGCTGCATCCGCGGCCCTTCCTTTCTCCTCGGCTCAAGCCGATACCCCGCAGAAACCCAAGGTCGCCCTGGTCATGAAATCCTTGGCCAACGAGTTCTTCCTGACGATGGAAGATGGTGCCAAGGCCTATCAGAAAGAGCATTCCGCCGATTTCGACCTGGTGTCCAACGGCATCAAGGATGAAACCGATACCGCCAACCAGATCCGCATCGTCGAGCAGATGATCGTCTCCAAGGTCGACGCACTGGTGATCGCCCCGGCTGACTCCAAGGCCATGGTTCCGGTGATCAAGAAGGCCGTGGACGCCGGGATCACGGTGATCAACATCGACAACCAGCTCGACCCCGGCGTGCTGAAGAGCAAGAACATCAGCGTGCCTTTCGTTGGCCCGGACAACCGCAAGGGCGCGCGTCTGGTGGGTGAGTACCTGGCCAAGCAACTCAAGGCCGGTGACGAAGTGGGAATCATCGAAGGGGTTTCCACCACCACCAACGCACAGCAGCGCACCGCCGGCTTCAAGGATGCAATGGAAGCCGCGCAGATCAAGGTGGTGTCGCTGCAGTCGGGCGACTGGGAAATCGACGCCGGCAATCGTGTGGCCTCGGCCATGCTCAGCGAATACCCGAACATCAAGGCATTGCTGGCCGGTAACGACAGCATGGCGGTGGGCGCGGTTTCGGCAGTCCGGGCTGCCGGCAAGGCAGGCAAGGTGCAGGTCGTGGGCTACGACAACATCAACGCCATCAAGCCGATGCTCAAGGATGGCCGGGTCCTGGCCACTGCCGATCAGTTCGCTGCCAAGCAGGCGGTGTTCGGTATCGAGACCGCGCTGAAGATCCTCAAGGGCGAGAAAGTCGACAGCGGCACCAATGGCGTGATCGAAACTCCGGTTGAGCTGGTCACTCAGTAGTCATTGCGGCGGTACAACGGCGCTCGCCCGGTTGGGCGGGCGCATGGAGAGTTTCCTATGTCAGTTTCTGCTGCCAACGCTGTCCTATCGGTCAGCGGTATCGGCAAGACTTATGCGCAACCGGTGTTGACCGGCATCGACCTGACGCTGTTGCGCGGTGAAGTGCTGGCGCTCACCGGCGAGAACGGTGCCGGCAAGAGCACCCTGTCGAAGATCATCGGTGGCCTGGTCAGCCCCACCACAGGGCACATGCAGTTCAATGGCCAGGATTATCGTCCGGGCAGTCGCGCCCAGGCCGAGGATCTGGGCATTCGCATGGTGATGCAGGAGCTCAACCTGCTGCCGACCCTGTCGGTGGCCGAGAACCTGTTCCTCGACAACCTGCCCAGCAGTGGTGGCTGGATCAGCCGCCGGCAATTGCGCAAGGCGGCGATCGAGGCCATGACCCAGGTCGGTCTGGATGCCATCGACCCCGACACCCTGGTGGGCGAGCTGGGCATCGGCCACCAGCAGATGGTGGAGATCGCCCGTAACCTGATCGGCGACTGCCATGTGCTGATTCTCGATGAGCCCACCGCCATGCTCACGTCCCGCGAGGTAGAAATGCTCTTCGAGCAGATCACCCGCCTGCAGGCCCGCGGCGTGTCGATCATCTATATCTCCCATCGCCTGGAAGAGCTGGCCCGGGTTGCCCAGCGCATCGCGGTATTGCGTGACGGCTGCCTGGTCTGTGTCGAGCCGATGGCCAACTACAACAGCGAGCAACTGGTGAACCTGATGGTGGGTCGCGAGCTGGGCGAGCACATCGACCTGGGCGAGCGCCGGATCGGCGCGCCGGCCTTGACGGTGAGCAACCTCAGCCGCTCGGACAAAGTCCGCGATGTGTCCTTCGAGGTCCGCAGTGGCGAGATCTTCGGAATTTCCGGGTTGATCGGGGCAGGGCGCACCGAGCTGCTGCGCCTGATCTTCGGTGCCGATGTCGCCGACAGCGGCACCATCGCCCTGGGCACCCCGGCGCGCCCGGTGAGCATCCGCTCGCCAGTGGATGCGGTGGCCAACGGCATCGCCCTGATTACCGAGGACCGCAAGGGTGAGGGGCTGCTGTTGACCCAGTCCATCAGCGCCAATATCGCCCTGGGCAACATGCCGGCGATTTCCAGCAGCGGCCTGGTCAATGGCCAGGACGAGGAGCATCTGGCGCAGCGCCAGATCGACGCCATGCGTATCCGCAGCTCCAGCCCGGCGCAACTGGTCAGCGAGCTGTCCGGTGGCAACCAGCAGAAGGTGGTGATCGGCCGCTGGCTGGAGCGCGACTGTTCGGTGCTGCTGTTCGATGAGCCGACCCGTGGCATCGATGTCGGTGCCAAGTTCGATATCTACGGCCTGTTGGGGGAGTTGACCCGGCAGGGCAAGGCCCTTGTGGTGGTGTCCAGCGACCTGCGCGAGCTGATGCTGATCTGCGATCGCATCGGCGTGCTCTCGGCCGGGCGGCTGATCGATACCTTCGAGCGCGACAGCTGGACCCAGGATGAACTGCTTGCCGCGGCATTTGCCGGCTATCAAAAACGAGATGCGCTGATCGATGAAGCGGCGCCTAGGAATGCATCATGAAAACTGCAGCAAGCGGCAAGCGAGGCGGCCACTACTACGGCCTCGGCACTTACCTGGGGTTGGCGGGGGCGTTGCTGGGGATGATCGTGCTGTTCTCCCTACTCAGCAGTCATTTTCTGTCCTATGACACCTTCAGTACCCTGGCCAACCAGATTCCCGACCTGATGGTGCTGGCGGTGGGCATGACCTTCGTCCTGATCATCGGTGGCATCGACCTGTCCGTGGGCTCGGTACTGGCCCTGGCGGCGTCGACCGTCAGCGTGGCGATTCTCGGCTGGGGCTGGAGCGTGGTGCCCGCGGCGTTGCTGGGCATGGCTTGCGCGGCGCTGGCTGGAACGGTGACCGGTTCGATCACCGTGGCCTGGCGCATTCCTTCGTTCATCGTGTCTCTGGGTGTACTGGAAATGGCCCGCGGCGTGGCCTACCAGATGACGGGCTCACGCACCGCCTACATCGGTGACGCCTTCGCCTGGTTGTCGAATCCGATTGCCTTCGGCATTTCGCCGTCGTTTATCATTGCCCTGCTGATTATTTTCCTGGCCCAGGCGGTGCTGACTCGCACCGTGTTCGGTCGCTACCTGATCGGCATCGGTACCAACGAAGAGGCAGTGCGTCTGGCGGGGATCAACCCCAAACCCTACAAGATCCTGGTCTTCAGCCTGATGGGGTTGCTGGCAGGTATCGCTGCACTGTTTCAGATTTCTCGCCTGGAAGCGGCAGACCCGAACGCGGGCTCCGGTCTGGAGTTGCAAGTCATCGCTGCGGTGGTGATCGGCGGCACCAGCCTGATGGGCGGGCGCGGTTCGGTGATCAGTACCTTCTTTGGCGTCTTGATTATTTCCGTGCTGGCTGCGGGCCTGGCGCAAATCGGCGCATCCGAACCGACCAAGCGCATCATCACTGGTGCGGTCATCGTGATTGCCGTGGTGCTGGACACTTATCGCAGCCAGCGCGCCAATCGGCGGGTTTGATTCATGGCAACAATCAAGGATGTGGCGGCGCTGGCGGGGATTTCCTACACCACGGTGTCCCATGTGCTGAACAAGACGCGGCCAGTCAGTGAGGAAGTTCGGGTCAAGGTCGAGGCCGCTATCGCGCGCCTGGACTATGTGCCCAGCGCGGTGGCGCGTTCGCTGAAGGCCAAGACCACGGCTACCATCGGCTTGCTGGTACCCAACAGCCTCAACCCGTACTTCGCCGAATTGGCTCGGGGGATCGAGGATTATTGCGAACGCAACGGCTACTGCGTGATCCTCTGCAACTCCGACGACAACCCGCAGAAGCAGCGCAACTACCTGCGAGTATTACTGGAAAAACGTATCGACGGGTTGATTGTCACCTCGGCCGGTGGCGACAGCGGCCTGGCCCAGGGGCTGGCCGGCGTGCGCACGCCGATGGTGATTGTCGACCGTGGGCTGGAAGGGGTGAACGCCGACCTGGTGCGTATCGACCACCAGCACGGTGCCTACCTGGCCACCCGACACCTGCTGGAGCTGGGGCATCGGGACATTGCCTGCATCGGCGGCCCGGGCAATACCAGTGTGGCGCAGATGCGCCTGGCGGGATTCCAGCAGGCGCTGCGTGAGGCCGGTGTCGAGGCGCCTGCCGAGCGCATCCTGGAAAGTGATTTCAGTAGCACTGGTGGTTATCGCGCAGCCGCGCAGTTGCTCGATGGCGGACAGCCGCCGAGCGCGATTTTCGCTGGCAACGACATGATGGGCATCGGGGTGCTGCGCGCGGCAGCGGAGCGCAATATCCGCGTGCCCAGCGAGCTTTCGGTGATCGGCTTCGACGACATCCTCATGAGCCGGTACGTCTACCCGGCGCTGACCACGGTCGGCCAGTCGATCCTGCAACTGGGGGAAACCGCGGCAGAGTTGCTGCTGCGGCGGATCGCCTGCCGGGAGCTGCCGGTCGACCAGCGCATCGTTACGCCGAATATCGTCTTGCGGGAGTCGACGGCGCCGCTGGGTGGCGCTTTCGCCGAATACCGCTGAACCCAACTGATTGAGTACCGATGTATGTCAGCAAAAGTAGTGGTAGTGGGTAGCCTCAACATGGACCTGGTGACTCGGGCCGAGCGCCTGCCCCGAGGGGGCGAGACGCTGATTGGCAAATCCTTCGCCACGGTATCCGGTGGCAAGGGCGCCAATCAGGCGGTGGCTGCGGCCAGGCTGGGAGCGCAGGTGTCGATGGTCGGCTGTGTCGGCGACGATGCCTATGGCGAGCAACTGCGAGGTGCCTTGCTGGCCGAGCAGATCGATTGCCAGGCGGTGAGTGTGGTCGAAGGCTCCAGTGGGGTGGCGCTG
Organism: Pseudomonas sp. Eqa60; assembly: GCF_018326405.1. NCBI lineage: Bacteria > Pseudomonadati > Pseudomonadota > Gammaproteobacteria > Pseudomonadales > Pseudomonadaceae > Pseudomonas > Pseudomonas sp. Eqa60. The sequence goes on from NZ_AP024342.1 coordinate 2,388,661, forward strand.
ATCGTGGTGGATGACAGTAGCCAGAATGCGATTGTCATCGTCGCCGGCGGCAATGGCCAGCTCACTCCCGAGAAGGTCGCCGGGTTCGATGGGGTGCTGCAGGATGGGCAAGTCATCATCTGCCAGCTTGAAGTGCCGCTGGCGACTGTGGGCTACACCCTCAAGCGCGGGCGCGAACTGGGCAAGACGGTGATCCTCAATCCGGCGCCGGCCAGTGGCCCGCTGCCAGCGCAGTGGTATGGCGCGATCGACTACCTGATTCCCAATGAGAGCGAGGCTTCGGCCTTGAGCGGGGTAGCGGTGGACTCCCTGGAGAGCGCTGAAGTGGCTGCCGGTCGCTTGATCGCTGCGGGTGCTGGCAAGGTGATCATCACCCTCGGTGCACAGGGCTCGCTGTTTGCCGATGGCCAGCGTTTCGAGCATTTCCCGGCGCCCAGGGTCAAGGCAATCGATACCACGGCGGCGGGGGACACCTTTGTCGGTGGATTTGCCGCGGCCCTGGCTGCCGGCAAGAGCGAAGCCGAGGCCATCCGCTTTGGTCAGGTGGCTGCGGCGCTGTCGGTGACGCGCGCCGGTGCGCAACCTTCCATTCCCACGCTGTCCGACGTTCAGGCGTTTATCCCTTCATGAAAAAGACACCTTTGCTCAACATTGCCCTGTCACGCTTGATCGCGTCCCTGGGCCACGGCGATATCGTGGTGATCGGCGATGCCGGCCTGCCGGTGCCCCCGGGCGTGGAGTTGATCGACCTGGCGCTGACCCACGGCGTTCCCGACTTTCTCACTACCTTGAAGGTGTTGCTCAGCGAGATGCAGGTGGAGCGTCATGTGCTGGCCGAAGAAATTCTGCTCAAGCAGCCTACGCCGCTGGCGGCGCTTGAAGGCATGACCGCCGGTGGTGAGCTGGGGCAGCGGCAGCTCATGAACCACGAGGGTTTCAAGGTGCTCAGCCGCCAGGCCCGTGCGGTGATCCGCACCGGGGAGTGCCAGCCGTATTGCAATATCGCCCTGATTGCCGGGGTGACCTTCTAGGCCGCTGTCGGGCCTTTTTCCATCTTGCACAAGGAGTGCGCCATGCGCCGCTATGCTCAGTTGTTTCACCACTGGTTCCGGAGTCTGCTGCTCTTGTCTCTGCTCACTGCTACCGGCGCTCAGGCGGCGGAAAAAATCGATCTGATCATCGACACCGATCCGGGGGCCGACGATGTGGTAGCCCTGCTGTTCGCCCTGGCTTCCCCCGAGGAGCTGCAGATCCGCGCCCTGACCACGGTGGCGGGCAACGTGCGGTTGGACAAGACCTCGCGCAATGCGCGCCTGGCCCGAGAGTGGGCGGGGCGCGAGGAGGTGCCGGTATACGCCGGAGCGCCCAAGCCGCTGCTGCGTACCCCCATCTATGCCGAGAATATCCATGGCAAGGAAGGCATTTCCGGGGTGACGGTGCACGAGCCCAAGGCGCCTCTGGCCAAGGGCAATGCGATCAACTACCTGATCGATACGCTGCGGGCGGCCAAGCCCCACAGCATCACTATCGCCATGCTCGGCCCGCAGACCAACCTGGCGCTGGCGCTGATCCAGGCACCGGACATCACCCAGGGCATCAAGGAAGTGGTGGTCATGGGCGGTGCGCACTTCAACGGTGGCAACATCACGCCGGTGGCCGAGTTCAACCTGTTCGCCGACCCCCAGGCGGCCGAAGTGGTGCTCAAGAGCGGCGTCAAACTGACCTATCTGCCGCTGGACGTGACCCACAAGGTGCTGACCAGCGATGCGCGGCTGCAGAAGATCGCGGCGTTGAACAACAACGCCAGCAAGGTGGTGGGGGACATCCTCAACGAGTACGTCAAGGGCGACATGGAGCACTACGGTATTCCCGGCGGCCCGGTGCATGACGCTACAGTGATTGCCTACCTGCTCAAGCCCGAGCTGTTCACCGGCCGTCAAGCCAATATGGTCATCGACAGCCGCGAGGGGCCGACTTTCGGCCAGACCATCGTCGATTGGTACGACGGCCTGAAGCAGGAAAAGAACGTGTTCTGGGTTGAGAACGGCGATGCCCAGGGTTTCTTCGACTTGCTCACCGAGCGCCTGGCGCGTCTCAAGTAAACCTTGCCCCCGCAGGTACCTGCCTGCGGGGTTCTATTCCCGTTCCGGGTCCTGTACGCCCAGGTGGTCGGCCGGGTATTTCTCGAAGACTTGTTCAATGAAGGCTCGGGCGGACTGGGTGCCCAGTTCCTTGACCAGCAGGTCTATGCCAATGATCGCCAGCTCCTCCGGGCTCCCTGGGCTGTAGGAGCATTGGCCCTGGGGCCATTTGGCTTTGATGTCGGCGTCGATACTCACGGTGGCCATGAAAGTCTCACGAATTCGGATAAGGCGGGCGCCAGGGCAGGGCTCTGGGCGGGTAGTTGCTGCGTCGCAGAGTTAACCATGTTGCCGGGCGTTTGGCACTCCGACTTAGGCATCAGGCGAGTGCTGTGCGACACTGCGGCTTTTCCTGTGCTCAAGGAAGCCTCCGTGCAAATCGATTTGAACCAGCCTGATGCCCTGACCCTGGAGTCGGTGCGTCAGCTGCTGGCGTCTGCCAGCGACAACGTGCATACCCAGTTGCGCGTGAGCAAAACCGGAATTGCCTATATCTCTTCGGGGGTAGTGGGCGGTGCCGAGATAGAAGGTTTGCTGTTTCGCCTGGAAACCTGGGCGGCCGGCTCCGGGTATGTCGGCAAGGTGGCTGCCGCCGACGAGGTCTGGGTGATGCAGATCTTCAATGCGCTCAAACAGAACTGGCCCAAGCCGGCGTTCGACTACATCGACATCTATTGAGCGTCGTTCATATCCGGTGACGATTGTCCCGTGAAAGAGTGGCACCGGCTGAGGCAGACTTGCCCGCTGTTCACCTGATACGGCAAATGGCCATTTGTTTTGAAACCAAAAGCCAAATCGGCTGTCGCACGATCTCTGCTTAATTTTGAAAAGGAGGCTTCATGCCTTGGAAGCTCGCTTCATTCGGAACCTTGTTGGCCGCTCTCGTCCTTGGTGGGTGCAGCACTGCCGGGTCGACAAAGGAGCCTGTGGCCGCTGAGTCCGGGCACACTCGTTGTGAAGCATCGGCCGCCGAATTCGCCGTCGGCAAGAAGGCTTCTCCCGAGTTGCTCGAGCAGGCCCGTACACGCGCAGGCGCGCAGTACGCACGGTTCCTCAAGCCCAACGACATGATCACCCTGGAGTACCGCTCGGATCGCCTGAACCTGAACACTGATGCCGGCCTGGTGGTGACCCGGGTCAACTGTGGTTGAGGCTGAGGCCTTTGGATCACGCATAAAAAACCCCGTCACATGGACGGGGTTTTTTTAGCTCGCTGAGAAATTACTCAGGGCGAACTTGTGCAGCTTGCATACCCTTTTGGCCTTTCTCAGCCACGAAGGAAACGGTCTGGCCTTCTTTCAGGCTTTTGAAACCGTCGCTTTCAATAGCTTTGAAGTGTACGAACAGGTCGTCACCGCCACCTTGAGGAGTGATGAAGCCGAAGCCTTTTTCATCGTTGAACCATTTTACGGTGCCGGTTTGGCGATTAGACATGGTGTATCTCCAAGAAACATATATTTTCAGTAGTGCTGTGCTGCTCAGGCCAACTGGGCACACCGAGCTATCATAGTCGAAATGTTCGGCTTGGGAGCCCCCCAGAGGCGCTCTTTGCCCGATGTACCTGTGTATTTTGCCATCTGAGTTGGCTGCAGGCCCCGGTTTAAGGGGCTTTGGCGTAAAACAGAGGGTAATAAAAAAACCCGTAAAAGCTGCGTAAATTGTGAAAAAGACCGCGTTTCAGGCTCTGTGGCGAGCACTGGCGCAGCCTGTTCCGGGCATCAGCAGCTTATTTGACCACCCGGCAAGCAGCGATGGCGTCCAATGCTCGGGTTCGCAGATCTGCGCTGGGTTGCTTGGTTTTGCTCATCAGCTCCTTGATCTCCTCGGTGGTGAATTTTTCATTTAGCTTGTCGGCGCCGCAGGCACAGTGCTTTTCGGCGCTCTTGGCGTCGATGTTCTGGCTGGCCGCCGCGGTGCAGTCCTTCATGTAGTCGGCGCGTGCTCCGGCAGGCCATGCCGCCTGTGCACTCAAAGGCAGTAGCAGGGTGAGCGGTGCGGCAAGGGCGAGCAGTTTGATAAGGCGCATGAGTCGGGTTCTCCTGAAGTCGGTAGCAAGGACGACGATTCTCCGGTTATTTGAGGCTCGACGTACATCTCAAGTTCACTTTCAACAATAAAAGACTGTAAACCAGGCTCGCGATAATTTGCTGCACGGCGATTGCGATGTATCTGTGCTAGCATGCCCGGCTTCGGTGTTTTCAAGCTTTGGGCCTTTTCTAGCCCTTGCCGTCTATGCCTCATTAATCTTGATGTGAACCCCAGTCACTCTGGTTCGGTTTTTCGGTTGGCCGCAAGGCTCTTGCCACTGTGAGGCAGGCGTTCGTAGCAGAACGGCCGGACTGAATCGCGTACTGGCTCATCCCAACCCACGTGACCTTTGGTAGGGGTCACCACTAGGAGAGGAGGCGCCATGCCCACTATTACTCTTCCCGACGGCAGTCAACGTTCATTCGATCACGCAGTATCCGTAGCCGAGGTCGCCGCTTCCATTGGCGCGGGCCTGGCCAAGGCCACATTGGCTGGCAAGGTCAACGGCAAGCTGGTCGACGCCTGCGACGTGATCGACGGCGATGCAACCCTGCAAATCATCACGCCAAAGGACGAAGAGGGGCTGGAGATCATTCGCCACTCTTGCGCTCACTTGGTGGGTCATGCGGTCAAGCAGTTGTATCCGACCGCGAAAATGGTCATCGGTCCGGTCATCGATGAAGGCTTCTATTACGACATCGCCTATGAGCGTCCTTTCACGCCTGAGGATATGGCCGCCATCGAGCAGCGCATGCAGCAGCTGATCGAGAAGGACTACGACGTGATCAAGAAGGTCACGCCGCGCGCCGAAGTGATCGAGGTGTTCAAGGCCCGTGGCGAGGACTACAAGCTGCGTTTGGTCGAAGACATGCCGAACGAGCAGGCGATGGGCCTGTACTACCACGAAGAATATGTCGACATGTGCCGCGGTCCGCACGTGCCGAACACGCGTTTCCTGAAGTCCTTCAAGCTGACCAAGTTGTCCGGTGCCTACTGGCGCGGTGATGCCAAGAACGAGCAGTTGCAGCGGATCTACGGTACTGCCTGGGCGGACAAGAAGCAGCTCGCTGCCTACATCCAGCGTATCGAAGAGGCCGAGAAGCGCGATCATCGCAAGATCGGCAAGCGCCTGGGCCTGTTCCATACCCAGGAAGAAGCGCCGGGCATGGTGTTCTGGCACCCTAATGGCTGGACCCTGTACCAGGTGCTCGAGCAGTACATGCGCAAGGTGCAGCGTGACAACGGTTACCTGGAGATCAAGACTCCGCAGGTGGTTGACCGCAGTCTCTGGGAAAAATCCGGGCACTGGGCCAACTACGCCGAGAATATGTTCACCACCGAGTCGGAAAGCCGCGACTACGCAATCAAGCCGATGAACTGCCCTTGCCACGTGCAGGTGTTCAATCAGGGCCTGAAGAGCTACCGCGAGCTGCCGATGCGCCTGGCCGAGTTCGGTGCCTGCCACCGTAATGAACCCTCGGGCGCTCTGCACGGCATCATGCGTGTGCGTGGCTTCACTCAGGATGATGCTCACATCTTCTGTACTGAAGACCAGATGCAGGCCGAGTCTGCGGCGTTCATCAAGCTGACCATGGATGTCTATGCCGACTTCGGCTTCAAGGACATCGAGATGAAGCTGTCCACTCGCCCTGAAAAGCGCGTGGGCTCCGATGATCTGTGGGACCGTGCGGAAAGCGCACTGGCAGCGGCTCTGGATAGCGCCGGCCTGCCATACGACCTGCAGCCGGGCGAGGGCGCATTCTACGGTCCGAAGATCGAGTTCTCGCTGAAGGACTGTCTGGGTCGTGTCTGGCAGTGCGGTACCTTGCAGTTGGACTTCAACCTGCCGATCCGTCTGGGCGCCGAGTACGTTTCCGAAGACAACAGCCGTAAGCATCCGGTGATGTTGCACCGGGCGATCCTCGGTTCCTTCGAGCGTTTTGTCGGGATTCTGATCGAGCATTACGAGGGTGCATTCCCTGCGTGGCTGGCTCCGACTCAGGCCGTGGTGATGAATATCACTGATAAACAGGCAGATTTTGCCCTCGAAGTGGAAAAAACACTCAATCAAAGCGGATTTCGTGCCAAGTCCGACTTGAGAAATGAAAAGATCGGCTTTAAAATCCGCGAGCATACTTTGCTCAAGGTTCCCTATCTCTTGGTTATTGGAGATCGGGAGGTCGAGATGCAGACTGTCGCTGTGCGTACCCGTGAAGGTGAAGACCTGGGCTCGATGCCTGTCGCCCAATTCTCGGCGTTCCTCGCACAAGCGGTTTCCCGGCGTGGTCGCCAAGATTCGGAGTAATTATTATTAAGCGTGATATGAGACAAGATAAACGAGCTGCACCGAAAGCCCCGATCAACGAGAATATCTCGGCACGCGAGGTTCGGTTAATTGGCGCTGACGGCGAGCAGATTGGCATCGTCTCGATTGATGAAGCGCTTCGTATAGCTGAAGAAGCCAAGCTGGATCTGGTGGAAATTTCCGCCGACGCAGTCCCACCTGTTTGCCGGGTGATGGATTACGGCAAGTCGATCTTCGAAAAGAAGAAGCAGATTGCTGCTGCGAAGAAGAACCAGAAGCAGATTCAGGTTAAAGAAATCAAGTTTCGTCCAGGGACGGAGGAAGGGGATTACCAGGTAAAACTGCGCAACCTGGTACGTTTCCTGAGTGACGGGGACAGGGCCAAGGTATCCTTGCGATTCCGCGGCCGTGAGATGGCCCACCAGGAGCTGGGGATGGAACTCCTCAAGCGGGTTGAAGCTGACCTGCAAGAGTACGGTTCGGTCGAACAGCATCCTAAGATGGAAGGACGCCAGCTGATCATGGTCATCGCCCCGAAAAAGAAGAAGTAATCAACAGGGCACGGCAGGCCTTCTGATTATGTTTATCAACTGAATGCGGAGTATCCGAACATGCCAAAGATGAAAACCAAAAGTGGTGCTGCTAAGCGGTTTCTGAAAACTGCTAACGGTATCAAGCACAAGCACGCTTTCAAGAGCCACATCCTGACCAAAATGTCGACCAAGCGTAAGCGTCAACTGCGCGGTAGCAGCTTGCTGCATCCGTCTGACGTGGCAAAAGTCGAGCGCATGCTGCGCCTTCGTTAATTTTTGGATCAAGAATAGAGGAAGTAACTCATGGCTCGTGTAAAGCGTGGCGTCATTGCCCGTAAACGTCACAAAAAAATTCTGAAACTTGCTAAAGGCTACTACGGCGCTCGCTCGCGCGTATTCCGTGTTGCCAAGCAAGCGGTAATCAAGGCAGGCCAATACGCCTACCGTGACCGTCGTCAGAAAAAACGTCAGTTCCGCGCTCTGTGGATTGCTCGTATCAACGCTGGTGCTCGTAATAACGGCCTGTCGTACAGCCGTCTGATCGCTGGCCTGAAAAAGGCGTCCATCGAGATCGACCGTAAGGTTCTGGCTGATCTGGCAGTGAACGAAAAAGCGGCGTTTGCTGCGATTGTCGAGAAAGCTAAAGCCACCTTGGCTTAAGTACCCCCGACAGTCATCCGGGCTCACCTTTCGTGAGCCCAGATGTTAAACGTCATAAATAGGGGAAGAGCCTTCAAGCTCTTCCCCTATTTTGTATCTGGAGTCTGTACATGGAAAACCTGGATGCGCTGGTTTCTCAAGCACTTGAGGCCGTGCAACACGCTGAAGACATCAATGCCCTGGAACAGATCCGGGTTCACTTCCTTGGCAAGAAGGGCGAGCTGACTCAGGTGATGAAGACCCTGGGCAACCTGCCTGCCGAAGAGCGTCCGCAAGTCGGTGCGCTGATCAACGTTGCCAAGGAGCGTGTAACAGAGGTTCTCAATGCTCGCAAAGCGGCTTTCGAGGAGGCGGAACTCAGCGCCAAGCTCGCCGCCGAGTGCATTGACGTCACTCTGCCGGGCCGTGGCCAGACCTCGGGCGGTCTGCACCCGATTACGCGGACCCTGGAGCGTATCGAACAGTTCTTCACTCATATTGGCTACGGCATCGCCGAAGGCCCTGAGGTTGAAGACGACTATCACAACTTTGAAGCGCTCAACATCCCAGGCCACCACCCGGCCCGGTCGATGCACGACACCTTCTATTTCAACGCGAACATGTTGTTGCGCACCCATACCTCACCGGTACAGGTCCGCACCATGGAGTCGCAGCAGCCGCCGATTCGCATTGTCTGCCCAGGCCGTGTGTACCGTAGCGACTCCGATATCACTCACTCGCCGATGTTTCACCAGGTCGAAGGCCTGCTGGTCGATCGTGACATCAATTTCGCCGACCTGAAGGGCACGATCGAAGAGTTCCTGCGGGTGTTCTTCGAGAAGGAACTGGCGGTGCGTTTCCGTCCTTCGTACTTCCCGTTCACCGAGCCTTCCGCCGAAGTCGATATGGAATGCGTGATGTGCGCCGGTAAAGGCTGCCGGGTCTGCAAGCAGACTGGCTGGCTGGAAGTCATGGGATGCGGCATGGTTCATCCGAACGTGCTGCGTATGTCCGGGATCGATCCGGAAGAGTTCCAGGGCTTTGCCTTCGGCATGGGCGCCGAGCGTCTGGCCATGCTGCGTTACGGTGTCAATGACTTGCGCCTGTTCTTCGACAACGACTTGCGGTTCCTTGCGCAATTTCGCTAGTCGCGCGTCCGTAACGAATCTATTAGGAGAGCAGGATGAAATTCAGTGAACAATGGCTGCGCGGCTGGGTTAGCCCGCAGGTAAGTCGTGACGAGCTGGTAGCCCGTCTATCGATGGCCGGTCTTGAGGTCGACAGCGTAACGCCGGCCGCCGGTGATTTCAGTGGCGTGGTAGTGGGCGAGGTGTTGAGCACCGAGCAGCACCCGGATGCCGACAAGCTGCGCGTTTGCCAGGTCAGCAATGGTTCGGAAACCTTCCAGGTTGTCTGCGGCGCGCCGAACGTGCGCCCGGGCCTGAAGGTCCCGTTCGCCATGATCGGTGCCCAGTTGCCGGGCGACTTCAAGATCAAGAAGGCCAAGCTGCGTGGAGTGGAATCCAACGGCATGCTGTGCTCCCAGGCTGAGCTGCAAATCGGTGAGGGCAATGACGGCCTCATGGAGTTGCCGGTCGATGCGCCGGTGGGTGAGGACGTTCGCACTTACCTGAGCCTGGACGATGCCAGCATCGAGGTCGACCTGACCCCTAACCGCGGGGACTGCCTGTCCCTGGCCGGCATGGCCCGTGAAGTGGGTGCCTTGTACGCGGCCAAGGTGCAGCGTCCGGAAGTGCCGGCGATTCCTGCGGCGCATGACGAGGTGCGTCCAGTGGAAGTGCTGGCTCCGGCTGCCTGCCCACGTTACCTGGGGCGTGTCGTCCGCAATGTCGACCTGTCCAAGCCTACTCCGCTGTGGATGGTCGAGCGCCTGCGTCGCGCCGATGTGCGCAGTATCGATGCTGCAGTGGACATCACCAACTACGTGATGCTCGAACTGGGCCAGCCGCTGCATGCCTTCGATCTCGCCGAGATCAATGGCGGCATCCGTGTACGAATGGCTGAAGAGGGCGAGAAGCTGGTATTGCTCGACGGTCAGGAAGTGACCCTGCGCAGCGATACCCTGGTGATTGCCGACCATACCCGAGCCCTGGCGATTGCCGGCGTGATGGGGGGGGAGCACAGTGGCGTCGCCGCCAATACCCGTGACGTATTTCTGGAAAGTGCCTTCTTCGACCAGATCGCGGTTGCTGGCAAGGCACGCTCCTATGGCCTGCATACCGATGCTTCCCATCGCTATGAGCGTGGTGTGGACTGGCAGCTTGCTCGCGAAGCCATGGAGCGGGCTACTGGCTTGCTGCTGGAAATCACGGGCGGCGACGCGGGGCCGATCATTGAAACGCTCAGCGAGCAGCATCTGCCATCCGTTGCGCCTGTCACCTTGCGCGCTGAACGCATCACTCAGATGCTGGGCATGGAAATCGACGGCCTTGAGGTAGAGCGTTTGCTCACCGCCCTGGGCCTGACTGTAACTGCCGATGGGGCAGGGCAGTGGCGTGTTGAGGTGCCGAGCCATCGCTTCGATATCAGTCTTGAGGTTGACCTGATCGAAGAACTGGCACGTCTTTATGGTTACAACCGTCTTCCGGTTCGCTATCCGCAGGCTCGTCTGGCGCCTCAAGCCAAGGCCGAGGCCGAGGGTGACCTGCCTGCTTTGCGTCGTTTGCTGGTTGCTCGTGGTTATCAGGAAGCGATCACCTACAGCTTCATCGATCCGAAGCTGTTCGAACTGTTCAACCCAGGCGTCGAACCGCTGTTGCTGGCCAATCCGATTTCGGCCGACATGGCAGCCATGCGTTCCTCTCTGTGGCCGGGCCTGGTCAAGGCGCTTCAGCACAACCTGAACCGTCAGCAGGACCGTGTCCGCATGTTTGAAAGCGGCCTGCGTTTTGTTGGTCAGCTGGAAGGTTTGAAGCAGCAGCCGATGCTGGCAGGTGTTGTATGTGGCAGCCGCTTGCCTGAAGGCTGGGCGCAAGGTCGCGATGGCGTGGACTTCTTCGACGTCAAGGCGGATGTCGAAGCGGTACTGGGTTTTGCCGGTGCTCTTGATGCATTCACCTTTGTGCCGGGCAAGCATCCAGCGCTTCATCCTGGTCAGACGGCTCGCATCGAGCGTGACGGTCGTGAAGTCGGTTTCCTGGGGGCCATTCACCCAGAGCTGGCGAAGAATCTCGGCCTGGACCGCCCTGTCTATGTGTTTGAACTGGTCCTGAGTGAAGTGGCTCAAGGGCGTTTGCCGAAGTTCCATGAGCTGTCGCGCTTCCCGGAAGTGCGTCGCGACCTGGCATTGCTGGCGGATCGTGACGTGGCGGCCAGCGCCGTTCTGGACGTAATCCGTGAAAATGCAGGTGAGTGGCTGACAGACCTCAGGCTGTTTGACGTCTATCAGGGTAAAGGCATTGATCCTCATAGAAAAAGCCTTGCCGTCGGCTTGACCTGGCAGCATCCATCGCGCACTCTTAACGACGATGAGGTGAACTCTACGACGCAAAATATCCTCACCTCGCTCGAACAAAGGTTGAACGCCACGTTAAGGAAGTGACGTATGGGGGCTCTGACGAAAGCTGAAATGGCCGAACGTCTCTACGAAGAGCTAGGCCTGAATAAACGCGAGGCCAAGGAATTGGTCGAGCTATTCTTTGAAGAAATCAGGCACGCTCTCGAAGATAACGAACAGGTCAAATTGTCCGGTTTCGGTAACTTCGACCTTCGGGATAAACGCCAGCGTCCTGGCCGCAACCCGAAAACGGGTGAAGAAATCCCGATCACGGCGCGCCGTGTGGTCACCTTTCGTCCAGGGCAGAAGTTGAAGGCCCGAGTTGAGGCTTATGCTGGAACCAAGTCATAACGACGAGCTCCCGGTCATTCCGGGCAAGCGCTACTTCACCATTGGTGAAGTCAGTGAGCTCTGTGCGGTCAAGCCGCATGTGCTGCGTTATTGGGAGCAGGAGTTTCCTCAACTCAACCCCGTCAAGCGCCGCGGAAATCGCCGGTATTATCAGCGCCAGGATGTGCTGATGATCCGGCAGATCCGCGCGTTGCTTTATGACCAGGGGTTCACCATCGGCGGGGCGCGTCTGCGTCTTTCCGGTGATGAGGCCAAAGACGATACGACCCAGTACAAGCAACTGATCCGTCAGATGATCTCTGAGCTGGAAGATGTGCTTGTGGTGCTAAAAAAGTAATTCTCTGTTTTAAATACTTCCACTTTTCAAAAGCTTGCGGTATATTCCTCAACGTTTCCTGAGAAGTGAAACAGATTTCACGCCTAGTCGGGGCGTAGCGCAGTCCGGTAGCGCACTAGCATGGGGTGCTAGGGGTCGAGTGTTCGAATCACTCCGTCCCGACCATATTATTCAATGACTTAGCCGCTTTCGAGCGGCTTTGTTGTTTCTGCCATAGTGACTTTCCAAGTGACCCTGGCCTTTTTCTTCATGCCTCCCTCCTTTTCAAAATCGTCAGCGCTGGTGCACGCGAGTCAGTTGCTGATACCTTGTTTGCCGCCTCAATGAGCTGATCCAGTTCTGCTGCCGAGTAGTGACTGGTGATGCTTCCGTTCTTGTGGCCGAGTAGCGCTTTCCGATCTTCCTCTGTCACTCCTGCAGCGCGTAGCCTTCTCCCAAAGGTGTGCTTCAGGTCGTGAATGCGGATCCTGGCAAAGCCATCGTGCGCCGGCCGCAGGAACTTCTCCTGCCACTTCTTCGCCGCCCTGATCCTGGCCTTCTTCCAGGCAGAGTCATTCATGCGGTGAACCGTTGTTTCATTCCCCTCGCCATCAGGCTTGCCAAACGGGAACACGTAGAGCGGGTGCTTTCCGCGCTGCTTCTCGATCACCGACTTGGCCACGTCATTCAAAACTACCAGACGCTCGTCTCGGTTCTTCACGCCAGATCTGGCGCTTCTGCCGCCAAAGCCCGCGGGTATCAGAAAGACGCTTGTACCCAGTTCCGGCACCGCAATCTCCCAATTCCACTGGAGCTTGCACACCTCCTGCTCCCGGCACCCCGTGTTGACCTTGAACATTGCCATGGTCTGGAGGTGAGCCGGCAGCTCGGCGAACAGGATCGATTGCTCTTCCCACGAAAGTGGGTAGGGCTTCCGGCTGTTCGTTCGCTCATCAAGCAGTGAAATCATCGGCACCACGTCGAGCAGCGGCCGGCGCTCCTCATCCCGCCATTTCCGCGCACAGAGGTTCAGCACACGGATGACCCGTTGAAGAGCGATGTTCACGGTTCGGTTGGTGACCGGCTTCCCCACCGCAGGATTCAGCTTCGACTGGATGTATGGCGCTAGCGCATCGTCATCTATGTGTGTCAGCGGCATATCGCCAATGAACGGGTCAAGCTGCTCCATGTACGTTGCCGAAATGTGGATAGAGGCCTGGTCCTTCACCTCGAGCAGGAAACGAGTCGCAGCCTCCCGCCAGGTCCTGACCCGTCTCACTCCGTAGACCTTCTGTTGGCGCAATTGCTCCAGCTTGTGGATCAGATACTGCTCTGCTTCGGCGCGGTCACAAGTGCCAGTACTCTCTTGAATTCGTTCTCCTCTGTACTTTTTGTCGATCTTCCAGATGCCGTTCGGCATTTGCTGGAGGCCGGTGATTGCTTTTTGGGCCATGACGTTGCTCCTGTGGCCCCGGCATGGCGCTCGCTGCGGGGGCGATTGTTGTCCTGATTCGCTGCCTTTTCAATTGCCATGGCCTCGATGTATGCATCTGCCCACTGGTCGAGTTCGTGACGGTCGAAGGCAACGCCTTGTTTCCCAATGGGGAATTCGCGGACGTGTGGGCGGACAGTGCCGTCGAAAATTGCTCGACACATGCCGAGGTAGGCGGGCGCATGCTTTGCCCGGATGAAGCGCGGTGCGGTCTCTAGGACCGGAGCTAACTTTGTGTTGGCCATAGAAACTCCTCGCCACGCCGTTGCCGGGTGGATTGATTTAGGGGGGGGAGTACCGCGCTATGCGGCCTTTATGAAAGGTGGCTTGCTACTTGATGGTCGGGGACTGTTGCGATTTCGGGTTGACCCCTTTGCCCATGGCGGCGTCTGGCAGTGGCAATACCGAAGAAACAGTCGCGATCTCAAACCACTTGGTCCAGAAAACATCCTGGCATTCGCCAGACTCGTATGCGATGAAGGCGGTGTGTCCCTCTTCGGGCAAATTGAGGTCAGCGATTATCTCGGCAACCGCTTCTTCGATAAGGCCAAAGTCATCAGAGCCAAGCCAGTTACCCAGCAGATGAGTGATTCGGACGGTGTACTCGCCTTCTTCGATGTCGCATCCGCACTCAGTTTCGATGGTGATCTCGAAAACTTTCTGGTCACCCTTGCGCCCCTTAAGCAGGGAGAAATCATATTCATCGAAGCCAGCGATACGTGCTCGTTCAAGGTCTTCAATGACCTTGTTCTGCGCGTCGAAGCCGGTGCGCAGGCCTGCGAGTTCGGCGCGGAGCTGGTCGCGATCAGCTTCACGCTGTATAGCAGCCTCTTCCCACTTATTGACGCACAACAACAAAAGGTCGCGCTCGATTAGTAACGACTGGGCAATTGAATGGAACTGTCGGCGCGACAACTCGCTTCCCATAGCCATCTCAAATGGCATGCTGATCACGCCTCTTGTGATTTCGCTCATGGACCAACCTCCAGCGCTCGTGAATGATCGGCAATCTTCTTGACCAGCTCTTCCTTATCCATGCCAAGCGCATCAGCGATGTACTGGCACACCTGGGCAGCCTCAGAGCGGCTGAAGGTGATACCTTGACCTGGCTTCCATTCGGTCCGGGCACGTAGTGCGTCGTAGGCTTCCGTGTATGGATATCGGCTCATGGCTTGCTCCTTCTCGTGGCGGCCCTGCGCATGGCCTGGGCCTTTTTCTTCGCTTCATCGCGGCTCTTGGCTTCCACCTGGAACACCTCGCACTCCGCATAGTCGGGATCGTTCGGTGACCCTCCGGTATCCCACGTTCCACTGGGCCAGCGTGCTACTGTCCACAGACTCATGGCTTCACCCTCAGGCCCAGGGATTCGATGGCAGCACGGCATTCATCGATACCTTCTTTGTGAGCAAAAGCTGCCTCCGCATGCTGATAGCGACGAGCCCCGACAATCGCGTCAGGAAGCTCCACCACCAGCGATTCGCGGGATGCAGCAAAGAAAGCCCATGCAACAGATCTATCTTCAGCGGTGCAAATTCCCTGGCATCGAGCCTGATGAAATGCCTCTTCAAACTCTTCCCGCATCTTGTCGCTCATACCGCAGCTCCTTCCTTCTTACCCTTGCGCCGACGCTCGACCTCTTGCAGCCGCTCAGTCGTAAGCACGATGAAATTCCTGATCCCGGTCTTTACCGGGAATGACTCGCCGTCGAACTCGACCCAGAGGCCGGAGCGGCGCTGTTCTGGGATGCGGTCGATTGCGTCGTAGAGGCGACCCAGACCGCCGTCCAGCCTTACTTCGTGGATATCAATGAGCATGGCGGGCCACCTCGATGACTTGCCGGATTCCTCGGGCGTAATCTGCAGGCCGGCTCTGCGCTGAAAGCTCCAGGTTGCAGGCCATCGTTTCGACCGGCCCACGTTCGTCGAACATTGCCCGCGGCAAGTGAGACGGCTGCATCAGCATCTCTGCCGCAAACTTGCGGCCTTCTTGAATTTCGATGAGGGACATAGGATCGCTCCATGCCGCGCGTGGCGGCAGAAGTTGGGTTAGGGCTTGGCGGGGAACCATTCGGTGTCGTATTCGAGCTGGGTAACCAGCTCCGGGGTCAGGCTCGGCAGCTGGCGCTCGAATACCAGATAGCCGAACGGCTTTTTGATCCAGTCCGGCACGGCCTTCATGAATTCGCCTTTGTAGATCCGCAGCAGGTGGTCAACTGCTTTCTCGAAGTCCTCCTCGCGGTAATTCCCCTCGCAGATGGTGCCGTTGCTTACCCGCCACACGGTGCGCTTTGGCTGTGCCTCGGCCGCCTTGATCTTCTCGGCCATCTGGTCACGGGCGTAGCGCATCTGGTCCAGGGTTAGGGTGGCGACCCAGGCATCGGTCCCGATGCTCTGGGTATGGCCGTATTCGCATTTGATTTCGGGCATACAAATTCCTCGCCCGCCATCGCCGGCAGGCTTTCCGATTGTTGAGTGGGGTGTTTCAGATGGTGCTGATCGCCGCCGGCGTTGCGCCGTGGCACTGTCTCTGGGTTCGCCCGGTCTATGTCTTGCCTACTACCCTGGCTGACTGCTACCCGGGCCGGGCGAACTACATTCGCGGTCAAACTCCCGGCCGCCCTTTGAAGGCAAGCCAAATATAGTGGCGACCTTTGGCCGTAACCTTGATCTTTCCGGTCTGTCTGTTCCAGCTGATCAGTCGCAGCTCTTCCAGGATGCAGGTCAGTGTGTGGCCTTGGTGCCAGCCGGCCAGCGCCTTGATACAGCCCTGGGCCAGCAGGCCCCGGTAATCAGTGTGCCCGAAGTTGGTGCCCTGAAACGAGTTCTGCACTTGCTCATCGGTCACTAGGTCGGTGATGGCTTTTACACTCGGGTCGAGCCGGTAGCATTTGTGCGTCATGGCCTTGGCTCCTTGTAGCCGCTGCTGATGCGGTCGGCGATCCCTTCCAGGCTCTCAGCCATTCCCCACATGTCGTTGTTGTCGCGGCGGGATACGACCTTGCAACGGGCGACGTTGCGACCAATCAAGATCCATGCTGCCAGCCTGATCAACCAGGCCTCGGCCTTTCTGCGAAAGAACCTGTTCATGGCCTTGGCCCCGTGTAGATGTTCCATGCGAGGTAGAGCAGGGCGGGGAGGATCATTAGTAATTCCCCCAGTTCAAGCCCTGGATATAGTCGTTAGGGATGGTCACCGCCTCGGCTGGAATCGTGCTTTCGACTTCAAGATTGCCGAAGTACCCGATAGCTGCCTGGGCGCGCTCCAGCGACAACTGGGCATGCCGAATCTGCCAGGACTTGCGTGCTTTGTACGAGCGCAAAGCCAGCACCTTGTCGGTGTAAGCGAAGCGACGCCCCCAGTTGCCACCGTCCTTCAGTACGCGCTTGCGGCGCTTCTTCACTGCGTCGGCGGTCCAGCTGTATTGCGGGCCTTTGACGAGGTCGCAGGTGTGTTTGTCGCCGATGTAGTAGCACTGTGCGGTTTCGCCAATCACCTGGTAGGTGATGCAGTGGACCTCAAGGCCGTCTGGCCCGATTGTGTCGATGTAGCGGTAGTGGTCTGGCCACGCTTTCTTCATTTCTTCAGGCATGACTTCGTCCTTGGCCGCTATAGCGGCTGACTTTGAAGGGGAGGTTATTGCGGGTGACGCGAGTAATCGAAGTGCGGAGCGCGATGAGAAGGGCCCGTGATCCGTTTCCAGACTGTCCAGTAGTAGTGGTAACGTCTGCGCTGCAATCTCTCGAGACGGCCAAATGAATCATCAAACACCAGCTAATGCCGCAGCAACAAATGCTGGCAAGGTAAGTACTGCCCACCCGCCTATTTGGTATTACGGCCCCGAAATACCCATTATCGGAAGCAATGGTATGGGCGTTTTTGGCTTCTCTCTTGCGCTGATTCTGCTTTTACCGGCCTACGGGCTGGCGCCGCTCCTTTTCACCGGGCCGGACGTCATTCAGGGTGTGCAGCTTGACAATGGCGATAGCCTGACACCGTCATTCTTCATGCTGTCAATGCTGGCCTTTACAGTTTTCATTGGTGCGTTCTTTGCGTGGGTTGTCTCTGAGCCTCAAGTGCAGGCCTTCACGTTCGACGAAAATCAGCAGTTGCTGACCCTCACCATAACCCGTCGTTGTCGAAGCCCCATTGAAGTACGCGTCCCGTTTAGCGAAATCATCTACATTTGCCCTTATGTGATGAATTCGTCTGCTCATGATGGACATTTTCACGTCGCGTATCGCGGAGCGAAGGGCAAGGTTTTTGGGTATCGTCTAGGGGACGGTACTTCTCTCGAAAATATTGAGTTTCATGGTGCGTGGTTGCGTGGAATGGTAGGAGAGCGAATGTGCGAGCTGACGGATCTCGACGACTGAAAGCAGCCTATAGCCAGTCTGAGCTACCGCACTATTGGTCGGCCCCATCAGGTATTCATTAGTCATACGGCATTCCTTGCCGGGCCAGGCCCAGGCGGTGGGTGCTACGATGGCGCCTCACTCAAACGAGCAAGCCCATGACAAAGCACGATATTTATGATGAGCACGAAGGCTTTCAGCTCTGGAACTACATGGAGTGCGAGAAGGACGAAGAGGGCCGGGAGACCTGGCGGATCAACGTCGAAGTGAAGCGGGGCGGCGAAGTGGTGGTGCCGGTTGTTGCGGGTGATCGCACCTACGTTGACCGTGGCCTGGCGCAGGTAGCCGGCCGAGAGCTGGGTGCCAAGCTGGTAGCCGGCAGGGCTTAAGCCGCCTCCGATACCCGTTCAGTAACGCGCCACGGGTCATTGGCCCGCGCCAGTGCCGCCATCGGCGGTGGGCTGACGCTGTTGCCGCACATGTGCACCTGCTGGGTCTTTGTGAATGGCTGTCCGTCTGCACCGTGGCTGATGATGTAGTCGTCGGGGAAGCCCTGAGCCTTGTACAGCTCTGAGGGTTGCAGCATCCGCAGGCAGATATCGACGATTACATACGGTGTTCCCTTAATCGTGACGGTGACCAGGCCCAGGCGATCCTTGGTTGTGACTGTTGGGGCTGGCTCGTTGGCGCCGCTCACGTTCTCGGTGCCGTAGTAGCTGATCAGGAACGCCGCGACACGCAGCGCCCCCTTCTCATGCTCGGGCGCCAGGTGGTACTCAACAACCCCGTGGTGGGTGCCGGCGGCGCTGACGGTGTGCAACGGCTCGTCGCAATCCTTCGCATCACAGTTGCCGCGCAGGTGCAGCAGGTTTGCCGTCACCAGCTGTTGCTGGCTGCCTGTGTTGGTAACCGTGGTCATTGGGGCTTCGACGCTTTTGGCATGCGTGGTGTTGAAGCCGCCATTCATCTGGGCCATGAGCGCAGTCACCACTGAACGGTGGTTCTGAGTCATCAGGGTGCCGGCAGGCTGGTCAATTGGCGCCGGCTTGCCGGAGTACTCAGGGCCGCCAGTACCCACCAGCACAGCGCCGGCTATGGCGTGTTTGACGCCGCCGGCAACAACGGTGCCCAGCGGCTGGCCAAGGCCAGGCACTCTGGGTTCCTGGCCAGTGCGCTCGCCGTATCCGGTTTGGATGAGTGTTGGACTGATCAGCGTCAGCTCGCCGCGATTCGCGCAGGTCACAGTCGGCAGCGGGGCGGCAGGGTCGTTGATGCGAACGCTGCCCTGGTGCGTGGCCGGTGCGATGATCGGGCTTGCCATCGCGAATGAACCGCCACGGGGCCAGGACGTCACGGTCCGCAGCGGTTCATGGGCTGACTGCACGCTGTCGCCGGACCAGTTCGCAATCGGCACGATGAACGGGTCAGCAGCATCGAGGACGAATTTCTTCATGCCCTTGGCGATTCGCCGCAGGGTGGCTGGCGCCAGAGGCTTGGGCCGGTCGAAGATGCTTTTGCTCGGGATGGTCCAGTCGATGCACTCGGCGGCGGTGCGCCACTTCTTCTGGCCTTTGGCCGGGTTCTTGGCATGGGTTGGCTCTGGCCACACGATGGGCTGGCCGTCGCAGCGGGCGATCATGAACAGGCGTTCCCGGCTGGTCGGTGCGCCGAAGTCGCACGCCTTGATCACGCGCCACTCGACGGCATAGCCAAGGCGTTGCAGCTCGGCGACGAACACGGCCCAGGTTTGCCCGCGCCGGGCTGGATCTGGCACCAGGAACTGCTGGTGGACCGGCACAACCTCACCAGGAGCTGCCACGCTGCCACCCAGTTTCACTACCCGCCCGGTGGCTTTGTCGCGCTTTGCAACGAGGGGGCCCCACTGCAGGATCTGTTTCACGTTCTCCAGGCTGATCACCCGGGGCTTCTTCTTGCCGGCCCATTTCAAACCGATCCACGAAAGGTTTCGGATCTCGCGCTTGCGTGGCTGGCCACCAGCGGCCTGACTGTGGTGTGTGCAGTCCGGCGACATGTGAAACCAGCCTACGGCCTTGCCGCCGCATTCGGTGTCCGGATCACCGTCGAACACGTCGGTGGTGTAGTGCACGGCGCCCGGGTGATTCACGGTGTGCATGCTGATCGCTGCAGGGCTGTGGTTCTTCGCGACGTTCACCGCGCGGCCCAGGCCCATTTCCAGGCCAGTACCAGCGCCGCCACCCCCGCAGAAGAAGTCGACAACGATCTCATCGTCCTGAGTACTGAAGCCAAGCCCATACTGGGTTTTGAAGTCGAAGGGGTGTTTCTTCTGTTGTGCGGACATAGAAGATCCTCGCCGGCTGGCGTGATTCGTAGAAGTGGGGTATTTGTGTTCGGCCCGGCATGGAGCCGGAACCAGGAGGAAAGATGTCTGTTTGGAGCGAGTTGTTTTCCGGTGTGGCTGGCGCGCTGTTGGTTCTGGTGGTTCAGAAGGCGGGGTCGACGTGGTCAAACCGTCGCGATTCGGACGCTATTTATCGATGGATGGAGAGCGAGTCCAAATTAGCTGGCTCTCCTGACTTCAGATCAACCCGTGCAATAGCGAGTCATACCAATCTCACGGAAGAGCGCGTTCGCCTTCTGTGTAGTACTCACCTTTTGATTTTCCTTTCGACGGGTACGCAGCCAGATCTGTGGACGATCAAGGAGCGCCTGCGGAATCCCCAGCACCACATGTCTTGATCAATCATCGTGACCGATGCGCAGCGCCTCGCGGTCGAAGGCAAGCTTCAATTTCCGCGACACGTTTTCTGGTATCACGTACGCGTGTCGCGGCGGCGGAGTTAGCAGTGGAAGGGCGCCGCCCGGGCCAAGGCCGTGAAGGTGGTGAATCATCAGTGTGATCGCCTCGCCCTGTTCCTCGATGCCGCTCCAGGCCATCAGGTCAGCCAGTGCTTGGCGGGTGCCGGCCATCGTGTGTAACCGCAATTCCTCTTCGCCGCGGCTCTTTCGCTTCGCCGCGGTCTTTGCTGAGCGTTCTTTCTGAGCTGCAGCCATGGTGTGCCTCTATGCCGCTGGCTGGCATATCCAGCCAGGTTTGCCGTTTTCGTTGTTGGGTTCTGAAACGTCTCACGCTGCTACCTTGACTTGGTTCCAGGCGCCGACGGCTTCGAAGATCTTGTAGGCCTGGGCCTCGTCGAGCGAAACCACGTCAGGTATCGCAATCCAGCCCGATGCCACCATGTGCATCGGGTTTGCGCTGTCGCGGATCTCTCGATAGCAATGTTCGATGACTTCCTCCAGATGGTCGGATAGATACATGCCGTCCGGCGCCGCCTCCATGTACTTCAGGTAACGCTTGCCGGCATGGTCATCGCACAAGGCGCTTAGGAATATCGTCCAGCGGTGAGTGATCTCGCACACGGCCTGCCCGATCTTCCCGGGCGCAATGTTCTTGAGTGACTTGTAGTTGATCATTCCCTGCCGGCCGCTGGGGTCGATGTTCACCACGGCAACGTGGTTGGTGCGGACGAGGGCCCGGCATGCGCGCTCAACCCTGGTACGGGCATTGTTGGGTTTGCGAGTCTTCATAGCAGCGCGTCCGCCATGCGCTTGAGGGCCCGGCGCTCGGCCAGGGTTAGGCCCTTCGGCTTGCGTTTGAGGACCGTTTCAGGGTCTATGTGCTTGGAGCGAATTGGCGGGATTGGGTTGAAAGGGGCGCTCTCCAGGATTTGGATCTGCCCGTCTGCAGCAAGGAACCGCTCGATGTGTGCTGATAGGTCCGCAGCGCTCTGGCGCTTCTGATCGATCAGGGTTGTGTGGTTGCTGATCATGCTGCGTCACTCCTCAGCTTGGCCTCGTAGCCATCCACCAGCAGCTTGAACTGCCAGAGGTCTTCCTCGAGCTTTTCGATGTAGTCGTCGTCACGCTTGAATTCGCGCCACCAGAGCTGCCGGCCAACGGGCTCAAGAGCTGGGCAATACATGCCGACGTGCCAAAATTTGCGGCCAGTAATCCACATGCAGCCCTGTACTTGATCCATGATGCCGCTGGCGTCATTGTCGATATGGAAGGCTCTAAGTTTCTCAGGTGCCAGGAAGCACTTGTATTCGCTACCCCCGTCTTCACCGATCAGGCCGTCGGCACTTGCGCCGAATGCGCCATCGTCGGTCGTAACGAACCCGGCGCGCTGGACCATCAGACCTGTTTGCAGTTCATGCTCCATCCTGGCCATTGGCTCCAGCTCATGGCCGCGTTTCATCTGCCAGATTTCAAAACCGTTATCCAGAGGTGTGCCGCTGATCCGTTCAACCGCCAGGCCGAAAGCGTAATTCATGGCTGTCTCAGATGGCTGGCCTACTGGCTTGCCGGCCAGTGCCAGGCGTACAGATTCAGCCTTGGGCGCGGCCTTGTAGCCAGCCTCTGACATTGCATCCTTTTCGGTCATGCCTGCCTGGACAGCAGCGACATATATCTGCTGCTTGTCGTCTAGGCCTCCAACCTTGGCACGTGCCACGCTGAACATGCTGGCGGTGATGCAGCCGGCTCTGGCCTGGTGCCACTCTGGGCTTCCCTGTTCGCAATTGATCAAGATCATGTTGCGTTCTCCAGTTCAGCCTTGCGCTTATTGACCGCGCCGCGTAACTCTTCGGCACCTACTGCATCCTTCGCTGCGTGCAAAACCTTCAGACCGTGCTGCCAGGCCTCTTGTAGTGCCACCTTGTCTGTTGCTGCCGCGACCTTTGATGTCAGGTCATCGATGATCGCGTTGCGGAAGGCTTCACCGCCGGCACCATTTCCGTCGTCGTCTTCTTCCCCGATCGCAACGTTGAAGATCATCTTCAGCAGGTAGCGCATGCCGTAGGAGGTACCAGAACCAAAGGCGTGGGTCTTGGTCATCACATCGCCGCCCTTGGCGCCCTTGCCATCAGAGGGAACGTGAGCACGATATTCGCGGGTGTGGCCGCCGATATGACTCACGAAGCACACCATGCCAACCATTCCTTCCGATGCAGGCTCGGTCCCAAATGAAAGCGAGAAACCTTCCTTGGTGTACTTAGGGCGCAATGAGCTGTCGAGCTTCCCGTAGGTTGCGTACTGGCTGCGCGTCTGGCTATTGGTAGCGTCGGCAGCGATGCGGCCCATTTCACCCTGTACGCGGGACAGGGCGGCGTTGAATTCGGTTTCGGCTTGCTTGGCCTGCATGCGCTCATGCATGGCCATCAAGCGCTCCATCTTTTCGATATCGCACTGAGGGTCAGCTGCAGCACGTTGAATGACGCTGAGGATGGTTGCCGCCTCGCCTATGACCGCTGGCTGTGTGTTGCGCTCAACCGTTGCTACTGTAGACATGATTACTCTCCGCGCCACCGGAGAGGGGCGCCATCGATGATTTAGGACGTGACGCGATCAGCAAGAGCGCCGAGCAGCATCAGAAGTGAGAAAAGGAGTAGAACGGGGAGGGAGCCGCGCCAGTAGGCGAGACGCCTGGTGCGCTGGCGTGAGGTCACAGGATCCGCTCCGATCTGCCGTCATGCCTGGTTACTTCGCCATATCGACCGATGGTGACCCGCGCATCTCTATCTTGGCGAAGAGCCCGCTTCACAGCGGTTTCTGCATGCTCCTGATACGTCTCAAACTCACGTTGGAGAGCATCAAACTTTCCTTTCTATTCGCGCTCAATATCGTTGAGCCGATCTGAAGCTGGGGGCGAGTAAAAGGCCATGCCGATGTTCTCTGTCCACAACACAACATCCTCTGCGATAGCGCGGATCTGCTCAGGCGTAGCAGTTACGCCGTGCTCGTCAAAGGCCTCAGAAAGCCCCTCGGCGTAGTAGTCGGTGCGAGAGTAGCTCATGCCTTCACCTCCACACAGCAGCGCCACATCCCACGAACGCGAGCCGGCTGCTTGATCCAGTTCACATCCCCCAGAAACGAAAACCCCTGCATTTGCAGGGATTCGGTTAGTCCTTTGAACGATCCGGCGATGATGGTCATGCTGCCTCCTTGCGGCGCTCAACTATTCGCCGAACGCGCTCACAGTAGTGTTTGAACTCTTCTGCATTGATGATGAGGATCGAGAAGTAGTTGACGATTGTCGTTTCTGCTTTGGCTTCTTCGATCTCGCCGGCGCCTGGGAGCAGCATCGTTTCGATTACTGCCTCAATGGCTTTCACAGCGATTGTGTGATTGTTCATAGCTCGTCATCCTCGGCCTGAGCAATCAGGCCATCAGCAGCGAGAGGGCGAAGGAGGATGCGTGCAATCTCGCGGAGTGCTTCCTTTGGGTCTGGGGCGCAGATAGCCTCTATAGCAGCGCCCTGGGCGTCTGATGTATCTCTGCGTACCGCGGCCAGGATCAGCCGGCCGATCACCGACGGGCTGTTTACGCTGGCCATCACATGCTCATCCACGGCCTGGGCGAACTGCTCATGCGTCACACCCTGAGGACTACGCATGCGGCGCTGGAACTTCACGTCTTGCCCGTCCAGCAGGTCATAGGCCGCGTTGTCGACCCATACGCGCTCAGCTTCCTCGGTATCAACCGGCTCAGGAGGCAGCATGGCGTCGTAACGTTCCTGGCAAATCTGAGTTGCTGTTTGCATGGTCGCCTCCAAAGTGGCGGGTCAGTAGTCTGACTTGCTGCAGTCGTGATCTTCGTTGCTGAACAGGTGGGCATCGGTGAACTCGCCACCTTCATGGCCGTCAGATCGACGCTGCCGGCGCTCTTGATATGCTGCGTGCTGGCCTGTACGGCGCTCGTGCCTCATGGCTTTGCATGATTTGGAGCAGTACCTGGCCCAGCCTCGCTTACGGTCTGCTGTGCGAGCGATAAATGGTTGCTTGCAGCACAGGCATGCGTATTCGGCTGTGGCAGCCATGGGTGCCTCCTGGGTTTCGTTATCGTTTGTCCTGCTTGGCCTGTCTGGCCTTTATCGCGCAGTCGGCATGCTGAGTGCGCCAGCCACCGGCGTGACGCTCAAAGTGGCCCTGGCCAGCCTCTACGCGCTGTCCGCACCGGTAGCATGTGCCGGGGTATTTGTTGCGCATGGCGGGTTACTCGGTGGGCTGGGTGACTACTCGCGTCATCGAGTATTCGTGGTAAGCCGGCTCCTGATCCTTCCAGGTCCTCGCCTCGATATCGATAACCCCATTGGTCCAGACGGTAGTGATCGGGCCATATACTGGGTCGCTGTTTGTACGAGACAGGGTGAAGTGCTTCTTCGGCTCGTTTGCCAGCATTCCAGCCATGGCATGAATCAGGTTCAACATGCGGTAGGTGTCGCCACCATCACGACTATTTGCGTAGATCGGCTTGATATCGCTCATGGCGACCTCCAGTGTTTGGTTGATCCAACAAAACTCGGATGCACTCATTCGCTCCGCTGGTTGCCGTTGGGCGCGGGGTTAAGTGCATGCGGGTGGTGTCGGGAAAGGAAAGCCCCGTTGGACGTTCGGGGCTTTCTCAGATGCCGCTTTAGGGTGTTGCTTCTATGAGATCCAGGTATTTGGGTCGGGGCAGCCAGTGCCAGAACACAAGCTGACCCTCAGTACATCGCCAGGGCTCGCGGAAGGTACGCAGTGGACCGGTTGGCAGCGTTGCCTCAATTGGCGGTTCTGGCCGCACATCACAAAGCGCTGCGCCGATCAGGAACAGTAGGAGCATGGTGTTCTCCAGCGGGTGGTGTGAGCGTTGGCGCCCCGAAGACGCCGCTACTCGTTGAGGACCGGCGCGTGACCCACAAACGAGTCGTGTCGGTATTTCACCGCTCGGCGCCGGTGATGCAGGTGTCCCGCATGCGCGGGGTTGGCTTCCGCATCGGGGTGTGATCTGCCCAGGAATCGAACCTGGAAGACTTACGCGCTTGGCTACCGGGCGCCCGTCGCCTTGCGCTGCGTATCTGTGGCGATACCGGCCTTCATACCGTCGAACCGATCCACAAATCACACCCCGATGCGGCCTGGTGCTGGTTGTTCAGGCCCGGCGCGCTTCGGCCATGCAGGCATCGCGGGTGTCGGCTGCCAGGTCGGCGGCCCAGGTACGGCCGGCGCGGATATGCGCCACCAGGTAGTGGTTGTACTCGCGGGCTTTCTTGATCAGCTGCTGTTTGGTCATGGCTGTTGCTCCGGTTGGTTTCCCGTCTGGCCCTCGTCGAAGGCCAGCCAGTGAAATTGTCATGCTGCTTTAAGGGTTTTGATCGCTCTATCCATGTCTTGGGCAGTGCGTACGTACTCTGTAACGCGACCATCAGCCTTCAACTTGCCCACCCAGTCGCAGCGCTCTTTGCACTGCGCCGATTCTTCGCGGGCGAGCTTGGCGTAGCTGCGAAAGCGTTTTGCCTCAGAGCGGAGGCGAGGAATGTCGTTTTTCGTGAGCATTGTTCAATCTCCGTTCGTGGCTTTCGAATGCCTCCCGGGGTTTGAGAGGCATTTGTAAAACCAGGAAGAGGGGTGAATCAGCACCCCTCTAGCTGTCACCGCGAGCAGCTACTGGCTTCGTTCTCGCGGGTTACTTCTGATTTCAAAGAGCTTGGTTCCAGTCGGTCCCCGTTAGAGGGCTGGGAGATCACTTCGCTGATCCCGTGCTACCTGGCGGCTTCACCAGTCGTGTCTTGCGGTCCTCTTGAGGCCCTTCGCAGGGACTTTGTCGCTGCGTTGAGTGAGAATTTAGAAAACTAAACAGATTGCGTCAAGCATTAAATTTAGAAATCTAAACTTTCTTTCCGTGGGTATTTCGTGGAGGCGAAAAAAAGCCCGCAAATCGCGGGCTTAGGGAATTGGGATGATGTGGCTATCTCTTACGTGGGGACCTGCGAACGGTTGACCACCAGAAGACGCGACCGAGCATGTTGGTCTCTTCGCGCCAGGATTCGGCAGTCATGATCTCATCAGGATAATCTTCGCCGTTCTCGCTGCTGATCCTTATAGAGCCTTGGGGGAGGCGATAGAGGTACTTCACTCTAAGCATTCCACCATGATTGAAGGCATAGATTTCGCCATCAATGATTGAGGTGTCGCTCATGTCGAAGCCGATAGCTGCTCCGTCCATGATAAGGCGCTCCATGCTTCGGCCTTTGACTCTCGCTACAGCTGCACTCGCGCAATCGACGCCTGCTGCACGCAATGTTGCATTGCTGAACCGCAGTTTCCGATCTGCAACCTCTACGACTTCCGTCATACCGTCTCCGCCGGCAAATTCGACTTCGGCGTAGTAAGGCACTTCGCAATCATCTTCGTCTAGTGGGTCACCCTCATCCCACACGGCAAGGTCACCAAGGAGTTCAAGGTTTGCTTCTGGCGCTCCAAGGGGGCCTATTTCAGGTTCGCCACGGCCAGTGGCCAGCCACTCAGGTGAGCACTTCAATGCCTTAGCTAAGGCAAGCAGGTTTTTGCCAGTGGCGCCGTTTATCCCGTTCACCCAAAAGCTGATGGTGCCCTTGGAGGCCCCAGTCGCTTTGTGAAGGGCTGTTGCATTTAGGCCTTGGGCCTTCATGCGTGCCTTGAGTCTGTCTTTGAATTCCATATTTAGGATTCTAAACGCCAGCTTGTTTAGATACCTTGCCTTCTCATGTTTAGATCTCTAAACTCCGATTCATGTAACCGGAGAACCAATATGACCTATGACGACGCCCTGAAGCACTTCGGCTCTGGCAAAGCGATTGGTGACGCGCTTGGAGTAACCGGAAGCCGCGTTTCTCAGTGCCGCGCCGCGGGTGGCTTCTCGTACCCAATGCAATGCGTGTTGGAGAAGGAATCAGACGGTGCCCTCAAGGCCGTTCGTTCTGATGATCCGACCCAGGCGCAGAAGAACACCGCCGCTTAACCCTTTCTGAAAACCAGGAGCACGAAGCATGTACATGGACCCCAATCAAAAGCGCGCCATTCCGGTGAAGGTTCGTTTCGAACCTGTGCTGGATCGGATCCTGCGCAAAGCCGCGACGAAGACCCGCATGCAGCACGCGACCTACCTCTACGAAATCATCGAATGGGCGGTGGCTAACGGCGTGATCGAGGAACTCATGCAGGACAAACAAGAAGATATCGCAGGCTGAAGGGCCTATGGAGGCCTGAATGACCGTCGAGCTCGAAAGGCTGCCGCCTGATACACGGCAGAGAGTAGAGGAACTGATGCGTGCCAACGGCTGGAGTTTCAGCCGAGCCATGAACGAGATGTTCGAGGCTGCTGTAGCTGCTGGCGCGCTTTCTGTAGTGGGAAGGAAGAAGGCCAAAGTCCTTCAACTGGTGACCCCAATGAGGGCCTCTGGCAGGGACTCTTCAGGGTAAACCAGAGGGCCTCTGCCAAATTAAAGGCACAAAAAAGCCGGGATTGCGCCCCGGCTCTCTGCAACATCACATAACTGGGACCAATTATGCATATGCAGACCCAAAGTGTACAGACCCTCAGCTATGCCGCGCCACAAAACGCGAACCACGATTTCGTGGCGCGGATGTCGTCGCGGGAGATCGCCGAGGTAACACAAAAGCGCCACGACAATGTGTGGCGGACAATTGAATCCCTTCACTCCAAAGGACTGATCGGACTTCCTCAATTTGAGGAAGTCACCAATCCGGGGCCTGGGCCGCTGCGCATCAAGCAGTACCTGGTCGGTAAGCGCGACAGCTTCGTTGTCGTCGCCCAGCTTTCACCAGAGTTCACTGCCGCACTGGTGGATCGTTGGCAGCAGCTGGAGGCCCAGGTATCGAAGCCGATGCCCTCCGACCTAAGCAAGCTGGAAATCCTCCAGATGGCCCTGGAGTCGGAGAAAGCCCGCGTACTGCTAACCGTCCAGGTCGACACCCAGGCCAAAAAGATCAACCACCTGGAGAACCTTTTCAAGGAAGGCATGACCCACACCCAGTTCTGCAAGGGCCTCAATGGGGTCAACGTCATGCAGGTGGGCAAGTACTTGGAAGGGCGCAGCTGGCTCTACAACGAGAGCAAGTCCGGACTGCGCCACCGTGTTGGCTCGTACGCCCGCGACAAGTACATGACTGAGCACCAGCACGAAGTCACCCCGCACGGCAAAGACCCGTTTATCTCCTACACGCCGATCCTGCTGAAGAAGGGCGCCGCACGCCTGTACGACATGTACCTGGCCGGGGAGCTGCCCATGAAGAAGACCTGGGATGGCCTGTTCACCCACGACAAAGCACTGAGGGCCGCATAATGGCCGGGGACTGGATCAAAATGCGAGTAGACCTTCAGACGCACCCAAAAGTGTTCCGCATGGTGTCCGCATTGAAAGCGGACAGACTTCGGATTATCGGCGGACTGCACATCGCCTGGAGCATCTTCGACACCCATTCCGACGATGGCGTGCTGCACGGTTACAGTGTCGACGCCATGGATGCTGTTGTGGGCTGGCCGGGCTTTACCCAGGCCATGATCGATGTGGAGTGGGCCTCTGTGCAGGACGACGGAAGCCTTGTAATGCCTCGCTTTGACGAACACAACGGGGCGAGCGCAAAACGCCGCGCCAACGACAGTGAGCGCAAGCGCAACGACCGCAAAAACAAGGCTGTCCGCAATGTGTCCGCAAGTGATGCGGACAATTTGCGGACCAGAGAAGAGAAGAGAAGAGAAGAGAAGAAAGAGCAAGATCAAAAGCAAGGTGCTGGCGCACCAGCGAAGTCCTGCAAATTCGATCCGCTGACTGCCAAACCCGTAAACGTGTCCGAGAAGGCGTGGGCCGACTGGTGCCAGCACCGCAAAGAAATCCGCAAGCCACTGACCGCCAAGAGCTGCGAGCAGCAGGCCAAGGCCTTGGTGGGACATGCAGCGCCTGACCAGGTGCTCGCCACCTCAATCGCCAATGGCTGGACTGGAATCTTCCCGGACAAGCTTGCCAGCAACGTCCACCCGTTCCCCCAATCCCGTCACACCGGCTTTGCAGATCGTGACTACACCTCCGGCCTAATCCAACGGGAGGACGGCAGCTATGGCTTCTGAGAACATTGTTGCCATGCCGGCGCAGGCCTATCCGCCAGGAACGCGCATTCAGCCGGCCACCTGTGAAACCCACGGTGCGTACGAGCAGAAGGTCTACTCGGTGCTTGGGCGGGATCTGAAATCTGGTTGCCCTGAGTGCAGCCGCATCCGCGCCGAGGAAGAGGAGTCACGCCGCCAGCTTCAGGAAGCTACTGCGCTTCGCGTCCGCATGGCCGAAAAGCTGGGCGCCGCCCTGATCCCCAAGCGCTTCATGGGCAAGACCTTTGACCAGTACGTTGCCAAGACAACAGAACAGCGAAAGGCTCTGAACACCTGCCGCCGCTACGCTGCCGAGTTCTCAGTCATTGCCGAGTCTGGCCGTTGCTTGCTGCTGCTGGGAAAGCCTGGAACAGGCAAAACTCACCTGGCCGTGGCCATCGCCAACGAGATCATGGCGGCCACCACCGCGACAGCCGTGTATCGCACCGTCGGCGCAGTGCTCCAGGCCATTCGTGCCACATACGACAACGCCAGTGAGAAAAGCGAAAGCCAGATCCTATCGAGCCTGATCAGCCCCTCTCTGCTGGTCCTGGACGAGATCGGCGTGAGCAAGGAGAAGCCAAGCGACTTTGAGTTGACCACGCTGTTCTCAATCATCAATGGCCGCTACGAGGAGCTACGACCCACCGTCATCGTCTCCAACCTGGATGCCAAGGCGCTGGCCTCGGCAATCGGCGAACGCTGCGCAGATCGGCTCAGAGAGGGGGGGTAATCGTCGTTCCGTTCGAGTGGGAATCGCAGCGCGGCAAGGAGGGTTTCTGATGAGCAGCGACAACATGCGCGAGGCGGTGGCAAGAGCAATTTGGAACATTCGCCGCGAGGAAGAGGATCGCTGTGATATGGAGCTTGAGGATATGGGCGCCGATCATTCCGTGTGGGCTGAAGCCGATGCGGCAATCCAAGCCATGCAGGAGATGCCGCAATGACCGACTACACCGAACTGAAGCGGCTGGCTGAGGATGCAATTCAGCATTCGGAAAAGATCGGCGAGCACGATTGGTATCACGAAAATGAAGTTAGAAGCCTTCTTCTTTCTTCGACTGAAGATGCGCAATTTGTATCGAATGCAAGACCCGAAGTAGTCCTGGCCCTGATCGCCGAGCGCGACCGGCTCAAGGCCGAGAACGACTCGGTACGTAAGCACTGGCAGAACGAGTCAAACAATGTCCAGGCGCTAATGGCTGAGGTTTTGCGACTCAAGGCCGAGAACGAGCGCCTTGAGGGAGCTCTTGAGTTCAAGAAGATCGACGCGAAGACCTACAGGGAAGCGTCAGAGCGGTTCCAGGCCGAGAACGAGGCGCTGCGCAAGTTACTTCTGGATGCATCAGAAGAAATCTACGCCTGGGGGTCATACGCCAGTGATTACTTCCAAGAAAAACACGACCTTGAAGGCTGTGTAGAGAAGTTTCACGCGGCCGCCCTGTCCAAGGGGGAGCAGCCATGACCTACGCCAAGCCAGAAAGCTACACCGAAGCCGATTGGGAAATGGTCCAGGGCTACATGCGCGGCAAGGACTCGCTGCCACCGCAGCGCCGGAACGCAGCCTACATGCATGGTCACCGCAATGGCGTGTCGGATGCGGCTGGTGTGCCGCATGAGCGAGCCAATGTCCTGATCCGTCGGGCGAACATGATCCCAGGCATCACGCCAATGGCGCCGATAAATGCGGGTGGCCGGCCATGACCAGCCTCCAGATCCGCAACGAATCAGACCGCAACAAGGCCATGGGGTACATCGCCGGCCTGGACCTGGCCAAGCCGAAGAAGCTGGCCATCACCGAAGTGGACCGAAGCGGGGAGCAGAACAAGGCCCTGCACGCGGCTCTGGCCGATATCGCCGCCCAGGTCGAGCACGCCGGCAAGAAGTGGGATGTCCTGATCTGGAAACGCCTTCTGACGGCCGCCTGGCTGCGCGAGACGGGCGACAAGCCGCAGATGATCCCTGCGGTAGACGGTAACGGCTTCGACGTCATCTATGAGCGCACAAGCAAGCTCACCGTGAAGCAGTGCGGGGAACTGATCGAGTGGGTTCATGCCTTCGGCGCCGAGCACCAGGTGCGGTGGACGCAGAAAGACAACTGGGGAGGAAGGTACTGATGCTCGCCACCAAACAGCCCAAGCCCAAGACCTGCAAGAACCCAGCATGCGGGGCCTCATTCGTCCCGCAGCGCCTGGGACAGGCCGTGTGCAGTCCGAAGTGTGGACTTGCGATCAAGGAAGTGAACCAGGAGAAGGCGCGCAAGTCGCTGGCCGAAGTAGGGCGCCGTGAGATCAAAGACCGTAAGGAGGCCCTGAAGACCAGGGCCGACCACCTTAAGGACGCGCAGAAAGCAGTCAACGAGTTTATCCGCCTGAGGGACAAGGATCTCCCCTGCGTCAGCTGTGGGCGCTTTCATGAAGGCCAATGGCACGCCGGCCATTTCAGATCAGTCAACGCTCACCCTGAGCTCAGATTCGAACCACTCAATATCTGGCGCCAATGTGCCCCATGCAATACGCACAAGTCAGGCGACCTCCTGAACTATCGCCAGGAGCTTGTGCGCCGGATTGGGGCCGATGCTGTGGAATGGCTTGAAGGGCCGCATCTACCGAAGAAGTACACCGTCGAGCAACTCAAGGCATTGACCGCCGAATACCGGGCAAAGACCAAAGAACTCAAGAGGGCTGCAGCATGATCTATCAGAACGTCATTTCAGCAGTCGTCCGCGCTTTGGCAGCGGAAACCATCAACAGCGCCGGTGGGTGCAACGTCGAGCCAAGGGTTCAAACCAGCAAGCTCAAAGGTGAGATAACCGGCAGGGATGCTGCACTGCTCGCTGACTGCATCGTGCACAAGCTGTTGCACGCCCAGCTCGCCCCGCGCCATTGGAATGCATTGGTGGCCAAGTACAGCACCCACCGCGGGCGCAAGATCGATTCAATTGGTCGCCTGGTCGCGGTTGTGCCTACGCCGGCGCCGCTGCGATTCACCCAGCAGGCCGTGCTGGTCTGGGCGGTTCCGCAGCAGTCGAAGGGTGTCCAGCGCGCCGTTGTCGAGGTCAAGGCGCCGAAGCACCGGGAAAACAAGGAGGATGGACAATGGGATTGGCGCAACAAGGCAGCGGACGCCGATGTGGCTCGCGCCAACATGCACGCCAGGTCGGTCGCTGAGTCGAAATCGGGAGAGATGATCGTCCTGGCCGCGTCGAACTACGACATGACGAACTGGGATGCTCAGGGCCTGACTGATCGCACCTACCGGCGGTGGAATCAGGCGATCAAGGGTTCGCTCGAAGCTTTGGTGAATGAGGCCTTGGTCGATGCACAGCACATGCTGGAAGCAGTAGGAGTGCTAGCCAGCGAGGCGGCTTGAAAATAGGGCCTCAAAAGGGCTTGCATTTCATGTCCGCATGTCCGATTATTTGCCCATCCTGTCATTCCTGCGTGTGTAGGACTGACTAACAAGAACCCGGCCGCCGCGCCGGGTTTTTGCTTCTGTGTCTAACAATCAGAAACGAACTGCTATTTCTCCGGTAGAAACGATCTCGTAGTCGGTGTTGCTTTTCCTATTCGCGTTACCGCCTCCAGCCACCCTGAACTCTTTTAGGCCATCGGCCCATCCATTGTCGGCAGGGTTTAGGAACTCGTGATAGGTCTGGTGTGTGATCTCGACAATTCCATAGACCTTCCCGGACTCAGTCTTAACTTTAAAAGCGTCTGTCTGCAGTTGCCGTGACTTCATCGGTTCCTCCCTTTGCAATTGGCGTGAATGCCGAAGATAGCACGGAGGATTGCCAACGGGATCAGGGCGTTGTCGGGCGCACCTATTCAGGGCCTCGACATTGATCGGGGCTTTTTTGTTTTGGGCATTGCCCAGGCCAACGCAGGCCATTTTTATTCCCTGGAGACATCGATGGCAGAACCAGCGAGCACTGCCGCCAGCGTCGTGCTGGTCAAATACGGCGTGGTCATGGCTGCATTTATCGGTTCGATCCTGTCCCTTGGCTTCTTGAAAGACCTTTCCCGGGGGCAGGCAGCGACCGCTGTGGCTACTGGCTTCGGATTTTCGGTATACCTCACTCAGCCGGTGACACTCTGGCTGGCCCCCAAACTTGAATTGGCGGTGACTGATGATCTTCTGTGTGGCGTGGCATTCGTGCTGGGTCTGACAGCGATGAACATCATCCCAGCACTGAAGGCGGCAATGGGGTCGTTCGTAACGGCGCGAGGTGCCTGACATGAACAGCATCATTGTTTCAGCGCTTGGGGTGCTTGATGCGCTTCTGTGCGTCTTGGTGGCTCTGGCTGCCTGCGACTACTTACGTCGGATTCGCCCTGTGGATCAACCGCTACTGTGCACGGCGTTCTACCTGGTCGCCATTGGGGCGTTTGGCGCGTTCGTAACAGCCATCCAAGGGCATTGGGTAAACCCGTTCGGCGTGATGCTTCACGCGGGCGTGGTGGCTTATGCGTGGGCTAGGCGAGGCCATGTGTTCGAAACCGGTCACGTTGATGGGTTTCAACCAGTCAAACGAGGTGGGCCAGTAGCGCCGCCTCCCAAGAATCCGTAGTGCGCGACACGTTTCGCGGATAAGCAAATTGTGTCGCGACACATATGAGGAATGACCATGGCCACTGTTTACGAAGTAACCATTGATGGCGGAAGTCGCGTTGAGTTCGTGAAGGGCGAACGAGCTGAAGTCGATGAAGGAATTTTGTTCATAACCGACGAGTCGCACAAAGCTGTGGGTATCTTCGCCAAGTTTGACTCCGTGATCGCCAAGCCAACAGAGCAAGAGTAAAGATCATGGCATTGACCCCAAAGCAGGAGGCCTTCTGCTTGGCCTACCTGAAGACGGGTAACGCCAGCGCGGCATACAGACAGGCATACAGCGCTTCGAACATGAAGCCTGAGACGATCAACAACAAGGCAAGCGCACTGCTCAAGAAGGGCGAGATTGGGGCGAGGCTTGAACAGCTCAACCAATCGGCCGTCACCGACTCGGTAATGACACGCCAGCGCGCCCTGGAGCGTCTCAGTCTTATCGCAGAGACGTCCATCACTGACATCCTTGAGTTCGACCAGCGTGAGATCGACGGGCCGGAAGGGCCGGTCAGCGAAACCATCTGGCGGATGAAGGACAGCGTCGAGATCCCCGAGGTAGCGGCCGCCACCATCAAGTCGGTGACCATGACCAAGTTCGGGCCGAAGATTGAGATGTATGACCGCCTCAGTGCGATTCAGCAGCTCGCCCGCATGCAGGGTTGGGAGTCTGCACAGAAGCACGACCACACCAGCAGCGATGGCAGCATGAGCCCGAAAGGGAAGTCGCTGGACGACTTCTACACTGGCGATGTACCAGCTTAACCCGAACCTTCGTGAGTTTTGGCGGATCAGGAAGCCGTACAAGCTTCTGAAGGGTGGGCGGTTCTCATCGAAGACCCAAGACGCGGGCGGCATGGCTGCCTTCCTGGCTCGCAACTACACGGTGAAGTTTCTCTGCATTCGCCAGTTCCAGAACCGTATCGCCGACTCGGTGTACACGGTCATCAAGGAAAAGATCAATCAGGCCGGCTGGACTGATGAGTTTGATATCGGCGTGTCGTCGATCAAGCACCGCACGACCGGCTCGGAGTTCCTGTTCTACGGTATCGCTCGCAACCTGAACGATATCAAAGGTACTGAGGGTGTCGACATCTGCTGGATTGAGGAGGGCGAAGGCCTTACCGAAGATCAGTGGAAAGTCATTGACCCTACAATCCGCAAGCAAGGTTCGGAGATCTGGATTCTGTGGAACCCGGACCTGATGACCGACTTTGTCCAAGCCAAGCTTCCAAAGCTGCTGGGCGACGATTGCGTCATCAAGCACATCAACTACGCCGACAACCCGTTCCTTTCCGATACCGCACGATCCAAGGCTGAGCGTCTGAAAGAGGCTGACGAGGAGTCGTACAACCACATCTACCTCGGCCAGCCCCGAACCAACGACGACGCGGCGGTTATCAAGTTCTCATGGGTAGAAGCGTGCGTTAACGCGCACCTGAAATTGGGCATGAGCTTGTCCGGCGCCAAGGCTGTTGGTTATGACGTGGCAGACAGCGGTGACGACAGCAACGCCTGCGCCATGTTTGACGGTGCGATCTGCTTTGAGATGGACGACTGGAAGGCCGGCGAAGACGAGCTGAACGAGTCGGCTATGCGTGCGTGGTCTCACGTGCGCGGCGGGCGACTGATCTACGACAGCATCGGCAACGGTGCGCATGTCGGCTCAACACTGAAGGCGGCGCGCATTCATGGCGGGTACTTCAAGTTCAACGCCGCCGGCGCCATCGTCAATCCCGAGAAGGAATACGCGCCGAAGATCAAGAACAAGGACAAGTTCGAGAACCTGAAGGCCCAGGCCTGGCAGGACGTGGCCGATCGCATGCGCAACACGTTCAACGCGATCACCAAGGGGCACAAGTTCAAGGCGTCTGACCTGATCAGCATTTCCGGCGATCTGCGGAAGATCGAGCAGCTCAAGCTCGAACTGTCCACTCCACGCAAGCGCTACAGCAAGCGCGGGCTGGATATGGTCGAGACAAAGGATGAACTGGCTCGGCGCAGTGTTGCGTCTCCCAACTTGGCTGATGCTTTTGTGATGGGCGCATGTCCGCACTTGGTGGCCAACTCGAGACCAATTCGCGACCTCCTATAACCAAATCGGTGACCACATGAGCAAGAAGGGCTTAGTGCCAGCAGACAAAAAGCTGGGCAAAGCCCTTGTTCGGGCCGCTCAGAAGTTCGAGGCGCAGATCAAGTCGTCGAGTGACGGGCTGGTTAACGTTGTGTCGGGCCTGGGCACCCAGAAGGCCAAGCGCTCACACAACCAGTTCCAGTACGGGTTCCTGAACGACTTCCAGCAA
This sequence comes from Pseudomonas sp. Eqa60, assembly GCF_018326405.1. NCBI lineage: Bacteria > Pseudomonadati > Pseudomonadota > Gammaproteobacteria > Pseudomonadales > Pseudomonadaceae > Pseudomonas > Pseudomonas sp. Eqa60. Next base: position 2,425,182 of record NZ_AP024342.1, read on the forward strand.
CTGGATGCGGCATATCAGACTAGCTGGCTCGCCCGCGCGATCGTGGACTACCCGGCCGAGGATATGACCCGCGAGTGGCGCACCCTCAAGTGCGACGACGCGGACGTAATCCGGGCCGAGGAGGATCGCCTGCAACTGCCGGCCATGGTGAGCGAGGCTACAAGCTGGGCGCGCCTGTACGGTGGCGCGGGCATCCTCATGTTGACCAACCAGGACCTGACCAAGCCGTTGCGGCCAGAGAAGATCAAGAAGGGCGACCTATACCGCCTGCTGGTCATCGACCGTTTCGACATGACGGCGATGGACCTGAACCAGACCAACATCCTGGCCGCGAACTACTTGCAGCCTGAGTTCTACACCATCGCCGCCGGCGCCCAGATGATCCACTGGACGCACTTTGCCCGGTTCGCTGGTGCCAAGTTGCCACGCCGCCAGCGCGCACAGACGCAGGGGTGGGGTGACTCAGAGCTGCGCAAGTGCCTAGACGACGTGATGGACATGGTCGCCAGCAAGGACGGCATCGCTGAACTGATGCAGGAAGCGAACGTCGACATCATCAAGCGCGTTGGCCTGTCCGATGAGCTGGCCAGCGATCAGGACGACGTCATCACAAAGCGCTACGCCCTGTTCAGCATGATGAAGTCCTCGATCAACCTGGCGCTGCTGGATGGTGAAGAGACATACGATCGCAAGACTCTGGACCTGTCCGGGGTGGCGCCGGTGCTTGACCTGCTGATGACCTGGATCGCCGGTGCCGCTGGCATCCCGGTGACGCGCCTGTTCGGCGAGTCTGCCAAGGGCCTGGGCAATGATGGCCAGGGCGACGACACCAACTACTACAACCACCTCTCATCGAAGCGACTGACGCAGATCGACCCCGGCCTTCGCCAGCTCGATGAGGTGATGGTGCGGTCGGCCACAGGACGTTGGCTGGATGACTTCAATTACGTCTGGAACCCTTACAAGCAGCCGGACGCTGTGCAGATCTCTGCTGCGAACAAGGCTAAGGCCGAGACCGACCTGCTCTACAAGGACGGCGGAATCGTCACCACCAGCCAGATCCAGCGCCGCCTACAGGCCGAAGAGCTCTACCAGTTCGACGACGACAAGATCGCCGCGCTGGAGGCTGATGAGGACCTGACCATGTTCAACGATCCGGTGGATGACGAACCAGATGCTGACAAGAAGTCGACATCTGACGCCGCCCCAGCGCCGCTGTATGTGTTCAGGCCAGTATTGAACGCTGACGATCTGATCAATTGGGCTAAGTCGCAGGGTTTCACGCAGACCCTGCCCGCCGACGACCTGCATGTGACCGTGGCGTTCAGCAAGTCGCCGGTCGACTGGATGAAGGCGGGCGAGGCTTACAGCTCCCGCGATGATGGTGGCGTGACTGTTCGACCTGGTGGGCCTCGGATGCTCGAGGTGTTCGGCGAGGGCGCGGTTGTTCTGGCGTTCAACAGCTCAGACCTATCCTGGCGACACATGTCGCTGAGAGAGATCGGCGCTTCCTGGGACTATCCGGAGTACCAGCCACACATAACCATCACCTACAACTTGGGTGATGTTGATGTGAGCAAGGTAGAGCCGTATCGCGGGGAGATCATCCTCGGGGCTGAGGTGTTCAAGCCGATCAAGCAGAACTGGAAGGCGGATGTCAGCGAGGAGTAATCCATGGACATGATCGGCATCCAGTACAACGCCAAGCTGCAGCGGCTGGTGAAGCAGGTTAAGGCCGATATCTCGGCTGAGGTCATGCCGCTGGTTCGCCAGCTAGCCCCGGAGTACACACAGGACGCCGTGGTCACGACTGATGCTTGGTCTGACCTGATCCTGAGTGCGATGTCTCGCCTGATGCAGAAGTGGCAGTCGGAGCGGGTCAGTGCTGGCGCCAACCGGATGGCCGCCGAGTTCGTCCAGTCGTCGCTGAAGAAGTCAGAGCGCGACCTGAAGAAGTCGGCCGGCATCGATGTGTTCAGCGGCAACAACACGCTGCAGGACTACCTGAAGGCATCTGCTCAGCAGAACGCCCAACTGATCAAGTCCATCCCGGCCAAGTACCTGGAAGAGGTGCAGACGCTGGTGATGGCGAACATGCGTTCCGGCATGCGGCCTGGCTACATCGAGAAGGCGCTGCAGGAGCAGTTCGGCGTGACGCAGCGCCGCGCCAAGATGATCGCCCGCGACCAGACATCGAAGATCCAGGGCGAACTGGCCGAGAAGCAGCAGAAAGACGCCGGCTTCGAGTACTTCCAGTGGATCGACTCCGACGACAGCCGTGTCCGGCACCGTCACTCTGAGATCGCCAACAAGGTCACCGCCTACGGCAAAGGGATCTACCGCTGGGACGACCTACCGCTGAGTTCCGACGGCGTGCCGATCAAACCCGGCTCTGACTATCAATGCCGATGCATCGCGCGCCCAGTGAGCGCTCGCGAGGTCAGGGCCAACCAAGACGCAGGCCGCACAGCGCCGGGCGTCTACCGCTAACTCATCCAATCCGCGAGGCCGCAATATGAAGTGCACGGTTTTCGACCGGGCTGGGTATCGCATCACCCAGCGAGAGTACACCGACGAGGGTTTCCTGAAGGTGCCGGCCAGGGTGGCCCGCACCGGTATTCAGGAATACCTGGCCAGAGAGCTTGGGCTCGACGGTGACCCGAACCGCATTGTCCGTGTGCATCGGCCGCCAGAAGAGGTTTTCTCGCCGGATTCGCTGAGTACCTACGACTCCAGCGACATCACCAACGATCACCCAAAAGAGCTTGTCACTGCGCTGACCTACAAGGGCGTGGCGGTGGGTGTAGTGCGCGGGCCCGGTCGACCAGATGGCGACTTTGTGGCCGCCGACCTGATCGTCAAAGACCAGAAGACCATCACCGACATCAATGCCGGTAAGTGCGAAGTCTCCGCCGGCTACACCGCAATTTATGACCACGCGCCAGGCGTTACCGAAGACGGCCAGGCGTACGAATACATCCAGCGTGAAATCCGAATCAACCACGTTGCGATCGTTGACCGAGCAAGGGCGGGCGCCAATGCCCGCGTTTTTGACCACAACCCAGGAGGCAACACAATGCCTGTACTTATCACCACCGATAGCGGGCGCAGCGTTGATGTTGCTGATCCTGCGAACGCCCAATTGGTCGCCGACTCGTTCGAGCGACTGTTGAAGCGTGCCACCGATGCGGAATCCAAGGCTGATAAGGCCCAGGCGACCGCTGACAAGGCTGCCGAAGATCTGGCCGAGGCTCGCAAAGCGTCGAGCGACGAGGCAATCAATGCTCGCGTCGCCCTGATCGGCAACACCCAGGCCCTGGCCCGCAAGGTTGCAGGCGCAGGTTTCACCTGCGATAGCCTCGACGTGATCGAGATCAAGCGCGCCGCACTGGCGGTCAAGCGCCCGAAAGTGGCATGGGGCGACAAATCTGCCGGTTATGTCGAGTGTGCCTTCGATGCCGAGTCCGAAAAGGATGAGGAGGAAGAAGACGACAAGGACGAGAACGGCAACAAGAAGCCGAAGATGCCCACCGGTGACGCCGCTGTCCTGCTGGCTCAATTGGCCCAGCTGGCAAAAGACGGCGCAACCACCAAAACCACTGCTGATGCCGCGCCAACCCCGTATCAGGCCCACAAGCAAAGCTTGTCCGGCGCCCACAAACAGAAAGGAGCCTAATCATGCCAGTTCAAGGTGGTAACGCAATCAACCACGGCGTCGCGTACGCGGGCATGGTCGCTGATGGCGAAGTGTCCAACGGCGTCTCAAAGCTCAACAAGGGCACCGCGAACATTGCCTACGGTCTGGGCGTCGTTAGTGATGGTGACGACGGCGCCAAGCTGCCGGTGGCCGCATCCACTGCTGCCCAGTTCATCGGCGTTGTGCGCCGCGAGCTGAACCGTGCCTACACCTCGACCGACGTGTTCGGCGCGGTTGCCAAGCGCGACATGACCGTCGAGACCATGGCGCCAATCTGGGTTACTGCTCGCGTAGCAGTCGCCAAGGATGACCCGGTGTATCTGGTTGTCGGCGACGGTACCGGCACCAACCAGGGCCAGTTCTCCAACGTTGTCGGCGCTGCCGCCACTCTGGCAGTCCTGATCCCGAACGCCAAATGGGTCAGCTCCGCCGGCGCCGGCGCACTGGCAAAAATCTCTCTCAAGGTCGGGGGCTAATCGACATGACCCAGCTTAAAAAAATCGTCGTAGCCATCGATGCCGCTATCGCGCACCAGATCGGCCGCGATGCGTACCAAGTGACGTTCAACGACGGTCTGCCGACCCTCGACGACGGCCTGGCGTTCTACATCAGCCAGCTGGCGAGCCTGGAATCTCGTATCTACGAGGCCAAGTACGCCGCAATCAACTACATGGAGCTGATCCCGGTCGACACTTCTCTGCCTGAATGGGTAGATCAGTGGGACTACATCAGCTACGACGGCGTGACCATCGGCAAATTCATCGGCGCAAGCGCCGACGATCTGCCGGATGTGGCCATCAACGCCAACAAGTCGGTCGTGCCGATCGGTTATGCTGGCAACAAGTACAGCTACAGCCTGGACGAGCTGCGCAAGTCGCAACAGTTGCGCATCCCGCTGGACACCACCAAGGCGCGCCTGGCCTTCCGCGGTGCTCAAGAGCACACTCAGCGCGTGGCTTACTTCGGCGACGCTGCTCGTGGCATGACCGGGCTGTTCAATAACCCGAACCTGGCGCTTTCGAACTCCACGTTGAACTGGTACGACCCGGCAACCACCGGTGACCAGATCGTGGCGGACATGAACAAGGTCCTGGTTGATGTCTATATCAACTCGGCCACCGTTCACGTACCAGACACGATCATCTTGGATGCTGCCCGCTTTGCGTTCATCTCGAACAAGCGGATGGGCACCATCACCGACAAGACGATCCTCGAGTACTTCCGCACCAACAACCAGTTCACCGCGCTGACCGGCCGCCCGATCAACATCTTCAGCCGCCTGCAACTGTCTGCCGCCCAGCTGGCCGCCGCCGGCGTGTCCAACGGCAACAAAGACCGTATCGTCGCTTACGAGTTGAACGACGAGAACCTGGGCATGCAGGTGCCGATCCCGTGGCGCTCCCTGGCGCCGCAGATGTGGAACCTCAAGGTCAACGTGCCCTGCGAGTACAAGATCAGCGGCGTTGAATTCCGCTATCCGTTCTCTGGCGCATACCGCGACCAGTTCTAACCAGCCGATCCATGGCCGCCTCCGCTATGCCCGGGGCGGCGGCCAATGATTCCGGGCGAGGATTCGACATGTTCCTGAAGAACGAAGCAGCACGACTGATCACCATCAACCACCTGGTGGATGGCACCGAGACCAGCTACCCAATCCTGCCGGGTGAAAACCCAGCCGTGGAAGTGCCTGATGCGGTGGCCAAGATCGATTTCGTCAAAGCCCTGCTGAAAAACGGCGACCTGCGCCGCGTTGGCGCTGATGAGCTGGAAAGCGACGATGACGATGAAGGTGATGACGAAGGCATCGACGCTCTGCGTGCGGAAGCGACCGCTGCCGGCGTGACTGTCAGCGAACGCTGGGGCGCCAAGCGCCTGAAGACAGAGATCGCCAAAGCCAAGGCCACCCAGGCCGAGTAACACCCGGGCGCCTGGCGCCCAACCATTCATAGCGAGGTTGACGACGTGAGCATTAAGGCAGCTGTTGAAGGTGGCGTGACGGTTATCACTGGCCCCGGCTTTGAGTTCAAAAAGGTCGGCGACCTCCAAAGCTTCACGCAGCGAGGGAAGATTCCCTCCATTCGCGCGGCTAAAGTCGTTTGCAAACTGCTGGCCAGCCACCAAGGGGAATAACGTGGTTATCACCCCAGAGATGATTTCGGCCTTCCGCAGCAACCCAGTCCTGAAGGCGTTCGCGGACTCAACTAAGTGGCCCGACGAGTACATCGTTGAGGCCCTTTGCGAGGCTGGCACCGAAACTGGCTCCAGCCGTTGGGGTGCCCTTGAGCTGACCTGCGACAACTTCAAGTGGCGCGGCATGCAGTACTACGCTGCCCACTGGCTGGCAACCAACTTTTCCGCCCTCGGCTCAACAGCGCCTCCTGGCTCCGATGCGCGCCTCAACGTAGCCCAGAAGTCGGTCGGTGATGAATCGATCGCCTATCGCGTGCCGCAGATGATGGATGCGGGCACAGATTGGCTGACCTACACCAACTATGGCCAGCAGTTCTACAGGCTCAAGAAGCGCGCCGGGATGGGTGCCAAGGCGGTTTAGATGATCACTCTCGACATTCAAGGATTCCAGGAGCTTCAGGACGAGCTCGCTAAGGAGTTGAGCGCGCTGAGGTCTGATCGAGTTGTCACTGTCGGAATCCACGAAGAGGCGGGGAATGTCGAGTCAGGCGACCTAACCATGGCCAGCCTCGGCGCCATCAACGAGTTCGGCGCCGATATCAAACATCCTGGCGGTACTTCGTATGGATACGCCAGCAAGGCAGCAGCTGATCGTGATGAGGTCCGGTTTCTAAGATCTGGCAGTGGTTATATGGAGTTGGGCGTGACCAAGCCCCACAACATCACTATCCCTGCCAGGCCATGGCTTGAACCTGGAGTGGCAAGTGCTACGCAAGAGGTTCTGCTGACTATCCAAGAAGGGATAGAGGCTGGGCAGTCGATGGATCAGATCCTTGAAGCGGTGGGTGTCGTTGCCGAAGCTGCGGTGAAGGTCTACATGACCGAACTTAGGACCCCGCCGAACGCCGCATCAACTATTCGCCAGAAAGGTAGCAGCAACCCGCTGATCGATACCGGCGCCATGCGTCAGTCGGTCACGCACAAAGTTTCTATAGGCCCCGCATCGGAGGGCTTGGAATGAGCCTGAACATGGAAGGCCACATTGATGACGTGTTCGTCAGTGTCGCCGCAAGCCGTACGGTCGATGTGGGTGGTGATTGGGTTGATGGCATCTGGACGCCAGGGGTGCCACAGGCGAGCCCATACGTCGTAAACATCCAGCCAGCCAGCGACAGAGAAGTCGATTTCATCCGTCAAGGTGGGGAGCGAATCACCGACTTGCGCCGCATTTACATCAACCAGGGCGAGATGCAACTGATCGACCAGACCGGAACCTGGTCCTTCCTTGGTCAGCAGTGGAAGTCCGTCAAATGCGACAACAGGTACTGGCGGAACTACTGCAAGGTCCTCGTTATGCGGATTGACGATCAGTCGGGCGGCCCAGCATGACCAACGAAGAGCTGTTCAAGAAGCTGCGCCCGATTGTGATGCTGGCGACCGGCGTGCCCGAGTGTCTACTGGCCGATCAGGCCGGTCCCGGCAGCATGCCTGCGCCAAAGGGTGCGTACGCCACGATCACGCCGCGCCAGTACGTCGGCGAGCGCGGTCAGGCGAACGTCAAAACCCGCGACATCCCGGGCAACCTGGTCGAGACCGAAGTGCGCGCGCAAATCATGTGCTCTGCCAGCATCAACTTCTACCGCGGCGAATCCCTGATGTACGCCGAGCGCCTGAAGCAGGCCAACAAGCGGCCAGACGTGAGCATGATGCTGTTCAAGGCCAAGATCGGCTGGAACAGCACTGATGCCGTCAACAACCTCACCAGCCTGCAGTCTGCCAACTTCGAGCAGCGGGCGCAGATCACCATCCGCCTGATGTACGAGGCGATCAGCATTTCAGAAATCAACAACATCCTCAGCATTGAGGTTGCTCTTCAAAACGAAAAGGCGCGGGTGCTCGACACCTTCACCGTGGAATTCGACCCCACATAACCCATTGGAGCTAGCACAGTGAGCTATCCAGCTACCAACATCATCCGGATTAATGCCCGGATCAGCCCGGCAGGCCTGGGCAATGCGAACTTTGCCAGTGCCACACTGTTCGCTCCTCAGCTTGAGCTTCCGGTGGGCTTCGCGCCGGATTCGTACCGGAAGTACTTCACGTTGCCGGCACTTTCGGTAGATTTCGCGGAGACAACTGAGACGTACAAGGCGGCCCAGCGCTGGCTTGGCGGCACTCCGGCTACCCGAGAGCTTACGGTGTATGGCGTGGCAACTGCCGACACGACTCGCGCGGCGACCTTGAACAAGGCCCGTAACCTCTTCTGGTGGTACTGGACCATGTGGACTGCCCCTGTGCTTGCCGTAAAGGCCGATGTGCTGGAGATCGCCCAGTGGTGTGAAGACAACACCAGCATGTTCATCGACAACCAGACTGGCGCCTCAACTGCTGAGATTCGCGACCCGGCTGACATTGACGATATTGCCACTCAGCTGACTTCGGCTGGCTTCCGCCATGTCTACACCGCTGCGCATGCCACGGATGCATATTCGGGCTCGGCCCTGGCCAAACACTATGCAGCCGTGAATTACAGCGCCGACCGCTCGACCATTACTGGCGAGTTCAAGAAGTCTCCTGGCGTGACCGCAGAGTCTCTAACCGGTACCGCCTACAGCGCGATGCAGAGCGACAAGAAGAAGACCGTTTTCTATACCGTGGTGGATAACCAGGGGTCGACTGACTCTGGTCGCTGGCTGAATACGCTGACGCACAGCACGTATGGCGAGTTCATCGATGACGTGGTCAACCTCGACGCGTGCATTAACTACTTGACGACCTCGCTCTACAACGCGGTAGCCAACCAAACCACCAAGCTTGCCCAGACCCCTGTCGGCCAGGCCGTGCTGATCGGCGCCTCCCGGGCGACCATGCAACAGTTCATCAACAACGGCTACCTGGGCCCGCGCAACTACATCGACCCGGACGACGGCCTCGAAAAGTACACCATCGGCTTCGAGATTCTGACCAAGCCAGAGGACATCCTCGACTTGTCGGACGCCGACCGTAACGCCCGCAAGGCCGCACCACTCCGCATCCGCCTGTTCCGCGCCGGCGCAATCCACATCGTTGATGTTGACCTCGACGTTTATTGATAGGTGACCCATGAGTTTAGGTAATTTCTCGAACGACCTCTCTGTCGTCACTATCAATGGCCGGCAGATCCAGGATTGGGGCGAAACCGCCACTCCATATACGGACGCGCCAATCGATCCGCGTAGCCAGCTGCGCCGGGGGCAGGGCGGTAGCGCCGTCCGCCTCGACCGCCAAAATCCGGGCCGCGAGGTGAACGTCTACCTCAACCCGGGTTCGTCCGACTCTGCATACGTGCAGGGTCTGCTGAACTCGAACGCGAACATCACACTGACCTTCACCCAGATCGGCACGCTGGAAACGGCACTGGGCTCGGAGGGCGTGATCGTGAACGATGGACAGCGCGGTCGGGCCGGCTCCACCATCACGGACGACCAGTTCACGATGCAGTTCAACATCTGGGAAGCGACAAGGGGCTGATAGATGAGCGTGAAACCATTCACCATCGGCGGAGTTCAGTACAACGCCGCCATGGCCAGCGCCGTCGATCAGGACCGCCTGATGTCCCTCCTGTCTGGCGCCGTTCTGGAGCGATTCCACACTGCTGCAGGAGCAGGGCTCGATGTAGACGATAAGGTGCTTTGCGCCATGTTCATGTCGATGCGCCAAGACGTGAAAGCCCAGGTCGTGCAGATACTCATGACTCGGGTGTTCATCAACGGTACCGAGCGCGCCGTCACTGTCGCCGACTTCGGCGGTAAAATGGTGCAATACAACCAACTGCTGGCTGAGCTTCTGCGCTGGAACCTCTCCGATTTTTTCGACTGGCTGCCAAGCGGCGAAAAAAGCCCAAGGCAGCCGGGCGCGGAAAGCGCAGCGCAGTAAATTGGTTCCTGATGCGCCCCTGCGTCGGGATTGTTGGCGTGTGCCCGCCGCTGTGCACCTGGGCGCAACTTGAAGATGGAACCCACTCCCTAGCCAGCGTCGAGCGCTTTAACCAAGCCATGGACGAACTGTGGGATCAATACGAGGCTGCGAAGAATGGCTAGCAAAGTACTGAAGTCATTCCTGATCGGCATCGGCTATGACACCAAGGCCCTAGAAGTTGGCGACAGGAAGATAAATGCCAGTTTAGGTGGGATCAAATCGAATGCATTAAGCATATCGGCTGCACTTGTCGGCGCATTTGGAGCGGGCGCCGCCTCTATAGTAGGGGTCGCTGATCGGGTCGATAAGTTGGCTATGTCCACCCAGAACCTACGCACCTCGATGAACACGGTGTACAGCTTTGGTAGTGCTGTAAAGCTGATGGGGGGCGACGCATCCGAAGCGCTTGATACCTTGCAGCGCTTCGAGGAAATCCAGAACAATCTGCGCCTCAAAGGCGAAGCTGGGCCAATCAATGATTTGGCAATGGCCGGCCTGGATGTAAGTGCGCTCTATGAGACGCAAACCGGCGAAGAGTTCATGCGCGCTCTAGCGGAAATGATCCCCAATCTAGACGAGGGTCAACGCTCAGTCGTTCAGAGCTCTCTTGGTCTGTCGGACGGTGTGTTCAGATCGCTTTCGGGAGGCGTGGAACAGCTTGACGACACCATGAGGCGCGCCAGCGGGCTAACTGGGTCAATTGATCAGCTCAATGAAAACGCGAGAAAGCTTGCGGACAACTCCGCAGAGTTTGGCCTGATTATTGAGGGAGTAAAGAACGAGCTAGCTGAAAAGTTTTTGCCAAGCCTGATCGGTGCAGGGAACGCCGTGAATAACTTCCTCAAGGAGTACAGAGGAGAGATCAGCGACGTTATTGATTACGCCGCCGATAACCATGGCGCTACAGCTGCCTTGGGTGCTTCCGCCTCTGCCGCCCTGGCCGGCGCAGCAGCGTCAAAGATTGGTCTCACCACTGTTGGCGGAGCTGTTAGTAAGGCAGGTACAGCAGGGCTCGCAATAACAGGCAGCGCCGTGGGCTCGAACCTTCTCAACCGAACCCTAAACGACTATGTGCCAGGTTATGGAGACGCATCACGCGGATTTGATGAGTGGCTCAAGGGTGTAACGGGGCTAGAGCGCATTCAGAGCCCGATTGAACTGTTATTTGGTGGAAAATCTGCAGCTGAGGTTCCCCTTAGTAGAGAAAGCAGTATTGGTCGTGATTCAGTAATTGATACGCAGCCTAAGGACTGGATACTTGGCGATAGGGGGGCTGTCGACAGTTTGCCCCCGACAAATACAGTAAACCCTGAAGAGGATCGGCAGGCTGCTGCTGATGCCCTCGCTGGAGCGCTGACGCGCACTCCTATCAAGGTTGAAAGTAGATTGAATGCCACAATTCAGATTGATGGGCAGGCTCTTGAATCCAAAATCATCGACGTAAACGAGCGCACCGCGTACGAAACCCTTGGTGACATGAAGACAACGACGGAGCGATAGCCGTGAGCATTATCAATATCTTCACGCGCCAAGCGCCCACTATCGCTGGCTACTCCTTTGACGCGGTCCTGGAAGATACGTTTGAGGCAACCGTAACGCTAACTTCAATTCCTATTGAATCTGGTGTTCGGATATCAGATCACCGCATCTTGAACCCGTTCAAATGGACAATGACCGGGGCAATCAGCAACAACCCGGTTAAGGTTCAGTTAACGGATTTCCTCGGTGGGGCACTCTCGAATCTGACCAACAACCCTATTGTCTCAGCGGTAGCCGGTCTTTCTGCTGGATGGCTGGCCGGTAGTGATGAGACCAGGGCGAGCTCAACTTTGGACTTTCTGATCGTCCTCATGCAAGCGGCGGATCCATTCGATATTGATGCCGGCGACATCCTACTTCGCAACATGGTGATAACCCGTCTATCCCGAACCAAGGAACCGCGCAACGAAGGAGGGCTTGAGTTCGTTGTGGAGTTGCAGGAGATCATTGATCTGGATCGTATTCAGCGCGATATCCAATGCACTCCAGATCAGTTGCGTGATGGTGATCCATCCAAATCAGCATTATCCCGGATCATTAATCGAGGTCAGGCTATCGCCAAAGAGGCATCTGACAGTCTGTCGAATGCAGTTAACGGAATTCTTGATGGAGTCGTCTGATGCTCACCATCCCATTGCGCGCTGGCGCCTCCAACGCTCACCAACGCTTTGGCGTGCAGCTCGGAGGGAACCTGATCGACTTTGAAATAGATTTTGTCTCATACCTGGATGAGCCCGCGTGGTCTATGAACCTGCTGCGTGACGGCAGTCGAATCGTTGCAGGGGCAATGCTCGAGCCAGGGAGCGACATCATCCAAAGCTATCGGACTGGGATTGGTCAGATGGTGTTCACTGGCAAAGATGTGACCCTGGATAACCTAGGCATTGATAACTTCCTCGTCTGGATACCTCCGCCGGTGGAAATATGAGATCTCGCGTTTGGTCTATTGATATTGATGGGCAGCCTTACATCGGCCTTCAATCCGGTAGCAGGCAGTTTAGAGTTCAGTTCAGCGTCGATATTTCCCCTGGTGATGCTCTTTCGTTTGCAGATATCCGCCTCTACAACATGAACAAAGGCTCAGCGATTCGCCAGCGATCCAGCATCGTTTTGCGAGCCGGGTATAGCGACAATGTTGACGCGGTATTCACCGGATACGTTACCAACACCTTACGCGAGAGGGAGCCTGGTTCGCCGGAGATCATCACTAGACTGATATGCAGGTCAGGGCAGCCAGCGACTGATCGGGCATCAGCCCAGCTGTCTTTTGGTATCGGAACCAGGATTGAGGAAGTTATCCGCGCCCTTGCTGCAGCGTGGCCACTACCCATTGATATCGACAACGCCCAGTTTTCTGATGATAAGCCTCTGTCATCAGGTCTGGTAGTTGATGGTGACATTCCGCAGGCTATGACCGACCTCGCATACGCCTATAAATTCGAATGGATGCAGGACCGAGGACGTATTGTCGTCACGAAGCCGAACATGCCGCGCACCACAACGACAGTGAAGGTAGATCAGTTCAGCGGAATGATCGGCATACCAGAGGTCTCCCGAGGGCCTGACGGCCTCGGCGTATTCGTGGCGGTGCAGCTCAATCCTGCACTGCGCATCAACGGCAAGATTAACGTAGAAAGCGAGTTTGCAACCTTCAACACCGGAAACCTTTTCGTGTCCGAACTAAGTGGTGACGCCAGCGCCAACGGCGAGTACAACATTTTCGCCATGAAACACTCCGGTGATTCGCACAGCGACCTTTGGCGAACCGAGATAGACGGCTTGCGCTCCGGCACCACGCCGACGGTGACCGAGACCGCAACTCCGCAAAACGGGAAACTGATCTGGGGTGCAAGAGTTGACCAGGCTTTTAGGGGCAAGGTGCGCGAGGTATGCGGTCGCCTGTCATTCGACCCGAACTGGCTTATGGCGGTTATGGGCTTCGAGACTGGCTACACGTTCAGTCCTGCGGCAAGAAACCCAGGAAGTACCGCAACAGGGCTTATCCAGTTCCTGGAGCGCTCGGCGATCTCACTCGGAACATCAACCGCCCAGCTTGCACGCATGACCGCTGTGAGCCAGCTTGACTATGTAGAGGCTTACTACAAACCTTACTCTGGCCGGATCAGGAATCTGGGTGATGCATACCTAGCAGTTTTGTGGCCAGCGGCAGTAGGGCGCCCTGATTCATATGTGATGTGGGAGCGCGACAGCGGTCCCTATCAGCGTGAGTATGCAGCCAACTCAGGTCTGGACGTGAACCGTAACGGGGTGATCACCCGCGGCGAGGCCGTGGCATCCGCCAATACCTCCTATATGCGTGGGCAGCAGTTCGTCAGGTGAGGTAATGGCCATCGGAATAGCTGCTGTCGATCTGCTACATTTCGCCGTAACCCCAAAGGCTATTTAAAGGAAGCCTCAATGAAGAGCAACGCCATTCTTGGCGCTGTTGTGCTGATCACTGCAGCGGGCTCCTGCGTAGCGTTCGCGGACGACAGCGAGAAGCGGTGCGACGGTCGCCAGATGTACAACTATGTTGACACTGCACTCATGGCTGGTAGCGGTGTGGTGAATGTAGCCAATGATCCGGCATATGGAGGCGGCTCCGTATCGCTGGCCTTAAAGTCGCAAAACATGCAGATCTACAATTCGATGATCGCTGATATCAGGGAGCATGACCTGAGCCTGGCGCGCAGTGGCTGCAAGTCACTGACCAATGGCCCGACAAAAGGAATGATGTCTAGCCTACGCCATGTCGAGTCGAAGATCCGAGCCCTAGTGAATAGCCAGTATGGTGATAAGGGAATCCTTACTGACGGTTTCGGTGATATCCGATAAGCGCCAACCTAAGAAAATATCGTACTGACCCGCCCCGGCGGGTTTTTTATTGTCCGCGGAAAATGGAGAGCCTGAATGCTAGAGTCAAAAGGCCGTGCAAAGCAGGCGAAGCTGATCCGTGATTCGTTCAGAGAGATCCTGAAGGGGGTCTGCACATCGCTGCCTGGCCACGTCTTGACGTTCGACCCGGTCAAACAACTCGCCCAAGTGCAGCCTGGCATAGCCCGCGTCGATATCAATGGCGCCGAGTTCACCATCCCACCGATTATTGAGGTGCCGGTCTACTTTCCCGGCGGTGACTACTGCGTCGAATACCAGATCGACTCAGGCTGCGAGGGCGACATCCTGTTCTCCCAGCGCTGCATTGATGGTTGGGTGCAGAGCGGTGGGGTGGCAGCCAACCCAATTGGGCGCTTCCACAACATGCAGGACGCCATGTTCCTGCCTGGGTTCCGGTCCCAGCCAAACATTTTGCCAGACTTCCAGAACAACGGCGTGCGCATGCGTAACCGTGCCGGCACGCAATTCGTGTGGCTGATGAATGACAACAGCATCTCCATGGATAACGGGGTTGCGAAATTCGATGTTCGGGCTGATGGAACAACCATCATGCAGAACGGTGCTGGCAGCTTTCAGTTACAGGTCGACGGCACGTTCCTAATCAACGGACTGAAGATCACACCTGATGGCAATGTCATCACCGCCACCGGCACAAACCTCAACACGCACCGCCACGGCGGTGTAACCCCGGGCTCCGGGACAAGCGGAGTGCCCGCTCCATGACCGTGCGCAGACTCGACGAAGAAACCGGCGACATCGTGACGCGCGGGCAGCAGTTCATCACCGGCCAGTCAGAAGTCGCCCAGACCGTGCTTACCCGACTTCGCCTGTTCCTGGGCGAGTACTTCCGAGACATCACCGACGGCACGCCGTGGTACGAGCAGATCCTGGGCAAGTTCACCAGCCTCTCCACGGCTGAGGCAGCGCTACGGGCTCGAGTCGCCAACACGCCAGGCGTGATCCGGCTCACCAGCTTCTCCGCTGACTTCAACATCGAAAACCGCAAATACAGCGTAACCGCTGGGATTCTCACCGAGTTCGGCCTGGAAGAGGTAACACTGAATGGCTAGCCTGACTTCGACTGGCTACGTGCTGCAGACTCAAAACGAATGGTTCGCCCAAGAGCGCCAGTTCTATCTCGACATTGATCCCCTGTGGAACCTGGACCCTTCAACGCCCGACGGCCTGAAGATGGCGCACGATTCGGAGATCTTCTACGCTCTCGATGAGACGCTGCAGCAGGCCTACAACTCGAAAGATCCGAACAAGGCCAAGGGTAACGATCTGGATATCGTTTGTTCCCTCACTGGCACCATCCGCTCAGGTGGGTCTCGTTCTAGTGTGCAGTTGACGATCACAGCAACCCCCGGAACGCCAATCCCTGCTGGCAACCGCTTTGAGTCGGTAACCACCGGCAGCCGCTGGGCGACCGACCAGGCCGTGACCGCTGATTCGCTGGGGTCGGCAACCGTAAACGCGACGTGCACGGTGGTCGGAGCAACCCAGGCTGACGCCAGCACCATCACCCGTATCGTAGACGTGGTGGCAGGCCTTGCCGGCGTGACAAACACCACTCCAGCGACGCCGGGGGCTGATGGGCAGCGTGACGAACAACTGCGTGTCACTCGCGCCACGGCAGTAGGTAAGCCTGGAAACAACCAGATCGACTCCATGATCGGCGAACTATTCGGCGTCGACGGCGTGCGCCGGGTGAAGGTGTACGAAAACGACACCAACTCAGGCGCTGTGACTGCCGACAACCCGTACGGACTACCGCCGCACTCTATCGCGCCCGTCGTAGACGGCGGGACTGACGATGATGTCGCAATGGCGATCTATCTGAAGAAGAACCCAGGCGCGCTGCTCTACCAGGCCGGCACGCCGTTTCAGGTGGAAGTCACATCGCCGAAGTATCCAACGAACCATAAGCTGATTCGCGCTAGCCGGCCAATCTACGTGGACATGTTCCCGGTCATTCATATCGTCAACGACGGATCACTCCCACCAAACGCCGACCAACTTATAAAGGAGGCGATGATGGAGTACGCCGCTGGCGACCTGATCCCCGCGGATGTCGGTTTCAAGATTGACGGCTTCGATATTGGTGAAATGGTACCGTTCAGCACCATTTTCACGCCGGTCAATAAGGTCATCGGCTCATATGGTGACAGCTACGTAGACCTTCCTTCATCCAGCCTCAATGGCGGCCAGGCCAACGTCGCAATCGCATACAACCAGATGTCCAGGTGGACGGAGAGCAACATCACCGTAGTGATCACGTGATGAATATCCCAGACCGAATTTACGCGCAGTACCGCGACAAGCCGAAGGCCGTGGCCTGGTATGAGATAGCAAAGAAGCTCGGCGGAAGCATTGAGGCCGCTGCCCAGGCTGTGCGCAAGAGCTATGACATCGATACCGCAGTTGGCGAAGAGTTGAATGTTATTGGCCGGATTGTCGTTGCGCCGCGCAGCTTCGTTGGCTCCATGCCAATGAACCCCGGACTGTTCGACCTCACGGACGGTGATGAGTTTGGAGACGACGAGGCAATGTTCAGCGCCCTGACGATTGATCAAGACGGGCAGCTGTCAGACGAACTCTACCGCTTGGTGATCAAGGCCAAGATCATAAAGAACAACGGCGACGCGACTATCGAGAACATCCTCGACGGCATGAATTTCCTGCTACCAAAGGCGGAGGTTTTGCGCGTCACCGACGGCGAGGATATGTCGTTCAGCATCGAGTTCTATGGGCAGATTTCGAATCTTGAGCGGTTCGCATTATTGAATGCTGGCCTTGTTCCAAAGCCACAGGCAGTAAGATTTAGTGGATTCCTAGAGGGATTCGAAATGGTTGAATTTGGCGATCTAGATGCCGAATTTGGCGATGAGGAAGCAGAGTTTTCCGGATATATAGGGGCGTAAAATGGCACTTAAGCTGAACGAGCGGTACCCTGGCAGGTTCAACAACCCGTCGGCAGATTATCCTCAAGGATCCTTCAAAAACAGAACCACGCCCAGCGCCAAGGACGGATCCTATCTTGAGAGGGATTGGGCGAATGACAAAGAGGGATTTTTTCAATCTCTTCTATCAGCTGCAGTCGTCGAAGCGAATGGCTCAGTAGATAAGGTTGGAAGTTCACAGTATTTCGATGCGATGGTGTCGATCTATGAAAACACCAACGTTAGCTGGAGCAAAATAACTAACAAGCCTACAACCTTGTCAGGATATGGTATTACAGACGGGATGCAAAAAGGGACTGGCGGCATAGGGGCGACAGTTGCCCCGGGTGCGAGCAATCTTAATTTAATCTCGTCAACTGGAGCATATGGATTTACTCCAGATTCAACTAATCGGCCACCTGGATTTAATTATGGCACGGTGTTTCATATCTCGTATGAACAGTCAACGGGAAATTGGACCCAAGAAGCAACAGGGATGAGCCCCTCAAAGAAGGCATTCAGATCAAGCATTAACGGAGTCATTGGAGACTGGATCGTAGAACCCGGGGAGATCGGTCAGGCAACGGAATCCGTGCAGGGCATCGCAAAGATCGCAACCAGCCCCGTGATGACAGCCGGCACGGACGATGCCACTATCGTTACGCCAAAGAAAGTCAGGGCTGGCTTTTCGGTTTTACTGGCGACAAATGGGTACATTGCATTACCAACCTGGCTTGGCGGGTTTATATTCCAGTGGGCCGTGGGAGCTACAGCCAACGTGTCAGGGGGCGGCGCTATCGATCAGGACATAAACTTTCCTATACCGTTCCCGAATGCAACGCTTGGCGGGATAGTTGGTCATAAGTTTATTAGTGGAGTAACTACCGTTTCTATGGAAGGAGCTGCTGGATACACAACATCCAAAGTATCCGTTTCTGTAAGGAATCCAGTTACCAGCGGATCCGGCTCAGGACAGCCACGTGTCTATTTCTTTGGTTATTAACGGTGTCGATTATGGCGAATGATTATTTTGCTACTTTGGATTCTAATTCAGAATTAATGCACTGCTTGGTATCTGGGATTAATGAAATCCCGGAAGGGTCCGTTCCCGTCGATAAAAAAACATGGATGTTGTTAACGCAAGATCGCCTTTGTATATGGCGCTATGAAGGTAAGAAATTCGTCAAGTATCCAGCCCCTCCATTGGAGCTTGATACTGAGGCCTTGTCTAGCATAGAGCGGTTGTGGCGCGACGAAAAGTTGCGGGAAACCGACCAAGTAGTCACTCGTCATCGTGATGAAATCGAGCTTTCCACTGAAACTACTCTTACCTCTGGCCAGTACCAAGAGCTGCAGACGTATCGTGCTTTTCTACGTAAATGGCCTGAGTCG
Organism: Pseudomonas sp. Eqa60; assembly: GCF_018326405.1. Classification (NCBI taxonomy): domain Bacteria; kingdom Pseudomonadati; phylum Pseudomonadota; class Gammaproteobacteria; order Pseudomonadales; family Pseudomonadaceae; genus Pseudomonas; species Pseudomonas sp. Eqa60. Next base: position 2,443,734 of record NZ_AP024342.1, read on the forward strand.
GGAGAGTTTCCTGATAAGTCTCATCGGCCCGCCGCGCCAACATGGCTGGAAAGCCAGATGAGATGGTCAATTAGTCATTAACAGTTGTTGAGGATCATCGCCAAGGCCGCCAAGTGCGGTTTTTTTGTGCCTGGAGGAAACACAATGCCACTCACCGAGCAGCAGCTGCTGCAGATACTCCCGAATGCCCGCCCTGTTGCGGGTATTTTTTTGCCTGCGCTAAACCGGGCCATGGCTCGATTCAAGATCGACAGCCGCGTGCGCCAGGCTGCCTTCCTGGCCCAGGTCGGTCACGAGTCTGGCCAGTTGCGCTGCCTGGTGGAGAACTTGAACTATCGCGCCGACCGAATTCGACAGATCGGCCAGGCTTCCGCCACCGGTAGCCGTTGGCGATCCCTGGTGTCGCGGGCGGACGAGCTGGGCGGCAAGCCCGAGAAGTTTGCCAATGCGGTCTATGGCGGTCGCATGGGCAATGGTCCGGAGTCCTCCGGTGACGGCTGGCGCTTCCGTGGTCGCGGCCTGATCCAACTCACTGGCCGCTCGAACTACCACGCCGCCGCCGACGGCCTTGGGCTGCCCCTGGAGACGCAGCCCGAGCTTCTGGAGCAGCCAGAGCAAGCCGCTCAGTCCGCCGCCTGGTGGTGGGCCGCTCATGGCCTGAACGAACTGGCCGACGCCGGCCGCATCCAGGACATCGGCAGTGTCATCAACACCGGACAGCCAGGCCGGGTGCCAAATGGTGCCGTGGAGCGGAAAGCACTCTACGACCTGGCTTTGAAGGTGCTGGCGTGAGCGCCTGGCTGTTACGTGGCGGCCTGCTGGTGCTGGTACTTGCCTCTTACTGGGGGATCTATCAGCACGGACGGTCGATCGAGAGCGCAGAGTGGCAGGCGCGCTGGAACGCCCGTGACGCCGGCGATAAGCAGGCTTGGGCCATCGATGAGCGCGCAGAGCGCGACAAAGAACAGGATCGGCAGAACTCAATCAACAAGGCGGTGCAGGATGGACAACGGAAAATCGATAGTGCAATCGCTGACGCTGTTACCGCTCGCGCTGCTGCTGGGAGCCTGCAGCGGACCGTCGACGATCTCACCGAGCGTCTCAAGCGTACGGCCAGCAGCAATTCCTGCGCTGCCGCCGCAAGCGCGGCAGCTTCCCGCGCCGTCCTGGTGCTTGCCGACGTGCTCAAGCGCGCTGATGAAAGAGCGGGAGACCTGGCGGCTGATGCTGATCAAAGCCGGAGCAGGGGAGTGACGTGTGAGCAAGCTCATGAAGGCTTGGGGAAATAAGGAAAGCATTGGCTCGGCAGACTAGAATTGCGTCCTCCAGCCGGGTCATCATATTATGATACGCGACTGAAAAAGAATCCTGTTTAGAGTAAGTCTCTATTTATGATTGTTTTTGAGGCTTGAAGAAAAATATTATAAATGTGTTCGGCGATTTTACATAGTCCCCAGTAGAGTGGAGTGGTGCGTGGCAATTGTTGGCGAAAAGTCTTTGAAGGGACGTGTTAATTTTTTAGATGGGCTCAGAGGATGGGCCGCGCTAGTTGTCTTAATTGCTCATTTGAATGCATTTCTATTAGATCCTGCTATTTATAGCAAAGGAGCGTTTTTTGATAGCTTTACAGATGGGAACTATCTGACTTCTGCTTTGGCTTTCATTCTGAATGTAACACCTGATGGAAGCCTTGCCGTTCAAATTTTCTTTGTACTGTCTGGTTACGCTTTAAGTGTAAGTTATCTAAAGCCAGGGCGTGAAGGGCTGGCGTTAGCAGTTGTGTCACGTTATTTTAGGCTCATGATGCCTATTTTTTTAGTTGCGATTATTACGTATCTGGTTGCAGCTGCTGGGCTGTTTTTTAATATTGAGGCTGTCAGTATAAAAGAAAGGTATTCAGGGTGGATTTATGCGTTTTATACAAATCCTATAAGTTTTATTGATGCGGTTAAGTTTTCTTTGTATGATGTTTTTTTTAAAGGTGTTAGTGAGAAAACACTGAATCCTCCGTTATGGACTATGAGGGTTGAGTTGATTGGATCGTTTGTAATATATGCTTACCTTTTCTTCTTTAGGTCTGGGTCTCGTGTTCACTGGCCTGTAGCAGCATTGTTAGCATTGTTTTTTGCTTGGAATCAGTCGTTCTATCTTTGCTTTATAAGTGGGTACTTGATTGCAGAGGTTAACAAAAGGTTTCCGTTGGATATAGTGGCTTCAAAGATTCGATCAGTAGAAGCTATAAGCTTATTGCTATTGGTGGTCGTTGTTGTTTTTTCATATTCCGTGAAGGGGTCTCCATATAATAATTATGGGTCTTTAATAGCTATTGGTGTGGTTTTGTTTGTGTCGTACTCAAAAGTTGCTAGCGGATTATTATCTAATAGTGTTTCCAGGTTTTTAGGGACGATCTCATTTCCTCTTTATCTTATTCATGTTCCAGTTATATTTTCTATGTCATGTTTAATGTTTGTTGGTTTTTATAAGTCTGGCATTGATCAGATTGCTTCTATCTATTTAAATATTATTCTAACAATTGTTTTTTGTTTGGTTTTAAGTTCGCTTCTTGTGCCGGTTGAAAGAAGGACTATGCGCTGGTCTAAAAATATCGGAAGGTTCATTTTAGGTCGTTTGCATAATTTGCGTAGTCTGTATTAATTGATAGTTAGTATGGTGGTGCGTCTGAATTCTCGTTCAGCCACTTCTTGCTGCGGACTATTAATTCAAGGTCGCTGACTTTTTCGCAACAATGCAGCTACGCATTCGGGGAGGGGACCTGGCCGCGGTCGTTTGCCCAGTGCGTCCGCCGTTAGGTGTTTCTCCCTCCATAGGAGGAAGCAAAGCTCCGCCTGTCGGCGCAAATTCTTTTTCGTTCATGGTGGTGAAATACTGTCTGCATATACAGTTTTGGTGTGATCCCCCCATGAATTTTCTTATCGTTCGCCGCAGGGAGCGTGGCGTAGCAATACCTTCCGAAAGGCTCAGCAAGATCCAGCCTGTCAAAGGAGATATCCATATTCTGGAGAGCCACAGTCAGGCGCTGGGACGACCTTGTGTTCAGGCTTGGATATTCAAAAGCGATCCTGGCCCTGATGTGTTGCCGCGATTGCTCGATGCAAAGGTCAACGGCATGGCGCAGCTGGGGATGAACATCAATGGCGTTGAGGAGATCGACGGAGCCCTATATGCGCAATCGTGGTGGTGCCGTGTTGAGTAGCAATTGGGATGTGGTGTTCGTTCGGCAGGACGCCGGAGGAGGGGGCTAAAAGGCCAAGTGACTTTCCGAGTGACTTTGTAAACCATGGTTACGCACTGTTAGGCATCGTTGCAGCGAGCGCCTGGCGCGAAGCCTTGTATTTAGCGGCTTGTAGATGTGTCCGCTTGCATGGGGTGCTAGGGGTCGAGTGTTCGAATCACTCCGTCCCGACCATATTCCTAAAAGAGATCAAGCACTTAGCGGCTTGATCTCTTTTTTCCGTTTAGAGGCGGTGCAAACTGATTGCGCTGGCGGTAGTTGCATTTCGGGCCCCAGTGGTTTTCTCATCGTTCCGTTGGGCATTTAGATAGAGACGCAAACAGCTCTCTGTCACAGGTCGGTACCCCCTTTCTCCTCCCATTCCTATACCAGGCTGGCATTCATTGGATGTTCGGTGTGGTCATGGCTGTTGTAGTGGCCGTCATTCCACGCTGCACACCCAACGATGATTATTCCGGTATGGCGCACGAATGAAGGTCACATCCGTAAGCAGGATCATGCCTTTGTCCTGCAGGGCTTCAGTCAATTCAACAAGTGTCTCTGCTTCGATAGTCATTGCTGTTACCTCGTCAGATTTACTGTGCTCATAGTTGTGGACTGAATCCGCGTTCGTGGAATTCAATTTTTCTGCGCGGTTGATTGAGTTCCCAAGGGGTAGCTGTGACCGGGTTCCAATCTGGGGTTTGGTGCCCGGATTGATGAGCGGGTTCGGCCTGCCTTGCTAGGTTATCGGCTCGATGGGGGGAGGGCGCACGGGTGGCAACTACTCCTGCCACGTCCATGACTTGGCGCTTGTCACGGCTGGCTCACGCTGTCTAGTGGAGGGTGGCAATGCGCCTGTTTTCGCCAATTCTGATTCGGTCCAGCGCTCGGTTGAGTGCGTCCAGGGCATTGAGCAGGGCTTGTGCCTCGGTTTCCCGACCCTGACCCCAGAGGCGCTCGGCCATCTTGTTCAAGGCCTGGATGGAGCGCTCGATATCGGCGGCAGTGACTGCCTTGGCATCCTCCGGCTCTTTTCTAGGCATGGGCTGAGGCCTCGATTCTGGTTTGTTGGCGAACTGGATGATGGGTTTGCCAGTGTTCGATGGAGGGCTGTTTCCGGTTCGGTCTGGCGAGATTCATGGAAGGCCTGTCACTGACGACATTTCAAGGCCGCGGCTTGTATGTCGGAGGCGCTACCGACGTTGACGACGCTCATGCTGTCGGCGCCAAGTTCGGCTGCTTTATTGAAGGCCATATTCAGCGCGTCCCCATTGGAGGAGCCCTTCACGGTAAATACCGTCAGAACCTTGCAGGCCTGTGCCGAGGAGGCCGTCACCAGATCGACCTGCCTTCCTGCTTCCGTCAGTTGTGTGGTGCAAGCCGAGACCGAAGCCGCAGCGACGACAAGCAAGACAAGGCCACGCAGATTACGCATCACTGAACACTCCTGTCGACGAGGTTGTCGGCCTATCCCGGCCAGCCAGCCCCGGGCAATCATCGCGAGTACATCGCCCACCAGAACACATGGCCCAGGATCGAGATCTGCTGTTCCTGGATTTCGGCGAAGCTATAGTCTTCGTCTGGATGTTCATCCCGATTGAAGCTGCGCAGGCGCAGCCCGACCGGCAAACGGTAAACCTGCTTCACGCGCAACTGGCCATTGTGGTTGAGTGCATACATCTCCCCATCGACTACATCCTTCAGGGCATTCCTGCCGACGTTCACGCCAACGGTTGCGCCGTCGCGCAGCACCGGGACCATGCTGTTGCCGCTGACCGACACGCACTTGGCGTTGTTGAACTGCACGCCGTTCTGACGCAGGTCTTTCTTGAAGAAGCGCAGCCGGGCGGTATCGCTTTCTTCGATGACAAACCGGCCCGAGCCTGCAGCCAGCTCCACCTCGTGAAGAAAGGGGACGTAGACCTCGTTGTCATCGAGCGGGGTCGCATCGTCCCAGGTCTCGATATCGTCCAAATGCACGCTTGGCTGGATGCGTGCCGATGCGGTATCCGCCGCCTTGAGCATTTCTCCAACGCCTTCAGCGAGCCACATGGAGGAAACGCCGCATACCGAGGCAATCTGGGCGACAAAGGCCGTGGCCTTCGATTTGCCACGTTCCAGGTCGGAGATTGAGGTTTGGGTCAGGCCGGCACGTTCAGCGAGCTCTGTTTGATTGAGCTGGGCGTGGCGACGAGCTGTTTTGAGTCGATCTTTAAATTCCATCCGCCCAGTATTACGGGGGTTCCCATAAGCTTGCAAATGGGTATTCCTATATTGTACTATATGGGTGTTCCCGTAAGGGCGTCAGGCAGATAATCAAATGGATTTGCAGATGTTAAAAGAATGCAGATGTGGAAGTTGCAATCGACTTCTCGCTCGAGTGGGCGAGTTTACTGAGCTCCAGATCAAATGTTCCCGCTGTGGAACCTTGAATCATGTAAAGGCCGCGAGTCTCGAGCTATCGCCAGGAGCGGCCAGGTGTGACAGCGGCGTCGGTCATTGAGCCTGTGATGCAACGGCTCGTCCGGGCCAGAGGCCCGAACTGCTGTTGCATGACGGTTCCAGGCCGCGCGTAGCGCTTTCGCAGTCATTATTGGAATGGGTGGAGCTCTCACGCCGTGGCGGTCATCACTGCGCGTTGAAGCTATCGCCCCCTTCGTGAAAGCCAAGAGCTTCGATTTCCTCGCCTTTGAGCGACATGCAGGCGGAATCCTCCGCATCCATCATTCGACTCAATAGGTAACAACATGGCTTGGATTCGATACGACTTTACCGATAACGGCTCTTCTGTGCTGCCGGCTCGCTACTACATGGCGCCGAACCAGTATCTTCAATCCCCCAACAAGCGCTTCAAGCTGCTCTTCCAGCCCGATGGCAACCTGGCACTGTATGACGGCGCCCAGTTGGCATGGGTGGCTGACCAGAACACGCCGTTCACCAACGTGAGCAAGGGCAACAAGAAAGATCCGATGATGGTCTTCATGAACTACGGCTTTGTCCTGGATGACCCGCTGCGTGGCCGTATCTGGTCGACCACTCCGAGTGACCCCACCATGGGTTCGCGCGAAGATGCCTCGCTGCGTGCGTTCACCCAGCTTCAGGACGACGGGAACATCGTCACTGTCGACACCATCCCGCACTGGTATGCGCCCAATGGTCGTGTATTCACCCCGGCGGTGGGTACGGCAATGATCATCAGCGGTCCGGCCGAGCTGGTACCGGGCCAGCTCTACAGCGCTGGCGATCACGCTCTGGTCTTCCAGGGCGATGGCAACCTGGTGGTGTACGGGCCGAACTGGAGCGTGGTCTGGGCGACCTATACCCAGAACAAAGGTGGTGTGCGCTGCGTCATGCAGGCAGACGGCAACCTGGTGATCTACGCCGCGAACAATGCGGTCGTCTGGCAGAGCGGCACGGCTGGTCACCCCGGCGCAACCATCCGCCTGCAGGCCAACGGCAGTTTCACGATAGTGACCGAGCGGCCGATCTGGGCCCGCTTCGGCTATACCCCGACCATCAAGCCGCCGCGTGTGTTCTACCCCGATCACAAGTGGAAAACCGGTAGCTACACCTGGGACAACGTGTTCTAACGGCCTGCAAGAGGCCCCGCGACGATGCGGGGCTTCTACAGGCTTCACTCAAGGGCCCGGCAGGCTTGTTCTGCCGGGCTCTGCCCATTGGTGGCGCAGATTGAACGGGGTCACGAACGGGCAAGCGACAGCTGGCCTTCAAAGGCCGTGCGTTCAACCTTGAAAAACAGATTCTCCTGAGTACCGCCATTCACCTGCTTCAGGACGGTGTGCGACAACTGCCCGCCGATTTTCTCCATGGCTCGCTGTGAGCGGATATTCGAACCCGCAACATGGAACCAGACGGTGTCGACCCACTGAAAGGCGTGCCCGAGCATCAGGTACTTGAGTTCCTTGTTGGCACTGCCCCCCCATTTTTCGCGCGCCAGAAAGGTGTAGCCGATGGCAACTTCACGCTGGTCCTCGTTGAACTCGTAGTAGCGGGAGCTGCCTGCAACCTTGCCGCTGTCGCGGTCGATCACGATCAGGGTGCTCTTGGCCGCCAGTGCGTCGTCGTACCATTGGCGAAATACCGGCTCCTGATAGCGGGTCGAGCTTTGGTGCTGAGCCCAGATCAAGGGATCGCAGGCGACGCCATACAGCGCCGCGAAGTCCACGGCCTCAAGTGGGCGCAGTTCAAGTGATTCACCAACGAGCAGGGGCGAGAGGGGCAGCGATTGCATCAGTGATCTCCAAAGGACGAATGCATCTGTTTCGTTGCGCGAGGCTTGCTGGATGAGCAATATGCTCCGGTTGCATCACGGCTACGCGGGAGCCGGAACCTTAACAAGGCTCTGGCAGGCCTGAATAGCGCGGCACGGCTGCTGTTGGCCGCGAGTATCCCTGATCGGCCTGTGGCGCATCACCTGGTCAACCCCGCGCAATACTCAACAAGCGCGCAATCGCTCTGAGCACATCAATGGATGGCAACGCGACGATGAAATACCCCATTAGCCTGTTGGCATGCACGCTCTTACTGGCCTCGCCCGCGTGGGCGCAGGGCAAGCGGGTGATTCCCGGTAGCGAGCAGGTCGAGGCGGGTTATCTCTCGTCGCAATTGTTGCTGAAGCCCTGTACGGACGTGACGACGCTGGGCTTCAGCGCGGACGACAGCGCCCTGCACGATGCCGCCGCCGCGCGCCAGGCCTTGCCTGCGGGAACCTGCAACGACGCAGCGCTGGTGGAGAAACTGTTCAAGGCGCGCTTTGTGCAGTACGGCTCGATCACGCAGGTGTTCACCCCGTGGCAATTGGCACGGCAGGTCGACAGGCAGAACCGCGCCATCAGCCGTTGCCCGGATACCCAATGCCTGGGCCGCGAGCTGGATGCAGTGATTGCCGCGCTGGCGCCGGTGTATCTCGGTGCCAGCCGGGCCTGGCCCAGGGGCAAGGGGCTGTGCGCCAGCGAGCCGGTGGATAGCCCGGTGAACCAGGTCCTGGCGGTTCTGGGCGCCGACACCCGTCAGCAGATCAATGCGCAATGCGCGCAGGAGGGGGTGATTGCCACAACCTGCCGCGGCCCCCATGGCCAATTGCTGTTCTTGAGCTGTGGCATGAGCGGCAATCAGGTCAATTCAAGCCAATGGCTTTATCGTGCCGGCAAGGCACACGCCGAGCCGCTGTTCGCCGTCGAGGATGGCCCCCTGGGCGTACTGGCGACTTCCTGCAACGGCATGCCCGACCTGATGACCAGTGCACGGGTCAGTGCCGGGGAGCACAACGACACCTTCTACCAGTACGACGGCAAGGCCTATCAGCAGGTGTATTCCTACATCAGCACCTTTGTCGGTATCGATGCCAACGGCAATGACCTGGCTATCGCCCAGGCCGGCGCACTGGCCAAGGTCGCGTGCCGCTAGGGGGCGCGCATTGCTCACAGCGCGCGGCAAAGATCAAGATTGACCTCCCTGGCCGACGCCCAGAAGATGCGGCCCTTCGTATCCAGTCTTGGGAGAGGGCATGCAGGCTCATGACGCTTACTTCACTATCGACGCCGAGGCGCTGCAGGACCGCTCCCTGGCCGAGCTGGCTGCCGGGCAGCCGCTGCCGCTGCGCTGCGCAGGGCTGGACCTGAGCGGCCAGGACCTGTCCCGCATCAGCCTGCCCGGCGCCTGGTTCGAACGCTGCCTGCTGACCGGCGCCGATCTCACCGCGGCCAACCTGATCAATACCCGCTGGACCAGCTGCCGCGGCGGCCAGGCCAACCTGCGTTCTGCAGTGCTTACCGATGCCCGTTTCGAACGCTGTGACCTGAACAACACGCAATGGCAGCGCAGCAAGGTGGCCCATGCAAGCTTCGATGGCTGCAAGCTCACCGGCGCCCACTTCGGCGACGTGTCGGCCCTGGGCCTGAGCTTTTCCGACTGCCTGCTCAACAGCGCCATGCTCTCGGGCATCTCGTTCTACAAGTCGCAGTTGCACAACATTGATTTCAGCGAAGCCGACCTGACCTACTGCGACTTTCGCAAGGCGGTGTTTGTCGACGGCGGCAGCCTGTCCATGGCCCGGGTCAACAATGCCCGCTTCGATGACGCCGACCTGCGTGAAGCCAGCCTGCATGGGCTGCGCCTGGTGGATGCCAAGCTGTTCAAGGGGGCGATCATTTCCCGCAGCCAGGCCGGCATGCTCCTGGCCGGGCTGGGCCTGACCGTGCTCTGACTAGAGCCCGGCCGCTGCGGGTTGGGCCTGCAGCAACTCGTCGAGCACCCCCATGAAGGCTTCCACCAACTGGCTGCGGCCCTGCTTGCGGGTCAGTACCAGCAACTGGGCGGTGGCGCTGGGGTCGGCGAGGGGGCGGTAAGTCACGCCTTTTTTCGCCAGGGTCTGGGTGCAGCGGGGCACCAGGGCAATGCCCTGGCCGGCGGCGACCAGGGCGATGATCGAGGTGATCTGCCGGCCGCTGGGGCCCGGGCGCAATGGCAGGCCGTTGCGTCGGTAGAGTTGTTCGATGGCTTCGTTGAGCCCCGAGCCGTAGTCGGCGGGAAACAGGATCAGCGGATGCTCGCTAAGCTCGGCCAGAGTCACTTGCGCCTGCGCGGCCAAGGGGCTGTCGCTGGAGATCGCCGCCACCAGCGGTTCGTCCCCCAGGGACAGGGACTGGATATCGCTCTGCTCGCTCGGCGGTTGCATGCGGCTCATGCCGATGTCGATGCGCCCGTCGACAATCTGCGACCACTGGCTGACCGAAGCACCTTCCACCAGGGTCAATTGCACGTCCGGGAAGCGTTGGGCGAAGGCCTGGATCGCCTGGCTGAACAGGTCCGAGAGGGCGATGGAACTGGCGTAGCCCAGGGCCAGTTGCCCGGCGCAACCTGCAGCCAGCTTGCCGGCCATGACCTGGGCCAGGTCCACCTGTTCCAGCACGGCCCGGGCGTACGGCAGGAAATGCCGGCCCTGGGCGGTGAGGGTCACGGTGCGGCTGGTGCGGTCGAACAGGCGAAACCCCAGTTCGGTTTCCAGGGCCGAAATCTGCCGGGTCAGCGGCGGTTGCGCCAGGTGCAGGCGCAGGGCGGCGCGACCAAAATGCAGCTCTTCGGCGACCGTCAGAAAATAACGCAACTTGCGTAGATCGAGCATCCTGTTCCCTGGGTATTGATCGGTCGGAATTCGGTATTGGTCTTGGCTTGGCGACGTATTTTATAAAGGCCTTTGGTCATAAAACGAGAGGTTTCATGAATTCGCGTCAGCATTGTGCGCGCATCGCCCTGTTTCTGTGTGGTTGTGCGGCATTTCTCAACCTGTATGCGACCCAGGGCATTCTCCAGGAATTTGCCCAGAGCTTTCAGGTGAGCATCCGGGAAGCCGGCTGGAGCATCACCGTCACCACCCTGGCGGTGGCCCTCACTGCGCCCTTTGTCAGCCGCTTTACCGGGCGTTTCGATCAGCGCCGGGTGATTGTGGTGGCCGCGCTGTTGCTGGCGGTGCCGGCGGGGCTGGCGGCCTATGCCGGCAGTTTTACCCAGCTGCTGGTCTGGCGCCTGGTGGAGGGCATGCTGATCCCGGTGGTGTTCGCCACCAGCGTGGCCTACATCGGCGACCGCTGGAGCGGCGGCACCGTGACCGAAGTCACCAGCCTGTATGTCGCCGGCACCGTGCTGGGCGGCTTTGCCGGGCGTTTTGTCACCGGTTTCATGACCGAATACGTGGGCTGGCGCGAAGCCTTTGCCTTGCTCGCGGGCCTGAGCCTGCTGATCGGGGTGGCCATTCATTTGCTGCTGCCGGCCAACCCGCCCCTGACCGCGCCCCGGGCATCCGGCGGCCTCAGCGCCCTGCGCGAGCTGTGCCGGCGGCCCTTGCTGGCGGCCTACGGCGTGGGCTTCTGCGTGCTGTTCTCGCAAGTGGCCACCTTTACCTACGCCGGGCTCTACCTGAGCCAGGCGCCGTTCGACCTGGGGGCTGCTGCCCTGGGCGCGATCTACAGCGTGTTCCTGCTGGCCCTGGTGGTGATCCCCATCGCCGGGCGCCTGAGCAAGTCGCGGCCCCAGGCCGAGCTGCTGGTGGCCGCGGCGTTGCTCGGGGTCTGCGGTTCGGCCCTGACCCTGCTGCCGTCGCTGTGGCTGATCGTGCTGGGCCTGGCCCTGAGTTCCACCGGGGTGTTCCTGGCCCAGGCCGCCGCCAACTCCTTTACCACCGCCACCGCCCGCCACAACAAGGCCGGCGCCGTGGGCCTGTACCTGACCTGCTACTACCTGGGCGGCAGTTTTGGCGCCGTGGTCCCGGCCCTGCTCTGGAGCCACTGGGGCTGGCAGGGCTGCGTGGCGCTGATCGTGCTGTTCCAACTGCTGTCGCTGCTGATTGCCTGGGGCGGCTGGAAGCCCCTCGAACCCCAAACCCCGGTCGCGGCTCGCGAACCGTCCAACCCGATAGATTCATCATCCAACAAGGAATACGTGAGGTGACCATGAATAACGTACTGACCCGGCAGAGCCAGTTGCTGAAGATTGTCGAACCTGTGTTGAACGACATGCCGGCCAGTGTCTTGAAGCATGCGCTGTTCGAGGCGTTCTGGAGCGAAGAGGGCGCCCTGGTGGACATCGAGCATGCCTTCGAGAAGCTCACCTCCCGTCGCCACGAGCCGGCGGTGCTGCGCAAGTTCTTCGCCAGCTGGTCGAAGACCAACAACTCCGCCACCAGTGTGTCCGGGCTGGCCAACCGCATCACCTTGCTGGCCCGCTCCGGGCAGGGCTCGGAAGCCGCCGACGGCCTGTACCGGGCCTGCGGCAGCCTGCAGCGGATCACCGATGAAGACCTGGGCGCCCTGGGCAATACCCTGCATTCGGACCTGTTCTACAACATGGCCACGCCGATCTGCGGCGATGACCAGTGGCTGCTCAAGGAAAACTGCCTGCCCTCGGCCCAGGGCTTCAAGGACTGGACGGATTTTCGCCGCCTGCGTGACCGCGACCTGCTGCAGGGCCTGCTGACCACCCTGATCCACGAGGTCTACACCCACGGCGAAGTGGAGTTCATCCACCCGCTGTACAAGCAGTGGTTCGTCCGCGACATGGGGGTGCCGGCAGAGAAGGCGCGCACCACCGTGGCCTGGGTCACGGTGCACACCGGCGGCACCGAGAGCAATCACTTCGCCCATGCGGTGGCGGCGGTCAACGAGTTCGTCGATGCCATGCAGGTGCGGGTCGACCCGCAGGCCGCGCGGGAAATCTTCGCCGAATACCTGCAGCGCAAGGCTCGGGTAATGCGCGACTGTGCCCAGCTGTTGCGTTGATGGCTCCGGCCCGGCCCCGGCAACGGGGCTTGTGGCTGACCCAGGCTCGCCTATCCTGTTGCTGATTGACCCTTCCTTTTCATTTTGCAGCCTGCCTCGACAATGAATGACCTGAAACATCACGCCTCCCCGGAGGCATTGCCGGCGTCCGATGTGTCGGTGCGCCGCCGTTCCCTGGTGGCCGGTTGCGGCGCCCACGCGGTGCATGACGGCCTGACTGACGTGATCTATGTACTGCTGCCGATCTGGCAGGCGCAGTTCGCCATGAGCTACGCCCAGATCGGCCTGCTGCGCGGCGCCTATTCCGGGATGATGGCCGGCTTCCAGTTGCTGGCCAGCCGTGGAGCCAAGCGCTGGGGGCGCGAGCGCCTGCTGGTGGGTGGCACTGCCCTGGCCGGGCTGGCCTACCTGCTGGCGGGGCAGGCCGGGGGGCTGGGGGTGCTGCTCCTGGCGCTGCTGCTGGGCGGCCTGGGGGCCAGTACCCAGCACCCGCTGGCGTCCTCGATCATCACCGACACCCACGAGGCTGGCGGCGGGGTCAAGGAAGCGCTGTCCCAGTACAACTTCGCCGGGGACATCGGCAAGACCCTGATTCCCGGGTTGGTGGGGCTGCTGCTGACCGTGATCAGCTGGCGTGCCAGCGTGACCCTGATCGGCCTCCTGGGGCTGGCCGCTGCGCTGGCGCTGTGGTGGCTGATCCCGTCCCGGGCGGCGACCCTGGCCATGCAGGAAAAGGCGCCGAAGACGGTCAAGGGCCAGGGCTCGGTCGGCGGCCTGCGGGCACTGATCCTCACCGGCACCCTGGACAGTGCGGTACGCATGGGTTTCCTGACCTTCCTGCCGTTCCTGCTCAAGGCCAAGGGCGCCGGCACCGCCGGTATCGGCCTGGCCCTGACCCTGCTGTTCGTCGGTGGCGCTTTCGGCAAGCTGCTGTGCGGTTACCTCGGGGCGCGTATCGGCATGATGAAGACCGTGTGGATCACCGAGTTCACCACCGCCAGCCTGATCGTGCTGGCGGTATTCCTGCCCTATGTGGGGTTGATGGTGATGCTGCCGCTGCTGGGGCTGGCGCTGAACGGCACCTCGTCGGTGCTCTATGGCGCGGTGCCGGACCTGGCGGGGGCGGGCAAGCGCGAGCAGGCGTTCTCGCTGTTCTACACCGGCACCATCGGCGGCGGGGCACTGGCGCCGGTGCTGTTCGGCAGCCTCGGCGACGTCACCGGCATTCCCCTGGCGGTGATGGCCCTGGCCGCGACCCTGCTGCTGACCCTGCCGCTGTCCTGGTACGTGCAGCGTGGCCTGGACGCCGACGCCCGGTCCTTGCCCAGCCCCGGCTGAGGTCCCGCCAATGCCCTGACAGCGCAGGCCCGGCGCGGGATTGTCCGGGCCTGCTGCTTGCTGGTGGAGCGCTAGCCGCGCAGGCGCCATTCGGGCCCCGCGGCAGGGGCCGGCAGCGGCGCTGCCAGGGTCCTGGCCAGTTCGACGAAGCGCTCCAGGCAGCGCGACCCCAGGGGCGTGCGCCAACTGACCGTCTGTTCCAGCACATAGGGCTCGGCCAGCGGCACATAGACCACCCCGGGACGCTGCAGGGTCGCGGTGTAGTCGGGCACCACGGCCACCCCGCGCTCCGCCGCCACCAGGGACACCAGGGTGGTCATCTGCGACGCCGTGGGCCCCAGGCGCGGGATGATCCCGCTGTGGGCGCAGAGGTCCTCCAGGGCGGTGTTCAGGGCCGATCCGTAGGCGCTGGGAAAGGTCACGAAGGATTCCCCCGCCAGTTCGCAAAACCCCAGGCTGCTCCTGCCGGCGAAGGCGCTGCGCGACGGCACCGCCACCACCAGGGAATCGCGCGAACTCACCAGCGACTGCAAACCGTGGGCCGGCAAGTTGGGCGCCCCCAGCCAAAGCCGATATCCAGGCTGCCATCGATCAACTGCTGGCGCTGGCTGGCGGTGGACACCTCGCGAAACGCCAGCTCCACCTCCGGCAGGCTGCGGCTGGTGTTGCGGATCATCTCGGAGAAAGCGTTGGACAGGGGAATCGAGCTGGCATAGCCGATGACGATACGGCCGATGGCGCCATGGGCGATCTTGCGCGCGGTGGCCTCGGCCTCGCCGACGGCACTGATCACCCCCCGGGCCTGCTGCAGGAACAGTTCACCCTCCGGGGTCAGGCACACGGTGCGGGTCGAGCGTTCGAACAGGCGGATGCCCAGGCGCGCCTCCAGGGCGGCGATATGCCGGGTCAGCGGCGGTTGGGCGATCCGCAGGCGCAGGGCGGCGCGGCCGAAGTGCAATTCATCGGCAACGGTGACGAAATAACGCAGACGACGGAGCTCTAGCATTTCTTGTTTTTCCAGTATCAATCACGACGCAAACAGTATTGGCCGCTATTTGCGACTGTCATCAGAATGTAAGACGACCAGCCTAGACCAGCTTTCCAAGTTGCCGCAGGCGCATGGGTACAGGCTCGGTTCACTCTGTTTTCCGATTGTTTTCGCAGGTACAAAAATGACAAGCAGCGAAGCCACGGCCGTCCGTTTTTCCTTGTCCCAGCGTGCGCTGGGCCTCAGTGCTCCAGGCACCTCGAGCATGCGCAGCAAAGCCAACGCCCTGAAGGAAAGCGGGATCAAGGTGATCAATTTCGCCGCCGGCGAATTGTCCTTCGATGCCTGCGAGGACATGCGCGCCGGGGCCATCGAAGCCATCGCCAATGCGCGCAATCGCTACACCCCGCCCATCGGCCTGCCGGCCCTGCGCGAGAAGCTCGCGCAACGGGTCAGCCAGCGCACCGGGGCTGCGTTCGCCGCCAATGAAGTGGCGGTCACCGCCGGGGCCAAGCAGGCGCTCTACAACGCCTGCATGGTGCTGCTCAACCCCGGGGACGAGGTGATAGTGCCAACTCCGTACTGGGAAACCTTTCCCACCCAGATCCGCCTGGCCGGCGCCACTCCGGTGTGCGTCCAGACCCGCGCCGACCACTACAGGCTGACGGTGGACGCGGTGCGTGGCGCGCTCACCGAGCGCACCCGGATGATCGTCATCAACACCCCCAACAATCCCACCGGCACCGTCTATGAACGCGAGCAACTGCTGGCCATCGCCCAGATGGCCCAGGAGCGGCAACTGTGGGTGATGTTTGACGAGTGCTATCGCGGCCTGGTGCGCCAAGGCCACGAGCACCACAACATCCTGGCGCTGTGCCCGGCATTGAAAGGGCAGACGGTGCTGATCGATTCCTTCTCCAAGAGCCAGGCGGTGACCGGCTGGCGGGTCGGCTACGCCTGCGCCCCGGCGCCGGTGATCGCGGCCATGCACAACCTGCAGGGGCACACCACCTCAAACCCCAGCAGCCTGTCCCAGTACGCCGCGCTCAATACCCTGAACGCCGATTCGTCGCACTTTGCCGACCTGGTCAACCCGTTCCTGCAACGCCAGCTGCACGCCGCACGCACCTACCTCGACCGTCTGGAAGGGGTGAGCTATGCGCCGCCGGAAGGCGCCTTCTACCTGTATATCGATGTCTCTTCCCGGCTCGGCGGCTACTACCAGGGCGAAGCGGTGCGCGATGTGGATCACCTGGCCGACCTGCTGCTGACCGAGGCGCACATCGCGGTGGTGCCCGGCTCCGGTTGTGGCGACCCCCACTGCATCCGCATTTCCTACGCCGTGGAATATGAGGAACTGATCGAGGGCCTGGGCCGTTTCGCCCAGTTCATCTCGGCGATCGTCATCGACTGAAGCGGCTCCCGGCAGCCCAGCCCCCAGGGGATCAAGCCCGTTCCCGAGCCCGCCGTGGCCCGGGCCGGCGTCGTTCATCTTGTTGTCCGTGAAGTGAAGAACAATTACAGGAGAAAAACATGGAGAGTTCCCGCAAGGAGTTCATCGGCTACGTGCACCAGGCCCTGGTGGATGTCGAGGACCGCAACCTGGTGGAGGCCCTGCTGACGGGCTTTGAAAACCACCCCGACAAGCTGGACGGCTACTGCCTGACCTACCAGCGCATGACCTCGCGCAAGTGGTCCGAGGACTCGCTGTGCACCTTTTTCTGCGGCTGGCGCAGCCCGGATGGCGCGGCTCATGCGGTGTCCAGCATCATCGTGCGGCTGCTGCAGGAGTCCGAGGACCTGCCCGGTGATGACAACAAGCTCAAGCTGCTGGAGGCGGCCCGGCACTGCGGCGAGATCATCGTCGAGGACGTCGGCCTGGGCGAGATGCACGGCCATCCCCACCATTCCAAGCTCTACCACCGCATGGCCTCGGCCATCTGCGGCTCGGACAACTGGCGCCTGCAGGACAAGTACCTGAACCCCATCACCAAGGAGTTCTCCACCTGGGTCGGCGAGAAGCGCCCGCTGGCCCCGAACCTGGTGGAAGCCCTGGAGATGATGGCCCTGACCGAGCTGTTCAACACCGGCGAGTACAACCTGATGACACCGCTGTGGAAGAACTGGCTGCGCGAATCCTGCGGTTACCCCGCCGGGGAAGCCAACCGCATCGCCGGCTTCCTCAGCGTTCACTGCGGCGCCGTCGAGGCCCGGCATTTCCGCCACGCCACCGACGCCCTGAAGCTCTACACCCAGGCCACCGGCCAGCAGGTCAACTACCGGCGCATCGCAGCGCTGTCCGATGAGTACGTGCTGCGCGCCTGCCAGCACCTGGAGAAGATGGCCTCCGTACTCAAGGAATAAGCGCCTGCCAACCAGGCCGGGCAGGGCGCCTGCCCGGCACCGCAGGCCGGACCCTCATTCATTTATTGGAGAACTACCCACATGCGTCTTGAATCCGACTCGATGGGTTCCATTTCGGTACCGTCCAACAAGTACTGGGGAGCCCAGACCGAACGCTCCATCCACAACTTCCCCATTGGCCGTGCACGCTTCCAGTGGGGGGCGCCGATGATCCGCAGCATGGGCATCCTGAAGAAGGCCGCGGCCCTGGCCAACCTCAAGCTCGGCGAGCTGCCGGAAGCCATTGCGCTGCCCATCGTCAAGGCGGCGGATGAGGTGATCAGCGGGCAACTGGACGAGCATTTCCCGCTGGTGGTGTTCCAGACCGGTTCCGGCACCCAGTCCAACATGAACGCCAACGAAGTGATCGCCAACCGGGCCATCGAGATGCTCGGCGGCGAGCTGGGCAGCAAGAAGCCGATCCACCCCAACGACCACGTCAACCGTGGCCAGTCGTCCAACGACACCTTCCCCACGGCGATGTACATGGTGGTGGTGACGGAGATCTTCGAAACCCTGCTGCCGGGCGTCTCGGTGCTGCGCGACACGCTGTTCGAGAAGGCCGAGCAGTACCGCGATGTGGTCAAGGTCGGACGCACCCACTTGCAGGACGCCACCCCCATCACCCTGGGCCAGGAGATCGGTGGCTGGGTCGAGCAGATCGACTACGCCCTGGCGGCCATCCAGCACAACCTCACCGGCCTCTACGACCTGGCCATCGGCGGCACGGCGGTGGGCACCGGGCTCAACTCCCATCCGCAGTTCGGCGACGAATGCGCCCGGGTCATCGCCGAGCTCACCGGCTACCCGTTCAAGTCCTGCGCCAACAAGTTCTTCGCCCTGTCGGCCCATGACGCACTGATCAACACCTCGGCGGCGATCCGCACCCTGGCCATGGCCCTGATGAAGATCGCCAACGACGTGCGCTGGCTGGCCAGCGGGCCGCGCTGCGGCATCGGCGAGATCGACATTCCAGAGAACGAGCCGGGCTCCTCGATCATGCCGGGCAAGGTCAACCCGACCCAGTGCGAGGCGCTGACCATGGTCTGTACCCAGGTCTTCGGCAACGATGCCACCGTGGCCTTCGCTGGCAGCCAGGGCAATTTCCAGCTCAACGTCTACAAGCCGGTGATGGTGCACAACGTGCTGGAAAGCATCACCTTGCTGGCCGAGTCCTGCCGGGCCTTCAACGACCACTGCGCGGTGGGCATCGAGCCGAACCGGGCGCGCATCGAGGCCAATATCGAGAAGAACCTGATGCTGGTGACCGCCCTCAACCGCCACATCGGCTATGACAAGGCCGCGATCATCGCCAAGACCGCCCACCACGAGGGCAAGTCGCTGCGGGACGTGGCCCAGCAGCTGGGCTATGTCTCGGCGGCGGATTTCGACCGCTACGTGGTGGCCCTGGACATGACCCACCCCTGAGCGAACCCGGTGTTCCCCAACCACAAGAGGCGTGTGAATCCCATGCAGGAAGCTGATATTCGCCGAACCAACCTGAGCCAGTTGCTGCGCCGCAAGCGCTGCCTTCGCGTGCTCGAAGCCCACAGCCCGATCTCCGCTCTGCTGGCGGAGCAATCCAGGCTGGAGCGGGGCAGCGGACCGAGCCTGGTCTACGACGCCATCTGGTCCAGCTCCCTTACCGACTCGACCCACAAGGGCCTGCCGGACATCGAGATCCTCTCGCCGAGCAACCGCTTGCACGGCATCCGCGAGATCTTCGATGTGTGTTCGTTGCCAATGATTTTCGACGGCGATACCGGGGGCAAGGCCGAGCACTTCGCCATCCACGTGAAGATGCTGGACCGGGCCGGGGTCTCGGCGGTGGTGATCGAGGACAAGTGCGGGCTGAAGAAGAACTCGCTGTTCGGCAACGCGGTGAGCCAGCTCCAGGACTCCATCGAGGAGTTCTGCGAAAAGATCCGCGTGGGCTGCGCCAACCGCAGCCACGAGGATCTGCTGATCATCGCCCGTTGTGAAAGCCTGATCCTCGACAAGGGCATGGACGATGCCATCGAGCGCTGCCTGGCCTATGTCGCGGCCGGCGCCGACGGGATCATGATCCACAGCCGCAAGAAGGACGGCCTGGAGATCCTCGAGTTCGCCCGGTTGTTCCGCCGCCACTGCCCGCGTGTGCCGCTGATCTGTGTGCCCACCAGCTACGCTCACTTGAGTTTCGACGAGCTGGAGGGGGCGGGCTTCAACGCGGTGATCTACGCCAACCACATGCTGCGCAGTGCCTACATGGCCATGCGTGATGTGGCGGTGGGGATTCTCGAGCATGGCCGGACCTTGGAGGTGGAGCCGCGGTGCCTGGGCATCGACGAGATCCTCGACCTGGTGCCGGGCACCCGTTAGGCACTCGCGGCCAACCCCCTTCGCAGGGCCCTGGAACGGGCGTGCTTTATCCGATTCCACTCCGAGATTCGGAACGTTCTGAATTCAGAATTTTCCTACAGACGCTGTGGGGGGCGCTGTCTAGACTCGCTCCCCGTTCGCCCGGCCAGCTACCACAGGCAACACGCTGAATGGCGGTGGTTGGTCAGGGCGGGCTGCAACACGGCTGTACCTGCCTGCCCGGTCCATGTTTCGCCTACTGCCCAGGCTGACCGGGTTGGTTCTACAGCGTGGGGCACTCATGGCCCCGGTCCCCGCTTCCCCCCAACCTCTCATCGCCCCAGCCAGCCCCCTGATACCCGGCGATCGCCAGTGGCTCAGGGCAAGGTCTGGGCGCGGGCCAGGCTCGGTGCCTGCGCGCCATCCTCCCAGGCACCACCCAGGGCCCGGAACAGATTTACCTCGGCCAGCAACTGCGCCAGGCGGTCATTGATCAGCCCTTGCTGGGCGCTGAACAGCGAGCGCTGGGCATCGAGGAACACCAGGTTGCTGTCGACGCCGATGCGGTAGCGGTGCTCGGCCAGGTTGTAGTAGTCCTGGCTGGCCTGCACCAGGCTGTGCTGGGCACTCAGTTGCTGCTGGAAGGTCTGGCGCGCGGCCAGGCCGTCGGCGACTTCCTGGAAGGCGGTCTGGATGGCCTTTTCATACTGGGCGACGCTGATGTCCTTCTGCAGCCGGGCGTAATCCAGGCTGGCCCGCAGGCTGCCGGCATTGAAGATCGGCAGGTTGATCTGCGGCTGGAAGGTCCAGGCCCCGGCACCGCCCTTGAACAGCCCGGACAGCTCCTTGCTGGCGCTGCCGGCGTTGGCGGTCAGGCTGACGCTGGGGAAGAACGCTGCACGGGCCGCGCCTATATTGGCGTTGGCGGCCTGCAACTGGTACTCGGCCTGGAGAATGTCCGGGCGCCGCTGCAGCAGGTCCGAGGGCAGGCCCGCGGGCACCTGGGCCAGCATGCCCTCGGCCAGCCCGCGCCGGGGCAGGGCGTCGGGCAGCGGTGCCCCCACCAGCAGCGTCAGGTTGTTCAGGTCCTGGGCCACCTGGCGCTGGTAGCGGGCCAGGCTGGCGCGGGCACTGTCGACGCTGGTGCGGGCCTGGGCCACGTCCAGGGCCGAGATCTTGCCGGCGCTGCCATTGCGGGCGGTCAGGCGCAGGCTCTGTTCGTCCGCGGCCAGGGTCTTGCGGGTCAGCTCCAGCAGCTCCTGGTCGGCACACCAGCTCAGGTAGGCCGTGGCGACATTGGCCACCAGGCTCAACTGCGCGCTGCGCCGTGCCTCTTCGCTGGACAGATAGGTCATCAGCGCCTGCTGGCTGAGGCTGCGGATGCGCCCGAAGAAGTCCAGCTCATAGGCACTGATGCCCAGGTTGGCGGAGTAGCTGGAGCTGATCAGTGCCTTGCTGCCGGTCATCTGTTCCGGCAGGCGCTGGCGCTTGCCCGAGGCGCCGGCGCTCACCGCCGGGAACAGGTCGGCACGCTGGATGCGGTACTGGGCCTGGTAGGCCGCGACATTCAGCGCCGCCACTCGCAGGTCGCGGTTGTTCTGCAGGGCGCTGTGAATCAATTGCTGCAGCAACGGGTCCTGGAACAGTCCCTGCCAGTCGGCCCCCGGGTTGCCGGCAGCGGGGGCGAAGGCTGCGCCCTGTGGGTACTGGGGCGCCACGGGAGCGGTCGGGCGCTGGTAGTCCGGGGCCAGGGAGCAGCCGCCGAGGGCCAGGGCCAGGGCCGCCAGGGTCAGTGGGGAGTTACGCATTGATCAGCCTCGTGACAAGCACATCCTGATGGCGGACAGCCAGGGGCGTGCGGGCGGTTTCAGGCGCCGACCATCCACTTGGCCAGCCCGTGACGGCCGCTGACCCCGAGCTTGGCGGCGGCGCGCTTGAGGTAGGTTTCCACCGAGCTGTTCTTGACGCTCAGGCGCTGGGCCATTTCCGGCACGGTGCCGCCGGTCAGCAACCCCAGGCAGACTTCCTTTTCCCGCGCCGAGAGGGTGATGTCACCCAGGGACAGGCGCTCATCGAACTCCCGTTGCAGCGGTGTCTGCTGCAAGGCATCGGCGGGCTTGGCACTCCAGCTGCGCAGGTTCTTCAGGGCCTGTTGCCGGTGCAGCTGGGCGTGGCGTTCCAGCAACGGCAGCAGGGTCTGCGACAGGCTCTTGAGAAACGACAGTTCGGACAGGGAAAAGCCGCCCTGGTCGGGAGCCCGGTAGAGGGCGATGACACAGCGGCGATTGGCTTTGCGCGAGACCAGGTGGCATTGGTGCGCGGTGGTGCGGGAAGGGCCGCTGCGGGCCTGGGCATTCATTTGAATCAGCAGCGAGTCGTCCATTTCCAGCATCTGCTGCAGCAGCGGGTCATGGCGTCGCGGCGGCTCCGGCAGTGGCAGGTCCTTGTGCAGCCCGGCGCGGCCCAGCAGGGTAATGGCCAGGGGGCTGGCCTGGCGTTCGTCCAGGGTCCATTCGCTGAGTACCAGTTGGGTCAGTGGCACCAGCTTGTCCACCAGTTGCAGCATTTCGCTGGCGAACTGCGGGTGGCCGGAGCTGGAAATCAACTGCCCCAGTTCGAAGTAGAAGTGCGGGGTTTCCAGGTTCGCAATACTGCTGGTCAGACTCATATCCTTATCATCCTTGATCGAGACAAATCGCTGATCGACGCGCGCTTGCCGCGGCATGCCGTGGCAGATTCCCGATGAACCTGATCCAGTTCCCGGGCGTTGATTTAAGCCTATGGCTTTGCCTGGCGTCTGTAGGGGGAAACCGGGACATCATGGCCCTGCCAGGGCCTCGCCAAGGCTCTGGGTCAAGCCCTTGCGACGGTCCCGTCGCGCCCGCCGGCGGGGTGTTTCCCGGCGTCAAGGTTGCCCGAGGGGCAAGCCTGCGGTGGAACGCAAAAGCCCTCCGCCAGGCCATGAGCGTCGTTCACGCGTAGCCAATTTCCTACAGCCGATTCAGCTGATCAGCAGAGCTGCTGCAACAGCCCGGCGCGGTGCTGCCCGAGGTGGCCGACCGGGGCCGGAACTGTCCGGGTTTCGGGTGACATACAGGCCCTGGGGCCGATGCTTAAATCCGCGGACGCCGGTGCCCGGGCCCATCACATGAGAAGGATCTTATGACGCATTTTTCCGCCGCAGCCGTGGGCGCTTTCGTCGCGCCAGTCACCCCAGCCAGCCACTGCCCGCCATGGGCCGGGCACCCCGCCCGGGGGCGCGCATGAACGCCGGTCCGGTACAGGCCGGGGCCTGCCGCTGACCGCCGGGCAGCGCGATATCTGGCTCGACCAACTGAGCCGGGGCGACTCGCCGCTGTACAACATCGGCGGTTATGCCGTGCTCAAGGGGCCGTTCCGGCCCGAGCTGATGCAGCGCACCGTGGAGCTGCTGGTGGACAAGCACGACGTGCTGCGCACGGTGCTGTCCCTGGAGGGCAGCGTCGACGGCCTGCCCTTGCAGCACTTCGACCGGCAGTGGCCGGTGGAGCTGGTGTTCCATGACCTGTCCGCGGCGGCCGATCCGCTGGCGGCGGCCCAGGCGCAGATCCGCCGGCAGATGCAGCAGGCGTTCAAGCTCGACGGCGAACGGCTGTGCCGCTTCTCGCTGTTCCGGGTGGGCCCCGAGCATCACCTGATGGAAGTCGAGGCCCATCACCTGATCCTCGACGGCTGGGGGTTCGCCCAGCTGTCCCAGTCCCTGGGCGGGCTCTACAGCGCCCTGGCCAGCGGCGAGGAGCCCCAGGCCACGGCGCCGTCCTTTGTCGACTTCATCGAGGACGACGCCCGCTACCACCAGTCCAGCCGCTATGCCCGGGACCGCGACTACTGGCTGGACAAGTACCAGAGCCTGCCGGAGCCGGTGCTGCGCCCGCGCTACCGGCCCGCCGCCGACGCCGCGACCCCGGGGGCGACCCTGGTCCAGGCGTTCCCCGCGGCCTTGCACGAACGCATGAAGGCCCTGGGCAAGAGCACCGGGGCCTCGGCCTTTCATGTGCTGCTGGCGGCGCTGCATGTGTACTTCACCCGCACCCTGCAACGGGACGAATGGGTCCTGGGCATGCCGGTGCTGAACCGCCCCAATGCGGCCTTCAAGGTGACCCTGGGTTCCTTCACCCAGGTCAGCGCGGTGCGCATGGACTTCGGCCGCGAACTGAGTTTCGAGGCCCTGGTGGGGGCGGTGCGCGATGTACTGAAACAGGACTTCCGCCATCAGCGCTTTCCCCTGAGCGAACTCAATCGCGCCCTCGGCCTGCTGCGTGAAGACCGCGCGCAGCTGTTCGAGCTGTCGCTGTCCTACGAACTGGAAGACCTGGACTACCGCTACGGCGAGGCGGCGGCCTCGTCGGTGAAAGTCTCCAACCGCCACGAGCCCACGCCCCTGGCCATCCACCTGCGCAGCAACAGCTTCGATGACAGCGCCTGGATGCACTACGTCTACGACTCGGCGTATTTCCAGCCCGAGGAAATCGAGGCCCTGGCCGCGCGCCTGCTGCATGTGCTGGAGCAGGGGCTGGACAATGTGCAACTGCCGGTGGCCCGCTTCTCCCTGCTGCCTGCCGCCGAGCTGCGCCGCTTGCAGGCCTGGAGCGCCAACGAACAGCCAGCCGCCGCCGAACAGCGGATTCACGCCCGGGTCGCAGCCTGGGCCCGGCGCACGCCCCAGGCCATTGCCCTGGTCGCCCAGGGCCAGGCTCTCAGCTATGAACAGCTCGACCGCCGGGCCAACGCCCTGGCCCTGCACCTGCGCGAGCTCGGAGTGGGGCCGGATGCGCGGGTGGCCATTGTCGCCCGGCGCAGCCCGGAAACCCTGGTGGGGCTGCTGGCGATTCTCAAGGCCGGCGCGGGCTATGTGCCCCTGGACCCGGCCCATCCGGCTGAGCGCCTGGCCTTCCTGCTGCACGACAGCGCACCGCGGGCGGTGTTGACCCAGGGCGCCCTGCGCCAGTGCCTGCCGACGCTGAACGTGCCGCTGATCGACCTCGACAACGGCCAGTGGCTGGACGGCCCGGGCGAGATTGCCGAGGCCGCCGGGCTGACCGCGGAGCACCTGGCCTACGTGATCTACACCTCCGGCTCCACCGGCCAGCCCAAGGGCGTGATGGTGGAGCACCAGAGCCTGTCGAACCTGGTGGACTGGCATGGCCGGGCTTTCGACCTCCAGGCTGGCAGCCACACCTCATGCCTTGCCGGTTTCGGCTTCGATGCCATGGCCTGGGAAGTCTGGCCGGCCCTGTGCGCCGGGGCGACCCTGCACCTGGCGCCGGTCAGCGACGGCCCCGAGGAGCTGGACCGCCTGCTGGCCTGGTGGCGCGCCCAGCCGCTGGAGGTGAGCTTTCTGCCGACCCCGGTGGCCGAGTACGCCCTCAGCCAGCAACTGGGCCACCCGACCCTGCGCACCTTGCTGATCGGCGGCGACCGCCTGCGCCAGTTGCCTGCTGACCCCGGGTTTGCCGTGATCAACAACTACGGCCCCACCGAGGCCACGGTGGTCGCCACTTCCGGTGCCATCGAGGCCGGGCAGGCCCTGCATATCGGCCGGCCCATCGCCAATACCCGGATCTACCTGCTGGATGAACAGCAGCAACTGCTACCCATCGGCGTGCCCGGCGAGCTCTATGTGGGCGGTGGCGGGGTGGCCCGGGGTTACCTCAACCGCGATGGGATGAATGCCGGACGCTTCCTTGCGGACCCCTTCAGCGACCGCCCCGGCGCGCGCATGTACCGCAGCGGCGACCTGGCTCGCTGGCGGGAGGACGGCAGCCTGGAATACCTGGGGCGCAACGACGATCAGGTGAAGATCCGCGGCCTGCGCATCGAGCTGGGGGAAATCGAGACCCGCCTGGGGGATCACCCGGCAGTGCGCGAGGCGCTGGTCCAGGCCCGGGACGGCCAGTTGCTGGCCTGGTTCATTCCGCGCCAGGCGGTCACGGCCCTGCAACTGCGGGAATTTCTGCGCCAGCAGTTGCCGGAGTACATGTTGCCCATGGCCTACGTACCGCTCGACGCCTGGCCGCTGACCGGCAACGGCAAGCTGGACCGCCGGGCGCTGCCGGCGCCGGGGCCCGAGGACCTGATCAGCCGCGCCTACGAGGCGCCCCAGGGCCCGCTGGAAATCACCCTGGCCGGGCTCTGGAGCGAGCTGCTGCAGGTGGAGCAGGTGGGCCGCCACGATCACTTCTTCGAACTGGGCGGGCATTCGCTGCTGGCCCTGCAACTGATCCAGCGCATGGCCCAGGCCGGCCTGCAGGCCGATGTGCGGGTGCTGTTCGGCCAGCCGACCCTGGCCAGTCTCGCTGCGGCGGTGAGCACCGGGCAGGTCGTCGAGGTCCCGGCCAACCGCATTCCGCCCGACTGCCAGCGCATCACCCCGGCGATGCTGCCCTTGGTGGAGCTGGACCAGGACAGCATCGACCGGGTGGTGGCCTGCATCCCCGGCGGCGCTGCCAATGTGCAGGACATCTACCCCCTGGCGCCGTTGCAGGAGGGCCTGCTCTATCACCACATGACCGCCGCCCGCGATCCCTACCAGCAGCACGCGCTGTTCGCCTTCGCCCGGCGCGAGGACCTGGACGCCTTCGCCCTGGCGCTGCAGGCAGTGATCGTGCGCCACGACATCCTGCGCACCAGCCTGGTCTGGGACGTGCTGGAGCAGCCGCTGCAGGTGGTCTGGCGCCAGGCCCGGCTGACGGTGCAAGAGTGGCAGGCCGGGCCCGGCGGCCATGTAGCGGAGCGCCTGCGCGAGCACTTCGACCCGCAGCACAACCCGCTGGATATCCGCCAGGCGCCGATGCTGGCCCTGGCCTGGGCCGAGGACCGGGCCAATGGGCGGTGGATCGGCCTGCTGCGCTTCCATCACCTGGTCAACGACGCCACCAGCACCGCGGTGCTGCTGGCGGAAATCGCCGCCCATGTGCAAGGCCGGCAAGCCAGCCTGGCGCCGGCCTATGCCTACCGTGACTACGTGGCTCGCACGCGCCAGGGGCAGGCCGCCCACAAGGCGTTCTTCGAGGCCGGCCTGGGCACGGTGGACGAGCCGACCCTGGCCTTCGAACTACAGGAACGGCCCGGGGAACAACTGGACCTGCAACACGCCAGCGGCCTGCTGGAAGCCGAGCTTGGCCAGCGCCTGCGAACCCAGGTGCGCCAGCTCGGGGTCAGCGCCGCCAGCCTGTTTCACCTGGCCTGGGCCCTGGTACTGGGGCGTACCAGCGGCCGTGAGGACGTGCTCTTCGGCAGTGTATTGCTGGGCCGCCTGCAAGCCGGGGCGGGGGCTGACCGGGCCCTGGGCATGTTCATCAACACCTTGCCACTGCGCCTGGAGCTGGCGGGGCTGACGGTGGCCGAGGGGCTGGGCCAGGCCCAGCAGCGCCTCAGTGCCTTGCTCGCCCACGAGCAGGCGCCGCTGTCCCTGGCCCAGCGCTGCAGCGCGGTGGCGGCGCCGACCCCGCTGTTCAATGCCTTGCTCAACTATCGCCACAACCTCGGCGGCGACCTGTTGCAGGGTTTGCCTGGGGTCGAGTTGCTGAGCAGCGAAGAGGTGCTCAGCTACCCGCTGATGCTGGCGGTGGACGACCTGGAGCCGGGTTTCCGCCTGGGCTGCCGGGCCCCGCGGCGGATCGGCGCGCAACGCCTGCTGGGCTACCTGAGCACCGCTCTCGAAGCACTGGTGCTGGCCCTGGAACAGGCGCCGCAGACGCCGTTGCACAGCCTGTCGATCCTGCCGCCGGTGGAGTCGCGCTACCTGCTGCAAACGCTCAATGCCACCCGTTCGCAATACCCGCGGGAGCTGACCCTGCATGCCCTGTTCGAGGCCCAGGTGCGACGCACGCCCGAGGCCATTGCACTGCAGGCCGGCGCGCGGCAACTGAGCTACCGGCAGCTCAACCAGCGCGCCAACCAGTTGGCCCATTACCTGCGCGAGCAGGGTGTGGGGCCGGATGTGCGAGTCGGGCTCTGCGTGCAGCGCAGCCCGGAACTGCTGATCGGCCTGTTGGGCATCCTCAAGGCCGGCGGTGCCTATGTGCCCCTGGACCCGGACTACCCGCTGGAGCGCCTGCGCTACCTGGTGCAGGACAGCCAGCCACTGGCGGTGCTGGTGCACCAGCCGACCCGCGAGCTGCTGGGCCCGCTGCCCCTGTCGCTGATCGACTTCGACCGCAGTACCTGGGAGCAGGCGCCGCAGCATGATCCCGTGGTGGCAGGGCTGACGGTTTCGCACCTGGCCTACGTGATCTACACCTCGGGTTCCACCGGTACACCCAAGGGGGTGATGGTGGAGCACCGCGGCCTGGGCAACCTGATGCACTGGAGTTCGCAGCTGTGTGGCGAGCGGGCCCGGGGCACCCTGCTGCAAAAGGCACCGTTCAGTTTCGACGGCTCGGTCTGGGAGCTGTTCTGGCCCCTGGTCACAGGCATGCGCCTGTTGCTGGCGCGGCCCGACGGCCAGCGCGATCCGTTGTATCTGGCGCAATTGGTGCGCGAGGAGCAGGTGAGCATGATCAAGTTCGTGCCGGCCATGCTCCTGCAATTTCTGCAGCTGGAAGAGGCCGGTCAGTGCCACAGCCTGACCGATGTGTTCTGCGGCGGCGGCGAGCTGACCGAGGCGATTGCCCGGCTGTTCCGCCAGCGCCTGCCCGGGGCCCGTTTGCACAACGTCTACGGCCCCACCGAGGCCACCGTGGACAGCAGCGCCTGGACCCTGGAGCCAGGGGCAGCGGTGCCACCGGTACAACTGCCGATCGGCAAGGCCATCACCAACACCCGGCTGTATGTGCTGGATGCCCATGACCAGCCGGTGCCCCAGGGCGTCAGCGGCCAGCTGCACATTGGCGGGGTCGGGGTTGCCCGGGGTTACCTGGGCTTGCCGCAGTTGCAGGCCGAGCGCTTTATCGACAGCCCCTTCGTCGCCGGCGACCGGCTGTACCGCAGCGGTGACCGGGTGCGCTACAACGCTGACGGCGACCTGGAGTTCCTCGGGCGCAACGACTTCCAGGTCAAGCTGCGGGGGCTGCGCCTGGAGCTGGGGGAAATCGAGGCGCGGCTGGCCAGCCACCCGGCCCTGCGCGAGGTGGCGGTGCTGATGCGTGGCGAGCGCCTGGTGGCCTATTTCAGCCTGCACCCCGGGGTGGCGGCGCCGGGGATCGAGGCGCTGCGGGCCCATGTCCTGGAGCGTCTGCCGGAGTACATGGTGCCGGCAGCCTATGTGCAACTGGCGGCGCTGCCCCTGAGCGCCAACGGCAAGCTGGCGCGCGATGCACTGCCAGAGCCGGGCCTGGAAGCGGTGCTGAGCCGCGATTTCGAGCCGCCCCAGGGGCCGCTTGAAACCACCCTGGCGCGGCTCTGGGCCGAGGTGCTGCAAGTGGAGCGGGTAGGGCGCCACGACCACTTCTTCGAACTGGGCGGGCATTCCCTGCTGGCGGTCAGCCTGGTGGCGCGGATGCGCCAGGAAGGCCTGCACGCCGATGCCCGCCTGTTGTTCAGCCAGCCGACCCTGGCCGCGCTGGCGGCCCATACCCTGGGCCAGTTGCAGCGCCTGGAAATCCCCGCCACCACCATCCCCCAGCTCAAGCGCCAGCGGCGTCTCTGAGGCCGCTGCAAGTGCTTTTCCCCGCGCCGGCCCCAGGGCCGGCGCGGGCCGTGGTACCTCAGCGGGACAGGCCCCGCGCCTTGTCCCGGCTTCCCATGTCAGCCCCGCTGCGGCGGATGTTTTAGCGTCTGCGAGCTGCCAGCAAGCCTGGCGGGCTCACTGTCCCTGGTGCTTTTTGCGCAACGGCGCGACAGCCCCGCGCGGTGCCTGGCAGCGGCGCTTGTCGCCCGTCCGGGCAGCGGGGCGCCGGTGAAAGGTTGCATCTGAAACAAGGACGTTCTCTTCAACCGTTTCCGAATTCTCAGGCAGGTTACAAGATGCAGTTCAGCGAATTGATGGCAGTGCTTTCGACCCTGGCGATCCGTCTTCAACGGGAACAGGAGGACCTGCTCGTCCAGGGCGATGACGAGGCGCTGGACGACGGGCTCTGGGACAGCCTGGTGCAGCACAAGGCCCGGCTCCTGGAACTGCTCGACGGCCAGGGCGGCAGCTGGCTGAGCCCGGCTTTCAGGATCACCCCGGACATGCTGCCCCTGGTGCAGCTGGACCCGCCCGCCATCGAGCGTATCGTCGCCGCAGTGCCCGGTGGCGCCGCCAACGTGCAGGACATCTACCCCCTGGCGCCGCTGCAGGAGGGCATGCTCTATCACCATTTGTCCGCCGCCCAGGGCGACCCCTATGTGCTGCAGGCGCGCTTCGCCTTTGCCAGTGCCGAGCGACGGCAAGCCTTCGCCGAAGCCTTGCAATGGGTCATCGACCGCCACGACATCCTGCGTACCGCCATCGCCTGGGAAAGCCTGGATGAGCCGTTGCAGGTGGTCTGGCGCCAGGCGCCGCTGGTGATCGAGGCCGTGGCGCTGGACCCGGCCGACGGCGATGTGCTCGGCCAGTTGCAGGCCCGCTACGACTCCCGGCACTTTCGCCTGGACCTGCGTCAGGCGCCGCTGCTGCGCCTGGTGCACGCCGAGGACCCGGCCAACCAGCGCCAGGTGGCGCTGCTGCTGTTCCATCACCTGGCCCTGGATCACTCCGCGCTGGACCTGGTACGCCAGGAAATCCACGCCCGCCTGCAAGGGCACAGCGAGCGCCTGCCGGCCCCGGTACCGTTTCGCAACCATCTGGCCCAGGCCCTGGCAAGCCGCAGCGAGGCGGCCCACGAGCGCTTCTTTCGCGAGATGCTCGGCGATATCGACGAGCCGACCCTGCCGTGCGGCCTGGGGGATGTGCAGGGCGCCGGGCGGGTGATCGAAGAGGCCCGGCTGACCCTGGACCGCGAGCTCAGCCAGCGCCTGCGGGCCCAGGCCCGGCAACTGGGGGTGAGCAGCGCCAGCCTGATGCACCTGGCCCTGGCCCGGGTGCTGGGCCAGCTGTCGGGGCGCGAAGCGGTGGTGTTCGGCACCGTGCTGCTGGGCCGCATGGAGGCCGGCGAAGGCGGCGAGCGGGCCCTGGGCATGTTCATCAACACCTTGCCGCTGCGGGTGGATGTCGGCGCCCAGGGCGTGCGCGCCGGGGTCCTGGCCACCCATCAGCGGCTCAGTGCCTTGCTCGCCCATGAGCATGCGTCCCTGGCCCTGGCCCAGCGCTGCAGCGGGGTCAGTGCGCCGACGCCGCTGTTCAGCGCCATGCTCAACTACCGCCACAGCCACGCCGCCGATGGCGCCCAGGTGCAGGAGGTGGCCCCGGGCATCCAGGTGCTGGGCGCCGAAGAACGCACCAACTACCCGCTGACCATCAACATCGATGACCTGGGAGAGGATTTTTGCATCACCGCCCTGGTGGATCGGCAACTGGGCGCCGAGCGCATCGCCGGCTACCTGCTGACCGCCCTGGAGAGCCTGGCCCTGGCCTTGCAGAGCACTCCGCAGGCACCGCTGTACAGCCTGGAGATGCTCCCGGCCAGCGAGCGCCGCTACCTGTTGCAGGGCCTGAACACGCCGCTGGGGCACTACCCGGACAGCCCGCTGATCCACCAGCAGGTGGAAGCCCAGGCCCGGGTCCAGCCCGAGGCCCCGGCGCTGCTGTTCGGCGAGCTGCGGCTGAGCTACGGCGAGCTCAACCGGCGCGCCAACCAGGTGGCCCACCGTTTGCTGGCGCTGGGCGTACGCCCGGACCAGCGGGTGGCGATCTGTGTCGAGCGCGGCGTGGAAATGATCGTCGGCCTGCTGGGCATCCTCAAGGCCGGCGGCGCCTACGTGCCCATCGACCCGGCCTACCCCCGCGAGCGCATCGCCTACACCCTGCAGGACAGCGACCCGGTGGCGCTGCTGGTGCAGGCCGGCACCCAGTCCCTGGTGGCCGACCTGCGGGTGCCGCTGATCGACCTCGACAGCCGCACCCTGGCCCATGAAGCCCAGGACGACCCCGAAGTGCCGGGGCTGACCCCGGCCCACCTGGCCTATGTGATCTACACCTCGGGCTCCACCGGCCTGCCCAAGGGGGTGATGGTGGAGCACCGCAACGTGGCCCGGCTGTTCAGCGCCACCCGCGACTGGTTCGACTTCAACTGGCGGGACGTGTGGGCGCTGTTCCATTCCTTCGCCTTCGATTTCTCGGTGTGGGAGATCTGGGGGGCGCTGGTGCATGGCGGCCAGTTGCTGGTGGTGCCCCAGGCCGTCAGCCGTTCGCCGGATGACTGCTACCGGCTGCTCTGCGAAGCCCGGGTGAGCATCCTCAACCAGACCCCCAGCGCCTTCCGTTCGCTGATCGCGGCCCAGGACCAGAGCCCCCTCAAGCACTCCCTGCGCCAGGTGATCTTCGGCGGCGAGGCCCTGGAACCGGGGATGCTCAAGCCCTGGTATGCCCACCTGGAAAACGTCGGCACCCAGCTGGTGAACATGTACGGCATCACCGAAACCACGGTGCACGTGACCTATCGCCCGTTGCAGGCGGCGGATGCCCAGCTGGTGGGCAGCAGCCCCATCGGCCGGCGCATTCCCGACCTGCAACTGTATGTGCTCGATGCCCACCGCGAGCCGCTGCCCAGCGGCGTGGTGGGTGAGTTGTATGTGGGCGGCGCCGGGGTTGCCCGGGGCTACCTCAACCGCGATCAGCTGACCGCCGAGCGCTTTATCGCCGACCCCTTCAGCCACGAGCCGGGGGCGCGGCTGTACAAGACCGGCGACCTGGCGCGCTGGCGCAGCGACGGCAGCCTGGAGTACCTGGGGCGCAACGATGACCAGGTGAAGATCCGCGGCTTTCGCATCGAGCTGGGGGAGATCGAGGCCCGCCTGGCGGCCTGCGACGGCGTGCGCGAAGCGGTAGTGATCGCCCGGGAAGACACTCCGGGGACAAGCGCCTGGTGGCCTATGTGATCCCCCGGCCGGGGGCCGCTGCCAGCGCTGCGCAACTGCGCGAGCAACTGCAACAGAGCCTGGCCGAGCACATGCTGCCCAGCGCCTTCGTGACGTTGCAGGCCTGGCCCCTGACCCCCAATGGCAAGCTCGACCGCAAGGCCCTGCCGGCGCCGGACAGCCAGGCCCTGGCCCGGCGTGAATATGCAGCGCCCCAGGGCGAGGTGGAACAGGCCATCGCGGCAATCTGGCAAGAGCTGCTGGGCTTGCCGCAGGTCGGGCGCCAGGACAACTTCTTCGAGCTGGGCGGGCACTCGCTGCTGGCGGTCAAGCTGATGGAGCGCATGCGCCAGGTGGACCTGTGCGCCGATGTGCGGGTGCTGTTCGGCCAGCCGACCCTGGCCGCGCTGGCGGCGACCGTGGGCGGGCAGCGCGAGGTGCAGGTGCCAGCCAACCGCATCGCCGCCGATTGCCGCCACATCACCCCGGACCTGCTGCCCCTGGCGGACCTCGATCAGGCCGCCATCGACCGGCTGCTGGCGCGGGTGCCCGGCGGCGCCGCCAACGTCCAGGACATCTATGCCCTGGCGCCCTTGCAGGCGGGGATCCTCTATCACCACCTGAGCAGCGCCGAGGGCGATCCCTATGTGCTCCAGGTGCAGTTCGAATTTGCCGGCGAAGACGCCCTGCAAACCTTCACTCTGGCCTTGCAGCAGGTCATCGCGCGCCACGACATCCTGCGCAGCAGCATGGCCTGGGAAGGCCTGGAACAGCCGGTGCAGGTCGTCTGGCGCCAGGCGCCCCTGGACATTCAGGTGGTCGAGACGGACCCGGCCCAGGGCCCGGTGCTGGAGCAGCTGCAGGCGCGTTTCGACCCCCGTCGCTACCGCCTGGACCTGAGCCGGGCGCCGCTGCTGCAACTGGCCTGCGCCGCGGACCCGGGGCAGCAGCGTTGGCTGGGCCTGCTGTTGTTCCACCACCTGGCCCTGGACCACAGCTCCCTGGAGGTGTTGGTGGAGGAGATCAGCGCGGTGCTGCAGGGCGCCGCCGCGCAGTTGCCGGCGCCGGCACCGTACCGCAACTATGTGGCCCAGGCGCGCCTGGGCCATGGCGAGGAGCAGCACCAGGCGTTCTTCCGCGAGATGCTGGCGGACATCGACGAGCCGACCCTGGCCTTCGGCCTGCAGGACGTGCAGCGCGACGGCAGCGGCATCCGGGAGCGTCAACTGCGCCTCGACCCGGCGCTGTGCCGGCGCCTGCGAGAGCAGGCGCGGCACCTGGGAGTGAGCCTGGCCAGCCTGCTGCACCTGGCCTGGGGCCGGGTGCTGGGGCAACTGGCGGGCCGCGATGACGTGGTGTTCGGCACCGTGCTGCTGGGAAGGATGCAGGGCGGCGCCGGTGCCGACCGGGCCCTGGGCATGTTCATCAACACCTTGCCGTTGCGGGTCAGTGTCGGGGAACAGGGCGTGGCCGAGGCCTTGCGTGCCACCCATGCCCGGCTGGCCCGATTGCTGGGCCACGAGCACGCCTCCCTGGCCCTGGCCCAGCGCTGCAGCGGCGTGCCGGCATCGCTGCCCCTGTTCAACAGCCTGCTCAACTACCGCCACAGCGCTGCCGACGCCGCGCAGCAGGGGCCGGCGAGCTGGGAGGGGATCCGCGTGCTCGACTCCCGGGAGCGCAGCAATTACCCCCTGGCGCTGAATATCGACGATGACGCCCACGGCCTGCGCCTGACCGTGCAGGCCGTGGCGCAGGTGGACGGCGATCGGGTCTGTGGCTACCTGCAGTGCGTGCTGGAACACCTCGCCCAGGCCTTGGAGCAGACCCCGGCCCTGGCCCTGGAGGACATCCCGGTACTGCCGGCGGCCGAGCGCCGCCAGGTATTGCTGGAGTTCAATGCCAGCACCCGCGACTACCCGCGCCAGCACACCGTGCACCGGCTGTTCGAGGCCCAGGCCCAGGCCCACCCGCAGCGGGTGGCGGCGGTCGAAGGCCAGGCGCAGCTCAGCTACGGCGAGCTCAATACCCGGGCCAACCAGTTGGCCCGGCACCTGCTGGAGCTCGGGCTGCAGCCCGGCGACCGGGTGGCGATCCTGCTGCCCCGTTCCCTGGACCTGCTGGTGAGCCAACTGGCCGTCTGCAAATGCGCCGCGGCCTATGTGCCCCTGGATATCAACGCCCCGGCCCAGCGCCAGGCCTTCATGGTGGAAGACAGCGCCAGCGTGCTGCTGCTCAGCCGCAGCGACCAGGTGCTTGCGTGCCCGGCCAGAAGGGTCGACCTGGACCGCCTGCAACTGGCGCCATTGCCCGGGCACAACCCGGACCTGGCGCAGTCGTCCGAGACCGTGGCCTACATCATGTACACCTCCGGTTCCACCGGCGTGCCCAAGGGCGTGCAGGTGCCGCACCGGGCCATCAGCCGCCTGGTGCTCAACAACGGCTATGCCGACTTCAACCCCGAGGACCGGGTGGCGTTCGCCTCCAACCCGGCCTTCGACGCCAGCACCATGGATGTCTGGGGCGCCTTGCTCAATGGCGGCCGGGTGCTGGTGATCGATCACTACACCCTGCTGGAACCTGCGCGTTTCGGCCGGGCCCTGAGCACGGCCGGGGCCACGGTGCTGTTTGTCACCACGGCGCTGTTCAACCAGTACGTGCAACTGATTCCCGAGGCCCTCAAGGGCCTGCGGATTCTCCTCTGCGGCGGCGAGCGTGCCGACCCGGCGGCCTTTCGCCGCCTGCTGGCGCTGGCGCCGCGGCTGCGCCTGGTGCACTGCTACGGCCCCACCGAAACCACCACCTACGCCACCACCCATGAAGTCACCGCCCTGGCCGATGACGCCGAGCACGTGCCCATCGGCCGGCCGATCGGCAACACCCGGGTGTATGTCCTGGACGCCCAGCAGCGGCCGCTGCCCATCGGTGCCCCGGGGGAGATCGTGATCGGCGGCGACGGCGTGGCCCTGGGTTATCTCAACCGCCCCGAACTCAACGCCGAGAAATTTATCCGCGACCCCTTCAGCGAACAGCCCGAGGCCTTGCTGTACCGCACCGGGGACATTGGCCGCTGGCTGGGCAACGGCCTGCTCGAATGCCTGGGGCGCAACGACGATCAGGTAAAGATCCGTGGCCTGCGCATCGAACTGGGGGAAATCGAGGCGCGCCTCACTGCCTGCGCCGGGGTCAAGGAGACCGTGGTCCTGGCCCGGGAAGACGAGCCCGGGGACAAGCGCCTGGTGGCCTACTACACCCTGCAGGCGGACGCCGCGCCGCTGCCGGCCGAAGCCCTGCGCGCGGCCCTGCAGCAGCAACTGCCGGACTACATGGTGCCCCTGGCCTACGTGCAGTTGCAGGCCTTGCCCCTGACCAACAACGGCAAGCTGGACCGCAAGGCGCTGCCGGCGCCGGCCCCGTCGGCTTTGCTCAGCCGTGAATTCGTCGCCCCCCGGGGCGAGGTGGAAATCGCCCTGGCGCGGATCTGGAGCGAGCTGCTCAAGGTGGAGCAGGTGGGGCGCCACGACCACTTCTTCGAACTGGGCGGGCACTCGCTGCTGGCGGTGAGCCTGATCGAGCGCATGCGCCAGATCGGCCTGAGCGCCGATGTGCGGGTGCTGTTCAGCCAGCCGACCCTAGCCGCCCTGGCCGATGCCGTGGGCAGCGGCCGGGAAGTGCAGGTGCCGGCCAACCTCATCAGCGCTGATTGCCCGCGCATCACCCCGGACCTGCTGCCCCTGGTGGAACTGGACCAGGAGGCCATCGACCGGGTGCTGGCCAGCGTGCCGGGCGGCGTGGCCAATGTGCAGGACATCTACCCCCTGGCGCCGTTGCAGGAGGGCATTCTCTATCACCACCTGAGCACCGGGCAGGGCGACCCCTACCTGCTGCAATCGCGCCTGGCCTTCGACAGCCTGGAGCGCCTGCAGCGTTTCGCCGGGGCCCTGCAGCAGGTCATCACGCGCCATGACATCCTGCGCACCGCGGTGCTCTGGGAAGGCCTGCCGCAACCGCTGCAAGTGGTCTGGCGCCATGCCGAGCTCCGGGTCGAAGAACAGCACCTGGACCCGGCCGAGGGCGACCTGCTGGCGCAGTTGCAGCAGCGCTTCGACGCCCGTCACTGGCGCCTGGACCTGGCCCAGGCGCCGCTGATCCGCCTGGTCTATGCGCGAGAGCCCGGGCAGCAGCGGGTGCCGGCGATCCTGCTGTTCCACCACCTGGCCCTGGATCACACCGCCATGGAGGTGATCGGCGAGGAAATGCGCGACCTGCTGTTCGACCGCGCGCAGCACCTGGGCACACCGGTGCCGTACCGCAACTATGTGGCCCAGGCACGCCTGGGTGCCGGGCAGGCGGAACACGAGGCGTTCTTTCGCGACATGCTCGGGGACATCGACGAGCCGACCCTGGCCTTCGGCGTAGAGGATGTACAGGGTGACGGCCTGGGTATCGAAGAGGCCGAGCTGGTGCTGCCCGAGGCCCTGAGCCAGCGCCTGCGGCAACAGGCGCGGCACCTGGGGGTGAGCGCCGCGGCCCTGATGCACCTGGCCTGGGGCCTGGTGCTGGGGCAGTTGGCCAACCGTCGCCAGGTGGTGTTCGGCACCGTGCTGATGGGCCGCATGCAGGGCGGCGCGGGCGCCGACCGCGCCCTGGGGGTGTTCATCAATACCCTGCCGCTGCGGGTCGATGTGCAGGGCAGCGTGCGTGCCGCGGTCAAGGCCACCCACGCCCGGCTCAGCGCCTTGCTCGGCCATGAGCACGCCTCCCTGGCCCTGGCCCAGCGCTGCAGCGCGGTGGCGGCCGGCGCGCCGCTGTTCAATACCTTGCTCAACTACCGCCACAGCGTGCCGAACACGGCGGCGCCGGACGGCCTGGATATCTGGCAGGGCGTCGAACTGCTGGGGGGCGAGGAGCGCAGCAACTACCCGCTGAGCCTCAGCGTCGATGACCTGGGCGAAGGCTTCAGCCTGGCGCTGCTGGCCCAGGCCGGAATCGGTGCGCAGCGTGTCGGCGCTTATATGCAAAGTGCCCTGGAGCAACTGGCCCAGGCCCTGGAACACAACCCGCAGGCGGCCCTCGAACAGTGCTCGGTGCTGCCGCCACAAGAGCGCGAGCAACTGCTGGAGGGCTGCAATGCCAGCACCGCCGACTACCCCCGCGGGCAGACCCTGCACGGGCTGTTCGAGGCGCGAGCGGCACAGGCTCCCGACGCTGTGGCGCTGGTGCAGGGGCCGTTGCGCCTGAGCTACCGCCAGCTCAACCAGCAGGCCAATCAGCTGGCCCGGCAACTGCTGGAGTTGGGCGTGCACCCAGACGATCGCGTGGCCCTGTGCCTGCAACGCGGGCCGCACTTGTTGCGGGGCATGCTGGCGGTCCTCAAGGCCGGGGCGGCCTATGTGCCCATCGACCCGAGCCTGCCGGCCGAACGCATCGCCTACCTGCTGCAGGACAGCGCGCCGCTGGCGGTGCTGGTACAAAGCGCCACCCGCGAGCTGCCGGGCAGCCTTGCGGTGGTGTCGATCGATCTCGATGGGGTTGCCTGGCAGGAGGCCGAGCTGGGCAACCCGCTGCTGCCGCACCTGACCCCGGCGCACCTGGCCTATGTGATCTACACCTCCGGTTCCACTGGCCTGCCCAAGGGCGTGATGGTGGAGCACCAGAGCCTGGAAAACCTGGTGCACTGGCACTGCGCGAGTTTCGACCTGGGCCCGGGGCGGCACAGCTCCAGCGTCGCCGGCCTGGGCTTCGACGCCATGGCCTGGGAGGTCTGGCCGACCCTGTGCAGCGGCGCGACCCTGCACCTGCCGCCCGCCGATGTGGGCAGCCAGGATATCGAAGCGCTGCTGCACTGGTGGCGCGCCCAGCCCCTGGATGTCAGCTTCCTGCCGACCCCGGTGGCCGAATACGCCTTCAGCCAGGGGCTCGGCCACCCCACACTGGACACCTTGCTGATCGGTGGCGACCGCCTGCGCCAGTTCGCCGCCGACCCGGGTTTTGCAGTGATCAACAACTACGGCCCCACCGAAGCCACGGTGGTGGCCAGCTCCGGGCGGATCGAGGCCGGTAGCGCCCTGCATATCGGCCGGCCCGTGGCCAATGCGCGGCTCTACCTGCTGGACGAACTGCAGCGTCCGGTGCCCCAGGGGGTCAGTGGCGAGCTGTATGTGGCCGGCGCCGGGGTGGCCCGGGGTTACCTCAACCGCCCGCAAATGACCGCTGAGCGCTTTCTCAACGACCCCTTCAGTGCCGAGCCCGAGGCACGCATGTACCGCACCGGTGACCTGGCCCGCTGGCGCGCCGACGGCAACCTCGACTACCTGGGGCGCAACGACGACCAGGTGAAGGTGCGCGGCATGCGCATCGAACCTGGGGAAATCGAGGCGGCGCTGCTCACCCATCCGGCCCTCAAGGAAGCCCTGGTGCTGGTCCGCGAGGGGCGCCTGCTGGCCTATTTCACTTCCCGTACCGAGGGCGTGCAAGCCGCCGCCGAAGACCTGCGCGACCACCTGCAAGGCCGGCTGCCGGACTACATGCTGCCGGTGGCCTATGTGCGCCTGCCGGCCATGCCCCTGACCGCCAACGGCAAGCTCGACCGCAAGGCCCTGCCACCGCCGGGGGAAGAGGCCTGGCTGAACCGGGAATTCGTGGCCCCCGAAGGCGAGGTGGAACAGGCCCTGGCGCGGATCTGGAGCGAGGTGCTGCAGGTGGAGGCGGTGGGGCGCCATGATCACTTCTTCGAACTGGGCGGGCATTCGCTGCTGGCGGTGAGCCTGATCGAACGCATGCGCCAGATCGGCCTGGACGCCGACGTGCGGGTGCTGTTCGGCCAGCCGACCCTGGCTGCGCTGGCGGCTGCGGTGGGCAGTGGCCGCGAGGTCGCGGTCCCGGCCAACCGGATCACCGCGGATTGCCCGCGCATCACCCCGGACCTGCTGCCGCTGGTGGAACTGGAGCAGGAAGCCATCGACCGAGTGGTGGCCAGCGTGCCCGGCGGCGTGGCCAACATGCAGGACATCTACCCCCTGGCGCCGTTGCAGGAGGGCATTCTCTATCACCACCTGAGTGCCCGGCAGGGCGACCCCTACCTGCTGCAATCGCAGCTGGCCTTCGCCAGCCGGCAACGCCTGGATGATTTCGCCGCAGCCCTGCAGCGGGTGGTCGAGCGCCACGACATCCTGCGCACCGCGGTGCTCTGGGAAGGCCTGAAGCAGCCGCTGCAAGTGGTCTGGCGCCAGGCAGGGGTGCAGGTGCAAGAGGTGCAAGCGAACCCCGCCCAGGGCGAGGTCCTGGAGCAACTGCAGGCGCGCTTCGATGCCCGGCACCTGCGCCTGGACCTGACCCGGGCGCCGCTGATGCGCCTGGTGTATGCCCAGGACCCGGCCCGCCAGCGCATCGTCGCCATCCTGCTGTTCCATCACATGGCCCTGGACCACACCGCCCTGGAGGTGGTGCGCGAGGAAATCCAGGCCTGCCTGCTGGGGCAGTCGCCCGCGGGCACGGCGATTCCCTATCGCAACTACGTGGCCCAGGCGCGCCTGGGTGTGAGCCGTGAAGAGCACGAGGCATTCTTTCGCGAGATGCTCGGCGATATCGATGAGCCGACCCTGCCGTTCGGCCTGCAGGACGTGCAGGGCGATGGCGATGCCATCGAAGAGCGCCAGCAGGCCCTGGAACCGTCACTGAGTGCGCGCCTGCGGACCCAGGCCCGGTTGCTGGGGGTGAGTGCGGCGAGCCTGTTCCACCTGGCCTGGGCCCGGGTCCTGAGCGTCACCTCGGGCCAGGACCGGGTGGTGTTCGGCACCGTGCTGCTGGGGCGCCTGAGCGCCGGGCAGGGCGCCGACCGGGCCCTGGGCATGTTCATCAACACCTTGCCGCTGCGGGTCGACCTGGATGCGCGTGGCAGCCGTGCCGCGGTCAAGGACACCCACGCCCGGCTCAGTGCCCTGCTGGGTCATGAACACGCCTCCCTGGCCCTGGCCCAGCGTTGCAGCGGGGTGGCCGCGCCGCTGCCGCTGTTCAGTGCCATGCTCAACTACCGCCACGGCAGCGACGGGGTGCCGAGCCAGGCCGTGCAACAGGCCTGGCAGGGCATCGAGACCCTGCACAGCGAGGAGCGCACCAACTACCCCCTGAGCCTCAACGTCGACGACCTGGGCCAGGGGTTCCGTCTCACCGCCATGACCCTGGCGCGGATCGGTGCCGAGCGTATCTGCGGCTACATGCAGCAGGCCCTGCTGGCCCTGGTGGAGAACCTGGAGACGGCGCCGCAGCGGCCCCTGCGCGAGGTGCCGATCCTGCCGCCGCAGGAGCGTCAGCACCTGCTGCAAGGGTTCAACGCCACGGCCGTGGATTACCCCCTGGAGCAGACCCTGCACGGGCTGTTCGAGGCCCAGGTGCGGCGCAGCCCCGAGGCCACTGCGGTGCAGGCCGGCGAGCAGCAGCTGAGCTACGGCGAACTCAACCGGCGCGCCAACCAGCTGGCAGGGCACCTGCTGCAACTGGGCGTCGGCCCCGACAGCCGGGTGGCGATCTGTGTCGAGCGCGGGCTGGAAATGGTGGTCGGCCTGCTGGCGATCCTCAAGGCCGGCGGCGCCTATGTGCCCATCGACCCGGGCTACCCCGCCGAACGCATCGCCTACATGCTCGACGAC
Source organism: Pseudomonas sp. Eqa60 (assembly GCF_018326405.1). Taxonomy (NCBI): domain Bacteria; kingdom Pseudomonadati; phylum Pseudomonadota; class Gammaproteobacteria; order Pseudomonadales; family Pseudomonadaceae; genus Pseudomonas; species Pseudomonas sp. Eqa60. The sequence goes on from NZ_AP024342.1 coordinate 2,484,894, forward strand.
AGCGCGCCCCTGGCGGTGCTGGCCCAGGGCGCGACCCGGGCATTGCTCGGCGAACTGGCGCGGCCCCTGGTGGACCTCGACCAGTTGGCCTGGAGCGGGCCGGCGCCGGGCAACCCGCAAGTAGAGGGGCTGACCCCGGGGCACCTGGCCTATGTGATCTATACCTCCGGTTCCACCGGCCAGCCCAAGGGCGCGATGAACGAGCACCGGGCCGTGGTCAACCGCCTGTTGTGGATGCAGGCGCAGTACCGCCTTGGCACCGAGGACGCGGTGTTGCAGAAGACCCCGTTCAGTTTCGACGTCTCGGTCTGGGAGTTCTTCTGGCCGCTGTTCACCGGCGCGCGCCTGGTGATGGCGCGCCCCGACGGGCACAAGGACCCGGCCTACCTGCGCCAGGTGATCCGCGAGCAGGGCATCAGCACCTTGCACTTCGTGCCCTCGATGCTCGATGTGTTCCTGGCCCAGGGCGAGGGCGCCGAGGACCTGAGCCTGCGCCAGGTGATGTGCAGCGGCGAGGCACTGCCGGGCAGCCTGGTGCGGCGCTTCAAGCAGCAACTGCCACAGGTGGCATTGCACAACCTCTACGGCCCCACGGAGGCCGCAGTGGACGTCACTGCCTGGGATTGCAGCGGCCCGCTGGCCGATACCCCGGACCACACGCCCATCGGCAAGCCCATCGCCAATACCTGCATCTACCTGCTGGACGCGCAGATGCAGCCGGTGCCCCTGGGGGTGGTGGGCGAGCTGTACATCGGCGGGGTGCAGGTGGCCCGGGGTTACCTGAACCGCGAGCAGTTGAGCGCCGAACGTTTCCTCAAGGACCCGTTCAGCCAGGAACCGGGGGCGCGCCTGTACCGCACCGGCGACCTCGGGCGCTATCAGGCCGACGGCACTATCGAGTACCTGGGGCGCAACGACGACCAGGTGAAGATCCGCGGCCTGCGCATCGAACTGGGGGAGATCCAGGCGCGCCTGACCCAGCTGGAGGAGGTCAAGGAGGCGGTGGTACTGGCCCGCGAGGATGTGCCCGGCGACCAGCGCCTGGTGGCCTACTACACCACCCACGACAGCGCCCGGCGCCTGCCCGTCGAGCACCTGCGCACGCAACTGCTGCAGCACCTGCCGGAGTTCATGGTGCCGGCGCTGTTCGTGCACCTGGCGGCGCTGCCCCTGAGCGCCAACGGCAAGCTGGCGCGCAAGGAACTGCCGGCCCCGGGGCTGGAGGCGGCCCAGGTGCGCGAGTACGAGGCCCCGGTGGGCGACACCGAAATCGCCCTGGCGCGGCTGTGGGCCGAACTGCTCAATGTCGAGCGGGTGGGGCGTCACGATCATTTCTTTGAACTGGGTGGGCACTCACTGCTGGCGGTCAGCCTGATCAGCCGCATGCGTGAGCTAGGCATGGAAGCCGATGTCCGGGCGTTATTCGAACAGCCGACCCTGGCGGCCTACGCGGCCATGACCGAACGAATGGAGATCGTCCTGTGAGCGTGATCGAACTGTTGGCGACACTGAAGGAAAAGGATGTGCAACTGGTGCTCAAGGACGACCAGCTGGTGGTCCAGGGCAACAAGCAGGCCCTGAGCGAACCGCAGCTGCTGGCCCGCTTGCGCGAGCACAAGCCGGAGCTGATCGAGCTGATCCGCGCCGGCCAGTATTCGCCGAGCAAGGCCGGGCAGGTGCAGGTGCCGGCCAATGGCATCACCCCGGGCATCAGCCGCATCACCCCGGCGATGCTGCCCCTGGCCAACCTCGACCAGGAGGCCATCGAGCGCATTGTCGCCAGCGTCCCGGGCGGGGTCGCCAACGTGCAGGACATCTACCCCCTGGCGCCCCTGCAGGAGGGCATTCTCTACCACCACGTCAGTGCGCAGCAGGGCGACCCCTATGTGATGCAGGCGCAGTTCGCCTTCGCCAGCGAGGAACGTCTGGAAGCCTTTGCCGAGGCCCTGCGCGGGGTCATTGCGCGGCACGACATCCTGCGCACCGCGGTGCTCTGGGATGGCCTGGAGCAGCCGATGCAGGTGGTCTGGCGCGAGGCCGGGCTGGAGCTGCAAGAGGTCGAGACCGACCCTGCGGCCGGTGAGGTTCTGGCCCAGTTGCATGCGCGTTTCGACGCCCGCCACTATCGCCTGGACGTCAGCCAGGCGCCGCTGCTGCGCCTGGTGCATGCCCGGGATGAAGCCGGGCAGCGCATCGTCGCCATGCTGCTGTTCCACCACATGGCCCTGGACCACAGCGCCCTGGATGTGGTGCGCCACGAGATGCAGGCCTTCCTCACCGGGCAGGCCGAGCGCCTGGGGCCGGCCATGCCGTTTCGCAACTACGTGGCCCAGGCGCGGCTGGGTATCAGCGAACAGGAGCACGAAGCGTTCTTCCGCCAGATGCTCGGCGATATCGACGAGCCGACCCTGCCTTACGGCCTGCAGGATGTGCAGGGCGATGGCCGGGCCATCGAGGAATGCACCCAGGCCCTGCCAACCGAGTTGAGCCAGCGCCTGCGGACCCGGGCCCGGCTGGCCGGGGTCAGCGCGGCCAGCCTGTTCCACCTGGCCTGGGGCCGGGTGCTGGGCACCCTGGCGGGCAAGCACAAGGTGGTGTTCGGCACTGTGCTGATGGGCCGCCTGCAAGGCGCCGAAGCCACCGAGCGGGCCCTGGGGATCTTCATCAACACCTTGCCGTTTCGCCTGGATGTGGACCGCCAGGGCCTGGGCGAGGCCCTCAAGGCCACCCACGCCCGGCTCACCACCTTGCTGCGCCACGAACACGCGGCCCTGGCCCTGGCCCAGCGTTGCAGCGGCGTGAGCGCACCGACCCCGCTGTTCAGCGCCTTGCTCAACTACCGGCACAGTGCTGCCGGGGCCAGTGCCGCGGCCCAGGCCGCCTGGGCCGGGATCAGCACCCTGAGCTCCGAGGAGCGCACCAACTACCCCCTGACCCTGAGCGTCGACGACCTCGGGCAGGATTTCAGCCTGACCCTGCTGGCCAGCACCCAGGTCGACCCGCGGCGCATCCTCGGCTACCTGCTGTGTACCCTGGAGAACCTGGCCCAGGCCCTGGAGCAGACGCCGCAACTGGCCCTGGAGCAGTTGCCGATCCTGCCGGTGGCGGAGCGCGAGCAGGTGCTGGAAGGCTTCAACCGCAGCGCGGTGGACTACCCCGGGGGCAGGCTATCCATGGCCGCATCGAGGCCCAGGCGCAGCGCACCCCAGACGCCCTGGCGGCCTGCTACCAGGGCCGCTCGCTGAGCTATGCCGAGCTCAACCGACAGGCCAATGTCCTGGCTCGGCAACTGCGCGGGCTGGGGGTGCAGCCCGATGACCGGGTGGCCATCGTTGCCCGGCGCAGCCTGGAAACGGTGGTGGGCCTATTGGCGATTCTCAAGGCCGGGGCCTGCTATGTGCCCATCGACCCGGCCCACCCGGCCGAGCGTCTGAACTACCTGCTCCAGGACTGCGGCCCGCGGGCGGTGCTGACCCAGGCCGAGCTGCTGGGGCGCCTGCCGGCCCTGGCGGTGCCGGTGATCGAACTCAACCAGCGGTTGTGGCTCGATCAGACGGCGGACAATACCCAGGTACCGGGGCTGAGCGCGGCCAACCTGGCCTATGTGATCTACACCTCCGGCTCCACCGGCCTGCCCAAGGGGGTGATGGTGGAGCACCGGACCCTGGGCAACCTGGTGGACTGGCACTGCCAGGCCTTCGACCTGCGTGCCGGCAGCCAGGCCTCGTGCCTGGCCGGCTTCGGTTTCGATGCCATGGCCTGGGAGGTCTGGCCGGCGCTGTGTGTGGGCGCGACCCTGCACCTGGCACCGGCCCAGGACGGCAGCGAGGACCTGGATGCGTTGCTCGCCTGGTGGCGTGCCCAGCCCCTGGACGTGAGCTTCCTGCCGACCCCGGTGGCCGAGTACGCCTTCAGCCAGGAGCAGGGCCACCCGAGCCTGCGCACCCTGCTGATCGGCGGCGACCGCCTGCGCCAGTTCAGCCACGACCAGGGCTTTGCCCTGATCAACAACTACGGCCCCACCGAAGCCACGGTGGTGGCCAGTTCCGGGCCGATCCACGCCGGTGGCGAGCTGGACATCGGCCGGCCGGTGGCCAACGCGCGCATTTACCTGCTGGATTCCCAGCAGCGCCCGGTGCCCATCGGCGTCGCCGGTGAGCTGTATGTGGGCGGCGCCGGGGTGGCCCGGGGGTACCTCAACCGCCCGCAATTGACCGCCGAACGCTTTCTCGACGATCCCTTCAGCGACCAGCCTGGGGCGCGCATGTACCGCAGCGGCGACCTGGCGCGCTGGCTGGCGGACGGGCGCATCGACTACCTGGGGCGCAACGACGATCAGGTGAAGATCCGCGGCGTGCGCATCGAGCTGGGGGAAATCGAGACCCGCCTCTGCCAGTTCCCCGGTATCCAGGAAGCCGTGCTGCTGGCCCGCGAGGATCAGCCGGGCAACCCGCGGCTGGTGGCCTATTTCACCCAGCAGCAGGACGTCGCCCTGGACGTGGCGCAGTTGCGCGCCCACCTGCTGGCGCAGTTGCCTGACTACATGGTGCCGGTGGCTTATGTACGGCTCGACGCCTTGCCCCTGACCGCCAACGGCAAGCTCGACCGCAAGGCCCTGCCGGCGCCGGATCAGGCGGCGCTGTTTGGCCGTGAATACCAGGCCCCGCAAGGCGCCACCGAAACCACCCTGGCCGCGATCTGGCAGGAGGTGCTGCACCTGCCGCGGGTCGGGCGCCAGGATCACTTTTTCGAGCTGGGCGGCCATTCGCTGCTGGCCATGCGCATGGTGTCCCAGGTACGCCAGCGCCTGGGGGTGGAACTGGCCCTGGGCGAGCTGTTCGCCAATGCCGAGCTGAGCGCGGTGGCCGCGGTGCTGGAGCGTGCCGGGCGCAGCCATCTGCCGGAGATCTTCCCGGCGGTGCAGGATCACGACCTGCCGCTGTCCTTCGCCCAGCAGCGCCTGTGGTTCCTGGCGCAGATGGACGGTGCCGCCAGCGCCTACAACATTCCCATCGGCCTGGGCCTGCGCGGGCAGCTCGATCGCTCGGCGCTGCGCCAGGCGCTGCAGGCCATCGTCAGCCGCCACGCCACCTTGCGCAGCCGTTTCGTGCGCGTAGAGGACCAGCCCCAGGTGCTGATTGGGCCCCTGGACAGCGCTCTGGAACTGCACGAGGAAGACCTGCGCCAGGCGCCGCTGATCCTGGCCGGACGGGTGCGTGCCGAAGCCGCCCAGGCCTTCGACCTGGAGCAGGGGCCGGTGATCCGCGCGCGCCTGCTGGCCCTGGCGGACGATCACCATGTGCTGCTCCTGACCCTGCACCACATCGTTGCCGATGGTTGGTCCATGGGCGTGCTGACCCGGGAGCTGGTGGCCCTGTACGAGGCCTTCAGCCAGGGCCGGCCCGATCCCTTGGCGCCGCTGGCGGTGCAGTACAGCGACTTTGCCCTGTGGCAACGGCGCTGGCTCAGCGGCGAGGTGCTGCAGCAGCAGAGCGACTACTGGCGCCAGGCCCTGGCCGGCGCGCCCAGCCTGCTGATGCTGCCCACCGACCGGCCGCGGCCGCAGCAGCAGGATTTCAGCGGTGGCAGCATCGAGCTGCTGCTGGACCGGGCCCTGAGCGACCAGCTCAAGGCCCTGAGCCAGCGCCATGGCTGCACCCTCTACATGACCCTGCTGGCCGGCTGGGGGCTGCTGCTGAGCCGCCTTTCGGGGCAGGACGATCTGCTGATCGGCAGCCCGGTGGCCAACCGCATGCGCGCCGAGGTGGAAGGGCTGATCGGGCTCTTCGTCAACACCCTGGCCCTGCGCCTGGACCTGGACCCGGGGCAGAGCGTGAGCGGGCTGCTGGCCCAGGTCCGCGCCCGCAGCCTGGAGGCCCAGGGGCACCAGGACCTGCCGTTCGAGCAGGTGGTGGAAATCGTCCGGCCCCAGCGCAGCCTGTCCCACAGCCCGCTGTTCCAGGTGGTGCTGACCTGGGTCGACAACTTCGCCCAGGACCTGCAACTGGGGGACCTGAAACTCGAAGGTGTGGCCGGGGCCAGCGCGGTGGCCAAGTTCGACCTGACCCTGAGCCTGGGAGAAAGCCAGGGGCAGATCCGCGGAACCCTGGACTACGCCACCGCGCTGTTCGATGAGGCCACGGTGCAGCGCTATGCCGCCTACCTGGTGCAGGTGCTGCGGGCCATGGTGGCCGACGATCAGCAATGCCTGGCCCAGGTGCAGTGGCTGGATGAGACCGAGCGCCGGCAACTGCTGGAGGATTTCAACGCCAGCGCCGTGGACTACCCACGGGGCCGGACCCTGGCCCAGCGCTTCGAGGCCTTTGCCGCTCGGCAGCCCGAGGCCACGGCCCTGCAGGTGGGCGCGCAGCGCCTGAGCTATGGCCAGTTGAATGCCCGGGCCAACCAACTGGCCTGGCACTTGCGGGAGCTGGGGGTGGGCCCGGATCAGCGGGTGGCGATCTGCGTCGAGCGCGGGCCGGGGATGGTGATCGGCCTGCTGGGGATTCTCAAGGCCGGTGGCGCCTATGTGCCCATCGACCCGGGTCACCCCGCGGAACGCATCGCCTACCTGCTGCAGGACAGCGCGCCGCTGGCGCTGCTGGTGCAGGGCAGCACCCGGGCCCTGGTGGGCCAACCGGCCATGGTTCGGGTGGACCTCGACCAGCCCGAGTGGCAGGCCCGCCCCGAGGGCAACCTTCAGGTGCCGGGCATGAGCTGCGCGCACCTGGCCTATGTGATCTACACCTCCGGTTCCACCGGCCTGCCCAAGGGCGTGATGGTGGAGCATGCCAGCCTGGAAAACCTGCTGGACTGGCATTGCCAGGCCTTCGACCTGGGGCCGGGGCGACATGCCTCCAGCGTCGCCGGTTTCGGCTTCGACGCCATGGCCTGGGAGCTCTGGCCGACGCTCTGCGGCGGCGCCACCCTGCACCTGCCGCCGGCCGGTATCGGCCACCAGGACCTCGACCAACTGCTGCACTGGTGGCAGGCCCAGCCCCTGGACCTGAGCTTTTTGCCGACCCCGGTGGCCGAATACGCCTTCAGCCAGGGCCTAGGCCACCCGACCTTGCGCACCCTGCTGATCGGCGGCGACCGCCTGCGCCAGTTCAGCCAGGAGCCGAGTTTTGCCGTGGTCAACAACTACGGCCCCACCGAAACCACGGTGGTGGCCAGCTCCGGGCGGCTGCTGGCCGGCGGGCCCCTGGACATCGGCCGGCCCATCGCCAATGCACGGATCTACCTGCTGGACCCGCAGCAGCGGCCGGTGCCCATCGGCGTCGCCGGTGAGCTGTATGTGGGCGGCGCCGGGGTGGCCCGGGGTTACCTCAACCGCCCGGAGCTGACGGCCGAACGCTTTCTTGAAGACCCCTTCAGCACCGTGCCGGGCGCACGCATGTACCGCAGCGGCGACCTGGCGCGCTGGCGGGCGGACGGGCGCATCGACTACCTGGGGCGCAACGACGACCAGGTGAAGGTGCGTGGCGTGCGCATCGAGCTGGGGGAGATCGAGACCTGCCTCAACCGCCTTCCGGGCATCCGCGAGGCGGTGCTGCTGGCCCGGGAAGACCAGCCGGGGCAGACCCGGCTGGTGGCCTATTTCAGTGCAACCCCCGGCGCCGAGCCGAGCCCGGCCGAGCTGCGCAGGCGCCTGCTGGAGCAACTGCCGGAGTACATGGTGCCGGCGGCCTATGTGCACCTCGCTGCCTTGCCCCTGACCGCCAACGGCAAGCTCGACCGCCGGGCGTTGCCGCAACCGCCGCTGGAGGCGCTGCTGAGCCGGGACTATGTGGCCCCCGAGGGCGACAGCGAGATCGCCCTGGCGCAGATCTGGAGCGAGCTGCTGCAGGTCGAGCGGGTAGGGCGCCACGATCACTTCTTCGAACTGGGCGGCCATTCGCTGCTGGCCATGCGCATGCTGTCCCAGGTGCGGCAGCGCCTGGGGGTGGAGCTGGCCCTGGGCGAGCTGTTCGCCAATGCCGAACTGTGCGCCGTGGCCGCGGCCCTGGCCCGGGCCGAGCGCAGCAGCCTGCCGGACCTGCTGCCGGCGCCGCGCAACCAGCCGCTGGCGCTGTCCTTCGCCCAGCAGCGCCTGTGGTTCCTGGCACAGATGGAAGGGGCCAACACCGCCTACAACATTCCCATCGGCCTGCGCCTGCGCGGGCCACTGGACGGCGCGGCCCTGCAGCAGGCCCTGGAGCGCATCGTCGCGCGCCATGAAACCCTGCGCAGCCGCTTTGCCCAGTACGGTGACGAAGCCCAGGTGCTGATCGCCCCGGCCGAATCCGGGCTGGAGCTGCTGCTGGAAAACCTGCGGGGCCACCCCCAGGCCAGCGACGCCTTGCAGGCCCTGGTGCAGGGCGAGGCCTCGGCGCCGTTCGACCTGCAACGCGGGCCGCTGATCCGCGGGCGCCTGGTCAGCCTGGCGGACGACCACCATGTGCTGTTGCTGACCCTGCACCATATCGTCAGCGATGGCTGGTCCATGGGCGTGCTGACCCGGGAACTGGTGGCGCTGTACCAGGCCTTCAGTCGTGGCCTGCCCGACCCCCTGGCGCCGCTGGCGGTGCAGTACAGCGACTTTGCCCACTGGCAGCGGCACTGGCTCAGTGGCGCGGTGCTGGAGCAGCAGGCGCAGTACTGGCGCCAGGCCCTGGAGGGGGCGCCGCCGTTGCTCATGCTGCCCACCGACCGGCCACGGCCGGCCCAGCAGGACTACGCCGGCAGCAGCGTCGAGGTGCGCCTGGATGCGCAATTGACCGCCGGCCTGCGCGCCCTGAGCCAGCGCCATGGCACCACCTTGTACATGACCCTGATGGGCGCCTGGGCGCTGCTGCTGGGGCGGCTCTCGGGGCAGTCCGAGGTGGTGATCGGCACCCCGGTGGCCAACCGCATGCGCGCCGAGGTGGAAGGGTTGATCGGGCTGTTCGTCAACACCCTGGCCCTGCGCCTGGACCTGGAGGCGGCGCCCCGGGTCCAGGCGCTGCTGGCCCAGGTCCGCGCCCGCACCCTGGAGGCCCAGGCTCATCAGCACCTGCCGTTCGAGCAGGTGGTGGAGATCCTGCGGCCGTTGCGTAGCCTGTCCCACAGCCCGCTGTTCCAGACCCTGTTCACCTGGCAGAACGGCGACGGCCCGCAGCTGGAGCTGGGGGACCTGCAACTGGAGGGCATCCACGAGGCCAGCCACTTCGCCAAGTTCGACCTGTCCCTGAGCCTGGGGGAGGTGCAGGACCGCATCGAAGGCAGCCTGGAATACGCCACGGCGCTGTTCGATGAAACCACCATGCTGCGGTATGCCGGCTACCTGCAGCGGGTGCTGCAGGCCATGGTGGCCGATGAACAGATGCTGCTGGCACAGGTGCCGCTGCTGGATGCCGCCGAGCGCGAACAGCTGCTGCACGGCTTCAATGCCACCGCCCGCGACTACCCCCTGGAACAGACCCTGCACGGGCTGTTCGAGACCCAGGTACTGCGCAGCCCCGAGGCCATCGCCGTGCAGGCCGGCGAGCAGCAGTTGAGCTACCGCGAGCTCAACCAGCAGGCCAACCAGCTGGCCGGGCACCTGCTGCACCTGGGCGTCGGCCCCGACAGCCGGGTGGCGATCTGCGTCGAGCGCGGGCTGCCCATGGTGGTGGGCCTGCTGGGCATCCTCAAGGCCGGCGGCGCCTACGTGCCCATCGACCCGGGCTACCCCGCCGAACGCATAGCCTACATGCTCGACGACAGCGCGCCCCAGGCGCTGCTGGCCGATAGCGCGACCCGGCCGCTGCTGGGCAACCTGGCGCTGCCCCTGGTGGATCTCGACCAGCCGCAATGGCACCGCCAGCCCCGGGTCAACCCGCGGCTCAACGGCCTGACCCCGAGCCACCTGGCCTATGTGATCTACACCTCCGGTTCCACCGGCCGGCCCAAGGGCGCGATGAACGAGCACCGGGCGGTGGTCAACCGCCTGCTGTGGATGCAGGAGCAGTACCGTCTCACTGCCGAGGACGCGGTATTGCAGAAGACCCCGTTCAGTTTCGACGTCTCGGTCTGGGAGTTCTTCTGGCCGTTGTTCACCGGCGCACGGCTGGTGATGGCGCGCCCCGATGGGCACAAGGACCCGGCTTACCTGCGCCAGGTGATCCGTGATGAACGCATCAGCACCTTGCACTTCGTGCCCTCGATGCTCGATGTATTCCTGGCCTATGGCGACACCCGCGAATGCGCCGGCCTGCGCCAGGTGATGTGCAGCGGCGAGGCGCTGCCGGGCAGCCTGGTGCGGCGCTTCAAGCAGCAGTTGCCGCAGGTGGCGCTGCACAACCTCTACGGCCCCACGGAAGCGGCGGTGGACGTCACCGCCTGGGATTGCGCCGGCCCGCTGGCACAGACCCCGGACAACACCCCCATCGGCAAACCCATCGCCAATACCCGCATCTATCTGCTGGACGGGCAGATGCAGCCGGTGCCCCGGGGCGTGGTGGGCGAGCTGTACATCGGTGGGGTGCAGGTGGCCCGGGGTTACCTGAACCGCGAACAACTGAGCGCCGAACGCTTCCTCAAGGACCCGTTCAGCCAGGAACCGGGCGCGCGCCTGTACCGCACCGGCGACCTGGCCCGCTACCTGGCCGACGGCACTATCGAGTACCTGGGGCGCAACGACGACCAGGTGAAGATCCGTGGCCTGCGCATCGAGCTGGGGGAAATCCAGGCGCGCCTGACCCAGCTCGAAGGGGTCAAGGTAGCGGTGGTGCTGGCCCGGGAAGATGTGCCGGGCGACCAGCGCCTGGTGGCCTACTACACCACCGTTGCCGGGCAGCCGGCCCTGGCGGTGGAACAACTGCGCCGGGCGCTGCTGGAACACCTGCCGGAGTTCATGGTGCCGGCGCTGTTCGTGCACCTGGCGGCGCTGCCCCTGAGCCCTAATGGCAAGCTGGAACGCAAGGCCCTGCCGGCCCCGGGGCTGGAGGCGGCCCAGGTGCGCGAGTACGAGGCCCCGGTGGGCGACACCGAGATCCTCCTGGCGCAACTCTGGGCCGAACTGCTCAAGGTCGAGCGGGTGGGGCGCCACGACCACTTCTTCGAGCTGGGCGGCCATTCGCTGCTGGCGGTGAGCCTGATCGGCCGCATGCGCCGGGCCGGGCTCTCGGCGGATGTGCGGGTGCTGTTCGGCCAGCCGACCCTGGCGGCCCTGGCCGCTGCCGTGGGCCGCGGTCGCGAGGTGCAGGTACCGGCCAACCTGATCTACCGCGACTGCCCGCGCATCACCCCGGACCTGCTGCCGCTGCTGGCACTGGACCAGGCCGCCATCGACCGGGTGGTGGCCACGGTGCCCGGCGGTACCGCCAATGTGCAGGACATCTACCCGCTGGCGCCGTTGCAGGCCGGCATCCTGTTCCACCATCTGGCGGCTGGAGCGGGTGACCCCTACGTGTTGCAGGCGCAGTTCGCCTTTGCCAGCACCGAGCGCCTGCAGGCCTTCGCCCAGGCCTTGCAGGGGGTGATCGAACGCAATGACATCCTGCGCAGCGCGGTGCTCTGGGAAGGCCTGGAGCAGCCGCTGCAAGTGGTCTGGCGCCAGGCGCCGCTGTGCTGCGAAGAGATCGCCCTGGAGCCTGGCGACGGCGAGGTGCTGGGCCAGTTGCAGGCGCGCTTCGACAGCCGTCGCTACCGCCTGGACATCGCCCAGGCGCCGCTGCTGCGCCTGGTGCATGCCGCCGACCCGGTGAACCAGCGAGTGGTGGCCCTGCTGCTGTTCCATCACCTGGTGATGGACCACGTGGCCCTGGAGGTGCTGCAGCACGAACTGCAAGCCTTCCTCCTGGGCCAGCAGCAGCGCCTGGGGGAAGCGGTGCCGTACCGCAACTACGTGGCCCAGGCACGCCTGGGCATCGGCGAGGCCGAGCATGAGGCGTTCTTCCGCCAGATGCTCGGCGATATCGACCAGCCGACCCTGCCGCTGGGCCTGCAGGAGGTACCGGGAGGCAGCGCCGAACTCAGCGAAGCGCGCCAGCCCCTGGACCGCCTGCTGAGCCGGCGCCTGCGCTTGCAGGCGCGGCAACTGGGGGTCAGTGCCGCAAGCCTGATGCACCTGGCCTGGGGCCGGGTGCTGGGCAGCCTGGCGGGGCAGCAGCAGGTGGTGTTCGGCACCGTGCTGCTGGGGCGGATGCAGGGCGGCGAGGGCGCCGAACGGGCCCTGGGAGTGTTCATCAACACCTTGCCGCTGCGGGTCGATCTGGGCGAGTTGCCGGTGCGCGAGGCCCTGCTGGCCACCCATGAGCGGCTGGCGCAGCTGCTTGGCCACGAACAGGCGCCGCTGGCCCTGGTCCAGCGTTGCAGTGGGGTGGAGCCGGGTACACCGTTGTTCAGCAGCCTGCTCAACTACCGCCACAGTGCCCCGGCGGCAAACCAGGCGGGGCAGGCCGACAGTGCCTGGGAGGGCATGCAGTTGCTCAATGCCCAGGAGCGCAGCAACTACCCGCTGACCCTGAGCATCGACGACCTGGGGGACGGCTTCATGCTCACCGCCGTGGCCGCCGGGATCGATGCCCGGCGCATCTGCGACTACCTGCACGGCACCCTGGAACAGCTGCTGCTGGCCCTGGAACAGCAACCGGAACAGGCCATCGGCCAGGTGCCGGTGCTGCCGCAGGCCGAGCGCCGGCAGATACTGGAGGGCTTCAACGACACGGTGCGCGACTACCCGCGCGAGCAGGTCCTGCACCAGTGTTTCGAGGAGCAGGTGCTGGCCCGGCCGCAGCAGGTGGCAGCGGTGCAGGGCGCCGAACAGCTCAGCTACATCCAGCTCAACACCCGGGCCAACCAACTGGCCCAGCATCTGCTGCAACTGGGGGTGCAGCCCGGGGATCATGTGGCGCTGCTGCTGCCGCGCTCCCTGGACCTGCTGGTGAGCCAACTGGCGGTGAGCAAGTGCGGCGCCGCCTATGTACCGCTGGACGTCAACGCCCCGGCCGAGCGCCTGGGGTTCATGCTGGCCGACAGCGGGGCGCCGGTGCTGCTCAGCCACAGCGAGCGGGTGCTGGAAGCCGCGGTGCAACGGGTCGACCTGGACCGCCTGCGCTTCGACCGGCTGGCCGGGCACAACCCGAACCTGGCGTTGTCGTCCGAGGCGGTGGCCTACGTCATGTACACCTCCGGTTCCACTGGAGCGCCCAAGGGCGTGCGGGTGCCGCACCGGGCCATCACCCGGCTGGTGATCAACAACGGCTATGCCGATTTCAACCCCGAGGACCGGGTGGCCTTCGCCTCCAACCCGGCCTTCGACGCCAGCACCCTGGAGGTCTGGGGGCCGCTGCTCAACGGTGGCCGGGTCGTGGTGGTGGACCACGCGACATTGCTGGACCCGCACGCCTTCGGCTCGCTGCTGGAACGCACCGGGGTCAGCCTGCTGTTCCTCACCACCAGCCTGTTCAACCAGTACGTGCAACTGATTCCCCAGGCCTTCAAGGGGCTGCGCATGCTGCTCTGTGGCGGCGAACGGGCGGATGCCACGGCCTTCCGGCGGATCCAGGCCGAGCTGCCGCACTTGCGCCTGGTCAACGGCTACGGGCCCACCGAGACCACCACCTTTGCCGTGACCCATGAGCCCGGTGAGCTGGCGGCGGATGCCGACAGCGTGCCCATTGGCCGGCCGCTGTCCAACACCCGGGTGTACGTGCTCGATGCCCTGGGCCAGCCGCTGCCGGTGGGGGTGGTGGGGGAGCTGTACATCGGGGGTGATGGCGTGGCCCTGGGCTACCTCAACCGTCCGGACCTGTCGGCGCAGAAGTTCCTCATCGACCCGTTTCACCAGCAAACCCAGGGCACCGCTGCGCCGGCCATGATGTACCGCACCGGCGACCTGGGCCGCTGGCTGGAAAATGGTCTTCTGGAATGCATCGGGCGCAATGACGAGCAAGTGAAGATCCGCGGCCTGCGCATCGAACCCGGGGAAATCCAGGCGCAGTTGGCCCGCTTCCCCGGCCTGCGGGACGGCGTGGTCGTGGTGCGTGAAGACAGCCCCGGGGACAAGCGCCTGGTGGCCTACTACACCCTGCACGAGCACACCCCGGCGCCGGACGCGGAGCAACTGCGCAGCCACCTGCAACAGCAGTTGCCGGACTACATGGTGCCCCTGGCCTATGTGCACTTGCAGGCCTTGCCCCTGACCCGCAACGGCAAGCTGGACCGCCGTGCGCTGCCGGCGCCCGGCAGCGCGGCCCAGCTCGCCCAGGCCTATGCCGCGCCCCAGGGCGCGCTGGAGCAGGCCCTGGCCGGGCATTGGGCGGCGGTGCTGAAGCTCGAGCAAGTAGGGCGCCACGACCACTTCTTCGAACAGGGCGGGCATTCGCTCTCGGCCATCCAGTTGCTCAACCGCCTGCAACAGGCGGCGTTCGACGTGACCCTGGCGGAGCTGTTCCAGCACGCCACGGTGGCGGCCATGGCGCGCCTGTTGAGCGAGCGCACGGCCGCGCCGCGCTCCACCGAGCTGATCCCGGTGCGCACCGGCGGCAGTGGCCCGGCGCTGTTCCTGGTCCATGAGTTCACCGGGCTGGACGTGTATTTCCCGGCCCTGGGCCAGCACCTGGACGGCGATTTCCCGATCTACGGCCTGCCCGGCGTGGCGGTCGGCGAGCCGCAGTTGCGCACCCTGGAATGCCTGGCCACACGCTTGCTTGACGTGATGCGCAAGGCCCAGCCACAGGGGCCGTATCGCCTGGCCGGCTGGTCCTTCGGTGGGGTCCTGGCCTATGAGATCGCCCAGCAGTTGCTGGGCCTGGACCAGGAGGTGGAGTTCCTCGGCCTGATCGACAGCTACGTGCCGCGCCTGACCGACCAGGGCAAGGCTCGCTGGTCTGGCGAGCACGCGCACAAGCGCCACCTGCTGTTGCAGTGCCGCGCCTACTGGAGCGCCCAGGGCGCGGCCGGGGTGCAGCCCCTGGCGCACCTGGAACAACTGGAGGCGCTGCTGGAACCACTGGACTTTGCCGACCTGCTGCAACGCTGCCGCGACCAGGGGCTGCTGTTCGAGCAACTGGCCACGGCGCCACCGCAAGCGCTCGGCCATTACCTGGACCGCGAGGTCGCCCACGGCCATGCCCTGGCCCATTACCGGGTCCATCCCCTGGGCATGCCGGTGCATCTGTTCTGCGCCGCCGAACGGCCCACCGAGCTGTCCCGGCGCAGCCCGACCCTGGGCTGGGGCGAGATCCTGCCGGCGGGCGAACTGCACTGCATCAGCGTGCCCGGGGACCACCTGAGCATGATGAAGGCGCCGCATATCCAGGCCCTGGGTCACGCCCTGGGCCAGGCCCTGGCGGCGACCAGGGCCAAGGACGCGGTGAGCGCTGTGCCGCACCAGCCCTTGCTGCGGATCCAGAGCGGGCGCCCCGGGCACACGCCGATCTTCTGCGTGCCCGGGGCCGGTGACAGCATCACCGGCTTTATCGGCCTGAGCGAGGCCCTGGGGGCCGAATGGCCGATCCTCGGCCTGCAGGCCCGGGGCCTGGACGGCTGCGGGGTGCCCCATGGCCAGGTCGAAGTGGCGGCCCGGCATTACCTGGAGGCCATCACCGCCGAGTACCCCGACGGGCCGCTGCACCTGATCGGCCATTCCTTCGGCGGCTGGGTGGCATTCGAGATGGCCGGGGCCCTGCAGGCCGCCGGTCGCGAAGTGGTGTCGCTGACCCTGATCGACAGTGAGGCTCCCGGAGGCAATGGCGCGCTAGGGCGGCCCTATACCACCACCGCGGCGCTGTGGCGCTTGATCGAATCCATGCAACTGGCTGCAGGCCAGGACATGGGCATCGACCCCGAGCGCTTCGCCGCCGAGGACGACGGCATGCAGATGCACCTGCTGCATGCCGGCATGGTACGGGTCGGGCTGTTGTCCCCGCGCGCCGATCCGCGGGCCATGCACGGCCCGGCGCGAACCTTCGCCAGCGCCCTGCGCACCCGCTACCAGCCTCGGCGCCCGTACCAGGGCAAGGTGCGCCTGGTGCTGGCGGATGACCCGAGCCTGGACGCCGCCGGCAACCGCCGGGAGCAGCAGGGGATGGTCCAGGGCTGGCGCCGGCAGGCTGCGCACCTGCAGGTGTGGTACGGCCCGGGCAACCACTTCAGCCTGCTCAAGGCGCCCAACGTCTACCACCTGGCGGCCTGGTGGCATGACGGCCTGGCGCTGCCCCAGGGGGAGGTCATGTCATAGGGCGCGGGGCAACACAGGCGCTGGCCCTGCCGGCGCCTGGACACCCGGTTTCATTCATCTGGAACACCGCTCACTACGGCAGCACGGTGTTCTGTAAGGGGGCTCGCCGCTGGCCGGTGCAGCCCGCCCTCAACGGACTTGTGGTCATCTATGGAAAAGTCGAAGTTTCGCAAAATCGGTATGGGGCTGTTGCTGGTGGTTGTGGCCGGGTTGATTTTCTATACGGTGCAGGCGCCGGCGGAGCCGCCGCAGTACCTGACCGCCAAGGTCGAACGGGGGGATATCGAGAACGCGGTCCTGGCCTCGGGCCTGCTCGAAGGCATCAAGCAGGTGGATGTCGGGGCCCAGGTCTCCGGGCAGTTGAAGTCGCTCAAGGTCAAGGTCGGGGACAAGGTGAAAAAGGGCCAGTGGCTGGCGGAAATCGACCCGCTGGTGCTGCAGAACACCCTGCGCCAGGCCCAGGTGGACGAAGAGAACCTGCAGGCCAAGCGCCGCGCCACCGCGGCCCAGCTCAAGGAAACCAAGGCCATCTACGAGCGCTACCGTGACTTGCAGTCCGACGCCTCGATTTCCCAGCAGGATTACGAGACCGCCGAATCCAACTACGAGGTGCAGCGGGCCAACCTGCTGTCCCTGGACGCGCAGATCAAGAGCGCGCACATCCAGATCGACACCGCCAAGGTCAACCTGGCCTACACCCGCATCGTCGCGCCGATCGATGGCGATGTGGTGGGGGTGGTGACCCAGGAAGGCCAGACGGTGATCGCCAACCAGCTGGCGCCGGTGCTGCTCAAACTGGCGGACCTGGACACCATGACCGTCAAGGCCCAGGTCTCGGAGGCCGATGTGATCCATATCGCCCCCGGCCAACAGGTGTACTTCACCATCCTCGGCGAGGCGGAAAAACGCTACTACGCCAAACTGCGGGGCACTGAGCCGGCGCCGCAGAACTTTCTCGAAACCCAGACCGCCGGCACCCCCAAGCAGAACACCGCGGTGTTCTACAACGCGCTGTTCGACGTGCCCAACCCGGACCATCGGCTGCGCATTTCCATGACTGCCCAGGTGCGCATCGTGCTGGATACCGCCAAGGACGTGCTGATGGTACCGGTGGCGGCCCTGGGCTCGCGCAATGCCGACGGCAGCTTCGCGGTGCGGGTGCTGGACGCCAAGGGCCATGCCCAGGCGCGCAACGTCAGCACCGGGATCAACAACAACGTCAAGGTGCAGATCAAGGACGGCCTGGCGGAGGGTGACCGGGTGGTGATCGGTGATCCGCTGCCCGGCACGGCAGGGGCCTGAGCATGAGCGAGCCCCTGCTGCACCTCACCGGCATCAGCCGCAGCTTCACCGCCGGGGATCGGGAGTTCCTGGCCCTCAAGCACATCGACCTAAGCATCCAGGCCGGGGAAATGGTGGCGATCACCGGGGCCTCGGGGTCGGGCAAGTCGACCCTGATGAACATCCTCGGCTGCCTGGACTACGCCACCGCCGGCAGCTACAAGGTCAACGGCCGGGAAACCCGCGACCTCGACGACCAGGCCCTGGCGGAACTGCGCCGCGACTACTTCGGCTTCATCTTCCAGCGCTACCACTTGCTGCCGCACCTGAGCGCCATGCACAACGTCGAGATGCCGGCGATCTACGCCGGTACCCCGCAAGTCAGGCGCCATGGCCGGGCCCGTGAACTGCTGGCGCGCCTGGGTTTGTCCGGGCACCTGGGCCACCGGCCCAACCAGCTCTCCGGCGGCCAGCAGCAGCGAGTGAGCATCGCCCGGGCGCTGATGAACGGCGGCGAAGTGATACTCGCCGACGAACCCACCGGTGCCCTGGACACCGCCAGCGGCAAGGAGGTGATGAACATCCTCCAGGAACTGCACGGCCTGGGGCACACGGTGATCATCGTCACCCACGACCCCAAGGTGGCGGCCAACGCCCAGCGCATCATCGAAGTGCGCGACGGCGAGATCGTCAGCGACCGGGCCAACCCGCGCCCGGCGGACGAGGCGCCGAGCGAGCCACCGGTCAGCGTGCGGCCCGCCGGTGCGCGGCGCCTGGTGGCCAGCCTGGGGCTGTTCAAGGAGGCCTTCGTGATGGCCTGGGTGGCGCTGGTCTCGCACCGCATGCGCACCCTGCTGACCATGCTCGGGATCGTCATCGGCATCACCTCGGTGGTGTCCATCGTGGCCATCGGCGAGGGCGCCAAGCGCTACGTGCTTAAGGACATCCAGGCCATTGGCAGCAACACCATCGACATCTTCCCCGGGGCCAGTTTCGGCGACAGCCGGGCGGCGGCGATCCAGACCCTGATGCCCGCCGACGTGACGGCCCTGAACCAGCTGTACTACGTCGACAGTGCCACGCCCATGGTCGGCCGCAGCCTGTTGCTGCGCTACGGCAACATCGACCTCAACGCCACGGTCAACGGCGTCAGCCACCTGTATTTCCAGGTTCGCGACATCAAGCTGGCCAGCGGCATTTCCTTCAGCGAGAACGACGCGCGGCGCCAGGCCCAGGTGGTGGTGATCGACCACAACACCCGCAACCGCCTGTTCGGGCCGGATGTCGACCCGCTGGGGCAGGTGATCCTGGTGGGCAACCTGCCGTGCACGGTGATCGGCGTGACCCGGGAGAACAAGAACATGTTCGCCGCCAGCAACCTGCTGAACGTCTGGCTGCCCTACGAGACCGCCGCCGGGCGGGTGCTCGGCCAGCGCCACCTGGACAGCATCAGCGTGCGGATCAAGGACGGCCAGCCGAGCAAAGTGGTGGAGGAGCATGTGAAGAAGCTGATGGAGCAGCGCCACGGCACCAAGGATTTCTTCACCAACAACCTCGACAGCATCATGCAGACGGTGCAGCGCACCAGCCGCTCCCTGGCCCTGCTGCTGTCGCTGATCGCGGTGATTTCCCTGGTGGTGGGGGGAATCGGGGTGATGAACATCATGCTGGTGTCGGTCACCGAGCGGACCCGGGAGATCGGCATCCGCATGGCGGTGGGGGCCCGGCAGTCGGATATCCGCCAGCAGTTCCTGGTGGAGGCGGTGATGGTCTGCCTGATCGGCGGGGCCATCGGCATCAGCCTGTCGTTCGCCATCGGCTACCTGTTCACCCTGTTCATCAAGGAGTGGGAGATGGTGTTTTCCATGGGGTCGATCATTACCGCGTTCGCCTGTTCGACCCTGATCGGCATCGTCTTCGGCTTCGTTCCGGCGCGCAACGCCGCGCGCCTGGATCCCATCGAAGCCCTGGCCCGGGATTGACAGGCCGTAGACCGAACCGCCGGCGCTGGGGCCGGCGGGGGTTACAGGGCCAAGGCCGGATCAGGCCGTCGGGGTTTCGCTGCTGTGCGGCGCTTGTTCCTCGGGCGAGTACATCCAGCGCAGCAGCGAGTGCCGGCCACTGATGCCGAGCTTGATGGCGGCGCGCTTCAAGTAGCTTTCGACGGTATTGACCTTGAGCTTGAGCTGCTCGGCCAGCTGCGGCGCGGTGCGCCCGGCCAGCAGCCCGACACAGACCTCCAGCTCGCGGTTGGACAGGCGCAGCCCGGACTGTTCCAGGCGCGCGGCAAAGCGCAGGCGCAGGCTTGCCAGGCCCTCGATGGCGGCACTGTCCTGCTCGGCGGCATCGCCCCGGGGCTGCAGGGCGCTGATGTGTTTTTCCACCATGGGCAGCAGCAACGGCGAGATGTCCTCCAGCAGCAGGCGTTCCTGGGGGGAAAAGCTCTGGTCCTGGCTGCTGCGGTACACCGAGAGCACGTAGTGGTAGGAGTCCTTGCGCCCGGTCAGGTGCAGTTGTGCCGGGTCCGCGTGGCCGCGCTGGCGTTGCAGCGACGGGCCCGGGGCCGGTTCGCCGGGTTGTTCGGGAAAGCCGGTGAGCAGCAGCGGGTCATTGCTGGCATGGGCATCGCTGTACAGAGGGTGGCGGGTCTGCATCAGGGTGTTGCCGGTTCTGCCGACGGCCTGTTCCGGGTCGGCCCGCAGTTGGGTGATATGGGTGGCGTCCACAGCCAGCTGGGTGAGTATCAGGTCGTGCAGCATGCGCGGAAAGTTGCGGCTGCCGGTGCTGGCGATGACCTTACCAATGTGTGGAAACAGTATTTGTGAGTTCATCATTTCATCCATGAATGTGAAGGTGTGGAGGGGGGCTGCCTTATAGCAACGAGTTTGGGTCAGGGTTGATTTACCTCCTGTTTGCTCTGGGCGACAAAGGGTCGCCTCGTATCCTAGTACAAGGTTTTGTTGGTCGTTTGGTGAAAATGGTCAAATAGTCGATTTTTCAAGCATCGACTTTGCTTTTTTGAGGGGCTGGTTAAAGAAGGATCGCACCATCAATCGCTGTAGAGGGGGAGCAGCTTGAAATCGGTCTGGACCACAATACATCGATGGCCTCATTCCTCTGGTCCTAGCTGGGCCAATGAGGCTGATAGTGTTCTGCTCATCACATTCTCAGGCGCTAGTACTGGGTTTTTTCCAGAAGTGATAAAAAGGTTCGATCTTCTGAATCTGAAATTCGCATTTCTGGTAAAGCCCACATGCGGACAGGTTGTTCTTTTGGGTAACAACCTGACATTGCTTGAAACCTCGGTCCTGGAACCATTGTTGAGCGTGTCTGACCAGCGTTTGACCATGTCCTTGTCCGCGAACTGATGAATCAACGGCGAGTAGCCCTATGTCTGCAATGCCGTTCTTTGTGCCAGCGGTCAACATCGCCACTATTTTAGTGTTACTGCGTATCACAAATACCTCGAGAGCGATTTCCTTGGCTGCTGACCTTCTGGCCCAGATGCTGTAGAGCTCATGGAATTTTTCCAGGTCGATATTAGGGTCAACTGAAAACCTTGAGTACTCGCCGCTTTGAACAGCGAGGTCGATCAACTCTTCAACTTTCATTGATGGATGGTAGGTTTCCACCAGTGACGAATATCTCTTGCCCTTGGTGGTGGCGAGGTTGGTGATGAACGTAGCCTTAAGATCTACTAGGCTGCCTTTCATGGGGAGTGAGTCCAGCTCACTCAGCTCTTTTTCTGATTGCCAGTAAACTAAGCTGGCACCTAGTTTTAGCGCCTTGCTTAACTGCTCTTGCAGATGGGCCTTCGAAAGTGTGGGGTTGCTGATTCGATAGACTGGGGTCTGAAAAAAATCGGTGTCCCACTCAAGCTTTTCTATATCCATTGCTCTCTCGATGTTTAAGTTAATTGCTGTTTTACAAAGAGATAAGTATTAAGAGTTTAAGGGGGTGACAGGGTTTTCCCTGAACACGTAGTACTTGCATGCGAGAAAACTGTACGCCGCTAATAATATTATGGCCGATGCTTGGACTATTTCATGTGGGTAGTGGAGTTGGTCGAAAAATACATACAGTAATATCAGGTTTATCACATAGCCTGATACATGCATTTGTATGTAGCGAAATGGTGCGCCAGCTCGCCCGCTTTTTTTGAAAGTCCAACGGTAGTTGACAGAATAGCTGTAGGTGGCTCCTGCCAGATACATAAGCGTCATAGACAATTTTTCTCCGCAACCGGCATACACGATCAGTAAGTAACCAGCGTAAGCCAAGGCATTGCTGGTTACGCCAATAATTCCGTAGCGAATCAGCTGAATGATGGTATGGGTAGGGATAGTGTTCACTATGGCATTCTATTTGGCTTTGGAGTTGAAGGGGTAGTGGAACTGCCAGTATTCAGACTAGAAGGTTTTTCGTCCGACGATATAAAGCGGACGCTTTTTAGTCTCGTCGAATGTCTTGCCTATATATATGCCGACTACGCCCTGAATGGAGATGACAATTCCGCCAATGAAGAAAATAGATACCATGAGGCTGGTCCAACCTTGTACTACCGTGCCATGAAAGTAGGTGGTGATCATAAGGTAGATACCATAGATGAATGAAAGTGAGGCCATTGTAAAGCCGAGCTTTACTGCAAGCCTAAGTGGTTTGTCCGAATAGGCGATAATGGTATCCATGGCCAGACTCCAAAGTTTGGAGAAAGTGTAAGTGCTTTTGCCGTGGCCACGTTCGCAGTGCTCGACATCAATGCCGGTGCTGGTAAAGCCCATCCAGTGGACCAAGGCGCCAAAAAAACGCAACTGTTCACGCATTTGGCACAGATTGTCAGTAACTTGGCGGGAAATTATTCGAAAGTTACCGCTATTCCCGTCATACTCAAAGTCGGCAAGATAACTGAACGTCTTGTAAAAAAACCACGAGCCTAGGCGCTTTATTGCAGAGTCTTTTCTTAAACCTCGTAGAGCCAGGACAATGTCGTACCCTTCCTGTGCCTTGGCATATAACCGGGGAATTTCTTCAGGACGATCCTGTAGGTCGCAGTCCATGACCACAACCCAATCTCCTCGGGAACTATCGAGACCCGCAGTGATGCCGTAATGCTGGCCGAAGTTCCGGCTTAGCTGAATTCCCCGCACTCTTGGATCGACCTTTGCCAACTGTTTTATTAAATCCCAGGAGCGATCGCCGCCGCAGTCCTCAATCAACAGGATTTCAAAATTTGGTGTGATCTCTTCCAGCGATGTTTTCAATCGCGCATAAAGCTCCATCAGCGAATTTTCAGCCTTGTAAACAGGTACGACGACAGAAATGTGAGGTTTTTCTTTTGGATTTTCCACTGTGCTTATCATTTATAGGTTTAAAGGGGAGTTCGGGATTTACCAGAATTTTTGATAGCGAAAACAGAGCTCTAGGAAGTAGTAGAGTGCTCCGAATGCAGTGTGTGCGAAAAACAAGATGACGCAACGTTTATATTTTTTTACGTTGCTTATTGTTGTTGTAAAAGCTTCTTTGTTTTTTAGCAGGAATGCTGCAGAGAAAAGGAAAGTCAAGTATAGGCCAATCTGACCGCTCCACCAAAAATTTCCGGCATACATCCGGTAGCCACTTTCAGAAAAGAAGTAAGTCAAAATTAACCCCATCAAGAGACAGAGCGATGCGAGAAGCAGTGCCTTGTCTTTGATGAACTCTTTAGGGTAGTAGCAGAGTACAAGAAGTGGGAATGCGATAGATAGAATCAGCTTGATGAATAAGTATTTTGAGTAGTGGGCCATGCTTTCAAAAGGAAGAAATAAAACGTGGCTTTCCTCATTTGCGGTTTCTATTGAAAGGCTTTGGTAGAAGTAGGTGTGCAGAAACTGAAGACTGAGCACGAATACTGTCGGCAGGAAAAAAGCCCAGTAAATATATGCGCTTTTCAGGCTGCTTTTCAGTTGCTGGGTTGCGATGAGAAATAAAATCAGTGCTGGCAAAATGATAATAAGGAAATTTGGCTTTGATATTCCGCAGAAAAAAATTGAAATTGCCAGTAGCGTGCCTCTTGAGAGTGTGTTGCCTGAGGTTTCGGTGAAAGATTTTAATGTGTAGCAAAAAGCGATGAGGGCTAGTGGCTTGAGCAGGAGCATTGTTGGACTATGATAAATCGTAAGCCCCACATAGCCAAAATAGAAATGATGGTCAAATACCGCAAGGATCTGGAGGGGGCTGGCCACTAGTAAACATACTGACACAAGCGTGGCTATTTTAGCTGAGGTGTACCGGCTGAGGACTTTATAGTTTAAGATCGCCAGCAGGTAAATGGCGGAAACTATGATGATGGTGGAGGCTATGGCGTAATTGACACTTAGAATATTTTTAGTGAGGATCGTGAGTAGATGGTATAGCGGGTGCGGCAGCATGAGAGTGCCGTTATCTTCCATATCGCTCGCCCATTTCAGGTGTGCAACATAGTCGCCGCCAATTGTTGAGAGCTTATATATAAGGGGGGTGAAGGTGATGAAAGTAAATGCAAGTAGTATGAAGTAGGCGCGAGTGTGGTGTTGGCGGTTTTTATCTGGTGCTGGATATGTTTCGCTTATGTTGTCGTCTGTCATTCGCTCTCGCCTATTTTATTCTGGTTTTTACAGGAATCTATTCTTGGAGTGGTTTTGGTGTTCTATTTAATCTTGCCGGAATGAGTTGGTCTTTGGGTTGGTCTATGTTTTTTGCATATGTTTAAGTGATAAAGTAATTCTGGGTCGCACTGAGTCAATGGTTTATTGACGACGATGATGTTTTGATTTTCGTGTTCAGAATCTGTTCCTGTTTTACTTTCTGTTTTAGGTTCAAGAGCATCGTCCTGCTGCCGGACCTTATAGGCCCAAGTCCCCGTCAAGCTAAGGGGCGAGAGGTAAATTTGGCGGCGAGTATACCCTCAGTCCCTCTAGGGAGTCCTCTATTGTTGGCCCACGAGTGCTGTTTTCGGAGCGAAACAGCAAACTGATCTGGTCTTCGTCCTCATTGGTCGCAGGAATATCCGCTTCCGACAATTGGTTTGGCTGCTACCTCCGCAACGGATTGACCTCCCCGGGAAGCCACCCAGAACTTCCTGGAGGAGGGCAATGTTGGTAGTCAGGTGGGCCAGGGTTACTGGCGCTTCTCGCAATTGACCATCCATGGCACACCAAAGCGGTCCACCAGCATGCCGAAGCGCTCGGCCCAGAAGGTGGCTTCCAGGGGCATCTGCACGTTGCCCTGTTCGGCCAGGGCGGCGAATACCCGTTCGGCTTCGGCGGCGTTGTCGATGTTCAGCGAGATCGAACAGCCGTGGATGCCCAGGTAGGGCAGCTCAGGGGTGGTGTCCGAGCCCATCAGCACCTGGTCGCCGACGCTCAGGCGGGTGTGCATGATGCGTTCGTGACAGTCGGCAGAGATGTGATCACGGGCCGGGCTTTCACCGAAGGTCATCATCATTTCCAGGGTGCCGTTCAGGCATTGGGCATAGAAGGTGAAGGCGGCCTTGCAGGTGCCGTTGAACACCAGGTAGGGGTTGATTTTCATGCTGTGCTCCGGTCGCAGGTAACGGGCAGGCACGCGGGCCTGTGGTCGATCTTCCATAGCAAAGCCGCTATCGGCCCTGCGCGGAGGTTTTTTTATAGATGGTTTTTCCATGCTCGCCCGTGGCGATATAACCGTCGCCGCGCCATTGGGGGCGCGGCGGCGGTGCGGGAGGGGGTTACAGGCGCGGCTGCTCCTGGGGCGTGCCGAGCAACCGGTGCAGGGTATTGATCAGCGCCTGCTGGCGCAGCCGGTCTTGCTGGTGCCGGGCTTCGGCGGCGGCGACATCGGCGTTGCAGTGCGGGCAGGTGCTTTCATGGGCGTGGATGTACTCCAGGCAATTGCGACACAGGGCCAGGCGCGGCGGGATGCGGCCTTCCTCGGGCGACGCCTGGCCCTGGTTGACCCAGGCCAGCTTGATCACCTGGCCGCTGTCGTTGACGCTCGATACCGCCTCGCCGGTGTCGATGCGTTCGGTGATCAGGTCGAAACGGCCCACCGAGAACGACGCCGGGCCGGCGTCTTCGAGCTTGACGATGCGTTCGCGCAGGCCCTTTTTCGCCAGGTCCAGGGTCCGGTAGTGGCAGTAGGGATTGTTCCCCGGCTTGCCCAGCAGCGAGTGAGAGGTCCAGGTGCACCCGCCGCGGCAGACATCGTTGTAGTAACAGGTGCGGCAGTAGCCCCACAGGTCGTCCACCGAGCGCAGGCGGCCGAAGTGGATGCCTTCGCTGTAGTGCCAGATGTCGTGCAGGCTCATGCTGCGCACGTTGCCACCGGAGAAACCCACGGTGGCCAGGGACGGGCAGCCCTTGACCGTGCCGTCGGCCTCCAGGGCCAGGACCGTCTGCCCGGCGGCGCATCCGCTCCAGTGCACGCGATCGTCGCCGAAACCGCGCCACATGTGCTCGTAGGGGCCGTAGTAGCCGATGTTGTTGCCCACATTCATCAGCAGCCCGCGCTCGGCGCCTTCGCGGTACAGGCGCGCCAGCAGCGGCATCACCTCCAGCAACTGGTAGGGCTGCAGCAGCAGCTCGGGGTGATCCACCGCATTGCCCATGGCCACGGTCAGCTGGATCTGCCAGTGGCTGGCGCCGGCATCGATGATCAGCTCCATCAGGGCCGGCAGGTCGGGCAGGGTGGCGGCGCCGATCTGCGTGTTGACGCTGACCTTGAGCCCGGCCTGCTTGGCCCGGCGCAGGGTATCCAGGGCCTTGTCGAAGGAGCCGGGGACATTGCGCACCGCGTCATGCAGCGGCGCCAGGCCATCTAGAGAGACGCCGACGCCATTGAGCCCGGCATCCACCGCGGCCTGCATCTTGGCCGTGGTCAGGTTGCGCCCGCCGGTCTGGATCGCCACGTACATGCCGTGGTCGTGGATGGCCTGGATCAGCCGCGTCCAGTCCTTGCGCAGATAGGCTTCGCCACCGATCAGGGTGACTTCCCGGGTGCCCAGGGCGGCGATCGAATCTATCACCGACAGGCATTCCTGGGTATTGAGTTCGCCCGGGCGCCGATGCCCGGCGCGGGAGCCGCAATGCAGGCACTTGAGGTCGCAGGCGAGGGTGATTTCCCAGACCACATGCACCGGGACAAAGCGCTTGAGGTCGGTTTCGCTGAGGTAGCGGGCGGGGAGACGGTCTGACATGAGAGTTCCTTGCGCACCCGGCGGTGCGCGGCACCAACCCATCGAAATAGGCGCGCCTTCCTTGTGTCGCAATGGCGCGGTCGTTTTGTGGCAGCCCCCGGGGCCGCGGCGGGCGGCCCGGGGGCTGGTGGTCAGCGCTGTTCCAGGCGGCTGATTTCTGCCTGCAACTGCTGCACCGCCTGGGTCAGGTTGTCAGCGTTGGCCAGTTGCTGCTCGCCCTGGGCCACCAGTGCCTTGAGCCGCGCCAGGTCGCCGCTGGCCTGGGCCTGCTGCAGCGCCACGGCGTACAGCGGGTGGCGCACTTCGGCGGCCGGGCCGGCCTGGCTGGCGTAGTCCGCTGCCTGCGCCTGCTCCACCGGGGCCGGGCTCACGGCGGCGTGTTGCACCACGTGCCAGTGCCCCTGGAACTGGTACTTGTAGCTGGCGAAACCGCTGGCCCAGTCCAGGCCGAGGATGCCCTGCAGATGGAAGGTCTCGGCGATCTGGCTGGTGGGGCCGCTGGGATTGCCGGCCAGGCTGAGGATGATGTGCCCCTCGCTGGAGGGGTCGAGCTTGACCTGGGAGTAGTCGCCCCACACGTCGGCGTGGAACTGCACCGGTGGCGAGGTGCTCTGGGTCACGCGGGCAACGCCGCTGACGCGTTTCTTCGGGGTATCGACCAGCAGGTCGAGGGTCAGCACCGGCCCACCGATCACGGGGTTGGCGACGATGAGGCGGGTATGGAACAGTCCGATTGTCATGCTGCAACTCCTTATCTTCTTGAAGACATCAGGTTCGATGGACGGCCGGGCTCAGCGCCGCTCCTGCTGGCTGATCTCGGCCTTGGCGGCCACCAGTGCGGTGCGGATCAGCGGCAGCTGTTCCAGTTGCTGGGTGGCGACCTTGTGCAGGCTCTTCATCTGCGCCAGGTCACCGCTGGCGATGGCACCGTGGATCGGCGCCCCGTACAGCGCCGAGATCGGCGGCAGCGGATGGTTGGGCTGGCCGCGGTGCAGAGGGGCCGACAGGGTGCTGGACTGCACGGTTTCCTGCAGGTGGGCGGGCACCTGGTTGACCGTCACCCAGCTGTGGCCGTTGTAGTACTGATAGTTGGCCACGCCTTCCTTCCAGTCGTCGCTGACCACCAGGTGCAGCTTGAAGTTGATCACCGAGTTCGACCCCGGGCCGCCCTGGTTGCCCTGGGCCGTGATGAGGATCTTGCTGGTGCTGGGCGGCATGACGGTGAGGTAGGTGTACTGGCCCCAGACATCGCTGTGCAGGTCCAGGGGCGGGTTGACCGCCTGGGTGATGCTGGAAGTGCCGCGCACACTGTGTTCCGGGGTATAGACCAGCAGGTTGAGGATCAGGGTGGGCGCGCCGGGTTGCGAGGTGCCGATGCGGTAGCTCAGGGGGAACAGGCCTTCGGCTTGCGAGTAGTTGCCGGACATTTGCTTTGCCTCCATTCAATGACAGGGGAGCCGCGATCAGCGGCGTTCCAGGCGGGCGACTTCCTTGGCCAGCTGTTCGTAGGCGTTGTGCAGATCCTTGGGTTCGTTCCTGGCCGGATCGCGCTTGGCCAGCAGGGCTTTCATCTCCGGCAGCTTGCCTTCGCTGATGGCCGACTGGATGGCGACTCCGTAGGGGGGATCACATGTTGGGATGCATTGCTCATGGCGTTTGCCTTCCGTGGGTGTGGATGGGGTGCTGCGCTACTCGGCAGCTTTTGCAGTTAAGCAGCGCGGGTGGAATTGGCAGGGTAATGGCACATTGATTTTGTGGGTTTCCGACCGGTGGATTCACGGTCGGTAAAGGGTTGATTTTGGAGACATTCCAAAGGGCGATATGCAGGCGGGAGGTGATTGCGGATGGCGATAGGAGGGGGTGAGAAAGGGGGGCGAGCGTAGGCACCGGCTGCCGGCGAAGAGGCCCTCGACAGCCATGCATCGCCCTGGCCGGCGCCTTCGCTGGCAAGCCAGCCCTTACGGGGTGTCAGTGCGCTCGGACCACCCCCAACTCCTCCAGCCGGCGCCGCGTCTCGGCCGCCGTCACATGATGAATCCCATGCCACCCCAGCGCCGTTGCGGCGACGATATTGGGCGCATGGTCGTCAATGAACACCAGTTCCTCGGGGGCCACCCCCGGCAAATGCGCACGAATGCGCCCCAGGGTCGTGTGATAGATCTCGGCATCCGGCTTGATCTGGCGCTCTTGCCCCGACACCACGATGTCGCGAAAGCGCTGCAGAAACGGGTAATTGTCCCAGGCATAGGGAAAGGTTTCCCGGGACCAGTTGGTCAGCCCGAACAGGGGCACCTGCGCCTGGTGCAGTTCTTCCAGCAGGGCCACGCCCTGATCCAGTGGCCCCTTGAGCATTTCCGGCCAGCGCCCGTAATAGGCCTCGATCAAGGGGGCATGGTCGGGGTGCTCGGCCACCAGGCTGCGGGTCGCCTCGGCCAGGCTGCGGCCGGCGTCCTGCCGGGTATTCCAGGCCTGGGTGCAGATGGTGTCGAGGAACCACTGGCGGCGCTCATCGTCGGGGATCAGCTGGCGGTACAGGTGGTGCGGGCTCCAGTCGAACAGCACGCCACCAAAATCGAAAACCACGGCACGAATCGTCATGAACACGTCCTTTTGAGCGGTTATGGGCCAGGCGCCATCCTGCGACGCCCGGCAGCACAATGCAATTTGCCGCTGGCCGCTGGTCCGCTCGGCGGCACCCTGGCCACGAATCGTGATCCAACCCCTGTATCCGGCCTTTTCCAGGCTGGCACAGGAGCTGCCCATGACTGCCAAGAACCCCACGGGGCCGCGCTCGTCCGAGCATGCCTCGAATCATCATGACCCGGGTTTCGACCCCGATTCGCCAGACCTGGCCGACCCCCAGGTAGACCCGGTAGGCCCGGCCAGGGCACCCCTGGACCGCCCTGAACCCGAGCACCGGCGCAAGCGCTCGCGGGCCTACGATCCCCTGGCCAACCTGAAGAAGTGACCCGGCGCGCCGACATGCGGCAGTCGCCGGGCGGTGTGGCGGGTGTAAGGTAAAACGCCCAAGCCCCAGGCTCGCCGAGGAAAAAGGAGGTGTCCATGAGCACGCCGCTGCTGAACAAACTGCAGATCAACGGCTATCAGGTCTTGAGCGTCAACCATGGGCCCTGGAAGGTCTGCACGCCGGGTGACCGGCTTGCTACCTTCGGCACCCGGGAAGAGGCCATGGCCTTTGCCGCCGCCCTGCCGGCGCGCAGGCAACGACCGGCCGCCACCGGTGGCTAGCGCCCAGGCAGGAAAAAAGCCCCGACCGGTTCGGGGCTTTTTTTATGCCTGGCCGGGGGCATGGCCGGACGGGGCGAGGGCGCAGCGGGGCGCAGTTACGGCTGCATGAAACTCAGCAGCGGGAGGATGAAGGCTGCTGCCAGGGCCAGTGCCCACAGGGTCTGCAGAAACAGCTCATCGGCGTTGTCGGCGGCGGGCCGCGGGGCGAGGCGGCGGCGCCAGTAGAAGTACAGGCCGCTGACCACGAACACACAGGTGATGCCCATCATGTACTCCAGCTCCCACTTCTGGGGGCTGATGGCCAGGCTGCCGTCCTGGTCATCCGGGTAGTCGAACCGCCACCAGGCGCCCAGCAGCAGCGGCACCAGCCCGGCCAGGAGCCAGGCCAGGCGCGCGCCGGGCATCCGGGTCAGCAGGGTCACGGCCAGGCCGATCAGGCACAGCACCCAGACAAAGAGGTACAGCTGAAAGCCCATGGCCCCACCGAACAGCGTGCTGCTGACATCCCGCGGCTGCATCATCTGCACGTCGCACAGCAGCATCAGCGACAAGGGCGCGGCAACGACGATCCAGCACAGAGGGCGGTAGAGCCACAACCACAGGGTAAACAGGCGAGACATGGGCACACTCATCGAGGTTTGGTGAAGCAAGAAAGAGGCGGGGTTGGCGGTCAGTCGACAATGACCCGGTTGCCAGGGCCCAGGCACAGGCTCAACTGTTCGCCGGCCCGGTTGAAGGCGCAGTACGGCAGGGGCGCCTTGCTGGCATTGACCAAGGGGGGATGAAGAAGCCCCCCAGCAATACCGCCCATGCAATCCGCAACGACAGCTCACGGAGGGTGGCGGGGGCTCTCGGCTTGAGCCGCTGCTGGTGCATCAGGTAGATGCCGCTGTAGACCAGGGCGAAACCGAAGACCATCACATAGTCCAGCTCCCGGGCCTGGATGCTGAAGATCAGGTTGCCGTCGAAATCGTCCGGGTAGTGGATCCGCCACCACAGGCCCAGCAGCAACTGCACCAGCCCACCGATGATCCAGGCCAGGCGGGCGCCGGGCACCCGGGTCAGCACGGCCAGGCCCAGGCCGATGACGCTGAAGGCCCAGCCGCCCAGGTACAGCATGAAACCCATGGAGCCGCCGAACAGCGTGCCGCCGACTTCCCGGGGGACGATCAGGTGCAGGTTGCAACGGATCATGGTGGCCAATTGTGCGGCCACGGCGATCCAGCACAGGAGGTAGTAGAGCCGGGACCAGAAAGTGTGCAGGGGCGACATGCAGAGACTCGAAAAAAACAGGGCCGATGAGAGTGTGTGGTGGGCTGGGTTCAAACCAACAGCAAACCGCAGGCAACCGCGAACAGCACCAGGGCGATGCTGATGCCCGCCAGGGGAATGCGAAACCAGTAACGGATGGCCAGCACCCACAGGCTGGCGAGAAACCCCAGGCCGATCAGCAGCAAGCCACGGGCCTCCAGCAGCAGGGCCGGGTGCAGCCAGGCGAGGTAGCCATAGACCAGGCCGAACAGCATGGCGCCCAGGCTGTGGCTGGCGTTGAAGCCGACCCAGGCCCGCCACAGGCTGGTCTGGCGGGTGATCATCGGTGACACCTGGCGCATGCGTTCGGCCAGGGCCGGGTCCCGGGGCTGGAATTTGTCGGTGGCGAAGGTGTAGATCAGGTGCAGGGTGCCGAGCAGCAGCACGATGGCTGAGCTGGCGATGATCAGGGCGGGGGCCAACACGTTTCTTCCTTGGGCGGTGCTCGGGTGCGCGGAGTATGCCGGGCCGCCCGGGGTTTTGCACCTGCGGGCGCGGCTTTTTTACCGGCACGGGGCAGGGCGCCGGGCGCCCTGCCCAGGGGCTCAGAAGTGCTCGGCGTCGAGGCCGAACAAGGAGGCGCTGCCGGCGCGGATGCTCTGCTCCAGGCTGAGGATGCGCGGCAGCATGCGACTGAAGTAGAAGCGCGCGGTGGCCAGCTTGGCACCGTAGAAACCGTCGTCCTCGGAACGCTTGTGCTCGGCCACCTGGGCCATGCGCGCCCACAGGTAGGCGTAGGCCACGTAGCCGAACAGCTGCAGGTATTCGACGCAGGCGCTGCCCACCGCGTGGGGGTTCTGCGCCGCCTGTTCACGCAGCCAGTCGCTGAGGTCTTCCAGGCGTTGCACCGCGTCCAGCAGCTCGGCGGCGTAGGCGGCGCCGGGCAGGTAGGCGTAGTCGCGGATCTCGCCGGTGAACAGGCGCAGGGCCACGCCGCCGTTGCCCACCACCTTGCGCCCCAGCAGGTCCAGGGCCTGGATGCCGTTGGTGCCTTCGTAGATCTGGGCGATGCGTACATCCCGCACCAGTTGCTCCTGGCCCCATTCGCGGATGTAGCCGTGGCCGCCGAAGATCTGCTGGCCCAGCACGCAGCTGTCCAGGCCGGTGTCGGTGAAGAACGCCTTGGCCACCGGGGTCAGCAGCGCCACCAGGGCCTCGGCGTTGTGCCGCTCATGGGGCTGGTCGGCGAACTTGGCCAGGTCCAGCTGCTGGCCGACGTAGCTGGCGAAGGCGCGGCCGCCTTCGGTCATGGCCTTCATGGTCAGCAGCATGCGCCGCACATCGGGGTGGACGATGATCGGGTCGGCGATCTTGTCCTTGGCCACCGGGCCGGCCGGGGAGCGGCTCTGGATACGCTCGCGGGCGTAGGTGCGGGCGTTCTGGTAGGAGTTCTCGGCGCAGCCGATACCCTGGATGCCGATGGACAGGCGCTCGTAGTTCATCATGGTGAACATCGCCGCCAGGCCCTTGTTGGCCTCGCCGATCAGCCAGCCGGTGGCGCCGTCGAAGTTCAGCACGCAGGTGGCCGAGGCCTTGATGCCCATCTTGTGCTCGATGGAACCGCAGCTCACCGCGTTGGCCGCGCCGAGATTGCCGTTGGCGTCCACATGGATCTTCGGCACCAGGAACAGCGAGATGCCCTTGGGCCCGGCCGGGGCGTCCGGCAGCTTGGCCAGCACCAGGTGGATGATGTTCTCGGTCAGGTCCTGCTCGCCGCCGGTGATGAAGATCTTGCTGCCGCTGATGCGGTAGCTGCCGTCGGCCTGGGGCTCGGCGCGGGTGCGGATGATCCCCAGGTCGGTGCCGGCGTGGGCCTCGGTGAGGCACATGGAGCCGGCCCAGCGGCCTTCGTACATCGGCGGCAGGTACAGCTGTTTCAGCGCTTCGCTGGCGTGGGCGTCGATGGCCAGGCAGGCCCCGGAACTCAGGGCCGAGTACAGGGCGAAGCTGGAGTTGGCGGCGTAGAGCATTTCCTCGAACTGCACCGCGAGCATCTTCGGCATGCCCATGCCGCCGTAGGCCGGGTTGCCGCTCAGGCCGACCCAGCCGCCCTGGATATAGGTGCTGTAGGCCTCCTTGAAACCGGCCGGGGTGCGCACCTGCCCGGCGTGCCAGCTGGCGCCTTCCTCGTCGCCGCTGCGGTTGAGCGGGGCGATCAGGTTGCCGGTGACCTTGGCCGCTTCTTCGAGAATGGCGTCGGCGGTGTCGCCGTCCACGGTATCGGCCAGGGCCGGCAGGCGCGCCCAGAGCTTGGGTGCGTTGAACACTTCATGCAGGACAAAGCGCATGTCGCGCAGCGGAGCGTTGAATTCGGGCATTGCAGGAACCTCGGGCAAAAGTGGAGGTTGAGCGGCCTCGGCCGCATGAATCGACAACGAAAACCCCGCCACCTTGTAGGAGCCGGCTTGCCGGCGAAGAGGCCCGCAAGCCATGCATCGCCCTGGCCGACGCCTTCGCTGGCAAGCGGAGCGCCGCCCGGCCAGCTCCTACAAGGGCTGGGTAGGTGTATTCAGGCTAGAAGTTTTTCGCCATGTCGCGCAGGACGAACTTCTGGATCTTGCCGGTGGAGGTCTTGGGCAACGGGCTGAAGACCACGGTACGCGGTACCTTGAAGCCTGCCAGGTGCTCGCGACAGAAGGCGATGATCTCGGCTTCGCGCACGTCCTGATGATCGGCCTTGAGGGTGATGAAGGCGCAGGGCGTCTCACCCCACTTTTCATCGGGCCGGGCCACCACCGCCGCTTCCAGCACCGCCGGGTGGCGATAGAGCACGCCTTCCAGTTCGATGGTGGAAATGTTCTCGCCCCCGGAAATGATGATGTCCTTGAGCCGGTCGCGGATCTCCACGTAGCCGTCCGGGTGGGTCACCCCCAGGTCGCCGGTGTGGAACCAGCCGCCCTCGAAGGCTTCGGCGGTGGCCGTGGGGTTCTTCAGGTAGCCCTTCATCACGGTGTTGCCGCGCATGAAGATCTCGCCGATGGTCTGGCCGTCCCGGGGCGTGGGTTCGAGGGTTTTCGGGTCGGCCACCATCACCCCTTCCAGGGTCGGGTAGCGCACGCCCTGGCGCGACTTGATCTGCGCCCGCTGTTCCAGGGGCAGTTCATCCCAGGCGGCGTGCCAGGCGCACAGGGTCACCGGGCCATAGACCTCGGTCAGGCCGTAGACGTGGGTCACCTTGATGCCCATTTCCTCCACCGCGCCGATCACCTTGGCCGGCGGCGCGGCCCCGGCCACCATGGCGTTGACCGGGTGGTCGATGGCCGCCTTGGCGGTGTCGGGCATGTTCACCAGGGCATTGAGCACGATGGGCGCGCCGCACAGGTGCGTGACCTGATGCTCGCGGATCAGGTCGAGGATCTTCTGCGGGTCGACCCGGCGCAAAAACACATGCACCCCGGCCAGGGCGGTGACGGTCCAGGGGTAGCACCAGCCGTTGCAGTGGAACATCGGCAGGGTCCACAGGTACACCGGGTGGTTGCCCATGGCCCAGGTCATCTGGTTGCCCAGGGCGTTGAGGTAGGCGCCGCGGTGGTGGTAGACCACGCCCTTGGGGTTGCCGGTGGTGCCCGAGGTGTAGTTCAGGGCGATGGCCTGCCACTCGTCATCGGGCCACTGCCAGGCAAACTCGGGATCGCCCTCGGCCAGGAACGCTTCGTAGTCCAGCTCGCTGACCGGCTGGCCCTCGCCGTACTCCGGGTCGTCGAGGTCGATCACCAGGGGCGGGTGATCGAGCATGGCCACGGCGGCGTGGATCACCTCATGGAACTCGCGGTCGGCGATCAGCACCTTGGCTTCGCCGTGGGCCAGCATGAAGGCGATGGCCTCGGCGTCCAGGCGCACATTGAGGGCATTGAGCACGGCGCCGATCATCGGCACGCCGAAGTGTGCTTCGAGCATCGCCGGGATGTTAGGCAGCATCACCGCCACCGTGTCGTTCTTGCCGATGCCGCGCCCGGCCAGGGCCGAGGCCAGGCGCCGGCAGCGGCTGTAGGTCTGGGCCCAGGTGCGACGGATCGAACCGTGGATCACCGCCGGGTAATCGGGGTAAACCGCAGCGGTACGCTCGATGAAGCTCAAGGGGGAGAGGGCGATATGGTTGACGGCAGTCGGCGCTAGGCCTTGCTCGTAGATGGACATGGTTCGGGTACCCGGTGGCTGATTATTAGCTCTATTGGCCGAGGCTTGGGTGGCGCGTGCTGTGTACCTGGGGGCACTGACTGTAGGCGCCGGCTTGCCGGCGAAAGCGATCCCACGGGCCTCTTCGCTGGCAAGCCAGCTCCTACGTTCGGCGTTGCTTACAGGTACGCAGCACACCCAGCGAAAGCTCGGTGACTTATCCGGGGTCTTTTATATACTGTTTGTCGATTGATATGGAAGTACTACCTGAGTTGTATAGTAGTTGTACTATAAAAAGAACCTACCCTTCCGGCCGCGAGACTGATCGACCATGCCCGACTCTACCCACCTGCGTCACTGGCTGCGCCTGCAGCGTGAAGGCCAGTTGCCGGACTCGCCCTGGCTCGGCCACGACCCGCAACCCAGCCTGCTGCTGGACGCCCAGGCGCAGCCGCTGGACCTCAACCCGGCACTGCGCCAGTGGCTGGACGATGCTGCCACTGGCGATCTCGCGGCCCTGCTGCCGGTCAACCACCCGGCCCTGGTGCGGGCCTGCCTGGAACAGCAGCGGGCCATCGAGCAGGTGGAAGCCCAGTGGGGCGAGCGCATCCTGCTCTGGAGCTTTATCCCCGATCCGCATCGCCAGCGGGTGCTGGCGCGCTGCCAGGAAGCCACGGCCCAGGTCCGGGCCGAGCGCGAGTCGGCCAAGGCCCGGCGCCTGTACCGCCTGATCACCGAAAACACCACTGACCTGATTTCCCGGCACACCCCGGACGGCAGCTTCCTCGACGCCTCACCGGCCTCCTGGACCCTGCTCGGCTACTGGCCCGAGCAACTGCGCGGGCGTCTGGCCCGCAGCCTGTTCCACAGCCAGGACCTGGCCGGGCTGATGCAGCGCACCCGCGATGCCCTGGAGCAGGACGGCTACCACACCATGACCTACCGCATCCGCCATCGCGACGGC
This sequence comes from Pseudomonas sp. Eqa60, assembly GCF_018326405.1. Lineage (NCBI taxonomy): Bacteria > Pseudomonadati > Pseudomonadota > Gammaproteobacteria > Pseudomonadales > Pseudomonadaceae > Pseudomonas > Pseudomonas sp. Eqa60. The sequence continues at coordinate 2,521,191 of NZ_AP024342.1, forward strand.
CACTACCTGTGGTTCGAAACCGCCTGCCGCGGCATTCGCGACACCTACACCGGCACCGTGGTGGAAGTGGTGGCGGTGTCCCGGGACATCACCGCCCGGGTCCAGGCCGAAGAGAACAAGCGGCGCCTGGCGGAAGTGGTAGAGGCCAACCCCGACCCGGTGCTGTTCATCCAGCCCGGCGGCGCGGTGACCTACCTCAACCCGGCGGCGCGGCGCACCCTGGGGCTCGGCGACGGGCAGGCAATGCCGCCACTGGCGGCCATCCTCAGCGCTGCGGTACTCGATAGCCTGCAACGTGAAGGCTGGGACCGCGCTGAACACAGCGGCCGCTGGAGCATCGAGGCGCGCCTGCAACCGCCGGCCGGCGGCGCCTCGGTTCCGGTCTCGCTGATGCTCCTGGCCCACCGCGCGGCCAGTGGCGAGCGTTTCTATTCCCTGGTGGCCCACGACCAGAGCGAGCGCGAACTGCGCGAAGCCCAGCAGCGCCATCACCAGGACGAACTGGCCCACACCGCGCGCCTGGTGACCCTGGGCGAACTGGCCTCGGGTATCGCCCACGAGATCAACCAGCCGCTGGCCGCAGTGGTCAACTACGCCAATGCCAGCCAGCGCTACTTGCAGGCCCTGGGCACCCAGCCAGAGGCCGCCCGCAAGGTGGCCCAGGGCCTGGAACGGATTGCCGAGCAGGCGACCCACGCCGCCGAAGTGATCAAGCGCCTGCGGGCCTTTTTGCGCAAGGGCGGGCGCCGGGTGCAGGCCCTGGACATCGCCGAAGTGGCCCGGGAAACCGTGCGCCTGTGTGCCTGGGAAGCCCAGGCCAGCCAGGTGACGATCGACTTGCAGCTGGCGGATAATCTGCCGCCGGTGTACGCCGACCGGGTGCTGTTGGAGCAGGTGCTGCTGAACCTGCTGCGCAACGCCATCGAGGCCAACCGCGAAGTGCATGGGCAGCAGGGCTCGCACATTGTGCTGGCCGCCGAGGCGACGGCCGAAGGCGGGGTGCAGATCAGCGTCAGCGACCAGGGCCCCGGTGTCTGCGCCGAGCAACTGCCGCAGCTGTTCACCCCGTTCTACACCAGCAAGGCCAATGGCCTGGGGCTCGGGCTGTCCATGAGCCGCAGCATCGTCGAGGGCTTTGGCGGCGACTTGCAGGCCCAGCCCCAGGCCGTCGGCCTGCGCATGTGCTGCCGGCTGCCGGCCAGTGCCCCGGCCGACCCCTCGGCAACGTCCCAGGCAACTTCCCCCGCAACGACAGGAGCAAGGCAATGACGAGTGTGGCGCAGCAACTGGTGTATGTGGTCGACGACGACCCGGGCATGCTCGACTCCACCGTCTGGCTCCTGGAGTCGGTGGGGCTCAAGGCGCTGCCCTTCACCAGTGGCCGCGAGTTTCTCGAACACTGCGACCCGAGCCTCAATGCCTGCGTGCTGCTGGATGTGCGCATGCCCGGCATGGGCGGGCTGAACGTCCAGGAAGAGCTGCGCCAGCGCGATATCCGCCTGCCGCTGATCTTTGTCAGCGGCCACGCCGACGTGCCCATCGTGGTCCGCGCGTTCAAGGCCGGGGCGGTGGATTTCATTGAAAAGCCCTACAACGAACAGCTGTTGCTGGACAGCGTGCAGCAGGCCCTGAGCCGCGCCGACCGCCATCAGAACCAGAGTGCCGGGCAGGCCCGGGTGCAACGGTTGCTGGAAAGCCTGACGCCACGGGAGAAAGACGTGTTGCTGCCGCTGGTGCAGGGCTACACCAACCGGGAAATTGCCGAGCAACTGGGGGTCAGCATCAAGACCATCGACCTGTATCGCTCACGGGTGATGAAACGCATGCAGGCCGAACACCTGCCGGAACTGGTGGGCATGGCCATTGCCGCCGGGCTGGTAGACCCGCTGCACCTGCGCTGAGGCTCAGGCCACCGCGCTGCGCACGGGCATGCCGCCCAGCAGGCGCTCGATGGCGCCGCTCAGCAGGTTTTCCAACAGGGCTTCGCGTTCCCGCTCGGCCAGGGGTTGCTCGCTGAACCAACTGGGGGCGCTGTTGAGCAGGTTGGCCAAAGCATGGGCCGCGGCGCGCTGCGCCTGTGGGCCAAGGCCGGTCGGGGTGCCCAGCAACTGCACCAGCTGTTGTTCGTAGCGTTCGCGCAATTGCCCGACCCGCAGTTGCTGGTCGGGATTGAGGCAGCCGCTGTCGCGCTCCACCAGGCGGAAATGCCGCGGCAATTCCCGATGCAGCTTCAGGTGGGCGCGGATCAGCGCCGGCAGGCAGTCGCCCTGCAACTTGCGCCGTTGCAGGCGCTTGAGGGTGCTGTGCAGCTCATCGAAGAACTCCTCGATCAGGTCCAGCAACAGGTGCTGCTTGCTCGGGTAATGGTGGTACAGCGAGCCCGGGGTCAGCCCCAGATGGCTCGCCAGCTCACGCATGCCGACCTGGCCGAAGCCCTTGCTGGCGAACAGCTCCAGGGCCTTGTCGCGGCTTTCGGCAAAGCGTGAGCAGCGCTCAGCCATAGTGATGGAAGCCCCGACCGGTCTTGCGCCCCAGGTAGCCGGCGGCAACCATTTCCTTGAGCAGCGGCGCGGGGCGGTACTTGCTGTCGTTGAAGCCGTCGTAGAAGGCTTCAAGGATCGCCAGCAGGGTGTCCAGGCCGATCAGGTCGGCCAGGGCCAGCGGGCCGATCGGCTGGTTGCAGCCCAGGCGCATGCCGGCGTCGATGTCCTCGGCGCTGGCCAGGCCTTCCTGGAACACCAGGATCGCCTCGTTGATCATCGGCACCAGGATGCGGTTGACCACAAAACCCGGGCGGTTGCCGGCGGTGATCGCGGTCTTGCCCAGGCGCTGGGCCATGTCCATGGCCAGGGCGTGGGTCGCGTCGCTGGTCTGCAGGCCGCGGATCACCTCGATCAGGCCCATCACCGGCACCGGGTTGAAGAAGTGCAGGCCGATGAACCGCTCGGGCGCGCTGACGCTGGCGGCCAGTTGGGTGATCGACAGCGACGAGGTGTTGGAGGCGATCACGCACTCGGCGCTGACCTGGGCGGCGATCTGCTGCAGCACCTTGAGCTTGAGGTCGAGGTTCTCGGTGGCGGCTTCGATCACCAGTTGCGCATCCTTGAGCACGCCGTAGTCGGTGCTGATGCGGATCCGGCCCAGGGCGGCGAGCTTGTCGTCTTCGCCGAGGGTGCCCTTGCTCACCTGGCGGTCGAGGTTCTTGCCGATGGTGGCCAGGGCCTTTTCCAGGGCGCCCTGGGCGATGTCCAGCAGGGTCACGTCAAAGCCCGCCTGGGCGCAGACCTGGGCGATGCCGTTGCCCATGGTGCCGGCGCCGATCACCCCGATATTCGCAAGATTCATCTTCAGCTCTTCCTTTGTTCATTGCCTTCGCGGAGCATGGCGCGGTTGCCTTGCACAGCGCATTATCCAGCGCGAGTCTAGAGCCCGGCGCGGTGGCCGGCCTATGCCGAAAGCGGTCAAGCGTGCTGGCGTTTTTTGCCATAGGTCCAGCTACGGGAGCACAGCCTCTACATGCGTGAATCGGATTCGGTCGCGGTCTACTTTGTCCGGGTGATGACCCACGCCCTGCGCCAGCAGCCGGCGCGGCTGGCGGCCGTGCTGCGCGAGGCCGGCATCGACCCGACGTTGCTCGACCAGCCCCGGGCGCGGGTGCCCGGCAGTGCCTTTGCCGCGCTGTGGCTGATCCAGATCCGCGAGTTGCAGGACGAATTCTTCCAGCTCGACTCCCGGGGCATGCCGCCGGGGGCCTTTGCCCTGATCTGTCGCGGACTGATCCAGGAGCCCAACCTGGAAAAGGCCCTGCGCCAGTGCCTGAACAACTTCGGCCTGTTCCTGCGGGACGTCCGCGCCAGCCTCAGCCTGCGGGGCAAGCGTGCGGTGATCAGCCTCGACAGCCGCTGCGCCGACCCGCTGCGCAGCCACTACGCCGAGGAAACCCTGCTGGTGCTGATCATCAGCCTGCTGTGCTGGCTCGGCGGGCGACGGATTCCCATCGACCGTGCCGACTTTCGCCACTCGCGCCTGAGCCTCAGCGACGATGCGCTGCTGTGGGGCAGCAACCTGAGCTGGAACGCCGGGCGCACCGAGATCGAATTCGCCAGCCGCTTCCTGCGCCTGCCGGTGGTCCAGGACCTGGCCTCACTCAAGGTGTTCCTGCGCAGCGCCCCGCAATGGCTGGTGATCCGCTTTCGCAACCAGCACGGGCTGACCACCCAGGTGCACCAGCGCCTGCGGGGCAGCCACTACAGCCAGTGGCCGACCCTGGAAGCCTTCGCCCGCGAAGTGCAGATGAGCGCCAGCACCCTGCGCCGACGCCTGGAGCGCGAGGGCGGCTCGTACCAGGAAATCAAGGACGAAGTGCGCCGCGGCGTCGCCGTCGAGCTGCTACGCCGCTCGGCGGCCAGCATCAGCGAGATTGCCGAACTCACCGGCTTCCAGGAGCCCAGCGCCTTCCACCGCGCGTTCAAGAAATGGACCGGCGAAAGTCCCGGGCGCTACCGCGCGCGTTTCCAGCCAGCCCCCGCCTGATTCCACGACATCCCGGCTCCTACGGATTTCGCCACATCACACAGCCCCCCCGTAGGAGCTGGCTTGCCAGCGAAGGCGCCCGCAAGATCACCGCCCCATCCAAGGGCCTGTTCGCCGGCAAGCCGGCGCCTACGGTCGGTGTGGATTAGGCCGGGCTGCGGCCGGGCATCTGGATGCCGTGCTGCTGCACGCGGCGGTACAGGGTGGCGCGGGAAATGCCCAGGGCCTTGGCTGCCGCCACGGGTTTCCAGCGGTGGCGCACCAGGGCGTCCAGCAGGGCCTGGCGCTCGGGGCTGGTGGCGGTTTCCAGGGCGGGCAGGGCGCCTTCGGCCTCGGCGCCGCGCAGTTGTTCGGGCAAGTCATGCAGTTGGATCAGCGGCCCTTCGCACACCGCGCAGGCATAGCGCAGCACATGGCGCAATTGCCGCACGTTGCCCGGCCAGCGGTAGCCCAGCAGGCATTCCAGCGCCGCATTGCCCAGTTGCACCGGCGCACCGCAGCGCTTGGATTCCTCTTCGACAATCCGGGTGATCAGCGCCAGCCGGTCGCTGCGCTCGCGCAGCGGTGGCAACTGAAAACGCGCGCCCCCCAGGCGGAAATACAGGTCCTCGCGAAAGCTGCCCTCGGCCACCAGCGCTTCCAGATCGCGGTGGGTAGCGCAGATCACCTGGATATCCACCGCCTTGCGCTGCGCGGCCCCCAGCGGCGCCACTTCACCCTCGGCCAGCACCCGCAGCAGGCGGGTCTGCAAGGCCAGGGGCATGTCGCCGATCTCATCGAGGAACAGGGTGCCGCCATCGGCCTGTTGCAGCAGGCCCTGCATGCCCTTGTTCGAAGCGCCGGTAAAGGCCCCGGCAACGTAGCCGAACAGTTCGCTTTCGATCAGGTTCTCGGGAATCGCCGCGCAGTTCACCGCGACAAAGGGCCGGTCCCGACGCTGGCTGGCCTGGTGCAGCTGGCGGGCGAAGACTTCCTTGCCGGAGCCGGTCTCGCCCTGGATCAGCACCGGCAGGTGGCGGTCCTTGACCCGCACCGCCAGGCGCAGGCTCTGTTCCACCCGCGGGTCCAGCTGTTCGCCGGCCAGGCTCAGGCGCGGGCGCTGTGCCGGGCGCCTTGGCGCTTGCAGGCGGCCGTGGAGGTTATCGGAAAGGGGGCACAGGGCTTCGTCGCGGGCGCGCTGCAACAGCTGCGGGTCGAACACCTGGGCGATGTGCTGCGGCAAGCGGCCATAGCGGCGCAGCAGGTAATGGCGCGCCGCCGGGTTCAGGGCCCGCAGGCAACCGTCGTCGTCCCAGGCCAGCAGGTAATCCGGCTGGCTGTCGACATAGCCCGGGCTGGCATGGGCCCGCAGCACCCAGTAGCCCTGGGCGCTGTTCATGAAGAACGCCTGTTCGATCTCCCGCGCGCTCTGCACCACCATCTGCCGGATCAGGTGCTGGGAACGGCGGTCATCCGGGGAGCGCACCGCCGACACGTCCAGCACCCCCAGCAACTCGCCCTGGGGGTCGAACACCGGGGCGGCGGAACAGGTCAGGCCGATGAACGCGGCGCGAAAGTGGTCGCGCTTGTGCACGGTGATCGGCGCGCGCGCGGTAAGCACCGCCGCCACGCCGCAGGTGCCTTCTTCACCCTCCGACCAGCAGGTGCCCAGGTACAGCCCGGCCTTGCGGCAGTCGTTGCGCAGGGTGGACTCCACCCGGTAGTCGATGGTCTGGCCCTGGGCGTCGGTGAGCAGCACGCAGTAGTCGGCGTCGCGCACCCGGCCATGCAGGCGGGCCACTTCTTCGCTGGCGATGCGCAGGAACAGCTCGGAACGCTCGCGGCATTCCTTGAGCACGTTTTCGGACAGAATGCGCGGCCCCTGCAGCGAGCCGGGGTCCAGTTGGTGCTGCTCCATGGAGCGGCGCCAGGAATCGAGGATCAGGCTCGGCACCGGCGCCTGGGGCAGGTGATCGGCGTTTTTCAGGACCCGGCTGACGCAGTCCACATGGGCTTTTGAATGTGCGGAAAGCATGAAGGCCTCCGGTTGCAGCTTCTTATCGTTGTGGGCGCATTAAGCGCCGATCCGCGGCTCCCGACAAGCACCGGGCGGCGCCGTGGGGGCGCTGAGACGCAACGTCTCAGGGTCTCGCCAAGGCCCCGTGCAGCCTGACATGCAACGTCTCAGGCGCTGGGCTTCCCGACACCTGCAGGCGAGTGCAACAGCCGCTCTGCCACGGGCCTTTGCAGCGGTTTTTCCATAACTGGCACCGGCCTTGCTCTGGCTCTTGGCAACCAGTTCTCGGCAACTCGCGCCGACTGGCCCATCGAAGAATAAGAACGAGGTGCCCGATGTTTTCTCCTGCCTGTGCTCCGCCCGCGGTGAGCCCATGAGCCGCCGCCCCCTCACCGTCGGCATCATCGCCAACCCGGCTTCGGGCCGTGATGTGCGCCGCCTCACCGCCAACGCCGGCCTGTTCTCCAGTACCGACAAGGTCTCGGTGATCCAGCGCCTGCTGGCGGCCTTCGGCGCCACCGGCATCGAGCAGGTGCTGATGCCCACCGACATGACCGGCATCGCCGCCGCGGTGCACAAGAGCAGCCGCAGCCGCCAGGCCCGGGAGCAGCACTGGCCGGCCCTGGAATTCCTCGACCTGACCCTGCGCCAGAGCGTCGAAGACACCCGCCGGGCGGCGCGCTGGATGGCCGAGCGCGAGGTGTCGCTGATCGCCGTGCTCGGTGGCGACGGCACCCACAAGGCGGTGGCCGCCGAGGTCGGCGACATTCCGCTGCTGACCCTGTCCACCGGCACCAACAACGCCTTTCCGGAGCTGCGCGAAGCCACCAGCGCCGGGCTGGCCGGCGGGCTCTACGCCAGCGGCCGGGTGCCCGCCGAGATCGCCCTGCGGCGCAACAAGCGCCTGCTGGTGCGCGAACCGTCCCGGGGCCTGTGCGAAGTGGCCCTGGTGGATGTGGCGGTGTCGCCCCTGGCCTTTGTCGGCGCCCGGGCCATCAGCCGCGCCAGTGATCTGGCCGAGGTCTTCGTGACCTTCGCCGAACCGCAGTCCATCGGCATTTCCGCGCTCTGCGGGCTGTGGCTGCCGGTGACTCGCCAGGAACCCCACGGCGCCTGGATGCGCCTGGACCCGCAATCCCCCGAGGCGCTGCTGGTGCCCCTGGCTCCCGGCCTGCTGCAGGGCTGCGGGGTGCTGGAGGCCGGTTACCTGCCAGCCGATGTGCCCCAAGCCCTGTGCCTGAGCGCCGGCACCCTGGCCCTGGACGGCGAGCGCGAGATCGAATTCAACCCCCACGACCGGCCCACGGTCACCCTGGATGCCGGCGGCCCGCTGAGCATCGACGTCAACGCGGTCCTGGAACACGCGGCGCGCCAGCGCCTGCTGGCCATCGACCGCCATCACCGGCAACACCCCGTGAACCTTCAGTCCGAAGACACCCTGGAGAATAAAAATGTCGACACCCCTGACCACTGATCAGTTGCTCCACGCCTACCGGGTGATGCGCACCATCCGCGCATTCGAAGAACGCCTGCACGTGGAATTCGCCACCGGCGAGATCCCCGGTTTTGTCCACCTCTATGCCGGTGAGGAAGCCTCGGCCGCCGGGGTCATGGCCCACCTGCGGGACGATGACTGCATCGCCTCCAACCACCGGGGCCACGGCCATTGCATCGCCAAGGGCGTGGACGTCTTCGGGATGATGGCGGAGATCTACGGCAAGAAGACCGGGGTCTGCCAGGGCAAGGGCGGCTCCATGCACATCGCCGATTTCGAGAAGGGCATGCTCGGCGCCAACGGCATCGTCGGCGCCGGGGCGCCGCTGGTGGTGGGCGCGGCCCTGGCCGCCCGGCTGCAAGGCACCGACGGCGTGTCGGTGGTGTTCTTCGGCGACGGCGGCTCCAACGAAGGCGCGGTGTTCGAGGCCATGAACATGGCCTCGGTGTGGAACCTGCCGTGCCTGTTCATCGCCGAGAACAACGGCTACGCCGAGGCCACGGCCTCCAACTGGTCGGTGGCCTGCGACCACATCGCCGACCGCGCCGCCGGCTTCGGCATGCCCGGGGTGACGGTGGACGGCTTTGATTTCTTCGCCGTGCACGAAGCTGCCGGCGCCGCCGTGGAGCGGGCCCGGGCCGGGGAGGGGCCGTCGCTGATCGAGGTCAAACTGACCCGCTACTACGGCCACTTCGAGGGCGACGCCCAGACCTACCGCGCGCCGGATGAGGTCAAGCATTACCGCGAGCACAACGACTGCCTGATGCAGTTCCGCGAGCGCACCACCCGTTCGGGCCTGGTGCAGGCCAGCCAGCTGGACCAGATCGATGCCGACGTGGAAGCGCTGATCGAAGACGCGGTGCGCAAGGCCAAGTCCGACCCCAAACCGAGCCCCGCCGACCTGCTCAGCGACGTCTACGTCGCTTATCCATAACGCCCCACAGAACAACAAGAGACCACCATCATGGCGAGAAAAATCAGTTACCAGCAGGCCATCAACGAAGCCCTGGCCCAGGAAATGCGGCGCGACCCCAGCGTGTTCATCATGGGTGAAGACGTGGCGGGCGGCGCCGGCGCCCCCGGCGACAACGACGCCTGGGGCGGCGTGCTCGGGGTGACCAAGGGCCTCTACCATCAATTCCCCGGGCGGGTGCTGGACACCCCGCTGTCGGAGATCGGCTACGTCGGCGCCGCAGTCGGCGCCGCCACCCGTGGCGTGCGCCCGGTGTGCGAGCTGATGTTCGTCGACTTCGCCGGCTGCTGCCTGGACCAGATCCTCAATCAGGCGGCGAAGTTTCGCTACATGTTCGGCGGCAAGGCCCAGACCCCGCTGGTGATCCGCACCATGGTCGGCGCCGGGCTGCGCGCTGCGGCCCAGCACTCGCAGATGCTGACCTCGCTGTGGACCCACATCCCCGGGCTGAAAGTGGTCTGCCCCTCGTCGCCCTACGACGCCAAGGGCCTGCTGATCCAGGCGATCCGCGACAATGACCCGGTGATCTTCTGCGAGCACAAAATGCTCTACAGCCTGCAGGGCGAAGTGCCGGAAGAGTCCTATGCGATTCCCTTCGGCGAGGCCAACTTCCTGCGCGACGGCAAGGACGTGACCCTGGTGTCCTACGGGCGCACGGTGAATACCGCCCTGGACGCGGCCCGCAGCTTGGCCGGGCGCGGCATCGACTGCGAGGTGATCGACCTGCGCACCACCAGCCCGCTGGATGAAGACAGCATCCTCGAAAGCGTGGAGAAGACCGGGCGCCTGGTGGTGATCGACGAAGCCAACCCACGCTGCTCCATGGCCACCGACATCTCGGCCCTGGTGGCGCAGAAAGCCTTCGCCTCCCTCAAGGCGCCGATTGAAATGGTCACCGCGCCCCACACCCCAGTGCCGTTCTCCGACGCCCTGGAAGACCTGTACATCCCCGACGCGGCGAAGATCGAAAAAGCCGTGCTCACTGTGATCGAGTGGAGCCGCTGATGAGCCAGATCCATACCCTGACCATGCCCAAGTGGGGCCTGTCGATGACCGAGGGCCGGGTCGATGCCTGGCTCAAGGAAGAAGGCCAGAGCATCAGCAAGGGCGATGAAGTGCTGGACGTGGAGACCGACAAGATCTCCAGCAGCGTCGAGGCGCCGTTCTCCGGCATCCTGCGTCGGCAGATCGCCCGCCAGGACGAGACCCTGGCGGTGGGCGCGCTGCTGGGCATCGTGGTCGAAGGCGAGGCCAGTGACGCCGAGATCGACGCGGTGATCGAGCAGTTCCAGGCCAGCTTCGTGCCCGGCGACAGCGCCGATGAAGACAGCGGCCCGGCCCCGCAGAAGGTCGAACTGGGCGGCCGCCTGATCCGCTATTTCGAGCGCGGTGAAGGCGGTACGCCGCTGCTGCTGGTGCACGGCTTTGGCGGCGACCTCAACAACTGGCTGTTCAACCACGAAGCCCTGGCCGCCGGGCGCCGGGTGATCGCCCTCGACCTGCCGGGCCATGGTGAGTCGGCCAAGGCCCTGCAACGGGGCGACCTGGACGAGTTGAGCCTGGTGCTGCTGGCGCTGCTGGATCACCTGGAGATTCCCGTGGCCCATCTGGTGGGCCACTCCATGGGCGGCGCGGTGTCCCTCAACACCGCGCGGCTGGCGCCGGACCGCGTGCGTTCCCTGACCCTGGTCGGCAGCGCCGGGCTGGGCCGCGAAATCAACGGCGACTACCTGCAAGGTTTTGTCGAGGCCAGCAACCGCAACGCCCTCAAGCCGCAGCTGGTGCAGCTGTTCTCCAACGCCGAGCTGGTGAATCGGCAGATGCTCGACGACATGCTCAAGTACAAGCGCCTGGAAGGGGTGCAAGCGGCCCTCGGGCAATTGGCCGGCAAGCTGTTTGCCGACGGCCGCCAGCAGGCCGACCTGCGCCCGGTGGTGCAGGACGGCCCGCAGCCGGTGCTGGTGATCTGGGGCAGCGACGACCGGATCATTCCGGTGAGCCACAGCGCCGATCTCAAGGCGCAGATCGAGGTGCTGCCGGGGCAGGGGCACATGCTGCAGATGGAAGCGGCGGAGCAGGTCAACCGCCTGATCCTCGACTTTATCCAGCAGTACTGAGGTGTTCTGCGGCGGCCAGGGGGCCGTCGCAGCTCTACAAGAATAAGGAGAAGCCAAGATGAGTGTTTCCCTCAAGCCTGTTCCCAGCATGCGTGCCGCGGTCTGGCACGGCCGCCACGATATCCGCGTCGAAGACGTACCGCTGCCCGACGCGCCGCCTGCCGGCTGGGTGCAGATCCGCGTCGATTGGTGCGGCATCTGCGGCTCCGACCTGCACGAATACGTGGCCGGGCCGGTGTTCATTCCGGTGGACGCACCGCACCCGCTGACCGGGATCAAGGGCCAGTGCATCCTCGGCCACGAGTTCTGCGGCGAAATCGTCGCCCTGGGCGAAGGGGTCCAGGGTTTCAGCGTTGGCCAGCCGGTGGCCGCCGACGCCTGCCAGCACTGCGGCACCTGCTACTACTGCACCCACGGCCTGTACAACATCTGCGAAAACCTGGCCTTTACCGGGCTGATGAACAACGGCGCCTTCGCCGAATTGGTCAACGTGCCGGCCAACCTGCTGTACGCCTTGCCGGCCAACTTTCCCGCCGAGGCCGGAGCGCTGATCGAGCCGCTGGCGGTGGGCATGCACGCGGTGAAAAAAGCCGGCAGTTTGTTGGGGCAGAACGTGGTGGTGGTCGGCGCCGGCACCATCGGCCTGTGCACCATCATGTGCGCCAAGGCCGCCGGCGCGGCCCAGGTGATCGCCCTGGAAATGTCCGGCGCGCGCAAGGCCAAGGCCCTGGAGGTGGGCGCGACCCACGTGCTCGACCCCAAGGAGTGCGACGCCCTGGCCGAGGTCAAGCGCCTGACCGGCGGGCTGGGGGCCGATGTCAGCTTTGAGTGCATAGGCAACAAGCACACCGCCAAGCTGGCCATCGACCTGATCCGCAAGGCCGGCAAGTGCGTGATGGTGGGAATATTCGAAGAGCCCAGCGAGTTCAACTTCTTCGAGCTGGTGGCCACCGAGAAAACGGTGCTGGGGGCCCTGGCCTACAACGGTGAGTTCGCCGATGTGATCGCCTTTATCGCCGATGGCCGGCTGGATATTTCGCCCCTGGTGACCGGGCGCATCCAGCTGGAAGAGATTGTCGGCCAGGGCTTCGAGGAACTGGTCAACAACAAGGAGCACAACGTCAAGATCATCGTGTCCCCCGGTCAGTTGCGACGCTCGTAAACGAGCGATTTGGCGATGGCCGGCCGCGGCCATCGCACTTTTTTACAGTTTTGCGTTCTATCACCAGGCCTGGCCGCGCCGATCCCCGCCGCAGCCCGTGAATTTCGACCCGGTGCCGATGGCCTACGCTCCCTCTTCTTGCATGATGCAAACCCGCTTTCAGCGCCTGTTCCTGGTGGCGCTGCTGATGCTTGGCGCCACGGCCTGTACCCAACAGCAAGGGCGCGATTTTGCCAAACAGTTTCGTGAAGGCAAGCCTGACGAATTCTTCCAGACCAGCGTCGATCGCATGGCCACCATCGGCATGCGCGACAACCTGCAGAGCCTGTACCTGCTGATGGGCAAGCTCTACCTGCGCAACCCCAGCCAGTGGCGCAAGTCGGGGTTCCCCGATGGCACCACGGCCCAGCGCGAGATCCGCAATGCCATCGAAAAGCGCCAGCCGCTACCGGCCCTGGGGGATCGTCGCGACCTGGCGGCCCTGAGCTATTCCCTGAGCCCTGAGTTCCAGGGCGATCGGGTGGGGGCCTTCATCTATGCCATTGGCAGCATGCTGGTGACCGCCCATGGCGGGCGCACCGAGTTCTACATGACCGATACCATCGACCCGCAGTTCATCAGCAACGCCGCGCGCAATATCGAGAAGGCCACCTGGCTGCTGAGCCAGCGCCAGGATGCCAATGGGGTGCTGTTGCTGTTCTCCAACGAGATTTCCGAGGAGGGCAGCAACCTGAGTTTTGCCGTGGAGTTCGGCAAGATCGTCGCGCGCCTGGATTTGCTCACGCAGATTCTCGATGAGCGCTACCGGCGGGTGGGGTTCAATTACGCGCAGAGCCTGCTGCTGATGAATTTCTTGCCGGTGCAGTAGGAGCTGGCTTGCCAGCGAAGGCGCCCGTCCAGGCGCTACATGTCTCGCGGGCCTCTTCGCCGGCAAGCCGGCTCCTACGGGGAACGGCACGGACTATCTGCCTGCTGTAGGAGCTGGCTTGCCAGCGAAGGCGTCCGTCCAGGCGCTGCATGTCTCGCGGGCCTCTTCGCCGGCAAGCCGGCCCCTACGCGGCGCTTTTGCCCCGCGCAAAAAACGGTCGCATTTCAGGTCATGCCGAGTTTCTTGCGCGCCATCAACAGGGCTACGACGCTCAACGCTGCCGCCAGCATCAGGTAGAAACTCGGTGCCAGCTGTGAGCCGGTCAGGGCAATTAATCCGGTAGCGATCACCGGTGCAAAACCGCCGAAGATCGTGACCCCCAGGTTGTAGCTCAGGGACATGCCGGTGACCCGGGTGCGCACCGGGAAGATGTCCGCCATCAGCGACGGCAGCGGGGCGAAGTACACCGCCTTGATCAGGGCCATCAGTGCTACCACCAGCAGCAGGGAGCTGGCGCTGGGGCGGCTGTTGAGCCAGAAGAACGCCGGCAGGATCGCCACGGCATAGACCACCGCCGCTGCCAGCATGATTTTCAGGCGACCGATATGGCCGGACAGGTAGCCGACGATGGGCGTGATGATGGTCAGGATCAGGCCGCCGGTAAGGGTCGCCAAAAAGCCCGAGGACTGGGCGATGTTCAGGCTGGTGGCGGCGTAGGACGGCATGTACTGGATCATGTAGTTCGAGGCGGTCGACACCACCAGGGTGCCCATGGCGATCAGCAGCAGGGTCTTCTGGGTCACCAGCACTTCGCGCAAAGGGCGTTCCCCCGGTTCGCTGGCCTTGAAGTCCGGCGACTCGTCCACCGTACGGCGGATGTACAGGCCCACCGGGCCCAGCAGCAGGCCGAAGAAGAACGGCACGCGCCAGCCCCAGTCGAGCATTTGCTGGGCATCGAGGTGCTTGGTCAGGAAGTAGCCGAAGGTCGAGGCGATGACCACGCCAAAGCCCTGGCTGGCGAATTGCAGGCTGGCGACAAAGTGCCGGGTGCGCGGCGGCGCGTGTTCCAGCATGAAGGCGGTCGAGGTGCCGAACTCGCCACCGGCAGAGAAGCCTTGCAGCAGCCGGGCCAGGAGGATGCCGATCGGCGCGGCGAGGCCCAGGGTGGCGTAGCTGGGCATGATGGCGATCAGCAGGGTGCCCGTCAGCATGATCAGGATCGACAGGGTCAGGGCCTTCTTGCGGCCCTTGCGGTCGGCGTAGGAGCCCAGTACCGCCGCGCCCAGGGGGCGGATCAGGAACGAGATGCCGAAGGTGGCGAAGGCCAGCAGCAGGGAGAAGGTCGGGTCCGCGGTGGGAAAGAACACCTGGCTGATGGTCAGGGCGAAGTAGGCGTAGATCGACAGGTCGAACCACTCCAGGGTGTTGCCGATCAGGGCGGCGCCTATGGGTTTCCACAGGGCCTTGGGTTCGACCCGGGTCGCGGTCGAGGTGGTGGCTAACGCTGTCATACAGGACGCTCCTGCTTATTGTTGGATTTTGAGCGACAGGTGCCCGGCCAGGGCCGGGCCGGGTAAGCGATGCCTCAGGTCCGGGGCAGGTCCCCCAGGTCCCAGAACAGGGCCGTCATGATCTCCAGGCCTTCACGAATCACCGGCAGCAGCAGGTGTTCGTCCGGGGCGTGCTGCGAGCAGCCGGGGTAGGAGTGGGGAATCCACAGGGTCGGCAGCCCTAGCACTTCGGCGAAGATGTCGTTGGGCAGGGTGCCCGCCAGGTTCGGCAACAGCGCCAGGCGCTGCGCACTGCTACCTGCAATCGAGGTCTTGGCGAACCTGACCCAGGGGTGGTCCGGGTCCAGGCGGGTGGCCGGGGAGCAGCGCTCCATGACGATCTCCACCTGGCTGAAACCTTCGCGGTCCAGGTGCGCCCGCAGCAGGCTTTCCAGCTGCTGCCAGGGCGTGCCGAGGACAAAGCGCAATTGGCAGAAGGCCACGGCCCGGGGCGGAATCGCGTTCACCGGCTTTTGCGGATTGCCGGTGCTGAAAGCGAGGATTTCCAGGGTGTTCCAGGCAAACAGGCGCTCGCCCAGGGTCAGCCCCGGTTCGCCCCAGTGTTCGTCCAGCGGGCGGCCCAGGGAGTCGCGGTCAATCTCCAGGTCGGCGATGGCGGCGCGCACGTTGTCGGGAATGTTCGCCGGCAGCAGTTCGCGGCAGCGGATGCGGCCGTTCTGGTCCACCAGGCTGGCCAGGGCGTTGGCCAGTACCACGCCGGGGTTGCTCATCACCCCGCCCCAGTTGCCCGAGTGCAGGCCCTTGTCCCGGGTGTTGACCTCTAGGCGGAACTGCGCTGAACCGCGGGAGCCAAGGAACAGCGTCGGCCGGGCCTGATTCAGCCGTGGGCCGTCCGAGGCGATAAACACATCGGCCCGCAGCAACTCTCGCTGCTCCTGGCACAGCTGGCGCAACCCCGGGGAACCGGCTTCCTCGCCCATCTCGAACAGCAGCTTGAGGTTGAAGCCCAGGCGCCCGTCGCGGGCCTTGAGCACTTGCTCCAGGGCGGTCAGGTTGATGCTGTGCTGGCCCTTGTTGTCGGCGGTGCCACGGCCGTACCAGCGTTCGCCCTCCAGGGTCAGCTGCCAGGGATTCAGGCCCGTGCGCCACTGTTCGGCGTAACCCGGCACCACGTCGCCGTGGCCGTAGCTGAGCACTGTGTGCAGGGCTGGGTCTTCCAGGCGCGTTGCAATCAGGAACGGCCCACCGGCCTCGGGGTTGGCCAGCATGTGGCAGTCGAAGCCCAGGCGCTGCAGCAGCGGCTGGATTTCCTCCAGCAGGTAGCGCGGCAGTTCATCGGCATGGGCCGGGTCCTGGCTGTCACTGCGAAACGCCACCCGGCGTCGCAGGTCCTGTTCAAAATGGCCGTCGTCCAGGTACTGGCGAACGCCGGCGAGGGCAGCTTGCTTGGTCATTGCAACTCCGGTCGGGCAAGGGAACGGGCCCATGGTGGAGTTGGCAAAGGCATCTGTATATTGCTGTTTTTTGAAGGAATGATTCTAAAAATTGGATGCCTGGCAAGGGGATGCAGATGGACTATCGGTATTTTCTGGCGGTGATCGATGCGGGCTCCCTGGCCGCGGCGGGGGAGCGTTTGCACATCGCCCCCAGCGCGGTGAGCCGGCAGATCGCCCTACTGGAAGAGAGCGTTGGCGTGGCGCTGTTCGAGCGGCGCCCGCGGGGCATGCAACTCACCGCCGCTGGCGAAGCCCTGGCCGAACACGCCCGGCGCACCTGGCTGGAACAGGAGAACATCCTCGCCGAACTGCGGGGCGAGGGTTACCCGGGGGCCAAGGTGATCCGCCTGGTATCCACCGAGGGCCTGTCGCGGTATTTCCTGCCCCGGGTGCTGCTGGAGCATTACCGCCTGCGGCCCGGAGCCGAGTACCGCCTGGACGTGATCTCGCCCCACGAGTGCGTGCAGCGCATTCGCCGGGGCGAGGCGGACGTGGGGCTGACCTTCAGCACCGAGCCGGTGGAGGGGGTCAACGTGTGCTACTCGATCCGCTCGCCGATTCGCGCCCTGATGCGCGCCGGGCATCCGCTGGCCAGCGCCGGGGTGCTGTCACTGGAGCAGGTGCAGGCGTTTCCCGTGGCCTTGACGCCCAAGGGCACCACACAGCGGCAATTGCTGGACCTGGTGTGCCAGATGGACGGCCTGAGCTTCGATCAGGTGATGACCTGCAACTTCTCCGGGGCCCTGCATGAGTTTGTGCGCCAGTCCGACACGGTGGCCTTTGCCAGCGCCATCAGCGGCGAAGGGCAGGGGATGGATGGGCTGGTATCGGTGCCCCTGTCCAACCCGCGCTTGGGCGATCGGGACATTCAGGTGCTGACCATGCCCAAGCGGGTATTGCCAGAAAGCCTGGCGTTCTTTATCGACACCTTGATTGCGCGGTTGCAGAAAGAGGGCTGAGGGAGGCTGCTGACCGTTCTCGCCGAGCCGGACACACTCAGGGCACTGGGTGAGTTCCTGATCAACGCTTCAGCTGACATGGCGGCCAATGGCCTGGAGCATGTGCACCTGCAAGACGTGATCGAGCACTTCTCGCACCAGCAGCATGTGGATGTGATTGCCCTCAACCGGGCTGTGATCAAGCCTGCCTGAGGCAGCGCCGTGCCCGGCCCGGCTACATGTTGCGAATCCTCTCGTCGGCCCTGAGCTCGAACTCAAAGCCAATGCCCACGTCATTCAGGGTTTCGGTGACCCGGGCCATGAAGTACTCGGCCTGCGCGGGCAATTCATACAAGCCTATGACCCGGATGATCGGGTACTTGCCATAGGCGCCGGGGATCTCGGTGTAGATCTCGCCACTTTCGATGAAGGCGATGTAGCTGTTGATTTTCTCTTGCAGCACGAGCAAGTGCTCGCCTTGTTCCGCTTTGTCGCCCCATTCGAGGTGGTCGGTCATCACCAGTAGCAGGTCGTTGGGAGCCTCCTTGGAGATCCCCCAGAAATCGATGACTTTGGGATTGGTGACGGACATGGCTGATCCTTCAGGCGGCGGGGGTGGGGATTGTATTACGTGCCCCGGGGTTAGTGGCGGTGCTGTTGCGCGTGCGGCATGGATGGGCATGCAGCGCACGATGCAGGAACTGTTCTAGTGACCGGGCCGGGCCCTGATGGCGAGAACCGCCCCGGCGATTTTCCAACAACCGTTGCGTAATGGATATTTGGCCATAGGATGTGCGCGTTCCCGATGATGATCGGGCCCCCATCGTCGTGATCCTTTACTCAGTTTCAAGGTTGCTGCATGAATCCGGATGACTTCAAGAAATTCAATATCGGCTCCATTGTTCGGGCCACTCAAAGCTCTGCTGCGCTCAAACACCAGCTCGGATTCCTGATCAGGGTTCTGGAGGAACTGGATATCCAGTTCTCCGACTGCGAGCAGGATCCTCTGCGCCTGGCGAAAGCCTATGTTGCCGGGGAAATTCCTGCTGAACGCTGCAAGGCGCAGGCTGCACTCTGGTGGGCAAAAATCGATGAGCAAGGGGCAATACGAGGGTTCAAGGATCGGGAGGTATTGAAGGCACGACTGGCCATTTGTCTGCTGTCGAATGATGAGGACGATATTTCCGTGTTGGGAGATAACCTCTCGTGGTTTCTTGAGGTGTTGGGTTTCTTGAAAGTGGAACCGATGAAGCCAATTGAAATGATGAGAGAGTATTTCGAGTTCAAATAGAAGTTCATTCGCGCCCGGCTCGCTCTCGGTGCCCTGGCCGGCAGCCTGACGACAGGCAAGACCCCATGCGTTTTGCTGGCTCCCACCGTCACGCTGGCGGGGTGCTCGACGCGTTTTCCATGAGCCGCATGTGGATTTCATTGCGCTTGATCGGGCGCTGATCCTGCCTGCACAAGGTGTTCCTGCGCGCGGCTCAATCGGCGAGCGCGCAGGGGGCGAGCTACAGGCTGGGAGCCTCTTCGTTCACTTTCAGCTCGAAATCGAAGCCGATGCTCCGTTCATGGAGGATCTCGGTAATGCGTTTGAAAAACCAATCGACTTGCTCGGGCAGTTCGTGCAAACCCAGTACCCGGATAATCAGGTGCTTGCCGCAGGCATCGGGAATTTCGCTGTAGATCTCTTCACTTTCGATGAAGGTGATGTAGGTGTTGATCTTCTCTTGCAGCAGGAGCAGGTGTTCGCTGTGTGCCGCTTCGTCACCCCATTCGAGGGGGTCGACCATGATCAACAGCAGGCTGTCGGGCGCGGATTTGGGGATGGCCCAGATATCGATGACTTTTGGATTGGTGATGGACATTGCTGATCCTTCAGAACGTGGGGGTGGCGGCATTATAGGCCGTAGCGATGGGTTTCTTCAGTGGGCAATCGGTGGTCGCGGTTCCGGCCCGTGGGCGAGGCCAGGGTGGGCTGCCGGGGCTTGCCCCGTTCAGGCGCAACCTGATCGAGCGGCGGCGTGCTCTTTTCAATAGCGGCCTGATCGACGGTAGTGACAAAACGCCATCATCTGCTATGGCTTGTTAGGCCCCCCGTGGATAGATGCCGGGCTCCAGGTGCCATTGCCCAGAAAAATCGAGACGGCGCGGGCCGCGTTATTCGACTTAACTGATGCTCACCCGCCAAGGGGGACATGGGCGCAGGAGGACCCAGTGGGGCCTGCGATCCCGACAGGCCTGGATTGACCCGAGTGAGTATCGACGTTGCCGTGCCGGGTGGGCCGCTAACCCAGTCGTCGGCTTGTTTGCAGCTCTCTGACACTCAGTCGATAGCGTGGAATGACAGCAGGGAAGTACCGACCATTCTATTAGAGAGATAAAAAATGAACGTCAGGACAATGAATCTTGCTCCAAGGTCTGCCGCCTTTTTCTCGCTCATTGTCCTGGTGGTGTTCGCCCTGGGCATTGTCGCCGTGCTGCAAATGGGCAAGCTGCGAGACGCGGAGCAGGATGTCGAGACCAACTGGATGACCAGCATCCGCGAGATCGGCAAGATGAAGAGCAGCGTCTTGCGCCTGCGTCTGGAAAGCATCCGCATCACCGTGACCACCGACGAACAGCAGCGCCAGACCCGCATCGCCTCGTTGAGCGGTTATCGATCCAACCTGCAGAACACCATCAACCAGTACGAACCCCTGATCACCGGGCCGGCGGAGCGTGAGCTGTACCAGGCTGTAGCGACCGATGTGCAGGCCTACTTCAAGCTGGTGGACGAGCTGGAGCCGCTGCTGCGCAGTGGCGACAACGCCGCGGCCATCACCCTGATCAACACCCGCATCAGCCCCATGACCAACGCCATGCAGGAGAAGATGGACAAACTCTCGGACTTCAACGACGAGGGCGCCAGGCAGGCGGGGATCACTGCCGAGTCGGTTTACAGCAGTGGCCTGACGCTGGTGCTGGTGTTGATGGGGGTGACGGTGGTGCTCACCGTGGTGTTGGCGGCGGTGCTGACCCGCAGCATCACCGCGCCCATCAGCGACGCCCTGGCCGTGGCCGAACGCATTGCCGGCAGCGACCTGTCCCGGGAGATCGGCGTCAGTGGCCGCGATGAAGCCGGCCGCCTGCTGGCCGCCCTGGCGCAGATGCAGACCAACCTGCGGGAAACCATCGCTCACATCGCCGATTCCTCCACCCAACTGGCCTCGGCCTCGGAAGAAATGACCGCCGTGACCGAAGACGCCAGCCGCGGGCTGGTGCGCCAGAACGACGAAGTCAGCCAGGCGGCCACCGCGGTGACCGAAATGAGCGCCGCGGTGGACGAGGTGGCCCGCAACGCCGAAGCCGCCGCCCAGTCGTCCCGCGAGTCCATGGAGTTCACCCGCTCCGGCATCGAGAACGTGGCCCAGACCCTCAAGGCCATCGAAGGCCTGGCCGGCAACGTCGCCACCACTGGCGAGCAGGTCAAGGCGCTGTCCAGCCGCGCCCAGGACATCAGCAAAGTGGTGGAAGTGATTCGCGCCATTGCCGAACAGACCAACCTGCTGGCCCTCAACGCCGCCATCGAAGCGGCGCGGGCCGGCGAGCAGGGCCGCGGCTTTGCGGTGGTGGCCGATGAAGTGCGGGCCCTGGCCCACCGCACCCAGCAGTCGACCCAGGAAATCGAACAGATGATCACCGCGATCCAGGCCGACTCGACCCACGCGGTGAGCGCCATGAACGTCAGCGCCGAGATGGCCAGCAGCTCGATCTCCGTGGCGCAGAACGCCGACCTGTCCCTCAAGCAGATCGCCCAGGCGATTACCCAGATCAACGAACGCAACCTGCTGATTGCCACCGCCTCGGAAGAACAGGCCCAGGTGGCGCGCGAGGCGGACCAGAACCTGACCAGCATTCGCGAGCTGTCGATCCAGAGCTCGGCGGGGGCCAGCCAGACGGCCAGCGCCTGCGGGGAGATGGCCAATCTGGCGATCGAGTTGAACCGGCTGGTGGCGCGGTTCAAGGTTTGAGCGCGGTTTTTTGCCCTACGGTGGTCTGGTTCCTCCGTAGGAGCTAGCTTGCCAGCGAAGGCGCCGGCCCAGGCGCTGCATGACTTAACGGCCGCTTCGCCGGCAAGCCGGCTCCTACCCGACGGCGTTCTGCGTTCGTGCTGTGCGCTCTTGAATCTGTGCTTAGCGCCCGAGCTTTTCCAGCGCCGCATCCGCCAGAAAGGACGACCGGCTCTTGATGTTGTGCGCTCGGACAAAGCGGTCGATCTGCTGAATCACGTACCCCGGCAAGGTCACGTTGACCTTCTCGGTCTTGCCCAGGTAAGGCGTGATGTCGATCTCCAGCATGCCCCAGCCCATCCCCTGGTAATCAGGATGGGCGCGGTGCGTTTGGGTGGCAGAGGGCAGGGGAATGGCCTGCCCGGCGCGGGCCAGCTCTTCGAGCATGAGGTGGGCAATCTCGACGGCGGCGCTGTAGGCGGCCTCGAAGGTGTCGCCGGCGGTGACCGCGCCGGGAATGTCGGGAATCTGGATGCCGGTGGCCGTGTGCTCGTCGCCCCACTCGATGCAGATGGGATATTGCACGGGGATCTCCTCAAAACAGATGCGAAGGGTGATGGGCGCTAGAGCAGCCCGGCCAGTTTCCTGATGGCCCGGACCGTTCCCCGTGGCAGATCCTTCTTCGGATGCGGCACGGGAACGGTGTTGGGCCGGTAGGGATGCTGGAACAGATGATGGCTGCCGGTGACTCGCTCCAGCACCCAGCCTGCGGCTTCAAGCTCCTTGATCAACAGTCTGCTTTGCACCTCCATCTCCTGGTCGGGGTGAGAGGTGCTTTATAACTCCAGGCGCATGATAGCGCAGGTTGAATTGTGTGTCTGGAGTTATGTATCTTGCTTTTGCTAGGCAGGCTTCTCCTTCAGGCCGCCAAGGGGTCTTTGCGCCCCTTCAGATTGAACGCTGGTTGACCCGGGCCATCAGTTGCTCGGCGCTTTCCTTGCGCTCGGAATAGCGGTCCACCAGAAACGCCTGGCGGTCGCGCAGCAGCACGGTGAACTTCACTAGCTCTTCCATCACATCCACCACCCGGTCGTAGAACGGCGAAGGCTTCATCCGCCCGGCGTCGTCGAACTCCATGTAGGCCTTGGGCACCGAGGATTGGTTGGGGATGGTGAACATGCGCATCCAGCGCCCGAGCACGCGCAACTGATTGACCACGTTGAACGACTGGGAGCCGCCGCAGACCTGCATCACTGCCAGGGTTTTGCCCTGGGTCGGACGCACCGCGCCGAGCTCCAGCGGAACCCAGTCGATCTGCGCCTTGAACACCGCCGACATCGCCCCGTGGCGTTCTGGCGAACACCAGACCTGGCCTTCTGACCACAGCACCAGCTCCCGCAGTTCCTGGACCTTGGGATGGTCCGCCGGGGCATCGTCGGGCAAGGGCAAGCCGGAGGGGTTGAAGATCCGCGTCTGGGCACCGAAATGCTCCAGCAGGCGCGCGGCCTCTTCGACCAGCAGCCGGCTGAAGGAGCGTTCGCGGGTGGAACCGTAGAGCAACAGGATGCGCGGCTTGTGCTCGTCTGGCGTCGAAGTGGGCGCGCCATCGAACAGGCGCAAATCCAGGTTGGGCAGGTGCTCGGACATGGGGCCTCCTTAAAGCGTGCCGATGCGATCAAGCTCGGTCTTGAGCTGATCGCGGCTGAGGTGGTCGAAGGGCAGTGCGAAGAAGGCTGCGCAGCGCTGTTCGATCTGCGCCTGGGTGGCGCGGAACGCGGCGTCGATCGCTGCCTCTTCACCGCGCACATCGGACGGGTCCGCCAGCCCCCAATGGGCCTTCAGCGCCGGGCCGAAATACACCGGGCAGCTTTCACCGGCCGCCTTGTCGCAGACGGTGATGACGATATCCGGCGGGTTGTCGGCGAAGGCGTCATTGCCCTTGCTGTACAGGCCGTCGGTGGCGATGCCGGCCTGCTGCAAGGTCGACAGGCTGCGGGGCAGCACCTGGCCCTTGGGGAAGCTGCCGGCGCTGAGCGCCGCGAACCCCTTGGGCGCCAGATGGTTGAACAGGGCTTCGCAAAGAATGCTGCGGCAACTGTTGGCCGTGCACATGAACAGGACTCGCATGGGGGGCTCCTGCCGCTTTGGGCGGCTGTCAGAGGCTCAGGCGCAGGGCCAGGGCCGAAAGGGTGACCAGCAGAACCGGGAGGGTCAGCAGCACGCCGACCTTGAAGTAATACCCCCAGGTGATGCGCAGGCCCTTGCGCTCCAGCACGTGCAGCCAGAGCAGCGTGGCGAGGCTGCCGATGGGGGTGATTTTCGGGCCCAGGTCGCAGCCGATGACGTTGGCGTAGATCATCGCCTCGCGTACCAGCCCCTGCGCCTCGCTGGCCTGAATCGACAGTGCGCTGATCAGCACGCTGGGCATGTTGTTCATCACCGAGGACAGCAGCGCCGACAGCAGGCCGGTGCCCAGGGTGGCGCTCCACAGCCCCTGTTCGGCCAGGCGGTTCAGCACCTGGGCCAGCAGGTCCGTCAGGCCGGCATTCTTCAGGCCGTACACCACCAGGTACATGCCCAGCGAGAACACCACGATCTGCCACGGCGCCTCGCGCAGCACCCGGCGCGTGGAGATCCGGTGGCCCTTGGCGGCGACGGCAAACAGCAGTGCGGCACAGGCCGCCGCCACGGCGCTGATGGGGATGCCCAGGGGCTCCAGGGCGAACAGCCCGACCAGCAGCATCAGCAGGGTCCAGCCCCCGACCCTGAAGGTGGCCCGGTCACGGATCGCCGTGCAAGGTTCCGGCAACGCATCCAGGGCATAGCGTGGCGGCAGGTCCTTGCGGAAATAGAGGAACAGCACCAGCAAGGTCATGGCGACACTGGCCAGGCTCACCGGCAGCATCACCGCCGCGTACTCGGCGAACCCCAGCCGGAAGTAGTCGGCGGACACGATATTCACCAGGTTGGACACCACCAGCGGCAGGCTCGCGGTGTCGGCAATGAAGCCCGCGGCCATGACGAAGGCCAGGGTCGCCCCGGGGCTGAAACGCAGCGCCAGCAGCATCGACATGACGATGGGCGTGAGGATCAGCGCTGCGCCGTCATTGGCGAACAGGGCCGACACCGCCGCCCCCAGCAGCACGCAGAAAGCGAACAGCCGATGGCCGCTGCCCCTGGCCCAGCGCGCCACATGCAGGGCGGCCCATTCGAAGAACCCGGCCTCGTCCAGCAGCAGACTGATGATGATCACCGCGATGAAAGTCGCGGTGGCGTTCCAGACAATGGCCCACACCGTGGGAATGTCCTGCAGCGATACCGCGCCCACCGCCAGCGCGATGATTGCGCCGAGCGTGGCGCTCCAACCGACGCCGAGGCCCTTGGGCTGCCAGATGACGAGAATCAGGGTGAAGAGAAAAACAGCCACAGCGACAAACATGCAGGTTCACTCGATAGGGGTCAGCAACAGGCGGCTTCGCGAACGGGGCGGCCATCCATGTTCTGCAGGCGCGCGGCGTTGTCCTTGAGCCAAGCGGCGTTGGCCTTGGCCGTCACCTGCAGAATCTCCCGGACCCAGCCCGGCAACTGGGGGTTGAGGCGGTAATACACCCATTGGCCCTGGCGGCGATCGAGCAGCAAGCCACTGCTGCGCAGTTGCGCCAGGTGGCGGCTGATTTTTGGCTGGCTGTCGTCGAGTGCGCACATCAGCTCGCAGACACACAGCTCACCCTGATCGGCGATCAGCAGAGTGGCGCGCACACGGGTTTCGTCGGCCAGGCTTTTGAAGACTTCGGGAGGCGTGATCATGCTCGCTCCTTATATATGGAAAATCGAATATACGAATATCCATATGTATTGAGCAAGCCAAAATTTTTCGAGGCGCAGGCCTGCGGCGAGGAGCGGCCAGAGGAGCGTGGCTTTTCATGGACGTTGCACGGCCGCCCATTGCACTATTGCGCCGGCCTTTCAGCCACCCATCACCCTCCCGTCGAAGACAGAACCCTCGACGACCCCTTGCCAAGGAAGTCATCAGACCCATGACCGTCAGCGAACTGCTTGCAGCCATTCGTAAACCCTATGTCGAAACCCTGGCGCGTATCGCCGCAGAAGGGGCCGCGCATGTCGAGCCCGCTTACCGCAACAGCGATGGTTCGCTGGCGCTTGAAGGGGCCATGGCCACGCCTTGCCGGGTGGATGTGATTGCGGCCGAGGGCGCTTCGGCCGGCGAGCCGGTGCAGGTCGATTCCGAAACCGAGCTGGGCTTTGAGCCTGTGCGCTTTGCGATCGAGCAGATGGCGGTGGTGATCTCGCCCTTTGGCTGGGACTGGCTGCCGCTGGAGGTGCGGGGCTTGAGCCTGGAACAGGCCTCTGAGGTTATTCGCACCTGGTTCTTTGAATGGTTCGATGGCGAAGATGAAAACCCGCCAACCGAAGAAGGGCTGCAAGGGGTGCTGCACTTTGTGTCGGACCCGGAGGCCACGGAGGAGGGGTACAGGGTCAAGATTGACCTCGGCTCGGCGCCCGAAGAAGCGCTGGAAGCGCTGCTGTTTGCATTGGCCGATGCCGGCGCCAGCGGAGCTTTTCTCGCATAGAGCAGGGGGGAGGCAAAACGGCGACCCCGAGCCGACCTGATATCGCTTCCCCTGTAGGGGCTGGCTTGCCAGCGAAGCTCGCCAACGAAGACGCGGAGCCACCTTCTTACCGCGTGCACCTGGGGGCGGGTGGCGGCCAACCCGGCATCCTGCCGGGTTGGCCACGGCTCAATGCCTGCCTTCGACCCTCCTGTGCGCAGGGGCAGGAAGATCAACAGCCAACACCGCCAACGATGGCTTCGCTCTCAGAGCTTCATGCCCACCGCCAGCCGGTTGAAGGCATTCATCAAGGACACGGCCAAGGTCAGGTCGGAAATTTCAACGTCGCTAAAGTGCGCTTTCAGCGGTTCGTAGAGCTCGTCCGGCGCGCCCTTGTCGTGGACGTAGGTGAGGGTTTCGGTCCAGGCCAGCGCGGCGCGCTCGCGTTCGCTGAACAGTTCGCTGACGCGCCAGCCGGCCAGGCAATCCAGCTTGTCTTGCGCCACGCCACACTCGCGCAGGGTCTGTGAGTGCTTGCCCAGGCAGAACGAGCAGCCGTTGATCTGCGACACGCGCAAAAACACCAGTTCCACCAGGGGCAAGCCCAGCGGGCTTGCGACCAGGGCGGTGTTGGTGGCGAGCAGGCCTTGATAGGCGGCTGGCGACAGGGTGGCAAAGGGCAGTCTGAGTTGGCTCATGGTGAAACTCCGATAGGGAAAAAAGTGATCAGGCACAAACGAGAGGGTTGAACAGGGGCTGCAAGGACAGTGCGCTGCGGGCCTCGTCGAGGGTTGCACGCACGGCCTCGTCACCGAACACCAACCCTTGCAGATAAGTGAACTGCAGGTCGAACAGGCCGAGGGTGTTCAGCACCTGGCGCAGGTAAGGCGTGAGAAAATCCGGTTGGCGTGCCCGTTCGCCCTGGTGAAAGCCGCCGGAACTCACTAGCACATGCACCGGGCGGTCCTTGAGCAGGCCGACCTTGCCTTCCGGGCCGGAGCTGAAGGTGCGGTGAATGCGCAGCACGTAGTCGATCCACAGCTTGAGCGCGGCCGGCAGGGTGAAGTTGTGCATGGGCGTGGCAATGAGCAGGGCATCGCTGCGCTCCAACTCGCCGATCAGCCCTTCGGACACCTCGAACAGTGGCGCGTCGAAGGGCGTGGGGGTGGTCAGGGCGTGGGCGTAGTCCATGCCCAGGGGTGGCAACGGATTGGCCCCCAGATCGCGCTCGACCAGTTCGAGGTGCGGATAGCGTTGGCGCAGGGAACTCACCAGTTCCAGTGCCAACTGGTTGCCATGGGAAACCTGCCCACGGGGGCTGGCGTTGATCAGTAGAAGGTTGTTCATGCCGGCTCCCCACCTTGAAGTCGCTGAGTGAAATGCATGCCACGGGCCAGCAACCCCTGACGGAAATAGAAACGCTGGGCCAGGGGCATATGCAGGCCGGTATCCAGCACCAGGTGATCGCATTGACGCTGCACGGCCTCCTCCCGCACGGCGCTCAACAGCCGCGCACCCAAGCCGCTGCGCTGAAGGTCGGGGCTCACGACCAGGTCATCGACGTAGATGAAGCGCCCGTAGAGCAGGTTTTCCAGCTCGCGGTAACCCGCCAGGCCGACGATGCGCTCAGCGTCCCACACGGCGAGCAAGCGGTAGCCCTGCTCGGTTTGCCGGGCTACTTGGGCGACATAGGCCGCCGGGCTGGTGAGGTGCGGGCGCAAGACACGCATCAAGTCGAAACTGGCCGCCAGGGCCGCTTCGCTTTCGAGGTGTTGAAGGGTGTAGGGCATGTCCGTCATCCGCTGAAAAGAGATGAGCCACTTTAGAAGGTCAATGGCTTAAGCTATAGGGCCAAAAAATGCATAAATGACTAGGCCATGATCCTTCCTTTCGAATTGGACCGCAGCCAGACGGCGCCGATCTATCGCCAGCTTTACCAGCGGTTTCGCGAGTCTATCGCCGATGGCCGCCTGCGTCCTGGAGACCGAGTGCCGGCGGTTCGCGCCTTGGCGGCGGAACTCAACCTGGCGCGGGGCACCGTGGAAGCGGCCTACCAGCTGCTGATAGGCGAGGGCTACCTGACTGCTCGCGGGGCCGCCGGGACCATTGTCACGCCGCAACTGGCACCGGTTTCGGCGCCCACGCAGCGCGCCCCAGTGGCCCCCACGACCTACCAGGCCACCCATGCCGGCACCTCGCCCCTGGCCCTGCAAATGGGCCTGCCAGCGCTGGATGCCTTTCCGCGCAAGCTCTGGACCCGCCTGGCGGGCCGGCAACTGCGCCAGGCGGGCGTCGAAGGCCTGGTCTACCCGGACGCGCGCGGCTACGCCCCGTTGCGGGCGGCCATTGCCTCCTACCTGGGGATTTCCCGGGGCATCAGCTGCCACCCGGAGCAGATTTTCGTCTGCGCCGGCTACCGCGCCTGCCTCGACTTGATCAGCCACACGCTGATGCGCCCGGGCGCCACCTGCTGGCTGGAAGAGCCCGGCTACTTCATGGCCAGGAGCGCGCTGCTGGAAGCCGGCGCACAGTTGGTGCCGGTGCCCGTGGACGATCAAGGCCTGGACGTCGCCCAAGGCATCGCCCGCGCCCCGGAGGCCGGCTTTGCCGTGGTCACCCCGACCCACCAGAGCCCGCTGGGGGTGTCGCTGTCCCTGCCGCGGCGCCTGGCCCTGCTGGACTGGGCCAACCGGCAGGGCAGCTGGATCATCGAGGACGACTACGACAGCGAATACCGCTACCAGGGCAAGCCCTTGCCGGCGCTCAAGAGCCTCGACCAGCAAGGTCGCGTGCTCTACACCGGCACCTTCAGCAAAGTCCTGTTTCCAGGCCTGCGCCTGGCCTACCTGGTGGTGCCCACCGAACAGACCCCAGCGTTCGCCCGCCAGGCGGATCGTTTGCACAACCACTGCCCGCACCTGCAGCAGGCGACGGTCGCGGCCTTTCTCAACGAGGGGCACTTTGCCCGGCACTTGAACAAAATGCGCGGCCTGTATGCGCGTCGGCGGCAGTGGCTGGTGGAGGCGTTGCACCAGGCGTTGGGGGGGCGTTTGCAGATAGACCCACAGGCGGGGGGCATGCATGTGGTGGCTGGGCTGGGGGAGGGGGACGATGTGCAGATTGCCCGGCGGGCTCGGGCGGTGGGGATTGCGGTGGAGCCGTTGTCGCAGTGGTATCTGGGGGGCGGGGGGAGGCAGGGATTGGTGATGGGGTTTACCAATGTGGTCAGTGCGGAGCAGGCGGTGAGCGTGGCGGTGCGGTTGGGGCGGGTGATTGGGTGAGGTGGGGGTTGTGGCCGCTGAGGCTGGAGTCTCTCCTATGGCAGCGCTCACCATTTGGCAGGCCACACCCCTGTGGCAAGGGAGCTTGCTCCCGCTGGGTTGCGCAGCAACCACAACCGGCCTCACACCGCTCGGCCTGCTCTCTGCAGCCGCTTTCAGCGTCCGAGCTTTTCCAGCGCGGCATCGGCCAGGAAGGACGAACGGCTCTTGATGTTGTGCTCGCGGACAAAGCGGTCGATTTGCTGGATGACATAACCCGGCAGGGTCACGTTGACCTTTTCGGTCTTGCCCAGGTAAGGCGTGATGTCGATCTCCAGCATGCCCCAGCCCATGCCCGCGAACTCGGGGTTGGCGCGGTGCTTGCGGGTGGGAGAGGGCAGGGGGATGGCGTGCCCCGCTCGGGCCAGCTCTTCGAGCATGACGTGGGCAATCTCGATGGCGGCGCTGTAGGCGGTTTCGAAGGTGTCGCCGGCGGTGACTGCGCCGGGAATATCAGGAATCTGGATGCCGGTGGCGGTGTGTTCGTCGCCCCATTCGATGCAGATGGGATATTGCACGGGGATCTCCTCAATAGGTGCGAAGGTGGCGGGAGCTAGATCAGTTCAGCCAGTTTTCTGATGGCCCTGACCGTACCCCGTGGCAGATCCTTCTTCGGGTGAGGCGCCGGAACGGTGTTGGGCCTGTAAGGATGCTTGAACAGATGATGGCTTTCGGTGACTCGCTCCAGCACCCATCCTGTGGCTTCAAGCTCCTTGATCAACTGTCTGCTTTGCACCTCCATCTCCTTATCGGGGCGAGAGGTGCTTTATAACTCCAGGCGCATAATGGCGCAGGTTGAATTGTCTGTCTGGAGTTATGTGTCGGGACATGTCGTTCCGGGTGGTTTTTGGCCTTGGACGGTTGGGCTGGCCGTTCAGGGAGGCTTGGGTGTCGAGGTAGAAAATGGCGCCGTCATAGCAACTTTGCCAGCAGGCCGCGAAACGCTTGCACACCTCAAAGCGCTGATCCAGATCGGCCATGCGTGACTGATGTGCGCTCAGTGTTTCCTTCAGCAGTGCTTGCTGGGCTCGGTAGCAGCAAGTCCCTTATCAGCCTACGCATCGCTGGTCAGGTGCGACGCGTAATTGGCAGCCCATCGGCGCCGTCACACTTAATCCAGAAGGGAAGTAACAGGCCCTGAAAACAGTGACAGAACAATACGACTGACGTAATAACAAATTTGCAAAGCGCTGGTGGCGAGTGTAGAAGGTGGAAAAATTTCAGAAAGTTCTGAAGTATATTTAAAAAATAAATAGTAGATGGAGATGATGATGGCTGAAGGGAATCAGGCTATTGGGGAAGTGTGGGCGTTAGTTGTTGGTGGTAGTGGCATTCATGGAACTAATGATTGTCTTTTTTGCCCCCGTTTACTTGCCGATCAGCACGGCATGAGTGCTCTCTGTTACGCCCGTGTGTACAGGGTGGCGTATGCGTGAGTTCATGACATTCGATGCGGCGGAACCTGCTTTAGTTGCCCGTAGGCGCATCGCCCGTGCTTTGTGTTCCTCCATCAGCAATAACCCTGATGGTCGGGAGCCGCTTTATAAACTCCTGTTCGGGTCAGTGGGTGAGGGGTTTGAACAGTGGGGCAATTTCTTTTGTGAGTTTGGTTCGAACATAAACATTGGTGACGGTGTTTTTATTAACGCCAATGGGGTGTTCCTCGATGCGTTTGAAATAAACATCGGGAACCGTGTGTTTATCGGGCCTCATGTCGGTATTTATACCTCTAACCATGCCAAGGATCTTGAGCAGCGGCGTCGTTATATAGAATCGGGTGCACCTGTAGTCATTGAAGATGATGTATGGATTGGCGGCGGCGCAACAATCTTGCCGGGCGTCACAGTGGGTAAGGGGTCAATTATCGGTGCGGGTGCTGTCGTGGCAAAGTCGGTTCCGCCACACAGTAAAGTGCTGGGCGCTGGTTCTCAGGTTTATCCGATCTAATCAATAGAGGGCATAAAGGGATGTTTGTCTATCAGTCACGCGTGAAAGATCAAATTGTTGGCTCTGTTAAAGATGTCAGTGTTCATGCAGAGGGTGGCATCTACACGGATGCGATTTCGGGCATGTTTAACGTACCGTTCGGGTATTCGTGCGACCCCATCAAGCAGCATATTTCCAAAACGTTGACGGATCTGCCTTTCCACCCCAAGGATCATTTCTATTCGTCCGAGCTGTTTGAAACTTCAGAGCTGCTGCTCAAACGCGCCAAGATGGAAGATGGCGGCTTGCTGTATGTCAACAGCGGCTCGGAAGCCATCGAGTCGTCGATTGCCATGGCCTTGGAATATCACCAGCGCAAAGGCAATACGTTCAAGAAGAAAGTGATCTGCCGCAAGCACTCCTATCACGGCGCCACCTTGGGGGCCCACAGTATTACCGGCAGGAACGATTTCAAGGACCTGCGTTGCAGCGGTTACGACACGATTCGGATCAACCCGCCATTCCCTGTCGTTCACGAAGGTCAGGCGTTGGAAATGCACAGCGTGGCGGATGTGGAGAATATTATTCTTCATTATGGTGCGGAGCAGATCGCTTGCATTATTTTCGAGCCGGTCAACCATTTGAAAGGGATGCGGCAAACTCCCGGCGAGTACCTGATCGGTATTCGTGAACTGTGTGACCGTTACGATATTGTGATGATTACCGATGAAATCGTGACCGGCGCCTCTCGAACCGGAGAGTTCTTGAATACCCATCAGTTTGGGGTTTCTGCCGATATCGTCGCGCTCGGGAAAGGCATCAGCGGTGGTTATTACCCGGCATCCGCTATGGCGACATCCCATAAAATCGCTTCGGTGTTTGACAAGCCAGAGCCGTGGATCCCGTTTTCCTATTCGCATACCTATGCAAGCAACCCGGTTTCGATCGCGGCCATCAATGCGTCGATGCGCGTGCTGGAACAGATAGAGGCCGCAGGGCAGCTACAAAAACTCATTACAAAGACTCAGGCGCTGTGTCAGGAAATCGCCGGGAATGAGCGGATCGCCCGCATTGAATCCCACGGCTTGCTGATCGGCATAACCCTGGACTCAAGCCTTGGGGAGCAGGCAGGCAAGAAGTTGGGTGGGCTGTGCTTTGAAAGGAAGTTGATTATCCGAGGTGAGGAAGATTGGGCTTGCCTGGCGCCCGCCTACATCATGTCAGAAGAAACGCTAAGTGACGTGTTCGAGGTGTTGAATGAATCAATTAGTCAGTTATGACCTCGAGCCAGTTGCCAGCCTGTTGACGCCGTTATATGGCATTCGTCAAAGCGTGCATAAACGGAAGGCGTACCTGACGGACGATGAGTATGTGCGTGCCAATGAGGAAGTTGAAGTCGGTATTGCCGAGTCGTCGAAGTGCCAGACGATCAACGAACTGTCGGTAGCCATCGCCAGACAATTTACGCCGTTCTATTCAGACGTAAGGGTGTGCCTGGAGCGGATTCATGAAATTGCCGGTTACGGAACCCTGGCATCTTGCCTGTCGTCACTGAACATTGCCGAAGCACTGTTTGCATTGGAACTCTGCAATGCGGCAGGGGTGGCCAATCAGGATCTGGTGATTGGCAGGGGGCATATTGCGCCATTGTTTTATGCTTATCGTCATCTACTCAACGGTATGCCTTTGGCTTTTTTGGCTGCGGTTCACGACAAGATTCCGGCTGTTGTCAATAAACACTACGGTTTTGCCTACAGCATGCGGCATAGCCTGGGCGAGGGAGTGGGCATTGCGTTGGGGCGGGCCAATACCAATCGTGATGCACGTGTTATCTGTGTGGCGGGTGACGGTGAGTTGAACGAAGGGGTGTCTTTCGAGGCGATTCGCCTGATTGGCGAACTTGAGGTCAAGAACCTGACGTTGATAGTGGACAACAATGGCAGAGGGATTGACCCACTTCCCGGGAAGTTGAGGCCGGAGTATTTGGCCGCCTACTTCTCTGATGTTTATGAAGTGGATGGACACGACACCCAGGCGATCAGTGAACACATTCGCCAGGCAGAGAAGGACCATCGCTCGGCCGCGATCATCTGTCATACCGAAAAAGGCGTTCACTCCTTCAAACGTGCCAGCCATCAGAGTTTGATGACGTCAACGGACGATCAGCAGAAGAATGATCTGAGGAAAGCTTCCAGTTGCAGTCGAACGGCCGACATTATCGAAGAAGTTCGCTCAGGGGCACCTGTCCATGTATTCACCGCGGATCTGGCCGCTCGGTTTGGCCTTAAGTCATTGTCCGGTTATTGCAACACTGGCCTGGCCGAGTCAGCGTTGCTGACCTGCGCGATGGGGTGCCCGGATGATGAACTGAAGTTTGTCCTGACCGATGACAAGTATTACCTCAACGCGATAGATGTACTGCACTCTGCTTTGATTGCCTGTCGTAATTTGCATGTCATTGGCGCTCGGAAGAACGGTGTGTGGGGCGGCGCTACGTACGCCTCAACCGTATTCAGCTTGCTGACGGAAGAAACCGTATACGAACTGACAGACCCTCTCGATCTGTTGGCCTGTATTCATCGGCAGAAAGCACAGGGTGGAAACGGCCTGTACTTAATGTACGACCAGCCCATGGAAAGAGTGTGTGCCCTGAGAGAGAAGTACCGGAAGCTGTCTGAAGATATCTATATTTTTCAGCCCGAGTTTGCCGCCGGTTCATTGATAGTGTCATCGGAGTCGATGGCGTATGAAGCCTTTCAGGTCGCCACGACAAAAAGATGCACGCATATCCGGTTCCTGTCCGTTCGGCCGGATCTTGAGCTGGTTAAAGAGATGCTGAGCCAATGTGCCGAAATTATTGTCGTAGAACATAACAGTGGTCGCTTCAACCTGGCTGAATACATTGAGTCCAGGTTGCTGGTTCGAGTTCGCAAGGTCTTCAGTGATGCCTACGAGTGGCCAACAACCGAGACTTTCCAGGCAAATGTTGCACCTCGAGCACTGGGTGCATTGTTGGCTGATCCGCCGTACGCATTAGTTAATTAGACTTCACACGTTTAAATGCAGTTTCAACTACTTATTGGTTTTCTGAGCCCTGTATAGGGTTCGGCGGGCTTTCTATGGATTCAGGAGCAGTGGTTTATGACGCAGGGAAATAAAGCGCAAGGCAAGTTGTCCGGTAAAACCATGATCGTCGTGGGCGGTGCCAGAGGCATCGGCTCCGCGATTGTTGAAGTACTGGCCAAAGAAGGTGTTCATGTCTACATCTTTGATACCGACCGGACACCCAATGCAATCAACCACTATCAAACTCAGGATGTCAGTGGTTATCAGGCGGCTCGCACGCTGGCGGCGGATCTGGTGGAGCAAGGGCTTTCGGCAAAGGCCATTGCGGTCGACGCAACGTCTGAAGCCCAGGTCATAGAAGCCGTAGCGGGCGTTGTCCATGAGTCAGAGCACTTTTACGGCCTGGTCAACGCCATTGGCAGCAGCCACCTGATCAACACGGTTGAATCATCGCTGAGCGAGTTTGACGCGATCGTGCAAACCAACCTTACAGCACCTTACCTGACGTCGCGTGAAGCTGCCCGTGCACTGATCCAGAGAGGCAAGGGCGGCGCGATCCTGAACATCAGCTCCATTGCCGCAAAAGTCGCCTTTCCTGGAATATCTTCCTACTGCGCCGCGAAAGCCGGGTTGCAGGGCTTCTCTGGCGCCTTGGCGCTGGAGTTGGCCACTCACAATATCCGGGTCAACTGCGTTTGCCCCGGCATCGTCAAAACCAATATGTGGAAGTACCTGGAGAACCGCCTCATCGAGCCCAACGAGTCGCTGGATGACTTGTGGGCTCGCATGGAGGGCCTGATCCCGTTGGGTCGTACACAGATCCCGGAAAACATTGCCCGGTTCTGTCTGGCGGTGCTTGAGAACGAAGACATCACGGCTCAATCCCTGTCGGTCGATGGCGGAATGAACCTGTATGGATGACACCGTTGGCACTACGCCTCTTTTGCGCGAAGACCCGAACACCGTACTGAGGATCAGTGATCGTGTGTTCGCTGCCGAGCATTGCGCACAGCTGCGTTATGTAGCGCCGGTTCTGAAAATGCGAAGCGAACCCGGTAGCGATTCGTTCAATATTCCAGGGCTTCATACGGTGGACAGCTTGGGCACTTTGCTCACGTCGGTGACGGGAGAGTTTGCCCTTGGCGCTGACATCAAGTTATTCAGCCTGGCCAAGTTTGATGCTGCAGGGCTCTTTCTTGAAGTCGGGCTGCACAAGCTGAAGTTCGGTGTTGAAGAGTACGGCAGCCACAAGAAGATCGTATCGGTGCATTCATCGCCCTATAGCGATGAAGTCAATGGCATCGAGGTAAACGATAAGCCTGTGCGGCTGTTCATTTCGCGAAGTGGGGATGTGTTCTCGTGTTATCTGAGTGGCTCTGAGGGTGCGGTGGTGTTTCATCGGGCGTTCTATGTGAGCAACTGCCCGGATGAAGTGCGCGTCGGGTTTAGTGTGCAGTCGCCCTTTTCCGAGGGAGCGGTCGGGGAGTTTTCCCGGATTGAAATATCCTCACAGTCCATGGGACTCATCAGAGAGTGAGCAGGTATGACGAGCAAAGACACCTGGTTGATAGTTTCTGATTTTGACGAGACGTTCATGCCGGTCTTGTCATCTCGAGAGGCGGATGCCGGGATAGACAAACTGGAAAGCTGTTTGAATCAACTGAAACGCAAGCACCACCTGTTGTTTGGTTGGGCCACGGGAAACAGTCAAGCGGTGGTCCTGGACAAGATGAAGAGATACCCCGAGTTTCCCTGGGACTTTGCACTGACCAGTCTGGGAACCGAGTTGTACTGGAATCACCCGGACAGTGTTCTGGAGGATGAGGGTTGGCCGTTACAAGGTACAGGAACCTTTCCAGAGCGGGTCATAAGGCTGAGCACCCTGTTCGAGCAAGAGGGTATTGAGTTGACGTTGCAGTCGGAGGCTTTCCAGCAAAAACGCATTCGGGGTTATTACTTGAATGCCGATGGCAATGAAGCGATCGCCATCGAGCAGATCCATAGACTCTGTTTGCAGGTGGGTCTTGAGGCCTCGATTACCTACGCCAGTGCCGCCGCCGGCGACCCTGAGAATGTCTACGATGTAGCCATCATGCACCCGGGGTGCGGAAAGAAGCAGGGGGTCGATTTCATCGTCAAGAAACATGAGATTTCCCCCGCCAGAGTCATCTCGTTCGGGGACAGTTGTAATGACATCGAGATGTTGAAGGCCTGTTCACATGGTTACCTGGTGGGCAACGCTTCGCATGAGGCCAGGCAGGCGTTTGATCGTGTTGTTGAGGGTTTTTATTGTCACGGCATCGTTGATGGTCTTCAACGGCATTTTTGAAATGGGATATGCATCTACATGGACAGTACAGGGCACACGGAGCATCACAGTGATAAACAGATATTTGATATCTACTTCGGGTTTATCAATACCTACACCTTGTTTTTTGCGGATGAAGTAAAACTGTTTGATCTGCTTGAAGGCAAAGCGCTGAGGCTGGGTGAAATCGGCTCGGCATTGGAACTGGCACCTCGGGCAGCACAGGCGCTTGTGGCTATGTGCACCAGTCAGGGGCTGCTTGAGAAGAGTGGGGAGTGCTATGGCCTGACGTCTTTGGCGCAAGCGTTTCTGACCCGAAAATCGGAGACCTCGTTCAGTGGGGTTCTGCAATCCGCACGCCACAAAGAAGATGCGTTCTCTTATGCATTCTTCAAAGAGT
The DNA here is from genome assembly GCF_018326405.1 of Pseudomonas sp. Eqa60. Lineage (NCBI taxonomy): Bacteria > Pseudomonadati > Pseudomonadota > Gammaproteobacteria > Pseudomonadales > Pseudomonadaceae > Pseudomonas > Pseudomonas sp. Eqa60. Next base: position 2,557,863 of record NZ_AP024342.1, read on the forward strand.
CGATGCTCAGTGGAGAGTCCGGGTTGTTTGGTGAGACTGATCTGTTTGAGAACAATGCGCAGGACCAGTTACACAGCGAAATTTTCACCAAGGCGATGCACAGTAAAAGCAAAGGACCGGCTAGGGCCTGGTCGGGTCGGATTGATCTGTCCGGGTATAGCTGTCTTCTGGATGTGGGCGGTGGTTCGGGTGTTCACTCTATTTGTGCGCTGGAGAAATGGCCTGAACTGAATGCCGTGATCTTTGATCTTCCCTATGTCTGCGATATTGCCGATACCTACGTCGAGCAGTACCGGATGGCGGGGCGCATCACAACCCATAAAGGAGACATCTGGGCGTCTGAGTATCCAGCCGCCGATGTGCATCTTTACAGTGATATCTTTCATGATTGGCCGCTGGACAAGTGTCTGTTTCTGGCCAAAAAGAGTTTTGATGCACTGCCCAGCGGCGGCCGTATCATTCTTCATGAGATGTTTTTTAATAAAGACAAGACCGGCCCACATAATGTCGCGGCTTATAACGCGAACATGTTGCTGTGGACCCAGGGTCAGCAATTGTCAGAGACCGAGATAAGGGAGCTGCTGACGATCGCCGGTTTTCGCGATATTACAGTTTCCCGCACGCAATACGGTGACTGGAGCCTGGCAACCGGAATCAAGTATTAAGGTTGCTGACAACCAATGCCCTGAGAGGGCGTTCTGATTGCACAGTGTGAACTCAATGTCCGGCGCATTCGCCCCGGACTTCACTTGTGTCTTCTTGCGGGAGATTAAAGTGATCCCAGTACGTTACCGTATTCTTTGTATTTACTCCGGCATGCTGGCGTTGACCCAGTATGAGTGGATGCGCTTTGCGCCTATCACGGATCAGGTGTCCACCCAGTACGGTATTACTTATGGGGAAGTCGGTTCACTGTCTTTGGCTGTGACGGCACTTGCATTACCGCTGGCACTTCCCAGCGGTGGCCTGATTGATCGGATATCGGTGCAAACAGCCTTGCGTATTACCGCCATTGCCATGTTGTTGGCGGCCTTGATCCGGGTGTTACAACCCCATTATGAATACCTGCTTGCCGGCCAACTGTTGTTCGGGTTTGTTCAACCCTTGACCATGTCGTTGCTCGTCAAGTTGATGATCACCTGGTTTTCTGAAGATGAACATGTGCGGGTCACGACGCTGTTCAGTACGGTGATTTTCCTGGGTATAGGCTCCGCGTTCATGATTGTCCCGTTGACGGAGGAGGGGAACGTCAGCAGTTCGTTGTTGATTGACGTCGCGATCCTGGGGCTGATTGCGCTATTGACCTTCATTTATGTCCCGCGAGATGGCCCTCTTGTGCAAACAACGTCCGCCTCGACCAAGTCCGGCGGGCGTTTACTGGCGGAGGGTATCGATTTATTGCGCACGGCTCCGTTCACGGCTGTTTTGCTGATGATTTTTTTAACCAACGGCTATTTCTCCGCCATTACGACATGGCTGGAGCCGATCCTGTTGCGTCAGGGGATCGATGCCCAGGTTTCAGGATTTATCGTTGTTCTGATGTTGGCCGGTGGTATCGCGGGGATGACGTTCATGCCTTTACTGGTGCGCAGCGGTGCAAGCGTGGGGGGCATTCTGTCCGGGGTTTCATTGTTGGCAGGGGGAGGCACGGTACTGCTTTTCACCTCGGGTTCCCCTTGGATATTGAGCCTGGCAGGGATCGTGATCGGTGCCGCGCTGTTATCTCCGCTGCCTCTTCTGCTGCAACTGATAGCCGACACTGCCGGACTCTCCAGGTCTGGGACGGCGACCTCAATTTTCTGGTTAGTCGGCAATATTGGCGCCACGATAATGATCGCGACGTTGGGGGTTATCGCCGACCACGGTGACTGGGGAATGGCAGCGGTATTGCTGTGTCTGGTTCTGGTCGTCCAGATAACGATTTCTCTCATGGGCTTTCGAATGGTCGGCGCTAGCACTACCTGACTTCATACGGTTCTGTGTAGATATCCGTTGCTGCGGTCATGGCCGCTTAGGGTTTCGCTCTTACAGCGGGTCACTTTGGAAAAAACCGGAATGCCGGCCCAGCCCAAAGTCAGCAAAGGGCTCCTGCCCCCGCATCCGGCGCCTCGCCTAGGCTCGGCGTTCCCTCACTTCGGCATTGCTCCCGGGGGCACGCCGCCACAGGCCATCCATGCCCAGCTGCCCCTGCTCAGGGCGAAGGCGGCATACGTGCGTTTCAAGCCGCACTCCGCTTCAACGTTGCCAGCAGGCCGCGAAACGCTTGCACACCTCAAAGCGCTGATCCAGATCGGCCATGCGTGCCTGATGTGCGCTCAGTGTTTCCTTCAGCAGTGCTTGCTGGGCTCGGTAGTAATACTCCAGCATTTCATTATTGGTCGACATTGCCTTGCTACGGTCGGCCGCTTCGCTGTCGGGCAGCAGTTCCTTGATCGCCGGGGTGTCGAGCAGGCCCAGACGGTTGGTGTAGTAGTCCTTGTACAACTGCAATGAACGGGCCTTGGTGCCACTCATCTCTTTGGCGAACTGCTCCAGGTTCTGCTGGTATTCAGTCCAATAGGCATCGGGCAGGCTGAAGTCGAGGCGCCGTTTGCGTTCCGCTATGGATTTGTCGAGCAGTGTTTTCTGGACCGAAGGGGAATCCTCGGCGTCGGGCTTCATTTTCGCGATAACACTCGCGTCGACGATCTGCGCGATCAGCGCTGCACGCTCCGCTGACTGCGGTTGTGCTTCGGTGGGCTTGGGGAAAATAGGGTTGTGGCCGGCGCAGGCGGGCAGGCCTTTCTTGGTCAGCACGATCGGCGAACGCACAGTCTTGCCATCGATCTGGCGCAGACGGCTAAGGGTGACCTGGCAAGTGCGACCTACTTGGCGGAAGTCCGCTTCGTACTCGCCGCCGCTCTGCGGGGTGAAGTTGAACCCCACGGTGCACACGCTGCCGGTGCTCAAGGTATTGGCTCGCGCGAATAGCTCATGGCCCGGTTGCAGCCGCACTTCCAAGTAGGCCTTGGCATCCTCGGGTGCAGCGGCACTCATGTCTGCCCGTCGCCGGGTATTGGCGCTGAACAGGTTATTGAGCAGCCCCGTGGTTTGGCCGCCGCAGTGTTCGGCATCGAACAAGTCGAGCGTCGAGCTGTCACTGCTGCTGATAAAGCGCAGCTTCGCCGCATCGGGGGCACTGGCGTCCGGGTAGGTGCCATTGAAACTGCACCCGCCAAGTACCAGCGCGGCAATGCTTACAGCGCCACGCACGCGCCATTGGGAAAAACAGAACATGTTGATAGATCGTCCTTGATGCTCGAGTGGGCGAAAGGCCATCATGCTAAAGAAGGCAGTCGCCGCCGTCCAGCGCGCCTGTCGTCCCTGAATTTTCTGGGGATTTTCTTTGTCTCCCACCGAGGTAGCGGAATGTTTGGCTCGCGCAACATCTTTGCAATTGGTCTGATTGGATTACTGGCCGGTTGTTCGTCAATGCCAACTGAAATGGCCTTGAATTCACCCGTATACAACGCGCAAAACGCGGGCCTAGTGGTCGGCGCGCTGCTGGAAGGCGGCCCCTACGGAACCTACCTTGAGTTTCGCGATATCAAGAGCGGCAAGACTTATGGCTGGGGACCCAAGGATGACTACTCGGCATGGCTACCTGCCGGTGACTATGAAGTGAGCCGCCTGGGTCACCGTCGCGGGGCCATGGGGGCTTACTCCAAACCGCTGCGTTTCACCGTCACCCAAGGGCAGCTCAATTACCTTGGCGAGATGGTCTACGGCTGCTCGGCCGTCGCGCAACCGGCTGCGGTGTACGGCGTATTGAACTGCGGGGCCCTCGCGCTTGGCGAATGCACCGTCCCTAGCCCTAACGTGAACGTATGCGTGGTGGATCGCCAGGATCAAGCGATCAAGCATTTTTTGCAGCAACACCCCGAGCAAGCCCCTTTGCCCGTGCGTAACGCGGTCATGTCGGCAGCAGCCTCTGGATCGAGTGTCCGCTTTCCTTAGGCTTTGTACGAAAAGCCTTGGTGCTCGGTGATGCTGCGTTACTTTCGATACTCATGCGCATAGCTGCAAATAGGGTCCTGGTTATGGGCCCATAGTTTCAAGGGGCGAGGGTAGTTGATGAGTACAGTGTCGCGGTTGAATGAGCTGCTTGTTGATCACTGCCTCTCATCATTCGAAACCTGTAGCCGCTGTCGAGCGCAGTGAGGCTGCGCACGAGGACGCAGTCCTCGCCAAACCTGCCGATGCTTTTCACCTGGCTGCATACGGTTTTGTGTACATATCCGTTGCTGCGGTCACGGCTGCTTAGGGTTTCGCCCTTACGGCGACTCACTTTTGAAGAGCGCAAAAGTAAGCAAAACGCTCCTGCCCCCGCATCCGGCGCCTCGCCTAGGCTCGGCGTTCCCTCACTCCGGCATTGCTCCGGGGGCACGCCGCCACAGGCCATCCATGGCCTGGGGCGGCTAGCTCGGCATCCATGCCGAGCTGCCCCCTGCGCAACGCCTACGTTCGGCCTTCTGGAGGGGGCAGGAAGATCAAGATCAAAAGCCAAAGCAAGATCAAAGGCCGGGCCAAAGCCAAGCGCGTTTTACGCGCTGGTTGAGTTCAATGGCCTTCAAGCCTCTTGCGCTGTTCGCCACTGAATCACCTCCAGCACCGCGCAACCCTCCCGGGTGAGCAGATGCACCCCTCGGGTGACCCGCGTCAGATCGCAGTCGGCAATGTCTTTCAGGTTAAGGGTGGACAGCGTGTCCATCAGATCCCGCACCACGGTGAAACGATGGGCCGCACTGCTGGCCAGATCGTTCAGAGAGGCTTGGGTGTCGAGGTAGAAAACGGCTTGGTTGGCGTCGTGGGTGTCGACGGCGGTAAAGCGCGAGAGTGGCTGGTCATTCATCGGTACAGCTCCTGTTTATGGAGCAATCACCTGGGTTGCCGACGACGAAGAAAATGACCGCTGTGCGCGCCTATGACGACCGGAGAATCACCGCGCACAGCCGTCATAACATCCTGTCGCGGCACCGGAAAGGCGACTGCAAAGGTGTTGTGGACGCTGATGTTGCGTTGTAATTCGACCGGCCAAGGTCGTCGCGGATGTTGCTGCGAGGGGGAACTATAGGGGCGGGGTTTGAGGGCGACAACCGTGCATTTGGTGAGATGTTTGAGCGGTTATGTCGTAACAATTAGCGACTGTTGAATCAGGTGAGTTGCCCATGACCTTGTGGACAGACTTGAAAGGCAGCTTTCGGCCAAAAGCGGCCGGTAGGACTGCTGAGCTGAGTTACTGCAGGTGCCTGCCTGATGGCGAGATGCCCCGCTCCGGCTAGGCTGAAGATACTTCAGGGAGGGCATGCGAATGAGTCAATATCTATTGAACTTTGCCAGAAGCCACTTGAGTGGCAAATCGGATGGTTATCTGGCCCTTCTCTGGTGCATAGCCAAGGCGAGCCAGGATCGCGGACGCTATTCAGACCACATCAAGTCCTATCTCGCGTCGAACGCTGACCAACTACTGAATACTAATTTTCAACGTATTGGTGCGCTGTTTAAAAGGGGGCTGGAGTCTAGGCCGGAACTGGACTGGGTGGCGCTTTCAGGCCTCAGCCCATTGCTGGATTTGCAGGTTAAAAACTTCAGGGGCTTCGGCGAGTTGAGTGCGGATGACAGGGGATGCTTTCTGCGTTTTAGCAAAATGAAGAACATCTTCTACGCACCTAATGGTGGGGGGAAGTCTTCGCTTTGCGAGGCGATTGAGTACGGCACGACCGGGCATATCAAAGAAGCAGATCGCCGGAAAACGAAGGTGAAGGCCTATATTGCGAGGGGCAGTGTAAAGCCGACGCTGTCGTTGGTGGGCCGGGACAGAAAAGCCGTGACCAAGAGTCTAGCTTGGTCAGCGTGCTTCATTGATCGCAACCGTCTTCAAGAGTTCTCATTGCTCGGCTCTAAGGATACTGGGAGCGCTGAAAGCGATGTAGTGGCCAGCCTCTTCGGCCTTGAAGAGTTTCAAGAGGTCATCGGGCGGTTCGTGAAACCGGAGAGCTTCAATCTCACCCAGTACTTGAAGCCAGACCAGGCCGAAGCGTTGACCCAGGTTGAATTAGACCGAAAAGACCTTCTTGCCGAACGCCAGGGTCACTTCAAAAGCATGACTGAGATCAATGACCAAGTATGCGAGGCGCTCGGTCTGCAGTCGGATCAGCAATCTGCTGTTCGAATTAGATTTTTGCGGCTGAAGAGCGAGATTGAGCTGAAGATCCGCAAGGCTGAGCAACTGAAACTTGCAGAAGCTCCGGTCGTTGATTCTTTCGTTCGAATCGAGCGCGCAGCACGTGCCGCTCGCTACCTCCTTGCCCGAAAGTCGAGGATCGAGGCTCTTTTTTTTAAAAGTGCCAAGGATGTTAACTACGAAGCCGTTTACTTGGCCATTAAAGACCTGGGCCAAGTGGAAGAAAATGGCACCTGTCCAGCATGCTCTACTCCGTTGCAACTCGTCGTGGAGAACCCATTTGAAAAGGCAAAACGAGAGCTTCAGGCCTTAAGCCGGCTGGAGCGCTTAAGAGCTGCTGACCAACGCAATGACGAGAAGATTCTTCAAGTCGTTAGAGCGGTGGCCGCTGGGCTTATGGGAGTCGAAAAGAACACCCGGCTGGATATCCCTTGTCGTCTTCATCTAGACGACCTCAAAAGCGAACTGGCCAACCTCCAGACATCTGCCGATCGAGGAGCGTGTGCGGCATCCGTGCTAAGTCACTTTGACTCGCTTGTTAGAGATGAGGCAGCCGAGATCGAGACCTACCTACAGGCTTGTGAACAGAAGGCCGAAGTGTTTGCGCAAGCTTCGGAGGAGATCTCCCGCTTGGGTAGTTCGGTCGAGTTACTCCAGCAGAAGCAAGATGCAATCAAAGACCTGTTTGGTGCCAAAAATACCTGCAGAAAACTGATTGAGACTGCAGGCAAAAAAATCGCGGGCCTCATTGTTCGACGAAATAGTTTAAAACGTGATGATGCCGATACGGCTCGGTTCAATACCCTCATTCGTCAGTTGCAGGATGAGTACAGCAACCTCTATCAAGATCTGCAGGGGTACAAACTACACCTTGAGAAAGCACGTATTACTGGGATCGAGACGAAAGCGGCTGAGTACTACAAAGCCATCAACGATCATGACGATGAGCATGAGCGTATTGATTCTATCCGCTTCGAGAAGATCAACGACAACTATCGAATCAAGATCAGCGGTGCAAACGGCACAGTGCAGGATGCTTTCTCGGTGTTGAGCGAAGGGCACCTTCGTGTGCTCGGCCTCTCGCTTCTGCTGGCAATGGCAGAGAAGAATCAGCTCCCACTGATTGTCTTCGATGACGTCGTGAACGCGATCGATAGCGATCATCGGTCGAACATCATCGATCTATTCTTCTCTGACCGTTACCTTCGGCGTACTCAGATGGTCGTGACGACACATGACCGTCTGTTCTGGGAGCGCTTCTGCATCATCGCTGATCGGCACCCTCAAGCCGATCAGCATACAAGTTGCGTTTTGAGTTATACGAACAAAGGCATCGTGGCGCTCGACCACTCCGGTGGGTTTCAAGGCAAGGTGCACGATGCATTGCGCGTTTATGACGTGAGGCAGGCATTGATCTATTGCCGGATTTGGTTCGAGTCGATTGTGATCGAGTACTGCCTGGAAAATGCCGTGTTTATCACTGCTCAGTTCGGTAAGTCTCAGCTGAAGAAGAACGTATATCTGCAGGTCAGCTTGGAGAGAACCTTCTCACTGCTCGAGCCGGTGCTCGCTTACGATCCTGTCCACTTCAATCTGATCAAAAATGATCTGGTGAACTGGGCCGGCCAGAACCAAGAACACCACGCATTTGATGAGGGAAGTTTAAACTTCGTACATTCAAAAACCAGTAAGGAAGTGGTCAGGATCTACGACGCGATTCGCTTACTTGAATGCCAGCTTTTCCCTCTCAAGAAGGAAATTGCATGTAAGGCATTGCTGGTTGAAGTGAACGATAAGATCGATCAGTGGGTAGGGAAGCTTGCCAAACTTGCCCAGGCCCCAGAAGGGGTGCAAAAGGACGCTGAGGCGCGCCTGAGACTCTTGCGCAGGCGGGCAGATGAGCTGACTCAGGAGCTAGCTTACATCGCCGTCTGCCTTGCCGAGATGGCCAAACTGAATCTGCCAAACGGCCAGATGCAGCCGGATAATGAGCTTTTGGAAGAGGAAGGGTAGGAAGCAGACGTCCGCTTTTGGCCGATAGCAGTCTTTCACTAAGTGCAGCAATAAATACCTCTACTTAAGCTAAACAGGCGCCGCACAATACGCGGCGCCTATCCACTCAATGCACAATCTGCGCAAGAAACGCCTTAGCCCTCTCACTCTTCGGCGCCCCAAAAAACTCCTCCGGCGGCGCATCCTCCACAATCCGCCCCCCATCCAAAAACAACACCCGCTCCGCCACCTGCCGCGCAAACCCCATCTCATGGGTCACGCACAACATCGTCATGCCACTCCCCGCCAACTTCACCATCACATCCAACACCTCACTCACCATCTCCGGGTCCAGCGCCGAAGTCGGTTCATCAAACAACATAATCTTCGGCTCCATGCACAACGCCCGGGCAATCGCCACGCGCTGTTGCTGCCCACCTGAAAGCTGGCTCGGGTACTTATTCGCCTGATTCTCAATCCCCACCTTGGCCAGAAACCCCCGGGCCAGTTCTTCAGCTTTTTTCCGCGACAACCCGCGCACGGTCATCGGTGCCAGGGTGCAGTTGTCCAGCACGCTCATGTGCGGGAACAGGTTGAAGTGCTGGAACACCATGCCCACTTGGCTGCGCACTTGCGCTGCTTCGCGGGTGTTTTGCGAGAGGTCGGTGCGGTCCACCAGGATCTGGCCTTTTTCGGCGATTTCCAGGCGGTTGATGCAGCGGATCAGGGTCGATTTGCCGGAGCCGGAAGGCCCGCAGAGGACGATGCGTTCGCCCTGGCGCACCTTGAGGTCGATGTCGTGCAGGACGTGGAAGGCGCCGTAGAACTTGTTCAGCCCGGCAATATCGATCACCACTTCACGCGGGTCGGCAATGGGCTGGATGGGCGCTTGGGAGGCGGCGGGAAGCGGGGCGGTCTGGGTCAGCATGGCGGTTCTCCGTCGGTCAGTTGAAGCGCTCGGCGCGGTAGGGGGTGGGGTCGGTGAAGGGCGTTTCGCCGGTGACCATCTGCGCCAGCAGGTGGCCGCTCACCGGGCCCAGGGTCAGGCCGTGGTGGGCGTGGCCGAAGTTGAACCACAGGCCGGGGTGGCGCGGGGCGGGGCCGATCACTGGGCACATGTCCGGCAGGCACGGGCGGCGGCCCAGCCAGGGTTCGGCGTCGAGGCGTTCGCCCAGGGGGTAGAAGTTCCGGGCCAGGGCTTCGCAGCGGCGCAGTTGGATTTCGTTGATCGGCTCGTCCGGGTCGGCGAATTCGATGCCGGTGGTCAGGCGGATGCCGCCCACCATCGGCGCCAGGACGTAGCCGCCCACCGGGTCGAGGATCGGGTGCTGCAAGCGGGTGCCGGGCAGGGCGGCGTAGTGCATGTGGTAGCCGCGCTTGATCGCCAGGGGAATTCGGTAGCCCAGGGGTTCGAAGATGCCGCTGGCTTGCGGGCCCAGCGCCACCACCACTTCCTGGGCGGTGATGGGGCCGAGTTCGCTGTGCACCTGCCAGCCGCCTTCGATCTGGGTCAGGCTCAGGGCATCACCGATGACGAATTGGCCGCCGCGCTGCTTGAACAGTTCGGCGTAGCCGCGGGTCAGGCCGCCGGGGTCGCTGACGGTCTTGGGGTCGAGCCAGTGCAGGCCGCCTACTACTTCGGGGTGCAGGCCGGGTTCCAGGGCCAGCAGTGCAGTGCGGTCCAGTACCCGGTAGTTGAGCTGGTAGTCGCGCAGGTCGGCGGCGGCGCGCTGGGCGAAGTCGAAGGCCTCCTGGTCGTTGAAGGCTTCGAGCCAGCCGCCGTCGGCGATCAGCTCCAGCATGTTGGCCGGGCGGGCCAGGGCCAGGTGTTCGGTGATGCAGCGTTCGATCAGCGGCAGCATGGCGCGGGTGGCGGCAGCCAGGCCCTTGGGCGAGGAGTGGCGCCAGTATTGCAGCAGCCAGGGGCCGGCCTTGGGCAGGTGGCGCAGGCTGTAGCGCACGTCCGATTGCTGGTTGAGGCCGTAGCGCACCAGCTTGGTCACTTCCCGGGGGAAGGCGTAGGGAATCACGCTGGCGCGTTCGATCAGCCCGGCGTTGCCGTGGCTGGTGCCGTTGCCCGGGGGCTGGCGGTCCAGCAGGACCACTTGGCGGCCGCGGGCCTGCAGGTGCAGGGCGCTGCTGACGCCGACGATTCCGGCGCCCAGAACGAGGGTTTGGCAATGCATGTTTCAGTCCTTATGACAGGGGCCGCGGGGCGGCCCGCTCAAGGGTTCAGTTCAGGTGCCGGCCCAGGCGGCCTTCCAGGTATTTGAGGCTGCGCCGCACCACTTCGACGATCAGCAGGTACAGCACCGCGGCCCACAGGTAGATCTGGAAATCGAAGCTGCGGGAGAAGGCCAGCTTGGTCACCCCCATCAGGTCGTAGATGGTCACCAGGGAGGCGATGGCGCTGGCCTTGATCATCAAGATCAGCTCGTTGCCCAGAGGCCCGATGGCGATCAGCAGCGACTGCGGCAGTATCACTTTGCGAAACGCGGTCCAGCGCGACAGGCTCAGGGCCTTGCAGGCTTCGCGCTGGCCCTGGGCGACGGCCAGCAAGCTGCCGCGCAGGATCTCCGCCTGGTAGGCGGCGGTGTTCAGGGTGAAGGCCAGCAGGGTGCAGAACCAGGCATCGCGGAAGAACCACCACAGGCCCACGTCCTGCCAGAAGCCTTTGAACGAGCCCAGGCCGTAATACAGCATGAACAGCTGGGCCAGCAGCGGCGAGCCGCGAAAGAAGTACACGTAGGCCCCGGTGAAGCGCCGCAGGAACTGATTGCTGGACAGCCGCCCGAGGGCGATCAGCAGGCCGAGCACGGCGCCCAGGCTGAAGGAAATCGCCACCAGCTTGGCGGTCACCAGCAGGCCGTCGATAAAGCGCGGGCCGTAGCGTTCCAGCAGGTCCTGGTTGAGGAACAGGTTCAGCAGGTCATCCAGGCTCATGGTTGCAGGCTCCGTTGCGCACGGTTGAAGCGCCGTTCAAGAAAGCTGAACAGGTGCCCGGACAGCGCCGAGAAGAACAGGTAGCCAAAGCAGGCCACGCTGTAGAACAGCATGGGTTCCTTGGTCACGCTGACCGCGAGGTTGGTCTGGCGCATCAGGTCCACCAGGGAAATGGTCGACACCAGGGAGGTGTCCTTGAGCAGCGACAGCCAGTTGTTGGAAAGCCCCGGCAGGGCGATGCGGGTCAGTTGCGGCAGCAGCACCCGGGTGAAGGTGGTGCGCCGCGACAGGCTCAGGGCGCTGGCGGCTTCGTACTGGCCCTTGGGCAGGGTCTTGAACGCGGCCAGCCAGATCTCGCTGGAGAAGGCGGCGAACACCAGGCTGAAGGCGATCATCGCGGCGACAAAGGTATTGATCGCCACTTCACCGGGGTAGCCCAGGGCGCCGAGGATCTTCTGCGCGGCGATCTGGCAGCCGTAGTAGATGATCAGCAGGGTCAACAGCTCCGGCAGGCCGCGAAACACCGTGGAAAAGGTCGTGGCCCAGGCCCGCGCCCAGCGGTTTTTCGAGCGCGCGGCCAGGGCTACCAGCAAGCCCAGGGGCAGGCCGATGGGCACGCAGGCCAGGGCCAGGGCGATGGTCACCAGGGCCCCGGCAAGCAGGGCCGAGCCCCAGCCGCCGCTGGCAAAGGACAGGAGTGACAGCTGTTCGAACATGCGCGAACCCTCTGGAGGATTGAACCGTGCAGGGCGCCGCCGCGCTCGGGGGAACGCGGGGGCAACGGCAGCGGCAAAGGCGGGCGGTCAGTAGATGTCGAAGGCGAAGTAGCGGCTGGAGATCTGCTTGTAGGTGCCGTCGGCGACGATCGCGTCCAGGGCCTTGTTCAGGCGCTCGCGCAGGGCGTTGTCTTCCTTGCGCACGGCGATGGAAGCGTCGGCGGTGGTGCCGTTGACGTCGCCGATGATCTTGCAGCAATCCTTGCCGGTGCTTTCAGCCCAGGCCAGCAGCGGGAACTTGTCGGCAATCACCCCGTCCACGCGCCCGGCCGCCAGGTCGCTGTTGGCTTCGTCCAGGGTCGGGTAGAACTTCACGTCGGCACCGGCCGGGCCGTAGTGGTCCTCGGCGTAGATGGCCTGGGTCGAGGAGGCCTGGGCGCCCACGGTGCGGCCCTTGAAGTTGGTCTGGGCGTCGGTGATGTCCGAGTCCTTGGGCACCGCCACCGACAGCGGGGTGCGGTAGTAGTGGTTGCTGAAGGCGATCTTCTTCTTGCGTTCGTCGGTGGCGATCATCGAGGCCACCACAGCGTCGTATTTCTTCGCCAGCAGCGCCGGGATGATGCCTTCCCAGTCCTGGGCGACGATCTGGCACTCGACCTGCATCTGCTTGCACAGGGCGTTGGCGATGTCCACGTCAAAGCCGTGCAGCTGGTTGTTGGAGTCCACGTAGTTGAAGGGCGGGTAGGCGCCTTCGGTGGCGATCTTCAAGGTTTCGGCCTGGGCCGTGGAGGCGGCGATGACCAGGGCGCAAGCGCCGGCGAAGCGGAGGACGTTGTTCATGGAGCACCTCGGTTATTTATTGTTTTGGTCGGGCGGACGATGTGTAGCCAACAAACTCGTTATGCAGGGCAGCGGTGGCTTCCAGGCGTTTTTCCACCTCGGGTCCCAGGTGCTTGCACACCTCGTTGACCAACAGGTGCACCAGCGACAGCATGGCCGCGGTGGATTCCCAGAACAGGTTGAATTCAGTGGGCACACGGAACACCTCGTCGGCGTTCTGCTCGGCCCAGTCGCAGAAGGTATCGGTGACCAGGGTCACCGGAATTCCCGCCTCGCGGGCCTTGTGGCACAGGGTCAGGGCGTGGCGCGAGTAGCGCCTTGCCTCGAACACCACCAGGGCGCAGTCCTCGGCGGGGCTCAGCAGTACGTCGGCGAAATGCCCGGCGGCGCCGTCCACCAGGTGCACGCCGTCGCGCAGGTATTGCAGCAGGTGGACCATGGAGGCGGCGATGCCGCGCTCGGTCTGGAACCCCGCCACGTACACCCGGCGCCGGCTGGCTAGGCGCTGGACCACGGTCTGCCAGGCGGGGGTCAGGCTGTATTCGTAGACCTTGACCAGCGCCGCCACTTCCAGCTCGAAGCTGCGGGGCAGGCCCTGGGCCGCCGGGTTGGGCTGCTGGCGAAATTCCTGCAGGCGGTCGCCCACCAGCCACGGGCCTTCGCCGAGGTCGTTCTTCAGGTCGTTTTTCAGGTCCTTGAAATGGCTGTAGCCGATGGCGCGGCAGAAGCGGCCGACGCTGGATTCGCTGACGCCGAGTTTTTCGGCGATGTCGGCGGCGGTCTGGAAGGGCAGTTCATAGAGGTTGGCCAGCATGTAGCTGGCAATCGCCCGGCCCGACGCGGTTGCGCTGGACAGGCTGCTTTCAAGGCGTTGCTTGATGGGTTGGCTCATGGTTGTTTTCATTCTTGTGGGCCGTTGACAATGGAAAATGAATGTTTTCTGTCATGAAGTCAACATTTGACAGTTAACTGGCGTGACGCGATAGTCAGGCACCTTCCAATAACAATTCCAATGGAGCTGCAATGACCGAAGCGAACCAGGCGACCCTGGCGCAGGCACCCGTCGAGTACCTCGACCTGCCTGCCTTGACCGACTTGCTGCAACGCATTTTTCTTCGCCACGGCACCTCTGCCGAAGTGGCCCGGGTGCTGGCCGACAACTGCGCCCGCGCCGAGCGCGACGGTTCACACAGCCACGGGGTGTTCCGCATTCCCGGTTACCTGTCGTCCCTGGCCAGTGGCTGGGTGAATGGGCAGGCGCTGCCGCAAGTGGAGGATGTGGCCCCCGGCGTGGTGGCGGTGGACGCCGCAGGCGGCTTCGCCCAGCCGGCCCTGGCGGCGGCCCGCGAGCTGCTGCTGAGCAAGGCCCGCAGCGCCGGAATCGCGGTGCTGGCGATTCGCAATTCCCACCATTTCGCCGCCCTGTGGCCGGATGTCGAGCCCTTCGCCGAAGAAGGCCTGGTGGCCCTGAGCCTGGTCAACAGCATGACCTGCGTGGTGCCCCACGGCGCCCAGCGCCCGCTGTTCGGCACCAACCCGATTGCCTTCGCCGCACCCCGCGAAGGCGCCGAGCCCATCGTCTTCGACCTGGCCACCAGCGCCATTGCCCACGGCGATGTGCAGATCGCCAAGCGCCAGGGCCAGCAGCTGCCACCGGGCATGGGGGTGGACCGCGACGGCCAGCCCACTTGCGATCCGGCAGCGACTCTCGACGGTGGCGCCTTGCTGCCCTTTGGCGGGCACAAGGGCTCGGCGCTGTCGATGATGGTGGAGCTGCTGGCGGCGGCGCTCACTGGTGGCAACTTCTCTTTCGAATTCGACTGGTCACAACACCCGGGGGCGCAGACGCCCTGGACCGGGCAACTGCTGATCGTCATCGACCCCAGCCACCTGGGCGGCGGGCGTTTTGCCCAGCGCAGCGGCGAGCTGGTGCGGCAGATGCAGGCCGTGGGCCTGGAGCGCATGCCGGGGGATCGGCGCTACCGCACCCGAGCCAAGTCCCTGCAAGAAGGCATTCCCCTGGCCGCCGCCGAACTGGCGCGGCTGCGGGCCCTGGCGGGCGACGACTGAACGGGCGACGACTAAGGACTTCATCCCTTCGCACCCGGGTCCATGAGCCCTTGGTGTTACTCCAGGTAGTAGGCCCGGTAGCGGGCCGGTCGTGGATCGGATTTGCCGGTCCCTGCCAGCCCCTCCAAAGCATGCTGAATTTGCCCCCAAGGCAGCCTATGGGCGGCCTTGGCGCGTTTCGATAATCGCCTCCGACATTTCGTCCCCCGTTTGCGGAGCGCGCCATGCATAACAATAAGAACTGCCAGTACCCTCTGATTCCGGCCCTGCTTGTCGGCCTGTCGACCCTTGGCCTGGGCTCTGTCGCCGAAGCCGAGATCATGCTGTACGACAAGGACCAGACCACCTTTTCCACCGATGGCTACATCAACGCCTTCTACGTCAACAGCAAGGTCGACCGCGCCGGCGACCAGTACGACCGCCGTCAGGCGCGGGTGAAGATGGGCTTTCTGCCCAACTACCTGGGTTTCAACATGGGCAAGCAGGTGGACGACCTCAAGCTCGGCGCCCGGGCCTCGTTCTGGGTGACCATCAACGACAGCGAGACCAACGGCACCGACACCGCCATCGACGTGCGCCAGTTCTACGGCACCGTGGCCAACCCGGAGTGGGGCGAGGTGCTGATCGGCAAGGACTTCGGCCTGTTCGCCCGTTCCAACATCCTGCTCGATGAAATGCTTGCCGGGTACGGCCAGGTCAGCGACAGCCTGGGGCTGGTGGACGGCGGCGGGGTGTCGTTCGGCAACATCGGCAGCGGTTACCCCTATCCCTTTCCTTCGTCGCAGATCACTTACCGCAGCCCGGTGATGGACGGCCTGCGGGTGGCGGTGGGCATCCTCGACCCGGTGGACACCAACGACAGCAGCGCCCTGGGCAAGGCCTACCAGAAGAACCCGCGCACCGAGAGCGAGGTCACCTACCAGTTCGACCTGGGCGGGGCCAAGTTCTACAGCTGGCTCAACGGCAGCTACCAGACCTCCGACAACACCGACCCCAACGTGCAGTCGGTGACTTCCAAGGGGCTGGGCTACGGCCTGCAGGCCAAGATGGGCGGCCTGTCCCTGACCGGTTCCGGGTTCCAGGCCAAGGGCATCAATCCGTTCTTCACCAACAACGCCGGCGAAGCCACGCTGCGCAACGTGGACAGCAAGGGCTACCTGCTGCAGGGCTCGTACAAGCTGGGCAAGAATCGTCTGGCGCTGTCCTATGGCAAGACGAAGGACGACGGCAACGGCGTGGTCGGCAGCGGCGCCGATTACCAGACCCGGGGCGTGGCGCTGTTCCACGACATCAACGACAACCTCAAGCTGGTGGCCGAGTACAACCAGTTCGAGATCGACGGCCACCACACCAGTGCCCAGAACGAAAACACCGACACCTTCGCCGTGGGTGCCGTGCTGACCTGGTAACCCCAGCGCCGGCCCTGGCGTGCGCATCGCGCCCGGGCCGGCGCCGCGCATTCCCATTTCTCCCATATTTGCGCCTTCCCCTGTAGGAGCCGGCTTGCCGGCGAAGAGGCCCGCCAGCCTTGCACCAAACCGGCCGACACTTTCGCTCGCAAGCCAGCACCTACGCCCATGGAACCGGCTACCCGCTACCCAAGTAGCATTCGTGCCCCAGGGCCGGCTTCGTACACTCATCCCTCAGATAACCGGCGCCGGAGGCGACGATGCAGCAAGCCCAGAGCGAGGGCGTGGTCAGTGCCATGTCCCAGGCCGTCGATCCGCAGCAGGTGGCCCAGGACCTGGCCAGCCAGTTGCTGCATCCGCACCTGGGCTTCGTGCTGTTTTTCTGTTCCGCCGAATACCCCCTGCAAACCCTCGGCCCGGCCCTGCAACACAGCTTTGGCGGCATCCCCCTGGTGGGCTGCACCAGCGCGGGGGAAATCACCCCCCTGGGCTACGGGCGCAATTGCGTGACCGCCATCGGCTTCGATCACCGGCACTTTTCCATCGCCGCCGAGCTGATCGACCAGATGGAACACTTCAGCCTGATCGACGCCCAGCAGATGGTCGAACGTCTGGTGGGGGATTGCCGCAGCAACACCCTGGCGCCGATCAAGGGCAACAGCTTCGCCCTGACCCTGCTGGACGGCCTGTCGAGCCGCGAAGAGATGGTGCTGGCCGCCCTCAGCGCGGCCCTGGGAGACATTCCGCATTTCGGCGGTTCGGCCGGCGATGACAACTACTTGACCCATACCCACGTCTACTTCGGTGGCGAATTTCACAGCGGCGCGGCGGTGGTGGTGCTGGTCAACACCTGGCTGGATTTCGAGGTGTTCACCACCCACCACATCCTGCCCCGGGAAGAAAAACTGGTGGTCACCGGCGCCGACAGTACCTTGCGCCGGGTCTATGAACTGAACGCCGAGCCGGCCGCCGAAGAGTATGCGCGGCTGATCGGCGTGCCGCTTGCGCAGCTCGACCACCGGGTGTTTGCCGCCCACCCGCTGGCGGTGCGGATCAACCAGCACTACTACGTGCGCGCCGTGCAGCAGGTGCACCCGGACCTGAGCCTGAGTTTCTACTGCGCGGTGGAGAACGGCATCGTCCTCACCGCCATGACCCCCGGCCCTTTGCTGCCCAACCTGCAACAGCTGTTCGACGGCTTGCAGCAGCGCCTCGGCGGGCTGTTGCTGACCATCGGCTGCGACTGCTTTTTGCGCCGCCTGGAGCTGGAGGACCGCGGCAGCCTGGAGCAGATCGGCGCCTTTCTGCGGGAGCAACGGGTGATGGGGTTCAACACCTACGGAGAACAGTTCAATGGCATGCACATCAACCAGACCTTCACCGGGGTCGCCATTGCCCGCAGTCGAACTCCGGCCCGCCGCTGAGCTGCAAGCGCAGCTCGCCTGCCTGCAGCGCGAGAACCGCAAGCTGCGGCGGATCAACAGCGCGCTGATCGAGCGGGTCGAATCCGGCATCACCCGGGGCAACGACCCTTATGCGGCGTTCCAGCATTCGGTGGTGCTGGCCGAGCAGGTGCGCGAACGTACCGACGCCCTGAACCAGGCCATGGCCGAGCTCAAGGCCGGCAACCACTTGCTCAGCGAAGCGCGGCTGCGGGCCGAGACTGCCCACCAGCATCTGATCGATGCCATCGAGAGCATTTCCGACGCCTTCGTGCTGTTCGACCAGGAGCAGCGCATCGTCCTGTTCAACAGCCGCTTCCGCGCCTTCTGGAGCCACAGCCGGGTGCGGATCATGGCCGGCATGCGCCTCTCGGAGGTGCGCAGGTTGCTGACCAGCACCGGGTTGTTCAGCGAAGAACCGCGCAGTGGCGGTGACGAGCAGTTGCTCTATCGCCTGCATAACGGCCGCTGGCTACAGGTCAGCGAGCGGCCGACCCGGGAAGGCGGGCGGGTGATCCTGTTCACCGACATCACCGAGGTCAAGCACAGCGAAACCCTGCGCCGGGAACAGGCGGTGGCGCAGAAGTCCCACCTGCTGCAACGGGCGGTGGACAACCTGTCCCAGGGCGTGGCCATGGTCAGCGCCGAGGGCACCTTGGAACTTTGGAACCGGCGCTTCCTGGAACTCAGCGGGTTGGCCCCGGTGGCCGCGCATCGCTTGTTTGCCGAGGTCATCGGCGACAGCGAACTGCGCCTGCTGAGCCCCGACAGCCGCGACGCCAACGGCCGGCCGATCCACGAATGCGAACAGCGCCTTAGCGATGGCCGGGTGCTGGAGATCCGCACCCATCCGCTGCCCACCGGCGGTTTCGTCAACACCTTCACCGACATCACCGAGCGCTACCAGCACGCCGAGGCCCTGAGCGAAAGCGAACGCTGGATCCGCCTGATCACCGACCATGTGCCGGCGCTGATCGCCTACCTCAATGCCGACCTGGTGTACGAGTTCACCAACAAGGTCTATGAGGAGTGGTACTGCTGGCCCCGGGGCGTGATGCTCGGCCAGAGCCTGCGCGAGGTGCACAGCGAGCAGCACTACCAGCGCCTGGAAAGCTATGTGGAACGGGCCCTGGCCGGGGAGAGCGTGACCTTCGAATTCGCCGAGACCAACATCAACAATCAGGAGCGCTACATGCTGCGTTCCTACGTGCCCAACCGCCTGGCCAATGGCGAGGTGGTGGGGATCTTCGTGCTGATCCGCGACATCACCGAGCGCCGGCGCACCGCCGAGGCGCTGCATCAGGCCTACCAGAACCTGGAGCTGCGGGTGCGCGAACGCACCGCCGAGCTGACCACCCTCAACCAGCAACTGCTGCGCGAGATCGAAGAGCGCAGCCGGGTCGAATCACGCTTGCGCGAGGCCAAGGCCGAGGCCGAACGGGCCAACCTGTCGAAGACCAAGTTCCTCGCCGCGGTCAGCCATGACTTGCTGCAACCCCTGAACGCCGCGCGGCTGTTCACCAGCGCCTTGCTGGAGCGTCGCGATCCCCAGGCCAGCAGCGCCCTGGTGCGCAATGTCAGCAACTCCCTGGAAGACGTGGAAAACCTGCTGGGTACCCTGGTGGACATTTCCAAGCTCGATGCCGGGGTGATCAAGGCCGATATCGCGCCCTTTGCCTTGAGCGAACTGCTGGAAAACCTCGCCGCCGAGTACGCCCAGGTGGCCCGCAGCGAAGGCCTGGAACTGCACTTCGTGGCCTGCTCGGCGCTGGTGCGCAGCGACATCCAGCTGCTGGCGCGGATTCTGCGCAACCTGTTGAGCAACGCCATCCGCTACACCCGCCAGGGCCGGGTGGTGCTGGGCTGTCGGCGCCAGGGGCGCTGGCTGTCGATCCAAGTCTGGGACAGCGGCATGGGTATCGCCGCCGAACGCCTGGAGGAAATCTTCCAGGAGTTCAAGCGTGGCGAAGAACAGCGCCCGGACCAGGACCGCGGCCTGGGCCTGGGGCTGGCCATCGTCGAGAAGATTGCCGGGATTCTCGGGCACCGCATTGGCGTGCGCTCCTGGCCGGGGCGTGGTTCGGTGTTCAGCGTGCAGGTGCCGATCAGCGCCAGCGCGCCCTTGCCAGCGCCGCGCCCGGAGCTGGGCGACGCCCTGCTGGAGCGTTTGCAGGGCGCGCGGATCTGGGTGCTGGATAACGACGCGGCGATCTGCGCCGGCATGCGCACCTTGCTTGAAGGCTGGGGCTGCCAGGTGATCACCGCCTTGTCCGAAGAAGACCTGGCGCGCCAGGTGGACGACTACCGCGCCGAGGCCGACCTGCTGATTGCCGACTACCACCTGGACCAGCAACAGAACGGCATCGATGCGGTAGCGCGAATCAACGCCCGTCGCGCCCTGGCGATCCCGGCGATGATGATCACCGCCAACTACAGCAACGAGCTCAAACAGCAACTGCGCGAACTGGGCCACACCCTGATGCACAAACCGGTGCGCCCGATGAAACTCAAGACCGCCATCAGCCACCTGCTGAGCCCAACGCGGCATCCCTGACAACCGTAGGCGCTGGCTTGCCAGCGAAGGGGCCCGCAAGATCGCCTTCGCCGGCAAGCCGGCTCCTACAGGGTCGGTGCACGATCAGCGCAATTCAGCGGCGCAGGTAGGCACCGAAATCGATGTCCCCGGCACTCAGGATCGCTTGCACCCGGTTGTGCACGTTGAGCTTGCGCAGAATCGCCGAGACGTGGGCCTTCACCGTGGTTTCGGCAATGTCCAGGGTGTAGGCGATCTGCTTGTTGGATTCGCCCTTGGTCATGCGTTCCAGCACCAACAGCTGTTTGCGGGTCAGGGCCTGGAGCAGTTCCGGGGGGAAGCTCGGGGTCTCGCTGCTGCGCCGCCCCGGCTGGCTTTTCTGGGTGCGGATGATGTCCGGCGGCAGGTACACGTTGCCATTGAGGATCTGTTCGATGGCGTCGGTCATCTGCGAGCGCGCCGAGGATTTGGTGATGAAGCCGACGGCGCCGTAGGTGATGGCCTGGAGCACGATCTGCTTGTCCTGCTCGGCGGAAACGATCACCACCGGAATGGTCGGCGCTTCGTTGCGCAGGGTGATCAGGCCGTTGAGGCCGTGCATGCCGGGCATGTTCAGGTCCAGCAGGATCAGGTCCAGGTCGTCGTGTTCCTGGGTCAGGGCCAGGGCGCTGTCCAGGTCGGCGGTTTCCATCACCTCGCTGCCGGGAAATCCGTCGCTGATGACGTTGTGGATGGCTTCGCGAAACAGTGGGTGATCGTCGGCTATCAGAATTTTATACATGGCCTTTCACCTCGTTATTGTGGTTATGGGGGCGGCAACGCCGTGCTGCGGCGCTCAGGGAAAGGGTTGCGGCCGGGCCGCCTCCACGGGCAGGCCGGCGGCCTCCCAGGCATCCAGGCCGTCGCGGTACCAGTAGATGTTCTTATAGCCCAGGGCTGCCGCGCGTTTTACCGCGTTCCAGCTCAGCCAGCAATCGGCACGGCAATAGAACACCAGGGCGCGCTGCGGGTCGGCGTGGCTCAGCCGTTGCAGGTTGCCGGCGAAATAAGCCTGCCACTCGGGGCTCAGTTCGCCGTCGCCGGTGTTGGCCAGCCAGTGGCTGCCGGGGAGGTTGGCGTGGGGCTCGCTGTCGATGAAGCGGCCTTGCAGCCATTGCCGACGGTAGACGTCGATCAGCAGGGGCGCCGGTTGCTCCTTGAGCAGCTCTTGCAGGCCCGGGGTGTCGATGATCCGGCCCTGGTCGATCTGCAGCGGGGTCGGGCTGCGGTACAGGCTGGTGCGATAGCCCTCGGCGGAAAACAGCGGGGCAGCGGCATGGGCGGCGCCCAGCGCCAGGCTCAGGGTTAGCGCGGCCAGGGTCTCTAAGGCACGGGGCATAAGGCTTTTATCCTTTTTGTTATAGGCCCATTACATGCCAGGGCAGGGCCTTTTGTGAATGCGACCATCGACAGCAAAAGCAGTACCAAAGTCGTAGATCGCCCATGGGCAAGCGCTGTGTAGGAGCCGGCTTGCCGGCGAAAGGGGCCTGGGGTCTGGCGTTGGGATTGCGGGCCTCTTCGCTGGCAAGCCAGCTCCTACGTTGGGTGGAGGTGGGTGGCAGGATTGTGGCTCAGGTGCTTTTGCGCAGGGCGGCGTGCTGGGGGTTGAAGGTCAGCACCGCCAGCAGGGAGAACACCAGGGTCAGCCCCAGGCACACCGCCAGGGCCAGCAGGTTGAGGCGTTGATACAGGGCGAAGCGCACCAGTTCCACGGCGTGGGTGAAGGGGTTGAGGGCGCACAGCCAGTACAGCCAGGGGCTGGCTTCGAGCATCTTCCACAGCGGGTACAGCGCCGAGGACAGGAAAAACAGCGGGAAGATCACGAAGTTCATCACCCCGGCAAAGTTCTCCAACTGGCGGATGGCGTTGGACAGCAGCAGCCCCAGGGCGCTGAGCATCAGGGCCACCAGCAGCAGCGCCGGCAGCGCGGCCAGCAGGCCCATGGCCGGCGGTTGCACGCCATACAGCCAGGCCACGGCGAGGAAGGCGTAGACCTGCAGCAGCGAGATCAGCGAGGTGGCCAGCAGCTTGCTGGCCAGCAGGAAGGCCCGGGGCAGGGGGCTGGTGAGCAGCACGCGCATGCTGCCCATTTCCCGGTCGTAGACCATCGACAGCGAGCCCTGCATGCCGTTGAACAGCAGGATCATGCAGGCCAGCCCCGGGACGATGTAGACCTCGTAGGGAATGTAGGTGCTGTAGGGCTCGATGATGGCGATGCCCAGGGCCGCGCGAAAGCCGGCGGCAAACACCAGCAGCCACAGTAGCGGGCGCACCAGGGCGCTGAGAAAACGCGTGCGCTGCAGCACGAAGCGCAGCCATTCGCGCAGCACGATGCCGCGCAGGCATTGCCAGTAGGCGTTCATGCGAGCGGTTCTCCGATCGGGGCCGGGCGTGGCTGGGGATTCTGGGTCAGGCGGGCGAAGGCTGTGCCCAGGTCGCCGCCCTGCTGCTGGCTGATGGTGCCGGCCACGCCACTGGCCACCAGGCGCCCCTGATGCAGGATCAGCAACTGGTCGTCGGCCTGCACCTCATCCAGCAGGTGGGTGGTCCAGAGCACGCTCAGGCGTTGTTCCTGGCACAGCTGGCGAATGTGCCGGTTGAGCGCCAGGCGGCTGGCGGGGTCGAGGCCGGCGCTGGCTTCATCGAGCAGCAGCAGGCGCGGTTCATGCAGCAGGGCGCGGGCGATCTCCACCCGTCGGCGGTGGCCGCCATTGAGGGCGCGCACGCTATCCCGGCGCCGTTCGCTCAAGCCCTGGCGCGCCAGTTCGGCGTCGATCCGCGCCTGCCCCTGGCGCCGCGACAAACCGTGCAGCGCGGCGTGGTAGTGCAGGTTCTGCTCCACGCTCAGGTCCAGGTCCAGGGTGCTTTGCTGGAACACCACGCCGAGCTGGCGCAGGGCGGCGCGGGCGGCGTTGCGCAGCGAGCAGCCGCCGACGCGGATGTCGCCCTGCTGCAGGTCGTAGAGCCTTGTGAGCAGGGCGATCAGGGTCGACTTGCCGGCGCCGTTGGGGCCCAAGAGCGCGGCGAAGCGCCCGGGAGCCAGGCTCAGGCTGACCTGATCGAGGGCCTGGCGCGGGCCATAGGCGAAGCTCAGATGGCTGACCTCCAGGGCGTTCATGGGGTCACCACCACGCCCCAGGGATAGCGCCCGACCTTCACCGACTTGAGCACCTTGAGGCTGTTCACATCGATCACCGAAACATCGCCGCTGACCCCGTTGGTGGCCAGCAACTGGCTCTGGTCCGGGGTGAATGCCAGTTGCCAGACCCGGCGCCCCACCAGCAGGTAGTCGAGGATCTCGTAGGTCTTGGCGTCGATCACCGCCACGTGGTTGGCCGGGCCCAGGGCGACGAAGGCGTATTTGCCATCGGCGCTGAGCTTGATGCCCACCGGCTGCACCTTGTCCGGGTGCACGCCCTTGATCTTGAAGTTCAGGGTCTTGAGCATCTGGCGCGTGGCCACGTCGAGGATGGTCACGGTGCCGCCGATTTCCGCCGAGGCCCAGAGCCTTGAGCCGTCCTGGTTGAACTCGACGAAGCGCGGGCGCTGGTCCACCAGGGTGCTGTCGGCCAGGGTCTGGGTGCTGGTGTCGATCCAGTGCAGCATGTTGGTGGTTTCGCTGGTGTTCACCGCCCACTTGCCGTCGGGGCTCACCGCCATACCTTCGGGCTCGACCCCGACGTTGATCTGGCCGAGGACCTTGGCGGTCTCGGTGTCGATCACCGTGACCAGCGCATCGTCCTCGTTGGACACGTACAGCCAGCGGTTGTTGGGGTGCAGGGCGAACTGCTCGGGGTCCTTGCCGGACGGCAGCTCCTTGATGATCTTGCGGGTGGCCACTTCCATCACCTGGACCCGGTCCGAATCGCTGGCGCAGATGTACAGCAGCTTGTTGTCATGGGACAGCAGCAGCCCGCGCGGGCGCTGGCCCACCGGCAGGGTCTGGGTGACTTCCAGGGTCTGCAGGTCGATCAGGCTCAGGCTGTTGTCCTTTTCATTGGAGACCCAGGCGGTGGCGGCCATGGCGTGCCCGGCGGCGAGCAGCAGGCCCGCGCACAGGGCGGAGCGGCAGAGAAGGGGGCGGCGCATGGCGGATTCCTTGTTGTTGTGGTTATGGGATCAGGGGTAGCGGCAGGTCACTTCGGGGCGGTCGTAGCCCAGGCTGTCCATTTCGTTGAAGGGGTGCAGGAAGCCGTCCTGGGGCGAGGTGCTGACCAGGGCCCGGGGCTGCACCAGGGGAATCGGCTGGCGCAGTTCACCGTTCCACGGCCGGTAGCTGAGCTTGCGGCCCTTGAACCCGTCCAGGGGCAACTGGTCGCTGAGCAGCAGCGCTTGCAGGGCCCGAGGGTCGGTCTGGCGCAGTTTGCTCACCGCGCTGGCGACGCTGCGCACGGCCATCCAGGCGGCGAAGTCGCGGTCGTTCATCCAGCGCCCGGCCTGGGCTTCGAAGCGCTTTTGCAGCTGCGCGGCGCCGAAGGTTTCCACGCTCTTGTGCCAGCCGGTGGGGGTCAGGCCCTGGGTGCCGGCCACCGGGCGCGGGTACCAGGTCTGGTAGGGCAGGTATTCGCCGAAGTCGCCGCGCTCGTCGGCCACCAGCACCACGTCGTATTCGGCGGTCTGGGTGAACAGCGGCATGTCGGCCTGGGCGCTGCGGCGCTGGTCGTTGTCGAAGCTCCAGGCTTTCTCGGCGACCAGCTTCACGCCGAAGCGCTGGGTGGCCCGGCGCAAGGCGTCGGCGTAGGCCCGGTCGTCCTCGGTCTGGCCAACGATCAGCAAGGCCCGCTGCCATTTGCGCAGCACCATGAACTGCACCAGGGCGTCGGCCAGCATCGCCCGGCCGGGCAGGCTGTGCAGCACGTTGCCCAGGCACTGGCTGCTGCGCAGGGCATCGTCGGGGCTGCCGGCGTTGAACAAGAGGCTGTCGGGCAGGGCGGCGGACAACTCGCGCAGGCTGGCCGCCGGGGCATTCACCACGAACAGCCGCAGGCCCTGGTCATGCTGGGCCTTGGCGGCTTGCAGCAGCGCCTCCGGGCTGTCGACGCTGGCGCTGTCGAGCTGGAACTGCTGCTTGAGAAAGCGCCCGGTGCTGTTGCTGTCGACAATCGCCAGCTGGGCGCCCTGCAGCCCGGCGTCGGCGGGCTCGGGAATGATGTTGGACAGCAGCGGGCCGGGGTCGGGGCGATAGCCCAGGTAGCCGATGCGCACTTGCAGCGGTTCCTCGCCGGCTTGGCTCGCGGCCAGGGGCAACAGGACCGAGGCCAGGGCCAGCAGGCAAGTCGGGATAAGCGGGGCAGGCTGGTGCATAGGGCGCTCCACGGCAGGTGGCGCCAGCATAGGAAGAGTACCGGGGCGGGGAAATATGCAGAAAGTAGCGCCCGGGCAGTACCAAGGTAGTAGCCCGGCGCGGGTGCGGCGGTCTTAGCATGGTTGCAGCGGCCTCGACCCTGGAGAACACCGTCATGCGCATCCTCAAATTGCTGCTGTTGCCGTTGCTGCTGATCCTCAGCCTGATCGGCGTCGACCGTCTGCATGGCCCGCGCCCGGTGCTGCCCCCAGCGCTGCCGTTGGTGCCGGGGCGCTAGGCATGTCGGCGCTGTGGCGGATCAACCTGTGGGTGACGGCCTTCTTTGCTGTGGTGACCCTGGCCTGCGCCGGCTTGCTGCTGCACCAGGCGGTGGCCGATGTCGAGCGTGAGTTGCAGTCCGCCGAGGCGGTGGTGGAGTACTTGAGCGACAGCGCCGCGCGCAACCCGGCAGGCCTGCAACCGCACCTGACCCAGAGCCTGCGCCATGTACGGGTGCACTGGCTGGCGGCGGACGAGGCGGCCCGCATGCCGGAAGAGGCCGGGCTGGACGCCTGGCTCGGCCGCCAGCTGTTCAGCGAGCGCCGCCACAGCGCCCGCGAGCTGGACCTGGGCGACGGCCGCCGAGTGCTGATCGCCGTGGACGCGCGGGATGAGATCGATGAAGTCTGGGATTCCCTGCAACAGCTGTTGAGCCTGTGCGGCCTGGCCCTGCTCCTGAGCCTGCTGACCATCCGCTGGGCAGTACGTCGGGGCATGGGCTTGCTGGATGATTTGCTGCGGGCCTTGCAGCAGGTGTCCGGCGGGCAACTGGCGGTGCGCCTGCGCGAAGCCGGCCTGCCGGAAGCGCGGCAACTGGCCGGGCACTTCAACCGCATGACCGCGACCCTGGAACAGACCCGCGCCGACAACGCGCAACTGACCCAGGCCCTGCTGGCGGTGCAGGAGCGCGAGCGCACCTACCTGGCGCAGACCCTGCACGACGACCTCGGGCAATACCTGGCGGGCATTCGCGCCCAGGCCTGCCTGCTGCGCATGGTCAGCAACCAGCCCACGGTGGTGGAGCGCACGGCCCAGGCCCTGGAGCTCAACTGCGAGCGCTTGCAGCAAGGCTTTCGCGCCCTGGTGCAGGACCTGTACCCGGTGGTGCTGCAGCACCTGCCGCTGGCCGAAGCCTTCAGCCTGCTGGTGAGCCAATGGCAGGACAGCCAGGGCATCGACTGCCAATTGCGGGTCGGCGCCGACCTGCCAGCGTTGCCCAGCGCCAGCAAGACCCACCTCTACCGCCTGCTGCAAGAAGCGCTGACCAATGTCGCCCGGCACGCCGGCGCCAGCCAGGTACGGGTGCGCCTGCAACGCAGCGCCCGGGGCTTGCGCCTGCTGGTGCGCGACAACGGTTGCGGCGCGCGCCAGCCCCAGCGCCCCGGCGTCGGCCTGCACTCGATGGCTGAACGGGCCCGCAGCCTGGGCGGCGAACTGCACATCCTCAGCCGTCCCGGCGCCGGTTGGGCACTGGCCTTGAACATGCCCCTGAACATGCCCATGGAGGCCTGATGAACATCTTGTTGGTGGATGACCACGCCGTGGTCCGCCAGGGTTACGCCAGCCTGCTGCGCGCGGTATTGCCGGCGATGCAGGTGCGCGAAGCGGCCAGCGGCGAAGAGGCCCTGGCCCGGGTCGCCGAAGAAGTGCCGCAGCTGGTGATCATGGATTTCGGCCTGCCGGGCATCAGCGGCCTGGAGACCACCCGCCGCCTGCGCCAGCGCCTGCCGCAGCTGCGGGTGCTGTTTTTCAGCATGCACGACGAACTGCCCCTGGTGCGCCAGGCCCTGGAGGCGGGAGCCTCGGGCTACCTGACCAAGAACTCCGCGCCCCAGGTGCTGATCGAAGCGGTGCACCGAGTGCTGGCCGGGCACGCCTACATCGAGCAGCCCCTGGCCACCCAACTGGCCTGCACCCCGGCGCAGAACGCCAGCGACCCGCGCTTGCAGAGCATGACCCAGCGCGAGCTGGAGATCTTCGTGATGCTGGCCAAGGGCACCCCGGCGCGGGTGATTGCCGAGCAGTTGTGCATCAGCGCCAAGACCGTGTCCAACCATTTGACCTTGCTCAAGAGCAAGTTGCAGGTCAGCTCCCATGCGGAGTTGGTGCATTTGGGGATTGATATGGGGGTGGTGCGGGTGAGTAGCGGCTAGCTACAAGTGGTAAGCGGCAAGATAAATTCAGTATTTTGCTTATTATTTTGCTAATTCACGGGATAAAAATCAGATTTATGAAGTTATTGGGTTCTTCATAAATTTCCAGCATAACTCTATAATTTTGAGTGTTATGTGAGATTTAAGGATTTAACACTCGATATGCTGAATTTAACGCTTGCCAGGCCGGATGAGGTGCTCAAGCTGCTTTGCACCCGCCTGCGCCAGGAACGCCTGTCCCAGCAGATGACTCAGGCCGAAGTCGCCGCCCGTGCCGGCATCGGGGTTGGCACCCTGTCCAATCTGGAGGCCGGGCGTAGTGTCGCATTCGACAGCGTGGTTCGCGTGGCGATGGTGCTGGGGCGTCTTCGCGAGCTGGAGCAATTATTCCTGCCGCAGCTGGAAAGCCTCGACGACATCCTCCGTTATGAACAGGGCGCCCAGCGGCAGCGCGTCAAAAGGAAGTCCGCCGATGCTTAAGCAAGTCGATGTCTACTACGACGGTTGGGGGGAGCACTGGCGCTGGGGTTCGCTGGTATCCACGACGGCGCTGACCGGCCGCCCCTTGATTGCCTTCGAGTACAGCGAGGAGGCACAGGATCGCGGCCTGGAACTGTCGGCCTTGCGCTTGCCGCTCAAGGGCCCGAGGCTGCGTCGGGACTTTCCCGATCATCAACTGTGGCTGCCGGGGCCGGTCTATGACTCGCTGCCTGACGGTTGGGGCATGTTGCTGATGGATCGCCTGTTCAAACGCCGTGGTCTCAACCCCGCGCAGATTGGTCCTTTGGAGCGACTGACCTATATCGGCACCCAAGCCATGGGCGCGATGTCGTTCGAGCCTGTGGCGCCGGAGCTGTTCATGGCGCCTGAAGAGGTTCCCCTTGAGCGACTGGCTGCCGAAGTTCAGGAGGTGCTCCATGGTCAGGGCGGGGAGTTTCTGCAGCGACTGCTGCGGATGGGCGGCTCGCCGCAGGGCGCTCGACCCAAGGCCTTGCTCTATCGCGACCCTGCGGGAGGGCGTTTCAGCACGGCGGCGGCATCTGGCCTGGAAGCCTGGTTGATCAAGTTCCCGGGAGCGGGTGAACACCCCGAGGTCTGTGCTATCGAAGCTGTCTACGCACAATGCTTGCGCGAATGCGCCATCGAAACGTCGGACAGTGAACACTTCGAGCTACCCAATGGACAGGCGGCCTTCGCCACCCGAAGATTCGACCGGCACAAAGACATGCGCGTGCCCATGCAAAGCCTGGCCGCCTTTACCGGTGCGGACTACCGAGCAGCCGGGGCGCTGGACTACAGCAATTTCCTGCGGGCAACCCAGTACTGCTGCAATGATGTGCGGGAAAAGGCGCTGGCCTTTGCCCGGATTGTGTTCAACGTGGCGTTCAACAACCGTGACGACCACCCGAAGAATTTTGCCTACCTTATGTCGTCGAGCGGCCAGTGGAAGCTGGCGCCGGCTTACGACGTGACCTTCTGCGAGGGGCCGGGCGGCTATCACCAGATGGACGTATTGGGCGAGGCGTTGCACATCACTCGCAAGCACTTGCTCAGGCTCGCGGCGGTGGAGGCGGAACTCTCGGTGAGGGAGGCCACCGATATCATCGAGCACATCTGCCAGGTTGCCAGCGGCTTTACCCGCAGCGCCCGGTCCCGGTTCCCGGGTGGCATCACCGTGGACACCCTGAGCATGATTCAGGCGCGCATCGACGAAAACCTTGCGCGACTCAGCTAGCGTGGCTGTAGCTGCTATTGAACTGGCGATTGTTCCAATAGCAGGTACAGCGAGGCGCTTGGTCATGCCTGGGGCAACGGCCTATTTATCCCAACTCCCCGGACACCCCTGGCACCCCTCCATATTGGCATCCTGAAAATTCCCATAGTGCTGCCGCGCCCCGCGCAGGTCGGCGCGTTCCAGATTGCTCTCGCCAAACTTCGCCTCCTGCAGATTGGCATCACTCAGATCGGCCCCTTGCAGATCCGCCTTGCTCAACCAGGCCATCTCCAGGTCCGCCGCCCGCAGTTTGGCCTGGTGCAGCTTGGCCCCGGACAGGCGGGCAAATTGCAGGTAGGCCGCGCTGAGGTCGGCTTTTTCGAATTGCGCGCCCTGGGCAAACAGACCCCAGCCCTGGATCGCCATCAGCTTGGCGTCGGTAAAGTCCGCCAGCCGCAGGTTGCTCTGTTGCAGGCTGGCGCGGGTCAGGTTGGCGCCTTGCAGGCGGGCCTTTTCCAGGTTGGCCAGGTCCAGTTGGGCGTGGCGCAGGTCGGCGCCGGAGAGGTCGGCGCCGGCCAGGTTCATCTTGCGCAGGTCCTGGTTGGCCAGGTTGGCGCCACGCAGGTTGGCGCCGGGGCATTGGCTGGCTTCGGCGATCAGGCAGCCGTTGACGGTCAGCGGTACATCGTTGCCGTCGTCGTCGACATTCATTGCCAAGGCGGGGGAGAGGCCCAACAGCAGGGCCAGGGGCAGGTAGTTCATGGTGCGGTTCTCCAGGCTGGAGTGAAGGCGGGTGTGGCGAGGGAGCGGGCTCCCTCGCCACAGACAAGGCGGGGATGATCAGCGCTGGGCGGTCTTGTTATCCCAGCTCGGGATCTTGAACACCCAGAACGAGCCGCCTTGGGCCACCGGCTTGGTCAGTTCGGCCATGTCGCCGCCCCACAGCGGCACCGCGCCGCCGTAGCCCACGGTCACGCCGATGTACTGCTCGCCATCCTGTTCCCAGGTGATGGGCGGCGAAACGATGCCGCTGCCGGTCTGGAATTTCCACAGCTCCTTGCCGGTCTTGGCGTCGAAGGCCTTGAAGAAACCGTCGCCGGTGCCGGTGAACACCAGGTTGCCCTTGGTCGCCAGGACGCCAGCCCACAGCGGCAGGTGTTCCTTGTGCTCCCAGACCAGCTTGCCGGTGGTCGGGTCCATGGCGCGCAGGGTGCCGACGTGGTCGTCGTACATGCGCTTGATACGGAAACCCATCCCCAGGTAGGCCGAGCCTTTCTTGTAGTTCACTTCCTCGGTCCAGTACTCCTCCTTCCACTGGTTGCCGGGGATGTAGAACAGCCCGGTGTCCTGGCTGTAGGCCATGGGGTTCCAGTTCTTGCCACCCAGGAACGGCGGCGAGACTTCCACCGGCTTGCCCTTGGTTTCACCCGGCAGCGGCTTGGCCGGACGCTGGCCTGGGTTTTCCACCGGGCGCCCGGTCTTGAGGTCGATGTGGCTGGCCCAGGTGATGTTGTCGACGAAGGGGAAGGCGTTCTGCAATTTGCCGTTGTTGCGGTCCACCACGTAGAAGAAGCCGTTGCGGTCGGCGTGGCCGGTGGCCTTGACCACCTTGCCGTCCTTGCCCTTGTAGTCGAACAGCACCAGTTCGTTGTTGCCGGAGAAGTCCCAGGCGTCGTTCGGCGTGTGCTGGTAGAACCATTTCACTTCGCCGGTGCTCGGGTCGACGCCGACCTGGCCCGAGGTGTACAGGCTGTCGTAGTCGTGGGGGTTGCCGTCCTTGGCGGTGCGCGCCCAGGTGTTCCACGGCCCGGGGTTGCCGGCGCCGACGATGATGGTGTTGGTTTCGGCATCGAAGCTGGCGCTCTGCCAAGGGGCGCCGCCGCCGTGGCTCCAGGCTTCGACCTTGCCGGTTTCGGTGGTCTTGTCGTCGGGCCAGGACGGCGCCTTGACGTCGCCGGTGGGGGTGCTGTCCTTGCCGTTCAGGCGGCCCATGTGGCCTTCGACGAAGGGCCGCATCCACACCTCTTCGCCGGTCTCCGGGTCGCGGGCGAACAGCTGGCCGACCACGCCGAATTCATCGCCCGAGCTGCCGTGGATCAGCAGCACCTTGCCGCTGGTCTTGTCCTTGATCAGCACCGGGGCGCCGGTCATGGTGTAGCCGGCGCTGTGGTCGCCGAACTTCTTGTTCCACACCACCTTGCCGGTGTTCTTGTCCAGGGCGATGACCCGGGCATCGAGGGTGCCGAAGTAGATCTTGTCGCCGTAGATCGCCGCGCCGCGGTTGACCACGTCGCAGCACGGGCGAATGTTGTCCGGCAGGCGGTGGTTGTAGGTCCACAGGCGCTTGCCGGTCTTGGCGTCCAGGGCGAACACCCGGGAGTAGGAGCCGGTGACGTAGACCACGCCGTCGCTGACGATGGCCTGGGATTCCTGGCCGCGCTGCTTCTCGTCGCCGAAGGAGTAGGACCAGGCCGGGGTCAGCTTGAACACGTTCTTGTCGTTGACCTGGGCCAGGGGGCTCCAGCGCTGGGCGTTGGTGCCCATGCCGTACTGCAGTACGTCCTTGGTGGTCAGGTGGTCGTTGGCGATGTCTTCCCAGGTCACGTTCTTGCCGGCAGGTGCCGCCGGGGCGGTGGCCGCTGTGGCCGCCGCGCCCAGGGACAGGCTGCCGGCCAGCAGCAGGGCCTGGACGGCAAGGCTCAGGGGGGAGAGGGCGGGTAGCGATCTTATTGTCATGGTTGCGGTTCCCAGTGGAGGTTTTGGCCTGACTAGGGTCTGCCGCGCGAGGCGCTTTGAGATACGGAAAAAGTCCCGCCCTTGCCGGGAATAGTTCCCGGGCGGCACCTGATTTAGGCCCGCGCCACAAGCCCTACTACCAAGGGAGTAGGGCGCGGCCACCAAAGCAGCATACGGCCGCCCGCCGGCTGTTTCTAAGATGGCGCCATGGCCTCTGTAGCTGAGGTCTTGCGTGCAATCTTGAGGGCATAACAATGACAACAAAACGCAACGCCTTGCTCGCGGTAGGGCTGCTGACCGGTGCCTTGGCCACCGGTGCCGTATGGGCCCATGGCAACGTGGTGCCCCAGGCGGTGGAAACCAAGGGCCTGACGCCGATCAAGGACGCCGGGGTGAGCGTCGATGGCGACGGCTGGGCTTCGGTCAACCCGTACCGCACCTCGCCCGAGCGCGACAAGGCGGTGGAAATCGGCGCCTCGGCCTACAACCAGAACTGCGCCGCCTGCCATGGCCTGGAAGCCAAGTCCGGCGGTATCGCTCCAGACCTGCGCATGCTCGACGCCGGCGAAGCCGGGGATGAATGGTTCGTCGAGCGGGTGCGCCACGGCGCGGTGCGCGATGGCCGGGTGTACATGCCGAAGATGGCCGACTACCTGAGCCAGGAAGCCCTGTGGGCGGTGCGCACCTACCTGGACAGCGTGCGCGTCGAGGAGTGATCGCCATGGGCCGCTTCGCCCTGTTCCTGGCTGGCCTGCTGCTGTGTTGCGCCACGGCCCAGGCCGAGGTGCGCAACTACGACACGATGATCGCCTCCGGTGAGTTGACGGTGGCGGTGTACCAGGATTTTGCCCCCTACAGCTTCGAGGACCAGGGCCAGCCGCGGGGCGTCGATGTGGAGCTGGCGCAAGCCCTGGCCGAGGCCCTGGGGGTGCGCCTGCAACTGATCTGGGCGCCCCCCGGGGAGAAGCTCGACGACGATTTGCGCGACTACATCTGGCGCGGCAGCCCGCTGCGCCACCAGCAGTTGGCCGACCTGATGATGCGCGTGCCCTACGACCACGACTACGCGCAAAAGCGCAACGAACTGGGGGAGCTGGCCAACGATCACGTGGTGATGTTCGGCCCCTATCAGGAGGAGCGCTGGCAGGTGGCATTCGACCGCCGCCGGCTGGATTCGGTGGCCAGTGTCGCGGTGTTCCAGGAGCACCCCATTGGCGTCGAGGTGGACAGCGTGCCGTCGTTCTACCTGACCTCGGTGTTCAACGGCATGCTCAGTGCCAAGACCCACCATTACCCCAGCGTGCAACAGGCGTTCGGCGCCTTGCGGGCCGGGCAGGTGGACGCGGTGATGGCCATGCGCGGCGAGATCGACTGGCAGTTGCATAAGGCCGCTGATCCGCAGTTGGCCCTGGCGGAAAACGCCTACCCGAACATGGGCAAGCAGGTGTGGGAGATCGGCATGGCGGTGCATGAAAGCAACCGCCAGCTGGCCTATGCCGTGGAAGAGGCCCTGGAAGGGCTGATCCGCGACGGTCGCCTGCAGGCGCTGTACGCCCGTTATGGCCTGCGTTACGAGGTCCCGGAGATGTATCAATAGGAGCTGCGATGAACTGGCGAGCGACCTGTCTGCTGGCGTGCTGGCTGCCCTTGGCGACCCCGGTGCTGGCCGCCGATCCGCAGGCCCCGGGCCCGGACCCGGTGCCCTCGGTGATGTGGGCCTTCTACCACAAGCAATTGCTGGGGGAGGCGGCGTTCGTCTTCGATGACCGGGTCAAGCTGCTGGCGCCGCCCTTTGCCGAGGATGCGCGGCAGGTGCCCCTGGAGATCGACGCCCGGGCCTTTGGCGGCGAGGTGGTACGCATCCTTGCCTGGGCCGAGCTCAACCCCTTGCCGCGCATCGTCGATTTCGAACCGGGGGAGCGAGTGCTGCCCTGGCTGTCGATCCGCATCCGTATCGAGCAGGCCACGCCGCTGCGCGCCGCGGTGCTGACCCGCGATGGCCTGTGGCACGTGGGCTCGACCCTGATCGATGCCGCGGGCGGCGGCTGTACCGCCCCCAGCGTGGTGCGCACCCAGCCCGGCTGGGAGGAGCACATCGGCGAGGTGCTGGGCGGGCGCTATCCCCGTGGGGATGCCAGCCGCCTGCGCTTGCAAGTGTCCCACCCGATGGACAACGGCCTGGTCAGCGGCGTCCCCGAGTTCTTTCTCAACCACGCCGAATTGCGCGACCAGAACGACCAGCGCCTGGCCAGCCTCGAACTGTTCCCGGCGGTCAGCGAAAACCCCAACCTGGCGTTCGATATCCAGGGGCCGGGGCAGACCCGCTTGCTGTTGCGCGACAACAGCGGCAACCAGTTCGAGGCCAGGCTGCCCTGACCGCATCCTTTGACCCACCCGAGCCGAGGCGCGCCATGCGTTGGATCCTGCTGTTGCTGCTTTGCCTGGGCCTGCCGGCCCGGGCCGACCTGGACTATCCACTCAAGCCCCGGCAGATCGCCGCGGGCACCTGGCTGCTGGAAGGCAGCACCGACAACTTCGCCAAGGCCAATGGCGGCAACATCGTCAACACCGGCTTCATCGTCACCGACAGCGGGGTGGTGGTGATCGACAGCGGGCCGTCGAAACGCTACGGCGAAGCCTTGCGCCGGGCGATTGCCGCCACCACCGACAAGCCGGTGATCCAGTTGCTGCTGACCCACCATCACCCCGACCATGTGCTGGGCAATCAGGCTTTTGGCGACGTGCCCATCGGCGCCCTGGCCGGCACCGGCGACCTGCTGCGCCAGCAGGGCGAGGCCATGGCCGAGAACATGTACCGCATGGTCGGCGACTGGATGCGCGGCACCGAGGTGGTGCTGCCGACCCAGGTGCTTGAGCCCGGGGTGCTTGAGGTGGGCGGGCATCGCTTGCGCTTGCTGGGCCTGAGTGGGCACACCGGCGCTGATCTGGCGATTCTCGATGAGAACACCGGGGTGCTGTTTGCCGGTGACCTGGTGTTCTACGAGCGCGCGCTGACCACCCCCAACAGCCCGGGGCTCGGGGCCTGGCTCAAGGACCTGGACACCTTGCAGGCCTTGCCGTGGAAACTGATCGTGCCTGGCCATGGCCCGGTGGCCAGCGATACGGCGCCCTTTGACCAGATGCGGGACTACCTGGGCTGGCTGGACGGGTTGATGCGCGACGGCGCCGCCCAGGGCGACGACATGGCAGAGATGATCCGCCGCCCGATCCCCGAGCGTTTTGCCGGCATCAGCCTGACCCGCTATGAGCTGATCCGCAGCGTCAGCCACCTGTACCCGCGTTACGAACGCCAGCGCCTGCAGCGTATCGACGGCCTGTAGGAGCCGGCTTGCCGGCGAAGGCGGTCTTGCTGGGCCTCTTCGCTGGCAAGCCAGCTCCTACGGTAGGCAGGTATATCGCGTGGGGCTTTGTAGGAGCCGGCTTGCCGGCGAAGGCGATCTTGTGGGCCTCTTCGCTGGCAAGCCAGCTCCTACGGTAGGCAGGGATAGCGCGTGGGGTTTTGTAGGGGGCGGCGGCCGCTCCTGTACCAAGGAACTAGAAAACTCCGCACTGCGGGCAATTGTTGGCAGGCAGGCCGGGACCAAGAATTCCCGGCAGACCGGGAAAATTTCCCGGGAACAACAATAACCGCCGAGGTAGCCGTCATGACCCAACCCCCACGTCGTCCCTTTTTCGCCGTGAGCCTGGTGCTCAGCGCCATGCTTCTGTCCAGCGCGGCCCTGGCCGCCGTCACCGATGAAGAGATCCTCCAGGACCCGAAGAACCCGCAGCAGATCGTCACCAACGGCCTGGGCGTCCAGGGCCAGCGCTACAGCCCGCTGGATATCCTCAACGTCGATAACGTCAAGGAGCTGCGGCCGGTCTGGGCCTTCTCCTTCGGCGGCGAGAAGCAGCGCGGCCAGCAGGCCCAGCCGCTGATCAAGGACGGGGTGATGTACATGACCGGTTCCTATTCCCGGGTGTTCGCCGTGGATGCGCGCACCGGCAAGAAACTCTGGCAGTACGACGCGCGCCTGCCGGACGACATCCGTCCGTGCTGCGACGTGATCAACCGCGGCGTGGCACTGTACGGCGACCTGGTGTTCTTCGGCACCCTGGACGCCAAGCTGGTGGCCCTGAACAAGGACACCGGCAAGGTGGTGTGGAGCAAGAAGGTCGCCGATCACAAAGAGGGTTACTCCATCAGCGCGGCGCCGATGATGGTCAACGGCAAGCTGATCACCGGGGTGGCCGGCGGCGAGTTCGGCGTGGTCGGCAAGATCCAGGCCTACGACCCGAAAAACGGCGAGCTGCTGTGGATGCGCCCCACCGTGGAAGGCCACATGGGCTACGTGTACAAGGACGGCAAGGCCATCGAGAACGGCATTTCCGGTGGCGAGGCGGGCAAGACCTGGCCGGGTGACCTGTGGAAGACCGGTGGCGCGGCGCCGTGGCTCGGCGGCTACTACGACCCGGAAACCAACCTGCTGCTGTTCGGCACCGGCAACCCGGCGCCGTGGAACTCCCACCTGCGCCCTGGCGACAACCTGTATTCCTCGTCGCGCCTGGCCCTGAACCCGGACGACGGCACCATCAAGTGGCACTTCCAGAGCACCCCCCACGACGGCTGGGACTTCGACGGCGTCAACGAGCTGATCTCCTTCAACTACAAGGAAGGCGGCAAGGAGATCAAGGCCGCCGCCACCGCCGACCGCAACGGCTTCTTCTACGTGCTCGATCGCACCAACGGCAAGTTCATCCGCGGCTTCCCCTTTGTCGACAAGATCACCTGGGCCACCGGCCTGGATAAGAACGGCCGGCCGATCTACAACGAGGCCAGCCGCCCTGGCGCCCCGGGTAGCGAAGCCAAGGGCAGCTCGGTGTTCGTCGCCCCGGCCTTCCTCGGCGCCAAGAACTGGATGCCCATGGCCTACAACCGCGACACCGGGCTGTTCTATGTGCCGTCCAACGAATGGGGCATGGACATCTGGAACGAAGGCATCGCCTACAAGAAGGGCGCGGCGTTCCTCGGCGCGGGCTTCACCATCAAGCCGCTGAACGAGGATTACATCGGCGTGCTGCGGGCCATCGACCCGATCAGCGGCAAGGAAGTCTGGCGCCACAAGAACTTCGCGCCGCTGTGGGGCGGGGTGCTGACCACCAAGGGCAACCTGGTGTTCACCGGCACGCCTGAGGGTTTCCTCCAGGCGTTCAACGCCAAGACCGGCGAGAAGGTCTGGGAATTCCAGACCGGCTCCGGGGTCCTGGGCTCGCCCGTGACCTGGGAAATGGACGGCGAGCAGTACGTCTCGGTGCTCTCCGGCTGGGGCGGCGCGGTGCCGCTGTGGGGCGGCGAAGTGGCCAAACGGGTCAAGGACTTCAACCAGGGCGGCATGCTCTGGACCTTCAAGTTGCCCAAGGATCTGGTGAGCAAACGCTGATCGTAGGCGCCAGCTTGCCGGCGAAGGCGCCCGCACGACCGCCTTCGCCGGCAAGCCGGCTCCTACAAAGCCCTAGCGATATCCCTGCCGACCGTAGGAGCCAGCTTGCTGGCGAAGAGGCCCGCAAGAGCGCTTTCGCCGGCAAGCCGGCTCCTACAAAGCCCTAGCGATATCCCTGCCGACCGTAGGAGCCAGCTTGCTGGCGAAGAGGCCCGCAAGAGCGCCTTCGCCGGCAAGCCGGCTCCCGCACAGGGCAATCAACCTACGACCAAATGACGAGAGCCCCCCTGCCAACGATGCATTCGTCCGGCACGCGGGGCTCTCTACCATCGAGCCATCGCCTGTCGTGGACAGGCATCGACCAGCAGAGGCCCAGCATGATCTACGCACAACCCGGAACCCCAGGCGCCGTCGTGTCCTTCAAGCCACGCTACGGCAATTTCATCGGTGGCCAGTTCGTGCCGCCGGTGGACGGCCAGTACTTCAGCAACACCTCGCCGGTCAACGGTGAGGTGATCGCCGAATTCCCGCGCTCCACTGCCGCGGACATCGACAAGGCCCTGGACGCCGCCCATGCCGCCGCCGATGCCTGGGGCAAGACCAGCGCCCAGGACCGTTCGCTGGTGCTGCTGAAGATTGCCGACCGCATCGAGCAGAACCTGGAGATCCTCGCGGTCAGCGAAACCTGGGACAACGGCAAGGCCGTGCGCGAAACCCTCAACGCCGACGTGCCCCTGGCCGCCGATCATTTCCGCTACTTCGCCGGTTGCATCCGTGCCCAGGAAGGCGGCGCCGCAGAGATCAACGAACTGACCACCGCCTACCATTTCCACGAACCCCTGGGCGTGGTCGGGCAGATCATCCCGTGGAACTTCCCGCTGCTGATGGCTGCCTGGAAACTCGCCCCGGCCCTGGCCGCCGGCAACTGCGTGGTGCTCAAGCCCGCCGAGCAGACCCCGCTGTCGATCATGGTCTTCGCCGAGCTGATCGCCGACCTGCTGCCGGCCGGGGTGCTGAACATCGTCCAGGGCTTTGGCCGCGAAGCCGGCGAGGCCCTGGCCACCAGCAAGCGCATCGCCAAGATCGCCTTCACCGGCTCGACCCCGGTGGGCTCGCACATCATGAAATGCGCCGCCGAGAACATCATTCCGTCCACCGTCGAACTGGGCGGCAAGTCGCCGAACATCTTCTTCGAAGACATCATGCAGGCCGAACCCAAGTTCATCGAAAAGGCCGCCGAAGGCCTGGTGCTGGCGTTCTTCAACCAGGGGGAAGTCTGCACCTGCCCATCCCGGGCCCTGGTCCAGGAGTCGATCTACGAGCCGTTCATGGCCGAGGTGATGAAGAAGATCGTCAAGATCAAGCGCGGCAACCCGCTGGACACCGAGACCATGGTCGGCGCCCAGGCGTCGCAGCAGCAGTACGAGAAGATCCTCTCCTACCTGCAGATCGCCCAGGAGGAGGGCGCCGAGCTGCTCACCGGTGGCGCCGCCGAGCTGTTGGAAGGTGACCTGGCCAGCGGCTATTACATCCAGCCGACCCTGCTCAAGGGCCACAACAAGATGCGCGTGTTCCAGGAAGAGATCTTCGGCCCGGTGGTGGGCGTGACCACCTTCAAGGACGAAGCCGAGGCCCTGGCGATCGCCAACGACAGCGAGTTCGGCCTGGGCGCCGGGCTGTGGACCCGCGACATCAACCGCGCCTACCGCATGGGGCGGGCGATCAAG
Organism: Pseudomonas sp. Eqa60; assembly: GCF_018326405.1. Lineage (NCBI taxonomy): Bacteria > Pseudomonadati > Pseudomonadota > Gammaproteobacteria > Pseudomonadales > Pseudomonadaceae > Pseudomonas > Pseudomonas sp. Eqa60. The sequence goes on from NZ_AP024342.1 coordinate 2,597,185, forward strand.
GCCGGCCGCGTGTGGACCAACTGCTACCACCTGTACCCGGCCCACGCCGCGTTCGGTGGCTACAAGAAATCCGGGGTGGGCCGCGAGACCCACAAGATGATGCTCGACCACTACCAGCAGACCAAGAACCTGCTGGTGAGCTACGACATCAATCCCCTGGGCTTTTTCTAAGGGCAACAACAGGCGCGGGGGTTGGGTGCCACCGCGCTTGTGCGGGACGGACACGGGGAGGGCTCATGGGTGGGCACCTCCCCGTGTGCGTTGTGGGCGCAGCACCGCCAACCCTGTAGGAGCCAGCTTGCTGGCGAAGAGGCCCGCAAGACCACCCCCATTTCCCCCTACCAACGCACCCCGCCGGTTCGTCCCAAAGTAGCATTCGGCCCCCGCGCTCCCCGTGCATTAATGCCTTTACCGGAATCCCCCGGCACAACAAGAGGCTTGACCCCATGTGGCATAAACCCGCGTACACCGACCTGCGTATCGGCTTTGAAGTGACCATGTACTTCGCCAACCGCTGAGCCGTCCCGCTCCGGCCGGTACTGGTGTCGGCCGGAGCCTTTTGCCCTTCAGGAGCACCTCATGCATATCCGCATTCTCGGGTCCGCGGCGGGGGCGGTTTTCCCCAGTGGAACTGCAACTGCCGCAACTGCGCCGGCGTGCGCGACGGCAGCCTGCGCGCCCGGCGCCGCACCCAGTCGTCCATCGCCCTGAGCGACCATGGCAGCGAGTGGATCCTGTGCAACGCCTCCCCGGACATTCGCCAGCAGCTGGAGTCCTTTGCGGTGCTGCAACCGGCCCGACAGCTTCGGGACACCGCCCTGGCCGGGGTGATACTGCTGGACAGCCAGATCGACCATTGCACCGGCCTGCTCAGCCTGCGCGAAGGCTGCCCGCATCAGGTCTGGTGCACCGAGATGGTCCACCAGGACCTGTGCAGCGGCTTCCCCCTGTTCAACATGCTCAGCCACTGGAACGGCGGCTTGCAGTGGCAGCCCATCCACCTCGATGGCCGGGAATTCAGCCTGCCGGCCTGCCCGGACATCGCGCTGCGGGCGATTGCCCTGCGCAGCAGCGCGCCGCCGTATTCGCCCCATCGCGGCAACCCGCACCCGGGGGACAATATCGGCCTGTTCATCGAGGACCGGCGCAGCGGCGCCAGCCTGTTCTATGCCCCGGGTCTGGGGCAGGTGGATGAGGCCCTGCTGGCGTGGATGGAGCGCGCCGATTGCCTGCTGGTGGACGGCACCTTGTGGCGCGACGATGAAATGCGCGTCTGTGGCGTCGGCGACAAGCTGGGCAGCGAGATGGGCCATCTGGCGCAAAGCGGCCCCGGCGGCATGCTTGAGGTGCTGGAGCGCTTTCCCCGGGCGCGCAAGGTGCTGATCCACATCAACAACACCAACCCGATCCTCGACGAGGACTCCGCCGAGCGCGCCGAACTGACCCGCCGCGGCATCGAAGTGGCGCATGACGGCATGGACATCCATCTCTGACGCCACCCGGTCCCTGTAGCCGCTGCCGAGCCCGCGAGGCTGCGCAAAGGCCCGCAGGGCCTTGCCTGACCATCTCCCGCCAAACCCGCAGCGACCTCAAGAGCGCCGCGGCCCTTCGTGCCGTTCGCAGCCTGCGGCAGCGGCTACACCAACCTCGGATCGACACTGGCCCTGTAGCCGCTGCTGAGCCCTGGCGATCACCCGCCAAACCCGCAGCGGCCTCAAGAACGCTGCGGCCCTTCGTGCCGTTCGCAGCCTGCGGCAGCGGCTACACCAACCTCGGATCGGCACTGGCCCTGTAGCCGCTGCTGAGCCCTGGCGAAGCTGCGAAAAGGCCCGCAGGGCCTTGCCTGACCATCTCCCACCGAACCCGCAGCGGCCTCAAGCACGCTGCGGCCCTTCGTGCCGTTCGCAGCCTGCGGCAGCGGCTACATGGCCTGTAGCCGCTGCCGAGGCTGCGAAGTCCGCCGATGGTCGGATTGCTTTCAGCAACGGATGCTTTAGGCTGGCGTTCTTCTCCAGAACAATAAGAAAACAGGCTTCCCCAATGGGCCAGAATCTCAGTCTGCTGCGCAAGTTCGTCTCTCCGGAAATCATCTTTGGCGCCGGTTGCCGGCACAATGTCGGCAACTATGCGAAGACCTTCGGTGCGCGCAAGGTGCTGGTGGTCACCGACCCCGGGGTGATCGCCGCCGGCTGGGTCGCCGATGTCGAGGCCAGCCTGCTGGCCCAGGGCGTCGAGTACTGCCTGTACAGCGCGGTGTCGCCCAACCCGCGGGTGGAGGAGGTGATGCACGGCGCGCAGATCTACCGGGAAAACGCCTGCGATGTGATCGTCGCGGTCGGTGGCGGCAGCCCCATGGATTGCGGCAAGGGCATCGGCATCGTCGCCGCCCACGGGCGCAGCATCCTCGAGTTCGAGGGGGTGGACACCATCCGCATGCCCAGCCCCCCGCTGATCATGATCCCGACCACTGCCGGCACCTCGGCGGATGTCTCGCAGTTCGTGATCATCTCCAACCAGCAGGAGCGGATGAAGTTCTCCATCGTCAGCAAGGCGGTGGTCCCTGATGTGTCGCTGATCGACCCGGAAACCACCCAGGGCATGGACCCGTTCCTGTCCGCCTGCACCGGCATCGACGCCCTGGTGCATGCCATCGAGGCTTTCGTTTCCACCGGCCACGGGCCGCTGACCGATCCCCACGCCCTGGAAGCCATGCGCCTGATCAACGGCAACCTGGTGCAGATGATCGCCAACCCCTCGGACATCGCCCTGCGCGAGAAGATCATGCTCGGCAGCATGCAGGCCGGGCTGGCGTTCTCCAACGCGATCCTCGGCGCGGTGCATGCCATGTCCCACAGCCTGGGGGGCTTTCTCGACCTGCCTCACGGGCTGTGCAACGCGGTGCTGGTGGAGCATGTGGTGGCCTTCAACTACAGCGCGGCGCCGGAGCGCTTCAAGGTGATTGCCGAGACTTTCGGCATCGACTGCCGCGGGCTCAACCAGCGGCAGATCTGCGGGCGCCTGGTGGAGCACCTGATCGCCCTCAAGCGCGCCATCGGCTTCCACGAGACCCTGGGCCTGCATGGGGTCAGCAGCAGCGATATTCCGTTCCTCTCGCAGCACGCAATGGGCGACCCATGCATCCTCACCAACCCTCGTGAATCCAGCCAGCGTGATGTCGAGGTGGTCTATGGCGAGGCCCTCTGACGAACAGCAACGGGCCCTGGCCGGGCTCCTGGGGCTGGGCAACCACTCGGCGCGCAAGAGCCATTACCCGGAACTGGCGGCGCGCCTGGAAGACCTGGAAACCGAGCGCAACCGCTACAAGTGGCTGTTCGAGAACGCAGTGCACGGCATCTTCCAGGCCAGCCTGCAGGCCGGCATGCGTGCCGCCAACCCGGCCCTGGCGCGCATGCTGGGGTATCAGGACCCCCAGGAAGTGCTGTTTTCCCTGGCCGACCTGGCGGGCAACCTGTTCGTGGGCGGCGCCGGGGAACTGGCGGCCATCGGCGAGCAGTTGCAGAACCAGCGCAGCCTGCTGGGTTACGAAACCCAGCTGCGGCGCAAGGACGGCAGCAGCATCGATGTGCTGATGAACCTGTTGCTCAAGCCCGACCAGGACGGGCTGGTTGAAGGGTTCGTCGCCGACATCACCGAGCGCAAGCTGGCCCAGCAGCACCTGGAACAGCTCAACGACCAGCTGGAGCAGCGGGTGGCGGCGCGCACCGATGAGTTGCTGGACGCCAACCGCAACCTGCAGCAGCAGATCGCCCGGCGCGAGCGCATTGAGCGCGACCTGCGCGAGGCCCGGGACGCCGCCGAGGCGGCCAACCGCAGCAAGGACAAGTACCTGGCCGCCGCCAGCCACGACCTGCTGCAACCTCTGAATGCCGCACGCCTGCTGATTTCCACCCTGCGCGAGCGCAGCCTGCCGGCCCCGGAGCAACTGCTGGTGGAGCGCACCCACCAGGCCCTGGAAGGCGCCGAGGACCTGCTCACCGACCTGCTGGATATTTCCAGGCTCGATCAGGCGGCGGTGAAGCCGGACCTGGCCACCTACCGCCTGGATGAAATGCTCGCGCCCCTGGTCTCCGAGTTCCAGTCGGTGGCCGAGGCGGCGGGGCTGGGGCTGCGGGTGCGCTTCGGTGACTTTGCCCTGTTCACCGACTTGCGGCTGATGACGCGGATCCTGCGCAACTTCCTCAGCAATGCCTGCCGCTACACCGAGCGCGGCAGTATCCTGCTGGCGGCGCGCCGTCGCGGCGACCAGTTGCGGCTGGAGGTGTGGGACACCGGGCGCGGCATTGCCGCCGACCGCCTGGAGTCGATTTTCCTTGAGTTCAACCAGCTAGATGTAGGCCGCGCCGCCGACCGCAAAGGGGTGGGCCTGGGGCTGGCGATTGTCGAGCGCATCGCCAAGATCCTCGGCTATCGGGTGCAGGTAGCGTCGCGGCCGGGGCACGGTTCGCGGTTCAGCATCGAGGTGCCCCTGGCGGCCCGGGTGCCCTTGCCCTTGAGCCAGCAGGCGCCGCAGCCGGGCACCGGCAACCCGCTGCCGGGGCGGCGCCTGCTGGTGCTGGACAACGAGTTGAGCATTCTTGAAAGCATGGCCGCGCTGCTCGGCCAGTGGGGCTGCGAGGTGCTGACCGCCACCGATCAGGCCGCGGCCCTGGAGGTGCTGCAGGGCCGGGCGCCGGAGTTGATCCTGGCGGACTTCCACCTGGATCACGGGGTCACCGGCTGCCAGGTGGTCAGGCGCTTGCGCGAGCATTTCCAACAACCGCTGCCGGCGGTGATCATCACCGCCGACCGCAGCGACCAGTGCCGCCGCGCCTTGCAGCAACTGGGCGCGCCGCTGCTCAACAAACCGGTGAAGCCGGGCAAGTTGCGGGCCGTGCTCAGCCAGTTGCTGGGCTAGTGGTGGCAAGGGGGGCGGCTAAATCGATGCGCCGCGCGGGGCTCAGATGATGCGCAGCATCCACAGTAGGCCCAGGTAGACCGCTGCACAGCCCAGGGGCCAGACCACCAGCAGGCGGGTCTGGCTGAAGAACGACGGCGCTTTGCCCACCAGGGTCGAGTCTTCCAGCTGTTGCAGGGTCTTGGCGGGGACGCCTTCCTCCACCGGGGCCTGGAGCTGGGCCTCGATCAGCGGCTCGACTTCTTCGACCTTGCGTATCATCCCCCGGCCCGTGGCGAACAGCGCCGCGCCGACGAAGATCAGCAGATAGATCACCAGGAATTTCCAGTGGGAGGAGTAGCTCAGGTCGAGGAAGCTGGGCGTCGGGCTGTTGTCCCAGAACCAGTTCAAAGGCTGGGTGTTGGCATTGACCTGGTACACGAAATACTTGATCGGGCGGTTGATGGTCGAGGCCATGGTGGTGTAGCTGTCCAGGCGCCAGTAGAGCATTTTCAGGGTCGAGAAAAAGGTCGAGATCAAGGCACCGGTAAACAACAGTGCGCCTGCGGCGATGTACAGCCGGTACTGCAATTGGGCCCTGGTGTAGGTCATGGGTGCTTCCTGCAATGAACAAAAGGGCCGCAATACTATATTCCGTGGCCGCTGGGCGATAGGGGCGCGCCCTGGCTCATCGGTTGCCGCGTTGCAGGTTTGCGCTGGTGCCATGGGCGACACGGGTTATCCTTGAGCCCCCTTCAGGTCGGACGAGTCAGCCCATGCTGGAAGTACAAGGAGTGTTCAAGAGCTATGCCACCCCCCAGGGGCCGCTGGCGGTGCTGCAGGGTGTCGATTTGCACCTGGGGCAGGGCAGCAGCCTGGCGCTGATGGGCGAATCCGGCAGCGGCAAGAGCACCTTGCTGCATCTGGTGGCCGGGCTGGACCAGGTGGATGGCGGCAGCATTCGCATCGGCGCCCAGCGCCTGGAGCGCATGAGCGAAAGCCAGTTGGCCAACTGGCGCCGCACCGAAGTCGGCCTGGTGTTCCAGCAGTTCAACCTGATCGGCAGCTTGCGGGTCGAGGACAACCTGGGCTTCCAGGCGCGCCTGGCCGGGCGCTTCGATCCGCGCTGGCAGGCGCAGTTGGTGGAGCGCCTGGGCCTGGGGGACTTGCTGCGCCGCTACCCCGAACAGTTGTCCGGCGGCCAGCAGCAGCGGGTCGCTTTGGGCCGGGCCCTGGCGTCGAGGCCCGGGCTGTTGCTGGCCGATGAGCCCACCGGCAGCCTCGATGAAACCACCAGTGACCAGGTGCTGGATTTGCTGCTGGAATTGCTGGCCGACAGCCCCACCAGTTTGCTGATGGTGACCCACAGCCAGCGCGTGGCCAGCCGTTTGCAACACACCGTGGTCCTGCAGCGTGGCCGCCTGGCCGCAGCGGGCGGGGCCTGAGATGCGGGTGCTGCGTGGCACCTTGCAGGCGCTGTTGAGCCACTGGCGCCAGCACCCGGTGCAGTTCTTCAGTGTGCTCACCGGTTTGTGGCTGGCCACCAGCCTGCTGACCGGGGTCCTGGCCCTCAACAGCCAGGCCCGGGACAGCTATGCCCGGGCCAGCCAGTTGATTGGCGGTGAACCCCAGGCCAGCCTGGGCACGGCCACTGGCGCAAGCTTTGCCCAGCAATGGTTCGTCGACCTGCGCCGGGCCGGCTGGCCGGTGTCGCCGGTGCTGCAAGGGCGGGTGCAGTTGCAGGGCTTCGAGGCGCTGCGCCTGCAACTGATGGGCATCGAGCCTTTGTCCTTGCCCGCCGGTTCCGCAGTGGCCGGCAAGCCACTGGCGATGCAGCAGGTGGTGGAATTCTTCAGCCCGCCGGGGCGTACCTGGGTTGCCCCAGAGACCCTGGCCAGCCTCGGCTACCGCGAGGGCCAGCAGCCCCGTGCCAGCAATGGCCGGCTGCTGCCGCCGTTGCAGGTGCAGGCGGACATGGCCCCGGGGCTGCTGCTGATGGACATCGGCTTTGCCCAGCAGGTACTGGACCAGCCGGGGCAACTGAGCCGCCTGCTGCTGCCCCGGGACTTTGCCGCCCGCGCGCCGCCCTTGCCGGCCGAGCTGGCGGGGCAACTGGTGCTGCATTCGGGCGAATCGGAAAACACCCTGGCGCGCCTGACCGAGAGCTTTCACCTGAACCTGGATGCCTTGGGTTTCCTGTCCTTCGTGGTCGGGCTGTTCATCGTGCATGCCGCCATCGGCCTGGCCCTGGAGCAGCGTCGTGGCCTGCTGCGGACCTTGCGCGCCTGCGGGGTCAGTGCGCGGCTGCTGATCTTCAGCCTGATTCTGGAACTGGGGGCCCTGGCGCTGCTGGGTGGAGTGGCGGGGGTCATCAGCGGCTACCTGCTGGCCGGGCTGCTGCTGCCGGACGTGGCCGCCAGCCTGCGCGGCTTGTACGGCGCCGAGGTGGCGGGGCAGTTGAACCTCAGCCCCGGGTGGTGGTTCAGCGGTATCGGCCTGAGCCTGTTGGGGGCCTTGCTGGCCGGCGCCGCCAGCCTGCTGCGGGCGGCGCGCCTGCCGCTGCTGGCCCTGGCCAACCCCCAGGCCTGGCACCAGGCCCATGCCCGCTGGCTGCGCCGCCAGGGTGCGGTGGCCGTAGTGGCGCTGCTGCTGGCCCTGGCGGCGTGGCAGTGGGGCGACAGCCTGGCCAGCGGCTTTGTGCTGATGGCGGCCTTGCTGCTGGCGGCGGCCCTGGGCCTGCCGGTGCTGCTCGATGCCCTGCTCGGAACCTTGCTCGGGCGCCGGCGTGGGGTGCTGGGGCAGTGGTTTCTTGCCGATTGCCGCCAGCAACTGCCGGCCCTGAGCCTGGCCCTGATGGCGCTGCTGCTGGCACTGGCGGCGAATATCGGCGCCGGCAGCATGACGGCAGGGTTTCGCGAAACCTTCAACGACTGGCTGGAGCAACGCCTGAGCGCCGAGTTGTATGTCAATCCGCAGAGCCCGGAGCAGGCCCGGCAGTTGCTGGACTGGTTGCCGCAACAGGCCCAGGTTGCCGCGGTGCTGCCCAGCTGGCAGGTGGCGTTGCAGGTGCAGGGTTGGCCGGCGGACCTGTATGGGGTGATCGACCATCCCAGCTACCGCCAGCACTGGCCGCTCCTGGAAAGCGACGGCGCCGAGCCCTGGGCACAACTGGCGAGCCAGGACACCCTGATGCTCAGTGAACAGCTGGCCCGACGCCTGAAGGTGCGCCCCGGCGACCGCCTGAGCCTGCCGGTGCCCGCCGGGCAGTGGGCGCCCCGGGTGGTGGGGATCTACGCCGACTATGGCAACCCCAAGGGCCACCTGCTGGTGAATGCCGGGCACTTGCTGGCGCATTGGCCAGCGCTGACGCCGAGCCGTTTCAACCTGCGCCTGGCGCCGGGAGCGATGCCCGGGCTGGTCGGCGCCTTGCAACAGCAGTTCGCCCTGGACGACAGCCGGATCATCGATCAGGCCCGGCTCAAGGGCTGGTCGCAGCAGGTCTTTGAACGCACCTTCGCCGCCACCGCCGCCCTCAACAGCCTGACCCTGGGGGTGTCCGGGGTGGCGCTGTTCATCAGCCTGCTGACCCAGAGCCAGAGCCGGCTGGGCCAGCTGGCGCCGCTCTGGGCCCTGGGGGTGGGGCGGCGTCAACTGATGCTGCTGAACCTCGGGCAGACCTGGCTGCTGGCCTTGCTCACCCTGGTCCTGGCGCTGCCGCTGGGCATCCTCCTGGCCTGGTGCCTGGACAGCGTGATCAATGTCCAGGCCTTTGGTTGGCGCCTGCCGTTGCGGGTGTTCCCCGGGCAGCTTCTGCAACTTTTGGGCCTGGCCATGCTGGCGACTCTGTTGGCATCGGCCTGGCCGCTGCTGCGTTTGTACCGCGCGCAACCGGCGGACCTGCTGAGGACTTTTGCCCATGAAGACTGATGTGTTGGGCCGGGCCCTGGCGGGGTTGCTGCTGGCGCTGCTGGCCGGTTGTGAACAGCCCGCCGAGCCGCCCCAGGGTTTTGCCGGCCTGGGCAGCGAGGCCGCGGCCTTCACCCCGGTGTTGCCGGGGCGCAGTTTCAGCTTTCCTGCCGACCACGGTGCCCATGACGGGTTTCGCATCGAGTGGTGGTACCTCACGGCAGACCTGAGCGACGCCCAGGGCCGCCACTTCGGCGTGCAGTGGACGCTGTTTCGCAGTGCCCTGCGGGCCGCTCCCGAACAACTGGGCTGGGGCGCGCCGCTGGTGTGGCTGGGCCATGCAGCGGCCACGTCGGCCCAGAGCCACCACGCCACCGAGCGCTATGCCCGGGGTGGCGTCGGCCAGGCCGGGGTGATCGCGCAGCCGTTCCAGGCCTGGATCGACGACTGGCAGTTGAGCACCCTGAACAGCGCCGGCGACCCCCTGGCGCGGATGCAGGTGCAGGCCGCGGGGCCGGGGTTCGCCTATCGCCTGCAACTTTCCAGCAGCCGGCCGCTGGTGCTGCAGGGCGAGGGCGGCTACAGCCGCAAGTCCGACCAGGGGCAGGCTTCCTACTACTACAGCCAGCCGTTCTTCCAGGCCGCGGGGGAGTTGCAGATCGATGGCCAGCGCTATCAGGTCAGCGGCCCGGCCTGGCTCGACCGGGAATGGAGCAGCCAGCCCCTGGGCGCGGACCAGAGCGGCTGGGACTGGTTCTCTCTGCACCTGGACAGCGGCGAGCGGCTGATGCTGTTCCGGGTTCGCGAGCGGGACAAGGCGCCCTATATCACCGGCACGTGGATCAGCACCGATGGCCACACCCAGAGCCTGGGCAAGGAGCAGATCCAGTTGCTGCCGCTGGCCCAGTCCAGGGTCCAGGGCCGCAGCCTGCCCACCACCTGGCAACTGAGGATCCCCGCCAAGGGCCTGGATATCACCACCCGGGCCCTGAACCCCCAGGCCTGGATGAACCTGAGCATTCCCTACTGGGAAGGGCCGCTGCAATTCGCTGGCAGCCACAGTGGCAGCGGCTACCTGGAGATGACCGGTTATTGAGGGCGCCGCGACGCTTGCACCCATCCCCCGGTGAAAGCTGGCAGGGCGTCTATGCTCAAGGGCCTGACTGAAAGTCAGTGTGTTTCTCAACCACAAGGAATGTTCATGATGAAAACCCTCAATACCCTGGCCCGCGCCATCGCCCTGGCCACTGTGCTGGGCACCGCCAGCCTTGCCGCACACGCCGCCGATATCCCGCTGTCCGGGGCCATCGAGGCCGATCAGGTGGTGACCAAGGTCCTGTCGGTGGACGCCGCCAAGCACCAGGTGGTGCTCGAAGGCGCCGGGGGCAAGCCGGTGCATGTGCAATTGAGCGATCAGGCCAAGGACCTGGGCCACCTCAAGGTCGGCGATCAGGTCAAGGTCACGGTCACCCACTCGGTGGTGGCGGTGCTCGACACCGACGTTGAAAAGGGCAAGCCCGATTCCAGCGAAGCCAGCGGCGTGGTCCGCGCTACCGCAGACAACCCCAACCCCGGCGGCGCGGCCTATCGCCAGGTGCAGGTGCAGTTGAAGATCACCGCCATCGACTTGAAGAAAAACCAGCTGACCTTCGAAGGCCCGGCGGGCAACAAGAAAGTGGTGAGCGTGGAGAAACCCGAAGTCCAGCAGCGCCTCAAGGACCTCAAGGTGGGCCAGAGCGTGCTGGTGACCTACACCGACATCCTGCAGGTCAGCACTGCCCACGAAGGCTGAGGGGGCAGGACTGAGCGGGGGAGGCAATGGGCAATCGGGTTAACTGCACTGTGCAGTTTTATTCAGAATCTGCCCACGGACTTTCCCCGCCAGTTGCACTAGAATGCCAACCGTTCGCCCGGTGCAAGGGCTCTTTACCGGTGCAAGGATTGCCAAGGCCAGAGCACTGGGCGAACACCTTCCCTGTCGCGTCCTGCGACTTTCCCGCTTTACATCACCCTGAATCGACCCTGGCTGGATGCTCCGGCGCGAGCCTGCCGTGCTCCCTCTACAGTGCCACCGGACTCAAGCTGACCTGGCGTGCAAGCAGGCTGACGAAGCCGCCTGGCTGCGCGTGGCCACCCTGCAGCGACAGCAGGATGATGTTCGGACCTATGACCAGCGCCGCGACAGCCTCGTCTTCCCGGGGCAGCAACTGCCCGGTGACCCGCAGCCCCGCCTGTTCCCGGCTGATGCGTGGCCTGTCCTGGGTCGCGGCCCACAGGTTGTGATCCCAGACAAAATCGTCCTCCAGGCTCAACTCCACCTCATGCACCTGGCCCGTCTGTGGCAGCGTGCCCAGCCATTGGCCCCGGCCTTCGCCGAACGCACTGCTGAAATTGACCCACAGGCTATGGTCGGCTTCTACATGGAGGGTGTTGAGGGTGATACGCATGGCCAATCCTTTCCTTGGTACTGCGGATTCAAGAGGCGTTCAGCCGGCTTTCCGGGGGGCGGCCGGGCTGGATGGCAAGCGGCCACTGCGCTTGTTATTGCACACTGCGCGGGCCTTCAACAGAATGCGCGATTGCCCGACCGGGACAGGTCGAGGGCGGTGAATGATAGCGGAGATCCTGGATTGATCTGGTTAAAACGTTTGCTCATGTCGGTGGGCGTACTGGCGCTGGTATTGCTGGCGGTGGTCGTGTTCAAGAACGGCTTCTCCACGACGCCGGCCCATGTATTGGCCGAGCACCCTGATGCGCGGTGGCAGGGGGGCCCCGATGGTGGGCATTACATTGAGATCACCCGCTCCGAGCCGCCTTATTTCTTTGTGCAGGTGCGTCATGAAAGTGGCGACTTGTGGGATGAGGGCTGGCTCAAGTACGAGGACGGCGACGCCAGCGCCCTGACCACCGACAAGGTGCTGGCCTTCGACGGTGACGGAGTGATTTACCTGCAGCAACGCAAGGTATTGGCGCCACTGCGCTCCGCGGCCCATTGATGGCACCCAGCCTTAAGGTTGGGCAGCCCCATCCCCTGTGGCCCCCAGCCCATAGGCATCCCACAACTTGTTGCGGAACTTGTTCTGCGGATCGACCCGGGCCTTCAGCGCCAGGAACTCCCCGGCCCGTGGATAGGCCGCGCGAAACTGCTGGGCCGTGGCGTGGATCTGGTACGGCAGGTAGTAGCTGCCGCCGCGCTCGATGGCGCTGTCCACCAGGGCGCGGGTCCATACGCCGACTTTTTCCCGTTCCTCTGGCGCGGTGCTCTGCTGGTAGTACAGCACCAGGGCGAAGACCTCGGTCTTGGCCCAGGCCAGCAGGGTGCCGGGGTCGGCCTTGGCGTGGCGGATCGACAGGTTGATCACGTTGACCTTGTGCGCCCGCAGGGTCGCGCCCATCTCCTGGACGAAGCTTTCCAGCTGGTCGGGGGGCACGAAGTATTCCTGCAGCACGTAGGTGCGCTTGGCCCGGGAGTCGGGTTCCAGTTCACGCACATCGAGGCTGGCTTCGTGGTTGCGCCAGGACACTTGCGGTTTTTTCAGCACCAGGGGGTCGATCACTTCCTGGCGCAGGGTCTTGCCGCCGGGCCACTGGCTCACCACTTTCAGGGCCTTCTGTTCTTTCCAGTAGTTCTGGTCCAGGGGGGTGAGGCGTTCCTTGACCGTGACCGGCAGGTCGGTCTGGCTGTAGGAAACCGCGCGCAGGGTCTGGTACTGGTCGGGGTAGAGCACGGCGTTGTGCAGGATGACCTTGGGGTTGTTCTGGATCCGGGCCTGGAAGTAGGGGCGGTAGTCCCCCAGGGGCATCTCGTCGACGCTACGCAGCAGGCGCACGTTGTCGCTCAGTTGCAGGGTGGCTTGGACGATCACCCCCAGGCCGCCGTAGCCGCCGATGGCGCCGTAGAACAGGTCGCGGTTGTGCTGCGGGCTGGCGTCCACCACTTGGCCGTCGGCCAGCACCAGCTTGATGGATTTCACCGAGCTCACCAGCGGGCCGTAGCCGATGTAGCGGCCATGGGCGTTGACGCTCAGGGCGCCGCCGACGGTGAAGTTGGCGTAGCTCTGCATGATGCTCACGGACAGATCGTGGGGGTCGATGTAGTCCTGCACGGCGCGCCAGGTGATGCCCGGCTGCACGGTGATTTCCTTGCGTTCCTTGGAGAAGTCGAGCACCCGGTTGAAGCCGCGCATGTCGATCTGCAAGGCCTGTTCGGTGGCGGTCTGGCCGCCCATGCTGTAGCGCCCGCCGCCAATGGCGATCGGGCCGGGGTGTTCGGCCACCTGCTGGACGATCTGCTCCAGGCGGGTGGGGCGCACCACCTGGTCTACCACTATGGGGTTGAGCTGGGTGATGTCGTTGACGGTTTCTGCGGCGTGGGTGGTGAGTGCGCCGCCGAGTGCCGCGCATAAAAACAGGCCGATCGCGAATCTCATTCGCCGTGTCCATCCCTGGTGGTGGCGCGCCGCTGATGGGGGCGCAAGTGGCGGCAGAATAACGCCGCGACGGGTCCATGACCATGGGGGCAGCGCACCGGCTGCAAGGCCGGCATCGACCCGCGGGCCTGCCTTGCGCCTTAGAGCGCCGGCAGGCCCAGGGTGGCGGCGCAGTGCTCCAGGGAGCGCTGCTGGGTCTGGGCGTAGAGCTGCAGTTCGTCGAGGGTGGGGCGGCCCAGGGCGGCTTCGAACGCCTGGCGGTTGGATTGCCCGGCGTAGTGGCTCTGGCTGTCGTCCCCCAGGTTGGACTGGAAGATCCCGGCGGCGCTGACCGGCAGGAAATCTTCATACACCAGGGGTTCGGCGCTCAGGTGCCCGGCCGCCAGCAGCGCTGCCAGGGTGGTGGGCCGCTGGGGCTGGTTGCGCGCGGCCAGCCCGGTTTCGCTGACGAAGTAGCGAAAGTAGGCCAGGCCCTGTTCGCGCATGGCCGGGTGGCTGTCGGGAAATTCCCTGAAGTGCTCTTGCATCAGTTGGTTGTAGCGTTGGGCATTGGCTTCGTTGGGGAAGTCGCCCAGGGCGTCGCGGGCGGCGTTCAGCAGGCGGTCGTAGAGCTCGCGGCCCTTGGGGGTCAGGGCCGCGCCGCGCTGTTCGATCTCGCCGAAACGCGCGCTGTGGCTGCCCTGGCTCTGGGCCTGGTCGGTGAAGGCCACGGACTCCTCCAGGGCCTTGAAGCTGGTCTGGCGCAGCAGGATCGGGCATTCCCGGCGCGGCGGGCCTTCGATCACCGCCTTGGGGGTGATGCCGCGGGCAGGCATCAGCCGTTGCACTTCATCGATCTCCAGGGTGCGCGGGGTCAGGTGGTTGATGTGCGGGCCCTTGAAGGCCACCACGTCGGCGATCAGCCGGTGCTGGGCGCTGAGGCTGGCGTACTGGGCGGCGGTCACCGTGGCGTGGTGGTGCCAGCGGAAGGTTTCCAGGGCCTGGCGGATAAAGCGCTCGGCGTCTTCGGCGTCCAGGCCTCCGGCAGCCTCGGCCTGCTGGATCAGTTCCAGCACCTGGGGGGTGAAGATCTGGCGCCGGGCCAGGACCTGTTCGGCAAAGCTGCGCAGCTCCGGGTTGTCGATCAGCTCCAGGCGCAGCAGCGAGGTGAAGACCCGGAACGGGCTGACTTGCAGGGCCGCTTCGTGCACCGCGCGAAAGGCCGTGGAATGCACCGGCACCCCGGCGGGGGTCAGGTCGTAGTAGCCCACCGGCTGCATGCCCATCACCGCGAACAGCCGGGCCAGGGTCGCCAGCTCGGCGGCGCTGCCGACGCGGATCGCGCCGTGGCGCTCCAGGTCCAGGCGCTGCAGTTCACCGCTGCTCTGCAGGTGCCGGGCAAGCGCCGGCTGCCGCTCCAGGACCTGGGCGTTGACTTCGGCCACCAGCTCCATCAGGGCACCGTAGAGCGGCACCTCCTCGCGGTACATGTCCGACATCGCCCGGGAAAATCCCTGGCGGATCAGGTCCGGGCTGACGAAGTGCTGGTTGCTCATGAACAGGCTTCCCGTGGCAGAGGGCGAGGCGTGAAAGGGCGGGTCGGCCTCGATTCTGCTGGGCCTGCCCGAGGCTGACAAACGAAGTTTCCTCTGAACTTCATTCTGCAAATGAATGCATGAGCGGGCCGCTGTCAGTGCCGCTGGCGTTCCAGGAACTGCTGGTACAGCCGGGCACTGCGCACCGGGCGTTCGACCATGGGCATATGCCCGATGCCCTCCCAGAGTTGCACCTGGGCCTGGGGCAGGCCCTTGGCCCAGACCTGGGCGCTGCTGGGGTGCAGCAGGCGGTCCTCGCGGCCCCAGAGCAGCAGGGTCGGGGCCTGGATCTTCGCCAGCTCGGGCTCCATGGGCGGGCTGGCCTGGAGCTCGGCGAAGATCCGCGCCAGTTGCCCGCGGCGCGCCTGATAGCGTTCGGCGATGGCCGCCAGCACTGCTTCGGGCACCCAGGGCGGGGCGGCCATGGTCAGGCTGTAGAAGTGCTGGAAGTCGGCGCGGGAGCGGACCAGGAAGGGGTTCTTGCCCTGTTCCAGCAGGTGCTGCAGGTCGCTGGTCTCGGGGGCTTCGACGCCGGCCGGGTCGAACAGCGCCAGGCCGCTGATCCGTTGCGGGGCGTGGGCGGCCAGCCAGGCGGCGATATAGCCGCCCATGGAGTTGCCGATCACCTGCACCCGCTGGATGCCGCAGGCGTCGAGCAAGCGCAAAAGGCGCTGGGCCTGGGCCGGAACACGGTAGTCCTGGTGGGCGGCATAGGCGGTTTCGCCATGGCCGCCCAGGTCCGGGATCAGCAACCGGTAGTCGCGGTTGAAGTGCCGGGCAAAACGCAGCCAGATGCTCTTGTCCGCGCTCAGGCCGTGCAGCAACAGGATCACCGGCGCCTGGGCCGGGCCGCCCTGGTAGGTCATCAGGGTCTCTTCGCCGATCTGCACCGGGACTTTCTGCAGCCGGTACAGGCGTGCTTCCAGGGCCACGCTGGCGTCGTACAGCAGGTGGCCGATGCGCGGGTAGGTGCGGTAGCACCAGAGTGCGGCAAGGAGCAGCAGGACCAGGATCACCAGCATCGGCGGCCTCCAGGGGCAGGGTGGATCGGCTCAGGGGCGGCGCGCGTCGTGCTCGCCACTGCGAAGTCGGTTATCGGCCGCCCCTCAGTTATAGCCAAATATTCCCCACCTGCTGGCGCTGGCAGGCCGAAACTGGGCGTTGGCAGTGATGGCGCTTTGAAACGCGACTGATAGACTTTCACCGGTTGCTTGCCACCCGCTCGTTCCACCTTTACCCATTGCTGATCGGAGGCGACTTGCTCCCTGCGCAGGACACCAGAGGGAAGGGACTGTCATTGGCCAGGAGGCTTTATCGGTCACGGACCCTGGGCCTGGCCCTGGGGTTTTTCTGCGTGGCCGCGGGGATGGCGCCCCTGCAACCGGCGCCCTGGGTCTGGGGCTTCATGCTGTTCAATGCATTTGCCTGGCCGCACCTGGCCTACCAATGGGCGCGGCTGGCCCGGGTGCCGTTTCGTGCCGAGTACCGCAACCTGCTGGTGGATTCGCTGCTGGGGGGCTTCTGGGTCGGCGCCATGCACTTCAATCCGCTGCCGCTGGCCACCACCCTGGGGATGATGGCCATGAACAACATGGCCCTGGGCGGGTTACGTTTCTTCCTCGCCGGCAGTGCGGCCCAAGTGCTGGGCATGGGCGTTGCCCTGTGGCTGTTCGGGCCGGCGTTTGTCGCCCAGACCACCCCTGAGCAGGTGTATGCCTGCCTGCCGATGCTGACCCTGTACCCGCTGGCCCTGGGCTACATCTGCTATCAGCAGGCGGTGACCCTGGGCCGGCACAAGCGCGAGCTGCTGGCCCTGAGCCGCACCGACAGCCTGACCGGGCTGCTCAACCATGGCGCCTGGAAGGACCAGTTGGAGATCGAGTTCCAGCGCTGCAAGCGCCAGGCCCATGGTGGTGCCATCGCCCTGATCGACATCGACCACTTCAAGGCCATCAATGACACCTACGGCCATGTGGCCGGGGATGTGGTGCTGCGCCAGTTGAGCAAGCTGCTGCGGCAGAACCTGCGGGTCAGCGACCAGGCCGGGCGTTATGGCGGCGACGAGTTCTGCGTGATCCTGCCGGACGTGCCCCTGGCTCATGCCGCCGAACTGATGGAGGCCCTGCGCGGTCGTTTTGGGGCCCTGGGCTATGAACAGAGCCCGGCGCTGCAGGTCAGCCTGAGCATCGGCCTGGCGGCCTTCAACCCCCTGCACGACGACGCCATGGGCTGGCTCAACGATGCCGACCAGGCCCTGTATGCGGCCAAGACCTGCGGCCGCAACAACGTCACCTGCCACCCGCCGGAGCAGCCGTCCAGGCGTTTGCTCAACTCCCTGTAGCCGCTGTTCCTTGTGTCCCGCGAAGGCGTCTGTGGGTACGCCTCGGGGTCGGAGGTGTTCCCTTCGCCGGCAAGCCGGCTCCTACGGGGGGCTCGCTGGTGGTTGTAGGAGCGGGCTTGCCCGCGAAGGCGTCTGTGGGTACGCCGCGAGGTCGGGGGTGTTCCCTTCGCCGGCAAGCCGGCTCCTACGGGGGGGGCAGTCGTGGGTGGGGTGCAGGCGCCGGGCCAGTTCCAGGGCGGTGCGGCCGCTGGCGATGCCCGGCACCAGTCGGGCGAAGGGGATGTCGATCAGCCGGTCTTCGCGCACTGCGCGCAATCGCGACAGCACAGGGTCGCTGTGCAGCAGCTGGCGTTTGCGCCGGGCCGGGGACCACAGGGCGTCGGCCAGGAGCATGGCGTCGGGGTCGTTGGCCAGCAGGGTCTCGCTGTCCACGGTCAGGCGCGGGCGGTCGATGGCGGCAAAGCTGTTGCGTGCACCGGCCGCTTGCAGCAGCACGCCGACAAACCCGCGCTGACCCTGGCTGGCCAGGCCGTTGACTTCGCTGTCCAGGTAGAACACCGAAGGCGTCGGGCGCCCGCGGTACAGGGCCGCGGCGGCCTCCAGGTCGGCATCCATCTGGCCCACCAGTTGCTGCGCGCGGGCCTCCTGGCGTAGCAGCCGGCCCAGGGTCAGCAGGTCGCGGCGGATATGCCCGAAGTAGTCCTGGTCATGCCCGGCGCAGGCCGATTCCAGCAGGTAGCTGCCCACGCCTATGGCCCCCAGGCGTTGCCGGGAGCTGAAGTTTTCCGGGAAGGCCGAGGCGAAGCCGCCCACCACCAGGTCGGGTTTCAGGCTGTAGAGCACTTCTGCCGACGGGTACTGGCGAGCGATGACCGGCACGCCGTGGTAAAGCCCTTCGGCCTGGGCCTGGCCATCGTCGTCCAGATAGGCGACGCCGATCATCGACGGCCCGGCACCCAGGGCCAGCAGCAGGTCGGCGCTGTGCTGGTTGAGGGCGACGATGCGCTGGGGCGGGCCGTCCACCGTCCAGGTCCGGCCACAGTTCTGGTAGCTGTGCGCCAGGGCCGGCAGGGCCGCCAGCCACAGCAGCAGGCCGAGCAGTCTGCTAGGCATCCGCCGTTCCTCCGTAGGGCGCGGGAATCCGTAGGTCCGCCACCGGTTCGCCCTGGACCAGGTGCTGCTGCACCAGGCGCAGCACCTCGCCGTCATCGCGCACCCGGTACCAGCAGCCGTCCGGGTGCACGGTGAGTACCGGCCCCAGGTTGCACGGGAACTGGCAGGCGGTGCGGGTCAGCAGCACGCCACCGGGCGTCTCCATGTGCTCCAGGCGCAGCAGTTCGCGGCGCAGGGTCTTCCACAGCGCCAGGGCGCCGCGCCGCACGCAGCGCGGGCCGGTGCACAGGAACACCTGGCGGGCATGGGGCGGCACCCGCGACCAGTCCGGGTCGCTCTGCACCGCGTTGACGTTGTCGCAGGCCAGGTGGCGCTCGCGCTGGCCGATGCTGGCGCAGGCCAGGGCCGCGTCCAGCCCGCGCCGGCCCAGGGCCTGGGCGGTGATCCACAGCCGCGGTGCCTGGGGGTGGGCCTGGGAAAGGCGCCCCAGCTCATCGCGCAGCCAGTCCAGGTAGGCACTGTCGGAGCTGGGTTCCAGGTCCACCACCAGCAGCTTCGCGCCGTCCTCGGGCAGGGCTTCGCCCAGCGCCGCCCAGAGGCTGTCGAAGCCGTCCAGGGTGTCGATCACCCGGGTGTCGGCGCCGTCGCCGCGCAGGGCCTCGAGCTCCTTGCGAAAGGCTTCGCCGAGGGCGCCGCCGTGCAGGCCGGGGCCGACGAACAGCACCCGTTGATAGTTCTCATGCATGTCGGTCGGCCTCAGAAGCGGTAGGTGTAGCGCACTTCGGTGGTGAAGGGGCGCCCCAGGTTGTCCACCGAGGGCGAGGTGCTGGTCATGCTGGTGCTGTAGTCGCGGTCGAACAGGTTCTCCACCAGTAGGCTCAGGCGGTGCTGCTGGGCCGTATCCAGGTAGCGATAGGCATCGGCGTCGACCACCGAATAGTGGCCGTAGTCGACGTTCTTTGGGCTGTCGATCTGGCCGATGTAGCGGACCGCACCACCCACGCCCCACATCCGGTCCGGGGCTTCGAAGCCCAGCCGCGAACGGGCGAAGAAACCGGGGATGTTGCTCAGGGTCACGCCGTTGCGCGACTCCAACAGGTTGCGGGTCATGTCCGCCTGCAGGGTCCATTGCGGGCTGAACTGCCAGCGCCCGTCGAGTTCGATGCCGCGCACCTTGATTCGGCCCTGGCCGTTGCTCCAGACATCGTTGGCGTCGAGGGTGATCAGGTCGTCGATCTTGCGGTGGAAGGCGCTGACGCTGGCGTTGAATTCGCCGGCCAGCAGGCTGCCCTTGTAGTCCAGGCCGAGCTCGGCATTGAGGCTCTTTTCCGGCTTGAGGTCGGGGTTGCCTTTTTCGTAGTCCTCGTTGGCGTACAGCTGCTCGGCGTTGGGCAGCTTGAAGGCGCTGCCGTACTGGCCGCGCAGTTGCCAGTGGGGCGTCAGGTCGTAGAGCGAGGTGAGCATGCCCACGGTGGCGCTTTCGCCGCCGCTGATTTTCTCGTGGCGCACGCCCAGGCTCGGGTGCCAGTCGGGCAGGGCGTCGAACACCGGGCGCAGCTGGGTGTACAGGGCATTGGCCTGGGCCTGCTTGTTATCGATCTTGAGCACGTCGTCCTGGCCCTTGAACCACTGGTTGTCGGTGCCCAATACCAGCACGTGGCCGCCGTCCAGCTCGGCCTTGCCCTCGGCCTGCAGGCCCCAGTCGGTGAAGCCCCAGTAGTCGTTGTGGTTGCGCACCTTGAGGCTGGCGTCGTCGAGGCTGTCGATCCTGGTGTAGCGGGTGTCCCAGTCGTTGACATGGCCCTTGACGAAGTAGCTGAAGCCTTCGTCCAGGCGCTGCTCGAAGGTCGCGGTGGCGATCTGCTGGATGCGGTCGTTGGTGGTTTTCCGGTTGTTCACCGGGCGGGCGAAATCCAGGTTGGCGTCGCTGTACTGGTAGAACAGTTCCAGCCGCGAAGCGTCGCCAAGGCCCTGGATCGCCTTGGCGCCGAAGGTGGTCACTTCATAGCCGCGTTTCTTGTCCCGGGTGTTGGCGTTGTAGGCGCTGTTGCGAAATGGCTGGTAGCCATCGGAGACGTTGTGGCTGACATAGGCCAACAGCCCCAGCTCGCCCAGGCCGTTGCTGAGGATCTGCTCGGCGCGGGCATCGCCGCTCCTGCCCATGAAACTGTCCAGGCCCAGGTTGACCTCGCCGGAGACGTCGCGGGTCTGCGGGCTGCGGGTGACGATGTTGATCACCCCGGACACCGCCTGTGTACCGAACAGCAGGCTCTGGCCACCCTTGAGCACCTCGATGCGCTCGATGGCGTTGGCCGGCAGGGTATCCAGGTACAGGCCGCCGTACAGGCGGTTGTTCAGGCGCACGCCGTCCAGCAGGATCAGGGTGTCGTCGTTGCGCCCGCCCAGCAGGGAGTAGGTGCCGTAGTCGAAGGGGCCATTCTTGGGCGCCACATACAGCCCCGGCACGTACATCTGCAGGACCCGGGTGATGTCGCTGCTGGGGCCGGCGCGTTCGATCTGCTGGCGGTCGATGATCTCCACCTTGCTGCCATAGCGGGCCATTTCGGCCACCGTGGTGGACTCCACCGAGGGGGCGGAAACAAATTGCTGGTCCAGCGTCAGGGGGCTGTCGTCCGCCAGCAGCAGGGGGCTGAACAGGCAGCCGAGCAGGGCGCCGCTCATGGTGCGGCGAGGTGCACGCCAGTCGCGTGCAGGCAAAGAGTCAGGTGTTGTCATTGTTGGTCTTCTCGAAAGTGTCTTCGGGAAGCACGCAGGAGAGGGTATCGGCCACGGGCACGCGACCATACCGGCCCATGCCCGCCCACCGCAGGATTGCCAAACAGACGTCACAGGCCGGTCTCCGGGCTTGCGAGTCTGGCGGCATTCGCCTTCCCATACCTTGGGTACAGTGGCCTGTTGAATGCAGCACTCGCTTACCGTTGCGGGGGCAGCACCGGACTTGCCCGAAAAGGGGCACACCGGTTTCCCGTTTCACCTCCTGCACGGCGGCAGGAGGCACCTGAAACTGGGCGGCATATGAACATCCGCCCCGGCGTTCGTCAATGTTGCGCCTGCCGCCAGGTGTTACCGGATTCATCGCCCTGACGCCTCTGTAGCCACTGCCGAGCGCGCGAGGCTGCGCAAAGGCCCGCAGGGCCTTGCTTGGCAGTCTCATGTCGAGCGCCTCAGCGGTCTTGAGATTTCGCGCCCCTGCGGGCCGTTCTTCCGAACGCGGCCCGAGCCTGCGGCAGCGGCTACAGGAGCAGGGCGCTTTGCGGAGCCAGGTGCCGCTGTGCGTGCAGGGCCGTGCGTGACTCGCAGGCCAGCAGCGGCACCGCCCGTACCGAGTCGCCCGGCTGCAGTTGCAGGCGCTTGGCAGTCAGCCGGTCCACCAGCAGGCAACCCGAAACCAGGCGCCCGGGGGCGGCGGTGATGCGGCAGCTTTCCAGGCGCCGGTTGTGGATCAGCCACACCGGCGCCTGTGCGTCCGGAGTGCCCACTAGCAGGGGCAGGGTCTGGCTCTCGCGCACGCTGCGGATCTTCGCCACCTCGGCCTCGATCAGCGGCCCGCCATCGAAGATGTCGATGCAGCCCTGATGGCTGAAGCCTTCGTCGCGCAGGATGCTCACCGCCTGTTCGGTGCTGGCGTGGGCCTGGCCGATGGCGGCCTGCGCCTGGGGGCTGAGCAGGCAGGTGTACAGCGGCTGGCGCGGCATCAGTTCGGCGATGAAGGATTTGCTGCCGTGGCTGGACAGGCGATTGGCCTGCTGGAAACCCATCTTGAAGAAGTGCCGCCCCAGGCTGTCCCAGAACGGCGAGCGGCCCTGGCTGTCGAGCTGGCCGCGCAGTTCGGCCACCAGCTTGTCGCCGAACAGCCGGGGGAATTCGGCGACAAACAGCAGGCGCGCGGTGGACAGCAGGCGGCCGGTGTAGCCCTGGCGGTGATCGCGGCGCAGGAACAGCGAGCACAGCAGCGACTGCCCGGTCATCTCGTTGCACAGGAACAGGGTCGGGATGTGCTTTTCGATGCCCAGCACCGGGGCGCTGCCGTGGGTGGTGCCGACCCGGTAGTTGTAGCAGGGCTCGCGCAGGCCGATGGCGCCGCTCAGGCCGCAGACCCCGATCACCTGCTGCTCGTCATCTTCCATGACGAACAGGTAGTCGGCATCGGCCCGCTCCACCTGGTTGGCGAAGGCTCGCTGCGCCCAGCGCACCCGATGGGCCAGGCGCTCGGGGTCGGTGGACAGGTTGTTCAGTTCGCGACAGCTACCTTCGAGCAGGCTCAAGACCGCCGGCAGATCGGTGACGCGGATCGGACGGACGATCATTGGCGGGCTCCTGGCAATGACGCCGGGCAGGGGGGCAACAGGGGCCGGTTCATAAGGCAACGCTCCGTACCGGCTCGCCCGGCGCCAGTTGCAGGGCCTGGAACATGGCCGGGTCGAGGCCGATTTCAGCGCCCGGGGCGGTGTCCAGCGCCGCGACTATGGCGCGAAAGCCCTGCAGCCGCTCGTTGCTCAGCAACCACTGCTGGCCCTGGCCGCTCTGGGGGCTGGGGTAGCTGGTGGCGACCCGGCTCTGGGCGATCGAGCGCAGTTGGTGGCTGCGCCCCTGAAGGGTCGGCCCGGCATCGAACAGGTCGACGTACTGGGTCGGCGCGAAGCCTTCGTCGATCAGGATCTGGCAGGCCTCCCGGGCATCCGGGTGAACCTGGCCGATGCAGTCCTGGGCCGCCTGCGCCAGCATCGGGATGTACAGCGGGTACTGGGGCATCAGTTCGGCGAGAAAGCCGCGGCCCTGCAGGGCGCACAGGCGCTCGGCCTCGACATAGGGCAGGTCGAAGAAGTGCTGGCCCACGGCTTGCCAGAACGGCGACTCGCCGTTGGCGTCGCTGTAGCCGACGATCTCGCTGATGCAGCTGTCGGCGAAGCGCTGGGGGTGGGCGGCGATGAACAGCAACCGCCCGCGGGAGGTGAGCTGGGCCAGTGGGGTGCCGCCCAGCGGCGGGTCGACATGGAAGCTGCGCAGCAGGGTCTGTTCGCTGAGGTCGTGGCACAGCGACAGGGTAGGCACCCCGTGCTGGATGTTCAGCTCCCGGGAACTGCTGATGAACGGGCGGTTGCGCAGGCTGTAGAACGGGCTGGCAAAACCGGCAGTGGCGAGGATGTCCGAGCAGCCGCGCAACTGGCCGCTGTCGAGGTCCTCGAGCACCAGGAAATAGTTCTCCGGGCCCTGGCTGGCATCGCTCTTGGCGAAGGAGGCCTGGGAATCGAGGATCTTGTCCCGCAGGCAGGTTTCGTCATCCACCAGGGAGGTCACGCCCAGCAGGCGTTCGCGGGCCAGGCGCCGCAGTTGGGGCAGATCGGATAACGCCACCGGACGCAAGGCCAGCATGGGTGTACTCCTGTATCAAGGGCCGCTTGCCCCGGGGGGGCAGGCACTGGCCAGACATCACTGTCGGTTACCACGCAGTTCCACGGCCGCGGCATCCGGCGGCCAGTCCCCGGGCCGCTCTTGCTGGCAGCGCCGGGGTTGGCGCGACGCCCTGGGGCGCCGCGCGGGTGCAACTAGTGCTTGAGCGGGTCGGGCAGGGCGGCGCCGCTGCCCAGCTTGTTCAGCAGGAACAGGTAGACCAGCCCGGCAAGGATCCAGATGGCGCCGAGTTTCTGCGCATCCACGCCCATGTTGTACATGATGGCGCTGACGATCACGAAGCCGATTACCGGGCAGATCAGGTGGCGCACCACCTGGCCGGACTTCTGCCGGCGCCAGTAGAAATTGATCACGGTGATGTGCAGCAGCATGAAGCCGCTCAGGGCGCCGAAGTTGACCAGGGAGGTCAGGGTGTCCACCGAGTTGATGAACAGGTAGCAGATCAGCAGCGACAGCACCGCCACCAGGTAGATGCTGATGTGCGGGGTGTTGTGCTTGGTGTGGACCTTGGCCAGCACCTTAGGCAGCTTGCCGTCGCGGGCCATGCCGAACAGCAGGCGCGATACCGCGGCCTGCGAGGTGATGGCCACCGCCACGCCCCAGGCCAGCGCGGTGGCCACTCCGGTGAGGGTCGCCAGCCAGCTGCCGGCGGCCAGTTCGGCGATTTCATAGAAGGCGGTGTCGGCGGACTTGAAGCCCATGCCGGCGGCCAGGTCGGTGGCGATCCAGGTCTGTACCACGAAGATCGCGCCCATCACCACCAGGGTGATCAGCGCGGCGCGGCCGACGCTGCGGCCCGGGTCGCCCTTGACCTCTTCGGCGAGCGTGGAGATGGCATCGAAGCCGAGGAACGACAGCACCGCGATGGACACGCCCTGCATCAGCATGCCGAAGTGGAAGTTCTCCGGGTTGTACAGCGGCGCCAGGGTCAGCTGGCCGTTGCCGGCGCCACCGTGCAGGGCATTCCAGGCGTAGAACAGGAAGATCCCCAGGACCGCCAGTTGCGCCAGCAGGAACAGGATGTTCATCCGCGCGGTGAAGGTGATACCGCGCAGGTTGACGAAGGTGGCGCTGACCAGGAACGCCAGGATGAAGCCGACCTTGGGCACTTCCGGGTACAGGTGGTTGAGCGCCATGGCCGCGTAGACGTAGAGCAGCGGCGGGATCAGCAGGTAGTCCAGGAGCATCAGCCAGCCGGCAAGAAAGCCCACATGGGGGTTGAGGCCGCGCTGGGCGTAGGAATACACCGAACCGGCGATGGGAAAGGCGCGGGCCATGGCGCCGTAGCTCAGGGCGGTGAAGACCATCGCTACCATGCCGATGATGTAGGCCAGGGGCACCATGCCCGGGGCTTCCTGGTTGACGTAGCCGTAGACCCCGAACGGGGCGATGGGAATCATGAAAATCATCCCGTAGACCACCAGGTCACGCAGGCTCAGCCCGCGCTTGAGTTCCTGTTTGTAGCCGAATTCTTCAATCTCCATGAAGCCGTTCTCCTTGAGCCTGTGTAAGTGGGTAAAGGCGGGGCCCTGCGGGTCGTCATTGACACCTCGGGCCGCGCTTTCGTGTTTGAACCTGGCAGGGTTTAAAGACACACCACAGCGGTTTTTCTAGTTGTTGTACCGGTCCTGCAAACAGCGTTTTGGCGCGCCGGGTGAGTCCTTCGGGGCGCGCCGGTGAAACCTTCCTCTCGCCGCGGCTACAGCAGCGGCGCCAGTGTATCGCTCCAGTGCTGCACCGCTTCAGGGGTACGCAGCAGATCGTTGCGCACCTCGATCAATACCGACGCCAGGCCACGGGCGTCGCCGTGCACCGGCACGGTCATGTCGCTCAACGGATCGATCTCGTAGGGCTGGTTGCCCGCCACCTTGATCGGCAGCCTCCACAGCCCTTCGAGGATCCGCGCCGCGTAGTCGGTGGCGCTGCCATACAGCACGCCGATTTCCAGCGCGCGCGGCTGCCCGTAGTAGACCGGGGTGAAGCTGTGGATCCCCACCACCCGCACTTCACGGCCCTGGGCCAGGCGCCGGTCGATGATCCTTTGCAGGCGCTGGTGAAACGGCGTGAACAGCTGCTGGCGGCGGTACTCGCGAGTGGCCTCGTCCAGCTGCTGGTTGCCCGGCACCTGATAGATCTCGCTTTGCAGCGGGATGCTGTCGGGGGCGTGGCGCGGCCGGTTGAGGTCGATCAGCAGGCGCGAGTAATTGGCCGCGATCAGGGTCGCGCCCAGGGCCTGGGACAGGCTTTGGGCCAGTTCCAGGGCGCCCGGGTCCCAGGCGATGTGTTCGCGGGCCGCCAGCGGGTCCAGGCCCAGGTCGTGCAGGGCCGGTGGAATGTAGTGGCTGGCGTGTTCGCACACCAGAATCAGCGGGTGCTCGGAGTCTTCACGGATCAGGCGGTAGGCCGGCTCGGTGTAGAACCCCAGCTCGGCGGATTTAGTACAGGTGTCCATAGTGCTCACAGAGTTGGGCAGCGGTCAGGTGCTCGGTCAGGGACACTTCCTTTTGTTTGACGGCGAAGTAGGTGGCCAGCAGGTCCTGGGGCAGGAACTGCAGCAGTTCAGTGTTGCCGCGCAGGCATTCCAGGGCCTGGGGCAGGGAGCCCGGCAGCGGCACGATGCCACTGGCCAGGCGTTGCTCGGCGCTCAGGTCCGAGGGGGCCTTGTCGGTCACCGCATTGAGCACCCGTTGCTGTTCGAGGCCCAGGCGCCCGGCCATCAGGATGACCGCCATGGCCAGGTGCGGCGAGGCGGTGGCATCCAGGGCGCGGAATTCCAGGTTGTACTGCGGCGCCACCGGCTTGCCGCCCAGGCTCAGGGTCGGGCAGATACGCAGCGAGGCTTCGCGGTTGCGCAGGCCCAGGCAGGCGTAGGAGGCGCTCCAGTGATGGGGCTGCAGGCGCTGGTAGGAAATCGGCGTCGGCGCGGTGAAGGCGCACAGCGCCGGCAGGTGCCTGAGCACCCCGGCGGCCCAGTGCTGGCCCAGGCTCGACAGGTCGTCGCCACTCACCGCGTGGGGGTCGTAGAGCAGTGGCTCGCCGTCCAGGTTTTGCAGGCTCAGGTGCAGGTGCACCCCGTTGCACACCGCGTCGTCGGCAGTCTTGGGCGCGAAGCTGACCCGGTGCCCCAGTTGCCGGGCGATTTCCCGGGTGATCTCGCGCACGTTCACCGCCCGGTCGGCAGCGGCCAGGCCCTGGGTCGGCCGGCAGGTGATCTCGTACTGCTGCTTGCCGTATTCGGGGAGGAACATTTCCGGTTCGGCGCCGGCGGCTCGCAACGCCGCCAGCAGCCAGCCACCGAAGGCCGCGCCCTGGCGCTGGGCTTCCAGGGAGAAGGCCAGGTGCTCGCGCTGGCCGGTGCCGGTGTCGAGGTTGAATTCATGCTCGAAGGCCGCGGTGATCTGGATGCCCAGCTCGCGGTAGCGCTCGATTTCCTTGCGCAGCAGGGTGCGCGGGCAGGCCGCCCAGGGCGTGCCGTCGGTCTCGCAGATGTCGGCGTGGATGAAATCCAGCGGCGCCGCGCTGGCATCCGGCCCGGCGCCGACACTGACCCGGCTGTCCAGGTCGGGGATCAGTCGCAGGTCGCCATAGGCGCCCCAGGGGTTGTCCTCGGCGATCAGGTCCTGGGGCGTCAGCGCGCTGTTGGCCGGCACCCAGCCGCAGCCGCCGACCTTGTAGCGCTCCAGTTCGTCGCTGGGAAAGGAGCGGCCACGGGTGACGCCGATCAGGTCGGTGGTGACGATGCTGGTCATGGCCACCGGGGTCAGGGCCTCGATGCCCTGGCCCCGGCTCATCCGCGGATCTCCCGCAGGCGGCCGAGCACGGTGTCGGTGTCGGTGATCCAGCAGTAGCCCTTGATTGCGTTGAGGCAGGCCTGGTGCCGGGTATCGCCGTAGGTGGCGCAGGCATCTTCCACCAGGGTCACCAGGTAGCCGCGGTCGGCGGCGTCGCGCACGGCCATGTCCACGCACTGGTCGGTGACGATCCCGGCGATGATCAGGTGGCGGGTTTCCAGGTTGCGCAGCACGTAGTCGATGTTGGTGGAGTTGAACACCCCGGAGGAGGTCTTGGGCAGCACGATCTCGTTTTCCACCGGCTCGAGCTCGGCAATGATCGCCGCCTGGGGGCTGCCCTTGGGCAGGTGCATGTCCGACAGCTTGTGGTCCAGGGAGCGGTCACGGCCATCGGCGGTCAGGCTTTCGATAATGGTGTGCAGCACGTTCTGCCGCGCCTCGCGCACCGCCGCCAGCAGCCGTTGCTGGTTGGGGATCACCCGCTCTCGTGCGCGCTTGAGAAAGGCCTCGCCCTCGGGCCCTTGCAGGTGCGGATCGAACTGCGGTTCAAGCCACGCCCGCTGCATGTCCACCAGCAGCAGGGCGGTGTGGTCGACGACGAAGGGCAGGTCCCGGGGCGAACGGTGGGGCAGGCTGAACATCCTTATTTTTCCTCCAGCACATGGGTAGCAAATTCCGCCCGCAGGGCATCGATGCCCTCCAGGCGTTGATCAAGATGAGGGCTGCGCGGGGTCAGGCAGGCGACCAGCGCCTCGACCTGGGCCAGCGCCGGCACCAGGGTGTCGAATGGCGACAAGGATTCCACCGGTGCACTGATGACCAGGTCCGCCAGCTCCCGCAGCGGCGAGGCATAGATATCGGTGAACAGCACCACCCGGGCGTTGCGTGCCTTGACCGCACTGGCCACGCGCATGGCCTGGGACTGGTAGCGGCGGTAGTCGAACAGCAGCACCAGGTCCTGGCGCTGGACATCGAACAGGCGGTCCGGCAGTTGGGCGTTGTCGTCAAGGAAGAAACAGCCCGGGCGCATCAGCCGCAGGTGGTTGAACAGGTAGAGGGCGAGGAAGCTGCTGAAGCGGCCGCCGAAGCAGTACACCGAATGCCGGCTGTCCAGCAGCCAGTCCATGAGCACGCGGATGTCTTCGGGCTGGGTCAGGGCCTGGGTGTCCTGCAGTACGCGCTGGCTGTCGGCCAGGTAGCGGCCCCAGGTATCGCCCTGGGCCACTTGCGAACGCGGGCGCAGCAGGGTGCTGGGGGAGCGCAGGCGGTCATCCATGTCACTGAGCAGGGCTTCCTGGAATTCGCCGTAGCCGCTGAAACCGAGCTTCTTCACCAGGCGCACGATGGTCGGATCGCTGACCCCGGCGTGTTCCGCCAGGCGTGACATCGGCCCCAGCCCATTGCGCGGGTAGTGATCGAGCAGGGCCCGCACGACCTTGCGCTCGGACGGCGTGAGGTCGAGGGCGGGGTCGGTGATCAGGTCTCTGAGAGAGGGCATCGGGGTGCCTTGGAAAGTGATGTCGTTTTTATTTCATAAAATGGCGAAATGGATATTTATGTAATAGACGCTACATGTCTAGTGAATTTTCCTCTGATATCAAATTGCCCTGAAATGGGGCGGTTTCAGGTGGGAATCTGTTGTTGGCGGGGCGGGAAGCCACGGTGCGGGACGTAGGGGAGCGATCGCAACAGGGTCTGGCTTACGCCGAGCAGGCCGAATACAGTGGCGCGACCGCACCGGACAGGCACCGGCGTGCTGTTTTGCAATGAACCTTGGAGGCGGTTGCAGCAAAGATGTTGCATCTGCCCGGCCCGTGTAGGTTTGCCAATCGATAACGCCAGAGTAAACACCGTGCAGGCCACCCGTCTGACCCTGATCTGCCATGCCCGTACCGCCGCCCAGAAGCTGGCGCGTTTTCCCCGGGACGAACCCCTGGAGCTGGACTGGCAAGCCCAGGCCCTGAGCCGCGCCGGTGATTTCAAGCGCAGCATCCGGGTGTTGTGCGGGCCCGAGCTGCGTACCCGCCAGAGCGCCCAGCTGTTCAGCGCCGAGCATGAGGTGCAGGACGCCTTGCGCGACTGTGATTTCGGCGCCTGGCAGGGGCTGCGCATCGATGAACTGCAAGAGCGTGAACCCGAGGCGCTGCAGGCCTGGCTCAGGGACCCGCAGCTGGCGCCACCGGGAGGCGAATCCCTGGCCCAGTTGTGCCAGCGCGTGGCGCAATGGCTGGAGGTCATGGCGCAGCGCCCGGGCCACTGGCTGGCGGTGACCCATCCGTTCGTCATCCGCGCCGTGCTGGTGCAGGTGCTGCAGGCGCCGCTGGCCAGCTTCAACCAGATCGACATCGAGCCCCTGTCCCGGCTCGACCTGAGCCACGCCGGCCGCTGGCGCCTGCGCCTGCCCGGCCCCCCGACGCCATCCCGGTAGCCGCTGCCGAGCCCGCGAGGCTGCGCAAAGGCCCCGGGGGCCTTGCCTGGCCATCTCCAGCCGGACATGCGACGGCCTCCAGGCCAGCATCGCCGCGCCGATGCCCGCCGCCCCAGAGGGCTACAGAAGCATTTCTCATCAGGCCAAAGCGCCGCATACTGGCCCGCTGGCAAAACAGCGAGAGCAAGCCCATGAAAACCCTCCTGGTGATCGGCATCGGCGCCGGCAACCCCGACTACATCACGATCCAGGCGATCAAGGCGCTGAACCGCAGCGACGTGGTGTTCCTCATGGACAAGGGGCCGAGCAAGGATTCCCTGATCGACCTGCGGCGCGAGCTGTGCGAGCGCTACCTCACCGAGCGGCCCTTTCGTTACGTCGAGGCGCAGAACCCCGAGCGCGAGCGCGGCGACGTGGACTACCAGGCCAGTGTGCAGACCCTGAACCGCGACAAGCAGCAGGTCTTCGAGCGGCTGATCAACCAGGAACTGGCGGACGGTGAAACCGGCGCTTTTCTGGCCTGGGGCGATCCGGCGCTGTACGACAGCACCCTGCGCATCCTGCAGCAGATCCTGGCCAGCGGTACGGCGTCGTTCGAGTACGAAGTGATCCCCGGCGTCACCAGTGTCCAGGCCCTGACGGCCCGGCACAAAGTGCCGCTGAACCGCATTGGCCGCTCCGTGGAAATCACCACCGGACGCCGCCTGGCAGCGGGGCAGGCCGGCTCCGCCGACAGCCTGGTGGTGATGCTCGACGCCGAGGATTCCTACCGCCACCTGCGCAACCAGGGCCTGGACATCTACTGGGGGGCCTACCTGGGCACCGCGGATGAAATCCTCATCAGCGGCCCCTTGGACCAGGTGGCCGATGAAATCCGCCGTGTACGCCTGCAGGCCCGCCAGACCCATGGCTGGATCATGGACACCTACCTGCTGCGCAAACCCCAGGACTGACGCCCCGCCGGACCAGCGTCGCCCCCTTCGCCGGCAAGCCGGCTCCTACGGGCGCGGTGGTGTGGTGCTTTCCAGGCCGCGGCCGAAGCGTTCGCGGTACACCGACGGCGGTACGCCCACCAGGCCGCGAAAGGCCACGCGAAAGCTCTCCACCGAGCGATAACCGCAGCGCAGGGCAATGCTTTCGGTACTCTCGCTGCCGCTTTCCAGCAGTTCCCTGGCCCGGGCCAGCCGTTCATGCTGCAGCCAGGCCTTGGGCGAGGCGCCAGTGGCGTCGTGGAAACGCCGCAGGAAGGTGCGTTCGCTCATCAGCGCCCGGGCCGCCAGTTCGCTCACGCTCAGCGGTTGATGCAGGCGCTCCCGGGCCCATTGCATGACTCGCGACAGGTCGCTGCGCGGGGTACGGCTGACCGGTGCGGGAATGAACTGCGCCTGGCCGCCGGTGCGCTGCGGCGACATCACCAGACGCCGGGCCACGCTGTTGGCCACCTGGGTGCCGAAATCCCGAGCCACCAGGTGCAGGCAGGCATCGATACCGGCGGCGCTGCCGGCGGAAGTGATCAGTTGCCCGGCATCGACATAGAGCACATCCGGGTCCACCCGGATATTCGGGAAACCCTCGGCCAGCTCGCGGGCGTAGCGCCAGTGAGTGGTGGCGCTACAACCATCCAGCAGCCCGGTCGCCGCCAGAACGAACACCCCGGAGCAGATCGACAGCAGCCGCGCACCGCGTTGGTGGGCCTGGCGCAGCGCTTCCAGCAACTTCGGCGGCGGCGCCTGCTCGCGGCTGCGCCAGCCGGGAATGATGATGGTCCGCGCCTGCTCCAGCAGCTCCAGGCCCCCGTCGGCCAGCACCTGGATCCCGCCCAGGGCACGCATCGGGCCGGGGTCCACGGCGGCGATGGTTTGCCGGTACCAGGGGAAATCGAACTCCGGCCGGGCCAGGCCGAAGATCTCCACGGCAATGCCGAACTCGAAGGTGCAAAGGCCGTCGTAGGCCAGGATCGCGACCAAACCGGGAGGATTGTGCATTTGGCGGAAAGTTACCAGTCAGTGTCCGGGTCGCCACTTTAGCGTGGTGGGGCAGGGCCTATAAAGTCCTTCCCACCTTAATCGCAAGTTTCTGGAGACGCCCATGACCAGCCTGGTCCGCAGCACTGCCGCCGCCCCTTCGGCCATTGCCCTGATGCATTTTTGCAACCGCCTGACCTTTGAAACCGACTGTTCCGACGTCCACAGCAGCCAGGAGGCCGGTGAAGTGGATTTTGTCCTGGTGGATGTGCGTGGCCCCGAAGCCTTTGCCCGTGGCCATGTCCCCGGGGCGATCAATCTGCCCGGGCGCTTGCTCACCGCCGAACACCTGGCCGGTTATCCTCGCGACACCCTGTTCGTGGTGTATTGCGCCGGCCCTCACTGCAATGGCGCGAACAAGGCGGCGGTCAAGCTGGCGGCCCTGGAATACTCGGTCAAGGAGATGATCGGCGGTGTCACCGGCTGGCTCGATGAGGGCTTCCAGCTCAGCACCGGGCAACCGCGCCGCGAGGGAGCGGATCTGTCCTGCGCCTGCTGAAGGGCTGACTCCGCTGGTAGCGGCCTTGGGCTGCGGCTAGCGGGGATGTGTCGGTAAAAATGGCCCGTTCTGAGGCGAACGTCGGGATTTTCAGGGACAAACGCATCATGCCGGGGCGAGGGAGGAGGCAGAGGATCGCGGGCGCATATTTTTTATAAGTATTTGTCGCATAAACACAATTTGCATCCCGGGAGCCGCTCTAGACTGCTGGCCACTTCGATTTGCCCCCCAATCGAAACCAGCCAATAAAAGCCTCCGTCTCCTGGAGTTATAAATGAACAAGTTTGCGCTGTTCGGTGCCCTGGCACTGTCGCTGTTTTCCTTCACCGCTTCGGCCGACGAGGCCAAGCCGATCCGTATCGGTATCGAAGCCGGCTACCCGCCGTTCTCGATGAAGACCCCCGACGGCAAGCTCACCGGTTTCGATGTCGACCTGGGCAACGCCCTGTGCGAGCAGATGCAGGCCAAGTGCACCTGGGTCGAGCAGGAGTTCGACGGCCTGATCCCGGCGCTGAAAGTGAAGAAGATCGACGCCATCCTGTCGTCCATGACCATCACCGACGACCGCAAGAAGAACGTCGATTTCACCATCAAGTACTACCACACCCCGGCGCGCTTCGTGATGAAGGCCGGCACCAGCATCAAGGACCCGCTGACCGAGCTCAAGGGCAAGAAGGTCGGTGTGCTGCGGGCCAGTACCCATGACCGCTTCGCCACCGAAGTGCTGGTGCCGGCGGGCATCGACCTGGTGCGCTACGGCTCCCAGCAGGAAGCCAACCTGGACATGGTCTCCGGCCGCGTCGACGCGCTGCTGGCGGATTCGGTGAACCTCGACGATGGCTTCCTGAAAACCGACGCCGGCAAGGGCTTCGCCTTCGTGGGCCCTGAGTACAACGATCCGAAATACTTCGGCGGCGGTGCCGGCATTGCCGTGCGCAAGGGGGATCAGGAACTGGCCGGGAAATTCAACAAGGCCATCACCGAGATCCGTGCCAACGGCAAGTACAAGCAAGTGCAGGACAAGTACTTCGATTTCGACGTCTACGGCGAGTAAGCCCGGGCGTTGAAAAAGGTGGTTGCCGGGGGCCGGCCGCCACCTTTTTTGTGCGCCACTGTTTTATTCTGCGCCACGCCTTTTTCTGATCTCCGGAGTTGCCATGCAACGCATCGACCATTCCTTGCCCTGGGGCCACCTGGGCACCCAGCGCCAGCTCAGTGTGTTCCGCTTTGGCAGCGGCCCGCGCAAGGTGTACATCCAGGCCAGCCTGCACGCCGACGAACTGCCCGGCATGCGCACTGCCTGGGAGCTCAAGCAGCGCCTGGCGCAGCTGGAGAACCAGGGGCGCCTGCAGGCAGTGGTCGAGCTGGTGCCGGTGGCCAATCCCATCGGCCTCGACCAGCAGGTGCAGGGCAGCCACCTGGGGCGTTTCGAGCTGGGCAGCGGCAAGAATTTCAATCGCGCCTTCGTCGAGCTCAGCGGCCCGGTGGGCGACTTGATCGGCAAGCAACTGGGGGACGACGCCACGGCCAATATCGCCCTGATCCGCCGGGCCATGGTCCAGGTGCTGGATGAGCTGCCAGCGGCTGATTCGCAGCTGCAAGCCCTGCATCGCTTGCTGTTGCGCCATGCCTGCGACGCCGACATCACCCTCGACCTGCATTGCGATTTCGAAGCGGCGATCCACCTCTATGCCTTGCCCCAGCACTGGCCTCGCTGGCAATCCCTGGCGGCGCGGCTCAAGGCCGGGGTGGCGCTGTTGTGCGAAGACTCCGGCGGCAGCTCTTTCGATGAATCCTGTTCCGCGCCCTGGCCGCGCCTGGCCCGGGACTTTCCGCGGGCGGCGATTCCCCCGGCAAACCTGGCCGCCACCCTGGAGCTGGGCAGCATGGGCGACACCCGGGTGCAGCAGGCCCGGGCCAACTGCGAAGCCATCCTGGGGTTTCTCGCCGAACAGGGGCTGATCAGCG
This sequence comes from Pseudomonas sp. Eqa60, assembly GCF_018326405.1. Classification (NCBI taxonomy): domain Bacteria; kingdom Pseudomonadati; phylum Pseudomonadota; class Gammaproteobacteria; order Pseudomonadales; family Pseudomonadaceae; genus Pseudomonas; species Pseudomonas sp. Eqa60. Next base: position 2,631,586 of record NZ_AP024342.1, read on the forward strand.
GCGAGTGGCCGGCCGCTGCGCAGCAGTGCTGTGAAGGCATGCCCTTCGAAGGCACCCAGTACCTGTTCGCCCCCCACCATGGCGTGGTCAGTTTCCTGCGCGATGCCGGAGAGTGGGTGGAGCGTGGCGATGCGTTGTTCGAAGTGGTGGACCCCTTGAGCGATCGCGTCAGCACCGTGTGTGCCGGCACCAGCGGCGTGCTCTTTGCCCTGGACCGTGGGCGCTACACCCAGCCGGGCATCTGGCTGGCCAAGGTGGCCGGCCGCGAGGCGATTCGTGAAGGCAAGCTGATCAACGACTGAACCGCCACCGCAGGGGTCGATCGGGCGTTGGCTGGCCAGCGCAAGCTGCAGCGCGCCCACCCCTTGATCCGGCGTCACGCCCTGCGCCGGCCAGCCGGCTCCTATGACAGATGTGCCCATGCCCCGAGTGTCGCTGTGCATCCGCCTGCTGTTCGCCCTGTGTCTGCTGGCGGCGACGTTCAATCACCTGCGCGCCGCCTTCGAGCATGGCCTGCTCTGGGATTATGGCTACGGCGCCGCCACGCCCCTGCTCAGCCGGGCCTTCTGGGGCTCCCTGACGCTGTTCGATCCGCTGGCGGCGCTGCTGCTGTTGGTGCGCCCGCGCTGGGGCCTGCTGCTGACCCTGGCAATCATCCTGCTGGATGTGCTGCACAACAGCCTCTACGTGGCGGCCCATGGCCAGTGGCTGGAGACCTTCTACCTGTCCCAGGTGGGGTTTGCGCTGGCGGTGCTGCTGTGCTCGCCGCTGGCCTGGCGCGGGCTGGGCAGATGAACACTCGGGACTGGCAGTGCTAGGCTCTGGCGACCCGTTTTTACCCCTTCAAGGAGCTACACATGATCCGCTACCTGGCGCTGTTGGCGCTGCTGGCCGCGCCTTGGGTGCAGGCCGCCGATGCACTGCACGATGACCTGCCGCTCAAGTACCTGGAGCAGGCACCGGCCGAGCCGCGCAACCAGCCGCTGGTGATTTTCCTGCATGGCTACGGCAGCAACGAGGCCGACCTGTTCGGCCTTCGCCAGCGCCTGCCGGCGAGCTACACCTATGTGTCGGTGCGGGCACCGCAGACCCTGGAGGAGGGCAGCTACCAGTGGTTCCACCGCAAGGGCCAGGGCCCCTACGACGGTGTGACCAGCGAGCTGGCCAGCGGCGCCGAGCTGATCGGCCAGTTTGTCCGCGCGGCGCTGGCCAAGTACCAGACCCAGCCGGACAAGGTGGTGCTGGTGGGGTTCAGCCAGGGCGCGGTGATGGCCTATGAAGTGGGCCTGCGCCATCCGCAGTCGGTGCGGGGCATCGCCGCCTTGAGCGGGAAGATCCTGCCGGTGCTGGCAGCGCAGGTGAAGAACAACCCGAGCCTGCAGCGCCTGGGCATCTTCATCGGCCATGGCACCCTTGACCAGCGCCTGCCCTACAGCGATGCGGTGGATGCCCAGCGCTTGCTGCAGGGGTTGTCACTGCAACCGCAGTTCCATGCCTACCCGGGCCTGGGGCACAGCATCAGCGAAGCGGAGATCGACGACCTCAAGGGCTGGCTGCAGGGGCTCAACCCCTGAGCCGGCACGGGGTTTACTGACCGAGGATCTGCTTCATCAGCGCGGTGTGGCCGGCCTTGTCGGTGGCCCGGGAAATTATCTGGATCACCGCCATGCGTGTGCCGGAGCCGGCAATCAGGGTGGAGTTCAGGGTCAGGCCGCCGCCCATGGTGGCGGTGCTGTCGATCTGGCGCACGCCAAGGCCCTTGAGGGTCATGTTCTTTTCGCTTTGCTTGCTGAAATCCGGCAGCGCCGCGGCCTGTTGCGCGAGAAAGCCGCTGACCGCGTCATCGAGAAAGGCGGCGTCGTTGTCCTGGACCTTGGCCCCATGGGGAATGGTGTTCTGCGCCGCGATCACCACGGTACGGGTGGTGGCGTTGGAATACAGGGTGCCGCTGGCACCCTCGGTGCCATTGGCCTCGCTGCCGGCCGGCAGTACCGAAGCGCTGAACCCCTTGGGCAGGGTGAAGGCGAGCTTGCCGTCGAGGACTGCGACCTTCTCCCCCGAGGCCTGCCTGGCCGCGGATTTGCTGGCGGCGACCGCGTTCAGCGCGCCCAGGCCCGCCACGGCGGCGAACACCAGGACCAGGGCTTTTCTAGCGAAAGATGACATGCGCAATCTCCGGGCAGTGATCAAAGGCGCGCATCATCCCACGGCCGTTGCGGCCTGCTCCACAAGGATTTTTCAGCGCGGCTCCGATGACGGCCAGCCAAGGCTTGTAGGAGCTGGCTGGCCAGCGAAAACTTCCGCCAGCCCGTTGCAAGACTCAAGGGCCCCTGCGCCGGCCAGCCGGCTCCTGCACAGTGGCTCGCAACAGCCGCTTGCTCAGCCCCAGGACCAGCATCGACGCTGCCAGCGCCACCGCGAAGGCGAGCATGCCCAGCGGGGGCAGGGCCAGTGCCAGGGCCAGGCAGAAGGCGGCAAAGGCGTACAGGCCGGTGGTCAGGGAGCGCAGCAGGACGGTGGTGAAGGCCACGCCACGACTCTGATGGGAGAACACCGCAAGGACGCTGCCAAGCACCGGGAACACCGCGAGCATGCCGCTCCAGCGTTCGCCGACGGTGCTGGCCAACAGGGTCACGGCCAGGGTCAGCAGGGCCCCGGCGAGCATCCGGTAGGGCAGTTTGTCGGAGCGCGGCCCAGGGCTGGCGGGCAGTTCGCCCACCGGCGGAAACAGCCGTGGGGCCAGGAGCAGGGCGCTGGCGGCGCAGAGGCTGGAAAAACCCAGGGATGGCGGCACCTGGGCGATGATCGTGGCCAGCAAGGCCCACACCAGGGTCGCAATGGCCAGGGCCCCGGGCCAGGAGAAGCGCTGCGCGGCATGGGTATAGGCGACGCTGAAGGCGATCATCGCGAACACCGCCGACAGGGCCGCCACCGCGGCATGGGTGGCGAACACCTGGCCCTGCTCCAGGGCCAGGAACAGCAGGATCGGCCCCACCACCACGGGAAATCCCGCCAGCCAGCCAGCGACATTCGGGCCCCAGCGCTTGCTCGCCAGGGAGATCAACCACAGAAATCCGGGAACGGTCAGCAATTTCAACAGCAGCATGGGCGCACTCGGCGGATGAACGGTGCGCCACGCTAGCATCCAACGAAGCGATTGGCGCGTATCTGCAGGCAGGGAAGTGGTCGGGAGTGAAGTGCAGGGTCGTTTTTTCTTGTACAGATAGAAAGTATTGAATCGATTAAAGGCTTGTTTGTACAAGTATTTGGGCTTAAAACGCATTTTTCGCCGATAAAAATTGTACAAAAATTAAATTGTCGTATAGGTTTTTAAGGTGTGGGATGTGCTGATAGCTGCTCAGTTTTTCAAGGGGCGGCGCTCGCTCCCCACGCTTTTTGGGCTCCGAGGTCAGCCCGGGTGGAACCGGGGCTGGGTCAGTTAGGTGGTCGACCACCTCGGAGGCCTTTTTTCCTTGGCACGTGCAAGGAAATTGCCCGCCCTGCCAGCCTTTCGGAAGCCATGCGCCATGCACGATCCTCTCTCCCAGCACTTTCACGGCATTTTGCAGGGATTGGGTGAAGACCCGACCCGCGAGGGCTTGCGGGACACCCCGCAGCGAGCCTCAAAAGCCTTGCGTTATCTGTGCCATGGTTACGAAACCAGCCTCGAAGAACTGGTCAACGGTGCGTTGTTCAGCTCCACCAGCGACGAGATGGTGATGGTCCAGAACATCGAGTTGTATTCCCTGTGCGAGCACCATTTGCTGCCGTTCATTGGTCAGGCTCATGTGGCTTACATCCCCACCGGCAAAGTGCTGGGCCTGTCCAAGGTGGCACGGATCGTCGACATGTATGCGCGACGCCTGCAGATCCAGGAGACCCTCACGCGGCAGATTGCCGAGGCGATCCAGGAAGTGACCCGGGCGGCCGGGGTGGCGGTGGTCATCGAAGCGCGGCACATGTGCATGATGATGCGCGGGGTCGAGAAGCAGAACTCGCTGATGAACACCTCGGTAATGCTGGGGCCTTTCGCGAGTCGGCCAGCACCCGCCAGGAGTTTCTTCAGCTGTTGCGCAGGCAGCCTTGAATGAAACGCAGGCGGCGAGTGGGCGTGGCCCGGTTGCTGTGGCTGCTGGTGCTGCTCAGCGCTACGGCCAGTGCCGGTTGGCAAGAGTCGTTGCCCAATGCGCGGCTGCTGGGCAGCGGCGAGTTCAGCTGGTTCGGCTTCAAGGTCTACACCGCGCGGCTCTGGGGCACGACGTTGCCATTGACGGCCGATAGCCCCTTCGCCCTGGAACTGACCTACCGGCGCACGATCAGCCGCGACGATCTGGTGCAGACCAGCCTCGACGAGATCCAGCGCCTGTCCGGCAGCGCGGTGAGCCCGGCGCAACTCAAGGACTGGCAGGCGCAGATGCAGCGCGCCTTCGTCGATGTCGAACCGGGCCAGCGCATCACCGGGGTGTTCCTGCCCGGGCGCGGGGTGCAGTTCTTTGTCGACCAGCGCTTGCAGTACAGGGTCGAGGACGAAGCCTTCGCCCGAGCGTTTTTCGCCATCTGGCTCGACCCGCGCACGCGCAATCCGCAGTTGCGCGCACAACTGCTGGGCCAATAGCGGGCGCAGCACAGGAGATATTCCATGCTCAAGCAATACTTGCTAGTGCTGTGCCTCGGCCTGGTCGCATGCAGCGACACCGACGTCAAGCAGTACCGTGACCAGAAGCCCGAGCTGGAACTGCGGCAGTTCTTCAAGGGTCGTGTCGAGGCCTGGGGCCTGTTCCAGAAGCGCTCCGGCGAGGTGATCAAGCGTTTTCATGTGCAGATCGACAGCCGCAGCGAAGGCGAGAAATTCATCATGCACGAAGACTTCACCTACAGCGACGGCACCCGCCAGACCCGGGTCTGGACCCTGGTCCCCGCGGGGCCCGGCCTGTGGCGCGGGACCGCCGACGATGTGGTCGGCGAGGCCCGGGGTGAGGTCGCCGGCAATGCCCTGCGCTGGCGCTACGTGCTCAACCTGCCGGTGGATGGCAAGACCTACCAGGTGCACTTCGACGACTGGATGTACCTGTTGGACGAAAACACCCTGGCCAATCGTTCCTACATGACCAAGTTCGGCTTCGAGCTCGGGCAGGTGACGCTGTTCTTCCGGCGTCAGCCCGGCTGATCGGGTCGGGTCGGGGCCTCAGGACGGGTCGTCGAGAAAGCGCCCCTGGTGATCCGGGCTCGGCAGTAAACAGACGTCGAGACGGCCGAACAACCGATAGCGATTGCGCGCAATAAGGTCGTAGACCCAATCCCGCAGCGGCCGGGGAACCCCGCGCGACAGCCGCAGCCAGCGCCAGGGCGCCGGCAGTTGCGCCATCAGGCGGATAAACGCATCGGAGCGCTGGGACAGCCGGCCTTCCTCGATCAGCACCACGCTGTCGAACTGTTCGGTGGGCAGGCCGAACCAGGCCAGCAGCGCCTGGCCCTGGGGCGATTGCACCGAGGCCAGCTTGATCCGCCGCTGGCTGTCGTGGCGGATGACGAAGCGCACCGAGGCATTGCACAGCTTGCACACGCCATCGAACAGCAGCACCCGGTCGCCGGGTTGCAGGAAAGGGGGCAGAGGTTCGGGGGGCGTCGCAGTGCTGTTCACAGGGCTACCTTGGGCCAGAAAATACCCACTGCCGAAGGTTTCGGCGCAGGGCACAACCTGCGCAGCATACTCGCCTTGGCGGGGTAAATTCAGGCTTGGGTGCCCGCATTGAAACGTCTAAGCTGGGCCCCTGCGCCAATCCGCCTGGGAAATATCCGTGAAATTCAGCTTGCCGAAAATCGCCACCGCGCCCTTTTGCCCGCCGGAGGTGGCGGGTTCCGTCGCCGTCGACCCCGGCGCTCCCCTGTGGCGCCGCCTGCTGCGCTTTGCCGGCCCCGGGCTGCTGATTTCCATCGGCTACATGGACCCCGGCAACTGGGCCACGGCCATCGAGGCCGGCTCGCGCTACGGCTACAACCTGCTGTTCGTGGTGCTGCTGGCGAGCCTGGCGGGGATGGCGGTGCAGTGCCTGTGTTCCCGCCTGGGGATCGCCACCGGGCGCGACCTGGCCCAGCTCTGCCGCGAGCGCTACAGCACCCGTTCGGCGCGCACCCAGTGGCTGCTGGCAGAGGTTTCGATCATCGCCACCGACCTGGCCGAAGTGCTGGGCTGCGCCCTGGCGTTCCACCTGCTGCTGGGGGTGTCCCTGAGCACCGGGATCGTCATCACCGCCTTCGACACCCTGCTGGTGCTGGCCCTGCAGAACCGCGGCTTCCGCCGGCTGGAGGCGATCATGCTGGCGCTGGTGGCGACCATTGGCGTGTGCTTCTTCATCGAGCTGCTGCTGATCAAGCCCTACTGGCCGGACGTGGCCCGGGGCTTTGTACCCTCGCTCTCGGCCATCGGCGACGCCGCGCCGCTGTACCTGGCCATCGGCATCCTCGGCGCCACGGTCATGCCCCACAACCTCTACCTGCACACCTCCGTCGTGCAAACCCGGCTGGTGGGCAACGACCGCGCCAGCCGCGCCGACGCCATCAAGCTGGCGCGGATCGACACCATCGGCTCGCTGGCCCTGGCGCTGCTGGTGAACGCGGCGATCCTGATCCTCGCCGCCGCGGCCTTCCACAACACCGGCCACAGCGATGTGGTGGAGATCCAGGACGCCTACCACCTGCTCGACCCGCTGGTGGGCGGGGCCCTGGCCAGCGTGCTGTTCGGCGTGGCGCTGCTGGCTTCGGGGCAGAGCTCGACCTTCACCGGGACCATTGCCGGGCAAGTGATCATGGAGGGTTACCTGAACCTGCGGATTCCCTGCTGGCAGCGGCGCCTGATCACCCGTGGGCTGGCCCTGATCCCGGCGTTCATCGGCGTCTGGCTGTTGGGTGACGGCGCCGTGGGCCAGTTGCTGGTGCTGAGCCAGGTGGTGCTCAGCCTGCAACTGCCGTTCGCCCTGTACCCGCTGATCCGCATGACCAACGACCGGCGCCTGATGGGCGAGTTCGTCAACCGCTGGCCGACCCGGATCCTCGCCTGGAGCCTGTTCGCCATCATCAGCGCGGCCAATGCCTGGCTGATCCTGCAAATGGCCCTGTAGGAGCCGGCTTGCCGGCGAAGGGGCCCTTGGACTCTGCACAAGTCTTGCCGCTGCCTTCGCTGGCAAGCCAGCTCCTACGGGGCGGGTGAATGGCGTGCTCTTGTAGGAGCCGGCTTGCCGGCGAAGGGCCCCTGGATCCTGCGCAAGCCTTGCCGCCGCCTTCGCTGGCAAGCCAGCTCCTACGGGGCGGGGCGGCGGTCCCAGTAAGGCTCGGGGCCGAATTTCTCGACGAAGAAGTCGATCACCGTGCGCACTTTCACTGACAGCCGTCGGCTGCCGGGCCAGAGGGCGGCGATCTGTTGCGGTTCGAGGCTGGTGGCCACGTCGAAGTCTTCGAACAAGGCCACCAGCCGGCCCTGGTGCAGGGCTTCGCCAATCAGCCAGGAAGGGAACATCACCAGCCCCAGGCCCTGTTCGGCGGCCTGGGTCAGGGTGTCGGCGTGGTTGCCGGTCAGCGGGCCCTTGACGCTGTAGGGCGTCCAGTCTGCCCGGCCCTGGCGGAAGAACCAGCGCTGCTGGCCGGTCTCGCCCTTGTAGGCCAGGCACTGGTGCCGCTGCAGTTGCTCCGGATGCTGCGGGGTGCCGTGCCGGGCCAGGTACGCCGGGCTGGCCGCTACCCGGTAGCGCTGCGGGGCCAGCAGGCGCGCCTGCATCGAGGAGTCTTCCAGGGTGCCGATGCGAAACAGCAGGTCAGTGCCGTCCTGCAAGGGGTCGATGTAGCGGTCGGTCTGCTGGATATCCAGCTGCAGCTTCGGGTAGCGCCCGTGCAGTTCACCGAGCCAGGGCGACAGGTGGCGCTGGCCAAAGACCACCGGGGCGTTGATCCGCACCAGCCCGGCCGGCTCGTCTTGCTGTTCCTGCAACGCCTGTTCGGCTTCCTCCCACTGCGCCAGCACCCGCCGCGCGTGGTGCCCCAACAGGCGCCCGGCCTCGGTGGGGCTGACGGCGCGGGTGTGGCGGTAGAGCAACTGCTGGCCCAGGGCCTGTTCCATCAGTTGGATCTGCCGTGAAATGGACGAGGGCGCCAGCCCCTCGCGGCGCGCCACGGCAGAAAAACTGCCCTGGTCGAGCACGGCGATAAACAGGCGCAGGGCCTTGAAACCGAGGTCGTTGAAGCCGTGCATGGGTCGATCCTACTGTGCGTTTTGCGCAAAGGTGTTGTCGGCATGCTCCCATTTATCGCAAAGCTTGCGCAATCGATAATGCCGGCCATTCCTTGATGTCGAGCAGGTGTTGCATGTCCTCTGAAACGATAGAAGTACCGCTGCCCAACCCGGTGGCGAACGCTGTACCCGCTGCCGGCTGGCAGCGTCTGATGCTGTTGCCGCTGGTGATCCTGACGGGCATGGGCCTGTCGGTGGAGGCCGGTCTGCTGGGCCCGCTGGGGAGCCAGGTGGGCCATTTGTGGGCGACCCTGAGCATCTTCGGCGTGGGCACGGCGCTGCTGTTGCTGCTGCTGTTGTTCAGCGGCCCGCAGCCCGGCCCGGCCTTCAGCCAGTTGCCGCGCTGGCAGTTGCTGGGCGGGGTGCTGGGGCCGATCTACGTGGTGGTGCTGACGTTGGCCACGCCCCATATCGGCATTGCCATGACCATGATCGCGATCCTTTCCGGGCAGGTGGGCAAAAGCGTGCTGATCGACCATTTCGGCTGGTTCGGCAGCGCCCGCAAGCCGGTCAATGCCGAACGCTGGCTGGCCCTGGCGCTGATTGTGCTGGCCCTGATCCTGATTGCCCGAGGTTGAAGATGAATCTGTTTCTATTGCTGGTTGTGGTGGTGGCCGCCGGTGCGGTGCTGAGTGTGCAGGCGGCGATCAATGGCCGCCTGGGGGAAAGCGTCGGTGTGTTGCGCAGCAGCCTGCTGACCTTTGCCGTGGGTGCCCTGATCACCGGGCTGCTGATCGTGTTTTTCCAGCCGCCCCAGGCCATGAGCCTGCTGCAGGCGCCGAAATGGCAACTGACCGGCGCGTTGTTCGGCGTGGTCTACATGCTGGTGATGGTGGGGGCCGTGCCCCGGGTCGGCACTGCGGTGGCCACGGTGGCGGTGATTCTCGGGCAGTTGGGCATGGGCATGCTGATCGACAACTTCGGCTGGTTCGGCAACCCGGCCATCGAACTGTCGCCCAGCCGCCTGCTGGCGATGCTGTGCCTGACCCTGGCGCTGCTGTTCATGTACCGCAGCAGCGTGCGCCGCGCCTGAACCCGCTTCAATCGCCCTCCAGGCACGCGGCGCCAGCCAGTGCCACCTGGGCGTCTTCACCGGACTTGACCCCGGAAACCCCCACCGCGCCGACCACCTGGCCGCCGACGCGGATCGGCACGCCGCCTTCCAGGGAGGTGAGCAGCGGCGCCGAGAGAAAGGCGCTGCGCCCGCCATTGACCATGTCCTCGTAGGCCTTGGTTTCGCGCCGGCCGAGGGCCGCGGTGCGGGCCTTTTCGGTGGCGATATAGGCACTGATCGGCGCGCAGCCGTCGAGGCGTTCCAGGGCCAGGGGATGGCCGCCGTCGTCGACCACGGCGATGCTCACCGCCCACCGGTGGCGCTGGGCCTCGGCGCGGGCGGCGGCGAGGATGCGGCGGGCTTCGTCTTGACCCAGTACGGCTTTGTGCTGCATGGCGAGCTCCAGGGGCGTGAGGTTCAGGGCAGGGCGGCTTCCAGCACTTCGATCCAGTGCCGTACCGGGGTCCGGCCGGCGCCGTCGAGGTGGCTCTGGCAGCCGATATTGGCGGTGGCAATGAGGTCCGGCTGGCCGCTTTCCAGGGCCTGCAGCTTGTCGTTCCGCAGTTGCCGCGCCAGCGCCGGCTGGGTCAGCGAATAGGTGCCCGCCGAACCGCAGCACAGGTGGCTGTCGGGCACCGCGGTGAGGTGAAAACCCAGGCGTTGCAGCAGGCGTTCCACGGCGCCGCCGAGCTTCTGCGCGTGCTGCAGGGTGCAGGGGCAGTGGAAGGCCAGGCGCTGGTCGCTGTGGGCGCCGAGCTGTTCCAGGGGTTCGTCCCGCAGCACTTCCACCAGGTCCCGGGCCAGGGCACTGACGCGCTGGGCCTTGCTGCGGTAGGCCGGGTCATGGGCCAGCAGGTGCTGGTAATCCTTGATGAAGGCGCCGCAGCCGCTGGCGGTCTGGACGATGGCTTCGGCCCCCAGTTGCAGGTGCGGCCACCAGGCGTCGATATTGCGCCGGGCGCGCTGCAGACCGGCTTGCTGGGCATCCAGGTGATAGTCCACCGCGCCGCAGCAGCCGGCCTCGCTGACCGGTTGCACGCTGATGCCCAGGCGATCCAGGACCCGCGCTGCGGCGGCGTTGGTATTGGGTGACAGCCCCGGCTGCACGCAGCCTTCGAGCAGCAGCACGCGCCGTGCATGGCGCAGGGGCGGACGCGGTTTGGCGCTGGGCACCTGGCGCGGCAGCTTGTCCTGCAGGGCCTGGGGCAGCAGCGGGCGCAGGCGGCTGCCGCCATGGATCAGGGCCTTGAACAGCTGCGGGTTGGCGCTCAGCGCCCGCAGGCCGCGGCGCAACAATTGCTGGCCGGCGGGCCGGGGCAGGGCGGCATCCACCGCGGCGCGGCCGATGTCCAGCAGGTTGTGGTAGTCGACCCCGGAAGGGCAGGTGCTTTCGCAGTTGCGGCACGACAGGCAGCGGTCCAGGTGCTGCTGCGTCTGGGCGGTGGCCGGGGCGCCTTCGAGCACCTGCTTGATCAGGTAGATGCGCCCCCGCGGGCCGTCCAGCTCATCGCCCTGCAACTGGTAGGTGGGGCAGGTGGCGTTGCAGAAGCCGCAATGCACGCAACTGCGCAGGATGCGCTCGGCTTCGGCGGCCCGGGGCAGTTGCCGGGCCTCGGGGCTGAGGGTGGTCTGCATGGTCTAGAGCTCCACGTAGAGTCGGCCGGGGTTGAAGATCCCTTGCGGGTCCAGCTGGGTCTTGAGGCGCTGGTGGTAGTGCAGCAGGGTCGGCGCCAGGGGCTGGAACGGGCTGTCCAGCAGGCCGTGGCTGTAGCAGCTGGCGTGGCCGCCAACGGCGCTGACGACGGCGCGGATGTCGGCGGCCGTGGCATCGGTCTTCAGCCAGCGCTGGGCGCCGCCCCAGTCCAGCAGTTGTTCGCCGGGCAGGGGCAGCAGCGGGGTGTTGTGCGGCACCGACAGGCGCCACAGCGGCAGGCCGGGGTTGAAGAAGTCCAGTTGCTGCTCGTTGAGCTGGCTCCAGTAGCCCGGGTCCAGGGGCTCGCCGCCGAGCCGGTCATGGGCCGCCGCCACCGAGCCTTCACCGCCCTCCAGGCGCAGGTGCAGGCGTTCGCCGTCATGGCAGGCGGCGCTGATGGGCAAGGGCTGCTGGCCCCATTCGGCAAGCTGGGCGAGGGCCCGCTGGCGGTCCATTTCCAGGCTCAGGCTCAGGCATTGCCGGGGCTTGGGCAGGACCTTCAGCGAGACCTCGGTGACCAGCCCCAGGCAGCCGTAGCTGCCGGCCATCAGCCGTGACAGGTCATAGCCGGCGACGTTCTTCATCACCTCGCCGCCAAACCGCAGGTGTTGGCCGCTGCCGCTGATGACCCGGGTGCCGAGGACGAAATCGCGCACCGCCCCGGCCCAGGGCCGGCGCGGCCCGGACAGGCCGCTGGCGAGCATGCCGCCCAGGGTCGCGCCCGTGCCGAAGGACGGCGGTTCGCAGGGCAGCATCTGCCCGGCGGCGTCCAGGGTGGCGTGCAGCTCGGCGAGCGGCGTACCGGCCCGGGCGCTGATCACCAGCTCCGTGGGGTCGTAGCTGACGATGCCGCGATGGCTGCGGGTATCGAGTATTTCCCCGGCACTCTCGCGGCCGAGAAAGGCCTTGCTGTTGGAACCCTGGATGCGCAGCGCGGTGTTGCTCGCCAAGGCATCGCGCACCTGTTCCAGCAAGGTCTCGGCGGCGTCGAAATCGCTGGCCACGTTCATCAGAATCGCTCCAGTTCGGGGAAGGGCAGTTGCCCGTGGTGGATGTGCATGGCGCCAAATTCGGCGCAGCGGTGCAGGGTCGGGATGTTCTTCCCCGGGTTGAGCAGGCCGCTGGGGTCGAAGGTCGCCTTGATGGCGTGGAACAGGGTCAGCTCGTGGTGGTTGAACTGGGCGCACATCTGGTTGATTTTCTCCCGGCCCACCCCGTGTTCGCCGGTGATGCTGCCGCCCACTGCCACGCACAGTTCGAGGATCTTGCCCCCCAGGGCCTCGGCCCGCTCAAGCTCGCCGGGCTGGTTGGCGTCGAACAGGATCAAGGGGTGCATGTTGCCGTCGCCGGCATGAAACACGTTGGCCACCCGCAGCTGGTGTTCGTCGGCCAGGCGGGCGATGCCCCGCAGCACCCCCGGCAGCTCGCGGCGGGGGATGGTGCCGTCCATGCAGTAGTAGTCCGGGGACAAGCGCCCCACCGCCGGGAAGGCGTTCTTGCGCCCGGCCCAGAAACGCACGCGCTCGGCCTCGTCCCGGGCCAGGCGCACCTCGCTGGCGCCGGCCCGTTCCAGCACCTGGCGCACCCGCTCGCAATCGTCGTGGACATCGGCTTCCACGCCGTCCAGCTCGCACAGCAGGATGGCCTCGGCGTCCACCGGGTAGCCGGCATGGATGAAGTCCTCGGCGGCGCGGATCGCCAGGTTGTCCATCATCTCCAGGCCGCCGGGGATGATGCCCGCGGCAATGATGTCGGCCACGGCGCGGCCGGCGGCTTCCACTGAGTCGAAGGCCGCCAGCAGCACCTTGGCGATCTGCGGCTTGGGCAGCAGCTTGACCGTGACTTCGGTGATCACCCCCAGCAGGCCTTCGGAGCCGGTGAACAGCGCCAGCAGGTCGAAGCCCGGCGCGTCCAGGGCCTCGCTGCCCAGGGTCAGGGGCTGGCCTTCGACGCTGAGCATCTGGACCTTGAGCAGGTTGTGCACGGTCAGGCCGTATTTCAGGCAATGCACGCCGCCGGCGTTTTCCGCGACATTGCCACCAATCGAACAGGCGATCTGCGAAGAGGGGTCGGGGGCGTAGTACAGGCCCCAAGGCGCGGCGGCCTGGGAGATCGCCAGGTTGCGCACCCCGGGCTGGAGCCGGGCGCAACGGGCGGCGGGGTCGATCTGGAGGATTTCCTTGAAGCGCGCCATCACCAGCAGCAGGCCCTTTTCCAGGGGCAGGGCGCCACCGGACAGGCCCGTGCCGGCGCCCCGGGCCACCACCGGCACCCGGTGGGCGTGGCAGATCTGCAGGATGCGCTGCACCTGGTCCAGGTGCCGGGGCAGGGCCACCAGCATCGGCGTGCTGCGGTAGGCGCTCAGGCCATCGCATTCGTAGGGTTTGAGCTGTTGCTCCTGGTCCAGCAGCTCCAGCTCCGGTAGCTGCTGGCGCAGGGCCTGGATCAGGGCCTGGCGGTCGACGTCGGGCAGGGCGCCATCGAGGCGTTCGTCGTAGAGAATCGTCATGGCGGCTAAGGACCTTGTGTGGTTTTTATCAGGTCGCGAATGCTGTACGGCTGCCTTGCATGATTGGCCCGGCGGGCTTTAGTGTCCATGTGCGTTGGCAGTGGTCGAACCACTTTGTTTTCCAGGGCAGGCCGGGGTTTTTCCAAAAGATCAGTTTTTTCAAACGCTTGGCGGGCACGCAGGAATAGCCGGACAAATGGCACAGGGCTGGTCATACCAGTGGGAGGAAGCATGCAGGACACGCAAGCGGGGCGTCGGCCCCAGGTGGCGGACCTGGTCTGCGCACGGATCGAGCGGCTGATCGTCGACGGGGTATTCAAGACCGGCCAGTTGCTGCCCTCGGAACGGCGCCTGACGGCCAAGCTCGGGGTTTCGCGCACGGCCCTGCGCGAGGGCCTGAAACTGCTGCGGGCGCGGGGCATCATCGACACTCGACAGGGCCGCGGCTCCCAGGTGGCGCAACTGTCGGCCCCGGCGGCGCAGTCGCCGCTGATGCATCTGTTCAGCTCCCAGCCCCGCACCCTCTACGACCTGCTGGAAGTGCGCAGCCTGCTTGAAGGCGAGTCGGCGCGGCTGGCGGCCCTGCGCGGCACCGAAGCGGATTTCGTGCTGATCGAGCGCGCCTACCAGGCCCTGCTGCAGGCCCATGAACAGGCCCTGGAGCCCGCCGCCCTGGCGCGCCTGGACCACGCCTTTCACCTGGCGATCTGCGAGGCCTCGCACAACCCGGTGCTGGTGCAGACCCTGGGCTCGCTCACCGACCTGCTGCTGAACTCGGTGTTCGCCTCGGTCAACAACCTCTATCACCGCCCGGCGCCCAAGCGCCAGATCGACCGCCAGCATGCGCGGCTGTACAACGCAGTCACCGGGCGCCTGCCGGAACAAGCGCGCAAGGCGGCGGTGGCGCATATCCAGGGCATTGCCCGCAACCTCAGGGACATCGAGGACGAAGAACAGCGGCTGGTGCGCGCTACCTTGCGTTTGCAGGGCTGGGAGTGAGGGGCCGACCATCAGTCGCGTGCGCCCTGGCCGGGCGGTGCCTTGGCCTAACCTGTGGGGACTCGGCCCGAGCGGGGCGCTCGGTGAAGCACCCGCTCAAAGGCCCGAGCCTTGAACCCGAGGAGCCATGCCATGTCCACGCAAACCTGTGCCTGCCCGGCCTGCACCTGCAAGCTGGGCGCCCATGCCATCGTCCGTCACGGCAAGCACTACTGCTGCCAGGCGTGCGCCGACCATCACGCCCACGGCGAGCCTTGCGCTTCCACCGAAGGCTGCAAATGCGCCAAGGGCGCCCACGGCTGAGGGGGGATCGGCGGGTGGGGCCGTGCGGCTCCACCCGCGTTGCTGCGTCCTAGACCGAAGGGCGCCAGGTGACGTTTTCGATACCGAACTTTTCGGCCATGGGCTTGCTGGTCTTCTTCACCCGTTCGCGGCCGAAACGTCCTATCCGACCCACTCCAGCGTCGCAACTGGCCCAGTGCCAGGCCTCGGCGTTGTCCATCTTTTCCTGGCGGATGATGAAGGACTTGGGGGCGCCGTGGAGGGTGTATTCGATGACGAAAAGTTTTGCGTTGTTCATAAAGCCTTGGTTCCTCCCTGTGATCTTTTAGTGATCCTGGCGCGGCGGAAAAATTCACTCTGATTGTCCGCCCGGGCTACCGACGGTCATGGGCCGCCAGCCGCTCTATCCGAATGGATTCCCGAGCGGCGCCCAGGCCTTCATCCGGATGGGCGCGGCAGCGGTTGGCGGCGCCCCGGGCGGCTAGTTACCATGGGCGCCCGCCGACCTGCCGCGACCTTGCCATGGCCCTAGCCGCACCCCCCGACCTCAGCGACCCCGCGATCCCGGTGCAACCCCTGGCCCGCACCTATCCGCGGGGCTTGTTCATCGAGCCCCATGAACACGATTGGGGCCAGTTGCTCTACGCCTTGAGCGGGGTGATGTGGGTCGAGACGCCCCATGAAGCCCTGGTGGTGCCGCCCCAGCGCGCGGTGTGGTTGCCGCCGGGGGTGAGCCACGGGATTCGCGTGGTCAGCGACCTGCAGATGCGCAACATCTATTTGCGCCCGTCCCTGGCGGCGACCCTGGACCCCAGCGTCCAGGTGCTGCAGGTGGACAACTTGCTGCGCGAATTGATCGTGCGCCTGGTGGAACTCGACCCGCCGCAGCCGGAGTACTACGAGGCGCTGGTGGGGCTGGCCCTGCTGGAACTGCGCCGGGCTCGTCGCTCGCAATTGAAGATAGCCCTGCCGGACGCCTCCGACCGGCGCCTGGGCAGCCTGTGCCAGGCGGTGATGGCGGCGCCGTCCCTGGCCATCTCCTTTGAACAGCACGCCGATGCGGCGGGGGCCAGCGTGCGCACCCTGGCACGGCTGTTCAAGGAGCAGTTGGGCGTGGGCTTTGCCGAATGGCGGCGCCAGGTGCAACTGGCCACCGCTGCCGCGGAACTGATCCAGGGTGTACCGGTGAGCCGCATTGCCCGGGAGCTGGGTTATTCCCCCAGCAGCTTCAGCGACATGTTCCGCCGGGAACTGGGTGTCGCGCCTTCCCAGTACGCCAGCGCCAGCCAGGTGTAGCCGCTGCCGCAGGCTCGGGCCGCGTTCGGACGAACGGCTCCGCAGGAGACGCGGCAATCTCAAACCCGCCATAGGTTCGTCTGGATATCGCCAAGCAAGGCCCTTCGGTCCTTTTCGCAGCTTCGCAGGCTCAGCAGCGGCTACAGGGAGTGCCTGGCGTCGTGTAGCCGCTGCCGCAGGCTCGGGCCGCGTTCGGACGAACGGCTCCGCAGGAGACGTGAAGATCCGGAGAGCGCCGGATGTGCATCAGGCGGACGCCAGCCAAGCGACCGCCAGGGTTTCGGCCTTGGCCGAAATCCTGAAGCACTTGGCCGATGCCGCGGGACCGTGCCACCTAGACTGTGCCGCACACGCCACTTCACCCCGGCATGAGCCGCACGGCCTCTGGAGCGCAGCATGAACTACCTGATTTCCCTGGCCGCCGGCCTGTTGGTCGGCCTGCTTTACGGCGCCTTGCAGGTGCGTTCTCCGGCGCCGCCGGCAATCGCCCTGGTCGGCCTCTTGGGCATGCTCGGCGGTGAGCAGTTGTGGCCCCTGGGGCGCCAGTTGCTCGGCAGCTGGCTGTCCTGAACAGGCATTTTTCCTTTCTCCCCCGACTCATGGAACCGACGATGAAAGCACTGCAATTTTCCGCCACCGGCGACCTCGCGGCCCTGCACGTAGTGGACCTGCCCACCCCGGTGCCGGGTGCTGGCCAGGTGCTGGTGCGCATCAAGGCCGCGGGCCTCAACCCCAGTGATGTGAAGAACGTCCTCGGGCGCTTTCCCTACACCACACTGCCGCGGGTGCCCGGGCGGGACTTTGCCGGGGTGGTGGAGCAGGGGCCGGCGCAACTGCTGGGCCAGGAAGTCTGGGGCACCGGTAAGGAGCTGGGCTTCTTCGCCGACGGCAGCCATGCCCAGTACGTGGTGCTGTCCGCCCAGGGCGTGGCCCGCAAGCCACGGCACCTGAGCTTTGCCCAGGCCGCAAGCCTCGGGGTGCCCTACACCACGGCCTGGGATGCCCTGGAGCGCAGTGGCGTAGCCCGTGACACCCGGCTGCTGGTGATCGGCGGCGGCGCGGTGGCCTCGGCGGCCCTGGCCCTGGCCAAGGTGCGCGGCGCCCGGGTGCTGGCGGCGGCGCGCCGGGTGGAGCAGGTCCAGGCGCTTGAAGCCCAGGGCTACCCGACCTTGCACCTGCAACAGCCGGAAACCCTGGCGGCCCAGGTGGCCGAAGTCTATGCCGGCGGTGCCGAGGTGATCTTCGACACCACCGGCTTCTGGCTGCCGGCCTCGGTGCCGGCCCTGGCCACCTTTGGCCGCATCGCCATCATCGCCGCCCCGGTGGACGGCCATGTGCAACTGCCGGCCCTGGCGCTGTACCGCAAGGGTGGCTCGGTGGTGGGGATCAACTCGCTGTTGTATGGCGTAGAGGCGTGCGCGGCGATGCTGGAGCAGTTCGGCCGCTATTTCGATGAAGGCCTGCTGCCGCTGCCGGAAGGCCTGGTGGAATCGCCGCTGGAGCGGGGGCTGGAGCGTTATGCCGAAGTGAACCAGGGGCGCGGCGAAAAAATCATCCTCATCCCCTGAGCGCAGCGGCCATCCCTGCGTAGGAGCCCGCCTGCTGGCGAAGGGGCCCTGAGATCGCCTTCGCCGGCAAGCGGAACGCCGCCTGGCCGCTCCCGGGAGAGAAATCAGGTCTCGGGCACGCCCTTTTCCCAGGCCGACCAGTTGCCGAGGATGTCCTGCACCAGCGGATTGCCCGCCCGGTAGAGGTTTTCCAGGGCCGGGACAAAGCCGCCCTGGTCGGCGTACTTGAGCAGGTTGTCCACTTCGCTGGCCCCCGGGGCCGGGCGGTCGAAGTCGGAACCGGCGCGCACCACCGCCAGGCGCTGGATGTCCAGCAGGCCCTCGCGGCTGGCCCGCAGCAAGGCTTCGTAGGTGGAGTTGTCTTCCTGCTGGGTGGTGCAATAGGTGCCTTTGTTGTCGGTCAGCAAGCGGGTCCAGACCTCCGCCCGTTCGCTCAGGCGGGTGCCGGAAAACCAGGTATTGCCCGCCAGGGTGTCGCAACGGGTCACCACCGGTGGCTGGTTGGCCGGGGCCTTGGGGTATTTCAGGCGCCAGGCCGCCGACTCCTTGCTCTCGCTCAGGGCCACGTTGCGGCTCAGGGCGAAGGCCTTGGCCTGGAGCTTGGGGTTCAGCTCGAAGACTTCGGTCTTGTAGTCCAGGGGCGGTTTTTCGTTGGGGCCCTTGGTGTTGATCCCCAGGTAGCCGGTGGGCCAGCCCTCGGGCGCATCCCGGGAGTCGATTTCCCACTGGGTGCCGAACTCCACCAGGTAATGGGCCCAGGCGGCGGTGCCGATGGTGCCGTGCTGGGGGCTGATGCCGGCGATCCCGGCAATCAGGAAATAGCTCTTGCGCAGGTCGAATTTGGGCGACAGCGCCAGGGCCAGGGTCGACGCCGCGGCATTGGTCTGGCCCATGCCCGTAGTCAACAGGCACACCTCCCGGTCGTTGCAGCGAATCACCGGATACTCCGCCGCCAGCCCCGGCACGCGGATCTCGCGCTTGAGCTCCAGGCGCTCGATCCAGTGCTGCGCTTCCGGCGCGAACATGCTGATCAGCACCACCTTGGGCTTGATCGGTGCCTCACTGGCCCAGGCGCCGCTAGCCACCAGTGCACTCAAGCCCATTGCCCACGAAACCTTTTGAATCCCACGCATACAACCTCCATGACTGCCGTTAACCGGCGCTTATCCTGCCTGATCCAGGTTGCAACTCATCGCAACCGTTCTTGTCTTGTCGCTGCTTTAAAACTGATAGCCGACCCCGGCGTAATAGCCCCAGCCATTGGAGCGGGCACGGAACTCGCCATCACCGAAATTCAGCACGCTGCCATCCTCCCAGTTGCCGCCGTTGTGGAAGTAGCGGCCCACCAGGGTGAAGCGCAGGTGGGTGAAGGAATAGAGCAGCACGTTGGTGGCCACCGTGGCATTGGCGGTGCGCGCCGGGTTGTCCTTGTGCAGGTCGGAGCCGAAATCGAAATTGGTGAAGCCGATGTAGGTCAGCGAGGCGCCGTTGCTGAAGCTGTCGATGGGCACGATGTATTTCAGCTGGGCGCGGTAGCCGTCCCAGGAATATTCATTGCTGGCGCCGTAGTTTTCCCACTGGTAGCGGCCGTAGAAGTTGGCCGAGAGGTTGACCCGCGAATGGGTGTCGATGTCGGTGCCCAGGCCGCTGTACAGAGTGTTGGCGCGGTTGGCGGTGCGGCTGCCGTGGTCGTAGATCCAGTCGAAGGCCACGTACCACTCCTTGAACGGGCCGATGGCCAGGCTGCGGCCGGCCAGGTAGTCGATGGAGATTCGCGGCTCGTGCTCCATGAACAGCGGTGAGCCGTGATCCCAGATGCCCTTGTCGTGGCTGTTGCCGATGTCGAGGATCTTCGGCAGGTCGATGTAGCCGTACAGCTCGAAGGGGCCCTTGCGCCCGAAGTATTCGTATTCCAGGTAGATGTCGTCTGCCGGGCGCGGGCCGAAGCTGATGTCCTTGCTGCCGATGAGCATCAGGTCCTGGTTGTACCAGTCGGAGAGGTAGGCGCCCTGTTTGGCCGGTTGCACATCGGCGCTCAGGCTTTCGCCCTGGGCCGAGTCGTCCGCCGGGGCGGCGGGGGGCTGGGCGAAGGCGCTGGGTAGACCCGTAACGCCGGCCAGCCACAACGAAACAGCCAGGGTACGGCAGGACGCATGGCGTCGCAGAGGGTTGAGCATGGAAAGTCCCTGTTCTTGCAGTGTGAAGTCCCTTGTGCTCGACACTTCGAAAGAAGGCGGCGAACACCCACAAAATTACAACTCGCAAACGTTTGCATATGGCGTACCAACTTGAAACAGCGGCTTGCGACAAAGGCGTGAATGGCCGCGGGATTGGCGCTTGGGGCGGGGTGCGTGCCGATGGCGGGGAGGGCCGGGCGCTGCAGGCCTGGGCAATGCCCGCCCCCCAGGCCCGGCGCTGGTGCAGGCGCGCAATGCTAGAGTGCGCCACTTACCCGCCACCACCTCGGGAGTGACCATGGAGCTGTCCGACCACCTGCTGATGCTTGAACGCCAGTTGCAACAGGCCGAAGTGCGTACCGATCGCCAGGCGCTGGAGGCCTTGCTGGCCGATGACTTTCTTGAATTCGGCGTCAGCGGCGGGCGCTGGGACAAGGCCCAGGTGCTGGCCAGCCTGCCGCAGCAGGTGTTCATCGAACGGCGCATCAGCGAGTTCGCCGTGCAGTGCCTGGGGGCCGACCTGGCCCAGGTCACCTACCTGTGCCATAACGCCGCAGCGCCCGGGCGGGCGGCCAGCAGTGCCTGGCGCAGCTCGCTGTGGCGCTGCCAGGAGGGGCGCTGGCAGATGCTGTTCCATCAGGGCACGCCGCGGCCAAGTGCCTGAGGGCTCTGCTAGAATCCCCGTCCCAGACTTGACGAGGTGCCCCATGAGCGAGCCGATTCGCCTGACCCAGTACAGCCACGGAGCCGGTTGCGGCTGCAAGATTTCCCCCCAGGTACTGGAGGTGATCCTGGCCGGCAGCGGGGCGCAGAACCTCGACCCCAAGCTCTGGGTCGGCAATGCCTCGCGCGATGACGCGGCGGTGTACGCCATCGATGAAGAGCGCGGCGTGGTCTCCACCACCGACTTCTTCATGCCCATCGTCGACGACCCCTTCGACTTCGGCCGCATCGCCGCCACCAACGCCATCAGCGACATCTACGCCATGGGCGGCGACCCGCTGATGGCGATTGCCATTCTCGGCTGGCCGGTGAACGTGCTGGCCCCGGAAATCGCCCGTGAGGTGATCCGCGGCGGCCGCGCGGTGTGCGACGCGGCAGGCATTCCCCTGGCGGGCGGCCACTCAATCGACGCGCCGGAGCCGATCTTCGGCCTGGCGGTCACCGGGCTGGTGGAAAAGCGCTTCATGAAGCGCAACGACACCGCCACCGCCGGTTGCCTGCTGTACCTGACCAAGCCCCTGGGGATCGGCGTGCTCACCACCGCCGAGAAAAAGGGCAAGCTGCGCAGCGCCGACATCGGCCTGGCCCGGGACTGGATGTGCACCCTGAACAAGCCCGGCAGCCGTTTCGGCAAGCTCGAAGGGGTGACCGCGATGACCGACGTCACCGGTTTCGGACTGCTCGGGCACCTGGTGGAAATGGCCGACGGCAGTGGCCTGACCGCGCGCATTCACTACGACCGCGTACCGCGCCTGCCGGGGGTCGAATACTACCTGGACCAGGGCTGCGTGCCCGGTGGCACCTTGCGCAACTACAGCAGCTACGCCGACAAGGTCGGGCGGGTGCAGGAACTGCACAAGCGCGTGCTTTGCGACCCGCAGACCAGTGGCGGGCTGCTGGTGGCGGTAACCCCGCAAGGCAATGCCGAGTTCCTGGCCCTGGCGGCGGAACTGGGCCTGGAGCTGGCGCCGATTGGCGAGCTGGTAGAGCGACAGAGCCACGCGGTCGAGGTGTTCTGATGTCTCTGGACTGCACCGACTACCGCGAGATCTTCCTCAACGACCGGCCGATGATGGACACCCGCGCGCCGATCGAATTCACCAAGGGCGCCTTTCCCGGGGTGCTCAACCTGCCCCTGATGACCGACCAGGAACGCCAACGGGTCGGCACCTGCTACAAGCAGCAGGGCCAGCAGGCGGCCATCGTGCTCGGGCATCAACTGGTGTCCGGCGCGATCAAGGAGCAGCGCATCCAGGCCTGGGCGGATTTTGCCCGGGCCCATCCCGACGGCCTGCTGTACTGCTTCCGTGGCGGCCTGCGCTCGCAGATCGTCCAGCAATGGCTCAAGGACGAAGCGGGCATTGACTACCCGCGGGTTGGCGGCGGCTACAAGGCCATGCGTACCTTCCTTCTGGACACCACCGAACAGGCCCTGCAGCAGTGCGATTTCGTCCTGCTGGGGGGCATGACCGGCACCGGAAAGACCCAAGTGCTGGGCCAGCTGGACAACGCCCTGGACCTGGAAGGCCACGCCAACCACCGCGGCTCCAGCTTCGGCCGCCGCGCCACCGGACAGCCAAGCAACATCGACTTCGAAAACCGCCTGGCGGTGGACCTGCTGAAAAAGCGTGAGCGCGGCGTGCAGAGCTTTGTCCTGGAAGACGAAAACCGCATGATCGGCAGCTGCGCCTTGCCGCTGCCGCTGTACCAGAGCATGCAGGGCTTGCCCATGGTCTGGCTGGAGGACAGCCTGGCCAACCGGGTGCAAAGGATCCTCGACGACTACGTGGTCAACCTCTGCGCCGAGTTTGTGGCGGTGCATGGCGAACAGGGCTTCGCGCTGTTCGCCGAGCGCCTGCTGGAAAGCCTGAACAAGATCCACAAGCGCCTCGGTGGCGAGCGTCACCAGCGCCTGTTCCTGCTGATGGAAGCCGCGCTGGCGGAACAGGCCCGCAGCGGCGACGTGGAACGGCACCGGGCCTGGATCGAAGGCTTGCTGGGTGAATACTACGACCCGATGTACGCCTTCCAGCGCGAGAGCAAGGGCGCGCGGATCGAGTTCAGCGGCGAGCACGGCGCCGTGCTCGATTACCTGCGCCAGCGCCAGCCGCCATCGCGCTAGCGCTCAATAATCCGCGCGCTCGCAGCACCTGAGCGCGCGGTGTGCGCGGGCGTCAGCCGGCAGGGCGTGGACGGTCGAGCAAGGCCTCGACCACGGCCCGGGCCATTTCCACGGAATGCACCATGGACCAGATCAGGCCGCGTTCGATGCCGCTGGCGCGCTCGGTGATTTCATCGGACACCTCCTCGGCGCACTTGAGCAGCAGGGCGACGTGCCTCAAGGCCTCTTCGGCGTTGACTCCGGCTTGCACGCTGAACAGGGTATTGCCCAGGGCATCGCGCAGGCCGAACGGGCGTGCCTGGGTAGGTTTCAGTGCGCTGAGCAGGTTGGCGTTGGCGCGATCCAGTTCGGGGTCGCGCAGTGGGCGGGGTGGATCGGGGACGAGCTTTTTCATTGGGGTACCTACGACTCTAAGGTTAAGTAGAGCCGCCGGTCTCGCTTCCACACGAGAGGGTGGCAGCCGTGCGTGGGTGTGGAAGACCGGGGAGTCTTTTGGTACCCAAAACCCGGCGCACCCGAAGGTGCCCCACGCATGGCCGCCATAACACGTATCCGCAGGCGCAAAGCGTCGGCAGGCGCGTTGAAGCGTTGTACCTATGACCCTTCCGGACTTCCACATCCGAGTCGCTGATTGTGCAGCGACCGGGGGAGACTGCCTGACGAACACCAAGGGCACAAGCCGCTCAAAGGCGTTGGCGATTCTCTCGGACAAGCCTTACAAAACAAAGCGAAAACTCTGGTTTCGGGAGCGGCATTCCCTGACCAATGTGTTTCAAGACGATGCGGCGGGGCCTGTGGAAATTTCCATTGGAGGCCAGCATTTTATGAGTGCCTTGGCCTCCACGAGACACCAATCAGCCGTGATGTTGCAGGTATTCATTCAGGGCCTGACGAGTCAGATCGTTCAACGATACATTCTGCCGGGTGGCGGCCACGGCAGCCGCTAGATGAAGATCGTGGCCTACCCGAACGTTGAACGAGCCTTTGCAAGGGATTTCGGGTGCTGTACCCGATTGCTCACAGGTATCCAGATAGTCGTCTACTGCCTCTTTGAAGGCCGCTTCGAGTTCAGCCACGGTCTGCCCCTCATAGCTAACCAAGGCCCTTATGAACTGAAGTTTGCCAAAGAGGCAATTGTCCTCGGTACTGACCTCGATAGAGCCGTAATAGCCCTTGTGCTGCAGTAGGTTGTTCACGGTATGAGACCTCCCGATTTCAGTTGCTCGATCACTTGGCGGCGTATGTAGGCCTTCAGCTCATTACCGGGGTGCGGTTTGTGCAGGTTGATCATTGCGCCTGGATCACCATTGTCGAATTTTACCCGGCTGCCCGAGCCCTCCAACGGTGTGTAGCCCAGGCGCTTTAGGAGAGTGACCAGTTCCTGCCAGGAAAAGGTCCCTCGGTCGTTGAGTAACTTGGCGAGAAGCTTATCGTTCTTGGACACAGCATCCTCTTTTTTTTGCGACTAAATTTAGTTGCATGATTCAAGGGTGTCAATGTGAGTCACTTATAAGCTTCGACCACCAGGGCTCTACAACAACGCCGCACCAATCAACCCGCAGACAATCCCCACCAGCATGGTCAGCACGGCCACGGTCACCAGCACCCGGGCATCGAAATCCTTGCGCAGCATCAGCAGCGACGGCAGGCTGATGCTCGGCAGGGTCATCAGCAGGGCCACCGCAGGCCCGGTGCCCAGGCCCAGGGTCATCATGGTCTGGACGATGGGAATCTCTGCCGCCGTGGGGATCACGAACAGGGTCCCGGCGATCGCCAGCGGCACCAGCCACCACAGGCTGTCACCCATGGCACCGTCGATATGCGGAAACAGCCAGACCCGCGCCGCGCCCAGCACCAGTACCGCCAGCACGTAGATCGGAATGGTGCTCCAGAACAGTTGCCACAGGGTTTTGCCCCAGCGGCTGAGGAACGGCTGGTCGTTCACCGTGCTGGCTTCCACCACCGCATCCACCGCGGCTTCGGGCAGTTGCTCGGGGCCGGCGACACGCTGGGCCACCAAGGACACGCCTAACACCAGGACAATGCCCGCCACCAAGCGCAGGGCGGAAAAGCCCCAGCCCAGGACAAAGCCCATGAACACCAGGGTGGCCGGGTTGAGCACCGGGTTGGCGATCCAGAACGCCAGGGCCGCACCCACCGAAACCTTCTGCCGGCGCAGGCCAGCAGCCACCGGCGCGGCGCAGCAGGAACACATCATGCCCGGAAGGGCGAACAGCCCGCCGCGCAGGGTCGAGCCGAAGCCGGCACGGCCGAACAGGCGCAGCAGCCAATCCCGGGGAATCAGCACCTGCAGCAGGGAACCCAGGATCACCGCCAGCACCGCAGCCTTCCAGATGGCCAGGAAGTACACCTGGGAATAGGCCAGGGCGGCGCTCCAGGGCGAGCTCTGCTGATCGTTGAGGATCGAGGCGCCGATGCTGTGGCTGTCGGCGGCGACAAAGGCCTTGAGGTAGTAGGGCGACCACTTCACGTAATACAGGCCGATGGCGGCGACCAGCAGGAACAGCAGGGGTTTGCACCAGAACGCCCAGCCGCGGTTGGGCTGGGTGGAGGCGAGGTTGGACATGAAAGGTATTCCGCACGAAGACAATAAGCGCGAATTGTAGCCGCTGGCGCCGGCGCGCTGCGAACCGATCTCGTCCGGCCTTGCCTGGCGATCCCCCGTCGGGAGCTCATCGGCCTTGAGAACGCCGCGTCCCTACGGGCCGTTCGTCCGAACGCGGCCCGAGCCTGCGGCAGCGGCTACACCAATCTTGGATCGGCACTGGCCCTGTAGCCGCTGCCGAGCGTCAGCGAGGCTGCGCAAAGGCCCGCAGGGCCTTGCCTGGCGATCCCCCGTCGGAACTCTGTCGGCCTTGAGAGCGTCGCGTCCCTACGGGCCGTTCGTCCGAACGCGGCCCGAGCCTGCGGCAGCGGCTACACAAATCCCTGATCGGCACTGGCCCTGTAGCCGCTGCCGAGCGGCAGCGGGGAGCGATTTTCAGAGGGTGCGAATCGAGGTGCGGATGGCCCGGGCGCATTCGATCACCGAGGGCGCGAGTTTGCGTTCGGCTTCTTCCAGGGTCCAGCGGCTGCTGGGCACCACCACGTGCACCGCGGCCACCGGCAGGCCCTGGCTGCCGAGGATCGGCGCGGCAATGCTCATGTCCCCCAGGAACAGCTCTTCCGGGTTCAGGGCGTAGCCGCGACGCTGGGTGGCGTCGATCTCGCGCTGGATGTCCGCCAGTTCGGTCAGGGTGTGCCGGGTGTGGGCCTTGCGCTCGCTGGCTTCGAGAATCTGGGTGGCCTCGGCGGCGGGCAGGGCGCTGAGGTAGGCGCGGCCCGAGCCGGTGCAGTACATCGGGATACGACTGCCGATGGGCATGTGGATGGGGATGAACTTGGGCGCCACGAAGCGCGCTACATAGACCATGTCCAGGCCATCGGGCTCGGTGAGGTTGGTGGTTTCCCCGGTGACCTGGGCCAGCTCGGCGAGGAAGGGGTTGGCCACGTCCACCAGGGTGTCGGCTGCCAGGTAGTTGTAGCCGATCTCCATCACCCGCGGGGTCAGCTGGAAGCGCTTGGTCTGCGGGTGCTTACGCACGTAGCCCAGCTGTTCCAGGGTGTGGATCATGCGCTGCGCCGAGCTTTTGTTGATGTCGGCGGCCGTGGCGATTTCCGCCAGGTTCATGGTCCGTTGCGCGGCGTTGAAGGCCCGCAGCACCGCCAGGCCCTTCTCCAGTGACTGGTTGAAAAGGGAGTTGTTGTTATCGCTCATGACCAGTCCTTTCAGGTTATTTTGTGTTTTGAATATCGATATTCGATATTTATAAATCTCTTTACGATTTTTGTAAATTGTTTATAGTCGGGTTCATGCCTCCTGCCTTCCACACCAGAGGCTATCCATCACGGACTTCAAACAATAAAACCGTCCAATGGGAGATTCGCCATGCACACCCGCACTCGCGTCCTTGCACCCGCTGTTTTCGCATTCTGTTGCGCCCTTGGCCTGGGCCTTTCGGCGTCGGCCCAGGCCGAGCCGCTGTACAAGGTCGGGGCCACCGCCACCGGTATTCCCTTCACCTTCCTTGACGTCAAGAGCCAGAGCATCGAGGGCATGATGATCGATGCCGCCCGGGCCGTGGGCAAGGCCGGCGGTTTCGCCGTGGACATCCAGCAGACCACCTTCGCCGCACTGATCCCCTCTCTGACCTCGAACAAGATCGACATCATTTCCGCTGCCATGCTGCGCACCCCGGTGCGCGAGAAAGTGGTGCAGTACTCCGACCCGGTGTTCAGCTACGGCGAGGGCCTGATCGTCAAGGCCGACGACGCCAGCGACTACCGCCGCATGGAGGACCTGGCCGGGGAAACCGTCGGCGCCCAGGTCGGCACGGTGTTTATCGACGAGTTGAACAAGCGCGGGATCTTCAAGGAAGTGCGCGGCTACGACTCGATTCCCGATCTGATGCGCGACCTGGCCCTGGGGCGGATCAAGGCCGGTTTCGCCGACCGGCCGATCCTCGCCTACCAACTGGCCCAGGGCACCCAGAACAAGGTGCGGCTGGTCAAGGGCTACCAGCCGGTGGTCATGGGCGATGTCTGCCTGATCGTGCGCAAGGGCGATGCCCAGACCCTGGCCGAGGTCAATCGCGGGATCGCCGCGATCAAGGCCGACGGCACCCTGGAGCGCATCATCGAGCACTGGAAGCTCAACTGATCCAGTCGCGGCCCGGCGCCTGGCCCGGGTCCCTTTCCTGCTGATTAAACGGGTCTCTCCATGTTTCTCCAGAACGCTCTGGACTTCCTGCCCATTCTGTTGAAAGGCGCAGTGGTCACCCTGCAGGTCACCGTTGGCTCCTTCGTGCTCAGCTCGCTGATCGGCCTGGTCTTTGCCTTGATGATGGTGTCCAAGGTGCGCTCGGTGGCGTTGTTCGCCATCGGCGTGGTCAACGTCATTCGCGGGCTGCCGATCATCGTCCAGCTGTTTTACATCTACTTCGTGCTGCCGGATTTCGGCATCCAGCTCACCGCCATGCAGGCCGGGGTGATCGGCCTGGGCATCGCCTACTCGGCGTACCAGGCGGAAAACTTCCGCGCCGGTATCCAGGCCATCCACCAGGGGCAGATCGAGGCCGCCGAATCCATCGGCATGCGCGGGCCGATGATCATGCGCCGGGTGGTGCTGCCCCAGGCCCTGCGCATCGCCTTGCCGCCCTATGGCAACACCCTGGTGATGATGCTCAAGGACTCGTCCCTGGTGTCCACCATCACCGTGGCCGAAATGACCCGGGCCGGGCAGCTGATCGCTTCCTCGACCTTCGAGAACATGACCGTCTACACCTTGGTGGCCTTGCTCTACCTGGCCCTGAGCCTGCCGCTGTCCTTTGCCCTGCGCCGCCTGGAGGCGCGCATCAGCACCCGGAGAAAGCCATGATCCAGATCAAGGGCGTACACAAGAGCTTTGGCAACGTGGCGGTGCTCGAAGGCATCGACCTACAGGTGCACAGCGGTGAAGTGGTGTGCCTGATCGGGCCTTCCGGGTCCGGCAAGTCGACCCTGCTGCGCTGCATCAATGGCCTGGAAAGCTACGAGCAGGGCGACATCCTGGTGAGCGGGGCGCGGGTCGACCGGCAGGCCAAGAGCATCCATGAACTGCGTACCCGGGTGGCCATGGTGTTCCAGCGCTTCAACCTGTTTCCCCATCGCACGGCCTTGCAGAACGTCACCGAGGGGCCGATCTACGTCAAGAAACAGGACCCCCGGCAAGCACGCCTGCGGGCCGAGGCGCTGCTGGAAAAGGTCGGCCTGGCCCATCGCATGCACGCCTACCCGGACGAGCTCTCCGGCGGCCAGCAGCAACGGGTAGCCATTGCCCGGGCGCTGGCCATGGACCCGGAGGCGATTCTCTTCGACGAACCGACTTCGGCGCTGGACCCGGAACTGGTGGGTGAGGTGCTGGCGGTGATGCGCAAGCTGGCCGACGAGGGCATGACCATGATCGTGGTCACCCATGAAATGGGCTTTGCCCAGGACGTGGCAGACCAGGTGTGCTTCCTCCACAGCGGGCGCATCGTCGAGGCCGGCCCGGCCCGAACCGTGCTCAGTACCCCGAGCCACCCGCGCACCCAGGACTTCCTGCGGCGCTTGCTCAACCAGGGCGCGGAGGTGCAGGCATGAGCGCATCCGAGCCCCTGCGCATGCCGCCCTCGCTGTGGGCGGCCACGGCCATGCCGGCCGAGCACACCCCGGCACTGGCCGGGGACCGGGAGGTCGATGTGGCGATTGTCGGCGCCGGCTACACCGGGTTGGTGAGCGCCCTGCGCCTGGCCCAGAGCGGTGCCAGCGTCTGTGTGCTGGATGCCGGCGAGCCCGGCTGGGGCGCCTCCGGGCGCAACGGTGGGCAGGTGATCCCCGGGCTCAAGTTCGACCCCGAGCAACTGCTGGCCAAGTTCGGCCCGGTACAGGGCGAGGCGCTGGTCGATGCCGTGGGTGGCGCGGCCGATGAAGTGTTCGAGCTGATCAAGGAACACGGCATTCGCTGCGACGCCACCCGCAAGGGCTGGATCCAGCCGGCGTTTTCCGGCGCGGCGATGCACACCCTGGAGCAGCGCGCCGAGCAGTGGCGCCAGCGCGGCGTGGCCGTGGAGTTGCTGGACAAGGCCGCCGTGAGCCAGCGCATCGGCAGTTCGCAATACCTGGGCGGCTGGGTCGACCCGCGGGCCGGCAGCCTGCACCCGCTGAACTACGCCCGGGGCCTGGCCCGGGTGGCGATGGGGCTGGGGGTGAGCATTCACGGCCAGAGCCGGGTCCGGAAGCTGCAGCGCGATGGCGGGCGCTGGACCCTGGAGACCGACCGCGGCGCTCGGGTGCGTGCCTCGAAGGTACTGCTGGCGACCAATGGCTACACCGACGACTTGTGGCCGGGGTTGCGCCAGACGGTGATCGCCGCCAACAGTTTCATCATCGCCACCCGGCCGCTGCCTGCCGAGCTGCGCCAGAGCATCCTGCCGGGCGGCGAGGTGTGTTCCGATGCCCGGCGCCTGCTGCTGTATTTCAAGCAGGACGCCCAGGGGCGCCTGCTGCTGGGTGGGCGCGGGCCGTTTTCCGAGCCGCGCCGGGATGCCGACTGGAACCACCTGGAGCGTTCGTTGCTGAACCTGTTTCCGCAATTGGCGGGCGTCCCCATCGAGTATCGCTGGAGCGGGCGCGTGGCCCTGACCCCGAGTTTTCTGCCGCAGTTGCACGAGCCGGCGCCGGGGCTGTCGATCCTGCTGGGCTACAACGGGCGCGGCATTGCCTTGTCGACCCTGCTGGGCAGGCACCTGGCGGCGCGGCTGACGGGAGCGGGGCAGGGTTTTCCTTTCCCGGTCACGCCGTTGCGGCCGATTCCGCTGCACGGCCTGCAACGCCTCTACCTGGGGGCGGGGATTGCCTGGTACCGGTTGCTCGACGCCCTGGGCTGATCAGCTCGGGCAATCCTGCTCGCCGCCGTCCAGGCCCTGTTTGTAGCTCTGGCTGTGCAGGCTGGCCTTGCCGTTGCGCCAGGTCAGGGTCAGCACGTACAGCGAGTCGAAGTCGCTGGAGGCCCAGTCTTCGGTGATCGGCTGCTGTTCGCCCACGGCTTCTTCGGCGACCTTGTTGATCAGCTCCGGCAGGTAGCCGTGGGACCAGGCGGTGTAGATGATCGAGTTGTGGTAGCGGTCATGCAGCAGCTCGTCCGCCAGGTCGCTGGTGTCATTGGCGGCAAAGTCGATGTTCACCGGCAGGCCGAGCTTGATGGCGCTGGGGCTGATGGTCATCAGCGGGCGGATATAGCTGTAGGAGTTGTCCAGCTCGCCTTCCTCGACGTTGCGCGTGGGGTTGGCGGCGAACACGTACTGCGCCTTGCCGAATTTCTCCGGCAGCAGCGAGGCCAGGTCGATGGCCCGGTTCAGGCCCTGGCAGTTGAGCTGCCCGAGGCCGCCGGCGGGCTTTTCCGCGTGGCGCAGGAACACCAGGGTCTGGGTGCCGTCCACCGGTTGCGCGCGGCTGGCGCTGGATTCCAGGGACAGGCACAGGGCGCCGCCCAGCAACAGGGCCGGCAACGGCAGGTAGAGGCGGTGCTTGAAGTGGCGGGCAAGGCGGCGGGGCAGGTTCATGGTGCGGTCATTCTTCAAGTGCGATGCGTGAGGCTGACAAACCCGTGTTCCCTGTCGTTGCTCATGGCCTGATCGGGCCGTGGCTTATGAGTCCCTGAGCGGCTTTTGGTTCGATTGCAGGCAGCTTAAGCACTGCATGTTGCCGATTTAAGAAAACCCGGCGGATAATTCCCCGCCGTTGCCCATCCGTGGCGCCACCCCCCTTTGATTGAGACTGGAAGCCTGTCATGAGCGATCTTTCCGCCTTTGCCGTCACCCAGAAATGGCCTGCGCAATTCCCTGAGTGGATTCAGTTGTATTCCTTGCCGACCCCCAACGGGGTCAAGGTCTCGATCATGCTCGAAGAGATCGGCCTGCCCTACGAGGCGCATCGGGTCAGCTTCGAGACCCAGGACCAGATGACCCCGGAGTTCCTCAGTGTCAGCCCGAACAACAAGATCCCGGCGATTCTCGACCCCCACGGCCCGGGGGACCAGCCGCTGGCGCTGTTCGAGTCGGGGGCGATCCTGATCTACCTGGCGGACAAGAGCGGGCAACTGCTGGCCCAGGAGTCGGCGGCGCGTTATGAAACCATCCAGTGGCTGATGTTCCAGATGGGCGGCATCGGCCCGATGTTCGGGCAGGTGGGGTTCTTCAACAAGTTTGCCGGCAGGGAGTACGAGGACAAGCGGCCGCTGGAGCGCTACGTGAACGAGGCCAAGCGTCTGCTGGGGGTGCTGGACAAGCACCTGGGGGGGCGCGAGTGGATCATGGGCGAGCGCTATACCATTGCCGATATCGCGACCTTTCCGTGGATTCGCAATCTGATCGGGTTCTATGAGGCGGGTGAATTGGTGGGCATCGACAACTTCCCCGAGGTCAAGCGAGTGCTGGCCAAATTCGTGGCGCGCCCGGCGGTGATCCGCGGGTTGGAGATTCCCAAGGTTTCTTGACGCACGCACGCCCTTTAGCCGCTGCCGCAGGCTGTGCACGAGCGCGCAGCGGTGGCGGCGATCCCAAGAATGCCAGGGGTGTGTCTGGGGGCGCCCAGTCAGGGCCTGGGTACCGAACGCAGCCCGCTCTTTCGCAGCCTCGCCCTGGCTCGGCAGCGGCTACAGCCAACGTTGTGCCTCATAACGCTGGGCCTTATTAAGAAACAGGAATTTTTGCATGCCCCCCTTAAGTTTCAAGCAAGTCGATGTCTTCAGCTCGACTCCCCTCAAAGGCAACCCCTTGGCCGTGGTATTCAACGCCGACGAGCTCAGCACCGAGCGCATGGCCACCTTCGCCAACTGGACCAACCTCAGCGAAACCACCTTTCTGCTCCAGCCCCGCGATCCCCGGGCCGACTACCGCCTGCGGATCTTCACCACCACCCAGGAATTGCCCTTCGCCGGTCACCCGACCCTGGGCAGTTGCCACGCCTGGCTCGAAGCCGGCGGCGTGCCCCGGGGCGAGGAGATCATCCAGGAGTGCGAAGTGGGCCTGGTGCGCATCCGCCGCCAGGGCGATCAGTTGGCCTTTCTCGCGCCGCCGCTGCTCAAGGCCGGCCCGGTGGAGCCCCAGGTGCTGGAGCAGGTGCGCCGTGGCCTGCGCCTTACGCCCGGGGACATCGTGCAGGCGCAGTGGGTCGACAACGGCGCCGGCTGGCTGGCGGTGATGCTCGGCGAACGCCAGCAGGTGCTGGACCTGCAACCGGACTACCCGGCGCTGATCGGTCTGGCGGTCGGGGTGATCGCGCCCTGTGACCCCGAGCGTGATGACAGCGACGCGCAGTTCGAGGTACGGGCCTTTATCGCCGGTGATGGCATGCCCGAAGACCCGGCCACCGGCAGCCTCAATGCCGGCATCGCCCAGTGGTTGCTGGGCGCGGGGCTGGCACCGGCTCGCTACCGGGTCAGCCAGGGCCTGAGTATGGGGCGGGCAGGGCGGATTGACGTGGAACAGATCGGCGACGAAATCTGGATCGGCGGCACGGTGCGAACCTGCATTGAGGGACACCTGCGGCTTCTCCAAACCAGTGAGCAAGCGTGCGGGAATACACCTTCGCCCACTGGACCGAGGCATCCATGAGCGCGCTGGCGCCTGGCGATTTTGCAGGCACCGCCACGCACAAGCCGGCACGGCTCCTGTGCGCCTGGGCCCAGGTTGTTTCCTGTAAGGGCGGGATGCTGCGGGCAGGCCTGCTGGGTTTGCTGGCGCTTGATCCACTGCTTTGCATTGCACAAACCACGGCGGTCAAACAACCGCCCGGCCCGGCAACCTTGCCTGGTAATACACCGGGGAGCGAATCCGCGGCATCCGCCAGCGTGGCGGCCACGCCAGGGGACAACGGCGTGGCGGTGAATGCCACGTGCAACCTGCCGGTCAAGCCATCAGCCGGCAAAGTCGTGGAGATATATTGGACCCAGGGCCCGGAAAATCGTCGCGTGGTGGGCCGCGAGGCTGACCATTACGTCGATCTCAATCTGATCGTTCGAACTGTGGGTTACCGGCCTGGCGAGTGCATCGAAGCGACGATTCAGTCCGAAAACGCTGCCGATGAAATTGCCGACAGGATCAAGAAGATCGTGCTCAGGGGAAAGGTTGACGATACCGGCATGGCCTACTTCAAAACGCCTCTGAAGGACTACACCCTCAATTTGCAGGGCAGCGAGCCGCCGTAGTGTGCACACCCGTGCGGGAGCCAGGAGCTGCTGCAAGCGGCCAACCGCCGGATTTGTCGCACGCAGGTTTTTCAATGGCGGCTGCCGCTGTTGCGTCAGATGGTCGCAGGCTGGCCGCGTCGAGTGACCGATACCCCTTGGATCGCGGGGCCTCAAGGGCATTGTTACGGCTTGGGCAAGACTCTCTTGAGCCGTGCGGGTTTGTACCGGGGCGGCTGCGGGCATAAGCTTTCAGCCTTTTTTCGCCATAGCTCGTGTTGTTTCGCGCTCAGCCTTAGGAAAAATCATGTCCAGCCAGTTCCCAGAAGCCCGTCCGCGTCGCCTGCGTCGCTCCGAACAACTGCGCAGCCTGTTCCAGGAAACCGAATTCACCCTCAACGACCTGGTGCTGCCGATTTTCGTCGAGGAAGAAATCGACGATTTCGTGCCGATCAAGAGCATGCCCGGGGTGATGCGCATTCCCGAATCCAGGTTGGCCGGCGAGATCGAGCGCTACGCCCGCGCCGGGATCAAGTCGGTGATGACCTTCGGCGTCTCCCACCACCTGGACTGCGACGGCAGCGATACCTGGAAGGAAAACGGCCTGGTGTCGCGCATGTCGCGCATCGCCAAGGATGCGGTGCCGGAGATGATCGTGATGTCCGACACCTGCTTCTGCGAATACACCGATCACGGCCACTGTGGCGTGATGCACGGCCATGAAGTGGACAACGACCAGACCCTGCTCAACCTCGGCAAGCAGGCGGTGGCCGCGGCCCGTGCCGGCGCCGATGTGATCGCGCCGTCGGCGGCCATGGACGGTCAGGTCCAGGCCATCCGCCGCGCCCTGGACGCCGCCGGCTTCACCCAGACGCCGATCATGGCCTATTCCACCAAGTTCGCCTCGGCGCTCTATGGCCCGTTCCGTGAAGCCGGCGGCAGCGCGCTCAAGGGCGATCGCAAGAGCTACCAGATGAACCCGATGAACCGCCGCGAAGCGGTGCGCGAGTCCTTGCTGGACGAGCAGGAAGGCGCCGACTCGCTGATGGTCAAGCCCGCCGGGGCCTACCTGGACATCATCCGCGACATCCGCGAGGCTTCGCGCCTGCCGGTGGCGGCGTACCAGGTCAGCGGCGAGTACGCGATGATCAAGTTCGGCGCCCAGGCCGGCGCCATCGACGAGCAGCGAGTGGTGCGCGAAACCCTGGGTTCGATCAAGCGCGCCGGCGCCGATCTGATCTTCACCTACTTCGCCATGGACCTGGCCCTGGCCGGGATCTGATTAGGCCCCGCAGTACTGCCACGAACGTCGCCCGGCGTTCGTGGCTATTGCCAAGACTTCCGCCTCTACATGACAATGCGATTCATTATCAAATATGAATCCTTACTGTCATGCCCGCCGACGACTTATCCCTGCGCTGTGCCGTCACCGACCTCTACACCCATCACCATGGCTGGCTGCAGGGCTGGTTGCGCCAGCGCCTGGGCAACGCCTTCGATGCCGCCGACCTGGCCCAGGACACCTTCGTGCGGGTGCTCAAGGCGCGCAACGCAGTGGAGATCCGTGAGCCGCGGCCCTACCTGTCGCGCATTGCCCGGGGCCTGCTGATCGATCTGTTTCGCCGGCGTTCCCTGGAGCAGGCCTACCTCGAAGCCCTGGCGCTGGTGCCCGAGGGCGAGCACCCGTCGCCGGAGGAGCAGAGCGTGCTGTTCCAGGCACTGATGGAAATCGACCGGCTGCTGGATGGCCTGGGGCCCAAGGTGAAACAGGCTTTCCTGCTGTCCCAGTGCGACGGCCTGACCTACGAGCAGATCGCCGAGCGCCTGCAGATTTCCGTGCGCAGCGTGAGCAACTACATGGCCAAGGCCATGGAGCATTGCTGCCTGATGCAGATGCGGATGCAGCTGTCATGAGTTTCGCCGGCCTGCAACTGAGCGTCGGCGAGCGCCAGGCCATCAGCGGCGCGGCACGCTGGTACGCGCAATTGCGCTCCGGCAGCGCCAGCGAGCAGGAGCAGGCCGCCTGGCGCGAATGGCTGGCCGCCGACCCCTTGCACCGCCAGGCGTGGGAACGCATGCAGCAACTGGGCGAGCAGATGTCGGCGCTGCCCGGCGGCCTGGCCGGTTCCACCTTGCGCGGGGCAGGGCGCTCGCGCCGCGAGCTGATGCGCAACCTGGTGGTGCTGGCCTCGGCCGGTTCCCTGGGCTGGCTGGGCTGGCGCAGCGACAGCGCCCAGCAACTGCTGGCGGACTACCGGACCCGGATCGGCGAGCGCCGGCAAGTGCGCCTGGCGGACGGCACTTCGCTGCTGCTCAATACCAACACCTCGATCAACGTGCAGTTCGACAGCCAGCAACGCAAGGTGCAGCTGTTGTGGGGCGAGATGCTGGTCAGCACCGCTGCCGATCCCTTGCAGCGGCCGTTCCGGGTCTTCACCCGGGACGCCGAGGTGCTGGCCCTGGGCACTCGCTTCGTGCTGCGCAGCGATGAGCGTGAGGAGCAGGTGGCGGTGCTGGAGCACGCGGTGCAGGTCAGCCTGGGCGCAGGCCTTGCGCCGCGTCGGGTCGAGGCCGGCCAGCAACTGGCGTTCAGCGCCGGGGGCTTTGCCGCGCTGCGGCCCAACGATGCCGCGGTGGGTGCCTGGCGCCAGGGCAGCATCATCGCCATCGACCTGCCCCTGGGGGAATTGCTGGCCGACCTGTCGCGCTACCGCCGCGGGGTTGTGCAGTGCGATCCGCAGATTGCCGGGCTGAAGATCTCCGGGGCCTTCCCCATCGATGACACCGACCGCGCCCTGGCGGCGCTGGAAAGCGGTTTCTCCCTGCAGATCAAGCGCTACACCCGCTACTGGGTACGGGTTTCCGATAGCCGCGTGGGTTGAATCCGCGGGGCGAAAAAAAATTCAAGGGTCTTTGCATGTTTGCCCCTCCTGGTCCGGCTTATCCCCCAGTGGATTCATTTTCGTTAGCGGGGAAGGCAAAGCATGTCTGATGTTCACAAGTCGAAGTTGGCCCAGGCGATCAAGGTCGGGCTTTGGGGCGCACTGGCGGTCTACGGTGCGGCACTGCTGCCGTTGACCGCAGTGGCGGCCAGCGAACAGACCGCGGTGCGCCGCTTCGATATTGCCGCCGGTGACCTGACCGAGGTGCTGAGCCGTTACGCCAGCGCTGCCGGCGCGGCCATTTCCTTCGATGCCCGGCAGACCGCCGGCCTGCGTTCGGCGGGGCTCAAGGGTGAATACGGGGTACAGGAAGGCTTTGCGCGGATTCTCGCCGGCAGCGGCTGGCAGGCCGAGCCACAGAGCAACGGCAGCTTCGTGCTGCGCCCCGTGCCCCAGGGCAGCGGCGCTCTGGAGCTGGGCACCACCCAGGTGCAGGGCCAGGAGCTGGGGGCCACCACCGAGTATTCCGGTTCCTACACCACCGGCGCGGTCACCATCGGCAAGGGCCAGCACTCGCTCAAGGAAACCCCGCAGTCGGTGACCGTGATCACTCGCAAGATGCTCGATGACCAGAACCTCAACACCATTGACCAGGTGATGGAGAAGACTCCGGGCATCACCCTTTACGACTCGCCCATGGGCGGCAAGTATTTCTACTCCCGGGGCTTTCGCATGACCGGCCAGTACCAGTACGACGGCGTGCCCCTGGACATGGGTAGCAGCTACGTACAGGCCGACAGCTTCAGCAGCGACATGGCCTTCTATGACCGGGTGGAGATCCTGCGCGGCGCTGCCGGCATGCTCAAGGGCGCGGGCGGCACTGCCGGCTCGGTGAACTTCGTGCGCAAGCGCGGCCAGGCCACGCCGCACACCGAACTGACGATGTCCGCCGGCAGCTGGGACAACTACCGGGCCCAGGTGGACACCGGCGGGCCGTTGAACGATGCCGGTACCGTCCGCGGCCGGGCGGTGGTGACCCAGCAGACCCGGCAGTACTTCTACGACCTGGGCGAGCGCAAGGACCAGGTCTACTACGGCGCCCTGGATTTCGACCTCAGCGACGCCACCACCCTGGGCCTGGGCATGGCCTATGAAGACGTCGACTCGCGCCCGTGCTGGGGCGGCCTGCCGCGCTACAGCGACGGCAGCGACCTCAAGCTGGGCCGTTCCACCTGCCTGAACACCGCCTGGAACAACTCGCGCAGCAAGCGCGCGACCTATTTCGCCGACCTGCGCCAGCAACTCAACGACGACTGGGCGCTGAAGGTGGCCGGGGTCTACACCCGCAATACCCAGGATATCGAGTACGCCTTCCCCAGCGGTTCGGTGCCGGTGGGGGCCAGCCGTTCCAGCACCCTGATGCTGGGCAGCATCTACGACTACGACCAGGTGGACTACGGCTTCGATGCCTATGTCGACGGGCACTTCCAGGCCTTTGGCCAGGAGCACGAGCTGACCTTCGGCGCCAACGCCAGCCGCTCGATCAAGGACGACTTCTACGCCGTGGCCGGCTTGCCCCAGCGGCAGAATGTGCTGGACCCCGATCACCACCTGCCCAAGCCCGACGACAGCTACTACGAAAGCAATTCCACCCGGGGCGGCCCCACTGATCTGCGGATCCAGCAGCAAGGGTTGTATTCCACTGTGCGCCTGAAGCTGGCCGACCCGCTGACCCTGGTCATGGGCAGCCGGGTCAGCTGGTACAAGTCGCAGAACGATTCGGTGGCCTACTGGCGCGATACGCGCACGCCCAGCAGTGCCCGATCCAAGGAAACCGGCGAGGTCACGCCGTTCGCCGGGGTGCTGTACGACCTCAACGACAACCTCACGGCCTACGCCAGCTACTCCAGCATCTTCACCCCCCAGGGCAGCTATCGGACCCTGGACGGCGCCTCCCTCAAGCCGCTGGTGGGCAAGAGCTACGAGCTGGGGATCAAGGGCGAGTGGTTCGATGGCCGCCTCAACAGCGCCTTCAGCCTGTTCCGCACCATCCAGCAGGACGCGCAGCAGGACGACCCGGCCTGCCCGGACAGCACCTGCTCGCTGAACTCGGGCAAGGTCCGCGCCCAGGGCTTTGAAGCGGAGCTCAGCGGTGAGGTGATCGAACGCCTGCAAGTGCTGGCCGGCTACACCTACACCCAGACCAAGACCCTGGAGGATGCCAACAGCGCCAACAACGGCTTGCCGTTCACCACCTACGTGCCGCGCCACCTGCTGCGGGTCTGGGGCGACTATCAGCTGGGAGGTGCCCTGGAGCGCTTCACCGTGGGGGCCGGGGTCAACGCCCAGAGTGACAACTACCGAGTCTCGCCCACCAGCGGCAACCACATCCGCCAGGCCGGCTATGCGATCTGGAACGGCCGCATCGGTTACCGCATCGACGACACCTGGTCCCTGGCGCTGAACGGCAACAACCTGCTGGACAAGCGCTACTACACCACCATCGGCACCGAAGGCTTCGGCAATTTCTACGGTGACCCGCGCAACCTCACCCTGTCGGTCAAGGCCGACTTCTAAGGCCTGGTGGCGGCCGCGCAGACCTTCTGCACGGCCGCTTCAGGCCCCGGGCCCGGCGTCGAGCAAGGCCATGAAACGCTGCAGCTGTGGCGAAGGGTTGTCCCGGTGCCAGTTCATGTACAGCCCGATGCTTGGCCCGGGCTGCGTGCCCATGGCCCGCAGCGGGCGGTAGGCGACGCTGCCCTGCAGCACCGCATCGGCCATCGAGCGGGGCACCAGGGCCACGCCGAAACCGCAGCCCACCAGGCCCAGCTGGGTCTGGACCCGGGCCACTTCCTGGACCACCTTCGGGGTGAACCCGGCCGCGCTGCACAGCGCCATCAACTGGTTGTGGTAGCCGCTGCCCAGGGCCTGGGGCGTGAACACGAAGTCGTCGTTGGCCAGCTCCCGCAGGTCCACCTCTGGCGCCTGGGCCTGGGGGTGGTCGTGGGGCAGGGCGATGACGATCGGCTCATCGAGGATCAGGCGCGAGGCTATCTGCCCTTCGGGCAGCGGCAGCTCACGCATGAACGCCAGGTCGATGTCGCCGCCGAGCAAGCCCTTGAGTTGCTCGGCCGAAGGCAGTTCCCGCAGTTCCAGGCGCACCTCGGGCAAGGCCTGGCGAAAGCCCCGCAGGCGGGCGAGCAAGCTCGGGTAGCCGGCCAGTGACAGGCTACTGACGCGCAGGCTGCCGGCCAGGCCCTGGGCAATATGGCGCGCCTGCTCGATGCCCTGTTCCAGGGTAGCCAGGGTGCGCCGGGCGCTGTGCAGAAAATCCGCCCCGGCCGGGGTCAGGGCCACGCCTCGACGATTGCGCCGCAGCAGGCTGAAACCGAGTTTTTCCTCCAGGCGGGCGATGGCCTGGCTCAGGGGCGGCTGGGCCATGTGCAGGCGCGTGGCGGCCTTGTGAAAGTGCAGTTCTTCGGCGACGGCGATGAACTGGCGCAACAGGCGCGTTTCGATCATGGCGATGCTTCCTGGCTGGGGGCCTTGGGACTGTAAACCCCAAGGCTCATGGTTTCACAGCGAATTCATTGATATCAAAAACCTCTCACAGAACCTGGAATTTAGTATTAAGTCACTGATTTTCATGCTGTTACCCTGGAATTCACTCAGGAGGGAAGAGCATGGATTTCAGCGGCAGAACGGCGATTGTCACCGGCGCCGGGCGCGGCCTGGGCTTGAGTTATGCACGGGCCCTGGCCCGTCGTGGTGCCCAGGTGGTGATCAGCGATTGCGGGAGTGACGGCAGCGGCAGCGGGGCGGATGACAGTGTCGCCCATGATGCGGTGCAGGCCTTGCGGGCCAGCGGTGCCAGGGCGCTGGCCGACACCGCCGACCTGGGCACCGAGGCCGGTTGCCAGGGGCTGGTGCAGCGCACCCTGGAGGCCTTTGGCAGCCTGGATATCCTGATTCACAACGCCGGCTGGGTTGGCTACCAGGCGCTGGAGCAGACCGACGCCGGGTTTCTCGAGCGCATGCTGGGGATCAACCTGTATGCGCCCATCTGGCTGGCCAGGCATGCCTGGCCCCATCTGCGGCAGTCCGCCGCACCGCGGCTGCTGTTGACCACCTCCGACCGTGCGCTGTACCCGGAATATGCCCAGCCGGGGCTGCTGGCCTACTGCGCGGGCAAGATGGCCCAGGTCGGGATCATGAATGCCCTGGGCCAGGAAGGGGCGGAGCACGGGATCCGGGTCAACGCGGTGTCGCCGGTGGCCAAGACCCGCATGTGGGGCGTCAGCGAGGAGCCGCCGGAACTCAAGCCGGACTGGGTGACGCCGGGGGTGCTGTTTCTGGTCAGCGAGCAGTGCCAGGACAGCGGCTACATCCTGCGGGCCAGCAATGGCCAGTTCAGTGCCTGGCGCCCCCAGGAGGCCCCCGGTGTGGATTACCCCCGGGACCTGAAGCGGATCGCGGCGGCCACGCCGGAGCAGTTCGCCCGGCGCTGGGGGCAGATCAAGCAGCCTTTCATCGGGGCTTGAGGGAGGGGGCGGCGCTCTGCGGGGAGATCTCCCGTTCGCGGAAGTAGCGCTCCAGCACGCGCGGGTCGGCCGAGCGCTCGGCCAGGGCCACGTAGGTGTCCGGGCGCAGCAGGTAGAAGGCGTTGCGCGCCAGCCCCGCGGCGGCATGGGCCGGGCGCCAGTCGAAGGTGCGCAACGGCACCTGGTGCGCGGTGCACCAGTCGCGCAGGGCGTCACTGGTGACGCCGTAGACATGCACCTGCCAGCCCAGGTACTCCAGGCTGTCGAAGTTGTCGTGTTCACCATCGCGCACCCAGGGTAGGCGGTCGCCGCCGTGCACCGGGCCGACGCCGCCGGCGCTCAGGGGCATGCCGCGGTAGTTCAGGGTGATCTGCGACACGGTACGGAAGAGAAACTCCCGGGCGCTGTCGAAGGCGGCGATCTTCGGCAGCAGCAGGGGCGCCAGGCGGGTGCGCGCCAGGTAGGCCACCGGGCCGTCGGCGGTGGCGAAGCTGAACACCCGGTCGGTGGTGGCCACCAGGCGCCGGGCGAACTCCATGCGTTCGGTGGCGTAGGTTTCCAGCAGGCGCTCGGCACTCTTGCCGCTCAGTACCGCTGCCAGTTTCCAGGCCAGGTTGATGGCATCGCCGATCCCGGTGTTCATGCCCTGGCCGCCGGCCGGGCTGTGCACGTGGGCGGCGTCCCCGAGGAGGAACACCCGGCCGGTGCGAAACTGCTCGGCCACCCGGTGATGCACCTTGTAGGTGGAGAACCAGTTGACCTGGGCCACCTCGACCTTGAGCTGGCGCATGGCGCGCTGGCTGACATCCTCGAAGCGCAGGTTCTCCGGGTGCTCGGCACGCTCGTCGCGCACCGTGCCGATCAGCCGTGCGCGGCCGCTCTGGGCCAGGGGGAACACCGCGAGAAAGTCGGCGTCGTCCAGGTCCACGTGCAACTGGCCGTCGATGCTCGGGCCGCTGGCCTGCACATCCGCGACGTAGAACACCTGCTGGTAGGTGCCGCCGGGAAAGCTGGTGCCCAGGGTCTTGCGCACCGTGGAGCGGGCGCCGTCGCAGCCGGCCAGGTAGAAGGCCTGGCAGTGTTCTTCGCGCCCGTCGGGGCCGCGCAGGCGGGCGTTGATCAGGTGGCCGTGGTCGGTGAAGGCCAGCAGCTCGGTGTTGCGTTCGACCTCCACCCCCTGCAGCGCCAGGCGTTCGATCAGCAGTTGCTCGTGTTCGTCCTGAGGAAAGATCTGCAGGAAGGGGGAGGGCGTCAGGTCTTCGCCGATGGCGTTGAACGGCAGGTGGGCGGCGCGCTCGCCCTTGACCCAGAGGTTCACCGCCGGCACATGGTGGCCGCGCTCGACGATGGCCCGGGTCAGGTCCAGCTGGCGGTACAGCTCAAGGGTTCGCGCCTGCACCGCCAGGGCCCGGGAGGTAGTGCCCGGGCCCGGGGTCTTGTCGATGATCCGCACCTTGACCCCCTGCCGGCGCAGCCAGAGCGCCAGGACCAGGCCGGTGGGGCCGGCGCCGATGATCAGTACGTCGCTGCAATTCATGGGCTTGCCCTCGGTAGACGATCAAGGTCATGCAGGCGGCTGCCGCCGGGCTCAGCGCTGGGCGAAGGCCAGGTTCAGGCCGAGCCCGGCGAAGCTTGCGGCAAAGCTGCGGCGCAGCCAGTTCTGCACCTGGGGCGATTCGATCAACGCGGTGCGGAACAGGT
This sequence comes from Pseudomonas sp. Eqa60, assembly GCF_018326405.1. NCBI lineage: Bacteria > Pseudomonadati > Pseudomonadota > Gammaproteobacteria > Pseudomonadales > Pseudomonadaceae > Pseudomonas > Pseudomonas sp. Eqa60. Next base: position 2,674,179 of record NZ_AP024342.1, read on the forward strand.
TGGCCAGCAGGCCATAGAGCACGAACACGAAGAAGGTCATGGCCATGAACACGCCGCTCAGGAGCAGCATCTGCGGGATCGGGTCGCTGCCGTCATGGGCGATGAACTGGGGCAGGAAGGCCAGGAAGAAGAGGGTCAGCTTGGGGTTGAGGATATTCAGCAGGCAGGCCTTGAGCATCAGCGCGCCGGGGCCATGGCTGACGGCGTTGCTGTCCACGGCGAAGGCCGAGCGGTCGCGCCAGGTGGCGTAGGCCAGGTACAGCAGGTAGGCGACGCCGGCGAACTTCAGGCCCTGGAAGGCCAGCGCGCTGGAGTGCAGGATGGCCGACAGGCCGAGGATCGAGGCCAGCAGGTGCGGGACAATCCCGGCGGTGCAGCCGATGGCGGTGAACAGGCTGGCGCGCTTGCCGGCCACCAGGGCGGTGGAAATGGTCAGGATCACGCCGCTGCCGGGAATCAGCACGACGATCAGGCTGGTGATCAGGAAATCCAGGGTCAACATCCGGGCATCACTCCATTGAGGGCAGGCGCGGGGTCAGGGCTGGGCGCCACACCTAAGTCGGGGGTCATCAAAATACACCCAGCCACACCGCCAATAGAAGGATTCTAGCCTGTAGCCGCTGCTGAGCCCGCGAAGCTGCGCAAAGGTCCGCAGGACCTTGCCTGGCGATCTCCCGCCGATCGCGCAGAGGCCTCAGGGTCGCGACGTCTGCTACGCAGCCTGCGGCAGCGGCTACAAGGGACGCGGCGGGAACAGCGCTCGCATTCCTTGGTCGAACGCCCCAGCCGCTGCTTTACTTGCACGGCCCTCGCCCAGCCATCTCGCGGAGCCCCATGATTTCCTCTCGTCTTCTCAGTTGCTTCCTGTGCCTGTCGCTGCTGGCCGGTTGCGCCAGCCAGCGCGGCCCCCAGGCACCAACACTGACCGCCGAACAGACCCAGGCCCGGATCCTGCGCCTGCTGCCGGCCCAGGTGGCGGACCGCCCGGGCTGGGCCCGGGACATCCAGGTGGCCTTCAGCGCCCAGGGCCTTGAGCCGAGCCAGAGCAACCTGTGCGCGGTGCTGGCGGTGACCGAGCAGGAGTCCACCTTCCAGGTCGACCCGACGGTGCCGGGCCTGGGGCGCATCGCCCGGCAAGAGATCGACCGCCGCGCGGCCAAGGTGCATGTGCCGGCGCTGCTGGTCAGCGCCGCTCTGCAAGTGCGCGGCCCGGACGGCCAGTCCTACAGCCAGCGCCTGGCCAGTGCCCGCAGCGAGAAGGAATTGAGTGCGATCTTCGATGACTTCATCGGCATGGTGCCCCTGGGCAAGACCCTGTTCGGCGGCTTCAACCCGGTGCACACCGGTGGGCCGATGCAGGTCAGCATCGAGTTCGCCCAGCAGCATGCCCAGGGCTATCCCTACCCGGTGCAGGACTCCATCCGTCATGAGGTCTTCAGCCGCCGCGGCGGCCTGTATTTCGGCATCGCCCACCTGTTGGGCTACCCGGTGGACTACCCGCAGCCGTTGTACCGTTTCGCCGATTTCAACGCCGGCTGGTACGCCAGCCGCAACGCGGCGTTCCAGAGCGCGGTGAGCCGTGCCAGCGGGATCAGGCTGGCGCTGGATGGCGACCTGATCCGCTACGGCTCGGTCATGCCCGGCAGCACCGAACTGGCGGTGCGCACCCTGGGCAAGCAGCTGGGGCTGCGTAACCCGCAGATCCGCGCCCAGCTGGAGAAGGGCGACCGCCAGGACTTCGAAGAAACCGAGCTGTACCGTCAGGTGTTCGCCCTGGCCGATCGCGTGGCGGGCAAGCCCGTACCGCGCCAGCAACTGCCCGGCATCGAACTCAAGAGCCCGAAGATCACCCGCCAGCTGACCACCGCCTGGTTCGCCAAACGGGTGGACGAACGCTACCAGCGCTGCCTGCAACGCCCGCTGTAGGAGCTGGCTTGCCAGCGAAGGCGGCCGCCAGGGCGATGCAGGGCCTCTTCGCCGGCAAGCCGGCTTCCACAGGGGGCACTGTTGTGCGGGGCGCAGGTGCTTGCTTGTCAGGCCCGGGGGCGGCGTGGCAGGATGCGCCATGAATTTTTTCCGGCTCGTCTCCCGCCCTCATCACCATCGACCTCATCTCCGGGGCCGTGGTCGCTTGTGCGCGTCGAGCCGTCAGTCATCGAGCAATCGCGATCACTGACCTTCGATGAAAAAAACCAAGGCGCCCCACAAGGCGCCTTTTTTATTGCCTGTCAAAAAACCAGAGGAATGACCCATGACCATGTTACGTGGCACTCGAATGATCACCGGCGAACAAGCCGCCACCCTGCGCACCCTGGAAGGACGCTTCCGGAGCTGGCTTCATCGAAGCGGGCGCTGAAGAAGTCATTGTCCCGGCGCTGTGGGGCCAGGACACCTTTATCGAGAAGGCCGGCGGCAGCGAAGTCATCGGCCAGATGTGGGCCTTCAACGACAAGGCCGGGCGGCCTTGCTGCCTGATCCCGGAAGCCACCGCGCTGTTCCAGGAAACCGCCGGCGAGCTGCTGGCGGGGCGCGAGCAGGCGGCCTTCTTCTACGTTGCCCGCTGCTATCGCTACGAGCGGCCGCAAGCCGGGCGCTACCGCGAGTTCACCCAGTTGGGCCTGGAGATTCTCGGCCCCGATCCGCAGCGCGCCCTGGAGCAGGCGCGGGCGCTGTGCGTGGGCTTTCTCGACGCCTTGGGCCTGGAATACCAGCTCAACCTCGGGGTCAAGCGCGGCCTGACCTACTACCTCAATGGCGAGGGTTTCGAAGTGCGCTGCCCGCGCCTGGGGGCGCAGCAGCAAGTGGTGGGGGCAGGCGCCTATCGCCAGGGTGCCGGCTTCGGCATTGGCCTGGAGCGCCTGCAACTGGCGCTGCAAGCCTGACCGCCTGCGTGCGGTAGGAGCTGGCTTGCCAGCGAAGGCGTTCGCCAGGGCGGTGCAGGGCTTGCGGGCCTCTTCGCCGGCAAGCCGGCTCCTACGGGGTGGAGCTCCGGAATGTGCCTGCGTGCGGTAGGAGCTGGCTTGCCAGCGAAGGCGTTCGCCAGGGCGGTGCAAGGCTTGCGGGCCTCTTCGCCGGCAAGCCGGCTCCTACGGGTGGGGCTCCGGGATGTGCCTGCTTGCTGTAGGAGCTGGCTTGCCAGCGAAGGCGTTCGCCAGGGCGGTGCAGGGCTTGCGGGCCTCTTCGCCGGCAAGCCGGCTCCTACGGGGTGGGGTCAGGGGCGCCGGCGCACGAATTTGCGCCACAGCCAGACCCACAGCAGCACCAGGGGGAAGGCCAGGATCACGAAGGGCAGCACATAGCTGCCTTTCTCCAGGGCCTCGGCGGTGCCGTCGGCCAGGTTGTCCAGCAGGTTGCTGAAGGCGCGCTTGAGGCTGGATTCGCGCTGGACGCCGTCGCTGGGCAGGAACTTCAGGGTCAGGAGGTTGGTGTCCAGGCGGCGTTGCTGGCCGGCGGCGGTCTGGGCCAGGGCCTGCAGGTCGTTCTCGATGCCGGCCTGTTCCCGGCTCAGGGCAATCAGGTCGCTGACGCTGATGTCCTTGCGCGCCGCCAGTTCGTCCAGGCGCTGCTGTTGGGCCTTGAGCCGCTGCTGCTGGCGCTGCACATCGGCCACGGCATCGGCCAGGTCTTCGGCGCTGGTGATGCGCTCGCCCAGTTCCGCGCCCTGGGAGGCCTGCTGGACGATGGGCTCCACACCGTCCGGGACTATTCGCAGCGTCACCTGGGCGCGGTACTTGCCCTGTTCCAGGCGCAGGATATTGCACGGGCCGAACTGGGCCTTCTCGCAGGCTTCGCGGGTTTGCGCCAGGCGCGGACCGATCTGCGCGGCTGGCAGCGACAGGCTCAGTTCATGCTCATAGGCCAATTGCGCGCCGGCCTTGCCCTGGGCCCCGCCCAAGGCCACGGCGCTGCTGTTGTGGTCGCTGGGAGAGCAGGCGCTGAGGGCCAGGGCGCCGAACAGGGCCAGGGCCAGTCGACGGAATTTCGCAGGGTGATCGTCCTGATGTTGCATGGGGGCTCCTTGAGGGATGAATCGGCGACAGGGTCGCAGGTGCGCATCTTACCGTCGTTCGGGGAAAGACCACGATCCCGGCTGGGCTTATCGAGGATAATTTTCCTGGCTAATGCTGATAGGCGCGGCGCGGGTTCAGGGCTACACCTGTGGCAGCCCGGGACGACGGAGTTTCGGCGCAGATCAAGGAGTGCGTCATGCGCGAGTCGGATATCCCCCCAGGCTTTGCCCCCTTGCCCCGCAGCAGCCCGCTGCTGGAACTGATCGGCCCGGTCTACGGCTGCGGCAGTGGCAGCGAACTGCGCGTCGGCCTGCGGGCCGATGCCCGGCACGCCAACGGCCGGGGCACGGTGCATGGCGGCATCATCGCCACCCTGGCGGACATCGGCATGGGCTACGCCATGGCGTTTTCCAGCGATCCGCCCTTGCCGTTGATCACCGCCAGCATGACCCTCGACTACCTGGGCGCGGTGCAGGTCGGGGAATGGATCGAGGTGCACCTGGAGCATGCCAAGCGTGGCCGGCAGATGGCCTTTGCCACCGTGGTGCTGCGGGTCGGCGAACGGGAAGTGGCCCGGGCCAGCGGCGTCTTCGCCGTCCCAGCCGCAGCCCTGTAGCCGCTGCTGAGCCTGCGAAGCTGCGCAAAGGTCCGCAGGACCTTGCCTGGCGATCTCCCGTCGATCGCGCAGAGGCCCCAGGATCGCGGCGTCTGCTGCGCAGCCTGCGGCAGCGGCTACAGCTGTTTCCAATCCAGGCCGAAACGCGCCAGGTATTTGCGCAGGCGGTCGGCGTCGTTGGGGTTGGCCTTGCCCAGGCGTGACACGCCGAACAGCCGGCGCCCCGCCTCCGACAGGCTGTCGGCGCGGCGGCACTCGGCAATCACTGCCTTGAGTTGCAGGCGGTCGAACAGGTCCAGCTCCACATCATCGCCCAGCAGTTTCTGCAGTTCGTCCTCTTGGTTCTCCAGCCCCCAGGCGTGGCGCAGGCGCTGGATCTCTTCCTCGGCCTGGGCCTGGTCGATGCGCCCGCTGTCGGCCAGGGTGGCCATGCGGGTGATGGAGGCCGACAGCTCGCGGAAGTTGCCCAGCCACGCCGCTTCGCTGGAGCTGGCAAAGGCCAGGTAGCGGCGCCGCGCCTCCAGGTTGAAACGCACCAGTTGCCCTTGCTCCCGGGCGTGACGCTCCAGTTCGAAATCGATGTTCGGCTCGATGTCCTCGCGGCGTCCCGCCAGTCCCGGCAGGTTGAAGGTCCAGAGGTTGATCCGCGCATACAGGTCTTCGCGGAACAGGCCCTGGGCCACCCGGCCGCGCAGGTCGCGGTGGGTCCCGGCGATGATCAGGAAGTCACTCTCCACTTCCTGGTCCGCGCCCATGGGGAAGAAGCGTTTTTCCTCGATGGCCTTGAGCAGCATCGCCTGTTCGTCCAGTCCCAGTTCGCCGATTTCATCAAGAAACAGCATGCCGCTGTGGGCCGCCCGCAGTAGGCCCTCCCGGGCGTTCTGGGCGCCGGTGAAGGCGCCCTTGATATGGCCGAACAGCGCCGACATGGCCCCGTCGCCGCGCAGGGTGGCGCAGTTGACCTCGACAAAGCGCCCCTGCACCTGGTGCCGGCCACGCTTGAGCTCATAGATGCGCCGGGCCAGGAACGACTTGCCGGCACCGGTGGGGCCGATCAGCAGCATCGGTGCCCTGGAGCGCACGGCGACCCGTTCGATCTGCTCGATGGAGCGGTTGAATGCCGGGTTGCGGGTGGCGATCCCGGACTTGAGGAAGGCCAGACCCTCCAGGCGCTTGTGGGCAAAACGCGAGGCGATGCGGTCGTAGCGCGACAGGTCGAGGTCGATCAAAGCGTGGGTGCCGGTGGCGTGCTGGTCCGGGTCGCGGCGCCGCGCCGGTGAGGTCTGGATCAGCCGGGCAGGGAGGTAGCGCGCCTCGGTCAGCAGGAACCAGCAGATCTGCGCCACGTGGGTGCCGGTGGTGATGTGCACCAGGTAGTCCTCGCGCTCGGTGTCGAACGGGTAGGCGCTGGTGAAGTCGTGCAGGGCGCCGTACACCTCCTCGAAATCCCAGGGATTGTTCAGGCCCATGGGGTGCAGGCGCACCTCGGTTTCCGGCGACACCTGGCGCACGTCGTTGGCCACCCGTTCGGCCAGGCTGACATCCCGCGCGTCCAGGCCATGGATCAGTTCCAGGCGGTTGATCAGCACATCCTGCTGCTGGCACAGACCGACCGTGGGCCGCCAATGGCTCCAGCGGTTGGCACCCTTGCCGACGCGATCGAGGGTGGAACCGACAAAACCTATGGCGACCGTGGGCTTGTTCGACATGTTTATACCTGGAGATAAAAAACGATAAGCAAAGATATAAAATTATCGAGGTGTTTGTCTTGCCGGATACGTGATGAAAAAGTGATAAAAAATAAAAACCTTATAAATCAATTAGTTGAAAAATAATTTGGTGGAAAATCAAAACCTGGCACAGCGGCTGCAATATCTCTGGCAACGAACAAGACAACAGAGCGAGACGCCAAGATGGCCAACTTCCAGCTGTTCAACACCCAACAGGCAAAAGCGCCAGCGAGCACCACCCTGAACGCTTCCAAGGCCGGGGCCTATGCCTACAACGCCAAGCATCGCCTGGCCCAGCTGGCGGTCACCGGTTGCCTGAACTCGACCTTCTACACCTCGCCTGAAGGCCAGCTGGAAGCGGTACTGCAATTGGTGAGCGAGCTGGACAGCCGCTTCGTCGCCCAGGCCGCCCGTTACGCTCGGCAGCAAGGCCATATGAAGGACATGCCGGCGCTGCTGCTGGCGGCACTGACCGCGCAACGCTCGGCCCTGGTGCCGGAGCTGTTCGCCCAGGTGGTGGACAACGGCAAGATGCTGCGCAACTTCGTGCAGATCCTGCGCAGCGGCGTGACCGGGCGCAAATCCCTGGGGTCGCAGCCCAAGCGCCTGGTGCAGAACTGGTTGAACAGCGCTACCGAGCGCCAGCTGTTGCAGGCCTCGATCGGCAACCAGCCGTCCCTGGCGGACGTGGTGAAGATGGTTCACCCCAAGCCAGGCGAGGCCTGGCGTGAAGCCTTCTTTGCCTGGTTGATCGGCAAGCCGGTGGATGTGCAGGCGCTGCCTGAGCTGACCCGGGACCTGTTGGCGTTTCGCAGCGGAGCGACCCGGGAAGTGCCCCAGGTGCCGTTCCAGTTGCTCGGCAACGAGACACTGAGCACCGAACAATGGGCCGGGCAGGCCCGCAACATGGGCTGGCAGGGGCTGCGCATGAACCTCAATACCCTGGCGCGCCACGGCGCGTTCCAGGTGCCGGGTTGCACCGAGTACGTGGCGGCGCGGCTGGCGGATGCGGGGGAGGTGGCCAAGGCTCGGGTCTATCCGTACCAGTTGCTGGCGGCCTACCGCATGGCCGGTGACGAGGTGCCGCAGCCGGTCCGCGAGGCGCTGCAGGATGCCCTGGAGCTGTCCCTGGCCAACGTGCCGGCGCTGGCGGGCAACGTGGTGGTCTGCCCGGATGTATCGGGCTCGATGCACAGCCCTGTTACCGGCTATCGCCAGGGCGCCACCACCGCGGTGCGCTGCATCGATGTGGCGGCACTGGTGGCGGCAGCGGTGTTGCGCAAGCAGCCGGCGGCGCGGGTCATGCCGTTCGAGCGTGGAGTGGTGAACATCCACCTCAACCCGCGGGACAGCGTGATGAGCAATGCGCAGAAGCTGGCGAACATCGGCGGAGGGGGGACCAACTGCTCGGCGCCCCTGGCGCAGCTGGCCAACGCCAAGAGCCGCGTGGACACCCTGATCCTGGTCTCGGACAACGAGTCGTGGATCGATGCGCGGCGCCACGGCGCCACGGAAACGATGCGCCAGTGGGAGCGGATCCGGGCCATCAACCCGCAGGCGAAGCTGGTGTGCATCGACATGCAGCCCGGGGCCACGACCCAGGCACCAGACCGCGAGGACATCCTCAACGTCGGCGGCTTCAGTGACGCGGTGTTCGATGTGATCGAGCAGTTCACTGCGGGCAATTACGGTGCGCAGCACTGGGTAAAGGCGATCGAGGCGATGTAACGCTGATCGGTAGAGGATGAAACACACCGTGCGCCGGCCAGCCGGCGCACACTACAGATTTTTTGCTCATTGGCCCTGAATGCCGCTGTGACTACATCCAAAGGCGTCTCAGCAACTCTTGTCAGGGCCGGTGACGGCACGAATGCCAGTGGCTGTACATATTGGTTAAGCCGGTTCGAATCCGGCGATCAGTCACTTCTTTTGTCGTGCCACCTTTTTTGCAGTTTTTGCGACGAATGCTGATGGAACTACATCCAAGGTTCGAGATGCGGGTTCGATTCCCGCCGGTGCCGGAAAACGGCGCCGTGGTTCAATGGTCAGAACGCGAGTGCACCGTTTCATCGACTCCTTGTCGTCGCATCTTTTCCCCCCGCCTCGGCGGGATGGCAGCGAATGCCACGGGTACTACATCGTGTCGCGGGTTCGAACCCCGCCAGCCGCAAGGCTGTAGCTCAGTCGGTAGAGCAAATGTGCCTGTTCCCTTGTCGCTGCCCGCAGGCCCGGCCTGCACCGATTGACCCGGCGAATGCCGGTGGAACTACAGGACAGCGTGGTCGCGGGTTCGAGTCCCGTTCACCGCAAGGTGCTAGCTCAGAGGCAGAGCGCGCTGCATGTTTCACCTCCACTTGTCGCCGTTTGCACCGAACACCGCAATTGCGTAGGAGCTGGCTTGCCAGCGAAGAGACCCCCGAGATCGTCTTCTGCGACCCGGCTCCTGCGCACCCTATTGAACAAGGCCGTATCCGCGGCCACAGGAAAAAGAGTCAACGACATGGAACACAAGACCTACCAGCTGCTGGAAGTCGCCAACGGCAAGCCGATCAAGATGTGGACCCAGGGCGTGCCGGTGGAAAACGAAGCCCGCCAGCAATTGATGAACACCGCGAAGATGCCGTTCATCTTCAAGCACCTGGCGGTGATGCCCGACGTGCACCTGGGTAAGGGTTCGACCATCGGTAGCGTGATCCCCACGGTGGGCGCGATCATCCCGGCTGCGGTCGGGGTGGATATCGGCTGCGGAATGATCGCCGCCCGTACTTCGCTGACCGCCTCCGACCTGCCGGATAACCTGGCCGGATTGCGTAGCGCCATCGAGGCGGCGGTGCCTCACGGTCGTACCTCGCCCCGTAGCGGTCGCGATAAGGGCGCCTGGGGCGACGTGCCGAATCAGGCCGACCAGGCCTGGGCTGCGCTGCACCCACGTTTCAAGGCGATCACCGATAAGTACCCGGCCCTGGCCAACAGCAACAACCGCAAGCACCTGGGAACCCTCGGCGGGGGTAACCACTTCATCGAGGTCTGCCTGGATGAGGCCAACCGGGTCTGGTTCATGCTCCACAGCGGTTCCCGTGGCGTAGGTAACGCCATCGGCAACCTGTTCATTCACCTGGCCCAGGCCGATATGCGCCAGCACATCGCCAACCTGCCGGACCGCGACCTGGCCTATTTCGAGGAAGGCAGCCAGCACTTCAACGATTACGTGGAAGCGGTGGCCTGGGCCCAGGATTTCGCCCGGCAGAACCGTGAGCTGATGATGCAACTGGTGATCCAGGCCACCCGCAAGGTGATCAGCAAGCCCTTCGAGGTGGCGCTTGAGGCAGTCAACTGCCACCACAACTACGTGCAGAAGGAGCGCCACTTCGGTGAAGAGGTGCTGGTGACCCGCAAGGGGGCGGTGTCGGCGAAGAAGGGCGAGCTGGGGATCATTCCGGGTTCGATGGGGGCCAAGAGCTTCATTGTCCGCGGATTGGGTAACGAGGAGGCGTTCTGCTCCTGCAGCCACGGCGCGGGGCGTACCATGAGCCGCACCAAGGCCAAGAACACCTTCACCCTGGCCGACCAGATCCGTGCGACCGCCCATGTGGAGTGCCGTAAGGACGAAGCGGTGATCGATGAAATCCCGATGGCCTACAAGGACATCGACCAAGTGATGCACGCCCAGCGCGAGCTGGTGGAAGTGCTGCACACCCTGCGTCAGGTGGTGTGCGTTAAGGGGTAGAACAATGGACGACATGGATGCATTGATAGCAACCCCGCCCGGCTGGCAGTACCAGCTGAGCGACTACGAAGCCCGCCGCGTGCGGGAGGTGATGGACGAGTTGGACAGGCACAGCGCCTGGCTGGAGCTGAGCCGCTTCGGCAACGGTTTCGTGCGTCAGGCCGCGGTGCGCGGGCTGGCCGCGCAGCCTTCGGCAGAGGCCCTGGTGGCTTTGCTGGAGCGCCTCAACGACTGGGTGCCCCAGGTTCGTCAGGAGGCCGCCGCGGCGGTCGAGGCCTATTGGGTGCCGGAGCATGCCGGGCTGCTGTTGCAGACCCTGGCACCGCTGCTGGCCCTGGCGGGCAAGCAGCGCGCCGACCACGGCGCGACCCTGGAGCGGGCCAGCGCCGTGTTGCAACTGGCCCAGGTGCGCGACCAGGTGCAAGGGGCCTTTGGCGCTTGCCGGGGCAAGGCTGCGCGCTTTGTCTTCGAGCTGTTGCTCAAGGGCGTCGAAGACCGACCGGCGCTGCTGGCCATGGCCCTGCGCCACCCGGAGGTCAGCGTGCGGCAGATGGCGGTGGACGCCTGCGCCGAACTGCCCGATGAGCAGGCGCTGCCCTTGCTGGAAGAGGTGATGCGCAGCTGCGGCGCCAGTGTGCGGGTCAAGGCCCTGCGGCTGCTGCTGTCGCGCCTGGCCGATTGTCGCGAGTATCTGGCGCAGGCCCTGCTCGACCCTTCGGGGGCCTTGCGTTGCCTGGCCCACTGGGCCGCGCCGCGCCATGGGCTGGACCCGCGGGCAGTGCTGCTGGCCCGCTTGCAGCAGCCGGCCCCGGGCAACAAGCGCCAGTGGCTGGGGCTACTGGGGTTGGTCAGGGAGCTGCAGGAGCCACAGGCCGATGCCATGGTGCGCCAGGCCCTGGCTTCGCCGGCGCTGAGCGTGCGCCTGCAGGCCCTGCAAACCCTGGGCGAACGTGGCATGGCCGAGCAACTGGCGGCCCTGGACGATGCCTCGGACAAGGTCTTCGACTGCGCCCTGGGCCTGTTGCGCCAGCAGCCGTGGGCGGTATTCGACGAGGCCCTGGAGCAGCGTCTGGACCAGCATTGGCACGATCTGCCCAAGGCGCGACGCTGGGCCATGCTGGCCCTCAAACCGGGCTGGCGTCAGTTGGAGTACCTGCTGTGGCGCCTGGGGCAGGGCGGCAGTGACGCCGCCTATTGGCGCGAGGCCCTGGCGCGCTGGTGCGACAGCCGCTACGGGATGTTCGACCCGGTGACCCCCAAGCCCCTGCGCGAGGCCATGGTGCAACGCTTGCAGGCGATGGAAGCCGCCGGGGAATTACCCGTCGGTTCGGTCCAGCGGCTGTTGTGAGGAAAGGAGAACCGCCATGTTGACCCCGGTTGAAGATGAGCACAGCCAGGCGCTGCGCCAACAGCTGGAAGCGGCGTTTTGCGTGTTCGATTTTGTGCGGCTGGCGGTGGAGCCGGGTGTCGAGGTGAATCAGGCCTTGCATCGCCAGGGCTTGCAGCACCTGTATCAGCACCTGATGGCCAGGCGCCGTGAGGCCTGGAAAAAGCTGCGCCAGGACCCGCGCTACGCCGACGTTGGTGAACCGCAGATGCGCTGGGAACCGGAGCGGGCACTGCCTGAGCGGCTCAGCCCGCAGCAGGTCCGGCAACTGGTTTGCGAAGACCCGGAGCAGCAGGACTGGGCCTTGTACCGGGCGTTTTGCCAGCCACCGTACGGGCTGCATTTCCCGGGTGGGGCCGAACAGGCCCGCCAGGTGTACGGCCAATGGCTGGACCTGCTGGGGCTCGATCTCCAGCAGCAGCCCCAGGTGATCAACTGGGTGGGCGACCTGGAGCTGGATTGTCAGGCCCCGGCCATGGGCCCGCATCTGCTGCCCTGGAGTGAGTATTTCGACGAAGGCCTGGAGTGGTGGGGCGTCTGGTGCCTGACGGTGTGGAACCCCGTGCGCCGGACCCTGAGTGTGCTGGCCGCCAGCGCCACGGATTGAACAAGGAAAAGGATCATGGAACATCTGGAGCGCCATCCACTGAGCAGCGCCATGCGCGAACGGGTATTGGCCGAGCTGGCGCGGATCGAGCGCGAGCGCAATGTGCAGGTGCTGTATGCCTGCGAATCCGGCAGTCGGGCCTGGGGCTTTGCCTCTACCGACAGCGATTACGATGTGCGTTTCGTCTATGTGGAAAAGCCCGAATGGTTCATCCAGGTGGATGCCGGGCGCGACGTGATCGAGCGGCCCCTGGACGACGAGCTGGACATCAGCGGCTGGGAACTGCGCAAGACCCTGGGGCTGTTGCGCAAGTCCAACCCGACCCTGCTGGAATGGCTGGATTCGCCCCTGGTGTACCGCAGCGAACCGACCGCCGCCGAGCGCCTGCGCGAGCTGGCCGAGGCGTTCTACAGCCCGCCGGCGGCGCGCAACCATTATCTGTCGATGGCCAGGAAGAACTTTCGCGGTTACCTGCAAGGCGACAGCGTGCGCTTCAAGAAGTACTTCTACGTCCTGCGGCCCTTGCTCGCGGTGCGCTGGATCGACCAGGGGCGCGGCCGACCGCCGATGACCTTCGCCGACCTGCTGACCACCGTCGACCATCAGCCACTGCTGGACGAAGTGGCCGAGCTGCTGGTTTTGAAACGCTGCGCCGACGAGTCCGCCTACGGACCGCGACGCCCGGCACTGCACGCCTTTATCGCCGCCGAGCTGGAACGCCCGGTGCCGAAACTGGTGCGTACCCATGAAGACAACGCGTTGCTGGACGCTTACCTGCGGGAAACGGTCCGGCACTACGCCTGAGGAATGTGATGAAACAGGATGTAATCGAACTGGACGGCGCCATCGGCGGCGGCCAGGTACTGCGCAGCGCCCTGAGCCTGTCGATGCTCACCGGCAAGACCCTGCGTATCCATAATATTCGCGCCCGGCGCAGCCGCCCTGGGCTGTTGCGCCAGCACCTGACCGCGGTGCTGGCGGCGGCCCAGGTATGTGGCGCCAGAACCACTGGGGCCGAGCTTGGCTCCCAGGTCCTGAGCTTCGAGCCGGGGCCGATCCGCGGCGGCGACTACCGCTTCGCCATTGGCACCGCCGGCAGTTGCACCCTGGTGCTGCAGACCCTGCTGCCGGCCTTGCTGCGAGCGCCGCAGCCGAGCCGCGTGAGCATCAGCGGCGGCACCCACAACCCCCTGGCGCCGCCGGTGGATTTCCTCCAGCAGGCCTGGCTCCCGCAACTGCGGCGCATGGGCGGGCGGGTGGAACTGCAGCTGCTGCGCCATGGTTTTGTCCCGGCCGGCGGTGGCGAGCTGGAGGCCTTTATCCAGCCTTCGGAGCTGCAACCCTTGCATCTTCAAGAGCGCGGAGCATTGCTCGGCAGTCGAGCCTGGGCCTTGAGCGCGGGCCTGCCCGAGCATGTGGCGGAGCGGGAGTTGCGCCGGGTGCACGATCGCCTGCAACTGCCTCGCGAGCAGCTCACCCCGGTGCTGCTGGATGAAGAGTACGGCCCGGGCAATGTGCTGCTGCTGGAGTTCGCCTTCGAGCACCTGACCGAGCTGTTTTGCGGTTTCGGCCAGAACAGCCTGCGGGCGGAGAAGGTCGCCGACGGCGCCATCGATCAGGCCCGGGACTGGCTGGACTCCGGTGCCGCAGTGGCGGAACACCTGGCCGATCAACTGTTGCTGCCCATGGCCCTGGCCGGTGGCGGCAGCTTCACCACGCCGTGCATGACCGAGCACCTGCAGAGCAATATCCGGGTGATCGAGGCATTCTTGCCGGTGCGGATCGAGGCGCGGCCACTGAGCGAGCAAGTACTGCAGGTGCAATGCCACGCCTTGTCGTGAAAGGGCTAATGGGCCCGGGTCATCAAGGAGGTTGTCGCCATGTATCACCTGTATGGAAGCCAGGGCACCGGCTCGGCCATCGTCGAGATCGCCCTGGAGTACTGCCAGCTGGCCTACCGCCGCATCGAGGCCGCGCCCTGGGAGGACAACCCCGGGCGCGAGGCCCTGGCACGGCTCAATCCGCTGTTGCAGATTCCCACCCTGCAACTGCCCGATGGCAGCATCCTCACCGAAAGCGCGGCGATCCTGATCCACCTGGGCCTGGAGTTTCCCGACTCCGGGTTGCTGCCTGCGCCAGCGTCGGCCCGGGCCCAGGTGATACGCGGCCTGGTATACATCGCCGCCAACTGCTATTCGGCCATCGGCATCCTCGACTACCCGGAACGCTGGATCAGCGACCCCGACGAACCGCTCAAGGCCCGGGTGCGCGCCGCCGCGGCCGAGCGCCTGTATCGCAGCTGGGGGCTGTTCGCCGAGCAGTTTGCGTCGCGACCATATTTCGGCGGTGCGGCGCCGGGTGCCCTGGATATCCAGGCGGCAGTGGTGTCGCGCTGGTCCGGTGCGCGAGAGCACCTGCGCGATAGCCATCCCGATTTTCTTGCCCTGCTGCAACGCATCGACCGCGAACCGCGCATCGCCGCGGTCCTGGCCCGCCACTGGCCCCCCGCATCCTCGTAGGAGCTGGCTTGTAGTGGTCCAGCTTTTTTGGACCACTCTGTAGGAGCATTAGGCCGCCAGCCTTTCAAAAGCAGCGGGCGGCAGATCGTTTGAGGCGCTGTGGCAACGCCGATGGTTGTAATGGGCAATGAAATCCATCACATCCTTCTGCGCCTCGAAATGATTCTGGTAGCCATTTTCAGGCGACCAGTCGTGTTTCAGTGTCCGGAAATAACGCTCCACCACCGCGTTGTCCCAGCAGTTTGCGCGTCGACTCATGCTCTGCACGATCTGCTTCTCAGCCAGGTATTCGACAAAGCGATCCGCGGTGTATTGGCAGCCCTGGTCCGAGTGGAATACCAGCGCTGAACCAGGTCGACGTATGCCAACAGCCAGCCGCAACGCCTTGAGCGACAGCTCGGCATCGGCGGTCCTGGAAAAGGCCCAGCCGACGATCCGACGTGAAAACAGATCCATCACGATTGCCAGGTACAGCCAGCTTCCACCGACGCGAATATAAGTGATGTCTCCGGCCCAAAACGTATTGGGCGATGCAGGATTAAAGCGACGATCAAGGACATTGGCTGCGGTATTGCTGGGCTTTCCGGTCCGACGATAGTGAGCGTAACGGGCTCGTCGTCTGACCAGACCAAGGTTTTTCATCAGACGGCCCATACGATGGCGTCCAACCACGACGCCCTGCTTTTTAAGCTCCCTGGCAAATCCCCGGGCGCCCAGGGCACCTCGATGCTCCCGGTGCAACTGCCGAATGGTCTTTTCCAGTTGCCGCTCGACCCCAGGCTCAGACCGGGCCAAGTGCTTGGCGTAATAGCTGCTGCGAGGCACGCCCAGAAGTCGGCAGCAGTGCCGAATGGAGAGCTGTCCTTTCAAACCCTCGATCATTTGATTCGGCTGAACAGCACCTTCAGATGAGAGGGCAATTGCTTTTTTAGGACGCTATTCTCGGCTTCCAGCAGGGCGAGCCTGGCCTGCAGTGAGTCAATCAGTTCCTGGTCCTGAGGGCGTGTGGGCAGCAAGGCTCCTTCATGCTCCTTGCGCCATCTGGCGACCCAGCGTCGCAGGGCTGTAGGCCCAACCCCGGTTTGCTCACACGCCTTAGGCACCGAGTAATTCATTTCCACGACCAGGCGAATAGCTTCAGCCTTTTCTTCAGCGCTAACAACCCGAAATCCCATGATGCTTCCTTAGGTTGAAACTCCTACAGAGTGGTTCAGGAATATTGAGCCACAACAGCTTGCCAGCGAAAGCATCCGCCAGCCGTATGCAGGGCTCGCGGGCCCCTTCGCCGGCAAGCCCGCTCCTACGGTGGGTTTTGATATTGATGGGAGCGGGGCACTCTGCCCCGCGTCGTAGGAGCTGGCTTGCCAGCGAAAGCATCCGCCAGTCATATGCAGGGCTCGCGGGCCCCTTCGCCGGCAAGCCGGCTCCTACGGTGGGTTTTGATATTGATGGGAGAGGGGCACTCTGCCCCGCGTCGTAGGAGCTGGCTTGCCAGCGAAAGCATCCGCCAGACATATGCAGGGCTCAAGGGCCCCTTCGCCGGCAAGCCCGCTCCTGCGGTTAGGAGGTGGGGTGATAGAGAGGTGAATCAGCGGTTGAGTTTCCTGGGGCGAAGCTGGCAGTCTGCGCGCCCGGTTCAGTGTCGGTTTTCTCTCAGGGACGTACTCGATGGATGGCAACACCTGGCTCAAGGCCTTGAATACTCTGCTGACGATTGTGCAGCGCCTGGTGCTGCTCAGTGGCTGGTTTATCGCCGCGCTGGTGCTGGGGTTCACCATCAAGTCCGGGTTGCAGCCCTTTCTGGCGATGTTCCTGGCTTCGCTGTTGGGGGTTGTCGCGTTGGTGGTGCATGAGGGCGGGCATTACCTGGGGGCACGCGGGTGCGCGATGCCGGTGTTGCATGTACGGGTGGCCGCCGTGGAGATACAGGTGCTGCGGCGCGGCTGGCGGGTGCGCTGGGCACCGCAGCTCAAGCGCAATCGCCTGGGCGGCTATGTGATTGCCGCGAGCAATCTGCAACGGCCACTGCGGCAGCAGTGGATGCTGGTGGTCCTGTGCGGGCCGCTGCTGAATCTGCTGGTGGGTGGCGCTTCCCTGGCGCTTGGGCTGTCCTGGCCCGGGGTGCCGGGGGCCATTGCCCTGGCGTTTGCCGTGATCAATCTGGCCATGGGGGTGGGTAACCTGATGCCTGCCTGGCGGGTACTGCCCAGCGACGGCATGCTCCTGCTGGGCTGGTACCGGCATCGCGACGATCAACGTCCGGAGCTGGCCCAGGCACGCCTGTTGGCCCTGACCGTGGCCGGGGTGCCCAGCGCACAATTGCCGGTGGACGATCTTCAGCGCCTGGCCGAAGGCCCCATGCCCGGGCCCCTGGTCGCATTCGGCTGCCGCCTCAATGCCCTGCAGGACCAGGGCGACTGGCCGGCCGCGGTGCAGATGGAGCAGGAACTGGATCAATTGCTGGCGGCCCGGTCGGCGCAACTGAACGGCATGAGTGGCCTGATCGAGTTGTTGAGGGGCGAGTTGGCGTTCTGCCGCGCTTTGCTGCAGCGTGACGCCGCGCCCCTGAACAACACGCCGATGAGCGCCGAAGTGGATTGGAGCGCACCCTGGCTGCGACCGCGCTGCCTGGCCTTGCAAGCCATTCTTGAAGGCGACCGGCAGCGGGGCGAGCACCATCTGCAACAGGCGCTGCAAGCGGCCAATAACAGCGTGGTGCTGTCCCAGGGCAAGAGTGAAGCCCTGCTGGCCGAACAGCTGCGAGCCTTGCCGGCGCCCACCCATCTGTAGGCGCTGGCTTGCCAGCGAAAGCGGCTGCCAGCCTGGCGCAAGGCTCATGGGCCCCTTCGCCGGCAGCCCGGCTTGTGCGGCCTGGGGATGAAAGTAGTCGGTGCAGGAGGACAAAACTCTTATACTCCGGCGCTTTATTTTCCCCACTCCCCCAGAGGAACGCCCCGTGGCCAATGACACCGACCAGGATTTCTACAACCGCGCCGACGCCGTTATCGAGCTGGCCAACTCCCATATCGCCGACAGCAGCCGGGGCAAGGCCAGCGCGTCGCTGATGTACGCCAACTCCCGTTTCAGCGCCTGGGTCAGCGCCTGCGGGTGCCGCAATGCCCAGGAGCTGGCGGCGGCCAAGCAGCAGGCGGTGGATTATTTCGTCGAGGAGTTCCGCCTGATGATGGAAGAGAACCTCACGGACTACATCGAGAACTTCGAGCTGTACATGGGCGCCAAGCAGGACTGAAGGCGCCCAGCGCCGCCAGTTGTGTAGCGCTTCTCGTGCCTGGCCCGGGCTGCCCGTAGCCCGGGGTCTTGTTTCGAGGATGGCAGGGCCCCGGCTACCGAGAGCGCTGCCTGAGTCGCCCCTCTCCAGGTGTACTCCCGCCTGTTGCGCTGACAAAAAAAGTGAACGGCATCACTCTTTGTTCAAGGGAAGCAGGCATCCGGTCGATAAGCTCTGAATGCCTATTGATATGGAGTTCGTCATGGCCTTGCTACCGGTTCGTCTGTCTCATCGTTTGACCCTCGGCAGTGTGTTGCTGTTGCTGTTCACGGCGTTGGCGGTATTTGCCGTGATGACCTTACGGGGGCAGCCCAAAGTGGTGGAGGCAAGCTCGGCACTGATCGAGCAGACCGGCAGCGCCATCGTTCGCCAGCTGGCGTTGCAGTTGGCGGGCATCGAAGGGGTGACCGCGAGCATGGCCCACCTGCTGGAAGGGCTGCCCAAGGAGCAGGCGCTGGTCATGGCTACCCTGCCCAAGGTGATCGACCATGAAGGCGACAAGGCGATCGCCGGGGGCGGCATCTGGCCAGAACCCAATGCCTTCACCCCCGGCGTGGAGCGCCGCAGTTTCTTCTGGGCCCGCAGCGATGCCGGGCCCCTGGCATTCTCAGATGACTACAACGCCGCCGGCAGCGCCGGTTATCACCATGAAGCCTGGTATACCGGCGCCCGCAACAGCGCGCCGGGCCGTTGCCTGTGGTCCGAGGCCTACCAGGACCCGGTGACCCAGGTGCCGATGACCACCTGCAGCGTGCCCTATCGCCAGGACGGCGCCTTTGCCGGGGTCGCCACCATCGACCTGCGCCTGGACGACCTGGCGCGCTTCCTCAAGGAGCAGGGGGCGGTCACCGGTGGCTATGCCTTCGCCCTGGACCAGGCCGGCAACGTGCTGTATTTCCCTGATGCCCAGGCCGGCGGCGGGGGCCAGATGCTCAGCTTCGACGCCCTGAGCAAGCAGCAACCCTGGTTGCTTCCGGTGGCCGAGGCCCTGGCCAAGCCGGCACCGACCGGGCAGGTGCGCAGCCTGGACCTGGACGAGGACGGGCGCTTGCAGGAAGCGGCGCGGGTCAGCTTGTTCAGCATGCCCGGCAGCGGCTGGACCATCGGCCTGGTGACCCCGGAGCAGAAGGTCACCGGCCTGGCCCGGGCCATGACCACCGAGATCTTGCTGTTCCTCCTGCCGTTGCTGGCGCTGCTGCTGTTCTTTGCCTGGCTGGCCGGGCACAAGCTGATTGCCCAGCTGGAAGAAACCACCCGGCAGATCGATGCCCTGGGCAGTGGCCAGGCCAGCGACAACGCCGAGCTGCACGTGGCCCGGGCCGACGAGATCGGCGCCTTGCGCGCCGCGGTGAACCGCTATGCCGGGCAGTTGCGGCAAATGCTGCAGAAGATCGCCAGCGAAGCCCGGCAGTTGCAGAACGAAGCCGCGCGCCTGGGTCAACTCAGCAGCACCCTGGCCCAGCGTGCCGAGCAGCAGCGCCAGGAGAACACCCAGTTGGCCACGGCCATCACCGAGATGTCCTCCAGTGCCCTGGAAGTGGCGCAGAACACCAACAACTGCGCCGACACCGCGCGCCAGTCCCTGGTGGTGGTGCAGGAGGGCCAGCACAAGGTCGATGCCAACAGCCAGTCGATCCAGCAGTTGTCCGCGGAAATGGCCGAGGCGGCGGCAGTGATCCAGCGCCTGGAGCAGGACAGCCAGCAGGTCGGCGCGGTGCTGGATGTGATCAAGGCGATCTCCGAGCAGACCAACCTGCTGGCGCTGAACGCCGCCATCGAAGCGGCCCGGGCCGGGGAGCAGGGCCGGGGCTTTGCCGTGGTGGCGGACGAAGTGCGGACCCTGGCCGGCCGCACCCAGACCTCGGCCAACGAGATCAGCGGCATGATCAACGACTTGCAGCAGGCCTCGCGTCAGGCGGTGCAGGCGATCCAGGCCGGCGAAACACGAACCCGCCAGGCGGTGGGCGAGGCGTCCGGTGCATCGGATGCGCTGTCCAGCACGGTGACCAGCTTCGACGATATTTCCCAGCGGGCGCAGCAGATTGCCGTGGCGGCCCAGCAGCAGAGCCACGTGACCCAGGAGATCAACGAACTGGCGGTGCGCATCCACGGCATCAGCGAGGACAACGCCCGGGACGCCCAGGCCCTGGACAAGGTCAGCGAGGCCATGCAGGCCCTGTCCGGGCGCTTGTCGAACCTCAGCCAGGGCCACCACTGAGGCATTGTCTGCCCGGGCCGTCGGTGGCCCGGGCGGGTTTCAGTCCCCCCCGGCCGCATTCGCCGGCCCGTATCAGATCTGGCTGTACATCATCAGCTTGAAGTTCAGCAACAGCCCCAACGACACCCAGCCGAGCCCCAGCAGGCCATTGATCAACGGCTTGCCGGGAGCCACGCGCGTGGCCAGGAAGCGGGCGATGGCGGCGCCGATCAGCGCGCCGGGAAAGTCGAACAGATAGAACAGCCAGCCCAAGGCGCCTTCCGGGGAACTGATCCACAGGCAGAACAGTTGCAGGTGCGCGGCCAGGGCCAGGGCCACGCCGGTGAACAGCGCCGGCGTGGGCCGGGTGCACAGCAGCAGGCCGAGAATCAGCCCCTGGGGCAGCCAGTAGGCGGCGAAGTTCTCCCAGAAATAATCTATCGGTTGCCAGGCCCGGACGATTGCCAGGGACAGCCCCCAGAGCAACGCGGCGGCAGCGGGCAGGTGATTCAGGGAGAGCAGGCGCAGGGAGCTGGAAGACATGCAGGATCTCGCTAATGAAGTTGTGGATCAGCCGGGCTGATGGTCGGGGACGGCGCTCTGGCTGCACAGCTCGTGCACCACCTGGCGCAACCAGCGATGGGCCGGGTCGGCCTCCATGCGCGGGTGCCAGAGCAGGGAGATGGTCATCTCCGGCAGGGGCACCGGCAGGCTGAAACCGTGCAGGCCGTGCCGCAGGTTGCTGGTGTGGCGCTCGGGCACCATGGCGATCAGGTCCGAACCCCGGGCCAGGGCCAGGGCGGCGGAAAAACCGCTGACCAGGGTGACGATCTGTCGTTCCAGGCCCAGGGCTTTCAGGGCCTCGTCCATGCGCCCATGAGCATGGCCCTGGTGGGCGGCGAGGATATGTTCGCCAGCCACGTAGGCATCCAGGCTTACCGGCCCCCGGCTCAAGGGGTGGCCGGCGCGGACCACGCCGATAAAGCGATCGCGAAACAGCGCCCGGGTGCGCAACTCGGGGCTGGTGTCGGCGTCGATCACCGCGGTTTCCAGGTCGACGCTGGCATCGCGCAGGGGCTGGCTGTCGCGGTCCAGCTTGGGTACGAAATGCACCCGCACCCCGGGCGCTTCAGCCCGCAGGCGACTGACCAGCGCCGGGCCGAAATTCTCGACGAAACCATCACGGCTGCGCAGCGTGAAGGTGCGCTGCAGGCGGCCAAGGTCGATCTGCTCGGCCGGGCGCAGGGTGGCCTGGGCGTCTGCCACCAGTTGGCCGATGCGCTGGCGCAGCTCCAGGGCCCGAGGGGTGGGTACCAGGCCGCGCCCGGCGCGCACCAGCAGCGGGTCGCCGGTGGCCTGGCGCAGGCGGGCCAGCGCCCGGCTCATGGCCGAGGGGCTCAGATGCAGGCGCTGGGCAGCCCGCGCCACGCTGCCTTCGGCCAGCAGTACGTCCAGGGTCAGCAGCAGGTTCAGATCGGGAGTCGACATCGGCGCAATGTAGCACGCAGGCAGCTGGCATGGCGTTGAATGCATCAATTAACTGCAAAGGCTGCGCCTTCCGCCTGGTCACGGCTGGCCCTAGGCTGGCGGGCATCACCTTGCCGGAGCCTGTGCGATGCCCATTCCCGAGTCCCAAGCCGCCCCCCAAACCGCCCCCCAGGAAGCCCTGGCGCCCCGTGCGCGCTGGGCCCTGGCCAGCCTGTCGCTGGCGATGCTGATGCCGTCCCTGGACACCAGCATCGCCAATGCCGCGCTGCCGAGCCTGGCCCAGACCCTTGAGGCGTCGTTCCAGCAGGTGCAATGGATTGTCCTGGCCTACCTGCTGGCCATTACCACCCTGATCGCCAGCGCCGGGCGCCTGGGGGACCAGTGGGGCCGGCGCCGGGCGCTGCTGGCGGGGATAGCCCTGTTCACCTTGGCCTCGCTGTGCTGCGGCCTGGCCCCTGGCCTGGGCTGGCTGCTGGCGGCCCGCACGCTGCAAGGCCTGGGGGCGGCGGTAATGCTGGCCCTGAGCATGGCCCTGGTGGGTGACGCGCTGCCCAAGGCCCGCATCGGGGCCGCGATGGGCTGGCTGGGCAGTATGTCGGCCCTGGGCACCACCCTGGGCCCGGCCCTCGGCGGCCTGATACTGGCCAGCGTCGGCTGGCGCTGGATGTTCCTGGTCAATGTGCCCCTGGGGTTGGTGGCGCTGTTACTGGCCTGGCGTTGCCTGCCGCCGGACCGGCCTGTGGCGTCGGCCAGTGCCTTCGATGTGCCGGGCAGCCTGCTGCTGGCCTTGAGCCTGGGCGCCTATGCCCTGGCCCTGACCCTGGGGCACAACTTGCTGGCGCCGTTGAACCTGGGCCTGCTGGTGGCCAGCGTGGTCGGGGTCGCGCTCTTGGTGCGTGTCGAGCGCCGGGCCGCCGCGCCGCTGTTCCAGCCGGCCCTGCTGCGCCGGCCACAACTGCGCAGCAGCCTGTGGCTGAGCCTGCTGGTGTCGACGGTGATCATGACCACCCTGGTGGTGGGGCCGTTCTACCTGGCCCGGGGGCTGGGGCTCGGGAGCCTGGCAGTGGGCCTGAGCCTGTCCCTGGGGCCGCTGGTGGCGACCCTGTGCGGCGCCCCCGCCGGGCGTCTGGTGGACCGTTACGGTGCCCGGCCGCTGTCCCGGCTCGGCCTGCTGGGGTTGTGTGGCGGCCTGGGCCTGCTGGCGCTGCTGCCCCGGAGCCTGGGGCTGGCAGGCTACCTGCTGCCGCTGGCCCTGGTCACCGCCAGCTACGCGCTGTTCCAGACGGCCAACAACAGCCTGGTGATGCGTGATGTGGCGCCGCAGCAGCGCGGGCTGACGGCGGGGTTGCTGAGCCTGTCGCGCAACCTCGGGCTGATCAGTGGCGCGGCGGCCATGGGCGCACTGTTCGCCTGGGGCTCGGGGCCGCAGGCCGGCGTCGAGGCCGTGTCCCGCGGCATGCACTGGACCTTTGGCGTGGCGGCGCTGCTGATGCTGCTGGCCTTGCTCAGCGCCGGGCGCAACCGGCTGTCCGAGGACGCCGGCTCGCCCTTCATCAGTCGTCTGCTGGCGCACAAACCCACCTACATGATCCTCGACGACCACGAGATCGAGGACAACTGAACGCAGGACCGCATCGACAAGAACGGTAGCAAGCGCACCCTGTTCAACTGGGCGATGGGCGCCTACATGAGCTACCAGTGGAGCCATGGGCCGCGCTTCGAGGACAGCTATGTGCAGAACCGTGCGATGTCCGGCAACGATCAGTACCTCAAGCACCGTTCGGTCAAGCAGCTGTTCTACGACTTTTCCTGTTCCAACTACCCGTTCTTCGTGCTGGATACCCGTACCCAGCGCTTTGTCGATGATGTGCCCGGCGCCCTGCAGGACAACCACCTGCTGGGCCGACCCTCACTGCACCCGGCCGAACCCGGCCAGTTGGATCGCTTGTGCGCCTGGTTGCGGCATATGCAGGAGGACCGGGGCAACACCCCCAAGTTCGTGGTGACGTCCAGCGTCTTTGTACCCAATGGCGTGGATACCGCGGGCGAGGGCCCGCGCTACGAGCGGCGCAAGAACCAGAGCGACTCCTGGTCGGCGTTTCCCGGCACCCGCAGCACCGTGCTGGAAACCATCGCCCTGTACCAGGTGCAGAACGTGGTGTTCCTGTCCGGCGACATTCATTGCTCGAACATTTCCCGGTTGCAGTTCAGTGGCGGAGCCCAGGGCATCAAGGCTCATGCGGTCACCTCGTCAGCCTTCTATTGGCCGTTCCCCTTTGCCGACGGCGACCCTGCCGGCTACGTGCATGACTCGCGCGCCCCCCAGACCCCGGACAGCTTTGCCCTGAAAAATGTCCCGGGCACCATGGACTACCGCACCTGGGCCTTTACCCAGGCCGACAACTTCGCCCGCCTGGACCTGCACCCCGACACCGCCGAAATGCAGGTGCAGTTCTACGGCACCGACGGCGAGCCCCTGGTGACCCGCTAGCAGGACGATAGCGTCAACGACCAGCCGGAGCGGCTGCAACTGATGCCCTGGTAGCGGGGCTGGCCCGGGTGCACCTGCTCTAGTGGCCTGTCACATGGAGTTGGTGCAGATGGCTCACCCGCCCGAGAAACATCATCTGGCGCATGTACATCGCCACGAGCAGGGCCAGGACGCTAAAGCCGTTGAACCCGGGATGCTGGGCCATGGACAGCGCCCCACAGGCGCTGAAGCCGATTTCGATCAGGGCCAGGGCGATACAGCCGGTCAACAGGTTTTGGCAGAGGCTGACCTCCGCCATCGCCTTGACCAGGGTCTTGCCGGCGCCGTCATCTGCCTGGATGACTTCATCCAGTTGCCTGGTCACCGCCTTCCACCTGGCGAAGCTGGAGGATGCCGGGGCATCTGCCAGGCCTACCAGCGCCGCCAGGAACCTGCAGCGGTTCAGCGTAGCGATGGATAGCCAGTCCCAGAGCGGGGCGAAGCCGGTGAAGACGATACCGGACACGTAGCTGAGGATGATCAGCACGAACAACAGGGCGCCGCCGAGAATATCGGGGGGTTGCAGCTGTTCGTGGGGGTACTTGAAGGCCAGGACGATCCAGAACGCCATGCCCGGGCAGATCCGTGCAATCAGATCGTAATAGACGCTGGGAATGAGGTTGAGGATCGAGGTGAGCCCGCTGCCGCCCTCGCTCTTGCCAGGCTCTTTCTTGCCCTTGTCTGCTTCGCACATGGCGCTCTCCCTTGCCCAGGAACTCCTGGCTCCTAACTCTTAGTTCAAGGGGGGAGCGTTGTCCACGGAACGGGCTGGACAAGCACTTTCAGTGCTGCCAGGGCAGGGGGCGCCTCGAACACGCGGTTGGGCGAACACAGGGCCTGGGTGCCCTGTGTCCCTTTGCCAGTCAGTACCCAGGGGCGGCTTACAGCCCCAGTTCCAGCGCCAGCAGGTCCGCCAGTGGCTGGCGGCGGCGGATCAGTCTCGGCTGGCCGTTCTCGAACAGCACCTCCGGCAGCAGCGGGCGGCTGTTGTAGTTGGAGGACATGCTGGCGCCATAGGCGCCGGTGTCGTGCAGTACCAGCAGGTCGCCGACCCGGGCCTGGGGCAGGGGGCGCGGGGTCAGGCATTCGTCGTCCTGGGTGAAGATGTCGCCGGACTCGCACAGCGGGCCGCCGACCACGGTCAGCTGTTGCGGGCGCTCCACCGGGTGGCCGGCGGCGTCCAGCAGGCTCATGCCGTGGTAGGCGCCGTACATGGCCGGGCGCATCAGGTCGTTGAACCCGGTGTCCACCAGCACGAAGTGATGCTGGCCGGCGGTCTTCACCACCCGCACTTCGCTGACCAGGCAGCCGGCCTCGGCCACCAGGAAGCGCCCCGGTTCGATCTCCATGCGCACGCCGTGGCCCAGGTAGGCCTCGATCTCCTGGCGCGCCACTTTCCAGGCATTGGCGTAACGCTGCACGTCCACCGGGGTGTCGCCCTCGCGGTAGGGGGTGGACAGGCCGCCGCCGATGGAGAAGGCCTCGAGGTCGTGGTCCAGGGATTTCACCGCCGCCACCATGGCTGCGCCCACCTGTTCCAGGTGGTCGTAGTCGACCCCGGAACCGATGTGCATGTGCAGGCCCACCAGGTGCAGGCCATGCTGGCGGATCACTGCCAGGGCTTCGCTCATCTGGTCGTGCCAGATGCCGTGCTTGCTGTTTTCGCCACCGGTGTTGGTCTTGCGGCTGTGGCCGTGGCCGAAGCCCGGGTTGATCCGCAGCCAGACCCGGTGCCCCGGGGATTTCTCCCCCAGTTGGCGGAGCATGTCGATGGAGCCGGCGTTGACTTCCACCTGCAGTTCCACCACCCGGGCCAGGGTGGCCTCGTCGAACAGGTCGCAGGTGAAGACGATGCCGGCATCCACCGGGCTGAAGCCGGCCAGCAGGGCGCGTTCGATTTCCCCCAGGGACACCGCATCGACCCGTACCCCGGCCTCGCGGATCAGGCGCAGCAGGTGCAGGTTGGACGAGGCCTTCTGGGCGTAGCGCACCACGTCGAACGCCTGCAACTGGGCGATGCGCGCCTGGATGGTGGCAGCGTCATAGCACCACAGTGGAGTGCCGTACTGGCGGGCGGCGGCGACAAGTTGAGCGGGGGAAAATGGAATGGCCATGGCGAATGCAATCTGTGATCAGTGGGAATGGAGGCAGCATGCCCGTTGGTGTTTATTCAAGAAAATATCTATTCTTTGCCAAGATATTCATATTTGATATGGGCTGGTTGATTAAGCGAGTTTCCCGCCATGGACATCTCCCTGCGGCACATCGAAGTGTTCCGCGCCATCATGCAGGCCGGCAGCGTCACCGGCGCCGCGCGCCTGCTGTTTACTTCGCAGCCCACCGTGAGTCGCGAGCTGGCCCGGCTGGAAACGCTTTCCGGCTTGCGCCTGTTCGATCGTGAAGGCGGGCGCCTGCTGCCCACGGCCCAGGCCCTGCTGTTGCTGGAGGAAGTCGAGCGGGCCTATGTGGGGCTGGAGCGGATCAACAGCGTGGCCCAGTCGATCCGCCGCTTCGAGCACGGCCAGTTGAGCCTGAGCTGCCTGCCGCTGTTCTCCCAGACCCTGCTGCCGCCGGTGTGCAAGCAGTTCCAGGCGCAGCACCCGGGCATCGGCCTGAGCATCACCGCCCAGGAATCGCCGCTGTTGGAAGAGGCCCTCAGTGCCCAGCGCCATGACCTGGGCCTGACCGAAAGCGAGCACCTGCCCCGGGGCACCCAGGGCGAACTGCTGTTCTGCGCCGACATGGTCTGCATCCTCGCGGACGACCATCCGCTGCTGGCCAGGCCACGGCTGGCGCTTGCGGATTTTCGCGGCCAGGACTTCATCAACCTCTCGGGCCTGGATATCTACCGCCAGACCCTGGATGAGCATTTTCGCCAGGCCGGGGTGGATCGCCGGATAGTGGTGGAAACCACCAACGCAGCTTCGGTGTGCGCCATGGTGCGCCAGCGGCTCGGGGTGGCGATCATCAACCCCTTGAGTGCCATGGAAGAGGCCGGGCGCGGTCTGGCGATCCGACCGTTGCAGCTGTCGGTGCCCTATCGGGTGATGCTGATCCGCCCGGATTACCGGCCCTCGTCGAGTTTTGTCG
Organism: Pseudomonas sp. Eqa60; assembly: GCF_018326405.1. Classification (NCBI taxonomy): domain Bacteria; kingdom Pseudomonadati; phylum Pseudomonadota; class Gammaproteobacteria; order Pseudomonadales; family Pseudomonadaceae; genus Pseudomonas; species Pseudomonas sp. Eqa60. The sequence goes on from NZ_AP024342.1 coordinate 2,701,369, forward strand.
AGGGTTTCAGTGAAGCCCTGCGCACCCAGGCCAAGGCACTGCAAGAGCAGGTCGGGCGGATAGTGCAGGGAGGGCAAGGGGTGAATCGCTCAGGCTGATGGGGGCGTGGCCCAATGTTCAGCTTGTTGGTGAAGAGGGTGTGTTGGCGCTTCAGGGAAACATGTCCCTCTCGTATGGCGGCAGACAGTTACCGAGGATAGCCCTGCGGTCGGCTGATCTTGTGACAAGCCTCAGGTGCAGGCCCGGACCGTAGCGACTCAATCCCCTGACCAGTTCTGGAGTCAAATAAAATGCCTATTGCCATTCACGCACGCAACAACACCGCCGCTGCGCAGCAAGTCGCCATCAGGAATACCGCCCAGGGCAACAACCTGGCCAACGTCAACATACCTGCCCAAGGAAACGTGGTTCTTTATGTCCTGCAAGCGGATGCCAGTGCCGACCTGTATCTGATCTGCAATGCCAATGCTGCCCAGGCTGCCCAGTTGAGCGTCGTCTACCAGGGCCATAGCAGTGTGGTTCAAGACAGCGACTGGGCTCGCCAATGGACAGTCGATGGTGCCGTGGATGGCGTACAGCTGGACCTGGCATAGCGGGAAAAACTCGCTGGCAAAGACCATCCTGCGCACGCATTCCCCGTAGGAGCCAGCTTGCTGGCGAAGGCGCTCTCACGGGCGCCTTCGCTGGCAAGCCAGCTCCTACAAGGAGGGCGGTTTTGCGCGGAGGTTAGCGCTCGATCGCCAGGGCCACGCCCTGGCCGCCGCCGATGCACAGGGTCGCCAGGCCCTTTTTGGCATCACGCTTGATCATTTCATGCAGCAGGGTCACCAGCACCCGGCAGCCCGATGCACCAATCGGGTGGCCGATGGCGATCGCACCGCCGTTGACGTTGACCTTGCTGGCGTCCCATTCCAGTTCCTGGGCCACCGACAGCGACTGCGCGGCGAAGGCTTCGTTGGCTTCGATCAGGTCCAGCTGGTCCAGGGTCCAGCCGGCCTTGTCCAGGCAGCGGCGGGTGGCCGAGACCGGGCCGATGCCCATGATCGCCGGGTCGACGCCGGCGTTGGCGTAGGCGGCAATTTTTGCCAGCACCGGCAGGCCCAGGGCCCGGGCCTTGCTGGCGCTCATCAGCATCACCGCGGCAGCGCCGTCGTTCAGCGCCGAGGCGTTGCCGGCGGTGACGCTGCCGTCTTTCTTGAACGCCGGCTTGAGCTTGGCCAGGGCCTCGGCGGTGGTGCCGGGGCGTGGCTGCTCGTCGGTGGCGAAGGTCAGCGGCTCGCCCTTGCGCTGGGGAATCTGGATCGGGGTGATCTCGTCGACAAAGCGCCCGGCCTCGATGGCCGCTGCGGCTTTGTGTTGGGAAGCGGCGGCGAAGGCGTCCTGGGCTTCACGGCTGATGCCGTATTTCTCCACCAGGTTCTCGGCGGTGATGCCCATGTGGTAGTCGTTGAAGGCATCCCACAGGCCGTCGCTGATCATGGAGTCGACCATCTGGCTGTGGCCCATGCGCAGGCCGGTGCGGGCGCCGGGCAGCACGTAGTTGGACAGGCTCATGTTTTCCTGGCCGCCGGCGATGATCACCTCGGCATCGCCGCAGCGGATGGCCTGGGCGCCCAGGTGCAGGGCCTTGAGACCCGAGCCGCAGACCTTGTTCAGGGTCATGGCGGGCACGGCGTGGGGCAGGCCGGCCTTGATCGCGGCCTGGCGGGCGGGGTTCTGCCCGGCGCCGGCGGTGAGCACCTGGCCCATGATCACTTCGTCGACCTGGGCCGGGTCGATGCCGGTCTGGGCCAGCAGTTGGCGGATCACGGCGGCGCCCAGGTCAACGGCGGGAATGCCCGCCAGGGAGCCCTGGAAACTGCCCACGGCGGTACGGGTGGCGGCAACGATGACGACGTCTTGCATGATGGGGCTCCTCAGGCGAACTGCATTTCAGGCACGTGGTCCGGCACGATCAGCTTGCCGGCGGTCTTGCTGACGATTTCCTCGACGCTGACCCCGGGGGCGCGCTCCTTGAGGATGAAGGCGCCGTTCTCGATCTCCAGGTACGCCAGATCGGTGAGCACGCGCTTGATGCACTGGGCGCCGGTCAGCGGCAGGCTGCAGCGGCTGAGCAGTTTGGATTCGCCGTCTTTCGAGGCGTGGGTCATGGTGACGATGATGTTCTCGGCACCGGCCACCAGGTCCATGGCGCCGCCCATGCCCTTGACCAGCTTGCCGGGGATCATCCAGGAGGCGATGTTGCCTTGCACGTCCACTTCGAAGGCGCCGAGCACGGTCAGGTCGATATGGCCGCCGCGGATCATCGCGAAGGATTCGGCGGACGAGAAGATCGAGGCGCCGATGCGCGCGGTCACCGTCTGTTTGCCGGCGTTGATCATGTCGGCGTCGACTTCGTCCTCGGTGGGGAAGGCGCCCATGCCCAGGAGGCCGTTTTCCGACTGCAGCATGACTTCCATGCCGTCGGGGATGTAGTTGGCCACCAGGGTCGGGATGCCGATGCCGAGGTTGACGTAGAAGCCGTCCTGCAGTTCGCGGGCGACGCGCTGAGCCATTTGTTCGCGGGTAAGAGCCATGTTTGTTGTCCTTTTAGTCGGGCTGGGGAAGGGCGATCACTTGCGCACGGTGCGCTGTTCGATGCGCTTCTCGAAGGTGCCGCAGATGACCCGGTCGACGTAGATGCCGGGGGTGTGGATCTGCGTCGGGTCCAGCTCGCCCGGTTCGACGATTTCTTCCACTTCGACCACGGTGATCTTGCCGGCGGTGGCCGCCAGGGGGTTGAAGTTCTGTGCGGTGTGGCGGTAGACCACGTTGCCGAAGTGGTCGGCCTTCCAGCCCTTGACGATGGCGAAGTCACCGGTGATGGACTCTTCCATCAGGTAGGTGCGGCCCTTGAATTCGCGGGTCTCCTTGCCGTCGGCCACCGGGGTGCCGACGCCGGTGGCGGTGAAGAAGGCCGGGATCCCGGCGCCGCCGGCGCGCATTTTTTCTGCCAGGGTGCCCTGGGGGGTCAGTACCACTTCGATCTCGCCGCTGAGCAACTGCTTCTCGAACAGGGCGTTTTCACCCACGTAGGAAGCGATCACCTTGCTGATCTGGCGGTCTTCCAGGAGCACGCCCAGGCCGAAACCGTCGACCCCGCAGTTGTTGGACACCACGGTCAGGTCGCGGGTACCGCGGCGCTTGATCTCGGCGATCAGGTTTTCGGGGATACCGCACAGGCCGAAGCCGCCGGCGATCACGGTCATGCCGTCTTGCAGACCTTCCAGGGCTTCCTCGTAGGACGCCACGCGCTTGTCGAAACCTGCCATTTGCACCTTCCTCTTTCTTGTTCGTTGGCGGCTGGCCAGCCGTTTGCGGGCCAGTGTTGCGCTGCGGGATTGATTTGTTAAGTTGATTTTTAAGGTTGATTGATTGGAAAAGCAGCATAATCCAGGGCGGCATACACCCAAGAGAATGGCAGATGACGGTTAAACAGATACGGGCATTTCTGGCCGTGGCCCACAGTTTGAGCTTTGCCCTGGCCTGCGAACGGCTGCACCTGTCGCAGTCGGCCCTGAGCCTGACGATCAAGGCGCTGGAGGAAGGCCTGGGTGGGCGCCTGTTCACGCGCAATACGCGCAATGTGGCCCTGACCCCGGAAGGCGAGGCCCTGCTGCCCCTGGCGCGGCGTCTGATCGCCGACTGGGACAACGCCGAGGACGAACTGCGCCAGCGTTTCACCCTGCAGCGAGGCCGGGTGACCCTGGCGGCGATGCCGTCCTTTGCCGGCAACCTGCTGCCGCCGATCCTCAAGCACTTTCGGGCCCGCTATCCCCAGGTCAACGTCACGGTCAACGACGTGGTCAACGAGCAGGTGCTGGAGATGGTCCGTGATCGCGAGGTGGAGCTGGGGGTGGCGTTCGAGCCCCAGGACAGCACCTCGCTGGTGTTCACCCCGCTGTACATCGACCGCTTTGTCGCCGTGGTGCCCCGGGATTCGCCCCTGGCCCGGCGCAGCGAGATCGACTGGCAGGCGCTGTTGCAGGAGCCCTTCATCACCTTGCAGCGGCCGTCCACGGTGCGGGTGATGCTCGAAGATCACCTGCGGGCACGGGGCGTGCAACTGCCGGTGGAGTTTGAAAGCCACCAGTTGGCGACCGTGGGGCGCATGGTCGCCAGCGGCCTGGGGGTGAGTGCGGTGCCGGCGCTGTGCGCCCAGCAGATGCGCGAGCTGGGCGGGCACTGCCTGACCCTGCATGATCCGGTGGTGGAGCGGGCCATTGGTGTACTGACCAAGCCGGGGGACGAGCTGTCCACCGCGGCCCAGGCGCTGTTCGACATCCTGCGCGAGGAAAACCTCGGCCAGCGCCTGGCGCTACTCTGAGGCTCAACGCAGCAGACGTTCGGCCAACTGGGGCAGCAACAGGTCACAGGGCTCGCCGAGCTTGAGGTCCAGCAGCTCGTCGGCGCGGGTCTTGCCGAAGTTTATGGCCAGCAGCGGCTTGCCTTGCTCGGCCACGGCGCGGCACAGGCGGAACGCCGAATAGGCCATCAGCGACGAACCCACCACCAGCAGGCCTGCGGCTTCGTGCACGGCGCTCAAGGCCCGGGCAGCGGTGGCCGCGGCCACGTTCTCGCCGAAGAACACCACATCGGGTTTCAATCGCGAGCCATTGCAGTAGGGGCAGTGGGGCACCTGAAAGCGTTCCTCGAAGGCCGGGTCCAGCAGGGTGTCGCCGTCCGGCGCCTGCACCGCGTCAACGCCGGCCAGGTAAGGGTTGTGCGCCTCCAGTTGCTGCTGGATGGCCTCCCGCTGGCTGCGCTGGCCGCAGTCCAGGCACAAGACCCGCTGCAGGCTGCCGTGGAGCTCGATGACCTCCAGGCTGCCGGCCTCGTCGTGCAGGGCATCGACATTCTGAGTGATCACCCCGGCGATCCGGCCTGCGGCCTGCAATTGCGCCAACGCCTGGTGCGCGGCATTCGGTCGGGCCTGGCGAATGCGCGGCCAGCCGAGCATGGCCCGGGCCCAGTAGCGACGACGGGCGTTGGCCTCGCTGACGAACTCCTGGTACATCATCGGCTGCTTGCCGCGGCGCACGCCTTCGCTGTCGCGGTAGTCGGGGATGCCCGACGGGGTGCTGATGCCGGCCCCGGTCAGGACCATGAACGGCTGGCCGTGCATGGCGGCGGCGAGTTGTTCGAACAATGGGGCAGTAGGGCGGTCGATCATGGGCTGCACTCGTTTCCAGTGGCCAGGGACGCCTACCAGAAATAGACGCAAAGCCCTCGCGGCGCCAGTGTTTTACCCAAGGTTCAGCGCCGGGGGCCGAACACCGACTTGGGTGGCTTGCCATAGAACCGGGTAAAGGCCGCGCTGAAGTTGCCGGGAAAGCGGTAGCCCACCTGATAGGCCGCCTGGGCCACTTGGCAGCCGCCTTCCAGCAGGCGGTGGGCATGACCCATGCGGATTTCCAGGAGCATGCGCTGCGGTGTGGTGTTGTAGTGCTCGCGCAGGCCCTGCTTGAGCTTGAACTCGTTGAGACCCACAGCGGCGCACAGGTAGGCCACGCTCAAGGGCTGGTGCATCTGCTCGAACATCAGGTCGCGCACCCGCTGCAGCCGTTCAAGATCGGCGGCCTTCAGGTGCCGGCCCGGGACGACAGGGGCGGGTGCCAGGGCCTGCAATTGCAAGGACAGCAGGCTCAGGGCGTGGATATGCAGCTCCAGCGTCGGTGGCTGCTGCAGGCCCAAGGGTTGGGCCAGTGCACTGAGATGGCCGGCACTGGCCCGGGAAGTGGGCCCGCAGGCCAACAGTTGCAAGGCGTCCTGGCCCAGCAACTGGTGAGCCCGGGCGGGGCCCAGGTACTGCTGGAGCAGGGCTTCGCCCACCAGCAGGCGCAGTTGCGCCACCGTTTCATTGGCGCCATAACGGCGTTCGCCTCGGCTGGCCTGGAAGGCGGTGACGGTGGTGTGTCCGGCGCGAAACGCCAGGCTCGAACCCTTGGCATCCAGGTAGCCCGAAGTACCTTGCAGGGCGCAGGTGATCACCAGCAAGCGGCCTGCGTGGCAACTGCTGGCCTCCTCGATCAAGGGGCGATTGGGGTGATAGCGCGAGCGCACCAGGGTCAGGCCCTGAGCCAAGGGCAGGCTCTCGAAATGGCAATCGCCCAGAATCTCGGGCAACTGCTGGCGTGACCCGCCGCCCGGGGCCTGGCTGTGCTCGCGTGGTGCGTGGCACGGCAAGCGATAGGACTGGGAAGAACCGGGTGCAACGGCCATGTTCGCGCTCCTGCAATGGATGTTCTGCGTTTGCCATGGGAATGGATCCGTTTCCCATATGAACACGCATGATAAGCATTCTCGCTAAAAAGTAAGCTGTTTCCCAAGCAGGGGCGAGCCTCGCAATCTTGCGGCGCCCCACCTGTAAAGGAGCAAGCAATGAACCCGCAGAACTTGAAATCCGCCGGTCCCCGGGGGCTCTGGCTGCGCACGGTGCTGGTGTGTGCCATGGGCCTGCCGATGCTGATCTTCTACGCCATCGGCACCCTCGGGCCCTTGCTGATCGCTGATCTTGGGGTGGCGCCCCACTGGCTGGGCTGGCTGGTGATGAGCGCTTTTGGCCTGGCGGCATTGCTGTCTTTGTGGGCGGGGCCGCTGGTGAACCGGCTCGGCACTCGACGGGCCCTGGCCTTGCTGTTCTGGGCGACCCTGGCGGGGTACGGCCTGCTGGTCAGCCTGCCGGGATTTGCCGGGGTGCTGCTGGCCCTGGCGATCTGCGGAGTGGCCCAGGCCCTGGCCAACCCGGTGACCAATCTGCTGGTGTCCGAGTGTGTCGAGGCTCGTAGCAAGGCTGCGGTGGTGGGGCTGAAACAGTCTGGGGTGCAGCTGTCCGCGCTGATCGCCGGCCTGTTGTTGCCGCCTCTGGCCGGGTCTCTGGGTTGGCGCGCGGCCCTGGCCTGCCTGCTCCTGCCGACCTTGCTGCTGGCCCTGTGGGGGCCACAGGTGGCGGCGGGCAGCGCAGCGGGCAAGACCATGAGCCTGAAGATTCCCCGGCCGAATTCACGGCTGGCGCTGCTGCTGAGCGTGCAGTTGTGTGTCGGCCTGGTGCTTTCGTCCTTCGTGACCTTTCTTGGGGTATTCGCGGCTCGCCAAGGGGTGGCGGTCGGCGAGACCGGAGCCATGGTCGCCGGGTTCGGGGTCATGGGCATCCTGGCCCGGACCTTGTTGACGCCACTGGCAGCACGTATGGCCGAGGAATCCTGGCTGCTGCTGACGTTATTGCTCCTGGCCAGCCTGGCCCTGGCGGTGACTGCCCAGGCCATGCCCCAGGCGCACTGGCCCTTGTGGTTCGGCGCCCTGGGCATGGGCCTGACCGCCGTGGCCACCAATGCCATCGCCATGAGCATGCTGCTGCGCGATCCGGCCTTTGGCGGCCCGGCCGCGGCCTCGGGCCTGCTCTCGGCAGGCTTCTTTGCCGGGTTCGCCCTCGGGCCGGTGCTGTTCGGTGCCGTGCAGCAAGGCGCGGCGGGTTTTGCCAACGCCTGGCTGATGCTGATCACGGTCTTGCTGCTGGGGGCGGGGCTGAGCCTGATGCTGGTGCGTGCACGGCGCCTTCAGCCGGGCAGTGCTGACGCCAGCCCTAGAGCCTGAACACGTTCACCTGCTGCTCCAGGTTCTGCGCCAGTTGTTGCAGGGAGCGGGCCGTCTCGGTGGTTTCTTCCACGGCCTGGCTGTTCTGCTGGGACATCTGGGCGATGCGTTCGACGTTGCGCGCCACATCCTGGCTGGCGGCAGTCTGTTCCCGCAGGGCCAGGGAGATCTGGTCCACCACCCGCACCACATTGCCGGACGAGGTGCGGATGTTGACGATGGCCTCGCCGGCCTGCTGGGCCAGTTCGACGCCGCTTTTCACCTGATTGACCCCGACGTCCATGCTGCTCACCGCTTCTCGGGTGCCCAGTTGGATCTTGTCGACCATCTCGGTGATCTCCTGGGTCGAATTGGCCGTGCGCTGGGCCAGCAGGCGCACTTCATCGGCGACCACGGCAAAACCACGGCCCTGCTCGCCGGCCCGGGCAGCTTCGATGGCCGCGTTGAGGGCCAGCAGGTTGGTCTGTTCGGCAATGCCCTTGATCACGCTGACAATGCTGGAGATCTGCTCGGCGTGCTGACCCAGTTCGCCGATCTGAGTGGCCGAAGCCTGCACGGTCTCGGCGATCAGGCGCATGCTGCCCAGGGTGTCCTGGATCACGCTGCCGCCTTCCTCGGACTGGCGCCCGGACTCGCTGGACAGGGCGTGGGCATCCCCGGCGTTGTCTGCCACATGGTTGATGCTCACGGTCAGCTCTTCCACCGTGGCGGCCATGGAGGAGGCCGAGTGGGACTGTTCCTGGGCCGAGGCCGAAAGCTGCAACGAGGCGCTGGAAATGCTCTGGGAGGCGCTGACCAACTGGTCGGCCCCCAGTTTGATCTGACTGATCATGGTCCGCAGGCGCTCCTGCATGGCGGCGAAGGCTTGCAGCAGATTGCTCACCTCATCACGGCCGGTGACGCTGATGCTGCTGTCGAGACGGCCGGCGGCGATGGCCTTGGCCACCTCCACGGCCTGGCGGATACGGCCCACCAGATTGCTGGACAGCGACCAGGCAACGAGCATGGCCAGCACCGCCGCCAGCAAGCCGCCGCCGATCAGGATCGCCAGGGCTGAAGACTTGGCAGCGTCCATGGCCTGGCTGCGGGCGTCCTGCAGGCTTTTTTCCGCTTCGCGCAACTCACTGGTGAGCTGGCGCATGGCGTCCATCTTGGCTTTGTCGCGGCCGGCGCTGATCTGCGCCGCCATGGCTTCGGCAGGCCGGCTTCCCGCATTGATCGCCCGGCGCAGGGCCAGGTTGCCCTGGACGTCGTCTTGCAGCCACTGGTCGTGAAGGGCCTTGAGTCGCTCCAGGCGCGCCTGCTGTTCGGGGTTGTCAGCGGTGCTGCTCTTGATCCGGGCGTAGTAGTCGGTAAAGGCTTTTTCGCCTTGCTCCAGAGGTTCGAGGAAGCTGTCGCGGCCGGTCAGGGCATAACCGCGCATGCCGGTCTCGATATTGATCAGGCTGCGCAAGAGGGCGTCGGACTGGCTGAGTACTTCGTAACTGTGGATGTTGCTTTTGACACTGCTGCTGACCTGATCGAAACCGCGCAGGGCCGCCAGCACCAGCAGCAGGAGGATCAGCAGGACGACGCCGAAACCGGCATAGAGCTTTTGCGAAATGCTCAGATTGGAAAACATAGGAAGGACCGCTCCTAAACCGTTGACTGAATGCTTCACAGGGCTGTGTCTAGATGAGGCAGCGTGATAGCTCAATGATGTTCAAATGACATCAACGGTCCGACTTTTCCTGTACAAAAAAAGTTTCATGTACAGGAAGATATTTTTTGCGGGTTTGTAGAGGTGTGCATCGAGCATCGCCCGAAAGGGCGATGCTCGATGTCCGGCAAGGTTCAGCTGGAATGGGCGCTGCTGTCTTCTTCGGGGTCGACGTTTTCAGGTTGCCCCGGCAACTCGGTGATTACGCTGAAGTCGCTGACTTCCACCGCGCCCAGGCCGTAGCCCAGGAGGTGGAAGGAGAACGCCTTGCGGGTTTCCGGGTTGTCGAAGCTGAAGTCCATCTGCAGCGGCTGGTCCGGGGTTACCAGCATTTCTTCCGGCAGGCCCAGGGGCACGTCCTGTTCCAGTTCCTTGCCCTTGAGCAGGATGTAGGCGTTCTGCTGCGGGTCGGCGGAGCGCACGGTGAAGCGCACCCGGGTCTGGGAGCCCTTGGGCATTTCCAGGTACTGGGCGCCGATCAGGTTGTCGGCCCAGTCATCCTTGATCTGCGCCTGCAGCGGGATGATCGCCGGGCTGCCGAACTGATAGTGCTGGTTCAGTGGCGATTGCAGCAGGCTGCGATCCAGATGCGTGGCTCGGGCACTGATCTGCCGGGCTCGCAGGCCTCCGTATTGACCCTGCAGACTGGCGCTGTCGGCGATGAAGCCGGGGCTGGCGTAGTAGCGGCAGCGTTGCTGGAAGTCGCACTCGGTGAAGGTGCCCTGGCCGTCGTGGTAGCGCAGCTTGCCGTTGGTGTAGGACATGATTTCCCGGCCTTGGGCGTAGTCGCGAAACAGCGAGCGGCCGCTGAGGCTGGCGGGCACCGGCAGGCCGAAGTAGTCCAGCACCGAGGCGCTGAGGTCGACGTGGCCGTAGGTCCCGGACTTGAGATGAGGCAGCAGGTCCTGGTCCGGGGCCAGCATTAGGTTGAAGCCCCAGGACGAGGCCAGACGCACGCCGTCGATGCCGTGGGATTCATCGGAGGTGATGATCACCAGGGTGTCCTTGAGCACGCCCTTGCGTTCCAGGCCCTTGAGGAACTGGTCGATGGCGTCGTCCAGGTAGCCCACGGCGGCCTGCTTCGGCGTCTCATAGCGCTCCAGGTAGTCCTCGGGCGCCGAGTAGGGCTGGTGGGTGCCGACGGTCAGCAGGGTGAGCATCCATGGCTGCTTTTTCTTCTTCAACTGATCGACGTAGGTCAGTGCGCCTTCGAAGAAGGCCTTGTCGTCCTTGCCCCAGGGGAACTCCAGGTAGTTGTCGTTCTTGAACCACTCCAGGCCATGGGTCGCGTCAAAACCGATGTGCGGCATGATCTTGTCTTTGGCCATGAAGCGCAGGCCGGCGCCTTGCAGGTAGTGGGTGTTGAAGCCGAACTTGTGCATCTGCGCCGGCAGGCAGGCCTGGTTGCGCTGGCTCTGGGTGAGCATCTCGACGCCCTTGGGGGTGCCGTTGTCGAGCTTGTCGTAGTCGCCGCAGAGCATGGCGTACAGGCCGCGGATGGTCTGGTGGCTGTGCAGCACGTAGTCCGGGGTGTTCATGCCGCGCTCGGCCCAGGCGCTGAGCTTGGGCATCAGGTCTTCCTGGTAGCGGCTGTTCAGGGCTTCGCGGTTGGTGCGGATATAGGCACCGGGAATGCCTTCGAGGGTGATCAGCAGCACGTTGCGCGCGCGGCCTGCGCTGGGCAGCAGCGGCTGGCCTTCCAGGTCCAGGCGGGTGAGCCCGGCCATGGGCGGTGGGGCATCGGCGACGTCGCCTTGCAGCCAGTCCTCCACCTGCATCTGCGCCTGGCCGGTGGCGGTGGCCAGGGCCTGGTGGGGCAGGTTGAACAGTTGCCACTGGTCGGCTTCGCTGGGCTTGAGGTACTGGATGCCGCCGTGGGCCACCAGCAACAGCACCGGCAGGCTCCAGCTATGGCGCGGCAGTGCCGGGGGGCGCACCCCGCGGTGGGCGCGCTGGACCACCAGCCACAGCACCAGCCCCAGCAACAGCGCCAGGCCCAGGTCCGGGTGGGTCAGGCCGCCGCCGGTGGAGTTGCCGACAAACTGCGGGTCCACCAGGTAGTGCAGGTCGGCGAGGTTGGGCATGCGCCCCACGGCGCTTACCAGCTCGGCGCTGACCAGGGTCAGCAGGGCCCAGACCAGCAGCACCGGCAGCGCCAGCCACCAGGGCCGGCGGTACAGGAGTACGGTCAGCAGGCTGGCGCTGGCCAGGTCCGACAGATAGCCCAGCGGGTTGGACCAGCCCAGGGCCAGGCGCGCGCCCATGGGCAGCAGCAACAGCAGGCCGAACAGGGCGCACAGGGGGGCAAGAGGGTGTTGTAGGCAACGACGGATCAACTTCACAAATAACCTGCCTGTCATCAAATCTTCACGCAAATGTGCGCGATCTTAACAAGAGCTGACGGCAAGACGTTTCTTAATCGTCAAGGAAAGACCTGGGGACAGGCTTTGCGAATCACCCCCAAGAGGCGGTGGAATCCGTGCAAAGCCCCAGCCTGGAAGGCTGGCGGCGAGCAGGGGCAGGTTTCACACCGCTTGGATTTACTATTTCAGGTTGTTAAAAAAATGTGCCTTGGGTGCTGATGCCGATCAATCAAGGGCAAGCGCTGTAGGGGGGCAGGGGAGCTTGCTCCGGCACCTATCGCGACCACTTGATGATCAGCCGGGCGAAAAACGCGCCGCTGACAATCACCGCGAACAGGCGCAGGGTCTGCATCGCCAGCACCAGGCCGACATCCGAATGGGTGTCCACCGCGATGATCGCCATGGCGTCCAGGCCGCCGGGGCTGGTGGCCAGGTAGACCGAGAGAAAGTCCTTGCCCATCCACAGGGCCAGCCCCCAGGCAGAGAGGGCACAGAGGGCGATCAGCAGCAGGGCGCCGCCGATCATCGCCGGCAGGTGGCCGAACACATAGCTCAGGGTCGGGCGGTCGAAGCGCAGGCCGATATAGCCGCCGATGGCGCCGTAGGCGCAGGCCAGCAGCCAGGACGGCAGGCTGATCTGCAACAGCCCGCTGACCTGCAGCGCGCCGCCCAGCAGCAGCGGCACCAGCAGGGCCCCGGCAGGCACCCACGAACCCAGGAGCACACCGCAGACGATCGCCACGATGCTCAGGCCAACATTCGGCAGGCTCATGCCGTGCAGGGCCATCTGGCTGGCGTGGGCCTCGCTGCCGCTGGCCGGAGCGCCGATCCAGTGGCTGACCAGGGCCCCGACCATCACCACGCACACCACCCGCACGTACTGCATGGTGGCCACCACCCGTGAGTCGGCGCCGAACTCGTCGGCCATCGACACCATGGCCGAGGCCGCACCGGGCGCCGTGCCCCAGGCCGCGGTGCTGGCGGCAATCGCGCCGAAGCGCACCAGCACCAGGCCCACCAGGGCGCTGAGGCTGACGGTGAGCAGGGTGGCCACCAGCATCACGTGCCAGGACTGGAGCATGGCCGTGAGCACGGCGAGGGTCATGGAGTGGGCGGCGAGCATACCCACCGAGCCCTGGCCCAGGCGAAACGCCAGGCGCGGCACGCGGATGCTGGCACCGCACACGCCAAACAGGATCGCCGTGAGCATCGGCCCGAGAAACTGCCCGGCGGGAATCTCCAGGTACTTGAGCAACTGGCCGCTTATGCCGGCCAGCAACAGCCAGGCCGGCCATTGCAGCGCCTGGGGCCAGGTATTCAGGGATAGACGAAGCGATGGCGACAAGGGACGACTCTCCAAGACGCTGGCCACTCCTGTTGCGGGAGCGGTAAAACCTGCGCCGGAGCAAATTATTGATAGCGCGATTGATCAAGTCCAGTTTCTAATTGTGATCAACTCATAACTATTGTTGATCGATCATGGACCTGCGCGACCTGACCTATTTCGACACCATCGCCGAGCTCGGCCACCTGGGCCGGGCGGCGCAGAAGCTCAACCGCAGCCAGCCGGCGCTGACCAAGAGCATCCAGCGCCTGGAGGAGTCCTTCGGCACCAAGCTGTTCGAGCGTGAAGGCCGCGGCATCAAACTCACCGCCGTGGGTGAGTTGCTGCAGCGGCGCAGCCGGCAACTGCAGCAGAACATCGCCGAGACCCACCGCGAGGTGCGGGACTTCGCCAGCGGCGTGCTCGGCAACATCCGCCTGGGCTGCGCCGCCAGCATGGCCGAACACCTGCTGCCGCAGATGACCGCCACCTTGCTGGAGCGGGCCCCGGACATCACCTTGAACCTGGTGATCGGCCAGGACGACCTGTTGCGCGAGTCCCTGCGCTCCGGGCGCCTGGACATGGTCATCTGCCCGATGTTCGAAGGCGACCCGCACCTGAGCCACCACACCCTGTTCGAAGACCGGGCGGTGGTGGTGGCCAGCCGCGACCACCCGATATTCGCCACGCCCATGCGCCTGCGCGACTTGTGCGCCTACCGCTGGGTGCTGCCGGGCACCCGGGTGTCGGCGCGACGCTGGATCGACAACGTGTTCCAGAGCCATGAACTGCCGCTGCCCTCGGTGCAGATAGAGACCAACACCATCTCCCTGTTGCCGCGGCTGATCGCCAAGACCGGGCTGCTGAGTTTTCTGGCCCGGGAAACCCTGGACGACTTCAAGGGCATCGCCCACCTGCGGGAAGTGCCCCTGGCGCAAACCTGCATGCGCCGCAGCATCGTGGTGCTGGTACGCGCCGAAGGCTACCTGTCGCCCGCAGCCCAGGCCCTGTTGGATCTGCTCAAGAGCGATGGGCGGCAATTCTTCACGGCGGGTGACGCCCTGTGAGCCAGGGCGGCGCAGGGCATGGGGTCATTCGCCGCGGATGTACTGCTCCAGCTGGCGGATCAGGTCGGCCTGTTCGGCGATTGCTTCCTTGACCAGGTCGCCGATGGACAGCAGGCCCAGCAACTGGCCGTTTTCCACCACCGGCAGGTGGCGCAGGTGGCTGTCGGTCATGATGTTCATGCAGGTGTCCACGCTCTGGTGCGAGTCCACGGTGATTACCGGCGAGCTCATGATCGCGCTGACCGGGGTGCCCACCGAGGAGCGCCCGTGGAGCACCAGCTTGCGCGCGTAGTCGCGCTCGCTGATGACCCCGACCACCACGCCATTCTCCAGCACCGGCAAGGCGCCGACGTTTTTCTCGGCCATCACCATCAGCGCCTCCAGGACCATCTGGTGCGGGGCGATGGTGTGCACTTGCTGGTTGTGCTTGGCCTTGAGTTTCAGCAGTTCTGCGACGCTCTTCATGGGGCGCTCCGGTTGTTCTACGTGGGGCGGCGATGCGCCGCCCTGAGGGGTTTCTAAAGAATCGTAGAGACTCGGCCAACCAGCAAGGCTGAAAACGGCAGATAAACGGCGAAAAACGTCACCCTGAGGATTTTTTTTCACCACGGCCCCGATAAAGGGGCCGTTGCCGTCAGTTGAAGCGGTGCAGAGAAAAACTTTCCAGGTCGATTTCGCTGCAGCCGTCCACGTGCTGCTGGGCCAGGGCTTCGCCAATCGCCGCCGAATGCTTGAAGCCATGGCCGGAACAGGCGCTGACCACGGTGACATTGGCCAGGCGCGGGTGGCGGTCGATGATGAACCCCGAATCCGGGGTCACGGTGTAGGCACAGACACTGGCCTTCACCAACTCGGGGGCCAACCCGGCGATATGGGGTGCGATCAGCTTGTGGAACAGGCGCTGGGCGTCGGCGCTGCTGGGCTGGCGGTCGAGGCTGTCCGGCTGGCTGCTGGCGCTGTACTGCTCGGTGGCGATCTTCACGCTGCCTTCGCCGGGAATCGGCGGGAAGCCGTAGCAGGCGTCCACGTCATCGGCGCTGTGGAGAATGAAGCTCGGGGAGCGGGCCGGGTAGCGCTCGGGCTCATCCAGGCGGAACCAGTACAGCTGCTGACGGCACACCTGCAACAGCGAATCGAAGGGCGCCCCCAGCAACTGCGCCGACCACATGCCGGCGCTGACGATGACCTGTCGGGCAAACAGCCGCGAGCCGTCGCTGATGATGTGCACCCCGTCATCCTGGGCGTCCAGCTCCAGCACTGTCTGGCCGGTGATCAGGGTTGCCCCCAGTTGCCGGGCCCGGGTCAGTTGCGCATCGATGCAGCGTTCCGGGCGGACAAAGCCGCCGCCGGGTTCGAAGTAGCCCCGGGCGCTGTCATCCAGCGGGGCGAACTGCGGGAAGCGCCGGCGGATCTCGGCGGCGTCCAGCTCCTGGTGCTCGATGCCATAGCGCCGGGCCAGCTCGATGCTGTTGTCGGTGAAGTCCCGGGCCCCTGCCGGGCGCTGCGGGTCGGTGCTGGCGGTCATCACCAGCACCCCGCATTGCTCGAACAACTGCACATCCAGCTCCGCCTCCAGTTCGCGCCAGATCTGCTGCGAGCGGATCGCCAGGGGCACATAGGCCGCCCCTTCGCCCACCGCCTGGCGGGTGATGCGGGTGTCGCCGTGGCTGGAACCCAGGTCGTGGGGCGGGGCGAAGCGGTCGATGCCCGCCACCCTTACCCCGCGCTTGGCCAGTTGATAGAGGGTGGCGGCGCCCATGGCGCCCAGGCCTACGACTACAACATCGAAATCCGGTGTGTGCACGGCAAGATCCTTGGGATGGAAGGCTCAGCAGTTATTGATAGTGGCCAGGGTCATGGGCGCGATGATCCGGTGGAACGGCGCCACCGGCAGCATGTACAGGCGCCCCAGGCGGTTGTGCGGGTGGACCACGGTGGACAGCACCACCGGGCGCCGGCCCTCGGCGTCCAGCGGCAGGCGGTTGAGCGACAGGTGCACGTCCAGGTGCTTGTCGCGGTCCACCACCAGCACCTCGTCGGGGCTCTGGGAAATCAGGGTGAAGATACCCACCCGGTCGCCGGGCTGGTAATCCTCGTCGGGGCGCGACAGGTCGATGCGGGTCAGGCGCCCCAGGTCCTTGAGGCCGAACAGCTGCACCACGCGGTTGCGCAGGCCCATCAGGCGGTCGATCCAGGCCGGGGTCTGGCTCATCAGGCACAGCAGGTGACGTATGGCGCTGCGTTCGGGGTCCTCGGCCAGGGTGCGGCGGCAGTCGATGAAGGTGGCACCCGGGGCCAGGGCCGCGATGCTGGAGTCATGGGGCAACGGGCAAGGGTGTACGGCAGACTTCATCGGTGCAGCTCCCTGAAAGTTGGCGGCCTTGGCTTCATGCCGATCAGCCACGCCAGAAGCCGCAAAAAATACCACTTCCTGAGGCGAGGAACCTGCTGTTGTGTAGCGGCCAGTTGCCGCTGGGCAATGGCCGCGCCGGGATTCGGCTGTTATCAGCCCGAAGGGGGCCGGTGCGAGCAGGAACCCTCGGGACCCGCCGGGCTGCTCAGTCCTGGTCCGCGCTCCTGTGTTCCAGCCAGCCAATGCTCTGCTTGCCATAGCCGGTGCTGTCCAGCAGGCGCCGGGCATCGAACCATTGCTGGCCCTCGTGGTTCTGCCATTGCTCGCCCCAGCTGTTGAGCACCTTGAGCCCTTCCTGGCACTGGCCCTGGGGCGTACACAGACGGGCATGTGCGTAGGCCACCAGGCTGTGCCGGTACTGCTCGGGGCATTTTTTCTGCTTGGCGCCGCGATACAGGCAGACGTTGGCAATGATCACCGGGTTGTCGGCATTGATTGCCTGTTTCAGCGCCGGGTACAGGCCGGCGAAGTTGTTCTGCGCGGCCGTTTCCGGCAGGGCGCGGATCTGCAGCTTGTCCTGGAGTTCGAAGAGTGCCCGGCGGCTCAGGCGCCGGCATTCGGGGGGGATGATGATGGCCGAGAAAAAACCGCCGAAGTGCGGCTTGCCCAGGGCCTGGGCGATGCCCCGGGGATCGCGGGTGGTGGCGTAGATGGCCTGGAGTTCGGCCACCTGCGTCGCGCTGGCGACACACTCGGCACAGGGGGCCTTGAGCCGGTTCTGTTGATAGAAGTCCTCCAGCGCTTTGAGTACTGCGCGCTGGGCCTTGACGTCCTCGGCGCTGATGGCGCCGCTGGGCACGAACTTGTCCTTGAACAGTTTCTCTTCGGAAAAGCACGCCTGGGACACCACGGAGCCCACCATCAGGGCCGCGGTTTCCAGGGTGTAGAGCGGGTCACCGCCCTCGTCGATGTCCTCGTAGGAGGCGACGCTGTCTACCTCGCCCGTGGGTTTGCGGCCAAAGCGCGCCATGTCCAGGGGCGCCGCCAGCTGGTTCTTGTCGATGCGGGTGCAGTCTTCCTTGGCCGCCTGGCACTGGTAGTAGTTGAATACCGCCGCCGCGCTGTGGCTGAAGCACAGGCCCAGGCCCTGCTGCGAGGTCGCCAGCGGCATGTTGCCGATGGAGTGTTCGCTGCCCGGCGCCGGCTTGGCCGTAGAGGGCAGGGCCACCAGCGCCAGCACCGGTGGTGCGGCGCTGGCGTACAGCGGGAACAAGGCAGAAGCCAGCAAGAGCGCGGGTAAGGTTGCATGCATGTCGAAGGACCTGTGGCGGTCATTGAACGAAGTGGGAGGGGAGCCGTGTCGGCTGAATCTAGCCAAAGTAATGGCTGTCTGCCAGCTGTAGCCGCTGCCGAGCGTTAGCGAGGCTGCGAAAGGGGCCGCAGGACCCTCTGTTGCCGGGATCGCCTATGTCGCTCCAGCCATTCGCGCCTGCGCCAGCGGCTGCAGGGAACGCAAAAAAGGCGCCCGAAGGCGCCAAGGATTCACCCCAACCGAGGGAGCCGGGTGAAGCCGTTCGCAGGAGTGTCGCGGTGGTAAGGCGCGACGTGAACGGAAAAAGGCGAGCGGTGCCCGCCAGCGGCGGGCAGCTTGAGTCATTTGCCCAGCTTGATCCTGGTCCAGCCGCGGTTCATCACGCGCTGGATGGCGATCGGCTGGTCCGGTACTGCGTAGAGGGTGGCCAGTACGGCCTGGGGCGGGTAGGACGCCGGGTCGTTGCGGATCGCTTCGTCCACCAGCGGCGTGGCCGCCGCGTTGGCGTTGCTGTAGCCCAGGCTGTTGGTGACCTCGGCGATGATGTCCGCGCGCATCAGGAAATTCATGAACAGGTAGGCGTTGTCGACGTTGGTGGCGTCCTTGGGGATGGCCATCATGTCGTAGAAGCTGCCGGCGCCTTCCTTGGGAATGCTGAACGCGACCTTCTCCTTGTTGCCGGCCTCTTCGGCGCGGGAACGGGCCTGCAGCACGTCGCCGGAATAACCCACGGCCACGCAGATGTTGCCGTTGGCCAGGTCCGAGATGTATTTGGAGGAGTGGAAGTAGGTCACCGAAGGACGGATCTTCATGAACAGGGCTTCGGCTTCGAGGATCTGCGCTTTGTCCTTGCTGGTCACCGGGTAGCCCAGGTAGTGCAGGGCGGCGGGGAGCATCTCGGTGGGCGAGTCGAGGAAGCTGATGCCGCAGGCCTTGAGCTTCTCGGCGTTCTCCGGCTTGAACAGCAGGTCCCAGGAGTTGGTCGGGGCATCAGTGCCCAGGGCCGCCTTGACCTTGTCCGGGTTGTAGCCGATGCCGATCGAACCCCACATGTAGGGGAAGGCATGGGCGTTGCCCGGGTCGCTGGCGGAGGCGTTCTTGAGCAGTACCGGGTTGAGGTTTTTCCAGTTGGACAGTTTGGACTTGTCCAGTTCCTGGTAGACCCCGGCCTTGATCTGCTTGGCCAGGAAGCTGTTGGACGGCACCACGATGTCGTAGCCGGACTTGCCGGTGAGCAGGCGCGCTTCCAGGGTTTCGTTGCTGTCGAAGACGTCGTAGGTGACGTGGATACCCGTCTCGGCCTCGAACTTCTTCAGGGTGTCCGGGGCGATGTAGTCCGACCAGTTGTAGACGCGCAGCACTTTGTCGTTGGCTTGAGCGCCGGTAACCATTGCGCCCATCAAGGACAGTGAGAGCAGAGTCCTGCCAAGCATTTTCATCACTACAACTCCATTTCTTATTGTGCAGATTGCTGCGTGTGCAACTCGAGGGTTCGGGGTGAGCCTTTTTCGCCAGCAAGCTGGCTCCTACAGGTTTGGGTTATCCGTAGGAGCCTGCTTGCTGGCGAAGAGGCGATTAGGCCGTCGCAGGTGTTCGTACCGCAGGTTTTTTCGCTGCCGGTGGCTGCCAGGATTCGTTGGCGGTGAAGTCCATGGCCTCCTGGATCGCCCGCTTGCGGGCCGCTTCGGCGCGGCGGCCAAAGTACCAGACCAGGAAGGTCACCAGGGACACCGCCAGCAGGATCAGGCTGGCCACGGCGTTGATTTC
The DNA here is from genome assembly GCF_018326405.1 of Pseudomonas sp. Eqa60. Classification (NCBI taxonomy): domain Bacteria; kingdom Pseudomonadati; phylum Pseudomonadota; class Gammaproteobacteria; order Pseudomonadales; family Pseudomonadaceae; genus Pseudomonas; species Pseudomonas sp. Eqa60. Next base: position 2,720,886 of record NZ_AP024342.1, read on the forward strand.
CGGCTTGACCCCCAGGCGCACCGCCGAGAACACTTCCATCGGCAAGGTGGTGGAACCCGGGCCGGAAACGAAGCTGGCCAGTACCAGGTCATCCAGGGACAGGGCGAAGGACATCATGCCGCCGGCCGCCAGTGACGGCGCGATCATCGGGATGGTGATCAGGAAGAACACCTTGAACGGTCGCGCTCCCAGGTCCATGGCTGCTTCTTCGATGGACAGGTCCAGCTCCCGCAGGCGCGCGGAGACTACCACGGCTACATAGGCTGCGCAGAATGTGGTGTGGGCGATCCAGATGGTGACGATGCCGCGCTCCATGGGCCAGCCGATCAATTGCGCCATGGCCACGAACAGCAGCAGCAAGGACAGGCCGGTGATCACTTCCGGCATCACCAGCGGCGCGGTGACCAGGCCGCCGAACAGCGTGCGGCCCTTGAAGCGGGTGACCCGGGTCAGCACGAAGGCCGCCAGGGTGCCCAGGGCCACCGCGGCAATGGCGGTGTAGCAGGCGATCTCCAGGGAGCGCATTACCGAGCCCATCAGTTGCTGGTTGTCCAGCAGGCCGACGTACCACTTGATCGACCAGCCGCCCCACACTGTCACCAGCTTGGAGGCGTTGAACGAGTAGATCACCAGGATCAGCATCGGCAGGTAGATGAACAGCAGGCCCAGCACCAGCATCAGTTTGGAAAATTCGAAGCGTTTCATGCCCGTGCCTCCATCTCTTTGGCCTGGCTGCGGTTGAACAGCAAGATCGGGATAATCAGGATCGCCAGCATCACCACCGCCAGGGCGGAGGCCACCGGCCAGTCACGGTTGTTGAAGAATTCCTGCCATAGCACGCGGCCAATCATCAGGGTTTCCGGGCCGCCCAAGAGTTCCGGAATCACGAACTCACCCACCACCGGGATGAACACCAGCATGCAGCCGGCAATGATGCCGTTCTTGGCCAGGGGCACGGTGATTTTCCAGAAGTTGTTGAAGTTGCTCGAACCCAGGTCCGAAGCGGCTTCCAGCAGGCTCTGGTCATGCTTGACCAGGTTGGCGTACAGCGGCAGCACCATGAACGGCAGGTAGGCGTAGACCACACCGATGTACACCGCGGTGTTGGTATTGAGGATTTCCAGCGGCTGGCTGATCAGCCCGGTCCACATCAGGAAGCTGTTGAGCAGGCCGTTGTTGCTGAGGATGCCCATCCAGGCGTAGACGCGGATCAGGATCGCGGTCCAGGTCGGCATCATGATCAGCAGCAGCAAGACGTTCTGCGCCTCCTTGCTGGCCTTGGAGATGGCATAGGCCATGGGGAAAACCACCACCAGGCACATCAGGGTGCTCAGCAGGGCCACCTTCAGCGAACCCAGGTAGGCCGAGAAATACAGCTCGTCGCCGGCCAGCATGGCGTAGTTGCCGAGGTTCAGCAGCAGCTGGAATTTCTGTTCGGCGTAGCTGTAGATCTCCGAGTAGGGCGGAATCGCCAGGGCCGCTTCCGAGAAGCTGATCTTCATCACCAGGAAGAACGGCAGCATGAAGAACAGGAACAGCCAGAGGAAAGGAATGCCGATCACCAGCTTGCGACCGCTGGGCAGCATACGGAACAGCTTCTGATTGAAAGTGCTCATGGTCGATGTACTCATGCTCGCAGTACCACGCCGCTGTCGTCTTCCCACCAGACGTAGACTTCGTCATCCCAGGTTGGCCGCGAGCCGCGACGCTCGGCGTTGGCCATGAACGACTGGACAATCTTGCCGCCAGGCAGCTCGACGTAGAACACCGAGTGGCCGCCCAGGTAGGCGATGTCATGCACCTTGCCCTTGGACCAGTTGTAGCGGGCATCGGGCTTGAGGGTGGTGACCAGCATCTTTTCCGGGCGGATGGCGTAGGTCACCGACTTGTCCTGCACCGAGGTGCTGACCCCGTGGCCGACGTAGATCTGCTGCTCGAGGTCCGCGCAGTCGATGATGGCGTAGCCTTCCAGGTCTTCGGTAACAGTGCCGTCGAAGGCGTTGACGTTGCCGATGAATTCGCACACCAGGCGGCTCACCGGCGCTTCGTAGATGTCCACCGGGCTGCCGGTCTGGGCGATCCAGCCCAGGTGCATGATGGCGATGCGCTGGGCCATGGTCATGGCCTCTTCCTGGTCGTGGGTCACCATCACGCAGGTCACGCCCACGCGCTCGATGATCTCCACCAGTTCCAGTTGCATCTGCGAGCGCAGCTTCTTGTCCAGGGCGCCCATGGGTTCGTCCAGCAAGAGCAGCTTGGGGCGCTTGGCCAGGGAGCGGGCCAGGGCCACGCGCTGGCGCTGGCCACCGGAGAGCTGGTGCGGCTTGCGCTTGGCGTACTGGGTCATGTGCACCAGCTTGAGCATTTCCTCGACCCGGGCGTCGATCTCGCTGGCCGGCAGGCGGTCCTGCTTGAGGCCGAAGGCGATGTTCTGGGCCACGGTCATGTGGGGGAACAGGGCGTAGGACTGGAACATCATGTTGATCGGCCGCTCGTAGGGCGGCATGTCGGTGATGTCCACGCCATCCAGCAGGATGCGGCCTTCGGTGGGGCGTTCGAAGCCGGCGAGCATGCGCAGCAGGGTGGATTTGCCGGAGCCGGAACCGCCCAGCAGGGCAAAGATCTCGCCTTGGTGGATCTCCAGGGACACATCGTCCACGGCCACGGTTTCATCGAACTTCTTGGTCACGCGGTCGATCTTGACCAGGACCTTCTGCGGGCTCGGAGTGCCTTCGAGGGCCTTGCGGTAAGTGCTGGAGGCGTTTGCCATGTGAAACTCCCAACAGGTGTCAGCAGCCCGATCAATTCGGCCGGGCCTAAAGGTTGATTGCCAGCCCGCAGTGAGTGCGGGCTGATTCGGCGCTGCCTCCCTGGCGGCCTGACGCTATTTGTTGTTGTGGTCTTGCCGTGTGTTGCTCACGCTGGACGACGGGCGCGCACAGGCGCGCTCGCCGCGGGGCAGGGCGTGATGAATCGTCTGGGTTGTGGCCGCGGCCGGTGGTTCAGCGCCGTTGTGCGGCCCGTTGCCGGCAGGCGTCGCCAAAGGCCTGGAAGATCCGTAGGTAGGCCGGGTTCGACAGCACCTGCCATTCCGGGTGCCACTGCACGCCGAAGGCGAAGGCCTTGCTGTGTTCCACCGACAGCGCCTCGATCAGGCCGTCCGGGGCCACGGCCTCGACCCGCAGGCCGGGGGCCAGGCGGTCGACGCCCTGGCTGTGGATCGAGTTGACCTGGATCTCGCCGCCCAGGCCCATGGCCTCGAACACACCGCCGGGCTGGATCGCCACCGGGTGCGCCGGGGCGTACTGCACTTCGATGCGTGGATCGTCGGCTTCGCGGTGGTCCATGTAGCCCGGCAGTTCATGCACCTTCTGGTGCAGGCTGCCGCCGAAGGCCACGTTCATTTCCTGGAAGCCGCGGCAGATGCCGAGCACCGGCACGCCGGCGGCAATCGCCGCGCGCAGCAGGGGCAGGGTGGTGGCATCGCGCTGCGGGTCGTGGGCGGTGCCCGGCTCGCTGGGAGTGCCTTGGTAATGGAAGGGTTCGACATTGGATGGCGAGCCGGTAAACAGCAGCCCATCCACTTGCCGCAGCAGATCGTCGATGTCGATCAGATCCGCCAGGGAAGGAATGATCAGGGGCAGGCCCTCGGCCGCGACGCTGACAGCACGCAAGTACTTGTCGCCGCTGACGTGGTAGGGGTGCAGGCCGATCTCTTTGACGCACGCAGTAACGCCGATCAATGGCTTGAATGCCATTTTTATCACCTCGAAATTCACGCTGGAACGAGTTTTTCCAGAGCTTATCCTCGTTGATTTTAATTAACAACTTCCATGTAAAAAATTCTAAACATTATCTGCTTGAAACCCGCAGGCGGCGCGGATTGCGCGGCGTATCGACCTTTAGTGAGGCAAAATAATTGACGAATGGTGGCTGCTGTTGGCTATTGACTCCGGTTTTTCTTTCGGGTTGACTGCTGGCGTGTCACAGCAGTGAACATAATAATTAACACAATAGGTGCATCATGTCGGTCCCCCCGCGTGCCATTCAACTCAATGAAGCCAATGCCTTCCTGAAAAAACACCCCGAGGTTCTCTACGTCGATCTGCTGATTGCAGACATGAACGGTGTGGTGCGCGGCAAGCGCATCGAGCGCACCGCGCTGCACAAGGTCTATGAGAAGGGCATCAACCTGCCCGCCTCGCTGTTTGCCCTGGATATCAACGGTTCCACGGTGGAAAGCACCGGCCTGGGCCTGGACATCGGTGATGCCGACCGCATCTGCTACCCGATCCCCGGCACCCTGAGCGTCGAGCCCTGGCAGAAGCGCCCCACCGCGCAACTGCTGATGACCATGCACGAGATCGAAGGCCAGCCGTTCTTCGCCGACCCCCGCGAAGTGCTGCGCCAGGTGGTGAGCAAGTTCGATGAGATGGGCCTGACCATCTGCGCGGCCTTTGAACTGGAGTTCTACCTGATCGACCAGGACAACGTGAACGGCCGTCCGCAGTCGCCCCGTTCGCCGATCTCCGGCAAGCGTCCGCATTCCACCCAGGTCTACCTGATCGACGACCTCGACGAGTACGTCGACTGCCTGCAAGACATCCTCGAAGGCGCGAAAGAGCAGGGCATTCCGGCCGACGCCATCGTCAAGGAAAGCGCCCCGGCGCAGTTCGAAGTCAACCTGCACCACGTCAGCGACCCGATCAAGGCCTGTGACTACGCAGTACTGCTCAAGCGCCTGGTAAAGAACATCGCCTACGACCATGAAATGGACACCACCTTCATGGCCAAGCCCTACCCGGGCCAGGCGGGCAACGGCCTGCATGTGCACATCTCGATCCTCGACAAACAGGGCAACAACATCTTCGCCAGCGAAGACCCAGAGACCAACGAAGCCCTGCGCCATGCCATCGGCGGCGTGCTCGACACCCTGCCGCAGCAGATGGCCTTCCTGTGCCCCAACGTCAACTCCTATCGCCGTTTCGGTGCGCAGTTCTACGTGCCGAACTCGCCGACCTGGGGCATCGACAACCGCACCGTGGCCGTGCGCGTACCCACCGGTTCTGCCGATGCGGTGCGCATCGAGCACCGGGTGGCTGGCGCCGACGCCAACCCTTACCTGCTGATGGCTTCGGTGCTGGCGGGCATTCACCACGGCCTGACCAACAAGATCGACCCGGGCGCGCCGGTTGAAGGCAACTCCTACGAGCAGAACGAACAAAGCCTGCCCACCAACCTGCGGGACGCCCTGCGCGTACTGGACGACAGCGAAGTGATGGCCAAGTACATCGACCCGATGTACATCGACGTGTTCGTGGCCTGTAAGGAAAGCGAGTTGGCGGAGTTCGAAAACTCCATCTCCGACCTGGAATACAACTGGTACCTGCACACGGTCTGATGACCGTGTCACTTCCTGCGTTGAGTATTTGCCATGACTAAATCCCGCAGCGACTGGGAGCAGCACTTCCAGTCCCTCAGCCTTGAAGGCCGTGCCTTTATCGACGGCCAGTACTGCGCCGCCGCCAGCGGTGCCACCTTTGAATGCCTGAGCCCGGTGGACGGGCGCTTCCTGGCCAACGTTGCCAGCACCGATCAGGCCGATGCCGATCGTGCGGTGGCGGTGGCGCGCCAGGCGTTCAACAGTGGCGTCTGGTCGGGCAAGGCCCCGGCCGAGCGCAAGCGCATCCTCACGCGCTTTGCCGAACTGATCCTTGAGCACCAGGAAGAACTGGCGCTCCTGGAAACCCTGGACATGGGCAAGCCGATTGGCGACTCCATGGCCATCGACATTCCGGCCACGGCCAACGCCATCCGCTGGAACGCCGAAGCCATCGACAAGCTCTACGACGAAGTGGCGGCCACGCCCCACGACCAGCTGGGCCTGGTGACCCGGGAACCGGCAGGCGTGGTAGCGGCCATCGTGCCGTGGAATTTCCCGCTGATCATGGCCAGCTGGAAATTCGCCCCGGCCCTGGCGGCGGGCAACTCGTTCATTCTCAAGCCGTCGGAAAAGTCGCCGTTGACCGCGATCCGCATCGCCCAGCTGGCCCTGGACGCCGGCATCCCCAAGGGCGTGTTCAACGTCCTGCCGGGTTACGGCCACACCGTCGGCAAGGCCCTGGCCCTGCACATGGATGTGGACGTGCTGGCCTTCACTGGCTCCACTGCCGTGGGCAAGCAACTGCTGGTGTATGCCGGCGAGAGCAACATGAAGCGGGTGTGGCTGGAAGCCGGTGGCAAGAGCCCCAACGTGGTGTTTGCCGATGCCCCGGACCTGCGCGAAGCCGCCGAGGCGGCGGCCGCAGCCATCGCCTTCAACCAGGGCGAAGTCTGCACCGCCGGCTCGCGCCTGCTGGTGCAGCGCTCGATCCGCGAGCAGTTCATCCCGCTGCTGGTGGAGGCCCTCAAGGGCTGGAAACCGGGCCACGCCCTCGACCCCGAGACCCGGGTCGGCGCGGTAGTGGACCAGCGCCAGCTGGAGAACGTGCTGCGTTACATCGACATCGGCAAGGAGCAGGGCGGGCAACTGCTGGCCGGCGGTGTCCGCACCCTGGAAAGCACTGGCGGCCTGTATGTCGAGCCGACGATCTTCGACGGCGTGACCAACGCCATGACCATCGCCCGGGAAGAAATCTTCGGCCCGGTGCTGTCGGTCATCAGTTTCGATACCGAAGAAGAAGCGCTGCAGATCGCCAACGACAGCATCTTCGGCCTGGCGGCCGGGGTCTGGACCGCCAACCTCAGCCGCGCCCACCGTTTCGCCCGTGGCCTGCGGGCCGGCAGTGTGTGGGTCAACCAGTACGACGGCGGCGACATGACCGCGCCGTTCGGCGGCTTCAAACAGTCCGGCAATGGCCGCGACAAGTCGTTGCACGCCTTCGACAAATACACCGAGCTCAAAGCGACCTGGATCAAGCTCTAACTCTTATAACAACAGCGGCGGCGGGCCCGGGCCCGTACCCGCTGGGGAATTTCTCATGCAAACCTACGTGAACAGCTACTACGCGGCGACCCGCAACCAGAACACCGACTACCCGCAACTCGAAGAGTTGGTGGAGTGCGACGTCTGCGTGATCGGCGCCGGCTACACCGGCCTGTCCTCGGCCTTGTTCCTGGCGGAAGCCGGCTACAGCGTCACCGTGCTGGAAGCGGCCAAGGTCGGCTTCGGCGCCAGCGGGCGCAACGGCGGGCAACTGGTCAACTCCTACAGCCGCGACGTGGACGTGATCGAAGAACGCTACGGCGAAAAAAGCGCCGAAGTGCTCGGCAGCATGATCTTCGAAGGCGCCGACATCATCCGCCAGCGCATCCAGCACTACGACATCCAGTGCGACTACCGCCCCGGTGGCATCTTCGCCGCCCTGAACAACAAGCAGCTCAAGGGCCTGGCGGAACAGAAGCGCAACTGGGAGCGCCTGGGCAATAACAACCTGAAGATGCTCGACAAGGCGCAGATCGACCGCGAAGTCGGCACCAAGAACTACATCGGCGGCCTGCTGGACATGCAGGGCGGCCACATCCACCCGCTGAACCTGGCCCTGGGCGAAGCCAGCGCCATCATCGGCCTGGGGGGCAAGATCTTCGAACAATCGGCGGCGGTGGAAATCACCTACGGCGAACCCAACGTGGTGCGTACCGCCAAAGGCGTGGTGCGGGCCAAGTACCTGCTGATCGCCGGCAACGCCTACCTGCAGCAAGACCTCGACCCCCGCGTGACCCGCAAGAGTATGCCCTGCGGTTCGCAGATCGTGGTTACCGAGCAGTTGCCGGAACAACTGGCCCGCAGCCTGATCGCCAACAACTACTGTGTGGAAGACTGCAACTACCTGCTGGACTACTTCCGCCTGACCGGCGACAACCGCCTGCTGTACGGCGGCGGCGTGGTCTACGGCGCCCGGGAGCCGGACGACATCGAGCAACTGATCCGGCCGAAGATCCTCAAGACCTTCCCCCAGCTCAAGGACGTGAAGATCGACTACCGCTGGACCGGCAATTTCCTGCTGACCATGTCGCGCATGCCGCAATTCGGCCGTATCGAAAAGAACGCCTACTACATGCAGGGCTACAGCGGTCACGGCGTCACCTGTTCGCACCTGGCGGGCAAGCTGATTGCCGAAATGATCCGCGGCGACGCCGAGCGCTTCAACGCCTTCGCCTCCCTGCCGCACATGCCGATGATCGGCGGGCGCACCTTCCAGGCCCCGTTGACCGCCATGGGCGCCGCGTACTACGCCCTGCGCGACCGCTTCGGCATCTGACGCCACCTCGCTCCTACAGCCCCCACTCCTGTAGGAGCGAGCTTGCTCGCGAAGCTCCGGCCCTTGACCCACTCCAGGAAAAGCCCCGCAAAGCCCCAGAAAACCGGCACTCCATCACCCGGCCTTCACGCCCATCGCCAGTCTTTACAGCTTGCCTGTCAAACATGTTTAAATAGCCGCTTTTTCAGGCTCCAGGGCAGCCAAATCGCGACGTTCGCGACCCAACCGCCGCAAAAATACCCTTAAGTACTTCTCACATAAGGCTGTTATGGACACGGGCACCCGACTCAAACTCGTTCGCGAAAGCTACAAACTCTCCCAGCGCGAGCTGGCCCGTCGTAGCGGCGTAACCAATGCCACCATCTCCCTGATCGAACAGAACCGCGTCAGCCCCTCCGTCAGCTCCCTGAAAAAGCTGCTGGAAGGCATCCCCATGTCCCTGGCCGACTTCTTCACCTTCGACCAGCCGCCCCGTGAGCACCAATACGTGTTCCGCGCCAACGAACAGCCCGACCTCGGTCGCGACGGCCTGCGCCTGTTGATGATCGGCGCCCCGGTGGCCAACCGGCAGATGCGCTTTCTGCGCGAGCAATACGCCCCCGGCGCCAGCTCCGGCGAAGAAGCCATCGTGCATTCCGAAGGCGAGGAGTGCGGCCTGGTGACCCGCGGCACCGTGGAGTTGACCGTGGACGGGCAAGTCAGCGTGCTCAACCCGGGGGATGGCTATTACTTCCCCACCACCTTGCCCCACAGCTTCCGCAACATTGGCCAGGATGAGGCGGAAATCATCAGCGCCAACACCCCGGCGAACTTCTAAGGGGCCGGGTAACTGATCCGGCTCGACCTGTTGCAACCCTATCCAGCCTGCGCCTTGTGTCGCGGGCTTTGTTTTTTGGACCGGTGACTGCGCGTTGCCGCGCTTGCCGGCAACGCCTGGAGCGGGCGCCGTTCAGACAAGGAAGACCCATGATCAAGGACAGACGACAAGCATTCCTCAGCGCAGCGCGCCTTGCGAACTTCTTCAGCAACTACCAGCACAGCGTGGAGTTCTTTGCCGAAAACACCTTTGAGTCCGACTCCGAAGCACAGGAAAAGTCCCTCAGGGCCCGGCATTTCCAGAAGTGGATCTTCAAGGAAATCCTCATCCGCTATACCGCCGGCCACAGCATCGACCTGCTGATTCCCCTGCTGGAAACCCTGGTGGACAGTTACGAACACCTGCAAAGACAACTGGCCCAGTACAACCAGATTCCGAACATCACCCCCTTGGCGATCGACGACTGGCTCGACCAGTACCAAGAGTGCGTCCAGGTGTTCAGCCTGTGCATCCTGCTGCACCGCACCGACCTGCTCCAACGCTTCGTGGCCCTGATCGACCCCGCGGGTTACGCCGGGGACGACACCCTCTACGAAGACCTGCTGTGCAAACTGCTGCCCGACCGATATGACGTCGATGACTGGTACCACGACGTCTACACACCGCTGATACAAGCCATCTACGCCGACGACCCGACCGAGGCCAGCGACCTTCTGCAGCAGTACTGTGACGACTGGTACCCCGCGTTCGAACAGGCACCCTGGCACGACAGCCACCTGCAAGGGGACGAGGGCAGCTATTGCGGGTATTGGGCGTTCGAGGCGGCTGCCATTGCCTTTCTGTATGGCCTTGATGACAGCGGGGTCGAGCACAGGGTCTATCCCAAGGATCTGCTGGCCTATGCGAGAAATCTTCAGCCAAGTCACCCGAAACATGTAGCGCCGGTGGTGGCGGGGCAGTCCTGCAGCAAAGCCGGTTATTGGTTTACCCCGGCGGCGCCGGAGTCGCGGCGCTACTTTGCGCAGGGGGAAGTGATGCCGGCGTTTGAGGGGGGAGCGGTTTGGTACTGGGTGGCGCAGGGGTAGGGGTGGGCTGCCATTCGTTGTAGCGTTTTCCAACGCTAGTTTCTGGTCGAGTGCAGAAGGGGCTGCTATCGACTCAACGGCATCCTGAGAGAAATCTCGGCCATCCGAGTAAGGCTTCAAGTCGCAGGACAAAGAGCCTGCGGGCGGTTCAACTGCTGCTCGGCCATACAACGCTGGAGAGCACCGTTCGATATCTGGGTATTGAGACCGATGACGCCCTGGAGAGGACGAAGCAGACTGAGGTTTGACCATGCATAGCGACGGCCGAAGACGGGCCGTCGCTAACCGGTACCGATCAGTTATTTAATGAAACTTTGAAGAGACTCGGACTGTGAAACTCAAGAAAACGATAGCTGGTGACATCGTATTGATCTCTGTAGAAGGAGGATTTAAGCCAGCTAAGGTTTTGTATGTATCAGAGCGATACAAAGACACCATTTTGCTTGGAATATATAAATTTTTTTCTACTGAACAAAGACTTTCGGACGAGTTACCTGACAGATTTGATCTCCTGCTTTACACATCAAAAGCACCTATTCAAAAAAAACGCTGGCACTACGTTGGGCACGAGGATTTAAGAAGCACTCAGACAGACCTAGATCTTAGAGTTGTAGCTGGGGAGCTGTGGAAAGGTGATGTTCATATCGGCGCTGCATCAGACGAAGATAGAAAAAGCTTGCCTGAAATGCTGGTAGTGGGAGCTGGGCTAGTTGAAAAAAAGGCCACTGCATTGAACTGAAGAACGCAAAAGGATCTACAGGCCGCGGTTCTACTGAACCGCCTCTTGATACTCAATGACTGCATTTGGCCGATTTCTACCGTTCGTGACAGGCCGCAATCGGCCAGGATCGGACATTTGGAGCGGGGAGATAATATCGTCGCATTTCTTCCCGACTTGGCAATTCGTCGACGCGCTTTTACACACTCAGATCTGGGAAACTAGGGTTTAAAAATCAACTAGCCTCTTTTTTCTAAGTAGGTGCCAATGGTTACTCTCCACGATCTTCAGGGCTTTGATGTTGGATGGATCGCCACTGATGCCATCGGGCAGGTTGCGCTTTTCACTACGGCTGGTCCGGGGCCGATTCCTGACTCCGCAATTCCCTCCGTCGAGCACTCCGAAGAATGGGTCTGTTCATTGCCGGAGGTGTCCGATGTAAGTCTGGTCACCTCCATGTCTAGCGCAAACGCTTTCGTTGCCTTTGCCAAACGTGGATTGTTTGCATACGACTGGTCGGACGTTCATCGCGATGCACACCAAGCCTTGAACGGATATGAGCTGCAATACCGTCCACTGAATCCATTAAGACTTTACGACTTGCCTGCCCCTTTGCGGGCATTGGCTGAGCTTACCCGGCTATCTAGCGTAACGTTCGGAGTATCTATCGTAGTGATAGGTGATCAGATTTCTTAGCCATTGTTCGACGGTTAACGCTGTTTTGTGCCGATTGCTATCGGCTAGAGCAGAGAAAGTCAATCTGCCCCTCTGCTCCAGTGCTTTTTTCTAAAAGTTGAAACGTTGGTCAAACACGGTCTGCTCGTCCACCGTCACGCTGCATTGGCGGGCCACTTCAGCCGGCATCACCTTGCCCAGCAACGGCGCCAGCGACTTGTAGAACACCTTGTCACAGGCGTCGTCTTTGCTAAAGGCTTGGGAGTTACCGGCCGCGTCTGCCGTAATTCGGCAGCCTGCCACCAATTCGGTGGGCAACTCGTTCAATGGCACTGTTGTCGAGCCGGAGCCCTGCAACTCGATCAGCTCGTTGCATGTGCCCTTGGCCGGACCTTCCTTGATGGTTTTGGTAAAGGCGACGCGTTGGTAGTCGGTACCGGTGAACAGCACCTGGTCGTTAACAGTGACTCGGTATTGTGAGGGTTTGAAGGCGATGGTCTTGATGCAGAACTGCGTGGTGACCGGTTTCCCATTGACCTCAGCGGTGGCCGCTTTGCAACCTGGGGTGGCCTGGGTGAAGGAGGTATCGGGCGAGCTGACACAACCGGCCAGTGATAGCAGGCACACACCGAACAGCATTCTTTTCATGGGACTTCCTGTGCTCAAACACACCGCCTCCAGCAGGCGGCTCCGGACGCGGATCATACCAGCGACCTGTTGGCCAAAGGCGCAGAAAGGCAAGGAGGCCCTTTAACTCGGCTACCGAATCCCATCTCGACAGTTGTCTGCTTCCGGCCCAGGCGGTGTGAAGAGCCCAAGTAAAAATCGAAACCCGCGTTTCTACATGAAAGCTGAACTGGAGTGGTCGCCCCAAGAAACACGGACAGATTTATTTCTCTACCCTAAACGTCCGCTATTGGCTGTTTTTAATTATGAGCGTGTCTCTTTATGTGGGTAAGCGCTGCAATCAGTCGTTCTTGAACCCCGGCAGCCCCTGGGCTTTCCGCCATTCCTTCACTGTCTTAGTAACACCCTCGGCGGAGTTATCCGCACCGGGTTCAGGGTGGAAAATCAGGTCATAGCCATCTGGATGGCCTGAGAGCTTGCTGAACTTTTCAAGCAACTCACCCAGCTCATCGTCCGTCCCGCCCTTGTTGACCACCCGTATGTTTCTGACGAAGGAAATGAATTCGGTTTCGGTAAAATCAGAAGTATCTTCCACGTTGTGCCTATTTTTTCTTGTGAAGATTAATGTGATTTTGTGGGTTTTTAACCCTCAAGCTTTCTGCGTCTTATACCGCCCCAACGTCCACAATGCGCTCGAGATGGTGTCTGAATGGCTCTCACTTTGTAGATTCTTTGATTGACCGCTTCTGGCTGCGGATGCAACCGGTCGATGCAACTTGCCTAGCGATGGCTGCAATCTGCTGCACGCCTTGGGTGAGAGAACCATGGGGCATGGCTGATCCTGCGTACACCCCGGTTGAGTTCTGAAAATACGAAAAAGGCGACGCAATGCGTCGCTTTTTTACTGGAGGGGGCAGGCCTTTGCCGAGGTCTCAACGACTTACCACCAGTCCGTAACCAAATCCCAGATGCTACTGACCACATAGGCCGCGCCTACTGCGACGGCTGCTGTTGCCACCGCCGGGGCAAGGGCTGTGCCTCCGACGATACCGACTGTGCTCAATCCCACAGCCGTCATGCTGGAAACTCCACCCGTAGCCGCGAAACCGGCAACGGTGCTGACTGCACCCTTGGCCAGGGCCTGTCCAGCCAATGATCGTGCTACGTGATTGGCTGCGGTCTTGGTTACCTGGCCGGCCAGTATTTTGCCTGCGGCCGAGGTCCCCGCTTTAGTGAGTAGAACCTTGGTCGTTTGTTCGGCCGTTTGCTTTGCTACTTGGCGCATCAGCAGATGGGTTACGAGGTTGCTACTCAGGCGTTCGGTCGCGGCGTTGATCTGTTCGCTGGAGTGCCGGTCGGTGGCGCACCAGGTGGCAAAATGCTCTCAATTGTTGAACAGAAGATTGTATTCATCCTCGCCCAGCCTGGAGCGCGCCCGACGACAGATTTCGGGCCCGCGGAAGTAGACCTTTTTGTAGGTCTTGATTCGCGCTTTCTTGTTTTGCAGGAAGGCTTCAAGAGAGGTCGACTCGATACATCCCTTATGAAGACCCGAGCCCATACCGGAATAGTGGATCACGCGATTTCTGCCGACAAAAATCCCGTGGTGGGTATAGAGACCTCGACCAACAATAAGATGAGTTCCAGTGGGGTAAATGTCCAATCAGGCTCCAGTGATGTGCTTTTGAAGGCGGCACTCGCAAGCGTTCCGGTGATATCGAGGGGCTTGATCCGTGTCGCAATCTTCATGCAGGCATTTCCAGCTGTTCATGGGCGTATCGCCAAGATTGTCGCCCCGAGCATAGGTTGCATCATAAACATCGGGCCCCAGTGGTTGCCATCAAAATGCCGCTATTTACGTTGCGTCTTTTCGCGGGCTGGGCGCTTCGGGTATCACTGCGGTATGTGCGCTCGAAAGCACGGGTATTGGGTAGCGCAGGAGTAGGGCGTCCTAACCCTTGTCGCCATGCACCAATATCCGGCCGTCATACCCACAGCTGATCCAGCCACCGGAGCGGGTGGGGAGCACATCGGTTGCAAAGTTGTCGTGTGAGCCGATGCTCACCCCTTGCCGTGAGGGCAGGTTCCAGCGCTTGACGAATCCGTCCTCGCCGCAGGTCAGCAGCATGTGTCGCGCCTCGAAGCGCACGCGTCGGACAGGCCCGTCATGAGCGGCAAGGCAATCCAGGAGCGCCAGCATCGGTTCGGTCGCTAGCAGGTGCACCGCGCTGTCGAGATCACCAACGGCCAAGGTGACGCTGCCATTGGCGTCGATCCAGCTCGCCAGCGTTCTCAGGGGGCGGCCCAGATCGAGCACTTGTACGCAGTCCCGCTCCTCGGGTTGCCACAGCCTGACGGTTCCATCCTCCGATGCGGTGGCGAAACCACCCTTGGCCGTAGGCGCGATCGCCCAGACCCAGCAGGCGTGGGCCTGACGTCTGTCCGTGGCACCTGTCGCCAGGTTCCAGACTGTCACGCGACCGTCAGCAGCCCCGGTTACGAAGCGGCCAGCGCCTAACTTTGCCGAGGACAGGACGGCCGAATCCGATGTGCCGACCAACCTTGACTTGCCGGTCGCCAAGGACCAATGCCGGACTGTTCGATCCCGCGAGTGAGAAACAAGCTCGCCGGGCGCCACGTCCACCAGACCCAGAATGGATTGTGTATGTCCGTCAAGCTGGCCCAGGCACCGGCCCTCGTGATCCCACAGCCGGATGGTTGCGTCACGCCCGGCACTTGCAAAGCCCCTGTCGCCAAGGTCGGCAAGCGCCCATACGTAACCGCGGTGGCCCGGCTGGAAGGGGCCGTCGACGTGCAAGGATTGCTGTGGCTCGTACATCAGGTCACTGCGCATGACGTATTTTTGGCCAGCGTCCACTAAGGCGCCGGCGTGCCAGAGGGTGTGGTCGAATACGATCAGGCTGCCCTTTCGGGGGCGCAGCCTGAGCGTGGAATCCCGGTTCGACATGGCTGCGGACCGTCCCTCGAAAAACACGGTCTCTCCGCCGCTGAATGCATCGTCGTTAAGATAAATCATGAAGGTCAGGCGTGACTGTTGGTGCTGGCGGTGGTGTACACCATCCTGATGGGCGCGGAACTGGGTTCCGGGCCGGTAGCGGCAGAAGCGCAGCCGCTCATTGATGCCGACCAGACGCCAGCCGTCCTCATCGATCACCGTCCCGAGCCTCGGCATCCGCGAGGCGCAGTGCTTCAAACGTTCAAATAGTCGTCCGGCCAGAGCTGGGTCGTCTGCCACGATCCGGTCATTATCGCGGTAGGAGGACGGGTAGTCCGACCCTGCGCTGGCGAACCCGCGCTGCTCCGTGGCTTCTATCAATGCCTCGCACTCGCTGGCCGAAAGAAACCCGTGGACCAGGACACACCGCACCCGGTCACCCAGCGGTAGCTCGACCGAGGCCGACGCAGCAGTGGCCCCGGCCACCAGTTTTTCAGCGAAGGAATTCATCATGATCTCCAAAGTTGGTCTAATAACCAATATTTGGAAAGCTAG
The DNA here is from genome assembly GCF_018326405.1 of Pseudomonas sp. Eqa60. Classification (NCBI taxonomy): domain Bacteria; kingdom Pseudomonadati; phylum Pseudomonadota; class Gammaproteobacteria; order Pseudomonadales; family Pseudomonadaceae; genus Pseudomonas; species Pseudomonas sp. Eqa60. Next base: position 2,736,580 of record NZ_AP024342.1, read on the forward strand.
GGTGTGGCGAGGTCGATGTCAATGCTAAGCTGGTCGCGCAACCAACATTGGAAAGGTGACATGGCACGGCGCTCGAACACTGATGAAAGACGCGGTCAGATCGTGGCGGCACTCCAGGCCGTCATGGCCAAGGCCGGCTACGCTGGCGCAACCGTAGCGGCCATCGCCCGGCATGCGGAGCTAGCGCCTGGCCTCGTGCACTACCACTTCAAGGACAAGCGCGAGATCTTGGTGGCACTGGTCGACTCACTGGCCGGCTACGCCCATCAGCGCTACGAGTCCCGGGCCGCTGAGGCCCAGACCGCCGAGCAAAGGCTTCAGGCCTACATTGCAGCACACCTTGCCTACGGTTCGGACGCGCAGCCCGATGCGGTGGCGGCCTGGGTGATGATCGGCGAGCAGTCGGCCCACGACCCCGACGTGCGCGAGGTCTATCAGGCTGTGCTAGCGGCGCAGATGAAGCTTCTCAAGGGCCTGCTCCGACAGCGGTTCGCTGAACGCGGACGCCGCGCCCGAGGGCTCGATGCGCTGGTGGCGGGCATTACCTGCTTTATCCAGGGGGCGTTCACGCTGTCCACCACGGCGCGGCCATTGCTGCCGACGGCTTTCGCCGCACCGACGTTGAGCGCCTGGGTCGAGCGTTACATTGATGGGGAGGAGGAGCGATGAGGGGAACACCTGAAGGGCGCAGCCTCTTCCCGGTCGGCGCGCACAGCGCCCCCGAGGTGCCTGACGGTGTGGATTTCGCCGCCTGGGCGCGCGTCTGGGCGGAGCTTGGCGTCGGATGCCCGGCGCGAGCAACCTATGAAGAGCTCCTTCGACGCTACCGCGAGCCCCATCGTGCGTATCACAACTGCCAGCATTTGCAGGAATGCCTCCAGGTGCGCCGGCTCATCAACGCTGCCTGCCATGCCCCCGCTGAAGTCGACCTCGCACTCTGGTTTCATGACGCCATATACGACCCCCTTCGCAGCGACAACGAGCTGCGCAGTGCGCAATGGCTGGACGACGTGGCACGCGATAGCGGCCTGGGGGATGAAATCCGACGCAGGCTTTACGGCCTGATCATGGTGACGCGACACGACGGCGCTCCAGCGTCGGCAGACGAGGCCGTGTTGGTGGACACGGATCTGGCGATCCTTGGGGCATCGGCCGCGCGGTTTGAGGAGTACGACCGCCAAGTCCGTCGCGAGTACCGACATGTGCCGCTGTTTGTGTACCGCCGAAAGCGGCGCCAGGTCCTGGAGGGCTTCCTGGCACGCGGGCGCATCTATACGACCGCACCGTACTTCGATGCATTCGAACAGCAAGCCCGCGTCAATCTTGCAAGCGCCATCGACCGCCTCGGCTGAGGAACGGACGCCCAGTGGGAGGCGGGAATTTCGCCTTCACAGGCGCCTGGTCATTCTGCAGTTCAAGCCGTCACCGCAAACAGATGACGGGGCATAGCGGGCCAAAAAAACATGGCCGTAGGTCACATAGGCTGCCGTTGCGCCCTTGATCTCGACCTAAGGCTTGGCCCGATCCCATCGACACTCGGCCAACCGGCGCACATCGGTTCCGCTCTTTTCTCGCCTGTCGATGTCGCCGTCGGCGTTCAGGTAGATATGGGTGTTGGGCCATTGCGGGGTGATGCTGATGCAGTGATTACGCCCGGTGTTCTTGCTCCACCAGGAAAACTCCATAAAGAATTCGTCGTCCGGGAAGAGCGCGCCATGATCGGTTGCGCCGCCTCCGGGAAGCATTCCTCCTTTATCAATCCGATCCTGGACATTCCAGATGTACCTGAGCTCATCCTGGCCGGCTTGGGAGTAGTGAACAGTCACTCTTGGCAACGCGAGGTCCCAATGAGTGACCAGCCCAAACAGCAGCGTTATCCAGAGCAGCTTTAGGTACCATGGCCGGCGCGTGCCTGCATGGAGGGGCCAGAATTTCATCTCCATCCCTTGGGCGTATTTTTGGGGGGGCGTGGGGTTGCGAGTGGAGACGGCAGTGTCGCAGCCGGTCGTTATCCACTTCCGACTGCTGTGTGGCTTCTCGTGCTGAATGTCAGCAACCGGACGCTTTGAGCCCGGTGCCGATGGTGACCGCGTTGACCTGCACTTTCTCAAAGGCCTTCTGCGCGGCGGCGTCGTATTTCTGGCCGCAGTTGAAGCGTGTCTCCATCACGTAGTCTTCGCCCTCTGCTTTGCGCATCTGCGATTCCCACTGATCTGCGGCGTTGAGCGCGGCATCCGAGGCCAGCACCACCTCCAGCAGCACTTCCTTGAAATCTACGGCATGAGGACCTTCCCAGTGGGCATAGACCGAAGGGTCGGCGGCGTTGCCGCACATGCTCAGGCAACTGGCGCTGTAGCTCAGGCCGCCACCGGACGACTCGGTAAAGGCGCCGACGGTGAGGGGTTTGCCTGGCGCCGGGGCGTAGGTGCCGACGAACTGGGTCAGGTCGGCCTGGCATTTGGGCGTCAGCTCCATGCGCAGTTTGCTGACTTTGCCGCCCTCTACCGTGGCGGTGATGTCGCAACCCTGGACTTTGAACTTGTGCTCATCGCCGAAGGATTCCCGGGGGATTCCGGCGATGGATTCAAAGTAACGCTGATTGGTGCCCAGCATGTCACCGGTGAAGACTTCGGCCACGGAAGCGGCATGGGCGACGTCAACAGACAGGACCAGTGTCGAGGCAAAAAGGCTATAGATCAGCTTGTTCATGGCAGAGTCCTTTCAATGGTGCGATCAGTGCCCGTGGTCATCTTCAGGCGGATTCGGGGGCGAGAATAGCTCATTCGATCGAAGGCACGGATGCCTTGCTGCCCAAGCGGATCAGTTCATTGGAGAAACACAGGCCAAGAATGATCAGTGCCGCTCCTGCATACAGGCTGTCGCGCGGAACTTCATTGAGCGCGACAAACGCCAGCAGCGCGGCGAACAGTGGCTCGGTCAGCTCCAGCGCTTGCACTTGGGATGGCTTGAGGTACTCGATGGCCTTGGTGGTGCAGAAGAAGCCCAGGATGGTCGGCAACGTGGCCAGCGCCAGCAGGGTGGCGATCGCCAGTGGCGACAGTTCGCCCATCGTGAAGCCGTCGGCCGCCGCCGGCATCAGCAGGTACAGGCCGCCGAACAACAACAATTGGCGGGTGAAGTGCAGCCCTCCCGATACCCCCATGCGCTTCATGGCAACCGAAAAGGCCCCATAGCCGCAGCCGGCCACGGAGGCAAGCGCAGCACCTTGCAGGCTAAAGCCCTGCTGCAGGTCGCCGCCGAAGATCACCGAGATCCCAGCGATGGCCAAGGCGGCGCCAACGCTGGCGTTCGCGGTGATGGCGTCCTTGAGGAAGATGCGCCCCAGGATGATCGAGGAAATGGACGCACTGGCCATCAGAACCACCACCACGCCGGCCGCCGCGTAGTGTCGATAGGCGGACGTCTCGAAATGGAACAGCACGAAGATGCCGAGAAAAGCGCAGATAGCCGCCTGGATCCATTGGCTCGATGTCGCCGGGCGCTTGAGGAAAAACAGCAAGATTGATAGCAGCACGCAACCCAGTAGGGTCTTGATGACAGCGACACTGCTCGCGGTGAAATCATTATTCATGAGGACTTTGCTGAGTACACCGATCGTTGCGTTCAGTGCCGCAGCGCACAGTGCAAATATGACGCCTTTGCTGAAAGTGGATGGCATCGATGACGATCCCTGTCGCTGAATGGTTGTTCGATAGAATGCCGCTCTACATCGGCGGCGCACAGTTTGAGTGGACGAAACTCCCGGCACTCCCGGTGGTGATGGGGGTAAGTGAGTTCGTCCGGCAGGACACTGCCGACCTTGAAGGGAGAGGTCAGCCGGCCTGACCCTTGGCCATGCAATGAGCGTTGACGAAGGTTGCAGTGTGCTGCAACGACTGACGTATATCCGGTTTGGCTATGCCATGCCTGCTAGCAAATTGCTCGACGGCCGCGGTATCAAAACGAGTGGTCTGGATGAAGTCCAAGGCTTCGGGTTGGGTATTCATGAATCGCGCGACGGGAGGAATGCTCAGTAGCCACTTCAGCAGTCGGAGCGAAACGTGATGCTTGGGAGACTTCAAGCCCAAAGGTTGTGCCACCTGCACCAACATTTCTCGCAAGTTGGGCGTTTGCGCATCCAGCGCCAGCAGTTCCTGGCCCGCCATGGCCGGATCAAAAGCACTCGCCGTCATCAGCTCCACCAGGTAGTCCACGGTGACCAGTGGCAGCCAGTGCCTGGCGGTACCGGGCACGGCCGTGAGCTTTCCCTGCACCAGGTTGCGTATCAGCGCCACCAGCGGCTGGCCGTCGAGGATATGCCCCGTGCGGCTGTGGCCACACACTGTCGCGGGGTGGACAACGGTCAGCTCTCCGCCCTTGGCGGACATGGTCTCCAGGGTCACAAAATGCGCTTCCAGCTTGCTCGCCTCGTAACCACCGACATGCCGGTAAAGCGCAGGCCAATCGGTCCGCTGCGGATGGTGAGGATCGATGCCGATGCGTCGCAGGTGTTCATGATTTTGCAGCATGTAGCCGCCGATCATCACCAACCGGCTGTTTTGCTCAGCCGCCAGCAGCGCCACGCGCTTGGCTCCTTCCACGTTCACCGCACGAGACTGTTCCAAGGTAAGCCCCCAGGCGAAGTGGGCACCCAGGTGGAAGACGACTCTGGCGTGCCTCAACGCTTCTCGGTCGGCAGGACTCAGCCCGAGCTGATCCCGTTCCAGATCGCCGGCCACGGCCAATACCCGGGAGGCGCAGCCGCCCAAATGGTCGACTTGCTCCCGCAGTGCCGCGAGTCGCTCCGGGCGACGCATCAGCACCCGAACGGTGTGACCTTTTGCACTCAGGTGTGCCAGCAAATGTTGACCGATGAAGCCGGTACCCCCGGTGACAAAGCACTCCACGCTCATTTCCCTGTTCCTTGTTGAAGGTGAGAAACCAAGCGTAAACTATCGACCCAACTCTATGGTCAAGTGGTGTTTTCATGAAAATTGGTGAAATCGAGGCCCGCAGCGGCGCCAGCCGTCATACGCTGCGTTACTACGAGCAAATCGGCCTGATCTCATCGCAGCGGCGAACGAACAACTATCGTGTTTACAACGCACAAACTCTGCAGGATCTTGACTTCATCCAGCGCGCGCAAAGCATGGGGTTTTCCCTGGGGGAAATAGGCGAGATTCTCGATGCGCAGCGCAACAAGCTGATCGACTGCGCCGAGGGCGCCAAGCTCATTGAAAAAAAGATGGCAGAAATCAAACAGAAAATCGCCAACTTCCAAAGCATTTATCGGTATCTGGATGAAGAGCGTGCAAAGCTCGAAGCCAGTGCTGCCGAGCAACTAGCGCTGCAGCGGTTGAACGACGCTTCCAGCTGAGCGCTCAGCTATTTTTGGCGGCCAGTTGTCGCCATATCAGGGCTTTTGTTTGCGGTGTCTCCATTGGCGGCAAGGCGTCTCGCTTGCGCCGGGTCATGCGCAAATTCGAGATGGCGCGAGAGCATGTCATCTACAACGGCCCCCGACATCCCCCTTTGACTCTGTGCCTCAGGCATGCAAATGCTTTTTCAAGAACGACCGAGTTCGTTCGTGAGTCGGGTTTTGCAGGATTTCTTGTGGCGCGCCTTCTTCGACCACCACGCCACCGTCCATGAAGATGATCCGGTCCGCCACTTCGCCGGCAAAGCGCATTTCATGGGTGACGATCAACATGGTCATGTGTTCGGCGGCGAGTTGCTTCATGACCTGGTTGACCTCTTCCACCAGCTCGGGGTCCAGCGCCGAGGTGGCTTCATCGAACAGCATGACCTTGGGGCGCATCGCCAGGGCCCTGGCAATGGCCACGCGCTGTTTCTGCCCGCCGGACAGGCGAGAAGGGTACTCGTCGAACTTGTTGGCCAGGCCGACCTTCGACAGGTACTCCATGGCCAGCTCGTGAGCGGCTGGCCTGGTCAGCCCTTTGAGCTTGATCGGGCCGAGGGCGATGTTTTCATGCACGGTCAGGTGCGGGAACAGGTTGAAGTGCTGGAACACCATGCCCATCTGCTGGCGCACGCTATTGATGTGCTGTTCAAAGGCTCGACCTTTCAAGGGTCGGTTGACGTGTTCGCCTTCCAGCCAGATCTCCCCCTCGTTCAGCACTTCCAGGTGGTTGATCGAGCGCAGCAGGGTGCTTTTGCCCGAACCACTGGGGCCGATGATGGCGATGATCTGTCCGCGCGAGACAGACAGATCGATGCCTTTGAGCACTTCAAGTGCGCCATACGCCTTGCGCGCGCCCTTGACTTCAACCATGAGCTTTTCGGTGGTCATCGTGACATCTCTACCTTATTTTCAAGAAGGTGCAGGCCAGCTTCCAGGACAAGATTGACCGCGTAATAAATCACCGCGACGGCCAGATAGAACTCGAACGGGCTGTAGGTTTCGCTCACGGCGCGCTGGGCGCTGTAGACCAGTTCGGCGATGCCGATGATCGACACCAGGGAGGTGTCCTTGAGCAGGACGATCAGGTTGTTGCCCAGCGGGGCCAGGGTATTGCGTAGTGCCTGTGGCACCACCACGTAGCGTTGCGCCTGGCTGCGGCTCAGGCCAATGGAGCGCGCACCTTCAATCTGCCCGGGGTCGACCGACAGGACTCCGGCCCGAATCACGTCGGCGTTGTAGACCGCAAAATGCAGGCTCAGGCCGATGATGCCGGCCGCGAGGGCCGGGATATCGATCCCCACTTGCACCAGGCCGTAATAGATCAGGTACAGCTGAAGCAGCAGGGGCGTGCCCATCAGCAGCCAGGTCATGAAGCGTATGGGAAGGGATACCAGTTTGGGGGTGTAGAGCACGATAAGGGCGAAGGCTATGCCCGCTATCAGGCTCAATACGCTGGAGCAGAGGAACAGGACGATGGTCCACCAGAGTCCGGTTGCCAGCAGCTCGGAATAGGGGGTGAGGATACTGAGATCGAGGCTTTGCATTGACGCGTCTCACTTTGCCGCGAAGCGTTTATCGAGGTGGTCCACCATCAGCCTGACCGTGTAGACCATGGCGATGTACAAAATGGCCGACACCGTGAAGATCTCGAATGGCTTGTAGGTGGAGCTGATAAAGCGCTGCGCCGTGTAGGAGAGTTCCACCACCGAGATGGTCGACACCAGGGCCGAGCCCTTGATCAGCGCGACCGCATTGACCCCCAGTGGCCTGATCATCAGCTTGGCGGTTTGCGGCAGGGTGATCAGCCACAGGGTCTGGCCCTTGCCGAAACCGATTGAGCGGGCCGCTTCGACCTGGCCGGGATCGACGTTGCTGATGGCGCCGCGAATGGATTCAGCCATGTAGGCCGCGATGTTCAGGCCCAGGCCGATGACGCCAGCGGAAAACGGCTCCAGCTCAAGGCCGATCTGCGGGCCGCCAAAGTAGAGGAGGAAGAGTTGGACCAGGCAGGGCGTGCCGCGAAAAACGCTGATGTAGACCCTGGCCAGGCAGCGAAGCAGGAAAAAGCCGGACAGCCGGGCCGCCACCAGCACGATGGCGACCAGCAGGCCCAGCAGCAGTGCCAGTAGCGAAACGTGCACCGTGACCCAGGCCGCCTCCAGAAAAAACGGCAGGGTGCGCTGTATGAGTGTCAGATCCATGGGCAGGCTCGAAAAGGTCAGGTTGACTGGCCCGACCCCAGGTCGAGCCAGGCTGAAGAGGAGTCAGCGAATGTCCTTGCCGATCCACTTCATCGAGATCTTTTCGTAGCTGCCATCGGCGAGCATGTCGTTCAGTGCCTGCTGCATCGCTGCCTTGAGTTCGGGGTTGTTCTTGCGCAGCGCAATGCCCATGCCTTCAACCCCACCGTCACTGTCGGGTGGCGTGATGATGCGCACTTTCTGCCCGGTTTCCTTGACGGCCACCAGTACCGGAACGCTGTCCATCACCAGCGCGTCGAGGCGCCCGGCTTCCAGGTCGACCAGCATCTCGGGAAGCCCTTTGTAGGTCTTGACCTTCAGGTTGCCGCGCGCCCTGGCCCATTTGTCGTGGGCATCGCCGAGGGTGACGCCCACCGTCACATCCTTCAGGTCAGCCAGGCTGTTGATCGGCGAGTCTTCCTTCACCACGATGGTGCGGCCGGCGTGGTAGTAGGGGCCGACGAAATCCACGGCCCTCAGGCGTTCAGGGGTGATGGTCATGGAGGCGATGATGGCGTCGTATTTCTTGGCCAGGAGCCCGGCAATGATCCCGTCGAAGGGCGTGGTGACAATGCTGACCTTCACCCCAAGCCGCTGGGCCAGGGCTTCGCTGATGGAGGCGTCGAAGCCGACGATCTGGTTCTGCTCGTTGGCAAAGCTGAAGGGCGAGTATTGCCCGCTCATGGCGATGCGGATCTCTCTGGATTCCCGGATCGATTGCAAGTCATCAGCCTGAGCGGCTGCGGGGCAGAGGAGCGCCGCGGCGGCGACGGTGGATGCGGCAAGCAGACCCTTGAGCGTTCTGGTTAGCATGGGATGGCACCTTTGAAGAATTATTATTTTTTGTTGTGGGCTCTTCACCCTGGCCTCGGGAAAAGCTTTGCACAGGTCATTGCGCAAAGCACCCGGCAAGGTGTCCGCGTGCCGGACACATTGCCGGAGTTGGCCGACACTATGTCGGCCAGCCCGGTTTGGGGCGCTGCGGCCTCGATCCTGATGCTCTAGCGCAGTGCCGCCTTGAAGCTTTCGTCCAGGACCTCAAGCAGGAAGTCGGCATTCTTCTGGCTGAAAATCATCGAGGGGCGCATTTTCAGTACGTTGTCGTAGGGGCCTTCGGTGCCGATCAGAATCCCGCGCTCCCGGGCACCATCGGCGACCTTCCTGGCCAGTTGCGTAGCGGGAGCCTTGCTCTTGCGATCAGTGACCAGTTCAATCCCGAGGAACAGCCCCAGGCCGCGTACGTCGCCAATGGCATCGTAGCGCTGCTGCAGCGTGCGAAAGCCATCGAGCAAGTAGTTGCCCACCGTCAGTGCGTTGAGTTTCAGGTTGTCGCGTTCAATCACATCGAGAACGCTGAGCCCCACGGCACAGGAAACCGGGTTGCCGGCGAAGGTGTTGAAGTATTCCATGCCATTGTTGAAGCTGTCGGCGATCTCGCGGGTGGTCACCACTGCCGACATCGGGTGCCCGTTGCCAATGGGTTTGCCCATGGACACCGCATCGGGCACCACGCCCTGGGTTTCAAAGGCCCACCAGTGGCTGCCCACTCGACCAAAGCCGACCTGGACTTCATCGGCCAGGCACAGGCCGCCCTCGGCACGCACCATTGCATAGACTTCCTGCAAGTAGTTTTCCGGGAAAAACAGTTGCCCGGCGACGCTGGGAATGGACTCCGCGAGAAAGAACGCCGGGGCCCGGCCCTGCTTGCGCATGCTATCGATCTGCTCGGCGACACTTTGCGCGAAACGCTTGCCCAGCTCCTCGAATGGCCAGTGATCCGCAGCGCGGTAGGCATCCGGCACCGCCGCCTCGAATACGTGTTCTGCACGGCCTTTGCCGGCCTTGCGCTTGTACTTGTAGGGGCTGAGGTCGATCAGCTCCTGGGTGGTGCCGTGGTAGGCCCAGTCCAGCACGATGGCATCGTTGCGCCCGGTGTGATTGCGCGCCATGCGCAGCATCAGGCTATTGGCTTCGCTGCCTGAACAGCCGAAGGAGGCCACCGCCAGGCCTTCGGGCAAAGTCGCGGTGAGCCGCTCGGCGTACTCCACGATGCTGTCGTGAAGGTAGCGGGTGTTGGTGTTCAGGCGTGAAGCCTGGCGCGCCAGGGCCTGCACCACGTCGGGATGGGAGTGGCCCAGGTGGCAGACGTTGTTGAAGCAGTCCAGGTAGGCCCGGCCAAAGTTGTCTATCAACCAGACCCCATCACCGCGTACGAACTTGATCGGGTCCGAGTAGGAAATCGACAAGTTGGGCAGCAGCAGTTGTTTACGCTTGGCCACGATCTCTGCTTTGCTTCTGCCTTCCTGGCTGTAGGTTTCCGCAGGGATTCCGGCCAGGGTCGATGCATCCGGGAACAGGTCGGCCCACACCTCAAGGTAGGCGCGCTCACCGACGCCGATGAACTCGCTCGCTTGCAACTGGGTGTCGGTGGACATCTGGAAATGCACATGGGGCAGCCAGCCGCCGTTTTCCGTGTCTGCGCCCATGTGGCCCACCAGGGCGCCCGCCTCAAGACGGTCCCCGGGCTTGAGGCGGGTCAGCGCTTCGTGGGCCATGTGCCCCCACAGGGTCAGGAACGGCGGGCAGCCCTCAGGCGAATGCTCAAGCATGATCAAGCCGCCATAGCCCAGCGGTTCACGCTCGACCTCGACGCTGCGCACTACGCCGGCAAGCGGTGTGTACAGCGGCGTTCCGGCCGGCATGATCAAGTCGACGCCCAGGTGAATGATCCGACGTTGCCCTGCAATGAAGCGCGATTCAAATGCCGCATCGGTGTAGATGGTCCGTTCTTCGCCCCAGGGGCCGATGCCCAGTGGCACTTGATGTTCAGCCGCGAAATCGTTCCACCATTTCGCCGCCTCTGCCGGACGCTGCTCGGCGGAGGCGACCGTCAGCACATGGGCGGCATCGGCGAACGGCACAATGGCCTTGTTCAGGGTCGCCGCCGCCGGATGCACGATGTCCGCGAAGGCGTGGCGGTTTTCATCCACCCAGCGGCGAACCGCCCCGGCACCTTCTATCGCGTCATAACCGCAGGCCTTGCGCAGGATCGCCGTCGCCAGGCGCGGGTTCATGCGGTCCATTTTTTCCAGCAGGCGCCAGGCCGGGGCTTCGCTGATGGCCAGGTAAGGGTTGTCCTGGGTCTGCTCGTGGCGCGAGGCCGACAAGGTGACGCTGATGACCAGGCGCATGGCGATCAGGTTGAACAGCACGTCCAGTTCTTGCGGCTGAAGCGGGTAGCGCTCGTGGAAGCCGGCGGTGAGGGCGGCGGCCGCGCCGATGGGGTCCTCCATGTCGAGAATGGAGTAGGCGCAGGTGATGGCGACTTCGGCAATCAGCACCGTATGCACGGCATCGCCAAAGTCGATGATGCCCGAGACCTGCTGATGAGTCTGCGGGTCGACGAGGATGTTCCAGTCATTGCCGTCATTGTGAATGACCTGCGTGCGCAACCGCGCAAGCCTGGGTTGCACGGTGTTTTCGAACGCGGAAATGAAGCGCTCCAGAATGGCTCGTCGGCCAGGGTCCTTGACGAAATGCAGGCGCGATCTGGAGCGCGCGGCGTGCCGCAGGTCCCAGTCCAGGTCGCGCACCGCACCGGGATGCATGAAGCCCTGCAACGCACGATCCATGTCGGCGAACGATTGGCCCAGGCTGCGCATGAGGGCGAAGGTGCGCTTGACCTCGGCCAGGGGAGTGCCGTGCAGCCAGCTCACCAGGCGCACCGCATGGGTTTCACCGGAGGGCGCCACGGCCGAGGCGAGGAAGCCACCGGCAAGGCTCTTCTTCAGCTGCGGCACGGCAAGCTCGGGGTTGTAGCTGGCGAGGTGGCTGAGGATGGCCGTCTGCAGCTCGCTTTCAGTTCGCGGTTCACTCGAATTGACCACCTTCAGAATCCACCCCGCATCGCTTGCAGTGTTCAACCGGTAGTTGCAGTCGCGCTCGCCATCCAGGGGCGAGGCCGTGGCGACGACATTGAAAAGCTGCTCGGCCAGTTGTTCGGCATCGCGGGGCGAGAACTGCGGGGCGGGATGGGAAAGGTTGGTCATGGTAATGGTTTTCCAAGTTATTGTTTTCAGTTAGCTTGGCATGCGAAATCCTTGACGGCAGTAGGTATGCGGTCGGTGTTGGCCTGCATATTGTCGGAATCGACCGGCACAAATTCGGTAGTCAAAGTGAGGAGTCTTGATGCGCGACCTGGACGTGAAAGATCGCGAAATACTGGACATTCTGTCTAAAGAAGCGCGGATTGCCCTGAAGGCCCTGGCCGCGAGAATCGGACTGTCCAGAAGCGCCACCAGCGAGCGTGTCCTCAACCTTGAGCGCAATGGCGTGATCAGGGGCTACCGGGCGGATATTGGCGAAATCGACGCCAACGTGATTCGCGCCATGTTTCTGGTGTGCCTGAAACGCACGCCGGCCATCAGCCTGCTGGACATGCTGGCCCAGCACTCCCAGGTGCGACGCATCTCTTCGGTCAGTGGCCAGCTCGATCTGGTGATCGAGATCGAATCCCGGACCATTGATGACCTGAACCGAGTCCGGGATGCCGTAGCCAGTCACGAGTCCGTTGAGGACATCACCACGGCTGTGGTTCTTCGCCGCGATATCGATCGACAGACATCCTGATTCGCCGCTGTACAACTCCCGCACTGAAACAATAAAATGAGAAGCATTATCATTAATGCGAATCTCCCATGCACAACCACAGCCTCTCTTCGCCCGTCGCCCAGTTGTATGCGAACCATCACGGCTGGCTGCGGGGCTGGCTGCACCGGCGCCTGGGGCACAGTGCCGATGCCGAGGACCTGGCCCATGACACCTTTATCCGGGTGCTGCGCTCCCAGGAGGATGTGCGTGAGTTGCGCCAGCCCATGGCCTTTCTGGCCACCATTGCCAACGGCCTGCTGATCAATCGCTGGCGCCGCCAGGCGATCGAACGGGCTTATCTGGAAGCCCTGGCGGCGCGGCCGGTGGGGGAGGAGCCTTCGCCGGAGGAGCGGCATCTGATGATCGAGACCCTGTTGCAGCTGGATTCGCTGCTGGTGGGGTTGTCGTCGCGGGTGCGGCAGATCTTCTTTCTGTCCCAGCTCGATGGCCTGACCTATCCGCAGATCGCTGCGCAGTTGGGCTTGACCGTGGCCCAGGTGCAGCGGGCCATGGGCAAGGCCTTCAGTGTCTGTTACGCGAGCCGTTTTGAATGAGTGGCGCTGCGGTCGATCCCCGAGTGCGGGACAACGCCATCGACTGGCTGGTGCGGATGCAGTCCGGGCTGATGAGCGCCGCGGACCATCAGGCCCTGCAGCAGTGGCGGCAAGCCAGCCTCGAGCATGAATACGCGTGGCAGCGGGTCAGCAGCCTGCCGCTGATGTTGCAGCCAGGGGCCAATCTGTTGGCCGATGCCACGGCGCGCCGGGCATTGCAAGCGGCGGGCGCCGATCCGCAGCGACGGCGACAGGTGCTCAAGTGCCTGCTGGCCCTGGGGCTGTTGGGGGGCATTTCCTGGCAGGGGGCGGATTCCACCCTGGTGCGCTCAGCCCTGGCCAGTTATCGCACCGGCGTCGGCGAGCGACGCCATTGGGCCCTGGCCGACGGTGGCTCGCTATGGCTGAACACCGCCAGTGCGGTGAACCTGGACCTGAGCGCCCGGCAGCGCAGCCTGCAACTGATCGAGGGCGAACTGGCCCTGGACACCCCGGCGGGCTCTGCATCCCTGCAACTGTCGACCCCGGATGCGGTGCTCTATAGCCGTGGTGCCAACCTGCTGGTGCGTCACGATCGCCTGGGCACCCAGGTGACGGTGTTGCGCGGGCTGGTGCAGGTGAGCGCACGGCAGCACCCAGCACCGCTGGCGTTGCAGGCCGGCTGGCAAACCCGAGTCGATGGCCGGGGAGCAGGGCGGCCAAGCCCCATCGATACGTTTCTGGCCCAGGCCTGGATGCGCGGCATCCTGCCCGCCGAGCGCATGCGCCTGGATCAGTTGCTGGCAGAGCTGTCGCGCTATCGCCCGGGCTTCTTGCGTTGCAGCGAAGCCGTGGCGGGCCTGCGCGTAACCGGCAGTTTCCAGTTGGACGACACCGATGCCGCCCTGGCCCTGGTAGCCAATACCTTGCCGGTGCGCATCGAGCGAAGAACCCGTTACTGGGTGACCGTGGTGCCGGCCTGAAACTTTTTTTTCACCGGTGCGATAGTTTTTTCGATCTGGCTTGGCCTTCAGGTATTACCCACCGGCACAGGTGGGTTTCGATCCCTAGGAGCCCTGCATGATTTTCCCTGCTCGTGTCTTGCGTACCCATACCTTCGGCCTGCTGTTGCTCGGTTTGCAGCCGCTCTGTAGTGAAGTGGTGTTGGCTGCCGGCGAGCGCCACTACAGCATCGGCGCCGGTCCCCTGGACCAGGTGCTGTCGCGCTTTGGCGCCGAGGCGGGCATCAGCATGGCCGGCAGTGCGCTGCTCACCGCAGGCAAGACCAGCCAGGGCCTGCAAGGGGATTTCAATACCGAGGCGGGCTTGAACCAGCTGCTGGCGGGCACTGGCCTGGGCTACGTGCGCCAGGCCGACGGCGGCTATGCCTTGCGCCTGCGCCTTGATGCGGTGTCGCTGCCGACCCAGAAGGTCAAGGGCGAAAATCCTGACGAGGAAGAGGTGTACCGGGCACCGCGTTCATCGGTGTACATCTCTGCCGACGACATGCAGCGCTTTGGCGTGGTGTCGGTGGGCGACATGCTCAAGGGCCAGCCCGGGGTCCAGGTCGGTGACAGCCGCAATGGCGGCGGCCTGGATGTGAACATCCGCGGCATCCAGGGCCAGAGCCGGGTGGCGGTGACGGTGGACGGTTCGCAGCAGGCGCTGGATGTCTATCGCGGTTATGCCGGGACCCAGCAACGCAGCTACATCGACCCGGACATGATCAGCGACATCGCCATCGACAAGGGCCCGAGCCTGACCTCCAGTGCCATAGGCGGCACGGTGAAGATGCGCACCCTCGGGGTCGGCGACATCCTCAAGGACGGTCAGAATATCGGCCTGCGGCTCAAGGGTGATGTCTGGAACAACGGTGTGGCCCCGGCCTCCCGCGATCCGCACTCCAAGACCCAGGACCTGTACTCCGAGCCGCATCAGAGCCGCGGCGGGCTGTTCGGCTCGGAGGCCGAGGCCGGCAGTGCCGCGTTCGCCTATTCCCATGAATTCTTCGATGTGGTGGCGGCCTACGCCCATCGCAATCAGGGCAACTATTTCGCCGGCAAGAAGGGCCAGGATCGCTACCGCACCTATGACCGTTACGGCGATGAAGAGACCAGCGTCGCCACCACCTACAACGCCGGGGAAGAGGTGCTGAACTCCTCGTCGAAGACCGAATCCTGGCTGCTCAAGACCACCCTGCGCCCGGCGGACGGCCACACCTTCGACCTGGGCTACCGGCGCTACGACGGACGCATCGGCGAGATCATGCCCTCGGACATCTTCCGTTTCGGCACTGGCGGCATCTACCAGTACCCCCTGGGCCACACCCAGATCGACACCTACACCGCGCGCTACAACTACCTGCCTGCAGGCAACCCGCTGGTGGACCTGAGCGCCGACCTGTGGATGACCGATGCGCAGACCAGCCAGTTGACCGCCGTCTCGGCGCCGGCATCCCAGGCCTACCGTTCGGACCGCAACTGGAGCCGCCAGGCCGATCGCCGGGTGGGCGGTGGCCTGGCCAATACCTCGCGTTTCGAGACCGGCTACGGCGACTTGAAGCTGGACCTGGGCGGCTCGTTCCAGCTGGAGGAACTGCGCCCGCAGAAAAGCGTGGCCACCACCCAGGACGATATCAACGCCAACCGCATGCTGCGCGAAGGTTCGCGGCAAGAGTTCAGTTTCAACGGCAAGCTGGAGTACAAGCCGGTGGACAGCCTCACCCTGTGGGGCGGCGGGCGCTACACCCACTATCGCAGCAAGGATCACGTGCCCACGGCCACGGCGCGTCGCGAGGAACGTGACCTGCGCTACCTGCGGGTTTCCAACGGCGACAATTCCGGCAACATGATGTGGTTCCCCGACCAGAACGGCCAGTACACCGACGCCACCGACCCGCGCCTGAACAACGGCATCGTCTTCCAGAACACCAACTTCCCCTTCGAGGGCGTGCGCTACAACGACTTTGGCGCCACCGACTCCACGGTCTATCCGTCCCAGGTCGGCGAAGTGGTCACCGGCTACAACTACTCCGGCAAGAACAGCAACAGCGGTGGCGCCTTTGCCCCGGCCTTCGGTATCAATATCGAAGTGCTGCCGGACACCTTCGTGTATGCCTCGTACACCCAGGGCTTTCGCATGCCGTCGCTGTTCGAAACCAGCCAGGGCGTGCAGCAGACGATGCCCGGCAAGGGCCTCAAGCCCGAGCGTTCGAGCAACTGGGAGATCGGCGCCAGCACCCTGCAAAAGGGCCTGCTGGTGGATGACGACTCGGCGGCGTTCAAGCTGGCCTACTTCAACAACACCATCAAGAACTACATCACCCGCTACTACGACCCGAGCCCGGGCCTGTGGGGCCTGATGCGCTTCAGCAACACCGACAGCTACAAAACCAGCGGCCTGGAACTGCAGACCCGCTACGATGCCGGGCGGGTGTTTGCCGACCTGTCGTCCACCTACTACCTGAAGACCGAAACCTGCGACGCGGCTTTCGCGGCCACCCTGCGCGCCACCAGCAACCCCTACCAGAAAACCGCCGACACTCCGGACTGCACCCCGGGCAGCTTCATGGGCTCCTACACCAACACCCAGAACCCGCCACGCTTTGCCGGCAACCTGACCACTGGCCTGCGCTTCTTCGACCAGAGCCTGACCCTCGGCACGCGCATCACCTACACCTCCGGCCCCACGGTTACCGCCGACAAGCCCTGGCAGACCGGCGCCACCACGCCGCAACTGAATTACCGCGAAGTGGCGTTGTTCGATCTGTTCCTCAACTACAAACTGAAGGAAGACGCCAGCCTCAACGTGTCGCTGCAGAACCTCACCGACCGCTACTACCTGGACCCGCTGGCGCAGAGCTTCATGCCGGCACCGGGGCGCACGCTGCGGGTGGGGATGCAGGCGAAGTTCTAGGATGCGGGCGGCCCTCTCCGGACCAGGCAGCAAGGTAGGGCTACATGCAGTCCTTCGCCAATAACGACCTGGAGAAAATCAAGGAAACCGTATTTCTCTGGGACTTCCTTGAAGTGCACATCGTCCCGCCGGGAACCTACCTGATGTCCGGCGGCATTGATTACAGGATCGACAGCAGCCTGGCCCAGGTAGGCGCCGCAAAGGGCCAGCCGGCCAGCAGTGCCCGTGGTTCGGTGGACATGTCTGCGGTGCTGTATCGCCAGTTCGTCAAGGAACAATACTGGCGCGACGCTTCCTACGCGGATACCACCCACACCCAGAATGTCTGCAGTACCGTGCATGTCGCCTCCGGTCAGTGCGTGGCCTGGCAAGAGCAGCAATACAACACGCGCCGGCAGGTGTCGGAAGGCGGCTGGACCGAAGGCACCAAGATCCGTGATGTCCAGTCCGTCAAGTTGAAGGCACAGATCCCCGACGCCTACGCGCCCCTGGCCTTCAGTATCCAGCCCGGCCAGATACTGCTCAGCGACCGCTTCCACCTGAAAACCCCGGCCGTGAGCTACGACAAGAAGACTTGCAAGGCTATCGACCCGCAGAACATCAAATGCGCACTGCGGGATATCCAGGTCTACGTGAGGCCGGCCCCCGTGGAACTGGTCAAGAAGTTCAGCGACAAGGAGCTGGCGAATGTCAACGACACAGGCCGCCGGGTGCTGGCGCGTATCGAACCGATGAAAACCCGCCTGCAAGGGGACACCGGCATGGAAGACCTGGTGTGGGGCATCCCGGTTTCCCTGAAGAAAACCGCCAGGTAAGGGGGCTTGCCTTGGGGCGCGGAGAACAGCGCGCAGCGCCACGGGCCATTGCTAGTTGAAGGAGCTGCGCAAGCCTTTGATGACCTGTTCGATGGAGGGCCCTTGAATGGCCGGCGGTTGCGGGTTTTCGCCGAATTCGCGCCAGATGAACAGGGTCAGTTCCGCCCCGTCAGTCAGTGACAGGGCGTTTTCCTCATGGGCGAAAGTTTCAAGCAGCCGGTAGCGCTGATCACTCCAGAACAGCTCCTCGACCCAGGGGTACACCGGAATAAAGTGGAAATGGATGGGGTAGCCGGGGGCATGGCCGAA
Source organism: Pseudomonas sp. Eqa60 (assembly GCF_018326405.1). NCBI lineage: Bacteria > Pseudomonadati > Pseudomonadota > Gammaproteobacteria > Pseudomonadales > Pseudomonadaceae > Pseudomonas > Pseudomonas sp. Eqa60. Next base: position 2,754,464 of record NZ_AP024342.1, read on the forward strand.
CCGGCTGATGTACAGCCACTTGGGTTTGAGCTGCAGCTCCAGGTTTTTCTGCACCCTGGCGAGCAGGCCCCCCAACTCCGTCAGGGCGCTCTCGGGCAGCTCGGCCAGTGAATTGACCCGGGATCGCGAGCCCAGCATCAGGTAGCCGGGCAGGGCGGACGACAGGTGATGATTGAGCACCCAATGGTCGGTTTGCAGAATGATGAACTCGGGGGCTATGCCCACCTGCTGGGCGGTGTTCAAGGCATGGGCTCCTGTTCGGGAAGGTCGCTCTTGTATTCGCCCCACTGCATGTACGCGTAGTACCGGGTCATTGCTTCGAAGTGGCTGGGGGCTTCCACTTCCCACACAAGCCGGGCGTCGGGGTGAAGCAGTTTGCGTGCGGTGTTTCCCTGTGGGCCGCTCAGACAGAAGGTCTGGCAGTCATCCGGTTCCATCCAGAGTTGGTAGTTCATCTCTTGCGCTTCTGAGTGTGGGGGAGGCTATCGTCGTTGTGGCTCGAGCAACCTAGATCGAGCCGACCGAACGCAGGTATTTCCGTGCCTGAGGGCTGGTGATCTTTTCGGGTTCAAGCACATACAGCGAGCTCCAGAGCGGTGGTAAACCCAGTTCCTCCATGTAGGACGTGAAGCTGTTGAAAGGCTCGGTACCAATGACCTCGGCGCTGAGCCAGAGCAACTCGCACTCCTGGCAAAGGTGCAGGATTTCCTGCGTTGCCCGCACTTGAACCTGGGTTACTTCGCCTTGTTCACATTCCGGACACAGCATTTTTTCACCTCCCCATGGGCGCGCAGTCTATCACTGACCAGGTTGCACGCGGCCAGCAACGAAGGTCTGCCTGCGCTCAGAAACCGGCCATGGAGGACGCTGCTTTCGACCCTGTCCGGAGCGGGCCTTTGCGGCACCCGCATCCCCGGCCCCGGTCGCATAAATTTGAAATGCCCGGCATTGCTCGCCAGAATCGCCCCCCGATCCGGCACAAGGTGCCGGACCTTGGTGGTGAAAAGGGGCAGCAGTTGAATCAGCAGACATTGTCCATGCGCCTGGCGCGCGTGGCGGCGCATGTACCAACCGGCGCACGCCTGGCCGATATCGGCTCGGATCACGGCTATCTGCCGGTGGCCTTGCTGCTGCGCGGCAGCATCAGCGCGGCGGTGGCCGGAGAGGTGGCGTTGACGCCGTTCCACGCGGCCCGGCGCACGGTGCGCGACAACGGCCTGGAGCAGCAGGTCAGCGTGCGCCTGGCCGATGGCCTGGCGGCGATCGAACCGGGCGACGCCATCAGCGCCATCAGCCTGTGCGGCATGGGTGGCGAGACCATCCGTGACCTGCTGCAAGCCGGCAAGGCGCGCCTCAATGGCCAGGAGCGGTTGATCCTGCAGCCCAACGGTGGCGAGCAGCCCCTGCGCCAGTGGCTGATGGACAACGGCTACCGCATCCTGTGCGAAGAGGTGCTGCGGGAAAACCGTTTCGACTACGAAATCATCGTCGCCGAGCGCACAGGGCCGGTGAGCTACAGCCCCCGGGAGCTGTACTTCGGCCCTCTGCAACTGCAGGCCCGCAGCCCGGCGTTCCTGGCCAAATGGCAGCGCCTGCTGCGCCTGAAACAGCGCACCCTGGAAAACTTCAGCCGGGCACAGGCGGTGCCCGAAGAGAAGGTGCAGGACATGGCCCGGCAGGTGCGCTGGATCAGCGAGTTGCTGGGCTGAGTGCGCCAGGCGGCCGCTTGCCAGGGCCCGGTGCCAATCACCGCCGGCCCGTACGACACGCTACCGAGCCGCGCAATGTCCCACGCTCAGCGCGTTGCCGGCTCCAGGCCTTATGCCTGGGGCTGGATGGCCGGCGGCGTCGAAACCTGTTGCAGGAACCGTTCGATCAGCCATCGCGCCGCCGGGCCCGGCGGCGTGTCGCTGCGGTAGATGGCGTCGAAGGGGTAGATCCCGCTTTGATATTCCGGAAGATTCAGGCGCACCAGCCGGCCGCTGCGCAGGTCCTCCTCGACCATGGGCCGCGGCATGTTGCCCCAGCCGATGCCGGCACGCAGCAACATGTGCTTGGCGCCCAGGTCCGCCAGCCGCCAGGTGCGGTTGCTCAGCACCGCGAAATCCCTGCCCCGGGTCAGCGTCGAGCGGTCCGACAGCACCAGCTGGATGAATTCGCGCCCGGCGCCGGTCAGGTTGGCATCGCTGGCGGCCAGGGGATGATCCGGCGCGGCCACCGGAATCAGCTCGACACTGCCCACACCGATTCTTTCGATCCCGTCGATGCTTTCGTTCATCGGCCCACTGATGCCGACGACTGCGCCGCGCTCGATCACCCGCTCGGTGACTGCTCCCAGGGCTTCCATGTGCAGGTGCAGGGCCACCGTGGGAAAGGCTTCGCGAAAGGCCTTGAGGGCGTCCACCACGCGCTCGGGGGCCAGCATCACATCGAGCACCAGGTGGACCTCGGCCTCCAGGCCTTGCAACAGGCCCCTGACCTTGGCACGCAGGCCATGGACGCCGTTGGCGATGGTCCTGGCCTCTACGAGCACGGTGCGTCCGGCCTCGGTGAGTTGCGGCTTGCGCGTGCTCTGGCGGTCGAACAGCGAGACCCCGAGCTGCATTTCCAGGTTGGCGATGGAGTAGCTGATGACGGACGTAGCGCGGTGCAGTTTTCTTGCGGCGCCGGCGAAGCTGCCGACTTCCACCACGGTCAGGAATACGCGCAATTGGTCCAGCGTCGGGGTGCCGGGGTCGGAGATCATCTCGGGTTCCTTGAGCGTTATCGGCGTTGACGCCCCGGCAGTGTGATCGATTCCAGCCGGGGAGGGGTTGAGGCAGTGTCCAGTGAGCGTTGTATTCTTGCCTATTTTATCGAACCTAATGATCTAAATTAGTCGGCTATTCAGAGAAGCTGTGGCGGCGCAAGCTTTCTTCACCCGGGCGATTCATCTCGGATCGCACCCAACTGAAGGAAATACCTCATGTCCGCTTCTGCCCATATTGCTCAGCCCGACACTCGCCAACAAAGCCGCTCCGATACTCCCCAGGCCGTGGCCGCACTGGCTGGCCGAGTGCTGCTCAGCGCGATCTTCCTGCTGTCCGGCGTCTCGAAGCTGGCGGCACCGGCGATGATGATCGGCTACATCGGCTCTGTCGGCTTGCCATTTCCGCAGCTGGCCCTGGCCCTGGCGGTCATCGTTGAAATCGGCGGCGGCCTGGCCCTAGTCGCTGGCTGGCGGACCCGCACTGTCGCGGCATTGCTGGCGTTGTTCAGCGTGGTCACTGCCTTGGCCTTCCATAACGCACTGGGCGACCAGAACCAGTTCATCCACTTCTTCAAGAACCTGGCCATGGCCGGTGGCCTGTTGCAGGTCGTGGCGTTCGGTGCCGGTCGTTTCAGCCTCGACGCCCGCCGTCGCTGATCACCCGCCAGCGGGGGCCGGTTCCCTCGCGGCGGTTGCGGTTTCCCTGTGTTTTCTTGCCTGATCGAGGTGTCCATGAAAGCCATACGTGCCTACCAATACGGCAGTCCCGATGTCCTGCGCCTGGAAGAAGTTGCCGACCCTGTGGCCGGCGAAGGTGAAGTGCTGATCGATGTCGCCGGTGCTGGAGTCAACCCTATCGACTGGAAGATCCTGTCCGGTGCCATGCAGGCATTCATCCCGTTGCCACTGCCTTTCACCCCGGGGGTGGAGGTGGCCGGGCGGGTGCTTGCCACCGGCCGGGGCGCCAGCCGGTTCGAGGTCGGTGACCGGGTGTTCGGTTTCATCAACATCACGGGCGGCTATGCCGGCAAGGCGGTTGCCCGGGAATCCTCGCTGGCGTTGCTGCCCCGTTCCCTCACTGCGTTGCAGGCCGGCGCCGTGCCCGCCACGGCGCTGACCGCCTGGCAGGCCCTGACCGAACATGCCGGCGTACAGCCCGGGCAGAAGGTGTTGATCCATGCCGCGGCAGGAGGTGTGGGCAGCATGGCGGTGCAGATCGCCAAGTACCTGGGGGCCGAGGTCATCGCCAGCGCTTCGGCGGACAACCATGCCTACCTCAAAGGGCTAGGGGCCGATCAGGTCATCGACTATCGCCGCCAGGATTTCACTCAATGGCGGCCCGCGGTCGATGTGGTCCTGGACCTGGTGGGGGAGCAAACCCAGGCGCTGTCGTTCGCCCTGTTGAAACGGCACGGGGTGCTGGTTTCCCCGGTGAGCCAGCCCGACATCACCCTGGCCAACGACTATGGCGTGACCCCGGTGAATTTCGCCACCCGTGGTGATGGTGGCCAGTTGGCGAGGATTGCCGAGCTGTTCGACCAGGGCCGCTTGCAGGTCGCTGTCCAAGCCTTCCCCCTGAGTGACGCCCCGCAGGCGCTGGAAAAAAGCAGGGGCCGCCATGGCCATGGCAGGCTGGTCCTCGACATGGCCCGCTGATCGCTTGGCGGGCTCCCAGAACAGCCGGCACCACCGGCAAGCCAGGGCGGCGGTCCAGGGTACGGGCCTGCCGCTTGCGGCATTGGCGAGGGCTAACCGGCGGGCCTGATGCCGAAGAGGCCGTTGCAGTCAGCCCTGCACTGTCCAGAGCATGGTCTGCACCTGGATGTGGGGGTGGCTTTGCAGAGGCTCCCACTCATCAATGAACGCGAACCCCTGGCGCAGATAGAAACTCGCGGCCCTGGCATTGGCGGGGGAGACGTCGAGGAACACCCGCTCATGGCCTTGTTCCCGTGCGCGCGACTTCACCGCTTCCACCAGCCGGGCCGCCACGCCGGAGCCACGGGCCGCGGGTGCGACCCACATGCCGATCAGGTTGTAGCGGTTTGCCTCACTGACTGCGGCGCCGATCATTCCCAGGGGCTGGCCATCCTCGATGGCCAGCCAGAATGCGCTGGTCGCGCCCGAGGCACGGTCCTGCCACTGCTGGTCACTGTACCGGGCGGCACTCTGGTAGCTGACCCCGAACGCGGTCGGGGCGTCCTGCAGCGCGGCGAGACGAACTTGCTTCAACAGCCTCCAGTCCTTGGTTTGCGTCGGTCGAATATCCATGGCGGTCTTCAAGTCGAGTGAGGCAGCAACCTCTCACAAGGCTGGCGCAGGAACAAGCGCGCCTTGCCCGGTGCTGCGCTTGCCGGCGGCCTGCGCTTGCCATTTGCCAGCATCTTGTCGCTGATGAAACGCTGGCTATATGATCGCGCGTCATGCCATTGGCCACTTGCGTGGCCGGCGTTTTCTCATCGGTTCTACAGGGATGTTCCAGGGATGAAAATCAAGAGCAATACAGGTCTGCACAAGGAAGGCCGGCTGGCTGCGCGACTGGCCGGCTGGTTGCTGGCGCCGTGCATGCTGGCGGCTTCGATGCTGGCCCAGGCCGGTGCGCCGATCCCTCCCGGCGCAGTGCTGGCGGTGATGCAGAACGTCGAGGTGCCGGACCAGGATGAAGAGGTGGAGCTGGAAGACGGCGTTACCGCCACCTTCTGGTACGGCCAGGAGCTGGACTTCGACGGCAAGCACTACTACGCCACCTTTGTCTGGCACACCCGGGACCGCGCCGCCCGCGAGGGCGAGGATTTTGCCGCGCCGGAGGTTCAGGTACGGCTGGCCGATGCCACCTTCGAACTCACCAACCCGGGCCAGAAGCAGGCCTATTCCATTCGCAGCATCGAACGCAAGATCGGCTTCTTCGGCGGCGGCGAGAAGCCCGAGGAAGTGGACACCAAGCGCAAGGCCGTTGAGCACCGTACCGCTGACGGCCGCCTACTGCTGGCGGTGCCCACGGCCACTTTCGACAATGGGGTGATCACCAGGGGCTACACCATGCTGGTGTTCAATCCGAACAAGAAACCCGAAGACGATGGCTGGGTCTGGTCCTATGTGGGCCAGGTGCGCACCGGCGAGGACAACTCCGCGGCCTGCGACGACGGCGCGGTCATGCCCTGCATCGGCAGCGACGGTGAGCTGAGCTTCGTCGCCGGCCAGGAGCCGCTGCCGCAGGTGCAGGTCAAGGTCAGCGGCACTACCTTCGAGGGCCCGGGAAAGGTCCGTTCGCTGGCGGCCGCAGACAACCTCACCTATGTCTACGACAGCAAGACCGAGCAGTACGTCAGCCGCTAGTTGCGACAGCGACGGCCAGGTAGCGCAGCCTTGCCAAACCCACGATCCTCCAGAGAGGATCGTGGGGCGCTTTCACCCCGGTCCGGCACAGCCATCATCCAAGGAAACGGCGAATGAGTACGCGTATCGACATGCTGATGAACCCGGGGCCGGAGGTGCGCGCTGCGATCCTCGAGCCCTTGCGGGCCCACAACCGGGCCCAGGCGGGCGATCCCAAGCCCGAGGCCATCGCCCTGGTGGTTCGCGACGAGCACAGCGGTGAGATTCTCGGTGGCCTGCAGGCGGAGATTTTCTATCGCTGGATGTTCATCGAGCTGCTGGCGGTCCCCGAGCAGACACGGGGCCAGGGCACGGGCTCGCAATTGCTGAACATGGCCGAGGAGCTGGCCCGGGAAAAGGGCTGTATCGGCATCTGGCTCGATACCTTCGACTTTCAGGCGCCGCAGTTCTATCAGCGGCATGGCTTCAGCGAATTCGGCCGGCTGGAGGATTTCCCGCCGCAGCACCGGCGTTTCTTCCTGCACAAACGCCTGGTCTGAACCCTCGAGCCCTGGCTGGCGAACCCGCATGCAGCGCGTTCCCGCAGCCTGGGCTGCGGCTACTCAGGCGTGGGCATCGACGCCGATCCGCGCCAGCAGCCAGTCCTGATAGAGCGCGGGGCTGTCGGTGGTCTGGCCGCCGTTTTTGGCAACGACCGTCTTGCCGTCCAGGCGCCCGATTTCCATCAGGTATTGCAGGCCCTTGAGCACATGGGTGGCGTCGTCCTTGCCCAGGGACTGCACATCGGGCAGTTGGACGGAGTTGCTCTTGTCGTCGAATGTCGCCCAGGTGGGGTTGGCTCTGTATTGGGCTATCAGTTTGGCGTCCGAGATTTGCGATTCATGAAAACTGGCGTCGATCTTCGCCTGCATTTGTGGCGTCGCATTCTCTACCTGGATTTTCATGGACTTCAGCGTGCCATTCTCTAGCGCCCTGGTGATTCCCTTGAGGCCCATGGCTACGAGGGATGTCGAGTTTGAGATGCTTCCTGTCATGAGACTGCTCCTGGGTGGGTTCTGGCCAAGCAGAGCAAAACCCGGGCCATGAGCCCTGAACATGATGCGGCGCGGCGTTGGCAGCGGCGCCAGCAGCAATGGCGGGCAGAAGTTGGCCGTAGTGGGCAAGGGATTGCCATTGGATCGCCTGCTTTTGCCAGCCACTACTGCCCCGAGGCGGATATCGACCCGTGTCCGCCGCCCTGGAGGCCGTGAAGAAAAACTCGATCTGCATGGCCAATCGGCGCACAGTGGCCGCCTGTACTGTTGCCACTTCCGATTGCCCGCCCATGACCCAGCCCCGAACCTCCACCGCACTCGCGGCCCTGATTGCCCGGCACACCCCGCACTCCGGCGACTTTCCCAGCGCCGTGCCCAACCTGACCTTGCACCGCCGTTCCACGCCGACCTCGGCCATTCCCTGCATCTACAGCCTGGGCCTGGGGGTGATTGCCCAGGGCGGCAAGCAGGTGCTGCTGCAAGAGGCGGTGATCAATTACCGGGCCGGGCAGGGCATGCTGACCAGCATCGACCAGCCGGTGGTGGCCCGGGTGACCCAGGGCTCGGCGGCCGAACCTTTCCTGGGCATGATGCTGACCCTGGACATGCACCAGATCCTGCAAACCGCCGCGCAGATGCAGCCGCCACCGCCTTCGCGGGCCAGCGATTATCGGACGGTGGTGGTGGATGAACTGGAGCCGGGGCTGGCCAGCGCTCTGGAGCGGCTGGTGGGCTTGCTCGACGAGCCGGCGCTGATTCCCCAGCTGGCGCCATTGATCCAGCAGGAAATCATCGTCCGGCTGTTGGCCGGGCCCTACAGCCTGGCGTTGCAGCAGTTGCTGGCGGTGGGTTCGCCGACCCAGCAGATCTTCAAGACCGTGGCCTGGCTCAAACAGAACTTCACCCAGCCGTTGCGCGTCGATGATCTGGCGCAGCGCGCCCATATGAGCCCGTCCACCTTCCGCCAGCATTTTCGCGCCATCATCGGCGTCAGCCCGTTGCAGTTCCACAAGCAGTTGCGCCTGCAGGAAGCCCGGCAGTTGATGCTCAGCCAGAACATCGATGCAGGGCGCGCCGCGGGGCTGGTGGGCTATGAAAGTGCTTCGCAGTTCAGCCGGGAATACAGCCGGGTGTTCGGCGCGCCGCCGCAGCGGGATATCCGCAGGATGCGCGAGGCCGGGTAAGGGCCAGGTTGCAGTGCAGGGTTCAGCGAAATAGGCAAACAGGCTGTGGCGCGGCTCTGGGCGCCTAACCATTCGATCCGCCACGGATAGGCCTGTTTCTAGCTGTTTGTGTTGCAGCGAAACAGCCTTCGGGGTGAGCCGGCAGAATCCGCAAAACAGGCAAACTTGCCGTCAGAATAGGCAAGGTTTCGCCGCGAGCCATTTCTATACTGGTGCCCGACGACGCAGCAGCCCCAAGGCCTGCCGTGTCCCGGGCGCTTTCGGTAACGCCCGACTCCGCACTCCCGCACACGGGAGCGAGCGGTCCGCCTATCGATCCAGACGAGCCTGCCCAGGGCGGCTCAAGGAGTACGGTCATGAGCAATAGCATCGAACACGTCAGCTTCCCCAACTTCGGCTGGAACAACGCCGCGGACATCTATCTGCCGGCGGATTTCGACCCGGGCAAGCGCTACCCGGCCATCGTCAGCACCCATCCCATCGGCAGTTGCAAGGAGCAGACCTCCGGCAACATCTACGCCGCCGGGCTGGCCCGGGCCGGGTTTGTGGTCATCGCCTTCGACGCCAGTTTCCAGGGCGCCAGCGGCGGCCAGCCACGCTTTATCGAAGACCCGGCCACTCGCGTGTCGGACATCCGTTTCGCCATCGACTACCTGGTGACCCTGCCTTATGTCGACCCCGAGCGCATCGGTGCCATCGGTGTCTGTGGTGGCGGTGGCTACACCATCCAGGCGGCAATGACCGACTACCGGATCAAGGCCCTGGCCTCCATTACCGGGGTCAACTTCGGCCGCCTGATCCGCGAAGGTTTCAGCAACTTCGATCCGGTCAGCGCCTTGCACGCCATGGCGAAGCAGCGCACCGCCGAGGCCCGGGGCGAGGCGCGTCATGTGATCGACTACCTGCCAGCATCGGTAGCCGAGGCGCAGCAGAACGGCATCAGCGACATAGACGTACTGGAAGCCACCGAGTACTACAAGACCGCCCGGGGCCAGCAGCCAAACGGCGCCACCAGCGGTCTGTTTTCCTTCAATAGCGCGGCCTTTGGCTGGGATGCCTTCCTGCAGGCCGAGGTGCTGCTGACCCAGCCACTGATGGTGGTGGTCGGCGACAAGCCCGGCGGCTTCGGTGCCTACCGCGACGGCCTGGAAATCCATGGCCGCGCGGCCTCCCGGGACAAGCATCTGGTGGTCGCTGAAGGCGGGTCCCACTACGACCTGTACGACCGCGCCGAAACGGTGGCGCTGGCCATGGCGCAATTGGTGCCGTTCTTCCAGCAGCACCTGTAAGGGGAGAGGCAGCCGCCGCTGTCGCCTGGCCGGCGACGGCGGCTTTGTTGAGCCCGGGCGCCAAACCGCTCCCCCGGCAGGCCGCCGGTGAGCAGCAGGCTGGCGAAGCTCAGGGGGTAGGCATTGATGACTCATTGCAGGGCCGTGATGCCGGCATCCCGGTTCCGGGCGATGGATTCCCGGGCGACATTGACGATCGAGGTGTCGAGGATCACCACCCCATAGCTCCGGCAGGGGGCGATCAGTACCTGGCGTTGCAGGCGGTGCTTGAGGTCCATGGGGGCGTATTTCCTTTGCCGCAGTGCGGTGCGACTATACGAACCTTTTTGCACACAATGCTTCGGGCTGGATCGAAGTGTGCGGCGAAACCTTCGCCGAGCCGGTGCGGGGGGCATGCTCATCATCCTGTCCGATGGCAGCTCGCTGTCCGCCAGCGCCCTGGCCGAAGCGGCGGGGATGTCACCGCAGACCGCCAGTTCGCATCTGGCCAAGCTGCTGGAGAGCTTTTGCAAGCTGGGCTGGGAGCAGTTGCAGCGCCAGCCGGGTGTCCAGCCGCTGGCCTGAAGCCCTTGTGGCCAGCCAGCGAAAGCCCCTTCAAGCCATCACCCCAAGGAATGACGAATGAGCCGCCTGCCCCTGCAACACATCGACCTGAGCCAGGTGACGAGCACCGCTGAACTGCACCTGGTGCTGCGCGATGCCCTGGGTTTTCCCCATTGGTACGGCTGTAACTGGGACGCCTTCTGGGACGCCATTACCGGGCTGGTGGAAATGCCCGAACAGTTGCATATCAGCGGCTTGCCAGCATTGTCCCGGCGCCTGCCCCGGGACGCGCAACTGCTGCTGCAATGCCTGGAGCGGATGAAGGTCCAATACCCGACGCAGGCTGCGGACCTGCTGTTGGAGCCAGCCAAGCCTTAGTCCTGCCTATCGCCGGACGCGCAATTGAGCCACGACGCTGCCAGGCAACGGTTTATTCTTTCCCGAGGCAGTGAACAGCCACCCATGGAGACGCCTGTGAGCATCAAAGACCATCCCGCGGATTACCAGGACCTCAAGCGCGCCGTCGCCTTGCTGGAGTCGCCTTCACTGACGGCGCGCCTGTCCGGGCTGCTGGGTTCGCCCATCGAAAGTGCGGTCAAGGCGCTGCCGGCGGTGGTGGCGAAAAAGATCAACGGCGCGGTGGTGGCGGCCCTGCACAGCTCCGCCGATGCGGCGCTGTGGAGCCTGGACAACGCGCCCAAAAAGCCGGCATCGACCTTGCTGCACAAGATGTACGCGGCCACTTCCGGCGCTGTGGGCGGGGCCTTCGGTTTTGCCGCGCTGTTTGTCGAGTTGCCCATTTCCACCACCATCATGATGCGCTCGGTGGCCGATGTGGCCCGCAGCGAAGGCTTCGATCTGGCGGATTTTGCCACCAAGCAGGCCTGCATCGAAGTGTTCGCCATGGGCGGCAACAGCCAGGCCGACGACGCCACGGAAACTGGCTACTACATCACCCGCAGCTTCACCACCCAGGCCATGCAGCAACTGTCCAAGGAGCTGGCGGCCATTGCCGCCAAGCGCGGTGCCGGGGCGGTGGGCAGCTTGTCGCCGGGGCAGGTGGGCAAGTGGCTGGCACTGCTGATCGAGAAAGTCGCCAGCCGTTACGGCGTGACCATCTCCAGCAAGTTCGCGGCCCAGGCGGTGCCGGTGATCGGCGCCTTTACCGGCGCCACCATCAATGCGCTGTTCACCGACTTCTACCAGGACATGGCCCGTGGGCACTTCACCGTCAAGCGCCTGGAGCACAAGTACGGTTTTGAGCAGATCAAGGACGAGTATGCGCAGATCCTGCGCAAGCAGCTGGCAGGCTAGGGCGGTATCCCCATGAGCGACTTTCCCGTTATCCGCACCCCGCGCCTGATCCTCAGGGAACTGTGCCCGGCCGATGTCCCGGCATTGTTCGCGATCCACAGCGACGCCGATGCCATGCAGTGGTTCGGCACCGACCCCATCACCGACTACCCGCAGGCCGAGCAACTGCTGGCGCTGTTTGCCAGCTGGCGCAGCCTGCCCAACCCGGGGACGCGCTGGGCCATCGAACGCCACAACCAACCGGGCCTGCTGGGCACCTGCGGCCTGTTCAAATGGAACCGGCAGTGGCGCAGCTGCGCCGTCGGTTTCGAGCTGGGGCGTGCGGCGCAAGGGCAGGGGCTGATGACCGAGGCGCTGGAGGCCGTGGTTGGCTGGGGCTTCGAGCATATGGCGCTCAACCGTATCGAGGCCCAGGTGCATCCGCGAAACCTGGCGTCCCTCAGATTGCTGGAGCGGGCGGGCTTTGTCCGCGAAGGGCTTTCACGGCAGGCGGGATACTGGCTGGGGACTCATCATGATCTGGTGCAGTACGGGTTGTTGAGGGCCGACTGGCTCAGTCTGGCGCCGCTCGCCGCAGGTTCTGCGTAGCCCAATAGCGCGATTATCAAGCGGGCGCTGGCAGCTCAGCTGTTGCCCGGCGTCGGCGCATCGCTGTCGTCGACGGGCTCCAGGTCGTGGTAGGAGGGGAAGACCTTCCTGTTACTGATCTTCAAGCCTGTCGGTTGCTCGAGCCCGTGGGTTTTACTGGAGTCCCAGGTGCGCCGTTCGCCGCAGTAGGTATGCACCACTTCCGAGTTGTCCCAGAACAGGCGCTCCAGTAGGGCTTCGTACTCGGCCAGCCACGAATCATCGAAGATGTAACTGCCTTTGGGGGAGGTGGCGAAGTGCAACATATGCCCGAAGTAGCAGTGCCCCCGGCTGTTTGGCAGCACGCTGAAAAGCGCCCGGGTGATCTGCGCCCCCGTCACTGGCAGGCTTTGCAGCACCGCACGATTGTGCGCTTCGGCAGCCGGCGAAGGGTCAAAGCAATGGATGTATCCATACAGGTTGCCGCTCATGGGGTCAGTTGCCTGCGTTATGGGTTGATTGGCGGCATCCGTTGTTGCGGGCCAGTCGATCGATCGCTTGCACGCCGGCGCGCATTTTTTCCACGGCGCTGGCATTGGCCGAGTGGATGTGAATACGCGGCGGATGAAAACCATTGAGGGCCACGGCCTCTTCGATCCACAGGATCACGTCGTAACCGGTGCCGCGCTGATCATCTCCGAGGTCGTGGTCGAGGCTGATGTCCTCGACGCCACCGGCCTTCAGCAGCGCGATCACTTCGTCCGGCCAGTAGGCGCGAACCCAGCCTTGCGGGGTTTGGCGTTCGTCGTCGAGGTAGATTTTCATGGGCCTGTTTACTCTTTCTGATGCAGTTCAAGCATCGGCGTCGTTCGCGATGACATGCAGCACAAGGCTTAGCGAGTCGTCGGTGAGCAGCGGTGGGTGATCCTGATGCCGCTTGTCGATGAAAAAAAGCGCACCCGGCGCTGTTTCAGCGGGCATGGAGAGGCAAGGGTAGAGTCGGTTTTTACTGGCCTCGGCATACTGGATATGAACCTCGCTGTGCTCAATCCAGATCCTGCTCGATTGACCGGAGCAACTCAGGAACAAGGTGCTGAAACTGGATTGCTCTTGCTCCAGCGGCATTGATTGAGAGTCGCCGTGCCGGCCTTTGCGAATGGCTCGTGCCATGGCATTGAATGCTTTGGGTGTGCCAAAGAAATGCAATTCCTGCCCGTTCAGTCTTGCCAGCACGTCGAGTTTCCTTTCGTATCGCGTCGGTCAACGCTGGGTCATTGCAACCTGCGCCGGAGCGCTGACAGGACCGAGTCAGCGTGGCAGAGTGGCCTGTCCAGAGGAATGGCGCCGGCTGTTTCAGGTGCCAAGGTGATCGTGCTGGGCACGCCCTGGTCGCAGAGCTGCTGTTGAGCTTGCAACAGGACTCGGCGGCTGCCTGTAAGCCAATGCTTGTTCTGCTCTGACAGCAGTGCAGCGACTTGCGGTGGGTGGTCTTTTACGGTGGATGTCTGGATGAATTTTCGCCCAGCTGTATACCCCGATATTGAGCAATAAGCCATTGCCGGGCTCAAGGTTGCATTGTTTCTCCGGCACTGGATTAGTCCGCCGCACTTGTGTAGAAACGCACCTTCCTTCAACCCGGCACCCGTTGCCACCCCAGGTAGAACCCCATGCGGCCCAACGCCGAACTGCGATTGTTTGCACTGCCCCTGTGCGCTGGCCTGGTCTACGCCGTGATCAAGGGCCTGATCAAGGGCTGGAATGGCACGGAGCTGTTTTCCGGGTTTCTGTTTGGCAGTGTGATCGCCATGGTCCTGGGCATTCCCCTGTTGCTGTGGACTGAGCGGCGCTGCCCGCAGGCCAGGGCGCGCTACCTGTGGATCAGCCTGATCCTGAGCCTGGTGGCCACGGTGCTGGTGCGTACTTCATGGATGCAGCTGTTGCTGCTGCCGCTGGCGGGCGGGCTGGCCTTGGCTGGCTTGTACAGCCTGCTGAGCCGTGGGATTGATCAGCTGTCGGTGCCGCCCCATGGGCGAGGGCAGAGCTTGCGGCGGCTGCTGGCGGTGCCGCTGTCGGGGGCGCTGACCCTGGGAGGCGTCGCGGTAACCCTCTATCCCAAGGGCGCGGAAAGCCTGCCGGTATTCTTGCTGGGGGCCATGATCGGTGCCTGGATCAGCATGCTGGTCAGTTGGCCGGTGCTGTGGCTGGTGGAGCGCTTTCTCGCCACTGGCTGGCGCTATGTGATCGGCGGTGGCCTCAGTGGCGTGCTGATCTGGCTGCTGTCCGGCGCCCCGGGGCTGTTCGCCGGGTCTCTGAAGGGGGCTTCGGGGCTGGACTACTGGATCCCCTTGCTCAACCGTGGGATCTTTCCGTTCCTGCTGCTGGGGCTGCTGGGCGGTGGGCTGTTCACGGTGCTCCACGGCATCGGCCCGCGCCGCTGTCCGGCCGCTTACGACTGAATTAGATTGCCCAAAGGTCCTGTCTGATGAACCTCAGCCCCATCACCCACGTCGCCTTCGAGGATGAAATGCTCTGCCTGAGTTGGGCCGACGGCTTGCGGCTGCGCCAGCCCCTGAGCCGTTACAGCCGGCTGCGGGAGGCTACGCCCGAGCAGCGGGCGGATTTTGCCATCGCACCTCGGGGCTGGTCCGTGTCCTGGCCGCACCTGGGCGAGCCGGTGCTCAGTCTCAACGCCATCGACTGGATCTGGGAATGCCTGTGCGATGAGTCCATGGCTCGTTTGAAGGCCCTGGACTGGCAACTGCAGCAACTGCCGGCGGACGACCAGGCCATCGTCGCGCTGTGGCGGCTGGAGGCGGACGGCTACAACGGCGGCTTCCTGCAGTTCTTCTGCAACTGGGGGCCGCAGACCTGCGAGCTGGCGCTCAGCACCCTGGCCGCGATCGGCGCGCGCAACACTCGGGCCCTGGTCAGCCGCCAGCGCCAGCTGATCGCGCACCTGGAAGACCACCCGCAACTGGAGCAACTGTGGGACATTCCCGGGCTGCTGAGCGACGAGGAACATGAGCTGATCAGTGGCGAACTGGACGAGCAACTGTGGTCGGCGATGGAGGAGGTCCCGGCCTTGGCGGTGAAATATTTTTACGTTGGCTGAGGGGCCTGGCGCCGTGTTCTAATGCCGCGCCTCGTCTCGGCAAATGGACTTCACCCCATGTCTGAACCCCGCATCCGCGCGCTCGCGCTGTGCATCTTCCATCACCAGGGCAAGATCCTGGTCAATCAGTTCTTTGATGCCGACAAGCAACAGATGCTGTTTCGCCCCCTGGGTGGCGGCATCGACTTTGGCGAGCACAGTGCCCAGGCAATCGTTCGAGAAATACAGGAAGAGCTGGGGCTGTCGATCAACAGCCTGCGCCTGATCGGCACCCTGGAAAGCCTGTTCACCTATGCCGGCAAGCCCGGCCATGAGTTCGTCCAGGTCTACGACGCCCGCTTCGACGATCCGAGTGTCTACCAGCGTGCCCAGCTCGATGCCCGGGAAAGCGATGGCGCGCCCTTCGTGGCCCGCTGGCAGGGCAGCGCCAGCTTCACCGAGCAGACGCCGCTGGTTCCCGCGGGCTTGGCGGACCTGCTCAAGCAGGCGGGCCTGCTTGGCTGACGGGCACTGATGCTGCTTGGTGCCCTGCCGGGCGGGGTGGCCCGGCAGGGCCGCCGGCTCAGAAGTCCCAGCGGGTGCTGAGCATGAAGTTGCGGGGTTCGCCGTAGGCCGCCGAGTTATAGAAACCGACGTTGGTGTAGTAGGACTTGTCGAAGATGTTGTTGACGTTGAGGGTCGCCGACAGGTTCTGGGTGATCTGGTAGCGGGTCATCAGGTCCACCAGCCAGTAGGCCTCCTGGGAAATGTCTTCGTTGATCTTGCGCGGTGCGTTGTAGACCGAATACCAGCCCTCGCTCTGCCAGCGCAGGCCGCCACCGACGGTCAGCTTGTCCAGGTCGCCCTTGAGCTTGTAGCTGGTGTAGAGGTTGACTTGGTCCTGCGGCTCGAAGGTGGAGATCTTGTCGCCCTCGTCATCACGCACGATCTTGTGGGTGTAGCCGGCCTGCACTTGCCAGCCCGGGCTCAGTTCGCCGGAAATCTCCAGCTCGTAGCCCTTGGTGACCGCCTTGGCGCCCTTGAAGGCGTAGTTGTCCGGCTTCGGGGTCTGGTTGTTGTAGGCATCGTCCGGCACCGAGCGGTTGGTCTCGTGCACTTCGAAGTAGGCCAGGCTGCTGTTGAGGCGGCCTTCGAAGAACTCGCCCTTGAGCCCCAGCTCGTAGTTCTGGCCTTCGTCCGGGTTGAGCAGCTTGCTGTCCTTGTCCTTGTTCCAGCTTTCCTGGGGCATGAAGATATCGGTGTAGCTGGCGTAGACCGAGAAGTGGTCGTCGAGGTCGTAGACCGCGCCGACGTAGGGCACGAAGCGTCCGCTTTCCTTGTAGGACGGGGTCAGGCCGGTGAGGTGATAGTTGACCACGCGCCCGCCCAGAAACAGGTTCAGGTCGTCCATCAGGTTGAGGCGGGTGGTCATGTAGGTGCCGGTCTGGCGCACGGTGTCGTCGGTGCGCTGGGCCGGCAGCCCCCAGATGGGCCGTTCGATCTTGCCGTGCCAGTTGTAGAAGTCCACCACGTTACCCTTGCCCCGGGGAAGTCCGGGGACCAGTAGCCCTTGCCGGTCCAGCGCGAGTTGGCGATGGAGCCGCCCAGCACCAGTTCATGCTCGCGGCCGAACAGATTGAAGGGGCCGCTCAGGTACAGGTCGGCGGAATCGCTGGTGGTGTCGCCGGTGTACTTCTGTGCGTTGACCTTGGCCGTGCCATCGGTCTGCGGTTCGTCGAACTGGATCGAGCCGAGTTCGGCGTGGTAGCTGTTGATCTTGTGATCCAGTTGCAGCTTGGTGACCCAGCCATCCCCCAGGTCGTGTTCGAGCATGGCAAAAGCGGTGCGGGTGTATTGCTCCCAGCCGCTCCAGGTCGCGCCGTTGTTGTAGGAGCGCGACATGCTGTTGTGCCCGCCAGTGGCGTTGATCAGCGGAAAGGTGCCGGACCAGCTGGAGCCCTTGGGGATGTTGTCCTGGTAGTCGCCGCCCACGGTCAGCAGGGTGTCGGGGGACAGGTCGAATTCGAGGATGCCGTAGTAGGTCGAGGTCTTGCGCGAATAGTGGTCGAGGAACGACTGCTTGTCCTGGTAGGCCGCCACTGCGCGGCCGCGAACATTGCCGGTTTCGGTCAGCGGCCCGCTGACGTCCAGTTCGCTGCGGTAGTTGTCCCAGGAGCCCATGCCCAGGGAGGCGTGGCCCTGGAACTGGGCGGTGGGCTTCTTGCGCACCAGGTTGATGGTGGCGCCCAGGGAGCCGGCGCCGGTCAGCAGGCCGGTGGCACCCTTGAGCACTTCCACCCGGTCGTAGATGGCCATGTCGCTGAGGGTGTTGCCAGCCGAATAGGCGACGTTGCGCACGGTGGAGGGAATGCCGTCGTACTGGAAGTTGTTGATCGAGAAACCGCGGGCGTAGTAGTTGGTGCGGTCGGTGTCGTAGGCCGAGACGGTGATGCCCGGGGTGTGGCGCATCACGTCGTCGACGTTGTTGAGGCCGAAATCTTCCATGTGCTGCCGGGTGACCACGGTGATCGACTGCGGTGTCTGCCGCGGGGTCAGCACCATGCGAGTCGCCGTGGCGATGGTGCCTGGGGTGTAGGAGCCGCTGCCTTCGGTGACGGTGCCCAACTGGTTGCTGACGATCTGGGTGGCCTCCAGCTCCACGGCCTGGCTGCTCTGGGGCAGGCGCGTCAGCAGCACCGCGTTGGCGCCGTTGCGTTCAAAACCCAGGCCGGTGCCTGCCAGCAGCTTGCCCAGTGCCTGTTCCGCGCTCATGCGCCCGCTGACCCCCGCCGACTCGATCCCCTGGGCCAGTGCCGCGGAGTAGGCGATCTGCAAACCGCTCTGGGTACTCAGTTGGTCCAGGGCATTGGCCAGGGACTGGCGGGCGATGGCAAAACTGTAGGTGGCGGCTGCCTGGTTGCCGGTAGCGGTGGTGGGCTCGACCGCCATCACGGGGTTGCAGGCCAGGCAGATGGCCAGCGCGAGGATGCTGCGGGCCGGGGTGAGTGTTGGAAGGTGCATGGAAGTCCCGTACGAAATAGGAATGATTTGCATAAGCAAACACCCTGACGGGTTGGCCTCGGCAAAGCCGTAAAACTTTTTTTCAGCCCCCCCGGGCAGTGTTTCAGCGCAGTACCAGGATGCCGCCCGGCAGGCGGGTGAGCTCGGTGGCGGTGACTTTGCTCAGGGCCCGGACAATGGCCTGCGGGTCATCGAGCTGGTAGTTGCCGCTGACTTTCTGCTGCGCCGCGTCGGCGTTGAACAGCAGGATCGGTGCGCGATAGTAACGCCGCAGCTCTTGCAGAACCTGGGCCAGGGGTGCGTCCTGGAAGGACAGGCGGCCGTTGATCCAGGCCAGTTGCCGTTCGCTGCCCTCGGGGTTCAGGGGCAGCAACTGGTGGCCCTGCAACTGTTGCCAGTTGCCGGCTTGCAGCAGGCTCTGCTGGCCGTTTTCGTCGGCCAGGCGTACCCGGCCTTCGCGTACGGCCACGGTCACCCCGTCGGCCTGGCGGCTGACGCTGAAGCGGGTGCCGACCACGGTCACCGTGGCGCTGCCGGCCTCGATGGTCAGCGGCCGGGACGGGTCGTGGAAGGCCTCGACATAGAGCTCGCCGCGCAGCAGCTGGATGCGCCGCCGGGCGTTACTGAAGTCGCTGCTGATGGCGCTGTCGCTGCCCAGCACGATGTGCGAACCATCGGCCAGGTCGAAGCGCTGGAGTTCGCCGACCGCGCTCAGGTGATCGGCCTGCAGGCGCAGTGGCAGGTCGCCGAACCAGCCGGCACCGAGCATCACCAGCACCGTGGCCGCGGCGGCCAGCCAGCGAGTGCGGTGGCGTTTTCTGCGCGGCGTGGCGGGGGCCGGCGCGGCCGGCAGGTCCAGGCCCAGCGCCAGCTGTTCCAGGGCCTGTTCGAAGGCGCTGGCCTGCCACAGGTCTTCCAGGGCGCGGTAGGCCTCGGCGTGCTGCGCATGGCTGTTGCGCCACTGTTCAAAGCGCTGGCGCAGCGGCAGGTTGTGGGTCATGGCCTCACGCTGGGTGAACCAGTAGCTCGCCTGCTCGCGAATGGCGTCGCCGGGAAGGGCGCTGAGGTGTTCAGTCATCGGGGTTCTGCCGGTCGGTGGCTTTGATGCAGGCATTGAGTGCATGGCGCAGGTCCTTTTCCACCGTGCTCAGGGAAACCTGCAAGCGCTGGGCAATCTGGCTTTGCGAAAGATCATGCAGTTTATGCAAAACCAGGATTTGTTGCTGGCGCTTGGGCAGGGTGGCCAGTACCTGTTGCAGCAAGTGCAACTGCTGCTGGCCCTGGACATGGCTTTCCGGCCCGGGGGCAGCGGTGGGCACTTCGCTGAGCTGGCTGGCGTCGGTGGGCTGGTACTCGAAGCGGCGTTTGCTGCGCTGGCTGCGCAGGTGATCGAAGGCCAGGTACTGGGCGGTCTGATAGAGGAACGGCTGCAAGTGCTCGATGGGGCGGGCGTTGAGCGCCTTGGCCACCCGCAGGTAGGTCTCCTGGGCCAGGTCCTCGGCCAGGTTGGCGCACCCCACCACCCGCGCAAGCATGCGGATCAGCCCCCCGCGCTGTGCAATGAACAGCGCGCTGAGTTGTTGCTGGTCGTCTCCGGTTTCCATCGCCCACTGCTCCCACTACCTGATACGGCTCAGCGTGAATGGCTGGGCATTCTAATGAGAATTCTTATCATTACCAGCGAATTTCCACGGGAGCCTTGTCCTGGGCTTTGTGCAGGGCTTGCGGCACCAGGGAATGATTCGCGCGGCCCATGGTCGATTCAACATGGCCCCCGGTGACCCGTTCGCTCCCCCTCGACGCGCCATTGTGCCGGCCATGCTGCAACCGGTTGCGCCGCTCTGCCGCCAGGTACGTTCAGGGGCGGCGCTGGCAGGGGGTAAAGGTTTTTCGGGAAGGATCGATCATGCGCTGGATTGTCAGGACCCTGTGTTTTGCCTTGTTGTTGCCCGCAGCCCAGCTCTGGGCCGCCGACCCGCAGCCGGCGGTGCAGGCCGCTGCCCAGGACAAGGCCCAGGCGCTGGAGCAGAAAGCCGCGGACAAGGAGAGCCCGAAGGCCGAGCCCCAGGCGGCACCCATCACCAAGACCGAAGTGCAGGCCGTGGACCCGGCCGGCCAGGCCCCGGTGGACGACGCCATCACGTGCCTGTCGCGGACCATCTACTGGGAAGCCAAGGGCGGTGAAAGCGCCGATATGGAGGCCGTGGCCAATGTGGTGCTGAACCGCCTGGGCCATGAGGGTTTTCCCGGGACGGTGTGCGAAGTGGTCAAGCAGGGTTCGGAAAAAAGCCCCTGCCAGTTCTCCTGGTGGTGCGATGGCCGGCCCGACCAGGTGGAGGAAGAGGGCCGCTATACCATCGCCAAGGAAATTGCCCGCAAGGCGCTGAACCAGCAGCTCAAGGACCGTACCGGCGGCGCGCTGTTCTTTCACGACCGCAGTGTTTCGCCGGACTGGTCCCGGGCCTATATCAAGACCACCGAGATCGGCAGCTTCAGCTTCTACAAACCCAAGGACGTCGCGGCGCGCTAGTGGCGTGGGTTTGAGTCGTGGGTACGGGCCTGGTTGTCCTGGCGTAGCCAGCGTTTGCCGAGGGTGGTCAGCCGATGGCGGATGGGCTGGCTGAACATTTTTTGCGAGACCTGGTGCAGCAGGCTTTCGCACAGCTCGCGATCCAGCGGGAAGCCGGCTTCCAGCCATGCCACAGCACAGTGCTCCCAGTGTTCGGAGCCGGACCCCAGGGCGCTCAGCAGCAACTGGCGCAGGCACAGCGGTTCACCCGGCGGGGGTTCTATCCTGAGCCCGGCGAGGGCGCCAGGCAGGTCGGCTGCGACCGATTCGTAGGGGCGTTCAAGCAACGGCAGGAGCCAGACGTAGCTGAAGTGCCGGGTCATGACAGGGGCATTCCTCTGGGTGCGGCGTGGCTTATTGCACTTGGTCGAACTGATCGGTGATTGCATACCAGTCGGCCTTCATGGCTACGCAGTAATGCTGTTGCCTGGGGGCTGCGAAGGGCGTGTCCAGGGTGGCAATGGCGATGGAAATCCACTGGCGATATTCGCCCTGGGTGTCCTGCCAGAACAACGAAGAGCCGCAGTGGCAGCAGAACTGACGCAGCACGCCAGGGGATGATTCGTACACCTTAAGCGCCGATCTCTGGTCGCGGATTTCCAGATTCGCACGCGGTGTACTGGCGTAGGAAGCAAAGGCCGCGCCGTGGCCCTTCTGGCACTTGTGGCAATGGCAGTGGGTGACGGCTTTCAGCGCGCCGCACACTTGGTAAGTCACCGCGCCGCACAGGCAACTGCCTTGATGCTGGTTTTGCATGGTCAGGGTTTCCGAAGTTTCAGGGCCAGCATTGCCGCGAGTGGGTGAACCCTTTATAAAACGCCGGCTGCTGATCGCAGCAGCTGCCCAGGAACCCGACCCGCAAGGAGCGACATAGTGAGTCAATCGCCTCATCCCCTCAACACCTGCATAGGGCGCGTGCGCCTGCCGGGTCTCGCCGGCCTGCTGCTGGCGCTGGCCGGCTGCGGCGCCCTGACCGATGTGCGGTCCTTTTCCACGCCCTATTCCACGCCGCCGGGTGGCGAAACCGTGCGCCTGCGGGTGATCAGCGACGGCATGGTGCGCGGTGTGCCCAGGTCCGACTGCGTGGATTTCCGCCTGCCCGGTGCCGGGGTCGTGGTGGCTGCCCGGGACGGCTACGCCAACCGTAACGGTGAAAGCCTGGGCATGGCGGCGCCGCAGACTCCCCCAGTGCCCGGTACCCGGACCGAAGTGCTGGTGCCGGCCGGGCAGCCCATGGCGTTCCACTACCTGGGCAACCAGTGCTACAACCTGTTCAGCTTCGTGCCCAAGGCAGGCATGGACTACCAGCTGGAAGCCTCGGGGATGTACAAGTGCGCGGTGATGCTCAAGCAGGCGCCGCTTGGCTCGAAGGAATATGCTGCGGCCCCGTTGAAAGACAGCAAGCTGTGCCGGGTGACGGACAACCTGTAACGCCCCGGACCTGAACCCGGGCAGAGGAGAGAGGCACCATGCAGGCCTTGGAAAACCGCATTCCACCCCCCTTGTCGCGGCCCTGTTCGCCGTGTTGATGGGGCTATTCGCGCGCAGCTTGCCGGGCCTGGATCCGGGCTTGGGCACACGCCTGTTGCTGGCGCTGCCGCTGGTGATGGCCGGGCTGCTGTTTGTCCTGGCCGGAGGGCTTGCCTTTCGCCGGGCCAAGACCACGGTCAACCCGCTGAAACCCGCCAGCGCCTCGGCCCTGGTCACCTCGGGGATCTACCAGTACACACGCAACCCGATGTATGTCGGCTTTGCCCTGTGGCTGCTGGCCTGGGGGCTGTACCTGGCCTCGCCCCTGGTGCTGCTCGGCGTGCTGGGGTTCGTCCTGTACATGAACCGCTTTCAGATCTACCCCGAAGAACGGGCGCTCGGGCAGTTGTTCGGGGCTGATTTTGCGGCGTATCGCCAGCGTGTGCGGCGCTGGCTTTAGGCGGTACGGCTGTTCAAGCCGCCACTTGCGCCTGCAGTTGCAACTGGCCATCCACTTCGCGGGTCAGGCCGCTGGCAACGAACAGCGGTACCAGCAATTTGTGCAGTTGGGGGTCGACGAATTCCTTGACCGTTGCCAGGTCCAGATCGCCGCTCGCCGGCAGCTCGGCCTTGGTGAAGGACAGCCAGGCTTTCTTCAGGGCCTGCAGCACATCGCTGCCGGCGGTGGAGGCGAAGCGCCGGTTGGCCACCCGGCCGGCGAAGTTGAAGGTGTGCTGGTAGTCGTAGCCGCTCTCGTCACCCTGGCTGGCGACGCAGCGACCACAGGAGCAGGGGCCATCGGCGAAGGCCGCGCGCAGGTAACTGTTGAAATCGACGATGGGCTTGAGGGCCAGGCGCTTGTCGACTTCGAACAGGTCCCCGGTCATTTTTGCTTCACTGCTCAAGGTCATTTTCCTCACTGTCAGGCGGTGTATTTCTCAAGGGGCGCACCATACCAGCCGGATCGGCCCAGGGGTACTTTTCTGGCATTGTCCGCGGCTTGAGAGAGGGGGGACATCTGCTAGGATCCATCGGCTTTTATGGCGGGGCGACGGGCAGCACCCAGCCCCTGTGTCTTGATCTCATCGAGGAACACCCATGTCGATCTACACCCTCACCGTTCCCTGTTTTGCCCAGATGCTGCGCGCCCTGGAGGGCTTTCTCGCCAAGGGCGAAGAGCAGGCCCGGGAGCGGGGGTTCGAACCCCAGGTGCTGTTGCAGTCGCGGCTGGCACCGGACATGTATGACCTGGCGGCCCAGGTGCGTTTTGCCTGCACCCAGGCCCGGGAAACGGTACAGCGCCTGAGCGGGCAGCCTGTGACTGCATTGCAGGCGCCGGCCGGTATGGCCGAGGCCAGGGCACTGATCGAAGACACCCTGGCGTTCCTGGCGGCGGCGGACCGCGAGCTGATCGACAGCAGTGGCCAGCGGGCCATCGCCATCGAGCTGCACAACGGTATTGCCTTCGACATGAACGGCGAGGAGTTCGCGCGCAACTGGGCGACGCCGCAGTTCTATTTCCACCTGGTCACGGCCTACAACATCCTGCGGCACAACGGTGTGCCCCTGGGCAAGGCCGATTATGCCCAGCACATGTTCGCCTACCTGCGCCAACCGCAAGAAGCCTAGCCGCGCCAGCCGCAGACTCCCCGGCCAGCGTCAGGTCAACGCCGATGGCCGCATCACCCGGCGCTCCAGGCCCTACAGCGCCGGCCGCGGCAACTGCACCCATTCCTGCACTGCCGGCCGTTGCCACTGGCGCCGGGCATAGTCCACCAGGCTCGCCGGCACCGGGTCACCGTTGAGGATCAGCCGGTTGAGCATCAGCGCCAGGTCGACATCGGCGATCGACCACTGGCCGCACAGGAAGTCGCGGCCATCCGCCAATAGCTCCTGCGCGGCCTCCACCAGGGTGTTAGCCGCCGCTTGGGCCTGGGGCGACAGCGGTTCGCCCTTGCAGCCGTAGAACACCACCAGGGTCGTGCGCTCCTGGCGGATCGGCAGCAGGTCGCTGCGCAGCCAGGCCTGGACCTGGCGGGCCTTGGCACGCTGGCGCAGGTCCTGGGGATAGACCGGGTTGTGCGGGAATAGCTGTTCCAGGTATTCAGCGATGGCCGAGGATTCGGACAGGGCAAAATCGTCCAGCACCAGGGTCGGCACGCGCTGGGTCAGGGACAGGCGGGTGTAGGCCGGCTCGCGGTTCTGCGCGGCGTCCAGGTCCAGGGGCAGCAGGTCGAAGTCGATACCCTTTTTCCGCAGCACCACGAACACGGACAGGGCATAGGGGCTGGTGAACTGGGCATCGACGTACAGGCGCGGGCGGGAAGCGGTCACGGCGGTCTCTCCAAGGGGGGAGCGCCCACGCTAGGAGATCCTGGTCGATAAATAAAATGCAGGTTTTTTATCCGTGCATTCCTCGTAGGAATACTGGCGTTTCGGCCTCCGTGCGCGATGCAGCCGTGGCGATGCGGTTCTGGAGTCGCGGGCGGGCGTCGGAGGCGGACCGGGGCGTGCAGCAGTGGCTAGCGTCGGTTATCGAGTCGGCCCACGGTGGGCCCTCCCGGGGTGCGGAAAAACCCGGCTTCAGCGTGTTGCAGTTGATCGACTGGCGTCAGCGGCGGGTGCGCCTGTGCCGCGCGAGTGGCCAGCATTGGCAGGCACATTGCCTTGATCGAGAAGGCAAAGTACTGGCCCCGGGCAGTCTGAAGTGTCGCCAAAATCACTTTATTTTCAGGTGGTTAGGTGACCGCAAAATGCGCCATGTGTTGATTACGCTGACTTCGTTTGCCCTGTTGGGCGGGGCTTCTGCGGCCCAGGCCCGGGAGCTGGCGGCCAATGACCGGTATGTCTGCAGCTGGGGGGCGGGCACTGCCGCCAGGGCCCAGGAATTGAAGTTGTCCGGGGTGTCGCTGTATGCGGCGCGGCAGAAGATCCAGACCTACAAGTTCAGCAAGGGCTGGATGCGCATGATGGCCCTGGGCATCACCGAGCAGACCTACGACAGCCCCTCGCGGATCAAGCCCGAGGCACTGCGCAAAAGCTTTAACGAGGATTGCCTGAGGTATAAGTTGGCTCGCCGCTGAGGGGGCGCAGATCTGCACCGGGTCGCAGGCCTGTAGCTGGCCCGGGCCGCCCCGGGCAGGAGCCTGAAGGGGGCGCGGCCTCCTGCGGCAGTGTCTGATCTGCCTGTTTGATCATGAATGGAACTTGTGATCATCGCGATTAAAATGAGTTTGTCTCACCAAGGGCCGAGTGCCGACAATGGCTCCCATCAAACACAGGGGAGTTGCATGTCATGGCTTTGGCCCATTCTCTAGGATTTCCGCGCATTGGCCGCGACCGTGAACTGAAGAAAGCGCAAGAGGCGTTCTGGAAGGGCGAACTCGACGAAGCCGGCCTGCGCGCCGTGGGCCGTGATCTGCGCAAGACTCACTGGGAGCTGCAGAAAAACGCCGGTATCGACCTGCTGCCCGTAGGCGATTTCGCCTGGTACGACCAGGTTCTGACCCATTCCCTGATGTTCGGCGTGATCCCCCAGCGTTTCCGTCCGCAGCATGGCCCAGCCACGCTGCAGACCCTGTTCGGCATGGCGCGTGGCGTCAGCGACGGCTGCTGCGGCGGTGCCCACGCCCAGGAAATGACCAAGTGGTTCGACACCAACTACCACTACCTGGTGCCTGAATTCGGCGCCGACCAGCAATTCCAGCTGGGCTGGGAGCAGCTCTTCGAAGAGGTCGAGGAGGCCCGGGCCCTGGGGCACGCTGTCAAGCCGGTGCTGATCGGCCCGCTGACCTACCTGTGGCTGGGCAAGGCCAAGGGCGCCGAGTTCGACAAGCTGGAGCTGTTGGACCGCCTGCTGCCGCTGTACGGCCAGATCTTCCAGCGCCTGGCGGCCCAGGGTGTGGAGTGGGTGCAGATCGACGAGCCGATCCTGGTGCTGGACTTGCCCCAGGATTGGAAAAACGCGTTCGAACGTGCCTACAACCAGATCCAGCGCGAGCCGCTGAAAAAACTCCTGGCGACCTATTTCGGTGGCCTGGAAGAGAATCTCGGCCTGGCCGCGAACCTGCCGGTGGATGGCCTGCACATCGACCTGGTGCGTGCTCCCGAGCAGTACCCGACCATCCTCGATCGCCTGCCGGCCTACAAGGTGCTGTCACTGGGCCTGGTCAATGGGCGTAACGTCTGGCGCTGCGACCTGAAAAAAGCCCTGGCCACCCTGCAGCACGCCCATGAGCGCCTGGGTGAGCGCCTGTGGGTGGCGCCTTCCTGCTCGCTGTTGCACAGCCCGGTGGACCTGGACCGTGAAGACCAGCTGGACGCCGAGCTCAAGAGCTGGCTGGCCTTCGCCGTGCAGAAATGCCAGGAAGTGGCGGTACTGGCCCAGGCGGTGAACCAGCCGCAGGCCCAGGCGGTGCTCAAGGCCCTGGAGCAGAGCCGCGCCGTACAGGCCAGCCGCGCGGCCTCGCCGCGCATCCACAAACCGGCGGTACAGGCTCGGGTGGCGGCCATCACCCCCAAGGACAGCCAGCGGCGCTCGGCCTTCACCCAGCGTATCGCCAAGCAGCGCGCCGGCCTCGACCTGCCGCTGTTCCCCACCACCACCATTGGTTCGTTTCCGCAGACCGCCTCGATCCGCCTGGCGCGCCAGTCGTTCAAGCAGGGCAAGCTGAGCGTGGCCGAATACACCGAAGCCATGCACAGCGAAATCCGCCACGCGGTGCTGGTGCAGGAACGCCTGGGCCTGGACGTGCTGGTGCACGGCGAGGCCGAGCGCAACGACATGGTCGAGTACTTCGCCGAGCAGTTGGACGGCTATGTGTTCACTCGTTTCGGCTGGGTGCAGAGCTACGGTTCCCGGTGCGTCAAGCCGGCGCTGATCTTCGGTGACCTGAGCCGCCCCAAAGCCATGACCGTGGAGTGGATCCGCTACGCCCAGGGCCTGACCGACAAGGTGATGAAGGGCATGCTCACCGGCCCGGTGACCATGCTGATGTGGTCTTTTCCGCGCGAAGATGTGAGCCGCGAAGTACAGGCCCGGCAACTGGCCCTGGCGATCCGCGACGAAGTGCTGGACCTGGAAGCCGCCGGCATCAGGATCGTGCAGATCGACGAAGCCGCGTTCCGTGAAGGCTTGCCGCTGCGCCGGGCGCAGTGGCAGCACTACCTGGACTGGGCCACCGAAGTGTTCCGCCTGTGCGCCTCTGGCGTGCGTGATGAAACCCAGATCCACACCCACATGTGCTACAGCGAATTCAACGATGTGATCGAGTCCATCGCCGCCATGGATGCGGACGTCATCACCATCGAGACCTCGCGTTCGGACATGGAACTGCTGGACGCCTTCAAAGCCTTCGCCTACCCGAACGAGATCGGCCCGGGCGTCTATGACATCCACTCGCCACGGGTGCCGGATGCCTCGGAAATGGCCAACCTGCTGCGCAAGGCCGCCCGCCGCATCCCTGCCGAGCGCCTGTGGGTCAACCCGGACTGCGGCCTGAAGACCCGCGGCTGGCCGGAAACCGAAGCAGCCCTGGTGCACATGGTCACCGCGGCCCGTCAGTTGCGTAAAGAACTGGCCTGATCGGCCAACCCCGCCACCGGAGCACGTCGGCGTGCTCCGGTTTTCTGCTTCCAGCATGGCATCGGGGGCAAGTGGTGCGAGGGCGAGCAAGCAGGTAGCGGAGGCCGGCGCGGCGCATCTGATCCGTATTTTTCTTGCGCATCTGCGTCTGTTATCAGAACAGCCATGGTTTGAAAATGGCGCGCCCGGCCGGCTTTACGGCTGGAGACCGGGCCCGCTGCACCGCATACCTACTGTTCAGGAGGCCTGATGACTAAGATGGCGTTTTTCTTGTTTGGATTTTTAGCCTTGACCATCGCGCTCGGTGCGCTCGCGACTATCTCTCCGACCTGACCCCCGAGCCCTTTGCGGCTCTTGCTTCATATCCCCGCGCAATCAGTGGCAGCCCGGCAAGCGCTGCCACTGCCTTGTACTTATTTGGAACACTTTCGTGCCCCGACCACGCAGAGGATCACCGCCACGGTGACCCCGAGCATGCCCAGGCTGACGTGCTCGTGGAGCAGGCCGGCGGCCAGGGCCAGGCCGAAAAAGGGTTGCAGCAACTGCAACTGGCCGACGGCGGCGATCCCGCCCTGGGCCAGCCCGCGGTACCAGAAGACAAAACCGATCAGCATGCTGAACAGCGATACGTAGCCCAGGCTGACCCAGGCCGGCAGGCTGATGCCACTAAAGGAGGCGGGCATGCTGAACAGGGTCAGTGCGGCCATCAGTGGCAGCGACAGCACCAGGGCCCAGGAGATCACCTGCCAGCCGCCCAGGGTGCGTGACAGCTTGGCGCCTTCGGCATAACCCAGGCCGCATACCAGCACGGCCAGGAGCATGAGCAGGTCACCCTCGGGTGAAGCCGTGAGGCCCTGGGACAGGGCATAGCCCACCACCAACAGGCTGCCGAGCACCGAGAACAGCCAGAACACAGGGCGCGGCCGCTCGCCGCCGCGCAGCACGCCGAACACCGCGGTGGCCAGGGGCAAAAGGCCAAGGAACACAATGGAATGGGCCGAGGTCACGTACTGCAGGGCCAGGGCCGTGAGCAGCGGAAAGCCCAGCACCACGCCCAGGGCAACGATGGTCAGGGGCAGGAGCTGGGTGCGGCTCGGACGGCGCTGCTTGAACAGCAGCAGGATGCACAACGCCAGGAGCCCGGCGATGGTGGCCCGGGCCACGGTGAGGAATAGCGGGTCGAACTCCAGCACCGCGACCCGGGTGGCCGGCAGTGAGCCGCTGAAGATCAGCACGCCGATAAAGCCGTTGAGCCAGCCACTGGCGGTTTTTTCCAGGGTTGGGGATTGCAGGGTCGATGTCCGTTCCATTCGGGGAGTGCTCAAGAAGTGGGAGGCCGCAGCGGCGGGGGCTTGTGTCGAGCCCATCCTAGGATTGAAAATCAGCACAATCAAAAAATTGTCATGGATACAGCGCCTATGGCCCGTGCCCGCTACAAACAACTGGTGGACACCTTTGCCGCCGATATCCGTACCGGCATCCTGGCCCCCGGCACCCGCCTGCCCACCCATCGCGAGCTGGCGGCGCGGGAAGGGCTGGCCCTGGTCACTGCATCGCGGGTCTACGCCGAGCTGGAAGCCATGGGCCTGGTCAGCGGCGAAACCGGGCGTGGGACCTATGTCCGGGAAACCGCCTTGCCGCCAGGGCAGGGCGTGGACCAGCCCGCTACGGCACCGGGCACCCTGGACCTGAACTTCAACTACCCGGCGTTGCCCGGCCAGGCCGAACTGCTGCGTAGCGCCTTGCGCCAGTTGGCGGCGACCGGCGACCTGGAAGCCTTGCTGCGCTACCAGCCCCACGCCGGGCGCAGTCATGAGCGGGCCACGGTGGCGCGCTACCTGGCAGGCCATGGGCTGGTGGTGGAGGGCGAGCAGGTGCTGCTGGTCAGCGGCGCCCAGCACGGCCTGTCGACCACCCTGATGGCGTTGCTCAGGCCCGGTGATGTGGTGGCGGTGGATGCCTTGACCTACCCCGGGTTCAAGGTGGTGGCCGAGGCCCACGGGCTGGAACTGCTGGCCATTCCCCTGAGCGAGCAGGGGCCGGACCTGGAGGCCTTCGAGCGCTTGTGCCAACGGCGGCGGGTGCGCGCGGTATACGCCATGCCGACCCTGCACAACCCCATGGGCTGGGTGCTGGCCCTGGCCTGGCGCCAGCGCCTGGTGGCGATTGCCCGGGCCCACGGGCTGCTGATCATCGAAGACGCCGCCTACGCCTTCCTGGCCCTGGATCCTCCCGCGCCGCTGGCTGCCCTGGCACCAGAGATCACGGTCTACATCTCGGGGTTCTCGAAGAATGTGGCCACCGGCCTGCGGGTCGGTTATGTGGTGGCGCCGCCGGCCTGGGTGGCGCTGATCGAGCGTGCGATCCGCACCAGCACCTGGAACACCCCGGGGGTGATGACCGCCATGGCCTGTGCCTGGATCGAGGACGGCACGGTGGCGCGCCTGGAGCACCAGAAGCGCGAGGATGCCCAGGCCCGCCAGGCCCTGGCCCGGGAAGCCCTGGCCGGGCTGGCCTATGTCAGCCATCCGAACTCCTACTTCCTCTGGCTGCCCTTGCCCGAGGAAGTCCGGGCCGATCAGGTGGCCATGGCGCTGCTGCGGGAGAAGGTCTCGGTGTCCACCGCCGAGCCCTTTGTCGGCGCCGGCCCGGTGCCCCACGCCATTCGCCTGGCGTTGGGCTCGGTGGCCATGGCCGATCTGGGCGTGGCGCTAGCCAGGGTCCGGCAGGTGATCGGCCGCTACGCCTTCTGAAGCGGCAAGCGTCAAAGCTTGAACTGGGTCACCAGGGCATTGAGGTCCACCGCCAGGCGTGACAGCTCCTGGCTGGCGGCATTGCTCTGGTTGGCCCCGGCCGAGGTCTGGGTCGACAGGTCGCGGATATTGATCAGGTTGCGGTCCACCTCGCGGGCGACCTGGGCCTGTTCCTCGCTGGCGCTGGCGATCACCAGGTTGCGCTCGTTGATGGTGGTGATGGCCTGGGTGATCTGGTCCAGGGCCAGCCCCGAAGCGCGGGCGGCTTCCAGGGTCAGGTGGGCGCGCTCGTTGCTGTTGCGCATGGCACTGACCGCACCTTCGGTGCCTTCCTCGATGGTGTTGATCATGCTTTCGATTTCCTGGGTCGACTGCTGGGTGCGATGGGCCAGGGCCCGCACTTCGTCGGCGACCACGGCGAAGCCGCGTCCGGCGTCCCCGGCCCGCGCGGCCTCGATGGCGGCATTGAGCGCCAGCAGGTTGGTCTGTTCGGCAATCGAGCGGATCACTTCCAGCACCTGGCCGATATTGCGCACGTCCACCGCCAGGTTTTCCACCCGCTGGCAGGTCTGGGTCACGTCTTCGGCCAGTTGGCCGATGGAGTCGACGGTGTGCTGTACCTGCTCGCGGCCGTGATGGGCCGTGCGGTCGGTTTCCTGGGAGGCTTCGGAGGTGCTCACCGCATTGCGCGCCACTTCCTCCACGGCGACGGTCATTTCATTGACCGCGGTGGCCGCCTGCTCCACTTCATTGCTTTGCTGGTGCAGGGTCTGGCTGGAATGCTCGGTGACCGCGTGCAGTTCCTCGGCGGCGGAGGCCAGCTGGTTGGACGAATCGGCGATCCGCTGCAGGGTGCCGCGCAGGCTGGCCTGCATGGTCTGCAGGGCGTGCAGCAGGCGCGCCGGTTCGTCCTTGCCGCTGACTGCGATGCTCTGGCCGAGATCACCGCGGGCGATGGTTTCCGCTACCTCCACGGCCTGGCCCAGGGGGCGCACGATGCTGCGGGTCAGGAACAGGGCCAGGACCACGGTCAGGGCCACCACGACCAGCATGATCAGCAGGACCATGCCCACGGCACCTTTGAACACCTGGTTGCTTTGCGCCGCCGCGGCGATACCGCCCCGGGTGTTGACGTCGATGATGGTCAGCAATTCCTTGAGCATGGCGTCGGCATTGGCCAGGAACGGGCCGCCGTCGACGATGTCGATCGCCGCTTCCTTGTGGCCCTGGCGCATCAGGTCGGTGATCCGGTGCTGGTCCTTGAGGTACAGCGCCTCGGCTTCGACAAAACGCTCGTAGGCGGCGCGTTCGTCGTCGACGTTGATCAGTTTTTCATAGGCCTGCTGTTGCCGATCCTGCTGCTGCTCCAGCTCGCTGAGGCGCGACAGCAAGGTCTGCACGTCACCGCTGTCGCGCACCACCAGCATGCGCAGGGTCAGGGTTCGGATCTGGGTGCTGGTCAGGGCCAGGGCATTGGCGGCAACGATGGATGGCTGCCAGTTCTGGTCGACCTCAAGGGATTGCTGGTTCATGCGTTGCATTTCCAGCAGGGAGAAACCTCCCAGGGCCAGGGCCAGCAGGGCGATCAGGGCGAAGCTGAACCCTGCGCGGCGGGAAATGTTCATCGTTCTCAAGAGCATGACTGTGTTCCTTGTGGCGGCAAAAAGTACAACCGGCGAGGCGAGTCGCGGTTTGCATCGGTGCGGTGCGCGGTGGGGCCAGGCCCCACGGCACCGTCGGCTTTTTGCACACAAGGCAGGCGGCAGGCGCATCTGATCGGCGCCTTTGTCCAGTGCTTTCCAGGATCGACAGGTTGCACGGCCTGCCTGGAAAACCCGCCAATGATAGCACGGTGACATCTGTCGCGGGCGCCTGGCCCGCGGCTTTCACCGGCCTTCGGTCTGGAGAAAGCCCTGGATGGAGCGGGCGCTGGTGGCCGGGTCGACCTGCATGAAGCAGTGCTGGCCGTCGATCACCTGGGTGCTCAGGTGCCGGTTGATGGCCGCCCAGCGCTTGATCGAGCGAGCCACGTAGGGGTAGCTGTCGCGGCCGTGGATCACTAGGCTTGGGGTCTTCACCTGGCGCAGCGAGCGCCACAGGCGGCGGGGAAAGGAGCTGTAGATATCCACTTCGCGCTCGGGGGCGCATTTTAGGGCCACGCCTTGTTCGTCGTCCTTCAGGCCGTGTTCGACATAGGCGGCCAGGGCCGCGTCGCTCCAGCCCTTGAAGATGCCCCGGTTGGCCAGCGCGGCCTTGGCGGCGGCGCGGTCCGGCCAACGCCGGCGGCGGGCGGCGGCCTTGCGCGCGAGGCTGTGGCGGCGGTTCAGGCCCAGGGCCGACAGAACGCCCAGGGAGCCGATCATGGAGGGGGTGAAGATCACCGGGTCCAGCATCACCGCCTTGCGAAACAGTTGCGGGCGTTCGGCGACGATCAGGCAGGTGAGCACCCCGCCAAAACTGTGGCCCAGCGCATAGCGCGGTACCTCGCCATAGGCATCGAGCCCGGCTTCGAAGGCCTCGGCTGCCAGTTCCGCGGTACGGTTCCAGCCGAGGAACGGGCCGCCGTGGTCGGTATCGCCGTGGCCCTGGACGTCACTGAGCCACAGGTCGAAGGACTCGGCCAGCAGCGCCAGCATCGGCTGATAGGCCATGGAGCAGAAACCGTTGCCGTGCAGAAAGTGCAGCAGGGGCTTGCCCGAAGGCGCGGAGCGCAGGCCGCGCAGGGTGAAGCCTTCGGGACAGGGGTAGGACCAGGGAAGCAACTGCATGGGGCCTCGGGGCAAACGCTGAATACAGCCGGGCATTGTCGATGGCCCGGCCCTTGAGTCAAGGGCCGATCCTGACCGAGTCCAGCACTAGCCGGTCTTGAGCTGGCGAAACGACAGGCTGATGCGCTCGCCGGCGTCCGGCGCCTTGGGGATCGCGTGCAGCCAGTGTTTCTGCAGTTCGTCCGACATGTGCAGCAGCGAGCCGCTGGCCAGGCTGTAGTCGAAGGTGGCGCCGCTTTCCTTGTGGCGAAAGACCATGGCCCGGGCGTGGCCCAGGGAGACGATCACCACCCCGGTGCCTGTCACCAACTGTTCATTGGCGTCGGAATGAAAGCCCATGGAGGATTGGCCGTCGGGGTAGCAGTTGAGCAGGCAGTTGTTGGGGCGAAAGCCCAGCAGTTGCTCGATGGGCCCGCACAACTGCTCCAGCGCTTCGGGCATCGGCACGGCGGGGTAGGTGATCTGCGAGTAGTCGTAGGGCGCGCCGAAACTGGCGGTCTTGCGCGCACGCATGCGCTCGTCCCACAGCACGGAGTCCTTGAGGTGGTTGAACAGCCGATGCGGGTCGGCGATGAAGTCGGGGAAAAAGTCGATTTCGGGTGGAGTCATGGGAGTACTGCCTGTCGTGAAGGACAGCGCCTGCGGGGGGCAGGGCGTGATCCTTATCGGTCCTTGATGGGGGCCTGGAGTGTGCCGCCTGCCACCGACTGGATAAACTGTGCGGCCTTTTGCCCCAGGTCCGCCTGGGAAGCGCGGATCAGCAGGACCAGGGGCGCCAGGGACAGTGGCTCGATGTCCAGCCGTTGCTGGCTGGAATTGCGCAGTATCAGGGTCAGCTCGGTCCACTGGTCATCGTCGGTGGTCCGGCTGTCGCCATCGGAATCCACATTGCAGCCAGCGCCCCACAGGTGTTCGGCCACCCGGTAGAACGCCGGGCGTGGTCCGGGCTGTTGCAGAAGCAGGGCATGTGGCGAAGGCATGGCGTGGAGCTCGGGCGAGGTGGCGTTCCAGGTCGGTAACGGTATCTCGCCGCCGGCGTGCGGCGCAACTGCGAAGAGGGCAGGCGCCGAGCATCCGGCCGGCTTGCTCAGCCGCCGTTGGCGCTGAGGATGCTCGCCACCTGGCGTGGCTGGCAGTTGAGGTAGGGCGAGGTTTTCAACCAGCGCTGGTCCGGGTACCAGGAGAACATGAACTGGCCATCCTTGAGCTTGTCTATCACCTGGCGCGCTACTTGCGGGCGCACCGCGGGGCAGCCCTGGCTACGGCCGATGCGGCCCTGGCGCTGGCTCCACAAGGGGTTCACGTAGTCGGCGGCATGGATCACGATGTCGCGGTCCCGGGCCCGGTCGTTGAAGCCCGGTTCCAGGCCGTCCATGCGCAGTGAGTAGCCATGGCTGCCTTCGTAGCTTTCCTGGGTGCGGAACAGGCCCAGGCTGGATTGGTAGCTGCCCAGGCGATTGGAGAACTGGGTAGCGAAGTTTTCCCCGGATTTCTGCCCGTGGGCCACCAGGTCGCGCAGCACCAGTTTTTTGGTCCGCAGGTCGAAGATCCACAGACGCCGTTCGGTGGAGGGCTGCGAGTAGTCGATCACCGCCAGGTGGCGGGCTTGTCGGGCGCCGCTGCCTACCGCGCATTGCATGGCGCTCAGGGCACTTTTCAGGGCCTGGGGATTGAGTTGCGGGGCGGCGTGGGCGAGGCTGGCGTACAGCGTGGGGCTGGCGACGGGCTGGACTTTGCTGGCGGCGAAGGACGAAATGGAAAAGGCGCCCAGGGCAATGGCCACCAGGCAGAACCGGCACGAGAAATTCAACATGTATAGAGCGTCCCCATGGTCACTTTGGCTCCTGACGTCCTGTCGTTCCCCCGGCAGTCTGGTCTATATGTTTAATGCCCAGGCCCGATTGTTTTCCGCATCTGCCGTAATGGTTGGCCGCCCGCTGGGCGCCCACGGATTGGAGTAAAGCAGTTGTTCAAAAAACCCGCATGTTACTTGACCCTGTGCCTGCTCGCTGCGCCATTGGTCGCGCTGGCCGATGAGCTGCCACAGCTGTCGGCGAGCCCGATGCAAACGGCGCTGACGCAACTGGCCGTGGCCTGCCCGGCCCTGGCGCCGCGGCTCAATACCCCGGCCCAGCAGCTGTTGCAGGGCTTCTACCAGCAACAGGGCGAACAGCAGGTGTGGTCCGTGGCGGGCCGCCTGGCCAGCTTGCAGGCGCAGTTGGCGCAACTGGTGGACGACGGGCTGGACCCGGGCCACTACCGCCTGCCGCAGGCGAGCCCGGCGGGAGATGGCCTGTGCAGCGATATCGATATCACCCATCAGTACCTGCAAGCCCTGCAGGACCTGCATTACGGTCGCCTGGCGCAAAGCCGCTTCGAGCCTATGTGGCGGGCCCAGCCGCTGCCGGACGATCGCCAGAGCGCGCTGCTGGCGATTGCCGTGCCGGGCATCGCCCACATCGCCACGGCCTTCGAGCAGGCGCGCCCCAGCCTCGCGCAATACCGCAACCTGCGCCAGGCCTATGCCCATGAGCGCCAGCAACCCTTGCCCCAGTGGCAGGCCGTGGCCGGCGGCCCGTTGCTGCGCCCGGACATGCAGGACAAGCGGGTGCCGGAGCTGGCCCTGCGCCTGTACCACGGCGGCTACCTGCAAAGCCCGGTGGTCAACCCGGACAACGCCTACAGCGGCGAGCTGGTCAGCGCGGTGAAGAACTTCCAGCTTGGCCATTCGCTGCAGGCCGACGGTGTGGTCGGCGCGGGCACCCTGAAAGAGATGAACATCAGCCCGGCCGAGCGCCGCGAACAGCTGCGCATCAACCTCGAACGCCTGCGCTGGCTGGCCCAGGATTACGAGCCGAACCTGGTGCTGGTGAACGTCGCCGCCGCCCAGCTGACCTTCTATCAGCACGACGCGGTGGTCTGGCAGACCCGCACCCAGGTCGGCCGCGCGGAGCGCCAGACGCCCTTGCTCAAATCCCAGGTCACCCGGCTGACCCTGAACCCCACCTGGACCGTGCCGCCGACCATCCTCAAGGAAGACAAGCTGCCGGAAATCCGCCGCGACCAGGGTTTCCTCAACCGCCAGAACCTGCAGGTGCTGGATGCCAACGGCCAGCCCCTGGCGGCCGAGGACATCGACTGGGACCGCCCCGGCAACATCCTCCTGCGCCAGGGCGCCGGCCCGCGCAACCCCTTGGGGCGCATCGCCATCCGCTTCCCCAACCCGTTCTCGGTGTACCTGCACGACACCCCGAGCCAGGCGCTGTTCAGCAAGGGGCCGCGGGCCTTCAGCTCCGGCTGCGTGCGGGTCGAGCAGGCCCTGCAACTGCGCGACTGGCTGCTCAGCCCGGCGGAGCGGTTGCGCACCAACGAGCTGTTGGCCACCGGCCTGACCCACGAGTTCCGCCTGGCCAAGCCGGTGCCGATCCTGCTCAGCTACTGGACGGTGCAGGCCGACAGCCACGGGCAACTGCTGTATGCCCCGGACATCTACGGGCATGATCAGGTGCTGTCGACTGCGCTGGGCAGCAAGATCTGATGTGGCTGTGTGGGTGAAGGCAAACCCTGGCCAGGGAGCTTGCTCCCGCTGGGTGGCGTAGCCGCCCCTAGGCCCTCATGGCGCTCTAGCGGACGCAGGCTCTCTCGCCACCGGCGCCTTTGCGCGAGCGGAAAAAAGGCCGCGGTGCCTGGATGGGCGTCGCGGCGTTTTCCATAGCGGGTTTCAAGGCTGCACAGGCGCCAGCCGGTCGTAGATCACATCCAGGGCCGGGCCCAGGTCGCCGTCGCCCTGGGCCACGGCCTTGATGCCCTGGGGCACCGGCAATGACGGATCGCCATGCATCCCGAACGGCGGCGGCAAGCCTGCCACCTTTACCGGACGCTCATAGATCACCCGGCCTTCCTTGACGGTCTTGAGCACTTGGATCTCGCTCAGGGTCTCGGGTTTGACGGTCAGCGGGTTGGCCGAGAGCACCGCGAAATCCGCCAGCTTGCCCGGGGTGATGGAGCCTTTGCGGTCTTCTTCGAAATGCTGGTAGGCCGACCACAGGGTCATGGCCTTCAGCGCCTGCAAGGGCGTCACCCGCTGGTCCGGGCCGAGTACGTAGCCGCTGCGGGTGGTGCGGTTGACCGTGGCTGCCAGCACTCGCATGGAGTCCGGCAGGGCCACCGGTGCATCGTGGTGGGTGGTGAATTTCATCCCGGCCTGGAGCACCCACTGGGTCGGCGAGATGTTTTCCGCGCGTTCGGGCCCCAGCACCGACTGGCGATGCCAGTCGCCCCAGTAGTAGGTGTGCATGGGGAATAGGGAAGGGAAGATCTTCAGTTGCTTGAGTTCGGCCACCTGGTCCTTGCGCAGGGTCTGGCCGTGGATCATTACCGGCCGCACATCGACCCCGGGGTAGGCCTGTTCCGCGGCACGCATGGAACCGAGCAACTGGTCGATGGCGCGGTCGCCGTTGGTGTGGGAAAGGATCTGCCAGCGGTTGGCCAGGGCCTCTTTATAGATGGCCAGGGCGTCGGCGTCCTTGACCACGCCGTAGCCGGCATAGCTGGCGTCCTGGCCCTGGGGCGGCTTGAAGTAGGGCTGGCTCAGCCAGGCCGTCTTGCCCTGGGGCGAACCGTCCAGGGTCAGCTTGACCCCACCGATGCGAAAGTGCTGGTTGTACACCACCGGCTGGTTGCTCGGGTGATACCAGGGGGCGACCATCAGTTGCTTGACGCCGGGGGTGAGGATATCCGGGTAGGAGACGATGTCCGCCAGCAACTTGCCATCGCCCGCGGCCTTGATCGCGGTCTTGACCTGGTCCGGGGAAGAGCGGCCGTCCTGGATCGTGGTGTAGCCATAGCTGACATACAGCTTCTGCCCGGCGCTGAGCATGTCCACCGCCTGGTCGGCGGTGAGCTTGGGGAAGATCTTGATCAGGGCGTTGAAGAAGGCGTTTTCCTCCAGCACTCCGTTGGGCTCCTGGCTGCCGTCGACGCGGCGGATCACCCCGCCTTCCGGGTTGGGGGTCGACGCGTCGATCCCCGCCAGTTCCAACGCCTTGCTGTTGAGCACCCCCAGGTGCGAGGACTGGTGGACGATGGCGATGGGCAGGTCGCGGGTCACGGCGTCCAGGTCGGCCTTGGTGGGGTGGCGCTGTTCCTGCAGCTGGGAATCGTCATAGCCAAAGCCGAACAGCACGCCGAACTGCTTGGGGATCGGCGACTGCTGTTCAAAGCTGCGCAGGGTTTCCTGGAGCCCGGGGATGCTGTTGTTGGTTCCATCCGGTGGCGGCAGCAGGTTGGCGCTGGCAGCCTGGAAACCCACCATCGACACATGGCCGTGGGGGTCGACGAAGCCCGGTAGCAGGGTCGCGCCCTTGAGGTCGAGCATCTGCGTGGCCGGACCCTTGTTCTTGAGTACCTGTTGCCGGTCACCCACGGCGAGGATCTTGCCGTCCTTCACCGCCACTGCCTGGGCCTTGGGGTGCTGGTCATCGATGGTGATGATCGGGCCATTGAACCAGATGGCGTCGGCCACCGGCGGCGTGGCCGCCAGGGCACTGGCACTGGCGAGCTGGAGCGCTGCCACGAGCAGCGCGAAGGAGGTCTTTTGCATGTGCGTTCTTCCTTGAAGCGGGCAGGAGCGCACTAGCCTAGCCGCAAAGCGCCGCCGCGGGCGAGTGGCTTGAGGTATGGTGTGCGGCCTTTTAGCTGCGACTCAAGGCTTGTCATGCCATTCAACAAACGCCAGCAGGCGGCCACGGAGCGCCTGCTGGCCGCCACCCTGACCGAAGCCTGCGAAGCCGCCAAGGCCGAAATCGTCGGTTTTTCCTGGCTGACCCACGAAGTGGACTACGCCGCCTTTGCGGCGAGCCTGGTGGTGGTCTGGGTCTTCGACACCCAGGCCCACAAGGAGCAGGCCCTGGCGGCCGGGCAGGGCGCGCGGATGCTC
This sequence comes from Pseudomonas sp. Eqa60, assembly GCF_018326405.1. Lineage (NCBI taxonomy): Bacteria > Pseudomonadati > Pseudomonadota > Gammaproteobacteria > Pseudomonadales > Pseudomonadaceae > Pseudomonas > Pseudomonas sp. Eqa60. Next base: position 2,793,671 of record NZ_AP024342.1, read on the forward strand.
GAACTGACGGCCCGGGCCCTGGAAGAGGCCGATGTTCACCTCGACGCCCTGGAAACCCGTGTGTTCTTCGACAGCGAAGAGCAATGCCGGCGGATCAATGGTGGCGATTGGGCGCAACGCCTGAAGCGCCTGCGCCCGGGCCGGGGTTGAGCCATGGCCAAGGAAATCGACAACCCCTGCATCGCCCTTTGCCAGCTCAGTGGCGACCTGTGCCTGAGTTGCGGGCGCAGCAAGGACGACATCCGCAAATGGAAGCGCATGAAGCGCCCGGAAAAAATGGCCGCCGTGCAGCGGGCCGGCATCCGGCTCAAGGCCTTGCAGAAAAAGAAGGGCTGATCAGGTATCGCTCTGGAATTGGCCGGCGCCCAGGCGCCGCACGCTCAGCCAGAAGTCTTCCCCAGGTTCGTACTCGGCCAGAGACAGGCGGTGCACCTGTCCCTGCTCGTCCTCCACCGTCAGGCTGGTCTCCCAGTCGAAATCCGGGTTCTGGGAAATGGTGTAGGACGGGTAAGGGCTGTTGATCTCGAAATGAATCGAGTAGACCTCCAGTGGCGGGCACGACAGCAGGCCTTGTGCGTACAGCTGCCAGACCTTGCGCATGCCGGGCACGCACAGGCGCTCGGCAAAGGCCAGGGCCTGGGGGATGTCGTCCCAGGCGGCCTGTACCCCTTGCTGCGCGGTCGCGAGCCGGCGCTGGGGCGGTTCGTTGCTGGGGTGCTGGACGTAGACCAGGCGGCTGCCGAACTGCAATTCGCATTGCAGCACGCCGGCAGTGGTTACCCAGTGGCCCAGCAGCGATTCCTTGAGCAGGTCTATTTGCATCGCGTCTGAGGGCTCAGGCCGTTTGCCGGCGCATGGCGAGGATGGTGGTGCCGAAGAAGATAAAGGTGGAACCCACCACCCGGTTGACCCACTTGGACAGGGCCGGCCGGGTCAGCACGCCCTTGGCCCGGGAGGCCAGCACCGCGTAGACGCTGAGGGAGGTCAACGACAGCGCCATGAAGATCAGGGTCAGGATGAAGAACTGCGGCAGCAGCGCGGCGTGCTGGTCGATGAACTGGGGGAACAGGGCGGTGAAGAAGATGGTCGCCTTGGGGTTGGTGGCGGCGGTCAGGAAGGCCGACTTGAACAGCTTCAGGCGCGGCGGCTTGCCGACCTTGGTGCTGTCTGCGCTGGCTTCGCTCAGCAGTTGGCTCTTGCTGAACAGCTGCTTGGCACCCAGGTAGAACAGGTAGCCGGCACCGACGATCTTCACCGCGTTGAAAATCCATTCGGAACTGGCGATCAGTGCCCCGAGGCCGAGCATGGCCGCGGCAGACATGCAGAACAGCCCGCTGACATTGCCCAACGATGACCAGATAGTGGACTTGGCGCCGTAGGCCACGCTGTTGTGCAGCGCCACCAGGGTAGCGGGGCCGGGGCTGGCGATGGCGATGGCTGCCACCAGGGTGTAGGTCAGTATCGAGTGAGCATCCATGGTCCGGACTCGTCTTGCAGAAAAAGGGGGCTTGATTCTATCGGGGCCAGGGCGAGCTGTATGCCAGAAATTGACGGCTTTATCGAAGGGCGCGAGCGGCGCAGGCCACCGCCTTCGAGGCGCATCGGTGCCCATTGTCAACCATTGCTGCAATCGATAGTTATCATCAAAAAGTGCAGGTTCCGTTTTTCCGGCAAAGGAGGAAGATAGCGCTTACACCGTGCTTGCTGCAGAAGGAAACACCCGATGAGAATCTCGACTCTAGTGACCCTCGTGGTGCTTTTGATCGCGGGAACCGGGGCTTCTGCGGCCACCCTCGCCACTGAAGACACCTCCTGCCACTTCCTGCCCATGGCCGACAGCAGCACCGACCTGCAGCACGCGCAGTCGGTAGGCGTGCTGTACAGCGAAAACACCATCAGCACTCTGCAATACCTGGAGCACTACCATGCGGTGGCGCTCAACGGGGCGAAGAATGCCGGCCTCGATCCGCGCATCAGCCAAGCCTTCGTCAACAGCTCGGACCCGAAACGGGCAATCGACTGGCTGATGGCTTCGCTGCAGAAGCATTTCGGTTCGGTGACCGTCTATGACAGCCTTGACGCGGTGGTCCAGGCCCACCCCGATGTGGTGGTGATGCTCGATACCTACAACCAGCTGGTGACCAAGCGCAACAGCAAGGTCGAGGCGCGCTTCATCGCCAAGTTCTATGACACCAACCTGCAGTACATCGGCCAGGCAGCCGGGATCCAGGCCAAGGAACTGCCGTCGGTCTGGGTACGGGGCAAGGCGGCGCCGGAGATCGCTGCGCAGATCAACCAGCAGACCGAGTTGCAGGTCGATGCCCTGAAGCAGTTCGACGCATCGCTCAAGGCCCTGGTGAGCCAGGGCGAAGCGGGGCAGATGGCGGCCAACAAATGAGTTGCAGGCAGGCCTGATGAAAAAAAGCCCCGAATGTTCGGGGCTTTTGCTTTGTGCCTGGGCGGGGGCAGCCTGTGGCGCGGTGCCTAGGCCGAGGCCAGAACCCCCGCGACCAGCAGCGCTATGCCCAGGTACCAGCCCCAGAGAAAGGGCCGGGCTTGCGGGTCTTTCCTGGCGTAGACGTATACATAGAAGGGAATGAACAGGCTGAGGATGGCATTGCCCAAAGAATTCTTCAGGGCCACGCAGAAAATCGCGAACTGCATCGCCACCGTAAGTGCCAGCCCTGACAGGATCAGGAACATAACCATTGAATCGTCTCGCTATCGAATGAAGGTCGGTCACCCCCTCTGGTGCGTCGCGGCCCGGATGCGGGCAGCGGCGCGCCAGAGGGAGCGGTGTGACGGGTTATCGACACGGCGGTGCAAAGCAATAGGCAAGGGTGCCGTCATCGACCCTTCATTCACTTGCGAGCGTTCACTGCTGGTGCCAGGCCGGGTTTCAGGCGCCGCTGCCCAGGGACGCCATGTCGATCACGAAGCGGTAGCGCACATCGGCCCGTTCCATGCGTTCGAAGGCCTGGTTAATGTCCTGCATGGCGATCATTTCGCAGTCCGGGAGGATGTTCTTGCGCGCGCAGAAGTCGAGCATTTCCTGGGTCTGGGCGATGCCGCCGATGGGTGAACCGGCCAGCCGGCGCCGGCCCAGGAGCATGGGCAGGGTCAGTTGTTCGTCGATCGGCCCGACCTGGCCGACGATCACCAGGGTGCAGTCGATGTCCAGCAGGGGCATGTAGGGCGAGACGTCGTGGCGCACCGGAATGGTGTCGATGATCAGGTCGAAGCTCGACTGGGCGCGGGCCATGGCCTGCGGGTCGCTGGACACCAGCAGTGCATCGGCGCCCAGGGCCAGGGCGTCGGCGCGCTTGTCGGCGCTGCGGCTCAGGACCGTGACCTTGGCTCCCATGCCCACCGCCAGCTTGACCGCCATGTGCCCCAGGCCACCGAGGCCGATGACCCCGACCCGGCTGCCGGGCCCGACATTCCAGGTGCGCAGCGGCGAATAGGTGGTGATGCCGGCGCATAGCAGCGGCGCGGCCTTGGCCAGGTCCAGGCCTTCGGGCACCCGCAGGACGAATTCTTCGCGCACCACCAGGTGCTTGGAATAGCCGCCGTAGGTCACCTCGCGGGTGAGGCGGTCCAGGCCGTTGTAGGTCTGGGTATTGTGCTCGCGGCACATCTGTTCTTCGCCCTTGCGGCACTGGTCGCACACCTGGCAGGAGTCCACCATGCAGCCGACGGCGACGCTGTCGCCGACCTTGTACTGCTTGACCTCGGGGCCGACGGCGGTGACCCGGCCGACGATCTCGTGGCCCGGGACCATGGGGTAGCGGCTGGCGCCCCAGTCGTTGCGCGCCTGGTGCAGGTCGGAGTGGCAGACCCCGCAATAGAGGATTTCCATCGCCACATCGTTGGCGCGCAGGGCGCGACGCTGGAAGGTGAAAGGCGCCAGGGGAACCCCGGCGGACTGCGCTGCGTAACCGAAGGTTTGCATGATCAGCGTTCCTGTGTGAGGGAGAGCGAATGATCCGAAGGCAGGGCTACAAGCATAGAAGCCCCGGGCGCACCGTGAGGACGGCCGACCGATGGTTGTGCGGGCCAACCGGCCGCGCACCGCGCAGGCCGGGGTGAGTGAGTGTCGCTCCTTCGTTGTCCTGGGGGCCCGGTTGCAGCTTCAGGGCGTGGCAGCCACGCCCCGGGCACTGGGCTCAGGGCGCGCCGAACATCGCGGTCCAGTAAATGCCGGCATCGCTTTTCGGGTCCACCGCGTAGGCCGCGCCCAGCTCGCTGTAGGCCGGGTTCATCAGGTTGGCGCAATGCCCGGGGCTGGCCAGCCAGCCGTCCACCACCTTGCGCACCGTGTCCTGGCCGGCGGCGATATTCTCGCCCACCTGCTGGCCGGCATAGCCTGCCAGTTCCGCGCGGTCACCCGGGGTGCGGCCGTCATGGTCCTTGTGGTCGAAGTAGTTCTGGTTGGCCATGGCCCGGCTGTGTTCCTCGGCGGTGGTGCCTAGGGTGGCGTTCCAGGCCAGGGGCGCGGTGGCGGCAAAACCCTGGCCACCGCATTGCCGGGGCTGGCCGCGGGCACTGTTGATCTGCGCGAGCAGTTGCTGGCCCTCGGCCTGCCAGTCCCCCAGGCGCGCGGACAGCAGCGGTCGCGCGAGCACGATGCGCCACTGGTTGGCCTGGCGATTGACACCGATATCGACGAACTGCGGGTCCAGCACCACCTGGCAGAAGCTCTCGCGTACCGCCTGCATCGCCGCCTGGGCATCCCGGGGGCCGGAGAGGCTGATGGCCTGCACGTTGACCATGGGGTAGGCCGCCCGGGCCAGGGCCTGCTGCAGGTCACCGACGTTGTCCACCGGCAGGATTAGCCGTGGGTCGCCGGTCAGCGGCGGCAGCTCCGAGGAGGCCTGGTTGGCGCAGCGTTGCGGCTGGCTGCGGTAGGCGTTGATCGATTCGATCAGTTGCGACTGGTCGTCGGCGACGGCGCCGGTGGCCGCCAGCAAGCCCAGGGCCAGGGCTGTGGCGGGCAAGAACAGTGAGCGCATGGGCATGCAAGTCTCCCGGGAATTGGACAGCGCCCATGATGCACCCGGCGCCGGGGCATTTCATCCGCCGGTGGATGAAATCGGTGTTAGCCGCTGCGCCTCAATGGAAGTCGTAGTACAGCGCCCATTCGCCGCTGGCGGGGTGTTTCCAGAACATCAGGCTGCCGCCGTGCACCACGTTGAGGTTGATCTTGGCGTCGGAGGAAATCTGCATCACGAATTCGAAGCCGTCCCCGACATCGATTCCCGACTGGCAGAACGAGGGGTAGCCCCCGAGCTTGTGCTGGTAGCAATGGTTCACCAGGTCGTAGTAGCACTCGATCTGCCCGGAGTTTTCCAGTTCGAGGATTTCCCGCTCCAGGTCCTCTGGCACGCCACCGCCGTCCCACAGCGGAAAGTCTGCGGGCACTGCCTCGGGCTTGAGCGGGAAGGGCTTGAGAAAGGCCCCGGGGGCAGTCAGGTCCTTGCGCACCAGCACATCCTCGGCACGGTATTCACGGATCAGCCAGCGCTCGCCCATGGGTTCCAGGGGCTCGGGAAAGGGGTTGGCGACGAACACCGTGAGCACCCGCACGCTTTCCAGCAGCGGGCTATGGAAGGGCAGCGCCGGCAGATAGAACTGGGCGAACGGCAGCAGGGTTTCCCCGGCGCTGTTGCGCGGCAGCTCTTCATCCTCGCGAAATAGAAAAACCTGGCCCAGCCAGCTTTCCTCGTCGCTGCCGGAGGGGCGAAAACCGCCGGGAATCAATTGCAGCGCCGGCTTGGCCAGGCGGCGCTGGATTTCCTGAATGTCCATGGTCAGGGCAGGTGTCCTGTTCGAAAGAAAGGGAGCGGCAATGTATCAAAAGTCCTCTTGCCTGGGGACCGTGGTGGGCTCAGCGCAATTGCCTCGGAGTGGCGTTGAGCAACTTGCGCATCAGCCGGCGCAGGGCCGTGGCGTCCTGGTATCCCACCTGTTCGGCCACGCGCTCCACCGAATATTTGCTGCTTTGCAACAGAGCCCTCGCCCGGTTCAGTTGCACATTCTGGATCAGGCGCAAGCTGCTGTGGCCGGTGACCTTGCGTATCTGGCGACCCAGGGTCCGTTCGGACATGCTGAACTGTGCGGCCAGTTCGCCGACGCTGGGCAGGTTTGGCAAGCCGGCTTCGATATGGGCGGTAAGCCGGCTGATCAGGGTGCTGCCCTGGGCCATCATTGCCGGTACCCGAAACGGTGCCTGCAATTGCCGCCGATCAATCAGCAGCGTCTGCCCCACCGCGTCTGCCAAGCTCGTGCCGAAACGGCTGCGCAGCAGATGCAGCATCAAATCCGATTGGCCAAATGCTGCTCCGGCGGTGGTTAGCGGAGGGTCGACCACAACCATCTGGTCCGGATCCACCTTGGTGTCGACGGCCCACTCTTGCAGCAGCGGCGCCAACCACCAGGAGGTCGTAACCCGGCGCCCGGGCAGGAGCCCGGCGGCCTGCAACAGGAAAACGGCGGAACAGGATGCCGCCACTTCGCCTCCGAGTTCCAGATGATCGCGCAATGCATCCAGCAACGGGGCAATGTCTGCTTGCAGCAGGCGCTGGGCGATGGCCTCGGGGGTGTCAATGCCCAGCCCCGGCACTATCCAGCAGGACCGATCATCGTCCCTGGCATCCAGGGCCTCGACCTCGAGCAGCAGGCCCTGGCCCAGGGCTACCTGGCCAGCCTGCAAGGCACAAACCCGCCAGCGCGGAGCCCCGAGCCCCAGGCGTGGGGCCAGCAGCGCGGCGCTGGAAAGCATGTCCAGGGTCAGGGCGACGCTGGAGGCAAAGGAACCGGGTAGGAGCAAGACGGTGAAATCGTTCATTGGCGGATTATGCATGAAAGATGTCGAATCGGTCGCTGTTGGCCAGGGATGAGCACAGGCTCAATAGCCGCTCCTTTTCTGTGTAAGTGGTGATGCCGATGCCTAATATTCTGATCAAGATCCCCCAGGGCGCTTTCGATGCCCGGCAGCGTGCCAAGGTCTTGCAAGAGGTTACCCAAGTGGCCCTGACGGTGGAGCAAATAGGTGATGACCCCCGTCAGCGGGCGTTGTGCTGGGTACTGCTGGAAGAGCTGGCGCCGGGCTTCTGGAGTTGTGGAGGTGCCGACTCCAGTGCCCAGGCGGTTCCTTGCATGGTCCGGGTCAAGGTCCCGGCGGGCGTGCTCGATGCTGCCCAGCGCCAGGCCTATGTCGAGGGCTTGCATCAGGCGCTGGCCGCCTGTCTGGCAGAGGACGATCCGCGAATGCTGATGACCTCGATCCTGCTGGATGACGTGGCTGATGGCACCTGGGGGGCCAACGGTTCGTTGTGGCGGCTGGCGGATTTTGCCCGAGCGGCGGGCTATCGGCACCTGTCCCACCTGCATGCGCGATAGTTCCGACCGCCTTCCCAGGCCCTCGGCTCAGGCGTCTCTACCGTGAGCCGCTGCCGCGAGCTGGCTGGTATCGACCCGCACGAAGACCGAATCGCCAATGGCGGTCAGCACATCGCCGGCATACACCTCGCAGATCACCTGGCTCTTGCGGCCTACTTCACCCTCGACCCTGGCGCGCAGGGTCAGGGGCACGCCCATGGGGGTGGGCTTGATGAACTTGATGCCCAGGTTGCCGGTGACGCAGTCGATGCGTGGCAGGCTGCCGGGCTCGCGCTGTTCGTTGCGGTAGTGGTAGGCCATGGCGGTCCAGTTGGAGTGGCAGTCCACCAGCATGGCGATCAGGCCGCCGTAGACCAGGTCCGGCCAGCCGCAGTACTTGGCGTCGGGCAGGTGCTCGGCCACCACGTGCACACCGTCCTCGTGCCAGTGGCTCTTGATGTGCAGGCCGTGATGGTTGCTGCTGCCGCAGCCGAAGCACACGCCTTCGGGGGCGGTGGTGTCTTGCAGTGAGGTCGGGTGCATGGTTGTTCCTTGTTGTTCTTGGGGGCGCGGCGCCGGGTGCTTTCCCGGCGTTGCAGCGCAGCATCCTATCCAATTTGCCTGAACGATCGAAGGCCGGATTGCAGCTAGCTGGGGTAGTGCATGGTCAGCACGGCCCAGCGCAGGTTCTCGACCCCGGGTACTTCGCCAATATCGCGGGAGGCGTGTTCGACCCAGCCGGTGTATTCCTCGACCGCCTCCAGATGCTTTGTCCATTTATCCTCTGTGAAGCCGACGCCGAAGATGATCACGCTGCCGCTGGCGACCTTTTCTTCCTTGGCCTTCAGGCGTGTCATGTACCAGTAGTCGTCCGATGCCGAGATGAACAACTTGCCTTGGTTGGCGTTGGCAAAGGGCGCCTTGAGTTCGATGAAGTGGAAGCGCTGCTTGTCTGCGTCGCGGATCCACAGGTCACATTGCTTATGGTGAATGTCCATGTCGGACCAGCGCTGGTCCAGGGCGACCTTGTATTCCACGCCCACGTCGCCGAGCCAGCCGTCGCGTGGCCCGGCCAACCCCCGGTGCTGGATCAGCCAGAAATAGAATTCGAACTTCAGCCAGCCCTCGAAACCATTGCCGAGCACGCTGAGGGCCGAGGGAAGGTGCGGGCGCTCCTGTTCCCAGGACTTCAGGAACGCGCGGAACTCTGTTGCAACACTGTCGATACCTGGCATGGCCGTCCTTTGCAGCAAATGGGTGAAGGTGGTGTTGTGGCGCGGTGCCATCATGCATCAAGGTCGCCTCTTGGCGAAGGCGCATTTGCCGCTGTGAATGAGGGGCGGCCAGCGTCGTTGTGACGCATTGATTGCGGCAGGTGTCGTACAGCGTCGAGGTTTTCCCGGGCGGGCGGCTCGTGGCTCCGGCCAAGACAGGCTGATGCCGTAATGATATTCTTGCGCTGAATCGGTTCATCGTTTGTGCAGAAATACCTTACCCGTGCTTAGCTTCAAGTGGCCTGTTCGGGTCCCTTGCAAGGCTGTGGGAGTGTCTGCACGACCCCGCCGAATGTAATGTCAGGCAGTGTTCGTTTACCTCTTTGGTTGAACCCGACCCCTAATTTCCTGTTGGCCCCCGCAGTTGCGGGCGTCATTCTTGTTCGTCCGGCAGTTTGCGGCGCGCAAGGTCGGGCAGGGGGAAACTGCCTGTTGGTTGCGTCCCGTGACGTGCCCTGAGAAACACTGTCACTCAAGTAGCTGAAGCCAAGAACGACAAGAAGTCAGCGCCGGAGCGATATAAAACTGAGGTCGAGCCTGTCTCGTCGGCCTTGTGTGCCCACCCTCCAGTTCTTTTGAATGTGTTGGTCCAGGACCTGCGAAATGACTGTTTCGCAATCACCGGAGTACGCAGGATCGAGGATGGGGCGGCGGATGGCGTTCTATCGTAGGTACTCAGAATGTTTAAGAAAGTGAACACGGCCCTGATCGGGCTGGCGATGTCGATAGGCCTCACGACCGCGCACGCGGCTGAGCCGAAGAAAGTGGATGTGCTGCTGATCGGTGGCGGCATCATGAGTTCGACCCTGGGGGTCTGGCTCAATGAGCTGCAGCCGGATTGGTCGATGGAGATGGTCGAGCGCCTGGACGGCGTCGCAGAAGAAAGCTCCAACGGCTGGAACAACGCCGGTACCGGCCACTCCGCTTTGGCCGAGCTGAACTACACGCCGGAAGGCAAGGACGGCAAGATCGAGATCGCCAAGGCCATCGAGATCAACGAAGCGTTCCAGATTTCCCGGCAGTTCTGGTCCTGGCAGGTCAAGAACGGCGTCCTGAAGAACCCGCGTTCGTTCATCAACTCCACCCCGCACATGAGCTTCGTCTGGGGCGATGACAACATCAAGTTCCTCAAGGCCCGCTACGAGGCCCTGCAGGCCAGCCCGCTGTTCAGCGGCATGCAGTACTCCGAAGACGCCGAGCAGATCAAGAAGTGGGTTCCACTGATGATGGAAGGTCGTGACCCGGCGCAGAAGATCGCTGCGACCTGGACCCCGATCGGCACCGACGTCAACTTCGGCGAGATCACTCGCCAGTTCGTTGCCCACCTGCAAGCCCAGCCCAACTTCGCGCTGAAACTGTCCAGCGAAGTGCAGGAAATCGAGCGCAATAAAGACGGCTCGTGGCGCGTGACCTACAAGAACCTCAAGGACGGTTCGAAAACCGAGACTGACGCCAAGTTCGTGTTCATCGGCGCCGGCGGCGGTGCCCTGCACCTGCTGCAGAAGTCGGGCATTCCTGAAGCCAACGAATACGCCGGCTTCCCGGTGGGTGGCTCGTTCCTGGTGACCGACAACGCCAGCGTGGCCGAGCAGCACCTGGCCAAGGCCTACGGCAAGGCTTCGGTCGGCGCGCCACCGATGTCGGTTCCGCACCTGGACACTCGTGTGCTGGACGGCAAGCGGGTGATCCTGTTTGGCCCATTCGCTACCTTCTCCACCAAGTTCCTCAAGGAAGGTTCGTACTTCGACCTGCTGACCAGCACCACCACCCACAACTTCTGGCCGATGACCAAGGTGGGCATCGAGCAGTACCCGCTGGTGGAATACCTGGCCGGCCAGCTGATGCTGTCGGATGACGACCGCTTCGCCGCGCTGAAGGAATACTTCCCCAACGCCAAGCAGGAAGACTGGCGCCTGTGGCAGGCCGGCCAGCGCGTGCAGATCATCAAGCGTGACGAAGAGAAGGGCGGCGTGCTGAAACTGGGCACCGAGATCGTGGCCTCCGAAGACGGCAGCATCGCCGGCCTGCTGGGCGCATCCCCAGGTGCTTCGACCGCCGCGCCGATCATGCTCAGCGTGCTGCAGAAAGTCTTCAAGGACCAGGTCGCGACCCCGGCCTGGCAGGAGAAGCTCAAGCAGATCGTGCCGAGCTACGGTACTGCGCTGAACGACAGCCCTGAGCGTGTGGCCAAAGAATGGGCCTACACCGCTGAAGTGCTGCAACTGACCCCGCCACCGCCGGTCAAGGGCGCGGCGCCTCAGGCTCCGGCCAGCCTGGCCAAGCCAGAGAGCAACCCAGCGGCCGACATGGCGCTGTAAGCCCTCGGCCCCGCCCGCGTTCGTCGGGCGGGGCACCGCGGATGCCCCGGTGCATCCGTATCCTGTGCCGGTTGCGGCCATGGCCCCGCCATAGCCGCAGCCAGCCAGTCTCTTGCTCCCGATCCCATTCGCGCTTTTTCGCCGATGCACGCACCCGATGCGCTGCCCGGTTGTGCGCCTGTGTCACCCGCGCCGGGTTATCATGGCGCGCCCGCCGTAGCCGGGCATGCCCCAACCCTCGGAGTCACCGCCTCGATGTCCAGCATCACCCTGTTCCAAGCCCCGCCGCCCGAAGCCATCCAGAGCCAGATCCAGCAGATGGTGGTGGACTACATCACCGACGTCAGCGCGGTGGCCATCGCCCCGAGCAACCCGCTGTACAACCTGTACCAGTACGGCGTCGGCTATGAGGTGCACCTGTACCTGCAGGCCATGGACGGTTCCCGGGGGATCGCGGTGGAGCTGGTGGTGGCCACCGACCCACAGGCCCCGGACCAGGTGCTGGGTTTCACCCTGTACCTGCCGGTCAAGGACGATCCCCAGGCCTGCGCCGTGGCGTACATGGCGGTGCTGCAAGGCCACCGGCGCCAGGGCATTGCCCGGCAGATGCTGCAAGCCATGCTGGCGCGTTACCCCCATGCGGAACTTACCTGCAACGTGGCCAAGGTGGGGTGTTTCGAGGCCCTGGGCTTCCAGCTGCTGGGCGCCCGCGGCCCGCAGGTGCTGATGAACACCCGGGACCATGGCAGCAACGGCCTGCTGGCGGTGCTGGATGTGGCACCGATCTACCAGTCGGTGGAAGTGCGGCAGATCCACACCTACCTGCTGGCCCAGCACGGGCGCAAGGCCATGCTGGAAGCGGAGAAAAAGCGCGACCGGCAGTTGGACCAGATGACCCGCCAGGCCCAGGCGCTGGTGCGCGAGCGCCTCGGGGAAGCGGCCTTGTACCGCTCACGGGCGCCGCAGCTGATCAACTGATCGGGTTGCTTGTTTTTGCCCGAGTGTCTGTGTAGCTTGGCGAAAACACGCAATAACGGGCATAAACATGCAAGGTCAACACGCGCCAGCCGAGCTGCCATCCTTGCGTCGGCAAAAAATCCTTCTGCTGCTGGAGCGCGACGGCAAGGTCATGGCCGCCGAACTGAGCCGGCATTTCGCGGTGTCCGAAGACACCATCCGCCGCGACCTGGCGGAGCTGGATGCCGGCGGCCTGGTGCAGCGGGTCCATGGTGGCGCGCTGCCGCGGCCCAAGGACAGCGGCAAGGACTATTTCACCCGGGTCGGCGAAACCAATGAGGCGAAACTGCGCCTGGCGCAATATGCCGTGCAATGGGTGCAGGACGGCCAGACGGTGCTGTTCGATTCCGGCTCCACCACCCTGCACATCGCCCAGTCGCTGCCGGCGGGCATCAGCCTGACCGCGGTCACCGCCTCGCCGATGATTGCCGTGGCCCTGGCCGAGTACCCCAAGGTCAGGGTGATTCTCGCCGGTGGCCAGCTCAACCCGGCAACCCTGTCCGCCAGCGGCCATGAAGCACTGCGCATGATCCAAGGGATCAAGGCCGACCTGATGTTCACCGGCGTCTGCGCGATCCACCCGGAGATCGGCATCAGCTCCCTGCATTTCGACGAGGTGCCGATCAAGCAGGCAATGTTCGACAGTGCCAGCGAGGTCATCGCCGTGACCACCGCCGACAAGCTCGGCGCCATGGAACCCTTCGTGGTGGTGCCATGCAACCGCTTGCACCGGCTGATTACCGAGCAGGAGGTGATCACCGGGGATATCGAGGATTACCGTCGGCAGGGAGTCGAGGTGCTGCAGATCTGAATGTCAGGCACCAGTCTCGGAGAGTGCAGGAGGTCTGTGGGGCCCGCAGGCTCTCCTTGAACGCGGCATTTCAGTTCAAGACGAAGCCGTTGCAATCCAATTCATCGTTCCACTGATGGATGCCTGTAAGGCGCAGAATTTCTTCGAGCAGTTGCGGGTTTTCATCATTCAACTTCTCGTAGCTGCGTAGCAGCGCCCAGACACAAGCAGGCTCTTGCAACGGGTGGATCATGAAGAGAATGCCTTTGATATTTTCGAACTCGCGCAAGATTCCTTCTTTGTCCAGTTTGCCGAGTACAAAGGGCTTGCCTTCGAATTCAGAATGGCCTTGTACAAGCATTTCGGGGTGTCCGAAAGCGAGCGCCCAGAGTTGACCGGTGACTGAAGTGGGGTATTGGCCATCGAGATCAGGATAGGAGGGGCGCAGTATCCGGGGGTGGCTTTCGATCGGGTGCAGCATGCAAAGATTCAGTACGAGGAATGTATTTGGATTGGCGAACTGATCTGTCTTGAAGTTTTGTCGAGCCTTTTCAATCAGCACCCGTGTGGCGTGCAATAAGTCTGGGCAGCCATGATCCTGTTCCCCATAGGATGCGATCTCGGTTGTTGCGCAAGCGACTCTCTTGCCTGCATGCAACTGCCTTTCCAGATCGAGTTGAGTCAGCAGAGAGTCGGCAATGGTTTTGGCCACTCCTAGGTCGCCTGTCGCGACAGAAAGCGTCTTGACTTCAAAAAAAGCTTCGCCGGGATGTGAGCACAATTCGAAGTCTGGGGTTCTTTTGCCGTTCTGTTCGCAGACGCGCTTGAGGTTCAGCTCTGCCTGAGTGCAGAGCAACCAGAAATGTGCCTCACCCAATAGTTGTGCAAATTTGTTGGTGAGGTGCGGTTCCAGCTCGAAATGAGGCTTGGACAGGAGTTCGTCCAGTTGCATGACATATTCAGTGAGTGCTGGATTGCCTTGGTAGGCCTGATCAAGTTCTGCCAAGGCTGGTTGTAGTTGTTCTAGATAGTGATTGTCTGCAATACCCTTCGAGCTCTTTAGTGCATTGATCAATTTTTGGGATAGCACTTTTGATTCTCCTTGTGATTGCCAATAAGGGGCTTGCCATGCCTTCAGCTGGAGTTTTGCAAGACAGGTGCCGAAGCCTTCAGGGCCGCATTATCCCTCTGTCAGGCCAGTGTCTTGGTGAGCTGAAGCAGTAGTTAACTAAATTGCAGAGTCTGGGAAGGCTTGTAGAGCCATCCACTGTGCGATGTTCCGTAAGCGCGTGGTGAAACCGTCACAGGCTAATGTCTTTGCTTCGGCTATTTGCCGAAACTCGCCGATGGGCCCTCGCATCTCGGGATGGCGCTGCACAAACAGCCACACATGCTCATCCAGGCTCTGGGGCCAGCTCGGCTCCTGCTCCTGGCGCAGCAGGTTGGTGGCGCGAACGAGTTTGCGCGAGGCCTGCCGTTGCAGCCGGAGGACTTCGGCGGGCATCTGTTCGCGGTCGATGCGCTCGGCGTAGTCGTCCAGCACTGCGAGAAAGTCACCGTTCACCGCCAGGGCAATCTCCCGGCTGGGCCTGAAAGGTGCAAAGCGCGAGCGCAGGTCTTCGCCCCACAGGCAGCGGCAATGGTGCTTGAGCCAATAGCCCCAGCTGTCGAGGTTCCGCGTTTCCAGCACCTGGTTGAGGTCGCCGATATCGAAATCGATCTTCGACACCAGCGGGTGGCGCGCTTGCAGGGCCTGGCGCAGGTTTTCCAGATGCTGGCACGCGACCGGGTCGGCGGGATCTTGCAGGATCAGGCACAGGTCCAGGTCGGAAGCTCCAGGCCAGGCTGTGCCACGGGCGACGCTGCCGTACAGGTACAGGCTATGCAGCGGCGGGCTGGCGGGAGCGGTGAGGGCGGCGCACAGCTCGTCGAGCAGGGCTCGGTACTCGGGCTGCAGGGGTGGTTCGGCAGGAAGGGCGATCAAGCCGTCGGCATCGACGCCGAATGCGCTATCGGGTGACATGGGGTGGCCTGTAATGCGGGTTCAGCGGCCACCTTAGCAAAGTCTGCCCGGGCCGTTGGAGCGGCCCGGGCAGGGTTGGGTCCAGCCTCAGTTCTTGAAGGCCGAGTGCTTGCGGCCCTGGTCGAGGAAGGCGAACACCACCACCAGCACCGCGGCGACGGCGAGAATGATCACCACGCCGTCGGTGGAGTGGGTGGCCGAGGCCGTCACCAGGGACAGAGCGCCCAGCGGCGCCAGGCCACCGGCGATGGCGGTGCCGATCTCGCGCCCGGTGCCGAAGCCCGAAGAGCGGGTCGCGGTGGGGAACTGGCGGCTGAGGAAGGAGCCCTGTGGGGCGAACATCATCGGCGCCAGAATGCCGGTGCCGACGCCGATGGCGATGTAGATCATCAGGCTCTCACCGGTGTTGAGCAGGGCCAGGAAGGGGTAGGCGAACAGCACCGAGAACAGCCCGCCGAGGATCAGCACGGTCTTGCTGCTCCACTTGTCGCAGAGCCAGCCGAAGAACGGCACGGCGACGATGGCGATCAGGCTGGCGATGGTCACCGACAGCGAAGTGACGTGCACATCGACGTTCTTGTACTGGGTCAGGTAGGCCAGGGAGAAGGTCTTGAAGATGTAGCTCAGGGCGTTGTAGCCCACCGCCACGAAGAACACCACGGCCAGGCCCTTGAGGTCGTTCTTGAACAGCGCCTTGAGCGGCGAGGCCTTGGCTTTCTGGCTTTCCTTGCTCAGTTCCTTGAACTCCGGGGTTTCCGGAATGCTGTTGCGCACCCACAGGCCGACGGCCACCAGGACGATGCTGCAGACGAACGGAATGCGCCAGCCGCCGGCCAGCAGGAAGTCGTTGCCGTTGATGGTCAGCAGGTAGATGGTCAGCGACGACAGCAGCAGGCCCAGGTTCAGCCCCAGCGCCGGCCAGGCGCCCTGGCTGCCGCGCTTGCCCTCGCTGGCGTGTTCATAGGAGGTGACCGCCGCGCCGGACAGTTCGGCGCCGGCGCCCAGGCCCTGGATGATGCGGATTGCCACCAGCAGGATCGGCGCCCAGATGCCGATCGATGCGTAGCTGGGGATCAGGCCGATCAGCGCGGTGCACACGCCCATCAGGCAGAAGGTCAGCACCAGTACCTGCTTGCGGCCGAACTTGTCCCCCAGGTAGCCGAACAGGATGCCGCCGAAGGGGCGGGCGATAAAGCCGATGGCAAAGGTCGAGAAGGCCATCAGGGTGGCGCTTTTCGGGTTGCTGTTATCGAAGAAGATTTTCGAGAAGACGATGGCCGCCATGGTGGCGTAGAGGTAGAAGTCATACCACTCCAGCATCGAGCCGAAGATGGTGGCCGCTGCGACCTTGCGCAGGCGTTTCTTGGTTTGCTGTGGGGTTTCCGCTGCAGTACTGCTGGTTTCAACTGCGGTCATATCCGTACATCCTCATGAATCATTGTAGTTATTGTCGAGTTGACGCGAGCCTTGCGCGACGCGCCCTAAAGGGCGGCCAAGGGGTATTGCGGCGACACGCGGCCCGCTTGGCAGTGCCGGGGCACTGCGCTGCAAGGTGATGGCGCGGGGTGTTTCAGGCGGCCTGGAAAATCCGGTCGGCAATCATCGAGCCAATGGGAATCGCCGAGGTGGCGGCGGGCGAGGGCGCGTTGCACACGTGCAACATGCGCGGGGTTTCGGCGAACAGGAAATCGTGCACCAGGCTGCCGTCGCGCATCACCGCCTGGGCGCGGATCCCCGCCTCATAAGGCAGCAGGTCTTCCACTTGCAGGGAAGGGCAGTACTTGCGGCACTGCTCCAGGTAGCCGGACTTGAACAGCGAGTTCTTCATCTCGGTGGTGCCGGAGCCGAGGTTCTGCCAGATGGTTTTCCAGAAACCGGGGAAGCTGGCGTACTGCGCCACGTCGCGCCAGTTGATGGAGAACTTCCTGTAGTTCTCCCGGCCCAGGCCCAGTACCGCGTTGGGGCCGACGGTAACGCTGCCGTCGATCATGCGGGTCAGGTGCACCCCGAGGAACGGCAGCTCCGGATCGGGGATCGGGTAGATCAAGTGATTGACGATGTTGTTCTTCGACGCCGGCAGGCGGAAGTATTCGCCGCGGAAGGGGATGATCTGGTGGTCGATCTTCACCCCGGCCATCACCGCCAGGCGATCCGATTGCAGGCCGGCGCAGGCCACCAGCTTCTTCGCCCGCCAGCTGCCGCCATGGCTGCTGACGGTGACGCTGTCGGCGCTTTCCTGGATCGCGGTGACGGTCTGGCTCAGGCAGATCTCGCCGCCCTCGCGGCGGATCACCCGGGCCATGGTGTCGCAGACTTCGCGGTAGTCGACGATGCCGGTGGCGTCGAGGAACAGCCCGCCAAGGCCGACGATATTCGGTTCGCGCAGGCGCAGTTGCTCGGCGTCCAGGCGCTCCACCTTCAGGCCGTTCTGTTGCGAGCGCTGGTACAGGGCCTCCATGCGCTGCACTTCCAGGGCGTTGGACGCCACCAGCACCTTGCCGCAGACCTCGAACTTGATCCCGTGCTCGCTGCAGAACTGCTTGGTGGCCTCGGCGCCACGCTTGCACAGGTCGGCCTTGAGGCTGCCCGGAGCGTAGTAGATGCCGGCGTGGATCACCCCGCTGTTGTGCCCGGTCTGGTGCTTGGCCAGGACGTTTTCCTTTTCCAGGATGACCAGCGAAGCGCCGGGCTGGCGCTTGAGGATCTCCATCGCCGTAGCCAGGCCGACGATGCCGCCGCCGATGATGCAAAAGTCATAAATCATTGTTCTTAGGTACCTTGGATCCAATGCGTTTCGGTCTGGTTATCAGGTTGTCAGACTAACTAATCCGACAAAAAACCGCAGGCCGTGGCATGCGGCTCGAAGCGTGAAGCTGGGGTCAATCGATAGTCGGCAGCTCCAGGCCCAGGCGCTTGGCCGAAGCCCGCAAGTGGGCGTCGGCGCAACCGGCGGCGGCCTGGCGGTCGCCAGCGGCAATCGCCTGGTACAGCGCCTGGTGTTCCTGGGTGGCATCGGCGGAACCGCCCACCATGCGCAGCGCCGAGTTCTCCCAGGCGGCCTTGCGGGCGCTGGTCAGCTGGCTGCGCAGAAAATCATGGAAGGCCACGAAATAGTCGTTCTTGCTGGCCTCGGCGATGGCCCGGTGGAACTCCACGTCGGCCAGCCCCGCGGCTTCGTAATCACTGCGCTTGTCGTGCATTTCCTGCAACGCGCCCTGCATCCGTTGCAGGTCGGCGGCGTCGCGGCGCTGGGCGGCGATCGACGCGGCCTGGGTTTCGATCCACAAACGCATCTCGAACATCTGCGCCAGGTCCGGCAGGCGGCCATCGCCCTGGGGGAAACGGAACACGGTGCCGGCGGGGGTCTTGGAAATGTACGAACCCAGGCCACGCCGGGCGATCAGTACGCCGTCGGCCTTGAGCTGGGCGATGGCCTCGCGAATCACCGAGCGGCTGACGTTCAACTGCTCGGCCAGTTGCTGCTCGGTCGGCAGGCGCGATTCGGGGGCCAGGCGGCCGGAGTCGATCTCGGTGCGGATCGCATTGACCACGCGCACAACGAGAGAGTCGGGTCGCTGGAGTTCAAGCATGGGTGGGTAAAACCTTGGTAGTCAGGTTGTCAGACAATAGCCGTTGGGAATTTTCGCTGTCAAGAAAAACCCACGCCAGGCAGGCGTAGGCGGGGTCGCGCAAACCCGCACTCAGGCCGTCAGGGGGCAGCTGAAAATCAGGTCGTCGAAGTCTTCGCCACCCCTGCGGAAGGCCCCTTCGTCACGTTGCTGGAAGACGAAACCGCATCGCTCCAGAACCTGGCAGGACGCTGCATTGCCGTCGGTGACCGTGGCCACCAGGCGCTTGATGCCCAGGCTGTGGCGGGCGTACTGCATCAGCGTGCGCAGGGATTCCGTGGCCAGGCCCTTGCCTTGATGACCGGGGGCCAGCAGGTAGCCGACCTCGGCTTCGGCGCTGGAGCGGTCGCTGACTCGCAGGCCGGTGAAGCCCAGCTCCTCGCCGCTGTGGCGATCGCGGATCACCAGGCACAGCCAGTGGTCGCAATCCATGTCCCAATGGGGCAGGCGCGAGGTGAAACGCTCCTCGATCTGCATCCGGGAGAGCGGATCGCAGACATAGCGCAGGTTTTCCGGGTCGCTGTGCAGGGCCAGGAACAGCTCCCAGTCATGGGCGTTCAGGGGGCGCAGGTTCAGGCGAGGGGTGTGCAGTTCCATCATGGGGGCTCCCGATCCGTGGGCAGGAAAGATTTTGGGCACTTTACAGGAGAAAAGTCTGACCGCTGCGCTGCTTATTTCGCATAAGATCCCGGGCCTGGGTTTTCAGGGATAGGGCAGGTAAGCGTGAACTGGGACGATCTGCGGTTTTTCATTGCCGTCGCCAATGCCAGCAACATCACCGACGCCGGGCAGGCGCTGAAAGTGTCGGCCTCGACGGTCTCGCGCAAGATCCTGGTGCTGGAGCAGGCCTTGAGCAGCGTGCTGTTCCTCAAGACCACCCAGGGCTATTTCCTCACCGAAGCCGGCCAGGCCCTGCTGCCCATGGCCCTGGAGATCGAGGAGCGCTTGCGCCTGATGGAACGTCAGTTGTCCCGGCCAGGCGCGCGCATGGCCGGGGTGGTGCGCATCGAATGCCCGGAGTTGATGGGCAGCCACCTGATCATTCCCGCACTGGCGCAGTTTCGCTTGCAGCACCCGCAGATCAGCTTCGATTTCGTCAATGCGGCGCGCTCGGTCAAGCTCACCCAGAGCCACAGCGACCTGCTGCTGCGCCTGCAACGGCCGGAAGCCGGCAACTTCACCCTGCGCCGGGTCGGCGAGTTGACCCAGGCGCTGTTCTGTTCCCCAGGTTATGCCGCAGCCCATGGCTGCCCCGAGAAGCCTTCGCAGCTGCGCCAGCATTCGCTGATCGGCTGGAACCAGACCCTGGCCCATATGCCCCTGGCCCGCTGGCTGGACCAGCTCAGCGGTAATCAGCCGTTGTGGATGCGCACCGGCAACCTGGAGGCGCAGCTCAAGGCGGTGCAGGCGGGCCTGGGGATTGCCGCCTTGCCGGCCTATATCGCAGAACCCCTGGGCCTGCACCGGGTGTTGCCCCAGGCTCCGGCTCACCGCGCGGATATCTGGCTGCTGCGCAACCTGGCGACCCAGGGCCTGGAGCGGGTCGAGCGGGTGGCGGAATTTCTCTGCGATCTGCTGGCGCGCCAGGGCTTGCAGGGTGAGGGCAAGGCCGGCTGACGCGCTAGGCGCCACGCAGCAATAGCCACCCGGCCACCGCCATCAGCAGCAAGCCGAACAGCGCATTCTGCGCCAGCAGCAGGCGCGGGCGGTCGCGCATCAGCCGCTGCAGGCTTGAGCCCAGGCTGGCCCACAGCAGGTGGCCGAACAGGTTCACCGCGATCAGCGCGGCGCTGAGCGCCAGCACCACGGCAGTGCCCGCATCGGCGCCCGGGCTGAAGGTGGAGAACATGACCAGCAGCATCACCAGACCCTGCACATTGCCCAGTTGCAGCATCACGCCATCACGAAACTGCAGGGCTTCACTCTGCTCGCCAGGCTTGCGCAACGGCCGCAGCAGCAGGCGCAGGCCCAGCCAGAAAATGTACAGGCTGCCCGCTATCCGTAGCCCCCAGAGCAACCCTGGGTACGCCGCCAGGCTGTGATACAGCCCCAGCCCCACCAGTAGCGCCAGGAGCAGGTAGGTCAGGTCCAGCCCGCAGATGAAGCGCAGGGAACGCCGCACGCCGCTGCGGGCGCCGGAGCTGGCCACCATCAGATTGCCGGGGCCGGCGCTCAGGGCCATGGGCAGCATGGTGGACAGCCACAGCGGCCAGTTGATGTCGTGGATCGGGGGCACGGGCGGCTCCTGGAAGGCAGTGCGGATTGCACTGGCGCCAGCTTAAGTCGCCGCCACGCGTGGGGTTAGGGGCAGGAATGGAAAGCGGTTTTGCATCGCTCCAGTCCTTGCCGGGCGGGCGCCTCAAGCTTCGGCCGAACCCTGCAGCGCAGCCTGTAGCCACTGCGAGAAACTGCGGGTCAGCGGGCTGCTTTCACTGTCGCGGTGAATCAGCCAGGCCCAGGTCGGGCCGCGCACGCTCTGTTCGCACAAAGGGCTCAGCAAGCCCTGGCTCCGGGCCTGCTGGCTCAGAAGCTGGCTGACCAGGGCAATGCCGTGGCCGGCGCAGGCGGCGTCCAGCAGCAGGCCCGGGTCGGAAAAGTTCAGGCCGTTGCTGCGTTGACCAATGTCGCTGCCGCCTTCCACCAGCCAGTGGCTCCAGTCCATTTCCCGCTCGCCATGCAAGGTGGTGCGCAGTGCTTCGGGTTGCGCCAGCACGCTGGGGTGGCAGGCAGGGTAGAGGCGGTCGCTGTACAGCTCCAGGTAGCTGCATTCGGCCTGGGCGCTGAGGTCGTCGCGCAAGGTCAGGTCGATGGTCTGGGTGCTCATGTCCGGTGGCTCGAAGCTGGTGAACAGCCACAGGTCCACCTCCGGGTGCAGGCGATGGAATTCCCCCAGCCGCGGCAGCAGCCAGTGGCGGGCAAAGGCCGGGCTGGTATTGACCACCAGCTGGTTGGGCTTGCGGTACTGCTCCAGGCGGCGGATGCCCACCGCCAGTTGTTGCAATAGCGACTGGGTGGTACTGCGCAGGTCGTGCCCTGCGTCGGTGAGGGTCACGCTGCGGCCGCTGCGATGGAACAGCGGCTGTTCGAGGAAGGTTTCCAGGCTGCGGATCTGCTGGCTGATGGCCGATTGGGTGAGGTGCAGTTCCTGCGCCGCCTGGTGAAAACTGCCCAGGCGCGCGGCGGCTTCGAAGCCTCGCAGGGCATTCAGGGGTGGCCAGTGTTTGAGCATGATTGATAAGCCTGGCTAATCAGATGTGCGCTAAATCTATCGTTTGTTGGCGGTTTTTCAAAGCCATAGCATGGGCGCTGTGTTTCAACCTTGTTGGTTGATTGATAACAAAACCTTACTTGAGAGGTGCAGGGCCCATGCAAGGCAATGACAGGCAGGACAGTGGCTGGCGGATGCCCGCCGAGTGGGCGCCCCACGCGGCGACCTGGATGGTCTGGCCCCACAACCGGGGGTTGTGGGAATCGGTATGGGGCGTGACCCTGGCCGAGGTGCAGGCAGACTTCGCCCGGGTGGCCAATGCCATCGCCGGTTTCGAACCGGTGAAACTGGTGGTCGATCCCGCTGCCCTGGACAGTGCCCGACGCCTGTGTGGCGCCAATGTCGAGCTGGTCCCCCAGGCGGTGGACGACAGCTGGTGCCGGGATTCCGGCCCGAGTTTCATCTGCCATCCGCAGCTGGGGCTGGCCGGGGTCAGTTGGCGCTTCAACGCCTGGGGCGGCAAGTCCGAGCACAGCCTGGACCGCAGCCTGGCCCGGCGCCTGCTGGACCAGTTGGGGCTGCCTTGCTTCGGCACGCCCCTGGCCAACGAAGGCGGGGCCATCCATGTGGACGGCGAGGGCACCCTGATCACCACCGAATCGGTGCTGCTCAACCCCAACCGCAATCCGGGCCTGGGCAAGGCCGAGGTCGAGGCGATCTTCCAGCGCCTGCTGGGTGTGCAGAAGATCATCTGGCTGCCGGGGGACCCGGACCACGTGACCGGGGACATGACCGACGGCCATGTCGACGGGATCTGCGCCTTTGCCCGCCCCGGGGTGCTGCTGGTGGATGCCACCCATGACCGGGGCTCGGTGTACGCCGAAGTGGTGCGCGAGAACCGTCGTGCCCTGGAGCTGGCGCGGGATGCCCGCGGGCGCGCCTTCGAGCTGATCGAGCTGTTCGAGGCCAGCGCCGCGGTGGACCACCGGGCCGAGGTGTTCTGCGCCTCCTACACCAACTTCTACCTGGCCAATGGCGCGGTGATCATGCCGGCCTACGGCATCGCCGCCGACCAGCAAGCGGCCCAGGTGCTGGCCCGGGCGTTCCCTGACCGGCAGGTGGTGCCGGTGCGGATCAACCATCTGGCCCACGGCGGCGGTGGCGTGCATTGCATCACCCAGCAGCAACCCCAATGGCCAACGAGGGCCCAGGCATGAACCCATTGACCGTCGCGACCACCCAGATGCCCTGCACCTGGGACCTGCCGGGCAACCTCGAGCGCGCCGAACAGCTGGTGCGCGAAGCGGCAGCCCGGGGCGCCCAGGTGATCCTCCTGCAAGAGCTGTTCGCCACCCCGTACTTCTGCATCGAACAGCAGCACCGGCACCTGGCCCTGGCCGAGGAGTACCCCGCGAGCCGGGTGCTCCAGCGTTTCGCCGCCCTGGCCCGGGAGCTGGGTGTGGTGCTGCCCCTGAGCTGGTTCGAAAGGGCCGGTACGGCCTATTTCAATTCCCTGAGCGTCGCCGATGCCGACGGCCGCTTGCTGGGGGTGTACCGCAAGACCCACATTCCCAACGCCGTGGGTTATCAGGAGAAGGAGTACTTCAGCCCCGGCGATACCGGTTTCAAGGTCTGGGACAGCGCTTTCGGCCGCCTGGGCATCGGCATCTGCTGGGACCAGTGGTTCCCCGAGACCGCCCGGTGCCTGGCGCTGCAAGGCGCCGAGGTCTTGCTGTTTCCCACCGCCATCGGCAGCGAACCGGGCAGCGCCGGGCTGGATTCCCGGGATCACTGGCAGATGACCATGCGCGGGCACGCGGCGGCCAACCTGCTGCCGGTAGTGGCGGCCAACCGGGTCGGCCGTGAAGTGGCTACCGGTGACCCGGCGTTGCACATGGATTTCTACGGCTCATCGTTCATCTGCGACCACAAGGGCCGGCTGCTGGCCGAGGCCGATCGTGACAGCACAGGGGTCTTGCTGCAGCGCCTGGACCTGGCCGCCATGGCCGAGGAGCGTCGCACCTGGGGCATCTTCCGCGACCGTCGCCCGGAGATGTACGGGCCGCTGCTGAGCCTGGACGGCCACCACCTTCACCCACGCTGGAACCCCCGGGAGGCATGACATGCAGATCACAGGCAAACGCTGGAAACGCCGCTGCGCGGGCATGCTGGCCCTGACCCTGGTAGCGCTCCAGGCCCAGGCCGAACCCGAGGACAAGACCCTGCGCCTGTACAACTGGGCCGACTACTTCGCCGCCGATACCCTGGCGCGCTTCACCGCCGAAACCGGGATCAGGGTGATCTACGACGTGATGGAGGGCAGCGAAGTGCTGGAAGCCAAGCTGATGACCGGCGGCAGCGGCTACGACCTGATCTTTCCCGGTGACACCGTGGCCGAGCGCCTGATGCGCGCCGGCAGCCTGCAGACCCTGGATCCGGCCCGGCTGACCGGCCAGGACGACATCGAGCCCGGCCTGCAGAAGCTGCGCGCCCAGTACCCCGGGGCCCGCCAGGCCACGGTGCCCTACACCTGGGGCACCATCGGCCTGACCTACAACGCCCGGCAGATTGCCGAGCGCCTGCCCGACGCCCCGGTCAACAGCCTGGACCTGCTGTTCAAGCCGGAGCTGGCGGCGCGCTTCGCCGATTGCGGAATTTCCCTGATCGACTCGCCGGATGAGGTGCTGGCGGTGGCGCTCCACTACCTGGGGCGCGACCCGCGCAGCGCCCGGCCCGAGGATCTGCGGGCCGCCGGCGAGCTGCTGGGCAAGCTGCGGCCCTATATCCGCAAGTTCCAGTCGCAGCCGGTGACCGACCTGGTCAATGGCAACCTGTGCCTGTCCCTGGGCTACAGCGGTGACATGACCCAGGCCCAGCGCGCCGCCGACGCCGCAGGCAAAGCGGTCGAGTTCCAGTACCGCATTCCCCGGGAAGGCACCACGGTGTGGATGGACACCATGGCGATCCCCAAGGATGCGCGGCACCCGGAATACGCCTATGCCTTCATCAACTTCGTGACCCGACCAGAGAACATGGCGGCCATCAGTAACTTCACCGGCTACCCCACGGCCAATGCCCGGGCGCGGCCAAGTGTCGACCCGCAGATGGGCAACAACCCGGATATCTACCCGGATGCCGCCACCTTCGAACGCTTGATTCCCGGCCGCGACATTCCCCAGGCCGATATGCGGGCTCGAATGCGCACCTGGACCCAGTTCAAGACGGCCACCGCTGCCCGCCACTGACCGGGCGCCATGCGGTTCGCCGGCAAACCGGCTCCTACACTCCCGGGTAGGAGCCGGCGTGTCGGCGAGGGCCCGCGCCGCACCCCCGAACCTTTTCATGCAATACCTTCGACAAGAGAACCGTCCAATGCCCACCCGACGTCAACTGATCAAACAGGCCTCGTTGCTGGCCGCTGTCGCCGCCATGCCGGCCCTCGGCCTGGGATCGCGCAGTGCCCGGGCCGGGGAGCAGGGCCACTGGTACCTGCCCGATGAAGGCGACCACCAGCAGCGGGCCTTCATGGCCTTTGGTGCCCAGGAGGCCATCTGGGAAGACTTTACCGGCGACGTGCAACAGGCCCAGGGGCGGATCGCCCGGGCAATTGCCGCCTATCAACCCCTGACCCTGTTCTGCCGGGCAGAGGAGCGCGGCCTGGCCGAGCAGCTGTGCGGCTCGCACAACATCACTTTTGTCAGCACCGAACTGGACGACATCTGGATGCGCGACATCGGTGCCAACTTTGTCGTCGATGGGGAAGGCGGATTGGGCGCGGTGGACTTCAACTTCAATGGCTGGGGCAACAAACAGCGCCACGCCAGGGACGCCCGGCTGGCGCGGCAGATGGCCGACGCTGCAGGCGCCCGTTATCTGCGCAGCGAACTGGTGGGCGAGGGCGGCGGCATCGAGGTGGACGGCCACGGCACCGGGATCATGACCCAAAGCAGCTGGATCAACGGCAACCGCAACCCGGGCTGGAGCCAGGCCGAGGTCGAAGAGGAACTCAAGGCTTGCCTCGGCCTGCGCAAGATTATCTGGCTACCGGGGATCAAGGGCCGGGACATCACCGATGCCCATGTCGACTTCTATGCGCGTTTCGTCAGGCCGGGGGTGGTGGTGGCCAACCTCGACAACGATCCCGACTCCTATGACCACTCGGTAACCCTCGAGCACCTGGAGATCCTGCGAGCCGCCAGTGACGCCGATGGTCGCAAGCTGCAGGTGCATACCCTGTCGCCGCCGATGAATCCCCGGCAGAACCGCTTCAGCCGGGGCAACCCGGACTTCGCCGCCGGCTATATCAACTATTTCGTGATCAATGGGGCGGTGATCTCACCGCAGTTCGGTGACCGGCAGGCCGACGCCAAGGCCCACAGCCTGCTCGCCAGCCTGTACCCCGGACGGCAGGTGATCCAGCTGGATATCGACGCTATCGCCGCAGGGGGCGGCGGCATTCACTGCGTGACCCATCAGCAGCCCGGGCTGTGAGGGTTTGGGCAAAGTGGTCTGTTACAGATGGCAGAATTGGCCTGATAAAGTCCGCCACTCACGCACTAACCTGCGCACTCTTCAATAACCGGGGCTGATCCCGGTGTGGATGATCAAGAGGAGCGCGCAATGAGCGATCAACAACCTGCGGTGACGGTACGGGCGATTCAGCCTGGGGATTACCAGCAATGGCTGCCGCTGTGGCTGGCCTATCAGGATTTCTATCAGGTGACGCTGAGCGAAGAGGTCAGTCGCCGCACGTTCGAGCGTTTCCTCGATTCGCGGGAACCGATGTATTCGGCGGTGGCGGTGCAGGACGATGAAGTCATCGGCTTCGTCAACCTGGTGTTGCACCGTTCGACCTGGGCCGTCGGCGACTTCTGCTATCTGGAAGACCTGTACGTGGCCCCGTCGATTCGCGGCAGCGGGGCGGGGAAACTGTTGATCGAGTGGGTGCAGGCCTTTGCCCGGCAACACCAGTGCGCTCGTTTGTACTGGCATACCCAGGAGAGCAACAAGCGGGCGCAACGGTTGTATGACTGGCTGGCGCACAAGCCGGGGGTGATCGAGTATCGGATGGAGTTGTAAGGGCCTGGCTGGATGCCCGTTGCTGCAGCAACGGCTATCCAGCCAGGATCAAGGCCTATGCCCCATGCCGAAATACCAGTGCCTTGAGCCCGCACTGCGGATCCGCATCCGGAAACTCCGGCGGGTTCTCCAGCCGCTGTTCAAAGCGCAACCCCGGCGCCGCTTCGGCCATCCCCTCCAGAAGAAAATCCACGCTAAACGCCGGATCATTCATGCACGCCAGGACGCAACCATCGGCCGTGAGCAACTCCGGCAGACGCCGCAGCACCCGCGCATAGTCCTTGCCGAGGACAAAGCTGCCTTTCTGGAACGACGGCGGGTCGATGATCACCAGGTCATAGGGCCCGCCCTGCTTGACCTTGCTCCAGGACTTGAACAGGTCATGGCCGAGGAAGCTCACCCGGCTGGTGTCGTGGCCGTTGAGCCGGTGGTTGTCGCGGCCGCGGCTCAAGGCCGCCCGGGACATGTCGAGGTTGACCACCCGCTCGGCGCCGCCGGCAATCGCCGCCACCGAGAAGCCGCAGGTATAGGCAAACAGGTTCAGGACATTCTTGCCCCGGGCATTGGCCCGCACCCAGTTGCGCCCGTAGCGCATGTCGAGGAACAGCCCGTTGTTCTGCTTGCTGCCCAGGTCCACCTGGTAGCGCAGGCCTTCCTCGGTAATGGTGCAACTGTCGATGGCCTCGCCCAGCAGCCACTCGCCACGGCTGTCGGGCAGGTAGCGGTGTTGCAGCATCAGGCTGCGGGCGCCGCTGGCCTCCCATTGCGGGGTCGAGCCCAGGTCCGCCAGCAACTGCTGCAGGGCTTCGAGTTGCCCGGCTTCGGGTTCCTTGAACAAGGACACCAGCACTACCCCCTGCAGCCAGTCCACGGTCAGCTGTTCCAGCCCCGGCCAGCAGCGGCCGCGGCCATGGAACAGGCGCCGGGTTTCGCCGGGCGCGGCGGCCAGGGCGGTCAACAGGTGCTGGTTGAGGGTGGCGAGGGCGAGAGGGGTCATCAGCGGGGCCGGTCATTTTTTCGGGGCGGCATTTAACCACGGGCAGCAGCCCGCCTGCCAACCAGCAATTGCTGCTGGCTGGCGGCCGCCTGCTGCCGGGCCAGGGGCTTGTCGGCACGTGTTTCAACGCGAATCTCGACAGCGGTGGTGATGGCGGGTAACTGCACGCCAAGGGCGACGAGCTCGAACCGTGCCGCACGTCGAGCAGGCTGCGCCCGTTCGCTCTTGCCCGTTGCCCCCGCTAGAGAATGGCGTTTGCCCATTTCTGGGTGCCGGCCAGGCGGCGCTTGACGCTGTCGATGCGCCATTGGCCGGCAACCCGCTTGACCACAAAGCGATGCTCGTAGCAAAGGGCCCGGGACGCCGGGTCGCGCACCAGCACTTCGGCCTGGGCGGGCTTGAGCAACTGGCAGCCCAGTAGCTCGTCGGCCTCGGCGTGGGTCGTGGGGTAACCATAGGAGGCTCGCGGATAGGCCCGCGGTCGCAGGGTACAAAAACGTTCGAGCAACTGTTGCGGTTCGCCCCAGAAGGCGGCGTCGAGCGCGTCGTGGCCCAGGGCGTTGCCGCGCTGTTCCCAAGAGTACAAAGCCAGGGTATAGGCCCGCACCTGGGTGACCGGATCTGCGCTGCTGTCAGTGCCAGGCACCAGCGGCGGCCAGGGCAGGGAAGGGGCCGGTGCAGGCGCTGGCGGTGCCCCGGTACCGGCCTGCTCCAGCTGTTGCATGACCTGGGCATGGCCATTTTCTTCGGCCAGGGACCAGGCGTTGCGTTGCTGGAAATCCACGGGCGAGGGGTTGGCGCCGGCCTCGAGCAGCAAGGCCACCATTGCCTCGTGGCCAGCCTGGGCGGCGTTCATCAGGGCGGTGCGTTGCAGTTCGGGGCTGGCCTGTTCGAGCGCTGCGCCATGGGCGATCAGCAACTCGGCCAGGGCGGTGTCGCCGTGGCTGGCGGCCCAGGCCAGGGGGCTGTAGCCCAGGGCCTTGCACGGCTGCAGGACATTCGCGCCGCGCGCCAGCAGCAGCGCCACGGCCGGCTGGTGCCCGGCGATAGTGGCGGCCAGCAAGGCCGTGCGGCCGGTGCCCTTGTGCTGCCATTCAAGGTCCGCACCCGCATCCAGCAGGCGCTCGAGAGCAGCAAGGTCGCCGCGCGCGGCGGCTTTTTCCAGGAGATGGGACAAGGTCGGAAATCCGTTCGGTCAGGGGGCAGATGCCGCCGCATGGTAGCGCTCTGGGGCCAGGTTCTGCCACGCCCGGGCTACTCCACGCCCCGGTTCCGGCAGGCCGGGCGCGCTGGGCTGTACTGCGATACGCGACGCCGGCGTGGGCAGTGGGCTGTTTCGAGCGTCGCGAGTGGGGAGGGGAGGCTCATGGACGCCTTGCGGAGGCTTGCGTAGGATGGCGCGTTCGCGCTCTACGCCGTTGCAGCCAGCGCTGCAGCCTCCCTTGCCAACAGGAGTCCATGATGTTCAAGGCCATTGTGATCGACAAAGACACTGCAGGTTATCGCGCCCATCTGCGCGAGCTGGAGGAGGCGCAACTGCCTGAGGGCGATGTCACGGTGCGGGTGGCCTACAGCACCCTGAACTACAAGGACGGCCTGGCAATCACCGGCAAGAGCCCGGTGGTGCGGCAGTTTCCCATGGTCCCCGGTATCGACTTGGCAGGCACCGTCGAAGCCAGCAGCCATCCGCGCTTTCGCCCGGGTGAACAGGTGCTGCTCAATGGCTGGGGCGTGGGCGAGAGCCACTGGGGCGGGCTGGCGCAGAAGGCCCGGTTGCAGGGCGACTGGCTGATCCACCTGCCTGAAGCCTTCAGCGCGCGCCAGGCCATGGCCATCGGCACCGCCGGCTACACCGCCATGCTCTGCCTGATCGCCCTGGAGCGCAGCGGCCTGACCCCCGAACACGGCGAGGTGCTGGTCACCGGTGCCAGCGGCGGGGTCGGCAGTTTTGCCATCAGCCTGCTGTCGCGCCTGGGCTACTCGGTGATCGCCGCCACCGGGCGTCCGGAGGAGGCCGACTACCTCAAGGCGCTGGGCGCCAGCCGCATCATCGAGCG
Source organism: Pseudomonas sp. Eqa60 (assembly GCF_018326405.1). NCBI lineage: Bacteria > Pseudomonadati > Pseudomonadota > Gammaproteobacteria > Pseudomonadales > Pseudomonadaceae > Pseudomonas > Pseudomonas sp. Eqa60. Next base: position 2,823,443 of record NZ_AP024342.1, read on the forward strand.
CGCCGAGCTGTCCCAGCCGGGGCGTCCGCTGGCCAAGGAACGCTGGGCGGCGGCCATCGACTCGGTGGGCAGCCATACGCTGGCCAACGTCTGTGCCGGCACCGCCGCCGATGGCCTGGTGGCCGCCTGCGGGTTGGCCCAGGGCATGGATTTCCCGGCCTCGGTGGCGCCCTTCATCCTGCGTGGGGTGAGCCTCTTGGGGATCAACAGCGTGACCCGTCCCTATCACGAGCGGGTGCATGCCTGGGAACGCCTGGCCGCCGAGGTGGACCAGCAGCACCTGCAGCGGATCACCCGCGAAGTGGGCCTGGAAGAGGCCCTGACCGTCGCCCACGAGTTGCTTGAAGGCAAGGTTCGCGGGCGGGTGGTGGTCGACGTCAACCACTGATATAAACCCCGGGCCGCGCTGTCGGAACGCCGTGCGCGGCCTGGGTTGCTACATGTTTCAGGTCCGACGCGAGCCCCGTGCCACGGGGCTTCTTCGCGGCCCTTCGTCCTCTTGATCCGAGGTTGCCTGTTTCATGTCCATTTCCCCTCAGCGCCCCCTCTGGCAGGTGTACCTGGTCTTCCTGCTGCCCATGGTGCTGTCGAATTTCCTGCAGTCGTTTTCCGGCACCCTCAACGGTATCTACATTGGCCAGTTGCTGGGCACCCAGGCGTTGGCGGCGGTGTCGGGGATGTTCCCCATCGTGTTCTTCTTCATTGCCCTGGTGATCGGCCTGGGGGCCGGCGCCTCGGTGCTGATCGGCCAGGCCTGGGGTGCCCGGGAGCTGGATGCGGTGAAGTCGGTGGCCGGCAGTACCCTGATGCTGGGGGCCTTGATCGGCCTGCTGGGGGCGGTGCTGGGCATGCTGTTCGCCCGCCCGGCCCTGCAGGGCCTGGGCACACCGGCGGATGTACTGGACGACGCAGTGGGCTATGCCCGGGTGATGATGCTGATCATGCCGCTGCTGCTGGTGTTCGTGCTCTACACCCAGTTGCTGCGGGGTGTCAGCGATACCCTGTCGCCCCTGCTGGCCTTGATGGTCTCGACCCTGGCGGGGCTGCTGCTGACCCCGGCGTTGATCCGTGGCTGGCTGGGCCTGCCGCCCATGGGTATCCAGAGTGCGGCCTTCGCCGGGCTGGCGGGAAATATCCTGGCCATGGGGTTTCTGGTCTGGCGCCTGAGTGGCCGCGACCACCCCCTGGCCCCGGACCGGGCGCTGTTAGCGGCGCTGCGGCTGAACCGGGCGATTCTCGGCAAGGTGCTGCGCATCGGCCTGCCCACCGGGGTGCAGATGGTGGTCATCTCGCTTTCCGAACTGGTGATCCTGGCCCTGGTCAACCGCCACGGTTCCCAGGCCACGGCGGCCTATGGCGCGGTGACCCAGATCGTCAACTACGTGCAGTTCCCGGCGCTGTCGATCGCTATCACCGCCTCGATCCTCGGCGCCCAGGCCATCGGCGCCGGGCGCCTGGAGCGCATCACCCCGATCCTGCGTACCGGGCTTGCGATCAACCTGTGCCTCACCGGCGCCCTGGTGCTGCTCGGCTACCTGATTTCCCACTGGCTGCTGGGCCTGTTCATCATCGACCCGGCAGCCCTGGTACAGGCCCAGCACCTGCTGCACATCATGCTCTGGAGCATCCTGGTGTTCGGTTTCCAGGCGGTGGTCGGCGGCATCATGCGCGCCAGCGGCACGGTGCTGGTGCCGGTGGCGATCTCGATCTTCTGCATCCTCGGGGTGCAGGTGCCGGCGGCCTATGTGCTGGACGCGCATTTCGGCCTGCAAGGGGTGTGGATGGCGTTCCCGGTGGCCTACCTGACCATGCTGGTGCTGCAGGTCTGCTACTTCAAGCTGGTGTGGCGCCACAAGGAGATTCAGCGCCTGATCTGAAGCCCGCGCTCAAGCGCCGCCGGCCAGTGGCTGCCGGGGCGGGCGCAGGTCGCGAACCACCAGGTACAGCAAGGGCCCGATGGAGACGAAGACCGCCGTCAGCAGCAGATAGGGCAGCACCGAACGCCAGGAGCGCCCACGGGCGCGGGCGTCTCCCAGCATCCACGCAGCCGCCAGCAGCGCCATCAGGTACAGGTCGATCACCACTTGTGCGGTGTCCGGGCGCGACAGCAGTTGCAGGCCGAATTGCAGCAGCGACTGTTCGGCCTGGAACAGGCAGTACAGGGTGTAGGCACTGAAGCCCAGTAGAGCCAGCAGGGCGGGGTAAGGGTGGCGCATGGCGCAGTCCTCGATCAGGGATGGGCAGGGTGTACGGCGCGGCGGTTGCGGGTGGCCAGGCCCAGCAGCAGATACAGCAGGCCGGCTGCGCCACAGCCAAAGATCAGGCTTTGCGACAGCAGGGAGTCGAACAGGTACAGCGGGTCGTCGCGCAGGCGTTGATGCAACCCGGCATGCACCAGGGCGAGCGCCGCCAGCCACTGGCGGGCAAGCTCGCGCACGCGACGGCGCCGATGGCCGCACAGCTGGGCCAGCCCGGCACACAGGGGGACGTGCAGGGCAATGAACAGGTGCTGCCCGAGCATGGGGTCAAGGTCGCGCAGGCCATACAGCAGGCGCCATTCACGCTGCGCCACGGCATCCAGCTCATGGCCGGCGAACAGCCCGATGCAGAGTCGCCAGAGTGTGTTTTTCACGGTGAAAATCCTTGAACAAGCGGGAGCGAACAGGCTAAGTGGCAAGCCTGTTGTCACTCAATGACCCCCCAGGTCATAGACAGCGGGGCGCTTCAGGCTGTCAGCTGGGGCGGTGCGACTTTCACTTTCAAGGATTGAACAGCGATGACTTCCAACCAGCAGGCTCCCGGCGCAGGCCGGGTGATCCGCGTGGCCGGGCCCGATGATGTGCCGGCCATGCTCGAGTGCGACACCTATGCCCAGGCCCACGCCAGCCGGGGCGATGCCGTACGCGTGGCGGTGGGCCGTGGCCAGGGTTGGGTGGAGGTGGCGGCCGGCCGGGTCGCCGGCTACCTGCTGCTGAACCATGACTTCTTCGACCATGGCTTCGTGTCCCTGGTGGTGGTGGCTCCGGGGCAGCAACGCCAGGGCGTGGCCCGGCGCTTGCTCGGCGCCGCCGAGCAGGCCTGTCGCACGCCCCGGCTGTTCATCTCCACCAACCAGTCGAACCTGGCGGCCCGGGGCCTGATTGCCAAGGCCGGTTTCCAGCCCAGTGGGGTGATCGAGAACCTCGACGAGCAGGACCCCGAGCTGATCTTCTGCAAGCGTGTGGGCTGAGCCGGGATGCCTGTGCCCGACAGCGGTCGCGCCGCCATGCCCTGCACCCTTGAAGCTCCCCGCGCCGGGCCCTTGCCGATGGGCGCACAGTTGCGCCAGTTACGGCGCCAGGCGCGCTTGAGCCAGTTGGACCTGGCGTTGCAGGCGGGGATTTCCCAACGCCACCTGAGCTGCGTCGAGACCGGTCGCGCCCAGCCCAGCCCGGCCTTGCTGGATGCACTGCTGACCACCCTGGACACCCCCTTGCCCCAGCGCAACCGGGTGTTCCTCGCCGCGGGCTATGCGCCGCGCTACGCCGCCTTGCCCCTGGCCGACCCCGGCCTGGCGCCGGTGCGCGCAGCGCTGATGCACCTGCTCAAGGCCAACAACCCGGCGCCAGCGATCGTCATCGACAGTGGCTGGCAAGTGCTGGCGGCCAATCAGGCTACCGCGGCGCTGTTCCAACTGCTGGGGTTGTCGCAACACGCCATGGAACAGGGCTTCAACCTGTTGACGGCCCTGCTGGAGCCCGGTGGTTTCGGTGACTGCCTGATCAATGCCGAGGAGGTGCGCCAGGTGGCCTGGCAGCGGGCCTCCCGGGAAGCCATGGGCGACCCCGGCTTGGCGGCGCTGTTGGCCGGCCTGCCATTCCCCGGAGAATCGCCGGCGACCCCGAGCCCGGCCGAGCCGTTGCTGCTGACCCGGGTGCGCGGGCCCGGGGGCGAGCTGCGTTTTCTGTCCACCTTCACCACCTTCGGCATGCCCCAGGACATAACCGTGGCGTCGCTGCGCATCGAACACCTGATTCCCGCTGACGAGCCGACCTGGCAGGCCCTGACCCTGGCTTGCGAACGCCTGGGCGAACTCGAACCGGGTTAGATCGCCAGGGCCCGGGCCGGCAGCCCCTGGGCGCTCGCCAGCGCCGGCAGTGCCCCGGCCAGCACCATGCGGGTCAGGGTGGCTGCGACGCTCTGGAAGTCCCTGCTGGAGGGCTGGGCTACGCCGCTCATCAGGGCGATCTGCCAGCCCAGGGTGGGGTAGGTCTGGGTCGCCGCTCCTATGAACAGCAGCAGGTGCTCCGGGGCAATGGCGCGGATCAGGCCACGTTCGGCCCAATTGCGCAGGCAAGCGATTTCACTGCGGTTCTGCGCCTCCAGGCTTTCACGCCAGGCCTCTGGCAACTGCTGCGCGCCGTGCAGCAACTCGCTGCAGAGAATCTTCGAACGCAGGGGGAAATCCTCGACGATCTGCATCCGCGCCTCGATGTAGGCCTGCAACGCCTGCGCCGGATCGGCCTCCGGGTGCAGCAGCCGCGACGCCTGGTGCAAGGGTTCCAGCAGGGGCTGCAGGACTTCGGCGTAGAGGTTTTCCTTGGTGTGGAAGTAGTAGTACAGGTTGGCCTTGGGCACCCCGGCGCGCAGCGCGATATCCAGGGTCTGGCAGGCACTGAAGCCCTTGGCGGCGAACTCGTTGCGGGCGGCATCGAGGATCAGTTGCCGATGCCGCAGGCGCGAGCGGCGTTCCTGGCGGGCTGGCGCTGGCACCCGGGGCGCTGCCGAGTCGGCCTCAAGCGCCTGCGGGGGGCGGGCAAAACGGGGTGGATGAGGGGCAGTGCATGGGCAAATCTCGGGGGTGTGAAATCGCAATATACAAAAGTATATAGCGAAACACCTGCCTCAGGCGCCGGCGCTGCTGTCTCGGCTGTTTCGTAGAGGGGCGAACAGAGGAGGCAAGGCCGGAACGGTGCGCCGTTCCGGCTGGCGGCAGGCTCAGGCGCGGCGCTTGCGCAGCCAGCGTCGGGCCAGGTAGCCGTAGACCCAGAGGTTGATCAGCAGCACCAGGCTGCCCAGCCACAGCTGAATGCCCGGGGTCAGCCCGGCGGGGTAGATCAGCGGGATCAGGTAATGCTCGATGAAGCCGGCGCCGTAGCCGTCCTGGCCGGCGGCGTGGCGCAGCAGGTTTTCCCAGCGGGTCAGCGGGCACTCCAGGTGCAGCACTTCCACTGCCACGCCCCAGGCCGCGGCGGGCAGGTGCAGCAGCATCAGCCGCGGGTGGCGCAGCACCAGCAGGCCGCCCAGCAGCACGAAGACGATAAAGGACAGGTGAAACAGCACCAGGCTGTCGGCGGCAATACGGTAGAGCATGGGGGTTCCTTGTAGGGGGCAGATCCGTGGCGCAGGCGCCGGGGCGCAATATACCGAGGGCCGGTGGGCGGTGGCAGTGTTTCTTCGTGGTGCAGGAAAAAAGCCCGGCTCGCAATCGATCGGGCCCGCCTTTGCGCCACCTATACTGCTGGAACGCCAGGGCGACCTGTCGAGCCTGGCGCGGCCTTTGCGGGAGGTACATGCCTTGCGGCCAACGATGCTCTGCTGCCGCCACGGGGTCCTGGTGCTGGTCCAGGACCATGACCGGGAAGGCCTGCAGGCCCAGACCCGACGGGACCTGGGCGCGGCCTTCGATCAGGCCTGGGCCAGGCAGTTGCATGACCCCGAGCATGGGGTCATGGCCGGGGTGTATTACCTCGGCCAGCAGCTCGAACGCCAGCTGCAGGCGCCGCTGGTCAATGATGACGCCGGCAATGGCCGGAGCCCCTGAACCCGTCCTGGCGGCTCAGCCGCGGGTGGCCTCGGCACCAGGATCCAGCGGCACTTCGTAGTCACTGACCCCGGCCGCATGGCGCCCGGCGATGTAGCCGAAGGTCATGGCCGGCCCCAGGTTGATACCGCCGGAGGGATAGAAGCCGCCCATCACGCTGGCCATGTCGGTGCCTGCGGCATACAGCCCGGGGATCGCCGTGCCGTGCGAATCCAGCACCTGGGCCTGGGCGTTGGTCTTGAGCCCGGCAAAGGTGCCGAAGCTGCCGGGCAGCACTTTCACCGCGTAGAAAGGCCCCTGTTCGATGGGCGCCACGCAGGGGTTGGGCCCGGGATACAGGGCGTCGCCCTGCTTGCGATTGTAGGGCGTCGAGCCGCGGCCGAACTCGGGGTCCTGGCCGTTGCGGGCATGCTGGTTGAATGCCTGCACCGTGGCCGCAAGGCCCTGGGGGTCGATGCCGCACTGGCTGGCCAGGGCCTGGATGGAGTCGGCCCGTACCAGGTAGCCGCTGCGCACCAGCGGCCCCACCGGCAGGGGGAAGGGCCGGGCATAACCCAGGCCGTAACGGCGCTGGAAGCGGTGGTCGCAGATCAGCCAGGACGCCACTTCCTCGCCCGCGGGAACCGCCTCCAGCATGGCCGCGGTGTAGTCGTAGTAGCCGTCCGCCTCGTTGACGAAACGCTTGCCGTTGGCCAGCACGCCGATCAGCCCGGGTTTGGCCCGGTCGATGATGTGGGGAAAGTGGCCGATGCTGCCGTCGGCATGCCGCACCCGAGAGACGGGGGCCCAGGCCACCGGGCTGGCAAGGTCCGTGGCCAGCACGGCACCGGCCTGTTCGCCGAGGCGGATGCCGTCGCCGCAGCAACTGCGCGGCGGCAGGGCCAGGTGCTCGTCCGGCCCCGGGGCACGGGGAAACAACGCCTGGCGGCGGGGCAGGTCATTGGCGAAGCCGCCGGCGGCCAGCAGCACTCCACGCCGGGCGCGGATTTCCCGCGGCCCCTCAGGCGTGTCCACCAGGGCGCCCTGCACGCCCTGGCTATCGCGCAGCAGCGAGCGGGCCGGTGTGGACTCCAGCAGGTTGACCCCCAGGTCCTCGGCGGACTTGCCCAGCCGGCCGATCAGCGCCACGCCGTTGACCAGGTGCATGGCCCGGCCGTGTAGCGCCAGGTCCCGCAGGTGGCGGGCAAAGCGCCCGGCCACATGCAGCAGCGACCTGAAGGAACGGGTCATGCTGAGAAAGGCCCCCAGGTCGGCCCCGGCCATGATCGGCATGCCCAGGAACGAGGTTTCCCGCAGGGTCTTGCGCAGCCGTTTGAGCAGTGGGCCGATGGCCCGGGCGTCATACGGCGCGGCGATCACCTGATGGCCCTCGATCCCGGCCCCGGGCACCTGGCCGTGGATATCCGGGATGCCATTGCCGTCGACGAATTGCAGGGCCGTGTGTTGTTCGAAGAAGGCCACCATCTGCGGCCCGTTATCCAGAAAGGCGTCGATGCGTGCGGCATCGTAGCGCTCCCCCAGCTCATGCTTGAGGTAGGTGCGCGGTTGCTGCGGGTTTTCATGGATGCCGGCGCGGCGTGCCAGGGGATTGCCCGGCACCCACATCCAGCCGCCGGACCAAGCGCTGGCACCGCCAAAAGTGGAATCCTTTTCCACAACTATCACCTTCAGGCCATGCCACGCGGCGGTCACCGCACAGGCCAGGCCGGCGGCGCCGGAGCCGATCACCAGCAAATCACAATCCAGGGGCAGGAGGGTTGCAGCGGGAACGTCGCTCACAATGACAGGGCCTTTTTCGATCAGTGAGATAAAATGGAACTGTGTTCCATTATTATGGAAAACTATTCCACACTGCTCAGGACGCTGTCAAACCGTCCCGGAGTTTCAGGCTACGGTTCTCAGGACGGCATCGAGCGCAGCCACGCCAGAACCCGATGGGCGCCATGGGCCAGGGCGATTTGCCAGCAATCGGCGCCTTCGCGATCCTGGCGCTGTGGCTCGCCGCCGGCCGCGAGCATGGCCTTGAACAGCTCCAACTGGTCGTCTTCGGCCGCCAGCATCAGTGGGGTCCGGCCGGCGCAGGGGTAGTCGTGGACAGCGTTGGGGTCGGCACCGTGATGCAGCAGCAGTTGCGCGATATGCATCAGTTGCCCGGGGTCGCAGCGTTCACTCTGCAGTTCCAGGAGCATTTCTAGCACCTGTTGATACAGCGGGTGCCCGGGTGGTATGGGCATCCGTTGCCCGAAGGTTCCGGCGCTGCTGCCCAGGGTCCGGCGCAGGACTTCGCGGCTGACCGGGTCCTGTTGCCCGATCCTTTCGAGTACCAACTCCAGTGTCTTGTCCGGGCGTTGCACCTGGCACAGCTTTCCGAGGCAGTGATACAGCGGGGTCAGCAGCGGATACAGCCCTCGCGCGTCGGCCGAGGCGCCCATCTGCAGAAGTCGGGCCGCCAGTTCGGCATCCCCCATGTCGATGGCCTGTATCAGGGGCGTCAGTTGTTTTCTGTGGGTGCGGCGGTCGAGGGTAGCGACGGCATGAGGCCGGGCCAGGAGCAGGTCGAGGGCGCCGCGCTGGTTTCTATCGTGGGCGTATTGCAGGGCGCATAGCAGCGCCGAGCCAGCGGCCTCGTCGCCCGGGTTGACGTCGGCGCCGGCCTGCAACAGCGCACTCACCGCATCGGCCTGACCTTCGGAGGCGAACCACAGCAATTGCGGATAGCGACGCTTCTGGCCGTCCAGGGCATGCACGGTGATCACCCGGTCGGGGCGCTTCAGGTCCACCTTGATCCGGGCGATCTCGGCAGGGTCGAAAGCCAGGAAGGGCCGCTCCACCTGCAGTTCCTGGCGCTCGGCCTGGGGGAACAAACCCTGCGGCGGGAACAGCCGTGCGAAGACCTGTTTCAACTGAATGATTTCCCAGTCACTGATCACCGGGCCCTGCTCCATGCCCTGGGTGCTGAACAGTCCCAGCACCACGGCCTGATGTTTCATGCGCTTGAGCAGGATCTTGTCCTCCAGCGCCGCCGCCAGGCTCAGGGCTTCCTCCAGCAGGCCGAGCTGCAAGGGCCCGGCGCGATACAGGGCCGCGTCCAGGGCCTTGGCGTAATGCCGCAGGGCGGCAGGGGAGTTGCCCGAGAGCAACTGCCAGCGGCCCTCGTACCAGGCACTGAAATAGCCGGTGCGGTGATCTTCGTCATAACGGGTTTGCAGGGTGATGAAGTCGTCCAGCATCTGCCGGGTTCGGGCCTGGCAGGTACTGTCCTTGTCTCGGCTCGGGTCAAGGTGTTCGCTCAGCCATCGGGCCCCGGGTTTGAGGATATTCAGGCGCTGGCCGGCCGCCAGATTCAGGCGCCGCAGCGCGTGCCGGCCGCTGTCCGGGGTGGGCATCAGCAACAGGGCCTGCAATACCGGCTGGCGAAAAGCTCCGCGCCCGGCGCCGAGCAGCTGTTGATCGAGGTAGCCAAGGGCCCGGCCAATCACCAGCCAGCGCCCCAGGTTGCGCACCAGCAGGGGCGGGCTGGCGGCCTGTTCCAGGGTCTTGAGCAGGACCTTGAGGCTCGACAGGTCGGCCAGCCGTGTGCCGTTGTGCCAGCGGGCCAGTTGGTCACGGGCATCCTTGCTCTCGGGATACAGGCGCTGGGCCAGTTGCTGGAGCGAGTCGCCACTGTGCTGCTGATACCACTGCAAGACCTGCCCGAAGGCCGTCTGGTCCGGGTCCAGCAGTTGCCCCAGGTTCGGGCCGCCGAAGCGTTGCTGCAGTTGCTGGAGGAAGCCGCCGACCAGGCCGGCATAGTGTTCGACCAGTACCGGTAATGCCTGCTCGCGGCTCAGGCTATCGAGTTCCACGTTCTTGATCAGATCCAGGTAGTGCGCCTGCAGATAATCGATGAAGGCTTCCACGTACTGGGCGAACTCGCAGTCCAGCTGGGCCAGGGGTTCGATCAGCAGGTCACGCTTGATCGCGGGAAACAGGCTCCAGTCGTGATCGCTGTCTGCCAGCCTGGCCAGTTGCTTGCGCCGCGTTGGGTCGCTGGCCTTGGTATCGAACGCGGCGGTCAGCAGTTGGTAGCACTCACCCAGGCTGGGAAAGGGGGAACGGGCTATCGGCATTCGAGCCTCCGCAGCATCAGTTTGAAGTTTTGCAGTGCCCGGCAGTCGCTGGGTGTGCAGGGCACCGGGATCGAGCCCTTGCCTGGGGCAGTGAGCTTCCCATGGCATTTGCCATGATGGAACAGCCAGCCCAGACGTAATTGCTGGCGGACCAGCCGGGCGATGTCCTTGTCATTGCTGTAATGGGTCATGTCGGCCTCCTGGCCTGACCCCACCGGCGAAGGCCGGTGGGGGCGAGAGGATCAAGGATTGGCGTTTTTTGCCGCGGCGCGTTCGGCCCGGGCAGCGAAGCTGTCCGCCGCCACCTGGCCGTTGCCGGCCTTGGCGGTGGTGCTGGCGATGCGCGAAGCTGCCGGCTGGTTCATCGGCGAGGGCTTGGCAGAAGGGGCTTTTTTAGCCATGTGAGTCATCTCCTTTAGGTACCGCCGGAAGTGGCAGTGAGGCGATAGTACTCAGGCAGTGAATGATGGGCGGCGGCGCCGGTGGCGCAAAAAAAACGAAAAATACTTACCCCGAGGCACGGCCCGCCAGAGGGGCGTTGCAGTGGCATGGAGCAGGACGGGACGCGTGGCGAACGGTACAGGCCGGGCAAAAAAAAGCCGCGTTCCCAGGCAGCGAACGCGGCGTTGTTCAAGGCGGCAGGGCAGGGCTCAGTTGACCACGCGGTAGCACGGTACGTAGGCGGCGCCGCCGGGCAGCTTCATGCGGTGCTGCTCGACGAAGGCTTTGAGCAGCTGGTCCAGGGGCTGCATGATCGCCGGGTCGCCGTGGATGCTGTACGGGCCTTTCTGCTCGATCAGGCGGATACCCTGGTCCTTGACGTTGCCCGCGACGATGCCGGAGAACGCACGACGCAGGTTGGCCGCCAGTTCGTGGGGCGCCAGGGCATGGCTCAGTTGCAGGTTGGCCATGTTCTCGTGGGTCGGATCGAAGGGACGTTGCAGGCTCTCGTCGATCTTCAGCAGCCAGTTGAAGTGGAAGGCGTCGTTGCGTTCGCGGCGGAACTGCTTGACGGTCTTGAGCCCCTCGGTCATCTGCCGCGCCACTTCCGGCGGGTTGTCGATGATGATCTGGTAGTGCTGGCGCGCCGCTTCGCCCAGGGTTGCCAGGACGAAGGCGTTGAGCTGCTCCAGGTAGGGCGCCGCGCTCTTGGGGCCGGTGAGGATCACCGGGAAGGGCAGGTCGCGGTTGTCCGGGTGCATCAGGATGCCCAGCAGGTAGAGGAACTCCTCCGCGGTGCCGGCGCCGCCGGGGAAGATGATGATGCCGTGGCCGACGCGGACGAAGGCTTCCAGGCGCTTCTCGATGTCCGGCAGGATCACCAGCTCGTTGACGATGGGGTTCGGCGCCTCGGCGGCGATGATCCCCGGCTCGGTCAGGCCCAGGTAGCGGCCGCCGCTCATGCGCTGTTTGGCGTGGGCGATGGTCGCGCCTTTCATCGGGCCCTTCATCACGCCCGGGCCGCAGCCGGTGCAGATGTCCAGCTTGCGCAGGCCCAGTTCGTGGCCGACCTTCTTGGTGTATTTGTATTCTTCGGTATTGATCGAGTGGCCGCCCCAGCACACCACCATCTTGGGCTCCACGCCGGGGCGCAGGGTGCGGGCGTTGCGCAGCAGGTGGAAGACGTAGTCGGTGATGCCCTGGGAGCTGTCCAGGTCAATGCGCTGGCTGTCCAGTTCGTTCTCGGTGTAGACGATGTCGCGCAGGGCGCTGAAGAGCATTTCCCGGGTGCTGGCGATCATCTCGCCATCAACGAAGGCATCGGCCGGTGCGTTCAGCAGTTCCAGGCGCACGCCGCGATCCTGCTGGTGAATGCGCACTTCGAAATCGTGGTAGGCGTCGAGGATGGTCTTGGCGTTGTCGACGTGGGCGCCAGTATTGAGGATGGCCAGGGCGCACTGGCGGAACAGGGTATAGATGCTGCCGGAACCGGCGGCGCTGAGCTGTTGCACTTCACGTTGCGAGAGGGTCTCCAGGCTGCCTTTCGGGCTCACCGAAGCATTGATCACTTGTCTTTGCGGCATTCATCCATTTCCTGAAAGCGTCGCCACCGCACCATGCGCGGCCAGTGGCGAAAAAATAGCGGGGCAGTGAACAGAGCCACCGGTACGGGGCTTGGTTTCCAGCGGCAGGGCAAGAAAGCAAACGTCGTCGCGAGATTGTTCGCTGCTTGAATCTACCTCATGCGGGCCTGGCGTGGCGGGAAAAATGACGATCCGCCCTGGTCGTGGCGGATTTTTCACCGGCCTTCAGCCCAGGCTGGCTCGGGTCGGGTCCAGCACCGGCGCTGCCCCGGCCAGGGCTAGGCGCTCCATCAGGGCCGGGTAGCCCTCGGCCTGGCCCCAGGCGTGTTCGGCCAGGGTCAGGCCGATGATCTGCAGAAATCCGAAGCGCCCGCTCAGCAGTTGCCGGGGGCCGGCAAAACCCGGCGCGGGGATGAACAGCAGTGCCTGCAACAGGCTGTCGCCGCCATTGATCGGCTCGCCGGTACGCATGCGGTCCCATTCGCCAAACGGCGGCTGCTCGCCACAACGGCCGGCGGCCAGCAGCAATTGGTAGGCGCAGAAATTGCGTAACAGGCGCAGGGCCCAGGGTGACTGTTCGCGGGTTTCCAGCAGTAGTTCGTGGCCCATGCCGGATTCGCCATCGGCATCGGGCCGGGCATCTTCCCAGGCATTGGACAGGCCCGAAGTGACGTATAGCCAACTGCTGCGTCCGGCATTGGGCGGTGATTCGAAGACCCCGTGGCTGAGCCAGCGCGGATCGACGTCGTGCTGGCCAAAGACCTGGCTGAACAGCGCCATGTCCAGGGGATAGATTCCCGGGCCCAGTGCGCCGAACAGCGCCGGGTAGATCTGTTCTTCACGTTGCGCCCAGGCGGCTTCGAGCCATGAAGAGTCGGGGGATTGCGGCATGTGAAAGCGTCCTTGAACAGAAGCGGCGGCCCGGCTTGAGCTGCCAGGGAATCAGGCAAAGGCCTGGCGCAATAGTTCCGGCAGCAACTGCCCGGCCTTGCCCTCCAGGCTGTATTCCTCGGCGCCGGTGCAAGCCTGGGGCTGGGGATTGATATGCACCACGCAGGCGCCGTGCTGCAGCGCCAGTTGGGGAATTCGCGCCGCCGGCTGGACCAGCCCGGAGGTGCCCACCGACAGCAGCAGGTCGCATGCTTCGGCGGCGTTGAAGGCGGCCTTGAGGGTTGCCTGGGGCAGGGGTTCGCCGAACCACACCACCCCGGGCCGGATCTTGCCGTTGCAACCGGTGCAGCGCGGCGGCTCCAGGCTGGCGCCCTGTTCCGGCAAGTCCGGCAAGGGCAGTTGGCCCTTGAACGGGCGGTTGCAGGCAAAGCACTTGGGGGTGTGCAGGCTGCCGTGCAAGTGCAGCACCGAGGGGCTGCCGGCGCGTTCGTGCAGGTCGTCGACGTTCTGGGTGATCAGGGTCAGGCGCGGCACCCGCCGGGCCAGTTCGGCCAGGGCCAGATGGGCTGGATTGGGCTGGGCCTGGAGCACTTTCTGGCGTCGCCATTCATACCAGCCCCAGACCAGCGCCGGGTCTTCGCGAAAGGCTTGCACGGTGGCCAGGCGCGCCGGATCGAAGTGTTCCCACAGGCCGGTCAGGGCGTCACGAAAGGTCGGGATGCCGCTTTCCGCCGAGACCCCGGCACCGCTGAATACCACCACATGCCGGGCCAGGGCCAGGCGCTTGGGATCGAACTGCATGGTTGAAGATGTTCCTGCCGTGGGTGAAAGAACGGGGCGCCCGCTTCCGCGTGCGGATCGGACCGGTACTAAAAACGCGCCGGCCTTGCAGCGTAAATGAATTTATCGTCAAGGCGCCGCTCATAACTCTTGTCAGCGGTCCTGTGTGTAGCCGCCTCAATCCGTCAGGGAGTGTCACCCTCATGAACCCAGCCACGCCAGTCAATCCCGGCGCCCAATCCCGTTTGATCCTGGTGGTGGAGGATGAGCCGACGGTGCTGGAGTTTCTCTGCGAGATCCTGCAGGACGAAGGGTTTGCCACCCAGGCGATGGACAGCGCGGATCGGGCCTGGGAATTCCTGCAGGAACAGGCCGCGGACGTGGCCCTGCTGCTGACCGATATCACCATGCCCGGCACCCTCAATGGCGCGAGCCTGAGCAATTTGTGCGGCGAGCGCTGGCCGCAGTTGCCGATCGTGGTCATGTCGGGTTTCGAGACCCCCGAGAGTTCCGGGGTGCGTTATCCGGTGTCCTTCATCCGCAAGCCCTGGACCATCGGGCAGATCCTCGACTGCGTGGAAGGCGCGCTGAAATCGGCCCAGGGTTGAGGCGTGGCGCCTCACCCCGGCCAATCGCCGGTGTTACTCCTTGACGCTCATGAACTCCTTGGCCCAGACGATGTACTCCTCGGGCTGGGTGTAGGTGTGGGCCAGCTCGGTGGCGCTCAGGTCCGACGCCTGGGTGAAGATCTGCCGCTGCTCGCGCAGGCAGTCGTAGGTGGCCTTGATCGCGGCGAAGTAGGCGGCATGACCGTCCACGGCGATCTTCACGCCCAGCTCGGCCAGGCGCGCATCGTCCCGTAGCGCCGGGTTGCCGTAGGTCACCAGCATCAGCGGCACGCTCAGGTGCTCGGAGATCTGTTCCAGCTGTTCGAAATCACGGATGCCCACCATGCAGATGGCGTCGGCGCCGGCACGCTCGTACTGCTGGGTACGGCTGATGATTTCCTGCACCGGAAGGATGCCGGCGTTGGTCCGGGCGATGATCGCCAGTTCCGGATCAACCCGGGCTTCCAGGGCGGCGCGGATCTTGCCGACGCCTTCGGCCACCGAGATGAGATCGGTGGATTTGCGCCCGAACTGGGCCGGCAGCAGGGTGTCTTCGATGGTCAGCGCGGCAATGCCGGCGCGTTCCAGTTCGACCACGGTGCGCATCACGTTCAGCGCGTTGCCATAGCCGTGGTCGGCGTCGGCGATGACCGGCAACTGCGCCACGCGGCCGATGCGGGTGGCCTGTTCGGCGAATTCACTGAGGGTGATCAGGGCGAAGTCGGGGGCCGCCAGCACTTGCAGCGAAGCCACCGAGCCGCCGAGGATGCCCACTTCGAAACCCAGGTCGGCGGCGATACGGGCAGACATCGGGTCGAATACGGAAGCGGTGTGGTAGCAGGAGTTGGAAGCGATCAGTTCACGGAAACCGCGGCGCAAATCTTGATGGGAAAGCCTGGACATAACAGCTCCGAGATAGGATCGAGAGATCGACCTTGAGGTCGAGTCAAATTTTGCAATCAGTTCCCTTGGCGAGCCGGGGAAAGAGCGGCTCACAGCGAAACGTTAGTTGGGCAGATGAAGATGAAACAAGGTGGGTAGCAAGGCGTCTTTATCCCGTTCGGTTGCGCGAACCGACGGGTTTATTATGCGAGGCCGACATAGCAGGACGAGGCTATCACGCTCCAGGGCCGTAGATGATGAGGATTTTGCATAGCATTATGCCGGACCGGCATTGGCATTTTTTTTCTAACTGAATATTACAAGCACTTGCCAGGGGCGTTTCGGGGGCATGTCGAAGGTTGGCGGGGGCTTGTCGAGCGCTGGCAAATCCACCAAGCTGCCGCGCCTCGAATGGCAGCGTTCACGCTGCGCAACGGCTTAGTTCAAGGATGCAGGCAATGGCGCTCAGGGTGTTGGTGGTGGGTGGTTATGGCAATTTCGGCAGCATCGTCTGCCGCTATCTGATCCATACCCCTGGGGTGCATCTGCTGATTTCGGGGCGCGACCCGCACAAGCTCGCGGCCAAGGTTCAGGCCTTGCAGGCTGAAGGCGGGCAGCCCTGCGAAGGCTGGTGCGGCGATGCCATGGGGCCGCAATGGGTGCCGGCGCTCAAGGCCCTTAAGGTGCACTGGGTGATCCATACCGGCGGGCCGTTCCAGGGCCAGTCCTACGCGGTGGCCCGGGGCTGCATCGAGGCCGGGGTCAACTACTGCGACCTGGCCGACTGTCGCCAGTTCGTGCGCGGCATTGGCACTCTGGATGAGGCCGCCCGGGCCGCCGGGGTGACGCTGCTCAGCGGCTGCAGCTCGGTGCCGACCCTGTCGGCGGCGATGATCGATGAGCACCGTGAGCGTTTTTCCCGCATCGAGCGCATCGAGCACGGCATTTCCTCCTCGGCGAAGATGCCCGGCCTGTCCACCATCCAGGGCGTACTGGCCTATGCCGGCAAACCCATCCTGCAACTCAAGGACGGCCGGCCGCACCCGGTGATCGGCTGGCAGGGCCTGACCCTGCGCAAGCTGCCCAGGCTGGGCACGCGGCTGGTGGCCAATGTCGATGTGCCGGACCTGGATCTGTTCGCCGAGCGCTACGGTGCCCACACCCTGAGCTTCCAGGCCGGCGCCGGGCTGAAGATCGCCGGGTTGGCCAATGCGCTGCTGGCCCAGGCGGTGAAGCTCGGCCTGGTGCGCGACCCGGCGCCCTGGGCGGCGCGCCTGCATCGCTGCGGCACCTGGTTCGAAGGTTTCGGAGATGGGCTCAGTGCCCTGTACATCGACGTGCACGGCCTGGGCCAGGACGGCCAGCCACTGTCGATGAGCGTGCAGCTCACCGCAACCCATGACCACGGGCCGGAGATTCCCAGCTGCGCGGCGGTGGCGGTGGTGCACAAGCTGCTCGCCGGCCATGTGCCGGCCCCGGGGGCCCGGTCCAGTGCCGGCGAGGTCAGCGTGGAGGAGTACCTGCGGGCGATCGACGATCCGGATCACCTGCAACTGCAAGTGAGTTTCTCGCGCCCGCCGGTTTAACCCCCGGTCACCACAGCAGCGGCTTGGCGAAGTCCTTCCAGAACAGCCAGCGCTGCACTTCGAGGTGCTCGCCGGTGCCGATCTGCCAGTCCGGGCGCCCGGCGTCCAGGTCAAGCTTGACGATGATCCCGGCATAGGTGGCGGCCACCAGGGTCTTGCCATCGGGGCTGATGTCCATGGCGGTGAGGGTCGAGCCGATATAGTGCTGCCAGCGTTCCTCGCCGTTTTCGCTGAAGGCCCGCAGGTAGCCGTAGGCGTCGCCGATGATGAATTCGTCGCCCCGTGACGCCGCGGCATACACCCGGGCACCTTCCTGCAGCACCGGGGTGCGCGCATCGTCACTGTAGAAATCGGTGGACAGCCCTGGCAGGTCGGCCACCGCCACTCCCACGCTGGCACCGCCATAGAAGTGGCAGGCATTGAGCAGCAGGCGATCGCCGCGCTGGTTGAAATGGGCGAAATGCGGGTACTCGCTGGCGGGGCCGATCTGCGCTACCCGTTGCAACCTTGCATCGAACACCAGGTGCGAGCTGCTTTGCTCGCCCACGGCGATCCACTGGCCATCGGGCGACACCGCGCCATGCTCCATGCTCAGGCCGATGCCCAGGTCCTCGGGGGCGACGCCATCGGCCAGTTCTTGCTGCAGGTCTTCCAGGCTCGGCAGCAGGCGCGTGGCGCCCTCGGCCTGCAGGACGAAGATGCCGTCGGAGCTCACCAGCAGTACCCGGCGCCCGTCGGGGAAGGGAATCAGGCTGCTGGGGCGAGGGCGCCCGGTGTCTTCAAGCGCCACCCCCGCCGGCAGGTTCGCGTGGGGATCGGGCCAGGCAAAACTTGCCACCTCTGGCCCGTTCCAGCCGTCGGTGAGCTGGATGCCGTCCGCCCGGGCCCAAGCGAAATAGCGCCGCTGGGGGCACATGCCGAAGCCTTCCACCTGCTCCAGGGTCTGGATCCTTGCGTCGTCGATATGCACCACCTCGCCAGCCTCGTAAGGTGCGCCGATGCGCGCCAGCAGGCTGCCGTCCGGCAACAGGGCCAGGGTCGGAATCATCCGTCCCTGGCTTTCCAGGCGTGGCGACAATGGGAAGTGCGCCGGCGGCCACTCCTGGCGGAATGCCTGGCGCCGGGCTGCGTCGTAGGGCTCCTGGTTGCTCGCTTCCAGGGCCGCCTGCCAGTCTGGCAGCAGGTGCTCGGTATCGGGCAAGTGCGGTTCCTTCAAGCCCTTCCAGCCGTCGCGGTTGCCGGTCTCGACATAGCGATTGATGTCGCGGGCATAGGTCAGCACGGCTTGCTGCCATTGCTCTTGCGGGGAGTGGTTCGAATTCGACTGGGACATGCGCGCAGGACTCCTTGTGGCGCTGGGAAAGGCGTAGCAGACCGGGGGATGGACCGGAAAAGCGCGCAGTTTATCCCTCGGGAGCGAGTTTTTTTCAGGTTTTTCCAGTGCTGCCGTTCAAGGCGCGTAGGTACTGACCCGGTTGCGCCCGGCGCGCTTGGAGGCGTACAGCGCCTGGTCGGCCCACTCGATCAGGCAGCGATGATCCCGGGCCGGACGGTCGAGGCAGGCGATGCCCAGGCTGATGGTGAAGGCGATGGCCTGGCCGTTGTGGATCACCTCCTGCTCTTCCACCGACTGGCGCAAGCGCTCGGCCAGGGTGCGGGCCCCGGCAAGGTCGGTGTGGGGCAGGAGAATGGCGAACTCCTCGCCGCCATAGCGCCCGGCCACGTCGCTGTCGCGCACATGCTGGTGGATCAGCTCGGAGACGCGCTTGATCACTGCATCGCCGGCCTGGTGCCCATGGCGGTCGTTGATAGACTTGAAGTGATCGATGTCCAGCATCAGCAGGGCGATGCTGCTGCCGTGGCGGCTGTATTCGAACTGCAGGCGCTGTTCCCAGTGGCCGCGGTTGTAGAGCTGGGTCAGGTGGTCGGTGCGCGACAGGTGCTGCAACTGCTGGTTGGCCTTCTGCAAGGCCAGGCTGTTGATTGCCACGTCGGTCAGGTCGTAGATCACCAGGCAGACGTGGTGGATCTCGCTGTTGGAGGAGCGCAGCGGCAGCAGGGTGGTGTTCTGGTACATGAACTCGCCCTGGCCGGTGATCGGTTGGTAGTTGTTGAAATGCACCAGGTACGGCCGCTGCTTCCAGATGGTGAAGGCCGGCGTGCCGAGGGCCACCACGCGCCCCACCTTGCGGGTGAACCAGGGGCGCTCGACCTCGGGGAACAGCTCGAAGAACGACTGGTCGATGGCCTGCTTGGAGGGCACCCCGGAGCGGTTCTCCATGAAGCTGTTCCACACCTGGACCCGGCACTCCAGGTCGAGCACGACGATACCCACGTCGATGCTCTGGACCACCGCCAGCAACCAGTGCAATTCACTGAAATCCATTCTCTTGGGCATGGCTCAACTCATCAGGTAGGCGAGCTTCTGTTCCAGCAAGGCCATGGAGCCTTCGGTGAACAACAGCAACAGGTCGAAGTGGATGTTCTGTTCTTCCAGGCTGTAGCTGATCTCCACCGCCTGGGTCTTTTTCCAGCGCTGCTGGTTGAGCACGATCAGCTCGTCGATGGTGGTGTGTTCCCCCAGTACCTGGGGATGGCCCACGGAAAAGAACACGTCCAGCTGGTCGGCGATGCTGCTCAGGCAGGCGCCGATCAGCACGCTGGAGAGGTCGATCAGCACTTCCATTTCCTGGTAGGGGTCGGTGCCTTGCTCTATCAACTGGGCGATGTCGGCCACTTCGGAGTCGTAGAACATCAGCAAGGCTTCGCCGGCGATGCCGCTGCCGATGTAGCTCTGGCAGATGGCGGTCAGTTGCCGGGCGCGGTTGGCATCGGCCAGCAGCATCTGCAACTCGCCGGCTTCCAGCACATTGACGTGGGGAATCGGCAGGTGCACGAAGACATCCAGGACCTTGGCGATCAGCGCCGCGGCGTAGCCCATGGAAACGTTGACGGTTTCCCGGAAGGCGTCGCGAAAGGTCACCACCGGTGCTGGCGAAGGGGCTGCCAGTGGCTTGGCGTCAGTGCTGTCCAGCAGTTGCAGTTCGTTGAGCAGGGCGCGCAGTTGCTGCGGGTCGAAGGGCTTCTTGAGGAAGGCCCGGGCGCCCAGCTCGCGGGTGCGGCGCACGGCTTCTTCTTGAATGTCGCCAGAGATGACAATGATCTGCGCCTCGATGCCTTCTTCCTGCACCGCACTCAAGACCTGGTAGCCGTCCATCACGGGCATGGTCAGGTCCAGCAGCGCCACCTTGCCCAGCCCGCGGCGCAGGGCTTCCAGGCCTTCGCGCCCGTTGCAGGCCTGGGTCACGGACACCCGCCACTCGCTGGGCAAGGTCCGCAGCACCTGCTTGCGGGCCATGCTCGAGTCATCGCAGATGAGGAGGGGGATCATCGGTATCGGACGCTCATTCGAAAAAACCCGTAAGGGATAGTGTTCGGTAATAGGGCGAGTTGCCGCTTTATAGTTGTGCTGTATCGGGCTGTCCGTGCCGCGCCGCACTATAGTTCCCTCGGCAATAAAAGAACAAGTAGTGATGGCTTCGGTTATTTGCTCCAGATCATTGTCTGCTGCAATTCAAGCAGGCCTGGGCATGTAACTTAGAGTTGTTGCAGAGCAGCAGTTAAAAGGCCGCGGCGGCCCGTGGCGTGGGCTGTGGCAATAAACTGAGAGGCCTCTGTAAGCCTTGATATAGACCGATTTTTCTATCGGGGTAGGGAGTGAGCGCCTGTTTTCTGACGTTTGAAAAATGACACTTTAGGTATAAGTTTCAAACTTTCGGAATCTTCTTGTTGATTGTTGCCGGAGGTTCTGCGAGTGGTTCGTTTCAATGGTTGTTAAGAGCGCTGGAGTTGTGTGGGTTGAATGTGTCGTGCAGCGGTTCTTATAAACAACCCAGGGCCGCTGTTGTATTGATTCGAATATTAAAGAACGGGCGCAAGGCTGTTGGAACGAGTGCTGCAGGGGCGTCGTTGTCGGGCTGCGCTCCTGCTGCATATGCAACAAAACCTTACCGCGAACCTGGTTGTGCCGACCGCTCGAAGGGCGCCAGCCCCGGTCGTGCGCGGCCTGTGGCAAACCGATGACCAGCGCTGCGCCGTGGGCAAAAAAATGTCAGATTTTGAGTCCCGGCCTGGACCTTTTCCCGCAATGCGCAATCATTACTGCGTGGAAAACATAAGGAGAGACGCATGTTCATTCGGTCATTGACCTTCGCTACTCTGCTCGCTGTTGCCGGCCCTGTCCTGGCGGCCGACAACGACGGCCCATTGACCCAGGACCTGGGCAAGTCACGGCCACTGATCGTGATTGCCCCCAGCACCGTGGACCCGACCCTGGTGAGCCTGAAGAAGTCCCTGGAAGAGCCGGCCACCCGTCAAGCCTTCAACGAACGCAACATGGTCCTGTATACGGTGATCAACACCATCGGCCAGCGCGATGGCAAGGACATCGACCCGCAATCCACCATGGCCCTGATCCGCAGCCTCAAGCTGGGCGCCGGGGCGCAGACCAAGGTGATCCTGGTGGGCAAGGACGGCGAGAAGAAGCTGGAGCACTCCGGGGCCATCGAGCTCAAGGAAGTCTTCAGTGCCGTCGACCAGTTGCCGGCGGCGGAGAAACAGGCCGCAGCTCCGGCTCCGGCCCCCGAGCCGGAGGCCAAGCCGGCCAATGCCAAGGCCGGCAAGGCGGCCAAGCCCGCCGCAGCGCCCAAGGCGCTGGACGACTGAAGCCCATGGGCAGAGGCCGGGGCAGGCGCTGACCGCCCCGGTGCCTGCCGACTGCATTGCCCCGCCTCGCCCAGGCTAGAGCGCCTCCAGGGTCTGACGCAGCCCATCGACGATCATCTCCACTTCCTGCCCATCGATCACCAAGGGCGGCAGCAGGCGGATGGTGGTGCCCCGTGTGACATTGATCAGCAGCCCGTGGTCACGGGCGGCGACCTGCACCAGCTCTCGGGCCGGCTGCCGCAGTTCGATACCCACCATCAGCCCCAGTCCGCGAATCTCCCGCACCGCCGGATGCGCCGCGAGTTCCTCGCGCAGCCGCCGCAGCAGTTGGGCACCGCGCTGTTCGGCGTTGGCCAGCAACTGCTGGTCCTCGATGACGTCCAGTACGGTGCAGGCCGCGCGGCAGGCCAGGGGGTTGCCGCCGAAAGTGCTGCCGTGGCTGCCCGGGGTAAACAGCTGGGCAGCCTTGCCCCGGGCCAGGCAGGCGCCGATGGGAATGCCGTTGCCCAGGCCCTTGGCCAGGGTCATCACATCCGGCACCACGTCTTCATGCTGGCAGGCAAACCAGCGCCCGGTGCGGCCGATGCCACTCTGGATCTCGTCGAGCATCAGCAGCCAGTTGCGCCGGGTGCACAGCTCGCGCACGGCCTTGAGGTAGCCGGGTGGGGCCAGCTGGATGCCGCTTTCCCCCTGGATCGGCTCCATCAATACGGCACAGATGTGTGGAGCATGCTCGGCGACGGCCGATTCCAGGGCGGCCAGATCGCCGAAGCGCACCTTGAGAAAACCGCCTGGCAACTGGCCGTAGCCCAAGCGCACTGCCGGGCCGTCGCTGGCGGCCAGGGTGGCCAGGGTCCGGCCATGAAAGGCGTTTTCCATGACCACCACCAGGGGCTGCTCGATGCCTTTGTGCCAGGCGTGCAGGCGTGCCAGCTTGAGGGCGGTCTCGTTGGCCTCGGCCCCGGAATTGTTGAAGAGCGCCCGGTCCATGCCGCTCAACTGGGTCAACTTGGCGGCCAGTTGCTGCTGCCAGTGGATGTCGTAGAGGTTGGAGCTGTGCAGCAGCAGGCCGGCCTGTTCGCTGATGGCGCCGACCAGCCGTGGGTGGCTGTGGCCGATGCCGGTCACCGCGACCCCGGCGATGGCGTCCAGGTACTCTCGCCCGGCCTGGTCCCAGAGACGGCTGCCCAGGCCTTTGCAGAAGCTCAGCGCGAGGGGTTGGTAGGTGCTCATCAGGCAGGCGGCGGTCATGGCGGGCGGCTCCATCTTGGGGGGTGTGCTATCAGTATCGTTAGCCACCCAGGCTAGATAAACTCGCTATTTCTTTAATCATCTTGAAGTCAGGGTTGATAATGGATCTGTTCCAGGCAATGTCGGTGTACGTCAAGGTGGTGGAGGCGGGGAACATGACCGCCGCGGCCCGGGAGTGCGGCATGTCCACCACCATGGTGGGCAATCACCTGCGGGCCCTGGAGCAGCGCCTCGGGGTGCGTCTGCTCAACCGCACGACACGGCGCCAGCGGCTGACCGATTTTGGCCGTGATTACTACCAGCGCTGCCTGGCAGTGCTGGGGCTGGTGGCGGATTCCGAGCGCCTGGCGGAGCAGGCCCAGGGCGAACCCACCGGCACCTTGCGCATCACCGCACCCCTGACCTTCGGCACCGAACGCCTGGCGCCAGCGCTGGACGAGTTCCGCCAGCGCTGCCCCCAGGTCAAGGTCGAGCTGACCCTGGCCAACCAGCGCTTCGACCTGACCGATGGCACCTTCGATGTGGCGGTGCGCCTGGGCAACCTGGACAACGCCTCGCTGATTGCCCGGCGCCTGCAGGACTACACCCTGACGATCTGCGCTGCGCCGGAGTATCTGGAGCGCTGCGGCACGCCCCAGGTCCCCGAGGACCTGCAGCGGCACAACTGTCTGGCATTCGCCTACCCGGCCGGTGATGAGTGGAGCGCCACCGCCACCCTGTGGCCGTTGCGCGGGCCTGAAGGCGATGTGCAGGTTCCGGTGTCGGGGTCATTGCTGGCCAACACCTCGTCCGGCCTGCATCGTGCGGCGCGGGGTGGCCTGGGGCTGGTGATGATGCCCGATGCGCTGGTGGAGGAAGACCTGCAGCAGGGCCGGCTGGTGCCGGTGCTGCAGGACTATCAGTTGCCCTTTCGGACGATGCACCTGCTCTATGCCCAGGACCGCTATCGCCTGCCCAAGCTGCGCAGCTTTGTCGACTTTGCCCTGGAGAAGTGGGGGCGTCAGGCCGACTCGCTGGCCAGCAGCATCATCGCCGCCGACAGCGTGTGACCATCGGTGATCTGGCCGGCGGCGATCATTGCCAGCAACTCCTGGCGGCTGGCCCACAGCACATGGTCCACTTCG
Source organism: Pseudomonas sp. Eqa60 (assembly GCF_018326405.1). Lineage (NCBI taxonomy): Bacteria > Pseudomonadati > Pseudomonadota > Gammaproteobacteria > Pseudomonadales > Pseudomonadaceae > Pseudomonas > Pseudomonas sp. Eqa60. The sequence continues at coordinate 2,847,226 of NZ_AP024342.1, forward strand.
CCATCGGTGGCGGCGGCCTGCTGCTCGGCGATCTGCACCTGGCACACCGCCACGGCGCTGGCGATCAGCGAGGTGTTGCTGTGCAGCAGCCCCAGCTGGCGTACCTCTGAGGCTTGCCAGCCGGTTTCCTCCAGCAGTTCCCGGGCCGCCGCGTCGCAGGCGCTTTCCCCGGCATCGATGGCGCCCCGGGGAAACTCGATGGACTGGCCACCGATGGCCCGGCGCCGCAGGTTGACCAGCATCAGTCGGCCATCGGCCAGGGTCGGCACGGCCACGACGCCGTTCACCGCCTGGGCTTCCTTGATGATGAAGTAGCCGTTTTCACGGACCACCTTGAAGTACGGGGTTTCCAGCAGGCACTGGGTGTCGGGGGTGGAACTCATGGGGCTATCACTCCAGGAAACAACGATCGAACAAATACAGCTCGGCGGGCTTGAGCTGCTCCACGGTGGCCTGGGGCCGGCCGCCGTCGCCGCTCTTCTTGCGCCCGGTGTCGCGCAGGTAGCCGGCCTCGCTCATCTTCAGCAGGCGCTGGCGGATGCTGGTCTTGAGCACCGGACGCTGCAGCACCAGGGAGAAGATGCTCACCGCCTCGGGGGCGCTGAACTCGTTGCCGAGAAACATCAGCGGCAGGCTGCTGTACAGGGATTTGGAAAACAGCCGCTCGTGCACCTGGGCTACCAGGGCGTTGTGGTCGAAGGGCAGCTTGAAGGCACCGCTGGCCACCTCGTCGAGGGCGAAGAAGCCCTGTTGCGCGGCGGGCTCCACCGGCTCGCTGAGGATTCCCAGGTAGAAGGTCGAGGACGACCAGCAGCGCGGGTCGCGAAAGGCGTCGCCCACCGTGCCCACCTGTTCCAGCCAGGCCAGGGGCATGTCCACCTTGCTCGAACGGCGCAGGCGTTCCACTGCGTCATTCAGGCTGCGGTCTTCGACGTCGCCGTTGACCACGATGCCCGGCAGCGCCCAGTGCCCGGCGAAGGGCTCAGCATCCCGTTGATGGAGGAGGATCTGCAGCTCGCCGCGTTCGCGGTGATAGCGCAGCAGGCACAGGTCGATGGTGTGCAGGTAGGCGCTGGGGAGGGTGGTGCGGTCGTGCATATCAACTTCCGTGGACGGCGTAGAGGCCGTAGTTTAGCGGATTCATTCCCGGGGCCAGCCATTGCCCGGGCGGCGTTTCGCCACGGGCCAGGCATTGGCGCAACACGCTGCTGCGCACCCCGGGCTGCTCTTCGATGCAGAGGATGGAAAAGCGCCGCAGCAGTTCCTCGCCGCGATGGAACCTGGGCAACTGGCGCGCCACGTCTTCGCCCACCACCAGGGCGATGCGTTTGCCGTCCAGGGCCAGGTCGTCGGCCAGGCGTTGCAACAGGGTGAAGCTGTAGACCGGGCCCGGGTCGGCCAGGGCCAGTTGCCGTTCCAGGCGGCTGACCGCCAGCTCGGCGTCGCACTCTGGCTGCAGGTGCGCGGTGATTGCCTGCAACCAGCCGGCGCGCTGCTCGAAGTCGGCCATGTGCTTGCCGTCCGGGTGGCGGAAGCTGGGCACTACCAGTACCCGGCGGGCATGGCGGGCGGCTTCGAGCATCACCTGGGCGTGCCCGGCGTGGGGCGGGTTGAAGGCGCCGCCATAGAGGGCCAGTTCAAACATCTGCTTTTCCTTGTTAGGTACATGACGTGTACCTTAGCATCGCTTTTGTCAGTGGGAAATAATCTTCTGCACCTTATGTGTACATGTTTATTGAATTTGGTTCGAGAAAAATAAAACGTGCAGGGTCTTGCTATGAAAGTACATGACATGTACTTTGTGCTCCATGCAGAGGAGAGACCCAGCATGAACAGCCAAACGATGAAGACCGCTTCCTTCGATGTCGATGCGCAAAAGAGCTTCACCCCGCTGTGCCCGGACGAGTTGCCCGTGACCGAAGGCGATCGCATCGGCGGCGAGCTGAATTTCATGGCGACCCTGGCCAGCCTGCGCATCGGCAGCAAGGACGCCCACAGTCCCCGGGCTCCCTGGGTGGTGGCCGGGCACGACCAGATGCTCCAGCCCACGGGCCTTGAACATGCCGATCTGACCTGGGTCAGCCACTGCGTTCCGGGCACTGAAGGCTTCACCCTTTTGGACGAACTGCCTGCGCCCTATGACTACGACTACTTCGTGTGGAAGGGCGTGGAGCCTGACCTGCACCCCTATGGCGCCTGCTACCACGACCTGCACGGCAAGCTGTCGACCGGGGTCATCGAGTACCTCAAGGGCCAGGGCGTACAGCAAGTCATAGTCGGCGGCCTGGCGTTGGATTTCTGCGTCAAGACCACTGCCCTGCAACTGGCCGCTGCCGGTTTCAAGGTGCTCATTCACCTGCCGGCGTGCCGGGCCATCAGCGCCGAGGGCGCTACCCAGGCCATCGCCGACATGCAACAAGCGGGCATCACGGTTGCCGCGACCCGCGAAGAAACCGCCAGATTGGCCAAGGTTTGAGGAGTCACCATGGAAAGTGCATTTGACCGCAACAACGGCGTGATCCAGAGCCTGCTGGATACCGACTACTACACCTTCACCATGATGCAGGCGGTGTTGCACCAGCACCCCAATGTGGACGTGGAATACCAGTTCATCGTTCGCTCCAAAGAGTCCCTGGTGCACCTGATCCCCGAGATCCGCCAGGAACTGGAAAAGCTCGCCGGCCTGCAGATGCGCGAAGGCGAACAGCGCTTTTTGTTCAACAAGCGCTTTCGTGAATACCTGACCCCTGACTTCGAACAGTTCCTCGGTCTGTTCCGCTTCAACCTGCGTTACATCCACGTGGCGGCGGTCGACGGCCAACTGAGCATCCGCGTCCGCGGCCCGATGCTGCACTGCATCATGTTCGAGCAGCCGGTGCTGGCCATGGTCAGCGAGTTGCGCAACCGCGATAAGTACCCCGAGGTGGAGCTTGAGGATGTCACTCGCCGGCTCTATCAGAAGTTCGAATGGCTGGAGAAAAACGCCAGCCGCGACGAGCTTGCCGAGTTCCGCGTTTCGGATTTTTCCACCCGCCGGCGCCTGTCGTTCAAGGCCCAGCGCGAAGTGGTGAAGATCATGCGCAGCGATTTCCCCGGGGTCTTCGTCGGCACCAGCAATGCGCACCTGGCCTATGAGTTCGACCTGCCACTGATCGGCACCATGGCCCACCAATGGCTGATGGTGCACCAGCAACTGGGGCGGCTGCGCGAGAGCCAGAATGCGGCCCTGGAGAATTGGGTGCACGAGTATCGCGGGCGCCTGGGCATTGCCCTGACCGACTGCATCAGCACCGATTTCTTCCTCAAGGACTTCGACCTGTACTTCGCCAAGCTCTACGACGGCCTGCGCCAGGATTCCGGGGACCCGATCCTCTGGGCCGACAAGGTCCTGGCCCGCTACCGGGAACTGGGCATCGACCCGCGGACCAAGGACCTGATGTTTTCCGATGGCCTGAACTTCGAGAAATGCCTGCCGATCCTGCGCCACGTGCGTGGCCAGGCCCGCTTCGGTTTCGGCATGGGCACCAGCCTGGCCTGCGATGTGGAGGGCGTGGAGCCGCTGAGCATCGTGATGAAGCTGGTGCGGGTGCATGGCGAACCGGTGGTGAAGTTCTCCGACGACCCGATCAAGAACGTCTGCGAAGATCCGTCGTTCCTCCGGTACGCGGCCCAGGTGTTCAACGTCGATCTTGCCCACTCGCCCCTGGAGGCCTGACATGAGCAATTCAACCCAAGCACGCATCGCCCGGGAACTGGGCATCGACCGGCAACTGGTTCGCGGTGGCGAGGCCGCCGAGATTGCCCGGCGTGTGGCCTTTATCCAGCAGGTACTGCGCGAGTCTGGCTGCAGCACCCTGGTACTGGGCATCAGTGGCGGGGTGGATTCCCTGACCGCCGGCCGCCTGTGCCAGTTGGCGGTGGAGCAGATGCGCGCCGCGGGGCAGGAGGCCCGTTTCATCGCCATGCGCCTGCCTTATCGGCAACAGGCGGATGAAAGTGATGCCCAGGCTTGCCTGGACTTCATTGGCCCGGACGCGGTGAGCACTTGCAACATTGCCGACAGCGTCGAGGGCCTGATGAACCAGGTGCGGATCGACGGCCTGCAGCCTTCGCCGGCCCTCACGGACTTCGTCAAGGGCAACGTCAAGGCCCGGGCGCGGATGCTGGCCCAGTACGCGGTGGCCAACTTCAGCAACGGCCTGGTGGTGGGCACTGACCACGGCGCCGAGGCCCTGATGGGTTTCTTCACCAAGTACGGCGACGGCGCCTGCGACCTGGCCCCGCTGTCGGGGCTGACCAAGACCCAGGTGCGGCTGCTGGCCGAGGCCCTCGGCGCGCCAAGGCATCTGGTGTACAAGGCGCCCACCGCGGACCTGGAGGAACTGGCGCCGGGCAAGCTGGACGAAACGGCGTACGGTTGCAGCTACGCAGAAATCGATGCCTACCTGATGGGCCAACCGGTGCCCGATAGCGTGCGCCAACTGATTGAAAGCGCCTACCGGCGCACCGCTCACAAACGCGCCTTGCCCCGCAGTCCCGCCTGAGCCGACGCCTTCGCCGGCAAGCCGGCTCCTACTCCATCACCCCCGGCCGTAGGAGCTGGCTTGCCAGCGAACAACCGCGCCAGCCAAGCGCGGCCACCCGCCCTTCAATCCGGCCATTTCCTCAAGCTCGCCCGGCATTCTTCAATCAGCTCGGGCATATGCTCGCGCACGTCCTGCCAACCCAGCATGCCCAGCAGCTCACGCGCCTCCTGGCGCAGGGGCAGCCACTGCGGGTGTTTGAAGCCGTTGTCCTCCAGCGTTACCCCGTAGGCCTCTCGGCACAGCGCTTCACAGCCGCTCAACAGGGCTTGCAGGCGCGGGTGCAGAGTGGGCGCCAGGTACGCCGGAAAGTGCTTCACGAAGCCCTCGAGGTAATCCAGGTGGTTGGACCACAGGCCACACTCGGCGCAGCAGCCGACCTCCGTGCGCTGGCGGTCGGCCTCCGAGGCCAGGAACTCCAGGGCCGGGCCCAGCTCTCCCAGCAGGATGATCTTTCGGTACTCGTCCTGGCCGTACCAGGTCCAGACGTTCGAGGCGAGGGGGAGCTGCAGCGAGTGGGTGCTTCACTCATGCTGTCCGCCTTTATCCTGCGTTGTCGGTGCGGGCTGCCAGCCCTCGGGCCAGCGGTCGCTGAACGAATGGCTGTGCGGCATCAGCTCCGGGTCGCGGTTGTCATCGAAGCAGCCCAGGAGCAAGGCAATGGTCGGCTGATCATCGATGGCCCCCAGGGAGCTGCCGCAAGCCCGGCAAAAGGCCCGGCTCGAAGAGTCTGACGACCTGAAGGTCGCCGGAGCGCCGGCGGGGCCGGTCCAGGTCACCCGCTCTCGGGGGAATTCGACCCACGCCAGCGTCAGCGCGCCACTGTGGCGCTGGCACAATTGGCACGAGCAGGTATGGGGATTGGCGGCAGGCCCGCGGGCTTCGAAGCGGACCTGGCCGCACAGGCAGCCGCCCTGGTACAGGCTGGCAGTCATCAGCGTGGGTTCTCCTGAGGAATCAAACGGTCCTTTTCCAAATCGCGCAGCAGTTCATCGAGCATCTCTCTGCGACTTTCGATCTGCACCGGCGGTACATACCAGGCCGCCACACTATAGCCTTCACGACGGTAGTCGTAGGTCTTGAGCAGTTGGCCGTCCTTGAGCAGGCTGCCGCGCAAGTTGCTCTGGTAGGAGTAGGGCATGGGGAAGGTCAGCAGGGTGATGGCATTCAACGCGCCAAGCAGTCCCGCACTCTTGCCTCCAGGCTCGCTGATCAGGAGGCTGTAGCCGCTGCGACTATAGCCACCATCGAGAAAGGAGAAGGCTCCAGTTTGACGCAGGGCGGCGATGGTCTCCCGTTGCTCCTGTTCGTCGAAGCGACTTTTCACCGGGCCCAGGTCCAGGGTCAGCGGTACATAGGGATGTTGACTGCGGTAGTCCAGCGGCGCCATTCGGGTGCCACAACCGGTGATGATCAGTGCGCTGCACAGCAGGGCGGTCAAACCTATGGGGTTCATTGGGCCTGACTCGCGGTTGGCAACAGTTGATCCTGACGCAGATCGCCAGCAAAGGCGCGGGCGATGCGCTGGATATTCTGCTCTTGCATTTCACCGCCTTGATCCAGCAGCCAGGTGTATTTATGCGTCAGGTTGCGATAGCTGTAGCGCTTGAGGAGCTTGCCCTCGTGCAGCAGGCTGATGTCGGTGTGGGTGTCGATGCCATTGGAGAGCGGCATCAGGAACAGAGTGGCGGCACTGAGGAAGATCAACGGCATTGGCGGCATGTCCCGCTCGGACTTGAATTGAATTCGGGCGCTGTAGTCGCCAGCTTGTCCGGCGCCGGTCTGGACATCTTCGAACACCCCGGTGGCACGCAAGGCGTTACGTAACTCAGCGGCGCGTAATGGGTCATCGACCATCACATGCAGGGGCATCAAATAGGCTTGGCCATCCGTCAGCGGACGGTCGGGCAAGGTGTCGGTTGCCGCGCAGCCCGCGAGCAGCACAAGGGCGCAAAGGCTCAGGCAGGATTTCATGGATGAATCTCCGCAGTGGCGTTGGCTGGGCTGGTTTGCTTGTCGACGGGAAGGATGAAGGGCTTGGCCTTGTCCAGATCCAGCGGCATCCATTGCAGCTCCGGCAGCCCCGGTACCTGGCGCTGGGCAATCACGGCGTCACGGGGCATCTGATTGCTCCAGGCAAAGAAGCACTGGGTCACTTGGCTGCAGACCGAGCGAAACTCGCCGATGTAATACGCCTTGCCCGCCTCCAGGCGCAGCGGCAGTACGAACTCTTCGCGCGCTTCCTGGGATTGCAGTCGTGAGCCGAGCCCCGGGGTGTAGACCATGGACCAGAACTGGAAGTTGTAGAACTCGTAGTCACCCGGTTTGAGCGGCATGACAAATACACTGCCGGCGGCGCGGGGTTCATGGATGTCCTCAGGCGTTGGTCGTGGGTCGCCCTCCCAGAGTGCCGCGGCGCCATTGATTGAGCCGCGCTTGCGAATCAGCAGGCGCAGGTTGGTGGCGGCACCGCCGCCGCCCAGGTACTGCGGGCCAATAGCGCCCACCAGATAGGTCGTGGGTTCGTTGGCTGCGGGTTGCAGAGGGGCGCTGACGATGGCGGCGGGTTGGCTGATGCAGCCAGAAACTATGCTGGTGGCCAGCAGCAAGGACGAAGCCTTGAGTACGCGGAACATGGGGAACCCTGAAAGTGACTTTGGACAAGGCGCAGGTAGGGAGGGAGGTATGAGTGTCTGTACATGGCCTTCCCTGGCGCCGCTCGTGAGCGGCGCGATGGTACGAGAACCTTAGGGCTTTGTGTAGCGCGTTACCCGGAATGACCTGCCCGGCGGCGCTATTGACCGAACCCCGGCGCTGCCTCTTCGACCTTTCTTTTGTACTGCACCTTGGCTTGGTCGGGGTTGCAGGACAGCAGGGCATCGACCTGGACAAAACCCTTGGACAGCACCTGCCTTTCTCGCCACAGGTTGCCGCACGCGCCGAATACCCCGGCGCTGAGCAGCCAGCCCAGGGCGAACCCGTGGTGGCCGGCGCCTGTATCAGGGATCAGCAGGGTCAGGCCCAGGGCAGCCAGGGTGAGGCCGGTCACCCAGTACAGGCTGACGCAGTACGACCAGAGTACGGTGAGAAAGCAGGCGGCAAAATTGAAGCCGATGGCCACGGCTTCCAGTTCGCCCTGGGGGTTGCGATAGAGGCGGTAGAGGCGTTTGTGTTGTTCCTCTAGGTCCTGGTTGATCCGCTTCTCACGCTCGGCGATCTGGATTTTCTCCGTAGCGCTGAGGTCGCTGTCATCGAAGATTTCCTTGAAGGTTTCTTCCAGAAGGTAATAGCCGGTGTAGGCGCTGGAATGGCCTGTGAGGTACAGGGCGTCGACGCGATAGCGGCGGTTGAGCTTCAACTGGGTGTCGCCACTGAAGAAGCTGCAGGCCGAGGTCTGGATGTGCAACCAATGCTTGCCAAAGCTGTATTCGATATAGGGCTTGCCGCCGTTCCGAACCCAGCGGCGGTCGAAGTAGCCTTCCAGTTGCTCCACCTGTACGCCCGTGATGTCGGTCCTGGGTTGCGCCTGGGCGTTGAGCCATTTGGCGGTGCACCAGCCACCGACCATCAGGCAGAGGAAGGTGCACAGGATGACCTTGGCAAACAGCGGGCCATCCAGCAGGCAGATGAGGATGAGGCAGGGGAGCAGCAGGATGCCCGAGAGGACGCACGTGGTTTCAACATCAGCCTTCCAGGCGCGGGTGAGGTCTTGATTGATGCGGTCGATTCTTTCCTGGTCGAGGACTCGGATAACGGCGGTCTCGCTGGGCCCAAGCCTCAGGCTTGGGCGGGTCTTTACAAGACGAAGCACAGGGACCGCCCGCGGGTTCGGGGCGGTCCATGCCTTCGAGGGGCGGGCAGCCTACTGAACAAAGGGCCGGCTCATCAAGCTTTGCTGGAGCCTCGGCTGCCGCCCGACTCGCGTCGTGCCCTCAGCGCAATTTCTCCAGCATCTGGTAGTACCACATGCCCGCCGCCAGCATCGGGTTGCCCAACTGGTCGCCGAAGGGCACGCGGATGTGCTGGCAGGCGGCGAAGGTGTCGTAGTGGCCGAGGTGGCCGGTCAGGGCCTGGGCCATGATCTCGCCCATGATGTGGGTGGTGGCCACGCCATGCCCGGAGTAGCCCTGGCAGTACCAGACGTTGTCCGAGAGCTTGCCCAGTTGCGGGATGCGGTTGATCACGATGCCCATGGCGCAGCTCCACTGGAAATCGATGCCTACGCCCTTGAGCGCGGGGAAGGTGCGTTCGATGCACGGGCGCAGTTCGCCGGCGATGTCCCGCGAGTCCTTGCCGCTGTAGTTGGCGCCGCCGCCGAACAGCAGGCGGCCGTCGGCGGTCATGCGGTAGTAATCGAGCACGAAGCGGCAGTCGTAGACCGCCAGGTCCTCGGGGTTGAGGCGCTTGGCCAGGTCGCCCAAGGGCTCGGTGGTGACGATGCCGCCCATGGCGGGGAAGATCTTGCCCTTGAGTTTCTTCGGTTCCAGCTTGTGGTACACATCGCCCGCCAGCAGCACTTGCCGGGCATCGATGCGGCCCTGGGCAGTGACCACCGCCGGGCGCTCACCGTGGATGATCTCCAGCACTTCGCTGTGTTCGAAAATCAGCGCCCCCAGGCTTTCGGCGGCCCGGGCTTCGCCGATGCACAGGTTCAACGGATGCAGGTGCAGGTTGCGGGTGTTCTTGATGGCGCCGTGGTAGAGCTCGCTTTCCAGCAGCCCGCGGACCTGGGCCCGGTCCAGCAGGCTGACCTCGTCGCCCATGCCGCGGCGCACCGCTTCTTCGTAGTCGGCGCGCAGGCCCGGCAGGTGGCTGGGCTTGTAGGCCGCGTGCAGGTGGCCGTGCTTGAGGTCGCAGGCAATGGCGTATTTTTCCACTCGCTGCTGGATGATCTGGTGCCCGCGCCAGCGCAGGTGCCAGATGAAATCGTCCACTTCCTCGCCCAGGTGGCGGCGCATCTGCTTGCGCATGGCTTCATCGCCGGAGAGGCTGCCGGTGACCTGGCCGCCATTGCGCCCGGTGGCGCCCCAGCCGATCTTGTGGCTTTCGACGATGGCGACTTTCAGGCCGCGCTCGGCCAGTTCCACCGCGCTGGCGACGCCGGTGAAGCCGCCGCCGATGATCACCACATCCACTTGATGAGTGCCTTGCAGGGTCGGGTAGTGGGTTTCCTGGTTCAGGGTGGCGCTGTAGTAGCTGGGGCAGCGCTCGGCTGCCGGGGTCCGCGGATCGAAGGCGGCTGTCATGGATAGAACCTCGCAAAAAAGTGAGCCGGGCCGCTGCGGGCAGGCAGCGGCCAGGGCTTTGAAATCGGTCGATGGGCCGGCGGGTCCGGCACGCAGTGGATGCGCCTGAGCCCTGCGCGGCAGATCGGCGACGGACCTCAGGCCTGGGTCAGGTACCAGCGCCAGTCCTGCTCGCCGACTTCGGCCATGAACTGGCGGTACTCGGCACGCTTGACCGCCAGGTACACACCGAGGAATTCGGAGCCCAGGGCATCCCGTGCCCAGGCCGATTGCTCCAGGGCCACCAGCGAGGTCAGCCAGTCGGTGGGCAGCAGTTCGGTGGCCTGGGCGTAGCCATTGCCCTGTACCGGCTCGCCGGGGTCGAGGTTTTCCCGCAGGCCGCGATGGATGCCGGCGAGAATCGCCGCCGCTGCCAGGTAGGGGTTGGCGTCGGCACCGCAGATGCGGTGCTCGATGTGCCGGCTATTGGCCGGGCCGCCGGGCACCCGTAGGCTCACGGTGCGGTTGTCGACGCCCCAGGTGGGGGCCAGGGGCGCGTAGCTGTTGCTCTGGAAACGCCGGTAGGAGTTGGCGTTGGGGCAGAACAGCAGCAGCGACTCCAACAGGGACGCGAGCATGCCACCCACCGCCTGGCGCAACAGCGGGGTGCCGGCCGGGTCCTGGCTGGCGAACAGGTTGCGGCCCGCGGCGTCGGCGATGCTCACGTGCATGTGCATGCCGGTGCCGGCCAGGTGATCGAAAGGCTTGGCCATGAAGGTGGCCTGCATCCCGTGCTTGTGGGCCACGGCCTTGACCAGGCGCTTGTAGCGCACGGCCTGGTCCATGGCTTCCAGGGCGTCGCCGTGTTCCAGGGTGATCTCCACTTGCCCGGGGGCGTATTCGGAGATCGCCGTGCGCGCCGGAATGCCTTGCAGCTTGCAGGCGGCGTAGAGGTCGGCGAGGAACGGTTCGATCTGCTCCAGCTCGCGCAGGCCGTAGACCTGGGTGCTGCGCGGGCGACCGCCATCGGCGTCCAGCGCCGGTTGCGGCCGGCCATTGCCGTCGCGCTTGGCGTCCAGCAGGTAGAACTCCAGCTCGCAGGCCATCACCGGGTGGTAACCCTCGGCCTTGAGGCCGTCGATCACCTTGATCAGCAGGTGGCGCGGGTCGGCGATGCTGGCGGGCAGGCCCTCCTGAGGGTGCATGCTGACCTGCACCGCGGCGGTAGGGATCTGCCGCCAGGGCAGGCGTACCAGGCTGCCGGCCAGGGGGTAGGCACGGCAGTCGATATCGCCCACATCCCAGACCAGGCCGGAGTTCTCCACGTCATCGCCGTTGAGGGTCAGGCCAAGGATGGTGCTGGGCAGGGGCCGGCCGCTTTCGTACACCGCCAGCAGTTCTTCGCGGTGCAACAGCTTGCCCCGGGGCACGCCGTTGGCGTCGAGAATGAACAGCTCGATCATGTCGATATCTGGGTTGGCGGCGAGGAAACTCCGGGCTTCGTCTAGGGCTGCAAAATTCATGTTTGTGCTCGCTTGGCGCCCGTGGGGCGCGCAGGTTTTCAGGTCCTGCAACGACGCCGCGCACGGGCCGGTTGCAAGGGCAGAAATCAGGTCTGGGAGGGACCACGCAGGAGCGCGATCAGGCCAGCGGCGAGTGATCCGGAGGGCGTGAGGAATGGCGCAGGCGGGAACGGCACAGGGCCATGGGCAGGTTGACCAGAAGCTTCATGGGCAGGGCCTGTCCAGGAAGAGAAAACCGATGACGCCAGCGCGCACCTCATGCACCTCACAAGGGCGTTGGGCAGGGTGCAGCGGGGAGTGGCAGGGCAGTGCGATACGAGCGTCGACAAGCGTACCACCGCCAAGGCGCGGGGCCGTGGAGCGGGTGCAGGCCAATCCGTGGAACGGGCTCTGGGGATGCATCTGCCGGGTGATCTCGCTGTCGAGTTCGGGGTGATTATTCTTGGTTTACACCGGGCGCTGGAGGATGCGAACTGCTGCGGCGAGCCTCCAGGGCGGATCAATACTGCAAGAAAGCGCAGGCCAATGTAAGGGGGGTAAAGGGCGCAAGCCCCTTGGCATGGGGCTTTCGCTCATGGTGAAAACCGCGTGCTAGAGCGGCGCGTCCCGGCTGCCAGGCGTGTCTGATTTTTTTTACAGAACCTTAGTAGAGGCCCGGCAGCAGGCGCCAGCTGCGGGCGCAATAGGCCTCGTATTCATCGCCGAAATGCTTGAGCAACAAGGCCTCCTCGGCATGAATCCGCGCGATCAGCGGGACCAGGGTCAGTGCTGCCAGCAACAACCCCAGCCCCGAGCGAAACGCCAGGGCCCAACCCAGGGCATTCACCAGCAGGCCCAGGTAGCTGGGGTTGCGCAGGTGGCGGTAGAGGCCGTCCACCACCAGGTGGTGGTTGGGCTGGATCGCCACCAGCCCGCTGAAGCGCCGGCCGAGGATGAACACCGGCCACAGCCGCAGCCCGCCGCCGAGGATGAACAGCAAGGCCCCGAGCCAGCGCAGGCCTTCGCCGCCGAAGGTGCAGAAATCGATGCGGTCGCTGTAGGCCGGGACGAAGCCGCTCAACAGGCCGATCACCCCGAACACCGGCAGCACCCAGCGGTTGCCCTGGTCTTCCTGCTCGCCGCTGCTCAGGTTGACTTCGCTGTACAGCGTGGCGACCACCATCAGCAGGGTGGCGATGGCGATCAGGGTCAACTGTGGATGGCCGAAGAAGGCGGAGAAACCGCCCATGCCCCAGATCGCCAGGCCCAGGTAGGCGAGGGCACCGAGGATGCTGGAAACGGCCAGCCTGAGGGAGATTTTCATGATGCGCTGCGCCAGTAGCGGGAACCTGTGTTGAGTGTAGGAGCCCGCCTGCGGGTGAAGGCGTACGTTCGTCCGCTGCAAGGTTCAGCCCGCGGTTTTCTGGGTCAGGTGCCCCGCCAGAAAGTCGATGAAGGCCCGGGTCTTCTGCGGCACCCGCCGTGCAGAGGGGTAGACCACGTTGATGCTGATGGGCGGCGCCTGCCATTCGCAGAGCACCGGCACCAGGCGCCCGGCCGCCAGGGCGTCCTCGACGATGAAATCCGGCAGCAGGGCGATGCCCATGCCGGCCTCGGCGGCCTGAGCCAGCAGGTCGCCGTTGTTGGCGTGCAGCGGTCCGGTGACATGCACCCGCTGCACGTCACTGCCGTTGCTCAATTGCAGGCTGACGCCGCTTTGCAGGTAGCCGTAGTTCAGGCACTGGTGGCTGCTCAGGTCCTTGGGCTGGCGCGGGATGCCGGCCCGGGCCAGGTAGGTGGGGGAGGCCACCATGATCCGCGGTGCCGGTGCCAGCTGGCGGGCCACCATGGACGAGTCCGGCAGGCTGGCAATGCGCAGGGTGACATCGAAGCCGCCGCGCAGCGGGTCCACCTGCTGGTCGCTGAGCACCAGTTGCAACTCGATCAGCGGATGCTGTTCGTGGAACAGCGGCACCAGCGGCCCGAGCCGACGCAGACCGAAGGACATCGGTGCATTGACTCGCAGCACTCCGCGCAACTCGGCGATGCCATCGCGCGCGCGCTGTTCGGCCTCGTCCACCGTGGCCAGCACTTCCCGAACGCTTTCGTAGTACTCGGCACCGGCTTCGGTCAGGCGCAGGCTGCGGGTGGTGCGTTGCAGCAGTTGCACGCCGATGGCTTCTTCCAGCGCCTGGATCTGTTTGCTGACCTTGGAACGGGGCACGTCCATGGCGCGGGCGGCTGCGGCAAAGCCGTTTTCGTCGACGGTGACGACGAAGGCGCGCATGCATTCGATACGGTCCATGATTGTCCCTGTTTAAGAATCAATGATTCTCGATTTTAGGTAATTGTTCCTTTTTCGGCCAGGCCCTAGATTAGCCACCAAGCCGGACGCCACGGGGCGCAAGCAGCGCCATCAGCCGGTCATGTTCGACCCTCACTCTCTGACTGCAAAAGGAACGCGCCATGTCCATTCGTGAATTGCTCAACCCGACCAACTCCGCCCTGATCCTCATCGACCACCAGCCGCAGATGGCCTTCGGCGTGCAATCGATCGATCGCCAGACCCTGAAGAACAACACCGTGGCCCTGGCCAAGGCGGCCAGGATCTTCAACGTGCCGAGCATCCTCACCTCGGTGGAGACCGAAAGCTTCAGCGGCTACATCTGGCCGGAACTGCTGGCGGTGTTTCCCGGCCAGCAGCCCATCGAGCGCACGTCGATGAACTCCTGGGAAGATCGCAAGCTGGTGGACGCGGTGAAGGCCACCGGGCGCAAGAAACTGGTGATGGCGGCGCTGTGGACCGAGGTCTGCCTGACCTTCCCGGCGCTGGAGGCCATGGCCGAAGGTTACGAGGTGTACATCGTCACCGACGCCTCCGGCGGCACCAGCCAGGAGGCCCACGACATGGCCGTGCAGCGGATGATCCAGGCCGGCGCGGTACCGGTGACCTGGCAGCAGGTGCTGCTGGAGTACCAGCGCGACTGGGCGCACAAGGACAGCTACGACGCGGTCATGGGCCTGGTACTGGAACACAGTGGTGCCTACGGCATGGGCGTGGACTACGCCTACAGCATGGTGCACAAGGCCCCGCAACGTCAGCTGTAGGCGCCGCCTGGCCGGCGAATGCGATCGCACCGACCGCTTCGCTGGCAAGCCAGCGCTTACGGGCCTTAACTGTGATGCGCAAATGCATCTCCTCGCAGACCCTGGAGCCTTCTGATGAACATCGAACTCACCGACGGTGTCGTGACCCTGCTGGTCCGCCACCGGATCAAGCAGGGCCAGGATCAGGCCTATGAAACCTGGCTGCGGCAGATCATCGCCAAGGCCCGCAGCTATCCGGGGCACCTGGGCATCGACGTGGTGCGTGGCCACAGCGGCGGCCTCGGGTTGTTCACCAGCGTGCTGCGCTTTGCCAGCACCGAACAGTTGCAGCACTGGCTGGATTCCGCCGACCGCCGCGAGCTGGTGCAACAGGCCCAGCACCTGCTGGCCGACGGTGACCAGACCGAAATCAACGCCGATCGCGAATTCTGGTTTACCCCCCAGGACGGCGGCGCACCGACCCCGCCACCGCGCTGGAAACAGGCGTGTGTGACCTTCCTGGTGATCCTGCCGCTGAGCTTCCTGGTGCCGCAATTGTGGAAGCCGCTATTCGCCCAACTGCCCTGGCTTGGCGGCTATGTGCCGGCCACGGTGCTGATCACCCTGAGCATCGTGCTGCTGGTGGTCTACGTCTTCATGCCCCGGGTCACGCGCCTGTTCAGCCGTTGGCTGCAGCCACGTAGTGCGGCCTGATTCCTTCCCGACCTTCGTTTGGAGCAATGCCATGAAACCCGATGCAATTGCCGACCTGATTCTGTTCAACGGCCGCCTGCACACCGTGGACCGGGCCAAACCCCGGGCCAGCGCGGTGGCGATCAAGGACGGGCGCTTCATCGCCGTGGGCAATGATGCCCAGGCCATGGCCCTGCGCGGCGCCGGCACCCAGGTCATCGACCTCATGGGGCGCACGGTGATCCCCGGGCTCAATGACTCGCACTTGCACCTGATCCGCGGCGGCCTGAACTACAACCTGGAACTTCGCTGGGAAGGCGTGCCGTCCCTGGCCGATGCCCTGCGCCTGCTCAAGGAACAGGCCCTGCGCACCCCGGCGCCGCAATGGGTACGGGTGGTGGGCGGCTGGAACGAATTCCAGTTTGCCGAGAAACGCATGCCGACCCTGGAAGAACTGAACCAGGCGGCGCCGGATACCCCGGTGTTCGTCCTGCACCTGTATGACCGCGCCTTGCTCAACCGCGCCGCGCTGCGGGTGGTGGGCTACGACCGCAACACGCCGAACCCGCCGGGGGGCGAGATCGTCCGCGATGGCAACGGCAACCCCACCGGCATGCTGATCGCCCGCCCTAATGCGATGATTCTGTACGCGACCCTGGCCAAGGGCCCCAAGCTGCCGTTGGAGTACCAGGTCAACTCCACCCGCCAGTTCATGCGCGAGCTCAACCGCCTGGGGGTCACCAGCGCCATCGATGCCGGTGGCGGCTTCCAGAACTACCCCGACGACTATCAGGTGATCAACCAGCTGGCGGCCCAGCAGCAACTGACCGTGCGCATCGCCTACAACCTGTTTACCCAGAAGCCCAAGGAAGAACTGGCGGACTTCAAGCACTGGACCTCCAGCGTCACCTACGGCCAGGGCGACGACTTCCTGCGGCACAACGGGGCAGGGGAGATGCTGGTGTTTTCCGCTGCGGATTTCGAGGACTTCCTCGAACCGCGTCCCGACCTGCCGCAGAGCATGGAGCAGGAGCTGGAACCGGTGGTGCGCCACCTGGTGGAGCAGCGCTGGCCGTTCCGCCTGCACGCCACCTACGATGAATCCATCTCGCGGATGCTCGATGTGTTCGAAAAGGTCGACCGCGACATTCCCTTCAACGGCCTGCCGTGGTTCTTCGATCATGCGGAAACCATCAGCCCGAAGAACATCGAACGGGTGAGGGCCCTGGGCGGCGGCATCGCGATCCAGGACCGCATGGCCTTCCAGGGCGAGTACTTCGTCGAGCGCTACGGCGCCAAGGCCGCCGAAATGACCCCGCCGATCCAGCGCATGCTCGCCGAAGGCATTCCGGTGGGCGCCGGCACCGACGCCACCCGAGTCTCCAGCTACAACCCCTGGACCTCGCTGTACTGGATGGTCAGCGGCCGGACTGTCGGCGGGCTGGAGCTGTACCCCCAGGGCCTGAGCCGCGATACCGCGCTGGAGCTCTACACCCACGGCAGCGCCTGGTTCTCCTCGGAACAGGGCAAGAAGGGCCAGATCAAGGTCGGGCAACTGGCGGACCTGGTGGCCCTGTCGGCGGACTACTTCAGCGTCGAGGAAGAGGCGATCAAGTGGATCGAATCCTTGCTCACCGTGGTGGATGGCAAGGTGGTGCATGCCGCCGGTGACTTCGAAAAACTGGCCCCACCGAGCCTGCCGGTGACCCCGGACTGGTCGCCGGTGGCCAAGGTGCCAGGGCATTGGAAGCCCAACGCACCGCTGCAGAACCAGGTGCACCAGTGCAGCGGACCGTGCGCAGTGCATGCCCACGGGCACCAGAAAGCGCGCATGTCCAATGTGCCGGTGAGTGACTTCCAGGGGTTCTGGGGGGCGTTTGGGTGTTCGTGTTTTGCGTTCTGAAGCAAACCCTTAAAAGGCGGCAGGGCGGTAGACCGTCCTGTCACCTGTTATTTGGGAAGATCTCCCGGCTGCAGGAGGGGTAGGATGCGTGTCAGTCGATGCCAGGAGGCGTATACGCCTGTTCGATATGGCCGATGTTCTTGTTCAAGATAGGCTTGGAAATTCTGAGGATCAGTGATTCAACGTGTTTTGGGAAATCCAACCAATCGGAGCTGCCGACGTCGTAGGCTGAGATGTAGCGAACGATTTCGTAGCGTTTATCGGGCTTCTTCTTGATCCCTGCCGGGAACTGGATGTCTACGTCCCGGCGAATGGCCGAGTAGGTTTCTTTCAACAGGTTGGTGGCTTTGCCTAGGTAGATGAGGTTGGCCATCGAGTCATAAAAGGCATAGATGCCTGCCCGCTCTTCGTGGCCCTTGAACAGGGTTCTCAACTGAGCCATCACCGGCTGGTCTTGCTTGAACTCGGCGAACTCCACCACTGACTGGAATTCAGGCGTAAAAGCACAGTGTATGAAGTGTTCAACTGTGAGGTGCTGTGGCTGGCATTGGCCAGAACACCAGTCCGCGATCTGCTTGCTGCTGTACCCGGTATGGGAACAGGCAGTTTCTATGTCTCCCGAGTAATACTGTTCAATGATGTAACGCAAAACACCGCAGCGATCAGTCACAAAAAATCCTTTTCCCAGATTTGGCTTAGCTATCGAGTAGACCTCCTGATGGTTGTACTGAGTCTCAGCATGATCCTGAAAGTCCGTATTCCAACCTTTAGGTCGGCTTGAATGGACGAATGATACTAATTAGCCATTATGGTGTCCAACCCTTAGCAGATGGGGCTTTTGAAGTGGTTTCGGTGTCCGGAAAAGGCAATTCAAGTTCGTTGCAGACAATAAAAAGGGGCGCTGAAAGTTCAGCGCCCCTTGTTGGCTTATACCCAGTGTTAACTTATCTCAGCAAAACCGATCAATAACCCGAACTTCCGATTTATCCCGCAGCGATTGCCATTCGGCTTTCAGGGTCTCCAGGACCCGGCCGATGAAGTCCTTGTCGGCGGCGGCTTTCTTGCCGACGTAGCCCTGGCCGCGGCGGTACATCTTCAGGCGGGCTGCCAGCTCCCGGTTGTTCTGGTCGAACTCTGCTTCATGGCTATGGGGCGACAGGCAGTCGATATGCACTTGGCCCGACTTGGCGATCCACAGGATGTGGCTGTCGTGGCTGTCTTTCTGTGCGGCGAACATACGTGCCAATTCATCAATAGTGGGTTGGTTATTAAGATTCATTTGTAGCCCCCTTGACCATTTATCGATCTATCTAAGTTGATTCGCTAATTCATCT
Source organism: Pseudomonas sp. Eqa60 (assembly GCF_018326405.1). Classification (NCBI taxonomy): domain Bacteria; kingdom Pseudomonadati; phylum Pseudomonadota; class Gammaproteobacteria; order Pseudomonadales; family Pseudomonadaceae; genus Pseudomonas; species Pseudomonas sp. Eqa60. Next base: position 2,865,553 of record NZ_AP024342.1, read on the forward strand.
TGCTACGTCGGTAAGTTGAACCCTGATACCGGAAACAGGGCGACAGAGGGTGTCTGTCGGATACAGATAAGGCCCAGAGCCTGATGCGTGTAGTTGCCTTGATTAACTGCTACGCAATAGCGTCACAACGAAGAGAAGCAGCGTAAACCTGGATGAAGCTGCCGACATTCCCACCATCGGCCACAAGCATCTTGAAGAGTTTTCGCCGGCTTCCCGTCGTGGTACTGGACGGTCAATGCCAGGTCAGTTTCATCAATCTGCCTTGTGGGCAGTACACATCCGGGTCACAGCTCGGCGGTCAGACGAGCTTGCTCATAACACCTTTGCCTCGTCCCCCGATCGGGGAGACGTCTGCATCATGCAAGGCCGAAATCCTCTCGTCAACGGTTTTGTAGTGAAAATTTTCAGGCACTACATATTGTCTGACAAAAGCCGAAAAGCCATCATCCGGCCCCCCCAACGCAGGGCTGGGCAGGTAGAATCGGCGCCTTGAAATGTTCTGAGGTTGCAGCGGTGGATGTACAACAAGGCTTCGTCCTGACTCGGCACTGGCGCGATACGCCGGCGGGCACGCAAGTCGATTTCTGGCTGGCCACCGACCAGGGGCCGCGCCAGATCCGCCTGCCGTTGCAGACTTGCGTGGCCTTCGTCCCGGCGGCGCAGCGCGCCCAGGCCGAGCGCTTGCTGAGCGACGACCCGGATGTGCAACTGCGCCCCTTGCAGCTGCGTGACTTCCACCAGCGTCCGGTGCTGGGCCTGTACTGCCCGCAGCACAATCAGCTGATGCGCCTGGAGAAGACCCTGCGGCGCGCCGGGGTGGAGGTGTTCGAAGCCGATGTGCGGCCGCCCGAGCGCTACCTGATGGAGCGCTTCATCACCGCGCCGGTGTCCTTCGGCGGCCAGCCCGGCCCCGATGGCTTGTTGCTGGAAGCGCAGATGAAGCCGGCGCCAAACTACCGGCCGAGCCTCAAGCTGGTGTCCCTGGACATCGAGACCAGCGAGCGCGGCGAGTTGTATTCCATTGCCCTGGAAGGTTGCGGCCAGCGCCAGGTGTACATGCTCGGCAAGGCCCGGGACGACGACAGTGCGGTGGATTTCGACCTGGAGTTCTGCGCCAGCCGCGAGCAGTTGCTGGAGAGGCTCAACCAGTGGCTGGCCGAGCATGACCCCGACGCGATCATCGGCTGGAACCTGGTGCAGTTCGACCTGCGCGTACTCCACGAACATGCCCGGCGCCTGGCGGTGCCGCTGCGCCTGGGGCGTGGTGGCGAGGAAATGCAGTGGCGCGAGCACGGCAGCCGTACCCACTATTTCGCCTCGGCCGCCGGCCGCTTGATCATCGACGGCATCGAGGCGTTGCGTTCGGCGACCTGGAGCTTCCCGTCCTTCAGCCTGGAAAACGTCGCCCAGACCCTGCTGGGGGAGGGCAAGTCGATCGACAACCCCTACCAGCGCATGGACGAAATCAACCGCATGTTCGCCGAGGACAAGCCGGCCCTGGCCCGCTACAACCTCAAGGACTGCGAACTGGTGACGCGGATCTTCGCCAAGACCGAGCTGCTGACCTTTCTGCTGGAGCGGGCCACCGTCACCGGCCTGCCCGCCGACCGCAGTGGCGGTTCGGTGGCCGCTTTCACCCACCTGTACATGCCGCTGATGCATCGCCAGGGCTTTGTCGCCCCCAACCTGGGCGAGCTGCCGCCCCAGGCCAGCCCCGGCGGTTTCGTCATGGATTCGCGGCCCGGGCTCTACGAGTCGGTGCTGGTGTTGGACTACAAGAGCCTGTACCCGTCGATCATCCGCAGTTTCCTGATCGACCCGGTGGGGCTGGTGGAAGGCCTGCGCCAACCGGACGAGCAGTATTCGGTAGCCGGCTTTCGCGGCGCGCGTTTCTCCCGCACCCGGCATTGCCTGCCGTCGATCGTGACCCGGGTCGCCGAGGGCCGCGAAGTGGCCAAGCGCGAGCATAATGCGCCGCTGTCCCAGGCGTTGAAGATCATCATGAACGCCTTCTACGGCGTGCTGGGTTCCAGCGGTTGTCGCTTCTTCGACCCGCGCCTGGCGTCCTCCATCACCCTGCGTGGCCACGAGATCATGGCCCGCACCCGGCAACTGATCGAGGCCCAGGGGCATCAGGTGATCTACGGCGACACCGATTCCACCTTCGTCTGGCTCGGCGGCCTGCATGACGAGGAACAGGCAGGCCTGATCGGCCGTGCCCTGGTGGCCCACGTCAACCAGTGGTGGCGTGATCACCTGCAGCAGCAATACGGCCTGGAAAGCGCCCTGGAGTTGCAGTTCGAAACCCACTACAAACGCTTTCTGATGCCCACCATTCGTGGCGCCGAGGAGGGCAGCAAGAAGCGCTACGCCGGCCTGGTGCAGCGCGCCGATGGCAGCCAGGAGATGGTCTACAAGGGCCTGGAGACGGTGCGCACCGACTGGTCGCCCCTGGCCCGGGAATTCCAGCAGGAGCTGTACCAGCGCATCTTCCACCGCCAGCCCTACCAGGACTATGTGCGCGACTACGTGCAACGCACCCTGGCCGGGCAACTGGATGACCTGTTGATCTACCGCAAGCGCCTGCGCCGGCCCCTGGACGACTACGAGCGCAACGTGCCGCCCCATGTCCGCGCAGCGCGCCTGGCGGACGAATACAACCGCGAGCAGGGCCGCCCGCTGCAGTACCAGAACGGCGGCTGGATCAGTTACGTGATCACCCTGGCCGGCCCCGAGCCCCTGGAAAACCGCCGCGCGACCATCGACTACGAGCACTACCTGACCCGCCAGTTGCAACCGGTGGCGGACGCCATCCTGCCGTTCGTGCAGGACGATTTCAGCACCCTGGTGGGTGGGCAGATGGGCCTGTTCTGAAGCGCTTCAATCCACCACGAACAGCTTGGCCCCCACGGCGGTGAAGGAGCGGTGCGGCTCGGCGTTGTCCGCCACCTGGTAGCTCATGCCCGGGGTCAGGACGAACCGCCGGCCGTCCTCCAGTTCGGTGTGCAGCTCGCCTTCCAGGCACAACAGGATGTGGCCCTTGGAGCACCAGTGGTCGGCCAGGTAGCCGGGGCTGTATTCCACCATGCGCACGCGAATTTCATCGAACTGCCGGGTGCGCCAGAAGGCGCTGCCGGTTTCGCCGCGATGCTCGGTGGGTTCGATGTTCGACCAGTCGGTGGTGGCGAAGGGAATTGCGCTGATGTGCATGCACGGCTCTTGAGGTTGTGAGGCAAAAGGGGAGAGGGCTCAGTCGTCCACGGCTTCGCAGAGACCACTGGCGCCATGCTTGTCGGTGTACTTGACGGTCACCGATTCGTCGTCCTCGACGCTGATGGACAGGCTGATTTCTGCCGTCTTGACCTGGAAATGCCGGTCATCCACGGCACTGTTCTTGACTGCTTTGCCGTTGATGTAAACCGGGCCGCCCTGGTCGGCGCTGACTGCCAGATTGCCCGGGCAGGAGACGTTGAACAGTGGAATGCCTTCGGCGTGGGCCGAGCCGGCAAGGATCATCAAGGTGCCCAGAAACAGGATTTTGCGCATCACAGACTCCTATCCAAAGAGGGCCGCGGGGCCCCGGTGCGGTGTCTAGCCTATCCCTTGGCGCCCCCTCGTGCGAGTGGAAAATTTACCCCGTGCCAGAGCGTCCCGGGGGCTTTGTAGGACAAAAAAAACCGTGGACTCACGGCTGACGGATATGTCAGGTTTCCAGCGCCTCAATGGGCGAGTGATAGGACGATCTCGCAGGCGGGGTCGCAGCTGTCCTATCGGATTTTTTGTCTGGAACAAGGACGTAGCAATGTCAAAAGCACTCTCGGAAGCAGTCGGCAACGGCATCGATTCGGCCGCTCAGGCCAGCCATGCCTACCAGCAAGTTCTGGCCTTCAGCCACCTGTATGACCGTGGCGGCAGCGAGCTGGTGAACGGCAAGCCATCCTTCACCGCCGACCAGGCGGCGGATTCGATCCTGCGCAAAGGCCTGTCCTGGCACGACCAGAACGGCGACGGCAAGATCGACCTGAGCTACAGCTTCCTCACCGAAAAACCGGCCAACTACAACCCGGCCCTGGGCAGCTTCAGCGAGTTCAGCGCACTGCAAAAAGCCCAGGCGCTGCTGGCTCTGCAATCCTGGGCGGACGTGGCCAACGTGACCTTCACTGAAGCGGCCAAGGGTGGCGACGGCCACATGAGCTTCGGCAACTACAACGTCAGCACCGGCGGCGCGGCCTTTGCCTACCTGCCGTCCGGCAGCAGCTACGACGGCCAGTCCTGGTACCTGATCAACGACCAGTACCGGGTCAACGAAACCCCGGGCAACGGCAACTACGGCCGCCAGACCCTGACCCACGAAATTGGCCACAGCCTGGGCCTGTCCCACCCGGGCGTGTACAACGCCGGCAGCGGCAGCCCTACCTACAACGACGTGACCTACGCCCAGGACACCCGCGGCTACAGCCTGATGAGCTACTGGAGTGAGAGCAACACCGGGCAGGACTTCAGCAAGGACGGCGGCGGTGCCTACGCCTCGGCGCCGTTGCTGGACGATATCGTTGCGGTGCAGAAGCTCTATGGCGCCAACCTGGAAACCCGTGCCGACGACACTGTCTACGGCTTCAACTCCAACACCGGTCGGGACTTCTACAGCGCCCACAGCGCTTCGGACAAGCTGGTGTTCGCGGTCTGGGACGGCGGCGGCAACGATACCCTGGATTTCTCGGGTTTCACCCAGAACCAGAAGATCAATCTCAATGAAGGGGGCTTCTCCGATGTCGGCGGCCTGGTGGGCAACGTGTCCATCGCCCATGGCGTGACCGTGGAAAACGCCATCGGCGGCTCGGGCAATGACCTGCTGATCGGCAACGCCGCGGCGAACATCCTCGAAGGCGGTGCCGGCAACGACATCATCTATGGCGGTGGCGGTGGCGACACCCTGTGGGGTGGGGCAGGGGCTGATACCTTCGTCTACGGCGCGGCCGCGGATTCGACCTTCGACGCCCCGGACTGGATCATGGATTTCGTCAGCGGCGAGGACAAGATCGACCTCACCGGGATCCCGCAATTCGCCTCCGGTGGCGCCACCCTGAACTTCGTCAGCGGCTTCACCGGGCATGCCGGCGACGCGATCCTCACCTACTACGCCGAAACCAACCAGACCAGCCTGATGATCGACCTGACCGGTCATGGCGCGGTGGACTTCGCCGTGGGTACCGTGGGCCAGGCGGCGGTCACCGACATCATCGCCTGATCGACCCTGGGTAACGGGAGCGGCGCCTCAAGGTGCCGCTCTTTGGCGAATTTCAGTCACCGCCCCCGCCGCCACAACCTCCGCCCCCGCAGCCACTGCTGTCGCCCCCACCCCCATCGCTGCCGCCACTGTCGCCATCACCGCCGAAACGCGAGCTGTCGCTGTCGCTGCTGCTGCCGGAAGAGTCGCTGTCCAGGGAGCTGCTGTGCAGCTCGCTGCCGCAGTGCACCAGGGTGGCGCTGCCGCCGTTGTCGGTCAGGCGGCGCAGGGACTGGCAGTCGGCGACGTAGTGAAAGCCCCCGGCGATCTTCAGCTTGGCGTCCAGGGCGAACAGCAGTGGCAGGCGGCTGGGCTGGGCCGGGTTGATGTTCTCTTCCAGGCAGGCCTGGCGCCAGACCCGGCGCAGGCCGTTGTCGCTTTGTTGCGCGGCGTTCTGGCCGAGCACCGCCGCCGGGGTGTGGTGGAGGAACTGGCCGAAGGCCTGGTTGCAGAACTGCTGGTAGTCCCGGGTATGCAAGATGAATTCGTGCCACAGGTCGTCCACCACCTGGGACGGCATCGACACGTAGCGCTGGCCGCTCTTGAGGTAGGCGAGAAAGAACTGGCGCAAGCCCTGGGCCACCAGCTGGCAGTCCTTGAGGTTCAGGTGCGGGTGCTGGGTGCGCAGGGGCTCGAACAAGCGCGGCGGCAGGGTGAAATTGCGGATGTGGGCTTCCCGACGCAAGGCCGTGAGGGCTTTCTGACGGCGCCAGAACACCAGGATCAGGGCCAGGGCCACCACTGCGGGCAAGATCAACAGCATGTTCGGTCTCCGCCGGAAAAAGTGCCGAGACAGTGGCGCAATGCGGCGTTTTATTCAAGCCATCGCCGTGCGCCTGCTGCCGGTGGTGGGGATCGGGGACACAGGCCGGGAAAAGTCCATCAGGGCCAACCAGCACTTCTATCTTCTGCTTATTGCCGGACCACGACTTGGCTGGCCAGGGTTTACACACCACACGGAAGTCACCCCATGAAAGCACGCAGAACCTCCATTGCCGTTGCCATCGGCCTCGCCGGCCTGTGCCTGTTGCCCACGGTGCAGGCCGACCAGGGCAGCGACACGGTGGCCCGCCTCAACCAGTTGTACAACGACACCCGCCAGGATTGCGGCGGCCCGTCGAAACCGGCATTCCTGTGTTCCGGGGTGCTGTTTCGCGCCACCTGGCCGTCCACCGACTACCAGTTCTACAGCATCAGCCCGAAAAGCCAGGCCAGCGGCGGCGTATCGGCGTCCTACCTGCGCAAGGATTCGAAGTTCCGCAAGCTGGCCTACGGACTGCAGAGCGGCTTCATCTTCGACACCATCTTCGGCAACCCCAAGGATCACCAGGACTATGCGGTGCTCTGTTCCTTCCCCATCGACGCCGCCACCGACGACCGCGGGCAGCAGGGCTGCACCGACTCGCGGCGCACCCCGGGCAATGTCGAGAAGTACTGCCACGAGATCGGTGTGACCACCGCCGAGCAATGGGGCGCCAACTACCGACAGAACCGTGGCGACCACTCGCGCCAGTGTTCCTTCGATGTACGTGACGAACGCAACAGCGCCGCCGGCCCGGCGTTCTACCAGAGCATCCGTTCCATGGCGCAGATCGCCGCAGAATCCTTCGGCACTCAGAATGAGCTGCGCCTGGCCAAGTGGGAGGAAAAACCGCCGCAATCGCCCTCGATCCTGGCCCTGTTCTACACCGAGGATGGCGGCCTGGAAGGTGCACGGCTGAACCAGATCCAGTGGTACAAGGCCGTGCAGCAGTACCTGCCGGTGATCAACATGAAGCTGCCGCAGACGCCGGCGCAGGACGCGAGTTTCGTCTACGACAACAAGAAGCAGGTGATCTACCCGATCACCGAGAAGAACAGCTGCGATCGCTATGTGCAGAGTGCGGTGTGGATCGAACGTGATGACCCGGGCTTCGGCAAGAAAGTCATGACCCTGGAAGTCACGCCCACCGATTGCGGGCGCAACGTCAAGGACAACCAGACCAACAACTTCTTCAACGAACTGGCCAGCGACCACTACCTGGACGCCCAGTGGAAGAACAACCCGGACAACCGCGACAGCAGCGTGGGCAGCATGCGCCGGCAACTGGTCTGCCACTTCAATATTGCGCGCAACAAGCCGGAGTGGAACCTGGAGCCTTCACGGCCCTACACCTCCAACGAAGACTCCATCGCCAAGGGCTGCAACAACACCTGAGGGTCGCTAGACCGCCTTCGCCGGCAAGCCGGCTCCTACGGGCTCCCCGCACTATCACCGGCCACCGTAGGAGCTGGCTTGCCAGCGAAGAGGCCCGCAAGACCACCCCCGTCGGCAAGCCCGAGCACGCTGCTCAGTTGTGGTTGATGTCGACGTCCCGGGTTTCCCGCAGGCACAACAACCCCACCACCAGGCTGACCCCGGTAATCAGCACCGGGTACCACAGGCCATAGAAGATATCGCCGGTGTAGACCACCAGGGCAAAGGACACGGTCGGCAGGAAACCGCCGAACCAGCCGTTGCCGATGTGGTAGGGCAGGGACATGGAGGTGTAGCGGATACGGGTCGGGAACAGCTCCACCATCAGCGCCGCCAGCGGGCCGTAGCACATGGCGGCAATCAGGATCAGCGCGACGATCAGCACCACCACCATGGTCTTGTTGACGTTCTGGCTGTCGGCCTGCTGCGGATAACCGGCCAGGGTCACTGCGCCGCGCAGGGCGGCCTCGTCGAAGCCGTTGATCTTCACATCACCGACGCTGACCTGCACCGGGCTGCCGGCGGGGGCGGCGATGCTGCTGTAGGGCAGGCCCTGCTTCACCAGGAAGGTCTTGACCTTGTCGCAGGGGCTGTCGAAGCGCGCCTTGCCCACCGGGTCGAACTGGAAGGTGCAGGTGGCCGGGTCGGCGGTGACGCTGATGGGCGCCTGGCGGCTGGCCTGGTCGATGGCCGGGTTGGCGTAGTGGGCCAGGGCCTTGAAGATCGGGAAGTACAGCAGCGTGGCCAGCAGCAGGCCGAGCATCAGCACCGGCTTGCGGCCGATCTTGTCCGAGAGCCAGCCAAAGAAGATGAACATCGGCGCGCCGATCACCACGCTGATGATCAGCAGGCTGTTGGCCAGGGCCGGGTCCATCTTGAGGAACTGGGTGAGAAAGAACAAAACGTAGAACTGCGCGGCATAGAAGGTCACCGCCTGCCCGGCATTGATGCTGAACAGGGCGATCAGCACCACCTTGAGGTTTTCCCACTTGCCGAAGGATTCGCGGATCGGCGCCTTGCTGGCGCGGCCTTCCTCTTTCATTTTCAGGAAGGCCGGCGACTCGTGCAGGCTCATGCGGATCCAGGTGGAGATGCCCAGCAGCACGATGGACAGCAGGAACGGCAGGCGCCAGCCCCAGACCTCGAACTGGTCGCCGGTGAAGTAACGGCAGGCCAGCACCACCAGCAGCGACAGCAGCAGGCCCAGGGTCGCGGTGGACTGGATCCAGCTGGTGTGCAAGCCGCGCTTGCCCTGGGGCGCGTGCTCGGCCACGTAGGTGGCGGCGCCGCCGTACTCGCCGCCCAGGGCCAGGCCCTGGAGCATGCGCAGGGCCACCAGGATGATCGGTGCGGCGATGCCGATGCTGGCGTAGTTGGGCAACAGGCCCACGGCGAAGGTCGCAACGCCCATGAGGATGATGGTGGCAAGGAAGGTGTACTTGCGCCCGATCATGTCCCCCAGGCGGCCGAACACCAGGGCGCCGAAGGGGCGCACCACGAAGCCGGCGGCAAAGGCCATCAGGGCGAAGATGAAGGCCGTGGTGTCGTTGACCCCGGCGAAGAACTGCTTGCTGATCACCGCCGCCAGGGCGCCGTAGAGGAAAAAGTCGTACCACTCGAACACCGTGCCGAGGGACGACGCGAAGATGACCTTCTGGCTGCCCTTGGCAGTGGAGTCCTGCAGGGGCGCGTTCAGGGGCTGTGCGTGTTCTGACATAGGGGGCTTCCTTACAGTGATTATTGTTGTTGTTCCACTGCCGACGCCGTTTCCGGCGCCGCTGTTGCAGATTCACCGCGACCGCACGATGAACCCTCGTTTCCCTCATCCGTAGGAGCTGGCTTGCCAGCGAGGAGGCCCGTGAGCCAGGTGCCGGCCTTGGAGGCGCCTTCGCCGGCAAGCCGGCTCCTGCGCTCATGCCGGGGTGGCGGGCTCCTTGTGCTGGACGGTGCTCCTGGGGACGCTGGCAAGGATCAGTTCAGCGGCCTTTTCAGCGATCATCAAGGTCGGTGAGCAGGTATTGCCCGAGGTGATGCGCGGCATGATCGAGGCATCGGCGATGCGCAGCCCCGCAATGCCGTGCACCCGCAGTTGTGCGTCCACCACCGCCTGGGCATCGCTGCCCATGCGGCAGGTGCCCACCGGATGGAAGATGGTGGTGCCGATGCGGGCCGCGGCCTCGTGCAGTTGCTCGGTGCTTTGCAGCTCGGGGCCGGGCAGGTATTCGCTGGGCTTGAAGGGTTGCAGGGCCGGGGCGCCGACGATGCGTCGGGTCAGGCGGATGGCGTCGGCGGCGACCCGCAGGTCCTCGGGGTGGCTCAGGTAGTTGGGCTGGATCAGCGGCGCATCGCCGGCCTCCACGGAACGGATCTCGACCCGGCCACGGCTCTGCGGGCGCAGGTCGCAGACCGAGGCGGTAAAGGCCGGGAAGGCGTGCAGCGGTTCGCCGAAACGCTCCAGGGACAGCGGCTGCACGTGGTACTCCAGGTTGGCCCGGGTCTGTTCCGGGCCCGAGCGGGCAAAGGCGCCAAGCTGGCTGGGGGCCATGGACAGCGGGCCGCTGCGGTCATACAGGTAGCGCAGGCCCATGCCCATCTTGCCCCACAGGCTGCCCGCGATCTGGTTCAGGGTGCGGGCGTTCTCCAGTTTGTAGATCAGGCGCAGTTGCAGGTGGTCCTGCAGGTTGCCGCCCACCCCGGGCAGGGCATGGCTGACGCCGATCCCCAAGCGTTGCAGGAGCGGCGCCGGGCCGATCCCCGAGCGCTGCAGGATGCTCGGCGAGCCGACGGAGCCGGCGCAGAGGATGATCTCGCGGCGCGCCTTGAAGTTCTCCAGGCGCCCCTGGCAACTGGCCCGCACCGCTGTGGCGCGGCCGTCCTCGAGGATCAGCCGCTGCACCTCGATGCCGGTCAGCACTACCAGGTTCGGGCGCTGGGCGATGGGTTTGAGAAAGGCCTTGGCGGCGTTCCAGCGCACCCCGGCCTTCTGGTTGACCTGGAAGTAGCCGCACCCTTCGTTGTCGCCGCCGTTGAAGTCGTCGATGTTGCGAATGCCGCTCTGCTCGGCAGCGCTGCGAAAGGCATCGAGGATCGGCCACGACAGGCGCTGGCGCTCGACCCGCCATTCACCGGCGGCGCCGTGCAGTTCGCTGCCGCCGGCAAAGTGGTTCTCGCTTTTCTTGAACAGCGGCAGCACCTGGTCCCAGCCCCAGCCCGGGTTGCCTTCAGCGGCCCAGCTGTCGTAGTCGGCAGCCTGCCCACGCATGTAGATCATGCCGTTGATCGACGAGCAGCCTCCCAGCACCTTGCCCCGCGGGTAGCTCAGGCTGCGGCCCTGCAGGCCGGGCTCGGCCTCGGTCTTGAAGCACCAGTCGGTGCGCGGGTTGCCGATGCAGAACAGGTAGCCCACGGGGATGTGGATCCAGGGATAGTTGTCGCGGCCACCGGCTTCCAGCAGCAGCACACGGTGCTGGGGATTGGCCGACAGGCGATTGGCCAGAAGACAGCCGGCGGGGCCGGCGCCGACCACGATGTAGTCGTAGGCGTCAAAGGCAGGGAGCATCCTTAACCTCGTTTTTCGTTCTTATTGGGAGCCATCCTAGTTGTTAGCTTTCGTTAAAAGAATGTTAGTTTTTACCCACCCGCTGTGCGTTTTCTAACAGCGTTGGCCTTCGACTCCGGCAAGGAAACCCCATGTTCGACTGGAATGACCTGCGCTTCTTTCTTGAGCTGCAACGCAGCGGCCGCCTGCTGACCGCCGCGCGACGGCTGAACACCACCCACGCCACGGTGGCCCGGCACATCGAGGCGGTGGAGAAGGCCCTGGGCACCGCACTGTTCGTCCAGCACGCCCAGGGCTACGAACTGACCCCGGCCGGCGAAGCGCTGCTCAAGCACGCCGAGGCCATGGAAAACGTCGCCTTGCTGGTGCAGGAAGAGATCACCCAGTCCAGCGCGCCTTTGGGCAAGATCCGTGTCGGGGTCACCGAGGGCCTGGGGGTGAAGTTTCTCGCCAGCCGCATGGTTGGGCTGTTCGAGCGGTATCCAGGGCTGGAAGTGGAACTGGTGGCGGTGCCGCGCTTTGTCAGCATTCTCAACCGCGAGGCGGAGATCAGCATCCACCTGGAGCGCCCCAGCGCCGACATGCTGGTGACCCGCAAGCTCACCGACTACCGCCTGGCGCTGTACGCCAGCCAGGCCTACCTGGACCGCGCGCCGCCCTTGCGCAGCCGCGAGGACCTGGGCCGGCATGCCTGGATCGGCTACGTCGATGATCTCTTGTTCAGCCAGGAGCTGATGTTCCTCAACAGCTTCTGCCGCAACCCCCAGGTGGTGTTCCACAGCACCAGTGTCATTGCCCAGCAGGAAGCGGCCCGTTCCGGCCTGGGGATCGCCGTGCTGCCGTGCTACATGGCCGCCGCCGATCCGCAACTGGTGCCGCTGCTGCCGGCGGAAAGCATCCAGCGCGCCTACTGGATCAGCACCCGCCGCGAACTGCACAAATCGGTGCGGCTGCGGGTGGTCTGGGATTACCTGGTGGAGCAGTGTGCGGCGCAGCAGCAGGTGTTGCTAGGGCCTGAGATCTAGCCTGGTTCAGAGGATCGGCCCGCAATGGACCGAGCTGCGGATCGGTGCCCCGGGCGTGATATCGACGAAGCGCGAGCCGTAGGACACTGGGTTCAGCGGGCCACCGTCCAGGCCCATGCCCAGGCCTCCGGCGCTGCGGGTTTCGCCTTCCTGCATCAGTGGATCAAGGCATGCGCGCCAGTCCAGCAGGCGCAGGGTCACAGCCTGGCGGCGTTCCAGGTCGCCGGCCAGCAAGGGGCTGGAGCGGTGCCACAGGTACTTGCTGAACAGCAGGGCGTCGCCGGGTTCGAACGAGTCTTCGATGCGCTGTGCTTCGAAGCTGTCGGTGAGCATCCCGGGCGTGCAGTAGGTCTGGTGCAGGTGCGCGGAAAATTCGGCCACCGACTCGCCCCGTGCCAGTTTGCCTGCCAGCAGGCGCGAGAACTGAAAATTCTCCTGGGCCGAGAATTGCGACAGGGGCACCCAGGCCATGCCGCCACCTTGCACTTCGGGGCGGATCGGCTGCAACGGCATCCACAGGCTGAAGGCCGGGTCCTGGGGGCGGATGTAGCGAAAGTTCAGCGAGTCGTAGTGCCAGGCAAAGCCCGAGCGTCCCACCCCCAGCTCGAAACTCTGGGCCTCGCTCATGATCAGGCGGCAGCCGCTGAGGCGGGTCAGCACCTGGGCGAAGGCCGGTTGCCGGTAGAGGCGTTCGAGGATGCCGACCTGGGTCACCCGGTGGGTCAGGCGACTGAAACCGTCGCCATGGGCCGAGGTGCCCGAGGAGGTCGGGCGCAGTTGGCTGTTGGCCAGCTCGCGCAGTTGCAGGATGGCCGCAGGCGTCAACAACCCCCGCAGCTTGATGAAGCCACGCTCCTTGAAATGCCGTAGATCGTCCTGGCCCAGGCGTAGCGGGTTGACCAGGGCAGGGGCGGTGTCAGGCAGGACCGGTGGCAGGTTCACGGGGGTATTCCATTACCAGGGGACAAGGCCCTTGAGTATGGACAGTGCGCGCTGGGGCGGCAGGCTGGATTCGACCTTGAGCAACGCCTTTGCGACATCGGGCAGGGAGGACGGCGCCTTAGTCGTCAGGCCGGATGTAGCGGTCCCGGGCCTGGAGGGTCGGTGCCACCACGGCGCTTGTCAACGAGCCGGCCTGGTGCCGGGGCTGCCGGCAGGCTCGCGGACCGCTTGCTGGCGAGTTCCCAGCAACAGCCCCATGGCCAGCAGGCTGGCGCAACCGGCCAGGGCCATGGCCAGGCGAAAACCGCTGGTCATGGCGGCGCCATAGAGGTCGGCGAACAGCGGGTCGTGCAGCGGCAGGCGGTGTTCGGTCACCGCTTGCCGGGCCAGTTCGGCGGCGCCGTCGAACCCGGCCGCGGCGCCGGATTCGCTGAGCACTTGCACTGCCCGGGTGCTCATCAGGCTGCCGAGCAGGGCGATGCCGACGCTCATGCCGGTCTGGCGCAGGGCGTTCATGCTGGCCGAGGCGATGCCGGCGCGCTCTGCCGGTGCGCAGGCCATCACCACCAGCCCGGTGGCCGGCACCGCCAGGCCCATGCCCAGCCCCAGCAGACCGAACAGCGAACCCACCCGCCAGTAGGGCGTGTGGGCATCGAAGCCGGCCATGGCGCTCATGGCCAGGCCTACCAGGCCATAGCCGCCAACCATCAGCCAGGGCAGGGGGATGCGCCGGTGCAAGCGGCCAAAGAGCATCGATACAACGCCTGTGACCACGAACTGCGGGAGTATGCGCAGGCCGGTGTCGGCGGCGGACCAGCCCTGGATCTGCTGCAGGAAGATCGAGAAGAAGAACAGGCTGCTGTAGCAGGAAAACCCGAGGATGAACGAGGCCAGGTTGGCCACCGCAAAGGGCCGCTGGCGAAACAGGGTGACGGGCACCAGGGGCCGCTGCACTCGACGCTCGACCTGGATCAGGGCCAGCAGCGCCAGCGTCGCCAGCAGCAATGAGGTGAGCGCCTCGCGGCTGCCGAAACCGTCCTCGCCAGCGACGATCAGGCCGTAGGTCAGGGCCCCCAGGCAGAGCACGCTGAGGATCTGGCCCTGGGGGTCGAGCGCGGCGTGCTGGGGGTACTTGCGCTCGCTGATGCCCCAGCCGCCCAGGGCCAGGGCCAGCAGGCCGATGGGCAGGTTGATCAGGAAAATGCTCTGCCAGCCCAGGTGCTCCAGCAACAGGCCACCCAGCAGCGGGCCGAGGATCAGGGCCAGGGCGCTGAAGGCCGACCAGCCGCCGATCACGTGGGCCCGTTGCCGAGGCTCGGGAAAGGCGTGGCTGAGGATCGGCATCGCTCCGGGAATCAGCAGGGCCCCGGCCAGCCCCTGCACTGCGCGCCCGGCCAGCAGCAGCGAAAGCTCCTGGGCCAGCGCGCACAGCGCCGAGCCGAGGCAGAACAGCAGCACACCGATCAGCCAGCAGCGTTTGTGACCAAAGCGATCCCCCAGGGGGCCTGCCGAGAGCATGAACGCCGAGAGGCAGATGGCGTAGGCATTGACCACCCATTGCAGACCGCCCAGCTCGGTGGCCAGGGCCTGCTGCAAGGTTGGCAGGGCGACGTTGACGATGCTGATGTCGAGGGACGCCAGGAAGGTCCCGAGGTAGGCGGCGGCGACCAGGGCCGGGCGACGATAGCGCTGCATGGTGTATCTCCCGCAAGGTCTGGAATGGGCTTGCAGGGCGAGCATAGTATTTTGACTGACCGTCGGTCAATGGAGAGTGAAAAAGATTCTCAACTCTCTTTTCCCCCACAAATCCCCTAGAATGGCGACCTTTGTCGAACAGCCCGGATTCGTTCATGAGTGTCAAAACCTCCCCGGTTGCCCAGCGCGCTGCCCAGCCGCGGCCGCGCACCAAACCGGCCGAAGTACGCCTGGAAGAGCTGATGGCCGCCGCCCAAGACCTGTTCCTCAGCCAGGGCGTGGAAGCCACCACCATCAGCGAGATCGTCGAGCGCGCCGAGGTGGCCAAGGGCACCTTCTATCACTACTTCCAATCCAAGAACGACATGCTGGTGGCCCTGGGGCAACGCTATACCCAGCACTACCTGCAGCGCCTGGAGCAGGCGGTGGCGGCCTGCCCCGAGGACGACTGGGTGGCGCAGCTCAGCAGCTGGATCCGCACCAGCGTGCAGGCCTACCTCGACACCTACCGCCTGCACGACATCGTCTACCCCAACCACCATCATCACGACCGCGGCAACCCGGAAAAGAACGCGATCCTCGAGCAGTTGCTGGGCCTTCTCGAAGGCGGCCAGCGCGCCGGCTGCTGGTCCCTGGCCCAGCCAGGGGTGATTGCTTCGCTGATCTACGCCGGGGTGCATGGCGCCACCGACGATGTGATCGCCGCCGGCGAGGACGATGGCCGGGCCCTGGCCGAGGCCATTGTCCAGGCGTGCCTGCGCATGCTGGGCCTGCCTCCTTCTTGATGTTTCCACGGGTAAAAGGAACGACCCTGCAATGAAAAAGATCAACCTCATTCTCGGCGCCGCGCTGGCGCTGTACCTGGCGTACCAGGCCTATGGCTCGTTCTACTACGGCACGCCGTATCAGGGCCGCGACTACAGCGCCGACCAGGCCTTCTACTACCAGAAGTACCGCTTGTTCAGCTGGCGCACCTGGATTCCCACCATGACCATGCCCGGCGATGGCGACAGCTCGCGCTACAGCGTTGGCGGCTACCTGCGGGTGTTCAAGGCCGACGGCACGCTGGTAGGGCAGTCCTATGACGGCTGCATCGCGGTGGTGGAAGTGTTCTGGTACGACGACGCAGTGGGTGGCTTCGGCTGCAGCGAGCACTTGATCGCGCTGCCCACGAAGGCCACGACGGGCTGAGCGCCCAGTCGCGGTTTGCGGGCCCTGTCGATCGCTTCAGGCCCCGGCCTTCCACAAGCCGAACTTGCCCGCCAGATCCAGCTTGGGATCACGCACCCGGGTCAGGTTGATCGCGGCGCCGGACCAGCCGCCCTCCATCTCTTCAGTCAGGTGGTATTTCAACAGGTTGTACTGGATCGCCGTCCCCCCCAGTTGCTGGTAGCCGATGCGTGAGGTCACCGCCTCCAGCAAGCTGGAAATCAGGTATTGCAGCGGCGTTTCGTAGGCCTTGATGGCGATGCCGTAGTCGAAGCTCTCGGCGTTGCTTTCGCGAAAGCAACCGAAGAACTCCTGCTTGCTCATGCTGCTGGACATGGCCGTGTTGTAGCTCTGGCGACAGGCCTCCAGGTCGGCGGCGCCGGGCCGGGGCAGGGCCAGGTGGTTGTTGAGGTTCTTCAGGGTCACACAGCCCTGGGTGGCAATGACCTCGGGCATCAGTGTCACGTCCAGTTCGCCGGCACGGTCGGGGATGTTGTGCCAGGCGTTCAGGCTGTTGCGCAAAAGCTCCAGGCTGCTGCCGGGGTAACCTCGATACCCGTACACATAGGCTGGCGGCAGCACCAGGCCCATGACCGAATTCATCTGCGACACCGTCAGGTTCTGATAGTCGCGTCCATAGATGCGGGCGCTGTACTCGTCCAGGGAGTGGCGCAGCACCGAGGGCTTGAGGTTGCGCACCGACTTGCCGTTCTCCAGCGCCTCGAACAGGCTCTTCTCGTTGAGTTGGGACTTGACCTCCACGGTGGCGATCACCCCTTCGATCAGGTACACGTCCGCCGAGCCGAAGGTACGCAGCGTGGGGAAGTCGTTGCGGTAGATGATCAGGTCGATCTGCTTGGAGATGCTCCCTTCGGAGTCGATGATCTGCCCGGCACCGATGCTGATGTTGCTCGGCAGAAAGCGCTTGAGGACGTCACGGATGAAACTCTCCCGGGCGTCACCGAGGACGCCGGAGTGGCTGGCGATGGTGCTGCTGACGCTGAAGCTGCTTTCCAGGACCCGGGCGATGGATTTCGCCCATTTGCTGATGATTGCCATGGGGCTTCCTTGGGGATCAGGGGACGAGCAAGTCGAAATGGCCTGTGGCCAGGGGGTCGCCGTTGACCAGCAATCGCACGCCGTGGCGCCCCGGATAGTGGCGGCGGGTGGTCAGTTCGCGGATCTGCTGGCTGCGGCCAAGCTCCACCTGGGCCAGGCCTTGCAGGGTGAAGGTCTTGAGCTTGAACACCTTGCTCGCGGTGGCGCCGGAGGCCTTGACGTAGTCGATGGCGTAATCCACCACCAGGCGCTGTTCGTGCGAGCAGGTGGAGACCAGGGTCAGGGACAGGTTGAGGCTGTCCCCCAGGCGCAATTGCCCGGGGGCCACCTGGAAGCGGCAAACCTGGACCTCGGCCCGGGCCCCGGCGCCGATCAGCGCCAGGGCCCGGCGGTCGCCCTGCTTGATCAGGCTGCGCAAGGCATGACGGGCGATCCAGGCACTGTGCGGCTGCTCCAGGGGCCAGCCTTCAAGACGTTCCAGGACCCACTGCGGGTGCTCTTTGGTGATGTCGTTGAGGTGGTTGGCCACCGACTTGCGCACGTACAGGCTGGGGTCATTGCGCAGGCGTTCGAGGATCGGCGCCGCCAGTTGCGGGTCGGCCTGCAACTGTTCCAGGCGGAACGACCAGGGCAGGCGCGGGCGGCTGCCTTCGCTGGCCAGGCGGCGTACGTGTTCATCGCTGTCCGTGGCCCACTCGTGCATCACGGCCAGCGTGCGCTGGCAGTCCTGGCGCAAGAAGTGGCGCACGGCGAACTCCGATGAGCCGAAGCCGGTGAAATACTTCAGCGCCGCCATGGACAGTTCGAAGTCATGCAGGCCGTAGCTGGCCACGTAGTGGGGCAGGAAGATGCACACGAAGCGGCTGTTCAGGCGCGGCGCCAGGGCTTGCAGCAGCTCCAGGCTGCTGGGGTAGTCCAGGCCCAGTACCTGGTGCAGGCTCTCGCTGACCCGGGCCAGGCGCTGCATCAGCGACAGCTCGGCGAGGCCGTGGCCGGCCCGTTGCAGGAACCCCTGGCGATCGAAGGCCGGATGCACCGCGTGCATGGCGTCGGCGATATGCATCAGGCGCTGCGGGTTGAAAATTTCCTTGAGGGCGGGGGCCTGCTCTTGGGTAGAACTCATGGGGCGTATCCATTCAAAGCCGGGGCGGCGTCCACTCTACACGCCCTCTGCTGACAGAATCTGTCGGTAGCCGCCGGAGGGCGTGTTGCGTCATGCAGATCGTTTTCCGGTGTTGCTGAGGCCGCCTTCGCCAGCAAGCCGGCTCCTACGGTGTGTCGTGCCGGGCCTGTAGGAGCTGGCTTGCCAGCGAAGGGTACACCACGGCCCTCAGATCATTCCCCGGCGTCCTTGAGACCGCCTTCACCGGCAAGCCGACTCCTGCGAGGTGGCGCAGGGCCTGGCGCCTCAGCGCATCGGCGGCAGCGGGCTTTCGATCTGTTCGTCCTGTTCGTCGGCTTCGAACAGCCGGGCCAGTTCGGCGCGGGCTTCCTGGGCGCTTTGCAGGACCTTGGCGGCGTCGTCGTAGACGGCATGCTGGGACGCCAGCAGTTGTTCGTCGTGCTGGGTGAAACGCTGGATCCGCGAATCGGCCTGGGCCTGGCTCAAGCCCAGCCCCACCAGGGTGCGGCGGCTCATTTCCAGGCTGGAATAGTAGGTCTCCCGCACCGCCTGGGCCCCCAGGTCCACCAGCCGGTGTACGTGCTGGCGGTTGCGCGCCCGGGCGATGATCTTCAGGTGCGGGTAGAGCCGGCTGACCTGCTCGGCAGTCTTGATATTGGTTTCCGGGTCGTCGGTGGCAATGACGAAGTACTCCGCTTCGCCGACCTTGGCCGCGCTGAGGATCTCCGGGCGCAACGGGTCGCCGTAGAACACCGGCATGCCGCCGAAACTGCGGATCAGTTCGATGGTTTCCACCGAGGTGTCCAGGGCCACGAAGGGCACTTTCTGTGCCCGCAGGATCCGCGCCACGATCTGCCCCATGCGGCCCATGCCGGCAATCACCACCCGCGGCCCGTCGGAATCGATCCGGCGGTACTCGGCGGGCATTTCCACCGGCTTGGCCTTGGGTTTCAGCCAGCGGGTGCAGGCCAGCAACAGCAGTGGGGTGAGGGCCATGGACAGGGTGATGGTCAGCACCAGCAGGTCATACAGGCGGGGCTCGAACAGGCCCTGGTCGCGGCCGATCTTGAACACCACGAAAGCGAACTCGCCGCCCGCCGCCAGCACCACCCCGAGGCGCACCGCACTTTCGCGTCCCAGGCCACCGGCCAGGCGCCCGACCACGAACAGCAGCGGCAGCTTGAGGGCGATCAGCAGCAGGGTCAGGCCCAGCACCGCGATGGGCGCGCTGAGCAGCAGGCTGATATTGGCGCCCATGCCGACGCTGATGAAGAACAGCCCCAGCAGCAGGCCCTTGAAGGGTTCGATCTGTGCTTCCAGCTCGTGGCGGTATTCCGAGTCCGCCAGCAGCAGGCCGGCGAGGAAGGCGCCCAGGGCCATGGACACGCCCACCAGGTCCATCAGCCAGGCGGTGCCGATCACCACCAGCAAGGCAGTGGCGGTGGAGACTTCCGGCAAGCGGGTCTTGGCCACGATGCGAAACACCGGGCGCAGCAGGTAGCGCCCGCCCACCACCACCACGGCGATGCTGCCCAGCACTTGCAGGCCGTGGCGCAGGTCCTCGGCGCTGCTGGTGTGGTGATCGCCACCGGCCAGCACCGGGACCATGGCGATCAGTGGAATGGCGGCGATGTCCTGGAACAGCAGGATGGCGAAGGCCATGCGCCCATGAGGGCTGTTCAGCTCCTTGCGTTCGGCCAGGCTTTGCAGGCCCAGGGCGGTGGACGACAGGGCCAGGCCCAGGCCCAGGACAATGGCACTGTTGAGCGACTGGCCGAACAGAAACAGCGCCACCACGCCGATCAGCATCCCGGTCAGCAGCACCTGTGCCAGGCCGACGCCGAACACCGCCTTGCGCATCACCCACAGGCGCTTGGGCGACAGCTCCAGGCCGATGATGAACAACAGCAGCACCACCCCCAGTTCGGAGATATGGCTGACGCTCTGGGGGTTGCCCACCAGGCCCAGCACCGAGGGGCCGATCAGCACCCCGGCCAGCAGGTAGCCGAGCACGGCCCCCAGTTGCAGGCGCTTGGCCAGGGGCACGATGAGCACGGCGGCGCAGAGGAACACGACGGCGGCTTGTAGCAGGTTGCCTTCATGGGGCATCGGGGGGACTCCAGGGAGAACGGGGCGCAGGTGATGATAAAGGCTCGTCGGTGACGATGAGCGGATTGGTATTGCCAGTCTGCGCCCGGATAAAAACGGCGTGGATGTTCTGAGACTGGCGGTGCGCCCTGCAAGGCACGTCGGAGTACGGGAGAGCAGGGGGGCGGGCGGGTCAGTGCGGCCACTGCTCCAGCAGAATCGAGACAAATTTTTCCGCGGCCGGCGATAGCGACGCGCCGCGCCGGGACACCAGCCCCAGGGTGCGATTGACCACGGGCTCGGTCAGCGGAACGCTGACCAGGGTCGGGTGATCGGCGGCCGGCATGGCCAGGCTCGGCATCGCCGAAACCCCGAGCCCGGCCTCCACCATGCCCAGTGACGTGGACAGGTGCTGCACCTCGTAGAACCACTGGGGACGCCAGCTCAAGCCGGACAGGGCATGGTCCAGCAACATGCGGTTGCCGCTCAGGCGACCGACGCCGATCAAGCGATAATCGCTGAGTTCCGACCAGGTCACCGAGCTGCGCTCGGCCAGTTCATGGTCGCGCCGGCAGGCCAGGACAAAGGGCTCGTTGACCAGGGGCACGAACTCGATGTCCGGGTGTTGGCCGCTCATCATGTTGATGCCGAAGTCCGCTTCGCCGCGCAGCACCGCTTCAAGGCCCTCGTTGGCGCTGAGGTCGAGCAGGCGGATGCGGATTTTCGGATAGCGCAGGTTATACAGGCGGATCACTGACGGCAGGAAGTAGAAGGCCGCCGTGGGGATACAGGCCAGGGTCACCTGACCGATCTGCCGTTCTGCCAGCTCACGGATGTTGAGGATCGAGTCGTCGAAGTCGTCCAGCAGTCGTCGGGCCTTGGGCAGGAAGTCGCGACCGACGCTGGTCAGGCTGACCTTGCGCGTGGTGCGGTCGAGGAGCGCGGTGCCCAGGCCCTCTTCGAGCTTTTTCATACGTCGGCTCAGGGCGGGCTGGGACAGGTGCAAAGCGTCGGCGGCTTCGTGGAAACTCCCCAGTTCGGCGATTTTCACGAAAGATCTTATGTCCTGGAGCTCATATTCCATGCTGGTTTCTCAAGGCGGGCGTCGGGTGTGGCGGTGCCGGACACGATATTTAATTCATGCTCGTAACGCAATAATCTCTCTGATCTTTGCATTGGAAACACTTTTTAATCCCTGACACTCTTGTGTCCAGAACATCAATTACCTCGATTGATCAACAAGAGTCAGTGTTCATGCAACGAATTCCTTGTGTGTTGATGCGCGGCGGCACCTCCAAAGGGCCGTTTTTTCTGGCCTGGGATCTGCCTGTGGCGGTGTCCGAACGTGATGAGCTGTTGCTCAACCTGATGGGCTCCGGCCATGAGCTGGAAATCGACGGCATCGGCGGCGGCAGCCCGCAAACCAGCAAGGTGGCGATCGTCAGTCCGTCGCTGCACCCGGACGCGGATGTCGATTATCTGTTCGTCCAGGTCATGGTGTCGCAGCGGCGGGTCGATACCGCGCCCAACTGCGGCAACATGCTCTGCGCCGTCGGGCCTTTCGCGATCGAGCAGGGGCTGGTCAAGGCCACGGGGGCACAGACCCAGGTGCGGATTCGCAACCTCAACACCGGCACCCTGGTCAATGCCCAGGTCCAGACCCCCGATGGCAAGGTCAGCTACGAAGGCGACACCACCATTGACGGCGTGCCGGGCAGCGCGGCGCCGGTGGCCCTGACCTTTCTCGATGCCGCCGGCAGCAAGACCGGCCAGTTGTTTCCCACCGGCCGGCCTCAGGACCTGATCGACGGCATTGCCGTGACGTGCATCGACATGGCCATGCCCATGGTGCTGGTGCAGGCTGCCTGCCTGGGCAAGCGCGGCGATGAAACCCCGGCCGAGCTGGACGCCGACGCGGACTTTCTCAAGCGCCTGGAAAACCTGCGCCTGAAGGCCGGGCTGGCCATGGGCCTGGGGGATGTCAGCGACAAAGTGATTCCCAAGCCGGTCCTGGTGTCCCAGGCCCGGGCGGGGGGCACCCTCGCGGTGCGCTATTTCATGCCCCACAACTGCCATCGGGCCCTGGCCATCACCGGCTCCATCGGCCTGGCTACCGCCTGTGTCACCGCCGGCAGTGTGGCGGCCGAGATGCTGGGCGGGGTCCACGAACCGCGTCTGCAAAAGGTCCGTATCGAGCATCCCAGCGGGGCAATAGATGTCGTATTGTCCTACAGCGGAAAAAGCCCTGAGACCATCCGCGCCTCGGTGGTCCGCACCGCCCGCCGGTTGTTCTCCGGGTATGTCTACGCGCCGGCTTCACAGCGCCTGGCCGGTTAGTCGTTGCTGTCGACCCGCGTTGCATCAACACAATTCTAAAAATGGGTGATGCCATGAAAGTTGTTAAATCGCTCTATTTCCAGATCCTCTGCGCCGTGTTCCTCGGGGTCCTGGTGGGGCACTTCTGGGCCGCGCAAGCCATTGCCCTGAAGCCTCTGGGAGATGCCTTCATCAAGCTGATCAAGATGATGATCGCCCCCGTGGTGTTCTGCACCATCGTCACCGGCATCGCCGGCATGAGCGACAAGCGTTCCCTGGGGCGCCTGCTGAGCAAGACCATGCTGCTGTTCCTGGGCCTGACCCTGATCAGCCTGTTCATCGGCCTGGCGGCGGTCTACCTGTTCCAGCCCGGCGCGGGGATGAACATCGACCCCACCCGCTTGAGCACCCAGGGCCTGTCCCAGTACACCGATTCGGCGGCCAAGCTGGGGGTGGTGGAGTTCTTCATGCACATCATTCCCGAGACCTTTGTCGGTGCCTTCAACAAGGGCGAGGTGCTGCCGGTGCTGTTTATCGCGGTGCTGTGCGGGTTTGCCCTGTCGTCCCTGGGCGAGCGCGGCAAGCCGGTGCTGGTGGTGCTGGAGTCGGCCTCGCAGATGGTGTTCAAGATCTTCTCCTACCTGATGCGTTTTGCCCCCGTCGGCGCCTTCGGGGCCCTGGCCTTTACGGTGGGCCAGTACGGCATCACCTCCCTGGGCGCCCTGGCCAAACTGATCATGACCCTCTATGTCGCCTGCGGCTTCTTTGTCTGCGTCGTGCTGGGCGGCATTTGCCGGGCCAACGGCTTCAGCCTCTGGAAGCTGCTGCGCTACCTGCGTGAAGAGTTCCTGGTGGTGCTCGGCACCTCGTCCACAGAACCGGTGATGCCGCGCATGCTGGAAAAACTCCAGGCCCTGGGCTGCAAGAAGAGCGTGGTAGGGCTGGTGCTGCCCACCGGCTATTCGTTCAACCTCGACGGCACGGCGATCTACCTGTCACTGGCGGCGATCTTCATTGCCCAGGCGTGCAATATCGAGCTGAGTGCCGGGCAGGTGGTCACCATGCTGGCGATCATGCTGCTGTCGTCCAAGGGCGCCGCCGGGGTGACCGGCAGCGGTTTCGTGGCCCTGGCCTCGACCCTGACGGTGATTCATGACATTCCCCTGGCAGGCCTGGCATTGCTGATCGGTATTGATCGCTTCATGTCCGAGGCCCGGGCCTTGACCAGCCTGGCCAGCAACGCAGTGGCAACCGTGGTGATCGCCCTTTCGGAGCAGGCCTGCGACCGCCAGGTGCTGTTGCGCACGCTCGATGGCCAGCCGCTTGCGGCCCAGGCTGCTGCCGCCGATGACAGCCCAGCCGCCGCTCTGGCGAGCAAGCTCGGCTAGACCCGCCAAGCACCAGCGCTTTACCCCAAGTACCGACTCAACACCTGTGCCGGGCGCCCCTGAGGGGCGCCCGGTGCCCGGGTGGCCGCGCCTGCGTGCCGGTCACGCTCACCATAAAAACAAGAGAATCGACTTATGCTCGCCTTACTCGGCCTCGCCATGGTGGTGGTCTTCACCTTCCTGATCATGACCAAGCGCCTGTCGCCCATTGTGGCGTTGACCCTGGTGCCGATCATTTTCGCGGTGCTCGGCGGGTTTGCCGGCAGCACCGGCAAGATGATGCTCGACGGCCTGAAAATGGTCGCGCCGTCGGCGGCGCTGTTGCTGTTCGCCATTCTGTTCTTCGGCTTGATGATCGATTCGGGGCTGTTCGATCCGCTGATCCGCAAGATTCTCAAACGGGTCAATGGCGATCCGACCAAGATCGCCATCGGCACCGCGTTGCTGTCGCTGGTGGTCGCCCTGGACGGCGACGGCACCACCACCTACATGATTACCTGCGCGGCCATGCTGCCGTTGTACAAGCGCATCGGCATGAACCCGATGATTCTCGCCACCATCTCCATGCTGTCGTTGAGCATCATGAGCGGCATGACCCCGTGGGGCGGGCCGGCAACCCGAGCCATCGCCGCCCTGGGCCTGGATGCCGGCGAGTACTTTGTACCACTGTTGCCGACCATGATCGGCGGCGCCGCCTGGGTGGTGTTTACCGCCTACCTGCTGGGCCGAGCCGAGCGCAAGCGTATCGGCAATACCCAACTGCAAAGCGGTGGCGGTGACTGCTACATCAAGGCGATTCTGGAGGACACGCCGCATAAGCGGCCCAAGCTGGCCTACGTCAACCTGCTGCTGGTGGTGGCGGTGATGACCGCGCTGGTGCTGGGCCTGATGCACTCGGCGGTGCTGTTCCTGATCGGTTTTGTCCTGGCCTTGATGATCAATTACCCGCAGCTGGACATTCAGAAGGAGCGCATTCTTGCCCATTCAGGCAACGCCATGACCGTGGTGCTGCTGGTGTTCGCCGCGGGGATCTTCGCCGGGATTTTCTCCGGTACCAAGATGGTCGACGCACTGGCCCAGACCCTGGTGGACTGGATTCCGCCGTCCTGGGGCCACCTGTTCCCGCTGGTGGTGGCGCTGACCAGCATGCCGTTGACCTTCGTCCTGTCCAACGATGCCTACTACTTCGGCGTGGTGCCGATCCTGGCCAACGCGGCGGCGGCCTATGGCATTTCTCCCCTGGAAATCGCCCGGGCCTCGATCCTCGGCCAGCCGGTGCACCTGATGAGCCCGCTGGTGGCCTCGACCCTGCTGCTGGTGGGCATGGTGGACCGTGACATTGGCGACTTCCAGAAGGCCACGGTGAAGTGGGCGGTGCTGACCTCTCTGGTGATTACCGCCCTGGCCTTGCTGACCGGCGCCCTGACCCTGTTCGTCTGATTCGTTCGAAACCCTCTTTGGTGGCCCGGCGCGCTTGTTTCAAGGGCGCCAGGGACAACTGCGCCTTGAATAACAACAACGAGAACTACCTCATGAGCCATTGGCAAAGTCGCACCCTGATTCTGTCCAGCTTGAGCCTGCTGCCCCTGGCGGCGGTCCAGGGCGCTGGATTCATCGACGACAGCAGTCTCAAGCTGCAGCTGCGCAACGTCTATTTCAACGAAAACTTCCGCGACGAACATGGGCTCAGCGCCAAGGCTGCGCGCAGCGCCAAGAGCGAGCGCACTGAGTGGGCTCAGGGTTTCCTGCTCGATTATCAGTCCGGATTCACCCCGGGTACCCTGGGGGTCGGGGTCGATGCCCTGGGGCTGCTGGGTGTCAGGCTCGACTCCGGCAAGGGGCGCAGTGGAACGGGGCTGTTGCCGGTGCACGACGACGGTCGCGCCGCAGGCGAATTTGCCAGTGCCGGCGCCACGGCCAAGGTGCGGCTGGCCAAGACCACGCTCAAGTACGGCACCCTGCTGCCCAAGACCCCGGTGCTGGTCTACAACGATGCCCGTCTGTTGCCGCAGACCTATCAGGGCACCCAGCTCACCAGCACGGATATCGACGGCCTGAGCTTGACCGGCGGCTATCTGCAGCGCTTCAAACTGCGCGATTCCACCGACAGCGTGGGGCTGGTCCCCGACGGCTACAGCGGCGGCCAGTCCGGGGACTTCCGCTACGGCGGGGCCGAATACAAGTGGAGCAAGAGCCTGCGCCTGAGCTATTTCCATGGCGAGCTTGAGAACTTCTATCGGCAGGACTTCGTCGGCCTCCAGCATGACCTGGCGCTGGGGCGGGGCACCTTGACCAGCGACCTGCGCTACTTTCGCAGCGCCGATTCAGGCGCGGCCTTTGACGGAAAGATCGACAACCGCATGCTCAGCGGGCAACTGACCTACGCGATCGCCGGGCATTCCCTTGGCGGTGGTTATCAGCGTCTCAGTGGCGATGCCGGCTTGCCGTATATCAGCGGCGCCACGGTCTACTCCTTCAGTAACGCCGGCATCGGCAAGTTCATCGAAGAGGGCGAGAAGACCTGGATGCTCGGCTACGGCTACAACTTCGCTGGCCTCGGTGTCCCCGGCCTGACCTTCAGTTCCCGCTACCTGAGTGGCAATGGCGGCAAGTCCAGGACCCGGGTCGATGAGTGGGAGCGCGACAGCGAACTGGCCTATGTGCTTCAGCAAGGTTCGTTCAAGGGGCTGGGGGTGAAGCTGCGCAATTATGTGTATCGCTCCGACTACGCCCGTGGGCGGGACAGCAACCGCCTCTACATCACTTACGACATTGCCCTCTGGTAGGGCCCTTACAGCGGCTTGAAGCGCCCATCCCACTGCGGGTCCAGGCGCTGGATGCGCGCAGCCAGCGGTGGGTGGGTGGCCATCAGGCGGCCCAGGCGCAGTTTCACCCCCTGGTGAAAATACAGGTGGCTGTACTGCGCGGCGGCGAAGGCGCGCAGGCGCGAACCGGCGCTGCTGCCGCCGATCTTTTTCAGGGCGCCGGCAATGCCCTGGGGGTTGCGGGTGAACTGCACCGCCGAGGCATCGGCGAGAAACTCGCGCTGACGGCAGATGGCGGCCTTGATCAGGTTGCCCAGCAGGCTGCCCAGGGAACCGAAGACCAGCAGGGCCAGGCCCAGCACGGCGAAGATGATCTGCCAGAAGAAGCGGTGGCGGTCGCTGCCCAGGTGCTGCTTTTCAGCCTGGCGTAGCACCGCGATGCCCGCCAGGCTGAACACCAGCAGGCCGTGGATCACCGCCAGCAAGCGGGTGTTGAGGCGCATGTCGCCGTTGTGAATGTGGCTGAACTCATGGGCCACCATGCCCTGCAATTCGTCGCGGTCGAGGTGGACCAGGGCTCCGCGGGTGATGCCGAGCACCGCCTGCTGCGGTGTCAGTCCGGCGGCGAAGGCGTTGATCCCGTCTTCCGGCAGCACATACACCGCAGGCATGGTGGCGCCCGAGGCCAGGGCCATTTCCTCGACGATATTGAGCAGTCGCTGTTCCTCGCTGCCCCGGGGCGAATCGTTGATCAGGCGCCCGCCCAGATGCTCGGCGATCACCTTGCCGCCGGCCCGCAGGCGCCAGCTCTTGTACCAACTGCCCAGCAGCACCACCAGCAGCATCAGCAGCGCCACCACGGCCACTGCGGTCCAGCTCAAGACCTTGGGCTGCTTGTATTCCTGGCTCAGCTCGCGCCATGCAAGGCCCAGCCCCAGGCTGCTGAGGCTGACCAGGGTGGCTACCGCCAGGGTCATCAACAGCACCAGCTTGAGGGTGTGGCGCCGGGCTCGGGCCTGGTGTTGAAAGAACTTCATGCAGGTTTCCGGGGGCAGGTGCAGTTACTGGAAGGAGACTTTGCTGGCGTCTTGAATGCGCGCGCTGTCGGCGAATTGCAGCAGGGCGGCATCGGCCCGGTGGCCGAACAGCCCGGCGAAAAACAGTGCCGGCACCCGCTGCTTGCACAGGTTGTAGTCGGTCACGGCGTCGTTGAAGGCCTGGCGCGCGTAGGCGACCTTGTTCTCGGTGCTGGTCAGTTCTTCGCTGAGTTGCGCCATGTTCTGCGAAGCCTTGAGTTCCGGGTAGGCCTCCAGGCTCAGGTGCAGGCGGTCGAGGACCTGGTCCAGGGCACCCTGGTCCTGGCCCAGGCGGGCGATGCTGGCGCTGTCACCGGGTTGCGCAGCAGCCGCTTGCAGGCTGTCCCGGGCACTGTTGCGAGCCTCGGCCAGGGCGGTCAGGGTCTGGCGCTCGTGCTGCAGGTAGCCCTTGACGGTTTCCAGCAGGTTGGGGATCAGGTCGTAGCGGCGCTTGAGTTGCACCTCGATCTGGGCGAAGGCATTGCGCAGACGGGTACGCCGGGTGGTCAGGCGGTTGTAGAGGCTGACCAGGTACAGCGCCAGAGCGGCGAGCAGCACCAGGGCGACGATATCGGCGGTGGCCATGGGATGTCCTTATCGAGTGAGGCGTGGGGGCGGCAATGGTAACGGAATCTTCCTGTTCGGTGACACACCTTCGCCGGCGACCCGTCAATGATTGCCAAGGGGCGGCAATTCTGCGAAAAAGCGCTCGGCTTGCGCGGGGACCGAAGGGCTCCGCTGCCTTTTATTCAATGAACCAGGGACAGGTGATGGACAAGATCATGCTCAGGTTGACGGTGGTGGACGACTATCCGCCGGTGGCCAGCGAAGGGGTCTGGGCCGAACGCCAGCCCGATGGCCTGTACCGTATCGCCAACCTTCCGTTCTACTCCCAGGATGCCTGTTACGAGGACGACGTCGAAGTCCAGGTGGAGGCCGATGGCCTGAAGTGGTTCAGGCGGGTCGGGCGCAGCAGTGGCAACAGCACGTTGCGCCTGGTGTTCTTTGACGCCGGCAGGGCCCGGACCCCCGAGGTGCTGGCGCGGATCAACGCCCTGGGCTGCAGCTGGGAGGGCATGAGCAAGGCGTTCCTTGCTGTCAATGTGCCTGCCTCGGTGTCGCTGGACAGCGTGCTGGAGTACCTGCAGGAGTGCTTTGAGCAGGATTGGCTGGATTATGAAAGCGGGCTGTTGCGCCAGTGACCGCGAATAAGGAGCAAGGAGCGATGAGTTTGAAATTTCATGCCACTGGCTACAGTGCCTGCACTGAAGACGAGGTGCAGATCCTGGGCTTTGCCGACGACGGGCAGCAGCCCGGGCACTACCTGCTGTTGCAGCGCGCCGAATGCTTTGACGAGCAGGACCGGCAGTTGGGCATGGACACTTACCATGTGGAACTGGGCGGCCAGGCAGTGTCCGGCTATGGCGGCATCCGCCAGGTGCTGCTGGCCCCGGGCCGCCTGACCCTGCATTTTGGCGATTCCCAGGCCTGGTGCCGGGGCTTGCCCAGCCTTGAGATCAGTTGGAAGCCGGGGCTCGCCAGCGTCGAGGAGGTCGCGATGGCGCTGGGGGCGATCTTTCTCGATACCGATACCCTGATCGAGGTGGCGCCACAGTGATTGCCAAGCCGGGGCAATTCTGCGAAAAAGCGCGCCGCAGTCCCGTGACGGGGCAATGCTTGAACGGGAGTGAACCATGAGCGACGAATTGCAGGTCATCGATATCCAGCCGGGCGACGGCAAGACTGTGGTCAAGGGCGCCTTGATCACCACCCAGTACCGGGGCTTTCTGGAGGACGGCAGCAGCTTCGACTCCTCCTATGATCGTGGCAAGCCGTTCCAGTGCGTGATCGGCACCGGCCGGGTGATCAAGGGCTGGGACCAGGGCCTGATGGGCATGCAGGTGGGCGGCAAGCGCAAGCTGCTGGTGCCGGCGCACCTGGGTTATGGCGAGCGTTCCATGGGCGCCATCCCGCCCAATTCCAACCTGATCTTCGAGATCGAGTTGCTGGAAGTGCTGACCCGGGACGATTGAAGGCTTGAGGAGCGAGGGGCCTATGCGTGCCAATAAAGCCTGCCCGGTGGTGCTGCGCCATTCCACCGAGCTGGAGATCCTGGCTTTCCGCCATCCGCTGGCCGGCCTGCAACTGGTCAAGGGCACGGTGGAGGCGGGGGAGTCCACGGCTACTGCAGCCGTTCGCGAGCTGGCGGAAGAGGCCGGTGTCCAGGCCGGGGAAAGCGGTTTCCTGGGGCTCTGGCATTCGGGTTTCTGCGGCCAGGTGTGGGCCTTCCATGAATGCCGGGTGCCAGCGCCGTTGCCGGAAAGCTGGAGCCATTTCACCGCGGATGACGGCGGCCATCGGTTCGAGTTTTTCTGGCAGCCCCTGGCCAGCCTGCCGTCGGAGCAATGGCACCCGCTGTTCCAGGGCGCCCTGGGATTCCTGCGCCAACGCCTGCTGGGCGAAGGCGCCGAGGCCTAGGCAGCGGCTTATTGCCCTAGACGGTAGTGGTTGTTGCCGCTGCGCCGGGCCTCGTACATCGCCTGGAAGCCGAGCATGCCGTAGATCGCCTCCGACCAGTACAGGCGCTGGGTATCGACCTCCCAGTCCCAGGTGTCGATCCGCGCAAAATACTGGCTGCGCTTGAACCGTTCGGCATCGTCGGGCCGGCTTGCGTTGTCGAGGGCAGGGGAGCAAGATGCGCTCTATATAGGTATAGGGGGTATAGGTATGTCGCACACTCACGCGCAGAAAGATGAGCTGCTCAAGCGGGTCCGGCGCATTCTCGGCCAGGTCCAGGCTGTGGAGCGAGCCCTGGAAAGCGGGGCCGACTGCGGCAAGACCCTGCACCTGGTGGCCGCCACTCGGGGCGCCATCAGCGGCCTGATGGGCGAGATCATCGAAGCCCATGCCCTGGAGCACGTGGCCAACCCCGAGCTCAGCGATGCCGAGCGGGCCCGGGGCGTGGATGAACTGCTTGAAGCCATCCGCCGTTATTCCAAGTAGGAGCCGCTCATGAACCTGTCTCAGCAGGCTGCACACCTGGCCCACGATCATCAGTTTCTCGGTGCTGATCACGACGACAACGCCCGCCGCACGCTGTGGGTGGTGCTGTTGACGGTGGTGATGATGGCGGGGGAGATCGTCGCCGGTTACCTCACCGGTTCCATGGCCCTGCTGGCTGATGGGCTGCACATGGCCACCCACGCCGGGGCCCTGGGCATCGCGGCGGCGGCCTACGGTTTTGCCCGGCGCAATGCCGGCAACCGGCGTTTCAGTTTCGGCACCGGCAAGGTCGGCGACCTGGCGGGCTTTGCCTCGGCCATCATTCTCGGCCTGGTGGCGCTGGGCATTGCCGGCGAATCCCTGGTGCGGCTGTTCCAGCCCACTCGCGTGGCCTTTGGCGAAGCCACGCTGATCGCCGTGGCGGGGTTGCTGGTGAACATTCTCAGCGCCTGGCTGCTGGGCGGGGGGCACGACCATCATGGCCATTCCCACGGCCACTCTCATGATCACGAGCATCACGAGCATCACGAGCATCACGAGCATCACGAGCATCACGAGCATCACGAGCATCACCAGTCGCACCGGGCCGGGGGCGACAACAACCTGCGTTCGGCCTATGTGCATGTTTTGGCCGATGCCCTGACGTCGGTGCTGGCCATTGCCGCGCTGCTGGCCGGGCGCTACCTGGGTTGGGTCTGGCTCGACCCGGCGATGGGCATTGTCGGCGCGCTGGTGATTGCCCGCTGGTCCTATGCCTTGATCAAGTCCAGCGCCGCGGTGTTGCTCGATGCCAGCGATGAGCAGGTGGCCGGGCAGATCCGCGCATCGGTGGAAGGGCCGGGGGATGCCAGTATCGTCGACCTGCACGTGTGGCAGGTGGGCCCCGGGGCCCGGGCGGCGATTGTCAGTGTGGTGGCCCGGGCCTCGCTCAGTGCCGAGACCGTGCGTGCGCGCCTGGCCGCGCTGCCGGGGCTGTCGCACCTGACCCTGGAATTGCGCAGCGTCTGAAGCCGGGCGCCTCAGGTGGCGCCCGGGCGGTACAGTTCCAGCAGCGAATAGGCCAGCCCCACCACGGCCACTGCCAGCAGCACCAGGCTCGACACCCCCGTCACCAGGCGCTTGTACTTCAGCGAGAAGCCCTGGCGTGCCACCAGGATATAGGCCCCCAGCACCGCCAGGTCGATCAGTACCCAGACCAGGGTCAGCAGCAGTGCGCTGTGTTCGAAGGTACGGCCGACCTGGATGAACTGGGGGAAGAACGAGACAAAGAAGATGATGTCCTTGGGGTTGCCGATGCCCACCACAAAGCCGGTGGCCAGGCCCCTGCCGCGCCCGGCCAGGGGCTTGGCCGGTGCTTGCGCAGCGGGTTGGGCGGCCGCCTCGCGCAACCCCTGCACGGCCAGCCAGGCAATGAAGCAGCAGCCCAGCACGCTGATCCAGTGGATCAGCCGTGGGTCCAGGGCCAGCCCGCCGGAGAGCATCAGCACCGCCAGCAGGGCCAGCAGCAACGACGCCGCGTTGGTGCCCAGGGCGGTCAGCAGCGCCTGGCGCGGGCCGGCGTTCATGCTGGTGCTGACGATCAGCGCCACCACCGGCCCCGGGGTCGCCACCAGCATCAGCACGCTCAGGGTATAGGCCAGCAATAACGACATGTTCACATCCACCCGGCAACTCCTCGGTCATTGGCAAAGGCCCTAGCCTGAAGGCTTGAGCCTGCGTTGAAAAACGCAAAAAGCTGTGACCTACTATGATTTTTAATCATGCTGAGTGCTTGCCGATGGTCGAGTCCCTGCCGCCGCTCTATGCCTTGCGCGCCTTTGAAGTGGCGGCCCGTTCCAGCTCCTTCACCCGGGCCGCAGAGGAGCTGTCCCTGACCCAAAGCGCAATCAGCCGGCATATCCGCACCCTGGAAAGCCAGTTCGGCTGCCGCCTGTTCGAGCGCCACGGCCCCAGGTTGGTACTCACTGACGTCGGGCAGCGCCTGGCCCGGGAGCTCAAGGCCGGGTTCCGGATCATCGAGGACGCCTGTCTGCCGCTGCGCAGCGGCAGTGGCCAATTACGCCTCAAGGCCCCTTCGACACTGACCATGCGTTGGCTGCTGCGGGCCCTGGACCAGCTCAAGCACCAGCAGCCGTCGCTGGCGGTGCAACTGGCCAGCGTGTGGATGGATTTCGATCATGTGGATTTTCATGCCGAGCCCTATGACTGCGCGATTCTGCTGGGCAACGGGCAGTTCGGCGCCGGGGTCGAGGCCTGCAAGCTGTTCGATGAGTGGCTGATTCCCATCGGCCCTCCGGAGGCTGTGGATGCGCCGCCCTGGACCCTGGAACGGCTCAGGGAGGCGCCACTGATCCACCCTTCGGCGGACCGCCGCGACTGGCGGCGCTGGCTGCAGGCCCAGGGCCTGCTGGGGCAGGTACGGCTGGACCGGGGCAACGTCTTCGACACCCTGGACCAGGCGATCTGCGCGGCCATGCGTGGCCACGGGCTGTCCATCGCCGACCTGTACCTGGTGGCCGAGGACATCCGCCAGGGCCTGGTCAGCCTGCCGTTTCCCCGTGCGCTGGCGTCGGGGGACGGCTATTACCTGGTGTGGCTGCGGGACAGCCCGCGCCGGGAACAGATCGACGGCCTGCGCGCCTTTCTGCTGGAGCAAGTGGTATCCATCGATGACCTTGAGCTGGGTGACCTGACGCCTGGCGCGGGCTGATGGCGGGGCCGCTTCAACGGCGCAGCATGACCCAGTCGCGGTGCAGGTCGGCGCCGCAGGGGAACAGGGTTTCGCCGCCCCTCACAAAGCCGTTGCGCTGGTAGAAACGGATCGCCCGGGCATTGTGTTCGTTGACGGTCAGGCGCTGGGTGTCGTCTTGCGGTGCGTTGCGCAAACATAGCGGCATGGCTCTGCTCCCTGAAGAAAACCGCCAGCATAGCCGGCCTGTGCGCGCTTCACTGGCCTGCCAGCCGGCCGCTACAGGATGATGTAGTCGTTGTGCTGCACGATGCCCTGGTGAGGGCCCTTCACCAGGTGCACGTAGCGGCCGTCCGCCAGGTCGATGGGCAGGCAGTCGTCGACGTCCAGCAGGGCATCGGTGTGGGATTTGTGCCAGTGGGCAAGCATCTGCTGCTTGCCTTTGGCCTTGGCCTGCGCCTTGTCCCGGGCCACCACCAGCAGGTAACGGTGGGCTTCGCCGAAGGTCGCTGCTTCATAGCCGCCCAGGTTGATGAAGTACAGGCGTGGCGCATCCGCCGCCGGGGCCAGGGCGCTGAGTTCGAGCCTGTAGTCTTCGATACCGTCCACCCGCATCCATGAGTCGATGTGCAACCCCGCCGGGCTGCCGAACCAGCCTTCGCGCAGTTGCGGGTAGGCCGCTTCGAGGCTGTCGGCGACCACGAACTGCACATCATGGACTTCGATTTTCGCTCTGGGGTGCTTGCCCCCCAGCATCACCACAAACAGCATGCAGGCTCCTTGTTCCGGGCTAGGTGGTGGCGCGTGCCGCCACCGCGGGCGCACGTTTTACCTCAAGCCGGGCGCCGGGCCAAGGCCGACGGTTTCAGCGGCCATGCAACCGGCGGCTGTCCGCAGGGGCCTGGCAACGCTCTTGCAGTCCATAGTCGCGCAGCACCGTCGCCACCCGCAGCCGGTAGTCGGCAAATACCTCACCGCGGCCCCGGGCCTGCGCCTGGCGGTGGCATTCCAGGTTGCGCCACTGGGCCACGGCCTGCTCGTCAC
The DNA here is from genome assembly GCF_018326405.1 of Pseudomonas sp. Eqa60. Taxonomy (NCBI): domain Bacteria; kingdom Pseudomonadati; phylum Pseudomonadota; class Gammaproteobacteria; order Pseudomonadales; family Pseudomonadaceae; genus Pseudomonas; species Pseudomonas sp. Eqa60. The sequence continues at coordinate 2,900,057 of NZ_AP024342.1, forward strand.
GCCAGAACGACAGGGACAGCAGTTTTTCCGGCTGGGCCAGGCTCTGGAAGCGTTCGATGGAGATGAAACCGTCAATCTCCTCCAGCTGGTTTTTCAGCCCGGCCGCCAGCTCCAGGTAGGCGTCGCGTTGGCCCGAAGCTGGCAGCACTTCGAAGATCACCGCGATCATTGTTCGGCCTCCCCGCGGTCGCTGAACAGCGGAATACGGCCGTTGACCGAGGCCTGGTACTGCCAGTCCAGGGCCAGTGCATCCAGGCCGGGGCCCTGCAGCAGGGCGTGCAACAGGCATTGGACTATGCCCAAGGCCAGCTCCCGGCCCGGGCAGCGGTGGGTTCCGGCGCCGAAGCTGAAGCCCTGATGCGCCGGGTTGCTGCCGGTAATGGCGGCTAGCGCCGGGTCCTGGTTGGCCGCGGCCAGCAGCACCAGAATGGTTTCGCCGGCTTGCAGTTCCACGCCGTGCACGGTGCAGGGCGCGGTGACGAAGCGCCGGGTGTTCTGCACCGGCGGGTCCAGGCGCTGGCGCTCCAGCAGCCAGTCGCCCAGCAGGCTCGGTTCCTGGCGCAGGCGCTGCCGCATGGCCGGTGCAGCCAGCAGGGCGACCAGGCTGTTGCCGACCAGGCCGGCGCAGGCGTCATGGGTCTGCGCCAGCAAGCCCGCCAGATTGGCCCGCAGGTCCGCTGGAGCAAGCTCACCACTGCGGTCGAGAATCTGCCGCAGCAGCGGGCTGTGTTGCGGGGCCTGCACCAGGGCCTGCATTTGCGCGTCCAGCTCCAGTGCTGCCCGGTCGGCGGCCTGCAATCGGGGTTGATCGCTCAGGGGCGAGAAGCAGGCGACGAATTCCCCGGTGCGCCGGGCGAGTGTTTCGCACTGTCCGGCGGGGACGCCAAGCAGGCTGGCCAGCAGCGCCACCGGCAGTACGAACTGCCAGCGTTGCAGGTCGCCAGCGCAGGCCGGAGCCACAAGGGCCGGTTGCCACCGGGCCAGATGGGTCTCCAGCCCGGCGGTACAGAGGCCCTGCAAGGCCGGTTCGATGGCCGCACGCGGGCAACGCTGGCGCGGGCCATCGTTCATCCGCATCAGGCGGCCGAACAACTGCCCGGCCGGCCTTCCGGCAATGGCCTGGGGTACCGGCTCGGTACTGGGACGCACCTGGCAGGCAGGGTGGTCGAGCACCGCTGCCACCGCCGCGGCGCTGCTGGCGACCCATAGCCTGAGGGCGCAATCGTAGGTCAGGCCGCCCCGGGCGCGGAGGCGGGTGTAGTAGAAGTACGGGTCTGAGTGAGTAGCAGCGCTGATCGCGTCCATGATTTATCTCTTTGTTCGGCAGATATCCAGGCTGCTACTATCCTGACCCTTTCGAAGACACGATTCGTCAGGGAGCGAAATATGAATGTAGTGCAGAACGACGTCGGGGTATCCCAAGTGGCGGCGGCCATCGCCGAGCCGGCGCGCACCCGCATGCTCTGTGCGCTGATGGACGGCCACGCACGCACCAGCACCGAGCTGGCGGCGATTGCCGAGGTCAGCACCTCTACCGCCAGCGCCCATCTGGCCAAGCTCAAGGAGGCGGGGCTATTGCGGGTGCAGGTCCAGGGCCGGCACCGTTACTACTGCCTCGGCGACCCGCTGGTGGCCCAGGCCCTTGAGGCGCTGATGGTGATTGGCCAGGGCCGCGCGCCCCGCTTCACCCCGCGCACCCCGGACCGCCTGCAGTTCGCCCGCACCTGCTACGACCACCTGGCGGGCACCCTGGGGGTGCAGCTGCACGACCGGATGTTCGAGGCCGGCTGGCTGCTGGCGGCCGGGGAGGGCGAGGCCTACCGGGTCAGCGACAGCGGCGAAGAATTTTTCCGCAGCCTGGGGATCGAGGTGGCCGGGCTCAAGGCCTTGCGTCGACGCTTCGCCTGCCCGTGCCTGGACTGGAGCATGCGCCGTCCGCACCTGGGGGGCGCCCTGGGGGCGGCGCTGTTGCAGGCCTTGCTGGAGCGCAAATGGCTGATCCAGGACCTGGACAGCCGTGCCCTGAGCCTGACCGGCACCGGCGGTCGCTACATCAGCAAGCGCTTTGGCATGGCCCTGATCCAGCCGGCCCGGCCGCTGTCGTCCTCGGCCGTCATTGAATTGCAACGCCTCGGCGGCTGACGTCTGCAAGCTCCAGTTCGAAAGCCCGGGCCGTGCTTCATTCGGGCTGCAGGGCATCGAGCAGGTCGCGATCGAGCCCCAGCATGGCCTGCTCCAGGCGAGCCAGTGCGGCCTTGATCTCGGTGCTGGCGGCGCCCTGCAGGCAGGCTTGCTCCAGGTATTCGCATTCCTGGATCAGCGCCTGCGCCTTGATGATTCGTGCCGCGCCGCGAATCCGATGGGCCAGGTCGGCAACCCCCTGGTGGGTCTCGCTGGCCAGCAGTTCGCGGATGTGCATGAGGTCTTGCTGGTTGCTCTGGTGCAAGCTGCGCAGTACTCGCTGGATGACCTTGGGGTCGCCATCGGTGAGGTAGTCGAGCTGCTGGATGTCATAGCGCTCGTGGGGGGCCTGCGATTGCACGCGGGGCAGCGCGGCCAGGTCGCGCAGGCGCAGGTCGAGGTCGGGCAGGGCGATGGGCTTGAACAGGCAACCGTTCATTCCGGCATCGCGGCAGCGCTGTTCCTCTTCAGGCTGGACATTGGCGGTAAAGCCGAGGATGTGCACTGGCGTGCGCTGCTGTTCGCGTTCGCTCGCGCGAATATGCCGGGCCAGTTGATAGCCACTCATGACCGGCATGTTGCAGTCGGTGATGACCAGGTCGAAGGGCTCCTGGTGCCAGATCTCGAACGCCTCGGCGCCATTGCATGCCTGGCTCAACGAGTAGCCGAGGTACTTCAACTGCTCGCAGAGCAACTGCCGGTTGGCCTGGCTGTCATCCACCACCAGGATGTGCAGCGCCTGCCGCGCGGCGACCGCTGGCGCTGCCGGCGGGAGCACGGTGGGGGCCTGCGGCAGGGCGGGCAGGCGGCTCAGGCGCAGTTGCACCTGCACCTCGGTGCCCTGCCCGGGCTGGCTGTGCAGGGTCAGGGTGCCGCCCATCATTTCGCACAGGGTGCGACAGATCACCAGCCCCAGGCCGGTGCCGGAACGGGCATCCTGATGCTGCCCGAGCACCTGGCTGAACGGCTTGAACAACTGTTGCAGGTCGTCGGCGGCGATGTCGATGCCGCTGTCCTTGACCGTCAGCAGCAACGCCAGGTACTCCGGTTCGCTGGGCCCGGTCGCCAGGCGCACCTGTACACCGCCTTGCTGGGTGAACTTGATGGCATTGCTGATCAGGTTGGAGAGGATCTGCTTGAAGCGCAGTGGATCCACCAGCACATCGTCACCGGCGTGGCTGTCCAGCTCCAACTCCAGGCGCAGGCCCTTTTGCCGGGCCAGGCCGTCGAAGACCCGGAACACCGGCTCCACCAGCCCCCGCAGGTTGGCTCGCGCAGGGCTCAGGCTCAGGTGGCCGCTCTCGATCCGGGCAATGTCGAGGATATCGCCGATCAGTTCCAGCAGGGTTTGCGCCGAACCGTAGGCCACCTCGATCGAAGGCCGGTCGAGCTGGCCCTGGTCGGCGCGCTTGAGCGCCAGTTCGAGCATGCCCAGCACCGCGCTCATGGGCGTGCGGATCTCATGGCTCATGGTGGCCAGGAAGGTGGTCTTGGCCCGGTTGGCCTTGTCTGCCTCATCCTTGGCCTGGGTCAGCTCTTGCAGCAGTTGCTGGCGCTCGCTGATGTCCAGCCAGCCGCCGATGATGCCCTGGATTTCGCCCTCGGCATTTCGATAGGGCAGCATCCAGTGGTAGATCCGCATCTCCTGGCCGCGGATATGCACCGTACGGTCGATCAGCAAGGGCGGGCCACCGTCGAAGATGCTTTGGAGGTCCTTGGCGAACTGCTCGGCTTCGGGCACCGTCAGTTGTTCCAGATCGGTCCCCAGCATGCTCTGGCGATCGCTGCCCATGCTCTTCAGGTAACTGTCGTTGCAGATCACCAGGCGCCGCTTCAGGTCGCGCACGTAGATCGGGTTGGGCGTACCGTTGATCAGTGCGTCCATGAAGCGCAACTGATCGTTGAGGGCGTGTTCGGCCTGTTCGCGCTGGCGAACCTGGCGTCGCATGGCGTAGCCCCAGGCCAGGGAGATCAGTAACAGGAGTATCGAACCGGCCCCGGCCAGGTAGAGGGTGGTGCGGTAGTCGCGCCAGGAGGGCGGGGCGACGGCGGCCTTGGAGCGCCAGCGATTGTTGAGCTCGGTGATGGCGTCGGGCGAGATGCTGCGCAAGGACTTGTCGATGATGCTGAACAACTCCAGCTGGTCACGGCGCACGGCAAAGGATTCATTGAGCAACGGCAGGTCGAGGGCTGGCCTGACCTTGAGCTGGTCCTCCTTGATGCGCGGCAGGTTGAAGCTGACGGCGATTTCCGCCTGCACCGTGCCGTCTGCCTTGTGGTCGCGCAGCAGCGACAGGGCTTCGAAGTTGGTCTGCACCTCTTTGATGCGGATCTGTGGATAGCGCTGGCGCAACTGCGATACCAGGGCATGCCCGCTGCCGATCAACAGGGTCTTGCCGGCCATGTCTTCGAGGCTTTTCGGCGCATCGGCGGCGTCGCGGGTGACCAGCATGTAGGGCCCGACCAGGTAGGGCCGGGTGAATTGCAGGTAGGTTTCGCGCTCTGGGGTGCGCGCCCGGTCGGCAACCATCTGCACCCGGCCGTTGCGCACGGCCTCGTTGAGGTCCTTGAAGCTGGGCAGCGCAGTGATGTCGAAGCTCAGCCCGGTCTTGGCCTCCAGCATGGTCAGCAGGTCGGCGGTAATGCCCAGGTAATTGTTGTCGGCGTCGAAGTAGGACATCGGCGGCAGGTAGCGGTGAATGCCGATGCGCACCACCGGGTTGTTTTCGATCCAGCGCTGTTCCTCGGCCGTCAGGCTGGTTTTCTCCATGCTCAGCAGCAGACGGTCGCCCCAGCGATTGCGGATGCTGGTGCCTTGCTCCTTGTGGACTGCTTGCAGCGCGTTGTCGAGCAGGTGCTGCAAGCGTTGGTTGTCCGGGGCCATCGCGAAGCTAAAGCCGCTGGTGCTGGCCGGGCCGCTGTAGATGATCCGCAGGTAGTCGCTGTAGTTGCGCGAGATCAGAAACTGCGCCAGCACCGCGTCGCCAAGCAGCATGTCGGCATCGCCGAAGGCTACCGCGGCCATGGCCGCATCGGCACTGGTATAGCTTTCGATCCGGGCCTTGGGGTACATGGCCTGGGCCACGGGCAGGCTGATGGTGTCCAGGGAAATGGCCAGCCTGTACCCCTGCAAACCGTTTTTCAGCGACGGTGAATCCCCCAGGCGAGCGACCAGTGTCGGGCGAGTGGCCAGATAGGTCTGGCTGCGCAACAGTTGACGTCGCTCGGCCTCGCCTTGAGTGACGCTGCCCATGAAGTCGATCTCACCCTTGGCCAGGGCACTGAACACCTGCTCGCGGGTGTCATAGGCGCGAACGCTGATCTTCACGCCCAGGGCATCGCCCAGCAGGCCGGCATAGTCGGCGGTGATGCCTTCGTATTCCTTGGCTTCGTTGACCATTTCCAGCGGTGGCAGGTTTTGCTGCGAGGTGCCCAGAACCAGTTCACGCTTGTTGCGCAGCCATTGCCAATCGTCGCCGCTCAATGGCAGTGGCTGGTGGTGGGGAGATTCATAGTTGAGCAGTTGCAAGGCGCGCGCGGGGTCGCCCATCGCCGGGAGGCATGTCAGCCACATCAGCATGGGCAGGATGAAGCGAGGCATTGGGGCTCCTGAACGAATAACGGCCCAAGGATGAGTCGAGAAGGAGTGGCAGGCTGAGCAGCCACCATACAAGAGCCTACCGTCAATGCTGGAAGTCAATATAGATCACGGGAGGGCGCAGAAAATCGGCCCATTTTCCTGGGTTGCCGGGGCTTGGGCAAGTGCGCTGCCGGGCGGTGGTCGGGCGTCCCTGGATCAGGGCTAGTGGCGGCCCGTCCTCAAGCCCGGGGCTGGACGCCTGTGGCAATAGTGGTAAAGCTGTGCGTCCTTCAACGTTGGCAGGGCCTTGCATGCTCATCGTTTTCAGCGGCTTGCCGGGCACCGGCAAGACCACCATCGCCCGTACCCTGGCGCCACACCTGGCGGCCACCTACCTGCGCATCGACAGCATCGAACAGGGCCTGCGTGACGCTGGCCTGGCGCAGGTGGGCAAGGCCGGCTACCAGATTGCCCTGCAACTGGCGGAGGCCAACCTGGCCCTGGGCAATCGGGTACTGGCCGACTGCGTCAATCCGGTGCAGGAAAGCCGCCAGGCCTGGCAGGCCCTGGCCAGCAGACAGGGGGTGAGGCTGCTGGAGATCGAGGTGGTGTGCTCCGATCTTGCGGAGCATCGGCGCCGGGTCGAGACCCGCCAGTTGGACGTGCCGGGCCTGCGCCCGCCCAGCTGGAAATCGGTGCTCGAGCATGACTATCAGCCCTGGGCGAGCTCGCCGCTGCGCCTGGACACCGCGCAGCTCTCACCGCAGCAGGCGCTGGCCGTGATTCTGGCGTGCCTGCCGGGCGCCTGAGGTTGCCGGGGGCAGCGGCGCCAAGTCTTTGAACCTTGATGGTGCGCTGATGGTCAGTGCTCAGGGCCCCGCGATGGCGCCTCAAGGCCGCGCTGTGGGGCGGCATTGGCCGGAAAACTCCCGATAACGGGGCAAAACATTCAGCGCGGGGGCTTTGTGCACCGATTCTGTTCGCGCAGGGCCGCGAGCGGCGCCGGCTACGCTGCTGGGGCTTTGCTGCTGGGTGTTCTCCAGCTTTCTTTGTGTCTCTTTTTTGAATCTATTTGTCGCTAAGCGGTCATTTTTGCCACGGGCCACCTCCGGGGCGGCGCACCGTGCATTTGCGGCATAGCGATTGCTATCACTCTTTCAGGGGGGGCTGGGCCCCTCACGCTCGAAGCCGGGTCACGCACACACAGGGTTCAAATAAAAAGCCGTTCACGTCACGGCAAGGAGTTGGCTATGTCCCGCGCTTTCTTTAATGAAATGTATGCTGCCGATGGCGTCTGCCGGCCTCACTACCAGGGGTTTGCCCGCTGGCTGGCGGACACTCCTCTGGAACTTTTGGACCAGCGCCGGCGCGAAGCCGACCTGCTGTTCCACCGCGCCGGTATCACCTTCACCCTGTACGGCGACGAGCAGGGCACCGAGCGCCTGATTCCCTTCGACATCATTCCCCGCAGCATCAAGGCCAGCGAATGGCGCACCGTGGAGCGCGGCTGCATCCAGCGGGTGCAGGCGCTGAACCTGTTCCTCGCCGACCTCTATCACGGCCAGCGGATTCTCAAGGAAGGCATCATCCCCGCCGAACAGGTGCTGGCCAACGAGGGCTATCAGGTGGCGATGCAGGGCCTGGACCTGCACCGCGGCATCTATGCCCATATCGCCGGGGTCGACCTGGTGCGCGACGGCGACGGCAGCTACTACGTGCTCGAAGACAACCTGCGCACCCCCAGCGGTGTCAGCTACATGCTCGAAGACCGCAAGATGATGATGCGCCTGTTCCCCGAACTGTTCGCCGCCCAGCGCATCGCGCCCATCGACCATTACCCGAACCTGCTGCTGGACACCCTGAAAAGCTCCAGCCCCCTGGACAACCCGACCGTGGTGGTGCTGACCCCGGGGCGCTTCAACAGTGCCTATTTCGAACATGCGTTCCTGGCCCGGGAGATGGGCGTGGAACTGGTGGAAGGCGCCGACCTGTTCGTGCGTGACGACCGGGTGTACATGCGCACCACCGCCGGTGCCCAGGCGGTGGACGTGATCTACCGACGCCTGGATGACGCCTACCTGGACCCGCTGTCGTTCAACCCCGATTCCATGCTCGGGGTGCCCGGGCTGATCGCCGCCTACCGCTGCGGCAACGTGGTGCTGGCCAATGCCGTGGGCACCGGGGTGGCCGACGACAAGTCGATCTACCCCTATGTGGACGAGATGATCCGCTTTTACCTCAGCGAGGAACCGATCCTCAAGAACGTGCCCACCTGGCAGTGCCGCAAGCCCGCCGAACTGTCCCACGTGCTGGCCAACCTGGCGCAGTTGGTGGTCAAGGAAACCCAGGGTTCCGGCGGCTACGGCATGCTGGTGGGGCCGGCGGCCACGGCGGCGCAGATCGAGGAATTCCGCGTGCGGATCAAGGCCCGGCCCGAGGCCTATATCGCCCAGCCGACCCTGTCGCTGTCCACCTGCCCGACCTTTGTCGAAAGCGGCATCGCGCCGCGGCATATCGACCTGCGGCCGTTCGTGCTTTCGGGCCGGGAAACCCGCCTGGTGCCCGGCGGCCTGACCCGAGTCGCGTTGCGCGAGGGCTCGCTGGTGGTCAACTCGTCCCAGGGCGGCGGCACCAAAGACACCTGGGTGGTGGAGGACTGAACCATGCTTTCAAGAACCGCAGCCGATCTGTACTGGATGTCCCGCTACCTGGAGCGTGCCGAGAACCTGGCACGCATGCTCGAAGTCAGTTATTCGCTGTCGCTGATGCCCCAGGCCGGGCGCGGCGACGGCCAGGCCGAACTGGCCATGTCGCTGCTGGCCGCCGGCACCCTGGACGATTACCACCAGCGCCACGGCGAACTCAACAGCGAGCGCATGCTGCATTTCTTCGCCCTCGACGAGAGCAACCCGGGCAGCATCTACTGCTGCCTGCGCGCGGCACGCAGCAACGCCCACGCGGTGCGCGGGCGGATCACCGCCGACATGTGGGAAAACATCAACGCCACCTGGCTGGAGATGCGCAACATCGCCCGCAACGGCCTGGGGCGCTATGGCATCAGCCAGTTCTGCGAGTGGGTCAAGGAGCGTTCGCACCTGTTCCGCGGCGCTACCGCCGGCACCATCATGCGCAACGATGCCTATCGCTTCATCCGCCTGGGGACCTTTATCGAGCGCGCCGACAACACCCTGCGCCTGCTGGATGCGCGCTATGAAATGTTCGGCGAGGAGTCCGAGGAGGTCAGCGACGATTCGGCCCGCGGCTACTACCAGTGGAGCGCCTTGCTCCGCGCCTTGTCCTCCTTCGAGGCGTTCAACGAGATCTACCGCAACGCCCCGGGGCCGAGCAGGTGTCCGAAATGCTGCTGCTGCGCGCCGATGTGCCGCGCTCGCTGCACGCCTGCGTCGAGGAGCTGGACCAGATCCTCGCCGCCCTGCCGGGGGACAACGGCCGCCCGGCACAGCGCCTGGCCGCCGAGCTGAATGCGCGGCTGCGCTACACCGGGATCAACGAGATTCTCGACTCCGGGCTGCACCAGTGGCTGACCGACTGCATCGCTCAGATCCGCCACCTGGGGCAAACCGTGCACGAGTCCTATCTGGAGGTGGTATGAAACTGTCCATTCGTCACGACACGACCTACAGCTACACCGATGAAGTCTGCACCAGCATCCAGTTCCTGCGCCTGACGCCCCAGAACAGCCTGCGCCAGCAGATCCTCCAATGGCACCTGGAGCTGCCGCGGCGGGTGCGTGCCCAGCGCGATCCCTACGGCAACATCCTCCACGTCATGACCCTGGACGAGCCCCACGGCGCGATCGTCCTCAGCGCCTTCGGCGAAGTGCAGATCGACCCGCTGCGCGAAGTGGAGGGCGACAGCCAGTCGCCGCTGCCGTTCCTGCGCAGCAGCCACCTGAGCAAGGCCGACCCGGCCCTGAGCGACTTTGCCCGACAGCATTGTGGCGAGCGCCGCGATCGCGCCGCGCTGATCGAGCTGATGCAGGCCCTGGCCGAGCACATGCCCTACAGCCCTGGCGCCACCGGGGTTGGCAGCACCGGCGCGCAAGCCTTTGCCGGCGGTGCCGGCGTCTGCCAGGACCACACCCATGCGTTCCTGGCCTGCGCCCGCAGCCTGGGCATACCGGCGCGCTACGTGTCCGGCTACCTGTGCACCGAGGACCAGAGCCACCTGGCCAGCCATGCCTGGGCCGAAGCCTGGCTGGATGACGGCTGGTACAGCTTCGACGTGACCAACCGCCTGGACCGCCCCGAGCGCCACCTGAAACTGGCGGTGGGCCTGGATTATCTGGACGCCTGCCCGGTACGCGGCATGCGTCGCGGTGGCGGGGCGGAGCAGATGCACGCGCAAGTGCAGGTCAGTTCCATGATGCAGGTGCAGCATCAATAGGCGCGTCGGGCTCAGTCGCGGCCCATGGCTTGGCGGCGGTATTCATCCGGGGTGGTACCCATCATCCGCCGGAACATGCTGATAAAGGCCGAGGCGCTGCTGTAGCCCAGGTCCAGGCCGATGCTTTCCACGGTCCGTCCCTGTTCCAGCAGGGCCAGGGCCTGCACCACCTTCAGGCGCTGGCGCCATTCCACCAGTGACATGCCCAGCTCGCGCTGGCTGCGCCGCATCAGCGTGCGTTCGCTGGTGTTGGCGGCATGGGCCAGTTGCGGCAGCGAGCGCGGGTCGCCTGGGTTGGCCTTGAGGGTGCGCAGCACCGGGCCCAGCAGCGGGTCGTCGGACGAGGGCAGGTAGCTGCCGGCGCAGGAGGCATGCCCCAGCTTGTCCACCAGCACCTGCAACAGGCGCTGTTGCTCGTCGCTCTGGGGCAGACCCGGTGGCGCCTGGCGTAGGTCGTCCAGGAGCGCCAGGACCAGCGGGCTGAGGCTCAGGGCGCAGTGCCGGGCGGGCAGGGCGGCGCACAGCTCGGGCGCCAGGTACAGCGAGCAGTGGCAGGCTTCGTGGCGGTTGAAGCCCATGTGCTCGACATTCGGCGGCAGCCAGATGCCGTACTGCGGCGGCGCCAGGTAATGGTGGTCACCCAGCTCGATTTCCATCACCCCGCTGTAGGCATAGACGAACTCGCCCCACGGATGGCGGTGGCGCGGGTAGGTGGCGTGGGCCGGCAGGTTGGCCGCGCGAAAGAAGATCGGCGCCGGCAGGGCTTCGCTGAAAGGCGGCAGGTGCAACTGTTGCGCGGCTTTGTTCACGGCGGGCACCGGTTGGCGGATAAGTGCTATGGGCTGGCGGATTAAAACTATATCTAGGAAAACTGTCAGGCGGACAATCCTTCATCACTTTTTCTCGATGAAGGATCTGCCATGGCCACTCGCCAACCCCTGGATGCCACCGCCTGCAGCCTGATGGTCGGCCTGTGCGCGATCTGGGGCCTGCAGCAGGTGGCGCTCAAGGCCACTGCATCGGACATCGCCCCGGTGCTGCAGATTGCCCTGCGCTCCGGCGGCGCGGCGCTGCTGGTGGGCCTGCTGATGTGCTGGCGCGGCGAGCGCCTGGGGCTGGGCGACGGCCATTGGCGCCCGGGCCTGCTGGTGGGCGGGCTGTTCGCCCTGGAGTTTTTGCTGGTGGGTGAAGGGCTGCGCTACACCACGGCCTCGCACATGGCGATCTTTCTCTATACCGCGCCAATCTTCGCCGCCCTGGGGCTGCACTGGCTGATGCCGGCCGAGCGGTTGAAACCCGCGCAGTGGCTGGGTATCGGTGTGGCCTTTGGCGGCATAGTCGTGGCCTTTAGCGGCCCCGCCGCGGCCGGGCACGGCGGTGGCAGCCATGTGCTGCTGGGGGATTTTCTCGGGGTGCTGGGCGGGGTCGCCTGGGGCGCGACCACCGTGGTGGTGCGCTGTTCGCGGCTAGCCTCCAGCCCCACCACCCGGACCCTGCAGTATCAACTGCTGGGGGCCTTTGTCTGGCTCGGGCTGGCGGCGCTGCTGAGCGATCAGACCAGCATCCATTTCACTCCGTTGGTGGTCGCCAGCCTGGGCTTCCAGGTGTTGGTGGTGTCGTTCGCCAGCTTCCTGATCTGGTTCACCCTGCTGCGCCGCTACCCGGCCTCGCGGTTGGGCGTGCTGTCGTTCATGGCCCCGCTGTTCGGCATCGGTTTCGGGGTCTGGCTGCTGCATGAGCCGCTGGAGCCGAACTTCATTTTCGGCGCGTTGCTGGTGCTGGCGGGGATTGTCATGGTCAGCGGCTACGAGTGGCTGCGCCAGCGTTTCAAGCGCAATCGCGAAAGCCCGGTGGCGCCGCGCAGTTCTTGAACGCCCGGGCGCTGGCAAGTTGGCTCCTGCCAGCGAGACCGTTCCCGGGACGATTCAGCGTTTCGCCGCCTCAAGGGCGTTGCGAATGTCTTCCTGCAACTGGCGGGCACCGCTGCAGGCAGGGTCGGCGGGGCCGTGCTTGCAGGATTTATCCAGCACCTTCAGCGCCAGATCGGCGTCGGGCGCTACGCCTATGCCCCGGCTCAGGTGGAAGCCGTACATGGTGCAGGCCCAGGGGTCATCCAGCTCACAGGCCTTGTTGAAGGTCTGCACTGCACAGTGCCGGGTGCCCTGGCTGTCGGCGTCGGCCGTGAGCATGCCGGCGGCGCGGTTGGTGCAGCCGGAGACCAGGCCCAGGCTGCAAGCGCGCTGGTACAGCGGTTCATAGCCTTCGACCGGCCCTTTGGCCTGTTGCAGGGTGGTTGCCAGCCAGTAGCAATCGTTGCCGTCGCCGGCCTCGCAGCGCTGCAGGCAGGCCCCCAGCTGCTCCGGGGGTTCGCAGCGGTTGGCCTGCGTGGCCCGTATCGCGGCCCTGGCCGGCATGTTGTCGCCGGGGCATTGCCTGGCCTGGGCCTGCCAGTCCTGCCGGGCCTGGACTTTGGCGTACAGGGCAGCGATCAGTTCCTGGTCGGTGGGCGCGGCGCTGGCGGCAATGCTCGACAGCAAGGCCATGCCGAACAGGCAGAAACGGTAGAGGCGATGCATGGGGCAGAGTCCTTTCCAGGGGGCGTGGGCGCGGGGGGTATCTTAAGGATTTTCGCCAATAGCTCCAGGCTGCCGACGGGGTGGCGAGACGTTTTTTTTCAATTTCCCCCCGGCAGCTCTCTTGTGGTCCCGGGGTTTTACTCTGTACTGTATATAAAAACAGTATCCGGGCCCGACCATGCAACTGATCGACAAGCTGAGCATCCTCGCCGACGCCGCCAAGTACGACGCTTCCTGCGCCAGCAGCGGCGCGCCCAAGCGCAGTTCCGAAGGCAAGAGCGGGCTGGGTTCGAGCAATGGCATGGGCATCTGCCACAGCTATACGCCGGACGGGCGCTGCGTCTCGCTGCTCAAGGTGCTGCTGACCAATTTCTGCCTCTACGACTGCCAGTACTGCGTCAATCGCCGTTCCAGCGACGTACCCCGGGCACGCTTCAGCCCCGAGGAAGTCGTGCGCCTGACCCTGGATTTCTACCGGCGCAATTGCGTCAGCGGGCTGTTCCTCAGCTCGGGGATCATCCGCTCGGCGGACTACACCATGGAGCAACTGGTGCAGGTGGCCAGGCTGCTGCGCGAAGAGCACGAGTTCCGTGGCTACATCCACCTCAAGACCATCCCCGACGCCGACCCGTTGCTGATCGAGCAGGCCGGGCGCTACGCCGACCGCCTCAGCGTCAACGTCGAGCTGCCCACCGACCAGGGCCTCAAGGCCCTGGCCCCGGAAAAGCACCTGGGTTCGATCAAGCAGGCCATGGGCACCATCTATACCGGCGAGCAGACGGTGCTCAACGAGCCCCGGGCGCCGCGCTTCGCCCCGGCCGGGCAGAGCACCCAGATGATCGTCGGCGCCGATGACACCGACGACAGCACCATCCTCCACAGCGCCGAGGCGCTGTACGGCAACTTCCGCCTGCGCCGGGTCTATTACTCGGCCTTCAGCCCGATTCCCAACAGCCCGAAAAGCGTACCCCTGGCCGCGCCACCGCTGATGCGCGAGCACCGCCTGTACCAGGCCGACTTCCTGCTGCGCGGCTATGGCTTCAGCGCCAACGAACTGTTCCAGGGGCCGGGGCACCTGGCCCTCGACATGGACCCCAAGCTGGCCTGGGCCCTGGACAACCGCAGCGTGTTTCCCCTGGACCTGAACCGTGCCGAACCGGCGCTGATCTCGCGCATTCCGGGGATCGGCCTGCGCACTACCCAGCGCCTGGTGGAACTGCGCCGCGAGCGGCGTATCCGCTACGAGGACCTGGCGCGCATGCGCTGTGTGCTGAGCAAGGCCAGGCCGTTCTTTATCACCAGCGACTATCACCCGCAGCAGGCGGAGACCAGCAGCGCGCTGCTCTACCAGCAACTGCGGGAACGCCCGCAACCGCAGCAGATGGGGCTCTGGGGATGATCAGCCTGGACTGTGACGACCTGTTCGACACCTGGCGCCAGCAGGCGCGCTGGCTGCTCAGCCATTCCATCGACCCGAGCCGGGTCAGTTGGTCCGGGACGCAGGACGCCGATCTGTTCGCCAGCGATGAGGCTTGCCCTGAGCAGCCCGGTCCGTTTCGTGCGCGGATTCCCCTGGCCCTGCTGGAGCTGCTGGAACGGGCCGCCTGCTATCGCGGCGAGCAGCGCTGGAGCCTGTTGTACGAGGTGCTGTGGCGGGTCAGCCATGGCGACCGCACGGCCATGCTCAGCGGCGATCAACTGGGCAGCGAGTTGCAGCGGCGAATCAAGCAAGTCGACCGCGAGGCCCATCACCTGCATGCCTTCGTGCGCTTCGTCAGCTTGCCCGCGGGCCGCTCACAGCTGGCCGAGCAGCCTGAATACGTGGCCTGGCACGAGCCGGCCCACGACATCCTGGCCCAGGCCAGCCGGCATTTCATCGGGCGCATGGGGCGCCACCGCTGGATGATCGCCACGCCCCGGGACGGGGTGTATTTCGACGGTACGCAACTGCACCACCAGAGGCGCTGCCCCAGCGCCTGGCGGCAACTGGCCCAGGCCGGTGAAGACCCCGGGGGCGAGCTGTGGCTGGCCTACTACAGCCATATCTTCAACCCGGCGCGGCTCAACCCCCGGGTGATGCAGGGGCATTTGCCGGCGCGCTTCTGGAAGCACCTGCCGGAGGGGCCGTTGATTCCGGCACTGATCAACCAGGCTCGCCACGGCAAGCAGCGCGACGGCCAGGCCAGCCAGGTGGCAGCACGGCCAGGCAAGCGGATCGGCCAGCCGCGCGGCGATAGCGCTGGGCAGGCCCCAGGGCCTTCCCTGACAATGGGCGGCTTTGAACAATGAGGCAGGCAGCCAATGGATGACGGCGTGGATGACGGCAAGGGCATTACCGAGGAGTTCTGGTCGAAGGGAGTGACTGACGACGCGAAGATGATGTGGCGGGTGGGCAGCCGCGGCGTGACCTTCCTGGCGGCGCTGCTGCTGCCCAAGACCGGGTTCAAGGTCGTGGACATCGCGGTTGGAGTGCTGACCATGCTGATCCCCTTGCTGGTGATCGAAACCCAGAGGGCCTATTCGAAGTTTTCCCCCGGGTTTCTTGCCTGGGTGATCCGCATCAGTGTGTTTGCCAGCGGTGTGGCCATGGCCAGCCTGGGGCTGGTGGTCTACTTCGGGGTCGTGATGCCTTTGGTTTCAGCGGTGGGCATTCCTTTTTTCCAACAGAGCGCCAGCCTCCAGTTCCAGGGGCAGAGCGGGGTGGAACTGGTCGGTTTCTGGTGGATGGCGGCTGTCACCGGCTTTGCCGTGATGTATGCAGTGTTCAAGAATTTTCGCGAGACCAAGGTGTTCGAGATCGTCTATCACCTGCCACGCAACGGCGTGAGGCAGCTCATGCAGGAGCGGCCGCTGCGCGCCAGCAACTGGCCGATGTTCGTCTGGTTCGAGCTCTGCGTGTTGATCGCGAGCTTTTTCTACACCTTGATGGCATCCCAGGCCGCGCTGCTGGTGGTGGATGGAACGCAACAGGTGCTGATGTTGTTCGGTATCAGCCTCTGAGGGGAGCCCCTCCTTCGGCTGGCATTCTGCAGGCTCCAGGCATGAAAAAGCCCGCCCCTGGCAACCAGGGGCGGGCTCGGCTGAAGCAGGGGGGGAATCAGACCTTGACGATCCAGCCCGCTGGCGCTTCGACGTCGCCGGTCTGCACACCGGTCAGCTCTTTGTAGAGCTTCTGGGTGATCGGGCCGACTTCTTTTTCGCTGTAGAACACGTGCAGCTTGTTCTGGTACTCGATGCCGCCGATCGGCGTGATCACCGCGGCAGTACCGCAGGCACCGGCTTCCTTGAAGTCCGCCAGCTTGTCGATGAACACGTCGCCTTCGACCACTTCCAGGCCCAGGCGGGTCTTGGCCAGCTCGATCAGCGACAGGCGGGTGATGCCCGGCAGTACCGATGGCGAGTTGGGGGTGACGAATTTGTCGTCATGAGTGATGCCGAAGAAGTTGGCCGAACCCACTTCCTCGATCTTGCTGTGGGTCAGCGGGTCGAGGTAGATGCAGTCGGCGAAGCTGGCCTTCTTGGCCTGGGCGCCGGGCATCAGGCTGGCGGCGTAGTTGCCACCGACCTTGGCCGCGCCGGTGCCCTGAGGCGCCGCGCGGTCGTAGCTGGAGATCAGGAAGTTGTGCGGGGTCAGGCCGCCCTTGAAGTAGGCGCCGACCGGGATGGCGAAGATCGAGAAGATGAACTCCGGCGCGGTGCGCACGCCGATGTTGTCGCCGACGCCGATCACGAACGGGCGCAGGTACAACGCGCCGCCGGTGCCGTAGGGCGGGATGAAGCGTTCGTTGGCCTTGACCACGGCCTTGCAGGCTTCGATGAACTGTTCGGTGGAGACCTGCGGCATCAGCAGGCGGGCGCAGCTGCGCTGCATGCGTGCGGCGTTCTGGTCCGGACGGAACAGGTTGATCGAACCGTCCTTGCAGCGGTAGGCCTTGAGGCCTTCGAAACATTGCTGGCCATAGTGCAGGGCGGTGGAGCCCTCGCTGATGTGCAGCACATTGTCTTCAGTCAGGGTGCCTGCGTCCCACTCGCCGTTACGCCAGTGCGACAGATAGCGCTTGTCTGTCTTGATGTAGTCAAAACCCAGCTTGTCCCAATTGATGCTTTCGTTACCCATGACACCCTCTATCGCTTAACAACCGTCGGAACGGCTCAAGGCTTCTGACGTTTTTTTGGATGGGCACAACAATACTGCATTCCGGGGGCGTGCCGCATCCCGGACGATGGGAGGGGGCGCAAAAAAAACTTAGCCTGCTTATGAAGCTTCCCCCCTAACAGCCCCATACCCCTGTAGGAGCGAGCTTGCTCGCGAAGGCCGCTTGGCTGTCCACGCTGGCCCTTTCGCGGGCCAGCCGCGCTCCTACCTGGGCACTGTCCTGTGTGCCCCTTGAATGGTTACAGATGCAGGGCGTGGCCCAGTGCCCGCAGCGCCGCTTCCTGGACCGCTTCACCCAGGGTCGGGTGGGCGTGGATGGTGCCGCCGATGTCTTCCAGGCGCGCGCCCATTTCCAGGGATTGGCCGAACGCCGTGGACAACTCGGAGACTCCGACTCCCACTGCCTGCCAGCCGACAATCAGGTGATTGTCACTTCGGGCCACCACCCGCACGAAACCGCTTTTCGATTCCAGGGTCATGGCCCGGCCATTGGCCGCGAACGGGAAGCTGCTGACGATGCAATCCAGGCCGGCAGCGCGGGCCTCGTCCGGGGTCTTGCCCACCACCACCAGTTCCGGGTCGGTGAAGCACACCGCGGGGATCGCTGCCGGGTTGAATTCCCGGTGCTTGCCGGCGATCAGCTCGGCGACCATCTCGCCCTGGGCCATGGCCCGGTGCGCGAGCATCGGCTCACCGCTCAGGTCGCCGATGGCCCAGACGTTGCGCATGCTGGTCTGGCACCGGTGGTCGATCTTGATGGCCGCGCCGTTCATGTCCAGGTTCAGGCTTTCCAGGTTCCAGCCCTGGGTGTTGGGCTTGCGGCCCACCGCCACCAGTACCTGGTCGGTGGCCAGGTTCAGGGTGTCGCCATTGGGTTCGCGTACCTGCAGGCTGCTGCTGGCGGCATCGAAGCCCAGCACGCTGTGCTTGAGGTAGAGCTTGATCCCCAACTGCTTCACCGAGTCCAGCACCGGCTGGGTCAGTTCGCCGTCGTAGGCGGGCAGGATGCGTTCCTGGGCCTCCACCACGCTGACCTCGACCCCGAGCTTGCGGTAGGCGATGCCCAGTTCCAGGCCGATGTAGCCGCCGCCGACCACGGTCAGGCGCTTGGGCAGGGTCTTGGGTGCCAGGGCCTCGGTGGAGGAAATGATCGGCCCGCCGGTGGGCAGCATCGGCAGGTTGACGCTTTTCGAACCGGTGGCCAGCAGCAGGTGCTCGCACTGGATGCGGGTATCGGCGCCTTCGATCTCCACGGTCTTGCCGTCGATGACCCTGGCCCAGCCCTGGATCACCTGGACCTTGTTTTTCTTCAGCAGCGCGGCGACCCCGGTGGTCAGGCGGTCGACGATGCCGTCCTTCCATTCCACGCTCTTGCCGATGTTCAGGGTTGGCGCCGCCACTTCGATGCCCAGGGCCGAGCCCTGGCTGTGGTGGCGGGTCTGGTGGAACTGCTCGGCGACATGGATCAGCGCCTTGGACGGGATGCAACCGATGTTCAGGCAGGTGCCGCCCAGGGACTGGCCCTCCACCAGAATGGTGGAGATGCCCAGCTGGCCGGCGCGGATGGCCGCCACATAACCGCCAGGGCCGCCGCCGATGATCAACAGTTGGGTATTGAGAGTCTGTTGCATGTCTTACTCCACAAACAGCGTGGCGGGTTGTTCGAGCAGGCCGCGAATGGCCTGGATGAATTGCGCAGCGTCCATGCCGTCGACCACCCGATGATCGAAGGAGCTGGAGAGGTTCATCATCTTGCGGATCACGATCTGGCCCTTGATCACCATGGGCCGCTCGACGATGCGGTTGACCCCGACAATCGCCACTTCCGGCAGGTTCAGCACCGGCGTGCTGACGATCCCGCCCAGCGCGCCGAGGCTGGTGAGGGTGATGGTGGAACCGGAGAGTTCATCCCGGGCGGCCTTGCCGCTGCGAGCGGCCTGGGCCAGGCGCGCGATTTCCTCGGCGTTGCCCCACAGGCTGCGGGCTTCGGCGTGGCGCACCACCGGTACCATCAGGCCGACGTCGCTCTGGGTGGCGACCCCGACATGCACCGCGCCGTGGCGGGTGATGACCTGGGCTTCGTCGTCATAGCGGGCGTTGATCTGCGGGAAGTCGCGCAGGGCGACGACCATGGCCCGCACCAGGAACGGCAGCAGGGTCAGCTTGCCGCGGGTGGCGCCGTGCTTTTCATTGAGGTGGATGCGCAGCTCTTCCAGGGCGGTGACGTCCACTTCCTCGACATAGCTGAAGTGCGCGGCGCGATGCTTGGACTCCTGCATGCGCTGGGCGATCTTGCGGCGCATGCCAATGACCTGGATCTGCTCTTCATCATGGCGCTCGGCATAGCCGGCCCCTGGCGCCGAGTAACCCTTGAGCGGCTGGCTGTCCTGGGCCAGGTAGGCGTCCAGGTCTTCGTGCAGGATGCGCCCGGCCGGGCCGCTGCCTTGCACCAGGCGCAGCTGGATGCCCAGGTCCAGGGCGTGCTTGCGCACCGCCGGCGAGGCCAGCGGACGCTCGTCGGCTTCCCGGGCCACCGGTGCCTGGGGCGCTGGGCGGCAGGCTGCTGCGGGACTGGCGACGGGTTTTTCCGCTTTGGGGGCTTGGGCCACTGGCGCGGCGGCCACGGGCTTATTAATAGCTGCCGGCTCTTTTGCCGCCGGTGCGGCTGCCTGGGCGGATTCCTTGAGGTTGCCCGCGCCTTCGACCTCGATGCTGATGAGGATGCTGCCCACCGCCATCACTTCACCGGGCTCGCCGCCCAGGGAGATGACCTTGCCGTGCACCGGGGAGGGGATGTCGACCATCGCCTTGTCGGTCATCACGTCTGCCAGAACCTGATCTTCCACTACCTGATCGCCGACCTTGACGTGCCACTGCGCCAGTTCAACTTCCGCGATGCCTTCGCCGATGTCCGGCATCTTGATAACGTGCGTGCCCATTCAGACCTCCATGACCCGTTGCAGCGCCGCGCCCACTCGGGACGGCCCTGGGAAATATGCCCACTCCTGCGCGTGGGGATACGGCGTATCCCAACCGGTGACGCGCTCGATCGGGGCTTCCAGGTGGTGGAAGCAGTGTTCCTGCACCAGCGACACCAGTTCGGCGCCGAAACCGCAGGTGCGGGTGGCTTCATGCACCACCACGCAACGGCCGGTCTTCTTCACCGACTTGACGATGGTGTCCAGGTCCAGGGGCCACAGGCTGCGCAGGTCGATGACCTCGGCGTCGATGCCGGTTTCCTCGGCCGCCACTTGCGACACGTAGACGGTGGTGCCGTAGGTGAGGATGGTCACGTCCTTGCCCGGGCGGGCGATGGCCGCCACGTCCAGCGGCACCTTGTAGTAGCCGTCCGGCACCTGGGCCGCCGGGTGTTTCGACCAGGGGGTTACCGGGCGATCGTGGTGGCCGTCGAAGGGGCCGTTATACAGGCGCTTGGGTTCGAGGAAGATCACCGGGTCATCGTTCTCGATGGAGGCGATCAACAGGCCCTTGGCGTCGTAGGGGTTGGACGGCATCACGGTGCGCAGGCCGCAGACCTGGGTAAACATCGCCTCGATGCTCTGGCTATGGGTCTGCCCGCCGTAGATGCCGCCGCCGCAAGGCATGCGCAGGGTCATGGGCGCGGTGAACTGGCCGGCGGAGCGATAGCGCAGGCGCGCGGCCTCGGAAATGATCTGGTCCGAGGCCGGGTAGACGTAGTCGGCGAACTGGATTTCCGCCACCGGGCGCAGGCCGTAGGCGCCCATGCCGATGGCCGCGCCGACGATGCCGCTTTCCGAGATCGGCGCGTCGAACACCCGCGAGGTGCCGTACTTGGCCTGCAGGCCTTCGGTGCAGCGGAACACGCCGCCGAAGTAGCCCACGTCCTGGCCGAACACCACGACGTTGTCGTCACGCTCGAGCATCACATCCATAGCCGAGCGCAGGGCCTGGATCATGGTCATGGTGGTGGTGGTCATGGCGGTGTCCAGCTGGATATTGTTGTTGTGATCGTTCATTTCAGATCCCCAGTTCCTGGCGTTGGCGTTTCAAGTGCTCGGGCATG
The DNA here is from genome assembly GCF_018326405.1 of Pseudomonas sp. Eqa60. Classification (NCBI taxonomy): domain Bacteria; kingdom Pseudomonadati; phylum Pseudomonadota; class Gammaproteobacteria; order Pseudomonadales; family Pseudomonadaceae; genus Pseudomonas; species Pseudomonas sp. Eqa60. Next base: position 2,921,002 of record NZ_AP024342.1, read on the forward strand.
TCCTTGTAGACATCCTCGAACATGGTCGCGGCGCTGGGGATCTGGCCGCCGGCGAGGGTGCCGTACTGCTCGGCTTCCTTCTGGGCGGCGATGACCTGGGCTTCCAGCTCGGCACTGACCGCGGCGTGTTCCTCTTCGGACCACTGGCCGATCTTGATCAGGTGCTGCTTGAGGCGGGCAATCGGATCGCCCAGGGGGAAGTGGCTCCAGTCGTCGGCCGGGCGGTACTTGGACGGGTCGTCGGAGGTGGAGTGCGGGCCGGCGCGGTAGGTGACCCACTCGATCAGGGTCGGGCCAAGGTTGCGGCGGGCACGTTCGGCGGCCCAGCGCGAGGCGGTGTAGACGGCGATGAAATCGTTGCCGTCGACCCGCAGGGAGGCGATGCCGCAGCCCACGCCGCGTCCGGCGAAGGTGGTGGCTTCACCGCCGGCGATGGCCTGGAAGGTGGAGATCGCCCACTGGTTGTTGACCACGTTGAGGATCACCGGTGCGCGATACACGTGGGCGAAGGTCAGGGCGGTGTGGAAGTCCGACTCGGCGGTGGCGCCGTCGCCGATCCAGGCCGAGGCGATCTTGGTATCGCCCTTGATCGCCGAGGCCATGCCCCAGCCCACGCCCTGCACGAACTGGGTCGCCAGGTTGCCGGAGATAGTAAAGAACCCGGATTCCTTCACCGAGTACATGATCGGCAGCTGGCGCCCCTTGAGCGGATCGCGCTCGTTGGACAGCAGTTGGCAGATCATCTCCACCAGCGGCACTTCCCGGGCCATCAGGATGCTTTGCTGGCGGTAGGTGGGGAAGCACATGTCGTCGATGTTCAACGCCAGGGCCTGGGCACTGCCGATGGCTTCCTCGCCCAGGCTCTGCATATAGAAGGACATCTTCTTCTGCCGTTGGGCGACCACCATGCGGTTGTCGAAGATCCGCGTCTTGAGCATGGCGCGCATGCCCTGGCGGAGGATCTCCACAGGCACGTCCGCGGCCCAGTCGCCCAGGGCGTTGCCCTGATCGTCGAGCACGCGGATCAGGCCACGGGCCAGGTCGGCGCAGTCGGCAGGTTCGATATCGATAGGAGGTTTGCGGGCCAGGCCGGCATCGTTCAGACGCAGGTAGGTGAAGTCGGTCTTGCAGCCGGGACGCCCCGAGGGCTCGGGAACGTGCAGGCGTAGCGGTGCATACGCTGGGGTCATGGCTTTCTACGCTCGATCTTGTGGATTTCTTGTAATTGGGCGCGCTAGCTGACAGTCATTCCCTGGGTAAGAGAAATCTTGTCCTACAAACATCATAGGCCGGGCGTAGAAGAATATTTATCTCTGTTTCATTGCGCTGGACGGTATTTGCAGATAAAAAATCTGCATAAACATAAAAAACAGGTTGTTTTGTCTCATGCGCAAACTGGACCGTACCGATATCGGCATTCTCAACAGTCTTCAGGAGAATGCCCGCATCACCAACGCTGACCTCGCCCGCTCGGTGAATCTTTCGCCCACCCCGTGCTTCAACCGGGTCAAGGCCATGGAGGAGCTGGGGCTGATCCGCGAGCAGGTGACCCTGCTGGATGCCGACCTGTTGGGGTTGCACGTCAATGTGTTCATCCACGTCAGCCTGGAGAAGCAGGTGGAAGAGGCCCTGCAGCACTTCGAGGAGGCCATCGCCGACCGCCCGGAGGTGATGGAGTGCTACCTGATGGCCGGTGATCCGGACTATCTGATCCGGGTGCTGGTGCCCAGCATCCAGTCCCTGGAACGCTTCATGATGGACTTCCTGACCAAGGTCCCCGGGGTGGCCAATATCCGTTCCAGCTTTGCCCTCAAGCAGGTGCGCTACAAGACCGCGCTGCCTTTGCCGGCCAACGGCCTGACACTGGGCACCTGAGGTTCAGGCCGGGACTTCGCTCCACAGCTGTTGCAGTTGCTTGAAGTCCCAGGCCTCTTGCGCTTCCCGGGCGACGATGTGTTCCTCGCCCTGCAGCCGTGAAAGGTCCAGCACCCGTTGCGGCAGGGGCATCTTCGAGCGTGTGGAAAAGAACACCTTGACCTTGGGCAGCAGCAGCGACTCGCTGTTCTGCTCCAGGACCACAGCCAGCTTGCCGCTGTTCAGGCGCACCAGGGAACCCACCGGGTAGATGCCCACGCACTTGACCAGGGCCTGCAACACCCGCGGGCCGAAATGCCCGGTCCAGCCGGACATGCGCTGCAAGGCTTCGGCCGGGTCCCAGCCCCGGTTGTAGGGGCGGGTCGAGGTCACGGCGTCATACACGTCGCAGACCGCACCCATCTGTGCGAACAGACTGATCTGCTCCCCCGCCAGGTGGTGCGGGTAGCCGCTGCCGTCGATCTTTTCGTGATGGTGCAGGCACACATCCAGCACCAGCGCGTCCAGCTGCGGGTTCTGGCGCAGGATGGCACCACCGGCGGCAGGGTGCAGCTTGATCCGCTCGAACTCGTCGGCGGAGAGTTTTTCCGGTTTGTTGAGGATGCTGTCGGGGATGGTCAGCTTGCCGATGTCGTGCAGCAGCCCGGCGACTCCGGCCTGGTGCACCTGCTCCACCGGCAGCTCCAGTTGCCGGGCCACCGCCACCATCAGCGCGCAGACCGCCACCGAGTGCATGTAGGTGTAGTCGTCGGCGGTCTTGAGCCGGGCCAGGCTGATCAGCACGTCGGGGTGGCGCAGCAGCGAGCTGGAGATGTTGTGCACCAGCTCGTCCACCTGGACCAGCTCGATGGCCTGGCCCATGCGCACCTCCTGGAACATCTGCATCACCGCCTTCTTGGAGTGGGCGCAGATCTTCAGCGCACGCTGGATTTCCTCGGCCCGCTCGACCCGCAGCGGGGCTTCGCTCTTGAGCGGCGGCTGGGCGGCCGGCGCGATGGGCTGCGGGTTCGCCGGCAGGTCCAGGCCCTTGTCCGAGTCGATCCACAGGCTGCTGACATTGGACTGGCGCAGGCGCTGCAGGTCGGCGTGGCTATTGAGCACGAAGCCGGCTTTCCAGAACGAATGGTCCAGCCACGAACCGCAGAACTGGTGGATATACATGCCCATCTGCAACTGCTGCACGGAAATGAGTTTGAGCACGGTCGAGCCCCCCACCTGATTCAGACCGGCCCCGGCGCCAAGAGGCGGCCCGGGCTGGCTGATCGATAACGCTCCTTGCCGTTACTTATCCTGAACCGCTTGACCGGTCGCGCCCGGTCAGAGGGAGAAGCGTGCCACCAGTTTGTTCAGACTGACCGCCAGTGACGACAGTTCACTGCTGGCGATGGAAGTCTGGCTGGCGGCGGACGAGCTTTGCAGCGACAGGTCGCGGATGCTCATCAGGTTCTGGTCCACCGAGCGTGCCACCTGGGCCTGTTCCTCCGAGGCGGTGGCGATCATCAGGTTGCGTTCGTTGATTTCGCTGATGGCCTGGGTGATATGACCGATGGCGGCGCCGGCCTCGTGGGCGATGGCCAGGGTCTGGCTGGCGTCCTCGCTGCTTTGCTGCATAGACAGCATAGCCTTGCTCGAACCGCTCTGGATGCCCTGGATCATCTGCTCGATCTCCTGGGTCGAGAGCTGGGTGCGGTGGGCGAGGGCGCGCACTTCATCGGCCACCACGGCGAAGCCGCGGCCCTGTTCCCCGGCCCGGGCGGCCTCGATCGCGGCGTTCAGGGCCAGCAGGTTGGTCTGCTCGGCAATGGCGCGGATCACATCCAGGACCTTGGTGATGTCCTGGGCCTGCTGGGCCAGGCCGGCCATTTCCAGCCGGGTGTGTTCCACGGTGCCGGTGAGTTTCTCGATGGAGTGGATGGTCTGCTCGACCCGCTCCTTGCCCAGCCCGGCCGAGCGCTCGGAGGCCTGGGTGGATTGCGAGGCGGACACCGCGTTGCGTGCCACTTCCTCCACCGCAGCGGTCATTTCATTGACCGCGGTGGCGGCCTGGTCGGTCTCCATGCTCTGTTGCTGGATGCCGGCGTTGGACTCGCGGGTGATGGCGCTCATTTCCTCGGCCGCGGAAGCCAGTTGGGTGGACGAATCGGCGATGTGGCGGATGGTGGATTTCAGGCTGTCGAGCATGGCCTGGGTGGATTTCTGCAGGTCGGTCAGCTCGTCCTGGCCGCTGACGTCCACCTGGGCCCGCAAGTCGCCCTCGGCGATCTTCTGGGTGGTGGCCAGCAGCGACAGCACCGGGCGGATGATGCTGCGGGTGAACAGGGTGGCGATGAGGATCGTCAGGACAATCGCCAGGACGATGATCACCGAGGTCAGGGTCAGGCCGGTGTCGAACTGTTGGCCTGCCTGGTTGGCGGAGTGCTCGGCGCCGTTTTCGTTGATGGCGATCAGTGCCTCGATGGCGGACTGCAGTGTATTGGCCAGGGGCACGGTGACCTGGTTGATGTAGTCGCTGGTCTGTTGCGCAGTGTTGGTCTTGCTGCTCTCGATCAGCACCGCCAGCTTGTCCAGGTAGTCCTGGGCGCCGCGCTTGACCTGATCAAAGGTGGTTTTTTCCTCGGCGCTGGAAACCAGCGGTTCGTAATCCTTGATGGCCTGGGCCAGGCTGGCCTTCAGGGTCCCCAGCTTGTCCAGGGAAGCGGCTTTCTGGGCATCGTTCTCAGTGGCGTAGTGCAGTGCTTCCAGGCGCACGCGCAAGGTGCCGGATTCGATTTTCGTGGCTTGCCTGACGCTGGGCAGCCAGTTGGTTTGCAGATCCAGTGCCGCGTCGTGAATCTGTCCCATTTTCCACAGTGCCAGCCCTCCCAGACCAATCAGCAGTACACAGATGGCGCCGAAACTCAGTAGCGCCCTGGAAGTCAGTTTCATGTTTCTTGTCACCATAAAGGCACCTTGCAGGTTGGAGTGATACAGCCAAGTACGTTTCGACTCCTTGTCGCCTTGATATCACTCTGATCTCAAAGTTGTGAAAAATCTGCATAGATGTAAAAAAATATTTCTACGGGTGTTTTCCTGTTCAGCCCGCAGACAGCTTGAGCCCTTGCAGGACGCCGTGCTTGACCTTCATCAAGGCGCTTTCCGGGGTTTTGCGCCATGCTCGGCGCCTGTCCAATTGAAAAGGAAAAGGCCCATGTCCAAGCCTGAAACAACGGCGCCCACGGCCAAGGCTGTATTACCGATTGGATTGCTGATCGCCGTGCTGGCGATGGTTGTCGTGTTGCTGTTGCCACTGCCCGCCGACCTGCCGGTGGCGGGGCACCGGATGCTGGCGATCCTGGCCTTTGCCGTGGTGGTGTGGATCAGCGAGGCGGTGTCCTACGAGGCCAGCGCGATCATGATCACCGCCTTGATGGCCTTCCTCATCGGCACCGCGCCGACCCTGCAGGACCCGAGCCAGCTCTATGGCAGCTCGGCGGCCATCGGCCTGGCCCTCACCGGGTTCTCCAACTCGGCCCTGGCCCTGGTGGCCGGTGCCTTGTTCATCGCCGCCGCCATGACCCACACCGGCCTCGACCGGCGCATCGCCCTGGTGACCCTGACCCGGGTCGGCACCAGCACCCGGCGCATCCTTATCGGCGCCATTGCCGTGACCATCCTCCTCAGCCTGCTGGTGCCCAGCGCCACCGCCCGCAGTGCCTGCGTGGTGCCGATCATGATGGGGGTGATTGCCGCCTTCGGCGTCGACAAGCGCTCCAATATCGCCGCCGGGCTGATGATCGTGGTCGCCCAGGGCACCAGCATCTGGAACGTCGGCATCCAGACCGCCGCGGCGCAGAACCTGCTGACCGTGGGCTTCATGGACAAGATGCTCGGCCAGCGCGTGGCCTGGCTCGACTGGCTGATCGCCGGCGCGCCCTGGGCGGTGATCATGTCTTTGGTGCTGCTGTGGCTGGTGCTGAAACTGCTGCCGCCTGAAACCGACAGCATTCCCGGCGGCAAGGAGGCGGTGGCCCAGTCCCTGGCGGACATCGGGCCCATGACCGGGCCGCAGAAACGCCTGCTGGCGGTGTCGGTGCTGCTGTTGTTGGCCTGGTCCACCGAAGGCAAGCTGCACCCCTTCGACACCACGACCACCACCTACGCCGGGCTGGTGATACTGCTGCTGCCGCGGATCGGCATCATGACCTGGAAGGATGTGCAGTCGCGCATTCCCTGGGGCACGGTGATCGTCTTCGGCGTCGGCATCAGCCTGGGGTCGGCGCTGCTCAGCACCCAGGCCGGGCAGTGGCTGGGGAGCCAGGTAGTGGCCCATACCGGCCTGGACCAGGTGGGGCCTTTGGCGGTGTTCGCGATTCTCGCGGCGTTCCTGATCCTCATCCACCTGGGGTTCGCCAGCGCCACGGCGCTGACTTCGGCCTTGCTGCCGATCCTGATCGCCGTGCTGCAGACCCTGCCGGGTGAGTTCAGCCGCCTGGGCATGACCATGCTCCTGGGCTTTGTGGTCAGCTACGGCTTCATCCTGCCGATCAACGCGCCGCAGAACATGGTCTGCCTGGGTACCGAGACCTTCAATGCCCGGCAGTTCGCCAAGGTCGGGCTGCTGGTGACGCTGATCGGCTACCTGCTGATGCTGGTGTTCGCCATGACCTGGTGGAAATGGCTGGGCTGGATGTAGGAAAAGTAAATCCCTTCACAGTGACCCGCTGAACACCCGGGTCACGCTGCCGGCCAGGCGCACCTTGCCTTGGCCGTCCCAGCTCACCGTCACCGGCCCGCCATCGCACAGCACCCGCACCGGGCTGTCCAGCAGGCCGCGGCGGATGCCGTTGACTGCCGCTGCGCAGGAGCAGGAGCCGGAACCCAGGGGGATGGCGCCATTGCGCTCCCAGATGCGCAGGCGGATGGTCTGGCGGTCGATCACCTGAATGAAATGCACATTGGTCTTGTGTGGAAACAGCGGGTCGCTCTCGATCTGTGGGCCCAGCGTGGCAATGTCTAGCGGTGCCAGGTCGTCGACGAAAAAACTGCAATGGGGGTTGCCCATGCTGCACGCCGCCGGTGTTCCCGGCAGTGGCAGGTGCAGGCTGTCCAGCTCTCGGACCAGGGGGATGGACTGCCAGTCGAACGAAGGCAGGCCCATTTCCACCGACACCGACCGATCCTCAAGGCGCAGGCATTGCTGCAGGCCGCGGGCGGTTTTCACCTGCACCGAGGTGACGCCGCTTTCCTGCATCAGCAGGTCGGCGGCGCCCCGGGTGGCACTGCCGCAGGTGTCCAGGCTGGAACCATCGGCGTTGAAGAAGGTCAGTTGCGCCGCGCTGTCGCTGCAATCGCCGAGCACCACCAACTGATTGAAACCGATGCCACGCCGGCGGTCCCCCAGGGCCCTGGCCAGCTCGCGGGTGATCGGGTTGGTGCGGCCACGGGCATCGATCAGCACGAAGTCGTCACTATTGGCGTGCATCTTCACAAAGTTCAGGGGCATTCGGGCTCCAACAGGCGAGGGCAGGGAAGGGCGGGGGCCAGCGCATGCAGGATTCCGAAAAAAAGCCACCGACGCCAGCGCCTTAAAATAAAATTCATCCTGCAAGCCCGGGCATTGCCTGGGCGGCGGGATTTTCCGGCACACTGCCGGACCACCGGGAATATCGCCGACCGCCGCAACAGCGGCCGGCACAGCACAAGGTCATGGCATGGATCACTACGCCCCGCGCAACTGGCAGCCCCACGAAAAGCCCAGCTTGCCCGGCTCCCCCTCGACACCGTTGCACCCCACCCACAAGCGCCTGGCCTATGCGCTGGTGGGCTTGCTGGTGGCCATCACCGGTGGCCTGGGCAACTCGTTGGTGATCGCCAACCTGCCGTACCTGCAGGGGGCGCTGGGGGCGACCACCGCGGAAATGGCCTGGCTGCCGGCCGCCTACGTGATGACCAACGTGTCGATGAACCTGTTGCTGGTGAAGTTTCGCCAGCAGTTCGGCCTGCGCGCCTTCACCGAAGTGTTCCTGGTGCTCTACGCCCTGGTGACCTTCGGCCACCTGTTCGTCAACGACCTGAGCTCGGCCATCGCCGTGCGGGCGGCCCACGGCATGGTCGGCGCGGCGCTGAGCTCCCTGGGCCTGTACTACATGGTCCAGGCCTTCCCGGCGAAGTGGCGGCTCAAGGCCCTGGTGCTGGGGCTGGGCGCCTCGCAACTGGCCTTGCCCCTGGCCCGGCTGTTTTCCGAGGACCTGCTGCAGATCGCCGAATGGCGCGGCCTGTACCTGTTCGAACTGGGCCTGGCGCTGACCTCCCTGGGCTGCGTGTTCATGCTCAAGCTGCCGCCGGGGGACCGCTTCCGTACCTTCGAGAAGCTCGATTTCCTGACCTTTGCCCTATTGGCCACTGGCGTGGCCCTGCTGTGCGCGGTGCTGTCCCTGGGGCGCATCGACTGGTGGCTGGAGGCGCCGTGGATCGGCTACGCCAGCGCCGCCTCGATCCTGCTGATCATGGCGGGGCTGTGCATCGAACATAACCGCAGCAACCCGATGCTGATGACCCGCTGGCTGGGCAGCGGGGCGATAATCCGCCTGGCCCTGGCAGTGATACTGATTCGCATGGTGCTGTCGGAACAGTCCACCGGCGCCGTAGGCTTTCTCCAGGCGCTGAACATGAGCAGCCAGCAGATGCGCATGCTCTACGGGGTGATGCTGCTGGGCAGCATTGCCGGGCTGGCCACCAGCGCCCTGACCATCAACCCGGCGCACCTGCTGATGCCACTGGTCATTTCCCTGGCGCTGATGGCCGTGGGGTCGGTAATGGACAGCTTTTCGAGCAACCTCACGCGCCCGGCCAACATGTACTTCAGCCAGTTCCTGCTGGCCTTCGGCGGTACGTTCTTTCTTGGCCCGACCATGGTCCTGGGCACCCGCAACGTGCTGACCAACCCGCGCAACCTGGTGAGCTTCTCGGTGCTGTTCGGCATCTGCCAGAACCTTGGCGGGCTGATCGGCTCGGCCTTGCTCGGGACCTTCCAGATCGTGCGCGAGAAGTACCATTCCAGCCATATCGTCGAGCAGTTGACTCTGCTCGATCCCCAGGTCCTGGCCCGGGTACAGAGCGGCGGGGCGGCCTACGGCAAGGTCATCGCCGACCCGGACCTGCGCACCCTGCAAGGCATACGCAGCCTGGCCACCGCGGCCACGCGCGAAGCCAACGTACTGGCCTATAACGATGTATTCATGCTGATCGCGGTGATTGCGGTACTGACCATGATCTGGATATTCATTCGCAGCCTGTGGCTGATGAGCACGACCCAAGCGGTCGCGCCTGCCGCCCCGGCTCCCGTTCAACAAAGTGGTGCCTCTTCTTCATGAGCGAAACCGTCAACCCCACCACCAACGCCATTGCCTCGACTCCCGAGCCCAGCGGCCCGCCGACCATGCCGGCCACCGAGCCACGGCCGCTGGCGGTGCGCATCATCTCGTCCCTGGGCTTTGCCGCCATCGCCATCGTTGGTGTGCTGATCGTGCTCTACGCCTGGCAACTGCCACCCTTCTCCAGCGCCATCGAAAGCACCGAGAACGCCCTGGTGCGGGGGCAGGTGACCATCATCGGCCCGCAGCTCAGTGGCTACGTGTTCGAAGTGCCGGTGCAGGACTTCCAGCAGGTCAAGGCCGGCGACCTGCTGGTGCGCCTTGACGACCGTATCTACCAGCAGCGCCTGGACCAGTCCCTGGCGCAACTGGCGGTGCAGAAGGCGGCCCTGGCCAATGCCCTGCAACAGCGCAACAGCGCCGAAGCCACCATCAAGCTGCGCCAGGCGGCCCTGGCCGACAGCCAGGCCCAGGCGCGCAAGAGCGCAGCCGACCTGCAACGCAACGAAGCACTGATTGCCGACGGCTCGGTGTCCCGGCGTGAACTGGACGTGACCCGCGCGGCCAATGCCCAGACCGTGGCCGCCGTGGCCCAGGCCCAGGCGCAACTGGAAATAGCCCGCCAGGACCTGCAGACCGTGATCGTCAACCGCGGCTCCCTGGAAGCGGCGGTGGCCAGCGCCGAAGCCGCGGTGGAACTGGCGCGGATCGATCTGTCCAACACCCGCATCCTCGCCCCGCGGGACGGCCAGCTGGGGCAGATCGGCGTGCGCCTGGGGGCCTACGTCAACTCCGGCGCCCAGCTCATGGCCCTGGTGCCGAACCAGCTGTGGGTGATTGCCAACATGAAGGAAACCCAGATGGACAACGTCCGGGTCGGGCAGCCGGTGAGCTTTACCGTGGACGCCCTGAACCACCGCAAATTCACCGGCAAGGTGCAGCGGATCTCCCCGGCCACCGGTTCCGAGTTCGCCTTGCTGCAGGCCGACAATGCCACCGGCAACTTCGTCAAGATTGCCCAGCGGGTGCCGGTGCGGATCACCGTCGACCCGGACCAGCCAGAGCTTGAACGCCTGCGCCCGGGGTTGTCGGTGGTGGTCAGCATTGATACCAGCCAATAGCCGACACAGCACCTCACGTAGGAGCCGGCTTGCCGGCGAAGGGGCCGGCAAGATTTGCACCGATGCTGCAAACGCCTTCGCTGGCAAGCCAGCTCCTGCAAGGGCTGGGTTTTCCCAAGGCTCGATGCTTTGCGTAGGAGCCGGCTTGCCGGCGAAGCGGTTCGTAAGATTTGCAGCGATGCTGCCGACGCTTTCGCTGGCAAGCCAGCTCCTACAGGCTGAGGTTTAGACCGCCTGCATCGGCGGCAAGGTGCCCAGCAACGAGACCGCCGCCACTGCGGCCACACCCAGCAGCCATTCCACCTGCACGCTGTTGCGCAGGCTCGACAGGCGCTGGTCGCAACCGCGGATTCGCAGGCGGTTGAACAGCGCCAGCCCCAGCATCCCCGCCACCAGCAGCACCTTGATCAGCAGGATCAGGGCAAAACCATTGAACAATGGAGTCGGCCACCATTGCCCGGTGAGCACCCGCACGTTGATCAGGCCGGTTAGCAGCAAGCCGGTTACCAGCCCATAACCCACGCCGCTGAAGCGCTTTAACAAGGGCTCGACAGACAGCCCAGCGGGTTGCCGCAACACCAGCAACAACACCAGCAAGCCCCCCAACCAGATGGCGACGCAGCTTAAATGCACGATCTGATTGAGGATCAGCATCTGCCCCGCCAACCCATCGAGCATGGCACCGTGGCCCACCGGAGCCAGGGTTGCCAGGAGCAGGGCGCCCAGGCCCAGTTGCAGTGGCAGGCGCCGGCCCAGCGGGGTCAGCAGCAGCCCCAGCAACAGCAGGTTGAGCAGCAGGTGCCAGGTCCAGACCTGGCCGAAGAAGGTCTTGCCCAGCACCAACTGCACGGTCGCCGGGTCCAGCGCTGCCGACCAGGAGCCGGCCATGCTGGCGGTGATCAGCAGCAGCCAGCACAGGCCGCTGCCCAGGCCGATCAGCGTCAACCAGCGGCTGAGTCGATCGAGCTGTCGATACACGGCGCCATGGCCGCTCTGCGCGGAATCTCGGCCCAGCAACAGCGGGCGAAACACCCAGGCGCCCACCAGGGTCAACACCACCGCAAAGTGCACGAAGCGGCACAGCACCAGCCATGACGCCATGGATTACTGGCTCACCTTGAAGCTGTAGCTGCCTTCGCTCTTGTGGGTATCCACCGACACGGCGTGCCATTCCACCTTGTACTCGCCGGCGCGCAGCGGCGTGGCGGCCGGGGTGACCACCAGGGTCTTCTTGTCCGCGCCTTCGGTGGCGACGCTTTTGACCTCCACCGGGGCGCCGTCCTTGCTCAGCTTGACCTGGGTGAAGGCCGCTTCCACGCCTTCGGTGAATACAAGACGCAGCTCGCTGGGCGCGCTGACACTGCCTTGGGCCGCCGGGGTCGAGCTTTTCAGGTGGGCGTGGGCGAACACTGAACTGGCGGCCAGCAGGGAGGTCAGCAGGGCGGTGGTGGTGAAGAGGTTTTTCAGGGACATGGCAGGTTTACCTTTAAAGAGAATGGGGCTCATTGGTCTTGCAACTGCATGTGAATGATCGGAAACGGCCGGCCTTCACCGTCGGTTTCCGAACGACCGCAGTCGACGAAGCCGTAGCGACGGTAGAAACCATGGGCCTGGGGGTTCTGTTCGTTGACGTCGACCTTGAGGCCGGGACGGCGTACGTGATCCAGGAGCTTTCGACCGATGCCCTGGCCCCGTTGGGCCGGTTCGATGAACAGCATTTGTACCGTGTCGTCGCTGGTGGCGATAAAACCGCCGGGGCTGGCGTCGGGGTTCTCCCAGACCCAGGCCTCAAGGGCCGGCAGGTAGCTGTCGCGTACCAGCGGGTACAGGCGCTGGATATCGTCTTCAGCGATAAAGTCATGGGTGGCGCGGACCGAACGCTCCCAGAGCGCGGTCAGCAGGGCGTCGTCCGCAGCGACGCGAGGGCGAATCTTCATGAGCATGTTCCATCGGTAACAGGACAGATGGCCGGCGATGGTGCAGGGCCGGCATTCGGGCAGAGACCTGTATGCCCGTGTCGCGAATTAACGCCTGGACGGAGCACCGCAGTGGCTGCTGCAAATGAGCGGGAGGCCGATCCTACCCAATATGGCCGGGTGGTGAAAGACCGACGCAGGCCGGCGATGTCGCAGGCTTGACAGCTCCCCGCAGCGGGCGGGCGGATGCTAGTCTTGCCCCAGACTGTTTTCGTAGGAGCCCTCATGGGCAATCACAAGATCGAGATTCGTCGCAGCAACGTGGGAAAGATCCTCCTGGGTGCCGAGAAAATCTTCGCTGAAAAGGGCTATGCCGGCACCGCCATGGCCGACATCGCCGAAGAAGTGCAACTGCCGCGCTCCAACCTGCATTACTACTTCAGCACCAAGAACGAGCTGTACAGCGCTGTGCTCCTGGACCTGCTGGATGTGTGGAAACAGGACGCATTGTGCTTCGAGATGTTCGATGACCCGCGGGTGGTGCTCAGCAGCTACATCCGCGCCAAGATGCAGCATTCACGCAGCCGGCCCTATGGCTCCAAGGTCTGGGCCAACGAAATCATGCACGGCGCCCCGACCCTGGGCGAGACCCTGGATGCCAGCCTGTACGACTGGGCGAAGATGAAGGAAGCGAAGATCCGCCAGTGGGTGGAGGACGGGCGGATCCTGCCGGTGGAGCCGTCGAGCCTGCTGTACATGATCTGGGCCTCGACCCAGCACTATGCCGACTTCGATCATCAAGTGATGATCCTCAACGACCATCAACCTTTATCGGATTTGCAATTTGAACGCGCAGTCCAGACCGTCACCAGCGTCATCCTGCGCGGCATCGGCCTGGAACCCTGAACCTGCATCGCCGCTTCCCGTAGGAGCTGGCTTGCCAGCGAAGGGGCCCGCAAGACCGCCTTCGCCGGCAAGCCGGCTCCTACAGAACCTCCCGCGATATTCCTGCCAGCCGTAGGAGCTGGCTTGCCAACGAAGAGGCCCGCAAGACCACCTTCGCCGGCAAGAGCAGGCCTCTCTCTCAAACAGCTTCGCGGTAGGGGTTGCGCGGGTCGTGCAGCCAGTCGAGGAACGGTTTGCCCGTGTCCTGGGGCACCATCTCGATGCAGTCCTGCACCGGGCAGGTGATCTGGCACAGGTTGCAGCCCACGCATTCGTCGTCGATCACTTCATATACATGGCTGCCGTCGGCTTGCCGGAGGCTGGCAATCGCCTGGTGCGAGGTGTCTTCGCAGGCGATATGGCAGCGGCCGCAGCCAATGCAGGCCTGCTGGTCGATCCTGGCGATCACCTGGTAGTTGATGTCCAGGTACTTCCAGTCGGTGGTGTTGCCCACCGCGCGCCCGGAGAAGTCCTGCAGGCTGTGGTAGCCCTGGCTGTCCATCCACCGCGACAGCCCATCCTTCATTTCCTCGACGATGCGAAAGCCATGCAGCATCGCCGCCGTGCACACCTGCACCGCGCCGCAGCCCAGGGCGACGAACTCCGCCGCATCGCGCCAGCTGCCGATGCCGCCGATGCCGCAGATCGGCAGGCCGCGGGTCTGCGGATCGCGGGCAATTTCCGCGACCATGTTCAGGGCGATCGGCTTGACCGCCGAGCCGCAATAACCGCCGTGGGTGCTCTGGCTGCCCACCATGGGGTGGGCCACCATGCGCTCCAGGTCGACGCTGGTGATGGAGTTGATGGTGTTGATCAGCGACACCGCGTCCGCCCCGCCACGATGGGCGGCGCGGGCGGCCATGCGAATGTCGGTGATGTTCGGCGTCAGCTTGACGATCACCGGCAGCGAGCAGTAGGTCTTGCACCAGCGGGTCACCTGCTCGACATACTCCGGCACCTGGCCCACCGCCGCGCCCATGCCCCGTTCCGGCATGCCGTGGGGGCAGCCGAAGTTCAGTTCGATGCCGTCGGCACCGGTGGCTTCCACCAGCGGCAGGATGGCTTTCCACGACTCTTCGACGCAGGGCACCATCAGCGAGACGATCAGCGCCCGATCCGGCCAGTCCTTCTTCACCTGGGTGATTTCCTTGAGGTTGATCTCCAGGGAGCGGTCGGTGATCAGCTCGATGTTGTTGATCCCCATGACCTCGCGGTTGGGCCCGAAGTGCGCCGAGTAGCGCGACGACACGTTGACCGCCGCCGGGTCTTCACCCAGGGTTTTCCAGACCACACCGCCCCAGCCGGCCTCGAACGCGCGGACCACGTTGTAGGCCTTGTCGGTGGGCGGCGCGGAGGCCAGCCAGAACGGGTTGGGCGCCTTGATACCAGCGAAGACAATCGACAGATCGGCCATTTATGCCGCCTCCTGGTTGAGCATCAGTCGGGCATGCATGGCTTCTGCGGCCAGCTTGCCGTGTTGTACCGCCTGCACGGTGAGGTCCTGGCCGAGGCTGACGCAGTCGCCGCCGGCGTAGACTCCGGGAATGCTGGTGCGCAGGTGTTCGTCCACCTGGATACGTTCGCCGCTGCGTTGCAGCTCCCGGGCCAGCGGGTCGCTCAGAGCTGTAGCGTCGAAGCTCTGGCCGATGGCCTTGAAGATCGCATCGGCGGCCAGTTCGAAGGTGTCGCCGGTGGTTTGCAGGCGGCCTTCCACCATGCGGGTACGGGCGAAGCGCATGCCGCGCACCCGGCCCTGGTCATCCAGCAGCACCTGTTGCGGCGCGGCCCAGGTCAGCAGGCGCACCTGATTGGCCTTGGCGATGTCCTGTTCATGCTCGGTGGCGCCCATGTCCTCGACGCCCCGGCGGTACACCAGGTTGACGTCACTGGCACCCAGGCGCGCCATCTGCACCGCCATGTCGATGGCGGTATTGCCAGCGCCGAGCACGATGCAGCGCTCGGCCAGGGGCAGTTGGCTGAGGTCGTCGGCCTGGCGCAATTCGCGAATGTAGTCGGTGGCGGCCAGCAGCCCGGGGGCGTCTTCATGCTCCAGCCCCAGTTGCTTGCTGGCGGCCAGCCCGAGGCCGAGGAACACCGCGTCGAACTGCTGGTGCAGCTCGGTCAGGCTCAGGTTGGCGCCGAGTTTGTGCCCGTGGCGGATCTCGATGCCGCCAACGCCCAGTAGAAACTCCAGCTCCTGCTGGGCGAAGTCATCCACCAGCTTGTACTTGGCGATCCCGTATTCGTTGAGGCCGCCAGCCTTGTCCCGGGCTTCGAAAATCACCACCTCATGGCCGTGCAGGGCGCAGCGGTGGGCGCAGGACAAACCCGCCGGGCCGGCGCCGACCACGGCAATGCGCTTGCCGGTGGGCGCGGCGCGCTGGAACGGGTGCTGGGTGAAGTGCGCGTTGTCCACGGCATAGCGCTGCAACAGGCCGATCAGCACCGGCGCGCACTCCTGGGCGTTATTGCGCACGCAGGCCTGCTGGCAGAGGATTTCCGTGGGGCAGACCCGGGCGCAGCTGCCGCCGAGGATGTTGGCCGAGAGAATCTTCTGCGCCGCACCCTGGACGTTGTCGGTGTGGATATTGCGGATGAACGAAGGAATGTCGATCTCGCTGGGGCAGGCGTTGACGCAGGGCGCGTCGTAGCAATACAGGCAGCGCGAAGCTTCCAGGTGGGCCTGGCGGGCGTTGAGCGGCGGCGCCAGGTCGCTGAAGTGGCCGGCCAGGGTGGCGTTGTCCAGGGTCGGGTGGGGCAAGTGGTTCAAGGTCTTGATCACGGTTTTGGCCTCACGGTTCGTTTCTTGGTTGCCTCTGACGGGCATTTTCTATAGCTGGGATCACCCATATCCGTAGGAGCCGGCTTGCCGGCGAATAGGCCTTTGACTCTTACAAGGGATTTGCGGGCGCCTTCGCTGGCAAGCCAGCTCCTACAGGGGGCATGGGTTTCTGTAGGAGCGAGCTTGCTCGCGATAGGGGGGGCAACGCCCCCTCCCGGGATCAGCGTTTAACCGCCGTCGGCTGATGCCGCTCGGCGCGCTTGCTCAAGAGGTCGAACACCGCCGGGTAGGCCGGGCGTTCGATGTAGCGCCCGGCACCGCGTTCGGCCCGCAGGTCGCCGTCGGCCCACACCAGCTTGCCCTGGCTGATGGTGTGGCTGGGCACGCCGCGCACGGTCTTGCCTTCGAAGATGTTGAAGTCCACCTGCTGGTGGTGGGTCTTGGCGGAAATGGTGCGGCTGCCTTGCGGGTCCCAGAGCACCAGGTCGGCGTCGGCGCCGACGCGGATCGCGCCCTTGCGCGGGTAGAGGTTGAAGATCTTCGCGGTGTTGGTGGAGGTCAGGGCGACGAATTCCTGCATCGACAGGCGCCCGGTATTCACCCCTTCATCCCACAGCACGGCCATGCGGTCCTCGATGCCGGCGGTGCCGTTGGGGATCTTGCTGAAATCATCGCGGCCGGCGGCTTTCTGTTCGGCGCAGAAGCAGCAGTGGTCGGTGGCGGTGGTGTGCAGGTTGCCCGATTGCAGGCCGCGCCACAGGGCCTCCTGATGGCCACGGGGGCGGAAGGGCGGGCTCATCACGTAGCCGGCGGCGGTTTGCCAGTCCGGGTCGCGGTACACGCTGTCGTCCAGCAGCAGGTGCCCGGCCAGCACTTCACCGTAGACCGGCTGGCCCTTGCCCCGGGCATAGCTGATTTCGTCCAGGGCTTCCTGGGTCGAGACGTGCACCAGGTACAGCGGCGTGCCCAGGGTCTCGGCGATGCGAATGGCCCGGCTGGCGGCTTCGCCTTCGACTTGCGAAGGCCGCGACAACGGGTGGGCTTCCGGCCCGGTAATGCCCTGGGCCAGCAGCTTGCGTTGCAGGTGATACACCAGCTCGCCGTTTTCCGCGTGCACCGTGGGTACCGCCCCCAGTTCCAGGCAGCGCTCGAAGCTCGCCACCAGGGTGTCGTCGGCGGCCATGATGGCGTTCTTGTAGGCCATGAAGTGCTTGAAGCTGTTGATGCCGTGGTGCTGCACCAGCTCGGCCATTTCCTCGCGCACCTGCTCGCTCCACCAGGTAATGGCCACGTGGAAGCCGTAGTCGCTGGCGGATTTTTCCGCCCAGCCGCGCCACTGCTGGAAGGCCTCCAGCAACGACTGCTGGGGGTTGGGAATCACGAAGTCGATGATCGAGGTGGTGCCCCCGCCAGACCCGCCGCCGTGCCGCTGAAGAAGTCTTCGCTGGCCACGGTGCCCATGAAGGGCAGTTGCATGTGGGTATGGGGGTCGATGCCGCCGGGCATCAAGTATTGGCCGCTGCCATCGAGCACTTCGCAACCGACGGGAATATCCAGATTGTTGCCGATGGCGCGAATTAGACCGTCTGCGCAGAGCACATCGGCTTTATAACTTTCATCATGGGTAATAACGGTGGCGCCACGGATAAACAGAGACATTCCGAGTTCCTCGCAGGCATGACCGACTGCTGTCGGTTCTAACTTTTTTATTGAACGCACTGATAACTTAAACAATCCTGTCAGCGGTGACAGGATTAGAAGCTAGTCGCACTTCAAAGAAACATCAAGAATATTTTTTATAAGCTTATATTCAATATAACTTGTTGAAATATAACGATTAAAAGTTCAAATCTGCAAAATGGTGCAGCCTCTCACCATTTTGACGCACTTGACAGGATCAAAAAATAGTCGAGATTTCCTATGTCAAATCAGCTGCTTGAGGAGGCGCTGGGAAGGCCGGGAAATAACTAGGAAAATAACCGTGCACTGCTTTGGGTCCTGATTGAATGGACAACTTGCCAAACACCCGGCCTGAGTGGATTGGCAACTAACCAGGGGCTTGAAAGTTGCTTGCATAAAACCCAATGACATCAGTTGTTTACATGGATTCCGCCAGCCGTGCAGCAACGACCGCGCAAGTACTTGGCATCTTTATTGAGTGCCGCCGCAGGTCGATGTGCCGGAGGGTGGAAGTCGTAAGTTCTCCGGCCATCGTCCGGCGCGCTGTCCCTTGGTGCGCCGGCCTGATGAGCAAAATAATCAGAACAACAGTGGAGCGGCCATGCAACAGATCAGATCCCAGGTGACCGAGCGCGCCGGCTTGTACGAGCTGGACGCCGGCAGCGACGTACTCGACAGCCCCCGTTACAACCACGACATCGCACCGACCAAGGTCCAGGAACGCACCTGGAACAAATGGCACATCACCGCACTGTGGATCGGCATGTCGATCTGCGTGCCCACCTACACCCTGGGCGGGGTGCTCACCGCCTACTTCGGCCTCAGTGTCGGCGAGGCGCTGCTGGCGATCCTGCTGGCCAATATCGTGGTGCTGGTGCCCCTGACCCTCAACGCCTTTGCCGGCACCAAGTACGGCATTCCGTTCCCAGTGCTGCTGCGCTCCTCGTTCGGCATCATCGGCTCCAACGTGCCGTGCCTGATCCGCGCCCTGGTGGCCTGCGGCTGGTTCGGCATCCAGACCATGTTCGGCGGGCTGGCGATCCACCTGTTCCTGGGCTCGATCTTCGAGGGCTGGAAGGCCCTGGGCGGCACCGGCGAGGTGATCGGCTTCATGATTTTCTGGACCCTCAACCTGTGGGTGGTGCTGCGCGGCGCCGAGTCGATCAAGTGGCTGGAAACCCTGTCCGCGCCGCTGCTGGTGGCGGTGGGCATCGGCCTGCTGGTATGGGCCTTGCCCAGCGTGTCGCTGACTGAGCTGTTGGCGATCCCGCCCAAGCGTCCCGAGGGCGCCAGTGTCACCGGTTACTTCATGGCCGGGCTCACGGCGATGGTGGGTTTCTGGGCCACCTTGTCGCTGAACATTCCCGACTTCAGCCGCTACGCGAAAAGCCAGAAGGACCAGATCCTCGGACAGCTCTTCGGCCTGCCGCTGACCATGTTCCTGTTCGCCGCCCTGGGGGTGGTGATGACCGCCGCCTCGGTGAAACTGGTGGGGGTCACGGTGTCCGACCCGGTGAGCCTGATCGGCCACATCCAGAGCCCGGGCTGGGTGGCCCTGGCCATGGCGCTGATCATCATCGCCACCTTGTCCACCAACACTGCGGCCAACATCGTCTCGCCCACCAACGACTTCCAGAACCTGGCGCCCAAGCTGATCGGCCGCACCACCGCGGTGATCCTCACCGGCCTGGTGGGGCTGGCGCTGATGGGCCACGAACTGCTGAAAAAGCTCGGCCTGCTGATTTCCGACGTCAGCCTGGAGACCGTGTATTCCAACTGGCTGCTGGGTTATTCCAGCCTGCTGGGGCCGATTGCCGGGATCATGGTGGTGGACTACTTCATCATCAAGAAACAGCGCCTGGACCTGGCCGGCCTGTACCGCGACGACGTCTACCCGGCGTGGAACTGGCACGGCTTCATCGCCTTCGGCGTACCGGTGGCCCTGACCCTGATGTCTCTGGGCAGCAGCGCCTTCAACTGGTTCTACAGCTACGGCTGGTTCACCGGCTCGGCCCTGGGCGGGTTGATCTACTACGGTCTGTGCAGCCTGCGCAGCCCCCAGGTGGCGACCGCCAAGACCCCAACATGAACACCCAGCCAGCGTGCTCGCGGGCACCACCCCCGTCCCGTAGGAGCTGGCTTGCCAGCGAAGGCGTCGGCAAGGGCGATGCACCTCTTGCGGGCCCCTTCGCCGGCAAGCGCAACGCCGCCCGGCCGGCTCCTACCGATTGTTGCTAGGCCGTTATCCCGGGCGATTGCGCCACGCATCCCCCGACAAAACCAGAAGAAACGCCTGAGGAAATCACCATGAACGCTGCCGTCGAGGTTCTGCAATCCAGCCATCAGCACATCAACCACGACCGCCTGTGGCAGTCGCTCATGGAACTGGCCAGGCTCGGCGCCACGGTCAAGGGCGGGGTCTGTCGCCTGGCCCTGACCGACCTTGACCGCCAGGCCCGCGACCTGTTCGTGCAATGGTGCAAGGAGGCCGGTTGCGCGGTCACGGTGGATGGCATCGGCAACATCTTCGCCCGCCGCCCCGGGCGCAATCCGCACCTGCCGCCGGTGATGACCGGCAGCCATATCGACACCCAGCCCACCGGCGGCAAGTTCGACGGCTGCTTCGGTGTATTGGCCGGGCTGGAAGTGCTGCGCACCCTCAACGACCTCAAGCTGGAAACCGAAGCGCCCCTGGAAGTGGTGGTGTGGACCAACGAAGAGGGCTCGCGTTTCCCGCCGTGCATGATGGGTTCCGGAGTGTTCGCCGAGAAATTCACCCTGCAAGACACCCTGGCCAAGACCGACGTCGATGGCGTCAGCGTCGGTGAGGCGCTGAACGCCATCGGCTACGCCGGCACGCGCCCGGTCAGCGGGCACCCGGTGGGCGCCTATTTTGAGGCGCATATCGAGCAAGGCCCGATCCTGGAAGACGAGCGCAAGACCATCGGCATTGTCCTCGGCGCTCTGGGGCAGAAATGGTTCGACCTCAAGCTGCGCGGTGTCGAAGCCCACGCCGGCCCGACCCCCATGCACCTGCGCAAGGACGCCCTGGTGGGCGCCGCCGCCGTGGTGGCGGCGGTCAATCGCGCCGCCCTCGGCCACCAGCCTCACGCCTGCGGCACCGTTGGCTGCCTGCAAGCCTACCCGGGTTCGCGCAACGTGATTCCGGGCGAGGTGCGCATGACCCTGGACTTCCGCCACCTGGAGCCGGCGCGCCTGGACTCGATGATTGCCGAGGTGCGCCAGGTGATCGACAACACCTGCGAAGAACACGGCCTGAGCTTCGAACTGACCCCCACCGCGGACTTTCCGCCGCTGTACTTCGACCCGGTGTGCGTCGATGCGGTGCGCGGCGCCGCGCAGGGTTTGGGGTTGTCCCACATGGACATCGTCAGCGGTGCCGGGCATGACGCGATCTTCGTCGCCGAGCTGGGCCCGGCGGGGATGATCTTCGTGCCTTGCGAAGGTGGCATCAGCCACAACGAAATCGAGAACGCCGACCCCGACGACCTCGCCGCCGGCTGCGCGGTGCTGCTGCGCGCCATGCTCGCCGCCTCCCAGGCCATAGCCCAGCGCCAAGCGTAGGAGCCGGCTTGCCGGCGAAGAGGCCCCTCAGATGTGCATCGCCAGTGCCGACGCCTTCGCTGGCAAGCCAGCTCCTACACGGGGCTTGTGGTGTTTCCACGAACCTGCCCACACCACCATTCCCGTAGGAGCCGGCTTGCCGGCGAAGGGGCCCGCAAGATGTGCATCGCCGGTGCCGACGCCTTCGCTGGTAAGCCAGCTCCTACAGGGGGCTTGTGGTGTTTCCACGAATCCGCCCACACCACCATTCCCGTAGGAGCCGGCTTGCCGGCGAAGAGGCCGGCAAGACATGCATCGCCCATGCCGACGCCTTCGCTGGCAAGCCAGTTCCTGCAAGGGGCCTTGTGGTGGGCTTTGCCTGGCGTACACTGGCGAACTTTTCCCATGGGATGCCGAATATGCACAGGATGGTGCTCTGCCTGGCCCTGGCTCTGAGTCTCGGCGGTTGTATCGATTACAAATGGGGCCACGACTGGAAGGCCGACAGTCCGGGCGGCTGGCAAGACGCAAGCGTTGTCGGTTTCGACAAAGGCACGGCGTTCCAGCTGGCCTGCGGGGGCAGCCCACTCTATGTGAACGTGGAGACCCGCGCCTCCCATCAACTTTTATCGCTGTTCTTCATCCCGTTGTTTTCCGCGTCGGACGATGACGGCCATGTATGGATCAGGGCCAGTCACCCCAGCCTGATGGCATGTGCTTCGCCTGCGCAAAACCCTCTGCTGCTGAAGCTGGACAACCGGCCCATTCAGGCAGTTGGCTTCTCGCGGCGTAGCGGCGAAGGCCTATGCATCATCGACCTGGGCCCGCGCGAGTTGCAGGGCGAACAGCTGTCGATCGAGGTCAACCAGGCCTTGCTGCCCTGCGCAGTGGCGCCGATGACCCTGAAAAAGGACAGTTTCTTCTGCCTGCGGGCTACAAAGTTCGGCGGCTCGACACCGTGCGGTCGGTAGCCAAAAGCAAGGCCCTGCGTACCGAACGCGGCCCGACCTTTCGCAGCCTCGCGGGCTCGGCAGCGGTTACAGGGTCTGTGGTGAGCTGGGTTTTTGTAGCCGCTGCCGCAGGCTGCGCACGCCCGGCACGGGCGTAGGGGGCAGGGCCGAGATAGAGCTGCCAGCCGAACCTAAGCTAATTCCTAAAAAGTATTTATTTTAGATTTGTTAGATCGATTAGCTTTTAGCGACTTTCCTGTCTCCCAGAAGGTTCGCCCCCATGCGCCTGCCCTTTGCTTTGCGTCGTAGCTTGTCGATCACCGCCCTGGCCGGCCTGGCGCTGGGCATGGCCCTCAATGCCCAGGCCGATACCGACCTGCGCATCGGCTACCAGAAATCCTCGACCCTGCTGGCCTTGCTCAAGGCCCAGGGCACCCTGGAAAAACAGCTGGCGGGGCAGGGCGTCAACATCACCTGGCACGAGTTCACCAGCGGCCTGCCGTTGGCGGAATCGCTGAATGTGGGCAATGTCGATATCAGCGCCGATGTCGCCGACACGGTGCCGGTCTTCGCCCAGGCCGCCGGGGCCCAGCTGACCTATTTCGCCAGCGAAACTCCCTCCCCGGCGGCCCAGTCCATCGTCATTCCCAAGGATTCGCCGCTCAAGTCCCTGGCCGACCTCAAGGGCAAGCGCATCGCCGTGACCAAGGCCGCCGGCAGCCACTACCTGCTGATCGCCGCCTTGCGCGAAGCGGGCTTGAGCTTCGCCGATATCCAGCCGGTGTACCTGACCCCGGCCGATGGCCGCGCGGCGCTGGAAACCGCCAAGGTCGATGCCTGGGTCACCTGGGAACCCTTTGTCGCCAGCGCCCAGCGCCAGCAGGGCGCGCGGGTGCTGCACGACGGCCAGGGGCTGGCCAGCTATCGCCGTTACTACCTGGCTTCCAATGACTACGCCAAGGCCCATCCCGAGGTGCTGCAGCAAGTGTTCGCCGAGCTGCAGAAGACCGGCACCTGGGTCAAGGCGCACCCGGCCGAGGCGGCAAAACTGCTGGGCCCGCTGTGGGGCAACCTGGATGTGCCGACGGTGGAACTGGCCAACAGCCGCCGCACCTACAAGGTGGAAGCGGTCAAGCCCGACGCCCTGGGCGAGCAGCAGAAAATCGCCGATGCCTTCTACCAGGAAAAGCTGTTGCCCAAGCCGGTGGATGCCCGGGCCGTGCAGTTGTGGAGCCCCAAATCCTTGTAGTGGGTCGTTAGGTCGCTTTCGCTTGTAGGAGCCGGCTTGCCGGCGAACAGGCCCCCCTTTTTCTTGTTCACCGCCGATTACGCCATCCCGCGCCCGGCGTCAGGAGTTCCCGTGTCTGCCGTTCATCCCCAAGAGGCCTTTGCCGTCCCTGCCTCAATCAGCCCGCCTGCGGTTAACACCGACGTGGTGCTGGAATTGCGCCACCTGACCAAGCACTACGCCCGCCGCCGTGGCCAGTCCGCTCCGCCTGCGGTTGAGCAGGTCAGCCTCAAGGTGCGCCGTGGCGAAGTGCTGTGCCTGATGGGCACCTCCGGCAGCGGCAAGTCCACCTTGCTGCGCCATATCAACCGGTTGATCGAGCCCAGCAGCGGCGAGGTGCTGATCGACGGTTCGGCCATCAGCCAGCTTTCGGCCAGGGAACTGCGCACCCTGCGTTCGCGGCGCATCGGCATGGTGTTCCAGCACTTCGGCCTGCTGCCCCATCGCAGCGTGCGCGACAACGTCGCCTTGCCCCTGGAACTGCGCGGCGAGCCTGAGGCCCTGCGCCATGCCGCAGCCGACGTGCAACTGCAGGCCATGGGCCTGGAAGGCTGGGGCGAGCACTATCCCCATGAGCTGTCCGGCGGCATGCAGCAGCGGGTCGGCCTGGCCCGGGCCCTGGTCAGCGAGCCGGACATCCTGCTGATGGACGAACCCTTCAGCGCCCTGGACCCGACCATCCGCCGCGACCTGCAAAGCCACTTTCTGCAGGTGGTGCGCGAGCGCGGCATCACCACCTTGCTGGTGACCCACGACCCGGCCGAAGCCCTGCACCTGGCGGACCGCATCGCCGTGCTGCGCCACGGCCAGCTGATTCAGGTCGGCACGCCCGAGGAATTGCTGAAGCAGCCGGCGGATGCCGAAGTGGCGGACTTCTTCCAGGAACACGGCGCCCGCAGCGCCACGCCGGTGGCGACGATTGCCCCGCGCAAGAGCGCGACGACCCCGGCGCCGGTCAGCCCCGGACTGTCCTTTGCCCAGGCCCTGCTGCTGGGGCCCGCCGCCCTGGCCGCCAGCGGTCGCGGTGGCCTGTACTGGCTGGGCTTCGCCCTGGAACTGGGGGCGGCCGCAGCCTTGGGGCAAGGGCTGGCCACGGCCAGTTTCGCCTGGGCCGCCCTGGCGCTCATCGGCTTGCTGCTCAGCCGCCTGTTGAGCCTGGCCCTGGCCCGCCGCCCCAGCCGCCTGGGGCGTTCGGACTGGCGTCTGCCGTGGCTGGTGTTGCTGCTGTCCCAGGCCCTGGTGCTGTGGCGGGTGTTGGCCACCGATGCCTCTGGCCCCTGGCTGCAATTTCCCGCCGACCGGCAAGTGCTGCTGGGCACCGCCGCGGCCATCGATCAACTGATTGCCTGGTCCCAGGTGACGTTCGAAAGCACCTTCGTCGGCGTGATAGTCGCCGTGCGCACGGTGATCGAAAGCATCGAAAGCCTGCTGGGCTGGTTGCCCTGGCCGGTGCCGGCCCTGGCCCTGGTGCTGCTGGCCTGGCGCAGCGCCGGCGCCGCCCTGGCCCTGACCAGTGCCGCGGCCTTGCTCTACATCGGCCTGTTCGGTTTCTGGGAACGGACCATCGCCACCCTGGCCCTGGTGGGCTCCTCGGTGCTGATCTCGCTGTTGATCGGCGTACCCGCCGGCATCCTCCTGGCCAAGCGCGCCCTGGCCCGGCGCCTGATCACTCCGCTCCTGGACGTGATGCAGACCTTGCCCACCTTCGTGTACCTGATCCCGGCGGTGGCGTTCTTCTCGGTGGGCAAGACCCCGGCGGTGATCGCCACGGTGATCTTCGCCCTGGCGCCGATGATCCGCCTCACCGCCCTGGGGATTCAGGAAGTGCCCAAGACCGCCGTCGAGGCGGCCCTGGCCCACGGCGCCACGCCGTGGCAGATCCTGACCAAGGTCGAACTGCCCCTGGCTGCGGGCTCCTTGCTGCTGGGGATCAACCAGACCCTGGTGATGAGCCTGTCGATGGTGGTGGTGGCGGCGCTGATCGGCGCCGGCGGCCTGGGCTACGACGTGATGACCGCGCTGCGCAACATCAAGGGCGGCGAGGGCATGCTGGCCGGCGCCGCGATCGTGTTCTGCGCGCTGATTCCCGACCGCATCATTCAAGCGACCCTGCGCCAGCGGGATCGCACATTGCATCAATCATGAGGTGTCCCTTGAACAAGTCGTTTACCCGTACCCTTGGCGCTGCCGCGCTGCTGTTGGGGTTGTCCCTGCCGGTGCTGGCCAAGGACAAGATCGTCATTGGCGAGCAGAACTGGACCGGCGCCATCGCCATCCAGAACATCCTTGGCGAAGTGATCAAGAGTCGCCTCGACGGCGAGGTTTCCTACCTCGCCGGTGACGTGCCGGTGCTGTTCGCCGCCGCTGCCAAGGGCGATGGCTCGGTGGACGTGCTGACCGATATCTGGCTGCCCAACCAGTCCGCCGCCTGGGCCAAATACGTCACCGGCGGCACCCGCTCCCTGGTGCCCAACAAGCAGCCGTACCTGGGGGTGCAGGGCTTCTACATCCCCGGCTACCTGCAAGACAAATACGGCGTGAAGTCGGTCTACGACCTGCAAAAGCCTGAAGTGGCGAAACTCTTCGAACCCCTGGGCGGCGGCAAGGCGCAACTGCTGGTGGGTCCGGCGGGCTGGGAGTCGACCTACATCGGCGAGATCAAGGCCAAGGATTTTGGCTTTGCCGACAAATTCGAGTCTGTGTCCACCGAAGCCTCGGTAACCTACGCCAAACTCGCCGCGGCCTACAAGGCCCAGCGCGGCGTGGTGTTCTACGCCTACACCCCGGACTGGATCTTCTCCGCCTTCGACCTGCGCCGCCTGGATGAACCGGCGTTCGACGGCTACGCCCAGGACAACAAGAAGGGCGACCCGCTGTACAAGGCGGACGGTTGCTGGAAATTCATCAGCCCGACGGTGGATGCCGATTGGCTGAGCAAGAGCAAGATCACCTGCGCCTACCCGGATGCCCGGGTGTATGTCCTGGCGTCCACCGCCCTGCAAAAACGCGCACCGCGAATTGCCGCGTTCCTGGAGAACTTCAGCATCGAACCTCAGGCCCTGAACGACCTGATTCTCAAGATCGAAAAGGAACAGCAACCGGCGGCGCAGGCGGCCAAGGAATGGGTCGCGGCGCACCCGCAGATCGTTGATGGCTGGCTGGGTGCCAGCGGCGAGAAAGTGGGAGTGGCGCAATGAGTGGGGCGCCGGTGAACAGCCTCGAACAGGCGACCTTCGGCGCCGGGTGTTTCTGGGGCGCGGAAGCCGCGTTTCGGGCGCTGCCTGGGGTCGTGGACAGCCGCGTCGGCTACGCCGTGGAAGCGGCGGACGAAGCCTTGCAGATTGAAGTGGTGCAGGTGGATTTCGACCCGCAGGTGCTGGCGTATACCCGCCTGATTGAACACTTTTGGGATCTGCATGATCCGACCTCGGTGGATCGCCAGGGCGAGCATGGCGGGGTGAAATATCGCTCGGCGATCTTCCACACCAACGCCGCGCAAGCCGAACAGGCGAGGGCGGCCAAGACCGCTCTGCAAGACTCCGGCCGCCTCAACAAACCCGTGGCCACGGTGATCGTGCCCCTGGGCCGCTTCGACCTGGCGGATGAAGCGCACCAGCGTTACCTGGAGAAGAACGGCCTGAGCAGTTGCCACATTTGATCGTTTGCAGGTACGCAGGCTTTTGTAGGGGCTGGCCAGGTCGCTCAAGGGGGCTTCGGTGTCGAGGTAGAACACCGGGTGTTCGGTGTGGTGGGTGTGGTTGGGTTTTGATAGGGGACATATCCGTTGCTGCGGGTGTGGCCACTTATGGTTTCGCCCTTACGGCGAGTCCCTTTTTACAAACGCCTAAAAAGGAACCAAAAACGCTTGCCCCTCCATGGGCCCCTCGCTAAGGCTCGGGGTTCCCTCACTTCGGCATTGCTCCGGGGGCCGCCGCCAACCGGCCATCCCTGGCCGGGTGGCGGCTAGCTCGGCATCCCTGCCGAGCTGCCCCCTACGCAACGCCTACGCTCGGCCGGCTGGGAAGGGGCCTGAAGATCAAGATCAAGATCAAAAGCAAAAGCCAAGCGCGTTTTACGCGCTTTTCGTAGGAGCCGGCTTGCCGGCGAAAGGGCCCGTGAGACATGCAGCGCCTGGGCGGACGCTTTCGCTGGCAAGCCAGCTCCTACACGGGGGGCGCTACACGCCGCTCCAGCTCCAGCTCCAGGCCGGCAGGCCGCCGTCGCGCTCTTGATTTTGATCTTGATCTGAATGCCCCGTTAACCACGATGGCCGAACGCAGGCATTGAGCCGTGGGTAACCCGGCAGGGATGCCGGGTTAGCCGCCCCAGGCCATGGATGGCCTGTGGCGGCGGCCCACGGATCAATGCCGGAGTGAGGGCATGCCGAGCCTAGGCGAGGCACCGAGTGGAGGGGCAGAGCGTTTTGCTTACTTTTGCGCTTTTCAAAAGTGAGCCGCTGTAAGAGCGGAACCAATATCCGCCACACCCGCAGCAACGGATATGTACACCCTCCTCAAAAACTCACCCGTTCCACCCCCCACCCAACGCCACCACCAACCCCACACTGGCCTGCAACTCCCTTGTCTGCACCGCCTGCAACCCCCGCTGGGCCTGCAAGGCTGCGGTCTGCGCCGTCACCACATCCAGATAACTCACTGCTCCGGCCTGATAGCTGTTCATCGCCAAGGTCTGCGTGTGCTCGGCAGCATTCACCGCCGCCTGTTGGTCCAGCGCTTCCTGGTGCAAATCCCGCAGTTGCCCCAGGTTATCCTCCACCTCGCGCACCGCCCGCAGCACTTGCCCACGGTAATGGGCGGCGGCCTCTTCGAACTCGGCGTGGGCCTGGCGCTCATTGGCGCTCAGCCGGCCGCCGTCAAAAATCGGCAGGTTCACCAACGGCCCCAGGGCCCAATAACGATTGCCCGCGGCCAGCAGGTTGCCCACGCCCTGGGTCTGGCTACCGAGCATGCCGGTCAGGCTGAAATCCGGGTACCAGGCGGCGCGGGCGATGCCGATGCCGGCATTGGCGGCATACACACGGCGTTCGGCGGCGGCAATGTCCGGCCTTCGTTGCAGCAGGGTGCTGGGCAGTTGCCGGGGAATGCTCGGCAGGCTCAAGAGTTGCGCAGAGGGCGTCAGGTGGAATTGGCTGGCCGGCTCGCCCACCAGTTCGCCGATGGCGTGTTCGGTGAGGTTGCGTTGGGCGCGCACTTCGTCCAGTTCGGCTTCGGCGCTGGCCAGTTGGCTCTGGGCCCGGGTCAGGTCCAGTTCCGAGGCGATCTGCCCCTGGTAGCGGTCGCGGGTCAGTTGCAGGGCCTGGGCGTAATCCTCCAGGGAGTGGCTGAGGATGCGGCTCTGGGCGTCCAGGCCATTGAGTTGCACATACAGGCTCGCCAATTGTTTTTGCAGGCTCAGGCGCGCCGCTGCCAAGTCGTCGCCGGAGGCTTGGGCCTGGGCATCTCCGGCAGCCGCTTGATTGCGAATCCGCCCCCAGAGGTCGAGGTCCAAGCCCAGGGCAAAACCGGCGGTGTTGCTGTTGTATACCGAAGGCTGGGTGCTGCCGCGCAGCGGGCGGCTGTCCGACTGACGCTGGCGCAGCGGTTGGGCGCTGGCGCTGATCTGCGGGAACAGCCCGGCATGCAGTTGGCTGGCGTAGGCCTGGGCAGCGTCGTAGTGGGCCAGGGCCGCCGCCAGATCCGGGTTGGCTCGGAGCAGGCGTTGTTGCAGGTCATCCAACTGTGGGTCCTGGTACAGCCGCCACCATTGTTCGGCGAGCACCTGGGGCGCGGCGGCCGGGTGCCAGGGGCCGTCGGCGCTCTGTTCGCGATAGTGCGCGGGCAGGTCGATAGGCGGCACTTGGTACTGGGGGGCCAGGGAGCAGCCGTGCAGGGCCAGCAACAGCAGGGCGGCGAGGGGCTTAAGCCTTGGGCGCATGTTCGCCTCCCGCGTCCGCCAGTTGCACCAGGTCACCTTCGCGCAGGGCGTCCGGCGGGTTGTCGATGACCTGGTCGGTCGCTTGCAGGCCCTGGTCGATCACCAGCCGCTCGCCCAGGTCCAGGCCGATATGAATGCTGCGCAGGTGCACGTGGCGGGAACTGTCGATCACCGCCACCTGGGTGCCCTGGGCGCGGAAGATCAGGGCGCTGGCGGGGATGCTCACACCGTGGGTGTCGGCAGGGATGGCCAGTGTGGCTTCGGCATAGTCGCCGGGCATCAGCGCGCCGTCCGGGTTGGCGGCGACGAACTGTGCCAGCAGGGTGCCGGAGCGTGGGTCGATGGCGGTGGAATCGCCCAGCAGTTGCGCGCTGAAGTGCTGGCCAGGGTGCTCGGGCACGGTCAGCTGCGCTTGCAGACCAGGGTGGATCACGCTGGCGTAGTTCTGCGGAATCGGCACGTAGAGCCGCAGTTTGTGGGTGTCCGCCAGGTCGAACAGCTCCGGGTCGCTGTCGTTGTCGGCCTTGATCAACTGGCCGATATCGGTGTGGCGGGCGGTGATGGTGCCGGCGAACGGCGCACGAATGGTCTTGTAGTCCTCCAGCGCCGAGAGCCGCGCATAGTCGGCGGCGGCCGCCTCGGCATTGGCTTTGGCGGCGGCTGCGTTGGAGGTCTTTTCATCGGCTTCCTGGCGCGATACCGAGTGGCTGGCCAAGAGGTTCTGCCAGCGCTCGGCGGTGGTCTGGGCCAGCCGGGCATTGGCTTGCTGCTGGGTCATCCGCGCCCGGGCCTGGGCCACTTGCTGGTCCAGGTCGGGGCTGTCGATATGGGCCAGTACCTGCCCGGCGGCCACGTGGGTGCCTATGTCCTGGGTCCAGTCCTTGAGGTAGCCGCTGACCCGGGCATGGATCGGCGCCTTGCTCCAGGCTTCCAGGTGCGCCGGCAGGCGCAGGGTGTCGCCCAGCACGTTGTGCTGCGGCTGGAACACCAGCACCTGCGGCACGGCAGCGGTCTCGGTCCAGGCAACGACGGCCCGTTCATGCCGGGTGCGCGCGGCCAGGCCGCTGGCCACCAGCAGGGCAGCCAGGCTCAGGCCGCCGATGCCCAGCAGCATCAGGCGTTTGCGCGAAGGGGTGTGATCAGGCGACATGGGTGTTTTCTCCAGCAACAGCGGATTGGGGACGGCGGCCGTGGACCAGGCTGAAGACCACGGGGACAAAGATCAGGGTGGCCACGGTGGCGAGGATCAGCCCGCCGATCACCGCGCGGCCCAGTGGGGCGTTCTGTTCCTCGGACAGGGCCAGGGGCAGCATGCCGATGATCATCGCCAGGGCGGTCATGCACACCGGGCGAAAGCGCGTGTAGCCGGCTTCCAGCGCGGCCTTGAGGGCATCGCCGTGTTCCGCCAGGCGCTCGCGGCAAAAA
The DNA here is from genome assembly GCF_018326405.1 of Pseudomonas sp. Eqa60. Taxonomy (NCBI): domain Bacteria; kingdom Pseudomonadati; phylum Pseudomonadota; class Gammaproteobacteria; order Pseudomonadales; family Pseudomonadaceae; genus Pseudomonas; species Pseudomonas sp. Eqa60. The sequence continues at coordinate 2,951,834 of NZ_AP024342.1, forward strand.
CTCACCACCAGGATCGAGTTGGCGGTGGCCACCCCCATGCACAGGATGGCCCCGGTCAGCGCCGGCACCGACAGCGAGGTGCCACTCAAGAACAGCATCCACACGATCCCGGCCAGGGCTGCCGGCAGCGCGGTGATGATCACGAACGGATCGACCCAGGACTGGAAGTTGACCACGATCAGCAGGTAGATCAGCACCACCGCACCCAGCAGGCCCAGGCTCAGGCCGCTGAAGGCTTCGTGCAGGGCGTCGATCTGCCCGTGCAGGCTGACCGTGGCGCCCTTGGGCCGCAGGGCCGCAGCGTCGTCCAGGACCTTTTGCATGTCGTGGGCCACGGCGCCCAGGTCGCGGCCCTGCACGTTGGCGTACAGGTCCAGGGTCGGCTGGATGTTGTAGTGGCTGACCACCGCCGGGCTCTCGACCCGGGAGATGTCCGCCAGGCCGCCGAGGATCTGCGACTGGCCGTTGCTGCCGGTGACCGGCAGCGCCTCCAGGGCCGGAAGGCTGTCCAGGCGGTATTGCGGGGTGGCGGCGACGATGGAATAGGACACGCCGTTCTTCGGGTTGAGCCAGAAGGTCGGCGCCACCTGGGAGCTGCCGGCCAGCGACGCCACCATGCTGTTGGTCACGTCGCGCTCGGTGATGCCCAGGCCATTGGCCCGCAGGCGATCGACCTTGACCTGCAAGGACGGGTAGCCGGTGGACTGCTGGATGCGCAGGTCGGCGATGCCCGGCACATGCTGCAGGCGCCGCTGCAGTTGCAGGGCGTAGGCGCGGTTGGCCGCGGCGTCGGGTCCGGAGATTTTCACGTCCAGGGGGGCCGGGGCGCCGAAGTTGAGGATCTGGCTGCTGATGTCTGCCGGCAGGAAGGCGAACTGGCTGCCGGGGAAGCTTTCCGGCAGGGCTTCACGCAGCTGTTTCACATAGTCGGCGCTAGGGGCGTGGCCGGGTTTGAGGGTGACCTGGATATCACCGTCCTGGGGGCCGATGGTGCCGCTGTTGCTGTAGGCCATGTCGATGCCGCTCAAGGGGATGCCGATGTTGTCGATGATGCTGTCCAGTTGCTCGGCCGGAATCACTTCGCGAATCCGCGCTTCGATACGGTCGAAGGCCGCCGCGCTTTCCTCGATCCGTGTGCCCAGGGGCAGGCGCACGTGCAGGGCCAGGGCCCCGGCGTCGGTGGCGGGGAAGAAGTCCTGGCCCAGGCTCGGCAGCAGGGCGAAGGAGGCCAGCACGCAGGCAAGAAAGCCGAGGATGAAGGTCTTGCGCCGGCCCAGGGCCAGGTGCAGCAGGCCGTGGTAGGTGTCGCGCACAGTGGAGAAACGCGCCTCGAAGCCCTGCTGGAAGGCCAATAGCCCGCGTATCAGGGCATTGCGCGGCTTGGCGTGCTGTTCGCCTTCGTGGTGGTTGATGAAGGCATCTTCCGGGTGGTGCCCGGGGCCGGCTTCCGGCGTATGGGGCTTGAGCAGGTACATGGCCAGGGTGGGCACCAGGGTCCGCGAGAGGATGAACGAGCTGGCCATGGCGAAGATCACCGCCAGGGCCATGGGCCGGAACAGGTAGCCGGCGATGCCCTGCAGCAGGAACATCGGCACGAAGACGATGCAGATGCACAGCAGCGAGACGAAGGCCGGGCCGACGATCTGCCTGGCGCCGTCGAGGATGGCCTGCTTGACCGCCTTGCCCTGCTCCAGGTGCCAGTTGATGTTCTCGATGGTCACGGTGGCATCGTCCACCAGGATCCCCACCGCCAGGGCCAGGCCGCCCAGGGTCATCACATTCAGGGTCTGGCCGCTGAGCGCCAGCAGGGCAATGGCCGAGAGCACCGCCAGGGGAATCGAGGCGGCGATGATCAGTGTGGAGCGCCAGCTGCCGAGGAACAGCAGGATCATCGCGCTGGTCAGCAGGGCGGCGATGATGCCTTCCTGGGCCACGCTGCCCACCGACTGCTTGACGAACACCGAGGCGTCCCCCAGCAGTGAGGTCTTCAGCGCTGGCGGCAGGGTCTCATTGATGCGCGGCAGCATCTGGCGGATGCCGTCGACGATCGACAGGGTGGAGATATTGCCGTTCTTCAGGGCCGGCATCAGCACCGCGCGGCGTCCGTCGACCCGCACGATGTTGGTCTGCGGCGGCGAGCCGTCGCGCACGTGGGCCACCTGGCCGATGGTGATCAGCGCGCCGTCCACGGTCTTGATCGGCAGGTCGTTGAGCTCCTCGATGGCGGTCGGGCTGTTGTTCAGCAGCACCGTGTATTCATCGCTGCCCAGCTTGGCGGTGCCCACCGGGATGATCTGGTTCTGCGCCGCCAGGGCATTGCCCACGTCCTGGGCCGACAGGCCCTTGGCGGCCAGGGCTTGCGGGTCCAGGTCGAGGGTGATCTGGCGCTGCTTGCCGCCCATGGGGGTGGGCACGGCCAGGCCGGGCAGGGAGCTCAGGGGCAGGCGGATGTTGTTCTGCACCAGGTCGCGGATCTTCGCCTCCGACAGGGTCGGGCTGGAAAACGCCATCTGCAGGATCGGCACCGTCGAGGCGCTGTAGTTGAGGATCAGCGGCGGGGTGATGCCCGGCGGCATCTGCTTGAGCACGGTTTGTGACACCGCGGTCACCTGGGCGTTGGCGGTGCGGATATCGACCCCGGGCTGGAAGAAGATCTTGACGATGCCCATGCCCGGCAGCGACTGCGACTCGATGTGCTCGATGTCGTTGACCGTGGTGCTCAGGGAGCGCTCATAGGTGTAGATCACCCGCCCGGCCATGGCGTCCGGCGACAGGCCGTTGTACTGCCAGACCACCGCCACCACCGGGATGCCGATATCCGGGAACACGTCGGTGGGGGTACGCAGGGCCGCCAGGGGCCCGATGATGCAGATGAATATCGCCAGCACGATGAACGTGTAGGGCTTGAGCAGTGCGGTCTTGACCAGCCCGAGCATGCCGAAAACCTCCGAGGGAGTGGGGTTGCAAACCTCGGCAGCCTGCAGCGACCCACCTAACACGCGGCTTTCAGCCAGGTGAAGGAAGTTTTAGGTAAGGCCTGTATTTCCTTTCATGTGGATTCATTTGTTCTCGCACCGGGGCCTCGACAAGCTTGGTGGCCATCGGCGCAGGGGATTTTTCCGGGCTTGCGCCGCACTCATGACTGTCATTTGCGAGGTTTCTTCCATGTCCCTCAAACCCTTGTTGCTGCTGCCGGGCCTGGGCCTGGTGTGCCTGCTTTCGGCCTGTGCCGGGCCGCTGCCCAAGGCCGATCCTCAGCAGGCCTGGATCGATCTTGCTCCTGAGTCGCCCAACGACTTGCTGGCCGACAGCGTCGATGGCAAGCGCCTGAACGATGGCCGCTACTTCCAGGTCAGCCCCGGCCAGCACCGCTTGCGGATGGCCTTGCTGCAAGGGGCCAACGGCAACTCGGCGCAACCCGAGTGCCTGGGGCGCTTGGACTATGCCGGGTTCCAGGCGGGGGGCCATTACCGACTGGTGGAGTCCAGCCAGGGCCAGGACGTCAGCGCCGAGCTGCTGGACGCCCAGGGCCGGCAGGTGGCCCAGAGCCGGCCGTTCAGTTGCCTGTAGGGCTTTTTTTTTCCATTGCCAAGGTAGATTTTCATGACACTCAAACCGCTGCTGCTGATACCCGTCCTGGGCCTCGCGTGCCTGCTCGGCGCTTGCGCCGGGCCCATGCCCCGGCCTGATCCCAGCGAGGCCTGGATCGGCCTGCAGGAAGAGGCGCCCAACGACCTGATGGCCGAACGGGTGGACGGGCAGAAGATCGACGATGGTCGCTATTTCCAGGTCAAGCCCGGTGCTCACCGCCTGGACGTGACCCTGTTTGAAGAGAACGTCGGCGACTCCAACCAGCAAGACTGCGACGGCCACATCAGCTACGGCGGCTTCAAGGCCGGGGAGCATTACACACTGGTGGAGTCGAGCCTGGGGAACGAGGTGTCGGCGCGCCTGTATGACGCCAAGGGCAAGCAGGTAGCCAGTACCCACGACTTCAATTGCATGCCCGGCTGACGGGGCTGTTTACCGCGCTCAAACAAGGACATTTCGCTCACCACAAAGAGACGGGCCTGACTTCAGGCCCATGGCGAGCCACGGGATGATAGGGGCCTGTCTCCCAGCAAGCGGGCGTGCGTCATGAAGCAAGAGGCTGAAGCGGCGATCTCTTCCACCGAAGTGGCATTTGGCGAAGTGGCGCAAATGATCACCGCCGCGCGACAGCGGGCAGTGCGCGCGGTGAATACTGAACTGGTGGAGCTGTATTGGCAGGTCGGGGCCTATATCAGCCGCAAGATCGAGGCGGCGGAGTGGGGTGATGGCGTGGTCCGGCAATTGGCGGATTACCTGGCGCGGCAGCAGCCGGGCCTGCGGGGTTTTACCCGGGCAAACCTGTTTCGCATGCGCCAGTTTTATGAGGCCTATCGTGCTGACGAGAAAGTCGCACCACTGGTGCGACAATTGTCCTGGAGCCACCATCTGGTGGTGATGGGGCAGAGCAAAGGGCCCAGTGAACGTGAGTTCTACCTGCGCTTGGCGGTCCAGGAACAATGGTCACGCAGAGAACTGGAACGGCAGATCAAATCCGCGCTGTTCGAACGCACGCTGACCCGCCCGGCCAATGCCTCGGCAACCTTGAAGCAGGCCCGTCCCGAGGCCCTGAAGGTCTTCAAGGATGCCTACATGGTGGAGTTTCTCGGCCTGGCCCAGGGGCATGACGAAGCCGACCTGCACCAGGGGCTGGTGCGCCAACTCAAGGATTTCCTGATCGAGATGGGGCGCGACTTCTGCTTTGTCGCTTCAGGCTATCCGCTGCAGGTCGGCGGGCGCGATTTCGCCCTGGACCTGCTGCTGTTCCATCGTGGGTTGAATTGCCTGGTGGCCGTTGAGCTCAAGGTCGGGCGCTTCGAGCCGGAGTACCTGGGCAAGCTGGACTTCTACCTGGAGGCCCTGGATCGCCAGGTGCGCAAGCCCCACGAGAACCCTGCCCTGGGCGTGTTGCTCTGTGCCAGCAAGGAGGACGAGGTGGTGGAATATGCCCTCAACCGTTCCCTGTCACCGGCGCTGATCGCCGAGTACCGGACCCAACTGCCGGACAAGCAACTGCTGCAGGCCAAGTTGCAGGAGTTCTATGCCCTGGACACCCAGGCGCGGTGAGTCGGGTGGCCATGGTGTCGGGGGCGCTGCACTGCCTTGGTGAGTCGAATGCCCAGCCTGGCGCCGACCTCTGGCTCATTCCGACTCGCTGCCGAACCAGTCGGCCAGGCGCGCGCTGGCTTGTTCCCGGACCTCGGCGTTGATGTGGGCGGCTACTGTCACCACTGAGCCGGTCAACAGGCCGAGGTCATCGACGTACCCGGCCCCGGGGATCAGGTCGGGGATGATGTCCAGCGGCAGCACGAAGTAACCCAGGGCGGCATAGATGGTGGTCTTGGCCCAGATCGGGGTTTGCGGCCGTTGCGCCGCGTAGTAGAGCCATAGGGCTTTCTGGATCAAGGTCCGGCCGATGCGCGAGGCGTAGCGGCCGATCTTGCGCCAGAAACAGAGTTCAAGGGACTGGGCGGTGGACATGGCGCACTCCTGGGGGACATGGGTCCAGGTCATGGTCGCCACCCGAGCGCTGGACCGGCAGAGGCCAATATTTCCCCGGTCGTTCTCAGCGTAGGAGCCGGCTTGCCGGCGAAAGGGCCGGACCAGGCGCCGTGAATCTTGCTTCAGGACAGGGGCGCCTGTGAGCACGCCTTCGCTGGCAAGCCAGCTCCTACGGGTGGTGCGCACATGATGCTGTAGGAGCCGGCTTGCCGGCGAAAGGGCCGGACCAGGCGCCGTGAATCTTGCTTCAGGACAGGGGCGCCTGTGAGTACGCCTTCGCTGGCAAGCCAGCTCCTACGGGGGGGGCGTACACGGTGCTGCAGGAGCCGGCTGGCGAAGGGGTCAAGGGGCAATCAGCCCCAGGGCGCCGCCGGCCAGCAGCAGGGCAGCGAGGATCCCGGTGATGGCGAACAGCTGTTGCAACCGCGGGCCGGCCAGGTGGCTGGCTACCTGGCGTCCCAGCACCAGCCCCAGGACCGCCCCCAGGGCAAAGGGCGCGCCCACCGCCCAGTGCATGATCCCGCTGAGGCTGGCGGTGACCACGCTGCCCAGGGAGACCAGGGCGATCACCGCCAGTGAGGTGGCGACGATGCTCTTGCTGTCCAGGTTGGTGTAGCGGCTCAGGGCCGGGATGATGACGAAGCCGCCACCCACCCCCAGCAGCCCGGAAAGCAGCCCCGAGAGCATTCCGGTGAAGGTCAGCGCCCGGGCGCAGGGCAGGGTCCAGCGCAGGCGGCCCTGGGCCGGGTTGAGCACGCAGGGCATGAAGGCCGGGCGCGGCGCCGGCTGGCCCTGTTTCAGTTCCAGGCTGGCCTTGCGCAGGATGCGCCCGCAGGCGTACAGCAGCACCAGGGAGAACAGCAGCGCCAGCGGCAGGTTGGGCAGGCGGTGGGCCAGCCACAGGCCCAGCGGCGCCATGAGGATGCCGATGCCGGCCACGAACCCCGCCGCGCGGTAGCGCACGATGCCCTGGCGCAAGCCCAGCACCGCGCCGACGCTGGCTGCCAGGCCCACCGCCAGCAGGCCGATGGGCGCGGCCTCGACCATGCTCAGGCCCAGGCCGAAGACCAGGAGCGGCACGGCGAGGATGCCGCCACCGGCCCCGGTCAGGGCCAGGATCGCACCGATGATCGCCCCCAGCCCGGCGCCCAGAAGACTGTGTTCGCTCATGCTTTCGGGGTGTCCGTGGCCAGGGTCGGATGGGCCAGCCATTCGTGGCCCTTGAGCATGCCGCGCCAGTACAGCGGTGGCAGGATCCGTTCCTTCAGCCACCAGGCGCGACGGGTTGGCTGGCGCCCGTCCAGCAGCCAGCGCGGGAAACTCGGTGCCAGCTTGCCGCCATAGGTGAATTCGGCGAGGACGATCTTGCCCCGTTCCACGGTCAGCGGGCAGGAACCGTAGCCGTCGTATTCAGCCAGGCGGGTCAGGCGCTTCAGGGCAACCAGCACATTGTTGGCCACCACCGGTGCCTGTTTGCGTGCCGCGGCGGCGGTCTTGGCATTGCTGGTATTGGTGGCGTCCCCCAGGCCGTGGATGTTCACGTAGCGCTTGTGGCGCAGGCTGCCCGGGTCGACGTCGATCCAGCCGGCGGCGTCCGCCAGGGGGCTCTGGCGGATGAAGTCCGGGGCGCACTGGGGAGGCACCACGTGCAGCATATCGAAGGCCCGTTCCAATGTTTCCTGGCGGCCATCGGCCAGGGTGCGGACAAAGGTCGCGCGTTTGGCCGGGCCGTTCACCGCCACCAAGTTATGGCCGAAATCCAGTTCGATGCCGTATTTCTTCACGTATTCCATCAGCGCCGGCACGTAGTCGGCGACGCCGAACAGCACACCGCCGGCATTCAGGAAGCGCGGCTTGATCTGCCCCAGGCGGCCGTGGCGCAGCCAGTGGTCGCAGGACAGGTACATGGCCTTTTGTGGCGCTCCGGCGCACTTGATCGGCATCGGCGGCTGGCTGAACAGCGCCTCGCCCTGTTGCAGTTGCTGCACCAGTTGCCAGGTGTAGGGCGCCAGGTCGTAGCGGTAGTTGGAGGTCACGCCGTGATTGCCCAGAGCCTGGGGCAGGCCGTCGATGGCGGCCCAGTCGAGCTTGAGCCCGGGGCAGACGATCAGTTGGTCATAGGCCAGCACCCGGCCGTCCTCCAGCACGAGGGCGTTGTGTTCTGGGTCGAAGCGGCTGACCGCGTCCTGGATCCACTTGACCCCCTGGGGCATCAGCTCGGCCATGGCGCGCTCGGTGGATTGGGCGCTGAATACTCCGGCGCCCACCAGGGTCCAGCCGGGTTGGTAATAGTGGTGCCGGGCAGGGTCGATGAGTGCCACGTCCAGGTGTGGATCGCGGGTCAAGAGGCTGGCAGCAACGGCGATGCCGGCGGCACCGCCACCGACGATCAGCACCTGGTGGCTGCCGTCGACAGTGGGCAGGGCCGGGTTGAAGGGGCGCATGGCAAGGTCTCCGTGTGGAGTAGGTAATAGTTATAGGGTGTTCAGGGGAATCTTCAGGTAGCTCACGCCGTTGTCCTCGGGCTCGGGGAAGTGCCCGCTGCGCATGTTGACCTGCACCGAAGGCAGGATCAGCACCGGCATGTCCAGGGTCGCGTCGCGGGCTTCGCGCATGGCCACGAAGCTGTCTTCGTCGACCCCCTGGTGAATGTGGATGTTGTTGGCGCGCTGCTCGGCGACGGTGGTCATGTACTGCAGCTCGCGGCCGTTGGGCAGGTAGTCGTGGCACATGAACAGCCGGGTGCTGGGGGGCAGGGCGAGGATCTTGCCGATCGAGCGGTACAGGGTCCGCGCGTCGGCCCCGGGGAAGTCGCAGCGGGCGGTGCCGTAGTCGGGCATGAACAGGGTGTCGCCGACAAAGGCCAGGGTTTCGTCGCCGACCTGTACCAGGTAGGTCATGCAGGCCGGGGTATGCCCCGGGGTGTGCATGGCCCGCGCGGTGAGGCCGCCGATGGCGAATTCGGCGCCGTCTTCGAGCAGCACGTCGAACTGGCTGCCGTCCCGGGCAAAGGCCGGGGCTTCGTTGAACAGCGCGCCGAAGGTCTTCTGCACCCGGGTGATCTGGTTGCCGATGGCCACCTGGGCCCCGAGCTGCGCCTTGAGGTAGGCGGCGGCCGACAGGTGGTCGGCATGCACATGGGTTTCCAGGATCCAGTCGACCCGGGCGTCCAGCTCTTTCACCCGGGCGATCAGGCGGTCGGCGGACTCGGTGTGGGTGCGGCCGGATTTCGGGTCGTAGTCCAGCACGCTGTCGATCAATGCGCAGTGGCGGCTGGCCAGGTCCATCACCAGGTAGCTGATGGTCCAGGTATGGCTGTCGAAAAAGGCTTCTACACGCAGCGTGTCGCTGATGATCATGGGGCACTCCAGGCAATGAAGGTGAGGGCAGTCTGCGCTGACGCTCGTTTCTTGAAGTGTCAATAAGCGTGCCAACCCGAAACGGCGTCGTTTGGCGCATGTTCGTTGGTTTAGACGCTTTTTCAACCCCTTGGTGATGTGTTGTCGCCAGGACTGTCATCCGGGCTTGGCAGTCATTTGGCAGTTGCTGGCAGAAAATGGCAGTGATGGCGCCCATGCTTTAAGCTGCCGCCTCTGCCCCGGAGTTGCCCATGTCCCTGATTGCCACCGACCTAGTCCCGCCACCGATGTCCGCCCTGGTGTCCTACCTCGAACACGACCCGCAGCCCACCATAGTGCTGGACACCGACTACAACATCATCGCCGCCAACACCGCCTACCAGCGTCAGTTCGGCGTGGCCGGCAAGCCCCACGTGGGCGCCAAGTGCTACCGGGTGTCCCACCAGTTCGCCGTGCCCTGCGACCAGGCCGGCGAGCATTGCCCGATGCGCAAGGCCCATGACAGCCGCGTACCGGAACGCATGCTGCACATCCACCACACGCCCCGGGGGCCGGAGCATGTGGACGTGGAGCTGCGGCCGATCATTGGCCAAGACGGCACGGTGGTGGCCTATGTCGAGCGCCTGAGTTCGGTGGCCGTGGCCTCGGTACAACCCCAGCAGAAGGGCCTGGTGGGGCGCTCGCCGGCCTTCAACGAAGCCTTGGGCGCCTTGCAGCGGGCGGCGCCGGCGCCGATCCCGGTATTGCTCCAGGGTGAATCCGGCACCGGCAAGGAGCTGTTCGCCCGTGCCCTGCACGACGGCAGCCCCCGGGCCAGCGGGCCGCTGGTGGTGGTGGACTGCACCGGGCTTACCGAAAGCCTGCTGGAAAGCGAATTGTTCGGTTATGAAAAGGGCGCCTTCACCGGTGCCCTGCAGCGCAAGATCGGCCTGGCCGAAGCCGCCCATGGCGGCACCCTGTTTCTCGACGAGATCGGCGAAGTGCCCCTGGCCATGCAGGTCAAACTGCTGCGCCTGATCGAGTCCGGCAGCTTTCGCCCGGTGGGCAGCCTGCGCACCGTGCACTCGGATTTCCGCCTGGTGGCGGCGACCCACAAGCCGCTCAAGGAAATGGTCGCCGCCGGCACCTTCCGCCAGGACCTGTACTACCGCATCAGCGCCTTCCCGATCCGCTTGCCGGCCTTGCGCGAACGCAGCGACGACCTGCCACTGCTGATCGACAGCCTGCTGCGCCGGCTTGACCCCGGGGTAGTGCCGCGGGTCGATCCCCAGGCCCTGGCCCAACTGAGCCTGTACACCTACCCGGGCAATATCCGCGAGCTGCGCAACATCCTCGAGCGGGCGCGGCTGTTCAGCGACGACGGGGTGATCCGCCTGGCGGACCTGCCGCCGGAGCTGCGCAGCACGCCGGCACCAGCGCCGCCGGGCCGCCGCCGCGGCAGCAAGGACCTGGAGCAACTGGCCCATGCCCTGGAGGTGTTCGAGGGTTCGCGCAGTGAGCTGGCCAGGGCCCTGGGCCTGAGCGAGCGGACCCTGTACCGGCGGCTCAAGGCCCTGGGTCTCTGAGTGCCGGTGCTGATCAGGGGGTGGCGGTTTCGAGGAACTTGCTTTGCAGCCGCGAGCGAAATGCGGCATCGACCCCCAGCCCCTCGCGCAGGTAGTTCTCCACCGAGCCGTAGTCTTCGCGCATGGCCATGAACGCCGCTTGCAGGTAGCGCGCCTCGACGCCTAGCAAGGGCTGTAGCAGGGCAGGATCGGTACGGCCTTTTGACGCGAGCCGGACTTGTTCGGCGATCCGGCGGTTTTTTCCCCCGAGGTAGCGGTTGGACGCCAGATAGTCCTCCATCACCGTAGCTTCCGGCACCCCCAAGGCCAGCAACACCATGGCCGAAGCGAAGCCGGTGCGATCCTTGCCCGCGGTGCAGTGGTAGAGAACCGGGGTGCCCTGGTCATCGAGCAGGCCATGCAGCCAGGCTCGAAAGAGCGGGCTCTGCTCGCGGACGAATTGGATGTTGGCCCGAACCAGCACATCGTCCAGGTGCAGCTCGGCGGTGTCGCCACTGTTGATGCGCCGAGTCAGCTCGCGGATGTCGATGTTGCCGGCACTGATCGGCATCTCGATCCGCCGCTCCATCAGCGCCGGCGGCAGGCGGTCGGGGGCGTCGGCGATTTCCTCGCGGCTGCGCAGGTCCACCACACGCTGCAGTTGCAGGCCTTGCAGCCTGCGTTGATCTTCGGCACTGAGTGTGTCCAGGGCTCCACCGCGATACAGCAGGCCCCACTTCACGCTACGTCCGTCGGCCGTGCGGTAGCCACCCAGGTCGCGCAGGTTGGGTGCGCTTGCCAGGTTCAGGTCGCGCAGCGCCTGGGGTTCGCTGGCGGGCAGTTCTTGCGGGGGCGCTGGCTGCTCGGCAGGGGCCGCATTGGCTGTAGCGATGGTGCACAGCAGGGCGGCCCCGAGGGCCAGGTCGAATCGGGTCATGTTGTGCTCTCCGTGAGTCTTCATTTGGCGCGCTTGCGCACGGCGGCGGGGGTGAAATCGCTGGCATCGTGGGCCAGGTCCGTCAGGCGGATCGGGCCGTGATCATTGGTCAGGCGATCCACCAGATAGGCCCCGGACATCAGGTCGTGATACACCGATGGGCCCGCCTGATAGCTCTGGGTGTCATAGGCGTAGAAGGTGGTCTGCAGGTTGGTGCGCTAGAGGAGGTTGCGGGCGTCATAGCTGTCGGCCATGACCGCGCCCCAGGTGTCTTCGTCGATGTAGAAGCGGCGTTTGGCATACACATGACGGTTGCCGGGCTTGAGGCTGGCCTCCAGTACCCATACCCGGTGCAATTCGTAGCGCAGTGCTTCGGGGTTGGGGTGGCCAATGGTTTCGGTGAGCTTGGCCAGGGTGGTCGCGGGGTCGCTGATTGCATAGTTGTGATAGGGGATGAACAGCTCGCGCTTGCCGATGATCGTCCACTGGTAGCGGTCGGTGCCGCCATTGAACATGCGGCTGTCATCGTTGACCCGCAGGCCGCCGCTGGCGCCACTGGAAGGGTTGTCGTAGCCGACGTTGGGCGCGCGCCGCACCCGTCGGCTGCCCGGGTCGTATTGCCAGCTCTGCTGGGCGTTGGCCACCGGATCGACGAAGCCGTGGCCGAAGGTGATCTTGCCCAGCTCCCGGGCCGGTTCCAGGGTCCGGTACATGAAGTAGCTGTTGATGGCGTCGCGGTCGTCTTGCCGGGGGCTGTCCGGGTTGGTCCAGATATTGAGCGTCTGGTGATGCTGGACCTGACGTGCCTGCTTGCCGTTGGCCAGGGTGACGACCAGGCTGTAGACGCCTTCCTCGCCGGGCCCCCGCCCTTGTAGGGCGTGGTTCCAGATCAGTTCGTTGCCGTTTTTCGGGATCGGGAACGGCGACGCCCCCCAGGCCCCGGTGACGCCGTTGCCATCCTCGGTGAGTCGAGCGGTGCGCCCGTTTTCGCGGATTTGCTCTTCGATTTTCGCACTCGGACGCATGTCGCGATGACTGGGATAGATGTCCATCCAGTAGCTGCGTGGATAGCGCTTGAACAGGGCGATCTGGCCGTCACTGAGGCGGTTCTGGTACTGCTCCAGGTTCTGCGCGGTAATCCTGAACAACGGGCGCTCTTTGGCGTACGGATCGGGGTACAGCGAGCAGCTGCCGGCGAACTGCACATGGGGCGGAGTGCCGCGCCACTGGCCGGACCAGCCAGGAATGCTGCCGTCGGCGTTACCGGCACGCTCCGCGCCGACGGGCGTGAGATCTTGATCGAGGCGAGCCAGCTCGGCCTCGCTGAGCGCGGCCTGGGCCAGGGGGCACAGGCCGAGCAGGCCGGCGAGCACAAAGGCAGGGAATTGCGTTTGGCAGGACATGGAATGTTCTCCGGTTGTCTGGGCGAGGGTCAGAAGCTGTACTTGGCGTTCAGGGCGATGTGGTCGCGATCGCTCTGGTTGTTGTACCGGGGGCTGCCCAGGTAGGCGTTGTAGACGGCCTCCAGGGAGAGGTTCCCGAGGTACTCCAGGGTGCCGCCCAGGGACAGCCGATTCCTGCCCTGGTTGTAGCTGCCCAGAGAGGAGTTGCCGTTAACCCCCTGGTTGAAGGACAGCGGAATGGTCAGGTCCCAGCCGGGCATGATCTCGATGTAGCGCGAACTGGCGCGCAAGGTGTAACCCCAGGCAGAACGGTCGTTCCAGAGCTTTTCACTGGGGTTGCGCTGGGGCAGGTAGGCACTGTCGTTGCTCAAGACGCGGTTGTAGCCGACCTCGCCATTGAGGGTGAAATTGTCGGAAAAGGGCGTCTGGCCGAAGCCGTGGGTCATCGACAGCAGTACCTGGCCGGTCCTGCCGCGGGCAGTGTGGCGGGCGCCGCCGAGGTCGATCGCCAGGGGCAGGCGATCCTGGATGCTGATCTCGCCGTTGATGTTGGTGTCGACCACGACCGTGGCGAAGCTTGCGCCATACAGTTCGATGCCTTCGAAGTAGCGCGCCTGGTAGCTGCCGCGGCGGCTTAGGTTGTCCACCACCGGTGTCTTGCTGTGATAGCGCAGGCGGTAGAGGCCGAACTCGGTGTTGTTCAGGCTCTGGGCGACATAGCGCAGGGCCAGGCCGAACTGCCCGCTGTCGCGGGGTTCGTCATCTTTCAAGCGGACCAGTTGACCGGTGGAGTTGCTGTAGCCGCCCCTGTCGAGGAGGTCGGTGGTGGAAAAGTAGCTGCCGACCGCGTTGAGTCGGCTCTTCTTCCACTCGTACTGGTAGTAGAACTGCAGGTCGAGCGCGTCGGTGAGGCTGTAGGAGGCGAACAGCTGGCCGGTCGGCAGGGTACGCTCCTTGATCTCGACCCCGGGCACGTTGGATTTGCTGGCATCAAACGGGCTCATGGTCGAGGCAATGCCGTTGCCGTTGTAGACGCTCTCGCCCCAGTAGACCACCTGGCGCCCGAGGCGCAGGTTGAAGGGCCTGTCAGCAACCTGCCAACTGCCATACAGGTAGCTGTCGAGCATTTCCACGGCACCGCCGTGAGCGTCGCGGGTGGGCCTGGAAAACTGGTCGGGGCGCGAGCATTGCCCGGCGGCATAGCAGTTCGAGGTGCCGGTGTGGTTGTCATTGCGGCGATGGTAGACGTTGTCGTAGTAGGCGCTGGCGCGCACGAACAGGCCGAAGTCACGGCGAAAGTTGAAGTCGGCGTCGCTGACCAGGCCCAGGCGATGGGTGATCAGGCTGCCCCGGTCGAAAGCGTTGTTGCCGTCGTTGCCGTTGGCATTGTTGCGCCCGCCAAGGGCATGGGCCGGCTTTGCCGTGCGCCAGGCCAGGCCATAGGAGACGACGTTGCTGTTCTGCACTTTGAGGTCGTCGCCGATTTCGAAGACCAGGGCGGCCAGCGGGGAACTGAACAGGAGCAAGGAACCGGGAACTGCGAGCAAGGTGGAGAAAGCGTAAGGCGTTGTTGTTTTTTTCATTGCTGCCTCTGAATGTCTGTTTTTGCGTCGAGGTACCGTAGGGTTGTGGAGGGGGGGAAGGGACTATCGGAAATGCAGCGGGGGCTGGACATCGTCTATTCGGACTAGTCGCTTTGTTGCGGGCGCCGCACGTTCAGGCCGCCGGAAGGGCTGAACGTGCGGGGTTCTGGAGGGAGGGGGGGACGGAGCAGGCGCTGCCCCTGGACGGGATCTTGAGCCTCAGGCCGTGCGTTCGCCGGTGCGCGGAAGGTCGCAGGCCATCACCCACATGCCGATCTGTTCCAGGTCGGTGCTGAACGGCACCTCGTCGACCTGCCGCAGGCCGGCGCTTTCATAGAAGCGCCGGGCGCCGCTGTTGCTCTTGAGAACGTCCAGCCACAGGCAGGGCTCACCGGCAGCGCTGGCCCGTTGCAGCACATGCTCCAGCAACCGGCGGCCATAGCCCTTGCCGGCCTCGGACTTGAGCAGGTAGATCTTCTGCAGTTCGGCCCCGCGCCGGGCTCCATCGGGCAGTGGCCGGTTCCAGTTGAGCTTGGCAAAACCGATGGGCTGCTGCTGCGGGTCCAGGGCCAGCAGCCACAGGTGCAGGTGCTTGTCGGCCAGGGACTGTTCCAGGGGGGCGGGAGCGAAGTCCTGGCCCAGGAACTGCTGCATGCCTTCGGTGCTCCAGATCGCGGCGAAGTGCTCGCGGTAGGTGGCGCAGCCAATGGCCTGGAGGATGTCGATATCGCGGCTGTCGGCTTCACGGATGGTGATCATGCGTCATTCCTCGAGGGGCGGCTGGCCGGTGTCGCCGGGCTGGCGGCTGGCCCGCAATCCGGACGGGGCAGCTTACTCCGTTGCCCAAAGGGGCTCCAGCGCTCGGGCCGGGGCACGATGGCGGCGCGCCGTGGTCGTAGTTGCAGCCCCCTTTTTTCCGGCGTGCGGGATGTTTGGCGCAGCGTCGGGTTCTTCCGGAGATGCCATGAGCCAGGCCGTACTTGCCACCGAAACCAACCGCCGCCAATTGCAGCAGATCATCTCCGGCCTGTCCGACGGGGTGATCCTGATCGAGACCGACAAGCCCCGTACCCTGCTCTGGGCCAATGAAGCGGCCCTGGCCATGCACGGCGTCAGCACGGTCGAGCAGTTGGGCGGCAATCTGCGCGAATACGCCCGGCGCTATGCCTTGCGCTACCGCAACAACCATCCACTGGGCCTGGACAGCTACCCCATCAACCGGGTGGCTGCCGGAGAAACCTTCAGCGACGTGGTGGTGGAGGTCCAGGCCGAGATCGATGGCGAACCCCGGCACTGGGTGCACCGGGTGCGCAGCATGATCCTCGAGGACCGCAATGGCGCGCCGGAGTCCCTGGTGCTGATCCTCAGTGACGCCACCGACTGGGCCAGCGCCGAGCAGCGCTTTGAGAAGACCTTCAACGCCAACCCGGCGCCGGCGGTGATCTGCCGCCTGGGGGATTTGCGCTACATCAAGGTCAACCAGGGCTTCCTGGAGATGACCGGCTATGCCCGGGACCAGGTGATCGGCCGTTCGGTCTACGAGCTGGACGTGCTGGAAGACGCCGAGCACAAGGAACTGGCCGTCGAACGCCTGGGGCAGGGCGCGACCATCCCGCAGATGCAGGCCGAGCTGCGCCTGCCCGAGGGCGGCAGCAAGCTGGTGATCGTCGCCGGCCAGCCGCTGGACATCAACGACGAGGACTGCATGCTGTTTTCCTTCATGGACCTGGAGCCGCGGCGCAAGGCCGAGATCGCCCTGCGCCAGAGCGAGGAGCGTTTCGCCAAGTCGTTCCGCCTGACCCCGGTGCCGACCCTGGTGTGCAGCGCCGAGCAGCAGATCGTCGATGTCAACGAAGCCTTTCTCGACACCTGCGGCTACAGCAGCGAAGAGCTGCTCGGCAAGACCGTGCAGGACATCGGTTTTATCGCCGAGCCCCAGGCCGCCGAGCAGTTGTTCGGCCGCCTGGAGAAGAGCGGCAACGTCATGGGCCTGGACCTCAAGGTGCGCAAGAAGGGCGCCGAGCAGGTGGACTGCGTGGCCTACGCCGATACGGTGCTGATCCAGGACAGCCCCTGTTACCTGCTGGTGCTGATGGACATCAGCGAGCGCAAGCGCTCGGAGCTGGAGCTGGTGGGCGCCATCGAGGAGGTGATGCGCGATGCCTCCTGGTTCAGCCAGACCCTGATCGAAAAGCTCGCCAATGTGCGCAATACTCGCAGCGCGCAAGCCCCGGCGGTAACCTCTGCCGAGCTCACCACCCGCGAGCGCGAGGTCCTGGGGCTGATCTACCAGGGGCTGGCGGACAAGGAAATTGCCGCGCAACTGCAGTTGGCCCCCAACACCGTGCGCAATCACGTGGCCACCCTGTACTCCAAGCTCGATGTGCACAGCCGCGGCGAGGCCATTGTCTGGGCCCGGGAGCGCGGGCTGTTTGCCGGCAGTGCCGGCTGACCCGGTGCAAATGCACCAGTGCAACCAGTGCAAATGCGCCTTTTGCCCAGGGGCGGGCCTTTCTATCCTGTGATTCTGCGCAGGGCTCTGTATCGGGCCTCTGCCATTCATGAACCGCAGTAGAAGGAGCGCCAGCATGGCTAGCGAACAGATCAAGGGCACAGTGGGCAAGGTGGCCGGCAAGGCCGAGGCCGTGGTGGGTGAGTGGCTGGATGATGAGCAACTGCAAGCCCGCGGCATGGCCCGGGAAGCCGCCGGGCAATTGCAGGAAAAGTACGGCCAGGCCCTGGACCAGGGCGCTCGCTGGGTACGGGACAAACCGCTGTTGAGCGTGGCCCTGCTGGCCGGCGTCGGCCTGTTGGCGGGCCTGCTGCTGCGGCGCCGCTGAAATGCCGGCGGCCATCACCCTGGCGCAGTTGCGCGCTTGTATCGAGCAGCGCCTGGCGCCCCTGGCCTGCAGCTTCAGCAACGCCGGTGACGGCACCCTGACCCTGCGGGTGTTCGAGCCGGCCAGCGGCCGGGTCGACCTGGTGGTGACCGGGCTCAGCGCCCGGGCGCTGCAGAGCGAGGCCGATGTGCAGAAGATCATCGACGAACTGCTCTATGAGCTGGGCAGCAACTCCCTGGGCCAGCTCGATCTGGCGCCCTGAACCCGGCCTTGCACCGGGGCCGGTCGATGGCGACAGCCCACGGCCTGAACTATAAGCAAAGGGTCGACGGTCGGGTTCCTGGCCGTCATCTCCAGCCTTTTGCAGGTGCCCGGGCATGCCTTCAACCCTGTTGCCGCGCCGTATTTTCCTGATCACCTCGCTTTTCTGGATGGGCCCATGAACGCCCGGGCCCAGGGCTTGCCCCGGCGCCTGGAAAACATCGTGCTGGTGGCGGATCTGGCGGGCACTGCGGTGTTTGCCGTAGAGGGCGCGATCAGCGCCATGCGCGCCCAACTGGACCTGCTGGGGGTGATGGTGATCGCCTTTATCGTCGCCCTTGGCGGAGGGGTGACCCGTGACCTGCTGATTGGCGCCACGCCGCCCAAGGCCGTGGCCGACTGGCGGTACCCGGCGCTGGCGCTGCTGATGGGCGGGCTGGCCTTCGTGGCACGGGACTGGGTGCTGGGGTGGTCCGGGCCGATGCTGATTCTGCTGGACGCCGCGGGGCTGGGGCTGTTTGCCGTGGCGGGCACGCAGAAGGCGCAGAACTTCGGCATCTCGCCCTTTGTCTCGATGCTCATGGGCACGGTGACCGGGGTGGGGGGCGGGGTGATTCGCGACATTGTCCTGGCCCGCATTCCCCTGGTGCTGCAGGTCGACCTGTATGCCAGCTCGGCCTTTGTCGGCGCGGCCAGCCTGGTCATCGCCCGGCGCCTGGGCGTGCCGCCTTTATGGTCGGCCTGGCTGGCGGGCACCGTCTGTTTCGCCCTGCGCATGCTCTCGGTGCGCTACGGCTGGCAACTGCCCAAGGCCTTGTAGTCGCTGATGCAGGCTGTGAACGGCTTGGGCGGCATTGCGACGCAGAAGACACCGGGAGCGCGAGAGCGCGGAAGGTTTGGCGCAAGATCGTCAAGCAAGGCCCTGCGTACCGAACGCGGCCCGGCCTTTCGCAGCTTCGCAGGCTCAGCAGCGGCTACAGGATCACAGGGTCACAGGGCCACAGGCACCGGATCATAGGGGCGTGGAGGCCGGGATCAATTGTCGGCAATCAGGCTCGGCCGGCAGTCCAGGCTCAGGCGCGCGCCGCCGCGTTCGCTGCTGCCCACCTCAAGCTTGAAGCCGTGCAGGCTGACAATCGCCGCGACGATCGACAGGCCAAGGCCAAACCCGCCCTGGGCATTGTTTTCATCCACCCGGTAAAAGCGCCGGAACACCGCCGCCCGTTCCGCTGCGGGTATTCCGGGGCCTGAGTCGAGCACTTCCAGGCGCGGGCTGCCGTCGTCGTCAATCCCCCGCAGGATCACTTCGCCCCCCGGTGGGGTGAACTTGATGGAGTTGCTCAGCAGGTTGGCCAGGGCCTCGAACAACAGGGCGCGGTCACCGGTGAGGCTGGGCAGGCTCGCCGGTACATCCAGCACCAGGGTCAACTGGCCTTCCTCGGCCAGGGGCAGGTAGAAGTCATAGAGCTCGTGCAGCAGGGGCAGGGGGTCGAGCACCAGGAAGCCCGAGCGCCGCTGCTGGTCCTCCAGTTCGGAAATCCGCAGCAACCCGCGAAAGCGTGCCATCAGGGTGTCGGCCTCGGCCAGCAGCTGGTCCATCTGCAGGGCCTGGGGCGAGCCTTCCTCGGCCTGTTGCTGCAGGCGATAGAGCTGGGCCCGCAGGCGGGTCAGCGGGGTGCGCAGGTCGTGGGCGATGTTGTCGCACACGCCCTTGACCTCATGCATCAGCCGTTCGATGCGTTCGAGCATGGCGTTGACGATGGCCGCCAGCATGTCCAGCTCGTCGCGCCGGTCCGACAGTGGCAGGCGCCGGGTCAGGTCGCCGGCGACTATGGCTTCGGCGCTGGCCTGGATCTGGCGGATGCGTCGCAAGGGCCGGCGGCGCAGCAGGTGCCAGCCGGCGGCGCCGGGAATGATGGTCAGGGAAATGCCCCAGAGCAGGGCGTGGAGAATGATCCGGGTCACCGCGAACAGCGAGCCGTTGTCGCGCACCAGCACCAGCCAGCGGCCATCCCGGGTGTGGGTGGCCACGGCGTCGCAGCTGTCGCGGGGCAGGCTCGGGTCGTCGGAGTCGATGCAGTTCTTCAGTTCGTGGATCTTGCCGTCCAGGGGCAGGTCGTCGGGTATCTGCCGGATCGGCCCGCTCAGGGGCCGGCGCTGCTCATCGAACAGGCCGTAGGCGTCGATTGCGCGCATGTCGAAAGTCATGCTGGTGGTCAGGGCTTCCACCAGCTGGTCGCCCTCGAAGCGCGCGAACAGGTGCTGGCGCTGCATCAGCGAGTGCTTGGCCAGGCTGTCCAGGTAGGTGGAGACCTCGTAGTACAGCACCCCCATGAGGATGCAGCTCCAGGCCACGAACAGCGTGCTGTAGAGCGCCAGCAGGCGGCTGCTGGAGGAACGCCAGCCTTTAGAGGGGTTCAGCAATGACATAACCCGAGCCTCGCACGGTGCGGATCAACGGGGTCATGCCGGGCGGGTCGATCTTCTTGCGCAGGCGGCCGATGTGCACGTCGATCAGATTGGTCCCGGGGTCGAAGTGATAGCCCCAGACCTCCTCGAAGATCATCATCCGCGAGAGGATCTGCCCGGTGTTGCGCATGAGGAATTCCAGCAGCTTGTATTCGGTGGGCAGCAGGCTCAGCAACTGGTCGGCGCGCGTTGCCTCGCGGCTGATCAGGTTCAGTTCCAGGTCCGCCACCCGCAGGCTGGTGTCGAAATCCTTGACCGTGTTCTTGCGCCGCAGCAGCACTTCGACCCGGGCCGCCATCTCGTCGGAGGCGAAGGGCTTGGTCAGGTAGTCGTCGCCCCCGGCCCGCAGGCCGCGCACCCGTTCATCGACGTCGGAGAGGGCGCTGATCATCAGGATCGGTGTCGACACACCGATGGTGCGCAGGGTGGTGACGATGGCCAGGCCGTCCAGTTCCGGCAGCATGCGGTCCAGGGTGATCAGGTCGTAGTCGCCGCTCACGGCGCGCACCAGGCCCTCGCGGCCATTGTCCACCCAATCCACGTCGAGGCCGTGGCTGCTCAGTTCGGCGACGATTTCCCGGGCGGTCACGGCGTCGTCTTCGATGGTCAGAATGCGGGTCATAGGCGTTACCTGTTTGGCGGTTCGTGACACAGGCGGGCATTTTGCCAAGAAACGGCGGCCGCAATTCTAAAAAAACTTTCATCTGCGCCTCCAGGCCTCTGTCCAGACCTTGAACAAGCCCCTGCCAGAGGCCGCGCTGCCTGATATTATCGCGCCACTTTTATGGCCAGGAGGCACATCCATGACGGGCCTGCCCCGGGTTGGCTGGAAGCCAATGTCCTTTCTCTGCCTGATGGTGCTGTGCAGCAGCGCGGTGCTGGCGGCCAACCAGCCCTGTTCCGGGCGCAAGGGCGGTATCGCCCGTTGCGACGGCGAGCTGTTCCTGTGCAACGACGGTTCCATCAGCGCGTCGAAAAAGAACTGCGCCCTGATGTCCGGCCAGCGCTCCACTACCCCCCGGGCCGAGCCCCTGCTGCGCGACGCCCAGGGATGCAGCTGTGGCAGCGGCAGTTTCTGCACTGGGCCCCGGGGCGGGGTGTACTGCCTGACCCCCAGTGGCAACAAGAGCTACAAGCGACATTGAAAACCCGATTGACCTTCTGTGTATCAAGGTGTTGTGCAATGAACTACGCATCACGTTTCAAAGGCCTGCTGTGGCTTTTGGTGGCCAGCCTGCTGTTGAGTCTCGCCGTGGATCTGGCGCTGCGCCTGCCGGGTTATCTGGAGGCCTATGCTGCCGACCCCCGCTATGCGCGCTGGATGCTGGCGTATCGCGGCCTGGACGTCCTGGTCATCGCCCTGATGGCGGTGGCCGTGCCGGGAATCATGCGGCTGCTGGATTTTCGTCGTTCGGCCTGGCTGGCATTGCCGCTCTTTACCTTGTGGGGGCAGGGCATCGCGCAATTGACCCTGGTGGGCAACCTGCTGCTGGCCCTTTGGATCCTGGTACTGGTGGTGCACCTGTGCTGGACCCGCGGCCGGGAGCTCTACCGGAGCCGGCAGGCCTGAGCACCGGGCGGGCCGTGCAGAACGCCCGCCCGAAAACTCCCGGGCCGGTAAATTGCACGATCCGGGATTATCTGCTTATCGCAAGTCATTGAAATAAAAGCGCTTATAAAGTTCGTGCAACTGGCACGGTGGCTGCACTTGTCCCTTCGAGACGTGTAACACCATTTTTCATGCCTGGAGCTGAACAACAATGAACAGACCCTCTGAACACCTGCTGGCCACCGCAGATGCCTCGAGTCATCACTCGGGCGTGTCCTGGGCGGCGATCTTTGCTGGCGCCGCGGCGGCCGCCGCTCTTTCGCTGATCCTCCTGTTGCTGGGCTTCGGCCTGGGCTTTTCCGCGGTTTCGCCCTGGGCCGGCAGCGGCATCAGCGCCAAGGGCCTGGGCATTTCCAGCATTGTCTGGCTGGCCGTGACGCAGATCATCGCTGCCGGCCTGGGCGGTTACATCGCCGGGCGCCTGCGGGTGAAGTGGGCCAACCTGCATGGCGATGAAGTGTATTTCCGCGACACCGCCCATGGCTTCCTGGCCTGGGCCGTGGCCACCCTGGTCACCGCGACTTTGGTGGTGGGGTCGGTCAGCAGCGTCATCAGCGGCGGCGTGCATGCCGGCGCCCAGGTGGCTTCCGGCGCCGCCGGTGCCATGACCCAGGTGGCCGGCCATGCTGCCGCCCAGGGTTCCCAGGATGACTACGGCTACTTCGTCGACAGCCTGTTCCGCGACGATCGCCCGGCGGCGGTCAGCGATGACGCGGCCCGTGGCACGGTATCGCGGATCTTCGTGCGCACCCTGAGCAACGACGGCCAGTTGGCCCCTGAGGACCGCAGCTACCTGGCGCAATTGGTGGCCCAGCGTACCAACCTCAGCCAGGCCGATGCCGAGCGTCGGGTCGATGAAGTCTTCGCCAAGACCCGCCAGGCCGTGGAAGAAGCCAAGCAGGCCGCCAAGGAAGCTGCCGACACCGCAGCCAAGGTGGCTGCCTGGTCGTCGCTGTGGATGTTTATCGCGCTGCTGTGCGGGGCCTTCTTCGCCAGCCTCGCGGCGACCTTTGGCGGTCGTCGTCGGGACGCCGTGGTCTGGCTTGAAAGCGATGTCCAGCCGCGCACCGTAGCCCCCACCCCCGTTCACTGATCCAGGAGATTTCCCATGCGCTCATTACTCTTGTGGTTCCTCGGTGTGCCGATCCCGGTGATTATCCTGATCGCCCTGTTCATGCACTGATTCAAGCTATAAAGCCCGGCCCGAACGGGCCCGGGCCTTCCCGAACGCCGCTGCCGGCCATTGCCGCCAGCGGCGTTTTTGTGCGCGGTATCGCAGTTTTGCAAGGGCTGGCCACCGTCGGGTGCGAGGCAGCCGTTTGCTTGGCCCAGATCAATATCCGTGTCCGACAAACCGACTAGATTGGCCCGCGCTCGGTTCTGACAAACAGCTTGGGACCGGGACGTTGCCCGGTCCCGACCGCAGCAGCATGGACGGCGGGACGCCGGCAACCCCATTCATTTTTCACGGATGAACCCACAATGCGTCAGATAGACCGCAACTTCGATATTCAGCCGCTGCAGCATGCGGACATGACCATCAGCCTCAATGGCCAGCCAGTCACTGCCGCCCTGGGTGAAACCGTCCTCAGCGTGATCCAGGCCACCGGCCTGCGCCAGGTGGCGCGTAACGATCACGGGCAACTGGTCGGCGCCTACTGCGGCATGGGCGTGTGCCATTGCTGCCTGGTGCAGATCGACGGCCGGCACAAGCGCCGCGCCTGCCAGACCCTGGTCAAGCCGGGGATGCAGGTGCAGACCCTGAGCAACCGCATCACTGAAACGGAGCCCACGTTATGAGCCTGAACCCGGTGATCGTCGGCGGTGGGCCGGCGGGCATGGCGGCCGCCATCGAACTGGCCGAGCACGGCGTGCGCAGCACCCTGATCGAAGAGGCCTCGCGCCTGGGGGGCGTGGTCTACCGCGGGCCGTTGCGCGACGGCGTGCAGCTGGATTACCTGGGGCCGCGCTACTGCGAAATGCTGGCCAAGCTGCACGGCGATTTCGCCGACCACGAACAGATGATCGACGTGCGCCTCAACAGCCGGGTAGTGGGCGCCGAGGGCACCCAGAGCCTGGTGCTGCTCGATGGCGAAGAGCAGGTGCAGCAGGTCAGCTACGAGCAGTTGATACTGGCCGCCGGCTGCCATGAGCGCAGTGTGCCGTTCCCCGGCTGGACCCTGCCCGGGGTCAAGCTGCTGGGTGGCCTGCAATTGCAGATCAAGAGCGGGGTGGTCAAGCCCCAGAGCCCGGTGGTGATCGCCGGTACCGGCCCCTTGCTGCCCCTGGTGGCGTGCCAGCTGCATGCTTCCGGCGTGCGCGTGGCGGGGGTCTACGAGGCTTGTGCCCTGGGCAAGATCGCCAAGCAGAGCCTGGCCATGCTCAACAAGCCGCAACTGTTTCTCGACGGCCTGAGCATGCTCGCCTACCTCAAGCTGCACGGCATTGCCCTGCGCTATGGCTGGGGCGTGGTCGAAGCCCAGGGCCAGGACGCCCTGAGCGTGGTCACCGTGGCGCCGTACTCCAGCGACTGGCAGCCGGACATGGCCAAGGCCCAGCGCATTGCTGCCCAGACCCTGGCGGTGGGCTACGGCTTCATCCCGCGCACCCAGTTGAGCCAGCAGATGGGCCTGGAACACAACTTCAGCGACGACGGCTACCTGCGCGCCAGCGCCAACGCCTGGCAGCAGAGCAGCGAGCCCCACGTGCACCTGGCCGGCGACATGGGCGGCATCCGCGGCGGCGAGGCGGCCATGCTCAGCGGGCGTATCGCCGCGCTGTCGATCCTCATGCAGCGTGGCGTACTGAGCAACGAAGCGGCCCTGCAACGGCGCCAGGGTTACGAGCGCAAGCTGGCCTCGATCCTGCGTTTTCGTGGTGCGGTGGACCGCTATACCGCGCGTGGCGCCGGGCAGGTAGAGCTGCCCAAGGGCGACACCGTGATCTGCCGTTGCGAACACACCACCCGCAACGACATCGAGCGTGCCCTGAGCCAGGGCGTGCAGGACATGGCCAGCCTGAAAATGCGCACCCGGGTGAGCATGGGCGACTGCCAGGGGCGGATGTGCGTGGGCTATTGCAGCGACCGCCTGCGCCAGGCCACCGGGCGCAAGGACGTGGGCTGGATCCGCCCGCGCTTCCCCCTGGACCCGATTCCATTTTCCGCGTTCCCGCCGTCTGACCAGGAGGTCTCCCAGCATGATTAAGCATTACGACGTGGTCATTGCCGGTGGCGGCGTGATCGGCGCTTCCTGCGCCTACCAGTTGTCCAAGCGCAAGGACCTGAAGGTGGCGCTGATCGACGCCAAGCGCCCGGGCAACGCCAGCCGCGCTTCGGCCGGCGGCCTGTGGGCCATCGGCGAGTCGGTGGGGCTGGGCTGCGGGGTGATCTTCTTTCGCATGATGTCGGCCAACCGCAAGCGCGAGGCCCAGGGTTCGGCGGTGGTGGTGGATTCCAGCACTCCGCACATCCTGCCGCAGTCGTTCTTCGACTTCGCCCTGCAGTCCAACGAGTTGTACCCACGCCTGCACCGCGAGCTGATGGGCCTGCACAACATGGATTTCAAGTTCGAGCAGACCGGGCTCAAGTTCGTCATCTATGACGAGGAAGATCGCCTGTACGCCGAGCACATCGTCGGTTGCATCCCGCACCTGAGCGACCAGGTGCGCTGGCTCGACCAGGCGGCCCTGCGCGCCTCGGAACCCAATGTCAGCCATGAAGCCCAGGGCGCCCTGGAGTTCCTCTGCGACCACCAGGTCAACCCGTTCCGCCTCACCGACGCCTACACCGAAGGCGCACGCCAGAACGGCGTGGATGTGTACTTCAACACCAACGTCACCGGGGTCCTGCACCAGGGCAATCGGGTCAGCGGGGTGAAAACCGACGTTGCCGGATTGTTCCGCTGCACGACCCTGATCAACGCTGCCGGCGCCTGGGCCGCCGAGCTGAGCCTGCAGGCCACCGGCATCGAGATTCCGGTGAAGCCGGTGAAGGGCCAGATCCTTCTCACCGAGCGCATGCCCAAGCTGCTCAACGGCTGCCTCACCACCAGCGACTGCTACATGGCGCAGAAGGACAACGGCGAGATCCTGATCGGCAGTACCACCGAGGACAAGGGCTTCGACGTCACCACCACCTACCCGGAGATCAACGGCCTGGTGCAGGGCGCAGTGCGCTGCGTACCGGAGCTGGCCCATGTCAACCTCAAGCGCTGCTGGGCGGGGTTGCGCCCGGGTTCGCCGGATGAGCTGCCGATCCTCGGGCCGATGGATGGGGTCGAAGGCTACCTCAATGCCTGTGGGCACTTCCGCACCGGCATCCTGACCTCGGCCATCACCGGCGTGTTGCTGGACAAACTGGTGAACGAAGAAGCCCTGCCGCTGGACATCACCCCCTTCCTGGCCCGGCGCTTCGCCACTGCCCCCGTGAAGAAACAGCCCGAACCGGCCTGACCGCTGCTGTAGGAGCTGGCTTGCCAGCGAAGGCGTCTTCGAAGGCGCTGCAAGGCTTGCAGGCCTCTTCGCCGGCAAGCCGGCTCCTACGGGGAGGGTGTGGCTCAGGTGGCGGGGGTGGCGAGGAACACCGGCAATTGTTCGGCGTACTCGGCAAAGCCGCGTACTGCCGGGAATTGTCCGGGGTTGAACTGGTCCGCCACCATCATCTGGCTGAAACTCCAGGCCACCGCCAGGCTGATGCCGGCCTGGCCCAGGGAACCGTCCCGGGGCAGGGGCTGTTTCTGCAACTCCTGCTCCAGCTCGCCATAGGCGGCCTGCAACTGGCCGCCAACCCGCTCCAGCCAGGGGCCGTGCTGTTTCTCCGCAGGGCGCAGGTTGCGCTCGTAAACGATCTGTACCGACTTCTCGCAGGCCGCCAGGGCCAGGCCGACCAGCCGCAGCTCACGCAGGCGCTGGGGCAGGGCGGTGGGCATCAGGCTGCGTTGCGGGCCGGCCAGGGTTTCCAGGTAGTCGATGATCAGGCTCGAATCCATCAGCACTTCACCGCCCTCGCAGACCAGGGTCGGGGCCTTGACCACGGGGTTGATCGCCTTGAACTGCTCGAAGGTGCTGAACACCGAAAGCGAGTGATGCTCGAAGGGCAGGCCCAGGCTCTTGAGGCTGATGGCGACGCGGCGCACGTAGGGTGAATCGAGCATTCCAATAAGCTTCATCACGTATTTCCTTGTCTTGAACGGCACAACGGATGGGAAAGGCGCGGTCAATTTAGCGGTATTGAAGCAACCTTGCACAGTGCAAACCTGTAGCCGCTGCCGCAGGCTGCGAAGAAGACGCGGGAGGCTTGAGGGCGCCCGAGGTTCGGCAGGAGGCCGCCAAGCAAGGCCCCGCGTACCGAACGCGGCCCGGCCTTTCGCAGCTTTGTAGGCTCAGCAGCGGCTACAGGGGTGCAGGAAGGCGTTCTGAGCCGGCGCCTACCACCGCCGTGGCCGCAGGCACCACCAGGCCAGCCCCAGGGCCAGGCTGAACAGGCCGGTCAGGGCCTGCAGCGAGCCCGCCGGGCTGTCCGCCAGCAGGCTGGCCAACAGCCCGCAGCCGGCGGTCATGGCCATCTGGATAAAGAAGAACAGCCCCGAGGCGGTGCCGGCCACCGCCGCATAGGGCTGCAGAATCGCCAGCTGGCAGGCGGGAATCGCCAGGCCCACCGAGAGCATCAGCGCCAGCATCGGCAGCACGATGGCCCACAGGCTGTCGGGCCACAGGCTGCGGGTGAGCAGCAACAGGCCGGCGCCGGCCAGGTTCAACAGGCAGGCCGCGGTGATCAGGCGGTCGGCACTGTGGCGTACCCCCAGGCGCTGGAACAGCCGCGACCCCATCAGGTAGCCGGCCACGGTGGCGGCGAACACCAGGGCGTAGGCCGTGGGCGACAGCCCCAGCTGGCGCTGCAACAGGGCCGGCGATTGCACAATGAACGGGAAGTAGGTGCAGTAAAGGCAGCCGATGGCCAGGGAATAGCGCATGAAGTAGGCCTCGCCCAGCAGGCGCAGGTACAGGCTCGGCAGGCTTTTCACGGCCACTGGCGCGAGCTGCGGCGGGCGGGTTTCGGCCAGCCGCTTGAACATCAGCAGCCAGGCCGCAGCGGCCACCAGGCTCAGGCACAGGAACAGGCCACGCCAGCCCAGCAACTGGTCGATCAAGCTGCCCAGGGGCGGTGCCAGCATTGGCGACAGGGCAATGCCCATGGACAACAGCCCCAGCAGCCGCGGCTGCTCCTCGGGCGGGCAGCGGTCGCGGACCATGACCCGGCCCACCAGGGTGCCGCAGCAACCGCCCAGGGCCTGCAGCAGGCGGGCGGCCATCAGTACTTCGACACTGGCGGCCAGCATGCAGGCCAGGCTGGCCGCGAGAAACAGCGCTGTGCCCGCCAGCAGTACCGGGCGCCGGCCATAGCGGTCGCACAGCGGGCCACCCAGCAGCATCGACAGGGCATAGCCGAGCATGTACAGGCTCAGGGTCAGTTGCAGCTGGGCGTCGCTGGCCCCCAGTTGGTCGGCCATGGCCGGCAGCGCCGGCAGGTACAGGTCGATGCTGATCCGCGGCAGGCAGACCACCACCAGCAGCAACAGGGTCCAGAGCCAGGGGGCGAGGGGGCGTTCAACAGCGATGGAGCGGGTGGTGATGGGGCTGGCGGGCGGCATGGCAGGCTCGGGGCAGAGGGCGATGGCGCTGAAATTAAGGGGTTTGTGGTTTAATGCCGAGCACCATTTAGGCCGCTTTTGACTGGACCACTATGAGCCGTGGAAAACACCCCGTGCCCCTCGACCTGCCGCTGCCCCAGCACTGCGATGAAGCCCCGGGCAAACAGGACAGCGCCTACAGTGCCCTGCGCCAGGCGATCCTGGAAAAACGCCTGCCTGCCGGCTGCCGCTTGCCCTCGACCCGCACCCTGGCCCAGCGCTGGGGCCTGTCCCGGGGCACCCTGGAAGTGGTCTTCGACCGCTTGCGCAGCGAAGGTTATGTGAGCCGGGCCAGCGGTTCCGGGACCCGGGTCTGCGCGGTGGTGCCGGACCTGTACCTGAGCGCCCCGGCACGGGCGGCGGCACCCATCGTCAGCGAGAGCGAACCACCGTACCCGCCGCTCAGCGTGCGGGCCGGCCAGCCGTTTGTCGCCCGGCTGGCCGACCCGGCGCTGTTTCCCCTGCAACGCTGGACCCGCTCCCTGACCCGGGCCCTGGGCAATGCTTCGGCGCAGTCGCTGTGGGACGCCGACCCCGGCGGCCTGCCGGCCCTGCGCCAGCAGATCGCCCAGTACCTGGGGCAGCACCGGGGCATCGCCTGCGAGCCGCAGCAGGTGATGATCACCACCGGCATCCGCCATGGCCTCGACCTGCTGGCCCGCAGCCTGCTGCAAGCGGGCGACAAGGTGTGCCTCGAAGACCCCGGCTACCTGTCGGCCCGGAGCCTGTTCGCCCTGGCCGGAGCGCGGCTGGTGCCGATTCCGGTGGAGGAGGACGGGATCGATGTACAGCAGCTGCAACACCATCAGGATGCCCGCATGGTCTATGTCACCCCGGCCCATCAGGCGCCCCTGGGCATGACCATGCCGGTGTCCCGGCGCCTGGCCCTGCTGGAGTGGGCCCGGCACAGCGAGGCCTGGGTGGTGGAGGACGACTACGACAGCGAATTCAACTACCAGAGCGCGCCCCTGGCGGCCCTCAAGTCCCTGGACCGGGACGACCGCGTCATCTACTGCGGCAGCTTCAACAAGACCCTGTTCGCCGGCCTGCGGGTAGGGTTCATGCTGCTGCCCGAGCGCCTGCGCCCGCGGTTGCTGGCCACCTTGCAGGACACCGGGCGCTCGGTGGGGGTGATCGAGCAACTGGCCCTGGCCGACTACATCGCCAGCGGCGCCTTCCTGCGCAATCTGCGGGCGGCGCGCCAGGCCTATCAGGAACGCCGCGACCTGCTGCTGGCGATCCTCGCCAGTGAAGCGCCAGGCTGCTACAGCATCAGCGGCCAGCAGGCCGGGCTGCATCTGCTGCTGACGTTGCCGCCGGGCAGCGATGAGGCGCGCTTTCGCCAGCGCGCGGCCCAGCAGGGCCTGCTGTTGCAGGGCCTGGCCGAGCACTGCCAGCAGGTGCGCCGGCCGGCGGCGGTGATCGTCGGCTACGCGGCCCTGAGCCTGGCGCAGATCCGCTTCAGCGGCTCGCGGCTGGCGGCGCTGCTGGTGGCCGAGGCAGGGCCTGTAGAGGGCCGCTGACTGTCATCTGGCTGTCATGTGGCTCAGGCACCCTCGGCGCCCCGGCCTCCGGCCTTTGTGGATTACAGGGACGTCATGATCATTGTCACCGCCGGCGCGGCTTATCTGGATATCGACGCCTACGCCGGCTGCATTGCCTATGCCGAATGGCTCAACCTCAACGGCCGCCCGGCCCGGGCCCTGAGCAGCGCGCCGCTCAACGAGAGCATCCCGGGCACTTTCCGCCAGCGTCTCAAGGGGCTGGACGCCCATGTTCCGCAAGGGACCGAGCAGTTCGTGCTGGTGGACATTTCCAACCACCTGCACCTGGACCCGCTGGTGGACCTGGACCGGGTGGTGGAGGTCATCGACCATCACCCGGGTTTCGAGGCCTTCTGGAACGAGCGCCTGGGCCAGCACGCGGATATCCGCCAGATCGGTGCCGCCTGTACCCAGGTCTACCAGCGCTGGCGCGACTCCGGGTTGCTGCCCAGGATCAGCCGCGACAGCGCGCAACTGCTGGCGGCGGGCATTCTCGACAACACCCTGAACTTCACCGACCAGGGGTGCACCGCGGCGGACCGCCAGGCCTACGCCGACCTGGCCGCGCTGGCCGGCCTGGGCCCCGACTGGCCCGAAGACTATTTCAAGGAGTGCCAGCAGCAGATCGAAGCACAACTGCCCGAGGCCCTGCTCAAGGACCTGAAAGTGTTCGAAGCGTCCAGCAACCTGCCGCGGCGTTTCGCCCAACTGACCCTGTGGCATGCCCAGGGCCTGCTGGTGCGCCAGCGCAGCCTGATCGAGCAGGTGCTGGGGCAGTGGGGCGATGACTGGCTGCTGAACCTGATCAGCCTCGGCGAAGGCACGAGCTACCTGCTGACCGGCAGCCCGGGCAGTGCCCGCAAGCTGGAACGGCTGCTAGAGTGCAGCACCCTGGACGGCGTGCATTGCCCGGGCCGGCCGATCCTGCGCAAGGAACTGCTGCGCAAGGGCCTGGCGCTCCAGGCAACGTCCTGACCCCGGAGAGCCCCAATGGACCTTGAACAACGCTTGCAGCAGGTGCATGACGAGCAGAGCTTCCTCGACTTCGTTCAGGCGCTGATTGCCGACCGCCGCCAGGCGCAGCGCATGGCCCAGGCCGGCGAGGCCGACAGTTGGCAGAACCATTGCATCGAGGATTTTCTCGACGGCGCCCACGCCTGGGCCGAGGCCACCGGCATCGGTGCCACCCAGGGGCTGGTGGAGGCTTCGCCCTGGCAGCGCTTCGCGGTGTTCCTGTACTGCGGCAAGATCTACGAATAGCGCCGCGCCAGCCGAAGGGCTAGTCGTCGAAGCCGCCCTGTTCGTGAATCTCGTCCATCTTCAGTTCCAGGCGGTAGGCCACGGCAATGAACAGCGCCTGGCACAGGCACAGGGTGGCGCTCAGTGAGCGGAAGGCGAAGGAGCTGCCCTCGTTGACCAGCAGCACGCTGTTGGCGCGCTTGGCCAGGGGCGACAGGGTGCTGTCGGTGATGATCAGGGTCTTGGCCTGGTTGTGCTGGGCAATGCGCAGGCAGTGCTGGGTTTCCTTGGCGTAGGGGGTGAAGCTGATGGCGATCACCAGGTCGTTGGGGCGGATACTGCGCATCTGCTCGCGGTAGCTGCCCCCCAGCCCCGACACCAGGTGGATGCGCTTGTTGGTGTGCTGCAGGTTGTACACCAGGTAGTCGGCCACGGCGAAGGAGCGGCGCACCCCCACCACATAGATATTGTCGGTGTTGACCACCAGGTCCACGGCCTGCTCGAAGGCCGCGTCGTCCAGCTCCAGGCCCAGGCGCTCGATCCCCGACAGGGTGGCGCTGATGCAGTCGCGCGCCAGGTCGCCGTCGCTGGCCTTCTGCGACTTGTTGGCGATCAGGCTGCGGATGCGCTGCTGGTAGTTCTGCACCGGCGTGGCCTTGTGGGTGTAGGCCTGGCGGAACAGCGCCTGCATTTCACTGAAGCCGCTGAAGCCGAAACGCTGGGAAAAACGCACGATGGCCGAAGGGTGCACCTCGCACTCGCGGGCGATGTCGCTGATCCGGTCGACCATGATCCGGTCGCTCTGCTGGCTCATGTAGCTGGCGATGCGCTTGAGCTGGCGCGGCAGGCTCTCGTACTCCTCGGTGATCAACTGCAGCAGCCGCTCGGCATTGGCCGGAGGGCTGGCAAGGTCGCTCTCGGGCGTGCGATCGGACAGGGCCGGCTGATCGGTGCGGGACATAACGGATCCTTCTGAGGGTACTGATGGGAGCGACCGCGGGCGTCGCCCCCTGACAATAAATGGGCTGCGGGCAGTCTACAGGGTCGGCGCCGGGAAAATCTTGAGGGGCCGGGCCCCGGGCGCCTTGCTGAAACGATGCACGGCGCAGCCTTGGGCATTGCAGAAAAGTTTAATGGAAAAAATATTCCACGTAAAAAATTTATAGAATAAATATTGATTGGTGTCGGGAGACGTTCTAGTCTGCATCCACCAAGTAGGCCTGCCGGGGCAGTGCGCGACGGCAGGCAGCGGCTGATAAAAATAACAGGAGCCAGCATGGGCCAGACTCGTTTTGCCAGTGGGCGTCAATTGGATCTGATCTGCCTCGGACGCCTGGGCGTCGACCTCTATGCGCAGCAAGTGGGGGCCCGGCTGGAGGATGTCGCAAGCTTTGCCAAATACCTCGGCGGCTCGTCGGCGAACATTGCCTTTGGCACTGCGCGGCTGGGCCTCAAGTCGGCGATGCTGAGCCGGGTTGGTGACGACCACATGGGGCGCTTCCTGCTGGAGTCGCTGGTGCGCGAAGGCTGCGACGTCAGTGCCGTCAAGGTCGACCCGCAGCGCCTCACCGCCCTGGTCCTGCTGGGCCTCAAGGACCGTGAAACCTTCCCCCTGGTGTTCTACCGCGAGAACTGCGCGGACATGGCGCTGTGCGCCGCCGACATCGACGAAGCCTTCATCGCCTCCAGCAAGGCCCTGCTGATCACCGGTACTCATTTTTCCACTGACGGCGTCTACCGGGCCAGCCTGCAGGCCCTGGACTACGCGCAAAGGCATGGGGTCAAGCGGGTCCTGGACATCGACTACCGGCCGGTGCTCTGGGGCCTGGCGGGCAAGGCCGACGGCCAGACCCGGTTCGTGGCCGACCCGCAAGTCAGCCAGCATGTGCAGGGCATCCTGCCGCGCTTCGATCTGATCGTCGGCACCGAAGAGGAGTTCCTGATTGCCGGTGGCAGCGACGACCTGCTGACGGCCTTGCGCACCGTGCGTTCACTGAGTGCCGCGACCCTGGTGGTCAAGCTTGGCCCGCAAGGGTGCACGGTGATCCACGGTGAGATTCCGGAGCGCCTGGAAGACGGGGCGATCTACCCCGGCGTGCGGGTGGAGGTGCTCAACGTACTGGGCGCCGGCGATGCCTTCATGTCCGGCTTCCTCAGTGGCTGGCTGGAAGAGGCCAGTGACGAGCGCTGCTGCCAGTTGGCCAACGCCTGCGGCGGCCTGGTGGTGTCGCGCCACGCCTGCGCCCCGGCGATGCCGACCCGGGCCGAACTGGACTATCTGTTCAGCAGCCCGGTGCCCATCACCCGTCCCGACCAGGACCCGGTGCTGCAACGCCTGCATCAGGTCAGTGTGCCGCGCAAGGCCTGGAAGCCCCTGTTCGTCTTCGCCTTCGACCACCGTGGGCAACTGGTGGAACTGGCGCAGCAAGGTGGTCGCGAGCTCAAGGCCATCGGTCAGCTCAAGCAACTCTTCATAGAAGCGGTGCAGCGGGTCGAAGCCGACCTGCGGCGCCGGGGCATCGAGGCCGATGTCGGCCTGCTGGCCGACCAGCGCTTCGGCCAGGAGGCGCTGAACGCCGCCACCGGGCGCGGCTGGTGGGTGGCGCGGCCGGTGGAAGTGCAGGGCTCGCGGCCCCTGGCGTTCGAGCACGGGCGCTCGGTGGGCAGCAATCTGATCGCCTGGCCCCAGGAACAGATCATCAAGTGCCTGGTGCAATTTCACCCGGACGACGAACCCTTGCTGCGCCTGGAACAGGAAGCGCAGATCCGTGGCCTGTACCAGGCGTCCCAGGTCAGCGGGCATGAGCTGCTGCTGGAAATCATCCCGCCCAGGGACCTGCCCGGCGCTCATCCCGAGGTGCTCTACCGCAGCCTCAAGCGCCTGTACAACCTGGGCATCTACCCCGCGTGGTGGAAGATCGAGGCGCAGTCGGCCGAGGAATGGAAAAAGCTCGATGAGCTGATCCAGGAGCGCGACCCCTATTGCCGTGGCGTGGTGCTGCTGGGCCTGAATGCCTCGGCCGAAGCCCTCGCCGAGGGCTTCCGGCAAGCGGCCGACAGCCGCACCTGCCGGGGGTTTGCCGTGGGCCGCACGATTTTCCAGGAGCCCAGCCGAGCGTGGCTGGCGGGGGAGATCGACGACGACACCCTGATCCGGCAAGTGCAGGGCACCTTCGAACAACTGATCAACGCCTGGCGCAGCGCCCGCCCGCTGTAGGAGCCGGCTGGCCGGCGAAGAGGGTCTTGAGCCTGGTGCCAGGCTCGCCGGCGCCTTCGCTGGCAAGCCAGCTCCTACAAGTACAAGGCCGTTCTCCACGCTTTCATGAATAACAACAAAAGGTGCAGCCATGCCCGCCATCCGAATTGGCATCAACCCGATCTCCTGGAGCAACGACGACCTGCCGGCCCTGGGCGGTGAAACGCCCTTGAGCACCGCCCTCAGCGAAGGCCGCGAGATCGGTTACCAAGGCTTCGAACTCAACGGCAAGTTCCCCAAGGACGCCAAGGGCGTGGGCGATGTGTTGCGCCCTTATGACCTGGCGCTGGTCTCGGGCTGGTACTCCAGCCGCCTGGCCCGGCGTTCGGTGGCCGAGGAAATCGACGCCATTGCCAGCCACGTCGAACTGCTCAAACGCAACGGCGCCTCGGTGCTGGTCTACGGCGAAGTGGCCGACTCGATCCAGGGCTTGCCGGTGCGTCTGATCGAGCGCCCGCGCTGGCACAGTGCACAGGCCTGGCAGGATTACGCCGACAAACTCACGGAGCTGGCGCGTTTCACCCTGTCCCAGGGCGTGCGCCTGGCCTATCACCACCACATGGGCGCCTACGTCGAGTCCCCGGCGGACATCGACACGCTGATGCGCCTGACCGGCGAGGAAGTCGGCCTGCTGTTCGATTCGGGCCATTGCTACATGGGCGGCGGCGAACCCCTGGAGGTGCTGCGCCGGCATATCGGGCGGGTGTGCCATGTGCACTTCAAGGACGTGCGCAAGCCGGTGGTGCAACTGGCGCGCAACAACCTGTGGAGCTTCCCCGACTGCATCGTCAACGGCACCTTTACCGTGCCGGGCGATGGCGACATTGACTTCGCTCCCTTGCTCGATGTGCTGCTGGACGCTGGCTACCAGGGCTGGCTGGTAGTGGAGGCCGAGCAGGACCCGGCGGTGGCGCCGAGCTACGTCTATGCGAAAAAAGGTTACGACACCCTGCGGGCCCTGCTGGATGCCGCGCTGCAACGCAGGAGGGCTGCCCAATGAGCCTGCTGGTTAAAAGCGCTGCAAAGGGCCGGACCATGGTCCAGCTGCAAGAGGGCGCCCTGGAATACGTGGGGTTCAGTGCCTACCGCCTGGGCCTGGGGGAAAGCCTGCCGGTCAGCGCCGGCGACAAGGAGCTGTGCCTGGTGCTGCTCAGCGGCCGCATCGATGTGCAGGGCGAAGCGTCCCAGGGCGCCTTCCAGTGGCCCAACCTGGGTGACCGGCAATCGGTGTTCGAAGACAAATCCCCCTTTGCAGCCTACCTGCCGCCGGGCAGTCGGGCCCGGGTCACCGCCTTGAGCGATGTGCAGATCGCTGTGTGTGCCGCCCCGGGGGCAGTCGATAACGACCTCGGCCCACGGCTGATCCGCCCGGAACAATGCAAGCGCAGCGTGCGCGGCAAGGGCGCCAATACTCGCTACGTCTGCGACATCCTGCCCGACAGCGAGCCGGCCCATTCCCTGCTGGTAGTGGAGGTGCGCACGCCGTCCGGGCATTCCTCCAGCTACCCGCCGCACAAGCACGACACCGACGACCTGCCGCACCAGAGCTTTCTGGAAGAGACCTATTACCACCAGCTCAACCCGCCCCAGGGCTTTGTCTTCCAGCGGGTCTACACCGACGACCGCAGCCTGGACGAGGCCATGGCGGTGGAGCACCACGACCTGGTGGTAGTGCCCAGGGGCTACCACCCGGTCAGCGTGCCCTATGGCTACGAGTCCTATTACCTGAACGTGATGGCTGGGCCGAAGCGGGTCTGGCAGTTCCATAACGACCCCCGGCACAGCTGGCTGCTGGATCTGTGAACGACGCACCTTTGCCGATTTTCGGGGAGTTGGAACATGACTCAGCCTTTGCGTTTTGCCTTGAACCGAATGGTCGCACCGCACCTGCCTCTGGCGGATTTTCTTGACCTGGCACTGGCCTTGAAGATCGATGCAGTGGAGCTGCGCAATGACCTCAAGGGTGTGGAGATCGAGGATGGCACGCCCCCCGAGCAGGTCCGCGAGCTGTGTGAGCAGCGTGGCATCCGGCTGCTGTCGATCAATGCCCTGTACCCCTTCGACCTGTGGGATGAACAGCGCCGCCAGCAGTTGCTGCGCCTGGCCGGTTATGCCCGCGCCTGCGGTGCCGAGGGCCTGGTGTTGTGCCCGCTGAACGACCCCGGCGACCGGCGCAGCGCGGGCCAGCGGGCCCAGGGGCTGGCGGCCGCCCTGACCCGGATCGCGGAGGTTCTTCGCCAGCATGGCCTGCGCGGTTTTGTCGAACCCCTGGGGTTTGCCGAGTGCGCCCTGCGTGACAAGCGCAGCGCCGTGGACGCGATCCGCGCCGTTGGCGCGCTGGATGTGCTGAGCCTGGTGCACGATACCTTCCACCACACACTGGCCGGCGAACCCCAGCTGTTCGCCGAGCTCACCGGGCTGGTGCATCTCTCCGGTGTCGAGGGCCCGCCACTGCCTCTGGCAACGCTGCGGGACGGTCATCGGGTGCTGGTGGGCGCGGCGGACCGGCTGGGCACCACGACGCAGATCGCCGCGTTGCTGGCGGGCGGTTACCGCGGCTACCTGTCCTTCGAGCCCTTTGCCGCGAGCGTTCACGATCGACCGGACCTGCAGCAGGCTCTGGAGCGCAGTATCCAGCACCTGCGCCAGGCCCTGGCCTGACCCCCTTGTAGGCGCCGGCAAGCCGGCTTCTGCACAAAGAACAGTGAGAGTGCTGTATGGCCATTGAAGGAACACAGATGAGCACGATTCGACTGACCATGGCCCAGGCCCTGGTGAAATTCCTCGATAACCAGTACGTCGAGGTGGACGGGCAGCAGAGCCGGTTCGTTGCCGGGGTCTTTACGATCTTCGGCCACGGCAATGTGCTGGGCATCGGCCAGGCGCTGCAGCAGGACCCGGGCCAATTGCGGGTGCACCAGGGCCGCAACGAGCAGGGCATGGCCCATGCCGCCATCGGGTTTGCCAAGCAGCACCTGCGGCGCAAGGTCTATGCCTGCACCGCTTCGGTGGGCCCCGGCGCGGCCAATATGCTGACCGCCGCGGCCACCGCCACGGCCAACCGCATTCCCTTGCTGCTGTTGCCCGGCGACGTGTTCGCCAGCCGCCAGCCGGACCCGGTGCTGCAACAGATCGAGCAGTTCCATGACCTGGGCATCAGCACCAACGATGCCTTCAAGGCGGTGAGCAAATACTGGGACCGGATCAACCGCCCGGAGCAGTTGATGAGCGCGGCGCTGCAGGCGATGCGGGTGCTGGCCGACCCTGCCCAGACCGGCGCGGTGACCCTGGCGCTGCCCCAGGATGTGCAGGCCGAGGCCTACGATTACCCGCTGAGCTTCTTCGCCCGACGGGTGCATCGCATCGACCGGCGGCCCCCCACCGAAGCGATGCTGGCGGACGCCGTGGCGCTGCTGCGGGGCAAGCGCAAGCCGTTGCTGATCTGCGGTGGCGGGGTCAAGTACGCCGCGGCCAACCAGGCCCTGCAGGCCTTCGCCGAGCGCTTCGCGATCCCGGTGGCCGAGACTCAGGCCGGCAAGAGCGCGCTGCTGTC
The DNA here is from genome assembly GCF_018326405.1 of Pseudomonas sp. Eqa60. Taxonomy (NCBI): domain Bacteria; kingdom Pseudomonadati; phylum Pseudomonadota; class Gammaproteobacteria; order Pseudomonadales; family Pseudomonadaceae; genus Pseudomonas; species Pseudomonas sp. Eqa60. The sequence goes on from NZ_AP024342.1 coordinate 2,989,709, forward strand.
CAGCCATCCATTGAACGTGGGCGGCATCGGTGAAACCGGCTGCCTGGCGGCCAACCTGCTGGCCCGGGAGGCCGACCTGATCATTGGCGTCGGCACCCGCTACAGCGATTTCACCACATCGTCCAAGTGGCTGTTCCAGCACCCCCAGGTGCAGTTTCTCAACCTCAATATCAACTCCGGCGATGCCATGAAGCTCGATGGCGTGCAACTGCTGGCCGATGCCCGGGCCGGCTTGCATGCACTGGGCGAGGCCCTGGCCGGCAGCGCCTACCGCGCCGGCTGGGGCACTCGGGTGGCCGAGGCCAGGGCGCAGCTGGATGCCGAGCTGGAGCGGGTCCACGGCGTGCATTATCAGGGTGAGGATTTTGTGCCGGAGGTCAACGACGCGCTGGACCCGGCGGTGCTGCGCGAGTTCATCGAGCTGACCGGCTCCTGCCTGACCCAGAGCCAGGTGCTGGGGATGCTCAACCAGAGCCTGGCCGACGATGCGGTGATTGTCGCCGCTGCCGGCAGCTTGCCCGGGGACCTGCAACGCAGCTGGCGCAGCAAGGGGCTCAACACCTACCACGTGGAATATGGCTATTCGTGCATGGGTTATGAAATTGCCGCGGCCCTGGGGGTCAAGCTCGCCGCCCCCGAGCGCGAGGTCTATGCCCTGGTGGGCGACGGTTCCTACCTGATGCTGCATTCGGAACTGCTGACCTCGATCCAGGAGCAACGCAAGATCAACGTGGTGCTGCTGGACAACATGGCCTTCGGCTGCATCAACAACCTGCAACTGGGCCAGGGCCTGGACAGCTTCGCCACCGAGTTCCGCTACCGCAACCCAGACAGCGACCAGCTCGACGGCGGCCTGATCCCGGTGGACTACGCCATGAGCGCCGCGGCCTACGGCTGCAAGACCTACAAGGTGAGGAACCTGGAGCAGCTCCACGCCGCCCTGGCGGACGCCCGGCTGCAGCGGGTCTCGACCCTGATCGATATCAAGGTGCTGCCCAAGACCATGCTCCACGGCTACCTGTCCTGGTGGCATGTGGCGGTGGCCGAGGTCAGCGGCAGTGAGAGGGTGGCCGCCGCGGCCGCCGCCATCGATCAGCAGTTGGCCAAGGCGCGCCAGTACTGAAGCTCCCTAACCGAACAACCACAGGAGTACACCCATGTCTTTGCAGCTAGGCGTTATCGGCACTGGTGCCATAGGTCAGGATCACATTCGGCGTTGCAGCCAGACCCTGCAGGGCTGCCGGGTGGTGGCGGTGACCGACATCGACCCGCAGCAGGCGGCCCGGGTGCTGGCCGGGCTCACGCTTGAGGCCGAGGTCTACCCCGACGGCCATGCCCTGATCCAGGCGCCGGAGGTCCAGGCGCTGCTGGTGACGTCCTGGGGCCCGAGCCACGAAGAGTTCGTGCTGGCGGCCATCGCCGCCGGCAAGCCGGTGTTCTGCGAAAAGCCCCTGGCGGTGACCGCCGCCGGCTGCCGGCGCATCGTCGAGGCCGAGATTGCCCACGGCCGGCGCCTGGTGCAGGTGGGGTTCATGCGCCCCTACGACGCCGGCTACCAGGCGCTCAAGGCGGTGCTGGACAGTGGGCGCATCGGTGAGCCGCTGATGCTGCACTGCGCTCACCGCAACCCGCGGGTGGGGGAGAACTACAAGACCGACATGGCCATCACCGACACCCTGATCCACGAGCTGGATGTGCTGCGCTGGCTGCTGGCGGACGACTATGTGTCGGTGCAGGTGCTGTTCCCGCGCAAGACCGGCAAGGCCCACGCTCAACTGCGCGACCCGCAGATCGTGCTGCTGGAAACCGCCCGGGGCACGCGGATTGACGTGGAGATCTTCGTCAACTGCCAGTACGGCTACGACATCCAGTGCGAAGTGGTGGGTGAGAGCGGCATCGCCCGCCTGCCGGAGCCGCCCCAGGTCCAGCTGCGCAGCGCGGCCAGCCTGTCCAGCGCGATCCTGATGGACTGGAAGGAGCGCTTCATCGCCGCCTATGACGTCGAGCTGCAGGCCTTTGTCGATGGCGTGCGCGCTGGCCGGGTGGGTGGGCCCTCGGCTTGGGACGGCTTGGCCGCGGCGGTGGCGGCCGACGCCTGCATCAAGGCCCAGCAGAGCGGGGCGATCGTCCCCATCAGCCTGCCCCAGCGCCCGGCGCTCTACGCCTGAACCCCGGGATTTCTGTAGGCGCCGGCTTGCCAGCGAAGGTGTTTTCCAGGGCGCTGCAAGGCGTGCGGGCCCCTTCGCCGGCAAGCCGTCTCCTGCGGGAAGCGAGGGATCGGGCTGCTGGAAATGCAATTGCAGTAAAATTCTAAAATGAGTTGATATAGAAATTATTTTCCAATAAAGTCGTTTCCAGGTAGCCGACCCTACAAGGTTCCCATGGCCTTCAAGCCCCGCTTGAGCCCTGGAGAACCCACCAACAAGAACAAACAGGTGCCGTCGATGAAAACCTTCCGCTCTGCTCTGCAATGGCTGTCCCGTACCCGGGGCGCCGCCTCCCGCGATCTGCCCGTCACTCCCTGGTCCTCTCGTTTATTGACCCTGCTCAGCGGCCTGTGTGTCGAACACCAGGGCGCGCTGCTGGGCTGCATGCCCGGGGCCCCGGTTCTGTATTCGCCGGCCTGAGCACGGCCACCCACCAACAAGCATGTGGAGAACGACTCTTAATGAACATTCAGAACCGAGTGGCGTGTCTTGCCCTGTCGCTGATGCTGTTCAGTGGCGCGGCGCTGGCCCAGGTGCGCATCGGCGTGAGCATGTCGCAGTTCGACGACACCTGGCTGACCTACCTGCGCGAGTCCATGGACCAGAAGGCCAGGTCCATGCCCGAAGGCGTGCAGTTGCAGTTCGAGGACGCCCGCAGTGATGTGGTCAAGCAACTGAGCCAGGTGGAAAGCTTCATCAGCCAGAAGGTGGACGCCATCGTGGTCAACCCGGTGGATACCGCCGCCACTCGCAAGATCACCGAGGCGGCGGTCAAGGCCGGGATTCCCCTGGTCTACGTCAACCGTCGCCCGGACGACCTGAACCTGCCCAAGGGCGTGGTCACCGTGGCCTCCGACGACCTGGAGGCAGGCAAGATGCAGATGCAGTACCTGGCCGAGAAAATGGGCGGCAAGGGCAGCATCGTGATCCTTCTCGGCGACCTGGCGAACAACTCCACCACCAATCGCACCAAGGGGGTCAAGGAGGTGCTGGCCCGGTACCCCGGGATCAAGGTCGACCAGGAACAGACAGGCGTCTGGCTGCGGGACAAGGGCATGACCCTGGTCAACGACTGGCTGACCCAGGGCCGCGAGTTCAATGCGGTGGTGGCCAACAACGACGAGATGGCCATCGGTGCGGCCATGGCCCTGAACCAGGCCGGGGTGGCCAAGGGCAGCGTGCTGATCGCCGGGGTCGACGGCACCCCCGACGGGCTGCGCGCGGTGCAGCGCGGCGAGCTGGCGGTGTCGGTGTTCCAGGACGCCAAGGGCCAGGCCGACGGCTCGGTGGAAACCGCGGTGAAGATGGCCAACAAGCAGCCGGTGGACGCCGCGGTGTGGATTCCCTACCGCCTGATCACCCCGGAAACGGTCGCCCAGTTCAAGTAGGCGCCGGCCCTTCAATCACACGCGGGTCGGGCGGCGCTGGCTGCCCGGCCGCTGGAGTAGCTGATCATGAACGCTTGTGCTACTGCTTCGAGCCTGCACTCCCTGAGCCCGGCCGTGGCGCCCCAGGAGCCCTACCTGCTGGAAGTGCTGAATGTCAGCAAGGGCTTTCCCGGGGTGGTGGCCCTGGCCAACGTGCAACTGCGGGTACGCCCCGGCACGGTCCTGGCGCTGATGGGCGAAAACGGTGCCGGCAAGTCGACCCTGATGAAGATCATCGCGGGCATCTATCAGCCCGACTCCGGCGAACTGCGCCTCAAGGGCCGGCCGGTGACCTTCGCCACGCCGCTGGCGGCGCTGCAGGCGGGGATCGCCATGATCCACCAGGAACTCAACCTGATGCCGCACATGAGCATCGCCGAGAACATCTGGATCGGCCGCGAGCAACAGAACCGCCTGGGCCTGATCGACCACCGGGAAATGCACCGCTGCACCGCCGCCTTGCTGGCGCGCCTGCGCATCGAACTGGACCCCGAGGAGCAGGTGGGCAACCTGAGCATCGCCGAGCGCCAGATGGTGGAGATCGCCAAGGCCGTGTCCTATGACTCCGACGTGCTGATCATGGACGAGCCGACCTCGGCCATCACCGACAAGGAGGTGGCGCACCTGTTCTCGATCATTGCCGACCTCAAGGCCCAGGGTAAGGGCATCGTCTATATCACCCACAAGATGAACGAAGTGTTCGCCATTGCCGATGAAGTGGCGGTGTTTCGCGATGGCGCCTACATCGGCCTGCAACGGGCCGACAGCCTGGACGGCGACAGCCTGATCTCGATGATGGTGGGGCGCGAGCTGAGCCAGCTGTTTCCCCAGCGCGAGAAGCCTATCGGCGAGCTGCTGCTCAAGGTCCGCGACTTGCGCCTGGACGGGGTGTTCAAGGGCGTGTCCTTCGATCTGCATGCCGGGGAGATCCTCGGCATTGCCGGGCTGATGGGCTCGGGGCGAACCAATGTCGCCGAAACCCTGTTCGGCATCACCCCAAGCGATGGCGGCGAGATTGTCCTCGACGGCCAGCCCCTGCGCATCGGCGACCCGCACCGGGCGATCGAGAAGGGCCTTGCCCTGCTGACCGAGGATCGCAAGCTCAGTGGCTTGTTCCCCTGCCTGTCGGTCCTGGAAAACATGGAAGTGGCGGTACTGCCGCACTACGCCGGCGGCGGTTTTGTCCAGCAGAAGGCCTTGCGCGCCTTGTGCGAGGACATGTGCAGGAAGCTGCGGGTCAAGACCCCGTCCCTGGAGCAATGCATCGACACCCTGTCCGGGGGCAATCAGCAGAAGGCCCTGCTGGCGCGCTGGCTGATGACCCAGCCGCGGATCCTGATTCTCGACGAGCCGACCCGGGGCATTGACGTGGGAGCCAAGGCTGAGATCTACCGCCTGATCGCCAGTCTGGCCGGTGAGGGCATGGCGGTGATCATGATTTCCTCGGAACTGCCCGAGGTGCTGGGCATGAGCGACCGGGTCATGGTCATGCACGAAGGGCAACTGATGGGCACCCTGGACCGCAACGAGGCGACCCAGGAACGGGTCATGCAACTGGCTTCGGGCCTGAACTAGACGACATTCAACCCAAGGGTGGTGGCTGGCAATGAACGCGATAATCGACAACAAACCCGCGGCGGTGGCAGTCAAGCCCCGGCGACGACTGCCCACCGAGCTGAGCATCTTCCTGGTGCTGATCGGTATCGGCCTGGTGTTCGAGCTGTTTGGCTGGATCGTCCGCGACCAGAGTTTCCTGCTCAATTCCCAGCGCCTGGTGCTGATGATTCTCCAGGTCTCGGTGATCGGCCTGCTGGCCATCGGCGTGACCCAGGTGATCATCACCACCGGCATCGACCTGTCTTCCGGTTCGGTGCTGGCCCTGTCGGCGATGATTGCCGCCAGCCTGGCCCAGACCTCGGACTTCACCCGGGCGGTGTTTCCCTCGCTGACCGACCTGCCGGTGTGGATCCCGGTGCTCGCCGGGCTCGGGGTCGGCCTCCTGGCGGGGGCGATCAACGGCAGTGTGATTGCCCTGACCGGCATTCCTCCCTTTATTGCCACCCTGGGGATGATGGTCTCGGCCCGGGGGCTGGCGCGTTACTACACCCAGGGCCAGCCGGTGAGCATGCTCTCCGATTCCTACACCGCCATCGGCCACGGGGCGATGCCGGTGGTGATCTTCCTGGTGGTGGCGCTGATCTTTCATATCGCCCTGCGCTACACCAAGTACGGCAAGTACACCTATGCCATCGGCGGCAACATGCAGGCGGCGCGGACTTCGGGGATCAACGTCAAGCGCCACCTGGTGATTGTCTACAGCATTGCCGGGCTGCTGGCGGGGCTGGCCGGGGTGGTGGCCTCGGCGCGGGCCGCCACCGGGCAGGCGGGGATGGGCATGTCCTACGAGCTGGACGCGATTGCCGCGGCAGTGATCGGCGGCACCAGCCTGGCCGGCGGGGTGGGGCGCATCACCGGCACCGTGATCGGCGCGCTGATCCTCGGGGTCATGGCCAGTGGCTTCACCTTTGTCGGGGTCGATGCCTACATCCAGGACATCATCAAGGGCCTGATCATCGTGGTGGCGGTGGTCATCGACCAGTACCGCAACAAGCGCAAGCTCAAGCGCTGAGCAGGGGAGAGGCGCCGGCCGGTGCCCCTGGAAATCGTTGAAAACGGCCAGAATCCGCCGTCCGGCACTGCCGTTTGTCTTCTAAAAGACCCATGGCTATGGAATTTTTTGTTATAAACGCACTCCAATAAACGCCACCAAAGCCCGCATTTGCGGGCTTTGTGCGGTTTGTCGGACAGATTCGCTGTCATTTCAGTTGCTGCGCCCTCAAACCGGCCTTAGACTGCCGCCCCTCGTAAATTGAGTGCCGGGTGGCGCTTGGAAGGTATGGCGCCTTTCTGATGACCTGACGGGTCAACCGGAAACAGTTTGAATTCGCCTTAATGCACGTATTTTTTATAGAGAAATCAATGACCAAGGAAAAGTTGCTGGCCATGCCGGCGGATGACTACATGAATGCCGAGCAGCACGCTTTTTTCAGCGACCTGTTGCAAGCCATGAAGGTGGAAACCCACGAGCGCATCGAACAGAACCGGATCGCCATTGAAAGCCTGGACACCCCGGCTGACCCGGCCGACGCCGCTTCCGTCGAAGAAGAGCGCACCTGGTTGGTCAACGCCATTGATCGCGACCAGCGCATGCTGCCGCAACTGGAACAGGCCCTGGGCCGGATCAGCGACGACAGCTTCGGCTGGTGCGACGACAGCGGCGAGCCGATCGGCCTCAAGCGCCTGCTGATCAGCCCCACCACCAAGTACTGCATCGAGGCCCAAGAGCGCCACGAGCAGATCGACAAGCATCAGCGTCAAGCCTGATCGCCAGCCCCCGCCACAGCGGGGGCTCTGTTTTTTCGGGCAGTGCCCGCCCGCACATTCTCTTGATCTGCTGCAAACCCGCGACTAAGGGACCATGGATAATGGCCCTCTAGTGGCGTCTAATGCCGCAAACAATTAGAACGATGTGGGGTGACACAGATGTCAAGAGATGGATCTCTAGCGGCGCCGGTCGCGCAGCCGCTGGCAACACCCGAAACCGCCGCCCGCTGGTGGACGCCGTCCTTGCAGAGCGCGGCGCTGATGGCGCTGTTCGCCGGCCAGGCCCTGGGCGGCTGGTCGCTGTACCTGTGCCTGCCCGTGGCGGTGCTGGTGATCTGGCTGCCGCGGTTGCGCGGGCGCGGGCGGCCCCTGGTGGCGAACGCGACGGCTGACGATCAGTTGTCGGCGCTGACCCGCGACCTGTCCTACGGCACCACCCATAACGCACTGTCCGCGGCGGGCGTGGCCTACTCGGTGACCCAGCTGGCAGGCAAGCTGCAATCCCAGCTCGACGCCGCCGCGCGCATCGTCGGCAACGCCGAAGTGATGATCAAGACCGAGCAGGTCACCTCCCAACTCAGCCAGCAGGCCCTGGGCGCCGCCAGCGAGGCCCACGCCAGCAGCGCCGAAGGGCGCACGGTGCTGGGGGAATCCATCAGCCGCATGCACCTGCTCAGCCAGCGCGCCAATGGCAGCCGTGAGCTGATCGAGGCCCTGAGCCAGCGCAGCGAGGAGATCCAGCGGGTGACCCTGGTGATCCAGTCCATCGCCAGCCAGACCAACCTGCTGGCGCTGAATGCGGCCATCGAGGCAGCCCGGGCCGGGGAGCACGGGCGCGGTTTCGCGGTGGTGGCCGATGAGGTGCGCGGGCTGGCCGGGCGCACCGCCGCGGCCACCGACGAGGTCGGGGTGATGGTGGCGGATATCCAGCAGCGCACCAGCGACGTGGTGGAGCAGATCCGCCAGCTGGCCGACGACCTCAACCTGGGGGTCGAGCAGGTGGAGCACACCGGTCGTCACCTGGACAACATCGCGCGCCTGGCGGCCGGGGTGGAAGGGCAGGTCAGCGAGATCGCCCGGGGCGCCGAGACCAACCGCGAGCAACTGGACAGCCTGTTTCATGCCGTGGAGCAGATGCGCAGCGACCTGGCGGTCAGCGACCAGCAGACCCGCAGCCTGGCGCAGGCCGCGGTGCAGATGGAAGGGCAGGCGGAAACCATCAGCGAACGCCTGGCGGCGGTGGGCCTGGATGACTATCACCAGCGCATCTACGACCTGGCCCGCGAAGGCGCGCGGCGCATTGCCGAGCAGTTCGAGGCCGACCTGGAGCAGAACCGCATCAGCCTCGACGATCTGTTCGATCGTCACTACCAGTTGATCGCCAACACCGACCCGGCCAAATACCAGACCCGCTTCGACCGCTACACCGATCAGGTGCTGCCGCCGATCCAGGAATCCCTGCTGCCGCGCCACGATGGCCTGGTGTTCGCCATCGCCTGTACCCAGGAAGGCTACGTGCCGACCCACAACAAGGTTTTTTCCCAGCCGCTGACCGGCGACCCCGAGGTGGACAACCTGCATAACCGCAGCAAGCGCAAGTTCGCCGACCGCACGGGGATCCGTTGTGGCAGCCACCAGCAACCGCTGCTTCTGCAGACCTATACCCGGGATACCGGCGAGCTGATGCATGACCTTTCGGTGCCAATCATGGTCCGCGGCCGGCACTGGGGCGGGCTGCGCCTGGGTTACAAACCCGAGCAGGCGCCAGGCTCGGGCAAGGGCTGAGGCCTCCATTGTTACGCTATCGGTAATGCTGCAATGCAGGAACAGGCTGTTCCAGGGGCCGGCAAGTTAGTTAGTATGCCAACATCGTTAGGCAGCTAACTAATTTTCTGGAGGTAGCTCCATGTACAGCAAAGTCGATGTAGCGGTGATGATTGGCAGCGGTGTGCCAGCCAGCCTGCGGGCCCAGGGCCGTCGTGCGTGCTGGGTGGTTCTGGTCAATGGCGAGCAGCGCGGCACGGCCTTTGCCAGCCGCGCCGAGGCCGAGGAGTGCCGGCTGGCCTGGCAGCAGCAGCTGCAGGTGCTGCTGCCCGGCGGCCGGCACCTGCGGCATTCGGCTTAACCGGCCTGGTGCAGGCGCAGGTTGAGCTCGTCCACCACGGGCGCCCAGTCGGCGTCTTCGCGCAGTTGCTGTTTGAGAAAGGCCGCTTGCTGGGGCGTCCAGAAGGGGGCGTCGATCATTTTCAGGTCTTCGTCCAGGGGCGAGTGCCGGGCGATGAAACCATCGATGGCGGCGGGGCTGGAATCCAGGCCCAACTGGTCGAACAGCCCTTCGAGGTTATGGGTGGGCGCTTCCATGGTGATCTCCTTGGGTGACGGGCAGCACCGGCGCTGCCTCAGTGCATCTGAGGCATGGCAGGCGCGCAAGTTCGATCCAAGGGTTCAGGCCAGGGTGCCGCTCTCGGCCTGGAACAACGCCGTCTGGGCCATGGACAGGGCAGTGCTGTAGGCCATGACCTGGGCCCGGGCGGACGACAGGGCCATGGCCCGGCCGGTGTCGGAGCCGGAACTGGCTTCCTTGACTGTGGCCAGGCGGGCCTTGGCCCGCTGCAGTTTCTGTTGCAGCAGCTCGATCTGCTTTTTCAGTTGGCGGATGCGTTTCTTCTTCGCCAGCAACAGCGCCTCTTCCGGGGTTTGCGCGCTGGAGCGGCTCAGGACCAGGGTCTCGCCATCGTCCGAGGCTTCCAGTACCGCAGTGCTTGGATCCGGCTTGAGGAAGTCGGCCAGGCGAGATGGGGGTTTGAAGTCGATCATCATGATGCTCTTAAACGGATCTCGCCTTTGTATCGGTCGCGCTGTCGGATCCTTGACTGGCGCTGTCTGTCAGGCGTTCAGGGCGCCCTGGTCGATGGCCTGCTTGAGGGCCTTGGCCGACGCTCTGGCTGCCGCGGCAGCGTCTTCCGAGGTCTTGAACCAGCGATCGCGTTCCACCTGGTGGAAGGTGACCTGGGTCAGTGGGGGTTTGGCGCGCATGGCAATCACGGCCTGGAACTCGCCTTCGACTTCTCTGCACTCGCCACGAATGAAAAACTCGCCAATATCTAGTTCGGTCACTTCTAGCCTTCCCTTGGAGATGAGTGAGTGCTTGAACGCCCCCCAAGAGGGGGGCATTCAATCAATGGCGGAGTATGGCAGTTGTTGGGTGATGGCGGGCTGAGTTATATCATTTGGATTCTAGGTGGCGATTATTCTGATGATCTAATCTGAAACTTCCTGCTTCTGTTGCTGGGTAATATTACCGGCTGCGCGTCAACTCCGGCTTTTGCTGAAGTGGGGGCGCGCGAAGCCGGTGTGCGCTTTAAATAGTCGAAATGCACAAAGTTGCTCTAGAATTGCCTCTGCAACCCGAAGTGGCTGCCGACCGGGGGAATCGTGACCCGGGTGCATCCGGCCAGCAGGCCTGTTCCAGCACCCACCCCCGACGACGCGCCGCCACGCTTTGCGGGTCAGAGCTCACTCCTCACGCCTTCGACATGTGCCTGATGCATCGGCGAAATGCCCCTTGCTCAGTGCCGCCGCCAGCGTCGTGGCCAGGAGTGCCAGCTGCACTTGTGTGTATTGGGTAACCGATTGGGGTGACTACGCCGTCATGGCGGTTTTTTCGTGCCGTCCGTTTTTTTCCGGGCGACATCATTTTGAGTATCGGGGAGTGTTCCTTGGCAGTAAGTAATCTTGAAATGCATGCATTGTTCGTGTTGGGTGATTTGCGCGCAAAGCTGGTCAAGCAGTTCCAATCTCGTTTTGTCTACCTCACCGAACAGTCCGCCGAAGGCATCTACGTCGCCGAGATCGACACCGAGACGGCCCTGGTGGTGGACGACAAGCCGCGCCTTGAACTCAAGGTCGGCGATCATTTTCGCGCCGCCGTGCTGCCCAGCCGTGAAGGCGGCAAGATGGAGATCCGCTTTCGCGAGATCAAGCTGACGGTCTACGGCCTGGGCGACTACGCCTTTGTCAGCAGCCCCCTGGGGCAGGGCATCCTGTTCAAGGAAGGCCATTCGGTGGTGACCGTGTTTGCCGCCAACGAGCAGTTGCAGGAAGGCCTGACCAAGACCCTCAAGGCGGTGACCGCCAAGGCCGCCAAATGGCGCAAGGGCGAACTGGTGAGCTTCAAGGCCAGCGAGTGATGAGCCAGGGCCGCGCCGCGTTTCACCATGAGCATCAACAGGCCGCGAGCGCTGAAGCCCAGCGCCTGTTCGCGCAGAAGACCGTGCTCCAGGGCGCCTGGCTGAACTGGGTCGCCGCCCAGCTGTACAACCTGCGCCCCGCGGCCTACGCCAGCATGGTGCGCCGCGAGTTGCAGCGGTTGCAGGAGCCTCCGGCCTCTTGAGCGGCCATCCGGGAATGGCCTGGGGTTGAAACTACTGAACCTCTACTACAGTCAGTTGACTTAATGCTTTGGGGGCCGTGCGCTTAGGCGCTGCCTGCCCCCGTAGCCCAGGTCCTGACCCAAGAGGTGTACCCCGATGAAAGGAATCCGCGCGCTGCTGGCCAGCAGCCTGTTGAGCCTTGCCGCCCTGAGTACGGCGCAGCCGGTTGTGGCGGCGCCGCAACCGATTCATTTCGCCGACCTGAACTGGGAAAGCGGCAGCCTGATCACCGAGATCCTGCGGATCATGGTGGAGCAGGGCTATGGCTTGCCCACCGACACCTTGCCCGGCACCACCATCACCCTGGAAACGGCCCTGGCCAACAACGACATCCAGGTGATCGGCGAAGAGTGGGCGGGGCGCAGCCCGGTGTGGGTCAAGGCCGAGGCCGAAGGCAAGGTGCAGGCCCTGGGGGATACGGTCAAGGGCGCCACCGAAGGCTGGTGGGTGCCGGAATACGTGATCAAGGGCGACCCGGCCAAGGGTATAAAGCCCCTGGCGCCGGAGCTGCGCAGCGTGACCGACCTGGCCCGCTACAAGGACGTGTTCAAGGACCCGGAGAGCCCGGACAAGGGGCGTTTCCTCAACAGCCCGATCGGCTGGACCTCGGAGATCGTCAACCAGCAGAAGCTCAAGGCCTATGGCCTGCAGGACAGCTACGTGAATTTTCGCAGCGGTTCCGGAGCGGCCCTGGATGCGGAGATCAGCTCGGCGATCCGTCGCGGCAAGCCGATCCTGTTCTATTACTGGTCGCCCACGCCGCTGCTCGGGCGCTTCAAGCTGGTGCAACTGCAAGAACCGCCCTTTGACGCCGAAGCCTGGAAGACCCTGACCGACGCCGCCAACCCCAACCCCCGGCCAACCCGTTCCCTGGCCTCCAGGTTGTCGATCGGGGTGTCCACGCCATTCCAGAAGCAGTACCCGCAACTGGCGCAGTTCTTCGCCAAGGTCGACCTGCCCATCGAGCCCCTGAACCGCGCCCTGGCGCAGATGAGCGAGAACCACAGCGCCCCGCGGGACGCGGCCCGGGCCTTCCTCAAGCAGCACCCCGACGTCTGGCGCGCCTGGGTGCCCCGGGACGTGGCGGACAGGATCGCCGCCACCTTGTAGGCGCCGGCGTGCCGGCGAATGGGCCCTTGAACCTTGCGCCCGGCGGGTGCAAGGCAGGGGTCAGAAGCGGGTCTGCACCGCCACCTCGAAGGTTCGCGGCTGGCCCAGGTAGTACGCCGGGGACACATGGGCGAACTGGCCATAGACCTCGTTGGTCAGGTTGCGCACCCGGCCGGTCACTGTGGTGTGGCTGTCGACCTTGTAGCGCAGGAAGCTGCCGTACAGGGTGTAGGCAGGCATCCGCAGAGTGTTGGCGTTGTCGGCGTATACCGAGGCCACGTAGCGCGCATCGACCCCGGTCTGCCAGTTGGGCGACAGGTCATAGGTCAGCCACAGGTTGGCCAGCCGGTCCGGTACGTTGGTCGGCGTGTTGCCCTTGCGGGAGACCACCGCGCCGCTGGCGATCTTCTCGTTGAACTCGCCGTACTCGGCATCCACCCAGGCGAAGTTGGCTTGCGCCAGTAGCTTGGGGGTGATGTGCAGGGAACTGGCCAGCTCGATGCCCCTGGAGGTCTGCTGGCCTACCGGGATGCTGTTGGCCGGGTCCAGGGGATCGGTGACGGCAAAGTCCTTGCGCTCGATGCGATAGGCGGCAACGGTCGCCGAACCCCGTCCTTGCAGGTAGTCGAACTTGCTGCCCACTTCCCATTGCTTGCCCGTGGACACCTCGAAGTTCTGAGTGCCACTGGGCTGCTCGGCGGCGGTGCTGTACTGCACGTAGACATTGGCGCTGGGCAGGAACTGCCAGGTCAGGCCCAGGCGCCCGGTGACCGGTTCCCAGCTGTGCTTGAGGTGGCGCGGGTTGCTGGCGGTGATCAGCCGGTGGTTGGTCACGTCCAGGTCGATGGCGTCGTAGCGCAGGCCGCTGAGCAGTGACAGCTCGTCGGTCAGGGCCAGGCGGTTCTCGACGAACAGGGCGCGGGTGGTGACCTGGTTGGTCTTGTCCTTGGCCCAGCCCTGGCGGGTGCCCTTCAGGTCATAGAAGTCCCCCGGCTGGAAGTTGCCGGGATCGACGCTGTTGCTGGCCGGCACGTTCCAGGGCGAGTTGGTGGTGCTGTTGACCTTGTACTCAAAACCCCCGGACCAGGTGGTGTCGAGGCCGAACAGCTGATCGTCGTGGCGCAGTTCGAACTGGTTGCCGTCCTGCTGGCCCTGGTGCCGTACCAGGTAGGCGGTCGAGCGGTTCACCCGGCTGTTGTCGGCGTTGTACTGGTAGGTCTCCAGGTTGCGATAGTCGCGCTGGCTGTCCAGGTGGTAGAGGGTGTTGCGCAGGCTGGTGCTGGGGTTGATCCGGTAGTCGATGATCGAGCGCAGCCACACAGTGCGCTGTTCATACAGGCCATCGGCGACGTTGTAGTTGTTGAAGCGGTTGTGCTTGTCGATCTTCAGCTCACCGGCCTTGGGATTGAGCACCGGGGTGCCCCAGTAGGGGCTGTCCTCGTGTTCATCCTGGTATTCCACCGCCAGGGTGTGGGACAGGTCCGGGGTCAGGTCGCTGAGCAGGGAGAAGGCCAGGCTCCAGGCATCCCTTTCCTGGCGGTCGATGTAGCCGTTGCTGGTGTTGTGGCTGACGTCCAAGCGCGCGTAGTGCTGCACCTCGGCACCGGCCGGGCTGAGGGCGTGGTTGACCCCGAAAGCGGTCTGCGTGGTGTCGTAGCTGCCGTAGCCGAGCAGGCCTTCGGCAGCCTGTTCGCGGCGGTCCGCGAGCTTGGTCACGTAGTTCAGCGAACCGCCCACGGAGCCGGCGCCATTGATCAGCGACGAGGGGCCGCCCACCAGTTCCACCCGGTCGTAGATCCAGGCGTCCACGGGCCGGGCCAGGCCGGTGGCGACGTTGATGCCGTTGAACATCTGGGTGATCTGGCTGCTGGTAAAACCACGGTAGGAGACGAAGCCGCCGAACCCCGGCGGCGCACTGGCGTTGACCCCGGGCAGGGCGTTGGCCGCTTCCTGGAAGGTGCGGGCGCCGCTTCGCTCCAGGTCCTGGCGGCTGGCCACGGCCACCGAGGCCGGGGTTTCGCGCAGGCTCAGGCCCAGGCGCGAGGCCATGCCGCTGGACTGGTCCAGGTTCAGGCCCGGCTCGGCATCGGCCTCATCGGCGCCGATGGTGGTGGGGGCCAGTTCGAGGCTCGGCTGGCCCCAGGCATTGATCGACAGGCAGCCCAGCAGGCTCGCCAGCAAAGGAAGGTGTTTCATCGGTGCATCCTGAATTCTTGGCTAGGAAAAGGCCCACGAACGCGCGCCGCGCGACAGCGCAGTGGGCAGGTTGAGCACGAGCAGGAATCAGGCGAGAGGCGGTGCCCGGGGATGGGCCGCGGGCCAGGTGGAGCGGGCGGGGAGGTCGGTCTTGGCCAGGGTGCGCGCAGGCGGGGCCTGGGGCTGCGGCAGCAGGGCCAGGGTCAGGCTGGAGTTCAGGGCCGGGCCCATGCCGCCGGTGGAGCACAGCGGGCAACCGAAGGCCTTGGAGAGAGTGGGCAGGGAGCCCTGGTCGGCCGGTTTCTGCAGCGGCGCCTGGGTGGCCGGGTCGACGCTGCAGAACTGCCCGCCGATGCCGTTGAGCTGCATGCCGAGCATCTGCCCGTGGCCGATGCTGCAGGCGAACACGTTGAACAGGACGCAGCAATAGAGCATCCAGGCAACGAGCGAGCGATCGGAACGGGCAAATTTCATGGGGCGGCACTTTATCATCGAAGGCGACGAACGTACTTACAAAAACGGTCAATCGAGTCCATTCTTCAGCGACATTTTCTGCACGGACGTCTGAACATGAATCTTCTGCTCGCACAGGGGGTGGCTGGCAGCTTCCTGTTGATCAGTCTGATCCATCTGTACTGGGCTGCGGGTGGCAAGCGTGGCAGTGATGCAGTGATCCCCGAAGTGCCGGGGCCAGGGCCCGGCATGACCCAGCCGGCGTTCCGCCCGCCGGCCCTGGCCACGATGCTGGTGGCAGTGGCTTTGTTGCTGGTGGCGATGCTGGTGTGCCTGAGGGTCGGGCTCTACCTGCCGACCGTGACCCATCCGTCTCTGCAGTGGGTGATCAGCGCCATTGCCTTGCTGATGTTCGCCCGGGCCATCGGCGACTCCGAGCTGGTGGGTTTTTTCAAGGAAGTCCGGGATTCGAAATTCGCCCGCCTCGACACCCTGTTCTATTCCCCCCTGTGCGTGGTGCTGGGGGCCGGGTTGCTGGTGCTGGCCTGGGCCTGAGGGCAGTCAGCCGGCGCTGGCCAGTGCAGGAGCTGGCTTGCCAGCGAAGGCGTTTTCGAAGTCGCCGCAAGGCTCACGGGCCTCGTCGCCGGCAGCCGGCTCCTAGGTGCAGCGGATGTGCTCAGTTGCCGGTTTCGCTGCGTTTGCTGCTGATTTCCGCCGGCACATCGTCGCCGGCCATGCGCTTGCGAAACAGCGCGGCCCGCGCCAGCAGCAGGGTGGTCACCGGTACGGTGATGGACATCAGCACCGGGATCAGCCAGGCGTGCAGCACCGGCCCGGACTTGAGCGCGGAAAAGTACAGGATCGACGCCAGGGCCACGGCCCAGGAGCCCATGGTGGAGGCCAGGGCCGGCGGGTGCATGCGCTGGAAGTAGCTCTTCATGCGCAGGATGCCCAGGGCCCCGATCAGGGCAAACACACTGCTGATCACCAGCAGCAGGGCCACCAGCACTTCCACCCACAGTGGCAATTGTTCCAGGCTGTTCATTCGATCACCTCGCCACGCAGAAGGAATTTGGCCAGGGCGAAGGAGCCGACAAAGCCGAACAGGGCGATCAGCAGCGCCGCCTCGAAGTAGGTGTCACTGGCGTAGCGCACGCCCAGCACCAGCATCATCAGCATCGCCAGGATGTACAGGTAGTCCAGGGCCAGAACCCGGTCCTGGGCCGAGGGGCCCTTGAACAGGCGCACCAGGGTCAGGACCATGGCCAGGGAGAAAATGAACAGACTCAGCAAGATCGCGTTGGTCAGCAGGACACTCATTCGAAAATCTCCATCAGCGGGCGCTCGTACGTGGCCTTGAAGTGCTGGATGAATTGCGCCTCGTCCTTCAGGTCGAAGACGTGCAGCAACAGCAGGCTGCGGTCCAGGGACAGCTCGGACCAGACCGTGCCCGGTACCACCGTGGTGATGGTGGACAGCGCCGCCAGGCCATTGGCGTCCCGCAGGTCCAGGGGGATCTTGACGAAGGCCGAGTGCACCGGGCGCCGGCCGTTGTTGAGCACGCCCCAGGCCACCAGCAGGTTGGACACCAGCACGTCGCGGCCCACCACCAGGAACAGGCGCAGGATGGTGCCCGGGCGGCGGATGCGGATCGGCAGGGGCCGCAGGGGCTGCATCAGCAGCGGCGCGAGAAAGCCCAGCAGGGCGCCCAGCAGCAGGTTGCCCGGGCTGAGGGACAGGTTCAGCACCAGCCAGAGCAGCCACAGTGCCAGGGACAGGAATGGCGCGGGGAACAGGCGCTTCATGGGTGCACCTCCACTGCCGCTGCGGTCTTGGATTCAGGGCTGAGCACGGTGCGGGTGCCCAGCACCGCCATCACGTAATGCTCCGGGTGGTTGAGGCTGTCGGCGGTGGCCTGGCTGAAGCGCAGCAACGGCTCGGCCTTGAAGCTGAGCAGCACGCAGAGCCCCAGCAGCGCCACGATCGGCAGGCACTCCAGGCGCCGCAGCACCGGCGAAGGGCGTTCCTCCGGGGTCCAGAAGCGCTGCACGCCCAGGCGGGCAAAGGCAATCAGCGAGGCCAGGCCCGAGAGGATCAACAGCGCCAGGAAGCACCAGGCCGCCGGGGTGATCGGCGCGCCCTCGCTGGCCCCCAGGCCCTCGGGGTTGAGCAGGGCGGCAATCAGGTTGAGCTTGCCGATGAAGCCCGATAGCGGCGGCATGCCGATGATCAGCAAGGCGCAGGCGATGAAGCTCAGGCCGAGGAAGGCCATGGTCCAGGGGATCACCTGGCCGACCACCACTTTCTGTTCATCGTCGAGGTTGCTGCCCCGTGGCGGGTGCAGCGACTCCATGGGCCGCGGCAGGATCTCGCCTTCATCCTCCAGGGGGATCTCGTTGGCCGAGCGCGAACGCTCGATCAGTTCTGCCAGCAAAAACAGCGCGCACATCGCCAGGGTCGAGCTGAACAGGTAGAACAGCGCCGCGCCGGTGAGGGCCGGCTGGGCGAAGCCGATCACCGAGATCAGGATGCCGGCCGACACCAGGATGCTCAGGCTGGCCATGCGCTCCAGGCGCTGGGCCGGAAGAATCGCCAGGGCCGCGCAGAAGATCGTCGCCATGCCGCCGTACACCAGCCACTGGCTGCCGAAATAGGCCGAGGCCCCGGCTTGCCCGGAGAACAGCAGGGTCCACAGGCGCAGTACGGTGTACACACCGACTTTGGTCATGATGGCGAACAGTGCCGCCACCGGCGCGCTGGCCGAGGAGTAGGCGGGCACCAGCC
Organism: Pseudomonas sp. Eqa60; assembly: GCF_018326405.1. Lineage (NCBI taxonomy): Bacteria > Pseudomonadati > Pseudomonadota > Gammaproteobacteria > Pseudomonadales > Pseudomonadaceae > Pseudomonas > Pseudomonas sp. Eqa60. The sequence continues at coordinate 3,007,703 of NZ_AP024342.1, forward strand.
AGAAGTTCAGTGGCCACATCCCGGCCTTGGCCAGGAAGGCGATCGCCAGGATCGCCGTACCGGCGTGCAGCAGGCCGCGGTCGGCTTCCGGCACCAGGGGGATCTTCATCGCCAGGTCGGCCATGTTCAGGGTCCCGGTGACCCCGTAGATCATCGCCGTGCCGATCAGGAACAGCGACGAGGCCAGCAGGTTGATGGTGATGTAGTGCAGCCCCGAAGACACCCGCGCGCGCCCCGAGCCGTGCAGCATCAGGCCGTAGGACGCCGCCAGCAGCACCTCGAAGAACACGAACAGGTTGAACAGGTCGGCGGTCAGGAAGGCCCCGTAGAGGCCCATCAGCTGGATCTGGAACAGGGCATGGAAACTGGCCCCGGCGCCGTCCCAGCGGGCCATGGCGAACAGCAGCGCGCTGACCCCGATGATACCGGTGAGCACCAGCATCAGCGCCGACAGGCGATCGACCACCAGCACGATGCCGAACGGCACCTGCCAGTTGCTGGGCAGGTACACGCCGAAGGAGCCGGTGGCGCCCTGGACCTGGGTCCAGTACAGCAGGTAGCCCGCCAGGCACAGGCCCAGCAGGGTGGAGAGCAGGTTGATCCGGGCTTTCAGCGGGCGATGCTTTTCCCCCAGCAGCAACATGATGCCCGCGGTCAGCAGCGGCAGGAGGATGGGGGCGACGATCAGGTGCGACAACGGATTCATTCCTTGGGCTCCCGGCCATCGACGTGGTCGGTGCCGGTCAGGCCCCGGGAAGCCAGGAGCACCACCAGAAACAGCGCGGTCATGGCGAAGCTGATGACGATGGCCGTGAGCACCAGCGCCTGGGGCAGCGGGTCGGTGTAGTGCAGCAGGTCCTGGGGCACCCCGTCCTTGACGATCGGCTCCTTGCCGATGAACAGGCTGCCCATGCTGAAGATGAACAGGTTGACCGCATAGGACAGCAGGCACAGGCCCATCACCACCTGGAAGGTCCGCGGGCGCAGCACCAGCCAGACTCCGGAAGCGGCGAGGACCCCAATGGCGATTGCGATGACTTCTTCCATCAGGCGGCTCCGTTCTGAGTCAGGGATTTGGCCTGGCTGGCCGGCTTGTGGGCCCGCACCGACTGGTGCGCCAGGGCCGTGAGGATCAGCAGGGTCGCACCCACCACCACGGCGTACACGCCGATGTCGAAGAACAGCGCGCTGGCGATGTGGATATCACCGAACAGCGGCAGGTCCACATGCAGCGTGTGGGTGGTCAGGAACGGGTAGCCCCAGGCCAGGGCGCCGAGGCCGGTGGCCAGGGCAACCAGCAGCCCGGTGCCCATCCAGCGCAGCGGCCGCAGGCTCATCTGCGCCTCGACCCACTGGGTGCCCGCCACCATGTACTGGAGGATGAAGGCCACCGACATCACCAGCCCGGCGACGAAACCGCCACCCGGCAGGTTGTGCCCGCGCATGAACAGGTAGAAGGACACCACCAGGGCAATCGGCAGCAGCAGGCGCACCAGCACCGCCGGCACCATCATGAAGCCCAGGGCGGTGTCGCTGGCCTGGCGCGGGTTGACCAGGTCGGTGACCACGTCCGGGGCCAGCAGGCGCTGCTGCGCCGGCAACTGCATGCTTTCCTTGGGCGGGCGGAAGCGGCGCAGCAGGGCGAACACGGTCAGGGCCACCGCCGCCAGCACGGTGATCTCGCCCAGGGTGTCGAAGCTGCGGAAGTCCACCAGGGTCACGTTGACCACATTGGTGCCGCCGCCTTCGGGCAGGGCGCGGCTGAGGTAGAACGAGGAAATGTCGTTGGGAGTGGGGCGGGTCAGCATGGCGTAGGACAGCACTGCCATGCCCAGGCCCACGGCCACCGACAGGCTCAGGTCGCGCAGGCGGCGGATGCGCGCCTTGGGCACGCTGCTGGGCAGGGGCGAGACGTCCTCGATCCGCCGTGGCAGCCAGCGCAGGCCGAGGAGGATCAGCACCGTGGTCACCACTTCCACCACCAGCTGGGTCAGGGCCAGGTCCGGCGCCGAGAACCAGACGAAGGTCACGCAGGTCATCAGGCCGCAGACGCTGACCATGGTCAGGGCGGCCAGACGGTGGTACTTGGCTTGCCAGGCGGCGCCCAGGGCGCAGGCGATGGCCAGCAGCCAGAAGGTCACGAAGACGATGGAACCGGGGATCTTCGGCCGGTCGCCCCAGGTCAGCTGGCTGTAGAGCATGGGGATCAGCCCGGCGATCACCGCCGCCAGGATCAGCACGAACAGCTGGGTCTGCAGGCGCTTGGTGCTCAACCGGCGTTCCAGGCGCCGGGCCAGGCGGGTCATGCCCACCAGGCTGCGCTCGAACAACAGCTTGCCGTTGAGACGGCCCACGCCCGGCGGGTAGGCGAAACGGCCCGCCACCAGCGGTTTGTGCAGCAGCAGGTAGAGGACGATGCCGCAGGACATGGCGATCAGGCTCATGATCATCGGGGCATTGAGGCCGTGCCAGATGGCCAGGCTGTACTCGGGCAGGGTTCCGCCCACCACCGGCAGCGCCGCGGCGGCCAGCAGCGGGCCGATGATCTGCGCCGGGAAGATCCCCACCAGCAGGCAGGTGAACACCAGCAGTTCAACCGGGGCACGCATCCAGCGCGGCGGCTCGTGGGGCGTGTGCGGCAGGTCGGTGGCCGGCTCCCCGAAGAACACGTCGACCGTGAAGCGCAGGGCGTAGGCCACGCTGAAGGTCCCGGCGATGGTAGCGATCACCGGCAGGGCGATTTCCACCCAGGCGCTGGAGTTGATGAACACCGTCTCGGCGAAGAACATCTCCTTGGACAGGAAGCCGTTGAGCAGCGGCACCCCGGCCATGGAGGCGCTGGCCACCATGGCCAGGGTCGCGGTGTAGGGCATCAGCTTGATCAGGCCGTTGAGCTTGCGGATGTCACGGCTGCCGCTTTCGTGGTCGATGATCCCGGCCGCCATGAACAGCGAGGCCTTGAACGTGGCGTGGTTGAGAATGTGGAACACCGCCGCCACCGCGGCCAGCGGGCTGTTCAGGCCCAGCAGCAGGGTGATCAGCCCCAGGTGGCTGATGGTGGAATAGGCCAGCAGGCCCTTGAGGTCGTTCTGGAACATCGCGCAGTAGGCGCCCAGCACCAGGGTGCAGGCCCCGGCGCCGCTGACGATGTAGAACCATTCTTCAGTGCCGGACAACGACGGCCACAGGCGGGCCAGGAGAAACACCCCGGCCTTGACCATGGTCGCCGAGTGCAGGTAGGCCGAGACCGGGGTCGGTGCGGCCATGGCGTGGGGTAGCCAGAAATGGAAGGGGAACTGCGCGCTCTTGCTCAGGGCGCCCAGCAGGATCAGGGGCAACAGGATCGGGTAGAGTGCGTGGGCGCGTATCTTGTCTCCGGCAGCCAGTACCTGGTCCAGGTCGTAGCTGCCCACCACATGGCCGAGCAGCATGACCCCGGCCAGCAGGCACAAGCCCCCGGCACCGGTGACCATCAACGCCATGTAGGCGCCGCGGCGGGCATCGGAGCGGTGGTGCCAGTAGCCGATCAGCAGGAAGGAGAAGAGGCTGGTGAGCTCCCAGAAGAACACGATCTGGATCAGGTTGCCGGAAATCACCAGGCCGAGCATGGCCCCCATGAAGGCCAGGAAGAAGGCGAAGAAACGCGGCACCGGATCTTGCGGCGACATGTAATAACGCGCGTAGAGCGCCACCAGGCTGCCGATGCCCAGCACCAGCAGCGAGAACAGCCAGGCGAAGCCGTCCAGGCGCAGCACGAAGTTCAGCCCCAGGCTCGGCAGCCAGGCATACTCCTCGCGAATCACCCCGCCATCGGCGATCTGTGGGTACAGCAGAGCCACCTGGATGGTGCCAATGAGTGCCACCAGGCCGGCCAGCAGAGATTCGGTGTTACGTGCGTTGTGCGGCAACAGGGCCGCCAGACAGCTGCCGATGAATGGCAGAAGCAGTAGAACTATCAGGGACATAGGCTTCTAATCTGCGGAAAAGTATGACGCATAATACGTGCCAGGCCCTGGATCACCAACCGCCATGCGCGGCCCGGGCCCCCTAAGAAATGTTACATACGCTTTCAAAGGTAGGAGACAAATGCCTGATGCGCCCGTTCACCGGGTGCTGTGGGGCAAATGCCCTGCCCAGCTCAAGCCGCCACAAGGATCGACAAGGGTGCACATGATTAAAGGATCGGCCTTGGGCCGGCTGTTTCGACGGGGCGCGTTCGCCGTGCTGTTCACCGCCTTCGGTGCGGCATCGGGCATTGGCCTGGAGCATTATCTGGACCGCCCCGATATGCTCAAGACCCGCCAGGCGCTGGTCATCGAAGGCCCGCAGGGGGATGAGCGCAACTATGTGCTGCCGCCTGGCACGGTGCTCTATTTCGACCGCGCCTTTGCCGAGGGGCATGCGCTCTACCACGCCTACTTCTACTATCACGGCGAGCCTGAAAATGACCGGGTACTGCTGGAGCCCAAGCACAAGGGCTCCCTGACCGTCCCCACCTGGCTCTACGCCCCCGGGGACCCCGCACTGTAGGCGCTGGCCTATCAGCGAGAGCGCCTGCAAGAGCACCTTCGCCGGCAAGCCGGCTCCTACAGTCCCCACCACTACCCCAGCCAGCCGTAGGCGCTGGCTTGCCAGCGAAAGGGCCCTCAAGAGCTCCCTCACCAGCAAGCCACCCCCCGCAGCGGGCCGTTGCTCAGGACTCCACCGCCTCGCCGCTCTGCTGTCCGGCTTCTGCCTTGGGCTTCCATTCGCTGATGATCACCGCCAGCACGATCAAGGCGCCGCCCAGCAACGCCAGCCCCGGCAGGCGCTCCCCGGCGATGCGCCCGACAATCCCGGCCCACACCGGCTCGCCGGCATAGATCAGGGTGGCGCGGGTCGGCGAGACGCTTTTCTGCGCCCAGTTCATTGCCAGCTGGATCACCGCGCTGGCAGCCCCCAGGCCCAGGGCGCTGGCCAGCAGCAGCCAGGAAAACCCCGGCAGCGCTTCCCCGGTCGGCCACACCATGGCGAACGCCAGCAGCGAGGTGACCGCCAGTTGCACCACGGTGACCCGGCGCACATCCACCCGCCCGCCGAAGCTGCTGATGAGGATGATCTCTGCGGCAATGGCCACGGTACTGATCAGGGTGGCGATCTCCCCGGGGCTGAAGTCCAGGGACGCGCCATTGGGCCCGGACAGCAGCATCAGCCCGGTGAACGCCAGCATGATGCCGATACTCGGCAGCAACCCGGGCGCTTGCCCATGAACAGCCATTGCAGCAACGGCACGAAGGGCACATAAAGGGCGGTGATGAACGCCGACTGGCTGCTGGGAATGCTTTGCAGGCCCACGGTCTGCAAACCGTAGCCGAGCATGATCGCGGTACCGATAAAGGCCCCGGCGCGCAGTTCGAACAGGGTCAGGCCGCGCAAGTGGCGCAGTGAGAATGCACCGACCATGCAGGCCGCTGCGGCAAAGCGCAGGCCGACGAAGAACATCGGCCCGCTGACGCTCATGGCGTTCTGCACCAGCAGGAAGGTGCCGCCCCAGATCATGGTGATCAGCACCAGCACGGCTTCGGCCTTGCTCAACTTGAACTGGAATCCGCGGGAGGGCGTTGCTGTCATGGCCTTGCGTGCTACCTGAGGGGGACGCACAATGCGCCGGAAGTTGGGCAGTATACTGCGCAGGCCCCGGGAGTGAGCAATATAGTGCACAAAGAAAACGGCCAGCGGGCCTCGGTCCTGCAACATGTCAGCCTCAACGTCCGCCGCCTGCGCAATGCCGCGGGCTTGAGCCAGAGCGCCCTGGCGGAAAAATCCAATGTCAGCCGGCGGATGCTGGTGGCGATAGAGGCGGGGGAGAAGAACGTCAGCCTCGGCACCCTGGACCGGGTGGCCGAAGCCCTGGACGTGGCCTTCAGCGACCTGATCCAGGCCCCGGAATCCCGGGATTCGAGCCGCATCAACGAGCTGGCCTGGGCCGGTGCTATCCCCGGCAGCAAGGCGCTGCTCCTGGCCAAGGCCGAGGCCACCCGTGAAGTGGAGCTTTGGGAATGGCAGCTGGAGCCTGGCGAGGTCTATCACTCGGAGTGCGACGCCGAGGGCTGGAGCGAGCAGATCTACGTCTTCGAAGGCTGCCTGACGGTGTTCTTCGGCGACACTGAACGGCGCCTGGAATGCGGTGACTTCTTCATGTTCGCCAGCCACGTGCCCCACGGCTACCGCAACGACGGCACCCGGGCCACGCGCTTCGTGCGCAACGTGGTGATCTGACGCCCCTTGGCCCGGCAAGCGCTGTTTGCCCAGCAACAGCAGTTGGACATTTTGCCTGTTTTCAGTTGATGTCTTTTAGCTGAATTATCAAGCAACTTACTGATATTAAAGGTTTTTATATTTAGGCACGACTCCTGCAATTGTCCTGGAAAGAACCCCGCGACGGGTGTTCACCTTGATGTTCAGGAAGCGGAGTCGGCCCATGACAGCCCCAGCCCAACCCTCTCGCAGTGCCCATCTCATCCAGAACGATGCGCAAGCCATCAGCGTGGCCCGGGCCCTGGCCCAGCGCTTTGCCGTGGAGGCGGCGCTGCGTGATCGCGAGCGGCGCCTGCCTCGGGCAGAGCTCGACGAATTTTCCGCCAGCGGCCTGTGGGGCATCACCATCCCCAAAGAGTACGGCGGCGCCGGGGTGTCCTACGCCACCCTGGTGGAAGTCATCAAGCTCATTTCCGCCGCCGACCCGTCTCTCGGCCAGTTGCCGCAGAACCACCTGGGGGTGGTGGACATCCTGCTGCAGACCGCCAGCGAAGAGCAGAAGCGCCATTACTTCGCCAAGGTGTTGCAGGGCTACCGCTTCGGCAATGCGTTTTCCGAGGCCGGCAGCAAGCACGTCGGCGCCTTTGAAACCCAGATCCGTTTCGACGGCGAACAGGCGCAGATCGACGGCGAGAAGTTCTACTGCACCGGGGCGCTGTTCGCCCACATCGTCCCGGCGGTGGCGGTGGACGAACACAACCAGGCGCACATTGCCTTTATCGAGCGCGACAACCCTGGCCTCACGGTGATCGACAGCTGGGACGGCTTCGGCCAGCGCACCACCGCCAGCGGCGGGGTCAGCCTCAAGGCGGTGCGGGTGCCGCGCAGCGCGGTGATCCCGGCCCATCGGGCCTTCGACCAGCCCACCGCCGATGGCCCGATCTCGCAAATCATCCAGGCCGCGGTGGACACCGGCATCGCCGTCGCCGCCCTGGAAGACGCCAAGCACCATGCCCGGCAATCCCGGCCGTGGATCGACAGCGGCCTGGACCATGGCTGGCAGGACCCGTTCACCATTGCCGCCATCGGCGACCTGGAATGGCGGGTGCACGGCACCGAGGCGATCCTCGCCAAGGCCGCCGAGGCGGTCGATCAGGCCCTGGCCCAGCCCGGTGAAGACAGCGTCGCCCAGGCCTCCCTGGTGGTGGCCCAGGCCAAGGTGCTGTCGGCGGAGAGTGCCTTGCTCGCCGCCAGCAAACTCTTCGAACTGGCCGGCACCCGTTCGGTGTCGGGCAAGTACAACCTCGACCGCCACTGGCGCAACGCCCGCACCCACACCCTGCACGATCCGGCGCGCTGGAAATATCACCTGATCGGCAACTACCTGCTCAACGGCATCAAGCCGGCCCGCCACGCCTGGAACTGAAGGACTGCGCCATGAATGCACTGACCCGCCCCGACACCCCCCAAGCGGCCCTGGAACACAACGCCCAGGTCCTGCAGCGGGCCCGCGTCCTGCTGCAGCAAACCCTGGATTTCATCCGCGAGCAGGCCCGGCCCTGGAGCGGCAGCGGCCTGGCCAGGGCCAGCGACGACCCCTATGTGATCAGCCGCTTTGGCGACCTGAACATCCGCATCGACCTGGCCGCGGCCCTGCAGGAGCGGGCCCTGCGCCAGATAGAACAAGAGCCGGACCCGGCGGAAGTTGCGGTGGCCCTGGCCGAGGCGGCGATTGCCGCGGGCCAGGCGCTGCTGGCGGCCAGCGACGCCGAGTTCGAACTCACCGGTCAGCGCAGCCCGCAGCCCCAGACCCTGGATGACCCGCTGCGCTGGAAATACCAACTGATCGGCAACTACCGCCTCAATGGCGTGCCACCCCAAGGTTTCAGGAGTGTTGTGTGATGTCCCGTGAAATCCGCCTCAATGCCTTCGACATGAACTGTGTCGGCCACCAGTCGCCGGGCCTCTGGGCCCACCCCCGGGACCGCTCCTGGCAGTACAAGGACCTGGAGTACTGGACCGACCTGGCGAAAATCCTTGAAAAGGGCAAGTTCGACGGGTTGTTCATCGCCGATGTGCTGGGTATCTACGACGTCTACAACGGCAACGGCGAGGCAGCGATCCGCCAGGCCGCCCAGGTCCCGGTGAACGACCCGCTGCAGCTGATCCCGCCCATGGCCCTGGTCACCGAGCACCTGGGCTTCGGCCTCACCGCGTCGCTGTCCTTCGAGCACCCGTACCCCTTCGCCCGGCGCCTATCCACCCTCGATCACCTGACGAAGGGCCGCGCCGGCTGGAACATCGTCACCTCCTACCTGGAGAGCGGGGCCAAGAACATCGGGCAGCAGGCCCAGACCGAACACGACGCTCGCTACGACTACGCCGAGGAGTACCTGGAGGTCTGCTACAAGCTCTGGGAAGGCAGTTGGGAAGACGGCGCGATCCTGCGCGACCGCGAGCGACGGATCTTCAGCGACCCGAGCAAGATCCACGAGATCCGCCATGTCGGCAAACACTTCCAGGTGCCGGGCATCCACCTCTGCGAGCCGTCGCCGCAACGTACCCCGGTGCTCTACCAGGCCGGGGCGTCCAGCCGGGGCAAGCAGTTCGCCGCCGAGCAGGCCGAATGCGTGTTCGTCGCCGCGCCGTCCAAGGTGCTGCTGAAAAAGACCGTGGCCGACATCCGCCGCCGGGCCGCCGAGGCCGGGCGCGATCCGTCGAAGATCCTGATCTTCAACCTGCAGACGGTGATCCTGGGCGAGACCGACGCCAAGGCCAAGGCCAAGTTCGAGGAATACAAATCCTGGGTCAGCTACGAGGGCGCCATGGCGCTGATTTCCGGCTGGACCGGCATCGACTTCAGCCGCTTCAAGCCCGACGAGCCCCTCAAGCACGTGCACACCAACGCCATCCAGTCGGCGGTGGAGGCCTTCTCCACGGCAGACCCGAACAAGGTCTGGACACCCCATGAACTGGCGGACTGGGTGGGCATCGGCGGCTTTGGCCCGTTGTTCGTCGGTAGCCCGGAAACCGTCGCCGACCTGCTTCAGGAATGGGTGGAAGAGACCGACGTCGACGGCTTCAACCTGGCGTATGCGCTGACCCACGAAAGCTTTATCGACGCCGTGGAACTGCTGGTGCCGGAGTTGCAGAAGCGGGGCGTCTACAAGACCGAATACGCCCCGGGCACCCTGCGGGAAAAACTCTTCGGCGCCGGCCCGCGCCTGCCCGAAAGCCACCCGGGCAGCGCCTGGCGCAACCTGGGCGGGCAACGCCAAACAGCCGCACAACGTGCCAGCGCCTGAACCCCGCGCCCTGTAGGAGCTGGCTCGCCAGCGAAGGGGCCCACGCCTTCGCCGGCAAGCCGGCTCCTACAAGCGAAAAGGCCCACAAGGCCCCCCGTTCATTTCCAGCCAGCGGACCACCGCACGCGATTGCCAAGAGATCGAGGTCAACTCATGAGCGTGCATGAACTCAAGCGTGCGCCGAGCGCGGATTCGCCAGCGCCCCAGGCCCGGCTGCAGTTGAGCGGGGCCCTGGAGCGGTTGCGCCACTGGGCCCAGGTCAGCCCGTTGCACAACGCCTTGCGCCACAAGCGCCACGGCCACTGGTACGCCTGGCGCTGGATCGACGCCCTGCGGGACGTCGAGCGCCTGGCCGACGGCCTGCGCCAGCAGGGCCTGACGCCGGATTCGCGGTTGGCAGTCAGCGCCCGCTTCGAACCGGACCTGCTCCTGCTGGCCCTGGCGGCCCACAGCCTTGGCGCCGAGGTGCTGAGCCTGGACGACGAGCTGCCGCCCCAAGCCCTGCGCCAGACCCTGTGGCGCCTGCAACCGAGCCACGCCTTCGTGCATTCGCGTCAGCAGGTGCTGGATTGGGTCGCCGCCAGTGAAAACGCTCTGGCCCCGCAGTTGCTGATTGCCGGGCAAGCCTTGCCGCGCCTGCCGGAAGGCGCGCATCTGCCCCTGCTGGAATTGCGCGAGCTGCTGGGCCGGGGCGAGCCACCCCGGCGCCAGGCCAATTGGCGCGCCCCGGTCGGCAGCGGCCAATTGTGGAGCGAGGAGGGCACGCAATGGCAGGAGGGCCTGACGGTGCTGCTGGAGCAATGGCTGGGCAGTGGCCAGTGCCTGGCCTTCGCCGAAAGCCGCGGCTCGACCAGCCGCGACCGGCGGGAGGTGGCCCCAGCGGCCTGCTGCTGTCGCCCCAGCGCCTGCAACGCCTGGCGGACGAGATCGAGAGCCGCCTGGCGCCCCCCGACAGCTGGCGCCGACGCCTGTGCGAGTGGGCCTTGGCCCATCCCCAGGGCCTGTTGGCGCGCCTGCTCAAGCATCGGGTGCGCCGCCTGCTGGGCTTTTCTCGCCTGCAATTCATCTGGCAGGCCCCCCAGGCCACGACGCCACCGGCCACCCCGGCCTGGATCGTCGAATTCACACGGAACATTGCATGAGCCACGCCGAATCCATTTTGCAAGTCAGTGACATCTCCCTGTCGTTCAAGGGGGTCAAGGCCATCAATCAACTGTCGTTCGAGGTGCGCCGGGGCGAGATCTGTGCCCTGATCGGCCCCAATGGCGCGGGCAAGAGTTCGCTGCTCAACGTGCTCAACGGGGTCTATCGCTTTGACGCCGGGACCATCGTGTTCGAGCGCCAGCCGTTGCAGCGCATCGACCCGCTGGACGCCGCGCGCCGGGGCATCGGCCGCACGTTCCAGAACAACGCGCTGTTCAAGAAGATGAGCGTGCTGGACAACCTGCTCACCGGCCTTTCGCGCCACTCCCGCGCGCGCTTCATCGAACAGGCCCTGGGCTTGCCCCGGGCCCGCCGTGAAGCCCGGGCATTCCGCCAGCTGGCCGAGGGCATCCTGCAGTTTCTGGAATTGCAGGCATTGCGCGATGTGCCGGTGGGCAACCTGGCCTATGGCCTGCAAAAGCGCGTCGAGTTGGGCAGGGCGCTGATCGCCGGGCCCAGCCTGTTGCTGCTGGACGAACCCCTGGCCGGAATGAATGCCGAGGAGAAGCAGGAAATGGCCCGCTTCATCGCCGACATCAACCGTGACCTGGGCACCACCGTGGTGCTGATCGAGCACGACATGGCGGTGGTCATGGACCTGTGCGACCACGTGGTGGTACTCGACTACGGACGCAAGGTGGGCGATGGCACACCGGCCGAGGTCCAGGCCAACCCCGAGGTGATCGCCGCTTACCTGGGGGCCGTGCACTGATGGCATTCTTCTTCGAAACCCTGCTCGGCGGTCTGCTGGCCGGCACCCTGTATTCACTGGTGGCCATCGGCTTCGTGCTGATCTACAAGGCCAGTGGCGTGTTCAATTTCGCCCAGGGCTCGATGCTGCTGTTCGCCGCGCTGACCTTCGTCAGCCTGCACGAGCAGGGCGTGCCTTTCGCCCTGGCACTGTTGCTGACGGTGCTGGTGATGATCCTCGGCGCCTGGCTGATCGAACGCCTGGTGCTGCGACCCTTGGTCAACCGTTCGCCGATCACCCTGTTCATGGCCACCCTGGGCCTGTCGTTCATCATCGAGGGCCTGGCCCAGGGCCTGATGGGCTCCCAGGTGCGGGCCCTGGACCTGGGCATCGACGATGTGCCGCTGTTCCTCGGGCCGCTGATGGTCAGCCAGTTCGACCTGATTGCCGCGGCCACCGCCCTGGTGCTGGTGACGGTGCTGGCGCTGCTGTTCAACAAGACCCGCATCGGCATCTCGCTGCGGGCGGTGGCCGACGACACCACGGCGGCGCTGTCCATCGGCATCAACCTCAACCGCATCTGGCAGATCGTCTGGGCGGTGGCCGGGGTGGTGGGGCTGGTGGCCGGGCTGCTCTGGGGGGCACGCCAGGGGGTGCAGTTCTCTCTATCGCTGGTGGTGCTCAAGGCGCTGCCGGTGCTGATCATCGGCGGCTTCACCTCGATCGGCGGGGCGATTGCCGGCGGCCTGATCGTCGGCGCCGCCGAAAACCTGGCGGAGGTCTATATCGGCCCGCTGATTGGCGGCGGCATCAGCCCCTGGTTCGCCTATGTCCTGGCCCTGGCCTTCCTCTACATCCGCCCCGCCGGCCTGTTCGGCGAGCGGGCCATCGAGCGAGTGTGAATTGATGTCCCTTCTTCTGACGCGGCAAACCGCCCCCTTGCTGCTGGTCCAGCGCCGCCTGCCCTGGGGCCTGGCCGGCCTGTTGCTGCTGGCCTTCGGCGTGGTGCCGGTGCTGGGCAACGACTATTGGCTCAACGCGATCCTGATTCCGTTCCTGGTGCTGTCCCTGGCCGGGCTCGGGCTCAACCTGCTGACCGGCTACACCGGCCAGACCTCGGTGGGCGCCGCCGGCTTCATGGCCGTGGGGGCCTTTGCCACCTACGGTATTCTGCTGCGCCTGCCGCAGCTGGGGCTGCCCCTGGCCCTGCTCGGCGGCGGCCTGATCAGCGCCCTGGTGGGCTGGCTGTTCGGCCTGCCCAGCTCGCGGATCAAGGGTTTCTACCTGATGGTCAGCACCCTGGCGGCGCAGTTCTTCCTGGAGTGGCTGTTCGTCAAGTTTCCCTGGTTCTACAACTACGGTTCCTCGGGCACCATTTCGGCGCCGCAGTTGAGCCTGCTGGGCCATGACCTGAACCACCCCCAGGGGCGCTACCTGCTGACCCTGGTGACGGTGCTGCTGTTGACCTGGGTCGCGCAGAACCTGGTGCACAGCCAGGTCGGGCGCAACTGGATGGCGATCCGCGACATGGACACCGCCGCCGCAGTGATTGGCATCCCGGTGGCCCGCTACAAACGCCAGGCGTTTGCCGTCAGCTCGTTCTACCTGGGCATCGCCGGTGCGCTGTGGGCCTTCGCCTACCTGGGCACCGCCAGCGCCAGCAGCTTCGATATCAATCGTTCGTTCCAGATCCTCTTCATCATCATTATCGGCGGCATGGGCAGCGTGGCCGGCAACTTCGTCGGCGCGGCCTTCATCAGCCTGTTGCCGATTCTCCTCAGCCATGCCGGGCAGGCACTGCTGGGCGGGGCGGTGGACGCCGGGCAGTTGCAGAACCTGCAGAAAATCATTTTCGGCGTGCTGATCATCCTGTTCCTGATCAAGGAACCCGAGGGCCTGATCCGCTTGCTGGGCAACCTGCGCGAGCGCCTGCGGCACTGGCCGCTGCGCTTCTGAATTCCTCCTCCCAGAACAGAGAGACAACATGCGTGCATCCTTGAAAGCTTCCCTGGCCGGCGCGGCGTTGCTGCTGGCGGCGGCCGTTGCCCCGGCAGCCCAGGCCGGGCCGGACCAGCAGTTCTTCCCCCTGGCCACCTACCGGGTTGGCGCCTACGCCTCCAGCGGGGTGCAGGTGTGGGCCGGGATGATCGACTACCTGAACTACATCAACCAGGTGGAGGGCGGCATCAACGGGGTCAAGCTGGTGTGGCAGGAGTGCGAGACCGAATGGACCGCCGAGAAGGGCATCGAGTGCTACGAGCGCTTCAAGAACGGCCTGGATGGCGCACCGGTGGCGGTCTACCAGCCCAACGGCGCACCGGCGGCCTATGCCCTGAGTGAGCGTGCCGAGGTGGACAAAATCCCGCTGATCACCCTGGGCTACGGCCGCACCGAAGCCACCGACGGCACGGTGTTCCCCTACAACTTCCCGGTGATGCTGACTTTCTACAGCGAGGCCTCGACCCTGGTGAACTACATCGCCCAGCGCGAGGGCGGGTTCGACCGGCTCAAGGGCAAGAAGATCGCCACGCTTTATCACGACTCCGCCTATGGTCGGGAAACCCTCGGGCCACTCAAGCTGCTGGCCGAGAAGTACGGTTTCGAGAACATCCAGATCCCGGTGGCCGACCCGGGCAACGAGCAGTCGGCGCAATGGCGGCAGATCCGCCAGCAGAACCCGGACTGGGTGTTCCTGCGCACCTGGGGCGTGTCCACCCCGGTGGCGGTGAAGACCGCCGCGCGCTTCGGCTTCCCGGTGGACCACATCATCGGCGATATCTGGGCCAGCTCCAGCGAAGACGTGCTGCCGGCCGGCGCCGCGGCCAAGGGCTACCTGGCGCTGACGCCCTACCCGGCGGGCAGTGACTTCGAGATCCACAAGCGCCTCAAGGAGTACATCCTCGATACCGGCAAGAGCGACCTCAAGGACCTGAAGAATTTCGGCAGCGTGTACTACAACTCCGGCCTGGTGAACGCGGCGGTGGCGGTGGAGGCGATCCGGACCGCCCAGGGCAAGTTCGGCAAGCACCCGCTCAATGGCGAGGAAGGGCGCTGGGGCCTGGAACACCTGAACATCGACGACGCCCGGCTCAAGGACATGGGTTACCTGGGGCTGATGCAGAACCTCAAGCTGTCCTGCCGCGATCACGAAGGCGGCGGCGCGGCCCGGGTGCAGCAATGGGACGGCGCCAACTGGACCCTGATCAGCGAGTGGATTGCCGCCGACCGCGCGCTGCTACGGCCGCTGATCGACGAAAAGGCCGCGGCCTTTGCCAAGGAGAAGCGCCTGGTGCCCCGTACATGCAACGAGGGTGACTGAACCATGAGCCACAGCGCTACGGCCGCGACGGCCGAGACCTTGCTGCAGGTACAGGACATCGAGGTGATCTACGACGGCGTGATCCTGGCGCTGGCCGGGGTATCTTTGAGCGTGCCCCGGGGGCCATCGTCGCCTTGCTGGGGGCCAATGGCGCCGGCAAGAGCACCACCCTCAAGGCCATTTCCGGGCTGGTGCGGGCCGAGCGTGCCGAGCTCAGCCGCGGCGCCATCGCCTTTGCCGGGCAGGACCTGGCCGGGGTCGACCCCAGCCAGCGGGTGCGCCATGGCATGGTGCATGTGCTGGAAGGGCGCCACGTCTTCCCCCAGTTGACGGTGGAAGACAACCTGCGCGCCGGCGGCTTTGTCCGTGGCCTGGGCCGGCGCCAGCTGGAACAGGACCTGGAGCGCATCTACAGCTGGTTTCCGCGGCTGCTGACCAAGCGCCGGGTGCGCGCCGGGCTGACCTCCGGTGGCGAGCAGCAGATGCTGGCCATCGGCCGGGCGTTGATGACTCGTCCTACTTTGGTACTGCTGGATGAACCGTCCATGGGCCTGGCGCCTATTATCGTCCAGGAGATTTTCCAGATCGTCGCCCAGCTCAATCGCGAGGCGGGGGTGAGCTTTCTGATCGCCGAGCAAAGCATTAATCTGGCGCTCAAGTACGCTTCCCATGCCTACCTGCTGGACACCGGCCGGGTGGCCTTGTCCGGCAGCGCCGAGCAACTGCTGG
Source organism: Pseudomonas sp. Eqa60 (assembly GCF_018326405.1). Lineage (NCBI taxonomy): Bacteria > Pseudomonadati > Pseudomonadota > Gammaproteobacteria > Pseudomonadales > Pseudomonadaceae > Pseudomonas > Pseudomonas sp. Eqa60. The sequence goes on from NZ_AP024342.1 coordinate 3,023,187, forward strand.
CCCGGGGCGACCTGCAGGATTTCTACCTGGGCAAACACTGACCGTGAGCATTCCATGAGCCAAACCCACACCGGACAGGCAACCCCTGCCACCCGTGATGCGCCAATCCTGATTGTCGGCGGCGGCCTCAGCGGCGCCTTGCTGGCCGCCCAGTTGCTGCGCCTGCCGGGCCAGCGACGGATCCTGGTCATAGAACCGCGCAGCGAGCTGGGGCGCGGCGAGGCCTACAGCGCCGTGGAGCTGGGGCACACCCTCAATGGCAACGCCGCGCGCATGAGCGTCGACCCGGACAACGCCGACGACCTGACCCAATGGCTGGCCCGGCACATTGCCGAGGGCGGCTGGCCCGAGTCGGACCGCCAGCATGTGCCGGTCAGCGAACTGTTTCCACCCCGCGGGCTGTTTGGTGTCTACGTCCAGCAGCGCCTGGCCGAGGCCCAGGTGCAGGGCCGGGCGCAGGGCTCCTCGTTGAGCCATGTGCAGGGCGAGGCGGTGGACCTGGAAACCGGCCCTGACGGCGTGCTGCTGACCCTGGCCGATGGCCGGCAACTGCCCGGCGCGGTGGCGGTGCTGGCCACCGGCATGTTCCCGGCGGCGCGTACCCCGCAGACCCGTTCCAGCGGCCTGAATGCCGCGGCGCTGGACCCCTGGGATGTGGCCGCCATGGCCCGCCTCGATCCCCGGGCGACGGTGCTGATCATCGGTTCCGGGCTGACCATGGTGGACGCCGTGGTGTCCCTGGAGCAGGCCGGGCATCGTGGGCCGATCGAGGTGTTTTCCCGGCATGGGCTGCTGCCGCACGTGCGCCGCCAGCCCCCGGCCTGGGAAGACTTTCTCGGCGCCGACCCGAGCATCTGCAGCCCTCGGCAACTGCTGCGGGCGCTGCGCCAGCAATGCCGCGTGGCCGAGGCCCAGGGCATCGACTGGCAGGCCCCGCTGGATACGGTGCGGGTGCATATCGGGCGCCTATGGAGCCAGGCCAGCGAGGTGCACAAACGCCAGTTCGTGCGCCATGTACGGCCCTGGTGGGAAAGCCATCACCATCGCTCGCCGCCCCTGAGCGCCGAGCTGGTGGCGCGCCTGCATGAAGAAGGGCGGTTGCGGATTCATGCCGCTTGCTACCAGGGCCTGGAGCCGGGCGACGAAGGCCGGCTGGCGATCCGCCTGCGCTACCGCGGCAGCCAGGACAGCGTGCGCATGGCGGGCGATGCCCTGATCAACTCCAGCGGCATCGAATACGACTGGCGCCGGGTGGCGCGGCCCTTGCCGCGCCAGCTGCTGGCCCGCGGCCTGGTGACACCCGGGCCTTTGGCCCTGGGCATCAGCGCCGCACCCGATGGTGCCGTGCACAACGCCCAGGGCCAGGCCTGCGAGCGCCTGTTCGCCATGGGGCCGCCCCTGCGCGGCCTGTGGTGGGAAAGCACCGCCGTCACCGACGTCGCCCTGCAGGCCAAGGCCCTGGCCGCGCGCCTGGCCAACCACCAACCGTAGGAGCTGGCTTGCCAGCGAAGGCGCCCGCAAGATCGCCTTCGCCGGCAAGCCGCTTCCTACAGTGCCACCCAGCGCTGTTCGGCTGCGGCAGTGCGGATCGCCGCGGCCAGGCGCTCCACTTCCCAGGCTTCAGCGAAATCCGTGCCGTCCCGGCCCTGGCCGCACAGGGCCATGATCAATTCGTGAACTTCCAGGGTCTTGAGTTCGTTGTAGCCCAGCTGGTGCCCCGGGGCCGGGCTGAAGGCCGCGTAGCCGGGCAGGGCGGGCCCGGCCAGCAGGCGCTGGAAACCCTTCTGGCCGACCCGGTACAGGCGCAGTTCGTTGAGGCGTTCCTGGTCGAACGCCAGGGTGCCGAGGGTGCCGCTGATCTCGAAGCTCAGGTGGTTCTTGTAACCATGCTTGATCCAGCTGCTGCTCAGCGTACCCCGCGCGCCATTGGCAAAGCGCAGCAGGGCATGGGCCTGGTCATCCACGGCGATGGCGCGGCGTTCCTGGCTGCCGGCTTCGGTGGGGCGTTGCAGGTGCACGGTCTGGGTATCGGCGCACACCGCCTGCACCGGCCCCATGAGAAAGCGTGCCATGGCCAGCAGGTGGCTGCCCAGGTCCGCCAGGGCGCCGCCGGCGTGCTGCGGCTCGCAACGCCAGGACCAGGGGGCATCCGGGTCGGCCATGAAGTCTTCGCTGAACTCGCCCTGGAAACTCACCAGTTGCCCCAGTTCGCCGTTGCCGATCATGTCCCTGGCCTGGGCGATCACCGGGTTGTGCTGGTAGTTGTAGCCCACCCGGGTCACCACCCCGGCGGCCTGGGCCGCGTGGTGCATCTGTCGGGCCTGTTCGACGCTGACCGCCAGGGGCTTTTCGCAGTACACCGCCTTGCCTGCGGCCAGCGCCGCCATGGCCATGGGGAAGTGCAGGTGGTTGGGGGTGGTGATAGCCACCAGGTTGACCCGGGGATCGGCGATCAGGTCTTGCCAGTCGCGGTGGGCCTGGGCAAAGCCCCAGGCGCCGGCGCAGTGTTCGCCGCGCTGGGCGTCGGCGTCGGCCAGGGCCGCCAGGTGCAGGCGCACCGGCAATTCGAAGACCGCGCCGGCACTGCGAAACGCCAGGGCGTGGGCACGCCCCATGAAACCGGTGCCGATCAAACCAATGCCGAGCTCGTCCATAACCGCACCTGCAGAATTATTGTTCTAGGGAGGGCTAGTTATGGAATAAATATTCTTTAATTGCAATTGGTGGAATTAAAATTTTGAAAGGCGCTTGCATGAGCCGGCTTGCCGGCGAAAGGGGCCGCTTGGGTTGCGCTGGGCTCAAGGCCCTCTTCGCTGGCAAGCCAGCTCCTTCGGGAAATGAAAAAGGCAGCCCGGAGGCTGCCTTTTTTGTGGTGCAAGCGGGCCTCAGGAGAGGAAGCCGCCGTCCACATTGAGCGAGACACCCGTGGTGTAGCTGGAGGCGTCGCTGGCCAGGTAGAGCACCGCGCCGGCCATTTCGCTGGGGTCGGCTACGCGCTTGAGGGGGATCTGCGCCAGGGCGGTCTTGAGGATGGCGTCGTTCTTGACCAGGGCCGAGGCGAACTTGGTGTCGGTCAGGCCCGGCAGCAGGGCGTTGCAGCGGATGCCGAACTGCGCGCATTCCTTGGCGAAGACCTTGGTCATGTTGATCACCGCGGCCTTGGTCACCGAGTAGATGCCCTGGAAGATCCCCGGCGAGATGCCGTTGATCGAGGCCACGTTGATGATGCTGCCGCCGCCGTTTTCGCGCATCAGCTTGCCGGCTTCCACCGACATGAAGAAGTAGCCGCGGATGTTGACGTCGACGGTCTTCTGGAAGGCCCCCAGGTCAGTGTCCAGGACGTTGCAGAATTGCGGATTGGTCGCGGCGTTGTTGACCAGGATGTCCAGGCGCCCGAACTGTTCGCGGATGCCGGCGAAGACTTGGCTGATCTGCTCCATTTCACCGATGTGGCAGGCAATGGCGGTGGCCTTGCCGCCGGCGGCGATGATCGCGTCGGCCACGTGCTGGCAACCTTCGAGCTTGCGGCTCGACACGATGACATGGGCGCCTTGCTGGGCCAGCAACTTGGCAATGGCCTCACCGATGCCGCGGCTGGCGCCGGAGACGAATGCGATCTTGCCGTCGAGGTCGAACAACTGAGTCTTGGACATGGTTTTTCCTTGTTTGGGCTGTCGAGCGCCGGGGCGCGGTCAGAGGCTGGATTTGTGAATGACCTGCAGGCTCATCTGCTCCAGCAGTTTGTTCATGTGAATGAACTGCGCGAAGCGTTTGTCCTGGGTCTGGCCGTGGTAGAAGCGGTAGTAGATCTGCTGCACGATGCCGGCCAGGCGGAACAGGCCGTAGGTGTAGTAGAAGTCGAAATTGCCGATCTGGATGCCGGAGCGTTCGGCGTAGTAATCGACGAATTCCTGGCGAGTCAGCATGCCCGGCGCGTTGCTCGGCTGGCGACGCATCAGTTGCACCGGCGCCGGGTCGGCGGCCTCGATCCAGTAGGCCAGGGTGTTGCCCAGGTCCATCAGCGGATCGCCCAGGGTGGTCAGCTCCCAGTCCAGCACGCCGATGATCTGCATCGGGTTCTGTGGGTCGAGGATCACGTTGTCGAAGCGGTAGTCGTTGTGCACGATGCTCGAGGTCGGGTGGTCGGCGGGCATCTTCTCGTTGAGCCAGGCCTTGACCTTTTCCCAGTGCGGCGCGTCCGGGGTCAGGGCCTTCTCGTAGCGGTCGCTCCAGCCCTTGATCTGGCGCTGCACATAGCCTTCGGGCTTGCCCAGGTCACCCAGGCCGCAGGCGCTGTAGTCGACCCGGTGCAGCTCGACGAAACGATCGATGAAGCTCTTGCACAGGGCCTCGGTCTGGCCGGCATCCAGGCCCAGCTCCGGCGGCAGGTCGGAGCGCAGGATGATGCCCTTGACCCGTTCCATGACATAGAACTCGGCACCGATCACCGACTCGTCGGTGCAGTGCACGTAGGCTTTGGGGCAGTAGGGGAAACCGTCCTTGAGCTGGTTGAGAATGCGGAACTCGCGGCCCATGTCGTGGGCCGACTTGGCCTTGTGGCCGAAGGGCGGGCGACGCAGGACAAACTCCTGCCCGGGGTATTCCAGCAGGTAGGTGAGGTTCGAGGCACCGCCCGGGAACTGGCTGATCTGCGGCGTACCGCTCAGGCCGGGAATGTGCGCCTTGAGGTACGGGTCGATCAGGTTGGCATCGAGTTCCTCGCCGGAGCGAGTGCGGGTGGACTGGTCTGTAAGCGCCATGCTTATCCCTTCTGCTTATTCTGGAGGCCAGAGATTATTGGCTAATCTAATGCGCCTACCGGCCCCTCACAATCGCGGCGGGGCTTTATAGGTGCGCGTGTTGCCGGACAATCATTGCTTTTGATACAAGCGTTTGAATTTAGCCCCGTGTGTCTACGACCCGATGAGACCAAGCCGGCTCCTACACCAGTCATGCAGGCACAGAGGTTGTCCGCCCCACGAGCATAGGCGTTGACTCGGGGCTGGGTCAGTTCGGTGCCGGCAGGGCCAGCGGAGTCAGCAGTGGCCGGCCTTCGAAGTGGGCCAGCAGGTTCTGGCCGACCATCGCCACGGTATCGCGGCTGGCCTGGGGCGAAAGGCCGGCGACGTGGGGCGTGAGCACTACGTTGTCGAGCACCTTGAGGGCGTCCGGGACTTGGGGTTCGTCATCGAACACATCCAGGGCCGCGCCGGCAATCCGCCGCTGCTGCAGGGCCTGCAGCAGGGCGTTGGTGTCCACCACGCTGGCCCGGGCGATGTTCACCAGGAAACCTTCGGGGCCAAGGGCTTCCAGCACCGGCTGGTCCACCAGGTGCCGGGTGTCGGCGCCGCCCGGGGTGGCGATTACCAGGACGTCCGAGTCCCGGGCCAGTTCCACCAGGGTCGGGCAGAAGCGGTAGGGCTGGTCGGGGCGTGGCTGGCGGCTGTGGTAGCTCACCGGCATGTCGAAGCCCAGGGCGCAGCGCCGGGCGATGGCCTGGCCCACGGCGCCGAGGCCGAGCACCCCCAGGCGCATGCCGGCCAGGGACGGGCGCAGCACCTTCGGCCAGTCCCCCTGGCGTACCGCGGCGTCGGACTGGGGAATGCCGCGCACCAGGGCCAGCAGCAGGGCCAGGGCATGATCGGCCACGGACGAGGCGTTGACCCCGGCACCATTGGTTACCGCGATCCCGCGATTGCTCGCCGCTTGCAGGTCCACTTGCTCATAGCCGGCGCCGATCACGCAGATGATCTGCAATCGGGGCAGGGCGGCGATTTCCGCCGCGCTCAGCCCCAGGGGGCCACGGGTCAGCACCGCATCGATCTGCCCGGCGTGGTCCCGGATCGCCTGGGCCCGGGTCTGTGGGGTGGGTGCCAGGATCAGCCTGAAACCCAGGTCTTCGAGGTGCGGCAGGTAGGCGTTGACGTTTTCAACCAGGACCAGAACGGTGGCGCGCATGGCGGACTCCTCGTGGGTTAGCGGGGCAGGGGTTGGCGCAATTGAAAGATGTTGCCTTCCGGGTCGATGCCGTCGCAGGCTCGGGCGTCCTTGAATTGCCATTCGCGCTCGGCTTCGTACACCCGGCCACCGGCCTTGGCAGCGCGCTGTCGGGCCCGGGCCAGGTCGTCTACCTGGAACAGCGGCTTGCAGGCGCAATCGCTGCGGGGCAGCGGCGGTTCCTGGAGGACGATGCGCGCAGCAATCGCTGGCGGCACCTGGACCAGGGTCAGCTCGAAGCCCTGGTGGGCCAGTTGCTGGTAGTCGGCTTGCTGTTCGGTGATGGGCCAGCCCAGCAGTTCGGCATAGAAGCGGGCGAGGGAAGGTGGATCAAGGCTGTAGAGGAGGCAGCCGGCGATCGTCGTGGCGCTCATGGAGGGTTCCATACGGGCAGGGGCGAAGGCTCAAGGGTGCGGGTTGCGAGGGATTTTGGCAATGCTCGCCGGCACCGTTCCCGGGGCATCACGCCATGTTCGGCGTGCCCGGGGCGGTGTGGGGACGATGGGGTCAGAAGGTTACGTCGGCGGTCGTGGCCAGGCGCACGAAGGGGCCGTTCAGGGTGGCGTTATGGTGGGCGATGATGGTTCTTGCCCCGATCAGCGGCGTGTCCATGCAAGTATGGGCGTCCTCTACCAGCACGGCGGCAAAGCCCAGGTCGCCGGCGGCGCGGCAGGTGGCATCGACGCAGTATTGGGTCTTCATGCCGACGATCACCAGTTCATTGACCTGGGCCTCCTGCAGGCGCTCGGCCAGCTCGGTGCCGACAAAGCAACTGGGGCGGGTCTTGTCCAGCACGCAGTCCAGCTCTTCATCTACTTCCAGAGTCGGCAGCAGTTGCCAGAACGCACTGCCAGCGGCAATCGGGGATTCGGCGGGGCCGGTATGGCGCACGGCGAAGATCGGCGCCCCGGCCTGGCGGGCGCGGCGGATCAGTTGGTTGATGTTTTCCAGAACCTGCTCGCGCTTGTAGGGCTTGTCCGGTCCATTGAACAACCCGACCTGCATGTCGATCACCAACAGGGCACGCTTGGCGTTGGATAAAGGCATCTTGTCTCTCCTTGTAGTGCCAGCTGGACGGAGAAACAAAAGGCCCCGTCCATTGCTGGCGGGGCCTTGGTTCTACTGTGCTTGTGTCATCCCGCACAGCCACCACACGACCCGCCGGAGGCAGTCGTGGTGGTGGAGGTAGGGTTCAGCGCGTAGATATTCATGGGGGCCGATCATGCCGCCTGCCCGTGAGGCTTGTCAACGCGGCCTATTAGGGGCCGGCTTGCCGGCGAATGGCGTCTTCAGGCGGGCGCCTTTCGCTGGCAAGCCAGCTCCTGCGGAACCCGGATTGAGCGGGAGAGGGCCGGACCAGACGCTTTCCCATCAAACGAAAAAATACCTGCAGCGCATAAACCGTTCCTCAGCTGAGTCTATGCAGCGCCCTTGGAATCCCGGACAATCGCGCCCCCTCTTTTCGCTCGGGCACTGCCTGTCGGGTACTCCGATACGCCCGGGTGAATGGCAAACGACCGGAATGTGGAGATCCCACCGGATGAATGATCAGGCCAACAGCGTTGATCAACGCTTTGAAACCGCGGCCCCAGCGACCCTGACCCGCTGGAACCGCCAAGACACCACCTGGATGCTCGGCCTGTTTGGCACGGCCATCGGTGCCGGTACCCTGTTTCTGCCCATCAATGCCGGCATCGGTGGTTTCTGGCCGCTGTTGATCCTGGCGCTGCTGGCCTTCCCCATGACCTTCTATGCACACCGCGGCCTGACCCGCTTCGTGCTTTCCGGGCGTGACGGTGCGGACATCACTGACGTGGTGGAAGAGCATTTCGGCCTCACCGCCGGTGCCCTGATCACCTTGCTGTACTTTTTGGCGATCTTCCCGATCCTGCTGATCTACAGCGTGGCCCTGACCAACACCGTCGACAGCTTCATGACCAACCAACTGCACATCGCGCCGCCACCGCGGGCGATCCTGGCCCTGGTGCTGATCTTCGGCCTGCTGGTGGTGGTGCGTTGCGGCGAGCAGGTGATCGTCAAGGCCATGAGCCTGATGGTCTACCCGTTCATCGTGGCCCTGCTGTTCCTCGCGGTGTTCCTGATCCCGCACTGGAATGGCGGCATCCTCGCCACCGTCAGCGATGTCCCGGCGCCTTCGGCCTTCCTGCATACCCTGTGGCTGGCGATTCCGGTGATGGTCTTCTCGTTCAACCATTCGCCGATCATCTCGGCCTTTGCCGTGGACCAGAAGCGCCGCTATGGCGTGCACGCCGAAGAGCGCAGTTCGCAGATTCTCTCGCGTGCCCACCTGCTGATGGTGGGCATGGTGCTGTTCTTCGTCTTCAGCTGCGTACTGACCCTGAACCCGGCGCAGCTGGCGGAAGCCAAGGCGCAGAACCTGTCGATCCTGTCCTACCTGGCCAACCATTTCCAGAATCCGACCATCGCCTTCGCCGCGCCGTTGATTGCCTTCGTGGCCATCGCCAAGTCCTTCCTGGGCCACTACATCGGTGCCAGCGAAGGCCTCAAGGGCCTGATCGGCAAGAGCGGCCGGCGCCCGGGCACGAAAACCCTGGACCGCGTCACCGCCGCCTTCATGCTGGTGATCTGCTGGGCCGTGGCCACCCTCAACCCGAGCATCCTGACGATGATCGAGACCATGGGCGGCCCGGTGATCGCGGCGATCCTGTTCCTGATGCCGATGTACGCCATCCGCAAGGTGCCGGCCATGGCCCGCTACCGCGGCCAGGCTTCCAACGTCTTCGTGACCCTGGTGGGCCTGGTGGCCATTACTGCCCTGGTGTACTCCCTGGCGTCCTGACAGCCTTCCGGTAGGAGCCGGCTTGCCGGCGAAGAGGCCCGCAAGCCAACTGCAAGGTGCGCGGACGCCTCCCTGGCGAACCCGCTGCTGCACACAACGCCGTCGGTACTTCACTGTACCGGCGGCGTTGTCGTTCAAGGCATTGATCAGGATTGTTTGCTGCCTTGAATAAAGGGCTAAGCTGGTGCTCTTATTGCTGCCAGGAACCCGCCCGTGGCCATTCCCGCTCCTCTGGCTGCAAGTCTGCCCAAACACGTTTATTCCGTTGGGCGACACCCCCTGAATCTGGATTTTGCGTTGTCACGGATGAACCCGATTGGCCACTGAACCCCTGACCCACCCAACCGCTGCCCCCAAGCGCACCCGCGACCTGCTGGCCGGCCTATCCATTGCCGGCCTGTTGTTGCCGGAAGCCGTAGCCTATTCCAGCATCGCCGCCTTGCCGCCCCAGGCCGGGGTCATTGCCCTGTTTGCCGGGTTGCTGTGCTACGGCCTGTTGGGCACCAGCCGCTTTGCCATTGTTTCTGCCACTTCATCGTCGGCCGCGGTGCTGGCGGCGGCCACCCTGTCCCTGGCCGGTGGCGACGCCCAGCTGCGCCTGAGCCTGGCCTTTGCCCTGGTGCTGCTCACTGGGGTGTTCTTCCTCCTGGCCGGGCTGTTCCGCCTGGGCGGCGTGACCGCCTTCATTGCCAAGCCGGTGCTGCGCGGCTTTGCCTTCGGCCTGGCGTTGACCATTGTCCTCAAGCAGTTCGCCACCGTGGTCGGGGTGCACCTGAGCACCGGTAACCTGGTGCGCTTCCTGCCGCAGTTGCTGGAGCAGTGGCCGCAATGGAACTGGGCCGGCGCCGCGGTGGCGGCGGTGGCGCTGCTGGTGCTGGGGATCTGCTCGCGAATTCCCTATGTGCCCGGCGGGCTGGTGGCGGTGGTGATCGGCATTGGCGCCGGCCAGTGGTTCAACCTGCCGGCCCATGGCGTCGACCTGATCGGGGTCATCGAACTCAAGCTGGAGGTGCCGAGCCTGCCGCAACTGCCTTTTGCCGACTGGCTGCGCCTGGGGGAGCTGGCGTTCGCCCTGGTGATGATCCTGTATGCCGAATCCTATGGTTCCATCAGCTCCTTTGCCCTGAAGCATGGCGACCGGGTTTCCTCCAACCGCGACCTGCTGGCCCTGGGCGCTTCCAATCTGCTCTCGGGGCTGTTCCATGGCATGCCCGCCGGGGCCGGCTACTCGGCCACCTCCGCCAATGAAGCGGCCGGGGCGCGCTCGCGCCTGGCAGGGCTGACCGCGGCGGCGGTGATGCTGCTCATCGTGCTGACCGTGCTGCCCTATATCGCCCTGACCCCGGAGCCGGTGCTGGCGGCGATTGTCATGTACGCCCTGGGCCATGGCCTGAGCCTGCAACCCCTGGGGCGCTACTTCATCTGGCGGCGTGACCGGGTGCTGGTGATCTGCGCGGTCAGCGCGGTGCTGGTGCTGGGGGTGCTGGACGGGTTGCTGCTGTCAGTGGGTATCAGCATCCTGTTGCTGCTGCGGCAGATGTCGGCGGCGGATATCCAGATCCTCGGGCAACTGGGCAGCGGCCACGACTTTGTCGATCTCAGCCGTCATCCTCAGGCCCGACAGGTGCCCGGCGTGCTGATCCTGCGGCCGGGGGAGGCTCTGTTCTTCGCCAACGCCGAACGCATCCTCGGCGGCGCCCTGCGCCTGATCCGCCATGTGCAGGCGCCGATCCACAGCATCATCCTCAGCCTGGAGGAGTCCCCGGACCTGGACGGCACCAGCATCGAGGCCCTGGACGAGTTCTTCCGCCAGGTCAGCCTGGAGCACAAGCACCTGGCCCTGGCGCGGCTCAAGCACGAGGCCAAGGACGCCCTGGCACTGCTGCCGTCGAGCCGCGAGTACCAGGTGCTGCTCAGCGGCACCAGCGTCGACGACACGCTGCAGGAGAGCCTGCGGGGCTGGAAGGCCGGGGCTATTTCCCAGGCATAAAAAAACGCCGCGTATCGTGGAATACGCGGCGTTCCTTCTTACAACGCTACAGCCTTAGGCTTGCACCACCGGGATGTTGGCGTTGGCAGCCGCTTCACGGAACTCGGCGATCTGGTCGAAGGACAGGTAGCGGTAGATATCGGCCGCCATGCTGTCGATCTTGCCAGCGTATTCCATGTACTCCTCGACGGTCGGCAGGCGACCCAGGATCGAAGCCACCGACGCCAGCTCGGCCGAAGCCAGGTAGACGTTGGCGCCATCGCCCAGACGGTTCGGGAAGTTACGGGTCGAGGTCGACACCACGGTGCTGTTCGGCTCGACGCGTGCCTGGTTACCCATGCACAGCGAGCAGCCCGGCATTTCCATGCGTGCGCCGGCCTTGCCGTAGATGCCGTAGTAGCCTTCTTCGGTCAGTTGGTGAGCGTCCATCTTGGTCGGCGGCGACAGCCACAGACGGGTTGGCAGCTGGCCCTTGACCTGATCCAGCAGTTTACCGGCAGCGCGGAAGTGACCGATGTTGGTCATGCACGAACCGATGAACACTTCGTCGATCTTCTCGCCAGCAACGCTGGACAGCAGACGGGCGTCGTCCGGGTCGTTCGGCGCGCACAGTACCGGCTCGCTGATGTCGGCCAGGTCGATTTCGATGATTTCGGCGTATTCGGCGTCGGCGTCGGCTTCCATCAACTCAGGGTTGGCGATCCAGGCTTCCATCGCTTGAGCGCGACGTTCCAGGGTACGTGCGTCACCGTAGCCTTCGCCGATCATCCAGCGCAGCAGGGTGATGTTGGACTGCAGGTACTCGGTGATCGACTCTTTCGACAGCTTGATGGTGCAACCGGCAGCCGAACGTTCGGCCGAGGCGTCGGACAGTTCGAACGCCTGCTCCAGGGTCAGGCCTTCCAGGCCTTCGATTTCCAGGATGCGGCCGGAGAAGGCGTTTTTCTTGCCTTTCTTCTCGACGGTCAGCAGGCCGTTCTGGATGGCGAAGTAAGGAATGGCATGGACCAGGTCACGCAGGGTGATGCCAGGTTTCATTTTGCCTTTGAAGCGCACCAGGATCGATTCCGGCATGTCCAGCGGCATGACGCCGGTGGCAGCGGCGAACGCCACCAGGCCGGAGCCGGCCGGGAACGAGATGCCCATCGGGAAACGGGTGTGGGAGTCACCACCGGTACCGACGGTGTCTGGCAGCAGCATGCGGTTCAGCCACGAGTGGATGATGCCGTCGCCCGGACGCAGGGAAACGCCGCCGCGGGTCATGATGAAGTCAGGCAGGGTGTGGTGGGTGGTCACGTCGATCGGCTTCGGATACGCCGCGGTGTGGCAGAAGGACTGCATCACCAGGTCAGCGGAGAAGCCCAGGCACGCCAGGTCTTTCAGTTCGTCACGGGTCATGGGACCGGTGGTGTCCTGGGAGCCCACGGTGGTCATCTTCGGTTCGCAGTAGGTGCCAGGACGAACGCCTTTGCCTTCTGCCAGGCCGCAGGCCTTGCCGACCATCTTCTGCGCCAGGGTGAAGCCCTTAGTGCTTTCAACAGGGGCTTCGGGCTTCTTGAACAGGTCGAACGCAGGCAGGCCCAGTTCGGCGCGAGCCTTCTCGGTCAGGCCACGGCCGATGATCAGCGGGATACGGCCGCCGGCACGGACTTCGTCGAGCAGGACCGGGGTCTTCATTTCGAAGGTGGCCAGGACTTCGTCGGTACCGTGCTTGCAGACTTTGCCTGCGTGCGGGTACAGGTCGATCACATCGCCCATGTTCATCTTCGACACGTCGAATTCGATCGGCAGGGCGCCGGCGTCTTCCATGGTGTTGTAGAAGATCGGGGCGATCTTGCTGCCGAAGCAGAAGCCGCCGGCACGCTTGTTCGGAACATAAGGCACGTCGTCGCCGAAGAACCACAGCACCGAGTTGGTGGCCGATTTACGGGACGAACCGGTGCCGACCACGTCACCGACGTAGGCGATCGGGAAGCCTTGACCGCGCATTTCTTCGATCTGCTTCATCGGGCCGGTCTTGCCTTGCTCGTCCGGAACGATGCCGTCACGGGCCATTTTCAGCATGGCCAGGGCGTGCAGCGGGATGTCCGGGCGGGACCAGGCGTCTGGTGCCGGGGACAGGTCGTCGGTGTTGGTTTCGCCGGTGACCTTGAACACCCGCAGGCTGATCTTGTCGGCCAGTACCGGGCGATTCTTGAACCACTCGCCGTCGGCCCAGGATTGCAGTACGCCTTGGGCGTGAACGTTGCCGTTCTTGGCTTTTTCCGCGACGTCGTGGAAGGCGTCGAACATCAGCAGGGTGTGCTTGAGTTGAGCGGCGGCCACTGGCGCCAGTTCGGCGTCGTCCAGCAGGTTCACCAGGGTCACGATGTTGTAGCCGCCCTGCATGGTGCCCAGCAGTTCAACGGCGCGCTTCTTGTCGATCAGAGGGGAGGAGGCTTCGCCTTTGGCCAGCGCGGAGAGGAAACCGGCCTTGACGTAGGCGGCTTCGTCGACTCCTGGTGGAACGCGATTGGTGATCAGGTCAACGAGGAAAGCTTCTTCGCCAGCCGGGGGATTCTTCAGCAGCTCGACCAGGCCTGCAGTTTGTTCGGCGTTAAGCGGCTGGGGAACGATACCCAGTGCTGCACGCTCTTCGATATGTTTGCGGTAGGCTTCAAGCACAGTTATTACCCTCATCAGTGGTCCCAAATGGGTGTCCGGGACGCTCATCCCGAAATTGCCGTACTCATGCGCTGCGTGGCGTTGTGGGCCACTTAGCCAGAATTACCGACAATTCCTTACAGAAGCTGCTTTCAAAGTTTTACGCCTGCAGAACGGGGAGCTGATGAGGGTTGGCGTTGGGTTTTTCCCCGCTGGAAAAACCCCTCGCCAACACCGCTCTGAAGGAACGACTGTGCTCGTGACGCTTTGAAAACAGCTTCAAACGGACATTGGCGCCTAAAAAGGCTGGCTGATTCTACGGTAAAAAAAGCCTCAACGTAAGTTGCTGTATTGAAGTTTGAGGGGTGATCAATCTTAGACAAAGGGCTAACATTGCCCACTGTTTTGCTTTTGCGTGCGTCGTCTATCTATGCCCAATCAGACCATCAAGACCCCCTGCGTCGGCCTCTGTTCCACGGTTTACGGCGATCTGGTATGCCGTGGCTGCAAGCGTTTCCACCATGAAGTGATCAACTGGAATGGTTACAACGAGGAGGAAAAACGCGCGGTCTGGCTGCGTCTTGAGCACCTGCTGGTGCAGGTGATGGCGGCCAAGCTGGAAGTCTTCGATCCGGTGCGCCTGCGCGAGCAACTGGAGCAGCGCAAGATCCGCTTCGTGCCCCATCAGTCCGAGTATTGCTGGGCCTACCAGCTGATTGCCCGTGGCGCGCGGGTGATCAACCAGCTCGATGCCTATGGGATGGTGCTGCTGCCTGAGTTTCGCGACTGGGCCCTGCCGGAGTTGCGCGACGCCATTGATCGGGAATTCTTCCTGCTGTCCGAAGCCCACTACCAGCGCTACATCGCCCCCGGCTTTCTCAAGGATGCCCTCGGCTGAGTGCTCCGCCGCCAAGGCGCCCCCCACGCAAATGCCATTGCAGGAGCTGGCTTGCCAGCGAAGACGGCTGCCAGGGCGGTGCAAGGCTTGCGGGCCTCTTCGCCGGCAAGCCGGCTCCTACGGGGTGAGGTTGATCGGGCTCTGTAGGACTGGCTTGTCGGCGAAAGCGCCGTCATGGACGGCGCAGATTACGCGATGGCGTTGCGGGGAGGGGGCTCAAGCCTTGGCCGCCAGCTCTTCCAGGTGATCCATGATGTCCGCCGGCTTGAGCACCAGCACGTCGCTGTCCAGGGAGTCGAGCACCACTTCGGCGGTGTTGCCGATCAGTGCCCCGGAAATCCCGGTGCGGGCCACGGTGCCGATGATGGTCAGCACGGCGCCAAGCTTGTGGGCCAGGTGGGGAATCAGCACATCGGCCGGGCCTTCCTCGATATGCAGGTGGGCGTCGTCGATGTCGAACTCGGCCTGGAACGCCTTGCACTGCTCGCGATAGCGCGCCTCGATGGTTTCCTTGAGCTGGAACACCGGGTCGGCGGCCGACAGCATCGGCGACGGGTGAGCGCTGATCACATGCAGCTGGGCCTTGGCCAGGCTGGCGATATCGAAGCCGTGGTCGACGATACTGGCGTGCAAGGCCCGGTGCTCGCCGTCCATGTTGCCGACGTCGATGGCGGCCATCACCACTCCGCCGGCCCAGGGCGTGGCGGTCTTGACCAGCAGCACCGGGGTCGGGCAGTAGCGCAGCAGTTTCCAGTCCGCCGGGGTCAGCAGGGCTTTCTTCAGCGGGGCGTCCGGCAGGTGCTGCTTGATCACCAGGCCGCAGCCCTCGGCCTGCTGCACATCGATGATGGTTTCGTGCAGGCTTTCGTTCCAGGCCTGCTCGGTGGTGACGCTGTAGCCTTCGCCGGTGAGGCTGCTCTTGAGTACGCTCAGCAGCGCCGAATGCTCGTGCTTTCTGTCGCAGACCAGCAGGTGCAGGTGGGCCTGGGTGACCCCGGCAATCAGCTTGGCGCGCTTGAGGGCAAGGCTTTCGCCGGGCGTGGGATCGATGACCACCAGGATACTGCGGATGCTTTGCATGATCGGGATCTCCAGGAAGGGATGAACGGTTAGGGTCTGTTCCCGTTTGGCCCAGCAACGCGGCTCGTCACCAAACGGGAACAGACCCTAGCGTGCACAACTATAGTTGCTGGCGCCCGGGCCGGATGTTGATGCATATCAATCGCGGCCGCTGGTGGTCTGCGGCCCGGCCGGTATAATCGCCGGCCTTTCGCTATGAAGCCTTTTGTCCCGTGAGCCTCATGTTAACGATCACTGATAGTGCTGCCTGCCGCTTTGCGGTGGTGGCTGATTGTTCGGAAATGCGCCGATGAACTTTCCTGAAATTCCCGACTTTCTTGGCTGCCGCACGCCCGACGCCTGGGTCCAGGCGGCCCTGGCCGACCAGGAAACCCTGCTGATCGACCACAAGAACTGCGAGTTCAAGGCCGCCAGCACCGCCTTGAGCCTGATCGCCAAGTACCACGCCCATGTCGACCTGATCAACATGATGTCGCGCCTGGCCCGGGAAGAGCTGGTGCACCATGAGCAGGTCCTGCGCCTGATGAAGAAGCGCAAGGTCGAGCTGCGCCAGTTGCATGCCGGGCGCTATGCCTCGGGCCTGCGCAAGGTAGTGCGCAGCCACGAGCCGGTGAAGCTGGTGGACACCCTGGTGGTGGGCGCCTTTATCGAAGCCCGCAGCTGCGAGCGTTTCGAAGCCCTGGTGCCGCACCTGGACGAGGAACTGGGCAAGTTCTACTTCGGCCTGCTCAAAAGCGAGGCCCGGCACTACCAGGGCTACCTGAAGCTGGCCTATCAGTATGGCGACGCCAAGGACATCGCCCAGGTCATCGACCGGGTGCGGGCGGCGGAGCAGGAACTGATCGAGTCGCCGGATCCGGAGTTCCGTTTTCACAGTGGCGTGCCGGCCTGGTGAACGACTGCCCTTGTGTAAAAGCAGGGGCAAATTGTTAAAAACTCTTAAAAGAATGAAATATCGCGCAAAACCGCTGCAAGTCCCGGGTTTTGTGGCTTGCGTTATCCTTTCCTTAACCTCTTGCCCCCTATAATGCGCGCGCACAAATTGTGCGTTCACAGATTGGCAAATATGGAAAACCTGGGTCTTGGCAAGGTGTTGCTGGTGGAAGATGACGAGAAGCTCGCCGGGCTGATCGCGCATTTTCTGTCCCAGCACGGCTTTGAAGTGCTGACGGTCCACCGCGGTGATACCGCCCTGGCGGCATTTCTCGAATTCAAACCGAAACTGGTGGTGCTCGACCTGATGCTGCCCGGCCAGAGCGGCCTGCACGTGTGCCGGGAGATCCGCGCCGTGGCGGACACCCCCATCGTCATCCTCACCGCCAAGGAAGACGACCTGGACCACATTCTCGGCCTGGAATCCGGCGCCGATGACTACGTGATCAAGCCTATAAAACCGGCGGTGCTGCTGGCGCGCCTGCGGGCCCTGCAACGGCGCCAGGTGCCGGAAACCACCACCCTGCGCGGGGCCCTGGCATTCGGCGTGCTGAGCATCGACCGCAACAGCCGCGAGGTGCGCCTGGCGGGCGAGCCGGTGGAACTGACCACCATGGAATTCGAGCTGCTCTGGCTGCTGGCCAGCGCGCCGGGCAAGACCCTGTCCCGGGACGACATCCTCAACCGCATGCGCGGCATCGAGTTTGACGGCCTCAACCGCAGTGTCGACGTCTACATCAGCAAGCTGCGGGGCAAGCTCAAGGACAACCCGCGCGAGCCGGTGTGCATCAAGACCGTGTGGGGCAAGGGCTACCTGTTCAATCCGTTCGCCTGGGAGGTTTGAATGCTGCGTCTGTTTCTGGGGCTCTACCTGTTCCTGGCCCTGGGCTTCGCCGGGGCCATGACCGCGGTGCAACACATCTTCATCAACTACCTGGCCGCCGACCTGATCGAGTCCTACAACCGCGATGCGGTGCGCGGGCCGGCCTACAGCCTGAGCGAACAGTTGCGGCCGTTCGACGAGGCCGGGCGTCAGCAGCAGCTGGAGCAGCTCAAGCCGCACTACGGGCTGCTGCTCAAACTGGTGCAGGCCGACGACCTGGACCTGAGCGTGCGCGAACAGGCCCTGCTGGATTCCAACCAGTTGGTGGTGCGCGAGGAGTTCACCGAATTCATCGGCAGCATCGACGGCGGCAAGCAACTGTTGAGCATCAAGCTGCCGGAAGACCCGCCCCTGACCCTGCTCTACAACATCGCCGCCTATGCCTTGCTCGGCGCGCTGCTGGCCATCGTCCTGTACTTCTGGGTGCGCCCGCACTGGCGCGACCTGGAGCGTCTGCGCCTGGCCGCCGAACGTTTTGGCGACAACGACCTGGGCACCCGGCTGCACCTGTCGCGGCGTTCCAACATCCGCGACCTGGCCCAGCACTTCAACCGCATGGCGGCGCGCATCGAGGGGCTGATCGCCAATCAGCGGGAGTTGACCAACGCGGTGTCCCACGAACTGCGCACGCCCATCGCCCGGCTGTCCTTCGAGCTGGACCAGTTGCAGCAACAGCCAGATCCGGATGAAAACCGCGAGTTGATCGCCGACATGTATGCCGACCTCGGCGAGCTGGAGGAAATGGTCTCCGAACTCCTCAGCTACGCCAGCCTGGAACATGGCGCGGCCACCATCAACCGGGAAAACATCCAGGCCCAGAGCTGGCTCGACAGCGTAGTCGGCAGCGTGGCCCTGGAGGCCGAGGCGGCCGGGGTGCAACTGCTGATCCGTTCCTGCCAGGTGGAGTACGTGCGTATCGAACCGCGCTTCATGGCCCGGGCAGTGATCAACTTGCTGCGCAACGCCATCCGCTACGCCGACCGCCGGGTCGAGGTGTCCCTGGTGCGCCTGGAGCATGGCTACGAAGTGCGGGTCAACGATGATGGTCCCGGGGTGCCGGTGGATGGCCGGGAGAAGATCTTCGAGCCGTTTTCCCGCCTCGACGCCAGCCGTGACCGGCGTACCGGCGGTTTCGGCCTGGGCCTGGCGCTGGTGCGGCGGGTCTCGCAATGGCACGGCGGCAAGGTCGAAGTGGCGGATTCGGAGTGGGGCGGTGCCTCGTTCCGCATGACCTGGGCCCACCTCGACTGAGGTTCGCGCGCAGCCCTGAACCTGCGCAGCAACGCGGCCCGTGATCACGGGCCGCGCGTTCCCTTTCTTAGAAGCTGTACTCAAGTTGAGTGGCGATGCTGGTCTGCATGCGCCGGTCGACGATCGGGCTGTCGCCGGCTTCCTTGCTCAGGTACTTCATCGACAGCAGGGTCGAGACCTTGGTCTGCTCATTGAGGGGCAGCGTCCAGGCCAGGTCGGCACCGCTGCTGACCCGTCCACCCTTGGCCCGGTAGGCGCCGAAGCGGCTGTGGGCCGCCTGGGTGTCGCTCACCCCGTACCAGGTCTGCATGTAGTCGGCGTTGCCGAACAGGCTGTTGAGGCTGGCATCCAGGCTGCCGAAGCGGCCCTGGTAGAGGTTGCTGCCAATGCTCAGTTCCAGTGCGCTGTAGGCCGAGCCGGTGTCGCGGTTGTCGTTCTTCTTCACCGCGTGGGTCAGGGTGGCGCCCAGTTCGAACGGCCCCAGGTCATAGCCCAGGTGCGCGCCGAACTGTGCCCGGGTCTTTATTTCGCCCATGCCCTTGAGGCGCTTGGAGCCCTGGCCCAGGTGGTTCTTGTCGCGCCGTGATTCGCTCGGGCCGACCCAGGTACTGAACGACAGGTCGCCCCATTCGTTGCCCCAGCCCAGGCCCTGGTCGGTATTGAGGAACACGCCCCAGGGGCTGATGATCTCGCCGCCGAGAATCGGCGCCAGGGCGCGTTCGTCACTGCCGCTGTAGCGCGGCACGCTGGCCACCCCGGCGTGCACGCCGTACTTCCAGTCTTCGGCGTGCAGCGTGCCGCAGACCGTGCTCAGGCCCAGGGTGCCGGCCCACAAGGCGGCGGTGGTGGAGTGTTTCAGGGTTTTCATGAAGGGTCAGAACCTCAGGTGGTTGGCGTTATAGGTGCGTTTGAATGAGTAGCCCAGGACGTTCACGCCGTTGACCTGGCGGCGCACGGTGTCGCCCAGGCCCGGGCCGTTGCCGGCGATCACCGCGTGGGCATTGTCCACCGGGGCGAGGATGTAGTCGGTAAGGGGACGGCCTTGCTGCAGGCTGCGGATCATCAGGAAGCCGTCCTCCAGGGCGATGTCCATGCCGTTGATGGGCGGTTCGCCGGGGTCGTCGCTCAGAGCCTGGTAGGTGCCGACCGTGGCCAGCCAGTTGTCCGTCAGGGGCACCGGCTCGATCCGTTCTCCCACCGCCAGCAACTGGCCGTGGCTCTTGGCGGTGAACACCCGATGGCCCTGGACCTGCATCACGTCCAGTTGCAGTTGCCCCAGCGGGCCCAGGTCCTGGGGCCAGAGCCCGAGGCGCTTCTTGCGCACCCGCAGCCAGCCCTGTTCGTCCCGCAGCAGTTCGTAGCGCTCGCCGGCCAGCTCGGCGTACAGGCGCTGGTGCTGGTCGCGGATCCGCAGCACACCCCAGCGGGTGGCATAGAAGCCCGCCAGGTGCCGGCGATCCGCCGCTTGCGGAACCCGACGTTGCTGGGCCTGGGGGGCCGTGGCCGGTTGCGGTGGCGGTGGCGGGGCGCCGTGGGCCTGCAGCAGCATGCGCAGTACCTGGGGCACCAGGGGCTGGGCCAGGGCCTCGCCGCTGTCGGAATTGCTCATCACGATCACCGCCAGCTGCTGCTCGGCCAGCACGCTGATCCGGGCATGAAAGCCCTCGCCGAAACCGCTTTGCTGCCAGGTGCGCATATCTGGCCGGACCCATTCCTCGCCGCAGGGCGACAGGAACCAGCCAAGGCCTACCTGGCAGTCGAAATCCAGCGGGTTGCCGGCGTTCTGCGTGCGCACCATTTCGTCGATGGATGCCGCCGAGAGCAGTTGGCGGTCCTGGTACCGGCCCTGGGCGAACAGCATGCGCACATAGCGGCTCAGGTCCCGCGGGCTGCTCCACAGGCCCTGGGCGGAAAGGTCGCGGACCAGGGCATCGCTGCTGACACCGTCTTCATAGCCTCTTGCCCGGTAGGGCTGGGCGCGGCTGTCCCCGACAAAGCTCGACTGGCTCATGCCCAGTGGGCGCAGCAGGCTCTTCTGCAACTGCTGTTCGAAATCCACGCCGCTGCTGCGCTCCACCGCTGCCCGAGCAGGGCATAACCGAGGTTGGAGTAGGCGGTCTGGGTTCCCGGAGCGTTGCTCAGCCACAGCCCGCTGAGCTTTCCCGGCAGTTCGTCGAGGGCGTTGGGGGTGCGTGCGTCGCGCAGGTATTCGCTGGGAATGCCGCCCTGGTGGCTGAGCAGGCGGCGCAGAGTCACGGCCCGGTCGGCGGCGTTCTGGTCCTCGTGGAAGCGCGAGCGGACGTAGAACTCCCTGAGGGTGTCCTGCAGCGGCGCGTCCAGTTGCAGGCGCCCTTGTTCCACCAGTTGCATCACCGCCGTGGCAGTCAGCAATTGCGACAGGGCACCGGCGCGAAACGCGGTGTTTTCGGTCACTTGCAGGCCCCGGGCCTGGTCGGCGAAGCCAAAGCCCCGGGCCCAGATCAGTTGCTGGCCGTCCACCAGGGCTATGGATAGCCCGGGCACCTGATGTTCGGCCATCTGTTGCGGGATGTACTGCTTCAGGTAGCCGATGATGCTGGCGTAATCGCCGGGCGCGATGGGCGGCGGCGCTGGAGGCTGGCCGTTGCAGCCGAGGTTGCTCAAGAGCAGGCCCACCAGCGGCAGGCCGAGAAGTTTGCGGGACATGCAGCACCCGAGGGCCAATTGGATCAGCGGATGCTAGGGAAGGGGGGCGTGGCAGTCTTTGACAGCTTTGTCGGGAAACTGTCAAAGACTGTTAAGCCCCGGTTGCGCTCAGGCCTCCAGCCCCAGGCGCTGGTGCCACTGGGCAATCGATTCCTCGGGGTATTCGGCGAACTGCAGGTCGTGCGCCCCGGCATCGACCTCGACCCAGGGCGCCCTGGAGTCGAGCATCAGGTGGGTGTGTTGCGGCGGCACCGGCAACGGGGTGTCGATGGCCGAGGCAAAAGGGTGGATCAGCTCCGGCCATTGCGGGCTGAACAGCCACAGCCCGGAGCCGCAGCGCCCGCAGAAGTGCCGTTCGGCGCTGCTGCTGTGGGCCCGGGCGGCACCGGCGGGCTTGAGCCGAGCATGGTAGATGACGATGTGCTTGCGCCCACGTACCTTGAGGCTGGCCGCATCGCCCCCCAGGTTGATGGCGTAGCCGCCACCGCCCTGGGTCTTGCGGCAGATCGAGCAGTAGCAGCGCTGGTAGGGATAGGGATGGCGGCTGGACAGGCTGAAGTGCACGGCGCCGCAATGGCAGGAGCCCTGGAGTTGCATGGGGTACCTCCACGAATCAACGGGTGGATGGCACAGGCTAGCCGCTGTGCGAGCAGCTGTCGTGACACGGTGCTGATGAAATTTTCACATGTGGCCGGCTAAGCTGCGCGCCTCTTTGGGGAGTAACCTGCCACCGCGCCCTGCGGTGGCGCCCGTATCAACATTCTCGGCAACCTGCCGTGGTACGGGCACCGTTTCGGTTGGTGAGACCATCGACATACCTGCGCTGAAGTCGGGCGCGTGGGCATGTCGTGGACTCAAGCCCGACCGGAAGACTCAACGTGAACCCAGCCTCGATCATCTTTCTCGCCTTCGCCATGTCCACCGATGCCTTCGCCGCCGCGGTGGGCAAGGGTTCGGCCATGCTCAAGCCGCGCCTGCTGGAAGCTTTGCGCATCGGCCTGATCTTCGGCGTCATTGAAGCCATCACCCCGGTGGTGGGCTGGTTCATCGGCCAGGCCGCGACTCAATGGGTGGCCAACTGGGACCACTGGATCGCCTTCAGCCTGCTGCTGTTGCTGGGCCTGCACATGATCTACAACGGCACCCGCCAGCAGGCTGAGGCCGAGGAAGAAAAACCGCGCCAGCACGGCTTCTGGCTGCTGGCGGTGACCGGCCTGGCCACCAGCATCGATGCCCTGGCGGTGGGGGTGGGGCTGGCGTTCGTCAACGTCAACATCTGGATCGCGGCCAGCGCCATCGGCCTGGCCACCATGACCATGGTCACCCTGGGAGTGATGCTGGGCCGCGCCATTGGCACGGTGATGGGCCAGCGCGCCGAAGTGCTGGGCGGGGTGGTGCTGATCATCGTCGGCTCGGGAATTCTCTACGAGCACCTGTCGGCTGTGGCTTGACTTCAGTATCGGCGGCGGGGCGGTTCTGCGGGCAATGCGGCCGCGCCTCGGGCCGAGGCGCGGAGCGCTCTGGCGTTACAGCGCCAGGCTGTGGATCACCTGGGTGGCGTCATCGGGGTCGATGGCGCTGCGCATGCCCAGCTGTTTTGCCAGGCGGCGCATGCTGTAGTTGGCGGCGGAATCCACCGAGTACATCTGCTGGAAACCGTTGTTGCGGGCTTCGTCGATCAGGTGCTGCATCAATAGCGCGCCGAGGCCCTTGCCTTGCCACTCATCGGCGATGGTCACGGCGAACTCGCAATGCGAGGGCTGCTCGTCTACCTGGGCGTAGCGGCTGATCCCCACTTCCCGCAGTTCGCCGTTGTCGTGGACCAGGGCCACATAAGCCACCCGCTGCGGCGTGCCGACATCCATCAGTTGATTGAGCAGTTGCTCGCCCACTTCCTTGATCTCACCGAGAAAGCGCTGGTGCCGCGTGGCCGGGGAGAGGTTTTCGATAAAGGCCTTTTCCCGCTCCCGGTCCTGGGGCCGCAGCGGGCGGATCAGCACATGGCTGCCATCGTTCAGGGCGTCGATCCAGTATTGGCCTTGCTGCGCCGGGAACGGCGGGTGGGCGAGGGTATCGAGAGCGGTGCTGGGCATGGTCAAGTCTCCGCGGAGCCAAAGGGCGGGCTGCGCACACAGCCCTGATTGGCTTCAGGTTTACTCCGCTGGCGAGGCGGGCACTTGATCGGCATCAATGTCTCTGCTTGCGCTGCCGGCCAGGGCGATCACCGGTCACGAGCCGTTCAAGCCGCCACCGCTGCTGGCGTACAGGCATTTGGCTATTAATGCTAGCGCCTAATGTTCTTTTTCCTGGCGCGTTGCCGTGAGAGCGCTGATCTACGCTCTCGAACAGCCAAGGGAGGAGTCAGGATATGGAGCATCAACAAGACAAGAATCGTTTGCAGCGGCAGGTTTCCTACATTGCTATCAGTGTTGGTCTGGCGCTTCTGGGCGGCGTTTCGAACGCCGCCCCGGTGTCGATAACCGTATCGCCCGAGGTACCCGCCGATATACCCGGGGGGCATCCCAGGCAACGTTGGCACAGGCTGCGGCCTTCGCCTGGCAGGAGTTCATCGCTCTCAACTGGCCGGCCCTGGGCGGGCAGCGCGATGTGCCCGATATCCGCCAGCCTTTCGGCAGCCAGGGCGTGCCTCTGGTGTGGCATACGTACCGAAGCAAGGTTGAGATCTTTCCGGGCAAGGGCAGTGCCAACGTCGGCCCCCCGGGCTACAAGCCTGATGGCGATCCCAGTTATGGTTATGGCACTGCGCCAACCTATGACTACAGTTTTACCGTGCCTGCCTGCTCTGGCCAGATCGCACCCAAACTGCCGGCCTGGATCAACCTCGACGAAAGCACCCAGATCGGCCTCGACCAGATGTATGCCGGTGTTGTTCCGGCTGCTCCCACCGGAGGCAATTCCAACCCCCAGCTGGTGCGCTTCCTGGCCAAGGCCAATCAGGTGCAATACACCTACGTCGCCGCCAACCAGTTCTGGTACGCCAACCCCGCGCTGGCACAAGCCGCGCGGAACTTCTTCAACGCGGTCAAGCAGACACCTCCGACTTTCCCCAGCGCGCCGCGGGTCAACTTTCCCAGCGGCACCATTGAGGTCAAGTCCGCCTGGCGCCAGCTGGGCCCCGGCGAGGACCCCTCGCGATTCCACAGGCAGACGGTGCGCTTCTATGAGCAACCACCGGGCAAGGGCACCTGCTATTTCGAGGCGCAATGGGCGATGGTGGCGTTGCACATCATCCAGAAGACCCCCACGGCCCCGAGTTTTATCTACGCGACCTTCGAACAGGCCGACAACATCCTGCTGCCCAGTGGCAAGCCGCTTGAGGATGAGAACGGCCGCATCATCAATCCAGCGCCGGGCCCCATGCCGACCAATCCCGGGCTGAGTTACCAGGACGACCCCAACAACCCTCAAGTCAAGGCCCAGGGGGCCTTCTGCAAGCCCGGCAAGCAACTGTATCTGCGCGAGATTGCCAAAGGCGGGACTCCGGCGGGCGGCCCGATCTGCATCAACCAGCGCTATGAGCCGATTGCGGCTGACGTGATTCAGGTCAATCAGGCGGCGCATCAGGCTATCCAGAGCTATAGCCAGGCCAAGAATGTCAAGAATTCGCCCTGGCAGTACTACAAGCTGGTCTCGGTCCAGGCCCAGCCGTTCGACACCACGCAGCTATCGAAAACCGATCCCAGCCACTCTGCCGCGGTGTACTACCAGGCCAATATCATGGTTGAAACGGACTATACCCTGCAGCAATTCAGGGGCCGGATTGCTGCTAACGGTGCTCCGACTTCCTTCCAGGCCGCAGGTGCGCCACCCCCTCCGAACGTGTTCGCCCAATCCGCCGGTTCCGCCGCTGTGCATGGGGTGAACATGGGAGGCTGCATGGGTTGCCATGGCAATGCCCAGGTGGCCGGCTTCGATTTCAGTTTCATCCTCAAAGGCGGCAACGTTCGGGCTCCCGAGACGGCAGGGGCTGAGTCGGCGGCAGCGGCCAGCCAGCGTTATCTGCAATTGTTCACCCCATCTAGCACAGGGAAATAGTCATGGCACTCAACACCTTCAAGGATGTACAGAACCTGCTCGATGCCTTCGTTGCGCAGAACAACCTGCCGATCTCCGGAGCGCCTCACGGGGCCTTCTGGCAGACCTCCTACCAGTCGTTCGTGACCGGTAATGTGCCGGGTATCCAAAACCCGGAAACAGGGCAGGCGGTACCTATCCTGGTCAAAGGCGATGGCGCGCATTCCAACCTGATTTATGCCCTGAGCGGTACCCCGGGCACCCCCTGGGGGCCGGATGGGGATTTTGGCCAGATGCCCCCCGGCGGCCCCTTTCTGCCTCAGGCCCAGATCGACGAACTGAGTGCCTGGATCAGCCAGGGTTGCCCGCAATAGAAGGTTCCTGGCTGGCCGGCATCAGCGTCGCGATCAGCGCCCGCACGCTGCCGGGCAGGGCCTCCAGTTCGCGGACGATGATGCTGCGTTCGCGCACGGCCCAGCTTTCATCCAGCTTCACCGTCACCAGCTGCATGGTGCGGCTGTGCCGCAAGGCCGCGGACTCGGGAATGATGCCGATGCCGACCCCGGCTTCCACCATGCGGCAGATCGCTTCGAAGCTCGACACCTGGATGCGCAGCGAGAGTTGCTTGCCCAGGCGCTCCACGTGCTCGCGCAGGAAGGTCAAGAGGGTGCTGCCTTCATGCAAGCCGATGTGCTGGTAGGCCAGGGTCTGTTCCAGGGTCACTGAAGCCTGCCCCGACAGCGGGTGGCCCACGGGCACCATCAGCACCAGGTGGTCGGTGCTGAAGTGCAGCACCTGCAGGCCGCTGGCTTCCACCGGGCCGGCGATGATGCCCATGTCGCTGGTGCCGTCCAGCACACCGCGAACGATGTCCCGGGACAGGCGCTCCTGCAGGTCCACCGTGACTCCCGGGCGTACCGAGAGAAATTTCGCCAGCACTTCCGGCAAGAATTCGGTGACCGCCGTGGTGTTGGCGAAGATGCGGATGTGCCCGGAGGAATCACCGCCGTACTGGGTGAATTCGCTTTTCAGGTAATCCACCTGGCGCATGATCAGCCGCGCGTGCTGCAGCAGCCGCTCGCCGGCGGGGGTGACTTCCACGCCACGGCTGTCGCGGTACAGCAGGCGGGTTTCGAGCTGGCCTTCCAGGGCCTTGATCCGCGCGCTGGCGGCCGCTGGCGAGAGGAAGGCGCGGCGCGCGCCCTGGGTCAGGCTGGGGGATTCGGCAATATGGATAAACAGGCGCAGGTCCGCCAGATCGAAATGCATGTCCGGGCTCCTGAAGGCAGGGGTAGGGGCGAATGGCGTTCAGCATAAACGAACGCCGGTTTATAGAAATGCAAATTCTCCATACGCGCCAGCCCCTTGCATGATGGCCGCCATCACCTTCGTGCCACAGGACCCTGCCACCATGAGTGCCACCGACCCCAGCGCCTGGATCGGCCGCAGCCAGCGGATCGACGACCACCTCAGCCATAACCTGCTGGCCCGCATCGCCGCCACGTTCGGCCAGCCCGCCCCGGCCCGGGCGAGGCCCTGCCGCCGTTGTGGCACTGGTGTTTCTTCCAGCAGCCACGGCCGGCCTCGGCCCTGGGCGGCGACGGGCATCCGGCGCGGGGCGGTTTCCTGCCGCCGGCGGCCAACCGCAACCGCATGTGGGCCGGTGGCCGCCTGGCGTTTCACCGGCCGCTGCGGGCCGGCGCCGAGGCCAGTTGCACCAGTACCATCCTCCAGGTCGAGGAAAAGGCCGGGCGCACCGGCAAGCTGCTGTTCGTCACCCTGTGCCACGAATATTTTCAGGACGGCCAACTGGCGCTGCGCGAAGAACAGGACATCGTCTACCGCGAAGCGTCCCCGCCGAAAATGAGCAGTGGCGAGCTGCTGCCCGAAGGCGACTGGCGCGAGCCGGTGGAGCCCACGCCGACCCTGCTGTTTCGCTACAGCGCGGTGACCTTCAACGGCCATCGCATCCACTACGACTATCCCTACGTCACCGCCACCGAGGGCTACCCGGGGCTGGTGGTGCACGGCCCGCTGATCGCCACCCTGAGCCTGGGGCCTTCTGCCGGGCCCACCCCGAGGCGCGCCTGCGCCATTTCGCCTACCGCGGCCTGCGGCCCTTGATTGCCCCGCAGCCTTTCGAGGTCGGCGGGCGCATCAGCGCCCCTGGCCACGCCGAACTGTGGGCCGGCGACGGCTCCGGGCTGGCCCAGCGCGGCGAAGTGCAGTTCGACTGAATTCCAACAATAAGCAAAGGCGGAGTGCCGATTGATGACCCCCCATGACACTGAAGAACTCAATGCCATCCGTGAAGGCGTGCGTGCCCTGTGCGCCGAATTCGACGCCGCCTACTGGCGCGGCATCGATGAGCGCAAGGGCTTCCCGGAAGCCTTCGTCAAGGCCCTGACCGAGGCCGGCTGGCTGGCGGCGATGATCCCTGCCGAGTACGGCGGCTCCGGCCTGGGGCTGGCCGAAGCCTCGGTGATCCTCGAAGAGGTGAATCGCTGCGGCGGCAACTCCGGCACCGTGCACGGGCAGATGTACAACATGTTCACCCTGCTGCGCCACGGCAGCCAGGCGCAGAAGCACTACTACCTGCCCAAGCTCGCCAGCGGCGAACTGCGCCTGCAATCGATGGGCGTCACCGAGCCCACCACCGGCACCGACACCACCAAGATCAAGACCACTGCCATCCGCCGCGGCGACAAGTACGTGATCAACGGGCAGAAGGTGTGGATCTCGCGCATTCAGCATTCCGACCTGATGATCCTGCTGGCCCGCACCACGCCACTGGCCGAGGTGCGCAAGAAGTCCGAAGGCATGTCGATCTTCCTGGTGGACCTGCGCCAGGCCATCGGCAACGGCCTGACCGTGCAGCCCATTGCCAACATGGTCAACCACGAGACCAACGAGCTGTTCTTCGACAACCTGGAGCTGCCCGCCGACAGCCTGATCGGCGAGGAGGGCAAGGGCTTCAAGTACATCCTCGACGGCCTCAACGCCGAGCGCACGCTGATCGCCGCCGAGTGCATCGGCGATGGCCGCTGGTTCATCGACAAGGCCAGCGCCTATGCCCGCGACCGGGTGGTGTTCGGCCGGCCCATCGGCCAGAACCAGGGCGTGCAGTTCCCGATTGCCGAGGCCCATATCGAGATCGAGGCCGCCGATCTGATGCGCTGGCGCGCCTGCGAGGAATACGACAGCGGGGGCAACGCCGGGGCCAGCGCCAACATGGCCAAGTACCTGGCGGCCAAGGCTTCCTGGGAGGCGGCCAACGCCTGCCTGCAGACCCACGGCGGCTTCGGCTTTGCCTGCGAGTACGACGTCGAGCGCAAATTCCGCGAGACCCGGCTGTACCAGGTGGCGCCGATCTCCACCAACCTGATCCTGTCCTACGTCGCCGAGCATTTGCTGGAGCTGCCCCGCAGCTTCTAAGGAGCCCCCATGAGCCATACCCACGATCTGGCCGGGTTCCTCGCCGGCCTGCGCTACGCCGACCTGCCGGAAAGCGTCCTGCTGCGCACCCAAGAGCTGTTCCTCGACTGGCTGGGCTCGGCCCTGGCGGCCCAGGGCGCGCACCCGATCCCCTTGTTCGAGGCCTATGCCCGGCACATGGGCCCGGCCAGTGGCCCGGCGCGCATCCTGGTCAATGGGGCCGGCAGCTCGGCGTATTTCGCCGCCCTGGTCAACGCCGCCTCCTCGCACCTGGTGGAGCAGGACGACCTGCACAACAGCTCCGTGCTGCACCCGGCCACCGTGGTGTTCCCGGCGGCGCTGGCGGCGGCCCAGGACCTGGGCAAGTCCGGCCGCGAGCTGCTGCTGGCGGCGGTGGCCGGTTATGAGGCAGGGATCCGCATCGGCGAATTCATGGGCCGTTCCCACTACCGGATCTTCCACACCACGGCCACCGTCGGCACCCTGGCCGCTGCGGTGGCGGTGGGCAAGCTGATGGAATTCGACAGCGAGCAGTTCATCAACCTGCTGGGCAGCGCCGGGACCCAGGCCGCCGGGCTCTGGGAGTTTCTGCGCGACGCCGCCGACTCCAAGCAATTGCACACCGCCAAGGCCGCCGCCGATGGCCTGCTGGCCGCCTACCTGACCCGGGACGGCCTGAGCGGCGCGCGCAATATCCTCGAAGGCGAGCAGGGCATGGCCGCCGGCATGTCCCGGGATGCCGAACCGGCACTGCTCAGTGCCCGCCTGGGCAGCCGCTGGGCGCTGCTGGAAACCTCGTTCAAGTTCCACGCTTCGTGCCGCCACACCCATCCCGCCGCCGATGCCTTGCTTGAGGTGATGCAGCGCGAAGGCCTGGAACACGGGCAGATTGCCCGGGTGCTGACCCGGGTGCACCAGGGCGCCATCGATGTGCTGGGCCGGGTCCAGGTGCCGCAGACCGTGCACCAGGCCAAGTTCTCCATGGGCACCGTGCTCGGCCTGATCGCCGTGCACGGCAAGGCCGGGTTGCCGGAGTTCCAGCGCCATGGGCTGAACGACCCCCGGGTCGCGGCGTTTCGCGACAAGGTCGGCATGCAGCTGGACCCTGAAGTCGATGCGGCCTATCCAGCGCGCTGGCTGGGCCGGGTCGAGGTGCAGTGCGTGGACGGCCGCACCCTGCACGGCGCCATCGATGAGCCCAAGGGTGACCCGGGCAATGGCCTGTCCCGGGCCGAGCTGGAAGACAAGTTCCAGCGCCTGCTGCAGTTCTCCGGCGCCCGCACCCCGGAGCAGGGCAATGCCTTGATCCGCCGGGTCTGGGCCCTGCGGGACGCTGCCGACCTCAACTCACTGCTCTGAATGCCCGACATCGAACAGGGCGAGGACCGAACATGACTGACAACACAGCACAGCCACGGCCCCTGGACGGCATCACCGTGGTCAGCCTGGAACACGCCATTGCCGCGCCGTTCTGCACCCGCCAGCTGGCGGACCTGGGCGCCCGGGTGATCAAGGTCGAGCGCCCCGGCAGCGGCGATTTCGCCCGGGGCTACGACCAGCGGGTCAAGGGCCTGGCCTCGCACTTCGTGTGGACCAACCGCTCCAAGGAAAGCCTGAGCCTGGACCTCAAGCAGCCCGAAGCCGAGGGCCTGCTGGACAGCCTGCTGGCCGGGGCCGACGTGCTGGTGCAGAACCTGGCACCGGGGGCGGCGGCGCGCATGGGGCTGTCGTTCGAGGCGCTGCATGAGCGCTTTCCACGGCTGATCGTCTGCGATATTTCCGGCTACGGCGAAGGCGGCCCCTATGAGCGGAAAAAGGCCTACGACCTGCTGATCCAGAGCGAAGGCGGCTTTGTATCGGTGACCGGCGGCCCCGAACCGGAGCAGATGGCCAAGGCCGGTTGCTCGATCGCCGACATTGCCGCCGGCATGTACGCCTACAGCGGCATTCTTTCGGCCTTGCTGCTGCGTGGGCGCACCGGCCTGGGCAGCCGCATCGACATCAGCATGCTGGAAAGCCTGGTGGAGTGGATGGGCTACCCCCTGTACTACGCCTTCGAAGGCGCCGAACCGCCACCCCGGGCCGGCGCGGCCCATTCCACCATCTACCCCTACGGGCCGTTTCCCGCGGGTGACGGCGGTACGGTGATGCTCGGCCTGCAGAACGAACGGGAATGGGCGGCCTTCTGCGAAAAGGTGCTGGAGCTGCCCGAACTGGTCACGGACGAGCGCTTTGGCGCCAACTTCAAGCGTTCAGCCAACCGCGAGGCGCTGCGCCAGATCATCGTCGAGCGCTTTGCCCGGCTCAGCGTCGCCCAGGTGATCGAACGGCTGGAGCAGGCGCAGATCGCCAACGCCCGGGTCAACGACATGCAGGGCGTGTGGCAGCACCCGCAATTGGCGGCCCGGGACGCCTGGCGCCAGGTGGACAGCCCGGCGGGCCGCCTGCCGGCGCTGTTGCCACCTGCGCGCAACAGCGCCTATGCGCCGCGCATGGACGCAGTCCCGGCGCTGGGCCAGCACAGCGCAGCGATACTCGCCGAGCTGGGCCTGAGCCCGCAAGGCATCGAGCAACTGCAGGCCCGTGGAGTCATCTGAACCCCAACCTCGCCGTAGGAGCTGGCTTGCCAGCGAAGAGGCCCCTGAGATCGCCTTCGCCGGCAAGCCGGCTCCTACGGAGGGCAGGACACACCAGGCTCTTATCGTAGGAGCTGGCTTGCCAGCGAAGGGGCCCCTGAGATCGCCTTCGCCGGCAAGCCGGCTCCTACGGAGGGCAGGACACACCAGGCTCTTATCGTAGGAGCTGGCTTGCCAGCGAAGGGGCCCCTGAGATCGCCTTCGCCGGCAAGCCGGCTCCTACGGAGGGCAGGACACACCAGGCTCTTGCCGTAGGGGCCGGGCAGCAAGCCTGGCCGCCATTGGTCTTCCAATAACAAGGATCCGAACATGTCCAACCCCATTGTCCGCTCCGCGCTGTTCGTCCCCGGCAGCCGCCCCGAGCGTTTCGCCAAGGCCCTGGCCTGTGGCGCCGATGCGGTGATCGTCGATTTCGAGGACGCCGTCGAGGAACCCCTCAAGGTGCAGGCGCGAGAGCACCTGGGGCGCTTCCTGCTGGCGCAGCCCCAGGTGCGGGCCTGGGTGCGAATCAACGCACCCGAGCACCCCCAGCACCTGGCCGACCTGGCGTTCTGCCAGGCCCATGCCGGTGTGGTGGGCATTCTCCTGCCGAAAGTCGAGAGCGCAGCCCAAGTGGCGCGGGTGGCCGCCAGCGGCCGCCTGGTCTGGCCGATCATCGAAAGTGCCCGGGGCTTGCTGGCCCTGGGCGAGATCGCCAGCGCCCCCGGGGTCCAGCGCCTGTCGTTCGGCGGCCTGGACTTGGCCCTGGACCTCAACCTCAGCAGCGGCTCGGCGGCGGCCCAGTTCGCCCTGGACCAGGCGCGACTGGCGCTGATCCTGCACTCCCGGGCGGCGGGGCTGCAGGCGCCGCTGGACGGGGTGTTTCCCGGCATCGCCGACAGCCAGGGCCTGGCCGCCTCGGTCCGCCACGCCTACGCCATGGGCTTTGCCGGTGCGCTGTGCATCCACCCGGCCCAGGTGCCGGTGATCCACCAGGCCCTGGCGCCCAGCGCCGAGGAATTGGCCTGGGCCCAACGGGTGGTGGAAGGCGGGCGCGAGGGTGCCGGGGCCTACCAGGTGGATGGGCAGATGGTCGATGCCCCGGTGCTGCTGCGGGCCCAGCGCTTGCTGGCGATGGCCTGAGCCTGCGCCCGGGCCGCGGCGCAGGTAGAATGGCGCGGTCTTTTTGTCGAGGTGGCACCATGCACGGCTCAGCCCCATTCACCTGCGGTAGCGTCCGATGAGCAGCCTGGAGCGGGCCATCGCGCTGGCCGCCCAGGCCCATGCCGGGCAAGTCGACAAGGGCGGTGCGCCCTACATCCTGCATCCCTTGCGCGTGATGCTGCGCCTGACACACCCCGAGGCGCGGATTGTCGCGGTGCTGCACGATGTCCTGGAAGACTGCCCCATCACCCCGGAGCAGTTGCGGGGCGAGGGCTTCAGCGAAGAGGTGCTGGCGGCGCTGCTGGCGCTGACCAAGGTTGCAGGCGAGGACTACCCGGCGTTCATTCGCCGCGCAGGCGCGAACCCCCTGGCGCGGCAAGTGAAGCTGGCGGATCTGGCGGAAAACAGCGACCTGTCGCGCATCCCCGAACCGGGTGCCGAAGACCTGCGGCGCCTGAAGAAGTACCGCCAGGCCACGGACTACCTGAACTCACTGGCGCGCGACTGAGCTCGTGATACCCGCGCCCAGCAGCGGCTCAGGCCTGGTCGTCGTCGCTGAGCTCGCCGGCAAACCCCCAATCGCTGCCGTCGATTTCCTGGATCACGATGTGGATATGCTCGGGCTTCTTGCCCAGTACCCGCACCAGGGATTCGGTGAATTCCTTGACCAGTTGGGCCTTCTGCTGGCGCGTGGCGCCCTTGGTGATCTGCAGGTTGATATAGGGCATGGATCGACACTCCAGGTGATGGCGCATGGACGGGCGGCAGGGCAGCCTACGACAGCCGCTGCCCTCCTGCCAGCCAGGGGCCTTGGTGCGTCAGTTGCTGTAGCTGGACAGCGCCACTTCGGCGGTGCGTGCCGGTGGCTTGCGCCCACGGGTGCGCCAGTGCTCGATCAGCGCCCGGCCATGGGCCAGGCCGGCCTGCAGCGCGGCTTCAGTGCTGGCGTAGTCATTGCCGTAGGGCGGGCAGGCGAAGTGCACGGAAAAGCACGGGTGCTGGCCGTGGCCGGTGAGGCGGCCGACGTAGCTGTAGCTGGAACCGGACTGATGGGGATCAAGGCTGGGAGAGCTCGGTTCACGAATGATCATCACGTAGATGTCGTGGTCGAATTGGGTGTCTTGATACCAACTGCTTGAAGAATCCATGGTCCACCTCCTTGTCCGTGAGCCTTCGCCGTGGCCGGCGTCGGCATTGTGTTCTGTGCGGGTCTAGCGGTTTGCGGGTGACGCCTGGGGGGCGTCGTGCAGCCCGGCGGGGTGGCGGAACACCCCCTCGGGCAGCCGTTTTTCCAGGGCCCGTGCGGCCCTCAGTACCAGGGCGTCGCGGCCGAAGCGGGCGACGATCTGCAGGCCGATGGGCAGGCCCGCCTCGCTCAGGGCGCAAGGCAGGCTCAACGCTGGCTGGCGGCTGAAATTGAACGGGAAGGTGGTGGGCTGCCACATGGCGCTGATCTGTTCCGGCCAGTCCGGCGGCAGCAGGCGTTCCACGGCGAAGGGTTCGACCACCGCGGCAGGGGTCAGCAGCAGGTCGTACTCACCCAGGAAACCGTGAAGCTTGTGCGCCACCTGATGGCGCTCTTGCACCGCACAGGCGTAGTCCAGGGCATTGAGCTGGCGCGCGCGGACCTGGGCCTGCTGGAGAAAGTCCCCCACCAGATGGCGGTCCTCGGCGGGTATTTCCTGGGCCACGGCGCAGGCCACTTCCACCGGCCAGGCCCGCAGGTAGTTCGGCGCCGGGTTGCCGATGTCCGGCGAGGCCAGGACCAGGGTGGCGCCGGCTTCCTGCAACAGCCTGGCAGCGTTCAGGCAGGCTGCGGCGATCTGCGGGTCGACATGGGCGGCGTAGCCCAGGTCGGCGCTGAAGGCGATGCGCAGGCCGGCGACGCCGTCCTCGATGGAACTGAGGAAATCCCTGGGCCCATGGGGCCAGGCAAAGGGCTCGCCGGGCTCGTGCACGGCCATGAGCTCCATCAACAGGGCAATGTCGCGCACGTGGCGGGCAATCGGGCCTTCGGCGGCCATGCCGCCCGGGTCGATGCTCGGGCAGGCGGACACCAGGCCATGGCTGGGCTTGAACCCGACCACGCCGCAAAAGCTCGACGGGGTACGGATCGAACCGGCGGCATCGTTGCCTGTCGCGGCCGGGGCATAACCGGCTGCGACCCCCGCAGTACTGCCGCCACTGCTGCCACCGGCATGCAGGGCCAGGTTCCACGGGTTGCGGGTGATGCCGGTCAACGGGCTGTCGGTCAGGGGCGTGCTGCCCAGTTCCGGCAGGGTGGTCTTGGCGATGAAGATCGCCCCGGCTTCACGCAGGCGTGCCACCAGGCTGGAGTCCCGGGTCATGGCCGGGCGGTTGGCCAGGGCCCGGGAACCACTGCGGGTCTGCCAGCCCTGTACGTCGTTGTTGTCCTTGACCAGGATCGGAATGCCATCCAGCCGGCCCATGGGTTGCCCGGCGGCCCAGCGCGCGGTGGACGCCTGGGCAGCGCGCAGCGAGGCCGGGTCCTGGCGTTCGCAGAGGGCGTTGAGCTGTGGCTCGTGGCGCTCGATCTGCGCCAGCACGGCCTGCAGCACGTCCACCGGGGTGAACTGCAAGGTGGCGAAACCCTGCAGCAGCGCCTCGATCGACAGGTGCGGCAGGGCCGCTTGGCTGGAAGTGGGCAACGGCATATTCGGCTCTTTGTTCAAGCACGCCGGGCGCGGGCTGCGCCACGGCGTGGAAAGGCGGCATGGACGCCGTTGGCGGCGTCCTGGCGGGCCTTCGCAGTGAATGACTCAGCGGCCACTGGTGACCTTGACCCAGGTCCGGGTCCGGGTGCGCTCGGCCTTGGCCGGCAGCGGGGCCAGGGGGTAGAGGCGGGTCATGGTCTCGGCGCTGGGGAACAGGTCCGGGTTGTCCAGCAGCGACTGCTGGATGAACGGCTTGGAATCGGTCACGCCGTTGGGGTAGCCGACGTAGTTGCTGATGGAGGCAATGACCTTGGGTTCCATCAGGTAATTGAGGAAGGCGTGGGCGGTGTCCACGTGCTTGGCGCCGGCGGGGATGGCCACGGTGTCGATCCACACCAGGGTGCCTTCCTTGGGAATGCGCATTTCGATGTGCACGCCGTTCTTGGCTTCGTTGGCGCGGTTGGCCGCCTGCAGGAAGCCGCCGGAGTAGCCCACGGCCACACAGATGTTGCCGTTGGCGATATCGCCCATCCACTTGGCGCTATGGAAGTAGCGCACGTAGGGACGCAGCTTGAGCAGCATGGCCTCGGCCTTGCGGTAGTCCTCGGGGTTCTGGCTGTTGGGGTCCAGGCCCAGGTAGTGCAGGGCCAGGGGCAGCATTTCGGTGGGCGAGTCGAGGAAGGTCACGCCGCACTGGCTGAGCTTCTTCAGGTTCTCTTCCTTGAACACCAGGTCCCAGCTGTTGACCGGCGCGTCGCTGCCCAGCAATTCCTGGACCTTGTCGCGGTTGTAGCCGATCAGGTTGGTGCCCCACATGTAGGGAATCACGTAGCGGTTGCCCGGGTCGCTCTGCTCCAGCAGCTTCATCACGGCCGGGTCGAGGTTCTTCCAGTTCGGCAACTGCCCGCGGTCCAGGGGCTGGAAGGCGCCGGCGCTGATCTGCTTGCTGACGAAACCGCTGGAGGGCACCACCACGTCATAGCCGCTGTTGCCGGTCAGCAGCTTGGCTTCGAGCACTTCGTTGCTTTCGAAGATGTCGTACTTGACCTTGATCCCGCTCTGGGCCTGGAAATCCTTGATGGTGTTGGGAGCGATGTACTCCGACCAGTTGAAGATGTTCACCGTGCGCTCGGGGCGGCCTGGGCGGTGACAGAGGCGGCCAGGGCCAGGGCACCGAGGGTGCAGGCCGTGGCGAGGCGGGAGAGGGCGGTGTGCAACGATTTCATATGACAACTCCATGTCCGAAATGAGCGGAACCATCCGTGGCGGACATTTTTCGTCGGATAGGTCGCAGAGAGAATGCTTGCAACGGTCAATAGGGGATATTTAGCGTCAATCTTCGGCGCAGTCCGAGAGCGGCCCGAGCTGGCCGGCCAGCTGGCGGAAGCGCCCGGGAGCGACGCCGCTCCAGCGTTGGAAGGCGTGGCGGAAACTTGCGGTTTCCTTGAAGCCCAGGGCTTCGGCGATGCGGTAGATGGGCAGGCTGTGCTGGCCCAGCAACTGCTGGGCGCGGGCGTAGCGCAACTCGTCCAGCAACTGCTGATAGCTGGTGTCCTGGGCTCGCAGGCGCCGGCGCAGGGTGCTGGGGGAGCAGTGCACCTGGCGCGCCAGGCTGTCGAAATCCGGCACCGCGTGCAGCTGTTCATTGAGGATGCGCCGCACCTGGTCGATCCAGGTCGGCCGCGCGCTGAGCTCCTCGT
Organism: Pseudomonas sp. Eqa60; assembly: GCF_018326405.1. Lineage (NCBI taxonomy): Bacteria > Pseudomonadati > Pseudomonadota > Gammaproteobacteria > Pseudomonadales > Pseudomonadaceae > Pseudomonas > Pseudomonas sp. Eqa60. The sequence continues at coordinate 3,059,992 of NZ_AP024342.1, forward strand.
TGAGGCGGATGCAGCGTTGCAGCATGTCGTTCTGGGTCACCAGGTCCGCCAGGGGCAGGCGCCGGTCCAGCCACTCCAGGTCGAAGCCGATGGCATTGCGCCCGGCATTGAACTGCACCGGGCAATTGAAGGCCTGCTCGTAGCTGTCCATATAGGGCTGGGGGCCATGCATCAGTTGCACCTGGCGCAGGGGCAGGGAGCAACCCAGCAGGTCCTGGCAGGTGACCCGGTAGGACGACATGCAGAAATCGGTGTTGAACACCTCAAGTTCGCTTTCGCTGTACTGGTCGGCGGTGAGCCAGGCCAGGCCGTCGCGGACCTCAAGGTCGAGGCGGAAGAAGGTGCCCAGCAGCAAGGGGTAGCGCAGCGCCAGGGACCAGCCTTCGCGCAGGGTGGCGCTGGTCAGCAGGGTCAGGCCGAACATGCCGTAGGCGGAAATGTGCAGGTTGCGCCCCAGCACCAGCCCCAGGTCCTGGCGAAACTGCACGGCGTTGCTGAACACGCGCATTTCCTGGCTGATATTGATCAGACTGTTGGGCAGCTCCAGGTCCGCCAGCTGGATGCCGCTGCCCTCCAGCAGCACCTGGGCGGGTACGTCGCTGTCACGGAAGGCGTCCAGCACCGCTTGGGTGGTATGCAGGGTGGTCAAGCGAAGGGCGGTCATCGACGATCTCAGAGTGATATCGGGAGGCGTGACTTTAGGGGTTACGCGCCCGCGGTTCAATTGCCCCTTGCAGGCGCTGGCGGGGGCGGCGCAGGGCTCGGGGGCCCTTTCGCCGGCAAGCCGGCTCCTACGGGGTGGTGGGCGGCGCCGATTGCGCAGGCACTGCCCGTTGCAGGAGCTGGCTTGCCAGCGAAGGCGCTGGCGGGGGCGGCGCAGGGCTCGGGGGCCTTTCGCCGGCAAGCCGGCTCCTACATGGGGCGGGGCGTTCGGCGGGGGTGAACGCGGGTATCAAAAATTCGAAATTCTCTATACGCCATGCCTTAGGCACTCTTCCCTCAATCACAACAATAAAAAGGTGAAGTCCATGTTCAAGCTCTCAAGAGCGCTGTTCTGTGCCGCCGCATTGCTCGCTGCCGGGGTGGCCCAGGCCGCCGAATCCACCGGCAACCCGATCATCATCAAGTTCGCCCACGTGGTGGCCGAGAACACCCCCAAGGGCCAGGGCGCGCTGCTGTTCAAGAAGCTCGCCGAGGAGCGCCTGCCGGGGCAGGTCAAGGTCGAGGTCTACCCCAACTCGTCGCTGTTCGGCGATGGCAAGGAAATGGAGGCGCTGCTGCTGGGGGATGTGCAGATGCTGGCGCCGTCCCTGGCCAAATTCGAGCAGTACACGAAAAAGATCCAGATCTACGACCTGCCGTTCCTGTTCGACGACCTGGCGGCGGTGGACCGCTTCCAGGCCGCCGAGGGCAAGCAGTTGCTGACCTCGATGCAGGGCAAGGGCATTCTCGGCCTGGCCTACTGGCACAACGGCCTGAAGCAGTTGTCGGCCAACAAGCCCCTGCACGAACCCAAGGACGCCCGTGGCCTGAAGTTCCGCGTGCAGGCCTCCAGCGTGCTCGAAGAGCAGTTCAAGGCGATGCGCGCCAACCCGCGCAAGATGAGTTTCGCCGAGGTCTACCAGGGCCTGCAGACCGGCACCGTCAACGGCACCGAGAACACCTGGTCGAACTATGAAAGCCAGAAGGTCAACGAGGTGCAGAAGTACTTCACCGAGTCCAACCACGGCCTGATCGACTACATGGTGATCACCAACGCGAGCTTCTGGAACGGCCTGCCGGCGGACGTGCGCGGCGAGCTGGAAACCATCATGGCCGAGGTCTCGGTAGAGGTGAACAAACAGGCCGAGGCCCTGAACCAGAGCGCCAGGCAGAAGATCGTCGAGGCCAGGACCAGCGAAATCATCGAACTGACCCCGAGCAGCGCCAGGCCTGGCGCGACACCATGCGCCCGGTGTGGAGCAAGTTCGAGGACGAGATCGGCGCCGACCTGATCAAGGCCGCCGACGCCGCCAACCAGCGCCACTGATACGCCCTCCCGGCCGTCCGCGGCGGACGGCCACTGCCCGTTTCGCGAGGTATCTCTATGCAGTCCCTGAGACGTATCTGGGAGCACCTGGAGGAGGGCCTGATTGCCCTGCTGCTGGCGACCATGACCCTGGTGACCTTCGTCTACGTGATGCTCAACAACATCTACACCCTGTTCTTCGCCCTGGCCGACAAATGGGCCGCCAGCAGCGCCTTCTTCAACGCTCTGGGCGACGCCACCATGGGCCTGGCCCAGGACATGACCTGGAGCGTGGCCCTGACCAAGGCGATGTTCGGCTGGCTGATCTTCTTCGGCATCTCCTATGGCGTGCGCACCGCCGGGCACCTGGGGGTGGACGCCCTGGTGCGCCTGACCCCGCGCCCGGTGCAGCGCTACCTGGCGCTGCTCGCCTGCCTGTGCTGCCTGGTGTACGCCGGGCTGTTCATGGTCGCCAGCTTCAAGTGGCTGAGCGCGATCATGGCCGCCCATATCGGTGCCGAAGACCTGGACCGCTTCGGCATCCAGGTCAGCCATATCGTGGTGATAGTGCCCATCGGCTTCGCCCTGGTGCTGATCCGCTACCTGGAAATCTTCTACCGCATCTTCACCCGACGGCAGTTCGGCCTGGGCCTGGCCGACGAGGCGGGCGAGGCCAGCAAGCTGGCGGGCAGCCATGAGGAGCGTCACTGATGGCCGTGCTCTGTCTGTTTCTGCTGCTGTTCGTGTTCATGTTCCTCGGCGTGCCCATCGCCATTGCCCTGGGCCTGTCGGGGGCGGTGTCGATCCTGATGTTCAGCCAGGACTCCCTGAGCTCCCTGGCGATCAAGCTGTTCGAGACCTCCGACGCCTACACCTTCCTGGCGATTCCGTTCTTCCTCTTGTCCGGGGCCTTCATGACCACCGGCGGCGTGGCCCAGCGCCTGATCGACTTCGCCAACGCCTGCGTCGGCCACATCCGTGGCGGCCTGGCAATTGCCGCGGTGCTGGCCTGCATGCTGTTCGCCGCGCTGTCCGGTTCCTCGCCGGCCACCGTGGCGGCGGTAGGCTCGATTGCCGTGGCGGGCATGGTGCGCTCCGGCTATCCCAAGGAGTTCGGCGCCGGGATCATCTGCAACGCCGGGACCCTGGGCATCCTGATTCCGCCGTCGATCGTCATGGTGGTGTACTCGGCGGCCACCGAGACTTCGGTGGGCAAGCTGTTCATGGCCGGCGTGGTGCCCGGCTTGCTGCTGGGCCTGCTGCTGATGGTGGCGATCTACATCGTGGCCCGGGTGAAAAAGCTGCCGGCCCAGCCACGGGCCACCTTTGGCCAGTGGCTGAGTGCTGCGCGCCGGGCGTTCTGGGGCCTGTTGTTGCTGGTGATCATTCTTGGCGGCATCTACAGCGGCATGTTCACGCCCACTGAGGCGGCGGCGGTGGCGGCGGTGTACTCGGCCTTCGTCGCCCTGTTCGTGTACCGCGACATGAAGCTGCGGGACTGCCCCAAGGTGCTGCTGGAGTCGGGCCGGCTGTCGATCATGCTGATGTTCATCATCGCCAACGCCATGCTCTTCGCCCATGTGCTGACCACCGAACAGATCCCCCAGGAAATCACCGCCTGGGTGATTTCCGAAGGCCTGACGCCGATCGGTTTCCTGCTGATGGTCAACGTGGTGCTGCTGGTGGCGGGCAGCTTCATGGAGCCCTCGGCGATCGTGCTGATCCTGGCGCCGATCTTCTTCCCGATTGCCATGAAGCTGGGGATCGACCCGATTCACCTGGGCATCGTCATGGTGGTCAACATGGAGATCGGCCTGGTGCACCCGCCGGTGGGCCTGAACCTGTTCGTGACCTCGGCGGTGACCGGCCTGACCCTGGGCCAGACCATCCGCGCGGCGATGCCGTGGCTGATGATCCTGCTGCTGTTCCTGATCCTGGTGACCTACGTGCCGCTGATCTCCCTGGCCTTGCCCAACTGGCTGGGCATGTAGCGCCCCCATCGCTGGCAAGCCAGCTCCTACAGGCGGGCATATCCCCGTAGGAGCCGGCTTGCCGGCGAACCGCGTAGCGGCCATTGGGCGCGGTTGATGGCGAGGGAATGGGGCGATCTTGCGGGCGCTTTCGCTGGCAAGCCAGCTCCTACAGGTGGGCATAACCCCGTAGGAGCCGGCTTGCCGGCGAACCGCGCAGCGGCCAGTCCGCACCGGGTCAAGTGCGCGGTGTTCAGGCCGTCGGCACGCGCCACAGGTACCAGGCAGCAGTGGTGCGCCAGGGGCTCCAGGCCTGGCCGATCTGGCGCAGCTGCCGGGGGCTGGGCTGTTTCTCCAGGTCTTTCAGGCGGCGATAACCTTCGCGTACGCCAAAGTCGTCCACGGGCAGTATGTCCTCGCGCTCAAGGCTGTAGATCAGCAGCATCTCCACGGTCCAGCGGCCAATGCCGGGCAGCTGGATCAGGCGCTCTATCAACTGTTCGTCATCCAGGCCACGGGCGCTGGCGGCATCGGGGACGCGGCCGTCCAGGGTGGCCTGGGCGATGCCCTGCAGGGTCGCTACCTTGCGTGCGGAAAAGCCGCAGCCGCGCAGGCTCTCCAGGCTGGCATCGGCCAGTTGCCCGGGCGTGGGGAAGTCCTGGCCGGGAAACAAAGCGCGCAGGCGGCCGAGTATCGCGTCGCCCGCGCGGGCATGCAGTTGCTGGTAGGCCACCGCGCGCACCAGCGCCTGGTAAGGCTCGCGCTCCGGGCGGGGCTGGTGCAGGCAGGGGCCGACGGCGGCGATCAGCGCGGCCCAGTCGGCATCCAGTGCGGCAAGAAAACGAGTGGCGGGGCAGGTGGGCATTGGCGATCCGGAACAAGTGGCGGGGCGAGCGGCAGATTAGCCCGCCGCCCCAAGGCTTGCACCCTGTCTCTTGCGCTGGAACTCGCGGCCCGGGCCTTGCACCCGGGCGCAGGGTTTTCAGTCCTTGGCCGCCGGCAAGTAGAGCCGCTCCAGCACGTAGTGCAACGAGGCCGCCAGGGTTTGGCCATGGCTGAGTGTTTCAAAACTGTGGTAGTCCAGGGCCAACCCCGGCACCTGGGCCAGTTGCGCCTGCAACTGTCGGGCGCGCTGGTCGGCCTCGGGCCCTGCTGGCTGGCGCGGGTTGCCCGGCTCGGCGCCGCCGCGCATCAGCAGCAATTGCGCATGATGGCCCTGCAGGCGCTCGGCCAGGCCCTGGGCCTGGGGCAGGATCAGGCCGTCGCCCCACCACAGCGAAGGGCTCGCGGCAGCGTAGTGGCGAAACGCCTGGGGCTGGCTGAACAGCGCCTGCAGCACCAGCAGGCCGCCATAGGAGTGGCCCCACAGGGTCTGTTGCGCGGTATCTATCGGTGCCTGGGCCGCCACGGCCGGGCGCATGCGCTCGCGCAGCAGTTGCAGGAAGGCTTGCGCGCCGCCGCTGGGTTGCCCGGTCAGCGGGTCTTGCTGCTGCGCCTGGCCCGGTTGCTGCGGGGTGTAGTCATAGGTGCGGGCGTTGCGCTCGATACGCAGCGGGGTCTGGTAACCCACTGCCACCAGCAGCGGCGCCTGGCCCTGGTCCAGGCGCTTGAGCTGCTCGGGGTCGAGGGCGCCGATGGCGGCGTTGCCATCGAGCATCCACAGCACCGGGTAGCCCTGTGGCGGCGGCGCCTGCAACGGCTTGCCGATCCACAGTTGGTAGTGCCGCTGGCCGTCGGCGGAATCCAGTTGCAGGCTAGTGAAGCGGTAGGGCAGGTCCTGGCGTTGCAGCAGGCTGCGGTCCATGGGCTGGTCCGGGGCGGGGGCGGCCAGGGCCGCTCCCGCAAGGCCCCAGGCCAGGGCCAGGGGCAGGAAAAAAGTTCTCATCAGGCGTTCTCGGCAGGCTCTTGGTGATGGCTCTTGGTAATGGCTCAGAACGAAGCGGTCAGGCTGGTGTACAGGGTGCGCCCGGGTTCGTTGTAGGTGGCGGCGCCGGCCCCGGCGATGTTGTTCACGCCCTGGGCATTGCCTTCACGGAACAGGCGTTTGTCGAACAGGTTGTCGACCCCGGCGGTCAGGCTCAGGTTGCGGGTCAGGGCGTAGGTGCCGCTGACCCCGGCAATGGCGTACGGCGCCAGTTGCTGGGTGGCGCTGCCGGTGACGCGGTCGCCGTGGTAGTCGTATTTCTTCGGCGTCTGCTGGCCGTACCAGGCCACGGTCGCCTGCAGCGACAGGTCCTGGGTGGCCTGCCAGTCGAGCATCGAGTTGAGGGTGTAGCGCGGGGTCACCGAGAGGTAGTCGCCGGTTTCCTTGTTCTTCGATTGCAGCATGTAGGTGAAGTTGTTGTTCCAGGTCAGCTGGCTGGCCAACGGAATGGTCAGGGTGCCTTCCAGGCCTTCCACCAGGGCCTTGGGCACGTTTTCCCACTGGTAGATCGCCGAGTTGCGGTAAGCGCCGCTGCCGCCGCTGGCATGGCTCACCGGGGCCAGGCCGGATTCCACCTTGTTCTTGTAGTCGTTGCGGAAGTAGGTCAGGCCGGCCACCCAGCCGTCGGCCTTGTATTCCAGGCCCAGTTCCTTGTTGACGCTGGTTTCCGCCTTGAGCTTGTCGTTGCCCTGCAGGTAGCAGCTGGTGCTCTGGCCATAGCAGCCCTGGCCGCGGCTGTAGAGCAGGTAGTCGGAGTTGAGCTGATACAGGTTCGGCGCCTTGTAGGCCCGGGCGATGCCGGCCTTGAGGGTCAGGGTGTCGCTCAGGGCGTGGGACAGATTGAGGGACGGGCTCCAGTTGTCGCCGACGATGCTGTGGTGGTCCAGGCGCAGGCCCGGGGTGAGCATGGTGCCCGGCTGCAGTTCGATGTTGTCTTCGGCGAACAGCGAGAAGATCTGCGCGCTGGACTGGGTGCTGCGGTTGCTTGAGCTCAGGCCGCCCACGGCGCCGCCTTCGCTGGTGCTCTGGGTGTTGGCGCTGGGGTCGTCGAGCTTTTGCTGGGACCATTCGCTGCCCAGGGTCAGGGTCTGCTCGAAGCCGGCGCGCAGGGGCAGGTTGACCTCGCCATGAGCGGTCAGGTCGCGGAGCACCGCGGTGTAGAACTCGCTGTTGCTGAAGATGCCTTCGGTGCCGCCGGCCAGGCCTTCGTTGATCCGCGTGTTGCGGGTCTTTTCGTATTGCAGGTAGGCCATGGAACTGCCGAAGTCCCATTCGCCACGATGGGTCACCGAATAGGTCTCGCGGTAGCTGCGGTTGGTCTCGTGGCCCAGCAGGTTTTTCACCGTGCTGTTGCTGTTGGTGTTCTGGGTATCGCCGGTGTAGATGTTGCCCTGGCGGCTGAAGCCGGCTTCGAAGTCCAGGCTCTGGTCCGGGGTCAGGTGCCAGCTCAAGAGGCCGTTGAGGTCCTTGTTGCGTACCCCTTCGCGGCCGGCGGGCAGGGTGCCGACCTGGTTGCCGGTGCGCAGGGATTCATGGCCGGCGTTGATGTCGGCGTCGTCGGAATCGGTCTTGGCCACGTTGCCGTAGACCCGGTAGCTCAAGCTGTCGGTCAGCGGGCCGTTGAGGCCGAAGCTCATGCGTTGGGTGGCCCCTTCGTCCTTGTGGGTCGGGAACGAGCTGTAGATCGTCGCATTGCCGTGGGTCTGGATGCCGGCCTGCTTGGTGATGATGTTGATCACCCCGCCAGCGGCGCCGTTGCCGTAGCGGGCCGCCGCCGGGCCGCGGATCACTTCGATGCGTTCGACCTGGTCGGCCGGTACCCAGTTGGTGTCGCCGCGGCTGTCACGCTCGCCGCGCCAGCCGTAGCGCACCGAGTTGCGGCTGCCCACCGGCTTGCCGTCCACCAGGATCAGGGTGTTTTCCGGGCCCATGCCGCGGATGTCGATCTGCCGGTTATTGCCGCGCTGGCCGCTGGTGGAGTTACCGGTGAGATTGACCCCGGGCATGGTGCGGATGATCTGCGACAGGTCGTTGGCCGGCGGGCGCTTCTGGATGTCCTCGGCGGTGATCACAGAGACCCCCGGTGCCTGCTTGGTTTCTTCCTTGGCGGTGGCGATGACGCTCTGGGGTTCCAGCTCCAGGACCGGCTGGGTCGAGCCTTCATTGGCAGCCTGCACGGCCTGGCTGAGCAGGCAGCAGGTGGACAGCAGGAAGGGGGCGAAAGGACGCATCGAGCGCATGGACATCGGTGATCTCCGGGACAGAGGCAGAAACAGAAGATCACGAATGATAATGACTGCTATTTGCGAGTAAAGCGCATTAACTTTCTAAACACTTCCAGGTCGGTACGAGGTTCTGTCAGGGAGCCGGGCGCGCTTGTGCCGGGCCTAGGCGGCGGGCAGCAGCAGGTGCATGCACAGCCCGGGGTGGCCGTTGCTGGCCCAGATCCGCCCCTGGTGCAGCTCCACGGCGCGCCGGGCGATGGCCAGGCCCAGGCCGAAGCCGTCGCCCTGGGCCGAGTCCAGGCGCTGGTAGGGCTGGAAGATGCGTTGCAGGTCCTGTTCGGCGACCCCTGGTCCCTGGTCTTCCAGGCACAGGTGCCAATAGGCGCCTTCGCGCCAGCCGCGCAGGCTCACCCGGCCGCCGGCGGGGAGTAGCGGATCGCGTTGCGCAGCAGGTTCTCCAGGGCCTGGGCGATGCTGTCCAGGTGCACCTGGACCCGGCACTCGGCGTCCAGCAGGCAGGGCAGGCGCTCGGCGTCCCAGGCGCTTTCGAAGCAGGCGTCCTGGCGCAGGGCTTCCCAGATCGACAGCACCTGCACCGCTTCGGTAGGCAGTTGCGGGCGCTCGGTGTCGAGCCAGGCCAGGTCCAGGGTGTCTTCCAGCAGGCGCTGCATGTCGGCGATTTCCCGGTCCAGGCGCTGGCGCAACTGCTCCGGCGGCAACCGGCTGTCATGGGCGATGCGCAACCGCGCCAGGGGCGTGCGCAGCTCATGGGACAGCGTGCGCAGCAACAGGCGCTGCTGGGCCAGGCTCTGGCGCAGGCGCTCGGCCATGTGCTCGAAGGCCAGGGCCAGTTCCCCCAGTTCGTCGTGGCGGTTCACCAGGGGCGTGCCCAGGCCCTGGCTTTCCAGGTCGTCGGCGCGCAAGGCATCGGCGCGGTCGCGCAGGCGGTTCAACGGCAGCACCAGGTGGCGGTAGAGCAACAGGCCGAGCAGGGCGGCCAGCAGGGTCGGCACCACGCCATGGCTGAGCAGGTGGGTCCAGGGCGTCAGGCCGCTGGGCAGCAGGCGTTCGGGCAGTTGCAGCACCAGCCGGCCTTGCTCCGGGTGCTCGGGGAATTCGATGCTGACGTAGGGCAACTCGTCCTGCAGGCGCCGGCTCATGGGCCAGTCGAGCTTGCGCATGAAGGTCAGGTGGCTGGCTTCCTCGGCGGTCAGCGGCGTGCTGCCCAGGCTCTGCAGGCGATCGCCGATCACCGCGACCCAGGTGTCTTCCCGGGTTGCCAGTTGTCGCTGGAACTCATCGACCGCAGCCACGCCGCCCTGGCGCCAGGCGTGCTCGGCCTGCTGGGCGTAGCTGGCCAGGTACTGGCGGTCGGCGGGGTCGAGAAAATAGGTGCTGCGCTCGGCCGACAGGCCCCAGGTCCAGATGATCCAGGTCAGCAGCAGGCAGAAGCCGATCTGCAACAGCGCCAGTTTCCACAGCAGGGGGTGACGGCGCATCAGTGGCGTTCCGCTTCCACCAGGATGTAGCCCGCGCCGCGCACCGCCTGGATCTGCAGGTGCTGCACCCCAAGGTCGGCGAGTTTGCGCCGCAGGTTGCATACGTGCACATCCAGGCCACGATCGAGCCTCGTGTAGATGCGGTGCAGTACGTGCTGATAGAGAAACGGCTTGCTCAGGGTTTCCCCGGGGTGCTCGCGCAGGGTCACCAGCAGCCGGTATTCCGAGCCGGTGAGGCCCGCTGCGCGGCCCTGGTGCAGTACGTCCTGGGCCTGTTCGTTGAAGCTGAGGATCGGGTCCTGGCGCGTGGCCTGCAGCTGTTGCACCCGGGCCATGCGCCGCAGCAGGGCGTCGGCGCGGGCGTCCAGTTCGGCCAGGCTGAAGGGCTTGGGCAGGTAGTCGTCGGCGCCTCGGGTAAAGCCGGTGATGCGGTCCTGCTCGGCGCCCAGGGCCGACATCAGCATCACCGGCGTGCCCTGTTCCTGGCGCAGGGTTTCCAGCAGGGCCAGGCCGTCCATGCCCGGCAGCATGATGTCCAGCAGCACCAGGTCGAAGTGGCCGGCGCGCACCGCGGCCAGCCCCTGGCGGCCGTCGGTGCAGGTGGTGACGGTAAAGCCGCGCTGGCGGAAATGCAGGTCCAGGTCGTCGCGCAGTCGGGCGTCGTCTTCCACGAGGAGCAGGTTGGGGGTCATGGGGCAGAGCACTTGAATGGAAATATTTAATGAGAACGTTTTACATTTGCGAATATTGCAGCAATGCCCTTGGCTATGCAATTGCCATGATGGGCGGGCATGACCGGGATCAACTGAACAATAAGTTGAATATTCAACAAGGTGTTGATATTTTTCCTGGCCGTTCACCTTGGTAGTCACCCATGAACCGATCTTGCGCTTCCCTGCTTGCCGAACGTCAGCTGGTGCTGCAGGTGCTGCACAGCACTTTGCAGATGCTGGGCAGCGTGGTGGGCCGGCATGTGGAGATTGTCCTGCATGACCTTGACCGTCCCGAGTGCTCGATCGTCGCCATCGCCAACGGTCATGTCACTGGACGCCGGGTAGGCGACCCGGTGCTGGTCGGGCCGCGCCAGGACCTGGGTTTTGCCGCGGTGCGACGTGCCCTGCAAGACCGCTCCGCGGCGACCCCGCTGGTGTTGGAGAACTACCCGACCCTGGCCCCCGACGGCCGCGAGCTGCGCAGTTCCACGGTGATCTTTCGCGACAGCAGCGGGCAGCCCTTCGCCAGCCTGTGCAGCAACAGCGACCTGAGTGGTATCGCCGCCGCTCATGCCTGCCTCGGGCAGTTGCTGGGCCTGGGCAGCGCGCCTGCGCCGCGCCGCGACGAAGCCCCCGACATGGAACAGTTGCTGGCCCAGATCATCCAGGGTGCCTGCCCGGGAAACGGGGCGCGCATGAGCAAGCAACACAAGCTCGACGCCGTGCGCCAGATGCAGGAGCGCGGGGTGTTCATCGTCAAGGGCGGGATCGAAAAGGCCGCCGCGGCCCTGGGGGTGACCCGCTACACCATCTACAACTACCTGGAACAGATCCGCGCCCAAGGCGCCGAGGAATGACCGCGATGCAGCTCGATATCTTTCAAGTGGATGCCTTTACCTCCCACGTCTTCGGTGGCAACCCGGCGGCGGTGTGCCCCCTGGATGCCTGGTTGCCGGACGAGGTCCTGCAGCGCATCGCCCTGGAGAACAACCTGTCGGAAACCGCCTATTTCGTGCCCCGGGGCGAAGTCTTCGAACTGCGCTGGTTCACCCCCACGGTGGAGGTCGACCTGTGCGGGCACGCCACCCTGGCGGCGGCCTGGGTGCTGTTCGAGCAGTTGGGCGAGCGCCTCGACGTGCTGCGCTTTGCCACCCGCAGCGGCGAGTTGCGGGTGAGCCGCGAGGGCGGCCTGCTGTCCATGGACTTTCCCGCCAAGCAGCCCGAAGCCGTGGCGATTCCTCCGGCCCTGCTGCAAGCCCTGGGGTTGCCGGCGGCCGAGGCCCTGTATCGCACCGACGATTACCTGCTGGTGGTGGACGACGAATCTCTGGTGGAGGCGCTCAAGCCCGATTTCGCCGCACTGGCCGCCTTCGATGTGCGCGGCATCGCCGTGACGGCGCCGTCCCGGGCATTCGATTTCGTCTCGCGCTGGTTCGGCCCGCGGGTCGGGGTCAATGAAGACCCGGTCACCGGTTCCGCCCATACCTCCCTGGCGCCTTACTGGGCCGCGCGCCTGGGCAAGCGTCAGCTGCGGGCGCAGCAGGGCGGGGCGCGCAAGGGCCAGCTGGAGTGTCAGGTGCTGGACAACGGGCGGGTGATCATCAGCGGCTACGGCGCCTTGTACCTCAAGGGCCGTATTTTCCTCTGAACCGGCTGCGGCGCCGCTCTGCCATGCAGGCCTGGTGCCTGCAGGCGGATTTGTCTCGGCGGTGCCGGCGGGAGTAGAGTCGCGTTTTTTTCGCCTGCTCAGGATGCTCCAGACCATGCAACGGACGCGCACCTTGCCCCGCCTTTCCACCTCACCGCTGTTGGCCTTGCTCCTGGGCTTGAGCGCCGGCGCTGCCCAGGCAGCGAGCCTCAGCCAGAGCCTGCTGGAGTGCCAGCCGAGCTTTTTCAAGGCCCTGTATCAGCAGCGCGCCGAGCTCGGGCAGGTGGTGAAACTGGCGGAGAATCAGCGCCAGGGCATCGCCTGGATTCCGGTGGCGGAGCGCCGCGACAGCGCCACCGCGCTGATGGCGTTTTCCCGGCCGCTGCTGGATCAGGGCCTGCCCCTGACCGCCTACTACGACCGCCAGTTCGACCTGGGCGAGCAGGGCACCTTTCACTTCTGGGGCTTTGAAATCGATGCCAGCCGCGAGGCCGTCATGGCCGCGCTGCCCCAGGCCAGTTGGCAGGAGACTGGCGAATACTTCGTCTCCCGGCCGCAGATCAAACTCAACGCCGCGGCCCCCTGGCAGGACAACCCGGCCGCCGCTTCGGGCATCGCCCCGGCGCCGGGCTCCGCGGAAAAGATCCTCATGCTCAGCCAGGAAGACGGCAAGACCCGTTTGCTCTGCTCGCTGCAGGGCACTGTCGATCAGCCATTGCTGGAGCAGGAGCGGCCGGACCTGGCCCAGGGAGCGGGCCGATGAACAAGCTGTCGAGCTTGAGCGCGGCGCTTTTGCTCGCCGGTTGCGCGCATTCGGGTACCCCCGGGGAGGCCCCGGCGCCGCAGCGTCCGGACGGCATGTTCAAGGTGCTGGAAAGCCCGGAACTGGCCACCTACTTTGCCGCCAACTCGCTGGCCCTCTACCAGAACAACCCGAACCTGCGGCAGTTCTATCTGGTCAACAACTACGCCAAGCCTGCTGCGCTGGGCGGTGGCAAGCCACCGATCTACAGCTCCCGCGCGACCCGGGTGATCAACTGCGAGAAGGATGAGTCGGCGCAGTTCGGCCGGGTGTACTTCTCCGAGCCCTTCGCCCAGGGCGTGGAGGTCATGCGCAAGGAAGATCTTGCGCAATGGGCCGCCTTTCCCCGTCAATCGTTGATCGGGGAGCTGCGCAACATGGCCTGCGCGGTCGATCCGACCCGGCTCAAGCTGGCTCCGGCACCGAGTCGGTGAGCGGTGTCAGCCGGGCCTGTTGTTCAGCCCGGCCAGGCCATGATCAGCATGGGCGGTGGCCTGCCTGATTGAAGCGCGCGCCGCACGCCGCCCAGGCGGCGTTCTGTCCAACTGTTGAGTACCAAGGAAGTTTCGATGCTGGAAAGCAACCGCACCATCACCCTCTCTGGCGAGCAGGCGCTGCAGGCCCTGGCGGAGCTGGAGTTCGTCTTGATCTCGTTGCACAAGATGGGCGCCTACTACATGGATAAACCCGTGGCCGACTACCAGCGCGCCACCACCGATTTCATCGATAACCAGCAGGTCACCCAGCGCCTGGCCCAGGTGCGCAGGATTCTCAGCGAACCCTTCGACCGTACCCTGGGGGAGGACGACATGGACGACATCGAGCGCCATGTGGAGGGGCTCGAACTGTGGCGGCCCGAGTAGCAGGGCGAGGGCTGCCCGCCGATTTATCAAGGAACCTGCCATGTCCAGAATAAGCATCGCCGCCGCGACTCCCAGCACTGACCTGGCGCTGGTCAAGTTTCTCCATCAGCGCCTGGGCCTGTCCCTGAGCGTTGCCCAGGGCTATCTGCGCCGTGGCGCCGAGGGTTTCTTCTACAGCGCCAAGCTGTTTCACAACGACCATGTGGAACGTGAGCAGGAACTGCGCGACATCCTCGCCTTCTGCAACAACGCCCAGGTGCCGCTACTGATTGTCGAAAGCGACCCCGATGAGCAATGGAACGGTGTTGCGCCCGAAGCGTTGGAGGACTGCGCGATGCCCCAGGAGCACTTGTTCAATCTGCTCCAGGCCTATGAAGAGGACTATCAATAAGGCCCGGGAGCGGGCCTGTAGCGCCCAACCGAATGCGAGGTTTTCCTAAAGTTCTGGGCGCCGGGGTCGAGACGTTGGTGCTGTCCGTCCCTCAATAAGGATATTTCGTGTTCAGAACCCTCCTCAGGGCCACCGCCCTTGTCGCCACCCTGGCGCTGACCGGCTGTGTGTCCTACAACGTCACCGGCCCCCTGGGCGCACCGCTGCATCCCGCGCCTGCCAGCAGCCCGCGCACCGCGCAAATCGCCGATGTGCAGGTTTCCGCCGCCGGTATCGACGAAGCCACCCGTACCGCCATCAGCCGCTCCCTGACCGCCCAGCTGACGCCCTACGTCAAGAGCGCCGGCTACTTCCAGCAACTCAGCGAATTTCCTACCCGCCTGGGGGAAAACGACGTGGTGCTGAAGTTCAACATGACCTCCCTCAAGGGCCATCGCGGGCCGCACCCGGGCTATGTACCGGGGGCTCTGCTGACCCTGACGCTGTGGATCTGGGTCAATGGCCCGATCTACGTCGACAGCTTCGACCTGGCCGGTGATCTGTCGATCGTCGATCGCGACGGCAAGGAACTGGCCAGCGCCAGGGAGCAGCTCAAGTTCGAGCGCAATGTCGGTCTCTATGGGCGCGAATACTGGGCCCCGACCCAGGGCGCCAAGCAGCTCAACGAGCTGGTTGCCAAATTGCTCGACAACGCCACCGCCCGGTTGGCGCACTAGGATCAAGGAGCGTCACATGTTCGGTTCCATCAAGCACGTACTGGTGCTGGCCGCGGTACTGCTGAGCGGCTGCGTGTCCTATTCGCAACACGAACTGGCACCGGTCACGGCCTGGCCACCCACCGCCCAGGCGGAGCAACACAAACCCACGGCCTTCGTGCGCACCACCGCGATGAACCAGGTCAATGGCGGCCCGGCCAATGCTGCCGCCGGCGCCCCGGCCGCCGCCTGGGAAGCGGCGGTGGCCGATACCTACCGCCAGTCCGGGCGCTTTGCCCGGGTCAGCACCGACAAGGTCGAGTCGGACCTGTACGCCGAAGCCACCCTGTACAACAACGAGCAGTTCAGCATGGCCTCGGCCATCATCACCGGCGCCACCTTCTTCATCATCCCGTCCACGGCGAAGAACACCTTCACCCTGGAGACGGTGTTCAAGGACAAGGACGGCAAGGAACTGGGGCGGATTCGCAAGAGCGAGTCGGTGCGCACCTGGATGCAACTGCTGCTGATCGTGGCGATTCCTTTCCAGGCGGATACCCGCGACGTGGTCCAGCAACTGGCCCGCAGCACCCTGGATGAAGCGGTGCAACGCCAGTTGCTGTAACCCCCGCGCAGCACCTGATGGCAGGCATGAAAACGCCGCTGGCCCGGGTAGGGCCAGCGGCGGAACCAATATTCTCATGCCACTGCACTGGCCAGAGCCCGGCGTAGTTGATCTTGTAGTAATTGATTATTTTTGTGTTTATTAAGTAAAAGTTGATTGTCGCCTAACTATAAGTTCGCTATCGAATAGGTTTTTTCAAGTAGTGGCTGGATTTAAATTTGATTTGTGCTAGCGAGTGAGGGCAGGTCGGAGTGTTGAAGTAAAGTTGATCTCATGTGGAAAAGGCTTTAGAGGTAAGTCTTAATATTTATATATCGAGATGCTGGCTGAATGCCGCTTGCTGACTATAGTGGTGTTGTGACTAGGCAAGATGTCCACGTTGCCTCTAACTAATGTGTCTACGGCGCGAAGGTCAGTATAAGGGTCAGGAGTGATCCAGGGAGTTAGTTATGATGCGTCTCAAATGGTTAAGCCTGATTGCCTTGGGAGTAGGAGTTGCTGGTTGTTCCGGACCCGGGTCGGTCATGGAGCCTTATGAGTCGGCATTGCAACTGGATAGCACCAATGCAAAAAACTTCCATTCCAGCCTGTATTTTCCATCCGGAACCGCCTTGCATTACCCAGGGTATGTCGTGGCCATTGAAAAAAGCCCACAGGCCATCGTCGGCGGCCCCAAGGCTAATCCCCAGGTCAGCTTCGTACGGAGCGGCCAATACATCAGCGCGGAAGAACCAAGCCGCTGGGGAACACCAAGTCAGATCAGGAGATTTCAGGAAAGTGACTCTAAGGCGATGTTCATTTCGCACATCATAAAAAACTCGATAGCCAAGGACACCGCCGGGGCAAGTGATCCTTATCTTTCAAAGAATCATTGCTTTGTATATAACGCTTACGCGGCAAAGCAATTATCACTCGTCAAAAAGAACTATGATCTGGCGAAAATAAGTGACTGGCATGCCTGCTCAATATCCACCAACCTGGACAAGGTGGATGCCCATGCCTATCAGTTTTACGATTATGGAAAGTATGCGCTGTTATCGCTGGAAAATAATTTGACCCAGGACCTTCGGCAAGGTAGTTACACCCATGTTCTGGTGATTGTCATGGGCTGGAACACTGCCCAACAAGAAGCAATACGAAATTTCAATGACTTGGCTGGTAACTTGATGGCCGCTTCTTTGGAAGCGGCCAAGGGACAGCAAGAAAGTCCGATCGACAGGACGCTGGCAATCAAACCGCTGGTCGATGATCAGGTGACTGGTCACTTCCGCCCCTTGGTCATTGGCGTGACCTGGCCGTCTTATTGGTCCAACTCCTTCGGCAACGTATTCAGCTATTCAAATAAGGCCAATGATGCGGACGAAGTAGGCTTGTCCTGGCTGAACAAGATGCTCAACGAAACCATTCCGCGCAGCCTGGCGGCCTCTGGCAGCAAGGCCAGGGTTGTTGCGCTAGGCCACAGTTTCGGGGCGCGCGCCATGACTCGCGCGGTGTTCAGTTCACCGGCCCTGGTGCCTCTTGGCAGTCAGTTCCCCGATCAGCCGATGGTCACCAGCCCGGTTGATCTGGCCGTTGGCTTGCAAGGGGCGATGAGCATCAACCGTTTTGCCCCGGACCTCGGACGTGAAGGCGCTCCCTATCGGGACTACGGGCATCTTCAAAAGACCAAGGTGGTGCTGACTGCAGCCACCAACGATTCGGCGACCGGCGCCCCCTTTATCGTCTGGACCGATCCTGCCGGATCGATCGGCTCATACCACAAGGCCTGCGATACGACCGACCCCCAGTACCAGCGCATATTCGAGTGCATGACGGCTTCTGACACATCCGCAGTTCCAGGAGGTCGGTTCGAAGTCTGCAAGCACGGTCAGCAAGGCTGCGCCGAGCCGTTCAAGAGCACCGGCCCGGACAGAAAAGTGGCCTATATCGACGCTTCTAACGGTATTACCGAATTCAACTCGCCGGGATCCGGAGGAGGGGCCCACAGCGATATCTACCGCCTACCGATGGGCCGTTTGCTGTGGAAACTGATTGAGGAATATGCGCCTACCCAATGATCTGAGGGCCTTACTACTACCCTGTTGAAGCGCACCCAGCTTTGCAGGTATGGCGCACACCATGCCTGCTTAAAACGGGAATGGACCTTTGATCAGACTTTCACGGCCTGGAGTAGTGAAGCGGCTCGTGAAGCGCAGAAGGTTGCATCATCGCGCCAAGTCACCATGAGCTGGCCTAGAGTTAAATCGGTGATGGCCGGCAATGAGTACCAATGACCATTCAAGTGAAGTTGGATGTCCTGTCGTGGAATGGTCAGGCAGGGGGGATCGCAAATGATGTATCGACACTCTTGATCGTTTTGGGTCCCATCGGCAAAGCTTGTTCGCCCTGTCAACGCCGCGGTGTCTTTTTTATAGCGAGCCAGAAAGCACAGGAGCATCCAATGTTTGTAAGGCGAGATCAGCCCTGAGGCAGCCTCAATGCACTCCTTATGGTGCGAGGCAATCTTCGTTTGTGCATAGGGGAATGGGCTGTAGTAGTAGAACACGTACACCAGACCATGGACGGCTGCGTAATTTTTCAGCGCTTCGTTCATCGTCAGGTCTTGGGAATGACCTCCTCCCTGGTTGCGGCAGGGTATGGTGAATTCGCTTGAGAAGTATCGCGTCCATTGGTCAGCCGCTTCTGTTCGGTAATAGAAGTCCTCGTCGGGCTCATGATCGCAAGTTGGCAAGCCGGACAGATATTCCTCCAATGTCGGTGGGGCGGCGGGTGCGGGAATGTCCTGCGGCTGCGGCTGCGCTGGCGCATTCCGGCTGAAAAGTCTCTTGATGCATTTGAACATGAGCATTATCCGTCCTTGGCTGGCAGACTTCCCCGAGCGTGAAGTCTGCCTTTTTTTGCCCCTTAGGGCCCCCGTGGTGCTTCTGCTGGCGTCAGCCTCAGCGCTGCGCCGTCCAATAGGCATGCAGCGCCCGAGCGGCCGGTTCGATGGCCGCTACCTGCTGGCGATGCTGGTCCAGGTCGAGGTCGGCCGGCAGTTCGAAGTTGTCCTGTTCGGCACAGTCGATGATCGTCTGCAACAGGCCGGTCTGTGGTGCCGGCATCTGCGGCCAGTTGCCCACGGCCACGCCACGCAGGTAGCCAAAGCACCATTCTTCGGCCAGCAACAGGTCCTGGCCCTGGTGTTCGGTGGTTTCGAAACGTGCATGGAAACCCTGGGCATCACTGGCCAGTTGTTCGGCCAGGGTGTTGATGTGGCGCACGCACAGGTCGATGAACTGCCGGCACTCTTGCGGGGTTTCCCAATTGGGGTTCTCGCCGCCCCAGATCGCCGGGAACCATTCGGCGATATCCACCTGGGTCGGGCACGACACCAGCGCGGTGAAATAGCCGTCCAGCTCGCAGGGGTTGAGTACCGAGTGGTCGTCGCCGTACTTGAGCAGGGTGTCTTCGAGGGTTTCGAAGTCGGCGGCGTTCAATGGGGTGTTTTGCATGAGAGAAGTCCTGGAAAAAGCAGCGGCAAGTTTCCGGGTTCAGGCCCCGGGCTGCAAGCCTTGAACGGTATGGGCGGCGCTTGAGTGCGCGGCCCTCAGGTGCCGCGCAACAGGTCCTGGGAGTCCAGCAGGCGGTAGGCGATTTCCGGGCGCTGCTCCATGGCCCGGCGGATGGCGGCCGGGATCGATTGCCGGGTCTTGCGGCACAGGCCGGGCAACTCGCCCAGGGAAATGGTGATGCCGCGCATGCTGCGGACCACGTTGTCACTGGGGCTGATCTGGACGCGGATGCCCAGTTGTTCGTACATCCGCCGCTGCATGTGTTCCAGGTCCGCCAGGTCCTTGAGGTTTTCCAGGCGTTCGAGCAGGCGCTTTTCCTCCTGGCGCGTCAGATTGAGGATGCGCAGGTCGGCTCCGGGGGTGTCCAGCAACTGCTCGCGCTCGCAAATGCAGGCGCCGGGCGGACAGGGTTGGCGGATCGCGGGGCTGGGGTTCATGGTGATCCATCATAGCGATCCCGTAGCCGCTGTCAGAGAAAATTCTGTGCCCGGTGGCATCTGCCTCTAGGGCCCCTTGGATCAGGCGATGCGAACGGTGCAAGGCTGCGGTTGCCGTCCGTTCCCGCTTCACCGCCAGCACTGGCACCGGTAGGGCCAGGCTGGCCAACGAAGGCCCCTTGAAGAACGCAGCAGGTCATCCCGGAGCGCACCCCGGCGCTGTGATCGAGATCAACCTCCTCCAGCCCCAGGGGGCTTAACCTGCAGGCTCCTTCATCCAGGTTCCGGGAGCCGCCATGGCCAAGCCCTTTCCCCTGCGCCCCAAACACCCCGAGCGGATCTGCTGGGGCTGCGACCGCTACTGCGCGGCCAATGCCCTGGCTTGCGGCAATGGTTCCGATCGCACCATGCACCCGGCGGAAATGCTCGGGGAGGACTGGTACCTGGACGGCGACTGGGGCATCGAGATGCCCGCCGACAGCGAGCCGGCCCCACAGCGGCAGTCACGAGGGCCGACCGCCGTTTAAATATTACCCGGGTATTATTGCTTGTCTTATTAATACCCGGGTAATATGCAGCCTCGTTTCCTTGAGGCCATAACCATGTCCGACTCACTTGCCCAACCCGTCACTGCGTTTCAGGCCCAGCAGGTGCTGGCGGCCGGCCCGTTGCTGGAGGTCGCGCTGGCGGTCAAGCGTGCCAGCGAAGAGGCGGCGCCGCAGCCGTTGCTGGTGTTCGACGATGCCAGCGGCCGGGTCATCGACCTCGACCTGCGGGGCACCCCGGACGAAGTGCGCCAGCGCCTGGCCGCCACGCCGGCGCCGGGCAACGGGCGCTATCGCCCGCGCCAGCCTGCTGCTGCGCCGGTCGAGGGCGAAGAGGCTGCGCCCCGGGGGCGGGGGCGACCCAAGCTGGGGGTCATCGCCCGGGAAGTGACCCTGTTGCCGCGCCAGTGGGACTGGCTGGCCGAGCAGCCCGGTGGCGCCTCGGCGGTGCTGCGCCGGCTGGTGGACGAAGCCCGGCGACATGGCGCCGAACCGCAGCGCCAGCGGGCCGCGCAAGAGGCGGCCTACCAGTTCATGCTGGCCATGGGCGGCGATCTTCCCGGTTATGAAGAAGCCACCCGGGCGCTGTTCGCCGCGGACCTGGCGCGCCTGCAGCAGTGCATCGAGGACTGGCCGCAGGACATCCGTGCCTATGCCTTGCGCCTGGCCGGGGCTTAATCGCCGGGGCTGGCTTGTGTCCCGGGGCCCAGGCGTTTTATGTTCCCTGCCGGTCAACAACGACGCCTTGCCGATTCTGGAGTGCCTATGAACCTCGCCACCCTGGCGCTATTTCTCCCGGCCTGTTTCGCCCTGAACATGGCCCCCGGGCCGAACAACCTGCTGTCGGTGCGCAATGCCAGCACCTACGGTTTTCGCACCTCGTGCCTGGCGGGCATCGGCCGCCTGGCAGCGTTCGCCCTGATGATCGCCCTGGCCGCCGCCGGCTTGGCGGTGGTGCTGCAAGCCTCGGAGCTGTTGTTCTACGGGATCAAGATTCTCGGCGCGGGCTACCTGCTGTACCTGGCCTATCAGCTGTGGACCGCGGACCCCCAGGTGCAGAGTGCGGAGCGCAGCCGGGTGTCCGGGCTGCTGGCCCTCAGCCGGCAGGAATTTCTGGTGGCCATCGGCAATCCCAAGGCGATCCTGATCTTCACCGCGTTTCTGCCGCAGTTCGTCGAGCCCGGGGCGCCAGTGGGTTCGCAGTTCCTGGTGCTGGGGCTGTTGTTCCTGCTGCTGGAGTGGATCGCCATCAGCGCTTATGCGCTGATGGGCCTGCACATGCGCCGCTGGTTCAGCGAGCCTGCGGGCAAGCGCCTGTTCAATCGCTGCTGCGCGGCGTTGCTGTCGGCGGCGGCCTCGGTGCTGTTGCTGGCCCGGCGCGCCTGAAGCCTGGAGCAAGCCTCTCCCCGCAACGGGGAGAGGCCATGGCCATCAGTGGATGGAGAAGTACGGGTCCCAGGAGCAGTAGGCGATCACCTTGTTGTTGCTGTCCAGGATCATGAAGGCCCAGGTGTAGGTAATGCGCGAGCCGACCCGGGTGGCGTTGGCCTGCCAGTAGTAGTTCTGCACGCTTTGCGCGATGGGCTGCCCGGCCGGGTTGTCCTTGTCGATGATGGGCAGCGGCGTGCTGTCCAGGACGATTGGTGTGACGTCGGTCAGATAGGGCGGATTGCCGGCACTCGGTACCGGGTTGGTCTGGGTGTACTGGTACAGCAGCACCGCGTTGTACATGCCCTTGGACAGGCTGGTGGCGCGCCAGCGGACAATGTCCCCCTGACGCAGGTTGACCGCCAGTTCGGAGCCGCCGTCCGGCCCGTCGGTGTTGTCGCGGCGGGCCACCATGTAGACCACCTGGTCGGACAGGCGCTGGCCGTTGCTGTAGTAGTTGTAGAGCTGGGTGGGGGTGGCGCTGTGCTGGCTCAAGGTCAGCGTGTTGCCGCCGTCGAAGGTCTTGCCGTTGCTTTCCAGAATGGTGTCCACGTCAATGGTGACAAGGATATCCACGATGTTTTCGTTCATGTCCGGCTCCCTGTTGTCGCGCTATGGGCCTGGCGATCCAGGCCCGGGTGTCATCGGCTGTGCAGCGTGCGGCCACCGAGCATCCGGGCGCGGCGCAACAGCTGTCGGGCACCGGGCGAAATGCACTTCCATGAGGTCGCCAGTGGAATCTAGAAGCTCAAGACTGTTAGTCAAATGGGCCGGTCAAAAAAGCGCCGTGAGGGCGTCCTGGCCGCTTCGGGCTACAAGCCTGTAGCACCCGTGCCAAGACCCAGGTGCTGATCGGCCCCGGGCACGATGCGCAATCGGGCGACCCCGGATCGCCAAGCGACAGGCCCCGGGATCGGCCGCGACGGTTTATCATGCTGCGCTGCCGCCCGTTGCCCGTGCGACAAGGGGCTGTTCCATTCGCCCACCCTGGAGGCGCCCGCCATGCCTGATCTGCCCAAGCCTGCTGCCATCCCTGAATTCCCCGTGTGCCACGCCCGTGGCGGCACCTCCACCGGGCTGATCCTGGCCCGCGAAGCGCTGCCCCGGGACGAAGCGCTGGTGGAAGAGTTGCTGCGCCACCTGATGGGCGTGCCGCTGCAGGGCGAGTGGCCGGGCAATACCCAGATCACCGGCCTGGGGCGCGGCGGGCCCACCAGCAACAAGGTGTTCATCGTCGAGCGCCGCCCCGGCGAGACGCGGATGATCAGCACCCTGGCGCAACTGGCGGCGGGCAAGAGCGCCATCGACTGGAGCGTCAACTGCGGCAACATGTCCGCGGCGTTGCCGCTGTATGCCCTGCAGCGCGGCTGGCTGGAGCCCGGGGAGGGCGGTGGGCAGATCGAGATCTACAACAGCAACACCCAGACCACGATGTATGCGCGCTTAGGCTTCGCCAATGGCCGGCTGCTGAGCGACACGCGGATTCCCGGGGTCAACGGGGTGTTTCCCGGGGTCGACCTGTTTCTCGACAAGCCGGTGGGGGCCAAGACCGGCGCGCTGTTCCCCACCGGCAAACGGGTGGACCTGCTGGACGGCATTGCCGCCACCTGCATCGATGTGGCGGTGCCCATGGTCATCCTGCGTGCGGCGGACCTGGGCAAGAACGGCGAGGAAACCCCGGCCCAGCTGGACGCCGACCCGCAATTCAAGGCGCGCCTGCTGGAACTGATGGTGCTGGGCGGGTTGCGCATGGGCCTGCGCAAGCGCGATGGCAGCCTGATGAGCGCCGACGACCTGCGGCGCAGCGAAACCATCCCGAAGATCTGCATCGTCAGCCCAGCGCGAGAGGGTGGGGATATTGCCACCCGCTACTTCACCCCGCAGAACGCCCACCCGTCCCTGGCGGTGTCCGGCGGTTGCTGCCTGGCGGCGGCCTGCCTGGCCGAAGGCACCGTGGCCCACGCCCTGCTGGCGCGGGCGCCGGTGATAGGCGAGGAGCCGGGCGAGTACCCGCTGGCAATTGAAAACCCCGCCGGGGTGCTGGAGACCCTGATCAATGCCCGGCTGGCCGGCGGGGAGCTGCTGATCGATGGCGCTGCCTACCGGCGCAGCGCGCAGATCCTGCTGCAGGGCAGTACACCGCTGTACAACGCCTCCCCAGCGTTGATCGCCGCCCTCGGCTCCGTCTAACCACCACCGAGGCTCCTTCGCGGCCACACAGAGTCCAACCCTGCGCGTGCCCCGCTTCTTGTAGCCGCTGCCGAAGGCTGCGCACGAGCCGCAGGCTCGCAGGCGATCCCCCTGGCGCCGAGGCCCCTTCGGTGCCTATCGCAGCCTGCGGCAGCGGCTACAGACGGGCGGCTGTGGTTCAGCGCTGGGGGAAATCTCGGCGCAGGGCATCCAGCCCTGCCAGCAGCCGAGGCACGGAATTGCAGGCCAGGGGCAGCGTCACTTGGCAGCCGTCCAGCCGTTGCTCCGGGTTCAGCCAGGGCGGTGC
This sequence comes from Pseudomonas sp. Eqa60, assembly GCF_018326405.1. Lineage (NCBI taxonomy): Bacteria > Pseudomonadati > Pseudomonadota > Gammaproteobacteria > Pseudomonadales > Pseudomonadaceae > Pseudomonas > Pseudomonas sp. Eqa60. The sequence goes on from NZ_AP024342.1 coordinate 3,083,816, forward strand.
GGCTTCAAGGCAAAAGTGGATCTGGATCTGCGGCTCGGGGCCGCCCAGGTAGTGAAACGCCAGGCAAGGCTCGGTGAACCAGCAAGGCCGGGGAGGGCCTTCGGGCTGATCCAGGGCCTGTAGCCACTGGGCCAACTGATCGAGCTCGTGAGTCCTCAGGCAGGCATCCTTGAAACGCCAGTCGCCCTGGGGATGCTCGATGCGGCCCTGCACCATCAGCCAGTTGGCGTCCAGGTGATCGTGGCTGCCAGGGAACTGGTAGCCAAGGATGTCCAGCTCCACCCGCAGCTCAGGTGGGGCCCTGAATATCAGGGGCATATCAGCGAGCCTCGCCGCCATCGGGAAGAAACTGCGACACCTTCTGCCGCAGCAACTGGATCAGTTCCGGGTCCATGAACTCGTAATCATCGGGAATGTTCAGGCAGACAATCTGCTGCTCGCGCAGCTGCGTCTTGAAGCGCTTGCGCAGTTTTTCCCGGTGGCGGGTTTCCATCACCACAATCAGCCCGGCCCATTCCACCAGCTCCGGGCCCAGGGGCACCTGGGCGTCGTGGTTGAGGCCCGCCGAAGCGGTCTCGATCCCCGGCCAGTCGGCAAACACCTGCTCGGCGGTGGGGCTGCGCAGCTTGTTCTGGCTGCAGACAAACAGGACATTGAGCATTGGGCCGAACTCCTTGGCACAGACGCCTGGCCCTTGGAGGGCGGGGCAAAGGTGCTGATTTTTCGGGGCTTTTACTGCACTGTCCAGCAACTTGTGGCGGGCTGGACCAATTGCATTGGTCGGCGCAAGTTGCCCGCCGTGGGCCGAGGCTGCGAAACTTCCGGCCCCTTTACTCGCATCGCCCAGGCCATGTCCGTAGCTCTGTTCACCTCCCCCCATCTGGGCCTGGCCCTCAGGCGCTGGCGCCTGTTGCACCGGGTCAAGCAGCAGCACGCCGCCGAACTGTTCGGCGTGGCGCAGTCGAGCATTTCCCGTTGGGAAAACGGCCAGCAGGCCATGGAACCGGCCGAGCGTGTGCGCCTGGAACAACTGCTGGCGGCCAACCTCAGCGCCGCCGCCGACCAGGCCCTGGCGCGGCTGGTGAACGACAGCCCGCGCGCCGTGCACCTGGTGTGCGACCTGACCCACCGCCTGCTGGCCTGTTCAGCGACCCGCGCCGGGCAGTTCGGCGTGCCCCTGAGTGAGCTGCTGGGCCAGTCCCTGTGGGGCTTTTGCACCGAGGAAATCACCCGCAAGGAAGCCGCCCTGGATGACCTGGGCTGGCGTGAAGTGCTGGCGCCGCCGTCCCTGGAGTTCTTCAGCGGCCACAACGATTCGGCCATCGTGCCCATCGCCCCCAGCCAGTGCCGCTGGACCCGCCTCAACCTGTCCGACGGCAACGCCGTGCGGCTGGTGGAAACCCTCTGAAACGGCGCCACGCATATTTTATCCGTGGCCCCGGCAGCACCCCTTGGCTAGTCTGGTTAGCCATCGCTCGCCGCCTTTCAGTGCCGGCTGTGTTTTGCCCACCCGCGCAGGTCTTTCCATGAACAGTGAACTTCTCAGCGGCCGTCTCGACTTTCTCCGTGAAGCGGAAAAACTCAAGGACGTGCTGCGCAGCGCCCACACCTCCAGCGGCCGCCAGGAAAGCACGGCCGAGCACAGCTGGCGCCTGTGCCTGATGGCGCTGCTGTTCGAAGACCAACTGGGGGACCTGGACCTGCTGCGGGTGCTGAAACTGTGCATCGTCCACGACCTGGGGGAGGCCATTCATGGCGACATCCCGGCGGTGGCCCAGGCCGCCCACCCGGACAAGAGCCAGCAGGAGCGCGCGGACCTGCAACTGCTGGCCCGAGCCCTGGACGCCCCGGCCCGCGAGCACCTGCTGGAGCTGTGGGACGAATACGAAGGCGCCGCCAGCGCCGAGGCGCGCGCGGTCAAGGCCCTGGACAAGCTGGAAACCCTGCTGCAACACACCCAGGGCCAGAACCCGGCGGGTTTCGACTACCGCTTCAACCTCGGCTACGGCCGCCGCTACACCGACGCCAGCCCACTGTTCCAGGCCCTGCGCCAGCAGATCGACGTCGATACCCAGCGCCGCCTGGACGCCCAGGCTCAGGCCGCGGTTCAGCATCGGCTGCGCTAAACAAGCCCGGGCGCAGCTCGCCACATCCAGGGCAGGTTCCCAGGGGGCTGGGCGTCCCGCGCAGAAACCTTGCAGGCGTCATGGTTTTTTTCTGCCAGGGTCATCAAGCGGGTCTATTTTTACCTTCGCTTGCCGTTCACTACGCTTTTCATACGCACGTCCAGCCTCGGGCCCATATCGAGCAGCCGGGTAGGGATGACCGAAGGAGAGTCCCATGTCCAACGAATCCAAGTGTCCGTTCAAACACACCGCCGGCGAAGGCACCAGCAACCGCGACTGGTGGCCCGGCCAACTGAACCTGAAGATCCTCCACCAGCACTCGCACCTGTCCGACCCCATGGCCGAGGGCTTCGACTACGCCGCCGAATTCAACAGCCTGGACCTGGCCGCGGTGAAGCGCGACCTGCTGGCCTTGATGACCGACTCCCAACCCTGGTGGCCGGCGGATTTTGGCCACTACGGCCCGCTGTTCATCCGCATGGCCTGGCACAGCGCCGGCACCTACCGCATCGCCGATGGCCGTGGCGGCGCCGGGGGCGGGCAGCAGCGCTTCGCCCCGCTCAACAGCTGGCCGGACAACGTCAGCCTGGACAAGGCGCGGCGGCTGATCTGGCCGATCAAGCAGAAGTACGGGCGCAAGCTCTCCTGGGCCGACCTGATCATCCTCACCGGCAACGTCGCCCTGGAATCCATGGGTTTTAAAACCTTCGGCTTTGCCGGTGGCCGCCAGGACGTCTGGGAGCCGGAAGACAGCGTCTATTGGGGCAGCGAAACCACCTGGCTCGACGACCAGCGCTACAGCGGCGACCGCGAGCTGGAGAACCCCCTGGGGGCGGTGCAAATGGGCCTGATTTACGTCAACCCGGAAGGCCCCAACGGCAACCCCGACCCGCTGGCGGCGGCCCGGGACATCCGCGAAACCTTCGCCCGCATGGCCATGGACGACGAAGAAACCGTGGCCCTGATCGCCGGCGGCCACACCTTCGGTAAGACCCACGGCGCCGGCCCGGCGAGCCACGTCGGCCCGGAACCGGAAGCCGCCGGTTTGGAAGAGCAGGGCCTGGGCTGGAAAAGCAGCTTCGGCACAGGCGTTGGTGGCGACGCCATCACCAGCGGCCTGGAAGTGATCTGGACCACCACCCCGACCCGCTGGAGCAACGACTTCTTCGACCATCTGTTCGGCTTCGAATGGGAGCTGACCACCAGCCCCGCCGGCGCCCACCAATGGCAACCCAAGGGCGGCGCCGGGGCCGACAGCGTGCCCGACCCCCACGACCCGAACAAACGCCGCACGCCGTCGATGCTCACCACCGACCTGTCGCTGCGCTTCGACCCGGCCTACGAGGCGATCTCCCGGCGCTTCCATGAGCACCCCGAGCAACTGGCCGAAGCCTTCTCCCGGGCCTGGTTCAAACTCACCCACCGCGACATGGGCCCGCGCGCCCGCTACCTGGGCCCGGAAGTGCCGGCCGAGGAACTGATCTGGCAAGACCCGATTCCCGCCGTGAACCACCCGCTGATCGACGCCCAGGACATCCAGCAGCTCAAGGGCCAGATCCTCAATTCCGGCCTGTCCGTGGCGCAACTGGTGTCCACCGCCTGGGCTTCGGCCTCGACCTTCCGCGGCTCGGACAAGCGCGGCGGTGCCAACGGCGCACGGATTCGCCTGGCCCCGCAAAAGGACTGGGAGGTCAACCAACCGCAGCAACTGGCCCAGGTCCTGCAAGGCCTGGAAGCGGTGCAGAGCGCCTTCAACAGCGCGCAAAGCAATGGCAAGCGCGTGTCCCTGGCGGACCTGATCGTCCTCGGCGGTTGCGCGGCGGTGGAACTGGCGGCAAAAAATGCCAGCTACAGCATCAGCGTGCCCTTCGCCCCGGGGCGCATGGACGCCAGCCAGGAACAGACCGACGTCGAATCCTTCGCCGTGCTGGAACCTGTGGCCGACGGCTTCCGCAACTACCTCAAGCCGATCAGCGGCGTCACCGCCGAAGCCCTGCTGGTGGACAGAGCACAACTGCTGACCCTGACCGCCCCGCAACTGACCGTGCTGCTGGGCGGCCTGCGAGTGCTGGGGGCCAACGTCGGGCAATCGCCCCACGGCGTGTTCACCGCGCGCCCGGGCACCCTGAGCAACGACTTCTTCGTCAACCTGCTGGACATGGGCACCCAATGGAAACCCCAGCCCGAGGCCCGCGACCTGTACGAAGGCAGCGACCGCGCCACGGGGCAATACAAATGGAGCGGCACCCGGGTCGACCTGCTGCTGGGTTCCAACTCGCAACTGCGGGCCCTGGCCGAGGTGTATGCAGCGGCGGATGCGGGGGAGAAGTTCGTGAAGGACTTTGTGGCGGCCTGGGACAAGGTGATGAATCTGGATCGGTTCGATCTGCGCTGAGAGGTTTGCAAACCGGGTAAAACCACAACGCCTCCCTAGGGAGGCGTTGTTGCAGAGCGCTCGCGGCCCTTCAGCCATGAGCACCGCCGATCAACGAGCACCGCGCTTGCAGCGCCCGCCCGACGCGCTACTTGGCCTTGAGGTACTCATTGAGAAACGCCTGGGCATCGCCATAGCTGGACAGGTTGCTGTCATAGCCCACCTTCAGCGGCTTGGCCTCACCCGGCAGATGCAGCTCGCCATAGCCTTCCTGAAGCAGCAGCACCACGAACTTCTGCCCGTCCACCTGAGTGAAGTAACGGGTGTCGCGGTCGGTTTGCTCCACGTTCATTTTCTGAATGCGCATGTTCCAGTCGTGGTCGGCGTCTTCCACCTGCACCAACGCCTGATTGGCGCTGCGCTCACCGATGCGCAAGGTCCAGACCTTCACCCCGTGCGGCCCGGTGTAGGCCAGGATCTTGTCCGCCACCTGTGGCCGTTCCTCGGCCTGGGCCAGCCCGGTTCCCAGTACCCACGCCATGACCCACGCGGCCGCCCAACGGTAATAAAGCTGCATCCTTCTAGCTCCTGAACATGAAAAGGGGCGGTTATTGAAGCCGACCCGTGCGGCGCTGCCAAGCACCCAAGGCAACAGGCGGGATAAAAAAAGCGGCGCACACGCTGGACTCACCCGCCACTGACCTGTCGCGAACAGCACACTCTTTGCGCCCTCGGCTAAATACAGGTCGCAAGCGTGGCGAGGCAAAACGTCGCCACCGGTAGTCTAAGAGCACCACCCGGGAGACTTTCAATGATTCGACGCGCTTGCTTGGCCGCTCTATTGACCATGACTGCCGCAACCGCCTTTGGCGGCCCGGGCTACGATCATCTCTATGCGTTCGGTGACAGCTACTCTGACAATGGCGCGGGTGAAACCTTCACCCGAACCATGGCCGCGCAGAAGGTCAAAGAAGCACAGGAGCTGCCCGGTTCGTTGTATTGGCAGGGACGCTGGAGCAATGGTCCCACCGCTGTCGAGCACTTGGCGCAGGCCTTGAAAATCCCCTTGACCGACTACGCCATTGGTGGCGCCAAAAGCGGCAACGGCAACTACTACGCCTGGATGCAGCCCTCTCGCGACACTGGGGTTTTCGGGCAAATCGCCGATCACCTGAAAGCCGCTAAAACACACAAGGCGGATCCGGATGCGCTGTATTTCATTTTCATCTCAGCCAACGACTTTTTTGAATGGGCCGACTTCGCGCACCCAGAAACGATCGACGTGCTTGGCCAGAGCAGCGTGGCGAACATACAGAAGAGCACCGAGACGCTGATCGCCGCAGGGGCGAAGCACCTGATGGTGGTGGGGACCACGGATTTGAGCCATGTGCCGGCTGTGGTGCAGGGCAATCAAGTCAAGAACGCAACGCACTACCAGCAGATACTCGAACAAAAACTGCCCGCCGTGCTGGCAACACTGGCTAACGCCCATCACGTGAGTATTGGCTACTTTGACCACCTGGCCTTCAGCAACACGCTTCGCGCGGCCCCCGAGGTGGCGGGCCTGAAGGATCTGGATACCCCGTGCCAAGCCACCTACCCGGATGTCAAACCCGTGTGTGCGGATCCGGATGCCCATTACTACTGGGATGAATGGCACCCGACCCGCAAAGTCCACAGCCTGGCCGCCGCGGCGATGCTTGAAACGCTGAAAGCGAGCCGTTGAGGTTCTCTATCCGCTCATAGCCGGTCAGCATTGCCCGGCTATGGACGCCAAAGATTGTCATGGCAGTTGCTCGGACACCCTTGCCCTTGTCGTTGAGAACCGCACGCTGCATTCACGGAACGCTTAGCGACATGTGACCTTGTCGGCACCCTGGGGGAGACGCCGGCAACGAGTTCTCCAGTGGTGTGGAGGACATGGGGCTGGCTGCACTCTTGAGGTCGTTGTTTGGGCTTGAACGCGATAAAGTGACCCGCCTCAAAGCGCCTGACGCACAAGCTGCGCCTCTGCACATTCCAGCCCGCGACCGCGCCCCGATTCAAAGGCTACATTTTCAGGACGAATACCCCATGAGCCAACTCACCGCGCTGATCGCCCAAGCCCAAGCCGGGCTGTCGGTCCAGCAAAACATTCCCCAGGAACGCTGGGAGGCCATCGCCACCCAGTGCGGCGCGGCGGAAATCGCCGAGATCAAAACCCGCATCGCCTCACTCAAGGCAGACAGGGAAGCCGTCGAAGACTGGGACGGCGACACCCGCGATGACCTGTATTTCGCCATCGCCGACTTCACCCGCCTGCTGGAACTGGCCAGCGCCCACGCACAAGGTGAATGAACATGCCGATTGAGCGCACAACGGATTATTTCGAGAGCAGCGAGGGCGCCGTGCGCCTATGGATAGAGCAGGGCAGTGCCATTCATCTCAAGGCCATCAGCCCGCACAACGACCCCGTGGAACTGACGGCAGAACAGGCCTTGGAACTGGCCCAGGCACTGCAACGTTTGGCCAGCCGCCTGGCCGACTGAATGAGCGCCACGCTGCGGCTGACGCACCCCTGGCGCCCGAGCCCACTCAGACAAAGTCCGCCGGCTCGAAGCGCTCGCGGGTGTCCATGCGGATAGCACGCAGGCCCAGCGTCTGCAGATGGGACTCATACAGCCCCAGGGCGCAATAGCTGACCAGCAAGCTGCGACGGCGCGCACCACTGGGGTTGAGGCTGGCCCCATGCACCAGATCGGCATCGAACAGCAGCACGTCCCCCGCATTCCCCGCCAACTGCAACGCTCGGGATTCATCACTGAAATCAAAGGGCGCCAACCGCTCCCCGGGGCGATGACTGCCGGGCACGATGCGCGTCGCGCCATTGGTCGGCCCATAGTCATCGAGATAGACCAGCGCCGTGACCCGGTCACCGAGGCGCTGCTCCGACAGATCCCGGTGCAATACCTGATGACCGCCCCCCGCCAACGGCTCGCGGCCCTCCACCTGCGCCAGAAAAAAGCCTTCCCCGATCAACTCCCCGGCCACCGCCAACACCGCCGGCAAACGACACACCGCCTGCACCCGCGCATCCAGATCCACCAGCGCATGACGCCAGTCCGGCCCCCGAGGCACCGGCCATTGCTCGGGCCCAATCACCCCCGCCTCGAACGTGGCCCGCAGCTCATCCAGCCAGTCGGCGGGCACCGCCTGACGCAGCAACAGGTAACCGTTTTGATGGAGTTGTTCGCGGTCGATCATGAGGGGGCAGATGTCCTTATCCGGGGTGGGGGAGAGCATAACGGCTCGCCCATCCGAGCGACATAACCGGCTACGGTTTAGCGGTTGCCCCAGCGTGAGCGGCCGCCTAGTCTGCTGCGGTCGCTGCAAAATCAGCGACCGGGCCTGAGAACCCGGTAAGATGCAGGCGCACAAGCGCCCGCCCATGAATGCAGGCGCATTTTTGTGCCCGTCTGTTCGTGTTATGGCGGCTGTGCGTGGGAGACCTTCGGGTCTGCCGGGTTCCTGTATCTCCGGTTTCTCAGCCCGCGCACAGCTGCCACCCACTCGCCTGAGAACGAAGGTGGCAGCTCTCATTACCGATATGGGAGTTTCAATCATGTACGCCCGTAATCCGTGTGGATTTTCCCTTCGTAATACCCGTCTCCTGGCTGTTGTAGGAGGTGTCCGATGAGCAGTTCAGCCTCAGTCAAGACACTGGGTTTCGTCACCTTTGGCAGTTGTGCCGATCCTGAACTAGAGCTGTTTCGCGTGAACGCTGATGTGCCTTTGGAGCAGGCGTTGGAGCAGGCCTCTACTTTGTTGTACTACGCCAAGAAGCTAGCGCTGGATGCTGCTATGGAAGAGCGGGGGGAGCGCTATGCTTGGGCTTCGCACTTTTTGGCGGAGATGGGCAAGGCGGTGATTGATGATGTTTGTTTGGGGTTGGGGGGAAAGAGGGGGGAGGGAGTAGCTCTGAGTTAGGGTGACATCGCACGGAATAGATAGAAACGCCGCTTATCGCTACTTGATAAGCGGTGTCTCTATTACTTGAAAGGCGGTTTAGCCAGGAGCGGACCTAAGTCGCCCGCTCTATCATCGCTACTCTGGGCATCTTTTCGACTCCTCCGATTTCTACAGTTACTCAGATGATCCTTACACGGTGAATACATTGTTTGACTGCTTCATCACTCTGACCATGAAACCTCGTGTCCCCTCTAAAAACTAAGGTGCAATTTGAGACCATTTCAAAAAATCGCCGGGCGCGATCTTATCGACTGAACATGCCGTCCAAGTCATTCTGAAATGCCATGCATGACCATTCGACGTGCTATTAGCAGGAGTGTTGCGCACCTCAACCTTATTCACAACTCTAAGTGTCTTATCTTGGAGTCCGTAAGCTGACACGCCTACAGCGACCAAGATAAAAAGCATCATTGATAACGGAAGCTTGTCACGAAATAATTTAAATTTCAGCTGCTCATCCATCCAGCTGATCTGGTGTTGCCAAAAGAATTTATAATGAGCATACCAGTCACTGAAAATGATTTGCTTACTCAGGCAGGTCTTGTAATAGGCCTTTCTAATATCTAGTAGGCGGTTAATCTGCTCGGGCGTGGGCGACGTACTTACCCCTTGTACTTCTCGATAAAGATCTCGTAGTTCATCAAGCAACTCTGTTAGCTTCTGCGCAGCAGTTTCATAGTCCTCCTTCTTATGATCATAGTAAGTTATATAAAGAGCGCATATGCCAAATACCAGCATAATCGCCGATGGAATTTTTGCACTAAGCTCATCTATAATAAGAGCAAAAATACCTACAGCCATTGAGAGGAATCCTATAATACCAGGAACCTTATCCACGACATCAAGTGTCGCCCAATGCTTCTTGCAGCCAATTCCAATATTGTAGCCTAGCTCAGCAATGGACTTTAGTAATGCATCTCTATTCATTTCAGATCACTCAATAGGGACGTGAATACGATCCTTCGCTACAACAACTCCATTCTTGACCACGTAGCACTCTACAACATGGTCACCTGCAAAATTTGTTTGCTCTGACACCGTTTGACGCCCACTATCCTCCACTATTTGCCCACGGATACAGTCGCGACGCTCGGCCTCATCGCCCCTGTTGAGGACCTTCCAGTACATGTTATATATGCCTGGCACCTTGATATCGGCGACTTCAAACTTTAGTGACTTTTGAGCACTGAGTTTGAAGTTCCTTCCCAGCATACTTCTGAGTCTGCGTGGTTGAAAGCCGTTCTGAGCAACTTCGCAGTCAATCTTTAGTTTGTAACGAATGTCGACAGGAAACCTATCCTCAATAAATTCCTCTGTTTCGCGAAACACTCGATTCGATGCCTTGGCCATTTGCTTTTCAGGTGCAGGAAAACGAGAACCGAATACCTTCTGCCATTTGGCATTTTCTGTATCGCTACCCGAGGCCGCGATGGCGTTGACACATAGGTCATAGGCCTTGCTTGCCTCGTTTTGGAAAGTGTCCTTAACTTTTACATGCTGACCGCTACCCAGCGCTGCGTATCTTTCCTTCTCTGGCTCATTCGCCAGATAGTTGAAGAAATCTCGGCTCATCCAATCATAATACAAGTAACTCTTGGTATCGTATGCATCTGTTGACTTCAAAAAGTTATAGGCTAGCGTATCGATTAACAGTCCGCCCATTGCAACGCCGTGCTTATTTTTCCATGCTCGAACCATTTTGCAGAGGCGACGCAAGTTTCGATTCTTCTCAATATTGGTGTCCTTCATTGCCTCGATCTCATCCCGAGGCTTTGTTATTTTCCAACTTCCTCCATTACGGGTGTCGGGAAATTTGAAGCTTCCGTCGTCTTGTTCGAACGCTGGCTGAACCTCTACGTGAAAATTCGTATACAAGACGCGAACGACAGGGCTATCGACATAAATGTCAGTTCTCGGATACCGAGCTTTCAGCGCATCCTTAGTGTCCGACAATAATTTGGCTTGGCCGCCGCCAACATTATAGTTTTCCCATTTACTTGCAGGCATGATGTAGATCATATCTAGGTCTGAAACGCCACGAATAGCTGTCCAGCGTCCATACGATCCAACCTGTAAGTTGTTTGCAGTAGGTGAGGAAGTGTCGCGGAAATACTTATTCAGGCATGCCGTTATGTCGCCATATCGAGAGCTAATCTGCTCATCATTGTCGATTTTTATATTCGAAAGAAAAGTCTGAAATTTTTCCGCGATGCTCAATTTCTCGATCCTTGTTCGTTGATTATGGATACACCATGGTATCCACTGCGGCCTGTGCGAGTGTGTCTACGTCTCAGTGTGCGTGAAGCGGGTAGCATTTTCTGGCGGACTATTGGCGCCAAATCGACGATGTCCTTTCAGGGCTACGATAAATCATAACGAGTGTAAATCGTTCGATACTTCTTCTCAACATCCGAACCATTCGGTGTTCACGCAGTCATCTGAGTATGTAGGAAGCGCTCATCCGTTACAGCTAAAAGCTTGCAAATGCTAGGAAATCCAATGGAAGTGAATGAGGTTATTAAGAATGCAACTCATCTACCCACAGGCTATCACCCTCATCAAGAGTCGCCTCAAAAGGTTTCGCTATGTTTTGTGCGTGGACTTGGAAGCGACTTGCGATGATGTCATGGCCGGCGCCCAAGAAACTTCCAAAAAGCTTTCTATTCAGCAGAAAGACATGGAGATCATCGAAGTCGGTGTGATCGTCTTAGACTGCTTGAGTGATTTTTCGACAATAGCGGAGTTTTCCCGCCTAGTTCGTCCGACCACTCATCCTATATTGACACGCTTTTGCATGACACTGACAGGTATCAAACAGCAAGATGTAGATATAGCAATGACATTTCCTATTATCAATCAAGAACTCAATGCATTTATAGAACCTTATCTCATAGAAGGCGCTGTCTGGTGTTCTTGGGGGCGCTACGATGCAGATCAACTGAAACAAGACTCTATAAAGCTCGACCTCTCCTCATCACTGACAGGTCTGGAACATCTGAGTATCGATGAGCTCTACAGTCATGCTTTTTGCATCCCTGCACCTAGTTTGAAGGAGGCTACGGAATCGATGGGGATCGCTTGGAGTGGTTCTTATCACAGAGCATCCGATGACGCTCGGAACTTGGCACGGCTACTCGCAAAGCTACTCGATTGTAAGTAGTCAATTGGAAAAGCATCATTCGCGCGCCTGTTTGAATCAGGCAATCATGAAGGCATGTGGTAGCAAGCTTCAGTGTAGGTCCAGTCATTTGACCGAGAGCATCAGAACTCTTTGTTTAGTTCACTTAAGCACACAGGTGTGTTACTCGATACAACAACATTCCTGGCTGATATCAGGAAAAAGCTACCCGCTGGATATAAAGCACTACAGCAATCTATTCAACGAATGTCTCGGGAACTTTATTGACAGCCGAGTTTTTTTCAGTGTAGCGAGTAGAGCCTTGTGCTTTCTGTCGGTTGCCTTTTTTGTAGGCCCAGTATGGAATTTGAGGAGCGTCTCGATTGATGTCATTGAGACGTTGACGATAGCGTTGAACCGCCAAGACCGCTTCAGCAGCCTTTGTTGAGTTCGGGAAATCCGTTTTCCAATTAAGACAGTCACGCCAGAGTGCATGTAAACTCTCCGCAGCGCTTCGATGCTTGATCGCCATCTCACTGAAATTCAGAAAAGCGCCGGCTCCCGTTAAGAGAGAAACAACGAGACTGAGTCCCACTGGCACCATACCGATAATCCAATCATGCCCAGAACCCTCGAATATTTTTTTGACATCCGAGGAAAGCAACCACGTCAGAAGCAAGGAACCAAGCGTTGCGGGAAATCCTAGGTAAACCTTATGCCGCCTTTCGTATGTCGCGGCAGCAGCCCAATGACCTAGTTTTGAGGTTTCGGTATCTTCTCGATGCCTCTCCATCTCAGCGGCAACTAGAGCATACTGAGTATCGTTATCAGTCAATTCGTGTGTCGACATCCGGAGTTTTTCTTTCTCAGCTAGCTTGCGAACGGCGGCAATCTACCAGAGAAATCGAATTTTTCAATTAAAGTCTATAGGTGACAGTGTTGGATACTGAAGACATCTAGGTAGTCCTTGTCTGCTAAGCACACGAATCGTAATTTTTCCAGAACCTAATCGATTAGGATGCAGCCCATTGGTGCACGTAGCTCTGGAGGCATCGCAAATAAAACTCGGAGAAACTCCAGTTTTTTTGACACGCTCGTCACAAGCGTCAAGTATTGAAAAGTTCCGCTGGTTCAGCAATCCCACCATGAGCCTCCTGACAAAATGTATACCGTTTGTCAAAAGCTTATGTCCCTGACGCGTACCCTCCCGGAGTAGTCTCCTCTAGAGCCTTCAGTTCTCCCGGCGTGAACTGAAGCATTGGGCCAAAAGCGAAGCGGATGCAATTTCTGCTATTGGCCAATTCTGTTGAAAAAGTTGGCTTCGAATTCCACGGCAGGAAAGTACGCGCCTGAGATAGAAATCTGAGTTTTGCGCAGAAGGTTCAGGATTCGTATTTCACGTAGCAGCTTGCAAAGGAGGTGTTTTCATCCATCAATATTCGAGCGTTTTGGGCAAGCTGACTTTTTCAACAGAATCGACCGGAAGCAGACTCTGGTATTGCCTACGAATATGCTAGCCCCGGGTGAAGTCATAATAGAAGATCAGACGTCCTCTGCATCAACCTAAAGACGGCTTATCCAAACGCTCTGTTTAAGGGACCAGAAATGACCGTTGAAATCATCGAGTTCAGAAAATTGCTAGAAGCTGGGCGACGCTATCTGGAAGGCACCGCCGCTCTCGCGGAGCTAAACGGCCGAGTCAGGGCAACATTGGAGGCCGGACACTTCTGGGGAGCAGCAGCGCCACTAGTGGACGTCGCCAGAGGCTGGGAACACATGATTAACCGAGCCTGGAATGAGATGGGCGAGCAACGCGCTCCGCTGACCGAGGCCCAGTTCAGCGAGTGGTTACGGCAGCAGTTCTACTTCCCAGCCGGTAACAGCTGATTATCAGCAAGCAAAAGAGCGGTACGCGACGCTGCCGCTCAGCATCGCTCGCTCAAAACGTCGGCGGCGTAATCACCCACAACACCACCGCATCCTCCTCCCCTGGGTTCCCATACTTATGCGGCTCCTGGCTGGAAAAGCTAAAGCTATCCCCCTCACTCAACTGAAAATACCGTTCCCCCACCCACAGCTCAAAACGCCCCGACAGCACATACCCGGCTTCCTCGCCCTCATGGCTATAACTCTCCTTGCTGTAGGTCCCCGGCGGAAAGCGCGAGTGCAAAAACTCCAGCTGCCGGGTCGGCTGTGGCGTCAGCAGCTGATCGATAATTCCGTTCTCATAATTCACCTGCAGCCGCTGTTTCTTGCGCACCACGTACCCCTGATCCTCGGGCGCGGTCTGGGTTTCGCTGGCGAAGAACCACTGAATGGTCACGCCCAGGCTGCGGGCGATGTTGAACAGGGCGGGGATGGAGGGGGAGGCGAGGTTGCGTTCCAGTTGGCTGATGTAGCCGGCGGTGAGTTCGCTCTGCTGGGCCAGTTCGCTCAGGGTCAGGCCGCGGCGTTTGCGCAGGCCGCGGATGCGGGTGCCAAGAAACTGTGGGCCGCCAGGGGCTTGGTTGTCGGTGCCGGGCTCGGGCGGGGCGCTCGCAGGCGGCGTCTTGCTGCTTTGGTTCATGGCGGGCTCCAGGCCTGGAAGGCGGGCGCGTCCGGGCGCCCGTCCTGCAAAAGCCCTGGAGTATAAAGCAGCCTCAAAGCGCCCAGGCGACTTTCAAGCCTTCGTGGATGGCTTCTTCCACGGTGCGCGGTGCCAGGCAGTCGCCGATGCGTTGGAAGGGCACCAGGCCTTTGAGTTGCTGGCCGAGGTCGTCCACGGATTGGTGGCCTTGGCACAGGACGAGGCTGTCGACGTTTTCCAGCAGCATGGGTTCGCCGCTGGCGGTGTGTTGCAGGTAGACGGTGCTGTCGTCGCAGCCGTAGAGGCGGGCGTAGGGAATGATCGGGACCGCCAGTTTGTGCAGTTCGCCGGCCATCTGGTCGCGCACGTACAGCGGCAGGCTTTCGCCGCAGTGGGTGCCGTTGACCGTCAGTTGCACTTGGTGCCCGGCGCGCACCAAGCGCTCGGCGATGCCGGGGCCGATCCAGTCGCAGCGCCAGTCGGCCACCACTACGCTGCGGCCCAGTTGCACTTCGTCGCGCAGTACTTGCCAGGCGTCCACCACTTGCAGGTCGCCGCCGCGTTCGAAGTTTGGCCAGTAGGGTTGGGCGCCGGTGGCGATGATCACGTGGTCGGGGTTTTCGCGCTCGATCAGGGCGCGGTCGACTCGGGTGTTGCGCACCACTTCGACGCCGGCCAGTTGCATTTCCCGTTGCAGGTTGGTGCTGGCGCCACCGAATTCGCTGCGCCGGGGCAGCAGTTGCGCCAGTTGGATCTGGCCGCCCAGTTGCGCGCTGGCTTCGTAGAGGGTCACGCGGTGGCCGCGTTGGGCGGCCACCGCAGCGGCTTTCATCCCGGCCGGGCCGCCGCCAACCACCAGGATGCGTTTGCCGCGGGCGCTGGGCTTGGGCTGGCCGTAGAGCAGTTCGCGGCCGGTTTCCGGGTGCTGGATGCAGGAGATCGGCAGGCCCTTGTGGAAGTGGCCGATGCACGCCTGGTTGCAGGCGATGCAGGCGCGCACGTCCTCGGCGCGGCCGCTATCGCTCTTGTTGGGCATTTGCGGGTCGCAGATCAGCGCGCGGGTCATGCCGCACACATCGGCCTGGCCCTTGGCGATGATCGCCTCGGCTTCCTGGGGCTGGTTGATGCGCCCGGTGACGAACAGCGGGATCGACAGCCCTGCCTTGAAGGTGCCGGCTTCCCGGGCCAGATAAGCCGCTTCCACCGCCATGGGCGGGACGATGTGCACGGCGCCGCCGAGGGAGGCGGAGGTGCCGGCGACGATGTGCACGTAGTCCAGTTGCCCTTGCAGCATCTGTACGGCGGCCAGGGATTCGTCTTCGGTGAGGCCTTCGGGGTCGCGTTCATCGGCGGAAATGCGCAGGCCGATGATGAACTCGGCATCGGTGCTGGCGCGCATGGCGTCGAGGATTTCCCGGATAAAGCGCAGGCGCTGTTCCAGCTCGCCGTTGTAGCCGTCGGTGCGGCGGTTGACTCGCGGGTTGATGAACTGTGCCGGCAGGTAGCCGTGGCTGGCCACCAGTTCCACGCCGTCCAGCCCGGCCTGATGCAGGCGCCGGGCGGCATCGGCGTAGCCCTGGATGATCTCGTCGATCATGTCCTGGTCCAGGGCCCGGGGCATGACCCGGAAGCGTTCGTTGGGCACCGCCGAAGGGGCGTAGGCCACGGCCAGCAGGCCATCGGCGGACTCCATGATTTCCCGCCCCGGGTGGAAGATCTGCGACAGCACCACGGTGCCGTGGGCGTGGCAGGTTTCGGCCAGGCGCCGGTAGCCGTCGATGCAGGCGTCGTCGGTGGCCATCAGCACGTGGCTGGTGTAGCGCGCACTGTCGTGGACCCCGGCCACCTGCAGCACGATCAGGCCGACGCCGCCTTCGGCCCGGGCGCGGTGGTAGGCAATCAGCTGTTCGTTGACCAGGTTGTCGGTGGGCATCGAGGTGTCGTGGCCGCTGGACATGATGCGGTTCTTCAGGCGTTTGCCACGGATCTGCAAGGGTGCGAACAGGTGCGGGAAGGCGCTGGTCATTGCGGTGACTCCAGGCGGGCCAAGGGCAGGGGGCGCAGCCTTGGCGTTGTTATTGTTGGCCTATCAAAATTTACCTCCAGTAAAAAATCAACTTGTTTTTTTACTAAGGCTTGCAGTAGCTTCGACCTGCGCCCGCTTTTGGCGCGAACCTCACAACAATAAAAAAGGGCTGTGCCGGCGCCTGCCGGTGTGGCACCGCGACGAGGATTCACAGAATGAAAGCGCTCACCCGCAAGCACGGTTGTTCTTTCCTGGCCCTGAGCCTGGCCTTGGGTCTGACCCTGGGCCAGCCGCTGATTCAGAACAAGGCCCAGGCAGCCCCCGACATGGTGGTCGTGGCGTACGGCGGAGCCGGACAAAAAGCCCAGGATGTGGCGTTGTTCCAACCCTTCAGCAAGGCCGATGGCAGCAAGCTGATCCAGAGCGAATACAACGGCGAAATGGCCCGCATCAAGGTCATGGTCGACACCGGCAACGTCGACTGGGACGTGGTGCAGATCGAAGGCCCGGACCTGATGCGCGGCTGCGACGAAGGCATGTACGAGCCCCTGGACTGGAAGGCCCTGGGCCGTGCCGAGCAGCTGATTCCCGATGCCGCCCAGCCCTGCGGTTCGGCGGTGCTGGTGTGGAGCGTGGCCATTGCCTACGACCGCAACAAGCTGGCCAAGGCCCCGACATCCTGGGCGGATTTCTGGGACGTCAAGCAGTTCCCCGGCAAGCGCGGCCTGCGCAAGCGCGCGGTGTACAACCTGGAATTCGCCCTGATGGCCGACGGGGTCAAGGTCGAGGACGTGTACAAGGTCCTGGCCACGCCCGAGGGGGTGGACCGGGCCTTTGCCAAGCTGACCGAGCTCAAGCCTTACATTCAGTGGTGGGAAGCCGGCGCCCAGCCGGGGCAGTGGCTGGCCGCCGGTGATGTGGTGATGACCTCGACCTACAGCGGCCGCATCGCCGTGGCCGCCCAGGCCGGCGCGCCGCTGGCGGTGGTCTGGCCCGGCAGCCTCTACGGCATGGACTACTGGGCGATCATCAAGGGCTCGAAACACGTGGATCAGGCCAAGCGTTTCATCGCCTTCGCCAACACCCCTGAAGCCCAGGTCAACTACGTCAAGCAGATCCCCTATGGCCCCACCAACACCCTGGCCGCAGCCAAGCTCGACCCGGCGCTGGCGCAGTGGGTGCCGACCTCGGAACAGAACCTCAAGGGGGCACTGGCGATGGACGTCGGGTTCTGGGTCGATCATGGCGAAGAGCTGGAAGAGCGCTTCAACGCCTGGGCCAGCAAGTAAGCGCAACGGGCTGGACGCCTGCGGGCGTCCGGTCCTATTGTTTGCCGGCTCTTTTTACCGGCCCCGTTTGCCCGCCCACCTGCCTGGAGGACTCCAACAATGAACAATATCGCTCCCAGCCCCCACGCCCTGACCGAGCGCAGCGCCACCGAACAGCGCCTGCGCGAAGAGCTGGCGGCCTGCTACCGGCTGATCGCGCACTTTCGCATGACCGACCTGATCTTCACCCATATCTCGGTGCGCCTGCCCGGGCCCGAGCATCATTTTCTGATCAACCCCTACGGCCTGATGTTCGATGAAATCACCGCCTCCAACCTGGTAAAGATCGACCTCAATGGCGAAGCCGTGGAGCCGTCGCCGTACCCGGTGAACCCGGCGGGGTTCGTGATCCACAGCGCCATTCACGGCGCCCGGGAAGACGCCCAGTGCGTGCTGCACACCCACACCAAGGCCGGTTGCGCGGTGGCGGCGCTCAAATGCGGCTTGCTGCCGGTGAACCAGATTTCCATGGAGTTCTATGGCCGCGTGGCCTACCACGACTACGAAGGCGTGGCCCTGGACCTGGGCGAGCAGCAACGGCTGGTGGCCGACCTGGGCGACAAAAGTGTGCTGATGCTGCGCAACCATGGCCTGCTCACCGTGGGCGAAACCGTGAGCCAGGCGTTTCTGCGCATGTACTACCTGGAGAAGGCCTGCGAGATCCAGCTGGCGGCCCAGGCAGCAGGGGAGATCGTGCTACCGCCGGACGCGGTCTGCGCCCACACCGAACGCCAGTTCAACGACCCGGGGCGGCCGCTGCAGGAAGGTGAACTCAACGACCCGGACGCCATGCAGCTGGCTTGGGCGGCGCTGTTGCGCTTGCTGGAGCGCATCGCCCCCGACTACCGCGCCTGACCACATGTAGCCGCTGCCGAGCCATGGCGAGGCTGCGAAAAGGCCCGCAGGGCCTTGCTTGACGATCTCCAGCCGAACCTGTGTCGCCTTGAAGATCGTTGCGTCCCTACGACGGAATGCCGCCCAGCCCGTTCGCAGCCTTCGGCAGCGGCCACAGGAAGCGGTGCGGCTTGGGCGGCCACACAAACGCTGGATAGCCACGGAAGGCCTGTTGTACAGTCGTTCAGTTTCAACTTCCCGCCACTGTCCAAGGAACCCGCCCCATGAGCCAGGAAGCGCGCTTTTCCCGCCTGGAACCCGACCTGCGCAAGGCCGAGCTGATCGAGGCGACGCTGACCTGCCTCAAGCTCCACGGTTTCCAGGGCGCTTCGATCCGCAAGATCTCCGCCGAGGCCGGGGTCTCGGTGGGGCTGATCAGCCATCACTACTCCGGCAAGGACGAGCTGGTGGCCGAGGCCTATCGCGCCATCACCGGGCGGGTCATGACCCTGCTGCGCGAGGCCATGGAGCAGGCCGCGCCCGACCCCCGGCAGCGGCTGTCGGCGTTCTTTCGCGCCTCGTTCTGCGCCGAACTGCTGGACCCGCGGCTGCTGGATGCCTGGCTGGCCTTCTGGGGCGCGGTGAAGACCGCCGACGCGATCAACCTGGCCCACGAACATTCCTATGGTGAATACCGTAACGAGCTGGCCGGCCTGCTGGGCCAGTTGGCCGGCATTCAGGGCTGGAAAGGCTTCGACGCCGATCTGGCGGCCATCAGTCTCAGCGCCTTGCTCGACGGCCTGTGGCTGGAATCCGGGCTCAACCCGGGGACCTTCAGCCCGCAGCAGGGCGTGCAGATCTGCGAGGCCTGGGTCGAGGGGCTGCTGGCCAGCGGCGGGCGAGGTTTCGCTGTGCCGACATAGGGCTGTTGATCGGTTGTTCAGTAATGGCTAGGCTGCTGCGCTGTAGGTGGTTTCTCTAATAAAAATAATCAGGAACACAGGCGATGACTCCTCGGGTATTGATCGTCGACGACGATCCGCTGATTCGCGAGCTGCTTCAGGCTTATCTCTCTCAGGAAGGCTACGACGTGCATTGCGCCGCCACCGCGGAGCAGGCGGAGAGCTTTCTCGGCCAGCACACGGTGGATCTGCTGATGCTGGATATCCGCCTGCCGGGCAAGGACGGCCTGACCCTGACCCGGGAGCTGCGGGTGCGTTCGGAGGTGGGGATCATCCTGATCACCGGGCGCAACGACGACATCGACCGCATCGTCGGCCTGGAATGCGGCGCCGACGACTACGTGATCAAACCCCTCAACCCCCGCGAGCTGGTGTCCCGGGCCAAGAACCTGATCCGTCGGGTGCGCCAGGCCAGCCCGCCCCAGGCCCCGGCCAACAGCCCGAGCCCGGTCAAGCAGTTCGCCGACTGGGCCCTGGACACCGACCGCCGCCGGCTGATCGACCCGCGGGGCGCTGAAACCCTACTGACCCACGGCGAATACCAATTGCTCAGCGTGTTCCTGCGCAACAGCGGCCATACCCTGAGCCGCGACCAGTTGATGGACCAGATCCGCAACCGCGAATGGGTGCCCAGCGACCGTTCCATCGACGTGCTGGTGGGCCGCCTGCGGCGCAAGCTGCACGACGATCCGGCCGAGCCGGAGCTGATCATCACCATCCACGGCGCCGGTTACCTGTTCACCGCCAGCGTGGCGACCTGAATTGCTGCGTCGCGCGCTGGTGCTGTGCCTGGGCCTGTGCCTGACCCCGCTGGCCGGCGCGACCTGGGCCGAGCCCCAGCCCGTGCTGCGTTATTGCGACTACCCGGTGTACCCACCGATTTCCTGGAGCGACGGCCAGCAAGTGCGCGGGCTGGCGCCGACCTTGGTGCGTCAGGTGCTCGGTGACCTGGGTTATCAGGTGCAGGTTGTGGTACTGGGCAACTGGAAGCGCTGCCTGCTGGACGCCGCCGCGGGCCGGGTGGATGTGGTGCTGGCCTACAGCACCAGCCAGCGCCAGCAGGACCTGCTGTTTTCCCGGGTGCCGGTGCTGCGCGAAGAAGTCGCGCTGTTCGTCAACCGCCGCAGCCTGCCGCGCTTTGCGCACTTGCAGGACTTGCGGGCCTATCGCGGCGGCCTGCTGTTCGGCGAGAGCTACGGCCAGGATTTCGACCGCGAAGTGGTGCAGCACGGCAACATCGAATGGGTCTCCAGCAGCCAGCAGAACTTCGGCAAGCTGATCCGCCGGCGCATCGATTTCATTCCCCATGAACGCCGCACTGGGCAGCTGTTTATCGAGCAGTTGCCGGGGGCCGAAGACATCATCGCCTTGCCCCAGGCGGTGAGCGTCGACTACCTGCGCCTGGCGGTGTCGCGCCATTCGCCCCTGGCGCCGCGCATGGCCGAGATCGACGCGCAGTTGCAGCGCCAGGTGGACAGCGGCGCGGTGCAGCGCTGGCTTGGGCAAAGCCAGGACGACTACCGCGCCATGCTCAAGGCCCAGGTGGAGGGTCGGCCATGATTGCGCTGCGGCCCAGCGGCCTGTTGCGCCGCCTGCTGCTGTTTATCCTGCTGTTCAGCCTGTGCTTCACCGTGCTCGCCAGCAGCGTGCAGCTGTACTTCGAATACCGCCGGGAAATGCGCGACATCGACAGCCGCATGGAGCTGATCCGCGCCGGTTACCTGGGCAGCCTGGAACGCAACCTGTGGGACCTCAACCAGGAGCAGCTGACCGTGCAGTTGCAGGGGCTGGTGGACTTTTCCGATGTGGCCCGGGTGCACCTGATCAGCAACGACTTCGACTTGCAGCAGGGCAGTGCCGAGCTGATCGGGCCGCTGCGGGTCGAGCGTTTCCCCCTGAGCTACCAGCCGCCGTCCGGGCCGCTGCGCGAGCTCGGCGAGTTGCAGGTCAGCACCGATCTGGGGGCGGTGTACCGGCGCCTGTACGCCACCGGGCTGGCCAGCCTGTTGTGGATGAGCGTGTTTCTCTGCGGGCTGGCGGTGGCCTTGTCCGGGCTGTTCTACCGCCTGGTGACCCGGCACCTGCAAGTGATGGCCGATTTCGCCCGGCGCGTGGCGGCCGGCGAGCTGCACGAGCCCCTGCACCTGGACAAGCGTCAGCGCCCGGATGGCGACGAGATCGACACCGTAGCCCGAGCCCTGGACGACATGCGCCGGGCGGTGCTCGACGATGTGCAGCGCCGCGAAGCCGACCGTCTGGCCCTGCAGGACAAGCGCGATGAATTGCAGAAAATGGTCCAGCGCCGCACCGCCAGCCTGATGCACGCCAAGGACGAGGCCGAAGCCGCGAACCTCGCCAAGTCGCGCTTTCTGGCGACCATGAGCCATGAACTGCGCACCCCCTTGAATGGCATCCTCGGCATGGCCGAACTGCTGCGTTCGGCGCCCCTGGGCAGCCAGGATCGCCAGCGCTTGCAGGCCTTGCACCAGGCCGGGGAGGGACTACTGAGCATCCTCAACGAAGTGCTGTCCTTTGCCCGGTTGGAGGAGGGCGAAAGCCGCCCGGAAGTGCGGGACTTCTCCCTGCGTCAGTTGCTGGAAGAAGTCACCACCCTGTTGCAGCCCCGGGCCGAGGCCAACCGCACCCGCCTGGAATTGCACATCGACGAACAACTGGCACCGCGCCAGCAGGGCGCCGAGCAGTACCTGCGCCAAGTGCTGAGCAACCTGCTGGCCAACGCCATTCGTTTTACCGAAGACGGCTGGGTGCGGGTCGAGGTGCAGGTGCTGCACAGCGCCGCCGGTGGCCAGCGCCTGCGCTGCTGCGTGCGCGACAACGGCATCGGCATTGCCGCGTCGATGCGCGAAAAGATCTTCGAGCGTTTCGTCCAGGCCAGTGACGAGGTGACCCGGCGCTATGGCGGCACCGGCCTGGGATTGGCCATCTGCAAGCACCTGCTGCAGCAACTGGACGGACACATTGGCGTCGACAGCGAGCTGGGGCAGGGCAGTTGTTTCTGGTTCGAACTGCTGCTGGGAATGGCTCAAGAATCGTTGCCGTCGCCACAGCTGCAGGTGCCGGCGCAGGGTTTGAAGATCCTGGTGGTGGAAGACGTGGCCCTGAACCGCGAAGTGGCCAGCGGCCTGCTGCAGCGTGACGGCCATCAAGTTTGGCTGGCTGAAGACGGCGAGTCGGCTCTGGCCTTGTGTCAGCAGCAAGCCTTCGACCTGTTGCTGCTGGATGTGCACTTGCCGGGCATCAGCGGGGTCGAGCTGTGCCGCGAGATCCGCCAGCGTCCCGGGCCCAACCGGCAGGTGCGCATTGTCGCTCTCACCGCCAGCGTCCAGCCGTCCGTGGTGCGTGGTTATCTGCAGGCCGGGATGCAGGGCATTCTTGGCAAGCCGTTGCAGCTGGAGAGCCTGCGTCAGGTGCTGGCCGGGCAGGTGCAGATGCCGCAGGCCGACACTGAGGAGGGTTTGCTCGACCAGGGTTTGCTGGACACCCATCGCAGCCTGCTGGGCGAACAGAAGTTGCAGGGCTTGCTCCAGGTGCTGGCCGACGCCCTGGATCAGCAACGGCCCCTGTTGACCGATGCCCTGGCCGCCGAGGACTGCACCGAAGTCCTGCACCTGGCCCATCGCCTGGCGGGCAGCGCCGACTCCCTGGGCTTCTGTGCCCTGGCCCGAGTGCTGCGGGAGTTGGAAGGTGCGGCAGAGCAGGCCGATCGCCCGGCGCTGGCGGCCCTGGGGGCGAATTTGCAAGCGTCCTGGCAGCAGTCCCGGGCTTTGCTGCAACAGCTGTTGGCGGCCTGACGTACAAAATCCTTACGACTTTTTACATCTTCGATCCTGGCGTTCAATCCGAACTTACATGGCTTTCCAATAATCGCTTGAACCGCGCCCGCCGCGGTCTTCGAAGCTTATTGGAGATAATAATAATGAACTGCCTGCAAGCTGCTTCCGCCTTCCGCCACACCCCTTCGCCCCGCGCCCTGCGCCTCACCGACTGCTGAGGTGCGCCATGACAACCACCACTGAACGTAAAGGCATCCAACTGACGCGCTCGCTGAAGAGCCGGCACATTTTCATGCTGTCCCTGGGCGGCGTGATCGGCACCGGGCTGTTCATGGGCTCCGGGGTCACCATCAACCAGGGCGGGCCCTGGGGGGCGATCCTCTCTTACCTGGTGGCCGGGTTCCTGATGTACCTGGTGATGGTCTGCCTGGGCGAGCTGTCGGTGCAGATGCCGGTGTCCGGCTCGTTCCAGGCCCACGCCACCAAGTACATTGGCCCGGCCACCGGCTTCATGATCGGCTGGGTCTACTGGATGAGCTGGGCCACCACCGTGGGCCTGGAGTTCACCGCGGCCGGCATGCTGATGCAGCGCTGGTTCCCCGACGTGCCGATCTGGTACTGGTCGGCGCTGTTCGTGGCCTTGCTGTTTGGCATCAACGCCCTGGCCACCCGCGCCTTTGGCGAGGCCGAATACTGGTTCGCCGGGATCAAGGTGCTGGCGATCCTGAGCTTTATCGTGGTGGGCGCGCTGGTGATCTTCGGCGTCATCGACTTGCCCAGCGGTGCCCCGGCGCCGATGTTCGACAACCTCAAGGGCGACTCACTGTTCCCCAACGGCCTGCCGGCGGTGTTCGCGGTGATGATGACCGTGGTCTACGCCTTCCAGGGCTGCGAGATCATGGGCGTGGCCGCCGGTGAAACCGACCAGCCGGAAAAAAGCATCCCCCGTGCAGTACGCAACGTGGTGTTTCGCGTGCTGATCTTCTACGTGCTGGCAGTGATGGTGCTGGCGGCGATCATTCCCTGGCAGCAGGCCGGGCTGGTGGAAAGCCCCTTCGTCCAGGTGTTCGACATGGTGGGCATTCCCTACGCCGCCGACCTGATGAACTTCGTGATCCTCACGGCGATCCTCTCGGTGGGCAACTCCGGGCTGTATGCCTCCACGCGCATCCTCTGGGCCATGTCCAAATCCGGCATGGCGCCCAAGGCCCTGTCGCCCCTGAGCAAACAAGGCGTCCCCCTGCGCGCCCTGTTCATCACCCTGTGCTTTGCCCTGATCTCGCTGATGACCAGCTTCATCGCTGCCGACACCCTGTTCATGGTGCTGATGGCGGTGAGCGGCATGGCCGGCACCGTGACCTGGATCGTCATCGCCCTGGCCCAGTACCGCTTCCGTCGCCAGTTCCTGCGCGAAGGCGGGCAACTGGAGCAGCTCAAGTACCGCGCGCCCTGGTTCCCCCTGGTGCCGCTGCTGTGCATCGTCCTGTGCAGTTCGCTGTTCGTGTTCCTGGCCCTGGATGAAACCCAGCGTCCGTCGCTGTACTGGGGCTCGGGCTTTATCGCCCTGTGCTACGGCGCCTACTACCTGATGCAGCGCAAACGCCAACTGCAACCTGCAGCCGCCGTGTAGGAGCCGGCTTGCCGGCGAAGCGGCCCTTGAAGCCTTGTATCGCCTGGGCGGACGCCTTCGCTGGCAAGCCAGCTCCTACAGCAAGCAGGCACATCCCACAGCCCCACCCCGTAGGAGCCGGCTTGCCGGCGAAGGGGCCCGCAAGCCTTGCATCGCCTGGTCGGACGCCTTCGCTGGCAAGCCAGCTCCTACATTTCCCTGTAGCCGCTGCCGCAGGCTGCGAGCGGCTTGGGCGGCATGCCGACGCAGGAGACGTGGCGGTCTTGAAGGCGCCCAGGGTCTGCCTGAGGACCGCCAAGCAAGGCCCTGCGGTCCTTTGCGCAGCCTCGCAGGCTCGGCAGCGGCTACAGAGCCCGCGCGGGAGGTTGTAGGCGGTTGTTCGAAGTTGTAACAGCGGCGCCCGAAGCAACGATTGATTCTGATTAATATCTATTTAAAACAATGAGTTATGTGTGTTTGCCAGAATGAGGACAGGCCTCGATCAACCAATTGCCGCCTTGTTGAACACTCGTTTAGTATGGCCCTCACGTCACCTCCCTCACGCCAACCACAATAATTCGAGGACGCACATGACCCCTTCATCGTCGCTGCTCAGCCGGGTCGAAGCCGGCGTAGCCTGGATCACCCTCAACCGCCCGGAGCAACGCAACGCCCTGGACATCCACACCCTCAAGCAACTGCATGCCTTGCTGGAGCACTGCAACAGCGACCCGGCGGTACGGGTGCTGGTGCTGACCGGCAGCGGCCGCAGTTTCTGCGCCGGGGCCGATCTGGCGGAATGGGCCGAAGCCGAGGCCCGCGGCGCCCTGGAAAGCTACGGCTGGACCGAAACCGCCCACGCCTTGATGACCTGCCTGCACAGCCTGGACAAACCCACCATCGCCGCCATCAACGGCACGGCGGTGGGCGGTGGCATGGACCTGGCGCTGTGCTGCGACCTGCGGGTGGCGGGGCAGTCGGCGCGCTTCAAGGCCGGCTACACCAGCATGGCCTACTCGCCGGACGCCGGGGCCAGCTGGCACCTGCCGCGCTTGATCGGCAGCGAACAGGCCAAGCGCCTGCTGTTCCTCGATGAGTTGTGGAGCGCCGAACGCGCCCTGGCCGCCGGTTTGGTCGGCGAGGTGT
Organism: Pseudomonas sp. Eqa60; assembly: GCF_018326405.1. Lineage (NCBI taxonomy): Bacteria > Pseudomonadati > Pseudomonadota > Gammaproteobacteria > Pseudomonadales > Pseudomonadaceae > Pseudomonas > Pseudomonas sp. Eqa60. Next base: position 3,109,707 of record NZ_AP024342.1, read on the forward strand.
GCGCCGACGAGCAACTGATCGGCAGCGTCAGCGAGCTGGCGGCGCGCCTGGCCACGGGCCCGACCTTCGCCTTTGCCCAGACCAAGAAGCTGATCCGCCAGGGCGCCGACCGCAGCCTGGCGCAGCAACTGGCCGCCGAACTGGCCGCAGGCCTGCTGTGCGGGCGCAGCGCCGACGGCGCCGAAGCCCTGCGTGCCGTCAGCGAAAAACGCCCGCCACGTTTCCAAGGGTTGTAGGGGCGGTCGGGCGGCGTTCCGCTTGCCGGCGAAAGGGCCCCTGGGCCATGCGCCCATTTTGTAGGAGCCGGCTTGCCGGCGAAGGCGCCCGCAAGAACAGCGCCTGATTCAAGGGCCTGTTCGCCAGCAAGCTGGCTCCTACGGGAAGGTGTTTTTCGCCAGATCGTCCTGCCAGATCACTGGTTTTTTTGCACCGTCAATCACTCACAGGTAGCGCCATGAATTTCCAACTCAGCCAAGAACAAGAAATGTTGGTGGACGCGGTTCGCAGTTTTGTCAGCAAGGAGTTGCTGCCCCACGAAGAGGCGGTGGACCGCGCCGATGAGGTCAGCGCCGACCTCGCCGGGGAGATCCGCAGCAAGGCCATCGCCGCTGGCTTCTATGCCTTCAACATGCCGGAAGAAGTGGGTGGTGGCGGCCTGGACTACCTGTCCCAGGCGCTGATCGAGCGCGAGCTGGCCAAGTGTTCCTGGGCCCTGCATGTGTTCGTTGCCCGGCCGTCGAAAATCCTCATGGCCTGCACCGGCTCGCAGATCGGCGACTACCTGCTGCCCTGCGTGCAGGGGCGCAAGGTCGACTGCTTCGCCCTGACCGAACCCGGGGCCGGCTCCGACGCCAATGCGATCAAGACCCGCGCCGTGCGCGACGGCGGCGACTTCGTGCTCAACGGCAGCAAGCACTTCATCAGCCACGCCGGGCATGCGGATTTCGCCATTGTCTTTGCGGTCACCGGCACCTATGAGCACAACGGCCGCCAGCGCAACGCGGTGACTTCGTTCCTGGTGGATCGCGACACCCCGGGCCTGACCATCCGCCGTGGCCCCAAGTGCGTGAGCAACCGCGGCTACCACACCTTCGAGATGTTCTTCGATGACTGCCGGGTACCGGCTTCCAAGGTGCTGGGGGAGGTGGGCAAGGGCTGGGAAGTGGCCAACGCCTGGCTCACCGCCGGGCGGGTGATGGTCGCCGCCAACTGCGTCGGGCAGGCCCAGCGCGCCCTGGATGCCTCCTTGCAATGGGCCGCGGACCGCAAGCAGTTCGGCCAGGCCATCGGCAGTTACCAGGGGGTGTCGTTCAAGCTGGCGGACATGGCCACGCAGATCCGCGCCGCCGAGCTGTTGACCCTGCATACCGCCTGGAAGATGGACCAGGGCAGCATGACCGATGGCGAGGCCGGCATGGCCAAGCTGTTCGCCAGTGAAGTGCTGGGCCGGGTGGCCGACGAGGCGGTGCAGATCTACGGCGGCATGGGCCTGATGGACGAAGGCCCGGTGGAGCGCATCTGGCGCAACGCGCGGATCGAGCGCATCTGGGAAGGCACTTCGGAGATCCAGCGCCACATTATTTCCCGTGAACTGCTGCGGCCGCTGATGCGCTGAGCGCCCTGGAGAATTGCCGTCATGTCCCAGACTTTGCGTGACAATCTCAAGCGCCTGCTGGCCCCGCGGCACCTGGCTTTCGTGGGCGGGCGTAGCATGGCCCGGGCCCTCAGGCGCTGCGCCGAAGGCGGGTTTGCCGGGCCCATGTGGTTGGTCAACCCGCAGCATGCCGAGCTCGATGGCGTGCCGTGCGTGGCCAGCATCGAACAGCTGCCCTGCGGCCCGGATGCGGTGTTCGTCGCCACCAACCGCGAGCTGACCCTGACCTGCGTCGCGGCGCTGGCGGCCAAGGGCGCCGGCGGGGCTATCTGTTACGCCTCGGGCTTTGCCGAAACCGGCGCCGAGGGCCAGGCCCTGCAACAGCAACTGCTGCAGGCCGCCGGCGACATGGCGCTGTTGGGCCCCAACTGCTACGGCCTGCTGGACTACCTGCACAGCGCCGCGCTGTGGCCGGTGGCCCATGGCGGTCAACCCGTGGAACGCGGTGTGGCAGTGCTGACCCAGAGCGGCAACTTTGCCTACAACCTGTCCATGAGCGACCGCTCGCTGCCGGTGGCCTACATGGCGTCGGTGGGCAATCAGGCGCAGCTGGGCATTGCCGAACTGATGGACGTGCTGCTGGACGAGCCGCGGGTGACCGCCATCGGTCTGCACCTGGAAGGCCTGAAGAACGTGCCGGGGTTTGCCCGGGCGGCGCATAAAGCCCTGGAGAAGGGCATACCCATCATTGCCCTGAAGACCGGGGTGTCGCAGATCGGCGCCGAGCTGGCCTTGAGTCACACCAGTTCGCTGTCGGGATCGGACGCGCTGTACGACGCGCTGTTCCAGCGCCTGGGGGTGATCCGGGTCAGCGGCCCGGTGAGTTTTGTCGAAACCTTGAAGGCCGCCTCCTGCGGGCAGTTGCCGGCTGGCCCGCAGCTGATGGCCCTGGCCTGTTCCGGGGGCGATGCCGGGCTGATCGCCGACTACGCCGAGCGCAACGGCCTGCAGTTGCCCAAGCTGGATGCCGGGCAATGCGCCGAGCTGGCCCAGGTGCTGCCGGGCTACGCCAACCTGGTGAACCCGCTGGATTTCACCACCGCCATCTGGGGCGACGCCCAGGCCCTGCAAGCCATGCTCGACACGGCCCTGCGTACCGAGGCCGACAGCGCCATGCTGGTGCTGGATTACCCGGCCGAGTTTACCGGCGAGCGCAAGGAATGCGACCTGCTGCTGGAGCTGTTCTGCGCGGCGCTGCAACGCCACGGCAAGCGCGGTTTTGTCACTTCGGCCTTTCCCGAACTGCTGCCGGCCAGTGCCCGCGAGCGTTTGCACGGCCATGGCATTCCCGCCTTGCAAGGCGTGGAGGACGGCCTGGCGGCCTGGGGGCGGATCGTCGCCTATCAACAGCGGCGTCCGGCGTTGCTGGCCCTGGGGGAGTCGGCCCTGGTGCCGCTGTGCCCGCAGGCTCTGGACTGTAGCGCTGTGCTGCTGGACGAGTGGCAGTCCAAGCAGGCCCTGCGCGCCTTTGGCCTTTGCACCCCGGAAGGCGTGTTGACCACCCCCGGGCAGGCCCTGAGCGCGGCGGCGGGCATTGGCTACCCGCTGGTGCTCAAGGCGGTGAGCGCCGAGCTGCCGCACAAGACCGAGGCCGGGGCGGTGGCCCTGAGTCTTAAGGACCCTGAAGCCCTGAGCGCGGCCCTGCGCCTGATGCACACGCGGATCGCCGAGCATGCGCCCGGGGTGGCTTTTGAGCGGGTGCTGCTGGAACCCATGGCCGCGCCGCCCCTGGCGGAGCTGATTGTCGGCATCAAGCGTGAGAACGACTTCGCTCTGGCCCTGGTGATCGGTGCCGGCGGGGTGCTGGTGGAACTGCTCAAGGACAGTCGCAGCCTGCTGCTGCCCACCACCGAAGGGGCGATCCGCCAGGCCTTGCTGAGCCTGCGCAGCGCCGCCTTGCTGCAAGGTTTTCGCGGGCGCCCGACGGCTGATCTTGAAGCCCTGGTGGCGGCCATCGGCGCGGTGGCGGACTACGCTTGCGAACACGCCGGGCAACTGCTGGAACTGGATGTGAACCCATTGTTGGTCGGTGCCCAGGGTACCGTCGCGGTCGATGCGTTGATTCGCCTTGGCCAGGCTTGAGGAGAGAGACATGCACGATCAGACCTTGACCGGTGGCCAGGCCCTGGTGCGCCTGCTGGCCGGCTACGGCGTCGACACGGTGTTCGGCATTCCCGGGGTGCACACCCTGGAGCTGTACCGCGGGCTGCCCGGCAGCGGCATCCGCCATGTGCTGACCCGTCACGAGCAGGGCGCGGGCTTCATGGCCGACGGTTACGCCCGGGTCAGTGGCAAGCCCGGGGTGTGTTTCGTCATCAGTGGCCCGGGGGTGACCAACGTCGCCACGCCGATTGGCCAGGCCTATGCCGACTCGATCCCGCTGCTGGTGATTTCCAGCGTCAACCACAGCGCCAGCCTGGGCAAGGGCTGCGGCTCGCTGCACGAAACCCAGGACCAGCGCGCCATTACCGCGCCTATCACCGCCTTTTCGGCCCTGGCCCTGAGCCCGGAAGATTTGCCGGAGCTGATCGCCCGGGCCTTTGCCGTGTTCGACAGCGAGCGCCCGCGCCCGGTGCACATCAGCGTGCCCCTGGATGTGCTGGCGGCCAAGGTCGCCCGGGACTGGACCGGCGAGGTGGTGCGCCGCCCGGGCGTGGCCCGGCCGCGGCGGCGGATATCCGGCAGGCGGCGGACACACTGCGCCGCGCCAAGCGGCCGATGATCATTGCCGGCGGCGGCGCGTTGCATGCCGCCGAGCAACTGCGGGCCCTGAGCACGCGCCTGGGGGCGGTGTTCTTCAGCAGCGTCGCCGGCAAGGGCCTGCTGCCGGATGAAGCGCCGCTGAACGCCGGGGCGACCTTGTGCGTGGAGCCCGGCTGGCAGCTGATCAGTCAGGCCGATGTGGTGCTGGCGGTGGGCACCGAGATGGCCGACACCGACTACTGGCGCGAGCGCCTGCCGCTGAACGGCGAGCTGCTGCGCCTGGATATCGACCCGCGCAAGTTCAATGACTTCTACCCGTGCTCGGTGGCCTTGCACGGCGATGCCCGGGCCACCCTGGACGCCTTGCTCCAGGCCTTGCCACCCACACCGGCCGAAGCGGGGGCGGCGATTCATGCGGTGGCCGATCTGCGCCAGGCGGTGCAGAACGGGCAGGGGCCCTTGCAGCAGATTCACCGCTCGATCCTGCAGCGCATTGCCGCCGAGCTGCCGGAGCACGGCTTTATCGCCAGCGACATGACCCAGCTGGCCTACAGCGGCAACTACCTGTACCCGACCCGGGCCACCCGCAGCTGGCTGCACCCCACCGGCTACGGCACCCTCGGCTACGGCTTGCCGGCGGGCATCGGCGCCAAGCTCGGCGCCCCCGAGCGTCCCGGGCTGGTGCTGGTGGGCGACGGCGGTTTTCTCTACACGCTGCAGGAGTTGGCCACGGCGGTGGAGGAACTGCGCAGCCCGCTGGTGGTGCTGCTGTGGAACAACGATGCCCTGGGGCAGATCCGCGATGACATGCTGGATCTGAACATCGAACCGATCGGCGTGCTGCCGCGCAATCCGGATTTTGCCGCCCTGGCCCGGGCCTTTGGTTGCAGCGTCAGCCAGCCCGCCAGCCTCGATGAGTTGCAACAGGAACTGCGCGAGGGCTTTGCCCGCAATGGCGTGACCCTGATCGAACTCAAGCACGCCTGCGCGCGCTGACCATCCCTTTTTCCTGGAGCTTGTGCATGCGCTTTTCTCGACTGACCCAACGTATTGCCGGAGACGGCGCCGCCGCCTGGGACATTCATTACCGGGCCCTGGCCAAGCGCGAACGCGGCGAGCAAGTCTGGTTGCTGTCGGTGGGCGACCCGGATTTCGACACCCCCCAGCCCATCGTCCAGGCGGCCATCGACAGCCTGCAGGCCGGCCACACCCATTACGCCGATGTGCGCGGCAAGCGCGCCTTGCGCGAGGCCATCGCCCGCCGCCATCAGCAGCGTAGCGGGCAAGTGGTGGATGCCGAGCAAGTGGTGGTGCTGGCCGGTGCCCAGTGCGCCCTGTACAGCGTGGCCCAGTGCCTGCTGGACCCGGGTGACGAAGTGATAGTGGCTGAGCCGATGTACGTCACCTATGAAGCAGTGTTCGGTGCCTGCAACGCCCGGGTGGTGCCGCTGCCGGTGCGGGCCGAAGACGGCTTTCGGGTACAGCCCGAGGCGGTGGCCGCGCGCATCACCGGCAAGACCCGGGCCCTGGTGCTCAACAGCCCGCACAACCCCACCGGCGCCAGCATTCCCCGGGCCACCTGGGAGGCCCTGGCGGCGTTGTGCATCGAACATGACCTGTGGCTGATCTGCGACGAGGTCTACAGCGAACTGCTGTACGAGGGCGAGCATGTCAGCCCGGCCAGCCTGCCGGGCATGGCCGAGCGCACCGCGACCCTCAACAGCCTCTCCAAGTCCCATGCCATGACCGGCTGGCGCCTGGGCTGGGTGGTGGCGCCGACGGCCCTGGCCGCGCACCTGGAAAACCTCGCCCTGTGCATGCTCTATGGCTCGCCGGAATTCATCCAGGACGCCGCCGTGGTGGCCCTGGAGCAACCCTTGCCGCAGTTGCGGGAGATGGCCGAGGCCTATCGCCAGCGGCGGGATCTGGTGTGCGACTGCCTGGCCGATTGCCCCGGTGCCCGGCCGTTGAAACCCGATGGCGGCATGTTCGTCATGGTCGACATCCGCGCCACCGGGCTCAGCGCCCAGGCCTTCAGCGAGCGCCTGTTGGACGAGCAGGGCGTCTCGGTGCTGGCCGGCGAAGCCTTCGGCCCCAGCGCCGCTGGGCATATCCGCCTGGGGCTGGTGCTGCAGCCGGATGACTTGCGCGAAGCCTGCCGGCGCATTGCCCTGTGCGCCGAGCACTGCCTGAGCCGCCGCGTTGCCCCCGCCACTTTGCCTACTGTTTGAGGAGTCTTCATGAAGGTACTGATCGTTCACGCCCACCCCGAGCCGCAATCCTTCACCGCCGCCTTGCGCGACCAGGCCCGCAGCACCCTGGAGGCCCAGGGGCACCAGGTGCAGGTCAGTGACTTGTACGCGATGAACTGGAACCCGGTGGCCAGCGCCGCGGATTTTGCCTCCCGGGACAACCCGGACTACCTGGTGTATGCCCTGGAACAGCGCCTGGGGGTGAAGAACCAGAGCATTGCCGCGGATATCCAGGCCGAGCTGGACAAGCTGCTGTGGGCCGACCTGTTGATCCTCAACTTCCCGGTGTTCTGGTTCTCGGTGCCGGCCATGCTCAAGGGCTGGATCGACCGGGTGCTGGTGTCGGGGGTGTGTTATGGCGGCAAGCGGTTCTATGACCAGGGCGGGCTGGCGGGCAAGAAAGCCCTGGTGACCCTGACCCTGGGCGGGCGCGAGCACATGTTTGGCGAGGGTGCGATCCATGGACCGCTCGAAGAGATGTTGCGCCCGTTGCTGCGGGGCACTTTGGCCTATGTGGGCTGTGACGTACTGGAACCGTTCGTGGCCTGGCACGTGCCCTACATCAGCCAGGAGGCTCGCGAAGCCTTCCTGCATAGCTACCGCCAGCGCCTGCAGCACCTGGCGGACGACCAGCCCCTGGTCTTCCCGCGCCTGGACCAGTTCGACGAAGCCCTGTACCCCTTGCCGGTCTGAAATCCCCACCGCCGATACGCCTTCCTCCGTAGGAGCCGGCTTGCCGGCGAACAGGCCCTTGAGCCTTGTGCTGCTCTTGCGGCCGCCTTCGCTGGCAAGCCAGCTCCTACACGAGCGTCCGCGGCGATATGCCTTCCTCCGTAGGAGCCGGCTTGCCGGCGAACAGGCCCTTGAGCCTTGTGCTGCTCTTGCGGCCGCCTTCGCTGGCAAGCCAGCTCCTACATGAGCGTCCGCGGCGATACGCCTTCCTCGGTAGGAGCCGGCTTGCCGGCGAAGAGGCCCTTGAGCCTTGTGCTGCTCTTGCGGCCGCCTTCGCTGGCAAGCCAGCTCCTACACGAGCGTCCGCGGCGATACGCCTTCCTCCGTAGGAGCCGGCTTGCCGGCGAACAGGCCCTTGAGCCGTGTGCTGCTCTTGCGGCCGCCTTCGCTGGCAAGCCAGCTCCTACATGAGCATCCGCGCCGATACGCCCTCCTCCGTAGGAGCCGGCTTGTCGGCGAACAGGGCCTTGAGCCTTGCGCTGCTCTTGTGGCCGCCTTCGCTGGCAAGCCAGCTCCTACACGAGCATTCCCGGCGATAGGGAGTTCTTCGGGGGCGCTGCGCAGGCTGGCCGTTAGGGGCGCGGGCCGGTCCACGCCGCGGGGTTGACCAGGTTCGGCGGGCGCTGGCCGGCCAGGGCCGCCAGCAGGTTGTCCACCGCGCAGCGGGCCATGGCTTCGCGGGTTTCGTGGGTGGCCGAGCCGATGTGCGGGGTGGCCACGACGTTGGGCAGTTGCAGCAGTGGGGAGTCGTGTTCCAGCGGCTCGCGTTCGAAGACGTCCAGCCCGGCGCCGCGAATCCGCCGTTGTTGCAGGGCTTCTATCAGCGCCGCTTCATCCACCACCTTGCCCCGGGAAATATTGATGAAGATGCTTTCGGGGCGCATCAGGGCGAACTCCCGGGCGCCGATCAGGCCCTGGGTGCGTTCGGTCAGGGGCAGGGTCAGGCAGATGAAGTCGGCTTCCTCAAGCAGTTGCTCCAGGCTCCGGTACTGGGCATTGAAGCGTTGCTCCACCGCGGGCTTGGGCCGGGTGCTGTGGTAGATCAGCGGCATGCCGAAGCCGAAATGCCCGCGCTGGGCCAGGGCTTCGCCGATGCGCCCCATGCCGATGATGCCCAGGGTCTTGCCGTGGACATCCGTGCCAAAGTGCGCCGGCCCGATGTTGCGCTGCCATTGCCCGGCGCGCACCAGGTTGGCCAGTTCCACCACCCGCCGGGCGGTCGCCAGGATCAGCGCGAAGCCGGTGTCGGCGGTGGTCTCGGTGAGCACGTCGGGGGTGTTGCTGAGCAGGATGCGGCGCTGGGTCAGGTAGTCGATGTCATAGTTGTCGACCCCCACCGAAACGCTGGCCACCGCCCGCAACCGGGGCGCCAGGTCCAGCAGTTCGGCGTCCAGGCGCAGGCTGGCACCCAGCAGCCCGTCGGCGCTCGGCAGCGCCTGGCGCAGGGCATTCAGCCCCGCCGCGTCGAGGGTTTCGATCAGGGTCACCTGCGCCTGCTCCTGCAGGCGGGCCATCAGCGTTGGGGAGAGTTTCTTGTACAGCACCAGGTGTTTTTTCATGGGGTTCTCTAGACCGTTTCAAGGGTGGGCCAGGCGCCGGCGCAGGGGCAGGGCCTTGGCCTGCGGCTGGTCGGCACCGGGTTTGAGCAACAGGGTCAGCAGTACCGAGAGCAGCAGCGCGCCGCTCATCAGCAGGTAGGAGGCGCCGGGGGAGCCGGTGGCGCTGTTCAGGTAGCCCACCAGGTAGGAGCCGCCGAAAGAGCCCAGGGCGCCCATGCTGTTGATCAGGGCCATGGCGCCACCGGCGACATTGGCCGGAAGGATCTCCGGGACGATGGCGAAGAATGGCCCGTAGGGCGCGTACATGCAGGCCCCGGCGATCACCAGCAGGCTGTAGGACCACCAGAAGTGCTCGGCCCCCAGCAGGTAGGAACCGTAGAAAGCGATGGCCGCCACCAGCAGCGGCGGCCAGACGAAGCGCTTGCGCTTCTGGGTGCGGTCCGAGCCCCAGGACACCGCCAGCATGGCAATCACCGCCGCCAGGTAAGGCAGGGCCGAGAGCCAGCCGGCTTCCACCATGTCCATCTGCGCGCCGTGCTTGAGGATCGACGGCAGCCACAGGACAAAGCCGTAGACCCCGATGCTCCAGCAGAAGAATTGCAGGGCGAGGATGATCACCCTGGGCGAGCGGAACGCCTCGGCGTAGTTCTTCACCGCCTTGATCCCTTGCTGTTCGGCGGCCAGGGCACTTTCCAGGTCGCGTTTTTCGTCCTGGCTCAGCCACTGCGCCTGGCTGGGCCGGTCATCGGCCAGGCGCCACCAGATAAAGGCCCAGATCACCGCCGGCAGGCCTTCGATGATGAACATCCAGCGCCAGCTGAAGTGCTGCACCAGGTAGCCGGAGACCACCGACATCCAGAGCATGGTCACCGGGTTGCCGAGGATCAGGAAGGTGTTGGCCCGGGAGCGTTCGGCGCGGGTGAACCAGTGGCACAGGTACACCAGCATCGCCGGCATCACCGCGGCCTCTACCACCCCCAGCAGGAAGCGGATGCCGATCAGCATGTAGGCGTTGGCGACTATCCCGGTGAGGGTGGCCAGGCCGCCCCAGAGGATCAGGCTGACGAAGATCAGCTTCTTCACGCTGCGCTTTTGCGCGTAGATCGCCCCGGGCACCTGGAAGAAGAAATAGCCGAGGAAGAACAGCGCCCCCAGCAGCGAGGACAGGCCGGGGGTGATCTGCAGGTCATCGGCCATGCCCGAGGCCGCGGCGAAACCGTAGTTGGCGCGGTCCAGGTAGGCCAGGCTGTAGGTGATGAAGACGATGGGCATGATGTACCACCAGCGGCGGGTGGCGAGTTTGAGCGTGTCCATGAAAGTTCTCCTGAGCTTGTTGTTTTTGTCGCAGCAGGTGGTTCGTGGTGTTCGGTCACTGCAGGAGCCGGCTGGCCGGCGAAGGGGCCCTTGGGGCGTGTGTCGCCGGGCGGGCGTCTTCGCTGGCAAGCCAGCGCCTACAGGGCGCTGGCGGTTTTCAGGCTGGGCGTGTGCTCCGGTAGTTCGTGGCGCAAGGGCAGGCCTTCCATGTCGCCACGGCTCTGCACCGCGCGGCTGCCGATCCAGTTGGCCCGCTGCACCGCTTCGAGGATGCCGCGGCTTTCCAGCAGGGCGCTGATCAGGCCCACGGCAAAGCCGTCGCCGGCGCCTACGGTGTCCACCACCTGGGCCACCGGCACGCCGTCGACGAAGCCGGCATCCAGCTGGGTGCGGTAGTAGGCGCCATGGGCGCCGAGCTTGATCACCACGGCTTCGGCGCCCTGGTCCAGGTAGAAGGCGGCGATGTCCGCCGGGTCGTCGCGGCCGGTGAGCAGGCGGCCTTCGGCGAGCCCCGGCAGTACCCAATGGGCCAGCGCCGCCAGCCGGTTGATCTCGCGGATCATCAGCGCTTCGCTGGGCCACAGGGCGGGGCGCAGGTTGGGGTCGAACGACACGCTGTGCCCGGCGCTGCGCTGGGTGTGCATCAGGTGGCCGGACAGCTCTCGGGCCGAGTCCGAGAGCGCCGGGGGAATGCCGGTGGCGTGCAAGTGGCGGGCCCGCAGCAGGGCCGGGTCGAGGTCGCTGATGGCCAGGTGGCTGGCCGCCGAACCGCGGCGGAAATACTCGACCCGCGGGTCGTCGCCGCCGTCTTCCCGGGACTTGAGCTGAAAGCCGGTGGGATGGATCGGGTCGCAGCGCACGAAACGGCAGTCCAGGCCTTCGGCACGCAGGGTGTCGAGCACGAAGCGCCCCAGGGAGTCGTTGCCTACCCGGCTCAGCCAGGCCACCTTGAAGCCCAGGCGTGCCAGGCCGATGGCCACGTTGCTGTCGGCCCCGGCGATGCGCTTGTGGAAGTGCTGGACCTGGGCCAGGTCGCCGCCGTGTTCGGCAACGAACATCGCCATGGTTTCGCCGAACGAGAGGATATCGATATCAGGCATCTGCATGCTCCAGGCGCGATTGGCCAAGGTGGGCCAGCAGGCTGACCTGCTCGGTGGTCACTTGCAGCAGGTCGGTGCCTTGCAAGGGGTATTCCACGGCCCGGGTAATACCTTGAGTCATGTGCCGCAGCAGTTGTTCCCATTGATGCAGCTCCGGGGCGCCGGGCGGTATGGCCACCAGCTTGCCGTCGACCCGCAGGCGCACCGCCTTGCAGTGCACGTAGGCCACGTGCCGGCCCAGCAGGCGCGCGGCGTTGAGCGCCGATTGCTCCTGCCATTGCCAGTTGCCGATGTCGAAGGTCATGCGCAGCGGCAGGTTCAGCGCCTCTACCGCGCTGAAAAAGCGCTGGAACGGCTCGATGCGCCCGCCGTGGGCGGTCTGGTCGTTCTCCACCAGCAGGGCCAGGGGCTGGCGAAACAGCAGGCTGGCCAGGCTGCGCAGGTCGTGGTGTTCGCGAAAGTGCCCGAGGGACACCTTGAGCCGCTTGGCGCCGAACTCCCGGGCCCGTTGCAGGGTGGCGCTCAGTTGCGGGTTGGGCTCGCTGCGCTCGGCCTGCCACAACTCCAGGGGCGAGGAAAACACGCTTTCCAGGCCGTGCTCCGCAGCGCTGCGGGCCAGCTCGGCAGGCTGCTCATGGGTCAGCAGTTCTTCGCGCCATTCGATGCAGGACGCGCCGGCGGCGGCCACCAGGGGAATGAAATGCGCCTGACCCTGTGCGCGCACAAGGTCTGCGCCGTAGCTGGACAAACTGATGGAGACGGGGGATTGCTGCATGTTCCTGACCTCTGAAACCGGTTTCATTTTTGTTCGAGAAAAAAGTGGTGGGTCTTGCCCTCACCGTTACAACCGGGTGGAGCCGCGCACGATCAACTGCGCCGGAAAATCCACCACCCGCGCCGGGGCATCGTCGCCCCGCAGGCGCTTGAGCAGGCATTCGAAGGCACTGGTGCCTATGGCTTCGGTGGGCTGGTCCAGGGCCGTGATGCCATTGCCCACCAGGGGGTACCAGTCCAGGTCGTCAAGGGCGATCAGGCCCACGCCTTCGAACAGCGGGCACTCCAGCTCACGCAGGGCGCGGGTGGCGGCCAGGGTCGCCACGCCGTTGGCGCAGAACAGCGCCTTGGGCCCGGGGCCGGGGGCGGCGAGAAAGGCTTGCAACTGGCTGGTCAGGTGGCTGCCGGTTTCCAGCAGTTGGCCGCGCAAGGCCGGACGGCGCTCGATCTCGGCCTGGAAACTGGTGCTGCGCTCCAACCGCGAGCTGGTGCCGTCATGGGGTTCGCTGACCAGCAGCAGGTCGCGATAACCCTGCTGTTGCAGGTGGTCGAGGGCGCTGCGCACCGCCGCCGGGTTGTCCAGGCCCACCAGGTCGGCCTGCAACTGCGAGAGCTTGCGGTCCACCAGGACCATGGGCATCTCTTCCTGCAATTGCTGCAACTGTTCCAGGTGGTGGCCCAGGGTGTTCACGATCAGGCCTTCGATGTTGTAGGCCCGCAGGTTGGCCAGGTGCCGGGCTTCCTGTTCGTCGTCGCGGTCGGTGTTGCACACCACCAGGCTGTAGCCGTGCTGGCGGCAGGCGGTTTCCACGCCATGCATCACGGCAATCGAATAGGGGTTGCGGATATCGGCCACCAGCATGCCGATCAGGCGGGTGCGCCCGCGCTTGAGGCCGCGGGCCATCTGGTTCGGGCGGTAGCCCAGTTCGCTGATGGCCTGATCGATGCGCAGGGCAATGGCATCGGAGAGCAGGGCCCGGTCCTCGCCGATAAAGCGCGACACGCTGGCCTTGGAGACCCCGGCGCGGCGGGCGACATCGAGCATGGTGACGCGGCTGCGCTGGGCGGCGGAAAACTGATTCACGGGCGACGACCTTGTTTTTGGAATTATGGGTTCCAGTTGCGATGAAACCGGTTTCAGGAAACCGCAAAAGCGCTTCGGCCGTCAATAGTGCAGAGGCAGGAAATAGCATCCACGCAGGTCGGTGGCTGACCAACGGTCGCGTTCAGGGGCGGCCCAGGTGCTGTTCCAGGTAGGCCAGCAGGGCGCTGTACAGGGCGTCCACTTCAGGGGCCAGGCCCCTGGCGCGCAGGCAACCGTGCACCAGCCCCAGGCCCGGGTAGAGCTGGCTTTGCCCACCGGCTGCGAGCAAGTGCTGGTGATAACGCTCGCCGTCATCGCGCAGCGGGTCGAACTGTGCCAGGGCGATAAAGGCCGCGGGCAGGCCGGCGAACTGTTGCGCCAGTAGCGGCCGGGCATAGGCCGAGCGCTGCTGCGGGCCGGGCAGGTACAGGGCCTGGAAACAGTCCAGGTCGCTGCTGCTGAGCAAGGGCGCGTCGGCGCACTGGCTGCGCGAGGGCAGGTTGGCGGCGCCACCCAGGCCGGGGTAGACCAGCACCTGGGCCGCCGGCCCGGGTTCGCCGGCATCGCGCAGGGCCAGGCACAGCGCCGCCGCCAGGTTGCCGCCGGCGCTGTCGCCCATCAGCACCCGGCGCTGCGGGTCCAGTGGCAGGGGCAGCAGCCCTTGTTCCAGGGCCCGCCAGACCCCCAGGCAATCGTCGAAGGCGGCGGGGAACGGGTGCTCCGGGGCCAGCCGGTAGTCCACGGCGATCACCAGTATTCCCAGCTCGCTGGCCAAGCGGGCGGTGATGAACTCGTGGGAGTCCAGGCCCCCAGCACCCAGCCGCCGCCGTGCAGGTACAACAGCCAGGGCCAGCCCGAAGGCGCAGCCGGGCGCTCGGGGTGATACAGGCGCAGTGGCACCCCGGAAAGTTGCAGCTCCTGTACCGCCAGCCCGGCAGGGCGAGGCGGGGTGAAGGCCCGGCACATGCGCTCGTAGCTGTCGCGCAGGCCCTGGAAGCTGCTGTCGACGCTGGTGTAGCTCAGGGTTCGCTGGACAAAGGCCGCCAGCTCGGCAGAAAGCGGGTAATGGTTCATGGACAGTCCTGGAGTGTGGGAGCCAGCTTGCCGGCGAAGGGCCCGTGAGACCGCCTGCGCCGGCAAGCCGGTTCCTGCAGAGGGGGCTACAGGCTCGCTTTGACCGCTGCCACGCCATCGCGGCCGTCGAAGGTGGTCACCCCCGCCAGCCAGCGCTGCAGGTCCTCGGGATGCTCGCGCAACCATTGCCGGGCCACCTCCTGGGGCGATTGGCGCTGCATGATGGGCACCATCAGCTGGCTTTCCTGGGCTGCGGTGAAGCTCAGGTTCTTCAGCAGCCGGTCGACGTTGGGGCAGCGCTCGGCATAGTCCGGGGCGGTCACCGTGGACACCGTGGCCGCGCCTTCGTTGGGCCCGTACACGTCCTCGCTGCCGGTGAGGTAGGTGATGGGCAGGTTGATGTTCATCGGGTGCGGGGTCCAGCCGACGAACACCACGAACTCCTTGCGGTTGATCGCCCGCTGCACCGCCGCCAGCATCCCGGCCTCGCCGGACTCGATCAGCTTGAAGCCCTTGAGGCCGAAATGGTCGGTGTCGATCATGGTCTTGATCGTGGTATTGGCGCCGCTGCCGGGTTCGATGCCGTAGATCTTGCCCCCCAGCTGCTCCTTGAAGCGGGCGATGTCGGCGAAGGTCTTCAGGCCCGCTTGCGCCACGTAGTCCGGCACTGCCAGGGTCGCCTGGGCATCGGCCAGGCTGGGCTGGGCCATGACCCTGACCTGCCCGGCGGCCAGGAAGGGCGCGATGTTCTGGTCCATGGCCGGTTTCCAGTAGCCGAGGAAGATGTCCAGGCGCCGGTCGCGAATGCCGGCGAAGATGATCTGCTGCACCGCGCTGGTCTGCTTGCTGTCGTAGCCCAGGCCGCCGAGCAGCACGTCGGCCATGGCGCTGGTGGCGATCACGTCGGTCCAGTTGACCACGCCCATGCGCACGGTCTTGCAGGCGGCGGGCTCGGCGGCCCAGGTCGGGGCACTCAGCAGGGCGCTGGCGCAACAGGCCAGGAAACAACGCTTGAACGGTGTTTTCATCGGAGGCTCTCGTGGGGCAGTGGTTTTTGTTCGGGGCGGCGTCTTGTTGCGCCGTGTGCGCCACCCTACAGCGCCCCGGTGCCGAGCCAAAGGCACTGGAGCGACCGCCCGTTGCACTGTGGCGACCTCAGGCCCACAGGCTCATCCAGGTGGATGCCAGCAACAGCAGGGCCATGCCCCGATTGAATGCCTTCAGCGCCTGGGGCGAGCGTAGCCAGCGCGCCGAACCGGCCCCCAGCAGTGCCCAGGCGCCCAGGCACGGCAGGGCGATGAGGAAAAACACCAGGGACAGCCACAGCGCCCGCCACTGTCGGTCGGCCTCGGTACCGGCGAACACGCTGACCACCGCCAGGGCCATCATCCAGGTCTTGGGGTTCACCAGTTGCAACGCGGCGGCGCCGGCCAGCCCCAGGCGGCGCGGCTGCCCGGCACTGGCATCCAGGGCGCTGGCCGGGGCCTGCCAGATCTGCCAGGCCAGGTAGCTGAGCCACAGCAGCCCGAGCCACTGCATGGCCTGCTGCACCTTGGGCCTGCCGGCGAGCCAGTCGCCCAGGCCGGCGCCCACCAGCAGCACGATCCCGGCCGCGGCCAGCGCTGCGCCGAGGATGATCGGCGGCGCCGCCCGCAGGCCATGGCGGGCGCTGTTGTTCAGCACCAGGATATTGGTCGGCCCCGGGGTGATGGAGGCGACAAAGGCAAACAGCACAAAGGGCAGCAGGGTCGAGAGAGACAGGGGCATGGCGGGCAACTTTGGGAAGTGATCGGCAGTTGATCCTGGCCCAGGTGCTTTCAGGCGTCTGGAAGCTTTGTGCAGCGCTTGCGATACAACGCCGGGCTCAGCCCGTAGGCACGCATGAACCAGCGCCCCAGGTGGCTCTGGTCGGCAAAGCCCAGGGCCGTGGCGACCTCGGCCGGCGCTGCGCCTCCGGCCAGCAGGCGGCGTGCCCGGCTCAGGCGCAGTTGCACCAGGTAGGCATGGGGTGGCAGGCCGAAGGCGGCCTTGAAGGCGCGGCTGAGGCGAAAGCGGTCGACCCCGCAGGCCTGGCTCAGGGCTTCCAGGCTCAGGTCCTGGGCCAGGTGCGCATGCAGGTAGTCCCGGGCCCGTTGCGCCACCAGCGGCAGGCGCGGGTCCTGGGCGTAGCGCCGGCGCCAGTGCAAGTGCCCGGTCAGTTGTTCCAGCAACTGGTCCAGGGCGCTCTGGCGGACGATGCGCAACTCGCCATGGTGCAGGCTGTGAAAGGCCGCGCTGGTGGCCCGGGCCAGGCGCGGATCGCTGGCCAGGGTACTGCCGAATGCCAGTTGGGCATTGGCCGGCGCCTCGGCGAACAGCGCCCCCAGTTCGCGCTCCAGCCACTGCGGGTCGAGGTACAGCATGCGGTAGGTAAAGCCGCCCTCGGTGGGGGCCTCGCCGTCGTGGATTTCCCCCGGTTCCAGCAGGAACACCTTGCCCGGCGTGCTCTGGTGCCGGGCCCGGCGGCAGTTGAACTGCTGCACCCCTTGCTCGGTGACGCCCACCAGGTAGCTGTCGTGCCAGTGCGGGTCATAGGCGTGGCCGGTGAAATGGGCCCGCAGGGTCTCGATGCCGGTGTCGGCATCCTGGGCCAGGTCGATCCAGTTGGGCGTGGTCATGGGGCGGTCCGTGGGGCGTGGCGGCAACCCTGGCAGTTAACGCCGGTGCCAGGGCTGGGGTCTAGAAGTTTTGTGCAGCCTCAACTGAACAGCCCGGCGGCGATATTGATCGAGAAACCGAGGATCGCGGTGTTGAACAGAAAGCCGATCAGCGATTGGGCGAGGACGATCTTGCGCAGCTCGCGGGTGGCCACGCCGACGTCCGAGGTTTGCACCGCCACGCCGATGGTGAAGGAGAAATACAGGAAGTCCCAGTAGTCCGGGTTGGTCGGGCCTTCGGCAAAGCGCAGCGCCGGTTCCTTGCCGTCCCAGGTGTAGTACAGGCGCGCGTAGTGCAGGCTGAAGATCACCCCCACCAGTAGCCACGAGCCGATCACCGTCAGCCCGGTGAAGCCGTAGTGGACCAGGCGCTGGGTGCTGTCCAGGTTCTTGCTGCCCACCAGCTCCAGGGTGATCGCCACCAGGCTGGCAATGGCCGCCACACAGACGATCAACAGCACCAGGCCGGCGTTTTCATCCTCGGCTTCGGCGATGCGCCTGACCTCATCGGCGCGAGCCCGAACGGTGAGCCAGAACATCAGTGCCAGGTAGCTCCAGACAGCGGCGTTCCAGCCAATGAGGATCTTGCCGGTCAGGCTCTGGGCAGGAGCGAGCAGACCAATGGCGCAGCCGATCAGGACGCCGATGGTCAAGCGGGGGTGGGTGCGGATGACGACGGACATGGGCATTTTCGCGAGAGTGGAAGTGGCCAAACCTTAGCATGGCGCCTGGCTCCCGGGCCTGCCCGAATCACGGAATGGCGAACGTGCATCCGCGTCCCCGGCCGGCCTCGAACTCAGGCCGGCGGGGCAGGCTGCTATCAGAACTGGTAAGTAAAGGCTGTCTGAATGCCGGTCACATCATTGCCACCTGGTTGCTGCGCCCAGAACACGCCCGTATGCACGGCGCTGTGTTCGTTCAGGGCATAGCTCACTCCCGTGCCGGCCCCCAGGCGAGCGTCGTGCTGTTTTCCGGCCTGGTAGGTGTAGCGCCCCAGGTACTCCATTTGGGCGTGAAAGGCATCGCGCTTGTTGCGCAGGTCCTGGGTCAGCTCCAGGTTGGCACTGAGTTCCAGCTGCCGGGTGAGCTTTTTGGCGCCCCGCACACCGAGGTTCAGGCTGGTGGTCGTGCGGCCCATTTTCGCGTAGCTGGCCGCAAACACCGCGCCGCTGTTTTCACGATAGCCCTGGCGGCTGACCTGAGTCTGGCTGAGGCCCAGATACGGCGTCAGGGTCATTGCATTGAGCATCACGCCGTAGGCGCCTTCGATGCTCAAGGACTTGCCGCGTAGGCTCGAACGCCCTTGGCCGGCCTCGGTGTAAGCCAGTTGTTCGCGTGTGATATCGACCTTGGAAGACACATAGGCTGCGGCCACACGGCCCTGCCAACCCAGCCCGTGGCCTGTTTCATCAACGGCGGCGAAGAGGGCGACCGCCGGTGCTGCCGAGCCTGCCTTGGCGTAGTTGTCCGGCAGTTGCCGATCGAGGTCCTGATCCAGGGTCACGCCAAGGCGCAGATGCTCGGTGGGACGAACCCCCAGGGTCAGGCTCATGCTGGTCTGCCTGGCCACGCCGTTGCGGCTGTAGCTTGGGCCCACACCGATACAGAACGAGCCACTGTCGATCTGGCATTCCTGGCTCATCAATCGAGCCAGTTGTTCGCTGCGCAAATCGAGCATCCCCCAGGCCCGATTGGCGTTCCTGGCCATGGCGGTGCGGGTGTTGTCCAGGTCGACAAGGTGGGAACCTGTTTCGGTGATTTTCCATAGCGCGGCGTGCATGGCTCCTTCACCCGTAAGGCTGAGGCCCACGACAACATTGCCGTCAGCGGAGACGCCGGTCGCCGCTGACGTTTCACCGCCCAGGGTGCCCAGGTCGACCATGCCGCTGGCATCGGTGTGCCGGAATGCATGGACATAGCCAGTGGCCGTCGCGGCTACACCTACGATGACGCTACCGTCGGAGGAAGTGCCATAAGCGAAGGAATCGCCACCCCAGGAGTCCAGGCCGACCATGCCGGCAGTGTCAGTGTGCTTGAACGCTTGAGTGCCGCCTGTAGCTGTCTGGGCCATTCCCACGACAACATGGCCGTCAGCGGAGATGCCGAATGCCTGTGAGGTCTGCCCTCCCAGGGTGCCCAGATCGATCATGCCGTTCGCGTCGGTGTGCTTGAAGGCGTGTTGCGTGTCTGTGCTGGCATCGATATCAGCGTATCCCACGACGATGCTGCCGTCCGCGGACACGGCGGTGGCAAAGGAGTAGCCGCTGTTGCCCGCATCCAGGGTGCCCAGATCGATCATGCCCATCGCATCGGTGTGCTTGAACGCACGATAGTCGCCCTTGGTGGTAGTCGAATCGCCTACGACAACGGAGCCGTCAGCGGACACGCCCGTGGCCTGTGAGGTAAGTCCTCCCAAGGTGCCCAGGTCGATCATGCCGGTGGCGTCGGTGTGCTTGAAGGCGTGAGGGTTGTTACTGGAGACGCCGGCGAACCCCACGACCACCTTGCCATCAGCGGATGCGGCCTTGGCATAGGATTGAACGCCACCCAGTGTGCCCAGATTGACCATGCCGGTCGCATCGCTGTACTTGAACGCATATTGATTGCCGTTCGCGAACGCAGTGCCGACGATGAAATGGCCGTCAGCCGATACGCCATAGGCTACCGAGCCATCAGCGCCCAAAGAACTCAGGTCGATAGTAGTGTCGGCACAGGACTGTGCTGAATAAATCATTCCATAGATCAGTGTTAGTGCGGCTGTTGCAAAAGGCGATTTCAATGTAATGAACCTGGCGAAAAAGGAAATGATTACAGCGGCCTGAGTAATGGAAGTTTTTTATGGGCGAGCAGGCTACTGCCGAGGTAAAGGCTTGGTTTACGCAGTGATGAGGGCGTGATGCCCGGATGGCTTGGGGTTTGGGGCCGGGCGGGGCGCGATGGCGTGAGTCGAAGTTGTCTTGCTTACATGCGGGTAGTAACTGGGTGTTTAACTAATCGCTGTGTTGGATATGAACTTTGTGTGTCGAATTAGTTTAGTTATTAGTTGCGGATGAAGTCTTTAGGAAAATTCTGAAAGCCGGTTATTTCGGCAGCTCAATCTATTTGAGGCTGCCGATGCGCGCATCTTGTGAAAGTTATTGTTTGGCCATGACTGCCAGGAACAACTCTGATGCGAGTTGCTCCTGCAACCACTCCTGCAAGGAGCGATAAGGCGTCTGGGCAAACCACTCCCGGTCCACATGGGCAAACTGGCGAACAAACGGCAGCAGCGCCATGTCCGCCAGGCTCGGATGCGCCGCCAGCAGATAGCGGCGCTGCTGCAACAGGCTATCGAGGCGCGCCAGAAACGCCTCGCCCTGGGCCCGGTAGTGCTCCATGGGCGCCTCGGGGTAGCGCTCGGCGTACTTGTAGCGATTGAGGTGCACCTTGAACACCTGGTCATTCTCGGCAATCAGCGCCGCCATCTGCGCCTGGGCCGTCGGGTCCGCCGTGAGCCGCCAATCCTCGGGGTCATGCTGGGCCAGGGCCCAGTGCATGATCTCCAGGCTTTCATCGATCACCCGATCCTCCAGTGCCAGCACCGGCACCGTACCCTTGGCCGACAGCGCGAGCATCTCGGCCGGCTTGGCCTTGAGGCTGACTTCGACAATCCGCATTGGCACCCCGGCATAGCGCAGGGCCAGCCGCGCACGCATGGCGTAGGGGCAGCGGCGGAAGGAGTAGAGGGTCGCCCCCGGCGTTTGCAGCGTGCTCATTTCACCTCCAGGGTGCTCAGGCCATTGCCCTGGCGGCTGACCTTGATCTGTACCGGAATCCGTTCGTGCATTTCCTGTACGTGGGAGATCACCGCCACCTTGCGGCCCTGGGCCTGCAGGCCGTCGAGGGCATCCATGGCCAGTTGCAGGGACTCGGGGTCGAGGCTGCCGAAGCCTTCGTCGATGAACAGCGATTCGATCTTCAGGGTGCTGGAAGCCATGGAGGCCAGCCCCAGGGCCAGGGCCAGGGACACCAGGAAGGTTTCGCCGCCGGACAGCGAGTGCACCGAGCGCAGTTCGTCGCCCATTTCGGTGTCCAGCACCAGCAGGCCGAGCATGCTGCCACCACGCTTGAGGCGGTAGCGGCGCACCAGTTGGCGCAGTTGGGCATTGGCGTGGTGCACCAGCAGGTCGAGGTTGTAGGCCTGGGCGATCTTGCGGAACTTGTCGCCTTCGGCCGAGCCGATCAGGGCGCTGAGCCGGGCCCAGCGCTGCCACTGGGCGTAGGCCTGTTCAAGGCGTTGGTTGAGGGCCTGGTTGGCGGCCTGGCGGCGCTGGTCCTCGCTTTGCCGTGCACGCAGGTCCGCCACCTGTTGTTCGCTGGCCTGGGCCTGTTGCTGCAGCTGTTCCAGGGCCTGGGCCAGTTGTTCGGTCTCCAGGTTGCCGTTGTGCTGGGCCTGATGCTGTTCCAGGCGCTGCTGGCGTTCCTGCAGCAGGACCTTGGCCTGCTCGATGGCCTTGTCGTTGTCTTGCAGGCGCTGGCGCAGTTGCTGCACCTGTTCTTCGTCCAGCTCCAGCAACTGTTGCAGGCCGGCGTCATCCAGTTCCGGGTGCCCGGCGCGCCACTGCTCGATGCTGGCGGCCAGCTGCTGTTGTTCGCTTTCCAGGGCTTGCAGGCGTTCTTCCCGGGCCTTGAGCTCGGCGCCCAACTCGATCGCTTGCTGGTGCAGTGCCTGCTGCTGTTGCTGGGCCAGGGCCTGGGCGCTGCGGGCCTGGTCCACGGCTTGCTCCAGGTGCTGCTGCCAGTGCTCGGCGCTGGGCTGCTGGCCCAGCAGTTCGGCGAGCCTGTGCTGGCAGGCCTGTTGCTGCTGGTGCAGGGTGTCGAACTGCTGTTGGGCCTCGGCCAGTTGCTGCTGGCGGGTCAACTGGCGGTCCTGTTCCTTTTCCAGGGTCAGCTGGCGCTGTTGCTGTTCTTCGGCCTCTTCCTGCTGCTCGCGCAGTTGCTCGATGCGTTGCAGCACCTGCTGGTCGAGCTGCATGAAGGTGCTGGCCGGGTCGCGGCGCAGGCCGTCGAGGACCTCTGCCGGCAGCAGGTGGCTGAAGCTGGCCAGTTCCTCGTCCAGGCGCTGGCGGTCGGCGCTCAGTTGCTGCTGTTGCTTGTCCAGGTGCTGGGCGGCCTGCTGGCTGGCGTCGATTGCCGCCTGCAGCTGGTTTTGCAGGCGCGCGGCATCTTTTTGCAGGGTCAGCAGGGCGCCCTGGCGGTTTTCGTCCTGGGTGATGCTCTGCTGCAGCTGGTCGAGTTGCTGTTGCAGCCAGGCGTCGCGCTTGGGCGGGTCCTGGTCCAGGAGGCTGGCGCTCAAGGGGTGGGCTTGCAGGCTTGGGGCCAGGGCTTGCTGCTGGCTCGCCAGTTGTTCCTGCTGCTGGAGGAATTCCTTCTGCTGGGCGATCAGCCCCTGGACCTGGGCCCGCAGTTCGTTGAGCTGTTCCTTGAGGCTGTCCACCGTCTTGCGGGCGCTGGCTTCCTCGTTCTCGTCGTGGCGCCCGAGGCTCTGCAGCAAGGCTTCAGGCTGGTGGTAGGGGTGCTCGACGCTGCCGCACACCGGGCACGGCTGGTCGCTCTGCAATTGGGCGCGCAGTTCCTCGACACTGGCGCTGCGGGCCAGCCGCTGGCGCTCCAGCAGGGCCTGGGTGACGCTCAGGGTCTGCTCGGCCACCACCAGCTCGGCCTTCGCCTGCAGGCCGACCTTGTTCAGCTCCTCGCGCTGGGCGGCCACCGCCTGCTGCCTGTCCTGCAGGGCCTGGCCGCGCTGGTCCAGTTCGCGTTGCTGGGCCCAGAGCCGGGCCAGCTCTTCGACGGCGCGCTGCTGCTTGCGGTTGTCCTGGAGCAGGGTGCCGAGCAACTGGATCTGCTCGGCCACCGCCTGGGGCTCGGCCCCGGCTTCGCTGTAGAGCAGTTCGAGCTGCGTGCGTTGCTCGCTCAGTTGCTGGGCGGCGCTGCTGGCGCGCTGTTCCAGGGCCGGCAGTTCGGCCTGGCCCTGGTGCAGGCGATTGCCGATCAGCATCAGCTGTTGCAGGCGTTCGCGGTAGGCGTTCCAGGCGTCGCTCAAGGGGGCGAGGGCGACGCTGTGGGCCAGTTGCCCGGCGATCCGCTCCAGGCGTTCGCCCACCAGGCGCTGTTTTTCCAGCAGTTGCTGGATGCCTTGCTGGCCCTCGGTGCTGGCCTGCTCGGCGCGGCTGCGTTGGGCCTCGGCCTGGGCCAGGCTCTGCCCCAGGCGCTCCAGGTTGGCCTGTTCGGCAAAGGCTTCGCGCAGCAACGGGGCGCTGGTGCTGTGCTGTTCCTGGGCCTGGGACAGGGCCGTGCCGGCGTCCTGCAGTTGCTGTTGCAGGCGTTCCTGCTGTTGTTGCAGGGCGCCTTGCTGTTCGACCTGCTGCTGGATCTGCTGGCGCAACGGCAGCAGGCTGGCGCCCAGCTCTGCCTGGCGCAGGAACTGGTGCCGCTGCGGCGCCAGTTGTTCCAGGCGTTGCAGGCGCAGGCGCTCCGGGGCCAGGGCCTGGGCGTCCTGTTCGGCCGCTTGCAGTTGTTCGGCGGCGCTCTGCCGGGCTTCCTGCCACTGGCGTAGTTCCTTGAGCCAGACGTGCTGGGCTTCCAACTGCCTGAGCTGGGCCTGTTGCTCCTTGAGCTGTTGCTGGGCCTGGCTCAACTGCTGTTCAAGCTCGGCCCGGGCCTCGGGCTCCAGCGGGCTGATGCCGCTGGCCTGGGCCTTGAGCTCCTTGTGGGCGTCTTCGGCCTCCTTGCTCTTGCTGTAGGCGCGGCGCCCCAACTGGCTGTAGACCGCAGTGTTGGTGAGCTTTTCCAGCAGCTCGCTGCGTTCCTTGTCGTCGGCCTTGAGAAAGGCGCTGAACTCGCTCTGGGCCAGCATCACCGCCCGGGTGAACTGTTCGAAGTTGAGCCCCAGGCGGGCCTCGATCAGTTGCTTGTATTCGCTCTTGCTCTGGTTGCTCAGCAGCTGTTCGCTGTCCAGGTCGGTGAGGTTCTGCCGGCTGCCTTGCAGCTTGCCGGTGGCTTTGTCGCGGGCGCGGTTGGCTTCCCAGCGGGCGCGGTAGCGACGGCCGTCGATGCCGACAAAATCCACCTCGGCATAGCCGCTGCCGGTGCCGCGGCGCAGCAGGGTGCGCGGGTCGCTGGTGAGGATCTCGCTGTCGACCTCGGGGACCTTGGTCTCGCGGCCGATGTTGTTCAGCCGCGGCACCGCGCCGAACAGCGCCAGGCACAGGGCATCCAGCAGGGTGCTCTTGCCGGCGCCGGTGGGCCCGGTAATGGCGAACAGCCCGGCGCTGGCCAGGGGCTCGGCGGTGAAGTCGATCTCGAAGGGGCCGGCCAGGGAGGCCAGGTTCTTCAGGCGGATGGCCAGGATCTTCATGGCTGTTCACCTTCTTGCTGGACGTCCTGCAACAGCAGGGCGAAATCCTTGAGGGTGGCTTCGTCCACCTCGTTGGCGTAAGCGTCGCGCCAGGCGCGGCGGAACAGCTCTTCGGGGGTCAGCTGGTCCAGCTCGATCAGCTCGGCACTGGCCTCTTCACCGTCACCTGCGCCCTTGCCGGCGTATTCGGCGGCGATCCGCACCAGGCGCACGGCCTTGCCTTGCAGGGCGCTTTCCACTTGCTGGCGCAGGTCCGGCTGGGGCTCGTCCAGGCGCACCCGCACTTCCAGCCAGGGCTGGCGCTGTTCTTCGGCCAGCAGGTCGATGTCCGGCAGCTCGCCGAGCTGGGCCAGGATGTCCCCCAGGGGGGCCGGGCCCAGGCGTTGCAGGTTGACCGCCCGGGGAATCAGCCGCGGTTCGACGCTGACCAGGGTCTCGCCGTCCAGGCGCACGTCGAGGATCTGGTGCTGATAGTTGATCTCGGAAAACGACAGGGGAATCGGCGAGCCGCTGTAGCGGATGCGCTCCTCGCCATTGACCTTCTGCGGCTTGTGCAGGTGCCCCAGGGCCACGTAGCTGACGTCCGCACCGAACAGGCTGGCGGGCAGGGCCTCGGCATTGCCGATGATCAGGCTGCGCTCGGAGTCTTCGGACACCGAGCCACCGGCCATGTGCGCATGGCTCACGGCGATCAGGGCCTGCCCCGGCTGGCGCTTGGCATTGGCCGCGGCGATCAGCCATTCATGGACCTGGGCGATGCCCTTGAGGTAGTCGTCTCCCAGGTGCGGGCCGGTGACTTCCGCCGGGCGCAGAAAGGGCAGGGCCAGGCACCAGCCGGCAATCGCTCCGCTGGCGTCGGGCAAGGGCAGCAGCAGGCGTTCGGCATCCAGCTGGCCGTCATCCAGCCACAGCACCCGGCCCAGGGCGTGGGTGCGCAGGCGGCGCATCAAGGGCGCCGGCAGCTCGATGCGCGAGCCGGAGTCGTGGTTGCCGGCGATCATCACGACGGTCAGGGCCGGCTGCTGCTCGTGGGCGCTGACGATGAAGTCGTAGAGCCGCTCCTGGGCGCTGACCGGCGGGTTGACGGTGTCGAAGATATCGCCGGCGATCAGCAGCACATCGGGCTGTTCGTGCTTGAGCTGGCGCAGCAGCCACTCCAGGAAACAGGCGTGTTCGAAGTCGCGTTCCTGGCCGTGGAGGTTCTGGCCCAGGTGCCAGTCGGAGGTGTGAAACAGACGCAAGGCAGGCTCCGCATGCAAAAGGCTTGGCCGCACATAAGGGTGACCGCGGCGAAAGGGCAGAGAGTTTACTGGCAAATGCGTGTTCATGCCCGGCGCTGCGGTAAATGCAGGCGAGATTGGCCCAACGGCTTGGCTCCAGGTAGGTGGCTGTAGGAGCTGGCTTGCCAGCGAAAGGGCCCGCCCGGGCGCTGCATGACTTACGGGCCTCTTCGCCGGCAAGCCGGCTCCTACGTGGCAGGGGGCTGCGCGGCTGCTGTCACTTGGGGTACAGCGGCGGCAGGCTGGTGGTGTCCGCCACCGGGTCCTGGACCCGTTCGTCGATCGGGATGGCGCGTATCGCTCGCCACAGTTCCTCGCCCTGCCAGTACTGGCCGGTCTCGCTGTAGAGCGCGCCGTTGAGGCCGTCCAGGGCGTCGGACAGCGGCACGAAGCGCGCGGCCATTTCGGCCAGGGTTTCGGGCTGTTGCCGGGCCCAGGCGTCCAGGGCCTGGCGGGTGGCCTGGGGGTCGTTGGCCTGGCAGGCACGCTTGAGGTCGTCCAGCAGCGAGCGCGGGCTGGGGCCGGTCTGGGTGGCGCGCAGCACCGCCGGCTGCCAGCGGGCGCGCCACCACAGGCCGAAGCCCAGCAGGGTGGTGCAAGCCAGCAGCAGGGTGCTCAGTTGCCACAGCCACAGGTTGCCGCTGTCGGGCGCGGCCGAGGCGTTGCCTGCCGGGGTGTCCACCACCAGGCTGGGGTTGTTCGCCACCTGCAGGGCCCGCGCCGGCAGGCTGGTGCTTTCCAGGCGGTCTTCGACGGTGTTCCACCAGGTCACTTCAATGGCGGGCAGTTCGACGTTGCCGGGGCGGGTGGGCACCAGCGCCTGGCGGTCTTCGCGAATGCCCAGAAGGCCCTGTTCAACGTGCTGGTTGCTCAACTGCGGCTGGTCCGGGTAGCTGCGCAGGCCATTGACGTCGGCCAGGGGCAGCGGCGGCAACTGGGCGCTGGACAGGCCTTCGGCGCGCAGGGTCAGGCTGCGGGTCAGGGAGTCTCCGACCTGAGGGTGCTCGGGCTCCGGGCTCCAGCTTTCGCTCAGGCTCAGGCTGCGGGCCGGCAGCCAGGGCGCGTCGGCCGGGTAGGTGGCGGGCTTGGCCTTGACCTGCAGGCTGATGTCACTGGAGCTGACGTGGATCAGCTTGCCGGCCCGGGGCGTCTGCGAGCTGGTTTCCTGGCCCGGGTCCGGGTTGGCCAGGGTGGCGCTGAAGGTCAGCGCGGGAATCTGCAACGGCCCGCTGCGCTGGGGATAGAGCGCGTAGCGCATCTCGATCACCCCGTGGCGCACGCCATTGATGAGCTTTTCGTAGGTGCGCGGCTCGCCCAGCTGTTCCACCCGGGTGTCGCTCAGCAGCAGCGGGCTCAGGCTGCTGTCGTCGAACAGCGGCACCGAGTGGTAGATGTGCAGGGTCAGCAGGGCCTGGGCCTGGACATAGACGCTGGGCTGGTCGAGCTCGGCTTCGATGAACACCGGTTCCAGGCGGGCGTTCTGGTCCTGGGCCGGGCTGGTGTTGACCTGCAGGCTCAGGGGCTGGCTCTGCAGGCTGCCCAGTTGCAGCGGGGCGATTTCCAGGGTGCCGGTGTGGCGCGGCAGCAGGGTGACGATCCAGCGGGTACTGGCGTGGTTGTCCCCCAGGCCGTTGAGCTGGTTGACCTGGCGTGTGCCGCGCACCTCGAATTGTGCCTCCAGGGGCGCCAGGTCCGGCTTGCCGAACTGGGTGACATCGGTGGACTCCAGGGTCAGCTCGACGGTTTCCCCGGAATTGACCTGGCTGCGGTCCAGGCTGGCGAGCAGGCCGGCAGCCTGGGACTGGCCAGTGCAGAACGCGAGGGCAAGCAGTAGGGCGGTGCAGCGGGTCATCGAGTTTTTCCCTGATCCTGATGTTGTTGCTGTTCGTACCAGAATTTGCGCCTGAGCAATTCACCCGGGTCGTCGGGGATCTTGCGCAGCCATTGTTCCAGCGCCTGCTGGTGTTCAGC
This sequence comes from Pseudomonas sp. Eqa60, assembly GCF_018326405.1. Lineage (NCBI taxonomy): Bacteria > Pseudomonadati > Pseudomonadota > Gammaproteobacteria > Pseudomonadales > Pseudomonadaceae > Pseudomonas > Pseudomonas sp. Eqa60. The sequence continues at coordinate 3,137,296 of NZ_AP024342.1, forward strand.
GTCCAGGCTGTCCTCCACCGGGCGCAGCGGGGTGGTGGTGTGCTGGTCGTCCAGCTCGCTGCCGGGCACTTCACTGTGGCCGGCGGCCTGTGGATCCGGCGGCGGCGTGTCACCTTCGTTGGCCGGCGTCTGCGCCGGGTCCTGCGGGCCATCGCTGCCCGGTGGTTGCTGGGTGGCTGCACCGCTGGGGCCCGGGCGGGTGTCGTCGCCTTCGGGGGTGTCCGGCTTCTTCGCCGGTGGCGGTGTTTGCGCCTGGGCCTGTTGCTGTTGCAGCAGGCTTTCCACCAGGGCCTTGTTCTGCAACGCCGGTTGCAGATCCGGCTGGCGTTCCAGGGCCTGCTCGTAGGCGTCGATGGCGGCTTCCAGCTCGCCGCTGCGGGCCAGGGCGTTACCGCGATTGTAGTGGGCGCGGGCGTCGTTGCCCTCGGCGAAACGCTCGGCGGCGGCAGTGTAGTTGCCGGCTTCGTACAAGGCCACGCCTTGCCATTGCGGGTCCTGGAAATGCCGCGCGGCCTCCGCCGGGCGCTGCTGTTGCAGAAGCCGCTGGCCCTGCTGGTCGGGGCGCAGCCACAGGTCATTGAAGTCGAAGGCGTAGCTCGGTTGCGGCACGGCGAACAGCAGCAGGGGCAGGCAGAACAGCCAGCCCCGGCGCCCGGCGCAGGCGGCCAGCAGCAACAGCGGCAGCAGCAGCCAGTAGCCCTGGTCGGCCCAGGTATCCAGGCGCAGGGTCTGGCCGTCGCTGCGCAGGCCTTGCGGGCCGCCCAGCAGGCCCAGGCCGCGCAGGTCGCTGTCGTCCAGGCGCGCCTGGCGGTAGCGCCCGCCCACGTCGCCGATGAAGTGCTTGAGGTCCGGGCTGTCCAGGCGCGATACCAGGATCGCGCCCTGGTCGTCCTTGAGGTAGCTGCCGTCTTCCTGGGCCACCGGGGCGCCGTCGCGGCTGCCGAAGCCGAGCATCAGCAACTGCGGGGCGTCGCCCTTGAGCGCCTGGCGGATGCCCTGGCGTTCCTCTTCGTTGAGGGAGGAGGCCATCAGTAGCACCCGGCCCTGGCCCAGGGCCCCCTGGTCCAGCAGCTTCAGGGCCTTGAGCAGGGCCAGGTCGGCGCGCTGGCCGGCCTGGGGCATGATCGACGGCTTGAGGGCGTCCAGCAGGTTGCGGCTGGTGGCCAGGTCATCGGACAGCGGCACCAGGGTGTGGGCGCTGCCGGCGTAGACCACGATGGCGGTCTGCGCGTCGCTGCGCAGTTGCAACAGGTCCAGCAGCTTGTGCCGGGCCTGCTCCAGGCGATCGGGCGGCACGTCGTTGGCGAGCATCTGCGGGGTCAGCTCCAGCAGCACCACCAGCGGGTCGGCGGGTTTCTGGCTGGTCTGTTCCACCCGCTGCCAGCTGGGGCCCAGCAGGGCCAGCACCGCCAGCAGCCAGGCCAGGCCCAGGGCCACCCAGGGCAGCTTGCTTTCGCGGCCATTGCCGCCGCTGAGCAGGGCGGCGTGAAAGGCCGGGGGCAGGATCATCTGCCAGCGCCCGGCGCGTTTCTGCCGGTGCCAGAGCTTCCACAGCAGCAGCGCCAGCAGGGGCAGTACCAGCAACCAGCCGGGGCGGAACCAATGGGGCCAGAGGCTGATCATCGACGCCTCCGCAAGCGCAGGCGCTTGAGCCGCTGGCGCCAGTCATGGGCAGGCAGCAGGAAGTTCGACTGGGTGAAGAAGCGTTGCAGCGGGTTCTGCGGCCAGCGCTCGCGCAGCACCAGCAGCACGCTGAGCAGCAACGCCGTGGCCAGGGGCCAGTGGTACAGGGCCTGGGCCGGGCGTGCCTGGGTCGGTTGCTGGGCCACCGGTTCCAGTTGGTCGAGGGTTTGCTTGATCGCTTGCAGCTCCTGGCCGTCCCGGGCGCGGAAATAGCGCCCGCCAGTGACTTGCGCCAGCTCCTTGAGGGCCGGTTCGTCCAGGTCCAGGCTCGGGTTGATGCCCAGCACGCCGAGGGTGGCGCTCTGTTCCGGGTCGGCGCCGATGCCGATGGGGTAGATCTTCACCCCTTCCTCGGCGGCCAGCCGGGCGGCGGTGATGGGGGCGATCTCGCCGCCGTTGTTGGCGCCGTCGGTGACCAGGATCAGCACCCGGCTCTGGGCCGGGCGCTGGCGCAGGCGCTTGAGGGCCAGGCCGATGGCATCGCCGATGGCGGTGTTCTTGCCGGCGATGCCGATCTTCGCTTCATCCAGCCAGACCCGCACCGTGTGCCGGTCGAAGGTCAGGGGTGCCTGCAGGTAGGCCTTGCTGCCGAACAGGATCAGGCCCACCCGATCGCCTTCGCGGTGTTCGAGAAAGTCCCCCAGCAGGTGCTTGACCAGGTTCAGGCGGCTGACGTCCTCGTCCTGCCATTGCATGTCGGGGAAATCCATGGAGCCGGAAACGTCCACCGCCACCAGCAGGTCGCGGCCGCTGGCGGCCACCGGCAAGGGGTCGCCCAGCCATTGCGGGCGCGCGGCGGCCAACAGCAGCAGGAGCCAGAGCAGGATGAAACGTACCTGCTGGCGCCAGGCCGGGAGGTGGGCGCGGGCCCGGCGCTTGGACAGGCCTTCCAGGTCACTGAGAAAACTGACTTTCAGCGCCGGCTCGCCACTGTCGGCCACCGGCAGCACCAGGCGCAGCAGCCAGGGCAGCGGCAGCAGGACGAAGACCCACGGCCAGGCGAACTCAAACATGCTTGCGAATCCAGGTGTCCACCGCCTGGGTCAGGCCGGCGATGGCTTTGTCGTCGAGCTTGCACTCGGGCTTGTAGGCGCCTTCCACCAGCACCATCCAGCGGGTCAGGCCGGCGGCCGGGCAACGGTTGTCGAGGAACGCCAGCCATTTGCGCCCGTTCAGGGTGTGGCTCTGGCTGTAGGGGTAATGGTTGCGGCACAGGCGCTTGAGCAGGGCATTCAAGGCCTGCAGCCAGGCGCCGGCGGGGGCACCGTCATAGGGCTTGGGCAGCAGCGCCAGTTCTGCCAGGGCGGCCAGGCGCACCGGGTCCAGGGGCTGCTCGCTGCGGGCGCGCACGGCCTTGCGCGGCCACAGGTGGCGCCAGTGCCAGAGGGCCAGGCCCAGCAGCGGCAGCAGGATCGCCAGCAGCCACCAGCCCGGGGCTGGTGGCCACAGGCTCACCGCGGGCGGCGGCAGCAGCGGTTGCAGTTGTTCCAGGCTGCTCATCGGCCGGCTCCGGGGCGCTGCGGGTTGAGGTACTCGCGCAGCTGCTCGACCATCTCGCTCTGGGTGCTCAGGGGCATCAGCAGCACCCGCAGCTTTTGCGCCAGGCGTTCCCAGCGGGCGATGCGCGCTTCGCTCATGGCGCGGTAGGCCTGGCGCAGGTCGTAGTTCAGGGTGTCCAGCTCCAGCTGGGCGCCGCGTTCGGCAAAGCGCAGCAGGCCGGCGGCGGGCAGGGCGTGGTCCAGAGGGTCGGAAAGGGGCATCAACAGCAGGTCGCAATGGCGCGACAGCAGGCTCAGTTGCTGCTCGGCGGCGTCGCTCAGGGCGCGTTCGTCGCAGATCACGATCACCAGGCTGCCGGGGCGCAGGACTTCGCGCCCGCGCAGCAGCGCGGTGCCCAGGGCGTCGCGCTGGGGCCGGGCTTCGCTGTGCAGCGACTGGTTGACCCGCACCAGGCGGTTGAGCAGCTGCAACAGGCTCTGCTTGCTGCGCCGCGGCTTGATCTCGTAGTGCTCGTCGTCGCCGTAGACCAGCCCGCCGACCCGGTCGTTATGGCCCAGGGCGGCCCAGCCGATCAGGCTCGCGGCCTGGGCGGCGAGCACCGACTTGAACATCAGCCCCGAGCCGAAGAACAGCTGGCGGCTCTGTTCCACCATGATGAAGATCGGCCGCTCGCGCTCTTCGTGGAACAGCTTGGTGTGCGGTTCCTGGGTGCGCGCGGTAACCCGCCAGTCGATGGTGCGCACGTCGTCGCCGGCCTGGTAGACCCGCACCTGGTCGAAGTCCACGCCGCGCCCGCGCAGCTTGGAGTGGTGCAGGCCGATCAGCGGGCTGCGCTGGCTGGGGGTGGAGAACAGCTGCACCTCGCGCACGCGATGGCGCATCTCGATCAGCTCGCCGAGGGTGATGCGAATGCCGGGTTCGGCAACGGGCTGGGTCATGGGCTTCAGGCGACGGCAACGACGTCGAGGATGCGCTGTACCACACGGTCCTGGTCGATACCGGCCGCTTCAGCCTCGAAGGACAGGATGATGCGGTGGCGCAGTACGTCGAACAGCACGGCCTGGATGTCTTCGGGGCTGACGAAGTCGCGGCCGGCGAGCCAGGCGTGGGCCCGGGCGCAGCGGTCCAGGGCGATGGAACCGCGGGGGCTGGCGCCGTAGGCGATCCACTCGGCCATCTCCGGGTCGAACTTGGCCGGGGTGCGGGTGGCCATCACCAGTTGCACCAGGTATTCCTCCACCGCATCGGCCATGTACAGGCCGAGGATTTCCTTGCGTGCGGCGAAGATCGCCTGCTGGCTGACCCGGCGCTCGGGCTTGGTCTCGCCGTTCAGGGCTTCGCCGCGGGCCTGCTGGAGGATCCGCCGCTCCACGGCGGCGTCCGGGAAGCCGATCTTGACGTGCATCAGGAAGCGGTCGAGCTGGGCTTCGGGCAGCGGGTAGGTGCCTTCCTGCTCGATGGGGTTCTGGGTCGCCATCACCAGGAACAGCGGCGACAGTTCATAGGTGCTGCGCCCGACGCTGACCTGGCGCTCGGCCATGGCTTCGAGCAGGGCCGACTGGACCTTGGCCGGGGCGCGGTTGATTTCGTCCGCCAGCACCAGGTTGTGGAAGATCGGGCCTTGCTGGAACACGAAGCTGCCGGTTTCCGGGCGATAGATCTCGGTGCCGGTGATGTCGGCGGGCAGCAGGTCGGGGGTGAACTGGATCCGATGGAATTGCGCTTCAATGCCTTCGGCCAACTCCTTGATGGCCTTGGTCTTGGCCAGCCCCGGAGCGCCCTCGACCAGCATGTGGCCGTCGGCGAGCAGGGCGATGAGCAAGCGCTCGATGAGTTTTTCCTGGCCGAGAATCTGCGTTGAAAGAAAGGTTCGCAGCGCCAAAAGCGCTTCACGATGTTCCATCGGTGACTGTTCCTGGAGAGGGTGCGCCCCGGGCGTTGAGGGAACGTCGGGGCTGGGGGCGATACTTTAATCCATAGCGGGGGTCGGCGACTAACGGGGAAAACCTGATTTGGCGAATTAGTCGAAAAAAATCCGTGTTTTATTCAGCACCACGCGCACCCCCGGTAGAAGCCGGCTTGCCGGCGAAGAGGCCGGCAAGGTTTGCGGCGGGGCCGAAGACGCCTTCGCTGGCAAGCCAGCTCCTACCGGGAAGGGCGGCGGGTCAGGACAACTGGCTGATGTAGGTGCCGGTGCCCTTGAGGATGTTCTGCAGGGTTTCCTCCACTTCGGCCAGGTCCGAGGCAGCAGTGGTGTGGCGGATCTCCAGGTGGTCGGCGCCGTTCAGGGCGTCGGCGTCGGCCGCGGCGATTTCGATCAGCAGGGTGGTGGGGCTCAGGGTCACCTTGACGCCATCGAGGGTCGAGGGCTCGCCGTCGAGGGTGATTTCCAGTTCGTCCTCGTCCGGGTAGCGGCTCATCAGGAACATCTCGCCCTGGGTGCTGTGGCAGCAGAGCATGGCCATGTTGTCTTCTTCGTCGTCGCAGGGGTTCGCGATCAGGTGGGCGGTGGTCATGTGCATGGGGGCATTCCTGAGAGAGTGGCCGGGCGGGCAGAAAGGAAACAATTCTGCCAGCCCGATGGAATTTCTGCTGGCTTGTCTGTCAGAGAACAGGTCGTGAACACAATCGCTGCGGCAGTCACTTTTGGTACGCAAGTACCGTGAATCCGGGGAAAAAAACCGGTTTTTCCACCGCGGCTGCTAGTGTTGCTCAAAGCGTGAGCGTTCTGCTGCGTGCCGTTGACCGAATATGTCGCAGCATCGCAAGCAGCTGTCACATCGCACTCGTTAAGCTGCGCAGCGGACAATTTGTTCTTAGTGCAATAGGTTGCGTCTGATTTGCGATGGTCACCTGTAAAGGCATTGCGCTCGGTTTCCCGGCAAGCGTCAGTCGTTTTTGCAGATGCCCATCCCCGGAAGGTGAATGTGACCTGTGCGTCTCGTCCAGCTTCACCCACCTGTCATCCTGCTACCTCTGCCCGAGACCAGGAGCAGGATGCAGCACCGCCCCGCGAGGGGTTTGCACGCGACGCTTCCATCAATAACAAGCCCAAGCGGAGTACCACAGATGGCGTTCTTCACCGCAGCCAGCAAAGCCGACTTCCAGCACCAACTGCAAGCGGCACTGGCGCAGCACATCAGTGAACAGGCACTGCCACAAGTGGCGCTGTTCGCTGAACAATTCTTCGGCATCATTTCCCTGGACGAACTCACCCAGCGTCGCATGTCCGACCTGGCGGGCTGCACCCTTTCTGCCTGGCGCCTGCTTGAGCGCTTCGACCACGGGCAACCGCAGGTCCGCGTCTACAACCCCGATTACGAACGCCATGGCTGGCAGTCGACCCACACTGCTGTGGAAGTCCTGCACCACGACCTGCCGTTTTTGGTGGACTCGGTACGCACCGAGCTCAACCGTCGCGGCTACAGCATCCACACCCTGCAGACCACCGTGCTCAGCGTACGCCGTGGCAGCAAGGGCGAGCTGCTGGAAATCCTGCCCAAGGGCACCCAGGGCGAAGGCATCCAGCAAGAGTCGCTGATGTACCTGGAGATCGACCGTTGCGCCAACGCCGCCGAACTCAGCGTGCTGGGCAAGGAGCTGGAACAGGTACTGGGCGAAGTGCGGGTCGCCGTGGCCGACTTCGAGCCGATGAAGGCCAAGGTCCAGGAACTGATCCAGAGCATCGACAACAGCCAGTTCCCGATCGCTGCCGAAGAAAAGACCGAGATCAAGAGCTTCCTCGAATGGCTGGTGGGCAACCACTTTACCTTCCTCGGCTATGAAGAATTCGTGGTCGGCGCCGACCAGGACGGCGGGCATATCGAATATGACCCGAACTCCTTCCTCGGCCTGGCCAAGCTGCTGCGCGCCGGCCTGACCAGCGACGACCTGCGCATCGAAGACTACGCCGTCAACTACCTGCGCGAACCGACGCCGCTGTCCTTCGCCAAGGCCGCGCACCCGAGCCGTGTGCACCGTCCGGCCTACCCGGATTTCGTCTCGATCCGCCAGATCGATGCCGACGGCAAGGTCATCAAGGAATGCCGCTTCATGGGCCTGTACACCTCTTCGGTGTACGGCGAGAGCGTGCGGGTGATTCCTTACATCCGCCGCAAGGTCGAAGCCATCGAGCAGCGCTCGGGCTTCCAGGCCAAGGCGCACCTGGGCAAGGAACTGGCCCAGGTCCTGGAAGTGCTGCCCCGGGACGATCTGTTCCAGACCCCGGTGGACGAGCTGTTCAGCACCGTGATGTCCATCGTGCAGATCCAGGAACGCAACAAGATCCGCGTGTTCCTGCGCAAAGACCCCTACGGCCGCTTCTGCTACTGCCTGGCCTACGTGCCGCGCGACATCTATTCCACCGAAGTGCGGCAGAAGATCCAGCAAGTGCTGATGGATCGCCTGCAAGCCACCGACTGCGAGTTCTGGACCTTCTTCTCCGAGTCGGTACTGGCCCGTGTGCAGTTGATCCTGCGGGTGGACCCCAAACAGCGCATCGACATCGATCCGCTGCTGCTGGAAAAAGAAGTGGTGCAGGCCTGCCGCAGCTGGCAGGACGACTACGCCAGCCTGGTGGTGGAAAGCTTCGGCGAAGCCCACGGCACCAATGTGCTGGCGGACTTCCCCAAAGGCTTCCCGGCCGGCTACCGCGAGCGCTTCGCTGCCCATTCGGCGGTGGTGGACATGCAGCACCTGCTGAGCCTCACCGAAGCCAACCCGCTGGTGATGAGCTTCTACCAGCCCCTGGGCCAGGTCTCCGGCCAGCGCGAGCTGCACTGCAAGCTGTACCACGCCGACACCCCGCTGGCGCTGTCCGACGTGCTGCCGATCCTGGAAAACCTCGGCCTGCGCGTGCTGGGCGAATTCCCGTACCGCCTGCGTCACAACAATGGCCGTGAGTTCTGGATCCACGACTTCGCCTTCACCGCCGCCGAAGGCCTGGACCTGGATATCCAGCAGCTCAACGACACGCTGCAGGACGCCTTCGTCCATATCGTGCGCGGCGATGCCGAGAACGATGCCTTCAACCGCCTGGTGCTGACCGCCGGCCTGCCATGGCGCGACGTGGCGCTGCTGCGTGCCTACGCCCGCTACCTGAAGCAGATCCGCCTGGGCTTCGACCTGGGCTACATCGCCAGCACCCTGAACAACCACACCGACATCGCCCGCGAGTTGACCCGGTTGTTCAAGACCCGCTTCTACCTGGCGCGCAAGCTCACCAGCGACGACCTGGAAGACAAGCAGCAGCGTCTGGAGCAGGCGATCCTCACCGCCCTGGACGACGTCCAGGTGCTCAACGAAGACCGCATCCTGCGGCGCTACCTGGACCTGATCAAGGCCACCCTGCGCACCAACTTCTACCAGACCGACGCCAACGGCCAGAACAAGTCGTACTTCAGCTTCAAGTTCAACCCGCACCTGATCCCCGAGCTGCCCAAGCCGGTGCCCAAGTTCGAAATCTTCGTCTACTCGCCACGGGTCGAAGGCGTGCACCTGCGCTTCGGCAACGTTGCCCGTGGCGGCCTGCGCTGGTCCGACCGTGAAGAAGACTTCCGCACCGAAGTCCTGGGCCTGGTCAAAGCCCAGCAAGTGAAGAACTCGGTGATCGTGCCGGTGGGCGCCAAGGGCGGCTTCCTGCCCCGTCGCCTGCCACTGGGCGGCAGCCGGGACGAGATCGCGGCCGAGGGCATCGCCTGCTACCGCATCTTCATCTCCGGCCTGCTGGACATCACCGACAACCTGAAGGACGGCGCCCTGGTGCCGCCGGCCAACGTCGTGCGCCATGACGACGATGACCCCTACCTGGTGGTCGCGGCGGACAAGGGCACTGCGACCTTCTCCGACATCGCCAACGGCATTGCCATCGACTACGGCTTCTGGCTGGGTGATGCATTCGCCTCCGGTGGTTCGGCCGGTTACGACCACAAGAAGATGGGCATCACCGCCAAGGGCGCGTGGGTTGGCGTGCAGCGCCACTTCCGCGAGCGCGGCATCAATGTCCAGGAAGACAGCATCACCGTGGTCGGCGTCGGCGACATGGCCGGCGACGTGTTCGGCAACGGCTTGCTGATGTCCGACAAGCTGCAACTGGTGGCGGCGTTCAACCACCTGCACATCTTCATCGACCCGAACCCGGATCCGGCCACCAGCTTCGTCGAGCGCCAGCGCATGTTCGCGCTGCCGCGTTCGGCCTGGAGCGACTACGACACCAGCATCATGTCCGAAGGCGGCGGTATCTTCTCGCGTAGCGCCAAGAGCATCGCCATCTCGCCGCAGATGAAAGAGCGCTTCGACATCCAGGCCGACAAGCTGACCCCGACCGAGCTGCTCAACGCCTTGCTCAAGGCGCCGGTGGACCTGCTGTGGAACGGTGGTATCGGCACCTACGTCAAGGCCAGCACCGAGAGCCACGCCGATGTCGGCGACAAGGCCAACGACGCCCTGCGCGTCAATGGCAACGAGCTGCGCTGCAAGGTGGTGGGCGAGGGCGGCAACCTGGGCATGACCCAGCTGGGTCGTGTGGAGTTCGGCCTCAATGGCGGCGGTTCCAACACCGACTTCATCGACAACGCCGGTGGCGTGGACTGCTCCGACCACGAAGTGAACATCAAGATCCTGCTCAACGAAGTGGTGCAGGCCGGTGACATGACCGACAAGCAGCGCAACCAGCTGCTGGCGAGCATGACCGACGAAGTCGGCGGCCTGGTGCTGGGCAACAACTACAAGCAGACCCAGGCCTTGTCCCTGGCTGCGCGCCGTGCCTACGAGCGTGCCGCCGAGTACAAGCGCCTGATGAGCGACCTGGAAGGCCGTGGCAAGCTGGACCGCGCCATCGAGTACCTGCCGACCGAGGAGCAGCTCACCGAGCGCGCCGCCACCGGCAAGGGCCTGACCCGTCCGGAACTGTCGGTGCTGATTTCCTACAGCAAGATCGACCTCAAGGAAGCCCTGCTCAAGTCCCTGGTACCGGATGACGACTACCTGACCCGCGACATGGAGACCGCGTTCCCGCCAAGCCTGGTGGCCAAGTTCTCCGAGGCCATGCGTCGCCATCGTCTCAAGCGCGAGATCGTCAGCACCCAGATCGCCAACGACCTGGTCAACCACATGGGCATCACCTTCGTGCAGCGTCTGAAGGAGTCCACCGGCATGAGCCCGGCGAACGTCGCCGGTGCCTATGTGATCGTGCGGGACATCTTCCACCTCCCGCACTGGTTCCGTCAGATCGAAGCCCTGGACCACCAGGTTTCGGCTGAAGTGCAACTGGCGTTGATGGACGAGCTGATGCGCCTGGGCCGTCGTGCCACCCGCTGGTTCCTGCGCAGCCGGCGCAACGAGCAGGATGCGGCGCGTGACGTTGCGCACTTCGGTCCGCACCTGGCGGCGCTGGGCCTGAAGCTCGACGAGCTGCTCGAAGGCCCGACCCGCGAGGGCTGGCAAGCCCGTTACACCGCCTATGTCGAAGCCGGTGTGCCGGAGTTGCTGGCGCGCATGGTTGCAGGCACTACCCACCTGTACACCCTGCTGCCGATCATCGAGGCCGCTGATGTGACCGGCCACGATGCGGCGGAAGTGGCCAAGGCCTACTTCGCCGTGGGCAGTGCCCTCGACCTGCCGTGGTACCTGCAGCAGATCAGCGATCTGCCGGTGGCCAACAACTGGCAGGCGGCGGCGCGCGAAGCCTTCCGCGATGACGTGGACTGGCAGCAGCGGGCGATCACCATCAAGGTCCTGCAGATGGCCGATGCGCCGGACGACATGGAGGCCCGCGTGGCCCTGTGGCTGGAGCAGAACGCGAGCATGGCCGATCGCTGGCGCGCCATGATGGTGGAAATCCGTGCCGCCAGCGGCACCGACTACGCCATGTATGCGGTGGCCAACCGCGAGTTGCTGGACCTGGCCATGAGCGGTCAGTCGGTGCTGTAACGGCCTGACCCCGCCCAGAACCAAAAAAGCCCCGTATCTTGCGATACGGGGCTTTTTTATTGCCTGCCGGTTTGTACCGGTTGGCGGGTGGCTCGGCTCAGTGGGCCGCCGAGGCGTCCTGCTCGACCACCATGTCCAGCACATAGACGCTGGACGGGGCATCGGCGGGTGCATTCTTCCACTCGTACTGCTTGACCCGCAGCACATTGCGCACGCCGTCCTGGTGCTCGTAGCCCTCGATGGACTGGTACAGCGGGTGCCAGGTGTCCTGGGTCGGCAGTTGCAGGCCGGCGTCGTCGTAGCGGCGCTCACGCACTTGCAGGCACTGGAAGTCGGGGATCAGCGGGTGGCTGCACTTGACGGTCTTGGCCGCCACTTCCAGGAAGCGGGTCTGGCCCTGGCTGCCGTAGCGGGTTTGCGGGGTGGGCTGGCCTTCGAACGTGAGCAGGGTGCCGTCCTGGGTGGCCAGTTGCAGGGTCGGGGTCGACTGGTCGCCGCCGAAGGTGGTGCGCAGGTCGCCCTTGAGCAGGTTGGCGATTTGTGCGTCCAGGGCCATCAGTTTCGGCTCGCAGGCCATCAGGGTGGCGGCCAGTGGCTGTACCTTGAGCACGCCATTTTCATGCTGGAAGCCGCCGAACTGGCGGTTGCAGCCGCCGCTGATGCTCAGGTTCTGCCCGGCGAAGGTCAGGCGCAGCTGGCGCTCGATGCCCTTGTCCAGGGCGGCGACGGGCTTGCCCGCCGCATCGCGGGCCGCAACCAGCTGCCAGTAGTAGGCGGACAGCGCAGGCTGGGCGCTGACGGAGGCAGTACTGGCGGGCATGGAAGAAGATCCTTCAGGGGTGGTGGAAGCCGGGGTGCAGGCCTGGAGCAGGGCGGCACAGACGGATACGAGGAGGATGTTTTGCTTCATGGTTCGCTCTTTCAGCCTTGATGGAGTATGGCCTGCCGCATGGGGGGCAGGCCCAGGCCGGTAACCTGTGGCGGTGAGGTCGTCGGGCCAGTGCTGCGTGGGCCGCAAGCCGCCGCAGGGCGACCTCCGCCGTTACCGATTGCGATGTGACAGCACTGTGCCAGTTCGGTTTCATCGCCGGGGGTGCCCGGGAGTGTTACCAAATCTTGCACGCTGCCGGTGAGCGCCGTTGCCTGCTTCCGGCCGGGCGCTGCGGGCCAGGTGTGGACGCCCGCCTTACCAGAACCAGTAAGGCAGGAATTTGGGAGTGGGTTCTTTGGCCAGTTCCAGATGATAGGTGATGGCGTTGAAGAAGAACCCATCCAGCAAAAGAAAGGCCGCCACGCCGAATGCCAGGACGATGACCTCGTAATGCCGGTGCCCGGTGTACTGCCGGCCGATCCAGTAGCGCACGCCGCTGAGCAGGGCAAAGCTTGAAAACACCCCGGCGAAGTCGGGCTGCAGGGGGCGGGCGGCAAAGCTGTTGTAGCCCAGCACCAGCAGCGCCAGGAGCGCGCCGATGGCCGGCAGGTTCAGGCACAGGCGCAGCAGGCGTCTGCGGGTGGCGCTGAACAGGCCGTTGGGGTCGATGAAGATGTAGGCCGCCAGCAGGGAAATGGCCGGGGTGATGGACAGCACGTAACGCGCCTTCTTCGAGTTGGGGATGGTGAAGAACACAATCAGCACCACGAACCAGGCGCCCAGGTGCAGCAGCAGGCGCGGCGCCGACAGCGACGGGGCGCCGAGCCACTGGCGGCCGCTCCTGGCCATCACGCAGAGGGCGTAGAACGCCGTGAAGCTGTAGGTGATCAGCCCGGCGCTGAAGTAGAAGTAGTAGCGCGGCGAGTGATCGCTGGCGATCCGGCCCAGGCCCTGCATCTCCAGCACTTGCTGCATGAAGGCATCGCCGCCCTGCACGTGGGCGGCCCAGGCCAGTAGCGCGACCCCGGCGGCGAACAGCAGGCCGCTCACCAGCGAGAATCCGACCAGGGTTCGCCACTGCCGGCTCAGCAGGTAATAGCTGCCGACCACCAGTGCTGGGCCGATCATGCCGATCGGGCCGCGCAGGGCAAAGCCCAGGATCAGGCCGAGGAACACCAGCGCCAGGCGTCCGCGCTGCTGCTTGAGGTCGGCGGAGTAGGCCAGGTAGAAGCAGCCCGCGGTGATCAGGGCGGGGTAGATGTCCAGGGCCAGGGAGTTGACGCTATCCACGAAGGCCCAGGTGAACAGCGCAAAGAGCACGCCGCACAGGCCCCATTTGCGCTCATGCAGGGCCCCCAGCTTGTAGATGAACACCAGCATCAGCGACGCAGCGATGCAGAAGGGCAGGCCCATCGACAGCACGGACAGCTGGCCGAAGGGCAGCGACGCCAGATAGACCAGCACCGTGTTGGCAATGGTGTAGTCGGGGTAGGGCTGCAGATCGTCGGCAATGGGGAACAGCGTCATGCCGTGCTGCAGCATGTAGTCGGCAAAGTCGACGAAGCGCGTGGTGTAGTTGAGGACTGCCGGTTTGTACTGCAGCGCCATGAACAGCGCGAGGGCAATCAGGAAAATGCTTTGGCAGGGGCGCTGCAGGATCAGCTTTTTATAGTCTTCCATGCGTCCAACACGCAAAAAAAACACCAATGATAGGGTGGCCGGCAGGCGAACGCCATCCACGCGCCGTGTTCGGGGCCGTTGCCGGCACCGGGGTTCAAGGCTCGGCAATCTAGCGCGCCCGGGGTTAACGCCCGGTATACGGGCAGGGGCTGATCAAGGGGGCGCGGCGCAGTGCGCGATTGGCCACGGGGCGACCGTCGCCCGCTGCCTTCGCCGCTGTCCAGGCGGGCCCTGGGACGGGCCGGGTGGCGGGTAGCGGCCCGGCAATCGGCCGCCCGCGGCGCCGTTCAGGGCCGTTGCGGCTTGACCGAGGTGCCGAAGGTGTTGCCCATGCGCACGCCGGTGGCCGCCGGCGTCGAGAGCCCGACCTGGTTCGGTGGGCGCTTGTTCACCGGGTCCTCCAGGGCCTGCTGGTTGGCCTGGGCCGCCTTCACTGCGTCCGGGTTGTTGCCCATCTGTTTGCTCAGGCAGTTGTAGTCGGGTGCCTTGTAGCCGCCGACGCTGACTTCCACACAGCCCTCGCTGGCTTCTTCGGCATGCAGCGTCCAGGGCAGGGCGCTGAGCAGCCACAGGGCTGCGCTGTATCGGCTTAATCGTTTCATCCTGGCCTCCTGGCTGGCCCGGGGAATCGGGCTTCGATGCCGGCCGAGTGTAGTGCAAAGCCCGGCCTGAAAAAGTGATGGTTTTTTTGCCGTGGCCGTAACACCAGATTCATAAACTGGCCTCAGGATGACGCTTTTCAGGGATTGGACCGCAGTGCAGCGACGCAGAGCGCAGGTCGGGCGATGGACTTCATTGCACGGGGGCTTGGCGACCTGTGTGGTGGCGCTCGGGCTGCTGCTGTGGATGCCGGCGGGCTGGGCCCAGGGCCCTCCCGGCGGGCCGCCGCGGGTGGATTCACAGGCCCTGCTGGCACTGGAGATACCGGCGCAGAACCTGGCGGATGCCCTGGAGCTGTTCAGCCGCGCCACCGGGATGGCGGTGCTGGTGGACCGGGAACTGACCCGGGGCCGGCGCTCGGTGGGGATCAACGGTCACTACAGCGCCCGGGAAGGCCTGAGCCGGTTGTTGGCCGGCAGTGGCCTGATGGCCCGCTACGCCCGCAGCGATGCTTTCACCCTGCAGGTGCCGCAGGCCACACAGCCGGCCGTGCAGCCCGGCGCGGCGGGCAGTCGTGCGGCGCGGCTCAACAGCAGCTACGCCAGCGCCCTGCAACGGGCGGTGGAACGCAGCCTGTGCGGCTCGGCGCTGACTCGGCCGGGGAGCTTTCGCGCCTTGCTGCAACTGTGGATCGGCGGCGACGGAGCGGTGCAACACAGCCGCCTGGTGAGTTCCACCGGCGACCTGCAACGGGATGAGGCGCTGGTGCAGCGCCTGGCCCAGACTCGGGTCGAGCGCCAGGCACCGAGCTCGTTGCGCCAGCCGCTGACCTTACTCTTGATACCGGACACGACAGGGAAACGCATGGACTGCAAGGAATGGGAAGGAGCTTCCGGGGTATGAAAAATACCGGACACAGTGCGATGGTCAGGCTGTTCCTGACGTCCTACGAGGATTTTCGGGTGCGCTTGCGCAGGCGCCTGGGGTCCGAGGACCTGGCCAACGACGTCCTGCACGAAACCTACCTGCGGGTCGACCGCATGGAAGAGCCGCCGAACCTGGCGCAACCCAATGCCTACCTGTACCGCATGGCGCTGAACATTGCCGCCGACCGGCGCCAGTCCGATGCCCGCCTGCTCACCGGCGATGAGGTCGAGGAGCTGTTGCAGATCGCCGACGAAGCCCAGGACCCCTCGCGGGTGGTGGGTGGCCAGAAGGAAATCCAGACCCTGCTCAAGGCCCTCTACGAACTCCCGGCGCGGCGCCGCAAGATCTTCATTGCCGCGCGCCTGGAAGAGGCGCCGCACCTGGAAATTTCCCAGCGCTTCGGCATTTCCACACGGATGGTGGAGAAGGAACTCAAGGCGGCCCTCGGCCATTGCGCCCTGCGCCTGGAAAGAAAAGTCATTCAGCGGTTCGGTCCCGGGGCCGGAAAACCGTCCTAGACAAAGAGCCCTGATCAATCCGTGAGTACCTGCGCGCTTGAACATTTTTAGCATCTCCACCTCCCAGGCCTCGGCGGACCAGCAGTTGCTGAGCGAAGCCCGGGACTGGCTGGTCCTTCTGACGTCGGGGCAGGCCACCGCCGCCGATGCCCGGGCGCTGCGCCAATGGTGTGGGCAAAGCCCGCAGCACGCGGCCGCCTTCGAGCAGACCAAGGCCCTGTGGCATTGCCTGCAACCGGCCGCGGCGCTGCTGGAACAGCAAGCGCGGCCGCGGCACTTTGGCCGTCGGGCCTTTCTTGGCGGCGCCCTGGCGGCCTCGGCGGCGCTGTTCATGGTGCGGCTCACGGTGCCGGGCGGCTTTGCCGGATTGACCGCCGACTTTGCCACCGAAGTCGGCGAACAGCGCCGGGTGGATCTGGCCGAGGGCGTGAGCCTGGAGCTCAACACCCAGACCCGCATCAGCCGGCGTGACCTGGGCGCGGGCGAGCAGGGCATCGAACTGCTGGAAGGCGAAGTGGAAGTCTTCAGCCAGCGCCTGCAGCCGCTCAAGGTCCAGGCCGGCGAGGGCTGGCTCAGCGCGCGCCAGGCGCGCTTCAACCTGCGCAACACCGACCACCAGGTGTGCGTCACCTGCATCGAAGGCAGCCTGCAAGTGGACGTGGCCGGGCGCAGCATTGGCCTGGACAGCGGCCGCCAGCTGACCTACGACCCGCGCAGCATCGGCGAGCCCCAGGTGGTGGACATCCACAGCGTGATTGCCTGGCGCGAGCAGGTCCTGGTGTTCGACAACGCCAGCCTCAACACGGTGATCAGCGAGATCAATCGCTACCGCCCGGGAATGCTGGTGCTGCTCAATGCCGAACTGGGCAAGCGCAAGGTCCAGGCGCGTTTCAACCTCAACCAGCTGGCTGGCGTGGCCTTGCTGATCCGCGACGCCTACGGTGCCAAGTGCACCGAATTGCCCGGCGGCGTGGTGCTCCTGAGCTGATCCGCGAAACACCAACAGCCCCCTGTAGGAGCTGGCTTGCCAGCGAAGGGGCCGGCGCTATTTGCCGAATTCTCAGGGCCTGGCCGCTACGCGGTTCGCCGGCAAGCCGGCTCCTACGGGAGAGGGTTATTGCAACGGCCCCAGCACTTGCCGGTAGCGCTCTTCGCCCTGGGGCGTCTGGCGCACCAGGCGGATCTCCAGGCCCAGGGGGCTGTCCTGGCGGTTGCCGCTGAGCTGGCGCCAGCCTTTGTCGGCATCCCAGACCCGTACTTGCAGGTCGCTGACCCGGTTCAGCACCGCCACGCCGTCGCGCGGCGCGGGCAAAGGGTAGCGGTCGCGGGGCTCGGCCACGGCGCGGTACAGGGTGTCGCCCTTGAGCCACCAGCGCACCCGTTGCAAGCCTTCCCCCGGGGTGGCGGCGCTGCGTATCACCTCCAGGCGAAAGCCCTTGCTGTCGGAGCTGCGCACGCTCAGTGGGGCCGGGCTGTCGGGCTCGGCTTCTTCGCTGTCGCCCAGGGCCGGCTCGCGCAGCTGGGTGCCAGCACGCAGGGCCACGTCACGTTCCAGCTGGTTGAGGGTGCGCAGCAGTTCTTCGGTCTGTTCGGTGCTGGCCTTGAGATGGCTGTCGGCCCGGGTGACGCTGTCCAGGCCGCGCCAGGCAATCAGGCTGACCACCGCCATCAGCATGATCGCCACCATCACTTCGATCAGGGTGAACCCCTGCTGCCGACGCTTCATGGCTGGGTCACCACCCGCAGTTGGCCGGCGGCGCTGCGTTCCAGGCTCAGGCTGTGCTGGCCGTCGGACAACACCAGGCGCAGCGGCGGGTTGATCCATTCGGCGTTCAATACCAGGCGCTGCCTGGGTTCGATGCGCACTTGCAGCGCCGGGGTTTCCCAGGCCCGGGGGCGCAGTTGGGGGTCGTCACGCAAGTCATCGATGCCGCCTCCGGATTCGCTGTGGCGGCTGAAGGCAAAGCCCTTGGCCGTGGCTCGCCAGGTGATCGGCCGACCATCGGCGCGGGCTTCGGCCTGGGCCACTTGCAGCAGTTGCGCCAGGCGCTCGGCGTCCTTGCGCAGCAGTTGCAGCGGGTCGGGCTTGATGCTCAGGCCCACGGCCGCGCTGGCAATGCCGATGATCACCAGTACCACCATCAGCTCGATCAGGGTGAAGCCTTGTTGCTTGCCTGCCTGCATCGGATTGCACTCCTTGGCCCTCGGGCCAGCCTGCCAGACGCAGATGATCGTCCGGTGAAATAAAACCGTGAGAATTGAGCGGTAGGCTGGGGGCACGGACAAACAGGAGGTCCCCCCGATGCTACGTGCCATGTCATTCGCCCCGCGCCTTGATGCCCCTCGACTGCTGCAGTACGCGGCCTTGCTGGCGGCCCTGGGTGGGGTCGCCACCTGGTCGTCGCTGCTGCTGACCCCGGCCGAATCCCAGACCCCGGCGGTGGCGCCCCAGGTGCTGGCCGCGCGTTCCGACAACCCGGCCCTGCAGTGGTTTGCCAACCAGCCGGCCCAGGTGCAGATCAAGGTGTCCGGGGTCATGGCCGGGGCCCGTGGCGCAGTGGCGATCCTGCATCTGAACGATGGCCCGCCGCGCAGCTTCCTGGCCGGGGAAACCCTGACCCAGGGTGTGCGCCTGGCTGCGATCGAGGCCGACGGCGTGCTGATCGAGCGCGGCGCCGAGCAGTCGCGGATCAAGGTCAGCAAGCTGCCGGACTCACCGGAGCTGCCGCGGTTGACCCGCTAGGCCTCACTGGCGTTGTACCTGCGGCCGGCTGACCAGGGTTTCCAGGCGCGCAAGCGGCGGCGCCTCGCGGCTGCGGTCGCTGACTTGCACCTGCACCCGCACCAGCCCCGGCGCACTGCCCGGGGCGATGCGGGTTTCGCAGCGCAGCTTGAGCCGTCCCTGGTCGCAGTCGAGGTTCTTCACGCCGCTGTTAAGGCGGCCTTCCAGGCGCACTTCGGCGACCCGGCTCTGGGCCGCCAGCAAGGCCAGGGATTTGTCCCGCAGCAGGCCGTTGCTCTGGGTCATCAGGCCCGCCACGCGCACCGCCGCAGCCATCGCCACGGCAATGATGGCCAGGGCCACCAGCACTTCGATCAGGGTGAAACCAGCTTGTTTGCGCAGGGCTTGCATGGGCCGCTCGAGACCGGGAAACAGCCTCGCAGACTAGCCTGCGGGCTTGACCGAATGGCGACCGAAACTCCCGAGGTTTTTCAATACCACTGACATATCTTCTTGCAACACTGCGCGACGAATCGAACTTACGCCAAGGAATGTCGAGATGGATATCGCGCCTGTAACATCCCCGCCCCGAGGCCTGCGCGGCCAGCGTGGCTTCACCCTGATCGAGATCATGGTCGTGGTGGTGATCCTCGGGATCCTGGCAGCCATGGTGGTGCCCAAAGTCCTGGATCGCCCGGACCAGGCACGGGCCACGGCGGCCAGACAGGACATCGCCGGGCTCATGCAGGCCCTCAAGCTCTATCGCCTGGACCACGGCAGCTACCCGAACATGAACCAGGGCCTGAAGGTGCTGGTGGAGCGCCCGGCCAATGCCAAGGACAGCAACTGGCGCTCCTACCTGGAACGTCTGCCCAATGACCCCTGGGGCCGCCCGTATCACTACCTCAACCCCGGTGCCAACGGCGAAGTGGATGTGTTTTCCCTCGGCGCCGATGGCCAGCCCGACGGCGACGGCGTGAATGCCGATATCGGCTCCTGGCAACTATAGGGCCGGTCGTGAAAGCCCATTCGCCCAGTGCGGCGAAGCAGCGTGGCATGGCCATCATCAGCGCCTTGCTGATCGCCGCGGTGGTGGCGGTGATCGCCGGGGGCATGCTTACCCGGCAAACCTCTTTCACCCGTGCGGTGGAAGCCGAACAGGCGCGGATCGTCGCTGCCGGGGTGCTTCAGGGCGGCCTGGAATACAGCCGGCAACTGCTCTGGGACGCGCGCCAGCGTGATGTGTTGACACGCCTCGACCAGGCCTGGGCGCGGCCCATCGGCGACCAGGCCCTGGGTGGATTCAACGCCGGGTTCCAGGGCCACCTGCAAGACCTGCAGGGCAAGTTCAACCTGCGCAACCTGGTGTTCAACCAGCAGGTGGATGCGGGGCAACTGCAGAGCTTCCAGCAGTTGTGCCAACTGATCGGCATCGACGGCGCCCTGGGCCGGCGCATCAGCCAGCGGGTGATCGCTTCCTACCCCCAGCGCCTGCAGGCGCCAGCCGCCACCAGCAGCCATGGCAGTTTCAACAGCGGTCGCCAGACCTCGGCAGGCGCTGCGGCGCAGACCCTGGCGCCCAGGCAGCCGATGCTGCGCAGCCTGGACGACTTGCTGGGCCTTGAGGGCGTGACCCCGGAACTGCTGGCGCGCCTGGAGCCGTACGTGAGCATCCTGCCGGGCAATACCTGGATCAACGGCAACACCGCCAGCGCCGAGGTGCTGGTGGCGGCGGTGCCAGGCCTGGATCTGTCCCGGGCCCGGGCCCTGGTGGCCGAGCGTGACGCCGGGCACTGGTTCATCAACCGTGGCGATTTCGTCAATCGCCTGCGCCTGCCGCAGTTGCAGGTGGACCAGATCAAGGTCGGCATCACCAGCGAGTGGTTCCTGCTTCAGGGCCAGGCCCGCCGTGATCAGCGCCGGGTCAGCCTGCAAGCGCTGCTGCACCGTCCCGAGGACCGCATGCCCCAGGTGATCTGGTCGCGGGTGGGCGCATGAGCCGCCTGCGCATCGGCCTGCCGCCCCTGGATTTGTTGCTCGGCACCGAGCAGCCGCAGCAGTGCCGGGTGGATTTTGCAAGGCTCGATCGCGGCGGGCGGGTCACGGATACCGGTTGCTGTGCCCTGGGCCAGCTGGGGTTGCCGGGCAAGGGGGACAAGCCGCCCGCAGTGGAGTGTTTCCTGCACCCACTGGACAGCCTGCTGACCCAGATCCCATTGCCGCAATTGCCCGCTGCGCGGATCAAGGCCGCGGTGGCCTGCGCTGCCCAGGCGCTGATCCTCGGCCCCAGTGAACAGATGCATGTGGCCCACGGCCCCCGCGATGCAGAGGGTCAGGTGGCGCTGAGCTGGCTGCCCCGGGAACGCCTGCAGGCCCTGGGGCGGCTGCTGGAGCAGGCCGGGTTGAAGCTCGCCGGCCTGTACCCGGCGCCCTACGCCTTGCCGGTGCCGCCCCCGGGGCAGATCAACCTGTGCCTGCTGGACGAGCAGTTGCTGGTGCGCCAGAGCGCCACCCAGGGCAGCGTGCAGCCCCTGGTGGCCGAGACCCTGGAGCAGTTGCGCGCCAGCGCCAGCGAGCTGTGCTGGATCGGCGAAGTGCCAGCGCTGCCGGGGCAACCATTGCCAGCGCCACAACCCCTGCCGGCGCAATTGCGCTGGAGCGGCACGCCGCCTTCCTGGGGCCTGCACAGCGGCGCGCTGGCCGGCACCCGCGCCCCCCAGGGCTGGGGCCGGGCCCTGGGCTGCTGCGCCCTGGCGGTGGCGGTCTGGGTGCTGGGCCTGAACCTGTACGCCGCCCGCGAGGCAGAGCAGGGGCAGCGGCTCAAGGCGCAGATGAGCCAGCGGGTGAAGCAGGTATTCCCCGAATTGCCGGTGGTGCTCAATCCGTTGCAACAGGCTCGCCAGCAACTGGCGGCGCGCCAGAGCGGCGCTGCGGCGGACCCGAGCCAGGGCTTCGCCCACCTGCTGGCCCAGGCGGGGCTGGCCATGCCGTTCATGGTGGGCAGCGTGCAAAGCCTGGAGTTTTCCGGGCAGCGCTTGCAGCTCCAATTGTTGCCAGACACCCCGAAAACCGCCGACAGCGCCTGGCAGGGGGCCCTGATCCAGGCCGGCTACAGCGTCCAGGCCCAGGGCAATGGCTGGAGCCTGGCCCCGGGGCAGGCTCCAGCCGAAGAGAGCACAGCCGAGGCAACGGGAGAAGACAATGAATAAGGCCATGCTGGCGCCGTATCGGGCGCGCTGGTCGCGCCTGCGGGCCCAGGCCCTGGGCCACTGGAACGGCCTGGCCCTGCGGGAAAAGCGCTTGCTGGGGGCCACTGCCCTGGGGTTGCTGGGGCTGTTGCTGTGGTTGCTGCTGATCCAGCCGCCGCTGAAGAAGATCGACTACTGGCAAGCCGAGACACCCAAGCTGCGCTCCCAGGCCGAGGCCCTGGAAGTGCTGCTGCACGAGGTCGCGGCGGGCCCTCGCAATGCCCCGGGCGAAAGCCTGGAACAGGCCCTGCGCCAGGCCCTGGATGCGGCCGGGCTCCAGGGCCGCTACCAGTTGCAACACGCGGATCAAGCCGGCCCCGAGAGCTGGCGGTTGACCTTTGAGCAGGCCCCGGCGGATGCCGTGGTCGGCTGGCTGCTGGGGGCTCCCCGGCAGTTTTCACTGCAGGTGGTGGAGGCTCGTCTGCAACGCGCAGACGCGGCCGCCGCCCAAGACTCGGCAGGCACACTGTCCGGGACCGTTCGCATGGATCAGGCGCAGGGCGCTAAGGAAGCTTCATGAAGTGGTCAGGTTCCAACTACGTGCGCCAGTGTCGCAAGGCCGCACCTTTTCTGCTGCTGGCGCTGGGGGCTTGCAGCAACACCACCTCCACCACGCCGCCGCCCTTGCTGGTGGACAGCGAGCTGGGCCAGCCCCTGGCCGACACCCGGCGCAGCGGCGATCTGCTGGCGGACCGCGAGCGCTTGCAGGCGCAACAGGCGCAACGGCCGAAAGTCCTGCACCCGGTGACCAGCAGCAGCCGCGCCCAGGGCACGTCGCGCAGCACCAGCGTGCCGCGCAATCCTCTGGGGGATCAGCCGGTGCAGTTGAACTTCGTCGACGCCGATATCCAGGCGGTGGTGCGCGCGCTGTCCCGTTCCACCGGCCAGCAGTTCCTGGTGGACCCACGGGTCAAGGGCAACCTGACCCTGGTCAGCGAAGGCCAGGTGCCGGCGCACCAGGCCTACGACATGCTGCTGGCGGCCCTGCGCATGCAGGGTTTCTCCGTGGTGGACGTGGGCGGGGTGGCCCAGGTGGTGCCCGAAGCCGACGCCAAGCTGCTGGGCGGGCCGATCTACAGCGCCGACAAGCCGGCGGGCAACGGCATGCTGACCCGCACCTTCCGCCTGCAATATGAAAATGCGGTGAACCTGATTCCGGTGCTGCGGCCCATCGTCTCGCCGAACAACCCGATCAATGCCTACCCGGGCAACAACACCATCGTGGTCACCGACTACGCGGAGAACCTGCAGCGGGTGGCGCAGATCATCAACGGCATCGACACCCCGAGCGCCATCGACACCGATGTGGTGGCGGTGCAGAACGGCATCGCCGTGGACATCGCCACCATGGTCGCCGAACTGCTGGAAACCCAGGGCGCCGACCAGACCCAGAAGATCAGCGTGATCGGCGACCCGCGCTCCAACTCCATCATCATCCGCGCCGGCAGCCCGGAGCGCACCGAACTGGCGCGCAACCTGATCTACAAACTGGACAACGCCCAGAGCAACCCCAGCAACCTGCACGTGGTGTACCTGCGCAACGCCCAGGCCGGCAAGCTGGCCCAGGCCCTACGCGGGCTGCTCACCGGGGAAAGCGACAGCGCCGGCAGCGACGGCGCCCGGGCCATGCTCAGCGGCATGGGCGGCAACAGCCAGGGCGCCCAGGGAGCGAGCCAGAACAGCAGCGGCACGCCCACCGCCAGTGGCAACCTCAACAACAGCAGCAGCGGCAGTGGTGCCTACGGCCAGGGCAGCAGCGCCGGCCAGGGCGGCACGGGCCAGCAGAATGACCAGAACACCGCCTTCAGTGCCGGTGGCGTGACCATCCAGGCCGATGCCACCACCAACACCTTGCTGATCTCGGCGCCGGACCCGCTGTACCGCAACCTGCGGGAGGTCATCGACCAGCTCGACCAGCGTCGCGCCCAGGTGGTGATCGAGAGCCTGATCGTCGAAGTCAGCGAAGACGATGCCAGCGAGTTCGGCGTGCAGTGGCAGGCCGGCAATCTCGCCGGGCGCGGCGGCTTTGGCGGGGTCAACCTCGGCGGCAGCGGGCTGGTGGGCACGCCGGCGAGCAAGACCAGCATCGACGTGTTGCCCAAGGGCCTGAACGTCGGCGTGGTCAACGGCACGGTGGACATCCCGGGGATCGGCAAGGTGCTGGACCTCAAGGTCCTGGCCCGGGCATTGAAGAGCAAGGGCGGCACCAACGTGTTGTCGACGCCCAACCTGTTGACCCTGGACAACGAGGCGGCGAGCATCTTCGTCGGCCAGACCATTCCCTTTGTCACCGGCAGCTATGTGACCGGCGGTGGCGGCACCAGCAACAACCCGTTCCAGACCGTGCAGCGTGAAGAAGTGGGCCTGAAGCTCAATGTGCGGCCGCAGATCTCCGAAGGCGGCACGGTGAAGCTGGATATCTACCAGGAGGTCAGCAGCGTCGACCAGCGGGCTTCGGTGGACGCCGGCACCGTGACCAACAAGCGGGCGATCGACACCAGCATCCTGCTGGATGACGGGCAGATCATGGTGCTCGGCGGCCTGCTGCAGGACGGCTACAGCCAGAGCAACGACGCAGTGCCGTGGCTGTCGAACATCCCCGGGCTCGGGGTGCTGTTTCGCAACGACAAGCGCAGCGTGACCAAGACCAACCTGATGGTGTTCCTGCGGCCCTACATCATTCGCGACAGTGGCGCGGGGCGCAGCATTACCCTCAATCGCTATGACTTCATGCGCCGGGTACAGGGCCAGTTGCAGCCGGAGCGCAGTTGGGTGATGCCGGATATCCAGGCGCCGCAACTGCCGGCGGCGAGCAAGGCGATCCCCGGGGCAGTGCCGGTGTCCCTGCAGGGCGTACCGCAGACGCCGCGGGCGCCGATTCGCGCGGTGCCGGTGCAATGAACGGGGCAAAGGGGTCCCAAATCCGGGCTGCCAAGCCCTTCGTAGGCACCGGCTTGCCGGCGATGAGGCCCGTGGATCGGGCGCTGATCTTGCTGGCGCCTGCGCTGGCAAGCCGGCGCCTTATGGGGGATGCCCCCATTCATTTCCAGGCCGTCGGGCATCGCGGGTTTCACCGTGGCAGCCCACGCAATGGCGCCGCACCCCACAAGGAGCCACAGCCATGACCACCCAGTTGCCCTACGCCTGGGCCAAGTCCCAGCGCATCCTCCTGCGCCACACCGAGCAGGGCGCGGTGCTGCTGGTGTGCCCCTCGACGCCTGGCTGGTCCATCAGCGAAGCCCGCCGCCAGTTCGGCCCGGCGCGCCTGGAGCGGATTCGCGACGAGGAACTCGACGGCCTGCTGGCCACCGCCTACGCCGACACCGGCAGCGCAGCAGCGGTGGTCGGGGCGGCGGAGAACGAGGTGGACCTGGACCGCCTGATGCAGGACATGCCGGAAATCACCGACCTGCTGGACACCCAGGACGGCGCCCCGGTAATCCGCATGATCAACGCCTTGCTCACCCAGGCCGCGCGGGACGAGGCCAGCGATATCCATATCGAACCCTTCGAGACCTATTCGGTGGTGCGCTACCGGGTCGACGGCACCCTGCGCGACGTGGTGTCGCCACGCAAGGCGCTGCACGGCGCGCTGGTGTCGCGGATCAAGATCATGGCCCAGCTGGACATCGCCGAAAAACGCCTGCCCCAGGACGGGCGCATCGCCCTGCGGGTGGCCGGGCGGCCCATCGATATCCGTGTGTCCACGGTGCCCACCGGGCATGGCGAGCGGGTGGTGATGCGCCTGCTGGACAAGCAGGCCGGGCGCCTGCAACTGGAGACCCTGGGCATGGACCCGGACCTGCTGGCGCGCCTGGATACCCTGATCCGCCAGCCCCACGGCATCGTCCTGGTCACCGGGCCCACCGGCAGCGGCAAGACCACCAGCCTCTACGCGGCCCTGGCCCGGCTGGATGCCAGCACCAGCAATATCCTCACCGTCGAGGACCCGGTGGAATACGACCTGCCGGGCATCAGCCAGATCCAGGTCAACGCCAAGATCGACATGACCTTCGCCCTGGCCCTGCGGGCGATCCTGCGCCAGGACCCGGACATCATCATGATCGGCGAGATCCGCGACCTGGAGACCGCGCAGATCGCGGTCCAGGCCTCGCTCACCGGGCACCTGGTGCTGGCGACCCTGCACACCAACGACGCGGTATCGGCGGTCAACCGCCTGATCGACATGGGGGTGGAGCCGTTTCTCCTGGCCTCGTCGATGCTCGGGGTGCTGGCCCAGCGCCTGGTGCGGCGCCTGTGCAGCCAGTGCAAGGAGCAGGACCCGGCCAACCCCGGCACCTGGCGCCCGGTGGGCTGCCCGGCCTGCAACCACATCGGCTACAGCGGGCGAACCGGGATCCATGAGCTGTTCTGCATCGATGACGATGTGCGCAGCCTGATCCACCAGGGCGCCGAGGAGCAGGCCCTGCGTGCCGCCGCGCGCCGGGCCGGGATGTTCAGCATGCGCGAGGACGGTGAACGCTGGGTGCGCAGCGGCGCCACCGCGCCGGAAGAAATCCTGCGTGTGACACGGGACGCCTGATGAATCGCTATCGCTATGAAGCCGCCGACGCCCTCGGCAAGATCGAATCCGGGCACCTGGAAGCCGACAGCCAGGGTGCGGCCTTCGCCAGCCTGCGCAGCCGCGGCCTGACCGCCTTGCTGGTGCAGCTCGATGGCAACGGCGGCGACGGCGGAGCAGGGGGGCTGCTGCGCCCCAGGCTCTCGGACAACGACCTGGCCTGGGCCACCCGCCAGCTGGCCAGCCTGCTGGGGGCCAGCCTGCCGCTGGAGGCCGCGCTGAGCGCCACGGTGGAGCAGGCCGAGCGCAAGCACATCGCCCAGACCCTGAGCGCGGTGCGCGCGGATGTGCGCAGCGGCATGCGCCTGGCCGAGGCCCTGGCGGCGCGGCCCAGGGATTTTCCGGAGATCTACCGGGCGCTGATCGCCGCCGGCGAAGAGTCCGGCGACCTGGCCCAGGTCATGGAGCGGCTGGCGGACTACATCGAAGAGCGCAACGGCCTGCGGGGCAAGATCCTCACCGCCTTTATCTACCCGGGGGTGGTGGGGCTGGTGTCCATCGGCATCGTGATCTTCCTGCTCAGCTATGTGGTGCCTCAGGTGGTCAGTGCCTTCTCCCAGGCGCGCCAGGACCTGCCGGGGCTGACCCTGGCCATGCTCAATGCCAGTGATTTCATCCGTGCCTGGGGCGGCCTGTGCTTTGCCTCCATGGTCGCCGGGTTCTGGGGCTGGCGGGTGTACCTGCGCAACCCCCGGGCGCGCTTGAACTGGCACAGCCGGATCCTGCGCCTGCCGCTGATCGGGCGCTTTGTCCTGGGGCTGAACACCGCGCGTTTTGCCTCGACCCTGGCGATCCTCGGCAGCGCCGGGGTGCCTTTGTTGCGGGCCCTGGAAGCGGCGCGCCAGACCCTGTCCAACGACCGCCTGAGCCAGAGCGTGATCGAGGCCACGGCCAAGGTGCGCGAAGGCGCCAACCTGGCGGCGGCGCTGCGGGTGGAAAAAGTCTTTCCGCCGGTGCTGATCCACCTGATCGCCAGCGGCGAGAAGACTGGCGCCTTGCCGCCGATGCTGGAACGGGCGGCGCAGACCCTGTCGCGGGATATCGAGCGCCGGGCCATGGGCATGACCGCCTTGCTCGAACCCTTGATGATCGTGGTGATGGGCGGTGTGGTGCTGGTGATCGTGATGGCGGTACTGCTGCCGATCATCGAGATCAACCAGCTGGTCACCTGAACCGCACGACCCGACCTGACCTGACCCCGTCCGGCCCGGTCCGTAGGAGCTGGCTTGCCAGTGAAGGCGTCGGCAGCGGCGATGCAGGGCTGGCGGGCCTCTTCGCCGGCAAGCCGGCTCCTACGAGAGCGAAGCGGTGGTGCGAAGCACAGGGCAGGGCAGCCATAAAATTTCGCGCCGCGTGCCTCACTCCCGACCGGGCAAGCCGCCAACCTCGGGTTCCTCGTTCTGTCATGTTCAGACCCGGTGGCCAGCCCCCTCGGCGCTTGCAGGGCAATGCCGCTTCCAGCCCCGGCAACCTGGCGGTCATTTTCCCGGGAAAGGCGCGAAAACCTCCGACAAACACCCGAGAATCTTTTGCAAAAACAGCCGCTTTCTCCCGAGGTTTTTTCCTTTATCTGTCACCGGAAACTGCGAACTTCTCTCCCCATGGCCTCACCCATCAAGCCGTCTGGATCAAGGCTTCTGGCCCGAGTGCCATGGCGTCATGCAAGAGCTATTCACCCAACGTACGAACACGACGAAAGGAGATTCTTCATGTTTAAGCGCAACGTTCTCGCGGCATCCCTGACCCTGGCTGCCCTGTGCTCGGCACAGGCTGCAATGGCTGATATCAACGGCGGTGGCGCAACCCTGCCACAACCGCTGTACCAGACCGCTGGCGTACTGACCGCCGGCTTCGCTCCCTACATCGGCGTAGGCAGCGGCAACGGCAAGGCTGCCTTCCTGAACAACGACTACACCAAGTTCGTGGCCGGCACCACCGGCAAGAACGTGCACTGGGCCGGTAGCGATTCCAAGCTCAGCGCAGCAGAGCTCAAAGGTTATGAAGACAATCACCAAGCGGCCTGGGGCAAGCTGATCCAGGTGCCTTCGGTGGCCACTTCGGTTGCCGTTCCATTCAACAAGGCGGGTTCCACCGCCGTTGACCTGAGCGTCAATGACCTGTGCGGCGTGTTCTCGGGGCGCGTTTCCAAGTGGGAGCAGCTTCCGACTTCGGGCCGTACCGGCGCCATCACCGTGGTTTACCGCAATGAAAGCAGCGGCACCACCGAGCTGTTCACCCGCTTCCTGAACGCCAAGTGCGCCGAGACCGGCACCTTCGCCGTGACCACCAACTTCGCTTCCAGCTACTCGGGCGGCCTGCCTGCCGGTGCGGTTGCCGCTGTTACCAGCCAAGGCGTCATGGACGCGCTGAACGCTGGCGACGGTCGCATCACCTACATGAGCCCGGACTACGCCGCGCCGACCCTGGCCGGCCTGGACGACGCTACCAAGGTGGCCAAGGTGGCTGGCGTTTCCCCGGCGCCTGCCAACGTTTCCTCGGCTATCGCCGCGGTTGCCGTGCCTGATACCACTGTTCGTGGCGACCAGAACCTGTGGGTTCCTGTCTTCACTTCCCAGGCCAACATCGACGCCAACCCAAGCGACAAGAGCCTGCGCCTGTACCCAACCAGCGGTTACCCAATCCTGGGCTTCACCAACCTGATCTTCAGCCAGTGCTACGCCGACGCTAACCAGACTTCGCAAGTACGGGCTTTCTTCAGCCGTCACTACGGTGCCCTGGTGAACAACGACACCGCCATCAACAACAACCGCTTCGTGCCTCTGCCAGCTGCCTGGAAAACCGCAGTACGTGACTCGTTCGTCACTGCCTCCAGCGGCCTGAGCATCGGTAACGCCAGCGTCTGCAACGCCATCGGCCGTCCGCTGTAACTTTCGCGTCCGATACCTGCAGCACCCGGATCAGCAACGGTTTCGACCGTTGCTGATTTTTTTCATGCTCGGCACAACGGTCCGGCACGAGTGCTCGCCCGTCCTGATACGACAGGAGTCATGTCATGTTCAAAATGCATTGGTTAGCCACGTCACTGGTGGGCAGCGCCCTATGTGCCCAGTTGGCCCTGGCGGATATCAACGGTGGCGGGTCGACGCTGCCGCAGTCGTACTACCTGGCGCCCGGCGTACTGACGGCGGGTTTTGCGCCCTACATCGGCTCTGATCTCGGGGACAAGGAAGCCTTTCTGAACAACGACTACAACCGCCTGATTCCGGGCGCCCCTGCCCGGAACGTGCACTGGGTGGCCACTGAATCGAAGTTGAGAGGCAGCGAGCTCGACGGCTACTCCATGGCCCATGGCGCGAGCTGGGGGCCGTTGATCCAGGTGCCCGTCGCCGCCACGGCGGTGGCGATCCGCTTCAACAAGGCCGGCATTGGCAACCTGGACCTGAGCGTCAATGACGTGTGCGGGATCTTCTCGGGCCGGCTGGACCGTTGGGAGTACCTGTCGAGCGGTGCAGGCACTTACGGACCACTGACGGTGGTCTACCCGCAAGGGCCCAGTGGCACCACCGAGCTGTTTACCCGTTTTCTCAATGCCAAGTGCTCTGAACCGGCCGGGCCTTTCGCGGTGACCCGGTTCTTCGCCAACGCTTATCCAGCCTCGGTGCCACAGACCGCCAAGAGCGCGCAGGGCAGCCCCCAGATCATGGAAGTGCTCAATGCAACCCCGGGGAGTGTGACCTTCATCGGTTCGAGCCACGCATCCAGCACCCTTGCCGGGCTGGAAGATGGCAGCAAGGTAGCGCGGGTAGGGGGGATAGCCCCGACACCGGCGAACATCGTCAACGCCATCAGCCTGATCAGCCCGCCGACGGCGAACCTATCGACCGGCCCGTTCAGCGACCCCATCAGGTGGGTACCGGTGTTCGCCGCTTCGTTCGATGGCAATGACCCCTCGGTGGTGCCATTTCCCAGCGTCGGTTATCCGATCCTGGGCTTTAGCACCGCGATTTTCAGCCAGTGCTACGCCGATGCGACGCAAACCGCCCAGGTGCGGGCGTTCTTTGCCCGCCAGTACGGTTCGCTGGTCACTAACGATGCGGCACTGCTCAACAACAACCTGCAACCCTTGCCGGCGATCTGGAAGGCCGCGATACGGAACGCCTTCGTGACGCCCGCCAGCCTGCGCAGTATCGGCAACCCCAATATCTGCAACGCCATTGGCCGACCTTTCTAGCCGGCCAGCGCCGCTTGCCCCTGCCTGCCGCCGTGGCACGCAGGGGCAGGGGCGACACCCTGCACCCCAAAGATGAATTTTCCGTGACATCCGTTCGGTCGCGCCTCGCGCCAACGGCCTATCCCCTAAAGCAGTGACGCGCGCCCTGGGCCCTACAAGCGTCGCGCTCCCGTGGGCGTCATAACAAAGGATGAGTAGTAATGGTTCGCTGCAAACCACCGGTCAAATCCCCCGCGCTGCGCCCTGATGGCGAGTTGCCGATCCTGCGGCTCAAGCCCCTGGCCCAGGCCATCGCCCTGCTGATGGTGGCGGGCAGTGCCCATGGCGCCACGGCCTTCAGTTCCGGCTGGTTCGCCGACAAGGGCGCGTCCCAGGCCGCCACCGCCGCGCGCACCAACGGCCAGGTTCCGGGGATCCCGCCGCTGTCCCAGCAGACCCGCGCCAACCAGCAGTTGCAGCGCTCCCTGAGCAACCTCAATTCCAGCGTTGCCGCCATCGCCGCCCAGCAAGCGGCCCAGGCTGCCGCACGCCAGGCCGCATTCGGCACGGTGAGCACCATTCCCGATGGCCTCGGCGAAGGCGGGCTGAAGGTCGACAACAGCCTGACCCAGGGTTGGCTCAATGCCAAAGGGCCGGTGCAGAGCCAGTCCGGCGGCAAGACCACGGTGACCATCGAGCAGACCGCCGACAAGGCCATTCTCAACTGGGAGACCTTCAACGTCGGGCGCAACACCACCGTCGACTTCCAGCAGCAGTCCAACTGGGCGCTGTTGAACAAGGTCAACGACCCCAATGGACGGCCCAGTGAAATCCAGGGCCAGATCAAGGGCGCCGGTACGGTGATGATCATGAACCGCAACGGGGTGATCTTTACCGGCACCAGCCAGGTCAATGTGCGCAACCTGGTGGCGGCCGCAGCCACCATCAGCGACGAGCAGTTCACCCAGCGCGGGCTCTATGTGGACGCCAACGGCACCCAGCCGACCTTCAGCGATGCCCTGGGCAAGGTCCAGGTGCAGCGTGGCGCGCTGATCCAGACCCACCCGGCGGCCACCTCCACCGAATCCGGCGGCTATGCCTTGCTGCTGGGCTCGGAAGTGGAGAACGCCGGCACCATCGTCACTGCCAAGGGCCAGACCACCCTGGCGGCCGGCGACAGCTTCTACATCCGCCGCGGGGTCGGCACCAGCGGCAACCAGCACTCCACCACCCGGGGCAATGAAGTTGCCACTTCGCTGAAGGCCGGCAGCAGCGCCGGCAAGGTCAGCAACAGCGGCCTGATCATGGCCTCCACGGGCGACATCACCCTCACCGGGCACCAGGTGGCGCAGAACGGCGTGGCCCTGGCCAGCACTTCGGTGGACACCCGCGGCACCATCCATTTGCTCAACTCCGCCAGCGACAGCACCGGCAGCGTGACCCTGGGGCAGGGCAGCACCACCGCAATCCTTCTGGACAGCAGTGGCAGCAGCGCTCTGGACAGCCAGCGCAACAACGGCCTGATCAACCTCGACGGCACCCCGACCAACCTGATCACCGGCCAGTTCAACAACCTCAGCAGCGTGGCCGACCGCAGCGACCAGTCCCGGGTGGAGATCGTCAGCGGCGGCACCGTGGATTTCCAGGACGGCTCCATCACCCTGGCCACCGGTGGCCAGGTGGCGGTCAGTGCCGGGCAGCGCAGCCTGGTGCGCGATGGCGCGGTGATCGATGTGGCCGGCGCCGTCGGGGTCAAGGTGGCGATGGAGTCCAACAACATCAAGATCAACGTCCAGGGCAACGAGCAGCGCGATTCGGCGGGCAACCGCGACAGCGGCCAGTTGATCAACAACGACGTCTGGGTCGACCTGCGCGAGCTGGTGTTCGTCCCGGCGGGCACCAACGGCTACGCCACCGATCGCTGGTACACCGCCGGCGGCCTGCTGGAAGTGGGCGGCTACCTGGGCACCCAGGGCCACAACATCGGCGAGTGGATGGCCCAGGGCGGTACCCTGACCTTCACCGGCAAGGACGTGGTGACCCAGTCCGGCGCCCAGTTGAACCTCTCCGGCGGCACCGTCGATGTGCAGGGCGGCTACATCCAGCAGACCTGGCTCAAGGGCGCCGACGGGCGCTTGTACGAGCTCTCCAGGGCGCCGGGGGACCTGCTCTACACCGGCATCTACAAGGGCTATGTGGACAGCAGCCCGCGCTGGGGCCGCACCGATTACTACTACAACCCGCTGATCGCCCAGCAGCGCCGCTACGAGGCCGGCTACAGCGTCGGCCGCGACGCCGGCAAGCTGGTAATCGGCACCAGCAACGCCGTGCTCGAAGGCCAGCTGGTGAGCGAAGTGTTCAAGGGCGACCGCCAGACCCAGGCGCCGAACATCAACCTCGACGGCTACCAGCAATCGCACAAGGCCGCGGCCCAGCGCGCGCAACTGATCATTGGCAACTACACGCCGATCTACAACAAGACCAGCGGCACCCTGCGCTACGCCCTGAGCCCCAGCGTGGACAAGGTGCTGATCGAGACCAACCAGCAGAAGATCGCCGACGGCCTGGACCTCGCCACAGCCCTGCCGGCCAACCGCCAGGGCCAGCTGGTGCTGGACAGCGACCAGCTCAACGGCTTCCAGCTGGGGGCGATCAAGGTCGGCGCCAGGCAGCAGGTCCAGGTCAACGGCGCGCTGAAGGTAGCCGATGGCGGCGACATCACCCTGTTCGGGCCAGAGGTCAAGATCAACGCCAACCTCACCGCCCACGGTGGCAGCATCAACGCCGGCAACGTGCTGAACCAGGTGGATGTGAACCGCAACTTCGTGGTCGGCGATGTGATCCTCGCGCCCACCGGCGGCGCCCAGGCCCGGGTCGATGTAGCCAGCGGGGTCAAGCTGGATGCCAGCGGGCGCTGGAACAACCTGGCCCTGGACCCCTCGGACAGCAGCGGCCTGGCCTTTATCAACGGGGGCAAGGTGTCGCTGCGCAGCAGCGGCGACCTCAACCTGGCCAACGGCACCCTGGTGGATGCCAGCTCCGGCGCCAGCATTGCCTATGACGGCAAGACCAGCGGTGGCAAGGGCGGCGACGTGACCCTGGCCGCCGACGGCAAGCTCGACCTCAATGGCGAGCTACGCGGGTATGGGGTCAACGGTGGCGGCACCCTGGCCCTGCAGGCGCACAAGGTGCTGATTGGCGCCCATGATCCGGCCCCCGAGGCCGGCACCCTGCAATTGGCGGGGGACTTCTTCAACAAGGGCTTCGGCGCCTACGACATCACCGGCAACGAAGGGCTGACCGTGGCCGAGGGCGCGCAGGTCGAGGTCAACATGCCGGTCTACCGCTTCGGGGCCCAGGCCAGCAGCAGTGCCACTGGCAGCGACCCGGCCACGGTGCTGGAGCGCTGGTTGCCGCAGCTGTACCAGCAGGATGCAACCAGGGGCGTGCTGACCCAGCGCCGTGGCGCCGGCCTGACCCTGAGCGCCGGCAACCAGTACTCCACGGCCGCCCAGTTGGCCACCACGGCGCTGAGCGTGGGGCAGGGCGCGGTGATCAGTGTCGACCCGGGGCAGGCCATCAACCTGCGCAGCGTCGGCCAGTTGACCCTGAACGGCACGCTCAATGCCTGGGGCGGCAGCGTCAGTCTGGGCGGCCTGACGGTGGCCAGTTCCGAGGCCGCCAATGCCGCCGGTCACGGGCGCTCGATCTGGGTCGGCGAGCAGGCGGTGATTGATGTGGCGGCGCGGGCGGTGAGCGCCGTGGACAACCGTGGCCGCCGTTACGGCCAGGTGCGCAATGGCGGCAAGATCGCCATCGGCGGCGAGATCGACCTGGCCACCGGTATCGCCAAGGCCAGCGACCTGTTTGTGGTGGTGCGCGAGGGTGCGCGTCTCGACGCTTCCGGCGCCCAGGCGGCCCTGGACATTCCCGGCCAGGGCCGGGTGCAGGTGGCCAGCAACGGTGGCAGCATCAGCTTCGCGTCCAACAACGGCCTGTACCTGGACGGCAGCTTCGTCGCCCGGGCCGGAGGCGCTGGCGCTGCAGGGGGCACCTTGTCGCTGGCCCTGGAAAGCCCGTACTACATCAAGAACGCGGTCAACGACCGGGTGCTCAAGGCCCGGGAGCTGGTGCTCAGCCAGACCCACCAGGGCAGTGCGCTGCCCGCGAGCGCCGACGCCGCGGCCGCCAGCCTGGAGTATGGCCACGGCCGTCTCGGGGTGGATCAGGTCACCGCCGGCGGCTTCGACAACCTGGCACTGCTGAGCAACGGCCTGTTGAGCTTCGATGGCGATGTGTCGCTGAACATGGGCCAGAGCCTGCGCCTGTACAGCGGTGCCCTGAACCTCAGCGAAAGCGCCGCGGCCAATAGCCGGGTCGACCTGTCGGCACCCTACCTGCTGCTGGCGGGCATCCTCGCGCCGCTGGAAGCCAAGGACCAGTACGTGCGTCCGGTCTCCACCGGCACGCCGTCGCAACAGGCCACCCAGGCGCAGTTCAATGCCAGCGGCAACCTGATCGATGTGCGTGGCAACGTGGTGTTCGGCAGCAAGGGCACGTTGCG
Organism: Pseudomonas sp. Eqa60; assembly: GCF_018326405.1. NCBI lineage: Bacteria > Pseudomonadati > Pseudomonadota > Gammaproteobacteria > Pseudomonadales > Pseudomonadaceae > Pseudomonas > Pseudomonas sp. Eqa60. Next base: position 3,172,291 of record NZ_AP024342.1, read on the forward strand.
CCAGGCCGACAACAGCCTGCTGAGCGTCGAGCGCCGCGGGTTCGACCATGTGCAACTGACCAGCCAGGGCGACCTGCGCTTTCTCGCCGGGGCCGGGGCCGATGTGATCGCCAAGGGCATCAGCACCCAGTTGCTGACCCAGGGCGACATGACCCTGCGGGCCGCGCAGTTGTACCCGGGTACCGAGGTCGGGGCCCGGGTGATTGCCGGCTACCTCAACGATATTTCCGGCACCAGCATCAACTTCGACCCCACGCGCACCCTGGCCATCGGCCGCACCGGCCATGGCGAGGCGCCTGTGCCGTATTCGGCCTTCGGCCGCTTGCAGCTGGGCGCGGCCAACATCCAGCAGGGCGGGGTGGTCCGTGCGCCCCTGGGGCTGATCGAGATCGGCAACCTGGGCGCGAGCAAGGTCGAGCTGCTGCCCGGCAGCCTGACTTCGGTCAGCGGCAAGGGCCTGGTACTGCCTTACGGCGGCACCGTCGATGGCCAGGTCTACAAGTACAACGGCAAGACCGTGACCTTCCTCGGCCAGGGCGCCCTGGTGAATGAGAACAGCGACCTGAGCGTCGGGGTGATCCTGGGCGGCAAGTCGGTGCAGGTACAGCCCGATGCCACCGTGGACCTGTCCGGTGGTGGCGAACTGCTGGGCGCCGGGTTCATTTCCGGGCGCGGCGGCTCCACCGATGCGCGCTACAGCCCGCTGGTGCAGATCGGCGCCAACGGCAGCTTCATCCTCCCGGGCCTGGGCAGCAACCCGATCTACGCCATAGTGCCCGGGGTGCAGCCGGGCTATGCGCCGGTGGCACCGGAGGGCGGCGCGGTGGACCCGCTGATCGGCCAGCAGATCACCATTGGCGCCGGGGTTCCGGGGCTGGCGGCGGGCACCTACACCCTGATGCCGTCCACCTATGCGCTGATGCCGGGGGCCTTTCGCGTCGAGATCAACGGCCTGGCCGGGCTCGGCACCGAAGGCGCGACCCAGCCGTTGCGCAATGGCTCCTGGTCCACCGCCGGGCGCCTGTCGATTGCCCATACCGGGATCAGCAACAGCGTCGCCAGCCAGTTGATCCTGACCTCGGCCGACACCCTGCGCCGCTATTCCCAGTACAACGAAACCGGCTATGCCCAGTTCGCCCGGGCCGATGCCGCCAAGCTCGGGGTGCCACGGCCGATGCTGCCGGTGGACGCCAAGACCCTGAAGCTGGCCCTGGAGCCGGGGGCCGGTGCGGATGCCTTCTCGTTCAAGGGCATTGGCCGTTTCGATGCCGCTGCGGGGGGCTATGGCGGCACCGTCGCGGTGTTGAACATGGGCAGTGGCAACATCGAAGTGGTGGCGGCCGGCAAGTCGGCCACCCAGGGTTTCAACGGCGTTACCCTGGATGCCGACAGCCTCAACGCCATGGGCGCAGCGCGCCTGATGCTGGGCGGCCTGACGCTGGTCAAGTACGGCCAGGGCGGCAACTACATCACCGTGGCCGAAGGCGTGAACACGCCCAAGGGCTCGATCACCTTGCGCGAGGGCGCCACCCTGGCCGCGCCGGAAGTGTTCCTGGTGAGCAACACCGGCGAGATCGTCCTGGAGCAGGGCGCGTCGATCAATACCCTGGGCCGAGGCAAGGCCAGCTATGACGCCCGTGACGGTTTCACCTACCAGGTGGCCAATATGCTGGCGGTGTCCAACGGCCTGCTCAACGTGATCAGCAAGGCCCAGGCCGGCGGACAGACCAGCGGCGGCATCCGGCTCGGGGTGTGCGCCAGCGCGCCGTGCAGCGGGCAGACCGCACTGTATTCCGATGGCAGCCTCGTTGCCCTGACCGACAACGCCTTCGAGCTGGGTGACCAGGTGCGCTACGGCACCCGCCACCTGAACCTGGGCCTGAACAACATCAACGTCGGCAGCCCGGAGGCGCTGGCGGCAGCGGCGGCGGGCAATCGCCTGCCCAGCGGCATGACCCTGACCCAGCAACTGCTCGACCGCCTGCTGCGCGGCGATACCCAGTTCGGCGCCCCGGCCCTGGAGACCTTGCAGCTCTCGGCCCGGGACGGCTTCAACTTCTACGGCAGCGCCAGCCTGGACACCTACGACCCGGCGACCGGCAAGTCGCTGCTGAGCAACCTGATGCTCTCCACCCCGGCGATCTACGGTGCCGGGGGCGCCAATGATGTGGCCAGCATCCACACCGCCAACCTGATCTGGCAGGGTTCCGAGACCCCGGCAGGCGCGGTGGTGGCCGGCGGTGCCGGAACCGGCAGCGGCCGCCTGCAAATCAATGCCGAACGCATCGAGTTCGGCTACGGGGCCTTTGCCCAGCCCAGCACCACCAAGAGTTTCGACCGCCTGGCCCTGGGTTTTGCCAACGTCGACCTCAATGCCAGCCAGCGCATTACCGCCAACCACAAGGGCAGCCTGTCGGTCTACCAGAGCCAGGGCGCCTTCGATCCGCTCAAGGGGTTTGCCTACAGCGGCGGCAACCTGAATATCCTCACCCCACTGATGACCGGCGAGGCCGGCTCGGTGAACCGCATCACTGCTGGCGGCGCCATGGATATCGGCGCCTCGGCCGGCCCTCGTGGCCAGGCCAATGGCCAGGGCGCGGAACTGTCTCTGCAGGGCGACAGCATCCGCCTGGCCAGTGCCGTGGTGCTGCCCAGCGGCAAGGTGACCCTGGGGGCCCGGGGTGATGTCAGCCTGACCGATGCGGCGCTGATCGATGTGGCCGGCCGCACCATCGCCTTCAATGACCTGAGCAAATACGGCGCCGGCGGCGAAGTGCTGCTGCAGAGTGCTACCGGCAATGTGCTGCAGGCCACGGGCTCGACCATCGACCTTTCGGCCACCCACAACCAGGCCGGCAAACTGCGGGCGGTGGCGCTGGACAGTGTGGCCGGCCGGGTAGACCTGGCGGGCAAGGTCCTTGGCGGCAGCAGCGGCTACTACGATGCCGGCGGCACCCTGGTGCCGTTCCTCGGCGCCACGGTGGAAATCCAGGCCCAGCACCTGGGCAGCAGCGGCACCCTGGACGAGCAGTTCGCCGCCCTCAACCAGCGCCTGAACCAGGGCCAGGTCTTTGGCGCACGCAGCTTCCAGCTCAAGCAGGGCGACCTGACCATCGGCGACGGGGTCAGGGCCAGCACCGTCAACGTCTCGGTGGACAACGGCAGCCTGCGGGTTACCGGGCGAGTGGACGCCAGCGGCGAACGGGTCGGCAGTATCAACCTGGCGGCCGGCAAGGGCCTGACTCTGGACGGCAGCGCGGTGCTCGATGCCCACGGCAGCAAGCTGCGGGTGGACAGCTACGGCAAGATCATCGACTCACCGAACCGCGCCAGCGTGGTGCTCAGCTCGGGCCAGGGCCGCCTGACCCTGGCCGACGGTGCGCGCATCGACCTGCGCCACGGCACCGACGTTGCTGTGGGCAGCGCGGCGGGGCAGAACGACGGTCGCAGCCGCGGCACCCTGGAGCTGAACGCGCCGCGCCTCGTCCAGGCGGACCAGAGCAGCAACGACATCGACATCGATGCCCGCGGCCCGCTGGATATCCAGGGCGCGCGCTCGATTGCGGTCAACGGCATGCTGCGCTACGACGATGCTCCGGAAAAAACCGACGCCACCGCCAGCGGCCGCCCTTACCAGGAAATCACCCAGGCCTACCTGGATGCCAAGCATGCCCAGAGCACGGCCTTTATCAACGCGGCCCTGCAAAACAGCGACCTGCTGCAGAAAAAGCTGGCCGGCCTGAACAACGCCGGCTATGCCGACGCCTTCCATCTGCGGCCCGGGGTCGAGATCGTCAGCAAGAGCGCAGACGGCGACCTGGTGGTGCAGGGCGACCTGGACCTGTCGGGCTATCGCTATGCCAGCCTCAACCCCCACAGCCAGAAGACCTCGGTCTACGGTTCCGGCGAGGTCGGCAGCCTGACCCTGCGCGCCGGGGGCGACCTGAATGTCTATGGCAGCATCAACGACGGCTTCGCGCCGCCGCCTGCCACCGTGGACGACAAGGGCTGGGTGCTGCTGCCGGGCGTGGACTTCACCGGCGGCACTATCATCGTGCCGGGCAACGGCGTGACCATCGCCGACGGCACCGCCTTCCCGGCGGGCAGCACCCTCAACTACGACCTGCCGATCAAGGGGCTGACCGTGGCCGCGGGCACGCGCCTGCCGGTCACGGCGACCCTGGACCAGACCCTGGTACTGCCGGCGGGTACGGTACTGGCGGCGGCGATTCGCGATGCCTCGGGCAACCTGCTGTTCGCCGCCGGCACCCTGCTCGGCGAGCCCCGGACCCTGGTCGCCGGCACCCGTCTGGAGGCCGGGACGCTGTTGACCCAGGGCACCCAGCTGCGGTCCATGACCTGGCCCAAGGGCGTGCCGCTGCCGCAAGTACACCTGGCCAATGTGAACAACAACATCGTCATGCTCGACGGCAGTAAGGCCCTGCCCAAGGGCGGGCTGATCCCGGCCGGCACCAACGTCAAGCTGCCGAGCGGCGTCGACTCGGTGCAGTTGCGGCCCGAAGACGTCGGGCGCCAGGGCAAGCTCTGGGCCATTGCGCCGATGCTTGCCGAAGGCTCGCAATCCTGGTCCCTGCGCCTGGTGGCCGGGGCCGATACCAGCGCAGCCGACAGCCGCATCGTGCAGGCCAACCCACGCAGCGGTGACTTGCATCTGGCGGACAGCCATTACGGGATGTTCGCCAAGGAACTGCCCAGCCAGGTGGTGCGGACCTGGACCCAGGTGGCGGTGGATGACCTGGCCGGCGTAGGGATAGTGGTCAAGGCCGGTGATCCGATCGACGAACAACTGCTGGTGGATCTGGGGCAGACCTCGATCGAGCAGTTCTGTGCCGACAGCCCGGCCTATTGCGCGATCAAGGCCAGCTACGCCTGGACCCAGCTGGCGGTGGACGAGCTGGCGGGCGCCGGGGTGGTGGTCAAGGCCGGCGATCCGATCGATGAGCAACTCCTGCTGGACCTGGGGCAGTCGTCCGTCGCGGCCTTCTGTGAAGAGTCGCCCGCCTTCTGCATGGCCCTGGACAGCAAGACCTATGGCGCAACGCCGTCCAGCAGCCGCTTCAGCGTGATCCGCACCGGCACCGGCGACCTTGAACTGCTCAGCGCCGGCAACCTGAGCATGGACTCGCTGTACGGGGTCTATACCGCCGGTACTTCCTCCACGGCGACGACGGCCGGCGATCCCTACAACCAGCCACGGGCCCTGGGAACGGGAGCCACGGTGCTCAATGACCCGGGCAGTTACTTCGAGCAGTTCGTCAATGGCAGCGGCACCAGCCTGTACCGCGCCTGGTACCCGGAGGCGGGGGGCAACCTGCGGGTCAGTGCCGGTGGCGACCTGACCGGCAATATCAGCAGTACCGCCAACGACAGCCGTGCCTGGCCCAACCCCAAGGACAACGGCCAGGACTCGGCCGAAGTGGGCAACTGGCTGTGGCGCCAGGGCAGCGGCGATGTCGCCACCGGCGGTTCGGCGCAACCCGGTGCCTGGTGGATCAACTTCGGCACCTATGCGGCCAACGGCAGCGCCGACCGGATGCTGGGCTTTACCGGGTTCGGCACCCTGGGCGGCGGCAACCTGGAGCTGAATGTCGGCGGTGACGCGGGCATCCTCCAGCGCCTGACGGACAGCGCCGGCGCCTCCACCGTGGCGCCCCGCAGCCAGGGGCTGGTGCTGGCCGTGGGCAGTACCGGCCGGGTCGCCAGCGATGGCAGCCTGCAACTGACCGGCGGTGGCGACCTGCGGGTGAACATTGCGGGCGCCTTGAACCCGGCCAGCAACCTGGTCATCGAGCATCGCAACGGGGTCGTGGTCAACCTGCGTGGCAGCAGCCATTTGCAGAGTGCCTCCCTGGGCAGCATCGACCTGCACTATGGCGGCACCGCCGTTGACCACAACCCCAGCGAAGCCCGGGCCTTCGACCCGTTGCGCGCCACCCGTGGCCTGGCCCAGGGCGGCCTGACCCTGGTGCCCGGCGATGCCACCTTCAACCTGCAGAGCCGCGGCGACCTGGTGGTGCAGAACGTCGAGGACCCGGGCCGGGTCCGCCAGTTCAACACCGCGCTCTTCAGCCGTGGCAGCCAGCAAGGCAGCGGCCGGAGCTGGTTCACCCTGTGGACCGAGCGTACCGCCATCGACCTGATGTCCCTGGGCGGCAACCTGACCCCGCTCACCAGCCCTGGCAGCACCGATCTGGCGGTGGTCTATCCGTCGATCCTCAGGGCCGTGGCAGCCAGCGGCAGCCTTTACTATGGCAAGGCCGCCAGCGCGCAAGTCGGCGACCTCAACTACCGGGTGCCGCTGTTCCTGGCGCCGGGCGCCGCAGGGCAGTTGCAGTTCCTGGCCCAGGACTCGATCTACGCGGGCGGTTTCACCGTCAGCCAGTCGGGCGCCGCGGCCGCTTCGGTGGCCACGCCCTGGCGTCCGGCATTTATCGGCAGCATCGAGGGTGAAGTGGTGGCCAGCAACCTGTCGGTCAACGGCAACCCGGTCATCGGCTCGATCCTGCCGTTGTTCGCCTTCGGTTCCGGCAGCGTCTCCGGGCTGGTTGCCGGCCCGGCCGATCCGGCGCGTTTCTATGCGGTGAACGGCGACCTGATGGGGGTCAACAGCGGCCGGATCATCACCTTCGGCCAGGCGGCCTCCCAGTTGCACTCGGGGCAGACCTGGTACGAGGGCAGCCGCCCGGTGTGGATGATGGCCGGGCGCGATATCGTCAGCAGTGGCCGGACCTTCGGCGTCGAGGACCCGGTCAATGGCTCGACCTCCCAGGGCAACCTGTTCGTGCACAACAACCCCAGCGACATCTCCGTCGTCAGCGCCGGGCGCGACATCCTCTACAGCAACTTCAACGTCGCCGGCCCCGGCACCCTGGAACTGACCGCGGGGCGCAACATCCTCATGGAGGACAAGGTCAGCGTCACCAGCATCGGCGCCGTGGCGCCGGGGGACCGCCGGCCTGGGGCGAGCATCGTGATGCAGGCCGGGTTCGGCCCCAACGGCCCGGACTACCGGCGCTTCGTCGAGGCTTACCTGGACCCGGCCAACCTCGCCCAGCCGGGCGAAAGCCTGTCGGGCGCCCGGGTGGCCAAGACCTACGAGGGCGAACTGCTGGACTGGCTGGCCGAGCGCTTCGGCTTTGTCGGCGACAGCGCCCAGGCCCGGGCCTATTACGCGGCCCTGCCCGCGGAACAACAGCGGGTGTTTGCCCGGAATGTGTATTTTGCCGAGCTCAAGGCCGCCGGCCGCGAGTACACCGAGGAAGGCGGCATGCGCCAGGGCAGCTATGCCCGGGGCCGGGCGGCGATTGCCGGGCTGTTCCCGAGCACCGACGTGGCGGGCAACCCGATCACCTACCAGGGCGATATCACCCTGTTCGGCGGTGCCGGGGTGCACACCGACTTTGGCGGCAACATCCAGATGCTGACCCCCGGCGGCAACCAGACCTTCGGCATCGAGGGCACGGCGCCACCGGCCTCGGCGGGGATCATCACCCAGGGCGCGGGGGACATCCAGCTGTACTCCCTGGGCAGCATCCTGCTGGGCCAGAGCCGGATCATGACCACCTTCGGCGGCTCGATCATGGGCTGGTCGGCGGCGGGCGACATCAACGCAGGCCGCGGTTCCAAGACCACCGTGGTCTATACACCGCCCAAGCGGGTCTACGACAACTGGGGCAACGTCAGCCTGTCCCCGTCGGTGCCCAGCACCGGGGCGGGGATCGCCACTCTCAACCCGATACCGGAAGTGGCGGCCGGCGACATCGACCTGATCGCGCCCCTGGGCACCATCGATGCCGGCGAGGCGGGGATCCGGGTCTCGGGCAACGTCAACATCGCCGCTCTGCGGGTGGTCAACGCGGCGAACATCCAGACCCAGGGCAAGTCCAGCGGGGTGCCGGTCACGGCGGCGGTCAACACCGGCGCCATGACCTCGGCCAGCGCCGCCGGCTCCGCCGCGTCCCAGGCCGCGGAAGATGCGGCCCGCAACCAGCAGGCGGCGGCCAAGCAGGGCCGGGCGTCCATCGTCACCGTGGAAGTGCTGGGCTTTGGTAGCGAACCGGTGCAACGCCCCCGTGAAGACGCCAGCCGCGCCCCGGGCTACAACCCCGACAGCCCGGTGCAGGTGCTGGGCGCCGGGCCCTTGAGCGACCAGGCCCGGGCGCGTTTGACCGACGAGGAGCGCGGGCAACTGACGCTGTAGGTTCTCTCGTGGTAGCAAGGCTTGGGGGCGATCGTCGATCGCCCCTTTTTTTTGAAGCAGGGGAGGTGCTATTCCAGGTGGGAATGCAATGAATAAAAGCAATGAATTTTAATTATCAAACCGCAGGGCCTAGCCTGTCCCGATCCTTTGAATGGAGCCCTGCCATGACCTCATCCTCGGTAAACCCGGCTGAAAAATTCGACCGCTCGCGGGCCGACGAATACGCCCGCCAGAGCCGTATCGCCCTGGCGGGCTACGACGCCTGCCATGACCTTGCCGCCTGCATGTTGGCGGCCAGCCTGGGTGAGGGGCGTGCGGCCCACATCCTGGCCGTGGGGCCGGTGGCACGGCCCAGGAGATTATCGCCATGGCTTCCCTGGAACCGGGCTGGCGCTTTACCGCTGTAGACCCCTCGGCACCGATGCTGGAGACAGCGCGCCAGCAGTTGCAGGCGCAGGGTTTGCTGGAGAGGACCGAAGTGCGTCTGGCCACGGTGGACGAACTGGCGGCGGACGAACCCTTCGACGGGGCCACGCTGATCGGCGTGCTGCACCATCTGCCCGGTGATGAAGCCAAGCGGCAATTGCTGCGGGCCATCGCCCGGCGCCTCAAACCCGGCGCGCCGCTGATCGTCGCCGGCAATCACTACGCCTACGCCAGCCAGCCCCTGCTGCTGGCGGCCTGGGGGCAACGCTGGCGCCAGCAGGGCGCGACGGCGGATGAGGTACAAGCCAAGCTGGGGAAAATCCTTCAGGGCGCCGACCCGCCCCATTCCGAGGCGGCGGTGCAACGGTTGCTCGAAGAGGGCGGTTTCAGCGCGGGAACACGTTTCTTCAGCAGCCTGTTCTGGGGCGCCTGGCTGAGCCGCAAGAGTCGCTGAGGGGCCGCTCGAACATGCCTGGCACGCCTTCAGGCCGGCAAGTTCCACAAGGTCATCACTCATGGAGTGTCGCCGCATGCCGGGCCAGCCCGCGAGGCCGGTATCGCCTTTGAGCATCTGCTGTGCATGAGCAATGTGCCGCCACTGGCGGCCTCGCCCCCCTGTCGGGCAGCCCAGGCGCAGATTGCCGCGCGCCTGGGCATCAATGATCACGCGCCGGTCCTGCTCCTGGCCTGTTCCAGGTTGGCCGCGCCCAGCCAGTAGAACAGCCCGCCGGCGACTATGAACGCTCCCAGCATGTAGAAGATCCAGTGCGCCGGGTGGCTGGCCAGGAGCATGCCGCAGAGTATCGGGCCCAGTGCGCCGCCGAGGTTGGAGAGGTTCTGCGCGCCGTAATACAGGCCTCGCAGGTGTTCGGGGGCGATCAGGTCGATGAACATGTACTCGGCGGGAAACACGATGATTTCCCCCAGGGTGAACACCACCATCGACAGCACCCACAGCGCCAGGCTGGTGGCCAGGCCGAAGCCGCTGACCCCCAGCAGGAACAGGCCCAGCCCCAGTGCCAGCCAGCGGCTCAGGTGGCGCTGGGTAATCCTGCGGCCGATGGCGTATTGCAGGGCGATCACCAGCAGCGCATTGGTCGCCACCAAGGTGCTGATGATGCGGTAGGTGGCCTCGGCCGAGGTGGTGACCACCAGGTACTGCGACAGGTACGCCGAGAACTGGCCAAAGACCACGGCGCTGAGCAGGCCGCCCAGGGTGAAGCACACCAGGCGGTAATCCCGTAGCAGCTGTTTGCCCAGGGCCGCGAAGGATAGCGGCGCTGGTGTCGGGCCGGCGGCGCTCAGCTGTCTGTCGCCCCAGCGCATATGGATCGCCAGGAACCCGGCGCCCAGGGCGGCGGAGATCAGGAACGGCAGGCTGATGTCCAGGCGCGCCAGCCCGGCGCCGAGGAACGGGCCCACGGCGTAGCCGATATTGGTCAGGGTGTATTTGATCGAGAAGGCTTCGCTGCGCTGTTCCACCGACAGGCGCTGGGCAAAGCCGGCCTTGATCGCGATGTCGATCACCGCATAGGCCAGGTTGACCAGCACCAGGCACAGGTAGAACAGCCACAGCTGGCGGGCACTGAAGGCGCCGATGAAGCCCAGGGTGAACAGCGCGCAGCAGGCCAGGATCAGCCGGTAGCTGGGCGTGCGGTCCACCAGGAAACCACCGTAGAGGCTCAGCAGCGAGCCGAGGATCATGCTGCTGCCGATCACCAGCCCGATGTCGCTCACTTGCAGGCCGAAAGCACTGCTCAAGTAGATCACCAGGTAGGGCAGGGTGATTGCCCGGGCCAGGGTCAGCACCAGGGTGCCGGCCAGCAGCAGGTTGATTGCTTTCGGGTAGCTTTTCAGGGTGCGCAGCATCCGTGCCTCATCGGTCTGTAACGGCGTTTTTGAGAATGGCAGCCAGCTTACTGGGGAATCTGGTTCTGTTTTATGATGTTTTTTACCCAGTGAATGGAATCAGATTCATGAATAAGAGGCGCCGATGTTTTCTTCCGAACGCTTGAAGGGGATCGATGTATTTGTCTGCGTGGCCGACTGCGGCAGCTTCAAGGCCGCCGCCGAACGGCTCAACCTTACGGCTTCCGCCGTCAGCAAGGCCATCGCCCGGCTGGAAGGGCGCCTGCAGGCGCGGCTGTTCCAGCGCACCACCCGCAGCCTGGCGCTGACCGACGCGGGCACGGCCTTCTACCGCACCTGCAGCGGGGTGCTGGCAGACCTGGAAGAGGCCGAGCTGGCGCTGAACGCGGAAAATTCCGAGCTGCGGGGGCGGGTGCGCATCGACCTGCCCGGGACCTTCGGCCGCTCCCAGGTGCTGGGCGCCGTCCTGCGCTTTGCCCGGGAGCATCCGGGCTTGCAGCCGCACATCACCTTTTCCGATCCCGGTGTCGAGCCGCTTGAAGCCGGTGCGGACATCGCCGTGCGCCTTGGCGGCTCGGGGCAGTGGCCGGCGGCGCTGGGGCACCGCTGCCTGGGCCGCGAATGGCACCTGTTCTGCGCCTCGCCCGACTACCTGCGCAGCCATGGCGTGCCGCTGACCGACCAGGACCTTGAGCGCCATCAGTGCATTGCCTATGGCTGGGTGGATGGCCGGGTCAGCCCCTGGAACTTCGCCAGCGGCCGCCCGGGCGAGAGTGAGCGCCGGGTGATGTCCGCCAGTTGCGTGGTGGGCGATGGCGAGGGGCTGTTGATGGCGGTGCAGCAAGGCTACGGCATTGCGCAATTGCCTTCCTGGCTGGTCAAGCGCCAGTTGGAGGACGGAAGTCTGGTGGAGGTGCTGCCGCAATGGGCCAGCGAAGGGCAGGCGATCCATCTGCTGTGGCTGAAAAGCCGGCAGGGGTTGCCCAAGGTCAGTGCATTGCTGGAGATGCTGGAACGGAATCTGCGGGGATAACGATGAGAAAAAATGGCAGGGGCGGCTGGATTCGAACCAACGCATGGCAGGATCAAAACCTGCTGCCTTACCGCTTGGCGACGCCCCTGTAGCTGTTGCGACGTTACTTGCCTGAACTGCCGGCCCGGGGAGGGCCGCTGCAAGAACGGGCGCAAATTTATCAACTTATCGGCGGGCTGGGAAGCCCCCTGGTGAAAAAAATGAGTTTGAAAACAGCTGCTTAGTCTTTTTCAGGGCGATTTTATCCGTCCCGGGGTTCAAGGGACCAGGTAGCCGGGCTGTGAATCCTTCAGCGGCCGGGCCATGTCCAGTGCGCGGCGGATGGCCCGCAACTCCGCCCCTTCAAGGGCGCGCCGGCCAAATTGATAGTCGTCGCCCCCCGGGCCCAGGTGCACCGAAAGCAGCCCGAACAGCTGCTCGCCCACTGCTTCGATGAACATTTCCATATAGCTTTCGTAACGGCCGTAGGCGCACAGGTAGATCAGCCCCTGGACCTCGGCGCGCTCGCACTCGTGAATGTCATCCCAGGTCAGGCAACTGCCCTGTTCGCCACTGATCAGCGGCAGGTGCCAGGCGTTCGGTGCGAGCGGTTGGGCGCGCAGGGCCTCCGGTAGCGGCTGGCAGGACAGCACCTGGAAGCGGTACCTGAGCCTGCCGTGGTGGTTGGCATGCCGTGGCGCGGGCGGCTCGGCGGCCGGGCCGGTGATCCGCACGTGCAGCAGGTGGCTCAGGGCGATTTCCGAGGGTTGCTCGTTCCAGCCATTGAGGTCCGCCAGCGGCGGGCACCAGATCAGTTGCAGGGTTTCACCGAGCACGATGCCGTCCTGGCGTTGGAAGAAGGCCGAGCTTTGCTCGCCCACCACTGGCAGCAGGTCGCGCAGCTGCAAGGTCGGCGCGCCGTAGTCGATGCCAAGGTCGGTGGACCAGAACAGGGGGGTGCAGGTTCTCAGGGGTGCCGGCATGGACGCGAGCCTGTGATGGGGAAGGGGAGGATTCTTCGGTAACTGGCGCCGGATGTCACCTCTGTCTGACTCAATCGGCTACATCCGCTGGCTCAATGTGACCGTGACAGCCCGCTGCCGCGCACTAGTATAGGGAGCCTTGGGCAAGACCTATAAGAACAGCAGAAGGACACACACGCATGCGACGCTGGAACGGCTGGGGGGATGCATCCACGGTGGTCGAATTGCCGGCCCAGGGCGCGGGGTTTCTCGCCGAGCGCCTGGGGCCGGGACACAGGTTGCCGGAGGCGACCCTGGAGCAGGCCCTGGCCCGGGTGCCGGCATCGCGCCTGCAAGCCCATGACTTGTACAGCATCAGTGCCGAGGACCGGCTGCTGCACGCCCGCGGCCAGAGCCTGGCGGACTGGCTGGCGCTGCGCGAGGGCGAGCTGGGGGCCTACCCGGACGCCGTGGCGTTCCCGGAAACCGCCGAACAGATCCGCCAGCTGCTGGCCCTGGCCGAGGACCGCGACCTGTGCCTGATTCCCTACGGCGGGGGCACTTCGGTGGCCGGGCACATCAACCCCGGCGGGTCCCAGCGGCCGGTGCTGACGGTGTCCCTGGCGCGCATGAGCCGCCTGCTGGACCTGGACGAAGACAGCCTGCTGGCGACCTTCGGTCCCGGGGCCAGCGGCCCTCAGGTGGAAAGCCAGCTGCGGGCCCGGGGCTACACCCTGGGGCACTTTCCCCAGTCCTGGGAGCTGTCGACCCTGGGCGGCTGGGTCGCCAGCCGTTCCAGCGGCCAGCAGTCGTTGCGCTACGGGCGCATCGAGCAGCTGTTCGCCGGCGGCACCCTGGAAACCTTTGCCGGGCCAATGCCCATCGCCACCTTTCCGGCGTCCGCCGCCGGGCCGGACCTGCGCGAGGTGGTGCTGGGCAGCGAAGGGCGCTTCGGGATCATTTCCGAGGTCAAGGTGCGGGTCAGCCGCCTGCCCGATGACGAACGTTTCTACGGGGTGTTCCTGCCCGACTGGCAGCAGGCCCTGCAGGCGGTGCGCGCCCTGGCCCAGGCCCGGGTGCCGCTGTCGATGCTGCGCCTGTCCAATGCCCTGGAGACCGAAACCCAGCTGGCCCTGGCCGGCCACCCGACGCAGATCGCCTGGCTGGAAAAGTACCTGGCCTTGCGCGGCGCCGGGGCGGGCAAGTGCCTGTTGACCTTCGGCGTGACCGGCAACCGCCGGCAGAATGCCCTGTCCCTGCGCCAGGCGCGCCAGCACCTGAAGGCTTTCGGCGGGGTGTTCACCGGCACCCTGCTGGGCAAGAAATGGGCGCAGAACCGCTTTCGCTTTCCCTACCTGCGCGAAAGCCTGTGGAACGCCGGCTACCTGGTGGACACCCTGGAGACCGCCACTGACTGGAGCAATGTCGACCGCCTGCTGCAACGCATCGAGCAGAGCCTGCGTGACGGCCTGGCCGCCGAGGGCGAGCAGGTGCATGTGTTCACCCACCTGTCCCATGTCTATGGCGAAGGGTCGAGCATCTACACCACCTACGTGTTCCGCCCGGATGCCCAGTACCCGGCGACCCTGGCCCGTTGGCAGGCGCTCAAGCACGCTGCCAGCCAGACCATCGTCAACCACCGCGGCACCATCAGCCACCAGCACGGCGTGGGCAAGGACCATGCGCCGTACCTGCTGCGGGAGAAGGGCCCGCTGGCCATCGATGCGCTGCAGGCCCTGAGCCGCCACTTCGACCCGGCCGGGCGCCTCAACCCCGGCACCCTGCTGGAGCCGTGAACCATGAGCCAGGACTGGAATGCCCAATGGCGCCAACAGGCGCTGCCCGGGCTGGCGGCGCAAGCCTGGGACCTGATCGTGATCGGCGGCGGCATCAGCGGCGCCGGCATCCTGCGCGAAGCGGCGCGGCGCGGCTGGCGCTGCCTGCTGCTGGAACAGCGAGACTTTGCCTGGGGCACCTCCAGCCGCTCCTCGAAGATGGTCCATGGCGGCTTGCGCTATATCGCCAAGGGCCAGTGGCGCCTGACCCGGGATTCGGTGCGCGAGCGCCAGCGCCTGTTGCAGGAGGCCCCGGGGCTGGTGGAGCCCATGAGCTTCCTGATGCCCCATTACCGCGGCAAGTTTCCCGGGCCCAGGGTGTTCGGCGGCCTGCTGAGTGTGTATGACGCCCTGGCCGGGCGGCGCAATCATCGCTTTCACGATGCCCGGCAGCTGGCTTTCCTGGCCCCCGGGGTCAAGGAGTCGGGGCTGTTGGGGGGACCAGTTTTCTCGACGCCCTGACCGACGATGCGCGGCTGGTGATGCGGGTGCTGGCCGAGGCCCGGGCCGATGGCGCCCAAGTGTTCAACGGCGTTCGGGTCACCCGCCTTTTGCGCGAGAACGGGCGGGTCTGCGGGGTGCAGATCGAGGACAGCGAAGGCGGGCAGCCGCAGCAGGTGCGCTGCGCGGCCCTGGCGGTCGCTACCGGCGCCTGGGCCGAGCGCCTGCGCCCGGCGGACCGCGTGCGCCAGCTGCGGCCCTTGCGCGGCAGCCATCTGCTGCTGCCGGGCTGGCGCTTGCCGGTGGCCCAGGCCTTCAGCTTCATGCATGCCGAGGATGGCCGGCCGGTGTTCGTCTTCCCCTGGGAGGGCGCCACCGTGGTCGGCACCACCGACCTGGATCACCGCGATGACCTGGACCAGAGCGCCAGCATCAGCCAGGAAGAGCTTGAGTACCTGCTGGCCGCCTGCGCCCAGCAGTTTCCCCAGGCCCTGATCACTGCCGGCGACGTGCTGTCGACCTGGGCCGGGGTGCGCCCGGTGGTGGCCAGCAGCGACGGCCAGCAGGGCAAGCCTTCCAATGAAACCCGCGAGCATGTGCTGTGGCAGGAACCCGGCTGCGTGACCCTGGCCGGCGGCAAGCTCACCACCTTCCGGCCCCAGGCCATCGAAGTGCTGCAGGCCTGCGGAGCGATGCTCGGGCGTGAAGTGGTGGACGACGGCGCCCCGGTCTTCACGCCTGTGGCGCCCCTGGATATCCCCGGCCTGAGCGGCGCCCAGGTGCGGCGCCTGGCTGGCCGCCACGGCCGCCATCTGCCGCGGCTGGCGCAGTGGGTGGCGACCCTGGGCGGCGATTGCGTCGGCGCCAGCGACACCCTGTGGGCCGAGCTGGCGTTTGCCGCCGAGGCGGAAATGGTCCTGCACCTGGACGACCTGCTGCTGCGCCGCACCCGCATCGGCTTGCTGCTGGCCGAGGGCGCCGTCCAGTACCTGCCGGCCATCCGCCGCCTGTGCCAGCCGCAGCTGGGCTGGGACGACGAGCGCTGGCAGGCCGAGGAACAGCGCTACCGGGCCCTGTGGCAACGCCATCACAGCCTGCCGCCACTCGCCTAACGATGCTCAACCAAGAGAGCCCCATGGATAACCACAACAACAATAAGCAGGACTACCTGCTGGCCATCGACAACGGCACCCAGAGCGTTCGTGCGCTGCTGTTCGATCTCAAAGGCAACCTGCTGGGCAAGGGCAAGGTGGAGCTTGAAGCCTATTTTTCCAGCCGGCCCGGCTGGGCCGAACAGCACCCGGACTACTACTGGGCCAAGCTCGGCGAAGCCTGCCAACTGCTCTGGCAGCAGACCGGCATCGACCGTTCGCAGATCCGCGGCGTGTCCCTGACCACCCAGCGCGGCACCCTGATCAACGTCGATGCCCAGGGCCGCGCGCTGCGCCCGGCGATCCTCTGGCTCGACCAGCGCCAGGCCGAGGTCGAAGGCAAGATCAAGGGGCCCTGGGGCTGGTTGTTCAAGTTGATCGGCGCCGAGGCCACGGTGGATTATTTTCGCGCCCAGGCCGAGGCCAACTGGGTGGCTCAGGAGCAGCCCGAAGTGTGGGCCGCCACCGACAAGTTCCTGTTGCTCTCGGGCTTTCTCACCCATCGCCTGACCGGCAATTTCGTCGACTCGGTGGGCTGTTGCGTGGCCTACCTGCCGTTCGACTACAAACGCCTGCGCTGGGCCGCCCCCAGTGACTGGAAGTGGCAGGCCCTGGCGGTGCGCCAGGAGCAGTTGCCGACCCTGCTCAAGCCCGGGGAAACCCTGGGCCGGATCACCGCCGAGGCCAGCCGCCATACCGGCATACCCGAAGGCCTGCCGCTGATTGCCGCGGGTGCCGATAAGGCCTGCGAAGTGCTGGGCTCGGGCGTCCAGGACTCCACCACCGCCTGCCTGTCCTACGGCACCACGGCCACCATCACCACCACCCGTTCGCGCTACCTGGAGGTAGTGCCTTTGATACCGCCGTACCCGGCGGCGGTGCCGGACCACTACAACTGCGAGGTGATGATCTTTCGCGGCTACTGGATGGTCAGCTGGTTCAAGCAGCAGTTCGGCCTGCGCGAAGTGCAGCAGGCGGCGGAGCAGGGGCTGGAGCCGGAGCAGCTGTTCGACGCCCTGGTCCAGGCGGTGCCGCCCGGGTCCATGGGCCTGACCCTGCAACCCTACTGGTCGCCGGGCATCCGCGAGCCGGGCATGGAAGCCAAGGGGGCGATGATCGGCTTTGGCGACGTGCACACCCGGGCGCACATCTACCGGGCCATTCTCGAAGGCCTGGCTTATGCCCTGCGCCAGGGCATGGAGCGCATCGAAAAGCGCTCCAGGCTGAAGATCAGCCGCCTGCGGGTGGCCGGCGGCGGCTCCCAGAGCGACGCGGCCATGCAACTGACGGCGGACATCTTCGGCCTGCCGGTGGAGCGGCCCCATGTCTATGAAGCCTCGGGGCTGGGTGCGGTGATCGCCTGCGCGGTGGGCCTGGGGCTGTACCCGGACTTCGCCACGGCCATCAGCGCCATGACCCGGGTTGGCGCAGTGTTCGAGCCCCAGCCCCAGGCGCAGCAGATGTACCAGCGGCTGTACAGCGAGGTCTACCTGCGCATGTACCGCCAGCTCAAGCCGCTGTACCAGAGCATTCGCGAGATTACCGGTTACCCGGCTTAGTGAAAGCGCCGGCCAGCGGCCGGCAGGGGGGGCGAACCTCTGCGGGATAAAAAGTTCTTCCAGGCGCCAGGGCTGATCTATCGTGATCAAGGGGCAGGGCCCCTTCGACCCCCCACGCCTGCGAGACGAGCATGAACCGCCAGGAAGCGCTGAACATCCTGTGGAAGCGACTGTTCCTCATCTTTGTGCTGCTATTGGCGGCATCCCTGGTGTCGGTGGCCATGGCCGATGGCTACACCATTCCCTCGGTGGTGTTCATTGCCGGCAACATCGGCGGCTATGTCGGTTTTCACCGCCAGCTTTCCAGCCTCAGCGAGGAGGAAATCATCGGGCTGTGCAGTTCCTGGTTCAGCCTGGTGCTGCCGTCATTCATCGGCGGCATCCTCGCGGGGCTGCTGTATATCCTGTTCATTTCCGGGGTGGTGCAAGGGGAGCTGTTTCCAAAGATCGTCGCCGATGAAACCTGTCGCTACAGCGAGAACAGCTTCTATGTGATCTTCTGCCAGCACGCCGGTGGCTATGCCGCCTACGCCAAGCTATTGTTCTGGTCCTTTGTCGCGGGGTTCAACCAGAACTACGTGGTGGACCTGATCGACAACATCAAGGGCAGCCAGAAGACGGAGAATCAGCCATGAGTGAACAGAGCAAAGGGCCGGCGTCGTACTTCCCCTCCATTGAAAGGCACTACGGCCAGCCCATCGGGCACTGGCTGGAGCTGCTGGCAACGGTCGACGGCAAAAAGCATATGGAGCTGGTGGCCTGGCTCAAGACCGAACACGGCATGGGCCATGGCCACGCCAATGCCCTGGTGGCGCACTTCCTGGCGGCCAGCAAGGGCCGCTAGTCCCCGGGGCGCCATTCTTCGCCAGTGAAAGCCTGACTGCCGACATCCGCTTTCCTGGCGAAAAAAGCCAAATTCCCCTGTGTTCTCTTCGTTCTTTCCTACGTCGCACCTTGCATTGCCCTCTTTCTGCCTGTCGGAGTTTTCTCGATGTCTTCGCCAAGATCCTTGCCCACGGCCCTGTTGGGCCTGGCCCTGGCCTGCCCGGCATTTGCCGAAACCCGTGCCGTGGAGCTGGCTCCGGCGCAGGTCCTGGGGCAGGAACAGGGCGGTGAGGGGCAGCCGGCGCAGGAGGCCTCGGCGCGGCTGGCCCAGGTGCCCGGCGGCACCAATGTGGTGGACATGCGCCGCCCGCTGCAGGGCCGGGTGGCCAGCAACCAGGATGTGCTGGCCTACCAGCCCGGGGTCTATGCCCAGTCGGCGGGCAACGAAGGGGTGAAGATCTCGATCCGCGGCTCGGGCATCAACCGCGCGCCGGGTGCCCATGCCTCGGGGCTGTATACGATGCTCGACGGCTTGCCCCTGACCGGCCCCGGTGGCACGCCCTATGAATTGCTGGAGCCCTTGTGGGTCGACCACGTGGAAGTGCTGCGCGGCGCCAACGGGTTCGACCGTGGCGCCCTGGCCCTGGGTGGCGCCATCGATTACGTCAGCCACACCGGCTATGACGCACCGCTGTTGCAGGTACGCTACGCCACCGGTAGCCACGGTTATCAGCAGCGTCAGGTCAGTTCCGGGCAAGTGCTGGGGGATTTCGACTATTACGTGTCACTGACCGACTCCAATGCCGACGGCTACCAGGATCACACCCGCAGCCAGAGCAAGGGGCTGATCGGCAACTTCGGCTACCGCTTCAACCCGAACCTGGAAACCCGCTTCTACCTGCGCTACCGCGAGACCGACAACGATCTGGCCGGGCGCGTGACCAAGCGCTCCATCGAACACGACCCGCGGGCGGCCAACCCGGCCTACGTCAGCCGCGACGACCGGCGCAAGCAGCCGGGCAGTACCTTTGTCGGCAACAAGACCACCTATTACCTGGACGACGATTCGAGTATCCAGGCCGGGCTGGTGTACCACGACTACCCCATGGACCTGCGCGAAGGCCCCAACCGCCTGAAGGTGGCCTACAGCGACGTCAGCGGCACCCTGGACTACAAGCGCCGCTACAGCCTCTGGGGCCTGGAAAGCCGCAGCACCCTGGGCCTGCGGGTGACCAAGCACCTGCCCAATGACGGTGCCAGCGAGTTCGTGCGGATTCCCACCGGCAATACCGCGAACTACGCGCCGGGCACGCGGATCCGCAACTTCACTTACCAGGGCTCGGACACCGTCCTGCACGTTGGCAATGACCTGGAGATCGCCGACGACCTGTGGCTGACCACCGGGCTGGCGGCCATCTACACCCGCCGCGAAAGCGCGGTGACCTACCCCGAGGGCGGCGGCAAGACCAGCCTTGGCGACTGGGACTACGCGCCGCGCCTGGGCCTGCGCTACCAGTTGAACCCGGATCTGCAACTGTTCGCCAACCTCAGCCGCTCGGTGGAAGCGCCACACCCCTGGTCGCTGATCTATAGCTCGAACCTGCGTTTTCCGAAAACCAGCGGCGTCGCTTACGGTGCTCAAAGCAATCCGGTCAAGCTGCGCAATCAGACCGCTACCACCCTGGAACTGGGCGGGCGTGGCGACAGCAGCCTGGGCCAGTGGAGCCTGGCCTGGTACTACGCCCAGGTGCGCCACGAACTGCTTTCGGTGCTGCCGGATGCCAACGCCATCACGCCTTACGAACTCAACGCCAGCCCCACCGTGCACCAGGGCGTGGAGGCCAGCCTGCAGAGCGAGCTGTGGTCGCGCCCGGGCGTCGGCCGCCTGAGCCTGCGCCAGGCCTATACCTTCAGTGATTTCCACTACCGCGACGATCAGCGTTTCGCCGACAACCGCCTGCCGGGCCTGCCCATGCACTACTACCAGGGCGAGCTGCGCTACGACTGGCCCCTGGGCTTCTTCGCCGCGGTCAATACCCAGCTGGTGTCCAAGGTGGCGGTGGATTACGCCAACAGCTACCACGCCGATCCCTATGCGCTATTCGGCGCCACCCTGGGCTACAACGCGCCGAAGAACGACTGGCAGACCTGGGTCGATGTGCGCAACCTGACCGACAAGCGCTACGCCGCCACCGTGACCCCGGGTTATGACGACAAGGGGCTGGACGCGGCGCGTTCAACGCCGGGGGAAGGGTTGGGGGTGTACCTGGGGGTGTCCTGGAGCCTGCGCTGAAAGCAGGGCCGCGAGCGAGCCGACACCCGCCAATGAAAGTGCCCGCAGCAGCGGGCACCTGGTTCATGCCGGGCGGTGTCAGCCCGGGCGGCAGTGATTTACCACTGGCCCGAGAACACGCAGGTCAGCGCTTCGATGGCGCTGAACTTCCACAGCGAGTCGCCGCAGTCGCTGGCAAAGGCGTGGGCGTTGGAGGCGGTGAGGGCCAGGGCGATGGCCGAGGCATAGACGATTTTCTTGAGCGACATGGGAAAACTCCTTGTTATGAATCCGCACGTTCTTGTAGGCGCCGTCCTGAAGGGGGGCTGCTGCGGACTATAGGCCCGTGCTGCCCCCGGCACTATTAGCCCGAATGTGCTAATGGCCCATGCGCATCACTGTGCCGCCCGGCCCAGGCTCAGTTGCGAAAATACAGCTCGTCCAGCTGCCGCCGGCGTATCACCAGGTACTCCTCCCAGACCTTGGGGAAATCCTCGTCCCGGGTCAGGGGGAAGGTCAGGTAGTAAGTCCGACCGCTGACACTGATGTACTCCCGCACCCGCTTGTACGCCGGCTGTTCCAGCAGCGAGATGTATTCGTCATAGGCGTAGTGGTAGTGGGAAATCGTCACCCGATGGGGCGCGATCATGCAGCGGGAGAAGTCGATCACCCAGCCATGGCTCATGTCGCTGCCCAGGTAGCCGTAGACCCCATCCTCGGAGAGGCTGATGGCTTTTCGTGCCTGTACCCCATCCTCATCGTTGACCAGCACGATCTGGCTTTCGAAATAGCGGATGGCCTGTTGCTCGGGGCCGCGCAACTGCAGGTTCCAGCCGACGGCGCCCATGCGGAACTCGCCCTGCTCGGTATATTCGGCAGTCCAGCCGTTGGCAAGGGTAATGCTGTGTGTGGTCATTGTCGTCCTGGTGATGGCTGTCCCTGAAGGCTGGGGATTGTACGTCAGCCGCTGTGCGAAACGGCAGGGCCCGTGGCGCCCGGTCAGTCATGCCAGCATGCGAGCTGTCCTGTGACTGTGACTGTGGCCGTGCCCTGTGGCTAGTTCGCCAGTGCGTGGCGCAGATGCGCCAGGGCCCGGGTTTCGACCTGGCCCTGGTCGCTCCCCGGATTGAAGACCGCGCAGCAGGCACTGGTGCCGGCGACGTTGGCGCGATAGACCGCCAGCGTGCTGCCGGGGCCGCTGCCGGTGTGGCCGTAGAGCGTCAGCCCAGACTCGACACTGCCCACCATCAGGCCCATGGCATAGCCGGGAGCGACCCAGGGCCGGCCGGCCATCGGCCCGCCCAGAACCTGGGCCTGCTGCATGCCTGCCAGCAGTGCCGGGGGCAATAGCGCGCCGCTCAACAGCCGATCCAGCAGCAGCACCGCCTCCGCCAGGGGCCCCACCAGCAGGCCGTGGTAGACCCAGCCGGGGTGGTAGTCGCCCAACTGGCCCAGGTCCACATCCCGCAGGTCTTCGCGGGTCACGGCGAGGCGCGTGCGGGACAGGCCCAGGGGCGCCAGTACCCGTTGTTGCAGGGCAAGGTGCAGGGGCAGGTCCGTCGCCTGCTGGATCAGCTGCGCCACGAACAGGTAGCCCACATTGGAGTAGCGCCACTGGCTGCCGGGGGCGTAGCGCAGGCGGCTGGCGTCCAGGCGCTGCAGCATCTGTGCACCGGGCCATGCATCCTCGTTGCGCAAAACCGCGTCGTGGTAGTCGCTCAGCTCGCTGTAGTCCGCCAGCCCGGCCTGATGCCGCAGCAACTGGCGCAGGGTGAAGGGGCCCTGGGGCAGCGGCTCATCCAGCCCCAGCAGGCCGTCGCGCACCAGGGTCAGGGCCGCTGCGCAAAGCACGGTCTTGGTGAAGCTCCACCAGGGCACCAGTGGCTGGGGTTGCTGTGGGGCCAGTGGTTGGCCGTTGTGGATCAGGGCATGAAGCACGGAGGGGATGTCCTTGATGGGCTGTGTTGCCGCGGGCTGTTGGGTCAATCAGGCCGTGAGCGGCCCTACAGGGTACGGCATAATGCGCGGCCGTTTTGGCTAAACCTAGGAATTGATCAGGAGGATCAGGCTGGCTATGTACAGACTTGGGCACATGATAGACAACCAGTGGGTCGAGCACAGTTATCCGCCGGTATTCGTGGTGGCCCCCGTTGGCGAGGGGCAGCGCGTGGTGGCGGGCGTTCCAGGCTCGGACCCGCAGGTCCTGCTCAGCCTGCTGGGCTGCCTGGCCGAACCGCTGGTGCTGCTGTTCGTGCTGCACACGCCCCGGGACGAATCGCAAGCCGGACGCTACTGGAGCCCGCAGCTGTCGCGTGAGGACGTTCAGGATTTCATCTACGACTTCAAGCCACTGCTCTGTGGCGACAGCCGTTTCGACCTGTGGGTCCACTCGCCCGAGCAACAGGCCACCGTGGTCTGGGACCGGCACAACCTGATCTATGGCTACGGGCCGCTGGAAGACTACGCCACGGCCCTGCGCGCACTGGGCTTCGGCCATGGCGAGCCGCAGTTGCCCGTGCCCCATACCCACCACTACCACCCGCAGCTGGATGACCTGTGCCGGCAGTTGCTCACCCACTTCGATTGGCAGCACTCGCCATTGCGGCCAGAGGATGAGCAGTGAGGGAGTGAGGTTAAGTCCAGGGTTTGCAGACCCTGGGCCGGAGCCTGCATGAGGGGCGTTTGAAACGCCCGGATCAGGCTTGAATCGGCTGGCCGATGCAGCGCTGGAAGACCTGCTCCATAGGCTCCAGGTGGCCGTTGAGAGTCAGGTGGTTGTCTGAGCCTGGTGCAGGCAAGTCAAATGGCAAGTGGATTACCCGCGGCGTGAATCGGGGCCGTTGCGGCCCCGGTCCCGGTTTGTCACTGGCCGCTATGCAAGGCCGGCGTGCGCGGTGGAATCAGGCGCTTGCTGCCGGTGGCCTCGAAGGCCGAAGCCAGGCGCAGCAGGCTCGAGTCGTCATAGGCGCGCCCGGCGAAGGTCAGCCCCACCGGCATGCCGATGTCCGCCATCACTCCCATGGGCACAGTAACGGTGGGCACCCCCAGGTGGCGGATGGCGAGGTTGCCGTTGGCCACCCACACGCCGTTGCTCCAGGCGATGTCTGCCGACTCGGGGTTGATATCTGCGTCGGCCGGGCCAACGTCGGCCACGGTGGGGAACAGCACGGCGTCCAGCCCCAGGCGGTCCATCCAGTCTTCCAGGTCGATGCGCCGGGTCTGTTCCAGGCCGCGCAGGCCGTCGGCCAGGGTGGCGATCTGGTCCCAGGTCTTGAGCCCGCGCTTGGCCATGTTCACGTATTCGTCCATGCCGGCGGCCAGGTCGTCTTCGCGGTTGGGCAGGGTGCCGGGGTCGTGGGGGAAGATCTGCGGCCCGTCGACATTCGCCAGGCGGTTGAGCTTGGGGTCGTCGTTGGCCCGCAGGAAGTCGTCGAAGGCCCAGCCCGAGAGCTCCCACAGCTCGTCGTGGAGGAACTCCTTGCTGACCAGGCCGCGGTTGTACACGGTCGGCGCGCCGGGGCGGTCGCCCTCGCAGTTGGACACCAGGGGGAAGTCCACTTCCAGCACTTGCGCGCCGGCGGCCTCCAGGGCCTGGCGCGCCTGTTCCCAGAGGCTGATCACCGAGGGCCGGGTATGGATGCGCTGGCCGGTGGGGCCGCCGATGCCCGGTTTCTCGCTGGTGCCGGCCTCAGGGTCGGCATTGATGTACATGCGCGGCACGCCAAGGCGCTTGCCCTTGAGCGCCGCGGCGCCGGCCGCCAGTTGCGGGTAGGAGGCCGGGCGCACCGAAGCGACGCTGGGGATCGGCACCCAGGGCTGCAGGCGCCACAGGTCGCCGCGGGTGTCCGGGTCTTCGGCCACCACCACGTCCAGCACTTCCAGGAGGTCGGCCATGGTCCGGGCAAAAGGCACCACCACGTCCATGGTCGGGGTCAGCGGCCAGTTGCCGCGCACCGAGATCACCCCGCGCGACGGGGTGTAGGCGCACAGCCCGTTGTTGGAGGCCGGGCCACGGCCGCTGGACCAGGTTTCCTCGGCCAGGCCGAAGGCGGCGAAGCTGGCGGCGGTGGCGGTGCCGGCGCCATTGGACGAGCCCGAGGCGAAGGGCGCGGTCAGGTAAGCGGCGTTATAGGGGCTTTCGGCGCGGCCATACACGCCACGCTGCATACCGCCGTTGGCCATGGGCGGCATGTTGGTCTTGCCCAGGCAGATGGCCCCGGCAGCCCGCAGGCGCTCAATGGTGAAGGCGTCGCGGTAGGCCACCAGCTCGGCGAAGGCCGGGCTGCCGGAAGCAGCCGTCAGGCCCTTGACCAGGTAGCTGTCCTTGGCGGTGTAGGGAATGCCGTCCAGCGGGCCCAGGGTCTGGCCCTTGGCGCGGCGTTCATCGGCGGCCCGCGCCTCGTTCAGCGCCTCGGGGTTGCGCACCACCACGGCGTTGAGGGCGGTGGCGGTGTTCGGGCCGTCATAGGCCTCGATCCGCGCCAGATAGGCCTGGACCAGTTCCACCGAGGTGGTCTGCCCGGATTCCAGGGCGGCGCGCAGGTGGGCAATGGAGACTTCGGTGACTTCGATCATGCTGCTACCGCCGTTGGCTGGTGGGTGATGAGGTGCAGAGGGCGCAACGGAGCGCGGGTTTTCGGGTATTGGCTGTGCATGGTGGTTCTCGTGGTACGGCTGGCACGACAAGGGTGGCATGGGAACGCTGGGGGCCTTTTTAGCATCTAGTGCGGGGCAGAGGAATCGGCTTGATGGATTATTGCTTCAGGCCAGCTGCGCCAGGGCCTGCGGGCTAGAGGTAGATCTTTCCCTCGGCGTCCCTTGCGTGAAACTGCTGCAGGAAAGCGTGGTAGTCACGATAGTCATGGAAGTCCATGCCGGCCTTGTCAGCCCGATCGTGGAGATCCCGTGGATTGGGACGAAAGATTTTCTTGATCTGGCGCATTCGCTGCACATCGATGCCGTTGAATTTTTGATCTCGCTCATAGTGGCTGTAGAGATTCTTTCCACCGACCGAGAACCCGCGGCGAGCCAGAATCCAGTCGACTTGAGCCTCTGCCTCCTCGGGATGTATGGGGAACCATTCAGAGTCACGGCCGGTGTCCAAGTGCTTGATCGGCTCTCCAAAGACGGATCTTGAATGGATGTAACGCTCGATGTCGGACAGCTCCCGGCGCGAAGTCCCGTTGGAGCACTTGGACAGTTCATAGACCGTGAACAGGGTAAGGAAAGGATTGTAGGTCTTGCCTTCGGCAATCCGTTGCTGCGGAGTTCGCTTGGTGGTCAGCCCGATCTTTGTCAGGCCCATGTCGCGGATGTCGATGGCGATATAGAGCCAGGCATACAGGGCAGGGGTGCAGTCAGCGTAGTACTCGTTGAACTGCGCTTCTTCATCGTCAAAATCGAGGTCCATCTAGCCACCTTCCTTACGGGCTGCTGAATGCAATCGCTGATTGCAAGAGCTCGCTCATGCGGGCTCCACGTTGAACTCGCCAAGGTAGTCCAGGGTTGCCGTGCTTGCGGGCTGGCGTTGATTGGCGCCGCCGGAGATCGATTTGTGGTCACCGTAAATCGACTCGCAGCCAACGATGATGAAATGGCTGTAGCCGGAGTCGATGCGCGTGCGCAGCTGCTGTTTTCCGGCGTCGCTGCGGGTCAGCGACTCCAGGTATTGCGGGCAGTCTTCACTGCCGATCAGCTCGACGAAATCGGAGTCCATGTAGTAACCCAGCTCCTGTTTGAGGCGCCAGCTGGGGTTGCGTGCTTCCCAGGCGCTGAACTCGGCGTCGCTGGCGTCGGCCGCGGGTTCGGGCTCCCACTGTTCGAAGGCAAACCGTTCGGCCTCTGCCTGGTTCGGGAAGCGGGCAGCGAACAGGTAGAAAGGAAAGTAGGCATCGGCTTCTGACATGGACGGCTAGGCTCCTTGGTTCAGATCAGGCTGGCGCGCTGCAAATGGCTGACATGACCATGGCCGGCGGCGCTCAAGCGTGCGGCCAGGTCTTCCCGGGCCTGGGCCCCGCCGCTGCGCACGTACTCCAGCTCCGCGGCGGTGATCAGCACCACCGGCACCAGGGTCACGGGGGACAGCGGCATGTCTTCCAGGCGTGTCGGGAAGTCCGGGGCCGGGCCGCCCACCAGTACCCCGGCGCAGTCGTCGGCGCTGATGAAATGCGCTGGCAGTTGCTCGCTCATGGCGCGGGACTGGCTGACGCCGGGCAGTTCCAGGGACAGCACCCCGTAGCGCTGCAGGCGGGCAGTGAGGCCACCGGCATCGGCCGTGGTGTTGGCCACGCAGCGCAGCAGTTCGAAAGCCCAGCTATCGGCGAACGGATAGACATCACCCACCGCGCCCTGGGCATGGGGTGGGATGTCCGGGGTTTCGACGAACAGTTCCATCTCGAAACCATTGCCCAGATCATCACCTGTGACCCCATCGAACGGGTCGGACAGGCCCTCGGTGGCGAGAATGATGCCGTTGTTGCGACGCACGATGCGATAGGCCTGGCGCGTGGAGGGCCAGTGCGAGCCGCCCATGAAACTGGGGCTGATGGCGAAGCCCAGGACGTCTTGCTCACAGTGGCCGACCGCTTGCCAGTGGCGATCGAGGCAGGCGGCACCGGCCTCCATCAGGGCAATGCCGGCCAGCTCTGCTTGGGTTGGCTGGTACTGGGCGTAGGGCTCCTCTGCGGCGGCCGGCTCGCCGGCGGGCAGGGTGGGCTCGGCCTTTTGTGGCGCCGGCTTTTTGAACACGCTGAGCAGTTTTTCCAGGAAATTCATCGGGCGATCCTTGCGGGGCAAGTGCGTTGCACAAGGCGCACAGCACAGGGGTAGAAAGAGGGGGCACATTGTGACGGGTTTGCCGTGCCCATGGAAACCGACGGATGCAAGTTGCACGAAGCCTTGCCTTACCGGTGTGGCTGCCCGAGAATCCGCCCCGGTCCGCTATCAAGGAAAGTGATCAGCATGTCTTACCCGAAGAAGCTAAGTCCGGAGTTTTCCGGGGCACTGAGAACCTTCAGTTTCTGGGTCGCCAACGGCACCTTGGGCTATCCGTTGCTGGAAGGCGTCGACTACCGCAGTTGCCTCGGGGACGAGCCGAGCATGCTGGAGATGGCCTATGCCATTTTTGCCAATGTGCTGGAGCTGGACGAGCAGGGCGTACCGGTGAATGCCAAGTACGCCGAGCACCGGGCGGCGCAGTACATCCGCCAGTATTGCGATCCGGGCTACCAGGCACGGCCGGCGTTCGAGGACTGGGAGCAGGAGCTGTACGGCCCGCCCGACCGGGACGACAGCAAGCCCTGGCCAGCCGGCGTGGCCTAGGTTTTTCGACGGCTGGATACAAGCCTCGGGCACTATGGCTTCGAAACGACGAACCCCCTCATCAAGGATTATGAATGTCGCTGATTTCGCAACGTGTAGAACTGGCCCGCCAGGGTGCCAACGACAAGGTGATTTGCCGCATGGCTTCGGGCTGGGCGGTGATGGGCGATGTGCAGTTTCTTGAGGGCTATTGCCTGTTGTTGCCGGACCCGGTGGTGGCCAGCTTGAACGACCTGGATGCCCAGGCCCGGGCCACCTACCTGCTGGACATGGCCCGCATCGGCGATGCGCTGCTCGAGGCCACCGGAGCGCTGCGCATCAACTATGAAATCCTCGGCAACTCGGAGCCTGAGTTGCATTGCCATATCTTTCCCCGCTACGCCTCGGAGCCGGAAGGCAAGCGCCGGATGCCGGTGTGGTTCTACGACTGGAAGACCGCGCCGCCCTATGTCGAGGCCGAGCACGGCCCATTGCGCCAGCAGCTTGCCCGGATACTGGCTGGCCAATTGTAGGAGCGAGCTTGCTCGCGATGCTCGTTAACGAAAAACGCCGCGTTCACTGGGGGCGCGCGGCGTGCTTGAGTGCTTCGCGAGCAAGCTCGCTCCTACAAGGGGCTGTTGATCAGCGGTTTGCTGCGCTCCACTTGGCTCGCGCTGCGTGCAGCTTCTTGTAGCTGTCGATCAGCCGCAGGTGGCGGTCCAGGCCTTCGAGCTGCAGGTTGGTCGGGGTCAGGCCGTAGAAGCGCACGCTGCCTTGCACCGAGCCGATCACCGCGTCCATCCGTTCGTTGCCGAACATGCGCCGCAAGTTGGCCTCGTAGTCGCCCAGTTCCAGCTCGTCGTCCAGCTCCACTTCCAGTACCGCGTTCAGGGCCTGGTAGAACAGCCCGCGCTCGACGGTGTTGTCGTTGTATTGCAGGAACATCTCCACCAGTTCCTTGGCCGGGTCGAACTGCCCCAGGGCCACGTGGATCAGCAGCTTCAGCTCCAGGATGGTCAACTGGCCCCAGGCGGTGTTGTCGTCGAACTCGATGCCGATCAGGGTGGTGATGTCGGTGTAGTCGTCCAGTTCGCTTTCTTCCAGGCGCTCCACCAGCGAGCGCAGGCCGTCTTCGTCCAGGCTGTGCAGGTTGAGGATGTCTTCACGGAAGAACAGCGCCTTGTTGGTGTTGTCCCAGATCAGGTCGTCCACCGGGTAGATTTCCGAGTAGTCCGGCACCAGGATGCGGCAGGCCGTGGCCCCCAGGTGTTCGTACACCGCCATGTAGACTTCCTTGCCCAGGCCCTCGAGGATGCCGAACAGGGTCGCGGCCTCCTCGGCGTTGGCCGCCGCTCTTTCACCGCTGCTGCCCTGGCTGGTGAAGTCCCACTCGACGAATTCGAAATCCGCCTTGGCACTGAAGAAACGCCACGACACCACGCCGCTGGAGTCGATGAAGTGCTCGACGAAGTTGTTCGGCTCCATCAGCGCCTGGCTTTCGAAGGTCGGCTGCGGCAGGTCGTTCAAGCCTTCGAAACTGCGGCCCTGGAGCAGTTCGGTGAGGCTGCGCTCCAGCGCCACCTCCAAGCTTGGGTGGGCGCCGAACGAGGCGAACACGCCGCCGGTGCGCGGGTTCATCAGGGTCACGCACATCACCGGGAACTCACCGCCCAGGGACGCATCCTTGACCAGCACCGGAAAGCCTTGTTCTTCCAGGCCCTGGATGCCGGCCAGAATGCTCGGGTACTTGGCCAGCACTTCCTGAGGCACATCCGGCAGGGCCATCTCGCCTTCGAGAATCTGGCGCTTGACCGCCCGCTCGAAGATCTCCGACAGGCACTGCACCTGGGCTTCGGCCAGGGTGTTGCCGGCGCTCATGCCGTTGCTCAGGTACAGGTTCTCGATCAGGTTGGAGGGGAAATACACCACCTCGCCGTCGGACTGGCGCACATAGGGCAGGCAGCAGATACCGCGCTCGATATTGCCCGAGTTGGTGTCGTACAGATGCGAGCCGCGCAGCTCGCCATCCGGGTTGTAGATGGCCAGGCAGTGCTCGTCGAGGATCTCCTTGGGCAGCTCATCCTTGCGCCCCGGCTGGAACCAGCGCTCGTCCGGGTAATGCACGAACTCGGCGTTGGCGATCTCTTCGCCCCAGAACTGATCGTTGTAGAAGAAGTTGCAGTTCAGGCGCTCGATGAACTCGCCCAGGGCCGACGCCAGTGCGCTTTCCTTGGTGGCGCCCTTGCCGTTGGTGAAGCACATCGGCGACTGCGCATCGCGGATATGCAGCGACCAGACGTTGGGCACGATATTGCGCCACGAAGCGATTTCGATCTTCATCCCCAGGCCCGCGAGGATCCCGGACATGTTGGCGATGGTCTGCTCCAGGGGCAGGTCCTTGCCGGCAATGTAGGTGCCTTCGCTGGAGCCCGATTGCGGCATCAACAGCGCCTGGGCATCGGCGTCGAGGTTTTCCACTTCCTCGATGATGAATTCGGGGCCGGTCTGCACCACCTTCTTCACCGTGCAACGGTCGATGGAACGCAGGATGCCCTGGCGGTCCTTGTCGCTGATGTCCGCCGGCAGCTCGACCTGGATCTTGAAGATCTGGTTGTAGCGGTTTTCCGGATCGACAATGTTGTTCTGCGACAGGCGGATATTGTCGGTGGGGATATTGCGGGTCTGGCAGTACAGCTTGACGAAGTACGCCGCGCACAGCGCCGAAGAAGCCAGGAAATAATCGAACGGACCCGGCGCCGAACCATCGCCCTTGTAGCGGATAGGTTGGTCGGCCACCACCGTGAAGTCGTCGAACTTGGCTTCAAGTCGAAGGTTGTCGAGAAAGTTGACCTTGATTTCCATGGGGGGCACCGGCATCACAAAGCAAAAAATGGCGGGCATTATCCGGGTTTTTGCGCGGGAAGTGTTGTGGTTTTCGGCGGACGGGTGGATCGCCAGGGCTGGCTGCCGGTCACAGACACCGGCACCCGGCCCCGGGCATCACTCAGGCATTCAGACTTTGAGGATGAAACGATTGGATATCCGTGAATAGCCCAGGGGCAACAACTCGGCTTCGTGCTCCTTGATCAGCTCATGCAGCGCGTTGGCGGTTTCGGCCACCGGCCTGGCTTGCTCCCTGGCCTGTTGCATGACCTGGCACGACTGCCTGAATAGGCTTTCGTAGGCGGGCGAGTCCAGGGACAGGCAGCCAGGGAAGCGCACCGCCTCAAGCGCTGCATCGAACTGGCGGGCGTCGCCACTGTGTTCCAGGTCGTGCAGCAGCTTTTGCAGAAAGGCACTGCCCAGGTTGGAGCCGCTGAGCCAGACCCGATGCCACACGTTCCACAGGTGAAAGTCGCTGAAGGCTTCATAGGAGCAGGAGACCAACTGGTCATTGGTCGCCACCGCGTTCAGGCAATGGCGCTCGACTTCGATGAACTGTTCCCGTTGCCAGCGGTTGCTGCGGGCGGCGTCCAGCACCTTGGGGGCCAGCCTGAGGATGGACTCGAAGGTGGTGATCAACCCCCTGGAGAACAGCGGGTCGATAAACCCTGTGGCTTGCGGCAGGAGGCAGAAGCGATCCCCGACATTTTGCACGCTGCGGTAGTTGATGCGCGGCGCGTAGATCCACTCCCGGGCATTGACCGCATCCTTGAAGTGTTCGCCGATGGCCGGGTACTTTTTCAGCAGTTTGCGAAACTCGATCTCCGGCGCCTCGGTGGGACGGTACTTGGCGTTGTTGAACTGGAAGCCGATGCTGCACAACTGATTGGTGCCCTGCGGGTGGTTGTTGAAGGGGATGACCCACAACCAGCCCTCTTCGAAGATGTGGTGCAAGGTGCTCTTGAACAGTTCGATGGGGGAACGAGTGCGGGACAACGGAGCCAGGGCATCTTCGTAGCTCTTCACATTGAGCATGTGGGTGAAGAATGAGCAGGTGTCGGTCGCCAGCCCTTCGGTGGTGCGCAAGCCAAGTTGGCGGGAAAGCGGAGAGCCCTGGGCAGCAGCGTCAATGATGAACGCGGCCTTGACGGGGGCGGCGTTGGACAATGCCACCTCGACCCCGTCGTCGTTGAGGCTGATCGACTCGATCTTGATGTTCTGTCTGGATTCGGCGCCGTGTTTCAGGGCAATCATCAGGGCGAAATAGTCGATGTCCTGCCGGAAAAGATGGGCTTCCGGCACCTTCAGCGGCGGGGCCACAAGGTGGTCGGGGGACGACGGCGCGTTCTCTTGATGCCAGGCAAAACTGAAGCCCAGCTTGATCCCGCAGGCGCTCGAACCGACGTGCTGGATGATCTTGTCGGGGTGCGAGAGGTAGGCGATTTCAGGGATGTCGAAGCGCTTTGAGAGCAAACGCAGCAGAAAACCGCTTTCCGGTGTCGCCGCTTCGCCGACGGAGAATCGTGGGTGCTGGGCCGAGTCGAGGATCAGAACGTTCAGCCCGGACTTCGCGAGGACGGCGCCGGTCAGCGCGCCGGCGATACCACTACCGATGATAATGACGTCGTACTGATTCATGATGTCTGGCTCTTGTCTTGCAAGGTGGTCGCTCTGGAAAGCGCTGAATGCATTGCGGTATCGAAATGCAGGGTGGCCAGGGTCTGCGGTATTTCCTTTTCAAACGGCAAGTCCCAGTAAGGCGTGCTGCCGATCGAGCGTTTCAACTCATTGATGAACAGGCGGGTCTTGGCCGGGACAACGCTGCTGCGTGCCCTCAGTGCGTAGATCGCTCCCTGTTGCGGATCGGCCTCGCAATATTCGTCGAGCAGCGACACCAGTTGGCCGCTGGCGATCTGTTCATGCACCAGCCAGGTGGGCGCGTGGATGATTCCTATGCCCTGAAGGGCGCCGTCCACCAGCAACTCGGAACTGTTGACCGATAGCCGGCTGCTGGGCATGAGCTTCTTGAGCAGGCCATCGACCTTGAATTGCCAGGTCAGTGAGAAGTTGCTGCAGGTGCTGTGGATCAGGCAGGCATGTTGGTACAGGTCTTCAAGAGTTTGCGGACAGCCGTGTTGCCGGATGTATTCCGGGCTTGCGCAGAGCACGCGCCGCATATCCGCAAGTTTCGTTGGAATCAGATTGCTGTCCGGCAATATGCCCAGCTTGATACAGATATCGACGTTATCGATGCTGGGGTCGAGAGCTTTGTCGTTAAGCGAGAATTCAATTTTCAAACCGGGATGATGGTTCAGTATTCTGCTCAATAAAGGCGCTACATGGCGCCGTCCAAAGGCCACGGGTGCTGAAACCTTGAGAACGCCTAGGGTCGATGCAGTGTGTTCTTTTACTTCTGATCTAGCATGCCCAATGCATCTCGAGATGTTCTTTGCATGTTCGAGAAAGAGCAGGCCTGTTTCGGTAAGTATCAAGCATTTTGTCGATCGATTGAATAGACAGGTTTCAAGTTCTTTTTCGAGGCTATTGATTCTGCGCATCACCGAAGAAGGTGGGATGCCAAGTAGTCTTCCTGTTTCGGAGAAACTACCCGTTTTAGTTACGGATATATAAAGGTCTATGTCATTGACAACGCCTAGCGCCTTCATTCCTAAATCCTTTTAGAATTTTTAGTGTCTTATTTTTGTAAAGGCAAATTACAAATAGATCATGACAGCCTCCTTAGTACGACTAGGCTTTTTGTTTGTCAAGCAGTGCTGGGGCCATGATTAGTTGGCTTTGGAAAAATTGATTCATAACATTTCAGGCGCCACAGCTCTACCCGGCGCAGAGCGGAACACCGTCCAAGTGCAAGGCTTGGTTTGCACTATCTGGATACAAAAATAGTTCTAGTGGCTAATTGCGCAGAACGCCAAAACTATGCTTGGGCGCTCGAAGATGACTTTCTGAAGGCTGTCATATAGGCCTGTGGAACATCGTTAAGTTGTGTTGGCTTCGATGTTGTCGGGGCTGTTTTGCCTTTGCGGATATGCAAAGGCCTTTTGCAAAAACGGCTATTCACAAGTGCATTCTTATTGAGGATTGTAGACGGGTTTTCCCAACCCACGATTGTCGAATGCAGGAGCGTACGTCTATGGACGGAGAGGAAGTTAAAGAAAAGATTCGTCGCTACATCATGGAAGATTTGATCGGGCCAAGTGCAAAGGAAGATGAGCTTGATGACCAGACTCCACTACTGGAGTGGGGCATTCTCAACTCGATGAATATCGTCAAGCTCATGGTCTACATCAGGGATGAAATGGGTGTCTTGATTCCAAGTACCCATATCACCGGCAAATATTTTAAAGACCTGAATGCAATATCCAGGACTGTCGAGCAACTAAAGGCCGAGTGCGCCTAACAGGGAGTGGGCAATGAGCGATCATGATTATGATGTAGTGATTATCGGTGGCGGGCCGGCGGGTTCGACCATGGCCTCCTACCTGGCAAAAGCCGGTGTCAAATGCGCGGTGTTCGAAAAAGAACTGTTCGAGCGCGAGCATGTTGGCGAGTCGCTGGTACCGGCCACCACTCCGGTGCTGCTGGAAATCGGGGTGATGGAAAAGATCGAGAAAGCCAACTTCCCGAAGAAGTTCGGCGCTGCCTGGACCTCGGCAGATTCCGGCCCCGAAGACAAGATGGGCTTCCAGGGGCTGGACCACGATTTCCGTTCGGCGGAAATCCTCTTCAACGAGCGCAAGCAGGAAGGGGTCGATCGCGACTTCACGTTCCACGTCGACCGCGGCAAGTTCGACCGCATTCTTCTGGAGCACGCAGGTTCGCTGGGGGCCAAGGTCTTCCAGGGCGTGGAGATCGCTGACGTCGAGTTTCTCAGCCCGGGCAATGTCATTGTCAATGCCAAGCTGGGCAAGCGCAGCGTGGAGATCAAGGCGAAGATGGTGGTGGATGCCAGCGGTCGCAACGTGCTGCTGGGCCGCCGGCTGGGCTTGAGAGAAAAGGACCCGGTCTTCAACCAGTTCGCGATTCACTCCTGGTTCGACAACTTCGACCGCAAGTCGGCGACGCAAAGCCCGGACAAGGTCGACTACATCTTCATTCACTTCCTGCCGATGACCAATACCTGGGTCTGGCAGATCCCGATCACCGAAACCATTACCAGCGTGGGCGTGGTTACGCAGAAGCAGAACTACACCAACTCCGACCTCACCTATGAAGAGTTCTTCTGGGAAGCGGTGAAGACCCGGGAAAACCTGCATGACGCGCTGAAGGCATCGGAGCAGGTCCGCCCGTTCAAGAAAGAGGCGGACTACAGCTACGGCATGAAAGAAGTCTGTGGCGACAGCTTCGTGCTGATCGGCGATGCCGCACGGTTCGTCGACCCGATCTTCTCCAGCGGCGTCAGCGTTGCACTCAATAGTGCGCGCATCGCCAGCGGCGACATCATCGAGGCGGTGAAGAACAACGACTTTAGCAAGTCCAGTTTCACTCACTACGAAGGCATGATCAGGAATGGCATCAAGAACTGGTATGAGTTCATCACGCTCTATTACCGCCTGAACATCCTCTTCACCGCGTTCGTTCAAGACCCACGCTACCGCCTGGACATCCTGCAATTGCTGCAAGGGGACGTCTACAGCGGCAAGCGCCTGGAAGTGCTGGACAAGATGCGCGAAATCATCGCTGCGGTTGAAAGCGACCCGGAACACCTCTGGCACAAGTACCTGGGCGACATGCAGGTTCCTACCGCCAAACCCGCGTTCTAAACACTAAACACCCAGTCGAAGGAGATGACTGAATGGATGCTCGTGCGCCCATGGATTTTGAACCCATTGCAATCATCGGGAGTGGATGCCGCTTTGCCAAAGGTGCATCGACCCCCGAGGCATTCTGGGAGCTCCTTCGTGCTGGGACCGATTTTGTCGGACCGGTTCCCGCAGAGCGCTGGGACACAGCGGCGATCTACGATGAGAGCGCTGCTGAAACCGGTACGACCTACAGCAAGGTGGGGGCGTTCCTCGAGCACATCGACCGCTTCGATGCGCATTACTTTGGCATCTCGGCCTCTGAAGCCAAGGAAATGGACCCCCAGCAGCGCCTGCTGCTGGAGGTCGCCTGTGAAAGCGTGGCCCGTGCCGGCCTGACCCGCGAGCAGCTCAAAGGCAGCAGGACCGCGGTCTATGTCGGCATGCTGGGCATGGATTACCTGGCACTGCACTCCCGCGAGGCCGGCATCGAACAGATCAACCCCTACTATGCCGCCGGCAAGGAATTCAGCTTCGCCGCCGGGCGTATTGCCTACCACCTGGGTGTTCATGGGCCGGCAATGACCGTGACCACTGCATGCTCTTCTTCCCTGGTGGCCATGCACCTGGCCTGTCGCGCCTTGCAGGCAGGGGAGGCGGACATGGCCCTGGCCGGAGGGGTGAACCTGATGCTGGCGCCGGACCTGACGATCTACATGAGCCAGATCAGGGCGATCTCGCCCAGTGGCCGCTGCCGGGTATTCGATGCGGCGGCCGACGGGATCGTCCGGGGCGAGGGCTGCGGGGTCACGGTGCTCAAGCGCCTGGCAGATGCCCTGCGCGATGGCGACCCGATCCAGGCGGTGATCAGGGGCTCGGCGATCAACCAGGATGGCGCCAGTGCCGGCCAGACCGTGCCCAACGCCAATGCCCAGGCTGCGGTGATCAGCCAGGCCCTGAAAGTGGCCGGCTTGAGCGTGGACGACATCGACTATGTCGAGGCCCACGGCACCGGTACGCCCCTGGGCGATCCGATCGAACTCTCTTCGCTGGACAGTGCCTTCCAGGGGCGTGAGCGGCCGCTGTGGGTGGGCTCGGTCAAGGCCAACATGGGCCATCTGGATGCGGCCGCCGGAATGGCCAGCGTGATCAAGACCATGATGGTTCTCAAGCACGCCGAGGTGCCTGCGCAACTGCATCTTGCACAGTTGAACCCACTGGTGGACTGGAAGCGTTCCCGGCTGGCGGTGCCCACGGCGATCGAGTCGTTGCCCGACCGGCCGCGCCTGGCTGGAATCAGTGGTTTCGGGCTCAGTGGCACCAACGTCCACATGATTCTCGAAGATGCCAGCGCCTATCGGCAGGCACAGCCGCAGCAGGAACGATCGGCACAGGGCCGGCCCTGGGTCCTGCCGGTATCGGCCAGGTCCGCGCAGGCCGTGGTGGAGCAGGCCAGGGCCTATGCCGTTCATCTGCCGCAGCAGGACGATGGGCAATTGCAAGCCTTTGTCGCCAGCGCCATTCATCGTCGTGATCACTTTCCCTACCGGTCGGCCGTGGTGGGTGCGAACGCCGCGCAATTGAAGAGCCAGCTGGAGCAGTTGCCGGCCCCGACCTTGGCCTGCACGACGGACGAAGAGGATCGGCGCGGGCCCGTGCTGGTGTTTACCGGGCAGGGCGCCCAGTGGGTGGGAATGGGCCGCGACCTGCTTGAACGGGAGCCGGCCTTCCTGGCGATGATCCGGCGTTGCGACCAGGCGCTGGCCCAGTGGGCAAGCTGGTCGGTGGAGGCCGAGCTGCGCAGCGACGCCAGTGGGTCCCGCCTGCACCTGACCGAATTTGCCCAGCCCTGCATCTTTGCCATCCAGGTGGCGATCAGTGAATGCCTGCGCCAGTGGGGTGTGATCCCGGCGGCGGTGGTCGGCCACTCCATGGGGGAAGTGGCCGCGGCCTATTGCGCCGGAGCACTGGACCTGGAGTCGGCGGTGCGGGTCATCCACCATCGGGCCCAGGCCATGAAGGACACCCTGGGGCAGGGGCGGATGCTGGTGGTGGGCTTGCCCGCGCCGACGCTCCAGTCGCGTCTGGCGAACAACCCGCAACTGGAACTGTCGGTGGTCAACAGTCGAAACAGCTGTGTGGTGTCCGGCAGCCCGCAGGCTGTACAGGCTCTGGATCAGCAACTGCATGACGAAGGCATCTTCACTTACCTGATGCCGGCGGAATATGCCTTCCACTCCTGCCAGATGGATGAGTGCCTGACGCAGATCCGCGCGGGGCTGGAGGATTTGCCGGTGGTTGCCGCGCACACGCCCTGGATTTCCACCAGCGCGATGCCCGAGGAACCGATCCTGGCAGATGCCGACTACTGGGCGAGGAATGCCCGTGGCATCGTGCGCTTCGATCGCGCCATCGAACAGTTGATCGAGCAGGGGCACCGGCTGTTCGTCGAGATCGGCCCGCACACCGTGCTGGCGGCGTCGATCAACCAGGCCCTGGCCGATAAGGGAACCCAGGGGCTGGTGTGCGGCGCCTTGCATAAGCAGGGCGACGCCGCCCTGGAGCTGGCCAGTATTGTTGCCCGCCTGTACGAGTGGGGCGCAGGTCCCGACTGGCAAGCCTTCCAACCCAGGGAGGCGGCGCTGGAGCTGCCGGCCTATCCCTGGCAGCAGGAGCGTTTCTGGTTTGCCCCGGCGCCGCGGCCGCAGCCGGCAGGGCTCGTGTCCCAGCTGCGGGCGCAGGTACTGGTGTATGACGCCCAGGGCAATCTCTGCGCCCAGGCCAACGATGTGGCGCTGAGCGTGCCGCAGCTGGCACAGGCCGCTGTGCCGGCACCGGCCAAGGTGCCCGCAGCGGCGCAGCCGGTGGGGGATGTGCGGGCGCAGATTGGTGCACTGCTGACGCAGATCATCGGCGTGGCCTGTGCCGACCCGGACCCGGATCGAGGCTTCTTCGAACTGGGCCTGAGCTCGATTTCCCTGGTTGAATTCAAGCGCATGCTGGAGCGCCAGTTCGCCCTCAAGCTGTCGGCGACCGTGGGCTTCGACTATCCCACCATCAACCGGCTGGGCCAGTACCTGGAAGGGCTGCTGTCCCGGGAGCCGGCCAGCACCCCGATAACGGTCGATGCCGGGGCGACCGACGCCGCGGGGAGCGTCGCCGTGGTGGCCATGGCGTGCCGGTTTCCCCAGGCCGACAGCCCCGAGGCACTCTGGAAGCTGATGCTGGAACAGACGGACACCGTGGGGCCGGTACCGCCGTCCCGGCTCGCCGGCGCCAAGCCGGAGGAAACCTTCCCGCGGTTTGCCAGCCTTATCCAGCGCCCCGAAGGGTTCGACGAAGCGTTCTTCCGCATTTCCCCCAAGGAAGCCCGGAGCATGGACCCCCAGCAACGGCTGTTGCTGATGGTGGCCTGGGAGGCTCTGGAACGGGCCGGTATCCCTCAGGAGAAGCTGCTGGAACAGAGGGTCGGGGTATTTGTCGGGGCCAACTCCCACGACTACGAAACCCGGGTCCTGGGTAGCGCGCAAGGCGTGGATGCCCACTACGGCACTGGCAGTTCGTTTTCGGCGATCTGCGGGCGCCTCTCGCATTTTCTCGGCGTGCGTGGGCCGAGCCTGACGGTGGACACCGCATGCTCGTCATCGCTCACGGCCATCCATCTGGCGTGCAACAGCTTGCGTGCCGCGGAGTGCGACATCGCGATTGTGGGTGGGGTGAATGTCATCGCCTCGGCGTCGATCTTTCAATCCATGGGGCAGGCCGGCGCATTGGCCCCGGACGGCATCAGCAAGGCCTTCGACGACAGTGCCGACGGTTACGGTCGAGGGGAGGGCTGCGGCGTGGTCATTCTCAAGCGCCAGGCCCAGGCCGAGCGGGAGCGTGACCCGATTGTCGCGACGATTCTCGGTTCGGCGGTCAATCACGACGGTGCCTGTGCCGGGCTGACAGTGCCCAATGGTCCGGCGCAAGAGGCGCTGATCAGCGAAGCACTGGCCAACGCCGGCGTGCATCCGGGGCAAGTCAGCTACGTCGAGGCCCATGGCACCGGCACGGTGCTGGGTGACCCCATCGAGCTCAACGCCCTGCACAACGCCTATCGCCAGGCCAGCCCCGACAGTCCGCCGCTGACGGTGGCCTCGGTCAAGGCCAATATCGGGCACCTCGAGGCGGCAGCGGGCATCGCTTCGCTGATCAAGGCCTGCCTGGTGGTGGAGCACGGCCGGATTGCCCCGCAAGCCCATCTGCAGCGGGCCAACACCCGTGTCGACTGGGCGACCATGAACCTCAAGCTGGCGCATCAGGCCATGGACTGGCCGGGCCGGCCGGAGTCGCGGGTGGTCGGGGTGAGTGCCTTTGGTTTCACCGGGACTAACGTGCATGTGCTGCTCAAGGGCTATACGGCGCCCGCGACAGCGCCTTTGCCACCCGCCACAGCACCAGTGGCCTTGTGCCTGTCCGCGGCCACCCCGGCGGCATTGGCGGAGCTGGCCCAGCGCTATGTGTCCTTCCTGGGCGCTACCGAGCACTGCCCACAGACCATCTGCTACAACGCGCTGATGCGGCGCACGGCGTTCAAGGAACGCCTGGTCGTCCACGGCCAGGATTGCCGCGAGCTGGCTCAGGCACTACAGGCCTGGCTGGCCGGCAGCCCCATCGCCAATGACCGCAAACCCGCGGCCGGCGAACCCTGGGCAACCCTGGCCGAGGCCTTTGGCCGCGGCGCCCAGCCGCCGGGCCCCGAGCGCTTGCCGGACGGCTGTCAGGCCATCGGGTTGCCCACCTATCCCTGGCAGCTCAACGACTACTGGATCGATGCTGGCCAGCCGGCTACGGCGGTGCAGCCCGCCCGGGCAGCCTCGGGCCATCCTTGCCTGCAGGGGCTGGTACGGCCGGCCGCGCAGCTCTGGTACTGGTCGGGGGCTCTCGCTCCCCAGGCCGGGCATTACGACCCGCTGGGCGAACAGGGGTACAGGGTCAAGACTCACCTGTTGCTGGATGCCGTGCTCCAGGCGGTGCGGGAAACACCACGGGGCGTGCAGCAGATCCGCGACTTGCAGATTGCCCAGCTGCGCCTGCACGGCGAACAGCACCTCACTTCGCACCTGAGCATCCACCTCACCCAGGCGCCTGACGCCTGCTTCGAACTGGCCTTGCAAGGGGCCGGCGACGAGCGCCGCCAGGTCTGCATGAGCGGAACCCTGGTTGACTGTGCAGCGCAGTTGCAGGAGGAAACCCTGTGCGGGGTGTCGATGCTCGATGAGCCTTCACCGCCGGCGCCGGACGTTGGCCTGTGCCCATGGTCCGGGTGTGCGGCCACGGGCGGGCAGCGGGCCTTGTACCGCTTTGCCCACTCCCTGACGGCGGCCGAGCGCCAGACCCAGTTGCTGGCCAGTGTGGTCGAGCTGTTTGAAGGCGCCCACGCCGCCGCGCTGGTCGGGTTCTCCGGGCTCCAGGTATGGGCAGACCTGCCGGCGCAGGTATGGATTGTGCTGGCCGGCCATGACGCCGACAAACCCGACAGCCTGCAGGTAGTGGATGCCCGGGGTTGCCAGCTGGCGCTGTTCGAAGGTCCGCAGTTTGGCCATCCTGGTTCGTGGTACTTGCCCGACCTCCAGACTGCACCCCTCGACCTGCCGATGATCGCTCGCCAATGGCAGGACTATCCGATGCCGGGCGAGGGCGCTCGGCAACGCGAGGGCTACTGGATGGTGCTGGCCTGGAGCACTGCCGAGGTCCAGCCACTGGCTGCGGCGTTTGCGGCTGAACAGCGTCCGGTCGAAGTCATCGAGCTGCACGCCGGGCAACAACCTCTGGCCCGCAAACTGTCCTCGGCGTTGCGCGGGGCAGTGGCCGATCCGTCCTGCCTGGGGGTGATCGTTGCCGGCGTTGAGGCTCAGGAGGCCGACGGCCTCGGTATATCCCTGGTGGCCTCTGCGGCGCTGGTACAGGCCTTCGCCGGTGCGATCGGCAGCGTCGGAACACCGGCAAAGCCGGTCTGGTTCGCCCTTCATGCCAGTGATGCTGCGTCGCCGGCCATGGCCGCTGTCCAGGCCACCTGGCAGGGCGCCGCACATATCTTCGCCCTGGAGCAGCCTGCCTGGTGGGGCGGTCTGGTGACTTTGCAGGGCAGCGACAGAAGAAGCTACGCCAGCCTCTGCCGGCTGTTGCACGGCCAACCTGGCCATGATCACTTTGCGATCAGCGGCGCCCGGGTCGAGGTGCAATACCTGGTGGAGGATCAAGCCGACCCGCTACAGCGCCTGGAGCCGCCGGCGCTGAACGGAACCGTTGTGCTGCATGCCGTCCCGGGATCTGACCTGGAGCCTGTGCTGACGGCGCTCGGGCAGCGGGGTGTGCAGC
This sequence comes from Pseudomonas sp. Eqa60, assembly GCF_018326405.1. NCBI lineage: Bacteria > Pseudomonadati > Pseudomonadota > Gammaproteobacteria > Pseudomonadales > Pseudomonadaceae > Pseudomonas > Pseudomonas sp. Eqa60. The sequence goes on from NZ_AP024342.1 coordinate 3,214,169, forward strand.
GTGTGCTGCTGCTCTGCGAGGCCCCGGGCAACTGCACATGCCTGAGCGGATGCCCGAAGCGATGGCGATCAGCAGCCTCTCGGACCTGAGCCGGGAAAACCTGGCTGACACCTTCGCGACGCTGCGAGCGCAAGACCGCATCGCCGGCTTTATCCACCACGATCTTGACTGGCGCACGGTTGCGCTCAAGGAGCCAGAGTTTGTCGTGCGAATGCAGGAAGGCGTTCGGCCGCTTGAGGTCTTGCAGCAGGTTCACCAGCTGATCGATGACCCTGAAGCGTTCTTCCTGATCCTGGGCAGCGTGTCTTCCCTGCTTGGCGGGGCCGGCTTCGCCCGCTCGGCGATTGCCGATGCATATGCCTTGTGGGTGCATGCACAGCGCCGGCGCCAGGGGTTGAACTGCCAGCTGCTGCACCTGACGCAGAGCGAACAGGAGCTTGAGCAGGACGCCGCAGCCCGCACGGCCATGCAAGGCAGCGGCCTGCAGCCTTTGCAGCGCTCGCAGATAGTGCAGGCCATAGCCCGCGTGCTGGGTGGCCAGGGCCAGTGCGGGCTGCTCAATGTCGACTGGCAACAACTCAAAGGGCTGTACCTGAGCGTGCTGCCCTGGCCCTTGCTCGAACACCTGGGTGCAGCGGATAGCGCAGCGGATCAGCGTCTGGCCGAGCTGATTGGCCTGCCACCGCTGCAGCAGCGCCGGGCCATGCAGGCGCTGGTCTGCGAGGTAGTGGGGCAGGTGTTCGGCGTTGCCGATGGCCTGGAGCTCGATGTCAGGAAGGGCTTCTTCGACATGGGCATGTCCTCGGTCATGTCGCTGGACCTGCGCTCACGGCTGGGCCGGGCGTTGAGCATCGACCTGCCTTCGACCTTCGGCTTCGAATACACCTCCATCGAACAGGTCACGGACTACCTCATGGGCCAGCTCCTGGCGCCTGAAACCCGGGAGCCGGTGGCGGCGCCCGAACCTGTGTCGCCAGCGTCGCGGCATCAGGACCTGCATGAACTGTCACGGGCCGAGCTGATTGGTGCTCTCGAAGACGAGCTGCGCGATATCGCCAATTACTAGCCCTGGGGCTGGATGACAACTGCCAGAGAATCACTGATCGAGGCCTTTATGGATAACGATGTCCGCGATGTAAGCAAGGAACAGCTGCAAGAGAGTCTTGCTCAGGCAATCACCACCATCCGTGCGCTCAAGGAAAAGGTGGCCGGCAAGAGCTCGGCGCCTGTCGAACCGATCGCCGTAGTGGGCCTGGGGTGCCGGCTGCCGGGCAGTGCCGACACACCGAAGCGGCTGTGGAGCCTGCTGAAACATGCCACCGATGCGGTGGGCGACATGCCCAGCGACCGTCTGTACGGCACCGACTATTACCATCCTGATCCCCAGGCACCCGGCAAGGCCTACGTCATGCGCGGTGGCTTCATCGAGGGGGTGGATCAGTTCGACCCGGGCTTCTTCGGCATTTCGCCCAAGGAAGCCGAAGGCATGGACCCCCAGCAGCGCTTGGCCCTGGAGGTTGCCTGGGAGGCCCTGGAGAACGCCGCGATCGCCCCCGACAGCCTGCATGGCAAGAAGCTCGGCGTGTTCATGGGGGTCAGTACCAATGATTACGTGCGCCTGCGCCAGCAGTTGGGCGCGGTCGAGGACGTCAACGCCTACCAGTTCTATGGCGAAACCAGCTTCGTGGCCGGGCGCATTGCCTACACCCTGGGCTCCAGGGGCCCGGCGGTGGTGCTCGACACCTCCTGCTCCTCATCCCTGGTGGCCCTGCACCAGGCCTGCAACAGCCTGCGCAGCCGCGAGAGCGAGCTGGCGCTGGCCGGTGGGGTCAACCTGATCCTGTCGCCCTACGGTTTCATCCTGGTCAGCAAGCTGCGGGCCGTGGCCCCCGATGGCCGCTGCAAGACCTTCGACGCGGCGGCCGATGGCTACGGGCGCGCCGAAGGCTGCGTGATCCTTGCGCTCAAGCGGCTGAGCGATGCGGTACGCGACCAGGACCCGGTGCTGGCCGTGATCGAGGGTAGTGCGGTCAACAACGACGGCGCCAGCAGCGGCATCACCGTGCCCAACATCCACGCCCAGGAAGAGGTGATCAGGCTGGCGCTCGGCCAGGCCGGGCTCCAGGGCAGCGAGGTCGACTATGTCGAGGCCCATGGCACCGGCACCGCGCTGGGCGACCCGATCGAACTGCACGCCCTGCATGCGGTACTGGGCAAGCAGCGGCCCGTGGATACGCCGCTGCTGGTGGGCTCGATCAAGGCCAACATGGGGCATCTCGAACCGGTCGCCGGGGTGACCGGGCTGGCCAAGGTCCTGCTGTGCCTGCAACAAGAGGCCCTGGTGCCCCAGGTGCACTTCAACACGCCCAACCCGCGGATCGAATGGGATCGCCTGGCCCTGAAGGTGGTCACCGAATCCACGCCCTGGCCACGCCAGGGCAAGGCGCGGCACGCCGGTGTCAGTTCGTTTGGTGTCACCGGCACCAACGCCCATGTGCTAGTGGGCGACGCGCCGCTGCGCGAACGTGCCCAGGGGCGCGACAACCCCTGGCAGCTGATCACTCTGTCGGCCAAGGGCGAGACGCCCCGGCGCCAGATTGCCGGACGCTATGAACGTTTTATCGCCGACAACAGCCAGCTCGAACTCAAGGACCTGTGCTACACGGCGAACGTCGGGCGGGCGCACTTTGGCCATCGTTTCGCGGCCGTGGCCGATAGCCGTGAGGGGCTGCGCGAGCAACTGGCAGCCTATGCGTCACGCAAGGTGGTGGGGCATGTATTCGAAGGGCGCTGCCAGGGAGCGGCGGCGCCGCTGGTGATGCTCTTTCCGGGGCAGGGCTGCCAGTACCGGGCGATGGCCCAGGCACTGTATGACAGCGAACCATTCTTCAAGGCGCAGATCGATGAATGCCGCGCCCTGTTGCAGCCGCTGATGGACGTGGACCTGCTGACCCTGGTGCTGGACGCGGGAGCGGCCAGTGACAGCTACCTGCAACAGACCCGCTATGCCCAGCCGGCGATATTCGCGGTCGAATATGCCCTGGCGCGGTTGTGGATGCATTGGGGGGTCGCTGCCGATGCGCTGTTCGGACACAGTTTCGGCGAGATCGGTGCAATCTGTGTGGCCGGGGCGGTATCCCTGGCTGACGCGCTGCGTATGGTGGAGGCGCGTGGGCGCCTGGCCCAGCAACTGATGACGGCCGGCGGCGCGATGTACGCACTGGGCATGAGCGAGGCGCAACTGCTGGAGCTGCTCAAGGACCGGCCCGGCAGCGCGATCGAACTGGCGGCGGTCAACAGCCCGCAGGACGTGGTGGTGGCCGGGCCGCAAGCCGAGGTCCAGGCGCTGGCCGAAGCGGCGCTCGCCAGCGGTTGCAAGGTCAAGAAGCTTGCGGTTTCCCATGCTTTCCATACCGCAGCCACCGAGCCGATGCTTGAAGCGTTCCGCCAGACGGTGGCGCAGATCACCTTCAGCGAGCCGCGCTTGCCGGTCATCAGCAGTGTCACTGGCCGGGTGCATACGCTCTCCAGCCTGAGCTCGCCCGATTACTGGTGTACGCACACCCGCCAGGCCGTGAGGTTCAGCGAAGGGGTCAACACCCTGATCGCAGAGCTGGGGGTGAAAACCTTCCTTGAAGTGGCCTCCGATGCTGTGTTGACGCCGCTGATCGGCCGTCACCCCCTGGCGGACGACAGCCTGGTCCTGGCCAGCCTGCGCCGGGCCGGCGATCCGTCCAGGGACCTGCGCCTGGCCGCCGCGCAGCTCTACGTGGGCGGCCATAACCTCGACTGGGCCCGGCTGCACGAGCATGACGGGGCCTTGCGCCAGGCCTTGCCCGGGTATGCGTTTCAGCGCCAGCGCTACTGGTTCGACAACGCCAGCGGCTCGCCCCTGCAACAGGTCACTGCGGGAGCGGTCGGCCGGCTGCTGGGGCATTCGGTCAATGCACCCACTCCGGCATTCGAGTCGACGCTCGATAGCGGGCTCCTGCAGGCCGTGGGCGGCGAGATCCGCGATGACCTGGCGCTGCTGCGTCCTGACCGGTTGCTGGCAGCCCTGAGCGATGAGCTGGCCGGCCACTTGCAGCTGGACACCTATGGGGTGAGCCTCGCCAGCATCACCCCGGCCCTGGCGTTCCATGTCGATGACCAGTTGCATCTGTTCACCGAACTCAAGCCGCTGTCCGGGGCGGCCTGGGAGGTCAACTGTTCGGCCCTGAGCGCAGCGGCCAAGGTTGCCGGTGCCGATTGGCAGCCGGTCCTGTCGCTGACCCTGGAAGGCCTGCCGGCGGCTGTCCGGGGCGGCCTGCCGGACCCGGGCCATGCCGCCACCCAGGACGCAGGCTTTGTCTACCACATGCAGTTGCCGGCAGAACCCGATCCGCACGGCAATCACCTTGGGCAGGTCCTCGAGTACCTGGGGCAGGCGGTGCCGGGCGATGCGCCGGGCTCGATAAGCGGCATCCGCCGCTGGGTCGCCAGCCGGTCCGCTTCGCCCCGGGCACAAAGCCTGGTGATTGCCACGAGCCAGGCACATCCGCAGCAGTTCGACTGCGCCTTGTACGATGCGCACGGCCAGTGTGTAGGCAGCCTGGAAGGGCTGACCCTGGCTGCCGCCCCGAGTGAGGAGGCGCTGCGTGGCATGCTTTACCAGCCCGACGTGCTCTACAGCCTGGATTGGCTCGAACGCCCTCGCCAGCGCGCCGAAGTGCCGCAGCAGGGCCGCTTGTTCACCCTGGTCAGCCGCTCGCCGGAGACCGCCGCTCCCCTGGTCGAACACCTGCAGCGTGGCGGGCATCGTGCCCGGGTCCTGTGCCCGCAGCAGTTGCTCGATAGCGCGCGGAGGGTGCTGGCCCAGGACCCGAGCCAGGCATTGACCGATGAAGGCGAGGCCTTGGCCGCCGATATCATCGTGCTCGATGGCAAAGACATCGAGGATGCCGGCTCGACCACGCTGCAGAGCCTGTCGAGCCTGCAGGCGACGCTGTTCCACCCGTTGCTGGAGATGGTCCAGGCGCTCATCGAACTGGGCCCGCGCGGTGGCCGGTTGTGGCTGGTGACCCAAGGGGCAAACGCCGTTGGCCTGGATCGCGACCAGCCCCTGCAAGTGGCGACCGGGCCGTTGTGGGGGCTGGGCAAGACGCTCGCCCTGGAGCACCCCGAACACTGGCGCGGGCTGATCGACCTGGCCCCCGACGATCCTCACTGGGCAAGGGCGCTGGCCGAAGAAGTCAGTGACCCCGATGGCGAGGACAAGATCTGCCTGCGCCCGGGCAAGCGTTATGTCCAGCGCCTGAACCATTTCAGCACTGCGCAGTTGCCAGCACAGGCCTATGCACCTTGCCCGCAGGGCAGTTACCTGATTACCGGCGGCATGGGTGGAATTGGCCTGGCCATGGCCCAGTGGCTTCTGGATAAAGGCGCTGGCGCTGTGCTGATCACCGGCCGGCGGCCACTGGAGGATGTCGCCACGGGCCTGGAGCGCTTCGGCGCTGCGGCATCGCGGGTGAGTTACGTCCAGGCCGACATCACCTCGCCCCAGGACATGCAGCGGCTGTTCTGCGGTCTGGAGGCGTCGGGCGCGAGCCTGAAGGGCATCTTCCATGCCGCCGGAATTTCAATTCCGCAGGATCTCAAGGACGTCGACCGTGACAGTTTCGACCAGGTGATGCGGCCCAAGGTCGAGGGCACCTGGTTGTTGCACGAACTGTCCCTGGGGCTGGACCTGGACTTCTTTGTCCTGTGTTCGAGCATCGCCAGTGTCTGGGGTTCGCAGCATGTCGCCAGCTACGCAGCCGCCAATCAGTTCCTCGACAGCCTGGCGTGGCAGCGTCGGGCCATGGGCCTGAGTGCCCTGGTGATCGACTGGGGGCTGTGGGCCGGCGGCAGTCACCTGTTCGACGAGCAGGTGCTGAATTTCCTCACCAGCGTTGGCTTGAAACAGATCGCCCCGGTACAGAACGTCGGCCTGCTGTCGCGGATTCTGGCCAGCGAGCTGCCCCAGATGGTGGTGTCAGGGGTGGACTGGAATCGCTTCAAGCCACTGCTCGAATCCCGCGGCCCGCAACCGCTGCTGCAGTACATCCGCAGCCAGGCTCCGACCGCCAGGGCCGGCGACAGCAGCAACGTGGAGATCCTGCAGCAACTGGCGGGCGCCGACGAAGCCACTGCCCTGGCATTGCTGGATGACTACGTGTGGGAGCAGTACGCGCAGTTGCTCGGGGTCAAGACCGAACAGGTGCGGGCCAAGCTCGAGGATGGCGGCAGCCTGATGGACTACGGCCTGGACTCGCTGCTGGTGATGGACATGGTCGCCCGCTGCCGGCGCGATCTGAAGCTGGAGATCAAGGCCCGCGAGTTTCTTGAGTGTCCGGGCCTGATGTGGCCGGACTTCCTGGCCCGTTCGATAAAGGAACAGGGCTGCGTGGCCGAGGCCTGACGGGCCGCGGGCAGTGCAACCCAGACCCATGATCTGTGATTGAGGTGGTTATGAACGATGTGCAGTCTGGCAAGGCGCCAGAGCATTACGACATTCTCTTGGCGGGCAACAGCATCAGCGTGATCATGCTCGCCGCCTGCCTGGCCCGGAACAAGGTCCGGGTCGGTTTGTTGCGCAACCGGCAGATGCCCCCGACCTTACCGGTGAGGCGACGATTCCCTATACCTCGATGATTTTCGAGCTGATTGCCGACCGCTATGGCGTGCCGGAAATAAAGAATATCGCCCGCACCCGGGATATCCAGCAGAAGGTGATGCCGTCTTCCGGGGTCAAGAAGAACCTCGGGTTCATCTATCACCAGCGCAGCCGGGCGGTGGACCTGGGCCAGGCGCTGCAATTCAACGTGCCCTCCGAGCATGGCGAGAACCATCTGTTCAGGCCCGATATCGATGCCTATCTGCTGGCGGCGGCCATCGGTTATGGCGCGCAGCTGGTGGAGATCGACAACAGCCCAGAGGTGCTGGTTGAGGACAGCGGGGTCAAGGTAGCTACGGCACTGGGGCGCTGGGTCACTGCCGATTTCATGGTTGATGGCAGCCAGGGCGGCCAGGTGCTGGCGCGGCAGGCTGGCCTGGTCAGCCAGGCTTCGACGCAGAAGACCCGGACCCTGGAATTCTCCACTCATATGCTCGGGGTGGTGCCGTTCGATGAGTGCGTGCAGGGCGATTTTCCCGGCCAGTGGCATGGCGGCACTCTGCATCACGTGTTCGATGGGGGCTGGGTGGGGGTCATCCCGTTCAACAACCATCAGCACTCGCGCAACCCTTTGGTCAGCGTGCTGGTTTCACTGCGTGAGGACCTCTGCCCGAGCATGGACGGCGACCAGGTCCTGGCCGGCCTGATCGAGTTGTACCCCGGCCTGGGGCGGCACCTGTCCGGCGCCCGGCGGGTTCGCGAGTGGGCGCTGCGCCAGCCGCCCCGGCAGGTCTATCGCACGGCGCTCGAACGCCGCTGCCTGATGTTCGACGAGGGCGCCGCGAGCAACGATCTGTTGTTCTCGCGCAAGCTGTCCAATGCTGCGGAACTGGTTCTGGCCCTGGCGCACCGGCTGATCAAGGCGGCGCACAGCGGTGACTACCGCAGCCCGGCCCTGAATGATTTTGTCCTGACCCAGGACAGCATCATCAGCTTGAGTGACCGGATCGCCTCAGCGGCCTATGTGTCGTTTCGCGACCCCGAGTTGTGGAATGCCTTCGCCCGTGTCTGGCTGCTGCAGTCGATTGCCGCCACCATCACCGCGCGCAAGATCAACGATGCCTTTGCCAAGGACCTGGACCCGCAAGTGTTCGATGAAATCGACCAGCTCGCAGAGGACGGTTTCTGGATGCCTCTGTATCAGGGGTACAAGGATATTCTCAACACTACGCTGGGCCTTTGTGATGACGTCAAAAGCGCCAAGGTCTCTGCTGCGCACGCGGCGAGCAGCATCTTTGCGGAGCTTGCCAACGCCAGTTTTGTTCCGCCTATTTTTGATTTTGCTAATCCTCACGCTCGTGTCTATCAACTGACCACCTTGAGAAAGCTCAAGGCGCTCTGGTGGGGCCTGATGCAAGTGCCCTCAGAGGTCGGGCGGCTGATTTTCTATCGATCCTTCAGAAAACCTTCCCTGCGCAAGGAGAGTTGAAATGGACTTCAACTACGACGATACCCAGAAAAAACATGCGGCCATGATCGCCCAGGTGTGTGCCGAGCAACTGGCGGCCTGTGGCAATGAACACTCGCGGTATTTCACCGCCCGGCAATGGGCGATCTGCGGCGAGGCCGGATTGCTGGGGCTGTCGATTCCCCGGGAATACGGTGGCCAGGGCCTGGGTGCACTGTCGACGGCCATTGCCATGCACGCCTTTGGCCTGGGTTGCACAGACATGGGCCTGGTGTTCGCGGCGGCGGCCCACCAGTTTGCCTGTGCGATGCCGATCGTCGAGTTCGCAACAGCGGAAACCAAACGCGATGTGTTGCCCAAACTCGCCAGCGGTGAATTCATCGGCTCCAACGCGATCACCGAACCCGAGGCCGGCTCCGACTCCAGCAATTTGAAGAGCCGTGCCTGGCCCCAGGCCGATGGCAGTTATCGCCTTGACGGCCACAAGAGCTTTGCCGGCAATGCGCCGATTGCCGACATCTTCGTGACCTATGCCACCACCCAGCCCGAGTACGGTGCCCTGGGGGGCAGCGGTTTTATCGTCCACCGCAGCAGTGCGGGGCTCAGGGTCAGTGAGCCCCTGGACAAGGTATGCCTGAGAAGCTGCCCCGCGGGTGAAGTGTTCTTTGACGATTGCAGGGTTCCTGAGGTCAACCGCCTGGGTGAGGAGGGGCAGGGCCGGCAGGTGTTCCAGAGCTCCATGGGCTGGGAGCGTGCCTGCCTGTTCGCAGCGTTCCTGGGGATGATGGAGCGGCAACTGGAACAGACCATCGAGCATGCGCGCACCCGGCGCCAGTTTGGCAAGCCGATTGGCGACAACCAGGCGGTTTCGCACCGTATCGCGCAAATGAAGCTGCGCCTGGAGTCGGCGCGGTTGCTGCTGTTCCGGGCGTGCTGGGGCATGGACCAGGGCGATCCGGGGCAGCTCAACATTGCCCTGTCGAAACTGGCCATCAGTGAAGGGGCGCTGGCATCGAGCATCGATGCGGTGAGGATTTTCGGCGGCCGGGGCTGCCTGGAGTCTTTCGGGATCGAGGCGATGCTGCGCGATTCCATCGGCACTACGATCTTTTCCGGCACCAGCGACATGCAGCACGAGATCATTGCCCGGGAGCTGAAGCTATGAAGCTGCTCCATGAACGGATGATGCACAGCCTTGCCCGCTACCCGCGGCAGACGGCGGTGGTGGATGAGCAGGATGCCTTGAGCTACGAGGCGCTGGAGCTCAGGACCCGGGAATTCGTGGCAATGCTCTGTGCCCTGGGGGTCGGCCAGGGGCAGCGGATCCTGCTCTGGGCGCACAAGTCGGTGGACCTGGTGGCGGTCATGCAGGCGGCCCTGCGGCTGGGGTGGTGTATGTGCCGGTGGACCCACTGAGCCCGGTGTCGCGCCTGGAAAAGATCGCCGGGGATTCCCAGGCCGTGCTGGTCCTCTGCACCGCGGCACGCCTGGAAGAACTCGCCGGCTCCGCGCTTGCCCAGGTGCGCAGCGTGGTCCTGGACGACCCGGCCAGCGCCGGCTACTGGCGCAACATCGATACCGGCTCCAGCGTAGTGCCTACGCTGCGCATCCAGCCGGACGATCTGGCCTACATCCTCTACACCTCCGGGTCCACCGGCGTGCCCAAAGGGGTTGCGCTCAGCCACGGCAATGCCCTGGCCTTCGTCGACTGGGCGTGCGAGCGCTATTGCTTCCAGCCTGGCGAGCGTTTCGCCAACCATGCCCCCCTGCATTTCGACCTGTCGGTCCTGGACATCTACTGCGCGCTCAATGTGGGCGCGACGGTGTGCCTGGTTCCCGAGTCGATCGCGTTCTCGCCGCGGCTGCTGACCGACTTCATCCGCCAGCACGAAATCAGCATCTGGTACTCGGTGCCCTCGGTACTCATGATGATGATGCAAGACGGCGACTTGCTCAGCGATATTCAGGACACCCTGCGGGTACTGTTGTTCGCCGGCGAGCCTTTTCCGATCAAGCACCTGCGTGACCTGCGCGCGGCCTATGCCGATGTGCGTCTGGCCAATCTCTTCGGCCCCACGGAAACCAATGTGTGCACCGCATTCGAGGTCGGCGCCATCGATCCCGAGCGCGTGCTCCCGGTGCCCATCGGCACGGCCGCCTCCGGCAACCAGGTGTGGGCGCAAAAGCCTGATGGCAGCCGCTGCGCAGTGGGTGAAGAAGGTGAGCTGGTGGTGCAGGGGCCTACGGTCATGCTGGGCTATTTCGCCAAGCCGGCTCAGGAGGGGCCCTACAAGACCGGCGATATGGTCAGGCAGCGGCCTGACGGCAACTACGAATACCTGGGGCGTCGTGACGACATGCTCAAGGTGCGTGGCAACCGGATCGAGCGCGGGGAAGTCGAAGCCGCGCTGCTGGCCCATCCCCAGGTCAGCGAGGCCGCCGTGCTGGTGGTCGGGGAGGGGATGAACGCGCAGTTGTGGGGCGTGCTGGTCGCTCACACCCGGGACGCTCTTTCGCTGATCGACCTCAAGCGCCACTGCGCCCAGCGCCTGCCTCGCTACATGATCATCGACAAGGTGCTGTGCCTGGACGCACTGCCACGCAACGCCAATGGCAAGGTCGATCGCTTCGCCCTGGCCAGGCAGGTGGAGGGCTGACCCATGGGAACTCCATCACGCGTGGCCAAGGACGCCTGGTTTCCCTATGCCAGCCGGCCTCGGGGCAAGATGCGCCTGTTCACCTTTCCCTATGCCGGGAGCGGGGCCTCGGTCTTTCATCGCTGGTTCCTGCCCCTGTACGACCAGGTCGACCTGTATGCCTTGCAGTTGCCGGGCCGCGAGGGTCGCAGCCAGGAGGCCTGCTACAGCGACATGCAGGCGGCGGCCAATGACGTGGCCGACTGCCTGGAGCAGTTTGGCGATGACATCCCCTGCTGTTTCTTCGGCCACAGCATGGGCGCCTTGCTGGCCTTTGCGGTCGCCGGTGTGCTGCAGGAGCGGCGGTTGCCGATGCCGCAGCAACTGATGCTCTCGGGCATGGTTGCGCCCCATGTGCGGCAACGGGTAGCACCGCTGCACCAGCTGCCGGCAGAGCAGGCCATCGCCGCGCTGCAGGCCATGGGGGGCGTGCCGGCGGTGGTGCTGGCCGAGGAGGACCTGATGCAGATGTACCTGCCTATCATTCAGGCCGACATACAGATGGTCTACTCCTACGCCGGTGCCCAGCCGCAGCCGCTGGACACCCGCATGATCTGCCTGAGCGGCGCCCAGGACCTGATTGCGCCGCCTGCGCAGATGCAGCAGTGGCGGCGCTACACCCTGGGCGGCTTCGAGCAGTTCGTGTTTGCCGGTGGCCATTTCTTTCTCGACACCCAGGTCATGTCGCGGGTCAAAACAGTGCTGGGCAGCGCCCTGCACAATCAGCCTGGCAGTCTGGCGGTGTGAGCCGACTATTGGGCAATGGCCGCGAGGCCGGACCTGGCGAACAGCTTGAAGTGGGCTTTCAGGGCGTTGGCGTCGTGTTGCAGGACGGCTTGCAGCGGGCTGGGCTGCTGGCGATCTATCACCGCCAGCATCAGGCAGGGCGCGATGATGCTGATGGTGCAACGCGCCAGCGCCGGGTCACCGATCGGAAAGCCGGTGATCTCGCTGATGAGCGCTTCCAGCAGACGGAATTTGGGCATCACTTCTTCTTGCACAAGGCTGGTGAAATGGACAGTGGGCGCCAGTATTTCCCGTGCACAGACTTTGCTTTGCCAGCTCTGCTCATCGAGCACCCGGGTGACGATGGCATCGATGAAGCTATCGAGCTTGATCAGCGCCGGCTCTTCGCTTTGCGCCAGCTGCGACAGGGCTTCGAAGCTCACCAGCTGCTTGTGTCCCTCGATCAGCACCGCCTTGTACAGGGCTTCCCGGCTACCGAAGTGGTAGTTGATGGCGGCGAGGTCGGCGCCGGCTTCTTCACAGATGAGCTTGCTCGCGGTGTTGGCATAGCCATGCTGGGCAAACAGGCGGGCAGCCACTTCGAGAATGCGGATTTTAGTGTGTTCGCCGTCGCTTCTGCTGGTTCTGCGTCGCGTGTTCATGATGTTCCTCGTGGTCTGAGCGGGGGGTTGCTTCATGGCCAGTATCTGTTATTTTCTAATTTAAATTCAAATTGAATTTTAATTAGGCCTTGGCAAACAAAGGACTCATGGATGAAGAAGCAGTTGATTGTAGGGGTTGCCGTACTGCTGGTGGCCACAGCGGGTGTTTCCTGGTTTCTCCTTCGCCCCGAGAAGCAGAACGACCACCTCAAGCTCCATGGCAACGTCGACATTCGCCAGGTGTCACTGGCGTTCGACGGCAGTGAGCGAATCGCCGCGCTGTATGCCGAAGAGGGCGACCTGGTGCAGCCAGGCCAGGTCCTGGCGGAACTCGACACACGCACACTGCGCCTGGAAATAAATCGCTCCAAGGCCAGGATCGGCGCCCAGGAACAGGCGCTGCTGCGCTTGAAAAATGGCACACGGCCTCAAGAGGTCGAGCAGTCCAAGGCACGTTTTGATGCCGCCCAGGCGCAAATGCAGCTGGCTCAACTGCACATGCAGCGCCTGCGCAGGATCGCCGACGACACCCAGGGCAAGGGCGTCAGCCAGCAACGCCTGGACCAGGCAGCCGCCCGCTTGCAAGTGGCCAAGGCCCAGTCGCAGGAGCAGCGCGAATCCTGGACCCTGGCCAAGATCGGCCCACGCAATGAAGACATCGCCCAGGCCACGGCCGACCTGCAAGCCTCCAGGGCCGACCTGGACCTGCTGGAACATTACCTGGCGCGCGCTCAGCTCAAGGCGCCGACCCAGGCCCGGATCCGCACGCGCCTGCTGGAGCCGGGGGATATGGCCTCGCCGCAGCGCCCGGTGTTTGCCCTGGCCCTGACCGACCCCAAGTGGGTACGGGCCTATGTCAACGAGCGCCAGTTGGGCCACATACGTGCGGACCAGATGGCGCGGGTCTACACCGACAGCTTTCCTGACCAGGCCATCGACGGCAAAGTCGGCTACATCTCCTCGGTTGCCGAATTCACCCCCAAGTCGGTGGAAACGGAAGACCTGCGCACCAGCCTGGTCTACGAGATCCGGGTGCTGGTCAAGGACCCTGACGATCGCCTGCGGCTCGGTATGCCGGCGACCGTCTACCTTGACCAGGCACCGGTGGCCGGGGCCACGCCATGAGTGCGCCAGCGGTAACGGTTCAGGCTGTTGAACTGGTCAAGCGCTTTCGCAGTGGAACGCGAGAACAGTTGGCTCTAGAGCAGGTTTCTCTGGAGGTGCCTAGTGGCAAGTTGAGTGCCCTGGTGGGGCCGGACGGGGCCGGAAAAACCACCCTGTTGCGGATGATTGCCGGCTTGCTCAAGGCCGACGAAGGGCTGTTGAAGGTGCTGGGGCTGGACGTCGCCGCAGATCCGCAGCAGGTGCAGGACCTCATCAGCTACATGCCCCAGAAGTTCGGCCTGTACGAAGACCTGACGATCCAGGAAAACCTCGAACTCTACGCCGACCTGCATGGCGTGCGCGCCCAGCAGCGCGAGGAGCGCTTTTCCCGGTTGCTGCAGATGATGGACCTGACGCGTTTTCGCGACCGGCTGGCCGGACAGCTTTCCGGCGGCATGAAACAGAAACTGGGGCTGGCCTGTACTCTGGTCCGTTCACCGCAACTGTTGCTGCTGGACGAGCCCACCGTGGGGGTGGATCCGCTGTCGCGGCGGGAACTGTGGAGCATCATCGAACAACTGATCGAGCAGGAAAACCTCACGGTGCTGATCAGCACTGCCTACATGGACGAGGCCCAGCGTTGCGCCCAGGTCTTTGTGCTGTACCAGGGGCGGCTGATCGCCCAGGGGCCACCGGCGCAGTTGTGCCATCTGGCGCAGGGCCTGTGCTATGGCGTCGGCCCCGAGGCCGGCACCCCGGCCAGGCTGTTGCAGGCGCGCTTGCTTGACGACAATGAACACATCATCGATGCCGTGCCCGAAGGCGGCATGGTTCGCTTTATCCGCAGCGCCCAGGTGCCTCTGCAGGCCATTCCATCCCTGGCTGGCCAGGCCTCTCCCCAGGCGCTGGAGGCCCGCCTCGAAGATGGCTTCATGGTGTTGCTCCGGCAACAGGTTGGCAGTGTTGCAAGCCTGGACGAGCCGGCGCAGGCGCCCGCCAGCGACGGCCAGGGCGACGCTGCCTCTGGGCGTGCGGTGGTCATCGAGGTCCGCGACCTGGTGCGCAAGTTCGGGGACTTCACCGCGGTTGCCAGCACCTCGTTCGAGGTGTTGAAGGGCGAGATATTCGGCTTGCTGGGCCCCAACGGAGCCGGCAAGACCACCACGTTTCGCATGCTTTGCGGTTTGCTTCCCGCCTCCAGCGGGCACCTTGAGGTGGCCGGCGTCAACCTGCGCACCGCACGGGCGGCGGCGCGGCGCAAGATCGGCTACGTCTCGCAGAAGTTCGCCCTGTACGCGAACCTGTCGGCCCTGGAGAACCTGCGCTTCTTCGGCGGCGCCTATGGCCTGCACGGCGCGAAGCTGAAAGCGCGGGTGGCGTTGATGCTCGAACAGTTCGACCTCGACGAACACAAGCACCTGCGCAGCGGCGAGCTGCCCGGTGGCTACAAGCAGCGCCTGGCCATGGCGGTCGCGCTGCTGCACGAGCCGCAGATCCTGTTTCTCGACGAACCCACCAGCGGTATCGACCCCTTGGCCCGTCGGGCGTTCTGGCGCCGTATCACCGCCCTGGCGCAAAGCGGCACGACGATCGTGATCACCACCCACTTCATGGAAGAGGCCGAGTACTGCGACCGTATCGTCATCCAGGATGCCGGACGGCTGCTGGCCCTGGGCACTCCGGAACAGGTACGCCACCAGGGCAGCGAGTCGCTTGCCGACATGAACAGCGCCTTCATTGCCGTGGTCGAGCGTGCTCGGGCCCAGGCCAGCGCCCCGGTGCAGTGAGGAATGACCATGACTGACTCCAATCGATCCGCCTCAGGGTTCAGGCGCAGGCTCATTGCGCTCACCCGAAAGGAGTTGCGCCAATTGATGCGTGACAAGAGCAACCTGGCGATAGGCATTGTCCTGCCCATCGTACTGATCCTGATATTTGGCTACGGCCTGTCCCTGGACATTCGCAACACGCCGCTGGCCGTGGTCCTGGAAGACAGCTCCCCCAGCGCCCGCAGCGTGGTGGCGAAGCTTGCGAGTTCGGACTACTTCTCGGTGGTCCAGGTGACCAGCATGGCCGAGGCCCAAGCGCTGATGGACAAGCGTCGGGTCGACGGCATCGTGCGCGTGCCGGCGGATTTTTCCAGGCGCCTCGAACAGCAGGATGCGCGCTTGCAATTGCTCCTGCATGGCGCCGATGCCAACAGCGCGGCGACCCTTGGACGCTATGTCAGGGGCGCGCTGAATGTCTGGCAACAGCAGCAGTTCGACCGCTCCCGGCAGCCCCAGTCGGCCGGTCGGGTGCTGGTCGTCGAACGCATGTGGTTCAACTCTGCCAACAGCAGTACCTGGTACCTGGTGCCCGGGCTCATCGCCCTGATCATGACCCTGGTGGGTGCCTTCCTGACCTCTCTGGTACTGGCCCGGGAGTGGGAGCGGGGCACGCTCGAATCACTGTTCGTCACCCCGGTCAGGTCGATCGAAATACTCCTGGCCAAGATCATTCCCTATTTCCTGGTGGGCCTGCTGGGCCTGGTGATGTGCCTGGTTTCGGCGCGGTTGCTGTTCGAGGTACCGATCCAGGGTTCGCTGGTGCTCCTGCTGTTGAGCTCCATGCTCTACCTGCTGGTCACCCTGGGCATTGGCCTGCTGATTTCGGCGAAGACACGCAACCAGTTCCTGGCCAGCCAGATCGCGATCATCTTCAGCTTCCTGCCGGCGCTGATGCTCTCGGGGTTCCTCTTCGATCTGCGCAATGTGCCGACGTTCATCCGCGTGGTGGGCTCGATCCTGCCGGCGACTTACTTCATGGAACTGGTCAAGACCCTGTTCCTGGCTGGCAACAACTGGCCATTGATCGCCAAGAACCTCGCAATCCTCGCGGCCTACGCCGTGTTCCTGTTGAACGCTGCACGCCTGTGCACCCGCAAGAAGCTGGATTGAAGCCATGGACAAGCTGATGAATTTCCTACGCGAGTTGCTGTTCCTGTTTCAGAAGGAGTTCCTGGCCATCGTCAAGGACCCGGCCAACCGGGTGATCCTGATTGCCCCTGCGATCGTCCAGTCATTGCTGTTCGGCTACGGCGCCACCTACGACCTGAACTACGTGCCTTATGCCGTGCTGGATCAGAGCCAGGGGCGCGCTTCGACAGAGCTTTTGGCACGCTTCGATGCCTCCGGGGTATTTGCCCGAGTGTCGACCCTGACCAGCGTCGATGAGATCGCCCCGGTAATCGACCGGGGCAGTGCCTTGCTGGTGCTGCATATCGCCGCAGACTTCGACGAGCGCCTGAGCCGGCATGAAAACGCCGGCTTGCAGTTGATCCTGGATGGGCGCAACTCGACGACCGCGGGAATGGCGGCCGGGCATATCGCCAACCTGGTGGCTGACTTCAACCAGCAGTTCCTGGCGGTGGACAACGCGCCGGTACGCCTGGAGACCCGTGCCTGGTTCAACCCCAACCTGCAAACCCGCTGGAACATAGTGCCGGGCCTGATCGCCGCGCTGAGCATGATCCAGACCCTGATGCTGGCGGCGTTGTCGGTAGCCAGGGAGCGCGAGCAGGGCACCTTCGACCAACTGCTGGTGACTCCGCTGACGCCTTTCGTGATCCTGCTGGGCAAGGCCCTGCCGTCGGTACTGATCGGTCTTTTGCAGTCCAGCCTGATCCTCCTCATCGGCCTGTTCTGGTTCAAGATCCCCATGATCGGCTCCGTGCTGGACCTGTACCTGGGGCTGTTCGTCTTCACCAGCGCCTGCGTGGGCATCGGGCTGTCGATCTCGGCGCTGTCGGCCAACATGCAGCAGGCCATGGTGTACACCTTCGTGCTGATGATGCCGCTGATCCTGCTCTCCGGCCTGATCACCCCGGTGCACAGCATGCCCGAGGCCCTGCAACTGCTGACCTATCTCGATCCGCTGCGCTTTGCCATCGACCTGGTCAGGAGGATCTACCTGGAGGGGGCAACGCTGGCGGATGTGTCCTGGAACCTGGTGCCCATGTTTGCCGTTGCGCTGGTGACCCTGCCGCTGGCTGCGTGGCTGTTTCGCAATCGATTGGTGTGATAAGGAACGTCATGAAAACTACTCACTCTGGATACCTGCGTAATGGGCTGACGCTGGCCATGCTGCTGGCCATCACCGCCTGCACCGTCGGGCCCGATTTCAAGGCCCCGGCAGTTCCCAGCCCGGAACGCTGGACGGATTGGCACAGTGGTCCGCCAGCGTCTTCGGTGCCGGGCAAAGCCCCGGCGACCACCTCGCAAACCGCAGACGGCAACTGGTGGCAGGTGTTTGGCGACCCGGTGCTGGACCAGCTGCAGGCCCAGGTGCGCGAAGGCAGCCCGGACCTGCACACGGCCTTGCTGCGGTTTGCCCAGGTGCGGTTGCAACGCCAGATAGTCGCTTCCCTGGAAACGCCCGAAGTGTCCTTTTCCGCGGCGGCTTCGCGAAACCGGCAAAGCCGGTATGCGCCGAACAATCGAATGCTTGAAGCCTTGGGCAGCGACAGTGATGCCCTGGAAAAGGTGCTTACCGACCCTTATAGCCTGTACCAGGCCGGGTTCGACGTTTCATGGGAGCTGGATCTCTGGGGGCGGGTGTCACGCCTGGGTGAAGCCGCCCAGGCCGAGGTCGATGGTGCGGCCGCGACCCTGGACGACGTGTTGCTCAGTGTCTCCAGCGAGCTGGCGCGAAACTACTTCGAAGTGCGTACCGCACAGCGCCAGACCCGTCTTCTGGAGCAGGAGGCACAGATCCTGGCCGCGCACCTGCAAGTGGTTGCCGTCCAGGCCCGGGAGGGCGAGGAAGATGGGTTCGCGGTGGAACGCCAAGAGGCACGGCTGGCCTCGCTGCATGCACAGATACCGGGTTGGAAGGCGCTGCACACCCAGGCGGGCAACCGTATTGCGCTGTTGCTGGGGGAGCATCCCGGAGCCCTGGAAACCTTGCTCGCGGAGCGGCCTGATAATGCCTTGAGCCGCCCGCTGCCCAACCTGCAGTTGGGCCTGCCTGGCGACCTGGCCCGGGAGCGTCCGGACATCCGCGCGGCCCAGGCCCGCTTGCACCGGGCGACGGCGGGCATCGGAGTGGCCGAGGCCGAACTGTACCCGAGCGTGATGCTGGGGGCCGACTTCGGCTTCGAATCCTACAAGAGCGGCCAGTTTGCCGACTGGAGCAGCCGCACCTGGTCGGTAGGGCCGCGCCTGGACCTGCCGCTGTTCGACCGTGGGCGGCGCAGCAAGACCGTGGTCCTGCGCACACTCGAACAGCAAGAGGCGGCCGTGGCATTTCACCAGACCGTACTGGCAGCCTGGCAGGAAGTGGACGATGCGATGAGCCGCTACCACAACGAATACCAGCGTGCCGCGCACCTCAAGGACAGCTATGACAGCAAGGCCCGCACCTATGAGTGGACCCGCGTCCGGTACGCGGCCGGGGAGGCCAGCTACCTGGAGGAACTGGAAGCGCAGCGCACCGTGCTGGAGGCGCAGCGCGACCTGGTCAATAGCGACAGTCAACTGCGTACTCACCTGATCAGCATTTACAAATCCATGGGTGGGCATTCCACCTGAGCCCCTGAAACGCTGCCTCTGGCAGCACTCCCCCCAGACCCACTTTCCTAACGGAATAGGAAGCCATGCAAATGGATGACCTCTACAAGATCGCGCTTTTTTCGTCCCTGATACTGGTAGTGCCGGGGCCCTCAAACACCTTGCTGCTGGCCTCGGGCTTCAAGTTCGGCGTGTTGCGCTCGCTGCCACTGGTGTTGATCGAAATGCTCGGCTACACCGTTTCGATCTGCACCTGGGGCTGGGGGCTTGTGCTGCTGTCCCACGACTACCCGTGGCTGATCCACCTGATCAAGCTGCTGTGCGCCTTGTACATAGCGGCGCTGGCCTTGAAGACCTGGAAGACCTCCACCACCGGAGCCCAGCACACCGAGCGCTTTGAGAGCTGGCCACGGCACCTGTTGATTGCGACCTTGCTCAACCCCAAGGGGCTGATCTTCGCCAGTGTGATCTTCCCGGCCAGCTCATTCGCCAGCCTGGGGGATTTCCTGCCGTCATTGAGCGCTTTCTTCCTGGCACTGGCGCCAATAGCCTTGCTCTGGGTCTCGCTGGGGGCGGGCATTCGAGCCCAATACCTGGGGCGGGTTTCTGGACCGCTGTTTTCCCGGGGCACCGCCGTCGTTCTGGCGCTGTTTTCCGCCACCCTCACTTACACCGTGGTTCGTGCGGTGTAGGTGTCTTTGCCGCGGCTTTCAGCACCCAGGTGAGGCTGGGGCAATGGCGCTGCTGAGAGAGGCCCTTGTACCCCCGTGTTCCAGCACCGCTCTGTTGTCGCCAACACCCGGGGGGCTCATTCCATGTAGCGCAGGAAAAAATGGGTGCGACCGCGAACAGCCTCGACAACCGTTGAAACCACGGCTTGCCGGTCCTCCTCGGTGGCCTTGATCCGATGAACAGGGCGTTTGGCGGATGTTAATCTGCGCCTCCCGGACAAACGGTGGGCCAGTGGATGCAGAGGATGTTGAGTGAAGCCGAGCTTCACAAGGTGCTGGAAGCGATTCAAAGCGACTCCTGCCATGACCTGAATCGTCTGTATGACGGGATGCAGATAGACCGGTGTGCTCTTTTCAATCAAGTCGCCAAGGCGGTGGCCCGGCTCTTTATCGAGGGGCAGCGCGACTTTCATTACGGTGATGCGGTCATGAATACCTTGTTCAGTGACATTGTTGATGTGTCCTTGAACGCTGACATGCCCGAGCCGGCCTATTCCATCTACCTCGCGTTTGATGCGGGAGAGTATCGTCACCCGGGGGATGGGCAGGATGAGTTGCCTTGGGAAAAGTGGACGCGGCCGGCGCTTGAACGGATTCTGCGCGAAGCCGATGAGGGGGCGTCGGCCGAGGTTTAGCCGGCCTGGGTCGCGGCCAGAACCGCCGGCGAACTCACGCGGTTTCGCTACGGCTCCAGCATCAAGCGGCGCCAAAGGATCTGTGGCAGCGCGACAGCATCGGCTGGCGCTTGCGGCTCCGGCCTCTCCGGCGCCTGGGCTGACGTTGCCTCGCGGGGCCCAGGCGCTCTTGTCGACTCGGTCGGGTCATCGGTCGGCGATGGGGTCATTTGATCCTGACCACCACCTTGCCCTTGGTTCGTCCCTGCTCGACGTACTGCAAGGCCTCTGCCGTCGATTCGAAACTGAAGCTGCGGTCAACCACAGGCTTGATGATTCCGGCCTCGATCAGCGCGGTGATCTGTTGCAGCTGGGCGCCATCGGCCCGCATGAACACAAAGGCGTAGCGGACGTCCCGCTGGCGCGCCTTGCGCCGGATACCGAAGCTCAAGAGGCGCATGACCTGCTGCAACGGCCAGGCCAGCCCTTGCTCCTGGGCGAATTGCACCGTGGGTGGCCCGGAGATGGAAATCAGCTGTCCGCCGGGCTTGAGGACCTTGAGGGACTTTTCCAGTACGTCGCTGCCCAGGCTGTTCAACACCAGGTCGTAGCCATGCAAGAGGCTTTCGAAGTTCTGCTGCTTGTAGTCGATCACCTGATCGGCGCCCAGGGCTTTGACCCATTCGACATTCGCCGTGCTGGTGGTGGTCGCGACGAAAGCGCCGAGGTGTTTGGCCAGCTGGATGGCAAGGGTGCCGACACCGCCTGCGCCTGCGTGGATCAGCACTTTCTGGCCCTTTTTCAGTTGGGCGGTTTCCACCAGCACTTGCCAGGCGGTGAGTGCGACCAAGGGGATCGACGCGGCCTCGGTCATGCTGGTGTTGGCAGGTTTCAGGGCGATTGCGTTTTCGTTCACGGCGATCCACTGGGCGAACGTCCCGATCCTTGTTTCAGGCGGGCGCGCGTAGACTTCGTCTCCCGGCTTGAAGCGTTGCACTTGGGGGCCAACCTCAACCACGACGCCCGCCAGGTCGTTGCCCAGTATCAGCGGCAATGCATAGGGCAGGATCAGCTTGAATTCGCCGTTGCGGATCTTCGAGTCCAGCACGTTGACGCTGCTGGCGTGGACCTCGATCAACACGTCGTGGGCACCCAGCGTGGGCGTGGGCGCTTCGCCCATGCGCCCACTGTTCTTGCCATAGCGATCAATTAGAAAGGCTTTCATCGTGGTGCGGCTCTTGTCGGTTGGAATAGGTGTGGGCGGTGCTTGGGTGGGGTTGCTGTCATGGGGGCTCAGTCGTCAAGGAACGCCCGGACCTTGGCCAAGAAGTCCGCGTGGTACTGGAAAATGCCGCCGTGCCCGGCGTCCTCATACATCACTAGCTGTGCGTTGGGGACACGCTTGGCCAGGGCATGAGAGTTGATGCTGGGCACCATGATGTCGTTGTCGCCATTGACGATCAGCGTCGGCGCCCGCAAGCGCCCGAGATCCTGCGGCGCCTGTCTGCCCCACGCGGTGATGGCTTGCAGCTGGCGCAGGAAGGCGCCGGGCGTTGGGCCCTTGTCGCGATGCTTGCTGCGGGCTTTCAGGCGTTGCAGATATTCCGAGGCGGCTCGACGACCATTGGGCGTCGAGGTAAAGAACAGGTAGTACTTGGGATCGCGCAAGGTCAGCAAGCCTTTGAGCATCAAGGGCCAGGTCACCGAGCCGACCTTGTCGATACCGATGCCGCCGGCCGGTCCGGTGCCGGTGAGAATCAAGCGGTGCACCAATTGGGGGGCTTGCAGGGCGATGTCCTGAGCGACGAAGCCGCCGAGTGAAAAGCCCAGCACATCGACGCTCTTGAACCCCAGGGCCTGTATCAGCCCAATGGCGTCTTCTGCCATTTCGCCGACCGTCAGCGGGGCGGTTCCACCCGAGCCGCCGATGCCGCGATAGTCGGTGGTGATGACTCGCCGGGTCTGTGCCAGCCCATCGATGATTGCCGGGTCGAAGTTGTCCAGCACCGCGCCCCAGTGGTTAAACAGCACCAGGGGCACGCCGCCCGCGGGACCGGTATCGCGATAGGCGAAGGGAATGCCCCTGACCATGATCGACTGGTTCGCCGCGTTGATGAACGACGTCTGCAAAGCCGGGGGGAAGGTTGTCTGCGTTGGATTCATTGCTACTCCGAACAGCGGACCGGATTCGTCGCAGTGCCTGCCGCGAATCCGCCGCGAATGCTCGCTACCTGAAGATCACTCTTGGGTCTGGTAACGCTGGGCAACCTCGGATTGACGGATGTGCCCCAGCAGGCCCTGACGTGCGCTCTGCAGGTCATCCCAGGGTTCAGCCTGTTGCAGTGGCGGGATGGTCACCGGTTCGCGCCGATCGAAACCGACCAGTGCGGCATCCACCAGATCGCCCACTTCCATGATTTCGTCCAGGGTATTGATGTCGACGCCGGAGCGGTCCCAGATTTCCGTGCGGGTGGCGGCCGGCAGCACGGCCTGCACGTACACGCCCCGGGGCGACAGTTCCAGGCTCAGGCCCTGGGACAGGAACAGCACGAAAGCCTTGGTTGCACCATAGACCGTCATGCCGAACTCCGGCGCCAGGCCCACCACCGAACCGATGTTGATGATCGCGCCGTCACCGGCTTTGGCCAGGCGCGGGGCAATGGCACTGGCCAGCCGCACCAGTGCCGTGGTGTTGAGGGCAACCAGTTGCGCAACGCTGTCGGTGCTTTGCTCGATGAAGTTGCCGGACAGCGCGGCGCCGGCGTTATTGATGAGGATGCCGATACGGGCGTCGTCGCGCAGGCGGCTTTCAACGGTTGTCAGATCGCTGAGTTGGGTCAAGTCCGCCGTCATGACATCGACGGCGACCCCGTGTTCGCTGTGCAAGCGGGCGGCAAGTGCGTCCAGGCGTGCCCGGTCGCGGGCGACCAGGACCAGATCGTGGCCACGTTGCGCGAAGCGCTCGGCGTAGATGGCGCCGATGCCAGTGGAGGCGCCAGTGATGAGAACGGTAGAGCGAGTGTTCATGGAATCATCTCTCTTTCAGAATGGGTGAAAACGGACAGCTCGGTTTCTGCTTGCTCAGCTTGCGCTGGCGCTCGAATCAACCAGCGTCGGGTAGTCGATGTAGCCTGCCGCGCCGCCGCCGTAGAGGGTGGCGGGATTGAATGCGGACAAGGCGGCGCCGGTCTTGAGACGCTCCACCAGATCCGGGTTGCCGATGAACGGGCGACCGAACGCGATCAGGTCGGCCTGGTCTTCGGCAAGCCGCGAGGTCGCCAGCTCCAGGTCATAGCCGTTGTTGGCGATGTAGGTGTTTTTGAAGCGCTGGCGCAGGGCGGCGAAATCCAATGGCGCCACGTCACGCGGGCCACCGGTCGCGCCTTCGACCATGTGCAGGTAAACGACGTCGAGGGCGTCGAGTTGATCGACGACGTAATTGAATTGCGCCTGCGGATTGCTGCTGGAGACACCGTTGGCCGGCGACACCGGCGACAAGCGCACCCCGGTGCGATCCGCGCCGATTTCATTGACCACGGCAGCGGTGACTTCGAGCAACAGACGCGCACGATTTTCAATCGAGCCGCCGTAAGCATCGGTGCGTACGTTGGCGCTGTCCTTGAGGAACTGATCCAGCAAATAGCCGTTCGCGCCGTGAATTTCCACGCCATCGAACCCGGCAGCGATAGCGTTTGCCGCGGCCTGGCGGAAATCGGCGACGATCCCCGGCAGTTCGTTGATGTCCAGTGCGCGGGGCTCGCAGGCGTCTTCAAAGCGGTTATTGACGAACACCTGGGTGGCCGCACGCAGCGCGGAAGGGGCCACGGGGGCGGCGCCGTTTTCTTGCAGATCAACGTGGGACACGCGGCCGACATGCCACAGTTGCACAAAGATCTTTGCGCCCTGGGCGTGGACCGCGTCGGTCACCGTGCGCCAGCCATCAATCTGCGCCTGGGTGTAGATCCCGGGGGTGTCCTGATAGCCCTGGCCCTGCTGGGAAATCTGCGTGGCTTCGCTGATCAGCAAGCCTGCGCTAGCGCGTTGGCTGTAATAGGTGGCGGCGAATTCGCTGGGAACAAAGCCTGCGCCCGCGCGGTTGCGGGTCAGTGGCGCGAGGACGATGCGGTTCGCCAGCGCGAGGGCGCCAAGGGTGTAAGGGGTGAACAGATTCTGATCGGTCATCTGGTGTCTCTTCCGTGCCCGTGGGTGGAGGTCGGTGGTGCGTGCAATTAGGATGATGATCGAAATCTAAACTGTCAACGGTTTTGATTATGGTCGACATCTATGTATGATTGGGCCGATGATTTCCCAATGAACAGGAGGTATTGCACGTGAGAGTGAGCAAGGCCCAGGCGCAGGCCAATCGAGAGCACATCGTTGAAACGGCCTCAGAGTTGTTCCGTGAGCGCGGCTTCGACGGTGTGGGTGTGTCGGATCTCATGGCGGCGGCCGGTTTCACCCACGGCGGCTTTTACAAGCATTTCGGCTCGAAGGCCGACCTCATGGCCGAGGCCTCAGCCTGCAGCCTTGCCAAGTCGCTGGCAGGCGTGCAGGCGCTGGATGTGCCTGGCTTCATCGACGTCTATGTGACCAGAGAACATCGCGACGGACGTGGCAGCGGTTGCATCATGGCCGCGTTGTGTGGCGATGCGGCGCGCCAATCGGATGATGTGAAAGCGACGTTTGCCGAAGGGGTCGAGCACACCCTGCAAACCCTGGGGGACAAATACCCGACCCGGCCGGATGCCGCTCCGGAGGAGGGCAGACGGAAAATGATCGACCTGCTGTCCCGTGCGGTGGGTGCGATTATGTTGTCGCGTGCCTGCCCGGATGATTCCGCGCTGGCGGATGAGATTCTTGAGGTGTGCCGCGCTGAGATGTTTGCTTCGTTGCCGGTTGATAAAGGCAAGCCGGCATAAAGGGGGGCATGCCAGGGTTGTGCGCTTGCGGTCGTTGAGCGCACGTCGGCGTCAATTATGATTTGAAACGTGTCTCGGATCTGCCTGGGCGCACACCAGTGTCAAATTCTTCCTTCACCTTGACTGACGATTCGGCATTTCCAAGATCAGCCTCAATGGGGCCAATGCAACCCCAACAGTCACCGCCACAATCGACCGAAAGCGGATCGTCTTTGAGGCCCAGTTTTCGACCACATATACCGCACATGTCTGACATGCCTAGATCCTTGCTCAGCCAACCTCAATCGTCTTTTCTCCGAGCGTCATTCCACGTAGCGCAGCCACAAATGGGTGCGACCGCGAACAGCCTCGACAACCGTTGAAACCACGGCTTGTCGGTCCTCCTCGGGGGTGTTGTAGAGCGCACAAAAATCGCTCGCCACCGCGCTGGCGACGCAAAGGTCGGCAGGCTCTGCACGCAGGAAGCCGAGGTAGGACGCGCCCACCCCGATCAACTCATAGCCATGGGCCTGGGCGAAGTGGCGGGCCACCGCAAAGTTTTGCGCGGGGCCCAGGTCGCAACTGAAGTAGCCGTTGGGAAAAGCGGCGAGCGCCTGATAGGACTGCTCGACGGGCACCAGGAGTGCCGAGAGGGGCTGGTCGAGCAGTGATACAGGGTTTTGCTGATAGTCCACCCATTCGCGCAGGGCTGGCGCATCAAGGGTCAGGCCGTGGGCGCAAGCGTCTTCGAACGAGCTGCCTGCCACCAGGTCAGTGAAGTTGCGCAAGCAGATCGCGAACTCGGCCTTGGTGGTGGGGTAGCCCAGGTATTCACCCTGTTCGAAGCACTCTGCAGGTAGCAGGGCGATCTCCTGCTCCGAGGCATCGTCCAGCCCCAGGTTGTTGCGGGCATGCCCGGAGGTGTAGCGGGCCTGGGGCAGATCATCCAGCGAGAGAAGGGGCTGGAAACCCGGGTGGTCGCCCGCGATCTTGCGGTAGGCGTCGATCAGCTCATCCAGGCTGGAAATGGCGCTCAGGCTGTATTCATCGCAGGTGCCAGCGGCGGGGTTGCCAGGCATTGCGTTACCGCGAAATTGGATATCCATCGAATGGCTACCGGCTCCATGTGGGTGTTCAGGCGAATGAGCAACGCTTGGTCGAACGTACGTGAGCCTGCTGGTGCTCTCGCTGTTCGTGCCAGGCCTGTGAGTTCATTCCAGGCCCGGGGCCTAGCTTAAAGAGAGCACATCCTGCCTGGGCATGAAGAAGCGTGCAAAGAGTTCGGACTGTGACTTGATGTTCAACTTGGCGTAGATGTTGCGGCGGTGCACTTTGATCGTCTCTGTGGAGAGGGAGAGCTTTCCTGCGATTTCCTTGTTGGAAAAGCCACTGAGCAGCAGCCTGAGCACATCACTTTCCCGCGTGGTTATCTGGGTACCAAACTGGGTGATCGTCTCCGGCCATTGCGGCGGTTCGCTGAGGCTTTTTTCCACATCGACTTCGAAGCACATGCGTTGATGCATGAGTGCCGTGACCCACGGCTTGATGATGTCCAGCATGGTGATGTGTTCCTGGCTGAAATGGGCGTTGCTGCCAATGGAAATGCACAGTGTTCTGTCAGCATCGAGCTGGATGTTGTATTGCACTTCATCTACGCAAATATATTGTGCAAAGTACTTGTGGTAGTACTCGGTTTCAACAAAGTACTCCGGCGCTATATCCAGTAGATGAAAGAAGCCGCTCTGCGGGTTTTCTCGATTGGCGATATAGAAGGGGTCCAGCAAATACAGGCCTTTTACATAGAGGTGAATGAACGCATCCACTTCTTCTGCATCTGCCACCTCGGGCAGGCTGACAACTTGCACTTGTTGATTGCTGAAGATCAAAACCACCCAGTTATCAATCTGCACATATTCATTGAGTGTGCGGATAAGTGAGCTCCAGAACTCTGGGCGATTCAACTGCAGAATCAGTTTTCCAATCGAACGGTGCCAGGCCAGGCTATGAAGATCGAGTGGCATTTTCTACCCCTTTAGGGTTAGGGAATGGTCGGCCGGAGCTAAGTAATCGTAGGTATTTACTATTGGCTGATGCCCGGTATATTCGCTGGCACAGGTTTACGACCGCCATGAGGGCACGTCGTCTGGACAAGGATGTTGCATGAGAAAGTCACGTTTGCGAACCATTTTTTCGGCTGCGTTTCTCTATGCCGGAATAAGCACAACGGCGGGTGCCGCAGAGCCTGCCATGTACCTCTACAACTGGTTCGGGCTGCTCGCACCAGAGACTCCAAAGGAGTTCGAACAGGCCACCGGCACCCGTATCCACATGGATGCCTTCGACAGCGCCGATATCATGCAGAGCAAGGTCATGGCCGGGCGCACGGGGTATGACGTGGTGGTGGCGACCTCCAATGTACTGCCCAGCCTGATCCAGGCCGGAGTCCTGCAGCCACTTGATTCAGGTCAACTAAGTAACCTGTCCCATGTCGATCCCGCCATCCTGGCGCAACTGGCGGTCAATGACCCGGGCAATCGCTACGCCGTGCCCTACTTGTGGGGTACCACCGGCATTGGTTATGACGTCGATAAAGTCAAGGCAGCCCTGGGCGACAATGCCCCGGTCAACAGTTGGGACCTGATCTTCAAGGAAGAGAACATCAGCAAGCTGCAGTCTTGTGGTGTGGCCATGCTCGACTCTCCCAGCGAGATCATCTCGATTGCCTTGAATTACCTCGGGCTGCCCAGCAATAGCAAGAACCCGGATGATTACCAGAAAGCTCAAGCGCTGCTGTTGAAGATTCGCCCCTATATCCTTTATTTCGACTCCTCCAGAATCGACACCGACTTGGCGGGCGGCAACATCTGTGTCGTTGTGGGCTGGGCCAATGGCGCCCTGGCTGCGCAGGCTGCCAATGAAAGCGCCAATACCGGGCGCAGGATCAACTACAGCCTTCCTCGTGAAGGTGCGCTGGTCTGGTCGGAAAACCTGGTGCTGTTGAAAGATGCTCCTCACCCCAAGGAAGGGCTGGCCTTCATCAACTATATGTTGCGCCCGGAAGTGATTGCCAAGACCTCGAATCACACGCTTTATCCTAATGGCAATAAAGATGCCACCGAGTTCGTTGAGCAGAAGTTGCGCGATAACCCCTGGATTTATCCAGACAAGCAGACCATCGCCACATTGGTTCCGCTTGAGCCGCTGCCTTTGAAACTGGAAAGAATCCGTACTCGGGTCTGGACCAAGGTGAAGAGCAGTATCTGATCTGAGTTGACTCTTCGCTTGCTGCTTCATGCACATCTTCATTGTGTGTGAGCGCATTGTTCAAACACTCGGAGACATGTACGCGTCTTGTGCAAGATGAACTTTTGCGCAAGGCGCTGCACGACCGTGCCCATTCAACAGGTTATGCAATAAGAGAACAGTGGATGTTAAGCCCAGCCAATGCACCCCGGTTCAGCCTGACAATCGACGGTTTTGCGCACGACTTCAAGGTGCGCGCGTTCACCGGAGAAGAGGCGATCAGCAAGCCCTATTTCTTCAATGTGGAGTGTGTGAGCGAGCGACCGGATCTGGACCTGCAATGCCTCTTCGATGTGTCGGCTTTTCTGGCATTCGACACTTGGGGCAATGGCATTCATGGGCGCATCTATCACATTGCGCGAGGCCCGGACGCTCAAGGCTTGACGCACTACAACCTGGCCCTGGTGCCGCACCTGTCCTACTTGCGTCACCGTATCAACAAGAGGATCTATCAGCAGTTCTCGGTGCCCGCTATCGTCGCCCTGGTCCTGGAGGAGCATGGGATTCTGGGGGATGCCTACCGCTTTGAGCTCGGGGCGAGTTACCCCGAGCGTGACTGCTGCACCCAGTACGATGAAACCGATCTGCATTTTATTCAGCGTCTGTGCGAGGAAGAGGGAATTCACTTCCACTTCCAGCACAGCGCTCAAGGCCACGTGCTGGTCTTTGGCGATCAGCAGGCAGTATTCCCCGCGATCGGGCCGACCACGGCTTTTGCCCCCGGGCACGATGGGCTCACCACCCTGTTACCGATCGGTCACGGCACGCCGACAAGCCTGCGTGCCAGGGAGTCGCGCCAGGTTGAAGGGCAAGGTACGCAGAGCGGGCTGCTCAGTGGTCATGTCCTGGAAACCTCGGGCCAGGGCAGCGACCTCTGGCTACTGACTCAGGTCATTCATGAGGGCAAGCAACCACAGGTTGCGGGTGAGAGCGTCGCCAATGTCAACACTGACAACCAGGTTCAACTGCGCCAGGGTTATCGCAACCGTTTCACCGCGCTTGCGTTGGACCTTTGCTATCGCCCGCCTTTGGCTCATGAGAAGCCTCTGGCGCCAGGCAACCAGACGGCGCTGGTCATCGCCCTGGAAGACCAGGCGAACTCGCGTGGTCAGCGCTTCGAAAGGGTCAAGGTCAAGTTTCCCTGGGACCGCGAAGGTCGGTTCGACGACAAGAGCAGTTGTTGGCTGGCCGGTACTGCCAATTGGCGCTGTGAAGTGACGCCGCTGCGACCCGGTGTGGAGGTCAAAGTCGCATTTCTTGAAAACGACCCCGATCAACCGCTGATCAGCGGTTGCCTGTGTTGCGGCTGATACGCCATTGCCCTGAACGCGCATCAAGCCGCCAGGGAGAAGGCCCGGACCACACTCGATAGTGAATCGTCGGTTGCCATCAGTGGCCTGATCCCAGGCCTCGGTCCTGACGCCAGGGCTTTCTCATGAGTGTCTGGCCGCGTAGGTCTGGCCCGTCAGCAGGATGACACCTTCTTTTGAGCAGACGCGGGTGATGCTGTTGATCACGACTTTAAGGCCGCTTGAATGCGGGAACAGCGAAAACAGCAACTCGAAATACAGGTAGTCCTGGACCAGGCGCGCGGCCTGATCGGGATGGTCCTTCAACAGCGTCCTGAAGCTTGGGTAGCCCAGCTCTGCAAGTTCCGGGATGTCGACAAAACCCTGGTCGATATCGTCGGTTTTGCATTCGGCGGCAAAGGTGTCCGCGCAGTCAAGAAAGCGTTGCGGCAGATCGCCGTGGTGGATGCGCAGTTCATAGGGCGTTACCGGGATCGTCAGTGCCTCGCCGAAGCCCAGGCTGCGATAGCCGACGGTTCGTGGGTCGATGATTTGGCCGGCTGAGGTGAACTTCATGATGGGCTTCCGGGGTGCTCGGGGGGTGAAGGACTGTCGCTATCTTCGAGCGTGCGCGCTTGGGATCTAACGGTTGCGACGTAATAAAGGATATAGCCCGAATACACCAGCGAGCCTGCTGCCACTTCTTGGTCAAAGCACTGCTTTAGTTCATCCTCATCCGTAAAGCCGTATTCCACGAGTCTATTCTCGGCAAAGCCGGCCAGCCTCGATAGGGTTATTCCGTCGATTTCGCCCTGCTCGCCAAAGTCAAAGCTCACCGTTGCCGTTGGCAGGTGAACGGCGCAGCCATAGCCGTGCTTGAAGTAGCGAATACCGCCAGCCAGTTCTCCTTGATCCGGGATATCGGTTCCCACCCAATCGGCGTTGCTGGCAGGGAGGGGAATGGCGGATTGTTGCATCAGTTCGACAGCCATGCGGATGCTGGCTTGGTAGTCGGAAACAAGATGGGCGAGGTGCGGGTTCATGGGCATTGGCATCGTGGGCAAGGGGGCAGAAGATTTCAGAGATTGCGGCGCGATACAAGCGGCGAGTGTGCTGGATGCGCGCCAGTACGTTGATATCGGTATATTCGCCCGGACAAATTTCGGAGCCGAAAACATGGGGTTTTCCACCACTGTCTGGGAATGGTACGGGCAGGATGAGTACAAGCGGGTGCTGGCGGTGGGCGAGGCGCAGTTGCGCCCCTTTCTGGAGGAACTGATGGTGGATTGTGGACGTGCGGTGCGTGGCGTGAAGTCTTGACCCAAGTATTGGCCAGAGGCTGTTAACGAATGCGGCAACCTGTGATGGAGTGGAGAGAAACGGATGTTTGACGAGCTGATATTTACCGGTGAAACGCCTGCAAAAGAGGATGCCTATGTCGGTGGTGGGGCCTGCCTGCCCACAGAGCTGGCTTGGCCCTGTTCGCCTGATGGAGTACCGCTGACACACCTGATGGCCTTTCCTGGACATTGGTTTTCAGAGGCCCTGATCGACAGGAGTTATTGGGTTTCGGTTTTTGTGCCGTACTTGCCGGGCGAAGTCGGCCACTATCGAAAGTTGCGTGCCATCCAGGGACGCTCGCAAGCGGTTGTCATGGGCTATGTTCGAGCCGGTTCCGAGCGGAATGAGGCGGCTCAGCCGATTTCAGATCGCGGGGCGGTACGGCTGGGGGTGAACTGCGACGTGGACGATGACGAGAACCTGGCCTCGAAGCTGGATGGCGTGGACGCTTGGCTGCAGGCGCCTGTTTCAGCGGAGGCAGGGCGCAGAAGGGTATCCATTTATGGGGGTGATCTGGATAGAGCGCTGCCTGAGCACAAAGGCGTGCTCTCGGATGGCATGGGGTATCTGTTTCTGGATGAGGATTTTTCAGAGCGGATAGGCGCGGGGATTGGTCGGTTCTTTTTGCAGTTGGGGTAGGGGAGGTGGCGCTATCGAAAGCAACGGCCAGGCCAGCGATCTTCGCTGAAAGGGCGTTTGACTGCGTGAACGGGCGCTGCTCGAACAATGCCAGTTGAGATGCTTCTAGATCGACGGAGAGGGCCAATGCTCTATCCCTTGGTCGGGGCCTGACCTAAGTATCTGTGGCCCTTGGCGGCTAACCGTTTGGACTCACCTGTGTCGATGCTTTGTCGTTTGGGCTGACCGCTTTCGGTCAGAAGTTGCCTGTCGTGATGAGCGCCTGTTGTTGACCGAGGTAAGCATTGACGTAAAATCGCCGCCCCAAAAAATCAGCTTGCATAGCGAGAAGGAGCTTCGATGCAACGGGTGATGATTGTTGGTCAACCTGGATCAGGCAAAAGCACTTTGGCGCGTGAGCTTGGTCAGCGCACGGGCTTGCCGGTCGTTCATATCGACACTATCCACTGGCAGCCAGGGTGGATCGAACGAAGCCCGGACGAGAAGACGCGGCTTTGTCTCGATGTAGAGGCTCGAGATCGCTGGATATTCGAAGGTGGCCATTCAGCCACTTGGGACAACCGGGTGGCCCGTGCCGATCTTTTGATATGGATTGATCGTTCGGCGACGCTTCGATTCTTGCGCGTACTGCGCAGAACGCTGCTCCAACGCGGTCAGTCTCGGCCCGACTTGCCGGAGAACTGCCCCGAACTGCTGGCGAACCTGCCGGAGTTTTTTAGATTCATGTGGCGGACGAAAAAATCAGCGCGAGAAAAAATGCAGCAACTTGTGGCAACAGCGCCATCAGCTTGCCGCGTGGTTTGTCTGCGGTCTAATCGGGATATCGGCATTTTTCTCGCGAGTATGGGAAGTGCGACTGTCCAAGCTCTGCAGGATTGATCGACGGTTGACTGACTGCGGAAACTGCCGCTTACGAGCGGCAGCTCCTGGCCGATTGTTGCCTGTCACGATCGGCCGCAATCGATCCATAGCAGACGTTGTCGCGCGTCGAATGCAGAGGGCTCAGTTTCTATATTTCAGCGCCTCCACCAATGCAGAAAAGGCGGGAGACGCTTGTCGCCTGTTCGGGTAATACAAATGGTAACCCTGAAACTCAGGGCACCAGTCGGCCAAGACTTCTTTGAGCCGGCCGTCAGCCAGATAGGGTGCTACCAATTCCTCTGGTACGTAGGCCAAGCCAACGCCATCAACCGCGGCATTGAGTACGTGCATGATGCTGTTGAAAACAAGTTGTCCATCTGCCTTGACGGTAAAAGCCTGGCCATTACTTTCAAATTCCCATGCGTAGATCGCCCCTGATGGTCTGTGTCGGATATTCACGCAGTCATGCCCGGTCAGCTCATGGGGGTTGTTGGTGCCGGGTTGCGTTCGAAATATTCTGGAGAGCCCACCACAGCCAACCGCCAATCTGGGCCTATGCGAACGGCGATCATGTCTTTGCTGATCGATTCGCCCATGCGAATGCCAGCATCGAATCGCTCCTCGACCACGTTGGTGAATCCATAGTCGACGTAGAACTCCAGTGTGATATCCGGGTAGCTCTTCAGGAAGCTTGCAAGCATCGGCCGAATGCACAACTCAATCTGATCATCAGTACAGGAAATACGAATCGTGCCACTGGGCTTGTCCCGCAGCTCGCCCAGCGCTTCAAGCTCGGCGGTGATCTGATCAAAAAGCGGAGCGATCGAGCGCATCAATCTTTCTCCCGCCTCTGTGGGCGACACATTGCGTGTCGTGCGGGCCAGCAGTCGTATCCCCAGTCTTTGTTCAAGTGCCCGGATCGTATGACTCAGCGCAGAGGGAGTAATGCCCAGTTTAGCGGCGGCTTTCGTAAAGCTTTGATCTCGCGCCACCGCAAGAAAAGCTTGGAGATCGTTGACTTTAGTACTGGCCATTGCTGAGTTTTTCTCAAAACCACATGAAGATTACGCCTACTAATCAAGATATTTCTAATCCGTCAAGCTCTGTCACATATCTGGAACGGAGTACTGATGATGAGCGAGACACCTGTAACCCTCCTCGAAGCTGCAGAAGCCTTGAACTCTCCAGGGCTTGATCGGCGCGCATTCGTAAAGGCCAGCGGCGTCAGGATTGCGGCCCTGGGCGTCCTTTCAGTCGCAGGCAGTGCTGCCTTAGCAACTGACTCGAAAAGCGCTGTGAGCGTGTCGGAAGGCGCCAACAATTTTTACAAAAGTGACAAGGTCACTGTGCAAAAGGTGACCTTCAAGAGCTCATACAGTCTTCAAATTGTGGGCAATCTTGTAACGCCCAAAAATCTGGATAGAAACGCTAAAACGCCTGCAATTGTTTGATGAGAGGTTTTTGAATGACGGCTCAAGTATTCGACACCCCGGCAGGTGAGGCCCTCGGCACGCCGGAGACTGGTGAACTGCCGGCTTACTGGAGTGGCATCTTTGCGATGACACTGTGCGTATTCGCGTTGATCGCCTCGGAGTTCATGCCTGTCAGTTTGCTCACGCCGATTGCATCGGATCTGCAAATCAGTGAAGGACTGGCCGGGTATGGGATCGCCATCTCCGGCGCCTTCGCGGTGCTGACAAGCCTTGCGATTTCCAGGCTAGTGGGTTCAATGGACCGCAAGACGCTGTTGCTTGTACTGACCGGGATTATGTGTGTGTCGGGGCTGGTGGTCGGTCTGGCGCCGAACTATACGGTGTACATGATTGGTCGTGCGCTGATCGGCGTGGTGATCGGTGGATTCTGGTCGATGTCGGCGGCAATGGCCATGCGCCTGGTACCTGCCCATAGCGTGACCAAGGCTCTGGCAATCTTCAACGGCGGCAATGCTTTGGCAACCGTAGTGGCCGCTCCGCTGGGAAGCTATCTGGGGAGTGTCATCGGTTGGCGGGGTGCTTTTTTCTGCCTTATTCCGGTAGCGATTATCGCGTTGATCTGGCAGTGGATCAGCCTGCCAGCCATGGCGCCGGCGCCGCGCAAACCGGGCGCTGGCAATGTCTTCCGATTGTTTAAGAGCCCATTGGTCAGTTTCGGCATGTTGAGTGTGGGCATTTTCTTCATGGGGCAGTTTGTATTGTTCACCTATCTGCGCCCGTTCCTGGAAACCGTCACAGGTGCAGATGTATCCCTGTTGTCGATGGTCCTGCTGGTCATCGGCGTGGCGGGTTTTGTCGGGACCGTTCTGATCGGCACTTTCCTGAAAACCGGAATGTACCGCGTCCTGGTCTGCATTCCACTCTTGATGGCCGCGATTGCACTTTCTTTGATTGTCCTTGGCGGCAAAGTCGTGGCAGCTTTTGTACTGCTTGGGCTGTGGGGCCTGATCGCGACGGCGGCACCTGTGGGGTGGTGGTCGTGGTTGGCCAAGGCGCTGCCCAAGGATGCTGAAGCCGGTGGCGGCTTGATGGTGGCAGTCATTCAGCTATCCATTGCGCTGGGCTCTACCCTCGGTGGGCTGCTGTTCGACGGCAGCGGTTATCGCACGACATTTCTCGCAAGCTCTGTCTTGCTGGTACTCGCGGCAGTGATGGCCTTTTTCACATCGCGAAACCAGGTTTAATAGAAGGCAGACTGAGTAAGGCAGGCAACTGTCCACAATTTGTAAGATCGGATTTGATCCAACATCCGCTATTGGCCGTTTTCAACCACTTTTTAAAACTTCTTTCCCTCTAAAAAACAAATCACCGTCCCCATTTGAAGCGCTCCGCGCCGCCCAGCAGTACGGAGCGCAACGCATCAGGCTTGCAGCCGCCGGCCCATCACACCCAACAGGGCGCAACTGTCACGCAGCACGATTGCCGCTGCGTTGGAGATCTGTTGCAGATTGGCGTCGTCAGCATTCCCCGGCTCTGCGCGGGAGAGGCTTTCCAGCAGTTGAGTCATGGCCAGTAAAGGTGCCGCACCCTTGGCATGTAGCACGTCCAATGGTGCGGTCTTGCTTATGAAACAGAGCCCCCGTCCGGGCGGCGCATTTTCAATGCCTTCCCCAGCACAACAATTCCCTCTCGTAGGAGTCGGCTTGCCGGCGAAGAGGGCGGTCTGGTCGTGCGCGGAATAAAGACAGTTCAGCGTTGTCCGGTCGGCTGTCTTCGCCGGCAAGCCGGCTCCTACAACGTTCGCGCGTTCCTCTTGTGAATGAAGCTTTTATGACAAAAGTTCGGTAGCACATGGCCACGCACGTCTTGGGTATGTAACGCGCTTGAGGGGGCCGCCAGGCCACTTTTTTAAGCCGAGGCGGGACGCCGGGAGTGAGGCTATGGGGACTATGGAACGCTACTCGAAAGTGGGCATGCAGGAGCTGGATCAACGGCTGTCGAAGATTGTCGAGGCCGCGCGCAAGAAGCCGGTGTCGGTCTATCGCTACGGCGCGCCGTGGGTCTGGATCGTCTCCCAGGATGACTGGCAGGGCGCCTTGAAGGAGGTGGCCAGCTATATCCCGCCGGGGCATTCGCTGGTGCTGCTGCGCCCGCAGATCGATGAGTTGCTGGATCAGCACCGCGATCTGCTCCAGGGCCTCAATGCCGAGCCCGGCATGCTGATCGCGCCGCGTACGGTGATGCACATTCTGTTGCTGCAGTTGCTGTATTCGGTGCCCAGCGAGCAGCAGCTCTATGAACAGCTCAGTTACAACCTGTTGTTCCGTTGGTTCGTCGGTCTCGATCTGAACCAGAAGGTCTGGAGCTTCAGTGTCCTCAGTCGCGATATCGCCACGCTGTTGAACAACCCGCGGGCGGTGCAGTTGATCCAGAAAATCATCGGTGAAGTGTTTTGCGGCGCTCTGCTGCAAATGCCCGAGTTCTCGCTGAATTTTGCGCTGTTGCACACCTGGCTGGCGCGCCACGAAAACACCTCGATCAGCAGCAATTGAAGCGGCCAAACGCTGTGCAGACGGCGACGGCAATGCGCGTACGCGCGCCAATTTTCAGTTTTTTAGGGGGCGGTGTGGAGCATCTGGGCAAATCAGGGCGACCCGGCAGTGGCGGGCGCTGGTGGCCGTTGTGCGGCTGGTTGACGCTGGCGGCGCTGGTGCCGGCGGTGCAGGCCGAGGAGGGTGAACCGGTTCCGGTCGAGGCCACGGCTGCGGCGCGGTTGGTGGACGTCAATGAGTACTTCGTGCGCGGCAATACGGTGCTCGATGCCCGGGCCATCGAGGAGGCGGTGTATCCCTTCCTTGGCCCGCAGAAGGCCCTGGCCGATATCGAAGGCGCCCGGGATGCGCTGCAGAAGGTCTATCAGGAGCGCGGCTACCAGTCGGTGTTCGTCGAGCTGCCGGAGCAGAAGGTCGAGGACGGTATCGTTTATCTGCAGGTCAGTGAAACCAAGGTCGGTCGGGTGCGGGTGGTGGGGGCCAAGCATTATTCGCCGGTGGAGATCCGCGACCAGGTGCCGGCGCTGAAAGAAGGCGAGGTACCGGACTTTGCCACGGTGCAAAGCCAGCTGGCCGGGCTCAATCGCGGCGCCGGGCGCCAGGTCATGCCGCTGGTGCGTGAAGGCCAGCGCCCGGGGACCATGGACGTGGACCTGCAAGTGGAAGACCAGAACCCCTGGCACGCCAGCGTCGGCCTGAACAACGACTACAGCGCCGACACCGAGAAGCTGCGCACTGTGGTCAACGTCGGCTACGACAACCTCTGGCAGTTGGGCCACAGCATTTCCCTGACCTATTTCACCGCGCCCCAGGACACCGACAACGCCAAGGTCTGGTCTGGTTCCTACACCGCGCCGCTGAGCGATCGCTGGGCCCTGCAGTTCTCCGGCTACCAGTCCGACAGCAACATCGCCACCATCGGCGGCAGCAACGTGCTGGGCAAGGGCCATTCCTACGGGGTGTCGGCGATCTACACCTTGCCCGCGGCCGGCAACTGGGCCAACTCGCTGTCGGTGGGGGTGGACTTCAAGGACTTCGACGAAGAGATGCGCTTTGGCCGCAGCAGCGACCAGATTCCGCTGAAGTACGCCCCCATGACCTTTGGCTACAACGGCTATCGCTACAGCGAGAAAGCCCAGCTGGGCCTGGGCCTGAACCTGATCGTCGGCACCCGGCGCTTCTTCGGCTACGGCAGCGACGCCGAGGAGTTTCACTACAAGCGCGACGAAGCCAGCGCCAGTTTCTCGGTGCTCAAGGGCGATCTGAATTTCACCTACACCTTCGCCAACGACTGGCAGTCGGCGTCCAAGGCGGCGTTCCAGCTGGCCTCGGGGCCGCTGGTGTCCAACGAGCAGTATTCCGCCGGCGGCGCCACCTCGGTGCGCGGCTACCTGGCCGCCGAGCGCACCGGGGACGAGGGCTACCTGTTTTCCCAGGAGCTGCGCACGCCGTCTTTGGCCAAGTTCCTCGGCAGCTACGTGCAGGAGTGGCGTTTCTATGCCTTTGCTGAAGGCGCGCACCTGTCGCTGCACGACCCGCTGCCCGAGCAGGAGGACGAATACAGCCTGGCCAGCGTCGGCCTGGGCACCCGCGCCAGTTTGAGCAAGTGGCTGTCCGGCAGCCTCGACTGGGGCTACCCGCTCAAAGACGGCCCCAACACCCAGAAATACGACCCGCGCCTGCACTTCAGTGTGCAAGCGACGTTCTGACTTTACGGAGACCCTTCACATGCAACGCTTATTCCTGAGCCTGTTGATCTGCCTGGGCTTCGTGCTCCCGGCCACGGCCCATGCCTGGTGGCAGGACGACTGGCATTACCGCAAGCAGATCAGTGTGGACACCACCCCGCAAGGCGCCGCCATCAATGAAGCTCTGGGCCGCACCGCGTTGCTGGTGCGCCTGCACACCGGCAACTTCACCTTCGACGGGGTCAAGGAAGACGGCGCCGACCTGCGCTTTGTCGCCGCCGATGACAAGACCCTGCTCAATCACCAGATCGAAAGCTTCGACCCGCTGATGGGCATGGCGCTGATCTGGGTCGATGTGCCCAAGGTCGAAGGCGGCCAGCGCCAGGACATCTGGATGTACTACGGCAACCAGAAGGCCCCGAGCACTGCCAACGGCCAGTTGACCTTCGACCCCAGTTACACCGCGATCTACCACTTCGACGGCAGCAACGGCACTCCGGCCAAAGACACCACGGCCTACGGCAACACCACGCAGAACGCCACCGGCGCGGCGATTGACGGGGTCATCGGCCGGGCCTTGCAGTTCAGCGGCCAGCCGCTGTTGCTGCCGGCCAGCCCGTCGCTGCAGCACAACGCCGGCGGCGCCTTCACCTTCAGCGCCTGGGTGCGCCTGGATCAGGCCAGCGGCGAACAACTGCTGCTGGCCCGCCGCGAAGGCGCCGGCAGCCTGCTGATCGGCATCAACCAGGGCATGCCCTTCGTCGAAGTGGACGGCCAGCGCGCCGCCTCCACCCAGCCGCTGAACCCGGGGCAGTGGCAGCACCTGGCCCTGAGCGGCGAGGGCAGCCGGCTGGGGTTGTACGTCAACGGCCGCGAAACCGCGAGCCTGGCCCAAGCCATTCCCACCTTCAATTCGCCATTGGCCATCGGTGCCGATTTGCCGCCGGCCGCCGGGGTCGAGGCCAGCCGCTTCCAGCCGTTCACCGGGGCCCTGGACGAGCTGCGCCTGTCCAAGGTGGCGCGTCCGGCGGCGCTGATCCTGGCCGATGCCAGCGCCCAGGGCGCGGAGTCGAAGCTGGTGGCCTATGGCGTCGATGAAGAACAGTCGGGTTTTGGTTTCGGCAGCCTGGGCTTCCTGCTCAAGGCGGTGCCGGTGGATGCCTGGGTGATCATCCTGGTGCTGGTGGGGATGATGATCCAGTCCTGGGTGATCATGCTGCGCAAGAACCGCATGGTCAGCCGGGTCAGCGCTGCCAATGCGCTGTTTCGCGAGCAGTTCGCCAAGGTCGGCACCCGCCTGGAGATGTTCGCCGACGACCAGGTGCTGGCCAGCCGCCTGGAGCATTCCTCGCTGTGGCGCCTGTACCTGGTGGCGGTGAAAGAAATTCGCACCCGGCGCGAGCAGGGCGCCGATACCTCGTCGGTGTCGGCGGCCACCATCGAAGCCATCCGCTGCTCCATGGATGGCGTGCGCACCCGGGAAAACCAGCAGCTGAGTTCCAAGCTCTCGACCCTGTCCAACGCCATTGCCGGCGGCCCCTACATCGGCCTGTTGGGCACGGTGCTGGGGATCATGGTGGTGTTCCTCGGCACCGCCATGGCCGGTGACGTCAACATCAACGCCATCGCCCCGGGCATGGCCGCGGCCCTGCTGGCCACCGCCATGGGCCTGTTCGTCGCGATTCCGGCGCTGTTTGGCTACAACCGCCTGATCACCCGCAACAAGGAAGTCGGCGCCGACATGCGGGTGTTCGTCGACGAGTTCATCACCCGGCTGGCGGAGCTGCATGGCGAGAGCCAGCACAGCGAGAACGCCCACTGGCGGGTCAGCCACAGCAACGCGTCGGTTCCGGCCTGAGGAGAACTGCCATGGCTTCCGTGAATGCCTCCCATGACGACGAAGACGATGCCGCCGTCGACAGCATCAACATCACGCCCCTGGTGGACGTGCTGATGGTGGTGCTGGTGATGTTCATCCTCACCGCCACCGCCCAGGTCTCGGGCATCCAGATCCACTTGCCCAAGGCCAGTGCCTCGGTGTCGCTCTCCGAGGCCAAGACCAAGGCCATTTCGGTGAACGATGGCGGCCAGGTGTTCCTCGACGCCTACCCGGTGACCCTGGGCGAGCTGGAAGAGCGCCTGCGCATCGAGAAAGCGCAGAACCCGGACTTCCCGATCATCGTCCGCGGCGATGCCACGGTGCAGTACCAGAAGGTCATCGAAGTCCTCGACCTGCTGCGCCGCCTGGAGTTGTCCCAGGTCGGCCTGGTCACCGGCAAACCGAGCCAGGGCTGAGCCATGAGCGCACATCAACCGTTCGAGCTGCCGCCGGTACAGAACAAGCCGCGCGCCCTGCGCCTGCTCAAGTGGGGCGCGGGGCTGCTGCTGGGTGCCGTGGCGGCCTGGCTGCTGTGGCAGTGGGCCAATGACATGGCCGGGGTGCGCCGGGAAGCGCCGAAGGTGCCGACCATCATCCCGCTGCCGCCTCCGCCGCCTCCACCCCCACCGCCGCCGGAGAAACCCAAGGAGCCGGAGCCGGTGGAAGAAAAGATCCCGGAGCCCGAACCCACGCCCACCCCGGAGGAGGTCAAGCCGGAGGAGGAAGCACCACCATCGCCGGCGGACGATCTGGCCAACCCGATGCAGATCGATGGCGACGCCCAGTCCGGCAACGACGGCTTCAACGTCGGTG
This sequence comes from Pseudomonas sp. Eqa60, assembly GCF_018326405.1. Classification (NCBI taxonomy): domain Bacteria; kingdom Pseudomonadati; phylum Pseudomonadota; class Gammaproteobacteria; order Pseudomonadales; family Pseudomonadaceae; genus Pseudomonas; species Pseudomonas sp. Eqa60. The sequence continues at coordinate 3,255,049 of NZ_AP024342.1, forward strand.
CCGGCAAGGGCGGCGGCATGGCCGGCGCCGGTGGCGGCGGGCTGGGCACCGGCACCTACAAGCAGTACCTGGCGGCGACCTTCCAGCGCGCGCTGCGCGAAGACCCGGAGTTGCGCAAGAAAGCCTATGCCTTGCAGGTGGACCTGTGGCTGGGCGCCGACGGGCAGGTGACCCGCGCCGAGCTGGCCGGCTCCAGTGGCAACCCCGAGACCGACCAGCAGGTGCTGGCGGCGCTGCGGGCCACGCCGCGCCTGAAAGAGCGCATGCCGGCCTCCCTGACCTTGCCGGTGCGCCTGTCCCTCAAGGGCCGGCGACCGGAATGAGCGAACCCCTATTTGCAGTTTCTACAGGAGTTGTGTGCAGATGATTTCCACCGTGAATCGATTGACCCTGGCGCTCGGCATGGTCGCCCTGACCCTGGCCGGACAGGCCACGGCCGCCGCGGCCGCGCCCTCGGAGAACGCCACGATCAACCTGATCCGTCTGTTGGTGCAGCAGGGGGTATTGAAGCAGGAGCAGGCCGACGGGCTGATCGCCCAGGCCGAGAAAGAAGCCCAGCAGGCCCGCGCGGCCACCGCCGTGGCGGCAACCGGCCCGGCTGCGGCGCCCGGTGATGTGCGAGTGCAATACGTGCCGGCCATCGTCCGCGACCAGATCCGCGATCAGGTCAAGGCCGAGGTCATGGCCACCGCCAAGCAGGAAAACTGGGCCCAGCCCAACACCTTCCCGGACTGGATCTCGCGCATCAGCTTCGACGGCGACATCCGCCTGCGCGACGAGTCGCGGTTCTTCGCCGACAACAACAGCAACGAGGTCGTCGACTACGCCAAGCTCAACGACAGTGGGCCCTACGACGTCAACAAGGACACCAACAGCAAGCTGCCGCCGCTGCTCAACACCCGCGAGGACCGCGACAACCTGTTCCGCCTGCGCGCGCGCCTGGGGATGAAGGCGGTGATCTCGCCGGAATGGACCGCCGGCATCCGCATCGGCACCGGCTCGGACAACAATCCGGTGTCCACCACCCAGACCCTGGGCGGCGGCTTCGGCAAGAAGGACATCTGGCTCGACCAGGGCTACCTGACCTGGAAGGCCACCCAGGACCTGACCCTGACCGGCGGGCGGATCGCCAACCCGTTCTATGCAACCGACATGCTGTACTCCAACGACCTCAATTTCGACGGCGTGGCGGCGATCTTCAACCACAAGCTGAGCAGCAACTGGGGCCTGTTCGGCACCCTCGGGGTGTTCCCGGTGGAGTACACCAACGACACCGCCACCAGCAACGGTTTCGACAAGAACGAGAGCGACACCAAGTGGCTGTTCGGCGGGCAGGTCGGCGCCAACTGGAAGATCAACCGCAGCAACAGCCTCAAGGGTGCCCTGGCCTACTACCGCTTCGACGACATCGAGGGCCAGCGCTCCAGCCCTTGCGCGCCCTGGGCCGGGGCCCCGGGCTGCGACACCGATGGTTCGCGGGTCGCCTTCATGCAGAAGGGCAACAGCGTGTTCCTGCTGCGCGACATCACCCACAACCCGGCCACGCCGGGCCTGACCCCGCAGCCGCAGTTCGTGGGCCTGGCCTCGAAGTTCGACGTGCTCGACCTGAACCTGGCCTGGGACACCGAATTGCCGGACGACCTGCGCCTGCGCAGCCAGACCAACTTCATTCGCAACCTGGCCTACGACAAGGGCGAGATGCTCAAGCGCAGCGAAGGCGAGATCGTCAACAACATCAACAGCCAGGGCCAGTTCGAAAGCGGCGGCAACGCGCTGATGGTGCAGTTCACCCTAGGCAATGCCCTGGAAATGAAGAAGGCCGGGGACTGGAACCTGCTGGCCGGCTACAAGTACATCCAGCCCGACGCCTTGCCCGACGGCTTCAACGACTCCTCGTTCCACCTGGGGGGCACCAACGCCAAGGGTTATTTCCTGGGCGGCAACTATGGCATCGACAAGAACATCTACGCCACGGCCCGCTACATGAGCGCCTCGGAAGTCTACGGGCCGCGCTACGAGGTGGACGTGATGCAGCTTGAACTCAACACGCGCTTCTAAGCGTCAGGAGGAAGGTTATGAACAGCCGAGCGAGGGCAGGGGCGGCGAGCCTGTTGCTGGTCTGGGGCGTGCTGGCCAGTGTCGGCGCCAGTGCCGAAGGCATGGAGGAGCGCCTGCGCACCCAGTTGCGCAGCACCACCCAGCAGCTGCAGGCCCTGCAAAGCGAACAGGCCCAGGCCGCGGCGGCGCGGGTTGCCGCCGAGAACGCGGCCAGGGAGGCCCAGGCCCAGGTCAAGCAACTGACGGCCGAGCTGGCCAAGACCCGCGGTGTGGCAGAGCAGTTGGCCGGCCAGCAGCAGAACCTGCACAACCAGGCCCAGGCCCAGGCGGCCGCCAGCAGCGAGCAACTGGGCAAGTTCAAGAAGGCCTATGAGGACCTGCTGGTGCTGGCCCGGGGCAAGGAAGCCGAACGGGCCAGGTTGCAGGCGCAATTGAGCGAGCGTGACACACAAGTGCAGCAATGTGCGGTCAAGAATCAGCAGATGTACGGCATCGCCAAGCAGATCCTGGCGGCCTACGAAAACATCGACGTGGCCGAGGTGGTGAAAATCCGCCAGCCCTTCGCCGGCAGCGCCCGGGTCAAGTTCGAGGAACTGGCCCAGGGCTTTGGCGACGAGCTTTACCAGACCCAGTTCGACGCCCCGCGGGCGGCGAGCACCCACTGATCACCAGGGAAGAGATGACCATGACCTTGATTAACAGCGTCACCACCGAAAGCCTCACCGACCTGCTGCAAGGCGCCGGCTACCGGGTCAACCAGACCGAACAGAACGGCATCGTGCAACTGCTCAGCGCCAGCCAGGGCATCGGCTACGCCGTGCGCTTCGGTAACCCGGGCAGCGAAGCCGGGCACTACGTGGACTTCACCTACAGCTGCGCGCTGCGGGTGCAGGGCGAATTGCCGGCCGGGCTGGCGGAACTGTGGAACGCCTCACGGCGCTTTGCCCGGCTGTCGCTGCAGGGCGAATTCCTGGTGATGGAGATGGACGTGGTGGTGGCCGGCGTCGGCGAGACCCACCTGCGCAGCCAGCTGGAGCTGTGGGATCGGTTGCTGCAGGAGTTCATCGTCTACCTGCGCGAATACAGCCAGCAGGCGGCCCAGTTGCAGGCCCAGGCCGAAGCGCCCCAGGCGGCGCAAAGCCAACCCCGGGAAGAGGCGGCCACCCTGTGAAAAAGCCCACCCTGGTGGTCGGTGCCGGGGCACTGACCTTGCTCGGCCTGGCGCTGGGCCTGGCCCTGCGCCCGGGCAACGACCCGGTGGCGGCGCAGCAGCCGGCCCCGACCCTGCTGCAACAACAAGTGGCGTCTACGCCCGCCGTGGCGCGCCTGGGCAATCAGCAGGTGGCGGCCGAGGAGCTCAAGCGCCTGTTCGCCAGCCTGCCCGAGGAATCCCGGGGGCAATTGCGCGGCAATCGCCCGGCGCTGGAAGCCTGGATTCGTTCACGGCTGGCGGAAAAGGCCGTGCTGGAGCAGGCCGATGCCCAGGGCTGGCGCCAGCGCCCGGAGGTGGAGCAGCAGACCCGCGCCGCCACCGAACAGATCGTGTTTCGCGACTATCTGCAGTCGGTCAGCCAGGTGCCGGCGGACTACCCCAGCCCGGCGGAGTTGCAGCAGGCCTATGACAGCGGCAAGTCGGCGTGGATGACACCGCCGTTGTACCGGGTCAGCCAGATCTTCCTCGGGGTCGCCGAGCCCCAGGCGGCCGAGCAGGTACGCCGCCAGGCGCAGGAGCTGAGCCGCAAGGCCCAGGCCGCGCCGGGGGAGTTTGCCGCCTTGGCGGCGCAGTACTCCCAGGACCGGGACAGCGCCCAGCGCGGTGGCGACTCCGGCCTGCAGCCCTTGCAGCAACTGCTGCCGGAGGTGCGCAGCGCGGTGGCCCGGCTCAAGGTGGGCGGGGTGTCCGAGGTGGTGCAGAGCGCGGCGGGTTTCCACGTGCTCAAGCTCACCGAACAGCAGCCGGCACGGACCGCCAGCCTGGACGAACTGCGTGATCGCCTGACCCAGGCCCTGCGCGCCCAGCGCCAGGAGCAGATCGCCAAGGCCTACCTGGAAGGCATGCTCAACACTGCGACCCTGAGCATCGATGGCGCGGTGTTGAACCAGGTCCTGGAGGACAAGCTGTAGGAGCTGGCTTGCCAGCGAAGGCGATCCCACGGCCCCGCCGTCCGCCCGCCAAGGAAGCAACACTCAACAAGACAGGGAGTCATCAATGTCATTTCTCGAACCCGCTCCACTCCAGGGCTTTGCGCCATACACCGCGCCCCAGGAACCCCGGGAAGCCTGGCTGGCCCTGGCCGCCGGCATCGAACCTGCGGTGGCCCAGTATTTTCTGGTCAGCGCCCGTTGCGGCTGCTTCATGCAGGCGGCCCGCAGCCTGAATATCAAGGCCACGCTGCTGCGCAAGCAACTGGCGCAGTTGGAGGAGCACCTGCGTCGTTCGCTGTTCTGCTACCAGGGCAATGCCTTGAGCCTGAGCCGCGAAGGCCTGCAACTGCAGGCCCAGCTGATTGCCCTGGCCCACCAGCGGCGGCTGCCGGTGATCGAGCAACCCCTGATCCGCGTGGCCGTGGCGGAAACCATCCTCCACGACATCCTTGGCCGTGACCTGATCGCCTTGCTGCGGCGCAACGCCAGCGCCCGGCTGGAAATCATCTCCATCGACAGCGACCTGTCCCTGCAGGCCCTGAGCGCCGACCTGGTGCTGTGGCTGGCGGCCGAGGATTCACCCCTGCCGGGCCCCAGCTTCGCCACCCGCGAACCCATGCCCCTGGCGCGCATCGACTACCTGCCGCACATCGCCAAGCGCTACTCCCGGGTCGCGGCCCGCCCCGACAGCCTGGACGACCTGGCGGACTACATGCTGGTGCAGTGGCAGCACGACCGTCATATCGAGCCGTTCCGGCCCTGGAACAACCTGGTGGAACAGCGCCTGGCCGGGGTGGTGCAGGTGCATTCCTATGAACTGATGCTGGAGATGATCCGCTGCAGCGCCTGCATTGGCCTGCTGCCGCAGTACATGAGCCGCTTCGACCGCGGCCTCACCGCCTTGCCGGGCCTGTTCGAGGAAAGCATGCAACGCCGCGCCTGGCTGGCGGTCAATGCCCAGGTGGAGCATGAAGAGCAGGTACAGCAACTGGTGGAACTGATCCTCAACACCTTCAGCGAACGCCAGGACTGGTTCGTCTGAACGGACCCGCCCGCTCTTGCAGAGATTCACCCCCGCGCCCACGAGCGGGCACCCACCGCTATTACATGTAGGAGCCGGCTTGCCGGCGAAGGGCCCGCAAATCCTGCGCCGGTTCCGGAAACGCCTTCGCTGGCAAGCCAGCTCCTACCAGGGGCACCCACCGCTATTCCATGTAGGAGCCGGCTTGCCGGCGAAAGGGCCCGCAAGCCCTGCGCCGGTTCCGGAAACGCCTTCGCTGGCAAGCCAGCTCCTACCAGGGGCACCCACCGCTATTTCATGTAGGAGCCGGCTTGCCGGCGAAGGGGCCCGCAAACCCTGCGCCGGTTTCAGATACGCCTTCGCTGGCAAGCCAGCTCCTACGGGTGTGCCTGCGCGACGGTTCCTTGGCGGCGAACGAGCACCATTGCCCTCGTCATCCAGAGGCGCATGCCCGTACACTCGATGGCCACTTCGACTTCAAGGATGACCTCGCCATGCCCAACGCCCATCCCACCATCGTCATCGAGCGGTGCAACGAAGCTCATATCGACGGCCTGACGGCGCTGTACAGCGAACCCAGTGTGGCGGCCCAGACCCTGCAACTGCCTTACCAGTCCCGCGAGTTGTGGCGCAAGCGCGTCGGGCTGGGGCAGGAAAACGAGGGGCTGGTGCCCCTGGTTGCCCTGCACCAGGGTGCGGTGATCGGCAGTTGCAGCCTGCTGCAGGTGGCGCGGGTGCGCCGGGCCCATTGCGCCGATATCGGCATGGGCGTATCCCCGGCCTGGCAACGCCAGGGCATCGGCAGCCGCCTGCTGGCGGCCGTGCTGGAGGTGGCCGACAACTGGATGAACCTGCGCCGGGTGGAGTTGACGGTGTATGCCGACAACCAGGCCGCCATCGGCCTGTACCGCAAGTTCGGCTTCGAAACCGAAGGCCAGTTGCGCGACTACGCCGTACGCGACGGCGGTTATGTCGATGTGCTGAGCATGGCGCGCTTGCGTCGTTGAGACCGGGTTCGTGTAGCCGCTGCCGCAGGCTGAGACCGGCTCCGCAGCAGAGGCAGGGATCCTGTGGCCGCCCGAGGTTTGGCAGGCGATCGCCCTGCAAGGCCCTGCGGGCCTTGACGTTCACTCCAGCAAAGCGAAATCCACCGCCGCCCGGGCATGCAATTCGGTGGTGTCCAACAGGGGCAGGGCGCTGTGCTCGGGCTTGAGCAGCAGGCCGATTTCCGTGCAGCCGAGGATGATCGCCTCGGCACCACGGGCCTGGAGCCCGTCGATCACGTGTTGGTACAGCCGCCGCGAGCTCTCGCTGACAACGCCCACGCACAGCTCCTCATAGATGATGCGGTGCACCGCCTGGCGCTGCGCTGCATCGGGCACCAGCACCTTCAGGCCCTGGTCTTCCAGGCGGCCTTTGAGGAACGCCTGCTCCATGGTGAAGGCTGTGCCCAGCAGCCCCACGCTCAGGGTGCCGGCTGCCTGGGCGGCCTGCACCACGGGGTCGGCAATATGCACAAAGGGCACTCCAATGGCGGCCTCTATTTGCCCGGCGACCTTGTGCATGGTGTTGGTGCAGAGCACCACGCATTCGGCGCCGCCGGCTTCCAGGCGCCGGGCTGCCTCCACCAGGATCGCCGCCGCGTCGTCCCAGCGCCCGGCATGCTGGGCCTGTTCGACAGGCCCGAAGTCGACGCTGTACATTAACAGCCGCGCTGAACGCAGCGGCCCCAGTCGATCGCGAACCTGCTGATTGATCAGGCGATAGTATTCGGCGCTGGACTCCCAGCTCATGCCGCCGATCAGGCCGATGGTGCGCATGGGCAACTCCTCTGTGGTGCGGTTGGGTAAGCCTCAGTTTCACGCCGCCACGGGTGGCGATCTATCAGGAAATTTCACATGCCCCAGGTGCTCGAACATCGCCTGCTGGACGGCCGCCTGCTGCTGCAACTGCTGCCGGCCGCGGCCTACAGCGCCCGCGATCCGGCCCAGTGGCAGACCTTGGGGGTGACCCTGGAACGCCAGCGCGGGGTGCATGCCATCGACTCCGACCGCCGCGAGGATTTCGATACCTGGCCCGGCACCCTGGCCCTGACGCCCGCAGGCATTGAGGTGTTTTCCGAATCCGCCATGGGCGGCGAATACCTGCTGCTGCGCTGGCAGGGCGCGACGCCGCTGGTTCCTGGCCAGCGCCGGATGCAGAGCCCGGGGCATGCCCGCGCCCTGGCCCTGGGGCGCGAAGCCAGGCGCCTGCTGCTGGCGCCCGAGGCCGATGAGCTGGCTCTTGAGCAATGCGCGCTGGCGTTTCTGGGGCTGGCCCAGCCCGGGCGGGCAGCGCCAGCCCGGGCCCCGGAGCTGGGGCAGGTGCTGCAACAGATGGCCGATGAATACGCCCGGCCCCTGTCACTGGCGCAACTGGCCCTGACCTACGGCCACAACGAACTGCGCCTGCTGCGCGACTTTCGTCGTGCTGTAGGCATCACGCCCCATGCCTGGATCACCGAGGTGCGGCTGCAAGCGGCCCGGCGGCTGCTGGAGCACACGGACCTGCCCCTGGCGGCGGTTGCCCAGGACTGTGGTTTTGCCCATCAGTCCCACCTGGGCAGCGCCTTGCGCCAAGCCATCGGCCTGACGCCGCGTCAGTACCGGCTGCAGTTTCAGCGCCGAGCGGCGGATACCCTGGTAACGCCTCGCCAGTGATCGTCGCCAGCGGCCCGCAGGATCATCATCGGTGGGCGCAGCTACAGGGCTCGGCGAGCCGGCGGGCAAACAACTCAACGCCCGACACCGGCATCTGCCATGCTCAGGGCCGGCGACCTGCTGTTCTCAAAGGTCGAAGCCAGGGACACAGCACAATGGACGATATCCAGCAACTGGGCGAGATGCTGCGCCACTACGCGGCCAGTGAAGCCCACAAGAAGCAGCTGTTCGACAGCCAGTCGGTGGTCTGGGCGCGTCGCATTCATCAATTGTTCGGGCAGATCGAAGACTGGCTGGCGCCGGTATTGCTGCCGGACCTGCTGGCGTTGCAACGCGAGCCCTATGTGGCCTTCAGCCCGGCGGTGCCGCTGGAGGTCTCGACCTTCAAGAGCGAGAAGCTGACCATCCATATCGCCGGCAAACCGGTGGAGTTCGTGCCGGATGTGATGGGCCCCCAAGGGCAGATTTCCCTGGCGGTGATCGGCCTGACTGCGGCGCGGCTGGGCAGCGTGTCCCTGGTCGGCGAGGCTTCGGGCGGCTGGCAATGGCGCAAGACCAACGGCTTGAAGGACCCTGACGTCTTTGCCTTTGACGGCAATTTCCTCGCCGCTCAGTTGCAGAGCCTGATCCCCCGCGAGCGCGCCTGACCCGGCCAATACCCCCACTGTAGGAGCTGGCTTGCCAGCCAAAGCGCTCTACATATCCAGGTTTATCCAACCCGGCTTGGCTTCCTCCGGCGCCACGGCGTTGATTTTCTTGCCCGTGGCCAGCTCCACCCGGCGGGCTACGTCGGGGTCGTCGGCGAAGGGGATCAGGCTGGCGTCGTCCAGGCTCTTGGCACTCTGGTGACGCAGGCAGTACTCGATGCAGAGGTAGAGAAACGCCACCCCCAGCAGGTTGAGCAGTATATCCATGGGTTTTCAGGCTCCCTGAAACGCAACACGCCGGCCACGGGGGCCGGCGTGGGGCAGGTGGGTCAGGCGATCCGGGCGTCGCTCAGCGCCAGGCGCTCATCGGCAACGCGCACGGTGCGCCAGGTGTTGTAGGCCATCAGCAGCATGCCGCTGAGGAAGAACACGCCGCCGGCGAAACGCACCACGAACCCCGGATGGCTGGCCACCAGGGCCTCGACGAAGGAGTAGGTGAGGGTGCCGTCTTCGTTCACCGCGCGCCACATCAGGCCCTGGGTGATGCCATTGACCCACATCGAGGCGATGTACAGCACGGTGCCGATGGTGGCGAGCCAGAAGTGCAGGTTGATCAGCGGCACGCTGTACATCTGCTCGCGGCCGAAGACCTTGGGCACCATGTGGTAGATGGCCCCGAAGGTGATCATCGCCACCCAGCCCAGGGCACCGGCGTGTACGTGGCCGATGGTCCAGTCGGTGTAGTGGGACAGGGCGTTGACGGTCTTGATCGCCATCATCGGGCCCTCGAAGGTGGACATGCCGTAGAACGCCAGGGACAGCACCAGGAAGCGCAGGATCGGGTCGGTGCGCAGCTTATGCCAGGCCCCGGAGAGGGTCATCATGCCGTTGATCATGCCGCCCCAGCTCGGGGCCAGGAGGATCAGCGACATGGCCATGCCCAGGGACTGGGCCCAGTCCGGCAGCGCGGTGTAGTGCAGGTGGTGCGGGCCGGCCCAGATGTACAGGGTGATCAGCGCCCAGAAGTGCACGATGGACAGGCGATAGGAGTACACCGGGCGCCCGACTTGCTTGGGCACGAAGTAGTACATCATCCCGAGAAAGCCCGTGGTCAGGAAAAAGCCTACGGCGTTGTGCCCATACCACCACTGGACCATCGCGTCGGTGGCCCCGGAATACACCGGGTAGGACTTGAACCAGTCCACCGGGATCGACAGGTGGTTGACCACGTGGAGCATGGCGATCACCAGGATGAAGGCGCCGAAGAACCAGTTGCCGACGTAGATGTGCTGGCTCTTGCGCCGCACCACGGTGGTGAAGAACACAATCGCGTAGGCGACCCAGACCACCGCCATCCACACCGCGCCGGCGAATTCGATCTCGGCGTATTCCTTGGTGGTGGTGTAGCCCAGGGGCAGGGTGATCAGCATGATCACGATCACCGACTGCCAGCCCCAGAAGGTGAAGGCGGCCAGGGTGTCGGAGTACAGCCGCACCTGGCAGGTGCGCTGGACCGCGTAGTAGCTGGCGGCGAACTGCGCGCTGCCGGCGAAACCGAAGATCACAAGGCTGGTGTGCAGCGGCCGCAGCCGGCCGAAGGTGCTCCAGGGCAGGTCGAGGTTCATCTCCGGCCACACCAGCTGCGAGGCAATCCACACCCCCATGGCCATGCCGATCACGCCCCATACCACTGTTGCGACGACGAATTGGCGAACCACCTTGTAGTTGTAGGCCTGTCCGATTGTTGCTGAGTTCATGGTCAATGCTTCCACGGTTGCAAAGTCTTGCCAGGCCACCCGGTCTGGCACGGGGTGCACTGTAGGAATCAGCGGGGAAACAAAACAGGCTCAGAAAAACCACATTAATACGGATCAGATTTTCCTCATGCCTACGGTGGTGCAGCCTTGGCTGATATGGTTTTTTAGTTTTTACCTGAATCTGTAACGCTCTGCGCCGTACGCGCATAGTCGCCCCCTCACAACACGCGCCGTTTAGAGCACGATCAGCTTCGATGAGGTAGGGACATGTATCAGTACGACGACTATGACCGGGCCCTGGTGCTTGAGCGGGTGGCGCAGTTTCGCGACCAGGTCGAGCGCTTCATGGGCGGCCAACTGAGCGAGGAGGAGTTCCTGCCCCTGCGCCTGCAGAACGGCCTGTATATGCAGAAGCACGCCTACATGCTGCGGGTGGCGATTCCCTACGGCACCCTCAGCGCCCGGCAGATGCGTACCCTGGCCAGCATCGCCCGGGACTTCGACCGCGGCTACGGCCACTTCACCACCCGGCAGAACCTGCAGTTCAACTGGATCGAGCTGGCCCAGGTGCCGGACATCCTGCAGCGCCTGGCCGAGGTGGAGATGCATGCCATCCAGACCTCCGGCAACTGTGTGCGCAACATCACCACCGAGGCCTTTGCCGGGGTCGCCGCCGATGAGTACCTGGACCCGCGTCCCCTGGCGGAGATCCTGCGCCAGTGGTCCACCATCAACCCGGAATTCCTGTTCCTGCCACGCAAGTTCAAGATCGCCATCTGCTCGGCCAAGCAGGACCGCGCGGCGATCATGATGCATGACATCGGCCTCTATCTTTACCGCGCCCGCAGCGGCGAAATGCTCCTGCGCGTGATCGTCGGCGGGGGCCTGGGGCGCACGCCGATCCTTGGCCTGCAGATTCGCGACGGATTGCCCTGGCAGCACCTGCTGTCCTACGTCGAGGCGGTGCTGCGGGTCTACAACCGCTACGGCCGGCGTGACAACAAGTACAAGGCGCGGATCAAGATCCTGGTCAAGGCCCTGGGCATCGAGGCCTTCGCCAAGGAAGTGGAGGAGGAGTGGCAGCACCTCAAGGATGGCCCGGCGCAGCTCACCGAGGACGAATTCCAGCGGGTGGCCAGCGCCTTTGTGCCGCCGATCTACGAGCGCCTGGCGGACACCGATCTGGATTACGGCAGCCACCTGGCCGAGTCCCCGGCCTTCGCCCGCTGGGTGGCGCGCAATGTGCACCCGCACAAGGTGCCGGGTTATACCTGCGTGGTGCTGTCCACCAAACCGGGGCCAAGCTCGCCGCCGGGGGACGTCACCGGTCAGCAGATGGACGCGGTGGCCGACTGGTCCGAGCGCTTCGGCTTTGGCGAAATCCGTATTGCCCATGAACAGAACATTGTCCTGCCGGATGTGCCCAAGTCGCAGCTGTTCGAGCTTTGGCAGTGTGCCAGCGAACACGGTCTGGGCACCGCCAACGCGGGCTTGCTGACCGACATCATCGCCTGCCCGGGCGGTGACTTCTGCGCCCTGGCCAACGCCCGGTCGCTGCCGATTACCCTGGCCATCCAGCAGCGCTTCGACGACCTGGACTACCTCCACGACCTGGGGGACATCAGCCTGAACATTTCCGGCTGCATGAACGCCTGCGGCCATCACCACATCGGCAATATCGGCATCCTCGGCGTCGACAAGAACGGCAGTGAGTGGTTCCAGGTCACCCTGGGCGGGGCCAAGGGCCGTGACAGCGCCCTGGGCAAGGTGATAGGCCCGTCCTTCAGCGCCGAGGAAATCCCCGAAGTGATCGAACGCATCATCGCCACCTTCGTACGCTACCGGGAAAGCGACGAACCCTTCGTCGAGACCCTGCAGCGCATCGGCCTGGAGCCGTTCAAGGAGCGGGTCTATCCCAAGGCCGTGGAGGCGCTGGCATGAACAACCTGCTGCGTTTGCACGAAGGCGAAGCCCAACTGGTGGAAGACGATGCCTGGAGCCTGGTGCGCGGGGTCGACGACGCATTGCCGGACGGGCCGCTGATTCTGCCCCTGGCCCTGTGGCTGATGCGCCGCATCGAGCATCACCCGGCCCGGGACGGCGTATGGATAGGCCCGGATGACGAAGTGGAAAGCCTCAAGCCCTGGCTCAAGCTGATCCCGCTGATTGCCGTGGACTTCCCCAGCTTTCGTGATGGCCGGGGTTACAGCCAGGCCTACCTGCTGCGCACTCGCCTGGGCTGGATGGGCGAATTGCGAGCGATTGGCGATGTGCTGCGCGACCAGTTGAGCCATATGCGCCAATGCGGTTTCGACAGCTTTGCCGTGCGTGAAGACAAGTGCGCGCTGGACGCACTCAAAGGGTTGGCGGGGATGAGCGTGCTGTATGGCCGCTCGGTGATCGAGCCGCGGCCGCTGTTTCGTCGGCGCTGAAGGTGGCGCGCGGTTGCGCTGGTTAATGTAATTTCTAGAATAAATAGTCGTTTAAAATCAATAGATTAAAATTGATAGTTAATCTTGTTTGATTGGTTTTAGGGGGCTCGGGTAACCGAGCCTTCCTTGCCACCCTACCTATTGCAACGCCGGGTCCCCGGGGTTGAGCTGCTTCCATTGCTGCATCAGTGCCTGGGCCTTGGGTTCCTGGCCGCTCTCCAAGTAGTACTGGATCAGGCTCAGGCGCGCATTGCGCTGGGTCGGCTGGCGCTGCAGCAGGGCTTGCAACTGACGGTTGGCAGCGTCCTGCTGGCCACTGTCGTGCAGGGCCACTGCCAGCACATAGGCGTACTGAGCATTCTGCGGTTCCAGCTCGGCGGCCTTTTTCAAGGCGGCCATGGCCCGGGCAGTGTCGCCCCCACGAATCAGGCTCAGGCCCCGGGTGTGTTGCAGCAGCGCCGACTCCGGGTGCTGTTGCAGGGCCTGGGCCAGCAGTTGCTGCGCCTCCTGGCTGCGGCCATTGGCTTCCAGCCACTGTCCCAGGGTTACCAGGGCCGGGAAGAAGTCGCTGTCGCGGCGCAAGGCTGCGCGCAGGTAGGGTTCGACCTCGGCACCGCGCCCGCTGGCCTGGTAGAGCATGGCCAGGTTGAGGTTGGCTTCGGCCCGCTCCACGAGGCTCAACTGCACCGCTTCATATTCGCCAAGGGCTTTGTCCCAGGCCCCTTGAACCGGGCCCAGGCCACTGCGCGCGGCGCCCAGCAGATCGCGAGCCGCGGTGATCCGCACGGCCTTGACCGGGTCTTGCAGCAGGGGCACCAGCAGCGGGCCACGTTCGGCTGGCGGCACCAGGGCGCTGGTGGCTCGCACCGCGCTTTCGCGCACCTGGGGGTCCGCATGCCCGAGGGCCTGGGTAGCCAGTTGCAGTGCCTGGGCATTGGGATAGTTGGCCAGCTCGGCCAGCAGGGTGGCACGCCGGATCGGTGGCAGATCGCTGCGCTGCAGTTGTTCCTGCAACGCCTGGGCTGCCCCTGGGTGGCCGCCGCGGATCAACCACAGGCTGTCGTCGTAGCGCGGTGGCTGGGGTGGGCTGTTGGCGGTCCATAACTGGAACTGCCGGCTGATGCGTTCGCCGGCCTGTTGCCCCTGGTGGCAGCTCAGGCAGGCATCGGCCGTGCCAAGCTTCTGCGCCCGCAGCGGGTTGGGCAGGCTGAAGCTGTGGTCATGGCGATAGTCATTGCCCATGTAGACCTTGCCCGGCATGTGGCAGTCCACGCATTGCGCACCGGGCTGGCCGGGGGTGTGCCGGTGATGGTCGGGGGAATCGTAATCCTTGGCCTGCAACCCGCGTCCGTCGATGCCGGCTGCCGCGCTCGTGCCGGCGGGGTTGTGGCATTGCAGGCATACGGCGTTGCCCGGGGCCCTGAGCTGGGTGCTGTGGGGGTTGTGGCAATTGCTGCAGCGCACCCCCTTGTCGAACATCTTGCTCTGGGCGAAGGAGCCGTATTCGAACACCTCGTCCTTGATCTTGCCGTCCAGGGCGTACAGCTCCCGGGTCAGGGCGCTGGGCAGGTAGTCATCCATCAGGCGCTGGCCGACGTGGTAGCCGTCGCCCAGGGGCGCGCGCCGCGCGTGGCAGCGGGCGCAGGTCTCAATCTCCTGGGTGGCGCTTGCGGCCTTGAGGTCCACGGCGAAGCCGGCGTTGGCCAGGGTGGCCTTGCTGGCCGTGGCCTGCAGGTGGTTGGAGGCCGGGCCGTGACAGGCCTGGCAGCCAACGCCGAGGCTGTTCCAGTGGCTGTCGAAACGTTCCTGGCTGGCGCTGAAATTGCGCTGGTAGCCGGTGGTGTGGCATTCCACACACATGAAGTTGGCGTTCTGGCTGGGCTTGCTCCAGTGCAGCGGGTTCTTGAAGTTAACGCCCTGGCCCGGATACAGGTGGAACCACTGCTGCTTGCGGGTATCCCAGGCCACGCCCAGGGCTTGCAGGCGCCCCTGGCCGACCTCGATCAGGTATTGCTGCAAGGGCTCAATGCCGAAGGTGTAGGCCACCTTGAAGTCCGCGGGCCTGCCGTCGGCGCCGGGGGTGTTGACCCAGAACTCGGCCCCGCGGCGAAACAACCGGGTGCTTTCGCCTTCGGCCTTGAAACGCTGTTCATTGAAATTGCCCAGCACCGTCTGCGGGTTGGCCTCTTGCATTGCCAGTTGATGGTGCGAGCCTTGCCAGTCCCTGGCCTGGGCCTGGTGGCAGCCCTGGCAGGCCTGCTCATCGACGTACTGGGCGGCTGGTAGCGCCGGCACGGCCTTGGGCTGGGCGGGGGGCGGGGCCGCAGCCACCTGCGGCGCCGCCAGCCGGGGCGGTTCGGCCAGCAGGAACCAGGCGAGCCCGCCGAGCACCAGCAGCAACAGCAGGGCGCCGAAGGGGAACAGGTAGCGGTGGGGCGAAGGTGCAGTTGAAGCAGGGGGTGTCGGGCGTGGGTTATTCTTCTTCGGCTTGGGCATTGCGACGTCCGTATCCAGAATGCGGTGCCTTGATCGGCACTCTCAGGCTCGATGGAGCTTTGACGGCAGCTGCCGGTCTGTCAAATCCGGGCTGTGAATCAGCCCGCAAGCCGTGACAAACAACCCGCGCCGGCGGGGCAAAGCGCCGGCTTTTGGCTATACCTTAATTTCCCCTAGCCAGTCCCTGGCTGCTGCACCTACAGGAGTTACACATGAAGCTTGCTCTGACCCTCAGCACGCTGTGCCTTGCCACCCTCGGGATGGTGGGCTGTTCCAGCAAAGTGCCCCAGCCTGACGAGTACTCCGGGTTTCTCAGCGACTACAGCCAGCTCAAGGAAGCCAAGTCACCCTCCGGCGTGGAGGTGATGCGCTGGATCGATCCCAAGCTCAAGCTGAGCAACTACAGCAGCGTGTACATCGAACCGACCCAGTTCTACCCGCAGCCGCAGCCGACGGCGAAGATCCCCCAGAGCACCCTGACCGCCATCACCCGTTACTACGACCAGGCACTGCAGCGCGAGGTGAGCAAATCCCTGCCACTGGCCACCGGCCCGGGCCCGGGAGTGATCGTGGTGCGCGCGGCGATTACCGCAGTCACCAGCAAGACCGAGGGC
Source organism: Pseudomonas sp. Eqa60 (assembly GCF_018326405.1). Classification (NCBI taxonomy): domain Bacteria; kingdom Pseudomonadati; phylum Pseudomonadota; class Gammaproteobacteria; order Pseudomonadales; family Pseudomonadaceae; genus Pseudomonas; species Pseudomonas sp. Eqa60. The sequence goes on from NZ_AP024342.1 coordinate 3,270,918, forward strand.
CTGAAGCCCTATGAAATCATTCCCGTGGCCCTGGTGGCGGCGGCGGTGAGCACCGCCAGTGGCATCCGCGACCAGGAAACCACCCTGGCCACCGAGGCGGCGTTCCTGGATGGCAGCACCCACGCGGTGATTGCCGAAGTGGTCCGCAAAGGCACCGGCAAGCCCCTGGAAAACGACACCCAGGTGATGCAGGCCAGCGACGTGAAGAACGTCATCGACGGCTGGGCCTATGACATGCACCAGTCCTACCTGCAACTGAAGAAAAAGTGACGGACCGTTGATGGCCGCGGCATCTTGAAAGGTGCCGCGGCCATCGTTCGGTTTCAGTACTGGCTGCGCGCCAGTTTGTTGTAGTGGTAGAGCATCTGGTCGTAACCCTGGGTCACTGCGTGGTAGTCGTCGCTCAGGCGTTGCGGCTCGGCATGTTGCTGCCAGTCGCGGTGCAGGGTGTCCAGCGCCTTGAGGTACTGTTCGCCGGGCTGGGCGATCAGTTGCCAGAGGTACAGCACCTGCTCGGTGTTCTTGTCCGGCTGGCCTGTTTTCAGGTACTGCTGCCGAGCGTCCCAGGTCTGGCGCAACTGCCGGGTGACCTGCGCCAGTTGGTCCGGGGTCAGGCTTTGCTGGCGTACGCCTGCCTCGACAAATTCCACGGTGCTGCGGGCCTGGATCATGTAATCGAGCAATGCCCAATGGGCATTGCGCCCCAGGCGTTGCTCCAGGCGCAGCAGTTGCTGGCTGCGCGGTTCGATATCCAGGGCCGGGAGCAGCCGGCGCACGGCATTGGAAGCTTCCAGGTAAGCCTCGCTCTGTTGCGCCAGTTGGCGGGCAAACTCATCCAGTTGCGCCTCGGTCAGGGGCCGCCCGATGCCCATTTTGCGCATGAAGGAATCCTTGGTCAGGGCCGCGAAGGGCCCGAGCACTTGCAGATAGCGCACGGTGGCGGGGAGCAAAGGGCTGTCCGGCGCCAGGACCTGCAACTTGTCGGTGATCCTGCCGGGGCAGTTGAGGCGGTACAGTGCGTCGATGTCCTGGTGGCTGTAGGCATACAGGTCGTAGGCTTCGGGCGCCTTGGCCCGGGGCGCACCCTCGGTCATGAAGGCCTGGTGGGCCAGGCGCCAGGGCACATCCACCTGGTTCATGCAATTGACGATCGGCGCCAGGGCATTGGCCTGGGCGGTGCTCGGGCTGTCCTGGTGGTCCAGCCACAGGTCGAGGCGCCCCAGGGGCTTGCTGGCCCCGGCCAGGCCGACCAGCGTCAACCCCAGAACCAGGCTGATGGGCAGCAACCAATTGGGGTTCATGGCTGCCCCTCCTGGCCGTACCACTGGCGGGCGGTGGCCGGGGCCGCGCAGCCCTCGGCATTGGCGGGCATGCGCGCGCACAGGCGTTCGCTCCATTGCTGCAGGCCCTGGTTGGGGTTGAGCGTGCGCTGGCTGGTGAACAGCTGGAGGCTGCCCAGGCCTGCCACCAGCACCATGCAGCCCAGGCCGATCAACAGCCGCCGGCGCCAGGGAGCGGGTTTTTCCCAGGAAGCCTGGGCCTTGAGTTCGCGGCGCCGCAGGCTCGCCACCCCCAGCAGCACGGCCAGGTAAGTGGCGGCGCTGACCGGGCCGCAGAAATATCCCAGGGCACCGCTGATCAGCAGGGCCGGCAGCAGGTCGCGCAGGACCAGCACCTCACGGTCCGGGTCGAGCCAGTGCGGCAGGCGTGCGCCGAGTGCCTGGTCGCGTACCCAGAGGCGGTGAGCCAGAGGCTGCCAGAGCCACCCCAGCAGGGCCCCGGCGCCGGCAAAACAGGTGCTCCAGAACAGCGTCACGCCGATGATTTCCCCCAGGCTGCCGGCTTGCGGCGCATAGCGGGCCACGGCCCCCGCCAGACAGGCGAGGACAATGCCCAGGTACATGGGCCAGGCGTTGAAGGCGAACTCCCAGTCGCGCCAGAAGAACGGCGTGCCGCCGGGCATGCCGGCCGATACCTCGGGGTGATTGGCGTGCAGCCGCGAGCTCAGTTGGCGGCAGCAGGCCCAGTCATCGGGGCGCAGGCGCCGGGCGAAGTTGCGCCGGCGGGTGAAACTGATGGGCGCCAGCAGCAGGTAGGCGGCGCGCTGTTGCGGGCTGGCCGGCGCCTGGGTGGCCAGGGCCTGCTGGCGGGCAATGAATACCGGTGCTTCGTCACGGGCTTTGAGGCGCTCCCATTCCAGCGCCGGACAGGCGTTGTCCGCACCGTTGTGCCAGCCCTGGCCGGCACACACCGCGGCGAACCCCTGGCTGGACCAGTAGGGGCTGTTGAGCAGCAGCTCCACCAGTTGCAGGTTGAACCACTGGCCCTGGTCCAGGCTGTTCAGCCAGGGCTGCTGCTGGCGTTGCGCGTAGGCCTGGAGCAGAGCCTGGTCGTCGCGCTGGGCCAGGGCTTCCTGCAGGGGCTGCAAGAGCTTTTCCTGGCACTGTTCCAGCAATGCATCGATCAGGTATTCCGGCAGTTCCAGGCGCTGCCAGGCGCTGAGCCAGTGGAACGTGGCAAAGGCCCAGGCCAGCAGCTGTTGCGATTGGTCCGGGCGTTCCACGCAGTGGCGCAACAGGCCCAGCTCGAACTCCAGCAGGCAGTCGCTCTGGATCGCCTGCTGATAGCGCAGGTCCAGTTGCTCGATGCGGATGCCCTCCAGCAAGGGGGCGACTCGCTGCGCCGGCGACAGCGGCTTTGGGCCCTGCGGCGCCTGCCCGGCCAGCGGCACCGGATCTTCGTCCGAATGTAGATCCTGCTCCTGCATGCCCAGCCACCGGGCTTGCTCCAGCGCCGATTCATAGGCTTCGCGCAGGCGCTGGAACGCCACCGGGTCTTCATCCGGGCGGGTCTGCTTGAGCAGCCTGGCGTAGTGGCGTTTGATGGTGCGGGTATCGGCGGTGGCCGGCAGGCCGAGCAGGGTCCAGCAACTCATTGGGCGGTACGACTCCATGAAAGACCGCCGCGCCCGGGCAGTGGCGCGCTGAAACTGCGCACCCTACCGGTTTCCTGAAAAAAAGTCCCAGGCCGCATGCAACGGCCCGGGATGGGCGCTTCAGCTCACTGGCCGACGAACCAGCGGTAGTAGGGGTTGCCGCCATCCACCTGGAGCAGTTCGCGGATCTCCCGGGCCCAGGCTTCGCGGTCGCCATCATAGGCGTGCAGGCTTGCGCGGTAGAACTGCATCAGGTTGCGGCTTTCCTGGTTCATCCGCTGGCGAAACTCGGGGCTGACATTCACCAGCACCGGTGGATGGCGCAGGTTCAGCAGCTCCGGCAGAACCCGGTTGATCTCCCGTGGCCGCACCCAGGGTGCGTACTCGATGCGCGGCCGGTCATCGGTGACCGCCGGGGCATCGCCGGCAAAGCGCTGCAGGCCGTCGCGGTCGCTGACCCAGGTGGCCAGCAGCGCCTGGGCGGAATTGACTCCGACTTCCCCCAGGGCGCTGCGCACGTTGTCCTGGGCAAAGCGCCGCTCGATCCTGGCCGCATCCAGCTCGATGGGGTCCGGGGAACCCACCAGCAGCATCTCGTGGAACTCGCTGGTCCACAGGGTGGCGTAGGGGAAGACCTCGAGGAAGCTCTGCACCAGGGCGCGGGAGTCTTCGGTGTTCTGGGTCGGCAGGGGCAGCCACTGGGCCACCAGGCCCTGGGTGTTGAGGCGCCGCGCGGCCAGTTGGTAGAAGTCCCGGGAGTACAGGTTGACCACCCCGGCAGCGGAGGGCGGCGGCGGTTCCAGGGTGATCAGGTCATAGTTCTGCGGGCTGCGCAGCAGTTCCTGGCGCCCGTCCTGCAGGCGGATCTGAATGCCCGGGTCGCTGGCGGCATTGAAGTTGCCCTGGAACAGCGGCGCGGCGTCCAGTACCGCCGGTAGCAATTCCGCCACCACCCGCTGTTCCAGCCCCGGGTAGCGCAGCAGGGCCCCGGCGGTGATCCCGGTGCCGAAGCCGATCACCAGCGCCGAGCGCGGCTCGCCGTTGTGGATCAGCAGCGGCAGCAGGGCCTGGATGCGCATGTAGCGCAGTGACGGCATGGCATCGCCGGTGTTCGACACGCCCTGGATATACAGGCGATGGAAGCGCCGCTCGGGCTGGCCCTGGGTCACCACCGCCACCGTGGCGCCGCGGCCTTCCTGGTAGAAACTCAGTTCGGCGTGGCGGGCCCCGGGCAGGAGTTGCGCCAGGCGCTGGGGCGGGGTCAGCAGGGCCACGGCCAGGGACAGCAGCCCCAGGGCAACCACCCCCTGGCGCCGGCCCTTGTTCACCCCGGGGCCCTGGCGCACGGCAAGCAGGCCCACCAGCGCTGCGATCAGCGCCAGCAGCCCCAGGGTGCGCACCAGCCCCAGCCAGGGGATCAGCACGAAGCCGCACAGGGCCACGCCAATGATCCCGCCCAGGGTGTTGCAGGCCAGCACGGCGCCAACGTCGCGGCCCACTGCGCGGCCGTCACAGCACAGGCGCAGGGCCAGGGGGAAGGCCGCCCCCAGCAGCAGGGTGGGCACGAACACGATGCACAGCGCGGCCACGGCAAAGCGCCCGCTCATGCCCAGCAGCGGGCTGCCCCCCAGGCTGAGGATGAGGGCTTCGACCTGGGTCTGGGCGAGGATCAGCCAGCGCCCCAGCAGCGCCATTTCCAGCAGGGCCAGCAGCCCGGCACCGGCAATCAGCAGGCCGAACAGGCCCCAGGGGTCCCGCACCCGGTCGGCCCGCGGGGCCATCAGGCTACTGCCCAGGAACAGCCCGCCCAGGTAGGTGGCCAGGACTACCGCAAAGGCGTAGGTGCGGGTGCTCATGAACGGCACGATGGACTGCGACCAGACCACCTCGTAGCCCAGGGCCACGCCGCCGGCGAGGCTGTACAGCAGCAGGGCCAGGCGTGCCGGCCGCGGGTTGCGGGCCAGCTTTACCGGCGCGCTGGCGGGCAGGGCCTGCTGTTGTTGCAGGGCCAGGGCACCGAGGGCCGCCAGCAGGTTCAGCAGCGCGGCGGCCAGGGCGCTGCCGCGCACGCCGAGGGTGGCAATCAGCACAAAGGCGCTGAGCAGGGTGCCGGCAATTGCCCCGGCGGTGTTGGCTGCGTACAGCCTGCCACCGGCGCGGCCCAGTTGCCCCGGGTCGGTCGCCAGGGCTCGCACCAGCACCGGCAGGGTGCCGCCCATCAGCACCGCCGGTGCGCCCACCAGCAGCAGTGGCAGGCCCCAGGCCAGCAGGCCCAGGTGCAGGGCCAGTTCAGCGAAGGGTGCGGCGGCGCCGGCCAGGGCCAGGGTCGCGCCCACGGCCGTCAGCGCCACCAGCAATTCCAGCAGCGCGTACAGGCGCCAGGGATTGGCCACCCGGTCGGCCAGGCGGCCGAACAGCCAGCCGCCCAGGGCCAGCCCGGCGAAGAAGGCGCTGATACCAGTGGTGATGGCATAGACCTCGACCCCCACCACCAGGGACAGTTGCTTGATCCACAGCACCTGGAAGATCAGCGCCGCAGCGCCGGAGACAAATAACAGCAGTGCCGGAAACCACTGCGCGCGGGTATCGAGGCTGTGGCTGGCAAGGTGTGGCCGCGAGAGGGGAGAACTCATGTTCCATGGCCTTATGCAGAAATCGAAATGCCCTACGGATGGGCAGGTGCCGGAGTCCCGGCGAATGCGGACTCAAGCGTAGTACAAGACTGGCGGACGTCTTCGTCGGCAAGCCGACTCCTACAGGGAATATGCGTACCCGCCCGTAGGAGCTGGCTTGCCAGCGAAGGCGTTGGCGAGGATGACGCAGGGCTTGCGGGCCTCTTCGTCGGCAAGCCGACGCCTGCTGTGTGGGGGGGAGAGGCCGCCCGGTGGGCCAGGCGGCGTCGGGTCATTGGGCCGGTTGAGCCTTCATTTTCTCGGCGATCTTGGCATCCACCGCGGCGCGGATCTGGTCGATGCTGAAGCTCGCCGGTTTCTGGCTCGGTGGGTATTCGATGAAGGTCTCGAGGAACTTCGCCGACTTGGTCACCGCCACCCCGGCCAGGTAGACGTTCTTGGTGTTCCAGTCATAGAACTGGTCGGACACCACGTCCGCCCGCTCGTAGGGGTCCATCCGCAAGTTGAGGATCTTCGGCACCCGCAGGCATACGAACGGCTCGCTCCAGACCCTGAACCCGCCGGGCTGGCGCTGTTCGCAGAACACCACTTTCCAGTTGTCGAAGCGCATCGACACCAGCACCCCGTCATCGTTGAAGTAGTAGAACTCGTGGCGTTCCCCTTGGGCTGCTGGCCGGTCAGGTAGGGCAACTGGTTGAAGCCGTCCAGGTGCACCTTGAAGCTGGCGCCACCAGTGGTGGGGGCCCAGCCCTTGAGCAGCTTGTCCTTGACCCCGCTGTCGCCGGCCGCCGCCAGCAGGGTGGGGAACCAGTCGAGCCCCGAGAACATCTCGTTGGAGACTTCCCCGGCCTTGACCTTGCCCGGCCAGCGAACCATCGCCGGCACCCGGTAGGCGCCTTCCCAGTTGGAGTTCTTCTCGTTGCGAAATGGCGTGGTCGCTGCATCCGGCCAGGAGAACTGGTTGGGCCCGTTGTCGGTGGTGTAGACGACGATGGTGTTGTCGGCAATCTTCAGGTCGTCGAGGGTCTTGAGCAGTTTGCCCACATCGTTGTCGTGCTCGACCATGCCGTCGGCGTATTCGTTGCCGGGCATGCCGCTCTGGCCCGCCATGGACTCGCGCACATGGGTGAACACGTGCATGCGCGTGGTGTTCATCCAGACGAAGAACGGCTTGTCGGCCTTGGCCTGCTTCTCGATGAAGGCCTGGGCGGCGGCGGTGGTTTCGTCGTCGATGGTCTCCATGCGTTTCTTGGTCAGGGCGCCGGTGTCCTCGATCTTGCCGTCGGCAAAACTGTGGATCACCCCGCGTGGCGAGTTGGCCTTGACGAAGTCCGGGTCGTCCTTGGGCCAGTAGGGGCGCTCGGGCTCCTCTTCGGCGTTGAGGTGGTAGAGGTTGCCGAAGAACTCGTCGAAACCGTGGGCGGTGGGCAGGTACTCATCCCGGTCGCCCAGGTGGTTCTTGCCGAACTGGCCGGTGGCGTAGCCCTGGGACTTCAGCGCCTGGGCGATGGTGATGTCGCGTTTTTGCAGGCCCACCGGGGCCCGGGGATGCCCACCTTGGACAGCCCGGTGCGCAGCGGCGTCTGCCCGGTAATAAAGGAAGAGCGCCCGGCGGTGCAGCTGTTCTCCGCGTAGTAGTCGGTGAACAGCATGCCTTCCTTGGCGATGCGGTCGATGTTCGGTGTCTTGTAGCCGACCACGCCCATGGAATAGGCGCTGATATTGGTCTGGCCGATATCGTCGCCGAAGATCACCAGGATATTGGGTTTCTCTGCCGCCCCGGCAGTTGCCGAGAACGCCATCACCGCGGTCGCCACCAGGGCGGCCTTGGGTAGCCACTTGCGTATGCGAGTCATCTGACTTGCTCCTTTTTCGGGTTCGCTCGCCTGGGGCGAGCCACGTTGAGTGCTGTCCTGCCTTGCGTCTGTTGTTGCTTCTCCTGTGGTCATTGCGCTTGCTCGGGTGCCAGGGGCTCGAAGGGGTAGATCCGCCGCCATTCGGCGGCCATGTCCACCAGCGTCCAGCCGTGCTGCTGTGCTTGATCCAGGGCCTGGTCCAGGCGCCCGACCTGGGACTTGCGGTCGTAGGCCCACTCGCGCGCTGCGTCGGTGTGGTGCACCAGGGCCATGAACCGCTTGCCACTGCCGGCGGCGGTCCACTGCAGCATCTGCAGGTCGCCGTCGGAGTTGCCGAAGGCCAGCAGCGGGCGCCGGCCGATGATCCCGTCGATGCTTTCCGGCTTGCCCGGGCCGTCGTCGTTGTGGGCCAGCTTGGCGGTGCGCAGGATCGACGGCTGGCCGTCCTGGAACTGCCACTGGGTGACGAAGTTGCTGCCGATCACCTGTTCCGGCGGGATGCCGTAGGCGCTTTCGGCGAAGGCGCGCATGAAGGCGGTGTCGCCGCCGGAGACGATGTAGGTCTTGAAATCCTGGCTGCGCAGGTAGTCGAGCATTTCCAGCATGGGCTGGTAGATCATCTGGTTGAACGGCCGCCCGGTCTTCGGGTGGCGGGCCTCGGCCAGCCAGCGCCGGGCATTGTCGATAAAGGCCTCGCTGCTGATGCCGGTATGGGTGGCGCCGATGATCTGCAGCAGGCCGTGCATGCCGCTGGCGGCCAGGGCCTGGTGATCACCTTCGAGCACGGCCTGGAACGGCTGGCGGGTCTTCCACTCGGGGTGCTGGGGCGCCAGGCGCTTGATTTCGTCGAAGGCGAACAGCACCTCGAAATAGGCCGGCTGCTCGCTCCACAGGGTGCCGTCGTTGTCGAACACGGCAATGCGCTCGGCGGGTTTCACGTAGTCCGGGCCGCCCTGGGTGGTCACGGCCTGGACGAAGGCGAGAATGCCCTGCTTGCTCGGGCCGTCCTTCCACGAGGGCAAGGGGTCGCTGTTGGCCAGGGCCAGCAGCGGGGCGGCCAGCAACAGCAGCAGGAGGGGCAGGTGGCGCACGCGCCAGGGGGCTGGAAGTGTCATGGGAAATCCTTCTCGTGACGGGGGTTGAGGGGGCGCAGGCCGTGGCCTTGAGGAGGGGCTTGCGGCGTACCTTCGGCGTGCAGCGCCGGCAGCGCCTGGCGCAGTTGCTCCAGCGCCGCACCGGCGTGGGGCGCCGGGCCATAGCAGGCCTGCAGCAGGGCGCGCAGGCGCGGGCCCAGGCTGGCCAGATCGAGGCGGCCGCTGCTGCGCCGACACCACAGGTACAGGGCACCCAGTTGCGGCGGCTGCTGCTTGAGCTGGCCCGGCACCTCTTCCCAGGCCCAGGCGGCGGAGCGCTCCCAGGCGGCCTGGCGGGCGGCCCGCCAGTGTTGCCAGGCCTGCTGCCCGCGTTGCCACCAGGGGCGGCCCAGGTACAGCGCCACAACGCCCAGCGCCAGCAGCAGGGCCAGGCCGACCAGGTACTGGGAAATGCGCCAGGGGTTTTGCCGGCCCAGGGCCTGGAGATCGTCGCGGATGGAAAACACCGGTTGATAGCGGCTGGCGGCCGTGGCCTCGAAACTCAAGGCCGGCAACTCGCTGACCTGGGCCCGATGCGCCTGGCTGTTCCACCATTTGATCCGCAGCGCCGGCAGTTGGTAGTGCCCGGGGCGCTGGATCCTGTAACTCAGGCGATCGATGCGCTGGCCACCGCTGATATGCCCGCGACCGTCATCCAGGTTGCTGATGCGCGGGGCCACCGGGTAGGCCTCCAGGCCGGCCACGGCGGCCGTTTGCGGCGGCGGCAGGGACAACCCCGGCGGGCCGTCGGCCTGCAGGGTCAGTTCGCGGACCAGGGTGTCGCCCACCGCCGCTGGTGTCGTGGACAAGCGCAGGGTTTGGGTCAGGCGCAGATCATCGGCCACCAGCACCGTTTCCCTCGGGGCGAAGCCCGGCGGCTGGCTGGCGCTGAAGGCCAGGGGCGGGGTCTGCGCCGACTGTTCGGCGCTGGCCTGGGCCGGGGTGGCGCGCACCACTAGGGGCGGGATCTGGAACGAGCGGGCCTGTTGCGGGGTGATCCGGTAGCGGTAGCGCATGCCGAAGAACGGCTGCCCGTCGAGGGTCTGGTTCAAGTGCTCGGCTTCTCCGTCGGGTGCCAGCACCAGGGCCCCGGGCAGTTGCAGCTCCGGCAGGGTCGCGGCCTGGGTGAACCAGGTATTGGTCAGCACATCGACCTGCAACTGCAGGGTTTGCCCGACCATCACCGAGGTATCGGGCTGCAACTGGGCCTGCACCCGCAACTGCGGCTCTGCCGCCAGCGCCTGCCAGCCCCAGAGCATCAGCCCAAGCGCCACTGCCCACAGACCTCTCAACGCTACAGGGTTCATGGCGTCACCTGCGGCGTGGTGTTGTCGAGGTCCTGCAGGCTGAACTTCTGCCGCAGGAACGCCGCCGGGGAGGTGCTGAGGTTCTGCAGCCAAAGCTCGTCGCTGGCGGCCTGCTGGGTCTCGACCTTCTTGCTCTGGCCCTTGCCCGCAGGCTTGTCGAACTTGATGGCATCGGGCTTGACCTCGGGGGCGTTCTGCTGCGCGCTCTCGGTGTCTTTTTTCAGCGCCTGGGCCAGGGCCAGGTTGGCGCGGGCCTCGGCAAACCGGGGCTGCAACTTCAGGGCTTGCTGATAGGCGGCGATGGCCTCGTCGAACTTGAAGCGCCGCACATGGATATTGCCCAGGTAGAAATACGCCGCGGCGCTGTCCAGGCGGGCGAAGCTGGCCAGGGCCAGGTCGAAGTCCGCCGCTTTATAAGCCGCGATGCCTTTCCAGTAGGGGTCGGTGAACAGCGCGGCGGCGGCCGGGTAGTGGCCGTGTTCGAAGGCCCAGCGGCCTTGCTGGTCGGCGCTGAAGAAGGCGTCGACCAAGGTATTGGCCCGGGCCGTCGGCGCTTGCAGGCTCAAGCCCAGGCCCAGCAGCAGGGCACCCAGCCAGTTCAGGCTCCAGCCGCGGCGCACGCAGCAGAACGCCAACAGCAGCAGTGGCCAGCACAGCCAGTAGCCGGCGTCTTTCCATTGCAGTTGCCGGTCGGGGGCGCTGGCCGCGGTGAAATGCTGCTGGGCATGCAACTGCACCCAGTCCAGGTCGTCGTCATTCAGGGTCAGGCTGCCCAGGGGCGCGTCGCTGGCGGCGGCCAGTTGCTTGAGCGCGGCGCTGTCGAAACGCCCCAGTTGCGGGCGGCCGTCACTGTCGGTGAGCGGCTGGCCGTTGGCGTCGCGGATGATCCCGCCGTCGCTGCTGCCGGCCGCGAGGATCAGTACCTGCAAGGGGCTGTCGGCCAGTTGCTGTTTGATCGCCGCCAATTGCGAGGTGTCGGCGCCGTCGCTGATCAGCAGCAGGCTGCCGGGGCTGTGCTCGGCCTGGAGCAGGCGCTGGGCTTGCCGGATCACCCCCAGCACATCCTTGCCCGGGCGCTGGATCAGCTCGCTGCCCAGGGCCTGGATGAAGCTGTCGAGCAAGGCCGGGTCGTCGCTGGCCGGCAGTACCAGGTGGGCGCTGCCGGCGTAGGCGATCAGCCCGGTGCGGGCGCCACGGCGTTGCTGCACCAGTTGCTGCAGCTTGTGCTTGGCGGCCTCCAGGCGGCTGGGCGGCAGGTCGCTGGCGTTCATCGAGGGGGACAGGTCGAGGGCGATGATCAGCGGTGCGCGGTTGTGCAGGAAATCCGGGCGGTCCTGTTCCCAGGTGGGGCCGGCAGCGGCCAGGGCGCCCAGCACCAGCAGCGCGCTGAGCAGATGCACCGGCCGCAGGCGCTGGGAGTCCTGCGGGGTGACCAGCAGGTGCGTCAGCAGGTGTGGGGCAATGGTGCCCCGCAGGCGGGCCTGCAGGTCATGCCGGCGCTGCCAGAGCCAGGGCAGCAAGGCCCCGGGAATGATCAGCAGCAGCCACAGTGGGCGCAGGAGGTGCAGGTCGCTGAGGTTGATCTGCATTTCAGGCCTCCTGCGGCGGGCGAACCCGGTTCGGGCGCAGGCGCGGCGCCAGCCAGGCCAGCAGGTGATACAGCACCAGCAGGCCCAGGGCCGCGCCCAGGGGCCAATGGAACAAATCGCGCTTGGGCTGGTGGCGCAGGGTCTGCACTTGATGGGGGGTGAGGCGGTCGAGGGTGGCGTAGACCTGGTCCAGGGCGCTGCGGTCCTCGGCGCGGAAGTAACGGCCACCGGTGGTCCGGGCGATCTGCTCCAGGGCCGACAGGTCGACCTTGGCTTCACCTTCGGCGCTGGGGTCCCCGATGCCGATGGTATGGATCACTACGCCTCTGGCTGCGGCCATGGCGGCGGCGTGTTGTGGGGTGATGGCGCTGCTGGTGTCGTTGCCGTCGGTGAGCAGGATCAGCACTTTTTCTGGTTCATTGGCCTGTTCCAGCAGCTTGAGCGCCAGGCCGATGGCGTCGCCAATCGCGGTGTTGGGCCCGGCCATGCCGATCCCGCTGTCTTCGAGCAACAGGCTCAGGCTGGCGTGGTCCAGGGTCAGGGGCGCCTGGGCAAAGGCGCCGCTGCCGAACACGATCAGCCCCAGGCGATCGTCCTTGCGCCGCTGGATAAAGCCCTGGACCACTTCTTTCACTGCGCTCAGACGGTCGACCCGCTGGCCGTTGGCGTCGTTGAAATCCTGGGTCTGCATCGATTGCGAGAGGTCGATGGCGAGCATCAGGTCGCGTACCGGCCGCTGCTGTTCGAGGGGGGGCTCGACCCACACCGGCCGCGCCACCGCCAGCACCAGCAGGGCCCAGACCAGCAGGTTGAGCAGCAACTGCCCGCGGTTGCGGCGGCTGCCGGACAGTTGCGGCGCCTGGCCGACCGCGCGGCTCATGGCGGCGAAGAACGGCACCCGCACCGCGCTGCGGGCCTCGCGGTAGGCGGGCAGCCAGCGGTAGCCGAACCAGGGCAGCGGCAGCAGGAGCAACAGCCAGGGAGAGTCAAGCTGCCACATGATGCTGCTCCACCCAGGTGCGGCACTGCTCGAACAGCTGTTGTTGCTGGGCGGGCGACAGGGCCTGCAATTGCGCCTGGGGGGCGTAGGCCAGCAGGGCCAGTTGCTGGCTGAAATCATCGGGCAGCGGTAGCGGGCAATGCTGTTGCAGAAAGGCCTGCCAATCCGCCCCTCGCAGCCCCGCCACCCCCCGCGGGCCTGCAGGCGCTGGCTTGCCCGTGAAAGCGCGGGTGGCTGTGGCAAGGGCTTCCCCGGCAAGCCGGCGCCCACGGGATGTGTGGGGGGCGGGGGGCATGGACAGGGCCACGCGCTTGAGCAGTTCGGGCAAGGCGCGCAGGGCATGGATGCGCTCGTCGCTGGCTTGCAGCCGGGCCAGTTGTGCCAGCGCTTCGCGCCGATAGGCATCCCGGCGCCAGCGCCAGTAGCGCCGGGCGCCCCAGGCCAGGGCGCCGAGCAGCAGCAGGGCCAGCAGCACGGCCCAGCCCCAGGTCTGCGGCAGGTAGGCGGGCGGTGGTGGCAGGGGCATTTCCTGCAACTGGTCGATGCTGGGGAGGGTCGGGTTCATCGCCGCGGCGTTCCCAGCCTGCCCAGCTCGCTGCGCAGTTGTCCCAGGGCCTCCTGGGCCGTGCTGAACATCATCAGCGGCACCTGGCTGCGGCGCAGCAGGCTGGCCACGTCCTTGAGCCGGCCACTGAGGAAGTCCCCCAGGGGCCGGCGCACCTGGCGCTGCTCCACCGCCAGTTCCACTTGCAGTTGGCCCTGGGTCACCAGCAGCCGGCCGTTGTGCGGCAGTTCCAGGGCCAGGGGGTCATAGACCTGCAGGGCGATCACGTCGTTGTGCCGGGCCAGTTGGCGCAGGTACTGCAGGGTGCGCGGGCTGGTGCCGGCGAAGTCGCTGACGATACAGACCAGATGGTCGTGGGCGGCGAGGTTCAGGCATTGCTGCAGCACCCGGTCCAACTGCGCGTCGCCCTCATGGTCGGGGTTGCCGGCGTGCAGTTGCTGGTTGTGCTGGACGATCCGGCTGCACAGGGCTTCCACCCGCTTGCGGCTACGCAGCGGGGCGAGGCTGTCGATGCCCTGGTCGTTGAACACCAGGCCGCCGACCCGGTCACCGGCCTGGAACACCATCCACGCCGCCAGCGCCGCCAGTTCTGCGGCCAGGGCCGACTTGAAGGCCCGCCGCGAGCCGAAGAACATCGACATGCGCTGGTCCACCAGGATCAGCGCCGGGCGGTCGCGCTCTTCGGTGAAGGTACGCACCACCGCCTTGCCGGTGCGCAAGGTGGCGCGCCAGTCCAGGTGACGCAGATCGTCGCCGGGCTGGTAGCGGCGCAGTTCGTCGAAGTTCAGGCCGCGCCCGCGCAGGCGCGAGGCGTGGTTGCCGGCGAGGATGCTGGCTTGTGGCTGGCGGGCGACAAAACTCAGGGAACGGGCCTGGAACTCCAGGGCCATCAGCTGGCTCAGGGCGACATAGACCTGCCCGTCGGCTTCGTGCAGTGGCGTTGCCATGGCGGTTCTCCTCAGGCCGGGATGGCCACGCTGTCGAGCAGCAGGTCCAGCACCTGGTCGGCGCCGACGCCGTCGGCCACCGCGTCGTAGCTCAGTTGCAGGCGGTGGCGCAGCACCGGGTGCAGCACCCTGCGCACGTTGTCCGGGCTGACGAAATCCTCGCCCTGCAGCCAGGCATCGGCGCGGGCGCAGCGATCCAGGCCGATGCCGCCCCGGGGGCTGGCGCCGATGGCGATCCAGCGCCCCAGGTCCGGGTGATAGTCGGCGGGGTGGCGGGTGGCGTTGACCAGGTCGATCAGGTAGCGGTCGATGGCCGGGGCCACGGCCACCGCGCCGACTTCGCGGCGGGCATCGAAGATCACCTGCTGGGACAAGGCAAAGCCCGGCACCCCGGGCGTGGCGCTGCCCAGGGCCTGTTCCTCGGCGCGCAGCAGGCGCAGCACCTGGCTTTCGTCCTCGGGCTGGGGGTAGTCCAGCAGCACCTTCATCAGGAAGCGGTCCATCTGCGCTTCCGGCAGGGGGTAGGTGCCTTCCTGCTCGATGGGGTTCTGGGTCGCCAGGACGATGAACAGCTCGGGCAGGGCATGGCTGGTGCCGGCCACGGTGATCTGCCGTTCCTCCATGGCTTCCAGCAGCGCTGCCTGGACCTTGGCCGGAGCGCGGTTGATCTCGTCCGCCAGGATCAGATTGCCGAACAGCGGCCCGGGCTGGAAGCGGATCTGGTTCTGCCCCTGTTCCTGGTGCAGCACTTCGGCGCCGGTGATGTCCGAGGGCAGCAGGTCGGGGGTGAACTGGATGCGCCGCATGCTGGCCTCCAGGTGCCGGGCCAGGGCCTTGACCGTGCGGGTCTTGGCCAGCCCGGGCAGGCTTTCCAGCAGCAGGTGGCCGTTGCCCAGCAGGCCGATGACGATCTGCCGGATCACCGCTTCCTGGCCCAGCACCGCTTCGCTGATGCTGGCTTGCAGGGCCTGTATATCGTTACGTGTGCTCATGCTCGGTTCCTTGTGCATAGCCATTACCAGGGGGCCGCCACGACCACGTAGCGCAGGCTGCCGCCGATGTATTGCGGCTGGTACCAGGTGTTGCCGCAGTGTTGGTAGGCCACGCCGCTGGCCACTACCGAAACGCAGTCCGGCGGCACGTTGTCGACCTGGGTGCCGATGGCGAATGCCGCGGCGGTGGTGGCGCCGACCACCGCCGCTGCGGCCCAGGGGTGGTACCAGTCGTCGCCGTGATCGGGGGGTGGTGGCGGTGGCCCGGGCGGCCCCGGATAAGGCTGGGGCCCTGGCCCTGGATAGGGGTGTGGCTCAGGGCCCGGGCCGGGATAAGGATGCGGGCCGGGCCCTGGTCCTGGCCCGGGATGGGGCTGCGGATAGGGATGGGGCTCGGGATGCGGCGCCGGTTGCGGTGGCTGGGGCATGGGGTGCGGCATCGGCCGCGGCTGGGGCATGGGCCTCGGCGCCGGGCCGCCCCCACCGTGGGGCACGACGAAGGTGCGGGCACCGCCGCCACCGCCGCGCAATTGCCAGGCCTGGGCCGCGGACACTTGCAGCAGGCCAAGGGTCAGGACGCTGTACAGCAACCAGTGATTGCGCTTCATGGCTGTACCTCCCCCTGTGCTGCGCTGCGCTCCAGGCGCCGCAATGGCACCTGCGTGGCGCCGGCCGGGGGCTTGAAGGCGAAGCTTGCGGCACTTGGCGCCGACTTGAGTTGCCAGCGGTAATCGACACTGTGGCGCGGCTGCTCGGGGCTGTCGCGGCGGCTGATGACCAGGCGGCAGGGCAAGGGCCGGGGCCCTTCGCGCAGCCACAGCTGCCAGTCGATGTCGCTCTGGCGGAAGGCGTAGTGGGCGCAACGCTGGTCGCCCAGGGTCTCGCTGGCGATGTACAGCGCCGACGTCAGGCCGACCTTCTGCGCGGTGTCGGCGTCCCAGCGGAACAGGTCCGCCAGGGGCAGTTCGATGCCGTAGCTGTCGCTCAGGCGCTGTACCAGAGCGTCGATGCTGGCGGGCGCCGGGGCTCGGGCATAGTAGGGGCCGCGGCTGTCGTAGAGGGTGAAGGCTTCGCCGTCGTAGTACAGGCTGCGCCGCGCGCCCTGGCTTTCGACACTGACCCGCAGCCTGTCGGGTCGCTGGGCCAGTAGTTCGGTGTGGTGGCGAAACTCCACGGCCTGGCCGCTTTCCAGCAACTGGTCGGTGACGCTGTCGGCCTGGATCGCGAACTGGCGCAGGCTGCGCAGGTAGCTGCCCATCTGCTGCAGGGCGCCGAGGGCACGAGGTTCCAGCTCATCGGCGGCGTGCAGCGGGGTACCGGCCCAGAGCAGGCCGAGCAGGGCGACAAGGACCCTTGGATAAGGCGGCATGGCGCACTCCTGTCAGAAAAAGGCCAGGGTCAGGTTGACGCTGACGCCGTTGCCCTCGGGGCGGTTCTTGGTGTCGAACTCGGGGATCCAGCGCGCGCTGATGTTGGCCTGGGCGTCGGCGAACTTGCCGCTCCAGCCCAGGGTTGGCCCGGCGCCCACGGAGCGCCCGCGATAGCCGTTGAGTTTGTCTGCGGTGGGGCCCTGGTCGTCGCTGATCTGCTGGATGTAACCGACCACCAGCCCGGCGTTCCAGCCGCTGCCGAAGCCGTGGGTCCACAAGCCATCGAGGCGCAGGATGTCGCCGTTGCGGTAGTCGGCGGCGTCGTTGCGGGTGTAGAACTCCAGGGCGCCCATCAGGCTGAATTCGCCGCCCTTGCCGTCCAGATGGGTGAAGGCGATGGTCGGCATGAAGGTGTAGTTGTTCTGCCCGGGGTTGGCCAGGCGGTTGTCGTTGTAGGCCCCGGTGGGCACGTAGATCGGCAGCGACAGGGCGATATGGTCGCGCTCGTTGATGTGGTAGCCGGCGGCGATCGGCGTGACCAGCAGGTCGGCGAACTGGGTGCCGCTGTCCTGGGTGCCCACCGTGCGCCCGCGGGGGCCGGTGAGGCTGGCCTGGATGTCGGTGTACTGCACCGGCACGCCGATGGCCGAGGCGTAGTTCCAGCGGCCCTTGCCGGTGTCCCAGACCCGGGTGAAGTTGCCCATGGTGTAGGACACCTTCATTTTCAGCCCCGAGCTGAGATCGCCGATGATCGGCACCTGGCCGCTGCCCTTGAGCTCGCCGTCGTAGTAGATGCTGGTCAGGGACATCACCCAGCCCGGTTCCGGGGGGATGATCCCGGCATTGGAGTAGATCTGCTGGCCGGTGATGGGCCGGCCGACCCCGCCTTCGGCGGCATGCAGCAAGGGGCTGGCCGCCAGCAGGCAAAGGGCCAGGGATGAACGCAGGGGCGAAGGGCTGGGCATGACGGGCTCCGCTTATTGTTGTTCAGGGGCGACCGGCGTCAGCGGCGGCATCTTCCACTGGCCGTTGCTGACGTCGGGTTTGGGCAGGTAGATCCGCAGCACCCCGTAGAAGGGGCCGTCGGGGGCCGGCAACCAGTTGCTTTGCAGCTCCTTGGCCGGCGGCTGGTGCTGCACATGGAGGGTCAGGCCGCCGTCGGCGTCGGTTTTCAGCGAGGGCAGCATGCGTGAGTTGATCAGGTAGCGTTGCAGCGGGTTGGCCACCAGCAGCTTGCTCTTGCCGTCGTACATCGTCAGCGACCAGAAGGCATTGGCCGGGGGCAACTGGCCCTTGGCGAAGTGCAGGCGGTAGCGGTGCTGGCCGGCGTTGAGCGGCTGGCCCTGGTCATCGACGAAGTAGCCGATATAGCTGGCCTCTTCGGCGGAGTTGCCGAAGATCCCCATGTTGGCCCCGGCGTAGCGGTACAGGTAATTGTCCTGCAGGTGCTGGCGGCTGCCGAACAGGTCGCCACTGGTGATCTTGTGGGTATCGACCTGTTCTTTCTTGAAGGCGGCGAATTCGGCCTTGCCGTCGCTGATGCCGTCTTCCAGGGCCTGCTTTTGCGCGCTGCCCAGCTCTTTGAGGGGGAAGGGCTGGCCGGGAATGATGCCGATACTGGCCAGGCGTGCCAGCAGGTCCTTTTCCTCGGGCTGGGGCTGGGCGAAGGCCAGCATGAAGTTCAGGTAGCCGAACAGTTCCGGGCTGTCGCTCATGGTGGCGGTGGGCGGGGGCCAGTGGATCGCTGGCGGTGCCGGGGGCGGCGGCCGGCCGAGGAACTGGCTCAGCGCCTGGACCTGGTAGCTCTGCTGGATCTTCTGCACCTGCTCCAGGTCTTTTTCATCGAACAATTGGGTGCGGTACAGGGCGTAGGCGATGTTGCTTTCACTGTGCAGCACCTTGTCGATACCGGCTGGCGTGGGGCCTTGCCAGTCAGGCCCGGCGATCAGGTAGTGGCCGCCCTGGTTGCCGGTGCTGCGGGTGCCCAGGTAGTCGAAGTTCTGGGTGTAGAGGTCGATCAACTGCACCGAGTAGTAGCGCTGGGCATCGATGGCCGGCAGGCTCAGTACCTGGGGTTCGGCCCGCAGGTCGAGCCAGGCGAAGGAGTAGGGGGTGTCCGAGTTGGGGGTGACGAAGGCCGTGTCCTTGGGGCTGAAGACCTGGGCGGTACCGCCGATGCGGTTGAACGGTGCCTTGAAGTTGGGCCCCCCTGATCCACGGCCTGGGTGTAGAGGGTCTTGTACATCTCCACCACCGGAAAGCCGTAGAGGTAGGCCTGCTTGGCGATACCCCGGGCCTGCTCCGCGGTCGCGCTGAAGGCGCCCAGGGACGGGCCGCTGAGGGCCAGCGTCAAGACCCCGAGCAAGCTGGGCATCACAGCCTTGATGATCATCGTTCGAATCCTTGCGCCAAAGTCAGGGGGGCAGGCGTTACTGCACCAGGGTGATGTCATCGAGTTTCCAGCGCTTGTCGAAGTAGGCCTCGGTGGGGGCGTAGAGCCGGAAGTAGCTGAACCAGTGCTTGCCCGGCAGGGTCTGCACCCAGTTGCTTTCCAGGCCCTTGGGAGCGCTGGGGCCGAAATACAGGTCCAGGGAGCCGTCGGGGTTTTTCTTCAGGTCCTGGCGCGAGGACAGATCGGCCTTGCGCTGCGGGTTGTCGATCAGGCAGCGGCTGGCGCTGTCGTAGACGGTCAGCGACCAGAACTGCCTGGCCGGCGGGTTGCTGCCCAGGTGCAGGCGATAGTGCTTGCCGCCGTCCAGCCACTGGCCGTTGTGGTCGGTGTAGGCGCCGAGGTAGGTCTGGCCCAGGCCCGGGGTCTTGGACACCATGCCCTTGGTGTTGGTGACCGCTTCGTAGAACCAGGCGCTGCGTTCCCACAACTGGTCGTAATAGGCCACGCGCTGGGACGGGTCGGCGATGTTCAGCACCTTGTCCCATTGCCGGTCTGGCCAGTACTGGGCATCGGCGAAGCGCTTGGCGAAGGTATTGGCCTGGGCGATCAGCTCACCCATGCGCGCGCCCTGTTCCAGGGCTTGGCGCTGGTGCTCGTTGGGGTTGAAGGGCTTGTCCTTCTCGATGCCGAGGCTGGCGAGCATGGCCATGTAGAAGCGGTCGCGCTCGTTGACCGGCTCCTGCTGGATGATCTGGTGCAGGCGCTCCCAGTAGGCCATGCCCCGCGGCTGGGTGCCGGACCAGGGCTTGCCGCCGGGGGACAGCAGGCGGGTCGCCGGCGGCGTCGCGCGCTGGGCGTAGGGGTACATCTTGAATTGCTGCACCAGCGCCTTGCCCTTGGCCGGGTCCGGGTCGAGCACGCGAAAGCCCACCAGCACGTTCATGGTTTGCGACTTGGCCAGGTAGTACTGGTCGGCGTCGGAAGGTTCCGGATGGCCCGGCGGCAGCACCAGGTACTTGCCGCCCTTGCCCTGGTCCGGGCCGGTCTGGCCCATGTCGGTGATCGCCCGTTGCCAGAAGTCGCCGACTCCACCGGCGGTGGGGCCGGGGGGCAGCTCGACGACCATCGGCCCGGTCTGGTTGAGGTCGACAAAACCCAGGATGTAGGGCGTGGTGGCGTTGGCGGTGATCACCCCGAGCTTGTCTTCGTAGCTTTCCAGGACCATCAGGTCGCCATTGCCGGCGTGCAGCTTGTCGCGAAATTCCCCCTGCCACTGGGCGTAGGACACCAGCGGCAGGGCCCACAGGTAGCTTTGCGTGGCCTGCTGGAAGTCCAGCTCGGCAAACAGCCCGGCAATGGCGGCCCGGGCCGGCAGTTCGCCATCCATCTTGATCGCCGTCAGGCGGCTGTTCTGCGGCTCGGGCTGGGCGCCGACCCCGCAACTGGCGGCCAGGAGCAACAGGCTGAAACCGGCAGTGCGCAGTAGTGGCTGCATGGCGCGTCCTTATTTTCCGAAAGTGACATTGATCCCGGCGAACAGGGTGAACTGGGGCAAGCCGTCGCCTTTGCGCTCCACGGTCCACTGCGGCTCGACGAAGGCGTTGAGAATGTTGTCACCGGCTTTCCAGGCCTTGCCCACCCCCAGGCCAATGGGGATGTAGTGGGTGTTGTTCTTCAGGTCGAAGGTCCAGGTGCCGGTGGAGCGCAGGTACCAGCCCCGGGGCAGGTTGTGGATGATGAAGGGCTGCAGGGTGGCGCTTTCGACATGGGCGCGGTCATGGTCGCCGGCAAATGAACTCTGGTACTGCACCAGGGCCCCCAGCAGGCCCCGGGGCGAGGCATCGATGGCCACTGCGGCCAGCCCGGCCTGCCATTTGCCGGTGCCCAGTTCGTCCTGTTCGGCGGTGGGTGCGGTGATCTGTGGGCCGATGCCCAGTTGCACGCCGTCGGTCTTGAGCAGGAAGATATCGAACAGGTTGAGGTCGCCGATGCCGGTGCTGTAGCCGTGGTGCGGATCGGGGCGGGTACTGACCGGCAGGGTGGCACGCAGCAGCTGGGGGACGCCGATGAAATCCGAGGGGGCGATGGGCAGGGTGCCCCGCAGCAGGGTGTCGTTGGTGTGGGCGTTGCTGTCGTACAGGCGCGGGGTGTAGTAATCCTGCAGGTTGAGGCCGGGTGCAAGGTTCAGCGGGTTGTTGCTTTTGTTGGCGGTTTCCGCGTTGTCGGCCAGGGCCGGCAGCGATGAGCTCAGGGCGACTACGGCCCAGACGGCGGGCGCAAAAAATGCTCTGGACATGCAGGTTCAATCCTTTTGCGAACGGTCACCGAGCGGCACTTCTTGAGCCGTGGGTCAACTGATAGTGTTTCTCTCTAATACCCGTAGGAATTGTCTGATGACGCTAGCAGCTAACTTTCGCTTAGCCAGTCGAAAGGATTAATTCGTTGGTTTTTGTGCACAGGATCACTGCCGGGCGGTGGACAGTCAGTGCGTGGCGGGCGGCCCTTTGAAGGTGAGCGTTGGCGAATCTTTCTTAAAGTGTTTTGTGATTATTTCTATGTTGTTTGTAGGGTTATGGTGATTGATTTTTTATGTGTATAAAATCTATTAAAAACAATGAGTTATTTGTTTTTAATGAAGTGGTTTGTAGGTTTGTGTGGGTGCCCTCTCAACAGAATCAGCAAGGATGAACCAGAATGCCCGTGGTCGAACGCACGACTTTCCTGGCCGGATACAGCCCGCAGCAGGTGCTGGATTTCTGCCTCGAAGGCGCCAACTTTCCGAAGATTTTCCCCGAGCGTGTCACGCCCTTGGGGGGCCTCGATATCAATGACCTGCGCATCAGTGTCGGGCGCCAGTTCAGCTTCCTGCACTGGATGTTCGGTGTCATACCGGCGAAATGGACGGTGGTTATACGTGAGGTCGGCGATCGGCATTTTGTCGACGAGATGCTCAAGGGGCCGCTGCGGGCCTTTCGTCATGAGCACCGGGTCGAGGCCGCCGAAGGGGGCACCCTGTACACCGACCGGGTGACCTACAGGGCCATCGGTGGTGCACCTTTGGAGTGGTTGATGGTCAACGCCTACATGGCGCGGATTTTCGATGCCCGGCACCGCAACATGCTGCGGTTGCTCGGTTGATTGCCGTGCCTTGCCCTGTTTTCCAATGCCAAGGAGCATGCCCATGAGCAAGAAGATACTGGTGGTCCTGACCAGCGTGGCCAAATACCCCAACCTGGCCCGCGCCACTGGCCTGTGGCTGGGTGAGGCGGTGCATTTCGTGAAGAAGGTCGAGGCGGCGGGCTTCGAGGTGGACTACGTCAGCCCCAAGGGGGCTACGTACCCATCGACCCCCATAGCCTGGCCATGGCAGACGACACCGACTGGCAGTGGTACCAGGACAGCGCCTTCATGAGCCGCCTGGGCTCGACCCTCAAGCCTTCCCAGGTCAGGGCCGGGGATTATGTGGCGATCTATTACGCCGGTGGCCACGGCGTGGTCTGGGATTTTCCCGACAACCCGGAGCTGCAGGCCCTGAGCCGGGAGATCTATGAGCAGGGGGGCTATGTCAGCTCGGTGTGCCATGGCGCGGTGGGCTTGCTCAACATCAAGCTGGGCGACGGTAGGCTGCTGATCGCCGGCAAGCAGGTCACCGGTTTCTCCAATGAAGAGGAGAAACTCGCCGAACTGGACCAGTACGTGCCCTACCTGACGGAAACCGAACTGGTCAAGCGCGGTGCCCTTTACCAGAAGGCCGCTGCACCCTGGGCGCCGTTCGCGGTGGAGGATCAGCGGGTGATCACCGGGCAGAACCCGGCGTCCGGCGGCCCGGTGGCCGATCTGCTCCTGGCGCACCTCAACAAATAACCGTAGGAGCCGGCTTGCCGGCGAAGGCGGCCTTGAGGCTTGCGCAAGTCTCGAAATCGCTTTCGCTGGCAAGCCAGCTCCTACACCGAAACACCCAAATTCGCCCCTGTAGGAGCCGGCTTGCCGGCGAAGGGGCCCTTGAGGCTTGCTCAAGTCTCGAAATCGCTTTCGCTGGCAAGCCAGCCCCTGCATCCGGTAATGCCGGTGTCGGGGTGGGTTGTTGGACAATTTGCCCGTGGGGCATAGGTGCCCGGGCCGTTTCATGCTTAACTTCGGCCTCTCAGGAATTTCTCATTGCTGTTCCATCATCACTGTTCAATAAGGACTCCGTTCATGGCTCAAGTCACTCTCAAAGGCAACCCGGTGCAGGTTAACGGCCAATTGCCGCAAGTCGGTTCCAAAGCCCCAGCGTTCACCCTGGTGGGCGCAGGCCTGGCCGATGTTTCCCTGAGCAGCCTCGCCGGCAAGCGCAAGGTGCTGAACATCTTCCCAAGCGTCGACACCCCGACCTGCGCCACCTCGGTGCGCAAGTTCAACGCCCAGGCCAACGAGCTGGCCAACACCGTGGTGCTGTGCATCTCTGCCGACCTGCCATTCGCCCAGGCACGCTTCTGCGGCGCCGAAGGCCTGGAAAACGTGCAGAACCTGTCGACCCTGCGTGGCCGCGAGTTCATCGAGAACTACGGCGTGGCCATCGCCGACGGCCCGCTGGCCGGCCTGACTGCCCGCGCCGTGGTGGTGCTGGATGAAAACGACAAGGTGCTGCACAGCGAGCTGGTCAAGGAAATCGCCGAAGAGCCGAACTACGACGCGGCCCTGGCCGTGCTCAAGTAACAGGTTTTACAATTATTCACGGCCTGGCTCTGTCCAGGCCGTTTTTATTTGTGCTTCAGTGGCTTAGCACCGCTCCTTGAAACGTCAGTCAAAGGTAAATTGCCGGTAAAGGCGCTTTGCTAAAACGGTTCCAGTGCTTATCTTTCAGCCTTCTCAAAGAAGCCTCCCACGCGCCCAATGGTTGATCACTCCATGCAATCCTCTGCTCCCCGCAACTCCCGTCGCTGGCTGTTCGGCCTGTTCGTCCTGCTGCTGGTCGTTGGCCTGTGCTGGAAATTCTGGCCGGCCAGTACCCACCAGGAGGCCGCCGGGCAGAAAGCCGCGACCGGGCATACCGGGCGCAGTGGCAGCGTGCGTCCCGGTTTCGGCGGCGCCAGCGGGCCGATCCCGGTGCGGGTGTCACCGGTGACCCAGGGGGATTTCGCGGTGTACTACAAGGCCCTGGGCACGGTGACGGCACTGAACACCATCAACGTGCGCAGCCGAGTGGCGGGAGAACTGGTCAAGGTCAATTTCGAGGAAGGGCAGATGGTCAAGGCCGGCGACCTGCTGGCACAGATCGATCCGCGTCCGTACCAGAACGCCTTGCTCCAGGCCGAAGGCACCTTGCTGCAGAACCAGGCCCAGTTGAAGAACGCCCAGGTCGACCTTGAGCGTTACCGCGGGCTGTACGCCCAGGACAGCATCGCCAAACAGACCCTGGACACCGCCGCGGCGCTGGTGGGGCAGTACCAGGGTACGGTCAAGACCAACCAGGCGGCGGTCAACGACGCCAAGCTCAACCTGGAATTCACCAACATCCGCGCGCCGATCGCCGGCCGCCTGGGCCTGCGCCAGCTGGACGTGGGCAACTTGGTGGCGGCCAACGACACCACCGCGCTGGTGATCATCACCCAGACCCAGCCCATCAGCGTGGCCTTCACCCTGCCGGAAAACAGCCTGGAAACCGTGCTCGCTCGCTACCACAGCGGCGCCAGGCTGGCGGTGGAAGCCTGGGACCGCGGTGACGTGAAGCTGCAGGCCACAGGCGTGCTGCAGAGCCTGGACAACCAGATCGACACCACCACCGGCACCCTGAAGTTCAAGGCGCGCTTCGATAACCGCGACCAGGGCCTGTTCCCCAACCAGTTCGTCAATGTGCGGCTGCTGGCCGATACCCTGAAGAACGTGGTGCTGGCGCCCTCGGCGGCGATCCAGTTCGGCACCAACGGCACCTTCGTCTACGCCCTGGATGGCGACAACAAGGTGAAGATCCGCCAGCTCAAGGTGGGCGCCAGCAACGGCGACTCGACGGTGATCCAGGACGGCCTCAAGGCCGGCGACCGGGTGGTGATGGAAGGCACCGACCGCCTCAAGGACGGCAGCGAAGTGGAAGTGGTCAACGACAGCATCGACGTGCCCACCACCCCCACCGAACACCTGCAAGGGCAGCCCGCCGGGGCACCGGCCGCAGACGGCAAGCCGGTTGATGGCAAGGCGCAAAAGGTCGGCGCATGAATTTCTCGCGGCTGTTCATCCTCCGTCCGGTAGCCACCACCCTGAGCATGCTGGCCATTGTCCTGGCCGGCCTGATCGCCTATCGCCTGTTGCCGGTCTCGGCCTTGCCCCAGGTGGACTACCCGACCATCCGGGTCATGACCCTGTACCCCGGGGCCAGCCCGGACGTGATGACCAGCGCGGTCACCGCGCCCCTGGAACGCCAGTTCGGGCAGATGCCCGGCCTGACCCAGATGGCCTCCACCAGTTCCGGCGGGGCCTCGGTGCTGACCCTGCGCTTCAGCCTCGATATCAATATGGACGTGGCCGAGCAGCAGGTGCAGGCGGCGATCAACGCTGCCACCAACCTGTTGCCCAAGGACCTGCCGGCCCCGCCGGTGTACAACAAGGTCAACCCGGCGGACACCCCGGTGCTGACCCTGGCCATTACCTCCAAGACCATGCTGCTGCCCAAGCTCAATGACCTGGTGGATACGCGCATGGCGCAGAAGATCGCCCAGATCAGCGGCGTCGGCATGGTCAGCATTGCCGGCGGCCAGCGCCAGGCGGTGCGGATCAAGGTCAACCCCGAGGCCCTGGCGGCCAACGGGCTGAACCTGGCGGACGTGCGCGCCCTGATCGGCGCCTCCAACGTCAACCAGCCCAAGGGCAACTTCGACGGCCCGACCCGGGTCTCGATGCTCGACGCCAACGACCAGTTGACCTCGCCCAAGGACTACGCCGAGCTGATCCTGGCCTACAACAATGGCGCGCCGCTGCGCCTGAAGGATGTGGCCGAGATCGTCGATGGCGCGGAGAACGAGCGCCTGGCGGCCTGGGCCAACGAGAACCAGGCGGTGCTGCTCAATATCCAGCGCCAGCCCGGGGCCAACGTGATCGAGGTGGTGGACCGGATCAAGGCGCTGCTGCCGAGCATCACCGACAACCTGCCGGCGGGCCTGGACGTCACCGTGCTCACCGACCGTACCCAGACCATCCGCGCTTCGGTCAAGGATGTGCAGCACGAGCTGTTGATCGCCATCGCGCTGGTGGTGATGGTGACCTTCCTGTTCCTGCGCCGCGCCAGTGCCACCATCATTCCTTCGATTGCCGTGCCGCTGTCGCTGATCGGCACCTTCGGGGTGATGTACCTGGCCGGCTTCTCGGTGAACAACCTGACCCTGATGGCCTTGACCATCGCCACCGGCTTCGTGGTGGACGATGCCATCGTCATGCTGGAGAACATCTCGCGCTTCATCGAGGAGGGCGACAGCCCGATGCAGGCAGCGCTCAAGGGCGCCAGGCAGATCGGCTTCACCCTGATCTCCCTGACCCTGTCGCTGATCGCGGTGCTGATCCCGCTGCTGTTCATGGCCGACGTGGTGGGCCGGCTGTTCCGCGAGTTCGCCATCACCCTGGCGGTGGCGATCCTGATTTCCCTGGTGGTGTCCCTGACCCTGACCCCGATGATGTGCGCGCGGCTGCTCAAGCGTGAGCCCAAGCCTGAAGAGCAGGGGCGCTTCTACCGCGCCAGCGGGGCCTGGATCGACTGGCTGATCGAAAGCTACGGGCGCAAGTTGCAGTGGGTACTCAAGCACCAGTTCCTGACCCTGATGGTGGCCATCGGCACCCTGGGCCTGACCGTGTTCCTTTATATGGTGGTGCCCAAGGGCTTCTTCCCGGTGCAGGACACCGGGGTCATCCAGGGCATTTCCGAGGCGCCGCAGTCGGTGTCCTTCGCCGCCATGAGCCAGCGCCAGCAGGACCTGGCCAAGATCATCCTGCAGGATCCGGCCGTGGAAAGCCTGTCGTCCTACATCGGGGTGGACGGCGACAACGCCACCCTCAACAGCGGCCGCCTGCTGATCAACCTCAAGCCCCACAGCGAGCGCGACCTGAGCGCAGCCCAGGTGATCGCGCGGATCCAGCCCGAGGTGGACAAGCTGCTGGGCATCCGCCTGTTCATGCAGCCGGTACAGGACCTGACCATCGAGGACCGGGTCAGCCGCACCCAGTACCAGTTCAGCCTGTCGTCGCCGGATGCCGAGCTGCTGAGCCTGTGGAGCAATCGCCTGGTGCAGGCCCTGGCCCAGCGCCCGGAGCTCACCGACGTGGCCAGCGACCTGCAGGACAAGGGCCTGCAGGTGTTCATGGTGATCGACCGTGACGCCGCGTCCCGGGTCGGGGTTTCGGTGGCGAACATCACCGACGCCCTGTACGACGCCTTCGGCCAGCGCCAGATCTCCACCATCTACACCCAGGCCAGCCAGTACCGGGTGGTGCTCCAGGCCCAGGCCGGCGAGCGCATCGGGCCCCAGGCCCTGGAGCAGATCCACGTCAAGACCACCGATGGTGGCCAAGTGCGGCTGTCGAGCCTGGCCCATGTCGAGGAGCGCCAGGCGCAACTGGCCATCGCCCATATCGGCCAGTTCCCGGCGGTAATGATGTCCTTCAACCTGGCTCCGGGCGTGGCCCTGGGCAAGGCGGTGGACGTGATCGAGCAGGTGCAGCAGGAGATCGGCATGCCGGTGGGCGTGCAGACCCGCTTCCAGGGCGCGGCGGAAGCCTTCCAGGCCTCGCTGTCGAGCACCTTGCTGCTGATCCTGGCGGCGGTGGTGACCATGTACATCGTGCTCGGCGTGCTCTATGAGAGCTACATCCACCCGATCACCATCCTCTCCACCTTGCCCTCGGCGGCGGTGGGGGCCTTGCTGGCGCTGATCCTCAGCGGCAACGACCTGGGCATGATCGCCATCATCGGCATCATCCTGTTGATCGGCATCGTCAAGAAGAACGCGATCATGATGATCGACTTCGCCCTCGACGCCGAACGCCACCAGGGCATGGCCCCGGAACAGGCTATCTACCAGGCGGCGCTGCTGCGTTTCCGGCCGATCCTGATGACCACCCTGGCGGCGCTGTTCGGCGCCGTGCCACTGATGCTGGCCACCGGTTCCGGCGCCGAGCTGCGCCAGCCCCTGGGCCTGGTGATGGTCGGCGGCCTGCTGGTGAGCCAGGTGCTGACCCTGTTCACCACGCCCGTGATCTACCTGTACTTCGATCGCCTGGGCCGGCGCTTCGGCAAGCGTGAAGACGCCCAAGAGGTGGAGGCATGAAGGGCCGCAGCCTGCCTCAAGCCTGGAGCGTGTCGGCATGAACCTCTCCGGCCCCTTCATCAAGCGCCCGGTGGCGACCATGCTGTTGTCGCTGGCGATCATGCTGCTGGGCGGCGTCAGCTTCGGCCTGCTGCCGGTGGCGCCGCTGCCGCAGATGGACTTCCCGGTGATCGTGGTCCAGGCCAGCCTGCCCGGGGCCAGCCCCGAGGTCATGGCCTCCACCGTGGCCACGCCCCTGGAGCGCTCCTTCGGCGCGATTGCCGGGGTCAATACCATGAGCAGCCGCTCCAGCCAGGGCTCGACCCGGGTGATCCTGCAGTTCGACCTGGACCGGGACATCAATGGCGCGGCGCGGGAAGTGCAGGCGGCCATCAACGCTTCGCGCAACCTGCTGCCCAGCGGCATGCGCAGCATGCCCACCTACAAGAAGGTCAACCCGTCCCAGGCGCCGATCATGGTGCTGTCCCTGACCTCCGATGTGCTGGAGAAGGGCCAGCTCTACGACCTGGCCTCGACCATCCTGTCCCAGAGCCTGTCCCAGGTGCAGGGCGTGGGCGAGGTGCAGGTGGGCGGCAGCTCCCTGCCTGCGGTGCGCATCGAGCTGGAGCCGCAGTTGCTCAACCAGTACGGCGTGGCCCTGGACGACGTGCGCAACGCCATTGCCAACGCCAACCAGCGCCGGCCCAAGGGCTCGGTGGAGGATGGCCAGCGGCTGTGGCAGATCCAGGCCAACGACCAGCTGGAAAAGGCCCGCGACTACGAGCCGCTGATCATCCACTACAAGGACGGCGCGGCCCTGCGCCTGAAAGACGTGGCCAAGGTCAGCGACGGC
Source organism: Pseudomonas sp. Eqa60 (assembly GCF_018326405.1). Taxonomy (NCBI): domain Bacteria; kingdom Pseudomonadati; phylum Pseudomonadota; class Gammaproteobacteria; order Pseudomonadales; family Pseudomonadaceae; genus Pseudomonas; species Pseudomonas sp. Eqa60. The sequence continues at coordinate 3,299,759 of NZ_AP024342.1, forward strand.
GTGGAAGACCGCTACAACAGCGGCTTCTTCAACGATGACGCGGCGGTGCTGCTGGTGATCAACCGCCAGGCCGGGGCCAACATCATCGAGACGGTGAACGAGATCAAGGCTCAGTTGCCGGCGTTGCAGGCGGTGCTGCCGGCCAGCGTCAAGCTCAACCTGGCCATGGACCGCTCACCGGTGATCAAGGCCACCCTGCACGAGGCCGAGATGACCCTGCTGATCGCCGTGGCCCTGGTGATCCTGGTGGTGTACCTGTTCCTCGGCAACTTCCGCGCCTCGCTGATCCCGACCCTGGCGGTACCGGTATCCCTGGTGGGCACTTTTGCCATCATGTACCTCTACGGTTTTTCCCTGAACAACCTGTCGCTGATGGCGCTGATCCTTGCCACCGGGCTGGTGGTGGACGATGCCATCGTGGTGCTGGAGAACATCTCCCGGCACATCGACGAAGGCATCGCGCCGATGAAAGCGGCGTACCTGGGGGCCAAGGAGGTGGGCTTCACCTTGCTGTCGATGAACGTGTCGCTGGTGGCGGTGTTTCTCTCGATCCTGTTCATGGGCGGGATCATCGAGAGCCTGTTCCGCGAGTTCTCCATCACCCTGGCCGCGGCCATCGTGGTATCGCTGGTGGTGTCCCTGACCCTGACCCCGATGCTCTGCGCGCGCTGGCTCAAGCCCCACACCCCGGGCCAGGAGAACCGCCTGCAACGCTGGAGCCGGCGCAGCAACGACTGGATGGTGGGCAAGTACGCCACCAGCCTGGACTGGGTGCTGCGGCACAGGCGCCTGACCCTGCTCAGCCTGCTGCTGACCATTGGCGTCAACGTGGCCCTGTACGTGGTGGTGCCCAAGACCTTCATGCCCCAGCAGGACACCGGCCAGTTGATCGGTTTTGTCCGCGGCGACGACGGCCTGTCCTTCAGCGTGATGCAGCCGAAGATGGAAATATTCCGCCGCGCCGTGCTCAAGGATGCGGCAGTGGAGAGCGTGGCCGGCTTTATCGGTGGCAACAACGGCACCAACAACGCCTTCATGCTGGTACGCCTGAAGCCGATCAAGGAACGCAATATCTCGGCGCAGAAGGTCATCGAGCGCCTGCGCAAGGAAATGCCCAAGGTGCCCGGCGCGCAACTGATGCTGATGGCCGACCAGGACCTGCAGTTCGGCGGCGGCCGCGAGCAGACCACCTCGCAGTATTCCTACATCCTGCAAAGCGGTGACCTGGGCGAGTTGCGCCAGTGGTACCCGAAAGTGGTGACGGCGCTGCGCGCCTTGCCTGAGCTCACCGCCATCGACGCCCGGGAAGGCCACGGTGCCCAGCAAGTGACCCTGATGGTGGACCGCGACCAGGCCAAGCGCCTGGGGGTGGACATGGACATGGTCACCGCGGTGCTCAACAACGCCTACAGCCAGCGGCAGATCTCCACCATCTACGACAGCCTCAACCAGTACCAGGTGGTGATGGAGGTCAACCCGAAATACGCCCAGGACCCGATTACCCTGAATCAAGTGCAGGTGATCACCGCCGACGGCGCGCGGATTCCGCTGTCGGCCATCGCCCACTATGAAAACAGCCTGGAAGACGACCGGGTCAGCCATGAAGGGCAGTTCGCCTCGGAAAGCATTTCCTTCGACATGGCCGAGGGCGTGACGGTGGAGCAGGGCACCGCCGCCATCGAACGGGCGATCGCCAAGCTGGGCATGCCCGAAGACGTGATCGTCAAGATGGCCGGCACCGCCGATGCCTTCGCCGCCACCCAGAAGAGCCAGCCGTTCATGATCCTCGGCGCGCTGCTGGCGGTGTACCTGGTGCTGGGGGTGCTCTATGAAAGCTACATCCACCCGCTGACCATCCTCTCCACCTTGCCCTCGGCCGGGGTTGGCGCCTTGCTCTCGATCTATGTGCTGGGCGGTGAGTTCAGCCTGATCTCGCTGCTGGGGCTGTTCCTGTTGATCGGGGTGGTGAAGAAGAACGCGATCCTGATGATCGACCTGGCGCTGCAACTGGAGCGTCACCAGGGCCTGGACCCGTTGCAGTCGATCCGCAGCGCCTGCCTGCAACGCCTGCGGCCGATCCTGATGACCACCCTGGCGGCGATCCTCGGCGCCTTGCCGTTGCTGCTGGGCGGGGCCGAAGGCTCGGAAATGCGCCAGCCCCTGGGCCTGACCATCATTGGCGGCCTGGTCTTCAGCCAGGTCCTGACCCTCTACACCACCCCGGTGGTCTACCTCTATCTCGATCGCCTGCGCCACAAGTTCAACCACTGGCGTGGGGTCCGTACCGATGCTGCTCTGGAAACGCCGCTATGACCGACCAATCGTCCCGTCCCGTTACTCTGCTGTCCGCCCAGCGCCTGGCCATGGCCCGGGGCTCGCGGGCCTTGAGCCTGGGCCTGTGCGTGCTGCTGCTCAGCGCCTGCGCCATCGGTCCCGACTACCAGCGCCCGCAGGTGGCCGAGCCGGTGCACTACAAGGAAGCCGAAGGCTGGCGCCAGGCCAACCCCAGCGACGCCCTGGCCCGTGGCGCCTGGTGGGAGCTGTACGGCGATGCCCAGCTCAATGGCCTGATCGACAAGCTCAACAGTTCCAACCAGAGCGTGGCCCAGGCCGAGGCGCAGTTCCGTCAGGCCCGGGCCCTGGTGCGCAGCTCCCGGGGTTCGTTCTTTCCCAGTGTCGACCTGAGCGCCGGCAAGACCCGCGCCAGCCAGGGCACCGGCAGCAGCAGTTCGGCCCTGAGCAGTTCCAGCAGCGGCATTCGCGACACCTACAACACCCAGTTGGGGGTGAGCTGGGAAGCGGACGTGTGGGGCAAGTTGCGCCGTGACCTGGAAGCCAACGAGGCCAGCGCCGAGGCCAGCTTCGCCGACCTGGCGGCCATGCGCCTGAGCCAGCAGTCCGAGCTGGCGCAGAACTACCTGCAACTGCGGGTGATCGATGAGCAGAAGCGCCTGCTGGAGGCCACGGTGGCGGCCTATCAGCGCTCCCTGACCATGACCCAGAACCAGTACCAGGCCGGGGTCTCCGGCAAGGATGCGGTGGCCCAGGCCCAGACCCAGCTCAAAAGCACCCAGGCCGACCTGATCGACCTGATCTGGCAGCGGGCGCAGTTCGAGAACGCCATCGCCGTGCTGATCGGCGTGCCGCCGGCAGAGTTCAACCTGGCCGAGAGCAAGACCATCCCCGTGCTGCCCCAGGTGCCATTGGGCGTGCCGTCGCAACTGCTGGAGCGGCGCCCGGACATCGCCTCGGCGGAGCGTTCGGTGATTGCCGCCAACGCCAAGATCGGCGTGGCCAAGGCCGCCTATTACCCGGACCTGACCCTGAGCCTGGCCGGCGGCTACAGCAGCAGCACCTACGCCGACTGGATCAGCCTGCCGAACCGCTTCTGGTCGGTAGGGCCGAAACTGGCCATGACCCTGTTCGACGGCGGCCAGCGTTCGGCGGAAGTGGACCGCACCGAGGCGGTGTACGACCAGACCGTGGCCAAGTACCGGCAGACCGTGCTCGACGGTTTCCGCGAGGTGGAGAACTACATGGTCCAGCTCAAGGTCATGGAGGACGAGGCGGGGGTGCGCCAGCAGGCCCTGGATTCGGCCCGCGAGGCCCTGCGCCTGACCGAGAACCAGTACAAGGCCGGGCTGATCGCCTACCTGGATGTGGTCACCAGCCAGACCACTGCCCTGAGCAACGAGCGTAGCGTGCTCAGCCTGTTGCAGAGCCGGCTGATCGCCAGCGTGCAGCTGATCGCCGCCATGGGCGGTGGCTGGGATGGCCAGCTGCAGGCCAGCGAGCAGAAATAGGCCCTTGAAGGCCTTGCAGCAAGGTGGCTGCAAGGCCTGCTCGACAGCCGCAGGCAGGGCGTATCCGGAGCCGTTTGCAACTGCTCGCGACTTCCCGCAAAGCCCATGCCCACAGGGCTTGTAGGGGTATGAGACAGCCGAAAACGGCGTTCTGTCCGACTAATGGCTTTTTGCTAACTTTGTAGATGCGTTCTTCCACGCAATCAGTACAATCTGCGGTTTTGCCCGCCGCGCAGGGATGTCGGCACAACGGCCAAGAGACGCCTCATGCTCATCGGTAGCTACTCCTCCGCACTGGTCCTGATCTCCATTTTCGTGGCGATCCTCGCTTCCTATACTGCCCTCGACCTGACCGGGCGCATTGCCACCACCACCGGCCGTGCCGCTTATCTATGGATGATGGGCGGAGCCCTGGCCATGGGCGTCGGTGTGTGGTCCATGCACTTTATCGGCATGCTGGCCTTCAGCCTGCCCATCGACCTGGGCTACGACATCCAGCTCACCGCCTTGTCGCTGCTGATCTCGATCCTGTCCTGCGGCTTTGCCCTGTGGCTGGTGAGCCAGCCGCGGCTGCCGCTGTGGCAGTTGCTGTTCGGCGCGCTGATCATGGGCTCGGGCATCAGTGGCATGCACTACACCGGCATGGCGGCCATGCGCATGCAGCCGGGCATCGACTACGACCCGACCCTGTTCGGCGCCTCGCTGCTGATTGCCTTCGGCGCGTCGCTGGCGGCGCTGTGGATTGCCTTTCGCCTGCGCCAGAACACCCCCTACGTACGTCTGGCCCGGACCGGCGCGGCGATTGTCATGGGCTTTGCCATCGTCGGCATGCATTACACCGGCATGGCCGCGGCGCGTTTCGCCGATGGCAGTTTCTGCGGCGCCCTGGGCAACGGCCTGAGCGGCAAGGGCCTGGACAACCTGGTGCTGATCACCACCCTGGCGGTGCTGATCATCGCCTTGCTGACCTCGGTGCTGGATGCGCGGCTGGAAGCCCGCACCGCGGTGCTGGCGCAATCGTTGACCGAAGCCAACAAGGAACTGACCCAACTGGCGCTGCACGACACCCTGACCGGGCTGCCGAACCGCATTCTGCTGGCCGACCGCATTGACCAGGCGATGCACCGGGTCACTGCCCATGGTGGCTGTTTTGCGCTGATGTTCATCGATCTGGACGGTTTCAAGCCGGTCAACGACGCCTTTGGCCACCACATGGGCGACCAGTTGCTGCGCGAAGTGGCCCAGCGCCTGCGCGAGGATTTGCGCAGCGAAGACACCCTGGCGCGGATCGGCGGCGATGAGTTCGTGCTGCTGGTGCAACTGGCCGAGCCGGACGATGCCCTGCGCCTGGCGGCACGCCAGGTGGGGCTGGTATCGCGCTCGTTCCGGGTGGCCGAGCACGACCTGCAGATTTCCGCCAGCATCGGCATTGCGGTGTACCCGGGCAATGGCCTGAGTGCCCAGGAACTGCTGATGAACGCCGATGCGGCGATGTACCACGCCAAGGGCACCGGCAAGAATGGCTACAGCTTTTTCGATGCCTCGATGAACAGCAATGCCCGGCGCCAGCTGCAATTGCTGCAGGATCTGCGCAATGCCCTGGAGCATCATCAGTTCCGCCTGCACTACCAACCCAAGTTCGACGCTGCCAATGGCCTGCCGGTGGGGGCCGAGGCGCTGCTGCGCTGGGAGCATCCCCAGCATGGCCTGTTGCTGCCGGACAAGTTCATCGAACTGGCGGAGAAGACCGGGCTGATCATTGCCATCGGCGAGTGGGTGCTCAACGAGGCCTGCCGGCAGATGCGCGAGTGGTACGTCCAGGGCTACACCGACTGGCGCATCGCGGTGAATCTCTCGGCCTTGCAGTTCTGCCATGCCGGGCTGGTCAGGAGCGTGGCCAATGCCCTGGAACGCTACCACCTGCCGGCCAACAACCTGACCCTGGAAATCACCGAAACCACGGCGATGAACGACGCCGATGTCAGCATGCTTGTCCTGCAACAGCTGGCGGACATGGGGGTGGACCTGTCCATCGACGATTTCGGCACCGGCTATTCCAGCCTGATGTACCTCAAGCGCCTGCCGGCCAACGAGCTGAAGATCGACCGCGGCTTCGTCCGCGACCTGGAGCACGACAGCGACGATGCCGCCATCGTCTCGGCCATTGTCGCCCTGGGCCAGGCACTGGGCCTGCGGATCGTCGCCGAGGGCGTGGAAACCGGGGTGCAGCAGACCTTCCTCACCCAACTGGGCTGTGATTCCCTGCAAGGCTATTTCCTTGGCCATCCGCTGCCGCCCGAAGGTTTCATGCAGGGCATCCACCGGGGCGAAGAAAAAGCCTGAGCCTCTCGCCTTGCCGGCTGCGGTCGCGATCTGGCGGCAGTTCGCAGGGATATGGCCGCCGCCCAGGCCCCAGCCGGTTTGCGCCGTCGGTGCGCGGGGCTACCGTGCACTTCTACTGGCTTGATGTGGCACATTTGCGCAGTTTTCATCGCCGCCCGCGCGGTGTTTAATGGCTCGCGTTGATATGTTCAGTGAGGGAGTCGGCAGCATGGATAAAGTCATCGTCATCACCGGTGGCGGACGGGGTATAGGCGCCGCCACGGCAGTGTTGGCCGCGCAGCAGGGATTCAAGGTGTGCATCAACTACCAGGCCGACGAGCAGTCCGCCCTGCAGGTGCTCGAACAGGTTCGCGCCCTGGGCGTGCAGGCCATTGCGGTGCGCGCCGACGTCAGCATCGAGGATGAAGTGATCGGTCTGTTCCAGCGGGTCGACAGCGAGCTGGGGCGGGTCACGGCCCTGGTCAACAATGCCGGGACCGTGGGCCACAAGTCGCGGCTGGATGAAATGTCCGAATTTCGCATCCAGAAGATCATGAAGACCAATGTCATGGGGCCGATCCTCTGCGCCAAGCACGCGGTGCTGCGCATGTCGCCGCGCCATGGCGGGCAGGGCGGCAGCATCGTCAACGTCTCCTCTGTGGCGGCGCGCCTGGGTTCGCCGGGGGAATACGTCGACTACGCCGCCTCCAAGGGCGCCCTGGACACCTTCACCATCGGCCTGTCCAAGGAAGTGGCGGGCGAGGGCATCCGCGTCAACGCGGTGCGCCCGGGCTATATCTACACCGACTTTCATGCCCTGAGCGGCGATGCCGACCGGGTCAGCAAGCTGGAATCGGCAATCCCCATGGGGCGTGGCGGGCGTCCTGATGAAGTAGCCGAGGCGATTGTCTGGCTGCTGTCGGACAAGGCCTCCTACGCCACCGGCACCTTCGTCGACCTGGGCGGCGGCCGCTGAGCCCCCGCAAGTCCGCGGCCTATCCCGTAGGGGCCGGCTTGCCGGCGAAGGGGCCCTCAAGCCTTGCGCCGACCTTGCAGACGCCTTCGCTGGCAAGCCAGCTCCTACAGCCCCCTCCGAGCTTGTGGTCTGCCGTGTAGGAGCCGGCTTGCCGGCGAAGAGGCCCTTGAGTCTTGCGCCGCGCTTGCGGACGCCTTCGCTGGCAAGCCAGCTCCTGCGGTTTCCTCAGCGGGCGCGGCGGCGGCCGGGGCCGATCAGCAGGGCCAGCAATAGCCCCAGTACGCTGGTGCCAAAGCTCATCAACTGTGGCATCAGGAACCCCAGGGTTTCCCCCGGGCGGTTGCAGCTGTAGCCATATCCTTCGCCTTGCTCATGGGCCCAGACGCCCGGAGTGGCGCTCACGTCCACAGGCGCCGATGGTGCGGGTTCCTCATTGGAGAACCCCAGGTTCGAATGGCTCGCGCTGCGCCTTTCCAGCTGCTCGATGGCCTGCAACTGGGCGTCGTTGCAGCGGTTCTGCGCCCAATTGCCGACCACCACCAGGGCGGACAGCAGAAGCAGCAGCGGCACCGGGTAATAACGCCGGGTCCGCAGCAGGGGCGCCACCACCAGCCCGGCCAGGAAACCCGCCAGCAGCAGATTGACCCAGAACCACGGGCCGCCTTCCCAGCTCGGCGGTATCAACTGCACCAGCAGCGGGGGCAGCACAACGCGGGCGAACAGCAGGCACAGGGCGGCTGCGAGCAGGGTGATCAGCAGGGTCTTGATCCAGGATTTCATGGGCAATGCATAACCTTTAAGAAGGAGCGGTAAACGGGGGCTATCAGTGCTGCGCCAGCTATTGGGGCATCGGCGGCGGGGTAAAGCGCCGGGCGTATTCGAGCATCTCCCGGGGGAAGACCATGTGCTTGACCGCGCTGTCGTCCAGGCCGTAGAGGTAGGCCACTGCCGCAGCTTCAAAGGCCCAGTAGCCGAAGTAGGATTCACCGTCCAGGTGGGAGTCGTGCCATGGGGCCTGCTCGAACGCTTCATACCACTGGTTGCAGTACTCCACCAGCAGCTCCCGGGCCTCGTCCGCTTGATCGGCGTAGATGGCCCTGATCAGCGGCGTGTAGACCGGGTGGTACCACTCATCAATGTCTGCGCGGCCCGGCAGGCAGGGCTTGAGCAAGTCCTCGATCAGGGTGTCCTCGGCGTGATAGCCGGCGCGGTCCTGCAGCGCCACCATGCGCGGCAGCAGGTCGCGGCGTTGCAGCAGGATGCACAGGCTGATGACCTGCACGTACTCCTCGTACTGGTCGAGGTAGTCCTCGATGTTCAGCGGCGCGATATCGGGCACCTCGTTGCACAGGGCCAAGGTGCGCTGATGCTCCTCGTAGCTGGCGATCAGTGCGTCCAGCTCCTGGGCCAGCTCCGGCATGGCCTTGCCGCCGGTGTAGCCCAGGATCAGATGGTCCAGGCGTGCTCGCTTGACCTCCCAGGCCTTGAGCGAGGCTTCCTGCCCGGGGTAGTCCTCTTCCATAGAGTGTGTCTGCCAATGGGCTTCGGTACCCGCCAGGAACTCCAGGAGGATGGGGTACTGCTTCGGGTCGAGAAACACCTGCCTGCGTTGCATGTCAGTACCCGGCCTCAGTGGAAGGGCATCGGCGGCGGGGTAAAGCGCCGGGCGTATTCGAGCATCTCCCGGGGGAAGACCATGTGCGTTACCGCGCTGTCGTCCAGGCCGAACAGGTAGGCCACTGCCGCAGCTTCAAAGGCCCAGTAGCCGAAGTAGGAACCCTCGTCGCCGTCCAGGTGGCTGTCGTGCCATGGGGCCTGTTCGAACGCCTCGTACCACTGGTTGCAGTACTCCACCAGCAGTTCCCGGGGTTCATCCGGATCTTCGGTGTAGATGGCCCGGATCAGGGGCGTGGAGACGTCGTGGAACCACTGATCAACGTCTTCACGATCCGGCAGGTAGGCCTTGAGCAGGTCCTCGATCAGAGTGTCCTGGCCGCCAAAGCCGGCACGGTCCTGCAGCAGCACCAGACGCGGCAGCAGGTCGCTGCGTTGCAGCAGGATGCACAGGCTGATGACCTGGACATATTCCTCGTACTCGTCGGGGTAGTCTTCGATGTTCAGCGGCGCGATATCCGGCCGTTCTTCATAAACCCCCATCTTGCGCTGGTAGTCCTCGTAGCCCTCGATCACCCCATCCAGCTCCCGGGCCAGTTGCTCCATGGGTGCACCGCCGGTGTAGCCCAGGATCAGGTGGTGCAGGCGCGCGCTGCGCACATTGGAGGCCTTGAGGGAGGCTTCCTGCTCGGGGCTGTCGGCCATCATCGAGTGGGTCTGCCAGTGGGCCTCTTCGCCGGCCAGGCTTTCGAGGAAGTCGTGGTACTGCTTGTGGCTGAGAAACACTTGTCTGCGGTTCATGTCGGTGCCTTGGCTCAGTACACGGGAATCAGGGTGAAGGGCGCCTTGCGCTGCGAGGTTTCCAGCAGCAGGGTCGGCAGGTCGACTTCGGCGGGCTCCAGGTCAAGCTGCTCCAGCTCTTCTTCCAACTGCTGTGCATCCGCGGGCAGGGCAACGATTGGCCGGCGCAGGTAGGGCCGTGGGTCTTCGCCGTAGTAGACCTTCACCGGGCCCTCGGGGATGCCTTCCAGGCGGGCAAAACCTTCCTGGTCGAGGTTGCCCTCGGCTTGCGAGCCGTCACTGAACACCGCTCGGTAGGCGGCGCCGGACACCGGCTCCAGGTTCGGGTAGTGCAGGTTCAGTTCCAGCCAGTGGCCCTCACCGGTGAGGTGTTCCAGGCCCTGGTTGATGTCCTGGGCGAGGCTTGCGGCGTCGTGGGCCCCGGGTTGCGTCGCGGCGGTGAGGGTCGTTGGGCGCGGTTCCAGGGACGACTGCGGCTTGGGCGCCAGGGCCGGGCCGCGGCTGTGGGCGGCGGCCGAGTTGTTGCGTTGCTCGGCGATCCAGGGGGCAATGCGTTCTTGCACCGACACCATGAGGAACTCGGTGTGTTCGCAGGCTTCGTTGAGGTTGTGCAGCACCAGGCGCTGCTGCTGGGGCGTCAGGCCGTTGAAGGTGCTGGAGGCGCTCACGCCGCGGATGATCTCGGGCAGTTCCTCGGCCAGGCGCACGGGGTCCAGGCACTTTTCCAGCAGCTGTTCGGGGCTGGTCTTCAGGCGGCAGGCCAGCAGGGTGTGGCGGATCAGGTCGAAGAGCTTTTCGGCGTGGCGCTGGGGGGCGCGGTTGATCAGGCGCAAAAGGATCTTCAGGCCGTGCCCGGGGCCGGGAATCCAGCCGATCAGGGCCAGGGCCAGGTCGAAGAAGGCGTCTTCCTCGTCCTTGGGGTTGTTGATGGCGTCCAGTTCGAAGATCGCCTGGATGCAGTCGTAGGCGTTGAGTTCCTGGGTCAGCAGTGGCAGGCGGCCGCGTTCGATGGCCTTGATCAGTTCGGCCTTGGCCTCTGGGTAGTCGTCGTAATACAGGTCTTCGACCATGACGTGTTCCTTTCCCTGGAAAATTGGAGCGCGGATGCTGAATGAATTGAGGGGAGGTGGCAAGGGGATTTGGTTCTTTGATGGGGCGCGTGGGATGGGGTACCTATCCATTCCGGCGGGTGCGGCTACTTGCGGTTCCGCTCTTGCATCGACTCACTCGGCCTGGAGATTGGGTGGTGTGCAGCGCTCCGTAGGAGCTGGCTTGCCCGCGAAGGCGTCCGCTCAGGCGCTGCATGGCTCACGGGCCTCTTCGCCGGCAAGCCGGCTCCTACAGGTGTGGATGGGGCGGTTGTGCTTAAAAGGACCGAATGATCCGTCCCAGGGTTTCCATGGCCTTTTCCGCGGCTTCGTTCCACGGGCTGCCGTAGTTCAGGCGGATGCAGTTGCGAAAGCGCTGGGTCGGGGAAAAGATCGGCCCTGGGGCAATGCTGATGCCTTGGGCCAGGGCCATCTGGAACAGTTTCAGCGAGTCCATCTGCGGCGGCAGCTCCAGCCACAGGAAGTAGCCGCCTGCCGGCTGGCTGACCCGGGTCTGGGCCGGGAAGTAGCGGGCGATCGCCGCCAGCATGGCGCTCTGCTGTTCTTCCAGGGCATAGCGCAGCTTGCGCAGGTGGCGGTCGTAGCCACCGTGTTGCAGGTAGTCGGCAATCGCCGCCTGGGCCGGCATCGAGGCACACAACGAGGTCATCAGTTTCAGCCGTTCGATCTTCTGCGCATAGCGCCCGGCCGCGACCCAGCCGATGCGGTAGCCCGGGGCCAGGCTCTTGGCGAAGGAGCCGCAGTGCATCACCAGGCCCTCGGTGTCGAAGGCCTTGGCCGGTTTCGGCGCCTGCTGGCCGTAGTACAGCTCGGCGTAGACGTCGTCTTCGATCAGCGGCACCTGGTGCTGGCGCAACAGTTCCACCAGCTCCTGTTTCTTCGCCTCGGGCATGCTCGCGCCCATGGGGTTCTGGAAGTTGGTCATGCACCAGCAGGCCTTGATCGGGTGCCGCTCCAGGGTCTGGGCCAGCACCCCGAGGTCGATGCCGTCGCGCGGGTGCACGGGGATTTCCACCGCCTTGAGCTTGAGCCGCTCCAGCACTTGCAGGCTGGCGTAGAAGGCCGGAGCCTCGATGGCCACCAGGTCGCCGGGCTCGGTCACCGCTTGCAGGCACAGGTTCAGCGCCTCCAGGGCGCCGTTGGTGATCAGCAACTCCTCCATGGGCAGCATCAGCCCGGCCACCATGTAGCGCAGGGCGATCTGCCGACGCAGCTGCGGATTGCCCGGCGACATGTCGGTGACCACCACCCGCGGGTCCATCTCGCGGCTGGCGCTGGCCAGGGAGCGCGACAGGCGCTGCAGGGGGAACAGGGTCGGGCTGGGGAACGCCGAGCCGAAAGGCACGGTGCTCGGGTCCTTGATCGAATCGAGCACCGAGAACACCAGTTCGCTGACATCGACTTCGGTGGATTCATTGACTTCGCTGCTGATCACCGGCTCCGAGAACGGGCTCGGCGCGTGGGCATTGACGAAGTAGCCGGAGCGCGGGCGGGCGCGGATCAGGCCGCGACGCTCCAGCAGGTAATAGGCCTGGAACACCGTCGACGGGCTGACCCCGTAGGTCTGGCTGGCGTAGCGCACCGAAGGCACACGCTGGCCCGGCCCCAGGACCCCGGAGCGGATCAGTTCGGCGATGTCATCGGCGAATTTTTCGTAGCGTTTCATCTGCGGTTGAGGATCCAGTCTGGTCATCGGGTCGACATATCTGCGGTGGCGAGGGAGTGACGAGCGCCGCCAGCGGGCTGGCGGCGGGTGTACGGTTCATTGGCTCCGGGGCCGGCCCCGGAGGGAGCCGGCTCCCTCGCCAGGGCATTCTAGAGGCTCAGCGGTTCATCGGCGCGACAAAACGACTCTTGGCCACCGCGTAGACGCCCGGGTCATCGCTGTCGCTGACCTTGAAACTGATGGCCTGGGAGCTGCTCTGCGCCTTGTCCTGGGTCATCGCCACGGACACCGGCAGGTCGGTGATTTCACCGGGGGCCAGGCTCAGCTCGGTCTTGCCCTGCAGCTCGAAGCCTTCGCCATCCACCAGGGCCAGGTGGTACTGCTGGCGTTCCTGGGTCTTGTTGATGATCTTCAGGCTGTAGATGTTCTCGATCTGGCCCAGGGCGTTCTCGCGGAACAGGCCGCGGTCCTTGCTCACGTCCAGGGACACCATCGGCCGCTGCACCAGGGCCAGGGCCAGGGCGCCGATCATCACCAGCAGCACCAGGCTATAGCCCACCAGGCGCGGACGCAGCAGGTGGGTCTTGCCGCCTTGCAACTCGTGTTCCGAGGTGTAGGCGATCAGGCCGCGGGCGTAGCCCATCTTGTCCATGATCGAGTCGCAGGCGTCGATGCAGGCAGCGCAGCCGATGCACTCCATCTGCAGGCCGTCGCGGATGTCGATGCCGGTAGGGCAGACCTGTACGCACAGCTGGCAGTCGATGCAGTCGCCCAGGCCGACATCGGCAGGCTTCACATCACGCTTGCGCGGGCCACGGCTTTCGCCGCGCACCGGGTTGTAGGAAATGGTCAGGGTGTCCTTGTCGAACATCACGCTCTGGAAGCGCGCATAAGGGCACATGTGCATGCACACCGCCTCGCGCAGCCAGCCGGCGTTGATGTAGGTGGCCGCGGCGAAGAACAGCACCCAGAACAGGCTCAGGCCGCCGATCTGCAGGGTCAGCAGTTCCTGGGCCAGAGGGCGGATCGGGGTGAAGTAGCCGACGAAGGTCAGGCCGGTGAGCAGGCTGATGCCCAGCCACAGGGTGTGCTTCATGGCCCGGCGGGCCAGCTTGTTCAGGCCCCAGGGCGCGGCCTGCAGCTTGATCCGCTGGTTGCGCTCGCCCTCGGTGACCTTTTCGCACCACATGAACAGCCAGGTCCACGAGCTTTGCGGGCAGGTGTAGCCGCACCAGACGCGGCCGGCGAACACGGTGATGGCGAACAGGCCGAAGGCGCAGATGATCAGCAGCGCCGAGAGGAGGATGAAGTCCTGGGGCCAGAAGGTTGCGCCGAAAATGTGGAACTTGCTTTCGGCCAGGTCCCAGAGCACGGCCTGGCGGCCACCCCAGTTGAGCCACACGGTGCCGAAGAACAGCAGGAACAGGAAACCTGCTCCGCTCATGCGCAGGGTGCGGAACAGGCCGCTGAAACTGCGGGTGTAGACGTGTTTGTCAGTGGTCTTCGTCTTCATCTGTGTAGGGCGTGAAGGTTCGAAGGTTTCTACTAATCGGACGGGGATTCTTTCGCTCATGGTCGTTCGCTCATCAGCCTCCATCAGGCCGGGCAACTATGACCACGGATCTGTTTGCATAACAGACTCAGGTATTTGATAAAAAACCGGATCAGATGGCCCTTTGCAGCGCCCCTGCGACAACTTGCCGTACCCCCTCAGGTGCCACCAGGGAGGGCTGCAGGCCGTGCTGGCACAGGGCCGCGGGGCGGGCCCTGATCCAGGTCAGTCAAATCACCGAATCACCTTCACTGGCTTTCAGATGGCGCCGGCCGTCGGTGGCGCCTGCTACGGTCAATGCGTCGGCTTCTGCTTCGGTGATGTAGACCCGCTCGCCACCCAGGTCCACCGCCGACATCGACTTGGCGCTGTCGGTGATGATGGTCACGGCGCTGGCCGGGAGGTGCTGGTGCAGGGTTTCGGTGTCGAAATAGCAGGTCTGGTTTTCGATGCGCAGGCTCATGGCGGTTACCTCAAGGCAATGGCTGTACAGGTTAGGGCGCAGGGGCCGGCCAGGGTTCGACCACGGCGATCAACGGTGGCTGGGCAGGCGCTGGCGGGAGGGGGGGCGCAGGCTTGTGCAGGAACTGGCTGGCCAGCGAAGGCGTCCGTGGGGTTGGCAGCCAGCTTGGGGCCTCTTCTACGGCAAGCCGGTTCCTGCGGTGGTGGTGATGGCGGCACCTTTTGCTGGCGGGCGCGGTCCATCGCTGAGGAGCCCGCGAAGGGACGAGGAGCGATCGCATGAACACCTGGTGGCAAGAAGTCTGGCTGACCCTGCAATACGAATTCGCCGATATTGGCGATGCCCGGCAACTGACCCAGATCACCCTGCGGCTGCTGGTGGCGGCCCTGCTGGGGGGCATTCTGGGCTTCGAACGCGAGCACCAGGGCAAGGCCGCCGGGGTTCGCACCCATATGCTGGTGGCCATGGGCGCGGCCCTGTTCGTGCTGGTGCCGAGCCTGTCCGGGGCCCAGGCCGATGCCATGAGCCGGGTGCTCCAGGGGGTCATCGCCGGGATCGGTTTTCTCGGCGCCGGGACCATCCTCAAGGGCCGTGAAGAAGACCAGGGCCAGCACGTCAAGGGCCTGACCACCGCCGCCGGGCTGTGGATGACCGCAGCCATCGGTGTGGCCGCCGGCATGGGCCGCGAGGCCACGGCGGTGCTCAGTACCTTGCTGGCGCTGATGGTCTTCAGCCTGATGCCGCTGATTGTCCGGCGCCTGGAAAAGCGCCAGGACGGCTGATGCTCCGGGCCTCCCCACGCGGCTGTCTATGCTTGCTGGCTGGGCGGGCGCCTGGGCTCGCTGACCACCACCGGCGGCATCGTACTGGGCGGGTCGCCCTTGGGTGGCGGGGTGGTTTCCGGCGGTTCCTGCTCCGGGATCGGTTCAGGCTCGCTGGGGGGCAGGGTCGGTTGGTCGATGTTGGGGTCGGGGGTTTCTGCCGGGATCGGGATATTCATCGCGCTGGCCTCCTTTGTGCTTGCAGATGCACGGGCTCTTCTGGTGGACCGCAGCGGCGCGGATTTGATTCCCGCCGCTTGGCCGACCAATCGCGGTGAACTTTCGCCGCAGGCTTTGGCTCGGAACCTAAGTGCATTGATTCACCGGGGCCGCGGCCCCGCCACCAGAGCGTCGAAGACGTGAAAAAGGGGTGATGCTCGATGACTGTAGAAAAACCGACCGAACAGCAATACCAGGCGCACCTGCCGTTGTCCCAGGCCCTGCTGCTGCCGCGCATTGCCATCGAGAGCATCCGCCCGGTGCTCGACGGCGGCCAGTTCGCGGTCAAGGCAGTGGCCGGCCAGGAGGTAGAGGTGGCGTGCAAGGTATTCGCCGACGGCCACGACAAACTGGCGGTGCGGGTGCGCTGGCACAACGAGCAACAGGACAGCTGGGCCAGCCAGGCCCTGGAAGACCAGGGCAACGACGGTTGGCAGGGGCGTTTCACGGTGCCCGAAGTGGGGCGCTACCGCTTCTGCATCGAAGCCTGGATCGATCAGTTCGCCAGCTTCTGCTACGAGCTGGAGAAAAAGCACCTGGCCGGGGTTGCGGTCAGCCTGGAGCTGCAGGAGGGCCGCAGCCATGTGCAACAGGCCGCCGAGCGCAGCGAAGGGCCGCTGCGCGAGCAGTTGCTGGCGTTGCAGCGCGAGCTGTCCGGGTTGCTGGAGGCCGAGCAGGTGGCGCTGTTTCTCAGCGAGTCCAGCGCGCGCCTGATGGCCGAGGCCGATCACCGGCCCTACCTGAGCCTGAGCCCCGAGTACCCGCTGGATGTGGAGCGGCTACAGGCGCAGTTCGCCAGTTGGTACGAGCTGTTTCCCCGCTCGATCACCGACGATCCGGCCCGACACGGCACGTTCAACGACGTTCATTCGCGGCTGCCGATGATTCACGACATGGGCTTTGACGTGCTGTATTTCCCGCCGATCCACCCCATCGGCCGCAGCCACCGCAAGGGGCCCAACAACTCGCTGAGCGCAGGCCCGGACGATCCCGGCAGCCCCTATGCAATCGGCAGCGAGGAGGGCGGCCATGAGGCCATCCACCCGCAACTGGGCAGCCGGGAGGACTTCCGCCGGCTGCTGGCGGCGGCCGCTGACCACGGCCTGGAGATCGCCCTGGACTTCGCCATCCAGTGCTCCCAGGACCACCCCTGGCTCAAGCAGCACCCGGGCTGGTTCAACTGGCGCCCGGACGGCACCATCAAATACGCCGAGAACCCGCCGAAGAAGTACCAGGACATCGTCAATGTCGACTTCTATGCCGCCGAGGCCATTCCCAGCCTGTGGCTGGAACTGCGGGACATCGTCATCGGCTGGGTCGAGGAGGGGGTCAAGACCTTTCGCGTGGACAACCCCCACACCAAGCCGCTGCCGTTCTGGCAGTGGCTGATCGGCGAAGTGCGCCGCCAGTACCCGGAGGTGATCTTCCTCGCCGAAGCCTTCACCACCCCGGCGATGATGGCGCGCCTGGGCAAGGTCGGTTACACCCAGAGCTACACCTACTTCACCTGGCGTAACACCAAGAACGAGTTGTCCAGCTACCTGGCCGAACTCAACCAGCCGCCGTGGCGCGACTGCTTCCGTCCCAACTTCTTCGTCAACACCCCCGACATCAACCCGCAGTTCCTGCATGACTCGGGGCGCCCGGGGTTTCTGATCCGCGCGGTGCTGGCCACCATGGGATCCGGGCTGTGGGGCATGTATTCCGGGTTCGAGCTGTGCGAATCGGCGCCGGTGCCGGGCAAGGAGGAGTACCTGGATTCGGAGAAATACCAGATCCGCCCCCGGGACTTCTCGGCGCCGGGCAACATCATTGCCGAGATCGCCCAGCTCAACCGCATCCGCCGGCAGAACCCGGCGCTGCACAGCCACCTGGGGCTCAAGCTGTACAACGCCTGGAATGACCACATCCTGTATTTCGGCAAGCGCAGCGGCGACAACTTCGTGCTGGTGGCGGTCAGCCTCGACCCGTTCAACCCCCAGGAGGCGCATTTCGAATTGCCGCTGTGGGAAATGGGCCTGGCCGATGACGCCCAGACCCAGGGCGAGGACCTGATGAACGGCCACCGCTGGACCTGGTACGGCAAGACCCAGTTCATGCGCATCGAACCGGCGCAGCCCTTCGGCATCTGGCGCATCACCGCCACGTAGGAGCCGGCTTGGGCCCATGGGCCTTGTGCAGGCCCGGCCGACGCCTTCGCCGGCAAGCCAGCTCCCACGGTGGGGCGTGGTTTGTGGCAGCTGCGAATTCAATTTTTTCAGGAGCCCGACATGGCCAAGAAACCTCGCCCCACGACCTTTATCAAGGACCCGCTCTGGTACAAGGACGCGGTGATCTACCAGGTGCATGTGAAGTCCTACTTCGATTCCAACAACGACGGAATCGGCGATTTTCCCGGGCTGATCGCCAAACTCGACTACATCAAGGACCTGGGGGTCAACACCATCTGGCTGTTGCCGTTCTACCCCTCGCCGCGGCGTGACGACGGCTACGACATCGCCGAGTACCGCGGGGTCAGCCCCGACTACGGCACCCTGGCTGACGCCCGGCGCTTTATCGCCGAGGCCCACAAGCGCGAACTGCGGGTGATCACCGAGCTGGTGATCAACCATACCTCCGACCAGCACCCCTGGTTCCAGCGGGCACGCAAGGCCAAGCCGGGTTCGGCGGCGCGCAATTTCTACGTCTGGTCCGACGACGATCAGAAATACGACGGCACGCGGATCATCTTTCTCGACACCGAGAAGTCCAACTGGACCTGGGACCCGGTGGCCGGCCAGTACTTCTGGCACCGCTTCTACTCCCACCAGCCGGACCTCAACTTCGACAACCCCCAGGTGATGAAGGCCGTGCTCTCGGTGATGCGCTACTGGCTCGACATGGGCATCGACGGCCTGCGCCTGGACGCCATTCCCTACCTGATCGAGCGCGATGGCACCAACAACGAGAACCTGCCGGAGACCCATCAGGTGCTCAAGCAGATCCGCGCCGAAATCGACGCCAACTATCCGGACCGCATGCTCCTGGCCGAGGCCAACCAATGGCCGGAAGACACCCAGCTGTACTTTGGTGATGTCACAGGCAGCGACGGCGACGAGTGCCACATGGCCTTCCACTTTCCGCTGATGCCGCGCATGTACATGGCCCTGGCCCAGGAGGATCGCTTCCCCATCACCGACATCCTGCGCCAGACCCCGGAGATCCCGGCCAACTGCCAGTGGGCGATCTTCCTGCGCAACCACGATGAACTGACCCTGGAAATGGTCACCGACCGCGAGCGCGACTACCTGTGGAACTACTACGCCGCCGACCGCCGGGCGCGGATCAACCTGGGGATCCGCCGGCGCCTGGCGCCGCTGATGGAGCGTGACCGGCGGCGCATCGAGCTGCTCAACAGCCTGCTGCTGTCGATGCCCGGTACCCCGACCCTGTACTACGGCGACGAGATCGGCATGGGCGACAACATCTACCTGGGGGACCGGGATGGCGTGCGTACGCCGATGCAATGGTCCATCGATCGCAACGGCGGTTTCTCCCGGGCCGACCCGGCCAGCCTGGTGCTGCCGCCGATCATGGATTCGCTGTACGGCTACCCGTCAGTCAACGTCGAGACCCAGTCCGGCGATCCCCATTCGCTGCTCAACTGGACCCGGCGCATGCTGGCGGTGCGCAAGCAGTCCAAGGCCTTTGGCCGCGGCACGCTGAAGATGCTGTCGCCGAGCAACCGACGGATCCTGGCCTATACCCGGGAATACACCGGGCCTGACGGCAAGCAGGAGATCATCCTGTGCGTGGCCAACGTCTCGCGCAGCGCCCAGGCCGCGGAGCTGGACCTCTCGGCGTTCGCGGGCATGGTGCCGGTGGAGATGCTCGGCGGGAACGCCTTTCCGCCCATTGGACAGCTGAATTTCCTCCTGACCCTGGCGCCCTACGGTTTCTACTGGTTCGTCCTGGCGGCGGAAAACCAGATGCCCAGCTGGCACGTGGAACCGGCCCAGAGCCTGCCGGATTTCACCACCCTGGTGCTGAAGAAACGCCTCGAAGAATTGCTCGAAGCGCCATCGCGCACCACCCTGGAGCAGGAAGTACTGCCCAACTGGCTGCCCAAGCGGCGCTGGTTCGCCGGTAAGGACAGCGCCATCGACCAGGCGCGGATCGCCTACGGCGTGCGCTTTGGCGACCCGCAGCACCCGGTGCTGCTCAGCGAGATCGAAGTCACCAGCGCCGGGCGCAGCGAGCGCTACCAGTTGCCGTTCGGCCTGTTGGCCGAAGAGCAGATCAACAGCGCTTTGCCCCAGCAACTGGCCATGGCCCGGGTGCGTCGCGGGCGCCAGGTGGGGCTGATCACCGACGCCTTCGCCCTCGACAGTTTCGTGCGCAACGTGCTGCTGGCGCTGCAGGGCGCCACCTGCCTGGACAGCGAGCAGGGCCAGATCCGTTTCGAGGCCACCGCGCAGCTGGCGGCGCTGGGCCTGGGGGCCGACGCCGAGGTGCGCTACCTGTCGGCGGAGCAATCCAACAGCTCGGTGGTGGTGGGCGGCAGCCTGGTGCTCAAGCTGATCCGCAAGGTGGCGGGGGGCATTCACCCGGAACTGGAAATGGGCGCCTTCCTCACCGCTGCCGGCTTTGCCCACATCTCGCCGCTGCTGGGCTCGGTGCTGCGCCGCGATGCCCAGGGCGAAGACCATCTGCTGATGATCGCCCAGGGCTACCTGAACAATCAGGGCGATGCCTGGGAGTGGACTCAGAACAACCTCGAGCGGGCGATCCGCGACGAGCTGGCCGAGGCCATGTCCGAGCAGGAGCAGCACTACAACGCCTTGGGCGAGCTCCAGGATTTCGCCGGCCTGCTGGGCCAGCGCCTGGGGGAAATGCACCTGCTGCTGGCGGCCCCCAGCGACAATCCGGATTTCGCTCCCGAGCACGCCACCGCCAAGGATGCCCAGGCCTGGAACCAGCAGGTTGCCGAGCAACTGGAGCGCGGGTTGCAACTGCTTCAACAGCACCAGGCCGAACTCGCGGCAGGGGAGCAGAAATTGCTCGGCAAATTGTTGCAGCATAAGGCGCTGATCCTGGGTCACATCCAGCAACTGGCCAAACAGTTGGTGGGGGGCGTGCGGATTCGTGTCCACGGCGACCTGCACCTGGGGCAGGTACTGGTGATCAAGGGCGATGCCTACCTGATCGACTTCGAGGGCGAGCCGGCCCGGCCCCTGGCCGAGCGCCGCGGCAAGCACAGCCCGTACAAGGATGTCAGTGGGGTCCTGCGTTCCTTCGACTACGCGGCGGCCATGGCCCTGGAGGCACCGGCGGTGGACGGCGCGCAAGGCGCGGCGGCGGGGCGGCGCAAAGTGGTCACGCGCTACCTGGCCGAGGCGCGCCACGCCTTTGTCCAGGCGTATCGGCTGGCGACGGCTAATCTTGCCCATGGCTGGCAGGACCCGGCGGCCGCGGATGCCGCCCTGGCACTGTTCAGCCTGGAGAAGGCCGCCTACGAGCTGGCCTATGAAGCGGAGAACCGTCCCGCCTGGTTGCCTGTGCCATTGCACGGCCTGGTGGGGCTGTTACGTGAACTGAAACCCTTTTCCGATATTGAGAGTGGTGGAGAGCAGTCATGAGTTTCTCGAACAAGGAACAGGGAAAGCAGCAACCGGCATTGCTTCCTTCGGCCAAGGCCATCGACGCCCTGGTACGGGCCGAACACCGCGATCCATTCGCCATTCTCGGGCCCCACGGCGATGGCGCCGGCGGGCAATTCATCCGCGCTTTCCTGCCCGGGGCGCTGAGTGTGCAGGTGCTCGACCGCGACCAGCAGCAGGTGCTCGGCAGCCTGCAAGCCGGTGAGGTGCCGGGGCTGTTTGTCGGGCACTTTCCCGAGGCCCGGCCCTATCTCTTGCGCATTCAATGGGCCGGGGGCGAACAGGTCAGTGAAGACCCCTACAGCTTCGGCCCCCTGCTGGGGGAGATGGACCTGTACCTGTTTGCCGAAGGCAATCACCGCGACCTCAGTTCCTGCCTGGGGGCGCAACTGACCACCGTGGACGGCATCGACGGCGTGCGTTTTGCGGTCTGGGCACCGAATGCCCGGCGGGTCTCGGTGGTGGGCGACTTCAATATCTGGGACGGGCGCCGGCACCCGATGCGCTTGCGCCATCCCTCCGGGGTCTGGGAGCTGTTCATCCCGCGCCTGCAGGCGGGCGAGGCCTACAAATACGAGATCCTCGGGCCCCAGGGCATCCTGCCGCTCAAGGCCGACCCCATGGCCCTGGCCACGCAGTTGCCGCCGGACACCGCCTCCAGAGTCGCGCCGCCCCTGACCATCGACTGGCGGGACCAGGAGTGGATGCTGGCCCGAGGCGAGCGCCAGCGGGTGGACGCGCCGCTGTCGATCTATGAGCTGCATGCCGGTTCCTGGCAGTGCGAAGTGGACGACCTTGGAGAAGTGGCCCGCCAGTACAGCTGGGCCGAACTGGCCGAACGGCTGATTCCCTACGTCAAGGACCTGGGGTTTACCCATATCGAACTGATGCCGATCATGGAGCACCCGTTTGGCGGCTCCTGGGGCTACCAGCCGCTGTCGCAGTTCGCCCCCAGCGCCCGCTACGGCAGCCCGCAGGATTTTGCAGCCTTCGTCGACGCCTGCCACCAGGCGGGCATCGGGGTGATTCTCGATTGGGTGCCGGCGCACTTTCCCACCGATACCCACGGCCTGGCGCAGTTCGACGGCACTGCACTGTATGAGTACGGCAACCCCCTTGAAGGCTTCCACCAGGACTGGGACACCCTGATCTACAACCTGGGGCGTACCGAAGT
Source organism: Pseudomonas sp. Eqa60 (assembly GCF_018326405.1). Taxonomy (NCBI): domain Bacteria; kingdom Pseudomonadati; phylum Pseudomonadota; class Gammaproteobacteria; order Pseudomonadales; family Pseudomonadaceae; genus Pseudomonas; species Pseudomonas sp. Eqa60. Next base: position 3,321,918 of record NZ_AP024342.1, read on the forward strand.
GCACGGTTTCATGCTGGCTTCGGCGCTGCACTGGCTCAAGCATTTCCACGTCGACGGCCTGCGGGTGGATGCCGTGGCCTCGATGCTCTACCGCGACTATTCGCGCAAGGCCGGGGAATGGGTGCCGAACCGCCACGGCGGCCGGGAAAACCTCGAAGCCATTGATTTTCTGCGTCACCTCAACGACGTCGTGGCCCTGGAGGCCCCGGGCGCCCTGGTGATCGCCGAGGAGTCCACCGCCTGGCCCGGGGTCAGCCAGCGCACCGACCAGGGCGGCCTGGGCTTTGCCTATAAATGGAACATGGGCTGGATGCATGATTCCCTGCATTACATCCAGCAGGACCCGGTGTACCGCGCCCACCATCACAACGAACTGAGCTTTGGCCTGGTGTACGCCTGGTCCGAGCGTTTCATCCTGCCGATCTCCCACGACGAGGTGGTGCACGGCAAGCACTCGCTGATCGACAAGATGCCCGGCGATCGCTGGCAGAAGTTCGCCAACCTGCGGGCCTACCTGAGCTTCATGTGGGCCCATCCGGGCAAGAAGCTGCTGTTCATGGGCTGCGAGTTCGGCCAATGGCGCGAGTGGAACCACGACCAGCAACTGGACTGGTACCTGCTGCAATACCCCGAGCACCGCGGGGTGCAGCAACTGGTGGGGGACCTCAACCGCCTGTATCGCCAGTACCCGGCGCTGCACGACCAGGACGACGTGCCCCAGGGTTTCCAATGGCTGATCGGCGACGATGCGATCAACAGCGTCTATGCCTGGTTGCGCTGGAGCAAGAGCGGCGAACCGCTGCTGGTGGTGGCCAACTTCACCCCGGTGCCACGCCAGGGCTATCGCGTCGGCGTACCGGTGGCGGGGCGCTGGAGCGAGTTGCTCAACAGCGATTCGCAACTGTATGCCGGCTCCAACTACGGCAACGGTGGCGAGGCCTTCAGCGAAGAGCAGAGCAGCCATGGCCAGGCCCTGTCCCTGGTGCTCAACCTGCCGCCGCTGGCCGTACTGATCCTGCGCCCTGACAGTTGACCCAGGCGTCCTGTAGCCGCTGCCGAAGGTTGCGAACGGTCTGGGCGGCGCTCCGTCGCTGGGGCGCGGGGTTTGCGAGGACGCCAACGGCTCGTCTGAAGATCGCCCAGTCAACCGGTTACAGGGAGTCGGCGGCCTCGGCGATCAGCGCGGCTACGGGCCCGGGCTGGGAGGCGAGGGAGGCGTGGCTGGCGTCCAGGTGAATGACCTTGCGGGCGTTGAGCCGGGCGGCCATGCGCTCCTGGTTCGCCGGGGCGATCATGCGGTCGGCACGGGACACCTGGTACCAGGAAGGTTTGTCGCGCCATGCCGGGGCCCCGAGGGCGTCGCCGAAGGTGCTGGCCAGCGGCGCCTTCTGGGTCAGGCCCATAACCAGCCCTTCCTGGGGGCTGAGATCCTGGCAGAAGCTCTGCTGGAAACGCTCCGGACGCACCCAGAGGTAGCCGTCGCTGTCGGGCGCCAGATTGGCGGCGGCTTCAGGCGGGAACTCCTGGGTCAGGCCACCGGGGCTTTCGCCCTGGTCCGGGGCGAAGGCGGCGATGTACACCAGGCCCGCGACGTTTGGCGCATGCCCGGCCTGGGTGATCACCGCGCCGCCGTAGGAGTGCCCCACCAGCAGCACCGGCCCCGCTTGCTGGGCCACCAGTTTGCGGGTCCGTTCGACGTCCTCGGCGAGGGAGGTCAGGGGCAGTTCCACGGCGCGGATCTTCTCGTACCCGCGGTTCAGCAGTTCGACGATGACCCGGTTCCAGTGGGCGGCACCGCCCCAGAAACCGTGGACCAGGACAATCGTGGGTTGCTCGCTCATCGCTTGATTCCTTCTCTGGGCTCAAGGTTGGCCCGGAGGCGGGCGCCCCCAGGCTCGGGTTCGGGGAAAAGCATGGTCGACTCTGGCGGGAATACGGCTATTTATTCATGAATTCTGATGTGCGGCCCCAGGCGGCAGGTGCACTTCCACCGCCAGCGGCAGGTGATCGGAGAGATGGGTCCAGGGCTTGTTGCCGAGGATCTGCGGGCGGTGGCTGTGGGCGTTGCGCAGGTAGACCCGATCCAGGCGCAGCAGTGGCCAGCGGGCCGGGTAGGTCTTGGCCGGGCGGCCATGATGGCGTTCGAAGGCTTCGTGCAGGTCGTTGCGCCGGCCCAGGGTGGCGTTGCCGTGCATCTGCCAGTCATTGAAGTCGCCGGCGATGATCACCGGTGCCTCCTCGGGCAGTGACTCGAGCAACTGGCCCAGCAGCGCCAGCTGCAACTGGCGATGGCTTTCCAGCAGGCTCAGGTGCACGCAGATGGCGTGGACCTCGGCGTGGCCGGGCACATCCAGCACGCAGTGCAGCAGGCCCCGGCGCTCGGGGCCGGTGATCGAAACATCGAGGTTGCGGTACTGGCGGATCGGAAACTTCGACAACAGGGCGTTGCCGTGATGGCCGTCGGGGTACACCGCGTTGCGCCCGTAGGCGTAGTCGCTCCACATGCTGTCGGCGAGAAACTCGTACTGTGACTGCTGAGGCCAGTTGTCCAGGCGCGAGGCATGGCGCTCGTGCTCGCCCAGCACTTCCTGGAGAAACACCAGGTCGGCCTGGGTACTGCGCACGGCCTCGCGCAGTTCCGGAAGAATGAAGCGGCGGTTCAGGGCGGTGAAGCCCTTGTGGGTGTTGACGGTCAGAACGCGTAACCGCTGGACCGCCTCGGGGTTGGGCTGGCGGGTGGAATCGCTGCTCACGCGGGCTCCTTGGAATCAGTGGCGGTTACAGATGGGACTGGCGACCGGTGTGTGCGTTCAGCTTATTTTCCACCCGCGCAGGCCTACATCAGGATGATCTCGTAGGGCAGGCGCAGGCGCTCCAGCAGCACCGGCGACAGCGACGGCTCCAGGCCGATCTCCGGCTCGCCCTGCAACTGGCTGGCATAGGCGTGGGCGGCGTGGCGCTTGCGGGCCACGGTCCAGGTGTCCAGGCGCAGCTTGCGCGCACGCTGCCAGGGGATCTGGTGCTCCTCGCGGGCCGCCCAGTGCCAGGCCCAGATCGGAATCTCATGAAAACGCGCACCTACCAGGCTCGCGGCCTTGGCCGTGGCCCGGCCCACGGCTTCGTGGTCGAGGTTGCCATCGGCGCGCCAGGTGCTGAACACCACGTCGGTGTCGCGCAGGTAGCGGCAGATGAAGGGCACCAGCTGCTGTTCCCGTTCGCTCAAGGCGCTGTCGGCAAAGCCGCCGCGGATCCACTTCAGGCTGTGCAGGGGCAGGCCCAGGCGACGCAGGGCTTCGGCGCTTTCCTGGGGCCGGAACACGCTCAGGCGGCGCTTGGGCCACAGCTCCGACCCGGGATGGCTGGCGCTGCCGTCGCTGATGGAAATCAGTTGCAGAGGGTGGCCGTGGTGGGCCAGCACTTGCAGCAGGCCGCCGCTGGCGACCACTTCGTCACCGGGGTGAGGGGCGACTATCACTGCCCGGGAGCCGGCCGGAACCAGGTTGGCCAGATTGATGGCCGGCACCTCGGCCAGGCTGCGGGCACTGTTCCAGACTTGGCTGGGCCAGTTGCTGTCGATTGCGGGTATGGCTTTCATGGGGTGTCACATCCCTGTTTTCCGGGCCACGGCAGTAGCGGTTGAACCTCCGTTCAGTCGCGACCCTGGGTTTGCACGCACGCTGATTCCTTGGCACCTGCCTCAGCGTGAAGTACCGGTGCCCCATACCTTTGGAGCACCGCGATTCGGGGGTAATCATACACAGCCTGGAGCTTTCCACGCAGTGCCAGCCCAGGCTTATTTGCTGATTACCAAGCCCGTCACAGGGTAGACGGCAATTCTCCCCCCGGGGAGGCGCACTGACCAATGCCATGCTGTACTTCACAGCCCTGCGCAAGGTTCGTTCAGGCGCTTGAGGTAATCGCCGAACCCACCTTTGGCCCGCGAATCCAGGCGCCCGCTGGTAATCACTTGCGGATGCCGGCTCCAGGCGATGCTGGCGCCGCAGCGCTGCAACTGCCGCACCAGCTGCACATCCTCGTGGCAGGCCAGGGCCTCGAAGCCGCCGGCGCGGACATAGGCTGCAGCGCTGATGCCGAGGTTGGCGCCATGGATGTGCCGGTGGCCATCGCTGTCCTGGTAGGCGTCGTGATAGCGGATCCGGGCCTGGGGTTCGAAGCCTTCGCTCCAGCGGTCGACGGTGACGGTGCCGCAGACGGCGTCGGCGCCCAGGGCCAGTTGGGCCACCAGCCAGTCCTCGGGTACGCGGCTGTCGGCATCGGTACAGGACAGCCAGCGGGCGCCGGCCTGCAGCAGCAACTGCGCGCCCGCGGCCCGTGCCCGTCCGACATTGCGCACCTGCAATTGCAGGTGTTGTACGGCGAACTGGCGGGCAATGTCCAGAGAACCGTCGGAGCAGCTGTCGAGCACCACCAGGATCGCCACGTCTTCATTGAGCTCGGGGTGGCTGGCGGCTTTCAGGGCGCAGCGCAGGCAGTCGGCCAGCAGTTGCTCCTCGTTATGGGCGGGTATCACCACTCCGATCATCGCAGGCCCTCCAGGGTCGCGACCGAATCCGCTTCGCGGCCCCAGAGGTCGAGGAGAAAGTCCGCTTCCTGGTGCTCCAGCAAGCGTGGCAGTTGCAAATGGCGATGGAGCAGTTCGTGCACTTGTCCGGCATCCAGGGGGCACTCGGCAATGGGCGGGCGCCAGTGGCAGGCCAGTAGCTGGCCATCCGCGGCCAGGGAGCCCAGGGCCCGTGCCACCAGTTGCGCCAGGTCGGCGGCGTCCAGGTAATAGCCGATCTCGCTGATGACGATCAGATCGAAGGGCCCCTTGGGCCAGTCCTGGGGCAGGCGGCCGTGTTCCACCCGGGCGTGGGGGAAGGAGCGCAAGCGCTGCCGGGCCAGGTCCACCGCGTTGCGCGCGGTGTCGTAGGCCAGCAGGCTGTCGCAGCGGCTGGCCAGTTCGGCGCTGAGTTCGCCGTTGGCACAGCCGGGTTCGAAAATGCTCCGGTAGTGGCGGCGCGGCAGGCTGGCCAGGGTGATTGCACGTTTGCGCTGTTCATACCAGCGCTGGCGAAAGGCCCAGGGGTCCTGGTCCCGGGCGAACAGCCCTTCGAAATAGCGACTGTCGACACTCATAGGAACACCACCTCAAAAGGTTGCAGCAGACGCTCGATGATGTGCGGTGCCAGCACGGGCGCCAGGCCGATCTGCGGGTCGCCCTCCAGTTGGCTGGCAAAGGCGTGGATGGCATGGCGCTTGCGGGCCACCTGGGCAGGGCTGAGCAGCACCTTGCGGGCCCGCCCCCAGGGCAGCTGCCGGCCCTCGGGATCGGCCCAGTGCCAGGTCCAGATCGGCAGTTCCTTGAGGCTCGCGCCCGCGGCCCGGGCGGCCAGGGCGCTGGCCCGGCCCACGGCTTCGTGGTCGCAGTGGCCGTCCTCGCACCAGGTGCTGAACAGCACGTCACCGGCGCGCAGGCAACCCTGGATGAACTGCGTCAGGGCGGCTTCGTCCCGGGCGACGCGGCTGTCCTCGAAGCCCGCGCGCAGCCAGGTGAAGCGCTGCAGCGGCAGGCCCAGGCGGCGCAAGCCTTCGGCGGACTCCTGGGGCCGTACCTGGCTCAGGCGCTGTACCGGCCAGCGCCGGGAGCCGGGATGGCTGGCGCAACCATCGGTGACCGAAATCAGCAGCAGCTCGCGCCCCTGCGCCGCCAGCAGTTGCAGGAGGCCGCCACAGCCGAGGATTTCATCGTCCGGGTGCGGGGCCACAATCACCGCCCGCGCTCCTTGCGGGACCAGGGTTCGAATATCCACCGCGGCCATGGCCTGCAGTTGCGAGGAAGCCTGCCAGGCCCGCAGCGAGGTGCCGCGACCGACAATCGGATTGGCTTTCACAGTTGCCATCCTCCCGGGTCCGCTGCAGCGTGGGCGGCGTTGGCCAGCTGTTGCCCGAGAATGGCCAGGTCACGCTCGGCATGGCTCTGGCGGATGAATACCGGCAGGTCCGCCAGCAGCCGGGCGAAGTGCCGGTCCAGGCAATAGGGGCCGGCGCCCAGCGCCCGGCCGACGTGGTGCAGCACGCTGTCGACGCTGGCCTCGGTCACCGCCCGGGCGCGCCGGGCCAGCAACTGGCAGTTGGCCTGGGGCGCCTGATCCAACTGCCGGGCACTGTGGCGCAGCACGCAGGCGGCCTGATGCAGGGCGCTGTCCACTGCCCCCAGGTGGGCCAGGGCATGGGGCTCGTCGCGTTTGGCGCAGTGTTCGCGCAGGGGGTGTGCGATGGCCTGGGCGGCTCCCAGCCAGCAGGCGGCGATGCCGATGGCGCCTTGCCAGAAGCCCGGGCGCTGCAGGTAGTCATCCGGCCCGCCGACCCATTGGCCACGAGCCTCGTGGAAGTCAACCCGCTGGCTGCCGGTACTGGCCATGCCCACCGCTTGCCAACTGCCGCTCTCGACCTGCACCCCGGGCTGGTCCAGGGCCACCGCCACCAGGCGTTGGTGGCCGTCGGCGTCCCAGGCGGTGAGCAGGGCATGGCTGAGCACCTCGGCCCCCGAGCACCAGGCCTTGGTGCCGCTGAGCCGGCAGTGCGGGCCATCGGCAACGGCGTGCACCCGGGCCTGGGGCGGCTCCGCGGCCCAGGTGCCCCAGGTGGTGCCGGGGGGCACGGGGCAGCCCAGTTCCGCCATGATCGCCAGGGCGTCGGTGTGCCCCTCGTAGAGCTTGCACAGGCCCAGGTCATGGCCGGCGACCCTGGCCAGGGCCTGCCAGCGTTGCAGGGTGGCGCCCCCGGCGGGCAGTGGCAGGCGGTCGAGCCCGGCGCCCACCAGGGCGTCCAGGCACAGGCCCAGGGCGCGGGTGTCGGCATGCCCCAGGTCGGGGGAGTGATGCAGGAAGCCTTGCAGGTCCATGTTCAGTCTTCTTCCTCATGTTGCAGTTCGAACAGCAGCAGGGAGCGCCCGGTCACCGAATACTCGTGGCCGAAGGCAAAGCGTTCCTGGCCGCGCACCGCCGGCTGGTTGGTGTCGAGCATGCAGGTCCAGAACTCCCCGGCGGGCACCTCAGGCAGGCGGAAGTTGACGATGTCGTGGTGGGCGTTGACCACCAGCAGCAGGGTGGCGTCGGCCCCGGGGCGACGGATCCCGGTTTCCTGGGCGCGGCCGTCCAGCAGCATGCCCAGGCAGCGACCATGGGGGTCCTGCCAGTGCTCGGTGGTCATCTCGCTGCCGTCGGGAGCCAGCCAGGTGACGTCCTTGACCCCGATGTCCTCGTTGTAGCTGCCCACCAGGAAGCGCCCGCGCCGCAGGATCGGGTAGCTCAGGCGCAGCTTGATCAGGCGCTTGACGAACTTGAGCAGGGACTTGCCGTCGTTATCCAGCTCCCAGTTGACCCAGCCGATCTCGCTGTCCTGGCAGTAGGCGTTGTTGTTGCCGTGCTGGGTGCGGGCGAATTCGTCGCCGGCCACCACCATCGGCGTGCCCTGGGCCAGTAGCAGGGTGGCGAAGAAGTTGCGCATCTGGCGCAGGCGCAGTGCGTTGATCTCGGGGTCGTCGCTGGGGCCTTCGACGCCGTGGTTCCAGGACAGGTTGTTGTTGCTGCCGTCCTGGTTGTTCTCGTCGTTGGCTTCGTTGTGCTTGTCGTTGTAGGACACCAGGTCGTGCAGGGTGAAACCGTCGTGGGCAGTGACGAAGTTGACCGAGGCGTAGGGCCGGCGGCCGCGCTGGTTGAACATCTCGCCGGAGGCGGTCATGCGCCCGGCAAAATCCGCCAGTTGACCGTCGTCGCCCTTCCAGAAGGCGCGCACGGTGTCGCGAAAGCGATCGTTCCATTCCACCCAGCCCGGCGGGAAGTTGCCCACCTGATAGCCACCGGGGCCGCAGTCCCAGGGTTCGGCGATCATCTTCACCTGGCGCAGCACCGGGTCCTGGCGGCAGGCCACGAGGAAGCTGTGGCGCTCGTCGAAACCGTCGTGGTAGCGGCCGAGAATGGTCGCCAGGTCGAAGCGGAAACCGTCCACGTGCATCTCCGTGGCCCAGTAGCGCAGCGAGTCGGTGACCATCTGCAGCACGCAGGGGTGGCTCAGGTCCAGGGTGTTGCCGGTGCCCGAATCGTTGATGTAGAAGCGCTTGTCGTCGGGCATCAGGCGGTAGTAGGAGGCGTTGTCGATGCCGCGCATGGACAGGGTCGGGCCTTGCTCGTTGCCTTCGGCGGTGTGGTTGTAGACCACGTCCAGGATCACCTCCAGCCCGGCTTCGTGCAGGTGGGCGACCATTTCCTTGAATTCGGCGATCTTGCCGCTGGCCAGGTAGCGCGGGTCGGGGGCGAAGAAGGCGATGCTGTTGTAGCCCCAGTAGTTGGTCATGCCCTTGTGCAGCAGGTGCTGGTCGTTGACGAAGGCGTGGATCGGCAGCAGCTCCACCGACGACACCCCGAGCTTGCGGATGTGCTCCAGCACGTCGTCCACCATCAGCCCGGCGAAGCTGCCCCGCAGGTTCTCGGGCACCGAAGGGTGGCGCATGGTGAAGCCGCGCACATGGGTCTCGTAGATGATGGTCTTGTCCCAGGGCACGCTGACCCGCTGGTCGTTGCCCCAGGTGTGGGCCGGGTCGATGACCTTGCACTTGGGCACGAAGGGCGCGCTGTCGCGCTCGTCGAAACTGAGGTCGGCATCCGGGTGGCCGATGGTGTAGCCGAACAGCGCCTCGGACCATTTCAGCTCGCCCACCAGTTGCTTGGCATAGGGGTCGATCAGCAGTTTGTTGGGGTTGAAACGGTGACCGTTGGCCGGGTCGTAGGGGCCGTGCACGCGGTAGCCGTAGATCAGCCCCGGGTGAGCGTCGGGCAGGTAGCCGTGGAAGATTTCGTCGGTGTATTCCGGAAGTTCGATGCGTTCGAGTTCCACTTCGCCGGCATCATCGAACACACAGAGCTCGACCTTGGTGGCATTGGCCGAGAACAGCGCGAAGTTGACCCCCAGGCCGTCCCAGGTGGCGCCGAGGGGGAAGGGCAGGCCTTCACGAATGCGCGAGGGTTCGCTCTCGGGAGTGGCGGCGGGCTGCTTGGATCTGCTCATGGTTGCTCCTGCAGTGAGACGGTGACGGGCCGGGCCCTTTCTTCAGGGCGAACGCGACCCTTATGGCGCGCGGGCGCGCCACGGGTTGACGAGGACGAGATGGCCGGCGGGTGTCAGTTGGCCGGCGGTTTGCGCGGCGCCCGGGGCTTCTTCGCCGCCGCGGGTTTTTCTCCCGGGGGCACTACCACGGCGGCGGCCGACTTGGCCTTGGGCTTGGCCGCGCTCTTGGCGGCGGGCTTTCCGGTCGCAGGCTTGGCCTTGCCGGCCTTGGGTGGCGTGCTTGGAGCCAGGGCTTCGGCCTCGGCGAGCTTGCGGGCCATGTCCCAATGCCGGGCTTCCTGGCCCTCTGGCTTACCTTCCGACTCCCAGATCTGATAAGCGAATTCACGAATGCGTTTGTCGTCGGTACTCATCGCAATGCTCCTGGACTGAATTCAAGGTTGAATCAAAAGGTTGAGCGCAAAGTCTTGCAGTGCGGCGCTAAGCATCAGCTCCCTGTGGGGTGTGACTGCCACCGTGGAAAAAAATCCATTCAGCTTTTGCCCCGAGGCGTCGAACGGTAGCTGCACCCGGGTATCGCCCCACAGCGGCCCCTCGATCAAGGGCATTGCGCGATCCCCCAGCAGGCCGGCGACCTGCACCGGCACTATCACCACTGCCCGTTGTGCACCGTGCTCGCGCATGAACGCCAGGACCCGCCCGGCATGTTGGCCAAGCACCGGCAGCGGCTGGTAGCGGCCCCGGCGAAACAGCTCCGGGTACTGGCCACGCAGGTTCAGGGTGCGGGCGATCAAGGCTTGCTTGATGCGTCCGTCGTGCCACTGGGCCAGCCACTGGCGTGGTTCGCCGCCGCGCTCCAGGGCCGCCTGCCGGGCCGGGTAATCCACCGGCCGGCGGTTATCCGGGTCCACCAGGCTGAAATCCCAGAACTCGTTGCCCTGGTACAGGTCGGGGACCCCAGGCACGGTCATGCGCAGCAAGGTTTGCGCCAAGCTGTTGAGGGCGCCCGCCGGGGCAATGGCCCGGGCCGCCGCGGCAATCGACTGGCGCAATGCCAGGCCCTGGGGCGCCAGCAGCAGGGCCTGGACAAAGGCCTGCACGGCCTCTTCGTATTCTGCGTTGGGCGCCGCCCAGCTGCTTTGCAGCTTGGCCTCGCGCAGGGCCTTGAGCTGCCATTGCCAGATCCTTTGTCCATAGCCTTGCAGGGCCGCCTGATCCTCGGCAGCCAGTTCCAGGGGCCAACTGCCCAGCAGGGTCTGGTAAAGGATCAGTTCGTCCCCCGCCGAAGGCGCATCCGCCTGCTGGCGCAGGGGCGCGGCCAGGGTGCGCCAGTGCTCCACCTGGGCGGCATACCAGGGGGCCCGTTCGCTGAGCACTGCCAGGCGCGCGCGGCTGTCCTCGCCCCGTTTGTGGTCGTGGGTGGCGCTGGTCAGCAGGTTGTCGGGGAAGCTGGCCAGGCGTTGCTGGCAGGCCGTGTGGAAGGCGGCGATCGGCGCACTGAACTGTTCGCTGTTGAAGCCCACGTCGTTGCGCGACAGCAGTACCGCCGAGCGGTAGAAGGCGGTGTCTTCCACGGCCTTGGCCGCGGCGGGCGAAGTCAGTTGCTGGAAACGCACGCAGGCGTGGCGCAGCAGCTTGCGCCCACGGCCCGGTGGCTGCTGGCGCCAGCCCTGGCCGCCGAGCCAGCGCTCCAGGCAGTCGAGCACCGGCCTGTCGGCCTCGCCCAGGCTCTGTCGCGCGCCGTCCAGGGCCTGCTGGAACAACTGCTGGTCCTGCTGCCCGCGGCCACAGGCGCTGATATAGGTGCGGTACACCGGGAAGTGCACGATCAGTTCCTGCAAGGCGCGGCGGATGGCCCCCAGGGTCAGGTCGCGGCTCATCAGGTCCAGGCGAGCCACCTGCAACAGGGCCTGGGCCACGCTTTCAAAATCGCTGGCCAGGGAGCCGTTGAGAATCTGCTGACGGGCCAGCAGTGCCTCTTCGGCGAACGCCGCGGGGCGCTGGCTGTGCCGGCTCCACAGTTCGGCCAGCACCGGCTGGCCTGCAGGGGCCTGCTGCAGCAGCGACAGTTGGTTCATGAACTCATAGCCGGTGCTGCCATCCACGCCCCAGTCGCGGTGCAGGGTTTCCCCGGCGCCGAGGATCTTCTCGACGTAGATCGGCAGGTGCTGGCCCGGGCGCAGGCGGTCGATCCGGCGCCGCAGCTTGCGGCAATAGCTGCGAGGGTCGGCCAGACCGTCGATATGGTCGATGCGCAGGCCGTCCACCAGGCCACGCTGGATCAGCTCGAAGATCTTGCCGTGGGTGGCTTCGAACACCGCCGGGCGCTCGACCCGCAGCCCGCCCAGCTCGTTGACGTCGAAGAAGCGTCGCCAGTTGATGTCGTCGGCGGCGGTGCGCCAGCTGGCCAGGCGATAGCTCTGTTGCTCCAGCAGATGGTGCAGGCGCTGGAAACCTTCGTCGTGGCGTGAGTCGTAGCCTTGCAGGTGGGCGGTGACGGCCTGGTGCAGCGCCGGTTGCTGCAACAGTTGGCCCAGGGCCTGCTGCAGCGGTTGTGCCTGGGCGTGGGCGTCGCCGCTGAAACGCAGGGCGGCAAAGCTGTCGGCCAGGGGCTTGAGGGCCTGGGCGGCATCCGGCGGGCCGGCGAGGCGCAGCAGTTCCCCGAAGTCGGCGGGGCAGATGGGGAAACAGTGTTCATAGTGGCGAACATGGAAACCGCAGCGATCGTCGTCCAGCTGCAGTTGCAGGCTGCCTTCCTGCAAGGCCTGCCCATAGTCGCTGCCGAGGAAGGGCAGCAACAACTGGCCTTCCATCAGCGGGTCCGGGGAATGCCACTGGATATCGAAGAACTCACCGTACGGGCTCAGACGCCCCCATTGCAGCAGGTCCAGCCACCAGGGGTTGTCATTGCCGCCCACCGCCATGTGGTTGGAGACGATATCCAGGATCAGGCCCATGCCGTGCTGGCGCAGGGCATCCACCAGCCGTACCAGGGCCGCCTCGCCCCCCAGCTCGGGGTTGACCCGGGTGGGGTCCACCACGTCGTAGCCGTGCATGGAACCGGCCCGCGCGCAGAGCAGTGGCGAGGCGTAGAGGTGGCTGAGGCCCAGGCCGGCGAAGTAGGGCACCAGGGGCAGCGCATGATCCAGGGTGAAGCCCTGGTGAAATTGCAGGCGCAGGGTGGCCCGTGGCATTGGCGTGGCTGGCGGGCTCATCGGTCACGCTCCAGGGCCTGCTGCCGGGCACAGGCCAGCAGCTCCAGGCGCCGCGCCGCGTCGCTGTCGTCCAGCAGGCGCCGGCTGGCAGTGGCCAGGCGCCGGCGCCAGTTGGGGTGGCTGTCGAGGGTGCCGGGCAGGTTGGCCTGTTCGTCGATGCCCAGGGCGTCCTCCAGGGGCAGCAGCACTAGGGGCGCCCGGGTGTGGCCGAGGAAACGCACGCTGGCGTCTACCACCTGGTCGGCCTCGTGGCTTTCCTCGCGAAAGTTCTGCGGGTCCTGGGCCAGGGCGTGGCGCAGGCCGTTGCGTTCGTGCTGGCGGTGTTCGCGCCAGTGCCGCGCCGCCGCTTCGTCCACCAGGCCCAGGCGCTGGTTCCAGTCGATATCGCGGCCATGCCACCAGCCGTTGAGGGTCGGCAGGTCATGGGTGCTGGTGGTGGCCAGGGCATTGTCCGGCCAGTCGAGGATGGGCTTGAAGTGGCAGCCGTGGTCCTGTTCGAACAACAGCACACGCATGCCGAGCATGGCCCGGGCGGCAAGTTTTTCCCGCAGCCCGTCGGGCACTGTGCCCAGGTCTTCGCCCAGCACTATGGCCTGGTGGCGATGGGATTCCAGGGTCAGCAGGCGCAGCAGGTCGTCCACCGGGTAATAGAGGTAGGCGCCATCGCTGGGGGCGCGCCCAGGGGAATCACCCACAGCCGTTGCAGGCCCATCACATGGTCGATGCGCAGGCCCCCGGCATGGGCGAAGTTGGCCCTGAGCATTTCGATGAAGGCGCGGAAACCGTGGCGTTGCAGGCCTTCCGGGGAAAAGGCCGATATCCCCCAGCTCTGGCCCTGGCGGTTGAGGATGTCCGGTGGCGCGCCCACCGTCAGGTTGGCCAGTAACTGCTCCTGCCGGCTCCAGGCCTGGCTGCCGCCGCCGTCGGCGCCCACCGCCAGGTCGGCGATCAGGCCGATGCCCATGCCGCCGCTGCGGGCCGCGCTTTGCGCTCGCTCCAGGCTGCGGGCGATCAGCCACTGGCAAAAGGCATGGAAGCCGATTTCGTGGGCCTGTTCCTCGGCGAAATGAGCCAGGGCCGGGCTGGCCGGATCACGCCACTGCGGCGGCCAGTGACGCCAGTCCAGGTCCTCGCCACGGGCGGCGCGCTGGGCCTGTATGGCTTCGAAGCGGCAGTGGTTTTCCAGGGCCTCGCCGGCTGCCCGGCGGTAGCTGGCGAAGTCCTCGTGCAGCGGGTGCTCGCCCTGGCAGAAGCCTTCATACAGCGCCCGCAGTGCCTGCAACTTGGCCTGGGCCGCCAGGGGCCAGTCGATCAGCGGCAACTGTTCCAGGTCCTGCAGTTGTTCGCCCAGGCCACAGGCTTCGATCGCGGTGCGCCAGGCGCGGTCGCCGAGGATCGCGCCAGGGGCGGCATACAGGCTGTTGAGAAACAGCCGGCTGGAAGGCGAATAGGGGCTGTAGCGCAGCGGGTCGCTGCTGAACATGGCGTGCAGCGGGCTGATGGCCAGGGCATCGGCACCGCGTTCGGCGGCCTGGCGCGCCAGTTCTTCCAGGGCCTGGGTATCGCCGAAACCGCCATCGCCGGGGCGGCGCAGGGCGTACAGCTGCACGCTGAGGCCCCAGGCCCGCGGGGTGGGCTGGTGCACGGCGTCGGCCACGCTGAAGCAGCGTTCGGGGGCCACTGCCAGGACAAAGTGTTCGTCGTCGATACTCACGGCGTGGTAACCCACCGGAATCGAGCCCGGCAGCCGGCTCTCGGCATCCAGGTCCAGGTGCAACGGGCTGCCGTCCTCCAGCCGCAGGAAACAGGCCGTGTGCGGGGGGAAGTAGCGCGCCAGGTCCAGGCTCTGGCCGTGGTCGGCGGTCAGCAGCGGGGGCAGGTGCCGGCTCTGTTGCACCCCTTGCAATTGCAGCAGGCTCTGTTCGACCTGCTGCGGGTCTTCGGCCGGATGCCCCAGGCCGGCCAGGACAGCCCGCAGGACCCGGTCCTCGACCTTCTGGGCACGGCCGTTGGCATCGATCCAGTCCACTGCCAGGCCGGCGCGGCTGGCAAGCAGTTCCAGTTGCGCATCGCTCATAGGCATTCTCCATCTGGGTCGGTCGGGGAAGAGGTGGGGGCCAGCAGCACCAGCACGCTGTAGGCAGGCAGTTGGCCCTGGCACCAGTGCTTGAGGGTGTGCGGCGGGTATTCGAAGCACAGCTGCGGTGCGGCCTCGGCGGCCAGTTCGACCTGATGCGGGCCGAGGTTGAGGTCGATGCGCAACAGGCTGCCGTCCCCCAGGCGCCAGCGCGCACTCAGGGCGCCCTCGGCCAGTACCTGGCAGCCCAGGGCTCGGGCGCCGGGCAGGCGCGGAACCAGCTCGCGGTGGCGGATCTGCAACAGGCTGCGGTACAGCTCGCGGGTGGCCTCGGCCTGTCGGGACTGGGCCCGTGGGCGTGAGGCCTGGAAGGTCGAGGCGGCGTTGGGGTCGGGAATGCGCTGGCGCTGCCCGGCGTCGGCGAAGGCACTGAAGGCGGCGAATTCGTTGCGCCGGCCCTCGCGCACCGCTTCGGCCAACTGGCCCTGGTGGCTGGTGAAGAACAGGAATGGTTCCTGGGCGGCCACTTCGTCGCCCATGAACAGCAGCGGAATCATCGGTGACAGCAGCAACAGCACCGTGGCCGCGTGCAGGGCCTGGGTCGGCGCCAGTTGGTTGAGGCGTTCGCCAAAGGCCCGGTTGCCGATCTGGTCATGGTTCTGCAGAAACAGCACAAAGGCGCTGGGCGGCAGGTGCCCGCTGGGTTCGCCGCGGGCCTCGCCATGGCGGTTGGCATGGCCCTGGAAGGCGAAACCCTGGCTCAGGCAGCGGGCCAGTTGCTCAGTGGGCTGCTCGGCGAAGTCGGCGTAGTAGGCGTCGGTTTCGCCGGTCAGCAGCACATGCAGGGCGTTGTGGCCGTCGTCGTTCCACTGTGCGTCGAAGCCTTGTTGCAGCAGGCTGGCCTGATTGAACTCGTTCTCCAGGTTGAGCCACACATGGCGATCGGGTGGCACTGCCTGGCGGACCCGCTGCGCCAGTTGCCGCAGGAAATCCGGATCGTCGATGGCGTGCACCGCGTCCAGGCGCAGGCCGTCGAAACGGTACTCCAGCAGCCACATCAGGGCGTTGTCGATAAAGAACTCGCTGACCTGCGGGCGGCGAAAGTCGATGGCAGCGCCCCAGGGGGTGTGCAGGTCCTGGCGAAAGAAGCCCTGGGCGTACTCCTGCAGGTAGTTGCCGTCGGGGCCGAAGTGGTTGTAGACCACATCGAGGATCACTGCCAGGCCCAGGCCATGGGCGGCATCGATCAGCGCGCGCAGCTCGTCGGGCGAACCATAGGAGGCTTCCGGGGCGTAGGGCAGCACGCCGTCGTAGCCCCAGTTGCGTTCACCGGGAAACTCCGCCAGGGGCATCAGCTCGATGGCGGTCACCCCCAGTTCCACCAGGGCCGGCAGGGCTTGCTGCACCGCCTGATAGCCGCCCATGACCCCCACGTGGAGTTCGTAGATCACCGCCTCGTGCCAGGGCCGGCCGCGCCACTGCGGGTGCTGCCATTGATAGCGCTCAGGGTCCACCACCAGGCTTGGCCCGTGGACATCACCGAGCTGGGCCCGGGACGCCGGGTCGGGGACCTGGATCCGCTCGTCGATATTGAAACGGTAGGCGCTGCCCGCGGGGCAGCGCGCCTGGGTCATGAACCAGCCTTCGGGCTGGGGCTGCATGGGCAGCGACTGGCCGTCCGCCAGTTCGACGCTGACGCAGCGCGCATCCGGCGCCCACAGGGCGAACCGGGTGTGCTCGGCATCCAGCAGCCGCGCGCCATGAGTCCAGGTGTGCAGCGTGCTTGAGGGCATCGGTCCTTGCCTCTTACTGTCGGGCGGCCTGTCCCAGGGCCTTGGCCACCAGTTGCTCGTAGAGTTCGGCGTAGGGTTCCACCGCCTTGCACCAGTTGAAGGGCGCGGCCATGGCCCGGCAGCGCATGGCATTGAGCAGCGCCGGGTAGGCGAACACCTTGAAGGCCCGGGTCAGGGCTTCCTGGTAGCTGGCCACGGTGGATTCGTCGAAGAGGAAACCGGTGACGCCATTCTCGATGGTGTCTGCCAGGCCGCCGGTGTTGCGCGCCACCGGCAGCGAGCCGAAGCGCTGGGCATACATCTGGCTCAGGCCGCAGGGCTCGTAGCGCGAGGGCATGAGCAGGAAATCGCTGCCGGCGAACATGCGCCGGGCGTCGGTCTCGTTGAAGCCGATGTGCACCCCGATGCGGCCGGGGAAGCGCCGGGCCAGGGCGCGCATGGACTGTTCTTCCTCCGGCTCGCCGCGGCCGATGATGGCGATCTGGCCGCCGGACTGCACGATGAACTCGGCCACCGCTTCGGTCAGGTCCAGGCCTTTCTGGTAGACCAGCCGCGAGACCACGGCAAACAGTGGGCCGCTGGAGGCGTCGAGGCCGAACATCTGCCGCACATGGGCGGCGTTGGCTGCCTTGCCGTCCCAGTCGCCGATGCTGAAAGGCGTGAGCAGGTGCGCGTCGGTGGCGGCGTCCCAGCTTTCATCGATGCCGTTGGGGATGCCGCTGAGCAGGCCCTGCTGGGTCTTGCTGGCGAGGAAGCCGTCGAGCCCGCAACCGAAGGCCGGGGTGGTGATTTCCTGGGCATAGGTGGCGCTCACCGTGGTGATGTGGCTGGCGTAGGCCATGCCGGCCTTGAGGAACGACAGCTTGCCGTAGAACTCCATGCCTTCCTGTTGCAGGGCATGCTCGGGGATGCCCAGTTCCGGGCACGAGGCCAGGCTGACCACGCCCTGATAGGCCAGGTTATGAATGGTGAACAGGGTCGGCGTGCGTTGCCCGCGCCAGTGCATGTAGGCCGGCGCCAGCCCGGCGGGCCAGTCATGGGCGTGCACCAGGTCGGGGCACCAGTGGATCTGCGCCAGGTTGGCCGCGATGTCGGCGGCGGCCAGCCCCAGGCGGGCGAAGCGGATATGGTTGTCCGGCCAGTCGCGGCCGTTGTTGGCGCCGTAGGGCGTGCCTTCGCGCTCGTAGAGTTCCGGGCAGATCAGCACGTAGATCACCAGGCCGTCGGGCATGTCCATGCGCCCGATCTTGCAGGCCGGCAGTGCCGCGTGGCCACCCAGCTCCCCGATGATGTGGATCGGGTTCTCGCTATGCAGCACCTGGGGGTAGCCGGGGATCAGTACCCGCACATCGTGCAGGTGGGCCATGGCCCTGGGCAGGGCGGCAGAGACGTCGCCCAGGCCGCCGGTCTTCACCAGGTCGGCGATTTCCGAGGTGACGAACAGCACTCGCTTGCGGTTGGGATTGGGCCGCGCCAGCGGCAGCACCGTCTTGTTCCCAGGGACCGGAACCGAGGGGGCGGCGCGGTCGCCGGCCTGCTGTTGAGGGTGATCTCCCTGAGTGTCCAATACGGCGCTGATCATGTGTCTCTCCCGTTTTATTGATCTGTTCTGGTGTCTCGAGCGCCGCGCGTGGCCAATTCCTATGGCCGGGCGCAAACGCGCCACACGTCGATCAGCCTGCGCTGCTCGAGCGTGGAAGCAGAAAGGGTGGAGGAGCCGTTGCAAGGAATGCACCAGTGGCAGCGACCCTACCTTTAACCTGACCTTGGGCCGAAGCGAAAAGTTTCGACTTTTTCTCGGCGAATGTGACTGCCCGGTCACAGTGCGAAATTCAGTCTAGGACAGAACCTAGAGCGGTGCCGGGGGAGGTGGGTGCTTCCCGGGGTTGGCAGGGCGGGCGGCGAACGCGTCCCGACGAAAGGTCGGCCATGCACTGCCCGGGAGCGGGGCCGTTGCGGCCCGGGGGCGAAAATGGGGAGTGGCTGCCGGGGGCCGGTGCCGTTGTGGTGCGGCGCCGCCCAAAGAACGGGCACAGGCGGGCTCCTGCGCCCAGCGTCCCTGCGAGCCTGGTCGCCGCCGAGCCTGCGAGGCTGCGAAAAGCTGCGCAGGACCTTGCCTGGCGATCGCCACGGGGGGCTTTCAGTTGAGCAGGCGGATCGGCTGGCCGGCGTGCCAGGCTTGCAGGTCTTCGATCATCTGGCCGAAGAACTGCTGGTAGTTCTGCCGGCTGACATAGCCGACATGGGGCGTGGCCAGAACATTGGGCAAGCGCCGCAAGGGGTGGTTGGCAGGCAAGGGTTCCTGCTCGAATACATCCAGTGCGGCCCCCGCCAGCCGGCCCTGTTCCAGGGCGGCAATCAGCGCGGCTTCATCGACAATCGGCCCGCGGGCGGTATTGACCAGCAGCGCCCCGGGCTTCATCCACGCCAGGGCCTGGGCGTCCACCAGGCCGCGGCTGCGCTCGCTGAGCACCAGGTGCACCGAGAGCACATCGGCTTGTTCGAACAGTTGCTGCTTGTCGACATGGGTCACGCCGGCCGCGGTCGCGCGTTCAGCGGTGAGGTTCTCGCTCCAGGCAATCACCCGCATGCCGAACACCTGGCCGAATTGCGCCACCCGTTGGCCGATGCTGCCCAGGCCGAGAATGCCCAGGGTCTTGCCGTGCAGATCACCCCCCAGGCCCTGTTGCCAATCGCCTGCGCGCAGGGCGCAGGCTTCGCTCAGCAGGTTGCGGCTCAGGGCCATGAGCAGGGCCCAGGTCAGCTCCGGCGCGGCGTGCTTGTAGCTGTCGGTGCCGCACACCTGGATCCCCAGGGCGCTGGCCGCCTTGAGGTCGATGGCGGCGTTGCGCATGCCGCCGGTGAGCAGCAGCTTGAGCTGCGGCAGGCTGCGTAGCAGGGTTTCATCGAACCGGGTGCGCTCGCGCATCACGCAGATCACCTGGAACGGTTGCAGGCGCCGAGCCAGGGTGGCGGGGTCTGCCGGGTAGTCGTGAAGGAAGCTGACCCGGCCGATGCTATCGAGCACCGACCAGTCCACTACCTCGCGCGCTACGTCCTGCCAATCATCGATTACCGCAATCTCTAGTGCCATGTTCGGGCTCCTGGCTCAGGGTTGCTTCAACCAGTCCAGCAGGGCCTGGTGGAAAGGCTCGGGTTGTTCCATTTGCGGTGCGTGGCCCAGCCCCGGGAACTGCACCAGGGTCGAATGGGGGATGCGCTGCGCCACCTGCTTGCCCAGGTCCTGGTAGTGGCCGATGCGCGCCTTGACCTCGGGCGGCGCGATATCGCTGCCGATGGCGGTGGTGTCGGCGGTGCCGATCAGCAGCAGGGTCGGCATCTTCAGGTCCTGGAATTCGTAGTACACCGGCTGGCTGAAGATCATGTCGTAGATCAGCGCCGAGTTCCACGCCACCAGGCGCTTGCCGGGGCCCTGGTTGAGGCCGGCGAGCATGTCCACCCAGCGCTGGTACTCGGCCTTCCAGCGGCCGGCGTAATAGGTCTGCTGCTCGTAGCGGCGGATACCCTCGGCGGTCTGCTTCAGCTCGCGCTGGTACCACTGGTCGACGCTGCGCCAGGGCACGCCCAGGGCTTTCCAGTCTTCCAGGCCGATGGGGTTGACCAGGGCCAGTTGCCGTACCTGATCGGGGTATTGCAGGGCGTAGCGGGTGGCCAGCATGCCACCGGTGGAATGGCCCAGCAGGCTGGCCTGGCTGACGCCAAGTTTGGCCAGCAGTTGATGGGTGTTCTGCGCCAGTTGCTGGAAGCTGTACTGGTAGTGTTCGGGCTTGCTGGAGGTACAGAAGCCGATCTGGTCCGGGACTATCACCCGGTAGCCTGCGGCGCTCAGGGCCTTGATCGAGCCCTCCCAGGTGGCGCCGCAGAAGTTCTTGCCATGCATCAGTACCAGGCTGCGCCCGTTGGCCGGGCTCTGGGGCGGTACATCCATATAGCCCATCTGCAGTGCCTGGCCCTGGGACACAAAGCTGAAATGGTGCAAGGGATAGGGGTAGTCGAAGCCCTGCAGTTCGGGACCGTAGACCGGCGCCTGGGCGGCGAGGGCAGGCAGGGCCAGGGGCAGCAGCAAGGCACTGAGCCAGCGAGGGGTAGCAAGGGGCATAAGGACACTCCGCAAGGTTGCGGGCGATGCTGTAGCCGCCGGATTAGGGCGACGTTAAGCCACAGGCAAACCCTGGGCGTCGGCTTGCCGACAAGGAAGGCCTTGAGGCAGGTGGTTGCGGGGGCGGGCACTTTCGCTGGCAAGCCAGCTCCTGCGCGGTGATGGGGAGCTGCGGGCGCTCAGCCGATCCAGCCCAGGGTCAGCCACGCCAGCACGGCGTAGCGCGCGCCCTTGGCCAGGGTGACCAGCAGCAGGAAGCGCTTGAGGGGTTCGCCCATGACGCCGGCCACCAGGGTCAGCGGATCGCCGATCAGCGGCATCCAGCTCAGCAGGAGCGTCCAGTGGCCATAGCGTTGGTAAGGCCCCCGGGCCCGCTCCAGGTGACGCGAGCTGACCGGAAACCAGCGGCGCTCCTTGTAGTGTTCCAGGCGCTGGCCCAGCCACCAGTTGACCAGCGAGCCCAGGACATTGCCCAGGGTCGCCACCAGCCACAGCCCGAGCACTGCCAGTTGGCTGTTGTGCAGCAACCCCACCAGCAGCGCTTCCGATTGCAGGGGCAGCAGGGTGGCGGCGCCGAACGCCGCCAGGAACAGGCCGAAGTAGGCGCCGAAGATCAACGGGCCGGGTAGTCCGCGACGACCACGTCCTTGCCCTCGCGGGTCAGGCCGATGACCTGGAAGGCATCGGCGCCCATGCCGTCCATTTCCATCCCGGGGGAGCCCATGGGCATGCCCGGGGCGGCGATGCCCAGCAGGTCATCGCGCTTGCGCAGGGCCAGCACCTGTTCGGCCGGCACGTGGCCCTCGACGAACTTGCCGTCGATCACCGCGGTATGGCAGGAGCCCAGGCGCGGGGCGACGCCGAGCCGCTGCTTGACCGCGCTCATGTTGCTTTCCACGTGGTCGGTCACGGCAAAGCCGTTGTCCTGCAGGTGCTCGATCCACTTTTTGCAGCAGCCGCAGTTGGCGTCGCGGTGCACGTCGATGGGAATCAGTTCTCCAGCCTGGGCCAGGGAGCTGATCAGCAGGGCGGACAGGGCCGCCAGACGCAGTGAGGTGTTCATCGAAAGTCTCTTTGTCGCTGATCAATAAGGAAGGGTGGCATGGCCGGCCACCCGCGGTTGCACGCTCGGGGTGGTGCATTTTGCGGTTTTTTTCGCTGGCCGCCGCTGGCTTTTGTTTCAAGGTGATACCAAGGCCGGCCAGCGGTTGTGGCCTTCAGAACCACAGGCGCAGGCCCAGGACCAGGCGCGGGTCGTTGTCCAGCTCGGCCTCGTCCCGGGCGTAGTCGGCGCTGCGGCCGTAGCTGCGGTTCCAGGTCACCCCTATATAAGGAGCGAACTCGCGGCGGATCTCGTAGCGCAGGCGCAGGCCGATCTCGCTGTCCGCCAGGCCTGCGCCCAGGCCCCGTTGCCGGTCATTGCGGCTATAGAGGTTGACCTCGGCGGAGGGCTGGAGGATCAGGCGTTGGGTCAGCAGCAAGTCGTAGTCACCCTTGAGGCGCAGGGCGGCCTGGCCGTCCTCGCCGAGGTAGGCGGTGACCTGGCTTTCAAAGTTGTACAGGGCCATGCCTTGCAGCCCCAGGGCGGCCCAGGTCTGCGGCGTGCCGGGCTTGAAGTCCTGGCGCAGGCCGCCCACCAGGTCCCACCAGGGGCCAATGGCATGGCCCCACAGGGCTTGCAGCTCGGCGTGCTCGGTGACGCCCCGGGTGCGTTCGCCTTCACTGCGCAGCCAGAGCCGGTCGCGGTCGCCACCGACCCAGCCCTCGACCTCCCAGGCGACGCTGCCGCCCGGGTCGGCGTCCTGCCATTCCAACTGGTCCACCAGCAGGAAAGTGTTCAGCGACGGGCCGTGGATGTGGCCGCTGGGGCCCTGGTAGACCGCCGCCCGATCGGCATCGGTCAGCACCGGGATCGGTGTGCGGCTTCGTGTGGGGGCTGGCGCCTGCATGCCGGGCATCTGCGAGTGGTCCATGGCGCCCATGGCGGTCCCGGGCACGCTGGAATGGTCCATGCCCGGCATCGATTCGCTCTGTGCCGGTGCCCAGGGCCAGGCCAACAGGAGCAGGGCCAGGCCAACGCCGGGCTGCCGGGTGAAGCGGAGGTAATCAAGCTTCATGGTGGCGTTCCTCCTCGACCCGGACTTCGCGGAACATGCCGCTTTCCATGTGGTACAGCAGGTGGCAGTGATAGGCCCAGCGCCCCAGGGCATCGGCGGTGACCCGGTAGCTGCGGCGGGTGCCCGGCGGCATGTCGATGGTGTGCTTGCGCACCTGGAAGCGGCCGTGTTCGTCCTCCAGGTCGCTCCACAGCCCGTGCAGGTGGATGGGGTGGGCCATCATGCTGTCGTTCACCAGTTCGATGCGCAGCCGCTCGCCATACCGCAGGCGCAGGGGTTCGGCTTCGGCAAAGGGAATGCCGTCGAAGGACCAGGCGAACTTTTCCATGTGCCCGGTCAGGTGCAGGGTCAGGGTCCGGCTCGGTTCGCGGCCGTCGGGGTCGGCGAAGGTGCTTTTCAGGTCGGCGTAGCGCAGCACCCGGCGGCCGTTGTCGCGCAGGCCGATGCCCGGATCGTCCAGGCGCGGCATGGGGTTCACCGCTTGCATGTCCACCAGGGGGTTGCTGGTTTCCGAGGTCGGGTGGCTGATCGTGGCGTTCATCGCGCCGTGATCCATGGCGGCCATGGCGCCATGGTCCATGCCCGGCATTGCCCCGTGATCCATGGCACCCATGGCCATGTCCGTCATGCCCAGCAGCGGTCGCGGGTCCATGGCCGGTGCCTCGGCCACGAGCCCGGGGGCACTGGCCAGGGTGCCCAGGGCATAGCCGCTGCGGTCCATGGCCTGGGCGAACAAGGCGTGGGCTCCGGCACCGGGTTGCACCAGCACGTCGAAGGTTTCGGCCACGGCAATGCGCAGTTCATCCACGGTCACGGGCACCACGTGCTGGCCGTCGGCGGCGACCACGGTCATCTGCACCCCGGGAATGCGCAGGTCGAAATAGCTCATGGCCGAGGCATTGATCACTCGCAGGCGCAGGCGTTCGCCGGGGCGGAACAGCCCGCACCATGGCTGGCCCGGGGCCTGGCCGTTGAGCAGGAAGGTATAGGTGGCGCCGCTGACATCGGCGAGGTCGGTGGGGGTCATGTTCATCTGCGCCCACATGCTGCGTTCGGCCAGCGTGGCCGCCCAGCCGTCGCGGCCGACGTCCTCGATGAAGTCGCCCAGGGTGCGCTTGTGCTGGTTGTAGTAGTCGGACTGTTTCTTCAGGGTGCGCAGGATCTGCCCCGGCTCCTCGTCGCTCCAGTCCGAGAGCAGCACCACGTAGTCGCGTTCGTAGCTGAAGGGCTCTGGTTCCCGGGCGTCGATCACCAGCGGGCCATACACCCCCAGTTGCTCCTGCAGCCCGGAATGGCTGTGGTACCAGTAGGTGCCGTGCTGCTTGACCGGGAAGCTGTAGCGGTAGAGCCCGCCGGGCTCGATGCCCTCGAAGCTCAGGCCGGGCACGCCGTCCATGTCGGCCGGCAGGATGATCCCGTGCCAGTGGATGGAACTGGGCTGGTCCAGGCGGTTGCGCACCCGCACAGTCACCCGGTCGCCTTCGCGCCAGCGCAGCAGGGGCCCGGGCAGGCTGCCGTTGATGGCCATGGCCTTGCGTGGCCGGCCGCTGAAATTCACCGGCAACTGCTGGATGCACAGGTCGAAGTCGCTGCCGGCCAGGACCTCGGGCTGGCCCGGGCTGCTGACGGCCCAGACCGGGTTGCGCCACAGGCCGAAGCCGGCCAGTACACCACCGGCAGCCAGGGCCTTGACGAAGGTGCGGCGGGAGGGGCTGTGGAACGAGGAGGGGCGCGGCATCGGAGGCTTCCAGTCAGTCAGCGGATTGGAGCGGACTCTAATCGGCGCTGGCTGTCAGGAAACTGAGGTGGGCATTACAGATTTGTCAGTCGTCGGGCTGTTCCAGACGCTGCTTGAGGTTGCCCAGGGCCTGGCTCGAAAGCTGCTCCATGCGTGCTCGCAGGCCACTGAGCTGCAGGTCGGTGGCGTATTCCAGGGTGCGCCGGAACAGTGTGCCGTCGCCCTGCTTGCTCAACAGGTAGTGGATCGAACCGTCCAGCGCGGCGGAACTGAACAGGGTCTTGAACTCCTTGGGAAACACCGCCACCAGCACCCGGTAGCTGATGGGCAGCTGCACCCCCAGCAAGTCCATGGTTTCACTGAAGCGGTGGCCGGCGGGCAATGAACCGCACAGGCCGGTGTCGGCACGCAGGCTGGAAGGGTGCCACTCCGGCCAGCGGTCCGGCTGCGTCACGTAGTAGTAGACGGTGTCGATACTGGCCTGGATAAACAGTTCGTGGCTGATCTGTTCATGCAACAGATGTGTCTGGCGCTGTCCCATGAGGCACCTCACGTCCTTGTGACCGGAGCCTGAAATATAGCCCCGCCCCGGCGGGCTGCCAGGGGCGGGGGCAGACCGTTCAGCGGACTTTGAAGCGGCTCATCAGGTGGCTGACCTGGGCATTGGCCTGCAACAGGCTCTGGGTGTTGCTTTCCCCGGCTCGGGCGCTGTCCACCAGCTCCTCGACCATGTGTCGGATGCTCACCATGCTGCGGTTGATCTCCTCGGTCACGGCGCTCTGCTGTTCGGCGGCGGTGGCGATCTGGGTGCTCAGGTTGTTGATCTGGCTCACCGAGTCGGCCATTTCGTCGAGCCCGCTGTTGACCCGCGCCGTGGCATCCGCCGCTGACTGGCAACTGGCCTGGGTGTTTTCCATGGCGCTGACCGAGGAACTCACGCCCTGGGTCAGGCGCGCGAGCATTTCGTTGATCTGCGAGGTGCTGTCCTGGGTCCGCGCGGCCAGGGCCCGCACTTCATCGGCGACCACGGCGAAGCCGCGGCCCTGTTCTCCGGCCCGGGCGGCCTCGATCGCGGCGTTCAGGGCCAGCAGGTTGGTCTGCCCGGCGATGGCGCCGATCACCCCGAGGACCTCGGTGATGCGCTGGGCGTCGGCTTGCATGGCCTCGACCTTGTGGGTGGCATCGGCGACTTCGTCGATCAAGGCGATGACGCTGCCGGAAGCTTCGCCCACCACCACCCGGGAACGTTCTGCGTGTTCGTTGGCGCGGCGGGTGAAGTCTGCGGTCTGGGCGGCGTTGGCGGCAACGCTGTCGGCGGTGCTGCTCATTTCGGTAATGGCGGTCACCGTCTGATCGGTTTCCGAGGCATGGCGCAACAGGATCTGCTGGCTGTGGGCCGAGCTCTGCTGCAACTGCCCCAGGCTCCCGGCCATGGCCTCGGTGGCCTGGGTGACCTCGCCGATCATCTGCTGCAGGTACTGGATAAAGCGGTTCACCGAGTGGCCGATGGCCCCCAGTTCGTCCTCGGCGCGGATCACGATGCGCCGGGTCAAGTCGGCGTCGCCGGTGGCCAGGGCGTCGATATTGCCCTTGAGGATCTTCATACGCTGCACCAGCTGGCGGATCGCATAGACCTGCAGCAACACCAGCAGGATCACCATGGGGATCTGCAACAGGCTCAGGGTGCTCAGCACGTCGTCGCGCTGGGCGGTGATCAGCTGGGTCGGCAGGGCACTGGCGAGAAACCAGGGCGTGCCTTCGATGGCGCGCATGAAGAAGGTGCTGGGCACCCCGGCATTGTCGAACTCGACGCGCCGTGCCCCCTGGTCACGCTGCTGCAGGGCGGCCTGGACCTGGGCGGCGAAAGGGGAGCCGGGGCTCAGGTCGCGGATGTTCTTGAGCACGATCGGGCCGTTGATCCGCGAGCTGTTGCTGATGATCTTGCCGTCGGCTTCGACGATCAGCATCTCGGCCTTGAGTGCCTGTTCCTGGCGCGCCACCAGGTCGTTGAAGAAACCCAGGGTCACGTCGATGGTGGCCACGCCCCAGGGCTGGCCGTCGCTGCGGATGGCCATGGCGCAGTTGGTGCGCGGCTCGGCGCTGGCATCGTCCTTGTAGGCTGCAGCCCAGGCGCACTGGCCGGGGGCGGTCTGCATGCCGCCCAGGTACCAGGGCTGCTCGTAGTAGTTGGGCGCCGGGTCGCTGTTCCAGAAGGTGTTGACCACCAGCTTGCCGGAGGCGTCACGGTGCCAGAAGGTGCTGTGTTTGTTGCGCCCCGGGGTGCGCTGGCCGGGCAGGGGCCAGATGCCGCCGCCGAAGACTTTCTGTTCACCATACTGGTCCACCAGGCCCGGCAGGACCTTGTCGATGCTGTCGCTGTCGAGCAGGGGAATGGTCTGGGTGATGCTGCGTTGCTGGGCCTGGACCTTGTTCAGTTCGCCCTGGATGCGCTGCGCCACTTCGGCGATGCGGTTGAGGGCTACCTGTTCTTCGGTATGACGCAGCTTGGGCGCTACCAGTTGGCTGATGCCCACCACCGTGAGTATCAGCATCAAGACAATGAACAGGACCAGAAACAGCGTGTAGCGGGCTTGAATCGTGCGCAAAGCGGGCATGGGACCTGTCCTTACCGAGCGATTTTTATTATTCGGGAATGCGATGCCTTGTCAGGGCATCCACAGGATGTCGGCGCGGTTTTTCCGCTCTTTAGTACGATCGTCCAAAAAAAAGGCATGCCCTGGAAAAAAAACTGCGCCCAGGGATGGTGGGGTAGGGCAAAGGCGCCCGGTCAAGGGCAAGGCCAGGCATGAAAAGATGACGCCTTGATGTGCGGGAAAACTTCCCGGGCCTTTTAAACAGGGCCTTTGCGGTAATTGTGTCGAGTTTGTACAAAAATTGTAAATTCAGGAAATAAAGCGTTGTTGGTGCTTGCCACGGCGTTGATACTTGCGCCCATTCAGATGTTTCAACACGGCTTACATCCTTGTTCAGGCACCTTGTCAGAAGTTTCATGGTGCTGAAAAAGGTGATTGGAAGGCCGGACTACAGGAGTTACAGCATGGCAATCGGATACGTCGGCGGATGGACCAGCAAGGCTGGGCTGCTGGTGCAGGAAAGCCCGGGCAGCTCGTCCAAGCCGGTTTCCCAAAGCGCCAAGGTACGGCAGATGCTCAGCCTGGTAGGCCAGAACCCTACCGTGCTCGACATCCGCAAGATGGATCAGTTGAAGCTGCACAAGCAGATCAAGGGTTTCGATCCGACCAACGTCACCGCCAAGTCCCTGGGCGGCATGAGTACCTTTCTCAAGAACAATGGCCTGATTTCCGATGTCACGGCGCTGAACCTGATCAACGCGGGCGATCAGTTCGACCGTTTCGGGATTCCGAAGAACCCCGATCAGCCGTTCAATGCCCTCGAGTATTTCGCCATGAAGCTCGATGACATCCAGAACAACAACCTCAAGGGCAACAAGTACGCCAACTACCTGATCCCCGAGTACAAGAAAGCCATCTATGTACTTCAGGGGCTGCAGAACTATGGCAAGGGCAACGGCACCACGGTGACTGACAAGAACGTCTCCACCAAGGCCTGATCCCCATGGCGCGCACTGCCTGCCGGTGCGCGCCATAGCTGCCTTCAACGCCCCAGCAAGCCCATTACCTCTTCGGCATACCGGGTTCCGGCGGTGGTCTGCGGGCTGAAGATCTGCTCCAGTGACGCCAGTTCCTCGGCGCTCAGCCTCACCTCCAGCGCCGCCACGTTCTCTTCCAGATACCGCCGTTGTTTGGTTCCGGGAATCGGAATCAGGTAATCGCCCTGGGCCAGCACCCAGGCCAGGGCCAGTTGTCCGCTGCTCACCCCCTTGTCCGCCGCCAACTGCTGCACCTGTTGCACCAGGCGCAGGTTGTGCTGGAAGTTTTCGCCCTGGAAACGTGGGTTGAAACGCCGGTAGTCGTCGGCGGCGAAGTCTTCCGGGCTTTTCAGGGCCCCGGTGAGAAAACCCCGGCCCAGTGGGCTGTAGGGCACGAAGGCGATGCCCAGGCGCTGGCAGGCGGCGAGGCAGCCGTTGTCTTCCTGATCCCGGCTCCATAGCGAATATTCACTTTGCAGGGCGCTGATCGGATGCACCTTGTGCGCCCGCTCCAGGGTTGCCGCCGAGGCTTCGCTCAGGCCCAGGTAGCGCACCTTGCCGGCCTGGACCAGCTCGGCCATGGCGCCGACGGTTTCCTCGATGGCCACGTCCGGGTCGACCCGGTGCTGGTAGTACAGGTCCAGGGTGTCCACCCCCAGGCGCCGCAGGCTGCCGTCGATGGCGGCGCGGATGTATTCCGGCCGGCCGTCGACCCCGCGGGCCGCCGGGTTGGCCGGGTCGCGGACAATGCCGAACTTGCTGGCCAGGAACACCTGTTCGCGCTTGCCGCGAATGGCCCGGCCGATCAGCTCTTCGTTGCTGTGGGGGCCGTAGATGTCGGCGGTATCGAGCAGGTTGACGCCCAGTTCCAGGGCCCGATGCAAGGTGGCGACGGCTTCCCGGGGATCGTTGCCGGTGGTGTAGAAATCGCTCATGCCCATGCAGCCCAGGCCAATGGCGGAAACCTGCGGGCCGTCCTGGCCCAGTTGTCGAGTGCGCATCGATGAATGCTCCGGTAAGGGGAAAGAGCCTGCAGTGTGCTACTCGACAAAAAACCGATAAACAGGCTAAAAGCGCTATCACTATTATTAAATTCTAAATAATCGGCAGGTTTGCTCCATGGATCGTTTCAACGCCATGCGCGTCTTTACCCGTATCGTCGAGCTGGGCGGCTTTGCCAAGGCTGCCGACAGTCTGCAGATGCCGCCGGCTTCGGTGACCATTCTGATCAAGCAACTGGAGGCCCATCTGGGGGTGCAGTTGTTGCACCGCACCACCCGCCAGGTCAGCCCGACCCTGGACGGAGCCGCCTATTACCAGCGTTGCGTACGCTTGCTGGCGGACCTGGAGGAGAGTGAGGCGGCGTTCTCCCTGGCCCGGCACAACCCCCGTGGCCTGTTGCGTGTCGATATGCCGGTGGGCATCGGCCGGTTGCTGGTGATACCGGCGCTGCCGGAGTTTTCCGCGCGCTATCCGCAGATCGAACTGGAGATCGGCCTCAATGACCGCCCGGTGGACCTGATCCGCGAGGGCGTGGACTGTGCGCTGCGCGGCGGCCCGGCCCTGGACGAGAGCCTGGTGGCGCGGCCGCTGGCGCAGTTGCAGCAAGTCACCTGTGCCAGCCCCGGGTACCTGCGCCAGCGGGGGTTCCCCGTACTCCGCAAGAGCTGCAAGGGCATCAGATGGTGGAGTATTTCTCCAACGTCAGCGGCAAGCGTTATGGCCTGGAATTTTTCTTCGCCGGCCAGTTGCAGCCGGTGCAGTTGCCCAAACGGGTGGCGGTGAACAGCGCCGATGGCTACCTGGCGGCCTGCGAAGCCGGCTACGGGCTGATCCAGACCCCGTACTACCACGTTGCCCGGCAGTTGCAGGACGCGACCCTGCAGCGGGTGCTGGAGGACTACCCGCTGCCTGCATTGCCGCTGACCGCGCTGTACCCGCCCCAGCGGCACCTGTCGACCCGCCTGCGGGTATTCATCGATTGGCTGGTGGAGCTGTTCGCCCGCCCGGGCAATCACATTTCTTGCCCCTGAATGGCCGGGTGCCAGGCAGCAAAACGCCCGCGACAAGGTGGGCGCTGGTGGCGAGATCGGGCGGCTCATGGGGCCGATGGGCTGGCCGGATGACTCAGCGGTGATAGTAGCCCGGGCCGCCGTCGTAGTAGCGGTGGTGCCCGCCATCGTGGGGCATGATGATGCAGCCCGACAGGGTCAGCATGGCCAGCAGGGGAATCAGCAGTGTGATTCGACGAAACATGGATCAATCCTCAAAGGGCTCGGGGAACACGGCAGGACGACAAGGAAGAAAAAACTCCTTCGCGCCTGTACCATGTGACCCCGATTTGCCCGGCTCATCCCCGAATCCGGGTATGTGCTTGGCATCGATCTTGATACACGGCAGATACAATTTCAGCTTCAGGACCCGGCAATGACTCAGAAACAACGCTTGATCTACTCGATTCTGATTTCCCTGGTGGTACTGGGAATCATGCTTGGCCTTTCCTACCTGCAGAACAACGGCATCATCAGCGAGAAGCTGTTCCAGTACATCGCCATTGGCGTGGCGGTGGTCGTGGTGGTGATCAACGGCGTGATGCGCCGCAAGGTCAAGCCCTGAACCCGGGCTCGACGGCCTCAGGAGAGACCGTCGAGCACCGCTGCGGCCTGCTGGTGCAGGCTGTAGCTCTTGTCTGCATTGAGGGTCAGTACACCCTCGCTGCACAGCCGCTTGAGCACCTCCCGCACACTGAGAAAGGACAGGGGAATGTCCAGTTCCAGCAGTTGGCTGTGGATGCCGCGCACCCCCAGGGAGCGGTCGCTCTGGGCCGCGGTGAGCAGGGCGTCGATGACTTTCAGGCGAATCAGGCTGGTACGCAGGCCGAAGCTTTTGAGCAGGTGCTTGATTCGTTCATTACTGTTGCGCTCGGCGTTCTTGCCGAAGACACCGGCGCCGGCATTCAGGGAAGGCGTGCTGTTCACGGTGTTGCCGTCCATTGGCAGTTGCGGGTTGTACATGCAAAAACTCCTTATCAGAGCCTGATCAGGAAAAGAATGATGGATGCTCTAGTAACTAGACGAACGAGCACGGCAAATCATGAAGTCCTGAATGTAGAAAATTTGTCGGTATCAGGTCGCTGACATGTGATGGCGGGGCTTTTGGCCTTTGCGGATTAAATTTTTTTCAAGCATTTCGTCTTTATGGGCAGGCAGGCGTCGGGTGATCCGTGCGCGGCTGGATTCCCAGACTGGCGGCGTTGCCAACCGCTCCTGCACACCAGTCCTGGTTCTGTATTTTTGCATCAGGAGTCGGCGTGATCATTTCCAGGCAGTTACCGAGTTTTTGCCTTGCAGCCCTGTTTCTAAGCTTCAGCGGTGGCGCCCATGCCTTGGCGCAGCCCGAGCAGACCCGCGCCGAGATTCGCCGCACCAGTTTTGGTGTGCCGCACATCCGTGCCGACGACGAGCGCGGCCTGGGCTACGGCATCGGCTACGCCTACGCCCAGGACAACCTGTGCCTGATGGCCAATGAGGTGCTGACGGTCAACGCCCAGCGCTCGCAATACTTCGGCGCCGAGGGCCAGACCCTGGAACAGCGCGACAACCTCAGCAGCGACCTGTTCTTCAGCTGGCTCAACACTCCCCAGGCCGTGGCGGCCTTCTGGCAGGCCCAGACCCCGGCGATGCGCGAGCGCATGCAGGGTTACGTGGAGGGCTACAACCGCCAGCTGGCGGAGCGCCAGGTCCAGGGCCTGCCCGAGCAATGCCGGGGTGACTGGGTGCGGCCGCTGGCCACCTCGGACCTGGTGAAACTGACCCGACGCCTGTTGGTGGAAGGCGGTGCCGGGCAGTTCGCCGAGGCCCTGGCCGGGGCCACGCCACCTGGAGCCACGGCCCAGGCCGGGCTGCCAGCCGAGCACTGGCAACTGGCGGCGGCACGCCAGCAGCGTTTCGCCCTGGACCGTGGCAGCAACGCGGTGGCCATCGGTAGCGAGCGTTCGTTCAACGGCCGTGGGCTGCTGCTGGCCAACCCGCATTTCCCCTGGGTCGGCGGCATGCGCTTCTACCAGATGCACCTGACCATTCCCGGGCAACTGGATGTGATGGGCGCGGCCTTGCCCGGCCTGCCGCTGATCAATATCGGCTTCAACCAGCACCTGGCCTGGACCCACACCGTGGACGCCTCCAAGCACTTCACCCTGTACCGCTTGCAACTGGACCCCAAGGACCCGACCCGCTACCTGCTGGACGGCCGTTCGCTGCCCCTGGAGCGCCAGACCCTGACCGTGCAGAGCAAGGGCCTGGACGGCCAGTTGCAGCCGCGCACGCGCACGCTCTACAGCTCGGTCTTCGGCCCGATCGTGCAGTGGCCGGGGGAACTGGACTGGGATCATCAATATGCCTACAGCCTGCGCGACGCCAACCTGGACAACAGCCGGGTGTTGGCCCAGTGGTACGCGATGAACCAGGCCAGCAGCGTGGCCGGCCTGCAGGACAGCGTGCACCAGTTGCAGGGCATTCCCTGGGTCAACACCCTGACGGTGGACGACCAGGGCCGGGCGCTGTACATGAACCAGTCGGTGGTGCCCAACGTCACCCAGGCCAAGCTGGCGCAGTGCAGTGATCCGCGGGCCGGCACCCGGGTCATCGTTCTGGATGGCTCGCGCAGTGCCTGCGCCTGGGATATCGACCCGGCAGCGGCGCAACCGGGGATCTTCGCCGCCAGCCAGTTGCCGCAACTGGCGCGCAACGACTACCTGCAGCATTCCAACGATTCGGCCTGGATGGTCAACCCGGCGGCGCCGCTGCAAGGCTTTTCGCCGGTGATCAGCGAGCAGGACGTGCCGCTGAAGATGCGCGCGCGCTTTGCTCTGGATCGCCTGAGCCGGATGCACAAGGCCCAGGTCAGCGACCTGCAGCACCTGGTCACGGACGATCAGGTGTACCTGGCCGGCCAGGTGATGCCCGATCTGCTGCAGTTCTGTGAGCAGGACCTGGGGGCGGATGCCCAGCGCCTGGGGCCGGTGTGCGCCAGCCTGAAAGCCTGGGACCGCAGCGCGGGGTTGCAGGCCGGCCTGGGCTTCGTGCACTTCCAGGGCATCATGCAGCCGCTGTTGCAGGACCCCAGCGTGTGGCGCGTGGCCTTTGACCCGAAAGATCCCCAGCACACCCCACGGGGCCTGGCCATTGGCCGGCCAGCGGTGGCCCGGGCACTGCGCGAGTCGATGCTGGCTTCGGCGCAGCAGGTCGCCGAGGCCGGGCTGGGGAGTGACGTTCGTTGGGGCGATATCCAGCAGGTCAGCCAGGGCGGCCAGCCGACCCCGGTGCCCGGCGGCCCTGAAAGCCTGGGGGTGTACAACGCCATCCAGAGCGTGCCGGCGGCCGATGGCAAGCGTGAAGTGGTCAGCGGTACCAGCTACCTGAACGTGGTCAGCTTCGACGAGCAGGGGCCGCGCGCCCTGGGGCTGCTGGCGTTCTCCCTGTCCAGCGACCCGGGCTCAGCGCATTTTCGCGACCAGACCGCTGCTTTCGCCCGCAACCAGTGGAGCGTGCTGCCCTTTACCGAAGCGCAGATCCGTGCCGATGGCCAGTATCAGTTGCAGGTGATCGAAGAGCCGCGCAAGGGGGCGGTACTGGCGCGCCAGTAACGATTGAGCGTGAGCATCAAGAGGAGGCCGCCCCGGCAACGGGGCGGCCTTCAGCTTTTTGGCGGGGACTGGGGCAGTGAGTTGATTACCGGGTTGCCATCGCGATTGCGCGTCAGGTAGACCGGCAGCACCTTGGGCAGCGAGGTCAGCAGGCTCTTGATTTCCCGGGTGTTGTAGATGCCGCCGACGCGGATCTTGCCGGTGTTGGCGTCGGCGACCTGCACCGGAGTGTCCAGGTAGCGGTTGATCAGCGGCAGGGCGTCGGTGAGGGCCAGGTTGTCCAGCACCAGCTTGCCTTCGCGCCAGGCCAGGGAGCTGTCGTTGCTGTAGGTCTGGCTGATCTGCGGCTGGTAGTCGCCGGCCTTGTAGCTGGCCTGCATGCCCGGCTCCAGGCGGAAACCTTCGCCGGGCAGGGCGGTGTTGCTGCTCACCAGGACCGAGCCCTGGAGCAGGGTGACCCGCACCTGGTCCTCGTACATCCACACATTGAACTGGGTGCCGGTGACCTTGACCTGGCCATTGGCGGCCTTGACCACGAACGGGTGGCTGGCGTCGTGGCTGACCTTGAAGAAGGCTTCGCCTTTTTTCAGGGTGACCCGGCGCTGGTCCTTGTAGTTGCTGTAGGTCAGGGTGCTGCCCAGGTTCAGTTGCACTTGGCTGCCATCGGCCAGGGTCACGCTGCGCAGGCTGTCGCCGGCTTCGAATCGCTGGTAGGAGGACGGCACCCAACCCAGTTCCCAGCCGCTGTAGGCGGCCAGGGGCAGGGCGCACAGGGCGATGGCCGCCGCCACGCCATACTGCTGCCAGGTGCGCCGGGGAACGAGCTTGACCGGTGCGGGGGCTGGTGCGGCAGTGAGGGTGGAAGGGGGCAGTTGATCGGCCACTTCCCAAATTTCCCGCATCGCCTCGTATTCGAAGGCGTGCAGGGGGTCGGCATCATGCCATTGCTGAAAGGCCAGACGCTCCGCGTCGCTGCAGTCGGGTTCATGCAGGCGCATGCACCATTGGGCTGCCGCTTGGGTGATGGCGTCGTATTCGGCTTCTGAGAGGATCTGTTCGCTCATTGACTCTTCCTGATTTCCCGCATTCTACCCTCCGCGGCAAGTCTTGGAGAACAACCGTCATGGCTAATGAGCATCAAAGTGAACTTATTTTCATCTGGCACGCCCTAAAACCAGGCTCTGTATCGAAAGTGAATACACAAGGAGATGGACCATGTTGAAGAAGACGCTTGCCGCATTACTTGCCACCGCCAGCCTGCTGGGCGCTGGAGCGGCCCTGGCCGACCGTCCGGGGGCCGGTTGGATCACCATTGAAAAAGCCATTGAAACCGCAAAGACCAAAGCCGGCTACGTGGAGATCTACAAGATCGAAGCGGACAACGATGGCTATTGGGAAGGCGAAGGGCGCAAGTCCGATGGCAGTGTCTATGAGTTTCGCATCGACGGCGCCTCGGGCAATGTGCTGCGCGACCAGAAGGACTGAGCCAGGCTGATACAGCCCCCTGTGCCTTGCCACGGCAGCGCACAGGGGGCTTTTTCTTGCTCCAGGGGGATGGTTGTTCCGGCCATCCTGGCACCTTCCCTGCAAGGCGCCGGCAGTGGTTGACAGGGTTGGAGTGCGGCGTTGTTTAATCGCCAGGTTCACACGCTGTCGCCCCCTCCAATAATTACTCTGGAGCTTCAGATGTCTGCATCGTCCGTGGTTGTTGAAACACCGCCCCAATACCTTTCTTTACCGGCCCTGGTGCAGTTGCTGGAAACGATTTTCCAACGCCACGGCTGCCGCGCCGAAGTGGCCCGCTGCCTGGCCGAGAACTGTGCCGGCGCCGAGCGCGACGGAGCCCACAGCCATGGCGTGTTCCGCATTCCCGGTTATGTCTCGACCCTGGCCAGTGGCTGGGTCGACGGCCAGGCCGTGCCGGTGGTGGAGGATGTGGCGGCGGCCTTTGTCCGGGTCGACGCCGGCAACGGCTTTGCCCAGCCGGCCCTGGCTGCCGCCCGCGAGCTGCTGGTGAGCAAGGCCCGCAGCGCCGGTATCGCCGTGCTGGCTATCCGCAATTCGCACCACTTCGCCGCACTCTGGCCGGATGTCGAACCCTTCGCCGAGGAAGGATTGGTGGCCCTGAGCGTGGTCAACAGCATGACCTGCGTCGTGCCCCACGGCGCCGACAGGCCATTGTTCGGCACCAACCCGATCGCCTTCGCCGCACCCCAGGCCCAGGGCCAGCCGATCGTCTTCGATCTGGCCACCAGCGCCATTGCCCATGGCGACGTGCAGATCGCCGCGCGCAAGGGCGAGCGCCTGCCGCCGGGCATCGGTGTCGACAGCCTGGGCCAGCCGACCCAGGACCCCAGGGCGATTCTTGAAGGTGGCGCCTTGCTGCCGTTTGGCGGGCACAAGGGCTCGGCTCTGTCGATGATGGTGGAGCTGCTGGCGGCAGCCCTGACCGGGGGCAACTTCTCCTTCGAATTCGACTGGTCCGGCCACCCGGGGGCCAAGACGCCCTGGACCGGCCAGTTGCTGATCGTCATCGACCCGAGCAAGGCTGCCGGGCAGAGTTTTGCCGAGCGCAGCCAGGAGCTGGTGCGGCAGATGCATGCGGTGGGGCTCAAGCGCCTGCCGGGGGATCGCCGGCATCAGCAGCGCGAGCGTTCGCAGCACGCGGGCATCGCCATTCCCGCCGAGCAGCTGCAGCAATTGCGGGCGCTGGCCCAGGACTGAAGGCATGAAAAAGGCCAGGCCGCCATTGGCGTACCTGGCCTCAACGTTGCGTGGGGGCTTAGGAACGACGGCCCAGCAACAGGCCTACCACCAGGCCGAAACCGGCGGAGATGGCCACGGTCTGCCACGGGTGGCCACCGATGTACTGCTCGGTGGCATCCACCACCGGCTTGCTGCGCTCGCGCACATTGCTGACCGAATCCAGCGCCTGCTTGAGCTTGAGGCTGACTTGCTGGCGCAGGCTCTCACCTTCTTCGCCGACCAGGCTGGCGCTGCCCTTGAGCAGCTTTTCCGATTCTTCGATCAGCGCCTGCAGTTCGCTGAAGGCCTGGTCCTTGATTTGATCGTTTTCCGCTTGCGCGGCAGATTTACGAGCCATGAAGTTTTTTCCTTGGAAATATCGCCGCTGGTGCACAACACATCCGCCAGCGGCTACAGGTGAATGGGTAGCAAGCAATGGAGTCTGGCGCGGGGGCAAAAGTTGCAGTTGTTTTACGCCCCGTTGGCGACCCCGGGGTAAAACCCGTAGCCCCTACAGTGTAAGATGGCGCCTATTTTACGCAGCAGGAATTTCCCATGAGTTTCAATCTGGCTAACAAGACCCTGGCCGAGCGCGCCGCCATCGAGGACGAGAAGTCCCGTCTGTTCGACCTGTGGCAGAGCAACCTGGGCAAGGCCAAGGGCGAGGCCGCGCGGCTGTTCGGCGAGCGTGGCAAGCGCAAGGGCAAGTGGGCCGAGTGGGTCCGCGCCGAGCTCGACGGCATGTCGCCGCCGGAGTACTCGAACATGGTGCGCAGTGAAGTCAATCGCCTGATGGCGGCGAACAAGTAAGGGCAAAACTCTCGACAATCGCCTCGCGTACCTTCACCAGCAGCGGGTCGGTCTGCGGGCTGGTGCGCCAGCCCAGCTCGATCGGGTAGCGCGGCAGGGCCAGGGGGCAGGGCAGCAACTGCAGCCCGGTGAGTTCGGCGATGCGCCGGGCGGCATGGGCCGGAATGGTCGCCACCGCCTGGCTGCCCTTGAGCAGAAAGGGCAAGGCGGCAAAGTGCGTGGTCGAGGCGCACACCTGGCGGCTTAGCCCCAGGTTGGCCAAGCCTTCATCGGTAATCCCGATAAACCCCTGGGACGACACCAGCAGGTGTTCCCGTGCGACAAACTCCTCAAGACTGATCTGCTGTTGCCCGGGGGCCAGGCTGGCCGGGTCTGCCAGGCACAGGTAATGGCCTTCCCCAGCACCTGGCGGCTGAGCAGGCGTTCGGCAAAGCCGCCGGCACTGATGGCCAGGTCGACGCTGCGCTGCAACAGCGCCTCGGCGACGATCTGGCTGTGGCTCTGGCGAAAGATCAGCCGCAGCTTTGGCGCCCGCCGGGCCACGGCCTCGATCATCTGCCGGCCATAGGCAATCTCGAAATCATCCGACAGCCCCAGCGTTACCGAGCGGCCCTGATAGTCGGCGGTGTCGGGGGCGACCATGGCCAGGCTCTGGCGGCATTTGTTCAAGGCTTCGCTGACCACGGGCTTCAACTGATTGGCCTTGAGGGTCGGCGCCAGCCCGCGCCCGGTACGCACGAACAGCGGGTCGCCATACAGCTCGCGCAGCCGGCGCAGGGCAGCGCTCATGGCTGACTGGGTCACCCCCAGGCGCAAGGCGGCGCGGCTGGCGCTGGACTCGTCATGCAGCGCCTCGAAAGCCTTGAGCAGGTTGAGGTCGACACTGGCGATATTCATCTGGTTCATATCATTAAGCACTGGAGTGGGGTTTATCGATGATCAGGGGCGGCAGCAGAATGGGCAACACCTGATTGCTCAAGGAGTCATCCCATGCCCAAGTCCGTTGTCGCTGCCCTGCAGATCGGGGCCTTGCCTGAAGGCAAGGCCGCCACCCTGGAACAGATCCTCTCGTACGAGGCCGCCATCATCGAAGCCGGCGCGCAGTTGGTGGTGATGCCCGAAGCGCTGCTGGGGGGCTACCCCAAGGGCGAAGGCTTCGGCACCCAGCTGGGCTATCGCCTGCCGGAGGGTCGCGAGGCCTTTGCCCGCTACTTCGCCAATGCCATCGAGGTCCCCGGGGTGGAAACCGATGCCCTGGCCGCGCTGTCCGCCCGTACCGGAGCCAACCTGGTGCTGGGTGTCATCGAGCGCAGTGGCAGCACCCTGTACTGCACGGCGCTGTATTTCGACCCGCAGCAGGGGCTTTCGGGCAAGCATCGCAAACTGATGCCCACCGGGACCGAACGCTTGATCTGGGGCAAGGGCGACGGCTCGACCCTGCCGGTGCTGGACACCCAGGTCGGCCGGGTGGGCGCGGTGATCTGCTGGGAAAACATGATGCCGCTGCTGCGTACCGCGATGTACGCCCAGGGCATCGAAGTCTGGTGTGCGCCCACGGTGGACGAGCGGGAAATGTGGCAGGTGAGCATGCGCCATATCGCTCACGAGGGGCGCTGCTTCGTGGTCAGCGCCTGTCAGGTGCAGGCCTCGCCCGAAGAACTGGGGCTGGAGATTGCCAACTGGCCGGCCCAACGGCCGTTGATTGCCGGCGGCAGTGTGATCGTCGGGCCCATGGGGGACGTACTGGCCGGCCCCCTGGTGGGCCGGGCCGGGCTGATCAGCGCGCAGATCGATACCGCCGACCTGGTGCGGGCGCGCTATGACTACGACGTGGTCGGCCACTACGCCCGCCCGGATGTGTTCGAACTGACGGTGGACCAGCGCCCCCGTCCCGGGGTGCGCTTTACCTGAGCCGGCGCCATTGCTCGCGGGTGATTTCCCAGATGTCCACGGGGAATCGCCCACTGACGAACTCACCGTCCTCGGAGCGGATCAGGCGCATGCCCGCGCGTTCGGAAATCCGCCGCGAGCCCTGGTTCGGCGCGGCCTTGGGCACCCGCATCAAGGGCCGTTGCAGTACCTCGAACCAATAGTGGTCCACCACCTTGCAGGCCTCGCTCATGTAGCCCTGGCCCTGCCACGGCGGGGCCAGCCAGAAGCCGCGGTTGTTGTCGGCTTCGTCCATCAGGCTGATGCTGCCGATCATCTGCCCGGGGTTGCTGCGCAGGCGCAGCGTCCAGTGCCATTCCGTGCCCCGGGCCATCGCCGGCAGCGCCATGTCCCGCAGGAAGCTCAGGGCGCCGTCGGCCGGGTAGGGCCAGGGCACCAGGGCGTTGAGGTAGCGCACCACCTCCCACTGGGGGAATAGCTGCTGGATGGCGTCGGCGTCCGCCAGTTCCAGGGGGCGCAGCAGCAAGCGTTCGGTGCACAGCGCGGGCGTGGGGTGTGAGTCCATTGGCAAGCGATCCAAGGTGGCAAGGAGGCGTTGCATAGTCCCTGCAATGTCATCGATCACGCAAGCCGTGATGGATTTGACGCGGCCCGGGCGCTGCCGTTGAATAGCCCCCTGGTTCAGCCCCGCGACTCCTGGAAACCTCCTGTGCTTAGAAACGTCACCGACATGGACCTGCGCCTGCTGCGGATTTTCTCCGTAGTGGTCAAGTGCGGCGGTTTCACCGCGGCCCAGGCCGAACTGAACATGAGCCAGTCCAATATCAGCATGCACATCTCCAGCCTGGAAAAACGCCTCGGCTATCGGCTGTGCGAGCGCGGCAAGGGCGGCTTTCGCCTGACCGAGAAGGGCCAGCGGATCCTGGCGGCGGCCCAGGCGCTGTTCGGCGCGGTGGAGGCGTTCAAGAGCGAGGCCCAGGAGTTGTCCGGGCGTTTGGTGGGGGATCTGTACCTGGGGCTGGCGGACAACATCGCCACCTTGCCCGCGGCACGCATCGACGCGGCCATCGCGCGCTTCTATCGCCGCGAGCACGACCTGCACCTGCATGTGTTCATCAATTCGCCCACCGAGCTTGAGCGGGCGGTGATCGACGGCCAGTTGGACCTGGCCATTTCCTATTTCAGCCGCAGCCTGCCGACCCTCGACTATCAGCCACTGTACGCCGAGGAAATCGCCCTGTTCTGCGGCGCCTCGCACCCGCTGTTTCCTGTCCTGGAGCCAGAGCTTGCGCACATCAAGGCCTGTGACTGGATCAAGCACGGTTTCCTGCCCGCCAGCCAGGTGCTGCCGGTAACGCCCCAGCGCGCCTCGGCCACCGCCTACCACATGGAGGCGGTGGTCCACGGGGTACTGGCGGGCACCCACCTGGGCTACCTGCCCAGCCACTATGCCCAGCCCTGGGTCGCGGCCGGGCAGATGCGCGTGCTGCACCCCGAGACGCTGCGCTACGAGGTGCAGCACAGCATGATCACCCACGCCGGGCATGCCCGTGGCGAAGCGCTGAAGGCCTTCATCGCCGACCTGCTGGCAGAGCATGGCGGCTGATCCTGCGCTTCAGC
Organism: Pseudomonas sp. Eqa60; assembly: GCF_018326405.1. NCBI lineage: Bacteria > Pseudomonadati > Pseudomonadota > Gammaproteobacteria > Pseudomonadales > Pseudomonadaceae > Pseudomonas > Pseudomonas sp. Eqa60. The sequence goes on from NZ_AP024342.1 coordinate 3,362,387, forward strand.
CCAGGCAGCGGGTCAGGTGCTTGATCGACTGATAGGCAGCCAGCCCCCAGGGGCCCAGTTCCCGCCCGATGCCGCTGCCCTTGGTGCCGCCCCAGGAGGTTTCGACGAACACCGCCTGCAGTGAATTGATCCACACGTGGCCCACGTCCAGGGCGGCGGCGACCCGTTCGGCGCGCTGCAGATCGGCGCTGATCACAGTGGCCACCAGGCCGAATGCGCTGTCGTTGGCCAGGGCCAGGGCCTGTGCTTCGTCACTGAAACGGCGCATGCACAGCACCGGGCCGAAGATCTCCTCTTGCCACAACCTGCTGCTGGTGGGCACATCGGTGTACACCGTGGGCGCCACGAACCAGCCCGGCCCGGGCAGGGCATGGCCGCCCACCAGGCATTCCAGGCCCTCGTTCCTGGCCTGTTCCAGGTAGGTGCACACCGTGCGCCACTGGGCCTGGCAACTCAGGGGGCCCATGTCCACTTCCTGCTCCAGGGGGTTGCCGACCCGCAGGGCCAGCAGGGCACTGCGCAACCGCTGCAGCAAAGCATCGGCAATCGACTCGTGGACCAGCAGGCGCGAGGTGGCCGAGCACATCTGCCCGGCGTTCCAGCAAAAGCCGCCGATGATCCAGTGCACTGCCTGGTCCAGGTCGGCGTCGGCGAATACCAGGATCGGCGACTTGCCCCCCAGCTCCAGCGTCAGTGGCCGGCAGAAGGCGGCGGAGCTGGCCATCACTCGCTGACCGGTGGCAGTGCTGCCGGTGAACGACAGCTTGTCCAGCCCCGGATGCTGGCTCAGGGCTGCGCCGGTTTCTCCGGCGCCGGCCACCAGGTTCAACACGCCCGCCGGCAAGCCCAGGGCGTCGGCGATTTCGCCGTAGACCTGTTCGATCAGAGGCGTCACTTCCGAGGGCTTGAGCACCAACGTGCAGCCCGCGGCCAGGGCCGGGGCCAGCTTCCAGGCACTGGTGACCAGGGGGAAGTTCCAGGGCACGATCAGCCCCACCACGCCCAGGGCCTCGAACCTGCAGTGGGCACTGAAGCCCGGAGCCTGCAAGGGCACCGGTTGATCCTGGCGGGCGTCCAGCTGGGCAGCGAGGCCGGCGTAGTAGTCGAAGGTGGCGATGGCGTCGTCCAGGTCCAGTTCGGCTTCGTGCCGCGGCTTGCCGTTATTGCGCATCTGCAGGGCGATCAGCCCTTCGCGGCGTTGCTGCAGGTGCCGGGCGAAGCCTTGCAGGTACTCGGCACGCCGGGCGCCGCTGAGGCTGCGCCACCCGGGCAGGGCCCGGCGCGCGGCCTGCACCGCCAGGTTCACCTGATGGGCGCTGGCCGCCGGTACCTGGGCCATGATTTGGCCCAGGGACGGGTCATGCACCGGCATCAGCGCGCCGTCGCCATCGACCCAGTGGCCATCGATAAACAGGGCCGGTTTCATGGGCGGGCTCCTGGCAGGACGCCGTGCACGGCGTTGCGGAAGATCTGGCTGTAGTCGGCGGCGCTCAGCGGTCGGGCATTGGTGTCGGAGGACGAGATATCCGCCAGGGCCTGGGCCCCGACCCACTCGGCTTCATGGCTGTCCAGGCCGATATCCGCCAGGCAGTGGGGGATGCCCAGCTCGGCGCGCAGGGCCAGGATCCAGTCCAGGAACCCCTGGAAATCCCCCCGGGGCAAGTCCAGGTAACGGGCCAGGCGCCCGATCTCCTCGGCAATCACCGGCTGGTTGGCCACCAGCACATAGGGCAGGAGGACGGCATTGAGCAGGCCATGGTGACGGTGATAGCGGGCGCCCAGCGGGTGGGCCAGGGCGTGGACGCCCCCAGGCCCTTCTGGAAGGCCACCGCAGCCATCGCCGAGGCCACCAGCATGCCTTCCCGGGCGTCCAGGTCCTGGCCGTGGCTCACTGCCCGGCGCAGGTGCTGCTGCACCAGGCGCATGCCTTCCACGGCAATCGCGCTGGACATCGGGTGGTACAGGGGCGAGCAGAACGCCTCGATATGGTGGGTCAGGGCATCCATGCCGGTGGCGGCGGTCAGCGCGGGCGGCAGGCCGCGGGTCAGCAGCGGGTCGAGGATCACGCAGGCGGGCAGCAGTTCGGGGTGGCTGATGACCCGCTTGACCTGCTGCTGGCTGTCGGTCAGTACCGCTTCGCGGCCCAGTTCGGAGCCGGTGCCGGCAGTGGTGGGCAGGGCGATCAGGGGCGGCAGGCCCAGGCGCGGAAAGTCACTGAGGCTCGGGTAATGCTCGATCACCCGGGACCACTCGAAACGCTGCAGCCCTTGCGGGTCCACGGCGGCCAGGGCGATGCCCTTGGCGGCGTCCATGGCGCTGCCGCCGCCCAGGGCGATCAGCGAGTCGTGGCCGCCGGCCCTGAAGGCTTGGACGCCGCGCTGCACATCGTCCAGGCTCGGGTTGCTGGCCAGTTCGGCAAATACCGCAAAGCCCTGGCGGCTCTGCTCCAGGTGCACGGTCAACAGGCCAAAGGGTTCCAGTTCGAGCATGCCCGGGTCGGTGACCAGCAAGGGCCTGGCCATGCCCAGCAGGGCGCAGCGCTGGGCCAGGCCGTGCAGGGCCTCGGCGCCGCAGAAGATCTCGGTGGGGTAATTCCAGTAATGGATGGACGGGGGCATCGATGGTCTCCAGAAACATCAGGCGTGAAGCGGCCGGCGCAGCAGGCGCCGGGCCAGTAGCGGGCAGGGAATGCGCTGTCGCTGACAGCGCATGAGGATTCAGCCGCGGTCGGATGCGCTGCTGTCGCGGCGCAGGTAGGGCTTGGCCAGGACCATGTAGATCAGGCCCAGCACGGCCAGGGTCGAGAACACCAGCACCACTGCCCAGACCTGGAACCAGGGCGCTCCGGGCGGCGCCAGGGATTCCCGGGGCCAGGCCACGTTGACGCTCTCGAACAGCAGCCAGACAAAGGCCGCGAGGTTCACCGGCAGGCCCCAGCGGCCGAGGTTGAAGACCCCGGCGTCGGGCCGCCAGCGGCCACGCAGGCGATGGACCAGGGCGCAACCGATCACGATCAGGAACACCATGAAGAAGCCCCCGCTGCCGAAGGCGATCAGGGTGCCCACGGCCGTGGCGTTCAGGCCCAGGGCCAGGCCGAAACTGGCGAACAGGGTGCAAACGAGCATGGCGGCGAAGGGCACCTTGCGCCCATCCACCCGGCGCAGGAACGCCGAGGCGGGCAGGATCGAGTCCCGGGCCATGCCGAATACCGCGCGGCCGATATAGGTCTGCACCGAGACCACGCAGGCAATGAACGCCACCAGTACTACGCCGACGAAGGGCCGCTCGGCCCAGGCGCCAAAGGCATCCACCACCGCCGGGGTGACCGGGTCCACCACCTGGCCGGCCACCAGGCCCGCGGTGTCGGTGAACGACAGGGTCACGGCAAAGGCGGTGAGCATCACCGTCAGCCCCACCAGCAGCATCGAGCGCAGGATGGCCCGCGGCGTGGAGGTGCGGGCATCGGCGGTTTCCTCGGACACCTGGGAGCAGGCATCGAAGCCGAGAAAGGCCCAGCCGCCCACTGCCATGGCGGTGACGAAGCCACTCAGGTAGGTGCCATCGCCGCTGACGCTGTTGCCCAGGCCTTCCAGCAGCAGCGACCAGGAGTGGTTGCGAAAGAACAGCAGCAACAGCACGCCGATGCCGATGGAGGCGATGGCTTCGGCGATGATCCCGGCGTTGACGAAGTACTTCAGCGGGTTGATCCCCAACAGGTTGACCCCCAGCCCCAACGCCAGCAGCACGGCGCCGCTGGCCACCTGGGCATTGGCCGAAGGCGGCGTGCCGGTGACGAACAGCCACAGCCAGAACCCGCCCAGGTAGGCCACGGTGGTCAGGGAAGCCAGGGCCGAGGCCAGGTACATGAAGCCGGTGAACCAGGCCCAGCGGTCTCCAGCCAGGCGCTTGACCCATTGATAGCAACCGCCGGCCAGGGGGTACTGCGAGGCGAGTTCGGCATAGACCAGCGCCACCAGCATCTGCAGGGCCAGGCACAGGGGCACGATCCAGACCCAGGACGGGCCGGTGCTCATGGCGCCCAGGGCCATCACCGAATAGATCCCCACCACTGGCGAGACCGTGGCAAAGCCCACGGAGAACGACGACCACAGGGACAGGCCGCGGTGCAGCTCCTGGCGATAGCCCTGGTGGTGCAGCAAGTGTTCATCGGTGCCCGGAGCGGGCAGGAAGTCAGTCATGGCGCACCTCGTTCAAGGGGCGGGCGCCACGATGCAGGCCGACGCAAGGGCGGCGTGATGGGGTAGTTGACATAGCGGTTCCTGGAGTCGGCAGATCAGATTGTTATTGGGATGGCCTTTAGCTGTTGTTTTTGGCGTACCGACATTGCCTGGCCTGCAGCAGCAGGCCAGGACGAGCTTACGGCGGGCAAACATCAAGATGAATACATGGATTGGTAAGCTGGCATCTGCATTTGCTGATGTTTTGCAGGGGCCGGCGACTGCCCGGCCAGCGCCAGGCATCGAGGGGATATCAGCGGGAAGCGTGGTGCTTGCCCAGCTCCAGCCGTTCACCGAGAAAGTCGACGAACACCCGCAGCTTGGGCAGCAGGTGACGGCTGCTGGGCCAGAGGATGGAGAACTTGCCGCGCTCTTGCTGGTAGTCGTCCAGCACCGCGACCAGGCTGCCATCGGCCAGGGCCCCGCAGACCACGAACTCGGGCACGTAGGCGATGCCCAGGCCCTGGGTGGCGGCGTGGATCAGCGATTCCAGGTTGTTGCTGGTCAGGGCACTGCCCAGCACCAGCGGCGGGGCTCCGTCGGGCAGGCGCAGGCTCCATTGCTGCAGCAAGCTGCCGCCGGGGAACTTGTAGCGCAGGCAGGCGTGCTGCTCCAGGTCCCGGGGCGTGCGCGGGGTGCCGCGCCGGGCGAAGTAGCCGGGGGCGCCGACCAGCACGAAGCCGAAGGGCCCCAGGTTCCTGGACTTGAGTTGCGAGTCCGGCAGCTCGCCACTGCGGATCACCGCGTCCACGCCTTCGGCGATCACGTCGATCAGCCGGTCGTTGAAATCCAGGTCCAGCTCGATGTCCGGGTAGCGCGCGGAAAACTCCGGGAGGATCGGCAGCAGCATCCGATAGCCGATGGCCGGCAGGCTGACCCGCAGCCGGCCCCGGGGCTTGTCGCTGATCCGCGCCAGTTCGGCCTCGGCTTCCTGGACTTCGGCGACGATGCGCTGGCCGCGCTCATAGAACAGCGCGCCTTCATCGGTCAGGCTGATGCGCCGGGTGCTGCGGTTCAGCAGGCGCACGCCAAGGCGCTGCTCCAGGCGCGCCAGGGCCTTGCCCACCGACGAGGCAGACAGCCCCAGGCGCTCGCCGGCGCCCACCAGGCTACCGCTCTGGACCACGCTGACAAACACCTGCAAGCCGTTTAGGTTATCCATCGTTCACCTCGATTACAGCGTTTTTGTCCGTAAAGAGCGGAAGAATGCCCTGTTTTTCAGTGATTGCGGCATACCTACCATGGATTTTTCTTAGCCCACCCCTGGTTGCCAGGGCTTGAGAGGTCCGTGTGAATCCCGAACTCGAATTACCCCTGGGGCAGGCCGCCCAAAGTCGCCGGCAGTCCGCCCATGGCGTGCTGGCCGCGGTGTGCCTGGCGGCCCTGATGCTGCCCCTGACCTTTGTCGGGGTAGCGGTGGCGACCCCGGCCATCGGCCATGAACTGGGGGGCAGCCCGTTGGCCCTGAGCTGGACCACCAATGCCTTCATGCTGACTTTTGGCAGCGTGCTGATGGCCGCCGGCACCCTGGCCGACGAATTTGGCCGCAAGCGCCTGTTCAGCCTCGGCGTGGCGCTGTTCGGCCTGAGCTCCCTGGCCCTGGTGTTCGTGCCGTCGCTGCTGTGGCTGAACCTCTTGCGCGGGGTCCAGGGGCTGGCCGGTGCCGCCGCCCTGGCCGGTGGTTCGGCGGCCCTGGCCCAGGCCTTCGACGGCCCAGCGCGAACCCGTGCCTTCAGCCTGCTGGGCACCACCTTTGGTGTCGGCCTGGCGTTTGGCCCGATCCTCGCCGGGGTCCTGGTGGAACAGGCCGGCTGGCGCGGGATCTTTGTCTCCGGGGCGCTGATCGGCGGCCTGTCCCTGGCCTTTGGCGTGCCGCGCATGCAAGAGTCCCGCGACCCCGACGCCCAGGGCGTGGACTGGCCCGGCACCCTGAGTTTCACCCTGGCGCTGGTGCTGCTGACCTGGGGCATCCTGCAGGCCCCGCAAAACGGCTGGAGCAGCCCTTGGGTTCTGCTGTTGCTGGCGGGGGCGCTGCTGGCACTGTGGCTATTCATCGTCGTCGAGCGGCGTGCAGCGCGGCCGATGCTGGATCTGTCGCTGTTTCGCTATCCGCGTTTTGTCGGGGTGCAGGTGCTGCCCATCGCCACCTGCTATTGCTACGTGGTGCTGCTGATCCTGTTGCCGATCCGCTTTATCGGCGTCGAAGGCTACAGCGCCATCGATGCCGGGCTGCTGATGCTTGCCCTGTCGGCGCCGATGCTGGTGGTGCCGTTCGCCGCGGGCTGGCTCAGCCGCTGGTGCAGCGCCGGCAACCTGTCGAGCCTGGGCCTGTTGCTGGCTGCCGCCGGGCTGTGGTGGCTGAGCCGGATCGCTGCGGGCCAGGCGCCGGCCGATCGGATCTGGCCGCTGCTGCTGATCGGCCTCGGCAGCGGGCTGCCCTGGGGGCTGATGGACGGCTTGTCGGTGAGCGTGGTGCCCAAGGAGCGCGCGGGCATGGCCAGCGGCATCTTCAGCACCACCCGGGTGGCCGGCGAGGGCATTGCCCTGGCCCTGGTGGTGGCGCTGCTGGCGGGGCTGCTGCAGCACGCCCTGGCGGATCAGGCGCTGCCCGCCGAGACGTTGATGGGGGCTGCCCGGCAACTGGCCGGGGGTGACCTGCCCGGTACTCTGGCGGCGTTGCCGGCGCTGGGCCGGGAGGGGTTGCTGGCCCTGTACGGGCAGGCTTTCAGCCAGTTGTTGCAGGTGCTGACCCTGATGACCCTGCTGGCGGCGCTGGTGGTCTGGGTGACGCTGCGCGAGCCGCGTCAGCCAGGGCCGCCAGCGGCTTGATCAGCGGAACTCGAAGAATTCGTAGTGCAGGTTGCCTTGGGGAATCCGGCACTCGCTCATCAGTTCCCGGACCTGGCCCAGCAAGCCCTTGGGCCCGCAGAAGCTGACCTGGATCTGCTGCGGATCGGTTTCGGCCGCGGTGCGCTTGAGGGTCTGGGCCAGGGGCTCGGTGCCGCCGCAGTTGGCCACGAAGTTCACTCCCCGGGCCTGGGCCATGCCCTGCAGGGTGTCGACACTGGGGAAGGCCCGGGACGGGTTGTAGCAGTACACCAGGGTGGCCTTGTCGAACTGCCCGGCAGCTTCATCCTGCAGCCAGGAAATAAATGGCGAGATGCCCACGCCACCGCCGATCCAGATTTCCCGGGCAGCCGCCTGCGGCCGCTTGAAACGCCCATAGGGCGCGTAGATGTCCGCACGCATGCCGACCTTGACCTGGCGGCGCAGGCGTTGGGTGTAGTCCCCCAGGGCGCGGATCACGAATTCGATGCGCCCGTCATGGGCCTGGGCGCTGGCGATGGTGAACGGATGGGGTTCGCGCAGGCCTTTTTCCTGCATCGAGAGGAAGGCGAACTGCCCGGCCTTGAAAGGAAAGCCCCGGCCCTGGGGAATCAGCTCCAGGTGCAGGGAGTTCTTCTCCACCCGAACCGCCGTCACTTGGTATTCGCCGGCCTTGGCCACGAGGGGGTAGAGCAGCAGCTTGTACAGGGCGCCGAGCACGCCGAGGACGCAGAGCAGAGCCAGCCAGATACCCGAGGGCGAATCCAGGGTGATGGGCGATTTGAAGCTCAGCCAGTGCAGGATGACGATCAGGAACAGCGGGCCGGAGAGCTTGTGCCACCAGCGCCACTGGCTGTAGGGAATGTTGCGGTTCAGTGCCAGCAGCACGATCAGGCCCAGGGCCACGTAGCTCAGCTGGCGGACCAGGCGCGTCCAGTATTTGGACAGTTCGAGGATCGGCACGCTGTTCCATTCATCCAGGTTGGCCTTGAACACCAGGTGGTAGCTGGCGAATGCCAGGGCCCAGATGCCCAGCCATTTGTGCGCCTCGTAGACCCGGTCAAGGCCGCCGAACAGCCGTTCGACCCAGCCCCAGCGGCTGGCCAGCAGGCAGGACATCGCCATGTAGGCCAGGGCTGCTGTGCCCAGGATCATGCTCAGGGTGGCCGAGGTCAGCCAGGTGGCGGAAGGGATCTCCAGCAGCAGGGTGATCGTGGTGATCAGCAGGATGCCGACAAGTGTGTGCCAGGTTTTCAAAGTGCATGACTCCGGTGAGGAAATGCCGTCATGGCGCAGCAAAGGGCGCGATGCATAAAGTGGATATGACAGGTTCAAAGCCAAAGGCTGGGTGGAATGTTAACGCTTTGGCGAGTATTCGTGGTGATCTGGGTCATCGGCCTGGCGCCGATAAAGTGTTGAAAATGATCGACTATCACTCGCATTCCGATTCCCCGGCCACCGCTTGCGCAGGCGCTGGCAGGCGGCCAAGGGCCCCTGAACCGGGCAGTGCTCTTGCGGGCGCCTTCGCTGGCAAGCCAGCTCCTACAGGGTTGTGGGAAAGGTCAACGCGCTTGTAGGAGCCGGCTTGCCGGCGAAAGGGCCCCTGAGCCGGGCGTCAGCCTCTTAACCGCCTTCGCTGGCAAGCCAGCTCCTACAGGGTTGTGGGAAAGGTCAACGCAGTTGTAGGAGCCGGCTTGCCGGCGAAAGGGCCTCCAAGCCGGATGCCAGCCTCGTAAACGCCTTCTACAGGTGTTGCTTGCGGCGGGTGGCGGCTTCGCGGACGGCGGGGATGATCCAGCGCCCATAGTCGATGGTGTCGTAATAAGGGTCGTAGCCACGGTTGAGGAAGGTGGTCACGCCCAGGTCGACGTAGTCCAGCAGGGCCTGGGCCACGGTCTCCGGCGTGCCCACCAGGGCCGTGGTGTCGCCGTAGGCGCCAACGGCGCTGGCGGTGGGCATCCACAGGGCGCGGTCATGGCGGTCGCCGCGGGCTGCGGCCGCCAGCAGGCGTTCGGAGCCGGTGCCCTTGAGGCGCTTCTGCCAGGGGCTGCCGGCGGCGAACTGCGGGTTGGCGCGGATCTGCGCCAGGATCTGTTCGGCCCGTTGCCAGGCCAATTCCTCGGTGGCCCCCAGGATCAGCCGCACCGAGAGGCTGACCCGGGGCGCGGCCACCCCCGCGGCGCTGGCCGCGGCCTTGAGTTTGCCGATCTGTTCGGCCACCCCCTCCAGGGGCTCGCCCCACAGGGCGTAGAGGTCGGCGTGCTTGACCGCGATCTGGTAGGCGATGTCCGAAGAGCCGCCAAAAGAGATGGGGATGTGCGGCTGCTGCAGCGGCTTGACCGGGGAAAACGCGCCCTTGAGGTTGAAGTAGCGGCCTTCGAAGTCGAAGGGTTCTTCGGCGGTCCAGGTGCGGCGCACGATCTCCAGGTACTCGTCGGTGCGTCGATAGCGCTCGGTCTTGTCCAGCAGGGTGTCGCCTTCCTGGGGCTCGGCAGTGATGCCGGTAATGGCATGCAGGCGGATGCGCCCGCCGCCGGTGGTGTGGTCCAGGGTGGCGAAAGCCCGGGCCGCCACGGTGGGGGCGCTGAGGGCCGGGCGGTGGGCAATCATGAAGCCCAGGCGCTCGGTGTGGGCCGCGGCGTAGGCGGCAATCTGCAGGCTGTCGGCGCTGCCCGGGCCGCTGGCGATCAGCACTCGGTCAAAGCCCGCGTGTTCGTGGGCGCGCGCGTGCTCGCGGATGAATGCCAGGTCGAAGTCCGGGCTGCGCACGCCGCGGGTTTCGGACCATTGGCGGGGAAAGATCATGCCGACGAATTCAATGCTCATGGGGAGTGTCCTGAGGTCGCAGAAGAAGGAAAGTGCCTAGAAGCGGTAGTCCACCTGGGCCAGCACGGTGCGTCCGGGCATGGGCTGCAGGAAGGTATTGGTGGAGCCGGCCAGGCCGCTGACGAAGTTCAGTTCGTTGGTCAGGTTGAGCACCCGCAGGGTGGTGCTCCACTGGGGCTGGCGGTAGTACAGGGCCAGGTCGAGGTTGTATTCGTCGGGGACCTTCACCGTCTTGCTCAGGTTCAGGTACCAGCTGCTGGTCCACCAGCCGGAGAGCTCGGCGCCAAAGCCCGAGTCGAAGCGGTAGTCGAGGTAGCCGCTGGCGGTGTACTCGGGGATCTGCACCGCGTCGAAGCGCCCGGAGGGCCGCTGGTTGAGGCTGTTGTTGTCGCCGAACACGGTGCCGTTGTCGGGGATGAACCCGGCGGAGGCGAAGCCGGCCTGGGAGGTGAATTCGTTGTAGGCGCTGAGCCGGGACAGGTTGAGGCCGCTGCGCAGGTGCGGGTCTGGCTGGTAGCGCAGGGTCGCCTCGGTGCCCTTGATGATCAGCCGGGCGATGTTGTTGTTGCTGTCCGGGGACTGGTCCCGGGCCTGCTTGAAGGTGGCCAGGGTCATGAACAGCTGGTCGGGGATGGCTTCGACCTTCAGCCCCAGTTCATGCAGCACGCTCAGGCTCTGGAACGCCAGGGGGTTGAGCTGGTTGGCGCCACTGCCGCTGCCCCAGCCCAGGCCGTTGGAGAAGAACCCGGTGTTGACCGCCAGGGAGCGGTCGAAGGTGTAGTACAGGGTGCTGTTCTCGGTGGGTTTGACGTAGGGGCTGACCTGGAACGCGAACAGCCGGTAGTTGTGGCTGTCGCGCCGGTCGCTGCCACCTGCAAGGACGAAGGGGTTGTCGATCCGGGCGTCGATCCAGCTGCGGCTGGCACCGATGTTCAGGCCCACCCGCTCGCCCAGGCGCAGGTTGTGCTGGCTGAACAGGGTCTTGGTGGTCCAGGTGCTTTCGGCGGTGTAGGGCGCCAGGGATTCGGCGTACAGGCCGTGGCCGGCGGGGTACATGGCCGCCAGGTTGAGCCAGCCGTAGTAGTTGGAGTATTGCGGCACCCCGGGTTGGCCGATCCAGGCGCCGTTGCCGCCGGCCGGGTTGCTGCCGGTGAGCCCCAGCAGGTCGCCGGGGTTCTTGCCCGAAGGGTCCAGGGTCAGGTCGTAGGCGTTGATGGTGGAGCCGAAATGATTGTTGGCGGCGATCGACTGGTTGAACTCGCGGCGGTAGATCAGCCCGCTGTTGCTGTCGTCCCGCAGGGCCAGGCCGCCGATCCGGGTTTCATTGCCCGAGCGCAGCTCGAAGCGGTTGTCCAGCAGGTTGTCCCGGGATTGCACCTGGAACGCCCCGACTGCGTCGGTGAGGTCCCGGGAGCGCTGGTAGAAGGTGCTGTTGGCCAGGGTCACGCTGGGGGACAGGTCGCCCTCGATGCGCAGTTGGGTGGTGAAGCGCCGTGAACTGCTCTGGTCTTCGCCGCGCTGGCCGGCCTGTGGCGACAGGGAAGTCAAGCCGTTGCCCGCCAGGCTCGGGTCATAGACCCAGCCGCGCAGGGTGCCGGGGCTGGCCTGGGTGTTGGGCGAGGCCGCCTGGAAGCTGCCATCCACCACGCTGTACTGGCCCTGGGCGTTGCGTTGGCGCTGCACCCAGCCCAGGGTCGGCGCATTGGCGGCACCGGAGGCCAGCACCGGCGACCACAGGGTATTGCCGTTCTGGATGATCGGCGTGGCGCGGCCGGCGTAGTACTTGCCGCTGTCCACCAGTTGTTGGGTGGCGCGGTTCCAGCCGTGGGTGATGTTGTAGTCGTAGTAGTTGTCGTAGCTGGCGTTCCAGTCCACCCGCAGGTTGTCGTTGCGCCAGGCCAGGGCCCCGTAGAAGGCATCGAAATTGTTGTCGACGTTGTCGTAGTAGTCCTGCTGGCGCTGCTGGGTGATGCTCACCCGGTAGGCCAGCTGGTCGCTCAGGGGGCCGGTGTTGTCGATGCTGAATTTGCGCGAGTCGCGGGACTGGCCGTCCGGCACCCAGGCACCGAGCTCGCCGCTGAGGCGGGTCTTGAACCCGCTGAAATCGGGTTTCTTGCTCAGGTAGTTGACGTAGCCGCCGCTGCCGGACACCGAACCGTAGGTCACCGAAGAAGGCCCAGCGACGATGTCCGCGCCCTCGTAGGCGTTGAAGTTGGCCGGATGGCGTACGCCATAGGCGCGCTGGCCGTCTTGGAACACTTCCGAGCCCTGGGCGCGGAACTGCGGGGCGATACCGGCGTTCTGCCCGCCACCGCGGGTGATCCCCGGGGCGTACTTGACCAGGTCGTCGGCGCTGCGGATCGGGTCGTTGGCCAGTTGTTCGGCGTTGACCTGGGTGATCGAGCGCGGGGTGTCCAGGACCTTGGTTTCGGTGCCGCCATACACCGAGGTCGGTGGCCGGGTGGGCAGGGCATCGTCATCGGCCTGGCTGCTGGCCTGGACGGTGACGGTTTGCAACTGGGTATCGGCGGCGAAGAGCGGCGGCGCCAGGGAAGAAAACACCGTTACGGCCAGGGCCGGGCCGAATGCAGGGCGAGCGAAGGCGTTGGAGGGCATGGCACATGAGCCTCATATTGAATCGCATGAATGTTCTGTAGGAGCCGGCTTGCCGGCGAAGGGGGCCTGGAGGCTCGCGGTGCTCTTGTGGGCGCTTTCGCTGGCAAGCCAGCTCCTACGGGGTGTGTCGCGGTTGAGGTGGTTCCTTGTAGGAGCCGGCTTGCCGGCGAAGAGGGCCTGGAGGCTCGCGGTGCTCTTGCGGGCGCCTTCGCTGGCAAGCCAGCTCCTACGGTCGGGCGGTGGGTCAGGCGCTGTTGTTGAGCCACAACCTTTCGAAACGCCAGGTGCTGAACAGCGACTGTTCTTCCCGGGCGCCGCCCACGCGGGTGGAGACGCTGTCCAGCAGGTCGGCGTAGCCCCAGATCAGCATGCCGCCCCGTTCGTACTGGATCTGCTGGGCCTGGTGCACCAGGGCCGTGCGTCGTTGCAGGTCGGGTTGGGCCATGGCCGCGAGAAACACCTCGCTGAACTGCGGGTCGTTGAAGTGGGTCTTGTTGGACACGGCAAAGGGCGCGTCGGTGTGGATCGCGCTGGCCAGGAACGGCGCGCCGATGCTGCCGCCGGTGCTCAGGGTCCAGTCGTTGCGTTGCGGGCCCTGGAAGGTCGCCAGGTCCACCTGGCGGACCTTGAGGGTCACGCCGATGCGCTTGGCCTGTTCGGCCAGCACCAGGGCCGAGGTCAGGGCCGGCCCCGGGGTGGTCACCAGTTCCAGCTCGAGGTTTTCCTGGCCGGCCTCCTTGAGCAGTTGCGCCGCACGCTGCGGGTCGTGGGGGCGGGGCCCCAGGCTGTGGTTGAAGGTCGGATCGCTGGGGGCATAGAGGTCGTTGGCCACCCGACCCTGGCCGTTCAGGGCGCGGCGCACCAGCTCCTCGCGATCCGCCAGCAGGCGGAAAGCCTGGCGCACCCTTGGGTCGTTGAACGGCGGCTTGTCCAGGTTCATGTCGAAGGACAGCCAATTGCCGGTCACCGATTTCAGCAGCCGCACCCGCGGGTCGCGCTGCAGGACTTGCAACTGTTCGGTGGGCATCACGTTGGCCATGTCGATCTGCCCGGAACGCAGGGCCGCCAGGCGCGCCACCTGATCCTTGAAGTCGATGATCTCCAGTTCGTCGGCGTAGGGCTGGCCGTCCTTGTAGTAGTTGTCGAAGCGGGTGAACAGCGAGCGCTGGCCGGGGGTGAAGCTTTTCAGCTTGTAGGGGCCGGCACCCACCGGGTTGGTCACCGGGTGATAGTCCACCGGGACGATGCCACCGAAGTTGACCCAGGTTTCCGCCAGGGGCATGTAGCTGCGGCCCTCGCGAAAGCTCAGGCGCACAGTGCGCTCATCGAGCTTTTGCAGGTTGTCGCGATCGACCCAGTGCAGCAGCGCCGCGTAGGGCGAGGCCAGCTGCGGGTCGGTGAGGCGGCGGATGGAGAAGATCAGGTCATCGGCGTCGATGCTCTTGCCGTGGTGGAATTCCAGGCCCTGGCGCAGGCGCAGGGTCCAGCTGCTGGCATCGGCATTGGGTTCGGCGAACTCCGCCAGGGCCAGGCGTGGCTGCATCTGCTCGTCCCATTCCCAGAGTTTGCTGTACAGCGCGAAGCCTCGGACGATGCCGCTGCCGATGGGCTTGTGGGCGTCCAGGTTGCCGCTCTGGTTGCCGTCGAGAATCCCCAGGCGCAGGCGCCCGCCGTAGCGCGGCTGGTCGCTGGCGACCGTGCCCGGGGCGCTGGAATTGTCCGCGTCGCAGCCGGCCAGCAGGCTGCTGCCCAGCAGCAGGCCGCCGCCGAACAGCGCGCTGTGGCCGAGAAAACGACGGCGGCTCAAGCCCGAGTAGTCCTGGCTCATGGCGTCAGGCTCCTGCCGGGCCGTTGGCGCTGCGCAGCTCCAGCGGCGCTTGCGGCTGACGGCTCAGGGCCGCGCGCTCGCCGCGAAAGTGCGGCAGGATGTGCTCACCCAGGCGGTAGGCTTCCTCCAGGTGCGGGTAGCCGGCGAGGAAGAACAGGTCGATACCGATGGCGTGGTACTCGCGGATCCGTGCCACCACGTTTTCGTAGCTGCCCACCAGGGCGCAGCCCGGCGGTATGCCGATGTAGCCGAAGCCGGTCCAGACATTGGGGTGGATGAAGAAATCCTCGAAGCCCTGGGTCTCGTTCTTCTGTGCGAAGCCGTTCTCGTAGCTGAGCTTGCGCGCGGTGCGCAGCCCGGCATGGGCGGCCACGGCCTTGACCGCGCCCTTGGCGATGCCCTCGTCGAAGAAGCGCTTGGCCTCGGTGCGCGCCAGTTCCTCGGTTTCCCGGGTGATGACGTCGATCGACAGGCCGAAGCGGATATCGCTGCGGCCGTACTGCAAGGCGCGCTCACGAATATCGGCGATCAACGCGGCGATCTCGTCCGGGTGCTCGGCGCGCATCAGGTAGAAGTCGGCATGCTTGGCGGCGAATTCCCGAGCGGCGATGGACGATCCCGCGGTGCAGATCAGCGGCAGCTCGGCCTTCTTCAAGGGGCCGCGCAGGCCGCCGCCTTCGGCGCGGTAGAACTGGCCCTGGTAGTGGAAGTTCTCGTTGTGCCAGTAGCCCTTGACCACGTCCATGAACTCGGTGGCGCGGGCATAGCGCTCATCGTGGTCGCTGAAGTCGCCGACCTGGCGCTGAATGGCGTCCGAGCCGCCGTTGATGATGTTCCACACCAGGCGATTGCCGGTGGCGCGCTGGTAGGTGGCGGCCTGCTGCACCGCAACCCAGGGCGTGTAGTGATAGGGCTGGAAAGCGGTGACGAACTTCAGGGTGCGGGTTTCCCGGGCCAGCAGCGAGCACACGGTCCAGGGCTCTTCGCCGGAGGGCGCGTTGACCATCAGCGCGCCGCCGAAGCCGTTGATTTCCGCGGCCCGGGCGATCTGCCCCAGGTAGTCGATGTAGGTGAAGTGGTCGCCGACGCTGAAGCCTGAGACGGCACCGGTGCTGGGCCCGCCGCGGTGCCAGTCGCCGCGGTTGCGCGGGTCGCCGGGGAGGAACTGGGTTTCGCCGTGCAGGGGCAGGCGGGTAAAGAATTCGATGCTCATGGCAGGGGCTCCGGGTTATTGCACGCTGGGGCTGCAGACGGGGGTAACGGCCTGGCCGTTGATCACCTTGTGGGCGAAGGGCACCGAGTCCTTGAGGGAGGCGTTGACCGTTTCGCTGTGGCCCAGGCCCTTGTACAGGTGGCCCTCGACCACCGATCCGGCCTTGCAGGCGTCCTGCATCAGCGCCACCTGGGTGGCGGCGGCCGGGGTCTTGTCCTCGGCTCCGGTGCCGATGAACACCGGCTGGGCGGTTTTCAGGGTCGGGTAGGACACTTGTTTCTGCCAGGCGGCCAGTTGGCTGCCCTGGTAGTCCTTCTTGGCGTTGGCCGGGGTCAGGCCGACCCCCACCACGTCGCTGACCAGGGCGGCGAGGCAACTGGTACGGGCCTGCTCGAACAGCGGCAGGGCCTTGTCGGTGTAGAAGTCCTTGGGGTTGATGCTGGGGTCGTACTGCTGGGCCGCCAGCAGGGTGTAGAAGCCGTAGGCCAGGGAGGCATCAACCTTGTTCGGGTCCTGTTCGCCGACATTTTTCGCGCCGATGGTGTAGATCACCCCGGTGCCGATGCTGCCCTTGACCCCCAGGTCCGGCGCGTAGGTGGAGGCGTAGGCGGCCGAGGCGAAGGCGCCGGCACCGCCCTGGGACTGGCCGACGATCAGCACCTTGTTGGCCAGCCCGGGCACCCCGGCGACCACCGCTTTGGCGGCGTCGAGAATGCCGTAGGCGGCCATGCGGTTGTTCAGCAGCGGATGGCCGCCGGGCACGCCCAGGCCCTGGTAGTCGGTGGCGACAATGGCAAAGCCTTCGTCCAGCCAGCGGCTCAGGTACTGCACATCACGGTAGGAGCGGCCCTGCCAGGACGGCGCGCAGACATCCGCCACGCCCACCGTGCCATGGCCCCAGGAGGCCACCGGCCAGCCGCCGGCCGGGGCCTTGCCCTTGGGCAGGAACAAGGTGCCGGAGACCACCACCGGGGTCTTGCCGTCGATGCCGTCGGTGGAGCTATAGAGAATCCGTTGCGCGCTGGCGGCGTTGGGCAGGCTCAGGGTGGCTTCCAGGGGTTCGCTGCGCAGCAGCTTGCCCGGGGTCGGGGGGATCGCGTCCTGCCAGGTATAGAAGGCCGAGACCCGGCCGTCGCCCTGCAACGGGTCGGGCTTGGGCGCGTAGGTCGGGCCGGCCAGGGCCGACAGGGAGAGCGCCAGGAGGCTCAGGCCAAAGGTGAATTTTGCGGACAGTTTCATCAAGAAGACTCGTGCTCAGGGTTCAGGGATGGGTGGCGACCTGGCCGCGCAGAGCGGGCCAGTAATCACTCAGGTGCAGATCGATCAGCGCCTGGTTGGTGAAACCGGTGGCCAGGGCCGGGGTGATGTCGTAGGGCGTGCGGATCAGCTGGTTGGCCAGGGCGTAGTCGCTCAGCGCCTGATAGTGGGCCTTGAGCTGCTGGTCGCTCTTGGGCGCCCAGCGCTCCTTCCAGGCCACCGGGTCGCCCTGGTCGTCGCGGCGCAGCACGCTCTCGGCGGTGCCGGCGCGGGAGGACAGTTGGTAGTAGGCGTCCTGGTTCTGTTCCTGGGAAATCCACCAGGCGGCCTTGACCCAGGCGGTGGCCAGCAGTTGGGTAACCTCGGGGTGCTGCTCGATGAAACTGTCGGTGCCCCAGAGGTCGGAGACCAGGCGCCAGTCATTGGCCCCTTGCTTGGTGGACCAGATGATCCGGCCCACGCCCTTGTCTTCCAGGGCATAGGCCTCGCTGAGCAGCACCGCGGCGTCGACCTTGCCGGCGGACACCGCCGCCGCACCGACCTGGGGGTTGAGGTTGGCGATCTTGAAGTCGTCGAGCTTCAGGCCCTTGCTGGCCAGGAAGTTGCTGAAGGCGAACTCCCAGGGCCGGCCGCGATGCAGGGCCAGGCGCTGGCCCTTGAGGTCCTCGATGCTCTTGGCCGTGGACTGGGTGGGCACCACCAGGTAGATATTGTTGCCGCTGCCGCCGGGCACGATCAGCTTGCCCGGCACGCCGCCGGCGCCGGCGATCACCGACGGCAGGTCGCCACGCACGGCGAAGTCGATGCTGTTGTTGCTGAAGCCCTCGTTGATCTGCGGCCCGGCGCCGGCGTGGGGCAGGGCGATCCACTGCAGCTTGATGCCGCGCTGGCTCAGTTGCTGTTCCAGCCAGCCATCCTCGATCACCCGCCCGGCGATGCCGCCGAACACCGGCTTGCCGCCCTGGGTGAAGGCGACGATGGCAATCTTCACCGACTCGGGGGCCGGGTTGGCCAGGGCCGTGACACTGATCAGCAGCCCGGCCATAACGGCCAGGGTATTGCGCCATAAACCTTGCATTGCACTCTCCCTCAAAAAATAAGCCCTCAGCCCCGCCAGCCCTGCGCCGGATATCGCGGTATTTCCTGTAGGAGCCGGCTTGCCGGCGAAGAGGCCCTTGAACCTTGCCTCGCCCTTGCGGACGCCTTCGCTGGCAAGCCAGCTCCTACGAGGGGCGGTGGTGGGTACTGGTGTCGGAAGGGATAGAGCAGATTGCATGCCAGGGCCGCTACAAAGCGCTGCAGGCCTTGCCCGGCAAGGGCTTCAGGCAGATCGACAGGCCCTGGCCCAAGCCGCCGCTGCTGATCTGCGAACAGGCAGGTGCTGGCCGATTGCTGCTCCAGCAGCAGGTGGGGAGCACCCTCCAGGTATATTCGCAAAAGGAATATCTAAAGATTAATTAATAATTATTTAGTCTAAATATCTTCGTGCACTATTGAGCCCGCGCTTTTACTGCCAGGAATGCACCATGTCGCTGATCACTCATCCAAACGCCCGTGAATTGACCAAGTCGGTACGGGCCACCGTTCTGGTGTTCAAGGACCCGCGCTCCCAGGAATTGCTCAGTCGCATCGAGCGCCTGGCCCCCAGTGAGGCCAATACCCTGATCATTGGCGAGACCGGCACCGGCAAGGAACTGGTGGCGCGCCACATCCATCACCTGAGCCGCCGCGGGCGCGAGCCCTTTGTCGCGGTGAACTGCGGGGCCTTTGCCGAAACCCTGGTGGAGAGCGAACTCTTCGGCCATGAGAAAGGCGCCTTTACCGGTGCCACCACCCATAAGGCCGGCTGGTTCGAAGCGGCCAACGGCGGCACGCTGTTTCTCGACGAGATCGGCGACTTGCCGCTGAACATGCAGGTCAAGCTGCTGCGGGTGCTGCAGGAGCGAGAGGTGGTGCGCCTGGGCTCGCGCACGCCGATCCCGATCAATGTGCGGCTGGTGGCGGCCACCAACGTCAACCTCGCCGATGCGGTGGTGGCCGGGCATTTTCGTGAAGACCTGTTCTACCGCCTGCACGTGGCCACCATCCGCCTGCCGCCGCTGCGCGAGCGCCCGGGGGACATCCTGCCCCTGGCCGAATTCTTCCTTGAGGAACACTGCCAGCGCCTGGGCTACAACCGTGCCTCGCTGACCGAAGAGGCTGAACGCAAGCTGCTGGAGCACAGCTGGCCGGGCAACATTCGCGAACTGGAAAATGCCATCCACCACGCCTTGCTGGTGTGCCGCCAGCAACGGGTGGCACCGGGGGATCTGCACCTGGTGGACATGCGCTCCTCCGGCATCCGCCAGGAACAGGCGCCCCTGGCCGTCCCGGGGCCTCAGGCGCCGGCAGACCTGGGCCGGGCCTTGCAGGCGCTGTTCGAGCAGAACATTCCCGACCTGTACGAGCACATCGAGGAAACGATCTTTCGCGAGGCCTATCGCTACTGCCATGGCAACCAGTTGCAGACCGGGCGCCTGCTCAACATCAGCCGCAACATCGTGCGCGCCCGGCTGGAAAAGATCGGCGAGTTGAACAAGCCCCTGGCGACTTCCGCTTCCTAGATCCGCTTCCTGGACCCGAGAACCGGCCCGGGGCTTTTTTTGCTCGGCCCGGTTGACGCCTGCCGGCTTGATCTTTAGTCTTTGGAACGATCATTCCAGAAAGGTAATAGCCGTGCGTCCCAAGGAGTTCGACCCCGAGCAGATTGCCGATGCGGCCATGCAGGTGTTCTGGCAGCGCGGTTACGCCGCCACGTCCATTCAGGACCTGGTGGAAGGCACCGGCCTGAGCCGCAGCAGCCTGTACAACGCCTTCGACAGCAAGCACGGCCTGTACACCTGTGCCCTCAAGCGCTACCAGCAGATGACCAGCGCCAATATCGAGCTGCTGGGTGCCGACGCACCCGCCAGGGAACTGGTCCGGCGATTGCTGATGCGCATCGTCGACAACGAGCTGGAAGACACCCGGCGCCTGGGCTGCCTGGCGGCCAATGCCTCCCTGGAAATGGCCGGGCAGGACGCGGCGGTGGCTCAGCTCGTGGCGCAGAATTTCCAGCGTATCGAGGCGGCCCTGGAGCAGGTGCTGCGTCGCGGCCAGGAGCAGGGGGAGATCGACCCGCAGAAGAATCCCCGGGCCCTGGCCAGCTTTGTGGTGTGCACCGTGCAGGGCTTGCGGGTGCTGGCCAAGGGCAGCCTGGCGGAGCAACGACGCCAGCGCCTGCTGGATGTGGTCGAGGTGGTCCTGGCCAGCCTGTAGCAGCCGGCGTGCCGGCGAAGGGCCCCTCACAATCTGCATCAGGTTCCAGGGCGTCTTCGCTGGCAAGCCAGCTCCTACAGGGCTGGGCTTTTTTTTGCTTTTTATTGGAATGATCATTCCATAATTAATTCAACACGGGAGAGGCACAGATGGCCAAGCAACCAGGATCCATTGCGGTATTAGGCATCGGCATCATGGGCGCCGCAGTGGCGCGCAATCTGCGGCGCAAGGGCTTTGCGGTACGGGTCTGGAACCGCACGCTGCAACGGGCCCAGGCGCTGATCGCGGACGATATCCAGGTATTTGCCGAGCCCGCCGAGGCGGTACGCGGGGCGCAAGTGATCATCACCCTGGGCAAGGACGGCGCCGCCGTGCTGCAAGCCATGCAGCAGGCACGGGACGGTTTCGAGCCTGGGGCGCTCTGGCTGCAGATGGCCACCGTGGGGATCGAGGCCAACGACGAACTGCAAGGCTTTGCCCGGGATGGCGGGCTGGTCTTCTACGATGCCCCGGTGCTGGGCACGCGCCAGCCTGCGGAGCAGGGCCAGTTGGTGGTATTGGGCGCGGGCCCCGAGGCTCATCGGCCGGCGTTGCAGCCGCTGCTGGAGGCCATCGCCAAGCGTGTGCTCTGGGTTGCCGAACAGCCGGGAGCCGGCAGCCGCCTGAAGCTGGCCCTCAACAGCTGGGTGCTGGCCCTGACCCACGGCGCCGCGGAAAGCCTGGCCCTGGCCAAGGGGCTGGGGCTGGACCCGGCGCTGGTGGTGGAGCTGGTCAGCGGCGGGCCCCTGGACAGCGGCTATTTCCAGGCCAAGACCCGGGCCATGCTCAGTGGCGACTACAGCCCGAGCTTTACCCTGGCCAACGCCCTGAAAGACGCCGAATTGATGGTAGCGGCGGCCGCCAGAGCCGGGGTCCGGCTGGATCTGGCCGAGGCCGGAATCCAGCGTTTCCAGCGCGCCCTGGAGCAGGGCCATGGCGACAAGGACATGGCGGCCTCCTACCTCGGCTGAGCGGTTTCTTCTAGCGCTGATGCAGGCGCTGGCTTGCCAGCGAAGGCGCCCGTGGGTCGGGAGCAGGGGTTGAGGGCCTTTTCGCCGGCAAGCCGGTTCCTGCGGTGATTTCTGGTTTTCTTGTGTGAGCATTCTTTCATGAACATTTGCGTACCTTTGCCGACCGCCTCCAGTAGGTTGCCGGTCTGGCGCCTGCTGGCCTTTACCCTGGCCGGTTTCATCGCCATCGTCACTGAGACGCTGCCTGCCGGGCTGTTGCCGCAGATCAGCCAGGGCCTGGGCATCAGCGAGGCCATGGCCGGGCAGTTGATCAGCCTGTATGCCCTGGGCTCGGTGGCGGCGGCGATTCCGCTGATCGCCGCCACTCGCAGTTGGCGCCGTAGGCCCTTGCTGTTGCTGGCCATCGGCGGCCTGTTGCTGTTCAACAGCCTGACCGCGTTGTCGACCCACTATCTGCTGACCCTGGCCGCGCGCTTTGCCGCGGGCATGGCGGCGGGGCTGGTCTGGGGCCTGCTGGCCGGCTATGCCCGGCGTCTGGTGGTGCCCGAGTTGCAGGGCCGGGCCCTGGCGGTGGTGGGCGTGGGCCAGCCGATCGCGCTGTGCCTGGGGGTGCCCCTGGGGGCCTGGCTGGGCACCCGCATGGATTGGCCGCAGATCTTCTGGGGGCTGTCGCTACTGGCTCTGCTGCTGTGGTTCTGGGTGCGCCTGGCAGTGCCGGACTACCCCGGCCAGCCGGACCACCAGCGCCAGCCGATCGCGCGGATCTTTCTCACCCGGGGCCTGCCCCAGGCGCTGCTGGTGATCTTCGTGTGGATCCTGGCCCACAACATTCTCTACACCTATATCGCGCCGTTCCTCGCGTCCCTGGGCCTGGCGGCCTCTCTCGACCGGGCGCTGCTGGTGTTCGGCCTGGCCTCCCTGGTGGGGATCTGGTTCACCGGGCTCGGGGTCGACCGCTGGCTGCGCGGGCTGACGCTGTGCAGCCTCGCCGGTTTCTCCCTGGCGTGCCTGCTGCTGGGGATCGCTGCCAGCCAGCCCTGGCTGGCCTGGCTCGGCATTGGCGCCTGGGGCCTGACCTTCGGTGGCGCCCCGACCTTGCTCCAGACCGCCGTGGCGGATGTGGCCGGGGAGGGGGCGGATGTCGCGCAATCGATGCTGGTGACCATCTTCAACCTGGGCATTGCCTGCGGGGGTATGGTCGGCGGCCTGCTCTTGCAACGCTATGGTGCGGCGTCTTTTCCCTGGGCCATGGCCGCCCTGGCGCTGGTGGGCCTGATGCTGGTCTGGAGCGCGCGCAGCCATGCCTTCAAGCCGGGTCAGCGCTCTGCCTGCTGCGCCTGAGGTTGGGCGTCGCGAGCCTGTTGCAGCAGGCTCGCCCATTCATTGGCGAAGCGGTGGCAGTCCCCGGGCCAGCGTGCGGTCAATAGATTGCGGTCGCGGACCACAAAACCGCGCTCGGGGTGCTCTGCCGAATCCCGGCGGGGCAGCCAGGGCCCGGGCAGAAAATCCGCCGGGCTGGCCAGGGCCGCCTTGATCTCTTCTTCGACGCTGTGGTCGTAGGTGCGGTAGTAGCGCCCCAGCCACGGCGCGGTGACCAGCCAGGCCGCCAATTCCATGGGGCCGGCCAGCAGGGCGGTGACCTTGCGCCCATGGAGCACCGAGCGCCCGCTGGCCGGATCGATGCAGCGCGCCAGGGCCAGGGGGCCGTGGCACACCGCGGCCACGGGTTTGTCGGCCTGGAAGAAGGCCAGGATGATCCGCCGCACCTCCTCGGATTCCAACAGGCTGCGCATGCCCCGGGCGTGGCCGCCGGGAATCAGCAAGCCCTCGTAGGCCGCCGGGTCGACCCCGGCATAGGGCAGAGGGCTGCAAAAGGCCGGGTCGCGGGTCATGGCGTGGTAGCGGGCCAGGTCGGCCGCCGGGGTCATCAACAACGGGTTGAGCGGGCCGAACCCCAGGCTCACCAGGCGCGAATCGGCGTAGGCCGGCATCCCCAGGGGGGTGGCGAACTGCGCGGCAAAACCGGCGTCCCGGGCAGCCTGCCAGGGCAGGCTGCTTTCGCTGGGGTCGTAGTCGGCGTGGGGCAGCAGAATCAGGATCATCGCGCGGGCTCGCAGCACCTAAGGGTGCGTTGCAGGTTAGCAGCCCGCCAGGGGATGCCGGCACGCCGCTGTTGCGCCGTGCCGGCATTTGTCACTTGGCCGCGGCGGCGCGGGTGCGTTCGATGTCCTGCACCAGGCCGTCGATGCGTTGCAGTTGCTCGCGGTTGTCGTGGTTCCAGGGGTGAAAGCCCGGCTTGAAGAACTGCAGCCAGGGCAGGGCGATCCGCGGGAACACCCCCTTGGGGCCGTAGAGGTACTTGACCACCTGCCACAACCCGCGCCAGTGGCCGCCGCGACGGCGGTCGGCGATCAGCATGCGCACATGGAAGTCGAACACCACCAGCCAGAAGCCCAGGGTGGTGAACAGCATGCTCCCGGTGCGGATCAGGTAACGCTTGGGCCCGGGCTTGATCACGCTGTTCCAGACGTCGTAGGACACGGCCTTGTGCTCGGTTTCCTCGAGGGCGTGCCACAGCCACATCTGCCGGTAGCCCGCCACCGAATTGCCGAAGCGGCTGGGGTCGCGCAGCAGCAGGTCGGCGAGGATTGCCGTGTAGTGTTCCAGGGCTACGGTGATCGCGAGGTTGAAGGCCGGCGGGAAGTGCTTCTTCTGGAAATCGAGGAAGAAGCGCAACCGCCGGTCCAGCAGATGGGCCGGCAGCCCGGCGTCCTGCAGCAGGTCGTTGTAGCGCAGGTGCTCGCGGCTGTGCATGGCTTCCTGGCCGATGAAACCCTGGATCTGGCGCTTGAGCTCGGGGTCGTGAATCTGTTCGCGGTAGTGGCGCACGCTGTCCATGAAGAACAGCTCGCCGGAAGGAAACAGCAGGGACAACGCATTGAAGAAGTGGGTCACGTGGCTGCCTTGCTCGTGCCAGTCGCAGGCGCGTTCGGCAGGCAGTTCGACCTTGATGTCGCGGCGGATGGGCAGCATGGCTGTCGCTCCTCTAGACATGAAAAAGGGTGGGCGGCGCTACAGGCCGCGTTCGTCCTGGGGCTCGTAGACCGCCGGCCGCGTCTTGCCCGGCTTGGGCGCCATGCGCCGGCTGGCCCACACCACCAGGGCCTGGTAGGCGCTGGGCAGCAAGCGGATGAACAGGTCGAGCAAGTGCGCGTCGCGGCCGATCAGCACCCGGCGCTTGTTCTTGCGCACCCCCAGCAGGATCACCTTGGCGGCGGTTTCGGCGGAGGTGATGAAGAGTTTTTCGAAGTCGTCCCGTGCCTGCTGCTCGTTGTCGATCAGGAAACCCTTGACGTTGTCGCTGATGCGGCTGGTGCGGGCGATATCCGTGCGGATGCCCCCGGATGCACGCAGGTGGCGGAGACCCCGTGGCCTTGCAGGTCCAGCTCCTGGCGCAGGGATTCGGTAAAGCCGCGCACGGCGAACTTGGTGGCGTTGTAGCCGCTCATGCCAGGCTGGGAGAACAGCCCGAAGACGCTGGAGGTGTTGATGATATGGCCGTCGCCGGATTGCCTGAGGTAGGGCAGGAAGGCCTGGGTGCCGTGGACCACGCCCCAGAAGTTGACGTCCACTATCCACTCCAGGTCCGCCAGGCTCGAACCTTCCACGGTGCTCGACAGCGCCACCCCGGCGTTGTTGAAGATCAGGTTGATCTGGCCGTGTTCGGCGGCGCTGGCGGCGGCCCAGGCGAACATCGCCTCGCGGTCGCCGACGTCCAGTTCCTGGCTGCTGATGCGCAGCGGCAACAGGGTCGCGGCCCGGGCCTGGGCCACGGTCTGTGCCAGGCCCTGGGGGTTCTTGTCGGCCAGGGCCAGGTGACAGCCCTCACGGGCCAGGGCGACGGCCAGGGCGCGGCCCATGCCGGAGGCGGCGCCGGTGATGGCGGCGACTTTACCGTTAAAGTTTTTCATTGAGAGCGGCCTCTTCAAGGTGCAGGGGGCGCGCGGCGGCCGGTGCGGCGGCGGGCTGGGCGTGGGGCAGGTGGCTGGCCTGGTAGTCCTGCAGTTCGAAGTGCTGCAAGGTCTTCTTGAAGCTCCAGGTGGAGCCCGGCCAGAGGGTGGTGTTCTGCCCGCTGCGCGGGTCCAGGTACCAGCTGCGGCAGCCGCCGGTGGACCAGATGGCCCCGGCCAGGCGCTGCTGCAGGCGCTGGTTGTACTGGCTTTCGACCTGGGGCCGGACTTCGATGCTGGCGATACGTTCGCGCTGCATCTGGCCCAGGGCCTTGAGGATGTAGTCCACCTGGGCCTCGATCATCAGGATCATCGAGTTGTGCCCCAGGCCGGTGTTGGGGCCGACGATCATGAAGAAATTCGGAAAGCCCGGCAGGCAGGTGCCCAGGTAGGCGTGGGCGCCCCGGGCCCAGCTGTCCATCAGGTCCTGGCCGTGGCGGCCGAACAGCAGGCCTCGGGGGATCGGGTCGGTGGCCTGGAAACCGGTGCCGAAGATGATGCAGTCCACGGGGTGGCGGCTGCCGTCTGCAGTGATCACCGCGTCGCCGTCGATGCGCTGGATGTCATCAGTGATCAGCCGCACGTTGCCCCGGGTCAGGGCCGGGTAGTAGTCGTTGGAGATCAGGATGCGCTTGCAGCCGATGGTGTAGTCCGGGGTCAGGCGCTGGCGCAGCACCGGGTCGGGTACCTGTTTGCGCAGATGGCGCAGGGCCACGCGCTGCACCACCTTCATCAGCCTGGGCCGGCGGGCGAAGGCGATCACCCGGCTTTCCAGGGTCCAGTACAGCGCCGAGCGCACCAGCCGCTGGGTGAAGGGCAGGTGCTTGAAGGCCCAGCGTTCCACCGCGCTGAGCTCGCGGTCGGGCTTGGGCATGATCCACGGCGGGGTGCGCTGGAACAGCTTGAGCTGAGCCACCCGCGGGGCGATTTTCGGCACGAACTGGATGGCGCTGGCGCCGGTGCCGATCACCGCCACCCGCTTGCCTTGCAGGGCGTAGCGGTGATCCCACTGCTGGGAGTGAAACCGCTTGCCGGTGAAGGTGTCGAGCCCGGGGATGTCCGGGATCGCCGGGCGCGACAGGCCACCCATGCCGGAGATCAGTACCCGCGCACTGACTTCCCGACCATTGCTGAAGCGCAGGTGCCAGCGCTCCCGGGCTTCATCGAAGACCGCCTGTTGCAGGCCCATGTTGAAGTGCAGGTAGGGCGCCAGGGCGAAATCCCGGGCGCAGTTTTCCAGGTATTCGCGGATTTCCGGCTGGGGCGCGAACTGCCGGGTCCAGTTCGGGTTGGGCGCAAAAGAGAAGGAATAAACGTGGGATTGCACGTCGCAGGCGCAGCCGGGGTAGTGATTGTCGCGCCAGGTGCCCCCCAGGGACGCGGCGTGTTCGGCGACGAAGAAATCCTCTATCCCCGCTTGCTTGAGCTTGATCGCCATGCACAGCCCTGCGAAGCCGGCGCCGATGATGGCGATGTCAACGACCTCGGGGTCGTCGGGTGGCGAGTACGCATTCATGGTGTGTACCTCGATTGTAATGATGCTGCTGGGTGACTTTCGTCAGTGGGTGAAAACTCAGGATTGCACAATTTAAAATAATGTTTTAAAAATTAATTTAAATAAATTACCTGAAAATGTCACCTGCGCTGGTCGCCTGTGGATTTTGCGGGGCTCATCCAGGCCATGGGTGAGGCGTCACAGGCGGCACCAGGCCAGGGCGACACGCCACACCGCCAGGTCATTCCGATCACGGGCGAACGGCGCAGGGAAGCTGAGGGGGCGGGTTATGGAGTGGCTGGTAGCGGCAGCGGTATTCCTGGCGGTCAGTGCGGTGCTCTGGGTGGTGAGTTTTCGTATCAACCGCCGGATTGAAAGCCAGGTTCCGATCAACGGACGCTTTCTCGAGGTCGGTGGCGAGCGCATTCACTACACCGATGAGGGCAGGGGCCCGGCGCTATTGATGATCCATGGCCTGACCGGCTGCGGGCGCAACCTGACCCACTCCCTGGCCCCGCAACTGCGCGAACGCTTCCGGGTGATCACCATCGATCGTCCTGGTTCGGGCTATTCCACCCGGGCCCGGGGCGCCGCGGCAGACCTACCGGCCCAGGCCAGCCTGGTGGCCAGGTTCATTCGTACCCTGGACCTGGGCCAGCCGCTGGTGCTGGGGCATTCCCTGGGCGGTGCGGTGGCGCTGTCCCTGGCCCTGGACCATCGGCAATCGGTGTCCGGGCTGATCCTGGTGGCCCCCTTGACCCATCCGCAGCGCATGTTGCCGCTGGTGTTCCTGTCCCTGGCAGTGCGCCCGGCGTTCCTGCGGCGCTGGATGTCCCTGACCCTGGCGGCGCCCATGGCCATGCTCGGGCGCCGTGGCCTGGTCAAGTCGGTGTTCGCCCCGGACCCGGTGCCCGAGGATTTCGCCGAGCGTGGCGGCGGGTTGCTGGGGATGCGTTCGGACAGCTTCTACAACGCCTCCAGCGAAATCGCCGTGGTCAACCGTTCGCTGCCGGGCATGGTCAAGCATTACCCCAGCCTGAAGCTGCCGGTAGGGCTGATCTATGGCTCGGCGGACCCGGTGCTCAGTTACCGCCGGCACGGTGAGTCAATGGTCGGCAAGGTGCCGGGGCTGTCCCTGGAGATCGTCCAGGGCCGGGGCCACATGTTGCCCATCAGCGCAGTCGAGCGGGTGGTGGCCATGGTCCAGCACGTCGCTTCCCAGGCTGCGCCACAACGCAGCGCAACCATCCTGCACCCGCCGTTCGCGGCTTCAAGAGCAAGTTGAGGGCGTGGTGGGGGGCGGTTTCGAGCGCCCCTGCCGCGGCGTCGACAGCAGCTGTAAATGCTTCACGGGCGACATTCGAAACAAGCCGAAAAAATAGTTGACGAGCTAACGAACCCGAGCTATTTTTTTAAAAAAATGTTTTGAATGTTTTTTTTGAAAGTGCAATTGAGCGATTAAAAATAATGAAAATAACGCCATTTCACGCTTTTGTTTTTTCATCCCCTCACGCTCGGCACAGCGCAGCCGCGCTGTCCTTTATAGCACCTGTTTCGACTGCCATCCTGCGGAGGCTGCCATGACTGTTTCCGTGGCGGCACCCGGCGTCTGGACCGATAGCAAGCGTCACCTGTGGTGGCTGGGCACCTTGCCCATGATCACCCCTCTGCTGTCGGGGATCTTCGCCCTCACCACCGGGGTGCAAGTGTTCTGGTGGAGCGGGGTCTTGGTGATCTTCGGCCTGATCCCCCTGATTGACGGCCTGATGGGGGAAGATGCCAGCAACCCGCCTGAATCCGCCGTTCCCGATCTGGAAAAACAACCCTACTACCGCTTTATCGTCTACAGCTGTGCCGTGCTATCGGTACTGTCTTTGGTGGTGACCGCCTGGATGGCCATCAGCGGGGTGGACTGGATCATCGCCGGCGGCCTGCTGCAACTGAGTGAACAACTGCACCTGCAAGGCAGCCTGGCGAGCTTCGCCGCCTTCCTCACCGAGCGTGCGCAACTGCACGGCAGTATCGGCTGGTTCACCTACCTGGGCATGGCGATGTCCACTGGCGCGGCCACCGGCATTGCCATCAACATCGCTCATGAGCTGGGGCACAAGAACCGCGGGATGGCCAAGTTCCTGGCCAAGCTGGCCCTGGCTTCGACCTTCTACGGGCACTTCTTCGTCGAGCACAACCGCGGCCACCATGTGCGGGTGGCCACCCCGGAGGACCCGGCCAGTTCGCGCCTGGGCGAATCCTTCTGGAGTTTCCTGCCGCGTACCGTGTGGTTCAGCCTGAGTTCGGCCTGGCATCTGGAAAGCCAGCGCCTGGAAAAACTCGGCCTGCCGACCCTGCACTGGAAGAACGGCGTGCTCAGCGCCTGGCTGTACAGCGTGGTGCTGTGGGGCGTGCTGATCGCCTGGCTGGGGGCGGCGGTGATTCCCTTCCTGGTGATCCAGGGGATCTACGGCTTCTCTCTGCTGGAGGTGGTCAACTACGTCGAGCACTACGGTCTGCTGCGCCAGAAACAGCCCAACGGCCGCTATGAACGCTGCTCGCCGCGCCACTCCTGGAACAGCAACCGGATCGTCACCAACATCTTCCTGTTCCAGTTGCAGCGCCACTCCGACCACCACGCCAACCCGACCCGTGCGTATCAGGCCTTGCGTCACTTCGACGAGTCGCCACAGCTGCCCTATGGCTACGCCACCATGATCGTCTGGGCCTATGTGCCGGCCCTCTGGCGGCGCCTGATGGACCACCGGGTGCTGGCGCACTACTCGGGTGATGTACGCCTGGCCAACATGCACCCGGCCAAGCGTGACGAGCTGCTCAAGCGCTACGGCTTCAGCAACACCGATTCAGACACCGCTCTTTAGTTGTACCGCTCACCCCTTCAAGTGCTGGTGAACCGGTCGTGTTCGCCTGTGATGTGCCCGCTTGAAGGGTGAGCAACGCAGTAGGCAGTCCTTAAGCAAGTTGACCGACAACAACAATAAGCAACTGTAAGGAAGTCACGGATGTCTATTTCACCGCTATTCACTGCCCAGTTGTTCGTGGTCCTGGTGGGGATCTCCCTGATGGGCGCCGCCGAAGCCGCGCGCATTGAACCGGCCAATACCGAGTTCACCGCCAAGGGCCCCATCAGCTTTGCCAAGAGCATCATCAATGCCGACTGCACCATCCAGGTCAGCGGCAAGGTCAGCCCCGACGGCAGCTTCGCCAGCGTCGAGAAAGTCGACTTCAGCGGCGGCCTCAAGTGCGGCCAGGTGGAAGCCACGCACCTGCCCTGGAAGCTGATCGCCAAGGACGAAACCAGCGGCGCCATGTCGGGTATCCAGGTCACCGTGCACGCGCCCCTGGTGGGCGGCGACTGCGGGCCGTCCACCGCCGAAGGCAGTTGGAACAACAGCACCGGAAAACTCGAAGCGGCCCAGGTCAGCCTCGACGGTGGCTGCACCATCAAGACCGTATCGATCCAGATGCCACCCACGTTCCGGGTTGCACCCTGACGCGCACGTCACACCTTTATCGAATTGAAGATTTGGCTGGAAAGGGAAGCTCGGTCGCTGTTCTCCGTGTCGTCTCGCTCAAGGCCATTACCCCGGCGAAATGAATCGCCATACATGTGAGGAAAAACAACAATGAAAGGCATCAAAACTCTCGTGTCCGCCACCGCCATCGTTGCCTGCTTGGGAGCTGCTTCCATGGCCAGCGCTGCATCCATCGCCATTGATGGTGCGAACCCGGATGGTCCGTTCACTACCCCTGGCGGCACCATCACCGTGCGCTCGCCGTCCTCGTTCAACCAGCCCGTGACCTGCAACATCAACTTCAGCGGCAACATCGCCGGCGGCGTGGCCAGCATCACCGGCGCCACCGTCAGCGGCAGCAACGCGCTCTGCAACCTGCCGAAGATCACTGGCTTGCCATGGACCCTGAGTGCCTCCAGCACCACCGCAGGTACCGTGACCAACGTGGGTTACACCATTTCCTTCTTCCCTGCCACCAACTGCGGTCCGACCACCATCAACGTGGCCTGGAGCAACGTGACTCACTCGCTGAGCCTGAGCACGCCTCAGACCCTGAGCGGTGGCTGCTCCGTGGATGTGCTGAACGCCAAGCCGTCGCCACAGGTCAGCGTGATTTAAGCGTTATCTGGAACCAAGGGCTGATCACCCGCTGAAGGACACCGCCTCGCAAGAGGCGGTGATCTGCAGATCAGGAGGGCCCTGTAGTGTCGGTTGCTATCGATAATAATAAGGAGTGGGGCATGAATAATAAGAAACAACAGTTGCAGATCGCGGTGGCACTCGCCCTGTTGGGGGGCTTTGGTGCGATCGGCACTGTTCAGGCAGGCGGCTTCACCACGCCTACCTACGGCGCTCCCGGATGGGGCCGGGCCTTCGGTGGTGGTTCGTTGTTCAAGAACGACCCCAGCGCGGCTTACAACAACCCGGCGGCCATGGCGTTTATCGATCAGAACGTGGCACAGATGACGGTCGACTACGCCCGCATCAAGATGAAATACAAAGGCGATGCCTACGATTATCAAGGGAATCCGGCCACCACCTTGCCGGTGGATGCGTCCGGCGTCCCCACCGGTGGCCCGGTGCCCCTGGAGGGCAATGGTGGCCAGGGCGGCTTCACCGCCTGGTTGCCGACCGGCTTCATGGTAATGCCGATCAACGATCAGTTTGCCTTCGGCCTGAGCCAGGTCGTGCCCATGGGCATGCGCAGCACCTGGGACAACGACAATTCCAAGATCCGCGACTTTTCGGTGGATACCAAGATCGAGACCGTGGGCCTGACCGGCTCGCTGTCGTTCAAGGTCAATGACGACTTCTCCCTGGGTGCCGGGGTCATCGTCCAGCACAGCAAGGGCTTCGTCAGCCAGAACCTCAACCTGACCGGTGCCGCGGCGGTATCTCCCGGCCTGGGCGGGATCCCGCTGCCATCCGGCGTCGGGGCGAACCTGATGCGGGTCAAGGTGGACAATACCTCGGTAGGCTGGTTCACCGGCGTGGTCTGGAAACCCACCGACCGCGACACCCTGGGCCTGAACTACCACGCCAAGATCAAGAACAAGATGGACGGCAAGTACAACGTGCGTGCCGACGCGGTAGGCCGCCAGTACATGACCCAACCGGCCGGGCCCAATGGTGAAAGCCTGGTGGAACTGGCCTATCCCGGCCTGAAGCTGAACCCGGATGGTGCCAACGCCAGTGCCCAGCTGGACATTCCAGCCTCCGCCGGGCTGGACTGGGTGCACGTGTTCGATGACCGCTTCACCCTGGGTGCCAGCATGCTGTGGACCCAATGGTCGTCGTTCAAGGACCTGACCCTGAAGTCCGATGGCAATACCCTGGTCTCCATCCCGTACAAGTACAAAGACACCATGATGTATTCCCTGGGTGGCGACTACCGCTTCACCGACCAGCTGACCCTGCGGGCCGGTGTGGCGTACGACCAGACACCAACCCGTAACAGCACACGTGACCCGCGGATTCCCGACAACGATCGCTGGTTCACTTCCCTGGGCTTCGGCTATGACATCAGGGCGATCCCCGGCCTGACCATCGACGGCGCCTATTCCCGGCAATTCGTCAAGGAAGCCAAGATCAAGACCCAGAACGTGGACCGTCTCGGTGCCTCGCGCCTGGATGGCAAGGTCGACGCCAAGGGCGAGGTGGTGAGTCTCTCCGCGACCTATCACTTCTGAGGGTAAAGGCTTTACCCACGCCTCGAGATAACGGCAGTACAAAGGGATTGTGCTACTGCCGTCGGCGGGACGGGTCACCTCAGGACCCGTCTTGACCTGCCATTTCCCCAAGCCCTGGCTGACATCGTTCGGCCGTTGTGCGTTGCTGAAATCACTCAAAACAATATTTAAAAATAAAATTTGAAACGCGGCAGTTTCCTTTGTAGGGTGATCTTCGAGGGGCCGGCACAACGCCCAGGCTCCAAGTGGTCGTCTGCATAGAACAAGAGAGGTATTCCATGATTGTCTGGTTATTGGTGGGACTCGCCGCTGCGTTCGCACTGGCCTATCGGCAGGCCCCGGCATCCTGGTGGCTGGGCTCGGCCCTGGTCTGGCTGGGGGCAGGGCACTGGTTGGGCCTGGTGGGCTCGCTGGGCATCAGCCTCGCGGCGCTGCTGGTGGTGCTGCCGGCTGCGCTGTTGAGCGTCAAGCCGCTGCGTCGGGCCTTGCTCACCCGTCGTGCCCTGGTCATGTTCCGCAAGATCATGCCGGCCATGTCCGACACCGAGCGCGCGGCCATCGAATCCGGCACGGTCTGGTGGGATGCCGAGCTGTTCAGCGGCAAGCCCGACTGGTCGCGCCTGATAGGCGCCGCGCCGGCCAGCCTGAGCGCCGAAGAGCAGGCGTTCATGGACAACGAAGTGGAAACCCTGTGCGACATGGCCAACGACTGGGAAACCACCCAGGTCTGGCAGGACCTCTCGCCCAAGGCCTGGCAATACACCAAGGACGCGGGTTTCCTGGGGATGATCATTCCCAAGCAGTACGGCGGCAAAGGCTTCTCCCATTACGCTCACTCCCAAGTGGTGATGAAGCTCTCCACCCGCTGCTCGGCGGCGGCAATCTCGGTGATGGTGCCCAACTCCCTGGGCCCGGCCGAACTGCTGCTGCACTACGGTACCGAGGCCCAGCGCCAGCATTACCTGCCGCGCCTGGCCCGGGGCGAAGACATTCCCTGCTTCGCCCTGACCAGCCCCTATGCCGGCTCCGACGCCGGGGCCATTCCCGATACCGGCGTGGTCTGCAAGGGCCAGTTCGAGGGCCAGGAAGTGCTGGGCTTCCGGGTTACCTGGGACAAGCGCTACATCACCCTGGGCCCGATCGCCACGGTGCTGGGCCTGGCCTTTCGCGCCGAGGACCCGGACGGCCTGCTGGGCACCAAGGGCAGCCTGGGGATCACCTGCGCGCTGATTCCCACTACTCATCCCGGGGTCAATACCGGGCGTCGCCACTGGCCGCTGAACGCGGTGTTCCAGAATGGCCCGACCACCGGCAAGGATGTGTTCATCCCCCTGGAATGGGTGATCGGCGGTGGCGACCAGGTGGGCAACGGCTGGCGCATGCTGATGGAATGCCTGGCCGCCGGGCGCGCCATTTCCCTGCCCTCGGCCAACGTCGGCCTGGGCAAGGTGGCGGTGCGCGGCACCACGGCCTACGCGGCGATGCGCAAGCAGTTCGGCCTGCCCATCGGCAAGTTCGAAGGGGTGCAGGCGCCCCTGGCCCGCATGGCCGGGCACCTGTATGCCTGCGACGCGGTGCGCAAGGTCTCGGTGGCGTCCCTGGATGCCGGCGAGAAGCCCTCGGTGATCTCGGCCATCGCCAAGTACCACGTCACCGAGCGCGCCCGGGCCATGGTCAATGACGGCATGGACATCGTTGCCGGCAAGGGCATCTGCATGGGGCCCAACAACTTCCTGGCCCGGGCCTACCAGCAAAGCCCGATCGCCATCACCGTGGAAGGCGCGAACATCATGACCCGCTGCCTGATCATCTACGGTCAGGGGCTGATCCGTTGCCATCCCTATGTCTTTCGCGAGATGGAAGCGGCCCGGGATACCGGGCGCAAGGGCCTGGAAGCGTTCGACAGCGCGATGTTCGGCCATATCAGCTTCGTCTTCGCCAACACCGTGCGCGCTGCCGTGCACGCGGTCACTGGCGGGCGCCTGATCAAGGCCCCGGGCAACACCGACAAGGCCCTGGCCGGCTACTACCGGCAGATCCAGCGTCTGTCGGTGGTGCTGGCCCTGGCCTCGGACATTTCCATGGGCGTGCTGGGCGGTGCCCTCAAGCGCAAGGAAAGCATCACCGGGCGCCTGGGGGACATTCTGTCCCAGCTGTACATCCTGTCCTGCGTGTTGAAGCGCTTCGAGGACGATGGCCGGCCGCAGGCCGACCTGCCGCTGGTGCACTGGGCCGCCCAGGACTGCCTGCTGCGGGCCCATGAAGCTCTGGCCGAAGTGCTGGACAACTATCCGTCCAAGGCTGCCGCGCGGATCATCCGTGGCTTGAGCTTTCCCCTGGGCATTCCCCAGCGCAAGCCGTCGGACCGCCTGCTGGCGCAAGTCGCCGAACTGGTGCAGACCCCGGGCCCGACCCGCGACCGCCTGCTGGCCGACTCCTACATCCCGCAGCCGGATATCGACAAGCTGGCCTATGGCGAACTGGCGTTCCGCCTGCAGCCACAGGTGGACCTGATCGAGGCGCGGCTCAAGCCGGCGATCAAGCAGGGCAGCCTGGCGCCGTTGCCGATCTCCCGCGAGGCCTTCGTGATCTGGCGGGTCAAGGCCCTGGAGCTGCAACTGATCAGCCCGGACGAGGACGAGCTGCTGGGGCGCTATGTGGAATACGGCGACCACGCGATCCAGGTCGACGATTTCCCCCAGGACTTCGGTCTGCTCGAAGCCCTGCAACAGCGTCAGGCGCACTTCGAGCAAAGCGCCAAGCCGGCCTCGCGCAAACGCGCGGCCAGCAGCGAAGACGCAGTGGCCGCCAGCGATTCGGCCTATTGACCCTCTACAGGATTGGATCGGGATCTCTTTATGTCTGACGGTTATCTTTCGTTCGTCAATTCCGGCTGGGGCCGCTGGCTGGCCCAGCGCACCGGCCTGCCGCAACCGGTGCCGCTGCAACGGCACCGCGAGGGGCAGGGCGGCAACCTGCTCAACCCGGTGGTCCTCGCCGCAGCGTCCGAGGGGCGCCTGCTGGGCGAGCTGCAACGGATCTTCGCCGCTACCGACACCGTGGCGGCCCAGGCCGCAAGCATCACCGCGCCTTCCACGGTGAAGGTCCAGGGCCTGGTGTTCGATGCCAGTGGGGTGGCCGACATCGCCCAGCTGGACGAGCTGTACCGCTTCTTCCACGCCAATGTGCGGCGCCTGACTGCCCACGGCCGGGTGCTGGTGCTGGGTACGCCGCCGGAGCACTGCAAGGAACTGGCCCAGGCGGTGGCGCAACGGGCCCTGGAAGGCTTCGTGCGTTCCCTGGGCAAGGAGCTGCGTCGGGCCATCACGGTGCAGTTGCTGTACGTCGAGCCCGGCGCCGAAGCCGAGCTGGACAGCAGCCTGCGGTTCTTCCTGTCGCGCCGCTCGGCCTATGTATCGGGGCAGGTGGTGCGCATCGGCGAACCGGTGGAAGTGCCCCGGCACATCGATTGGCAACAGCCCCTGGGCGGGCGCCGGGCACTGGTCACCGGGGCCTGCCGCGGCATCGGCCTGGCCATTGCCAAGGTCCTGGCCCGGGAGGGCGCCCAGGTGGTGTGCCTGGACATTCCCCAGAGCGAGGCCGAGCTGCAGCAGGCGGCTGCCGGGATCAAGGGCAGCGCCCTGGCCCTGGACATCACCGCGGCCAACGCCGGGCAACGCCTGCTGGAGTTCGTCGGCGAGCACGGCGCCTTCGATATCGTGGTGCACAACGCCGGCATCACCCAGGACAAGACCCTGGCGAAGATGACCGAGGCAGCGTGGCGCAAGGTCATGGCGGTCAACCTGGAAGCGCCGCTGCTGCTCAGCCAGGCGCTGCTGGAAGGCCAGGGCCTGAATCCCGGCGGGCGCATCGTCTGCGTCTCGTCGATTTCCGGGATCGCCGGCAACCTCGGGCAGAGCAACTACGCCACCTCCAAGGCCGGGGTCATCGGCCTGGTGCAGAACCTCGCCCCTTTGGCGGCGCGCCAGCAGATCACCGTCAATGGCGTGGCCCCGGGTTTTATCGAAACCCAGATGACCGCGAAGATCCCGCTGATGATCCGCGAGGCCGGGCGGCGCATGAACTCCATGAACCAGGGCGGTCAGGCCGAGGACGTGGCGCAAACCATCGCCTGGCTGGCCCATCCGGCCTCCGGCGGGATCAATGGACAGGTGGTCCGCGTCTGCGGGCAAAGCCTGCTGGGGGCCTGAGCCATGAATGCTGATACCGCAATTCGCATCATCGAGCCGCCGCCCTCCCGGGGGCAGCTGCTTTACGACGGCATCCGCAGCCTGCGCAAGCCCAAGCCGGACGCCGCGCCCCAACTGCCGACGGAGCGCCTGGTGCGCCCGGCGGTAGAGCTCAAGGCCGACGAAATAGCCCGTTACGCCCAGGCCTGCGGCTTTCGCCGGGAACACGGGGTGCCGCTGGCGTTTCCCCACACCCTGGCGTTCCCGCTGCATCTGTTGCTGCTGACCCGCCCGACGTTTCCCTATCCGGCCAGTGGCATGGTCCACCTGGCCAACCGCATCCGCCAGTACCAACGGTTGGAGGAGGGCCAGGCCCTGCGCCTGGAGGTGTTTGCCGAGCGTTGGTTGGCCCATCCCAAGGGCCAGGCGCTGTCGATTGCCACCCGGGCCCACAGTGGCGGCAGCCTGGTCTGGGAAAGCGACAGCCTGTACCTGCGCCGCGGTGTAGCCGGGCCCATCGGCGAGCCCTGGGAGGGCTTGTTGCAATGGGATGAGCAGGCCTTGGTGCGCACTCAGCGCTGGAGCCTGGGGGGCGATCTGGGCCGCCGCTTTGCCCAGGTCAGCGGCGACTTCAACCCGATCCATACCTCATGGCTGGGCGCCCGGCTGTTCGGCTTCCGCCGGCCCATTGCCCACGGCATGTGGACCCTGGGCCGGGCCCTGGCGGCCCAGCAACCGCCCCATCCACTGGCGGCGGCCCAACTGGACTGCGAGTTCAAGCTGCCGATCTTCCTGCCGGCGGCGGTGACCCTGTGGAATCGCCTGCCGGACGGCCCGCGCCATGAGTTCGAAGTGCGCAACAACGCGGGGGACAAGCCCCACATGCGCGGTCTATTTATCTGGGGAGCTCGTTGATGGCTGAGTACAGTTTCAATCCGGCGCCGGTACGCCGGGTGGCGATCCTGGGCGGTAACCGGATTCCGTTCGCCCGTTCCAACACGGTATATGCCAATGACAGCAACCAGGACCTGCTGGTGGCGGCGTTGCAGGGCCTGGTGGATCGCTACGGCCTGTCCGGCCAGCGCCTGGGGGAGTTCGCCGCGGGGGCGGTGATCAAGCATTCGCGGGATTTCAACCTGGCCCGGGAAAGTCTCTTGTCCACCACCCTGTCGCCGCAGACCCCGGCCTATGACCTGCAGCAGGCCTGCGGCACCGGGCTTGAGGCGGCGCTGCTGGTGGCCAACAAGATCGCCCTGGGGCAGATCGAAGTGGGCATTGCCGGGGGCGCCGACACCACCTCCGACGCGCCCATCGGCATTAACGAAGGCCTGCGCCGCACCTTGCTCCAGGCCAACCGCGCCAAGGGCACCGGCAACAAGCTGCGCAGCCTGCTCAAGGTGCGCCCGGGGATGCTCTTCAAGCCGTTGCTGCCACGCAACGGCGAGCCGCGCACCGGGCTGTCCATGGGCGAGCACTGCGAAGAAATGGCCAAGCGCTGGCAGATCAAGCGCCTGGCCCAGGATGAACTGGCCCTCACCAGCCACCACCAGTTGAATGCGGCCTACCAGCGCGGCTTCTTCGATGACCTGATCACCCCGTACCGCGGCCTGAAACGCGATAACAACCTGCGGGCCGACGCCAGCCTGGAGAAGCTCGCCGGCCTGGGCCCGGCCTACGACCGCCACAACGGCACCCTGACCGCCGGCAACTCGACCCCGCTCACCGATGGCGCCTCGGTGGTGCTGCTGGCCAGCGAAGACTGGGCGGCGGCCAACAACCTGCCGGTGCTGGCCTACCTGCGTACCGGGGAAACCGCCGCGGTGAACTTTGTCGACGGCAGTGAAGGGCTGCTGATGGCCCCGGCCTATGCCGTGCCGCGCATGCTCGCCCGGGAGGGCCTGAGCCTGGAGGATTTCGACTTCTACGAGATCCACGAAGCCTTTGCCGCCCAGGTGCTGTGCACCCTCAAGGCCTGGGAGGACGCTGATTACTGCCGGGACAAGCTCGGCCTAGACGGACCGCTGGGCAGCATCGAGCGCAGCAAGCTCAACGTCAACGGCGGCTCCCTGGGCTGCGGGCATCCGTTCGCCGCCACCGGTGGGCGGCAACTGGCGACCCTGGCCAAGGCGATCCATGAGCGCGGCGGCGGCCGCGGGCTGATTTCCATCTGTGCAGCAGGCGGGCTGGGCGTAACCGCCATCGTCGAAAAATAAAATAACAAGGAGACTGCCAATGAGTGTCGTGAGCCTGCAACCCGTCGAGCGTATCTGGCTGAACGCTTACCTGCCGGGAGTGCCCAGCGATATCGAAGCCGAGATCGACCGTTACCCGTCGCTGCGGGAAGTGTTCCTCGAACACGTGGACAAGTATCGCCAACGGGTGGCCTATGTGAGCATCGGCACCGAGATGGGCTACGACCTGTGGGAGAAGCGGGTATTCGCTTTCGCCGCCTGGTTGCAGTCCAAGGGAGTGAAGAAGGGCGACCGGGTGGCGTTGATGATGCCCAACTGCCTGCAGTACCCGATCTGCCTGTTCGGCACCCTGCTGGTGGGGGCCGTGGTGGTCAACGTCAACCCGCTGTACACGGCGCACGAACTGCGGCACCTGCTCAAGGACAGCGGCGCCGAGACCGTGGTGATCTTCGAGAATTTCGCCCACACCCTGGAACAGGCGATGCCGGGCAGCCAATTGAAGAACATCGTGGTGGCCGCCATCGGTGACCTGCTGGGCACCTTCAAGGGCGCAGCCCTGAACTTCGCCTTGCGCCATGTGCAAAAGCAGGTGCCGAAATTCAACCTGCCGGGGGCCATCCGCTTTCCGGCGATGATGAAGCTGGCCAGCGTGCTGGAGCACCGCCCGGTGGAACTCAAGCAGGACGACATCGCCTTCCTGCAATACACCGGCGGCACCACGGGCGATGCCAAGGGCGCCATGCTCACGCACCGCAACATCCTCGCCAACCTGATGCAGGCCAAGGCCTGGGTCGGTGACCAGCTGGACGAGAACCAGCAGGAAACCAACGTCACCCTGTTGCCGCTGTACCACGTGCTGTCGCTGACGGTGAACTGCCTGATGTTCATGTGCCTGGGCGGGCGCAACATCCTGATCGCCAACCCGCGGGATGTGAAGCGGGTGCAGATGATCCTGCGCAAGGAAAAGTTCAGCGGCATCGTCGGGGTCAACACCCTGTTCAACGGCCTGCTGGAGAACGAAGAGTTTCGCGGCAGGGATTTCTCCGACCTGAAGCTGGCGATTGCGGGCGGCATGGCCACCCACACCTCGGTGGCCCGGCGCTGGAAGGAAGTCACCGGGGTGCCGATCATCGAAGGCTACGGCCTGACCGAGTGCTCGCCGGTGGTGAGCATCAGCCCGATCGACATTGCGCGCATGCGCGAAGGCGATTTCACCGGGACCATCGGCGTACCGCTGCCTTCGACCTGGGTGCGCTTCGTGCGCGAGGACGGCCAACTGGCCGAGCTGGGCGAGGAGGGCGAGCTGCAGGTACGCGGGCCGCAGGTGATGAAGGGCTACTGGCAGCGCCCGGAGGAAACCGCCAAGGTTCTGGACCGCCACGGCTGGCTGTCCACCGGGGATGTCGGGGTGATGAACGAGCAGGGCTTCATTCGCCTGGTGGACCGCAAGAAGGACATGATCCTGGTCTCCGGTTTCAACGTGTACCCCAACGAGATCGAGGATGTGGTGGCCTTGCACCCCGGGGTGGCGGAAGTGGCGGCGATTGGCGTCGAGGATGATGTGACCGGCGAGAAAGTGAAGATCTTCGTCGTGCGCAAGGACCCGGCGCTGACCCAGGACCAGTTGCTGGCCCACTGCCGGGAATACCTCACCGGCTACAAAGTGCCGCGCTATGTAGAGTTCCGTACCCAAGAGCTGCCCAAGACCACCGTGGGCAAAGTCCTGCGCCGCGCCCTGCGCTGACCCGCAGGAGCCGGCTTGCCGGCGAAGAGGCCCCTGGGCCTTGCGCCGTTTCCGAAGGCGCCTTCGCTGGCTAGCCAGCGCCTACAAGGCGTTGGGCAGGCGGACCTGGCCCGGTTGCAGGCCGAACACTTCCACGCCCTCCGGGGTCGATTGGCCCACGGTCACCGGCACCCGCTGGCCTGGTTGATCGGCCGTTGCCCGGTATTCCACGCTCATGCCGTCGGCGTCGCGCTGGATCGCCGCAGGCGGCAGCACGATGGCCTGGTCGTTGCGGTAGGTGACGATGGTCAGCCGCGCGCTCATGCCCAGGCGCACCCGTTGCAGTTGTTCGCGGCTGAGCTTGGGCACCGACAGGGTCACCGGGAATTGCGCTCCGGCACCTGCGGTTTCGTTGGGCAGGGCCAGGCTGCTGACGATATCCACCACGCCTTCCAGGCGTTCACCATCAAAGCCGTCACCGAGAATTTCCACGCGCTGCCCCTGGTGCAGTTGGTTGATGTCCAGCTCCGACACCTTGCTGACGATCTTCAGCTGTTCGATGTTGGCCAGGCCGAACAGCACTTGCCCCGGGCTCAGGCGTGAACCGGTCTGCACCGGACCGTTGGCGGCACCGGCGGTGTTCGGGCCCGCGCCGCCATTGGGTGGCGGCACCACGATGCCGGCAAAGGGGGCGACCACGTTCTTGTGCTCCAGCAGTTTGCGCAGGGCGTCGTACTTGACCGTGGCGTTGGTCAACTCCATTTCGGCAATCTGCCGGTATTCCCCCGTGCCCTGGTTCAGCGCCTGCTGCAATTCACTCTGGGCGGCGGCCAGGTCCAGGCGCTGCATCTGTGCCTGTTGCTCCTGGTCGTTGAGCTCGTTGCGCGGAATGATTCCGCGCTGGAACAGGTTCTGGCTTTCCCGCAGCTTGCGTTCGGTATTGGCCAGGGACATCTGCGAGTTGCGCAGGGTACGGCGGGCTCGGGTGACCACGGCGCCGTTGTTCCAGTCCTGCAGCTCCTGGACGGTGCGGCGGGCCTTGAGCAAGGTGGAAAGGGCTTCGCGCGACTGGATCTCCACCAGCCCCGGGTCCATCTGCAAAAGGACCTGGCCGGCCTCTACGCGCTGGCCCTGTTCCACCAGGCTGGCCTGCACATTGCCTTCGAACGGGGCGGTGAGGACCACGGTCTTTTGGGGTTCGATCTTGCCCACCAGGCCGATCTGGTGAGTCAGTACCGTGCCTTGCACGCTGACCCAGCGGGCCTCGCTGGCCGGAGTGCTGGCGGGGGACTGGAGGGTGACCAGGGCAGCGGCGCCCACGGCGAGGGCGACGGCCAGGGCCAGCGCTTGCAGGGTATGGCGACGGCGCTTGCTCGCCTGCGGCTTGTCAGAAGTCATTGAGCGCAATGTCCCAGCTCTCCAAAGTCATGCCCAGGGTCAGGTCCAGTTGCGTCTGGGCGTTCAGGTAGGCGATCAGCGCATTGAGCCGGGCATTCTCGGCGTTGCGCAGGTCACCCTCGAAACTCAGCACCTGGAAGTTGCTGGAACGGCCGGCACTGAGCTTTTCCCGTTCGATGTCCAGCTTGCGCTTGGACAGTTCGCTGGCGCGCTGGGCAATCTCGTACTGGCGCCAGCGGGTGCCCAGGTCGCGCACCACGTTGTTGACGTCACGCTCCAGCACCTGGCGGGCATCGGCCAGGAGGATTTCCTGGTTCTCCACATTGACCCGGGCGTGGACCTCGGCCTGGCGGGTACTCAGGTCGCCAATGGGAATCTGCACCTGGACCCCGGCGTAGCTGTCCCAGCGCCGGTCCGAACCGTTGCTGGTGTCATTGTCATAGCGGCTGCGGGTCTGGTTGGCCCCGGCCACCAGGGATACGTCCCAGCGCGACTGGTCCTTGGCGATCACCAGGTTCAGATCGGCCTGCTGGCTGCCCAGCAGGGTAGCCAGGTATTCGGGCTGCTGGATCTGCGCAAGCCGCAGGGCCTCGCGCTGGTCGATGCTGATCTTGGCCGCCTGCAGGGCCTCGCTGGCGTGGATCCGGCTGGACATGTCCAGGGCCAGCAGACGCAGCAGCGACAGGCGGTTGACGTCCACCTGGTTGCGCGCTTCCTCCACCCCCAGCTCCTGGCTGGCGATGTCGGCTTCGGTCTGCACGATCTCGAACTCGGCCATGCGCCCGGCGCTGATCAGCGCGCGGTTGACTTCCAGCAGGGCATTGGCGCGTTTGAGGGCTTCCTGGGCGATGGTCAGCTGTTCCTGGGAACGCAGCAGCTCGCGGTAGGTGGTAATGATCGCGGTGATGGTCTGGGCGACCCCGGCCTTGAGGTTGAGGCGGTTGCTTTGTTCGGTGATGCGCGCCAGGCGCAACGGCGCGGTGGTCACGTCCCAGCCGGCGCCGCGCAGCAATGGCTGGATGATCGCCAGGTCCAGGCCGTCGCTGCGCTGGCGGCCGGCCCGATCGGCTTTGTTCAGGTCCTGGATCCAGGCCATGCTCAGGCGCGTGCCGTACTCGCTCAACAGGCTGGTGGCCGGGGCCATGTTGAGGTTCTGCGTGGTGTCGCTGCTGCCCCGGGTGGTGCGGTAGTTGCCGGTGATCAGCAGCTTGGGGTTGAACACATCCTCGGCCACCCGCAGGTCGAACTTCTGCGCCACCCGCTGCAGGTACGAACTGCGGATGCTGCGGTTGTTGCGCAAGCCCAGGTAGACCGCGTCCCCCAGGGTCAGGTCGGTGACCTGCTGGCTGAGCAGGGCGCTGCGCGAGTAGTCGCTGCGCATGGTGGGAGCGGAGGGGCGATCCACCCGCTCATCGGCGCTGAGCGCCGGCAAGTACAAAA
Organism: Pseudomonas sp. Eqa60; assembly: GCF_018326405.1. Taxonomy (NCBI): domain Bacteria; kingdom Pseudomonadati; phylum Pseudomonadota; class Gammaproteobacteria; order Pseudomonadales; family Pseudomonadaceae; genus Pseudomonas; species Pseudomonas sp. Eqa60. The sequence goes on from NZ_AP024342.1 coordinate 3,405,662, forward strand.
GGCACAGGCAGGCGAGTGTTCGCAGGCGCCAGTCATTCATCGCGCAACGCCTCCACCGGTTGCAGTCTGGATGCCGAAATGGCCGGGTACAGGCCGAAAAACAGGCCCACCAGCAGGGTGCTCCCGATCCCCAGCGGCAGTGCGGCTCCCGCCAGGGAGAAGTGCCAGCCGGACATCCGGGCGTAGATAAAGGCCGAGGCGACGCCCAGTATCGCCCCCGACAGGGCGCCGACTGCGGTCAGGCTAACCGCCTCCAGCAGGAACAGGTTGCGGATGTCCTTTTGCCGGGCGCCCAGGGCCATGCGGATGCCGATCTCGCGGCGGCGCTCCGAGACATTCATCAGCATCACGTTCATCACCCCCACGCCACCCCCCACCAGGGAAATGCCGCCCAGGGCCATCAGCAGGTAGCCAAAGGTGCGGCTCTGCCGGGTCATGCCGTCGATGATCTGCTGCGGGACCTGCACTTCCACCTCACGTCCGCGCAGGATCTTTTTCAAGGCCTGGGTCATGGCCGCGGCGACCTGCTCCATGTTCTGGCCACCGGCGACCCGGGTCACCACGTTGTCGATCTGTGGCGAAGGGAAAATCCGCCGCATGCTGCCCTGGGGCAGGAACACCGAGTCATTGGCCTGGATTGGCACCAGCACCGCGCTGGGCTGGTTCTGCAGGATACCGATGACCAGGAACAGGTAGTCGTTGATCCGCACCCGGTCCCCCAGTTGCAGCGGGGCCCCGGCGGCGCCCAGGGTCTGAGCCACCTGATGGCCGATCACCGCATAGATTTCGTTCTGATCGAAGTCCGAGAGAAAGCGCCCCTCACGCAACTGCAGACGCATGGCCGGCGCCAGCTCGGCGGTCGCGCCCACCACGCTGGCGTTGGCGGAGCGGCCATTGCGAATAAGCGTGGCGCTGAGCAACACCGTCGGGGCAATGTTGACCAGGCTAGGCACCGCCTGGCTCAGCGCCCGGGTGTCCAGGGCCGCGGGCAGCGGCGTGCGGCTGTCGGCGCTGGCGGGAAAGCGGGCCACCAGGGTGTCGGTGCCCATGTTCTGGAAGATCGCCGCGGCGTCCTCGGCGGCGTTGTGGCCGATGTTGATCAGTGCCACCACCGAGGAACTGCCGATGACGATGCCCAGCAGGGCCAGGATCGAACGCTTGCCCAGGGTGCGCAGGCTGACGAAGGCTTCGTGCAGCAGCTGGCTGGCGCTTTGCTCGACCTTGAGGCTCATGCCGGGCAGACCTCCTGCACCACGCCATTGGTGACACGGATCTGCCGTTCCAGGCGCTGGGCGATATTGGGGTCGTGGGTGACGATGATCAGGGTCACCCGACGCTCGCGGTTCAGCGCCAGCAGCAGGTCCATGATGTCCTGGGCGGTGTGGCTGTCGAGGTTGCCGGTGGGTTCGTCGGCGAGGATCACCGAGGGTTCGCCCACCAGGGCCCGGGCGATCGCCACCCGCTGGCGCTGGCCGCCGGAAAGGTCCGCCGGGCGGTGGTCGGCGCGTTGCCCGAGGCCTACCTGGTCGAGCATGTGCATGGCCCGCTCCAGGGAATCACGCCGGGCCACGCCGCGGTAGCTCAGGGGCAGGGCGACGTTGTCCAGGGCGCTGAGACGCGGCAGCAGGTTGAAGCTCTGGAACACGAAGCCGATCTGCTGGTTGCGGATCGCCGCCAACTGGTCGGGGCTGGCGCGGAAGATATCGTGGCCGGCAAAGTGATAGTCGCCGCTGTCGGGCAGATCCAGCAGGCCGAGAATGTTCAGCAGGGTGCTTTTGCCGGAACCGGAGGCACCCAGGATGGCGCAGCTTTCACCGGCCTCGATGCAAAGGGAGACGTTCTTGAGAATGTGGAGCGGTTGCTCCGCCAGCCGATAGCTCTTGCCTATGCCCTGCAGGGAGATAAAACCTTGCTCGATTATCGTCTCTGTCATCGCTTACCGCGCCGGCTGGCTCGACTGGCTGCTTGAACAACCACGGGGCGCAGGGATCACGCAACAGGGGTATTCAGGGGCAGGGCCAAGCTCTGGTTTTATTTATTATTTTAAAAACATTGTTTGAATAGTAACTGCGTTCATCCTGCCACGCCAGCCGTCTGAACCGGGTAATTGAGGGCTTTTTCCAGGTTTTTTTGCGGAGAAACCCGTGGGTCACAAAAAGGCCGGTGGCCACCGTGACGGTCCCTCGGGCGCTTGCTTTTAGGGCTTCTCGCAGGTATAAAAAATCAAATTTTTTTTTTAAACACTGTTCGAACGGTCAGTTTTTCATCCCAGCAAAGGTTAGTCCTCCATGGTCGCCAAGAAACTCAGTGCCCCCAATGTCACCAAGACCCGACTGCTGGAAGCGACCGAGGCATTATTTATCAAGTACGGCTACGACGCGGTGCTGCTGCGCCAGATCACCGAGCGGGCCAAGGTCAACCTGGCGGCGGTGAACTACCACTTCGGCGACAAGGATTCGCTGATGAAGGCCCTGTTGATGCAGCGCCTGGGGCCACTCAATGATCAGCGCCTGGAACTGCTGGCCAAGTGCGAGGAACAGGCCGAGGGCCCGCTGGACTGCGAAACCCTGCTGGGGGTGCTGTTCGCCCCGGCCATGGGCCTCGAGCGCAGCGACGAGAGTGGCGGCGTGGAAGGGCGCTCGTTCATCCGCTTCCTTGGCCGGGTCTACAGCGATACTTCGCCCTTTATCCAGGAATACCTCAAGGAGCATTACCAGCCGGTGTTCGAGCGCTTCTTCAAGGCCTTTGCCCTGGCTTTGCCGGACCTGCCGCGCAACGAGCTGGGGGTGCGCCTGCAATTTGCCCTCAAGGCTATTTCCGGCGTCATGGCCGGCACCGAGCTGCGCCTGCTGATGCAGGCCATGAGCCTTGGACGCCCGGCCACCGATGCTGAAGTCATGGCCAAGCTCATCAGCCTGGTGTCGGCGGCGATTCGCGCCCCCATGCAGGACCCCGATTCCGAGCAGGCCCTGGAGAAAGTCCTCGATACCCAGCGCCTGATCCGTCAGCAATCCCATTCCCTGGCCGGCTGATTCCCGGCTGAGCCGCCCGGCCCCGACAGCGCAGCAGGATCATTCGGAGCGTCAATGATTCTCGGGGCAGGTGCCCACATCTGCTAGGTTCTGCTCCTTGCATCTGCCTTGGAGCATTCGCCATGAGTTCCTCCCAACAGCATGTTCTGGCCGTCAACGGCATCGAGCTCAGTGTGCGGGTCAGCGGCCCGGAACACGGGCAGCCGGTATGGCTGCTGCACGGTTTTCCCGAGTGCTGGCATTCCTGGCGCCATCAAGTGCCGGCCCTGGTGGCAGCGGGGTTCCGGGTGTTCGTCCCGGAAATGCGTGGCTATGGCCGCAGCTCGGCTCCCGAGGCGGTGCAGGCCTACGACCTGCTGACCCTGTGCGCCGATATCCAGCAGGCCATGCACGCCTTCGGCCAGCAGCGGGTGTGCATCGTCGGCCACGACTGGGGCGCCCCCGTGGCCTGGCACCTGGCGCTGCTGGAGCCGCAGCGGGTGGCGGCGCTGGTGACCCTGTCGGTGCCCTTTGCCGGGCGGCCGAAACGCCCGGCCAGCGAGATCATGCGCCAGGTGCACGGCGAGCATTTCAACTACATCCTCTACTTCCAGCAGCCGGGAGTGGCCGAGGCGGAACTGGACGCCGATATAGACGCCAGCCTGCGCCTGTTCATGGGCAATGTCGGTGCATTGCTGCAACCCAAGCCGGCCGATGCCCGCTTGTTCGACGGGGTGACGGTGCCCGCAGGGTTGCCGCAGTGGTGCAGCGAGGAGGATTTCCAGGCCTATCGCCAGACCTTTGCCGGGCGCGGCTTTCGCGGTGCCCTGAACTGGTACCGCAATTTCGAGCGGACCTGGAAGCGCACCGAGTTCCTGGCCGATGCCCAGGTCCAGCAACCGACCTTGTTCCTGCTGGGCGACCAGGACCCGGTGGGTGTACTGGAAGCCCATACCCTCAAGCGCATGCCGGGCAAGGTGGCGGACCTTGAGCAGCACCTGCTGGCGGACTGCGGGCACTGGATCCAGAACGAACGGCCGCAGCAGGTCAATGCCCTGTTGCTGGATTTCCTGCAGCGCCGGTTCACCTAGGGAACCCGCCGCCCCGCAGGAGCTGGCGTGCCAGCGAACACGCCAGCAGGTGCGGCGCAAGGTGTTCGCCGGCAAGCCGGATGCTACGAGGCCGGGTGGTGCCAGCGAAGGGGGCCGATCAACCGAGCATTTCCCGCATCCGGTGCCAGAGCATGCCCAGGGCCAGCAGTGGTGCCCGCAGGGCCGGGCCGCCGGGGAAGGTCATGTGCGGCACGCCGCTGAACACGTCCAGGCCGCGACTGTGGCCGGCATGGATGGCTTCGGCCAGTAGCCGCGCAGTCCAGTGGGTGACGTTTAGGCCATGCCCGGAATAGCCCTGGGCGTAGTACACATTGGGGTACTGCGACAGGCGCCCGACCTGGGGGAAGCGATTGGCGGTGATGCCGATCTTGCCGCCCCACTGGAAGTCGATCGCCACATCCTGCAACTGCGGGAAGACCTTGAGCATCTTGGGTCGCATGTAGCCGGCAATATCCGCCGGATCACGCCCCGAATAGTGGCAGGCACCGCCGAACAGCAAGCGCCGGTCCGCGGTCAGGCGGTAGTAGTCCAGGCCGACTTTCTGGTCGCACAGCGCCAGGTTGTCCGGGATCAGTTGCCTGGCCCGGGCCTCGGCCAGCGGCTCGGTGGTGATGATGTAGCTGCCCGCCGGCAGCACCTTGCCACTGAGCCGCGGCTCGAGGTCTTCCAGGTGGGCATTGCAGGCCAGCACCAGGTGCCCGGCAGTGACGGTGCCGGTCGCGCAGCGCACTTTCACACTGTCGCCGTGGGTCAGTTCCAGCACCGGGCTCTGCTCGAAGATCCTCACCCCCAGGGACGCTGCCAGCCGCGCTTCGCCCAGCACCAGCTTGAGCGGGTGCAAGTGCCCAGAGCCCATGTCCACCAGCCCCCGGCATACGCCGAGGAGGCCACCACCTGCTGCATGTCCTGGGGCGCCACCAGCCGAGTGGGGTGGCGGTAGCCCAGCCTGACCAGGCTGTCCTGCTCGGCCTGGAAGGCGGCGAACTGGGCCGGGGTGTTGGCCAGCTCACAGAAGCCCCAGCGCAGGTCGCAGTCGATGGCATGTTCGCTGATGCGCTGGCGTACCACCTCCACCGAGTCGATGCCGGCCTGCTCGAGGTATTTCACCCCTTCCTGGCCGACGTAGCGGGCAAAGCCTGTGACCTCGTGGCCAATGCCGCGGATCAGTTGGCCGCCGTTGCGCCCGCTGGCGCCCCAGCCGATGCGCCGGGCTTCCAGGAGGATCACCGAGAGCCCGCGCCGGGCCAGCTCGATGGCGGTGTTGACCCCGGTGAAACCGCCGCCGATCACGCAGACGTCGGCGCTCGGTTGGCCCTCCAGCGATGGGTAGCCGGGCAGGCTGCCGGCCGAGGCGGCGTAGTAGGAGCGGGCATGCCCGTTGGCGCTGCCCGAAAGGTTTGGCTGAATCATTTGTTGGACTTCACTTTGCTCCAGGAGCGGGTCATCAAGCGCATGATGGCCGGCGACTGGGTGGTGGAGATGTACAGCTTGTCGAGCACGGCCTGAGGTGGATAGACCTCGGGGTTGTTCACCAGGTCGGCCTCCATGTACTGCTGGGAAGCCGGGTTGGGGTTGGCGTAGCCGACATAGGCGCTGACCTTGGCGATCACTTGCGGGTCCAGCAGGTAGTTGATGAAGGCGTGGGCTTCCTTGACGTTGCCGGCATCGGCGGGAATCGCCAGCAGGTCGAACCACAGGTTGCTGCCTTCCTTGGGAATCGAATAGGCGATGTTCACCCCGTTCTTGGCTTCCTTGGCCCGGTTGGCGGCCTGGAACACGTCTCCGGAGTAACCGAAGGCGATGCAGATATCACCGTTGGCCAGGTCCGAAACGTACTTGGAGGAGTGGAAGTAGGTGATGTAGGGGCGCAGGGTCAGCAGCTTGGCCTCGGCCTTCTTGTAGTCCTCGGGGTTCTCGCTGCGCGGGTCCAGGCCCAGGTAGTTGAGCACCGCCGGGAACACTTCATCCGGCGAGTCCATCATCGACACCCCGCACTGCTGCAGCTTCTTGAGGTTCTCAGGCTCCAGCAGCACCGCCCAGGAGTCGATGTGGTCGATGCCCAGTACCTGCTTGACCTTGTCGACGTTGTAGCCGATGCCGTTGGTGCCCCAGAGGTAGGGCACCGAGTACTGGTTGCCGGGGTCGTTCTGCTCCAGCAGGGCCAGCAGCTTGGGGTCCAGGTTCTTCCAGTTGGGCAACTGCGAGCGGTCGAGCTTGAGGAACGCGCCGGCCTTCACCTGGCGCGCCAGGAAGTGGTTGGAGGGCACTACCACGTCGTAGCCGGTGCGCCCGGCCAGCAGTTTGCCCTCCAGGGTTTCGTTGGAGTCGAAGACGTCGTAGATCACCTTGACCCCGGTCTTGCCCTGGAAGTCGGCGAGGGTGGTCTGGCCGATGTAGTCGGTCCAGTTGTACACGCTGACACTGGGTTGTGCCTGGACGGCGGTGCTGCACAAGACCGCCAATGCTGCCGGGACCACTGCTTTCAAAAGACGCATATCGACACCTCTTCGGGTTGTTTTTGTTGATTGCAGAATGCGGGTTGTCAGACGCTGAGCAGCAGGAACTCGCGTTCCCAGGAGCTGATCACGCGCTTGAAGTTCTCGTGTTCGGCACGCTTGACCGCCACGTAGCCGCGCACGAACTTGCGCCCCAGGTACTGCTCGATGGTCGGGCAGTCCTCCATGTGTGCCAGGGCGTCCTCGATGGTGATCGGCAGGCGCAGGTTGCGCCGCTCGTAGGCCCGGCCTTCCACCGCGGCGCTGGGCTCGATGCCCTCGACCATGCCCAGGTAGCCGCACAGCAGGCTGGCGGCAATGGCCAGGTAGGGGTTGGCGTCGGCGCCGGGCAGGCGGTTTTCCACGCGCATGGCGTCGGGGCTTGCGGTCGGAACCCGCAGGCCCACGGTGCGGTTTTCCTCACCCCATTCGACGTTCACCGGGGCCGAGGTGTCCGGCAGGAAGCGGCGGAACGAGTTGACGTTGGGGGCGAACATCGGCAGCAATTTGGGGATGTACTTCTGCAGGCCGCCGATGTGGTGCAGGAACAGCTTGCTTTTCTCACCGTTGGCATCGACGAAGATCGGCTTGCCGGTGTCGATGTCCACCACGCTCTGGTGCAGGTGCATGGCGCTGCCGGGCTCGTCGGCCACCGGCTTGGCCATGAAGGTGGCGGTGACGTTGTGCTTGAGCGCCGCCTCGCGCAGGGTGCGCTTGAACACGGTGATCTGGTCCGCCAGGTCCAGGGCGTCGCCGTGGCGGAAGTTGATTTCCATCTGCGCCGGGCCGTCTTCGTGGATCAGCGTGTCCAGGTCCAGGCCCTGGGCTTCGCACCAGTCGTAGACATCTTCGAACAGCGGGTCGAATTCGTTGGCGGCATCGATGGAGAACGACTGGCGACCGCTTTCCGCTCGGCCGGAGCGGCCCAGGGGAGCCTTGAGCGGCAGGTCCGGGTCTTCGCAGCGCTGGGTCAGGTAGAACTCCATTTCCGGGGCGACGATCGGCTTCCAGCCCTTGTCGGTGTACAGCTGCAGCACTTTCTTCAACACGTTGCGCGGCGACAGTTCGATGGGGTTGCCGAATTTGTCGAAGGTGTCGTGGATGACGATGGCGGTGGGTTCGATGGCCCAGGGCACCAGGTAGATCGATGACGAGTCGGGGCGGCAGACCATGTCGATATCGGCCGGGTCCAGCAGTTCGTAGTACAGGTCGTCGTCGACAAAATCCCCGGTTACCGTTTGCAGCAGGACACTTTCCGGCAGGCGCATGCCTCGCTCATGTAGGAACTTGTTGGTGGGCGCGATCTTGCCGCGGGCAATGCCGGTCAGGTCGCTGACCACGCACTCTACTTCGGTAATCTTGTGATCTTTCAGCCAGGAGGAAAGCTGATCGAAAGGGGCGTTCATAAAGACCTCGATGATTGGTTTTGTCTGCACCGAGGTGAGCGGGAGTATCCCGGCAAGGCTTCCCCTGCGGCGCATTGGCGACTATCTTGGGCGAGCCTTGTTGTTCCATCTATCCACTTTAAGCAGCACCAAAGCGCACCAAAAGAGTGCGCAAGGTCCCCCGATGACAGCGTCCAATCCGCTTCAGGTTCAAGCCTTCAACACCTTCGATGTCGCCGATCAGATCCGTGCCACCCCGGGTTGGGTCCAGCACTACCAGCAGATGTCCCCCGGGCATTTCAACGGTCTGGTGCGTTACCTCGACCTGCAGGGCGTGGAGATCTACGAGGAATGCATGAACACCCGGGTCGAGCAGAATTTCAGTGCCCCCCAAGGCGCCCTGGCGTTCTGTTTCGACCGCAGCGACAACGCGCTGTACGTGCTCAACGGCGAGAGCCGCAACATCTGGATCACCCCGGAGAACTACCAGGAAGTGGCGGTGGTGTTCGGCCCCGAGTTCGTCCGCGGCCACGGCCTGGGTGTGGAGCGCCTCGACGGGCTGTTCATGGCGCCCCTCAACAGCCAGCAGAACGCCTTGTTCTGCCGCTGGCTGAGTTCGACCCTGACCCGCCTGTCCCAGACCCTCGACCCGCCCAGCCGCGAAGCCCTGACCCAGCAACTCCTGGAGGACTGCCTGTACATCCTCGACAACGCCTGCGTGCGCCTGGACCGCGGCGGCCTGCAACGGCGCAGCGAGGAGCGGGGGATCATGCAACGGGTAGCGCAGTGGGCCGCCGACGTGCCCGAGGAAACCCTCAACCTGCTGGAGCTGTCCCAGGTAGCCGGAGTGTCCCTGCGCCAGTTGCAGAGTGCGTTCAAGGCCTTTACCGGGATGGCCCCCAGCCAATGGCTGCGCCTGCGCCGGCTCAACAGCGCGCACCGCGAACTGCTCAGCCGAGGGCCGACTGAGACCACGGTGGCCGAGGTGGCGATGCACTGGTCGTTCTGGCACCTGGGGCGGTTTTCCAGCAGTTACCGGGCGCTGTTCAAGGAGCTGCCGAGCCAGACCTTGAAACGCAGTGCCGTGGCGCGTCGCTAGGGCGTGCGCCCGGGCCTTGCGGGCAAGCCCTCAGTACACTTGCAATGACTGGTTGAGGTCGCGCAGGGCCTGATCCAGCCGGGCCACGGCGCTGGACAATTGCTGCTCCTGGGCCGCCTCGGCCACCAGCTCTTCCAGGCTGACGCACAGCTCCAGCAAACCTTGGGTATTGAGCAGGTAGGCCGTGCCCTTGAGCTTGTGGGCGATGGCTTTCAGGGCCTGGCGATTGCCACTGGCCAGGGCCTTGCTCAAGGCCTGCAGTTCCTCGTTGTTGCTGTTGATCACGTGCTCGGCCAGAGCGGCGTGGATGTCGCCGTTCAACGACGGCACCGCGCTCTGCGCCTGGGGGGCGTCAGGCTCAGCTTGGGGATCAGGCGGTTCAGCCCGGCAAGGCTGATCGGCTTGGCCAGGGCACTGTCCATGCCCGAAGCCAGGCAGCGCTCCAGTTCCTCAAGCTGGGCGCTGGCGGTCAGGCCGATGATGGTGCAGGGGCGCACCCCCATCTGGCCCTCCATGCGCCGGATCGCCTGGCTCATCTCATGGCCGCTCATCTGCGGCATGTTGCAGTCGGTGATGATGATATCCACGTCATGCTCCTGCCACATGGCCAGGCCTTCCAGGCCGTTGTAGGCGATCAGGGCCTCGTGTCCCAGGTAGTTGATCTGCTGGTTGAGCAGGTACTGGCTGGGCAGGTGGTCTTCGACGATCAACACGCACAGGGGCTGGTCGGTGCTGTTGAGCACCGCTTGTTCCGCGCTGTCGGTGGCGCTGCTGCGCTCGTCGGCAACGCGCTGAAAACAGGCCTTGAAGGTCATGCGGGTACCTACGCCAAGTTCGCTCTGGACTTGCAGGCTGCCGTTCATCAACTGGGTCAGCGAATGACTGATGGACAGGCCCAGCCCCGACCCGGCGTTGGGGTTGCTGACCACGCTGTCGACCTCGAAGAACGGGGTGAAGATCTTCTGGATCTGCGAAGCCGGAATGCCCGGGCCGGTGTCGATCACTTCGACATGGAAGTCGAGAAAGTGTTGATCTTTCACCTGGCCCACGCAACGGATATGGATCTCGCCCTGTTCGGTGAACTTGATCGCGTTACTCAGCAGGTTGGAGATGATCTGCTTGAACTTCAGGCCATCGATCCACACTTGCGCGGTGGCCCAGGCATCGAACTGCAGGTGGATGTCCAGGTGCTTCTGGCGGGCCAGGCCATCGAAGACATTGGCCACCGATTCGATCAGGTCCTTGAGGCTGGCGGCTTCCGGGCGCAGGGTCAGGCGCCCGGATTCGATCCGCGAGATATCCAGGATATGGCCGATCAGCGCCAGCAGGTTCTGCGCCGACTCGTAGGCGATATGCACGGAACGGGTATTGAGTTCGCGGTCGTTGTCACGGGTCAGCACCAGCTCCAGCATGCCGACGATGGCGCTCAGGGGGGTACGGATCTCATGGCTCATGGTGGTCAGGAACACGGTCTTGCTGCGGCTGGCATGCTCGGCGGCTTCTTTGGCATCGCGCAACTGGTCGAGGATCAACTGGCGCTGCAGCAGGTCCAGGCGCTTGCGAATGATCCGTCGTCGCTGGCTCAGAATCCACCAGGCCGCCAGCATCAGCATCAGGCCCAGGCCGCCCAGGATTTTCCAGGTGAAGGCCGTCACACCTTTCCAGTAGCTGTCGTCGGTGCTGCCGCTGGCGCGCCAGCGACCCAGGACCTGCAGGTATTCCTGAGGGCTGATCTCGGCCATGGCCTGGTCGATGATGGCGATCAGTTGCTGCTGGCTTTGCGGTGCGGCGAAGGCGATCCGGGCTTCCTGGCCTTGCATCATGCCGTGAATCTTCAGGCTGTTCTGGAGCCTGAAGGACAGGTAGTAGTTGGCCAGGTTGGCTGGTGCCAGGGTGAAGTCCGCCTTGCCTTGGCGCACCCGGTTGAGGGCCTCGGCAACGGTGGATGTCTGCTGGACCCATAGCCGTGGATAGCGCTCGCGCAGGTCCTCGCTCTGCAGGTAGCCGGAGGCGAGCGCCACGGAGCCGATGGAGTCGCGGTTCAGCGGTGCCAGGGGCGGTGCGTCGGTCTTGCGCACAATCACATAGGGCGTAGTGACGATGGGCCGGGTGTACAGGTAGGACGCACGCCTGGGGTTGGCGCGGGCCAGTATGCTGAGGTCTGCACGGCCTTCGCGCAGGCGGGTGTCGACCTGCTTGAGCGAGCCGACCCGGGAGACCTCGAAGCGCAGCCCGCTCTTGCGTCGGATGAGGTCCAGAAGGTCCGAAGCGATGCCGTTGAACAGCCCGCGGCTGTTGAAAAACGCATAGGGCGCCAGGTCGTCGCTGATCACCAGCCGCACCGGCGGTGCATGCTCCAGCCAGAGACGCTGATCGGCGTCCAGGCGTTCGCGAAAACTGTTGGAGTCGCAGTTACCCGTACCGCCCCACATCTGCAGCGCCGATATCACCTGGCAGCGCTTGATGCCGCCCAGGGCTCGCTCGAGCAACTGTTGCAGGTGGGTATTGTCACGGGCCACGGCAAACCCGACCCGGATTTCCGGCAACCGTGCACTGTGGCTGATCACCAACTGGTCGCTGAACAATTGGCTGGATAGATAGCCGGTAGACAGCGAGTCCCCCAGGTAGATGTCTGCGTCGCCATCGAGTACCGAGCCCATGGCGGCGCGGGGGGAATCGTACAGCTGGATCAGGCCCCGTCCACCGGTGCGCAGATAGAGCTCCAGGGCCATGCCGCGGGTGGCGGCGATCCGTGTCCTGGAGATGTTCGCGCGGTAGTCCCGCAGATCACCGCTCTCGGCATACAGGGCCAGTTCGGTGACCGCGTAGCTTGGGCTCAGCCGGACCTGGTAATCCTCTGCTTCCACCTGGGTAGCGCTGTCTACCAGATCGACCTCGCCCCTGCGCAAGGCGTGATAGGCGGCATCCGTATTGGGGTAGGTGCGGACTTCCACGGGGATCGCCAGCTCGCGCTGCAAGGCCCCCAGATAGTCCGCTCCTATGCCTTCGAGTTCATGGCGCTGATTGATTTCCCGGTAGGGGGGCAGGTCGCCACTGACGATGCCGACCAACAGGGCCTCTTTGTTACGCAGCCAGGTCTGTTCATCGATGCTGGGGCGAATATCGAGGAAGTCCAGCGGCTGGCGGGCACGGATCTTCACCCTGTCCTGCGCGAATACCGGCAGGGCCAACCACAATATCAGTATGAAAAACAGCGGACGTGGCAGTAACCTCACATCAGGTTACTCAGACCAGTTCGTTCTGCCTGGCGATGTTCACCAGATCCACCACCGAAGTGACCCCAAGCTTGCTCAAGATATTGATCTTGTGGCCGCTGACGGTCTTGTTGCTCAGGTGCAGTTTCTCGGCGATCTCAAGATTGGTCAGACCCTCAGCGAGCAGCTTGAGGACTTCCAGTTCGCGATTGGTCAGCGCCGCCAGGACGTCGCTGCTGTGTTTGCCGCGGCCGCCATCGCTGAACGGCATCGACTTCTTTGGGAAGAAAACATAGCCCTCGACGATAGTGTCCACTGCCTTGAGCAGTTTGGTCAGGGGTTCGTTCTTGCTCACGAAACCACTGGCTCCGGCCTGCAGGCAGCGCATGGCATAGGTGTCGACGGACTGGGCGGTGAACACCAGCACCCGCACATCCAGGTTCGCCTGGGCGATGCGCTTGAGCACCGTAAGGCCGTCCATTTTCTCCAGGCTGACGTCCAGGATCACGATGTCGGGCCTCAGCGACAGGATCATGTTCAGAGCGCTGATACCGTCGGCCGTTTCGCCAACAATGGTGTAGCCCTGGGTCTCCAGGGTTTTGCGAATCGCCTCACAGACGACCGGGTGATCATCGACGATCAGTACACTTTTACTCATGCCAGGTTATCCAGAATCAAAATATCTAGGTAATTAAGTGAGCCAATAACGGTCAGCGCCTTGATGAAATCTGAGGCTGGTTGAGAATTTTCTCTGACCTAGGGCGGATTTGCGGAAAGTTCAAATAAGAAAATGATGCCGAATAAGCCCTTCAGGGTCATCAGAATGTCACTGGCAGGCTAGCAGGAAGCAACCTGAGTACTGCCAAGAAAATTCCTGTTTTCGAATCCATTGCTTCGGGTTGACGGGCTCTTGGCGCCGATCTCGATTGGGTAAATGCAATTCAAGACTATTCCTAAAGCCCATCCACAACGCAGAGCCTATCTTGCCCTGTCATTCAGCCAGGCACAGGGCGAGCCTGAGTGGCGGGCGGCATTCTAGTGCACTGTGCCAGCAGTGTGATGGCCAACTATTTTCCTGAGGTCGAACCAAGCGATGTTGAAGTTAAGGGTAGGGGTACTGGAGCAACATAATATTGTCCGCCACGGCCTGTTCAAGCATCTGTCCGGGCAGTCGGTTCTGTGCCTGAGCGAGTTCTTCAATTTCGCCGACATGTTGGAGGCCCTGGAACAAAACCAACTGGACGTGCTGATGATCGGCCACCTGATGGATCGCGACCCGGTTCATCTGGTACGAAACTTGATCACCCGCTACCCCAATCTGAAAATTCTCGTGCTGCTGAACCGTCCCGACCCTGTAATTGCCTCGCAGCTACAGGCCGTGGGCGCGCATGGGGTGATGGCCAAGACGCAATCTTTGCCGGACTACGCTGATGCGCTGCGAAGCCTGGCCCGTGGCGAGCGCTATGCCATGCTCAGCGATGGCCGGGCAAGCATGGAAAAGCCACTCTACGACGCCTAGCCGAACAGGCCGCGTCGCCCTCGATTCAAGATTTTCTTTGGAAAACTTCAAGACGTTTCTTGTTATGGCGAGGCGGCCGGCGCTCTAGAGTACCCGGCACTGGTGACCTGAAAGACTGTCGCAAGGCCGTGACGGTCGGTGGGCCAGGACCACTCGGACTAGAGGCTTGAGAGGATGGAATATCCAGTTCTGAAGACCACCATCGAACGTTCTGGAGGCGCTATGTCACTTGTCGTTAACAAGCCCTTGCGCATCGCAGTGCTGGACGATCACGCATTGATTCGCATGGCAATGCAGCTACAGCTGCAGAGCGTGGCGGATTTCCAGCTGGTGGGTTTGTATGCCAGCAGCGGCGAGCTGATCTCGGCTCTGCGTGATACCGAACTGGACCTGCTGGTGCTCGATTACCAGCTGCAGGAATGCGACCTGGATGGCCTGCGCCTGATCCGCCTGTTGCGCAATAAATACCCGCACTTGCTGATCCTGGTGTCCTCAGCCACCGAGACGCCGTTTTTCGTCAAGCAGATCATCGATATCGGAGCCAATGGCTTTCTCGGCAAATCACAATCCCTGGACGACCTGATTCCGGCCATCCGCACGGTAGCCAGCAAGCGGCTCTATCTGTCGCCGTTGCTGGCTTTCGCCGTGCAGCACCCGCCAATCGGCCCCGCCGCCGAGCCGGGCAGCCCGCCATTGACCAGCCTTGAGACCCTGTCCCCAAGGAGAACGAAGTCTTGCGCTGCTTTCTGGATGGCCTGCGGATCTCGCAGATCGCCAGCAAGTTTTCCCGCAGCATCAAGACCATCAGCGGGCAGAAGCAGGCCGCGTTCAGAAAGCTGGGGATCCGCACCGACGCCGAGCTGTTCAAGGTGCAGCGCAAGCTGGACCTGCATATTGCTTCCCGCGAGCCGGCAGAGGACGCCTTTCATGATGAGGCCAGCGAGCCGACGCTGCCGCCGACCCGCAGCACCATCTAGAGCGGCAGTGACAGGCGTGAGCACTGATGCTCGTTTCCAGGCCTTGAGCTATTGACGCGCCCCGCGTCAATTGCTTGCGCCGAACTCATCGGCCACTACAGAGTCGCTATGGCAAGCATCAAGAAGGTTGCGCTTACCATCCTGCTAAACCCCAGCATTCAGCGCGGGCGCGGTTTTCGAGGACATCGAGGGCAGGAGCGCTGCGAGGCCAGTCACTCGCTCAGCCCGGCGGCAGCAAGCGCAGCGGATCCACCGGCACGCCGTTGGCGCGGATCTCGAAGTAAAGCTGGGCGCGGTCGGTGTCCTGGGAACCGGCTTCGGCGATCTTCTGGCCCTTGATCACCATCTGCCCTTCCTTGACCAGCAGCCGGCTGTTGTAGGCGTAGGTGCTGGTGTAGGAGGGGCCGTGCTGGAGAATCATCAGGTTGCCGTAACCGCGCATGTAGCCGGCGAACGCCACCTTGCCGCCCAGGGTGGCGTGGATCGGCTGGCCCTGGGTGGTGGCGATGCGGATGCCCTGGTTGAGCTTGCCGGTGGGGGAGAAGCGCCCGATCAGCACTCCGCGCAACGGCCAGCTCCAGCCCTTGAGGGTGACCTTGGGCATGGGGGCAGGGGCCGGGGGCGCTGTTCGGCCCTTGCTGGCGGTGGTTCGCGACTTGCTGCTGACCACCCGGGTGGCCCTGGCCGCGCCGCCTACCCGCAACACCTGGCCGACCTCCACGGTATAAGGCGCCTTGAGGCCGTTGAGCCGCGCCACCTCCTTCCAGTTGGTGCCGTTGCGGCTGGCAATGGAATACAGCGTGTCGCCGCGCTTGACCCGGTACTCGCCGGCCTTGAGGGGGCCGGAGTTGGAAGGGCTGGAGCTGCAGGCTGACAGGGTCAGGAGCAATGCGATGAAAAGCAATCTTGCGAACACGCGACATCCACTATGTCTTGACGGGGCCAGGGGGCCCGAAACTTCGGCGTTAGCCAGGCCGATAAAGCCGGCAACTATACCTGTTTGCCGATGAAGAGGCGCGTTATAGACCGCTGCCACAGCGGTTAAATTCAATCCGGATGTCACAGGACGCTGATCTTTCCTGCGCCATGAACGCCCACGGCAATCTTTGTGAACCCTCGTCGCCTGCACCGCACTAAGGCAGTACAGACCGGGAGGAATCTTATGCAAGTGCAATACCTGTTGATCGTACTGGCCGTGATCGTGCTGCTGGCCGAGATCTGGGCCATCAGAAGCCTGCTGCGCAGCGGTGCGCGGGC
The DNA here is from genome assembly GCF_018326405.1 of Pseudomonas sp. Eqa60. NCBI lineage: Bacteria > Pseudomonadati > Pseudomonadota > Gammaproteobacteria > Pseudomonadales > Pseudomonadaceae > Pseudomonas > Pseudomonas sp. Eqa60. Next base: position 3,421,732 of record NZ_AP024342.1, read on the forward strand.
AGAAAACAAGGGGCTGTGGATCGTGGTGATCATCTTCGTGCCGCTGTTGGGGCTGTTGCTATGGCTGATGGTCGGCCCCAAGGCCCTGAACCGGGACGCGCCGGCCGAGCGCGGCAGAAGCTGAAAACGGGGGGCAAACCCGCTGAAGGGTTGATCACGACATGCCAAGAATTCTTACATCCCATGTGGACGAAGCCGAGCTGACCGAGCACAACGCCAAGATGTTCGGCTCGCCCAAGGAACGGCTGGACTTCTATCGCCGGGAGATCCAATACGAAACCAGCATCCTGGCCAACCGCACCGATGCCTACCTGACGGCCCAGGCATTCTTGGTAATCGCCTTCGCTTCGTGCATGGCCAATCTCAATCCGGAATGGGGCAAGCTGTTTACTCTGTCCGTGCCGCCTTTCCTGGCGTTGCTGGGGATCCTCAGCTCTCTCAATGCCTGGCCAGGCATCAGGGCCGCCTACGAGATCATCGATCATTGGCATTTCAAGCAGAGCCACCTGCTGCACAGCGAACCGGTGATGGGCCTGGCCTATGATGAATCGCCGCTGTTCTGCGAAAGCGAGTCGAGCCACAAGGGCTATCGCAAGTCGTTGCTGTTTTCCATGCGTTCGCCCTGGTTGTTCGCGGCGTTCTGGCTGCTGCTGGGGATTTGGGCGGTGTATATCCAGGTGACCAATCCGGGCTCCTGAGGGCGCAGGCTCGCTGCCTGCGCTGCGGGACACAACGCTACCGGCCTATGGGCGCCAGCTGGCCGGTGTGCCGCGCAAGCGAACGCGGCACCTGGGTGCCACGCTCGCCGGTCACTCAGTGCGGAGCGCGGGGAATGGTCTTGAGCAGGTCTTCGGGGCTGATATGGCCGACCACGGCCTCGGCGGCGCTGCCCGGTAGCGGCAGGTCGAGGATATGACCCTTGATCTTGCCCACCACATGCATTTCGCACGGCTTGCAGTCAAATTTCAGGGTCAGCACTTCATCGCCGTGTACCAGTTGCATCGGTGCCACCTTGGTGCGCACGCCAGTCACGCCCTTGGCCTGCTTGGGGCACAGGTTGAAGGAGAAGCGCAGGCAGTGCTTGGTGATCATCACCGGCACGTCGCCGTGCTCTTCATGGGCCTCGAAGGCCGCGTCGATCAGTTGCACCCCGTGACGGTGGTAGAAATCCCGGGCCTTCTGGTTGTAGACGTTGGCCAGGAATGACAGGTGCGATTCCGGGTAGACCGGCGGCGGGCTGCTTTCGGCCTTGCGCGAGCCCCGTGGGTGGGCATCGATGCGTGCGGCGTCCAGGGCTTCGATGACTTCCCGGCGCAGGGCCTTGAGCTGGGAGTTGGGGATGAAGTAAGCCTGGGGCGCGTCCAGCTTGATGCTGGTGGCGTGGTAATGGGTGGTGCCCAGCTGGCCCAGCAGATCCTGCAGTTGCCCCAGGGCCTTTTCCGGCTTGTTGGCCACGCCGAACGGGCCATCCAGGGCGACGCTGGCGCTGATGCCTTCCTCGCTGGTGGCGGTCAGTTCCAGCCGTGCTTCGCTCAGGCGTGCCAGCCAGGACAGGCCGATGCGCCGCTCGGCGGAAGTGCGGGTCAAGGCTTGCTGCCAGTTGTGGTCGAGGTTGCGGCTCAGGGGGTGGTTGGGCCGCAGACGGCTCAGGGCTTCGGGCATCTCGTTGGGTTCGACCCGATAGCGGTAGCGTTTCTCGCCATCTTCTTCGAACTCGCCACGGGCCTCGGCGATGTTGGCGCGGAAACCCACCACCTCACGCTTGACCAGCAGGTTCAGGCCATCGCCATTGGACAACGGCTCGAAGGTCACCACCTGCAGGTCGCGCTTGCCGACCTTTTCCACGGTGCCTACCGGCAGCCCGGTGAAAGTCGGCGAGTCGAAGGCGCCGATGTCGATCTTGCGCTCGCTGACAAAGTAGTCGGTGCTGCCGCGGTGGAACGTCTTGTCCGGGTCGGGCACGAAGAAATGCGCGGTACGGCCGCTGGAGGCGCGAGCCAGGTCGGGGCGATCTTCCAGAACCGCGTCCAGGCGCTGGCGGTAGTAGGCCGTGATGTTCTTCACATAGGCCATGTCCTTGTAGCGCCCCTCGATCTTGAACGAGCGCACGCCGGCTTCCACCAGGGCGCGGATGTTGGCGCTCTGGTTGTTGTCCTTCATCGACAGCAGGTGCTTTTCATAGGCGATCACGCCGCCGTGCTCGTCTTTCAGGGTGTAGGGCAGGCGGCAGGCCTGGGAGCAGTCGCCACGGTTGGCGCTGCGGCCGGTCTGGGCGTGGGAAATGTTGCATTGGCCGGAGAAGGCCACGCACAAAGCGCCGTGAATGAAGAACTCGATGGCGGCATCGGTTTCAGCGGCGATGGCACTGATTTCCTTGAGGTTCAGCTCGCGGGCCAGGACCAGCTGGGAGAAACCGGCCTGGTCGAGGAACTTCGCCCGCTCCAGGGTGCGGATGTCGGTCTGGGTGCTGGCGTGCAGCTCGATGGGCGGAATATCCAGCTCCATCACCCCCAGGTCCTGGACGATCAGCGCATCGACCCCCGCGTCATACAGCTGGTGGATCAGCTTGCGCGCCGGTTCCAGCTCGTTGTCGTGGAGGATGGTGTTGAGGGTGGTGAACACCCGGGCGTGATAGCGGCGGGCGAACTCCACCAACTGGGCGATCTCGCCCACCTCGTTGCTGGCGTTGTGGCGGGCGCCGAAGCTCGGGCCGCCGATGTACACCGCATCGGCGCCATGCAGGATGGCTTCGCGGGCGATGCTCACATCGCGGGCAGGGCTGAGCAGTTCCAGGTGATGTTTGGGCAAGGACATGTTTTTTTAGTCAGGCTTATCAGGGTCAAGGCGCGCATTGTAGCGGCGAAACGCTTGCCCGGCACCCGTGTGCTGCCAGGTGGCGGCCACGCCTTGCGCGAGGCCGCCGATTGACGCGCTGCCTCAGGCCTTTGCGGCCATTGCCGTGACTTCCACGCGCATGCCTTCCACCGCCAGGGCGGCCACGCCCACCGCGGCACGTACCGGCCAGGGCTTGGCGAAGAAACGCTGGTAGACCGCATTGAATGCCGCACGATCGGCCATGTCGGTGAGGTAGATGGTCAGGTGCATGACCCGGTCCATGGAACTGCCGGCGCGCTCCAGGGCCACTTTCAGCGCCTGCAGCGTGCATTCGCTCTGCAGGGTGATGTCCCCCAGTTCCAGGCTGCCGTCGGCGCGGGTGGGGATCTGGGTGGAGACCAGGATGCCGTTGAAACCGACCACGTCGGAGGAAATGGAATCGGCGTCCGGGTCGGGGGTGAAGCTCAGGTCTTGGTTGGCCATGGGGGTCTCTTGATTTGTGTAAGGGCGCAGCGGTCGCACTCGCTACGGTTGGTCGGAAAGATCAGTCAGGCGACAGTTCAATTTAAGACTTATGCCTTTGCGCTATGTCCATGCAGGCTTCATGAGTGAACAGGTCTGTGCAATGAATCATTGAGTACTCATCGAGTTGATGCACAAAGAGGCGAGCATTGTCCATTGGACTTCTCGAGGCCGGGAACATTTCGCTTGTCGAGCCGTCGATGAAGCTCAGGTCTGTTCGCTCAATGATTTCGTCCTTCAAACCGGAATGGCGATAACGCACCGACTCCAGATAAACAACACCGTCGCTATGAGTAAGTTTAATCGAGTGGAAGTCCGGCTTCAGGTAGTCCGGGTACTTCTTCTTCAAGTCAGGGAGTATTTCCACACCACAATTTGTCCCGATCCGAGGCACGAGATATCCGACGGATTCCTCCATTAATCCACGTATCGCTTGCCTGACTGGAATTTCAAAAAACTCGCGATTCGGTTGATAGCGAAAAGAGTCAAAACGCGTGTGCATCCGTTTTTCAACAGTTTTGCAGTCAGTCACAAGCTCGTCGTAAACGGTAATGAAATCAGTCGGCAACCCCGTACTTCGTAGATCTTTGGCCCGCTCATCAGACGTTCTCTCGGTTAATCCGATTTTGACTAATCCAGGCATGGCCGGGTTGATCATGATGTAAACAAATCCACTACTCATAAAGACGAGGCTCCAAATTGAAGTAGAAATGGCAGGGGGCCGATAACGCCTGGAGCGACTCGGTAATGGCTGTATTCGCCGATGTCATCCTTGAGTGTCTTTACGTCACTGCGAGTGGTTGAGCCATGTCTCCAGCACCCGCCGGTCCAGCTCTTCCCAGTCGGCCATGCCCAGGACCCGGGTGGTGTTCAGGCCACGCAGGTAGCCACGCAATTGATAGGCGGCGATCCGCAGGCTTTGCGGGTCGGCGCTGCTGTCACCCAGCACCTGTTCGTACTCCACCAGGTAGTCCGCCACCCGCTCACGGAATTCCGGGAGGACGGCGTCGCGAATCAAGTCAAAGGTGCGCATGGGGAAATCCTTTTTTTAGTTGTAGTCGGGCTGCCGGGCAGTCTGCCCGGGGGGCAACTATCGGTTCAAGTAATAGTGACAATCAAGCAACGCAAGTTCTGCTTTGGGCGCCAACCATGGACAATCGCCCCCGACCCAAAACCATGACCGCAACGGCAGCGCCCGTGACGCTGAACCGTTGCGCACCGAACCAGGCTGTACATTTTCAGGACTTACCGATGCGCCCTCTATTTGCTCCCGCCATGACCCTGGCCACCTTGCTGCTGGCCGGTTGCGCCACCGCGCCCAACGACCCGACGCTGGTCATGCAGACCCGGAAAACCCCGGCCGAATATGCCGAGTGCGTGGTGCCCAAGCTGCAAGGCAACGCCCAGAGCCCGACGGTTTCCCAGACCCAGCGCGGTTTTCGCATTGTCGTTGCCAGCAAGGTGGCGGCAGACAACGTACTGGAAGCCTACAAGGCGCCCAATGGCGGCAAGGTGTTCCTCTACGAGCGGCACTTGCTGGCCTCCAGCTTCGCCCCGTCGAGCTTCGAACGCGCGGCCCAGGAATGCCTGTAGCCAGCCGTGTTAAACCGCCTCTTTCAGTAACTTCTCGATCTGCGCCAGCTCCCAGGTACTGAGCAGGCTCACCGGGTCGGTGCCGAAGCGTTGCCGCGTATCGAGCTGCCAGACATCGCCTTCGGCGCTGCGGCAGCTCTGGCAGTGATGCAGATGCCGGCCATCGAAATCCAGCAGCAACTGCCAACCCTCGATATCCACCTGCACCTGGCCAGCGCCCGAATGGCTGGCGCCGGGCCGTAGGGGGTAAACGCCAAGGGCGGCATCGCGCAGGCGCTGGCAGACATCTCGGGCATTCAGGCAGGGCATGGGGCTCTCGCGGGCAGTGCAGGGACAAAGGCGCTCAGGATATCCATCGACTGCGTGGGTGCAAGTGTCGATTGGTCGCTGTCCGACGCTGGCCCGGGCCAGTGGCTGGCGAACTCACTGCACGCCTGAAATGGCGCCGCAAAGCCCAGGGCCTTGCGGCAACCCCTCGATCAGAAGCTGTAGTCGGTGGTGACGAACAACGAGCGCGGTTCACCCATCAGCCATTGCTGGCCGCTGTTCTGTTGCGCCGCGGCATAACGCCGGTCCAGCAGGTTGTTCACCTGCAGGCCCAGGCGCACATCGGGCAGGGCCTGCCAGCCGAGGTTGGCATCCAGCACCGTGTAGCCGGGTACATCGACGCTATTGGCGGTGTTGGCATAACGCGCATCGACGTAGCGCAGGCCCATGCCGGCTTCCAGGCTCGGAGCCAGGGCCTTGTTCAGCCACAGGTTGGCGGTGCGTCGCGGCACGTTGGTGGGGCGATTGCCGGCCCGGGACACCGCTTTGCCAGAGACCACCTCATCGAAGTCATCGTACTCGGCACGCACCACCGAGGCGTTGGCCGAGACTTGCCAGCCGTGATCCAGGGCCAGCTCCAGCGAGGTTTCCAGGCCGTCGGCGGATTGCTGGCCGACCTGCTGCGCCAGGCGGGTCACCGGATCGGTGGTCAAGAGCTTTTTCTTGACGATGTGGTAGGCCGCCAGGGTCCATTCGCCACGGCCGCTCCAGAACTGCTGCTTGAGCCCGAACTCGGTCTGCTTGGCTTCGGTCAGGTCCATCTGCAACTGGCTCGGGTTGAGGCTGATCAGGTTGCTGACCCCGTCTTCACTGGTGGAGTACTGGCCGTACAGCGACAGTTGATCGGTGACCGCGAACACCAGGCCGGCGCGCCAGTTGCCGCCGGTGAGGCTGCGATCGGTGCGGGTGCCGGCGCGCAGATCACTGCGATCGATATGGTTCTGGTCGCGGCGGATGCCGGTCACCAGCGACCAGCGCTCCGACAGTTGCAGGCGGTTTTCCGCAAACAGGGCGAAAGTGCGGGTGCTGCTGTCGGTCTGGGGCGAGAAGGGCGAGCGGCTCTGGAAGTAGCCCGGTGCAGGGTTCCACGGGTCGATATAGTCGCTACCGATATCCTTGTAGGGCGAGTTGTTGGCCACGCCGAAGCGAATCCTGTTGTACTCCAGGCCGACCACGGTCCTGCTGTCCAGGCCGAACAGCGAGTGGTTGAAGGTGAAGCTCTGGCGATCGCCGATCTGCTCCTGATCGTGCTTGATCTCCAGGTAGTCGCCGCGCAGCAACTGCTCCCGGGAGCTGACCCAGTTGTAGGCTTCGGCGTTGCGCCAGTGGCGGCGGCTCTTGATGTAGTAGAGCTGGTTGCTGGCGCTGAGGTTGTCGCTCAGGGTCCAGTCGGTGTTGAGCCGGGTCCATTCGTCGTTGTAGCGCTGCACGGCGTTGCGCAGGTTGTAGTTCTTGGCCCGCAGGCTGTCGCGGTATTGGCCGGCAATCAGCGGCGTGCCGAAATAGCTGGCGGGTTCGCTTTCACCGCGTTCATGGGCCAGGGTGAAACCGAGGTCGTCGGTGGCTTGCCAGCGTAGCGCCGCGCTGAGTGCCAGGCTGCGTGACTGGCCCTGGTCGACCCAGCCATTGCTCTGCTGCTGGTTCAGGGTCAGGCGGTAGCTCAGGGTGTCGGTCAGCGAGCCGCCGCTGTCCAGGCCCAGTTGCTGGCGATCATGGGAGCCATAGCCCAGGCGCAGGCGGTTGTGGATCTCACCGTCGAAGGGCTTCTTGGCAATCACGTTGATCACCGCGCCGGTGGCGCCTTCCCCGTACAGCACCGAGGCTGGGCCGCGGATCACGTCGATGCGCTCGACCATCCACGGGTCCACCGGGAAGGTCTGGCTGCCGGCGCCGGTGTACAGGCGCGCACCGTCGAACAGGGTCATCACCGAGGAGTGCCCGGTAAAGCCGCGGGCCGACAGTGCGGTATTGCCGTTGCCCGGGGTGGCGATGCTGGTGATGCCGGGGGAGCGGGTGACGGCATCCTGCACCGTGAGGTTGTTGCGGTTGCTGATGGCGTCGTTGCCCAGGCTGCTGGTGCTGGCCGGAGTCTCCAGGGCCGTGAGGTTCAGCCGCGAGCCGGCGGGCAGGGGCGTGTCCAGAGAGGTTTGCGGGGCGCTGGAGACTCCGCTCACTTGGGTCTCGGGCAAGACCAGGGAGGTTTTCTGTTCAGCCTGTGCCAGGGCCGGGTAGGCCATGCAAGGCAGGAGGGTGAAACACAGCGAGGGGCTCGCCAGGTGTTGCAGCAAGGAGGTGCGGGACATGCGATTCCTACTACTTGTAAGGAATGAATGAATCCCGGAGGGAACAACGCATAGGGAATCGCGGGCAGCCGCGCCCACGAAAACCGGACTGCGCCCGCCCACCGCGGGGTTGTCAAACGAAGTTGCAGGCCGGTCTCCGGGCTTGCGAGGGTCATGAGGCATTCACCTTCCCATGCCTTGGCACAGTGGTCTGTCGAATGCTTCGCTCGCTTACCGTTGCGGGGGCAGCGCCGGACTGATCATCGAAATGACGCACCGGCTTCCCGTTTAACCCCATGCACGGCGGCATGGGACACCTGAAACTGGCGCGCATATGAGCACTGCCGAGCCCTTGCGTCAATGGCATGTGGCCAGCTACGGCGGCGGTTTCAGCGCTTTATGCCAGGCAGGTCAATATATTGACCTATTTTTCCCGGCGCTTAAATAATCGACAAATATCGACGCATTATTGACGATTTTGCTTTTCTGACCCAGTATGTCGGCGCTGAGCGATTGATTATCTTGAGTTTTTTTGACGCCAAAGCGCTGAACTCTGCTCCGAAAATAGGCGAAACAGCCTATGGCGCAGAGCAGCCACTAAAAACATGACGGCCAGGATGGCAAGTAGCCAGGGCTGATCCGTTGGCTGTGCTAGCTTCAGACGGCGTAGCCGCGATATTTCTCTTTGGAATGATCTATGTCTGCCGAACGGGTACTGGTTACTGGGGGCGCTGGTTTTATCGGTTCTCACCTCGTGGATGCACTGCTGGCCAAGGGTTATGCGGTGCGGGTTCTGGACGACCTTTCCACGGGCAAGGTCGGCAATCTGCCCATGGGCGATGCTGGCCTGGAACTGCTGGTGGGGGATGCCGCCGATGCGGCACTTCTGGCGGATGCCGTTCAGGGCTGCGATGCCGTGGTGCATCTGGCTGCTGTGGCGTCGGTCCAGGCTTCGGTCGAAGACCCGGTGGCCACCCACCAGAGCAATTTCATCGCCACCCTGCGCCTGTGCGAGGCGATGACCGCGGCCGGTATCCGCCGCGTGGTGTTCGCCTCCAGTGCGGCGGTCTATGGCAATAACGGCGAGGGCACGCCGATTGCCGAAGACACCCCTAAATCTCCCCTCACGCCCTACGCGGCGGACAAGCTCGCCAGCGAGTACTACCTGGACTTCTACCGCCGCCAGCATGGGCTGGAACCGGTGATCCTGCGCTTTTTCAATATCTTCGGCCCGCGCCAGGACCCTTCATCGCCGTATTCCGGGGTGATCAGCATTTTCAGCGAGCGGGCCAAGGCCGGGCGGCCCATCACCCTGTTCGGCGATGGCGGGCAGACCCGCGACTTCGTCTATGTCGCGGACCTGGTGAAGATCCTGGTGCAGGGCCTGGAATGCCCCGCGCCGGCAGCCGATGCCACCAATGTCGGGCTCGGCGGGGTGACCACCCTCAACGATCTGATTGGCGCCCTGCAGCAGATCAGCGGCAAGCCGCTGCAGGTGAGCCACGGCGCGACCCGCTCCGGGGATATCCGCCATTCCAAGGCCGACAACCGCCGCTTGCGCGAGCGCTTCGACCTGGGCACGCCCAGCAGCCTGGCCGAGGGCCTGGAACGGCTTTACCGCAGCCTTTAGTTCGTTGCCTTAGGGGCGCCCGCCATGGCGGCTGCCCTAGAGCCTGATGTTGTGCAGATTGATCTACTGAAGAGTGAGTTATGGATATCGAGTTTCGCAGGGGGCATGTCTGCAAAGTGGTTCGACGCCTGTTTACCGCATTGGCCTTGTGTGCCACCAACACCCTGGTGCAGGCCGCACCCGCGGCGCCCGCCAGTGTCGGGTTCTGGTACGCCGAGCAGCCACCCTTGCAGGAGCTGGCGCAGTTCGAATGGGCAGTAGTCGAGCCCGGCCATATGGCCAGCGCCGATGTCGCCACCTTGCGCAAGCTCGGCAGCCAGCCGTTCGCCTACCTGTCGGTAGGGGAGTTCGACGGCAACCGCGCTGCCCTGGCCAAGCAGGCCCTGGCCCAGGGCGCGAGCCCCGTGCGCAACAAGGCCTGGGACAGCCAGGTGATGGACATCGCCACCCCGGCCTGGCGCGAACACCTGTTCAAGCGTGCCAAGGCGCTGCAGGACCAGGGCTACGCCGGCCTGTTCCTGGACACCCTGGACAGTTTCCAGTTGCTCCCCGAGGCCGATCGCGAACCGCAACGCAAGGCCCTGGCCTCGTTCCTGCGGGAACTGCACAGCCGGCTGCCCAACCTCAAGCTGTTCTTCAACCGGGGCTTCGAGGTACTGGGCGAGCTCGATGGCGTCGCCTCGGCCGTGGCGGTGGAATCCATCCACGCCGGCTGGGATGCCTCGGCCAAGCGTTACCGCCCGGTTTCTGAAGCCGACCGCACCTGGCTTGAAGGCGAACTCAAGCCGCTGCGCGCACGCAACATCCCGCTGGTGGCCATCGATTACCTGCCGGCCAACCGTCGGGAAGAGGCACGCAAGCTGGTCCGGCAATTGAGCCAGGAAGGCTTTATACCGGTGGTCACCACCCCGGACCTCAACGCCCTGAGCATGAGCACGGTGGAAGTCCAGCCGCGGCGCATCGCCATGCTCTATGACCCGCGCGAAGGGGAACTCTACGATCACGCCGGGCACCGCATGCTCGGTGGCCTGCTGGAGTACTTGGGTTACCGGGTGGACTACTTCCCGGTGGACGACAGCCTGCCTGCCTACAGCTTCGCCGGCCTTTACGCCGGGGTGGTGCTGTGGATGACCAGCGGCCCGCCCGAGGACAGCCGTGCCTTCTATAGCTGGGTCGGCCAGCGCCTGGATGAGCAGGTGCCCCTGGCGATCATGGCCGGCCTGCCGATCGAGGACCGGGCGCTGCTCAAGCGCCTGGGGCTGAACCTGGCGGCGCCGGGGGCTCGCGATGCCCTGCATGTGCTGAGCCAGGACAAGAGCCTGATCGGCGCCTTCGAGGCTCCGGTGGTGGCGCGCAGCCGCGAACTGACCCGCGTGAGCCTGCTGCCCGACGGGCCGAAACCAGCCCTGGTGCTGGGCGATGACAAGGGCGGCAAGTACGTCCCGGTGGCCACCGCCGCCTGGGGCGGCATGGCCCTGGCCCCCTATGTGGTGGAGGCCAATGTGGAGCGCAGCCGCTGGATCCTCGACCCGTTCGCCTTTATCCAGAAGGCCCTGCGCCTGCCGTCCCAGCCACGCCCGGACACCACCACCGAGAACGGTCGGCGGATCGCCACGGTGCATATCGACGGTGACGGTTTCCCGTCCCATGCCGAAGTGCGTGGCACCCCGTATTCCGGGCGCCAGGTGCTGGACGACTACATTCGTCCCAACCCGTTCCTGACCTCGGTCTCGATCATCGAAGGCGAAGTCGGGCCCAAGGGCATGTCGCCGTTCCTGGCGCGGGAGCTGGAGCCCATCGCCCAGGAGATCTTCGCCGACCCCAAGGTCGAAGTGGCCACCCACACCTACAGCCACCCGTTCTACATGCAGCCGGAGAAGGCCAAGAAGGACGAGGATTTCCACGCCGAATACGGCCTGCGCCTGAATATCCCGGGGTACAAGACCCTGGATTACAAGCGCGAGATCCTCGGCTCGCGGGACTACATCAACAGCCGCCTGACCACCGCGCAGAAACCGGTGAAGCTGGTCTTCTGGCCGGGGGATGCGCTGCCCAGCGCCGAGACCATCAAGCTGGCCTACGACGCCGGGCTGAAAAACGTCAACGGCGGGCAGACCATCCTGACCAAGGCCAACTCATCGCTCACCGGCCTGTACCCGCTGTTGCGGCCGACCTCGGGCGGCTTGCAGTACTACGCTCCGGTGATCAACGAGAACATGTACACCAACCTCTGGAAAGGCCCGTACTACGGCTTTCGCGATGTGATCGACACCTTCGAGCTGACCGACAGCCCACGGCGCCTGCGCGGCATCCACCTGTACTACCACTTCTATTCGGGCACCAAGCAGGCGTCGATCAAGGCCATGACCGACATCTACCAGTTCATGCGTGGCCAGCAGCCGCTGTCATTGTGGATGAGTGACTACCTGGACCGGGTCCACGGCCTGTACCAGGCAAGCCTGGCGCGGACCGCCAATGGCGACTGGCAGGTACGCGGCATGGACGGCCTGCGTACCTTGCGCCTGGACCCGGCGCTGGGTTGGCCGGACCTCGGCCGCTCGGTGGGGGTGGCCGGGGTGCGCGACTTGCCCCAGGGGCGCTATGTAGCCTTGAGCAGCGATCATGCGCTGTTGGCCCTGCGCCCCGAGCGCGATCCGCGCCCGGCACTGGAGCTGGCCAATATTCCCCTGCGCGACTGGCGCTATGTCAATGACCGGCAGGTGAGCTTCTCCTTTGCCGGCCAGTTCAACCTGGAATTCTCGGTGCGTTCGGCCAGCGCCTGTCGGGTCGAGGTCCAGGGCCAACGCTACGCCGGCAAGTCCGAACAGGGCCTGTGGCATTTCCAACTTCCCATGAAGCAGGTGAGTGATGCCCAACTCCTCTGCAACTAAGGCCAAGGCGCCCAGCGCGCGGCTGCTCAACCCCTGGGCCTTGCTGCTGGTGGCGATCGCCGTCGGCGTGCTGCTGTGGGCAACCTTTCGCAATGAAGAGGCGTTCCGCCCCAAGGGCGGGCAGCCGGACGAAGTGTCGGCCAGCTACGCCGAGGTGCTGCTGGCCGCACACCCGGAAAACAATGAGCTGCGCACCCAGCTGCTCGACCTGCTGATTCAGCTGGGGGACTACCCCAAGGCGGAAAAACACCTGGCCCAGTGGCAGCGGCCCGATCCGGCGCTCAAGGCCTACTACCGCTTGCAGCTCGATGCCCTGGCGCTGAACAACAGCACCGACAGCGCGGCCCTGCAGGCCCTGGCCGAACGTTTCAAGGCCTTTGACTACAAGCCGCTGCCATCGCCGCAACTGGAGCGCCTGGCCACTTTGGCCCTGAGCGCCCAGGCCCCGGGGCTGGCGGCGGATGCCTATGCCGAGCTGGCGCGGCGCGACCCGACACGGCGCGAGCAGTGGCTGCCTGAAGCCGCCAAGTGGTACCAGGCCAGCGAACAGCCGGGGCGCGCGGCCGATCTCTATGTGCAGTTGCTCGATGCCAGCCAGACCCCCGAGGCGCGTCGGCAGTTTCTGCAACAGGCCTTCACCACCCTGGTGGCGGCCGATCGCGGCGATCAGGCAGTGGAGCTGCTGGCCCGAGAGCTGGCCGCACAGCCGGACGTGGCATTCGAACCGGCGCTGCTGGACCGCGGCGTGGATGTGGCCGTGGCGCACAACCGCGTGGACTTGGCGGAACAGTTCTTCAGTGCCTGGCGCAAGGTGCAGCCCGACAGCCCGGAAATCCTCGCCAAGGAATTCAAGCAGCGCCTGGCCTTCGGTGACCTGGCCGGCGCCCATGCGGTGGGCCTGCAACTGCTCGAACAGCGGCCGGATGACCCGCAGTTGCTGGAGCAGATGGCCCATCTCGCCGAATGGCAGGGCGACTCGGCCGCCGCCCTGGGCTACTGGATCAGCCTGAGCACGCTAAGCAAGGACCCGGCGCAGTTCGAGCACACCTGGCGCCTGGCGATGCAGACCTACGACTTCGACCGGGGCATCCCACTGCTGGCGGGGATCATGGACAGCCGCGCCCTGACCAACGTCGAGCTCGATGCCCTGGTCTACGCGCAAGAGTCCAGGGGGACGCCCGAGGAGGCAGAAAAGTGGCTGCGCCGCTATGTCGCCAAATACCCGAAACAGCGTCTGGCCTGGGTGCGCCTGTTGCAGAACCTGGAAAACACCGAGCAGTACCCGCAGCGCCTGGTGGTCTGGAACCAGTTCGCCAAGCGCTATCCGCTCACCAGCACCGAACGTGTGGACTGGGCCAACAACCACCTCAAGCTGTTCGATAGCCAGGGGGCCTGGAAAGTCATCACCGCGGTGGATGGCAACAAGATCAAGGACTTCAACTACTGGCAGTCCCGCGCCGCCCTGGCCTGGGACCTGGAATTGGACGACGAGCTGCAGCTGGCGCTGGAGAAGATGCTGGCGATCAAGGGCTCGCTCAATACAGGCGACGAAAGCGAGCTGATTGCCCTGTATCGCACCCGCGATCCGCGCAAGGCCCTGCAATTGACCGTCGACAGCTGGCGCCAGGGCCACAGCCCGCAGCGCCTGGTGGCCGCCCTGCAACTGGCCCAGGAACTCCAGGACTGGCCTCTGGTGGTCGATTTGCTCAAGGAGGCCGAGCAGTACCCGGGGGCCAGCGACCAGTCCCAGGTGCTGGCCGCCCGCGCCGCGCTGGCGGTGCAGCAGGGCCAGACCGATCTGGCCCTGCGCCTGTATCAACAGGGCTTGAGCCGCTTCCCGGACGACAACACCTTCCGTGAGCGGCTGCTGTGGCTGTATGTCGATCTGGGCCGCACGGGCGAGATCAAGCCGCTGTTGCAGCAATGGCGCTCCCTGGCCCGCAGTGACAGCAGCCTGTGGCTGCCGTTCGCCGCCGCCAGCCAGTTGCTCGGGCGCAATACCGAGGCCCTGGCCTGGTATCGCCTGTACTTGCAGGCCAACCCCCGGGACTGGATGGTCCAGGCCGCCTATGCCGATGCCCTGGAGGGCGCCGGTTATGCCGACTCGGCCCAGCGCTTGCGCCTGCGGCTCGATCGCCAGGTCAGCCCGGAGCAGATCCGCGCCACGCCCCAGGGCTATGCCACCTGGCTGCGCCTGCTGGCCAGCAGCTATTCGTCACGCAAGGCGCAGAACAAGGCCATGCAATGGCAGGACGGCTCCAAGCCGATGCTGCAGCTGTGGTTCGATCAGTTCCTCGCGCGCCTGGATGACCTCAATCAGTCGGCGCAAAAGGATGAGTGGCTGGCCTGGGCCCGCAGCCGCGGCCTGAAGGTCAGCCGCTACGAGCAGATCCAGGAAGCCCTGCGCGGCAGCAATCGCCAGGCCCTGGAGCGCCTGGTGGCCAGCGGCGACCTGGACCCGGCGCAGCAGGTCGAGGCCTTGAACAGCCTGGGTCGCAGCGGCGAAGCGCTGGCGGTGGGCCTTTCGGCACTGGGTGACGAGCAACCGGCGGCGCTGCGCGAGCAACTGCGCCGCCAGGCCATCGAAATGACGGAGCGCACGCCCCAGGGTATGCAAATCGCCTGGGAGCGCCAGGACTACGGCGGCCTGGTGTTCAACGGCCCGCGCCTGACCGCCGCGCGCTATCTGAACGACAACTGGTACGCCAAGCTGGTCCTGGAGCAGGGCCGCTACAGCGGCGATGTGCTGGATGAGTCGCGCCTGGGCAATGAGACCAACACCGAACTGACCTTGCAGCGCCAGCTGGAGAACGGCAACTACAAGCTGATCTTCGACAGCAGCCTGCGCAAGGACGATGACCGCAACGGCCTGGGTGCCAGCCGCACCTGGCAACTGGACAGCGGCAACGAGCTGGACGTCGGTGCCGACTGGCACCGCAAGAACGAGGACAGCGGATACATGCGCACCTTCGGCCAGCAGGATGATGTCTGGGTGGGCGGCCGGCATCGCTATTCGGCCCGTGACCAGTTGTCCTGGAGCCTGGCCCAGCGCTGGTTCTCGACCCGCGGCGGCGATGACCTGGGCAGCGGCCAGGCGTTGAAGATCGAGTTCGACCACACCTTGCAGTTCGAAGGGCCGAACTGGGAATTGCGCAGCGGTATCGACTACCAGCAGAACAGCCTGAACAACCGCTCGCTGCCCGACCTGGCCAATACCCTGGGCGGAGGCATCGATCTGGCCGGGGCCGATCTCGACAATCCGGAGCAGATCACCAGCCAGACCCTGCTGCAGAAGCGCTACGGCCAGCTGTTCTTCGGCAGTTCCTGGCGGCGCGGTTTCCCGGGGGCGCTGAACCGCACGCGGGGGCAATACACCTGGCTGGTGGATGTCAGCACCGGCTGGCAGTGGACCGACAACACTATCAACTACGCCATCAGTACCGGTGTCGGCACCGAGGTGATAGGGGATGACGAATTGGCAGTGACCCTTGGCTACCAGTCCGCGCCGCAAGGCGGGGCAGGCAAGTCCGGGGGCACTGCAGGTGTCAGCTACAGCGTGCGTTTCGGACGCTGATCATGGAATTCAAAGAGGAGTAAACCTTATGCAATCCATTCGTTGCGTGAGTCTGGCAATGGTCGCCTTGCTGATGGCCGGGTGCAGCAGCTTCACCGGGCAAAGCAGCCCCGAGTTGTCCAAGAGTGCGCGCTGGGGCGTGCTGCCGCTGGTCAACTATTCCCAGACACCCCAGGCCGGCGAGCGCAGTGAGCAGATTCTGCTCAGCGTGCTGAGCAGCCGCGGCCTGCAACCCCAGGTCTACACCGGTACGGCGGGGCAGGGCGAACAGGCCCTGCTCGACGACAACGAGCGCCTGGCCGGGGCCATGGACTGGGCCCGGGAGCAGAAGCTCGACTATGTGGTGTCCGGCAGCGTCGAGGAGTGGCAGTACAAGAACGGCCTGGATGGCGAACCGGCGGTGGGCATCAGCCTGCGGGTGGTCGAGGCCGGTACCGGCAAGGTGCTGTGGAGCAATAGCGGGGCCCGCGCCGGCTGGTCCCGGGAAAGCCTGGCCGGGGCCGCCCAGAAGGTTCTCGACAAGCTTGTCGGTGGCCTTCGGATCGAGTGACTGCCATGAACTCTCCACACATGGACTATGCGCTGGCGCCCCGCGCCAGCGGTCCGGCGTCCTGGCTGGAAACCTTTCTGGTGACCGCCCTGGTCATCGGCGTCGGCCTGTGGCTGGCCCCCGAGGACCCCTTGCAGGTGCAGGGCGAGTTTCCCTGGTCGGTGCTGGCGCCGCTGCTGCTGGGGGTGCGCTACGGGTTTGTCCGCGGCCTGATCAGTGCCAGCCTGCTGGTAGCGGCGTTCTTTGCCCTGCGTCATTCGGGGCTGGCGAGCTACGCCCAGGTCGCGCCGTCCTACATTGTCGGCGTACTGGTCTGCGGCATGCTGGTGGGCGAGGTGCGCGACCTCTGGGAGCGGCGTTTGCTGCGCTTGCAGATGGCCAACGAGTACCGCCAGTACCGGCTCGATGATTTCACCCGGGCGCACCAGATTCTGCGGGTCTCCCATGACCGCCTGGAGCAGCGCCTGGCGGGCAGCGACCAGAGCTTGCGCAGTTCCCTGCTGGGCCTGCGTGATCGGCTGCGCGCGGCGCCCAATGGCGGCGACCCGCTGAGCCTGCTGGCCGAGCCGGTGCTGACCCTGCTCGGCCAGTACGGCTCGCTGCGGGTGGCCGGGCTGTACCGGGTGGAGCAGGGCGCCAGTGCGGCGCCACAGCTGAGCCTCTTGGCCTCGATCGGCACCATGGGGCCCCTGGACAGCCAGGACCTGCTGGTGCGTATGTGCCTGGAGCGCGAGGAGCTGGTGAGTGTGCGTGAGGAGCTGCTGGATAGCGGCGCCCAGGCCTCGGTGTCGTCCTTGCAGGCCTGTGTTCCGCTGGTGGACACCCAGGGCCAGGTGCTGGCGATTCTGGCGGTGCGGCAGATGCCGTTCTTTGCCTTCCAGGAACGCACTCTCAGCCTGCTGGCCCTGCTGGCCGGACATATCGCCGATCTGTTGCATCCGGACCCGCAGGTTTTGCAACTGCAGAGCGCCGATGCCCAGCACTTCACCCGCCAACTCAAGCGTTCACTGGTGGATGTCGAGCGCCACGGCCTGTCCGGTTGCCTCTATGCCTTCGAGCTGACCCAGCCCAATGATGAACTGGCGCGGCTGTTCGAGCGCAGCCAGCGAGGCCTGGACCTGCACCTGAGCCTGGCCAATGCACGCGGGCACGAACTGTTGCTGGTGCTGTTGCCGCTGACCAGCGCCGAGGGCGCCCAGGGCTACCTGGCACGCCTGGGCAAGCTGGTCCACGAACACTTCGGCATGAGCGTGGAGCTGGCCGGCCTGGGGGTCAAGGTACTTCCCTACGACCTGGAGTCGGCCCGGCAACGCGATGGGCTGCGTAACTTCCTGTACAACGAGTGTGGCCTGAATGATCAGCAAGTGGCTGTTTAGCGGAGCGCTGTTTTTCGAGATCGGCAGCTGGGCCAGCCTGACGGCGCAGTTGCCCGACCTGCAGACCGCGCTGGTGTATGCAATGACCCATGGCATCGCCTGTGGCCTGCTGACCGCGGCGGTCTGGCTGCTGCTGCCGGCGCGTTATCGCCGGCCGTTGCCATGGAGCCCGCTGTTCATCTTCAGCCTGGCGTTCTTTGTGCCGCTGATCGGGGCCGTCGGGGTGATTGCCGCGATCTTTCCGGCGCTGTACCTGCCGCGCAAGCGCGAGGCGCAGACGTGGCAGGCGGTGGGCATTCCCGACCTGCCGTTTCGCGCTCAGACTCAACTGCATTCGCCCACCTTCGGTGACAGCGGGCTGCAGGATGTCTTGCGTCATGCGCCGGACCCCGACCAGCGCCTGGCGGCCTTGCTCGCCACCCGGCGGATGCCGGGCAAGGAAGCGGTGCCGATCCTCAAGCTGGCCCTGGGCGACCCGAGCGACGATGTGCGGCTGTTGGCGTATTCGATGCTCGACAAGCAGGAAACCGACATCAACCAGCGGATCCAGTCCTCCCTGGAACAACTGCCCGGCGCGGCGCCGCAGAAGGCCGGAGCCTTGCACGCGACGCTGGCCCGCTGGTACTGGGAACTGGCCTACCTGGGCCTGGCCCAGGGCAGTGTGCAGCAGCACGTGCTGGGCCAGGCCGGCGAGCATGCCGAACAGGCGCTGAAGCTGGGGGAGGGCGGCGAGCTGCTGTTGCTGGCCGGGCGCATCGCCCTTGAACGCGGTGACGTCGGCAAGGCGCGCCTGCACATGCACCAGGCCGAGGAGGCGGGCATGGACCCGACCAAGGTCCTGCCGTTCCGCGCCGAAATCGCCTTTGAAACCGGCCGCTATGCCGAGATTCCCGGGCTGCTGCGAAGCCTGCCGGCGCAAATGCAGCAACGTCCGCCCTTTGCCGGGCTGGTAAGGACCTGGACATGAAGAAAACCCCCGACTCAACCCCCATCGCCGATGTCTGCCTGCTGCTCGAGGGCACCTGGCCCTATGTGCGTGGTGGCGTGTCCAGCTGGATCCACCAGATGATCCTCGGCCTGCCGCAGCTGCAGTTTTCGGTGCTGTTCATTGGTGGCCAGCGCGAGGCCTATGGTCAGCGCCGCTATGAGATTCCGGCCAACGTCGTGCATATCGAAGAGGTGTACCTGGAAGAGGCCTGGCGCAACCCCAGGCACAAGCGCGAGGCCCACAGCGCGTCCCTGGAGGAACTGAGCAACCTGTACCGCTACCTGCACAACCCGCAGAAGCCCGCCGCCGAGCTGGGCATCGAAGTGCTGGCATCCCTGGCCCAGGGGCGCATCACCCTGGACGACGTGCTCTACAGCCGGCCCAGCTGGGAAGCGCTGACCGAAGGCTACGAGCAGCACTGCGCCGATCCGTCCTTCGTCAACTACTTCTGGACCCTGCGCACCATGCAGTCGCCCTTGCTGATGCTGGCCAATGCCGCCCGGCACATGCCGCGGGCCCGGGTGCTGCACTCGATTTCCACCGGCTACGCCGGGCTGGTGGGCTGCATTCTCAAGCAGTTGTGGGGCTGCCAGTTCCTGCTCAGCGAGCACGGGATCTACACCAAGGAGCGCAAGATCGACCTGGCCCAGGCCAGCTGGATCGCCGAAAGCAGCAACCAGGCGCTGAACGACAGCATGGATTCCGGCTCCGGCTATATCCGCATGCTCTGGGTGCGTTTCTTCGAACGCATCGGGCATCTGGTCTATGAAAGCGCCGACCAGATCATTGCCCTGTACGACGGCAACCGCCAACGCCAGATCAAGGACGGCGCGCCCCCCGAGCGCACCCAGGTGATCCCCAACGGCATCGACCTGCAGCTCTGGACCCAGGCCCTGGAGGCCCGGGCCGAAGGCATTGCGCCGGTGGTCGGGCTGATCGGCCGGGTGGTGCCGATCAAGGACGTCAAGACCTTCCTGCGGGCCATGCGCGGGGTGGTCAGCGTGATGCCCGAGGTCGAAGGCTGGATCGTCGGGCCGGAAGAGGAAGACCCGGAGTACGTCGCCGAGTGCCGCAGCCTGGTGGCGAGCCTGGGGCTGGAGCAGAAGGTACTGTTCCTGGGCTTCCAGAAAATCCAGGACATCCTGCCGCAACTGGGCCTGATGGTGCTGACCTCCATCAGCGAGGCCCAGCCCTTGGTGATTCTCGAAGCCTGGGCTGCCGGCACGCCGGTGGTCAGCAGTGACGTGGGCTCCTGCCGCGAGCTGATCGAGGGCGGCGAGGCGGCCGACCGGGACCTGGGGCGGGCCGGGGAAGTGGTGGCGATCGCCGATCCGCAGGCCACCTCCCAGGCGATCATCGACCTGCTGCGCAGCCCCGAACGCTGGCAATCGGCCCAGGCGGCGGGCCTGTTGCGGGTACATCGCTACTACAGCGAGCGCTTGATGCTCGACCGCTATCGCACGCTCTATCACACGGCCATCGGCACCCCACACAAGGAGGCTGTGTAAATGGCCGGCATCGGTTTCGAACTGCGCAAGATTCTCTCCCGCGACTCCTACACGGCGACCCTGCACGCCTATGTCTATGCCGGCCTGATCAGTTCCGGGCCCTGGGTGCTGTCGATCCTCAGCGTGATGCTGGTGGGGGTGATCAGCCTCGGGCTGGTGGTGCCGGAGGTCCTGATCCGCCAGTTCCTGATCACCGTCACCTACCTGATGGCCACGTCGCTGATCCTGACCGGCGGCCTGCAGCTGTTTTTCACCCGTTTCGTGTCCGACCGCCTGTTCGAGCGCAAGTACGAGCAGATCCTGCCGAACCTGGTGGGCGTACTCTTGCTGGTGACCCTGGGCTCCGGGGCGCTGGGCATCCTGCTGCTGGTGACCCTGTTCGACCAGGCGCTGATCTACCGCCTGCTGACCCTGGCCAACTTCGTGGTGCTGTGCAACCTGTGGCTGGTGATCATCTTCCTCTCGGGGATGAAGGCCTATAACCGCATCCTCCTGGTGATGCTGGTGGGGTATGGCTTGATGGTCGGCAGCGCCTTCTACCTGCGCTACATGGGCATGGAAGGGCTGTTGCTGGCGCTGCTGCTGGGGCACAGCACGCTGCTGTTCCTGTTTCTCTACGACATCCTGCGCGAGTACCGGGCCGAGAAGCTGGTGGCCTTCGACTTTCTCGACCGCCGCCAGGTGTTTGTCAGCCTGCTGCTGACCGGGCTTTGCTACAACCTGGGGATCTGGATCGACAAGTTCATCTTCTGGTTCAACCCGGAAACTTCGAGCCAGGTGATCGGGCCGATGCGCGCGTCAATTCTCTACGACCTGCCGATCTTCCTCGCTTACCTGGCGATCATTCCCGGGATGGCGGTGTTCCTGGTGCGCATCGAAACCGATTTCGCCGAGTGGTACGACCGCCTGTTCCGTGCCGTGCGCGATGGCGAGACCTTGCAGCACATCGGTTCGCTGAAGGCCGAGATGACCTTCTCGATCCGCCAGGGCCTGCTGGAAATCTGCAAGGTCCAGGGGCTGACGGTGGTCCTGCTGTTCCTCTTCGGCCCGCGCCTGCTGGAGTGGCTGGGGATGTCCAGCTACTACCTGCCGCTGTTCTACATCGACCTGATCGGGGTGAGCATCCAGGTGGTGTTCATGGCGATTCTCAACGTGTTCTTCTACCTCGACAAACGCGCCATCGTGCTGGAGCTGTGCCTGCTGTTCGTGGCCCTCAATGCCGCCCTGACCCTGCTCAGCCTGCACCTGGGGCCGAGCTTCTTCGGCTATGGCTTTACCCTGTCGCTGCTGATCTGCGTGCTGCTGGGGCTGACGCGGCTGTCGACGGCGCTGGATGACCTGGAGTACGAGACCTTCATGCTCTCGCGTTGAGGAGCATCGGCAAGCGCGTGCTGCGGACCCGCGGCGGTGCTTTGCAGAGGCTTGCAGGATCGGGACGCCGGCTATGCCAACGCGGCCCGGGTTCTGCGCAGCACAGGGGCCGGTCAGGGAGCGTCGAGGTAGGATTTTCGCATTCTCTCCAGCGTGCCGTCCTTGCGCAGCCCCTCGACCGCCGCGCGCAGCTTGCGCACCAGTGTCGCATTGCAGTTTCTGGAGCAGGCCAGGTACAGATCGGTGCTCATAAAGACCGGACTGACCTGCAACGGCTGAGTCGACACCTTGCGCCAGATGCTCTGGGTTTCGGGAATGCCGTTGAACCAGGCGTCGACCCGTCCCATCAGCAGCAGTTGAGCCGGGTTCTCGCCAATTTCAAACGGATAAATCTGGTTGTCGCCAAAGCCTTCAGCCCGAAGCTTCTGCTCTTGGGCACTGCCTCGGCCAACGGCGATCCGAGCGAAGGTTTCCCGTGCCTGCTGCAGGGTTTCGACGCGCGTGTGCAGGCTGAAGAAGGCTCTGTCCATGGTCATGATGGGCGCGATCCAGATGTAATCAGCCTCTCTTTCTGGCGTGCGCGACAGGGGAATGATCAGCTTGTCGACGCCTTTGCGTACGCTTTGCTGGGCTCGTGCCCAAGGCACTTCTATAAAGTGCAGCGTATATCCGGCTCGGGTCGCTGCTTCCAGCGTCGCGTCGCCGAGGATGCCATGCAGGCCGGACGGGTCCAGCATCGATAAAGGCGGCGCTTCGGCGATGTACAGGTCGAAGCTACGGGATTCGGCGCCAGACACTGAGGGCACCCAGGCCGTCAGAACGAGCAGCGTCGTCAGGA
The DNA here is from genome assembly GCF_018326405.1 of Pseudomonas sp. Eqa60. NCBI lineage: Bacteria > Pseudomonadati > Pseudomonadota > Gammaproteobacteria > Pseudomonadales > Pseudomonadaceae > Pseudomonas > Pseudomonas sp. Eqa60. The sequence goes on from NZ_AP024342.1 coordinate 3,444,017, forward strand.
TCAGCGCCCCCCGCTGGCGCAACGATTGGATCATATGAGTCATGGCAGTAACTCAACAAACAGTGGCATTTCATGCTCTCGGATTAACGCTGCGTATTCGACACGTGCAGAGACCGACCCGCAACGACCTGCAAAACGTGCCGCCAAGATTAGAGGGTTATGTGCAGAGATGGATGGATTTGACGGATTATTTTGACCGCTGATTGCCATCACCGTTCAGGGCTGGCGCAACCAGTGAGGGCAGCGACTGGTACGCGCTGACACTCAGGTTGAACAGCCGTGGGCAGCGCTGTATCAGTAGCCTCGCCAGCCTGGGACCAGGTCCCTGTGCATGCGCAGCCTGGACATGCAGGGGATTTAGGGGACAGCCTTAAGTTTTAGTTAAAACGCTTCAATCAAACTGCTGATTATCATTCGCAATTAGCTGGCTCAGACTGCGTTCGTGCCTCCATGCTCCCTGGAGCAAGAAACGAGCGGTCTATGCCAGTCAATATTGCAACAACCCGCAGCCTGTCCTCAGCGGATGCTCCGCTATGACAGCGCTGTCTGCCCCATCATCCGCGGCCGATACGGCCGTTCACTCAGCCTTGGCCTGCTGCCATCTGCTGCTGCAACTTACCCAGGAACGCGTACCGCAAGCCGCGGCCCCGCAATCCCTGGACCCTGACCCTTCGCGGGACCTGCGCCAGGCGGTCAGGGACTATGCACGCAACGCTGGTGTCGATCTGCGCCTTGAACGCCTGGCACTGACCCGGCTGACCCCGAAGATGCTGCCCCTTGTCTGGCGCAACCAGAGCGGCGAATTCATGTTGCTGGCGCGGCTCTCGGACACCCAGGCGCTGGTGCAGCGACCTTCAATGCCGACCCCGGACATGCTCGATCGCCAGCAGTTGGCCGAGCAGTGGAGCGGGGAGGTGATTCGCCTGCGCCAGAGCGGTTTGCGCTTCGATCTGTCCTGGTTCGTACCGGAGCTGCTACGCCATCGGCGGATACTCGGCGAAGTGCTGCTGTGCTCGCTGTTGCTGCAGGTGCTGGCCCTGGCGACGCCGTTGTTCTTCCAGGCGGTGATGGACAAGGTCATGGTGCACCGGGCGCTGTCGACCCTCGACGTGCTGGTGATGACCCTGGTGGTGGTGGGCCTGTTCGAGGTGCTGCTCAAGGGCTTGCGCGAATACCTGGCGGCGCACACCGCCAACCGCATCGACATCGGCCTTGGGGTCAAGCTCTTGCGCCATCTGCTGGGCCTGCCGTTGCTGTACTTCAAGCAACGCCAGGTGGGGGCGATCATCACCCGGGTCCAGGAGCTGGACAGCATCCGCGAGTTCCTCACCGGCTCGCTGCTGACCCTGTGTGTCGACGTGGCCTTCACCCTGGTGTTTTTTGCGGTCATGGCCTGGATTTCCTGGCCGTTGACCCTGCTGGTGCTGCTGACCCTGCCCCTGTATGCGCTGCTGGCCTGGTTCAGCACCGGCCCGCTGGAGAAGCGCATCGAGCGCCAGTTCTACAGCGCGGCGCGCAACACCGCCTTTCTCAACGAAAGCGTCAGCAGCAGCGAAACCATCAAGAGCCTGGCGGTGGAGCCGCGCATGCAGCGTCGCTGGGAGTCGCAGACGGCACAGATGGTCGAGGCCGGGTTTGCCAGCCAGACCCTGGGCAGCGCCATCAGCCAGACCGTGATGCTGTTGCAGAAAGTCACCGCGGTGGCGGTGATCTGCTGGGGCGCTAGCCGGGTCATCGACCTGCAAATGAGCATCGGCCAGTTGATTGCCTTCAACATGATGCTGTCCCACGTCAGCCAGCCCGTGGCCAAGCTGATCGAGGTCTGGCAGCAGTTCGTCCGGGTGCGGGTGTCGGTGGACAAGCTGGGCGACATGCTCAACCTGCCGGTGGAGCAGGCCGAGGGGGATCTGCGCCCGGCACAGGCGTTGCGTGGCGAAGTGCGCATCGAACAGTTGGTGTTCCGCTACCGTCCGGAACTTGAGTGGGTGCTGCGCGGCCTGGACTTGCAGATCGCCGCGGGGCAGACCCTGGGCATCGTCGGGCCGTCCGGGTCCGGCAAGAGCACGCTGACCCGCTTGCTGCAGAAACTCTACACCCCCGATGGCGGGCGCATCCTGATCGACGGCTTGCCCCTGGAGCAGTTGCAGCCGGCCTGGTTGCGCAGCCAGATTGGCGTGGTGCTCCAGGAAAACTACCTGTTCAACCGCAGCGTGCGCCACAACATCGCCCTGCGCCATCCCACCGCCTCCCTGGAAAGCGTGATCGCCGCGGCGCGCCTGGCCGGTGCCCATGATTTCATCCTGCGCCTGCCCCTGGGCTACGACACGGTGCTGGCCGAAGCCGGCAGCTCCTTGTCCGGCGGCCAGCGGCAACGCATCGCCATAGCCCGGGCACTGATGGGCGACCCGCGCATCCTGATTTTCGACGAAGCCACCAGCGCCCTGGATGACGAATCCCAGGCGCTGATCCAGGACAACATGGCGAGCATCGCCCAGGGACGCACGGTGATCATCATTGCCCATCGCCTGTCTGCGGTACGGCATTGCCAACGCATCATCGCCCTGGAACAGGGGCGCATCAGTGAATCGGGCAGCCACCAGCAGCTCTTGGCCAACGGTGGTTGCTACTCGCGCCTGTGGGCGCTGCAACAGGCGCTGTGCAAGGAGGCGTCATGAGGTCCGGTGCACTGTTGTCTCGCTGGCGCCGCGCCTGGCAGCGCCTGGGTGACGCGCGGACGCTGCTCAAGCGCAGCCGCGACGAATACGAGTTCCAGCCCGGCTACCTGGAAATTGTCGAGCGGCCACCCGCGCCCTGGGCACGTGGCACGGCACTGCTGCTGATCCTGGCGATCCTGCTGGCCCTGGGCTGGGCGATCCTCGGCTTTCTCGACATTCATGCCAGTGCCGCCGGGCGCCTCATGGTCTCCAGCTACACCAAGGTGATCCAGGCGCACGAGGCGGGTGAAGTTCGCGCCATCCATGTGCGTGACGGGCAGCGGGTCAAGGCCGGCGAGGTGCTGGTGGCGCTGAACCCGATCGGCATCGACGCCGAGTTGAGCGAGTTGCGCACGCAACTGGACTTCAAGCGTCTGGAACTGGCCCGGGCCCGTGCACTGCTGACCCCGGACCCCTTGCACAGCTACCAGACGCCTGCTGGCCTGGATGCACAGCAGGTCGCGGCGGCCCGGGAGCAACTGCTCAGTACCTGGAAGGAAATCAGCGCCAACCTGGACAGCCTCAACGCCGAAATCGCCATCAACCAGGCCAATCAAAGGGCCCGGGGCAGCGAGATCAGCGCCCTGGGCAAGCTGGCCAGTAATGTGCGCAAACGGCTCCATGCACGCCGGGCGATGGCCGCCGAACAGCTGATGCCCCTGGTGGAATTGCTTGAGCAGGAAAAGGAGCAACTGGACGTCGAGCGTTCGCTGGCCCAGCAGCAGGCCGAACTGCAGGTGCTCAAGGCCCAGGCGCAGAACCGTCGGGAGCAGCGCGACAGCTTCCTGGCCAGGACCCAGCGCGAACAGCATGAATTGCTCAACCGCAGCCAACAGGAGATCGCCGTGCTCGAGCAGCAACTGATCCGTGGCCGCGACCGGCAGCGCCTGCAAACCCTGCTGGCGCCGGTGGACGGTGTGGTCCAGCAACTGGCGGTGCATACCCTGGGCGGCGCCGTGCAAGCGGCGCAGCAGTTGCTGGTGATCGTGCCCGAGGGGGCCGAGCTGGATGCCGAGGTCATGGTGCTGAACAAGGACGTCGGTTTCGTCAGGGCCGGCCAGCCCGTGGAGATCAAGGTGGATGCGTTTCCCTATACCCGCTACGGCACCTTGCGCGGCACCGTGGCCCATGTCTCCGGTGACGCCATCAAGGACGAACAGCTGGGGCTGGTGTTCCCCACGCGGATTCGCCTGGAGCGTGCGGCCATTGCCGCGGGGCAGGGCTGGATGCCCTTGCAGGCGGGGATGAGCGTGACCGGCGAGATTCGCACCGGCGAGCGGCGGGTGATCAATTACCTGCTGAGCCCGATTCGCGAGTATCAGTCCGAAGCGTTGCGGGAGCGTTGAACATGACCCGCGCTTTCGATGCCGCTTCTGAACCCTCACCGACAATGCTCGACACCGGCCTGCACGCCCTGGCCTGGGCCGCCCGGCGCTTCGACCTGAGCATCAGCGTGGCGCAACTGACTCACCGCCTGGGGCGGGTTGAAGGAGCGGCCGACAGCCTTGACCTGCGGCGCTGCGCCGGCTGGATCGGTCTGCGCGCACGGGCAGTGCAGAGCCGAGTGCAGCGCTTGCATCACCTGCCGCTGCCGGCGCTGCTGGACACCACTCGGGGCTGGGCGGTGCTGGACGCGGTGGAGGGCGACCGGGTCCGGGTATTCTGGCCGCTGCAGGGGCAATGCCAGACCCTGTCGCGCCAGGAGCTGGCGACGCTCTGGCAAGGCCATGATCAGGGACAGGGAGAGGTGTTGTTGCTGGCCGAGCGGCATGTGCAACTGAAGACGGGTGGTTTCGGCGTCTCCTGGTTCCTGCCGTCGATCCTCAAGCATGGGCGGCAGTTTCGCAGCGTGCTGCTGGTGTCGCTGATGCTGCAAGGCGTAGCGCTGGTCACGCCGCTGCTGTTCGAGAACATCATCGACCGGGTCCTGGTCAGTCGCGGCCTGTCGAGCCTGCAAGTGCTGGGGATCGCCATGCTGGCCCTGGCGCTGTTCGAGCCCTTGTTCGGCCTGTTGCGGTCCTGGCTGTTCAGCAATGTGGCGAGCAAGATCAACGCCGAGCTGTCCGCGCGCCTGTACCAGCATCTGATCCAGTTGCCGCTGGGTTATTTCCAGCGGCGCCAGAGCGGCGAGATCATCGCCCGGGTCGGTGAGATGCAACAGATCCGCCAGTTTCTTACCGGCTCGGCCTTGACCCTGGTGCTGGACCTGGCGTTCTGCGGGTTGTTCATCGCCGTGATGTACAGCTACGCACCGCTGCTGACCTGGGTGGTGGTGGGCTCCCTGGCCCTGTATTTCCTCTTCTGGCTGTGCGTGGGCCCCTTGCTGCGCAGCCGGGCCTTGCGCGAATACGAGTTGAATGCGGCCAACACGGCGTTTCTCACCGAGACCGTGACCGGCATCGAGACTATCAAGACCGGGGCCATCGAAAGCGCCTTCCAGCAGCAGTGGCAGCGCCAGTTGGCGGCTTATGTGCGTGCGGCGTTCCACACCCGCATCGTCGGGATCTGGGCCGGGCAGGGCATCGGCCTGATCCAGAAGCTGACCGCGGCGCTGTTGCTGTGGTGGGGCGTGATGCTGGTGCTGGATGGCCAGTTGAGCCCCGGCCAACTGGTGGCCTTCAACATGCTGGCCGGGCATGTGGTGGAGCCGATCCTGCGTCTGGCCCAGGTCTGGCAGGACTTCCAGCACACGCTGATTTCCCTGCGCCGCCTGGGGGACATTCTCGACAGCGACTGTGAAAGCGGCAGCGGCGGCCTGGCCTCGGTGCCAGCGTTGCAGGGCGGGGTGAGCTTCCAGGGGGTGCGTTTTCGCTACGAGGAAGACGGCCAGGAGGTGCTGCGCCAGCTGGATCTAGAGATCCAGCCGGGCGAGTTCGTCGGCATCACCGGGCCTTCCGGTTCCGGCAAATCGACCCTGACCCGCCTGCTGCAGCGCCTCTATGTGCCCCAGCACGGCCGGGTGCTGGTGGACGGCATCGACCTGGCCATCGCCGATCCGGTGGCCCTGCGCCGCAACATGAGCGTGGTGCTCCAGGAAAGCGTGTTGTTCGCCGGCAGCGTTGCCGAGAACATCCGCCTGTGCCGGCCTCAAGCCAGCGACGCCGAGGTGCGGCACGCCGCCGGTCTGGCCGGGGCGGCGTCCTTTATCGAGGCCCTGGCCCAGGGCTACGAGACCGAGGTGGGCGAGCGTGGCGGCCAGCTCTCCGGCGGCCAGCGTCAACGCATTGCCCTGGCCCGGGCCCTGTTGACCAACCCCGGCATCCTGTTGCTGGACGAAGCCACCAGTGCCCTGGACTACGAGTCGGAAGCGGCGGTGATGGCCAACCTGCAGGGCATCGTCCACGGCCGCACGGTGATCAGCGTCGCCCATCGCCTCAATACCCTGCGCCATGCGGACCGGATTCTGGTCATCGATCAGGGCCGGGTGCTCGAACAAGGCACACACCAACAGCTGCTAGCCCTGGACGGGTTGTATGCCCGGCAGTGGGCGCTGCAGATGAAGGACTGACCCCACCGACGGCAGGAGGACTCGCCCACCCGTCATGTCTCCCCACCCCGCAGTTCCATACCCCTAGGCAGCCCTTCGCGAGACGCAGGGCTTGGCTCAAAACAGACAAAGGATCATTGCAATGGCTTTTATGTCCAAGGGCTTCACGCGCCTGCTCAATACCCTGATCGACCAACAGATCAAGACGGCAGGGCGGCAAACCGAATGGTTCAACATGAGCGCCGACGAGCGTGCCGCGTACATCGGCCAGGTCGGCGAGCGCCTGCTGGAAATGCAGCAGAGCACCCTGAGCGTGCTGGCCGCCCAGCATTACCAGATGCAGGACAACCCGGTTTCGGTGGGCGATCAGTTGCAGGTGCTGCAACAACGCCGCAAAGAAATGAAGGCCATCGCCGACACCCCGGCCACCATTGCCTACAAGCAGCAACTGGACCGTGACATCCTGTTGTACAGCCGTCAGGACACGGCGATCAGCCACTATGACAGCACCTGGAACAAGGCCCTGCGGCTGCTCAGTCCCGGTGGCGCCAAGGCCGAGGTCCTGCAAGCCGATGCGCCGGCCAAGCAGAAAGAGCTCAAGGGCCGGATCAACCGCCTGGAGAAGCACCTGAGCCTGCAGGTGGCCGACTCCACCTTCAGCCAGACCTACGTGACCCTGTTCTCCGAGCTGCAGGCCTACAAGGAGGTGAGTACCCGCTACAACGCCTGGCTCAAGGCCGCCCCGCAGCAGCAGGCCGCGAGCCTGGACGCACTGGCCAAGCCGCCCCGGGCCTCCGACGAGCTGCCGGTGAACCTTTCACTGCTGATGATGGAGGAGCGCCCGGGCTACATCCGCATGAACGTGGCGCTGGTCAATGCCAGCACCGATGGCCGCTTCAAGGACTTCTACCTGGAGCACGGCCGGCTGGTGGTGCCCACCGACGGCGTGCTGAATTTCTCCTTTGGCACCGCCGCCCGTTCCCTGGCCTGGCAGCAACAGTACCGGCTCAAGAGCGAGCCACCGTCCATGCGCTCGCCGACCTATGCACCGATTCGCTCGGTGCTGGTCAAGACCGGGTTCGTCGAGCAGTACTTCGCCAACCACCTGGTGTCGGAAAGCTCCCTGCGCGAAGGCTTCAAGGCCCAGGTGCTGAGCAACGGCCGCAAGCTGCTGTTGACCGGCGTCGATCGCAAAGTGCCCAACCAGGTCGGCATCCAGGTCTCGGGCCAGTCGCCCGGCACCAGCGTGACCCGTGAAGTGCCCCTGGCTGGCGCCTTGAGCGAACTGATCAACCAGAACGCGGACCTCAGCAGCTTCCAGACCCTGGGCGTCGAAGACTATCGGCAGAACAGCTACCACCCGGACCGCGACGGCCTGTTCGTCAATATTCATGAGCTGGAACGCTCGGTCGGCTTTGCCGAGCATCAGTACCTGCTGGAAATGCCCCAGGGTGACGCTTACCGTTCGGCGACACCTTTTGCCGTGATGACCGTCGAGGGCGACAAGGTCAGCAGCAGCCACCTGAGCAAGGCCCAGACCGAGACCCTGTATCAATACAACGCAGCGTTTTTCGAGCGCCTGGAACAATTGCGCGGCGAGGGCTTCAAGGCCAGCCGGCTGTTCGCAGGCAGCAGCGAGCGCGCCACCTTCGTGCAACAGCTGACGCGCCTGCTCGAACGCAACCACATCACCCCGGCCGGGGTGCTGCTGGCGCAACACAGCCGCCCGAGCCTGCGGGATATCAAGGGCAACAACCTGAACAAGGTGCTGTGGGAACAGGCCTTCGCCGCGTCGGTCTGGCAAAGCCACGACAACGATGAGCTGCTGTTCGGCCTGGGGCAGAACCTGGTGAAGAGCCAGGCGCTGAGCAAAGTCCTGCAAGGCGGTTATCTGCAGAGCGACATTGCCCAGGCCAAATTGCTGCTGGCACCGCTGTATGAACAGTGGCGCGCCCAGGCGATCGAGATGGAAACACAGCGAGTGGCCAGCGCCAACGCCGGGCAGCATCCAGGCAACCCGAAGGTGCATGTCTTCGATCAGGTGGCGGTGGAGCGCGGCCTGGACAGCAAGTTGCTGAACCTGTTGTTGAGCGGCCCCCAGGGCCTGGCGCCGGCCGACGTCGCGTGGCGGCCGACGGTCGAGGCGCTGTTGTCCGGCGACCAGGGCCGCAGCCTGCGCAAGCAGGCGTTGTTCCATGCCCTGCGCCCCGTGGCCGACAGCTTTTCCAAGGCCGCGGTGCCGGTCAATGCCCATGCCGCGCTGGCGCCAAAAACCGGCGCCGACAAGGTCATGATCAACAACCGGCTGAATCAGCCCGACCCCTACCTGATCCTCAATACCCACCCGGAGCAGGCACAGACCGATGCCGCGCTGCTGATCCAGGACGACAAGTACCGCAGCTACAGCCAGTTCCGTCCCGATCCGAACAATGAAGCCACACGCTACATGAACGACCTGGACACCCCGTTCGTGGGGGGCATTTCCGGGACCACCCAGACCGTCAGCAATGCCTTGCCGGAGTTGTTCGGTAGCGCGCCGAGCGTCAAGCAGTACTGGCAGTTCCAGATGGCCAACGCGGCCTTCATGATCCGCAACGGCTATCACTCGTTCTTCGAAACCCTGTATGTCGCCGCCCGTTATGAACCCCAGGGGCCGGACAGCATCGGCAAGGACCTGCTGCAGACCTTCGACCGCTACCGTGCCGAAGGGCGCCGGGAGGCTTTGCATGGGGAGCTGTACGACGCCGTGATGGCCCGAGTCCTGCCCATCGTCAATCAAGGCCTGGCGCCGAGCGAGGAGTTCCATCCACCGCGCTTCACCGACCTGGGGCCGCTGCCCGCGCTGTTGGGGCAGGCCGCCAAGGACCTGCAACTCAAGACCGGGCTGGCGTCGCTCGGAGCCGGCTTCGAACCGCGCCAGGGCAGCGCCGACATTCACCAGTTTGCCGCCGACCCGGTGCAGTTCGCCCAGACTCACACCCTCAGTGCCGAGGCCCTGGTCAAGGCGGGGCGCTTGCCGGCCCAGGGCAACGTGCAGTTGGTGGAAGTCGCGCCCAGGCTGTATGAGCTCGAATACACCGAGCACAGCGCCAACTCCGTGAGCGCCGGGAGCCCGGACAGCGTGCCGGCGTATTTCCTCGGTTACAACGGGCCGAACCAGGCCAACGCCGCGCCGGCCTATGTGGACATTCCCAAGCAGGCGCGCGCGGGCAGCTTCCTCTTTACCGGCACCTTGTCGGGCTGCTCGCTGGTGGTGACCAGCCTGGACGCCACTACCTATCGGGTCTATCACGACGGTCGGGTCAACAGTTCGCTGCTGTACGACAACGTGGTGATGGCGGTCGACTACAAGGACTACCAGGTGGCCGGCACCGCCGAGGGCCTGGCTGCGGCGTACATGCAGGTCGTCGACGGCCAGTGGCAGTTGGTGTTCCAGCGCCAGGAGTACCAGCGCGAAGGGCAGATGGTCTGGCCGAAGTTGCGCGAGGGTGCAGAGCCGCTTGCCATCCAGACCGCCGACAGCCAGGTGCAGGAACGCAACCGGACCCAGTTCGCCGAGTACCGCGAACAGGTGCACCAGAACCTGAAGAAGGTGGCGACCCAGTTCGGCGTGTCCACTGAAGGGGTGGCCGATGGCGTCTACAGCGGCGGCGACTTTTCTCCCGAGCACCCGGCCATTGCCGCCTGGAATCGGCTGCGCGATGCGGTCCAGGCCAAGGTCAGCGCCGACATCGAACAGCTCGGCAACCAGCGTTATCAACTCCAGGAGCAGCGGCGCGGGGCCAGCGACAAGAGCCTGATCGACCAGCAGATCAAGCAGCTCAACCTCACCCAGGATTTCTACCGGGCGCAGTACGAACCGGTGTTGCGTGAGGCCGCTTCGGTGGAAAAGACCTGGCTCTGGCAGCAGATCCAGGCCAAGCAGGGCAGTGCTGCGGTGGTGCGCACCGACGACCCGGCGATCCAGGGCGGGGGCGATGAGCGCAGCACCAGCGTGGGCGAGCGCTACGCCATTGCCGAGGCCTATCAGCGCGGGGCCCGGGGCACGGCATTCAGTGACGGCGTGCGGGATTTTCGCGAGATCAAGATCCCCGGGCTGGACGACAAGAAGTCGGCCCTGGAGATGAAGCGCCTGTTTCTCGACGGCCAGCTCACGCCTGGGCAGCGTGGCGCCCTGAGTGCCCGCATCAGTGAGACCAGCCAGGCCGAATACATCGACAAGGTGCTGCGCCAGACTGCGACCTTCAGTGAAGACTTCCGGGGCGCCGGCAGTGTCTTCGGCCAGTTGGCGCCCCAGGACTTCTACCTGTCGCTGGTGGGGGACCGCTCCGGAGGCCGCTGCTACCCGCTGGTCAGGGCCATGGCCGTCGCCCTGGCCAGGGGCGGTGAGGCGGGGGTCAACAGCCTGGTGCAGAAGCTGTTCCTGGCCTCGGCCGATCCCCAGGCGGGCAGCTCGACCTTGCTCAAGAACAGCCTGATCCGGCTGCATTCCAATGTCGACGCGGTCCAGGCCTCCAAGGCGCTGGGGCAGTTCCAGTTGTCCGACGTGGTGGCACGGTTGGCCAACGGCAGCAGCGACTCGATGTTTGCCCTCAACACCCAGAACCACTCGATGATGGTGGGCAGTACCCAGGGCCCCGAAGGCCGTCGCTACTACTTCTATGACCCGAACGTGGGGATCTTCGCTTTCGACTCCAGCAAGGGCCTGGCCAAGGCCATGGAGCAGCACCTGGTGCGCCGAAAACTGGCGGCGCACTACGGCTCGTTCGGCAGCCAGTCGCAGCCGGCCTTCAACCTGATCGAGATCGACACCCACAAGATGGCCGAGGTGCCGGTGGGCAGCGGGCTGAACGTTGCCGATCTGTCCCGTCCCGAGGAATTGGCCGGCGTCATCGGCCAACGCCGCCAGGTGGAGCAGGCGGTGGGTGCCCAGCAGCGCGTCAGCCAGGACCTGCGCCTGGGCGCGGCGCTGACCACGTTCGACGCCGAGCAATGGGGGGCGCGCTTCGACGCCGCCAGCACCCGGCTGGCCCGGGAGCACCAACTGAGCAGCCAGTGGATACCGATCATCGCCAACACCGAGCCACAGCCGGAGGGCGGCTATCGGGTGCAGTTCATCAACCGTGACCAGCCCGATCAGACCCGCTGGCTGAGCACCGACGATGGCACCTTTGTCGAATTCCGTCGTTTCGTCGATGAGCACATGAGTGTGCTCAACGAGCACTTCACCCTGGAGCATGGGCAGATCCGGCCCCGCGGCGGGGTCGGCGAAGTGGCGCATGTGGACGGCCTGAACGCGGGCTTTGCGGTCCAGACGCTGATCCAGTGGTTTGCCGACAAGAACCGCAAGGATGCGGCCCAGGGCGTGGTTTCACCGGACCTGGCCACCGCCCTGAAGATCCATAGCTACCTGGGCCTGGCGCAGATTGGCCATGGCACGGTGCAAGATGTGGCCAAGGTCACCCAACTGGTGCAAACCGCGTTGCGCGGCGAAGCCCTGGCCGCCGAGTCCTCGCTCAAGGACTTTGCCTCGACCCTGGGGCACACGGTCAACGAGGGCGCAGGCGTGCTGTTTGGCGGGGCCATGGTCGGCCTGGATGCCTATGAGCTGGCCCATGCCGAGAACGATGTGCAGAAAGCCGTATTCGGCACCCAGCTGGCGTTCGATTCGGCGAGTTTTGTCAGTGGCGCGGCGGGTATCGGTGCCGGGTTGATCGGCGCTTCGACAACGGCGGCGGTGCTGGGCGGCGCGGGGGTGATCCTCGGTGGCCTGGCGGTAGGCTTCACGGCACTGGCCCAGGCCTTTGGCGCGGTGGCCGAAGATGCCAAGGCGGTGGGACGTTACTTCGACACCCTGGACAAGGCCTACCAAGGCAACGGCTACCGTTATGACGAGAAACAGCAGGTGCTGGTGCCCCTGGCCGGGGCGGTGGTCAAGCGCCTCGACCTGCGCTCGAACGAGGTAGGTTTCGACAGCCAGTACATTTACCGCACTCACCACGGCTCCACCGGTTCCGGGGCGATCAACTACTTCTTCTGGGTCGGGGACTTTCCGCGGATGATCCACGACCGCGCCCAGGCGATCGAGGTGCGCAGCGGCATTGGCCACGGCGCCAAGCCGCCCAGACTCGACCACGGCGACAGCAGGACGGTGATCCTGCCGGGCACGCCCAAGTCCTACATCAGCTACGAGTACATGATCCTGCCGGGGGCCACCACCCGGCATGACACGGGTTTCGATGTGATTCGCAAGCTCGAGCAGGACCGGCGCTTCGACTACGACTTCTACATCTTCCCGAGCGAGGAGACGATCCGGCGGATTCACCAGGAGTACGTCGAGACGCCGGTAGAAGTGCTGCTAGATGGGCACAACCGGCAATTGGTGGTGCCGCAACTGCCCAAGGAGCTGTACGGCTACCTGCGCTACGACATCCAGGGCGCAGGCGGCGAATACCTGATTGGCCTCAACGAAGGCACCGAGGTCAGGCTCAGTAACGAGGCCGGTCGTCAGCCGTCACGCTGGATCATCGACAGCAGCCAGCTTGAGAGCGACAGCATCACCGTGGCGAAGGACCACTTGCTGGTGGGCGGGGTCAAGGTCAGGCTCGACCCGGCCCAGAGCGGGCAGGTGCTGCTGGTCAACGCCAAGGGCGAAGTACGGGCAGCCGATTTTGCCGGCCTGACCACCTACGTGGTGAAGGAAGACGCCAGCCAATGGCAGGTGTCCGGGCAGCGCATCGAACAGCACCTCAAGGAGCTGGCCCAGGCCCATCAGTTGCACGGCCAATACGTGGTGGTGGAGAACTACAAGCACGGTGAGCGCAATGTCGGTCGGGCGTACTACGAGGTTGCCAAGGACCGCATGCTATTCACCGACACCGATGTGCAACAGGCGCGCAACGCCCAGTTGGGGGCGGTCATCGGCGAGCATGCCTACTTCGTCGATGCCGAGAACGCCGCCGCGTGGCGGGTCGATATTGCCAGCGGCAAGGTCGATGCGCAGTTCGCCCCTGCGTTCAACCAGAGCGCCGGCCAGATCAGCCGGTTCTGGCAAGAGGGCGATGCGGTGTATCTGGCCCGTCGTTATCAGCTCAAGGAGCGGGAAGCCGAACTGAGCTTCCGTATCCTCGGTGACCGCATGGAGCTGGTGGGGGTGGTCGGCGATGAGTCGTTGCTGCAACTGTCGGCAAGCAACAGCCAGCATGGCAAGGACGCCAAGACCCTGCTCAATACCCTGCTCAAGGGCTACGAGACTCAGGCCACCCAGCGCGACACCCCGGTGTACAGCCTGGGCGCGCCCGTGCTGGAGCCGACTGCGGCAGAGCTGATCACGGTGTTTGGCCTGGACAACGCCAAAGTCGCGCACCGCTACTGGGTGCGCAGCAGCGACGGCATCGTGATCAAGCCGAACCTGGCACCACCGGCCGGGCAGGCGCCGCGCGCCGATGCCCCGGGGCAGGCGCAAAGCGCCTGGCAGATTCCGGCCGACCTGGTGTTGGCGGGCAGCCAGGCGCAGCCCGGTGGCCAGGAAGTGTTTTATTTCTACAGCAAGGCGCAGCAGGTGCTGTTCCGCCAGGAAGGGCCGGGGCAGAAGGTGCTCGATGCCGGCCAGCCAAGCGCCTTGCGGCTGAGCACGCCGCCCCTGGCCAATGTGCTCAATCTCAATGGCCATCTGCTGGCCGTGACCAACGACGGGCGCATGGCCCGGATCGAGGCGACGGGACGGCTGAGCTATGAGGCGGTCAACGAGCATTGGCTCAAGGCCCACAGTAACTGGTGGAAAAACCTCGCCGAGGTCGCCGGCAGCAATGCCACCCTGGCGGTATTCGGGGTCAAGGCCGCCGACGGCAAGAGTGCGCTGCCGGTGTGGTACCACAACGGTCAGGTGGTGGTGGCATCGTCCGCGCTGCAAGGCAAGCCGCTGCAGTTTCTCGGCTTCGACAGTGCCAGCGCCAGTGCCCGGCTGTTCGAGCCCGAGAGCGGCAAGCTCTATCTACAGCCGCCGCTGACAGCGCAAGCACTGGCCACCGCGTTTGGCAAAGACGAGGTGCTTGAGGCCTCGGCGCAATTGCCGGCCGCCATTGACTGGATGCCCAAGCTGCAACTGCGTTCGGCGGTCCAGGTCGATGCCGGGTTGCGCCTGACCACGGTGCAAGGCGAAGTGCTGCTGCGCAGCAACAACGGCGATGTGCAACTGGTGGCCGTGGACAAGGGTTGGCAACAGGCGCGGCTGGGCAATCTGCCCCAGGCCCTGGCAACGGTGGCTGGCCAGTGGGGCGCCAAAGGCGTGTTGAGCTTGCAGGACGGCGACACCCGCGGCTGGTTCGATATTGCCAGTGGGCAGATGTTCGCCAGCAACGGCATCCCGGGTGGCAGCGACTTGCGCTTTATCGGCGTCGCTGCCGGGACGCCGAACTCGGCCTATGTCTACAGCCCGACGGCGCAGGCGCTGTATCAGGTCAAGGACGGCAAGGCGCTGCAGCTGGGCCATTACGCAAATGTCGAGCGCATCGGCTCCTCGCTGCTGCTTCAGGGAGCCAGCGGCAATGCTCCTCAGGATGACCTGGCGCCGCCGTTGATTGCCGGGGTCGACAGCGTGGTGCTGCACGGCGGCGCCGGGGATGACACCTATCGTTTCAGCCCGGCGATGTGGGCGCATTACCGTTCGGTGGTCATCGACAACGATGATCCGGGCCTGGCCCTGGATCGGGTGATCCTGCCGGTGGCCGATGGCAAGAATATCCTCGTCAGCCGTCGGGGCGAGGACGTGCAGCTGACCGACACGGGCAATGGCACCGCCCTGGTGCTGCGCCAGGTGCTGGGCAGCCAGGCGGCCGCCCATGGGCATTTGCTGATCGAGCTCAAAGGCGACTCGTCGATGCTCAGCGTCGAGCAACTGCTCAAGGGCTTTGGTCCGAGCGGATCGGCCGGGGACAGCGTGTTCGAACTGGCCTGGAGCCAGCGCGAGACGCTGCCGGCGGCGAACGCTCTGGGCTCGGCGGCGAATGAGCTGGACTCGGCTGCGGATGGCCGGGGCCCCAGCCTGGCAAAACTCAGCGGGGCCATGGCGGCCTTCGCTGACACCGGCGGTGCTCGCGAACAGCTGCCGAAAAACCATCAGGCCGCGCAGGCGGTGCTGGTGCCTTCACTGACCTGACCTCGCAGGAGAAACACAGGAGGGGCGCAAAGCCTCTCCTGTCTGCGGCGCCCTCTTTTCCCGGTGTTAGATCCAACCATGAGCAAACCCATGAATTCGCGGCAGCGAGCCCTTGCCGGCTGGCTGCTTGCCGTCCCGCTGCTGGCGGCGCCCCTGGCGCAGGCGGCCTCACAGCACCTGCAACACCTGTCACAACCCCGACCCGAGGCACTGCCCAGCGACCTGTGGCGGGTGTATCTGGATGCCCGCGAGCACAACAGCGAGCTGGCGGCGGCCCAGGCCGAACAGGCGGCCCGCGCCGAGGCGGTGCCCCAGGCCAGGGCCGGCCTGCTGCCCACGCTGTCCGCCAGTGCCGATCTCAATGCCACCAGCACCTCCCTGCAGCAGCCGCGGCAGGACACCCGGCGCAGTGCCACCAGTTATCAGGCGGTGCTGAACCAGCCGATATTCCGCGCCGATCGCTGGTTCACCCTCAAGGCCGCGCAAGCTGAAGACCAGCAGGCCCAGCTGGAGCTGGCCGCCGCCGAACAGAAACTCATGTTCGACAGCGCCCAGGCCTACTTCGGCCTGCTCAAGGCTCAGGACGCCCTGGCGGCGGCCAAGGCCGAAGAAGCGGCGCTCAAGCGCCAGCAGCAACTGGCCGAACGGGGCTTGCAGCTGGGCCTGTCGGACCGCACCGATGTGCTGCAGGCCCAGGCCGGCCATGACACGGCGCGGGCCAACCGCATCGTGGCGCAGAAGCAGACCGACGATGCCTTCGAAGCCCTGGACACCCTGACGCATCAGCAGTACCAGGCAGTCCAGGGGTTGCGCCACGACATGCCGGTGCTGTTGCCCGAACCCAACGACGCCCGGCGCTGGGTGGACACGGCGGTGCGCCAGAACCTGACCCTGCAGGCCAGCCAGTTTGCCCTGGAGGCGACGCAGCAGACCCTGAGCGCGCGCAAGGCCGGGCACGCGCCGACCCTGGACGCGGTGCTGCGCTACCAGACCGGGGACAACGACGCCCTGGGCTACGGCAACAGCGATATCCGTGGCAATGGCTACGGTGGCAATGTCGAGCAGCGCACCGTCGGTCTGCAGTTGAACATTCCGCTGTTCAGTGGCGGCCAGACCCGCTCCCAGGTGCGCGAAGCCCACCAGCGGATGAACCAGCGCGAGTACCTCAACGACGGCTTGCGGCGTCAAGTAGTGGAGCAGACCCGCAACCTGCATCGCGGTCTCAACAGTGGTGTCGATCAGGTGCAGGCGCGGCGCCAGTCGATCATCTCCAACCAGGGCGCCGTGCTGGCCTCGCAGATGGGCTTTCAGGTCGGAACCCGCAATATCGTCGATGTGCTGGAGGCGCAGCGTCAGCTCTATAACGCCGTGCGCCAATACAACAACAGCCGCTATGACTACATTCTCGACACCCTGCGGCTCAAGCAGGCGGTGGGGACATTGTCGCCCCAGGACCTCAAGGCGCTTTGTGATTACCTCAAGGCCGACTACGATCCGGACCGCGATTTTCTGCCGCCGGAGTTTCCACGCCGGCTGGCAAAACGCTGACAGGGCCAGGCAATGCCTCGGACAAGGGTTGGCGGGCACCGATTTTTTTCAGGTAAAGGGGGACAGGGTTGTACGGGTTATTGGACTTCTTCGACAGTCACAGGCGCTGCTGTTATGCCCTGGGCGTGATGATCGCGGGCGGCGCCGCAGGGGCGCTGGGCAACTACTACCGTGTGCAAGTCGAAGACGTCTACCGGGCCAGCATCCAGATGCAGACCCGGGAGCAGGCCCAGGACCTGGAACAATGGAAATCCAACGGTTTTGCCATTGGCGCACTGTCGATCCTCGGGCGTCACAACCCCTCGCTCAAGCGTATTGTCCTGGAGCCCGAACCCTCTGCGGACCTGATGGAGCGGGCCACCATTCCCCTCAAGACCCTGTCCCTGGTGGTGGAAGCCAACCATGCGTTTGTTCTCAACCGGGAAGGGGTGGTGGTAGCGGCCCATGACCAGCACGGGCAGACGCCCCTGGGGCTGAACGTGGCCTTCCGCCCCTACTTCAAGGTGGCTCTCGATGGCGGCAGCAGTGTCTACGGCGCCATCAGCGCCACCACCGGCACTCGCATGTTCTACATGGCGGTGCCGATCTTCGAGTCGCGTACGCGCCAGGACAAGGTGATCGGGGTGCTGGTGGCGCGTTTTGATGCCGATAGGCTCGATGCCAGCCTGAGCAAGCCGTACAGCGACGATCTGCAGATGATCCTGTCCCCCAGCGGCGTGGTGCTGGCCGCCAGTTCCCCGGCCTTTATCCTCAAGTCCGACCGCGCCTGGCCCTGGAACCGGTTCACGGGGGAGATCCGCCGCCAGTTCAGCGACTATCGGTTTGCCAACGGGGTGCCCGAACGCTTGCCCTTCGATGCCCATCAGTCGGTGATCCAGCTGGACGGCCGGCGCTATAGCCTGTCCCGGGTGGATTTCGACTGGAATGACCCGAGCGGTCCCTGGACCCTGATCACCCTGGGCGACCTGGATACGCTGTTGCCGGGGGAACAGGTGCTGCTGATCGAGGGGCTGAGTGCCCTGGTGTTCTTGCTGTTGCTGTGGGGCGGCCTGCGGCGTCTGGCCGATGCCCGGCGGCACAAGCGCGACGTGGCGCAGATCGAGCAGAGCGAACAGCGCCTGGACATGGCCCTGCAAAGCGGGGCCCTGGGGCTGTGGGACTGGAACCTCAGCCTGGGGACGGTCATCAACAACGATGTCTGGCTGCAGATTCTTGGCTACAGCAAACAGCAGATGGAACAGGCCTTCGGCCATGGCCTGGAGCGCTGGACCGCTCTGGTGCATCCGGACGACTACGAGCCGGTCATGGCCCGGCTCAAGGCGCACCTGAACGATGAAGTCGGCGAATACCGCGCCGAATACCGCATGCGCAACAAAGAGGGGCAATGGCTGTGGGTGCTGGACATCGGCAAGATCATGCAGCGCGACGCCAATGGAGCACCGACGCGGGTTACCGGAGTGCTGCAGGACATCAGCGAGCGCAAGGCGGTGGAAGCGCAAATCCAACAGTCACGACAGGATGCCGAGCGGGCGACCCAGGCCAAGTCGGAGTTTCTCGACTGCATGTCCCATGAAATCCGCACGCCGCTGAACGCGATCATCGGCATGGCCCACCTGGCACTGGACCTGCCGCTGGAGCCGGTGCAGCGCGACTACATCGAAAAGATCGACCGTGCGGCCAAACACCTGGTGGGCACCATCAACGGCGTGCTCGACCTGTCGAAGATCGAAGCCGGCAAGCTGAGCATGGAGCAAGTGGGCTTCGACCTGCGGGAACTGGTGGACGATGTGTTGCTGCTGGTCCGCCAGCGCGCGGAAGAAAAGGCGCTGCGGCTGCAACTGGATATTCCGGCTTCACTGCCGCGCCGTTATGTGGGTGATCCGCTGCGTCTGGCCCAGGTGCTGACCAACCTGGTGGACAACGCGATCAAGTTCACCGAGGCCGGCCATGTCTGTATCGGTGTGTGCCTGGTGCGCCAGTGGGATCATCAGGCGCTGCTGTGCTTCAGCGTCACCGACACGGGGGTGGGCATCAGCGACGAGCAGCAGGCCCGTTTGTTCAATGTCTTTGTCCAGGCCGACCGGTCCATCAGCCGGCGTTATGGCGGCAGCGGCCTGGGACTGACCATCTCGAAGAAAATCGTGCAACTGATGCAAGGTGATATCTGGGTGAAAAGCCAGCCAGGGCAGGGCGCAACATTCAAGTTCAGCGTGCAGTTGAGCCTGTCGCCGTTACCGCTTGAGGAAAACTGCACCACGCCAGCCACTGGTGCCGCAGCGGGGCAGGGCGCGATCAATGACCCGGTACGCTGGCTGGTGGGGACGCGGGTGCTGGTGGTCGAGGACAACCGGCTCAACCAGGAAGTGTTGCAGGGCCTGCTGCAGCGCGTGGGGGTCCAGGTGGTGCTGGCGGCGAACGGTGCGCAGGCCCTGCGTCTGTTGCTTGAGGAGGGGCGCTTTGACGCTGTGCTGATGGATTGTCAGATGCCGGTCATGGACGGCTTCGCCACGACCCGCAAGATTCGCGGGTATCCGCACCTGCGGTGGCTGCCGATCATTGCCGTGACCGCCAGTAGCCAGGCCGATGTGCAGGGCAGGGCGGTGGCTGCCGGCATGAGCGATCTGCTGAGCAAGCCCCTGGAGGTCGCGGCGTTCTATCGGACCCTGGTGCGCTGGATCAAAGCGACGGACATGCCGGTAGCGCAAGTTCCGGCGCCTCCGGGTACAAGCATCTTGAACCCGACTTATACAGGCATCGACACCGCGCGCGGGCTGGCGGTGGTGAACCAGGACCTGGCCCTGCACCGCAAACTCCTGGCCGACTTTCGTGACAGCCAGCAGCAGGTCATCGAACGCTTGTGGCAAGCCCATGCCGCAGGGGACCTGGCAGCCCTCGGCTCTCTGGCCCACAGCCTGCAGGGCAACGCTGGGAACATCGGTGCCACGGCGGTCAAAGAGGCCGCTGGACAACTGGAGGAACAGGCGGGCGGGCTGGCAGCGCTGGGGCCGCTGATCGAGCAGCTGGCGCGGTGCCTGGAACCGGTGCTGGCCGGCCTGGCGTCCCTGCCAGGGGCAGCCGACGGGGATCTGGCACCGCAGCAGCTGGGGCTGGACCCTGAGCAGGTGTTGGCACTGGAGCGCTTGGCCAAGCTGCTGAGCAGCCATAATGCCCAGGCCCTGGCGCTGATCGATGAACTGTACGAGCAATATCCCTGTGGCCCTCTGCGGGCCATTCAAGAGCGGATCTACCGGTTGGAGTTCCAGCAGGCCCATGACCTGCTTGTCGACTTCCAGGGCTAGCGGGTGTCCTGGGTCAGGGCCTGATAGCGGGCCATGCGGTCGGTGCAGTGCTCGACCAGGCATTGATGCAAGGCGCGCAACGACGAAGTGATCTGCGAGCGG
Source organism: Pseudomonas sp. Eqa60 (assembly GCF_018326405.1). Classification (NCBI taxonomy): domain Bacteria; kingdom Pseudomonadati; phylum Pseudomonadota; class Gammaproteobacteria; order Pseudomonadales; family Pseudomonadaceae; genus Pseudomonas; species Pseudomonas sp. Eqa60. The sequence continues at coordinate 3,464,324 of NZ_AP024342.1, forward strand.
TGCGAGACCACCAGATTCAGCGGCGCCGCGTCGGACTGCCAACCGGGCAGCAGCGCCAGCAAGCGACCGGCGAGCAGGTCCTCCACGACATTGAGCAGCGGCAGGTTGACCACGCCGTGGCCAGCCACGGCCCAGCGCCGTGCGGCATCGCCATCATCACAGCAAAAATGCCCTTGCACCGGCACGTCCTCGACCTTGCCGGCCCCATGGAAACGCCAGCGGCTCTCCGGGCGGCCAATGCTGTGGCAGATGATGCATTCGTGCTCGCTCAGCTGTTCCGGCGACTCGGGCTGGCCATGCTCGGCCAGGTAATCGGGCGCGGCGCAGGCGATGAAGTAATGCTGCTTGAGCACCGGTAGCTCGACCAGATCCAGGGCCTGGTTCTTGCCGTAGCGCAACGCCGCATCGAAGCGGCCCTTGAGCAGGTCCTCTTCCTTGTCGCTCAGCGCCAGCTTGATGTACATGCGCGGCCGTTCCTGCTTGAGCCGGGCGAGCATGTCCAGCAGCAGGTTGCGGCCCAGGTCGGAAGACACCGTGAGTTCCAGCATGCCGTCATCGTGGCGCAACGAGCGCTTGCCGTTGGCCAGGATCTTCAAGGCGTGCTGGGCACTTTCCAGGTAGCGTGCGCCTTCGGGGGTGAGCTTCATGGTGCGGGTGGAGCGGGTGAACAGCCGCACGCCGAGGCGGTTTTCCAGGCGCTTGAGCCCCAGGCTGGCGGCAGCCGGGGTGATCGACATGACGCGAGCGGCGGGGGACAGGCCCTGCAGCTCGGCGATCAGAATGAACAGCTCCAGATCTGCGAAGTTAGGCATTGGCCAGGCTCACCATCCATTCACCGGCCGAAAAAGCTCTGTGACGAACTCAGCAAGGCCGCCGACAGCGGCTCCGGGTCGCCGGCGATGCACTGCTCGAACCCGGGCTGGCGGTACATCTGGCCCATGGCTTGCGCATGCCGACTGTGGAGGTCCTCGGTGCTGGCCTGGAGCAGGCTCAGGTGGTAGTTCAGTGCCAGGGCGAACAGACGGGCCGACAGGGACAACCGCTCGCAGGTGTGCAGGTCGCCAGGGCCCTTGAGCAAGGCATCGGCGTGGGTGATTTTCCAGGCAAGGTTGAGGATCGGGTCTTCCGGCTCGGCGTGGGCGAGAATCTCTTCAATCAGCAGCCTGCTGTGACCCAGGGCCTGATCGATACGGCTGCCCGGCTGATTGAGGCCCATCAGCGCCAGGCAGGCAGCGCTGCGCAAGGCCGCGGGGTCGCGCCGGCTCGGGCTGCTGCGCAGCAGAATCGACAGGGTATCGAGCAGGGCCTGGAGGCGAATCTGCGGATTGCCGGCCAGTTGCAGGGTCAATGCACTGACAAAACCGTCGCGCATGTCGCTGCCGGCGCAAGGTCCGGCCACTGCTTGCAGGTCATGCAGGGGTTTGTTGCGGTAGCCCAGTTGCGTTGCCACCCGGGCCAGTACCACAGGGGGCGAAATCGGCTTGGCGATGTAATCGGCGGCGCCCAGCAGCAGCCCCAGGCGTTCGTCTTCGACGCTGCTGCGCGAGGTCAGGAAAATCACCGGAATGGCTGCAGTCGCCGGATGACTCTTGAGCTCGCTGAGCACCTGGAAGCCATCCATCTCCGGCATCAGGATGTCGAGAATGATCAGATCGGGGCTGGCACTGCGAGCCAGGGCCAGGCCACGTTCGCTGTTCTTTGCCAGCAGCACTTCATATTCGGCGGTCAGGGTTTTCGACAGCACGATCAACGATTGCGGATCATCGTCGATGGCCAGGAGCGTATAGGGCTTGGGAACATGCTCTGCGGGCATGACGAGGGGGCCTGAACAAAATAGGCCGGCAGTCTAGCGTATTTGGTTTATGGGCACCTAGCGTCCAGCTGCCGCAGTCGAAGAGAATGAATCGCCTGCTCATCCTCCGGACAACAACCGCTTTTGCCGCCAGGCCGGTGCGCTGGTGGGGAAAAGCACTTCGGTCGGCCGGAAGCGGGCGATGCCGTAGGCGGCGGCAATACGCTGGCGTTGCTGGCCCCGGACAAGCGCTTGCTGAAAACTGCTTTCGCGCTGCGCCAGCCCCAGCACATAGCCCACGCCCGCCTGGAAATCACCTCCATGGGCCTGCCACCAGGCTGCGATCAACTGCGGGTCGGGCCAGGGTAGATTCTCATCGGGGTCCATGGCGACATTGGCATCCTCAGGGTCGTCGTTCGGGCCTGCATCGAAATCCGGCAGGTCCTGCAATTCCAGATCGAGTAACGCCAGGTCTGCCCCAGTAATCTGGCTGAAGGCCTCGCCGGCGACGCGGGCATGAGGCAGGTCGCTCATCTGCTGGATCAGCCAGGGCACGCTGACCGGGTCGCCCAGCAGCCCAACGGCCTGGATGCCGACGCGCTGTTGCTCAGGGTTCTGTATCAACTGGCGTATCCAGGCGATGCTGTGCTCACGCCTTTGCCAGGCCAGCAGTACACAGAGCGCGCGGTACTGGAACTGGCCCGGTTGCTCGGCGAACTGCCGCATCGGCTCCAGCGCCTCCTCGTCGCCCATCTGCGCGGTGGCCCAATTGGCCCAAAAGCGCGTGGCGGTGTCCTGGTGTTGCCGATGGGTGCGAATGGTCGGCATCAGGTCACGACGGCGCAGTTCGCCGGCAGTGCGGGCGGCACGTGCCAGGACGCTTGGGTCGGCGTGGGAAAGTCCGGTAAGCAGGGCTGGGCCGGGGTCGTGGCGGTGCATGCCACAGGCGGCCAGGCCGAGGCGCAGAAACAGGGGGTCGGGGGAGGCGAGCAGGCGATCGATCCAGGGCGATACCCACTTCCAGTCGAGCCAACCCAAGGCCATCAGGTAGCCGCTCTCCGTTTCTACGGCACTTCGCAAATGCTCGCTGAGCCGTGACAACACCTGTGCGTTACCCGCCTCGAAGGCCAGCACCACACTGGCGAACAGCTCGCCAATGGCGTGTGGCCCAAGTTGAGCCAACAGGGTTTCCAGGCCGCAGGTGCCGGCGACGCGAAGGCCGTCAAGGTGGGCGTCGATGCGCTCGTCGAGTTGGCTGAGGTGGTCGAAGTCGTAGTGCGGTGCGCCCAGGGCATAGTCACGCAGGACGGCGAGGAAGCTGGCTTCTTCGACATGTTGATCCAGAATCAGCGGAATCAAGTTCGAGTACATTTCAAAGTCTTGAGAAATAGTGAGTTAAGCAAGTTTCCTCCAGCTCTGCCCGTCATGTACCAAGATATCCTTTTGGCCAACAGACCAAAGCGCCCCGTTTTTAGCGGAAAGACAGTAGCAAGTATTGGGCTTTGGCATATTCCAGTTGACTGGCCGCAAAGAACTTTCATCGAGAACGTATACTTCGAACAAGGTGGCTAAATAGATTTTTCCTTGGTGTTCAGCAATGCTCCAGAAATCATCGGTGAACTCTTCGAGATCGATAATTTCCCATGTGTCTGCTCTGCCACGCAACAAAGTGCCTTGGCGGCCACATAAATAACAATAACCATCAGAGGCGCATATCAATGCAGTTATTTTAAAGTTGGTTGGACTGTCGACTTGCCGCCAGTTGCCTTGCTCCCGCAGCCATATTTCTCCCTTCCAGCCGGCGGCATAGATTTCATCATTGGAGAAACCGCCCAGTGCTTCGAAGCCAAAAACACTGTCTTTACTCGTAGGCTTTGGGGCATGTACAGGCTGCCAGGCAGAAGATCCATGGCGTACATACACTTCTCGGGACACTCCGCACAAGTAGGTATATTCGCCTATCGAGCTTATCCCTCTGAGCATTAGCGGTGGCGGATCCATTTGCGACAAGCTGAGGGTCGAGCCGAGATAGCCTTCCCCGATTTCACCCTCTTCGGATATTGCCAGCATCTGTTGTGACCGGTCGGTGGTCATGGCAACGGTATCCCAAGTCGCCTCGCCAACTTCTCGCCACTTTCCAGAGTTGTACTCCAGGAAAATAGTGTGCGAAACATCCTGGGCTTCTAGTCCTATTTCCCGAAAAGCGAAAAAAGATTTTTGTGCGTCTACGGCGGCAACATAAGCGTAGTAATAATCTTCCAGCCATTCGTCAGCCATATGAATATCCGTTTATTGGGTGGTAGCTCAAGGGGAGGGCCTTCTCGCGGTACGGTTCAATACCGCTGGCTTACTTCTTCCGCTTGGTGAATGTTTCACTTTAGGGGGCTGCGTATTTGGCGGTAGCATTTTTTTATGCCCGTCGGCCAACTGTGCCGTGAGGCAGCGTTCGCTACAGTTTGACTCGGGAAACGCGCCACGAGTACTTTGGGCCGCCATGGAGGCCTCTTTACTGAATTCGCGCATATCGCCTTTCTTGACCCCAGCGATAACCCCCAGGGCTTTATGCTCGCTGTGTCGGACACCATGACTCCCATGAGTGTTCCCCCAGCCCTCAACGCACATACAAGGCGCCGTATCTTTCGAATACTCTTCCCAGCCGGGCTGGCGCTTGTTGTTACTGAACGCTCCTACAGAAAATGAGCTTTTCGGTATGACATGGTCAGGTGTTTGTGCTGGACAACATCCGGCTATACCTGCTTCGTCCTTAGGGCGGTACGGCACTAACTGACAGCGGCGAGCCGACAAGCATTTGTTTGCTTTGGCTCTTGTCGCTGTTTTGCTGGCCCAAGCGCTTTCATTGACCATTGCACCGCTCAGCTCGGCCTCTTTACAAACATTCTTTTCACCGTACGGTTTGTATTCCTGGCAGGATTTTCTTTCTCTTTTTTTCTCCCTTTTGCATTTTCCCTGGGTGCTCGGCGACATCTTGGAAAGGTGAGGCCAGGGAGGGGTATTACCTGGCTGTGAAGCATGGTTATGCGTCGTCATATCAAGGTGTCGTACTACGTTTTGACCTTCGAACTTCACATTCATCGACCAGGAAGTGAAGTACACCTTCCCCTTGATCTTGCTAGTGATGACCCCCTTCTTGGGCGCATTCCCAGCCTCATCCCCATAACTTGTCTTGAAGTAACTCTTGTCCTTGAGCATCACCTCTTTGCGGGTGATCTTGACCGTTCGTGTGCCCCGGGTGGTGTCCTTGGACATACCCGTATTGGGGTAGGGAATGGGTACCCCCATCGGTGTCGGCGGAGCCACGGGCGGGGTGAAGCAGACATCCGGAAAGCAGGCGACGGACTTGCCATCGGCTGCCTTGCAGGAAATCTCCATATTGTTGGCATACACCTCGTTGGCCATCAGGCAGCCCTCACGGTCTGGTAGCTGAGCAGGGCGGCGGCGCGTTGGCCGGCGTCGTTGCCGAGGTGGCAGAGGATATTCGGGCCGTCACCGTAGCCCTTGCGGCTGGCGGCCAGGGCCACGGCCAGCATCGTCGGGCCAATGGCGGCGCCGACTTCGCCAATGCAGTCGGCCGGGTGCCAGAGGTGGAAGAGCTCCTTGCGCACCCGCAGGGTACGGCTCAGGGCCAGGGAGGCTTCCTTGAAGTAGTACTGCTCGCCGGAGATGTCGGTGAGCCGATAATCCATTTGCTCCAACCCACAGCCAACCTCGCTCAGGGCTGCGCGTACGGCTTGAGTCAGACCTTCAGCACGCAGGGGAGTACCTTCGGCCTCCACGGTGGCCTTCTCCACGCCGAACCCCAGGCCGAGGCAGGCCAATTGCGGTTCTTCGCTGGCAACGGGGGCGGCCAGCACCACGGCGGCGGCACCTTCGCCGGGGATAAATCCGTTGGAGTTCTGGCTAGTGAGCAGGCGTTCGCGTGCTTCGAAAGCGGCCAGCGTCGGTCCATTCAAGAAGGAGTCGACGCCGGCAATCAGCACGTGGCGATGGCCGCCTTGGTAGATCAGCGTACGCGCATCAAGCAGGGCCACGGCAGCGCTGACCCGTCCATAGGCGATGACGTTGGAACTGGGATGAAAGCGCAGGCCCAATTCGGCTTCGATGGCGTGCAGCAGCCCCTTATCGAGGCCGTCGAGGCGGCCGGGGCGCTCGACTTCCGCCACCCCCAGCAGCAGCGGGGTCTTTTCCGGGTCGACGTTAGGGGTGCTTTGCAGCGCCTCGGCGATGGCGCAGGCGGCCATCTTGATCAGTTTGCTGCGCCCACGCCAGGGCTGCTCCAGAGGCACGCTGGCAGCGATCAGCCATTCGCCGCCGCAGTCGATGAAGCGGGTTTCCTGGAAGTTATCGATAGCGCAGCGAATCGCCGCGCAGCTCGCGGGTGCGCTGAGGCCAACGGCGCTGACCATGCCGGAACCGATGATGCAAAGTGCAGTCATCAGTCTGTCTCCTCGGGGGCGTGCCTGGCTTTTACCAGGGAGGAGAGCGACGGGTAGTAATCCTTGCCCAGTTCGCGGGCGCGCCACCAGCCTGTGGACATAGTGCCGACCAGCACCTGAGCGATCTCGAACATGTTGTGTCGTAGTGCACGAGAGACACGCCAGGTCAGTTGCACCTGGAGCGCGTCTGTGTCGATCAGCAGGGTATCGATCACCGCCTGCACAGTCTCGTGACCGCCTTTTTTCAGAAAGAAGGTCACCGGCACGTCCATTTCGGGGATGCGAAAGCCCGCGCGCTCCTGGCGTGTGAGGTTGAGCAGCAACACATCCTCGCCGCCACGCAGGTAAGGAATCTGCTGATCGTCAGGGGCCGCCTGAAAGTAGCGACGGTCGAAATCTTCCGGCAGAAACGGAAAGCGGTCGGCCAGCCAGGCATCGTCGTAAGTGCCAGCGAAGCGAGCACGTTGCGGCCAGCTGCGGCCGATGGGGCCAAGGGCCATAGGACGGAAGTCGCCAGAGGGACTGTCGATCGCCTTGCCCAATTCCTCGGTGCTCGGCATCGGCATGCCGACGATGGCAGCACTACCCATGCGGCTTGGAAACCAGCCACAACCGGTCGGATTGTCCAGGTAGCTGTAACGCAATTCGGAGTCTTCCGCCATCGGATGGCTGCCGCCAAAGGCCTGGGCATAAGAGATGTCCTGCTCGATGAAGGGCTGCGGCAAGCCGGGAGAAACGCCCAGTAGCCCCAATTGCCATTGTCGGGGGCCGAGGACGGAAAAGGCCTTGCTCATCTGACCGACGCGAATGCCCGCAGCCATCTGGCTCACGGGTCGCCCGCCTGGGGCATAGGCCTTGCCGCGCACCAGCACGTCGCAGAACGGCTTGACCGGTGCGAAGTCCATTTCCTGCAGGGGGGCGCTGAGACCGGGTTCGCCGAGGAAGGTATCGGCCATCAGCAGCGGTTGCTGGGTCTCGGCCAGGGTCGCCGGGCGGCCGTCCAGCGGCAGATTAAACGTGCCTTTGGCCACCACCACCAGGGATTCGCGGCCATCGGGCTCCATGCCCTGGGTATAGGCAGCAAGCAGTTTGCTGGCGTTGAGCAATTCCATAGGCGACTACCTGTCTAGTTGATCTGCACCGAACCACCCTTGATGCGGTTGACCCCGCTGGAGCAACTGGACAGGTAGGCGCCCTGGATGATCACTTTGCCCGCGCGGGTCAGGGTGATGCTGGCCTTGCCGCAACGCAGCACGATCTCGCGTTCGGCGCGCAGTTCCAGGCGCTGGTCGTCCAGTTGCACGCTGGCAACCGGTTCGGGTGCCATGGCCTGGCTCAGCAGGCGGCCGATCACTAGCGGGCGGGAAGGGTCGCCATCTTCGAACATCAGCGCCACTTGGCTGCCGATGTCTTCAGGGGAGAGCAGGGTGGTGCTGCGGGCGGCGATGCTCTGTTGCTCGGGGCAGCCGGGGTAGGTCACCCAGGGCGCACTGGCCTGTGGCAGGTCGAGCAGTACACCGACGACTACGCCATCGATGCGGGCCTGCGTGGGCAGTGAGTATTGAACCGTCATACGCGTTACTCCTAGTTTTGCAGGATCTTGCGTCCCTTGATCACCACGTTCTTGTTGGCCTTGATGTTGATCACGCCAGAGCCGTCTATGGTGATGTCCTTGCCGCTGATGCTGATGGTGCCGTCCTTCTTCATGACGATGCTGGCTTTGCCGGTCATGATGGTCACCGAGTCACCGGCATCGATGACAAGGTTCTTGCCCACCGTCAGCTCATCGTCCTTGCCGATATCGGTCGTGCGTCCTGCGCCGACCTGGCGCGATTCGTTGTCTTTTACCGTCGTTGAAAGATTGGCTCCGACGTCCACCGAGCGGTTGGTGCCCACATTGGTCGACTGGTAGAGGCCCACGTTGACGTTTTGGTAGGCCCCGACATTCACCGTTTGAAAGGCACCGATGACAACTTCCTGCGCGGCGCCGATGGCGATCGTCTCGTTGATACCTACCGCATGGGTGCGTTGCAGGGCCACGGTCGCGGTTTCGCTGGCGCCCACGCTGATGGTGCGGTTGAGGCCTATGCTGATCGTCTCGTTACTGCCGACGCTTTCGGTACGGTTGACGCCAATGCTGATGTCCTCGTTGTTGCCCACGCTTTCGGTGCGGTTGACGCCGATGGTGATGGTCTCGTTGTGATCGACGGTTTCGGTGCGGTCGTGTTTGACATGCACAGTCTCGTCGTTATCGATGGTCTTGCTGCGGTCGTGGCCGACCCAGTGGGTCTCGTCGTTCTCGACCTCGATGTCCTGGTTCTTCTCGGCATGGATAAACAGTTGCTCTGCACCTTTCTTGTCCTCCATGCGGATTTCATTGAAGTTGGCCGGTGAGCCGTCCTTGCTCGAACGGCTTTTCACCCCGCTCTGAGTGGCATTGGCCGGTAGCGTGTAGGGCACGGTCTGTTCGGCGTTGTAGACGCGGCCAGTGATGATCGGCCGATCCGGGTTGCCTTCGATGAAACTGACGATCACTTCCTGACCGATTCGCGGGATCTGCACCGCCCCCCAGTTCTTGCCGGCCCAGGCCTGGGACACGCGCATCCAGCAGGAGCTATTGGCATTGGACTGGTCGTGGCGGTCCCAGTAGAAATGCACTTTGACCCGGCCATACTGGTCGGTCCAGATATCCTCGCCATCGGGGCCGACCACCACGGCGGTCTGCGGCCCGCGAACAATGGGCATGGGGGTCAGGGGAAGAGGGCGGAAGGCCTGGCTGGCATCCATGCAGTCCAGCTCGCTGGTGAACTGCTCGGACAGGTCCAGCTGCGCATTTTCATAGAGTTCCTGGCGGATCTGATAGCGTGCGAACACCACCAGGTATTCGCGGTTCTGGTCCTCGCGCTCGTAGCCGGTCAGCTTGAACAAATGGCCGCAGCCCAGCCCGCGGGCGCGGCCGCGCAGCTGCACGCGCTCGAACTGGCTGTGAATGGCTTCGATGCGGGTACGCGCGTAGTGCTCGCCGTCGTTGCTCTGAACGTATTCACCGGGTAGTCGTAGAGCGGGTGGTCGCCGTTGCTGTGACTGCGCGACACACTGGAGCGCACCTCCAGTCTGGCGCGGGGGCGCTTGAAGTCGTAGTCGTTTAGCTCCAGAGAACCGGGTTGGACTTCCCGCTCCAGTTGCCAATCGTAGAAATGGTCGCGCTCGCGCATTTGCCGATCGGGCGGGTAGAAGGGCACCGAGTCATAGTCGGCCACCGTGGAGTGGGCGCCATAGGCGTCGGCAAACACCAGTACATGACGCGCCTGCTCATGGCGAAAGTAGTAATAGATGCCTTCGTGCTCCATCAACCGGCTGACGAAGTCAAAGCTGGTTTCACGGTACTGCACGCAATATTCCCACTCGCGGTAGTTGCCGCTCAGGCTGTCTTCGAAATCGGAGAAACCGAGGTCGCGGAACACCTGCTTGATGATCTCCGGCACCGTTTTGTTCTGGAAAATCCGGCAGTCCGAAGTGCGCGTGAGCAGCCATAACCAGGGCCGCAGGCTGACGCGGTAGCCGGCGAACTGACCGTGGCCGTTCACTTGCCGGCAGCTGCAGACAACGCCGTGGAAATAGCGTTTGCTGCCGTCGTGCAGCTCCAGGGTCAGGCCCATCGGCTTGCCCAGCAACTGGTCGAATGTGATCGCTCGGTTTTCGGAGGTGAGGTCCAATTCGTAGTGGAACAATCGCCCCAGCTCTTCGTTGCCTTCCATGCTCTGCAGCAACAGGACATCGCCGCCGAGGGGACTGTCGACCTGCACCAAACGGTTGTTTTGCGTTATTGCCATAAACGACTTCCTCTGGCTCGTGTTCGGGCGTCAGTCGTCCGTCTCGCGGGGTCAGGGGAAATCGTGTCCATCCATCGCGGTACATCCACCACAGAGATGATCTCCATATCGGCCTCATAGGCACTCAGTCAAAGCGAACGTACGAGTCAATCCGGCTTCTGCGGATTAACCTTCTGTCCAGAGCCACTTGGGCGTCACCTCTAACAATTTCGGTTAAAGTCTTAGCGCGGTTTAATCCTAGTCAAGAAACTCTCCGACCAATGGAGCGAACACCGAGCCGTTTCAAGGTAGGTGACCGACGGTCATTTGCTGCCTGGCTACGAGCGCGACGACATGCACCGGGAAGTGGCGCGTCATCAAGGCAACTCGCCGTTATAGCTGGCTTGGCGTCCCATGAATGGGAGAGGTTGTTCATCTATAGCGGCCCAAGCTCACCACCACCTGCGCCTCAGCGGGTTGCCCATGGCCAAGCACCTGGGTGAATCGAAGCAAAAGCTGCTCCAGCTCATGGCGCTAAGTTGCCCGATTCGCTTGAATAACGCCCCGCGTCGCCTTGCCAAACAAGCGCGCAGCCAAAGAATAAAACGGAATATTTCGAAAGGACCCGGCATGTCGTTATCCCGCTGTCTATCTGGCCTGTCCAACTTGCTGCACTACCGCCGCGAATGGTTGCGCGCCGACCTGCGGGCCGGCTTGTCCGTGGCGGCTATCCAGATCCCGATCGCCATCGCCTATGCGCAGATTGTCGGCCTGCCACCGCAGTACGGGCTTTACGCCTGTGTGCTGCCGATGATCGTCTATGCCTTGATCGGCAGCTCGCGGCAACTGATGGTCGGCCCCGATGCCGCCACTTGCGCCATGCTCGGCGGGGCCGTGGCGCCTTTGGCCATGGGCGACCTGCAGCGTACCGTCGAATTGTCGATGATCGTCACCGTGCTGGTGGGCCTGATGCTGATTGCCGCCGGGATCGCCCGGGCGGGTTTTATCGCCAGCTTCTTCTCGCGGCCGATCCTCATCGGCTACCTCAACGGCATCGGTCTGAGCCTGATCGCCGGGCAAATGGGCAAGGTGGTGGGCTTCAAGATCGAAGGCGACGGCTTCATCCTGGGGCTGGCGGACTTTCTCCAGCGCCTGGGGGAGATCCATGGCCTGACCCTGGCCGTCGGCCTGGCCAGCCTGGGCCTTTTGATCTGGCTGCCGCGACGCTATCCGCGCGTACCTGCGGCGCTGCTGACGGTGGCGCTGTTCACCTTGCTGGCCGGGCTATTGGGCTTCGACCGCCTCGGAGTGGCGATCCTCGGTCATGTGCCGGCCGGGATGCCGGAGTTGTCCTGGCCCAAGACCACCCTGGAGGAAAGCAAGAGCCTGCTGCGCGACGCGCTGGGCATCGCTACCGTGAGTTTCTGCAGCGCCATGCTCACTGCCCGCAGCTTCGCCGCGCGCCATGGCTACGCGATCAACGCCAACCATGAATTCATCGCCCTGGGCCTGAGCAACCTGGCCGCCGGTGCCTCCCAGGGCTTTGCCATCAGCGGTGCGGATTCGCGTACCGCGGTCAATGACATGGCCGGAGGCAAGAGCCAACTGGTGGGCATCATCGCCGCCCTGGCGATTGCGCTGATTCTGCTGTTTTTCACCGCGCCCATGGCGTGGATTCCGCAGCCGGCCCTGGGCGCGGTGCTGTTGATGGCCGGCTGGGGCTTGCTCGACGTCAAGTCCCTGAAGCAAATCTACCGACTCAGCCGCTTCGAGTTCTGGCTGTGCCTGCTGACCACCGTCAGTGTGCTGGGGCTGGGCGTGCTGCCGGGCATCATGTTCGCCGTGACCCTGGCCATCCTGCGCCTGCTGTACAGCATCTACCAACCCACCGACGCGGTGCTGGGCTGGATGCCGGGCATCGAAGGCCAGGTGGACATCCGCCAGTACCCGCAAGCCCGCACTGTGCCCGGCCTGGTGGTGTATCGCTTCGACGACGCGATCCTGTTCTTCAACGCCGACTACTTCAAGATGCGCCTGCTGGACACTGTGCAGCGCGAGAGCCAACCCGAGGTGGTGCTGTTCGATGCCGAGGCGGTGACCGATATCGATGTCAGCGGCATCGCGGTGCTGCGGGAAATCCGCGAGACCCTGGCCGCCCAGGGCATCTACTTCGCTATCGCCCGTGCCCGCGGTACTTTCCTGGCGATGCTGGAACGTTCGGGGATGACCCGGGAAATGGACAGCCAGTTGCTGTTCGGTTCGGTACGTTCGGGCATCAGGACCTACCGCATATGGCGCAACAGCATGCGCGGCAAGCAATGAAGCAGAGGAGGGTGACCGGCAGGGAGCAGCCCTGCCGGCGCTTGATCGAGGCTCAGCCAGGCTGGCATGGCATCACTGGGTGATGGTCATGCTGCTGGTGGCCTGGACCGAGCCATAGCGGATGCGCGGATACGTCGGGTCGGCGTAGCTGAAATCCATCACCGTGCCGACGGAACCGAAGTACAGGGCCTGGCAATTGAAGTTCACCGCGACCTGGCCGCCGTAAGGGGTGACCCCGATGGCGACCTGGGTCGGCCCGGTCCATTCGATCTTGCAACCCAGCGTACCGCCTGCTGCGCCGGCATTGTATCCACGACAGTTCAAGGTGGCGTTGCCGTTGCTGGTATTGGGAAAGCCCGCCCATTTGGCGATGGCCAGGTTGGCCGAGCATGAAGTGTTGACGCTGCTGGCTCCCGGGGCGAGCTTGTAGACCCCCGACGGTGGCGCAAGCGTTGCCGTGACAGGCGTCAATGGCAGCGCGGCAAGGCTCGATGCCGCCTGGTTTTCCACCACGGTGGTGGGCGAGGGCGGGAGCTTACACACCACCACGGCGCCGACGTCGTCGGACTTCTTCAACTCACCCAGCGCTGTGATATCGGCGCCGCCCTTCGACTCGCAGAAGAGTTTGCGCAACTGGGCTTTCTCTTCGCTGTCAGCCATGGACGAGGCCTGGGCCAAAGGTGCAAGTGCCAGGCCAATGACTGCAGCCATCAGCACGCTTGAACGTTTCATGATCGATTCCTTATCGGGTTATGACTGGCTGCACCCTATGAGCCCCAGGCGATTTTTTTCATGACAAAAGCTCGGGTGTTTCGCGCAAGCAGGGGCGCTGGGGTTTTGTCCTCTCGGGGCTTGACCTGATGCCGCTATCTGCTGTTGAATGCGCGCCCTAAAGCCTCTGCAACCTTTTCTCCAAGTGGTGAAGCCAGTGCCCTACGCCAGCCAACACGCCTGATACCGACGACGGTCCATCCTGCCTGATGGCTGCCCGTGCCTATGCACGGCGGCGCTTCATTGCCATGCCTGCCTGATCCTGTCGTTGGTTTTTCTCTGTTTTCGAGGACAAACCCATGCACACGGATATTCGTGCCACCGCGCACAACCTGGAACTGCTCAAATACCCCCGCACGCCCCACCTGCAAGGCTCGCGCCTGCAAGATGGCGACACTGACACTGGCCAGGTGCGCTATGGCGCCCTGGCCGGACAGTGGCTGGTGGTGGAAGAAAAACTCGATGGTGCCAACGCGGGCATCAGCTTTGGCGCAGGCGGCGAGTTGCTCCTGCAATCTCGCGGTCACTACCTCACCGGCGGTGGGCGCGAGCGCCAGTTCAATCTGTTCAAGCAGTGGGCCTCGGCCCATGAGCACTGGTTGCTGGAACGCCTGGAAGATCGCTTCGTGCTGTATGGCGAGTGGCTGCACAAGAAGCACTCGGTGTTCTACGACCACTTGCCACATTACTTCTGCGAGTTCGATGTGTGGGACCGCGCCACAGGGCTGTTCCTCTCCACCGCGGCGCGCCGGCGCCTGCTAGAAGGTGGGCCGGTGCTGTCGGTGCCTGTGCTGTACGAAGGCCCGGCACCGCGCCGGCATGCCGAGCTGCTAGCGCTGGTGGGCGATTCGCTGGCCAAGACCGCGCACTGGCGCCAGGTGTTCGAGCAGGTGGTGCACCGCGAAGGCCTCGACCTGGCCCGTGCCTGGCGCCAGTGCGACCGCTCCAGCCGCATGGAAGGCCTGTACCTGAAACTCGAGGACGAGCAGCAGACCCTCGGCCGGCTCAAGTGGGTACGCCAGGACTTCGTCCAGGCCATCCTCGATGCCGACCAGCACCATGCCAGCCAACCCTTTATCCCCAATCAACTGGCCGCCGGTGTCGACCTCTATGCCCCGCGCCTGTCCATGGACTGGCAGGGCCCACGCCACGGCTACTGAAGGAGCATCCCGAAATGGATATTCAACAACTGCGCCAACTGGTCCCCGAGCCGGGGCGCGATTTGGACACCGCGGCCTGCCTGTCGGCCATTCCGGCCCTGGCGCGCCTGGCCGACACACCGCAGGACCCGATCTACCACGCCGAGGGCGATGTATGGATTCATACCCGCCTGGTGGTCGAAGCATTACTGGCCCAACCCGCCTACCAGCAGGCCAGCGCCGAGCAGCGCTTTGTGCTGTTCTTCGCGGCCCTGTTGCACGACATCGCCAAGCCCGACACCACGGTGATCGACAAGGATACCGGGCGTATCGGCCAGCCCGGTCATTCACGCCGGGGGGCGGTGGATGCGCGGCTGCTGTTGTGGCGCGCCGGTGTGCCGTTCGAGCTGCGCGAGCAGATCTGCCGCATCATCGCCGTGCACCAAGTGCCGTTTTTCGCCCTGCAGGGTGATCGCAGCGGCCGCAGCCCTGAGTTCCTGCTGCACAAACTGTCCTGGGAACTGCCGCTGTGGATGCTCTGTGCCGTCGCCGAGGCCGATATGCAGGGCCGCAACTACGCCGGCAAGGCCGATGTACTGGACGCCATCGAACTGTGGCGCGAACTGGCACAGGAGGAGGGCTGCCTGTACGGGCCGCGGGCCTTTGCCGACGACTACACACGCATTCAGTACCTGCGTGGCGCCCGGGTACATCCCGACTACCCGTTGCACGCGCCGCAGGGTTCGTCGGTGGTGATGCTCTCGGGCCTGCCGGCCAGCGGCAAGGACACCTGGACCGCACAGCATCACCCGGAGCTGCCGGTGGTGTCGTTCGACGACGCCCGCCAGGCCCTGGGCCTGCGCCATGGACAGAATGAAGGCGCCGCTGCGCATTACGCCATCGACCGGGCCAAGGCCTTGCTGCGAGAGCACAAACCCTTTGTGTGGAACTCGACGCACCTGTCGGCGCAGATGCGCAACCGCACCCTGGACTTGCTCTACGGCTACGGCGCGCAGGTGGAAATTCTCTACCTGGAGCGCCCCGAGGGCGAGATCATGCGGCGCAACCAGCAGCGCGACACCTCGCTGCGCAACGATGATATCCGCCGCATGCTGTTCAAGTGGGAAGTGCCACTGCCCACCGAGGCGCATCGGGTTGTTTATCAGGCGGTGACGGGGTGAGTGGTCCAGGGGACATGGCGACGCGAGGCATGAGGCGTTTCAAACCCTATCCTCTTGAAAAAAACCAACTTGAAAGTCACGGCCAGAAATCACCAGGTAAATGAAAATGTCAGAAACTGCAGAAAAAATAAGTGAGGTCTTACAAGCTTTTCACCGTTTTGAAGATGGCTTGCTATTGTCGTTCGAGTTTAATTATGCACCAGGCGAACGACTCGCAGCACAGGTGGTATTTCATGCCAGAGATCATCGTATTGATGGGGATGTTTGGAAGAAAGTCAAAGTGGTTGTCCGTGGCGTCGAAGAGCTGAGCGCGAAAGTTAGCGGTCATCAATTCAATTCAATTTGCTCGGGGGTTCGGTTGTTGAAGTTTGACGAGTATTGGTGTGTCGACATTGATGGAAATTACGCTTTGGATGCTGATCCAGCATCTATTGATCAAGTGCGCGAAGAAGGGGATCTATATGTTATTGGTCGTGATATCGAGGTTTATGAGCTTGAGGGCTAGGTGATACCAGTGAAAGTGGTTCTAGCCAGCACGCACCCTCGTTGATTGAACCTCCTGACGTTCCACCCGAACATCCTGCGGCGGATGGAGTATCCCCTGGAAATGAAGCTTACAGATCTCTATAACAAGGTAATCAGTAAAGAACCGTACAATGATATGGACGTGTTCTTCGAGAGCTATGAAAGCTTTGAAGAGATTCCGCTTGTATCAAGGTATGGTCGCTTAAAGCACCTGATGGATGAAATGAGCAGCGACGGGGTGTCTGATTTTCTGACAGGGCTCGCTTTGTTTGTTTTAAATACTTTAAGAGTCTTGGAGGTTTCAACAGGTAAAGATGTTTTTTTCGCCGTGACTTTTACAGACTTTGAAGGGCTGGAGCAGCAAGGTGTTCTCATACCCAATATTTTTATTTACGCAAAGCCAGCTTCAGTCAGTTTTTTGGAAAAAGTACGAGAACATGATAAAGGGCTTGCGTCGAAGGAGATGAAGGAAGTGAAAAAACATTTTTCCAGCTGTGGGGCAGAAACGGCTTTTGATTTTTATGAAAGCAGATCTTATGACGCAGCTTGCGCTGAAGAAATTGTAAGGGTCTTTGCTGTACCCAGGACTTCTTGAGAGTACTGGATTCGTCAGCCAATCCGATTCGATGGTGAAGCACTCCAATGATGGGGTGGGAGCTATGCGATTGCTCGCTGCGTCAGGTCCATGGGCTTGGTCGAAGCCTATAGGTGCAGAGCGAGCCATCGGTGGATCTGAGCAGTGAGTGGTTTCGAAAACTGGAAATGACCAGCTCGGGTACGCCAATTCAAAGCGTCGAAAGCGCCCGGATATGTGATCCAAGCCTGATAGCTGATCACAGCTCCTGTGAGCCTTGGAGTTATGCTATTTAACATAATATACATTATGCGTAGATATGACATATTCATGTGGGTCACGATACCCAAGAATTACCCAGGCTCAACTGCAACGCTGCCTACCCTCAGGGACAGCTTCTGAAGCCAGGCTTCGATCACTCTGCTGTCGCTCGCGTCTGGGCCTTCGCAATGACATCCTGGACAAACGAATCCTGATTCCTTTGCTCCTTGTAGCCAACCCAGGACTTCACCGGCCCTGGGCCGAAAAACTTCCAGTTGCATGACACCCACGAATTCCGACTGCGGATGAACACGTGGTGTGTGTCTTTCGAGATTCGTAACGCCTGTCAAAGTTCGAGCGGGAGAATCTCAAACTCAGGTGGTTGCTGACTGTGGCCCACCTGCATATCGAACTATTGAAGGTGGGCTTTGGCTAATTGCCGGGACGGCCAAGGAATCTACCGACAGAGCTCTCTGTATCGATTCACGTTGGAAACTGCAGAGTCTAGCGTTGTTGTTTTGTATTTGTAGTAGTGGATTATATTCGCCTGGGCCGGTCCGACATTGCCGAAGTATTCTTCCCAGGCATTACTCTTGGTGAGCAAGTCAGAGAGCATGGTTCTCAAGTCGTTTTCCGTCCAGGCTGTCTTGTAGCCTTTAATCTCACCAGGGGCCGGGCTGTTATGTTTTACATAATTAACCAGCAGGTACTTTCCTTCGTAGGCCATAAATACCGTATACACGGTCCCTTGAGGGGCTGACTGCCTGTACCAAGGGATCACGACAAAATGATGAACCACCGGTCCCGTACTAAAGTGCCAAACAGCTGTCTCCGAGTGCAGGCCGCGAAATAAAAGAGCCTGATCGATTTGGTACTTCATGCTTCCGTTATTTGTAATGACATCGTTTCCAACATCATTTTGCACCTTCCCGTAGACAGCGCAGCTCATTTGAATGGGCACGGAAGGACAATCCTTCAGCCCCATGAGCGTTGCATTGTTTTCTATTGCCTTGACCAGATCTTCCCCTGTCATGCTTCTTGGCTCCTGCCCAGTTGTTCAATATGCATTTTAAATAATCGATATTGCTGTCCCTGGTGAGGATAGCTTCGATCTGCCCTTTATCAAATACACCTCGCCGCGGGTCTTGCCGAGTGCTGCCGGGTGTCGAGATATGGCTCGCGGGATGAGCTACCCTGCCCTTACAATATGACGCTTATAAATAACTAAACTAAATGAATATTTAGTTTAGTTATATTGGATATCAGGAGTTACCCATGACCTTTCCCCTTCGAACAATGGTGGGCAGTGTCGCTTTATCGGCCCTGCTGGCCACTTCTCTGGCAACGGCCGAACAAGGTCCTTCATTCAACTGCAGTGAGAAAATGACCGGGTCGATAACCACACTGATCTGCCAGAACCCTGGTCTCGCGGCACTGGACCGCAAGTTGGCCACTATTTATCGCGACGCCCTGAAGAATGCCGGCAAGCGCGGCAATGTGCTCAAGGCCGAACAGCGTGGCTGGATCAAGGGCCGCGACGAGTGCTGGAAGACCGATGATCAGCAAGCCTGCGTGGCTGATAGCTATCGTCGGCGCATCGTCGAACTGCAGACGGGTTATGGGCTGGTCACCTCCTCCGCTCCAGTCATGTTCGATTGCGCGAGCAATGGCCGTATCAGTGTCACCTTCTTCCAGACCGAACCGCCCACCCTCACCGCCTTATATAAAGGCCGGCAATCGCTGATGCTGGAGGCCAGCTCTGCCAGCGGCTCACGTTACCTAGGGCAGAACGAGAGCTTCTGGGAGCATCAGGGCGAGGCTGTTGTCACTTGGGGCCATGGGGCTGAAGAGATGATCTGCAAGAAAGCAGGCTGAGCCCTGCCGTCTGCACCGTATGGGGTGCAGGCCGCCAAGCCCTGGGGGTTAGTTCCTGACAATACCCGGCGTACCGGGCGACTGCTGGCTAGCCCGATCCGGATGATCGCGCTCGATGAACCGCCGCAACCCTTCCTGGGTTTCCGGTTGATGGATCGAGCGGTTGAAGCACTGCGCTTCGATCTTCAAGCCCTCCGCCAATGGCAAGCCATAGCCACGCACGGCCGCTTCCTTGTCCGAACGCATCGCCGGTTGCGGCAGGCCGGCCAGGACATGGGCCAGCTCCAGTGCCCGTTTCAGGGAGCGCCCACTGGGCACTATTTCGTTGACCAGGCCGATACGGTACGCCTCCTGGGCGTCAATCACCTTGCCCGTGAGAATCAGTTCCATGGCCCGGCCCATGCCGATGATCCGTGGCAGGCGCTGGGTGCCGCCATCCGCCAGGCCGATATTCCAGCGCCGGCAGGTAACGCCGAACGAGGCGTGTTCTTCAGCGATGCGGATGTCGGCAAAACAGGCCCACTCCAGGCCACCGGCATAGGCCACGCCGTTGACCGCGGCAATGATCGGCTTGTAGATATCGGTCCAGCGGCTGGGGCCGATGATGCCCGGGCGTTCGCCACGGTCGTGGGCTGCCATTTCCTCGGCGCTGCTGGGCACCAGTTGCGCGGCCGCCTTGAGATCGCCGCCGGCGCAGAAGGCTCGGTCGCCGGTGCCGGTGATGATTGCCACCAGGGCGTTGTCATCCTCGCGAAAACGCGTCCAGGCCTCGATCAGCTCGCGATGGGTGACCGGGCCGATGCAGTTGCGCTGCTCGGGACGATTGAAGCGGATGATCACCACGGGCCCGGACTGCTCATAGGCTATTTCGCTGAAAGTCATAAACGCTCCTGTTTATGTGTGTCCTGCGGTGAAACGGCTGCGCAATCCAGTATAGGCAGTGCTAAAAGTGAGGTTATGGCGATTTTCAGGTCACTCCGGGCTTTCTTGACAAGGAAAAAGACTGGTATGAATTCAGAGACCCGCGCCTTCTCGGCCGAATAAAACAGGAATCAGCACCATGAAGGTAATGAAGGTATTGCCACTGCCCAGGAAAGCCGTGCCTAGGGCCTTAGTCCTGGCCCTCAGCAGTATCATCCTGTCCCTGCCCCTCGCCCAGGCCTGCACCCGGCTGACCTACCTGGGAAGCAACCAGAGCGTGATCACCGCCCGTTCCATGGACTGGAAAACCGATGTGGCGACCCATCTGTGGATCTTCCCGCAGGGCATGCAGCGTAATGGTGAGGTGGGAGCCAACTCGATCAAGTGGACCTCGCGCTACGGCAGTGTGATTGCCTCGGGCTATGACATCGCGACTACCGACGGCGTCAACCAGGCAGGCCTGGTGACCAACCTGCTGTGGCTGGTGGAGTCCCAGTACCCGTTGCCCGACAACGGCAAGCCGGGCCTCAGCATCGCCGCCTGGGCCCAGTATGTGCTGGACAACTACGCCACCGTGGCGGAGGCCGTGGATGCGCTGAAGAAAGAACCCTTTACCCTGGTGACGGCCAATGTCCCCGGGGACACGCGCCTGGCGACCCTGCACCTGTCGATTTCCGACGCCACGGGGGACAGCGCGATCATCGAGTACATCAAGGGCAAGCCGGTGATTCACCATGGCCGGGAATTTCAGGTCATGACCAATTCCCCGACCTTTGATGAACAGCTGGCCCTCAATGCCTACTGGAAATCCATTGGCGGCACCGTCATGTTGCCGGGCACCAACCGCGCCGCGGATCGATTCGCCCGGGCCTCCTTCTATGTCAACGCTATTCCCAAGGACGAGAGCCCGCAGGTCTCCCTGGCCAGCGTGTTCAGCGTAATCAGAAACGTCTCTGTGCCTTACGGCATCTCCACCCCGGGTGAACCGAATATCTCCTCCACTCGCTGGCGCACTGTAGTGGACCATCAACGCAAGCTGTACTTTTTCGAGTCGGCACTGACCCCCAATACCTTTTGGGTCGACCTGAAGAAGATTGACTTTGCAAGCACTACGGGCCAGGTGAAGAAGCTCGACTTGGGCAAGGACCAGTCCACCACCTATTCCGGCGAAGTCTCCGGCGACTTCAAGGTCACCCCCGCCTTCAAGTTTCAAGGTGCCTGAGCGGTTTCTACGCTGCCGAGGCAATGTGCCCCGAGCGCCCGAGGCCACAAGGCCCGGGAGCTCGGGGTATCGCGAGGGGGCTACGGGACCAGGGTCAGTGGCGGCTGCAGGGTGATATCCAGCGTGGCCAGTGTGCAATTGCCAGTGAGGGCCTGGTTGAAGGCACTCAACTTTTGAAGGGGACCGTTCCAGGTCACGAATATGTCATTGGCCCCGCAATTGCTGGCAGGCACGAAATTGGAGACGACAAAGCTGACGCCCTCCAGCTTCAAGGAAAATACGTTTTCCGGTTTCAAGATCCAGGGCAGATTCTTTGCCTGCAAGGACTTGCAGATTCCGCTACCGCTGATGAACACACTGTGGATCTTGGCTTCATCCTGAGTGTTGATCGAACCGCTCAGGCTGATGCCACAGGTGACCTGTGCCTGAAACGACGACGGCAGTTTTATCGAGAGGGTGCCATTGTTGCCGTAGAACGGGCCCTGGGGTGAAAAGTGTGGTGCAGCGGCCACCAGGGTCGTGGAGCACAACCCTATGACAAGCGCACTTGCGATCATCAGGCTATTCAAGCTTTTCATTGTTGTTCCTCACGCATAGGGCGAAGTGTTTCGCCGGGGTAATGGCCATGATCGAGAGGTCATGAAAACGGCAGGACGTCCCTTTCCAGCCAAGCTTCAGGTCGGTTGCATTTCACGGGAGCGGCCAAGGCGCCAAGGAAAGTCCTCCACCCTGGGCAAAATTCAAAAACAGCATTGAAATATTTTTTTGAATCAAATAGCTGGCAATCTCCGATCGGTCAAGGCTCCCCATCGGCCTTCAACCCTGTGGCAAGCCTGCCAGGGGCCCTGTTAGGCTAACCCGCCCACCGCGTCGCCGCGGTCTCTACAGCCCTTCGCGGAACCGCACCATGTCCTCCACCGCCCAATTCTGGCGCGACCCGAACCTGCCCTACGTCGAAAGCCGCCGGGCCTGTGACAGCCGCGCCAACTACAAGGCCCACAGCCATCCGACGGTGTCCATCGGTGCCGTGGACCGGGGTGTCAGTGTGTTCAGCGGCGGCGCCCAGGGCCCGACCCGGATCCGGGCTGGCAGCGTGGTATTTGTCCCGGCCGATTGCGCCCATGCCTGCAATCCCCTGCCCGACTGCGCCTGGAGTTACCAGATGCTGCACCTGGACCCGCGCTGGGTGGACGCTGTGCGCGAAGAAGCGCAGCAGCATGGGGCGGCGCTTTCCCAGGTCGTGCTGAGCCACGACAGTGGCCTCTACCAGGCTTTTTGCCGGCTCAACCAGTTGTTGTTTTCCAGCGCCAGCTGGCAGCACAAGGAGGCCGCGCTGATCGAGTTCATCGGTGGCTTGGCCACCCGGGAGCAACCGGTGATTGCCCTGGCGGCCGATCCGGCCCGGGCCAGCGCAGGCGTGCGCCGGGTCGTGGATTTCCTCCAGTGTGATCCGCAGCAGGCCGGGCCTCTGGAGCACTTGGCGGAACTGGCGGGAATCAGCCGCTACCAGTTGATCCGCGCCTTTCGCGCGGCCACCGGGATGACGCCCCATGCCTACCAGTTGAACCAGCGGATCATCCAGGCCCGCGCTTCGCTGCAGGCCGGGGAAGCGTCGGCAGCCCTGGCCCAGCGCCTGGGCTTTGCCGATCAGGCGCATTTTCAGCGAGTGTTCAAGGCTCATGTCGGCGTAACCCCGGGCCTGTACAAGGCCTGAGGCCGCGCAATTTTCTTCAATACCCCGGCTCTCTCGGCGCCGCAGACTTCCAGGCTTTCACGTCACTGGAAGGCTCTACCCATGATTCAACAGTTCCTGCTGGTCGCCGCCGCGCACTTTCTCGCCCTGCTCTCCCCCGGCCCGGATTTCTTCCTGGTAGCACGCATGTCCATGGCCGCGGGGTGGCGATCGGCCACCGGCGCCTGCCTGGGCATCGCCCTGGCCAATGGTGCCTTTATCGTCCTGGCGTTTGCCGGGGTCTCGGTGTTTCGGGCAGGCAGCCCGCTGTTCCTGGCGATCCAGTTGGCCGGGTGCGGCTACCTGCTTTATATGGGCTGGCTGTTTATCCGTCATGCCGGTGCCAGTTCCCTGGCCGCGGTGGACGGCAACGACGAAGCCCGGCCGCTGGGCCGGGCCACCTGGTGGCGTGGCCTGGGCATGGGCTTTCTCTCTGGCATCCTCAACCCCAAGAACGCCCTGTTCTATGTCAGCCTGGCGTCCCTGGTGGGGGCCCAGACCAGTGCCGGCTGGAAGCTGGTCTATGGCTTGTGGATGTTCAGCGCCGTGCTGTTGTGGGACGTGCTGGTGGCCCTGGCCATTGGCAACCGCCGGGTGCGCGAGCGCTTTGCCCGGGCCCTGCCCTGGCTGGAACGGGGCACCGGGGTGGTGCTGATCCTGCTGGCGCTGCTGGTGATCGGCGCCACTGTGTGGCGTCACTGATCCACGCCCCGGGCAGTGACTTCCAACTGTCATTACAAATAAACAACAAAGCAATAATCTGCCGAAAGCGCCGCTGCCGATATTGTCGCAACGGTGAACGGGCCTGCCGGGCATTGCCCGGTATCTGCCCCGCCGAAACAGTGCAAGGAGGACCTGCCATGCAACAACAGCCACGCCTGGGGTGCGGTGTCGCGATTGTCCGGGACGGCCAGCTGCTGCTGGTCAAGCGCCTGCGCGACCCGGAAGCCGGTTGCTGGGGCCTCCCCGGAGGCAAGGTCGACTGGCTGGAGCCGGTGGAACAGGCCATGCGCCGGGAAATCCACGAAGAACTGGGGCTGACCCTGCAAGGCGTGAGCCTGTTGTGCGTGGTCGACCAGATCGACCCGCTGCGCCAGGAGCACTGGGTATCACCGGTGTACCTGGCCTCGGCCCCGGCCATGCCGGCGCGCAATTGCGAGCCGCACAAGCACAGCGATGTGGCCTGGTTCGAGCTCGACCGCCTGCCCCAACCCCTGACCCAGGCCACCCGCAGCGCCGTGCGCGCCCTGGTGCAGATGGCCGCCCTGGAAAGCTGAGCAGCCACGCCCCGGCCCTTCCCGACCTGCGACCGATGGCCGCAGGCATTGGTCTAATTAGCCCGCCGCCGCTTTCGTCTGTTTGTTACCATGCGCGGGTTTTTGCCTGTCTGGCTGTTCAAAGGGCGTTATTTCATGAGTGTTCTGCTGACTCGCCGCACCCTGCTCACCAGCGCCGGAGTGCTCGGCCTGGGCCTGCTCGCCGGTTGCGACAACAGTCCCCGACTGTCCTTCAAATACGGCAAGGACCTGAGTAATCAGATTCTTGGCCGCACCTTCAAACTCACCGATTCCCAGGGCGAAACCAAGTCGCTGTCCAGCTACCGCGGCCTGATGCCGATGATTTTCTTCGGCTTCACCCAGTGCCCGGCCGTGTGCCCCACCACCCTGGCCCGCGCGGCCCAGGCCAAGAAGCTGATGGGCCGTGATGGCGACCGCCTGCAAGTGGTGTTCATCACCCTGGACCCGGAGCGCGACACCCCCGAAGTGCTGGACGCCTACGTCAAGTCCTTCGACCCCAGCTTCGAGGCGCTGTACGGCACCCTGGAGCAGACCGCTGCCACCGCCAAGGAATTCGGCGTGTTCTACGAAAAGATCCCCAGCGGCTCGACCTACACCCTGTCCCACACCGCCACCAGTTTCGTCTTCGACTCCCGGGGCACCTTGCGCCTGGGGCTTTCCCAGTCCCTTACCGCCCAAGAGTGCGCGGAAGACCTGCTCACCGTCATGGAGGTTTGTTAATGCATTCCCTACAGCGCCCATCCCGTCTCAAAGCTGCCCTGCTGCTGGTTTCCTTGCTGGGCCTGGGCGGCACCGCCAGCGCCGCGACCCAAGTGGACAACGCCTGGGTCCGCGCCACCGTAGCCGGCCAGCACGCCAGCGGCGCCTTCATGGACCTCACCGCCAGCAGCGACAGCAAGCTGGTTGAGGTGCAATCGCCAGTGGCCAAGAACGTGCAGATCCACCAGTCGAGCATGCACAACGACGTGATGAGCATGCAGCAAGTGGACGCCGTGACCCTGCCGGCCGGACAGAAAGTCAGCCTGGACACCCACGGCTACCACGTGATGCTCATGGAGCTCACCGGCCAGATCAAGGCCGGCGACATAGTGCCCCTGACCCTGACCGTGGAAAACGCCAAGGGCGAGAAGGAAACCATCAAGGTCGAAGCCCAAGCCCGAGCGCTGAATGCGCCGGACCACAGCATGATGAAACACTGAAAACAAGTAGCGCAAATGGCCCCAGGGCCAGCTGAAAAAGCCGCGTTCTCGTAGGACGCGGCTTTTTTTTGTCCGAGGCAAACGTCCCGACCTGGAAAACCCGACAGTCGCCAATCTCTTGAATGCTTGGCCGACTATTTCCCGCAACCGACTCATGTGCGAATCTACGCGCCATTTTTTACTAATGGCACATAGCTATTTATGCCGGTGCGCTGGCCTGCTAGCCAGGGTTCAAAGCAAGAGCTGAAAAACAATTATCAGGGATTCGATATGTCGCCAGACCGCACTGTGATCCATGTGCTTTTTTTCGTCGGAAAATCGGGACAGCCCACCGTATTGCCATTAACCGATGCTTATGAGGTGGTGGTCTATCCCTCCGAGGGACCGCCTGACATCCCCCCTTTCACTCTGGAAATAGCCCCTTCATCGCGCACCTCCAGCCGACAGCAGTTAGACGTAGCCTCGTTCACTACCCTTTACGGCGAGAATGGCAGTGGCAAGACCGAGATGTTGCTGGGGGTGTGCGAAGGACTGGCTGATTGGGAGTCTAAATCCAAAGTCAGCATTCTTTGGGAAACGGAACAGGGGCTGTACCTATCGAAAGGTCTTTCGCTTAACAAGACCAGGCTGCTCTCCAGCCTGCAGATCACTCAAGACAAGTTTTGCGTACCGCCCGAATTTTCGGCAGTTTTCTACTCGACCTCTCCGTTTGAAAAGGTCAGACGCGCACTCTTGCGTCGTAGAAAAGTAAAAGATGTCAGCCCAAGGTTTGGTCTGGTCGTGGAGTCGGAGATGGTTGCGGCATTTAATGCCTATCCCTTTCTCAAGGACAAAGCCACCTTCGTCTCCGAGGCGACGGCGGAAATAAAACTCAAGCCGGCTTCATTGGTTGACTTGGTGAAGTCATATTCCGCGGACGGAGCCAGAACCTACAAGGCCCTGGAGCCGGAAATGAAGACCCGGCTTCATGAGATCGACAGGCGCTCATCAGTACAGACGAGGTTTATCTGCTCCTTTGCCGTCCTGGAATGCCTGGACAGAGTAACTGATGAACAGCTTCATCTGTTGATTGATACGTTGCTGGCAATGATCAAAGTTCACGGCCCGTGGCTCAACGACTTGCTGTTGGTTGACTTCCCTCAACTGCTTCTGCTGGCAGGAAACGATTTCTTGGCCGAGCAATTGCTCAAGGCCCGCAACGCGCTGGATGTAGTCCGTCCCTTGTTCAAAAACGTCAATACTTGGAGGCGACTGGCCTCTTTGGCCTATTTGGATGAGCAAGCCGGTCACCAGATCCGTCAACATGAAGGTGTGTTTTCCGAAGTGGCTGCACTCGGTTTGCTCAAGTTCTCCTTCAAGCAACTGAGCTCCGGCCAGGCCAGCATGATGTCGCTGTACTGCTCCACCGCCCGGGCCTTCGGCGAGTTCGAGCGCGAGTCGCAGGATAGGTTGATGCTGCTGTGCATCGATGAAGGCGAGATGTTCATGCACCCCAAGTGGCAACGCATGTACATCGACAGCCTGCTGAAATTCATCGGGCAATTCGGTTCCCTGGCGAAAAGAACCCACGTGTTCATTTCCACCCATTCACTGATCGTCGCCGCCGATACACCCGCCGGCCGCCTGTTCGACCTGGACAACCAGCAACTGACCAATGCCTTCGGCTACACCCCCAAGCAAACCTTGAACTCGGTATTCGCGGTGGGAGATTTCACGGGCGAGTTCAACCTGAACCTGCTGACCAAACTCTCAGATGTGTTGAACCGCAAGGATCAAGACTTGGAAAGCATCAGGCACGCCTGGCAGATCGCCGACACACTGGCCAACGATGAGCTCAGGCACCATGTACAACAACAGTTGAGCGTGCTGATCGGAGGCCCGCATGCTCAAGCTTAAGGTGGATCCGACCGCTAAACAGCGGCACCTGCAAACCTTGGGCGAGCGTTTTGACAAGGCCATGAGTGCCTGGAAGTCACCCTTCGCCGGTTATCCGCCCTTCACATCAGACTTGAAGAAGGTGTTGCAGAGCGAGCGCGATTTCATACTTGTCGGCGATGTCAGCCGGCTACACGGGGTGATCCAACAGGTCAAACACCAAGCCGGGCCCCTTGATCATTACTTGCGAAATCGACCCAGCGCAAAGTCCGGCGCTCGGCAGGCCGATATGGAGAAGTTGATCACCAAGCTGGGCGAAATCTTCGACTACAGCAATTTCATCTACAAGGGCGTCGGCTGGAACGCCTACAAGCTGGTAGGCAGTTATGCACTGCGCATCTGCCCTTACTGCCACCTGCACCATGTGAATTACCACGGCCAGAGTGTCGGCACCCCCAGGAAACTGGAAATGCGGCCGCCCCTTGATCACTTCTTGCCCAAGTCGATCTACCCCTATCTGGCGGTGTCGCTGTACAACCTGGTGCCCTCTTGTCACCCGTGCAACTCCTCGATCAAGGGGGATGACGACCCCGCCCATACAATCCCCCATCCTTTTGACCCCGCCGCCCCCCTGGACATGAGTTTTACCCTCAAGGGGTCGGCGCTTGGGATCTCTGGAATCACCGAGGAAGAACTTGAGCTGACCGTCACTGGTAACGGGGCCTGGGGCGAGTTCACCACATTCTTCCACCTGCAGGAGCGCTACCAGTGGTACGCCCCGGAGGTGACCGACATGCTCAAGCGCAAGCAGTTTCGGGATGAGAGCGATGCGGTGGTTCAGTCGTTGATACGTGCGGATTTCATCCTTGGGTTTGCCCCGCACGACTTCGAAAAACGTGCCCTGGGCATCTGCCTGCGGGACATCGCCAAAAACCTGAAGGTGCTCTGAGCCTCAATCTATCGTCCGCGCCAGCCAAACGGTGAACCCGCAGCAGTCCGGGTCTTCGCTGATGTGCTGCACCACCTCGAAACCATGGGTGTCGAGCAAGGTGCAGTATTCCCCTGGGGAGAGGCTGGCGTGGTACAGGTCTTGGCCCTCGAATTCGCCGATGGCCTCCCCTGCCTCGGGGCCGCTGGTGAACATCAGGGCGCAGCCCGGACCGGCGTGGCGTTCGAAAACGGCGAACATGGCGCGCTGATCGTCCGGGCTCAGGTGAAACAGGCTGTTCCAGGCGAGGATGCCGGCAAAATCCTGGTCCAGGGCAAGGCTGCGCATGTCAGCGTGGATCCATTGCTGCCCGGCAAAGCGCTGGCGGCACTGGTCCAGCAAGGTGGCAGAGCTGTCGACGCCGGTGACTGCACATTGGTGTTCGATCAGGTTGCGCGCAATCGGCTCGCCACCTCCGCAACCCAGGTCCAGCACCTGGCCGCCCTGCCCCATGACCCGGCGAAAGCGCTCCAGCCATGCCTGCTCTCCCTCGAAGGCCTCGGGGTTGGCGCTGCGACGCTGGTCCCAGACCCGAGCATGACGCTGGTACAGATCGACGATATGACGGGCGGACTCGTGCATCCACAGGTTTCCGTGTGCGTGTGTGGCCGCAAATTACAGCACAACGGCGCTTGGGCCGGGCGTCAAACCGTTCAACTGCGCCCTGCCAGCTCCAGCAACTGCTCGCGCAGCCAGCGGTTGGCCGACTCGTTCTGCACTTGCTTGCTCCAGTACAGGTTGAGGCAGACCTCGGGCAGGGTCAGGGGCATGTCGAGAATCCGGTTGCCCAGCCCGGCGTTGATCAACTGCGCATTGTTGCGGGTCAGGGTCAGCAGGCCATCGCCCTGGGCCACCAGTTGCGCAGCGGTGAGAAAGTGCTGGCAGTGCTGGCGGATGCGCCGTACCACCCCCAGGTGCCCCAGGGCCAGGTCTTCGACGCAGATGCCCCGGCGCCTGGAGGTCACCGCCACATGCTCGGCCGCCAGGTAGCGTTCCACCGTCAGTTCGCCGCTGAAGCCGGGGCCGGCCATCACGCAGAAGGAATCCTGCAGCAGCAGTTGCTGTTGCAGTTGCGGGTCGGTGAGCCGCGACAGTTCGATGGCCAGGTCAATACGCCCGGCAATCATCTCCAGCTTCAGGTCGGCCCAGTGCACGCTGGTGCTGCGCACTTCAAGGTGCGGGGCAACACGGTTCAGGTGCGCCAGGATCAAGGGCAGGATCACCGGCTCCAGTTGCTCCGGCATGTTCAGGGTGAAACGCCGGCGGTCCCGCAACGGGTCGAAGGCCTGGGCCGGGTTGAGGCTGCGGCGCAGACCGCTGAGGGCGTCCTGGATCCCCGGGGCCAGTTGCTTGGCCAGCGGCGTGGGGGCCACGCCATAGCCTTCGCGGACGAACAGCGGATCGTCCAGCTGGGCGCGCAGGCGCGCCAGGGCGTGGCTGATGGCCGACTGGCTGAGGTGCAGCACCGAGGCGGCGCGGGTCAGGTTGCGCTCCTGGTACACCACCTCGAAGACCCGGAACAGGTTCAGGTCCAGGCGGCTCAGCCCTGACCATTCATGCGGTGAGTTCATGGTTGTGCCCTCGCAGTCTCGACCCGCAGCAGGCTAGCAGCGGGCCGGCGCCGGCAGAACCATGTAGCGCATTCATGAATCTCGATGAATAACCGTCGGTTCTGTGGTGCTCCGGGCGCTGCCTAAGATGGCCGTGCCGATAACAACAATTCAGGAGGCACCATGGACCTTGCGGCCTATCAGCAGCACCTTCACGCCCTGCAGCAGGCCGCCTGGCCCGAAGGCGCGCCGCGTACCCCGCAGTACCCCCTGGGCCAGCAGCCCCTTACCGAATACCTGCGGGCCTGGGCGCAGTCGCAAGCCAGTGCCGTGGCCCTGGACTTCTATGGCTATCAGTTGAGCTTTGCCGAGCTGGACCGGCTGTCCGACCGGTGCGCCGCCTTGCTCGGCGAGCTGGGAATCGGCCCCGGGGACCGGGTGGCGGTGTACCTGCCCAACTGCCCGCAATTGCATATCGGTTTCTGGGGCATTCTCAAGTGCGGCGCCGTGTACGCGCCGGTCAGCCCCCTGGCGCGCACCCTGGAGCTGGAGTATCAGCTCAAGGACAGCGGCGCCCGGGTGATCCTGTGCTTCGACCAACTGCTGGATGTGGTGCAGGCGGTCAGCGACGCCTGCGAGTTGAGCGCGATCCTGGCCACCAGCCTCAGCGAGTTGTGCCCGGCCACCCCGAGCATTCCCCTGCCGGACCTGCTGCGGGCGCCCAAGCGCCTGGCCCCGGGGGTGATCGACTTTTTCCCCGCCCTGGAGGCCTGTCGCGCCGCCACCCCGGCCCACCGTCCTGCCCTGGGCGATATGGCCGCACTGAACTACACCGGTGGCACCACCGGCATGCCCAAGGGCTGCATTCATAGCCACGGCGACATGCTCTACACCTGCGCCAGCTTCGTGCCGGTGGCCTTGGGCCTGAGGCAGGACAGCGTGCTGCTCAATTTCCTTCCCGAGTTCTGGATCGCCGGGGAAAACGCCGGCCTGCTGTTTCCCATCTACGCCGGCTGCCGCCTGGTGCTGCTGGCGCGCTGGGACGCCCTGGGTTTCATGGCGGCGGTGGCGCACTACCGGGTCAGCCATTGCGGGCTGCTGGTGGACAGCGCCGCCGAAGTGCTGGAGCACCCAAGCGTCGCCGACTACGACCTGAGCTCCCTGAAGGCCACCGGCTGCATCTCCTTCGTCAAGAAGCTCACCCCGGACTATCGCCAGCGCTGGCGCGCGCAAACCGGCTGCACCCTGTTCGAGTTCAGCTTCGGCATGACCGAAACCCACACCTGCGACACCTTTACCGCCGGCCTGCAGACCGACGACTTCGACCTCAAAAGCGCGCCAACCTTCGTCGGCCTGCCGGTGCCGGGCACCGAGTTCAAGGTCTGCGACTTCGACAGCGGCGCCCTGCTGCCCCTGGGCTCCGAGGGCGAGTTGTGCGTGCGCAGCCCTTCCCTGCTGCAGGGTTACTGGCAGCGCCCGGAGGCGTCCGCGGCGGCCCTGCGCGACGGCTGGCTGCACACCGGTGACCTGGGGCAGATCACCGGACAAGGGTTTATCCGCTACCTGGGCCGGCGCAAGGAAATGCTCAAGGTCAATGGCATGAGCGTGTTTCCCAGCGAGCTGGAGGCGCTGTTCGGCCAGCACCCGCAGGTGCTGGCCAGCGCAGTGATCGGCCGCGCCGATGAACGTCGGGGCCAGCAGCCGGTGGCCTTCGTTGTGCTCAAGCCCGATGCGCCCCAGGACCCGCATGCCCTGGCAGCCTGGTGCCAGGAGGTGATGGCCGCCTACAAGGTGCCGCAGATCCGCCTGGTGGCCAGCCTGCCCATGACCGCCACCGGCAAGGTCAAGAAGAACGAGCTGGAACAACAGCTCTGAGCCCTTCCTTTTCAGCATTGCGAGAATTGCCATGTTCCAGAGTCTGTTGATCGCCAATCGCGGCGAGATCGCCATCCGTATCGCCCGGGCCTGCGCCGACCTGGGCGTTCGCAGCGTCGCGGTATTTGCCGAGGACGACGCCGCCAGCCTGCACACGCGCAAGGCCGATCTGGCCCTGCCCCTCAAGGGCCGCGGGGTGGCGGCCTACCTCGACCGCCAGCAACTGATCGCCCTGGCCCTGCAACAGGGCTGCCAGGCGATTCACCCGGGCTACGGCTTTCTCGCGGAAAACCCCGACTTTGCCCGGGGCTGCCTGGAAGCCGGGCTGACCCTGATCGGCCCCGGCCCCGAGGTGCTGCAACTGTTTGGCGACAAGGCCGCGGCCCGTGCCCTGGCCGAAGATTGTGGGGTGCCCTTGCTGGAGGGCATCAACCGAGCAGTCAGCCTGGAACAGGCCGCTGCCTTTCTCGAACGCCATGGCACGGTGATGCTCAAGGCCCTGGCCGGTGGCGGTGGCCGGGGCATGCGCGCGGTCACCGAGGCCGGGCAACTGCAGCAGGCATTCATCCGTTGCCAGTCCGAAGCCCAGGCGGCCTTCGGCAATGGCGCGCTGTATGTCGAACAACTGCTGCAGCGGGCGCGGCACATCGAGATCCAGGTGCTGGGAGACGGCAGCGGCGCGGTCAGCCACTTGTGGGAGCGCGATTGCAGCCTGCAGCGCCGGCACCAGAAGCTGGTGGAAATCGCCCCCAGCCCGGACCTTGCCCCGCAATTGCGCCAGCAGTTGATCGACGCCGCCCTGGCCCTGGCCGCGCGAGTGCGTTACCAGGGCATTGGTACCTTCGAATTCCTTCTCGACCAGGAACACCCGGGGCGCTTCTATTTCATGGAGGCCAACCCAAGGATCCAGGTGGAGCACACGGTGACCGAGGCCATCACCGGCGTCGACCTGCTGCACACCCAACTGCGCCTTGGCGCGGGCGCCTCCCTGGCCAGCCTGGGCCTGAGCCGGCCACCAGAGCCCCAAGGCTTTGCCGTGCAGGCGCGGATCAACCTGGAACAGCCCCTGGCCGATGGCGGCATGGGGCCGGTGGCCGGCACCCTCAGCGCCTATGAAGCCCCCAGCGGGCCCGGGCTGCGGGTCGACGGCTACGGCTATGCCGGTTACCCGGTGAACCCCGGCTATGACTCGCTGCTGGCCAAGCTGATCGCCCAGGGTACGGATTTTCCCGCGGCCCTGGGCCGGGCCTATCGTGGGCTTTGCGAGTTTCGCCTGGAGGGCGTGCCGAGCAACCTGGGGCTGTTGTTGAACCTGTTGCGCCAGCCGGCGGTGCTGGACTATCAGGTGGACACCAGGTTCGTCGAAGCCCATTGGGCCCAGTTGCTGCAAGATTGCGCCGGGCAACACCGGCCGATGTTCTTTGCCCGGCAGGCCGCCACTGCGCAGAGCACTCGCAGCGATGTCCAGGCGCCCCCGGGCACGGCGGCGCTGAACGCCCCGAGCACCGGGGTGCTGGTGAGCCTGGAAGTGGCCGTGGGTGATGAGTTGCGGATTGGCCAGCGGGTTGCGGTGCTGGAAGCGATGAAGATGGAGTTCGAGGTCAAGGCGCAGAGCAGCGGTATCGTCCGGGCCTTGGCCGTCCAGGTTGGCGAAGCACTGGGCGAAGGCCAGCCCCTGCTGTTTCTGGAGCCGGCGGAGTTTGCCGACCAGGGCCAGCACAGCGAAGAGCAACTGGACCTGGCACTGATTCGCGCCGACCTGGCGGAAGTCCGCGAACGCCATGCCTTGCTGGAGGATGCCCAGCGTCCGGAGGCGCTGGCCAAGCGTCGCCGCAACGGCCAGCGCACCGCCCGGGAGAACCTCGAGCACCTGCTGGACCCGGGCAGTTTCATGGAGTACGGCGCCATGGCCCTGGCCGCCCAAAGGCGTCGGCGCAGCGTCGAGGAGTTGCAGGCCCTGAGCCCGGCTGATGGGCTGGTGGGAGGCATAGGTACGGTGAATGCCGGGCTGTTCGACGGCCAGGACGCCCGTTGCCTGGCCCTGGCCTACGACTACACGGTGTTCGCCGGCACCCAGGGGGTGATGAACCACAAGAAGACCGACCGCCTGCTGAGCCTGGCCCAGGAGTGGCGGCTGCCGGTGGTGCTGTTTGCCGAAGGCGGCGGTGGCCGGCCCGGCGACAGCGACTTTGTCGGGGTCGCCGGCCTGGATTGCCATACCTTCGCCGCCATGGCCCGGCTGTCCGGCTGGGTGCCCACGGTGGGCATCGCCTCGGGGCGCTGCTTTGCCGGCAACGCCGCCCTGCTCGGCTGCTGCAACCTGATCATCGCCACCCGGAACGCCAGCATCGGCATGGCCGGCCCGGCGATGATCGAAGGCGGCGGCCTGGGCAGCTTCACCCCGGAACAGGTGGGCCCGGTGTCGGTACAAGGCCCCAACGGAGTGATCGACGTGCTGGTGGCCGACGAAGCCGAGGCCGTGCAGGTGGCCAAGCAGTACCTGAGCTATTTCCAGGGGCCGCTCAAGGACTGGCACTGCGCCGACCAGCGTGAGCTGCGGCATTTGATTCCGGAAAACCGCCTGCGGGTCTACGACATCCGCCGGGTCATCGAGACCCTGGCCGACCGCGACAGCGTGCTGGAGTTGCGCCGGCAATTCGCCCCGGGGCTGATTACCGCGCTGATCCGCGTCGAAGGCCGGGCCTTTGGCCTGCTGGCCAACAACCCGGCGGTGCTGGGCGGCGCCATCGACGCCGCGGCCGGGGACAAGGCCGCACGTTTCATGCGCCTGTGCGAAGCCTTCGGCCTGCCGCTGGTGTCCCTGTGCGACACCCCGGGGTTCATGGTGGGGCCGGAGTCGGAGCAGCAGGCCACGGTGCGCCATGTGTCACGGATGTTTGTCAGTGCCGCCAGCCTCACGGTGCCGTTCTTCACCCTGGTGCTGCGCAAGGGCTACGGCCTGGGCGCGCAGGCCATGGCGGCCGGGAGTTTTCACAGCCCGTTGTTCACCGTCGCCTGGCCCAGCGCCGAGTTCGGCGCCATGGGCCTGGAAGGTGCGGTGCGCCTGGGCTTCTCCAAGGAACTGGCGGCCCAGCCCGACCCGCAGTCGCAACAGGCGCTGTTCGACAAACTGGTGGCCAAGGCCTACGCCCGGGGCAAGGCGCTGAACATGGCCAGCTACCTGGAGATAGACGCGGTGATCGACCCCCTGGAAAGCCGAGCGTGGCTGCTGCGTGGCCTGCAGGCCGCACCGCGCCCGGTGCCCTGGGCCGAGCGCGCGCAGGGTTTTGTCGATACCTGGTAGCCCTGCCTCTCCATCGTAGGAGCAGGCCGCTGCTCAGGCGTTGGCATCCCAGGCGACAGGGGCTTGTTCGAGGAACTGGCGCAGTTCGGCCAGCAGGGTGCTGCTGGCGTGGCTGCTGGGCCGGCTGGCGACAAACCTCAGGGCCGGCATGATTTCCTGCACGCCGTCGTAGTGCCATTGCCCCGGGGTGCGTTCGGCTTCCTGCAGGGCCCGGGCGAAGATCGCCAGGTCGCGCCGGGGCCGGGCAATGCCGCTGATGCGCTCGACCCAGCTCTCGTAGCGCTGGCGGATCTCCACCCGCCCCTGACGGACCATGGCCAGCACCCCGCAACGGCTGCGGTTATGCACCGCCACCGGCGACAGGCCGCAATACTCGCCCAAACCGTCCCAGCCCTGCTCGGGCAGGACAAACACCGCCAGATCAATGCCCGGGTACTCCTCGATCACCGTGCCCGGATCGGCCAGCAGCGCCTCGCTGCGTTGCAGCGCGAGCATGGCCGGAGCGTACAGGGGCGCATAGCGCCGGGTGTTGTCGAGTACATCGGCCATCTGCGGCAGCAGCGCGGCGAAGCGTGTCAGCAATTGCCGGTCGTTGCTGGCCTGTGGGTCGACGCGCACCCGGCCCGCCAGGGCATGCAGGGCAAAGGCGCAGTGCAGGGCCTGGGCCGAAGTGCCCCGGGAGAAATCACCGAGGCGGGCAATGTCGATCAGCAACTGGCGGTGCCCCAGGGCATGCTCCGGCGTCAGGAAGGCATACACCGAGGCCAGCCCGTCGAGGTCGAAATGATCGCTGGTGATCACCTGCGCCCGGTCCACCGTCAACCCCTGCTGGAGAAAGCCCAGGGCACTGGTGGTGGAGTGATTGGCCTTGTGCTCGACAGGCGTCTTGTTCGCCGGCCAATGGGACAGGGTCAATAAGGTCGCCGGGGTATCGATGGAATCCAGGGAGATGTTCTCGCGGTGTGTGCTCTGGCCAAGGGGCAGGAAGCCATAGCGGCTTTGCCGGCCCAGGCGCAGGGCTGGCAAATCCAGCTCCAGGGGCGGGGCCGGCGTTGCCACCGGCCCTGGGGGCGCCGCCGGCGCAGGCGCGGTTGCACGGGTCAATTCGCCCTGCCCG
Organism: Pseudomonas sp. Eqa60; assembly: GCF_018326405.1. Classification (NCBI taxonomy): domain Bacteria; kingdom Pseudomonadati; phylum Pseudomonadota; class Gammaproteobacteria; order Pseudomonadales; family Pseudomonadaceae; genus Pseudomonas; species Pseudomonas sp. Eqa60. The sequence continues at coordinate 3,500,111 of NZ_AP024342.1, forward strand.
CCCAGGCGATAGCCGAGCTGGCAGATATTCTCCCGGCGCAGGTCCCAGGGGTTGCCGTTGCGCACCGCGCAGCCGGGCCCGCCGACAACGCTGAGCAAGTCAGTGAAGCGGTTGTCGGCAATGCCGATCACCCTTCCTCCCAACTGCCTGAGCTGCAGGTGGTGCAAGTGCGGGGCCAGCCCCGGATCGAGGATCAAGGCCGGTTGCGGCGCATCAGTGGCAAGGCTGTTCATCGTGGTTTCCTTACAGGTCAATGACGCCAGGCGCACGCCCGACAGGGTTCAGGCTTGGGCCAGGTGCGGTGAACCGTTGCGCCGTACCTGGCGCACCGAGACAAACAGCAGCGCCGACAGCCCGGCGTACAGGCCGAACAGCCAGGCCGCAGCCTGGGCCGCGCCAGCAGTCCCGCCCGTGGAGGTCAGGCCTGCCAGGTTGACGATCATTCCCGCCAGCGCCGCCCCCAGGGCAGTGGCCACCAGTTGCACCGTGGTAATCGAGGCGCCGGCCAGTTCCTTCTGATCCTGCGGGGCCTGTTCCAGAACCCGGGACAGCAGGTGCGGCCAGGCCAGGCCGATACCGACGCCCACCAGCAGCATGGCCAGGCACACCGCCCCAGGCTCAGGGCCGGGGTGGCGGTGGCAGGCATGAACAGGCAGGCCAGGAGCAGCCCGGCCACCACCAGGAACGGTCCGATGGCAATCGCCCGGGCCGCGCCCCGCGGGCCAAGGCCTGAGCTGAAGATCGCCCCCAGGGTCCAGCCGGCGGCCATCAGCGCGGCGATATAACCTGCCAGCAACGGCGTCTGCTGATGCAGCACCTGCAGAAACAACGGTACGAAGACCTCGCTGGTCATGCCCACCACCAGCAGGGCCATGGAAATGTACAGCGCCAGCAAGGCACTCCCGGCCTTCAGGCTATTGCGCGGCAACAAGCGCGCGCCGTCGCGGTTCTCCAGAGCGAATACCGGCACCAGCAGAACCAGCCCGGCTCCCAGCCCCAGGGCGTTGTACAGCGGCGATGGGGTGATGCTGCCGATGGAAATGGCCAGTACCACGGCGGTCAGCAACAGCAGTTGCAGGGCGGGAATCGGGCTACGGGGCGCGCTTTCCCGACTCTTGCCCGGCAACAGTGCAACGGCCAGCAGCATGAACAGCAAGGTGCAGGGCAGCAGCACCCAGAACGCCGCGCGCCAGGCCCCATGTTCGGCGAAAATTCCGCCGACCGCCGGGCCGATCAGGGTCGCTGCGCCCCACATGGCGGAAATCAACGCCATCGCCCGGGGCCACAGCGGCTCGTCGAACACCAGGCGGATCATGGCGTAGGGCAACGCGAACAGCAGGCCGCCCCCAGCCCCTGGACGCTGCGCCCGAGGATCAGCCCGCCCATGTCCGCCGCCAGGGCGCACAGGCTGCAACCGAGCATGAACACCAGGCCCGCCAGGCCGTACGCGGCTTTGGGCCCCAGGAGCGCCAGGGCCCGGGTGGAGAGCACCGAGCCGATGATCGAGGCCACCACGAACAAGGTGGTGTTCCAGGCGTAGTAGTCCAGGCCGCCAATGTCCTTGACCACCGAGGGCAACAGGGTGGTTACCAGGTAGACGTTGATTGCATGCAGGGCCACGCCACCAGCCAGGGCCGCAGAACGCAGCCCGTTCTTGCCCAGTAACAGTGCCGACCATCCGCTTGTCGATGCCATGCCGTTCTCCATGTGTGTTGTTCGCTGTTGGGCGAATGTAATACACAAGCAAATACTTTGATAATTGTTTTTTCCAGCCGTTCCGGCAATTCCCCCCAGCAGCAGGCAATGGATCGACAAGCTGCGAGCCCCTGCGCCCGAGCCTGTTATGCTTGCGTGGTTGCCGGCGTCATGGACGCTCCTGATACCCCACCTGTGCATTGGTTAATGGCCCAGATGTCTTCGATTTCCCCCTCCACCGATAAGAAAAGCCCCGGGGCTACCGCCGAGCGGATCCTGTTTCTGCTGAAAACCCGCGGCCCGTTGAAAACCGCCGATCTGGCGCCGCTGCTCAAGGTGTCCCAGGAAGCCGCGCGCCAGCAATTGCAGAAGCTGGTGGACAGCGAACTGATCGTCGGCCAACTGATGCCGGCCCAGGGCGCCGGGCGGCCCTCACAGAAATGGGTGCTCACCGAGCTGGCCCAGGCGCGCTTTCCCGACACCCACGCCAACCTGACCCTGCAGTTGATCGATTCGATCCGCGCGGTGTATGGCGCCGACGGCGTGGAGCGCATCGTCAGCGATATGGAGCGGGCCAACAGCGCCGAGTACCTCAGCGTCTGCGCGCCGTTGCCGACCCTGGAGCAGCGGGTCCGGGCCCTGGCGCAGATCCGTGAAGTGGCCGGCTACATGGCCAGTGTCGAAGCCGACGGCGATGCCTGGCTGCTGATCGAGAGCCATTGCCCGATCTGCGTCGCGGCCCAGCAGTGCCAGGGCTTCTGCCGTTCCGAGTTGCAAGTGTTCCAGGCCGCCATCGGCGAGTTGGGCCAGGTACAGCGTGTGGAACACCTGATTACCGGCGATCGACGCTGCGTCTATCGCATCCGTGCCACCCCAGTGAGTTGATGCCCGTGCCCCTGCCAGTCCTGTCCCGCCTGCTCAAACAGGGCGCGCTGATCCTCGGCGTCGCCACCCTGACCCTGCTGGCCTGGCGGGCTTATGACAGCGAGCGCGGCCCGGCGCTGCAGCCCTGGCACCTGAAGGTGCCCCATGAACTGAGCGTGGAGCAGTTGGACCACGCCGACTGGGGCGCCTGGCTGCAGGCCGAGGACCGGGTATTCACCGAGGTCCGGCAGCAGGTCAGCGAGCGGCTGGACCCCGGGCAGGTACCGCCCTTCAACCGCTACCGCCAGGACAGCCGGGCCTACCCGCCACGCTTTGCCACGAACTGGAACCGTTCCTACCTGTTGCGCCCGGCGGGTACGCCCCGGGGCGTGGTGGTGCTGCTGCACGGCCTGACCGATTCGCCCTACAGCCTGCGGCATGTCGCCCAGCGCTACGTCGAGCACGGCTACCTGGCCATCGGCTTGCGCCTGCCCGGCCATGGCACGGTGCCGGCGGGGCTGACCGATGCCCAGTGGCAGGACTGGCTAGCCGCCACCCGCCTGGCCCTGCGTACCGCCCGGGCCGAAGTGCCGGCGCCGGCTCCGCTGCACCTGGTGGGCTACTCCAACGGCGCCGCACTGGCAGTCAAGTACACCCTGGATGCCTTGAGCGACCCGCAGTTGCCCCAGGCCCAGCGCCTGGTACTGATTTCCCCGATGATCGGCGTCGCCTCGTCCGCCCGTTTTGCCGGGCTGGCCGCCTTGCCTGCGGTGTTCCCGGCCTTCAGCAAGGCGGCGTGGCTCAACCTGCGGCCCGAATACAACCCGTTCAAGTACAACTCGTTTCCAGCCAATGCCGCGCGCCAGTCCTGGCTGCTGACCGACACCCTGCAAAAGCAGCTGCTGGCCCTGGTGGGCGATCCACGGCTGGCCCGATTGCCACCTATCCTCAGCTTCCAGTCGTTGACCGACGCCACCGTCAGCACCCCGGCCCTGGTCAGTGGGCTGTACCGGCAACTGCCGGCCAACGGCAGTGAACTGGTGATCTTCGACCTCAACCGCGAGCGCGATTTCGAAGGGCTGCTGGACCCGGCCAGCGTCACCTCCCTGGCCAGCCTGCTACCGCCCGCGCCACGCAACTACACCACCCGCATCCTCAGCAACGAAGGCACGGGCAGCGCGGCACTGGAAGAAGTGAGCACCCCCGCCCTGAGCCCGGACAGCAGCCGGCGGCCCCTTGGCCTGGCCTACCCGCCGGGGGTGTTTTCCCTGTCCCATGTGGCATTGCCCTTCCCCGTCGATGACGGCCTGTACGGCACCCAGCCCAGCCCCGATGAGGATTTTGGCGTGCACCTGGGCACCATTGCCGCCCGTGGCGAACGGGGTGTGCTGGTGGTGCCCATGGATGAGCTGATGCGCCTGAGCGCGAACCCGTTCTACCCCTACCTGATCCAGCGCATCGAGGCGCAGATAGATAAAGCAACAGTTCATTGATTGATCCCGTGAATGCCCGAGTGGTAGTTTCGCCGCCCCCTACCCTCCTTGATTTCCGAGGGGGCGCAACTGCCGCCATGGCAGGGAAAGCCCATGATCTACATGCTTCAATTTCCGGCCCTGGGCCTGCCAACGCCCAAGCACCGCACCCTGAAAGCCGCCGCTGTGGCCCTGCTGATGCTGGGCGCGGCCGCCAGTGCCCAGGCCGACCAGCAACAGGACTTCTGGTACGTACAGACCAGCGTGTACACCAACCACTGGAGCAACGACCCCGACCACAACAACCACCAGGACCTGATCGGCCTGGAGCGCAACTACGCCGACGGTGAACTGTGGGGCGTGAGCACCTTTCGCAACTCCTTCTCCCAGCGTTCCTACTACGCCTATGTCGGCAAGGCCTGGGAAAATGCCGACTGGCCGGTTTACGCCAAGCTCAGTGGCGGCCTGATCCAGGGCTACAAGGGCGACTACAAGGACAAGATCCCGCTGAACCACTTTGGCGTGGCGCCGGTGCTGATCCCGGCCATCGGCACCCATTACGGCCCGGTGGGCGCAGAGCTGGTGGTGCTGGGGGCCGCGGCGGTGATGGTCAACGTCGGCTACCGCCTCTGAGCACCCGGCCCTCGCACAATCGTACAAGACGCCTCTGCACTCCCCTTCCTAGACTCCCCGCTGAATGACCACCGCGCCGCGGTGGCCCGGCGTTGCCATCGTTGCCAGTCCCGGCACACTTGGAAAGGGATCTTCCAATGCACGGTTTTCAACCCTGGAACCCGCAGTTCTATATCAACCCGCTGTACCTGCCGGCTTCCGGCGATGCCCCGCACCAGGTGTTCAACCCGGACACCCGCGAGCCCATCGGGCTCAACCCCAGTTGTACCAAGGACGATGTGCACACCGCGGTGGCGGCGGCCAACGTTGCCCACACCCTGTGGCGCCTGCTGGATACGGATCAGCGTCAGGCGCTGTTGCTGCAACTGGCGGACAGCATGGCCGCCGACAGCGAACTGAACCGGCAGATCATCCGGCAGATGACTCGGGAACTGGCGCTTTGCGTGGCCGAAGCCCGGGCCGAGCTGGATCACTGCGCAGCCGTGTTCCGCTATTACGGGGCACTGGCCGACAGCGATGTCCCGGCCCCGAGCCCGAGCGGTGCAGCGCAGTGCCGGCTACGGTACGAGCCCTATGGCGTCAGCGTGCATATCCTGCCGTTCACCCTGGGCATTGCCCTGCTGGGGCGCACGTTGGCCGCGGCCCTGGCGGCCGGTAACAGTTGCCTGGTCAAGCCGGCGCAGAACGCCAGCCTGTCCACCCTGGCCTTCATGCAGCACTTCGCTGGCCTGCCGGCGGGGCTGGTCTCGTGCATTCCCGGGGACGCCGCCACCGGGCAATGGCTGCTGCAGTCCAGCGGCACCCATGCCGTAGCCTTCACCGGCAGTGTCGGCGCTGCCAGCGCGGTGGCGGTGACCTGCGCCGAACTGCTCAAGCCCTGTGCGATCGAGAGCACCGGCCGCGGCGCGATGATCGTTGCCCAGGACGCCGACGTCGCGCTCGCCGCCGCCTACGGAGCTCGCGCCGCCTTCAGCCGCGGTGGCCAGAGTTGCCTGTCGATCCAGCATTTTTTCGTCGAGGCGCAGGTTCATGACCAGTTCGTCCGGCACTTCATCGAGCACACCCGCCACCCGGGCCACGACTCCAGCAGCGCTGTGCGGCCGCTGATCAGCCAGGCCGCACGGCACAAAGTCCGGCGGCTGGTGCGTGACGCCCTGGCCAAGGGCGCCGCACTGCTGGCCGGAGAACAGGCACTCGAAAACCCGCTGCCCGGCAGCCTGCAACCGCCGGTGATCCTCACCGAGATCGACGACGACATGGTCATCACCCAGGAAGAGTGCCTGGGCCCGGTGGCGGTCATCCGACGGGTGAGTGACCTTGGCGCAGCCGCGCAACTGGCCAACGATTGCCCGGCAAGCTTTGAGGTGACCCTGTTCAGTAAAGATCCGGCGCACGCGGTGCAGCTGGCCCAACGCTTACTGAGCGCCCGGGTGCGGATCAACCCGCCGCCCGTGCCGAACCACCCCGACAGCGAGCACCACTGGACCCTGTCGCAATTGGCCGGCGACTTGTCTCCCAGCGCCCTGGATGCTTTCCGGCGGCCCAAGCGCCTATTGCTCGGTGCTGCAGCGGCCCCGGCCACGCAGCAGGCGCCGGTGCAAGCCTTTGCCGCAGGGCTGCCCGAGTGATGAGCCAGAGGTTGGAAGAGCACGCGGCGACGGTGCTCCTAGGCTTATTGTTGGTCTTCGCAGCCCAGGCCCTCGCGCTGGCTTTTTTCATCCGCCAGGCTCTTGCCGGTGCGGGCCATGACCCGCCGCTGCAAGGCTCGCAGCTCGGCGCCATCAAGGCGCTTGCAGCTGTTGATTTCCCAGGTATCGCCCGTGTTCAGGCTGACCGAGAACAGGCCCCAGTACTCGGTGGCCCCGGCCTTGGGGTCGTTGTAGCCGAGGCTGAAGTCGTAGTACCCGGGATGGGGCGGCTTGCCGTTTTCGTCCTGCAGGTCGCCGTCGATGAACACCCCGGGGCGCTGCAACTGATAGTCCTGGTGCTTGAGGGCCACCCGCAGGACCTGCTCCGCCTGTTCGCGGGTCAGGCCGCTGTCCTTGATCCGCGCCGGCTGCAGGCTATCGGTGGCGCAGGCCACCAGTGTGGTGCAGGCCAGGGACAGGCCAAGCACCCAGGAAGGACTCTTGAGTTTCAGCACGCCATGCGCCCTCTGACCGCGATGATGATGTCCGCCAGGTAGCGGGCGAAGCCATCCCGGCCGCCGGTCTTGGCGTTGCCGGTGTTGTAGCCGCTGCGTACCAGCGCCTGGGCGAATGCCATGGGGTCACGCTGGCCACGTACTGCCGTGCCAAAGCTCGAAGCAAAGGACTGGGCGGACTTCTGGAAGGAGTCGAACTTGGCCACCTTGATGCTGGCGTTGCCCAGGGGCGCCTCGGCGCCGATCTGCAGGGGGGCCGGTGCGTGCATGGAAAAGTAGTTGTTCAGTTCCCGGGCAATGCGCCCGGTGCCGTACTGGCTTTCCTGGGCGGCCAGGCCCAGCAGGTTTTCCACCGGCAGGTCCAGCTGGTCGGCAATCGGCTGGCACACCGCCTTGTACTTGCTGACAAAGGTCACGGCACTGATGTTGTTGCAGAGTCTGGCGCTCACGTTTGTTCCCTCGGTTGACCGGTCAATTCCATTTACTGCGGTTTTCGCCGCGTGATTATAAAGCAACCCGGGGCCCACGCTGTCGAGTGCGTCACAGCCTCAAGGCAGACGCGTGACCGGCTACCGCGAGAACCTCCGGGCATCACGGGAATTCACCATAAATTTGACGATTTTTTCTTGTTTGCCGCTCTACATTGCGCGCAGTTTTCATTTGCAAATGATTCCTATTGTTCGAGCTGCCCGACGGCTCGATTCTTCCGGCTTGATGCATCCAAAAACCACCGCAGGAGCTGCCTTCTCCATGACCCCACGTATCCCCTCACGCTTGAAAACCGGCCTGCTGGTCGGTGCCTTGCTGACTGCCGGCCATGCCTATGCGGCCGATGCCGACGGCTTGCTGGTGTACAACGCCCAGCACGAAGGCCTGACCAAGGCCTGGGTCGAAGGCTTCACCCGGGACACCGGGATCAAGGTCACCCTGCGTAACGGTGATGACAGCGAAATGGGCAACCAGCTGGTGCAGGAAGGCCAGGCTTCGCCGGCGGACGTGTTCCTCACCGAGAACTCACCGGCCATGGCCCTGGTGGACAACGCCGGGCTATTCGCCAAAGTGGCTCCGACTACCCTGGAGCAAGTGGCCGCTGCCTATCGTCCAACCCATGGCAACTGGGTGGGCATCGCCGCGCGCTCCACGGTGTTCGTCTACAACCCGGCCAAGCTGCAGCAGGCCGACCTGCCCAAGTCCCTGCTCGACCTGGCGAACCCAGCCTGGAAAGGCCGCTGGGCCGCATCCCCTGCCGGAGCCGACTTCCAGGCCATTGTCAGCGCGGTGCTGGAACTCAAGGGCGAAGCCGCCACCCTGGAATGGCTCAAGGGGATGAAGAGCAATGCCAGCCTCTACCGGGGCAACAGCGCGGTGCTCAAGGCGGTCAACGCCGGTCAGGTGGACAGTGGTGTGATCTATCACTACTACAGCTTCGTCGACCAGGCCAAGACGGGGGAAAACAGCAAGAACACCGCCCTGCACTACTTCAAGCACCAGGATCCAGGGGCGTTTGTCAGCCTTTCCGGCGGTGCGGTTCTGGCTTCCAGCAAGCACCAGGAGCAGGCCCAGGCTTTCCTCAAGTGGATCACCAGCGCCAAGGGCCAGGCAGTGCTCGGCAGCGGCAAGTCGTTCGAATACGCGGTCGGCCTGGGCGCGCAGTCCAATCCCAAGCTGGTGCCCCTGGCCGAGCTGGACGCGCCCAAGGTTGACGCCGCCAGGCTCAACAGCAAGAAAGCCGTGGACCTGATGACCCAGGCCGGCCTCCTGTAAACCCATGGCCGACGACCTCTCACGCTTGCCCGCCGGGGATACGACCCGGGTCGCTGCCGCGACCCACACTGGCTATCGCCGCCACGGGCCGGGACGGCGGGCCGCTCCCTGGCTGTTGGGCGCGGCGCTGCTGGTGTCGCTGGGGGCGCTGCTGCCCCTGGGATTTGTCGTCGGCATCTCGATCCAGACCGGTTGGGCGACCATCGCCGAGCTGGTGCTGCGCCCGCGAGTCGCGCAGCTGCTGGGCAATACCCTGTTGCTGCTGGTGCTGACCCTGCCGCTGTGCGTGCTGCTGGGGATTGCGCTGGCCTGGCTGACCGAACGCAGCGACCTGCCCGGGCGGCGCATCTGGTCGCTGCTGGCCGTGGCGCCCCTGGCCGTGCCGGCGTTCGTCCACAGCTATGCCTGGGTCAGCCTGGCGCCCGCGCTGCACGGCTTGCCGGCGGCGGTGCTGGTGTCGGTGATTGCTTACTTCCCCTTTGTCTACCTGCCGGCGGCGGCCACCCTGCGCCGGCTGGATCCGGCCCTGGAAGACGTGGCCGAGGCCCTGGGGCTCGAACCCTGGGCCCTGTTCCTGCGGGTGGTACTGCCACAGTTGCGCCTGGCCGTGGGCGGCGGTGCCTTGCTAGTGGGCCTGCATTTGCTGGCCGAGTACGGCCTGTACGCAATGATCCGCTTCGACACCTTCACCACCGCCATCTACGACCAGTTCCAATCCACCTACAACGGCCCGGCGGCGAACATGCTGGCGGGCATCCTGGTGCTGTGCTGCCTGGTGCTGCTGGGGGTGGAGTCCGCCAGCCGTGGCCAGGCGCGCTATGCCCGGGTCGGCTCGGGCAGCCCGCGGCCCCAGCGCATCCAGGCCTTGCGCCGCGTGGCCCGGGCCGCCGGGCTGTTGCTGGCGGCGCTGACCAGTGCTCTGGCCCTGGGCGTGCCCCTGCTGACCCTGGGCAACTGGCTGCTGGCCGGCGGCCTTGAGGTCTGGCAGGTGCCGGAGCTGCTGCCCAGCCTGCGCCAGACCCTGATGCTGGCCAGCCTGGGGGCGCTGTTGACCACCTGTGCGGCGATCCCCGTGGCCTGGCTGTCGATCCGTGCCCCAGGGCGCCTGCTGCGGCTACTGGAAAGCTGCAACTACCTCACCAGTTCCCTGCCCGGCATCGTGGTGGCCCTGGCCCTGGTGACGGTCACGGTGAAATTCGCCAGGCCGATCTACCAGACCAGCTTCACCGTGCTCCTGGCCTACCTGCTGATGTTCCTGCCCCGGGCCCTGGTCAGCCTGCGGGCGGGTATCGCCCAGGCACCGGTGGAGCTGGAAAACATCGCCCGCAGCCTGGGCCGCTCGCCGCTCCAGGCGCTGTGGCGGGTCACCCTGCGCCTGGCGGCACCGGGAGCGGCAGCCGGCGCGGCGCTGGTATTCCTGGCCATCAGCAATGAACTGACCGCGACCCTGCTGCTGGCGCCCAACGGCACCCGCACCCTGGCCACCGGCTTCTGGGCCAGGACCAGCGAGATCGACTACGTCGCCGCGGCGCCCTATGCCCTGATCATGATCCTGCTGTCCCTGCCGTTGACCGGCCTCCTCTACCATCAATCCAGACGTACGGCGGGCCGATGAACGCTCTCGAACTCCACGCAGTGCACAAATCCTTCGGCGGCGTGCCGGCGGTGCAGGACATCAGCCTCAGCATGCCCGCCGGCAGCCGCACGGCTATCGTCGGCCCTTCGGGCTCGGGCAAGACCACCTTGCTGCGAATGATCGCCGGCTTCGAGTTTCCCGATCGCGGGCGCATCAGCCTCAATGGCCAGGTGCTGGCGGACGCTCAGGGCGCGGTGCCGGCCCATCAGCGCCTGATCGGCTATGTACCCCAGGATGGCGCGCTGTTTCCGCACCTCAACGTGGCGGCTAATATCGGCTTCGGCCTGACGGGCAAGAACCCGCAGAGGCAGCAGCGCATTGCCGAGCTGCTGGACATGGTGGCTCTGGATAGCAGCCTGGCCGCCCGTTGGCCCCACGAGCTTTCCGGCGGCCAGCAGCAGCGGGTTGCCCTGGCCCGGGCCCTGGCGCAGCGCCCGCGGCTGATGCTCCTGGACGAACCCTTTTCCGCCCTCGATACCGGCCTGCGGGCCTCGATGCGCAAGGCCGTGGCACGGCTCCTGGCTGAGGCCGGGGTGACCACCATTCTGGTCACCCATGACCAGGCCGAGGCCTTGTCCTTTGCCGACCAGTTGGCGGTGATGCGCCAGGGCCGGCTGGTGCAGGCCGGTGCGCCGCTGGAGCTGTACCAGCACCCGCGGGATGCCCAGACTGCGCTGTTTCTCGGCGAGGCGGTGCTGCTGCCGGCGCAGCTGGACCAGGGGCTGGCCCAATGTGACCTGGGGCAGGTGCCGATCCGCGAGCGCTCGCTCAAGGGCCCGGCGCGGATCATGCTGCGCCCCGAGCAACTGCAGGTGCTGGCGGACGACGGCGATGGCGCCGGCAGTTGCCCGGGAGTGGTCAGGGACTGCGACTTTGCCGGCAACACCTGCACCCTGAGCATCGGCGTGGCCGGTGCCGGGGGCCATGAACAACTGGTGCCGGTCCGCAGTTCCGGCCTGCATGCGCTACCGGTCGGCAGCCGGGTGCGCATCCGCACCCTGGGGCATGCCCATGTGCTGGGGGCGGCCCCCGGTGCTTGAGTGAAGGATGCTGCCCTTGATCATGGTCACGCGCGGCAATCGCTCCGATACTTCAGCCATGCCGCTGTACACCGTGGCTACCGGCTCCACCTTGAACAAGGAATGAACCATGACTGATTCTGCCAGCCAAGCAGAGGAATACCTGATGATGCAGGCCGCGCACTGGTGCATGCGCCTGCGCGAGGCCGATTGCAGCCTGGCCGAGCGCCGGGCATTCGAGGACTGGTTGCAGAGCGACCCGAGCCATGCCTTCGAGTACGCGAAGATGCTGGAAGCCTGGGACCTCACCGGGCAGTTGTCGCCCACCCTGCCCTCGCTCTGACCCTGCCACGGCCTACAGATCGAAGCGGTCGATGGCCCGGCGCCGTTCGTTGTCATCGCGCAGGTCATAGCTGGCCGTGGTCTGGATGTTGCTGTGGTGAGCCAGTTTCTGCGCCAGCGACAGGTCGTGTTCCTCGATCACCCGGGTGATGAACGAGCGTCGGAAATCGTGGGGCATGATCCGCACGCCCACCTGGGCCCCGCGTTGCCGGGCAATGTAGTAGATGGCGTGCTTGGTGATGCGCTCGCGAGTGATGTGCCCGCCCCGGCGGATGCGGTTGAACAGGAACGGGTCGTCTACCAGGCCCGCGGGCAGATGCCGGCGGCGCAGCTCCAGCCAGGCCTGCAGCTTGTCGAAAGCCCAGGTGGGTGCGTACTTGATCAACTGACGATTGCCCTTGGCCAGCACCTGCAGGCTGCGCTCGCTGAAATCCACCTGGGCCAGGTCCAGGTTGACCGACTCGGACTTGCGCATGCCCGAGCCATAGAGCAGCGCAATCAGCGCTGCATCGCGCACGCCCTGGGGGCGCGGGTCGGAAGCGCACACGGCCATCAGTTCATGGATCAGGCCGCGCTTGAGGTTGCGTCCGCGGGCCAGGCGCGTGCCGCTGATGGCCTTGACCGAACGCATCTTCAGCAGGTGGTCCTGGCTGATCAGGCTGGCCCGCCACGCCTCGTTCATCACCCCGCGCAGGGCATTGACGTACAGCGATGAGGTATTGGGCGCATAGCCGTCTTCGCGCAAGGTGGCCACCAGGGCCGTGACATGCTCGGGTTGCAGCAGGTGCCAGGGGATTTCCTCCAGGTTCTGCTCGGCGTAGCCCAGGCGGTCGGCGGCGTCCTGCAGCACATAACGCAGGGTCGACTGGCTGGAGGGGGCCAGGCGCTTCAGGTACAGGCTCAAGGGGTTGGGCGCGTCAAGGCCGGCGGCGCGGTCATGGCCCGGCGGGTTCATGGATGCTCCGCTGGGCAAGGTTGTACCGGGTAGCACCTTGGCGAGGTGAAAAAAACACTCCCGCAGGCCCCTTCAATACCCATTGAAAACTGGTTACAAAAGCCGCCAGGCCTGCGCACTTCGATAACTTTGGAAACAAACTGAACACTAGCTGTCTGGCTCGCAGAAAAACGGACTTTTACCTTATTTTTCATATTCGTTTCACAATTTTCGGCTTAATCTCAGCCCCCGACAGACAACCATCCGAGTGCAGTTTGTTCTCAGGTTGTAAAGATAACACCTTGATCCACCTTTACTTTTCACAAACTCAGTCTTTACTGATTCGCTGCATGGAATGCCCTGTTGGCTCAATAACTGGATGCGCCTTGATGACTGCAAGACCTCCCCGCTTTCCATGAACTGTCCGTTCACCCGCAGCAACCCGTATTCCAGTAATTCGCATTGTGTAAACCCGAGGTAACCATGAACCAGGCTTTCCTTCCTTTCTCGCGCCCGAGTATTGGCGAAGAAGAGATTGCTGCAGTGGAGCAGGTTCTGCGCTCCGGCTGGATCACCACCGGCCCGAAAAACCAGGAACTGGAACAGCAGTTCGCCGAACGCGTCGGCGCCCGCCACGCCGTGGCACTATCCTCCGCCACCGGCGCCATGCACATCACCCTGCTGGCCCTGGGCATCGGCCCCGGGGATGAAGTGATCACCCCGTCGCAGACCTGGGTCTCCACCGCCAACATGATCTGCCTGCTGGGTGCCACCCCGGTGTTCGTCGATGTCGACCCCGACACCCTGATGAGCGACGCCGCCACCATCGAAGCCGCCATCACCCCGCGGACCAAGGCGATCATCCCGGTGCACTACGCCGGCGCAGCCTTCGACCTCGACCCGCTCTATGCCCTGGCCGACAAGCACGGCATCGCGGTGATCGAAGACGCCGCCCACGCCGCCGGTACCACCTACCGCGGCCGCGCCATCGGCGCCCGGGGCACGGCGATCTTTTCCTTCCACGCGATCAAGAACATGACGTGCGCCGAAGGCGCGATGTTCGTCAGCGATGACGAAGCCCTGGCCAACCGCGTGCGCATGCTCAAGTTCCACGGCCTGGGAGTGGACGCCTACGACCGCCTGACCCATGGCCGCAAGCCACAGGCCCAGGTCATCGAGCCCGGCTTCAAGTACAACCTGGCGGACATGAACGCGGCCATTGCCCTGGTGCAACTGCAACGCCTGGACGAGATCAACGCCAAGCGTGAAGTGCTGGCCAAGGCCTACCTGCAGCGCCTGGAAGGCTTGCCGGTACAGCCCCTGCTCCTGCCCCAGTACCCGCAGCAGCATGCCTGGCACCTGTTCATCCTGCGCATCGACGCCGAACGCTGCGGCCTGGACCGCGAAGCCTTCATGAAAGGCCTGCAGGAACAGAATATCGGCACCGGTATCCACTTCATTGCGACGCACCTGCATACCTATTACCGACAGCGCTTCCCTGAAGTGCAGCTGCCCCATACCGAATGGAATTCGGCGCGGCTATGCTCGATTCCACTGTTTCCGGACATGACCCTCGACGATGTCGCGCGGGTGACCGGTGCCATTGCAAACCTTTTGGACTGAAGCCTTTGAAACCTTATCCGATTCAGTTCGTGTCGATCGTGATCCCGGTCTACAACGAAGAACAGAGCCTCCCCGAGCTGTTGCGGCGTACCGAAGCGGCCTGCCGCCAGCTCAAGCACGAGTTTGAAATCGTCCTGGTGGACGACGGCAGCCGCGACGAGTCGGCGAACATCCTGCAAGCTGCCGCCGAGCGCGAAGACAGCCCGGTAGTGGCGGTGATCCTCAACCGCAACTACGGCCAGCATGCGGCGATCATGGCCGGCTTCGAGCAGTGCCGCGGCGATGTGGTGATCACCCTCGACGCCGACCTGCAGAACCCGCCGGAGGAAATCCCGCGCCTGGTGGCTCAGGCCGAACTGGGCTACGACGTGGTCGGCACCGTGCGCAACAACCGGCAGGACTCGGCGTTCCGCCGCTGGCCCTCGAAGCTGATCAACCTGGCCGTGCAGCGTTCCACCGGTGTGGCCATGAGCGACTACGGCTGCATGCTGCGGGCCTATCGCCGCACCATCATCGACGCGATGCTGGCCTGCACCGAGCGCAGCACCTTCATCCCGATCCTGGCCAACAGCTTTGCCCGGCACACCACCGAGGTGCTGGTGGAGCACGCCGAGCGCGAGCACGGCGACTCCAAGTACAGCCCGATGCGCCTGATCAACCTGATGTTCGACTTGATCACCTGCATGACCACCACGCCCCTGCGGCTGTTGAGCATCATCGGTTTCGGCATGGCCGGCCTCGGCGCGCTGTTTGCCCTGATGCTGATCGTGCTGCGCCTGATCTTCGGCGCCACCTGGGCCGGCGACGGCACCTTCGTGCTGTTCGCGGTGCTGTTCGTGTTCACCGGTGGCCAGTTCATCGGCATGGGTCTTTTGGGTGAATACCTGGGACGCATGTACAGCGACGTGCGGGCCCGCCCGCGTTTCTTCATCGAAAAAGTCTTGCGCAGCCAGCCTGCGGCCCCGGCCCCTGCTGTGACTGTCGACGGTTTAACTTCCACTCATACTGATCAGGTTTCGCCATGAGCAATAAAGCTGTTGTCTTCGCCTACCACGATATTGGCTGTGCTGGCATCGAAGCCCTGCTCAACGCAGGTTACGAGATCGCCGCCGTGTTCACCCACGCCGATGACCCCAAGGAAAACACCTTCTACGGCTCGGTGGCCCAGCTCTGCGCCCGCAAGGGCATTGCCGTGCATGCCCCGGAAGATGCCAACCACCCGCTGTGGATCGAGCGCATCGCCAAGCTCAACCCCGACTACCTGTTCTCCTTCTATTACCGCAACCTGCTGAGCGAGCCGCTGCTGGCCACTGCCAGCAAGGGCGCGTTCAACCTGCACGGCTCGCTGCTGCCGCGCTACCGTGGCCGCGCACCGGCCAACTGGGTGCTGGTCAAGGGCGAAACCGAAACCGGCGTGACACTGCACCGTATGGTCAAGCGTGCCGATGCCGGCGCCATCATTGCCCAGGAGCGTGTGGCCATCGAGCGCAGCGACACCGCGCTGAGCCTGCACCACAAACTGCGTGACGCCGCCGCCAGCCTGCTGCGCGACACCCTGCCGGCACTGGCCCAGGGCAAGATCACCGAAACCGCCCAGGACGAGTCCAAGGCCAGCTACTTCGGTCGTCGCACCGCGGCGGACGGCAAGATCGACTGGCAGCGTCCGGCCGAAGAGCTGTTCAACCTGGTGCGCGCCGTGACTCAACCCTACCCGGGCGCCTTCTGCGCCGTGGGCGAGCACAAGCTGATCGTCTGGAGCGCCGAAGTCGCCAAGGGCAACGAAGGCCAGGCCCCGGGCCGGGTCATCAGCGTCGACCCGCTGCGCATCGCCTGTGGCCAGGACTCCCTGGTGATCACCTCCGGCCAGCGCAACGCCAACGGCCTGTTCCTGGGTGGCCCGCAACTGGCCAACGAACTGGGCCTGGTGGACGGTTCCCTGCTGCGCGGCGCCGAATCGGGGCGCAAGCCACGTCGCACCCGCGTACTGATCCTGGGCGTCAACGGCTTTATCGGTAACCACCTGTCCGAGCGCCTGTTGCGTGACGACAAGTACGACGTCTATGGCCTGGACATCGGCTCCGACGCCATCGAGCGCCTGCGCAGCCATCCGAACTTCCACTTCGTCGAAGGCGATATCAGCATTCACTCCGAGTGGATCGAATATCACATCAAGAAGTGCGACGTGGTCCTGCCACTGGTGGCCATCGCCACCCCGATCGAGTACACCCGCAACCCGCTGCGCGTGTTCGAGCTGGACTTCGAAGAGAACCTCAAGCTGGTTCGCTACTGCGTCAAGTACAACAAGCGCGTGATCTTCCCGTCGACTTCGGAAGTCTATGGCATGTGCCAGGACAAGAACTTCGACGAAGACACCTCCAACCTGATCGTCGGCCCGATCAACAAGCAGCGCTGGATCTACTCGGTCTCCAAGCAGCTGCTGGACCGGGTGATCTGGGCCTACGGCGCCAAGGGCCTGAACTTCACCCTGTTCCGTCCCTTCAACTGGATGGGCCCGCGCCTGGACCGCCTGGACTCGGCACGCATCGGCAGCTCCCGGGCCATCACCCAGTTGATCCTCAACCTGGTGGAAGGCACCCCGATCCGTCTGTTCGACGGTGGCGAGCAGAAGCGCTGCTTCACCGACATCGCCGACGGCATCGAAGCCCTGGCACGCATCGTCGACAACGAAAACGACTGCTGCAACGGCCAGATCATCAACATCGGCAACCCGGACAACGAAGCCAGCATCCGTCAGCTGGGCGAAGAGCTGCTGCGCCAGTTCGAAGCTCACCCGCTGCGCGGCAACTTCCCGCCGTTCGCCGGTTTCCGCGATGTGGAGAGCAAGGCGTTCTACGGTGCCGGCTACCAGGACGTGGAACACCGCAAGCCAAGCATCGACAACGCCAAGCGCCTGCTGAACTGGGAGCCGACCGTGGAAATGAGCGAAACCATCGGCAATACCCTGGACTTCTTCCTGCGTGAAGCGATGCTGGAAATCGCCGACCGCGCCAAGCAAGAAGCACGCTGATGCAGGCAGGTCTGCGCATTGATGTCGATACCTACCGCGGCACCCGGGAGGGGGTGCCACGGCTGCTCGAATCGCTGGATGAAGCCGGGGTCAAGGCCACCTTCTTCTTCAGCGTCGGGCCGGACAACATGGGGCGCCACCTGTGGCGCCTGATCCGTCCGCAGTTCCTCTGGAAAATGCTGCGGTCCAATGCCGCGGGCCTGTACGGCTGGGACATTCTCCTGGCCGGCACGGCCTGGCCGGGTAAACCCATTGGCCGGGACCTGGGGCACTTGATGCGCCAGACCCTGGCCGCCGGTCATGAAGTCGGCCTGCACGCCTGGGATCACCACGGCTGGCAGGCCAATACCGGGCGCTGGAGCCAGGCACAGCTGGTCGAACAGATCCGCCGTGGCGTCGACAGCCTCAACGATATTCTCGGGCAAGCGGTGAGCTGCTCGGCGTCCGCCGGTTGGCGCGCCGACGAACGCGTCATCGAAGCCAAACAGCAATTCGGCTTTCGCTACAACAGCGACTGCCGCGGCCAGAGCCTGTTCCTGCCACGCCTGGCGGACGGCAGCCTGGGCGCACCACAGATTCCGGTGGACCTGCCGACCTTCGACGAAGTGGTCGGGCCGGTGGTGGCCGCCAAGGATTTCAACAGTTACATCCTCGACCGGTTCAGCCCGGACAAACTCAACGTCTATACCGTGCATGCAGAAGTAGAAGGGATTCTCATGGCCAACGATTTTCGCCAGCTGCTGGCCAGCGCCAGGCAGCGCGACATCCACTTCCAACCCCTGGGCGACATGCTCCCGGCGGATCTGGCCAGCCTGCCCGCGGGCAAGGTGGTGCGCGGTGCGCTGGAAGGCCGTGAAGGCTGGCTGGGAGTGCAAGGCGCATGACCAGACGTTGGGCTCTGCCGCTGCTGCTGATCGCGTTCGGCCTGTTCTACCTGCTGCCCCTGGCCACCCACGGCCTGTGGATTCCCGATGAAACCCGCTACGCGCAGATCAGCCAGGAAATGCTCCTGACCGGCAAATGGGCGTCGCCGCACTTCATGGGCATCCGCTATTTTGAGAAACCGGTGGCCGGCTACTGGATGATCGCCATCGGCCAGGCGCTGTTTGGCGACAACCTGTTTGGCGTGCGCGTGGCCTCGGCCCTGAGCACCGGCCTGAGCGTGGTCCTGGCCTACCTGCTGGCCCGGCGCCTGTGGAACGATCCGCGCAAGAGCCTGGCCAGCGCCCTGCTCTACATGAGCTTTACCGTGGTCGCGCTGCAGGCCGGCTACGCCAACCTCGATCCGCAATTCACCTTCTGGGTCAACCTGAGCCTGGTGGCGCTGTGGTTCACCTTCGACTGCCGGACAACCCGCGGCCAGGTGCTGGCCTGGGTGGCGCTGGGCCTGGCCTGCGGTATGGGCTTCATGACCAAGGGCTTTCTGGCCTGGCTGCTGCCGGTGCTGGTGGCCCTGCCCTACGCCATCTGGCAGAAGCGCCTGCGCTCGCTGCTGATCTATGGCGGCATCGGTGTGCTGGTGGCCATTCTCATCAGCCTGCCCTGGGCCCTGGCGGTGCACTCCCAGGAACCGGACTACTGGCGTTTCTTCTTCTGGCACGAGCACATCCGCCGTTTTGCCGGTGATGATGCCCAGCACGCCTCGCCCTGGTGGTACTACCTGCCGTTGCTGGTGGGGTTCAGCGTGCCCTGGGTGCTGCTGCTGCCGGCCGGCCTGAAGCAGGCCTGGCAACAGCGGCGCCAGAACAGCAGCGGCTTCCTGCTGCTGTGGCTGGTGCTGCCCCTGGCCTTCTTCAGCCTGAGCAAGGGCAAGCTGCCGGCCTATATCCTGCCGTGCCTGTTGCCCCTGGCGCTGTTGATGGGCAACACCCTGGTGGACCGCCTGGCTGCCGGCAAGACCCGGCTGCTGGCATTCAACGGCGTGCTCAACCTGGTGGCCGGCCTGCTGGGGCTGCTGGCCCTGGTGTACTTCCAGATGAAAAAGCCGGTGTATGTGGACGAGCCGCAGCACCTGGTGCTGGTGTATGTGTTGCTGCTGGGCTGGATCCTCAGCAACCTGCTGCAAGCCATGCGCCCCCTGACCCTGTGGGCGCCGCCGGCCCTGGGCAGCTTCCTGCTGGTGGCCCTGGCCCCGGCAGCGCTGCCCAACTCGGTGGTCTACAACAAGATCCCCGACCAGTTCATCATCGATCACGTGGCCGAGCTGGGCCAGGCCAAGGCCCTGCTGAGCAACGACCTGGGAGCTGCTTCCGCCCTGGCCTGGCGCCTGCGGCGCCCTGACGTGACCCTGTACAACACCGAAGGCGAAGTGAAATACGGCCTGGGCTACGAAGACACTGCCGCGCGCAAGGTCGACCTCAATCAGGTCCAGCCGTGGATCGCCGAGGCCCGCAAGCAGGGCTCGATCGGCGTGGTGATGCGGGTCAAGAGCAGCGACGAGGAACATGAAGTCGAGCTGCTGCCCAAGGATGCCAAGCGCTATGAGCAAGGCAATATCGTGATCTTCATCATTCCCCAGAGCCAGCCATGAGCCTGCTGCTTTTGTTGCTGGCCTGCGGGCTGACCTGCCTGGGCCAGGTGGCGCAGAAGTTCGCCGTGGAAAGCTGGCGCGGCCAGCCTTCCAGCGCCCTGCAGAAACTGCGCTCGGGCTGGCTGTGGCTGGCTCTGTTCAGCCTCGGCCTAGGCCTGCTGGTGTGGCTCCTGGTGCTGCAACGCATGGAGGTGGGCGTGGCCTACCCGATGCTCAGCCTGAACTTCGTCTTCATCACCCTGATTGCCCACTTCGTATTCCGTGAGCACATCGACCGGCGCCACTGGTTCGGCGTGGCCCTGGTGATCGGCGGCGTGCTGCTGTTGAGTCGCCACGCATGAGCCGGGTCAAGGGATTTGCCTTCGCCCTGGGCAGCGTGGCCCTGGTCAGCGGCGCCCAGTTGGGCATGCGCTGGAGCATGACCCGCCTGCCCGCCCCGGATCAGTGGTTGCCGGCGTTGAGTGCCGGCAGCGTCGACCTGGCCGCCCTGGCGGTGGTGGCCGCGGCCATCGCTGCCTATGCGCTGTCGATGCTCTGTTGGCTGCTGGCCTTGCGCGACCTGCCGCTGGGCCGGGCCTATTCGCTGCTCAGCATCAGCTACGCCCTGGTCTACCTGCTGGCCGCCAGCCTGCCGTTGTTCAACGAACCCTTCACGCTTTCCAAAACCCTCGGGGTGGCCCTGGTCATCCTCGGGGTCATCACCATCAACTCTCGATCTGCACCCGCGACAAGTCCCAGGAATACCCCATGAAAATCAGTGTATTTGGAAGTGGTTACGTCGGCCTCGTACAGGCTGCCGTGTTGGCTGAAGTCGGCCACGATGTCATCTGCATGGACATCGACGAGCAAAAGGTCAAACAGCTGCAACAGGGACACGTGAGCATCTTCGAGCCGGGGCTGGCCAGCCTGGTCAAGGAAAACCTCGAAGCCAAGCGCCTGCACTTCACCCACGATGAAAAACTCGCGGTGCAGCATGGCCAGGTGCTGTTCATCGCCGTGGGCACGCCCTCCAGCGAAGACGGTTCGGCGGACCTGCGCTACGTGCTGTCAGTGGGCGACGCGGTGGCCCGCCACCGTGAGCAGCCGGTAATCCTGGTGGAAAAATCCACCGTACCGGTGGGCACGGGCGACACCTTGAAGGCCCACATCGAGAAGGTCCTGGATGGCCGTGCGCTGCAATTCGATATCGTCTCCAACCCGGAATTCCTCAAGGAAGGCTCGGCGGTCACCGACTGCCGCCGGCCGGACCGGATCATCATCGGCTGCGAGCGCGAAGAAGTGCGCGATGTGATGCGCGACCTGTACGCACCGTTCAACCGCAACCATGACCGCATCATGTTCATGGACCTGCGCAGCGCCGAGCTGACCAAGTACGCCGCCAACTGCATGCTGGCGACCAAGATCAGCTTCATCAACCAGATCGCCGAACTGGCCGAGCACCTGGGGGCCGACATCGAAGCGGTGCGCCTGGGCATCGGCGCCGACACCCGCATTGGCTACCACTTCATCTACCCGGGCTGCGGCTACGGCGGCTCGTGCTTCCCCAAGGACATGCGTGCGCTGATCCACAGTGCCCAGCAAGCCCACTGCTCCAGCGACCTGTTGCAAGCCGTGGAAGCCATCAACGAGCGGCAGAAGCACAAGCTGTTCGAACGCATCAAGGCGTTCTACAAGGGCGACCTCAAAGGCAAGACCTTTGCCCTGTGGGGCCTGGCATTCAAGCCCAACACCGACGACATGCGCGACGCCCCGAGCCGGGTGCTGCTCGATGCGCTGTTCGCCGCCGGTGCCCAGGTGCGGGCCTTCGACCCGGAAGCCATGCAGGAAACCCAGCGCCTGTACCCGGACGAGTCGCGCCTGATGCTCATGGGCACCCCGGAATCGGTACTGGTGGGCGCCGACGCCCTGGTCATCTGCACCGAGTGGCAGCAGTTCAAGGCACCGGATTTCGACCTGATCCAGCAGCGTCTCAAGGCGCCGGTGATCTTCGACGGGCGCAACCTGTACGACGCCGAGCGCCTGGCGCGCAACGGCTTCACCTACTTCCCGATTGGCCGCGGTGAATCGCGCAACCTGCCGATCCCCCACCAGCAGTGGTCTGCTGAGGCCTGAATGAACACCAGTCACTCCTCCCCTTCGAACACTCTTCTTTGGCAATCGTTGGGGCTGGGGTTGCTGGCCCTGCTGCTGTTCTGCGTCGGCGCCGACCACCAGTCGGCGATCGGCTTCGATTCGCGCTTCGTGCTGTTTGCCAAGGAAATGCTGCGCCACGGGCCGGGGTTCTTCCCCACCACCTACGGCCAGCCCTACGCCGACTACTCCAGCGCCTCGACCCTGCTGGTCTGGCTGTTCTCCCTGCCAGGGGGGCAAGTCACCAGCCTTACCGCCTGGTTGCCCACGGCCATCGCCTCGGCCTTGATCGTCAGCCTGATCTATCGCCTATTGGCGCCCTATTCCCGCACCTGGGCCCTGCTCAGCGTTGCCCTGCTGTTGCTCAGCAACACCTTTATCAGTGAAACCCGCGCCGTGTCCCTGGACCAGATGCTGGCTGCGGTGTCCCTGGCCGTGTTCTACCTGGGCTACGCCCATGACCATTTCGGTACCCGCCGGCGCCTGGGCTGGATCTTCCTCCTGCTGGTGCTGGGCTTTGCCATTCGCGGGCCCATCGGCCTGGTGATTCCCACCGGCATGCTATGCAGCTACTACCTGCTCAATGGCCAGTGGCGGCGGCTGTTCAGCGTCGGTTTCAGCGCCCTGGCGCTGCTGGTGGCCTGCGTCGGCCTGCTGCTGTGGCTGGCCAAGCTCAGTGGCGGCCAGGCCTTCGTCGACGATGTGATCCGCATGCAGTTCATGGGGCGCATGGACGGCAGCGAAGGCTCCAGCGATGTCTTCTATTACTTCACCAGTTCCCTGGGCAACTACGCCCTGGCCTACCCCCTGGCGATCCTGGCGTGGCTGGCCGTGCTGCTGACCCGCGCCACGGAACAGGGCCCGGGCCTGAAACTGTTGCGCCTGTGCACCGCGGCCGGGTTGATCGTGATGATCGGCCTGTCGATTCCCCAGGCGAAAAAGGCTCGCTACCTGCTGCCGATGCTGCCCATGGCGGCGATCATTGCCGCCTATCCGTTCCAGGCCGGCCGCGGACGGCTGCTGGCCTGGCTGCGCGGGGCGATCCAGGGCCTGTGGCTGCTGCTGCCGGGGTTGCTGATCATCGGCTTGCTGGTGCTACGGCGCAAATTCCCCGAGCAGCTCGACTCGTTGACGCCGATGCTGCTGGTGCTCGGCCTGTTGCAGCTGTTGTCCCTGGGGCTGCTGTTCAAGCGCCAGTGGCGCGCCGTGGGCCTGGCCTACAGCGCAGTGCTGGCAGTCTGGGCCTGCTACATCGGAGTCTTCGAGCCGGTGGAGCACCGTCTCTATGACACGCGCACCTTCAGCCACAGCGCCATGCAACTGATCGAGGCCGACCCGGCACCGGTGGTCCTGCACCGCATGGGCAAGGACGCCAAGGCCATCAAGTTCATGGTCAACCTGGACCGGGATCTGCAACCGCAGTTCACCGAAAGCCCAGACGCCCTGGCTCAGGTACCCGGCCCGGCCTGGGTCATCCTCGATCAGAGCGACCTGGCCAGCCTGCAGAATACGCCGCTGGCCGACCTGAAGCCGGTGTTGAGCGGGCGTTTCGACAAGAACGACTTCGTCCTCCTGCACCTGACCGGGCCAACCGCCGCGCAACCCTGAAAGCGTTGCACGGCCCCTGCCCGCTGCCTACACTCGCGCCCATGACTATTGAGATCCGCCGGGCGCGGGTGACCGACGCCGACTTTCTTCCCGCCATTGAAACCTGCGCTGCCGAACTGTTTCGCTCCGATGCGCAACTGGCCTGGCTGGCAGACGCCGCAGTGGCCGACGTACCGAGCCACCGCGCCAATATCCAGCGCCACCCGGTCTGGGTGGCGGTGACGGCGGATGACATCCCTTGCGCCTTTCTCAACGCCGAAGCCTGCGACCGGGAACTGCATGTGTGGGAGATTTCCGTCGCCCGCGCTCACCAGGGCCAGGGCATCGGCAAGCGCCTGCTGCAGGCGGCGCGGCAATACGCTCTGGAGCAGCAGCTTGAAGCCCTAACCCTGAGCACCTTTCGCGAACTGCCCTGGAACGAACCCTTCTACCAGCGCCAGGGCTTTGTCACCCTCGAACAGGCGCAATTGGGCCCACGGCTGTGCCAGGTGCTGGCCGATGAAGCCCGGTACGGCCTGCCCGCGGCGCGCCGCTGCGCCATGCGCCTTACGCTGTAGAAACCGGTGAGAAATTGGCTGCCTTCGCTGGCTTCCCAGCGAAGGCGTCCGCCAGGGCTACACCACACTCAAGGGCCTCTTCGCCGGCAAGCCGGCTCCTACAGGGGCTGTCGTATTTAAGTGCAAAACAAATGCACTGAAGCAGCATTATTATGAATTTGTCAGGCGCAAGATTCCTCGGCACACTGTGCCGGTTCCTCCCCAAATGTTGGAACGTTCAAGGGCTTTCTGGTCATCCAGGCAAGCCCTTCTTTTTGCCTGTCGTTCTGGATTGGAAAGCGTTTACCGATGTTCGCCCGCTGGAAACCCGCCGCCATCAATACCCGCCCACTGGAATGGAGCCGCGCCGCCATCGGCATGGCCCTGGGCACCCTGTTCAGTGTCTGGCTCTGTGCCCAGGTCTTCGGCATGCCGGTGGCCCTGCACCTGATCGGCCCTCTGGGCGCGTCGGCGGTGCTGCTGTTCGCGGTGTCTTCAGGCGCCCTGGCCCAGCCCTGGTCGATTCTTGGCGGCTACCTCTGTGCCGCCGTCATGGCCTTGGCGGTGGCCCATGTACTGGGCCGTACCTTGGGCAGTGCCTGCCTGGCGGCGGGCATGGCCCTGGTGCTGATGTGCTGGTTGCGCTGCCTGCACCCGCCGGCCGGCGCCCTGGCCCTGACCCTGGTACTGGCGGACCCGGCCAGCGTGGCCCTGGACTGGTACGAGCTGGGGCCGGTGATGCTGGCCGCCGCCAGCCTGTTGCTCAGCGCCCTGGCCTACAACAACCTGACGCGCACCCGTTACCCCAAGGGCCCCAGCGAAGCTCCGGCGCTCCTGCCAGCAACCGCTGCCAGCGACAGCCTGGCGATCACGGCCCAGGACCTGAAACTGGCCCTGGCGGAGATGGAGGAGTTCTTCGACGTCACCCCCGAAGACCTCGAACAGCTGATTCATGCCAGCGAAGCCCACGCCCGGCGCCGCAGCATCGGCCAGGTGCTCGCCTCACGCCGCTGACAGCCAGCGCCAGGCGCCGGCTTGCCCGCCAAGGCGCCCTCAAGGACAGCCCATCACTCAAGGGCCTCCTCGCCTGCCAGGTTGCCGGGTTTCAGACCATCGGCGACCAGCGCTGGGACCAGTCGGTGTCGCTTTCTATCACTTCCCGCAGTACCGCGAACGCCTGTTGCAGCTCTGGGGTATCGCGCTCGCGGGCGTACAGCAGGTAGGTGGGGAAGTTGAACTCCGGGGCTTTTTCCACCCGCTCCAGCACACCGCTGTCCAGGTAGCTCTGCACCACCCGTGTGCGGAAATAGCCGCTGCCACCGGCATCGAGGATGAACTGCAGGGCCAGCGGCCCGAGGTTGAAGCCCACTGCCGCCTTGGCCTGCGCAGGTAGCGCGGCGTCGTGCTGGCGGCGAAAGTCCTCGCCCCAATCGATGTACACATAGGGCTCGGGGCGCCCGGCCAAGCGCACCTGGATCAGTTTTTCCTCCAGTAACTGCTCCACCTGCAAGCCCGGCGAGTACAGCGGCTGGAACACCAGCGCGGCGTCCAGCACGCCCAGCTCCAGTTGCCGCTGCAAGCTGGCGCCTTCGCCGATCTGAGTGCGCACGGCGTGGTTGGGCAACGCCTGGCGCAGGCGCCGCACCCAGTTGAGCATCAGCGGGCTGCACAGGCTCAGCTCGCCGCCGATGTGCAGCACATTGCGGTAGCCGGCCAGCAGCGGCAGGTCGCGCTGGGCTGCCTCCCAGGTCTGCACCAGTTGGTTGGCGTAGCTGATGAAGGCCTCGCCGTCGGCGGTGGGCCGGGCGCCGGCGCGGTTGCGCACCAGCAGCTTGCAATTGAGCTGGCCTTCCAGGTTCTGCACCCTGGCGCTGATGGCGGTCTGGGTCAGGTGCAGGCGCTCGGCAGCAGCGATCAGGCTGCCGCTGCGGACGATTTCCAGGAAGGTGCGGGCCAGATCGATGTCCATGGTGCCTCGCCGGCAGAAAATTCGAGCGCCATTGTAGCGGCGCTCGCGCCACGACGCTTCTAGGCTGCGGACATTTGCCGCGCCGGCACCGCCAGGCTCACCGCCCGCACCGAGGCCCCGGCCGGCAACCCCAGGGCCCGGGCGCTGTCACGGCTGACAATCAGGGTGCCGGCGGCGACCCGCGCCGCCGCCACGCTGATCCGGCAGTCGGCGAACTGGCGGTTGTGGACCAGGTAGGGCTGGGCCTGCTCCCCCGGGGTGCCGATGCTCAGTTGCAGCACCTGGCTGTCGCGCACTGCGCGGATGTCGCCGGTGGCGCATTCGATCAGGGGCCCGCCGTCGAAGATGTCGATGTAGTCCTTGAAGGCAAAACCTTCGGCCTTGAGCATGCCCAGGGCCGGTTCGGTATTGGGGTGCACCCGGCCGATCACTGCCCGTGCCGGCTCCGGCAGCAGGCAGGTGGGCAAGGGAAACTTGGGCATCAGCTCGGCGATGAAGGTCTTGTTGCCAAGGCCGGTGAGGTAGTCGGCGTCGGCGAAATCCATCTTGAAAAAGTGCCGGCCCAGGCCTTCCCAGAACGGCGACACACCCTGCTCGTCGGAATAGCCACGCATCTCGGCGATCACCTTGTCGCCGAAAAGCTCGCGGAACTCGGCCAGGAACAGGAAGCGCGCCTTGGACAGCAGGCGCCCGTTGAGCCCCTGGCGGTGGTCGGCATGCAGGAACAGCGAGCACAGTTCCGAATGGCCGGTCATGTCG
Organism: Pseudomonas sp. Eqa60; assembly: GCF_018326405.1. Lineage (NCBI taxonomy): Bacteria > Pseudomonadati > Pseudomonadota > Gammaproteobacteria > Pseudomonadales > Pseudomonadaceae > Pseudomonas > Pseudomonas sp. Eqa60. Next base: position 3,526,796 of record NZ_AP024342.1, read on the forward strand.
TTGCCCAGGAACAGGGTCGGCAGTTGCTGGTTGATCCCCAGGTTTTTCGAGGCCGCGACAAACAGCCCGACCCGGTAGTTGTACCAGGGCTCGCGCAGGCCCACAGCGCCGGCCAGGGCGCAGATGCCGACCACTTCGCCCTGCGCGCTTTGCAGCACGAACAGGTAGTCGGCATCGGCCCGCGAGGCCTGGCCGGCGAAGGTTTGCTCGGCCCATTGCAGGCGTGACCGCAGGCGCCCGGCGTCGGCGGGCAAGGTGGTCAGGCCGGCACCGGCACTGTGGGCCAGGGCCAGCAGCGCCGGCAAATCGGCCAGGGTGGCGGGACGGACGATCATCGCGAGAGCTCCAGCTGAGGTTGACGTTCGGGCAGGTAGATTTCCGCCAGCATGCAGCGGGCGCTGCCGCCGCCGATGCGTTCAATGGTGTCGATGTTCACCGGCACCGGCTGCACATGGCGCTCGATCAGCCGGCGCTGCTCGGCATCCAGGGAGCGCCAGGCACTGCGGGACATCACCAGCAGCGGCTCGCCGGCACTGTTGTGGACTTCCAGCATATTGCCGGCGAAGGATTCCAGCTGGGCCCAGGTCAAGGGCAGCAGCTGTTTGCCGCTGCTTTCCAGGCGCTGGCGCAGGGCCGCCCGCTCCTGTGCATCGTCCAGGGCCAGCAGGCAGGCCACCGCCAGCTGGCTGCCGACGCTCATCATCACGTTGGTGTGATAGATCGGCTCACCCTGGCGGTCCCGGGCATGAAAGGCACACAGCTCGTAACCCAGGTGCGCCACCAGCTGGTCCAGGGCCCGGGCATGGGTGCGGGTCGAGTAGCCGGCGTAGCAGATGCGCTGCTGGCGATCCAGGACCATGCTGCCGGTGCCTTCGAGGAACAGTTCCTCCTGCTCCAGGGAGGTGAGATCCAGGGTGCGGTTCACCTGGTACTGCTCGTGCAGGTGCGCCAGTACCCCCTTGTAGCGCTCCAGGCGGCGGTTGCGGCCCTGCATCGGGTACAGCACCAGGGTGCCGTCGGGGTGGCTGCTCCAGCAGTTGTTGGGAAAGATCGAATCCGGGGTATGGGGTGCGGCGCCGTCTTCGTGGACCAGCACCCGGACCCCATGCTCGCGCAGCGTCGCGACGTAGCCGTCGAACTCCTGCAGGGCCTTGGCCTGCACGTCTTCGGCGGCACCGGGGGGGCGCTGGAAATGGTTGTTGCCGGCAGTGTCCTGGTTGAACGAAAAACGCGTGGGGCGAATCATCAAAACGCTATGGGTAGTCTGCATGGGGCACGCAATCAATGAGGTTTCAGAGGGGCCCATTGTGTTTTTTTGTCGGGACAAAACCCGGCTGAACGGCGGGCCTGCACGGCAGGAAATGGCTGAAAGCACGGGTTGCCCCAGCCGATTTCGCACCTCCTGAAAACATCGATATGCGACCTGCAGGAGCAGGCTTGCCAGCGAAGGCGATCTTGCGAGCGGTGCAAGGCTTGCGGGCCTGTTCGCCGGCAAGCCGGCTCCTGCGGCGGGGGGCGTACAGGGGGTTATTCCATGCCGGTCTTGACCATCGCCAGTTCAGGGTGGCTGACCAGTTTGTCGATGTGCAGATCCGGGTCGTCGAACCAGACTTCGGTCAGCACCCGGTAGTGCTCCATGTCCCGGCAGCGCATGCGCAGGCTGTAGTCGAAGGCGCCGCTGATCAGCCGGCATTCCAGCACCTGGGGGCAGGCCCGGACCTTGGCCTCGAAGGCTTTCTGCGCCGCCCGCCCGCTCTGGTTGGACAAGGCCACCAGCACCAGCAGCGACAGCCCCGGGGTGAGTTTCTTTTCGTCGAGGATGGCCCCGTAGCCACGGATGACCCCGAGCTGCTCCAGCTTGCGCACCCGCTCCAGGCACGGCCTGGGGGTCAGGTGCACGCGCTCGGAGAGTTTCTGGTAGGTGATGCGCCCTTCGTGGCGCAGAACCTCGATGATCGCCTGGTCGATTCGGTCAAGCACGATCGACAGGTCGCGGATGTCCGCCATGGATGTCTTCCCTCACTTCAAACGGCCGGATAGAAACTGCTGCAAACGTTCACTCTGCGGCTGGTCGAGAATCGCCGGGCTACCCTGCTCCTCGACCCGCCCTTGATGCAAGAACAACACCTGGCTCGACACTTGTCGGGCAAAGCTCATTTCATGGGTGACCATGAGCATGGTCCGCCCCTCTTCGGCCAGGGCCTGGATCACCTTCAGCACCTCCCCCACCAGTTCCGGGTCCAGCGCCGAGGTCGGCTCGTCGAACAGCAGGATCTGCGGCTCCACCGCCAGGGCCCGGGCGATCGCCACCCGCTGTTGCTGGCCACCGGACAGGAACGCCGGGTACTGCTCGGCCACCCGTTGCGCCAAGCCCACCTTGTCCAGGTAGGCCCGGGCACTGGCTTCGGCCTCCTTGCGGCCAATGCCCAGCACCCGGCACGGCGCCAGCATGATGTTCTCCAGCACGCTGAGGTGGCTCCACAGGTTGAAGTGCTGGAACACCATGGCCAGGCGCGTGCGCAGGCGCTGCAACTGGGCCGGGCTGGCCACCTGCATGCCGCCAGGGGCCTCGCGGGTGACAATCGCCTCGCCGTCCAGGGCAATGGCCCCGGCATCGGCCCGCTCCAGGAAGTTGATGCAGCGCAGCATGGTGCTCTTGCCCGAGCCACTGGCGCCGATCATGCTCACCACGTCTCCGGCCCGGGCCTTCAACGAGACGCCCTTGAGCACCTCGTTGTCACCAAAACGCTTGTAGAGATTTTCAACGGTCAATTTGTACATCGCAGACTCCTGGAACCCCGCCGCTGGCAGCAAGGTTCTGGATAGGAAAAAGAGGAAAGGAGCGTCAGTGAGCCGGGCCGAGGAAGCTCAGCCAGCGCCGCTCCGCCAGGCGGAAGGCCGCCACCAGGCCGAAGGACAGCCCCAGGTACAACAGGCCGGCGATGCCGAAGGCCTGGAAGGTCATGAAGGTGGCGGCATTGGCGTCCCGGGCCACCTTGAGGATGTCCGGGATGGTGGCGGTGAAGGCCACCGAGGTGGCGTGCAGCATGAGGATCACCTCGTTGCTGTAGTACGGCAGCGCCCGGCGCAAGGCCGAAGGCAGGATCAGCCGCCAGTACAGGCGCCAGCCGCTCAGACCATAGGCGTGGGCTGCCTCGATCTCGCCATAGGGAATGCTGCGGATGGCCCCGGCGAAGATCTCCACGGTGTAGGCGCAGGTGTTCAGGGTGAAGGCCAGCAAGGTGCAGTTCATGGCATCGCGGAAGAAGGCTTCGAGCAACGGCTGCTGGCGTATCGCGGCGATGCCGTACAGGCCGCTGTAGCAGATCAGCAGCTGGATGTACAAAGGCGTGCCGCGAAACACATAGGTGAACAGCTGCACCGGCCAGCGCAGCAGCGCCCAGTGCGAGGTGCGCAGAATGGCCAGGGGCAGCGACAGGACAAACCCCATGGCCAGGCTGGCCACCAGCAGCCACAGGGTCATGGCCAGCCCGGTAAGGCTCTCGCCGTCAGTGAACAGAAACGGCCGCCAGTATTCCTGGATCAGTTCGATCATCGCGACAGCCCTCGCACGCCCTGGTTGTAGTGCCGTTCCAGGCGCCGCAGCAGCTGGTTCGAAGCGCTGGTGATCAGCAGGTACAGGGCCGCCGCCAGGAGCAGGAAATCCAGCATGTTGAAGGTGCTCTTGCCGGCTTCCTGGGCCACCTTGACCAGGTCGGTGAGGCCGATGATCGACACCAGCGCCGTAGCCTTGAGCAGCACCAGCCAGTTATTGCCCAGGCTCGGCAAGGCGAAGCGCATCATCTGCGGGAACACCACGTGGCGAAAGCGCTGCATGCGGCTCAGGCCGAAGGCCGCCGCGGCTTCCTGCTGGCCCCGGGGCACGCTGAGGATTGCCCCGCGAAAGGTCTCGGTGAAATAGGCGCCGTAGATGAAGCCCAGGGTCACGATCCCCGCCACGAAGGGGTCGATCTCCATATAGGGCCAGTCCAGCAGTTCGGTCAGGGCCGTGAGCCAGCCCTGCAGGCTGTAGAAGATCAGCAGCATCAGCACCAGGTCCGGTACGCCGCGGATCAAGGTGGTGTAGCAGGTCGCCGGGATCTGCAGCAGGCGCAGCGGCGAAAGCTTGGCCGCCGCCCCCAGCAGCCCCAGGAGCATGCTCACCAGCAGCGCCAGGGCGGAGAGTTTCAGGGTCATCCAGGCGCCGTGCAGCAACAGCGGCCCATAGCCTTGCAGGACCTCGAGGTCCAGGCCCAACAGAGTCAGAAAGGTATTCACGCCAATCACCTTGCTCGGGCCACGGCCGGGCCCGGGATACTGGGTAACAGTCCCGGGGCCCGCCGTGGGCGATCAGTTGTTGTAGAGGTCGAGGTCGCCGAAGTACTTGCGCTGGATCTGGGCGTAGATGCCCTTCTCATGCAGCGCCTGGATGGCGCCATTGAGCATGGCCTTGAGCTCGTCCTGGTCCTTGCGCAGGCCAATGGCGATCTCCGACGGCACCAGAGGGTCGCTGATGCCGACGCTGTTCTCGAAGTCGGCGCCCTGGGGCGATGCGAGGAAACTCATCTGCGCTTGCAGCTTGTCCTGGATCGAGGCGTCCAGCCGGCCGTAGACCAGGTCGGCATAGACCTGGTCCTGGTTCTGGTAGGCCCGCAGCTTGACTCCCGCCGGGCCCAGCTTGGCCCTGGCGTAGGTTTCCTGGACGGTGCCCTGCATGTAGCCCAGGGTCTTGCCCTTCAGCGATTCACCGGTGGGTTCGAGGCCCGAGCCCTTGCGCGTGACGATGGCCGTGGGGCCGGCGTACAGCCGGTCGCTGAAGTCGATCTGCTTGCGCCGCGCATCGGTAACGGTCATGGAGGACTCGATGGCGTCGAACTTGCCGGCCTTGAGTGCCGGGATCAGGCCGTCGAAGTCGTTGCTGACCCACACGCACTTGAGCTTGAGCTCGGCGCAGATGGCGTTGCCCAGGTCGACACCGAAGCCCTGCACGCCGCCGCCTGCTGTGGTGGATTCAAAGGGCGGATAGCTCGGGTTGACGCCAAAGCGCAGTTCTTTCCATTCCTTGGCGCTGACGCCCATGGAAACGCACGCAATTGCCAGTAACGGCACAGCCAGCCAGTGTTTAGTCATCTTCAGAGTCCCGGATTATTTGGATTTATAGCGGCCCGGCAGCAATGCCAGGCCCCACTTGTGACAGGGGCAGAGAGTGGATGCGGGGTCGCCGCAGTCGGGTTCTTGTTGTTATTGGCCGGGTTTGGCGCGCAGAGCCGAACCCGTTCCTGGTCGCCGCGGTCTACGCTGCAACGGAGCGCCAGAATGCCAACTGCCGAAGTGGCCCAGGTGTCGTAAGGGGCGCCTGAAACAGCCGGGATCGGCTGATCACGGCTATTTCACAGCCGATTCTGTCGTCAAGGCTCTACACCTTGGTCCAGAGCGGTTGCGCAAGGCCAGGGGGTGTTTTTTTGTCATGCAAAAATGCACAGTCGACCTGCAGCTTTCCGGGTTGTAATTGGCAAATTTGCACTGCTACGATCCGCCGATGCTCGCGCGCGAGCCTCATATAAAAAACAATAAAAGCAGGGAGTTAGTGATGACTGCTCAGGTTTCATCCCAGGCGAGCCGGGCCCCCGACGCCACCCCGGACGAAGTGTTGGTCGAGGTGCGCAACCACATCGGCTACCTGACCCTAAACCGCCCCGCCGGCCTCAACGCCATCACCCTGTCGATGGTCCGCACCTTGCAGCAGCACCTGGACCACTGGGCCCAGGATCCGTTGATCCACGCCGTCGTCCTGCGTGGCGCGGGGGACAAGGCTTTCTGCGCCGGCGGCGATATCCGCTCGCTGTACGACAGCTACCACAGCGGCGACAGCCTGCACCAAGACTTCTTCGTCGAGGAATATGCCCTTGACCTGACCATCCACCATTACCGCAAGCCGGTGCTGGCGCTGATGGACGGTTTTGTCCTGGGTGGCGGCATGGGCCTGGTGCAAGGCGCCGACCTGCGGGTAGTCACCGAGCGCAGCCGCCTGGCGATGCCGGAGGTGGCCATCGGTTACTTCCCGGATGTTGGCGGCAGTTACTTCCTGTCGCGCATACCCGGGGAGCTGGGGATCTATCTCGGAGTCAGCGGCGTGCAGATCCGCGCCGCCGATGCCCTGTACTGCGGCCTGGCCGATTGGCACCTGGACAGCAGCAAGCTGGACCTGCTGAACCAGCGCCTGGACCGCCTGCACTGGAGCGACTCGCCCCTCAAGGACCTGCAAGGCCTGCTGGCCAGGCTCGCGGTGCAGACCCTGCCCGATGCGCCCCTGCAAGCCTTGCGCCCGGTCATCGATCACTTCTTCGCCCAGGCGGACGTACCCAGCATCGTCGAGCAACTGCGTACCGTCACCATTGCCGACAGCCATGAATGGGCGCGCAGCACCGCCGACCTGCTGGAAACCCGCTCTCCCCTGGCCATGGCCGTGACCCTGGAAATGCTGCGCCACGGCCGCCAGTTGAGCCTGGAACAATGCTTCGCCCTGGAACTGCACCTGGACCGGCAGTGGTTCGAGCGTGGCGACCTGATGGAAGGCGTACGCGCCCTGATCATCGACAAAGACAAGACTCCGCACTGGAATCCGCCCACCCTGGCGGCCCTCGACGCCGATCGGGTGGCGAGCTTCTTCAGCGGTTTTGACGGCAGCGGGAGCTGAACTCATGCACGACATTGAACTGACCGAAGAGCAAGTGATGATCCGCGACATGGCCCGGGACTTCGCCCGAGGCGAAATCGCCCCCCATGCCCAGGCCTGGGAAAAGGCCGGCTGGATCGACGATGGCCTGGTGCGCAAGATGGGCGAACTGGGCCTGCTGGGCATGGTGGTTCCCGAGGAATGGGGCGGCAGCTACCTGGACTACGTGGCCTATGCCCTGGCAGTGGAAGAAATCGCCGCCGGCGACGGCGCCACCGGTGCCCTGATGAGCATCCACAACTCGGTGGGCTGCGGGCCGATCCTCAACTACGGCAGCCAGGAACAAAAGCAGCAATGGCTGCCGCGCCTGGCCGCTGGCGAAGCCATCGGCTGCTTCTGCCTGACCGAACCCCAGGCCGGCTCCGAAGCCCACAACCTGCGCACCCGCGCCGAACTGCGGGACGGCCAGTGGGTAATCAACGGCGCCAAGCAGTTCGTCAGCAACGGCAAGCGCGCCCAGCTAGCCATCGTTTTTGCAGTGACCGACCCGGAACTGGGCAAGAAAGGCCTGTCGGCGTTCCTGGTGCCCACCGACACCCCGGGCTTCATCGTCGACCGCACCGAACACAAGATGGGCATCCGCGCCTCCGACACCTGCGCCGTGACCCTCAACCAATGCACCATCCCCGAGGCCAACCTGCTGGGTGAACGGGGCAAGGGCCTGGCCATCGCCCTGTCCAACCTCGAAGGCGGGCGCATCGGCATCGCCGCCCAGGCCCTGGGCATCGCCCGCGCCGCCTTTGAAGCCGCCCTGGCCTACGCCCGGGAGCGGGTGCAGTTCGACAAGCCGATCATCGAACACCAGAGCATCGCCAACCTGCTGGCCGACATGCACACCCGCCTGAATGCCGCCCGCCTGCTGATCCTCCACGCCGCGCGCCTGCGCAGCGCGGGCCAGCCGTGCCTGTCGGAGGCTTCCCAGGCCAAGCTGTTCGCCTCGGAAATGGCCGAGAAGGTCTGCTCCTCGGCCATGCAGATCCATGGCGGCTACGGCTACCTGGAAGACTATCCGGTGGAACGCTACTACCGCGATGCGCGAATTACCCAGATCTACGAAGGCTCCAGCGAGATCCAGCGCCTGCTGATCGCTCGCGAGTTGAAGCATTACCAGCTGTAGGCATTGACGCCGAAAACAAAAAATCGCAGCCCCGGCTGCGATTTTTTTTGGCTGTTCCCTCGTGGGAGCCGGCTTGCCGGCGAGCAGGCCCCTGAGTCATGCGCTGCCCTCGGGGACGCCTTCGCTGGCAAGCCAGCTCCTACGTGGCTAGGACGCTGCGGTTACTGATCCTTGAACTGCGGGTCACGCTTGGCGATGAAGGCGGCCATGCCTTCTTTCTGGTCCTGGGTGGCGAAGGCGGCGTGGAATACCCGGCGCTCGAAGCGCACGCCCTCGGACAGGCTGACTTCAAAGGCGCGGTTCACGCTTTCCTTGATCATCATGCTCACCGGGATCGATTTGCCGGCAATCACCGCTGCCACTTTCAGGGCTTCTTCCACCAGTTCATCGGCCGGCACGATGCGTGCGACGATGCCGCAACGCTCAGCTTCCACGGCGTCGATAAAACGCCCGGTCAGGCACATTTCCATGGCCTTGGCCTTGCCGACCGCGCGGGTCAGGCGCTGGGTGCCGCCCATGCCCGGCAGCACGCCGAGGTTGATTTCCGGTTGGCCGAACTTGGCGTTGTCGCCAGCCAGGATGAAGTCGCACATCAGCGCCAGTTCGCAACCGCCGCCCAGGGCGAAGCCGTTGACCGCGGCGATGATCGGCTTGCGCCGGTTGGCCACGCGGTCGCTGTCGCTGAACAGGTCGTCGAGGTAGATCTGCGGGTAGCGCAGCTCGGCCATTTCCTTGATGTCGGCACCGGCGGCGAAGGCTTTCTTGGAACCGGTGATGACGATGCAGCCGATCTGCGGGTCGGCTTCCAGGCGATCCAGGGCCTGGTTCACCTCGCCGACGATCTGTGCATTGAGGGCGTTCAGCGCCTGGGGGCGGTTGAGAGTGATCAGGCCGACCCGGCCCTTGATGTCCAACAGAATGGTTTCGTAGCTCATGAATCAGCTCCTGCTAAAAGTCAGAGATTGCGCGAAATGACCATGCGCTGAATGTCGCTGGTGCCTTCGTAGATCTGGCAGATGCGCACATCGCGGTAGATCCGCTCCACCGGGAAGTCGCTCAAATAGCCATAGCCGCCCAGGGTTTGCAAGGCCGCGGAACAGACCTTCTCGGCCATTTCCGAGGCGAACAGCTTGGCCATCGAGGCCTCCACCAGCGCCGGCTTGCCGCTGTCGCGCAGGGCCGCGGCGTAGTGCACCATCTGCCGCGCCACGGCGATCTGGGTGGCCATGTCCGCCAGGCGGAAGGCCACGGCCTGGTGCTCGATGATCGGCTTGCCGAAGGTTTCGCGCTCACGGGCGTAATCCCGTGCCGCTTCGAATGCGGCCCGGGCCATGCCCACCGATTGCGAGGCAATGCCCACGCGCCCGCCTTCAAGGTTGGCCAGGGCGATCTTGTAGCCCTCGCCCTCCTCGCCCAGGCGGTTGGCCAGCGGCACCTTCACATCCTCGAAGAGGATCTGGCAGGTGTCGGAGGCGTGCTGGCCGAGCTTGTCCTCGATGCGCGCGACCTTATAGCCCGGCGAGTCGGTGGGCACGATAAAGGCGCTGATGCCGCGCTTGCCGGCCGCCGGGTCGGTGACCGCGAACACGATCACCACCCCGGCGTTCTGCCCGGAGGTGATGAACTGCTTGCAGCCGTTGAGCACATAGTGGTCGCCGTCGCGGCGGGCCCGGGTCTTCAGGCTGCTGGCATCGGAGCCGGCCTGGGGTTCGGTCAGGGCGAAGGCGCCGAGCATGGCGCCACTGGCCAGGGGCTTGAGGAAGCGTTCCTTCTGGTCATCGTTGCCGAATTTGAGGATCGGCACGCAGCCCACCGAGTTGTGCACGCTCATGATGGTGGAACAGGCGCCATCACCGGCGGCGACTTCCTCCAGGGCCATGACATAGGCCAGGTAGCCGGTGTCGCACCCGCCCCACTGCTCGGGCACCAGCATGCCGAAGAAACCCAGCTCGGCCATCTCGGCAATGGCTTCCTTGGGAAAGCGGTGCTCGCGGTCCCAGTCGGCGGCGAAAGGCTTGAGGCGCTCCTGGGCGAATTGCCGGGCCGCGTCGCTGATCTGCAGTTGTTCGTCATTGGGCAACATCGGGATTCCTCGTTACAGGCATTCAACGGCCATGGCCGTGGCTTCACCACCGCCGATGCAGATCGCGGCCACGCCACGCTTGAGGCCTTTCTGGCGCAGGGCCGACAGCAGGGTCACCAGGATCCGCGCACCGGAAGCGCCGATCGGGTGGCCCAGGGCGCAAGCGCCGCCGTGCACGTTGACCTTGGCGTGGGGGATTTCCAGCTTGCTCATGGTGACCAGGCTGACCACGGCGAAGGCTTCGTTGATCTCGAACAGGTCGACCTCGTTCAACGACCAGCCGGTCTTCTTCATCAGCCGCTCGATGGCACCCACCGGGGCCACCGGGAACAGCCCGGGGGTATCGGCGAAGGCCGCGTGGCCGTGGATCACTGCCAGGGGCTTGAGGCCGCGCTTGTCAGCTTCGGAGCGGCGCATCAGCACCAGGGCCGCGGCGCCGTCGGAGATCGAGCTGGAGTTGGCCGCAGTCACGGTGCCACCGTCGCGGAACGCCGGTTTCAAGGTGGGGATCTTGTCCAGCTTGGCCTTGGGCGGCTGCTCGTCGTCGCTGATCAGCTTCGACTCCTTGCCGACCATCACCTGCAGGGGAACGATCTCGTCCTTGAACAGGCCATCCTTGATCGCCTGCTGGGCACGGGTCAGGGAGGCCACGGCGAAATCGTCCTGGGCCTGGCGGGTGAAGCCGTTGGCCTCGGCGCAATCCTCGGCGAAGGTGCCCATCAGGCGGCCCTTGTCGTAGGCGTCTTCCAGGCCGTCGAGGAACATGTGGTCCAGCACCTTGCCGTGGCCCATGCGGTAGCCGCTGCGAGCGCGGTCCAGCAGGTACGGGGCGTTGGACATGCTTTCCATGCCACCGGCGATCACCACCTCGGCACTGCCGGCCAGCAGCATGTCGTGGGCCAGGATGGTGGCCTCCATGCCGGAACCGCACATCTTGTTCAGGGTGGTGCAGCGGGTGCCCTTGTCCAGGCCGGCGCCCAGGGCTGCCTGACGGGCCGGGGCCTGGCCGAGGCCGGCGGACAGCACACAGCCGAACAGCACTTCTTCGACCGCCTGCGGTGCAATGCCGGCGCGCTGGACTGCGGCGCGAATGGCTTCGCTCCCCAGTTGCGGCGCGCTGAGGCCTTTGAGGTCCCCCTGGAAACCGCCCATGGGGGTACGGACGGCGCTGACGATGACAATCGGATCTTGGGCAATGGACATGATGAATCCTCCTTACTTGGCGGCCATGCGCAAGGCGCCGTCGAGACGGATCACCTCGCCGTTGAGCATGCTGTTTTCAATGATGTGCCGCACCAGCGCGGCGTACTCGGCGGGCTTGCCCAGGCGTGGCGGGAATGGCACGCCGGCGGCCAGGCCGGCCCGCACTTCGTCGCTCATGCCGGCCATCATCGGGGTTTCGAAAATACCCGGGGCGATGGTCATCACCCGGATGCCGAAGCGTGCCAGCTCCCGGGCCACCGGCAGGGTCAGGCTGGCGATGGCGCCCTTGGAGGCGGCGTAGGCCGCCTGGCCGATCTGCCCGTCGAAGGCGGCGATGGACGCCGTGTTGATGATCACCCCGCGCTCGCCATCGGCATTGGCCGGGCTTTCGGCAATGGCTGCTGCTGCCAGGCGCAGCAGGTTGAAGCTGCCGATCAGGTTGACGTTGATCACCTGGCTGAAGCTGGCCAGGGCGTGGGGGCCGTTCTTGCCGAGGATTTTCTCGCCACGCACGATGCCGGCGCAGTTGACCAGGCCGTTGAGCCCGCCAAAGGCCTTGACCGTGGCCTGCACCGCCGCTTCGGCCGCGGCTTCCTGGCTGATGTCGGCCACCACGCTCTGGCAGCCCAACTGCTGGGCCTTGGCCGCCACGGCCTCGGCATTGAGGTCCACCAGCATCACCCTGGCGCCGGCGGCGACCAGCATTTCGGCGCTGGCGGCTCCCAGGCCGGAAGCGCCGCCACTGACGAGAAACACCTGGTTTGCAATGTCCATCATTCAAATCCTGTTCATGCGGTAGCTGTTGACGCCGCGGCCTCTTGAGCCTTGGCGATTTCCTGGTTGCGCAAGATAAAGCGCTGCAATTTGCCGCTTGGGGTCTTCGGCAATTCGCTGACAAATTCGATTTCACGGGGGTAGGAATGAGCCGCCAGGCGCTTGCGCACGTGCTGGCGCAACTCCTCTGCCAGCTCATCGGTGGCGCGGTACTGCTCGCTGAGCACCACGAAGGCCTTGACCAGTTCGGTGCGCTCCGGATCGGGCTTGCCCACCACCGCCGCTTCCACCACGGCCGGGTGTTCGATCAGCGCGCTTTCCACGTCGAACGGGCCGACCCGGTAGCCGGAGGTGGTGATCACATCGTCACTGCGGCCCACGAAGCTGATGCTGCCGTCCTGGTTCAACTCCACGGTATCGCCGCTTAAGTAGTAGTTGCCGACAAAGGCCTTGGTCGGCACCCCGGCGTAACCGGCGAACCAGCACATGGGTGACCGGCTGCGGTCGATGGCCAGAATCCCCGGCTGGCCGACGCCCAGTTCCTGGTAGTGCTCATCCAGCACCACGATGCGGTGGCCCGGCGAGGCGAAACCGGCGGCGCCGACATGCACCGGGTGCTCCAGGCCGTGGTGGTTGCACAGCACCATGCCCAGCTCGGTCTGGCCGTAGTGGTCGTGGATCACCACGCCCAGTTGTTCGGCGAACCAGCGGATGACTTCGGGGTTGAGCGGCTCGCCGGCGCTGCTGACGATACGCAGGCGGCCCTTGATCGAACGGGCGAACTGGTCGCCGCCAGCGATCAGCAGGCGGTAGGCAGTGGGCGAACCGGTGAGGTTGGTGATGCCGTACTTGTTGATCACCCGGCAGGTGCTTTCCAGGGTGAAGGGGCCATCGTAGAAGGTGATCGGGTGGCCCAGGCCCAAGGGGCCGGTGACGCCGAAGTAGATGCCGTAGGCCCAGCCCGGGTCGGCGACGTTCCAGAAGGCGTCTTCCGGGCGCAGGTCCACGGCGTCGCGGGTGTAGGCCTGGAACGCGACAATCGCTTTGAGCGGTACTTCCAGGGCTTTCGAGGGGCCGGTGGTGCCCGAGGTGAACATCAGCAGGAATGGGTCTTCGCCGGTCAGCAGCACGGGCTCGCACTGGGCCGGGTACTGTTCCAGCTCGGCCCAGAAGCTGAAATCGCCACGCACGATGCCCTGGCCCTTGGCGCCTGCGACCGTGACGATGGTCGGGCACTCGGCGACTTCCGCCAGCTTGGGCCGGTTCACCGCGTCGCTGACCACCAGCTTGGCCTTGGAGCTGTTGAGACGGTGCTCGATGGCCTTGGGGCCGAAGGCGGTGAACAGCGGCTGGTACACCGCGCCAATGCGCCAGGTGGCCAGCACCGTGATCAAGAGTTCGACATTGCGTGGCAGCAGCCCGGCGACCTTGTCGCCCTTGCCGACCCCCTGGGCCAGGAAGAAGTTGGCCAGGCGCCCGGCCTTGTCCTGCAGTTCAGTGAAGGTGTAGCTGGCGCTGCTGCCGTCCCGGCCTTCCCAGAACAGCGCGATGCGCCCGGGCAAGGCATGCCGGTCGCAGCACTCGACACAGGCATTGAGGGCTGAGAGCGAGCCCGCCAGGGCCGACTCCATGGTGTGCTGATAATCGAATTCCTTGATAGCAGACAGGTAGTTGCGCATTGCCAGAATCCCTCACTGTTCTTATTAGGATGGGAACCTCATGAAAATCAGGGAAATACTGGCGCCAGAGCCCTCGCGGAACAATGGTCAAAGCTATCAAGTTGCGTGACCGGTTTGGCCAAGAGCACGCCCCGCCACGGTTGGCGGCGGCACCTGAAATTGCCGTAGGCGCTGGCTTGCCAGCGAAGGCGTCAGCCCGAGCGGTGCAAGGCTTGCGGGCCCTTTCGCCGGCAAGCCGGCTCCTACGGGGGATGAGGGTTACCGCCTGTGTAGGCGCTGGCTTGCCAGCGAAGGCGTCGGCCCGGGCGGTGCAAGGCTTGCGGGCCTCTTCGCCAGCAAGCCGGCTCCTACGGGGGGATGGGGTTACCGCCTGTGTAGGAGCTGGCTTGCCAGCGAAGGCGTTGTCTCGGGCGGTACAAGGCTTGCGGGCCTCTTCGCCGGCAAGCCGGCTCCTACGAGAGGTGCGGGTCGTTGAGGATCAGGCTGCGGTAATGCCCGGGGTTGGAACCGGACCATTTGCGAAAGGCCTTGTAGAACGAGCTGGTATCGGCAAACCCCAGGCGCCCGGCAATCTCGGCAAAGCTGATCTGCGGCTCGGCCAGCCAGACAATCGCCAGTTCCTTGCGCACGCTGTCCTTGAGTGCCTGGTAGCTCTGGCCCTCTTCGGCCAGGCGCCGGCGCAGGGTCGAGGCGGACATGCACAGGCTCTGGGCCAGGCTTTCGCTCTCGGGCCACTGCTCCCCTGGCAGTTGCCGCAACTGCTGCTTGATGCGGCTGGCCAGGCTCTCGGGGTCGCGGTACTTGACCAGGATGTTGGCCGGGGCATGGGCCAGGAAGCGCTTGAGCTCTTCCTCGCTGCGCTTGATCGGCAGGTCCAGGCAGTCGGCGGCGATGATCATCCGCGTGCGCGGCCGCTCGAAACGCAGGTTGTCGGAGAACATCACCCGGTAGTCGTCGCAGAAATCCGGCTGCGGGCCGCGCAGCTCGATGGCCAGGATCGGAATGCGCCGGCCCGCCAACCAGCAGGCCACGCCGTGGACAATCATCCAGTAGGTGAAGTAGGTAAAGGCCCGCCTAGGCTCGTGTTCATCCTCCAGCAGGACGATTTCCGCCAGGCTCTGCTGGTGCACCAGCTGCGCCGGCATGCGCTCGAACATCAGCGTCAGAAAGCCCAGCACCGAGTCCAGCCCGCTGGCCAGGGTCGGCTGGGCCATGGCCGAGCGGCAGAGAAAGGCCAGGCTGCCGGACTTCAGGCGGCGCGGGTCCATGCCGAAGAACTCATCGTCCAGGCGCCGCGCCAGCAGGCGCCAGAGCCGTGCATAGGCACTGGCCGGCACCCGCGCCGTGCCCTGCTGCAGGCCCGCCGGGTCGATCCCGACCTTGTGCAGCACTTCATCGGTGGCGGCGCCCGGGGCGCAGCTTTGCAGCAGTGCCTCGCGCACCAGTTGCATGGAAATGGTGTCTTTTTCCGACATCGCGGCCAACGGTTTACTCAATCCTGGGATGGCCATCTTAGGCAGTGACCGGGAAAAAGCCAGTGGGCTTTGGGCTAAGTGGTAGCCCCTCCTGCCGGCCAAAACCAATACGCATCTGCAAGGCCGCGAACAGGCCCAAGCGCTAGCGAGTCCCGCAGAACGTCTGCCCAAGCCAATGGCCCTTTGGCGGGCCAGTGCAAAAAAGTATCAATTCAAGTGTCAGGGATGATTTGTCAGCACCGCGTTTGAGGGCTGTAATCAGCCCACCTTCTTCCTCGGCGGAGGAAGACATAACAACAATAACCGTCCTTCTGCAGCCCTCACCGGCGCAGGACAGGAGTGAACGATGAAACCCTGCAGCAAAGCCCTGCTCCTCACCACCTGCATGACCCTCAGCAGCGTCACCCTTGGCGCCCAGACCCTGACCATCGCCACCGTCAACAACAGCGACATGATCCGCATGCAACGCCTGTCCAAGACCTTCGAGGCCGAGCACCCGGACATCAAGCTGAACTGGGTGGTGCTGGAAGAGAACGTGCTGCGCCAGCGCCTGACCACCGACATCGCCACCCAGGGCGGGCAATTCGACGTGCTCACCATCGGCATGTACGAAGCCGCACTCTGGGGCGCCAAGGGCTGGCTGCAACCGATGCAGGACCTGCCGGCCAGCTATGAGCTGGACGATGTCTTCCCTTCGGTGCGCGAGGGCCTGTCGGTCAAGGGCACTCTCTATGCCCTGCCGTTCTACGCCGAAAGCTCCATGACCTACTACCGCACCGACCTGTTCAAGGAGGCCGGCCTGAGCATGCCCGAGCGGCCGACCTGGGAGCAGATCGGCGAATTCGCCGCCAAGCTCAACAAGCCCGACCAGGAGCAATACGGCCTGTGCCTGCGGGGCAAGGCCGGCTGGGGCGAAAACATGGCCCTGATCACCACCCTGGCCAACAGCTATGGCGCACGCTGGTTCGATGAACAATGGCAGCCCGAGTTCACCGGGCCGGAATGGAAGAACGCCCTGAGCTTCTATGTCGACAACATGAAGAAGTCCGGACCACCGGGGGCTTCGAGCAACGGTTTCAACGAAAACCTGGCGCTGTTCAACAGCGGCAAGTGCGCGATCTGGGTCGACGCCAGCGTGGCCGGCTCTTTCGTCACCGACAAGAGCCAGAGCAAGGTCGCCGACCATGTGGGCTTCACCTACGCGCCGCACCAGGTCACTGACAAGGGCAGCGCCTGGCTGTACTCATGGTCCCTGGCGATCCCCGCCAGTTCCAAGGCCAAGGACGCCGCCAAGACCTTCAGTGCCTGGGCCACTTCCAAGCAGTACGCGGCCCTGGTGGCCGAGAAGGATGGCATCGCCAATGTGCCGCCGGGCACCCGCGCCTCCACCTATAGCGAGACCTACATGCAGGCCGCGCCGTTCGCCAGGGTCACCCTGGAATCGCTGAAGGTCGCCGACCCGAGCAAGCCCACCCTAAAGCCCGTGCCCTACGTCGGCATCCAACTGGTGACCATCCCCGAGTTCCAGGCCATTGGCACCCAGGTCGGCAAGTTGTTTTCCGCCGCCCTGATCGGCCAGACCACGGTGGACCAGGCCCTGGCGGCCGCGCAGCAGAGCACCGAACGGGAAATGAAACGCGCCGGCTACCCGAAATAACCCGGCTCTCCCTGTAGGAGCCGGCTTGCCGGCGAAGAGGCCCTTGAGTCTTGCGCAGTGTTCAAGGGCGCCTTCGCTGGCAAGCCAGCACCTACGGGCAGCCCGGCCGTGCCAGCGCCGTGTCGGGCCCCCCTGTACCCAACTGGTTGTGACCCTTATGAATACCTCGACTGCCAAGCTGCATGTGCAACCGCAGGCGGCGCCTCGCAAAAGCCGCCTGGCCAACCCAGGCTGGTTCCTGGTCAGCCCTCGGTGGCGCTGTTGCTGCTGTGGATGATCGTGCCCCTGGGCATGACCCTGTACTTTTCAGTGATCCGCTACAACCTGCTGTACCCCGGCGAGAACCAGTTCGTCGGCCTGGAGAACTTCAGCTACTTCCTCAGTGATTCGGGCTTTGTGCCCGGGGCCACCAACACCCTGTTGCTGGTGGGCAGCGTACTGCTGATCAGCGTGGTGTTCGGGGTACTGATCAGCGCCCTGCTGGAGGCCAGCGAGTTCCTCGGCCGGGGCATCGTCCGGGTGCTGCTGATCTCGCCGTTCTTCATCATGCCCACGGTGGGCGCGCTGATCTGGAAGAACCTGATCTTCCACCCGGTGTCGGGGATCCTCGCCGCGCTGTGGAAACTGTTCGGCGCCCAGCCGGTGGACTGGCTGGCGCACTACCCGCTGCTGTCGATCATCGTCATCGTTTCCTGGCAGTGGCTGCCGTTCGCCATCCTGATCCTGATGACCGCCATGCAGTCCCTGGACCAGGAACAAAAGGAAGCCGCGCGCCTCGATGGTGCCGGGCCCATCGCCATCTTCTGGCACCTGACCCTGCCGCACCTGGCCCGGCCGATTGCCGTGGTGGTGATGATCGAGACCATCTTCCTGCTGTCGGTGTTCGCCGAGATCTTCACCACCACCAACGGTGGCCCGGGCTACGCCTCCACCAACCTGGCGTACCTGATCTACAACCAGGCCCTGGTGCAGTTCGACGTCGGCATGGCTTCGGCCGGCGGGCTGATCGCCGTGGTCATCGCCAACATCGCCGCGATCATCCTGGTGCGGATGATCGGCAAAAACCTGACTGACCAGAGCTGAGGTGGCCGCCATGACCCTGCAACAATCCCGACGCCTGCAAAGCCTGCTACTGGGCACCCTGGCCTGGGCCATCGCGATCCTGATCTTCTTCCCGATCTTCTGGATGGTGCTGACCAGCTTCAAGAGCGAGATCGACGCCTTTGCCACGCCGCCGCAATTCATCTTCACGCCAACGCTCGAGAACTACCTGCACATCAACGAGCGCAGCAACTACCTGGCCTTCGCCTGGAACTCGGTGGTGATTTCCTTCAGCGCGACCGCCCTGTGCCTGCTGATCGCGGTGCCGGCGGCCTACTCCATGGCCTTCTTTGAAACCCGCAACACCAAGCGCACCCTGCTGTGGATGCTCTCCACCAAGATGCTGCCGCCGGTGGGCGTGCTGATGCCCATCTACCTGCTGGCCAAGAGCTTCGGCCTGCTGGATACGCGCATCGCGCTGATCGTGATCTACACCCTGATCAACCTGCCGATCGTGGTGTGGATGGTTTACACCTACTTCAAGGACATCCCCCGGGACATCCTCGAAGCCGCCCGCCTGGACGGCGCCACACTGGCCCAGGAAATGCTGCGGGTGCTGATGCCCATCGCCAAGGGTGGCCTGGCCTCCACTGCACTGCTGTCGCTGATCCTGTGCTGGAACGAGGCCTTCTGGTCGCTGAACCTGACCTCTTCCAACGCCGCCCCGCTGACCGCGCTGATCGCCTCCTACTCCAGCCCCGAAGGGCTGTTCTGGGCCAAGCTCTCGGCGGTCTCGACCCTGGCCTGCGCGCCGATCCTGATCTTCGGCTGGATCAGCCAGAAGCAGTTGGTGCGCGGCCTGTCCTTTGGCGCGGTGAAGTAACTCTGAAATTGCGGAGACATCCCATGGCTCACCTGAAAATCAGCAACCTGCAAAAAGGCTTCGAAGGCTTCGACATCATCAAGGGCATCGACCTTGAGGTGAACGACAAGGAGTTCGTGGTCTTCGTCGGCCCCTCGGGCTGCGGCAAGTCCACCCTGCTGCGGCTGATCGCCGGGCTGGAGGAAGTCAGCGGCGGCAGCATCGAGCTGGACGGTCGCGACATCACCCAAGTCAGCCCGGCCAAGCGCGACCTGGCCATGGTGTTCCAGACCTACGCCCTGTACCCGCACATGAGCGTGCGCAAGAACATGTCCTTCGCCCTGGACCTGGCGGGGGTCGACAAGGCCCTGGTGCAGCAGAAGGTCGACGAGGCGGCGCGCATCCTGGAACTGGGGCCGATGCTCGAACGCAAGCCCAAGCAGCTGTCTGGCGGCCAGCGCCAGCGCGTGGCCATTGGCCGGGCCATTGTGCGCAACCCGAAGATCTTCCTGTTCGACGAACCGCTGTCCAACCTCGATGCCGCCCTGCGGGTACAGATGCGCCTGGAACTGGCGCGCCTGCACAAGGAACTGCAGGCCACCATGATCTACGTGACCCACGACCAGGTGGAAGCCATGACCCTGGCAGACAAGGTGGTGGTGCTCAATGGTGGCCGGGTGGAACAGGTGGGCTCGCCCCTGGAGCTCTACCATCGCCCGGCCAACCTGTTTGTCGCAGGCTTTCTCGGCACGCCGAAGATGGGCTTTCTCAAGGGCCGCATCAGCCACGTCGACGGCCAGGGCTGCGAGGTCCAGCTGGATGCCGGGGCACGCCTGCGCCTGGAACAGAGCGGTGCGCAACTGAGCCTGGGCAGCGAGGTGACCCTGGGCATCCGCCCCGAGCATCTGGAGTTGGGCGAGCCCGGCCCGGGCAGCCTGGCAGTCACCAGCGACGTGGCCGAGCGCCTGGGCAGCGACACTTTCTGCCATGTCCGCAGCAGTTGCGGTGAAGCCCTGACCCTGCGTATCCGCGGTGACCTGGCGAGCCGCTACGGCGAACAGCTGCACCTGCACCTGCCCCCCAGCACTGCCATCTATTCGATGCCCAGGGGGTCGCCGTGTCCCGCCCCCTGCGCGCCGCCGCCTGATCCCAGAGAGCCCTGCATGAAACTCAAACGCTTGAACCTCAGCCAACTGCCGCCCCAGGTACGGGTACCCGCCTACACCGTCACCGCCACCCGCCAGGGCATCGCGCACATTGGCGTCGGCGGCTTTCACCGGGCCCACCAGGCCTATTACACCGATGCCCTGATGAACCTGGGCCAGGGCCTGGACTGGAGCATCTGCGGGGTCGGCCTGCGCTCCGAAGACCGCCGCGCGCGGGACGATCTGGCCGGCCAGGACTACCTCTACACCCTGTACGAGCTGGGCGATGGCGACGGCCACGAGGTGCGGGTGATCGGCGCCATCAGCCAGATGCTGCTGGCCGAGGACGACGCCCAGGCGCTGATCGACAAGCTGGCCAGCCCGGAGATCCGCATCGTCTCCCTGACCATCACCGAGGGCGGCTACTGCATCGACGACAGCACGGGCGAGTTCATGCTGCACCTGCCGCAGATCCAGCACGACCTGGCCCATCCGCAACAGCCGCGCACGGTATTCGGCTTTCTCTGCGCGGCCCTGGCCCTGCGCCGGGCCGCGGGGATCCCGGCCTTTACCCTGATGTCCTGTGACAACCTGCCCCACAACGGCGCGGTGACCCGCAAGGCGCTGCTGGCCTTCGCCGCCCGCCGCGACGCCGACCTGCATGACTGGATCGAGCGCCACGTGAGCTTTCCCAACGCCATGGTCGACCGCATCACCCCCATGACCAGCACCGCCCACCGCCTGCAACTGCACGATGAGCACGGCATCGACGATGCCTGGCCGGTCGTCTGCGAGCCCTTTGTGCAGTGGGTCCTGGAAGACAAGTTCTGCAATGGCCGGCCGGCCTGGGAACAGGTCGGCGTGCAGTTCACCGACGACGTCACGCCCTATGAAGAGATGAAGATCAAGCTGCTCAACGGCAGCCACCTGGCCCTGACCTACCTGGGCTTTCTCAAGGGCTACCGCTTCGTCCACGAAACCATGAACGACCCGCTGTTCGTCGCCTACATGCGCGCCTACATGGACCTGGACGTAACCCCGCAACTGGCGCCGGTACCGGGCATCGACCTGGCGGCCTACAAGGACACCCTGGTCCAGCGCTTCTCCAACCAGGCGATCGCCGACCAGCTAGAGCGGGTGTGCAGCGACGGTTCGTCGAAGTTTCCCAAGTTCACCGTGCCTACCATCAACCGGCTGATCGCCGATGGCCGTGATACCGAGCGTGCGGCCCTGGTGGTGGCGGCCTGGGCCCTGTACCTCAAGGGCGTGGACGAGAATGGCCTGAGCTACCGGGTTCCCGACCCGCGGGCCGAGTTCTGCCAGGCCCTGGTGGCCGACGATACCTTGCTGACCCAACGTTTGCTGGCGGTGGAAGAAATCTTCGGCTCGGCGATTCCCCATTCCAGCGCGTTTGTCGATGCTTTCGAGCGCTGCTTCAACAGCTTGCGCGAACATGGCGTGAGCAAGACGCTGGAACGGTTGTTGGCCAGGCCCGTGTAGCCGCTGCCTCAGGCTCGGCAGCGGCTACAGCTCGACAGTAATCACCCACACCAGGAGCGACGATGACTCAACCCGCGCTTTTTCTCGGCCTCGACTGCGGCACCCAGGGCACCAAGGCGCTGATCCTCGACAGCCGGAGCGGCACCGTCCTGGGCCGGGGCGCTGCGCCCCACAGCCTGATCAGCGGCGCCAATGGCTGCCGCGAACAGGATCCCGCGCAGTGGCTGCAAGCCTGCACCAGCGCCACCCGGCAGGCCTTGCAGGCGGCCGGGGTGGATGGCCGGCAGGTGCTCGGTGTCGGGGTTTGCGGCCAGCAGCACGGTCTGGTGCTGCTGGATGACCAGGGCCAGGTGCTGCGCCCGGCCAAGCTGTGGTGCGATACCCAAAGCAGCGCCGAAAACCAGCGCCTGCTGGACTGGCTGGGGGGCACCCAGGGCTCCCTGGAGCGCCTGGGGCTGGCCATTGCCCCGGGCTACACGGTGTCAAAACTACTCTGGACCCGGGAGCAGCACCCGGAGCTGTTCCAGCGCATTGCGCATATCCTGCTGCCCCACGACTACCTCAATTTCTGGCTGACCGGGCGCTGCTGCAGCGAGTACGGCGATGCCTCGGGCAGCGGCTATTTCGATGTGCGCAGGCGCGACTGGGACCGCGCCCTGCTGGCCCATATCGACCCCAGCGGGCGCCTGGAACGGGCCTTGCCGCCGTTGCTCGAAGCGCACCAGCCTGTGGGCCGGATCCTTGCGCCGGTCGCCCGGCAACTGGGGATCAGCGCGGATGCCTGGGTAGCCAGCGGCGGTGGCGACAACATGCTGGGGGCCATCGGCACCGGCAATATCCAGCCCGGAATCATCACCATGAGCCTGGGCTCCTCCGGCACCGTGTATGCCTACGCCGAGCGCCCGCTGATCAGCCCCGAGCCTTCGGTGGCGACCTTCTGTTCGTCCAGCGGTGGCTGGCTGCCGCTGATCTGCACCATGAACCTGACCAACGCCACCACCCTGGTGCGCGAACTGCTGGGCCTGGACCTTGCCGCTTTCAACCAGCGCCTGGAGCAGGCCCCCATCGGGGCCGAGGGGCTGTGCCTGCTGCCGTTCTTCAACGGCGAGCGAGTGCCCGCCCTGCCCCAGGCCCAGGGCAGCCTGCACGGCATGACCCTGGACAACCTGACCCCGGCCAACCTGTGCCGCGCGGTGGTGGAAGGCACCACCTTCGGTTTGCGCTACGGCCTCGACCTGTTGCGCGCAGCGGGCCTGCACAGCCAGAGCATCCGGCTGATCGGCGGCGGTGCGAAAAGTCTGCTGTGGCGACAGATGGTCGCCGATATCATGCATGCCCCGGTGATCTGCCCCCGCGAGGCCGAAGCCGCCGCATTGGGCGCGGCGATCCAGGCAGCCTGGTGCCATGGCCGGCTGGATGATCCGGACCTGGACCTGCAACAACTCTGCGAGCGCTGCGTGCGCCTCGACCCGGGCAGCGAAACCCAGCCCCGGGCCGAACACGTGGCGGCCTACGAACCGGTGTACCAGCGCTATCGACAGCAACTGGCAAGCCTTTGAAGAGCGAATGACTATGTATCTGGTGTGTGGCGAAGCGCTGTTCGACTTTTTCAGCGCGGATGAGGCCGGGGCCCCGGCCAGTAAAGTGGCGTTCCAGGCGATCGCCGGGGGCTCGCCGTTCAACGTGGCAGTGGGCCTGCGCCGCCTGGGCGTCGATGTCGCCCTGCTGGCCGGGCTGTCCCGGGACTACCTGGGCCAGCGCCTGCGGCGGGTGCTGGAAAACGAAGGCGTGGATACCCGCTACCTGCGGGAATTCGACGCCCCCACCACCCTGGCCATGGTGGCCGTGGGCGCCGATGGCTCGCCCCACTACAGCTTTCGCGGCGAGGGCTGTGCCGATCGCCAGTTGCAAGAAGAGCACCTGCCGCAGCTCGACGCACAGGTGCGCGGGCTGCATATCGGCTCGTTTGCCCTGGTGGTGCAGCCGATTGCCGATACCTTGCTGGCCCTGGTGCGCCGTGAGCGGGGGCAGCGGCTGATCAGCCTGGACCCCAACGTACGGCTCAACCCGCAGCCGGATATCCAGCTGTGGCGCCAGCGCATCGCCGAACTGGCCGGCCATGCCGACCTGATCAAGGTCAGCGACGAAGACCTGGCCCAGCTGTACCCCGGGCAGGCGCCCGAAATGCTGATCCGGGGTTGGCTGCAAGGCAATGCCCGGCTGGTGTTCCTGACCCGTGGCAGCCAGGGCGCGACGGTGTTCAGCCGTGGGCATGGCAGCTGGTCGGTGGACGCGCCCCGGGTGGAGGTTGCCGACACCGTGGGCGCCGGAGATACCTTCCAGGCTGCGCTGATCACCTGGCTGACCGAACAGGGCCTGGATTCCCCCAGGGCCTTGAACAGCTCGATCGCGAGCAGACCGACGCCCTGCTGCGTTTCGCCGTCAACGTCGCGGCCCAGACCTGCACCCGCACCGGCCCGGACCTGCCCTACCGACATCAACTCCCGTAGCCGCCGGCTTGCCGGCGAAGAGGCCCGCAAGCCTTGCGCAATTGCGGCTACCGCCTTCGCTGGCCAGCCAGCTTCTACCAGAGTCGTCGGTCAAAGCAGCGAGAAGTTGTAGCTGACGATCAGGCGGGTTTCGTCCATGTCGCGGGCGATCTTCTGGTAGTTGCTGCGGTAGGTGGCGTTGCGCAGGCGCAGGCTCACGTCCTTGAAGGCGCCGCTCTGCACCACGTACTTGAGCTCGCTGTCGCGCTCCCATTCGCGGCCTTCGCGCAGGCTGCCCGGGACCTTGATGTGGTCGCCGCTGACGTAGCGGGTCAGGAAGCTCAAGCCATTGAGGCCAATGGCCTTGAAGTCATAGTCATAGCGCAGTTGCCAGGAACGCTCCTGGATCGCAGCGAAGTCGTTGACCTGCACGTAGTTCACCAGGTACGGGTTGCTGCCATCCAGGTAAGGCATGGAGTTGTCGCCGTACATGCGCTGCCAGCCGGCACTGAACACGTGCCCGGCCACGCTGTAGCCGAGCATGGTGCTCAGGGCGCGGTTGTCGATGCCGCCGGCGCGCTCGGCGCCGGTGTCGGCACTCTTGAGCAGGCGCAGGTCGCCTTTGAGCACGCCGGGCCCCAGGGGCTGGTTGGCCAGCAGGCCGACAAAATGCTGACGGTAGATGTCTTCCAGCTCGGCGTAGTGGTACTGGCCGGTCAGGCGATCGTTGAACTTGTAGTCCACCCCATAGGTGTCGAAGTGATCCGCCGTGGTGTTGCAGGCGTAGCGCTTGTTCTTGCAGTGCACGCGGATGTCCTGGGCATCGCTGGAGTCCCGCGCGGTGTAGCGGTTCAAGCGGGCCGCGGTCAGGGTCAGGTCCTTGACCTCCCGGGAAGTCAGCACCGCGCCGTTGAACATGGTGGGCAGCAGGCGCCCGTCGTTGTACTTGAGCAGTGGCAGGTCCGGCAACTGGGCGCCGTACTTGAATACCGTCTGCGAGACCCGGACCTTGGCGGTCAACCCCAGCTTGGCGTACTGGTCCGCCGAGCCCCGCGGGTCGTGACCGCTGGAGGGCAGCAGGCCGCTGTTGCTGCGGTCGGGGCTGGAGTCGAGCTTGATCCCCAGCATGCCCAGGGCGTCCAGGCCGAAACCCACGGTGCCCTCGGTGTAGCCCGATTGCAGGTTGAGAATAAAGCCCTGGGCCGATTCTTCACGCTTGGATGCGCCCTGGTCGGTGCTGGTGTGGCCGTCGCGAAAGTCCCGGTTGAAGTAGATCGTGCGCGATTCCAGCTTGGCGCTGCTGTCTTCGAAAAAACCCGCCGCATTGGCCAGAGGGGCAAAACCCGCGCACAGCACGGCAGCGCCGAGGCCCAGCAATGGGCACGGATTGAGTAAGGGGAAAGGGGGACGCATGAACAGGCTCCAGCAGCAAATCAGTGACGCGAGGTAAAGAAAAAGACCCAGGTGAAATTCATCCAGCGAATCTGTGATCGCCAGCTGAATTGATTGAATCAATGAAGACCGGCAATGATGGCAGATAGCCCCTACCCTCCCAACCCGACTTTAGTCTGACGCCCGCCTGGTCATAACCGGCGCTACCCGTCCCGCTTTGCCAGCCATATCTTTGAAAAAACCGATCAATTTCAACAGTTTTAAAGCTGCAGAAAGCGTCAAAAAAACTGTCCAACTGCTCAGCTTCGCCTTCGGAACCCAGGCTGCCATAGCAGGTAATATCAAAAAGGCATCAGCTTTTCGTCTTACCGCACTACCGTTCGTCGGTTTTTTCAGTCATTTATTAACAAAAACCAACTATTTGACGCTTTCCATGATGACCATCATGAAGACGATTAACTAATTGTTTTTAAACATTATTTTATGCATCGAAAAATAAACAAAACACAGCTGTCATTTATGTAACACAGCAAAACGTCAATTAAACGTCTCGACGTTATGGTAGTGTCAAAAAAAGAGCGTGATAGCGGCAATGTGCCATACGCCTTTTCAGAAGGTGAGAACCACCCTCACCCCAACACTCATCATGGACGAGGTCGTTCCCTTGGAAGTCAGCGTTTTTGGTACTGGCTATGTTGGCCTGGTGCAAGCAGTTGCCCTGGCCGATGTCGGGCATAACGTGGTCTGTGTCGATATCGACAGCCACAAGATCGCCCAGCTGCAACGTTCTATTCCGCCGATTCACGAGCCGGGCCTGGCGACCCTGATCGAAGAGAATCAAAAGGCCGGCCGATTGCACTTCACCACCCAGGCCAGCGATGCAGTGGGCCACGGCAAGGTGATTTTCATCGCGGTCGGCACTCCCTCCAACGAAGACGGCTCCGCCGACCTCGACCATGTCCTGGCGGTGGCGCGCAACATTGCCTGCCTGATGTTCAGCGACAAGACCCTGGTGATCAAATCCACGGTGCCGGTGGGCACCGCCGATCTGGTGATCGAGACCGTCGCCGAACAACTGGCAGACCTGGGCAAATCCGAACTGCGGGTGCACGTGGTCTCCAACCCGGAGTTCCTCAAGGAAGGCTCGGCCGTGGCCGACTGCATGCGCCCGGACCGGATCATCGTCGGTTGCGCCGACGACCTGCCCCGCCAGCAGTTGAGCGAACTATACGCGCCCTTCAACCACAACCATGACCGCCTGATGTTCATGGACAACCGCAGCGCCGAGCTGGTCAAGTACGCGGCCAACGCGATGCTCGCCACCCGCATCAGCTTCATGAACGAGATGGCCAACCTGGCAGAACGCCTGGGGGTGGACATCAATGCCGTGCGCAAGGGCATCGGTGCCGACCCGCGCATCGGCTACCACTTCATCTACCCCGGCGCCGGCTTCGGCGGCTCGTGCTTCCCCAAGGACCTGCGGGCGCTGATCCACACCGCAGAAAGCCACGGGCTGGAACCGCACATGCTCAAGACCGTGCGCGACGTCAATGAGCAGCAGCGCCATGTGCTGTTTCGCAAGCTCAAGGCGCACCTGGGGGACAACCTGCAGGGCAAGGTCATCGCGCTCTGGGGCCTGGCCTTCAAGCCCAACACCGACGACATGCGCGAAGCCACCAGCCGCTACCTGATGCAGGCACTGTGGGAGGTCGGGGCCAAGGTCCAGGCCTACGACCCGGAAGCCATGACCGAATGCCGGCGCCTGTACGGCTACCGCGATGACCTGCAACTGTGCGCCACCCGTGACGACACCCTGCAAGGCGCCGACGCGCTGGTGATCTGCACCGAATGGAAGGCCTTTCGCGTGGTGGACTTCACGCTGCTGCGCGAGACCCTCAGGGATCGCCTGGTGGTCGACGGCCGCAACCTCTACAACCCGCAACAGGCAGCGGATGCCGGCCTGCATTACCTGAGCATCGGCCTGCCCTACCGTGTACCGGAGGCATTGCGCGCATGAATATCCTGATCACCGGGGCCGCCGGATTCATCGGCGCCCATACCGCACTGCGTTTGCTCAAGGATGGGCACCAGGTCACCGGGCTGGATAATTTCAACGACTACTACGACCCCCAGCTCAAGCGCGACCGGGTGCGCTGGGTGGAACGCCAGGTAGGGCACTTTCCCCTGCAGCGCCTGGACCTGGCCGACAGCGAGGGCCTGGAACGGCTGTTCGCCGAAGTACGGCCCCAGGTGGTGATCAACCTCGCCGCCCAGGCCGGGGTGCGCTATTCCCTGGAAAACCCCAAGGCCTACCTGGACAGCAACCTCAGCGGTTTCCTCAACCTGCTGGAGATGTGCCGGCGCTACCCGGTGCAACACCTGATCTACGCCTCGTCCAGTTCGGTGTACGGGGCCAACCAGCAGACCCCGTACAAGGTCAGTGACAACGTCGACCACCCGCTGTCGCTGTATGCGGCCAGCAAGAAAGCCAACGAGCTGATGGCCCACAGCTACAGCCACCTGTTCGGCGTGCCCGCCACCGGCCTGCGCTTCTTCACGGTGTACGGCCCCTGGGGCCGGCCGGACATGTCGCCGATCCTGTTCGCCGACGCCATCAGCCAGGGCCGGCCGCTGAAACTGTTCAACTACGGCATGCACCAGCGCGACTTCACCTACATCGACGACATCGTCGAATCCCTGGTGCGCCTGCTGGGCAAGCCGCCAGTGCGCGATCCGCTGTGGGACCGGGAACAGCCGGACCCGTCCACCAGCATGGCGCCCTGGCGCCTGTTCAACATCGGCGGCCAGCGCCCGGTGGAGCTCAAGGACTACGTGGCGACCCTGGAAAAACTCCTCGGCCACAAGGCCCAGGTGGAATACCTGCCGCTGCAGCCCGGCGATGTGCTCAACACCTGCGCGGATGTCAGCGCCCTGGAAAACCTCACCGGTTTCGGCCCCCAGGTGCCCCTGGAGGAAGGCCTGCGCGAGTTCGTCCAGTGGTACCTGAGCTACTACCCGGGCGCGGCGTCCTGAGCCGCGACAGCCGAACGTTTTTACCCAACCCCTGCAATGGAAGTATTCCCGGTGGATATGGATAGACCTCTCTCATCGCCCGCAACCGAGGTGCCCGCCCCGCTGCACATCGACCGGCGCAACGACCCGTTCCGGCGCAAGGTCCAGGCCGCCATCGACCTGCAACAGCACGGCTGGATCACCGGCCGCGACGGCGGGCGGCCCTGGACCCTGTCGCGCAGCAAGCGCCTGACCTCGGCGCTTTTGGCCGCGGTGCTGCTGGTGCTGCTGTCGCCGGTGCTGCTGGTCGTGGCCTTGCTGATCAAGCTCACCAGCCCCGGCCCGGTGTTCTTCGTGCAGTTGCGCACCGGTTTTCGCGGCCGGCGCTTCGGCATGTACAAGTTCCGCACCATGGTGGTCAACGCCGAGGCCCTGAAGGATTCGGTGCGCCACCTGAACAAGCACGGCGCCGACTCGGTGGATTTCAAGATCGACCGCGACCCGCGGATCACTGGAATCGGCGGTTTCCTGCGCCGTACCAGCCTCGACGAGCTGCCCAACCTGATCAACGTGGTGCTCGGCCAGATGCGCATCGTCGGCCCGCGCCCCACCTCGTTCCATGCCCAGACCTACAAGGAACACCACCTCGGCCGCCTGAGCATCTACCCGGGGATCACCGGCCTGTGGCAGGTATCCGGGCGCAGCGACGTGGATTTCGACGGCCGCGTGACCCTCGACATGACCTACATCTTCCAGCAGAGCCCCTGGCTCGACCTGAAGATCCTGATCAAAACCCCTTTCAAGGTCCTCAATGGCCACGGAGCAAGTTGAAATGGCGGCAGCAACCTTTGCCAGTCTGAAGATCCAGAGCCCCAGCGAAAGCAACCTGGCGGTGACCGTACTCGACCAGGAACTGCGGGTCATCCTGCTGACCGCGGCCAACCGCAACAGCGGCGTCACCAGCAGCAGCCTGAGCATGGCCAACGAACTGGCGCGCACCAGCCGCGGCCGGGTGCTGGTGGTGGACACCAGCCTCTCGGACAGCAGCCTGACCCGGCGCCTGGCCCTGGATGAGCGGCCCGGCTTCCTCGACCTGGCACTGGCCGAAACCCCGCCGCCCCTGGCCTCGTGCATCGAGAGCAGCGACGCGGTGAATTTCGACTTCCTGCCCCTGGGCCGCCGCCAGCAGTACAGCGAGCGCCTGACCCCGGAACTGCTGCGCGAACTGCTGCAGGCCCTGGCCGAGGAATACCGCTTCGTGATCATCGACGGCGACCCGGTCTACAGCAGCGGCGACATCCTCACCCTGGCCACCCAGGTCGACGGCGTGGTGCTGGTGGTGCGCAGCGAGGAAACCCGCTGGGAAGTGGCCCAGGCCGCCGCCCAGCGCCTGATCCAGGCCGAGGCCAAGTTGATCGGCAGCGTGTTCAACGCCCGCAAGTACTACATGCCCAAGTGGGTTTATGACCGTCTCTGACCGGCACAAGGACCGTGTAACCATGAACAAGCCAAGACTTTCCCTGCTGAGCCTGTCACTGCTGCTGGCCCTGGGCGGCTGCGTCAATCGCGAGCCGCAGCAGATGCCGGTGCAGATCCTCAGCGCCCCGGCCGACCAGGCACAGCTCACCGAGGTGGTGCCCATCGAGCAGGTGCTGCGGCCCCAGGACGTGCTGGACGTGATCTTCCATATCGGCACCACCAGCCAGCAGCGCTACCTCGTGCAGCCTGGCGACCAGGTGGATGTGACCTTCCTCACCGCTCCGGAACTGGGCGGCAGCAAACTGGTGCTGCCCGACGGCAGCATCGACATGCCCTACGTGGGCAATATCCAGGTCGCCGGGCTCTCCGCCGAACAGGCGCGCCAGGTCCTGGAAACCCAATACGCCAAGGTGCTGAAGAAGCCGCAGATCAACTTTTCGATCTCCCACGCCATGGCCCAGCTGGACAACCTGCGCACCAGCCTGACCAACCCGGCCACCGGGCTTAGCCGCGAGATCGTCGTGGGCTCCGACGGCCGCGCCAGTTTCCCGCTGCTGGGCAGCCTGTCGTTGCAGGGCAAGAGCCTCAGCGAGCTGCAGACCCTGGTCAACCAGCGCTATGCCAAGGAGGTGGGTTCGGTGAGCGTCGATGTGCTGCTCAAGACCACCGCCTCCAACGAGGTGTTCGTCATGGGCGAAGTCGGCCAGCCCGGAGCCTACCCGATCCGCCGGCCGATCTCGGTGCTTGAGGCCCTGACCCTGGCCAAGGGGGCCGGCCCCACTGCACGCCTGGATTCGGTGGTGATCATGCGGCGCAAGGGCAACCAGGTCGAAGCCCGGGTCTACGACGCCGACGCGGCGCTGGACGGCAAGGCCCTGCAATTCGCCTACCTGCAGCCCGACGACATGCTCTATGTGCCCAAGACCCGCCTGGCCAAGGCCGGCGCCCTGAGCAAGCAGCTGGCGGACGTGATCATGTTCCAGGGTGTCGGGTTCAGCTTCGGCTACCGCGTCGACAACAAAGAAACGAACAACAACTGAGTTCCCTCTTGATGACCAAGATCGAAAACTACCTGCACGAGTTCCTGCTCGTGTTCTTTGTCAATCGGCGCCTGATCAAACGGGTGTTCCTGGGTTTCGCGGTGATCGCCCTGCTGCTGCCCCTGGTGCTCAAGCAGAGCTTCGAGATCACTGCCGAAGTCATCGTGCAGTCCAAGAAACTCTCGCAGACCGACGCCAACACCGTGCTCGCCCCGGACTCCGACAAGTTCATCCCGCCGTCGCTGGCGGACATGGAGACCGAGAGCAACATCCTGCGTTCACCCACGCTGATCCGCGACACCATCGACCAGTTGCGCCGCGAAGGCCAGTTCGGCGGCAGCGAGGGCCTGTTGACCCGGCTGATCGTCAAGCCGATCCGCAATGGCCTGATCGACCCCCTGCGCAACCATGTGATCAACCCGGTACGCGGTTTCTTCGGCCTGGCCGTGGACCCGGTGCGCGATACCAGCCTGGATGCCTTCACCGACCAGGCGGTCAAGGACCTGAAGATCGGCACCCTGCCCGGCTCCAACGTGATCTCCATCGTCTACGCCAGCCCCAACGCCGCCGAAGGCACGCGCTTTGTCGAGCGCCTGCTGGCCAACTACCTGAAGAACCGCCAGGACCTGCAATCCAACGAACTGCCCGAAGCCTTCTACGAACAGAAGAAGGCCCAGTACCAGTCGCGCCTGGATGACCTGGAAGGCAAGCGCCAGGCCCTGCTGGAAGCGGCCCACGCCTCCGACCCCAAGGAAGAGATCACCTTCCGCCTGAACGCCATCAACACCGAAGAGCAATCGCTCAACGGCTACCGCGACCAGGCCCTGGAGAACCAGCGCCGCCTGGATTACCTGCAGAAGAACCTGGCTGCCGCGCGCAAGGCCGGCCTCACCGACTACACCTTCCCCTTCGCCTTCGCCAACACCGTGGACAACGTTGCCTACGAAGACCGCGAGATCAAGCAACTGGGCGAACAGCTGACCAACCTGGTGAGCCAGTACGGCACCACCGCCGACACCTACCGCGCCGACAGCGTGCCCATGCAGCAGCAGCGCGAGCAGATCGTGCGGGCCCGGGCGCAGTTCCTCAAGGTGGTGGAAAACCGCGTGCGCGAGCGCAGCAGTGACTTGCAGATCACCCAGTCGGTGATCGCCCAGAAGACCGCGCGGATCAACGACTACAAGGCGCGGGTGCGCGACCTGCAAGAGGTCCTGAGCAAACTGCGCCAGCTGGACACTGAAATCGATGCCTTGCACAAAGCCTTCTTCACCTACACCCAGCGCTACGAAGAGAGCCGTGGCGAGCGCCTGATCAGTGGCGAGCTGTCCAACGCGCGGGTCCTGAGCCAGCCTTACGAACCCAGCGAAGCGGCGTTCCCCAAGCCGATGCTGATCATTCCCCTGGGCCTGCTCACCGGCCTGCTGCTGGCCATTGCCCTGGGCTATGTCTACGAGTTCTTCGACCATCGCTTCAAGCACCCGGCCCAGGTCAGTGATCACCTCGGCCTGCCGGTGCTGATGGTGCTCAACGCGGTCGAGCAGCCCCAGGTCAACCCGTACCCGCGCTGGACCTGGCGCTGGGCCTGGCATTGGGCCAAACAGTGAGCGACCTGAGCATGGCCGCGCAGCCTATCGTGCACCTGATCCACAGCGGCGGTTTCTACGGTGCCGAGCGCATGCTGCTGGATCATTGCCTGGGCACCCCGGGGCAGCATCGGGTGGTGTTCATCAATGCCCCCGATGCGCTGCTGCAGCGTTTCGCCGAGGCCGGCGTGGCGAGCCACAACTGCCACTGCCTGCAGGAACTGCTGGCGCACCTGCGACAACAGCCGGGGCTGCTCAACGCGCACAACTTCAAGGCCCAGGTGTTTGCCTGGGTCTGCGCCCGGCGCCTGCGCCTGCCCCTGGTCATGACCCAGCACGGCTTCACCCCGCGCAGCCTGAAACAGAAGTTCTACACCTGGCTCAGCCTGCGCCTGTGCCGCAGCCGCCGGGTGCGCCGGGTCGCCTGCGTGGCCCAGAGCATTGCCCTGCTGCACCTGGAGGCGGGGGTCGCCGAGGGCAAGCTGCGGGTGATCCCCAACGGCCTGCCGGAGCCGGCCCTGGAACTGCCGGCGAGCCTGGACGGGCCGCCGCTGCGCGAGCCCGAAGTACGCCGCGACGAAATGGAACCCTTGGTGGGTTTCGTCGGGCGCCTGAGCGCGGAAAAAGGCCCGGACCTGTTTCTCGATGCGCTGATCGACCTGTGCCAGCAGCGCCCTGCGCTCAAGGCCGTGCTGCTGGGCGATGGTGAACAGAACCAGGCCCTGCGCGAGCGCATCAACGAAGCCGGGTTGGCCACGCGCATCCTGCTGCCGGGCTATCAGAACGACATGCAGCCCTGGCTCAAGCGCCTGAATGTGCTGGTACTGAGTTCACGCACCGAAGGCACACCGATGATCCTGCTCGAAGCCATGCAGGCCGGCACCCCGGTGGTGGCCTTTGCCGTGGGCGGGATTCCCGATGTGCTGCAGCACCGGCACAACGGCCTGCTGGCCAAGCCCCTGGACAGTGCCGGGCTGGGGCGCTGCATCGGCCAGTTGCTGGACGACCCGGTACTGGCCGGGGAGCTGGCCAAGGCCGCCCAGGTCACCCAGCGCAAGCACTATCACTTGCCCACCCTGGCTCGCCGCTGGGATGAGCTGTACCGCGTCGCCAGAGAGAGCTCCCGAGTATGATCGCCGCTCCGTTCCTGGGTTTGCTGCTGGGCCTGGCCGCACTGTTGCTGCTGGCCAGCCCCTGGCCGTTTCTTGCGCCGCTGGTGGTGGTTGGGCTGTTCGGCCTGGCGCTGCTGTACCGGCGCCCGGGCTGGGGCCTGCTGGGGATCTGCGCCCTGGTGCCCTTCGAAGGCCTGTTCAAGGACAGCGCGTTCTCCGGGGCCAAGCTGCTGGGCGCCTCGCTGATCCTGATCATGCTGTTCAAGCTGTTGCTGCGGCAGATCCCCGACACCCGCCTGCGCAGCAACCTGTGGCGGGCCCTGGGGCCATTCCTGCTGTGCCTGCTGCTGAGCATGCTGTACAGCGAGAACCTGCTGGTGTCCCTGGACAGCCTACGGGAGCTGGCAGTGGGCCTGGTGCTGTTCTTCGTCACCCTGCTGATTGCCCGGGAAGTCAACCTGCTGATGCTCTGCCGCCTGCTGGCGGTGAGCGTGGCCATCACCTGTGTGATCGCCCTGGTATCGGCCAAGTACCAGGTGGGCGGCCGGGCCATCGGCCTGTTGCAGGATGCCAACTACTTCGCCCTGCTGATCGCCATGGCGGTGCCGCCGGCGATCTTCCTCGCCCTGCGTTCGCCCCATTGGCCGGTGCGGCTGTTCTGGGTCGGCATCAGCCTGACCCTGATGGCCGGGATGACCAAGACCGACTCGCGCTCGGGCCTGCTGGTGGTGCTGTTCACCATTGCCATCGGCGTCTGGCACTACCGCGACCGGCTCAAGGGCCTGCGGCCCAAGCACCTGGGCTTCGCCATGTTCGCCGTGGCCATCGTCATTCCCCTGGGCATTGCCGTGCTGCCGGCGGAGTACGTGGCGCGGATCCAGTCCCTGAGCATGCTCAAGTCCGGCGCGCACTCGGCGGACACCTCCCTGGGCCGGCGCACCTCCTACCTGGTGGTGGGCGGCCAGATGATCCGCCAGAACCCGCTGCTGGGCTCGGGCCTGGGGACCTTCCCGATCCACTACGCGCAGACCGGCTTTGCCAGCAGCTTCTCGGAAAACATGAACGAGCCGGACCTGTTCCGCCGGGCCCACAACACCTACCTGGAGCTGTTCAGCGAGCTGGGCATTCCCGGCGGCCTGAGCTTCGTGGCGCTGATGCTGATGGGCCTGCGCAACTTCGAACGGGCGCGCCAGGGCTTTCTTGCCCGGGGCCAGCGCGAACAGGCCGATATCGCCACCCACCTGGGCCTGAGCCTGTTGGCCATGGCGGTGTTCCTGCTGTTTCTCAGCGCGCCGAACCACAAGTACCTGTGGATCTTCCTGGCCCTGTCCAGCGTCCTGCGCCTGCAGGCAGAAGACGCTCCCGTGCCGCGCCCGGCCCCGGCCTGACAACGCCGCGTGTAGCCACTGCCCCAGGCTGCGACAAGGCCCGAAGGGCCTTCTGGCCCCCAGGAGCAGTACCGACAGAACAGCAACACCGCGCCCTCACCCGGCGCCCACGACAACAACGCAATCTGGCCAAGGGAGGCAAAGATGCAAAGGATCAGCGTGATCGTGCCCATGTACAACGAGGCGCGTCACATCACCCGCACCCTGGACAGCGTGCTGCGCGCCGCCCGGGCGGCGACCCTGGACTGCGAACTGATAGTGGTGGACAACGGCTCCACCGATCAGGGGCCGCAACGGGCCCGGGAGCTGGGCGCGCGGGTGCTGCTGTGCCCGGGCATCGGCATCGGCGCCCTGCGTAACCGCGGTGCGGCGGTGGCCACCGGCGATAGCCTGGCGTTCCTCGACGCCGACATCGAAGTGCCCGGCAATTGGCTGCAGCTCTGGCAGCAGGCCCAGGCCGAGCGGCGTGCCGAGGTCTTCGCCCTGGACTGCGCGGCACCCGCCAGCGCCCCCTGGTTCGCCCGGGCCTGGCAGCGCCGCAGCCTGGCCGGCGATCCGCAACCCCGGCTACTGCCGTGGATGCCCACCCCCAACCTGTGCCTGCAGCGGGCCTGGTTCGAACGGGTCGGCGGCTTCAACGAGCAGTTGCGCACCGGCGAGGACAAGGATTTCGGCCTGCGCCTGCACGCTGCCGGCGCCCGCCAGTTGAGCCTGCCCCAGCCCCAGGTGCTGCATTGGGGCTACGAGGCCAGCTGGGCCGAATGGGCCGGCAAGGAACGCTGGCGCCAGGGCAGCCACGTGCAATTGCTCAAGGGCAGTGGCCTCAGCCTGCGCCTGTTGCGCTTTCCCCTGTTGTGCCTGGCCTGCGCCCTGCTCAGCCTCGTGGCGTTGCTGTGCCTGCTCGCGGGCCTGCCCGGCGCCGCGGGCCTGTGCCTGCTGCTGGGGGCGCTGGCGCCCCTGGCCCTGGCCGTGCGCCAGGGCCTGCGCCAACGCGACCCGCTGTTCGTCCTGCAACTCTGGCTGCTGCACTGGGTGCGCCTGCACCTGGGCGCCCTGGCCCTGGTGCAGGCCCTGTTCAACCGTTCTGCCGAGAGACCTGACCGTGGCTAAAACACTTTTCTGGCTGTGCCTGCTACTGCCTTTCTATGCCTGGGCCGGCTACCCCCTGCTGCTGGCCCTGCTCAGCCTGTTCGTCAGGCCGCGGCCGGTGCAGGAAGGCGCGCCGCTGTCGGTCAGCGTGATCATCGCCGCGCACAACGAAGGCCCGCACATCGAGCACAAGCTGCGCACCCTGTTGCAGCAGGACTACCCGGCCACCGACTTGCAGATCATCCTCGCCAGCGACGGTTCCAGCGACGACACCGTGGCCACGGCCCTGGGCGTGCGCGACTCACGGATCGTGGTCCTGGACCTGCCCCGGGTGGGCAAGGCCGGGGCACTGAACGCCGCGGTGGAACTGGCGCGCAACGACATCCTGGTGTTCACCGACGCCGACAACCAGTGGTCCCACGACACCCTGGGCAAGCTGCTGGCGCCCTTGGCCGACCCGCAGGTGGGGGCCTGTGGCGGGCACATGATCATCCCCGACCCCGGGCACAACCTGAGCCTGGGAGACAGCCTGTACCGGCACTACGAGGCCTGGTTGCGCCAGGCGGAAAACCGCACCGGCTGCATGGTCTCCGCCGACGGCGCGCTGCTGGCCCTGCGCCGCGAACTGTTCCAGCGGGTTCCGGCCGAGGTCAACGATGACTTCTTCATCAGCACCTGCGCCCCGGTGGCCGGCAAGCGGATCGTCTATGTCGAGGAGGCCCAGGTGCTGGACCAGGGCGTGGACGAAGCCGGCAAGCAGTACCGGCGGCGCCTGCGGGTCACCGTCGGCGGCCTGCAGAGCCTGGCCCAGCGCCGCGAGCTGATGAACCCACTGCGCCACGGTGCCTACGCCATCGCCCTGATCAGCCACAAGCTGATCCGCCGCCTGGCCCCGGTGCTGTTGCTGCCACTGCTGGTCAGCAGCCTGCTGCTGTGGAATGCCGGCGCCTTCTACAGCCTGGCCCTGCTGGCCCAGGTGCTGGGTTACGGCGCCGGGATCATGGGCCTGCTGGACCGCCGCGGGCGCCTGCCCAAGGTGTTTCGCCTGGCCGGTTTCGTGCTTGTGACAATGGCCGGCATGAGCATGGGCCTCTGGCAATTTCTCCGCGGGCAGCGCTATGCCCTGTGGAACCCACAACAGAACCGCTGACATGAACCTCAAACTCAACCTCAAGCGCCTGCTGGGCAGCGCCTACTTGCACAGCGTCGGCCGCGCCCGCCTCAGCGAAGCCGGGGTGGTGCTGATGCTGCACCGGGTGCTGGCCGACGAGCAGGCCGCCCGCCGGCCACACCGGGCGCCACTGTGCGTCGGCCAGCGCCAGTTCGAGCACCTGCTGCGCTGGCTGCGGCGGCATTTCGACTGTGTGCCGCTCAATCACCTGCTGCAATACCCCGGCGGTGACCGGCCGCGCCTGGCCCTGACCTTCGATGACGGCTGGCGCGACAACGCCGAGGTGGCCTACCCGCTGCTGGAGCGCTACGAGGTGCCGGCGAGCATCTTCCTCTCCACCGACTTCATCGGCAGCGCCCAGGGCTTCTGGTGGGAGTCCATCGGCGAAACGCTCTGGCTGCGGCCCGCAAGCGCCGCGGCCCGGCCGCTGCTGGAACAGTTGCAGGCGCTGCAACTGGCACCTGCGGCCGAACTGTTGCAGCCGGGTGACAGCGACGCCCGCAGCCGGCTCCTGGGGCGCTACCTGCAACGCTTGAAGCCCCTGCCCGGGCCCACCCTCCAGGCCCTGGCCGATAGTTGCCCCAACGAGCACGGCCCCCACAGCCTGGACTGGGCCCAGGTGCAGCGCCTGGAGCGTTCGGCACTGGTGCGCTTTGGGCCCCACGGCGCCAGCCATGCCATTCTCACCGGCCTTGACGAGGCCGCGCTGAAAGCGGATCTGCAACGCTCCCATCAGGCGTTGCAGAACCATTGCCAGGCGCCGCTGGGGGTCTATTGCTACCCCAATGGCGACCACAATGCCCAGGTGCGCGCCGCCGTCGCCGGGCTGGGTTATCGCTACGCCCTGGGCACCCGCCCCGGGCTGATCGAGGCCAGTGGCAACCCGCTCCTGGCCTTGCCACGCATCGACGTCAGCCACGCCAGCGCCGCCCGCCCCGGCTTGCTGGCCTGGCGCCTGCTGCAGGGAGCCCGGGCATGAAGCGCGGCGGCTACCTCTGGCACCTGGCCCTGAGCATGGGCACGCGCCTGGCGATGATCGGCCTGCGGCTGCTGCGCAACGTGCTGCTGGCTCGATTGCTGGGCCCGGCGGATCGCGGCCTGTTCGCCCTGCTCAGCACCCTGCCGGACCTGATTGCCGCCCTGACCAGCGGCGGGCTGAACACCGCGGTCGGCTATGAAGCCGCGCGCCAGCGGCCCATGGGCCTGCTACTGACCCAGGTGCTGGTCTACGGCTGCCTGCTGGCCAGCCTGCTGACCCTGGCCGGGCTGGCGCTGATGAACACCCTGGGCAGCCAGTGGGAACTGAGCCTGCAACTGGGGGACCTGGCCTGGCTGTTGTTGCTGGCGGTGCCTATCACCGTGC
Source organism: Pseudomonas sp. Eqa60 (assembly GCF_018326405.1). Taxonomy (NCBI): domain Bacteria; kingdom Pseudomonadati; phylum Pseudomonadota; class Gammaproteobacteria; order Pseudomonadales; family Pseudomonadaceae; genus Pseudomonas; species Pseudomonas sp. Eqa60. The sequence goes on from NZ_AP024342.1 coordinate 3,565,186, forward strand.
TCAAGAGCGGCCTGCTGACCCTGCACAACGCCGATGGCCGGGTCGAAGCCTTCAATGCCCTGCGCCTGCTGGAATCCCTGGTGCCGCTGCTGCTGTTCGTCGGCCTGTGGTGGATCTGGCGCGACCAGCCGCTGTCGGCGGCCCTGGTCAGCTGGCTGGGGGGCACCTTGCTGGTGGTGGTGGTTGGCTGGTGCTGGTTGCGACGCTTCCACGACCTGGGCCTGCGCTGGCAGGCCGGGGAACAGGGCAAGCTGCTGCGCTACAGCGCCCAGAGCCACCCCGGGGTGCTGTCGCAACAATTGATGCTGCGTTCGGACTACCTGTTCATCGGTGCCCTGCTCGACCCCGCGGCCCTGGGCTGGTACGCCATGGCCAGCGCCGCCGCCGAGCTGCTGCTGATCATTCCCGAGGCGGTGACCACGCCACTGATGAAGCGCCTGCTGCAACAGGGGTCGGGCATCGAGCAACTGACCGCCCTGGCCCTGCGCCTGACCGCCACGGTGATGCTCGGCGCCTGCCTGTGCATGGCGCTGATCGGCCAGTGGCTGATTGTCACCCTGTTCGGCGCCGACTACGCCCCGGCCTACGATGCCCTGCTGGCCTTGCTGCCCGGGCTGTTCGGCCTGTGCTACGCGAGCATCCTGCGCCTGGACCTCTTGGGCAAGCAGCGCCCCGGCACGCTGTCGCTGCTGCTGGCCGGTGGCGCCCTGCTGAACCTGGCGCTCAATGCGCTGCTGATCCCGTCGCTGGGCATCGCCGGCGCCGGCCTGGCCTCGTCCATCGCCTACCTCGCGGTGAGCCTGGCCATGCTCGGCCTGTATTGCCACCTCAGCGGTGTGGCCTGGTACCGCACCCTGATCCTGTTACCTGGAGACATCGTCTACGTGCGCCAGTTATTGCGCCCTAAGGAAAGGCTTCAATGAAACCCTGTTCCCTGCTCGCCCTGATGCTGATCTCGGCGGCCACTGCCCTGCACGCCGCGCCCCTGCAATGGGGCGATATCCGCGACGGCAGCCTGTACCTGCAAGCCGAGGCCGGCGACACCCTGCACCTGCGCTGGAGCCCGGCCTGGCAGAGCGACGCCAACCAGGAGCAGCTGTACCTGCTGCACCCGGACGGCCAGTTGCTGCAACAGCTGGAGATTCGCGCCGACCAACCCTACGGCCAGCGGGAAGTCCAACTGCCCGCGGCCCAGGGCGACTACCGGCTGCAGGTACCGGGCTACAGCTTTCGCAACTTCAAGGTCAGCCACGACAGCGCCACCCGGGCCCAGTTCGAACCGGCCAAGGTGCATTTCAGCGCCGACGTGCCCAGTGGCGTGGAGCTGTATTTTCGCGTGGCCGCCGGAGAGCAGGCGGTACTGGCGGGCAAGTATTACGGTGGGGTCAGCGTGCTCCAGGCCACGCGCCTGAGTGACCACCAGTTGCTGCGCCTGAAGCTGGTGGAGCACCCGCAGTACGGTCAGTTCGACCAGATCCCGCTGCCGGTGGCCCAGCAGGACGAGGTCTGGCGCCTGTCCCTGGGCGGCTCGGGCAAGGTGGCGTTCTGGCTCGACGGCACCGCCAACCTGTTCGCCCAGGACCTGCGCCAGTTGCACCCGCTGCAATGGACACCGGGCCGGGTCGAGCTGAGCCTCAAGCCGCAGATGCGCGGCCCGAGCCCGCACCTGGGGATCGCCCTGCCCTATGCCCAGCCGCCGCAGTCGACCTTTGAACTGCTGCGGGCCCTGGGGCCGCGGGCGGCCAACTTCTACAGCTTCGTCGATGTGATCCAGCAGGAACCCCAGCGCGAGCTGGGCTTTCGCCGGCTGTACCGCGAAACGTTCAAGATCGACCGCGACATCACCCTGCTGGCGGGCACCGGGCGCCGTGCGGTGCTGGCAGCCGACAGCCAGAGCTTCGCCGGCCTCGACGCCTGGCTGGCGGACAGCGTGCGCCTGGGCAACCAGGGCCTGCACTACCTGGCGTTCGCCGACGAACCCAACCTCAACTACCCCAGCTACGCCGTGTTCGCCAGCTACTTCGGGCGCATGCTGGAGCACGTCAAGGCCAACCCCGACGCCCGGGCCGCAGGTGTGCGCATTGCCATGCCGGTCAGTTCGCGGCTGCTGGACGGGCCGTTTCGCATCGGTGCCGGGCAGCGCCGCGGCATCGACTGGGCGCGCCAGTTGCTGGAGGCCCACGGCGCCGATATCGACGCCATGGCCTGGCACGAGTGGATGGTCCGCGACCTGCTGGCCACCCGCCACTACCGCGCCAGCGTGCGCGCCGCCGCCGACCTGGTGGGCCTGGATGACCTGGGCCGGCCGCGCAAGGCGCTGTTGCTGAGCCAGACCAATATCTCCAGCGGCCCGGACCTGAGCCCCTATCAGCAGGACACTCACTACGCCGCCCTGTGGTGGATGTCGGTGGTGGCCAATGCCTCCCAGGACGGCCTGCTGGACATGCTCAACTGGTTCCAGGCCGCCGATGAGCCCGAGTACCCCAAGGGCATGCTGGCCCAGCACGACGCCCAGCGCTTCAGCCTGAAGCCGGTGGCCGTGGCCCAGCAATTCATCCAGCAGCACTGGCTGGGGCAGGTCCAGGCGCTGGACAACCCGGCCTTCGAGGTGGATGCCCTGGCACTGCGCGATGGTCCGCGCCACAGCCTGCTGGGCGTGACCAAGACCCCGCGCGCACAAACCATCGACCTGGACGGCGCCGAGCAGATCTGCCAGGCCGGCCCGAGCCTGGAACTGCTCGGCGCCGACGGGCACAGCCGCTCCGCCGCCGTGCAGTGCAGCAATGGCCGGGCCCAGTTGCAGGTGCCCGGTGAAACCCTGTTTGCCTTGACCTGGAAAACCCTATGAGTCGCTTGACCGGCCTGTTGGCCAGAATCCGCCGCAAGGGCCTGCGTGGCAGCCTGCGGGTGCTGCGTGAACGCTTCTTCTATTACCACTGGGAATTGCTGACCCTGGAACGCTCCCTGGCCTTGCCGGTGCCCTGCCCCATCAACCCCGGCCGCTGGCCCCAGGTGCCCATCACCCGCGAGCTGCTGCCGGCCTTCGACAAGTACTTCAAGGCGCAACTGCCGGCCATTCGCGGCCTGCTGGACAAAGGCAGCCGCGGCAGCGCACACCTGGATGAAGACGGCAACGTGATGATGATGGTGTGGATCAGTGAGCGCGATTACTACGACGATCAGTTGTACCGCTGCTGGATGCGCATCCCGCCGGGCTGCCTGTATCAGTTCGCCGGAGAGTGCGCGGTGCCGTATCGCGGCTCGGGGGTGGTGATCCTGGCGCAGAAGCTGCTTTGGGACGAATACCGCGAGCGCGGCTTCAAGGCCACCCGGGCCCTGGTCAACGTGCGCAACGAGCCGGCGCTGAAGATGCACATGCGCCTGGGGTTCCAGGAAGTGGGTGAATCCCTGCATGTCTACTGCCTGTTGCGCTGCCTGCACTTCCACCGCCGCCGGCCCTACCACCAGACACGCCTGCACCACCTGCGCCGCGGGCGCCTGGCACAGCAGCCCAGCGGTTCCAGCCCTATCGACAAGGAACGTTCGTGAGCCTGCGTTGGCAATGGTGCGCCAGCCTCTGCACCCAGGACTTTCCCGTGGCGGCCTATGAGCAACTGCACCAGCAAGTGCCACAGGCCACGCCGTTCAATCGCTTGAGCTGGCTGCAGGGGGCGGAACGGGCCCTGGATCACCGGCACTTGCAGATCCTCCTGGGCTGGCACGGCCAGCGCCTGGTGCTCTGCCTGCCGCTGACCCTGGGCCGCGAAACCCGGGCCGGCCTGCGCCTGCAGGTGGTACGCCACCTGGGGCATCCGCTGAGCGACCGCCTGGCGCTGCTGGTCGCGGACCCGGCGCAAGGCGCCATGCCCGAGGTGCTGGAGCAGATCCGCCGGCAACTGCCCCATGACCTGCTGCAACTTCATGAACTGGTGGACGCCGAGCGCCTGCTGGCGCCCTGGCGCCGGGCCAGCTGGTACAGCGAACAGGCCCTGAGCTGCCGGGCGCCGGAACACCTGATTGTCGACAGCGACCGCGAGGAAGCCACCGGCACCTTGCGCTACGAGCTGCGCCGGGCGAAGAAACGCTGCGCGGAAATCGACGCTCGGGTGATCCGCATGGCGCCCCAGGCCGACGGCATGGACAGGGTGCTGGAAATGCTCCGCGAGGTGGAACAGGCCAGTTGGAAAGGCGCAGACGGGCTGGGGATCTTCTCCGGGGAGCTGCGCTGGCAATGGATGGCCAGCGCCCTGCGCGGCCTGGCCGCCGAAGGTTGTGTGCGGGTGGTGATGCTGGAACACCAGGGCCGTTGCATCAGCTATCGCCTCGGCCTGCTGGAGCGCGGCCGCCTGTACGACTACAACATCGCCTTCCTGGCGCAATACAAGAACCTGGGTAGCGGCCGGCTGCTGCTGGATGAGTGGATCCGCTGGGGGCTGGACGAAGGCTGGCAGTGGGTCGATGCCTCGCGGGTGAGCCTCAGCCGCTCCAGCCATCAGTTGCATGAACGCATGAGCGGCCTGGTGGAACACCAGCGCTGGAGCTTCTATTCCTGGCGCCCGCGAGCGCTGCTGGCCGGTACCGCCGAACGCATCTGGCAGTGGCTCAAGCCGCGCCTCAAGGCCTGGCGCGAACGGCGCCAGGCCAACACCGTACAAGGATCCCGCCCATGAACCGCCCCCTGACTGCCGCCCGGGCCCACCGGGTCATCGTCAATGCCGACGACTTCGGTCTCGACCTGGACTACAACCAGCTGACCCTGCGCGCCTTCAAGCGAGAGGTGATCAGCTCGGCGACCCTGATGGCCAACATGCCGGCGTTCAACGACGCCTGTGAACTGACCCAGCAGCACGGTTTGCTGGGACGCATCGGCCTGCATTTCAACCTCACCTACGGCGCGCCACTGAGCCCGGCGATGCGCCACCAGCCGTTGTTCTGTGACCCTCAGGGGCAGTTCGACCTGAACCTGCGGCGCTCGGCCCTGCGCCTGCCGGCCGCGGCGGCCGAGGCAGTGCGCGAGGAGTTGCAGGCCCAGTGGCAGCGCTGTGTCGATCAGGGCGTGCGGCCCAGCCATATCGACTCCCACCAGCACGTGCACAACCTGTGGCCGGTGGCAGCCATCGTCGCTCGCTTCGCCGCGCAGCAAGGGGTGCCGGTGCGCCTGGCGCGCAATGTGGGGGGCAACATCGGGCCAATCAAGCGGTTGTTCAAGAGCGCGCTCAACCTGCGTATCCGCTGGTTGTGCGGGGCCGGGGCCCAGAGCGTGTGCACGCCCAGGGACCTGCTGGAAGGTTTTCGCCCGACCGGCGTGATTGAAGTGGTGGCCCACCCGACCCAGCTGGCCGAGGGTGATTTCGGTGACGATTACCTGCCGGCGCAGCAGTCTCTGGAGCAACTGCTGCAACAGGCATTGCCCGGGTATCAACGCATTGCCTACAGCGAGCTGTAAAAAACATTAGCTCCCTATGCAATTTAATCGGCAATTAATCCGTCAGGCTAAAAGTGTCATTGACCGCGCTAGTTCAGAACAATCTGAAGCGCTGCGCGGCAAGTTCTAACGCCTGATTGGCGCGGAACTGACGTAGCCTGAATCGGAGAATTGCCATGAACCTGCGTATCGGTTTGACTGCCACCGCCCTGCTGTTGAGTGCCCTCAGTGGCCTGGCCCAGGCAGACAGCACCACCGCCGTGCCCTACCACTATGGAATGCCGCTGCATGTGGGCAAAGTGATCTCGATGACCGAACCTGCGACCCAGGAGTGCAAAGTGATCACCGCCGACATGAAGTTCATCGACAACCAGGGCAAGCCCGAGGAAATCACCTACAGAAAGATGTCGGATGCGTGCACCACCGATAATTGAGGCTGTGCAACACGCTCACACGGGGCCGCGCTGCGGCCCCTCATCACGCCCGGTGCCGATCGGCAAGCCGGGTTTCGCGGCGGCCTGGCGGCCCCCCTGTTGAATTCCCTACTCCCGAAGGCGCCTAGAATGCACGCCGCAGAGGGGCAACCTGGCGAGGGTTGTGCGCCAGGTCGTAGCGCAATTCGGCAATCAGCTCGTTGATTTCCCGACAGCCGTTGAGCTGCGAGGCATCGATGCCGGTAACCACCAGATCGACCCGGTCGGTTTGATGGTCGCCGAAGACCTTCACGGTCATCGACAGGTCGGGGCTTAGGGTGCATTGGCAGCGTTTGGGCAGAAAGCTGCTTTCAATGATATTTCGCAGTTCAAGGGCAGATAGAAACATGGCGACTCTCTCCTTTGTTCGAGACGGCCAATCAATAGGCAAACAACCTGACAACAATGACGTCCGTGTTCGGTAGTGATCCGGGCCCGGTCTTGATCCTTGCAGACGGAGCCAAGCTACAGACTAAGCCGCTTTCCCGAGGCTGCTAAATTCGATTTCGCTCTGAGCACCGGGGTTTTTCGCTGGGTTGGCTGCCAGCCCATACTGGCCGCCGGCCTATCCCTCCATTTGCGTGCAACTGGTCTTGTTTCAAGGTTTTGCTCAATCGCGGGCCTGATTGATAAAGCAGCAGGAAACGTGCCTGGCCGGCAGCGCCACAGGGCCCTGCGAAATCGGCACGCGGCGTACGAGCAGCCGTGCAAAGTGCAAGAAAGCAGGCAGTTGGCCTTGCAAAATGCCCTGCTACCCAGGACGTTTGCATTGCGCCTCGGGCGCCGGTCAGAATGCCCGGGCCGGACTTTCCCCAAGGCGCCCACTCAAACGGGTGTATCGCGCTTTCAATCAGCCAGGAGGCTTCATGCGTCTGCTCCCCCTTGCCAGCGTCACCCTGCTTTCGGCTCTCTGCGCCCAGGCCTTTGCCGCCAAGCTCGAAGACACCGCACCCTACCCCAAGGCCGAAGACGGCTTCACCCGCCAGGTCATCCACCTGCCCAAGCAACAGCACGAAGACCGCTACAAGGTCGAGATCCTCGCCGGCAAGACCCTCACCGTGGACTGCAACCTGCAGCGCCTGGGCGGCAAACTGCTAGAGAAGAACCTCGAAGGCTGGGGTTATCCCTACTACCGCCTGGACCAGGTCAGCGGCCCGATAAGTACGCGGATGGCCTGCCCCGACGGCAAGACCCGCGAGGATTCCGTCCCGGTGACCGGTGACGGCTTCGTCTTGCGCTACAACAGCAAGCTGCCGATCGTGATCTACGCGCCCAAGGACGTGGAAGTGCGCTACCGCCTGTGGAGCGCCGCGGACAAGACAGAAAACGCCCGCCAGGAATAAGCCATCCCCCCAGCCGGAGTGCCGCCCTTGATTACCTGCCATGTCAAATACGTGATCGACCCCTACCAACTGGCCGAGTTCGAAGCCTACTCCAAGGCCTGGATCGCGGTGGTGAGGCGGCTGGGCGGCACCCACCACGGCTATTTCCTGCCCTGCGAAGGTGCCAGCAACATCGCCTACTGCCTGTTCAGCTTTCCTTCCCTGGCGGACTACGAAGCCTACCGCCAGAGCGCCCTCAGTGACCCGGAAAGCGTGGCCCTGGTAGCGGCGGTGGTGCAAAAGCGCTTCATCCTCAGCTACGAACGCAGCTTCATGCGCCCTCTGCTGTCGTAGGAGCCGGCTTGCCGGTGAAGCTTGCATCGCTGCGCAGGGCGCCTTCGCTGGCAGGTCTGTTCCTACAAGGCGGCGTTGCTCAGGGCGGCGCGTTCGGCGACGTGGCGCAAGCTGTCAAAGTTGATGTTGGCCCCCGAGTCGATCGCCACCAGGGTCTGGCCGCGGACGCCGCTTTGCGCCACGTATTCCTTGATGCCCGCCACCGCCAGGGCGCCCGAGGGCTCGGTGATGGAGCGGGTATCGTCGTAGATGTCCTTGATCGCCGCACACAGCTGGTCGTTGCTGACGCTGATCACTTGATCCACGTGATGCCGGCAGATCTGGAAACCATGCTCACCGATCTGCGCCACCGCAACGCCGTCGGCAAAGGTTCCCACTTCAGGCAGCACCACCCGCTGCCCTGCCGCCAGAGCCTGTTGCAGACAGTTGGAATGTTCGGACTCGACACCAACGATGCGGATCTGTGGCCGTAGGTATTTGACATAGGCGGCGATCCCGGCGATCAGCCCGCCACCGCCGACCGGAACGAAGATCGCGTCCAGTTCGCCCTGCTGCTGGCGCAGGATCTCCATGGCCACGGTGCCTTGCCCGGCAATCACATGGGGATCATCAAAGGGTGAAACAAAGGTACTGCCGGTGCGTTGGGCCAGATCCAGGGCATGCTCCAGGGCGAAGGGAAAGCTCTGGCCATGCAGGATCGCCTCGGCGCCGCGGCTGCGCACCCCCAGTACCTTGAGTTCCGGGGTGCTGGCGGGCATCACGATGCTTGCCTTGATCCCCAGTTCCCGCGCCGCCAGCGCCACGCCCTGGGCATGATTGCCGGCGGACGCGGTGACCACTCCGCGCAGCTTCTGCTCCGGGGTGAGGTGCGCCAGGCGGTTGTAGGCGCCACGGATCTTGAAGGAAAAGGTCGGTTGCAGGTCTTCGCGCTTGAGCAGGATCTGATTGCCCAGCCGCTCGGACAGCGCCGGCGCCGCCTGCAACGGCGTACGGATCGCCAGGTCGTAGACCGGCGCCGCAAGAATCATCTTCACGTAGCGCTCCAGCAACGCCATGTCGGCACTGGGCTGGGGGTTGGCAGAACGGCTGGGGCGACTCATGGTGGATCTCCTGGCTGTGTACGAAGCCCGGGAGACAGAGAGAAAAAACCCGCCTCCAGGGCGGGTTGGGTGCAGTCGTCAGCAAGCCCGCCAATAAGGAATGGCGGTAATAATGCTTGGCTGGAAACGATATGCAGGGAAAGTCATGGGCTGGAAATTACTCGCGCCAGCAGGGTCCGGTCAACGCTTTTTTCCCGGCCTCCTTGAACGGCGACGTCTGTCATTGGGCACCGTGGCTTGAAGCTCAATATACGAAACATATATGATTCGTATATTTCCTCAAGGGAGGCCCCCATGGGCATCGTCAAGATCTCCGATGAACTGCACGAGCAGATCCGCGTGGCCAGCGCCGCCATGGACCGCTCGATCAATGCCCAGGCCGAGTTCTGGATGAAGATCGGCCTGCTGGCCGAACTCAACCCTCACCTGGCCTACAACGACCTGATCAACAAGCTGTTGCTGAACAAACCCGACCTGCTCAGGGGGCGCGCATGACCCAGGCCCTGATCAAGACCCCGGAACAACTGGCGCTGATGCGCGAAGCCGGGCGGCTGCTGGCCCAGGTGTTCACCTATCTCGACGGTTTTGTCGCCCCCGGCCTGTCCACCCTGGAGCTGGACGCCGCGGTGGAACACCTGATCCGCCATGAACTCAAGGCGCGCCCGGCCAGCAAGGGCCAGTACAACTACCCCTACTGCATCAACACCTCGATCAACGAGGTGGTGTGCCACGGCATGCCCCACCCCAAGGCCGTGCTCAAGGACGGTGACATCATCAATATCGACATCACCCTGGAGAAGAACGGCTACATCGCCGACTCCAGCAAGATGTACCTGATCGGCACTGTCGGGCCCAAGGCCCGGCGCCTGGTGGACACCACGTTCGAGGCCATGTGGGCGGCGATCAAGGTGGTGCGCCCCGGCGCCCGGCTGGGCGATATCGGCCATGCCATCCAGGCCCATGCCGAAGCCAAGGGCTACAGCGTGGTCCGTGAATACTGCGGCCATGGCATCGGCCGGCAGATGCACGAAGAGCCGCAAATCCTCCACTTCGGTCGTCCCGGTACCGGCCTGGAGCTGCGCGAGGGCATGGTCTTCACCATCGAGCCGATGCTCAACCAGGGCAGCGCCCGGGTCCGCGGGCTCAAGGATGGCTGGACCGTGGTCACCCGCGACAACGGCCTCTCGGCCCAGTGGGAACACACGGTGGCGGTGACCCGGGACGGCTTCGAGGTGCTGACCCTGCAACCGCAATGAAGGCCCCTACCAGGCCTGGCCGCGCCGCTTGAGTTCCAGGCGGCGGACAAACTCCTCCAGCACCAGGGCATAGAGATCGTCCTGCAGGTAGGCATCCTCGATGCCGGCGTCGAGGTTGGGGTTGTCGTTGACCTCGATCACCACCACCTTGTCGCCGGACTGCTTGAGATCGACGCCGTACAGGCCGTCGCCGATCAGGTTGGCGGTCTTCACCGCCAGATCCACCACCGCCCGGGGCGCTTCGTGGATCGCCAGGGTGCGGCACTCGCCGTTGATGTCCTGGCCCTTGGCCTTGTGGTTGTAGATCTGCCAATGGCCCTTGGACATGAAGTACTGGCAGGCAAAGATCGGTTTGCGGTTGAGCACGCCGATGCGCCAGTCGTACTCGGTGTAGAAGAACTCCTGGGCCAGCAGCAGTACCGAGTGCTCGAACAGCTCGGCGGTGGCTTCCATCAAGGCCTGCTGGCTCTCGACCTTGATCACTCCGCGGGAAAAACAGCCGTCGGGGATCTTCAGCACCAGGGGAAAACCCAGGCGCTCGCCGACCCGCTCGAAATCCTGCGGTCGCTCCTTGTAGAGAATCTCGGTGGCGGGCATGCCCAGCTGATGGCCCTTGAGCAGGTCGCTGAGGTAGACCTTGTTGGTGCAGCGCAGAATCGACGCCGGGTCGTCCATCACCACCAGCCCTTCGCTCTCGGCCTTCTTGGCAAAACGGTAGGTGTGGTTGTCGACGCTGGTGGTCTCGCGGATCAGCAGCGCGTCATATTCGGCCAGCCGCGAATAGTCCTTCTTCTCGATCAGTTCCACATCGATGCCCAGGCCCTTGCCCACGCGAATGAAACTCTCCAGCGCCCGAGGGTTGGAAGGCGGCAGCAGTTCCTGGGGATCATGGAGAATGGCCAAGTCATAACGGGCCACTTGCCGGGAGCGCGGAACCCGCCAGACCTTGCGGCTGAAACTGTCCAGGGAGTTGGCGAACTGATCTTCCTGATCTTCGCGCAACTTATGCAGCGCCCCCGACTTGACGCCTTCGATGTGCCAACTGTTAGTTCGCTTGAAATCAACTAACAGGATCGGACAAGGGAAGAGTTCAAACAATTGCCGAGCCAATTCCTGCAAGGGCTCTATATGAGTTCGACCGAAGTAGAGGGTCAGCGTAAAGCCTTCGGTATCGCGGTAAAGATGATTGCTCAGGGCCTTTTCCAGGCTCTTGTCGAGATCGTCCAGGGCCAACCCGTAAAGCGCCTTGCGGGTCAGTTCGCTGATGGTGCGCACCGAGGGAATCACCCGGTGGCCGCGGGCTTCAGCCAATAGCGAGCAATAGTAGCCATGCCCCAGGTACTTGTAGCTGCGGCACAGGTTGATCACCTGGACGCGCTTGCCGGGCGCGCTTTCGCGGCTGTGTTCGAGGTACTCCTGGGCCGTGAGGATGTCGTCGCTGGGAAAGTACGAGGCCCAGTCTTCCTTGCGTTCGACAATAATGATTACCTGGCTTGAGGTTTTGTCCAGCCGGGCAATATTAGTTGAGGAAGTGATTGTCGCAGGCAAACTTTGCCCGGATACTTCTCGCCAATGACCTTGTACCGCTGACATAAAGTTCGCTCTCGCTGAAGAACCTGACCCTTTCTATTAAGCACGAACTTTTTTTGAAGTCTCGTTTCATTACGCAACTTTTACGGCGGTCATATGGATCTTGTCTTTCGCACTGCAACCCTCGAGGACTTGCCGGCGCTGGTGGCGCTGGAAGAGCAATGTTTCACCAGCGACCGGCTGACCCCGCGCAGCTTCCAGTGGATGATCAGCCGCGCCCATGGGCAGCTGCTGGTGGCCGAACAGCAGGCGCAGGTGCTGGGGTATGCCCTGGTGCTGTTTCATCGCGGCACCTCCCTGGCGCGCCTGTATTCCCTGGCCATCGCCGAAAGCGCCCGGGGCCTGGGGCTGGGCAAGCGCCTGCTGCAACGCATGGAGGCCTGTGCCCTGGCCCATGACTGCGCCTACCTGCGCCTGGAGGTACGCACCGACAACCCTGCGGCCATCGCCTTGTACGAGCGCAACGGCTACCGGCGCTTCGCCCTGGTCCCCGACTATTACCAGGACCACGCCGACGCCCTGCGCCTGGAAAAACGCATTCTCCAGCACCGCGAGACCCGCAGCATCCGCGTGCCCTATTACCAACAGACCACCGACTTCACCTGCGGCCCCGCCTGCCTGCTGATGGCCATGGGCGCCCTGCAACCTTCACGGCCCCTGGAGCGTCGGGAGGAACTGCAGATCTGGCGTGAAGCCACCACCGTCTTCATGACCTCGGGCCATGGTGGCTGCAGCCCCCAGGGCCTGGCCCTGGCGGCTTGGCGCCGCGGTTTTGCCGTGCGCTTGCAGGTCAACAGCAGCGGGCCGCTGTTTCTCAACGGCGTGCGCGACGAACATAAAAAGGACGTCATGCGCCTGGTCCACGATGAGTTCTGCAAGGAACTGGATGCCAGCGAAGTGCAGCAGGTGCTCGGCGGGCCGCTGGACCTGCCCGGCCTGTTGCGTGAAGGCGGCCAGCCCCTGGTGCTGATCAGCAGCTATCGCCTGACCCGCTCCAAGGCGCCGCACTGGGTGATAGTCACCGACTGCGACCAGGACTTCGTCTACCTCCACGACCCGGATGTCGACCACAGCCAGCACCGCCAGCCCCTGGACTGCCAGCACCTGCCGGTGAGTCACGGCGAGTTCGCCAAGATGTGCAGCTTCGGCAGCAGCAAACTGCGCGCCGCGGTGATCCTCTTCCCCGCGCGCGCCCACCCGTAGGAGCCGGCTTGCCGGCGAAGAGGCCCGCAAGCCTTGCGCGGCCCCTGTCGGCGCCTGCAAGGGAGCCCGGGGCTATTGCAGGCCGACTTTGTACAGCGTGCCCTGGTCCTCGTCGGTGAGGATGTAGAGGTAGCCGTCCGGGCCCTGGCGCACATCACGAATACGCGCCTTGAGCCCGCCCAGCAGGCGTTCCTCGTGCTCGACCCGATCACCGTTGAACTGCAGCCTGATCAGCTCCTGGCTGGCCAGGGCGCCAATGAACACGTTGTGCTGCCAGGGCTTGAAGCGGTCGCTGTCATAGAAGGCCATGCCGCTGATGCCGGGGGACTTCTCCCACACATGGTGCGGCGCCACGGTGCCGGGCGCGGTCTGGCCCACGGCCTCGGGGATCGGCTGGCCGGAATAGTTGATGCCGTGGGTCGCCAGAGGCCAGCCGTAGTTCTTGCCGCGCTCGATGATATTGATCTCGTCGCCACCCTTGGGCCCGTGTTCGTTCTCCCAGAGGGTGCCGCTCCAGGGGTTGAGCGCCGCCCCCTGGGGGTTGCGGTGGCCGTAGCTCCAGATCTCCGGGCGCACCCCGGCCTGGCCGACGAAAGGGTTGTCATCCGGCACCCGACCATCCGGGTACAGGCGCACGATCTTGCCCTGGAGCTTGTCCAGGTCCTGGGCGGTGGGCCGGTCGTTGTTTTCTCCCAGGGTCACGAACAGGTAGCCGTCGCGGTCGAACACCAGCCGCGAACCGAAGTGATTGCCCGTGGACAGCTTGGGTTCCTGCCGGAAGATCACCTGGAAATCCTTGAGCCCGCTCAGGTCATCGCTCAAACGGCCACGGCCCACGGCGGTGCCGGCAGTCCCGCCCGCGCCGCCACCTTCGGCATAGGACAGATACACCATGCGGTCCTGCTTGAAGTCCGGCGACAGCGCCACATCCAGCAAGCCGCCCTGGCCCTTGGCCCAGACCTTGGGCACCCCGCTCAGGGGCGCCGAAAGCTTGCCGTCCGCGCCGACCAGCCGCAGGTTGCCCGGGCGCTCGGTCACCAGAATGCCCTGGCGGTCCGGCAGGAATGCCAGGGCCCAGGGATGGTCAAGGCCGGCAGCCACCGGAGTCAGGTTCAGCGTGCCCTGTTCACTGGGAAAAGCCTGGGGTGTGGCGGCCATGGCGGGCACGGCACTGCCCAGCAAGACGCTGGAGCACAAGGTGGCGATAAGGGTTTTACGCAACATGCTCGCTTCCTTTTGTCGATCGAGAAAATCCTCGGTAGCAGGTTTCGCACCTGCCGCCAGGGTGGCAGGACAGTGCTTCAGCGCCGGTTGCCGGGATCGCTGTCGCGGGGGCTTTGCACCCGGGGATCAGGGTTGGGTCGCTGCACCCCGCCACGCGGGTAGCCATTGCCGATGCCACCGTTCTCAAGGGTTGGCGGGCGACCGGTCGGAGCGGTGCTGGGGCCGCGCACGGGCGGGCTGCTGGGCTGGGTGCCCTGCATGCTGTTGGGGTTGGCGCGACGGATGGGGTTGCTGTAGGGGTCGTTGTTGCCGCTGCTGGGCAGGTTCTGCGCCAATTGCAGAGGGTGTTGATGGGTGGGAGGTGCTTTAGGGGCGCCAGCCCAGGCCGCGCCGCTGGTCCAGACCAGCGCGATGAGTGCGGCAAGCCCGCGAGCCAGACCGTTCATGAAAAGCCTCCTGAGGAGCGACAAGGTATCGAATTCGATTCCACGCTACGCCCAGGGTTCGGCTTTGTTAACTAAATAATCCTTCAGAACATGTAACACCCGGTATCCACGGTGCCTTCATCTGCAAGCGCTGGCTGGCCTGCGAACGGGCCCTTTGGCCATGCCTCTGGCTCAAGGATGCGTTCGCCGGCAAGCCCACTCCTACACCGCGGGGGAGCAACGTCAGATGTAGATGAACAGCAACAGCAGTGCAGCGAAGATCGCCCACTTTTCCAGGTAGTAGCGCGCGCGGTTGCGCTTTTTCAGTTCTTTGCCCCGCAAGCGGATCTTGTACAGCTTGTTGAAGGCACGGTTCAGGCCACCGGTCTTGTCGCCGGCATCGTTGGGCGCGCCGGCGGCGGACATCACGGTACGGCTGAACCAGCCATTGAACGCAGCGGCCCAGCGGTACTTCATCGGCCGCTCGACATCGCAGAACAGAATGATGCGGTTCTGCTCGGTGGTGTTTTCCGCGTAGTGAATGTAGGTCTCGTCGAACATCACCGCTTCGCCGTCGCGCCAGTGATAACGCTCACCGTCGACCTCGATGAAGCAGCCTTCGTTGTTCGGCGTGGAAAGACCCAGGTGGTAGCGATAGGAACCGGCATAAGGGTCGCGGTGACGAACCAGGCGCGAACCAGGCGGCAGCTCGGCGAACATCGCAGCCTTGATCGAACCGATACTCTGCACCAGCTCGGTGGTGCGTGGGCACAGCTTCATCGCCGAAGGATGGCTGTCGCCGTACCACTTCAGGTAGAAGCGTTTCCAGCCGGTCTTGAAGAAGGAGTTGAAACCCACATCGTTGTACTGGTCCGAGCGCTTGATCTCGCCGGCCTGCAGCAGGCTCTGGCCTTCGGCACGGATCTCTTCCCAGTGTTCCTGCAGCTTGTTCATCTCCGGGAAGTCGGCCGGGTCCAGGTACGGCCGGTTGGGGTACTTGGAGAACAGATAGAGGAAGCAGTTGATGGGCGCCAGGAAGGTCGAGTGATCACTGAGCTGGCGGCCCAGTTTATGGCGCACGCGCCCCCGCAGGTGTACGTACGCAATGGATAAAACGTATACAGCGGCAATGATGAGTTTCACGGAAATCGTCACACGTCAGAAGAGAACATGCTGCGCCTCTGAAAGCCCGGAAGGCCAAAGGCAAATTGCAGCGTCTGAGTTGAAAAAAGCGTAACCGGCGACACTCTTCGTCGCAGGTTCGACCCTCGGCATCTGGCCGTCGGCTGGCATTTTAGCCACAGTTTGTAACCAATGGTTAACTCATATTTGTTAAAAGCTGCGCTCCTTTCGTTGAAAGATGCGGGTATTGCGCCGGCTGTTGATTCAGCTCAACAAAAGCCGCTCGGTGCCGGTAGCGACCCGCAAGCGACTGTGTTGCCGGGCCTTGCCGAGGTATCCTGCGCGCCGCTGCCCTCTCCTCTTCGGCAAGGATTCCCGACTTGATCGACCCCAATCTCCCGCCAACCCTGGTGCTGCTGCCGGGCATGGATGGCACCGGCACCCTGTTCGAGCCGCTGCTCCAGGCCTTTGGCCAGCATTGGCCGGTACAGGTCTTGCATTATCCCGGCGATCAGCCCCTGGGCTACCCGGCCCTGGTGGAGCGGGTGATGGCGCAACTCCCAACGAACCGGCGATTCATCCTGCTGGGCGAGTCCTTTTCCGGCCCGGTGGCGGTGAGCGTGGCCGCCCGCAATCCCGAAGGGCTGATGGGCTTGGTGCTGTGCAGCAGCTTTGTGCGCAATCCGCGCCCGCGCCTTGCGCCTTTGCAGCCCCTGCTCAAGGTACTGCCGGTGCAGCGCCTGCCGTTCTGGCCCATGGATGCCCTGCTGCTGGGCGGCTTTTCCACCCCGGCACTGCGTCAGGCACTGGCGGCGGCGATCGCCCAAGTGGCGCCGCAGGTACTGCAGGCCCGGTTGCAGGCGGTGATCGCCGTGGATGTACGCCAGGCCCTGGCTGCCAGCCGGGTGCCGCTGCTGTACCTGCGGGCCCGCCAGGATCGCTTGGTGCCCCCATCGGCTTCGGCCCTGGTCCGGCAACTGCGCAGCGACGCCCGGCTGGTGGAGATCGAGGCGCCCCACTGCCTGCTCCAGGCCGCGCCGGCCGCGGCAGCGGCGCAATTGCAGCACTTCCTGAACGACCTGCTGGAAGCGGCTGCCATGCCCGGCAGGGGTTGAGCATCGGCTGCCCGCGCTAAAATCCCTGCCCCTGTGTCATACAACTGCTCGTTTACATATGCGACAATGCGCGCAAATTTCAACATGCACCCCGCACTCTTCGCTCAGCAACCTGGCCTCTTGGCCGGAATGTTGCGCTCGACGTACGCCCGCTGGCTCAGTTCCACACCCATACCGGTCCGACCTGGAAGGCTCCAGATCGCGCCCTGTGGATTTAAGGTCGGCGCTAAAACATTGGTAGGTAAGTAATTGATCTCCACAGCTAACATCACCATGCAGTTCGGCGCCAAGCCGCTGTTCGAGAACGTTTCGGTCAAGTTCAACGGCGGCAACCGCTACGGTCTGATCGGCGCCAACGGTTGCGGCAAGTCGACCTTCATGAAAATCCTCGGTGGCGACCTCGAGCCGTCCGGCGGCCAGGTCATGCTGGAACCGAACGTGCGCCTGGGCAAGCTGCGCCAGGACCAGTTCGCCTACGAAGAATTCACCGTGATCGACACCGTGATCATGGGCCACGAGGAGCTGTGGAAGGTCAAGGCCGAGCGCGATCGCATCTACTCGCTGCCGGAAATGACCGAAGAAGACGGCATGGCCGTGGCCGAGCTGGAAACCGAATTCGCCGAGATGGACGGCTACACCGCCGAGTCCCGCGCCGGTGAGCTGCTGCTGGGCCTGGGCATTCCCCTGGAACAGCATTTCGGCCCGATGACCGAAGTCGCGCCAGGCTGGAAACTGCGAGTTCTGCTGGCCCAGGCGCTGTTCTCCGATCCGGAAGTGCTGCTGCTGGATGAACCGACCAACCACCTGGACATCAACACCATCCGCT
Source organism: Pseudomonas sp. Eqa60 (assembly GCF_018326405.1). NCBI lineage: Bacteria > Pseudomonadati > Pseudomonadota > Gammaproteobacteria > Pseudomonadales > Pseudomonadaceae > Pseudomonas > Pseudomonas sp. Eqa60. The sequence continues at coordinate 3,582,621 of NZ_AP024342.1, forward strand.
GGCTGGAAAACATCCTCACGGCGCGTAACAGCACCATGATCATCATTTCCCACGACCGGCACTTCCTCAACAGTGTCTGCACCCACATGGCCGACCTGGACTACGGCGAGCTGCGCCTGTTCCCGGGCAACTACGACGAATACATGATCGCCGCGACCCAGTCCCGCGAGCAGCTGCTGTCGGACAACGCCAAGAAGAAAGCGCAGATCGCCGAACTGCAGACCTTCGTCAGCCGCTTCTCGGCCAACGCCTCGAAAGCCAAGCAGGCCACGTCCCGGGCCAAGCAGATCGACAAGATCCAGCTGGCCGAAGTCAAGCCGTCGAGCCGCGTCAGCCCGTTCATCCGCTTCGAACAGACCAAGAAACTGCACCGCCAGGCGGTGACCCTGGAGCGCATGTCCAAGGGTTTCGACGGCAAGACCCTGTTCCAGAACTTCAGCTTCACCGTCGAGGCCGGCGAGCGCGTAGCGATCATCGGCCCCAACGGCATCGGCAAGACCACTCTGCTGCGCACCCTGGTGGGCGAGCTGACCCCGGACGCCGGCACAGTGAAGTGGACCGAAAGCGCGGAGCTGGGCTACTACGCCCAGGACCACGCCCATGACTTCGAAGACGACGTCAGCCTGTTCGACTGGATGGGCCAGTGGACCCAGGGCGAACAGATGATCCGCGGCACCCTGGGCCGGATGCTGTTCTCCAACGACGAGATCCTCAAGTCGGTGAAGGTGATTTCCGGTGGTGAGCAAGGCCGCATGCTGTTCGGCAAGCTGATCCTGCAAAAGCCCAACGTGCTGGTGATGGACGAACCGACCAACCACCTGGACATGGAATCCATCGAGGCGCTGAACCTGGCCCTGGAAAACTACCCGGGCACCCTGATCTTCGTCAGCCACGACCGTGAGTTCGTATCGTCCCTGGCCACCCGCATCATCGAGTTGAGCCCAAGCGGCGTGACCGACTTCAGCGGCACCTACGACGACTACCTGCGCAGCCAGGGCGTGATGTTCTAAAGACAGCGGCAAGCGGTAAGCGACAACAAAAAAGCCCCGTCCAGTGTGACGGGGCTTTTTTGTATGCCCCCTTCGCTCGCAGGTGCCGGCTTGCCGACGAAAAGGCCCGCCAGCCTTGCATCACCCGGCGGACGCCTTCGCTGGCAAGCCAGTTCCTGCACGAACCCACAGGCCTCTGTAGGAGCCGGCTTGCCGGCGAACAGGCCCGCAAGACTTGCACCGCTCCTGCCAGCACCTACCGGGTGCGGGGAATAGATAGTTAGCCTGCTTTCTTTTATGTTCACGGCACGCGATGATGCAGGCCTCTAACCGCCGCCCGCGAACGAGCCTTCATGCCCGAGCCACAAACGCCCGCTCAAAGCTCCATGGCGATCACCCTGCAGATCGTCTCCATCGTCTTCTATACCTTTATCGCCTTCCTTTGCATCGGCCTGCCGATCGCGGTGTTGCCAGGTTATGTCCACGAACAGCTGGGCTTCAGCGCGGTGGTCGCCGGGCTGACCATTGGCGCGCAATACCTGGCCACCCTGCTCAGCCGGCCCATGGCCGGGCGCATGTCGGACACCGTGGGCACCAAGCGTTCGATCATCTACGGCTTGCTGGGGATTCTGCTCAGCGGGGTGCTGACCCTGGTTTCGGTGCTGCTCGTCCAGTGGCCACTGCTGAGCCTCGCCGTGCTGCTGGGCGGGCGCCTGCTGCTGGGGGTGGCCCAGGGCCTGATCGGGGTCGGCACCATCAGTTGGTGCATGGGCCAGGTCGGCGCGGAGCACACCGCGCGGTCTATCTCCTGGAATGGCATTGCCTCCTACGGCGCTATCGCCATTGGTGCACCGTTGGGGGTGCTGATGGTCCAGCAATACGGTTTCGTCAGCCTCGGCATCGCCTTGTCGAGCCTGGCGATCCTGGCGTTGCTGCTGATCCGCAACAAGCCTTCGGTGCCGGTGATTCGCGGCGAGCGCCTGCCGTTCTGGGCCGTGTTCGGGCGCATTGCGCCCTTTGGCGCCAGCCTGAGCCTGGCCTCCATCGGCTACGGCACCCTGACCACCTTCATCACCTTGTTCTACCTCAGCCGCGGCTGGACCGGCGCGGCCTATTGCCTGACGGTGTTCGGCGTGTGCTTTATCTTTTCGCGCCTGCTGTTCATCTCCTGCATCAGCCGTTTCGGCGGCTTTCGTTCGGCCATCGCCTGCATGTGCGTGGAAACCCTGGGCCTGGCCCTGCTGTGGCTGGCGCCCTCCACCGGCTGGGCCCTGGTGGGGGCCGGGTTGACCGGCTTCGGCCTGTCGCTGGTGTACCCGGCCCTGGGAGTGGAGGCCATCAAGCAAGTGCCCAACAGCAGCCGTGGCGCAGGTTTGAGCGCCTATGCGGTGTTTTTCGACCTGGCACTGGCCATCGCCGGGCCGTTGATGGGCGCGGTGGCGTTGAACCTGGGGTATTCGTGGATTTTCTTCTGCGCCGCCCTGCTCTCGCTGACCGGCCTGGGCCTGACCCTGATGCTCAAGCGCCGGGCCGGCGCCTGAGTCATTGATCGGCGGTCTGCATCCCGGCCCGGCTTGGCCGGCCCAGGGTATGGGCGAAGAAGTTGCCGGCTTCGAGAATCAGGTTGCGGTGGATGTCTTCACGGTCGACGCCGTCGGCATCGGTGCACAGCGCCGGCATCGCGGCCATCTGCTGTGCGGAACAAGGCGCCATGAACACGAAATGCCCGGCGCCGGCCAGCAGCTTGAAGTCCGGGGCCACCGGCAGTTTGCGCGCCAGGGCCGCGGCGTTCTTGTCCAGCGCCACCAACTGGTCGCCATCACCACTGTAGAGCAGCACCGGCACATGCACCCCGGCCAGGGTCTGGCGGCCGAACTTGAGGCTCAGGGGGGCCAGCAGCATCAAGGCATGCACCCGGGGGTCGGCCACCGGTTGCAGGTCGTCGCGGTCGACGATCAGTTCGCCCTGGGTGTTGCAGGCATCCCGGTCATTGGGGCGCTCCTGGCAGTAGCGCCGCAAGCGGTCCAGGTCCGGCGTGGCGCCGGAGAGAATCAACGCAGTCTCGCCACCGGCGGAATAGCCGATCACCCCCACCTGGTCGGCATTGACGAAGGGCGACAGCATCGGGTCGCCGAGGGTTGCGGTGATGGCTTCGGAAATCTGGATCGGCCGTCCGTACAGATTGCTCAGGGTACCCAGACGGCTGTGGTCCTTGGAGTTGTCGCCGGGGTGAATCACCGCCACCACGACAAAGCCCTTGCGTGCCAGAGAGGTGGCCAGGTCATGCAGGGCCAGAGGGGTGCCAGTGTTACCGTGGGACAGCATCAGCATCGGGAAGCGGCCGATGGCGATCTTGGCATCCCGCGAAGCCGCGATCTGATAGCCCTCAAGCTGGCTGCCGTGCTCGATACCGGTGGATGGGTAGAAGGCGATGGCGCGCATCGGTTGCCGGTCCAGGGGGTCGAGAAAACTCATCTCGTGAAAGCCCACGCTCCAGTGCGGATGCGGCCCAGGGGCGGCCTGCACCGAAAGCAGGCTGCTGAGCAGGCAGATCAGTAACATTGCACAAAGACGTTTCATCGCACGCCCACCTTTGCCGCCGGATCGAGAAAGCCGTTCTCCCCTGCCATCCCTTGCCGCCAAGGCCTTGCAGCTGTACCACGCCGTAGCCAGGGATGCACAAGCCGGGAGCCTTGCTCCGTGTATTGCATAACCCGGGCCAGAAACCCTGAACACCACAATAAAAAAACTCCGCACCCTGCCCACTTCATGCGGTGAGCAGAATACAGAGTTTAGTGGCCCTTGCCGTGCAGCAAAGGCTCTTTACACAAGCCTTACGCGGCAGCGAAGAGTTGCTGGCTGATCTGCGCCTGGGCGTCGCTCATGGCTTTGCTGCGTACTTCCTCGCCGTAGGCCAGGCCATGGGCGCGAACGAATTCGACATCGGTGATGCCGAAGAAGCCGAACAGCACTTTCAGGTAGTCCTCGTGAGCCACGCCAGTGGCCTGGCCCACGTGCAGGCCGCCGGAAGTGGACACCACAATCACTTTCTTGCCGCCGCACAGGCCTTGCGGGCCGGCTTCGGTGTAGCGAAAGGTCTCGCCAGCCACGGCGATGCGGTCGATCCAGGCCTTGAGTTGGGTGGGAATGGTGAAGTTGTACATCGGCGCGGCGACTACTACGGTATCGGCAGCCTTGAATTCGGCCAGGGCCTGAGCGCTGAGCAGGGCCTCATGCTTCTGCGCGGCGTCACGCAGCTCCGCGGCGGTACCGGCAGCCACCAGGGTGGCGGCGGAGAAGTGGCTGATGGCGTCATTGGCCAGGTCGCGGTAGGTCACCACGGTGGCCGGATGAGCGGCTTTCCAGGCCTCGACCACGCTGTGGCTGAGCTGACGGGAGGCCGAGTTGTCACCAAGAATGCTGGAATCGATATGCAAGAGTTTCATCTGGGATCTCCAAGTGAGGACCGCCACTGGGCGATCGGATGTGGGCAATCCTACAGATGAAACCAATAGCTGATTAGCCGGCATAAATGCGATAGTTCGTCCCACCAGCAGGACAGTCGAGCGAAAAACCATCATGCAAGACCTCAACGACCTCTATTACTTCGCCAAGGTGGTGGAAGCCGGTGGCTTCGCCGCCGCCGGACGCCTGCTGGGCATTCCCAAATCGCGGCTGTCACGGCGTATCGCCGAGCTTGAAGAACGCCTCAACGCCCGGCTGCTGCAACGCACCACCCGGCAACTGAGCCTGACTGCCGTGGGCGAGCGTTACCTGCGTCACTGCCAGGCCATGCTGCTGGAAGCGGAGATGGCCGACGAAGCCGTGGCCAGCATGGCCAGCGAACCCCGCGGGCGCCTGCGGGTGTCGAGCCCGGTGGGCCTGGCCCACGAACTGCTGACACCGCTGGTCAGCAGCTTTCTGGAGAAGTACCCCCAGGTGCAGCTGGAAATGCTCCTGCTCAACCGCCGTGTCGACCTGATCAACGAGGGTGTGGACGTCGCCCTGCGGGTGCGCGAGCTGGGCGACGAAGACCCGCTGCTGGTGACCCGGCGCCTGCGCCGGGCCCAGACGGCGATCGTGGCGACCCCAGACTTCCTCCGGCAATACCCGGTGGAGCATCCGGAAGACCTGCGGCGCGTGCCGATTCTCGGCGCCCTGGAGGCCGACCGCCTGGTGCACCTGCGCCTGCTGGACCAGCAAGGCCAGGCCTGCGACCTGGCCCTGGAGGCACGCCTGGGCATCGACGACTTCATCGTGCGCCGTGCCTGTGCCCTCGCTGGCCAGGGCTGCACTGTGCTGCCCATGCTGTATTGCGAGGAGGAACTGGCCAGCGGCCAGTTGGTGCAGATGCTGCCGCAATGGTCATTGCCCGGCGGCTGGCTGCAGGCCGTGTATCCTCACCGCCGGGGTGTGATGCCGGCCGTGCGCGCCTGGATCGAGCACCTGAGTGAATCCTTCGAACGCTGCGGAGAACGACTGCTGTGAAAGCCCGAACCTTGAATGAAGAGCAAGTGGCGCAATTCTGCCTGGGCCTGCCGGGTGCGCGGGAAGACTACAAGTGGGGCGGTGTGCGGGTGTTCTCGATTGCCGGCAACAAGATGTTCGCCGTGCAGCACCTGCGGGGCGACTCGCTGGCCTTCAAGGTCGATCAGGAGCTGTTTCTCGGCCATGTCGACCGCCCGGGCATTGCGCCGGCGCCCTACCTGGCCCGGGCGCACTGGATCATCATGAACACCCCCTACCCCCTGGGCGCCTCGGAGCTAGAGGCGCTGCTGCAGCGCTCTCACCAGTTGGTGGTGAGCAAGCTGCCCAAGCGGGTTCAGGTGGGTTTGCTGCTCTAGAACAGGCTCAGCAGGCTGCTTTCCAGAAACAGCCGGTCGATCCAGAACACCTGGTGCAAGGCCACGATCAGCCAGAACACCAACTGATAGGAGACCTTGCGGGTCTTGTGGCGCAACAGCTGCTGGGCCAGCAAGGCCCCGGGCCAGCCACCGGCCAGTTCCAGGGCATGCAGGACGTTCTCCGGGGTGCGCCGGCCCTCGGCCTGGGCCCGGCGCTTGTCGTGCCAGTAGACCAGGAAGGCCAGCAGGCTGACCGCGCCATAGGCGATCAGGGGAATGAGCGAAATCCCCTTCCACCACAGCGACAGCGAACCGAACAGCGGCAACCCGCAAAGCAGGACGAACGCCAGCAGCTTGGCCCTGGGATGCTGGAGCCGCGCGGCACTGGCCGAGGGCGCCGGGCGCCGGGCCGTACTCATGGCTTGGCCGCCGTCCAGTCGACCCAGCCGAACTGCCAGGTCGCCAGGATCAACAGGCCGAAGGCAATGCGATACCAGGCGAAGGCCGCGTAGCTGTGGCTGGCGATGAACTTCAGCAGGCCCTTGACCGCGATCATGGCGAAGACAAAGGCGGTGACGAAGCCGATGGCGAACACCGGGAAGTCATCGGGCTGGAACAGATGGCGGTACTTGTAGCCTGAATACACCGCGGCGCCGACCATGGTGGGCATGGCCAGGAAGAACGAAAACTCGGTGGCGGTCTTGCGCGACAGGCCGAACAGCAGACCGCCGATGATGGTGGAGCCCGAGCGCGAGGTGCCCGGGATCATCGCCAGGCACTGGGCGCAGCCGACCTTGAGCGCGTCCTTCCAGGTGATGTCGTCCACTGTCTCGGCATGCACCTGGTGCTGCCGGCGCTCGGCCCACAGCATGATGAGGCCGCCGACCACCAGGGCCGTGGCCACGGTAATGGGGTTGAACAGGTAGGCATGGATCAGGTCGGCGAAGATCACCCCCAGCACCACCGCCGGCAGGAAGGCGATCAACAGGTTGATCGTGAAGCGCTGGGCCTTGGGCTGGGTCGGCAGGCCGATCACCACATCGAGGATCTTGCGGCGAAATTCCCAGACAACCGCAAGGATCGCCCCCAACTGGATAATGATGTTGAAGGCCATCGCCCGCTCGCCGCCAAAGTCGAGCAAGTCGGCCACAATGATCTGGTGTCCGGTGCTGCTGATGGGTAAAAACTCGGTCAGGCCTTCGACAATCCCGAGTATCAATGCCTGTGCGGCGGTCCAAAGATCCATCAATTCCCCCATGAGGCGATGCTCGTGGCATGCCTCTTTTTAATTGGTCAAAGCATTTGCTGCGTCGAGCGTAGCCGAGAAATCGGCGCTCGTAAGATCAACACAAGCCCATGAAAATTATGTGAAAAGTTCAGAAAGGTTCAGGTTTTCGGCAAAGGCGCCGAAATCCTAACAGACAGGCGCAAAACACGCCGCGATGTTATTGGACTTCCGTAGGGTTGGCGTTGGAAGGCCAGCGTGCTTGGATGCTCCGGGCCTTTTATGACAAGAACAAGAATCTGGAGTGACCGGATGATGAATAGCTTACGCAAGATGTCCATCAGTCAGCGCCTGTGGCTGATCCTGATCGTGGCGGTGCTGACCCTGGTGACCCTGGGCGTGATGATGCTCAAGCAGATTCATGGGGACCTGTACCTGGCCAAGGCGCAGAAGACCCAGCACGTGGTGCAGACCGCCGCCGGCGTACTGAATTACTACCAGGGCCTGGAAGCCGCCGGCAGCCTGACCCGCGAGCAGGCGCAGAAGCAGGCGCTGCAGGTGATTCGCGGGCTGCGCTACAACCAGAATGACTACTTCTGGATCAACGACCTGACGCCGGTGATGATCATGCACCCGGCCAACCCCAAGCTCGACGGGCAGAACCTGGCCGCGGTCAAGGACCCGGACGGTTTCGAGGTGTTCAACGAGATGGTGACCCTGGCCAAGGCCAAGGGCGGCGGCATGGTGGACTACCGCTGGCCCAAGCCCGGCGCCGAGCAACCGGTCCAGAAGACCTCCTACATCCAGCTGTTCCAGCCCTGGGGCTGGATCATCGGCTCCGGAGTCTATATCGACGACCTGCAGGACGAGTTCTACGCCCAGGTACTGCGCGCCTCCTCCATCGGCCTGGTGATTGCCCTGCTGATGGCCGCCCTGGTGGTGCTGATCGTGCGCAGCATTGTCAGCCCGCTGCGCGAAACGGTGCACGCCATGGCCAACATCGCCAGCGGCGAAAGCGACCTGACCCGCAGCCTCGACACCCACGGCCAGGACGAGGTCACCGAACTGGCCCGGCACTTCAACGGCTTTACCGCCAAGTTGCGCGGTGTGGTGATGCAGCTGCAATCCAGCGCCGCAGCCCTGGAACAGTCCTCCAGCGAACTGGGTAGCAACGCCAACGACGCCCAGGAGCGCAGCCAGCAGCAATCCCAACAGATGGAGCAGGTGGCGGCCGCTATCAGCCAGGTCACCAGCGCAGTCCAGGATGTAGCCCGCAACGCCGAGCACGCCGCCTCCGAGGTGCGCGAGGCCGAGGCCCAGGCCCAGCAGGGCCAGGTCAACATCGACGGCAGCTTGCAGCAGATCGACCAGCTTTCTATGACCATCGACCAGGCGGTGGAAGTGATCCGCACCCTGGCGGCGGAAAGCACCCAGATCGGCACGGTGCTGGAGGTGATCCGCTCGATTGCCGAACAGACCAACCTGCTGGCCCTGAACGCTGCCATCGAGGCGGCCCGGGCTGGGGAGCAAGGGCGCGGCTTTGCCGTGGTGGCCGACGAAGTGCGCCTGCTGGCCCAGCGTACCCAGCAGTCCACCGCGGAAATCCAGGGCATGATCGAGCGCCTGCAAAACCACTCCGAAGCGGCGGTCAAGGTCATCGGCGATAGCAGCCGAGCCTCGCAACTGACCATCGAGCAGGCCGGGCTGGCCGGCGCCAGCCTCAACGCCATCGGCCAGGCACTGCGCAACCTCAACGGCCTGAACGCGACGATTGCCAGCGCCACCCTGGAACAGGCCCATGTGGTGGAAGACATCAACCACAACGTCGGCCAGGCAGCCGGCCTGTCCCAGGGCACGGCCCTGGCGGCCCAGCACTCCAGCGCCGCCAGCCGCCACCTCAAGGAGCTGTCGGAGCAGCTCAACGGCCTGTTGCGCCAGTTCCGCGTCTGACCCCTCGCTGAACCCAAGGCCCCGGACTGACGCCCAGGGCCGACTCTGGGTACAATCGCCCCCCTCCTCCATTTCCCCAAGGAACCGCCATGTCCGGGCTTGAACTGTTTGCCGCCGCCCTCGGCGTGATCGCCGTCTGGCTGACGGTCAAACAGAACCCCTGGTGCTGGCCCATCGGCCTGGTCATGGTGCTGCTGTACAGCTGGATCTTCTACGAGGTCAAGCTCTATTCCGACATGCTCCTGCAGGTGGTCTACGCGGTGCTGCAGCTCTATGGCTGGTGGCAGTGGACCCGGGGCGGCGAACAGCACCAGGGGCGGCCGGTCAGCCAGTTGCAGTCCAGCGGACTGCTACAGGGGCTGGCCCTGGGCGCAATGGGCAGCCTGCTGCTGGGGGCTGCCATGGCCCACTGGACCGACGCCGCGCAGCCCTGGCTGGACGCCGCCTTGACCGCCTTCAGCCTGGTGGCGCAGTGGTGGATGGCGCAGAAGCGCGTGCAATGCTGGCCGCTGTGGATTGCCGTGGACGTGATTTTCGTCGGGCTGTTCGTCTACAAGGAGCTCTACCTGACGGCGGCGCTGTATGCCCTTTTCACCCTGCTGGCCGTCCAGGGCTGGCGAGCCTGGCGCGCCGACCCGGCCCTGCAGTCGTGAAGGTCCTGGTACTGACCGGCCCCGAATCCAGCGGCAAGAGCTGGCTGGCGAGCGAGCTGCAAGCCCACTTCGGTGGCATCCAGGTGGGCGAATACGTGCGCCACTTCATCGAGCAACAGGGCCGCGACACCTGCCTGGCGGACATTCCCGAGATCGCCCGGGGCCAGCTCGCCTGGGAAGATCAGGCCCGCGCCCAGCAACCTGGACTGCTGATTCTCGATACCCACCTGTTAAGCAACCAACTCTGGAGCCAGACCCTGTTCGGCGACTGCCCGCCGTGGCTGGAACCCCAACTGCTGGCCCGCCACTACGACCTGCACCTGCTGCTGTCGCCGGAAGATGTGGCCTGGAGCGACGATGGCCAGCGCTGCCAGCCACAACTGGCAGAACGCCTGGCGTTCTTCGAGGCTACCCGCCATTGGCTGGAGCAACACCGCCAGCCGTACCGCATCATTGGCGGCGACTGGCAAGCCCGCCGGCAACAGGCCTTCGAGCAGGTCCGGCAACTGCTGCAAGCGTGATCGGTGCAGTGCCGCAGGGCCACAAGTGTCCATCCCTGAAACACCTGCCCGGCCATCAGGCCGCCATTTTCCGCGGTGGCGCCCACGGCCGGGCAAACTGTTAAGCCCCTGATACACCCCCGCAGCAACCCCTGTTCCAGAGCGTTGCCCCGGTTATGGCCAATGGCCGTCGGGGGTAGGTGTCTCATCCCTGAAACAGTCCCGAAAGCCGACGCCCCGCAGCGTTCGCAAGCCGTTGAATCTTAAAAAGAAACAAAAAGCGGCACGGCTTCTGCTCTCTTCCTCGCAACGCCGGCTAGGGCCAGCACTGAGAAGAAGGAATACCGCCGTGGGGACGCTGAATAAAAGTTTCACCCGCCTACTGCTGATCGGCTGCGCCGTCAGCGCGGTGTACAGCCTTCCGGTGATCGCTGCGGGGAATGGCGAAATCATCATCCAGCGCACCGTCCAGGCGCAGCCCATCGGCCGCGCACCTTTGCAAAAAGATCCCAACCCCGTCGAGGTCAACACCAACCCGTCGGTCCTGGTCAATCAGATGACCAGTAATGAAATGAGCGATGGCGACTTTGCCGGAATCAAGACCGGAGCGCTGGTCCGCGGCACGGTGCTGTCCGGCAGCGCCGGTGTACCCGGCATGAATGTGCTGACCAACAACAACGGCCTGCCCGGCATGTCCGCCGGCCATGGCGGCGGTGCGGGCGCCAGCATCTCCAACTCGATCAACCGCAGCATCAGCTCCGGCATGGCTCCCTTGAGCAACATTGGAGGGCAATAACATGAGTCGCTCCCTGCTGTTCCTCGCCTTGCTGACCTGCACCGGGGCCATGGCCGACTCGGCCAGCCCAGTCACCGCTACCTCGAACATCCAGAACTCCGGCGCAGGCTATACCGGCAACTTCAACGTCAACCAGGCCGCCGGCGACCAGCAGCAACAGACCAACGTACGGGCCATTGCCATCGGCACCAACGCCACAGCAACCACCAGCGTGACCCAGAAGATCACCACCGCCGCCAGCCGCGCGGTCAACGCCAGCAGCACCATCGGCGGCGACTCTTTCAGCAACGGCAACGGCGCACTGGGCGTGAACCAGTCGGCCGGGGCCAACAACCAGATGGCCAATGCCCTGCGGATCAGCATCAGTGCCAATCCGCAAAGCATTGACGACAGCGCCCTGTCGCAACAGAACGTGGCGCTGTTACCAGACTCAGGAGCAACTGGCACTCAACAAGGCAGCCGCCAGGTCGTTACCAGCGACCAGGCCTTCACCGGCAGCCGTGGAGTGATTCAGGTGAACCAGAGTGCCGGGGTGGGGAACCGAATGGCTAACACCCTGAGCATCCGGGTCGCAGATTGACCCCTCGTAGTGCAATTAGAAAGTACCAACACTTAACCAACTAATAAGCACCGGAGAAACACCATGAAACCTACAATGGCTCTCAAACCACTGGTTTTCGCACTGGCCGCCGTCATGGCAATGGCTGCTCAGGCAGGTGGTAACGATCATGGTAACAACGGCGGTCATGGCAACGGCCATGGCGATCACGATCAAGGTCCGGACCTCAGCACTCTGCTGCAAATCACCGCTGGAGCCGGTGCCGCAGTCATCGATGTGCAGAACAGCAACACCAACGTAGTGAAAAACCAGGGCACCAACAACAACGCCAAGGCCGACAACTCCCTGAACAACTCCAACGGCAACATGGGTGCCAACGTCGCCGCCGGCGACGGCAACCAACAAGACAATGCCGCTGCCCTGGCAACCGCTGACGAAAGCTTCATCTTCGGCAGTGCCGTGGCCGCTTCCAGCGCCACCCAGGTCAACAACAACAACTACGTGAAAAACTCCTCGACTCAGAACAACGCCGTGCTCAACAACTCCGGCAACAACGGTTCCGGCAACATCGGCATCAACGTGACCGCCGGCGACTTCAACCAACAGAAAAACAACCTGGCCATTGCCGTTTCCGGTGGCCGCGTAGCCACTGCCGCTGCTTCGGCCAACCAGCAATCGACCAACCTGGTCGTAGACAACAAAGGTGTCCAGGCCTACAAAAAAGACACCCTCACTGGCGGCTTCGTAGCCTCTGGCACCTACAAAGGCACCGGCAGCGGCAAAATCGAAGGTGGCGACGATCATGGCAGCGGCCATGGCTATGGCGACAACAAAGGCCACGGCAACGACGATCAAAAATTCACCTTCAAAGAACAAGGCACCATCGAACTGGCTGGCTACTGGACCCAGCAAGTGCTGACCAAAGACGGCTGGAAAAACCCAGTGGTCAACAACGCCAGCATGACCAACTCGATGAACGGCTTCTCCGGCAACGGCGGCGCCAACGTCTCGGCCGGTGTGGGCAACCAACAAAGCAACTCGCTGTCCATCGCCGCTGGCTGCAAAGCCTGCATGTAATCGCGATCGTAACGAAAGCCCCGGAAACGGGGCTTTTCCACAGTCCGACCAAGGCGTAACGATCATGCGTACTGCGATCCTCTCTCTCCTGCTGTGCCTCTGCGCCCCCGTCCAGGCCGCACAGATGGCGGTGGCCGGCCTGCCCGGTGGCAACCTGATCTTCAAACAGGTGCAGAGCGTGCGCGAGCGCAAGTTCAGCGACATCGTCGAACAGAAGACCGACTTCAGCTGCGGTGCCGCCGCACTGGCGACCATTCTGCGTCAAGCCTACTGGCTTGATGTCGATGAGGAGCACGTCATCAAGGGCATGCTGGTCAATTCGGATCAGGGCCTGGTGCGTACCCAGGGGTTCTCCATGCTCGACATGAAGCGCTACGTGGAAAGCATCGGCATGCGCGCCCGGGGCTACCGGATTCCGCCAGACAAGCTCGAGGCGGTGACCATCCCGGTGGTGGTACTGATGGAGATTCGCGGCTACAAGCACTTCGTGGTGATGCAGCGGGCGCAGAAAGGCTGGGTCTATATCGGTGATCCAGTGCTGGGCCACAAGCGCTACACCCATGATGACTTCGTCAAAGGCTGGAACGGTATCGTGTTCGCCATCATCGGCCCTGGCTACGACAAGGCCAACGCCTTGCTCGACCCGCCAGCCCCACTGACCGCGAAGAACAAGCTCGATAACTTCTACCCGGTCAGGGACGCGGACTTGATGGACTTCGGCTTCATCCAGAGCGACTTCTTCTAGAAGCGCAAACACTATAAAGGGGCAGGATGCTCCGGGAGCAGCAAGCAGATGAAGACTTCATACTGGCTGGCCGCCGCCTGCCTGGCAGCAGCTCTTCCAGCACATGCTGGTTTCAAGCCCGAACTCATCCAGGATCAGGAACTGTCGCAGTTGCGGGGCCGTTACGTCATGCCGGGGCGGATCATCAGCTTCGGCATTGTCATGAGCAGTACCTGGCGCAACGCCAGCGGTGACCTGATCGGCGCGTCCACTTCGCTGCAGATCCAGCAAGCCACGATCAAACCGCAATTCTACGTCTCCACCATCAGCCAGGCCGGCAATGGCACTACGCCCCCGCCCGGGACCGGCAACGTGATCGGCGGCGCAGGGCTGGCCAGCGGCCAGGGCGTAACCCAGAGCGTAAGGGCCGCCGGCGACGGCAACTCGGCCTACAACAACATCAATATCAATGTCACAGAAGCCAATCAGGCGCCGGCACTGGCGGCCGGCGTGGGGCAGGCATTGATCAGCGGCCAGACCATCACCGGCAGCAACGCCGCCGGCAGTGTGGCGGTGTCGGCCCTCAACGGTGGCATCCAAATGGCCATTCAGGCCAGCGGCAACCAGGGCAATGCCTTGCAGCAAGTGGCCCAGGGCAATTTGCTGCAGAACACCCAGTTGATGGGTAACAGCAACCTGGTGAACAACATGACACAGCTCAATGTGGTGCTCAGGAACAACGGTCCCAGCACCGGTGCTTTGGACTGTAATTTGAGTACGCTCAACGCTCTACGCAAATTCTGATCTTGAACTACGCTGATTCTCGACCATTGGGGTTCACAAGGGACGGTTTATTTCATGTATCGATCGGTTTCACTGCGCGCAATAGTCTGTTTAAGCACTCTATTCCCGGCGGCGCTGGTACAAGCGGCGCCGGACGCCGATGTAGAGACCCTGAAACGAGAGCTTCTGGAACTCAAGCAACGTTACGAAGTGCAGCAGAAGGCCCTCGCGGTGCTGGAACAACGGGTTCGCCAAGTGGAGGATCAACCGGCGGCTCCGCCTCCCAAGCGCCTGGCCAAATCACCTGCTGACCTGAAAGGCAATCAACAGGTCGCCGGTACTGGAGCCGGTGCCGCTTCCGGAGGCGCTGCAGGAGGCGCTTCCTATGGCCAGTCCCTCAAGGATGATTCGGAACCGGCACAAAGCGTCAGCAACCTCTACGACGAGGCCAGTGGTTTCTTTGGCGGCGGCAAGTTCAGCGTCGAGACCGGCTTGACCTATGCCCGCTACGATGCCCGCCAACTGACAGTCAACGGCTTCCTGGCGCTGGATTCGATCTTTCTCGGCAACATCAACCTGGACCGGATCAAGTCCGATACCTGGACCCTCGACCTGACCGCGCGCTACAACCTCAACAACCGCTGGCAATTCGATATCAACGCACCCGTGGTCTATCGCGAATCCACCTTCCAATCCGGCGGTGGCGGCGGCTCAGGCACCCAGACCACCGAAGAGTCGGTCACCCGCGACCCGACATTGGGGACGTGAACTTCGGCGTGGCCTACAAGTTCCTCGACGAGTCCGAGTTCTGGCCCGACGCGGTGGCAACCTTGCGCGTCAAAGCCCCTACCGGCAAGGACCCATTCGGCATCAAGCTGGTGCAGTCCTCTGCCAACAACAACCTCTATGTGCCTGAAAGCCTGCCCACCGGTAACGGCGTCTGGTCGGTCACCCCCGGGATCTCCCTGGTCAAGACCTTCGATCCGGCCGTGCTGTTCGGGACTCTGGCCTATACCCACAACCTGGAAGAGTCCTTCGATGACATCAGCTCGACAGTGGGCAGCAAGACCCCCGGCAAGGTGCGCCTGGGCGACAGCTTCCAGATCGGCGCCGGTGTCGCCTTTGCGCTCAACGAGAAGATGAGTATGTCCTTCTCGGTTTCCGACCTGGTGCAGCGTAAAAGCAAGCTCAAGCAGGACGGTGGCGACTGGCAGTCGGTGGTCTCCAGCGATGCCAACGCCGGCTACTTCAACGTCGGCATGACGATTGCCGCCTCCGACAACCTGACCATCGTACCCAACCTGTCCATCGGCATGACCGAGGATGCTCCGGCCTTCACCTTCAGCCTGAAATTCCCCTACTACTTCTGACCCACCGGCAAAGACGCCAAGGCCCGCTGCGATTCCCCAATCGCAGCGGGCCTTGGCGTTTCTCTCCGCCCTAGCGGATCTGGTGCTTGTGCAGCAAACGGTAGAAGGTCGGGCGCGAGATCCCCAGGACCCGCGCCGCCACGCTGAGGTTGTCGCTGTGCCGGTTCAACACGTCGCACAGGGCCTGGCGCTCGGCGCGGTGCTTGTAGTCTTCGAGGGTGCCCATGGGCAGGTCCTGGGCCTGCAGGCTGAGCAGGCCCAGGTCGCTGGCCTGGATCTGCCGCCCCTCGGCCAGCACCAGGCCGCGACGCACCCGGTTGGCCAGTTCGCGGACATTGCCCGGCCAATCATGCTTGCCCATGGCCACCAGGGCATCCTCGCTGAAACTGCGGGGCCGGCGCCCGGTTTCCTGGCTATAGAAGTGGGCAAAATGGCTGGCCAGCATGCCCAGGTCGCCATGGCGCTCGCGCAACGGCGCGGTGATCACTTGCAGCACATTCAGGCGGTAGTAGAGGTCCTCACGGAAGCGCCCGCTGGTAATGGCCGCTTCCAGATCGACGTGGGTGGCCGCCAGAACCCGCACATCCACCGGAATCGGCTGGCTGCCCCCTACCCGTTCGATGTGCTTTTCCTGCAGGAAGCGCAGCAGATTGGCCTGCAGTTCCAGCGGCAGGTCGCCGATCTCGTCAAGAAACAAGGTGCCGCCATGGGCCGCCTCGATGCGCCCGACCTTGCGTTGATGGGCGCCGGTAAAGGCGCCCTTCTCGTGCCCGAACAGTTCGGACTGGATCAGGTGTTCGGGAATCGCCCCGCAATTGATGGCGACAAAGGGTTTGTCGTGGCGCTGGGACTGACGATGCAGGGTACGCGCCACCAGCTCCTTGCCGGTGCCGCTTTCGCCTCGGATCAGCACGGGCGACTCGGTGGGCGCCAGTTTGCCCAGCAGCTTGCGCAAGTCGCGGATCGGCCGGCTATTGCCCAGCAACTCATGCTCGGGCTGGTCCACATGGATCGAGCCCTGGCCCCGCAGGCGCGCCATGCCGAACGCCCGGCCGAGGGTCACCTGGACCCGCGACACGTCGAACGGCAGGGTGTGGAAGTCGAAAAACCACTCGCAGACGAAATCCCCGACCTTCTGCAGGCGCAGCACTTCCTGGCTCAATACTGCGATCCACTCGGTGCCGCTGCGGCTGATCAGGTCCTTGACCGCCTCCGGGCGCTCCAGGTGAAAAGGCTGCAGGCGCAGCAGGCCGACATCGCAGGAGCGTTCGCGGGCGGACTCCAGGTCACAGCTGTCGACATCCCAGCCAATGGTGCGCAAACCGGGTAACAGGCGATGGCAATCGTCACAGGGATCGACCACCAGCAAACGGCGCTGCACAGGGGCTTCGAGCATGACTGTTCCTTGGCGCCAGGGTATGGAAAAGTTATTAGAAACAGTGATTTGGAAAACCTGGCTGTAACATTAGCAAGAACTTGACGGTGGAATGTATCAATTGCTTATAGCGCTGATTACCAAAGGAACTAACGTGGGACTCCAAGCTGTTCACGAGCGACTGATTGTCGCAGTTGTTTTATCCAGCCCCCGCAACTAAGGGCCCGGCCACAAGGCCTATGCACGAAAGTTGTAAAAACTTGTTTTTCAGTGTGACCCGAGTGCTACCTCGGTGCATCAGTACAAATGACCAGCCGAACGGTAAGCCCAACCGACGGCACATCATTTGATTGGGCACACAGAGAGAAGACCCCATGAACGCCCCGCTCCGTATCAACGAAGCACTTTTGATCGCCGACCGCGCATTCCAGCCTTTTCAATGCGTGGCCTGGGCTCCACAGGACGGTAATGGCGAACTCAGCCTGACCGTCATCGACCGCACCAGCACCCGTATTGGCCACACCCAGATTCCCAGCAGTGCCTACTCCGATCCAGCCCAGCTGGAAGACCTGCTCAAACAGGCCCGCGCCGAACTGAGCCAGGACGGTTATACCTTGCAGTCCTGGGCCATGCCCAAGTAAGCGATGCTGTTAACGGATCACCCGAAGGGGTGATCCGTTATTTAAAGCAAACAACTAAGCACCCTATCTATCCTGCCCTCCTCTACAACTTCTACCTTCCGGGTATTAGTTGCTCTTGTCGTTATCCAGCCCGGCTTCCGGTTTCACTTCGAAAGCGCCCCCGTTTTTGCCAAGGTCTTCATGCCCGGCCCATCAAGGGGTCGCTGATGCTGTGTGCTCCGGTTTCCAGGCGCCCGGCGATCCGGCGCAGCCAGCCGCCGTCGCTGCGCAGCGTCAGGTCGTACCAGCCGCCACTGCCCTCGCAGGCAAACACCTGGCGCACCTCGCCCCGGGCCGGTACCGCCAAGGTCCATGGGCCCTGCTGGGTGTAGGGGCAGCGATCGATACTGATGACCACCCCGTGTTCCCCCGGATTGCTCAGGGTCAGTTGCAACTGGCTGTTGCTGGTGGTCACCAGCAGTTCGGGCTGCAGGGTTTTCAGGTCGCCGTGGAAACTGCGGTGAAACCCGTTGGGGCCCAGGACCCAGAGCTGATAGCGCTCCACCACCGGCCAGCTGTCCTGCAGGGCCTTGCCGGCTTCCACGGTATAGCGGCGGGGAATCTCGCTCAGGTGCAGGCCATCGTAGACATGCAATACCGCCCCTTGCTCCCCAGTGTTCTGCAGGCTCAGCGACAAGGTGCGAGCCTTGGGATCGGCCTGGCTGTCCACATGCAGCCGATAGGGCAAGGCCCGGGAAGGCCGGGCCAGGCGCTGCTGCTGCGGCGCCAGTTGCTGGCCGGCCGAGGGCAGCGGTACCGGCAGCAGTTTCTCCTGGCGCTGGCGCAGGCTGTCGGCGGCCTGGCGGGTAGTGGTCTGCAGCGCGGGAAGGGTTTCATGGTTGGGGTCGGCAAAGTTGAACGCCGAGGTCAGGTCGCCGCAGACTGCTCGCCGCCAGGCGCTGATGTTCGGCTCTCGCACGCCAAAGCGTTTCTCGAGAAATTGCAGCACCGAGGTATGGTCGAACACTTGCGAGTTGACCCAGCCACCACGGCTCCAGGGCGACAGCACCAGCATCGGCACTCGCGGCCCCGGCCCGTATACGCCGCCATCGGGCAAGGGTTGCTGGGTCGAGCCCGCCGGGGCCGGGTGGGTGAACAGTTCGCTGTCGAAACCCAGGGTGGACTTGCCGGCAAAGCTGCCGTCCTTGCGCCGCGAAGGCGCCGAGGGCGACGGCATATGGTCGAAGAAGCCGTCGTTTTCATCGTAGGTCACCAGCAGTACCGTCTTGCTCCAGACCTCGGGGTTGCTGGTCAAGGCCAGGAGAATTTCCTGGGTGAACCAGCCGCCCTGCACCGGGCTCGAAGGCCCGGGATGCTCGGAATAGGCTGCCGGCGCGACAATCCAGCTGACCTGGGGCAGCTTGCCGGCCTGCACGTCGTTGCGAAACCCGCCAATGATGGTCTCCAGGTTGCTGCCGCTGCTGGCCGGCAGGGTGTTGCCATTGCCCTTGTACAGCGGCGCCACGGCGTTGAGCCCGTCGCTGTAGGGCACGAAGGCATTGAAATCCTTCGGCGGCTGGGCCGGGTTGCCGACCTGCACGCTGGCGGCCCGGTACTGCCGGAACCCCGCCAGCGGGTTGTCGCCGAAGTTGTCCGGCAGGTGCTGGTACACCTTCCAGCTCACGCCCTGCTCTTCCAGGCGCTCGGGGTAGGTCTTCCAGCTGTAGCCGACATTCACCGGCCCCGGGCCGTCCCATTCGTTGACCACCGCCGCCACCTTGGCTGCGCTCGCGCCATTGCTGCCAGTCCAGAGGAACAGCCGGTTGGGGTTGGTGCCGGCGTGCACCGAGCAGTGGTAGGCGTCACACAGGGTGAAGGTGTTGGCCAGGGCGAACTGGAAAGGCAGTTCCTGCTCGCGGTAGTAGCCCATGGAGGTATTGGTCTTGTAGGTCGGCCAGGCGCTGATACGCCCCTCGCCCCAGGCCGAGTGGGCGTCCGCCCAGGAATGCGGGGTGCCGCTGACGCGCTGGGCGTTGCCCTTGCTGCTGTCCAGGTGATAAGGCATCACCAGCCGGCCCTTGCCCTGTTGCTCCCACACTTCCCGTTGACCGGTCTGGGGGATGGTGAAGCGGTCACTGAAGCCGCGTACCCCGGGAAAGGTGCCGAAGTAGTGGTCGAACGAACGGTTTTCCTGCATCAGGATCACCACGTGCTCGACGTCCTTGATGGTCCCGGTCCGGTTGTTCGCCGGTATCGCCAGGGCCTGGCGGATGGATGCCGGCAATGAGGAAAAGAAAGTACCGATGGCGGCCGCTTGCAAGAGCTTCCTGCGTGTAAGACTGGGCATGGGTTATTGAGTCCTTATGGTTGCAGCGCGATATATAACGCTGCCCCCAAGGTATTGGGCGCAAATAACAATGCAGTGACATTGCCATTGCAGTTGGTTCATGAAGCGTACAACTACCCGGCACTGCCCTACCTTGCCAGTTCGGCAATAACGCATTGCCAGGTAACGCAGGAAGAATATTTCATGAATAAAACACCCGAGTTCAAGAAACGCCCGGTACATTTCGCCGGCGCCTTAACTTTACGCTGGCGAAATGCACTATTGAATGGGCCAGAAAACAGGCTTCGCACATTCCCAGGGCTGTATCCGTTTTACCGGAGAAAGCACAGTGCTATTGAAGGCTATCGGCTACTTCATTGCGCTGGACCCGCAGCGGGTTGAATAGCAGGCGAATGAACTGCGGATCTCGGGCCAGTTTGTAATCTTCACCGACGAAGTATTCTTTGGCGGCCGGGTCATTCTTGCCGATATATAAGATCCAGGCCGTGGTAATACCGGCAAACTCATCTTCCCTGACGCTTCTGACCGGGCTGAAATGGGTGGCGTTATGGGCGGTTGCGCTCCAGCCCGGCACGGCCTTGATCAGCCCGCCCTGCCACAGCCTTGGCCAGGCCCAGGCCGGGACCACTACGTCCGCTGCGCCGGTGAGCACCAGGGTCGGTGTCTTTACCGTGGAGCCAAGGCCGATCGGCCCGGGTTCGATCGGCAGCGAGCCGATATAGCGCAACTGCGGGTCGATGCCCTTCAAGGTCTCTGGCAAGAGGCTTGCCGATAGAATCGATGCGCCTCCTCCCGCCGAATGCCCCGCCACAATGGTGCGCGACAGGTCGACCTTGCCGAACAGTGGCGAGGTCGGGTCCTGGTTGAGCTTGCTCAGTTCCAGGGCGCCGAGCACATGCATGGTGGGGGCGGTGTTGATGAAGTCCGATGAGATGATCACGATGAAGCCGTAGCTCGCCCACAGCCGCAGCAGATCTGTGTACTGCCCCTGGTTGGAAAGAATGCCACCAACAAAGTTGACCACTGGCAACTTGTCCAATTGCTTGATATTGGACGGGTAATAGACACTGGTGGAGATCGGATTGGAGAATCCGTAAGGAAAGGACTGATTGCATTGCAGGCTGTTATCCAACAGCATGATCCGCGCCAATACCCCCAACAACCCACGGCAATCACTCAGAACAGCATTGGTGCTGACTGCATAGGGCCCCGGAGACTTGGCATATTGATCATTGGCCAGCCCAAATGCCGGAACCAGTTGCGAAGCAATAGCCAACTTGCCCCAAATAACCAACATCATGGCCAGGCCGAACTTTGTAGCCAGGTTGCGAATCCACTTCATCGATAATTCCTTTATCTGTCTGCTTTCCCTGCAGGACCGAATACCTGTACCTGGCCATGCTCCCTATATTGCAAATATCTTCAAACTTGCAGTGCACGTCATTCAACTGCAATAGCGCTGAAACATTCTCTGCTTAGTTGCATTGAATACGTTCGCGACCCTAGATCAGGACAAATTCGCAGGTCAATGACTATTTAACATCCGGGCCGTGATAAACCCGGGCTGCAACGCCCGGGGCCGCCCCCTTGGCCTCGGGCATCGCAGCTGGCACCCCGTGGATGGGCGGGCTAGACCAGCCCGCCAAAACGCCGGTAGTAGCTTTCGCCGACATCTGGCAGCGGGCCATCGGCGTTCTCCAGGGCAGTGGCCAGCCATTCTTCGGCCCGGGCCTGGATCAGGCGATAGATGTTGCGACACAACTGGCGCGCCGCGCGGCCTTCCCAATCCCCGGGCAGCAGTTCGTCGGGCAGTTGCGGATCGCGCAGCAGCAGCTTGCGGTACTCATGAATCAGCAGCAGCCGGGCCAGGAAGCAATCCTGGGGCTGCAATTGCTCCTGCTCGCGCAGGGCCTGCCAGAGCGGGCGGAACAGCTGGATGAACTCGCTGTAGTGGGCTGCCAGTTCATCGATGTTCCAGCTTTCCCGCACTTGCAGGCGCAGGGCCCTGGAACCCAGGACGTCCTGGGGCGTGGTCTCGAAGACGATGGTGTCTTCCTGGGCACCAAGCTCCGCCAGGGTGGCGTTGATATCGGCCCGATCAGTGCGCGGGCAGGCCAGCAGTACCGGCGACATGGCGCCGAACCCCTGCCATTCCAGCTCTTCGCGCACCTGCTTGCGCAACTCGACAGACAGTTGCGAGAGCATCACCAGGCACCAGGCGCCGTCCCAGGCCGGTACTCCGGCGCTGTACACACGCTTGAAGGCCTTGTCGAAGCGCCGGCGTCCGGTCAGGGTCAGGCTGTAGTAACTGCGCCGGCCGACCTTTTCAGCGCTCAGCCAGCCCTCTTTGCTCAGGCGGAAGATCGAGGTGCGGATCAAGCGCTCGTTGATCCCCATGGGCTCCAGCAACTGAATCAGGCTGCCCAGCCACACCGTGCCGCCGTGGGGCTCGATGGCATCGCCGTACAGGGTGATGATCAGCGAACTGGCGCGGATCGGAGTCTGCTCCTGGAAACGTTTGATCAGGTGGTTCAGTGGCGCTAGGGACGACATGGATGTACCGGTAAAAAAGGAAGGAATATAGCGGGTTTCAGGCAGCTATAACGCCCGGGCAGGTTCATGGGCGAGCCTTGGGGCGCAGCGCACTGTTGCCGATTCGCGGGCGTCCGGGCTCTGCCTCCCGCAGCGGCTCGCAAGGCCGCATCTGCGCCAGGCAACGCCTGGCCAGCTGTTGGTATTCGCGGGTCCCCGCCTGCTTCCAGGCCAGCTCCGCATCACTGAGCGGGCGGCTGACCCGGGCCGGCGTGCCCATGATCAGCGACTGTGGCGCACACTCGAAGCCGGCCTTGACGAAGGCTGCCGCGGAAACGATGCACCGGGGCGCGATATGCGCGTTGTCCATCACCACCGCATTCATGCCCACCAGGGCGTCTGCGCCAATTCGACAGCCATGCAGGACAGCGCCATGACCTATATGGCCGTTGCGCTCGACCACCGTATCGCTGTCGGGAAAACCATGCATCACACACGTATCCTGCAGGTTTGCCCCCTCCTCCAGAACGATCCGCCCAAAATCGCCCCGCAAGCTGGCCAACGGCCCGACGTAACAATGGGCGCCGACAATCACATCACCAATCAGCACCGCTGAAGGGTGCACATAAGCGCTGGGGTCGACCACCGGGGTCAATCCATCGAGGCTGTAACAGGTCATGGAGAGGTTCCTTGAAGAACACGTCATCTGAAAGCAGGAAATACGATGAACTGCGGATGGCAGTTTGTATCAGATTATTGGCCACGCACAAGACCGGCGCCGCCGCAATCAGCCAGCCTGGCTGCTCCACAAAGACTTGTCAGCCCCGTAATTATCAACGCCTTAGGCAGCCTGGAGGCTTTTGTCGTGAGCCTGGGGTTACAAAAAAAGCTGGACCGACACTCAAAATCAAGACACATTAAATTCAAGTCAATATTGTTTTTATGTATCGCATTGGCGATATACTCGACGAAAACCGGCCAACCAGCCGACCCGACAATCGAGCCGACCACCGGCCACCCCGAGGACATTCACCATGCCTCAACGCCTTGCCTCCACGCCTGTCGGCGGTGTTCGCCTGATCGCCCAGCACAGAGCGCCCCGCCCATGAACTTCACCACCATCCTGTTCTCCATCAGCGAGGGCGTGGCCCTTCTCAGCCTCAACCGCCCCGAACAGCTCAACAGCTTCAACCCGACGATGCACCGCGAGGTTCAGGCAGCCCTGGACCTGGTGCGCAATGACCCGCAGGTGCGGGTCCTGCTGCTGACCGGGGAAGGCCGGGGCTTCTGTGCCGGGCAGGACCTGGGCGAGCGCACCGTGTCACCCGGCGGCGCCGCGCCGGACCTGGGGGCCTCCATCGAAACCTTCTACAACCCCCTGGTGCGGGCCCTGCGGGACCTGCCGCTGCCGGTGATCTGCGCGGTCAACGGGGTGGCCGCCGGGGCCGGGGCCAACCTGCCCCTGGCCTGCGATCTGGTCCTGGCCGCACGCTCGGCAAGCTTTATCCAGGCCTTCTGCAAGCTCGGGCTGGTTCCCGATTCCGGCGGTACCTGGCTGCTGCCGCGCCTGGTGGGCATGGCCCGGGCCAAGGCCCTGGCCCTGCTCGGCAACCGCCTGAGTGCCGAACAGGCCGAGCAGTGGGGCCTGATCTACCAGTGCGTGGATGATGCCCAACTGCGGGACCAGGCCCTGAGCCTGGCCCGGCACCTGGCTACCCAACCCACCTACGGCCTGGGCCTGATCAAGCGCAGCCTCAATGCCAGCCTGCACAACAGCTTCGATGAGCAACTGGACCTGGAGCGCGACCTGCAACGCCTGGCCGGGTGCAGCGACGACTACCGCGAAGGCGTCAGCGCCTTCATGGATAAACGCAGCCCCGTGTTCAAGGGCTGCTGACCACGGCGACTCCAAGGAGGCCCCTGCATGACTGAACATGACGCCATGGAACTGGCCCGGCGCTGCGCCCGGACCCTGTTCGAACGTGACCCGGCAAGCAACGCCCTGGGCATGCGCCTGTTGTCGGTGGCGCCCGGTGCGGCGCGCCTGGGCATGAGCGTGCGGGCCGACATGCTGCAGGGCCACGGCACCTGCCACGGCGGCCTGATCTTCACCCTCGCCGACTCGGCCTTCGCCATTGCCTGCAACAGCCATGACCGGGCCACGGTGGCCCTGGGTTGCAGCATCGAGTACATCGCCCCGGCGCAGTTGGGCGACACCCTGACCGCCGACTGCCATGAACAGAACCGCGGCGGCCGCACCGGCCACTACGCGGTGCGCGTGGAAAACCAGCAGGGCCGGCTCATCGCCCTGCTCCAAGGCAAATCCTACCAAGTGCACGGCCCGGTGCTGACACAGGAGACCTCCCATGAATGACCCACTGCTCATCGATGCCGTCCGTATCCTCATTCGCAGCGCCGGGGCCGCTACGCGCTGTGCACCATGTGCATCGGTGTCGACCCGGGCATCGCGCTGATCAGCGAGCGGCTGCAAGCACAGTAAAAAGACTCCCCCGGGGCTCGCCTGCGCCCCGGGGCATGCACTCAGAGCCCGCCCGCCGGCGGGCTACAAGACAACAACAATTCGAGTGACACCATGAACATGCCGATTGCCGGAACCGTGCCCGACGCGCTGCTGGACCCGATGGAAACCGCCAGCATCGACCACCTGCGCCAGCACCAGCTGGAACGCCTGCGTTGGAGCCTGAACCACGCCTACGACAGGGTCCCGCTGTATCGCCAGCGCTTCGACCAGCTCGGGGTGCACCCCCAGGACATCAAGCGCCTGGAAGACCTGGCGCACCTGCCCTTCACGACCAAGGCCGATCTGCGCGACCACTACCCCTATGGCATGTTCGCCGTGCCCATGGACCAGGTGGTACGCCTGCACGCCTCCAGCGGCACCACCGGCAAGCCCACGGTGGTCGGCTACACCCGCAATGACATCGACACCTGGGCGCAGGTGGTGGCGCGCTCGATCCGCGCCGCCGGCGGCCGGCCCGGGGACAAGGTGCATATTTCCTACGGCTACGGCCTGTTCACCGGCGGCCTGGGGGCGCACTACGGCGCCGAACGCCTGGGCTGCACGGTGATTCCCATGTCCGGCGGCCAGACCGAGAAGCAGGTGCAACTGATCAAAGATTTCCAGCCGGACATCATCATGGTCACCCCCTCCTACATGCTCAACATCGCCGACGAGATCGAGCGCCAGGGCCTGGACCCGCACCAGCTGGCGCTGCGCCTGGGAATCTTCGGTGCCGAACCCTGGACTGACGAACTGCGCAGTGCCATCGAACAGCGCCTGGGCATCACTGCCCTGGACATCTACGGGCTGTCGGAAATCATCGGCCCCGGGGTGGCCATGGAATGCGCGCAGACCCGCGACGGCCCTACCCTCTGGGAGGATCACTTCTACCCGGAAATCATCGACCCGATCACCGGCCAGGTACTGGCCGATGGCGAACTGGGCGAGCTGGTGCTCACCTCCCTGACCAAGGAAGCGCTGCCGATGATCCGCTATCGCACCCGCGACCTGACCCGGCTGTTGCCGGGCACGGCGCGGCCCATGCGGCGCATCGACAAGATCACCGGGCGCAGCGACGACATGCTGATCATCCGCGGGGTCAACGTGTTCCCCACCCAGGTCGAAGAACAGGTGCTGAAGGTCGGGCAACTGGCCCCCTGCTACGAGATCCACCTGTACCGCCACGGCAACCTCGACAGCGTTGATATCCACGTCGAGCTCAAGCCTGAGCACCAGCAACTGGGGGACGAGCAGCAGCGGGCCCTCTGCGGCGATCTCAGCCGCCACATAAAGACCCATATCGGTATCAGCTCGCGTATCGTTTTGCAGCCGGCATTCAGCATCAAGCGCTCCGAAGGCAAGGCCTGCCGAGTAATCGACAAACGCAACCGCTAATCCATCCTTCCTGGAAGCCCCGCTGATGCGGGGCTTTTTTTTGCCTTGGCAAAGGCCCAGGGGCGCAATGCGATACCAAAATCAAACATGACACGTTATTTTATGTTTGATATTAATTTGCGTATCACATATAAACATTCCCATACCCAGCCACACCTTCACACCGGGAGACGCCACATGTACGCACAGCTGGTAGAAACGGGGGTCAAGCGCGTCACGCCACTGGCCGAGATGTCCGAACAGGAACGCAGCTTCCAGCAAAGGATCGACGACGAGATCAAGATCGAAGCCAAGAACTGGATGCCCGAGGCCTACCGCCAGACCCTGATCCGGCAGATCTCCCAGCACGCCCATTCGGAAATCGTCGGCATGCTGCCCGAAGGCAACTGGGTCACCCGTGCCCCGACCTTCAAGCGCAAGCTGCAACTGATGGCCAAGATCCAGGACGAAGCCGGCCACGGCCTGTACCTGTACAGCGCCATGGAAACCCTGGGGGCCGACCGCGACGAAGAAGTGGCCCGGCTGCACAGCGGCAAGGCCAAGTATTCGAGCATCTTCAACTACCCGACCCTGAACTGGGCCGACATGGGCGCCGTCGGCTGGCTGGTGGATGGCGCGGCCATCGTCAACCAGGTGGTGCTGCAACGCACCTCCTACGGCCCCTACTCCCGGGCCATGGTGCGCATCTGCAAGGAAGAGAGCTTCCACCAGCGCCAGGGCTACGAAATCCTCCTGACCATGATGCGCGAGGGCAACCAGGCGCAGCGGGACATGGTCCAGGACGCCATCAACCGTCTCTGGTGGCCGGCCCTGATGATGTTCGGCCCCAGCGACGAACACTCCCCCAACAGTGCCCAGTCCATGGCCTGGAAGATCAAGCGCCAGAGCAACGACGAACTGCGCCAGCGCTTCATCGACCAGACCATCCCGCAACTGGAGTTGCTGGGCTGCACCTGCCCCGACCCGGAGCTTGCGTGGAACGCCGAGCGCGGCCATTACGACTTTGGCGAAATCCAGTGGGAAGAATTCTACGAAGTGCTCAAGGGCAACGGCCCGTGCAACCAGGAACGCCTGGACACCCGCCGCCAGGCCATCGAGGACGGCGCCTGGGTGCGGGCTGCCGCCGTGGCCCACGCCGCCCGGAAGGCCGCTCGCGACGCCGCCTGAGAGCCCGTTCACCCCCGGCCATTGCCCCCAGGGGCAATGGCCCTCCAGCCCTGATGTGGAGTCACTGCAATGTCTGAATGGACCCTCTACGAGGTTTTCGTGCGCAGCAAGCACGGCCTCAACCACAAGCATGTCGGCAGCGTGCACGCCGCCGATGCCCCGATGGCCATGGCCAACGCCCGCGACCTCTACACCCGGCGCAGCGAAGGCGTGAGCCTGTGGGTGGTGCCGTCGGCGCAGATCGTCGCCTCCTCGCCGGACGAAAAGGAGCCGCTGTTCGACCCGGCGGACGACAAGGTCTACCGCCACGCCAGCTTCTACCAGTTGCCCCCCGAAGTCGGACACATGTGAGGCCGGCCATGAACCCTGCAAACGATCTGCTCAACCATCTGCTGCGCCTGGGCGACAGTGCCCTGGTCCAGGGCCAGCGCCTGTGCGAATGGTGCGGTCGGGCCCCGGCCCTGGAAGAAGAACTGGCACTGATGAACGTCGGTCTCGACCTGGTGGGCCAGGCCCGCAACTGGCTGGACTATGCCGCCGAACTGCTGGCGGACGGGCGGGATGCCGACCATCTGGCCTTTCGCCGCGACGAACGCGCCTACCGCAACCTGCTGCTGGTGGAACAACCCAATGGCGACTTCGCGGTGACCATGCTCAAGCAGTTCTTCTACGACGCCTGGCACCTGGAAACCCTTCGTGGCCTGTGCCTGTCCAGCGATCCACGCATCGCCGGGGTCGCCGCCAAGGCGTTCAAGGAAGTCACCTACCACCTGCGTCGCTCCAGCGAATGGGTCGAGCGCCTGGGGGATGGCACCGAGGAAAGCCACCGGCGCATGCTCCAGGCCCTGCCGCGGCTGTGGCGCTTTACCGGGGAACTGATCGCCACCGATCCTGCGGAGAACGCGTTGCACCAGGCCGGGCTGCTGGCAGACCCGGCTCAGGTCGCCACCGCCTGGCAGGACAGGGTCGCCGCGGTGTTCGCCCGGGCCACCCTGCCTGTGCCCGAAGCGCCCAGCCACTTCTACCTGGATGCGCGAAAAGGCCTGCATACCGAACACCTGGGCCTGCTGCTGGCCCAGATGCAATCACTGCCGCGAGCCTATCCCGATGCGGTCTGGTGAGCTGATCGGCAGCGACCTGGGGGCACGCGACCCGTTGCCCGGGGACCTGGACACCGCCTGGGCCACCCTCGACCGGGTCATGGACCCGGAAGTGCCGGTGGTCAGCGTGCTCGACCTGGGCATCGTGCGCCACCTCGACTGGCACCAGGGGCACCTGCAGGTGGCGGTCACCCCGACCTACTCCGGCTGCCCGGCCACCGAGGTGATCGAAAGCGACATCCGCCAGGCCCTGGAGCGCGCCGGCTTCAAGGCACCCAGGCTGCTGCGCCAGCTGACCCCGGCCTGGACCACCGACTGGATCACCGAGCGCGGGCGCCAGCGTCTGCAGGCCTACGGCATTGCACCGCCCTCGGGCAGCAGCAAGCGCAGCCTGCTGGGAGAAACGCCCCAGGTGCTCTGCCCGCAATGCGGCAGCGCCCACAGCGAGCGCCTCAGCGAGTTCGGCTCCACCGCCTGCAAGGCCCTGTATCGCTGCCGTGATTGCCTGGAACCCTTCGACTACTTCAAGTGCATCTGAGCGGCCCGGCGCCGCAGTGGAGAACCACCATGAGCCAGTTCCACCGCCTCACCATCAAGGACCTGCGCAATGAAACCCGCGACGCGGTGTCCATCGCCTTCGAGGTTCCCCCGCACCTGCAGCAGCAGTTCCACTTCACCCAGGGCCAGCACTTGGTGCTGCGC
Source organism: Pseudomonas sp. Eqa60 (assembly GCF_018326405.1). Taxonomy (NCBI): domain Bacteria; kingdom Pseudomonadati; phylum Pseudomonadota; class Gammaproteobacteria; order Pseudomonadales; family Pseudomonadaceae; genus Pseudomonas; species Pseudomonas sp. Eqa60. The sequence goes on from NZ_AP024342.1 coordinate 3,611,850, forward strand.
ACCGAGCTTGAAGGCGAGGAAGTGCGCCGCTCCTATTCGATCTGCACCGGGGTCAACGACGGTGAACTGCGCATAGCGGTCAAGCGCGTGGCCGGCGGGCGTTTCTCGGCCTTCGCCAATGAACGATTGCAGCCCGGCCACAGCCTGGACGTGATGCCCCCGGCCGGGCGTTTCCATGTGGAGCTGGACCCGGCGCGGCGCGGCCATTACCTGGCGGTGGCGGCCGGCAGCGGCATCACACCGATCCTGTCGATCATCAAGAGCACCCTGCAAACCGAGCCCCACAGCCGGGTCACCCTGCTCTACGGCAACCGCTCCAGCAACTCGGCGCTGTTTCGCGAACAGCTTGAGGACCTGAAGAACCGCTACCTGCAGCGGCTGAACCTGATGTTCGTGTTCAGCCGCGAACGGCAGGACATCGACCTGTACAACGGGCGCATCGACCAGGACAAGTGCCAGCAGCTGTTTTCCCGCTGGCTCGACGTCCAGCAACTGGAGGCCGCGTTCATCTGCGGCCCCCAGGCCATGACCGAAACCGTGCGCGACAGCCTCAAGGCTGCCGGCATGCCGGCCGAGCGCATCCACTTCGAGCTGTTCCACGCCGGCAGCGACGGGCACAAGCGCCAGGCCCGGGAAACCGCCAGCGCCCTGGATGCCCGTCACAGCCGGGTCACCGTCATCAGCGACGGCCGCGCCCTGGCCTTCGACCTGCCGCGCAACAGCCAGAGCATTCTCGACGCCGGCAACGCCCAGGGCGCCGAACTGCCCTACTCGTGCAAGGCCGGAGTCTGCTCCACCTGCAAATGCAAGGTCATCGAAGGCGAAGTGGAAATGGACAGCAACCACGCCCTGGAAGACTACGAAGTCGCGGCCGGCTACGTCCTCTCCTGCCAATCGTTCCCGCTCAGCGACAAGGTGGTACTGGACTTCGACCAGCTCTGACTCCGGCGCTCCCCGCAGCCGCCCGTAGCCGCTGCCGAGCCCCAGCGAAGCTGCGAAAGGCCGCGCAGCGCCTTCACGTGCCACCAACAACAAAAACAAGAGAACGCGCCATGACCCCACAACAGATCGCCCGCATCACCCGCCATCCGGACTTCATCCAACTGGTGCGGAGCAAGCAGCGCCTCTACTGGTCGCTGACCCTGATCATGCTCCTGGCCTACTACGGCTTCGTACTGCTGGTGGCTTTCCACCCCGGGCTGCTGGGGCGCTCGTTGGCCGGCGGAGCCACCAGCGTCGGCATGCCGGTGGGCGTGGCTATGATCGGCCTGGCCTTTGCCCTCACCGGCTTCTACGTCTACCGCAGCAACCGCCTGCTGGACCCGCTGAACGACAAGCTCAAGCGCGAGTGCCAGCCATGAAGCGCCTGCTCGCTCTATTCCTGCTGCCCTGCCTGCTGGCCACCGACCTGGCCCTGGCGGCCGACACGCCGGCGCGGCCATTGAACTGGAACGCCATCGGCATGTTCCTGGTGTTTGTCCTGATGACCCTCGGCATCACCCGCTGGGTCGCCCGGCGCACCCGCTCCGCCAGCGACTTCTATACCGCCGGTGGCGGCATGAGCGGCATGCAGAATGGCCTGGCGATCGCCGGCGACATGATTTCCGCGGCGTCCTTCCTCGGCATCTCGGCAATGATGTTCCTCAATGGCTACGACGGTCTGTTGTACGCCCTGGGGGTGCTGGCCGGCTGGCCGATCATCCTGTTCCTGATCGCCGAACGCCTGCGCAACCTGGGCAAGTACACCTTCGCCGACGTGGTGTCCTATCGCCTGGCCCAGACGCCGGTGCGCCTGACCTCGGCCTTCGGCACCCTGAGCGTGGCGCTGATGTACCTGGTGGCGCAGATGGTCGGCGCCGGCAAGCTGATCGAGCTGCTGTTCGGCATCAGCTACCTCTATGCGGTGATGCTGGTGGGCCTGCTGATGGTCTGCTACGTGACCTTCGGCGGCATGCTGGCCACCACCTGGGTACAGATCATCAAGGCGCTGATGCTGCTCTCGGGCACCAGCTTCATGGCCTTCATGGTGCTCAAGCACTTCGGCTTCAGCAGCGAAGCGCTGTTCGCCCAGGCCAGCGCGGTGCACGCCAAGGGCAGCGCGATCATGGCCCCGGGTGGGTTGCTGTCGAACCCCATCGATGCCATTTCCCTGGGGCTGGGCATGATGTTCGGCACCGCCGGCCTGCCGCACATCCTCATGCGCTTCTTCACCGTCAGCGATGCCCGGGAAGCGCGCAAGAGCGTGTTCTACGCCACCGGTTTCATCGGCTACTTCTACCTGCTGCTGATCATTGTCGGCTTCGGCGCCATCGTCATGGTCGGTACCGAGCCCCAGTACCGCGAAGCCGGCGGCGCGATCATCGGCGGCGCCAACATGGTTGCCGTGCACCTGGCCCAGGCGGTGGGCGGCAACCTGTTCCTGGGCTTCATCTCGGCCGTGGCCTTCGCCACCATCCTGGCGGTGGTGGCCGGGCTGGCGCTGTCCGGCGCCTCGGCGGTCTCCCACGACCTGTACGCCTGCGTGCTGCGCAAGGGCAAGGCCAGCACCCGGCAGGAAATGCGCGTCTCGCGGATCGCCACCCTGTGCATCGGGGTGCTGGCGGTGCTGCTGGGGCTGTTGTTCGAATCGCAGAACATTGCCTTTCTCTCGGGGCTGGTGCTGGCCATCGCCGCTTCGGTGAATTTCCCGGTGCTGTTTCTTTCCATGTTCTGGAAAGGCCTCACCACTCGCGGCGCGGTGGGCGGCAGCCTGGCTGGCCTGGTCTCGGCGATTGTGCTGCTGATGCTCAGCCCGGCGGTCTGGGTCAATGTGCTGCATCACCCCCAGGCGCTGTTTCCCTATGCCAACCCGGCGCTGTTTTCCATGAGCCTGGCGTTCTTCTGTGCCTGGGCCTTCTCCGTCAGCGACCGCTCGCCCCGGGCCGAACTGGAGCGCGGGCGCTACCTGGCGCAGTTCATCCGTTCCATGACCGGCATTGGCGCATCCGGCGCCACTCATCACTGACCCCATCCATGAGCGCGGGCTGCCGCGCTCGAACCCGGTTCACCCTCTGGAGGAATCCCCATGCCACAGGCTCCTACCCTGCAAAGCTTCATCGCCGGCCGCTGGTTCGGCCAGCATCCGGCCCAGTCACTGCGCAGCGCCATCGATGGGCATGAAGTGGCGCACACCCACGAGGAGGCCCCGGACTTCGCCGAGGCCCTGGCCTTTGGTCGCCATCAGGGCGGCAAGGCCTTGCTGGCCCTGGATTTCCAGCAGCGGGCCCAGCGCCTCAAGGCCCTGGCGCTGTATCTGAGCGAGCGCAAGGAGCAGCTCTATGCCCTGTCCCATCACAGCGGCGCGACGCGGGCCGACAGCTGGATCGATATCGAGGGCGGCAACAGCACCCTGTTCAGCTACGCCGGCCTCGGCGCCCGGGAACTACCGTCGGGCAACCTGTTGCACGAAGGCCCGGCGCAATCCCTGAGCAAACTCGGCAGCTTTGCCGGCAGCCACATCCTGGTGCCCCGGGGTGGCGTGGCGGTGCACATCAATGCCTTCAACTTTCCGATCTGGGGCATGCTGGAAAAATTCGCCCCGTGCTTCCTCGCCGGCATGCCCTGCATCGTCAAGCCGGCCAGCGCCACCAGTTACCTGACCGAGGCCGCGGTGCGGCTGATGCATGAATCCGGGCTGCTGCCCGAAGGCAGCCTGCAACTGGTGATAGGTGGCACCGGCGACCTGTTGGATCACCTGCAAGGCCAGGACCTGGTGACCTTCACCGGCTCTGCCAGCACTGCCGGCAAGCTGCGGGCCAACCCCAACCTGATCCGCCACTCGGTGCCGTTCAATGCCGAGGCCGACTCGCTGAACTGCGCGATCCTGGCCCCGGACGTAAGCCCGGACGATGAGGAGTTCGAGCTGTTCATCAAGGAGGTGGCCCGGGAAATGACGGTCAAGGCCGGACAGAAATGCACCGCCATCCGCCGTGCCATCGTCCCCGCCAAGCAGCTGGATGCGGTGGCCACAAAATTGCGTGAACGCCTGTCAAAGGTGGTGGTGGGCGACCCGGCGGTGGAAGGCGTGCGCATGGGCGCCCTGGCCTCCCATGAACAGCAGCGGGACGTGGCCGAGCGCCTGCAAAGCCTGCTGCACAGCAGCGACCTGCTGTTCGGCGCCCGGGACGGCTTCGAGCCCCGAGGCGCAAACGTCAGCCAGGGCGCGTTCTTCGCCCCGACCCTGTTGCTGGCGCGCGATCCCATGGCCGAGGGCGGCGCCCACGATATCGAGGCCTTTGGCCCGGTCAGCACCCTGATGGCCTATGACGACCTGGACCAGGCACTGGAGCTGGCCTCTCGCGGCAAGGGCAGCCTGGTGGCCAGCCTGGTCACCAAGAGCCCGGCCATTGCCGCCCAGGTCATTCCCCGGGCTGCGGCCTGGCACGGTCGCTTGCTGGTGCTGGACCGCCACTGTGCTGGCGAATCCACCGGCCACGGCTCGCCCCTGCCACAGCTCAAGCATGGCGGCCCGGGCCGCGCCGGGGGTGGCGAAGAGCTGGGGGGCCTGCGGGCGGTCAAGCATTACCTGCAACGGGCGGCGATCCAGGGCTCGCCAAGCATGCTGACGGCGGTAACCGGTGAGTACGTGCGCGGTGCCCAGGTGATCGAAACCGAGGTCCACCCCTTCCGCCGGCACTTCCAGGACCTGCGGATCGGCGAATTCCTGCTGACCCACCGGCGCACCGTGACCGAGGCCGACCTGGTGAACTTCGGCTGCCTGTCCGGGGACCACTTCTACATGCATTTCGACGACATTGCCGCCAAGGCGTCGCAGTTCGGCAAGCGCATCGCCCATGGCTATTTCGTGCTGTCGGCGGCGGCCGGGCTGTTCGTTTCCCCGGGCCCCGGCCCGGTGCTGGCCAACTACGGCCTGGACACCCTGCGCTTCATCACCCCGGTGGGCATTGGCGACACCCTGCAGGCGCGCCTGACCTGCAAGCGCAAGATCGACCAGGGCAAGCTCAGCCCCCAGGGCACGCCGCAAGGAGTGGTGGCCTGGGATGTGGAAGTCAGCAACCAGCTGGGCGAGGTGGTGGCCAGCTACGACATCCTGACCCTGGTGGCCAAGCGTACTGAGTGAAACCGTTGAAGGCTGCGCAAGGCTCGAGGCCCTCTTCGCCGGCAAGCCGGCTCCTACAACAGTTTTGCGCCGCCAGCTCCCCGTAGGAGCTGGCTTGCCAGCGAAGGCGCTGTTGAAGGCTGCGCAGGGCTCAAGGGCCTCTTCGTCGGCAAGCCGGTTCCTACGGAAGGTTGTGCACTGGCGGCCGCTGGGGCGCTGGCGAAGTTTGTCGCAAAAGATTTCATCAATTCTTGATTCTCAATCCGCCATGGGGCAAGTTGCGCGCTTCTCACTACAAGGAGCCGCCAATGTCCGGTTCAATGGCCCAGGCGTTCGCCCACAATTTTCTCGGCCAATCACCCCGCTGGTACAAGGCAAGCATTGTCGCGTTCCTGTTGCTCAACCCTCTGCTGTTCTTCGCTGTCAGCCCGGCCGCCGCCGGCTGGTGCCTGGTGATCGAATTCATCTTCACCCTGGCCATGGCCCTCAAGTGCTACCCCTTGATGCCCGGCGGCCTGCTGCTGGTACAGGCACTGGTGCTGGGCATGACCACGCCCCAGGCGCTGTATGACGAGCTGGTGCACAACTTCCCGGTGATCCTGCTGCTGATGTTCATGGTGGCCGGCATCTATTTCATGAAGGAGTTGCTGCTCTACCTGTTCTCCCGGCTGCTGCTGGGGGTGCGCTCCAAGGCGCTGCTGGGCCTGCTGTTCTGCTTTCTCTCGGCCTTCCTCTCGGCCTTTCTCGACGCCCTGACCGTCACCGCGGTGATCATCAGCGCCGCGGTAGGCTTCTATTCGGTGTATCACCGGGTGGCGTCCGGCAATGACCCGCGCCAGGACAGCGCCTTCGCCGACGACCAACAGTTGCCTGCCCTGCATCATGACGACCTGGAGCAGTTCCGCGCCTTCCTGCGCAGCCTGCTGATGCATGGCGCCGTGGGCACCGCCCTGGGCGGTGTGTGCACCCTGGTGGGGGAACCGCAGAACCTGCTGATCGGCCATGAAATGGGCTGGCACTTCGCCGATTTCTTCAGCAAGGTGGCACCGGTTTCGATGCCGGTCCTGGCGGCTGGCCTGGTGACCTGCGTACTGCTGGAGAAGCTGCGCTGGTTCGGCTACGGCACCCTGCTGCCGGACAACGTGCGCCAGGTGCTGGCCAACTACGCCGCCGAGGACGATGCCCAGCGCACCTCGCGCCAGCGCGCGGCCCTGCTGGTGCAGGGGCTGGCGGCACTGATCCTGATCGTCGCCCTGGCCCTGCATGTGGCCGAGGTCGGGCTGATCGGCCTGCTGGTGATCGTACTGATCACCGCCTTTACCGGGATCACCGACGAGCACCGCCTGGGCAACGCGTTCAAGGAGGCCATGCCTTTCACCGCCCTGCTGGTGGTGTTCTTTGCGGTGGTGGCGGTGATTCACCAGCAGCAGCTGTTCACCCCGCTGATCCAGTGGGTGCTGGCGCTGCCGGCGGACCAGCAGCCGGGCATGCTGTTCATTGCCAATGGCCTGCTCTCGGCCATCAGCGACAACGTGTTCGTGGCCACCATCTACATCACCGAAGTGAAACAGGCCTTCATCTCCGGGCAGATGAGCCGCGAGCACTTCGAAACCCTGGCGATCGCCATCAATACCGGTACCAACCTGCCGAGCGTGGCCACGCCCAACGGCCAAGCGGCCTTCCTGTTCCTGCTGACCTCGGCGATTGCGCCGCTGGTACGCCTGTCCTACGGACGGATGGTGTGGATGGCCCTGCCCTACACCGTGGTGATGGGGCTGCTGGGCTGGTACGCGGTGAGCTACTGGTTGTAACCGCTGCTTGGGGCGCCCCGGGACTGCAGATGGGGCGCAATGGGTGCAGGACTGGGGGCCGTGGCCCGGCGCGATGCCGGGCCACGGCCCTCAACGCATGAGGATATAGCGCTCGATGGCTTCGGCGGCGCCGTCTTCCAGGTTGCTGCCGGTGATCACATCAGCCTGGCGCTTGACCTGTTCTTCCGCCTGGCCCATGGCAATCGACAGGCCGGCACGCTGGAACATCGCCGGGTCGTTGCCGCCATCGCCCAGGGCCGCGGTGCGCTCCAGCGGCACCCCCAGGTATTCGGCCAGGGTCACCAGGGCCTGCCCCTTGTCCGCCTGCAAGGCAGTGAGATCGAGGAACCTGGGTTGGGAACGGGACGCCTGGGCCTGCCCTGCAGTGGCGGCCTGCAGGCGGGCCTCCAACTGCACCAGCAAGCGGTGATCGCTGCTGGCGGCGACGATCTTGTCGATGCGCGGCAGGTATTCCTCGAAGCTGTCCACCACCTTGGGGGCGTAACCCAGCGCCTGGCGCTCCAGGGGCATCAGGGCACCGTCCAGGTTGCGCAGCAGCCATTCGTTGTCGGCAAACACCCAGGTCTCGACCTGTGGGCAGGGTTCGAACAGCAGCAAGGCGGTGACCGCCGCTTCCACCGGAACATGGTGACGAGCCAGGAAACTGCCATCGGGCTTGACGATACTGCCGCCGTTGAAGCCGGCAGTGGGCAGGTCGACGCCCAGGGCCTCGATCTGCTGCAGCATGGCCCGCGGCGGCCGTCCGGTGGCCAGGCTGAAGGCCACCCCGGCCTCGCGCAGCGCACGGACCGCATCCAGGGTGCGGGGGCTGAGGCTGTGGTCGGGGCGCAACAGGGTGCCGTCCATGTCACTGAGGAGGAACTCGATAGGCCGCGCCTGCACGCCACTCACCCCAGAGGTCGCCATACGCGGCCATCCCGGGCCAGCAGTTCATCCCCGGCTGCCGGGCCATCCACGCCCGCCGGGTAGCTCTGCAAGCTGGCGTCCTGTTGCCAGGCATCGAGGAAGGGTTGCACCGCGCGCCAGCCGTTCTCGATGTTGTCGGCGCGCTGGAACAGGGTCTGGTCGCCGATCAGACAGTCGTAGATCAGGGTTTCGTAGCCGGTGGAGGGCTGCATCTCGAAAAAGTCGCGGTAGGCAAAACCCAGCTCGATGTTGGCCATGTCCAGGCTCGGCCCGGGCTTTTTCGCCAGCAGGTCGAACCACATGCCTTCGTTGGGCTGGATCTGGATCCGCAGGTAAGTCGGCAACAGGCGCTCGACCTCGGTATCGCGGAACTGTGCATAGGGCGCCGGCTTGAAGCAGATGACGATCTCGGTGTCGCGCACACTCATGCGCTTGCCGGTGCGCAGGTAGAACGGCACCCCGACCCAGCGCCAGTTGTCGATCATCACCTTCAGCGCAACGTAGGTTTCGGTGCTGCTGTCCGGCGCCACGTTGGCTTCCTCGCGGTAGCCCGCCAGGGCCTTGCCGGCCACTTCACCGGCGCTGTACTGGCCGCGCACCGAGTTGGCCCGGGCCTCTTCCACGGACCAGGGGCGGATAGCCCCCACCACCTTGGCCTTTTCGCCACGTACTGCATCGGCGCCAAAGGCTGCGGGCGGCTCCATGGCCACCATCGCCAGCAGCTGGAACAGGTGGTTGGGCACCATGTCCCGCAGGGCACCGGTGTGTTCATAAAAGCTGCCACGGGTTTCCACGCCGACGGTTTCCGCCGCGGTGATCTGCACGTGGTCGATGTAATGGTTGTTCCAGAATGCCTCGAACAGGCTGTTGGAAAAACGGCTGACCAGGATGTTCTGGACCGTTTCCTTGCCCAGGTAATGGTCGATGCGATAGATCTGCTTCTCGCTCATGACCCTGAGCAGGCAGCCGTTGAGGGCTTCGGCGGTCTGCAGGTCGGAGCCGAAGGGTTTTTCGATCACCACCCGGCGAAAAGCCTGCGGCCCCTCCTCCAGCAACCCGGCACTGCCCAGGCGGCGCACCACTTCACTGAAGAAGCGCGGTGCGGTGGCCAGGTAGAACACCGCGTTGCCGGTGCCGCTGGCAGCAATCCGCGCCGCCAGTTCGGCATAGGTGGAGTCGTCGAGAAAATCGCCCTGGACATAGCTGATGCCCCGGGTCAGGCGGGCCCAGACGGCGGCATCCACCGCCGCCCCCTGGCCTTGCTTGTTGAGCACTTCATCGCGAAGGAAGTCTTCCAGCAGGGTGGCGAACTCGGCGTCGCTCACCGCGTTGTGGTCAACGCCGACAATCCGCAGACCCTCATCCAGCAAACCGTCGCGGCTGAGGTTGTACAGCGCCGGCATCAGCAGGCGCTTGACCAGATCACCGCGGGCGCCGAACAGGAACAGCGTGGTCGGCGGCGCCGGCAACGCCTTGGACTTCTTTCGCGTGGTGGTCATTTTTTCCCGGTCTCCACATGGCCGCCAAAGCCGAAGCGCATGGCCGACAGCAGCTTGTCACCGTAGGTGCCCTGGCCGCGGGAGCGGTAGCGGGAGAACAGCGAGTTGGACAGCACCGGCACCGGCACCGATTGCTCCATGGCCGCTTCGATGGTCCAGCGCCCTTCGCCACTGTCGGCCACCGAGCCGGAGAAGCCGTCGAGCTTCGGATCGCCCGCCAGGGCATCGGCGGTCAGGTCCAGCAGCCAGGAGGAGACCACGCTGCCACGGCGCCAGACTTCGGCGATATCGGCAACATTGAGGTCGAAGCGCTGGTCTTCCGGAAGGCTTTCCGAGGCCTTGGTCTTGAGGATGTCGAAGCCCTCGGCGAAAGCCTGCATCATGCCGTACTCGATGCCGTTGTGGATCATCTTGACGAAGTGCCCGGAGCCGGCCGGGCCGGCGTGGATGTAGCCGCGTTCGGCACGGTCGTCATCGGCGACCCGGTCCTTGGTCCGCGGGATGGTGCCCATGCCGGGCGCCAGGGCAGCGAACAGCGGGTCCAGGCGCAGCACTTCGGCGGCGTCGCCGCCGATCATCATGCAATAGCCACGCTCCAGGCCCCAGACGCCACCGGAGGTGCCGACATCGATGTACTTCAGGCCCTTTTGCGCCAGGTCGCGGGCGCGGCGGATGTCGTCTTTATAGTAGGTGTTGCCACCGTCGATGATCACATCGCCCGGCTCCAGCAACTGGCTGAGGGTGTCGATGGTGTCTTCGGTGGGTGCGCCCGCGGGCAGCATGACCCAGACCGCCCGGGGCTTTTCCAGGCCCGCCACCAGGGCCGGCAGGTCGGCGACGCCCTTGGCGCCTTCAGCGGCCAGGGCGCTGACGAAGTCGGTGTTGCGGTCAAAGACTACGGTCTCGTGCCCATTGAGCATCAGGCGCCGTGCAATGTTGCCGCCCATGCGGCCCAGTCCAATAATCCCCAGTTGCATGTGCTGATGCTCCTACTGCAAAAATTCTGATCAAAAAAAGTTATAGCCCAGTGGGCCGGGGCAAAATCCCGAGGGGCGCAACTATACAAGGCAAGAAGCCCCAAGACAGCGCAATCTTCAGACAGATTCCGAGTTTTTACCCCCGACGGCGCGAATTACCCATCGACCGGCCCCAGCCAATTCCCCTGACGGGCAGCAGAACAATGAAGATTAGTCCCGTGCCAGCCCCTGAAGTTTCCCTGGCCATGGGTGGATAACGCTGCAAGTCTGCGCGAAGACACAGCGACCGCGAAAAATAAAAAAGTTCCCTTTGCCCGAAAAAGAAATAAAATTGCCGCCGATAGTGCTTTGCGCAAGGGATGCGGCCAGCGAAGCATAGTTGAGACACGCCATTTGCGAGGTGAAGCAATGGGCACAGTACTACCGGCACGACCAGCACAAACCCTGTACGTCACCATTCGTCGTGACGAATTGCGTCAACTCAAAGACGAACGCGATCAACTGCAACGGGAGCTCGCACAATTGCGCCTGCAGTTGCAAAGCCAGGGTCAACCGGCGCCGCTACACCTCTCCTCCGCGAGCTGAGCCTCGCCCCTGAACGCAGGCCCGACCTGCGTTCAGCCCCGCTGTAGGTCCCGGGCCAAGCCGCCTTCCCTCGCCATACCGCCATAGCCCCCCGTTGCAGACCACAAAATAGCGACGTTCAGCTGACAAAGTTTTCACACTTGCCTGTCGATACTCCCGGCCATTGTGGCCGTCTTGTTACAAGACGGCGCTCATTCGCGACGCCCTTGGCGCGCAATGAATCTGGATCCCTGGGGAGCGCTCAATGGCATTGTTCAAACGCAGTAGTGCATCTGCGAAAGGTTTTGACTGGATGGGGCTGCTCTGGCTGTTCCTGTTCTTCTGGTATTTCTCCGGCATCACCCAACTGCTGATCCAGCTGACCGACACCTCCGGCTTCACCGGTTTCCGCCAGGCATTCTTCATGAGCGCCATCTGGCTGGCACCGATGCTGCTGTTCCCGGCGCGCACCAAAGTCATGGCCGCCGTGATCGGCGTGGTGCTCTGGGCCTGTTCCATGGCCAGCCTGGGCTACTTCTTCGTCTACCAGCAGGAGTTCTCGCAAAGCGTCATCTTCATCATGTTCGAGTCCAACCCCTCGGAAGCCGGTGAATACCTGACCCAGTACTTTGCCTGGTGGATGCTCCTGGCGTTCCTCGCCCATAGCGCATTCGCCTTCTTCCTCTGGACCCGCCTGCGCCCGGTCTACCTGCCTCGGGGCCAGGCCCTGGTGGCGGCGACCGCAATCCTGGTGGCCATCGTCGGCTACCCGCTGGTCAAGCAGATCTCCCGCGCCGATACCCTGGCCGCCGGCCTGGAGAAATTCGAAACCCGCATCGAGCCCGCCGTGCCCTGGCAGATGGTGATTGCCTATCGCCGCTACCGCGAGCAACTGGACGGCATGCAGGGCATGCTCGCCAGCGCCAGCAAGATCGCCCCCCTGACCAACCTCAAGGACAGCATGGCCAACCAGCCAGCGACCCTGGTACTGGTCATCGGCGAATCCACCAACCGCCAGCGCATGAGCCTGTACGGCTACCCGCGCCAGACCACCCCGGAGCTGGACAAGCTCAAGGACCAGCTGGCGATCTTCAACAACGTCATCACCCCGCGCCCCTACACCATCGAGGCGCTGCAGCAGGTACTGACCTTCGCCGACGAAGAAAACCCCGACCTGTACCTCAAGAGCCCGTCCCTGGTCAGCGTGATGAAGCAGGCCGGCTACAAGACCTACTGGATCACCAACCAGCAGACCATGACCAAGCGCAACACCATGCTCACCACCTTCTCCGAACAGGCGGACGAGCAGGTGTACCTGAACAACAACCGCAACCAGAACGCCCGCCAGTACGACGGCGACGTGCTCGAACCGTTCTCCAAGGCCCTGGCCGACAGCGCACCGCGCAAGTTCATCGTGGTCCACCTGCTGGGCACCCACATGAGCTACCAGTACCGCTACCCGCCCAGCTTCGACAAGTTCAATGATCGCCAGGGCGTACCGGCCGGCGTGCGCGACGACCAGTTGCCCACCTACAACAGCTACGACAACGCCGTGCTGTACAACGACTTCGTGGTCTCGAACCTGATCAAGAACTACGCCAAGACCGACCCCAACGGTTTCCTGCTGTACCTCTCGGACCACGGCGAGGACGTCTTCGACTCCGCCGGCCATGACACCCTGGGGCGCAACGAAGCCCGGCCGACGGCGCCGATGTACACCATTCCGTTCATGGCCTGGGCCTCGCCGAAATGGCGGGAAACCCATGACTGGAGCTTTGCCTCGGACCTCAGCCGCCCCTACATGAGTTCCCAGCTGATTCACACCTGGGCGGACCTGGCGGGCCTGAGTTTCGATGAGCTGGACCACAGCCGCAGCCTGGTGAGCGACAGCTTCAAGCCACGCCCGCTGCTGATCGGCGACCCCTACTCGCGCCAGAGCAAGCCCTTGATCGACTTCAGCCTGATGAAACCCAAGGCCCCGGTCGAAGCCACGGTGGTACAGAAGTAAGCCCCCCCGCCACGCCCGCAGGATCCGGCTTGCCGGCAAACAGCCCCGAGAACCCTGGCCGGTTCCCGGGGCTTTTTTTTGCACCAGGCCGCGTCCGCAGGCGGCGCCTTCAAGGAGGTGCCCTTGCCGGCCAGCGCGGCCAAGCGCCGGCAAAGACACATGATGTCGAAATTGTAATCAGCACTTCAGGCTGACGTTAACCCTCGCTTAATACACTTCGGTGAAACTTTCGCCCATCACTTCTTGTGCAGGGACGTAACAAGTACCGAACATTCTTAAGCAGGAAAAACAGCATGAAACTTTCAACCTTGGTATTAAGCGGCCTGATTCTGGTAGGTTCCAGCGCGGCCTTTGCCGAAGGTGGCTCGGAAAATATGCAGCGCTTCTATGACAACTTCCGCGTTAGCCAGCAGCAACTTCATGGCGACAAGACCGAAAACACCGCAAAAGCCGAAAAGCAGAAATCCGAGCCCAACTATTCCGCCTCGGATGCCAAGCAACAACAGCCTGGTGCCTGACCCCCAGTTCCAGCGATACCCCTTCCCGGCAATCTGCTCCTTTGCCAGAAGTGGATGTTTGGCGCCCTTGCGGGCGCCTTTTTCATAGGGGCTGCCCTCCTTCTCTTGCACCCGCATGACAGGCAGATGACAACCCGGTCATCTGCCGCCCGCAGTGCCCCGGCTCAATTAGTATCGCCGCACCATGCCACTCGCCACTGATCGGACAGCCTGGTTAATCAGTTGAATTAGCTGGGTTATTTTATTGACCCTATAGCTACTACAGACTTTAACCTGCGCTCGCTCGACAGCCCCGACAGCTTTGAAGAGGATATTGCAATGCGCATTCTGGTGATTGAGGACGAACCCAAGACGGCCGACTACCTGCATCAGGGCCTGAGTGAAAGTGGCTATGTGGTGGACCGGGCGAACAATGGCGTGGACGGCCTGCACCTGATTCAACAACAGCCCTATGAATTGGTAATCCTGGATATCAACCTGCCCGGCAAAGATGGTTGGCAAGTTCTTGAACAACTGCAGGGAAACTATCCCGCACGGGTCATGATGTTGACTGCCCGCGGGCGCCTGGAAGACAAGGTCAAGGGCCTGGATATGGGCGCCGATGATTATCTGGTCAAACCGTTTCAATTTCCCGAGTTGCTGGCCCGGGTTCGTACCCTGATGCGTCGTAGTGAAGTCATTGTCCAACCGGAAGTTCTGCAAGTTGCCGACCTGCAACTTGACCCGCGCCGTCATCGGGCTTATCGCGGCAGTCGGCGTATCGACCTGACGACCAAGGAGTTCACCCTGCTGCATGTATTGATGCGCCACAGCGGAGAAGTACTGACCCGCACCCAGATCATTTCCCTGGTCTGGGACATGAACTTCGACTGCGACACCAATGTGGTGGAAGTCTCCATCAGCCGCTTGCGGGGCAAGATCGACGACGCCAGTGACGTCAAGCTGATCCATACCCTGCGCGGTGTCGGTTATGTCCTGGAAGCACGCCCATGACAGCGCGCCCCGCCGCCGCGGCCAGCAGCCTGTCCATGCGCCTGGGGCTGACCGTCGCCCTGATGGGCGCGGCACTGGTGGTGCTGCTGGCAACCCTGGCCTACCTGGCGTTGAACCATGAGCTGGACAACCTGGCGCGCAAGGGCCTGGACAGCAAGCTGGAGCAGATCCGGCACAGCCTCACCAGCGACCTCAAGAGCAGTGACCTGGCGGCCCGCCCCCATTCCCTGCTGGACCTGGTGATGGGCCACGACAACCTGCAATTGAGCATCCTCGGCAGCGATCCGCTGGCCGAACCCCTGCTGATTGTCGGCGGCATGGCCCAGGAGTCCCTGCCCGAGCCCCTGGGCAATATCGGTGGCGATGGCTATGTCGACTGGCGCGACAGCCGCGGCAACCCCTTGCTCAGCGCCCTGCAGCAGATGAGCCTGCGCAACGGCGAGCAGGTCCAGGTGGTACTGACCCTGGACCGCAGCAACGATCAGGCGCTGCTCAGCGCCTACCTGCGCTCCACGGTGATCGCCCTGCCCCTGTTGCTGCTGCTGATCGGTTTCGGCGCCTGGTGGCTGGTGCAACGGGGCCTGCTGCCACTGCAGCAGTTCAGCCGGGTCGCGGCGCGGGTGACCACCCAGGACCTGACCCACCGCCTGAAGCTGCAGGGCCTGCCCCGGGAGCTGGCGGAGCTGGGCCAGGGCATCAATGTCATGCTGCAACGCCTGGACGGCGGCGTGCAGCGCCTGTCGCAGTTCTCCGACGACCTGGCCCACGAGTTGCGCTCGCCCATCAGCAACCTGATGGGCAAGGCCCAGGTGACCCTGTCCCGGGAACGCCCGCCAGAGGAGTACAAGGCGGTGCTGGAGGCCAGTATCGAAGAGCTGGAGCGGGTCACGCGGATCGTCGCCGACATGCTGTTCCTGGCCCAGGTCAGCCAGCCGGCGTCCCAGGCCCGGTTCGCCCGAGTCTCGCTGGGGGAAGAAGCGCGCCGGGTCATCGACCTGTTCGCCCTGAGCGCCGAAGAGAAGCAGCTGCAACTGCAGCCCAGTGGCGATGCCTGGGTGCTGGGGGACCGGCTGATGATCCAGCGGGCCATTTCCAACCTGCTGTCCAACGCCATTCGCCACAGCCCGGCGCGGGGGCAGATCAGCCTGCGGGTGGAGCAGACCATGGAGGCCGTGAGCCTGAGCGTGGGCAACCCCGGCCCGGGCATCGCTGCCAGCCACCTGCCCCATCTGTTCGAGCGCTTCTATCGGGTCGACAGCAGCCGCACCCGGGCCGAAGGCGGCACCGGGCTGGGCCTGGCCATCGTCCGTTCGATCATGAACCTGCACCAGGGGCGCACCGAGGTCAGCAGCATCCCGGAACTCCTGACCGAGTTCCGCCTGGTATTCCCCCGGCTCGACCCGGCGCAGCACGACCTCTAGAGCAGCCAGGCACCGGCACCGGCCCCCAGCAGCACCAGGGCCCAGGGCGGCACCCGGCCGCTGCGCAACAGCAGCAGCGCCAGCAACACCGCCACCAGTTCCGGCGCGCCGGTCACGCTGCTGGTCCACAGGGGTTGGTACAACGCTGCCGCCAGCAGGCCCACCACCGCGGCATTGACCCCGGCCAGGGCCGCCTGGATGCCCTGGCGGTGGCGCAGCCGCTGCCAGAAGGGCACCACGCCGATCACCAGCAACAGCCCTGGCAGAAAGATCGCCAGCAGGCACACCACCGCCCCACTCCAGCCATCGATGGCCGCGCCGAGAAAGGCCGCGACGCTGAACAGCGGGCCGGGCATCGCCTGGGCGCTGGCGTACCCGGCCAGGAACAGCGGGCTGCCGACCCAGCCGGGCTCCACCACCTGCGCCTGCAACAGCGGCAGCACCACATGGCCGCCGCCGAATACCAGAGCGCCGACCCGGTAGAAACCATCGAACAGGCTCAGCAGGCGCCCCGGCCAGAGCAGCACCAGCCCCGGCAACAGCACCAGCAGCAATAGCGCCAGCCCCAGGCAACACGCCCCCAGGCGGCGACTCGACCCAGAGGGAGGGCTCTGGACCTGCACCTGGAACACCGGCCTGATCAGCCAGCGGCCCAGCAGAGCCGCCAGCAGCATCACCAGCAACTGCCCGCCCAGGCCCGGCCAGCGCAGCACCAGCGCCGCGGCCAGCACTGCGATGACGATCTGCAAGGCGCCCCGGCACAGGCTGCGGGCCATGCCCCACAAGGCCTGGGCCACCACCGCCACCGCCACCAGTTGCAAGCCCTTGAGCGCCCCGGCCGGGACCCCGCCCCCAACCCCAGGGCCAGCAGTGCCAGGGCCAGGGCCGAAGGCAAGGTAAAGCCGGCCCAGGCACACAGGGCCCCGGGCAGGCCACGGCGAGACAATCCCAGGGCGATGCCGACCTGACTGCTGGCAGGTCCGGGAAGAAACTGGCACAGCGCGACCAGCTCGGCATAGGCCGCCTCCCCCAGCCAGCGCCGGCGCTGGACGAATTCCTGGCGAAAGTAGCCCAGGTGCGCCAGCGGCCCGCCAAACGAACTCAGGCCCAGGCGCAGAAACACCAGGAAGATCCGCCAGGGTGTTTCTACCGGGACCGGCGCGCAGGGGCTGGGGGCGTGCATTACAAGGCTTTGCTCCAGAACAGCATGCGCCCGTGAGCCGGGTCGAGCATGGCATTGGCGAAACCGCAGGCGCGATAGGCGGCCTGGGCCTGGGCATTGCCCTCCAGCACTTCCAGAGTGACCTTGCAGCAGCCCCGTTGCCGGGCGATGTCCTCGACCTTCTGCAGCAGGCGCTTGCTCAGGCCCTGGCCGCGGTAGCTGTCCAGCACCACCACGTCATGGATATTCACCAGGGGCCGGCAGGCAAAGGTGGAGAAGCCTTCGAAGCAGTTCACCAGGCCCACCGGCTGCCCGCCGGCAAAGGCCAGCACGCTGAACGCCTGGGGCCGCTTGGCCAGCTCCGCCGGCAACTGCTGGAGCCGGTCTGCGTCCAGGGGCTGGCCGCCGCCCATGGGGTCCTCGGCATAGTGGTTGAGCAACACGCCTATGGCTTCGGCATGCACCGGGTTGCTGTAACTGGCTTGCAACACCACGACATCGGCAACGTCCATGTTCATCCTCGATCAACGTATTGAAAGTGAGCGCTCAGGGCTCAGGCAGCCTCGATTGTAGGCTGGGGGATTTGACCAAACGAAGATTTTTAACCCGCGCACTACAGAAAAAATCCTAAGCAGCGGCCGGGATCCACGGCAGCCGGAAAGGTTTCCCTTCAGGCCGCGGGCCCACCGGCAAAACGCTGCAACTGCATTTCCTGCAGGCGGCTGAGGGTGCGGCGGAAAGCGAACTCCAGGTAGCCCTCGGTGTACAGCTGTTCCATGGGCACCCGGGCTTCCAGGTACAGCGGCACCTTGCGGTCGTAGCACTCGTCCACCAGGGCGATGAAACGCCGCACCGCGTCGTCATGTACCGACAGCTGCGGCAACTCACGATCCCCGGCCACCACCCGCTCGGCACCATCCTCGGTGCCCCGGGCAATGCGTGCGGGGCGCTGGCAAGCGCTGAGGTTGGGCACATCGCTCAGGAGAATGGCCTGGAAGCGGTCGCACAGGGCCATGAAGTCCATGGCGGAAAACGGCTGTTCGCACAGTTCGACGAAGCTGCACCAGACCACCGTCCCGCACGCCTTGACCACCTGCAACGGGCGATAGCCGAGCAACAGCGGCTCGCTGCTCGCCGGCTGCCCGGCACTCAAGCGCTCGAACACCGGCCCCAGGGCGCTCGGCTGCCCCTCGGCGCCAAGCCAGTAGCGTTGCTCGGCGGCGCCCGGGTGCAGGCGGTGATCCTGCTCGCCGTCCACCGCCACCACCTGCATGTGCTGGCGGATGGCGCTGATCGCCGGAACGAAGCGCTCGCGGTTGAAGCCATCGGCATACAGCTGCTCCGGGGGCTGGTTGGAGGTGCAGACCAGCACCACGCCCTGGTCGAACATCACCTGGAACAGGCGCCCGAGGATGATCGCGTCACCGATGTCATTGACGAACAGCTCATCGAAACACAGCACCCGCACCTCTTCGGCCAGCTCCCGGGCCAGGGCCTGCAAGGGGTCGGCAATACCGCTCAGTTGGAACGAACGCTGGTGCACCCAGCCCATGAAATGATGAAAGTGCTGGCGCCGCGCCGGGACCCGCAGGCTCTGGTAGAACTGGTCCATCAGCCAGGTCTTGCCCCGCCCAACCGCCCCCCACAGATAGACCCCGGGCACCGCCGTGCGCCCTTGATGCAGGGCTTCATGGCATTGCTGCAAGGCCTGCACCGCCCGCGCCTGCGCCGCGTCGGCGACAAAGCCCTGCTGCTCCAGGGCGTACTGGTAGGCGCTCATGGGGGAATCGAATGGCATGGGGCTCGGGCCTCCTGGCAAAGAGCCGCAGTATGCCAGCATGAGCCGCTCCAGGCCGACCTGTAGCCGCTGCCGAGCCCGCGAAGCTGGGAAAAGGACCGCAGGGCCTTGCCTGGCGGTCTCCAGCAAAACCTTGGGCATGCTCAGGTTTTTCGCCGCCTGCGCCAGCGGCTACATCAGCGGGAAATATCCAGGCGTTCGATCCGCCCCTGGGCGTCCAGGCGGAAGGTATGGCGCAGGGCCTGGGGGCTGCCGGGGAAGTCACCGCACACCCGGCTGTCGAGCAGCACTTTGCCGGTGCGCTGCTGGACCCCGAGGATTTCCAGGCGGCACGCGCCTTTGCCCATCCAGCGGGCGATCTGCTGGGGCCCCACGCAGTGCTCGCGTTCATCGAAGACCTGGGCGCGGTCGGCGAAGATCGACGCCACCACTGCGCTGTCGCCGCTGTTGATGGCCGTGACATAAGCGGCGATGGCCGGGGCCAGGGAAGGGTCTGTGGCCGACATGACAAAAGCTCCTTGCTGTTGAATGAGCGGGCCATGCTAAAGCCCCCGCGTGTCATTTCCTGTCAGCAGTGAAACGGCCCTGCTCATCGCTGTGCATGCGTTTGCGCCAGGCTCGCAGCCAGTCGCTGCGCCGCCCCGGATACCGCTCGCCCTGTTCCTGGGCGGCGGCAATGCGGTCGGTGCGGAAGGTCCGGTAATCCTCGCGCAACTCACACCAGGCCACGATCACCCGGGCCTCGTTGAGAAAGCCCAGGGCCAGGGGCCAGACCCGGCGCTGGCTAGGATTCTGGTTGACGTCGGCATAGTCGATCAGCAGCTTGGCCTGAAGGCGGATCGCCTGGCGGAACACATTGAGCGACACCGGGTTGTCGGGGAAGCCGTAGCCCGCCGGGCCGGGCAACAGGGTCGGATTGCGCAGTGCGTCCTGGGCCGCGGGGGCCAGCACCGCGGCGATCTTGGCCATGGCATCGGCGGCGGCCTTGCTCAGTTCCTCGTCGCCGCGCTGATCGACGTAGCGCAGGCCCAGCACCACGGCCTCGGTCTCATCGGCATTGAGCATCAACGGCGGCAGGAACAGCCCGCTGCGCAGCACGTAGCCTATCCCGGCCTCACCGTAGATCGGCGCGCCCAGGGCGGTCAGCTCGGCGATATCGCGGTACAGGGTGCGCTCGGAAACCTCCAGCTCCGAGGCCAGGGTCGCGGCGGTCACCGGACGGCTTTTGCCCCGCAGCATCTGCAGCAGGGTGAGTAAACGACTGGCTCGCGACACGCAGGTGCACTCCGGAAAAAACACCGGCGCAGATTACCAGAGCCTCCTGACAGTTTCTGTCAGGAGGATGGGGGTTGGCGGGACATTGCCAGGCATGGTTCTGCCGGGGTCCTGTAGCCGCTGGCGCAGGCGGCGAAGGCACTGCGTCGCAGGGTTCGGCTGGGAGTTGCCAAGCAAGGCCCTGCGGGCCTTTGCGTAGCCTCGCTGGGGCTCGGCAGCGGCTACAGGGGCCGCAAGAGCCCCCCGGGGCATCAGTAGGCCATGGTCCAGGTCAGGGTGTAGGTGCGGCCACGGCCCTGGTAGTCGTAGAGGTAGTCCGGGCCGTAGGTCGGCGAGTAGAACAGCTTGGCGCGCTGGCCCCAGACGGTGCTGTACTGCTTGTCCAGCAGGTTCTGGATGCCGCCGCTGAAGGTGCCGAACTCGGTGTCGTGGCTGCCCAGCAGGTCGAAGGTGGTGTAGCCGTCGATGGTGTTGGGCGCATCCACGCTGTGGGTGGCGTCGATCTGCTTGACCGCGTCGTCCTTGAGGGTGAAGGCGTGGTTGCCCTGCAGGCGCACGCTGCTGCTGTCGTCCTTCCAGCCGACGAAGGCGGTGAGTTTCGACAGCGAGGCATAACGGGCGTCGCGCTTGCTCCAGCCGCCGTTCTTGTTCTCCTCCTCGGAGCGCACGGCATGCAGGGTGCCGCCCAGCTCCCAGCCGTTCTGGAAGTGCCGGGTCAGGGCGCTCTCAAAACCGTAGTCGCGGCTTTTCTGGTCCTTGACGTCGATGGTCAGGGTGGCCTGGTCGGTGGTGATCACCTTGTCGGACCAGATGTAGTACAGCGCCGCCTGGGCATCCCAGTCGCTATCGGAGAAGCGCCAGCCGGTCTCCACCTGGCGGCTCTTGATCCCGGCCAGGGGGTTGTCGTCCACGCTCAGGCCCGGCTTGCCGTAGAACTTGGCCGGGTCCGGCAGATCGAAGCCCTCGCCGTAGTTGACCCACAGCTGGTGGCCGTTCTTGAAGTCGTAGATGGTGCCCAGGTTGTAGAGGTTGACCGCATAGTCGTTGCTGCCGCCGGGTACGTTCTTGAACTGGCCCACGTCCACGTCCATCTGCTGGCGCCGGTAGCCGCCGGATACCGTCAGGTTGTCGGTGGCGTGCCAGTCCAGCTGGGCATAACCGGACAGGCCGTCGACCCGGTAGCTGGGATAGCGCGGCGCCTTGCTCTGGGTCACCAGGTCGAGACCGCCGCTGCCCGAGGAGATGCCCTGGTCGAAGGTGCTCTGCTGGGCATTGAAACGCTCGCGGTCCAGGTCCACGCCGTAGGTCAGCTTGAACGCCTCGAACTCCTTGGCGAACAGCGCCTTGAGGCTGGTGACTTCGAAATTCTGCTGGGACGCGGCGAAGTACACACCCTTGGAGCCTGCGGGGCTGCCGCTGTTGTAGTAGGGGAACGGGAAGAAGTTGTCGTCTTCCTTGCGGTACGAGGCCTGCAGGTAGAAATCCTGGCCCAGCACGTCGCTGTGGTGGTAGTTGGCGTTGAGCAGCAGGCGCTTGGTACGCGGTTCCAGGTCGGTGGAGTAGCCGCCGCGCAGCTCGGCGTCTTCCAGGTTGGACGGCGCCTTGTACTTGAGGTTGGGGAAGTAGATCCCGGTGCTGCCATGGTTGCCGGAGTCGTAGTACTGGGCCAGCAGGTCCAGGCTCTGCTCTTCGTTGAACTGCAGGGCCAGGCTGCCCATCAGGTCCAGGGTACGGTTGTACTGCAGGTCGGTCTGGGTGTTGTCGATGAAGATCTGCTTGCCGGCACCGTCATAGAACGCCTGGTTCTGCTCCCCCGCCACCGCCAGCCGGCCGCTGATGGCTTCGTTGCCGCCGCTCACCGACTGGGCGATGCGGGTCGTCAGGTCATCACTGTTGTTGAAGCCGCTGCTGGCCCCCAGCTGGGTCTCGAAGCGCGCCGGGCCCGGTTCGCCTTTCTTGGTGACGATATTGATGATGCCGCCGGTGGCGCCGCCGCCGTAGATGGCGCTGGCCCCGGACAGCACTTCGACCCGCTCGACGTTGAACGGCGAGATGCTGTCGAACTGTCGGGACAGGCCCCGGGAACTGTTCTGGCTGACCCCGTCGATCATCACCAGCACGTTGCGCCCGCGCATGTTCTGGCCGTAGTTGGTGCGCCCTTCCGGGGCCAGGTCGAGGCCCGGTACCAGCTTGCCGATGGCTTCCTTGAGGCTGACCCCAGTGCTCAATTGCTCGCGCAGCTGGCTCTGCTCCACCACCCACACGGTGCCGGGAATCTCGCTGATGGCGGCGCTGGTGCGTGACGCCACGGTGACCTGGGTCGGCTTGAGGTTGAGGCTGGCGGCCGGCACGCCAGCCCGACGCAGGATCACCGTGTGCCCGTCGCTGAACGACCAGCTCATACCACTGCCGGCCAGCAGGCTTTGCAGGGCCTGGGCCACCGTGACCTCACCGTTGAGGGCGGTGGATTGCAGGCCCTCAACATCGCTGGTGGTGTACAGCAGGCGCAGGTCGGCCTGATCGGCGAAGCGGGTCAGCGCCTGGTCCAGGGGCTGGGCCGGCAGGTTCAACGAGACCCGACGCTCCTGGGCGCTGCCGGCCTGGCTGAC
The DNA here is from genome assembly GCF_018326405.1 of Pseudomonas sp. Eqa60. NCBI lineage: Bacteria > Pseudomonadati > Pseudomonadota > Gammaproteobacteria > Pseudomonadales > Pseudomonadaceae > Pseudomonas > Pseudomonas sp. Eqa60. The sequence goes on from NZ_AP024342.1 coordinate 3,634,510, forward strand.
CGTGGCGGCCTCCTGGGCCTGGGCCAGGACCGGGCTCAAGGCCCCGGCGAACAGGGCCTGGGCCAGTAATGTGCGGCGCATGATGTGGTGACCGCGCCTCAGTATCGACAGCTTGAACATTGCTTTCACGTGTTCCTTCCCAGCCGGTTGAAATGACGTCAATGAGAATGATTGTCTTCTCAGTCTCACTACGACGATTTCCCCCAGGGGAACTTGCAGTGCCCAGGCAAAAAAAATTCGACTCAGTGCAGGACCGCCAGCCATGGCAGGTAGGTGACGTGCAGCGGGTAGCGCTGCTGCAGGGCCTTGAGCGAGCCTTGCGGATCATGCAGGTCGAACACACCGCTGATGGCCAGGGCCGCCAACTGACCGTCGGAAATCAGGATGCGCCCGTGCTGGTAGCGCTCCAGTTCACCTATCACCTCACCCAGCGGGCGGCCGTTGAAGATCAGCTTGCCGCGCTGCCAGGCGGTCAGGCTGGTGGCGTCCACGGTCTGCTGGGCCAGCAGCGGCTGGCCGGGCTGGTATTGCAGGCGCTGGTCGGCCTGGAGCAGCACTGGTGCGTGGTCACCGCTGAACTGCACCTGCCCTTCGCGCACCACCACCGTCAGTTGGTGGCCGTCGCGGCGCACGCTGAAGGCACTGGCAGCGCTTTGCAGTTGCTGGGCCTGGGCCTGGACCACGAAGGGCCGCTGCGGGTCGGCCAGCGGTTCGAACAGCGCTTCGCCGCTGCGCAGGATCACCCGGCGCTCATCCGCCGAGTAGGCCACCGACAGCGCACTGGCGCTGTTGAGGGTGACCCGCGAGCCGTCCGCCAAGGTGATGCTCTGTTGCTGGCCGACCCCGGTGTGGTAGTCCGAGGTCAAGGTCGGCCACTGCTGCCAGCCCAGGCCAGCCCCCAGCGCCAGCAGCAGCGAAGCGGCCAGCGCCGGCCAGAAGCGCCGTGGCCGGCGCACCATGGCGGGCGGCGCCTGGTGTTGCCGCGCGGTCTCGGTCTGCCCCAGGTCACCCCACAGTTGCTGGGCCTCGGCGGCCGCTGCGGCATGGGCCGGGCTGCGCTGGCGCCATTGCTGGAAGGCCATGCGCTGGGCCGGCGTGGCGTTGCCGGAGTGCAGCAGCACCAGCCAGTCGATGGCGGCGTCTTCGAGGCTTTCGGGGTGGTCGGTCATGGCATCGGCGGCAGGCAAGAAGGAATCATTCATGGTGGACTTTCAGCCAGTCGCGGCAATGGCGCAGGGCCTGGCCGATGTATTTTGCCACCATGCTTTCGGAAACGCCCAGGCGCAATGCGATCTGTGCCTGGGTCAGGCCTTCCAGGCGATTGAGCAGCAAGGCCTGGCGGGCGTTGTCCGAGAGTTGCGCCAGGGCCTCGTCGAGCACCGCCAGGCGCTCCTTGGCCAGCAGCACGGCTTCCGGTGCCGGGGCCGGGTCCACCGCTTCGGTGTGCTCCTGGCCGTCGCTGAGGTTGGCCGCCAGGCGCTGCTCGCGGCGCAGGGTGTCGATGGCCAGGTTGCCGGCCACACGGAAAATGAAACCGCGATCGTTGTGCACCTCCACCGTCTGCGGATCGACCTTGAGCAACTTGAGGTAGGTCTCCTGGGCCACGTCCGCCGCCCGTTGGCGATCGCTCATGCGCCGGGTGAGAAACTTCAGCAGGTCGTCGTAATGCTCTTGAAAGCTGCGCAGCAGGCTGGGGGTCGGCAGCATCGGGGGGCGGTCCGCAGATCGGGGAGGCGGATTATTCCATAAAGGCAAATGAGAAACAGTATCTTTCGTATCCTTTCCAACTTGGCTTTTTCCGCCTGTTTGCCCTTCTGGCTGCGGCGCCTTTCTGGCATCCTGCGCCTCCTTTTTTCTGACCGGGTGCGCACGTCTTGTCCATGACATGGCGTTGCGGCCCAAGTCCCGTCCACTTTCCGACGTGTGCCCCGTAGTTTTCACACGTCACTGGCAGGCCTTTTCCCATGACCGCACCCGACCGCTCCCCTCCCCGCTACAAGTCAGACCTGATCTACGGCCTCAACGACCGTCCGCATTTCAGCGCGGCGATCTTCGCCGCCCTGCAGCATGTGCTGGCCAGTTTCGTCGGCATCATCAGCCCGACCCTGATCTTCGGCGGGGTCCTGGGGCTGGAAAGCGAGCTGCCGTACCTGATCAGCATGGCGCTGTTCGTCTCCGGCCTGGGCACCTTCGTCCAGGCCCGGCGCCTGGGGCCCATCGGTTCCGGCCTGCTGTGCGTGCAAGGCACCAGCTTTTCCTTTATCAGCGTGCTGCTCAGTGCCGGCTTCATGGTCAAGGGCCGGGGCGGCGACACCAACGAAATCCTCTCCACCATCTTCGGCATCTGCTTTGTCGCAGCCTTTATCGAGATGTTCCTCAGCCAGTTCATCGGCAAGTTGCGCAAGCTGATCACCCCGGTGGTGACCGGCACCATCATCACCCTGATGGGCCTGTCGCTGATCAAGGTGGCGGTCACCGACATGGCCGGCGGCTACGGTGCCAGTGACCTGGGCGCGGCGAGCAACCTGGGGCTGGCGGCGCTGGTGCTGCTGACCATCGTGGTGCTCAACCGCTTCAACCACCCGATGCTGCGCCTGGGCTCGATCGTCATCGGCCTGACCCTGGGCTTCGTGGTGGCCTGGATGCTCGGCCGGGTGGACATGGCGGCCATGCCCGAGGTGCCCCTGGTGAGCGTGCCGGTGCCGTTCAAGTACGGCTTCTCCTTCGACCTGATCGCCTTCATCCCCCTGGCGGTGATCTTCCTGATTTCCCCCCTGGAAGCAGCCGGCGACCTGACCGCCAACTCGATGATTTCCCAGCAGCCGGTCAAGGGCCCGCTGTACATCAAGCGCATCAAGTCCGGGCTGCTGGCGGACGGTTTCAACTCGGCGGTGGCTGCGGTGTTCAACAGCCTGCCGATGGTCACCTTTGCCCAGAACAACGGGGTCATCCAACTGACCGGCGTGGCCAGCCGCTACGTGGCCTACTTCATTGCCGGGCTGCTGGTGCTGCTGGGCCTGTTCCCGGTGATCGGCGCGGTGCTGCAACTGATGCCCAAGCCGGTGCTGGGCGGCGCCACCCTGATCATGTTCGGTACCGTGGCCGTGGCCGGGATCAAGATCCTCGCCGAGGCCGGGCTGCACCGGCGCAACGTGCTGATCGTGGCCATCTCCCTGGGCATGGGCCTGGGCGTGGCGGCGGTGCCGGAAGTGCTGCGCGAGCTGCCCAAGGCGCTGCACAACATCTTCGAGTCGCCGATTACCGTGGGCGCCTTCTGCGCGATCTTCCTGAACATCTTCCTGCCGGAGGAATTCCTTGAGCTGGAAGAAGACGAGTTCGATCCGGAAGCGGCGACCCTCAAGGTCATGCAAGACCCGGACATGAGCGGCAAAGCGAACTCCTGAGGCTCGCAGGCGTCTATGCTGCGAGCGCTGGTGATGGGCCCTCGGCCGTGGAAGGCTGGCCGGGGGTTTGCCAGGCAAGGCCCTGCGGGCCTTGTCGTAGCCTCGCAGACTCGGCAGCGGCTACAAGGTGCTGGCCAGCCATTCATTTCCATTGCCGACAGGTATTCCATGCGTAGATTGATCGCCTTGACCCTGGTACTGCTCAGCCTGAGCGCTTGTGCGCTGTTGCCCAATCGCGATCCACTGGCGATCAATGTGGTGGGCATCGAGCCACTGCCGAGCCAGGATCTGGAAATGCGTTTCGCGGTGAAACTGCGTCTGCAGAACCCCAACGAAAGCCCCATCGACTACAACGGCGTGGCCCTGGACCTGGAAGTCAACGGCCGCCCCCTGGCCTCCGGGGTCAGCGACCAGCAGGGGCATATCGGCCGCTACTCGGAAGACATCCTGGTGATCCCGGTCAGCGTCTCGGCCTTCTCGGTGCTGCGCCAGACCCTGGGCCTGAGCCAGACCCAAAGCCTGGACAACCTGCCCTACGTGCTGCGCGGCAAGCTTGCCGGCGGGCTGTTCGGCACCCAGCGCTTCATCGATCGCGGGCAGCTCAGCCTGAGCAACCCCGGCGCCTGGTAACTAGAACACCGACCAGCCGATACGCTGGCTGAGCAGTTCCAGGGCCGCCATGCCCACCAGCGAGTTGCCGGCGCTGTTGAGCTCCGGCGACCAGACGCAGACCGTGAACTGCCCCGGCACCACCGCCACAATTCCCCCGCCCACCCCACTCTTGCCCGGCAGGCCGACCCGATAGGCGAAGTTGCCGGCCTCGTCGTACAGGCCGCTGGTGGCCATGATCGAGTTGACCTGCTGGGTCTGGCGCCGGGTGAGAATCTGCTCCCCGCTGTGCTTGCAGAAGCCGTCGTTGGCCAGGAAACAGAAGGCCCGGGCCAGATCCACGCAGCTCATGCGCAAGGCGCAGTGGCTGAAGTAACTGCGCAGCACCGCCTCCACATCATTGTGAAAGTTGCCGAAGGACTGCATCAGGTAGGCCATGGCCGCGTTGCGGGCGCGGTGCTGGTACTCCGACTCGGCCACCCGACCGTCCACCATCACCTGCAGGTTGCCCGACAGGCGCCGGACAAAGTCGCGCATGGACAAGGCCGGCGCGGCAAAGCGCGACTGGTTGATGTCGCAGATCACCAGGGCCCCGGCATTGATGAAGGGGTTGCGCGGCCGGCCACGCTCGAATTCCAGTTGCACCAGGGAATTGAACGGCTGCCCCGAGGGCTCGTGGCCCAGGCGCTCCCAGATCGCCTCGCCGGAATGACCGATGGCCTGCACCAGGCTGAAGACCTTGGAAATGCTCTGCACCGAGAACGGCGTATCGGCGTCACCGGCGCTGAACACCTGGCCGTCGTTGCCATACACGGCAATGCCCAACTGATTGGCCGGCACATCCGCCAGGGCCGGAATGTAATTGGCCACCTGGCCTTGGCCGATCAGGGGGCGGACTTCATCGAGAATCTGGTTCAACAGGTCTTGCATGTTCTGGCTCATTACCGATACGACTGCGGGGCTATGGCAGCTAGACGCACGCCAGGGCCGGCGCAGCACAGTCCACCGGCAAATGCCCCACCACCCCAGCCCCTGCAGAAGCTGGCTTGCCAGCGAAGGCAGTGCAAGGGTTTCTGAAGATGTCACCCAAGCCGTGGCGAATTCTCCAGCAGGGTCCGGGTGTAGATGTGCTCGGGCCGGTCCAGCACGGCGTCCACTGCGCCCTGCTCCACCACCCGTCCCTGCTTGAGCACCAGCACCCGGTCGGCAATGGCCCGTACCACGCCCAGGTCATGGGTGACGAACAGCAGGGTCAGGCCTTCGTCTTGCAACTGACGCAGGAGCGCGAGGATCGAGGCCTGTACCGAGACGTCCAGGGCCGAGGTGACTTCATCGCAGATCAGCAGTTTGGGTTCGCACACCAGGGCCCGGGCAATCGCCACCCGCTGTCGTTCGCCCCCGGACAGGCTGTGGGGATAGTGGTCCGCCAGGGCCGGCGACAGCGACACCCGTTGCAGCACCGCATGGACCCGCGCCCTGGCCTCGGCCCCCCGGATGCCGAAAAAGTGCTCCAGGGGTGCGCTCAGGGTCTGGTACAGGGTGTGCCGCGGGTTCAGCGCCCGATAGGGGTTCTGGAAAATGTACTGGATCTGGTGCCGCAGCCCTTTGCTCCGCTGCCGGGCCGACAGGCTCAGAGGCTGGCCGGCATACCGCACCCGGCCTTCGGCGTGCTCGCCAAGCCCGGCCAGGGCCCGGGCCAGGCTGGTCTTGCCGGAGCCGGACTCGCCCACCAGCGCCAGGCACTCCCCCGCCACCACTTGCAGGCTGACGTCGAACAGCACCTGGCGGTCATAGGCCAGGTTCAGGCCCTGCACCTCCAGCAGCGGCCGTCGTTCGCTGCCGGACACAGCCGCTTGCACCGCCACCACGGGCGCCGGCATGGGCAACGCCTGCCGATAAGGGTCGATACAGGCCACCTGGACATCAGCTGCAAGCCCTTGCAGCAACGGCTCGCCCGCTGTGCATTGGGCACCCTGGCGCGGGCACCGGGGCGCGAAGGCACACCCCGCCGGCCGCTGCCCCGGCGCCGGGGCCTGCCCAGGTATCGCCAGCAGGGGCCGGCGCTGGCCGACATCGGGAATCGCCGCCAGCAGGCCCCGGGTATAGGGGTGGGCCGGCTGGCGAAACAGCGCCTCGCGGGAGGCGCTTTCGACGATCCGCCCGGCGTACATCACCAGCACCCGGTCCACCAGGTCCTTGATCACGGCCAGGTCGTGGGACACATAGATCGCCGCCACACCCAGGCTTTTGCACAGGTGGCGCAAGGTGCCGAGGATGTGCGCCTGGGTGGTCACATCCAGGGCCGTGGTGGGCTCATCGAGCACGATCAGCCGGGGCCGCAGGACAAAGGCCAGGGCCAGCATCACCCGCTGCTGCTGGCCGCCGGACAGCTGATGGGGAAAGCGCCGCAGGAACTCGCGATCCGCCGGCAAGCCCACATCCTTGAGGGTGTCGCGGATCCGCTGCTGCCGCCCGTGGCGGTCCAGGTGCGATGGATGCACCGCCAGGGTTTCCTCCAGCAGGTCGGCAATGCGCAGCGCCGGGTTCAGGGCGGTGGCCGGGTCCTGGGCCACATAGCCGATCAGGCCGCCCCGGGCCCGGCGCAGGTCCTGCGCCGAGAGGTCCAGCAACGACTGCCCGGCCACCTCGACCCGCCCTTCGACAATCCGCGCGCCCCGCCGGGCATGGGCCAGCAGGGCCGTGGCCAGGGTGGTCTTGCCCGAGCCCGACTCCCCCACCAGGCCAAGAATTTCCCCCGCGGCCAGGCTGAAGCCGACTCCGGACAACACCTCCACGCCACCCGCCAGCTCCACCCGCAACCCCTCAACCTGCAGCACCCGGGCCTCTCGGGTCACTTCCACCACGGCGTTCATGGGCCTTTCTCCCCGATCCGCGCCTGACTGCGGCCGATGCCCTCGGCGAGGATGTTGGTGCCGTAGGCGAACACCCCGATCAGCAGCGCCGGGGCCAGCACCGCCCAGGGCTGGACCAGCAGCCCGGCCTGGTTCTCGTTGATCATCAGCCCCCAGTCGGCGGCCGGCGGCGCCACCCCATAGCCGAGGAAGCTCAGCCCCGACAGCATGCCCACGCCCCAGGTCAGCATGTTGCCGAAGTGCACCAGCAGCGGCGTGAGGATGTTCGGCAGGATTTCCCCAGAGAGGATCCGCCAGCGCGAATAGCCCATCATCTGCGCCGCCTCGACGAACTCCTGCCCCGCCACCGCCACCGCGCTGCCCCGGGCCAGGCGCACCACCCCGGGGGTGAAGGCGATGGCCACGGTGAGCACGATCAACCAGGGCGCGCGCCCCAGCATCGAAACGATCAGCAGCACCAGGATCAGGTCGGGAAAGGCCAGGGAAACATCCGCCAGCCAACTGATCAACGTGTCCAGCCGGCGCCGCGAAAGGCCGGCCAGCAACCCCAGGGCGCCGCCCACCAGCAGGGCGATGGAGGCCGCCGCCAGGGACATCCACAACACCGACAGGCCCCCGCTGAGCAACCGCGAAAGCACGTCGTGGCCAAGAAAGTCATGGCCGAGCCAGGCGCCGGCAGCGGGCGCGCCGTATACCGGGCCCAGCATGTCGGTGCTGCCATGGGGCGCCAGCCAGGGCCCGAACAGCGCCAGCAGGACCACCAGCAAGGTGATGAATGCGCCCTTGCGGGTTTGCGGTTCGCCCAGCCACAGGCGCCAGCGGGAAATGCGTAAGTCGTTCATGGATAGGTTCTCATGCCGCAGGTTCAGGGAGCCTTGGGCGCCGAGCGGCGCCACCAGGGCTGGAGGCCTCGTCGGTTGCGGCGGATCAGGCCGGCCCGCCGCGCCGTACGCAACTTGGGGGTCAGCAGCACCGTGGCCAGGTCTGCCAACAGGTTGATCAGCACCACCCCCAGGGTGATCACCAGCACGATGGCCTGGATCATCGGCAGATCGCGCATCTGGATCGCCGAGTTGAGGGCGGTGCCGATCCCCGGATAGCTGAACACCACTTCCGCCAGCAGGGCCCCGCCGATCAGGGTGCGCAGGGTCAGGGCCAGCCCCTGCACCGCCGGCACCAGGGCATTGGCCAGGGTGTGGCGCCAGACGATGCGCCACTCAGGGATGCCCCGCAGCCTCGCGGCGATCACATAGTCCGATTCCAGGGCCTCGATCATTGCCGCGCGCACCATGCGCGTCAGGTAGGGCAAGGCCGACAGGCTCAAGGCCAGCACCGGCAGTACCAGGAATTGCAGCTGGCGCCACAGTGCCAACTGGGGGTCGAGGATCGACACCGCCGGCAGCAGGTCCATGTGGGGCATGGAAAACAGCAGCACCAGGCCAATGGCCAGAAGAAAACCCGGGGTAGCCTTGAGGAAGATCAGCAACGACAGGCTCCAGCGGTCCAGGCGGCTGTCACGACGCAGGGCCAGGGTCACCCCCAGCAGCAGCGCCGCGGGCACCACCAGCGCGATGACCCCGGCCAGCAACGCCAGGGTGTAGCCCAGGCGCGCGAAGAGGACGTCGGCCACAGGCGCGCTGGAATCCAGGGACTGCCCCAGATCGCCTTCCAGGGTCTGGCCCAGCCAGTGCAGGTACTGCTCCAGCAGGGGCCGGTCCAGCCCCAGTTGCCGTTGCAGGGTGAGGATGCTTTCCAGGGGCGCATCGGGGCCAAGGATCACCCGCGCCGGGTCCGAGGGCAGCGCCTGGGTGGCGATGAACACCACCAGGCTGATGACCCAGGCCGTGAGCAGGCCGTAGCCCAGGCGGCCGACGAACCAGGACAGCCAGGCCGGGGTACGGGGCGTGTTGCGGCAGGTGTCAGGCATGGTTCAACCACATTTCGTCAAAGCGCCAGGAGGCGAAGGTCGTCTGTTCCGGCACCAGCCCGCCAACCCGCACCGAGGCCGCGTCCAGCACATCGTTGAAGCCCCAGATCAGCAGCCCGCCGCGCTGGTGCTGGATGGCCTGGGCTTCGTGCACCCATTGCCGGCGCAGTTGCAGATCGGGCTGGGCCAGGGCCTGCTGGTACAGCTGGGTGAATCGCGGGTCGTGAAAGTTGCTGCGGTTGTAGATGGCCTGGGGGGCGTCGTTGTGCAGCGCCGAGGCAAGAAAGCCCCGGGCCGGCGTGGCCCCGGGCGACAGCAGCCACTGTTCGCGCTGGGGGCCGTTGAACACCGAAGCGTCAACCTGGGTCACCTTGACCTCGACCCCGGCCCTCTTCGCCTGCTGGGCGAACACCAGCGCCGCGTTCACCCCCGGGCCCGGGGTGGTGGTCAGCTCCACCCGCAGGTCGCTCTGCCCGGCCTGACGCAACAGCGCACGGGCCTGTTCCAGGTCATGGGGCCGCTGGGCAATGCCGTGGTTGTAGGTGGGGTCGTGGGGCGAATACAGGTCATTGGCGACTCGGCCGAAACCATTGAGCCCACGGTCCACCAGCTCCTGGCGGTCGGCCAGCAGGCGGAATGCCTGGCGCACCCGCACATCCTGGAACGGCGCCTTGGCCAGATTGAGGTTGAAGCCGGTGAAAGAAGTACTCGGCGAGGCGTAGAAGCGCAGCCGCGGATCGGCCTTGAGCAGCGCGCTGTGCTCGGCCTGTACGCCGCTGGCCACGTCGATCTGCCCGGCCCGCAGCGCCGCCGCCCGCGACACCTGGTCCTTGAACTCGATGATTTCCAGTTCGTCGGCGTAGGGCTGGCCGGGCTTGTAGTAGTTCTCGAAACGGCTGTACAGCGAGCGCTGGCCGGGAATGAAGCGCTTGAGCCGGTAGGGGCCGGCGCCCACCGGGTTGGTCTGCGGGTGGTAGTCGGTGGGCACTATGGCACCGAAGCTGATCAGGGTTTCGTCCAGGGGAAAGAAGCTCTGGCCCTGCTTGAAGCGGATTTCGATGGTGCGCTGATCGAGCTTGCGCAGGGCCTGGCGATCGATGGCCCCCACCAGCCCGGCAAAGGGCGAAGCCAGTTGCGGGTCGGTCAGGCGCAGGATGGAAAACAGCATGTCGTCGGCGCCGATGCTCTTGCCGTGGTGGAACTCCAGCCCCGGCTTGATGCGAATGGTCCAGACGCTGGCGTCGGCATTGGGCTCGGCGAACTCCGCCAGGGCCAGCCGGGTACTGACGTCCGGGTTCCATTCCCAGAACTTGCTGTACAGCGCCCAGCCGCGAATGATCCCGCCGCCCACCGGTTTGTGGGCGTCGAGATTGCCGGACTGGTCGCCATCGATGATCCCCACCCGCAGGCGCCCGCCGCGCACCGGGGTGCCGGGCAGCAGCGGCGCGGCACCGGGCGCCGCACCGTTGTCACAGCCGCTGAGCAGGCTGCTGCCCAGCAACAGGCCGCCACCGGCGGCCAGGGAATGGCCGAGGAATACCCGGCGGGAAAATGCCTCGCTCATGGCTCGCTCCTCAGGCCTGCTCGGTGGCCTTGGCCGGTTGCCTGGCCACAAGCGTGGCGCCCAGGCGCGGCACCTCGAAACCGTGGTCCAGGTCCAGCAGCGGGAACAGCAGGTCGGCCACCCGGTGGGCCTCGTCGATCAGCGGAAAGCCCGAAAGGATGAAGGCCGAAGTGCCCTGCTCTTCGTATTCACGAATGCGCTCGGCCACTTGCCGCGCGCTGCCCACCAGGTAGGTGCCGGCGGCGGGCCCGAGAATGTTGAAGCCGAACAGGCTCGGGCCGAGCCAGACATTGGGGTAGATCTCCAGGTCCCGGGCCTTGGGCAGGCGGCCGGCGCGGATCGCCTCGACATTGCGCTGGATCTGCGGGTCGTCGCTGTGGAAGCTGTCCAGGGTTTCCCCCGGCGGCAACTGGCGTTCGATGGAAGCCCGGGCGGTCTGCAGCGAGGTGCGCTGCAGCAGTTTCTCGGCGTGGGCCCAGGCCTCCTCCTCGGTTTCCCGGACGATGATCTGCAGGCGCGTACCGAAGCTCAGCTCACGGCCGATCTTCGCCGCCTCGGCGGCCACCTTGCGGAATTTCTCGCCGAGTTTCGGCGGCGTGTCGGCAAAGCTCAGGTACACATCCAGCAACTGCACCGAATGGGCCACTCCCGGGCCGGAGGTGCCGGCGCCCCACAGCGGGATGCCGGGGCGTTGCTTCGGCGCGTGCCAGCCGCCCAGGGGATGGCCGGCCGCGGCCGGCGAGCGCGGCGCCAGCTTGACGTAGCGGCCGTCGTAGCCGTCGGTGTCCCCGGCATAGAAGCCCTGGAACGCCCGCCAGTACTCCAGGCTGAAGTCATAGCGCTCATCGTGGGGATAGTGCACCCCCAGGGTGGCCAGCCCGGCGTCACTGCCGTTGACCACGTTGAACAGCAGGCGGCCGTTGGAGAACTGATCGAAGGTCAGCGCCCATTTGGCCAGCACCGCCGGCGACAACTCCCCCGGGTGCTGTGCCACCAAAAAGCGCAAGCGCTGAGTGGCATCGATCAGCGCCGCCGAGACCGCCAGGCTTTCATTGGGGCTCGAACCCAGCAGCGAACCGTAGTAGCCCAGGCGATCGCTAGCCACCGCCAGTTGCTTGAGGTGCTGGAAATCGGTGTTCCAGCGCCCTTCCGGCTCCCAGGGATAGGGGCCGTCGGGGGTGGTGAGGTACCAGAGAATCTTGACTGCCATGTAGCTGTTCCTTGAATGATTGAAGCCTGTACAGCCATCGCTGCCCCGCCCACCGCCCACCCCCACCGCGTAGGAGCCGGCTTGCTGGCGAAGAGGCCCTCAAGCCTTGTATCGCCCTTGCGGGCGCTTTCGCTGGCAAGCCAGCTCCTACAACAGCTCCGATAGCCGCAGCCAGGGGGCGGCAGGTCAGCTGCGGCGGTCGATGGCGGGCACCAGGCCCAGTTCCGTGGCGCGCTCGTACAGGCCGCTCATCTTCCATTGCTGGGTCAGTACGCCTGGGCCATAAGGGCGGGAGCCACCCAGGGCGTCGGCCAGCAGTTGCAGTTGCGCGCCCTCTTCCAGCAACAGGATGAATTCCGCCGTGGCCCGCAGGCCCTGCTTGCCCCATACCGTGGAGCCGCCGTTGGCTTCGAGAATCGCCAGGTTGAAGGGGTTCTGGGCAATGCTGTCGAGGATGAAGTCCACCTCGGGCTGGCGCCGGTCGATGTACACCGGCAGCTCCCGGGCCAGCTGGTAGCGCTGCACCGGCACATAGTGGAACGGCAGCGTGCGGTGGGTCTGGGCCCAGGCTCCCTGGTACGGCGAATGCACGTGGGACACGGTGGTGATGTCGGCATGCTGCTGGAACAGCTTGGTATAGCGTCCCAGGCCGCCCTTGCCCTGGCCGAGGATGACCTTGCCGGCAAAGTCGGTGACCGTGGCCTGCAACGGTTTGCGGTAGTTCCACGGGCCGCCGTAGTTCACCGAGACCAGCAGTTCCTGGCCCGGTACCCGCTCGATGAAGCCCACGGTGCCGTTGGCGGTGATGGTCTGGGTTTCGCGGAACACGGTGAACGCCTGTTCGGCCTCCAGCAGCACCTGATCGATGAAGGCCTGCAGTTCCTGGGTAATGGGTTGTTCGTTGATCAATACGGTCATGGCAATTCTCCGGGTTCAGGCGCGGCGCTGGGCCAGCAGTTCATGGGCGGCGTGCAAGGGACGTGGGTCGACCCAGTCGGCAATGGCGAAATCCCGTTCCAGGAAGCCATGGCGATAGAGGAAGTTTTTCTGGATATCGAGGAACTCCAGGCGCTGCGGCGACAGGTCGGGCGCCAGGGTGGTGTGGAAATCGCCGCGGTAGGCCTCATTCACCCCGGCACTGCCGGCCCGGGTTTCCTCTTCCAGGATGGCGTTCAGGGCCGGCCGGTTGTGGGCCGCCCAGTCGGCGGCGCGCAGGGTCTGGGCAAGAAAGCGCACCACCAGGTCGAAGTGATTGTCCAAGAGGCTCTGGTGCACGGTGATCGGTCGCGGCGTGCCGTTGTTGATGCGGTAGCGCGGCTCGGCGACCAGGTCCAGGTCGATGCCCACCACCAGCCCCAGGCGCCGCGCGGCATCGGCGGCGGCAGCCCCCTTGACGTAGACCGCGTCCACCTCGCCGCGCACCAGGTAGTCCAGGCCGGACCACAGGCGCTGCAAACCTTCCTGGGGCGTCGCCGCACGCTCCTGGTCCTGCAGCGCCACTTCCACCAGTTGCACGTCGTCGAAACCCAGGCCCGCCAGGCTCAAAGCGCCTTTGTAGCCGTGCAGGCTCATGGCCCGGGCGATGCTGCCCGGGCGGTTTTCGCCCCAGGCCGGGAGCGCCAGGCGCTTGCCCTTGAGGTGCTCGGGGCGGCTGATGCCGGAATCCGGGCGCACCAGCAAGGTTTGCCATTCCTCGATCCAGGTCAGGCCGATCAGCCGGCTGGGGGAACCGGCGGCGCGGGCGGCCAGGGCCGGCACGTTGCCGCCCTCGCGAAACAGCCCGGGCAACTGGTGATCGTAATGGTGATGGCCCAGTTGCCGGGCTTCCTGCAGGGTCGCGACCGGCAGGCCGTCGGCGGCAAACTCCTCGCTGAGCCAGCCCAGCTTGTAGGCGATCCCGGAAGCCGTGGGCACCGGGCAGCGGGTGAACCAGATCTGCTCCAGTTCAGGCTGGGCAGCGGACGTGGGCAATGTGGCGGCAAGCGTCATGAACGAGTTCCTGTGCAATGGCTGTTGCCAGGGCTATTGCAGCGCCCGTGCCAACCGGGCAAAGCCCCGGATTACGGGGCCTGGGCCGCTGCCCGCGAAACCGGCACCTCGCCGACTGCTGCCCGACCAGCAGCATTGCGCAGCGACTGCTGCTGTCGGAGCAACGGGCCGACGAACATTGCTGCTGGAGCAGCAGCAGGCGTTTTAGCACCCATTGCGCACCCGCCCGCCAGCCGTGTCGCACAAGGCCTGCAACGGATTTTCAGCACACTGAAAAGGCCCTGGCGCAGAACTTGCTCAAGCCTCCTCAAACCCAGCCCTTTTTCGTAGGAGCTGGCTTGCCAGCGAAGGCGTCGCCAAGACCGGCGCAAGGTTCAAGGGCCCCTTCGCCGGCAAGCCGGCTCCTACGGATCAGGTCGATACACACGCCCCTGTAGGAGCTGGCTTGCCAGCGAAGGCGTCGCCAGGACCGGCGCAAGGTTCAAGGGCCCTTTCGCCGGCAAGCCGGCTCCTACGGATCAGGTCGATACACACGCCCCTGGGGGCAGATTTCTTCAGATAGAGGTACCAGCATGAGTAGCGTTCAAGCCCTTCCTGTCACTCCGGTCCGTGTCCTGGGCAGCGAGGCCGAAGCCATCGCCGTGACCCGGGAAATCGCCACGGAAATCGCCGCCATCGCCGCCGACAGCCAGGCCAACGGCCAGTTGCCGCGGCGCCAGGCGCAGTTGCTGTCCGACAGCGGCCTGACCGCCATCGGTGTGCCCAAGGCCTTCGGTGGCCTGGGGGCCTCGGTGGCCACCATCGTCGAAACGGTGCGCCTGATCTCGGTGGCCGATGGCGGTGTGGGCCAGTTGCTGCAGATCCACAACGTGATGCTGCGGGGCATCTTCAACGGTTACCCGGATGCCGTGCGCGACCGCGTGGTCAGCGACGTGCTGGCCGGCAAGCGCCTGGGCAATGCCCTGGCGGAGGTCGGCGGCAAGAACAAGTTCGCCCTCAAGACCCGTATCGAGCGCCGCGCCGACGGCAAGCTGATCCTTAACGGCAGCAAGTTCTACTCAACCGGTTCCTACCTGGCCGAATGGATTTCCCTGACCGCCGCCAGCGAAGAAGGCGGCGCCGGGGTGCTGCTCAACCGCAACGCTCCGGGCCTGACCCTGGTGGACGACTGGCATGCCTTCGGCCAGCAGAATTCGGTCAGCGGCACGGTGCTGTTCGACAACATCGAACTGGACGAAGACTTTGTCTCGCCGCGCAAGGGCCCGATGAAACGCACCGGCCTGACCTTCCCGCAGATCCTCCATGCGGCCATCGACACCGGGATCGCCGCCGGAGCCCTGGGGGCCGCGGTGGACTACCTCAAGCAGCACGCCCGGCCCTGGGTGGAAAGCGGCGTCGACCACGCCAGCGAAGAGCCGCACATCATCAAGCAGATCGGTGAATACGCCGTGGCCCTGCGTGCTGCCGAATCCTTGCTGCGCGATGCCGCGCGGGTGTTCGACGAACACGAGCAGGACCCGGACAACAAGGAACTGCAGGATCAGTTGATCCTGTCCGTGGCCACCGCCCGGGCCCATTCCGACAGCGCCTCGCTGAAGATCTCCAGCGACATCTTCTCGCTGTTGGGGGCCAGTTCCTCCCTGAGCAAATGGAACCTCGACCGCTTCTGGCGCAATGCCCGGGTGCACACCACCCACGACCCGATCCGCTGGCGCCTGCACCACGTGGGCAACTACTACCTCAACGGCGTCGACCCGGGCGAATACACCGCGATCCTCAACGCCAAGGAGCAACAGGGCGCGACCCGCCCCGCGCCATAACCCCAACCACCGCCATCCCTCGTAGGGGCTGGCTTGCCAGCGAAAGCGTCCTCAAGACCGACACAAGGCTCGGGGGCCTCTTCGCCGGCAAGCCGGCTCCTACCAATAACCATGGCATCACGCACACCGTAGGAGCTGGCTCGCCAGCGAAGGCGTCCTCAAGACCGACACAAGGCTCGAGGGCCTCTTCGCCGGCAAGCCGGCTCCTACGGGGGTGGCCGATTTTTTGAACGAGCCCTGCATGATCGAAAAACACCCTCTTTTGCGCGCGCTGGCGATCTACCGGGAAGTGCCCTGGCGCTTCACCCTGGTGGCGCTGCTCTATGTCGCCGTCAACCTCGGGCTGGTCTGGCAGCAGTGGCTGATCGGCCATGCGGTCAACGATGTCAGCAGCGGGCAGGCGGTAAAGCACCTGGCCGACGGCAGCCTGGATGCCAGCCTGGGCTGGTACTGGCTGTGGCTGCTGCTGGCGGTGGCCCTGGGCCGCGGCCTGTTGCAGTACGCCGCCACGGTGTTGTCCCTGGTGCTCAGCCAGGAACTGCTGACCCGCCTGCGCGAGCGTATCCTGCAGCAGGTCCAGGGCCTGCACCTGGGCTACCACTGGCAGCACGGCATGGGTGAAATGATCACCCGCACCACCCGCGATGCAGACAAGGTCCGCGATGCCCTGATCAGCTTCTGGCGCCAGGTGGTGGAAACGCCCCTGGTGGTGCTGGCCACGGTCGGCCTGCTGGCCTGGTACAGCCCCTGGCTGGCGGTGGTGCCGCTGCTGCTCACCGCCTGCGGACTGTGGATCTTCGTGCGCCAGACCGAGCACCTGGTGAGCCTCGACCGCGCAGTGGGCGCTGCCTACGACCGGGTCAACCAGGACCTCAGCGAGGGCATCGGCGGGGTGCGGGTGATCAAGTCCTTCGCCCTGGAGCACAGCCGCATCCAGGGTTTTGCCGCCCAGGTCGGGCTGTTCGCCGAGCACGCGCGACGGGCCCTGGCCTATTCCAGTTCGCGTATCCCCCTGCCCCAGGCCGTGGTCGCCCTCAGCCACGTGTGGATCCTGGTCTACGGCGCTCATCAGGTGGCGGCCAGGCAGCTGGGGATCGGCGAGCTGGTCAGCGCCCTGCTGATCGTGACCACCCTGGTGTTTCGCATCGAAGGCATCGGCCGGGTGATGCAGACCTTTGCCGATGCCCGCTCCAGTGCCGAGCGTATCTGGCAGTTGCTGGACGAGCCACTGCACATCCGCAGTGGCAACGCCCGGCTGCCCCAGGCGCCCCTGGGGTTGCGCCTGGAGGGGGTCAGCGTCAGCGCCCCCGGCGGTGGCCGGAAGATTCTCGATGACTGCACCCTGAGCCTTGAGCCCGGCGAGGTGGTGGCCCTGGTGGGCGCCACCGGCACCGGCAAGAGCCTGTTGGCCAGCCTCCTGCCGCGCCTCACCGAAGCCGGTGCCGGCCGGGTGCTGCTGGGCTCGGAACTCAGCGGCTGGCAGGACGTGCGCGACCTGGACCTGCAACAGCTGCGGCGCCGGGTGCATGTGGTGCCCCAGGAAAGCTTCCTGTTTTCCGACACCCTGGCGGCCAACCTGCGCCTCACGGCCCCCGACGCCAGCCACCGGCAACTGCGCCAGGGCCTGGCCCTGGCTGCCGCCGAAGACGTACTGGAACGCTTGCCCCAAGGGCTGGACAGCCGCCTCGGCGATCGCGGGGTCACCCTCTCCGGTGGCCAGCGCCAGCGCCTGAGCCTGGCCCGGGCGCTGCTGGGGGAGCCGGACATTCTCTGCCTCGACGACGCCACCAGCGCCCTGGACGCCATCAGCGAACGCCAGGTGCTGGACAACATCCGCCAGTTGCGCCGAGACCAGGGCCGGGCCACCACCTTGCTGGTGATCTCCAGCAAGCTCTCGACCATTCTCCTGGCGGACCGGGTGTTGCTGCTGCAGGACGGGCGAATCCGCGCCAGCGGCCGCCACGCCGAGCTGCTCAAGACCAACGCCCACTACCGCGACCTGCTGGGAGTCGACCATGGCTAATCCAATCGCCGGCAAGGCCCTGAGCGATATCGAAATCGAGGAAATGCTTGCCCGCCAGGCCCTGGACCGCAGCATGCTGTCGCGCCTGCTGCCCCTGCTGCGGCCGATCCGCGGCCCGATCCTGACGGTGATCGGGATCGAGTTGCTGCTGGTGTTCACGGTGTTCCTGCGGCCCTGGTTCGTGCGCGAACTGCTGGACCGCGGGCTGGTCCCGGACCAGGGTCACTGGCTGCTGGACGAGTCCCTGGTGCTGTGGCTGGGCCTGGGGCTGGCGGCCAGCTGGCTGGGGCGCTTCGTCCTGGCCGGGCTGTCGCAGTTCGTCGCCGGCAGCGCGGCGATCCGGGTGCTCAACGACCTGCGGGTCAAGGTCTTTGCCCATATCCAGGCCCTGAGCGTCAGCTACTTCGACCAGACCCGCGCCGGGCGCATCATTTCCCGCGCCGACCGCGACGTCGACAGCCTGGAACCGCTGCTGATCCAGGGTCCGCCGGAGCTGCTGGGGGCCCTGCTGCGCTGCGGCCTGGCGGCGCTGATGCTGTGGCGCATCGACCCGCGCTTCTTCCTCAGCCTGGCGGCCACGGTGCCGCTGCTGGCGCTGGCGACCTGGGGCTTCAAGCGCATCTCCCAGCGCAACTGGGCCAGAGTCGCGGAGAACCGCAGCCGCTTCACCGCGCACCTGGTGGAAAGCGTCAGCGGCGCGCGCATGCTCCAGCAATGCGGGCAGCAGGAACCCAACCTGCAGCGCTATCGCGGCCTGCTGGATGACTTCAACCAGGCGCTGATCCGCGGCAGCCTGCGCTCCAGCTGGTTCGCCCCATTCACCGCGCTGCTCAGCACCGCCGGCATGGCCGCGCTGCTGCTGGTGGGCGGCTATGGGCTGGCCGATAACCAGATCAGCGTTGGCCAGATGGCGGAAAGCCTGTTCTACGTGTTTCTGTTTCTGGGCCCGTTGCAGGAACTCTCTGACCTGTTCGAACGCTACGCCACCGGCTCGGCCTCGGCGCAGCGGATCTTTCTGCTGCTGGACACCCGGCCCCAGGTCCTCGACCCGGCCCAGCCCCAGCGCATGCAGCGGGCCCGGGGCGAGGTCGGTTTCGAACAGGTGCGGTTCGCCTACGACCCCAGGAGCAAAAACGCGGTGATCCAGAACCTGGACCTGCAGATCAAGGCCGGCGAAGTGCTGGCGATTGTCGGCCCCTCGGGCCATGGCAAAAGTACCCTGGTGCAGTTGCTGACCCGTTTCTACGACGTTCAGGGCGGCGCCGTGACGCTCGACGGCGTGGACATCCGGCACCTGGCCCAGCACGACCTGCGCCGGGCCGTGGGCGTGGTGCTGCAGGACAATGTGCTGTTCAGCGGCACTATCCTCGACAACCTGCGCCTGGCAGCCCCCGGCGCCGATGATGCAACGCTGATTGCCGCGGCCCGGGAGCTGGGGGCCGACGAGGTGCTGGAACGCCTGCCCCACCAGTACCACAGCGAGGTCGGCCCCCTGGGTGGACACCTGAGCCATGGCCAGCGGCAACTGGTGTGCCTGGTACGGGCCTACCTGGCCAACCCGGCGGTGCTGGTACTGGACGAAGCCACCTCGGCGGTGGACATCCACACCGAGCGGCGCATCCAGCGCGCCCTGCGCCGGCTGTGCCAGGGGCGCACGGCGATCATCATTGCCCACCGCCTGGCGACCATCCGGGACGCCGACCGGATCGCGGTGATCCGCCACGGCCAACTGGTGGAACAGGGACCGCATCAGCAGTTGATCCGGCAGAGCGGCGCCTATGCGGCGTTGTACCAGGCCTATCTGCGTAGCGCCGACCAACCCGGCGGCGCAAGCCCCGCGGCCCCTTTCGCCGGCAAGCCGGCTCCTACACAAGCACCGCCGGTATCGCGCCAGCTGTAGGCGCTGGCTTGCCAACGAAGGCGCCCGCAAGGACAGCACAAGGCTCAAGGGCCTGTTCGCCGGCAAGCCGGCGCTGGGTTGTTGCGCGCTCAGCAGCGGTTGCTGCCGGGGTGCTGCTACAGCAGCACCAGGGCCCTGCGCTAGGCCGGCTGAAGCCCCCGAACCCCCGCCATGGTGGGCCGCGACGGCCATGGCATGGCCGTTGCAATTACCCCCTGACAGGCGTCTTCGCACCCGCGCGGCGCAACGGGTTACTGAATCAGGAGCACCCATGAGCACTGAATTTTTCTGGCGCCTGCCGCTGGGCACCGACGGCCCGCAGTTGAGCACCGACAAGCACAATCGCGGCAACCCCCACCCCCGCGCCGGGCATATCGCCCCCGGGCGCCTGGCCAACGGCGAGCCCGACGGTTTCACCTACATCGACTACATCGCCCAGGTGGCCAAGGCCGCCGAGCTGGCGGGCTTCGAAGGCGCCCTGCTGCCTACCGGCCCCGAGCCCTGGGTGGTGGCCGCGGCCCTGGCCCGGGAAACCCGGCGCATCCGCTTTCTGATCGCCTTCCAGGCCACCTGGACCCTGCCAGCCTACGCCGCCCAACAGGCGGCGATCCTGCAGAACCTCAGCCACGGCCGCCTGGACTGGAACATCATCACCGGCGGCAACCCGGTCAGCCAGCGAGCCAATGGCGATTACCTGGACCACGACCGGCGCTACCAGCGCACCGGCGAGTTCCTCGACATCATCCAGGGCCTGTGGCAGAACGAACGCTTCTCCTATGACGGCGATATCTACCAGCTGGAGAACGGCGCCCTGCCCCCGGGCCTGCAGCAGGAGCGCAAGCCGGGGGTGTATTTTTCCGGTTTCTCCGATGCGGCCCTGGACGTGGCGGCGCGGCACGCCGACGTCTACCTCAACTGGGCCGAGCCCATCGACCAGCTCAAGCCCCACATCGAGCGAGTTCGCGAGCTGGCGGACAAACAGGGGCGCACGGTGCGCTTCGGCCTGCGGGTCGATCTGTTCGCCCGGGAAACCGAAGAGCAGGCCTGGGCCGACCTGCGCCGTCAGTTCGACAAGCTCGAAGGCAAGGGCAGCCTGATCGCCAAGAACTTCACCAGCGGCTCGGATTCGGTGGGCGCTGCGCGGCAGACCGCCTACCACCAGAACGTCGACCGCTTCGACGACCTGATCCTCGGCCCCAACCTCTGGGCCGGCTTCGCCAAGGCCAAGCCGGGCCCCACCGTGGGCCTGGTGGGCAGCCACCAGAACGTTGCCGAGCGCCTGGCGGAGTACCGCGATGCCGGTTTCTCCACCTTCATCCTGGCGGGCAACCCGCACCTGGAAGAAGCCCTGCGCATCGGCCAGGAAGTCCTGCCCCTGGTGCAGCAACGCCCCGTCGCCCAGGCGACGCCGCTACAGGCCCGCGCCTGAGCCTATAAGGAGCCCGTTCATGTCCCATCCTCTGGATACCCTCTGGTACACCCGCTGCCCGGTCCCCACGGGCCTGGGCATTGCCGTGCAGAAAGGCTGGCTGCAAGACAGCCTCGGCGCCCTCGGCACCCAGGTGCAGTCGCTGCGCGAGTCCAGCGACCAGGCCGTGCGCGAGTCGCACTTCGATCACAGCCTGCGCAACTCGGTGCGCCACGGCGGCAGCATCCCGGCCCTCTGGGCCCGGGCCCAGGGCCGGGAAACCCGGCTGATCGGCCTGTCCTGGGCCGATGAAGTGCAACTGATCCTGACCCGTGCCGACAGCGGCATCCACCGCATCAAGGAGCTCAAGGGCCGACGCTTCGGCCTGCCGGACTGGGCCGGCGCACAGATCGACTTCACCCGCGCCCAGGCCCTGCGCGGCCTGGAAAACGCCCTGGGCCTGGACGGCCTGCAAGTGGGCGACCTGCAACTGGTGAACTACCGCTACGGCGGCACCTTCAGCGACCCCCAGGTGCAGACCCTGGCCGACACCCCGGTCAGCGCCCAGCCCAGCAGCGGACGCAACCTGGAACTGCAGGGCCTGCTGCGAGGCGAAGTCGACGCGATCTTCCTCAAGGGCGCCAGCGCCGCCCGCCATGCCCACGAGTTCGGCCTGCGTACCCTGATCGACACCGGCGCCCACCCCGACCCGCTGATCCGCTGCAACAACGGCACACCGCGCACCCTGACAGTGGACAGTCATCTGCTGGAGCAGCACTTGGACGTCGCCACCGGGATTCTCGGCGCGGTGCTGCGGGCCGAAGACTGGGCCCGCCAGCACCCGGAAGACACCCGCCGCTACCTGGCCCGGGAAACCAACAGCAGCGAGTACTGGACCAGCGCTGCCTATGGCGAGGATGCCCACCTGCGCCTGCGCACCGGCCTGGAAGAACAGGCCATCGACGCGCTGCAGGATTTCAGCGCCTTCCTGCGGCGCTGGCGCTTCATCCCGCAGCAGGTGGATGTGCGCCAATGGATCGACCGCCGGCCGCTGGATGCGCTGCTGGCTACCCCTACCGCTCTGGCCGGCTGACCGCGCCAGGTTTCATGGATTCGAACTGAAGACCCTTATGAGCAAATCACTCGATACCCTCTGGTACACCCACAGCCCGGTGCCCACCGGGCTCGGCATCGCGGTACAGTCCGGACGCCTGGCAGAGGCCTTCCTGCCGTTCGGCACCAATATCCAGTCCCTGCGCGAATCCAGCGAACGCGAAGTGCGCGAGGCCCACTACGACCACCACCTGCAGAACTCGGTGCGCCACGGCGGCAACATCCCGGCCATCTGGGCCTACTCCAGCGGCGTGCAGACCCGGGTCCTGGGCTTGTCCTGGAGCGACGAGGTGCAGTTGATCCTGACCACCGCCGAAAGCGGCGTGAAGAGCATCCGCGACCTGAAGAACCGGCGCTTCGGCCTGCCCAAGTGGGCCAACGTGCAGATCGACTTCACCCGGGCCCAGGCCCTGCGCGGCCTGGAGAACGCCCTCAGGCTCGAAGGCCTGGAAGTGGCCGACGTGGAACTGGTGGACTACCCCTACGGCGGCACCTACAGCGACGAGCAGAAGCAGCACCTGTACGGTTCCGAAGTGAGCCTTGGGGTGACCCGCTTCAGCCGGCGCAACAACGAACTGATCGGCCTGCTGCGGGGCGATATCGACGCGATCTTCCTCAAGGGCGCCCACGCCGTGCACCTGGCCAACGAGTTCGGCCTGCAGGTGGTGGTGGACACCGGTTCCCACCCCGACCCGCTGATCCGCTCCAACAACGGCACCCCGCGTACCCTGACCGTGGACACCCACCTGCTGCGCGAGCACTTCGACGCCAGCGTGAAGATCGTCGACACCGTATTGCGCACCGAACAATGGGCCTGGGCCAACCCCGAGGAAACCCGGCGCTTCCTGGCCCGGGAACTGAACACCAGCGAGTACTGGGTGGCGGCCGCCTATGGCGAGGATGCCCACCGACGCCTGCGCACCACCCTGGATGCGCGATCCATCGAGGCCTTGCAGGACTTCACCGATTTCCTGCATCGCTGGCAGTTCATTCCACGGCGTTTCGACGTGCGCGAGTGGATCGACTTCAGTGTGCTGGAGACGGTCATCGGCTCCACCTCCCGCGTGGCGGTATAACCCCACGAACTGACGGTGGAACCCGTAGGAGCTGGCTTGCCAGCGAAGGCGCCAGCCCAGGCGATGCATGCCTCACGGGCCTCTTCGCCGGCAAGCCGGCTCCTACACAAGTAGGTGCACCGCATCCCCCCTACGAGTTGGGGTTGACGGGGCTGGGCCGGTGTTGGTGCAGCAACAGTCAAGCGGGCAATCGGTGCTGCTCCAGCAGCACCAGCCAAGCAACTTCTGCTGAATCCTGCGCAGGATGTTTTAAACCTCTGGCCCGCAACTTTTCACGCCTGCCAACCCCCTCTCTAAAACACTCAAACGAATTTAAATTAAGCCTTGTTTTTCAATGACTTGATCAAACTAACGCTTACCCATAAAACCCACTAAGCCTCTTGGCACGTTCTCTGCTC
This sequence comes from Pseudomonas sp. Eqa60, assembly GCF_018326405.1. Taxonomy (NCBI): domain Bacteria; kingdom Pseudomonadati; phylum Pseudomonadota; class Gammaproteobacteria; order Pseudomonadales; family Pseudomonadaceae; genus Pseudomonas; species Pseudomonas sp. Eqa60. Next base: position 3,657,824 of record NZ_AP024342.1, read on the forward strand.
TAGCCCTCTTAGCGAAACTTTAAATGTGGGAGTTCAACATGCATAAGCTTAATCCGATCACCAAGAGTCTATGGCTGGCGCTGGCGCTTACCGGGGGCACATTCAGCCAGGGCCTGCTGGCCGCTGAAACCACAGGCACCGACACCACCGGGAACAGCAGCGAACCCGCCCTGAAGACCGTCACCGTCACCGCTCAGCACCGGGAGGAAACCCTGCAAGAGGTTCCGGTGGCGGTGTCCGCCGTACAGGGCACCAGCCTGGTGACCGACGGGGTGCGCAACATGGGCGACATCACCACCTTCATCCCCAATGCCTCGGCCAAGAACCCCGACGGCGACGGCCGCCCACGCTGGTACATCCGCGGCCTGGGCACCGGTGATACCGGGGCGGCCACGGTGTTCCCGGTGGGCATCTACGCCGATGACGTCTACCTCAACGCGCCGATCGCCGGCGGCGGGCCGCTGTTCGACCTGGAACGCATCGAGATCCTGCGCGGCCCCCAGGGCACCCTGTACGGCAAAAACACCACCGCCGGTGCGGTCAACGTGATATCCAAGAAGCCGACCTTCGACACCGACGGCTACGGCACCCTGGGCATCGGCAGCAAGAGCGAACGCATCCTCAATGGCGCCATCGGCGGCGCCCTGGTGGATGACCGGCTGGCGGCGCGGCTGTCGCTGTATTCGGAAGAACGCGACGGCTTCCAGAAGAACCTCACCGACGACCATACCTACGGCGACGTCGACAAGAAGGCCGTGCGCCTGCAGTTCCTGGCCAAGCTCAACCCGGACCTGGACGCCCTGCTGAAGATCCACGCCCGGGAATACAAGGGCGACGGCAGCAACGGCTCGCTGCCGGTGGGCCGTTACTACAACGTCGGCTACCAGCGGCCCGACGGACGCAACATCGCCCTCAACGTCAACGAGGATGCCAAGCTCGATCACGACGGTACGTCCCTGACCCTGAACTGGCGCCTGGGGGACTACACCCTGACCTCCATCAGCGCCTACGACTACATTCGCGGGCAGTCCACCAGCGACGCCGACTACACCCCCTACGAGGTCAACGGCGCGGCCATCAGCGACAACCGCTACAACCAGTACTCCCAGGAACTGCGCCTGGCCTCGCCGCAGCAGGAAACCCTGCGCTGGCTGGCGGGGGTGCACTACTTCCATGAGGACCTGGACAGCTCGGCCAAGCGCCTCATCACCCCGGGCCCCACGCCCAACGGCACCGGCTCCAACCAGACCGGCGGCGCCACCGACTTTCGCGACCTCAACTACCAGCACACCACCGACAGCTACGCGCTGTTCGGCAACCTGACCTACGACTTCACCGACAACTTCACCGTGACCGGCGGCCTGCGCTGGACCCAGGAAAAGAAAGACATCGACCTGGACCTGACCCAGCTCACCCGGGCCACGGCCAACGGCCCGCTGATCCCCCTGGGCGCCGCCGGCAGCAACGGCAGCCGCGACGAGAGCAAGACCTGGGAAGCCTGGACCTACGATCTGACCCCGGAATACCGGATCAACGACAACGTCCGGGTGTTCTTGCGCTACGCCCACGGTTTCCGTTCCGGGGGCTTCAATACCGGGCTGTCCACCAGCCTGGCGCAATTGACCACGGTGGACCCGGAGAAACTCGACGCCTACGAGATCGGCCTCAAGTCGGAATGGTTCAACCATCGCCTGACCGCCAACGCCAACGTCTTCTACTACGACTACTCGGACATCCAGGTGAACCTGCTGACGGTCAACAACGGCGTGCTCACCACGGCCCTGACCAATGGCGCCAAGGGCAAGGTCAAGGGCGCGGAACTGGAGCTCGAAGGCCAGCCCACCGACTATCTGCACCTGCGGGCGGCGATCTCGTTCCTGGATACCGAGTACACCGACTTCAAGAACACCAACCCCAACACCGGCGCGGTCACCGGCGACTACAGCGGCAACAGTTTCGTGCGCTCGCCGCGCAACGTGGTGTCCCTGGGGGCCGACTACACCATTCCCCTGGAGATTGGCGGCAAGCTGGTGGCCGGCGGCGACGTGAGTTTCCGCGACAAGGAATACTTCCTCGCCGACCGCCAGAGCAGCGCCGACAAGACCCTGAGCCAGCCCCACTACACCCTGGCCAACACCCGCCTGACCTGGTTCAGCCCGGATGAAAAGCTCAGCGTCACCGGCTTCGTCAACAACCTCACCGACCGCCGCTACCAGGTCCATGGCCGGCCCAACGGCACCCTGGGGCAATACGTCATCACCTACGGCGACCCGCGCACCGTGGGCCTGAGCGTCACCAGCCGCTTCTGACGCCCGCGGCAGGCCACCCGAACCCTGATTTCCGGGCCGCCGGTATCGCCCACCACCGCACCCACCCTGTAGGAGCCGGCTTGCCGGCGAAGAGGCCCGCAAGCCTTGCGCCGTCCATGACGACGCCTTCGCTGGCAAGCCAGCGCCTACAGGGGCGGTTGGGGTCATTCATTTCACAAGGAATCCAAAGATGTTCCATCGCAATCCGTTGGCCGGCGCCGTGGCGCTGGTCGTCGGCAGCCTTGCCGTGCCCGCGTTCGCTGCCCAGACCTCAAGCAATGCCCCCGGCGCCAGCGCCGATCACCTGGACACCGTAGTGGTGCTGGGCACCCGCCGCAGTGACGTCACAGCTCTGGAAAGCGCCGCGCCGGTGGACGTGCTGTCCGCCCAGCAGTTGCAGCAGACCGGGGCCAGCGACCTGTCCGGCGCCCTCACCGCCCTCTCGCCTTCGTTCAGCTACCCGCAGTCGCCCCAGGGCGCCTTCGCCGGCTCCATCGCCCAGGGTGCTTCCCTGCGCGGCCTGGCGTCGGACCAGGTGCTGGTGCTGGTCAATGGCAAGCGCCGCCACACCAGCGCCAACGTCACCCGCCAGAGCCTGGTCAACGGCCGCGGCGCCGCCGCGGTGGACCTGAGCCTCATCCCCCTGAGCGCCATCGAGCGAGTGGAGATCCTGCGCGACGGCGCGGCCGCCCAGTACGGCTCCGACGCCATCGCCGGGGTGATCAATATCGTGCTCAAGGAAAAGGACGACGGCGGCAACCTCGGCTACCGTTTCGGCGGCTACGACAAGGGCGACGGCCTGCAGCGCAAGCTCAGCGGCTGGAAGGGCTTGAGCCTGCCCAACGACGGCTTTTTGACCCTGAGCTTCGATGCCGGCAGCCAGGACCCGGCCAGTGACACCAACCCCGACAACCGGATCTTCTACCCCGGCTCCACCAGCACCAACACCCCCGGGAACAGAACAACCGCTACCGCACCTGGCGCTGGGGCTCGGGCAATGTCTCGGACCAGTACAACTTCGCCGCCAACAGCGAGTTCGGCCTGGGCGAGGGGCTGACCGCCTACGGTTTTGCCACCTACTCCCACAAGAACACCGACGCCGAAGGCTTTTTCGACCCGCCCACCACCTTGCGCAACAACTACGGCAGCGACGCCCTGCAACGCTACCCCGACGGCCGCCTGCCGATCACCCGTTACTCGCTGGAGGACTATGCCCTGACCGGTGGCCTACGCTACGAGGACGAGCGCCTGGGCAAGTTCGACCTGGCGCTGAACCGTGGCGACAACAGCCTGAAATCCGCCGACCGCAACGCCATCAACCCCAGCTGGGGCGAGGCCAGCCCGGCGAAGATCTACACCGGCAAGCGCGAGGCCGACCAGACCAACCTGACCCTGGACTGGGTTCGGGACTTCCCCACCGACCTTCTGTTCAAGCCCCTGACCCTGTCGGCGGGCCTGGCCTGGCGCCAGGAGAACTACGAACTGAGCGCCGGCGAAGCGGCGGGCTGGCAGAACGGGCCGCTGTTCAATACCGTGGACCCGGTCACCGGGCGGCGCATTCCCGGCTACTACTCAGGAATCACCCAGGTCGACGCCGCCACTCTGGAGCGCAAGGTCTGGGGCGCCTACATCGACGTCGAAGGCCAGGTCACCGAGAAATTCCAGGCCGGGGTGGCGGTGCGCACCGAGCACTACTCGGATTTTGGCGACACCACCAACGGCAAGCTGTCGCTGCGTTACGACTTCACCCCGCAGCTCGCCGCCCGGGCCACCGCCAGCACCGGCTACCGGGCGCCGTCCCTGGTGCAGAGCGGGCTGTCCTCGTTCAGCGTGCAGGTGGTGGAGCAACCGCCGGGCAGCGGCAACTACGTCGAGGTGCAGCAACGCACCCTGCGCGCCGACAGCCCGGAAGCCAAGCTGCTGGGGGGCAAGGCGCTGAAGCCCGAGGAGTCCACCAACTACTCCCTGGGCCTGGTCTGGCGGCCGCTGGCCAACGCCTCGGTGACCCTGGATGCGTACCGGATCAACATCGACAACCGCATCACCCTGTCCGACCAGTTGCCGGCCTCGGTGGTCACGCCGATCTTTGCCGGCACCCCTTACGCCAACATCCAGAGCGCGGCGTTCTACACCAACGTCGCCGACACCCGCACCGATGGCGTCGAGCTGACCGGCAACTACCAGCTGGACCTGCAGCAATGGGGGCGCCTGAACCTGTCCAGCGGCTACAGCCAGAACAACACCCGGATCACCGCCCTGCGGGACGTGGGCAACATCGCCGGCTCGCAGATCGTCGGCCGCACCACCCAGGGCCTGATCGAGGACGGCACCCCGAAGAACAAGCTGACCCTGAGCGCCAACTGGCTGTACGACAGCTGGGGCCTGACCCTGGCGCAGCGCCGGTACGGGCAATGGAAGAGCCTCAACGCCAGCAACCCGACCCTGGACCAGACCTTCAGCGCGCAATGGGTCACTGACCTGGACATCAGCTACCACTTCGACAAGGCGCTGAAGCTGTCGGTGGGGGCTATCAACCTGTTCGATACCCATCCGGACAAGGCATCCGGGGCGCAGTTGTATGGCGTGCCGAAATACTCCATCACCAGCCCCGAGGGGGCCCAGGGCGCGTTCTACTACACCAGCGTCAGTTACGACTTCTGAGGCCGGATTGCTGCCGGGGTGTTGCCCTGGCAGCAGTGGCTGCTGCCCAGGCATCAGTTTCGCTGGCACGCCAGCGCCCACAACCCACCCACACGCCGCTCCTCCCGTAGGAGCCGGCTTGCCGGCGAACAGGCCCGCAAGCCCTGCATCGCCCCGACCGACGCCTTCGCTGGCAAGCCAGCTCCTACAGCCGCCAGATGCATCCCGCAGGCCCGCCCGCCCCGTAGGAGCCGGCTTGCCGGCGAACAGGCCCGTAAGCCTTGCACCGCCCCGGCCGACGCTTTCGCTGGCAAGCCAGCTCCTACGAGCGCGCGATGGCACAGGTCTTGCGATAGGCATCGGGTACTTCGCCGATATAAGAACCGCCATGGCTCATTCCTTGCGCTGCACGCTCACCTCCCTGACCTGGCTGGTCTCGCCCCTGGCCCTGTTGCTGCTCTGGACCCTGGTGGCCCAGGCCGGGATCTTCCCGCGCAACCTGCTGGTACCGCCGGCCCAGGTGCTGCACACCTTCGAAACCCTGCTGGCCAGCGGCGAGTTGCTGGAGCATTTGCACAACAGCCTGTCGCGCCTGGGCCTGGGCTTTGCCCTGGGGGCCCTTGGCGGCCTGGTGTTCGGGGTGCTGATGGCCCTGTCCAAGACCGTCGAGGCGTACTGCGCGCCGCTGTTCCATACCCTGCGGCAGATCCCCAGCATCGCCCTGATCCCGATGTTCGTGCTGCTGTTGGGCATCGATGAAACCTTCAAGATCGTCATCGTCGCCAAGACTGCGTTCTTCCCCGTGGCCCTGGCCGCCAGCGAGGGGGTCAAGGCCATTCCCCGCAGTTACTTCGAGGTGGCCGACGTCTACCGCCTGCGCTGGCCGACCCTGGTGCGCCAGATCGCCCTGCCCGCCGCGGCACCACCGATCATCACCGGCCTGCGCATCGGCCTGACCCGCTGCTGGGTGGTGCTGGTGGCCACCGAGCTGCTGGCCGCCGACAGCGGCCTGGGGCAGATGATCGAGATGGCCCGGCAGATGCTGCGCATCGATGTGGTGATGGTGGGGATAGTGGTCACCGGCGTGATCGGCTTTGTCCTGGACTTCTCCTTCCGCCGCCTGGAACAGCGCGTGCTGCGCTGGCAAACCCGCTAGGAGCCCTGCATGACGACTCTACTGGCCAAGTTTCGCGGCCTGCTGCTGCCCCTGCTGCTGATCGGCGGCTGGGAATACCTGTCCCGCCAGGACGCCGCCGGGGCCTACGCCTTCGTGCCGCTCTCCACCATCGCCAGCGCCTTGCTGGAGCTGCTGGGCAACGGCGAGTTGCCGGTCAACCTGCTGGCCAGCCTGGGCCGGGCCAGCGGCGGCCTGCTGCTGGGCACCCTGGCCGGGGTCATGCTGGGAGCCCTGATGGCCCTCTCGACCCTGGCCAACCGCCTGATCGGCCCGCTGTTCCATTCGATCCGCCAGGTGCCGATGCTCGGCTGGATTCCGCTGATTGCCATGTGGTTCGGCAACGGTGAGTTTTCCAAGATGCTGATCGTCAGCCTCGCGGCCTTCTACCCCATGGTGCTCAACACCTACCAGGGCTTTTGCCAGGTGGAACGGCGCTACCGCGAGGTCGGCCAGGTGCTGGTGCTAAACCCGGCGCAGCGGCTGCGGCACATCCTGCTGCCGGCGGCCCTGCCGAGCATTGCCACCGGCCTGTTGCAGGCCCTGGCCTTTGCCTGGGTGACAGCGGTGGGCAGCGAGCTGTTCCTGTCCTCCGGGGCCGGCCTGGGCAACCTGATGATGAACGCCGAAGCCGGCTCACGCATGGAAGTGATAGTGCTCTGCGTGCTGTGCATCGGCCTGTGCGGCTACCTGATGACATTGCTGCTGACCCTTCTGAGCCGCCGCCTGCTGCGCTGGCGCCCTACCCGTTAAGGCCTCCCCATGAATGCGATCGCCCAACACGCCCCGCTCCCCACTCATCTCCACGCCCGGACCGGGGCGTTACAGATCCGCGGCCTGAACAAGAGCTACCGGATCCAGGGCCAGGCCCTGCCGGTGCTGCAAGGCATCGACCTGGACGTCCAGCCCGGGGAGTTCGTCAGCATTGTCGGTGCCAGCGGCTGCGGCAAATCCACCCTGCTGCGGCTGATCGTCGGCCTGGAGGGTGACTATCAGGGGCAGATGCTGCTGGACGGCAAGCCAGTGACCGGCACCAGCCTGGAACGGGGCATCGTGTTCCAGGACCATCGGCTGTTTCCCTGGATGACCCTGGCCCAGAACATCGCCCTGGCACTGAAGAACCACCCCTTGTCCGAAGCCGAGAAACAGCGCCGGGTGGCCGAGCATATCGCCCTGGTCAACCTGCAAGGCTTCGAGCAGGCCTACCCCCATCAGCTCTCCGGCGGCATGGCCCAGCGCGGCGCCATTGCCCGGGCGCTGATCAACCAGCCCAAGGTGCTGTTGCTGGACGAACCCCTGGGGGCGCTGGATGCCCTGACCCGGGTGCGCCTGCAGCACGAACTGCAACGTATCTGGGTGCAGCAGCGCTGCACGGTGATCATGGTCACCCATGACATTGAAGAAGCCCTGTACCTGGGGGACCGGGTAATCGTGATGGACGCGCATCCGGGGCGGATCAAGCATGAGATCCGCGTCGACCTGCCCCATCCCCGGGACCGATCTTCACCCGTGTTGCAAGGCTACAAAGAGCAGTTGCTGGAGGAACTGGTGGGGCATTGATCGTCCAGGCACCCCGGCGCTGCGCCGGCTCCTACGCAGGTAGCGCCGCGATTACGCTGGGCCGTAGGAGCTGGCTTGCCAGCGAAGGCGCCCGCTGGGGCGATGCAAGGCTTGAGGGCCCATTCGCCGGCAAGCCGGCTCCTACGCAGGTAGCACCGCGATTACGCTGGGCCGTAGGAGCTGGCTTGCCAGCGAAGGCGTCCGCTGGAGCGGTGCAAGGCTTGAGGGCCCATTCGCCGGCAAGCCGGCTCCTACGGGGGCGCCACCGGTGTCGCGCCGGGCCCACCGGCGGGCCTCAGGCGTGGGACCAGCGGCGATGCAGGCCACGGGCCAGGGCGTCGAGGGCAAAACCCAGCACGCCGATCAGCAGCACCATGGCCATCAGTTCCGAATAGGCCAGGCGGTCCCGGGTGTCGAGGATGAAGTAGCCCAGGCCGGCGCTGACCCCGAGCATTTCGCAGGGCACCAGGACGATCCACAAGATGCCGATGGACAGCCGTACCCCGGTCAGCACATGCCCCAGCACCCCGGGCAGGATCACCTTGCGCAGGGTCTCCCAGCGAGTGGCGCTGAGGCTGCGGCTCAGTTGCAGCCAGCGCGGGTCCAGCTGGCGCACGCCGGCCGCGGTGTTGAGCAGGATCGGCCACAGCGCGGCGAACGCCAGGAGGAAGTAGATCGGCTGGTCCCCTACCCCCATCAGCATCACCACCACCGGCATCCAGGACAGCGGCGAGATCATCCGCAGAAACTGGAACGCCGGGGTGGTGGCTGCCTCCAGGTGCCGGTAGCTGCCCACCAGCAGGCCCAGGGGCACGCCGATCAGCAAGGCCAGGAGCAAACCCACCAGGATCCGCTTGAGGCTCACCAGCACATGCCCGTACAGCTCGCCACGCCCCAGCAGTTCCAGCAGGCTGGCGAAGGTCGCCTCGGGGGAGAAACGCGCAGCCAGGCCGTTGCCATCGCCCAGCAGGTGCACCCCCAGCCACCAGCCCAGCAGCAGGCTCGACAGCCCGGCAAGCCCCAGGAGCCAATGGCTCAGGGAAGAAGGTTGCTTGCCCATCAAAGACCGAACTCCTCGCTGCGCTCGAAGCTGTCCGCCAGGCCGAAGGCCTTCAGCCCGCCCACCGAGGCGATGGCGTTGCGCACGAAGCGATCGTCCACCAGGTCCTTGGCGGTGTGTGCCGGGTCAAGGCCGGCCAGAAAGCCCTTGTCGCCCTCGATCAGGGTGTCCTTGAGACGCTTGACCAACTCTTCGGTGTAGCTGGGGAACGGATACGGCTGGAAGTCGATGCGCTGCTCGTCCCAGTGGCTGTGCTGGATCGCGCCGCTGGCCAGGTAGGCCTCGCGGTCGGCCGCCGCCGGCGCCAGCACCCGGTTGAGTACCTGGGGCGCATGGGGCGTGTAGCGGTTGGCGCCATCCTTGGACAGCAGTTGCGCGGCCTCGGCGCGGTGGTCGCGGGTCCACAGCTGGGCCTTGACGATGGCGTTGACCACCTTCTGCGACCATTCGGGACGGTTGTCCAGGTCATGCTCGTGCATGAACACCACGCAGCAGGCGTGGTTGCGCCACACATCCCCGGTAAAGCGCTGCACCCGGCCCACCTTGAGTTCCTCGGCCAGGGCATTGAACGGCTCGGCGACGATGTAGCCGGCAATCCGCTTGCTGGCCAGGGCTGGCGGCATGTCCGAAGGCGGCAGCACCACCAGGTTGACCTCGTTGGCCCCCAGGGCACTGCCGGCGGCCTTGCTCACCGGCACCAGGCCGTTGTCGCGAAACAGTTGCTGCACCACCACGTTATGGATCGAATACCAGAACGGGATCGCCACCGACTGCCCCGCCAGTTGCTTGACCTCGGTAATGCCCGGGGCCACGGTCAGGCCGGAACCGCCGACGTGGTTCCAGGCCACCACCTTGGCCGGCACCCGGCTGCCGTAGCGGGCCCAGACGGTCATCGGCGACAGCAGGTGAATCACGTTGACCTGCCCGGAAATGAACGCCTCGATCACCTGGGCCCAACTGCGCAGCAGCACCGGGCGCTCGGCCTTGATGCCCTCGGCCTCGAACAGGCCGTTGTTGTGGGCCACCAGCAAGGGCGTGGCGTCGGTGATCGGCAGGTAGCCGATGCGCACCGGCGCGTCCGGTTCCTGGGCGGCGCGGGCCTGCAGGCTGTTGAGCAGCGGCAAGGCGCCGCCGGCAGTCAGCAGCGCACTGAGCTTGAGAAAGTCACGACGGGTATGAGTGAAGTCGTCCAGGCACATGGTCAATCTCCGACGGTGCAGGCAAAGGGGAAGTGTGGGGGTTGCGGCTCGCCCGCCGAAGGGTCTTGAGAATCTCGATGCGCAGCGCGCCCAGTTCCTCGATCCGCTCGGCGCGCGGCGCCGGCAGCTCGATGTGCCACTGGCCGAGGGTGCGCGCCGGGCTGTTACCCAGTAGCAGCACCCGATCGGACAGCAGCAGGGCTTCGTCGATGTCGTGGGTGATCAGCAGCGCCGCGGTGCGATGCTGGCCGATCACCTTGAGCAGCAGTTGCTGCATGTCGGCGCGGGTCACCTCGTCCAGCGCGCCGAAGGGTTCATCCAGCAGCAGCACCTGGGGCTGGCGCGCCAGGCAGCGGGCCAGTGCGGTGCGCTGGGCCATGCCGCCGGACAGTTGGGCCGGATAGCGCTGGCGGGCGTGTTCCAGGCCCACTGCGGCAATCGCCTGGTCGATGCGCTCCTTGCGCTGGCGCGGGCTCAGGTGCGGCTGGCGGGCAAAATCCAGGCCGAAGGCGACGTTGTGCTCCAGGTTCAGCCAGGGCAGCAGGCTGGGGTCCTGGAATGCCACCGCGACCCGCGGATGAGGGCCGTCGAGGGGCTCGCCCAACAGGCTGACCTGCCCGGCGTGGGGCTTCTGCAGGCCGGCCAGGACCCGCAGCAGGCTGGATTTGCCGACCCCGCTGGGGCCGAGAATGGACACCACCTCGCCGGCCTGCAGGTGCAGGTCGAAATCCTCCAGCACCGTGTGCCAGCCTTGCGCCGCGGGGTAGCCGAGGCTGATCGCCTGTGCGTTCAACAGGCCGCTCATGCTGCCGCATTCCGCGCCTGGCGTTGCAGTTCGGCGCGCAGTTGCACCAGGCTCGGGGTGACGATGGGCACGAAGGCCGACTCGCGCCAGCGCCGGGCAAAGCCGCTGCCGAACTCGCTGAGGTAGGCCTTGCCGCCGCTGGCCTGCAGCTCCATTTGCACGGCGTTGGCGGTGGCTTCCGCCAGGGCGATGCGCACCCGGAACAGCGCCCCGGGCTGGCTCAGGAAGCGCCCGTCGAGCAGGCCGCTCTTGAGTTCGCCGACGGTCTGCTCCAGGTGCTGGCGTTGTTCCAGCAAGGGTTCGTGGAGGATCGAACGGGCGCCCTCGACGTGCTTTTCCACCTCGCTCAGGGCCCGGCGCGCCAGGCCGATGGCCAGGGCACATTGCAGGCCGAGAAAGGCCGGGCGCACCGCCGGCAGGAACACTCGGGCATCCTCGTGCAGCAGCCAGTCACGGGCCACCGCCACCTGGTTCAGTTCCAGGGCAGCGGTGTTGCTCGATTGCAGGGCCATCAGTTGCAGGTCATCGGAGCGCTGCAACCCGGGCAAGGCATCCGGGATCGCCAGGATGAACGGCGCGCCGCCCTCCTCGCGCTCGATGGCCGCCGCCACCACGAACCCGCTCTTGCGCAGGTTGGTGACCCAGTGCAAACGACCGTTGAGGCTCCAGCCCTGCTCCTGTTCCCGGGCCCGGACCTGCAAGGCCTCGATCCCCGAGAGAAACTTCATGGCATTGGACAGCCCGGTGGCACCGGCCAGCTCGCCGCTGAGCAACGAGGGCAGCAGGCGCTGGCGCAAACCGGCATTGGGGCTGTGCAGCAGGTATTCGATAAAGGCTCGCTGGCCCCAGCAGACAAAGGCCGCCGCCAGGGAATGGCTGGCCACGCTGGCCATGACTTCCAGAGCATCGGTCAGATCGCCGCCGCTGCCGCCCTGAGCCGGGTCGATACCGACCCGCAGTACCTCGGCGCCCGCCAGCCGGGCGAGGACCTGCTGCGGGTCGCACTGGCCCTGGTCGAGTGCCTGGGCCTGGGCATCCAGCCATTCACTCAATTGCGCATCGAGCATGTGGTTTTCTCCTTGAAAGGGGGCGCCGCGCAACCGCCGGCGCCCTGGCTCATTGACCTTGCACTGACCAGCGATACTTGGCCAGCTCGGGGTTCAGTTCAGTGCCGGCGAACACGTTGGCGAAGTTGCACAGGGTGGCCAGGCTGACGCCCAGGATCACTTCCAGGGCATTGCCTTCGCTGTATCCTGCCGCCTTGAACTGGGCATAGCCGGCGTCGCTGACCTTGCCCCGGGTGGCGATCACTTCCCGGGCAAATGCCGCCAGGGCTTCCAGCCGGGCTTCGGGCAAGGTGCTCTGCTCGCGCAGGGCGCTGACCACCGGGTCCGCAAGTTTGGCCTTGTTCAGGGCCACCGAGGTATGACCTGCGACACAGAAATCGCAGCCATGGGTGGTGGCGGCCACCAATTGCACCACTTCACGCTCCGCCAGGCTCAACTGGGCCTTGCCGTTGAGGGCGGACACCGTGACGTAGGTTTCCAGGGCCGCCGGGGCATTGGCCAGGATGCCCAGCAGATTGGGGATAAAGCCCGAGTTCTTCAGCGCGTTCTCAAGAAAGGGCCGAGCGGCTTCTGGAGCCGTGTGCAAGGTGTGTAGAGTGACGCGGGACATGGAGTGGACTCCTGCTGTGTAGGTGTGCGTCAAGTCTGTTGGTTATAAGAATTCCGATCCATATTCTAAAGTAGCGATTACTTGCTTCTGAGTGTTTCCCTTAGATGATTTCGTCAAGCCCACTGGTTGATTGGTTATTAGAAGGCCTGGAACTCGATGCCAGCCTGTTTCACGTCGGACGCTACTGCGGAGGCTGGCACGCCAGCACCCAGGGCCTGGCCCGGGCCAGCTTCCACCTGATCGTCCAGGGCCATTGCTGGCTGCATATCGACGGCGCGCCCCAGGCCCTGCGCCTGGATGCCGGGGACGCGGTATTCCTGCTGCAGGACCTGGGCTACCGGCTGTCCAGTGCCCAGCAGGCTGAAGCGGCGCAGCAACTGCCGCGCACGCCCATGGTGCCCCTGGAGCCGGGAGCCCAGGACGGTGTGGGGCTGGTCTGCGGCTTTTTCCATTTCAAGCCCGGGCTGTCCTCGCTGATCATCGACAGCCTGCCGGGCTGGCTCATCCTGAGGGCCGGCGACCCGTCCCTGAGCGCCGCCCGGGCGCTGTTCCAGCTGATTCTCGAAGAATGCCAGCGCACCCCGGCGCCCTCCTCGGCGCTGCTGGAACGCCTGAGCCATCTGCTGTTTTTGTATGTGCTGCGCCAACAGGTCAACGCCAACCAGGACCTCGGCGGCCTGGTGGCCCTGGCCCGCCACCCGGGGTTTGCACCGCTGCTGGAGCAGTTGATCCAGCGCCCCGGCGAAGCCTGGCCCCTGGAAAGCATGGCGGCCCTGACCGGGCTTTCGCGCTCGGCGTTCTTCAAGCGGTTCAATGAACTGGCCGGGCAATCCCCGGGGCAGGTACTGCTGGCCCTGCGCATGCGCCACGCCTGCCAGTTGCTCAAGGCCAACCAGACAGTGGAGCAAGTGGGCGCCGCCGTGGGCTATCAGTCGATCGCCGCCTTCACCCGGGCCTTCACCAAGGCCGTGGGCCTGCAGCCCGGGGCCTATCGCAAGCAGCACGAAGGGCGCTGAAACGCGCCCCGAATGTACTCAGCGGCGATGGGCCAGGGCCCGCACCAGGCGGTCGCCGCAGCTCTGTACCCCCTGTACCAGCAGCACCAGGACCAGCACCGTGGCCACCATGATCTGGTTGTTGAACCGCTGATAGCCGTAGCGAATCGCCAGGTCCCCCAGGCCGCCACCGCCGATGACGCCGGCCATGGAGGAAAAACCGATCAGCATCACCAGGGTCAGGGTCAGCCCTGCCAGCAGGGCCGGCAAGGCTTCCGGCAGCAGCGCCTTGAAGATCACATGGCCGATGTGCCCGCCCATGGCCAGGATCGCCTCGACCCGACCGCGGTCCACTTCATCCAGGGCGTTCTCGACGATCCGCGCAAAAAACGGAAAGGCGCCGATGGTGATGGGCACCACCGCGGCAGTGCTGCCCAGGGTGGTACCCACCACCAGCCGGGTCAGGGGGATCAGCGCAATCAGCAGCACCACGAAGGGCAGCGAGCGCCCCAGATTGACCAGCCCGCCCAACAGCCGGTTGAGCCTTGGCATGGGGTACAGGCCGCCCTTGCGGCTGATGAACAGCAGCACCCCCAGGGGCAGGCCGATCAACAGGGTGAACAGCGAGGCCAGCAGCACCATGTACAGGGTTTCACCCGTGGCAGTCAGCAGCAGCTGCGCCAGTTCCTGCCAATCGAGGCTGCGGTTCACAGGCGTTCACTCCGAATTCCTCGCTGGGCCAGGGCCGTCAGCAGTTGTTGGAATTTGCCGGCGTCGGCGGGGGCGGCGGCGATGCGCAGGCGCCCTACCCGCCGGCCGCCTACCGCTTCGACACCACCGGCCAGGACCTTGAGCTCCAGCGCCTGCTGGCGGCTCAGTTGCTCCAGCAGCGGCGCCGCGCGCTGGTTGTCGAAAAAGGTCAGTTCGGCCTGGGGCTGGCTGCCGTTGAACGGCAGGTTGTAGCCCGGCAACAGCGCCCGGCCCAGGGCCGACTGCGGGTTGCCCAGCAGCTCGGCCACCGCCCCGCTCTCCATCAGCCGGCCACCCGCCAGGGACGCGGCGTGGCTGCAAATGGCCTTGACCACTTCCAGCTCGTGGGTGATCAGCACAATGGTCAGCCCCAGCTCGCGGTTGATCTGCGCCAGCAATTGCAGGATCGACGCCGTGGTTTCCGGGTCCAGGGCGCTGGTGGCCTCATCCGACAGCAGGTAACGCGGCCCGGCGGCCAGGGCCCGGGCGATGCCCACCCGCTGCTTCTGGCCACCGGACAGTTGCGAAGGATAGGCCTGGGCCTTGTCGCCAAGACCCACCAGTTCCAGCAGTTCCAGAACCCGCGCGCGGCGCTGGCTTTTGCCCAGGCCGGCAATTTCCAGAGGCACCGCGACGTTGTCCTCAACCGTGCGCGAATGCAGCAGGTTGAAGCCCTGGAAGATCATGCCGATGCCCTGGCGCTGCCGGCGCAGCTCGCTCGCGGACAAGGCGCCAAGGTCCTGGCCGTCCATCAGGATGCGCCCGCTGCTGGGCCGCTCCAGCAGGTTCAGGCAGCGCAACAGGGTCGACTTGCCGGCGCCGCTGCGCCCGAGAATGCCGTACACCGCCCTGTCGGGAACCGTCAGCGAAACCCGATCCAGTGCCGCGGGCTGGCCTTCGCCGTAGACCTTGCAAAGCTGCTGGACCTCGATCATGGCTGGCGGTCCGTGACGGGAATCACCGAGCCCGAGTAGGTGCGGGTAATGAACGCCGCTACTTCCGGCGAGTTGAGGTCCTTGGCCAACTGACGGATGCGCGGGTCATCCTGCAGCTTGGGGGTGGTCACCAGGATGTTGGCGTAGGGATTGTGCTCGGCCTTTTCCAGGCCCAGGGCATCCTTGGCCGGCACCAGCCCGGCCTCCAGGGCGTAGTTGCCATTGATCACCGCCAGGTCCACGTCGTCCAGGGCCCGGGGGATCTGCGGCGATTCGATCTCCAGGATCTTCAGCTGTTTCGGGTTGTCGGCGATGTCCCTGGGGGTCGCCTGATCCCGGGCCGGGTCGGTGAAACCGGGCTTGAGGCGGATCAACTGGTAGCTCTGCAACAGGTACAGCGCGCGGCTGAGGTTGGTGACATTGTTGGGCACCGCGACGCTGGCGCCCTGGGGCAACTGCTCGAAGCGCTGGTGACGCTTGGAATAGATCCCCAGGGGCTCGATGTGCACGCTGGCAGCCACGGCGAAGGGCTGGCCCAGGGCCTGTTCCTGAGACTTGAGGTACGGCAGGTGCTGGAAGTAGTTGGCGTCCACATCGCCGTGGGCCAGCAGTTCGTTGGAGTTCACGCCATTGGGAATCTCGATGATCTTGAGCTGCAATTGCGGGTCGAGTTTTTGTACGTAGGCGAGGATCTCGGCATGGGGCACCGGGTCGGCGGCTACCCGCAACGGCTGCGCCGCAGTGGTCGGCAGGGCCGCCCCCAGGCTGGCCAGCAACGCCAGGGTCAAGACGGTGTTCTTCAGCATGGCAGTGTCCTTGAGCAGCGGATGAAGGTCAGGCACTCAGTGCCTGGGGCACCAGGGCATCGGGGTAGAAACGCCGGGCCACGTCCGGATGCGAACGCAGGCGGCCCTTGAGGTAGTTCCAGCCCACTTCGCGAAACAGCGGGTTGTCGGGGTCGCTGGCCGGGCCCCGGGCTTCACGCAACAAGGCTTCGGGCAAGGGATACAGCGGCACCCGGGCATCGAGTTGGGCACCGAGGAAAAACGCGATGGACAGCCGCTGGCGATCCGCGGGCGGCGACTGCACCCGGTGCACGGTGGCGCGCAGATAGCCGTGGGTGGCCAGTTCCAGCAGCTCACCGATGTTCACCACCAGGGTGTTGTCCCGGGGCGGCGCGTCGATCCAGCGGCCCTCCTCTACTTCCACCTGCAGGCCGGCCTGCTGGTCCTGCAGCAGAAAGCTGAGGAACCCGGAATCCTTGTGGGCTCCCACGCCCTGGTTGCTCTGCCCCGGCGCGCGGCCAGGGTAGCGGATCAGCTTGATGTGCTCGTTGGGCCGTTCGCCGTACAGCCCATCGAAGGCCTGTTCCGGCAGTGACAATGCCTGGGCAAAGCCGCGCAACAGGCGCAGGGACATGGCGGTCATTGCCTGCTGCCACTCCAGCAGCACGGGCTTGAACGCCGGCAGTTGCGCCGGCCATTGGTTGGGGCCCTGCAAGCGGTTCCAGGGCGGGCTGTGGGGATCCAGGGGCAAGGCCTGGCGCTCGGCTCCCAGGTCGAACTGTTCCCGCAGGTCCGGCTGGCCCCGGGTGATCTCCGAAGCCGCCTGGTTATAGCCGCGAAAGTGCGGCGAGTGGATCATGCCCACGGCCGCCTTGTCGGCCTCGGGCAAGGCAAAGAACGCCCGCGCCTGGTCCTGCACCCGGCGCAGCAGGCCGCTGTCGACTCCGTGCCCGGTCAGGTAGAAGAAACCCACGTCCCGCGCCGCCTGGCGCAAGCCGTCGAGAAAGATCCGACGCTGCTCCGGGTGGCCCTGCAATTGGCTCAGGTCCAGGCCCGGCAGCGCGGTGATATCCAGCGAGTGCGGCATGCTTCACTCCCCTGTGAATGGACGATGTCCGCAGGTGCGGCTCAGAGCTTGGCGATGGAGACTTCGGTGGACTTGACGAAGGCGATCACTTCGCTGCCGACCTTGAGTTCCAGGTCGCGCACCGAGCGGGTGGTGATCACCGAAGTGACAATGCCCGAGGCGGTCTGCACGTCGATTTCCGAAACCACCTGGCCTTCGTGGATCTCCTTGATCACGCCCTTGAACTGGTTGCGTACGTTGATCGCTTGAATGGTCATGCTGAAAAGTCCTTTGCTGGCACCGGGCTCAGGAGTTGAGCGGCTGGGGCTAAACATGCGCCTTTGGCAAAAGCCTTAAAAGGAATAAATAATTAGATAGTTATTTCTTTTAGGAATATAAAAGACCCAGCCTCCCGCCCTCGCGCAGCCTTGACCCTGCCCGCCGGCTTTGCTTCCCTGTGCCCTGCACTGATCACTTTCGACAGATACCAGGAGGTAAGCATGCGCACGTTGATGCTGGCAGACACGCAGGTTCCGGTGATTGGCCAGGGCACTTGGCGGATGGGCGAGGACCGCCACCTGCGAGATCAGGAAGTCGCTGCCCTGCGCACCGGCATCGACCTGGGCCTGACCCTGATCGACACCGCGGAGATGTACGGCGAAGGCGGCGCCGAGGAAGTGGTCGGCCAGGCCATTGCCGGGCGCCGCGACCAGGTGTTCCTGGTGAGCAAGGTCTACCCCCACAACGCCAGTCGCAAAGGCCTGCCCCTGGCCTGCGAGCGCAGCCTGAAACGCCTGGGCAGCGACTTCATCGACCTGTACCTGCTGCACTGGCGCGGCCAGTATCCCTTGGCGGAAACCGTCGACGCCCTGGAGCGCCTGCGCGAAGCCGGCAAGATCCGCCGCTGGGGAGTCTCCAACTTCGATGTGGCCGACCTGGACGAACTCGACTCCCCGGCCTGCGCTACCAACCAGGTGCTGTACAACCTGGAGTCCCGGGGTATCGAGTTCGACCTGCTGCCCGCCTGCCAGCAACGGCGGATGCCGCTCATGGCCTATTGCCCGATCGGCCAGGGTGGCGCCTTGCTGGCCGAACCGGTGCTGCTGCAGGTCGCCCAGCGCCACGGAGTCACCGCGGCCCAGGTGGCACTGGCCTGGCTGCTGCGCCAGGACGGCGTGCTGGTGATTCCCAAGGCGGTGCGCCCGGCACACATCCGTCAGAATGCCCAGGCTGGCCAATTGCAATTGCCCGACGAGGACCTGCAGGCCCTGGATCAGGTGTTTGCTCCGCCACGGCGCAAGCAGCGCCTGGAAATGGTCTAGGCACAACACCGACGCAACGAGCATTTTTCAAACCGCGAAGGCTGCACGATAGTCATTGAAAAAATGAACAGGCGAGGAAAGTTGCGAGGTTCGACGGATAAGGAAGTGCCTGAACACTGTAAGTGCCACAAACCTACTTTGTACCCGGCGATTTAAGAATTGTCTGATCCCTGCTTGGCATGCCCCCAATTACAGTTGGCGCATGAGATTAAAAAGCTACCTGCATCAGATCAATCCCCTATTTTCCAGTCCTGAAGCAGCCCGCCGGCTGCTTCGTGTCGTGGCGCTGATTTTTCTGGTCGGCCTGTTCGGCGCGGTCTACAACTTTCTTCGCTCCAGCCTGCACAACGAACTCTCACAACGGCAAAGCTACATGAGCAGCGCCATTGCCGAGGCCCAGGCATTCTTCACCAGCCGCTCGGCCCTGTTGGAAAGCCTGAGCCTGGCGGCGGTCTACGACCCTGGGGAACATATCAGCCCCCCAGGCGCCAGCGGTGCCTCCCAAGAAGAGATGTACCTGCAACTGGGTGGACCGCAGGGCAACCAGTGGGGGATCTGGCTGACCCTGCGCATGCGCAACTACCTGCAAAACAAGCAACTGAACCTGCTCTACATTCCCGGCACCCGCGATCTGCAGGTGCAACGCCTGTTCAGCACCCGGCCACAGACCAGCGATCTGCCCGGCGGGTTGCTGGACAAGCTGATCGCTCTGAAGCCCGAGCAGATCCCTGTCGGCGAAGAACTTTGGCTGATGGACAACTCCGCGGCGGGCGCCCATCTGTACATCTTCACTCGCCTTGACGAACGCTTCGCTCACTCCGGCTGGCTTGGCCTGGAGATGGACGGCAAGAGCGTCTCCGCCGCCCTCAGCGACCAGAGCGCCGGGGATTTCATGATGTTCAATTCCCAGGGCGGGCTGATTTTCAGCAGTGCGCCCAGTGCCCGACTGAGCGCCGACGTACAGCACGTTCAGGGCGGCAGTTTCTTCGGCTTTCTCGGCGGCCGCTGGTGGCCCGATCATCTGGTGATCCGCAAGCAGCTGGGGGCTACCGACTGGCAGCTGGTGTACTCCTTCGACCTGCAGAACCTGCTCAAGAGCCTCTGGCCGCAGTTGCTGGCGGCGCTGCTCATCAGCCTGACCGGCATGGCTCTGATCGGCCTGCTGACCCACTGGGTCGAAGTGCGCCTGATCGCCCCCGCCCTGCACCGGATCCAGGCCCTGGTCGAAAGCGAGGCCTTCAGCCGCGACGTGATCCAGATCGCCCCGGTGGCACTCTGTGTATTGCGCCGCAGCGATGGCCGGGTGGTGCTGGAAAACACCCTGTCCCAGCAATGGCTGGGCAACGGCAGCGAACGCGACCAGCTGTGTTCCGGGTGGATCGAGCAGGCCTTCGACCCGGCCCGCCCCAACAGCTCGGACTACTTTGAAACCGCCGACGGGCGCCATCTGTACCTCAGCTCCGCCCCCACTCGCTACAACGGTGAGGACGTGCTGTTCTGCGCCTTCAGCGATATCAGCGCTCGCAAGCAGATCGAGGCGGCGCTGGAAGAAGCCAAGCGCCTGGCCGATACCGCCAATGAAGCCAAGACCCTGTTCCTGGCCACCATGAGCCACGAGATCCGCACGCCACTGTATGGCGTGCTCGGCACCCTGGAGCTGCTGTCGCGGACCCAGCTGGACAACCAGCAGAAGGATTACCTGCAAGCCATAGAAGGCTCTTCCGGTACGCTGCTGCAGTTAATCTGCGACGTGCTCGACGTGTCCAAGATCGAAGCCGGGCAACTGGCCCTGGAGCTCAGCGAATTCTCCTCCCTGGATCTGGTGCACGAGATCATCCAGGGCTACGCGGCGGCCGCCCAGGCCAAGGGCCTGCAGTTCTATGCCTGTGTCGACCCGCAGTTGCCGGAGATCCTGCTCGGCGATGTCACCCGGATCCGCCAGATCCTCAGCAACCTGCTGAACAACGCGGTCAAGTTCACCGATACCGGGCGCATTGTCCTGCGGGTCCGCACCGAAAGCCGCGATGGCGAGCGCAGCAACATCCTCTGGCAGGTTTCCGACACCGGCCGGGGCATTGCCCAGGACGACCAGACACTGATCTTCGAGCCCTTCTACCAGACCGAAGGCAACACCAACGTGATCGCCGGCACCGGCCTGGGCTTGCCGATCTGCCAGCGCCTGACCCAATTGATGAACGGCAATATCCGCATGGTCAGCGAGCTCGGCCTGGGCAGCAGCTTCACCCTGACTCTGCCGCTGGAGGCCTCGGCCGTGCAGGGCGACACCCCGCTGATCAGCCCATTGCTGCCGGAGATGGTCTATGTCGTGTCCCCGGTGCGTGAACTGGCCGAATCGGTGGCGGGCTGGCTGCGCCGCTGGGGTGCCCGGGCCCAGTTCAGCCTGCCGAGCCCGTCCGACCGGGCCCGGGGCAATGTACTGATCGAACTACACCCCGGCAGCGTGGAGCAGCGGCTGGAACCCGACTGGCAGGGCCCCCTGGTGCTCGCCAGCGGCGATGGCCATAACGAACCGCGGATCGACGGCGGCAGTTGGCAGATCAACACCAACAACCTGCGGGCGATCCATCAGGCCGTCAGCCAGGCCCAGGGGGTCTGGGTGGCCCAGAGCGAGGATCACTCCGATCACCGCGAGCTGAAAAAGCTCAGCCTGCATGTCCTGGTGGCCGAAGACAACGTGATCAACCAGTTGATCCTCAAGGATCAACTGGAAGAACTGGGGTGCAGCGTGGAGCTGGCCTCGAACGGTGAAGAGGCCCTCTGCATCTGGAAGGCCGGTCGTTTCAACGTTGTGCTGACCGATGTGAACATGCCGAAACTCAACGGTTATGAACTGGCCCAGGAGCTTCGGCGTCAAGGCTGTTCGATCCCCATCATCGGGGCAACGGCCAATGCAATGCGCGGAGAAGAAGAGCTCTGTCTTGCAGCCGGGATGAACCACTGCCTGGTGAAGCCCTTTGCATTAAGAGCGTTGTTCAACTATCTGGCGCCCTATGAAAGAGCCCCCCATGAAGTCCTGTAGCATTTTGATCGTCGAAGATCAGCCGTTTCAGTACATGTACCTGCAACACTTGTTCAACGAGCTGGGGCCCTACCAGCTGGAGGTGGCAAGCAGCGGCAAAGAAGCGCTGGAACGCCTCAAGCAGCGGCACTTCGACCTGGTACTGACAGACCTGCTGATGCCCGGCATGGATGGCGTGCAGTTCATCCAGAGCCTGGCCACCCATCGCGTGCGCCCGGCCCTGGCGATCATGAGTGCGTCATCCCGGCGCATGCTGATGGGCGCCAGCCTGGTGGCCCGCAACCTGGGGCTGAAGGTCATCGGGTTGATTTCCAAACCCGTGAACCTGGCTGCACTGCGTGCACTCACCGCTCAGTTGCCAGGGCTCGCCAATGACAGCAGCCCCCCACAGATCGGGGTCGAATGCAGCCCAGAGACCCTGCGTGAAGCCCTGCGCAACGGGCAGATCCAGGCCTGGTTCCAACCCAAGAAAGCCTTGAACAACGGTCGCATCGTCGCCGCCGAAGCCCTGGTGCGCTGGATCCACCCACAACACGGCATGCTCCTGCCTTGCGACTTCCTGCCGGCACTCACCGTGGCCCGCCTCGAAGAAGATCTGCTGTGGCTGATCCTGGAACAGGCCTTGGAAGCCCAGGTGCACTGGCGCGAAGACGGCTATGACATCCCGGTGTCCATCAACCTGCCGACCCACCTGCTCAACAGCGCCGACCTGGCCGACCGCCTGTACGACTTCGTGATCCAGCACAACGGTGTGCCGGCCAGGATCTGCTTCGAACTCATGGAATGTTCGACCCCGGAGCACATCAGCAACTTCTACGCCGGAGCCTGCCGCCTGCGTATCAAGGGCTTCGGCCTGTCCCAGGACGACTTCGGCAAGGGCTACAGCTCCTACATGAACCTGGTATCGACACCCTTCACCGAATTGAAGATCGACCGGGGGCTGGTCCAGGGCTGTCACAACAATGAAGAAATAGCCCAGGCCCTGACCTGCATCATCGCCCTGGGCCGGCAACTGGGCCTGACGGTCGTCGCCGAAGGCGTGGAAAGCGCCCACGAACTGGCTCTGTTGCGCAAGATCGACTGCACCCAGGTGCAGGGCTTCCTGATTTCCCATGCGGTCTCCTCGCAACAGTTTCAGCAACTGCTGGCCCAAGACGGGCCGGCCACGGTGTATTAACCGATGAACCCATTGCCTGCCCGCGCAACAGTCACTCATCGCTGACGGTCCTGCCCCAGAGATAGGAATCTCGGCGGGGCCCTTATATGTGTTTGGGAAATCAGTGATGAAAGAAAGCAGCACCTTGCTGCAGAACCTGGCTCGCAGCTTGCCCCGATTGAACATGGGCATACTGCTGGGCCTGGCGCTGCTGCTGTTCGCCACCCTGTACTGGACCCTCGAGCGTCTGTTCGATGAACAGAACAGCAACGTGCGCTTACATTTCGCCCAACTGATGGAGAACATCCAGGAGCAGGAGCTGTTTCTCAAACGCCTGGCCGCGCGCCATTCGATCGACGCCCTGAGCCTCGACGCCCCTCATCACCTGAACCCGCAAGCCTTCCCGCCCACCGCAGGCCAGCGATCCCCCTTCGCAACGCCCTTCAGCCTGAGCTTGTACCCCCAACAGCCGGCGGCCGGCGAGCTGCCCAGGGTGTTCGCCCTGGAGCTACAACTGTCGAGCTTCTACAGCGCCTTCTGGTCAGGCTCGCAGCATGTCGCTCCGCGAACCTTTGTGTTCAACACCTTCGGCCATTTCGACATCAGCCACCCCGGGGAAAACACCGCGCCCGACACCAAGGTGGCAGACCAGGTGCTGCACCAGCAGCTCGTGAAGAGCGACGGCTTTGCCGACCACCAGATCCATTGGCAACAGTACAGGCCGCCCGCGTCGGAAGCTCTACCGACCAGGTTCCTGGCGTACACCAACCTGCATGAGCCGGCTCCACTGCTGGATGTCCAGGGAGGCAACGACTGGAGCGTGGTCGCGTCACTGCTGAGCCTGGATGACCTCGATTACCTCGAGCACACCAGACACTGGTCGATCTACGACGACTTCACCCTCATCGAGCCTTCCGGCACCGCCCTCACCGGCGACCCGGCGCCTGCCGACGTGCTGGGTGAAGGCCTCAACTTCGGCCTACAGGGGATGATCGTCAAGGTGACCAGCCAGACTCCGCAGTTGTGGACCGGGCTCTATGCCATCAGCTACAGGAACTACCTCGACTACGCGCTGTGGGCCATGCTGAGCCTGCTGGCCCTCGGGGTAGGCAGCATCGCCTGCGGCTGGGCCGCCAGCCGCTGGTACCGCAACAAGGTGGTGGTCCCGGCACAACGGGCGCAGCAATGCCTCAATGAAAGCGAAGACTTCAACCGTGTGGTCATCGACACCGTTCCCTCGGGGCTATGCGTGGTGAGCCGCGACAACCTCCAGGTTATCCTGCAGAACCGTCAGGCCGAGCAATGGCAAGGCACGGCGCAACTGCTGTCTCGGCTGGCCCAGGACCGCAGCCTGATCGACGGCGGCGAAACCAGCCTCGACATCGACGGGCGCTATCTGCAGGTAGAGTTCGTCTCGACCCGCTACCAACGCCAGGATGTGCTGGTGTGTGCCTTCAACGATGTCACCCGGCATGTGGAAGATGCCAAGGCGCTGGACCGGGCCAGGCGCTCGGCGGACGCCGCCAATACCGCCAAGACCCTGTTCCTGGCCACCATGAGCCATGAAATCCGCACCCCGTTGTACGGCGTGCTCGGCACCCTGGAACTGCTAGGCCTGACCCGCCTGGACAGCCGCCAGAGCGACTACCTGCAGACCATCCAGCGCTCGTCCAGCACCCTGTTCCAATTGATCAGCGACGTGCTCGACGTCTCCAGGATCGAGGCCGGGCAAATGAGCATCGATCCGCTGGAGTTCTGCCCGCTGGACATGCTGGAGGATGTCTTGCACACCCACGCTGGCTCTGCCCAGCGGCGCGGCCTGTTGCTCTATGCCTGCATCGACCCCAACCTGCCGGACCTGTTGCTGGGGGACGCCGCGCGAATCAGCCAGATTCTCAACAACCTGCTGAGCAATGCGATCAAGTTCACCGACAGCGGCCGGGTGGTGTTGCGGGTCCGGGTGCTGGAGTTGCGCGACCAGCAAGCCCGTATCGAATGGCAGGTCACCGATACCGGGATCGGCATTTCAGCCCAGCAGCAACCCCAGCTGTTCGTCCCCTTCTTCCAGGTACGCGACGCCTCCAACGAAGCCGGGGCCGGCCTCGGGCTGGCGATCTGCGAGCGCCTGTGCCAGATGATGGGTGGGCAGATGCAGGTGACCAGCGAGCCGGGGCTGGGCAGTAGTTTCTCTTTGCGCCTGACGCTGCGCTGCCTGCCAGGAGGGCTGCCGCCATTGCTGCCATGGCCCGAAGGTGCGCCAGTGTATGTCAGGGCTCCGGTGCCGGAGTTGCTGAAAAACACCTGTGACTGGCTCGGCCGCCTGGGAGTGCCGGCCTATCCGGCCCCCCTCGGCTGGAACGACGAGCCGCAGACTGGCGTGCTCATCGACATGCTGCCCCGGGATGGCCTGGCCTCCTGGCCTGGCCCATGCGTCAGTGCCGTCTCCGGGGGCCGTAGTGGTTGCCTGCCGCAGGCCACCTCCTGGCAAGTCGACGCCCATGATATTCGCGCCATCGCCCAGGCCGCGGTGCTGGCCCACCAGGGCCTGCCCCTGTGTCAGACACAGCAGAGAGCCGGCCGCATGGGCCAACTGAACCTGCGCATCCTGGTGGCCAAACATAGCCCGATCAACCAAGCAATCATCAAGGAACAACTGCAGGCCCTGGGCTGCCAGGTGACCCTGTCGGCCAATGGCAGGCAGGCCCTGGAACACTGGCAGCCACAGCGCTTCGACATCGTGATCACCGACGTCAATATGCCACTCATGAACGGCTACGAGTTGGCGCGGGAGCTGCGTCGCCGTGACCCGCAACTGCCGATCATCGGCGTCACCGCCAACGCATTGCGCGAGGAAGGCATCCGCTGCCTCACCGCCGGCATGAACACCTGGATAGTCAAACCCATGAACCTGCAGACCCTACGGGGGCATCTGTCGAAGTTGTGCCCGACCGGCACCGCGACCGCACCGCCCAGCATTCCGCCGGCCGCACCGTCCCGGCCTCCCCCCGACACAGCGCAAGGCGACCGGATTCAAGTCACCGAGAAAATGCGCCCGCTGTTTCTCAGTACCATGCACGAGGATCTGCGGCGGCTGGCCGAGGCGCTGGACAGCGGCGCCGGCAAGATCGCCGCCGCGCGACTGCACAGCATCGCCGGCGCCATGGGGGCGGTGCAGGCAGCCCCACTGGCCAAGGCGTGCGCCGAACTGGAGTGCCGATTGCTGGAAGGTGCTCTGACTGCGGATTTGCAAGCCCAGGCCAGGCAACTGATGCAACGCTTGTCCAGACTCCTGTTGCCCCTTGAATAATGACCTGCTGGGTTTAATGTACCGACGGTCCCTAGCTCCTTTACTAATTTGCGTATTGCAAGGGTGTGTTTGCCATGGAAAAACTGAAAGTAGTCATCGCTGACGATCACCCTATCGTGTTGCTCGGTGTGCGTGAGCTGATGGAGCGTGATGATCGCTTCGAGATCGTCGGCGAAACCCTGTCTTCCCAAGGCCTGATCCAGAAGCTGGAAAGCTGCCAGGTGGATGTGGTCATCACCGACTACAACATGCCCGGGGACTCGCCCTACGGTGACGGCCTGAAGCTGGTGGAATACCTCAAGCGCAACTTCCCGCACGTGCAGGTCCTGATCCTGACCATGATTTCCAATCAGTTGATCCTCACCCGCCTGCGGGAGTTGGGTGTGGTCGGGGTGATCCAGAAGAGCCAGTTGCACGAAGAAATCCAGATCGCCCTCAAGGCCATTGCCCAGAAAGCCGTGTATCGCAGCCTGGAGCCGGTCCCCAATTCGGTGCTGGAATCCAATGTCGCCATCGACGAGCGCATCTCCACCCTGTCGCCCAAGGAGTTCGAGATTCTGCGCCTGTTCGTTTCCGGCAAAAGTGTCAGCGAGATCGCCCGCAGCCAGAACCGCAGCGCCAAGACCATCAGCGCGCAGAAGATCTCCGCCATGCGTAAACTGGAGGTGCAGAGCGACCAGGATCTCCTGACCTACTGCATTGGCCGCAATATATTCAACTGATTCCCAGCCCAAGGAACTGCCTGAAAATGGATTTAACTTCACCCGAAGCCGCCGACCTGCTGGAGCTGCAACGCTTGCAAGGGGCCTGGGAACAGATCGCGATGGAAGACAGCGGCGTGCTCAACCCACCGGACGAACACAGCGCCCCCGGCGCCCTGACCTTTATCGAAGGGCAGGATTTTCGCGTGGTGACCCCGGCCGGTGAACTGCTGCTGGCCGGCACCTTTACCCTCGACAGCAGCACCCATCCCAAGTCGATCACCTGGACCGACTCCATGGGCGCGGACGCCGGCCAGGCGCTGCCGGCCAGCTACCAGCTGAGCGCCGATGAGTTCGTATTCATCGCCGCCGATGCCGGCCAACCCCGGCCAAGCCATTTCCACACGGGCCCGGGCCAGACCCTGCGCCGCTTTGTCCGCGCTCGCCAGGCCTGAACCGGCGCAACCCTCCTGCCCCCTAGCCGCCAGCCGGCGGCGCGTCCAGGGCCCACCAGCTCGGCAGCAGCTGGCGGACCCTGGGTTCGGCAAAGCGATCATCG
Organism: Pseudomonas sp. Eqa60; assembly: GCF_018326405.1. Taxonomy (NCBI): domain Bacteria; kingdom Pseudomonadati; phylum Pseudomonadota; class Gammaproteobacteria; order Pseudomonadales; family Pseudomonadaceae; genus Pseudomonas; species Pseudomonas sp. Eqa60. Next base: position 3,684,864 of record NZ_AP024342.1, read on the forward strand.
ATCAGCATCAGCACCCCACGGTCGGACTGGCCACGGATCACCCGCCCTGCCGCCTGCACCACTTTCTGCAGGCCCGGGTACAGGTAGGTGTAGTCATAGCCGGAGCCGAACAGCGCCGCCATGCGCTGCTTCATCTGCTCGTTCAGCGGGTTGAGTTGGGGCAGGCCGAGGGTCGCGACAAAGGCCCCGATGAGTTTCGACCCCGGCAGGTCGATACCCTCGCCGAAAGCACCGCCGAGTACGGCAAAACCGATACCCTGCCCCTCTGGACGAAACTGCTGGAGAAAGTCCTGGCGCGAAGCCTCGTCCATGCCTCGGGACTGGCACCAGAGCACAATGTCCGGGTGCTCGCGCGCCAGTAACCCGGCCACCTGTTGCAGGTAGTCGAAGCTACTGAAGAACGCCAGGTAGTTGCCCGGGCGCGCCGCGAACTGCCGGGCCATCAGCTCGACAATCGGCGCCAGGGAAGCCTGCCGGTGGGCATAGCGGGTAGAAATGCGGCTGATAATCTGCACCTCCAGCTGCCCGGCGTCGAACGGCGATTCCACATCCAGCCACACGGTGTTGTCCGGCAGCCCCAGCAGGTCAGCGTAGTAACCTCGGGGAGTGAGGGTGGCGGAGAACAGCACCGTACTGCGGGCCGCCGCCAAGCGTGGCCCCAGCAGCGCCGCCGGCACCACATTGCGCAGGCTCAGGCGCGACAGGCTGCGCTTGGCGCCCAGGGCGCGCTTGCTGATGTCGAAGATGAACTGCTGCTCATCGAACAGCTCCGCCACCCGGGCAAACTGCAGCAGTTCGAAATACAGGCCCTGCAAACCGCTGTCCAGGCCCCGGGGCTGTTCGTTGAAATAGTCCCCCAGGGCCGCTACGCACAGGGCCAGGGCCTTGAGCAGCGCGGCAGGTAGCTGGGCATAGGCCTGATACTCGGCCACCTGCTCCTTGTGCAAGGCATTCCACTCGCGATTGAGCCGCTGCAACGGGCTCTTCAAGGCCTGGGGCGCGCTGCTGCGCACGCTCGCCAATTGCTGCTGGTCCAGGCTCGCGCTGTACATGCCACGCCCGCGCTCCACCAGGTTGTGGGCCTCGTCCACCAGCACCGCCACCTGCCACTGGTTGGCCTGGGCCAGGCCGAAGAGCAAGGCGCTGAAGTCGAAGTAGTAGTTGTAGTCGGCCACCACCAGGTCACTCCAGCGAGCCATTTCCTGGCTCAGGTAGTAGGGGCAGACCTGATGCTCCAGGGCCACCTCGCGCAGCGCCTGACGATCCAGCAATGGCACCTGGCTGGCGGCCTGGCGTGCCGCCGGCAGGCGGTCGTAAAAGCCCTTGGCCAGCGGGCAGGACTCACCGTGACAGGCCTTGTCCAGGTGTTCGCAGGCCTTGTCCCGGGCCACCAGCTCCAGCACCCGCAACGCCAGCCCCGGCACCCCGGAGAACAGCACCCGGGCGGCATCCAGGGCCAGTTGCCGGCCCGGGGTCTTGGCGGTGAGAAACAGCAGTGTGTCCAGCTGCTGCGCAGCCATGGCCTTGAGCATGGGAAAGATCGTGCCCAGGGTCTTGCCGATGCCGGTGGGGGCCTGGGCCAGCAGGCAGCGCCCGGTGCTCACCGCCTTGTACACCGACTCGGCGAGCGGGCGCTGGCCGCGACGAAACTCGGCGTGGGGAAAGCGCAGGTCCCGGGTGGCCTGGTCCCGGGTCGCGCGATGGTGCATTTGCTGTTGCGCCCAGTGCAGGAACAGCGCGCACTGGCGATTGAAGAACTCTTCCAGCGCCTCGGCGCTGTGCTCTTGCACCAGCGCGGTTTCGCCTTCGCTGAGCACATCGAAATACACCAGCGAGACACGGATGCTCGGCAGTTGCAGGCTCTGGCACAGCAACCAGCCATAGACCTTGGCCTGGGCCCAGTGCAATTGCCGATGGTTGTCGGGCATGCGCTCAAGGTCGCCACGGTAGGTCTTGATCTCCTCCAGCAGGTTCTGCGCCGGGTCGTAGCCGTCCGCCCTGCCCTTGACCAGCAGCTCGGCGTATTGCCCCTCCAGGGCCACTTCACTCTGGTAGCCGGGGTTGCGTCGCGAAGCCACGGTACGGTGCCCGGCAATGCCCTCCAGCGCCGTGGGCGATGGGGTGAAGCGCAGGTCCAGATCGCCGGCCTTGGCGCTGAATTCGCACAGGGCGCGCACCGCGATGCGATAACTCACGCGCAGGGGTCCTGCCACTGCACGTAGCACACCGCCACCGGCATCCGGTGTTCCTGGCAGAAATCCAGCCAGCGCAGCTGGTTGTCCTGCAAGCGATCCCCCGGGCCCTTGACCTCGATCATCCGGTAGCGCTTCTGCTCGGGCCAAAACTGGATCAGATCCGGCATGCCGGCGCGGTTGGCCTTGATGTCCAGCAGCAGGCGCTGGAACCAGTGTTTCAGGTGCTCGGCGGGCAGGCAGTCGAGGGCCTGGTCGAGCAACTCTTCGCTGAGCGCACCCCAGAACACGAAGGGCGACTGCAACCCCCACTTGGCCACGAAGCGCTGGCGGATGCTCTGCCGGTAACGGCCATCGTCGAGTTCTGCCAGGCAGGCCTGGAACAGTTCGCTGCGCCGCTGATGGAAGTCTTCGCTGAACAGGTCCACCGGCCCACGCTGGAACGGGTGGAAAAACGCACCGGGCAAGGGGGCAAAGATCGCCGGCCAGCACAGCAGGCCGAACAGCGAATTGATCAGGCTGTTCTCCACGTAGTGCACCGGCGCCTGGGGCTGGTGCAGATGGGCCTGGACATGCAGTTCCACCGCCAGGCCGTCGGCGTCACGCGCCAGGCACAGGTCCAGGCGCTGCACCTCGCGGTTGGCCGCCCGGGGCGCCGGCGGCCCGCCCAGCTTGCGCCGCAGCCGGGGCATGATCCGCAGCAGATGCTGGGCCTCGGCGGCGCTCTCGGGCGCGGCAGCGGCCTGCTCGGCCAGCGCCAGGGCGGCCTGGTATTGGGCGCTGCGCTCCAGCACCCGGATCAATCGCGATCGCGCGCCCGGGTAGGCGCACTCCTGGTAGATCTGCCGGGCCAGCGCCCACTGCGCCAGGCGCTCGCACTGCTGGCCGAGCTGAAACAGCAGCTTGGCCCGGCGTTTTTCCAGCCAGGGGTTGAGGGTCTGGAAGCGGGCAATGTGCGCCAGCACCTCGGGCAATTCGGCGCCGGCCTCGAACGCTTCCTGGCACTCATGCAGATAGAGGAAGCCGTCCACGTCTTCGCGGCTGCGCAGGCCACGGGCATCGGCACTGATCTCGACCTTCTCGTAGCTGTAGATGCCCAGGTCCGCGAGGACGAATTCCGACCAGTCCTGATACAGGTTGCCAAAGAACATCAGGCGCAGGCGATCGCACAGCGGCATCAGCGTCAGGCTCAGGAGCCGGTCTGGCAGCGCCGGGCACCACTGGGCGAATGCCTGGGGCGCCAGGCCCTGCTGGGTTAGCTCTTCCAGCCACTGGTCTTTCCTGGCCTTGGCCGCAAGCCCGTTGAAGCACTGCAGGATCTCGGCCTTTTGCAGCAGGCCGAACAGTTCCTCCAGGCAGAGCGGCGCCTGCTCATCGACCCAGCCCAGCGCCAGCAACGGCTCCAGGGCCGCGGCGCTGTCGCCGATCTCCGGGTAGCTGAGCTTGCTCAGGCGAAAGTGCCGGCCCTTGCGCATCACCATGCGCACCAGCAAGGCCTGGGAAGGCTCGGCCAGTTGCGCGAAATCAAGGATGAAGCGCTGTTCATCGGCGCTCAGCACATCGGCATAGCGCAGCTGCAGCCAGTTCAATACCTGGCGGAAGTTGTGCAGGTAATAGAGGGGGTTTTCGAGGGGATTGGAAGTCACTGAACGCAAGCGCCACGGCTGATCGGATACTGTTTATGCATACAGATAACAGCCGGCGACCGGGTCTGGCAAACACTATTGGATAAATGGCACAGCGAAGTTTTTTACAATTCCCTGGCGAACTTTCGTCGTCTTCACTACACCAAGGGCCCATGGCTATAGTGTCCGGCGCCAATGCGCGTGCGCATCATTGATGAGAGGTCTGTATGAAAGTGAAGAACCTGGGATTGTTTCTGGCCGCTTGCGGCGCCATGGCCTTGGCCGGTTGCGCCTCGCCCACTGTGGTGACCCTGCAGAACGGCACCCAATACCTGACCCGGGACCAGCCCAAGACCAAGACCGCCGACGGCTTCTATGAATTCCAGGACATTTCCGGCAAGACCATCCGGGTCAAGGCGGACGATGTGGCCACCGTCCGCCAGGAAAAATGATCCGCTGCGGTTGAAGTCAGTGCGACCAGGGAAAGGGCCCCTGCCCTGGCTCGCAGAAAATCCCCAGGGGCTTGCCGCGCCTGGACAATTCGTTACGCACCTGCTGGCAACGCTCGCGCTCCCGGGCCTCGGCGTTGTCGATGCTGATGTTGCCGGTGGTATCCGGCCTCTTGTCGTCCCCCAGACGGACCTGGGCCCAGGGTTGTTCGGGTTGCACATGGAAGCGGCTCGGGGCCGGCTCCTCCTTCACTTCAGGCGCCGGCTGGCCGGCCGGCAACTGGTCCGGGGTCACCCCATAGCGCTTCAAAATCGAGCTGTGAGGCAATTCCTCGGCGGATGCCATGACCACCCACAGGGCCAGCACCACACCGCTCGCATACCTCTTGCTGTTACTCACCGTCAAAACTCTCCTGTCATTGCCGTAGCGTGAATGCCTGCCTGTACTAACGAGCTGACAAGTTTCAGCTTTACCGCTATTGGAGTCGCAAATCGACTGGCAGGTCACTTTCCCCCGGCAATGAACGGTGCGAGGCCCATTGCAGGCCTCGCGCCGCGCCGGCATCAGGCGAGAACGATGCCGGAACCGTTGAGGTGCTCCAGGCTGACCCCCACCAGGGTCACCGAGTCCTGGCCGAAGGTCAGCACCGTGTCGTTACCACTGCTGCTGGCATGAGCCCGATAGTCCTGGTCCGGCAGCACGCCGCTCACCCCCATGAACACCAGCTTGTCGCCACCCTGGTAGCCGAGGATGCGGTCCTGGCCAAAATGCCCGGTGAACAGAAAGGTATTGTTGCCGCCTCCGGCTTCCATCAGGTCGTTGCCGGCACCGCCAACGAACACGTCGTTGCCCTGGCCGCCGATCAGGTGGTCGTTGCCGTCCAGGCCGAACAGCCAGTCGCCGCCGGCATGGGCCTTGAGCACGTTGTCGCCCGCATCGCCCCTGACCGACGAGGCGTACTGGGTAACCTGCCCGCCGGCCTTGAGGCCCTGGTCGGTGACCTGGTGGATCACATCGTCCTTGAACAGGCCCCAGAGAAAGCCCGGCTCCTTGCTCTGGATCGCGCCAATGTCGCGGGTCATGCTGATACCGCCATTGGCGTCACGCAGGTACAGGGTCCCGGCGCCGTCGCTGGCAAAGCTGTAGTTCTTGACCGACTGCTGCAGGTCCAGGGTGTTGCTGCCCTGGCCGCCGAGGATGATGTTGTAGCCGCCGCTGTCGCGGAACGTATCGTTGCCGGCCCGGCCTTCCAGGTAGTCGTTGCCGCTGCCGCCCTGGATCAGGTCGTTGCCGTCGCTGCCGATGATGAAGGTGCTGCCCTTGTGGGTCTCGGCATTGCGGTTGAGGTCCTGGACCCAGGTACTGGCCCGGGCCGGGTCCGACAGGTTGGCTACCACGATGGTGGAGTCCTTGCTGGTGAAGTCGTAGAACTTCGACTCCAGCACCCGGTTCAGGCCGTCGCCGTAGCCGGTGGGCAGGTGGGAGAGCCAGGTGGGAATGTTGAGGATCGAGAACGGCAGCACATTCCACAGGGTCGAGGCGTAATGGTCGTTGAAGTTGACGATGTTGTTGGTCGCCGAGTCCTGGTGGGCGTCATGCACCCCGAGGGACGACAGGTTGAAGGTTGAGCCGTCCAGGGCGCGGAACACCGGGTCGTTCTCGTAGCCGATGTTCAGCACCTTGTCGCTGGCGCTCTGGGTCGGCGAGGCGTAGGCGATGTAGTTGGAGTCCTTGTAGAACCCCGACCAGCGTTCGCTGCTCAGGTCCGCCAGGCTGTTGACCCCCAGCCCGCCCAGGCTGTGGCCGCTGACCAGGACATCCTTGCCCGACAGGCCATTGGCCTGGGCGAAAGCCGCCACATCTCCCAGCAGCTTGCCGAACGCCTCGCCGGCATAGTTCTTCGCATAGTCCTTGGGGCCCAGGGCCGCCAGCAGGTCGTTGATCACATCACCGATGGTGTCACTGATCACCGATTCCCGTGGCCCGCTGGTGCCGCGAAAGGCAATGCCGATGGACTCCAGGTGGCCCTGGGCATCGTACTTGCCGAGGATTTCCACCTGGGCCGTGCCGTAGCCGGCCTTCTCGCCAAAGAAGGTTCCCCGGCCATCGACCTTGCCGTCGTAGCCCAGTTGCTGGGCGCTGATGGTGGACCAGCCGGCCTGGTGCAGGGCATCCAGCGCGGCCTTCTCGGAGTCGGGGTTCCAGGGAATGCCGGGGATTACCCCCTGGGAATTGCCGCTGCCGATCAGCGCCGTGACCAGGGTCGCCGGCAGGCCCAGACCGAAGCCGTTGTGCTGGTAGCCCTCGGCAAAGCCGTTGTCGATGTTGTGGTAGGAGTACAGGGTGATCGCCAGCGCATCGGAAAACAGCGCCTTGGAGTCACTTGCAGTGAAGTTCTTGTAGTCAAACACACCCATGGTATTGCCTCTTCTGTTGTTGGAATTGTCAGAGCAAACGCATGCCGCCCAAGCCCCATGGCGGGACTCGGGCAACTCGGTGAAGGGCCGGGGGACTGCTGGCTACCCGGCCTTCAGAACTGCCAGTCCAGGGTCAAGCCGACCCCATGACTCTTGTCCCGGGCCCCCAGCAACCCGTTGTAATCCAGGTTGACCCGAGTCCCTCGGCCCACGGCCATGCCGGCCCGGGCGCCAATGACCGCCGCGTCGCGATCCAGGGACAGGCTCTGCACCTTGAAGCCCTGCCCGCCCTCGACGAACCCCAGGTTCATCGTGGCGTCGGTGGGGCTCAGGTGGTGCTGCCAACCCAGGGTAGTCGACAGCTCCAGGCTTCGGGTCGAGCTCAGTTGCAGGCGTTGGCCAGCGCGCAGGCCCAGGGTCGTGAGCCAGGCCTCGCGGTGGTCAGCCGCACCCCTCAAGGCCGCGTCGCCGCCCTTCTCCTTGAAGCTGTCGCTGGCCACATTGACATAAGCCAGGTTAGCGAAGGGTTCAAGCGCCAGGGGTTGCAGGTCCAGGCTCCAGGCGGCCTCGGTAAACAGCTGGGCGCTCTGGGCGTCACGCTTGGTCTTGAGCCGCTCGGATTCCCCGGCAAACTGCAACTCGCGCTTGACGTCGATGCGGTGCCAGCTGTAGGAACCGCCCACACTCAGGCGCACGGCATCCAGTTGCTGGCCGACATAGGCCCCCAGGTGGTAGCTGTCGACCTTGGCCGAGGAATGGGTACCGTCGCCCATGTTCAGGGAACTGTCGCTGTAGCCACCGAACAGCCCCAGGCGCCGGCCCTCGCCCACTTCACCATCCACCCCGGCCAGCAAGCCGCCGATGGAGGTGTTGTAGCCGGCCTGGGAATGCCCGCCATCGGCCTTGCCCCAGGCGCCCAGGACCTTGAACCAGGCGCCTTCATCAAGGCTCTGGGTGCCGTTGCCGACAGCCCCGGCGTCCTGGCGCAGGCGCTCGCCCATGGTGTCGCGCAGGTGACGGCCCTGGTTGATCAGGACACTGGCCACAGCCGGGTGGATCTCCCCGGACAATTGCTGGAAGGCCTGCTGGGCACTGGCGGCAGTCGGCGCCAGCAGCAGGCTTTCGAACAGCGGGCTGCCGGCCCCCAGTTGCTCGGCGGCAGCCGCCACCGACACCTGGTTGTCGGTCAGGCCGACACTGGCGAACGAGCGCGCACTGCGCTGCACCGCCAACTGCACACCAGTGGCCGAGTAGTCCAGGCTGCCGGCAAGAAACAGGTAGCTGGGCAACACCGTGCCGAAGCTGCCCTGGACCCCGCCCGCCGCATCGAGGATGTCGAACTGGCGCCCCAGCACGCTGCCGCTGCCAGTGCTCGAAGGCTCCAGGACCATGGCCAGGTTGGCCCCGGCAATGGTCACTTGGCCGCTGCTGACGATCCGGTCGCTGGCGGTCGGCGACACCTCCACGGCGTAGGTCGAGCCCGGCCGGAAGGTCACGTCGCCGGCCACGTTCAGGGTGCCAATGGAGTTGCCCGGGGCCACCGTGGCCCCGGCGTTGGCCGTCAGCCCGCCGATCCGGCCATTGCCGCCGAGGGTTGCGCCCTGGTTCACCGTCACCGCCGACGTCAGGCTGCCGTTGACCGCCAGGCGGCCCTGGTTGACCAGGGTCGGGCCGGCGTAGCTGTTGTTGCCGCTGAGCACCAGGGTGCCGATGCCCTCCTTGGTCAGGCCGCCATGGCCGCTGATGTCGTTGCTCCAGATGTCGAAGCCGCAGTTGAACTGGGTACAGCGCCGCTGGGTGGGCTTGCCGGCGTCCAGCAGCGCTCCCACCCCCGGCAGGTTGGCTACCCACTGGGACGAGCCATAGGCGCCATCGATCCGCAGTTCCTGGGGGATGTCCTGCTCGGTGACCAGCATGCCCGGGCCGCGAATGCCCTTTTGCAGGTCGATCATGCCCCAGCCATACAGCTCGTCGATGCCCGGGGCGCCCATGTCCCGGGCGGTGGTGCGCAGCACCCCGGCGATCTGCGCCGCATCCATATAGGGAAAGCGCTCCATCAGTACCGCTGCCGCACCGGCGGCATGGGGCGCGGCCATCGAGGTGCCGTTCTTGTTGGCGTAGCCGACCGTCATGTCTTCCAGGCTGGTGCCACCGATCACGGCGCTGTAGATCCGTGTACCCGGGGCCGAGACACAGAAGCTCGCGGTGTAGCCGCAGCGTGAGGAAAAGGTACTGATGGTGTAAGGCTCGGCGCTGCTGGTGTCCGGGTTCTGCTGCAAGGCCGCCACTGTCAGCCACTGCGGGGCGATTTCCGGGACGAAATAGCCCAGCCCGGCGATGGCGTCCGGATTGTTCAGGTTGTAGTCGTTGCCGGCGGCGAAGATGGTCAGCACGCCACTGCGGGCCGCATTGATGGCACCGTCATAGGCACCGCCTTGCAAGGTGCCGAGCAAGGGCCGGATCTGGCTGAACTGGGCCTGGGCGTCACTCAGGCCGAAGTGCGGGAACGCCGGATCGCGCCCGCCCTTGGCGAATGCGTCGGTGATGCCGATGCCCCAGCTGTTGTTGATGATCCGCGCGCCACTGGCTACCAGGCCGTCCCAGCCGGCCTTGTACACCGCCCCATCGTTGCCCAGGATGATGCCGTCCTCGGGGCCAGGGTCGCCGTTCTCGGCACTGATGATCTGGGCGTCGAAGGCCACCCCATGCATGGCGCCGCCATCGCGGCTGCCGGCGGCGATACCGCCCACGTGAGTGCCGTGGGAACCGAGCTTGCCGTCCGAGCCCACCGAGGGCGTGCCGTCATAACGGAAGGCGTCTCCAGCCTTTACCGGAATGTAGGGATCGGTGTACTGGCGGATGCCGCTGGTCACCAGGGTGATGACCTTGTCGCTGCCGGCGAACTCGGGGTGCTGGGCATACACCGGCTGGTCGAAGATCCCCAGCTTGATGCCCTGGCCGGTGTAGCCGGCGGCATAGGCACTGTCGGCATGTATCGCCCCCAGGCCCCAGTCGGCCTTGAATTCGGCGCTGCGCCAACTGGCGGCGTCGCCGAGCTTGCCGGTTTCCACATAGGGCGCCGCCTGGGCACCAGTGGCCAGGGCCAGGCAACCGGCCAGGGCGCTGGCCAGCGGGCTGTACGCCCAGGGTAGCTGCCGGCAGCGAGGCCATCCGGAGCGGGTATTGCGAAGATGCGGTTGTCCAGGTTGAAACTGCTTCACTACGACCATCCTTAGTTGTATGGGCAATCGACCGGCGCGACGACGCTCTGCGCCGGGGTATGGCGACCGGCGCTTCAGAAGCGCCAGTCGAGGTTCAGCCCCACGTTGTGGAACTGTTCGGCATTGCCCAGCTGGCCCTGGTAATCCAGGCTCAGGTCCAGCTGGGCGGTGACTCCAAGGCGCGCCTGAAGCCCCAGCAGCGCCGCATCCCGGGACGCGCTTGCGCTGTCCACGGCAAAGCTCGGGCCGCCGCTGGCGAATGCCAGGTGCTGGCTGGAAGTGTCATGCCCCAGGCGGTGCTGCCAGGCCAGGCTGCTGGACAGCTCCAGGGGCTGGCCGCGGCTCAGGCTGAGACGCTTCAGGCCCCGGGCCCCCAGGCTGCCCAGCAGGGCCTCGGCGCTGTCGTCCCCGGCGCGCAGGGCCGCGGCGTCGCCCTTCTCGTGGAAGGCGTCACGCTGCAGGTGCAGGTAGGCCAGGTTGGCGAAGGGCTCCAACGTCAGGGCCGGTAGCTGCAGCCGATACGCTGCCTCGCTGAACAGCTGGCTGCTGCGGCCGTCGATCCGGGCCTTCTGCTTGGCGCTGGCTTCGGCGTATTGCAGGTCGCGGCGCACCTGGGCGCTATGCCAGCTGTGGCTGGCCCCCAGGCTCAGGCGCAGGTCGCCCAGGTCGCGCCCGGCATAGGCGCCCAAGTGGTAGCTGTCGATCTGCGCGCTGGAGTGGCTGGCGCCGCCCATGCGCAGCGAGGTGTCGCTGTAGCCGGCGGCCAGGCCGACCCGCGTGTCCGCGTCCAGGTCGCGGTCCAGCCCCAGCAGCACCCCACTGCCCTTGCCCTGGTAGGAACTGTGGCCCGAGTCGCCGTCAGTGCGCGCCTGCCCACCCAGGCCCTTGATCCAGAAACTCGCCTCGCCCTCCCCGGCATTTGGCCCCGGGCGCTGCAAGCGCTGGCCAAAGGCCTCGCGCAGGTCGCGGCCCTGATTGAGCAGGGTCTGCTCCAGGGCCGGGTAGATCTCCCCGGACAACTGTTGCAACGCCCCTTGAGCCGAAGCCGGCGAGGCCGACAGCAGCAGGCTTTCGTAGACCGGGTCGGCCGTGCCCAACTGCTCCACCGCCGAGGCCACCGCGCGCTGGTTGGGGCTGGCGGCCACGCTGGCAAAGGTCGCGGCGCTGCGCACCAGGCCCAGTTGCACGCCGCTGGCGGAGTAATCGACCACCGCGCCGAGAAACAGGTAGTTGGGTTGCACCAGGGCGAACTGGCCATCGATACCGCCCGCGGCCTGCAAGATGTCGAACTGGCGCCCGACCAGCCCCCGGACCTGCCCGGCGCTGAGCAGGTTGGCGTTGTGTTCCAGGCTCAGGCTGAGCTGGGCGCCCTCCAGATGCGCCCGGCCGCCGGCGACGATACGGTCGCTGGCGGTCGGCGACAGCTCCACGGCGTAGGTCGAACCTGGCTGGAAACTCACATCGCCGGCCACATTCAGGGTGCCGATGGAGTTGCCCGGGGCCACGCGCGCGCCGCGGGTCGCGGTCAGCGCCGCGACCTGCCCGCTGCCACCCAGGCTCGCGCCACTGTTGACCGTGACCGCGGATGCCAGGCTGCCATTGACCACCAGCAGCCCGCCATCGACCGTGGTCGGCCCGCGATAGCTACTGTCACCGCTGAGCAACAGCCAGCCGGCCCCGGACTTGACCAGGCTGCCCTGGTACAGGCGCTGCGCGGCCGCCGCATCCCGGGCCATGCCGACCGCGTAGTCGGTCAGTTCCTGCTGGCTGGCCTGGGCCCCCGGGCCCTGCTCCCAGCCACGATCCTTGAGAGTCTGTTGCCAGGCCTGGTGCTCGGCGGCATCCTCCACCTGGCGCTGGGCCAGGGCCTGGTCGGAGATGCCGTTGCTCCACACATCGCCCTGCCCGGCCTCCAGGTTGACCTTGAATGCCCCCAGCAACTGCCCGGGCCCGTGCAATGCCCGGCCCAGGTCCGGCACGCCCCAGCCCACCAGGCTGCCAGGGGCCTGGGTCAGCGAGCCATCGAGCTGGCGGGCGGTGGTCAGCAGCACCTGCAGGGCCTGCTGGTTGTCCAGATAGGGGTAGCGCTCCATCACCAGGGCCAGGGCCCCGGTGGCATGGGGCGCGGCCATCGAAGTGCCGTTGTAGGTGGCGTAGCCGCCCCCGGGCACAGTGCTGGTGATGGCCGCGCCGGGCGTGGCCAGGCACCAGTACTTGGCGATCCCGCACTGGTTGTATTTCTGCTGGTTGTTCTTGTCCAGGCCCGAGACCGCCAGCCAGTGCCCTTCCAGCTCCGGCTGAAAATACGGCAGTGCCGATCGCACGCTGGCATTGGCATAGCCGCTGTTGCCGGCGCTGAAGACGTTGATCACCCCCTGGCGCGAGACCTGCGCCGCCGCGTCGAGCCAGGTGTCCTGGCCGAAGTGCTGGGCATAGGCGGCGTGCAGGCCCTGGAGGGTCTGGTAGCTGACGTCCTTGGGCTGGCTGCCCCAGCTGTTGTTGATGACCCGCACCCCGGCGTCGGCCAGGGCACCGTACACCGCCTGGAAATAGCGCGGGTCGGGGCCCGGGCCGAAGAGCATGCTGTCATTGCCGTTGGTGTTGCCGACGTAGACCTGGGCATTGAAGGCCACCCCGTGCATGCCATTGCCGTCGCGGGCGGCGCCCATGGTGCCGGTGACGTGAGTGCCGTGGGTGTCGTTGTTGGCGTTGAGCACCCCGGAGACCTGGAACCCGCTGCCGTCCTGGTAGCTGCCGCTGGCGATCACCGGGTGAAAGCGCAGGGACGAGGCTTCGGCATGGGCCGCATCGAAGCCCGAATCCAGGGCACCGATCTTGACCCCGCTACCGGTAAGGCCGGCGGCGTAGGCCTGGTTCGCCTGCATCCGGTCCAGGCCCCAGTCCTGCAGGTATTCGGCGGAGCGCCAGCTGGCGGCATCACCGGGGCGACCGGTTTCCTGGTAGGCCGCCTGGGCCCCAACCGGCAGGTTCACGGCAAACGCCAGGAACACCCCGGCCGCCAGCACATTGAGCTGATGAACATTCACATCCATGTTGATGACTTCTCTTGTTGTTGTTCTGGGATCGACTTTCCGTAACCGATCAGCAACCACGGCTTACTTCATGGGACTGGCTCCTTGAGGGGTCGCGCCCCACGCCCAGGGGCGCCTGCTGCGGGCAAAGCTGTCGCCGCCGCAGCCCTTTTCAGGGGGCTGCGGGGCCTCTAGCGCTGGATATCGGTGAGGGTCAGGCGAAGACCAGGCCCGAGCCCGAAAGGCTGTCCATGCCGACCCCCACCAGGGTCACCGAGAACTCGCCGACACTGAGAAGGGTGTCGTTGCCGTTCTGCGACAAATGCTGGCTGTAGTCGTAATGGGCGTCGACCCCGGGCACGCCCATGAACACCAGCTTGTCGGTGTTCTGGTAGCCGTGGATCAGGTCGAAGCCGAAGTTGCCGCTGAACAGGAAGGTATTGCCCCCGCCACCGCTGGAGTGCATGACGTCGTTGCCGGTGCCGCCGACGAAGGTCACGTTGGCCTTGTCGCTGCTCAGCAGGTCATCGCCGCCATGGCCGAACAGCCAGTCGCCATCGACGCTGGCTACCAGCGCATCGCCGTAGGCATCGCCGTTGAGGGAATGGTTGTAGGCGGTCCACTGGTTGCCGTTCTGCAAGCCGTCGGCGGTGACGCTGTGGCTCACGTCCTTGCCGAACAGTTGCCACCAGCTTCCGGTCTCGTGGCTGACCAGGGCGCCGACGTCCCGGGTCATGCTGATGCCGCCGTAGGCATCACGGATATACAGGGTGCCGTCGCCGTCATTGGCGATGGAAAAGTTCTTCAGCGGCTGTTGCAGTTCCAGCACGTTATGGCCCTGCCCGCCATGGATGATGTTGTAGCCGCCGTCATCGCGGAAGCGATCATCGCCGGCCCCGCCATCCAGGTAGTCGTTGCCCTTGCCGCCGTGCAGCAGGTCGTTGCTCTGGGTGCCGATGATGAAGGTGCTGCCGGTGTGTTTTTCCGCGTACAGGTTGAGGTCCTTGACCCAGACCTGATCGCGCTTGCCCTCGGACAGGTTGGAAATAACCACGGTGGAGTCGCGGCTGGTCAGGTCATAGAAATCCGAGTTGATCAGGCGGTTGAGGCCGCCGGCGTAGTCCACCGCACTATGGGCCGACCAGGACTGCGGATTGAGGATGCTCTGGGGAATCAACTTGCCCAGGAACGATGAATAGTGATCGGTGAAGCTGACGATGTTGTTGGTCGCCGATTCCTGGGGCTTGTCGTGGGTGCCCAGGGACGAGGCGTTGAAATGAGTGCCGTCCAGGGCGCGGAACACCGGGTCGTTTTCATAACCGATGTTCAGCACCTGCGAGCTGTTGGCGCTCTGGGTCGGCGAAGCGAAGGCCACGTAGCTGGCGTCCTGGTAGAAGCCGCCCCAGTGATCGCTGCTCATGGCCGCCAGGCTGTTGACCCCAAGGCCGCCCAGGCTGTGGCCGGTGACCAGCACATCGCTGCCGCTCAAGCCCTGGGCCGCAGCAAAGGCCGCCACCTTGCCCAGCAGGTTGTCGAAGGCCAGGCGGCTGTAGTTGTCGGCAAAGCCCGACACAAAGGCCGCCTGCAGGTCGTTGATACCGTCCTTGAGGCTGTCGGTGCCGCGAAAGCTGATGCCGATGGACAGCAGTTGCCCGGCCGCGTCGTATTTGCCCAGCACCTCGACCTGGGCGTCGCTGACAATCGCCTGCTCGCCGGAAATCGTGCCCTGGGCGCTGACGTTGCCCTGGTAGCCCAGCTGGCTGGCGCTGATGGGGCGCCAGGCGGTGCCCGGCAGCGCCTCGCCGGTGGGTGTGGAGGCGTACAGCGCCAGAGTAATGGCTTCGCTGTAGAGGGCCTTGCCGTCACCGCCAAGGGCGGTCTTGTAATCGAAGATACTCATGCTCATTCCTCTTTTTTATTGTCCCTGAGCCTGCGGTCGGCAAGGCCTCCTAAGGCTGCGCGCGCTGGCCGAAAGCCTCGTCGACCCTGGCCAGATCCTCTTCCCGCAGAGTGCCTGCGTAGTAGTGCAGCTTGGTCCAGGCCATCAAGTAGTCATAGCGCGCCTGGGCCAGGTCGCGGCGGGTGGTGTAGAGCTGCTGTTCGGCGTTCAGTGCATCGAGGTTGACCCGTTCGCCCCCCAGGATGCTCTGCTTGGTCGAGACCACCAGGGCCTCGGCCGAAGTCAGGGCTTTCTGGTAGGCCCGCAACTTGCTCACCCCCGATAGACAGGCACTGAATTGGCGGCGGAGTTCAATCAGGGTTTCCCGGGTCTTGCCGTCCAGTTCGTACTCGGCCTGTTCCATGGAGCGGCTGGCCTGGCGGGTCGAGGCCGAGACCCCGCCCCCGGCATACAACGGCACGCTGACTTCGATACCGATGGTGTTGGTGTCGTAGCGCTGGTTGTAGGTGTTGCCGCTTTCCGATTCGTTCTGGCGCATGGTGGCGTAGGCGCTGAGTTTGGGCAGGTGCCCGGCGCGGTTGCGTTCCACCTCGTAGCGCGCGACCTCGACCCGCTGGCGCTGGGAAGCCAGCACCGGGTTGTTGCTCAGGGCCATCTCGTGCCAGGTGTCGTAGTTGGCCGGGGTCAGGGAGAAGGACTGGAAGTCTTCCTGCAAGGGGTCCAGATCCCGCACATCGAGGTTCGGCTCGCCGGTCAGGGCCGCCAGCTCGCGCAAGGCCGCGTCCTGCTCGTCCCGGGCTTCGATCTCTTCGGCGGTGGCCAATTCGTAGCGCGACTCGGCTTCGAGGATGTCGGTGCGGGTGCCCTCGCCCTGCTGGAACATGTGCCGGTTCTGCTGGAACTGCTGCTCGAAGGCCTTTTTCTTGGCCAGGGCGATGTCGATCTGGTCCTGGGCGAACAGCGCCTTGGTGTAGTAGCTCAGCACCCGCACCAGCAACTCCTGGCTCTTGCCGCGAAAGTTCTCGTCGGCAAACAGCGCCTGGGCCACGCCCTTGCGGTAATTGGCGTAGGCCTCGTAGTCGATCAGCGGCTGCTGCAGGGTCAGGGACGAACCGTAGCTGTCGTAGTTGCGTTTTTCGGTAATGGTGCCGCGCACCGTATCCAGGTAGCTGACCTTGGAGTTGTTATGGCCCTTGTTGTAGCTGTAGCCGACCTTGGGCAGCAGCCCGGCACGGCCGATGGAGCGGTTTTCAAGGCCGGCGTCGCGTTCCTTGATGGCGCCGAGGAACACCGGGTCGTTACGCAGGGCCTGTTCGTAGATCTGGAACGGGCCCACCGCCTGGGCCGTCTGGCAGGCCAACAGCGCCAGAGCCGCCGCGAGAATGGAAAGCTTACTCATACGACGCGACATCCTTATTCTTCGGTCAGTGCAGAACCTGCCCGGTCGAGCAGTGGCTTGAACAGGTAATTGAGCAGGGAACGCTCGCCAGTGCGCACGAACATTTCCGCCGGCATGCCGGGCTTGATCACCAGGCCGTTGAGCTTCTCCATGGCCTGGTCGCTGACACTGCTGCGCAGCACGTAGTAGGGCATGCCGGTTTTCTCGTCGAGCATCTGGTCGGCGGAAATCAGGCTGACTTCGCCCGGCACTCGTGGCGTGCGGCTCTGGTTGAAGGCGGTGAACAGGATGTCCACCGGCAAGTGGGTGCCGACCTTGTCCACCAGGTTCACCGGCAGCCGCCCTTCCACCTCCAGGTGAGTGCCCTGGGGCACGATTTCCAGCAGGGTCTCGCCCTGGCGCACCACCGCGCCCTCGGTGTGCACCCCGAGGTTGACCGCGATGCCGTCGGCGGTGGCGATGATCTCGCTGTGCTGCAGGTCGAAACCGGCAGAGGTCAGTTGCTGCTCCAGGGTCTGGGTCTTGAGCTGGGCTTCGGCCAACTGGCTGCGCACCTCTTTCTGGTACTCCTCGCTGTGCTGTTGCAGCTTGAGCCGGGATTCGAGGATGCCCTGCTCCACTCGCCCGCTTTCCCCGGTGTTCTGCGCCAGTTCCTGCTGCACCTGGGACAGTTGGCGCTGATATTCCAGCAGGCGATTGCGCGGGATGTAGCCGTTGTCCGCCAAAGGTTGCAGGTTGCTCAGTTGCTGGCGCAGGGATTCGGCCTGGCTACCGAGGTCGGTGCGGGCCCGGCGCATGCCGGCCAGTTGCGCGGTGGCGCCTTCGATATTGGCACGGATGCCCGCCTGCTCCCGGGAGAATGCCTCGCGCCGGCTGCTGAACAACTGGCGCTGGCCCTCCAGCACCAGGGCCAGGCGCGGATCGTCGCTGTCGCTCAGGGGCGCGGGGAAATCCACCTGCTTGAGGTTGTCGCGCTCGCTGCGCCAGCGCGCCAGGCTGGCCATGGCCATGCGGTACTGGGCTTGCAGCGATTGCACGTCCGCCGCCACCTGGGTCTGGTCCAGGCGAAACAGCGGCTGGCCCTGCTTCACGCTTTCGCCCTCGCGCACCAGGATCCGGCTGACCACCCCGCTGCTCATGGACTGCACCGCCTTGCGTTTGCCGGACACCACCACCGTGCCTTGCACCGGAATGCCCTGGTCCAGGGGCGCCAGCGCCGCCCAGACGAAGAAACTGCCCGCCCCCACCAGGGCCAGGATCCAGCCCATGCGGGCGAAAAAGCCCGCGTCACGCTCGACCCGTTCCGGCGCGTAACCCTCTTCGATCATCATGTTGCTGTCCTTGCTCATGCGCCTGAATTCCGTGTCGGAGCCTGGTATTGCCGGCTCATGCTGAGGCCGCCGTGCGCCGCTGCAACGGGCTTGGGCGCCTCCTGGGCCTGGGCTTGCTGGCCGCCGGCCAGGGCCTTGAGCACTTCCTGGCTCGGGCCGAAGGCCTGCAAGCGGCCTTCGTTGAGTACCAGCAGTTTGTCGGCCAGGGCCAGCACCGAGGACCGGTGGGTCACCAGCACCACGCTGGTACCCCGGGCCTTGAGCTGGGCAATGGCTGCCGCCAGGGCACTTTCGCCCACGGTATCGAGGTTGGAATTGGGTTCGTCCAGCACCACCAGGCTCGGGCTGCCATACAGCGCCCGGGCCAGGGCCACCCGCTGCTTCTGGCCACCGGACAGGCCGCTGCCGTCATCGCCGAGCACGGTGTCGTAGCCCTGGGGCAGGCGCAGGATCAGCTCATGCACCCCGGCCATCTGCGCGGCCTGGACCACCTGCTCCGGGTCGGCCTGGCGAAAGCGTGCGATGTTCTCGGCGATGCTGCCGGTAAACAGCTCGATATCCTGGGGCAGATAGCCGATGTAGGGCCCCAGTTCGTCGCGGTTCCAGCGATGGATATCGGCCCCGTCCAGGCGCACGGTACCGCCCAGGGCCGGCCATACGCCCACCAGTACCCGGGCCAGGGTCGACTTGCCGGAACCGGAGGCCCCCAGCACGCCAAGCACTTCGCCGGCATTGATGCTGAAGTTCACCTGTTGCAGGGTCGCCATCCGCCGTCCGGGTGGGCCTGCGCTGACCTGCTCGAAGCTCACCTGGCCCTTGGGCGCCGGCAAGGACATCGCCATATCGCTGGGCGGGAACTCGCGCAGCAGCGCATCCAGGCGGCCGTAGGCCAGCTTGGCCGAACTCCATTGCTTCCACACCGCAATCAACTGGTCGATGGGGCTCAGCACCCGGCCCATGAGGATCGAACCGGCAATCATCATCCCCGCGGTCATGTCGCCCTTGATCACCAGCAAGGCACCCAGGCCCAGCACCAGGGATTGCAGGCACAGACGCAAGGTCTTGCTCAGGGAGCTGATCACCGAGCCGGTATCGCTGGCCTGGTTCTGCAGGCCGAGAAAGCGCGAGTGCACGGCGAACCAGCGTTTGCGCAAGGCGCCGAGCATGCCCATGGCCTGGATGGTTTCGGCGTTGTGCAGGTGGCTGGTGGCCAGCTGGGTGGAACGCTGCGAAAAACCGCTGGCCTCGGCCAGGTCCTTCTTGGTCATCGCTTCGTTGAGGTACGCCAGGGCAATCAGCAACAACGCGCCTACAGTGGCGAACACTCCGAGCCAGACGTTGAAGGCGTAGATCACCAGCAGGTAGATGGGGAACCAGGGTGCATCGAAGAAGGCGAACAGTGCCGGCCCGGTGAGGAACTGGCGAATATGGGTCAAATCCCCCAGGGACTGCCCCGCATGGCCCTCGCCCCGGGACAGGTTGCGCTCGAACGCGGCCTGGTAGACCCGCAGGTTGAAGCGGCGCTCCAGCTGGCTGCCGATGCGGATCACGATAAAGCTGCGCAGCACTTCCAGAAGACCGATAAAGACGAAGAAGCCCACCACCATCAACGACAGCATCACCAGGGTGGTTTCATTCTGCGACGACAGTACCCGGTCGTAGACCTGCAACATATAGATGGAAGGCACCAGCATCAGCACGTTAATCAACGCAGTGAAACAACCGACACTGATGAGGATGCCCTTATATTCGCCCAGTGCCTTGAACAGTGGTGCAGGATGATTGTTCTTCACCATTTCTAACATTTTCCCTGAGCTGTTAATCCGCGCCCGCTAGCGTGGAACCAATGTAGCCTACAACTAACAACCCGCACTACTTAGTTGCTGAATCCTGCGGACACGAATAATTCGGACAGCTGTATCCAACAGCAGCCCGAACATGTTCCTGCCGACCAAGAGAGTGGCGATATAATGGCCGTCGTTTATTAGACGAACACACTCATCGCTTAATTAGCGGCGCGTTGTAACACAATCAGACCGTCGGCTTTCAGGCGGGCTTCGTAGAGGCCCTCTTTCTGGCGACTGAAGAAAATGATTTTCGAGCCTTCGCGGCCGGTAATGGCAATGCCATCGGGCTCCGGGAACCAGCCCACCGCGGCTTCCCCGAGCCATTTCGACAGGCAGTCGGCGCCGTCGCCCAGGGCGGCGTTGTGCAGCAGGTCCAGGGTGCAACCTTCAGCGGGTGCGGCTGCCTGTTGCAGCTGCCAGTGTCCAACCAGTTCCGAGGGGTCCGCCAAGCGCAGGCTGCTTGCCATGGTGATTGCTCCATAAAAGATCATCAGTGTCGCCAGCAGCCATCGGGCCGCCCGGCAACAGGAAATATGCAGGGTCATAGGGTGCTCCGTTCGCCCGGTAGACTCGCTCAGGCCAGGGCCCAAAGCAAGAACGCAGAGCCGCTCGACTGCGCGGCCCTGTGCTCATTTCACTCAGGCGACGATGTCGCTGACCGCTGCCTGGCCCACGGTGCTGACCAGGAAGTCCGCCACGCCATGCCCGGAGAAGTCCACGGACAAGGTGCTCACGCCCCCGGAGGTGGTGAGGATCGCGTCACCCGCCGCGCCGGTGAAGGCGTTGACGAAGTGCAGGCCGGCGCCCTTGGTGATCCCGGTCAGATCGATCTTGTCCAGGCCGCTGACAAAATCCATGATCTGGTCGGCCGCACCCGGCTTGGAGTCGGTGCTGGCGGCGAACACGAAGGTGTCCGAGCCCGAGCCGCCCCACAGCTGATCTGCACCGCCGGCGCCGTAGATGATGTCGTTGCCGGCACCACCCTTGAGCACGTTGGCGGCGTTGTTGCCGATCAACAGGTCGTTGCCCGAACCGCCGATGGCGTTCTCCACGGTCACGCCCTGAGCGATGGAAACGTTACCCACCATGCCGCCAACGTCGGAGAACGAGGCTTCATTGAGGTTGATCTTCTGGTTCTGGGTGAAACCGGAGAAATCCAGGGTATCGTTGCCGCCACCGTCCCACACCGAGAACACCAGCTTGTCGGAAGACGAGCTGGCGCTGTAGAAATCACGCCCGGTGTTGGAGTTGAAGCCGTAGGTGGTATCGCCGGCACGGGTGCTGTAGTTGGCACCGTAGAGTTTCTGGATAGCCGCGATATCGTCCATCAGCGGGCCGGACGAATAGGCTTCGACCCCGCCCTTACTGAAGTTCTGGCTGGTATTGCTTTCACTCCAGTAGCTCATGACGCTGTAGCCACGGGTGTCCTGGCCGTAGCTGGCGTCCTTGTAGCTGGGGTTGCCTTCGCCGGCGTTGTAGTCGCCAGGGTGAGCCAGGCCCAGGGTGTGACCGATCTCATGGGTCAGGGTCTGACGGCCATAGTTGTTCAGGTCGGGGTTCTTGTTCTGGGTGTAGCTGCTGTTGATCAGGTACCACGAGGTGCCGTCGTAGCCGGCGCCGGTACCTGGCAGGTAGGCAAATGCCGCCGCGCCATCCTGGCCACCGCTGTAGTTGCCGAAGGTCATGTGGGCGTCGCCACCCGAGGCTTTCTCGGTAAACACGACGTTGGCCACGTCAGCCCAGGACTGCATGGCCAGGACTGCCTGGGCCTTCTGCTGGGCGCTGAACTGGCTGAACCCGGAGATGCCATGCTTATACATGGTGCTCGAGGAAGCCGAGGTCAGGAAGGTATAGGTCAGATCGATCTTGCCGTTACCGTTCAGGTCCTTGTAGGCAGCGCCGTCACGCAGCAGTTGCGTGGCGGCCTGATCGACCGAGAACGAAGGTTTGCCATTGACCGTGAGATTGCCGCCACGATCGTATTGGTGGCTGAAGCTATTGATCTGGTTATACGCCGAACTTGCTGCGGCCAAAGGCACCAGTTGTTGTTCGGCAGATGCAATAGCGTTCTCTGTTACTTTCGACATAAACACACTTCCTTGTAATCAATGGAACAGTTTTTGTCAGATAGCGACAATCCCTGGCGAGATCGTCCTATCACTCGCCCTAAGCAGGCGCAAGAAAACTGACACAATTTGAAATCAGGCGTCCACTACTTTTTTGACGTCAAATCTCACTGTTCCAGCGAACTCCAGCAAACAATGACTGTACAGTCGAAAGATTCTTTTCCAACTGATTAACGGCAGTCATTGTCCGACAATCTACAATTTAATTATTAAATATCCATATAAACAGTTATGTCGACCGCGTCGCACTTCTTAGTCCGTTAACTTCTGTTCCAACCAGTTAGTTCCAATGTTTCCAGCAACACTTGCGCAGTCAGGGCCGGCACTTGCACGCCGTCGGTGCTGGTCATGGGCACCCCCGCCAGCAGGGCGTTGATGATGGCTTCCTCCACCGCTTCGGCGGCTGCGCTGAACAAGGGCGAGATGTGATCGTTGTTGAGCATCGCCAGCGGCGTGCTGAAACCCAGGCCCTTGCGCCCGTAGTCCGCCGTCGGCAAGTCCCGGTTTCCCGTGGCAAAGGCCAGGAAGATATCGCCGCTGGAATCCTCGGTGCCTCCGCCGGTGCGGGCGATGCCGATGGATGCGCGCTGGGCCAGGCGCTGGCACTGGTGCGGCAACAGCGGCGCATCGGTGGCCAGTATCACCACGATCGAGCCCATGCCCGGGGTCCCGCGCTCGGCAAACGGCGAAGGGATATGCCCCAGCCGGCGCCCCACTGGATAGCCATCGACCCGCAGTTCCTCGCGTTTGCCGTGGTTGGCCTGGACCAGGGCACCGACGGTGTAGCCGCCCTGCTCGACCGTCAGCCGCCGCGACGCCGTACCGATGCCGCCCTTGAACTCATGGCAGATCATCCCGGTGCCGCCGCCGACCGCACCCTCGGCCACCGGCCCGGACTCGGCGCAGGCCATGGCTTCGCGCACCTGCTGCACCCCCACATGCTGGCCCCAGATGTCATTCAACAGGCCGTCGTAGGTTTCCATCACCACTGGCATGCACCAGTACACCGCCGGGTCTTGCAACGCCTCGCGCTCCAGGGCGATCAAGGCATCGCGCACCACGCCCACACTGTGGGTGTTGGTGATCGCCAGCGGCGTGGTCAGGGTGCCGGCCTCGCGAATCCACTCCAGGCCCGTGGCATCGCCATTGCCGTTGAGCACATGGCAACCGGCAAAGCACGGCTGCTGGCGGGCGTGCCCGGCGCGGGGCTGGACCAGGGTAACCCCGGTGCGCACCTGTTTGCCGTCCACGCTGGTATTCAAGGTGCTGTGGCCAACCCGCACCCCGGGAACATCGGTGATCGCATTGAACGGGCCTGGCGTCCCCAGGCCCAGGCGGATGCCCAATTGACGTGCTCGCATAACCACTCCTTACAGTTTCTGAAACGCCGGGCTGTACCGGCCGTTGGTGCCATAAAGAATCACCGACAGCGCCAGCAGCCCGATGATGACCATGATGTCCCGCAGGGACGCTTCGAGGAACAGATTGACCAGCAGGTAACCCGCGCCGAGCACCGCCAGCAAGGCCGGTAGCGGCCATAGCGGCATGCGGTAGGGATGCTCGCGGTCGCGCAGCAGTACCCGGCTCATCAGCGCGCTGAGGGCGACGATCAGGTACACCAGCATGATCAGCAGCACGCTGAAGGACGTCAGGTCCGCCAGGTTCGAGCTGAAGCTCAGCACCGCCGAGGGAATGGCCAGGAACAGGGTCGCCAGCCAGGGTGAATCCCAGCGCGGGTGAATGCGGGTGAACAGGCGATTGATAGTGGGCGTCCACAGCGCATCGCGGCCACTGCTGAACACCACCCGACCGATCTGGATGACGATGGCGACAATGGCATTGAACACCGAAAGGAAAATCCCGCCGCTGACCACCCGGGCCAGGGTCTCGTTGCCATGGCTGGTGAGCAGGTAACCGATGGGGTCGGGGCTGGCGAGCATCGCGCTCAAGGATGGCGCGCCGATCAGCAGCGCGGTGAGCGGCACCAGTTCGATGATCACCACCAGCACCAGGGACCACAGCACCGCCTTGTGCACCCCGCGGCCCTTGCATTTCATGTCTTCGGCCAGCAGCACCGCCGGGCCGTAGCCGTTGTAGGAAAACAGGCCGATGCCCACCGCGCCGATCACCAGTGCCCAGGGCGCCAGTTGCAAGGCGCCGTGATCGACGATCTGCGGTTGCAGCAGAATGCTCACCGGCTGCGAGGCATTGCCGAAGCCGAGCCAGACAATCACCAGCAAGGCCGCCACTTCCAGCAGCAGGCACGTGCCGGTGATCCAGGCATTGAGCTTGATATTGAGGATGCCCAGCAGGTAACTGCAGACCACGATCACCAGGGCCACGGTCTGGGAATCGAAGTTCGTGCCCAGGGCGTTGTTCAGGTAGGTGGCGGCACCAGTGGCCAGCACCGGCGGAATGAACAGCAGCATCACCAGCACCGTGAGGAAGGTGGCATAACCGGCCATGCCGCCGAACACTCGCTTGGCGTATACATACTCGCCGCCGGCGCTGTTGTGGGCGCGGCCCAGCTCGGCGTAGCAAAAGGCGAACATCAGGGCCAGCAACCCGGCCATGACGAAGGCCAGGAACACCCCGCTACCGGCCTGATGGATGGCGAAGGGGGCGATCACGAACACTGAACTGGCGGGGGTCACACCGGACACGGTGATGGCCACCACATCGAACACACTCAAGGTAGGTTTCAGCGCACCGTCGGGCGCAGAGGGAGAGCTCATATCGTTATCCTCGTGTTTATTGTTGGTCTGAGGCAGAAACGAAATTCATCGGGCGGGTGCGTTCTGGGGCGCACTTGCTGGGAGCTACTCTAGGCAGATGCAGACCATCACCCAATTCCCCTATTGGAGTACTCCCCTTGACGACGGCGGTTAAATCGACGAAACCGGGCCACGACATTTCAGCGGATCAACGGAGCAACGCCTTTGAGTAACCTGTTCAGGGAAGTGGGCCTGCATGCCGGCCTGGGCCGCACCCTCACATTGATCGGCAATCCACGCTTCTGGAAACAGCTGATCCTGCTGCTGCACCAGGCTACGCCGTTCGACAACGCCCTGGCGATCTTCTACCCGCTGGACGGCCCGCCCCGGGCCCTGGAGGAATATGACGCCGAACCCAGCAGCAAACCGGCGTCCATGCTCACCTACCTCAACGGCCTGTACCTGCTGGACCCCTTCTTCCAGGCCTGTCGCGAAGGCTACCCCAGCGGCCTGTACCGCCTGGAAGAGGTGGCCCCGGACCATTTCCGCCAGAGCGAATACTTTCTCAGCTACTTCCACGACAACGTCCTGGAAGACGAAGTGCAGTTGATTCTGCAACTGCCCGAGGCTGGCACCCTGTCGCTTTCCCTGGGCAGCCAGCGCGTCTTCAGCCACGACGAGATCGGCCTGCTCACCACCTTTTCAGCCTGGGTACTGCCGCTGATGGAGCAGCACTGGCAACACAGCCAGGCCCGCCCCCAAGGCCCTGCGCCCCAGGAAATGGCCAGCCAGATCCGCGACGCCCTGAGCCATTTCGGCAGCGCCGTACTTTCGGAGCGGGAGCTGGAGATAGCCCGCCTGATCCTCCGGGGATTTTCTTCAAAGGCCATGGCAGAACGGCTGAAGATCTCGCCAGACACCATCAAGGTCCACCGCCGCCACCTCTACGCCAAGCTGGATATCTCCAGCCAGCCGGAGCTGTTCTCGCTGTTTATCCAATCCCTGGGGCACGACCTGGAAAATCCGTGATTGCCGGTCTGCCAGCGGCCATCTGCCGCACGTCATCCGCTATCTGCTATCTGCTATCTGCTATCTGCTATCTGCTATCTGCTATCGGTAGGAGCTGGCTTGCCAGCGAAGGCGCATTCAAGTTCGACGCATGCCTTACGGTCCTTTTCGCCGGCAAGCCGGCTCCTATAGACGAAGGCGCATTCAAGAGCGGCGCATGCCTTGCGGTGCCGCCGCCGGCAACGACGGCGGCACCGCAAGGGCCATGCCGTCAGGCGTTCAGGGACCGGGCGCGGAAATCCCGGGGCGATTGTTCGAAATGCTTCTTGAAGGTACGGCTGAAATGCGCCGAATCGGTGAAGCCCCATTTGAAGGCAATGTCGGTGATGGATTCGTTGCGCAGGTGCGGATTGCTCAGGTCCGCGGCGCTGCGCTTGAGCCGCGAGCGCTGGATGAAGCGGCAAACGCTGTCCCCCTGCTCCTCGAACAGCCGGTACAGCTGGCGCACCGAGATATTCAGCTGGCCGGCCAGTGACACCGGAGTCAGGCCCGGCTCATTGAGGGACTGGCTGATCAACTGCCGCGCCTGATCACGCAGGCATCCGCCATGCAGGCCCTCGTCAAAGCCATCCAGGCTGTTGACGGTCTGGCGCAAGGTCGGACCGAGCAAGGCAATCAGGGCTTCCTGCAAGGCCTGCCCTTCCTGCTGGGCCGCACAACCCTGCAACTCGCCGGCGCAGATCTGCTCCACCAGCAAACGCATCAGGCGCCCGCTGGCGCAATTTTGCGACAACTTGCCGAACTTGCGCTGCTGGGCCGGCAGGTGGCGGTAGACCTCCTCCCGGCACAGATGGAACGAAGCATGCTCGATCAGGCCATGGGGCACGATCTCGCAGGCTCCGGCGGAGTCCAGCAGCGCCATGTCCCCCGGGGCCAGTTCGACACTTTCGCCGCCCTGGCTCAAGCGCGCATGGCCGCTGCGCTGGATGATGAGGAAGCAATGGCGATCGTCCTCATGATCGACCTTGGTGCTCTGGCGGGAGATCAGCCCGGCGTTGGTGCGGATCTGCGCCACCTCCAGCCCGGCGTAATCCTGCATGCCCACTTCACCAATGAACAAGGCGGGATTGCGCGCCGGACGGGCATCGAATCGACCGCAGACGCCCTGCAGGGCGCCCACCCAGGAACTGAAACTATGCGAAGCAAGCACTGTGCACCTCCAGAAGCCGGTTCCAACCGCCTTTGTTGTTATGGCGATATCATTAACATGTTATCTATTTGCCAGGCAAGGCGCCTGACAGCATGGATAGTCTGTTATGGCTTAAGCAGGCTGTATGCCAGCGCTTACGGTTATGTCCCTCAGAAATCTCGCAGTAGCTTGTACAACTCAGTGAAGCTGCCCAGTAGCGCCGCCCGCTGTTCAGCGCTCAAGCGGATATAGCGGCGGAACCCGGGCAGGCGGTTGACCACTTCGCTGGCGCCGAAATGCTCCAGGTGCACCTGCCAGCCCTGGGCATCGCGCCGCAATTCCAGGTGTTTGAAATCCAGGGGCAACAGGTGCTCCAGCAAGCGCTGGTCACTGCACAGGCGCTGTAGCAGCGGCGCCCATTCAGCGTCCTCCCCCGTGAGCAGCCGAGCTGCGACACCCTGACGGCGGATCGCGCCAGTGTGACGCAGACGGATCCGCGCCTGCCGGGCCGTGTCACAAGGCACCGGCAGGCGCCACTCACAGGCCACGATATGCATCAGGAACTGCGCCTGGGCGCGCTCTTGCACCTCGAACCTCAAACCGTTTTGCGGGCAATGAAAACCGCCCTGCACCTGGCTCCGTGGAGTGAAATCGAGCCCCGCCAGATCCCGACGCAACTGCCCCAGGGTCAGCCCCGGGCGATAGCCCGATGGCGCGCGGTTCCACAGTTCAAAGAGGTTTTGCCGCCAGCTTGAAAGATTCATCAGGCGCGCTCTCCCGTAGGTTATGAGCGGTATCCGGATTCAGGCCCAGCGCCTGTTCCAGCACCTCCTCCACCGGCACCGGGCGAAACGGATTGACCTTCTGCACCAGCAGGGTCCAGACCAGCGCATAGATCGCGGTCAGGCCCAGCATGCTGCCGAAAGGCACATAGATGTCCCGCGGATTCATGCCCGGCGGCGTGATGAACCACATGCCCAGCAGGATGCCCACCGAAGACAGGATCTGCGGCAGCGGAAACCACGGCGACTTGTAGGCCCGGGGCAGGTCCGGCCGGCGAATGCGCAGCATCACCACTGACAGGGTGACCAGCAGATAGGCAGTGCTCCAGGCACAGACCGCCGCCAGCACCAGGTGCATGATGCTGTCGGTGCTGCCCCCCAGCCACCAGGCATGCAGGCAGGGAATCAGCACGGCTACGGCAATGCACAGCAACGGCGTCTTGAAGCGCGGGTGCAGGTAAGTGAAGACCTTCGGCAACGCCCCATCCAGAGCCATGCCGTAAAGGATCCGCGGCAAGCCGGCCATCAGCGTGTTGATGGTGGCGGCGCCGGCGAACAGCAGGCCGATGCCCAGCCAGATACGGCCGAAGGGCCCCATGATCTGCTCGGCAAAATGCGGAATGGCCATGGGCGTATCCAGCAGGTGCACGCTGCCATCCTCGCTCAGGGCGATGTTTTCCACTTGGCGCTTCATCGCCGCGCCATAGATGAACATGCACACCGCTACCCCCACCAGCCCCAGGGCCATGGCCCGGGGAATGGTCCGGGCGGCCTTGCGCACATCCGGCGTCAGGGGCGTGACGAATTCACAGCCGACGAACATGAACATGGCCATGCCCACCAGGGACAGGATGGTCGGCAGGTCGGTACCCACCATCGAGGCGCCGAACCAGCCATCGAGCTGCACCGCCGGTGCCTTGAGCACCCCGAGCACGCCAAAGATGATCAGGGTGGTCCACATGCCGAAGGTCAGGATCACCTCGGCACGGCTGAAGGCGGTGATGCCCAAGGCGTTCAGCGCACCGAAGAACAGCACCAGCCCCACCCCCACCAGCCAGGCACTGCCGCTCTGCTCCAGCAGGGTGTTGAGGGACTCGAAGTTAACCAGGGCCATGACTCCACTGAGAATGGTCTCCGCGGTGCCGGCGAACACGTGCACGATCAGGTAGGCGGACAAGGTCCCGGTGATGGCGAAAAAACGCCCCAGGCCACAGGCCAGATAGTCATAGACCGAACCGTTGGTGGGCAGCAGGCAGGCCGCTTCGGCGAAGGTGGTGGATTGCGCCAGCATCATCACCAGGGCGATCACCATCGCCATGGCAAAGGCGCCACCGCCGATACCAAAGCCCGTGGTGGCCGTGAGGATCACCGGGCTGGCCATGATCAAGCCCACGGCACTGGCCAGGGCCGTGGGAAAGCCGACTACACCTTGATCCAGGTGGCGGCTGAGTCTGTCGTTGAGCGACATGGTGGTAAACCTCGAAAGCATGGGTTGATGATTGTTGTTCTAGGCATTTCAAGGGCACGCCTGATGGCGGAGTGCTTGGCTGTCTGACGCAGCTGTCTTCATGTTCACACCCTGTAGGAGCTGGCTTGCCACGAAGGCGTCGGCAAGATCACCGCCCAATCCAGGGGCCTCTTCGTCGGCCAGCCGGCTCCTACAGTAAACCGGTTGGCCCTGCCCCCGCAGGGGCCGGCTGGCCGGCGAAGGCGTTCGGCTCAATAAGCGATGCACACCGACTTGTTCTCGGTGTAGGCCTCGATGGCCGCATGGCCCATCTCGCGACCGATGCCCGACTGCTTGTAGCCACCGAAGGGCATCGACGGGTCCAGCATGTTGTGGGTGTTGACCCAGACAGTGCCGGCCTTGATCTGCGGAATCAGCTGCATGACCCGCCCCAGGTCGTTGGACCAGATGCTCGCCCCCAGCCCGTACTGGTTGTCATTGGCCAGGCCCACCACTTCGTCCAGGGTGTCGAACGGCGTGGCCACCACCACCGGGCCGAAGATCTCCTCGCGCACCAGTTGCTGGTCGGCGTGCACATCGGCCACCACCGTCGGGCGCACATAGAAGCCCCGCTCGCCATGGGCGACACCGCCACAGAGCAGCCGGGCGCCCTCTTCGACTCCGCGCTGGACCATCTGCAGCACGCGCTTCTGCTGCTTGGCGGAAATCAGCGGATTGATCTGTGCCTGCTCGTCCAGCCCCGGCCCGATGCTCAGGGACCCGGCAATGGCCACCAGGCGCTCCAGCACCTCGTTATAGATACGGCGCTGGATGTAAAGCCGCGAACCCGCCGTGCACACCTGCCCCTGGTTGAAGAAGATCGCCCCGGCGGCGCCGGCGGCGGCGGTCTGCGGGTCGCAGTCGTCAAGCACGATCACCGGCGATTTGCCGCCCAGCTCCAGGGAAAAACGGGTCATGTTGTCCACCGCGGCATGGCCGATCAGCTTGCCCACCTGGGTCGAGCCGGTGAACGCCAGTTTGTCGATTCCCGAATGGGCGGCCAGGGCCGCGCCGGCCTGGGCGCCACTGCCGGTGACCACGTTGACCACCCCGGGGGCGATCCCCGCTTCCAGGCACAACTGGCCCAGGCGCAACGCGGTCAGCGGGGTTTCGTCCGCCGGCTTGAGCACCACGGTGCAGCCACAGGCCAGGGCCGGAACGATTTTCCAGATGGCCATCAGCAGCGGGAAGTTCCACGGCACGATGGCCCCCACCACGCCCACCGGCTCCGGCACGGTGTAGGCCCGGTACTGCGCCCCGGGCACTGCGGCGATGGAAACATCCAGGCTCTTGCCCTCGATCTTGGTGGCCCAGCCGGCCATGTAGCGGGTGAACTCTGCGGCCGCTCCCACCTCCAGGGCCCGGGCCAGGTGGATCGACTGGCCGTTGTTGAGGGTTTCCAACTGCGCCAGTTCCTCGCCATTGGCTTCCAGCAGGTCCGCCAGCTTCAGCAGCAGGCGCTCGCGGTCGGCGGGGCGCTGCGCCTTCCAACTCCCCTCGAAGGCCCGACGTGCGGCGTTCACCGCCAGGTCGATATCGGCCTGGGCGGCTGCCGCGACCTCGGCCAATTGTTCGCCACTGGCGGGGTTGTACACCGCCATCCGCGCACCGCTGAGGGCCGGCTGGCTGTGACCGTCGATCAGCAGGCCATGCTGACTGTCTATGAATGCAGCGACACGTGGGTCGATGGCAACGCTCATCTTGAATCCTCGCAGGTAGACCTAGTTCGAGATGGACTTTGAGCGCAAAGACGCACGCCGTCTTGACCCTGGCTGCCGCGAAACTTGGCCCTGGCTGCCAGCCCCGCCAGGGCCTTCGCTGGCAAGCCAGCCCCTGCAGGTGCGCGCCATTTACCAGCGAACAGGCCCGCAAACCCGCCACTGGCAGCCTGGGTCAAGTGCCCTGGCACACAGAGGCAAGCCAGGGGCGCATAAATGACGCACTAATATCTCCACGCTGTCCGTGCGTTATCAGGAGACTCAACGTGAGCGAACCAAGCCGTTTCTGGCACCCCATGCTGCACCCCAACGAAATGAAGCAACGCGAGCCGATCCGCATCGTCCGTGGCGACGGCTGCTATGTGTATGACGACAAGGGCCACCAGCTGGTGGATGGCGTTGCCGGGTTGTGGAACGTCAACGTCGGCCACAACCGCAAGGAAGTGAAGGCGGCGATCACCGCGCAACTTGATGAACTGGAATACTTCCAGCTGTTCGACGGGGTCAGCCATCCCCGGGCTGAAGAACTGTCGCGGGTGGTGATGAACCTGCTGGAACCCGAGGACATGCGCCGGGTGGCCTTCAGCTCCGGCGGCTCGGACGCCATCGAAAGCGCTTTGAAGCTGGCCCGCCAGTACTGGAAGCTCGAAGGCCAGGCCGACCGCACCAAGTTCATTTCCCTGCGCCAGGGCTACCACGGCACCCACTTCGGCGGCGCCTCGGTCAACGGCAACACGGTGTTCCGCCGCAACTACGAGCCGCTGCTGCCGGGCTGCTACCACATCGATACCCCCTGGCTGTACCGCAACCCCTACAGCCAGGACCCGGAAGAGCTGGGCAAGATCTGCGCCGACCTGCTGGAGCGGGAAATCCAGTTCCAGAGCCCGGACACCGTCGCCGCCTTCATTGCCGAGCCGATCCAGGGCGCTGGCGGCGTGATAGTGCCACCGGCCAACTACTGGCCGCTGATCCGTGAAGTCTGCGACAAGTACGGCGTATTGCTGATCGCCGACGAAGTGGTCACCGGCTTCGGTCGCAGCGGCTCGATGTTCGGCAGCCGCCTGTGGGGCGTCAAGCCCGACATCATGTGCCTGGCCAAGGGCATCACCTCGGGCTACATCCCCCTGGGCGCCACGGTGGTCAACCGGCGCATCGAAGAAGCCTTCGAGAAGAACGCCAACTTCACCGGGGCCATCATGCATGGCTACACCTACTCCGGGCACCCGGTAGCCTGCGCCGCCGCCCTGGCGTGCCTGGACATCGTGGTCAAGGAGGACCTGCCGGCCAACGCCGCGAAAATGGGCGACTACATGCTCGACAAGCTGCAGCCCTTCGTCGAGCGCTTCGACACCGTCGGCGAAGTGCGCGGCAAGGGTCTGATGCTGGCCCTGGACCTGGTGGCGGACAAGACCACCCGCGAACCCATCGACCCCATGAGCGGCTACGCCAATCAGGTGGCACAGATCGCCCGGGACAACGGGGTCATGGTGCGCCCGGTGGGCACCAAGATCATTCTCTCGCCGCCCCTGGTGATCCAGCAGGCACAGGCCGATGCCATAGTCGACGCCCTGGCCGAAGGCTTGAGCAAGGCCCGCCGCTAACCCCGGCAGCAAGCTGCGATCGAGGCAATCACGATCGCAGCTTGCGGCGCTGGAGGCTTGCCAGGCACGCCCAGCAGGGTTTCACTGTGGCAGTCCGGGTTCCGGACAGGATCAATCCACGTCCTTGCGCCCCTTTCACCGAGCCACTGCCCCAGGTGCAGCCAGGAGCCATCCGATGAACGCACCCGCCTCCCTGCCCGGCCCCCATGAACTGGGCCACCGCTGCATCGCCGCTTTCACCCGGGTAGTACCCGCCAGCCTCTGCGCCTTCTACCGCATCGATGCCCAACTGCAGGCCCGGGATTTTTCGCTGTACCGCATGCCGGAGCAGATGCACCAGGCCTACCTGCAGCACTTTCGCCACTACGACCCCCTGCAACCTCGTCACTGCGCCGCGGCGGGGCGCCCGGTGCTGTCTCTGCACATGGGCATGGCCCACCAGGGCCATCACGAGAGCGAGGTTTATCAGGGGTTCCTGCAGCGCCATGGGGTACTGGATGTGGTGGAAATCCTGGCCTGCGATGGCGAACGGCCGGTCGCCGGCCTGTCGCTGCTGCGCGACGTCGGGCTGGGGCACTTCAGCGTGGAGGAACTGGGCACCCTGCATGCCTTGCAAGGCCTGCTGGAGATTGCGGCCCTGGCGCCCTGGTCCCAGGTCGATGAGCGCCTGTCGGGCCTGACACCCCGGGAGCGGGAAATCGCCTGGCTGCTGCGCGACGGCGCAGACAACAAGACCATCGCCCGGCGCCTGGACCTGGGCCTGCCCACGGTCAAGACCCACTTGATCAACCTGTTCCGCAAGGTCGGCGCCAGTAACCGTACGGAGCTGGTCAGAGCGCTGTTCCTGTAAAGCCCGGGCACTTCAACCATAAGGTTGATGGGCAACCCGGGGCTGGCGGCCGAACATGCAGCTCTCCTTGCTGACAAGAGCCTTGCCATGAACCCGCAACCTGAATGGATCACCGTCGGAGCCCTCGCCGATGGCTTTGCCGAAGACAATCACATCCTCCCGGCGGTCGACGACCTGGCCGGTCGCCACCTGACCCTGCACTTCGACAACCACTGGCAGATCGAACACCATTTCGCCGCCCACACCCTGCGCTGGAACAACGTCGGGGAAGCGGCCGGCGCCGAGTTGCCCTATCGCGCAACCTGCCTGCGCCCCGGCATCTACCTGGTGGACTTCCTCAAGCACGAACAGGGGCAGATCCACTCGGTGAGCCTGGTCCTGGACCTTGAGCAGCAATGCTTCAGCGCCGTCATCGGGCAGATGCCCAGCCAGGCCGAATCCAGCGTCGACCTGTTCAGCCGGGCCCTGGCCGGTGGCGAGCTGACCTCGGTCAAGGCCCAGTTTCTCCACGGCGCCATCGACACGCCGGTCACCACCAGCACGCCACGCCATGAACCCACCGATGAACTGGTGGGCCTGCGCAACCAGTACATCTACAGCGCCAGCGAGGCCTACGAGCACATCTACCTGAATGCCAACTTCTACAGCTGGCAATGCCTGCGGGGCGTCGAACAGGGGCTGGCGGATACCGACCGCTGCCACTACTACAAGATCGCCGAGCAGCTGTACCTGTTCGTCTGGCGAGAAAAGATCGTCCCGACCCTGGGCCTGGTGCTGATCGACCTCAAGGCCGGTCGCAGCGACGGCAAGATCTTCGGCTACCAGGGTGCCGACTTCAGCAGCGCCGCCAACTTTCCGGTGGGAGCCCTGGCAGAGGTGCTCAACCGTACCCGGCACCGCTGATACCCGCCCCCTGGCTCCAGGCTGCCGGCCCAGGCCGGCACCTGGGCCAGCCAGCCCTCTTCCTCACAGGACACTGCCATGACTCTGGGCCTCGATCTGCAACGCGTCGCCAGTTGCTACCAGACCGAACTGCAACTGTTTGCCGAGAAACACCCGCGCTCCGGCGCTTTCTACCAGGAAAACCTCCAGCATTGGCTGTACGGCGCGCCCTTGCACTGGATGCAGCAATGGCCCGGCTCCTACCCGATCATGGTGGCCGACGCCCAGGGCGCGACCCTCACCGATTGCGACGGTCATCACTACGTGGACTTTGCCCTGGGTGACACCGGAGCGATGTTCGGCCACGCCCAACCGGCGGTCGCCGCTGCCATCGCCGAACAGGCACTGCATGGTTCGACCCTGATGCTGCCCACGGCCGACAGCCTGTGGGTCGGCAAGGAACTGACCCGGCGCTTTGGCCTGCCCTACTGGCAGGTCACCACCTCGGCCACCGACGCCAACCGTTTTGTCCTGCGCCTGTGCCGGATGATCACCGGGCGGCAGAAGGTCCTGGTGTTCAACTGCAACTACCACGGCAGCGTCGACGAGTCCCAGGTGGAGTTCGACGCCCAGGGCCAGATGATCCCGCGGGACGGCGTGCACCCCAACGGCCTGCAGCACCAGGCCACCACGCGGCTGGTGGAGTTCAACGACCTGCCGGCCCTGGAAGCGGCCCTGGCCCATGGCGACGTGGCCGCGGTACTCACCGAACCCTTCATGACCAACGTCGGCATGGTGCCGCCAGCCCCGGGCTTTCATGATGGCCTGCGGGAGCTGACCCGGCGCTACGAGGTGCCGCTGATCATCGACGAGACCCATACCCTGTCCTGCGGCCCCGGCGGCTATTGCGGCGAGCACGGGTTGCAGCCGGATTTCTTCGTTCTCGGCAAATCCATCGCCGGTGGCATTCCCACGGCGGTCTGGGGCGCCAGCCAGGCCATGGCCGAACGGATCTGGCAGGTGCTGCCGCATTTCCAGCCGGGCCAGGCGATCAACCATTTCGGCTTCGGCGGCACTCTGGCCGGCAACGCCCTGCAGATGGCGGCCATGCGCGCCACCTTCAGCGAAGTGATGAACGAG
Organism: Pseudomonas sp. Eqa60; assembly: GCF_018326405.1. NCBI lineage: Bacteria > Pseudomonadati > Pseudomonadota > Gammaproteobacteria > Pseudomonadales > Pseudomonadaceae > Pseudomonas > Pseudomonas sp. Eqa60. The sequence continues at coordinate 3,719,795 of NZ_AP024342.1, forward strand.
GCCAGCTACGCCCATATGTTCCATCTCGCCGAGCGCCTGCGGGCCGGGGTCGAAGCCATCATCCACAAGCACCGCCTGCCCTGGCACGTGACCCGCATCGGTGCCCGGGTCGAATACCTGTTCATGCAGCAGCCTCCGCGCAACGGCGGTGAGGCCCATCATGCCCGCCATGGGCTGATCGAAGCCTATCTGCACCTGTACCTGCTCAATCGCGGGGTGTTGCTGACGCCGTTCCACAACATGGCGCTGCTGTGCCCGACCGCCAGCGAGGCGCAGGTCGACCTGCACAACCGCCTGCTGGACCAGTGCCTGGCCCAGGTTCTGCCAGGAGCAGGCTCATGAACCAGGATCTGCGTGGGCGCATCGCCCTGGTCACCGGTTCCGGCCAGGGCATCGGCCGGGCCATCGCCCAACTGTTCGCCGCCCAGGGGGCCAGGGTCATGCTGGCGACCCGCAGCGCGGCATCAGGCGATGAAACCCTGCGGCTGATTCGCCAAGCCGGCGGCACCGCCGAACTGCTGCCTGTGGACCTGGGCACCCGCAATGCCGCCGAACAGGCAGTGGCGGCAACCCTGGAGGCCTTCGGCGGCCTCGACCTGCTGCTGCACAATGCCGCGATCTTTCCGATGCAGAAGCTGGCCGAACTGGAGGATGAAACCCTGGACAGCACCCTGGCGGTGAACCTGAAAAGCTGCTTCTGGCTGACCCGGGCCGCCTTGCCGGCGTTGCGTCGGTCCCAGCAGCCGAGGATCGTCATCACCTCCTCGGTCACCGGCCCGCGCACGGCGATTCCCGGGCTCGCCCACTACGCGGCCTCCAAGGCCGGGGTCAATGGTTTCATCCGCGCTGCCGCGCTGGAGCTGGCGGAATATGCAATCACGGTCAACGGCGTGGAGCCCGGGCTGATTGCCACCCAGGCCATGGACAATCTCGGCGACGCTTCGACCCTGGCTTCGAGCATTCCCCTGAAGCGCCTGGGCAGCGCCGAGGATATTGCCTGGGCCATGCTGTTCCTGGCGTCACGGCAAGCGGGCTATATCACCGGCCAGACCCTGGTGGTGGATGGCGGCGCCCTGCTCCCGGAAAACACCCAGCTATAGAAACTGCCGCCCTCCACACCGGCACCTAAGAGGCGGACCGGCTGGCGCCCTCCAGGGAGAACGACGGGCGTAGGAGCTGGCCTGCCAGCGAAGGCGACCCCGAGCGCAACACAGGGCTTGAGGCCCTCTTCGTCGGCAAGCCGGCTCCTACGAAGGGTCAGGTCAGCTGCCGCTGCGGATCTTGTTCCACAGGCGGGTGCGGATGCGGTCGATGTCCAGCGGCATGGCCTCCAGGGCAAACAGCTTGTCCATCATTTCCGGGCTCGGATAGACCTTGGTGTCGTTCTTGATGGCCGGGTCGATCAGGCTGTCGGCCTGCAGGTTGCCATTGGCGTAGTGCACGTAGTTGCTCACGCCGGCCATCACTTCGGGGCGCAGCAGGTAGTTCATGAAGGCATAGCCGGCCTGCTCATCCGGGGCATCCACTGGCATGGCCACCATGTCGAACCAGATCGGCGAGCCTTCCTTGGGAATCGAGTAGCCGATCTCCACCCCGTTCTTCGCCTCCCTGGCACGGCTTTCCGCTTGCAGGATGTCGCCGGAGAATCCCACCGCCACGCAGATATTGCCGTTGGCCAGGTCGCTGGTGTACTTCGACGAGTGGAAGTAGCTGACATAAGGCCGGACCTTCATCAGCAACGCCTCGGCCTGCTTGTAGTCAGCCGGGTTCTTGCTGTGGTGCGCCAGCCCGAGGTAATTGAGAGCGGTAGGGATCAGTTCCGGGCCGTTGTCGAGGATCGCCACCCCGCACTTCTGCAGCTTCTGCATGTACTCGGGCTTGAAGATCAGGTCCCAGGAATCCAGTGGGGCATCGTTGCCCAGCACTTCCTTGATCTTGGCCACGTTGTAGCCAATGCCGGTGCTGCCCCAGAGGTAGGGGAAGCCGTGCTGGTTGCCCGGGTCGTTGACCTCCAGGGCCTTGAGCAGCACCGGGTTGAGGTTCTTCCAGTTGGGCAACTGGCTCTTGTCGAGCTTCTTCAGTGCCCCGCCCTGAATCTGCCGGGCCATGAAGTGGTTGGAAGGAAACACCACGTCATACCCGGATTTTCCGGTCATCAACTTGCCGTCCAGGGTCTCGTTGCTGTCATAGACGTCGTAGGTGAAACCAATCCCGGTTTCCTTCTGGAAGGCCTTGGTGGTGTCCGGGGCGATGTAGTCCGACCAGTTGTAGATCTTCACCGTATCGGCCTGGGCCAGGGACGTGGCCAGGAACAACGGGCTGAGCAATAGCAACGCGCAAGTCTTGCGGATCATGAGTCGATACCTGTGGCTGGTTTTGTTGTTGGCAGGCAATCAAGGGATCAGAAAATCAAGACGTAGGTCTTGCGCACCGTTTCCTGGATATCCCAGATCCCGGTGCTGTTGGCCGGCAACATCAGTGCATCGCCGGCTTCTATGTGCAGGGTTTCGCCGTTGTCCGGGGTGAAGGTGCAACGGCCCTGGATGAAGTGGCAGAACTCCTGGGCCACGATCTGCCGCCGCCAGCGCCCCGGGGTGCATTCCCAGATGCCGGTCTCGACCCCGTCGTTGCGTTCGACGGCGGTCACCGAGGTCACGGCCACCGGAGTGCCCAGGGGCACCGCCACTGGTGCCGATTCGGCCAGGATGGCGGTGGCGGTTTGCTTGAATTGGGTGATGCTCATGGTTCTACCTTTCGACGGAAAATCCGAACGGACAGCGTTCGGTACATAGAGGCCGGCTCAGTGCATGAAACCTTCCATGAAGCCGGCGATCCGGCTGGCCATCCTGCGCCGCCATGGAGCCGAGGCCGGGTTGGCCAGGGTCTGGTCCTCGTGGACGAAGCTGCGAATGATCGCGTTGTAGCCCAGCCAGCGGCACGGCTCCGGCTCCCAGGCCCGCAGGGCCTCCAGGCCGCACTCGGGCATGACCCAGGGCTGGTGTACCAGAGGGCTGTCGCGTTCCAGGATCAGGTCCGCCAGGGTCCGGCCGCCGAGGTTGCTGGCGCCGACGCCCTCGCCGCCATAGCCGCCGGACAGGGCGATGCCCTTGCGCCGGTCGCAGAGCATATGCGGCTTGAAGTGCCGGGACATGCCCAGGTTGCCGCCCCAGGAATGGCTGATGCGCACGTTCTTGAGTTGCGGGAACAGCTCGCCGAACAGGTAGCGGCGCAGTTCCACTTCGTCACGGGTCAGGTCGAAGTCATGGCGCAGCTTGCTGGCGAACTGATAGCCGCCCCGGGCACCGAACACCAGCCGGTTGTCCATGGAGCGCTGGCCATAAGTCACCTGTCGGCTGCTTTCGCTGAAGGCCTGGCCCTGGCTCAGGCCGATTTCTTCCCAGACGGACTCCGCCAGCGGCTCGGTGGCCACCAGCAGGCTTTGCACCGGCAACTGGTAGCGGCCCAGGGGCGGCAAGGTGACCGAATAGCCTTCCACTGCCGGCACTATCCAGCGGCTGCGCACCGAAGCCTGGGCCGTCTGCAGGCTGCCGGACTGCCAATGGGTCACCGGGCTGTTTTCATAGAGGGTCACCCCCAGGCGCTCAACCGCCCGGGCCAGGCCGCGCACCAGCTTGGCAGGCTGGATGGTGGCGCAATGCGGGGCAAAGATACCGCCATAGGGCTTGGCCAGGCGGATCTGCTGGGCCAGTTGCTCGGGGTTGAGCCAGCGGTAGTCGTCCTGGTTCAGGCCCTGGGCATAGAGCTTGTCCAGATAGTGGCGCAGGCTGGTTTCCTGCTCCGGGTAGCGGGCGGCGCAATACAGCACCCCGCCCTTGCGGTAATCGCAGTCGATGCCCTCACGTTCGATGACATTGGCCACTTCATCAGGGATGCCGTGCAACAGATCGAAGGAGGCCCGGCGCTGCTGCGGCGACAGAGCGGCCAGCAGCCGGTCTTCTCCCAGCAGGTTGCCCATCAGCCAGCCGCCATTGCGGCCCGAGGCACCAAAACCGGCGGTTTGCGCTTCGATCACCGCAATATTCAACTGCGGCGCCTGGCGCTTGAGGTAATAGGCGGTCCACAGCCCGGTATAGCCGGCGCCGATGATCGCCACGTCCAGGTCCAGGTCTTGCGCAAGCTGCGGCCGCGGCAATAGCGGCTCGTCGAGCTGGTCCATCCACAAACTGATACTGCGCCACGCTGGCATGCAAGCACTCCGCAACCCGAATTTCGAATGCGGCGATCCTAGTGCCTGGCCTCAGGGGCTGTCTTGCGCGCGTGCACGCAAAGAAATTTGCTTGGCGTAGGCCTTGGGCGACTGGCCGGTGTGCTGGCGAAAACAGCTGTAGAAGGCCGACAGCGAGTTGAACCCTGCGGCAAACGCCAGCTCGTCGATGCGCAGCGGCGGCGTGGCCTGGTCCAGCGCTGCCAGCAGATGCTGCAGGCGCGCCTGGTTGACGTAGCGGTAGAAGCTCTGCCCCAGCACCTGATTGAGCAGGTAGGAAATCTGGTTGCGGCTGTAACCGCATTCCCGGGACACCCGCTGCAGGTCCAGCTCGGGGTCCAGATACGGCTGCTGGCGCTGGAAATACTGCTGCAGGTCCTCGGCCATGAAACTCAACTGGCGCGGCGACAGCCCCAGCCGGCTGGCCGCCGGGCGCAGTCTGGCGGAGGACTTGCTCGGTGCCGGCTCCCGGACCAGTGAGGCGTACTCGTTGACCCGCCAGATCAGCCCGTCGCGCACGGTGATCGCTTCACTGGAGCGAAATGACACCAGGCCCTGGCCGCCGCGCAGGGTCACCTGGTACTGGATAAACGCGGTGTTGCCATCCAGGCGGATGCGATCGCTGTGCTCCAGGGCCTCGTCGGGAGCCCGGGGCATGCTGGCCCGCACGTATTCGCGCAGTTCCTCCAGGCCCAGGGTACGGTTCTGGAAAAAGTCGTTGTACTGGATGTCCGGGTGGTACAGCGCCATTACTCCATCCAGGTCCCGGTACTTCCAGCACAGGTGGTAGCGCATCACGGTTTCACCGGTGGCCTGGGTGTGCAGCGGCCCGTCATCGGGGGCAGACATAGGTTTCTCGAACAGGAAAAGGCGCAGCTTGCCGAACTTCGCCAAGGGCTTCAACGACCGGCCGCCGGCCAGATACGGCAGCCGCCGGGGGGTGCCTGGGAGATGACATGACTTGCATCAATAATCCGTGAGTGAACCGCCGGACGGTGGGCAAAAAAACTGCGAACCGTCACAAGCCAATGCTATTTTTAAAACCTCAACCGATCGGGTCATTGACGATCCGGTCGTTCCTACCGCGAGCACAAGGAAGCGCTCAATGAATCAAGGTGGGCCACCGATGAACAGAGTCTGGGCCAGTAAAGTCACCTTTCCCAACGCCTGCCAGCTGATGCGATGGCATTTTCATCCCATGGGTTTCGAAGCCAGCATGGATGCGCCCGGCAGCATGATCGCCCGGCTCTTCGATCGCGCCAGCGGCGAAACCATGATCGCCATCGCCGGCATTCCCTGTGCCACGGTGATGAGCGCTGCGGATGTCGAACGAATAATCGAGGCGGTGGAAGATGAGCTGGAGGCCTTTTCCCCGTCCCTGGCACTCAAGGCCTGAAGCCCCGCTGCCTCACCCGAAGCCCGCCTCGCCAGCGGGCTTTTTTCATGTCGCCTGGCGCAAGTCCTGGAAGTACGGCTTGTCTCGCGGTACCCGGTCCGAAGCCTTGGGCGCATTGCCCGAGGGGCCTTCCTGGCGGTCCACATACCAGTAGCAATGCTTGGCCGCCCGGGTGATGCCCACATAGGCCAGCCGCAGGATCTCGTCCTTTTGTGCGCTGTCGTAGGGCTCGGCATCGCCGTCCTTGCCCAACCCGGCCATGCGATAGACCTGGTTCTTGTACGGCGAACTGCTCAGGTGCTGGCAGTCGCCCAGCAGGAATACCGCATCCGCCTGCAGTCCCTTGGCGCTGTGATAGGTCAGCTGTTTCAGGCGTCGCGACCCTGGAGGCAGACTAGAATCAACATTAACTATTTGTGAAATAACGTTTTCAACCAATAACTTATCACTACTTTTTCGAAACAACATCAAGACCGAATCACCCTGCTCATAGTGCTCAGCCAGACGCTGGGCCAGGCCCTGATCATCGCGATCGAGCACCTGCACCGGCCACAGCTCTGTAGCTTCGCCGCTGGCCTTGGCCTTCTTCCCGGCAATGGCCGGCGCCGCGCGGACAATATGCTCCGCGGCATCGATCACATGCTGATGGCTGCGGTAGTTCTCGCTGAGCATGACCCGGGTGGTGCCCGGGACGGGAACTCCTTGTTGAACTCGATGAAGTACTTGGGCGAGCTGCCCCGCCAGCCGTAGATCGACTGCCAGTCGTCACCGACGCAGAGCAGCGAGGAATGCTGGGCGGCGCGCCCGATGTGCAAGGCGGCGCCTCGGCTGCGGATCGCCGCAAGGCTGGCCCTGATCCAGGAAACGATCTGCGGCGAAACATCCTGGAACTCGTCGATCATCAGGTGTGACATCGGGCGCAGGCAGGCATCGCTGAGCAGCTTGAAGTTCTCCGGCGAGCGCTCGCTGAACAGGGCGAACATACGGTTGTAGCTCATGATGGGCGGCGACTGATCCAGCAGATGGTCCTCCAGCGCTCGCCAGAACAGGCTCAGGGCCTCGAAGAAAAACCGGTCCGGATCGTCCTGGGCAAAACTCATGCCCGCGACGGCATCGCCCACTTCCAAGCCCAGGTTCTCGATAAAGCCTGCGGCGGCGACAAAGCAATCGAGCAGCGGCGCCGACGCCAGCTCACCCTTGACCTTGTAATCGAAACCCGGACCGCCATTGACCTGGGCCGAAAAGGCGCCGGCAGAACGCTTTGAAGCTTCGTAACTATCAAGCCAAATCAATGGTTTACGGCAAAAAGCTTGAAACAGGGTGCGTTTTACAGCCCACTCCGCCCGCACCGTCAGCTTGGCCCCGGGCCGGGTCAGCTGCGGGCTCTCGCGCGGGTCGAAACCCAGCACCACCCAGGCGTCCAGCTCCGCACAATAGCCATGGCTGTGAAAGGTCGCACCGTTGATTTCGAACCGCTGGCGCTGCGGCTCGATGCCCTTGATCGGCCAGGCGCCCGCGCGAAACCACAGGTCCTCCACGGTGTCGCAGAGCTCTTCATCGCGCTTGGCCGCCAGTTCGGTCACCGCCATGCGCTTTTGCACGTCAGGGTGATCGCGCTCCAGTTCCTTGAGCTGCAGGGCGTGGCGCACCAACGGCTGCAACGCCAGGCGAAAGCGCGGGTCATCGCGGTACAGTGCCTGGTAGCAGGCATTCAGGTGCCGGCGCTGGGCGTCGTTGATGCGCAGATCGAATGGGTTGCTGTCCACCTCGTCTTCGCCGCCTTGGAGCCGATCGCTGAGGTTCTCGAAGGCCTGCAGGCGCTCGAAGCCCGGCAGGCTGCGGACCATGGGCAGGATCCGCGAGTGGAAGGTCCGCACCAGCTCCCGGGCTTCCCTGGCGCCCAGTTGCCGCCCCCACAGGGCAAAGACTTGCGTGAGCTTGGTGATGAAATCCTTGCGCGACTCCCGGGTGAAGGTCACCACGGTCATGGCGTCCAGTTCGAAGCCCAGATAGTGATGCAACAGCAGCAGGCGCAGCACCAGCGAGGTTGACTTGCCGGCCCCGGCCCCGGCGATCACCGCGGTGGCGGGCGTGTCGCTGAAAATCATCTTCCACTGCGCGGCGCTGGGCTGCGCGGCGACGGGCAGCAGGCGGGCGACATCGGCCTTGAAGCGCTTTTTCAGCTCGGCGCTCAACGGCAGGCGCCAGTCATCGAACAGCCGGTCATCCACCCCGGGCGGGCGGTGCTCGGTGTTGCGGCTGTCGCGGATCAACAGCACCTGGCGGCCTTCCTCCAGCCCCTCAAGCCGGCCTTCCTGGTAGCCGTATTCCACGCCGGCAGTGTGGCCACTGCGAAAGCCATCGGCCTGACCATGCAGCCAGGAAGCCCGATGCTGGGCCCGCAGGCGGTTCAGGCCATGGCCGAAGAAGCGCGCCGCGAGGCGTTTCAACAAGGGCATCTGGGCCAGGGGCAAAAGCTCGGGAGGCAGATCGGGGGTGTGTTGCGACACGCGGACTCCAGGGTGTGAGGCTGAGCAGTAATCTTCGGCGGATTGTTCCACGGTATCCAGCCAATTGCTTGCAGGTCATTAACTTAAGCGATGAACCGAAGGTTTAACACCAACTTTGCGACAAAATAATCATCTAATTTTACGATTGGATTACGGCATTTTTTGCGCTTTTTATCGATCTATAGCTGATGAAAGATGCTCGCCATCAACCAACGGTTATCGTTTTCTGGCCCGGGTATAACGTGCCATGACGAGCCCTTAATGAGGAGAAGATCATGCTTGAACTCAGACCTTTCAGCTCCCTGGGCGGCGCGCACCACGGCTGGCTGGATGCCCACCACCATTTTTCCTTCGCCGAGTACCATGACCCCAAGCGCATGCACTGGGGCAACCTGCGGGTCTGGAACGATGATGTGATCGCCCCTGGCACCGGCTTCCCCCAGCACCCGCACCGGGACATGGAAATCATCACCTACGTTCGCGAAGGGGCCATCAGCCACCAGGACAACCTGGGCAACAAGGGCCGCACCGAAGCCGGTGATGTGCAGGTGATGAGCGCCGGCACCGGGATCGCCCACAGCGAGTACAACCTGGAAGCCACGCCAACCAAGATATTCCAGATCTGGATCATCCCCAACCAGGCAGGCTCTGCGCCTTCCTGGGGTGCCAAGCCTTTTCCCAAGGGCCAGCGTGAAGGTTTCGTGACCCTGGCCAGTGGCAAGGCTGGCGATGAGGAAAGCCTGCGGATTCGCGCCGATGCGCGGCTGGTGGCGGCCAACCTGAAGGCCGGGGAAACGGCCGAGTATCACCTGGACGACGGGCGCCGGGCTTACCTGGTTCCGGCGACTGGCGCGATTGAAGTCAACGGCTTGCGCGCCGAAGCTCGAGACGGCATCGCGATTGAGAATGAGCCGGTGCTGCGGGTGACGGCGTTGCAAGACAGCGAGATCGTGCTGGTGGATCTGGCGTGAAATACAGCGGCCAATAAAAAGGGGCGACCGTGATGGCCGCCCCTTTTTTTGTCTGACGGGCCCGGAGCGTCGGTCAGTTGCCGCTGATGGCGGTGTCCACCAGGGTCTGGGCTTCCTGCACCAGTTGCTTGAGGTGGTGGTCGCCGATGAAGCTTTCAGCGTAGATCTTGTAGATGTCTTCAGTACCCGACGGGCGTGCGGCGAACCAGCCGTTCTCCGTCATGACTTTCAGGCCGCCAATGGCCTGGTCATTGCCCGGTGCATGGCTGAGGATCTGCTGGATCGGTTCGCCGGCCAATTGGGTCGAAGTCACCTGCTGTGGCGACAGCTTGCTGAGCAGGGCCTTCTGCTGCGGGTTGGCCTTGGCATCGACGCGGACCGAGAACGGCTCACCCAGCTCGTCGCACAGGGCGCGGTAGGCCTGGCTCGGATCGCGACCGGTACGCGCGGTCATTTCCGCCGCCAGCAGGGACGGGATCAGGCCATCCTTGTCGGTGCTCCAGACGCCACCGTCGCGGCGCAGGAAAGAGGCGCCGGCGCTTTCTTCGCCGCCAAAGCCCAGTGAGCCGTCGAACAGGCCATCGGCAAACCACTTGAAGCCCACCGGCACTTCATACAGACGGCGGCCCAGGCGTGCAGCGACCCGGTCGATCAGGCCGCTGCTGACCACGGTCTTGCCCACCGCGGCATCAGCGCGCCATTGCGGGCGATTCTGGAACAGGTAATCGATGGACACCGCCAGGTAGTTGTTCGGCGCCAGCAGGCCGCCGCTCGGGGTGACGATGCCGTGGCGATCGTGATCGGGGTCGCAGGCGAAGGCCACGTCGAAGCGTTCCTTGAGGCCGATCAGGCCCTGCATGGCGTAGCTGGAGGACGGGTCCATGCGGATCTGCCCGTCCCAATCCACCGACATGAAGCGGAAAGTGGCGTCCACTTGCTTGTTCACCACCTCCAGGTCCAGGCGGTAGTGCTCGGCGATCGCCGACCAGTAGCGCACCCCTGCTCCGCCCAGCGGATCCACGCCCAGGCGCAGCTTGGCGTTGCGGATGGCGTCCAGGTCGATGACATTGATCAGGTCGGCGACGTAGGTGTTGAGGTAATCGTGGCGATGGGTGGTGTCGGCCTTCAGCGCCTGTTCGTAACTGATGCGCTTGACCCCGGCCAGCTTGGCTGCCAGCAGTTCATTGGCCTTGGCTTCGATCCACTTGGTGATGTGGGTGTCGGCCGGGCCGCCGTTGGTGGGGTTGTACTTGTAGCCGCCGCTTTGTGGCGGGTTATGGGACGGGGTGATGACGATGCCGTCCGCCAGGCCCGATGTACGCCCACGGTTGTAGCAGAGGATGGCGTGGGACACCGCTGGGGTCGGGGTGTACTCGTCGCCGGCAGCAATCATCACGGTCACGCCATTGGCCGCCAGCACTTCCAGGGCGCTGGCCCCGGCCGGGGTCGACAGGGCATGGGTGTCGATGCCGACAAACAGCGGGCCGTCGATGCCCTGGGATTCGCGGTACAGGCAAATGGCCTGGCTGATGGCCAGCACATGCCATTCGTTGAAACTCAGATCGAACGAGCTGCCACGGTGCCCGGAGGTGCCGAAGGCCACACGCTGGGTAGACACCGATGCATCAGGCTGACCGGTGTAATAAGCCGTAACCAGTCGCGGGATGTCGACCAACAATTCAGCCGGTGCCGGTTTGCCCGCAAAAGGACTGAGAGTCATGCAAAACCTCTGGAAAAGGATGGTTCGGAAATGGGCCGCAGTTTACTGGCAGTTTGACCGCAGCGCGATGGAATCTATCCCGGCGCCCCGGCCCTTTTATGCGGCAGCCGGCTTGCCGGTAAAAAGGATTCCCAGGGAGAAAACGAAAAAGCCGGCGCAAGGGCCGGCAAATCGAGGCAATAAAAAACGCCAGGCTTTGCCTGGCGTTGGGATCAGACCGGTTCGACCTGAAGCGCGACCCGTTCGCGGCATGGGCATTCATCCATGTAGCGGTGCGCCTCGACAAATTCGTTGAACGCGAATACCCGGGTCTTCAGGGGGAGCAGCACCCGGTCCGCGGTGAGCTGGTTGATGTCGCGCAACGCACGCTGCAGCGCGACCTGATCCTGGACAATTCCCAACTCCGGCTTGCCAGTGAAGTTGCCGATGCAATGGACGAAGAACTGGATGTTCTTCTGGAACGCCGCGCAGGCCGGGAACGGCGTCTGGTTGCCGCCTTGCAGGCCATAGAGCACCAGGCTGCCACGGGGCGCCAGGACATCGCCGAGCATGGACATCTGCGGGCCGCCCAGGCCGTCGAACACCACGTCGACGCCGCGGTTGTCGGTGAGCTTGTTGATCTGCATCAGCAGGTCCTGTTCCTCGGTGACAATCACCTTCTCAGCACCCAGGGACAGCAGGTATTCACGCTCTTCAGCGGTCTTGGTCGCGGCAATCACCCGCACACCCAGGGCCTTGCCCAACTGGACAAAGGACGGCCCGGCGCAATGGCTGGCGTCCGTGACCAGGGCAAACTGCCCCGGCTTGACCCGCGCCAGGTCGGCGTAGGCGAAATAGGCGATCAGCAGCGGCGTGTAATGAACAGCAGCCTCGATCGGGCTGAGAACATCGGGATAACGGGTCAGGGCCGAACGCGGCAGGACGATCAGCTCGCCATACACCGGGTAATCGTTGGGGCTTTCGGCGGGAAAACTCGCCACCTTGTCACCTACCGCCAGGTCGTCGACGCCCTCGCCCACGGCCGTGACCACACCGGCCATTTCGTGCCCCAGGCCCGAGGGCAGGCGCGCATGGGACGACGCCAGGTTCTGCCGCCAGAGCACGTCATACCAGCTGATACCGATGGCTTCGACTCGTACCTGCACTTCGCCTGGCGCAGGCAACGAGGCCGCATGCTCTTCGCATTTGAGCACCTCGGCCGGTCCAAACTTGTGAAAACGAATCGTGCGGGACATCGCAAACCTCGTCAAATTAACCTCTAATGCCGCGAACTTTATCCGGGCTTTGCAAGCAAGACTATCAGTGCCTATTAATAGTCGACATGCCTGGCATTGATTTCGTGCCCTTGAAAATCGGGGCGTACAGCGTGCTCGAACCTTGCCCGGCTACAAACAAACAACATTTAGCCGATGCAGAGTACCAGCCTTTCCCCGTAAGATTCACGCCGGCCATTGTTCCGATATGGTCGCTCCCGTCAAGCTCGCTGACTCTGCCAGGACTCCAGATGAATCGTAATGACCTGCGTCGTGTCGACCTGAATCTGTTGATCGTATTCGAAACACTGATGCACGAACGCAGTGTGACCCGCGCCGCCGAGAAGCTGTTCCTCGGCCAGCCGGCCATCAGTGCAGCCCTGTCGCGCCTGCGCAACCTGTTCGACGATCCGCTGTTCGTGCGTACCGGGCGCAGCATGGAGCCCTCGGCCCGGGCAGTGGAAATCTTCGCCCTGCTCTCGCCGGCCCTGGATTCGATCTCCACCGCCGTCAGCCGCGCCGCCGAATTCGACCCGGCCACCAGCACCGCCGTATTCCGTATCGGTCTTTCCGACGACGTGGAATTCGCCCTGCTGCCGATGCTGCTCAAACGCCTGCGCGCCGAAGCCCCGGGCATCGTGCTGGTGGTACGCCGCGCCAACTACCTGCTGATGCCCGCGCTGCTGGCCTCCGGCGAAATATCCATCGGCGTCAGCTACACCGCCGACCTGCCGGCCAACGCCAAGCGCAAGGTCCTGCGCCGCAGCCTGCCCAAACTGCTGCGGGCCGACACCGTGCCCGGCCCCCTGACCCTGGACGACTTCTGCGCCCGCCCCCACGCCCTGGTGTCGTTCGCCGGGGACCTGAGCGGGTTCATCGATGAGGAGCTGGAGAAGCTCGGACGCAAGCGCCACGTCGTGCTCGCCGTACCGCAATTCAACGGCCTGAGCACCCTGCTGGCCGGCACCGACATCCTTGCCACCGTGCCCGACTACACCGCCGACGCCCTCACTGCCGCCGGCGGCGTACGCGCCGAAGATCCGCCACTGCCGGTGCGAAGTTTTGAGCTGCACATGGCCTGGCGTGGCTCACAGGACAACGATCCAGGGGAGCGCTGGTTGCGTTCGCGGATTCAGATGTTCTTCGGCGACCCCGACAGCCTCTGAGCCTTCCCCAACGGCTCACTGATCTACCGAAACGCCCCCAGACTCCGCGGCCCTGTACCACGTAGGACACCCTTGGACAGATGCTCTGCCCTGTCCTGCCCAGCAGGGTCGCGCACCTGCCCTGCCCCTCAAGGAGTCTGCAGACGGCCACCCCCACGCCTTGAGCCCTTTCACCACCCGCCCCGAGAAAACTTTAGTCGTGCCCGGCAGTGACTTTGGTCGTATTGCGTAACGCCAACAGTCTGTTTTAGCGGCCATTTTTTGATCCAGATCAATACTTCGACGGGTTATTCGAAGCGTTCAGCACCTTCATCGACAAGACCTATCAGACCATCGACCCAGCCTATTAGCCGCCTACGCAAGCGGCCCATAAAATCGCCGGCACACAGCAGAATCAGCACAAGACTTGCCGTTCTATTCCACACGCGTTGTGCCCCCCATTAAAAGAGTGGCCCTTGCCACCTTGCCTGATCACCCGTGATTGAAAAATGCCTGCATAAGGAATGCGTCATGACACTTGGCAGAAGACAGTTCTTTAAACTTTGTACAGCCGGTGCCGTGGCCACCACCGCCGTATCCCTGGGCTTCGCGCCCACCACGGCCAATGCCAGCCAGTCGCGCCAGTACAAACTGCTGCGCGCCAGGGAAACCCGCAACAACTGCACCTACTGCTCGGTCGGTTGCGGCATCCTGATGTACAGCCTGGGCGATGGCGCAAAGAACGCCAAGGCGCGGATCTTCCATATCGAAGGCGACCCTGACCACCCGGTGAGCCGCGGCTCGCTGTGCCCCAAAGGCGCCGGCCTGGTCGACTACATCCACAGTGAGCAGCGCTTGCTGTACCCCGAGTACCGCGCCCCGGGCTCGGACCAATGGCAGCGGGTCAGCTGGGATTACGCCATCGAACGCATCGCGCGGTTGATGAAGGACGACCGCGACGCCAACTTCATCGAGAAAAACGCCAAGGGCGTCACGGTCAATCGCTGGCTGTCCACCGGCATGCTCTGCTCGTCGGCCGCCAGCAGCGAGACCGGCTCGCTCGACCAGCGCTTCACCCGCGCCCTGGGCATCCTCGGCACCGACAGCCAGGCCCGGGTCTGCCACGCGCCGACGGTCTCGGCGCTGGCCCCGACCTTCGGCCGTGGCGCCATGACCAACAACTGGGTCGACATCAAGAACGCCAACGTGGTGCTGATCATGGGCGGCAACCCGGCCGAGGCGCATCCGGTGGGGTTCAAGTGGGTGATCGAGGCCAAGATCCGCAATGGCGCCAAGGTCATCGTGGTGGATCCGCGCTTCAACCGCAGCGCCGCGGTGGCGGATATCTACTCGCCGGTGCGCGCCGGTTCCGACGTGACCTTCCTCATGGGCATGGTCAACTACCTGCTCAGCAACGATCGCATCCAGCATGAATACGTGCGCGCCTACACCAACGCCTCGTTGATCGTGCGCAGCGACTACCGCTTCGATGACGGCCTGTTCAGCGGCTACGACGCCAAGGCTCGGCGCTACGACCGCAGCTCCTGGGCCTACGAGCTGGACGAACAAGGTCACGCCCGCCGCGACCTGAGCCTGAGCCACCCGCGCTGCGTGCTCAACCTGCTCAAGCAGCATGTCAGCCGCTACACCCCGGAGCGGGTCAGCCAGATCTGCGGTACGCCCCAGGCCGACTTCCTGGAGATTTGCGAGATCATGGCCAGCACCAGCGTGCCGGACAAGACCGCGACCTTCCTCTATGCCCTGGGCTGGACACACCACACCACCGGCGCCCAGATGATCCGCGGCTCGGGCATGATCCAGCTGCTGCTGGGCAACATCGGCATGGCTGGCGGCGGCGTCAATGCCCTGCGCGGGCACTCCAATATCCAGGGCTACACCGACCTTGGCCTGCTCTCGCAGCGCCTGCCGGGCTACATGAACCTGCCGTCCGACAACCAGGCCAGCCTGGCGACCTACCTCAAGGAAACGACCCCAAACGCCCAACTGCCCGGCCAGGTCAACTACTACCAGAACACCCCCAAGTTCTTTATCAGCCTGATGAAGAGCCTGTACGGCGACAAGGCCACCCGTGACAATCAATGGGGCTTCGACTGGCTGCCCAAGTGGGACGAGAGCTACGACGTACTGAACTTCTCCAACCGCATGTATGAAGGCAAGGTCAACGGCTACATCGCCCAGGGCTTCAACCCGATTGCCGCCTTCCCGGACAAGAACAAGGCCGCCGCGGCGCTGGCCAAGCTCAAGTTCCTGGTGATCATCGACCCGCTGGCCACCGAGACTTCGAGCTTCTGGCAGAACCACGGCGAGTCCAACGATGTCGACCCGGCGCAGATCCAGACCGAAGTGTTCCGCCTGCCCTCGAGCTGCTTTGCCGAGGAAAACGGCTCGATCGTCAACTCCGGGCGCTGGCTGCAGTGGCACTGGGCCGGCGCTGCGCCACCCGGCGAGGCCTGGCACGACGGCAAGATCCTCGGCCACCTGTTCATGAAACTACGCGAGCTGTACCGCAGCGAAGGCGGCGCCTGCCCCGAGCAGGTGCTGAATATGGCCTGGGACTACCGCGACCCCTACGACCCCGCTCCCGAGGAAGTGGCCAAGCAATCCAACGGCTACGCCCTGGCCGACGTGAGTGATGACCAGGGCAACCTGATCCTGCGCAAGGGCCAGTTGCTGGACAACTTCGGCCAACTGCGCGACGACGGCAGCACCGCCTGCTTCAACTGGATATTCGCCGGTTCCTGGACCGAGGCCGGCAACCAGATGGCCCGTCGCGACAACGCCGACAGCGGCCTGGGCTGCACCCCGGGCTGGGCCTGGGCCTGGCCGCAGAACCGGCGGATTCTCTACAACCGCGCATCGGCCGACCCGCAAGGCAACCCCTGGGATGCGCAACGCAAGATCATCGGCTGGGACGGCAGTCGCTGGAGCGGCATCGATGTGCCGGACTTCCCGGTCAACCTGGCGCCGGGCACCCAGGCCAACCCGTTCATCATGCTCCCCGAGGGCCTGGGCCGGCTGTTCTCGGTGGGCGCCATGAACGACGGCCCGTTTCCCGAGCACTACGAGCCCACCGAAAGCCCGCTGGCGCACAACCCGCTGCACCCCAACGTCAGCAAGAGCCCCACGGCGCGGCTGTACGACAGTGACCGAACGCGCATGGGCAGCCGCGAGGAATTCCCCTACGTGGCCACTACCTATTCGATCACTGAACTGTTCCGCCACTGGACCAAGCACTCCCGGCTCAACGCGATTATCCAGCCGGAACAGTTCATCGAGATTGGCGAAGTGCTGGCCCAGGAAAAAGGCATCGTCCAGGGCGACCTGGTGCGCGTCAGCACCAAGCGCGGCTACATCAAGGCCAAGGCGGTGGTGACCAAACGCATCCGCCGCCTGCAGATCGACGGCCAGCCGGTCGATACCATCGGCATTCCTTGCCACTGGGGCTACGAAGGTGCAACCCGCAAGGGCTTCCTGGCCAATACCCTGACCCCGGGCGTCGGCGATTCCAACACCAACACCCCGGAATACAAAGCGTTCCTGGTGAACGTGGAAAAGGCCTGACGGAGCAACTGACATGTCCATGCAATCCCAAGACATCATCCGCCGTTCGGCCACCAACGCCTTCACCCCGGCGCCGCGGGCCCGCGATCACCAGGCCGAAGTGGCCAAGCTGATCGACGTCAGCATCTGCATCGGCTGCAAGGCGTGCCAGGTGGCGTGCAACGAATGGAACGACCTGCGCGACGAAGTCGGCCACAACGTCGGGGTCTACGACAACCCCGCCGACCTCAGCGCCGACACCTGGACCCTGATGCGTTTCGACGAGCACGAGAACGAAGCCGGCAAGCTCGAATGGCTGATCCGCAAGGACGGCTGCATGCACTGTGCCGACCCTGGCTGCCTGAAAGCCTGCCCGCAACCGGGAGCGATCATCCAGTACGCCAACGGCATCGTCGACTTCCAGTCCGAGCACTGCATAGGTTGCGGCTACTGCGTCGCCGGCTGCCCGTTCGACGTGCCGCGCATCAGCAAGAAGGACAACAAGGCTTACAAGTGCACCCTGTGCGTTGACCGGGTCACGGTGGGCCAGGAGCCGGCTTGCGTGAAGACCTGCCCCACCGGGGCGATCAACTTCGGCAGCAAGGCCGACATGCTGGTGCAGGCCGCAGAACGGGTCACCGAACTGCAGGGCCGCGGCTTTGCCGGCGCGGGGATCTACGACCCGCAAGCGGTGGGCGGAACCCATGTGTTCTACGTGCTGCAACACGCCGACCAGCCGCAGCTGTACCACAAGCTCAACCCTGACCCGCGCATCAGCAGCGCGATCGAAGGCTGGAAAGGCTGGCTCAAGCCGGCGGCCGCCGTGGCTTTCTTCGCCACCTTGGCCGGTACGGTATTCCACTACATCGGCGTCGGCCCGAACGAAGTCGAAGAAGACCTCAAGGAGAACCCGTGATGAACAAGAACAAGCTGATCCTGCGTACCCGCTTTATCGAGCGCGCCAGCCACTGGTTCATGGTCATCTGCTTCTTCATGGTGGCGTTGTCGGGGCTGTCGTGGTTCTTCCCGTCGCTGAACTGGCTCAACGGCGTGTTCGGCACACCGCAGCTGGCGCGCATCCTGCACCCGTTTCTGGGAACGGTGGTGTTCCTGCTGCTGATGTTCCTGTTCGTGCGTTTTGTGAAGCACAACCTGCCGGAACGCCAGGACGCGATCTGGTTTCGCAACCTCAAGACGGTGCTCTCGGGGGACCACAGCCAACCGCTGCAGATTGGCAAGTACAACGCCGGGCAGAAGATCCTGTTCTGGGGAATCATGGGCCTGATCAGCCTGTTGCTGCTCAGCGGCGTGGTGATCTGGCGGCCGTGGTTCGCCCAGTACTTCAGCATTCCCCTGATTCGCATCGCCCTGCTCACCCATGCCCTGGCCGGGATCTCGCTGATGCTGCTGATCATCGGTCACGCCTACCTGGCGTTCTGGGTCAAGGGTTCGATCCGCGGCATGGTCACCGGCTACGTAACGCGCAGTTGGGCCCGCTCGCACCATGACCGCTGGTACCAGCAGATTTCCAAGAGTGAGAAGAAATGAGCAGCATCAAGCTAACCCCACTGGAGCCCACCAGTGGCGGCGTGGAAGAAATCAGCGCCTTGTTGCTGCCGGACCTGCGCCAGCACTTCAGCCGGCGCGCAGCGCGCCTGCGCCAACTGGCCGAAGGTCACGAGCAGGCCGACTACCTGCGGTTTGCCGCGCGGGTGGCCGAGGCGCAACAGGCGATATTCGAGCGTTCGCCGGTGGCGGCCGAGGAGTTGCAGGCGCTGGTGGCGCGGATCGGTGATGGCGCGCCGCTGGATGTGCAGCGCCTGCCGCGCTCGGCCTATTGGCAAGCGGCCCTTGAGCAACTGATCGAGCACCTGCGCAGGGACGCCAGCGCCCCGCTGACCAAGGCCCTGGACGCCATCGGCGGCATGCCCGCCGAGCAGCGTGAAGCCTGTGCCGAGCAGTTGCTGCTGGGGCATTACCTTCAGGTAGACAGCGGCCAGGCGCTGTTTTTCTGGGCGGCCCTGAGCCTGTATTTCAGCCAACTGGCCAGCGCCCTGCCGGTGACTGCCCAGGCCCAGGTGGGAGAACAGCGCCAGCATTGCCCGGTGTGCTGCAGCGCGCCGGTGGCCAGCGTGATCCTCAGCGGCAAGCGCGCCGGCCTGCGTTACCTGCACTGCGGATTATGCGAGAGCCGCTGGCACATGGTGCGAGCAAAATGCAGCAACTGCGAAGGCACCGGCCAACTGCACTACTGGTCGCTGGAGCACCAGGACAGCGCGGTCAAGGCCGAGAGCTGTGGAGACTGCCAGAGCTACCTGAAGGTGTTCTATTACCCACACGATCAGACGCTGGAGCCGGTGGCCGACGATCTCGCGTCCTTGGCCCTGGATGCCGGGCTTGAGGCTGAAGGCTTCGCGCGAAGCAGCATCAACCCGTTCCTGTTTCCCGGCCAGGCATGACGTCTGGCGGCCCGAGAAATCCACCGAAGCGGCTAGCTCGAAGGTCTGCGCTGCCCCAGCCCCAGGCTGGACAGCAACTGATATCGGAGGAATCGGTGATCCCAGCACCCAAAAGCCTCGTAGAAATGGGCTTGCCAACGAAAGCACCCGGGCGTCGAAAGGCCCTTTTCGCGGGCCAGTCGACTCCGGTAGCACCGGCCAATATTGCGTCAGCCGCAATAACTAATTGCACGCCAGGGAATTGATAGCAGCCTAACGAAAGGTGCATGCTAGAGGGCTTGCTTGGCGCTTATATCATTCCGAATGATAGTTACCTTCGCTTCATTCGATTCGTGAGATACAACCCTGCCGAGCATCATCCGCCCATCTCAAATACAGTGGCGGATGCACCATGGACCAGTCAGTCAAACTCCTACGTTTTCCACTCGCCGTTCTCGCCGTGCTGGTGATGAGCGCGTGCGGCAAAACCCCTGAGACCGCCTCCGCCCCGCCCGCTGCCAAAGTCAGCGTGGCCAAGGTGCTGGAACAGCCGGTCAACGAATGGGATGAATTCACCGGGCGCCTGGAAGCCCCGGAAACCGTGGAGATCCGACCTCGGGTCTCGGGCCAGATCGATCAGGTGGCCTTCACCGAAGGCGCCCTGGTGAAGAAAGGCGACCTGCTGTTCCAGATCGACCCACGGCCTTTCCAGGCTGAAGTACGCCGCCTCGAAGCCCAGCTGCAACAGGCTCGGGCCACCGCGACCCGCAGTGCCAACGAAGCCCAGCGCGGCCAGCGCCTGCTGACCAGCAACGCGATTTCCGCCGAGCTGGCCGACACCCGCACCAGCGCCGCCCAGGAAGCCCGGGCAGGGGTCGATGCGATCCAGGCCCAGTTGGACGTGGCCAAGCTCAACCTGAGTTTCACCCGGGTGGTGGCGCCCATCAGCGGCCGGGTCAGCCGCGCGCAGATCACCGCCGGCAACCTGGTGACCGCCGATGTCACCCCGCTCACCAGCCTGGTCTCCACCGACAAGGTCTACGCCTACTTCGACGCCGACGAGCGCGTGTACCTCAAGTACACCCAGCTCGCCCGCCAGGGCCAGCGCGGCCAGACCACCCCGGTGTACTTGGGCCTGTCCAATGAAGAAGGCCACCCGCACCTGGGGCAGATGAACTTCGTCGACAACCAGGTCAACCCCAAGACCGGCACCATCCGTGGCCGCGCGGTGTTCGACAACAGCGACGGCAGCTACACCCCGGGCCTCTATGCGCGCCTGAAACTGGTGGGCAGCGGCACCTACTCGGCGATGCTGATCAACGACGAAGCCGTGGGCACCGACCTGGGCAAGAAGTTCGTGCTGGTGATGGACGCCGACAACAAGCCGGCCTACCGCGCCGTGGAACTGGGGCCGAAGATCGAAGGCCTGCGCATCGTGCGCAACGGTCTGAGCAAGGACGACACCATCATCGTCAAGGGCTTGCAGCGGGCACGTCCCGGCGCACCGGTCACGCCTGAAGTGATCCCCATGGCCAGCAAGGAAACCCTCGCCGCCCTGGCCCAACAACGCCAAGCACTGGAAGCCAGCAACCTGCCGCAGGTCACCCCTGCCAAGGCGGCTCCGGCTGTGAAACTCGCCGCTGCGACACCGCGCGGTTAAGGGACGACTCTCAAGATGAATTTTTCCCAGTTCTTCATTTCAAGGCCGATCTTCGCCGCGGTGCTGTCGCTGCTGATCCTGATCGCCGGCGCCATCTCGCTGTTCCAGTTGCCCATCAGCGAATACCCGGAAGTGGTGCCGCCCACCGTGGTGGTGCGCGCCAACTTCCCGGGGGCCAACCCGAAAGTCATCGGTGAAACCGTGGCCGCGCCCCTGGAACAGGCGATCACCGGGGTCGAGAACATGCTCTACATGTCCTCGCAATCCACCGCTGACGGCAAGATCACCCTGACCATCACCTTCGCCCTGGGCACCGACCTGGACAACGCCCAGGTGCAGGTACAGAACCGCGTGACCCGCACCCAGCCCAAGCTGCCCGAAGAAGTGACGCGCATCGGTATTACCGTGGACAAGGCCTCTCCGGACCTGACCATGGTGGTCCACCTGACCTCGCCGGACAAACGCTACGACATGCTCTACCTGTCCAACTACGCCCTGCTCAACATCAAGGATGAGCTGGCGCGCCTGGGCGGCGTGGGGGACGTGCAGCTGTTCGGCATGGGCGACTACTCGTTGCGGGTCTGGCTGGATCCGAACAAGACCGCTTCGCGCAACCTGACCGCCACCGACGTGGTCACCGCCATCCGTGAACAGAACCGCCAGGTCGCCGCCGGTGCCCTGGGCGCGCCGCCTGCGCCCACCGCCACCAGCTTCCAGCTATCGGTCAACACCCAGGGCCGCCTGGTCACCGAGGAAGAGTTCGAGAACATCATCATCCGCTCCGGTGAGGACGGTGAGATCACCCGCCTGAAGGACATCGCCCGCATCGAGCTGGGGTCGAGCCAGTACGCTTTGCGTTCCCTGCTCAACAACCAGCCGGCGGTGGCGATCCCGATCTTCCAGCGCCCGGGCTCCAACGCCATCGAGATCTCCAATGAAGTGCGGGCCAAGATGGCCGAACTCAAGCAGAGCTTCCCGCAGGGCATGGACTTCAGCATCGTCTACGACCCGACCATCTTCGTCCGCGGCTCCATCGAGGCCGTAGTGCACACCCTGTTCGAAGCCCTGATCCTGGTAGTGCTGGTGGTGATCCTGTTCCTGCAGACCTGGCGTGCCTCGATCATCCCGCTGGTGGCCGTACCGGTGTCGCTGATCGGTACCTTCGCGGTCATGCACCTGTTCGGCTTCTCGCTCAACGCCCTGTCGCTGTTCGGCCTGGTGCTGGCCATCGGCATCGTGGTGGACGACGCCATCGTGGTGGTGGAGAACGTCGAACGTAACATCGGCCTGGGCCTGAACCCGGTGGAGGCCACCAAGCGCGCCATGCGTGAAGTGACCGGCCCGATCATCGCCACCGCCTTGGTGCTGTGTGCGGTGTTCGTACCGGCGGCCTTCATCAGTGGCCTGACCGGGCAGTTCTACAAGCAGTTCGCCCTGACCATTGCCATCTCCACGGTGATCTCGGCCTTCAACTCCCTGACCCTGTCGCCGGCCCTGGCCGCGGTACTGCTCAAGGAACACCATGCGCCCAAGGACCGCTTCTCGAAGATCCTCGACAAGCTGCTGGGGGGCTGGCTGTTCAAACCCTTCAACCGCTTCTTCGATCGCGCCAGCCATGGTTATGTCGGCACCGTGCGCCGGGTCATCCGCGGCAGCGGCATCGCCCTGTTCCTCTATGCAGGCCTGATGGTGCTGACCTGGTTCGGCTTCGCCCACACCCCGACCGGTTTCGTCCCGGCCCAGGACAAGCAGTACCTGGTGGCCTTCGCCCAACTGCCGGACGCCGCCAGCCTGGACCGCACCGAAGACGTGATCAAGCGCATGTCCGACATCGCCCTGAAGCAGCCCGGCGTGGAAAGTGCGGTGGCCTTCCCTGGCCTTTCGATCAACGGCTTCACCAACAGCCCGAACAACGGCATCGTCTTCGTCACCTTGAAGCCCTTCGATGAGCGCAAGGACCCGAGCATGTCCGCCGGTGCCATCGCCGGTGCCCTGAACGGCAAGTACGCGGATATCCAGGACGCCTACATGGCGATCTTCCCACCGCCGCCGGTACAGGGCCTGGGAACTATCGGCGGCTTCCGCCTGCAGGTGGAGGACCGCAGCGGCCTGGGCTACGACGAGCTGTACAAGGAAGTGCAGAACGTCATCACCAAGAGCCGCAGCGTGCCGGAACTGGCCGGGCTGTTCACCAGCTACCAGGTCAACGTGCCCCAGGTGGATGCTGCCATCGACCGGGAAAAGGCCAAGACCCACGGCGTGGCGATCTCCGACATCTTCGACACCCTGCAGATCTACCTGGGTTCGCTGTATGCCAACGACTTCAACCGCTTTGGCCGCACCTACCAGGTCAACGTCCAGGCCGAGCAGCAGTTCCGTCTCGAGCCCGAGCAGATCGGCCAGCTGAAAGTGCGCAACAACAAGGGCGAGATGATCCCCCTGGCCACCTTCATCAAGGTCAGCGACACCGCAGGTCCCGACCGCGTGATGCACTACAACGGCTTCGTCACTGCGGAAATCAACGGCGCAGCGGCCCCGGGCTACAGCTCCGGGCAAGCGGAAGCGGCGATCGAGAAACTGCTCAAGGAAGAACTGCCCAACGGCATGACCTACGAATGGACCGAGCTGACCTACCAGCAGATCCTGGCCGGTAACACCGCGCTGTTCGTCTTCCCGCTCTGCGTGCTGCTGGCCTTCCTGGTGCTGGCCGCTCAGTACGAAAGCTGGAGCCTGCCACTGGCGGTGATCCTGATCGTGCCCATGACCCTGCTGTCGGCCATTACCGGGGTGATCGTCTCCGGGGGCGACAACAACATCTTCACCCAGATCGGCCTGATCGTTCTGGTGGGCCTGGCCTGCAAGAACGCGATCCTGATCGTCGAGTTCGCCAAGGACAAGCAAGAGGAAG
Source organism: Pseudomonas sp. Eqa60 (assembly GCF_018326405.1). Lineage (NCBI taxonomy): Bacteria > Pseudomonadati > Pseudomonadota > Gammaproteobacteria > Pseudomonadales > Pseudomonadaceae > Pseudomonas > Pseudomonas sp. Eqa60. The sequence goes on from NZ_AP024342.1 coordinate 3,743,582, forward strand.
GCCTCGACCCGCTGGCCGCGGTGCTGGAAGCCTGCCGCCTGCGTCTGCGGCCGATCCTGATGACCTCCTTCGCCTTCATCATGGGCGTGGTGCCCCTGGTGATCTCCAGCGGCGCCGGTGCGGAAATGCGTCATGCCATGGGTGTCGCGGTGTTCTCCGGGATGCTCGGGGTGACCTTCTTCGGCCTGCTGCTGACTCCGGTGTTCTATGTACTGATCCGCAACTACGTGGAGCGCAGCGAGGCGCGCAAAGCCGCCCGTGCTCTGCAACTGGAGGCGCAACAATGAGTTCCAAAGTCTTCCTGCCGAGCCTGCTGGTGCTGGCCCTGAGTGCCTGCGCCGTCGGTCCGGACTACCAGACTCCAACCACCGAGGCGGCGCACATCAGCGCCGCCACCGATGGCGCTGCGGGCCAGAAGAACTTCGACCGCGCACGCTTCGAAGGCATCTGGTGGCAGCAGTTCGATGACCCGACTCTCAACCAGCTGGTGAGCAAATCGTTGCAGGGCAACCGTGAACTGCGGGTGGCCTTCGCCCGCCTGCGGGCCGCCCGGGCGATTCGCGATGACGCCAGCAATGACGCCATGCCCACCATCACCAGCCGCGCCAGCAGCGACCTGGCCAAGGGGCAGATCCCCGGCCAGACCACCAAGCGAGTGAACAGCGAGCGCTACGACCTGGGCCTGGACATGGCCTGGGAGCTGGACCTGTTCGGCCGCATCCAGCGCAACCTGGAAGCCACCGACGCCGACCAGCAGGCCGCCGAGGCCGACCTCTACCAACTGCAGGTGACCATGATCGCCGAGCTGGTGGACGCCTACGGCCAGTTGCGCGGCGCACAGCTGCGGGAAAAGATCGCCCTGGCCAACCTGGACAACCAGCAGGCCTCGCGCAAGATCACCGAAAGCCTGCGCGACGCCGGGGTCGGCGACCAGCTCGATGTGGTCCGCGCCGACGCCCGCCTGGCTTCGGTGGAAGCCAGCGTGCCGCAGTTGCAGGCCGAGCAGACCCGCCAGCGCAACCGCATCGCCACCCTGCTGGGTGAACGCCCGGACAAGCTCAGCGTCGACCTGTCGCCGGCGCAGCTGCCGGCCATTGCCAAGGCCCTGCCGATTGGCGACCCGGGCGAGCTGCTGCAACGCCGGCCGGACATTCTCAGCGCCGAACGCAAGCTGGCAGCGGCCACCGCGCGCATCGGCGTGGCCAAGGCCGACCTGTTCCCACGGGTCAGCCTCAGCGGCTTCCTCGGTTTCACTGCCGGGCGCGGTTCGCAGATCGGCTCCTCGGCGGCCAATGCCTGGGCCCTGGGCCCGAGCATCACCTGGGCGGCCTTCGACCTGGGCAGTGTGCGAGCCCGCCTGCGCGGCGCCGACGCCAATGCCGACGGCGCCCTGGCCAGCTACGAGCAGCAGGTGCTGCTGGCCCTGGAGGAATCGGAAAACGCCTTCAGCGACTACGGCAAGCGCCAGCAACGGCTGATCTCCCTGATTCGCCAGAGCGAATCCAGCCGCGCCGCCGCGGACCTGGCCGAGATCCGCTACCGCGAAGGCACCGTGGACTTCCTGGTGCTGCTCGATGCCCAGCGTGAACGCCTGGCCGCCGAAGACTCCCAGGCCCAGGCCGAAGTCGACCTGTACCGCGGCATCGTCGCCATCTACAAGGCCCTGGGTGGTGGCTGGCAACCGGAGACGGTAGCCAGCAAGTAAGGATTTGCAACGAGCTCCTTTGGTTGGCCGCAACCAACCAATGTTTGGCCCCGTGGATCATTCGGTCGCGGGGCTTTTTTTTGCCCGGCTCAAGGGCCTCTTCGCCGGCAAGCCGGCTCCTACAAGAGCCCGCGCAACGCATGGCCCCAAACGCATGGCCCCGAATACATGGCCCCGGTAGGCGCTGGCTTGCCAGCGAAGGCGCCCGCCAGAACACCGCCCACCCCAATCCCATTGATAGAGGCCGTCGATCATGCGGTTGGCCATTGCGATTGGACAGCCTCACGGCGCGCTCCTACTCTTCACTCGCCGCGTAATCGCCCTGGCCTCCGCCCCCATGATTGTCCGCCCCAAGCCGAACCTGATCGGCATCCTCTTCGCCCTCAAGGGCTCGATTGCCAAGCGCATTGCCCTGCGCTGCGTACTGGTCACACTGCTGGCCTCGGTGATCGTGCTGGTGGAAACCCTGCAACCGAGCTATTTCTCCAAGGTCAACGCCACGCCCTTCACCCTGCTGGGGCTGTCGCTGTCGATCTTCATGAGCTTTCGCAACAACGCCTGCTACGACCGCTGGTGGGAAGGCCGCAAGCAATTGGGGCAGTTGATCATCGAGGTGCGTTCGCTGATCCGTGAAAGCCTGATCATCGACGGCCACCCCGAGCGCGAGGGCATGCTGCGCGACCTGTGCGGCTTTGCCCACAGCCTGATCGCCCGCCTGCGCCATGAAGACGAGGCCGCCGCCCTGCGCCCCTGGGCCCAGGCCAGCCTCGACCCCGACCACCCGAACCTCACCGACGCGCAGTTGCAACGCATCGGCCAGCGCTGCTCGCAGTGGGCCCAGCAGGGGCTCATCAGCGAATGGCGCTACACCCAACTGGAAACCCGGCTGGTCAGCCTGAGCCTGGTGCAGGCCGCCTGCGAGCGGATCCAGAACACCCCGCTGCCCTTCCCCTACACCCTGCTGCTGCACCGCACCATCTACCTGTTCTGCATCCTCCTGCCGTTCGCCATGGCCGAGCCCCTGGGCTGGCTGACGCCGATCTTCACCGCCATTGTCAGCTACACCTTCCTGGGCCTGGACGAGATCGGCGACGACCTCGAAGACCCTTTCGGCTATGACGACAACGACCTGCCGTGCAGCGCTCTATTGCGCGGCCTGGAGCGCGAAGTCCTGGCGGCACTGGGGCAAACCGAGCTGCCGCCGCTGCTGGAGCCGCAGGAGTACGTGCTGACCTGAACCGGGGTTTGACTCAAGCCGGTTCCTGACCGAAGCTTGCGCCTTCCAAAAGTCGCCAGCTTCCGGATTCCTGCATGTCCCAGCCCCGCCGCTACCTGCTGATCAGCCTGCTTACCGTCGTCGTCCTGGCCCTGGCCTGGAGCTTTCTGCGCAGCAGCCCGCCGCAGGTTCCCGAGGCCATCAAGCATGGCTACAGCGCGGCACTGGAAAAAGCCCGCAATGGCCAGCCTGGCGCGGCGCGCGTGCTCTACCAGCAGTTGGGCCGGCCCGACCTCGACGACCAGCAGCGCATCCGCTTGCTGGCAGTGCTGGCCAACTACCCCAGCCCCCAGGCATTGAAACTGGCGGACGCCGACCTCTATCACCCTTCTGCCGAGGTGCGCAAAGCGGCGATCAAGAGCGTGCTCGGCCTGGTGCCCAGCGGCCAGCGCAGCCTGCTGCTGGGGCCATTGCTGGACGATCACGAACAGAGCGTGCGCTTCGCCGCGGTGGACGCCCTGCTGGGCCTGAGCCCCGACGACCAGGGCCTGTACTTCGGCCCGTTGCAGCAGGTGATCGACGAATACACCCAAGTGCTCAAGACCCGCGGCGACAACGTCGAGGCCCAGTACCAGCTGGCTCGCCTGTACCTGCACAATGCCGACCTGATCAAGGCCCAGCAGACCCTGGAACAGGCCCTGCGCCTGGCCCCGGACAACCTGCAGGCAGTGGTGCTGCAGATCGAAGTGCTGGACAAGCAGGGCCAGAGCGATGCCGCCCGCCAATTGCTGGCCAAGCAGTTGCAGGCACAGCAGGATTCGGCCTACCTGCAACATGCCCTGGGGCTCTGGCTGCTGCACCATGGCCAGGGCGAGTTCGCCCTGCTCGGCTTGTCCCGAGCGGTGGAACTGGAGCCTAACAACGCCGCCTACCGCTACGACCTGGCCACCACCCTGCACAGCGAACAGGAGCTGGAAGCGGCGCAGAAGCAACTGGAGGAAATCGTCCAGCGCCAGCCCTACAACCGCAAGGCGCGGGTGCTGCTGATCAGCTACTGGAAGGAAAGCGGCCAGTTGCAGAACGTCCAGGTCCTGCTGGCCCAGCTGGAACAGCAGAACCCCGACGACCCGGCCCTGCAGCAGGGCCTGTAGCCGCCCCCGGGCCTTGCCTCGCGATCCCCAGCCGAACCTTTGGCACCCTTGCCCCCCCTGCGCCTGCTGTGCTCAGCAGCGGCTCCACGGCGACAAAAGGTTGAACCGTGCCAGCGGCAGGCGGTCAAGTGATTTATCAGCGATATCAAGGTGCTCGACGCCGTCGCCGATCACTTGGACCTATTTGCGAGGGCATTGTTTGTCGACCTCATCTGCGTTGCTCAGCGAAAAAGCCGCCACCGGCATCGAAGGCCTGGACGATATTCTCTCCGGCGGATTGTCACGTAGCCATGTGTTCCTGCTGGAAGGCGAACCCGGTACCGGCAAGACCACCGTGGCCTTGCATTTTCTGCGGGCCGGCGCCGCCGCCGGCGAGCGCTGCCTGTACATCACCCTCTCGGAAACCGAGCGCGAGTTGCGCCAGGGCGCGCAATCCCACGGCTGGCAACTGGATGAGAACATCCACATCTTCGAGCTGATCCCGCCGGAAAGCCTGCTCAACGCCGAGCACCAGCAAAGCCTGCTGTACTCCTCGGACCTGGAGCTGGGGGAAGCCACGCGGCAGATCTTCGAAGTGGTGGAGCGGGTCAAGCCGACCCGGGTGGTGCTCGACAGCCTTTCGGAAATCCGCCTGCTGGCGCAAAGCTCCCTGCGCTACCGGCGGCAGATCCTGGCGATCAAGCACTACTTCGTGCGCTATGACGCCACCGTCCTGCTGCTGGACGACCTGACCACCGAATCCCTGGACAAGACCGTGCACAGCGTGGCCCACGGGGTGATCCGCCTGGAAGAACTGACCCCCAGCTACGGCGCCGAACGCCGGCGCATCCGGGTGGTGAAATACCGCGGCCAGAAGTACCGCGGCGGCTTCCATGACTTCACCATCATGGGCGACGGGGTCCAGGTGTTTCCGCGCCTGGTGGCCGCCGAGCACCGCGGTCAATACCAGCGCCTGACCCTGACCAGCGGCATCACCGAGATGGACGCGCTGCTGGGGGGCGGCATCGAGACCGGCTCCAGCACCCTGATCCTCGGCCCCGCCGGCACCGGCAAATCGCTGATCTCGATGATCTTCGCAGCGGCCGCCGTAGCCAGGGGAGAGAAAGCCGCGCTGTTCATCTTCGACGAGGAACTGGGGCTGCTGTTCGAGCGCATGCGCAACATGGGCATCGACCTCAAGGCGCTGCAGGCCAGCGGCAACCTGATCATCGAACAGGTGGACGCCGCCGAGCTCTCGCCGGGGGAGCTGTCCTACCGGGTGCGACGCTGCGTCGACCAGGAGCGGATCAAGACCGTGGTGATCGACAGCATCAACGGCTACCAGGCAGCGATGCCCGAGGAAAATGCCCTGGTGCTGCACATGCACGAATTGCTGCTGTACCTCAACCGCCAGGGCGCCGCCACTTTCATGACCGTGGCCCAGCATGGCCTGGTGGGTGACATGCAGGCCCCGGTGGACATCACCTACCTGGCCGACACCGTGATCCTGCTGCGTTACTTCGAGGCCCTGGGCAAGGTGCGCCGGGCCATTTCCATCATCAAGAAACGCACCGGCAGCCACGAGTCGACCATTCGTGAATACCGCATTAGCGCTCGTGGCCTGACCATCGGCGAGCCCCTGGAAGCCTTCCAGGGCGTGCTGCGGGGCGTACCCACTTACCTGGGCGAGAGCAAACCCCTGCTCAGGGATGAGGGCCAATGAGCCCCGACCTGGACTTTTCCGAACGGGCTCTGGTGCTCACGCCCCACGGGCGTGACAGCCAACTGGCGCAGATGATGCTCAAGGAGGCCGGCTTCAGCAGCCTGATCACCCCGCACCTGCCCGCCCTGTGCGAGCAGCTGGAGCACGGCGCCGGGCTGGCGATCATCGCCGCCGAAGCCTTGCGCGGGGTCGACCTGGAGCCCCTGCTGCGCCACCTGGAACAGCAACCGGCGTGGTCGGACCTGCCCATCGTGCTGCTGACCCAGCACGGCGGCCCCGAGCAGAACCCGGCATCGCGCTTCAGCGAGCCCCTGGGCAACGTCAGCTTTCTGGAACGGCCCTTCCACCCGGCGACCCTGATCAGCCTGGTCAGCGCCGCCCTGCGGGGCAGGCGCCGGCAGTACGACGCCCGCGACCGGCTGATCGACCTGAGCCAGAGCGAACTGCGCCTGCAACGCACCCTGGAGACCCTGGAACAGCAGGTGGAAGAACGCACCGCACAACTGCGGCACAACGAAGAAGCCCTGCGCCAGTCACAGAAGATGGAGGCCGTGGGGCAACTCACCGGCGGCATCGCCCACGACTTCAACAACATGCTCACCGGCATCATCGGCAGCCTGGAGCTGTTGCGCCGGCGCCTGGCCCGGGGCCGCACCGAGGACCTGGACAGCCTAATCGATCTGGGGGTGACCTCGGCCAACCGCGCCGCCGGCCTGACCCACCGCCTGCTGGCCTTCTCCCGGCGCCAGTCGCTGGACTCCAAGCCGGTGGAGATGAACGCCCTGGTGACCTCCATGGGCGAGCTGCTGCAACGCAGCCTCAGCGAAAGCATCGAGCTGGACATGCGCCTGGACCCGCAGCTATGGGTGGCCGAAGCCGACCCCAACCAACTGGAAAGCGCCCTGCTCAACCTGGTGCTCAACGCCCGGGACGCCATGCCCAACGGCGGCCGGCTGCTGGTGGAAACCCTCAACCAGCGCCTGGCCCCGGACTTCGCCCAGGCCCACGACAACCTCAAGCCGGGGGACTACGTGCTGCTGCGAGTCAGCGACAACGGCTGCGGCATGCCCGAGGCGATCATCAACCGCGTGTTCGATCCGTTCTTCACCACCAAGCCCATCGGCCAGGGCACAGGGCTGGGGCTGTCGATGATCTACGGCTTCAGCAAGCAGTCCCGCGGCCATGTGACCCTCAACAGCACGCTGGGCCGGGGTACCGAGGTCAGCCTGTACCTGCCGCGTTTTGTCGGCGACCTGGAGCAGACCGAACACCCTCTGGTGCAACAACCGCCCAATGCGCAGAACGGTGAAACCGTGCTGATCGTCGAGGACGACCCGGCGGTGCGGGTGCTGGTCTGTGCGGTGCTCAGCGAACTGGGCTACGCCTTTGTCGAAGCCGGCGATGCCCGCAGCGCCATGCCGATCCTCGACTCGGCGCAGCGCATCGACCTGCTGATCAGCGATGTCGGGCTGCCGGGCATGAATGGCCGGCAACTGGCGGAAATCGGGCGGCAGATCCGCCCGGAGCTCAAGGTCCTGTTCATCACCGGCTACGCCGAGCACGCGGCGGCCCGTGGTGGCTTTCTCGAACCCGGCATGCAACTGATCACCAAGCCGTTCACCTTCGACCTGCTGACCGCCAAGGTGCGGGAAATGATCCGCGACTGATAGCCGGGCTTCAGGCCAGCAATTGCTGGATCTGTTCCTGCAGGCTGTTGAGGTCGAAGGGCTTGGCCAGGATCGGCGCCTTGCGGGTGATGGGGCTGCCGCATTCGAGGATTTCGTTGGGGTAGCCGCTGATGAAAATCACCTTCAGATCCGGACGCAGCTTCACGGCGGGCTCGGCGATCATCACCCCGGTGATCCCGCCCGGCAGGCGGTAATCGGTGATCATCACGTCCAGGTGCGGCTTGCTGGCGAGAATCTCGAACGCCTGCTCGCCATTCTCGGCCTGCAGCACCCGGTATCCCAGGCCCGACAGGTAGTCGGCCAGAAGCATCAGGATCACTGGTTCATCTTCGACGATCAGTACGACGTCTTGTGCATCTTCACTCATGGAAAACCTTTGCTCGGTCAATTGCTGCTGTTACGACCATTGGGTCACGCAGAGGTTGCGTGCGCGTTACGCTTTTAATGATTCACCGGCCAACGGGCCTCTACAGGGGCAGGCTCACGCGAAACAGCGCGCCCTCGCCGATCCGGCTCTCGACACTGATGGCACCACCATGGGCGGTGACGATCTGCTCGGAAATGAACAGCCCCAGGCCCAGCCCCGCCGCCACGTGGTTGGCACTGACCCGTTCGAACTGCTGAAAAATGCGCTTCTGGTTGTCTTCGCTGATACCGATGCCGTGGTCACGCACCTCGACCCGAGCCTCGCCGTCCTGGGCATAGACCCGCACTTCGATCGGGCTCTTGGCGCCGTAGCGCAGGGCGTTGGTCAGCAGGTTGGAAACCACCTGTTCGATGCGGAACTCGTCCCAGTTGCCCTCCAGTGGCTGCTCGGCCTGCAGGCTCAGGGACGACTGCGCCGCTTCCACCTGAGGCGCGAAGTTTTCCACCAGCCCGCGCACCAGTTGCGCCAGATCGAACCGCGAGGGGCGGATCGACAGCTTGCCGGTACGGATGCGCGAGATGTCCAGCATGTCCTCGATCAGGCGGATCAGGCTTTTGATCTGGCGCTCGTCGCGGTCGACCATGGCGTGCATCTTGTCCAGGCTGAAGGCCGCGGCGTTCTCCCGGGCCAGGTGCATCTTGCGCAGCTGGGTCTCGAGAATCAGGCCATTGAGCGGCGTACGCACTTCGTGGGCGACGATGGACATGAAGTCATCGCGCATGCGCACCGCCTGCTCCAGCTCATTCTGGGTGGCCTGGAGCTTCTGGAGCAGCGCTTCCTGCTCGCGCCGGCTCTGCTCCAGGGCCTCGACCTGCTGCTTCATGGCCTTGCTCTGGCGGTACAGGTCGACGAATACGTTGACCTTGCTCTTCACCGCGTGGATGTCCAGGGGCTTGTGCAGAAAGTCCACCGCCCCGCTCTCGTAGCCCTTGAAGGCGTAGTTGAGCTCGCGCCCGGCGGCGCTGACGAAGACGATGGGAATGTTCTTGGTCTTCTCGGTGCCGCGCATCAGCTCGGCCAGCTCGAAGCCGTTCATGCCGGGCATCTGCACATCGAGGATAGCCATGGCGAACTCATGCTGGAGCAGCAGCGACAAGGCTTCGTCAGCCGACAGCGCCTTGTACACCGTACGGTCCTCGCGCTTGATCAGCGCCTCCAGGGCCAGCAGGTTCTCCGGCAGATCGTCGACGATCAGCAGCTTGGCTTGAATATTACTTAACATGGGTTCCTTCCAGCTCGGCAAGCAGACGGCTGATGCCGCGCAAAGGGAGAATGTAGTCCGGTTGATGCAGGGCCAGGGCGGCGTCCGGCATGGTCGAGACATGGGCCTCATTGGGGTCCTGGACGATGGTCAGGCCACCCTGGCGCTTGACCTCGGCCAGGCCGCGGGCGCCATCCTGGTTAGCCCCGGTCAGGAGCACCGCGGCCAGGTTCCGGCCATAGGCATCGGCGGCGGACTCGAACAGGTAGTCGATGGCCGGGCGTGAGTGATGCAGGCGTTCTTCCTGGCTCAGGGACAGGCTGCGGTCCTGCTCCACCGACAGGTGATAGCCGGGCGCGGCGAAGTACAGGGTGCCAGGCACGATCTGCTCCTTGTCGTCGGCTTCCTTCACCGCCAGCGCCAGACGCCGGCCGAAGACTTCGGCCAGCTGGCTGCGGCGCTCGTCGGGCAGGTGCAGGACCACGATCACCGGCAGGCGGAAACCCTGGGCGAAACCGCTGAACAGCTTCAGCAAGGCTTCGACCCCACCCGCAGAGGCCCCTACCACGATCGCCTCGATCTGCGGCCAGAAACCCTGGCTGACAATCTCCTGGCTCATGTCTTGCGATAGATCCGTTCTTGTTTGACCAAGGGCTCGAAGTGCTTGCCATAGGCGGAGAAGTCCAGGGTTTCCTTGCTGCCCAGCACCAGGAAACCACGATGGCAGAGGGACTCGTGAAACAGTCCGAAGGCACGATCCTGCAATTTTTTATTGAAATAAATCAATACGTTACGACAAGAAATTAATTGAGTTTCGGAGAATACACTGTCGGTCGCCAGGCTGTGGTCGGCGAAGGTTACGTTCTCGCGCAGGCTCTTGTCGAAGATCGCGTAGTCGTAGGCCGCGGTGTAGTAGTCGGCAAAGGAGCGCTGGCCGCCGGCCTGCTGGTAGTTGTGGGTGTAGGCCCGCACGTTCTCCAGGGAAAAGATGCCTTGCTTGGCCTTCTCCAGGGAGCTGGGGTTGATGTCGGTGGCATAGATGATGGTGCGCTCCAGCAGCCCCTCTTCGCGCAGCAGGATGGCCATGGAGTAGACCTCCTCCCCGGTGCTGCAGCCGGCGATCCAGATCTTGATCGAAGGATAGGTCTTGAGCAGCGGCACCACCTCCTGGCGGATCGCCAGAAAGTGCGACGGGTCGCGAAACATCTCGCTCACCGGAATGGTCAGGAACTGCAGCAACTGCATGAACGCGGTGGGGTCGTGCAGCACCCGTTCCTGCAACGCAGAAATGGTCTTGCATTCGAACTGGCGCAAAGCGTGGTTGACCCGGCGCTTGATCGAGGCACCTGAGTAGTCGCGGAAGTCGTAGCTGTACTTGAGGTAAATAGCTTCGATCAGCAAACGCAGTTCGATCTCGGTATTCCGCTCCACTAAATTCTTTCCATCTTGGGTAGCCACACACGGATAAGGGAAAACAGCCGGTCCAGGTCAATGGGCTTGGCCAGGTAATCGTTGGAGCCGGCCTGCAGGCAGCGCTCCTGGTCATCCTTCATGGCCTTGGCGGTGACCGCGATGATCGGCAGCTTGCGCCAGCGCGGATCCTTGCGGATCTGCACCGTGGCTTCGAAACCGTCCATCTCCGGCATCATCACGTCCATCAGCACCAGGTCGATATCCTCGACCTCATTGAGCCTGGCAATGGCTTCATGGCCGTTACGGCCGATCACCACTACCGCGCCCTTGTGTTCCAGGGCGCTGGTCAGGGCAAAGATGTTGCGCACGTCATCATCCACCAGGAGGATCTTGCGGCCCTCGAAGACCTTGTCGCGGCTGCGGGCGGTCTTGAGCATCTTCTGCCGTTCATGGGACAGCTGGGATTCGACTTTGTGCAGAAAAAGCGTCACTTCATCCAGCAGGCGCTCCGGCGAGCGCGCGCCCTTGATGATGATCGAGCGCGAATACTTGCGCAGCTCGGCCTCTTCATCCCGGGTCAGGTTGCGCCCGGTGTAGACGATCACCGGCGGGAAGGAGCAGATATCCTCGGTGGACATGCGCTTGAGCAGGTCGTTGCCGAGCATGTCCGGCAGCTTGAGGTCGATGACCATGCAGTCGTAGACGTTCTCGCGCAGCAGGTCCAGAGCCTCCTGGGCCAGGCCCACGGCGGTGATCTCGATGTCATCGTCACCGATCAACCGGGCAATGCTGTCGCGTTGCAGGTCGTCGTCCTCCACCAGCAGCACGCGCTTGACCTTCTGCGTCAGCTTGGCTTCCAGGCGGGCGAAGACATCCTTGAGCTCCTCGCGGGTGGTGGGTTTCACCGCATAGCCCACGGCGCCCATGTGCATGGCCGCTTCCACCCGGTCTTCCACCGAAATCACGTGCACCGGGATGTGCCGGGTCTGGGCGTTCTCCTTGAGGCGCTGCAACACGGTCAGGCCGGAGTGGTCCGGCAGGCGCATGTCCAGCAGGATGGCGTCCGGGATGAACTGGGCAGCCAGGCTGTAGCCTTCGTCGGCGCCGTGGGCCACCAGGCAGTGGTAACCCAGCTCGTGGGCCAGGTCGAAGAGGATGTGGGCAAAGTTCGCCTCGTCTTCCACCACCAGGATGCAACGACTGCTGAACGGCGCCTTGTCGCGGTCATCGGCGAAGCGCGGAATGTCCACCCCCGGGGCCTCGGCCACCGGCTGCGGCAGGCTGGCAGGCTGAGGCGCGGCCACGGGCGCGACTGGGGCCGGCGGCGCCACCAGCGGCTCGGCGGCCTCCTGGTACTGCTCTGGCAGCACCAGGGTGAAGATACTGCCGCGGCCGGGTTCGCTGCTGACGCTGATGGAGCCACCGAGCAGGGTCGCCAGATCCCGGGAGATCGACAGCCCCAGGCCGGTGCCGCCATAACGCCGGTTGGTGGTGCCATCGGCCTGGCGGAAGGCCTCGAAGATGCTTTCCTGCTGATCCTGGGCAATGCCGATCCCCGAATCCCGCACGGCAAAGGCGATACCGGCCCCCGGCTGAGCGGACACCGTGAGGCTCACCTGGCCCTTCTCGGTGAACTTGACCGCATTGGACAGCAGGTTCTTGAGAATCTGCTCGACCCGCTGGCGGTCGGTGAACAGCATCTGCGGCGCTCCCGGTTGCAGCTCCACCTTGAACTCCAGGCCCTTGTCCTGGGTCAGCGGCTGGAACAGGCTGCGCAGCCCGTCCACCAGGCGCGGCACGCTGGCGTTCTCCGGGCGCACTTCGAGCTTGCCGGCCTCGACCTTGGAGATGTCGAGGATGTCGTTGATCAGGTTCAGCAGGTCATTGCCCGCGGAATAGATCGACTCGGCGAACTTGACCTGCTCGGGGCTGAGGTTTTCCTGGGGGTTTTCCGCCAGCAGCTTGGCCAGGATCAGTGAGCTGTTGAGCGGCGTGCGCAGCTCGTGGGACATGTTGGCAAGGAACTCGGACTTGTACTTGCTGGAGCGCTGCAACTCTTCGGCGCGCTCCTCGAGCTGGGTCTGGGCCTCGTTGAGCTCGTTGTTCTTGCGGTCCATGGCGTCGCGCTGATCGGCCAGGATCTGCGCCTGCTCCGCCAGTTGCTCGTTGGTCTGCTCCAGCTCCACCTGCTGGGTTTCCAGGTGCACCTGGGATTCCTTGAGGATCCGCGACTGCTCTTCCAGCTCCTCGTTGGCGGTCTTGAGCTCTTCTTGCTGCACTTGCAGCTCTTCGTTGAGCTGCTGGGTTTCGGCCAGCACTTCCTGCAGGCGCTGGCGATAACGCGCGGCCTCGATGGAGGTGCCGATATTGCCGGCAATCAGTTCCAGCAGCTCGACGTCGCGCTCGCTCAAGGCCCGCAGGAAGCCCAGCTCGATCACCCCGTTGACCCGGTCGTCGTCACGGGTCGGCACCACCAGCACGCTGCGCGGCGAACCATCGCCCAGGCCGGAGCTGACCTTGAAGTAATCGGCAGGCACCTCGTCCAGACGGATCAGGCGCTTGTGCTGCGCGGCCTGCCCCACCAGCCCTTCGTCACTGTACAGCGACTGTTCCTGGGCTTCCTGTTCCCGGGAGAAACCATAGGACGCCACGCGCCTGAGGCCACCGTGCTCCTCGCGCACATAGAGCGCCGCCACCGGTGTGCCCAGGTACTGGGCGCAGAATTGCAGGATGTTGCGCCCCAACAGGTTCAGACTCAGCTGGCCGAGCATCTGCTCGGCCAGTTCGGTCTGGCCGTTGCGCAGCCAGGCCTGCTGCTCCAGGCGCTGGGCGCTCTTTTCCTGGGCTTCGAGGTTGTCGCTGTAGCTCTTGGACAGTGCCAGCAGGTCACGACGGCCGATGTAGGCCAGCAGCGCGCTGATGCCCACCACGAACAGCAGGTACAGCACCACGCTGAAAATGGTGGTGCGGGTAACGTTCTCGTTACGCTCCAGGCGCAACTGCTGCTCCATGGCCACCGCGTCGTCGTATTCCTTGCGGATCTCGTCAGTCAGGCGCTTGCCACGCCCGGCCTGCACCGCCCCGCGGTAATCACCGCTCTGGCGGCGCAGGTCGATCATGCCCTGGGCAAAGTTGTTCCACTCCACCTGCAGGGCTTCCAGGCGCTTGAGCCGGTCCACCTGCTGCGGGTTGTCCCCCACCAGCTCCTGCAAGCTGCGCAGTTCGCTGACGATGCGCGGCTTGGCCACTTCGTAGGGGTCCAGAAAGTGCTCGTCGCCAGTGATCAGGAAGCCGCGCATGCCGGTTTCCAGGTCGATGGTCAGGCGCGCCGACTCGTTGAGGTTGTTGATCACTCGATCAGTGTGCTGCACCCACTGGATGACCGAGAGCAGGTAGGTGATCAGGGACACGAAAAAAATCGCGCTGAGTACACCGACACCCAGCGGCAGGCTGATGTTGCGGGTCAGCAGCTTGCGGAAACTCTGTTCATCAACCGAGGACGGACGAATCATTTGATGGGCCTTGGCGCTGGTGAAAAAAAACGAAGTTTGCCCCACATTCAGCCAGGACAGCTATTTTTTATAACCAAGGTAGCGCTCGCTTGCGATTTGTCCTGCCGTGGGACAAAGGAAGCGGTTATTCTTGCCGACGCTTGTACAAGGGGATTTTTTTGTACAGCTTCGGGAACTTGTGGCAAGCCGGCACTTACTGATGCACAGGGCTGCCTGCCGCACTGCCCCGCCGAATTCATTTCTTGAGAGTGTCCCTATGCCCGCCAGCGCCTCCACCATCCTAGTCGTCGAAGACGATGCCATCGTGCGCATGCTGATTGTCGATGTCCTTGAAGAACTGGAGTTCAGCGTGCTGGAGGCCGACGGCAGCGAAGCGGCCCTGAGCCTGCTGGAGGACGCCGGGCAACATATCGACCTGCTGATGACCGATGTCGGCCTGCCCGGGATGAACGGCCGCGAGCTGGCGGAGCGTGCCCGCACCCTGCGGCCGCAGTTGCCGGTGCTGTTCGCCAGTGGTTACGCCGAGTCCATCGAGGTGCCGGCCGGCATGTCGGTCATCGGCAAGCCGTTCTCCATCGACCAACTGCGCGACAAGGTGCGCAGCATTCTCGGCTGAGGGCAGGCAGCCTGCTCGGGCGCTGGCGCGCTGTGGTTTAATGGCGGCCTTTTTTGCCCCCCGCCTGCCAGGAATGCCCGCTCATGAGTCCCACCGCCGCAACCAAAGTCCTGATCATTGGTTACGTCTGGCCCGAACCCCGCTCCTCCGCCGCCGGCGGGCACATGATGCAGATCCTCCAGAGCTTCCTCGACCAGGGCTGGGAGCTGACCTTCAGCAGCCCGGCCAACGAGGGCGAACACAAGGAAGACCTGACGGCCCTGGGCATTCGTGAATGCCCGATCGAACTCAACAACGCCAGCTTTGACCGTTTCGTCGCCGAGCTGGCACCGGATATCGTGCTGTTCGACCAGTTCATGATGGAGGAACAGTTCGGCTGGCGGGTGGAGCAGCATTGCCCGAATGCCCTGCGGGTGCTGGAGACCTCCGACCTGCAATGCCTGCGTCATGCCCGGCACCAGCGCCTCAAGGATGTTCTCAAGGAGGGCACCGAGGAAGACGACTTCAGCCCGCTGTTCGCCCAGGCGCCGGAGCAGGAATTCCAGCACATGTCCGTCACCGACCTGGCCAAGCGTGAGATCGCCGCCATCTATCGCTGCGACCTGAGCCTGATGATCTCCGAGGTGGAAATCGAGCTGCTGGTGCAGCAGTTCCACTTGCCGCCGGCCCTGCTGCACTGGTGCCCGCTGATGCTCGAGCAACTGCCGCAGGGCTTTGCTCCCTTCGAGCAGCGGGCGCACTTGCTGAGCATCGGCAACTTTCGCCATGCGCCGAACTGGGACGCCGTGCTGTGGATGAAGAACCGCGTATGGCCGCTGATCCGCCAGCAATTGCCCGGCGCGCAATTGCACCTGTACGGCGCCTACACCCCGCCCAAGGCCGCGGCGCTGCACAACCCGGCCCAGGGCTTTCACATCATGAACTGGGCCGAGGATGCGCTGCAGGTGATGAGTGCAGCGCGGATCTGCCTGGCGCCCCTGCGTTTCGGCGCCGGGATCAAGGGCAAGCTGCTCGATGCCATGCTTTGCGGCACGCCCAGCGTCACCACCCCGGTGGGCAGCGAATCCATGTCCCAGGACGGCCTGCCATGGCCGGGGGCGGTGGCTGAATCCGCCAGTGGCCTGGCGGCGGCCGCGGTGCGCCTCTATCAGGACCGGCAGCTGTGGGAGCAGGCCCAGGCGGATGGCCGGCAGTTGCTCGAAGCGCGCTACCGCCAGCAAGTCCACGGCCCGGCGCTGATCCAGCGCCTGCAACACTGCCGCCAGCACCTGGAGCGACTGCGCCGGGACAACTTCACTGGCGCCATGCTGCGTCACCACCATCACAAGAGCACCCAGTACATGGCGCAGTGGATCGAAGCGAAAAACCGCCCGGCCTCCTGACCCTTCTTCGCTGGCGCACTGCCGGCGGTGCGCTTGCCGGCGAACAGGCCCTGGGATTTGCGCCGAACGTGAGGCCGCCTTCGCTGGCAAGCCAGCTCCTGCAGCTGGCGTGATGTCGGCGGTGTTCTTGTAGGAGCCGGCTTGCCGGCGAACAGGGCGCCAACCCTGAGAACGCCTTCTCTGGTGCGCGAGCGGGCCACGAGGCATTATCAGCCGGGCCTACAACAAGAACAGGCCCGCGCCATGAGCCGACCCGGCAAGATCACCGACCCCTCCTATGAGTTGATGGACGACCACAACGGCCTGTCCATCATCTATCGCCAGCACGGCTTCCCCTGCCCTCTGGTGCGCTGGCATTTCCACAAGGAATACGAGCTGCACCTGATCGTCGCCAGCTCCGGCAAGGTGTTCATCGGCGACTACATCGGCAACTTCTACCCGCAGACGCTGTTTCTCACCGGCCCCAACCTGCCCCACAACTGGATCAGCCAGGTGGCCGAGGACGAAGTGGTGGCCAAGCGCGACATGCTGGTGAACTTCACCGATGAGCTGTTCGACAGTGGCAGCCAGGTGTTCGCCGAGCTGAAGAACCTCAGCCCGCTGCTGGAGCGGGCGCAGTACGGCATCGAGTTCCGCTGCCCGCAAACCATCGCCCAGGCCCTGCCACTGATGCAGCGCATCGCCGACTCCAGCGGTATCACCCGCCTTGGCCACTTCCTCATCCTCATGGAGCTGCTGGCGGCCTGCGACGACTACCAGTTGCTGTCCGGCGCCACCAGCGTGCAACTGGCGGACGAACACAGCGTCGACCGCACCAACCGCGCGGTGGACTACATCTTTGCCCACTACGCCCGGGAGTTGCCCCTGGAGGAAGTGGCCGACTACCTGGGCATGAAGCCCAGCTATTTTTCCCGGGTGTTCAAGCAGGCCACGGGGCGCTGCTTCGTCGAGTTCGTCAACCGGCTGCGCATCAGCAAGTCCTGTGAACTGCTGGCCGACGGCGACAAACCGGTGACCGATGTGTGCTTCGAGTCGGGCTTCAACAACATTTCCAACTTCAACCGGCGCTTCCAGCAGCTCAAGGGCATGACCCCCTCCCACTACCGCCGCCTGGCGGTGCAACGCCTGACCGAACAGAACCTCGGCTGAGTACCCACGCCCGGCGCAGCGCTCAAGGGCCTCTTCGCCGGCAAGCCGGCTCCTACAAGAGCCCCCAATATCACACCAGCTGTAGGAGCTGGCTTGCCAGCGAAGGCGCCCCCACGCCCGGCGCCAGGAACAATCGCCCGCAAGAGCCAACAAACCGGTCCAGGCTTGGTAAACGAGACCCGTTCAGCTTCCGTTCAGCAGTTGTCAATAATCTTCATTTAGCAATGAGTATCATTATGTTACAAATTACCCCCTAGCCTATTTGCCCACCGGTGCTGAATGCTCGTTCCATTTCTGATCATGTTGCGCGAAGGGATTGAAGCCGCGCTTATCGTTGGCATCATCGCCAGCTATCTGAAACAGACTGGCCGTGGCCAGTGGATGCCCGCCGTGTGGATCGGGGTCTTCCTCGCCGCGGCCCTGGCCCTGCTGGTGGGCGGTGGCCTGGAACTGATGAGCGCCGAATTCCCGCAGAAGCAGCAGGAACTCTTCGAAGGCATCGTCGGCCTGGTGGCCGTGGGCATCCTCAGTTCCATGGTGTTCTGGATGCGCAAGGTGGCGCGTTCGATCAAACATTCCCTGCATGTCTCCCTGGACCACGCCCTGGCCGGCTCCAAGCACCAGGTCACGGCGCTGATCGCCATGGTGTTCTTCGCCGTGGCCCGCGAAGGCCTGGAAACCGTGTTCTTCCTGCTGGCGGTGTTCCAGCAGAGCGAAGGCCCGGGCGCGCCCATAGGCGCCCTGCTGGGCCTGATCTCAGCGATCATCGTCGGCTTCCTGATCTACACCGGCAGCATGCGCCTGAACCTTGGCGCCTTCTTTCGCTGGACCGGGCTGTTCATCCTGGTGGTGGCCGCCGGCATCCTCGCCAATTCGGTGCAGGCCCTGCATGAAGCCGGGGTCTGGAACCACCTGCAGACCGTACTCTTCGACTTCAGCGCCAGCCTGCCCATGGATGGCCCGGTGGGTTCGGTACTGGCCGGCATGTTCGGCTACCAGGACGCCCCCACCATCAGCACCCTCGGCGCCTATGTGCTGTACCTGGCCGTGACCCTGGTGCTGTTCTTCCTGCCCGGCGGCGCCCCAGCCAAGGCGCCCGGCTCAACGTCTTCCGTTTCCAGTCAGTAAGGCTCCCCATGACCCAGCAAGCCTCTCCCCAGGCCTCGCCTCCCCGCGCTCTGCGCTGGGCGGTTGCCGGTTCGGTGATCGTCATGATCGCCGCCGGCGGGCTGTTCTACTACGCCTCGCAACTGGCCGCCAGCAAGCGCCAGGCCCACCAGGGCGAGATCACCGTGACCATCCACCCCAAGAGTTGTGAACCCAACGCGCTGACAGTCCCGGCCGGGCGCGCCAGCTTCCGCATCGTCAACCGTTCGGATCGCGCCGTGGAGTGGGAAATTCTCGACGGCGTGCTGGTGGTGGAGGAACGGGAAAACATCGCCCCGGGCCTGAGCCAGGTGATCAACGCCAACCTGCAGCCAGGGGACTACGCCATCACCTGCGGGCTTTTGAGCAACCCCCGCGGCACCCTGCACGTGACCCCGACCGCCGAGTCCGACGCCCAGGCCAAGGCGCGGCCGTCGATGGTGGCCTTTATCGGCCCGCTGTCGGAGTTCCGGGTCTACCTCAGCACCCAGGGCAGTGCCCTGGTCAAGGCAGTGAACGCCTTGCAGCAGGCCATAGACGCCGGCGACCTGAAACAGGCCCAGGCGCTGTACCTGCCGGCCCGCGCAGCCTATCAGCGCCTGGCCCCGGCGGCCCAGCGCCTGGCCGAGCTGGACAACACCATCAACGCCCGCGCCGATTATTTCGAACAGCGCGAACAGGATCCGGGCTTCAGCGGTTTCCACCGCCTGGAATACGGCCTGTTCCAGAAAAATGACCTGGCAGGCCTGGCTCCCGTAGCTCAGCGCCTGTCCAGCGACGTGGTCAGCCTCAAGGAACAGTTGCTGGCCCAGACCCTGCCACCGGAGCAATTGGTGAGCATCGTCGCACGCAACATGCGCAGCCTGGCCGACCTGCGGGCCAGCAGCGGTGAAGAGGAACGCTACAGCCACAGCGACCTCAACGGCTTTGCCGCCAACCTGGAAACCACGCGCAAGGTCATCGACCTGCTGCGGCCGCTGCTGGCCAAGTCCGCGGCCCAATTGCTGCCCCAGGTGGACAGCGCCGCCGATGCCCTGGCCACTCGCCTGGCCAGCCTGCGCGACGGCTTCGGCTATGTGGCCTACGACCAGGTCGACGCCCGGCAGCGCAAAGAGATCGCCGACAAAGCCAAGGCCCTGGCCGACGCCCTCGACGCTATTGATCCCGCACTTGGCCTTTCCGGCCTGTAACAAGACGAGTTTTCAATGAACGATTCAGATCAGCCCAATCCGTCTTTTTCCGCCCAGCGTCGGCGCGTGCTGCTGGGCATGGGCGCCGCCGGCGTGGCCCTGGCCGGCAGCGGCCTGAGTTGCCCGGCCATGGCCGCCGCGCCCGCCCAGGTCACCGAAGCCCCCAGCAGCGACAAGACCCAGGACCGCCACGACTTCCATGGCCAGCATCAGAGCGGCATCGTCACCCCGCGCCCGGCCGCGGGCATGCTGGTGTCCTTCGATGTGCTGGCCAGCGACCGCGACGACCTGGAACGGCTGTTTCGCACCCTCGACCAACGCATTGCCTTTCTCATGCGCGGTGGCCCGGTGGCCCAGGTGGACCCGAAGCTGCCGCCCCTGGATTCCGGCATCCTCGGCCCGGTGGTGACCCCGGACAACCTGACCATCACCGTCTCGGTGGGCGAATCGCTGTTCGACGAGCGCTTCGGCCTGGAGGCGGCCAAGCCCAAGCGCCTGATCCGCATGGTGGGCTTCCCCAACGATGCCCTGGAGCCCGCCTGCTGCCACGGCGACCTGAGCCTGCAGTTCTGCTCCAACACCGCCGACACCAACATCCACGCCCTGCGCGACATCGTGAAGAACCTGCCCGACCTGCTGCTGGTGCGCTGGAAACAGGAAGGCAGCGTACCGCCCCAGGCCCCGGCCAAGCCCGGCGAGCCGGCGCAGAGTGCGCGCAATTTCCTGGGCTTTCGCGATGGCTCGGCCAACCCCGACTCCAACGACCCGAAGGCCATGCAGCAGATCGTCTGGGTCCAGCCCGGCAGTGACGAACCGGCCTGGGCAGCCCATGGCAGCTACCAGGCAGTGCGGATCATCCGCAACTTCGTCGAACGCTGGGACCGCACCCCGCTGCAGGAGCAGGAAAGCATCATCGGCCGGATCAAGACCAGTGGCGCGCCCATGGACGGCCAGAAGGAAAGCCAGGTGCCCGACTACGCCCGGGACCCCCATGGCAAGGTCACCAAGCTCGACGCCCACATCCGCCTGGCCAACCCGCGCACTGCCCAGAGCCAGCAGAACCTGATCCTGCGCCGGCCGTTCAACTACTCCAACGGGGTCAACAAGAACGGCCAGCTGGACATGGGCCTGCTGTTCATCTGCTACCAGGCCGACCTGGAGAAAGGCTTCATCGCCGTACAGACCCGTCTGAACGGCGAACCCCTGGAGGAGTACCTCAAGCCCACTGGCGGCGGTTACTTCTTCACCTTGCCGGGGGTCACCGGCGAAGAGGATTTCATCGGGCGTTCGCTGCTCGATGCCACCCGGCCTAAAAGCACTGCCTGACACCCATGACACAACAACCCCCACGGAAAAGTCCCATGAAAAAGTCGCCTCTCGCTGTGTTGCTGACCCTTGGCTTGCTCCACGCGCCGCTTTCGGCGTTCGCCGCAACTGCGCCCCTGGAGCTGGTGGGGCCGATCTCCGACTACAAGATCTACGTCACCGAGCAGCTCGACGAACTGGCCAGCCACACCCAGCAGTTCACCGATGCGGTGAAAAAGGGCGACCTGGCCGCCGCCAAGAAGCTCTACGCGCCGACCCGGGTCTACTACGAGTCGATCGAACCGATCGCCGAGCTCTTCAGTGACCTGGACGCGTCCATCGACTCCCGGGTCGACGACCACGAGAAAGGCGTCAAGGCCGAAGACTTCACCGGCTTCCACCGCCTGGAATACTCGCTGTTCTCGGAAAACAGCACCGAAGGCCTGGGCGAGCTGGCCGACGGCCTGAACAAGGACGTCAAGGACCTGCAGACCCGCGTCGCCGGCCTGACCTTCCCACCGGAAAAAGTCGTGGGTGGCGCCGCCGCGCTGCTGGAAGAAGTGGCCGCAACCAAGATCTCCGGTGAAGAAGACCGCTACAGCCATACCGACCTCTACGACTTCCAGGGCAACATCGACGGGGCGAAGAAAATCGTCGACCTGTTCCGTCCGCAGATCGAGAAGCAGGACAAGGCCTTTGTCGCCAAGGTGGACAAGAACTTCGCCACGGTGAACAAGATCCTGGCCAAGTACAAAACCCCCGACGGCGGCTTCATGACCTACGACAAGGTCAAGGAAAACGACCGCAAGGCCCTGGTAGGCCCGGTCAATGCCCTGGCCGAAGATCTCTCCACCCTGCGCGGCAAACTGGGCCTGAACTGAGCCCGGAACCCAACACGCCATCCTCCCTGTAGGAGCTGGCTTGCCAGCGAAAGCGGCCCTGGGTACAACCCCCGCCTCAAGGCCCCTTCGCCGGCAAGCCGGCTCCTACACAGGCAGAACAGCACCCCGCCCCCCGTAGGAGCTGGCTTGCCAGCGAAAGCAGCCCTAGGCACAACGCCCGCCTCAAGGCCCCTTCGCCGGCAAGCCGGCTCCTACACAGGCAGAACAGCACCCCGCTACCCCCGTAGGAGCTGGCTTGCCAGCGAAAGCGGCCCTGGGCACAACGCCCGACTCAAGGCCCTCTTCGCCGGCAACATCATCACGAATGCAGATAAGCCTGGGCTGTGACACGTTATCCCGTTAACGTTCACGGCTCATCGACTTTCATGGAAGACCCTTCATGCCTCGCTCCACAGCCGCCAGCGCGCCGCTGACCGTCAGACCCTTCTCGCTGATTCCACTGATGGCCGCCTATATGGCCTGCACCATGTCGATGATGGCCTTCGTCTCGCTGATCGGCCCGATCTCCCGGGCCCTGCACCTGGAAACCTGGCACGCCGGCGCGGCCGTCACCGTTTCCGGGGTGATCTGGATGCTCCTGGCGCGCCCCTGGGGCCAGGCCAGCGACCGCTTCGGCCGGCGCCGTGTGCTGCTGCTGGGCACCGCCGGCTTCACCCTCGCCTACTGGGCCTTGTGCCTGTTCATCGACCTGTCGCTGCAGTCGCTGCCCAGCGTCGCCATGGCCTTTCTCGGCCTGATGCTCGGCCGCGGCCTGATCGGCGCCTTCTACGCGGCGATCCCGGTGGGCGGCTTCGCCCTGATCGCCGATAACGTCGAACCTCAGCACCGCGCCCGTGCCATGGCCACCCTGGGCGCCGCCAACGCCGTGGGCCTGGTGCTGGGCCCGGCGGTGGCCGCGCTGCTGGCGCGCTACAGCCTGAGCCTGCCGTTCTACGCCATGGCGGTGCTGCCGTTGCTGGCATTCCTGGTGCTGCGCTACCAACTGCCGCGCCAGGAACTGCACCTGGCCCAGGCGCCGACCCGGGTACGCCTGGGTGACCCGCGACTGCGCCGGCCCATGGTGGTGGCCTTTGTCGCCATGCTCTGTGTGTCGGTGGCCCAGATCACCGTCAGCTTCTATGCCCTGGACCGGCTGCACATGAGCCCCGCCGATGCCGCCCAGACGGCCGGGGTGGCCCTGGCCATGGTCGGCGTGGCGCTGATCTGCGCGCAGTTGGTGGTGCGCAAGCTGGAATGGCCGCCGCTGCGGATGATCCGCTACGGCGCCCTGCTGTCCGCGCTGGGTTATGCCGGCAGCATGCTGGTGGACAGCGCCTGGGGCTTGTGGCTGGCGTTCTTTGTATCGGCGGCAGGCATGGGTGGGGTGTTTCCGTCGTTCTCGGCCCTGGCGGCGAATGCCGTAGAGGCCTCGGAACAGGGCGCGACTGCCGGCAGCATCGGCGCCGCCCAGGGCCTGGGCGTGGTCATCGGGCCCATGGCCGGCAGCCTGATCTACGCTATCGAACCGCGCCTGCCCTACCTGCTGGCGGCGGTGCTGCTGATACTGATCGCGATCTGGCCCGCCCCGCAGCCCAAAGACCTGTAGCCGCTGCTGCAGGCTGCGAACGGCTGCGAAGCAGACGCCGCTCTTGAGGTTGCTGAAGGCCCTGCGGACCTTTGCGCAGCCTCGCAGGCTCGGCAGCGGCTACAGGTACTGCGCTGTTTTTGTAGCCGCTGCCGCAGGCTGCGAACGGCTGCGAAGCAGACGCCGCTCTTGAGATTACTGAAGGTCCTGTGGACCTCGGCAGCGGCTACGGGTTAAAGCATGCGGTAGAGCAAGCGCTCGATGCGCACGCGGCTGACCCGGCGCAGGAACTTGCCCACGGCCTCGGGGTAGTCCACCAGGCTGTCCAGGTACTGAAAGTGCTCGATACGGCGGGTGTGGCGATAGATCTCGGCCTGTTCGGCGTTGCGCGCCTGCAGCAGCTCGCCCTTGGGGTCGTCCAGCAACAGGGCGTTTTCCAGGTCCAGGCGGAAGGCCCGCGGGTTGAGGTTGTTGCCGGTGAGCAAGGTATAGCGCTCATCGACCCACATGCCCTTGAGGTGGTAGGTGTTGTCACCGTCACGCCACAGGTGCAGGTTCAACTGGCCGTTGTCGATCACTTTCTGATGCCGCTTGGCAAAACGCCGCAGGCTGATTTCATACAGATAAGGCAGCGCGGCGATCACCTTGAACGGCTCGCTGGGCGGGATATAGAAGTCGTTGGCGGTCTTGTCGCCGACGATAATGTCGATCTTCACCCCGCGCTCCAGGGCCCGGTTGATCTCCCGGGTCACCGGCAGCGGCAGGTTGAAATACGGGGTGCAGATGGTCAGCTGGCGCTGGGCGCCGGCAATCAGCTCGCAGATCACCCGGTTCAACGGGTTGCCCTTGCCCACCCCGAGCAACGGGCTGACCGACAGCCCGCTCTTGTCCAGGCCACCGGCAGTGGTGTCGTAGGTGGCGTGCTTGAGGCGGCTGCGCAGATCGCCGATGTCGTTGCGCAGGCTGCGGGTGGTGGGCAGGTTCGGCAGGTCCAGGCGGTGCACTGCCCGCGACTCCACCAGGCCGTGCTGCACCAGGTGGTGCATAGAGTCGGCCAGCGCCTGGTTGTGCAGCAGGTGGTAACGGTCGAAGCGGTACTTGTCGAACTTGTGCAGGTACACGTTGTTCAGGCTGGCGCCGCTGTAGAGCACGCAGTCGTCGATGACGAAACCCTTGAGGTGCAGCACCCCGAACAGCTCGCGGGTCTGAACCGGCACGCCGTAGATCGGCACTTCGCTGGCGTGAGTGCGGGTCATTTGCTGGTACCAGGCCGAGTTGCCCGGCTGCTTGCCGGCACCGATCAGGCCGCGCTGGGCCCGCAGCCAGTCAACCACGACCACCACTTCCAGCTCGGGGCGGGCGGCCTTGGCGGCGTGCAGGGCATCGAGGATTTCCTGGCCGGCTTCATCCTGTTGCAGGTACAGCGCGACGATATAGATGCGCCGGCGTGCCTGGGCAATCTGCTCCAGCAGCGTGCGGCGAAACTGCGCGGCGCCGGTCAGCGTGGTGAAAGCCTCGGCGGCCAGTGGGAAGCTGCGCAGCTTGGGCAGCAGGGAACGTTTGAAAAGCGACGGCATTAGGGCTCGCAGTGGCTCAAATCCAAAGAGCGCAAGAGCTTACACCATGGACCGGCCGGAGTCCCCTGCCTGGCATGTATAACGCCCTCCCTCAGCAAAGCACCCGCCCGCTGTGCGCAGGAGCCGGCTTGCCGGCGAATGGGCCCCCAGCCCTGCGCAAGGCGCAATGAAACCTTCGCTGGCAAGCCAGCTCCTACAAAGGGTAATGGCCAGTTTCGAAGAAAAACAAAAAATATAATTGACCAAGGAGAACGATCGTTCTACTGTTCGCCACATGAACGAAATCATGCACTCTGAAACCCGAGACATCATCCTCGATGTCACCGAGAAACTGATCTACCAGAACGGCATTGCCGCCACCGGCATGGATCTTCTGGTGAAGACCGCCGGCGTCTCGCGCAAGAGCGTCTACCGCTATTTCACCAACAAGGACGAGCTGGTGGTGGCCGCCCTGGAGCGTCGCGATCAGCGCTGGATGCACTGGTTCTGCAGCACGGTGAACCAGGCCGCGACCCCGGCCCTGCGCCTGCTGGCGCTGTTCGACGTGCTCAAGGACTGGTTCGCAACCCCCGGTTTTCGCGGCTGCGCCTTTATCAACACCAGTGGCGAAACCGGCGACCCGCAAGACCCGGTGCGCCAAGTAGCAAAACGGCACAAGCAGAACCTGCTCGACTACGTGACCGAGCTTTGCCAGGAACATGGCGTGCAACATCCTGAGGAACTGGCAGCGCAACTGCTGATCCTGATCGATGGCGCCATTACCGTTGCCCTTGTGATGGGCAATCACAGTGCTGCTGATAATGCGCAATGCATGGCGCGAAAGTTATTGGACCTCTGATTGTTTTAAACAAGAGCAGCCTCTTTGTTTGAACAGCAACTTTCATTGGAGACAGATCATGTCGTCTAACGCTCAAGTGCGCCCGCCCCTTCCGCCTTTCACTCGCGAGTCGGCGATTGAAAAGATCCGCCTGGCCGAAGATGGCTGGAACTCCCGGGACCCGGAGCGGGTATCCCTGGCCTATACCCTGGATACCCAATGGCGCAACCGCGCCGAGTTCGCCCACAACCGCGAAGAGGCCAAGGCGTTCCTGACCCGCAAATGGGCCAAGGAACTGGATTACCGCCTGATCAAGGAACTGTGGGCCTTTACCGACAACCGTATTGCCGTGCGCTACGCCTACGAATGGCACGACGACTCGGGCAACTGGTTCCGTTCCTACGGCAACGAAAACTGGGAGTTTGACGAACAGGGTTTGATGGCCCGGCGCTTTGCCTGCATCAACGACATGCCGATCAAGGCCCAGGAGCGCAAGTTCCACTGGCCCCTGGGCCGCCGGCCCGACGATCACCCGGGCCTGAGCGAACTGGGCCTGTAATCACCACCGCCTCCGCCCTTGTAGGAGCTGGCTTGCCAGCGAAAGCGCCCTCAAGCCCGGCACAAGGCTGCGAGGCCCATTCGCCGGCAAGGGGCGGCTTCAGGCGGCGGCTTCCTGTTGCTTGGACCGCACCCGGGCCTCCAGCTCGCGTACCAGGGGCAGCACGCGCTGGCCGAAATACTCCACCTCTTCCTGGAAATGCAGGAACCCGGCCAGTACCAGGTCCACACCCACCGCCTTCAACTCCACGATGCGCTGGGCAATCTGCTGTGGCGTGCCGATCAGGTTGGTCTTGAACCCGTCGTTGTACTGCACCAGGTCCTCGAAACTCGACTTGGCCCAGTTGCCCTCGCCTTCGGGGGACGCCTTGCCGGCCTGCCGGGCGGCGTCACCGAAGGCATTCACCGCCTCCGGGTCGGCCTGATCGATGATTTGCTGCAACACCGCCCGCGCCTCCTCCTCGGTGTCCCGGGCGATCACGAAGGCGTTCACTCCGATCTTCACCGAGTGCTGGTTGGCCGCGGCCTTGGCGCGGATGTCATCGACCTGGGCCTTGATCCCCTCGACACTGTTGCCGTTGGTGAAGTACCAGTCCGAAACCCGGGCCGCCATGTCCCGGGCAGCCCGCGAGCTGCCGCCCTGGAAGATCTCCGGCTGGCCCAGGGGCTTGGGCTTGAGGCTGTAGTGGTCGAAGCGATAGAAATCGCCCCTGAAGGTGAAGGCATCCTGGCTCCAGACCCCGCGCAGGCAGCGAATGAATTCCTCGGACCGGCGATAGCGCTCGTCGTGCTCCAGCCAATGCTCGCCAATGGCCTGGAACTCACCCTTGAACCAACCGCTGACGATGTTCACCGCAATACGGCCATTGGTCAGTTGGTCGATGGTCGCCAGTTGCTTGGCCGCCAGGGCCGGCTGCCAGGGCCCGGGCAGGATCGCCGCAATCACCTTGAGCTTGTCGGTGGCCGCCAGCAGTGCGTGGCTGAAAGCCACCGACTCGTGCTGGTACTCGGCGCCATAGCCGGCGGTGAAGCGGATCTGGGTCAGGGCGTATTCGAAGCCGGCCTGCTCGGCGATCTGCGCCAGCTTGCGGTTGTAGTCGATGCCCCAATGGGTGCGTTGCTCGATCTTGCTGACCACCAGCCCACCGCTGACGTTGGGCACCCAGTAGGCAAATTTCACGGCTTGCTGACTCATGGTTCGGTCCTCGGGACTTGGGAAAGTACCTCGGAGCAGAGCAGCAAGCGTGCCAGGGCCTGGAAGCACTCGGCGCGTAGGCCGCCAGACGCCGTGTGGAGCCTCAAGCACGCCCTCTCCCGGGCAATGGCTGAGGCTCGCTGCCTGCGGCGGCGCGGGGCCGGCCAACCCTGGAAACGGGCTGTTTTGTTGATGAACTGTTGGCGGAGCAACAGTTGCAGGCGCTCTGCGGGAGCCCTTGCCCCGGCAAACCGGCGTTTGCGGCTTCGGCATGGTGTGTGCAATCGGCCTGGACCCTGCAGCGCTTTTTTCTGCCGAACCCAGGAGCTACACCATGACTGAACACCAGGTAATCAATCCGCTGTCCGTGGGGGTCGACTACGAGACCCTGGCCGCAGGCTTTCGCCCGATCTTCCAGCGCATCGCCAGTGGCGCGGTGGAACGGGAACAGCAACGCAAACTGCCCTACGAGCCCATCCAGTGGCTCAAGGAATCCGGATTCGGCGCGGTACGGGTGCCGCTGGAATATGGCGGTGGCGGCGCTTCCCTGCCCCAGCTGTTCCAGCTGCTGATCGAGCTGGCCGAGGCCGACGCCAACGTGCCCCAGGCCCTGCGCGGGCACTTTGCCTTTGTCGAGGATCGGCTCAATGCCACGCCCGGACCGAGCCGGGACCTGTGGTTCAAGCGCTTTGTCGAAAGCGATATCGTCGGCTGCGCCTGGACCGAAATCGGCGCCGTGGACATCGGCCAGGTCATCACCAAAGTCTCTCCGGATGGCGAAAAATGGCGCCTCAACGGCGAAAAGTTCTACAGCACCGGAAGCATTTTCTCTGACTGGATCGATGTCTATGCCCAGCGCACGGACACCGGCGGCGACGTGATTGCCGCGGTGCGCACCCGCCAGCCGGGCATCGAGCAGAGCGACGATTGGGACGGCTTCGGCCAGCGCACCACCGGCAGCGGCACCTCGCGCTTCCAGGACGCTGAAGTGGACGCCGAGAACATCATCGACTTCGCAACCCGCTTCAAATACCAGACCGCTTTCTACCAGCTGGTGCTGCTGGCGACCCTGGCCGGCATCGGCCGCGCGGCGCTACGTGATGTGGCCCACGAAGTGCGGGTGCGCAAGCGCATCTACAGCCACGGCAACGCGCCCCAGGCCAGCGCCGATGCCCAGGTGCAGCAGGTGGTGGGCGAGATAGCGGCCCTGGTGTATGCCGCCGAAGCCGCCGCCCTGCGTGCTGCAGCCCCTGCGCAACAGGCCTACCTGGCGCGCTTTGCCGGGGATCCGGCCCAGGAGCGCGCGGCCAATGTGGCGGCGGAAATCGAATCGGCCACGGCCCAGGTGGTGGTCACCGAACTGGTCCAGCGCGCCACCAGCGAGCTGTTCAATGCCCTGGGGGCTTCGGACATTCGCCAGGGCAAGGCCCTGGACCGGCACTGGCGCAATGCGCGCACCGTGTCTTCGCACAACCCGGTGATCTACAAGGCGCGGATCGTCGGCGACTGGAAGATCAACGGCAGCGAGCCACCCTTTGTCTGGCAGATTGGCAACGGCCCCCAGCGCTGACCTCAGGCACAGCCCCCCGTAGGAGCTGGCCTGCCAGCGAAGGCGTCATCCAGGCGAACGCTCGGCCCAGCGGCCTCTTCGCCGCCAAGCCGGCTCCTGCAGCGAAATCTCGGCGCACCGCCCCGTAGGAGCTGGCTTGCCAGCGAAGGCGTCATCCAGGCGGGCGCTCGGTTCAGGGAGAGGCATCCGACCAAGGTCGAGGCGGTCGCGCGGCGGGCTGGGTTGCAGGTAATATGGCGGACTTTCGCGCAGCCCCCTTTGCGCTTCTCGCCGAAATAAGCCGACCCCATGCCCTTCGAACTCAGCGTAGACCTGACCACCCTCGCCATTCTCGCCCTCGTGGCCTTCATCGCCGGTTTCATCGACGCCATTGCCGGCGGCGGCGGCCTGCTCACCACCCCGGCCCTGCTCACCGCCGGCCTGCCGCCGCACCTGGTGCTGGGCACCAACAAACTCAGCTCGACCTTCGGCTCGGCCACCGCCAGTTTCACCTTCTATCGGCGCAAGCTGTTCCACCCCAGGCAGTGGACCCACGCCATTGTCGGCACCCTGGTGGGCGCCCTGACCGGGGCCATCGTCGCTCACTACCTGCCGGCGGAATGGCTGAACAAGATGCTGCCGGTGATCGTCTTCGCCTGCGGCCTGTACCTGCTGTTCGGCGGCACGCCCAAGGCGCCACTGGACAGCGACGCACCGATCAAGAAGAAGTGGCAATCGAGCCAGGGCTTTAGCCTGGGCTTCTATGACGGCGTGGCCGGCCCCGGCACCGGGGCGTTCTGGACCGTGAGCAGCCTGCTGCTCTACCCCATCGACCTGGTCAAGGCCAGCGGCGTGGCCCGCAGCATGAACTTCGTCAGCAACATCGCGGCGCTGTCGGTGTTCGTGTTTTCCGGGCAGGTGGACTGGATCATCGGCCTGTGCATGGGCCTATCGGTGATGGTCGGAGCCTTCTTCGGCGCACGCACCGCCATCAGCGGTGGTGCCAAGTTCATTCGCCCGGTGTTCATCACCGTGGTCCTCGGGCTGACCGTGCGCCTAGCCTGGCAGCACTGGTTCAGCGTGGCCTAGGCGGCGCGCCACATAGAGATCGATCAGGTAGCGGGCAATCGAGCGCGAGGCCGGCAACGGCGGTAGCGCATGGACGCTGAACCACTGGGCGTCCTCGATCTCGTCTTCCTGGGGAATGATCTCGCCGCCGGCGTATTCGGCGTGAAAGCCCAGCATCATCGAATGGGGGAACGGCCAGCATTGGCTGCCTACGTACTGGATGTTCCTGACTTCGATGCTCACCTCTTCGCGCACCTCGCGAATCAGGCAGTCCTCCGCCGACTCGCCCGGCTCGGCAAAGCCTGCCAGGGTGCTGTAGACCCCGGTGACGAAGCGCGGCGAACGAGCCAGGAGGATTTCGTCACCGCGGGTGATCAGCACGATCATGCTCGGTGAAATGCGCGGGTAGCTGCGCAGGTCGCAAGGCTGGCAATACATCGCCCGCTCCCCCGGCACCTGGGCCATGGGCTGCCCGCAACTGCCGCAGTACCGGTGCTCCCGGGCCCAGGTGCCGATCTGCGCGGCATAGCCCAGGACCTTGTACAGGGTGTGATCGCCCTCCAGCATGAAGGCCCGCAGGCCTTTCCAGCCGCAGCCCGGCACTTCGGCGCGGGCGCTCAGTTCCAGCAGGTACACCGGCTCGCCATCGAGATGGCCGATGCCGTGTTCCGCCAGCAGCGGCAGGTCCTGGCCCTTGAGCCAGTGCCGGGGGAACAGCGCGCCGTTGTCGTCGTAGAGAAAGCCGTCCGGGCCGCGGGCCACGGCCCAGCCGCCGGGAAGGTCGGTGTCGAGTACTGCGGTGGTCCAGCGTTCAATCATCGTCAATCAATCCAGAAATTCGGGTTTCTGTTTGCTCATATGGGCGGCGATGGCCACGCGCAAGTCGTTGGACTGCAACATGGCAGCGTTCCAGGTGGCGACATATTCCAGGCCGTCATCAATACGGTGGTCACGCATGTAGCTGAGCATTTCCTTGGTGCCGCTGACCGCGATCGGCGACTTGGCGGCGATCTCCCGGGCAATTCCCATGACCCCGTCCAGCAGGCTTGCGGCATCGCTATAGGTCCGGTTGACCAGGCCAATGCTGCGTGCTTCCTCGGCACCGAAGGTGCGCCCAGTGTAGGCCAGCTCGCGCAGGATGCCGTCGCCGATGATACGTGGCAAACGTTGCAGTGTGCCGACATCCGCAGCCATGCCGATATCGATTTCCTTGATCGAGAATTGCGCATCGTCCGCGGCGTAACGCATGTCGCAGGCGCTGATCAGGTCGATGGCGCCCCCCAGGCAATAGCCCTGGATCGCCGCCAGCACCGGCTTGCGGCAGTTGTCCACGGCGTTAAACGAGGCTTGCAGCTGGAAGATCTTGCGCCGCAGCAGGCGCGCGTTGCGGCCCACATCCTTGCCCAGTTCGTTGGCCACCCCGGCCAGCATCATCAGGTCGATGCCCGAAGAAAAATGCTTGCCGGCACCGCTGAGCACCACCACGCGCACTGCGTCGGTGTCGTCGATCCAGCGGAAGATCTCGACGATCTCGCTCCAGAACGCGGCGTTCATGGCGTTGATCTTTTCCGGGCGGTTGATCTGCACATGGGCGATGTTGTCAGCGAGTTCGACGCGAAAGGCTTGGTATTCGGACATGGCAGTGATCCTTTACTGGGCAGAAAATGAGGGCCGAACTATAGCAAGGGCCGGCGGCGGGCCGTAAGGCAGCGCATCGGCCAAAAGCGGGACTGGCCACCGCCCCTGCGGGAGCCGGCTTGCCGGCGAAGAGGCCCCTGAGCCGAGCCCCGTCCGGATAACGCCTTCGCTGGCAAGCCAGCGCCTACATGGGGGCGATGTGGGGGTGATGAGCTCAACCTTGCCTGGTGCAATAGAAAGCGGCGGTCGTGTAAGGCACGGTGACCTGGGCCTTGCCCCGCAGCTGCGGCTCGCTGTCGATCAGGGCGGCGATCTGCCGGTCCACGGCCTCGCGTTCGGCCTGGGGCAAGGCGGCGATGAAGCTGGTGGAGCGCACACGGTTGAAGATCACGTCCTCCGGCGTGCCGCTGTGGCCCTGGGTGAAATGCTGTTCCTGCAGGGGCCCGAAACCCGGGTGGGGAAAGGCCTGGCGCCAGGCACCGGTGTAATAGCGCGGGGTATCGGCCTGCAAGGCATTGACGATGGCGTCCAGGCGCGCCACCCAGGGCACCCGGGCATCCCGCAGGTTCCACACCAGGGCCAGCTTGCCGCCGGGCTTGAGCACGCGATGGATTTCCTCCAGTGCCGCGCGGTGGGCAAACCAGTGAAAGGCCTGGGCACAGACCAGCACATCCACCGAGGCATCCTTGAGCGGCAGCGCCTCGGCGCTGCCCTCCAGTACCTGGGCCTCGGGCTGGGCCGCCGCCAGCCTGGCGCGCATTTGCTCGACCGGCTCCACCGCGATCACCTGGGCCCCCGTGGCCAGCAAGCGGCCGGTGAACTTGCCGGTGCCCGCGCCCAGGTCCACCACCCTGCCCGGCCCGAGGCCCAGCGTCTCCCGCAGCCAGGGCTCAAGGGCTGGCGGATAGTCCGGCCGGCCCCGCACATAGGTATCGGCGGCCTGTTGGTAGCCGTCGGCCGCAGCATGATGAATCGCCTGATCGTTCATGGATGAACCTCCTCATTGCGGGTGAGTACGAACAGGATAAACCGTGCCCGACAACAGACAGCATGAAACTCCTGTCAGTTGCCCCCCCGTTGCAGGAGCAGGCTACAGGAGCTGGCTTGCCAGCGAAGGCGTTATCCGCAGGGGCGCTCGGCTCAGGGGCCTCTTCGCCGCCAAGCCGGCTCCTACGGATTCAGGCCCTGGGCGGGGGCGGCAGGCTCAGGCGAAAACGCGCGCCGCCCAGGGGCGAGGCTTCCACGGTCAGGGTGCCGTCCTGGGCTTCCAGGGCCCGGCGGCTGATCGCCAGGCCCAGGCCGAAGCCGCCGGTGGCGCGGTCGCGGCTGCGGTCCAGGCGGTAGAACGGCTCGAACACCCGCTCGCGCTCGTCGTCGGGAATGCCGATGCCGTCATCGTCGACCCAGATCTCGCAGCCGTCGTCGCTGACCAGCACCCCCACCTGGATGCGTTTCTCGCAATAACGGGTGGCATTGCGCAGCAGGTTCTGCAAGGCCCGGGCGGTCAGCCGCGGGTCCAGGGTGAAACGTTCCAGGGCACCGTGCAGCAGGACGTCGATGACGATATCCGACTCCAGCTCATCGTCGACACTGCCCAGGATGCTGTCGATGAACTCGTCCAGGGACACCTCGATCTGCTCCGGCAGGCACGCCGGGTTCTGCAGGCGGCTGTAGGACAGCAGCTCCAGTACCAGTTCATCCAGTTCGCGAATGTGCGCCACCAGCCCTTGCAGGCGCTCGCGGCTGGCCGCCGGCAAATCGTCGGAGAGCGCCAGGGCCAGGCCGAAATCCAGCCGGGTCAGGGGCGTGCGCAGTTCGTGGGACACCGCGTTGAGCAGGTCACGCTGCTGGTTCAGGAGTTTTTCGATATCCCCGGCCATGGTGTCGAAGACATTGGCCAGGCTGCCGATGTTGGAACTGGCGGGCAGCTGGGTGCGCTCGCCCAGATGGCCCTTGCCGAAGCGTTCGGCGGTGCGCTTGAGGCGCTCCAGGTCACGCCAGTGCGGGCGCACCCAGAGCAGCAGGCAGGCCAGCAGCACGGCGACGATCAGGACATTGATGCTCCAG
Organism: Pseudomonas sp. Eqa60; assembly: GCF_018326405.1. NCBI lineage: Bacteria > Pseudomonadati > Pseudomonadota > Gammaproteobacteria > Pseudomonadales > Pseudomonadaceae > Pseudomonas > Pseudomonas sp. Eqa60. The sequence continues at coordinate 3,777,320 of NZ_AP024342.1, forward strand.
TACAGCAGGTTGACGTCCAGCGGGTCCGGCGGCACCACCAGCTTCACCGCCAGTTGTTCATCCAGCGGCGACACCGCCAGGGTGCGCCAGCCCCAATCGCCCAGGCGCACCACTTTCTCGCCGCGTTGCAGGCGCTCGCGCTCGTAATCGCTGAAATCCGGGTCGTCGATGCGCACCAGGGCCACCTGCAGCGGGTGGAACTCCTCGTCCATCTCCTTGACCAGGGTCGGCCACTGCTGCGCCGGCAAGGCGCGGAACTGCTTGACGATCAGGCTCTGCAGGCCCCGGGACTGGTCCAGGTTGTAGTCCAGGAAACGCTCGTGGAAAACCTTGATCACCAGGTCCGGGATCAGGTAGATCGCGGCGCTGAAGGCAATGATGGTGATCAGGTACAGACGGACCAGGATGCGCAGCATGGAATCAGCATTCCCACTCGGAACGGCTGAACAGGTAACCCTTGCCCCACACGGTCTTGATCTTGCGCGCCTCGCCGGCGTGATCGTCGAACTTGCGCCGCAGCTTGGAGATCGCCACGTCCACCGAACGATCGGTGCCGTTGAACTCGATGCCCCGCAGGCGCTGCAGGATCTGGTCGCGGCTCAGCACTTCACCGGCATGCCGGGCCAGCACCACCAGCAGGTTGTACTCGCCGCTGGACAGCTCCACCAACTGCTCGCGCCAGGTCACGGTGCGCTCCGACAGGTCGATGCACAGGTTGCCCATGAGGATCTGGTCGCTGGCGCTCTGCGGCTCGCTGAGGCTGCTACGGCGCAACAGGGTACGGACCCGGGCCAGTAGCACTCGCGGTTCGCAAGGTTTTGTCACATAGTCGTCGGCGCCCATTTCCAGACCCAGCACCTGATCATGGCTATCATCCCGCGCGGTCAGCATCAGGATCGGCAGGGTCGCCGAGTCGGCGCGCAACAGGCGGCAGACTTGCAGGCCATCCAGGCCCGGCAGCATCAGGTCGAGGATCACCAGGTCCGGCGGGCTGGCCTTGGCCCGCTCCCGCACCTGGTCACCACGGCTGATCACGCTGACCTGATAGCCATTGCGTTCCAGGTAGCTGGCGATCAGTTCGGACAGCGCGGTGTCGTCTTCGACAAGAAGAATATTGGGCATGGAGAGCGATCTTTATTGAAGAAATACAGAATACCGGCGTTCTTTATAAGGCACCGGGCAAAACCAGCAAGGCGCCAAGGATATACAACCCTGGCCGCACCGGTGCGCAGGCTTCACACTTTTTCACACAGCACCTACACAGCTTCACAGCGGGCCTTGACCCATGCCCTTAGCATGCCGAGGTCATTATTGGGGTATCAGCATGTCGAATAAACTCTTTGCGCCATTCTGCCTGGTCGTTCTGGCAGCGGCGCTGAGCGCGTGTGGCAAGACCGAAGGCGAGCAGACGCCGCCACCGGCCAAGGTACGGATCGAAACCGTACAGAGCCAGGCCCTGTCCATCACCAGCGAACTGAGCGGGCGCATCGCCGCGCCACGGATCGCCGAAGTCCGCGCCCGGGTAGCCGGGGTGGTGCTGCAACGGACCTTCCGCGAAGGCTCCGACGTCAAGCAGGGCGAGGTCTTGTTCCGCATCGACCCGGCCCCGTTCAAGGCTGACCTGGACAGCGCCCAGGCCAGCCTGCGCAAGGCCGAGGCCACCGCCTTCCAGGCGCAGTTGCAGGAGCAGCGCTATTCCAAGCTGGTCGCCGACCAGGCCATCAGCGGCCAGGAATACGACAATGCCCGGGCTGCGGCACGCCAGGCCAGCGCCGACGTCGCCGCCAACCAGGCCGCGGTGCAGCGGGCCAAGCTCAACCTCGGCTATGCCACCGTCACCGCGCCGATTTCCGGCCGGGTCGGCCGCGCCCTGGTCACCGAAGGCGCCCTGGTGGGCCAGAACGAGACCACGCCGCTGGCGCTGATCCAGCAACTGGACCCGATCCACGCCGACCTGACCCAGTCCACCCGTGAACTCAACGACCTGCGCCGGGCCTTCCGCGCCGGCCAGTTGCAGCAGGTGGGCAAGGACCAGGCCAAGGCGACCCTGATCCAGGACGACGGCAGCCTCTACCCGCTGCCGGGCAAGCTGTTGTTCGCCGATATCAGCGTTGACCCGAGTACCGGGCAGATCATCCTGCGCAGCGAGTTCCCCAACCCGGACCTCGACCTGCTGCCCGGCAGTTTCGTGCGCGTGCGCCTGGAACAGGCGGTCAACCAGCAAGGCATCAGCGTGCCGCAGCGGGCCATCCAGCGCGACAGCGCCGGCATCGCCCAGGTGCTGCTGGTGGATGCGCAAAACAACGTGGTGCAGCACCCGGTGCAACTGGGTGGAGTGCAGAACGATCGCTGGATCGTCACCGAGGGCCTCAAGCCCGGTGACCGGGTGATTGTCGAAGGCCTGCAACACGCCCGCCCCGGCGAGCCGGTGGAAATCGACGCCAGCCCCCTTGCGCACGTCCAGAACCCTGGCCAGTAGGTAGTACACATGCCGCAATTCTTTATTGACCGCCCGGTATTCGCCTGGGTGGTCGCCTTCTTCATCCTGTTGGCCGGCGCCCTGGCGATCCCCCAACTGCCGGTGGCGCAATACCCCACCGTGGCCCCGCCACAGATCGAGATCTACGCCGCCTACCCGGGCGCCTCGGCGCAGACCCTGGACGAATCGGTGGTCAGCCTGATCGAGCAGGAGCTCAACGGTGCCGACCACCTGCTGTACTTCTCGTCCCAGAGCAGCCTCGGCAGCGCCACCATCACCGCCACCTTCCAGCCGGGTACCAACCCGGAACTGGCCCAGGTGGACGTGCAGAACCGTCTCAAGGCGGTGGAGCCGCGCCTGCCCCAGGCGGTGACCCAGCAGGGCCTGCAGGTAGAGAAAGTCTCCGCCGGCTTCCTCTTGCTGATCACCCTGACCTCCAGTGACGGCCGCCTGAACGATGTCGCCCTCAGCGACTACCTGGCGCGCAACGTGATGAACGAGATCCGCCGCCTCGATGGCGTCGGCAAGGCCCAGTTGTACGGTGCCGAGCGGGCCATGCGGATCTGGCTCGACCCGCAGAAACTGATCGGTTTCAACCTGACCCCGGCCGACGTCAACGCCGCGGTGGCGGCGCAGAACGCCCAGGTTCCGGCCGGCAGCATCGGCGACCTGCCCAACCCCGCCAGCCAGGAAATCACTGCGACCATCCTGGTCAAGGGCCAGCTTTCCAGCCCTGAAGAGTTTGCCGATATCGTCCTGCGGGCCAACCCCGACGGCTCCACGGTACGCATCGGCGATGTGGCCCGGGTGGAAGTCGGCAGCCAGGAATACCAGTACGGCACCCGCCTGAACGGCAAGCCGTCCACCGCGGTGGGCGTGCAATTGTCCCCCGGGGCCAACGCGTTGAATACCGCGACCCTGATCCGCGCCAAGATGGACGAGCTGTCGCGCTATTTCCCGGCCGGCGTGGAATACAAGATCCCCTACGACACCTCGCCCTTCGTCAAGGTCTCGATCACCAAGGTGCTCTACACCCTGGCCGAAGCCATGGTGCTGGTGTTCCTGGTGATGTTCCTGTTCCTGCAGAACATCCGCTACACCCTGATCCCCACCCTGGTGGTGCCCGTGGCCCTGATGGGCACCTTCGCCACCATGCTGGCCCTGGGGTTCTCGATCAACGTGCTGACCATGTTCGGCATGGTGCTGGCCATCGGCATCCTGGTGGACGATGCCATCGTGGTGGTGGAGAACGTCGAGCGGATCATGGCCACCGAAGGCCTGTCGCCCAAGGAAGCCACGCGCAAGGCGATGCAGCAGATCACCGGGGCCATCATCGGCATCACCCTGGTGCTGGTGGCGGTGTTCATCCCCATGGCCTTCATGCCCGGCTCGGTGGGGGTGATCTACCAGCAGTTCTCGCTGTCCATGGCCACCTCGATCCTGTTCTCGGCGTTCCTCGCCCTGACCCTGACCCCGGCCCTGTGCGCCACCCTGCTCAAGCCCATTGCGGCGGGCGAACACCATGAACGCACGGGGTTCTTCGGCTGGTTCAACCGGCGCTTCGAACGCCTGAGCGACAGCTATCAGGGCGGCGTGACCTATGCCCTCAAGCGTACCGGCCGCTACCTGCTGATCTACCTGGCGCTGCTGGCGATCATGGCGCTGCTGTTCAGCCGCCTGCCCTCCTCCTTCCTGCCAGTGGAGGACCAGGGCTACACCATCACCGACATCCAGCTGCCACCTGGTGCCAGCCAGAACCGCACGATCAAGGTGGTGGAGCAGATCGAAGCGCACAACGCCAGCGAACCGGGAGTCGGCGACAGCACCATCATTCTCGGCTTCAGCTTCTCGGGTAACGGGCAGAACGCCGCGCTGGCCTTCACCACGCTCAAGGACTGGTCGCAACGGGGCAGCGAGGATTCGGCGATGTCCATCGCCGACCGCGCCAACGCCGCCCTCGGCGCGATCAAGGATGCCGTGGTGTACGCCGTGCTGCCGCCGCCGATCGATGGCCTGGGCACCTCCAGCGGCTTTGAGTTCCGCCTGCAGGACCGTGGCGGCGTCGGCCACGCGGCCCTGATGCAGGCCCGGGACGAGCTGCTCAAGGCCACGGAAAAGAGCCCGATCCTGGCCAACGTCCGGGAAAGTGCCCTGGCCGAAGCGCCGCAGGTGCAACTGGAGGTCGACCGCAAGCAGGCCAACGCCCTGGGCGTGTCCTTTGCCGATATCGGCAGCCTGCTGTCCACCGCCCTGGGGTCGTCCTACGTCAACGACTTCCCCAACCAGGGGCGGATGCAGCGGGTGGTGATCCAGGCCGAAGGCGACCAGCGCAGCCAGGTCGAAGACTTGCTGCGCCTGAACGTGCGCAACAGCGCCGGCAAGATGGTGCCGCTGTCGGCCTTCGTCCGCGCCAGCTGGAGCCTGGGCCCGGCTCAACTGACCCGCTACAACGGCTACCCGGCCATTGCCGTCTCCGGCGAGCCGGCCCCTGGCCACAGTACCGGTGAAGCCATGCAGGAAATCGAACGGCTGGTGGCGCAGTTGCCCACCGGGCTGGGCCTGGAATGGACCGGCCTGTCACTCCAGGAACGGCTGTCCGGCAGCCAGGCGCCGATGCTGCTGGGCCTGTCGCTGCTGATCGTGTTCCTGTGCCTGGCGGCGCTCTACGAGAGCTGGTCGATTCCCACCTCGGTGCTGCTGGTGGTGCCCCTGGGGGTACTGGGCGCAGTGCTGGCGGTGAGCCTGCGCGGCATGCCCAACGACGTGTTCTTCAAGGTCGGCCTGATCACCATCATCGGCCTGTCGGCGAAGAACGCGATCCTGATCATCGAGTTCGCCAAGAGCCTGTACGACGAAGGCCATGATCTGATCGATGCCACGGTGCAGGCTGCACGCCTGCGCCTGCGCCCCATCGTCATGACCTCGCTGGCGTTCATCCTCGGCGTGGTGCCCCTGGCCATCGCCACCGGCGCCAGCTCCGCCAGCCAGCAGGCGATCGGTACCGGGGTGATCGGCGGCATGATCACCGCAACCCTGGCAGTGATCTTCGTGCCGGTGTTCTTCGTGGTGGTGATGAAACTGGTGAAACGCGGTTCGTCCAAGGACTGACATCGCTGCATGGGGTCCCGGTTCCGGGGCCCCTTCTTCTCTTGCCCCCCTCTTCTCGTCTCAGGCCGCCATGGCCGGGCATACCCGTGCCTGTGGGCAATCCAGGGCGAAAGGCCCGGGAAAGGCCGCAGCGGATTTGCCCGGTGGATTGCCCGCCAGCAGCGCCGGAGCCTTGGCCGCCTGGCTGTGATGGGCGATCTGGTGATTGCATTCGATGGCCCGCGCCAATGCTCCGGCCGAGCCCTGGCCCAGCCCCAGCAGGCTGGTGCCATTGGTGAAGAACGCGAGGAAGGCGGTGATCATCAGACGGCGCCCTTTCATGGCCGTCTCCCCGCTTCGGCATGAAGTACCGGGCCCTGGCCGCTTGCCGCGCCGGAATCAATCAACGCAGCGCTCGGCAGGCCCGCAGCCAGGCTGGCCCAGAGCATCAGAAGCAGATAAAGCCCCAGCGCCAGGTAGGCGCCGTACTTGGCGGAACTGAGGATCGAACGGGCCATGGTGATCTCCTGAGGCGTTTTCGTGCCCAGAGGATCTATCAATCAAACGCCAGTAAAAAGACGTTTATATCCATAGCCATCATCAATTTTCTTGATGCTTTAAACTCGCGTCTCAGTCCTGCAACAGGCTGGTCAGACGCTCGCGGGAAGTCTCCGGCTCGCCTTCGACAGGCTGGGCAGAGGACAGGATGGGGGTGGAGTAGAGCAACAGCAGAACCACGGTCAGACGCATCACCATGCTATCGATCCTTGCTCGGGAAAGAGTCAATAATTCAGCGTCAAATTTAAACACATGGCTATATGACACTACCAAGCAAAATTCGCCTGGCGGGAAGAATAAGTCGCAAACAGGTGATGCAGGAGCGACATCACTGCTTCAGTGACTTCGCTCCTGCATACCTTGGGTTTGCTGCTTGCGGGGTGATCCGGAGCGCTCATTGCTGGGCTTTGTGATCCAGGGCGGCGTAGAAGTTGGCGCTTTGTTGCAGGTACTTCTGGGTGTAGGTGTTGGTGCTGGATTTCTTCTGGCTGATTTCCACGCTGGCGCTGGCAGGCAGTGCCACGGTGGCGGAAATGGCGGAGGCTGCGATCACGGAGAAGAGATTGAAGTTCATCGGTATAACCCTCGTATTCAGTTGGCTTGCTTGCCCGTGTGGGCCGTGAAGCAAACTTACTCCCGAGGGTTGGCGGGAAAAAATTCTTTGCGGCAGTAGCCATTATCAGCGTCGTTAATAGAAGGAGTCAGGCCCCGGATGCCGGGGCCTGCGGTCTATTGACGCACCAGGAATTTGATATCGCTGGGGGAATCGAACGGCAGTTTCTGCACGGTCTTGCCCAGGAAACCGGTCTTGGCGTCGCGCTCGATCACCACGATCTCGTTGCTTTTCTGGTTGCCGATCAGCACATAGCGGTTGCTCGGGTCGAGGCTGAACTCCCGTGGGTGATCGCCTTCCACCGAACGCCGCTGGATTTCCTTGAGCTGGCCATTGGCCGGGTCGATGGCAAACACCAGCAACTGGTTGGCGGTGCCCCGGTTGCTGACATACAGGTACTGGCCGTCCTTGGAAGCATGCAAGGCCGCGGCGGCCTTTTTCTCCTTGGAGCCGTTGGCCGCCAGGTCGAGCATCTGACGCTGAGTCAGCTTGCCGTCCTGGTAGTCGAACACCGCCAGTTGAGCGCTCATTTCCATGGTCAGGTAGGCATGCTTGCCATCGGCGCTGAACAGCAGGTGCCGCGGGCCGCTGCCCGGCGGCAGCTGGACGAAGGCCGGGTCGGCCGGGCTCAGCGGGTGTTCCGCATTGGCCTTGGGGTCATAGCGATAGACGAAGATCTTGTCCGCACCCAGGTCGTTGGCGAACAGGAACTTGCCGTCCGGGGACGGCACCGACGAATGCACGTGGGCCGATTGCTGGCGCTCGGGGTCGACCCGGCTGGCCGGATGACTGGTGAGCTGCACCACCGGCGACAGATGACCGTCATCGCTGACCGGCACCACCGCCAGGCTGCCGCCCGGATCCACATCCACCGAATAGTTGCTGACGAACAGGTAGTTGCCGTCGGCACTCAGGCTGGAATGGGTGGGCTCGTTACCCTGGCTCTGCACCTGGTTGATCAGGCTCAGTTGATGGGTTTTCGGCGCCAGGCTGTAGCTGCTGACACGACCGATGGGGTCGGCCTGCCCCGGGCTGTTCTCATTCACCGCGAAGACGAACTTGAGGTCCTTGGACAAGGTCAGCCAGGACGGGTTGGAGCTCTTCACCACCTGCAGCGGCTTGGGGTCGATCTGCCCGGTGCGCTCATTGAATTGCAGGCGGTACAGACCCTGGCTCTGGCCCTGGGTATAGGACCCCACCAGCAGCTCATGGGTTTCGGTGGCCGGCGCGGCCTGGACCGCCATGGCACCGACACTGCCGGCCATCAGCAGGGGCCAGAAATTACGCATCTTCATGTTCACCTTCCTCTTCGTCGCGGGCACTGAACGCGCTCATGCACACCAGGCGGTGCTCACCGGAGTCGCCTGCCAGGGTCCAGCTCTGCAAGTCCTGGTCGAAGGTCGCGGCCTGGACCTGGGCCAGGGTAAAGCTCCAGCGCTTGGCCGCGCGGCCGTCCATGCACTCGATCAGCAGGCGCTGCTCGTCGAGGGTGAAATCGAAAGCGTGCAGGCCGTCGATTTCCAGCATGTCGCAGGCTTCAAGGGCGCAGAGCAAGGTGTCGGTAGCAGCGGTCATAGCGATCAATCATCAGATGGAAAGGCGCAATGATAGCTGATTGGCGCTGCCGGGTTGGGCCAGCATTGCGCCGCGCAAGCGACTGCCCCGGATACACCCTCCGACAGGCACTGCCGGGGCCGCCCGGTTCTTCAGCACCACCTGCTTTCCCCTCGGAACACCAGGCATGAAAAAGCCGCACCCGAGGGTGCGGCTGAGTACTCATGCAACGGGATCAGTGGGCGAACAGCGAGTTGCCCTTCTGCCCCGCCAGCTTCTCCGGCTTGATCAGGAACCGCGCCAGGGCCGGCAGCAGCCACAGGGCACCGAACATGTTCCACAGCAGCATGAAGGTCAGCATCAGGCCCATGTCGGCCTGGAACTTGATGGCTGAGAAGATCCAGGTGCACACGCCGATGGCCAGGCACAGGCCGGTGAACAGCACGGCCTTGCCGGTGGAGCGCAGGGTCTGGTAGTAGGCCTCCTGCAGCGGCAGGCCGGCCCGCAGGAAGCTCTCCAGGCGGCTGTAGATATAGATGCCGTAGTCCACGCCGATGCCCACCCCCAGCGCCACCACCGGCAGGGTCGCCACCTTGACCCCGATGCCCATGAAGGCCATCAGCGCGTTGCCCAGCACCGACGTCAGCACCAGTGGCAGGACGATGCACAGGGTCGCCGCCCAGGAGCGGAAGGTGATCATGCACATGCCGGCCACGCAGATGTAGACCAGGATCAGGATGGTCAGCTCGGACTCCTTGATCACCTCGTTGGTCGCGGCCTCGATCCCGGCGTTGCCGGCAGCGAGAATGAACTCCAGGCCGTCCTTGTTGTGCTGCGTGGCGAACTCCTGCACCGCATGCACCGCGCGATCCAGGGTCGCGGCCTTGTGGTCGTTGAGGAACACCAGCACTGGCGCCAGGGAGCAGTTGTTGTTGTACAGGCCGTCGGCCCGGGCAATGGAGTTGTTCAGTACGTCAGGGTTGCGCGACAGGGTTTCCCACTTCAGGTTGCCCTCGTTCATGCCCTTGATCATCTGCTTGGAGACGGTCACCAGGGAAATCGCCGACTGCACGCCCTCGGTGTTCTGCATCTTCCACATCAACTCGTCGATGGGCGCCATGGCCTCATAGCGCGAGCAGCCTTCGGCCGCGGTCTTGACCATCACCACCAGCACGTCGGAACTGGTGGAGTAGTTGCTGATGATGAAGTTGTTGTCCTTGTTGTAGCGCGAATCGGGACGCAACTCCGGGGCGCCCTGGTCGAGGTCGCCGATCTTCAGGTTCTGGCTGTACCAGAGGCCGCCGGCAAAGGCCACCAGGGCCAGGGCGATGGAAATCGGCGCGACTTTGGGGCTGGCGAAGTTAGACAGCAGGCGCCAGAACGGATGCTCGCGGGAAGCGTCCTTCTTGCTGCGCTCGATGGCGCGCTTGCTGATGCCGACGTAGGAAATCGCCACCGGCAGCAGGATCAGGTTGGTGAACACGATCACCGCCACACCGATGGAGGCACCGATGGCCAGCTCGCGGATCACCCCGATATCGATGATCAGCAAGGTGATGAAGCCCACGGCGTCGGCGAGGATCGCGATCATCCCCGGCAGGAACAGCTGGCGGAAGGTGCGCCGCGCCGCGGTCAGGGCATTGTCGGCATCACTGGACTGCAAGGCGATGCCGTTGATCTTCTGCACCCCGTGGGAAATGCCGATGGCGAAGATCAGGAACGGCACCAGCATCGAATACGGGTCCAGGCCGAAGCCGAAGGCGTGCATCAGGCCCAGTTGCCAGACCACCGCCACCAGGGTGGTGATCAACACCGCGATGGTGCTGCGGATGCACCAGGTGAACCAGTACAGCAGCACCAGGGTGATGATGAAGGCCACGCCGAAGAACATCACCACCATGATCAGGCCGTCGATCAGGTCGCCGACCTTCTTGGCGAAGCCGACGATGTGGATCTTCACATTGGGGTTCTGCGCCTCGAACTTGTCGCGGATCTTCTCTTCCAGCTGGTGGGAGAATTTCTGATAGTCCAGGGCCAGCAGCTTACCCTGGTCCTGCGGGTCCGGGTAGGACTCCAGCAGCGGGATATCGACGATGCTGGACTTGAAGTCGTTGGCCACCAGGCGCCCGACCTGGCCGGACTTGAGCACGTTGTTGCGCAACTGTTCGAGGCTGTCGGCCGAACCGTTGTAGCTCTGGGGAATCACCTCGCCGCCGGCGAAGCCCTCTTCGGTCACTTCGGTCCAGCGCACGCTGGGGCTCCACAGCGACTTGAGCCCGGAGCGATCGACGCCGGAGATGTAGAACACCTCGTCGTTGATCTGCCGCAGGGTTTCCATGTAGTCCTTGGTGAAGATGTCGCCGTCGCGGGCCTCCACCGAGATGCGCACGGTGTTGCCCAGGTTCGCCAGGTCGTTGCGGTGCTCCATCATCCGCTCGATGAACGGGTGCTTGAGCGGGATCATCTTCTCGAAGCTGGTGGACGGCCGGATCAGGGTCGCCTGCCAGAACAGGAAAGCGCTGACCAGCAAGCAGATGAAGATCACTGCCGGGCGGTTATTGAAAATCAGGCGCTCAAGAAAGTTCGCCTTGTCCTGGTGATGACTGCTCATGGAATTCCCCACCTTCTTATTATGTGCCCGGCTTATTGGCCGAGTTCAGCGCCCGTTGCTGCAGAAACCCGTACACCGCCCTGCCCGGCCAGGATCAGGTCGCCGTTGCCGGCAGCGGTGACCGCCGACAGCGAGATGCGGTCCGCACGGTTGAATACGCTGAAGGTCTGGCCGTGGTCGGTGCTGCGGATCACGCTGCCGCCGTTGCCGACGATCACCAGCGAGCCATCGTCCAGCAGGGTCGCCCCCGACAGGCCGAACTCCAGGGCGCCACGGGCGGCGTTCAACTCCACCTGTTCCCAGGTGCTGCCAAAATCCGTGGAGCGGTAGAGATTGCCGCGCAGGCCATAGACCAGCAGAGTGGCCGGCTGGCCGGTGCCGATCACGCCGAACAACGAGCCTTCATAGGGGCCTTCGAGGCGCTCCCAGGTCTGCCCGTCATCGGCGGAGCGGAACATGCTGCCCTGCTCGCCGACAATGAACAGCCCGGAATCCTTGACCTGGGCAATGGCGTTGAGGTGGAACTGGTCCTCGTTGTCCAGACGGTCGCTGACGTCCTCCCAATGCTGGCCACCATCGCTGGTTTCCAGCAGGGCCCCGTAGGCGCCCACGGCGTAGCCGGTCTGGGTGTCCTTGAACCATACATCGAGCAAGGGTGCCTCGCGCTTGAGGTCCTGGAACTGCCGGGTCCAGGTGGCACCGCCGTCACTGCTGGCCAGGACCTGGGCATCGTGGCCCACCGCCCAGCCGCGCTTATCATCGACGAAGTACACCGCCGTCAGCAGTTGCCGGGTCGGCACCTTGGCCTGGACCCAGGTCTGGCCCTGGTCGTCGGAATAGAGAATGTGCCCGCGATCGCCCACCGCCACCAGGCGCTTGCCGGCGTGGACCACATCGAGCATCAGGCTTTTCGCCGCCTTGGGCGATTCGATGGAATAGACAGAATCCGCTGCAGTGGCAGCGGCCAGGACTGGCGTCGACAGCGTCACGACGCCCAACAGCGAGAGCGCTGTAGCCAACAGTGCGAACGTGCGCAGCGCCGGCGGGCGGCCAACAACCACACCCATGACAGGCTCACTCATAGACCATTCCCCCATTATTATTGTCAGGTCATTCAACCTCTCAGGGCGCCTTGAGGGGGCTGCGCAGGCCTGGGCGATCATGACGATCGTCCTGGAAACTGCAATCTAGAGCCCCTTCGGCTGCGGGCTATCCTATCGGGCTTTGGAAAGGTCTGACAATCGACGCCACGTTATCTTTTGTTAACCATCAGCCCCTGCCGAAACCCTGCATGATCGGCCATTCGCAAGACTGATGGATGTGTCTAGGCCGCGTCTGCGCGACAGTGGGACAAAGCCTGATCCAGGACAGGGGCCGACACTCCCCGGCCGGGGCTATGATGAGCCGGACAGACTTCAGGACAGAGCCATGATTGCCATACGCGAGGCGTGGAAAGCCGGATTGCTGGGACGTGCACACTGGGGCCGCAACCTGGTGTCCGGGGTGATTGTCGCAGTGGTGGCGCTGCCCCTGGCCATGGCCTTCGCCATCGCCTCCGGGGTCAAGCCCGAACAGGGTATCTACACCGCCATCGTCGGCGGCCTGCTGGTGTCGCTGTTCGGCGGCAGCCGGGTGCAGATCGCCGGGCCCACCGGGGCCTTTATCGTGATCCTTGCCGGGGTCACCGCCCAATACGGGGTCGGCGGCCTGCAACTGGCGACCCTGATGGCCGGGTTGATCCTGTTCCTGCTGGGCATCAGCCGCCTGGGCGCCCTGATCAAGTTCATCCCGGACCCGGTGATCCTGGGCTTCACCGCCGGTATCGGGGTAATCATCTGGGTCAGCCAGTGGAAGGATTTCTTCGGCCTGCCCGCGGTCAGCGGCGAGCACTTTCATCAGAAACTCTGGCACCTGCTGCAAGCCCTGCCCCAACTGCACCTGACCACCACCCTGCTGGCCCTGCTGAGCCTGGCGCTGCTGCTATGGGTGCCGCGCATCCCCCAGCTCAAGCGTTTGCCGGCCCCCCTGCTGGCCATGACCCTGGCCACGGCCTTGCAGTCGCTGTTCCAGTTCCAGGGCGTGGCCACCATTGGCAGTGCCTTCGGTGGCATTCCCCAGGGCTTGCCGGCGTTGCAGTTTCCAGAGGTCAGCCTGCCGCAGGTCCTGGACCTGATCGGCCCGGCCTTCGCCATCGCCATGCTCGGGGCCATCGAATCGCTGCTGTCGGCGGTGGTGGCCGATGGCATGGCTGGCACCCGCCATGACTCCAACCAGGAACTGATGGGCCAGGGCATCGCCAACCTGGTCACCCCGCTGTTCGGCGGTTTCGCCGCCACCGGCGCCATTGCCCGTACCGCCACCAATATCCGCAACGGCGGCAGCAGCCCGCTGGCGGGTATCGTCCATGCCCTGGTGCTGCTGCTGATCATCCTGTTCCTGGCGCCGCTGGCAGCGAACATTCCGCTGTGCGCCCTGGCGGCGATCCTGTTCGTGGTGGCCTACAACATGAGCGAGCTGCACCACTTCAAGCGCATGCTGCAACGGGCCCCCCGGGCCGATGTGGCGATCCTGCTGTGCACCTTTGTGCTGACCGTGTTCAGCGACCTGGTGATCGCGGTGAACATCGGCGTGGTCCTGGCCATGCTGCATTTTCTGCGGCGCATGGCCTCCTCGGTGGAGGTGCAACAAGTGGTGGAACAGGATCTGCAGCAGGAACTGCACCACAGTGGCCAGCAGCACCTGCCACCGGGCGTGCTGATCTACACCATCGAAGGGCCGTTGTTCTTTGGCGCCGCGGAGACCTTCGAACGGGCCCTGGCCCAGACCCACAGCGACCCGCAGGTGCTGATCATCCGCCTCAAGCATGTGCCGTTCATGGACATCACCGGGCTGCAGACCCTGGAAGAAGTGATAGGCCAGCTGCACAAGCGCGCGATTGTGGTGAAGCTGTGCGAAGCCAACCTCAAGGTGCACGGCAAGCTGGAGCGGGTCGGCATCCTGCACGCCATCGGCGCGCAGAACTATCACCGCGACTTGAGCGAAGCGCTACAGAGCCAAATCCCCCCTGCCTCCCCACCACCACCGCTCGCGTAGGAGCTGGCTTGCCAGCGAAGGGATGCCGAGGGCGGTACAAGGCTTGAGGGCCTCTTCGCCGGCAAGCCGGCTCCTACAGAGGGGGTATGCGGTGGTTTGGGTCCGTAGGAGCTGGCTTGCCAGCGAAGGCGATGCCGGGGGCGATACAAGCCTCAGGCCAGGCTTTTGCTCACCACCTCGAACACATCGCTGGACAGCTCGCCGGAGGCGCGGATGCGCTCCAGTTCGCCTTTCATCAGTGCCTGGCGGGCACTGTCGTATTTGCGCCAGCGGGTCAGCGGCGCCAGTTGCCGCGAGGCAATCTGCGGGTTGAAGCCGTTGAGCTGGATCACCAGGTCCGCCAGGAAGCGATAGCCCGAACCATCGGCGGCGTGGAAGTTGATCAGGTTCTGCCCGGCAAACGCCCCCACCAGCGCCCGCACCTTGTTCGGGTTCTTGATGTTGAACGCCGGGTGCTGCATCAGTGCCTTGACCCGCTCCAGGCCACCGGGCAACGGGCTGCCGGCCTGCACGCTGAACCATTGGTCCATGACCAGGGCGTTGTCCTTGAAGTTCTCGGCGAATACTTCTAGGGCCTTGGCCTTCTCGGCCTCGAACGGCGAGTTGACCAGCACTGCCAGGGCGGTCAGGCGCTCGGTCATGTTGTCGGCGCTGTCGAACTGTTCGATGGCCGCAGCCAGTACCTCGGGCTTGTGGGTCAGCATCAGGTACGACAGGGCGATGTTCTGCAGCGCGCGACGGGCAAAATGCTCGGACTCGGCCACGTAGGCGGTGGCCTTGGACACCTGCCGATTGGCCTGATAGCGCTTCCACAGGGCATCGAACAGACTGTCAGCCAGTTGCTGACGGGCAAACTCGCGAGCCGCGTGGATCGCCTCGACATCCGCCACTTCGCTGATCTCGGTGAGGTAGGCCTCGCCCGGCAGGGACAGCATTTCGGCGACCATGGCCTGATCCAGGCTGTCATCGGCGAGCACAGTGCCCAGGGCAGCCACCAGACGTTCGTCCATCACCAGCGCCCGGCCCTGTTGGTGCTGGGCGATCAGTTCCTGCAACACCTGCACCGACAATTGCTGGCCGGCGTCCCAGCGGTTGAAACCGTCGCTGTCGTGCTGCATGAGGAACATCAGCTGGTCACGGTTGTAGGGGAAGCTCAGCTTCACCGGAGCCGAGAAACCCCGCAGCAGCGAGGGCAGCGGATGTTCGGCGATGTCGACGAAGGTAAAGGTCTGCTCGGCCTCGGTCACCGACAACACGCGGGACGAGCCCTGGGCGGCGGCTTCACCCGCCAGGCGCAAGGCCATGTCGGCACCGGTGCTATCGAGCAGGCCCAGGGCCACCGGAATCACGAACGGCAGTTTCTCGACCTTGTCCGGGGTTTGCGGGCAGCTCTGGCGGAAGGTCAGGCTGTAGGTTTTCGCCGCTGCGTCGTAGGACTCGCTGACCGCCAGCCGCGGCGTACCGGCCTGGCTGTACCAGCGCTTGAACTGGGTCAGATCGACGCCGTTGGCGTCTTCCATGGCCTTGACGAAGTCGTCGCAGGTCACGGCCTGGCCGTCATGGCGTTCGAAGTACAGGTCGCTGCCCTTACGGAAGCCTTCGGCACCGAGCAAGGTGTGGATCATGCCGACAACTTCCGAACCCTTTTCGTACACGGTCAGGGTGTAGAAGTTGGAGATCTCGATAAAGCTTTCCGGACGCACGGCGTGGGCCATGGGGCCGGCGTCTTCGGCGAACTGGTGGGTCCGCAGGTACGCCACGTCCTGGATGCGCTTGACCGTGGCCGAGTTCATGTCCGCGGAGAAACCGGCGTCGCGGAACACTGTGAAACCTTCCTTGAGCGACAGCTGGAACCAGTCGCGGCAGGTCACCCGGTTGCCCGACCAGTTATGGAAGTATTCGTGGGCAACGATGGCCTCGACCCGCTGGTGCGCGGCGTCGGTGGCGGTTTCGGCACGGGCCAGCACGGCGCTGGAGTTGAAGATATTCAGGCCCTTGTTTTCCATGGCGCCCATGTTGAAGTCGTTGACCGCGACGATCATGAAGATGTCCAGGTCGTACTCGCGGCCATAGGTCTCTTCGTCCCAGCGCATGGACTTCTTGAGGCTGTTCATCGCGTGCTGGCACTTGTCGATGTTTTCCGGCTCGACATAGATGCGCAGCGCCACGTCGCGACCGCTCTGGGTGCGGAAGCTGTCTTCCACGCACCACAGGTCTCCGGCCACCAGGGCGAACAGGTAGGCCGGTTTCATGAACGGGTCTTCCCAGGTCGCCCAGTGCCGGCCGTCTTCTCCCGGGCCGCTGGCGATCGGGTTGCCGTTGGACAGCAGCACCGGGTAGCTGTGCTGCTCGGCCACCACGGTGGTGGTGAACTTGCTCATCACGTCCGGGCGGTCGAGGTAATAGGTGATCTTGCGAAAGCCCTCGGCCTCGCACTGGGTGCAGAACATGCCACTGGACTTGTACAGGCCTTCCAGGGCGGTGTTGCTTTCCGGGTGGATGCGCACGCTGGTGTCCAGGGTGAAACTGGCGCTGGTCGGGTGCAGGGTCAGGTGGCTGTCGTCCAGCTGGTAGTCGCTGGCACTCAGGGCCTGATCGGACAGGCTCACCGACAGCAGCTCCAGCTGTTGGCCGTCCAGCACCAGGGGCGGCAGGCCGGCGCCTCGGGCCGGGTTGCGACGCATCACCAGCTGCGCATGGACCAGGCTGTGGTCCTCGAACAACTCGAAGGTCAGGTGGGTCTCGTCGATCAGGTACTCGGGGGCCTGATAGTCCTTCAGGTAGATCATCTTCGGTTGGTCGGTGCGCATGGCGAATTCCTTCTACTGATGCACGGCGAGCTGGTACGCCGTGTATTTGCGAATGTTGATCACGCCGGTGTCGAAGATCAGGTACTGGCCCTTGATCCCCAGCAACGTGCCTTCGGCGATCGGATTCTTGTCCAGGTTGAAGCTGACGATCTTGGTCGGGTACTCCACGACCGGATAGCGGATTTCCAGAGGCTCGATATCGGTCACCGGCTGGATCGCCTGCAGGCCAAAACGCTCCTGCAGGGCCAACAGGCCCTCGGCGCAGGCGGCGAACAGCTGCTCGCGCACTGCCACCAGGTCCACCGCCTGGGCATCACCCTTGAGCAAGGCGCGCCAGTTGGTCTTGTCGGCCACCTGGGAACGGAACAGGTCTTCGACGAAGCCCGATTGCTGGCGGGTCGCCACGCGCATGATCGGCAGCGCCTGGCTGGCCCCCTGGTCGAGCCAGCGGGTCGGCAGTTGGGTGGCGCGGGTGATGCCGACCTTGATCCCCGACGAGTTGGCCAGGTAGACCACGTGGTCGGTCATGCAGAACTGCTCGCCCCATGACGGATCGCGGCAAGTACCGGCGTCGTAGTGGCAGCGTTCCGGGCTCATGATGCAGATATCGCACTGGGCCAGCTTGGTCATGCACGGGTAGCAGTAGCCCTGGCTGAAGCTGGTCTTGGTCTTGCGCCCGCAATGGCTGCAATGGATCGCACCCAGGTATTCCAGGCGCAGCGTGGTGCCGATCAAGGGGTTGACCGGTACCTCGCTGTCGCCCAGGCGAAAAGCGTATTCAACGTTCGACCCGTCAAGGCGCGCCGACATTTTACTGATGGAGCCGCGGCCAATCTCGATCAATGGATGGCATCCGACTTGAACAGGATGTTCGGCACCGGCGCCGACTTCGAGGCGCATTCCTGCGGGCCCATGTAGCCGGTACGTTGATCCTCGGGCAGATTTTGCATTTCCCAGGCGATCATCGCCTGCAGGGACAGTTCACGCTGTTCGGCGGTGAGCTTGCGGCCATCGGACCATTTGCCGATCTCTACCGCCAGTTTCAGGCTCTGGTAGATCTCGGGGGTGATGTTTTCGATCATTTCAACAAAGGACGACATACAAGACTCCAGCGTTTAAAGGGCCCGTCGGCGGCTATACAAGCCGCCCAACAGGCCGGTGAGGCATCCGATAAGCAACCCGCCAACATGGGCGGCGTTGGCGATTTCACCGAAACCGATCATCGAGACCAGACCGGACAGGCACAGCAGCAGCCACACCAACATCATCACCAGCACGCCCCGGGGCAGGCGGTAGACGGGGTTGGGGGCCAGCAATTGGTAGATCCAGCAATGCCCGAGCAGGCCGTAGAGCACCCCGGACAGGCCGCCGAACAGGGTCGGCCCGCTGAAGTAGTACTGCGCGTAATTCGACACCAGGCTGAACAGCAGGGTCAGGCCCAGCAGGTTGATGCCGCCCTGGCGCATTTCGATGCGCCGCCCCAGCTCCCAGTACCACATGCCGTTCATGGCGATATGCAGGAAGCCGTAGTGGATCAGCATCGGCGTCACCAGGCGCCACCACTGCCCCGCTGCCAGGCTGTCGGCCAGGGAGCTGAACTGGATGTAGTCGCCAACCACGCGGAACTCGAGGAAGGTGAACCAGCTCAGGGTCTGCAGGTTGTCGCCGAGCAAGGTGATACCGCATACCGCCAGGCTCAAGAGCAGGACCAGCGCGGTGACCGGGCTGCTGCGCAGTTGCTGGACGAAGCCGGCGCGCGCCGGGGCACTGGCCTGGGGAATGTCCAGTTGCTGATCGGGGTCGCCCTGGGGAAAGCGCTGGTACAGGCCACGCACGTCCTCGCTGATGGATTCCGGCACCCAGAGCACCTGCTCCCCCGCCTCCTCGCTGACCCGGTGAGGCACCTGCATGCGTTGCAGCAGCTTGACGAAGCCGCTCAGGTCCGTCGCCAGGGGCAGGCGCAATACCGCTACCGCACTCATCGCACTACCTCGGGCCGTTCAACGTCGACCCAGACAAATTTATTCGGATCCAGGCGGGTTTCCTGGTCCAGCCGATACGCGGCGAGCTTGCCGTAGAGCACCGCGCTGTAGTCCAGGCACGCCAGGTTGGGACGGATCGGCGCCGGCTTGCCGCTGCGCCAGTAGTGCCCGACGAACAGCATCGGCTCCTCGGCGCCATATCGCAGCAGGCTGTTCTTCTCGGCCGGGGACAACGGCGTGCGGGCCACAGGCTCGGGCAAGGCATCGGGCTGGAACACGATGTCGCCGTAGGTCTGCGGGTCGTCTTCCCAGAACTTGGTACGGAAGAAGGCGCGGGTCAGGCCGTCGCCGCTGGTCATGGTCAGGCCATGGGGCAGGCGCATGTCGGTGCCCCGCAGCAGGCGGTCGAAGGCGGTACAGGCAAAGCTGTCGGGAACGGCCGCGGACTGCAGGAACTCGCGGTCGATGCAGCCGTTGGGGTACTGCTGGCGCAGCGGCGCGATCAGGCCCGCATCCCAGCAGGCGTGCACCACGCGAAAGCGCCCGGCGTCGACGAACAGCGGCAACTCATAGAACCACTGCAGGAAATCGTGCCAGTCACCCGGGTGCTGTTCGAACTGGGTCAGGGTCTCGTGGATCAGCCGGGCATGGCGCGGGGTGTGCTCGCGCACGAACTGCTTGCCGCTGCCTTCGGCCGCCGGAGTGCTCCAGCCCAGGGCATTGAACTCGTGGTTGCCCATGATGCACAGGGCCTGACCGGCCTCGACCATGTCGTGGACGATGTGCAGGGACTCACGGATACGCGGGCCGCGGTCGATGATATCGCCGAGGAACACCGCCATGCGCGACGGGTGCCGCCAGACGCCGGCCTGCTTGTGATAACCGAGCCGCTCCAGCAAGTGCTCCAGGGTCAGGGCGCAACCGTGCACGTCACCGATCAGGTCGTAGCTACGCGCGGGATCGAGCATCAGTCGCCTCCACCGCCCAGCCGGCTGCCCCAGCCGAGTTTGGTCCGGCAGACCTCGTAGTAGTTGTGGTCCAGCGGGTGGATCAGGCGCAGTTTTTGCGCCTTCTTGCTGACCGTGATGGTGTCGCCCGGGGCACAGGTGAAATGGTTCTGCCCGTCACAGGAAACTTGCGGATAGATCTGCATATCTTTGGACACGACGATTTTCAGCTCGCTGTTGCCATCGACCACGATCGGTCTTCCCGACAAGGTATGGGGGTACATCGGCACAATCACAATGGCATCCAGCTTGGGATGCATGATCGGCCCGCCGGCGGACAGGGCGTAGGCCGTGGAACCGGTGGGCGTGGCGACGATCAGGCCGTCGGCCTTCTGGCTGCAGACGAACTGGCCGTCGATGTAGATCTCGAACTCGATCATCCGCGTCGACTTGCCCGGGTGCAGCACCACATCGTTCAGCGCATCGCCCTGGCCGATGGCCTCGGCATGGCGGCGCACCTCGGCCTGCAGCAGGAAGCGGTTCTCTACCAGGTAGTGGCCGTCCAGCACCTCGGCGACCTTGACCTCCAGCTCGTCGGGGCGGATGTCGGTGAGAAAGCCCAGGCTGCCGCGGTTGATCCCCAGCACCGGGATGTTGTGCCGCGCCAGGGCCCGGGCGGCGCCCAGCAGGCTGCCGTCGCCACCGACCACGATGACCATGTCGCAGACCTCGCCCAGCAACTTGCGCGAGGAAGTCTGCAGGCCGTGGCCGGGCAGCACTTCGGCGATGGTGTCCTCAAGGATCACGTGCAGGTGCCGCGCCAGCAGAAACTTTTTCAGTCGGCGAACTGTGTCCAGCACCTGGGAACTGCCCAGGCGACCGATAATGCCGATATTGCGAAATTGCTCCATGGGGCTCCTGCGGGGTTCGGGTACGGGCGAAACGGAGGATTATGGGCGAAACCCGGCGTTAGACAAAATCCTTTCAGCCACACGGGCTTAGCCAGCCCTGCCGCAACTGCGAGTGGCACGCATTTATCGCGATCGGCCCGGGTTTGCGTCTATGCTCGCAAGATGCTCCTGTTCCCTGATCTGCTCGGCCTTCCCCGCCAGTTGCGTCAACCTGAAGTCCGCGACCTCGCCTGGGTCATCCTCGCGCCGCCGATGCTCAGCCACACGCCCTGGCCACAGCGCCACCCGCTCGCCGGCAGCGACTGGGTCCAGGCGCCGCAACTGCTGGCCCACTGGCTGCGCTGCCAGGACCTGGACAGCCGCGCCCTGCGCCAGTGGCTGGCCGAAGGCCCGACCCGGCGCCTGGGCCTGTATTACGAACGCCTCTGGCAATTTGCCGTCCGCCACGCCCCCGGGGTCGAGCTGCTGGCGGCCAACCTGCCAATCCGCCGCGGCGGTCACACCCTGGGCGAACTGGACATGCTGCTGCGCGACCGTGACGGCGTGCACCACCTGGAACTGGCGATCAAGCTGTACCTGGGCCCCCAGGCCGGCAATGGCCAGGACAGCGCCCAATGGCTGGGCCCCGGCTGCCATGACCGCCTGGACCGCAAGCTGGCGCACCTGGATGGGCACCAACTGCCGATTTCCGCCCGGGACGAAAGCCGCGAAGCCCTGGCGGCACTGGATATCCACCAGTTCAGCGCGCACCTGTGGCTGGGGGGCTACCTGCTGTACCCCTGGCCGGGTCGCGCCGAACCGCCCCAGGGCGCCCACCCGCAACACCTGTGCGGGCGCTGGCTGCATCAGCGCGACTGGCCGGCATTTTTCGCCCAGAGCGCCCCGGGGCGCTGGCAGCCCCTGCCCCGCCACGCCTGGCTGGCGCCGGCCCACTACCCGGCCGAGCAGGCCTGGACCGCCACGCAACTGCAGCAATGGCTGGCGGAACTTGCCCCCCAGGCCCCGGCGCAGTTGCTGGTACGCCTGGAGCAAACCCCTGAAGGCGGCTGGGAAGAAGCCGAACGCCTGTTCCTGGTGGCCGATCTCTGGCCCCACGTCCCCCCGCAGCCCTCCTGACAATCTGCCGCAGGAGCGGACTTGCCGGCGAAGACGCCCCTATGCGGCAAGCCGGCGCCTACATCAGAGACAGGCGCAGCGCCAGGGCCGCCAGGGTCGCCAGCAACACCGGCAGCGTCAGCACGATGCCGACCCGGAAGTAGTACCCCCAGCCAATGTGAATACCCTTGCGCTCCAGTACATGCAGCCAGAGCAGGGTCGCCAGGCTGCCGATGGGGGTGATCTTCGGCCCCAGGTCGCTGCCGATGACGTTGGCGTAGATCATCGCTTCCTTGACCACCCCAGTGGCCTGGCTGGCATCGATGGACAAGGCGCCGATCAGCACCGTCGGCAGATTGTTCATCAGCGATGACAAGCCCGCCGTGAGCAACCCGGTGCCCAGGGCCGCGCCCCAGATCCCGCCGCCGGCAAATGCATCCAGCCAGCCGGCCAGGTACGCCGTGAGCCCGGCATTGCGCAGGCCGTACACCACCAGGTACATGCCCAGGGAAAAAATCACGATCTGCCAGGGCGCTTCCCTGAGCACCTTGCGCGTGGAGATCCGGTGCCCGCGGGCGGCAATCGCCAGCAGCAGCGCCGCGCACACCGCGGAAATAGCGCTGATGGGAATGCCCAGCGGCTCCAGGGCAAAACAGCCCAGCAGCAGGATCAGCAACACCCACCAGCCGGCCATGAAGGTCGCCCGGTCATGGATGGCGCTGGCGGGCTCGGCCAGTTGTCGGGGGTCGTAATCCAGCGGGATATCGCGGCGGAAGAACCACAGCAGCACCACCAGGGTGGCAGCCACGCTCACCAGGTTGACCGGCAGCATCACCAGCGCATAACGGTTGAAGCCAATCTTGAAGAAGTCCGCGGAGACGATGTTCACCAGGTTCGAAACCACCAGCGGCAGGCTCGCGGTGTCGGCAATGAACCCCGCGCCCATGACAAAGGCCAGGGTCGTGGCCGGTGAAAAGCGCAAGGCCAGGAGCATGGAAATGACGATGGGGGTCAGGATCAGCGCGGCGCCGTCATTGGCGAACAGCGCCGAGACCAGCGCCCCCAGCAATACCATGAAGGCAAACAGCCGCCTGCCCCGCCCTCGCCCCCAGCGCGCCACATGCAGCGCGGCCCAGGCAAAGAACCCGGCCTCGTCCAGCAGCAGGCTGATGATGATCAGCGCGACAAAGGTACCGGTGGCATTCCAGATGATCTGCCAGACCACCGGGATATCCGCCCATTGCACCACCCGAACAACAGCGCCAGGGTTGCGCCGAACACGGCGCTCCAGCCAACGCCCAGGTCCTTGGGCTGCCAGATCACCAAGGTAATGGTCAGCAGGAAAATCGATACGGCAATCAACATGAGAGAGGGTCTTGAGTATGCAGGAGCCGGCTTGCCGGCGAAGGCGCCCCACGGGACTCAAGGGCCTCTTCGCCGGCAAGCCGGCTCCTGCGACAGCAGGGAATGGTGGGGAATCAGGCCTTGCGTTGCTGCTCGACCCACTGCCCGTAGGCGTTGATGAAGCCCTGCAGGAACGGCCGGGTTGCTTCGGACAGTTTGCCGGCCTCGTCGAATGCCGAGCCAGCGCCACCCAGGTAGGCCTCGGGCTGCTGCATGCAGGGCACATTGAGGAACACCAGGGACTGGCGCAGGTGGTGGTTGGCGCCAAAACCGCCAATGGCCCCCGGAGAAACGCTGATCACCGCCCCCGGCTTGCCGCTCCAGGCACTTTTACCGTAGGGCCGCGAGCCGACGTCGATGGCATTTTTCAGCGCCGCCGGTACCGAGCGGTTGTATTCCGGGGTAACGAACAGCACCGCGTCGGCGCCGCTGATCTGTTCGCGAAAACGGGTGTAGGCCGCCGGTGGCGTGGCATCGATGTCTTCGTTGTAGAGCGGCAGGTCACCGATCTCGACGATGTCCAGCTGGAGGCTGGCAGGTGCCAGCTCGGCCAGGGCCAGGGCGACCTTGCGGTTCAGGGACTGCTTTCTCAGGCTGCCGACCAGTACTGCGACCTTGTAGACATTGCTCATGGGAGTTTCCAACCGTTGGCGTAAAGAAGGTGTTAGTTATAGATGACCCGAGGTGATGTCTGCTACCCCACCCCGATAATTCCCAAGCCATGGCCTGTTGCCAGCGAGCCCGCGATAACGAGGCTGGCACCGGTAGCGGATTATTTTTTTCCCGGGGTAAAACTTCCCCTGGGGACACCGGGTCTACACCACCGAATTTGCGTGTTTTATCTCCAGAGGCTCTAAAGAATGGCAGCAGTACTTGTCGGACAATTCCATGCAAGAGATGCCGAGGGACGGGTGTACTCAGTGCACGAATTCCAGGAATCCATGCCCCCGGAGGACGGCGCGGCCGGATCGGAGCCCGTGACCACCTACCGCCTGGCCATCGGCGACCGGGTCAAGAAACTCGATGACAACCAGTTCCTGCTGGTGCAGTCGGATGTAACCATCGTGCGCGAGCCCGAGACCTATGTAGCTCAGTGATTCTTCGCGAGCATCATCGCCAGCTGTTGTGTCGCCACACTTGGGTTAGGATTCGTTGCTTGCCCCCTCGACGGCTGGAGATGGACTTCAAGCATGCGTTTACGTCATATCGAAGTGATTCAGGCGCTCCTGCAAACCGCTCACCTGGGCACTGCCGCCGAACTGCTGCAACTTTCGGTGGCCGAGGTCGAGGCCCTGCTGCGCGACGCCGAGAGCCAATTGGGCTTCATGCTGTTCGCCAGTGTTCGCGGCCGTTTGCAGGCCACCCGTGAAGCCCGGGAGCTGCAGGGAGCCATCACCCGGGTGTATGACGCTTTCGAGCCCGTGCAGCGCCTGGCCGACAGCCTGAGGTTCCACCAGGCGCCACCGCTGCGCCTCGTCGGCACCCCGCCGCTGGTTCACCAACTGCTACCCCAGTGCATCGCCGCCCTGCGCCGGCGCTTCGCCGACACCCCTTGCAGCCTGCTCGGCCAGAGCACCCGGGACATGGTCCACAGCCTGCTGCTGCGTGACTGCGATCTGGGCCTGAGCCTGCACGATCCGCAGCACCCGGACATCCACAGCCAGGCCCTGGCCCAGGGCAAGCTGTTTCTCCTGGCGCCCCACGGCTGGCTGCAACCCAAGCAGAAATACGTCGCCCTGCAGGATCTGGCCGGCCAGGCCATGGTCGGCCTGGAGGGCCAGGACCCGCTGAGCGTGATGCTTGCCAGCAAATTGCAGAACCTGCGCCCCAGCCCGGTGATCCAGACCCGGGTGCAGACCTATCAGATGATGCGCAGCCTGGTGGAAGCTGGCGAAGGTCTGGCCATCGTCGACCCCTTCACCGCCGTCGGCGCCCGCAGCGCCGGGCTCGATGTGTGCCCGCTGTCGCCCCCCATCAGCGTCACGCTGTACGCCTTGCGGCGCCACGGCAGCGACAGCTCGCCGCTGACCACTGCCCTGCTGGAGCTGCTCACGGAACAGGCCGAGGCCCTGCTGGCAGGTTAAAGCGCCGGCCCCTCCAGCTCATTGGCGAACAGCCGGTACCAGAAGATCGCCACCTCGGCGGTCTGCGGGTCGATACCGCGGTAACGCAGGTGGTCCACGCCCCCTACCACATAGCCGCATTGCTCGTAGAGACGGCAGGCCCCCAGGTTGTTGTTCTGGGTTTCCAGCATCATCCCCGGCAGTTTTTTCCTGCGGCTCCAGAACTGCGCCACATCCAGCAGCGCCCTGGCTACCCCGTGGCGCCGGGCCGGCGCATGCACCGCCAGCTCATCGATATGGGCGTAACCGTTCCAGTTGGTGCTGACCACCACATGGCCCACCGGCTGGTCGTCCAGATAGGCCATGAAGATCTCGCTGTCCGCGGCATTGCGGTAGCTGCTGAACTCCTCCGGGTCGATGCCATAGCATTTGCGATAGGGCACGATCCGTCGCAGGGCCCAGTCCGCCACCGGCACTTCGCGTTCGGCCACGGCATAGGCGCTGACCTCGAAGCTGAAGTCGCTGCCCCAGATATAAGCGGCAAAGCCCTCATCGGCGACTCGCACCGCCAGGCCCGGATAACGGGGATTCACAACAGGTTGCATGGCCGGGAAACTCCTCATGCCTTGATGCAATCGACGGTGTACTGGCGCCCGTCGCCCAGATCGTCATGCTGCAGCCCGTGCACATCGGCGACAAACCCCGGGAAGCTGCTGTCAAAGGCCCGGGCGAAGGCCAGGTAATCGATGATCGAACGGGTGGAATCGGTGAAACGCTCGCCCGGCATGATCAGCGGAATGCCCGGCGGATAGGGCACCAGCATCACCGCAGCGATACGCCCCTGCAACTGATCGATGGAAACCGCCTCGACCTCGCCCCGCACCAGATGGTCATAGGCATCGGCAGGCTTCATGGCCACCTCCGGCAGCACCGTGTACATGCGCTTGAGGTGCTTGGCCGTGGCGTTGCTGCGGTAGCAGGCGTGCAACTGGTCGCACAGGTCCTGCAGGCCCATGCCCTGGTAGCGCTGCGGGTCCTGCCCGGCCACGCTGGGCAGGCAGCTGGCCAGGCTGACATTGGCGTCGTAGTTGCGCTTGAACTCCAGCAGTTCGGTGAGCAGCGTGCTCCACTTGCCCTTGGTGATGCCCATGGAGAACAGCACCAGGAACGAATAGAGCCCGGTCTTTTCCACCACCAGCCCGCGCTCCCAGAGAAACTTGCTGACCACCGCCGCCGGGATCCCGTGCTCGCTCAGGGCGCCGCCCGCGGTCAGGCCGGGCATGACCAGGGTCACCTTGATCGGGTCCAGCAGCACATAGTCATCGGTGACCCCGGCAAAACCGTGCCACTCGCCCTCAGGTTCCAGCAGCCAGTCCTCGGTGCGCACCTGGTCGATGCCCTCGACCCGCTCCGGTTGCCACACCGAGAACCACCAGTCATCGGCGGCGATGTTCTGCCGCAGGTTGGCCAGGGCCCGGCGAAAGCTCAGGGCCTCGTCGAACATTTCCTGCAGCAGCGAGCGCCCGGCCGGCCCTTCCATCATCGCCGAAGCCACGTCCAGCGAGGCGATGATGCTGTACTGCGGCGAGGTGGAGATATGCATCATGAAGGCTTCGTTGAAGCGGTCGCGGTCCAGTTGCCGGGCGCCGCCATCCTGCACGTGAATCATCGAGGCCTGGCTGAAGGCCGCCAGCAGCTTGTGGGTGGAATGGGTGGTGAACACCAGCGGGCTGTCGGCGCTGCGGGACGTGCCCATGCCGTAGCGCCCGGCGAAGAAGTCATGAAAGGCCGCATAGGCGTACCAGGCTTCGTCGAAGTGCAGCACCTCGACACTGTTGCCCAGGCTCTGCTTGATCAGCTCGGCGTTGTAGCACAGGCCGTCATAAGTAGAGTTGGTGACCACCGCCAGCTTGACCCTGGGCGGCCGGCCGCGGGTCAGCGGGCTGGCATCGATCTTGGCCTGGATCGACTCGGCGCTGAACTCGCTCAGGGGAATCGGCCCGATGATCCCCAGTTCGTTGCGCTCCGGGCACAGGTACAGGGGAATGGCCCCGGTCATGATGATCGAGTGCAGCACCGACTTGTGGCAGTTGCGGTCCACCAGCACCAGGTCATCGCGACCGACCATGGAATGCCAGACGATCTTGTTGGCGGTGGAGGTGCCATTGATCACGAAAAAGGTGTGATCGGCGCCAAAGTTGCGCGCGGCACGGGCCTCGGCTTCCGCCAGCGGGCCGGTGTGATCCAGCAGCGACCCCAGCTCCGGGACCGACACCGACAGGTCCGAACGCAAGGTGTTCTCGCCAAAGAACTGGTGAAACGCCTGCCCCACCGGGCTCTTGCGATAGGCCACGCCACCGCCGTGCCCCGGGGTGTGCCAGGAATAGTTGGAGTCGGCGGTGTGCTGTACCAGGGCCTTGAAGAACGGTGGCAGCAAGCCATCCAGGTAGCCCCGCGCGGCCCGGGCCACTTGCCGGGCCAGGAACGGCACCGTGTCCTCGAACAGGTAGAGAATGCCCCGCAGCTGGTTGAGTTCGCTCATGGCGTCGGCGGGGGCGTTTTCCAGGGTCACCTGCTCGCCCAGGGCAAAGATCGGCAGCAGCGGCGCACGTACCCGCGCCAGGCGGATCAGTTCCACCATGTTCTGCAACAGGTGCTTGTTTTCCCCGGCCCCTTCGGCGGCGATCAACATGCAGGCCAGGCCGTGATGGGTCGAAGCCACCAGCCGCCCTTCGGCATAGTCCACCGCAGAAAAGATGCTGAACCCGTCCTTTTCCAGTTCCCGGGCGATCCCCCTGACCCGGTCCCCCGCGACCGTATCGGCCTTGATGTCGCGATGCACGATCAGGATCGGAAACTGCAGGTCTTTATACATGGGGCTCAGTGTCCTGAAACGGCGGGCAGGCCCCGCCAATCAACTCAGGGTAGAAGCTGCGCACGCTTCGTGTCACCCCAGGCATGGGCTGGGTGTAACAAAACGTCGCTCTGGAACAATTGCCGGTCCATTCCGAGCCACGCCCCAAACACGCCTGTAGCCGCTGCTGGGCCTGCGAAGCTGCGAAAAGGACCGAAGGGCCTTGCCTGGCGATCTCCCGCCAGGCCCCTGCGGCCCTCAATATCGCGGCGCCTCCTACGGCGCCGTTAGCCGCCTGCGGCAGCGGCCACAGCAAAGGCTTACTGCTGGGTTTCGAGCAACTGGGTCCAGAGGGCCGGGGCGCCGGCGGACTTGGCGATGATTTCCAGGCGCACCTGATGCTCGGCCAGTTCGGCCTCGCTGGCCTGGATGATCCGCCCGCGCGGGCGATCGGCCGGCAAGCGGCGGATTTCCGAAGCCTGGCCGGCCCCCTCGCCAGAGCCGTTGCCGTCCGAGGCATTGCCTGCCAGGGACAGGCTGGTCTGGCCACCGGTCATGGTCAGGTAGACGTCGGCCAGGATCTCCGAGTCGAGCAAGGCGCCGTGCAGTTCACGGCCGGAGTTGTCGACGCCGTAGCGTTTGCACAGGGCGTCGAGGCTGTTGCGCTGCCCCGGGTGCCGCTCGCGGGCCATCATCAGGGTGTCGAGGATGGTGCAGTGCTGGGTGATGTCGGCCCGTTCGTGCTGGCCCATCAAGGCGAATTCGTTGTTGATGAAGCCAACGTCGAACGCCGCGTTGTGGATGATCAGCTGCGCGCCCTGGATGAAGTCGAAGAACTCGTCGGCGACTTCGGCGAAACGCGGCTTGCCCACCAGGAATTCGTTGGTGATGCCGTGGACGCCGATGGCGCCCTCATCGCTCTCGCGATCCGGTTGCAGGTAAACGTGGAAGTGCCGGCCGGTCAGGCGCCGACCGATCAACTCGACGCAACCGATTTCAATGATCCGGTGGCCGTCGGTCACCGGCATGCCGGTGGTTTCGGTATCGAGTACAACAGATCTGTTGGCCATCAGGGGTCAGTTCTCAACGGTGGAAGTGTTTCAAAGCGCGGGATTTTAGCACGCTCTGGCGGCAGGACACCCATGGCGGATTCATCAGCCCCCAGCCTGTGCAGTTTTTAACAATCCTTAGCAAAGCTGCTGCAGTTCGTTGCAACGCAAAGCGCTAGGGTGCCCGACGATATTTTCCGCCGGACCCAGCCCTGCCATGACCCCCAGCAAAACCCGACTGGCCTGCGTGCTCTGCGCCTGCCTGTTCGCCGACCTCGTCCAGGCCAGCGCCCTGGTGATCAGCACCGACATCAGCATGAGCCTGACCCTGAGCTCAACCGAGGGCAGCTCCAAAGCCAGCAGCTCATTCAAGGACGACAAACTTGTGCTCGCCGCCCAGAGCGATGCCGCGGCCTTCGTGGCCACCGCCGGCGAGATCCGTGGCGCCCGGTTGGAAGCCGCCCTGATGCACATTCGCCAGGTGCTCGGCGCCCCGCCCTGTAGCGACCTGCAACTGGCCAGCGCCATGCTTGCGCTCTGAGCCCCCAGGCGCATCCGCAGCTAATTCATCGCGCGCCCCAGCCGTTTCTTTATGCGAACAAGGCTATTGCGTTACCGTGCGGCCTCACCCTGGCGCGCGGGTGCTGATACCCGGCGTTGCACTCACCCCACAGGAACCGCCCTCCCATGCTCAAGACTCGACAGATGCTCCCACTGCTGCTGGCCTTGGCCTGCATCAGTGGCTGCTCTTCCCTTGCGCACACCGACAGCGACAGCCAACAACGGCCGCTGATCGTTGCCCATCGCGGCGGCGCCGCGGACTTTCCCGAGAACACCCTGCTGGCCATCGACAACGCCCTGCGCAATAACGTCGACATGCTCTGGCTGACGGTGCAGCTCAGCCGCGATGGCGTACCGGTGCTGTACCGACCGGCCGACCTGAGCGCCAATACCCAGGCCACAGGCGCAGTCAACCAGCACACCCTGGCGCAGTTGCAGGCACTCAATGCCGGGTGGAATTTCAAGCAGACAGCAGCCGATGGCCAGGTGAGCTTTCCCTATCGCGCCCAGCCGGTGAGCCTGCCGTCGTTGCGTCAGGCGCTGATGGCGATCCCCGAGTCGGTGCCGGTGATTCTCGACATGAAGGCCCTGCCGGCTGCCCCCCAGGCCCAGGCCGTCGCCCGCTTGCTGGAACAGCTGCACGCCTGGAACCGGGTGCTGATCTACTCCACCGATGCCGGCTACCAGCAGGCTTTCGCGCCCTATCCCCAGGCCCGGCTGTTCGAATCCAGGGACAGTACCCGGGACCGGCTGGCCAGCGTCGCCCTCGCCCACCACTGCAACGCACCACCTGCACCCGGCAGTTGGGTGGCTTTCGAGTACCGGCGCCCGGTGCAACTGGTCGAGACCTTTACCTTGGGCGAGGCGCGCTCCCAGGTCGATGCCCGGCTGTGGACGCCCGCTGCGGTGGATTGCTTTCAGTCACGGGGCAAGGTGCGGATGCTGGCGATCGGCATCAATACGGCCGAGGACTACCAGGCGGCCACTTGCCTGAAGATGGATGCGGTGCTGGTGGATTCGCCCCGTGCGATGGGGGAAATGAAGCAGCGGCTCGAACGGCCGCTGCCTTGTCGCTGATTGGCCGCTCAGGGCATCAGGGCTGCTTGTAGCCGCGGACCTCGTCGACGCCACGGTTGGCCAACTGGTCGGCCCGCTCGTTGCCGTGATGGCCGGTGTGGCCGCGCACCCATTTCCAGGTGACGTTGTGGCGGTTGACCTGTTCGTCGAGCTGCTGCCACAGGTCGGCATTCTTCACCGGCTCCTTGGCGGCGGTCTTCCAGCCGCGCTTCTTCCAGTTGGCCATCCACTCGTTGATGCCCTTCATCACATACTGCGAGTCGGTGACCAGTTGCACATCGCACTGGCGCTTGAGCTCTTCCAGGCCGCGGATCGCCGCCATCAGCTCCATACGGTTGTTGGTGGTGTTGGCTTCGCCGCCCCAGAGCTCCTTTTCGACGCCCTTGCACACCAGCAGCGCGCCCCAGCCACCGGGGCCGGGATTGCCCTTGCAGGCACCGTCGGTAAAGATTTCTACGCTATCGCTCATCCACGCCTTCCATCAGAAAATTGCCATTGGCCCGCCGACCGCGATCGACCGGGCCCAGGGCCGGGCTACGCCGGCCGAGAGTGTATAAAAAGAGGGTTTCAACAGTTCATCAAGGCTCGCTGTTGCGGCGGTTGACCTTGGCCATGGGCAGCGGTACCAGCTTGCCCATCGGCTCGCGCCGCACCTGGCGCACCGGGCGCAGGCCCACGGCGATCTTGCGCGCCACCAACAGGTAGAAGCCGCCGCCGGACAGTTGCCAGTGCCCGGCCCTGCGTTCCCAGCCGGCCAGCCGCGCCTGCCATGCCGTTGAAGCAAGCGGCGGACGATAGCACCCGAAGCGGCGTTTCTCCAGCGCGAAGCCCAGCAGGTTGAGCCAGTCGCCGACCCGCGACGGGGAGATGCAGCGGGCCAGGCGCAACGCATCATGGGCGAACACATGGCGCAGGCCCCAGGTGCTCCAGGGGTTGATGCCGACAATCAGCAGATGCCCCCCAGGGCGCACGCTGCTGGCCGCCTCGCGCAGCAGGCCATGGGGCGACAGGCAGAAATCCAGGCCGTGCTGCAGCACCACCACATCGGCGGCGTGCTCGCTCAGGGGCCAGGCCTGCTCCTCGCAAACGATCTCCACCCCGGGCAAGGGCGCGCCGAGACGCACGTTGCGTTGCACCTGGGGCGCCGCCGGCGGGGTTTGCGCCGAGGGCCCGTAGTGCACCAGGTAGCCACCGAAGAAACGCCCCAGTTCCTCTTCGAGCATGCGCCGCTCTTCATCCAGCAGAAATTGCCCCAGGGGGCCGGACAGCCACTCCCGGGCCGCACTGATCAGGGCCAGCCAGTCGGGATCTGCCTGAGCGAAGGCTTTATCGGTCATTGCATTCTCCAACACGCCAAGAAGCTCTAAGATGCGCCATTGTTTTCCGCTTGGCGAATCCGAAGATGATACAGATCAGTGCCCTGCCCGCCTTCACCGATAACTACATCTGGTTGTTACAAGATCATCGCAGCCAGCGCTGCGCAGTCGTCGATCCGGGGGATGCGGCGCCGGTACTGGCCTGGCTGGAACAGCACCAGGGCTGGGTGCTCAGCGACATCCTGATCACCCACCATCACCACGATCACGTCGGCGGCGTCGAACGCCTCAAGCAGCACAGCGCGGCCACGGTCTATGGCCCGGCCCGGGAAAAAATCCCGGCCCGCGACATCGGCCTCGAAGACAACCAGCGGGTCAGCATCCTCGGCTGGGAGTTCGAGGTATTCGCCGTGCCCGGCCACACCCTGGGGCATATCGCCTACTACCACCATGGCCTGCTGTTCTGTGGCGATACCCTGTTCGCGGCCGGTTGTGGCCGGCTGTTCGAGGGCACCCCGGAGCAGATGCACCACTCCCTCGGCCGCCTCGCCGCGCTGCCGGACGACACCCTGATCTACTGCACCCACGAATACACCCTGAGCAACCTGCGCTTCGCCCAGGCGGTGGAACCGGCCAACCCGGACATCGCCGAACGCCTGGCGAAGGTCACGCAGATGCGTGAGCAAGGGCGCATGACTCTGCCCTCGACCCTGGCCCTGGAGAAATTGACCAACCCGTTCCTGCGTACCGGTGAAACATCCGTTAAACAAAAAGCGGACGAACGGAATGGCCAGGATAACCAGTCGCAGAGTGCGGTCTTTGCGGCTCTGCGGGCTTGGAAAGATAAGTTCTAAGCAGGCTATCGATTGGTACAAAAATTCTGAATGGTTGACCGCACCCCGGGTGCTTTCTAGAATCGCCCGACATTTTTGCCCGGAACTTACTTCCAGCCAATGTCGTCATCTATTCGTTATTCCATCAGTTCAGACGCATTGACGCGCTTGGCCCAGGCCATCGCGGTAGCTGTGTCAGCGACTCTTGCGGGCTGCCAAAGCACCGGCCATGCCCCGCAGAGCGACGCGACACACACACAGAATTTCAACGCCCGCATCAAGCAGAAACCCATCTGGCTGAGCAACCAGCCCAGCCCGCAAGTACCCCAGGACGTCTGGGAACGCATGCGCCAGGGGTTCCAATTGCAAGAAGGCCTGGGCGTCAACCCGCGTATTGAACAGCAGCGCCTGTGGTTCGCCAGCAACCCTTCCTTCCTGGAAAATGCCGGCGAGCGCGGCAGCCTTTATATCCACTACATCGTCGAGCGTCTCGAAGAGCGCAACATGCCGCTGGAACTGGCCCTGCTGCCGGTCATCGAAAGCGCCTACAACCCCCTGGCCTATTCCCGGGCCGATGCGGTGGGGCTGTGGCAGTTCGTCCCGGCCACCGGGCGCTACTTCAACCTGCGCCAGACCCGCTTCTACGATGGCCGCCGCGACATCACCGCGTCCACCACCGCGGCCATGGACTACCTGAGCCGCCTGCACGACATGTTCAACGGCGACTGGCTGCTGGCACTGGCCGCCTACAACGCCGGTGAAGGCACGGTGAGCCGGGCCATCGAGCGCAATGAAAAGCTCGGCCTGCCCACCGACTACTGGAACCTGCCGCTGCCGGCCGAGACCCAGGCCTATGTGCCCAAGCTGCTGGCCCTGTCCCAGGTGGTGCTGGCCCCACAGGCCTACGGCGTGAACCTCAACCCGATCGCCAACGAACCCTACTTCCAGGTGGTGGAGATCAACCAGCGCATGGACCTGTCCAAGGTCGCGGCGGTGGCCAACATCGACGAGGACGAGCTGTTCCAGCTCAACCCGGCGTTCAAGCAGCGCACCACCATCGACGGCCCCCAGCACCTGCTGGTGCCGACTTCCAAGGCACAGTTGCTGACCACCAGCCTGTCCACCATGAAACCCGAAGAACTGATCAGCAAGCGCTCCCTCAAACCGGTCTTCGACCGCGACGAAGGGCGTGATTCGCTGCGGGCCAAGCGCATCTACCGGGTCAAGAATGGCGACAACCTGACCCTCATTGCCAAGGCCAACAAGGTCAACGTCCAGGACCTGCAGCGCTGGAACAAGCTCAGCGGCAAGAACCTCAAGGTCGGCCAGACGCTGGTGATGCAGGACACCCGCAAGGTGGCCAGCAAGAAAACCAGCCTGGCCAGCAACAAGAAGAAGTCGACTCAGTACAAGGTCAAGCAGGGCGACTCGCTGTACATGGTGGCCAAGCGCTTCAATGTCGAGATGCAGCACCTCAAGCGCTGGAACCCCCGCGCGGCCCAGGCCCTCAAGCCCGGCCAGATGCTGACGGTGTACCTGCCGCACTGAAATCTGCCCTGTAGGAGCCGGCTTGCCGGCGAACAGCCTTCGCCGGCAAGCCGGCTCCTACGGGAAATTTCAATTGCACGAAGCGCGCGCCAGCGAGCTTTTTCCTGCTGATACAAGCTGTTACTGTACGGAGCACAAAGCCCAAGCCGCCTGGATCGGATCTCTGTCTCGATGCGTCCCCTGCTCCTGCTCTTCATCAGCCTGGCCTTGAGCTTTCCCGCAAGCGCGACGATCACCGAAAGTCACGGTTACGCGCAGTTTGGCACGCTCAAATACCCGGCAAAGTTCACCCATTTCGATTGGGTCAACCCCGCTGCGCCCAAAGGCGGCACCTTGCGGGTCATGGCCTTTGGCACCTTCGACACCCTCAACCCCTACACCTTCAAGGGCACCAGCCCGGTCGCCACGCCGAATTTCCTGCAATACGGGGTCAACGAGCTCAACGAACCCTTGATGGTGGGCACCGGCCTGTATGCGCCTTCCGGTGATGAGCCGACTTCCAGCTACGGCCTGATCGCCCGCTCGGTGGAATACGCCGAGGACCGCAGCTGGGTGGTGTTCAACCTGCGCCCCGAAGCACGCTTTCACGATGGCAAGCCGATCACCGCCTACGATGTGGCGTTCTCCTATCGCCTGTTGCTCAAGGAAGGCCACCCGCAATACCGCACCAGCCTGCAGGAAGTGCAGCGGGTGGATATCCTCGGCCCGCAGCGCATCCGCTTCGTGTTCAAGCGTGCCGGCAACCCCTTGCTGATCCTGCGCCTGGGCGAACTGCCGGTGCTGCCTCAGCATTACTGGAAGGATCGCGACTTCAAGGCCACCACCTTCACCCCGCCCCTGGGCAGCGGCCCGTACCGCATCACCCAGGTACAGCCCGGGCGCCAGCTGGTGTTCGAACGGGTCAAGGACTACTGGGGCAAGGACCTGCCAGTCAACCGCGGCTTCAACAACTTCGACCGGGTCGAAGTGGAGTTCTACCGGGACAGCGACGTGGCCTTCGAAGCCTTCAAGGCCGGCGAGTTCGACATCTATATCGAGCACCAGGCCAAGAACTGGGCCAACGGCTACAACTTCCCGGCGGTCAACCGCGGTGAGGTGATCAAGGCCCAGGTGGCGCACCAGATCCCGACCCAGACCCAGGGCCTGTTCATGAACACCCGCCGCACCACTTTCGCCGACGTGCGGGTGCGCGAGGCGCTGGGCATGATGTTCGACTTCGAGTGGACCAACCGCACCCTGTTCAGCGGCGCCTACCAGCGCGCCCTGAGCTACTACCCCAACAGCGAGTTCTCCGCCACCGGGGTACCGCAGGGCCATGAATGGCTGCTGCTCTCGCCCTACCGCGAGCAACTACCCGCCAGCCTGTTCAGCCAGGCCTTCAGCCTGCCGCGCACCGACGGCCGCGGCATCCCTCGTGACACCCTGCGCAAGGCCCTGGGGCTGCTCGGCGAGGCGGGCTGGAAGCTCAATGGCCAGCGCCTGCAGAACAGTGCCGGGCAACCGCTGCGCTTCGAACTGATGCTGGTCAACCCCAACCTGGAACGGATTCTCCAGCCCTACGTGGAGAATCTGGCGAGCATCGGCATCGACGCCCGCCTGCGCACCGTGGACCGGGCGCAATACAAGCAGCGTCTTGACCAGTTCGACTACGACATGATCCTCATGACCCTCAACCAGACCCTGAGCCCAGGCCTGGAGCAATGGCAGTACTTCCACTCCAGCCAGGTCTCGGTCAAGGGCAGCAAGAACTACGCAGGCATCAACAATCCGGTGGTCGACCACCTGCTGGAACAGCTGCTGGCCGCCCAGACCCGCGACGACCAACTGGCCGCGGGCAGGGCCCTGGACCGGGTGCTGCTGTGGCAGCACTACATGATTCCCAACTGGTACCTCAACTATCACCGCCTGGCCTACCGTAACCGGTTCGCCTTCGTCACCACGCCGCCCTATACCCTGGGCCTTGGCGCCTGGTGGCTGAAGTCCATGGAGAACGCCCAATGATGCCCCTGCGTGCCCTGCTTCTGCGCACCAGCGGCCTGTTGTTCAGCGCCATCGCCTGCTATGCCCAGGCTGCGCCGCAACACGCCGTGACCCTGTACAACGAAGCGCCGAAATACCCGGCGAACT
Source organism: Pseudomonas sp. Eqa60 (assembly GCF_018326405.1). Taxonomy (NCBI): domain Bacteria; kingdom Pseudomonadati; phylum Pseudomonadota; class Gammaproteobacteria; order Pseudomonadales; family Pseudomonadaceae; genus Pseudomonas; species Pseudomonas sp. Eqa60. Next base: position 3,813,892 of record NZ_AP024342.1, read on the forward strand.
TCCAGCACTTCGACTTCGTCAATCCCGACGCGCCCAAGGGCGGCACCTTCCGCATGGCCGGCTTCGGCAGCTTCGACAGCCTCAACCCGTTCATCAGCAAGGGCGTGCCGGAGCTGAACATCGGCCTGGTCTACGACACCCTGATGGCCCAGAGCCTGGATGAGCCGTTCACCGAGTACGGCCTGGTGGCCAGCAAGATCGAGAAGGCCCCGGACAACAGCTGGGTGCGCTTCTATCTGCGCCCCGAGGCGCGCTTCAACGACGGCCAGCCGATCCACGCCGAAGACGTGGTGTTCAGCTTCCAGACCCTGATGAGCGCCGGCTCGCCGCTGTACCGCGGCTACTACGCTGACGTCGACCAGGTGATCGCCGAAGACCCGCAGCGGGTGCTGTTCAAGTTCAAGCACACCAACAACCGCGAGCTGCCGCTGATCCTCGGCCAGCTGACGATCCTGCCCAAGCACTGGTGGCAAAGCCGCGACTTTGCCAAGAGCAACCTGGAGATTCCCCTGGGCAGCGGCCCTTACAAGGTCACCGAGGTCAAGGCCGGGCGCTCGATCCGCTACGAGCGGGTCAAGGACTATTGGGCCAAGGACCTGCCGGTCAACCGCGGCTTCTACAATTTCGACGTGATCACCAGCGACTACTACCGCGACAACACCGTGGCCCTGGAAGCGCTCAAGGCCGGCCAGTTCGACTACTGGCTGGAAATGAGCGCGAAGAACTGGGCCAACGCCTACAACATTCCGGCCGTGGCCCAGGGCCGCCTGATCAAGGAGCAGATCGCCAACGGCAACCCCACCGGCATGCAGGGTTTTGTCTTCAACACCCGCAGGCCGATGTTCCAGGACGTGCGAGTGCGTCACGCGCTGAGCCTGCTGCTGGACTTCGAGTGGAGCAACAAGCAGCTGTTCAACGGTGCCTACACCCGCACCCGCAGCTACTTCGAGAACTCGGAAATGGCCGCCACCGGCCTGCCGGGGCCCGAGGAACTGGCCATCCTCGAACCGCTGCGGGGCAAGATCCCCCCGCAGGTATTCGACCAGGCCTTCTCCCCTTCGGTGTGCGACGGCAGCGGGATGATCCGCGCCCAGCAGCGCCAGGCCTACCAGCTGTTGCAGGAAGCCGGCTGGCGCATCGTCGACGACAAGATGGTCGACGCCCAGGGCAAGCCGGTGGTGATCGAGTTCCTGCTGGCCCAGACCGAGTTCGAGCGCGTACTGCTGCCGTTCAAGCGCAACCTGGCCGACCTGGGCATCGACCTGGTGATCCGCCGGGTCGACGTGTCCCAGTACATCACCCGGGTGCGCTCGCGGGACTTCGACATGATCGTCGGCAGCTTCCCCCAGTCCAACTCCCCGGGTAACGAGCAGCGCGAGTTCTGGATGTCCTCCAGTGCCGACAAGCCCGGCAGCCGCAACTACATCGGCCTCAAGGACCCGGCCATCGACAGCCTGGTGGAAAACCTGATCAACGCCGATTCCCGCGCCAGCCTGGTGGCCCACGCCAAGGCCCTGGACCGGGTCCTGCAATGGGGCTACTACGTGATTCCCAACTGGCACATCAAGACCTGGCGCGTGGCCTACTGGGACCATATCGGCCACCCCAAGGTCGCGCCCAAGTACGACATCGGCGTCAACACCTGGTGGATCAAGCCCGGTGCCAAGCCGGCCGTTGAACCGACCCCGGACAACCAGGCGGCCCCGGCCGAAGCGGTGTACTGACCATGCTGGCCTATATCTTTCGCCGCCTGCTGCTGATCATCCCCACGCTGCTGGGCATCCTGCTGATCAACTTCGTGATCATCCAGGCCGCACCCGGCGGCCCGGTGGAGCAGATGATCGCCAAGCTCGAAGGCTTCGACGGCGCCACCAGCCGCATCGCCGGCGGCGGCGCCGAAGTCTCGGTGGCCGGTTCCAGCTACCGCGGCGCCCAGGGCCTGGACCCGGCGCTGATCAAGGAAATCGAGCACATGTACGGCTTCGACAAGTCGGCGCCGGAACGCCTGTGGATCATGATCAAGAACTACGCCACCCTGGATTTCGGCAACAGCTTCTTCCGTGACGCCAAGGTGGTGGACCTGATCAAGGAGAAGATGCCGGTGTCCATCTCCCTCGGGTTGTGGAGCACCCTGATCATGTACCTGGTGTCGATCCCCCTGGGGATCGCCAAGGCCACCCGCCACGGCAGCCACTTCGATGTCTGGACCAGTTCGGCGATCATCGTCGGCTACGCGATCCCGGCCTTCCTGTTCGCCATCCTGCTGATCGTGGTGTTCGCCGGCGGCAGCTATTTCAACTGGTTCCCCCTGCGCGGCCTGACCTCCAACGACTTCGACCAGCTGAGCTGGGGCGGCAAGATCCTCGACTACTTCTGGCACCTGGCGCTGCCGGTCACCGCCCTGGTGATCGGCCACTTCGCCACCATGACCCTGCTGACCAAGAACAGCTTCCTCGACGAGATCAACAAGCAGTACGTGGTCACCGCCAAGGCCAAGGGCCTGACCCAGCGCCGGGTGCTCTACGGCCATGTGTTCCGCAACGCCATGCTGCTGGTGATCGCCGGCTTCCCCTCGGCCTTCATCGGCATCTTCTTCACCGGCTCCCTGCTGGTGGAAGTGATCTTCTCCCTCGACGGCCTGGGCCTGATGAGCTTCGAGGCAGCGATCAACCGCGACTACCCGGTGGTGTTCGGCACCCTGTTCATCTTCACCCTGCTGGGGCTGGTGGTGAAACTGATCGGCGACCTGACCTACACCCTGGTCGACCCTCGCATCGACTTCGACAGCCGGGAGCATTGAGATGAACCTGTCCCCCCTCAATCGCCGGCGCTTCGAGCGCTTCAAGGCCAACAAGCGCGGCTGGTGGTCGCTGTGGCTGTTCCTGGTGCTGTTCGTCCTCAGCCTGGGCGCCGAGCTGATCGCCAACGACAAGCCGCTGGTGGTGCACTACGAAGGCGGCTGGTACTTCCCGGCCCTCAAGCGCTACCCGGAAACCACCTTCGGCGGCGAATTCCCCCTGGAAGCCAACTACAAGAGCCCCTACATCCGCGAACTGCTGGCGCAGAAGGATGCCTGGGTACTCTGGGCACCGATCCCCTTCAGCTACCAGAGCATCAACTACGACCTGCGGGTGCCGGCCCCGGCGCCGCCCTCGGCGGACAACCTGCTGGGCACCGACGACCAGGGCCGCGACGTACTGGCCCGGGTCATCTACGGGTTCCGGGTGTCGGTGCTGTTCGCCCTGACCCTGACCATTCTCAGCTCCATCATCGGCGTCATCGCCGGCGCCCTGCAGGGCTTCTACGGCGGCTGGGTGGACCTGGTGGGCCAGCGCTTCCTGGAGATCTGGTCCGGCCTGCCGGTGCTCTACCTGCTGATCATCCTCGCCAGCTTCGTGCAACCCAACTTCTGGTGGCTGCTGGGGATCATGCTGCTGTTCTCCTGGATGAGCCTGGTGGACGTGGTGCGGGCCGAGTTCCTGCGCGGGCGCAACCTGGAGTACGTGCGCGCGGCCCGGGCCCTGGGCATGCAGAACGGCGCCATCATGTTCCGCCACATCCTGCCCAACGCCATGGTCTCCACCATGACCTTCATGCCCTTTATCCTCACCGGCGCCATCGGCACCCTCACCGCCCTGGACTTCCTCGGTTTCGGCCTGCCGCCGGGGGCGCCATCCCTCGGCGAGCTGGTGGCCCAGGGCAAGTCCAACCTGCAGGCGCCCTGGCTGGGCATGAGCGCCTTCGCCGTGCTGGCGATCATGCTCAGCCTGCTGGTGTTCATCGGCGAATCCGCCCGCGATGCCTTCGACCCGAGGAAATGACATGACCCAGGACAACCTGATCGAAGTCCGCGACCTGGCGGTGGAGTTCGTCACCGGCGAGCACCGCCAGCGGGTGGTGCAAGGCGTCAGCTTCGACATCAAGCGCGGCGAGACCCTGGCCCTGGTGGGCGAAAGCGGCTCGGGCAAATCGGTCACCGCCCACTCCATCCTGCGGCTGCTGCCCTACCCTCTGGCGCACCACCCCAGCGGCACCATCCAGTATGCCGGGCACGACCTGCTGACCCTGAAAGAGAAGACCATCCGCCATATCCGCGGCAACCGCATCGCGATGATCTTCCAGGAGCCCATGACCTCGCTGAACCCGCTGCACAGCATCGAGAAGCAGATCAACGAAGTGCTGGGCATCCACAAGGGCCTGACCGGCAAGGTCGCCACCCGGCGCACCCTGGAACTGCTGGAGCTGGTGGGCATCCCCGAACCGCACAAGCGTCTCAAGGCCCTGCCCCACGAGCTGTCTGGCGGCCAGCGGCAACGGGTGATGATCGCCATGGCCCTGGCCAACGAGCCGGAACTGCTGATCGCCGACGAGCCCACCACAGCCCTGGATGTCACCGTGCAGCTGAAGATCCTCGAGCTGCTCAAGGAACTGCAGGCGCGCCTGGGCATGGCGCTGCTGCTGATCAGCCACGACCTGAACCTGGTGCGGCGCATTGCCCACCGGGTCTGTGTCATGCAGAAGGGCTGCATCGTCGAACAGGCATCCTGCGAAGATCTGTTTCGCGCGCCGCAGCATCCCTACACCCGGGAACTGCTGGCCGCAGAACCCAGCGGCCTGCCGGCGGCCAACGAGATTGGCCCGCCGCTGCTGGAGGTTAACAACCTCAAGGTCTGGTTCCCGATCAAGAAAGGCCTGCTGCGCAGCACCGTGGATCACGTCAAGGCAGTGGACGGCATCCACTTCAGCCTGCCCCAGGGCCAGACCCTGGGCATCGTTGGGGAAAGCGGCTCGGGCAAGTCGACCCTGGGCCTGGCGATCCTGCGCCTGATTGCCAGCCAGGGCGGCATTCGCTTCGAGGGCCAGCAACTGGACAGCCTGACCCAGCAACAGGTTCGGCCGCTGCGGCGGGAAATGCAGGTGGTGTTCCAGGACCCTTTCGGCAGCCTCAGCCCGCGCATGAGCGTGAGCCAGATCGTCGGCGAGGGCCTGCGCATCCACAAGATAGGCAGTGAACAGGAGCAGGAGCAGGCCATCATCGAAGCCCTCAAGGAGGTCGGCCTGGACCCGGACACGCGGCACCGCTACCCCCATGAGTTCTCCGGCGGGCAGCGCCAGCGCATCGCCATCGCCCGGGCCCTGGTGCTCAAGCCGCGGCTGATCCTGCTGGACGAACCGACTTCGGCCCTGGACCGCACGGTGCAGCGCCAGGTGGTGGAACTGCTGCGCACACTGCAAAGCAAGTACAACCTGACCTACTTGTTCATCAGCCACGACCTGGCGGTGGTCAAGGCCCTGAGCCACCAGTTGATGGTGATCAAGCACGGCCAGGTGGTGGAACAGGGGGACGCCGGGGGCATCTTCGACGCCCCGCAACACCCTTACACACGGCAATTGCTGGAAGCCGCCTTCCTGGCTCCGGCAAGCGCCGAATAACCTGAAACAGGAGTAGCAACATATGGGTTTTCTCGCTGGGAAGCGTGTCCTGATCGTTGGTGTCGCCAGCAAGCTGTCGATCGCCTCCGGCATCGCTGCCGCCATGCATCGTGAAGGCGCCGAGCTGGCCTTCACTTATCAGAACGAAAAACTCAAGGGCCGGGTCGAGGAGTTCGCCGCAGGCTGGGGCTCCAGCGCCGAGCTGTGTTTCCCTTGCGATGTGGCCAGTGACGAGCAGATCGCCCAGGTCTTCACCGCGCTGGGTAAAAAATGGGACGGCCTGGACTGCATCGTCCACTCCGTGGGCTTCGCACCTGGCGACCAGCTCGAAGGCGACTTCACCGATGCCACCACCCGCGAGGGCTTTCGCATTGCCCACGACATCAGCGCCTACAGCTTCGTGGCCCTGGCCAAGGCCGGTCGGGAAATGATGAAGGGCCGCAACGGCAGCCTGCTGACCCTGTCCTACCTGGGCGCCGAACGCACCATGCCCAACTACAACGTGATGGGCATGGCCAAGGCCTCCCTGGAAGCCGGCGTGCGCTACCTGGCCGGCTCCCTGGGCCCGGAGGGCACCCGGGTCAACGCCGTTTCCGCCGGCCCGATCCGCACCCTGGCCGCCTCGGGGATCAAGAACTTCCGCAAGATGCTGGCGGCCAACGAGGCGCAAACCCCGCTGCGGCGCAACGTCACCATCGAAGAAGTCGGCAACGCCGGCGCCTTCCTCTGCTCGGACCTGGCCTCGGGCATCAGCGGCGAGATCATGTACGTGGACGGGGGTTTCAACACCACCGCCATGGGCAACCTCGACGAGTGATCTGCGGCGGTGGCGAGGGGGCTTGCGCCCTCGCCACCCTGCCCCCTCCCGCTCATTGGAAAGGCCAAACATGAAGCTGTGCTATCTGTTGCTCGTGCTGTTTCTAGCCGGCTGCGACAACACCCAAGATACCGCCTCGAATAAAACCCGGAGCAGCGTCGCACGCCTGCACATCCCCTTGGGCACACCGGTTGCCGAGTTCCTAGAAAAGAGCCCGGTGAGCTTTACCGCCGACTGCCTGGATGCGGTCAACCTATGTTGGTATGAGGCGGATCGTCAGGGAGCACTCCTTGACCTGAGCCTGGCCCAGCCCGAGGGCACGCTTGAACTGGATCAGGTGGCCGGGCTGCTGATTGCCGTTGATGGCAATACCTCAAACACCATCCAGGCATTGAACATCGACCTTCGCGGGCTGCCGGACAACAGCACTCACAAGGCCAACAAGGCGCTTGTCTATAACCTTCTCAGGACGTTGAAGAACGCTGGATGGCAAAAATACTACTTCCCTTCCGACCCCCGAATAGCCGCTGGCGAGTTGCACAAGCTGGACTGGAAGGAAAGCCTCCTGGGTACCCAGCCACTCAGCCACCCGCTGTTCGATGCCAACCATGAGATGAGCCTTGAGCAGTGGCTGGGCAACAACATGTTCTATGACTGGTATCTCTATCACGGCAACTACATTGCGCATGTCCGAGCCCTGCGCTACGACTCGAAAAGCGCCCCCCTGCAAAGCGCTGTCTACTTGATAAGCCTGAACCTGATGTCCCTGGACACGTTCTGGACCCGCGACTTTGCAGAGGCACAAAGAGCCCAATGGAGAACCCTGTTCCCTGCGCATTTGAAAGAACGGCTGCAACGTCGCTCAGAAGTTGAAAGCCGAGCCAGGGCGGCCGGGGTCGACATCGAGGAAAGCTATAGCCCACCGCTGATGGAGCGCGGCCAATAGCGCCCTGCCACTGACGCCCTTCCCTGCCCCGCGTCACCGGGCAGGGCTTGGCGGCAGCAACCCTCAGCGAGCCCGCTTGCTCGCCTGCTTGTGCAGGTACATGGCCTTGTCGGCGTCCGCCAGCAACGCCTCGATGTCGGGATGGCGTTCGGCGTCGTATTCGATCTGGCCGACGCTGAAGCGGATGTCATAACCCCGCTTCAAGGTGGCATTGCGCTCGTCGAGAATCTCCCGCAGGCGCGCCATGATCGCCGAAGTCTCGATATGGTCGGCAGCGGTCAGCAGGGCCACGAACTCATCGCCCCCCAGGCGGCCGATCACATCGCTCTCGCGAAAGGCGATGCGCAGCACGTCGGCGAAGGTCTTCAGGGCGCCGTCGCCTTCGGCATGGCCGTAGGTGTCATTGATCTGCTTGAAGTCGTTGAGGTCGAAGAACAGCAGGGTCGCCGGTTTTTCCAGGCGCTTGCACACCCCCAGGGCATGCCGGGCCAGGGCCTCGAAGCCGCGGCGATTGGACAGCAGGGTCAGCTCGTCCATGCTGGCCATCTGCACCGCCGCCAGTTCCTGCTCGGCCATGCGCGCCAGGTCCCGTAGCAGTGCCCGATCCTCGTCGTCCAGGTCGCGGGGCTTGATGTCGATCAGGCACAGAGTGCCGAGCTTGCTGCCATTGGTCACCGTCAGCGGGCAACCGGCATAGAAGCGGATGCCCGGCGCGCCCACCACCAGCGGGTTGTCGTGGAAGCGTTCGTCCAGGCCGGCGTCGGGCACGGTGAGGATCTGGTCACCGAGGATCGCGTGGCCACAGAAGGAAATGTCCCGCGAGGTTTCGCTGACGTCGAGCCCCACGCAGGACTTGAACCATTGCCGGTCGGCATCCACCAGGCTGACCAGGGCAATGGGCACGTTGAACAGACGCTTGGCCAGCCGGGTCAGGCGGTCGAAACGCTCCTCCGGGGAGGTGTCGAGCACATTCAGCTCCCGCAGGGTCTGGATTCTCAAGGCCTCATTGTTGGGTTTGCTGGGATACAACATCGCTGACTCCATTCGCGGCTAAGATTCCAAGCGTAGTCCAGAATAACGACGGCTTATCATCTAAAGCGGCGCGGCAGGAGCCAGTGGGCAGGTGGCCCTCACAACCGGGGGGCCAACAGAATCCTCCCGTAGCCAGCCACGAACACGGCAAACGCCAGGCCCGCCAGCAGCGCTGAAAGACCCAGCCCCAGGCTGCTGAACGGCACCAGCAGGACCCGGCACAGGGCCGCCAGAAACAGCAGCGCAAAGCCACCGGCCATGGCCCGCGAAGCCTGCAGGGGCCGGCCACTGTGGCCGAGGCTGACCCGCGCCACCATGCCCAGCACCAGCCCGCCCAGGCCACCCACCGCCAGGGCATGGGTCACCAGGCTCTGGGGTATCGACCAGCCCAGGTGCCAGAGGGCCATGCCCAGGGTTGCCAGGGCCAGCCACCCGTAGGCCAGGTACAGCGACCAGAGCAGCGGCACCCGCCACACCCCCGGCCGGTGCCAGCGCCACAAGCGCCAGCCTTGCAGCCCCGCCAGCAGGGCGAACAGCGGCGCCAGCCACCCGCGGGGAGCGTCACCGCCGCCCAGGGCCATGGACAACGCGGCCAGCAGGCTGCCCACCAGCAACACCCGGGTCGGCCAGGGCGATGTCGGCGCCTGGGGGGCAGTTGCAGCCCGCGCTGGATGAAGAAGGGAATCACCCGGCCGCCGATCACCGTCATCAGGGTCGCCACCAGCCACAAGGCGCCCAGTTCGCCGCGCCGCTGCCAGCTGTCCTGGTGTTCCAACAGGCCCCACAGGGTCAGCCCCTGAAACAGCGCCAGCAGCCCCAGGACCAGGACCATGGGGTAGTTCTCGCGCTTGCCGGCGCACCACAGCTCGCGCCCGATCACCGCCGCCAGCAACGGCATGAACGCCAGTTGCACCACAACGAACAGCGGGCCCGGCAGCGGCAGCCACCAGGCCAGGCGCCCCGCCAGCCACAGCAGCCACAGCAACAGCAACGGCGTACGGCTCAGGCCCGGGCGGCCGGTCCAGTTGGCCACCGCCGTCAGCAGGAAGCCGGCAACGATCGCCACGGCAAAGCCGAAGAGCATTTCGTGACGGTGCCAGGCCAGCATCCCGGCTACCGGTTGCAGGCCCGCCAGCGCTCCATGCAGCCACAGGCCCCACCCCACCAGGGCAAGGCAGGCGAAGCCGGCGCCGGCGAGGAAGAACGGGCGGAACCCCAGGCTCCAGAGGGGCTGGCCGGTCCAGCGGTGCCAGGCTTCAGGCAAAGACACAGGCAGCCCTCCCCTGGCACTGGGCCATGCGCCGCTGGGCCAGCAGGCGCATGACATAACCGATCTTCAACAGGGTCGGCCCGATAATCACCAGGCTGTGCATCAGCACCAGGGTGGCGATAGGCAAATGGCCGGAATGGACATAGGCGGCGTACACCCCCAGGCCCAGCAACAGGCTGCCCGACCACAGCAGCGCATTGGACAGGTGCAATACATGCAGCGGCGAATCGAAGTAACGGCTCATGTCGACAACTCCTCGAACACACAATGGCATGACTGGCCCTTCACGTTTCATGCCAGCGCGCAGAGCCTGTAAAACCGGGCCCTGCCACCTCAAGAGTCTTTATGACCAGATAAAGAAGAAGTCATAAAGACCGCCAACGCAGTCAATATGACTGCATTTTTCCCCGCTGCCCTTTTTCGCCGGCAAGGGCAGACTGCCCCTCTTGAGCCAATCCCCCCTCTGCAGGAGCGAGCTTGCTCGCGATGCATCGGAAAACGCCGCGCACTTCCTGTAGACCCGCGTTATCGTTGACGCCCATCGCGAGCTCGCTCGCTCCCATACAAGGATGTCGCCGATGCCCGAAGCTTCCTCCCCCGCATCCGAAAAGAGCCTGTCACGCCTGTTGCTGGAGTTGCTCTGGCAGTTGGCCGCCCTGCTCATCCCGATCTTCTTCGTCACCCTGCTGCCGCCCCCGGCGGCCCTGGGGGTGTTGCTCGGCTGCGCAGCGGCGATGACCCTGGCGGCGCGCCTGGGCTGGCCTAAAACCGCCCGCGGCCTGGCGCGGCTGATGATCAGCGCCGCGTTCGGCCTGGGCTTCAGCCTGGGCCGGGCCCTGCCGGCCTACTGGGATATCGCCGCCGCCTTCACCAGCATCTTTGCCGGGCTGGCAGCGGTCAGCCACCTGGAACGCCGCCTGGGGCTGGTGCAGCCGAGCCCCACACCGATCAGCGCCTGGGGCGGCAACGAACCGCAACAGACCCCGGAGGGCAAGCCGATCCGGGTGTTCAACCACGGCGAGATCGCCATGGGCGGGCCCACCTGTTGCGACTACCTGTTCCCCGATGGGGTGCTGCTGCAAGGGCTGGGGTCCTCGGCGCGGTTTTCCAGTGACGGGCGCTACTTCGCCGCGCCGCTGCCTTCCAGGCAACACTGGGGGCTGGCCATCCTCGACCGTGAACAGCGCCGCCTGTACCGCTGCAACCGGGAACACTTCTGGGAGCTGGATGCCTTCAGCGCCGACACCCTCAGCGGCCGCCACAGCCCGCTGGTGGACAACGGCCAGCACCAGGCCAGCCTGAACAGCCTGCTGCAGGAGGCCGAATGCGTCGAACTGGTAGCGGTAGCCGATCTCTGGCTGGAGCCGGGCCAGTGGCTGGAGGCCCTGGCTTGCCAGGATTTCGAAGAAAGCGCACCCCACGGCAGACACCGGCTGCACGCCAGCCTGGCGCTGCCGGCCAGCCTCAGGGCCCTGGAGCAACCCCTGGAACCCCTGCGCACGCCGCCCTATCGCATAAGTATCGACGGCCAGCCCAGCGGCTTGCTGCTGCGGGCGGACGCACCCCGCATCTGGCGCGACGACGGCCGGGCCCTGGCCTGCATCGCCCACGAGCAGGCGCAGCCTGAGGCCGCGTGCTGCTGGCTGTGGCAGGCCGACAAGGGCTGGCGGGCATTGCCCGCGCCCTGGGTCGCCAGCCATGCAGAACCATCCTTCTACCCTGGCCCGCTGCTCAGCCTGGATCGCCACTGGCTGGGCTACAGCGCATACCTGGACCTGGCCGAGGCGGACCACGGGCGCTACGGCTATCGCTTGCACAGTACCCACAGCGACAGCGAAACCGGCGTCGGCCATGACCGGCAAGGCTGCCTGCAAGTGGCGCAGCTGCCGCTGACCCGCACCCAGTTGCTGCAGCCCCTGGACGGCAGCGGGGCCCGGGGCGAAAGCCGGATCCAGTCCCAGCCCCTGCTGGGCGAGCAGCGCGCGCTGTTCAGCTGGCTGACGGACGACCCCCGGGGCCTGGGTGCCTACCGATGCCAGATCGGCACCTGGCAACTGCCCGGGTGCTGGTTGCTGGACCATCGGGTTTCCGATTGCCAGCGCTACCTGGCCCTGCTGCCCTGGAGCGAGACCCTGGAGCTGGCCCCCCAGGTGGTGGTGGCGGACCTGCAACAGCAGCGCCTGATCTACAGCCCGGCACTGCTGGCGGCGCGCCTGCTGGACTTTCGCCAGGGCCGCCTGAGCCTGGCCGTGCTGGTCGGGCGCCTCGACCCGGACCACGCCAGCAGCCCGCTGCAACGCTTCAACCGGCCGGCGCCCGCACCTGAACACGCCGCGGCATTCTGCACCGAAGGCCCGGCCTCGCAACCCTGCTATGAGCGCCAGGACTGGCTGGTGATCGATGACCAATTGCAGCCCGTGGCGCCCTGGCGCCTGGTGGATCGGCCTCAGGCCGCGGTCGCCGAGGGTGACTTTATCCAGCCTGCCCCCGATGGCCGCGACGCCGCGTGGCTGTTTGGCAGCGAAACCGAGTACGCCGACAGCTGGCTGCGGGAAACCAGCCCGCGGCTCGGCGGCCACCTGCTCACCGCCTCCGGCTGTGCAGTAGGCGATCTGGCCCCGTCGCTGATCTGGTCCACCGACGCCCGCTACCTGGCCTTGACCCGGCTCCGGCTCGGCGCCGGCGACCCGCAGCAGGGCTACCGCGCCTGGCAGTTGCTGCTGCTCGATGTGCAGGAACGCAGCCTGCGCATCGCCCCCGACTGGCTGCGCCACCGCCCGCTGTTCCAGCACTTCGATGCCCGGGGCCTGGCGCTGCAGCTGTTCGAGCGGGATTGGCAGGCGGCGGACGATCCCGATCCGGGCCGCAGCCTGGAGTGGGCACTGGAAGACCTGTTGCGCCTGCCTGCCGAACCCTTGCGTGAACACCAGGGGCTGTGGCTGAGCGCCGCCGACTGGCCCCAGGCCCGGGCGTGGCAGGCGCTGCGCCGCCCGGCGCACCCGGCCTTCCGCGCCGAGGCTTGAGCCCCGGGGTCAATCGGCCTTCAGTGCCTGGGCGTCCCGCGCGCGCTGGCTGACGAAACCGGGGATCTGCTCCCCGGGCAGGGATTTGCTGTAGTACCAGCCCTGGATGGTCAGTTCGGCACTCGATTGCAGGAAATCCAGCTGCTCGCGGGTTTCCACCCCTTCCACCACCACTTTGAGCTTGAGGGTTTCGCAAAAACGCAGCAGGCCGTTCAACACCTGGGCGCCCTTGGGTTCACGCTGGGCGAGGACAAAGCTGCGGTCGATCTTGATCCCGTCCACCGGGAACTGGTGCAGGTAGCTCAGGGCGGAAAAGCCGGTGCCGAAGTCATCGATATAGACCCGGGCGCCCAGCGCATGGAGCTTGCCGATCCATTGCTGGGTCAGCAGCGCATCGCCCACCAGGGCATCCTCGGTAATCTCCACCGACACCTGGCCCTGGGCCCGGGCCAGAATCTCCAGCAGGCGCTGGCCATGTTCCCGGGAGGCCAGGGTGGCGCTGGAGATGTTGATGGTGATGGGCAGCTCGAAGCCGACCTTGCGCCACGCCAGGTGCTGGCGCACCGCCTGGGACGCCACCCAGAAATCCACCTCGGGCATCAGCTTGGCCTGGCCCAGCCACTGCAGCAGTTCCCAGGGCGACTGCACCTTGCCCTCGCGGTCACGGGCGCGGATCAGCGCTTCGCAACCGCTGCACAAGCCGCTGTCCTTGATCACCTGGGGCTGATACTCCAGGTGGAAGTCGTAGTCGCTCAACTGCTGGATACGGGCCAGTTGCAAGGACTGCTGGGCGGCCTGCTGATAGGACGCCACCATCGGGTCCAGCTCGAACAGCCGGCCCCGCTCCTCCAGGCCATGGAAGGTGGTGTCGAAGGTTTTCAGGTAGACCTGGGCACTTTGCTCGCCCTGGCGCTGGATACTGCGCACATAGGGCATGTAGATCAGGATGCCGACCCCCAGCAGCAGCCCTTGCAGCAGCACCGCGCCCCAGTCGCCCTGGGTGCTGAGGTAGGCATTGAGCAGCACCGGCGAGGTAAAGGGCAGGCTCACCAGCGCCGGGCTCACCCACCCCAGTTGCACCACCAGCAGCGCCAGGCAGGCATTGACCATCGGCACCAGCATGAACGGTACCAGCAGGCGCGGGTTGAGGATGATCGGCACACCGAACAGCAGCAGTTCGTTGACGTTGAACAGCGACAGCGCCAGGCTCGCCAAGGCCAGCAGACGCATGGAGCGGTTGCGCGAGAAACCGAGGATCGCCAGCACCAGCGCCAGGGAACCGCCAGAGCCGCCAATGAAGGCAAAGCAGCCCAGCAGGCCGCTGTTCAAGGCATAGCGCAATGGCCGGCCAGCGGCCTGATCCGCGGCGTTGAGCGTCACGGCCTGGTCCATCACATCCATCAGCGGCTGCATGGCATGGGCGCCATGAATGCCGAAGAACCACAGCAGCGAATTGGTCGAGGTCAGGAAGATCGCGTTGAGGTAGGGGTTGTCCAGGTCGTCGATATCGATCGGCCGCTCGACGTAGGCAAAATCATGGAACTGCAGCAGCAGTTGCAACACGCAGACCAGCACCAAAGAGGTCACCATCCCCGGCAGCACCATGTTGATGGTGCCCTTGAGGTTGTGCCCCACCAGCCCCTCGTCCACCAGCCGGGTCCAGCGCTGGCGGTGCAGCCGGGCCATCAGCGGCACATTGACCAGGGGCGAGGCAATGGCGATGAACAGCACGAAGGTCGCCGCCGCCCGCGGATAGTCGCGCAGCAGGTAGATGGCGATCACCACATGGGACAGGCAGAGGAAGGCCACCGGCAGTTGGGGCAGGCGGTATTTGATCGCCAGCATGTAGCCGATGGACGCCGCCACCAGCAGGGGAATGATCGAACTGATGCGGTTGTGCAGGCCGGTCAGCAGCTCCACCAATGCTGGCGGCGCACCCAACGCCTGGGCGCACTGGCCGAGGATCAGCAGCAGCGCCGAGACCAGCAGGCACGGCAGCAGCCACAACAGGCCTTCGCGGATCGAGCGTAATGACTCGGCACCCGCCAGGAGTGCCAGACGATGGGTGAAAAACAGCTTGAACCCCACGTTTCGCATAAGCCCCGCCCCTTTGCCGCTGCGCGTCCGATACCCCCCGGACGTTGCCGCCCGCCCCATGGATACGCAATGCAGCGCCAGGCCATGACAAGCGAATACCGGCGAAGATACCACTGAAGAAACCCCATTCAGCAAGCACTGAATGGCCCCGATCCCAGTCTTTTATCGTCCTGTTCGCGCCAGGCTTGACTGCCCGCGCGGCCACCCGCTCAAGCACGGTCGATTGCGCCAGGGCTCGGCGATATCGTTTGCAGGGGTCGATGGCTTTTGTTTTAATCGCGATCAATTCCCATTTACAACCAGATCGCCAGCGGACACGCCTCCTTGCCCTCCACGCCTCTCGCCAGCCCGGACTCGGTCCACAGCCTCTACGATGCCCATCACCGCTGGCTCTACGAGTTGTTGCGCCGGCGCCTGAATCACGCCTGGGACGCTGCCGACCTGGCCCACGACATCTTTGTCCGGGTGCTCAAGCGCCCGCCGGTGCTGCGTGACGAGGTCCACCAGCGTTCCTACCTGGCCACCGTGGCCCGGGGCCTGTGCATCGACCACTGGCGGCGCCGGCAACTGGAGCAGGCCTGGCTGCAGGCGCTGGCTGCACGCCCGCAGGCGGTGCAACCCTCGGCGGAGCAGCAGGCAATCATTGTCGAGACCCTGTACGAAGTGGACGCCATGCTCAGCCGCCTGCCGGCCAAGGTGCGCTCGGCCTTCATCCTCGCTCAACTGCACGGCCGGCCCTACCAGGCCATCGCCGATGAGCTGGGGGTATCGGAGCGCATGGTGAAGAAGTACCTGGCCCAGGCCCTGCTGCATTGCGCACTGCTGGAGGCCGAACTCGACGGCCTGCTGGTGGACTGAACCATGGACCCTCGACCCGGCGGCCGGCTCAGCCACGCCTGCCTGCAACAGGCCGCGCACTGGTACGTGCAACTGCAGGACCAGGGCAGCAGCGACGAACAGCGTCGCCAGTGGCGGGACTGGTTCGAGCAGAGCGCGGAACACCGCCAGGCCTGGAGCTATGTCGAGCGGGTCAGCCAGCGCCTGCTGCCATTGCAGGAGGCCAACACCCGCCCATCCGCCAGCCGCGCCCTGAGCGCCGCCCGACGTCCGGCCCTGGCACGGCGCCAGGTGCTCGGTGCACTGCTGCTGGCTGGCCTGGGCTGGGGCACCTGGCGCAACAGCCCGCTGCCCCAGGCCCTGAGCCGCTGGCGTGCCGACTACGCCACCGGCACCGGGGAAGTCCGCGACACGCTGCTCAGCGACGGTACGCGCCTGTGGCTCAATGCCCTGAGCGCGGTGGATGTGCGCTACAGCACCGAGCAGCGGCTGCTGGCGTTGCACCTGGGGGAAATCCTCATCGATACCGCCAAGGACCCGCAGCGGCCATTCCTGGTGCAGACCGAACACGGCCGCCTGCGCGCCCTGGGCACGCGCTTCAGCGTGCGCTGCGGCGCCAGCGACAGCCTGCTCAACGTCTACGCCGGCGCGGTGGAGGTACGCAGCGCCAGTGGCTTGCAGGTGCAGGTGGTGAATGCCGGCCAGCAGCTGCGCTTCGATGGCCGCACCCTGGGGCCGCTGCACGCCGCCAGTGCCGCCCGCGAAGCCTGGAGCCACGGCCTGCTGCTGGCCGACAACCTGCCCCTGGAGCAACTGCTGGAGGAACTGGGGCGCTATCGCAACGGCCACCTGGGTTGCGACCCGGCCATCGCCCAACTGCCGGTGATGGGCTCTTTCCCCTTGCACGACTCCGACCAGGCCCTGGCCCTGCTGGAAGCGGCGTTGCCGGTGCGGGTCAAGCGCCTGGCGTCCTGGTGGGTGACCCTGGAGCCACGTACCTGAAGCCGGAAAACTTTTTTCACCTGGCAGGTTCCCTTTTTCCGACGCCCTTCGGTTAACCCGGTAACAGTCCTCACATTGCCGACCCACAAGGGAACCCCATGCCATCACCCCGTCGTTCGCGCCTGCCCTTTCATACCCTGCCCCTGTGCACCGCACTGCTGTGCGGCGCCGCGCCCTGGGCCCACGCCGCTGCCGATGCGGGCCAGAACCAGCCCCAGGCTGAACGGCGCAGCTACAGCATCGGCCCCGGGCCGCTGGTCACGGTGCTCAACCGCTTCGCCGAGCAGAGCGCGGTGTTCATTGCCGGGCACAACGACCTGGCCGTCGGCAAGCAGAGCCCCGGCCTGAACGGCCGCTACAGCGTCGCAGAGGCCCTGCAACTGCTGCTGGCGAACTCCGGGCTGCAAGCCCAGGCGGTCAGCGGCGGCTATGTGCTCAAGGCACTTCCCGCCACCAGCGGCCCGCTGCAACTGGGCACCACGCAGATTTCCGCCCAGGGCCTGGGCAGCGTCACCGAAGGCAGCCAGAGCTACACCACCGGGGCCAGCGCCTCGGCCACCGGCCTCAACCTGTCGCTGCGCGAAACCCCGCAAACGGTGACGGTGATCACCCGCCAACAGATGGACGACCAGGGCGCCACCAGCATCGCCGACACCCTGCGCCGGGCCCCCGGGGTCAGCGTGCAGAACTACGACAGCGAGCGCTGGGAGTTCTCCAGCCGCGGCTTGCCCATCACCAATTTCCAGTACGACGGGGTCAACGCCACCTACGACGGGGTCTACGACTACGGCACCACCAGCACCGACATGGCGACCTTCGACCGGGTGGAAATCATCAAGGGCGCCACCGGCCTGATGACCGGCTCCGGTGACCCGTCGGCCACCGTCAACCTGATCCGCAAGCGGCCGACCAAAGAGTTCAAGGCCTCGGTCACCGGCACCGTCGGTTCCTGGGACAACTACCGCAGCGAAGGCGATATCTCTGGGCCCCTGACCGAAAGCGGCAACCTGCGCGGACGCTTTGTCGGGGTCTATCAGGATCGCAGCTCGTACCTGGATCACTACCAGAACACCAAGGACATCGCCTACGGCATTCTCGAAGCCGACCTGACCCCGGACACCCTGCTGACCTTCGGCCTGGACCAGCAGAACACCCGTTCCCGAGGCGCCACCTGGACCGGCTTCCCGATGTACTTCAGCGACGGCTCGCGCACCCGCTTCTCCCGCTCGTTCAACCCGGCCACCGACTGGAGCCGCCGCGACTTCAAGAACCAGACCCTGTTCACCTCCCTGGAACAGCAACTGGCCAATGACTGGACCCTGAAGGTCAGCTACGACCACCTGCGCCGCCAGCACGACACCCTGCTGGGCTCGGCCAGCGGCGGCAACCCGGACCAGGCCAGCGGCGACGGCATGTTCATGTACATGGGCAAGTTCAAGGGCGACCAGCGCCAGGACAACCTCGACATCAACCTGCACGGCCCCTTCAGCCTGTTCGGCCGCGAGCACGAGCTGATCGCCGGCTTCATGCTGATGAACGCCAGACAGGACATCCCGGTCCACGGTTCGGTGTACCCGCCAGTGGGCGGCAGCATCTACGACTGGCGCGGCGAGTTCGCCAAGCCGGACATCCCGAAGATCGGCGACAACGACATCCTCCAGCGCCAGACCGGCGCCTACCTGGCCACCCGCCTCAAGCCCACCGACGACCTGGCGGTGATCCTCGGCACCCGGGTCAGCGACTTCAAGGGCATCGACAACACCCGCTACCTCGACCCCAACAGCCCCGACGCACGCCAGCGCTACCAGCAGACCGGCGTGGTCACCCCCTATGCCGGGCTGGTCTACGACCTCAACGACAGCTACTCGCTGTACACCAGCTACACCAGCATCTACCAGCCGCAGATGAGCAAGGACGTCGACGGCAAGATCCTCGACCCGGTGCAGGGCGACAGCTACGAAGCCGGGATCAAGGCCGAGTACCTGGATGGCCGGGTCAACGCCAGCTTCGCGGTGTTCCACACCGAGCAGGACAACGTCGCGCAACTGGTGGACGGCTGGGGCATCGACGCCATCTACCGCCCGACCAAAGGCGCGACCACCAAGGGTTTCGAGGTCGAGGTGGCTGGCGAGCTTAGCGAAGGCTGGAACCTGTCGGCCGGCTACAGCTACAACCACACCCGCGACGCCAATCACGACTACGTCTACGGCTCGGTGCTGCAGAGCACCGAACCGCAGCAGGTGGCGCGGCTGTTCAGCACCTACCACCTGCCCGGCGCATGGGACCGCCTGACGGTGGGCGGCGGGGTCAACTGGCAGAGCCAGTTCTTCGGCAAGGTGTACCAGCCCGACCCGAGCGATACGGTCAATGGCGGGCATGACTCGCGCATCACCCAGGACGGCTACTTCCTGGTGGATGCCATGGCCCGCTACCAGTTCAGCCAGCACCTGAGCTCGACCCTGAACGTGAAGAACCTCTTCGACAAGAAGTACTACACCGGTATCGGCAACTTCAGCACCGGCTTCTACGGCGAGCCGCGCAGCCTGCAACTGGCCACCCGCTGGGACTTCTAGCCCCGCGCCGATCCACGGTAGCCCGCTCCGGCTGCGGGTTGACTACGCTTGTGCGAGCGTGCTCAACCCGCAGAGGAGCGCCCCCATGCAACGCATCCAGACCATCACCCCGTGCCTGTGGTTCGACCATCAGGCCCACGAGGCCGCACAGTTCTACTGCTCGATCTTCGAGCACTCGCGCATCACCCACGTCAGCCACTACGGCAAGGCCGGCTTCGAGTTCCATGGCCGCGCCGAAGGCTCGGTGATGAACGTGGCGTTCGAGCTTGACGGCCAGGGCTTCAGTGCCCTCAACGGCGGCCCGGCGTTCACCTTCAACGAAGCGGTGTCGCTGCAAGTGCACTGCCGCACCCAGGCCGAACTCGACCACTACTGGAATGCCCTGGGGTTTGGCGGCCCGAAACAGGCCCAGCAATGCGGCTGGCTCAAGGACCGCTTCGGGCTGTCCTGGCAGATCGTGCCGCAGACGCTCGCGCAGATGATGTGCGACCCCGACCCGGCCCGTTCCGAGCGAGTGATGCAGGCCCTGCTGGGGATGAAAAAACTCGATATCGCGACGCTGCAACGCGCCTTCGACGCGCGAAGCTAATACACTCGTGGCCGGTCCTTGAGCGATGGATATGGCCTTGACGAAAACCGCCCCGCCCTCTGCAGACGCCCCCCTCTTCTGGCGCGATGCGGCCCTGCCCTTCATCGAGGCCCGCTCCATCGCCGACGGGCGCAAGGTCTGCTATTGCGCTCATGCCCATGAGCAGTTCTCCATCGGCTGCATCACCGCAGGTGTCAGTACCTACGTCAGCGAGCAGACGCAAAGGCAGGTGGGCGCCGGCACCGTGGTGCTGATGAACCCCGGGGTGGTCCACGCCTGCAACCCCATCGACGACCAGCCCTGGTCGTACCGCATGCTGTACGTCGACACGCCCTGGCTGACCCGCCTGCAACGTGAACTGGGCGTGAGCCCCGAGTTGCAGTTCCAGCCCTTCGAGGAAACCAGCAGCGACGACCCGCAACTCTTCGCCGACCTCGAGCAGCTGTACCACGCCCTCGTGGACCCACAGGCCGAGACGCTGCACAAGCACAGCTGCGTGGTGGCGTTCTTCAGCGAGCTGCAACAGCGCCTGAACCCGGCCAAGACCCCGCCCCGGGAGAACAACCACAAGCTTGAGCGGGCCGCGCAGTTCATCCGCCAGCACTGTACCGAGCCCCTGGACCTGGAACAGATCTGCCAGGCTGCGCAGCTTTCGGCCTCCTACCTGATCCGCGCCTTCAAGCAGCAGTACGGCATGGCGCCCCATGCCTACCTGGTCAACCGGCGGGTGCAGTTCGCCCAGGCCCGCCTACGCCAGGGCGTGCCGATCGCCGAGGTGGCGCAGGCCGCGGGCTTCGCCGATCAGGCGCACTTGCAGCGCGCGTTCAAGCAGCATCTGGGGGCCACCCCGGGCCAGTACCAGGGGCCGCGACGGGCCAGGCGCGGCGAACCCCAGGCCCACTGACGCCCAGTTGCATTCAAAGCAGCAGGCAGGCCGCGCTGATTGCCAGCAAGGCGGCCATGGCCCGGTTGAACAGGCGCATGCCCGCCGGGTTGCCCAGGTAATGGCGCAAAAAACTGCCGGCATAGGCCCAACAGGCCACCGACAGGTAGCAGATGACTAGGTACACCGCCGCGAACAGCCACACCAGCCGCGCCTCGCCATCGGCGGCGAAGGCCCCCATGCCGGCCACGCAAGCCAGCCAGGCCTTGGGGTTGAGCCACTGCATCAGGGCGCCATACCAGGCCGACGGCGCCCGAGGCTGGCCCTCGGTATCCAGCCGGCCATCGTCCCGGGCCAGCTTCCAGGCCATGTACAGCAGGAAGGCCACGCCGGACAGGCGGATGCCCTGGGTCAGGGCCGGCCACTGGCGCAGCAGTTCGTGCAGCCCCAGGCCGACCAGCACCAGCAACAGGACAAACCCCAGGGTGGCCCCGGCCACATGGCGCAGGCTGGCCCGGAAGCCGAACCGCGCACCGCTGCCCAGGGCGACGATGTTCACCGGCCCCGGGGTAATGGAGGCCGCCAGGGCAAAGGCCGCCATGGAAAACACTACGCTCATCACTTGCCTCTTTGTCTCTGTGGGTTGGAGCCGCACAGACTACGAGGCCGGGGTGAGGCGGTATTGAACAAAACTACCCTGCCGGTGACGGGCTGTCGTGACACCGCGCAGGCCGCGACGAACTTGTGGATCGCGCCCGGCAATCAACTATTGAATCGGGTCACCAGTGCATTGAGTTCATGGGCGGTGGACTCAAGGTCGCCACCAATGCTGCAGGAGTGCACGGCAATATCGGCATTCTGGTCCGAGACCCGGGCGATATTGCTGATCTGCTCGGAGATTTCCTCGGCCACATGGGCCTGCTGCTCCGACGCCGCGGCCATCTGCTGGCTCATCTGGTGAATGCGCTCCACCGCCGAGTTGATGCCGTCCAGCGCCTGCTGGGTGCTGACTACCTGGGTCACCCCGGAGCGCGCCTCCACGCTGCCCTGGCGCGCCACTTCCACGGCCTGGCCCGCCACCTGCTGCAGGCTCTGGATGATGCGCTGGATGCTCTGGGTCGATTCCCGGGTCTTCGACGCCAGGGCCCGCACCTCATCGGCGACCACGGCGAACCCCCGGCCCTGCTCGCCGGCCCTCGCCGCCTCGATGGCTGCGTTCAAGGCCAGCAGGTTGGTCTGCTCAGCGATCGAATGGATCATGTTCGCCGCCACCTGGATCGACTGGGTTTCCTGCGCCAGGCCTTCCACCGACTGGCTAATCGCATCCACCGTATCCGCCAGTTTCTCGATCACCACCCGGGAACGGCGCGCCTCCTGGGAGCCCACCTGGGTCAGCTCGTTGACCTGGTCGGCCGCGGCGGCGGTGTCATGGATGTGCACTGAAACCTCGGCGATCGACGAAGCCATCTGGTTCATCGCCGTGGCCGCCATGTCGGCTTCGTCGCGCTGCTTGCCCAGGGCCGACTCGGCCTGGCGCGACAGGTTCTGGCTGGTGGAAGCCAGTGACGCCGCCTGGTTGGCGTAGTCCCCCAGGCGGCTGAGGGCGGTACGGATCTTCGCCGCCTCGCTGATCAGGATCATCTGCAGGCGTGCCACCGGGCCTCGCTCATCGGTATAGGTGCGGGCAATCAGCTCGCTGTCGAAACTGCCCAGGGACACCGCGCTGATGCGCCCCAGCAACTGCCCGGTGCGGTAGGCGCCGTGGGCCTGCACGGCAAAGAGCCCGAGCAGCGCCACTCCCAGCCCGGCCCAGGGCCCGGCCAGCCAGCCGGCCATGGCGCTGGCCAGTACCGCCAGCAGCGGCGGCAGCACAAACACCCCGGCGCCCAGCAGCCGATGGCGCCAGGGCGTGGCCAGGCGGGTGCTGCGCAGGTGCGAGTACAGGGCGGCGGCGCGCTCCACCTGCTGGCGCTCGGGCTTGACCCGCACCGATTCGTAGCCGGCAATCACGCCCTGGCTGAATATCGGTGTGACATAGGCGTTGACCCAGTAATGATCACCGTTCTGGCAACGGTTCTTGACGATACCCATCCAGCTCTTGCCGTCCTTGAGGTAGGACCACATATGGCCGAACACCGCTTCGGGCATGTCCGGATGGCGCACGATGTTGTGCGGGCTGCCAATCAGCTGTTCGCGGCTGAAACCGCTGACCGCAACGAACTCGTCATTGCAGTAAGTGATCTTGCCATGGGTATCGGTGGCGGAAATAAGCCGTTGTTCGGCAGGAAACACCCGCTCACGCTGAGTCACCGGGAGATTGTTTTTCATTTGAAAAACCTCGCAGGAAGTCTGGTAATTGCTCGTCATGATCAAACAGCAACTGGCGCATCCTGCGATTACCCGAAGACTTCTTCTGCGTACCTGCAGAACTTTCCCGAGCCTGATGAGCAATCCACTACAACAACTGCCCAGCGCCCGACCGAATCGAGTTTAGATAGCACTTTTAATCGCGCTATTGCCTCCAGGGAAATAACTTCCCTGGCAACGGAACTAGATTCAACACTCTTGACCTGGATCAATACTTAGCCTGGCAAGCAATGCCCCGGCCGCCCCTGGTTGAGAACCGATGGCCCATCACCTACCTTCTCCAGGCCCCTAAGCCATAGAGCCGCGCCAATGCCTGCCTCCTGCCAAGAAACTACCCGCCTGCTACTGCGCGCCCCGACCCTGGACGACCTGCCCCAGGCCTGTGCCATCCATGGCGACCCGCAGACCAACCGCTTCAACCCCAACGGCCCGATCAACGCTGCCGCCTGCGCCGACAAGCTGCACGGCTGGATCGAACACTGGCAGCAGCACGGTTTCGGCTACTGGGCCATCGCCCTGCGCAGCGACCCGCAACGGCTGATCGGCTTCGGCGGGATCATGCAGGGCTTCTTCGGCCACGAGCCGGGGCTGAACCTGTACTTTCGCTTGCGCCCCGAGGCCTGGGGCCAGGGCTATGCCGCGGAAATGGCCCGGGCCGCCCTGCACCTGGCCTTCAGCGAACTGCATGCACCGCGGGTCACCGGCCTGGTGCGCCCCGACAACCTGCCCTCGCGGCGCGCCCTGGAGCGCCTGGGGCTGAGCCTGGACGGCGAACTGGATGATTTTCCCGGCCAGGCGCCGAGCCTGCTGTACCGCATCAGCGCGCCGGACAACCCAGGCCCGGGCTGACCCTCAGGGCAGGCACCCTGGCAGCCTGCGCGGCGGACTCAACGGATTCGAGGATTGACAAAGCGGTCGCCGGCTTTTAAAACTGGGCGCCTGATTCTTGAGCCTGCAGCGACCATGTCCCCAGCCACGCCCTTCATCCTTCGCACCATTGGCCTGTCGGCCAAGGTCGAGGCGCGCGTGGCCTGCAGCTCTAAATCGAAGAAACAGTCGCTCATGTGACCGGGGCGCTGTGTCCCGTCAGATGAGCTGACAGGACCTCAAGCGCTACGGACACCCTCCCCCTGCTTACCGCCCTTCTACTCTTCTGACGACGACCCGACGGTCAACCATCAGGAGAACACGCATGTCATCGTTTCAAGGTATCTGGGTCCCTATCGTCACCCCTTTCATCGACGGCGCCGTCGATTTCGCCGCCCTGGGGCGCTTGACCACTCACCTGCTGGAAAGCGGCGTAGCCGGGCTGGTGGTTTGCGGCACTACCGGCGAGGCCGCGGCCCTGGACAAGGACGAGCAGTTGGCGGTGCTCGATGCGGTGCTGGAGCGAGCCCCCGCCGGGAAGGTGATCATGGGGCTGGCGGGCAATAACCTGAAGTCGCTGCTGAGCCTGCAGGAACAGATCCTCGAGCGTGCGGTGGCCGCCTTGCTGGTGCCCGCGCCCTACTACATCCGGCCGTCGCAAGCAGCCCTGGAGAGCTTCTTCGCCACCGTGGCCGACGCCTCCAGCGTGCCGCTGATTGTCTACGACATTCCCTACCGCACCGGGGTGAGCCTGGACACCGCTACTTTGCTGAACATCGTGGCCCATCCACGGATCGCGGCGGTCAAGGACTGTGGCGGCAACCTGGAAAAGACCCTGGCGCTACTGGCCTGCGGGCAGATCGAAGTGCTGTGCGGCGAGGACCTGCAACTGTTCAACGCCTTGTGCCTGGGCGCCCATGGTGCCATTGCGGCCTCGGCGCATATCCACCCGCAACGGTTCGTCGCCTTGCTGCAACAGGTCCGGGCACAGCAACTGGACGCGGCCCGGAGCACCTTCATGCAACTGGTGCCGCTGATCAAGGCGCTGTTCGCCGAACCCAACCCGGCGCCGGTCAAGGCACTGCTGGCCCACCAGGGGTTGATCGGAACGCAGTTGCGAGCACCGATGCACGATTGCAGCGCCGCCCTGCAAACCCTGCTCCGCACCCTGTAGGAGCGGGCTTGCCGGCGAAGAGGCCGCCACGGCTTGCACCCGCCCCAGGTAGGCTTTCGCGGGCAAGCCAGCTCCTACAGCGATGCGACATCGGTGGGGTTCTTGCAGGTGCCTTCAGCGGATGGGCGGAATGCGGATCTGCCCGGCACGGCACTGGTTCTTCACGCCTTTGCCGCAGGCGCCGAACTCCAGGTCCTTGGTCAGGCAAACACGAACCTCGGACAGCTCGGGGCCGCTGCACAGAATGGCGATGCCGTTCTCGGCGATCCCCGGGTTGCTCTGGCGAAACTGCTGGGCAATCTGGCTGGCCTCGAAATAGCGCACCGTGGTCGAAGGCTGCAGCGCCTCGGGAATCTGTACCCTGGCCAGGGCCTTGTCCGCGGCATCCAGGTACCCCATGGCCCCCAGGCCGCTGCAGGTGCCGTGCTTGCTCCATTCATGGTTCATCAGCTTGGCGGTGGGAAACAGGGTCAGGCCCTTGGCCCGCTCCTGGGCATTGAGCTGGGTCAGGGGTGGGCAGGACTCGGGCCAGCCACCCTTGGCGTATTGCGGCCACAGGCCGTGCAGGACAAAACCGTAGCCCTTGCCGGTGCACTGCTCGTTTTCCGGGTGCATCAGGCAGAAGGTCGGCGACCAGGACAGGGTCAGCAGGTAGTAGTCGAAGGTACCCGCCACCGAATCGCGCTGCTGCTTGGGCTGACGTGCGTCGCTGATGCCCACCATCCCCAGGGTCAGCACCAGGGCTGCCATCAGGGTAAAAAACTTTCTCATCGTGACCTTCTCCTTGGGAAAGCGCATCGTCCTGGCCCCGCCATCGGGGTGGAACGGATTGAAAACAACCTGATCTTTCTGGCAGGCCGGCGTTGCCGGAACATGACAGCAATTGCCCGGTGTCCCGCAGAAGCCGGTCAGGCAGCGGCCCGGAGAATACCCGCCAATGCCCTAGGCGGCAGCGCCCTCACTGCGCCGATACAGGCCGACACCCAGCGCCAGCACCGCCAGCAGGCCGGCACAACTGCGGTTGATCCAGCCCATGACCCGGGCGGAAAAGCGCGCCATGGCCCGCCGGCCACCCACGGCATAGAGGCTCATCATCAGGCAGTCCACCAGGGCGCTGACCACGGCCAGGATCAGGTACTGCTCGGCCACCGGCTGCTCCGGGCGCACGAACTGCGGCACGAAGGCGGAGAAAAACAGCAGGCCCTTGGGGTTTGACAGCCCCACCAGCAACGCCCGGCGAAACGCCGACCAGCCGCTGGCCGAGGCCCCGCCCACCGTACAGGCCAGGGCACGGGTAGGCGCTCGCCACAAGCCCCAGGCCAGATACAGCAGATAGGCCGCGCCGCAGCTCTTGACCACCACGAACAGCTCTTGCGAGGCCTGCAGCAACGCCCCCAGGCCGCAGCCCACCGCGCCGATCAGCAGCAGGTCGGACAACGCCGCGCCGGCGATGCCCCAGCCAGCCACCCGCATGCCATGCACCGCGCCATTGTTCAAGGCCAGCAACATCGAGGGGCCGGGGGTAATCATCACCGCGCTGACGGTGACGATGTACAGCAGCAGGGTTGGTATATCCATGGGTTCGCTCCAGGGTCATCCGCCGCGATCCGAAATCGCCCGGAGCACCTCAGGGCGCCCACTACGCGGGGGGCAAAATATGACGGATCACTGCGGCACCGGGCAAGCACGACGGACCGCACACGCCACTCAGGCGTCGGGAACGCTGACGAAGATGCTGTAGCGGGCCCCTTCCATGGCTTCGAAGGCGATCAGTTTCTGCACCAGCGGTTCGCTGAGCACCTTGCCGGCATTGAGCAGCAACATGCCGTTGTCGGCATTCAGGTTGCGCCGCAGGACCATCCCGGCCTGCAGCTCCCGGGTTCCCAGGACCTTGACCGTCGGATCATCGACGGTGACATCGCTCTGGTAGGCGGCACAGACCTGGACAAAGTCTTCCACCAGATTCGGGTCGTACAGGCGGCCCGCGTACTTGCGAATGAACAGCAGGGCTTCATCGCTGTTCATGTGCCGCTCCAGAATCAGCCCGCACTGCAATTCGATGAAATCCACCGCCAGCTTCAACAGCCGGGAGCCCCAGGGAATCGCCTCGCCCTTGAGGCGCTGGGGAAAGCCGCTGCCGTCCCAGCGCTCCTGGTGATGAAGGATCAGCCGCGCGGCATCCTGCATCGGTTCCAGTGCCATCAGCACCGATTCGCTCTGCTCGGGGTAGGCGCGGTAGCGCGCCTGATCGGTATGGCGCAACAAGTCCGCCGGCGCCAGCAGCATGGCATCGCTCCAGCTCAACTTGCCGATGTTGTACAGGGCCGCCGCCATGGTCAGGTCGCGGCTGCTGGCCTCGTCCAGGCCGTGCCTTTTGCAGCAGGCACGCACCAGTTCGATGATCTTGCGGTTGGTTTGCTTGTCCGCGGGCAGCCGCAGGTTGGCCAGCAGCGAAAACACCTCGGTGGCGGTCACATAGCTGTGCTTGAGTTCTTCGTAGGCCAGGTCGAGCATGTCGGCAGTCTGCTGCAGCTCCGCGGTCCGCGAAGCCACATGCCGTTCCAGGCTGGCGTTGCTGGCCTTGAGTTGCTGGTTCTGCTCCAGGACCAACTGCTGCAAACGCTTGAGCTCACGCTCGGCGAGCTGGTGCTCCAGGGTCTGGCGCAGAATCAGCAGCAGCTCTTCGTCATTCCAGGGCTTGCTCAGGTACTGGTGGATCTGCCCGTCGTTGACGGCCTTGATGATGGTGTTCAGATCGGCATAACCGGTGAGCAGGATTCGCCGCACCGCCGGGTACTTCTCCCGCACCCGGGCCAGCAGGGCCGCGCCGTCCATGCCGGGCATGCGCGCGTCGCTCATCACCAGGTCGACGGGGCCTTCGGCGAGGATCTCCAGCGCTCTGGCGCCGCTGTTGGCCAGCAGCACGTCATAGGGCTCGGGACGCAGCAGGCGCTTGAGACTGTTGAGAATCGACTCCTCGTCGTCCACCAGCAACACACGTGGACGCCTACCTGGCTCAACCGGCTGCGGATCTTCCATGGGGCTCTCCCTGTGCGGCATAGGCTGCCCCGCTCCGTGCTCACGGACGGATCGGCAGCGGCGGTTTTTCCCAGACAATCCTAGATGAGTTTTTTATTTTCACGCCATTGCCCCCCGCGAAATAAATTCGTCAACCGCGGCACTGCGCAATGACTATGCTGACAACGTTGCAAGGCGGGCTCAGGGTACTAGGGAAGGTCTATGGACGCTGGCAGTGACGCACAGACAAAGGCACAAGACGCCTCGGACCAGCCCCCAGGGCGGGCCAACCGACGGATCCTGATTGTCGATGACAGCCCGGCAATCCATGAGGATTTCCACAAGATCCTGGCGCCGCGCCAGGCCCCGGACCTGAGCCTGGCCGAGCAACAGTTGTTCGGCCACGCCACGATGCCAGCGCAGCAAGCGCCCTTCTGCCTCGACTCGGCGTTCCAGGGCCAAGAGGCCCTGGCCCGGGTCGAAGCGTCCCTGGCCCTGGGCCTGCCCTATGCCATGGCGTTCATCGACATGCGCATGCCCCCCGGCTGGGATGGCCTGGAAACCATCGAGCGCTTGTGGAACGCCGACCCGGACCTGCAGATCGCCCTGTGCACCGCCTATTCCGACTATTCCTGGGAAGCCATGGCGCAACGCCTGGCATTCGGCGACCAGTTGCTGATCCTGAAAAAGCCCTTCGACAGCCTGGAAATCCGCCAGATGGCCAGCGCGCTGACCTGGAAGTGGCAGATGGCACAGGACGCCCGGCAGAAACTCGACGACCTGCAACAGACCATCGAAAGACGGGTGGCCGAACTGCTCAAGGTCTCCCACCTGCTGCACTACGACGTGCTCACCGGCCTGCCCTCCAGCACCTTGCTGGGAGACCGCCTGGGCCAGGCCATGGCGCGGGCCCGCCGTTATGAGCAGCGGCTGGCGGTGATGTTCTTCGGCCTGGACCGGTTCAAGCGGATCAACCATGCCCTGGGATACCCGGCCGGGGACGAGTTGCTCAAGAGAATCGCCCGGCGCCTGGAACAAGGCATGCGCGAGTCGGACTCGCTGTTTCGCTACGGCTCCGACGAGTTCGTGGTGGTGCTCCATGACCAGCAGCATCCGGCGCAGATACGCGCGCTTGCGCAAAAGCTGCTGGCCACCGTGAGCCAGTTCGATGACATCGCCGGGCACGACCTGCAGGTGACGGCCAGCCTGGGCATCAGCCTGTACCCCGAGGATGGCCAGGATGCCCTGGCGCTGATCAAGAAAGCCGAGATGGCCATGCGCACCAGCAAGGAGCAGGCACCGGGCAGCTACTGTTTCTTCACCGATGACATGACGCACCGGGCCCGGGAGCAGCAATACCTGGAGTCGGGGATTCTCCAGGCCCTGGAACGCCGGGAGTTCCACCTGCATTACCAGCCGAAAATACACCTGGCCTCGGGCAATGTGGTAGGCGCTGAAGCGCTGATTCGCTGGCAACGCCCGCAACAGGGCTGGATCAGCCCCGAGCTGTTCATTCCAGTGGCCGAAGACAGCGGCTTGATCACCCGCATCAGCCAATGGGTCCTGGGGGAAGCCACTCGCCAGTGCCGGGCCTGGCAGAACGCCGGCCTGCCCCCTGTGCCGTTGTCCATCAACCTGTCGGCGGCTGACTTCAGGCAGCCGCAACTGCTCCAGCAACTGCGCGACGCGCTCAGCGACAACGCCCTGGACCCGGCCTGGCTGGAACTGGAAATCACCGAAGGCGTACTGCTGCAGAACGTCGAGGTCACGCTGGCTACCCTGCTGGCGATCAAGGCCCTGGGCGTGCGCCTGGCCGTCGATGATTTCGGTACCGGCTATTCGAGCCTGAGCTACCTGCGCAAGTTTCCCGTGGATGTGCTCAAGATCGACCAATCCTTCATCCACGGCCTGAGCCACGAACACAAGGACGCCGTACTGGTCAGCGCCATCATCAACCTGGGGCGCAGCCTGAACCTGAAGGTCATCGCCGAAGGGGTGGAGACGCACCAGCAACTGACCTTTCTCCAGCAGCAAGGCTGCGAGGAAGCCCAGGGCTACTACTTCAGCAAGGCGCTGCCCGCCGAAGACTTCGCTCGCCTGCTGGGCAAGCACAGGCCGCAGTTCCAGGTGACGGACCATGACCACTGACCAACCGCGCCAGCCGCCGCGCCGCCGCGCACGGGTACTGCTCCTGCTGCTCTGGGCAGGGCTGGGCGCCACCAGCCCGAGCGCTTTCGCCGCGCCCCTGGACGAACCGCTCAAGCCGTTGCCCGCACCGCCGGCACTCGACCCGCAGCGGGTCGAGCTCGGGCGCCAGCTGTTCAACGAACCGCGCCTGTCCCAGGACCACAGCCTGTCCTGTGCCAGCTGCCACCGGCTGGACCAGGGCGGGGCCGACTCCCAGGCAAAATCGCCGGGTTTCAAGGGGCAACCCACCCGGGTCAACACCCCCAGCGTGTTCAATGCCGCGCTGAATTTCCGGCAGTTCTGGGACGGGCGCGTCGAATCCCTGGAAGCGCAGATCGACAGCGTCGTGCAAAGCCCCAGCGAGATGGGCAACACCTGGCCGGCGCTGATCCGCACCTTGAGCGATGACAGCGCCTACCAGAAGTCCTTCGGTGCCCTGTACCCGGACGGCATCACCGCAGCCAACGTGCAAAATGCCCTGGCCACCTATGAAAAGACCTTGCTCAGCGCCAACTCGCGGTTCGACCAGTACCTGCAAGGCAATACCGACATCCTCAGCCTGGAAGAAAAATACGGTTACCAGCGCTTCAAGGATTACGGCTGCATCGCCTGCCACCAGGGGGTCAATATTGGCGGCAACATGTTTCAGAAGTTCGGCGTGATGGGCGACTACTTCGCTGCCCGGGGCAACCCCACCGACGCCGACCTGGGGCGCTTCCTGGTCACCGGCGACGAACAGGACCGCAACGTGTTCAAGGTGCCCAGCCTGCGCAATGTCGCAGTGACTGCGCCCTACTTCCATGACGGTTCGGCGCCGACCCTGGAGCAGGCAGTGGAAGTCATGTTCAAGTATCAGCTGGGGCGCCCGCCCAATACCCAGGACATCAGCCTGATCGTCAAGTTTCTCAAGACCCTGACCGGCGAATGGCAGGGCAAGCCCTTATGAAGCTGTCCCGACGCGTGCCGATCATGCTGCTGTCGCTACTGACCCTGAGCCTGGTGCTGGGGCTGGCCTTTCTCTACTTCAAGACGGTGATCGGCCAGCCCTCGAACTACGTACTGGCGCGGGACCTGATCAGCCATATCAAGCAGTTGAATGCCCAATGGGAAACCGAGGTGCTCAAGGCTCGGATCGCCATTACCCACGACTACGATCCACTGGTCATGCCGGTGCAAGAGATCAACCAGCTGTGGAACCGCTTCGATCAGCTTTCACAACAGAACCACAATGACCCGGCCGCCTGGACGGCCGGCCACCAGGCGTTCATCGAGGCCTTCCAGGAAAAGGCCGGCCTGGTGGAGCGTTTCAAGACCCACAACGCGGTGCTGCGCAACTCCCTGGCGTTCCTGCCCACTGCCGAAGACGATATCCAGCGCCGCCTGGCCGGCCTTGACGACCAGGCGCGGCTGTCAGAGCAGACCATTGCCATCGATACCTATGACCTGCTGCTCAGCAGCCTGGAGTTCGCCCAGGTTTCCAGCGACGACCGGGCCGCAGACATCCTGGTGGGGCTGAACAAACTGGCGGTCAACAAGGAGCGCCTGCCCGAACCCATGCATGAGCCGGTGGAGATCCTCAGCAACCACGTCTCGGTGATTCTGCGGGAGCAGCCGGTGGTCAACGACCTGCTGGAGCGCATCACCTCGATCCCCATCGCCCAGCGCCTGGACGACATCACCCATCTGCTCAACGCCGATCAGTTGCAGGCCGATCTGCAGGACCAGAAGGCCCACCAGTACCTGCTGCTCTTTGCCGCCTTGCTGGTGATACTGATTCTCTACCTGGCCGTCAGGCTGGTACGCAGCTACGCGGTCATCCGCCGGGTGAACACGGCCCTGCAGAGCGCCAACGAGCATCTGGAACACCGGGTCGAGGAACGCACCCGGGAGCTCAAGGAAGCCCAGAGCGAACTCATGGACAGCGCCCGCCAGGCGGGCATGGCGGAAATTGCGACCAACGTCCTGCACAACGTCGGCAACGTGCTCAACAGCGTGAATATCTGCAGCGAAATGCTCAGCCGCACCCTGCGCTCCAGCAGGGCACAAGGGCTGGGCAAGGCCATGCAGTTGATCAACCAGCACCAGGATGACCTGGGGCGTTTTTTCACCGAAGACGACAAAGGCAAGCTGCTCCCCGGCTACCTCAATCAATTGGTCGAAGCCATAGCCACCGAACAGCAGGGCATGGGCGAAGAACTGGCTCAGTTGGCCCGCAGCGTCGACCACATCAAGGAAATCGTCGCCACCCAGCAATCCTATGCCGGAGCCTCACGACTGATAGAACCCCTGCGGGTCGCCGAGCTGATCGAAGACGCCCTGCGCATGAACTCCGGCGCCCTGGCCCGGCATCAGGTCACGGTGGTCAAGGACTATGGCCCGTTGCCTCCGGTGATGGGCGACAAGCACCGCATGCTGCTGATCCTGATCAACCTGATCAGCAACGCCAAGTACGCCATGTCCAACCTCGATGATCATTCGCGGACCCTGACCCTGAGCGCCAGCGTGCTGGACGGCCAGACCCTGAGCATCAGCGTCAAGGATGAAGGCGAAGGCATCCCCGCGGAGAACCTGACGCGGATTTTTTCCCACGGCTTCACCACCCGCAAGGACGGCCACGGCTTCGGCTTGCATAGCTGCGCCCTGGCGGCCATGGAGATGGGTGGACAATTGAATGTGCACAGTGATGGCCCCGGCCTGGGCGCCACCTTCACTCTGGACATCCCGCTGATCAGCGCAGAGGACCCATGATGGACCAGTTGAACAATCGCCGGATCCTGCTGATCGACGATACCCCGTCGATCCACGAGGACTTTCGCAAGATCCTCACCCCGCCCGAGGCAGACGACAACGGCCTGGATGACCTGGAGGCACAGCTGTTCGGCGCCACGACCAAGCCCCGGCAACAGCCTTTTGAACTGGATTCGGCCTACGGCGGCGAGGAAGGCCTGGCCATGGTCTGCCAGGCCCAGGAGCGGCAGCGTCCCTATGCCCTGGCGTTTGTCGACATGCGCATGCCCCAGGGCTGGGACGGCGCGCAGACCATCGAACGCCTCTGGCAACAGGACCCGCGGCTACAGGTGGTGGTGTGCACCGCCTACTCCGACTATTCCTGGGAAGAGCTGCTGGAGCGCCTGCAGGGTCATCACCGCCTGCTGATCCTGAAGAAGCCCTTTGACAACATCGAAGTCCAGCAGATGGCCAACACCCTGACCAGCAAGTGGGAAATGACCGCCCGCGCGCTTTTGCAAATGCATCACCTGGAGCACCTGGTGCAGCAGCGCACCGAAGACCTGAGGCAGGCCGGGGCGGCGCTGCAACTGGAGATCGACGAACGCAAGCAGTTGGAAAACCAGCTGGTGCAATCGGAAAAACTGGCCTCCCTCGGGCAACTGGCCGCCGGGGTCGCCCACGAAATCAACAACCCCATCGGTTTCGTGTCCTCCAACCTCGGCAGCCTGGCAGGCTACCTGCAGCAGCTCGACCAGATGCTCAGCGCCTATCGCCAGGCCGAAGAAGCCATCGCCGCGCCGGAACTGCGCAAGCACCTGCAGAGCCTGCGCGAGAGCATCGACCTGGACTTCCTCCAGCAGGACATTCCGGTACTGATCAGGGAGTCCAAGGAAGGCATCGGCCGGGTGGCGCAGATCGTCAAGGACCTGAAGAACTTCTCCCGGGTCGACAGCGACCAGCAATGGCAGCTGGCGAGCCTGCAACAGGGCATCGACTCGACCCTGAACATTGTTGCCAACGAACTCAAGTACAAGGCCGACCTGGTCACCGACTACCAGCCGTTGCCGGAAATCGAATGCCTGCCCTCCCAACTCAATCAAGTGGTGATGAACCTGGTGGTCAACGCGGCGCAGGCCATAGGCCCCGAGCGCGGCACCATTACCCTGCGCAACGGCGTGGACGGCGAGCGGGTCTGGCTGGAGGTCAGCGACAGCGGCTGCGGCATCGACCAGGAGCACCTGGCCAAGATCTTCGACCCCTTCTTCACCACCAAGCCGGTGGGCCAGGGGACCGGCCTGGGCCTGTCGCTGTCCTACGGCATCGTCAAGAAGCACGGCGGGCAGATCAGCGTGCAGAGCCAGCCCGGCGTCGGCAGCACCTTTCGCGTGGAACTGCCGATCCGGCAGGCGCGTCAGGAGTTGCCCGCACAACCCTAGCCAAACCGCCCCCCTACCGCTAAGGCCTGGCACAGGAGCTGTCCATGAACCGCCCCGACGATTCGATCAAGCTCGGCAAGCAAGCCCGCAAGGACTGCCCCCGCAGCTCCCATTCCGATCCCGGGCAGATCAAGCGCGACCCCTTGCCGTTGATCGAGGCCTCCAGCCAGGGCCGGGTCCAGTCCCTGGTGGCACTGCGCTACGGGCGCATGCTGGTGTCGCCCTTCACCTTCTACCGTGGCAACGCCCTGCTCCAGGCCCACGACCTGGCCAGCACCCCGGACATGGGCCTGCGCTCGACCATCTGTGGCGACTGCCACCTGATGAACTTCGGCGGCTTTGCCACCCCCGAGCGCAACCTGCTGTTCAGCGTCAACGACTTCGACGAGGTCCATCCCGGCCCCTGGGAGTGGGACCTCAAGCGCCTGGTGGCGAGCTTCCTGATTGCCGCCCGGCACCTGCGCCACGGCCCGGGGGTCGAAGAGGCCCTGTGCCGCGAACTGGTGGGCGCCTATCAGCGCAGCATGGCCACCTGCGCCGGGCAAAGCGCACTGGAGATCTGGTACGACGCCCTGACCTACGAAGACCTGCTGCACCAGGCGCGCTCCAACAGCGACACCCTGGAGCATGTGCAACGGGCCATCGACAAGGCCGCCCGGCGCACCCATGCCGAGCTCCTGCCCAAGATCAGCGAACGCGACGCCCGGGGCCGCCTGCTGATTCGCGACGACCTGCCGGAAATCTTCCACCTGCACAACACCACCAGCCTGCTGGACCCCGACGATGACTGGATGCGCCTGGAAGACTGGCGGCCGCTGTACGACACCTTCATGCGCGACTACCGCGGCACCCTGCAGGCCGACCGCCGCGACCTGCTGGCACGGTTCCAGCCCAGCGACCTGGCCTTCAAGGTGGTGGGGGTTGGCAGCGTCGGCACCCGCTGCCTGGTGGCGCTGCTCACCGACGCCCAGCAGCGGCCACTGTTCCTGCAATTCAAGGAAGCCCGGCGCTCGGTGCTCGCCGACTATGTGCGCGAACGTTCAAAGCCAAGGCACAACGGCCAGCGGGTGGTGGAAGGCCAGCGCCTGATGCAGTCCGCCAGCGATCTGTTCCTGGGCTGGACCACCGGCCCCAACGGCCGTCATTTCTATGTGCGCCAACTGCGCGACATGAAGGTCTCGGCGGAACTTGAGACCTTCGACGAGGACACCTTCGCCGCCTATGCCAGGATCTGCGGCCGGGCCTTGGCCCGGGCCCACGCCAAGGCTTCGGGCCAGGCCGCGCGGATCAGCGGCTACATCGGCAAGAGCGAAACCCTGGCCGAAGCCCTGTGGCACTACGCCCAGGCCTATGCCACGCAGAACGAACGGGATTTCGAGCGTTTCCAGCAGGCCTGCCGCAAAGGCCGCCTGCAAGCGCGCTCGGAGGCCGACTTCGCCGCCGACCACCTGCCCTGAAACACAGGCTCAGGTGATCGGGCGCGAGGCCCGGGCGGCTTCGCCATAGAGCTTCAGCAGGGCCTCCTGGTCCAGCGGCGGGCTCAGGTGCGGGCCCTGCACCTCATCGCACTGAATGTCGCGCAAGACCCCGAACTGCTCTGCGGCCTGCACCCCCTCGGCGACCACCCGCAAGGACAATGCATGCCCCAGGTCGACAATCGCCTCGACAATGGAGCGCCCGGCATCGTTGTGGTTGAGCCGGGCGATGAAGCTGCTGTCGATCTTCAGGCCATCCAGGGGGAAGGTCTGCAGGTACTGCAGCGCCGAGTAGCCGGTGCCGAAATCGTCGATCAGCAACTGCACCCCCAGCGCCTTGAGCCCCTGCATGATGGTGAGCACGTGGCGGCTGTCGTCCAGCAGCACCTTGTCGGTCATTTCCAGCTCCAGGCGTGACGGCTCCAGGCCGCTCTGCTTGAGCACCGCCGCGATCCGCGCCACCAGCTGGCCGCGCAGGAATTCCGCCGGCGACAGCTTGACCGCCAGCAGTCGGCCTTCCGGCCAGGCTCGCGCCGCACGACAGGCTGCGTGCAGTACCCAGTTGCTCAGCGGCAGGATCAACCCGGTGTCCTCGGCAATCGGCACGAACACGTCCGGCCCCAGCAAGCCATGCTGGGGATGCTGCCAGCGCACCAGGGCCTCGGCGCCCATCAACTGGCCATCGAGCACGCGGTAGCGCGGCTGGAAATGCAGGAGCAGCTGGTCCTGCTCGATGGCATGGCGCAGGTCACGCTCCAGGCGCCGCCGTTCGATGATCCGCACATTCATGTAGGGCGCATAGAAACGCCAGGTGCTGCGCCCCGCCGCTTTCGCCTCGTACAGGGCGATGTCGGCAAAGCGCAGCAGTTCTTCGGCCTGGGAGGCGTCGCCCGGGGCCGGGCAATGCCGATGCTGGCGCTGATGAAGACCTCGTGCCCGGCGATATAGAACGGTTCCTCGATCCGCTCGATCAGCCGCCGGCACAAGCCTTCGATCTCGTGGCCAGCCACCTGGCCGGTGACCACCAGGACAAACTCGTCGCCGCCGACCCGGGCCACCAGGTCCTCGCTGCGCAGGCATTGGGCCAGGCGCTGGGACACCTCGTGCAGCACCTGGTCGCCAGCGGCGTGCCCCAGCAGGTCGTTCACCGGTTTGAAACGGTCCAGGTCGACGCTGAGCATCAGCAGCGGTTCCTGCAGGGTCGGCGGGGCCTGCAGCCGGCCTTCGAGAAACTCCTGCATGCGGGTGCGGTTGGCAAGGCCGGTCAAGGCATCGTGCTGGGACAGGTACTCGACCCGCCTTCGAGCCGCGACCTCCTCGGTGATATCACTGGCGGTGCCGCGAAAGCCCCCGGCGGCCATGGCCCGCACCGACAGGCGACAGACTCGCGACTGCCCCTGGCCATCCCGGTACAGGCACTGCTGGATCGCCTGGGAACGCCGCTCCGGGGCCGCCAGCCACTGGCCCAGCGAACCCTGTTCGCAGCTCAGCAGCTCGGTCATCGGCCGCCCCAGGGTCGACTCCCGGGTCAACCCGGTGACCGCCTCGAAACGTTCGGACAGGTAGGTAAAGCACA
Organism: Pseudomonas sp. Eqa60; assembly: GCF_018326405.1. NCBI lineage: Bacteria > Pseudomonadati > Pseudomonadota > Gammaproteobacteria > Pseudomonadales > Pseudomonadaceae > Pseudomonas > Pseudomonas sp. Eqa60. The sequence continues at coordinate 3,851,224 of NZ_AP024342.1, forward strand.
GCTGCCCGTCGACTTCCCAGATCCAGTCGGACGCAGCTTCAGCCACATCGCGAAAGCGCTCCTCGCTCGCGGCCAGGGCCCAGCGGTTGGCGCGCAGCGCCTGGACCTGCCGGTCCATGACCTGCGCTGCAGCATCGGCGCGGCGCAACAGGAACACCGCCATCAGGCCCACCAGCAGGCCGGCCAGCAGCAACAGCGGCATCACCAGCACCAGCAACTGGTGCCCGGGGCGCGCCGGCCGCCATTGCAGGGTTCCGGCGCCGTCGGGCAAGTCCAGGGTCGGCAAGCTCTGGTCCGTGGCGGCACGGGCCACCTGCAGATGCTCGATGTCCAGGCCTTGGCCCAGGGCCAGTAACCGCGGCGGGTCGAAACGGGCGACGAAGATCAGCACCGACTGCGGCCCGGCATCAGGGCGCACTTGCGGGTCGTTGCCCGGGCCTATGACAGCGGCGAGCACCAGCGCCGGGGTGCCGGCAATCGACTGGTAACGGTCCACCACCTTGCCGCCGGCCTCGCGCGCTGCGCTGACCAGGGGCGGCAACGCCTCGCCCAGCCAGTCGCGGGCATCCATCTCGCTGAGGTCGCCGGCCACCAGGGAGTACACGGTGTGGCCGGCCGGGTTGATCACGAACACCCCGTCAAAGCCCAGGTCGCGGTACAGCGTGGGGCCGAAATTCTGCCGGTTGAAGGCCCAGTCCAGGTCGACCTTAAGGTGCAGGTGCTGGTAGGCATCGCCCCAGAGGGCGTAGTCCTTGAGGGTGGTGCGGGCATTGCCGGCAAAGGATTGCAGGGCCTTGTCGATGTCCAGGCGGTTGTGCTGCTCGGCCTCGAGGTTCTGGTCGAGGGCGATGTATACCAGCAACACACCGGTGAAGAGAAACAGCGCCAGCAGCAGCCCCGAGCAACCCAGCAAGGTGGCGCGGGTCAGCGCCTGATTGGAGGTGCTGCGCCCTTGAGACGGATCAAGACCGAAGTTTTCCATAGTGCTCCAGGCGCCATAACGACAAACCGACCGGTGCGACCCTGCCTCACGCGGCCTTCGACGAAGCTCCCGCTTGCCTATTGACGATAGACAGTTTTTCCCCGCAGGGCCTGAAGAAAAGCCCCTGGCGGGGCCTGTGCGGGTATTCCCCCGGCGCCGATTGCCGGCGCCGGGGCATCCTGGAGCGGCGCGTCAGCCAGTACCGCCGGGCACCACCGGCAGTTGCTCCACCCGGTGATAGAGGGCCAGGCCCAGGCGCTGGCCGATCTCGACCATGGCATCGCAGCCCGCCGACGGCCCGCCGATGCGCAGCACCGCATCGCAGCGTTCCAGCAGGCGCTCGGCATAGGCATGAAAGCGCTGGTTGTAGATCTCGTCGCCCACCGCCCGGGAACCCGCCAGCCGGGTCATGGGCAACGCCACCCATTCCCCCAGTACCGGAAAGTGCCCCGCCGCCAGGACCTGCGCCGCGCAGTGCTCCATGGCCTCGACATTGCGCGCCAGCAGCGCCGGGTCATCGTCGGTACCAGAGCGATAAGGGCCGGCCACCAGCACCATCAGGCTGCGGGGCTTGAGCACATGCAGTTGCAGGTATTGCAGGAGCATGATGGTCTTGCCATCGGCGATCTCCCCGCTCTTGATCATGCCCAGGGCCTGGTCGATATCCAGTTCCAGGACCTCGATGTCCTCGCCCTCGTGCTCCAGCCCGCCGCCTGCGTCGATCCGGTCTTCGGCCTGGTAATGGCCAATGAAGAAATGCACCCGCTCGGTCACCGAACCCGGGCTCATGAAGGCATCGAAGACCTTCTGCACCTCGCCGACCCGGTAGCCGGTTTCCTCCTGGGCTTCCTGGCGGATGCGCACCTCGGGGCTGGCGTTGTCCAGGAGCCCGGCAGCGGTCTCGATCAGGTAGCCGCTGTGGCCGTTGACGAAGGCCGGCATGCGGAACTGCCGGGTCAGCAGCACCGTGCGCCGTTGCAGGTTGTACAGCAGGATGGTTGCGCCATTGCCCCGGTCGTAGACCTCGCGGTCCTGGGCCTGCCAGCTGCCGTCGCGGCGGCGCAGCTCGAAGCTGTACTTCTTCAGCACGTACCAGTTGTCGGAGAGGGTCTGTTCGGCGGTGATGCGGATGGTTTCCTCGCTCATGGCTGCTCCTGGGCGTGAAGGGGTGCGGGGCGAAACCCGGCCAGTTGTTCCAGCAATTGCGCCTGGTAGGCCGGGGCCAGGGCGAACCCGCCCGCCGCCTGCCGCAGCTGGCCGCCTGCCAGGCGGTTACGGAACCAGTCGCGGATGAAGTCCGGGGCGTAGCCGCCGGTGCCGAAGCCCCTGGCGAAGGCGATCATGTCCTGATAGACCTGCAGGTACGCCTCTTTGTCGGGGACCGGGTAGCGATTCTGGTACAGCCAGAACTGCAGGTCATAGAGCAGTTGCGACAGTGGATCGGCATGCAGGGCGAAGTAGCGCTTCTCATGGACGATGCGCAAGGCGATCTGGCGGATCAGCGGCCCCAGGTCGGGGACTGCGCTGAAATGGCCGAGCAGTTCCTCCAGCAGGGGCGAGAACGGCGCGTGGGCGACCTTGTCCAGATCATCCAGGTAATCCTGTTCCGAGGTGTCGTAGACCTCGGGCGACACCAGCCCGCGGACAAAGGCCTCGAAATCCGCTGCCAGCACTGTCACCGCGTAGTCGGCCTCCTGGTCCACATGCACCACCCGCGGCTCGCCCTCGGGCCCGCACTCGCTGTAGTCCAGGGCAACCATGTCATGGCCGGCGGAGGGGCAATCGCAGATGTACACCCCCAGGTCCGGGTAGCCCCACTCCTCGATCATGAAACGGCTGCCCAGGCCACCGCCCAGGGAATAGTCGCCATCGCAGCCGATGCTCAGAAAGCTGTCGATCGCGCAGTGGTCCTCGGCCCAGGAGGTGCCCTGCTCGGTGGGGAAACAGCTGAGGTGCGGGCGCCCGCCGTTGTAGCGGTTCATGAAGGCCACGTAGGACAGCGGCAGGCGATAGCCCAGTTGCGCCTGCAACTGGGCTATGACGCCAGGGCTGGCGGGGGGCTGGTTGATCTTGCTGCTGGTGGCCCGGTCCCAGAACGCGTCCAGGTCGATATCGTGGGGAAATTCGCTCATCCGATGCATCCGTTGCGGTTGAAGGTCGGCCGGTGCCGAAAGCTGCACAGGCTACCGCAAACGGCCCTCAGAACCACCAGCGCAGGAGGAAAAAGAACCCCATGCTCAACAGCATGCTGAGCAGGGTGTTGCGGGTGTAGATCACCAGCGCAATGGCCACCAGGGAGCTGAGCAGGTAGGGGTTGCTCCAGTGCAGGTTCAGCTCGTGGTCGGGCATGAACACGATGGGGCCGCAGATCGCCGTGAGCATGCCCGGCACCGCAAAGCCGAGGAACTGCCGGGCATTGCTGCTCAAGCGCAACGGCAGGCGCGGTTCAAGAAACACGTAGCGATTGAGAAAGACCAACAGGCCCATGCCGAAGATGACTGCCCAGACCATCATGCTTGCCCCCAATAGAGTTTGTTGCAGACAAAACCTGCGGTCATGCCCGCCAGCCCCGACAGCACCAGCGCCGATCCCCAGTGCCAGTAGCTGAACAGCACTGAGCAGAACAGCGATACGGCAACGCAGACCACCGTCGGCACATTGCGCACCAGTGGCGTGATCAGGGCGATGAAGGTGGCGGCGATGGAGAAGTCCAGGCCCAGGTGCTCAAGGCCAGGAATGCTCTTGCCCAGCACGATGCCCAGCAGGGTGAAGAGGTTCCAGACCACATAGAAAGTCAGCCCGACGCCCAGGGCGTACCAGCGGTCGAACTGCTGCTTGTCGTGGGCGCTGGTCAAGGCGAACAGCTCGTCGGTGAGCAGAAAGCCCAGGCCCACCCGCCAGCGGCCGGGCAAGGGTGAAATCACCGAGCGCATGCTCATGCCGTAGAGCAAATGCTGGGAGGTCAGGAGCAAGGTGGTGAGCAGGATCGAGAAGATCCCCGCCCCGCCCTTGAGCATGCCGATGGCCACCAATTGCGCGGCACCGGCGAAAACGATGCTCGACAGGCCCTGGCCCTGCAGCGGCGTGAGATTGGCCTCGATGGCCATGGAACCGGCCAGCAGCCCCCAGGGCGCGGTGGCCAGGGACAGCGGCATGATGGCGATGGCGCCACGGATGAACGCGGCACGGGGTAGGAGAACGCTGGACATAAAACCCTGCACACAAGTAACGGACGCTGACTGTGCCATCTGCCGGCGCCCCTGGCTTGAACGATCTTGCGCAATTGCCCCGCCCTCGTAGGAGCTGGCTTGCCAGCGAAGGCGTCTCCAAGACCAGCACAAGACCTGCGGGCCTCTTCGCCAGCAAGCTGGCTCCTACGGGAAATAGGGGGATGCAAACGACAGCGCCCCTCACGAGGGAGGGGCGCTGGCTGATGCTACGAGCGGATTACAGCTGGATCAGGTTGCTGATCTTCACGTCCGGATCGACGTCGGCTTCGTAGTCGACACCTTCGATCTCGAAACCGAACAGGCGCAGGAACTCTTGCTTGTAACCGACGAAATCGGTCATCTCGTAGAGGTTCTCGCTGGTCACCTGGTCCCACAGCTGCTTGACCCGGTCCTGGACCGCCGGTTGCAGTTCCTTGTAGTCGGCACGCAGGCGGCCTTCCTGGTCGATCACCGGCTCGCTGTTGTACAGGCTGTCCTTGTACAGGCCGTAGACCTGTTCGATGCAACCTTCGTGGCTGCCCTGCTCCTTCATCACCTTGAACAGCAGCGACAGGTACAGCGGCATGATCGGGATCGCCGAGCTGGCCTGGGTCACTACGGCCTTGAGCACCGACACCCGGGCGTCGCCGCCCAGGCCGGCCAGTTGCTGGCGCATGCCGATGACTTTCTGGTCCAGGTCCTTCTTGGCTTCGCCAATGGAACCGTTCCAGTAGATGTCGTGGGTCAGCTTCTCGCCCAGGTAGGTGAAGGCGGTGGTCTTGGCGCCTTCGGCCAGGACACCGGCTTCGTGCAGCGCGTCGATCCACATCTGCCAGTCTTCGCCGCCCATCACCGCCACGGTGCCGTCGATCTCTTCCTGGGTCGCCGGCTGCAGGGTGGTTTCCTTGACGATTTCCTTGTCGGTGTCGACACCGCGCAGGGTCACGGACTTGCCCAGTGGCTTGAGGGTCGAGCTCAGCACTTCACCGGTCTTGGGGTGGGTGCGGCGCGGTGCGGCCAGGCTGTAGACCACCAGGTCGATCTTGCCCAGGTCGCGCTTGATGGTCTCGATGGTCTCGGCCTTGACCGCATCGGAGAAGGCATCGCCGTTGATGCTCTTGGCGTACAGGCCCTTTTCTTCGGCGAACTTGTGGAACGCCGCGGTGTTGTACCAGCCGGCGGTGCCCAGCTTGCCGTCAACGCTGCCGCGCTCGAAGAACACCCCGAGGGTGTTGGCGCCACAGCCGAACGCTGCGGTGATCCGCGCTGCCAGGCCGTAGCCGGTGGAAGCGCCGAGTACCAGTACGTTCTTCGGCCCTGCGTCGATGGCGCCCTGCTGGGTGACGTAATCGATCTGTTGCTTGACGTTGGCTTCACAGCCGACCGGGTGGGTCGTCACACAGATAAAGCCGCGAACGCGGGGTTTGATGACCATACATACTCTCCCAATTTCAAAGTGCCAGGCGCCGATGACGGCGGCGGCAGTGTCACTTGCACTAGTCGTAGACGCTCATATTCGCTTCGCGTCACCAACCTGAGGAATTTGCCCGTCAGGCCCCGGTTCCAGGGGGCACGGCGGTGGTGTTGCGCGCCCGCCAAGCGCGATTGCGCACAGCCCGGGGCGAGACTCTAGCAGGTGCGCCGACGCTGTTGCCTGTCCGTCCGGCGAAATCTCTTGCGCGCCCTGCCCCTGGCCGCTCGCCGCGCCGGCTCAGGGCATCATGTCCAGCGGCAGCTGCTTGTCCTTGCTGCGCGCTTCATACCAGCTCTGCACCACATCCGGCAGGCTGTGCTTCCACTCAGGCTCGGTGGTGTAGTAACGCACCCGCACTTCATCCTTGGGCCCTGCCACCACCAACAGCGCGACCCACAACTGGCCCTGGGTACCGCGCACGAAAATCGCCGCATTGGTGGTGGCCAGGCCCGGCAGCCACATATCGGTGACCTCGGCGCCCTTGAGTTCGGCCGAGGTATCCGCGGAGAACGACGAGCCACTGTCGAGCAGGGTCTGATAGTCCTTCTTCAGCAGTTTCCGGGCGCGCCGGTCTTCTTCCTCGGTGCGCACCAGCGCCGTGGACAGCAGGTCGTAATGGCTCTCCAGGGCTTGCTTGGAAGCCACATAGAGCCCGTCGTAATACACCCCTGAACCGGCGCCGCAGGCAAAGGAGTCGCCCTCCTGGCTCACCTGCAACAGGCCGTTGCGCTGCGTGAAGCGCAGGTTGCAGCCCTCGACGCTGTAGCTGGCCTCACCGCCCTTGATCTGCGCCTTGCCCGCGAGCGAACCGGAGTTGGCGCCGCCCATGGCCGACAGATCGAAGCTCAGGCGATTCTCGCCAGTGCGCCGGATCACCAGATCACCGGTGTAGAACGGGCTGACCGAGACCCGCTGCCAGGTTCCCTGCCACTCGAACGGCACATTCACATAACGCAACGCGACCAGGCGGCTCAGGTATTTGCTGCGCAGGCAACCCAGGTCGGCTGCGCACTGATCCCGCTCCTTGAGCCATTCACGCTGGTCCAGGCGCAGCGCCTTGGGGTCCTTGGCCTTGGCCAGGGTCGCCTTCCAGGCCTTGCCCAGCTGGCTGTCCAGCGAGGCGGTATAGGGGTCGGCACACAGGGCCTTTTCACTGCTGCTGGCGGCCTTGGCGCAGTCGAAACTGCTGGCCTGCACGCCCTGGGAACAGGCCAGGACCGCGAACAGCAAGCCAGTGGCTCGCAAGGGACGAACAAGGGGAGCGAACATGGGTCGATTCCATTCTGAAAAGGCGGCGCAAGAATAACTGCAGTGGAGTGTTTTCAGCGACATCCCGACGAAAAAAGCCCCCGGGCAACCCCCTCTGAAGCCTGGCACGGAGCCGGCAGCTTTTATCGCGACAGGCGGCAACCAGTCGTACTAAGCTCTGCGTTTTCAAACTCCAAGGGCACTGCATGAAATGGATGCTGCAGGCACTGTTGCCGCTATTGAGCCTTGCGGCCCACGCTGGCGAGTTGCGCATGCTGACCGACAACCACCCGCCGCTGCACTTCCAGCAGGGCGAGCGGATGGTGGGGTTTGGTGTCGATGTGGTACAGGCCCTGGCGCAGCGCAGCGGCGACACGGTGAACGTGCAACTGCGGCCGATGCTGCGGGCCCTGCGCGATGCCGGAAGCGATGACGACACGGCGGTGTTCACCATACTGCGCACCGCCGAGCGCGAGTCGCGCTACCAGTGGGTAGGCCCGCTGATGCGCACCGAAACCGCCCTCTATACCCGCAATGGCGACAGCACGCCGGTCACCGACCTGCACCAGACCCGGGGCCAGATTGCCGTGCCGCGCAAATGGCTGGTCTACAGCTACCTCAAGCAGCAGGGGCTGGACAACCTGTGGGGCGTCGACAGCCCGGAAATCATGATGCGCCTGCTGCAGGTCGGCCGCGTGCAATACGTGGTGGCCGACACCATGAGCGTCGGCACCTTCGCCGCCGAAGAGGGCCTGGCCCTCGACCAGTTGCGCTACCAGATGGCACTGATGCACCAGGACGCCTACATCGCCTTTTCGCCCAAGGTCGATGCGGCCCAGGTGGCCCGCTGGCAGCAGGCCCTGGACGGCATGAAGCGCGATGGCAGCCTGCAGCAGCTCAAGCAACGCTGGCATATCGACCAGGCCCGATACCGCTCGACAAAGGATTGAATCGCCAAGGATGCCAAGACCCTGGAGGCCAGCTGGATCACCGAAAAACAGCACGACCTGGACAGCCTGCAGACCACCCCGGGTTCCAACGCCACCAGGCGCCTGCGCAACCTGGCGCTACCCGCCGAGCAACAGGCCGAAGTTCTTGCGCTGCTCGACTGCGACCTCAGTGACCAGTTCTACACCTTGCTGCTGGGCCTGGACGGCGCGGCCAGAGTTGGCGGCCTGCAGCATGATTTCGTCCTGTACAACGAAGCCGGCCAGGCCCTCACCGGCAGCGGCGAACTGAAGGCCGAAGCCTACGCCCAGCTGCATGAACCGCCGGCCTGAGCCGCCTCAGGCTTTACCTCGCCGACCTCAAGGCCCCCTGCCGAGCCTTACCCCTACCCGCTCCATCTTGCCCATCTCATTGACGGCTATCATGAAGCAGGCTTTTGCCTGATCCCTCGATAGGGCAAGCGGGCAAATCCAAGCCTCACCTCATCCGGGGAAACAACATGAGCCAATACGTTGCGACCAAACAGGAAGTCAAAGACCGCGGTGCGCCACCGGACAGCTTTTTGGACCAATTGGTTGTATGGGGCAAAAATGCCGACCCAGCCATTTTTGCGCCCAACGAGCGAAACGATATCTACTCGAAGAGTTACGCGGCGCTAGGCCCCTGGACAAGCCCCTTGCATCGCAAGGCGGTAATGCTGGAAGTCTTGAGGGTACTGGCTGGGTTTGAGAGTTCCTGGAACTGGAATGAAGGGATCGACACGACCAATGAAGAGTCCGCTACGCCTTGTACAGAAGAAGCAGGAATACTTCAGTGTTCAGGAAACTCGATGCACTTCGATCCGAGTCTAAGAGACCTTCTGCTGTCAGTCGCAGGTGACGATAGTTGCCGAACCTTCATCACCACCAGTAAGACAAACCACAGCTTTGCCATTGAATATTGCGCACGGCTATTGAGATTCACCACTGAACACCATGGCCCCGTCCGCGATAACAAGATCAATCGGTTTTTAAGCCGAGAGGCTGTTGCAGAGTTTCTGACCTTGCTCTAACGCCCAGCTCGCTCACAGAGACTGAGGCTTGCCAGGCAGACTTCAGTCTCTGAACTTCAACGTCACGAACCAGTAGTAATGCCGATCGCTCAGGTAGCCATCCGGCGATAACTCCAGTGTCTTGAGCGTTACGCTGTCTTCCACATTTGCTCCGATTACATCAACCTCGCCAGGTCTGACCGCCACCACTATGTCGGCATGACTGTTATATCTATCATTCAGATCGAAACGGCTTCTGGCCGTTTTCCATTTTTGCTCGACGGAAGACAGATCCCCTTCATCAAAACGCGCGTAGGCGATCAAATCCCCCGCTTTCGGCTGTCCCCCCGGGGCATCCACCGGCACGCCCCAGAACAGGTCCGGCTGTTGTTGTTTCCCGGCCCGAATGAAACGCCTCAGGTAAGTGTGGTGAGCCACGATAAAAGGCCATTGCTGGTGGTTGAATCCGGCCTTGCGCATGAGCGCGGTGATGCCCACTGCGGACCAGGCCCACTTATCCTCGGCAATGTTCCTGCGAGAGGGAGCCTCCTTTCCCATTTCGGCGCAGTACTGCTCAATCACATAATCTGCCCACAGGTCTTCATCATCGACATGGGCAATTTGTCGTTCACCGGTAATACGATTGAAACGTGAATATCCCCAAGTTGCCCATTCTTCATAGGCGGCATTGACGATGTCCTGGCGAGTGACAGACATGGCAACTTCCTTGCTGATCGAGATTGGAAAGACTGCGTAGGTTCAATTCTGCTTCCCGCTCAAGTCTAGACATCTTTCATTGGTTGATTGGCGGGCAAAGCCATTTTTACAGTTGATCAGCAGCCGTTTGCCATCTTGTACTAACGCAGACCTGAACTACGCTCACGCCTCAACCCTAATGGCAAAACGCGACTTAGAGAGAGCGTATGAAATATCTATGTCTGCCGATCATTTTGCTTAGCGGCTGCGCCTACGGTCCTATGCAGGCTCAATGGCCAACCCCGCCCAATAAGCTAGCCCTTCCCTTTACACCAGTACCGACCAAGCTTGCCGAAATATCCAGCGTGAACTCGGAACTGACCAAGCTCATCGATAGTGCGGTAAAAGAAGGAACAAATGCTGACAAGCGTGACTGGAGTAGCGGCGACATGACCAGTGCCGGAGCCCTGCTGGCTGGAGCAGGCGGCCTGGCGGGCAAAACGGCCATGACCAATTATGGCGCGGGCCTAGCCGTACTCGGGCTGGGCTCATCGACCCGCTATCAATTCTCCCGACAGGAAGCCGCCTATGCCGAGGCCGTGAAGTCTTTTGCCTGCATCAAAAACGTCCTCAACAGCTTGTCGGATAAACAGCAGAACTGGGCCATCGTCGAAGCGCCAGCCAAGCAGAAGGCCAGTGCAGCAACTGCAGCCACCGACGCCATTCACTACATAGAACTCAGCCGGCAGCACCTCATTGCAACGTTGGGCAGCATTGCCTCAGTGCCTTTGACCCAGGAACAGATACTCGGGTGGGCCAGCCGCAAAGCGACCGCAATGGACGATCAACAGAAACTCTCATTCGCCCCGACCCCCAATGGCAAAGCCTTTATGAGCAGCCAGGCAACCGAAGACATTTCCTCAACAGAGCAAGTGCAGGCGGTACAGGTGCTGACTAGTTTCAAGGTTGATCTTGAAGGGTGCTACAACCAACTGATCCACTCTGGCGCCTAAGGCGCCTGACAGGCTCGACGGTCACCAGCAGATGACTCGAACAGAGGCTATCACTGAAGCGATGAGCTTGAGTTTTGATTATCATGTGCGCCGCCGGCCTTTAACCATCCCCTTCGGAGCCACGATGCCCACCCCCAAGGACCTTGCCAGTGACAGCGGCGCACCGATGATTCCCGAACAGCGCCGTGAGCAGATCCTGCGCCAGTTGCGCAAGCACCAGGTGCTCAGCGTGCATCAGTTGATGGAGATGTTCGACTGCTCGCACATGACCGTGCGCCGGGATATCGCCCTGCTGGAGCAGGAAGGCCGCGCCCACTCGGTAACCGGCGGGGTGCGCATCGCCAGCCAGTTGCACAGCGAGCCCAGCCATCAGTCCAAGGCCGTGGTGGAGCTGCCGCAGAAGCAGGCCATGGCCAAGCTGGCGGCGAGCCTGCTGCACGCGGACATGACCGTGTACCTGGACGCCGGCACCAGCACCCTGGAAATCGTGCCCTACATCAAGGCGCTGTCGGGGATGACCGTGGTGACCAACGATTTCGGCGTGGCCCAGGCCCTGATGGACGCGCCCCAGGTCACGGTGATCCATACCGGCGGGCAATTGGACCACTCCAACCACTCCTGTGTCGGCGGGCTGGCGGTGGCCACCCTGCGCCAGGTGGTGACCGACGTGGCCTTTATCTCCACCAGTTCCTGGGACCTGCGCCGGGGCATCACCACGCCATCGGCGCTGAAGGTCGAGGTCAAGCAGGTGGCGATGCAGTCGGCGACCCAGGTGGTGCTGGTGGCCAGCAGCTCCAAGTACGGCACCTTCAGCATGTACAAGATCGCCGGGCTGGAACAGTTCGACATCATCATCAGCGACGCCGCACTGGCCCCTGCGGCGGCGGACGGGATCCGCAAGCACGGTGTGGAACTGCTGCTGCCGGCACAATCCTGAGCCAGCGGTAGCCCCCGTCCACAGCAGCCCGTGGCGCAGGACTTGCTCCCGGGCCACGAAGACACCGCAGTAGCCGCTAGCGGTTTTTTTCAGTCTCGGCCATGAACTGCCCCAGTTCGCGGGCGTAGAACCGGGCCATGCCGGTGGTGCCGTGGCCACGGGTTTCGGCACTGGCGGGAATCAGCAGCAGACGGGCATTTTTCACCTGTTTGAGCGCCGCTTGCAGGGTGCCGGTTTCCGGCGGGTTGCGCTCATCGTCCGCGGCGTTGATCACCAGCACCGGCGCCTGGATCCTGCCCAGCCCCGGCATGGCGTTGTAGTCCGCCGAGGACTGCCACTGGTAGATGAAATCATTGGCATCGGCGCCCTGGCTGGCCTTGAGGCGCTCCTGCACCAGCTGGTCAGCCTGGGCCCGGGTCGGCGCCAGGGCCTGATAGGCCAGGGTGCCGCCGCTGGTGCCGGTGGCGAACAGCGCGTTGGCCAGGCGCAGCGACGGCGGCTGTTGCCGGTAGTTGCCCTGCTCCCAGGCCGGGTCCTGCTTGATCGACTCCACCAGCAGGCGGCGCATCATCCAGTTGCGCGAAGACATTTCCCCCGGCTGGGAGGCCATGGGCACCAGGGCGTCCATCATCTGCGGCCACTTCTGGCCCCAGATCCAGGCCTGCATGCCGCCCATGGAATTGCCGATGATCAGCCGCAGGTGCTTGACCCCCAGCCCTTCGGTCAGCAGCCGGTACTGGGCCTGGACCATGTCCTCGTAGTTGTACTGGGGGAACCGCGCCCGCAGGCCGTCCGAAGGCTTGCTCGACTGGCCGACGCCGATGCCGTCGGTGGCGATGATGTAGTACTTGCTGGCATCCAGGGGTTGCCCGGGGCCGAACAGTTCACCGCCAAAATCCTTGCTCAACAGGTCGCTGGCCGGCCGATAGGTGCCATGCAGATAGAGGATCGCCGGGTGCTTGGGGTCCCCCAGGGTGATGTAGTGCAGCTTCAGGTTGGCCAGCTGCTCACCGTTGTGGAAGGTGAATTGCGGGGCCACCCAATCCCCCTCGGTGGCCGGCGGCAAGCTCGCGGCCGCGGCCAGGGACATACCGCCCAGGGACAAAATCAGGCCGAGCGCGGCCCGGCAGGCAAAACGCTGCATGGGAAAACTCCTGTGTTTATCGCTACGTATCATCGCGAGCCGTTCGCGGCCTTCGCATCATCTGTGGCCGCTGCCGCAGGCTGCGCAAGGCACCGCAGGGGCCTCGACGGCCGGGGAGTCGCTGCGAGCCTGCGGCTCGTTCGCAGCCTGCGGCAGCGGCTACATAAAGCGATGCGCGAAGCCCCCCCCAGGGCCTGCGCGACGCTCCCCAGATACCTTTTGCTTCGCAACCTGCAGTGGCGGCTACACCGCCGAGCCTTAGCGCGCCTGCCAGTCCCGCAGCCACTGCAGGCCGGCGGAGGTGTTGCCGCGCGGGCGGTATTCACAACCGACCCAGCCGTCGTAGCCAAGGTCGTCCATCAGCTGGAACAGGTAGGGATAGTTCAGTTCCCCCAGGTCCGGCTCGTGACGATCCGGCACCCCGGCGATCTGGATGTGGCCGATCCCGGCCAGGTCGCGGCGCAGTTTCACCGCCAGGTCGCCTTCGACGATCTGGCAGTGATAGCAGTCGAACTGCACCTTGAGGTTGGCCGCGCCGACTTCCTTGCAGATGGCCTGGGCCTGGTCCTGGCGGTTGAGGAAGAACCCCGGCATGTCCCGGGTGTTGATCGGCTCCAGCAGCACCGTGACCCCGACCTTGGCCGCCTGGGCCGTGGCGTGGGCCAGGTTCTCCAGGTAGACGCCGTGGTGCCGCGGGCGATCGTTCTCGGACGGCAGCAGGCCGGCCATCACGTGGACCCGCGAGTTGCCCAGCACCGCGGCGTATTCCAGGGCCTTGTCGAAACCCTGGCGGAATTCCTGCTCGCGCCCGGGCAGGGAAACGATGCCCCGCTCCCCCGCCGCCCAGTCGCCGGGCGGAGCGTTGAACAAGGCCTGTTGCAGGCCGTGGTCGTCCAGGCGCTGTTTCAGCTCCTGGGGGCTGTAGTCGTAGGGAAACAGATATTCCACGGCCGTGAAGCCGTCGGCCGCCGCGGCGGCGAAACGTTCGAGAAAGTCATGTTCCGGGTAGAGCATGCTGAGGTTGGCAGCAAAACGAGGCATGGGAACTCCTGGGACAAAGGGTCAGACAAATGGCCAGATCAGCAGGGTAATACAGAACCCCAAGGTGCCGAGCAAGGTGGTGATCACGGTCCAGGTACGCAGGCCGTCCGCGACGTTGAGGCCGGCCAGCTTGGTGAAGATCCAGTACCCGGCGTCATTGATATGGGACATGGCCAGCCCGCCACCGCCCATGGCCAGGCACAGCAGGGCCATGTGGTTGGGGCTCAGGTTGAGGGTGGCGATCAGCGGCGCGATGATCCCGGCGGTGGTCACCAGGGCCACGGTAGTGGAGCCCTGCACCGCACGCAGCAGCATGGTCAGCAGAAAACCCAGGGCCAGCACCGGCAGGCCGGTGGTGCGCAGCAGGTCGGAGACCACCGCGCCGATCCCGGTATCCACCAGCACCTTGCCGAACACCCCCCCGGCCCCGGCGATCAGGATCACCATGGCCACCCCGGGCAGCGCCGAGCCGATCACGTCGGACACCTGGCTGCGGCTCCAGCCGCGGCGCGAGCCCAGCAGCCAGGCACACAGCAAGGTGTCCAGCAGCAGCGCCACCAGCGGCGCGCCAAGTACGGTCAGCACCCCGCGCAGGGTGGACTCCAGGGGCAGCAAGGAAGTAGCCAGGGTGCCCAGCAGGATCAGCACGATGGGCAGCAGGATCAGGCTGACGATCAGGCCGAACCCCGGTGGCGGCGCCGGCGGCAGTTTCGCCGCCAGGCTGCCGGTGGATTCTTCCAGGCCCATGTGCGCCACAGCGGCCACCGCCTGGGGGCTGGCAGGCTGCTCGGAACCGTTGTTCCAGGCGGCGAGGTCTTCATTGGTGACGTGCGGGCCGTAGACTTCGGCGCGGATGTCATCGGTCATCGGGTAGTTGCGCCGGGTCATGCGCCCTGCCACGCGGTAGCCCACGTAGCACAGCAGCGCGGTCAGCGGCAGGCCGAACATCAGCACCCGGCCCAGGTCCGCGCCCAGCTGGCTGGCCGCGGCCACCGCTCCAGGGTGCGGCGGCAGGAAGGCGTGCACGGTGAGCAGCGCGGCGCACATCGGCAAGGCGAACACCAGCAGCGGCTTGCGCGCACTGCGGGCCAAGCCATAGGCCAGGGGCATGAGGATGATCACCCCGACCTCGAAGAACACCGGCACGCCGATGATGAATCCGGCCATGGTCAGCGCCAGGGGCGTGCGCCGGTTGCCGAAGCGCTCGATCAGGGTCTTGGCCAGCGCCTCGGCGCCGCCGGAAAGCTCGATGATGCGGCCGATCATCGCGCCCAGGGCGATGATGATGGCGATGTGGCCGAGGGTCTTGCCCATGCCGCCCTCGATGGTGGCCACCAGCTCCGCCGGTTTCACTCCGGCCACCAGCGCCACCAGGATGCTTACCAGCATCAGCGCGACAAAGGGCTGGAACTTGTACTTGAGCACCAGGAACAGCAACAGGGCGATACCGGCCCCGGCGGTGATCATCAGAATCAGCGGGCTCATTGCACAAGCCCTCCACCCAGTGGCTGGCAGGGGTGCTGGTGGTGCGGGAACCCGTAAAGCAAATGCAGTCATTCATCTCGGGAAATCCTGTTGTTATTGTTTTTCAACGGCAAGCCGCTCCCCGCGAAAGCCTCATGAAGGCTTCCGTGGACTGGCGTGCATGAAACGCTGGCAGTGTCGCGGGCTTACCAGGTGGCGCCGAAAGCGTCCCGCAGCTCATCCAGGGCGGCCTGATCCAGAGGTGCCGGGCGCGGCTGGCTCATCAGCCACAGGCGCGCGGTTTCCTCCAGCTCTTCCAGGGCGTAGCTGGCCTTGGACACACTGCTTTCCCAGACCACCGGGCCCAGGCGTTCGAGCATCACCCCACGCACCTGGTTGGCCAGTTGCGCCACCTGCTCGGCGACCTTGGGCGAACCCGGGCGCTGGTAGCCGATCAGCGGGATGTGCCCGACCTTCATCACCTGGTACGGGGTCAGCGGCGGCAGGATGTCGTCCTCGCGCCAGACCCCGGCCAGGGTCAAGGCCACCAGGTGGGTGGAATGGGTATGCACCACCCCGCCCACCCCGGGATTGCGGTCATACACCTGGCGATGCAGGGCCAGGGTCTTGGACGGTTTGTCGCCGCTGACCCACTCCCCCGCCAGGTTGACCTTGGCGATGGCTGCAGGGTCGAGCCGGCCCAGGCAGATGTCGGTGGGGGTGATCAGCCAGCCATCATCGAGCCGCGCACTGATGTTGCCGGCGCTGCCCACGGTGTAGCCGCGCTGATAGAGGCTGCGGCCGACATCACAGATTTCTTCGCGCAGAGCGTTTTCCCGGCTCATGCCTGACCTCCCGCCAGTTGACCCAGGGCCTTGCTGAAAAAGTCGCGACCACCGAAGTTGCCGGACTTCAGCGCCAGGGCCAGGGGCTCGCCGCCACTGCTGACGGTGGCCGGGACCCCGGGATCGATCTGCGCGCCGATCTGCAGCAGGCGCACGTCCAGGGCCTTGACCACGGCGCCGGAGGTTTCCCCGCCAGCCACCACAAAGCGCCGCACGCCGCTGTCGCGCAGGCCCCGGGCGATCTCGCCCAGGGCATTCTCCACCAGCGCTCCGGCACGTTCGGCACCGAGCTGACGCTGCACCGCCTTGACCTCTTCCGGCGTGCTGGTGGCGTAGATCAGCACCGTGCCCTGCTGCTCCCGGGCAAAGGCCAGGGCCTGTTCCACCACCGCCTCGCCGGCCGCCAGGGCCAGCGGGTCGATGCGCCAGGCCGGGCGCTCGGCTTCCAGCCAGGCATCGACCTGAGCATTGGTGGCCAGGGAGGCACTGCCGGCCAGCACCACTTCGCCACCGGCTACCTTGGGCAGGCTTGCAGCGTCGAGGTCGCGCAGCTTGCCGGCGCGACGGAAGTTTTCCGGCAGGCCCAGGGCCAGCCCGGAACCGCCAGTGAGCAGCGGCAGGTCGGCGCAGGCGGCGCCGAGGGTATAGAGGTCGGCATCGGACAGCGCGTCGGCAATCGCCAGGGCAACACCCTGCCCGCGCAGTTCGGCGATCCTGCTGCGCACCGCCTCCACGCCCTGGGCGATGCTGTCGTAGCGCAGCAGGCCCACCGGCAGCCGGGTCTGGGATTGCAGGACCCGCACCAGGTTGGCATCGGTCATCGGCGTCAGCGGGTGATGCTGCATGCCCGATTCGCTGAGCAACTGGTCCTGGACGAACAGGTGGCCACGGAAAATGGTCCGGCCGTTCTCCGGGAACGCCGGGCAGGCCAGGGTGAAATCGCTGCCCAGGGCCTCGAGCAAGGCCTCGCTGACCTGACCGATGTTGCCCGCCGCGGTGGAATCGAAGGTCGAGCAGTATTTGAAGAAGATCTGCTCGCAGCCCTGGTCCCGCAGCCATTGCAGGGCGGCCAGGGATTCGGCCACTGCTTCGCTGGCCGCAGTGGTGCGCGACTTCAGCGCGATCACCACGGCGTCGGCGTCCAGCCCGGCAGCCACTTCAGCGCTGGGAATGCCGATGCTCTGCACAGTGCGCATGCCACCGCGAACCAGCATGTTGGCCAGGTCCGTGGCCCCGGTGAAATCGTCGGCGATGCAGCCCAGCAACGGGCGTGGATTGGAAATCGTCATCACGGGCTCCTCACTCGGCATCGGGCTTGGCCACGGGCAGGTCGATGCCCGGGAAGATCTTGATCACCGCCGAGTCGTCCTCGCGGCCAAAACCGGCGCTGGAGGCCTGCATGAACATCTGGTGCGCGGTGGCCGACAGCGGCAGCGGGAATTTGCTGGCCCGGGCGGTATCCAGCACCAGCCCCAGGTCCTTGACGAAAATGTCCACCGCGGACAGCGGTGTGTAGTCGGCCTTGAGGATATGCGGAACGCGGTTCTCGAACATCCAGGAGTTGCCCGCGCTGTGGGTGATCACCTCATACAGGGCATCGGCGTCCACCCCTTCGCGCAGTCCCAGGGCCATGGCTTCGGCAGAGGCGGCAATGTGCACCCCGGCCAGCAACTGGTTGATGATCTTGACCTTGGAGCCCAGGCCATGGGCATCCCCCAGGCGATAGACCTTGCCGGCCATGCCCCCCAGAATCGCCTCGGCCCTGGCGTAAGCGGTGGCCGGGCCGGAGGTCATCATGGTCATCTCGCCGGCGGCAGCCTTGGCCGCGCCCCCGGAGATCGGTGCATCCAGGTAGAGCAGGCCCAGGGCCTCCAGGCGCTGGCCCAGGTCCACGGCGTAGGTCGGGGCCACGGTGGCGCAGCCGATCACCAGGCTGCCGGGACGCAGTGCCGCTGCCGCCCCGCCCTCACCGAACAGCACACTTTCGGTCTGCTCGGCATTGACCACCACGGTGACAATCACATCGCATTCGCCGGCCAGTTGCGCCGCCGAGGCGCAAGCCACGCCGCCTTCGCTGGCGAACTGCTCGGTGACCGCAGCACGGACGTCACAGGCATGCACCTTGAAACCGCTGCGCAGCAACGACCGGGCGATGCCCAGGCCCATGGCGCCAAGACCGATGACACCGACATTGTTGTTATTCATGGGGGACTCCAGAAATAGACCAGGACTGTGCCGCGCCAGACAGGCGCCGGGCAAGAACCGGGCAGGACAGGGAAATCCGGATTGCAGGTCCGGCAAATGCAACACAGGCAGCAACAGGCGCAGCGCCAGACGGCAAGCCCGGAAGGTGCATGGCACCGTGGGCAGGTGCCGAGAGAGGCAGGAGCGAATCGATCATCATGGCCATCCTGTTGCTGTTGTTATCAGGTTGAGCTTTGGCTGTGAACGATCATCCACCAATGAACGGATTATGTGAAGAAGTTTTTCAATCTAACATTTTTTAACATCACCTTGAGCGCCCGGCCCCGGCCAGCCACTGGTCGGAAGCCGACGGCCGGTGCCCCGTGGGCTGCTACAACCCTTCACAGCCCTGATCTGGATCAGCATGGCCCGGGGTGACCTGGCCGAGGCTGAATGAACGAGGGCTGCTGACTGGCGGTAGCACCCTTCATCGCAACCCCGTTGACGCTCCCCCTGGCGGAGAGCTCAATGGCCTGTCTGGTTATGCTTGGATAAGGATGATTCAACATGGCAAAGATTGAGGTTTTATCAGGTGATTTCCTGCAAGGCGCCGGCGAGTACCGGCACGGCACCTTCAGGCTCAAGACGGTATTCAACAGCAACGGCGTCGAGGTCAAGGCATCGGCCTTCAAGACGCTGGAGATCGCCAGCGAAAGCCCCATCACCAACAAGGACGCCCTGGGCTACGGCATTGCCGGCGCCATGCTGTTGGGCCCGGTGGGCGCCCTGGCCGGGTACCTGATGGCGGGTACGGAAAACGAAGTGACCTTCATCGGCACCCTCAAGGATGGCCGGCAGTTGATGGCGGCCACCGATAGCGCGACCTACAAGGATATCTCCCAGCACTTGCTGCACTGATAATCCTCGTCGCTATATTCAGTGCTCATGACATCCCCATCTGTCGTGGGCACTTTCTTTATCTGAAACTTATATATATCCGCCTCTCGTATCAGCTAATTCCCACCCTTAGCTGAACCTCACCTGAAACTTCGTAACTGACCAATGATTCAGGGCAATTTAACCTTGACTCCAGCACCCCTCCTGAGTAAATTGCGCGGGCCGGTAATTACGGCCCTTTGTTTAACTCACTAAAGAAGCCAATGGACACAGTATCTAGACGCTGTCTGGTCACTGCCGCTGCGCAGAGCCAGGCACTTAACCCTGAAAATGACGGGACTCGACTCCGCGGTCGGGTAAGCTGCGCTAGGGCTTGACGCTCCAACGTAACTTGCCTCCCCCGGAACCAGTCCGGTCGCGAGGCAAATGTTATGCACTTCACTTCCTCTGTAATGCCAGGCGTTCGCGCCTTCGCCGCCACCATGCGGGTCAAGCTGTGCCGTGAGCCCAAGGTTCTGGCGCGCTCGCCGTTTTCTCGTGCCGCCCCCACCCCCTCGACCGCCCTGCGAGCCAATTGGCGCGTCTGCCCGATGACCGGGCAGTTGCAGCAACGCTGGAGCTTCGACGATAGCCAGGACCCACAGAGTCGGGGCGCTGCCCTGCTCCTGCAGCAGGCCGGACTGATCTTCGGCCTGTACCTCGGGGCACGCAGCTCAGCCTGAACCAGCGGTAACTTTCCGTTGTTTGCAAACGAACTTTAAAAGTTTAAGTTCGGCGGCGTGCTAGTGCCTATCAGTTAATAAAGTTACTGGAGAAAGTTATGGAAGAGGCCAGTAGTAGGTTCGCTGCCCATACAACTTCATTGTTTGAGCAGCGAACGTTAAAACCTGAAAAACGCCAAGATCAAAATCGATCGCTAACCTGCGGCTCGACATGTTTTCGCTCGCCTTTAATTAGTTGAGTGTTGCTGTGTCGTGCCGCAAGCAGGCGGCAGGAGCACAGACCATGACTGTAAAAACCCCAACTTCCCGCAACACCAGCGCCACCAGTGACAGCAACAAGCTGTCGATGCGTGCCGCCCGCGAAGCCCAGAACGGCCTGGCCGTCACCCTGGCCAACGTCAACTCCACCACCGCCGGCCTCACTGAACTGGATGCCGAGGGCCGCCTGCAACGGGACGGCCACAACGAGGTCGCCCACGACCGTCCGCCACACGCTCTGGTGCAGTTGCTCCAGGCTTTCAACAACCCTTTCATCTATGTGCTGATGACCCTGACCGGTATCAGTTTCTTCACCGACTTCTGGCTGCCGCTGCAGGCCGGCGAAGAAACCGATCTCACCGGGGTCATCATCGTCCTGGTGATGGTGCTGGCCAGCGGCCTGATGCGTTTCTGGCAGGAACACCGCTCGGCCAAGGCCGCCGAAGCGCTCAAGGCCATGGTACGGACCACCGCCGCCGTACTGCGCCGCGAGCAGATGGGCATGCAGGCCCGGGTGCGTGAAGTGCCGATGCGCGATTTGGTGGTGGGCGACATCATCCAGCTGTCCGCCGGTGACATGATCCCTGCCGATATCCGCCTGATCGAATCCCGCGACCTGTTCATCAGCCAGGCGGTGCTCACCGGCGAAGCCTTGCCGGTTGAAAAGTACGACACCCTGGGCGCCGTCCAGGAAAAGTCCGCCACCGCCCAGGCCGCCGATCAGCAAGACCTGCTGGACCTGCCGAACATCTGCTTCATGGGCACCAACGTGGTCAGCGGCACGGCCACCGCCGTGGTCGTGGCCACCGGCTCGCGCACCTACTTCGGTTCCCTGGCCCGCTCCATCGTCGGCTCCCGCACCCAGACCGCCTTCGACCGCGGGGTCAACAGCGTCAGCTGGCTGCTGATCCGCTTCATGCTGGTGATGGTGCCCATCGTTCTGCTGATCAACGGATTCGCCAAGGGCGACTGGGCCGAAGCCTTCATGTTCGCCCTGGCAGTGGCCGTCGGCCTGACCCCGGAAATGCTGCCGATGATCGTCAGCGCCAACCTGGCCAAGGGCGCCTCGGCCATGGCCAAGCGCAAGGTGGTGGTCAAGCGCCTCAACGCGATCCAGAACTTCGGTGCCATGGACGTGCTCTGCACCGACAAGACCGGCACCCTGACCCAGGACCGGATCATCCTCGAACATCACGTCGACATCAGCGGCAGCCGCTGCGATGAAGTGCTGCAACTGGCCTGGCTCAACAGCTACCACCAGAGCGGCATGAAGAACCTGATGGACCGCGCAGTGGTCAGCTTCGCCGAGGAGAACCCGCACTTCACCCCTCCTGCCGCCTGGCGCAAGGTGGATGAGCTACCGTTCGACTTCGTCCGGCGGCGCCTGTCGGTCATCCTCGCCGATGCCCGCGGCCACCACCTGCTGGTGTGCAAGGGCGCGGTGGAAGAAATGCTGGAAACCGCCACTCGGGTCCGCAAGAACGGTGTCACCCATACCATCGACGCTGCCCTGCGTGCCGAGTTGCTGCAACTGGCCGAAGACTACAACCGCGACGGTTTCCGCGTGCTGCTGGTGGGCACCCGTGACATCGCCCGGGACCAGATCAAGAACCAGTACAGCGCCAGCGACGAACGCGAGCTGGTGATCGAAGGCTTCCTGACCTTCCTCGATCCGCCGAAGGAAACCGCCGGCCCGGCGATTGCCGCCCTGCGCGACAACGGGGTCACCGTGAAGGTACTGACCGGTGACAACGCCATCGTCACCGCGAAGATCTGCCGCGAGGTCGGCCTGGAGGTCGGCGAGCCGCTGCTGGGTCGTGACATCGAGCGCATGGACGACGAAGTGCTGGGGCGCCTGGTGGAAGAGCGCACGGTATTTGCCAAGCTCACCCCGCTGCAGAAGTCCCGGGTGCTCAAGGCATTGCAGGCCAACGGCCACACCGTGGGCTTTCTCGGCGACGGCATCAACGACGCTCCGGCGCTGCGCGATGCCGATGTCGGCATCTCGGTGGACAGCGGCACCGACATTGCCAAGGAATCGGCGGACATCATCCTCCTGGAAAAGAGCCTGATGGTGCTGGAGGAAGGGGTGATCAAGGGTCGCGAGACCTTCGGCAACATCATGAAGTACCTGAACATGACCGCCAGCTCCAACTTCGGCAACGTGTTCTCGGTGCTGGTGGCCAGTGCCTTCATTCCGTTCCTGCCGATGCTGGCGATCCACCTGCTGCTGCAGAACCTGATGTACGACTTCTCCCAGCTGGCCCTGCCGTGGGACAAGATGGACAAGGAATACCTGAGCAAGCCACGCAAGTGGGACGCCAAGAACATCGGGCGCTTCATGCTGTGGATCGGGCCGACCTCGTCGATCTTCGACATCACCACCTTTGCCCTGATGTGGTACGTGTTTGCCGCCAACAGCGTGGAAATGGCCGCCCTGTTCCAGTCCGGCTGGTTCATCGAAGGCCTGCTCTCCCAGACCCTGGTGGTGCACATGCTGCGCACCCGCAAGATCCCGTTCATCCAGAGCACCGCGGCACTGCCGGTCATGCTCGCCACGGGCCTGGTGATGGCACTGGGTATCTATGTGCCCTTCTCGCCTCTGGGCAGCATGGTCGGCCTGGTGCCGCTGCCATGGGAATACTTCCCTTGGCTGGTGGGTACCCTGCTCAGCTACTGCGTGGTCGCCCAGACCATGAAGACCCTGTACATCCGCCGCTTCAAGCAGTGGTTCTAAGGGCCTGAGCCCGGTGCGACCGCCCCAGGGCGGTCGCACCAGATACAGCAAACCAACGATGCCACCGTCGGCGCGGCCAGCGCCCTGTCGACGGCGACGCTGTTCGCCCGAAAGGAGCATCGCCATGTTTTTCAAACCTTTTTCGCTGTTGCAACGCGGCCTGAAGGCCTTGCTGGTCTGCGGCCTGTGCGCCTGCGCCAGGCTGCTCGCCCGCCTGAGCATCCGCCTCTATGTGCGGGGCCTGCTGAGCGCCGTTGAAATGCGTTTCCTGCTGGGGTTCAGCGCCGCCATCACCCGCGCCTCGCTGCGCCTGGCGATTGCCTGAAACCTGTCACAGTCCCGGGAGAATACTCATGTCGGGCACTACTCTTCTGATCAACCTGGCCGGCGCCATCGCGCTGTTGCTGTGGGGCTCGCAGATGATCTGCGGCTCACTCCTGCGGGGCTTCGGCAGCCCGCTGCGGCACTGGCTCGGGCAACACCTGAACAACCGCTGGCTGGCGCTGCTGTGCGGCGTCGGCATCACCGGCGTGGTGCAAAGCAGCACTGCGGTGAGCCTGATGGCCAGCTCCTTCACCGCCGCCGGCACCCTGGGCCTGGCCCCGGCGCTGGCGGTGATGCTGGGGGCCAATATCGGCTCGACCCTGGTGGTCCAGCTGCTCAGCCTCGACCTCTCGCTGGCGGCACCCGTGGCATTGCTGGCGGGCTTCCTGTGCTTTCGCCTGCGGGACGATTCGCGCTTTGAAAGCATCGGCTGCGCACTGATCGGCCTGGGCCTGATGCTGCTGGCCCTGGGCATGCTCGGCGCGACCCTGGGGGCGGTGGAAGGTACCCCAGTGTTCCAGCTGGTGATGACCAGCCTCGACGGCGACCTGCTGCTGGCCCTGCTGGTGGCGCTGCTGCTGACCTGGATGTGCCACTCCAGCGTTGCCGTGGTGCTGCTGATTGCCTCGCTGGCCGGCACTGGGCTGCTGTCGCCGGCCACCAGCATGGCCCTGGTGCTGGGGTCAACCTCGGCAGCACCCTGCCCTCGCTGCTCAGCGCCAGCGGCAACGTGGCCCGGCGCCTGCCCCTGGGCAACCTGCTGGTGCGCCTGTCGGGAGCGGCGCTGCTGATGCCCTGGATCGCCACCCTGGGCCAGTGGCACGTCATCGAGCAACTGCCTCCGGCACTGCTGGTGGTGGCCCTGCACACCGCCTTCAGCCTGGTGCTGGCGCTGCTGTTCATCGGTTTCACCGGGCCAATGGCCAAGCTGCTGACCCGGCTGCTGCCGGCCCCGGCCGCGGTGACCGACCCGGGCATGCCGCTGTACCTGGACGAAGCCGGCCTGGAAGTGGCCAATATCGGCCTGTCCAACGCCGCCCGCGAAGCCTTGCGCATGGCCGACATGCTCTCGGGCATGCTCGACCGGGTGCTGCAGCTGTTTCGCACCGCCAACCAGGCCAATGCCGATCAGGTTCGCCATATCGATCAGTCCCTGGACCTGCTCAGCGCGGCGATCCGCGCCTACCTGGCGGATATCGGCAAGGAAGGCATCAGCGACCAGGATGCCGACCGCTCCCAGGAAATCCTGCTGCTGGTGATCAACCTGGAACATGCCGGGGACATTCTCGCCACCAGCCTGGCGCACCTGGCCGCGCGGCGCTTGCGCCGTGGCGAGCCGTTTTCCGAGTTCGAGCTGAGCACCCTGTACCCGCTGCACCAGGAACTGCTGGACAGCCTGAGCCTGGCCATCACCGTGTTCCTGCGCGAAGACCTGCCCACCGCCCACCAACTGGTGGCGCGCAAGGAAAACGTGCGGCGCCTGGAAGCCGCCGCCAGCCGCGAGCACTTTCGCAAGTTGCGCGAAGACCGTGGCGCCTGGGCCGAATCCGGGGACATTTTCCAGCGCTTGCTGCGCGACTACCGGCGGGTTCACCACCACATCGCCGCCCTGGCCTACCCGGCCCTGGAGCGCGCCGGTGAACGGGACATCGAGCACGCTTACCTCAACGAACCGCTGCCCGGCGAGACCAGCATCAGCCCGGTAAAGGAGAACAGCCCATGCGCGTCCTGATCTGCGCCGGCCGCTACTACGCCGACGACCGCCGGTGCCGCCAGGTCCTCGACGCCTTTCAGCGCCTGCATGAAACCCGCGTGGTGATTCATGGCGGCAGCCAGTTCCTCGGCGCCCATATCGAGGACTGGGCCCGGGACATCGGCGCCGACATCGTCCGCTACCCGCCCAACTGGCAACGCCATGGCAAGCACGCCGAACGCCTGCGCAACGCCTTCATGCTGGCCGACAGCCGCCCCGACATCGTCCTCGCCCTGCCCGGTGGGGAAGACACCGAAGAACTGCTGGCCCAGGCCCGGGCCCGGCAGATCCAGGTTCTGTCGATGGCCGACCAGTAAGCCTCCCAAGCCGCCACCCTCTGCACCGGCCCGCACGCCAGATGCACCGGTGCCCCAACCCAGAACGAGATCCGCCATGTCCAAGCACACCCCACATCGCCCCTCGCGTTCCAGCGCCTTTGGCCACCCTCTGCCTGCCGCGAAAAGCCGCATGCTCAAGCGCAACCTGCTGTTCCTCGCCCTCACCGCCAGCGCGACCGCCACCCTGGCCCTGTGCTCCAAGGCTCAGGCCGCCGGCGGCGCCTACGTGGTGGACGACGGCGCCATCAACGCTCCCGGGGAATGCAATGTCGATGTCTGGTACCAGAGCACCCGCCACCAGGGCTCCAGCCACACCAGCGTGGTGGCCCCGGCCTGCACCTTCAGCCAACTGCCCTGGGTGCAACTGGGGGCCGCGATGCAGCGCCAGCAGGCCGACGGCCAGGGCGAGACCCAGCTCAGCCCCCAGGTCAAGCTGGCCCTGCTGGACCGTGAAGACCTGGGCCTGCAACTGGCCCTGGCCGGCTCCGCCCACTGGGCCCTGAACCGCAGCCACAGCTTCGACGGTGGCGACCTCGCCCTGCCACTGACCTTCAGCCCTGTTGCCAGCCTGCGCCTGAACCTGAATGCCGGCTGGGCCCACGCCTATGACGACGGCGACCAGAGCCACCGCTGGGCCTGGGGCAGCGGGCTGGAGTACGACCTGGCCCAGAGCCTGACCCTGATTGCCGAGCGCTACGGCCAACGCGGCGGCGAACAGGGCTGGCAGGCCGGCCCGCGCCTGCATCTGGGCCAGCACCTGGACCTGGACCTGATCGTTGGCCAGCACCTGACCGAAGACCGCGATCGCTGGCTGACCACCGGCGCGACCCTGCGCTTCTAACCCCCGAAAGCGCCCCACCTCTGTAGGAGCTGGCTTGCCAACGAAAGCGTCGGCAAGGGCGATGGAAGACTCAAGGGCCTCTTCGCCGGCAAGCCGGCTCCTACGCAAGGTACGCTCGGCGTTGCGTTGCACCGTAGGAGCTGGCTTGCCAGCGAAGGCGTCGGCAAGGGCGATGCAGGGCTCTGGGACCTCTTCGCCGGCAAGCCGGCTCCTACAGGGCCAGGAGTTGCGCGGTGCACTGGGCGATGCGGCGGCAGGCTTCGGCCAGCCGTTCGCGGTCCAGCACCAGGGCAATGCGGATGTGCCCGACCACGCTGGGGCCGAAGGCTTCGCCCGCCAGCACCGAAACCCCATAACCCTCCA
Source organism: Pseudomonas sp. Eqa60 (assembly GCF_018326405.1). Taxonomy (NCBI): domain Bacteria; kingdom Pseudomonadati; phylum Pseudomonadota; class Gammaproteobacteria; order Pseudomonadales; family Pseudomonadaceae; genus Pseudomonas; species Pseudomonas sp. Eqa60. Next base: position 3,877,672 of record NZ_AP024342.1, read on the forward strand.
GCAGTCGCTCGGCGAACGCCTGGGCGCCCAGCCCGGTGCGGCGTACGTCGACCATGACGAACATGCCGCCATCGGGCAGCACTGGCCGCAAGCCCGGGCACTGCCCGAGCAGCGTGCACACCAGGTCGCGGCGCTGGCGGTACTCGTCGCGCATCCGTGGCAGTTCCGGCAGTTCGCGGGTCAGCACCACCACTGCCGCATTCTGGATGAAGTCCGGCAGGCCATAGAGCATGCACAGGGCCAGATTGCTCAGGTGCCCGACCAGCACCGGCGGAGCGATCACCCAGCCCACCCGCCAGCCGCTCATGGCATGGGACTTGGACAGGCTGTTGATGGTGGCGGTGCGCCCACCCATTCGCGGCAGACCGCCCGGGCTCAGGTGCTGGCCTTCGTACAGCAGGTCGCCGTAGACCTCGTCGGAAACCAGCCACAGGTCATGCTCCATGCACAGCCGCGCCAGGACCTGCCAGTCATCAAGGGACAGGCTGGCCCCGGAGGGGTTGTTGGGGCTGTTGATGAGCATGGCCCGGGTCCGCGGGCTGATGCGCGCCGCCACTTCCTGCGGGTCCAGACGAAAGCCCTGCTCGGCCCGTACCGGCACCGGCACCACGGTGGCGCCACAGGCACCGAACACCCCTTCGTAGGTGACGTACATGGGCTCGGCCACCAGCACCTCGTCCCCCGGGTCGAGCAGGCACTGGGCCACGGAGAACACCGCACACTGCGCCCCCGGCAGCACCACCACGTGCTCGGCATCGACGATCTGCCCGGTGCGCTGGTGGTGGCAACGGGCGATGCAACTGCGCAACGCCAGATTGCCGCGCACGTCCGAATAGTGGGTGTCACCGGCCAGCAGGCTGTCGATGGCCGCCTGGACCACCGGCCGGGGGGTGTCGAAATCCGGATCGCCGATGGTCAGCAACAGCACATCGCGCCCCTGCTCGCGCAAGGCCAAAGCTCGGTAATGGATATCCCAGGCGGCGGAACCTTCTCCGGCAATCCGTTGGGTCAGGGCTGAATAGCGCATCGCTTTCTCCATGAAAGATGCTTCAGCCAGAACCCTAGGTGCTGGCGCGGCACTCGTCGAGCGAGCGCCAGCGCCGTTGGACGCTTAGATCACAAAACGCGCCACCAGAGCGTTCAGGTCCACCGCCAGGCGCGACAACTCATGGCTGGCGGCGCTGGTCTGGTTGGCCCCGGCCGCCGACTGGGTGGCCAGGTCGCGGATGTTCACCAGGTTGCGGTCCACCTCGCGGGACACCTGCGCCTGCTCTTCCGAGGCGCTGGCGATCACCAGGTTGCGCTCGTTGATCTGGTTGATGGATTCGGCAATCTGCTCCAGGGCCACGCCCGCGGCACGGGCCAGTTCCAGGGTGCTCTGGGTACGCTGGTTGCTCTGCTGCATCGACTCCACCGCGTCGCCCGTGCCGTTCTGGATGCCGGCCACCATCTTCTCGATTTCCTGGGTCGACTGGGCGGTCCGATGGGCCAGGGCCCGCACCTCGTCGGCCACCACCGCAAAGCCGCGCCCGGCCTCACCAGCACGAGCCGCCTCGATGGCCGCGTTGAGGGCCAGCAGGTTGGTCTGCTCGGCGATGGCGCGGATCACGTCCAGCACCTTGCCGATATCCCGGCCCTGGGTCGCCAGGCCTTCGATCATCACCGAGGTGCTCTGCACATCGTGGGTCATGGTCTGGATCGCGTCCACGGTTTCCACCACCCGGTCGCGACCTTCGCGAGCGGCCTGGGTCGACTGCCGGGAAGCCTCGGAAGTGGACACCGCGTTGCGCGCCACCTCCTCCACCGCGGCGGTCATTTCGTTGACCGCGGTGGCCGCCTGTTCGATCTCGTTGTTCTGCTGCTGCAAGCCGCGGGAAGCCTCTTCAGTGACCGCGCTGAGTTCTTCCGAGGCCGAGGCCAGCTGGGTCGCCGAGCCGGCGATCTGCTCGATGGTGCGGCGCAGGCTGGCCTGCATCTCGGCCAGGGCCTGCAGCAGCCGCGCCGGCTCGTCCTTGCCATCGACCTCGATGGCCTGGCGCAGGTTGCCGCCGGCGATCACCTGAGCGGCATTCAGGGCCCTGTTCAGGGGGGTGACGATGCTGCGGGTGAGCAACAGCGCCAGAACAATGGTCAGCAGCGCGGCAAGCACAGCCACCGCCACAATCCCGGCGATGGCGCTGCTGTAGTGCTCGCCGGCAGCCTTGGAAGCGCTCGTGGCATCAGCAGCGTTGATCGCGATCAGTTGGTTCAACTGCTCGCCCATCTGGTCTGTGCCTTCCTTGATCCGCGAATTGATCAGGCTGCGCATTTCATCCAGCTTGTTCTGGCGCGACAGTTCGAGCATCTCGTTCTGCGCCTGCAGGTAGTTGTCCAGGGTCGTAGCGAAGGTCTTGTACAACGCAGCCTCCTGCGGCCCCGCCGGCAAGGCCGCATAGCTGGCCTGGGCCTTTCTGGCGTTGTCCACCAGCACGCCGATGCGCGTCTGGGCTTCTGCCAGGCCTGCCGGCTCGCGGTTCACCAGCACACGGAAGGAAAGAATCCGCAGGCGCAGCACGTTCTCGGTGAGGTTGCCGAGAAAGCCGACACTGGGCAGCTGGTTGCTTTCCATGTCCATCGAGGCTTCGCGGATCACCGCCATGCGATTGACCGCAAACACCCCCAGCACCACGACCAGCAAGGCAATGAAGGCAAAACCGAGGAAAGCACGAGGGGCGATATTCAGGTTACGCAAGGACATAGGACGACTCTCGAGGGAGAACGGGCGACGGGCATCCATGCCGTTGAGCCGTCGGCGCATCAGGGGCTGTGCCGACGTGGGGCGCCGCGCTGTTGGAAGTCCGCGGGCCTGTCAGAGATATCGGCCGAACTTGAGCTTTCATATGGCTGATTGTTAAAAATATTTCTGAATGTGACCGGTGTATCACTGCTGATACAACACAACGCGAAGTGAATCGATAAAGCGCTCCAGCATCGTCCTCAGCCACCGTTTTCGACCCTCGCTCCGGCCACCCGCCTCCCTATGAAAAGTGCAATTCATTCGCCGGAAAAGCCATTTAGTCCATTCCCGCGGCTGCCCATCATGGCCCCAGTCAATAAAAACAACGCTGAGACTGGATATGAAACCTGAAGACTTTCGTGCCGCAACCGACCGCCCGCTGACCGGTGCCGAATACCTGGCCAGCCTGCGCGACGACCGTGAAATCTACATCTATGGCGACCGGGTCAAGGACGTCACCACCCACCCGGCCTTCCGCAACTCCGCGGCCTCCATGGCCCGCCTGTACGACGCCCTGCACGACCCGGCCACCAAGGAGCAACTGTGCTGGGACACCGACACCGGCAACGGCGGCTACACCCACAAGTTCTTCCGTTCGGCGAAAAGCCCCGATGAACTGCGCCAGCAGCGCGACGCCATCGCCGACTGGTCGCGCCTGACCTATGGCTGGATGGGCCGCAGCCCCGACTACAAGGCCGCCTTCGGCAGCGCCCTGGGGGCCAACCCGGAGTTCTACGGGCGCTTCGCAGACAACGCCCGCACCTGGTACAAGCGCATCCAGGAAGCCTGCCTCTACCTCAACCACGCCATCGTCAACCCACCCATCGACCGCGACAAACCGGTGGATCAGGTCAAGGACGTGTTCATCTCGGTGGACGAGGAAGTCGAGGGCGGGATCATCGTCAGCGGCGCCAAGGTGGTGGCCACCAACTCGGCCCTGACCCACTACAACTTCGTCGGCCAGGGCTCGGCCCAGTTGCTGGGGGACAACACCGATTTCGCCCTGATGTTCATCGCGCCGATGAACACCCGGGGCATGAAGCTGATCTGCCGCCCTTCCTATGAACTGCAGGCCGGCATGACCGGCTCGCCCTTCGACTACCCGCTGTCCAGCCGCTTCGACGAGAACGACGCGATCCTGATCATGGACAAGGTGTTCATCCCCTGGGAAAACGTGCTGATCTACCGCGATTTCGAGCGCTGCCGCCAATGGTTCCCCCAGGGCGGGTTCGGCCGCCTGTTCCCGATGCAGGGCTGCACCCGGCTGGCGGTCAAGCTGGATTTCATCACTGGCCTGCTGGTCAAGGCCCTGCAATGCACCGGTTCCCTGGAGTTTCGCGGGGTCCAGGCGCAGGTTGGCGAAGTGGTGGCCTGGCGCAACCTGTTCTGGTCCCTGACCGACGCCATGCATGGCAACGCCAGTGAATGGATGAACGGTGTCTACTTGCCCAGCACCCAGGCGCTGCAGGCTTACCGGGTGCTGGCGCCCCAGGCCTACACCGACATCAAGAAGATCATCGAGCAGGTGGTGGCCAGCGGCCTGATCTACCTGCCCTCCGGCTCCCGCGACCTCAAGGACCCGGTGCTCAACCAGTACCTCGGCACCTACTGCCGGGGCTCCGGGGGCATGGGCCACGAGGAGCGGATCAAGATCCTCAAGCTTCTGTGGGACGCCATCGGCACCGAATTCGGCGGCCGCCACGAGTTGTACGAGATCAACTACGCCGGCAGCCAGGACGAGATCCGCATGCAGTGCCTGCGCCACGCCCAGGCCAGCGGCTCAATGAAAGCCATGACCGACCTGGTGGACAAGTGCCTGGGGGACTACGACCTCGACGGCTGGACCGTGCCGCACCTGAGCAACCCGGATGACATCAACATGCTGGACCGCATCCGCCAATAGCCCACGCCACATGCAGGAGCGGGCTTGTGCAGGCGCTGGCTTGCCAGCGAAAACGCCCGCCAGAACGCCACAAGGCCCAGGCCCCTTCGTCGGCAAGCCGGCTCCTGCAGCGCAATGCCCTGCGTCCACGAGGAATTCGTCATGTCTGTACTCGATCCCAAGCAACTCGCCTTTCGCAACGCCATGGCGCACATGACCGCAGCGGTCAACGTCATCACCAGCAACGGCCCCGCCGGCCGCTGCGGTATCACCGCCACAGCGGTCTGCTCGGTCACCGACAGCCCGCCAACACTGATGGTCTGCGTCAACCGCAACAGCGCCCTGAACCCAGTGTTTAAGGGCAACGGGCGGTTGTGCGTCAACGTCCTCAGCGGCGAACACGAAGAAGTGGCCCGGCACTTTGCCGGCATGACCGGCGTGGCCATGGACCAGCGCTTCGGCCTGCACCCCTGGCGCGACGGCCTGCAGGCCCTGCCGGTGCTGGAGGGCGCCCTGGCCAGCCTGCAGGGGCGCATCACCGAGGTCCAGGAAATCGGCACACACTCGGTAATGCTGGTGGAACTGGATGAAATCGGCGTGCTGGAGCACGGCGACTCACTGGTGTACTTCAGCCGTTGCTTCCATCGCCTGGCCCACCCTTGCCGGGCGGCCTGAACCCTTCCCTCCTGGCCGTCACTTCCCGCGCCTGGATGCCCGCCGGCATCCGGGCCAAGGGCCACCTCCTGCATCTGTAGGATGGCGCGGCTCTTCCAAGCCATCGATACTCGAACCAGGCCCTGCCCACGTCCCCTGACGTACCGGTCCCAAACCCCTTCCGTGACGAAAACAATAACAACGTCGCACAGAGGTACAGACCCATGAACCACCCCGAGCGTGCCCCGGCCAGCCTGTTGCAGGCCTTTAGCGAACTGACCCTTGAACTGCAGCAACTGGCGCAGAACAGGGACATCGAAAACCTGCACCAGCATGCACTGGCGCGCATCAGCAGGCTCCTGCCCTTCGACAGCGCCTGGTGGGGCCGTGCCGCACTGGTGGATGGCCTGCCGGATGAACACAGCTGCTACCTGTACCGCCTGCCACCGAGCTACCTGCCGGACTGGCAATCGATCCGCCACATCGATGTCACGGTGAGCCGGGTCCATGAGGTGCCGGGCCGGGCGGTGATCGTCGACATGGCCGATCCGGACAACGGCCCCGGCCTCAACTGGCTGGGCCGCCAGTACAACATCGGCGAACTGCTGTGCGTGGTGCACATCGACCCCCACACCCACCTGAACAATCACCTGGCGCTGTACCGCGCCCCGGGAGCGCCGCGCTTCAACCAGGGCGACTGCCACCTGCTGAACAACCTGATGCTGCACCTGGTGGCCGCAGTGTCGGCCAACCAGATCCGCACCCTGGTGGCCATGCGCGAGAAACTCACCGGCCCGCGCAACCTGGCCCTGGCCGTGTGCGACCAGCGCGGCGTGCTGCAATGCGCCGAACGCGGCTTCGTCGACCTGCTGCTGCATGAATGGCCGCAGTGGAGCGGCCCGCAACTGCCCATGGCGCTGGACCCCGTCGGCTTCGAAGGCAAGTCCCTGCAGGTGGAATCCTCAGCGGTAGGCGACCTCTGCCTCCTGGCGGCCCGCAGCCGCAACCTGCTGCCCCGGCTCAGCCCACGGGAAAATGCCGTCGCCCAGTGCTTCGGCGAAGGCAAGACCTACAAGGAAGTGGCCCGGGACCTGGGCATGTCGCCCAACACCGTGCGCCATCACATTCGGGCCATCTACAGCAAGCTCGGGGTCAAGGACAAGGCCCGCATCGCCCAGTTGCTGCATGCCCCTCCCGGCTGATTCCGCCCCCTGACCACCCTTGATCAGTGCCGTCGAATGTGACGGCCACGGGCAGCCTTTGCCCTTTTTCCAGCCCCTGCCGTGTGCCGGCGAGCCGTTCGCCGAACAACAACTCCAACAAGAGACGCACCGCCCATGACCACGCCCGTGCCCCGCATCACCCTGGCCCTGACGGCTACCCTGGCCAGCCTTTCACTGAACGCCGCCGACCTCAATGCCCGGGACTTCTTCGCCGCCCCAGCGGGCACCAGCCTGGGCGTGCTGTACCTGCCCGCCACCCGCGCCGGTGATTTCCACGGCCCGGCCGACAGCACGGGCAAGGCCGAGCTGCGAGTCAATGCCATGGCCTACCGCCAAGTGTTCTTCAGCGACCTGTGCGGCACCCTCTGTACCCCGCAGTTCATCGTGCCCTTCGCCGATATCGACGCGCGCCTGCCCGGCGCCGAACGCCACACCGGCGAAAGCGGCGTTGGCGACCCCCAGGTGGGCGGCACGCTGTTCTTCATCAACCAGCCGCAAACCCGCACCTACAGCGGCCTGCTGACCCTGATCACGCTGCCCGTGGGCGAGTACCACGGGCGCAACCCCGACGTCTCCCCCGGGGCCAACCGCTGGGGCGCGACCTTTGTCTACAACTACACCCAGGGCCTGGGGGAAAAGTGGGTGCTGGAGGCCAACCTGGAAGCCCAGCTCTATGGCACCAACGACGACTACTTCGGCAGCGACCTCAAGCAGGACCCGCTCTACCGCCTGCAGGCCTTCGCCTCTTACGACTTCACCCCCGCCACCTATGGTGCCCTGCGCCTGATCCACGCCGATGGCGGCGAACTGCGGATCAACGACCGGCGCATCGACGACACCCACAAGCGCTACACCCAGGTCGGGTTCGAGCTCGGCCACTGGCTGGACAAGCAGAACCAGCTGATGTTCGGCCTGTCGCAGAACGTCGCCACCCAGAACGGCTTTGCCGGCACCGACGCCCTGCTGCGCCTGGTCCATGTGTTCTGACCCCCTTGCCTTAGGAGCCTGTCCATGAACACCCAGAACCCCGCCTTGAGCCAGAATCCGCCGATCACCCGCCAGCCCCTCGGGCTCCAGGCGGCCATCGTGCTGTTCGCCGCCATCACCCCCGCGGTGCTGCTGACGGCCCCGGCCATTGCCGCACAACTGGCCAGCCAGTGGCAACTGAGCCCCTCCCAGATCGGCGACCTGTTTTCCGCCGAGCTGGGGGCCATGAGCCTGGCCACGCTGCCCGCCATCTGGTGGCTGAAACACATCGACTGGCGCCGCGCGGCGCTGTGCAGCGCCCTGCTGTTCATCCTCGCCAACCTGCTGTCGATGCTCGCCAATGACTATTCGCTGCTGCTGATCGCACGCTCGTGCAGTGCCCTGGCCGGCGGCTCGCTGATGATCATCTGCCTGGCCAGCGCCGCCGCCAGCCCCAACCCCAGTCGCGCCTACGGCTTCTGGGTGATGGGCCAGCTGGTGCTGGGGGCCATCGGCCTGAGCCTGCTGCCCATGCTCTTCGAGCGCTTCGGCCTGGGTGCCTGCTACCTGATCATGGCGCTGCTGATGCTGCTGTGCCTGCCCCTGGCTCGCAGCTTTCCAGCGGGCGCGGCGAAGGCCGCCAGCCATGAAGCCAAGGCCCCGCCGGTTTCCAGGGCCAAGGCCACCCTGGGGATTCTCGGCATCCTGACCTTCTACATCAGCCTCAGCGGGGTCTGGACCTTCATCGGCACCATCGGTGGCCAGTCCGGCCTTTCGGCACAGACCAGCGGCGACGTGCTGGCCATCGCCACCCTGATGGGCATTGCCGGCGCCCTGTGCGCCACCCTGTTCGGCGATCGCCTGCCCCGTAGCGCCCTGCTCCTGCTGGGCTACGGCCTGATGGCCGGCTCGGTGCTGCTGCTTCTGGGCCAGCCGCAACTGGCGCGCTTTGCCCTGGCGGCGCTGGTGTTCAAGTTCACCTGGACCTTCATCCTGCCGCTGATCCTCGCGCGCATGGCCGAAATGGACCGCAGCGGCCGCCTGATGAACGCCTCCAACCTGGTGATCAGCGCCGGCCTGGCCATAGGCCCGACCATCGCCGGGCGGCTGATCGAAGGCAGCGGCGGCTTCCGCGGGCTGCTGCTGGCGGGCGCCGCAATCACCCTGCTGTCCATGGCCCTGGTACTCAGTTGCCGGCCTGCACGCTAACGCTCTCGGTGCCCTGATGCCCCTGGCACCGAGGGCCTGGGCCAGCCGCTGTCGCGTTGTAAATTCCACCCTGAAAAATGGATATCACCATGACCTGTAAAAGCGCGTTTTTCTTCGACGAACTCAGCCTGTGGCACAGCGGCGGCCCCCACGTCCTGACCCTGCCGGTGGGGGGCTGGGTACAGCCGCCAGCCGCCGCCGGGCACGCCGAATCACCGGAAACCAAACGCCGTTTGAAAAGCCTGATGGATGTCTCCGGCCTGACCCGACAGTTGCACCTGCGCAGCGCCGCAGCGGCCACCGAAGACGACATGCTGCGGGTCCACAGTGCTGCCTACCTGCAGCGTTTCAAGGCCTTGAGCGACGCCGGTGGCGGTCACCTCGGCGACGAGGCGCCGGTGGGCCCGGGCAGCTATGAAATCGCCCAGCTGTCCGCCGGGCTGGCCATGGCCGCCGTGGACGCCGTGCTCAGCGGCGAAGCCGATAACGCCTATTCCCTGTCCCGTCCACCGGGACACCACTGCACCCGCGACCAGGCCATGGGCTTCTGTTTCCTGGCCAACATCGCCATCGCCATCGAGGCCGCCAAGGCCCGTCATGGACTGGGCAAGGTAGCGGTCATCGACTGGGACGTGCACCACGGCAACGGCACCCAGTCGATCTTCGAGGAGCGGGCCGACGTGCTGACCCTGTCCCTGCACCAGGACGGTTGCTTCCCTCCGGGCTATGGCGGTGAACAGGACCGCGGGCGCGGCGCCGGCCTGGGCTGCAACATCAATATCCCGCTGCTGCCGGGCAGTGGCCACGACGCCTACCTGTACGCCATGCAGCGCATCGTGATACCGGCCCTGGAGCGCTTCGAGCCGGAACTGATCATTGTCGCCTGTGGCTATGACGCCAACGCCGTGGACCCCCTGGCGCGGATGCTGCTGCACAGTGACTCGTTCCGCGAGATGACCCAGTGCCTGAAGGATGCTGCCGAGCGCCTGTGCCGAGGGCGCCTAGTGCTGGTGCATGAAGGCGGCTACTCCGAGGCCTACGTACCGTTTTGCGGGCTGGCCACCCTGGAGGCGCTGTCGGGTATCCGCACCGCCGTCGCCGACCCGATGCTGGAGTTCGTACGCCTGCAACAGCCCAAGGAGCCATTCGTGACCTTTCAACGCCAGTTGCTCGACCTTCAAGCCCAAGCCATGGAGGCTGCCGGGCGCTGACCCCCGCTCTGGTGCCGGAACGAGCAAGCCCCGCCACCCGAGCGGCGGCATCCACCAACGGCGTTCCCCGGAGCCCGGGCTCCAGCCAGCGGAACGCCGCTCTGCCCAACCGGCCATCCTTCCCCCGCTCCCCTGGGCTACTTGCTGCAACAGTGTGGCCCGGGTGGGTCAGTTGCCTTGCTCCAGGCCCCGGAGATTGTCGCCACAGGCGTGACCGACGCTTTCGGCTGCCGGGCTTGCCAGGGTTGCGGCTAACCCCAGGGCGCGTGCCTCACTGGGAGTTTGCTGGAAGCGGCTCTTGAAGGCCCGGGCAAAATGCGCCTGGCTGGCAAAGCCGTGCCGGTAGGCGATCTCGCTGATATCCAGGCCCGCTCCCTGGCTGCTGCACAGCAATTGACGGGCCTGTTGCAGGCGTTTTTCCAGGATGAAGCGGCTGGGTAGCGTTTCTTCCAGGGCGAACAGCCGGGCCAGGTGCCGGGTGGAAATGCCGGTCTGGGCCGCCACCCGCTCGCAGCTCAGGGTCGGGTCGGCCAGCTGTTCATGGATGCATTGCTTGGCCGCCAGCAGGTAGGAGGCGCTCAGGGCGTTGATTGGCCGTTCCCCCACCTGCCCGGCAATGATGCTGGCCAGAAGCTCGAAGGCCTGCTCCTGATAAGCCTCGGCCTCGGCGCACAGGGGTTGCTGGAAAAAGCCCCGGGTACGTTCGCCCAGGGTGCGCAGCAACAGGCGCTGGACCCCGCTTTCGACGCTGATCCGCAAAGGCCGGTCGAAGCGTTTCAGGCAGCGCTCGGCGAACTGCTGCTGGGGAATGTCGAAGATGAACTGGCGCATGGCCCCGGAAAAGCCGAACAGATAGGGCTTATCGGTGCGGTAGACCACCAGCTCCCCCGGCTCCAGCACCTGGCAGGCGCCATCCTGGTAGAAGAACGAACCGCTGCCGGTGACCAGGGACACGAAGATCGACTCCTTGGGCACGCCGCGGATCATCGAGGTGTCGCGCTCCACCACGTGTTCGTTGCCGACGATGCGGGCCAGGCGCATGGCGCTCAATTGCAGGTTGTCCTGGCTGGCGGCGAAACCGCCCTCGGCGTAGGAGTTGCACTTGAGCCCCACCAGGGTGCTGGCGTTGTAGTCCTCCCAGAAGGCCAGGCGTTGGTCCAGGTCGACGGCCTGGGTGCTGGCATGCCGGGTTTCGAGCAAGGCGCATGGAGACATTGTTGTTCTTCTCATGGCGGCGGGATGTTCCCCGGACGGCAAGGCAGTGTCCGGACACCTGGGGCCGCAGGCACTGCGGGCTGCGGCCATTCATTAACATCTGAACTATATAGCCTGTCAACTTGAAACGCAGTGGGGCCCGGTCGCTTTGAGTGCGTCATCGGCTCTCTATCGGCCGTAGGAAAAAAGCCGTCCGAAACAGACAAACAACCAGTCCGATCCGTGCAAACCCTTGCCCCGCTCCCGACCTAAAGTCTGCGCCGTACCCCCATGGCCGCCCTGCCCGGCTGCCCAGGCTCCTCCCATAACAACAACCGAGGCCCAGCATGCCCGAAGCCGCCCACCGTGAATTCTGGAAAGACCTGCAACCGATCGCCAACTGCTTCAAGCCCGACGCCAAGCCGGAGGTCTACCTGCCCGACGCCGCCAGCGACGACCTGAGCCTGTACGTGCCCTTCACCGAGACCGTGTCCTCACGGCCACTGTGGATCTCCCCCAGCGAAAACCGCTGGTGCGACATTCTCCTGGCCCGCAGCGCCGGGCTGGTGAACCGCCACTACCACCCCCACGAAGTCTTCGCCTACACCCTGTCCGGCAAATGGGGCTACCTGGAGCACGAGTGGACCGCCACCGCCGGGGACTTCGTCTACGAGACCCCGGGCGAAGGCCACACCCTGGTGGCCTATGAGCATGAGCAGCCGATGCGGGTGTTCTTCATCGTCAAGGGCCCGCTGATCTGGCTCGACGAACAGGGCGAGCCCGACGGCTACTTCGACGTGCACTCCTACATCGCCATGTGCCGCGCCCACTACGAAAAGATCGGCCTGGGCGCCGCCCATATCGACACCCTGTTCCGCTGACCGGCGCTGCCCACGCCTCCTTCGGAGAACCACCATGGCTTATAAAAACAACAAGGCCGGTTACGAGAACACCTTGCTGGGGGTGCTGTTCCTGACCTTCGGTTTCGTCTTTTTCGATCGTCTGGCGCTGTCCTTCCTGTTCCCCTTCATGGCTGACGAGTTGCAACTGAGCAACAGCCACCTGGGCATGCTGTCGTCGATCCTGGCCCTGGCCTGGGCGGTGTCCGGGGCCCTGGTGGGTGCCTGGTCGGACCGCCGGGGCGTGCGCAAGCCGTTGCTGATCGTCGCGGTGATCCTGTTTTCCCTGTGCTCGGCGCTGTCCGGGCTGGTCACCGGCTTTCTCAGCCTTTTGCTGTTCCGCGCCATCATGGGGCTGGCCGAGGGGCCGATCCTGCCGCTCTCCCAATCGCTGATGGTGGAAGCCTCCTCGCCCCATCGCCGGGGCCTGAACATGGGCCTGCTGCAAGGGTCGGCGGCGGGCCTGTTGGGCGCGGTGATCGGCCCGCCGGTGCTGATCGCCCTGGCCGAAGCCTACGGCTGGCGCCACGCCTTCATCATTTCGCTGATTCCCGGGCTACTGATCGCCCTGCTGATCTGGCGCTACGTGCAGCCCGACCCACCGCGACACGAACCGCGAGCGCACACCCCGTCCAGCCCGGGTGGCAGCCATCGCCTGGCCCTGCTCAAGAGCCGCAACATCGTGCTCTGCACCCTCATCAGCTGCGTGTTCCTGACCTGGTTCATCATCCTGATTTCCTTCACCCCGACCTTCCTGGTCAAGGTTCGCGACTACAGCCCGGCCAGCATGGGCACGGTGATGAGCTGCCTGGGAGGCGCCTGGGTGCTCTGGGGCTTCGGCGTGCCGGCAATCTCCGACCGCCTCGGCCGGCGCCCGACCCTGGTGCTGTTCTCGCTGATTGCCGCTTGCTGTCCCATCGCCCTGCTCTACGCCTCGTCGCCCTGGATGCTCGGGGTGCTGATGCTGCTGACCTACACCGGCCTGGGCTGCTTCACCCTGTTCATGGCCACCATCCCCGCGGAAACCGTGCCCCGCGAAGTCATGGCCACGGCCCTGGGCATGATCATGGGTATCGGCGAGCTGGTGGGCGGCTTCATCGCTCCGACCATTGCCGGCTTCGCCGCCGACCGCTTCGGCCTGTCGATCGTCATGTGGATGTCCTGCGGCGGCGCATTGCTGGCCGCCGTGCTGGCCCTGTTCCTCAAGGAAACCGCCCCCGCGGTACTGGCCCGCCAACAACGCCGGCACCCCGGCCCCCACCCTGCACCCAGCCCGAGCCTGGGAGGAAACCCATGATCAAAGCACTGCAATGGCATGCCGCCCGCGACCTGCGCCTGACTCAGTTGGAACCGCGCCAGCCCGGCCCCGGCGAGGTGCTGCTGCAAGTCGCCTACTGCGGCATCTGCGGCAGCGACCTGCATGAGTACGCCGACGGCCCTCACTCCATACCTCAGCAGGTAGTTCACCCACTGTCCGGTTGCCGGGCGCCGCTGACCCTGGGCCACGAGTTCTGCGGCCAGGTAGTAGCCCTGGGCCAGGGCGTGGATGCACGGCTATTGGGCCAGCGGGTGGCGGTGGAACCCGAATACCGCTGCGGCGAGTGCTCGTACTGCCAGATGGGCCAGTACAACCTCTGTGAATCCATGGGCTTTATCGGCCTGATGGGCGACGGCGGCTTTGCCGAACAGGCGGTGGTACCGGCCTACATGCTGCACCTGCTGCCGGACAGCGTCAGCTTCAAACAGGCGGCCGTGCTGGAGCCGGCAGCGGTGGCCTACCACGCCTTGAACCAGAGCAGCCTGATGGCCGGCGACAGTTGCGCGGTGTTCGGCCTGGGGCCCATCGGCCTGCTGCTGGTGCTACTGGCACGGTTGCGAGGGGTGGAACGGATCTACGCCGTGGACCTGGACCCCGAGCGCCGGCGCCTGGCCCTGGAGTTCGGCGCCTCTGAGGCCCTGGACGGCGCCGACCCGCAACTGCAGGCACGCCTGCGGCAACTGAGCGCCGGTGGTATCGACAGCGCCTTTGAGGCCGCCGGTAGCCAGCAGACCCTGAGCCATGCCCTGCACTGCCTGCGCAAGGGCGGCGAAGCGGTGCTGGTGGGCTTGATGGGCGACGTGCAGTTCGATGCCTTCCACCTGGTGAACAACGAGTTGCGCCTGCTCGGCAGCGTCGGCTACCGCCACGTCTACCCCGAACTGATCCAGCTGCTGGCCAGCGGGCGCCTGGACCTGAGCCGGGCGGTCACCCGCTGCCTGGCCCTGGAACAGGCGGTGGAGCAAGGCTTCCAGGCGCTGTTGCAAGACAAGAGCCAGATCAAGGTGCTGGTCAACCCGACCCCGGCCCTGGCCGATGCCTGAACAAACAATGTGCAACCGACACTCAAGACAAAAACAACAAGAATCGAGTACCCGACATGAATGCAACCTATGCGCTGTGCCCGCTGCTGGCCGCCTTGCTGCTGCCCCTTGATTGCCTTGCCCAGACGCCGCCCACGCCGCGTACCGGCCCGCTGTCCGACCTGGGGGACTACCTGGCCGACCGTGGCATAACGCCCCATGTCCAGTTCCTCAGCCTGGCCATGAAGAACCTGGACACGGGCCCCCGACCCCACAGTTTCGGCAACAGCGGCGACCTGTTCGTCGGTGCCGATATCGATCTGGGGACCTTCGCCGGCCTCGACGGCGCAGCCCTGCACTTCGAGCAGACGCTGTTCATCCTCGACCACGAGACCGGCGTGCCCACCTCGCGCAACTGGCAGGGCGCCGCCGGCAGCTACTTCGGCGGCGCGCCGATCCACAACGACCTCACCAGCAACCAGTTGAGCCTGCTGACCTACCAGCAGACCTGGCTCGACGGCCGGGTCGACCTGAGCCTGGGGCGGACCAACGCCCGGCGCTACTTCTATATCTACAACTGCGAAAGCACGGTGACCTGCAACGACCCGATCATCGACTCTTCCACCGGCATCCTGCCGCCACCCTACGGCAGCTGGGGCGGCTACCTGAAATACCAGCTGACGCCCCAGTGGTACGTGCATGGCGGCGCCTTCGAGTCCAACCCGGTGGACTACCTGAAGGAGCGCAAGGGCCTGGATTTCAGTACCGACGACGCCAGCGGCACCAGCCTGCTGCTGGGCATCGGCAGCCAGAACCGCGATGCCTACAGCTCCCACTACGAGCTCAATGGCTACTACAACACCTCCAAGCAGGTGGACCCGCTGACCGGGGCCATGGACTTCGGCACCGGCGGTGCCTTCTTCAAGTTCCAGCAGGCACTGTGGCGTGCCGACGCCGGTACCGGCAGTGCGCCCCAGGCCCTGCTGCTGTTCGGTTCGCTGTCGGCGGCGGCCGATGACAAGCAGCCCTTCAGCCAGTTCGCCGAGGCCGGGCTGACCTACCTCGCGCCCTTCGACCGGCCCCAGGACAAGCTCAACCTCAAGGCCAGCTACCTGCGCCTCAACGACCACCAGCTGCGCTTCCAGCAGCAGGCCCGCATCGCCAACGGCGGCGACCCGCGCCTGGGCGAACGCAATGTCTACGCACTGGAAGCCAACGCCCATATCGCCCTGACCCGGCAACTGGCCCTGGAGCCCAGCATCCAGTACCTGGTCAACCCGGACAACTTCTACAACCCCGAAGCCCGCGAGCTGAGCGGCAACGGCTTTGTCGTCGGCCTGCAAGTGACCCTCGACGTCGGCTCGCTGCTGGGGCTCTGAGATGGATTTCTGTGACTGCCAACGAGGTACCTCCGATGAGTGAAACAACCACGCAGACCTTCGACTACATCGTGGTGGGCGCCGGTTCCGCCGGTTGCGTGCTGGCCAACCGACTGTCCGCCGATCCCAAGGTCCAGGTGTGCCTGATCGAAGCCGGGCCCAGTGACCGCACCTTGCTGCCCGCCGCCTATGTGCGTACCCCGGCGGGGATCATCCGCCTGATCGCCAACCCGCGCTGGAACTGGATGCACCAGTTCAGCCCACAGGCCAGCAGTGGCGACGTGCCGATCCCCTGCCCCCGGGGCCGGGTCTGGGGCGGCTCCAGCGCGATCAACGGCATGATCTATATCCGCGGCCATCGCCTGGACTTCGACCGCTGGGCCGCCGCCGGCAACCAGGGCTGGAGCCATGACGAACTGCTGCCCTACTTCAAGCGCTCGGAGCATTTCGAACCCGGCACCTCGCCGTGGCACGGCCAGCACGGCGAGCTCAACGTCGCCGAGCAGCGCAGCCCGAGCCCGGTCAATCAGGTGTTCTACCAGGCCGCCACCGAGCTGGGCTGGAGCTACAATCCGGACTTCAATGGCCCGGAGCAGGAAGGCTTCGGGCCCTTCCATGTCACCCAGATCAACGGCGAGCGCTGCAGCGCGGCACGGGCCTTCCTGCACCCGATCCTGCACCGGCAGAACCTGACGGTACTGAGCAGCACCCTGACCCACCGGGTGTTGCTGCAAGGCACTCGTGCCAGCGGTGTGGAAATCAGCCAGGACGGCCGGGTCTGGCAACTGCTGGCACGTCGGGAAGTGATCCTGTGCGCCGGGGCGATCAACTCGCCGCAACTGCTGTTGCTGTCCGGCATCGGCCCGGCCGAGGAGCTTGCGCGCCACGGGATCGTTTCCCGCCACCCGCTGCCAGGGGTCGGGCTCAACCTGCAGGATCACCAGGACATCGTGCTGATGTACCGCAGCGACCCCGAACTGGGCTACGGCATTTCCGCCAAGGGCCTGCTGCCCCTGGCCCGCTCACCCTGGCAGTACCTGACCCGGCGCCAGGGCCCGCTGACCTCCAATACCGTCGAGTCCGGAGCCTTCCTGCGCCTTGCGCCCGAGGACCCGGTGCCGGAACTGGGGCTGATCGTCGCCCCGGCCCTTAAGAACCAGCCCCAGCGCCTGATCCCCGTGGGCCACGGCATCAGCCTGCATGTGGCGGTGATGCACCCGCAGAGCCGAGGCCGGGTGCGCCTGAATTCCGCCGACCCGCACGACAAGCCGCTGATCGACGCCAACTTCCTCAGCCACCCCGAAGACCTGCGCAAGCTGGTGGCCGGCTTGCGCCTGGTGCGCCAGCTGGCAGCGACCCGGGCCTTCTCCCAACGCCTCAAGGGTGAGCTGGTACCCGGGCCGCAGGTGCAGAGCCAGGAGCAGATCGAGCAATGGATCCGCCAGCACCTGGGCACGGTGTTTCACCCTGTGGGCAGCTGCAAGATGGGCCACGACGAACTGGCGGTGGTGGACGACCAGTTGCGGGTCCACGGCCTCCAGGGGCTGCGGGTGGCGGACGCCTCGATCATGCCGAGCCTGATCACCGGCAACACCAATGCGGCGGCAATCATGATCGGCGAAAAGGCCGCGGACCTGGTGCTGGGCACGGCACCGGCGCAACCGAGCAACGTGCTTCAAGGCGAAGCTTGCACCTGATGCCGGGGCTCAGGGGCGCTTGGGTGCCTCGGCGCTCCAGAGCACCGGCCAGTCTTCGTAGCCCAGGCCGCTGCAGGTGGGCATGCGCCGATAATCGGTGAGCTGGAAGGCCTGGCCATCGAAGTGCCAACTGGCCATTTCACCGCAGTCGCCTATCCCGCGGCCCATGAGGAAACTGCTGAGCTCGCCGGTCTCGGGGTAATAGTTGAGGCCCCCGGCATGGTCGACGCTGCCGGCCGGCAACGCCTGCATCTGCAGGGGCTGCAGCGCATAGGGCGCCGTGCGCGAGCGGCTGCTGATATCGAACAGGCAGATGTAGGCACCGCAATCGGAGAACTCGAAGACCAGCGCCCGCTGCGCGGTCAGCGGATAGACCTCGATCCTCGGTGGCATGACGTAGCCGTCGGCGTCTTCGGTCTTTGCCGGCGGCAAGGTTTTGCGCACCGCCGCCAGCAGCCCGGTGCGCTCTCGGGCGCCGAGGGGCTTCACCCCGGGATAGGGGCGCAATGCCGCGGCCGGCTGCAACCCGGGCACCGCGCTGGCCGGCTGTTCGCCGGGCGCGGCCAGGGCGCTGACCGTGCCCTGGCGCTGCTGCACCTGGTCCACCTGTTGCAGCAAGTCCGGCAACCCCTTGAGCAGCACCTGGGCCGGCTCCTCTCCCGGCAGTTCCAGCACCTGCCCGGCCCGCAGCCGCGCCAGCCATTGCCGGGCCAGGGGCTGGTCATCAACCCGGTAGTACTGTTGTTCACGGGTGCTGTCGGGGGCTTCCACTTCCTGGACCAGCGCCGCCAGCAAGCCGGGCTCCAGCGGCTGGCCATCCAGGCGCAATGCACCGAGTTCCAATGGTGCGCCCTGGTGCTCCAGTTGCAGTTGCAACAGGCCTTCGGGGCCGGCCTGGCTGCGGATTTTCAGGGTCAGGTGGTTGACCCGCTCGGCAAAATCGATGTTCGGCGCGTAGAGCAGTTGGCAGTCGCGGCGGTTGTCGCACGCGCCGATCCAGCCCTCCTGTTGCAACCACAGCGGCGTCAGCTCCGGCAGCTCCCGGGCCAGGCACGGCAAGGCGCCAAGCACCAGCAGGGGCAACACAACGGTACGCAGCATGACGACGCTCCTTGTCGGGCAAAGGCGCGGATTCTGCCACGCCCGCCAGGCGGCGAATACCGCCAGGGTCAGTTGTCTGGGGGCGGCTCCATGGCATCAGCCCTGCCCCAGCGATCAGGCACCCGGCGCATTTGCGCCAGGGACAGGCGCCTGCCCCTGGCGCAAGCGGTATTCCCCCGGCGCGGTCTTGGCGTAACGCTGGAAAAACCGGCTGAAATAGGCCGGATCCTTGAAGCCCAGCTGGTAGCAGATTTCGTTGATCGAGCTGCCGGTGAACAGCAGCAGGCGCTTGGACTCCTGCATCACCCGTTCATGCACCAGGCGCTTGGACGGCAGGTCGGCGATGCGCCGGCAGACATCATTGAGGCGCGCCTCGGTCACTCCCAGGCTGCTGGCGTAGCGGCCCAGGGGCCAGTGCTCCAGGTAGCGGGCCTCGATCAGCTCGTTGAAGCGGTGGAAGATCTGCAGGTCTTCATGGCGTGCCGGGCGCGCCGTCAGGGAGTTGGCCGACAACCGCAGCAGGCTGATCATCAGCAGCCGGGTCAGGGCTTCCAGCGCCGGCTCGCGCCCCGGGCCCTGCCCGGCAATCTCCCGCTGCAATTCATGGAACAGGCCCTCCAGGCGTCGTACTTCGCCGGCGAACTGCGGCCCCAGGCGCGCCAGGGCCACGCACACCGGCGGCACCTGGGGCGCCGGGGCCAGTGCCGGGTCGGCGCCGATCAACTCCCACACCAGTTGCTGGCGCACGGTCAGCACATGGCCTTCGCTGTCGGCCTCGGTGACGAAGGCGTGGGGAATGGTCGGCGGGGTCAGGAAGAACATCGGCCCCGACTCCAGATACTGCTGATCGTCGAGGTAGACCCGCACCGCGCCGCTCTGCACGTAATGCACCTGGAAGAAACGGTCGTGGCGATGCACCGGCATGTTGCGACCGAAGAAGCCGGCCAGGTTGCTGAGCTTGTCGTAGTGCACCTGGGCATCGGCGTAACGCTGGTCGTAGACCTGGCCGATGTTGATGTTGGGAATCGGTTGGCGTGGGTTCATGGCGCCCTTC
This sequence comes from Pseudomonas sp. Eqa60, assembly GCF_018326405.1. Classification (NCBI taxonomy): domain Bacteria; kingdom Pseudomonadati; phylum Pseudomonadota; class Gammaproteobacteria; order Pseudomonadales; family Pseudomonadaceae; genus Pseudomonas; species Pseudomonas sp. Eqa60. The sequence goes on from NZ_AP024342.1 coordinate 3,897,257, forward strand.
TGTTTTTATTTTGATCCACGCGGACCCTGCGCATCCTGCGTGATTCGCGGCTTGCCCGCCACTGCGGGATGGAAGCGGGCAGTCCATCGCTTGACGATCGTTAACATATTAAATATAACGTTAACACATTAACGAAATCGACCCGCCAGCGGCAAGCCGCTACGGGTACGGACACCAGGAGAGCCCGATGAGCCGTGCACTGAACGATCACGCCGGCGGCACCCTGTTCGGCGTTGCGCTGAACTACCAGGGGCTGCTGCAGAGCCATCTGCAGAGCTTCACCCAGCCGCCCTACCAGAAGCCGCCGGTGAAGCCGGTGCTGTTCATCAAGACCCCCAACACCCGCAACAGCCATGAGGCGCCGGTGGTGTTTCCCCAGGGTGTGGAGCGCCTGCAGCCCGGCCCGGCCCTGGGCGTGGTGATCGGCAAGCGCGCCAGCCGGGTGCGCCTGGAAGACGCCCTGGAACACGTGGCCGGCTACACCATCGTCAACGAATTCAGCCTGCCGGAAGACAGCTACTACCGCCCCGCGGTCAAGGCCAAGTGCCGGGACGGCTTCTGCGCCCTGGGCCCGGAACTGGTACCGGCCGCCGAGGTGGCCGACCCCCATGCCCTGAGCCTGGAGCTGTGGGTCAACGGCGAGCGGGTGCAGCACAACAGCACCGCCAACCTGGTGCGCAGCATTCCCCAGCTGATTGCCGAGATCAGCGAGTTCATGACCCTGCACCCCGGTGACGTGCTGATCACCGGCACTCCGGAAGGCCGGGTCGATGTACGCCCCGGCGATCGGGTCGAAGTGCAGATCAGCGGCCTGGGCCGCCTCGCCAACACCATCGTGGCCGAATAAGGAACCGACATGAAACATGCACGCATTCGTTATCAGGGCCAGGTCCACCAGGCCCTGGTCACCGGCCCCAACACCCTGCAACTGGAAGACGGCCGGGTCCTGGCCGAAGACCAGGTGCAGTGGCTGCCGCCGGCCACCGGGACCATGTTCGCCCTGGGCCTGAACTATGCCGACCACGCCGCCGAGCTGGCCTTCAAGCCGCCCACCGAACCGCTGGTGTTCATCAAGTCTCCCGGCACCTACACCGGCCACAAACAGGTGACCTGGCGCCCGGACAACGTCGCCTACATGCACTACGAGTGCGAGCTGGTGGCGGTGATCGGCAAGACCGCGCGCAACGTCAAGCGCGAGGATGCCCTGGACTACCTGGCCGGCTACACCCTGTGCAACGACTATGCGATCCGCGACTATCTGGAGAACTACTACCGGCCCAACCTGCGGGTGAAGAACCGCGATGCCACCACCCCGGTAGGCCCGTGGATCATCGACGCGGCGCAGGTACCCGAACCCAACAACCTGACCCTGCGCACCTGGGTCAACGGCGAGTTGCGCCAGCAAGGCAGCACCGCCGACATGATCTTCGACATCCCCTACCTGATCGAATACCTGTCCGGCTTCATGACCCTGCAACCGGGGGACATGATCGCCACCGGCACCCCCGAAGGCCTGTCCGACGTGGTGCCCGGCGATGAGGTGGTGGTGGAAATCGAAGGCATCGGCCGGCTGGTCAACCGCATCGTCAGCGAAAGCGAATTCTTCACCCATCACGCCCACCCGGAGCCCACTGCCGTGGCCAAGGAGCACGCATAAATGATCAAGCACTGGATCAACGGCCGCGAAGTCGAAAGCCGCGAAGTGTTCACCAACTACAACCCCGCGACCGGTGAAGCCATTGGCGAGGTGGCCAGCGGCGGCGCCGAGGAAATCGCCCAGGCGGTAGCGGCGGCCAAGGACGCCTTTCCGAAATGGGCCAATACCCCGGCATCGGTGCGCGCCCGGCTGATGCGCCGCCTGGGTGCGCTGATCGAAGAGAACGTGCCGCACCTGGCGGAGCTGGAAACCCTGGACACCGGCCTGCCGATCCACCAGACCCGCAACGTGCTGATTCCCCGGGCCTCCCACAACTTCGATTTCTTCGCCGAGGTCTGCACCCGCATGGATGGCCACAGCTATCCGGTGGACGACCAGATGCTCAACTACACCCTGTACCAGCCGGTGGGCGTCTGCGCCTTGGTGTCGCCATGGAACGTGCCGTTCATGACCGCCACCTGGAAGACCGCGCCCTGCCTGGCCCTGGGCAACACCGCGGTGCTGAAAATGAGCGAACTGTCGCCACTGACCGCCAATGAGCTGGGCCGGCTGGCGGTGGAAGCCGGGATTCCCGCCGGGGTGCTGAACATCGTCCAGGGCTACGGCGCCACCGCCGGTGATGCCCTGGTGCGCCACCCGGACGTGCGGGCGATTTCCTTCACCGGCGGCACCGCCACCGGCAAGAAGATCATGCAGACCGCGGGCCTGAAGAAGTACTCCATGGAACTGGGCGGCAAGTCGCCGGTGCTGATCTTCGAGGACGCCGACCTGGAACGGGCCCTGGACGCCGCGCTGTTCACCATCTTTTCCCTGAACGGCGAGCGCTGCACCGCCGGCAGCCGGATCTTCATCCAGGAAAGCGTCTACCCGCAGTTCGTCAAGGAGTTCGCCGCCCGGGCCAGGCGCCTGATCGTCGGTGACCCGCAGGACCCCAAGACCCAGGTCGGCTCGATGATCACCCAGGCCCACTACGACAAGGTCACCGGCTATATCCGCATCGGCCTGGAAGAAGGCGCGACCCTGCTGGCCGGCGGCCTGGAACGACCGGCCAACCTGCCGGCGCACCTGGCCCGCGGGCAGTTCATCCAGCCCACGGTGTTCGCCGACGTGGACAACCAGATGCGCATCGCCCAGGAAGAGATCTTCGGCCCGGTGGTGTGCCTGATCCCGTTCAAGGACGAGGCCCAGGCCCTGCAACTGGCCAACGACACCGAGTACGGCCTGGCCTCCTACATCTGGACCCAGGACATCGGCAAGGCCCATCGCCTGGCCCGTGGCATCGAGGCCGGCATGGTGTTCATCAACAGCCAGAACGTGCGCGACCTGCGTCAGCCCTTCGGCGGCATCAAGGGATCGGGCACCGGTCGCGAAGGCGGCGAATACAGCTTCGAGGTCTTTGCCGAGATCAAGAACGTCTGCCTCTCCATGGGCAGCCACCACATACCGCGCTGGGGCGTGTAAGGTTCAGAACCGTCCCGGATCACCCCAACAAGAAGATGTTTCAGGAGAAGCACCATGGGCGAAGTCGTCATGGCCGCCAAGGTCTGCCACGTACCATCGATGTACCTGTCCGAACTGCCGGGCAAACACCACGGCTGCCGTGAGGCGGCCATTGCCGGGCACAAGGAGATCGCCCGCCGGGCCCGGGAGCTGGGGGCCGACACCGCGGTGGTGTTCGATGTGCACTGGCTGGTCAACAGCGGGTACCACATCAACTGCGGCGAGGCGTTCAACGGCACCTACACCAGCAACGAGCTGCCGCACTTCATCAAGAACATGACCTACGACTACCAGGGCAGCACGGAGCTGGGTGAGCTGATCGCCGCCGAGGCCAATGCCGCCGACGTGCGCACCCTGGCCCACAACATTCCCAGTCTGGAACTGGAGTACGGCACCCTGGTGCCCATGCGCTACATGCACATGGACGTGCCCGCTGCCGAGCACTTGAAGGTGGTGTCCATCGCCGCCTGGTGCGCCTGGCACCGCCTCGAAGACAGCTTCACCTTTGGCGCCGCGGTGCGCCGGGCCATCGAGAAGAGCGATCGCAAGGTCCTGGTGCTGGCGTCGGGTTCCCTCTCCCACCGTTTCTCCAACGACCGCGAGGCCGAGGCCAACATCCACAACTGGACCCGGGAGTTCGACAAGCAGGTGGACCAGCGGGTGGTGGAGCTGTGGCAGCAGGGCCGCTTCCGCGAGTTCTGCGCCATGCTCCCGGACTACGCCAGCAGCTGTCATGGCGAGGGCGGAATGCACGATACGGCCATGCTCCTGGGGCTGTTGGGCGGGCCTGAATACAACCGCCCAGCGGAGATCGTCACTCCGCTGTTCGGCAGCTCCGGCACCGGCCAGATCAACGCCATCTTCCCTGTCTAGGCCCAGCTGCCACCCTGACTCGCAAGCGGCCGGGTTCCCGCCGGCCACTTGCGAAGGAGTTCCCCATGCCGCATTTCATCACTGAATACACCGACAACATCGAACAGGCCGCCGACCTGCCGGGGCTGTTCGAAAAGGTCCATGACTACCTGGGCGCCACTGGCGTGTTCCCCCTGGGCGGCATTCGCAGCCGCGGGGTGCGCCTGGACACCTGGCGCATGGCCGACGGCAAGCACGACTACGCCTTCGTCCACATGCGCCTGCAAGTGGGAGCCGGCCGCGACCTGGCCACACGACGCCAGGTCGCCGAGGGCCTGTTCGAGATCATCAAGGCGCACTTCGCCGAGCTTCAGGGCCAGCGCCTCTTGGCCCTGTCGTTCGAAATGAGCGAGCTGGATGCCGAGCTGAACTTCAAGCACAACAACGTGCACGAGTTCCTGCGCGGACAAGCCTGAGGGTAGCCGCCGGTAGGAACCGGCTCGCCAGCGAAGCGGCCCTCAGGCCTTGTGCCAGCCCCGGATCCGCCTTCGCCGGCAAGCCGGCTCCTGCAGGCCGGCCACCCACACAAGAACAATAACGAGATCATTGCCATGCCCCACTCAACCCTTGCCACGGCGCCGGTCGCCGAGGTCGATGACTGCTATCGCAAGATCACCTGGCGGCTGATGCCGCTGTTGTTCGTCTGCTACATCTTTGCTCACCTGGACCGCATCAACATCGGTTTCGCCAAGCTGCAGATGACCCAGGACCTGGGCTTCAGCGACAGCGTCTACGGCCTGGGTGCCGGGCTGTTCTTCGTCGCCTACGCGCTGTTCGGGGTGCCCAGCAACCTGGCCCTGGACCGGGTCGGCCCACGGCGCTGGATCGCCTTCCTGATGCTGGTCTGGGGCCTGCTGTCCAGCGCCCTGATGCTGGTGGACAGCGCCTGGGGCTTCTATGTTTTGCGCTTTCTGCTGGGGGTCGCCGAGGCGGGCTTCTTCCCCGGCATCCTGGTGCTGCTCAACCGCTGGTTCCCGGCCAGCCGCCGCGGCCAGGTCACCGCCCTGTTCGCCATCGCCGTGCCCATGGCCGGAGTCATTGGCGGCCCCCTCTCCGGGTGGATCCTGGAGAGCTTCCACGACTTCGGCGGCCTGCGCGGCTGGCAGTGGATGTTCCTCATCGAAGGCCTGCCGGTGGTGCTGCTGGGCCTGGTGGTGCTCAAGGCCCTGCCGGAAAGCATCGAACAGGTGGGCTGGCTGACCCCGGCGCAGAAGACCTGGCTGCTGCAGGCCCTGCAACAGGAAGAACAGCACAAGTCCATCACCCGTTTCAGCGGCATCCTCAGGGACCGCCACGTCTGGTTGCTGGTGTGCATCTACTTCGCGGTGATGCTGGCGGTGAACACCATCGCCTTCTGGATGCCGACCCTGATCCACCACGCCGGCATCGCCCGGGACAGCAATGTCGGCCTGCTCAGTGCCCTGCCCTACCTGGCAGGCTGCCTGTTCATGCTCGGCGTCGGCCGCTCCTCGGACCGCCTGCGCGAACGCCGCTGGCACCTGGGGGTGCCGCTGCTGATGTCCAGCCTGGGGCTGATCCTCACCGGGCTGGCCCCGGACAACCCCTGGCTGGTGATGTTCGGCCTGCTGGTGGCGGGCATGGGCGCCAGCGCCGCCTTGCCGATGTTCTGGCAACTGCCGCCGGCCTTTCTCGCCAGCAGCACCCAGGCCGCGGGTATCGCCCTGATCAGTTCCTTCGGCAGCGTCGCCGCGTTCCTTGCCCCTTACCTGATCGGCGTGGTGCGCGACGCCACCCAAAGCGCCAGCCTGGCCCTCTACGCCCTGGCCCTGCTGATTGCCTGCGGCGCCTGGCTGGTGCTCCAGGTGCCGGCTCATATCGTCAACCCTCGGGAGAAATAACCATGCTCAGCCCCTCGGATATCCAGGAAGCCGCCGCGCGCCTCAACGCCGCCGAGCGCAGCCGTGAACAGATCGGCCAGCTGTCCCTGCAATACCCCGCTATCAGCATCGAAGATGCCTACGCCATCCAGCGCAGCTGGGTGGAACAGAAAATCCGCGACGGGCGCAAGCTGGTGGGCCACAAGATTGGCCTGACCTCACGGGCCATGCAGGTTTCCTCGAACATCACCGAGCCGGATTTCGGCGCCCTGCTGGACGACATGCTGTTCGACGAAGGCAGCGACATTCCCTTCCAGCACTTCATCGTGCCCCGGGTCGAGGTGGAACTGGCGTTCATCCTCGGCAAGCCGCTCAAGGGGCCCCACTGCACCCTGTTCGATGTGCTGGACGCCACCGACTGGGTGATCCCGGCGCTGGAGATCATCGATGCGCGCATCCAGCAGGTGGACCCGCAGACCCAGGCCACCCGCAAGGTCTTCGACACCATCTCGGACAATGCCGCCAACGCCGGGGTGGTGATGGGTGGCCGCGCCGTGCGTCCAGGGGACGTGGACTTGCGCAAGGTGCCGGCGGTGCTCTACCGCAATGGCGTGATCGAGGAGTCCGGGGTCTCTGCCGCGGTGCTCAACCACCCGGCCAAGGGCGTGGCCTGGCTGGCCAACAAGCTCGCGGCCTACGACGTCGGCCTGGAGGCCGGGCAGATCATTCTTGGCGGCTCCTTCACTCGGCCGGTGGCGGCGCGGCCCGGGGATGTATTCCACGTGGACTACGATCAGTTGGGCAGCATTGCCTGCCGTTTCGTCTGAGGAGAAGCACATGCACATGCCGCAGAACCTGTTCAAGCAACGCCTGCAACACAGCGAGCCACAGATCGGGCTGTGGCTGGGCCTGGCGGACGGCTACTGTGCCGAGCTGGCGGCCAACGCCGGTTTTGACTGGCTGCTGCTGGACGGCGAACACGCGCCCAACGATCTGCGCAGCCTGCTGGCGCAGTTGCAGGCCATTGCCCCTTACCCAGCCCAAGGCATTATCCGCCCGCCCATTGGCGATACCGCGCTGATCAAGCAATTGCTGGACATCGGCGCCCAGACCCTGTTGATCCCCATGGTGGAAAGCGCCGAGCAGGCACGCCAGCTGGTGCGCGCCATGCGCTATCCGCCACTGGGGGTTCGTGGCGTAGGCAGCGCCCTGGCCCGGGCGTCGCGCTGGAACAGCATCGCCGGCTACCTGGAACAGGCGGACGAGCAGATGTGCCTGCTGGTGCAGATCGAGAACCTCGAAGGCCTGCGCAACCTGGATGAGATTCTCGCGGTGGACGGGGTCGACGGGGTGTTTATCGGCCCGGCGGATCTGTCGGCGGCCATGGGCCAGCGCGGCAACCCCGGGCACCCGGACGTGGTGGCCGCGATTGAAGACGCCATCGTGCGGATTCGTCGGGCGGGCAAGGCCGCAGGGATTCTCAGTGCCGATCAGCGACTGGCGCGGCGTTGCATCGAGTTGGGGGCAAATTTTGTCGCGGTGGGCGTGGATACCACCGTCCTGATGAAGGGCCTGCAGAGCCTGGCCGGCCAGTACAAAACCCTGGACGCCCCCACCAGCGAGGGTGGGGTTTACTGACGGGCGATTGCCGTAGGAGCCGGCTTGTAGTGGTCCAGCTTTTTTGGACCACTCTGTAGGAGCATTAGGCCGCCAGCCTTTCAAAAGCAGCGGGCGGCAGATCGTTTGAGGCGCTGTGGCAACGCCGATGGTTGTAATGGGCAATGAAATCCATCACATCCTTCTGCGCCTCGAAATGATTCTGGTAGCCATTTTCAGGCGACCAGTCGTGTTTCAGTGTCCGGAAATAACGCTCCACCACCGCGTTGTCCCAGCAGTTTGCGCGTCGACTCATGCTCTGCACGATCTGCTTCTCAGCCAGGTATTCGACAAAGCGATCCGCGGTGTATTGGCAGCCCTGGTCCGAGTGGAATACCAGCGCTGAACCAGGTCGACGTATGCCAACAGCCAGCCGCAACGCCTTGAGCGACAGCTCGGCATCGGCGGTCCTGGAAAAGGCCCAGCCGACGATCCGACGTGAAAACAGATCCATCACGATTGCCAGGTACAGCCAGCTTCCACCGACGCGAATATAAGTGATGTCTCCGGCCCAAAACGTATTGGGCGATGCAGGATTAAAGCGACGATCAAGGACATTGGCTGCGGTATTGCTGGGCTTTCCGGTCCGACGATAGTGAGCGTAACGGGCTCGTCGTCTGACCAGACCAAGGTTTTTCATCAGACGGCCCATACGATGGCGTCCAACCACGACGCCCTGCTTTTTAAGCTCCCTGGCAAATCCCCGGGCGCCCAGGGCACCTCGATGCTCCCGGTGCAACTGCCGAATGGTCTTTTCCAGTTGCCGCTCGACCCCAGGCTCAGACCGGGCCAAGTGCTTGGCGTAATAGCTGCTGCGAGGCACGCCCAGAAGTCGGCAGCAGTGCCGAATGGAGAGCTGTCCTTTCAAACCCTCGATCATTTGATTCGGCTGAACAGCACCTTCAGATGAGAGGGCAATTGCTTTTTTAGGACGCTATTCTCGGCTTCCAGCAGGGCGAGCCTGGCCTGCAGTGAGTCAATCAGTTCCTGGTCCTGAGGGCGTGTGGGCAGCAAGGCTCCTTCATGCTCCTTGCGCCATCTGGCGACCCAGCGTCGCAGGGCTGTAGGCCCAACCCCGGTTTGCTCACACGCCTTAGGCACCGAGTAATTCATTTCCACGACCAGGCGAATAGCTTCAGCCTTTTCTTCAGCGCTAACAACCCGAAATCCCATGATGCTTCCTTAGGTTGAAACTCCTACAGAGTGGTTCAGGAATATTGAGCCACAACAGCTTGCCGGCGAAAGCGTTCTTGCGCGCGGCAAGGCTTGAGGACCTCTTCGCTGGCAAGCCAGCTCCTACACAGGGGGGCAAGGTTCATGCGGCTTCTCTGTAGGAGCCGGCTTGCCGGCGAAAGCATTCTTGCGGGTGGTGCAAGGCTTAGCGGACTCTTCGCTGGCAAGCCAGCTCCTACACAGGGGCAGCAGGCGCCGGCGAGGATTGAACGGCCAGGCGCCAGACGCGGGCGATGTCGGCGGCGCGTTCGCGCAGCAGGCGCGGGGCTTCGCGGCAGGCCTGTTCCAGGCTCATGGGCCCGGAGGTCAGAGCGAAGGCCGCGTCCACGCCGTGGGCGTACATCTGCTGGTAACCCTCGCCCAGGGTGCCGGCAATGACAATCACCGGAACCCCCTGCTCCCGGGCAATGCGCGCCACGCCAAAGGGGGTCTTGCCGCGCAAGGTCTGGGCGTCGAAGCGACCTTCACCGGTAATCACCAGATCAGCGCCCTGCACCGCCTGTTCCAGGCCCACCAGTTCCGCCACCACTTCCACCCCGGGACGAAATTGCGCGCCGAGAAACGCCTTGGCGGCAAACCCCAGGCCACCGGCCGCGCCGCTGCCGGGTTCATCACGCACATCCTTGGGCAGTACCTGGGCGCACAGGTCGGCAAAGTGTCCCAGGGCCTGGTCCAGTTGCTGCACCTGCTGCGCCGAGGCGCCTTTCTGCGGGCCGAAGATGGCTGAAGCGCCGTGCTCGCCGCACAGCGGGTTGTTGACGTCGGCGGCGATGTCGAAGCGCACCTGGGCCAGGCGCGGGTCCATGGCATCCAGCTCGATATGGTCGAGGTCGGCCAGGGCCAGGCCGCCGCGAGGCAGTATCCGGCCCTGGCGGTCCAGCAGCTTGACCCCCAGCGCCTGCAGGGCCCCCGCGCCGCCGTCGTTGGTGGCGCTGCCGCCGATGGCCAGGATGATGCGCCGGGCACCGGCCTCCAGAGCGGCCTGGATCAGCTCCCCGGTGCCGAAGGTGCTGCTGTTGCACGCATCGCGCTGCTCCAGCGCCAGCAGTTGCAGGCCACTGGCCTCGGCCATTTCGATGATTGCCGTGTGGCTCTGAGGCAGCCAGCCCCAGCGCGCCTCCACGATCGCTCCCAGCGGCCCCTGGACCCGGTTGCTGCGCAGTTGCCCGTCACAGGCGGCGAGAATCGATTCCACCGTCCCTTCGCCACCGTCGGCCATGGGGCATTGGCACAGCTCGGCGTCGGGCCACACATCCGCCAGCCCCTGGGCAATGGCCTGGGCCACACCCTCGGCACTCAGGCTGTCCTTGAACGAGTCGGGGGCGATGATGATCTTCATGGGTTTTCTCCGGTTCTTGTGCCGCCATGCTGCCATCTGGCGCAGGCGCTGACCCCGGGCCACTGCACAAGTCCGAGGGCGCTTTATTGTTCATTGCTACAACCGCGCAACCTCGCCTAGCGTTGAAACCGCTGCCGCAGGCTGCGAACGGGCGCGTAGCGCTCGCGAAGGTCTTGGAAGCGATACAGGTTTAGCTGGAGATTGCCAGGCAAGGCCCTGCGGGCCTTTGCGCAGCCTCGCCAAGGCTCTGCGGCGGCTACCACCCCTGTTGGATCGGGATAGGCGATGGTGGAGATCGGCGCGATAAATCAGGCCGGCTCGCTGCGGTGGGGCAGCAGCTGTACGCCAAGATAAAGAGCCAGCATGCCGTCCAGGCGCAAGGGGTCGACGCCGCTGAGCTCGGCTATCCGTTCCATGCGGTAGCGCAGGCTGTTGCGGTGGATGCCCAGGGCATCGGCGCAGGCCTGGCTCTGGCCGTCGTGGTCGCACCAGCTGCGCAGGGTCGCCAGCAACTGGCCGTTGCTGTCCTTGGCCAGGACCTTGCGCAACGGCGTCAGCAGTTCGTCCAGGGCGTCATCGTTGCGGTGGCGCCAGAGCATCACCGGCAGGCGGTAGCGGTTGAGGGTGAGCAATCGCGCATCCGGCAGGATATCCCGGCCGTAGGCCAGCAGGTCGCCGACCCGGCGGTAGCAGCGGCGCAATCCGGCCAGGCCCTCGGCCTGCCCGCCCACCGCCACCCGCAGGATGTTCCAGCCCTGGCCGTCGAGCTTTTCCAGCAGCCGCGGGTTGTCCAGGCTCAGGCTCGCCGGGCGGCACCAGAGCAGGGAACTCTTCGACGAGCTGACGCACCAGCTGTCCGGATAGCGGCTCAGCAACCAACTGCTGAGGCTATCCACGCCCTGCCCCGAGGCCGGTTCCTGGGCCAGTTCGAACAAATAGGGCGTACGCGCCAGCTGTGGCTTGAGGCCCATCTGCTGGGCTTCATCCACCAGCCGCGGTGAGTCGCCGCCGTCGCTCAGCAGCAGGGCCAGCAGGTCGTCGCAGCGCTGGCGCCGCCATTGCTGCTCGGCCTGCTGGTGGCGCTGGCCCACCAGCATCTCGGCGGTCATGCGCACCAGTTCGGCATAGGTGCGCAACTGCGCCGGGTCGCCGGTAATGCCCAGCACCCCGATCAGCCGCTGGTCATGCAGCAACGGCAGGTTGATGCCCGGCTGCACGCCCTTGAGCTGGCGCGCGGTGGGTTCGTCGATCTCCACCACCCGGCCGTTGGCCAGCACCAGTTGCGCGCCTTCGTGCCGGGTGTTGATACGCTCCGGCTCGCCGCTGCCAAGGATCAGGCCCTGGCTGTCCATGACGTTGACGTTGTAGGGCAGGATCGCCATCGTGCGGTCGACGATATCCTGCGCCAGGTCATGATCCAGTTCGAACATGGGGGGATGATCCTTGACGGCTACAGCTGCGGGGACGGGCCGCGGGGTACGCGGCGTTGTTCAGTGGCACAGGGCCCGGGGCCAATCGCTGTGCGCCGGCACAAAGACAGGCCCGCGCCGGTGACCGAGACTCTCAGGGCGGTCAACGTTACCCTTGCACCGCGAAAAATCATAATAAAGAGAGACACACCATGTCACAGAGCGCCGCTGCCCCACTGGCCCAGGCTGACGACAAGAACGCCGTCTACAAGCGCATCACCCTGCGCCTGATCCCCTTCATCTTCGTCTGCTACCTGTTCAACTACCTCGACCGGGTCAACGTTGGCTTCGCCAAGTTGCAGATGCTCGATGCCCTGAAATTCAGCGAAACGGTCTACGGCCTGGGCGCCGGGATTTTCTTCATCGGCTACGTGCTGTGCGGCGTGCCGAGCAACCTGGCACTGAACCGGTTCGGCCCGCGGCGCTGGATCGCGCTGATGATGATCACCTGGGGCACCTTGTCCACCTGCCTGCTGTTCGTCACCACGCCGACCCAGTTCTACACCCTGCGCCTGTTCACCGGGGCCGCCGAAGCCGGCTTCTTCCCCGGCGTGGTGCTGTACCTCTCGCAGTGGTTCCCGACCTTCCGCCGTGGCCGGATCATGGCCCTGTTCATGTCGGCGATCCCGGTGTCCGGCCTGCTGGGCAGCCCGTTTTCCGGCTGGATCCTCAACCACTTCGCCGCCGGCCAGGGCGGCCTCGCCGGCTGGCAGTGGATGTTCCTGCTGCAGGGCATTCCTACCGTGATCCTCGGCGCACTGGCGTTCTTCCTGCTCAGCGACAGCTTCGCCCATGCCAAGTGGCTGACCCCGACTGAACGCGCAGTGCTGGAGGCCGACCAGGCCAGCGACCTCGCCAACCAGCCCAAGACCGCCAGCGACTCCCTGGCCGCGGTGTTCAAGAACCCGGCGATCTGGGCCTTCGGCCTGATCTACTTCTGCATCCAGAGCGGGGTCTACGCGATCAACTTCTGGCTGCCGTCGATCATCAAGAACCTGGGGTTTGCCGACAACCTGGTGATCGGCTGGCTGAGCGCCATTCCCTATCTGCTGGCGGCGGTGTTCATGCTGCTGGTGGGGCGTTCGGCGGACCTGCGCAAGGAGCGCCGCTGGCACCTTGTAGTGCCGATGTTGATGGGCGCCGTGGGGCTGCTGATCGCGGTTAACTTCGCCGCCAACCCGGCCATCGCCATTCTCGGCCTGACCCTCGCCACCATGGGTGCCCTCACCGGCCTGCCGATGTTCTGGCCGGTGCCCACTGCCCTGCTCAGCGCCGGTGCAGCTGCCGGTGGCCTGGCGCTGATCAACTCCATGGGCCAGATGGCCGGTTTCCTCAGCCCCTATATCGTCGGCTGGGTCAAGGACAGCACCGGTTCCACCGACGCCGCGCTGTACCTGCTGGCCGGGGTAATTGTCGGCGGCAGCCTGCTGGCGCTGCGCATGACCCGCACCCTAAACCGCTAAGCCCCGGCACTACACAGCCCCGGCCACGACAAAAGCCCGTTCGAGCCTCGGCTCCAACGGGCTTTTTCATGGCTGGGCTCAGGCCGGTGCCCCACCTTGTCGGGCGTAGTCGTGGCTGATGCTCAACGCTCCCATCGCCGGAGCATCCAACTCCAGCACCAGGCCGCCGGGCAAGCGGACGAAGATCTGCCAGATGCCGTCTTCCGGCACCTGCGCCACTTGATGTTCCAGGCCACTGGCCTGCACCCGGCGCAACACGGCTTCGGCTGCCTCCTGGGTACTGAAGGCGATGTGGCTCAGGTGCGGCTCAGGGCAATGGGCCTGTTCGATGACGTGCACCAGCGCCGCCTCGCCCTGGTACAACCAGCGCCCGGGAAAGGGAAACGGCGGCCGCCGGCCCGTTTGCAGGCCCAGCAGATCGGCGAAGGCCTGCTGCAACGCCTCGCCCTCGGCGCAGTTGAACGCCAGGTGATCGAAGCGCCAGTTCATAGCAGGCCTCCACCATCGACATCGATCAGGCTCCCGCTGATAAAGCCGTTCTCCATGGCCAGGATAAAGGCCGCCGCCACCTCATCCGGCTGGCCGACGCGGCCCACCGGCAGGTTGGCACCGGTGCGGGCGAACATGGCTTCGCGGGCGTCCTCGGGCATCCCGGCATAGGCTTCGGTGGCGGTGACCCCGGGGCTGATGACATTCACCCGGCGTGGCGCCAGCTCCTTGGCCAGGTGCTTGCCCAGGGCTTCGAGGGCGGCGTTGAGGGTGGTCTTGAGCACTTGCCCGGGGACCATTTTGCGCGACAGCAGGCCCGAGGTCAGGCTGATGCTGCCTTGCGGCGCGAGTGTCGGCAGCGCCGCCTGGACCGCGCGCCACACGCCCCAGAACTTCACCTCAAAAGCCCGCTGGGCATCCAGCAGATCGGTGTCGGCCAGGGGCTTGGCGGCAATGGTCGGACCGGCGCTGATCACCAGGTGATCGAAGGCCCCCACCCTGGCGAACAAGGCCTGGAGACTGGCGGTATCGGTAATGTCCACGGCGATGCTGCAGGCCGATTCCGGCAGCTGTGCCTGCTGGCGCTGCAAGGCCTCGGGGCTGCGCCCCGCCAGTACCACCCGAGCACCACGGGCCGCGGCCTGACGCGCCACCGCAGCGCCGATGCCGCTGCCGGCGCCAATCACCACCAAGGTTTGCTGGGCCAGGCTTGAGTTGGAAAGAGTCATTGCGATCACCTGCTGCGATTGAAAGTGATTGCATCTTCCCAGCTTGCCAATCGAGGAAAAATCCAGCTAAAACGCAAAGATCTTTAAAGGATTTTTATTAATGAGCTCGATACTGGACCTGGAAATCTTCGTACGCACCGCCGATGCCGGGAGCATTTCCGCCGCGGCCCGCTCCCTGGGCCTGACCGCCGCAGCCGCCAGCATCGCCCTCAAGCGCCTGGAAACCCGCCTCGGCAGCCGTCTGCTGGCGCGTTCCACCCGCAGCATGCGGCTCACCGAGGAAGGCCGCCGCTACCTGGAAAGCGTGCGCCTGGCCCTGGCCACCCTGGAGGACGGCGAGCTGGCGCTCAAGCAGCAGAGCCTGGGCCTGGCCGGGGTGCTGCAGTTGTCGGCGCCCTCGGACTTCGGGCGCAATGCCCTGCTGCCCTGGCTCGATGAATTCAAGGCCGAGCACCCGCAACTGCGCCTGCAACTGCGGCTCGATGATCGCCACGCCGACCTGTTCCGCGACGCTGTGGATGTGGCCCTGCGCTTTGGCGTGCCCGAGGATTCCAGCCTGGTGGCCTTGCCGATTCTCCCCGGGCACCGGCGCATCGCCTGCGCCAGCCCGGCCTACCTGGCCCGTTGCGGGGTGCCGCAAAACCCCGAGGCGCTGGCCGGGCACAGCGCCCTGCTGTACCTGCGCAACGGCCAGCCCTATGACCGCTGGCGTTTCAGCCGCGGCAGCGAAACCCGCGAAGTCCTGGTGCGTGGCGATTACCTGTGCGACGACGGTGAGGTGGCCCGGCGCTGGGCCCTGGCCGGCCACGGCATTGTCTACAAGGCCCGGCTGGATGTGGCCGAGGACATCCGCGCCGGGCGCCTGGTGCCGCTGCTCGGCGACTGGCAAGGGGAACCGGCCCCCTTCAACTTGCTGTGCCCCCATCGCCTGCAGGTTTCCCAGCGGGTGCGCCTGCTGCACAGCTTTGTGTTGCAGCGCTGCCGGGCGCTGTGCCCCTGACCCGCAGCGGCTCCGGGACGGCTGGCCGCTGCGCGGTTCGCCGGCAAGCCGGCTCCTACGGAACCTCCTTGTAGGAGCGGGCTTGCCAGCGATAGCGATCTCACGGGCACCTATGCCGGCAAGGGAGCGCCATTCAGGCATTGCAGAGGCCCGGGGTTGTGGTATTTGATGGTCGCCCCCATGGCCGGAAACGCACTGGCCAGCCCTCTAGCACAAGGATTCCACCCATGAGCTATCGCACCCTCGGCCATTCCGGTCTCAAGGTTTCCACCCTGACCCTGGGCACCATGATGTTCGGCGAGCAGACCAGTACCGAAGACTCGCTGCGTATCATCGACAAGGCCTGGGACCAGGGGATCAACTTCATCGACACCGCCGACGTCTATACCCAGGGCCGCTCCGAGGAGATCGTCGGCGAAGCCATTGCCAGCCACCGCCATGAGTGGGTGCTGGCGTCCAAGGTCGGCTTCGGTCCGGTGGACGGCGTGCCCAACCGCAGCGGCCTGAGCCGCAAGCACATCTTCAACGGCATCGAGGCCAGCCTGACCCGCCTGGGCACCGATTACCTGGACATCTACTACCTGCACCGCGAAGACCACAACACGCCTCTGGAAGTGAGCATCTCGGCCATCGGCGACCTGTTGCGCCAGGGCAAGATCCGCTACTGGGGCCTGTCCAATTATCGTGGCTGGCGGATTGCCGAGGCGATTCGAGTCGCCGACCAGTTGGGGGTGGACCGCCCAGTGATCAGCCAGCCGCTGTACAACATCGTCAACCGCCAGGCCGAGGGCGAGCAGATCACCGCCGCCCGCGCCTATGGCCTGGGCGTGGTGCCCTACAGCCCCCTGGCCCGTGGTGTGCTCAGCGGCAAGTATGCGCCGGACGTCGCCCCGGACGCCGCCAGCCGCGCCGGGCGCCAGGACAAGCGCATCCTGGAGACCGAATGGCGGGTCGAATCCCTGCGCATCGCCCAGCAGATCCAGGAATACGCCCAGGGGCGCGGGGCCGGGATCGTCGAGTTCGCCATTGCCTGGGTACTGAACAACCAGGCGGTGAGCTCGGCCATTGTCGGCCCGCGCACTGAAGCCCAGTGGGACGCCTACACCCGGGCCCTGGAGGTGAAGATCAGCCCTGAGGACGAAGCCTTCATCGACGCGCTGGTGACCCCGGGGCACGCCTCGACACCCGGCTTCAATGATGTCGGCCATTTTGTCTCCGGACGTTTTGCGCACCTGGGCTAAACACGGACCCTGGCCGCGCAAACCCAGCGGCCATCGCAGTCCGGCCTTTCCCTGGAAGGCCGGGCCGCGCCACAAACGAGAAATTTTCCCGCCGGGGTGTCGCAAACAGAGCAAAAATCCCGGGGCAAACCCTCTATATTCCCCCTCGCTCCACTCTCCCCTTCTTTTTGTGCATCCCGAGCGTTCGGGTTCTACGAGGACTGCGTGTCTAAAGGTATTGCGTTATCGGTTCTGGCGTCGGTGCTGTTTGCCGTCATGTATTTCTACACTTCGCTGCTGGCGCCCCTGACCGGGGTGGAGATCTTCGGCTGGCGGATGTTGCTGACCCTGCCCTGCATGACCCTGTTCATGCTGCTGGCCGGTGAATGGCATCGGGTCGACGAGGTGCTGCGACGGGTGCGCAGCAAGCCCGTGCTGGGCCCGGCGCTGCTGCTGTCGTCGGCGCTGGTCGGGGTGCAGCTCTGGCTGTTCATGTGGGCACCGCTCAACGGCCACAGCCTGGACGTATCCCAGGGCTATTTCCTGCTGCCGCTGACCATGGTCCTGACCGGACGCATCGTCTATGGCGAACGTCTGTCGCGGCTGCAGAAGCTGGCAGCGGTGCTGGCCTGCATCGGCGTGCTCAACGAGCTGTACCAGGTGGGCAGTTTTTCCTGGGCGACCCTGGTGGTGGCCCTGGGCTACCCGCTGTATTTCGTCTTGCGCAAGCGCCTGGGCACCGACCACCTGGGCGGCCTGTGGGTGGACATGGCCCTGCTGATGCCGGTGGCGCTGTGGGTGGTGCAGAGCGGCGAACAGGGCATTGCCGTGGTCGCGGCCCAACCCTGGCTGTACCTGCTGATTCCCGTGCTGGGGGTGATCAGTGCCTCGGCGCTGGTGTGCTACATCATTGCCAGCCGCTTGCTGGCCTTCAGCCTGTTCGGCCTGCTCAGCTATGTGGAACCGGTACTGCTGCTGTTGGTGGCGCTGCTGCTGGGGGAAAGCATCAAGGCCGGGGAATGGCTGACCTACGTGCCGATCTGGCTGGCGGTGCTGGTCCTGGTGCTCGAAGGCGTGCGCCATCTGCTGCGCCAGCGCCGGGGCTGAGCCCGGCTGCGGGGGTATCTCGCGTGCATCAAGGCCTGCGGTACAGGCTCAGGGCTTGATCTGCTTCAGTTCATTGAGCAGGGCCAGCAAGGCCTGCATCTTGTCTTCGCCGAACTGCTGCTGGATCTTTTGGTAATTGATTTCCATGTCGCCGCTCATGGATTCGAAACAGGCCTGGCCCTTGTCGGTCAGGGTGATGAACAGGCGGCGCTGGTCTTCCGGAGACTTGCGCCGGCTGACGTACTGGTCGCGCTCCAGGCGGGTCAGCACGCCGGTCATGCTCGGCGGCAGGATGCAGGCCATCTTCGCCAGCTGATGGCTCTCCAGCTCGCCGTTCTGGCGCAGGATGCGGATCACCCGCCATTGCTGTTCGGTCAGGTCGTGCTGGTTCAGCGAGGGACGGAAAAACGCCATGGCGGCCTCACGGGCCTGCAGCAGGGTCAAGGTCAGGGAAGGTCTGGGTGTGTTCATCGAGGCATCGGTCAGGGGCTGGGAATCGGGGGCGAAACATTAACACATTCACAATCGCCAACCGACAGGCAAAATAAAGCCCGACCAGAAACCTCCTGATCGGGCCTTGGACTCAAGCGTGCCGGGGCTTACTCGGTGGCGAGTACGCCACGACGCACCTGGTCGCGTTCGATCGATTCGAACAGTGCCTTGAAGTTGCCCTCGCCGAAGCCATCGTCGCCCTTACGCTGGATGAATTCGAAGAACACCGGGCCCATCAGGGTTTCCGAGAAGATCTGCAGCAGCAGGCGCTTGTCGCCGGCTTCCGAAGAACCGTCCAGCAGGATGCCCCGCGATTGCAGCTCGTTGACCGGCTCGCCGTGGTTCGGCAGGCGCCCTTCGAGCATTTCGTAGTAAGTGTCCGGTGGCGCGGTCATGAAGCGCATGCCGATCTTCTTCAGGGCGTCCCAGGTCTTGACCAGGTCGTCGGTGAGGAAGGCCACGTGCTGGATGCCCTCGCCATTGAACTGCATCAAGAACTCCTCGATCTGCCCGGCGCCCTTGGACGATTCCTCGTTCAGCGGGATGCGGATCATGCCATCCGGAGCGGTCATGGCCTTGGAAGTCAGGCCGGTGTACTCGCCCTTGATGTCGAAGTAGCGGATCTCGCGGAAGTTGAACAGCTTCTCGTAGAAGCCGGCCCAGTAGGCCATGCGCCCGCGGTACACGTTGTGGGTCAGGTGGTCGATGATCTTCAGGCCCGCGCCCTTGGGGTTGCGGTCCACGCCTTCGAGGAACACGAAGTCGATGTCGTAGATCGAGCTGCCCTCGCCGAAACGGTCGATCAGGTACAGCGGCGCGCCGCCAATGCCCTTGATCGCCGGCAGGTTCAGTTCCATCGGGCCGGTTTCAATGTGAATTGGCTGGGCGCCCAGTTCCAGGGCGCGGTTGTAGGCCTTTTGCGA
Source organism: Pseudomonas sp. Eqa60 (assembly GCF_018326405.1). Classification (NCBI taxonomy): domain Bacteria; kingdom Pseudomonadati; phylum Pseudomonadota; class Gammaproteobacteria; order Pseudomonadales; family Pseudomonadaceae; genus Pseudomonas; species Pseudomonas sp. Eqa60. Next base: position 3,916,283 of record NZ_AP024342.1, read on the forward strand.
ATCCTTGACCCGGAACGCCATGCCGCACACCGACGGGCCGTGCTCGGCCGCGAAGTAGGAAGCGACGCTGTGGGGTTCGTTGTTGAGGATCAGGTTGATCGCACCCTGGCGATACAGATGCACGTCTTTGGAACGATGGGTCGCGACTTTGGTGAAACCCATGATCTCGAAGATCGGTTCGAGGGTGTTGGGGGTAGGCGATGCGAATTCGATGAATTCAAAGCCCATCAGGCCCATTGGGTTTTCGAAGATATCTGCCATGGTTGGCGCCTCATCATATTTTTAGAATTAACGGATCGTTAGTTGCTAGCAATGCTGAGGAGGGACGGTGGCGCACAGGAGATACCGCGCACGCTGCGGGCGAGGAAGTCACCATAGATCAGTTGAAACCCGAGAATCTTCATTTCGACCCTGTCTTGCAGGCTGGGGGGCGAGGCTTCTGCTGCCAGAAGACTTTATTATTGTATGCGTAACCGGATTCTACACAGCGTAAAAGCCTTTGTCCGCATTCTCTATAAAATCGCCTTTTTTGCCCCGCCCGCAAGGGGTTTGTTGCACTGGTAGATACCGCCGAGAATCAGCGCCCCGCCCACCCCCATCACCGGGCTCAACTGTTCTCCCAGCACGAGCGCGCCGAGGATCACCGCAGTCAGCGGATTGAGGGCGATGAATACACCGCAACGGGTGGCACCGATCCGCCGCAAGCCGTCGTAATACCAGATATAGGCCAGCGCCGAACCCAGCACGCCCAGGTACAACAGGCTCAAGCCCTGGGCCAGGTTCAGGCGAGCCACCGCCTGCAGGTCGAACTCGCCACGGATCAGGGTGGCGGCGCAGAGCATCAGGGTGCCCAGGAGGATCGAGCAGGTCACGGTTTGCAATGAGCCCAGGCTGTGGTTCAGCCCCCTGGAGAACAGCGAGTACACGCCCCAGCCCAGCACGCAGCCAAGAATCAGCAGGTCGCCTTGCCAGCTCCCGGCCTGCGCCGCCAGGGCCGAAGGGTCACGGCTGCAGATCACCAGGGCCGCGCCACAGAGGCACAGGGCAATGCCCAACAGCTTGCGCCGGCCCAGGCGCTCCTTGAACAGCGCCCAGGACGCCAGGGCAATCACTGCCGGGTTCAGGGCCACGATCAACGATGCCCGAGAAGCCTTGACCTGCTCCAGGCCGAGGAAGAAACACAGGTTGTAGAAGAAGATCCCGAAGAACCCCAATAGTGCCAGTTGGCCGAACTGCCTGAGGCTGGGCCGCACCAGGGGAATGCGCGCCACGGCCATGAAGCCGAGCAAGGCCAGGCTGGCCAGCAGGAACCGCAGGCTGGCGGCCAGCAAGGGCGAGAGCCCGCCGGCCAGGTAGCGCCCGGCAACGAAGGTGCCGCCCCAGATCATGGTGACTGTCGCCAGGCGGCCATACACCGCCAGGTCCCGGTATTCGCCCGCCAGGGGGCCGCTGATATTGCTTTCACTCATGGTCAAGACGCTCTGAGGCAATGGGTTTGTACTGCACGACCATTTTTTGTCTAATGCCTGATCATCGTAAAATGAGCTTTTACTCATGACCCTGACCCAGCTGGAGATCTTTTCCCTGGTGGCCGAACTCCAGGGCTTTACCAGCGCCGCCACGCGCCTGGGCATCACCCAGTCGGCGGTGTCTCATGCCATCAAGTCACTGGAGCAGGAGCTGCAGGTGGACCTGTTTCGCCGGCACCAGGCCCAGGTCGAACTCACCGACATCGGCACCCAGTTGCTGCTGCGCGCCCGGGCCATGCTCGGCCTGGCGGCGACCCTGACCCAGGAAGCCGCGGATGCCCGGGGCATGAAGCGCGGCACCTTGCGCATCGGCTCGTTCGGCCCCACCTCGTCGATCCGCCTCCTGCCCCGGATTCTTCACGACTACCGCCGCGAATATCCGGACATCGAAGTGCATATCGACGAAGGCCCCGATCGCCAGGTCCTGCAATGGCTGGAAGAACGACGGGTGGACCTGGGCTTCGTGGTGTTGCCCCAGGAGCGCTTCGACACCGTGCCTGTGGTCGAGGACCAGTTGCTGGCATTGATTCCAGCCAGCCACGCCCTGGCCAGTGAAGCGCAACTGCGCCTGGACCAACTGTGCCATGACCCCTTCGTGCTCACCGAAGCCGGCTCGGCGGAGCTGGTGTCACGCCTGTTCATCGGTGCCGGCCTGCGGCCCAATATCCGCTACCGCAGCACCCAACTGCTGAGCACCCTGGAAACCGTGGCCCGCGGCGATGCCTTGAGCATCGTTGCCGAGTTGTCCCTGCCCCAGTCCGCGGACCCGCGCTACACCAGCCGCCCCCTGGAGCCTGCCGTGCGCCGCCAAGTGGGGATCGCGGTGCTCGACCGACGCCAGGCGTCGCCGGCGGCCCTGGCCTTCATCCAGCACGCGCAGCGCCTTTATCGCCGGTAAAAGCCGGCTATCCTGCGATGATCAAGACAGCCGCAGGGGCCATGCCCCCCGGTGCCATCCTCCCCCTCGCCCGCCCACAGGTCCGATCCATGCCCCTGACCGCCAAAGGTCCATTGAAGCGCTCTACCCGTACCTTCTGGACATTGCTGGCCATGCTTCTTCCCATCGGGCTCGGCGCCCTCATCCTCTACGCCCAGGCCGAACGAACACTGATGCACAGTAGCCTGGAAACCGCCGAAGAGGCCATCCGCCAGTTCGACCTGATGCTCGATAACACCGACATCGCCGCCAGGGCGCTGCTGCCCCAGGTGGGCCGCGATTGTGATGAAGTCCGGCAACTGGCCCTGCGCGAACAGGTCACCCGCCGGCCGTTCGTGCGCTCGACCAACCTGGTGTGGCGCAACAACAACTATTGCAGCTCCCTGCTCGGCAGTTTCGCAGTCCCGCTCAACCCCCTGGACTACGTGGACGGCCGCCTCTGGCTGATGAGCGGCAACCCTGTCACCCCCGACACGGCCCTGCTGGTCTATCGCTGGAGCGAGGGCGATCGCGCCGCCCTGGCCACCATCGACGGCTATCACCTGACCAATGCCCTGCGCCTGATCAGCCGCTTCGCCGACCTGCAATTGCAGGTCGGCGGGCATTGGCTGTCCAGCGACGGCCGTGTCCACGAGGGCAGCCCGCCACTGGCGGCCGTGGCCAGCCAGCAACTGAGCTCATCGCGCTATCCCTACAGCGTCAGCTCGGGGTTTCCCGAGGGCGACGTGTGGAGCTACATGAAGAGCCAGTACCCGGCGCTGTTCAGCCTGCTGGTGTTTTTCGGCGCGGCGGCGGGCGTACTTGCCCACTGGCTGCAAAAGCGCTCCGCCTCCCCCACCCACGAGCTGCAACGGGCACTGGGGGCCCAGGAGTTCATTCCGTACTTTCAGCCGGTGGTGCGCGGGGACACCCTGGCGTGGGCCGGCATCGAAGTCCTGATGCGCTGGCAGCATCCGAAAGAGGGGCTGGTGCGCCCGGACCTGTTCATCCCCTTCGCCGAGCATTCGGGGCTGATCGTGCCCATGACCCGCTCGCTGATGCAGCAGACCCAACAAGCCCTGGCGCCCCATGCCGCGCACTTTACCGACGGTTTCCATATAGGTATCAACATCACCGCCAGCCATTGCCATGACCTGCAGTTGCTGGAGGACTGCCGGGAGTTCCTCGCCGGCTTCCCCCCAGGCAAGGTGATCCTGGTGCTGGAGTTGACCGAACGCGAACTGATCGAGCCCACGGCCACCACCCACCAGCTGTTTGCCGCCCTGCACGAACTGGGTGTGATGATCGCCATCGACGACTTCGGTACCGGGCATTCCAGCCTGGGTTATCTGCGCCAGTTCAATGTGGATTATTTGAAGATCGATCAGAGTTTCGTCGCCATGATCGGTGCCGACGCACTGTCCCTGCATATACTCGACAGCATTATCGAACTCTCGGCCAAACTCGATCTGGGCATTGTCGCCGAAGGTATTGAAACTGCAGAACAGCGGGATTATCTAGCAGCTAAAGGGGTGGATTTCCTGCAAGGTTATTTATTCGGACGGCCCATGCCCAGTGCCGAATTTGTTGCAGCCCTGGCGCGCCATTAAATAGCCATGCTCGAACAAAAAGTGCTGGATCTAACAACTCGGGGCTTGCACCAATTTGAATCAATTGGTCAATTTCGCATTTGACAAGAACAACCTGATTTACTCTTGATGCATTAACTACTACAATTTTTCCCGCCTGTACAAGATTCACAGGTAGGCCACTTAATCGAGCCTTAATCGGCTCATGGCTTATAGCTTTGTTTGTGGTTTGTATCAGCCAAATAGACTAGTGGAGTGAAGATATTGTCCAGACTTGCTGAGTTTCGTGCTGCAGAAAAAGCACTTCAAGAACAGCTCGCGCAGCTTGAATCCCTGAAAAACGACGCCGGACTCAAGAAGGAAATCGAGTTCGAAGAAAAGCTCCAGGCCCTGATGAAGTCCTACGACAAGAGCCTGCGTGACATCATCGCCATCCTTGATCCCAACCAGGGCAAGGCCGGCCTGCCACAGGCCAACGCCCCCAAGCAGCGCCGTGCCCGCGTGGTCAAGGTCTACCAGAACCCGCACACCGGCGAACTGATCGAAACCAAAGGCGGCAATCACCGCGGCCTGAAGGCCTGGAAAGAACAGTACGGTGCCGCCACTGTGGATTCCTGGCTGCGCGCTTGAACAAAGCCGCACCCCGAAAAAGGCCCTGCATATGTAGGGCCTTTTACATTGAATAAGAAAATTCTTATTACGACTTGCATCTAAGGGAAGAGCCGAGCGAGATCCCACCCCTCTCCCTAGCTGATACATCGTGCAATAACGTCTGATTCCCAAGCAACTTCAGGCTTAATGCCTTTTCGCTAACGAACGGGTAACCCGCAGAAAGCGAACCGATTGGTTCAGATTTTTCCTTAAAGTTTAAGGCCGTTTCGTACAGCGAGTATTTCATCCTGGCTCTCGGCAAAAGCCGCAGCCTGGCCAGCGTATGAAAGTACATAAGCCTTATCCCCATTCAGTGCCGCCACCAATGTTTGCGAGAGCACATGCCGGCCATTCTGGGTAATGGTGCAAGTAGTCTCCAGCGCCTCGAGACGACTCAACTGCGCGGCATGAATCTTGTTACAGACACTCTGATAACCGCCCTGGGCAAAGTCCTTTTGCACCGACTTGCGCATCTCCAGCAATACCCCCTGCAGATTGACTACATGCCCACTGTCCACCTGAGTCATGGTCAACTCCATGACCATGAGTGGATTGCCAGCGGTATCGCTCTTGACCGCTCTCTGCCGGGACACCTTGGCGGCCTCTTCGCCTTCTGGGGCCGGCAGCGGTTCCACCGTCCAGCCCTGGGGCCAGGTCACTTGCGGCTCGGCCTCTGCAACACCGGCCAGCGCCAGTAGCAACAGAGCTGCGGCGCGGAACTTAAAAGACTCGATCATGCGTTTGCACACTGAGGTAAAGGGGCCTGGAAGTCTGAGCCCGGCGCCAGGAATGGGCAATAGATCAGGAGCTTTGGGTTTGGCGCCAGCCGACCCACTTGCGTATCATTGCCCGATCCCAAGGATGTCCGAACCATTGCCAGCCAAGGCTGCTTGCCCCGGCAAGCAGTCTTGGCCGCACTTTCTTCTGGAGGGCCCATGAGCCTCAACGAACTCAATACCTTTCCCGGCGTGACCGCCCAACCGGATGCGGCCACTGCCCGTTTCGTGTTCAACCACACCATGTTGCGCGTCAAGGACATCACTCGCTCCCTGGACTTCTACACCCGGGTCCTGGGCTTTTCCCTGGTGGAAAAACGCGACTTCCCTGAAGCCGAGTTCAGCCTGTACTTCCTGGCCCTGGTGGACAAGGCACAGATCCCGGCAGACGCTGGCGCGCGAACCGAGTGGATGAAGTCGATTCCCGGCATTCTCGAACTGACCCACAACCACGGCACCGAGAACGATCCAGCCTTCGCCTACCACAACGGCAACAGCGACCCGCGCGGCTTCGGCCACATCTGTATCTCGGTGCCGGACATCGTCGCCGCCTGCGAGCGCTTCGAAGCCCTGGGCTGCGATTTCCAGAAGCGCCTGAACGATGGCCGGATGAAAAGCCTGGCCTTCATCAAGGACCCGGACGGCTACTGGGTCGAGATCATCCAGCCAGCACCGCTATAAACCTATGCAGGTGCGAAGCCGGCCTGTGTAGAAGCTGGATTGTCAGCACTCCCGCTCTCAAGGGCGGCGCAAGACCCAGCGGCCACTTCAGCGACAAGCCGGTGCCTGCCGGCACAGCAATAAAAAACCCCATGAGCCAGGCTCATGGGGTTTTGTTTTTCTAAGCGACCGATCAAGCCGGTGCTGAGGTACGGATCAAGTGATCGAATGCACTGAGGGAAGCCTTGGCGCCCTCGCCCACGGCTATCACGATCTGCTTGTAGGGCACCGTGGTGACGTCACCTGCAGCAAATACCCCAGGCAGCGAAGTCTCGCCGCGGGCATCGACGATGATCTCGCCACGAGGCGACAGCTCGACGGTGCCCTTGAGCCAATCTGTGTTGGGCAACAGGCCGATCTGCACAAAGATGCCTTCCAGGTCCACCGTGTGGAACTCGCCCGAATCACGGTCCTTGTAGGCCAGGCCGGTGACCTTCTGGCCGTCACCCTTCACTTCGCTGGTCAAGGCGCTGGTGATGACTTTGACGTTGGGCAGGCTGAAGAGCTTGCGCTGCAACACCGCATCCGCCCGCAGCTTGCTGTCGAACTCCAGCAGGGTCACGTGGCTGACGATACCCGCCAGGTCGATGGCCGCTTCGACACCGGAGTTGCCGCCGCCAATCACCGCCACACGCTTGCCCTTGAACAGCGGGCCGTCGCAGTGCGGGCAGAAGCACACGCCCTTGGCCTTGTATTCCTGCTCACCCGGCACGCCCATCTCGCGCCAGCGGGCACCGGTAGCCAGGATCACCGACTTGGCCTTGAGGCTGGCGCCGCTTTCGAACTGGATCTCGTGCAAGCCGCCGACTTCCTTGGCCGGCACCAGGGCACTGGCCCGCTGCAGGTTCATGATGTCCACGTCGTACTGCTTGACGTGCTCTTCCAGGGCGGCGGCCAGCTTCGGCCCTTCAGTTGCCTGCACCGAGATGAAGTTCTCGATCGCCATGGTGTCCAGCACCTGGCCACCGAAACGCTCGGCAGCCACACCGGTACGGATGCCTTTGCGAGCGGCGTAGATGGCTGCCGAAGCACCCGCTGGACCACCGCCGACCACCAGCACGTCGAAGGCTTCCTTGGCGTTGAGTTTCTGCGCCTGCTTCTCCACCGCACCGGTGTCGAGCTTGGCGAGGATTTCCTCCAGCCCCATGCGCCCCTGGCCGAAGTTCACGCCATTGAGGTAGACACTGGGCACCGCCATGACCTTGCGTTCATCGACTTCGGCCTGGAACAGCGCGCCATCGATGGCCACGTGACGTATGTTGGGGTTGAGCACCGCCATCAGGTTCAGCGCCTGGACCACGTCCGGGCAGTTCTGGCAGGACAGCGAGAAGTAGGTTTCGAAATTGAACTCGCCCTTGAGCGAGCGGATCTGCTCGATCACCTCGGCACTGGCCTTGGATGGATGACCACCCACTTGCAGCAAGGCCAACACCAGGGAGGTGAATTCGTGGCCCATGGGAATACCGGCGAAACGCAGGCTGATATCACTTCCCGGGCGATTCAACGAGAACGAAGGCTTGCGCGCGTCGCTGCCGTTATCGAGCAAGGTAATCTGGTTGGAAAGACTGACAATGTCTTTGAGTAACGCGAGCATTTCCTGGGATTTCGCACCGTCGTCGAGGGAGGCTACGATCTCGATCGGCTGGGTGACCCGTTCCAGGTAAGACTTCAACTGAGCTTTAAGATTGGCGTCCAACATACGGGCGATCTCCTGTTTTGATTCGGTAGAAAAAACAACGCCCGAGCGAATCTCGCCCGGGCGTTGTTTAAGGGCGGTGCAGCTGACTTAAGTGCGGATCACCGCCCTTGGGTAATGCATGGACTTAGATCTTGCCGACCAGGTCCAGGGACGGAGCCAGGGTGGCCTCGCCTTCTTTCCACTTGGCTGGGCAGACTTCGCCTGGGTGAGCAGCGACGTACTGAGCGGCCTTGATCTTGCGCAGCAGCTCGGAAGCGTCACGGCCTACACCGCCGTCGTTGATTTCAACGATCTTGATCTGCCCTTCCGGGTTGATCACGAAGGTGCCGCGGTCAGCCAGACCGGCTTCTTCGATCAGCACATCGAAGTTGCGGGAGATGGCCAGGGTCGGGTCGCCGATCATGGTGTACTGGATCTTGCCGATGGCTGGCGAAGTGTTGTGCCAGGCAGCGTGAGCGAAGTGGGTGTCGGTGGAAACGCTGTAGATCTCGACGCCCAGCTTCTGGAATTCGGCGTAGTTGTCGGCCAGGTCTTCCAGCTCGGTTGGGCACACGAAGGTGAAGTCAGCCGGGTAGAAGAACACGACAGACCATTTGCCTTTCAGATCGGCGTCCGACACTTCGACGAATGCGCCGTTTTTGAATGCGGTAGCTTTGAAGGGTTTAACTTGGCTGTTGATGATAGGCATCGTTGACTCTCCATCAGTGGTTGAGAACATTGGGTGAAAACTTGATGGGGAGAATCCTAACCAATGAATCGCCCCTTGGCTCATTGGCAAACCTGATGCTGCCGATTGGTTTTGACTATCAGCCAACAGTATTAATAGAAGAAACCTTAATCTACTGCTGTACCGGCTTCTCGCCGATGCGCGCCATGCCCATGAACGGGTTGGCCTCGACGTAGCGCATGGCGGACTGCATGTCCTTCCAGCCGACATAGCTCATCAGTGATTTCAGATCCCAACCGCTGCGGTGCGCCCAGGTGGCGAAGCCCCGGCGCAGGGAATGGCTGGTGTAGTGTTCGCCAGCGATACCGGCACGCTCCAGGGCTTGGCGCAGCAACGCGATCACGCTATTGGCATGCAACCCCTGCTCGCTCAGGCGCCCCCAGCGGTTGATGCCGCGAAACACCGGCCCGCGCACCAGCGCCGCGCTGTTGATCCACTCGATATAGGCCTGCACCGGGCACAGGCGCAGCAAGGCCGGGGTGTGAAAGGTCCGCCCAAGGTTGTCACGGTCACTCTTGCTGCGGGGCAGGTAGAGGCTGATGCCCGACCCGGCCACCGCTTGCACATGCTCGATCTGCAAGCGGCACAGCTCATCACTGCGAAAGCCGCGCCAGAAGCCCAGCAAGATCAGCGCCCGATCACGCCGGGCACGTAACAGATCCCCCTGGCGCTGTTCAGCTGCGGCACTCGCGACCTCCTCATCTAGCCAGGCGACGACCTGTTCCAGGTGCTGCAGCTCCAAGGGTTGCGCCTGTTTTTCCTGTACCGGGTGCAGCGCACGGATGCCCTTGAACACCTGGCGCACCACCGGTGCCTTGGTCGGGTCGGCAAAGCCCTGGCTGCTGTGCCACTGGGCCAGGGCCGACAGGCGCAACCGCAGGGTATTGACCGACAGCTCACCGGCATAGGCGGCCAGGTAGCGGGCCACGCTTTCGGCCGTAGCCGGAAGGAAACCGCCCCACTGCACTTCGAAATGCTCGATGGCCGCCCGATAGCTGCGACGGGTGTTGTCGCGGGTGGCGGCTTGCAGATAACGATCCAGCTCGCTCATGGCAGCTCAACTCAGGCAAATGTACGGCGATGGCTGGCGAAAACCGCCCTCAGCGCCTATCACACGGGGTAACACCATAATATCCCATGTCAGTTTCAGGCTTTTGATAATTTCACATCTTCTGTACAATTCCATGTAATTACATACCACGTAACACAGTATTAAATCGTCGGAGGATGCATGGCTCGCGGAGGCATAAACAAGGCGGTGGTGAAGAAAGCGCGTCAGGCGATTCTTGCCCGCGGCGAACACCCCAGCATCGACGCAGTACGCATCGAAATGGGTAATACCGGCTCGAAAACCACCATCCACCGCTATCTCAAGGAGCTGGATGACGGCGCCAGCCGGCGTGACAGCGGCCCTGCGCCCCTGGACCAAGAACTGGGCGAGCTGGTCGGGCGCCTGGCGCAACGCCTGCAGGAGCAGGCCCAGGAACCCCTGGAGCAAGCCCTCGCCCACTTCGAAGAACAGAAGCAGGTGCTGGCACACCAGTTGAACGAAGCCCACCAGCTTCAGGAGCAGTTGCAACAGCAGTTGCAGATTCAAGCCAGCGCCCTGGCCGGGGAAAGCGCCGCCCTGCAAGACACTCGCTCCATGCTGCAGAGCGAACAGACCCGCAACGCCGAACTCAACCAGGCACTCAAGGGCCTTGAGCTGCGGCTGGAGGACAAGGAGCAGCAGATCCACTCCCTGGAGGAAAAGCACCTGCATGCCAGGGACGCTCTAGAGCACTACCGCGCGGCCAGCAAGGAACAGCGCGAACAGGAGCAGCGCCGCCACGAAGGGCAGCTGCAACAGATCCAGATGGAGCTGCGCCAGGCCCAACAGAGCGCGCTGGTACGCCAGGACGAGATCACCCAACTGCATCGCGATAACGAGCGCCTGCTCAGCGAACAGCGCGCCATCCACAAAGAGCTCAAGCAAGCCCAGGATGCCGCCAGCAAGAACTCGGCGCTACAGGCCCGCCTGAGCGAACAGGTCGCCCGCCAGGACAGCGAAAGCACCCTGCTCCAGGAACGCCTGCGCGTTGCCCAGGAAGAAGTTCAGGCACTCAAGGAACAAACCAGGAAACAGGCTCGATCGAGCAAGGAGATGGAGTTGCGCGCCACCAAGGCCGAGGCCGGCCTGGAGGCGTTGCGCCTGGCTGCTGCCACCAAGGCCCAGCCAGACGCACCTGCGAAGGCTTGATCAGCCCGCGACAGGCGTACGCATGGTGACGAACTCTTCGGCGGCCGTCGGGTGCACGCCGATGGTTTCGTCGAAGTCGCGCTTGGTCGCCCCCGCCTTCAGGGCAATTGCCAGGCCCTGAACGATTTCACCGGCATCCGGGCCGACCATGTGGCACCCCAGGACCTTGTCGCTGTCGGCGTCCACCACCAGCTTCATCAGGGTGCGTTCCTGGCAGTCGGTCAGGGTCAGTTTCATCGGCCGGAAGCGGCTCTCGAAAATCTGCACCTTATGCCCCGCTTCTCGCGCCTGCTCTTCGGTGAGGCCGACGGTACCGATGTTCGGCAGGCTGAACACCGCCGTAGGAATCATCTGGTAATCCACGGGACGGTACTGCTCGGGCTTGAACAGGCGCCGAGCCACGGCCATGCCCTCGGCCAGGGCCACCGGCGTCAGTTGCACGCGGCCGATGACATCGCCAATCGCCAGGATCGACGGCTCACTGCTCTGATACTGCTCGTCCACTTCGATGAAACCGCGCTTGTCGAGCTTCACGCCGGTATTCTCCAGCCCCAGGTTGTCCAGCATCGGCCGGCGCCCGGTGGCATAGAACACACAATCGGCGGCCAGCTTGCGACCATCCTTGAGGGTGACCTCAAGACTGCCGTCGGCCTGCTTGTCGATGCGCTCGATGTCGGCATTGAACTGCAGGCCCAAACCACGCTTGGTCAGTTCCTCCTGCAAGTGCTTGCGCACTGCGCCGTCGAAACCGCGCAGGAACAGCTCACCGCGATACAACAGCTGGGTATCGGCGCCCAGGCCATGGAAGATCCCGGCAAACTCCACCGCGATGTAGCCACCGCCCACCACCAGCACGCGCTTGGGCAGCTCCTTGAGGAAGAAGGCCTCGTTGGAACTGATGGCATGCTCACGCCCCGGGATATCCGGGATCTGTGGCCAGCCGCCGGTGGCAATGAGGATGTGCTTGGCGCTGTAGCGCCGGCCGTTGACCTCTACCTGGTGCGGATCGATCAGCTTGGCGTGGCCTTCATGCAGGGTCACGCCGCTGTTGACCAGCAGATTGCGGTAGATGCCGTTGAGGCGATTGATTTCGCGATCCTTGTTGGCGATCAGGGTCGCCCAATCGAAATTCGCCTCACCCAGGGACCAGCCGAAACCCGAGGCCTGCTCGAAGTCTTCGGCGAAGTGCGCGCCGTACACCAGCAGCTTTTTCGGCACGCAGCCGACGTTGACACAGGTACCGCCCAGATAGCGGCTTTCAGCGACCGCGACCTTCGCGCCAAAACCCGCCGCGAATCGCGCGCAGCGCACACCGCCGGAACCGGCACCAATTACATAAAGATCAAAATCGTAGGCCATTTCACTCTCCCAGGCAGGCTGACAAGCATAACCGCAGATGGCGATCGGGTCAGCGCAGAGGTCTACATAAGGGCGACAAATGAAAAAGCCACCCGAAGGTGGCTTTTCCGAAAAACCCGTGCAGCGGCTATCAGTAAGCCTTGCCGGTCTTGTAGAAGTTCTCGAAGCAGAAGTTGGTTGCGTCGATGTAGCCTTCGGCACCACCGCAGTCGAAACGCTTGCCCTTGAACTTGTAGGCCATCACGCAGCCGTTCTGCGCCTGCTTCATCAGGGCGTCGGTGATCTGGATCTCGCCACCCTTGCCCGGCTCGGTCTGCTCGATCAGGTCAAAGATGTCCGGAGTCAGGATGTAACGACCGATGATCGCCAGGTTCGACGGTGCGTCTTCCGGCTTTGGCTTCTCGACCATGCTGTGAACGCGGTAGATGTCGTCACGGATCATCTCGCCAGCAATCACGCCGTACTTGTTGGTTTCCTGCGGATCGACTTCCTGGATGGCCACGATCGAGCAGCGGAACTGCTTGTACAGCTTGACCATCTGGGTCAGTACGCCGTCGCCTTCGAGGTTGACGCACAGGTCGTCCGCCAGCACCACGGCGAAGGGTTCGTCACCGATCAGCGGGCGGCCAGTCAGAATGGCGTGGCCCAGGCCTTTCATTTCGGTCTGGCGAGTGTAGGAGAACGAGCACTCGTCCAGCAGCTTGCGGATACCGACCAGGTATTTCTCCTTGTCGGTGCCCTTGATCTGGTTTTCCAGCTCGTAACTGATGTCGAAGTGGTCTTCGAGGGCGCGCTTGCCGCGGCCGGTCACGATGGAGATTTCATTCAATCCGGCATCCAGCGCTTCTTCAACGCCGTACTGGATCAGTGGCTTGTTCACCACCGGCAGCATTTCTTTAGGCATGGCTTTAGTCGCTGGCAGGAAGCGAGTACCGTAACCGGCTGCTGGGAACAAGCATTTCTTGATCATATGAGTCCTTAAAAAGGCTGTGTGTACGAGTTTCGGCGCAGTCTAATGAGGGCGCGAGCGCCTTACAATGCCCCGCGCTGGCTAACCGCTGCCATCATAGAGAAATAAAGTGCCAGATAGTTCCGCAGCATCCTCCAGATAGCCTGCCAGGTAAACCTCCATCACCGCGCAGCGCTTGTAAACCGGCACCTGCACAGGGTTGCCGGAATGCCCCAGGCATCGGCCAGGCACACCCTCGACTCAACGGCCAAGGCGGGCCATCCGGACTCCATGATGGCACCGTTTTCGCCCTGGCGATGTTCACCCGCAGGCACCACAACCCCCTCACCCAGAGGGGCTGCGGCACTTTTGCAGGCCCGCGGAGGACTAAGGTGACGTGCTGTACCGAAATGGCCATTAGCTATAGCATCGCCACTGGCATGCACGGCCACTTCACCCCCTCCCCCTCAGATGACGAAATCCCCCATGAACAGACTTTTCACTGTCACCGCAGTACTGGCCCTGAGTGGATGTGCCACCGCCTCCAATACCTACCTGGCCAATGGCGAACAAGGCCTGAGCATCGATTGCTCTGGCGAGGCCAGCTCCTGGGCCAGCTGTTACGAGAAAGCCGAGGCGTCCTGCGCCGGCACCGGCTATCGGATCGTCAGCACTGTCGGCACGCCCGCCACCAAGGAAAGCGACAAGACCCTCGGCGTCGATGTTGGCAACTATAAGAGCCGCAGCGTGGTAGTGGTCTGCAAGTAGAAGGCGCACGCCCTCTACATATGAATTTCGGCGAACTTGATGCCCAGGCCACGAATAGTTTCGATCAGGTCGTCGAGACGGCAGAAAGATTCCACCTCGTCGCTGTCGTCCACCAGAAAATAGCTGCGCCCGGCGCTCTTCTTGAAAAACACAATCCATTCCCCTGAATTGGCCGGGTTCTGGATCACGTGGGTGGCAGAGATCAAGCCCTCTGCATGCTTTGCCCTGACATCTTCCCGCTTCATGCTTTCTCCCAAAAAATCGATGCCGTCCAGGCGTGAGCCCGGGCGGCACCGGCAACAATGGGCGCTAGTTTATCGGATGCCCTGGCCTATCAGCACGCCTTCTACCGTCTGACCGTACAAATTCACCCCATCATTGGCGTGGAACTTGACCCGGGTCTTCTCGATGGAACCCTCCACCAGGCGCGGGTCCTGCGGCCGCTCGTGGCTGTTGACGAACGCCGCCACGTCCCAGGCCTGCTGATCGCTCAGGCTGCCGCCCTTGCCCAGAGGCATGTTGTGCTTGATGAAGGACGCCGCAGTATTGATCCGGTGCATTCCTGCACCCCAGTTGTAGGAATCTTTGCCCCAGAGTGGCGGCATCACGTAATCCGCACCGGCCTTCTGGCCCTGGCCGTTGTCACCGTGGCAAACCGCACACTGCGCCTGATACACCGCCGCACCCTGCTTGAGGTCGTAGCCTTTGGCGGGCTGCGCCACGTCGGGATACCCGCGCCCGGGCAGCTCGACGCCCAGCGGCGCCTTGCTCGCCAGCCAGTAGGCATACACCGACAGCGCGGTAATCTGCGGACTGTCCGCCGCCGGCGGCTTGCCACCGTTCATGCTGAACTGAAAACAGCCTTGCAGGCGCTCGGCAAAGGTATTCACCTTGTCGTTCTTCTTGCGATAGGCCGGGTACATCGGGTACGCGCCCCACAGTGGCGCCGAGTTGGCCAGGCGCCCCTGATCAAGGTGGCAATTGCTGCAATTGAGGCCGTTGCCAACGAACTGCGGCGCCAGGCGCTTGGTATCGACGAACAGGGCGTAGCCTTCGCGTACCAGTTTGCCGTAGGCGTTGTCCGGCAGCTCGCTTTCAGCCGGCGGCTTGAAGTACTCGACATGGGCGGAAGCGCTCGGCGCCGGGATCTGCGACTGGTCCTCCATGGCGATGGTGGCCGCCTGGACCTGGATCGCGAGCAGGCTCAGCAGCGCCCCTGGAATCAATAGTTTCATGGGCGCGCCTCCTGGGAGTTCAAGGTTGCAAAGTAGTCCGCCACGGCAGCCACTTCTTCGGCGCTCAGGGATTTGGCGATGTGCCCCATCAAGTCATTGGGGTCGTTGTGGCGGGTACCTTCACGCCAGGCGTTGAGCTGTGCCACCAGGTAGCTGGCAGGCTGCCCGGCCAGGGGTGGGAAGGCGGTACCGACGCCCACGCCACCCGGTCCGTGGCAACTGACGCACTCGGGCACTTGCCGTTCCCAGGCACCACGCAGGGCCAGGCGCTCACCGACACCGGTGGCCACCTGGCTACGGCTGACAGGAGCCAGCTTGGGCGCAGGCATGGCGGCCAGGGTCGTGGTGACCGCGGTGATTTCCTCTTCACTCAAGGCCTTGGCCAGCGGTTGCATCACAGGGCTGGTGCGGGCGCCGCTGCGAAAGTCGTGCAACTGCTTGCCCAGATATCCCGCTGGCAACCCGGCAAGGCGTGGAAACCCGGCCGGAGCCAGGCCCATGCCATCGGCACCATGGCAGGCCAGGCAAGCCGTCGCCCCCGGCTGGGCGCCTCCCTGGGTAAAGACTTTCTGCCCCTCCACGGCATGGGCAGTTTGAACCAACAGCAGCATCAGGCCACTCAATAGCATTCGATCCAGTGGGATCATATGAACTCCATTATTCTAGTTATATGCTTAGACCTGCATGGCATAAGCACACAAATAGTAGGTCAATTGATCCACCGGGACAACGCGAAATTGCCCCGCGCCTATCGAATACCGAACAGCAAAACAAGGTTTTACCAGGCGAAAAAAAGCGGCTAATCGCCGCAGTGCAACAAGGCTTCTGCCCACGCAAAAGCAGCCCCGGGCCGCGCTTGGCGGCGCTACCCGGGGCCTGGGGCAAAGTCTGGAGAAGGGATGCAAGCGGGTAACCGGGGCCGGTCACCCGCAGGGAGCAACGGCTTAGCCGGAGATACAGTCTTCACCGGCCTTGCGCACATCCTGAGGGCGCAAGGGGTTGTTGCTCATCTGCTCGTGCAGCTTGATGCTGCTGCCACCGGAACGCGCCTCAATGTAGAACACTGCAGCCGGGGCCGGCGACAGGCTCTGGGGCACTAGTACCCGAAAGCCGTCCTTGTGCGGCTCGACCTGCAGCGCGCCGCGGCTGCCGGAGAGCTTGTCGGCTAGGCACTTGGCGTATTCCTGAGGCTTCTTGCCGGAAATCACGCTCAGGGTTGGCGGTGTCTGGTTGATGTCCGAGACGCTTGCGCAACCGCCGATGGCCAAGACCAGAACCCACACCCAGCGCTTCATATAAAAATCTCCAATAAAGTCCCTCCGACAGCAAAGGCGCCGTTTTTCTCCGGAGGCACGGCTTTATCGCCGATAAAAATCCAAATAACTGTTTTAAATTGTCAAAGCTCGACGCCGGGGCCGAATAATACTCCTTTGGGCCTGATAAACTGCGTCACCGCCCACGCAAACGTTTTTTGCTTTTGTAGCTATAGCCCTTCTGGAGGCGCCCATGAAATTCATCCACCAGCGCGAGCACCTGAACGAAGACGATATCGTCGTCATCGAATGCTCCCAGGTCTGTAACATTCGCCTGATGAGCGACGCCAACTTCCGCAGTTTCAAGAACGGCGGCCGTCATACCTATCACGGCGGCGCCTTCGACAAGTTCCCGGCAAAGATCACCGCCCCCAGCACTGGCTTCTGGAACATCACCATCGACACCGTCAACCGTCGGCCCATCAGCGTGACCCGCAAGCCGAACCTGACGCATTCGATCCGCATCATTCGCCGCTCCAGCTCGAAACTGCGCTAAGCCCTCCCCTCGCGACAACAGGTAGCCCCGTGCCCCAGACCACCAAGTACGTCATCAAATACAAGCTCAACGGTGAGCGCCGCTTCGAATTCGCCCAGTTGCAGACCGGCTCCGAGGAAGAAGCCCGGGCCGCCCTCGAGGCGCTGCATGGCCAGTCCGACGATGTCATCAGCGACGTCAGCGTCAGCAAGGCCTTGTAGAGCGCCGCTGCGCACCACCGATTCAAGCGCAAGCAACGGAGTGTTCCGCGGCCAACCGTGCCGCAGACTGACCGGGTTCCCTACCGCCCAGGACACTCCCGCCATGCCTGCCCCCTCGCTACACGATCGCCTGCAACAACTGGATTGGGCCCGCATCGAGCAGGCCCTCGACCAGGACGGCTGCGCCCGCCTCGAAGGCCTGTTGACCCCAGCGCAATGCCAGGCCCTGAGCCGGCTTTACCAGAGCCCCGAGTTGTTTCGCTCGAAAGTGATCATGGCCCGCCATGGTTTTGGCCGTGGCCAGTACCAGTATTTTGGCTATCCGCTGCCGGAGCCCGTGGCGCAATTGCGCCAGTTGCTCTACCCGCGCCTGGTGGACCAGGCCAACCGCTGGAACCGCCTGATGAACATCGACGTCCAATATCCGATGCAACACGCCGCCTTCATCCAGCGCTGCCACGACGCCGGGCAGATGCGCCCGACGCCCTTGCTGCTGCAATACGGCCCCGGGGACTACAACTGCCTGCACCAGGATCTGTACGGCGAGCATGTATTCCCCTTGCAAGTGGCCTTCCTGTTGTCGCAGCCGGGAAGCGACTTCAGCGGCGGTGAACTGGTGCTCACCGAACAGCGCCCACGCATGCAATCGCGGCCGCAGGTCATTGGTCTGAAGCAGGGTGATGGGCTGGTTTTCGCCGTGCATCATCGCCCGGTAGCCGGAGCGCGCGGGCACTATCGGGTGACCTTGCGCCACGGTGTCAGCCGCGTTCACAGTGGCCAGCGCCATACCCTTGGAGTGATTTTTCACGATGCACTGTAATGATGACGGCCCAGCCACCCTCGGGCTGTTCAGTGACAGCGACCTGCAGCAGCCTGCCCGCGTCGAGGTCCTGGGCCCAGAGTCCCGGGTCTTGCGCGGCTTCGCCCTGCCCTGGGTCGAAGCGCTGCTGCCGCAACTCGATGCCGTGCTCGCCGCCGCACCCTTTCGCCAGATGCAGATGCCCGGCGGCTTCACCATGTCGGTGGGCCTCAGCAGTTGCGGGCAACTGGGCTGGACCACCGACCGCAGCGGCTACCGCTACAGCCCCATCGACCCGCAAAGCCAGCGCCCCTGGCCAGCACTGCCCAAGGTATTCCAGGAGCTGGCCGAAGCCGCGGCCGAGGCGGCCGGCTTTCCCGGGTTCGCCCCGGACTCCTGCCTGATCAACTGCTACCGGCCGGGGGCAAAGATGTCACTGCATCAGGACAAGAACGAGCGCGACTACTCGGCCCCTATCGTGTCCCTGTCCCTGGGCCTGCCGGCGATCTTTCTCTTCGGCGGCCGGCAGCGCAGCGACAAGAGCCAGCGGGTCGCGCTGCTGCATGGCGATGTGGTGGTCTGGGGCGGCGTCGACCGCCTGCGCTATCACGGAGTGCTGGCCCTCAAGGACGGCCACCACCCGCTGTTGGGCCAGCAACGGATCAACCTGACCTTGCGCCGGGCCGGCTGACGTTGAGAATTCAAGCGCAAGGCCCGGAGTGCCGAACGGCCCCAGCTTGGTTAATCTGGCCGCCACCGCTTACCGAGTACCGACCATGACCGCCTTGTCGCGCAAGCACCGCATCGAACAGGACCCCCGCTGGCAAGCCGTGCTCAAGCGCGATGCCAGCGCCGACGCCAGCTTTGTCTACGCCGTGCGCACCACCGGCGTCTATTGCCGCCCCAGCAGCCTGTCGCGCTTGCCCAAGGCCGAGAATGTCGAATTCTTCGACAGCGCCGAGCAAGCCGAAGCCGCCGGCTACCGCCCGAGCAAGCGCCTGGCCAGTGACCAGACCCAGGTCGCGGCGCACCATGCCACGCTGGTGGCGCTGGCCTGCCGGCAGATCGAGGGCGCCGAAACACCGCCCAGCCTGGGCCAGCTGGCGCAGCAGGCCGGCATGAGCAGCTATCACTTTCACCGAGTGTTCAAGGCCGCCACCGGGCTGACCCCCCGGGCCTATGCCAACGCGCAACGCTCACGCAAGGTACGCTCCCACCTGGAACGCGGCCAGTCGGTCACCGAAGCCCTGTATGACGCCGGCTTCAACTCCAACAGCCGTTTCTACGAAGCGGCCGACCAGTTGCTGGGCATGACGCCCAGCGACTACCGCGCCGGCGGCCCCAACACCGATATCCGCTTCGCCCTCGGCCAGTGTTCCCTGGGGGCAATACTGGTGGCGCAAAGCGCGCGCGGTGTGTGTGCGATTCTCCTGGGGGATGAACCCGGCCCGCTGCTGGAGCAACTGCAGGACAAGTTCCCCCGGGCCAACCTGATCGGTGCCGACCGCGATTTCGAGCGCCTGGTCGCCCAGGTAGTGGGGTTTATCGAGGCCCCGGCCATTGGCCTGGACCTGCCCCTGGATCTGCAGGGCACGGTGTTCCAGGAGCGGGTATGGCAGGCCCTGAGGAGCATTCCTCTGGGCAGCACCGCCAGTTACGCCGAAATTGCCCAGCGCATTGGCGCGCCCAAGTCCATGCGCGCCGTGGCCCAGGCCTGCGCGGCCAACAGCCTGGCGGTGGCCATTCCCTGCCACCGGGTGGTACGCAGCGACGGCAGCCTTTCAGGCTACCGCTGGGGTGTGGAACGCAAGCGTCAGTTGCTGGAGCGCGAAGCGGCCTGCGAGGCCTCGATGCCGATGTAGATCGCCACCGAATCGGCACTGGTGTAGACCTCGAAATCCGTGGCGAAGGCGCGCCGGACCTGGGGGTTGTCCTGGAAGTAGGCCCAGATCAGCCCCCAGGTCTGGATCACGCAATCGGGCATCGCGCCCTTGGCACTGAACACCAGGTAGTCCCCGCCCTGGACAGCCACGCTCGGGTAGTCGGCGCAGGCACCTTCCAGCGCCACGCCGGCGGTCACGTCGAAGTGCCCGCTGGCATCGGACTCGTAGTTGGAATAGACGCCGTAGACGAACGAATCAGCCTGGCGAGGGCTGATCTTGTCGAACAGCCCCTCGACATAGAAGCGCTGCCACATCGGCCCGATCCGGGCGCTGTCGGCCTGTTGCTCGGCGGCGTTGAGGGTCCTTACTTGCAGGCCTGCAACGCTGAACGGCAGTACTTCACGCAGTTTTACATCCATGGCCAGCCTTCCTTGAGGGGTGCGATGAGGAAAAATATCCGCCGCAGTCTAGCGCCGGATCGACGCCGCCGACAGCCGTCGGCAGCGGCCGCTGTATCGGTTGCAAAGGCCTGGAATCGAGCCCCGTGGAAAAGTCAGCTGGCCTCGGGGCGCCATCTCCTGATAAAAACCACGGGCTGCATCGTCTAAACCTGCCGACGGAGAATTCCCGCAAATGAGCCAATGGACTGATCGCCGCCTCTTAGACCTGCTGGGTATCGCCCTGCCCATCATCCAAGCGCCCATGGCCGGCCCCTCCGGCTCCGCCATGGTGATCGGCGCCTCCCGGGCCGGTGCTCTGGGCTCCCTGCCCTGCGCCATGCTCGACGCCGGGCAGATCCGCCAGGAAGTACAGGTGATTCGCTCAGCCACGCAGAACCCATTGAACCTGAATTTCTTCTGCCACCAGGTGCAGCCCGTCGATGCCGAACACGAGCAACGCTGGAAGAACGCCCTGGAGCCCTACTATCGCGAGCTGGGCGCCGACTTCGATGCTCCGACCCCGGTCAGCAACCGCGCGCCCTTCGATGAGAGCACCTGCCAACTGGTGGAAGAGTTGCGCCCTGAAGTCGTGAGTTTCCACTTCGGCCTTCCAGAGCCTTCGTTGCTGGCCCGGGTCAAGGCCACCGGAGCCAAGGTGCTGTCCTCGGCCAGCACCGTCGATGAAGCGCTCTGGCTGGAGGAGCGCGGCTGCGACGCGATCATCGCCATGGGCTACGAAGCCGGCGGCCACCGGGCAATCTTCCTCGGCGACGATCTCAACAGCCAGGTCGGCACCATGGCCCTGGTGCCGCAGATCGTCGACGCGGTGCAACTGCCGGTGATTGCCGCCGGCGGCATCGGCGATGCCCGGGGCATCGTCGCGGCGCTGGCCCTGGGAGCCTCGGCGGTGCAACTGGGCACCGCTTACCTGTTCACCCCGGAAGCCAAGGTCAGCGCCGCCCACCACCATGCCCTGCGCCACGCCAAGGAAAGCGAAACCGCGTTGACCAACCTGTTCACCGGGCGCCCGGCCCGGGGCATCGTCAACCGCGTCATGCGCGAAATCGGCCCCATCAGCCCGTTGGCGCCGGCCTTCCCCCGGGCCGGCGGCGCCTTGATGCCGCTGCGTGCCAAGGACGAGGCGGACTTCGCCAACCTCTGGGCCGGCCAGGCCCTGCGCCTGGGGGTGGAACTGCCCGCCTACGAACTGACCCTGCGCCTGGCCGAACAAACCCTGGCACAACTGCGCAGACGCTGATTCACTAGAGCCGCGATCCACATCGCGGCCCGGGCAACAAGCGCTGGCAACAGAGTTCCGTTCATCGACAAATCGCTATATATTCCGCTATATAGCGATTCCCCCTTGCCTTGGTGCAGGCCCCTTCCAATAACTCACTGCCCAACGCATCCGTCCCCCCAATGGAGCTGTTTGATGAACCTTCGCGCCTCAGGTTTTGCCCCGACTTGCCTCGCCGCCCTGCTCGCTGTCTTCGCCCTGGGTTCGGCCCAGGCCGATGAAGTCCAGGTCGCGGTGGCCGCCAACTTCACCGCACCGATCCAGGCGATTGCCGCCGACTTCGAGAAAGACACCGGGCACAAACTGGTGGCCGCCTACGGCGCTACCGGGCAGTTCTATACCCAGATCAAGAACGGCGCGCCTTTTGAAGTCTTCCTCTCCGCCGACGACAGCACCCCGCAAAAGCTCGAAAGCGAAGGCGACATCGTCAAGGGCTCGCGCTTCACCTACGCCATCGGCACCCTGGCCCTGTGGTCGGCCAAGGACGGCTACGTCGACGCCAAGGGCCAGGTGCTCAAGGACAACCAGTACCAGCATCTGTCCATCGCCAACCCGAAAGCCGCGCCTTACGGCCTGGCCGCAACCCAGGTACTGGCCAAGCTGGGCCTGACCGACAAGGTCAAGGACAAGATTGTCGAAGGCCAGAACATCACCCAGGCCTATCAGTTCGTTTCCACCGGCAATGCCGAGCTGGGCTTCGTCGCCCTGTCGCAGATCTACAAGGACGGCAAGGTCACCAGCGGTTCGGCCTGGATCGTCCCGGCCCAGATGCACGACCCGATCAAGCAGGACGCGGTCATCCTCAACAAGGGCAAGGACAACCCGGCCGCCAAGGCACTGGTGGACTACCTCAAGGGGCCAAAAGCCGCCGCGGTGATCAAGTCCTACGGCTACCAACTGTAAATGAGCCTGTCGAGTGCCGATTTTTCCGCCATCTGGCTGACCCTCAAGCTGGCGTCCCTGACCACGCTGATCCTGCTGGTGGTCGGCACTCCGATAGCCCTGTGGCTGTCGCGCACCCGCTCCTGGCTGCGGGGGCCGATCGGCGCCGTGGTGGCTCTGCCCCTGGTGCTGCCACCCACGGTGATAGGTTTCTACCTGTTGCTGGCCCTGGGGCCCAACGGCTTCTTCGGCCAGTTCACCCAGTCCCTGGGGCTGGGCACCCTGACGTTCAGTTTTGCCGGCCTGGTGCTGGGCTCGGTGATCTACTCCATGCCCTTCGTGGTACAGCCGTTGCAAAATGCCTTTTCTGCCATTGGCAGCCGTCCCCTGGAAGTGGCCGCAACCCTGCGCGCCAACCCCTGGGACACCTTTTTCACGGTGATCCTGCCCCTGGCGCGGCCAGGCTTCATCACAGCCTCGATCCTCGGCTTTGCCCACACCGTCGGCGAGTTCGGCGTGGTGCTGATGATCGGCGGCAACATCCCCAACAAGACCCGAGTGGTCTCGGTGCAGATCTACGATCACGTCGAGGCCATGGAATACGCCCAGGCCCACTGGCTGGCCGGGGCCATGCTGGTGTTCTCGTTCCTGGTGCTGCTGGCGCTGTACTCCAGCCGCAAGACCAAAGCCGGCTGGAGCTGAGCCGATGAGCATTCACGTCAAGCTGCACCTGGGCTACCAGGACTTCGCCCTGGATCTCGACCTGCAACTGCCAGGGCGCGGGGTAACAGCCTTGTATGGACATTCGGGCTCGGGCAAGACCACCTGCCTGCGCTGCATCGCTGGCCTGGAAAAAGCCGGCCGCGGGCGCATCCAGATCAACGACGAAGTCTGGCAGGACAGCCAGCGCAAGCTGTTCGTCCCGCCCCACAAGCGCTCCCTGGGCTATGTGTTCCAGGAGGCCAGCCTGTTCGCCCACCTGTCCGTGCAAGCCAACCTGGAATTCGGCCTGCGGCGCATTGCCAAGGCACAGCGCCGGGTGGACATGGCCCAGGCCACTGAACTGCTGGGCATCGGCCACCTGCTGCAGCGCCACCCGCAGCACCTTTCCGGCGGCGAGCGCCAGCGCATCGGTATTGCCCGGGCGCTGCTCACCAGCCCGCGGCTGCTGCTGATGGACGAGCCCCTGGCGGCCCTGGATTCGAAACGCAAAAGCGAGATCCTGCCCTACCTGGAACGCTTGCACGACGAGCTGGATATCCCGGTGCTGTACGTCAGCCACTCCCAGGATGAAGTGGCGCGCCTGGCCGACCATATCGTCCTGCTCAGCGATGGCCGGGCCCTGGCCAGCGGCCCCGTGGGCGAGACCCTGGCGCGCCTGGACCTGCCCCTGGCCCTGGGTGACGACGCGGGCGTGGTGGTGGAAGGCCGGGTCAGCCATTACGACCCGGACTACCAGTTGCTGACCCTGCAACTGCCCGGCAGCCAGCTGACGATCCGCGTGGCCCACGAGCCTCTGGCACTGGGCAAGGCCTTGCGGTTCAAGGTCCAGGCCCGGGACGTCAGCCTGAGCCTGCAGGACAGCGAGCACAGCAGCATCCTCAACCGCCTGCCGGTAACGGTGCGCGACGAAATCCCCGCGGACAACGCCGCCCATGTGCTGGTGCGTCTGGACGTGGCGGGCAGCCCGTTGCTGGCGCGCATCACCCGCTTCTCCCGGGACCAGTTGAGCCTGCACCCCGGGCAGCAACTCTGGGCACAGATCAAGGCAGTGGCCGTCCTGGCGTAAACCGCAGAGAAAATCGGCACCCTTGGCCGAGGCCGCGGTCCATGGTCTACCGGCCCGCACTTTGCCCAGGACCTGCCGCCATGCCCGACGCTTGCGATACCCCCGCCCTGCCCGCCGACCTGCACTACACCGACGACCGCCAGCCGGGCATCCGGCGGCGCAAGCTGCGGGGCAAGTTCGTCTACTACGACGCCCAGGGCCAGCGCCTTACCCAGGCCGCCGAGGTACAGCGGATCAACGCCCTGGCGATTCCCCCGGCCTACGCAGAGGTGTGGATCTGCCCCGACCCCAAAGGCCATCTGCAGGCCACCGGCCGCGACGCAAGGGGCCGCAAGCAGTACCGCTACCACCCGCGTTGGCGCGAAGTGCGCGACGGTGACAAGTACGCCCGCCTGCTGGCGTTCGGCAACGCCTTGCCCAAGCTGCGCCGGCAGTTGCAGGCGCAATTGGCGGTGCCCGGCTTCAGCCGGGAAAAGGTCATGGCCACCTTGATCCTGCTGCTGGATGAAACCCTGATCCGCGTCGGCAACAGCCAGTATGCCCGGGACAATCGCTCCTACGGCCTGACCACGTTGCGCAACCGCCATGTACAGGTCAGCGGCAGCGCCATCCACTTCCAGTTCCGTGGCAAGAGCGGGGTCGAGCACCAGATCACCGTCAAGGACCCGCGCCTGGCACGGGTGGTCAAGCGCTGCCTGGAGTTGCCTGGGCAGCAGCTGTTCCAGTACCTGGACGAAGACGGTCAACGGCACCACGTCAGCTCGTCGGACATCAACGCCTGCCTGCAGCAACTGACCGGAGCCGACTTCACCGCCAAGGACTACCGCACCTGGGCCGGCAGCGTCCTGGCCCTGGAGCGGTTGCGCCAGCAGCCTTGGGAGCCCCAGGCCGAGGCGAAGAGACACATAGTGGCAACGGTCAAGGAAGTGGCCCGGGAACTGGGTAACACTCCGGCGGTGTGCCGCAAGTGCTACATCCATCCGGCGCTGCTGGAGCGCTTCGTCCTCGGTGAGTTGGCGCAGTTGCCCAAGGCCCGGGCCCGCCAGGGCCTGAAGGCCGAGGAAGCGGGCCTGGCGAACTTTCTGCGGCGCCTGGCGAAGGAGGCCCAACAGGCCTGACGACGGCCACCTTCGAATTTGCGTACTTGTCAGCCAGAGAATTCTGAGGTTAGGCTACGCACCTTCTTTCCCGTCCAAGGACGATTGCCGACGTGAACAACTAAGCCTTCCAAAAATGTATCCGCGATGAGCACTGCTAGCGCTCATTGGCCTGTTGCCACATTTTCCGGAGGTGCTGATGACTCACGTCACCCGGCTGCCCGCACTGGTTTCCCTGAACCAGCTGACCTATCAATTCGCCAATGGCGAAACCCTGCTTGATGCCCTGAACCTGAGTTTCGATCGCCTGCCCACGGCCATCGTCGGGCGCAATGGCGTGGGCAAGTCCCTGCTGCTGCGCCTGATCGCCGGCGACCTGCAACCCTCCTCCGGGAGCATCAGCCACACTGCCAGCGTGGCCTATGTGCCTCAGGACCCGCAGGTACAGCCGGGGCAGAGCGTGGCCCAGGTCGCCGGCCTCGCCGAGACGCTGGGCGCCCTGGAGCGCCTGGCCGACGGCAGCGCCAGCCTGGAAGACCTGCACCGGGTGGATGATCGCTGGGACCTGGCCCAGCGCCTGCGCCTGGCCCTGGATGAAGCCGGCCTGGAGCACGTGGAACCGCAGGGCCCGGCGGACGTCCTCAGCGGCGGCCAACTGGCCCGGGTGGTGCTGATCGGCGCCCTGCTGGGCAACGCCGACCTGCTGCTGCTCGACGAGCCCAGCAATCACCTGGACCGCCACGGCCGGCGCTGGCTGACGGAACAACTGCAAGGCTGGCGTGGCGGGCTGATCCTGGTCAGCCATGACCGCCAGTTGCTCATGCAGGTGCAACGCATCGTCGAACTCGGCCCCCAGGGCGCCCAGGTCTATGGCGGCAACTATGCGCTGTACCAGGCGCAGCGCCAGGCCCACAGCGAGGCGGCGCAGGCGGCGCTGGACCATGCGCGTACCCAGCGCAGCCGCGAGCACAAGCGCCTGCAACGGGAACACGACACCATCCAGCGCCACGCCGCGGCCTCGCGCCGGCACGCCAAGACCGCCAACGTCTCAGGCTTCGAACGGGCCAAGCTGCTCGGCGCCGCGCGGGACATCATGGGCCAGGTACGCCACGCCCATCAGGGGCACAAGAGCGAGCTCGACGAGCAGGTGCGCGACGCCTTTGCCCGGGTCGGCGCGCAGTCACCGACCTTGCTCACTCTGCCCGCCACCACCTTGCAGGCCGGCCAGCCGGTATTCAGTCTACTGCAGGCGCAACTGCCCTGGCTGGACCCGCAAGCCTCGGCCAGCCGCCTCACCTGCAACGTCGTCGGCCCGGCACGCATCGCCCTGGTCGGCCCCAATGGCTGCGGCAAGTCCACCTTGCTGAAACTGCTGGCCGGCCAGTTGCAGCCACTGAGCGGCGAATGCCGAGTGGCGGTAGCCAGTGCCTATCTGGATCAGCATCTGGCGCAACTCGATCCCGCACACTCACTGCTCGAACAACTGGGCAACGCCGCCGCGCCCCTGGAGGAAAGCACCTTGCGTACCCGCCTGGCACGCCTGCAACTGGATGCCCGGCGGGTGCTGCAACCCTGCGCGCAACTGAGCGGCGGCGAGCGCCTGAAAGCCGCCCTGGCCCTGGCCCTGTGGGGCGGCAACCCAGCCCAACTGCTGTTGCTCGACGAACCCACCAACCACCTGGACCTGGAATCGGTGCAGGCCTTCGAATGCGCCCTGCGGGACTTTCCCGGGGCCCTGGTGGTGGCCTCCCACGATCAGGCCTTTCTCCAGGCCCTGGCGCCGACCCATGAGCTGCAATGCTCGGCCCTGGGCTGGCACCTCAGGGAGCAGCAACCATGAAACAGCGGCTTACAACGACGGGCCCTGCGCAGCCGCAGGCCCGTGCTAGATTCGCCGCCTCACAATCCATGGACAGGAGCGTCACGCCATGCAGTTCGGATACACCATCATCTACGTACCCGAAGTCGAAGGTTCCTTGCGCTTTTTCGAGCAGGCCTTTGGTTTCAAGCGGCGGTTTCTCCACGAATCCGGCACCTATGGCGAGCTGGAAACCGGCAGCACTACCCTGGCCTTCGCCGACCATGACCTGGCAGAAATGAATTTCCCGGCCGGCCATGTGGCGGCTCACTCCTCGCCCAGGCCCCTGGGCATGGAACTGGGGCTGGTCACCGCAGACGTGCAGGCGGCCCATGCCCGGGCGCTGGAGCACGGTGCCCGGGAACTGGCGCCCCCCACAAGCAAGCCCTGGGGGCAGACGGTGTCCTATGTGCGCTGCCCGGACGGCACCTTAGTGGAGCTGTGCACCCCGGTCGCGCCCTGAACGCCCGGAGGCGTTGAACGCTACTTGAGCCTGACGGCGGTGCCGGTGGCGAAGACCACTACCATGCCGCCGCGCCCTGCCGGCATGCTGATCTCGAAATCCACGCCGACCACCGCATCGGCGTTGCATTGCCGGGCGCGCTCCTTGATTTCATTGGTGGCCTGTATCCGCGCTTCCTTCAGGGCGCGTTCCAAGGTCTGGGAGCGGCCGCCGAAAAAGTCGCGCATGCCGGCGAACAGGTCACGGACCACGTTGATGCCGTGGACCGATTCAGCGCTGACGATGTCCAGGTAGCTGGCAATTTCCCGGCCTTCGATATGGGCGGTGGTGGTGACAATCATGTGTTTCTCCCTTGAACGGACCACTCGCCCCGGCGCTTCGGGGCGGCAAAACCGGGGATGGTAACAGAGCCCGCCCAAAGCTTTGCCACAAACGACAGCCCCGCTCTGGAGCGGGGCTGTGGGTCACGGTTTCAAGGGACGTTCTTCATCCAGTTCCGACAGGCTTTTGCCATCATCCGGATGCTTCCAGGTCTGCGGAGGCGGCTCCTTGTGTTCAACCTCGTAGGGTGCCGTCTCATCGCTGCGTTCCTGCTCGTAAGGGCGTTGCTGTTGCGTTGCCATGCCCACCTCTCTTCCTGAAGGGATTTTTCACTTGCTTTAGCAGGTTAGAACAGATCTGCCGGTGGCTCGGGGTTTGCCGACAAAACAACGAACGTCACCAGTGCCCTGCGGTCGTAAAAGTATGGAGACGCATCGAACACACGACGCGTGCTCCGGACTCACTCCGAAGGAGAAACGCGATGGTTACTCACTTCAAGGTCGCCGGGCACCTGGCCTGCGGTCATCACGGCACCCAACTGGCCTCCACCGGCGAGCTGAACCGGGTCAAATGCCGCAGTTGCCGAAACACCGAGGTCTACAAGGAGGCCCGACGCAACCAGCGCAATGCCGCTCGTCGGGCTGCACGCAAGGCCAAGGCCAGCCATGGCGGCCAACTCTGGCGTAACGCCTGGACCGAACGCCTGACCGCCCTGCCGGGCCTGCAGCGTCTGCCACGGGGCTTTCACGGCCAGCCCTTCGTCTGAAACCGAAGCACGCCAGCGTGCCGGCCGAGTACGGGACTGGGCAAGGTGTGCGCCCCTGAGGCGCAAGATGAAACTTCTTTCACCCAGCATCGAAAAAGCGCTGTGTATAGTCGCCTCGCTCATTCAAGCAACTACGTTCGCCCGCACTCCCCGCGGGCTTTTTTTTTGTCCGCGGGAAAGTGCGTTGGCGTTTTTTCAGTCCTGCTCGAGTTCCTTGCAGTCCTTGAGCAGGGTTTGCTCCGTGGCGGTGTGGTCCGCCTCCAGGAACGAGAGCACCCCCATCTTGCCCTTGGTGTGCCAGCGGAAGCTGTTCTGCTCGTCGTCCGCCACATACAGGGCGCCGGAAGCGGAACGCGCGATGTGCATGGGGATCAACTGGTCCTTGTAATACAGCGTGGCAAACGAGGAGCCGTTGTCGATGTTCAGGTAGGCGGCGTCGATGCGCACCTGCCCTTCACACTGGTAGCGTGCTACCTGGCTCTGGTAGGCCGGCTCGGCGGTAGTGGTCTGGGCAGCCTGTGCCAAGAGCGCCTGGCTTGAAGCCAGAACCGCGGCGCAGAGCATTGCAGGATGAGTTTTCATGGTGTTCCCCCAGTCGTTCAAAGATGCCCAATGGGACTGGCAGGGGCGTTTTTAGTTCAGGCTGATCAAGCCCCTCGGACCATGGTGCGGCAAAGCTCGAGATAGAACTGCGGGTCGGTGAGGAACGGGGTCGACAGTCACATCGGCACCGCGGTCTAGCGGCTCCGGGGGCGCTCCGGGAAACAGCTCCCGCTGATGCCGCGGTCCCGCAGCCGCGAGCATCGCCCTGGACGCTGGCCCACCGACCGCCCCGACAAGGAAACCTCCACATGCCGGTAGACATCAGCACACTCGACATCGCCACCCCACTGCCCACCTCGGCCAGCACCCCTCTGGCACTGGAGCTCAACGGCAACCTCGCCCTGGCCCAATGCCCGAGCGTGATCTCGCGCCTGGCAGATGGCTCGATACAACTGTGCGCGCCGACCTGGGGCGCGGCGAGCAAAAGCACCCATCGAACCCGCTGCGAGTGGAAGGAATCCCGCTACTGGGCCCTGAGCAGCGCCGCCGATCATTGGAGCCGCCAGCAGATGACCCTGACCAAGGTCAACTCGGCGCAGAAAGTGGTGGTTGCGCAAATGCATGTACGCGATGACGTGAATCCGGCCGTCAAGGTGTTCTGGGACAAGGGCACCCTGACCTATGCCCTGCGCCAGAGCTTCAACGGCGCCGACCCCAGGCGCTACCGCTGCTCGGCGGCGTCCCGCTCGACGCGCTGTTCCAGCTCAGCATCCACTGCACCTACGCTGGGCTGATCACCATCGGCGCCAGTTGCAATGGTCAGCAAGCCAGCTCTCCCCCGCACGCCCTGGACTCGACCTGGGATGGCCAGGTATTCGACTTTCATGGCGGGATCTACAACCAGATCGATTTCACCCCCAGCACTCCGGCGGAGGATGGCTCGGCCTGCATCATCAGCCAGCTGTCGCTCAGCCACGCCTAGCACCTGGCTGGGGGGGTTGCCTTGCGGTAGTCACGCCGTCCGGGTGCTCCTGGCACCTTGTCAGGAAGGTACCTGCTCCTCGCTGCGATCACGGGGCATCAGGGCCAGGTAGTCGGCTAGCGCATCCCCGGCCAAGGGCTTGATCATGATCCGCACCTGGTGCTGCAAGCGCCCCAGCTCGATCCCGTCACGGGTACGCACCTGGGCATAACCGCAGGCATTCCAGAAGCCCTGTGCCCGGGCATTGTCCTGGACCACGCTCAAGCGCAGCCAGCGTGCGCCCTCGCCCGCAGCCCAGGCCTCCAGCTCAGCGTGCAACTGCCGGGCAAGGGAGCTGCCATGACAGGGGGTAGCCAGCATGAACAGGCCTATGTGCCAGACCCCTTGTGCCAACAGGTCGGTGACAATGCTGACGAACGCCAGCAGGCGCCCTTCACTGTCGAAGTAACCGATTTTCCACTTGTGGGTGTAGGACCAGCCCGCTGGCAGTGCATCATCGATCTCGTCGCGCGCCTCGTCCGGCTGCGGCGCTGCACCGTGGACGATATGGAAATACTCCGGGTTCTCGACAAAGAAACGCTGCAACAGCGCTGCGTCATCCAGGGTGATTTCCCTGGGCGCGAGCCCGGTTGCTGATGACGGCAGTAGCCTTGATTGCATGCTGTGGAGCCCCTGGAAAACACTAGGCCGGCAGGTCGGCGACGGATCCTAGCGTCCGGTCAGGCCCTGAGGACAGAGTTTCTTTGTTGGAAAAATGTGTACCGCCCAGCGCTCGCTTCACAGCGGGCCGCCCTCGCCGCTTTGTTATGATCGGCCCTCACCATGCCCAGCGTTTATCCAGCAGGCCCGCGCCTGCGTTACCCGCGGAACCCAGCCCATGTCCAATCCCTTGTCTTCCCCTGGCTACCAGCGGCTGCTGGCCCTGCAGCAACGCATCCATGAGTTCACTCGGGAGCAGGCCGCCGAGCACGACGACACCGGCGAAGACCCGGCCGGCCCATTGTGGGCCAGCGACTACAACTACCTGGCCCTGGCGCCGATGCGTGACGGCCTGCATCTGGAGTACTACGGCGAGCTATGGGACGAGCCCTTTGCCTGGACCCTGGAATGCCTGGCAGAGCAGAGCGTGGCGGACACCCTCAGCTCGCTGCTGTTTTCCGGTGCCGATGAAGGCGCGAACGGTACCCGCGAGTGGGAGTTCAGCCCCTTGCTGGACAGTGCGGTGCAATTTCCCCGCCTCAGGTCATTGGCGATTCGCCCCACCGAACCTCAGGACCATAACGCTTCGTTGATCCAGAAGGCCGGCACCATCATGGAAGAAGCCGGTGAAATCGCCCGCTGGGTAGCAAAGACCCCGTACCTCAGCGAACTGACCCTGCCCAATGCCCCCAACGCGGACTTCTTCCAGGTCGACCTGCCACACCTTGCGCAACTGCGTATCGGCGCCCATTTCGACACCCAGGGTTTTATCGACAACCTCGCAGGCTCCAGCAACCTGCCGCGGTTGAGCAGCCTGGACTTCAGCGAATCCAGCGCACTTCAGCAAAGCTGGGCAAAAGACCGCGAGGAGCACGCCATCACGTCTTTTACCAGCTATGAAAGATTGTTTGCCAGCCACGCGTGCGACCCATTGCGGGCGCTGCGCTTGCGCAATACCTGCCTGAGCCTGGAACAACTCGAAGCCCTGCAGCGCCAGCGACCCAAACTGCCGATCATGGTGATCCAGGCCACCACTGGCGGTTACGTGAAGAATTTCGCCCGACAGGTATTTCCCTGGCAGCACCTGGTGCAGCCCGACCCGGGCAGCGATGAGCCTCAAGGCTGAAGCGAAGATTGATTGGCCACCGTCTCGGAGCAAGTGGCTCTTGGAACGCTATGCCAGCGCATATGAAGAACTCATCGAGTCTTTGAAATCACGTCACTCATGTATTGATTCAAATCGCGAAAATCCTTAACGCTCCAAGCATGCGGGGGCACCTTCACACCGTTCTCCCGCAAAGTTCTGGGAATCAAGTCTCCATTGGGGCGCAGTATTACCGACGACACAATCACACCCGGATACTCATTGAGTCGCTTTTTAAAAGCAGGGGTCGTCAGATCGGGTGTAGGAGGATTGCTCTTATTGGCCAGCGGCCCAGTTCCCTTGATATCGGCGCCGTGACACATGGCACATCGTTGCACATAGAGACTCTTGCCATTGGTGTTGTCCGCAAAGGAAAGCGTTGCTTGAATCAGCGAGAGCCCCCCAGCGAAGCGATAAGCAATGCTTTTATGTTCATTTTTGCATCTGGCCTTGTTGTAGAAATCAGATCCCGGAGGCGGCGCAGCAACGCTCTGGGTCACATCTGAACCGAGAGTGTTGGTCAGCAACAGGCGTGTGTTTGCCAGAGGTGAACTTCAGCTCAAACGCAGTTCCGCATTCCATGCCGCCTCAAAAACCAGAAAGTAACTTATTGATTTTATTTTGTTATTTCTAGTTACAAACATTGAAAGCTGGCCATTCTCCTTTGCCCCGTCCTTGCTTGCAAGGCTCACTTTCAGCCTGTTCACGCTGCATCTGCACTTGGCCGCAACGCCTTGCTCCATCTCACCCGCCCCGCCTCTACGGGCGGGGCTGGGTGAGCGCCAGGCCCTTCGCCTCCCAAGGCTCAACTTAAAAGTGGCCCACCAGTAACCCCGCTTAAAGCAAGGAGCGTGGCGGGGAGAGGAAACGAAAAAGCCCTGCACAATCGCAGGGCTCGCTTTCACGGCATCAGGATCAATCAAGCAAATCCCAGGTCAGAGCGACGGCCGCAGCCGGGACGTTTGCAGCGACCCACAGGCCTTGTCCCGCAGAGACAAAGAGTGGGTTAGGCATCAACAGCTCAGAGCCGGAACCCGCAGCTGTATTGCCGTTCCCCGCAAAGATGATGGGCTTGGATTCATCACCGATACCGGTCGGTGCCGAGGTGCCCGAGTAGAGCCCCAACGCGCCGTTGGAGGGGCTAATCAAACCAGTCTGAATAATCAATCCATGAGTGTTTTCTGCGGGGTCTACAATTTTCACAACACGCGCCGGATTCATGGTTACGTTGCGAAAAAATTTGCCGACTTTAACTACTGACATAGTTTCACCTATTGAGCTTAATGATTTGTGCGGAGGCTTCCGCTTTCATGTCGCTCAAAGGCGATAAGTTCGAAGCTCTTGGCTTTCAATAAGCAGGCCACTAAAGCTCGATACAACCAAGCGTCACCTTTACTTGGTAATCAACATGTCGATGGTGCTGGTGTCGCAGACGTAGTTGGCCTTCTTGTCGAGGACCAAGTAAATGGCAGAGGATTGGGTGACAGGCACTTTGCTGACCGAGAAGACCGCGCCGCTGCCTCTGACCAAGCTACCCGACTGAAGAACCGTGTCGCCCTGATTCAAAGACCAAGCCACACCATCACCGCAACTGTCATGAACGCTGTTAACTCGCCCGAGAATGTTGATCTCACCGACCACCGGACTGGTCCAGCGAATAACCGTCTGGCTATTCTGGCCTGGGTGAAAGGCCACGTTGCCAGCCGCAATGGTAAAGCTGCCGTTTGCCGTGTAGGTGTAAGGTTTCATGTGAACCGAAACATGCGCCCCAGAAACTTGGTCCATCCAGCAAGTAGCTGGGAGGTTGTTACACGAATCGGCTTTGAAGTATGGCAATAGGATGTAATTTTCAGCCTTGTTCACGCCGGAGAAGTTCTGCATAAACGACCAAGGTGAGCCTGGTGGCGCGCTCTCCTTCGCCAGGATTACATCCCTTGCCAAATTCCAGGACATGGCTGTGTCAGCAAAGGCGCTCATGCTGGCACCAAAACACGCCAAGAGACCGAGCAGGGAAACACTGATAGTTTTTTTCATTTGGATTGACCTATTGAGTCGAATGATTTGTCGCGGAAGACTCCGCTCTCATGTCGCTCAAAGGCGATGGCTCCTGGCTCGAGGCCTTCACACGGATGCATGCAAATCAGCATCAAGCTGATATTCACCTCCTATGCACCCGCGGAGTGGGGAAATTCTCTCAACAAAAAACTGTATATGCAACCAGTATTATCTGCCCTGTGCTCTATCTCTCCTGCCCGGAAGGGTCCAGACCCGTACCAGGAAGAACGGCCTGCCCATCGCACACGCGACCTGGGGCAATGGATGTGACGGAGCTGAAAACGCAAAGGTCCCGATCTTGTCGAGGGCTCTTCAGTTAGGCGGTCTTGAAACCCGCCTGACTACCGATATTGGTGAACCGGCAGCTCACTGCAAGTGATACAGCCAGCGATTATCGAGAGAAAGCTGCCCTTACCATGACAACGCAGGCAGCAAAAATGGCAGCTCCAATGCCGAGCGAAATACTGCGGCCTTCCCACTCCAGAGCATTCACAAGATCAGCGAGAGGGCAGACAGAAGTTCGAGAGCCAATAGGCCCGACTAAGGTGGAGATATTCTCAGCACGATAGATCCGGAGAACTCACCAGGTTCAACAGTTCCTTTGCTGAACAGCGTTGATTTGACCAAAACCGGAGTAGATACGCCCTCCTGCACTTTGATTGAAGCACCCTGCGCCGCTGGTTTGCCTTCAATCGTGAGTTTGGAGTACAAGCTGCCATCCGCTCTAAGATTAACGCGGGAATCACTTTCCCGGCTCGCATATATGATTACGCTAGACGCACCGGTACATGACAACTGCAGGTTAGTAACTGCCTCGTTACCATCTATTGCACGTTCACTGACATTGTCATGAACAATTGTTTTGTTTCCACCCACATCACACTTAAGCGCTGGCTTGACAACTCGGACACAAGGACCATACAAAGCGTATGCTCCGCCGATAGTATTGCTCACCTCGGAATAAGCCAAGGAAATGCAGAACGTACTCGGAACATAAGTCCACCTTGGAACAACAAAGGACCCATGCAGTGGTATCGAAAAACCTTTCTCCCGCAATCGATAAAGAATAAGTTCTGGTGACGAGGACGGCTGAATTTCATAGCGATAAGGCGCATCTATCCAGGAAGAATATTCTCCAGGGGCAGGCGCACCAACTATTATCACAGTACACTTACTCATACTCATCGTATTACAAATATATTCATTCGCCCCCCCAATTTGAAACTGTAAAATAATATCTAGTACCAGCTGGCTCATACACGCTCTTCGTTGAAACTATCGAAATAGCAAAAGCAGTATCAACCATTAGAAAAAGTAAAAAAATACTTGCAACCCTATAGAACCTATAAAATTTCAAGGCATTAAATCCCGACCCAGTAAATGAGTCGAAAGAATATAAATCCCCCTGGTTTTAGATCTAAGAATCTACCGCTTCTTTTTGTAGGACCGTTCCGAAAGCATATGGATGGTCTCCTGCATGCCTTTATCTAAACTGACTTGTGTAGAGCTTGCAGCCCTACCTGCTGAATGGGCGAAGCCAAGGATTCAGGCAGCCGCCGGGAGTGGGTAGACGCAGGCTTCCTCAAGCAGTTCCGGGCAATTGCCAAGGCTAGCTGGTGACCATGGTCAACTCACATAGATCATGCTCCAGGGACGAAGTAGCAGAGGACCAATTACTACGCGATGACTGGGAACTACCCGAGCCTGTGCAGCCTGGAGCTCCCCAGTCCTAGCCGTAGGGCTGGGGGGCAATGGAGCCACGAACACGCTTGGGGATTATTGCCGGAGGTTAGGCTGGGTGGGAATCAGGTCCTGAATTTGAGCACAAGAGTAGGTGTTGGAGTAGTCATGGAAACGTGGCTTTATTTCGGCGCCATAGGTCACGCACTGAAACGCCGACGAACCTTTTTGCAAGATCAGAAAGTGCACCAGGCCGACTCGTGCTGGCGCCTGGTAGGCCGCCTTGACTTCATAGCCGCTACGCAGCAACTCGCTCACCGGAGTGGTGTCGTCCGCCAGGGAGAATGGGCTAGCGCCTACGAGGCCCAGCAGGGAGATGCTCAGGGAGATTTTTGCAATACGCTTGGTGATTGGCATGAATCCGTCATCCATGAATGGAAAATGCCAAGTTACCTAAATTCAGCAACCCCGTCACGATCCCGGCCCGATCGAATTGCAGAATTTGGCGACCTGTGGAGCAGTTTGAACAGTCCAGCCCCGGATGCGATCAGCACCCTATGAAGCATGCCAATTGGCGCTCGTCCCGGCCGATGCAGGCCGTTCGAGAATCCGTTTGAAACACCCCGGCCAGTCGAGCGCAGAGCCGCCTCACCTCGATAGTGGCTGGAGAGACGTGCTTCGTTCATTTATCCAGATTCAATGGTTCCTGCATTCGGTCCCCTATCATTCCCCGCAACCACGCAGCATGAAACTCCATCTCCTCCAGAGAAGTGCCCTCGGCCAATCGATATACGAACTCCTTGCCCCTCGGTCCCTGGCACACGACACTAAAATGGCCATCGCGGTCATAACTGGCGAGCACGTAAGGGCAGATACAAATGATGTCGCTAAATGGCACTTGCACTTCGGCGGGCTTGCGAGCGCGACGGGTGACCGTGAGAGTAAGCAGTTGCTGGTTTTCGTCGAACGTGAAGGCCAGCACTCTAGATGCAGAAAAAATCCACGCGAAGACCAGCCCCATGAGCACAACAGACCCACACAGGAGCTGGATGAACGACGACGTTGTGAGGCTAGACCCATCGTCGCTCGGTTCACCTGGCATCGCTTCGAACCCGAGTAGGAGCAGTAGCGTCAGCACCAAGCCCGGCAACAACCCAAGCACCACAAAGCAGAAACCCAAAATGGCCGCCCCCGTGCTTCCAATGGTCAGCAAGTCCGGGCCGCGATGCCAAACAGGTGGGTGAACAGCAGGGTTTTCAGCGCTTGACGCAACTAGAGGCGTTGCGATGCGGTGAGGTGGACTTTGACCATCCATCTAGCAGGCTCCAGAGATGTAGCGTAGACGGTACCACTACTGCCAGATAGTTCGGCCTAGAGTTACCAGGCTTTTTTCACCACCTCTACTTGTGAACTTCCCCCAAAGAACCACCGGCAAATACCTGGCGATCAGGGCGCCAACAAATAGACGCATATAGCGGATTCATCGATGCTGAAGGGGCGCAAGCCCTTCTCTGCCGCAAGAGCATGCCAAGTATCCGAGCGCTGAGTTGATTTACCCGCCTACTCGACAACTAGTGACAGCGTGATCTATCAATCAAGATCAAGTTGCCGCCATGCTATCCGGCACACGCTCTTGCTCGCCTGATCAAGTAGTAGGCGATCCCCAAGGCAATGATTGCGGGCCCCACGTTATCGAGCTTTGTAGCACCATCGGCCAAATGTCGCCCGGCCTGCACGAGCATGAGGACAGCACCGACATACAGGATCGCCACCTTAAAACGCTTCCAGCTCATTTAGCCCTCCCGATTTGGAGATGACCGAACAGTGCACGCGCAATCGCAAGGGCAAGAAGGCCTCACCCACAAAGTGAATTGCGGAGCAGTATTTGAAGTTGCGAATTGATTCAGAGTAAGGCTCACTCAAAAAACCGTGCAAGCCCTTGAAATAGATGGTGCCCGAAGCCGGAATCGAACCGGCACGCCCTTACGAGCGGGGGATTTTAAGTCCCATGCGTCTACCAGTTTCGCCATTCGGGCGGTAGCGCGATAACGCGGCACTGGAACATTCAATCGGCATCAGGCCGTCCAGTGTTTGAAGCAGGGAGTGGAATATATACATCCAGTCCTTGTGAAGCAAGGTCGAAGCCGGCAAAAAAGCCCGGTTCCCGACTCGCTGTCGAGGGTAAAAAAACACGGTAAATCAGAGATCTACAGCGTCATCTCGAGGTTCAACCAGGGGCCGCACGGCCTCTCGCCAATTCCCTCAGCGGCGGCAAGACTAACATGGCGCCATAAGCCAACCAACTGATTTTTAAAGACTTATCCTGAAATGACAGCCTCGGACGAAGCTCCTGCCAGCAATGTCCAGCAAGAGCTTCCTCCCCGAGCAGCCCTCAAGCTTGCGCGGAAAAACTCAAGGAGAGCTTGAGCGCGTCGTCCTTGGCGACCGCCTGCTCGGCCTCCAGATGCGCCGCGAACTCCTGCTCCACAGGCGCCTCGGGACCTTTGACTTGAGCAACCGAGCGGTTGTGTTCCAGTACTTTCGAGAGTTGGGCGTAGCTGTAGTTGGCGGGAGGCGTATTGCCGATGTTCATGAAGACCTTCCTTGAATGGGTAAAGACCAAGCCAGGTGCACAAAGCCTCGGGTACCGCCCGAGTTGCGCACCCTTGGGTGAAAATGGCGAGGGAGGTTAACAGCTATAACCAGAAAGACGTACATCAAGCGCCTGTGGAGTTCGCCCAGTACAGATGACCTCGCCATCCATGAACCGGTAAAGAGTCATAGATACTGGGCGAACGCTGTAACGCTATGCCCTCGCAATGACATGTTCAACTGTCAGCAATACGCGCCTCCCCGCCCCCTCAGCCGGCGTAGTGGGTGAAGGCCCCGGCAAAGGCTCGGCGCCCTGCCCGCAATTCGGTACGCAGCTCGCCAATCAGATTGGAGATGTCGCGCACGCTGGTGAGTTCGGCAGTGGAGACACCGGTGAGCAGCAAGTCCACCCGGCCCGACTCTGCATCGTAGATCTTGATGGTCAGGGAGCCGTTGGGGTTCAGGGCGCAGGCGCAGGACAGCGGGAGAAAGCCGGACTCCAATATGTGGCAAAGCTCGCTGGTAGAGAGCATGGCTTCTCGCCTGTATGGGGGAGGTGAAGTTCGCCCGTTCAGGATAGGCCTGTATACGCTTTTGTGTATCAGAAAAAACACAGAGAAATGTTAACTACCCCGCAGTTATCGAATGCCTGCGCAATGCCTCAGCGCTTCGAAATGATGAAGGTTTGTGCATGGCCGGGCTGTTTTTTTTCGTGGCGACTCTGTAGTTTCCACAACATGAACCCGATCCCCCGGCCTGGCCTCGCAGCGATTATTACCCCCTTCATCAGCAAGGTGGGCTAGCGGCCGTCCAGGCTGTCAAAAACCCGCCTCGGAGGCGGGGTTGACCACCACTCTTCTGAGGCAACTACCCCAGGAGAAAACCATGAAGCACTCATCACCCGCCGTACTGCATTTACTGTGCGGCAAGATCGCCTCGGGCAAGTCCACCCTGGCCAGGCAGCTGGCAGAGGCGCACGGCAGCGTCCTGATCTCTGAAGACCAGTGGCTGGCAGGCCTGTATCCGGAGCAGATTCATTCGATCGCCGACTACCTGCTCCACGCCCAGCGCCTGGCAAGTGTGCTGGAACCGCTGGTGATCGCCATGTTGCGCGCTGGAACCTGTGTCGTCCTGGACTTTCCCGCCAATACCGTCGCCCAGCGAACCTGGCTGCGAGCGCTGGCGGACCAGGCCGGCACCCCTCATCAATTGCATGTACTGGATGTGGATGAAGCCCAGTGCAAGGCAAGGCTGCGCGAGCGCAATCGTCTGGGCGATCACCCGTTTGCCGCCAGCGACGAGCAGTTCGAACGGATTAGCCGCTACTTCGTGCCGCCTCAGGAGGAGGAAGGGCTGCACATCGTCCGGCACTAGGCGTATCGGCAGTCACGGTCGGGTGAGCCAGGTGCCCGATCGTGAATCCTGTGCATCCAGCCCATGGGTAAAAGCGGCCCGTGACAAATTCCAGGCAAAAAAAAGCCCAAGTAGCTGATGGACACTTGGGGCTAAAAATGCATAAACCGTGGTAGGTGAACGCAGGGCTATAGTAACGGAATCGTACATTCTGTAACAACATTTTTTGAGAAAAAAACCACAAATAAAATCACCTAAGTCATTAAATATCCACACTTTTTT
The DNA here is from genome assembly GCF_018326405.1 of Pseudomonas sp. Eqa60. NCBI lineage: Bacteria > Pseudomonadati > Pseudomonadota > Gammaproteobacteria > Pseudomonadales > Pseudomonadaceae > Pseudomonas > Pseudomonas sp. Eqa60. The sequence goes on from NZ_AP024342.1 coordinate 3,956,374, forward strand.
TGAGTCTTTGGATTTCAGGACAGATTTCTGGAAGGCCTCCATCAGTGTTGGAGCCGCGAAAAAAAGGTGCCAGCCACGCACCTGCAATGCTTCGTGAAGCATTCAACAAAATAGCGTTGAAAATTCACAGAATCGCAACAGACAGATAACAGCAGCCACCTTAAATTGCCGGCACCCGTCCGAATGGAATGTGCCGGTATGAATGAATTTCTTGATGCCCTGCCCTTGCTGCTCTGCCTGACGACCTTCGCCTGGTGCTGCTGGGGCTAGAACCAGCCCGACCTTCGACCGCGACCACCGCCCGCCCCCCTCCCGCCCTGCCCCTCTGGATATGCCTGGCAAAGCCTTACACCGGCTCGGCGAGCCTGTGGGCGCTGAACAAGGCCTGCCCGATAGCCCGGGCCCTTTGCAGATTGGCGGCTTGGGCGCCGGACTCCGACTCGTACAGCAACTGCGACGTCATCACACTGGCCCCGCAGTAATCGAAGATCCCGTGATCAATCTGAGCCTGCATCGCTTCGAGGTAGCGGTGACGCTCATAGGTACCGGCATCAGCCCCAGCCACCCCCACCAGATGCACCCGAAGGCGCCCCAGCCTTTTCACCAACCTGGCATCGGCCTGGAAATCAAACGCCCAGCCATTGCTGAACACCCGGTCGATCCACCCCTTGAGCAGCGCTGGCATGGACCACCAGTAGACCGGATAGACCAGTACCAGAGCATCAGCGCGATCGATCCGGGCCTGCTCGGCGAGAACGTCCACAGGAGGGGTGACCTGGGTTCTGTGTACCGCAATATCTGCAGCGCCGAAGCGTGGCTCGAAGCCTTCGCTCCAGAGATCGGCAAGCTCGAAGGAGTGCTCCGCAGACTCGGCCAGGCCTTCGGCAATCTGCCGGGCAAGGCTGTGGGTCAGGGACCTGGGGTCGTGATGGGCAAAGACAAGAAGTGCGTGCATGGCGACTACTCCCACAAGCGCATTGCGCTGATTGCAGAGGATTTATATACTTTTAGTAAGTTACAACCAATAACCTACCTTTGGTATATAAGCATGTCAAGCCGCCAGAACACCGATGCCTCACCGCGCCGTCGCCTGACACGGGAACAGCGCCTGCAGCAGTTGATGGGCGTGGCCTGGCAGATAGTTCGCGAACAAGGCACCGAGGCCCTGACACTGGGGCACCTGGCAGAACAGGCCGGTGTCACCAAACCCGTGGTCTACGATCATTTCGACACTCGGGCGGTACTCCTGGCGGCCCTCTACCAGGACTACGATCAGCGTCAGACCGCACTCATGGAGCAGGCGCTGGAGACTGCCAGCCCCACGCTGGCGGCTCGCGCCGATGTGATTGCCGCGTCCTATATGGATTGTGTGCAACGCCAGGGCCGTGAAATCCCTGGGGTGATCGCCGCCCTGGCCAGCTCGCCGGAGCTGGAACAGACCAAGCGTGAATACGAGGCCACCTTCCTGGAAACCTGTCGAGGTGCCCTTGAGCCCTTCGCGAACGGCGCCGTGATAGGCACCGCGGGCCTGCGGGCCATGCTCGGCGCCGCTAAAGCGCTGTCCCATGCCGCCACACTGGGAGAGATCAGCTTCGGCCAAGCCCAGGAAGAGCTCTGCGACACCATCGTGGCCATGGTCGAAAGAGCCCGCGCCAGGCAACGCACACCGGCATCCGGCGCTTCCCGTTAATTGTGAACCGACTCTTGAAAACGCGCCCCGAAGGGGTACCGCAAGGACGCTGCAATGCTATTGACCCAACTGGAACTGCTGGACGAACTGCTGCAACGCTATCGCGGCGAGCTGGGCAAGGATTTCACCGGCTATCGCAACCATGTGTACCGGGTCATCAACTTCTGCCACCTGCTTACAGGCACTGATGCCCTGCAGTTGCAGAAACTCTCCATTGCCGGAGCCTTTCATGATCTGGGGATCTGGACCGCCGGGACCTTCGACTACCTGCCACCCTCGTTACACCTGGCCGAAGCCTATCTGGAGGAAATCGGCAGGCTGGAATGGGCAGCCGAGGTGCTGCCAATGATTGAACTGCACCACAAGATCACCCCTACTGCCGAGCAGCCGGGTAGCCTGGTGGAAGGCTTTCGCCGCGCCGACTGGATTGATGTCTCCCTGGGCATGCTGAGCTTTGGTCTATCGCGCCAGGATCGGCGTCGAGTGTTTGCCGCATTTCCCGATGCCGGCTTTCATCTGCGCCTGGTTCAATTGTCCGCCAGACAGCTGTTGACCCGTCCCTGGAACCCCCTTCCCATGCTGCGTCTGTAGACCTGTAGCAGAAGCATCCACTCGGAACGCGTAGACTGCAGCAATCCCAGGCAAAACCGGCTGCGTATCCACGGCCGCCATCAATGAGAACACCCATGCCGCCCCACCCGCCAACCGGCCCCCTCGCCCCCACGGGCTTGCCATCCCAGGCACCACAATCCGTAGCCCAGGCGCTTGCCCCGGACACCATCGGGATCAACCCCGATGCCAGCCAGGTGCTCTCGGTGTTCGATTTCGACGGCACCCTGACCCGCCATGACAGCTTCGTACCCTTTCTCAGGTTTGCCTTCGGCCACCGCCAGTTCAACCGGCGGATACTCGGCCTGGCCCTGCCCAGCCTAAGGTTCCTGGTACGCCGGGTCGATCGCGACCAGCTCAAGGCGCAACTGATCAGCACCTTCCTCACAGGCGTCGAGGCCGCCTGGCTCCAGCAGCGGGCAGAAGCTTTCTGCCAGCAGGCCTGGAGCCGACTGATGCGCCCGGCGGGCCTGCAGGCGGTGGCCCAGGAGCTGCGCTCAGGCGCCCTGGTAACCCTGTGCTCTGCCTCCCCGGCCCTGGTCCTGCAACCTTTCGCCACACGCCTGGGGATCAGCTTGATCGGCACCGAACTGGAGGTGGTCGACGGCATACTGAGCGGGCGTATCACCGGCAACAATTGCCGTTGCCAGAACAAGGTCCTGCGCCTGGAAAGCGTCTACGGTCCGCTGAACCAGTATCGGCTCCGGGCCTGGGGCGATACCCGCGGCGACCGTGAGCTGCTGGCTGCAGCCCAGGACGCCCACTGGCGGCACTTTCACCCTTCATGGCGGCGCGGGCAGCGAGCACGCTGAGACGCCGGCCAGCCTGCGGACGATAACGCCCTGGCAGCCACCAGCCAGAATCTGCTGGATACCCAGAACCTGGCCGCCGCACAGCAACCCGCCGCACCCGCGGCATCGAACCAGGCGCCAGGGCTCAGTCAGCCGTAGCCCCCAGGCGCTGGCGCATGCTGGCACTGGCCGCGGGCCCGGCTTGCACCGTGCACGCCTGCAATGCCACCAACCGGCCGCTGGCGACCTCCGCCATAACAGGCTGTACCGCAAGCCCGGTTTCCCGCTCGACAAGTTGCACGCTCTCACCTTCGGGAGCGTAGTGACGATTGCCCCAGGCCACGAAAGCCATGAGCACCACGCGAAAGTCCTCGCCCTTGGCCGTGGGCACATATTGATAGCGCAGAGGGCGCTGGCTGTAGGCCTCACGTACGAGCAACCCATCCTCCACCAGGGAATTGAGACGCCGGGTCAGCATGTTCGGGGCGATCTCCAGGCTGCGGGCAAACTCGTCGAAGCGCCGCAAGCCATGCAAGGCATCGCGCATGATCAAGATGCTCCACCACTCCCCCACCCGCTCCAGGCCTCGGGCGATCGGACACTCGGCTTCAATCAGACTCTTTCGTTGCATGGCTGGCTCCTGCACTGCACCTCGGTAATTATGGATTCGGATGTTACTTTCATGATGATAGTATCGTCCACGTTTCGTTGTTCCCCAATCACGTACGCTGAAGGAGCAGGATCCGCATGAGCAAACGCATCGTAGTCACCGGCATGGGCGCAATCACGCCACTGGGTTGTGGAGTCGAACAGGTATGGCGGCGCCTGCTGGCAGGCCAGTCCGGCATCCGCTCGTTACCGGAAGAACTCATCGGCGAGCTGTCGACCACCATCGGCGGCCAGGTGCCCGACTCGCTCCAGGACCCGGAGGCCGGCTTCGACCCGGACCAACTGCTGGCCCCCAAGGAACAGCGCAAGATGGATCGCTTCATCCTCTTCGCCCTGGCCGCGGCCGAGGAGGCTCTGGCCCAGGCCGGCTGGAAGCCGGATACGGCAGAAGCCCAGGAACGCACGGCCACCATCATCGCCTCCGGGGTGGGCGGCTTCCCGGCCATCGCCGAAGCGGTACGCACCACCGACAGCAAGGGCCCGCGCCGCCTGTCGCCGTTCACCATTCCCTCGTTCCTGAGCAACATGGCCGCCGGGCACGTGTCGATCCGCCATGGTCTCAAGGGCCCCCTGGGCGCGCCGGTGACCGCCTGTGCCGCCGGGGTCCAGGCGATTGGCGATGCCGCGCGGATGATCCGCGCCGGGGAAATCGACATCGCTGTGTGTGGCGGTGCAGAGGCGGCCATCCACCGGGTCAGCCTGGGCGGCTTCGCCGCAGCCCGCGCCTTGTCCAGCGAATTCAACGACACCCCGGAACGCGCTTCCCGTCCGTTCGACCAGGCTCGGGATGGTTTTGTCATGGGTGAAGGCGCCGGCCTGCTGGTCATCGAGGAACTGGAACATGCCCTGGCCCGCGGCGCCCGGCCCATCGCCGAGCTGGTGGGCTACGGCACCAGCGCCGACGCCTACCACATGACGGCCGGCCCGGAAGACGGCGACGGCGCCCGTCGCGCCATGCAGCAGGCCCTGCGCCAGGCCGGTATCCAGGCATCCCAGGTGCAGCACCTCAATGCCCACGCCACCTCCACCCCCGTGGGTGACAAAGGCGAGCTGGCTGCTATCAGAACGGTGTTCGGCACCAACAGTGGACTGGCCATTAGCGCCACCAAATCCGCCACTGGCCACCTGCTGGGTGCGGCCGGAGGAATCGAGGCGATCTTCACCATCCTCGCCCTGCGCGATCAGATCGCCCCGGCCACCCTCAACCTGGAAAACCCGGACAGCGCCGCCGCAGGGCTGGACCTGGTCAGGGGGCAGGCTCGCCAACTGGCCATGCAATACGCACTGTCCAATGGCTTCGGCTTTGGCGGGGTGAATGCCAGCGTGCTGTTCAAGCGCTGGGAATAGCCCTTCGGGCCAGGGCTCCCTGCCGGGGTTTGAGTTGCGATTGGCTGAAACCCCGGCAGCCCCATCAGTTCAACACGTCATTCAGCACTTCGTAGATGACCCCGCTGGCAATGGCCACCAGGATCAGGTCCGTACCGGCCTGCCGCCACTCATACCCCTCATAGCGTGGCAGTTGCCCGAGCAGCCGGCTGTCCAGCTTCTTGGCGATGCCTGGTGGAAGGGGCTTGCCACGGGCCAGGTTCTTCTGGATACCGGGAGGCAACGCCGGTCCCGGGCTCCAGTAATCACGGTGCCCACCCAAGATGCCGAGCACGTTGCCACGATCGATGCTCGGGCCATGGCTCCAATCGTCAGCAGCAGGTTTCTTGCCCTTGCCGTGGCCCTCCCGGTTGCCCTGGCCACGATCATCCTGGGCGCCCTGCTTGGAATGGCCTTGCCCCTTGCCCCCGCCCGGATCGGCCAGTACCAGGGGGAAGCCACAGCCAGGAACAGGCAGGCAAGAACGGTAACAAGCGGACGCGATGTGTGCATGGTGGTTCTCCTCAGGCAGCGATTGCCAGAATCAACTCTAGACGGCCTTTCTATCCTGGGGTCGCCCCCGCCCCTGAGCACGGATCGGCCCGCCCACTCACCTGACCGTTCAGCCCAGCTGAACCTCGAGAATCAAAGGCTGCAACTGTGCTGGTATTCAAAGGGAAACATCAGCGTATCCACCACCCCGGAAAACGGCGCATCCAGCGCCAGAAACGGCCAGAGCACGCCGTTGTTTTCCTTTGCCAGGGCCCAGTCCATGCGCACGCCGATATAGGGACAGGTGTAGGGAGTGGTTCGGGTCATCAATGCCGTGCACCCGCTCAGCCCCAGGGTCAGCACCAGCCACAACAGACTACGCAACACGTAACGTCCTTATTACTTGCATCGGCAAGCACCATGGGTGCTGCATGACCAACGCTTCAGAGATCGAGATCAAGCCTTGTAGTCGCAATGGATCTGCAGGCTTTCGGTAGGGTTGCGATGAATCTGAAAACCGCACTGCCCCAGGGTGGCCTTGACCTCCTCCACTACCGCCGAGTAACGCGCCTTGCGCTGTTCCTGGCGGGCCGGCGAGGTAAACACACCCAAGGGCAGAAAGCGCAGGCGCTTGCCATCGAGGACGATGGACAGGTCGACATGAGTGCCGTCCACGTCATGGCCATTGGAGCCGAAAATATCCTCCAGCTCCTGCTTTCGCCGCGGGTAACACAGGCAGAAAAGCCGGATGCCCAGCCAGCGCGACAGGGTTCTGAAAAACCCCAGGCAACTGCTGTTGGGTTCGTAACCCCGGGTTACCAGCAGTTGCACGGAGCGAGGCAATCTCGACTGGACCTCAAGCAGTTGGGCAAAGACCCGGGCATCTATCGAGACCTCTGAAGACGGCCAGCGTGGCCCTATCCTCAAGCCTTGGTGATCACCCTTTTTCAAAATCAGCATGCAGATCAAATCTGGTTTCCAGGCGGACCAGAATGGTACACAGAGCGGCCCCTGAGCGCTGGAAAATCGCCGTACAAAAAACCCGCTCACCGGCGCAAATCCCCCCTTTTCTCCCCGTGACAGCCCACCGACGGTTTAGTTAAACTGCTAGTGGCTCATAGCCATTACCCTTCATCACAGTGACCGCAGGGGCTGTATGTACGACTTAACGAATCTGGTCATTGTCGATAGCCGCTTCGGCTTGAACGTCTTGCAGGTCACCGCGGACCTGGTTGCCGGCGCACTGGAAGAACTGCTGCAAAATTGCGCAAGCGGCGCGAACATCACCCAGAAACTGGATTACTCCATCCTGAGCATCTACCAGGACAAGCTTGAAGCGGCCATCCGCGATATGAGCCTCCCGGTCCTCCCCATGCTCAGTGCTGCCGACAGCCTTTGCTGACAAGCCGCCAACAGGGGATGGCCGGGCTGAGGTTTCCTGGCAACGCCTGAGCAAACCCTTTACATTGCCCGCCGGCCCCTCCTCTTGATTAAGGACAGATCAACATGAAGCTTGTTTACGCCCTCTCACTTGCAGCGCTGGCCCTGGTTGGATGCGACAAGAAACCCGAGCCGGTGGCAACCGGCCAGGCAGGCGCTGCCGCCCAGTGCTTCAAGGACACCGATTGCAAGGGTGATCGGATCTGCGAGACCGGCAAGTGTGTATCGCCACAGGCGGCTCCTGCCCTCGGCGAGCGCCCCGCCCCGACAGTCGCCACCCAACCGGCCCCAGAAGCGCCCCGGGTCAGCTACGTACCGCTGATCATCAGCGGCGACGACATCGGTGGCGTATTCACCACCAGCACCCGCGAAATGGGCGGTTCGGCCATCAACTATGTATCCCGCGCCGGTGTCGTCAACGTGATGGACTATGTGGTTGAAGACCCGGACCTCACAGGATACGTCGCCGTCGAGAAAGCCTATGCCTTCGGTGGCAAGTATCTGCTGGTGGTCTCCACCGGAGAAGGTGGCGCCAGCTGCCCCGCCACCACCTACGCCTTCACCTTTGACAGTGCCTCGGAATCGGTGACCGGCAAGATGGAAATCAACAACTGCTCGGAGCTGGTCGAAAGCCTGGCCGATGGCAACAAGCTGATCGTCAAGAAAGAAGACGTACAGCACGTTTTCTACAATGGCGATGTGAAGTAGGACCTGCACGGCTGGCTGGCCAACCTGGTGCGCTGAGAGGGCTGCTCGCCCCCTCTCAGCGCCGGAGCGCGTACGTCAGCCAGCACTCGCTTTCGATAGCGAGCGACCTGTTACAGACATCACCCTGGGAATGTTCAGGAAATTCCCGCATGGGCAGCCCATTTCGTCATGTCTTGAAGGGATATGTTCCCACCACAGACGACAAGACCAATAACCGCGTCGGCAGGCAGCCTGGGCGCGGTGGCAATGACCGCGGGCACAAGCGCGCCAGAAGCCAGCTCAACCCATTGCCTTGCCCCTTGCGCAAAGGACAGCATGCCCTTGATCGCCTCTTCGTCAGGGACCACAACCATGTCTTCGACATAGTGGCGAGCGTGGGCAAACATCAGCTCGTCGATAATCGGAACGCCAAGGGTGGAGACGATCGAACTGACGTCGATATCCACCGGCCTGCCCGCCTGCAAGGCCTGGCTCATGGAGTGTGCGCCGGCGGTCTCTACGCCCCAGACCCGGATCCCGGGCTTGATTGCCTTCAAGGCCGTGGCCACCCCCGCCAGCATCGCCCCGCCGCCGATCGCGACAAACACGTCGGTCAGGGACGGGCAGTCGGCAATGAACTCAAGGGCCAGTGTTCCATGCCCCTCGGCAATCAGCGTGTCGGCGCAATCGTCGATCACCACATAGCCCTCTGCCTCCAGGGTCTTGGCCCGGGCAAAGGCAGCATGCACATCCGCTTCGACAATGACCGTACTGCCGGAGGCGCGAATGCGCTCGACCGACGAAGACGGCGCGCTCTCGGGCATGATCACCGTCACCCTGGCGCCGAAGCGCTTGGCCGCCTCGCCGATGGCAATGCCGAAGTTACCCCCACTGACGGCGACGAAGTGGCTATCGCTCAGGCCCTCCTGCAACGCCGAGAACTTGTTGAGTACCCCGCGGGCCTTGAATGAACCACCGGTCTGCAGGTTTTCAAGCTTGAGAAAGACAGGTCGTTCAACCATGCCTGCCAGCATTGAACTTTCCACCGTCGGCGTACGAACTACCGATCCATCTATCCGCTGCGCTGCTGCAACGATGGATTTGAAATCAATCAGCTGAGTCATCTGGGGCCAATATCCTTGGTCTGAATGTGTGCAGGACTCCCAACGTCCGTGCCTGGCCAGCTTCGCCAGCCGCGATGAACGCTACAGGACAAACCGGGGAATGCGCCACCTATTCAAGAGTTATGGACAGCCGGTGAGCAACCTGGAGTAGCTCATGGATCATCGCTGCAAAAACAGCGTCGCCCAGTGGTAGGCTAGCGGCCCTCCACCACCAGGAAGCCTTCCCAGTGACGCCCATCATCTGCGCCAACGAGTTCGACATCTGTGTTTCCATGCCTGACTTCGTCACCTGGGCGCAGGACGAGCCTGTTCCCAACGCCGATCTGGCGGCGGCATTGAACACCCTGGGAATCGCTCTCGACATTCGCAAGCTGTACACCAGCTACTTCGACGAAACCCCGGTTGGCGCTGGCGACGTCCACATTTATCCGGGTACCGAAAGTGCAAGCCTACTGGTCATCGATCTCTACCGAGACCCCACCGACCAACTGGATATCGTCAGTATTTCGTTGAAGATAGAACCTCTGTTGCTGCCCTTGGTCCTGCCTCATCTACGAGGTTTTTTTGATGCTGCCAAGTGCCAGGTCGCCTTCAGGCAGTCCAGCCATTCACAGCAGTTGCGCGCGCTGATCGATGAAACCCGATACCCCGCCCCAGCCGATGAAAACGGCTATCGGCAGCAGCTGATTGCCCATCTTTGAAGAACCGGCCACAGGCCCTTCGGCACCTGCCGATCAAGCCCAAGGCAGAAGCAGGCCCGACCTGGGCCGGGCCTGCCATTGGCAACTAGCTCAAGGGCATTCGCAGGTGGACGGACCGAATACCGGGCCGCTGCACGGATCTTCGGACGGGCCGAACACCGGGCAAGAAGCCTGGGCCGTCAGGGTGAAGCCCCACAGCAGCAATACCGCCAACATCACTTTTTTCATTTGCGACCTCCTGGTCAGTCATCCAGTCACCCATGCCCCCTGACGAGGGCACGGACATTCATCAAGGGCATTCGCAGACCGTAGGCCCGAGCACCGGGCCAGCGCACGGATCCTCTCCCGGCCCCAGCACCGCGCAGTCGGCTTGCGCCGTCAGCGAAAACATCCACAGCAGCAGCGAAGCCGCCAGCATTTTCCTTTTCAACCTGACCTCCTTGGTCGAGACCTCGATAGTGTTCTGTGCCCTGCTCTGTCACCAGAGTCGGACACAGGCCCCCTGTATGGCATGACGCAGGCTCAGTCCGCGCGCCCTGCCGCCGGGCCCGAGACAGCAAAGACCACTGCCGGCGATTGCGCCAGTGTGGCGTGTTGTCGCGCCTGTATGGCCGGCGCAAATCAGCGCACGGCGACTCTTCAGCACAATCTTGCACTGGCCATGCCGATATTTTTCAGATTATCTTTTGCCGAAAATCCAGGAACACAAGGAATCTGTGTCATGCCTTCACTCAAGCTCGTATGCCTTGCCCTCACGGTTCTGACCATCAGCGCCTGTGCCATCCCAACAGCCAAGACCGAACCCAACGACGTCGAGATCGCCGCCCAGAAACTGGTGGGGCAGCCGGCCAAGAATGCGTTTCAACTGTTCGGCAGGCCCGACCAGGGCATGGGGCCTTCTTCCTACGGCAGTGGAGGTTTCTACCTGTGGAACCGGGTGCAGACCCATACCACGCCAGAGAAGGTCTTCGTGCAGACCGGCGTCGAGTACGTCGGCCAGAAGGAGACCTGGGTAGGCATTGGCGGTGGCGGAGTCGGCGGCATGATGCCGGTGGGGAGCGAAGCGGTCTATCGCAAGACCGGGTATGAGGAAAACCGGACAGTGCTCGATTACTTCTGCAGCATCACCCTGTACACCGATAGCCAGAACATCATCACCGATGCCAGCGTAATCGACTGCAACAGCAAGAAGTGATCGGGTGATCCAGCTAAACAGGGCCGCCACCCACTCTTGTGCCACCAGGGTTCACCCCGGGTGGCCGGCCTGCCCCCCTTAGCTGATATCATTCGGCAACTTACCCGCCGAGTCGCACACATGAATCGCCGCAAGAAAATCAACCAACTGCTGAAGGCCAACGCCAAGAAGGCCAGTGCCAAACTGGCACCGAAGAAGAAGTGCACCTACATCAGCAAGGCCGATCGCTTGAAGCTGGCGGCTGAAGCCGCTCAAGACCCGATCATCGCACCCGAAAACTGATCCAGCCCCCCCCAACAGCCTTGGCCGCCGTAGCACACTGCCCCCCTCCCTGAGCGGCCCTGGCCTTTACCTGAATTCACCCGGCCCCCTCGGGCCTGAGCGCTCCATCGACCTCCTGCGGCCTGCCCTGGGAAGCTGCCCGCCGCAGTTTCCGCGGCTCTGCTCGATAGCGGCAATACGCCATTAGCACATTTGCCCTAATCGACCCACGACGCCCGGCGCACCTATATTTCTACCCTTGAGCGGCCCACCTGCTGCCACGAACAAAAAACTCGAGGAGCGCCCTCTGGTCATGGCAGCCACTCACCAGAGTCCGCCCTGCCCATCGCCCGATACAGCCCCTGAGCTTGGCCACTCACTGTCTTGCCAACGGACTGAGTTGATTTTTCTTCACCCGCAAGCACCGCCTCCAGGTGCCCACCACAGCAAAGGATTGTTGCCCTATGCTCACCTCCCTCAGACCCTGGCTGCCCGCCTTGCTGCTGTGCAGCCCGCTGGCTGCACAAGCGGAAAGTGCCCCGGCCGGCGACTTCTGGATGATTCATCACCAGGGCAGCCTCAACAAGAACGAAGCCTTCATCGTCGACGGTGAACCTTCCAACATCTTCCTGCGCAAGGGCGGTGTCCGTTCGCTGGGCGTCTATCAGCTCTACGAAGAAGGCGGCAAGCCAACGATGACCGCGTATGACGTCGAAGTCGACTGCGCGAAGAACCGGGTGCGCCTGAACGGCGCGCAGAACTACAGCAAGTTCTTCAACGACTTGCGCCCGAAGAAGGTTTCCACTCAATGGCAAAAGCAGCCCGAGCCCTGGATAGCCCAGACCCGGGACTTCCTCTGTCATCCGGAGCAGCGCCAGGCGAAGCAGATGTATCCGCTCGGCAAGATGCCTACCTCGCAGATGATTTCGGCCGCTCCGGGGCTGTTCCAGTTAATGAATCACGAGCACACCAAGACGGCCATCCTGAAGATCGTCGACCAGGCATTCGATCAGATGCCCGCCAAATGAACGCACTATTTATGGAGAACGTGCGATGAAAAGACTGCTCGCACTGGGAATAGCCGCCATCCTGCTCAGCGGATGCTCGGCCATTCCGACCCTGCCCGAAGCCCAGGCTCGCAACTACTGGAAGAACCGCCCGGTTGGCGAGGCGATCGAGCACTTTGGCGTCCCCAACCAAGTCGCCACCGCCCCCGAAAAGGACTGGGTGGTACTGATCTATAAACGCGACACCTCGTACACCTCACGCGAAGCGCTCGGCACCTACACCGGCCCACAGAATGGCCAACTGGTACACGCTGAATACTGGGGCGACGTGACCAACTCAGCCAGCTGCGAAATCCGCGTCGCCATCAACCGCGCCAGGCAAGTGGACTACCTGCTGACTCGAGGCCGATGCGCCGGCATAAAGCTCAAGCCAGAAGCCTGACCCTCCTTGACCCGCCCCGGGTGGCCAGAGCCACGCCGGGCCAGGGGTCTGCTCCTGGCCCATGGCCAACCTCCATAGCGGCGGCACCAGATGATCTACTGGGCGGTATAGCTCGCGTGGCATCGAACAACCATTCCAAATTTGACCTGTCGCCACTGCTACAGCACTATCCGCCTGCCGAAAAACGTGTAGGGGTCGTGCTCGATGGCAGGGCGGCGAATTACGCTGCCACGAGCTACTCCCGCAGGTTCAAATGGCGGGCTACCGGCTGATCAATCTGCAGTCACCCCGGACAGCGCAGGGGTGGCTCGCAAGACCCAAGGTTGGCTTGGCCAGTGTCGCCTTGCCCGGCACGGTAGCGGGCGAACACTGCAAATTATTGTTGGGAGCTGTACGTGGGCGACAGTTACCTGGCAACAGTTTTTATGACAAGTTGAGCCCCCTAGGCCCCAGGGTGTTCACGTACTAATCATTTATTTACGGTGCCTGGAGTCCGGGCATTTAGTGCCGAGGTATTTATGGGATTGCTTGATAGAGATTTTAGGTTGGACAGTGGTGAACGACTCACCGCATTGCACCCGGATGCACTCCCGCCCGATGCCATCGCTCGCTATGAATTCGCACGCGAGGTCCTCGCCGACCTGCCGGGGCCGCTGCTGGGCGCCGATATCTTTTGCGGCAATGGCTATGGCACTCATCTGCTGGCGCAATCCCTGCCCTGCTTCATGCACGGCATCGACGGCTCGGCCGAGTCCATTGACCTGGCTAACCGCAATTATGTCGATTTGAACGTACTGTTCAGCCAGAAATTTTTTCCGTTTTCACTGCCAGCCAACCACTTTGATTTCATTGTGTCGATCGAGTCCATCGAGCACGTCGAGCAGGGCGAAGCGTTCTTTGGGCTGATGGTCCATGCATTGAAGCCCGGCGGCCGATTGATTATCTCCGCACCCAACTCACAGGTTGTGGACCTGAGCAAAAACCCCTACGCGTGGCACTACAAGCACTACACCGTGGAAGAGTTCCTGAGCTTGGGCGAAAGGCATGGTTTGACCCTGATGACCTGGCTGGGGGCCGACTGCACGTTGGTCAATCCAAGTAGCGGAAAGGTGGTCTCGGGCAATTACTACAGCCCCCATAGCGGTGCTTTGACCGCAGGCCGTATCGGCGATACGCAAACTTTTTACTTCCAGAAACCACAGTGAGCCCGGCATGACTGTTCGCAAGAAACTCTACTTTATCGGTTGGGATTACAGTACGCCGCGATCAGTGCCCTTCAAGCGCGCGTTGCAGGATCGGGACTTCCCTTGGGAACCGGTGGCGTTGGTGCACGACAAGGTACTGATTGATGCCGTTGATGGCATTCAACTGATGACCACTGAAGACTTCCTGGCGCAATGCATTCCGGGACAGACGACAGCCCTGCTGTTCTCTCACGATGAGCAGCAACGCAGTCGGTGGCAACGCCGTGGTCGTGACCACGGTATTCAATGGGTCGACCAGGGCGAGTTGCTGATGGACTACGCCGCGCTGTTGAGCGACAGCGGGCGATCCCGGGATCTGGGGACGATGATCCTGCCGCAGGCATTCGACTCGGCAGCCCGTGACGCACTCAGGGCTTTTTGCGGGTGCTGGCCTGACGCGAAGTCCAACCAGACCTTCGAGGCGTATCTGAGCTTTCTTGATACCGGGTTGGCCACTCGGCTGTCCGAGGTCATGCAGCCCCTGAGTGAGCATCCGTTTTATCAGGCTGCCGCTCAAAGGCAGTCCATGCAGCCTTGCGAAACTGAAAACACCCTGGTTTGGGAGATAGCACCCAAGCGTACGGCCTTTCTTGAGCAAGCCGTATTGCAGTCCCCGAGCAAGCGCGTCAATTACGCATTCTCTGCCATGAATGCCGCAGGCATTGCCGGCGAGGCTGCCAGGCTTAAATTGCTACTGCAGGGCCTGGGTATTTCACCTGCTGCGTCCTCCGTTCACAGCGAGGGTGGGGAGCTGTTCCAGACAGGCGTCGACGGCTTCGATTTGCCGGATATCGCGGCGCCGCGCAAATGGCTGCATCTGCAGGTTGATGATCCCGCCACCCTGCTACAAGCGCTGTCTCAGCACACTCGCGAGTTGCTGGCACATGTGCGAGTAGGTCTGCGACCGACGCAACTGCTTCAATTGCTGGAGCGTCATCCCATCGGCAGCATGACATTGATCTGCGACAGGCCTGGCCCACTGGGATTACAGGTGACAATCAATATAAAGGGGCAGTGAGCGAACTCCCCGCTCTGTGCAAATCTCACCCACGGGTCGACAGTCACTATGGCTGTAATCGTCCGGCCTGATCCCAACGTTCAGGGAAATGGTGTCCACCTAATGAAGTGGGCACCATTTAGCCTGATTCAGACATACCTGACGGCTATTAATGAATGCTCAACGCTATCGCGCAGAGGGTTCAACGTACCGCACACCGGCTACCCTTCGAAAAGCGTTGTTCGCATTGGCCGTCTTATGGGGCACGACACGAGCACACTCATCACTGCTTGAGCAAATCACTCGGTTTCCAGCTCTGGTCAAAGAATGCCTGCTTGGGCCCGTAAAGCCGCACGATCACCAGGAAGCCCTTGTCCGGTACGGTCTTGATCCAGTTCTTGCCCTCGCCCGGAGATTTCGGGCCAAAGTAGATATCGGTGGAGCCGTCGCTGTTCTGCACCGGCTTATCCATCTGATTGAGAGACGGGAACGGCTGGCCGTTGTCCAGGCCCGAGGCGGTCAGGTTGTCGTAGGCGGTCACCGACCAGAACAACGCCGCAGGTACATTTGCCGGCAGGTTGAGCTTGTAGGTCTGGGCACCGTCGAGGAACTTGCCGTCGGCATCACGGGTGGTCGCGGGATACTTGGCACCGGCACCGACCATGTTCATGACCATGCCGGGGCTGTCCGAGTAGGCCGAAGTGAAGAACGCCACCCGCTGCTCAAGATTGGTGAAGCTGCCACTGGACTGAAACTCGGTGTTCTCCCCGGCGAAGGTATTCACGTATTGCCGATCTTTGTAGTACAAGCCGCCCGGTTCCTTGAGCAGCAAATGGCTGGTCACCACCTTGCTCATCTTGAACGCGGTGCGCGCCGCTTCATCGAGCAATTTGCGCCTTTGCGCATCCGGAGCGAAGGGCTTGCCCTTCTCGATGCCCAAGGTGTGCAGGAAGCCACGCATGTCCATGTCTGCCGGGTCCACCGCTTCGGCGTCAATGAAGCGCGACAGCATGTCGAAATAGCGACCATCCTCGGGAAACAGCATGTTGATCGGTGCGCCGGTGGCATCGGGGAATTGCATCGGCAGCGCCTCATCCTTTTTGCCCAGCGGATAGATCTTGGTGCGCTCGACTTCAGCCACCGGCACGCTGAGGTCTTTCGGATCCTTGAAAAAGGTGCGCCAGAACAGGAACACGTTGTTGGTGCGCGAACGATAGACGTATCCCTCGGTCGGCTCCGGCCCCTTGTAGTCCGGCGGCAACAGCACGTAGGTGCCGCCCTTGCCCTTGTCAGGGCCGGCCAGGCCGACGTCGCCGCGCCAGGTCTTGCCGTCGATGGTCGGGCCAACGATCGGGCGCTGGAAAAAATCGTCGAACATGCCCTGTACACCGGGCGGTGCTTCGACCACCAGGGGGCCGTACTTCTGCAGGTCCAGATAACTCATGGCGTAGACCAGATCGGAGTTCGGCGTGGTCACCAGCGTCTTGGCATTGATGCGCTTTTTCCAGGTGGGCAGGATGTTGTAGCCGGCGCCGAACTCCTTCTCCGAAGCCTCCTTCATCGACCAGATGTTGATCGCCGGCAAGGCCCACAGGTACGACTGCACAGCGCGCTGGAACACCAGCTCATCGATCAGGGTGCGTGCAGCTGTCTCAGTCGGGAAGCCCTTTTCAAAGGGCTGGTTGGCCAGTTCCTCATAACGCGTCGCAGCATTGGCCAGGCCGCTCAGGGTAATGGCTGCGGCCAGGGCCGTCAGGGAAGTGCGCAAACGGTTCATGGGCTGTCCTTATGAAACGCAGTTGGAAAATCGGTTCAGTTGACCTTGACCACCGCCGGTGGTGTCCACTGGCCGTTCATCGCAGCGGCTTCCGGCCAGTAGGCGCGAACGTATAGCGAGAAGTCGGCGCCCTGGGGCGCGGGGAGCCAGTTGCTTTCCTTGTCCGCGCCCGGCGAGTCGCTTTGCACATAGAGTGTCAGCGAGCCATCGGCATTGCTCTTGAGCGCTTTGTTCTTGGTGCCGAGGGAATAGCGTCCCAACGGGTTTTCGGCGAAGAAATGCTGTTGGTTGTACAGCGTCAACGACCAGAAGCCCTTGACCGGCGGCAGCGCACCTTTGGGGAAGGTCACGCTATAGCGCTGGGCGCCATTGAGCCGAGCACCGGTCTCGTCCAGGTCCTGGTAGAAATACTTGGTCTCGATCTGCTTGTTGACGAAGATATTCGACCGGGCGACTGCCGTGCGCAGGAAGTAATCGGTACCAAACGCCGCGCCGTTGCTGATGGTGCTCCAGTGATGCGGCAACTGCTGGCCGTAGTTGCGAAACTGCAACAGCGGCTTGACCACCTCGCTGTCAGCCTTTTGCGCTTCGTCGATCATGGCTTTTTTCAGCTCGGGGTCGCGCTGGGCGATTTGCGCCAGCACCGCCAATTGCGCATAGCGCGCCTCTTCACCCGGTAGCGGCCTGGCGTCCTTGAGAATCGCCGGCAGTTCATCAAAGAACTTTTCCGGGAGCACCCAGCGGGTCTCCTCGTCTCCCGATGCCTCGGCAGGGAATTTCGGCGACTTGCTCCAGTCACGCTGCTTGAGTTTGCCGTCGTACTTGGACAGCGGGTACATATCGATGCCTGACAGATAGGGCTGAATGGCCTTGCGATCTTCGGCGGTATCGTCCTGGAATACCCGCGGGATCACGAAACCGGTGTTGGTCTTGGCGCGAAACACCTGGGCAATGCCTTCCGGTACCTTGCCGTTCCAGTCCGGCCCCACCAGTAGATAGAAGCCCGGCTTGGTACCGTACATCTTGCCCAGTTCGGCGAAGCTGTCGGAGCGCAGGTCCACCAGTTGATACACCCAGAAACGGTCGCCGAAGTCCGGCACCTGAATCACCACAGGCTCGATATCCAGGGCAATGCTGCCCGCACCGTAGACCACATCCTGGTTCGGGCAGGCCACCAGCCGCTCGCCAGGGGAAATGTAATCGGTGAGCATCGACAGATGGTTGATCGGTGCTACGGGCACGATACCGCCCATCAGTCCCGGCTCCGGCAGGTCCTTGAACTTCTGCCGACGGTTGAAGATATTGGCCATCGGCCAACCCCAGAAATACGCTTCCCGCGCCATCATCCGTACGTAAGATTGCGTTACCTTCACATCGGCTTCAGGCCCGGAGACCTGCGCCATCGGCGAGGTTTGCGCCTGCACAAGCATCGCGGCGAGCATCACTGACGTAGCAATCAAGCCACTGATGAATACGGGGGCTTTCTTCATGCGGCTGCTTCCTTGCTTGAGTGTTTTTTTGGCGAGCGAATCTTTTGCGGCAAGATTGATCGTTGAAAAAAACTAGCAGAGGATCCGGGTTCTGCCAGAGAAACGGACAGCAATTCGGCCCCTCCCTGCCTCTACCTGCGCAGGTCGTTATGGGCCTGCGAAGTCGAATTCGCACAGCGTTCAGAGTTCGATATGTGAGGTGAATCACAGCGTATTCTTGCTCTTTGCGCATGCCATCGGACCGGCCTTCCTAAATATTGCGCTCTACCCTCAAACCATTAATATTGATGTTCAACACCTCCCGCCAACGCCCATCAAGGATTGATACATGAAACTGTTCCGGCAGCGCTCTGCCCTACCCGCCGCGTTGCTCCTCGCTCTTTCCCTCTCCGGTTGCGTCTCCGATCTCGATTCGGGTGCCTACGGCAGCATGGACGATCCGCGCTACGCGCAGCTGTTGGACCAGGTGGACGCAGCACTCAAGGCGAACATGGCGGTGGTGCTGGTGGCGGACGTGATGCCGCACAAGTCGCTGAGCGATGCGCTGACCATGACTCAATGGACGCCGACGGTGATCTGGGAATACGAGAAGGATCCGAAGGTGACCTTCGGCCGCAAGTTCCAGACCAACGCGCTGCAGAGGCCGCCTGGTGAAACCTATCTGTTCAAGGCCTTCGAGGTGCACATCCTGCCACCAGGCAAATACTTGCTGACCGGCGGCGACGACTACCAGATCCACGGCTTGCTCGACCAGGTCGGCGCCCGCAGCGGCCCACCCGGTTCGGGCCATGGCGCCAACGGGACTGCCTACCTGTCCCCCGAGCTGTATCGCGAGTACTACAGGGAAGAGGTCTGGAAGGACGCGACCTATGGCAGCGAGACCAAGACCGAAGGTGTCTGTACCGCCGTGCTCAGGGCTTCGGGTGCCTGCGTGAGCTGGGGTGAACAGCAATATACCCAGACGACGGCGCTCTCCCCGGGCGGCTATTACCAACAGACCGATTCTCGCGACGTTCCCGCGATCAAGGTCCAGGCACGCCTGCCGGTCGACAAGGCGCTTGCCAGTTTCACCATCCAGGGCGGCCAATTGCTGCTGGCCCCACGCATGCACCTGAAGACCCCTGGCTACAAGTACCAGCAGTCGAAGTGCCGGGCGATCGACCCGAAGAAAATCGAGTGCCCTCTCGACAACCTGACCGTCTATACCTGGCCGGCGCCCATGAGCTTTACGCAGAATCTCATCGAGCAGCGCAACCTGAGCGAGAAGCACCGGCAGTTGCTGTCCAGGCTCCAGCCCATGCAAATCACGCCGCTGGGCAAGCAAGGCATGGAAGATCCCATCTGGGGCGTGCCGTTGTCACTGGCCAAGTAAGACAAGTCCGGGGGTATGGGCGTCTCATCGAATACCGTGTCGAGCATGCGCTCGGGGCCTGTTTGCCTGAATTCGGCACGCCCCCGGTGCAGGCCGGCCGACTGCCCACTTGCCCCTCCTGGCAATTGGAACGCTGCTATGAATAAACGTGTCCCCGCCCTGATTTTCTCATCCGCCTTGCTGGCCGCATGCGGCCCCAACAAAATTGTCTACGACCTGCCTTCACCCAGCGGGAAATATCATGTGCAAGTACGCCAGTGCCCGCAAAGCGGATCCATCACTTGGAGCGAGAAGCTCCAGGTCTCGGTACTGGAATCCGGCGTATCGGCAGCCTGCCAATCTGCGGTGCAAGCCTTAGCTCAGTTCGACGCCAATACGGCCGCAAGCCAGCTCCAGCTCGAATGGATTTCAGATACTGAACTCAGGGCCTGGCTGCCAGGCTTCAACCTCGACTACGGGCCATCATCGGCAACCTACAAACACGACAATCCGGTCAAAGTGACTTTCTCGCCCAAATAATGAGCGGTAGGTTTGCCAGGTATCGACTCACATCGAACGCTTCTCTACCCAACGTCGATATTGGCGGGGGCGAAAGGCCATGGCGAGTTGTTGCAGCACCAGCGCACGCAACGGCGACACGCTCGGATCGGAGGTCAACGCCGCGCCGATCCCCACCATATCCATGCCACTTTGGGCGGCCATTTCAGCGATCGGCCGTCGGCGCACTCCCCCGTTGACCATGACCGGCATCCTGGCGACGGTGCGGATGTCACGCGCAAACTCAACGAAATAGGCCTCGCGCGCCAGGGTACTACCGTCACGGACTTCGCCCTGCATGGCGGGCGCCGAGTAGCTGCCGCCTATGCAAAGGCACACTATGACGGGATCGTGGCGTTTTCTCAGACCGACTTCACCGAGGATTTGAAGAGCATAAAGATCCCCGTACTGGTGATGCACGGGGACGATGACCAGATCGTGCCCTATGAAAATGCCGGAGTTCTGTCCGCCAGACTTCTGCAAAACAGCACCCTGAAAATCTACCCCGGCTTCCCCCACGGAATGCCGACAACTAACGCCGATACGATTAACGCTGATCTACTGGCGTTCGTGCGTAACTAAACCACTGGGGCGGGTAAAGACCCGCCCTTGCTGGCTTAAAACCAGTAAATCGCCGGGGCAAAGACCGAGTCGCCGCCCTCGCACGCGAGCCACGCTCAATGAAGTTGCAAGGCAGCTAAATAGCCGCCCTCGGAAAACACTAGACTACGAAGCACCCGCCGAACGATTTAGCCAATCTGTTGCATCGACCGGTTGAATCCACAGCCAGAAGCGGTCACTGCATAAACTCGGCGCACGCGAACCGGCAAACCGGAACGCCTGCGGTGTCCACGCTCTGGAAAAAGACTCAGTTGCCCAAGCACTTTAACAACAGGGCCAACACCCAGTCTTCTTGCGAGGCTAATGCCGTGCTGATCTCCTCGCATCTCCCATTCAGAGACAGCAGGTTGCCAGCCAGTACTTCTCCACTGGACATGCACATATCCAAAACAATACTAAAAACCCCGTTACCTACCTGCTTGCTTTCAAAAACAAGCTCAACCTCTTTAGGGAAGATCGTCACGTAGACGAAGAGTATTCCATTCGCGTATGTGTAGTGGCCATGGTTTCTTTTGAGTAAAACATTCTGGCTTTTCGAAGCCTTCACATAAACATTATCTAGAAACCTTTGAAGGATGAGCAAAGGCTCTGGCTTTTCAGTGCTCATTGGGTTTCCTTGCGAGCAGTAGACTTCAACACGCCATTCTAACCAACATCGACGGCGCACGAGCTGCACGATGCGCAGGGGCGGCCATCTGCGGGTCATTGCCCTCTGTGATGAGTAGTTGTTCTTAGCTATCAGCTTACCAGCCCAGGGCCTCGCCCCCCCCAACAACCAGCTCGCCAAATGCAACCAGGGTAGGGAGAATAGGAACTCGAACCCCTACCTGAATCTGCACTGACCGCTTTCGGCCGATTGCTGCTGCAGGATAAGAGTAAAAGATGGAGCTGTATGATGATTGATAGCCTGGAGGTTCAAGAGTTCGATTACCTTGAACAGGCGTTACTTGAAGCAAACGTGCCTTTCGGTAAAATAACACGTCAGTACGCACGCTATTTGCTCAGTCTGATCGACGGCGGTGTACTTGCTAGCGTTTCCACCCCTAAGTTGAAAGTTCTGATTCCATATATCGAAAAAAGCATCCAGCGAGAACCTATAGAAAGCGATGGGGATCTCCGGAAAAGGCTTGCGCTAGAACTCTGGACGGTAGAGCAACAGCACCGTAAATCAGATGAAGACTTTGCGAACCTCATACGCTGTGTACTTTTTTGCTTTGCAACAGAAGAGTGCTGGATAGAGGAAGGCACTGGGGACGCGACGCCTATCTATCTTTATTTTCTGGCTCTAAAAAAAATACTACCTGGCACAAGAAAAGCCTTTATCAAAAGCTTTCAAGATTTTATTGCAGCCAACGGAAAATAAACGTTTCACGAATAGATTGGCCCGGCCGGGCATCTTTAGGTTCACTGCGCTGAAACGCCGCCAGACGGGCCTTGGCGGGCCGAAACTCTCGAAACCGCCCCAAAAGCGAGTTCGGCCACATGATCCAAAGCACTGAAACTGTTACGCCCGGTCATGCCCGGACATCCACATACATTTGATGGAGCAGCCTGCGGCGAACCTCTGGACCGGATCCTGGGGCAGAACGATGGTTTCCTCGAACACGCCGGGATGTTCGCCATTCCTCGCGGTATATCTTAAAATGCGCGGTTGCCGAAGAACCGTCATGACCATAGCCATGAAAGGCTTCCATTCTTTACAGATAAGTGTGGTCAAGATGAACAAGCCTTTCATTACACTGTGCCCTGAAATTACTCGGGCGCACGCGCTGACATTGATGGATTGGTTGGAGGATGAGCGCGTTACCTGCTTTCTGAGCGATTCGCGTCACGTCTCCCGCTCCATCGAACAAGTCATCGATCGGACTCAATTGCCGATCCTGACCCATCTATTCAACCGGGACGGCCGGTTCTTCATGGCCTATGACCGGCATGACGCCCCGGTGGGCTTTGTCCGTCTGGTCAAGACCGGCTCCAATTGCGAGATAGTCCTGGTCATCGGAGACAGCGACAAATGGGGCCGGAACCTGGGCGCCCGCACCATCCGCGAAGGCATGAAACTGGCCTTCCTCGACATGCGGGCCGAGAAACTCATCGCCAAGATCCACCCGGACAATACGCGCTCGCTGAAAGCCTTTCAGCGCAGCGGCTTTGTGCTTGAAAGCGAAACGCCGACATTGAAATCATTTTCCATGACGGCCGAGCGCTATCTCCAGTTCTTGCGCAAAGGTACCGTTGTCGACTCCACTGAGATCTACATCACTGAAATCGACAAGGCCAGGCTCGAGAGCCTGATCGTGTTCGAGCAAGGCCCGACGATTGTTGAACTCGAACATGAGCTTGAGCGAGCCATTGTCGTCAAGCCCCAGCAGGTGGCGCGCAACGTCATCACGATGAACTCCAGGGCCTTGCTACAACTGGACGACGAAGAGATCGAAGTGGCCTTGGTCTACCCTGAAGACGCGGACAGCACCGCAGGGAAGCATTCGGTGTATTCCGATATAGGCGCCGCCATCCTTGGCTATCAGGAGGGGGACACCATCGACTGGCGAATCTCTGATCGCACCCGCCGGATTGAAATCAGGAAAGTGCTTTACCAGCCGGAGGCTGCGGGGGATTTCCACCTGTAAGTGCGCCCTTTGCTTAGTGTTCGGCCATCAAGCGCGAGGATTCCCCAAAGGAGAGTGCCGCGCTTTTCGTGCTTGAGCGGCCCGTTGGTTTGATCAAAAGCAGGAGGCGGTAAAACAGGTCTAGCCGGCTATCGGTGTTGATGACTCAACCAAAGATAAAATAAGCCGCCGCCGCGATCAGTCCCACACTCAACGAAACAAACGACACAAAAGACACCCATTGAAATGCCTTGGTGGTCTCCACCGTAGTGGAGAACGCCATGGGCACAAACGTCAGCGGATTGACCACGCCACCAAACATCACCAACGCAACGACCCAGTCGGGAAGCTGAGGATTGGCAAGCGCGGTGACCGCCATCACCGTCCCCATGATGATCCAGTCCAGATGCGCCTGCCGCACGCGCATCGGGTTGACCACACCTAGGGCACGGAGCTTGGCTGGGTAGTCGACGGAAGCCAGAACGGCAAAGCCGGAGAGTGCACCCAACATGATGGATAAGAGCGCTGTAGCCAAAAGTACATGAACCATGAGTTAGCCTTGATGATTCCGGGCCGGCCTATGCACGGCCACCCGGAATATAGGGTTGAGGAGATATTCAGTCGTCGCGCAGCGTTAAACCGGTACGTACGCGTCGATCAATCGAGAGCTCGAAGACATCCGTGCGCAAGTAATGACCTGCCACATCGAGGTCATGGTGCTGGGCATCGATCTGCGCAAGGTCGATGGTTGCCAGGACAATTCCAGGTTCCCCAAAGAGCGGTGCCGTCACCCAGGAACCATCTGGAGCGATCACACCAGATCCACCATTGAACAGTAAACGCTCCTCCAGTCCGTTGCCGCCAACCCCAAGGCGGTAAGCCGTCAGTAACTCGGCTGGCACATCAGCAACGTTCAGGTACTGGCCAGCGCAAAGCACAAAACAGCGCCCTTCGAAGGCATAGGAACGGGCAGCAACATGGTGCATTTCCGTCATGTCCGGCCATGCCGCCACATGAATCTGTTCGTCTTGTGCATGCAGGGCCTGGCGCGCCAGCGGGTGCCAGTGCTCCCAGCACACCAGCCCTCCCACGCGACCAACCGCGGTATCGACCACCCGTAGACCTGCGGCATCTCCGTTGGCCCATACCGTGCGTTCGGTGTGGGTCGGCGTCAGTTTGCGGTGCACATTCAAAATTGTCCCCTCCGGGCCAATAGTGACTAGAGAGTTGTAGAGCGAGCCGCCGTGGCGCCGGGAGCGCTCGTTCATACCCATCACCACGGTGACTGCGTTAACACGCGCAGCCTCGCGAAGCACCGCAAGGTCATCGTCCATGTCGTCAGGCTGGCCAATAACCGGGCTGTCCGCCAGTAGCTTGGCGTACCAGAACTTGGCTTGCGCATCGTCCCAGCCCGCCATTCCAAATATCCATGCGGGGTAACAGCTCAACCACGTTTCCGGGAATACCACGAGTTGCGCCTCCTTGAGCGCAGCACTGTTGATATGTTCGGCTGCCAGGCGCATCGATTCGGCTCGATCAAGAAGAGCCGCAGGCATTTGCACAATAGCGACTGTTTTTTCGCATTTGCTGATCATCTAAAAACCTTTTTCTGATGGTCGTTTATCGGTGAGTGTTCAGCCGGCAATACCTTCAAGCACGAGCTGACTTTGGCGTTGCGCTGCGATCTCCGATGAGCGTTCGAGGTTGCGCGCCAACCCGAAATACAGGCCGCCGGAAATCAACAAGCCGGGGATGAATGCGATATCCGCACCGCCCAGTGCCGCAGCTACCGGGCCAACGAAAAACGGAAGAGAGAAGAACGGCACCATTGCAACAAAACCAACCAGATAGGCCAGTACACCCCGCCAGGCCCAGCGGCCATATACGCCGTGCGGATTGAATATTTCGGCGATGGCGTATTCGCCTTTGCGAATCGCATAAAAGTCGACGAGATTGACCGCCGTCCATGGGATGAGGAAGTACAGCATGAGCAGTACAAAGCCATTGAAGCTGGCCATATAGGCATCCGGTAGCGCCAAAGCGATCACCAGTGACAGCAGGCCCACTACACTCAGGCCGATCACTCTCACGCGGACACCGGGGCGTACCGGACGGAAGCCGTCCACCGCGCTGATTCCAGTGAGCATGGCGCCATAGCTATTTATGCCGGTGACCGACAACTGCGCGACGGCCCCCACCAACGCGACGAATATGCCAAAGCCAGGGAAGAGATAATTACCGGTTTGCACCAGCGAAACAATGCCATCGGCGCCCGGTATATAGCTGGACAACACCGCCCCCAGCGACATCAGCCATATCGCCGACGCAGTCGCGCCCAAGTACGTCCAGAAGATCAGCCGGGGGCTGGACGAGTCTTGAGGCAGGTAGCGCGAATAATCGGAGACATACACCGAATAGCTGATGTTGTACCCAGCAGCAAGTGACAACTGCACGAGAAACGCAGTGGTGTTCCAACCCGAGTTCACCGGTATTGGAGCTGCCGCTGGCAGTGCAGTAACAGCCATCAACGTCACGATGCCAAACACGGCAATTAGCAGATACGTGAGCCAACGTTGCACAAAGTGCAACAGGTCATATCCCACCAGTGCAATCACGATGCTGATCGCAATCAACATGGGGTACCAGAACCACGTCGAGCCCGGCAGAACCAGCTGTATGGCCTGAGTGACCAAAATGACGCCGAATACTATAAAACCGATGTAAACAAAGATGGTCGCCGCAAACGGCACAATGGCACCGCGGCTACCGAATTGCGCACGAGACTGAATCATCTGCGGCAAGCCCATCTTGGGGCCCTGGTTGGCGTGCAAGGCCATGAACACGGTGCCAAAGCCAGCACCTATTACAATCGCCAGTACGCTCCACATTATGCTGAGCCCCATGCTTGGCCCAACAAAGCCGACCATCATGGTGAGAAACACAAAGTTGCCGGTAAACCAGAACGGGCCTTGGTGCCAGACCTTCCCGTGCCGCTCTGCACGAGGCACATAATCGATTGAGCGAGCTTCAATGGCGGGCCTGCTCGATCCGCTACTTCGTTGAGTTGCCATACCGCACTCCGTAATCGTTATTTTTGTTCTGGGTGAAGTTTTGCTTGTGTGGGCCGCGGCAGTGGCTCCCCTCGCCGCAACACTGCCGACCAGCAGCACCGCGAGTATCGGAAGAAAAAAATGGCTGGTAAATCCTGCAGTACGGAACCTGACTTACTCGAAATCGCAACTAAAAAACGGCCTCTTTCGGTGCAGTTCAGTCGCATTGATTCGCAAGGTAAATTTGCTGGTATAAGGGCTGTCCCTATAGCGTTTGTGTCTCTGCATCGGAGGTTTTGATGCTCACTAATCTCTCAGACGTGGATCTGCGCAAACTGCGCATCTTTTGCACCATCGTCGAGGCTGGAGGCTTCACTGCCGCGCAGGTACGCTTAAATACCAGCCTGCCTCGCTTGAGCACATTGGTGCGAGATCTGGAAATTCGCCTCGGCTACTCCCTCTGCCGTCGTGGCAAGAGCGGCTTTCAACTTTCCGAACAAGGCGCCCAAACTTATGCGGCGGCGCAGGAACTGTATGCTGATATCGACCGCTTTCATCGGCGGGTAGTCATGCTTAACGAAAAGTATCCAGAGTTCTTGCAGATAGGCAGCGTCGATAACCTGCTTTCACTCGACCAGGCACCGCTGCCGCAGGCCCTCGCTTCCTTTCGCCTGGTTTCGCCCAGTACCCGCATCGACCTGCAAGTAATGCGTGCTGACGAGCTTGAGCAAGCCGTGCTCGAAGGGCGTCTGCACCTCGCCATCGGTTGTTTTAACCACCAGCTCTCAGGCCTGCATTACCAAGCGTTGTTCGAGGAAGAACAAAACCTGTATTGCGGGCGTGGTCATCCTTTCTTTGCACGTCCCGACGAGCATTTTACGGACGAGGAGATCGGTGCCGCAGATTACGTAGACCGTGGCTACATGCTCGAAAGCCGCCGGCCGCACAAATTGCGCTTCGGCAACTCGGTAAGCGCTTTCTCCATGGAAGCCATTGCCACACTGATCGCTTCCGGCACCTGCATCGGCTACCTACCGACCCACTACGCCGATATCTGGGTAGCACGTGGCATGTTGCGTGTAATTGCACCGCAGCGGCTGAGGTATAACGCAGCATTTCACAGCATCACTCGACAAGGGCAAGTCCCGACAGAGTCACTGGCCAATCTGATGCAAGCGTTGCAGGCCGCAAAGCACTCGGTGACATTGAAGTCGAGCACGCGAGCTTGAAAAATGACAAACAAACCCGTCCGTCGAAAGCACTTTTCCATACCCTCGGCAAATGGCTGTCGCATACAGCGCCTTTCATCCGCTCATGATTATTTCCTCCACTTAAGTGGAGGACTACAGAACAGTAATAAGTCCACGCAAAGCGGTACGTTGTGATCGGCTGTTTTTAACCGAAAGCGGTCGTTCCTAAGAACCTAGCTTGAATTCCGCTTTGACTAGGGCTCAAAGCAGCTCATCGCAAAACAGCAAGTGTATTAGCCAATCTCCACCATCAACTCGTACCCAATGGAGCGAAAGGACTCTGTCAGTTCGATGCTAAAAACAAACGAATTGCGGAAGTGATTGCCCAAATCCCAGGCAATAAAAAACCCCGTAGACGTTAATCTACGGGGTTTTCAAGGGTGGAGGCCGAGGTCGGAATCGAACCGGCGTAGGCGGATTCCGTCCGGTACCAGTTGGTCGCAATACTGGGAGATCCGGTAGAGCTCCCACTTGTCCACCATCCACGGCTTGATGCGGCGGCCTAGACCGAAGCGGTCACTGACAGTGATGTCGTAGGTCATCCAGGTTGGGTTGTCAGTCCAGGCCAACTTGAAGCTACCGTCCCAGATACCGGAGTAGGTCCTAGCCACAGGGTTGTAGTTGGCCGGCACAAGGACCCTCTTCAGCTTGGTCTCCACTGTGACGGCTGGGATGCTACGGAACTGCTCGGCCGAGAACTCGATGTAGAGCAGCCCGGTGTTCGGGTAGCGCAGCTTTGCATCGATGACCTCGGTGAAACCCGCGATCTGCATGATGTCGGCAATTTTGTTGTTGTTCTGGTTCGGGGTGATGCGGGTCACCCTGAGCAGCCAGCCGCTGGTAGCTGCCGGCAGATTGATGCGTAGGGTACCGAAGTCGGACAAATCGGTTAGCTCAAGCAGTGAGAGGGGAGGCACAGGCCTGTTCATTCGCTCACCTTCGCGATTCCTACATGACCTCAATGTGGCTCTTGAATGCAACCAATGCCGAGACGATCTGCTTACTGATCTCAGGGCTCCCTGCGATGTCCGCCTCATTCATTCCCTTTGCGAGCAGATTCACAGTTATCGACGCAGGCTCGACAACTATTGCGGACATGGTGTTCAGCACCAAACGAAGTGCCGCTTGGGCATGACTCGCACGAGGTGAAGCGTTAAACAGTGCAACCGGCTTACCAGGAAATTCATGGCTGGCCACAAGCCAATCTAAGGCATTCTTGAAAGAACCAGGTATTCCACGAGCATACTCAGGGCACGAAATAAGGATGCCATCTACCTTACCCACCAAAGCCCGTAACTCTCTGACGCTCTGCGGCGGATCATCAGCCAGGTCCGGATCGAAGTGCGGCAATTGACCAACCGCCAGATAGTGCTTGATCGACACCCCCTCAGGGCTCAACACCTCAGCCGCACGTAGCAGTGCAGAGTTAGAAGATGCTGCGCGAATGCTTCCGGACACCGCTAACAATTGGACCATTTGTAAACATTCCATTCCCTAGTGAGATAGCACAGTGTCGCATACGTGAATCAGGACGTTCACAGACATGACTGGAGCCCTCTCCGATACCAGGCCCTGGGCGGTGCGAATACTCATACCCTACAAGCAGGCGATCACGCACCAGACCCAGGCGGCACACCACATATCCTCGCGAATTCCAGTATTCGGCGCTCCACCCCACGCGAGTGCGAACGCCTCCAAGGCATGCCCGAGGACTACACCCTAATCCCCTGGCGCGGCAAGCCTGCCAGCGAATGCCCAGACGGCCCACGCTACAAGGCGATCGGTAACAGCAAGGCAGTCACCGTCGTCCGCTGGATCGGCCAGCGAATCCTGCAACAACTCTAAACACCCCACTCAACAATCGGAAAGCCTGCCGGCGATGGCGGGCAAAGCAACCCGCCCGCTGAAGTCCCCACCTGGAACTTTGATTTGTCGCGAGTGAGATGAAATGCGCCCAAGGAAGACCCATAGGTACATGCGCGACATCATCCCGAAAAAGTCGGAGCGCACTCAGAAGGACAACAAGGCCGAATTGAGGCAGCTAAGGCCAGTTTTTGACGAGATACCGGTGGATGCGATTACGCCATCGATGATTGCTGCCTATCGCGATAAGCGATCCGCGAAAACCAGAGCCAACAGAGAAATCGCCTTACTGTCTCACGTCTTCAATATTGCGCGCGAATGGGGTTTGACCAACAGAGAGAACCCCTGCCAGGGCGTTCGTAAGAACAAGGAAACGCCGCGCGACTATTACGCAAACGACGCGGTATGGAAGGCGGTCTACCAGAAAGGCGAAATTGAACTGCAGGAGGCAATGGATCTGGCCTACCTGACCGGCCAGCGCCCAGCCGATGTCCGACTAATGCGTGTCGATGATGTGGAGGGAGTGTATCTGCGCGTTGGCCAAGGCAAGACTTCCAAGAAGATCCGAATCCTCATGGAGGTCGATGGCCAGAAAAATAGCTTGGGCCTGCTCATCGAGAGAATTATTGCCAGACCGAAAAAAATAAACTCTGGCTATTTGATCGTGAGCAAGTCGGGGAAGAAGGTCTCCGAGCGCATGCTATGCCAGAGATGGGACGACGCCAGGTCAAAAGCCGTGGCTGAGGCTATCGAACAAGGCGACCAGGGCCTGGCTAAGAAAATCGCAGGGTTTCAGTTCCGTGATATCCGACCGAAGGTGGCATCTGAAATTCTCGACCTGGACGACGCGAGCCGGCTTCTCGGACACTCAAAACAGGAGACCACAAAGAAGATTTACGTTCGAGTTGGCGCCATCGCAAACCCGACGAAATAGGAAAGTTTTGGTACGCCAGCCTTAAAGTTTTGGTACGCCAGCACTTTCATACAGGCAGTAAAAAAACCCGTAGACGTTAATCTACGGGGTTTTCAAGGGTGGAGGCCGAGGTCGGAATCGAACCGGCGTAGGCGGATTTGCAATCCGCTGCATAACCATTTTGCTACTCGGCCCCAAATGCCCAATGCCTGAAACACAACACTGGACACGTACAAACTGGAACGGCTAACGAGATCAACTTCACCTCGTAACTCTTTGATTTCTAAAGAGTTTTTCCGTTTCCTCGCTGAGGAATGGTCGCAATTATGGACGTGTTTTCCATTCCTGGCAACTCCTATTCGAGATTTTTTCTGCCGGGCTGTTTCTACAGGTTTCCGGGCTGAGCCAATCCGTCGGGCGAACAGCCTGGTGTTCGCCAACGAGGCGGGATGATTGCACAAACCCATCCAGATAGCTGCCCCCTTCTGTGTTTGCCCACCTACCCGATCGGGTTATGGCGTGGGCCGGGGCGCTCGCGGACAGTTACGCCAACGGCTCGACCCGGGCTCCCTCCATCACGTTCAAGGCGGAATTGAAGTATGCGTACAGCTTTCCCTGCGATGTTTGGCGTGGTTCTGGCACTGACGACGGCTTGGGCCCAGGCCGGTGAGCCTGGAGACAAGACCCTGCGTTTGTACAACTGGTCGGACTATATCGGCGAGAACACCCTCGCCGGGTTCGAGAAGGCCACCGGGATCAAGGTGATCTACGACACCTTCGATTCCTATGAAACCGTCCAGGGCAAGCTGCTGCCGGGGCGCTCCGGCTACGACCTGGTGGTGCTCAACGCGGCCCTGGTGCCGCCCTTGATCAAGGCGCGGGTGTTCCAGCCGCTGAACAAGGCCTTGCTGCCCAGTTGGCAGAATCTCGACCCGCAGGTGCTCAAGAGCCTGGAAAGCTACGACCCGGGTGTGCAGTACTCGGCGCCCTACACCTGGGGCAGCAATGGCGTGACCTATAACGTCGACAAGGTCCGCGAGCGCATGCCGGACGCGCCCATCGGTTCTCTGGCCATGCTCTTCGATCCCAAGGTGGTGTCGCGCTTCGCCGATTGCGGGGTGACGCTGCAGGATTCGCCCACCGACATTCTGCCGCTGGTGCTGGCTTACCTGGGGCGCAATCCCAACAGCGCCGCCCCCGAGGATTTGAAAGCGGCGCAGGATGCCTTGATGGCGGTGCGCCCCTATATCCGCAAGTTCGACTCCACCAGCTACCTCAATGGCCTGGCCAATGGCGACCTGTGCGTCAGCGCCACCTGGTCCGGCGACTACGCCACGGCCCAGGCCCGGGCCAACGAGGCCGGGGCACCGGTCAAGCTCGACTATTTCATTCCCAGGGAAGGCTCGCTGATCTGGTTCGACGATTTCTATATCCCCGCCGACGCGCCGAACGTGGCCAGCGCCCATGCCTTTATCCAGTACCTGCTGCAACCTAAGGTCATGGCCGAAGTCAGCGACTACATCCGCTACGCCAACGCCAATCTCAAGTCCACACCACTGTTGAGCGCCGAGGTGCGGGACAACCCGGCGATCTACCCCGATGCCCAGACCCGCGAGCGGCTGTTCACCCAGAAGATCCAGACGCCCGCCAGCACCCGGCTGATCACCCGTACCTGGAACATGGTGAAGATCGGCAAGTGAGCCCCCCGCCCCCACAGACTTTCCACCCCATATTGCTACCCGAGGTGAAGCCCATGGCTATCCAACCCGACGCCTTCTTCCAGCAGTTCGACGATTCGAAACTGGTGGCCGCCGACAAGGCGCACTACATGCACGGCTTCCATATGTTCGACGAACACCGCGAGCAGGGGTCGTTGAATATCGCTGCCGGCGACGGCGCCTACATCTATGACACCGCCGGCACCCGCTACCTGGATGCCGTAGGCGGCATGTGGTGCACCAATATCGGCCTGGGCCGCGAGGAAATGGCCGAGGCCATCGCCGACCAGGTGCGGCAACTGGCCTACTCCAACCCGTTCTGCGACATGGCCAATGTCAGCGCCATCGAGCTTTGCCAAAAGCTGGCAAGCCTGGCCCCAGGGGACCTGAACCACGTGTTCCTGACCACCGGCGGCTCCACCGCGGTGGACACTGCCTACCGCCTGGTGCAGTTCTATCAGAACAGTCGCGGCAAGCATGAGAAGAAGCACGTGATCTCGCGGCACAACGCGTACCACGGCTCCACCTTCCTGACCATGTCCATCGGTAACAAGGCCGCTGACCGAGCGCCTGAATTCGACTTCATGAGCGACCTGTTTCACCACATCTCCTGCCCCAACTACTACCGGGCGCCGGCCGGCATGAGCGAAGCGGACTTCCTCGAGTTCCTGGTAGCGGAATTCGAAGACAAAATCCTCACCCTGGGCCCGGACAAGGTGGCGGCGTTCTTCGCCGAACCCATCATGGGCTCCGGTGGGGTCATCATTCCTCCCGAGGGTTATCACCAGCGCATGTGGGAAATCTGCCAGCGCTACGACCTGCTGTATGTCGCCGACGAAGTGGTGACCTCCTTCGGCCGCCTAGGTGCTTTCTTCGCCTCCGAGGAAGTGTTCGGCATGCAGCCGGACATCATCACCACTGCCAAGGGCCTGACCTCGGGCTACCTGCCCCTGGGCGCGTGCATTTTCTCCGAACGCATCTGGCAGGTCATCGGCGAGCCGGGCAAGGGTCGCTGCTTCACCCACGGTTTCACCTACAGCGGGCACCCGGTGAGTTGCGTCGCGGCGTTGAAGAACATCGAGATCATCGAGCGGGAAAACCTGCTGGCCCATGTCGAAGAGGTCGGCGTCTATATGGAGCAGCGCCTGCAGACCCTGGCCGAACTGCCCCTGGTGGGCAGCGTGCGCTGCAAGCGGCTGATGGCCTGCGTCGAATTCGTCGCCGACAAGCGCACCAAGGCGCTGCTGCCCGATGCGCTGAACATCGCCGAGCGCATCCATCTGCGGGCCCAGGCCAAAGGCTTGTTGGTGCGCCCCATCGGCCATCTCAATGTGATGTCCCCCCCCTTGATCATCACTCGCCAGCAGATCGACGAGATAGTTGCCACCTTGCGCGACTGCATCCTCGAAGCCGCCGCCGAACTGCGCCAGAACGGCCAGTACCTGGGCCAATGACCCCTAGCCGCTGGCAGCGCGAATATCGGCCCGGGGTCTTACCGGGCCTGCGCCCGACCGTTAGACTGCCGGGCATGAGCGCACCAGCAAACACTTCTACCGCCCCCCTCAGCCTCCCTGCCCTGCAGGCCTGGCACGCCTGCCTGGCCCAGGCCTTCGGCAGCGTGGACGATGGCACTTTCCTGCAGCACCTGGCGACGGCGCTGAACGCCCTGACGCCCATCGAATCGATGATGATCAGCCTGGAACGCAAGGGCCTGCCACCGCAATTGCTGCATGAACGGGGCATAGTCGGCGCCTACCGCGACGAGATCATCAACCGCTACTTTTCCCGCGGTTATCTGCTGGATCCGTTCTGCCTGGCGGTGGAAAACGGCCTGGCCGAAGGTTTCTATCACCTGTCGGAAATCGCCCCGGACGACTTCTTCAGCAGCGAGTACTACAAGACCTACTACCTCAAGACCGGGGCGCGGAAGACAGTTACTACATCGTCGACCTCGATCCCCAGAGCAAGATTTCCCTGTGCATGTTCCAGGGCCTGAGCGGTGAGCGCTTCGCCAGCGAACCCCTGGCGCTGCTGCGGGCGGTGGAACCGCTGGTGCGCGAGCTGATCCGCCGTTTCGGCGGTAGCGGCCTGCAACCGCTGTTGCACCAGGCCAGTCAGGACGCGCTGCCCGCCCCGGCACCGGCCAACTTCAACCAGCAGATCGAAGCGGCGTTCATGAGCTTTGGCCAGCCACTGCTGACGGTTCGCGAGCGCGAAATTGCCCACCTGATCCTGCGGGGGCACTCGGTAAAATCCACGGCCAAGGTGCTGGAGATTTCCCCGGAAACCGTGCGCATGCACCGCAAGAACCTCTACACCAAGCTGACCATCAACTCCCAGGCCGAGCTGTTCGCGCTATTCATCGACTGGCTGACCCAGCCCGCACCCACCAGCCAAAGCCCCCTGTAGGAGCGAGCGTGCTCGCGATGCACTCAAAAACGCCGCGGCCACTGAGTGAACGCGGCGTTTTCGTTGACGATCTTCGCGAGCAAGCTCGCTCCTACGGCCTTTCCATCAGCGGGCGGCCCAGGCGTTGAAACGCTGCTCCAGCTCCTCGCCATGATCGACCCAGAACCCCGCGTCCACTGCCCTGGCGCCCTTCAAATTGGCCTCGAAGGTCGGCAGTTGCCGCTGCACCGCCTCAGGTAGCAATGGCAGCGCCTGACGATGCACCGGCCCGTAGGGGATGTTTTCAGAGAACACTTTCTGCGCCTGGGGCTGGCTGGCGAACAGAATGAAGGCTTCGGCCAGGGCCTTGTTCGGCGAGCCCTTGACCACCGCCCAGTACTCCGGGTCGTACAGGCTCTGGGGCCAGAGGATACTCAGCTGCATGCCCTCCTTCTGGGCCATGGCAATGCGCCCGTTGTAGGCTGCGCTCATCACCACGTCACCGGCCACCAGCCACTGCGGCGGCTGAGCCCCGGCTTCCCACCACTGGATGTAGGGCTTGATCTGGTCGAGCTTGGCAAAAGCCCGGGTCACGCCCTCGGGGGTGTTGAGCACCTGATACAACTGGGCAGGCGCCACACCGTCGGCCAGCAAGGCAATTTCCAGGGTGTACTTGGCGCTCTTGCGCAAGCCGCGCTTGCCGGGGAAGTCCTTGAGGTTCCAGAAATCCGCCCAGGACTGCGGCGCCTTCGCCAGCTTCTGCGGGGCAAAGGCCATGACCATCGACCACACATAAGTGGCGACCCCGCATTCGGTCAACGTGCCGGGCACGTACTGCGCCGGGTCCCCGAAACGGGCCAGGTCCAAGGGTTCGAACAGGCCCTCGTCACAGCCACGCAGCAGCTCCGGGCTCTCCACTTCGACCACATCCCAGCTGGTCTTGCCGACATCGACCATGGCCTTGATCTTCGACAGCTCGCCATTGTATTCGCCGGCCACTACCCGGGCCGCCCCGCTCTGGTTGAATGGCTGGAAGTAGGCCTGCTCCTGAGCCTGTTTGGTGGCTCCGCCAAAGGAAATGACCGTGAGGTTCTGCGGCTGGGCGTAAGCCCCGGTGCACAGCAAGACCCACGACAACGCAACGCCGCAACGCAAGGTGTTGGACATGAAACCCATCCTCAAGAAAGCCGGCTCGCCCGCACGAACCCGCACAACAAGAGCCTGGAAGCGACCGTATGCAACGGGCGGTACAGCACCAGGCACTACGAGTCTTGGTCAGCGGCGCAAGGGCTCGCGCGGCGCAGGCCGCGTAGCCGGATCATCACCGTTGCGGGCTCTGCGGCCCTGATCGTTTGGTGTAGTGGCGACCCGTCCGGAGCAACCGGCCGTGGTCATGCGCGAATGGCAGTTCATCGCTTGCTCCCTGTTGTTTTTGTAGGAAGAACAAATCGATCGGCAGTGCATCGCAGGAGCGCCCGTGGCAGTCGGGCAGGCGGATGCAGGGGTTCATTGTTTCCATAACCCGGGGCGTTACGAAACGAGGTTTTTGTGAGGCACAGGCAAGGGAAAAGCTGCCTAGAGGACAGCCGGGGTAAAAAAGCCGCAATCGGGCCAGCCGGCATAACGCAAAACACCCCGCAGGCATATCACGCCTGCGGGGGTACCTTGGTCGATCAGGGCTTCAGTCCAGCAGCACCAGCAATCCCGAGATTACCCCGATGCCCAGCACCGCCGAGAGCAGCATGCTGCTGGACACCTCGGTTTCGTAGGTCTTGTAGCGCGAGGCCAGGATGAAGACGTTCACCGCCACCGGCAGCGCCCCCATGATCACCGCGATCTTGATCAGGAAGTCGCTGAGGTCGAACACATAACGGGCCGAAACGAACACCAGCACCGGCAGCAGCACCACCTTCAACAGCGCCAGGGCCAGGGAATCCCCCTGGATCAGGTTGTGGTTGCGGTGCACCGCGAAGGCCGCACCCAGGGCTACCAGGGCCAGCGGCCCGGTGGCGTTGGTCATCTGCGTGGCAAAGATCTGCAACGGGCCGGGCAACTGCCACTCCAGCAGGATGAACAATCCCGCAAGCGCCACCGCCAGGATCAGCGGGTTACTGACAATCGAGCGCAGAGTGGTGAGCAATACACGGGCCAGATCCGGCCGGGCCTGAACCTCCTGCTGGGCAGTGAGCTCCATGAGCAACGCCCCGCCTGCCAGGATCACCAGGTTGTCGGCCATGGTAATCATCAGGGTCGGCAGCGCCGCTGCGTCACCGAAGGCCATGACCATCAGCGGCAGGCCCATGTACCCCACCACCCCCGAGATCGAGGACAGCCCCCGCAGGCCCGCCACCCTGGCGTTGCCGCCCCAGATCAGCCGGCCACCGACGACGGCGATGATGAAGGTCACCAGGCAGGCCAAGTAGTAGGCGCTCAGCAGGCTCCAGTCCAGCTCGCCGTGGTCTCGGGTGCCCAGGGTCTTGATGAAGATGAAGCACGGCAGGAACAGCCAGAACACCACCCCCACCAGGCCGTTCACCGTGTCCTTGGCGATCACCCCGATCCGCACTATCCAGTAGCCGGCGAAGATCATGGCAAACAGCGGTATCACCACCGTAAAGACCTTATCCATGGGCCGCACGCCTGCGGAAAATGCGCTGCTCGGCATACACCGCCAGCTGGCGAGGGGTGTAGGTGGACGCGCGATAGAAATCCATTACCCCGCCCATCACCTGCCGGTACTGGGACTCGATATGGGGTATGGACGCCTGCATCTCGTTTTTCAGGCTGTCCACTATGGCCCACAGCTCCTGGTCGGCAATAGCCCCTACATCCAGCCCGGCCGAAGAATAGTTCTCCAGAGCCTGCCGTAAAGTCTGCGGATGCAGGCCGACATAGTTGACGAAATAGCCCTTCTCATCATTGGTTTCGAGAAAGTCCGGAATATTCAGGACGCCGTAGTTGGAAAGCGTTTCAAACTTGCCACTCACCGCACGATAGATACTGGGCAATTGCAAAAACGCCTCTTCACACTGATGAGCGGCGCTGATCAGGCCCGGCAGATCAAGTTCCAGGGAGCCCAGTTTTATATTGTTGGCCTGGCACAACTTCACAACTTGTTCCAGTGGGGCAATACCGGAGCGATTGCCAAAGCCGGCCAATGACCCTTCAACCATCTGAAAGCCCGAATGAATGGCCTGCATGGTATTGGCCAGCGCCAGCCCGTTGTCATTGTGAGCATGCAGGCAGAACACCAGTTGAGGGAAATCCTTCACCAGCCTGGAACATAGCCATTGGGTCACGTGAGGCTGCAATGAGCCCACGGAATCGTTAATCCTGATGATCTCCACTCCCAGGCCGGCAGCCCAGTCAATCTGCCGGCAGATTTCCTGATAACTGCGGTTCGACACCCCATCACGGAAGTTGTTGAGCACACTGGCCTTGAACCTGACCGCGCCGATACTGCGAAAGGCCTCGATGGCCCGTTCGAACTCCCCGGTGCTCTGCCGATAGGTGATCATGCCGAAGCTGAACACGGTATCGGCGATCCACTGGCGATGGGCTTCCCGAGCCTTGAAATAGTCGAAAGCGGTTTCCCAGCAGTTGAGCAGAATAATGAAGGTGGCCCGGGTGTCGGCCGGCAGTTCACCGGCGTCCCGAGCCAAATGCAGACGGTCCCAGACCAGGGGTTCCTCAGGGCCGCAACCCACCACGAAATCCCTCAAGCCTGCCGCCACCATGGATTTGAGGATTGCGACCTTGGCCTCTACCGTGATCGGAAAGGCAGTACGTTCAATGCCTTCTCTAAGCGTTTCATCCACCAGATGCGGGACCGAGTAATCACAATAGCGAATTCCATTCTCAACCATCATTTTCATGCTCCTTGCTGATTGTTTTACTTGCCTGCTCATTGAGTTGAGACATCAAATTAAAACCCAACAACCAACACACGATATAGCAACAAACAAAAACTCGACCTAAGACAGTTCTTAAAAGACAAAACAAAAAATAATCACAAACAAACTACAAAAAACAATAAAGATCATTGATTGGATATTAACGAAAAAATAACTTCACAAATTAAACAAGCAACTAACTCAATGGCAGGCAACACATTGGAAAACTTCAGTATTCCACTCGCTGCCCGTCAACATCCGGCCACTGGCCTGCGAGCCCGCCCAAGAGCGCCTGCCGGTCAGCGCCAGGTGAGGCTAGAATCAGTTCCTTTCTCCCCCGCGACCCGACGAGATCCGTTCATGAGCTTCGATTTCGATACCCTGCACCCCCGTCATGGCACCGGCAGCACCAAATGGAGCCGCTACCCCGAGGATGTCCTGCCGATGTGGGTGGCGGACATGGATTTCGCCGTGGCCGATGGCATCCTCCAGGCCCTGCGCCAGCGTCTGGAGCACCCGCTGCTGGGCTATAGCGTGGCCCGGGACGAATTGCGCGAGGCGGTGGTCGCCGACCTGTGGGACAAATACGCCTGGCGCGTCAGGCCCGACGAGCTGATTTTCCTCCCCGGGGTCGAGCCCGGGTTCAACATGGCCCTGCACGCCTTCGTCCAGCCGCAGCAGAAGGTGGTGCTGCAAACCCCCAACTATCGCCCCCTGCGCCTGGCCCCGGGCAACTGGGGCCTGGACAAGGTCGAAGTGCCGTTCCAGCTCACCGTCGACGGCACCTACGACACCCCCATGGACGCCCTGCGCCAGGCCTTGCAAGGCGCCGGCGCGATGCTCCTGAGCAACCCGCACAACCCCCTGGGCAAGGTCTTCCCCCGGGACGAACTTCTGGGGGTGGCCACTGCCTGCCTGGACCAGGGCGCGTTGATCATTTCCGACGAGATCCATGCCGAGTTGTGCTTCGACGGCCGCCGGCACATCCCCACCGCCTCCCTGAGCCCGGAAATCGCCCGGCGTACCATCACCCTGATGTCGGCCAGCAAGGCCTACAACATCGCCGGGATGAAGACCTGCTTCGCCATCATCCAGGACCCTGCCACCCGCCTGGCCTTCAACAATGCCCGCGCCGGCATGGTGGACAGCGTCAGCCCCCTGGGCCTGGAAGCCACCCTGGCCGCCCTGACCCACGGCGGCCCCTGGCTCCAGGCCCTGCTGGGCTACCTGCAGGCCAACCGCGACTATCTGCTGCACGCCGTGCAGACCCGCTTGCCCGGCATCCGCATGCACGCGCCCCAGGGCACCTACCTGGCCTGGCTCGACTGCAGCGCCCTGGGCCTCGACGCCCCCACGCCTTCTTCCTCGAGCAAGCCAAGGTCGGCCTCAGCGCCGGCCTGGAATTCGGAGACGACTGCGGGCAGTTCGTGCGCCTGAATTTCGGCTGCCCGCGGGCCTTGCTGGAAGACGGCATCCAGCGCCTGCAGGACAGCCTGCAACGGCGCTGATTCTCCCACCCACTTCGTCCCAGACACCGCAGCCGCCAGATCCCCCCTGGCGCTGCGGCCTGCCCACCAGCCTCGTCCCGCAACTGTCCACCGGCCCTTCGGCGCGCTGCGCCTTGACGCGCGAACAATGGATCCATAAACCCCTTCACTGGATCCAAACCCCCTATAGCAGCCGATTATCGAACACTAAATCAGCATATTTGTTTGACACCCCCAGAGCGCCAACCATTTAATGGATCCATTAAATAAAAACAACAAACGCCTGGAGAGACGTCATGTACCCCAAGAATGCCTGGTACGTTGCCTGCACCCCCGATGAATTGCAGGGCAAGCCCCTGGGCCGGCAGATCTGCGGCGAACACATGGTGTTCTACCGCGCCCATGAAGGTCGGGTAGCCGCCGTCGAGGATTTCTGCCCCCATCGCGGCGCGCCGCTGTCCCTGGGCTATGTCGAGAACGGCAACCTGGTATGCGGTTATCACGGCCTGGTGATGGGCTGCGACGGCAAGACCGTGGAAATGCCCGGCCAGCGGGTGCGCGGCTTCCCCTGCAACAAGACCTTCGCCGCGGTGGAGCGCTACGGTTTCATCTGGGTCTGGCCCGGCGACCAGGCCCTGGCCGACCCGGCGCTGATCCATCACCTGGAATGGGCCGACAACGATCAATGGGCCTATGGCGGCGGGTTGTTCCACATCCAGTGCGACTACCGGCTGATGATCGACAACCTGATGGACCTGACCCACGAAACCTACGTGCATGCCTCCAGCATCGGCCAGAAGGAAATCGACGAGGCGCCACCGCAGACCACGGTAGACGGCGATCAGGTGGTCACCGCCCGGCACATGCACAACGTCATGCCGCCGCCCTTCTGGCGCATGGCCCTGCGCGGCAACCAGCTGGCCGACGACGTGCCGGTGGACCGCTGGCAGATCTGCCGCTTCAGCCCGCCCAGCCATGTGCTGATCGAAGTCGGCGTGGCCCATGCCGGCCACGGTGGCTACGACGCCCCTGCGCAGTACAAGGCGTCGAGCATCGTGGTGGATTTCATCACCCCCGAAAGCGACACCTCGATCTGGTACTTCTGGGGCATGGCGCGCAACTTCAACCCCCAGGACCAGGCGCTCACCGAGAGCATCCGCGAAGGCCAGGGCAAGATCTTCAGCGAGGACCTGGAGATGCTTGAGCGCCAGCAGCAGAACCTTCTCGCCCAGCCCCAGCGCAACCTGCTCAAGCTCAATATCGACGCCGGCGGCGTGCAGTCGCGCCGGGTCCTGGAGCGGCTGATCGCCCAGGAGCGCGAGCCCCGGGAACCCTTGATCGCCACAAGCCGTTAACCCCCCGAACCCGACAGGCTGGCGGCCCGGATGCGGCCACCGGCGAGGACCGATGATGATCGACGTACTGGTGGCCGCGCGCCACGACGAAGCCCTGGACATCTGCAGCTTCGAACTGGCCGCGGCCGACGCAAGCCCCCTGCCCGCCTTCAGCGCCGGCGCCCATATCGACGTGCATCTGGCCAACGGCCTGGTGCGCCAATACTCCCTGTGCAACCACCCTGAAGAGCGCCACCGCTACCTGATCGGCGTGCTCAAGGACCCTGCCTCCCGCGGTGGCTCCAACAGCCTGCACCAGCAACTGGAGGTAGGCACGCGCCTGTGCATCAGCGAGCCACGCAACCTCTTTGCCCTGGAGCACGCAGCACGGCGCAGCCTGCTGTTCGCCGGCGGCATCGGCATTACCCCGCTCCTCAGCATGGCCGAACAGCTGGCCCACAGCGGCGCGGATTTCCAGCTGCACTACTGCGCCCGTTCGGCTCAGCGCGCGGCCTTCGTCCAGCGCTTGCAGGCCTCGCCCTTTGCCGAGCGGGTGAGCCTGCATTTCGACGAACAACCGGACACCGCCCTGGATATCGCCCAGGCCCTGGCCGGGCCCCGGGACGACGTGCACCTGTATGTCTGCGGCCCCGGCGGTTTCATGCAACACGTGCTGGACAACGCCCGGGCCCAGGGCTGGAAGGAGCAATGCCTGCACCGCGAATATTTCAGCGCTGCGCCCATCGACCACAGCGCCGACGCCAGCTTTGCGGTGAAGCTGGCCAGCAGCGGCCAGGTGTTCCAGGTACCGGCCGATCGCAGCGTGGTCCAGGTGCTGCAGGACCAGGGCATCGAAGTGCCGATTTCCTGCGAGCAAGGGATCTGCGGCACCTGCCTGACCCGGGTACTGGAAGGGGTACCGGAGCACCGCGACCTGTTCCTCACCGAGGACGAGCAGGCGCGCAACGATCAGTTCACGCCCTGCTGTTCCCGGGCCAGGAGCCCGCTGCTGGTGCTGGATCTGTAGAGCCTCACTGCGGGCGCAGGATCAGCCTCATGCGCTCGTCGGCCACGGCCGAGCCGAAGATCTCGGCATAGCGCAAGGTGGCGTTGGCATGCTCGCGCATCAGGGCCTCGGCCCGCGCACCCTGGCCATTGACCAGGGCATCGAATATCGAGTGATGCTGCATGTGGGCATAGTTGAAGCGCCGGTATTCCCGGGCCATGTCCTGGCGGTCTACTGCCAGGGCGGTGACCGAGGCGAACGGCAGGTGGTCGTTGCGCGCCAGGGCATCAGCGATCGCCGGGTTGCCGCTGCCCGCCACGATCACCTGGTGAAAACGCATGTTGAGGTCGTGATAGAGCTCCAGGTCCTCTTCGTTGACATAGCCCTTGTCGAACAGCGCATCGCCCTCGACCAGGCAGCGTTCGAGAATCGCCCGGCCCTCGGCCGACAGCCCGCGCTCGGCGGTCTGGCGCGCCGCCAGGCCTTCCAGCACCCCGCGCACCTCCACCGCCCCGGCGATGTCTTCGGCGCTCACCGAGCGCACCTGAAACCCGCGACCGCCGAACCGCACCAGCAGGCCTTCCTGCTCCAGGGTGCGAAAGGCCATGCGCACCGGCATGCGTGACACCCCGAACAGCTCGGCGGTGGGCACTTCCATCAAGCGCTCGCCTGCCGCCAACTCGCCCGAGGCGATCATCTTGCGCAGCGCGACCAGCACCGTTTGACCGGGTTTGCTCATCCGGGCAGCTTCCTGAAAACGTGGGCGGCCATAGTAACGC
Source organism: Pseudomonas sp. Eqa60 (assembly GCF_018326405.1). NCBI lineage: Bacteria > Pseudomonadati > Pseudomonadota > Gammaproteobacteria > Pseudomonadales > Pseudomonadaceae > Pseudomonas > Pseudomonas sp. Eqa60. The sequence continues at coordinate 3,999,175 of NZ_AP024342.1, forward strand.
AAGCCCCCACGCAACACTCACCCCGAGATTGCCGTAGCCATACGAAGCAGCACGAAGCGGCGGTTACCTCTGTAGCCGCTGCCGAGCCTCGGCGAGGCTGGGCAAAGGTCCGCAGGACCTTGCCTGGCGATCTGCCGCCGGACCTCCAGCGCCCGTGGAATCGTTGCGTCTGCTGCGTCGGAATGCCGCCCAAGCCGTTCGCAGCCTTCGGCAGCGGCTACAGGGTTTTCAGAGCGACAGCGGGTAGCTGACAATCAGCCGGGTCTGGTCGAAGTCGCTGTTGAAGCTGCGTCGGTTGGTGGCGTTGTTCAGCCGCAGGCTGAGGTTCTTCAAGGTGCCGCTCTGCAGGGTGTAGCCGATCTCGGTATCGCGCTCCCACTCATGGCCGTCATTGCCAACCTTGGTGGTGGCGCTGTCGCCACGACCGTAGCGCACCATGGCCAGCAGCCCGGGAATCCCCGAGGCGGCGAAGTCATAGTCATAACGCACCTGCCACGAACGCTCGCCGGCGTTGCTGAAGTTGCCGTTGAACATGTCGTTGCCCAGGGTCCGGCCGCTGCTGCCGTAGACCGACATCCAGGGGCTGTCGCCGCTGACTTTCTGCAACCCCAGGTACAGCGTGTGCCCGGCCCGGGAGGCGGAGAACAGGCCATAGGCGGTGTGGCTGTCGACCCGGCCGATACGCGCGCTGCCATCGTCGCGGTCGATGAAGTAGCCCAGGTTCGCCCCCAGGGTCCAGTCCCCCAGCGGTTGCTTGTGCAGCAGGTTGAAGTAGCTCTGGCGGTAGATGTCTTCCAGCTGCGAATGCCAGACCCCGAGCAAGGTGCGCTGCTGGTTGAAGCGGTATTCGGCACCGGCGTAGTTGAAACCGTCGGACTTGACCCCGGGCGCGGCCCAGGCCGAAAGGTCCTGCATGTCCGAGGAGTTGCGCAGGCTGACGGCACGGTACTGCCCAGCCTGCAGCCCCAGGCCGCTGATCTCTCGGGAGACCAGCATGGCCCCGCGGAAGGTCTGCGGCAGCAGGCGGCCGTCGTCATAACGCAGCAGTGGAATGTCCGGTAGCAGCTCGCCGACCTTGAACTCGGTGGCGGAAATCCGCGCCTTGAGGGCCGCTCCGGCGCGACCGAAATTGTCCGCCGCGCGCCCGTCGTCGTGCACCGGCAGCAACTCCGAACCGCTAGTCTCGCGACTGCTGTCGAGCTTGAGGCCGAACAGGCCGATGGCGTCCAGGCCAAAGCCCACGGTGCCCGGGGTGTAGCCGGAGCTGAACTTGAGGATAAAGCCCTGGGCCCACTCCTCGACCTGGCCCTTGGGCGCGTCATGGTCACGAAAATCCCGGTTGAAGTAGTAGTTGCGCAGCAGCAGGTCGGTCTTGCTCCCCTCGAAAAAACCGCTGTCGTCGGCGGCCCAGGCGGGCACGCACAGGCCCACGGACAAGCAAGCCCCCACCAGGGAACGGCACTGCATCGGATGACGGGTGTTCATTATTATTGTTCTCCGCTTTTCATAGGCGCAGCCGTGCCCGACAGGCCGACAAGGGCCCGCGCGCTCACGGATGCTCAAAAGCCCGGCCAGGGCGGCCGGGCGTTATTCAAAGGTGCCGGGTCAGAAGGGATACTGACGCGGCCGGTGCTGCAGGCTGATCCAGTGGTCCCGGGTGAATTCATCGATCGCCCAGTCGCCGTTGAAGCGCCCCAGGCCTGAGTTCTTCTCGCCACCGAAGGGCGCGTTGGCCTCGTCGTTCACCGGCACATCGTTGATGTGGGTCATGCCGGCGCGCACCTGCCGGGCGAAGTTCACCCCGCGCTCCAGGTTGCCGGTGAACACCGCGCTGGCCAGGCCGAATTCGCTGTCGTTGGCCAGCTCCAGGGCATGGGCTTCGTCCCGGGCGCGCAGCAGCCCCACCAGCGGGCCGAAGATTTCATTGCGCGCCAGGTCCATGTCGGCACGCACTTCGCCGTACACATGGGGCGCCAGCAGGTTGCCGTTCTGCCCGCCCTCGTACAGTGGCTCGGCGCCCTGCTCGCGGGCCAGGGCGATCTTGTCCTGCAGGCCCTGCAACTGGCGGGCGTTGATCACCGGGCCGATCACTGTGTCCAGCGATTGCGGATCCCCCACCTTGAGCTGCTTGACCCGGGCCACGAAGCGCTGGGCGAAGGCGTCATAGAGGCGCTCGTCGACGATGATGCGGTTGATCGCCATGCAGATCTGCCCCTGGTGCAGGAACTTGCCGAACACCGCGGCGTTCACCGCCTGTTCCAGGTCGGCATCGTCCAGTACCACGAACGGGCTGTTGCCCCCCAATTCAAGCGCCACGTGCTTGAGGTGCTCGCCGCCACTGGCGATGCGGCCGATGCCGCGCCCCACCGGGGTCGAGCCGGTGAAGGTGATCAGCGCCGGCACCGGGTGCTCGACAAAGGCATCGCCGATCTCGCTACCGGCCCCCACCACCACGCTGAACACCCCGGCGGGCAGGCCCGCTTCCTCGAAGATTCTGGCCAGCAGCAGGCCGCCGCACACCGGCGTATCGCTGGCCGGCTTGACCACCACCGCGTTGCCCAGGGCCAGGGCCGGGGCGATGGAGCGCTGGGTCAGGTGCAGCGGGAAGTTCCACGGGCTGATCACTCCGACCACCCCCAGGGCGCTGCGGTACACCCGGCTTTCCTTGCCCGGCACATCGGATTCGACAATCCGCCCGTGGACCCGCGCCGGGAAGGACGCCGCCTCCAGGGTGATGGCCCGCGCCGCGCCCCACTCGGCCAGGGCCTTGATCCGCGTGCTGCCGGATTCGCGAATGATCCAGTCGACAATTTCCTCCTGGCGCCGGTCGAAGATCGCCACCGCCTGGTGCAGCACCGCCGCGCGCTGGGACGGGCCCAGGGCCGCCCATTGTGGCTGCACCTGGGCGGCCTTGGCGTAGGCCGCGTCCAGGTCGCTGCGGTTGGCCTGGGCCAGTTCCAGCAGCTGTGCACCGTCGAATGGATTGCTCACCACCAGGGTCTTGCCGGAGGCGCCGGCGCGCCACTGTCCGGCGATGGGTTGCAGGTGCAGATCGCGATAGACCGCGTTGGAATCACTCATGGAAAATCTCCTCATGGAACAGCATTCATAAACCGATGTGTCACACAAAAGCCGGCGTATGCAGGAGCTGGCTTGCCAGCGAAGGCGCCCGCCAGCGCCACACAAGCCCCAAGGCCCTCTTCGCCGGCAAGCCGGCTCCTACGAGGCGGCGCGTTTTTCGATCAGGCGCAGCAGGCCCAGCAGGGTTTCGGTGTGGGGCACGGGCACCCCCGCCTGCCGCGCCCGTTCCAGCACCTGGCCATTGATGGAGCCGATCTCCGTGGGCCGCCCTGCCAGCACGTCCTGCAACATCGAAGGCTTGTGGGTGCGGTGATGGGCAATGGCGAACGCCACACTGTCCAGGCAGCCCTGGGCATCCAGCTCTATTCCCTGGGACCTGGCCACCGCCACCACCTCCAGCACAATGGACCGGGCCAGGGCCACGCCTTCCGGCGCTGCGTCCAGCTGGCCCACGGTGCAGCCGGTGGCGGCGCACAGGCTGTTCAAGGCGGCGTTGAAGGCCACCTTCTCCCAGATAGAGGTCCAGACCTGCGGGTCCACCGCACAGTTCAGCCCGGCAGCGTCCAGCACCGCCGCCACCTCCTGGCTGGCGTTGCGCTCGCGGCTATCGAGGGCCAGCACCCGCACCATGCCCTGGCCGTGGGAATGCACCTGCCCCGGCCCGACCATGTCGGCGGGCCAGTTGGTCATGCCGATCAGCACCTGCTGCGGGGCCACATGCCGGGATAGCGCCTCGGCATTGCCCAGGCCGTTCTGCAGGGTCAGTACGAGGGTGTGGCCGGCGATATGCCCGGCGACACTGCGCAAGGCACTGTCGGTGTGCAGGGTCTTGGTGAAGACCAGCAACAGGTCGGGGTGCCCCGTGGCCTGCTCCGGACGGCAGGCGTGCAGGCCGGTAATGCGCCGCTCGCCGCTGTCGGTGGCCAGCAGCAGGCCGTCGCTGCGGATCGCCGCAAGGTGCCCGTCGTTGATGTCCAGCAGGGTTACCTGCTGGCCGCTTTGCGCCAGCAGGCCGCCAAACAGCGAACCCATGGCGCCCGCGCCAAGAATGGTGATGTTCATCGAACCTCCTGTTTGAGTGGCTGGTTCACGCACCGGGCCGCGTTCATGACTGGCCCGGCAGACGCCGGGGAATGTGCCGGCCCACGATCAGCAGCGCCAGCAGCGCCATGACCATCACCGAACCCAGCAGCGTGAGGTAGCCGTTGGCGCCGCCCTGGGTGATCACCAGGGCTCCGGCGAAGGCACTGAGGATCGCCCCCAGGCGCCCGAAGGCCAGGGCCGATGCGGTGCCCGTGGCGCGCACACTGGTGGGGTAGATAAAGGCGCACAGGGCAAACATGGTGGACTGCACGGCGTTGACGAACAGGCCGTGCACGCCGAAGCCGAAGATCAGCAGCCCGGTGTCCTGGTGGATGTCCACCACCTGCAACAGGAAGGCGCTGGCCGCGCCGCCGGCGCAGCAGATCAGCAGCGGCCAGAACGAACCCCAGCGAGTGATGGCCACCGCGCACACCAGTGCCCCGATCACCCCGCCCAGGTTGTAGGCGGTCAGCCCGGAACCGGCCACCGACAGCTCCAGGCCTTCGGACAGCAGCATGGTGGGCAGCCAGCTGAAGGCGCTGTAGACCGCGGTCAGGCACATGAAGAACGCCACCCAGAGGGCCAGGGTGTCACGCCCGTAGCCCAGGGCGAACAAGGCGCGGAAACCACCCTGCTTCTCGCTCTTCTGCTCCAGGGCATCGGTGTAGACCACCCCCGCCGCCATCGGCCGGCCCATGCGCCCGAGCAAGGTGCCCAGCTCGTTCCAGCGCTGGGGCCGGCGCGCCAGAAAGCGCGGCGACTCCGGCAGCGTCGCCAGCAAGGCAAAGCCCAGGACGATGGGCAGGCTGCCGCCGATGAAAAACAGGGTGCGCCAGCCGTACAGCGGCAACACATGGGAGGCGAACAACCCCGCCAGCATCCCGCCCAGGGGCACGCAGACAATGGTGGCCGTCACCGCCAGGGTACGCCGCCGCGCCGGGGTGAACTCGGCCGTCACCGTGGTGGCGCTGGGCAGCGCGCCACCGATGCCCAGCCCGGCGATAAAACGCAGGGCCGCCACCGCCAGCGCATTGGGCGCCAGGCCAATGGCGCAAGTGGCCGCACCGAACACGAAGACACTGGCAATGATCGCCATGCGCCGGCCGAACCGGTCGGCAAACAGACCGGCACAGGCACTGCCGATGCCCATGCCGATCAGCCCGGCCGCCACCGCCGGAGCGAACGCCTCGCGGGTGATGCCCCACTCCTTGATCATCAGCGGAATGGCAAAGCCGATCAGTTGGCCGTCGAAGCCGTCCATGACGATGGACAGCGCCGCCAGCAACACCACCAGCTTCTGCATGCCGGTGAAGGGGCCATGGTCGAGCAAGGTGCCGATGTCGGCGTGGGTGGAACCGGAACGCGCCGGCTGGGGCGCGTCATCTATCACAGCAGTGACCGAAGTCGTGTTCATAACCACCTCTTTTTATTCTTCTGGTGAGTCCGCAGGTTGCGGTTGGCAAGGCCGGGCTCGCGCCCGGCGACAAGGCAGCCCTCAGGGTTCGATGGTCAGGGTCGGCACCTCGATCAGTACCGGGCGGTCGCCCGCCAGGGCCTCACTCAGGGCCTGGGCGAACGCCTCGCGGGTGTTGGCCTGCACCGAGTGCACGCCATAGCCGCGGCCGATGGCGCAGAAGTCCAGGCCGGGCACGTCCAGGCCCGGGGCGTCGCTGACCTGCAGCACACCGGCGAACCAGCGCAGGGCGCCATAGGTGCCGTTCTTGAGGATGATGAACACCACCGGGATCTGGTACTGGGCGGCCGTCCACAGCGCGGTGATACCGTAGTTGGCCGAGCCGTCGCCAATGACCCCGATCACCCGCCGCTCCGGCCGGGCCAGTTGCACCCCCACCGCCGCTGGCAGGCCGAAGCCCAGGCCACCGGCGGCCGGGAAGTAGTAGCTGCCGGGTTCGCGCATTTCCACCCGCTGCCAGAAGGCGCCTACGGTGGAGGTGGACTCCTTGACGTAGATCGCATCCTTGGGCGCCAGCTCATCGATCACGTCGAACACGGTTTCCGGGCGCAGCAGGCCGCCCAGCTCCTCGACCGGAGCAGCCGGCGGCAAGGCCTGGGGCTGCGGCCGGTCGCAATCCGGCAGCGCCCAGACCAGGGCCTGCAGGGTCTCGGCGATGTCCCCCACCAGCGCATCGCCCATGGGCGCGCGCGCCGCTTCGCCGGGGTCGCAGGTGATGTGCAGCAGCTCGGTGCCCGCGGGCAGGTAGTCCCCCGGGGCGAACTGGTGGTAGCGGAATACCGGGGCCCCCACCACCAGGATCAGGTCGTGGTCCGCCAGGCAGCGGCTGATGCCGGCAATGGCTGCCGGCAGCACCCCGCGAAAGCTCGGGTGACGGGTGGGAAACGGGCAGCGCGAAGCGGACGGCGCGACCCAGGCCGGCATGCGCAGTTTCTCCGCCAGTTGCACGGCCAGGTGGTTGCTCTGGCTGCCATCCACATCCGGCCCCAGCACCAGCACCGGGTTGCGCGCTGCCGCCAGGCGCTGCACCAGCGAACGCAATTGCGCCGCCGAGGGCAGCCCGGCAGTGGCCACCTGGCGCCGGGCCAGATGCTCGACCCCGGCCGGCGCCGGGCGGGCCCAGTCGTCGTAGGGAATGGACAGGTACACCGGGCCCTTGGGCGCCTGGTTGGCCATGTGGATCGCCTGGCTCAGGGCCCGTGGCACGTCCTCGGCGCAGGCCGGCTCGGCGCTCCACTTGACCAGGGGCTTGGGCAGCTGCGGTGCATCGACGTTGGCCAGCATCGCCTCGACGCCGATCATCGAGCGCACCTGCTGGCCGGCGGTGATCACCAACGGGCTGTGGGAGTACCAGGCATTGGTCAGGGCGCCCATGCCATTGCCGGTGCCGGCCGCGGCGTGCAGGTTGACGAAGGCCGGCTGGCCGCTGGCCAGGGCGAAGCCGTCGGCCATGCCCACCACCGCGCCTTCATGCAGGCCGAGGATGTAGCGGAAGTCTTCGGGGAAGCCCTTGAGAAAGGGCAGCTCGTTGGAACCCGGGTTGCCGAACACGGTGGTCAGGCCTTGTTGCCGCAGGATGTCGTAGGAGGCGCTATGGACGGTTTTCATATGGACCTTTGCCGCTGTTTTTTAGAATTTGAGTTACTCTTGCAGCCGCCACGAAATTGATCAAATCGATACTATCTCTATTAAAAATAAGACCCGTCTATATCCATGAGGCAGCATGAGCCACATCGATCTGAACCTGATCCGCACCTTCGTCACCCTCTACGAAGCCCGCAGCGTGACCCTGGCCGCCGAGCGCCTGTTCGTCACCCAGCCCTCGGTCAGCTACGGCCTGGCGCGGCTGCGCGAGCTGTTCGACGACGGCCTGTTCAGCCGCACCCGGGACGGCATCCAGCCCAGCCAACTGGCCGATGAGCTGTACCCGGCCTTTCGCGAATCCCTGACGCGGATCGAGAACACCGTGCACAGCACCCGGCGCTTCGACCCGGCGACCACCGAACGGCGCTTTCGCATCGCCCTCTCCGACCTTGGCGAAATGGGCTTCCTGCCGCTGATCCTGGCGCGCCTGAACCAGCAGGCCCCCGAGGCTGAAGTCGAAGTCCTGCCGCTGCAGGTGGACCAGGCCGGCGAGTGGCTCAGCAGCGCCAAGGTCGACGCGCTGATCTGCCGCAAACCCTTGACCGGCACCCGCAGCCAGGTGCTGATCCGCGAGCGCTACGTGTGCCTGCTCAGCGACCGTCATCCGCGCATCGGCACCCAGCTGAGCCTGGAGCAGTTCCTCGCCGAGCGGCACATCGCCGTGACCCGCACCACCGGCCACGGCAGCGTCGAGGACGTGCTCAAGCAGATGGGCGCCCGGCGCCGCATCAGCCTGCACGTGCCGCACTTCTCGGTGCTGCCCAAAGTGCTGCCCGGCACCGACCTGCTGACCGTGCTGCCAGCGCAGATCGCCCGCCTGTTCACCCTCGAAGGCGGCCTGCGGCAACTGGAACTGCCGTTTTCCGTGGGGGAGTTCGAAGTCTCGCTGCACTGGCACCCCAACAGCGACAGCTCCGCCGCCCTGAGCTGGTTCCGCCAGGCCGTGGCCGCGGCGATCATCGACGGCCAGTCTTGAAACAGCGCCCGCCGCCTTATCCGGTTCCGCGGGCTAAGCCAGGGCCGCTTGCGCCTGCGGCGGCGCCGGGCGTAGCAACAACAGGCAACCCGCCGCCAGCACGAAGACCACGGCAAACACTGCGTACAGGTGCAGCGGCTGCCAGCCGGCATCCAGCAACACCCCGGCCACCGTGGGCGAGACAATCGCGCCAATGCGCCCGATGCCGATCCCCCAGCCGACCCCGGTGGCCCGTACCGAAGCGTCGTAGACCACTGGTGACAGGGCGTAGAGCCCGGCCACGCAGCCGTTGGCGAACAGCCCGATCAGCAGCCCCAGGCCCAGGGCCGCGGCAATCGAGGAGGCCGAGCCGACGAACAGCACCAGCAGCCCGGCGGTCACCAGCATGAACAGCGACAGCACCCGGGTCAGCGGCCAGCGCGAGGACAAGCCGCCAACCAGCGCCGCGCCGAAGATCCCGCCGACACTCAGCAGCACCCCGCCGGTGATCCCCTGCTGCGCCGAGAGCCCGGCGGCCACCAGCAGTTTCGGGGTCCAGCTCATGACGAAGTAGAAACCGAACATCACCAGGAAAAACAGCAGCCAGATCAGCAGCGTGGTGCGCCGCATCGGCCCGGCGAACAGTTGGTCAAAACCGCTGCCGGCGCCCTGCTCGCGTACCGCTGCCGCGGGCATTTGCAGCAGTTGCGGATGGCCCAGGCGCCCGGCCAGGCGATTGATTCGCGCCAGGGCATCGGCCGGCCGCCGGGCCAGGAGAAAGTCCAGGGATTCGGGGAGCCAGAGCAGCACCAGGGGGATCACCAGCAAGGTGACGATGCCGCCGAACAGGAACACCGAGCGCCAGCCCCAATGAGTCAACAGCCACACCGCCAGCAGCCCGCCCAGGGTCGCGCCCAGGGCATAGCCGGTGGATTGCAGGCTGACCGCCAGGCCGCGCCAGCGGCGGCTGGAATACTCGGCGGCGATCACGTTGCTGCTGGCCAGGATGCCGCCGATGCCCAGGCCGGTCAGGCCGCGCAACAGCGCCAGTTGCAAAGGGCTCTGGCTGCCGGCCGAAAGCAGCATGCCGACACCCGACAGCAGCAGGCAGAACAGGATCAGCGGCCGGCGCCCGAAGCGGTCGGCCCAGGGCGCGATAAACAGCGAACCGGCGGCCATGCCGAACAGACCGGCACTGAGCAGCAGACCGATCTGCGCCCCGTTGAGTTGCCACTCGGCGGACACCGAAGCGGCGGTGAAGGCCATCACCAGTACATCGAAGCCGTCGATCATGTTGAGGACAATGCAGATACCGATCGCCAGGCACTGGAAGGAGCCCATCGGGCCTTGGTCGACCCGTTGCTTGAGATCGAGGTTCATGGGCGCACCTGCCATTCGGCCAGGACCCGAAGCGCAACACCCAAAGAACCTGTGCACACAGACAGCCAGCGCGCGCCAGCCAGGCGGCTGCACACCGTCGATAAGACATTCATGACGAAACCCTTATTGTTGTTTTTATTGCCGACGGTCAGGAGGGCTCCTGCCATCGCCAGGTCGCCAATAAAGCGCTTAATGGATCCAATAACAAGAGACGAACGGGCTGAAACGGCTGAGCAAAAGATCCCAGACCAACCAGGGTCGGGGTTAATTTCCATAGGGATCAAATGCTTAGGTGCCCGACAAGGCACCGGGATTAGCGGGCGATTATCGACCATCACCGTTCAGGCAGGCGACGAGCCCCACTACGAGGCTCACTGCTAAGCAAGCCTGTGGCGTGGTTCGCTTCGATATTGGATCCAATAGCCTGCATCGCCTCAGATAAAGGCCAGCGCCGCCCGGGCGCCGCGCACCGCCGTCATCCGCTGTTCGACCTGGGGCAACAGGTAGCTGAAAAAGAACCCCGCCGTCTCAAGCTTCGCCCCACGCAGCGGATCGCCCTCGGGCAAACTGTGCGAGACCCGCGCCGCCCGAGCCCAGGCCAGCGCCAGCAGGCTCAGGCCACACAACGCCAGAAAATCCCCGGCCGCGCGATACGGGTACTCGGCATCCTCCAGCGCCCACTGCTGCACCTGGGCAACCAGTGCCTGCAACGCCTCGGCCAGATCCGCCAACGACCGGGCGAACCCCACGCACTCGGGCACCTGGGCGCCGTGCCCGGCCTCATCGCGCAATTGCTCAAGCAACAGCGCGAAGCCCTGCCCGCCATCCCCCAGCACCTTGCGCAACAGCAGATCGTTGGCCTGAATCTCGTTGCTGCCTTCGTAGATCATGGCGATGCGGCTATCGCGCAGGGTCTGCTCGATGGCGAACTCGGCGACGTAGCCGTAGCCGCCGAAGACCTGCAAGGCGTTGCTGGCCTGACGAAAGCCCTGCTCGGTAAAGAACGCCTTGATGATCGGCGTCAGCAGTTGCGCCAGCTGATCGGCCTGGCGCCGGACCTGGGGTTCAGGGTGATGCTCGGCCTGGTCCAGCAGGTGCGCGGCCCAGTAGCCGATGGCCCGCAGGCCTTCGCTGGTGGCGCGCAATTCCAGCAGCACGCGGCGCATGGCCGGGTGGTAGCGAATCGGGTCGGCGGCCTGGGCGGCGACACCGGCGGGGCGCAATGGCGCACGCATCTGTTGGCGTTCGCCAGCGTAGTCACGGGCGTTCTGCCACGCCGCTTCGACATGCCCCAGGCCTTGCAGGCCCACGTGCAGGCGCGCCGAATTCATCATCACGAACATCGCTGCCAGGCCGCGATGGGCCTCGCCCACCAGCCAGCCCTGGGCCGCCTCGAACACCAGGGAACAGGTGGCGCTGCCCTTGATCCCCATCTTGTGTTCGATGCCGTCGCAGCGCACGCCGTTGCCCTGGCCCTGCTGCAAGCGCTTGGGCACCAGGAACAGCGAGATTCCCCGGCTGCCCTCCGGCGCGCCCGGCAGCCGGGCCAGCACCAGATGCAGGATGTTGTCGGTGAGGTCATGCTCGCCGCCGGAAATGAACAGCTTGCTGCCGCTGAGGCGATAGCTGCCATCGGCCTGGGGCTCGGCACGACAGCGCAACAGGCCGACATCACTGCCGGCCTGGGGCTCGGTCAGGCACATGGTGGGCAGGCTCGCGCCGCTGATGATCTCGGGCAGGTAGCGCTCCTGGAGCCAGGGCGCGCCGTGGGTCTTGAGGCACAAGTAGGCGCCGTGGGCGATGCCGGTGTACATGGCCCAGGCGTGGTTGCTGGCATAGAGCATCTCTTGCAGCGCCGCGTCCAGCAGCTGCGGCAGGCCCTGGCCACCCAAAGCTTCGGCGCAGGCCAGGGCCGGCCAGCCGCCCTCGACATAGGCCCGATAGGCCTCGGCAAAACCCTGTGGGGTGCTGACCTGCCCGTCTGCCCACTGGCAACCCTGGCGATCGCCGCTGGCATTCAGCGGCGCCAGTACGTCCTGGCTGAAACGCGCGGCCTGCTCCAGCACCTGCAGCGCCAGGGGCAGGTCCAGCGCCTCGAACGCCGGGCTGCGACGCCACGCTTCGGGGGCCTCCAGCCAGTGCTCAAGGACAAATTGCATATCGCGCAGCGGCGCCTGGTAGCTCCACATGGGGACACCTCATCGAGTAGAAATAGAGTGGCCCGCCAGGGGCGGCGGGCCGGTCGGACTCAGCCGCGCCAGGCCGGGTTTTCGATCAACAGCGCCATGCCCTGGCCACCTCCCACGCAGGCGGCGGCGATCCCGTAGCGCAGGTTGTGCTCGCGCAGTTGCCGGGCCAGGGTCAGCACCAGGCGCAGGCCGCTGGCGGCCAGGGGATGACCCAGGGCCAGGGAGCCGCCCTGGACATTCAGGCGATCACTGTCCAGTTCCAACTCCCGGGCTACGGCCAGCACCTGGGCCGCCTGGGCCTCGTTGACTTCAAGGCGGCCAATCTGCGTCAGACTCAAGCCGCTGCGCTGCAGGAGCAGGCGGATCGCCGGGGCCGGACCGATACCCATGAGCTCCGGCGCCACCCCGACCACCGCACTGGCCCGCAACAGCGCCAGGGGCCTGTCCCTGCAAGCCGACGCCCGACCAACCAGGGCCGCCGCCGCGCCATCGACCACCGCGCAGCTGTTGCCGGCGGTCTGCACCCCGCCTTCGTGAATCGTCCGCAATCGCGCCAGGGCAGAAAGCTCACTGGGGCGCGGATGGCTGTCCTGGCTGACTGTCTCGACTCCACGCGGCAGGCAAATGCCGCGCGGTCGATAACCGTCGAGCTCGAAGGTCTGCTGGCTCACGGCGACGATTTCCGGCGCGAACCAGCCCGCCTGCTGGGCCGCCAGGGCCCGCTGATGGCTGGCGCAGGCATAGCCGTCCACGGCTTCGCGGGTCAGGCCGTAACGCCGGGCCAGGTTGTCGGCGGTGGCGATCATGTCCAGCCCCGGCGCCGGGTCGTACAGTGCCTCCCATAAAAAGTCCTTGAACTGCACCGCCGCCCCCAGGCGGAAGCCGCCGCGATGGGTGTAGGCGGCAATCGGGTTGCGCGACATCGATTCACTGGCCACGCACAACGCCAGTTGCACCTCGCCCCGCACCTGCTCGGCTGCCTGGCGCAGCAGCTCGAAACCGGTGGCGCAGATGCGCTGCACCCCCAGGGCCGGCACCGCTTGCCCGACACCGCTGTACAGGCCGATGTGCCGAGGCAGCAGGTAGGCGTCGAAACTGGCCTGGGCCATGGAACCGGCCAGCACGCTGTCCACCGCCCGGGCATCGATGCCGGCGCGCAGCAGTACCTCGCGCCCGACCTTGATCCCCAGATCGATCGGCGAGATCTCGGCCAGGTCCCCGCCAAGGTCGACCCAGGGCGTGCGCAACGCCTCAAGGATCGCCACATCGGCAAACCCGCTGTACTGCCCGGCGCCGTTCATGGCTTGGGCTCGGCGCGCAGGATCGACGGCTCGCGGCCGCGATACAGGTCCTCGACCTGTTCGGCGCGCCACTGCAACACCGCGCGCTGGTTGATCGAGCCCTTGTCGGTGATTTCCCCGCGGTCGATGGACGCCGGCTCTACCTGCAGGGCGATCCACTCCAGGCGGCTGGCATTGCCGCTGGCGTCGCGGTTCAGGCGCTGCAACCAGTCGCCGAACCACTGGCGCACCGGCGCGCTGGCCAGCACCTGGGCGTCGCTGGCCTCGGCGGCCAGCCCCGCCAGCCGCCGGCATTCATACAGCCGTGGGAACACCAGGGCGCCCAGGCACTCGCGGTCCGGTGCGGCCACCACCAGGTCCTGGACATAGGGCGAGCCTTCGAGCACCGCGCGATTGCGCAGCGGGCCAACGCTGACAAACACCCCGGACGACAACTTGAAATCCTCGGCGATGCGCCCGTCGAACATCAGCCCCAACTGCGGGTCGTGGGGGTCGGCGAGCTTGAGCGCATCCCCCGAGCAGTAGAAGCCCAGGGCATCGAACACCTCGGCGGTCTGCTGCGCCGCGCGCCAGTAGCCGGGCATGATGTGCGGCCCGCGAAAACGCCCTTCGAGCTTGCCGTCCACCGGCACCAGGCGCACCTCGCAACCCGGCGCCGGCAGGCCGATGTAACCGGCCATCGACAGCGGCCCGGTGGTGAAGGTGCAAGACGGCGCGGCCTCGGTCATGCCGAGCCCGGCCATCATGCGGATACGTTCGCCGCAATGCTGCTCGGCGACCCGGTCCAGGCGGTCCCAAACACTTTGCGAAAGCCCGGCGGCGGCGAAGAAGAACAGGCTCATGCGCTTGAAAAAACACTCGCGCAGCTCGGCATCCTGCTCCAGGGCATTGACCAGCTCCTCCCAGCCCTTGGGCACGGTCAGGTAGGCGGTGGGCGAAATCTCCTTGAGGTTACGCAAGGTTTCGGCAAAGCCCTGGGCCGTGGGCTTGCCATCGTCCAGATAAAAACTGCCGCCGTTGTAGAGCACGATGCCGACGTTATGGCTGCCACCGAAGGTGTGGTTCCAGGGCAGCCAGTCCACCAGCACCGGCGGCTCTTCACCGAACACCGGGAAGGTCTGCAACAGCATCTGCTGGTTGGCGCAGAGCATGCGCTGGGTGGTGATCACCGCCTTGGGCAGCTTGGTCGAGCCCGAGGTGAAGAGAAACTTGGCGATGCTGTCCGGGCCGGTGGCGGCAAAGGCCGCATCGGCCTCGGCAGCACCGGGCTCGGCCAGCAGGCTGGCGAAGCTCGCCTGGCGTCGCCCCGGCACCTGGCCGCGCACGCAGATCAGCGGCGTCTCGGGTGGCAGCACCGCGTCGATGGCCCGCTGGTAGGCGCCAGCATCGCTGACAAACACCAGCCCCGGCTGCAACAGGTCGCAGACGTGGCGCAGCTTGGCAAAGTCCTGGGACAGCAGCGAATAGGCCGGCGACACCGGACAATAGGGAATCCCGGCGTACATCGCGCCCAGGGCCAGTTGCAGGTGTTCGATGTCATTGCCCGAGAGCAGCGCCAGCGGCTTGTCGGCCGACAAACCGTAGCCGAGCAGGCCCTGGGCGATGGCGCGCACGCTGTCGAGCATCTGCCCATAGCTGACCCGGCGCCAGTCGCCGCCGTCCTCGCGGGCGGCGATGAAGGTCTGCTCGGGACGCACCCGGGCCCAGTGCAACAGACGATCGAGCAAGCGCTGCGGCAAGGGCGCCAGAGGTTCCAGGGAACGCATATGCAACACGCCCTGCTCTTCACTGACGGCAACCGCCGGCCGGCCAATGGACACCTGACGGTAACGCGGCGGCTCGGCCACGGGTGGGGATGGCGCTCTGAATTGGCAACTCACGTACATGTCCTCCATCAAGGCACGCCTGCGCCGCGCACGCAGGGCGACGGCTGGCAAGCGTGGCAGCCGGTGGCTGCGGCCTTGTTATTGTTATGCCTGGCCTGCACACGGGCCGCGTGCTCAAGGCACCGCGCCCGTGGCGACGGATCAGATCGGGTAGTGCCGCGGGCCGTTCTGCAAGGTGACCCAGCGCAATTGGGTGAAGTGTTCGATCGAGGCCTTGGCGCCAAAACTGCCGTAGCCGCTGGACTTGACGCCGCCAAACGGCATCTGCGCCTCGTCATGCACGGTGGGCCCGTTGATATGGCAGATACCCGACTCGACCCGTTGCGCCAGGGCCAGGGCCCGCCCGGTGTCGCGGCTGAAAATCGCCGCCGACAGGCCGAACTCGGAATCGTTGGCCAGGCGCAACAGCTCTTCATCACCGTTGCCGCGCAGTACTACCGCCACCGGGCCGAAGGACTCCTCGCGGTACAGGCGCATCGACTCGGTCACGCCGTCGAGCAGGGTCGGCTGCAGAATGCTGCCGTCCAGTTGCCCGCCGACCACCCGCTGCGCGCCCTGCTCCAGGGCGTCGTCGATCAGCGCCTTGATGCGTGTCCCGGCGCTGGCATCCACCAGCGAGCCGAGCACCGAATCTGCGGCCGCCGGGTCGCCGGCGCGCAGGCTCTCGACCTTGGCCGCCAGCTTGGCGACGAAGGCATCGGCCACCTTGGCATCGACGATCAGGCGCTCGGTGGACATGCAGATCTGTCCCTGGTTGAAGTAGGCGCCAAACGCCGCGGCCGCGACAGCCGCATCCAGGTCGGCGTCGTCCAGCACCAGCAGCGGCGCCTTGCCGCCCAGCTCCAGCAGGGCCGGCTTGAGGTGGCGCGCCGCAAGCTCGCCGACAATCCGCCCGACATGGGTCGAACCGGTGAAGTTGACCCGGCGCACCGCCGGGTTGGCGATCAGGCGCTCGACAATCGCCGCGGCATCGGCCGGGGCATTGCTGATGACGTTGACCACGCCATCGCCCAGGCCGGCGTCCTGCAGCACCTGGCCGATCAGGCGATGAGCCGCCGGGCTCAGTTCGGACGCCTTGAGCACCACGCTGTTGCCGCAGGCCAGGGGCATGGCGATGGCCCGGGTGGCGAGAATCACCGGGGCGTTCCATGGCGCGATGCCCAGCACCACGCCGCAGGGTTGGCGCAGGGCCATGGCGAAACTGCCGGGGACATCCGAAGGGATGACTTCACCGGTGATCTGGGTGGTCATCGATGCCGCTTCACGCAGCATGTTGGCCGCCAGGCGCACGTTGAAGGCGTACCAGTTGGCCATGGCCCCGGTCTCGCCGGCGGCGGCGATGAATTCCTCGCTGCGGGCCTGCAATTGCTCGGCGGCCCTAAGCAGGCGGCTGCGGCGTTCGTTGGGGGCCAGGGCCGCCCAGGCGGGGAATGCGGCCTGGGCCGCGGCCACGGCGGCGTCGGCATCGTCCAGGGTCGCGGCGGCCACGCGCGATACCACCGCGCCGGTCACCGGGTTGCGGCGTTCGAAGGTTCGACCGTCGCCGGCGGGGCGCGACTGGCCACCGATCAGCAGGGGCACGTCCAGCATGGTGATTCCTCTTGTTGTCTTTGTCGGGAATGCAGCGCAGCGGTGTAACAGTAATGCCAGGGGCGCGGCGAACAGCGGGAGGTGCCCGCCGTTCGCCGGCCGGGCTCAGCGTTTATACGCCTGCAGGCCGGGCTTGATGCTCTTGTCGTCGAGGAACTGCTTCATGCCCTGCTCGCGGCCGCCTTCGGTGTCCAAAAGGCGCGACTGATCGAGCTTGGCGTACAGGTAGTCTTCGTTCTGCTCCCAGGTCAGCTCGCGGCAACGCTTGAAGCCGTGCTTGGCGGCACGCAGCACCACCGGGTTTTTCTCCAGCAGATTGCGCGCCAGCTCGATCGTGACTTCACGCAGTTGCGCCAGGGGCACGCTTTCATTGACCAGGCCCATCTCGGCGGCTTTCTGCCCGCCAAAGGTCTTGCCAGTCATGATGTAGTACAGCGACTGGCGATGACCGACGGTGTCGGCCATCGCCTTGCTCACCAGGTTGCCCGGCGGGATGCCCCAGTTGATTTCCGAGAGGCCGAAGGTCGCCTCATCGGCGCAGATCGCCAGGTCGCAGGCCACCAGCGGGCTGAAGCCGCCACCGAAGCACCAGCCGTTGACCATGGCGATGGTCGGCTTGGCGTACATGCGCAACATTTTCCACTGCCACTGGGAGGCTTCGCGACGGATTTTTTCCTGAAGAATCTCCGGGCCGGCATCCACCTCGCGAAAGTACTCCTTGAGGTCCATGCCGGCGGTCCAGGCTTCACCGGCGCCAGTCAGCACCAGCACGCCGGCGGCCGGGTCCTGCTCTAGGGTTTCCAGCACGTCGATCATTTCCCGGTTCAGGGTCGGGCTCATGGCGTTGCGCTTTTCCGGGCGATTGAGGATGACCCAGGCAATGCCCTCTTCGATTTCGACCTTGACCGTTGTCCAGCGACCTTCGTAGTTGCTCATGGCGATGCTCTCTTGTTCTGGCTTGAAGATGGGTCGAAATTAAACCGACAAATTAGTTATGTCAATTAACTATTAATTGAATTAACTATTTTCCCTGCCCCTGGATAAAATCCTTCTGCAGCCACTGCCAGCACAGGCAAACGTAGCTATCAGCGGCAGACCCCGGCAAACTGGATAGCCTTGTTAACCGACCCAGGATGTTTTTGTCATGGCCAAGCCCGCTCCCCTCGCCGACCCGCGCGAGGCCCCACCCGCCAACGCCGAGGTACAGGCGCCGCTGGATTCGGCACTGGACGAACTGATTGGCTACGCCATGCGTCGCGCCCAACTCAAGCTGTTCCAGAACCTGATCGGCCGGCTCTCGGCCCACGACCTGCGCCCCGCGCAGTTCTCGGCCCTGGCGATCATCGACAGCAACCCGGGGCTGATGCAGGCCGACCTGGCTCGCGCCCTGGCCATCGAGCCGCCGCAAGTGGTGCCCCTGCTCAATAAACTGGAAAGCCGCGCGCTGGCGGTGCGGGTGCGCTGCAAGCCGGACAAGCGCTCTTACGGGATTTTTCTGAGCAAGACCGGCGAAACCCTGCTCAAGGAGCTCAAGCAGATCGCCGCGCAAAGCGACGTCGACGCCACCTCGGCCTTGAGCGCCGGGGAGCGCGAAGAGCTGCTGCGCCTGCTGAAGAAGGTGTACCAGGACTGAACCCAAGGTGCCGGCACAGGGCCGGCACGCTGACGCAGCAAGGCGCTTGCGGGCCTACCAGATCGGCAAGGTGTAGAGCACCAGGAAGCGGGTCTGGTTTTCATCGCGGAACGCCGCGCCCGCCGGGAAATCATTGCGATAGATCGACTTGCGCGCCACCAGCCCGAGGTTCTTCAACGGGCCGCTCTGCAGCACGTACCCCAACTCCATTTGAAACTCGCGCTCCTTGCGCTCACTGGCATTGAACGCCGCCAGCTCGATATGGTCGCCGCGCACGTAACGCAGCCGACTCTTGAGCCCGGGCAGGCCGGAGGCGGCAAAGTCATAGTCGTAGATGGCTTGCCAGGTGCGCTCCTTGGCATTGAGAAAGTCCGAACTCATGGTCAGCTCGCTCATGCCCATCAACTCGGTGCCGGAGATGTAGGGCGTGGCCGTGTCGCCGCTGGAATGCATGTAGCCCAGGCTCACCCGGTGCCCGCCGAACTTGTAGCCAAACAGCGCCGAGAGGTTGCGGTTGTCGACCCGGCCGGCCTTGGCGCTGCCGTCTTCCCGGCTGAAAAAACTGCGCAGGTCGCTGCTCAGCACGCCATCGCCCAGGGGCAGGTTATGCAGCAGGGCCAGAGTGTCCTGCTGGTAGAGGTCGGCCACCTGGGCGTGATAGGCGCGCAGGCCGAGGTCCTTGTTGACCTGGTAGTCGCCCCCCAGGTACGCCAGGTGCGAGGTGCTGGCCGTGGCATTGAAACGCCGGTTGGGCGAGGCAATGGTCATGGCCTGGTAGTCGGTGGAGTCGCGCTTGTTGATGCGATCGATGTAGCCGGTGTTGAGGGTCAGGCCGTCGATATCCCTGGAACTCAGGGTGGTGCCACGAAAGGTCTGCGGCAGCAGGCGCGACGGGCTGGCAAAGGCAAACGGCAGGAAGATCGAGACATCGCCGGTCTTCACCGTGGTCTGGGCAAAGCGCAGTTTGGCGGTGGGCGCCAGCCGCGAGTATTCATCGGCGGCGCGCTTGTCGCTGGCCGACACCGGCAGCAGTTCGGTGCCGCTGCGGTCCGGCGAGGAATCGAGCTTGACCCCCAGCAGCCCGCGCACATCCAGGCCGAAACCGACGCTGCCCTCGGTGAACCCCGACTCCATGTTCATGATGAAACCCTGCGCCCATTCCCGCGCGGCGGTCTTCGCCCCATCGTCCTTGTAGTCGCGATCCAGGTAGTAATTGCGCAGGGTCAGGGTGCCGTGGCTGTCGTCGATAAAACCCGCCGCCCAGAGTGGGCCAGGCAACAGGCTCAAGCCCAGCAAGGCCAGAGCCAGCCGCGTGGGGCGACTGGGCACACAGGAAGCTGACGCCGCAGCAACGGCGTTGGTGGGGATATTTGGCATGTCCGATGTCCATTTTTTGTTGTTGTTTTAGGTGTCGAGCGAGGGCCTGGCAGCCGACGTCGCGGACAGAGAATGGAAACAGCCCAAGCCTTACGTCAATCACAAACGACCGATAATCGAACATTAATATTATTATCTATTTTTTAAAAAAATCCTCAGTGTCAGTTTATCTATCTGATTTAAATCACATTATTTGCATTTATTGTCCGAAATTAAGGCGCTATTCATTTTTTAGTTATCTTTGTTATCTTAATCACCAGCCACCAGCGCCGGCGCATTCAGGCTCGGCGTCCGGCTGGTCACCACAACAAAAACAACAATGAGGTTTGCCCATGGACAGTCCATCGCGTCGTTCGACGCTGACCATCGCTTTGTGTTTTATCGTTGCGCTGATCGAGGGGTTCGATCTGCAAGCGGCCGGCACCGCCGCTGCCGGATTGCGCCAGAGCTTCGCCCTGGACCCGAAGATGATGGGCTGGGTGTTCAGCGTCGGGATCATCGGCCTGCTGCCCGGGGCGTTCTTCGGCGGCTGGGTCGCCGACCGTATCGGGCGCAAGAAGATCCTGGTCGGCGCGGTGCTGCTGTTCGGCCTGTTCTCGCTATGCACGGCCTACGTCGAGAGTTATTCGAGCCTGCTGCTGGTGCGCTTCATGACCGGCCTCGGCCTGGGCGCGGCGCTGCCCAACCTGATCGCCCTATGCGCCGAAGCGGTGAGCGAGCAACGTCGGGGCACCGCCATCAGCGTCATGTACTGCGGCGTGCCCCTGGGCGGCGCGCTGGCAGCGGTGGTGGCGATGTTCTCCAGCGAACATTGGCAGACCACTTTTATCATCGGCGGCCTGGTACCACTGCTGGTGGTGCCGCTGATGGCCTGGCTGCTGCCGGAATCCAGCGCCTTTCGCCAACACACTACCAGTGCCGGCACCCGCCGTGCCTCCACGACCCAGGCGCTGTTCGGCGAAGGTCGCGGGCGCACCACACTGGCCTTGTGGCTGAGTTATTTCTTCACCCTGACCGTGATGTACATGCTGCTCAACTGGCTGCCGTCACTGCTGCTCGAGCAAGGCTTTAGCAAACCCCAGGCGGGGCTGGTGCAGATGCTGTTCAACATAGGCGGCGCCCTTGGCTCGCTGCTCGGCGGCCTGCTGCTGGATCGCTGCAACGGGATCAAGGTGGTGCTGTTCGTGTACGCCGGGTTGCTGGCGGCGCTGGCCGGGGTCGGGCTGTCCGTGGGCATTGTTCCCATGACCGTGGCCGGTTTTGCTGCCGGGCTGTTCGTGATGGCCGCACAATTGGTGCTCTATGCCCTGGCGCCGCCCGCCTACCCGACCGCGGTGCGTGCCACCGGCGTCGGCGCTGCCGTGGCCATCGGCCGCCTGGGCTCGGTGGCCGGGCCCCTGGCCGCCGGGCAGATCCTCGCCGCCGGCGCCGGCACTGCGGGCGTGCTGCTGGCCACGTCCCCAGGGCTGGTCATCGCTGCGCTGTCGATCCTCACTGTCATCGCCCGGGCCAACGCCACGCCTGAGCTCAAGCCGGCGCATTGAGCCGAGGCGGCAATGCGGGCCAACGCCACACCTGGGCTGCGGCAACCCCGAGTCCAACCCGGGTGTCGCCGCGATCAACGCCTCAGAACGTCAGGCAGATTTTCCCCAGGTGCGCGCCCGAGGCTTCATGGGCGAAGGCCTTGGCGATATCCGCCAGGGGGAAGGTACTGTCGATGATCGGCTTGATGCCGGTGGCTTCCAGGCCCCGGACCATCTCGATCTGCTGCTGGCGGCTACCGACGATCAGCCCCTGCAGGCGCTGTTGCCTGGCCATCAGCGCCGCCGTCGGCACCGGTCCGGCCCAGCCGGTGAGCACGCCGATCAGGGCGATGTGCCCGCCAATGCGGCACGCGTTGATCGACTGCGGCAAGGTGCCCGGGCCACCGACTTCCACCACGTGATCGACGCCGCGGCCGCCGGTGAGCTTGAGCACTTCAGCACCCCACTCGGGGTGGGTGCGATAGTTGAGGGTATGGTCGGCCCCCAGCTCGCGCACCTTGGCCAGCTTGGCGTCCGAGGAGGAGGTGGCGATCACCGTGGCGCCCATGGCCTTGGCCAGTTGCAGGGCGAAGATCGACACCCCGCCGGTGCCCAGCACCAGCACGGTTTCCCCGGCCTTGAGCGCGCCGTCCACCACCAGTGCGCGCCAGGCAGTCAGGCCGGCGGTGGTCAGGGTCGCCGCCTCGGCATGGCTGTAGCCCTTGGGCGCATGGGTGAACCAGTGGCTGGGCTGGATCACCACTTCACGGGCGTAACCGTCGACGCCATCGCCCGGAGTGGTGCTGAAATCGGCGATCGCCGGGCCGCCATCGTGCCAATGGGGAAAGAAGCAGGACACCACCGCATCGCCCACCTTGAACTCGCTGACGCCCTCGCCCACCGCTTCCACGACCCCGGCGCCATCGGCCATGGGAATCCGCCCGTCGGCGGTAGGCAGCGCGCCGGTCACCACGGCGTAATCGTGGAAGTTCAAGGAACAGGCATGGATACGCACGCGGATCTGCCCGGCGCCGGGCTGGCCGGGGTCTGCCAGCTCCACGCGCTTCAGGTTGTCCAGGGATGCCGGCAGGCTGAGCTTGATGGCTTGCATGGGATGCTTCTCCACAGATCGATAATCATCAGGGGGCTAACCCTACCACCAATACCGGCTATCTGTAGCCGCTGCACAAGGCTGCGAACGGCTTGGGCGGCATTCCGACGCAGCAGACGCAGGTTTTCAGGGCCGCCACAGGCTCGGCTCGGGACCGCCAGGCAAGGCCCTGCGGGCCTTTGCGCAGCTTCGCGGGCTCAGCGGATGGTGTCACGCTCCGCCACCCTTGCTCGCACAAAACACTGCTCGGTCACTGGCGCGCCCCATTGCTCGCCCTCTTGCTCCTGCACCAGCACAAAGCCCTGTTCCTCATATAACGCGCGCGCCGCATCCAGGCCCTTGAAGGTCCACAGCCGGGTGACGACAAAACCCCACTGGTCACAAAAGCCCAGGGCCTCGGCCAGCAGCCGCCGGCCCAGCCCTTGGCCGCGGGCGGCCTCATCGAGAATGAAGCAACGCAGGAGCGCCTCGCCGCCCTCGCCCTCCCCATCAATGGCGATGGAACCGACAATCCGTTCCCCCTGCAGCGCCACCCAGACTTCATTGCGCGGGTTGTGCAAACGCCCCATCAATTCGGCCATGTCCCGCGCCACCAGGCTTTCGAAGGGCTGGCCGAAACCCGCCAGATCCGCGTAGTAACGGGCGTGCATTTCGGCGATGCGGCCAATCACTCCGGGCCGGTAGCCACGGGCGATGGAGCAGCGCTCGGGCGGCTCGGGCACGTCTCCCAGCCGCACCGCACGCAATGCCCGGGCGTAGTCGGCGATGCCCGCACAGGCGCTGCGCTGCTGTGCCGGGCTCAGGTGGGCCAGGGCCGCGGCCACCTGGGCCTGGGCGAAACGGTCGATGCCGGCCAGGGTCTGGCGCCCCCGGGCGCTGAGCTGCAGCTTCTTGGAGCGGGCGTCCTGGTCATGGGCCTGCTCGCTGATCTCGCCGGCGTCCACCAGCTTGCGCACCAGGCGGCTGACGCTGGATTTCTCCAGGCCCAGCAGGGTCACCAGGTCACCGGCGGTCAGGGCATTGCCCTGGCCGATCTCCAGCAGTGCGTGCACCGCCGAGGGTGGGTAGTCGGTGGCGGCCAGGGTGGCCTGCATGAAGCCCAGCTCGCGGACCATCTGCCGGGAGGCCTGGCGCAGTGATGGGATAAGGGAAGCGGATGAACTCGGCATGGGCGTGACCTCGCAAGTGAGGCATTTAGTTGTAACTTGCAACCAATTAAACCTCAACCCTGCTCACTTTTCCGAGTGACAGTCAGCCCTGGTGAACGGCAATAAAAACTCAAGCACTCACTAATGAGAAGCATTACCATAAACGCCCATTTCACCCACCTCGACCCCGGAACCCTTATCGATGGTGCCCAACCCTTCGCTACAGCACGCCGTGGGCGAGCTCTACCTCCAGCATCACAACTGGGTGGTGCAACTGCTGCGACGCAAGCTCGGCAACCAGGACCAGGCCATGGACCTGGCGCAGGACACCTTTGTGCGCATCTTGCGCAGCGAGCGACTGCCGGTACTGCGCGAACCCCGGGCCTACCTCAACACCGTGGCCAGCCGCCTGTGCGGGCAGTATTTCCGGCGCCAGGCCCTGGAGCGCGCATACCTGGAAACCCTGGCGCAGCTGGAGCCGCAGTACCAGCCCTCGCCGGAAACCCGGCTGCTGGTGCTTGAGGCCCTGGACGCCGTGGGCCAGGTGCTGGACGGCCTGGGCAGCCGGGTGCGCGAGGTGTTTCTGCTGTCCCAGCTCGAAGGCCTGACCTACCCGCAAATTGCCCAACGCCTGCAGCTCTCGGTCAACGTGGTGCAGAAAGCCATGCTCAAGGCCTACCGCCACTGCTACGCGGCGGTGTACCCGGGATGAACGCCTTCCAGCCAGTGGACGATCAGGGCGCCGTGGAACAGCAGGTACTGGACCAGGCCCTGGAGTGGCTGGTGCTGCTGCAATCGGGCATCAGCCCCCCCGAGCAGCAGGCCGCCTGCCTGGCCTGGCGCCGGGCCGACCCGCAGCATGAGCTGGCCTGGCAGCGCCTGGCCGGCATCGGCCAGGACCTGCGCGACAGCACCCGCAGCCTGCCCGCGCCCCACGCCCGGCAACTGCTGCAGGCTCGCAGCCACCCCGGGCGGCGCACCCTGCTCAAGGGCATCGTCGGCCTGGGCGTGGTGGCCGCCAGCAGCTGGAGCGTGCGCGAAGGGTTGCTGTTGCCGCAGCTGTTCAGCGACTACCACACCAGCACCGGCGAGCGCCGCCAGCTGCAACTGGCCGCTGGCGCCAGCCTGCAACTGGACACCCGCACCAGCCTCGACCAGAAGGCCAGCCCCCAGGGCCTGCAACTGCGGCTCAACAGCGGCCGCCTGTTGCTGACCCTGGGCAACGCCGCGCCCGTGCAGGTCACCACCACCGATGGGCAGATCCAGCTCGCCCCGCGCTCGCAGTTGATCCTCAGCGTCGGCTTGCCGGGCATCAACGGCACCCGGGTACAACTGCTCGCCGGCAGCGGCTCGGTGAGCACCGCCCATGCCCCTGCGCTAAGCCTGGACCCGGGCCAGCAAGTGGATATCGCCCAACAGCGGATCAGCGCCCTGGCCGCCGTGCCCACCACGGCCAATGCCTGGACCCAGGGCCTGCTGATCGCCGAGCGTCGCCCCCTGGGCGAGGTGATCGCCGAACTCGACCGCTATCGCCCCGGCCTGCTGCGCTGCTCCGCCGAAGTCGCCGGGTTGCGGGTTTCCGGCTCGTTCTCCCTGGACCAGCCGGACGCCAGCCTCGATTTGCTGGCCAGGACCCTGCCGATTCGCATCCGGCGGGTAATGGGGTACTGGGCCTCCGTGGACGCTGCCTGATTGTTTTCCTGTTTTTTTCAGGGCGGCGGCAGTTTTTTCAATCTCGTGCATCAAGACCAGGGAAGAAGCTGGAAAACAGCTCAGCGCCATCCCTTCCCAACCCACGGATTTTCCTTATGCACATTCGCCTTACGCCCCTTGCCGCGACCTTGCGCCCGGTCATCATCGGCCTGTCCATCGCCAGCACCAGCCTGCCGCTGCTGGCCGCCGAAACCGGCGCCGCCGTGACCGACCACCAGCAGCGCGACTACGCCATCGCCCCAGGCAACCTGGACCAGGTGCTGGGCATCTTCGGCCAGCAATCGGCAAGCATGATCGCCATCGACGCCAACCTCAGCGCCGGTAAGCGCAGCACCGGCCTGAATGGCCGTTTCAGCGTGGACGAAGGCCTGCAGCGCCTGCTCAAACCCCTGGGCCTGCAAGCCGTGGCCGAGGGCGCGGGCTATCGGGTAATACAGGCCAGCGGCGGTGAACGGGTCGAGCTGGGAGCAACCACGGTCACCACCAACCAGCTGGGCACCGTCACCGAAGGCAGCGGCTCCTACACGCCGGGCACCATCGCCACCGCCACCCGGCTAGTGCTGACACCGCGGGAAACCCCGCAGTCGATCTCGGTGGTGACCCGCCAGGCCATGGATGACTTTGGCCTCAACTCCATCGACGAGGTGATGCGCCATACCCCAGGCATCACCGTGGCCACCTACGACAGTGACCGCACCAGCTACTACTCCCGCGGTTTTGCCATTCAGAACTTCCAGTACGACGGGATTCCGATCCTGCAGGACGCACAGTACTCCTCGGGCCACACCCTCACCGACACGGTGATCTACGACCGCGTGGAAATACTCAAGGGTGCCACCGGCCTGCTCACCGGTGCCGGTGGCCCCGGCGGCACCATCAACATGGTGCGCAAGAAACCCACTGCCGAATTCGCCGGGCACATCGACCTGGGGGCCGGTTCCTGGGACAACTACCGTTCGCAGGTCGATGTCAGCGGCCCCCTGACCGACAGCGGCAATGTCCGCGGGCGGATGGTCGCCGCCTATCAGGACAAGAAATCCTTCCTTGACCACTACCAGCGCCAGACCAGCGTCTACTACGGCATCCTCGAGTTCGACCTGTCACCGGACACCCTGCTGACCGTCGGCGCCGACTATCAGGACAACGACCCCAAGGGTTCCAGCTGGTCGGGCAGCAGTTCGCTGTACGACTCCAAGGGCAATGCCATCAGCACCTCGCGTTCCTACAACAACGGCGCGAGCTGGAGCCGCTGGTCGCAATACACCCGTACCGCGTTCACCACCCTGGAGCACAGCTTCGCCAACGGCTGGGTGGCCAAGGCCCAGTACAACCATCAGATCAATGGCTACAACGCCCCCTTGGGTTCGCTGATGTCGCCCAATGCCGAGACCGGCATCGCCTCGCTGCTGACCCGCAAGTACACCGGCGAAACCGTCAGCGATAGCGGCGACCTTTACGCCACGGGCCCCTTCGACCTGCTGGGGCGCGAGCATCAGTTGGTGGTCGGTGCATCGATCTCCAACTCGCACTGGAAAGGCCGGGACTTCACCAGCGCCACCAATCACGACAATTTCTACGACTACTTCAACTGGGACGGGCACAGCCCCAAGCCCGATTGGGGCAGCATGACCAAGAAGAACGACGAGACCACCCGCCAGAGCGCCGGCTACATGACTGCGCGCTTTAGCCTCAACGATGATCTTTCGTTGCTGCTCGGCAGCCGGATCAACAACTACGAGGTCAGCGGTACCAGCCGGACCAAGGACACCGGCAAGGTCATTCCCTATGCTGGGGTGGTCTACGACCTCGACCAGAACTTCTCCGTCTATGCCAGCTACACCGAGATCTACCTGCCCCAGGACGACTACCGCGACCGCAACGACAAGGTGCTCAAGCCCGACGAAGGCACCAACTACGAGGTGGGCCTCAAGGGCGAGTTCTTCGACGGCCGCCTGAACTCCAGCCTGGCCTATTTCGAGGTGCATGAAGAAAACCGGCCAGTGGATGACCTGGCCTACAACGCCAACCCCACCACCCCCGGGCTGGACTATGCCTCCAAGGGCATCAAGTCCAAGGCCAAGGGTTATGAAGCGGAAATCTCCGGAGAGGTCGCTCCCGGCTGGCAACTGCAGGCCGGCTACACCCACAAGATCATTCGCGACCAGAGCGGGGCCAAGGTCTCCACCTGGGAACCGGAAGATCAGGTCAACCTCTATACCAGCTACAAGCTGACCGGCAGCCTCGACAAGCTGACCCTGGGCAGCGGCGTGCGCTGGCAGGGCACTGGCTGGAAGATACTCAGCAACTACGGCAAGGGCACCGAGGAAAAATTCGCCCAGGACCCTTACTGGCTGGTGGACCTGATGGCCCGCTACCAGATCACCGAGAACGTCTCGGCCACCCTCAACGTCAACAACCTGTTCGACAAGAAGTACTTCACCAACATCGGTTTCTACAACTCGTCGTACTACGGCGACCCGCGGAATGTGATGCTCAGCACCCGCTGGAACTTCTAAAGCCCCACCGTCGTGGCCCGCCCCGGCAGCGGGTGGCCACGGCGCTTGCCGCCCCTCTCTGTAGCATTTGCTAACCCTTGCCGCCGACCGTTGCGCCGAAATTCCTGCAGCCGTCGCGGCACATCTGTTAAAACGCGTTTTCGACTGTCCTGCGGTGAAGCCTTCCATGTCCCCAACCCTGCCCCAGCGCCTGCGCCGTCGCTGGTTTTCCCTGCTGTGCATGGCCGCGCTGGTGGTCGGCCTGCCGGTGAGCTGCGCGGTGCTCGAACACAAGGAACGCCAACTGGTGTTTCGCATCGAGCCCGGCACCGCCGGCTGGTATCGCGGCCTGCCGAGCACGGTGCAGGAATTCGAACTCAAGCCGAAAAGCTTCAAGGCCGGGCAGAACATCCACGCCTGGTGGTGGCCGGCACAACGCGCCGATGCCCCGGCGATCCTCTACCTGCACGGGGTCCGCTGGAACCTCACTGGCCAGCTGTTTCGCATCGAGCAGCTGCACGCCCTGGGTTACTCGGTGCTGGCCATCGACTACCGCGGCTTTGGCCAGAGCCACGGCGACCTGCCCTCGGAAAGCAGCGTGTATGAAGACGCGCGCATCGCCTGGGAGCGGCTCAAGGTCTTGCAGCCCGACGCCAGCAAGCGCCTGATCTACGGCCATTCCCTGGGTGGCGCGGTGGCCATCGACCTGGCCGCCGAACTGGGGCGCCAGGCCGCCAGCGCCAAGGCGCCGACCGCCGCTCGCGGGCTGATCGTCGAATCCACCTTCACTACCCTGGCCGACGCTGCCGCGGCGGTGACCAAGACCTCCCTGCCGGTGCGCTGGGTGATGTCGCAGAAGTTCGACTCCATCGACAAGATCCGCGAGATCGGCATGCCGCTGCTGGTGGTGCACGGCCTGAAGGACGACTACGTGCCGCCGCGCCTGAGCAAGGAATTGTTCCAGGCCGCCCTGGAGCCGAAGAAACTGCTGCTGGTGCCCGGCGGCACCCACAACAACAGCATGAGCCTGGCGGGCAAGGGCTACGGCCAGGCCATCAACGCCCTGCTGCGGGCCAAGCCCGGCCAAAAATTCGCCGGCCCGCCCCCCACCGCCGCCCCCACCAGCTGAAGCTGGCTTGTATAGGAGCTGGCTTGCCAGCGAATGGGCCCGCGGCACCTGCAAAAAACCTGTCCCTAGACGTCCCTCACGCAGCCGGCTGAGCCACCACCATGACCACCACGGTCTTGGCCAGGAATGCCGGAGACTGCTGATTGATCGAATCGGCCAACTCCAGGGCCGCCGCCTTGACCGCAGGCGCCGCTTCGCGCAAGGCACGGACCATCTCCAGGCGCGCGGGCTCGCTGTTGAGCACCCGCATGAAAAGCGTCTGCGCCCACCTCGGGCTGTGTCCCTGCAAGCCGGGCAGCGCCGCCAGCAACGCCGGCACATACACAGCATCATCGAAATGCTCGGCGGCGTGAATCAGCGAAAACATCACCTCGTCATATTCGGCCTCATCGTCGAGCAACGACAACAGCGGGCCAATGCTGGCCGGGTCGGCCAACTGGGCCACCTCGGCGATGCAGGCGTCGATGCGCCGCACAAGGTTCTCGCCAGGGTCGTTGAAGGCGTTTTCGAGCTTTAGCAGGATGTCGGTCAACGCGTCGAATTTCATGGGTACTCGCCAGGGAGCTCGAAGGGAGGGAGGCGCAACGATACGCCATCGACACCATCCGCGAAATCGGCATGCCGCTGCGGGTGGTCCATGGCCTGAAGGACGACTACGTACCGCCGCGCCTGAGCCTGGCGGGCAAGGGCTCCGGTCAGGCCATCAACGCCCTGGTGCATTCCTTCGCCATGAACCGCGCCAACTGGCCGCTGCGCGGCTCGCCGGCAAGCCGGCTCCTACGGGTGCACACCCGCTCATCCGTAGGAGCTGGCTTGCCAGTGAAGAGGCCCGCAAGAGCGTCGCATTCCTTCGCCACGAACCGCGCCAACTGGCCGCTGCGCGGTTCGCCGGCAAGCCGGCTCCTACAGGGAGAGGCCGAGCTTTTCGTAGGTGGCGGCCGGTGGCGGGCGCAGGGCTTCGCCGATGGTGCGCAACTTCAGGCAGGTTTCCTGGTATTCGCTCGCAGGGTCCGACTCGCCGACGATGCCGCAGCCGGCAAACAGGTGCGCCTGGTTGCCGCGAATCAAGGCCGAGCGCAGGGCCACGGCAAACTCGCCATCGCCCTCGGCGTTCAGCCAGCCCACCGGGGCGGCGTACCAGCCGCGGTCCAGTTGCTCATGCTCGCGGATATAGCCCAGGGCCTTGCCCCGAGGCAGGCCGCCCACCGCCGGGGTCGGGTGCAGGGCATCCACCACTTGCAGCAGATCGACCTGGGGCCGCAACCGCCCCAGCACCGGGGTCAGCAGGTGCTGGACGTGGGCCAGGCGGTGCAATTGCGGCTGCGGGGGAATCTCCAGCATCGCGCAGTAGGGCTGCAGGGCTTCGCGCAGGGTCTGCACCACCAGGGCGTGTTCATGGCGGTCCTTGGCGCTGTCCATCAGGGCCTGGCCCAGTTCCGCGTCCTGCTGCTCATGCTGGCCGCGCGCGCAGGTGCCCGCCAGGGCCACGGTGTTGAGGGTGCCGCGGGCCAGGCGTACCAGGCGTTCCGGCGTGGCGCCGAGAAAGCAGCTGTCGCCACGGCTGAAGGCGAACAGGAAGGCCTGGGGATAGGCCGCCCTGAGGTTTTCCAGCAGCGGCCCGCAAGGAATGCTGCGGCTCGCCCGCAGGCAGACTTCCCGGGCCAGTACTACCTTGCTCAGCTCGCCGCCCTGGATTCGCGCGATGGCTCGGGCCACGCAGTCCTGCCAGCGGTCGGCTGCCTGGGTGTCGTCCTCGGCCTGGGTGCCAACGGGCATCTGTGCCAAGGGGGCGTGGGTATAGCGCGCCTGCAACAGGGCCCACTCCGCCTCCAGGGCACCGGCGCACTGGGCCACGTCGGCGCCGGGCTCGATCCACAGGCTGAACAGCCAGTGCTGCTGCTCGCCTTCGCGCAGCAGCAGGATCCGCGGCAGCACCAGGGACGTGGCGGCGAACGACTGCCACTGGGCACTGCGCGGGCCCTGGGGGTCGAAGGCAAAGCCGCCGCACAGGTAGGCCCGCTTGGGCCCTACCTGATGGGCCTGCAGCAGCAACTGGCGCCAGGCCTGGGTACTGGCGGCAAAACGCTCGGCGGCCGGCGGGCTGATTTCTTCGGTGCAGCCGAACCCGGCCAGGGCCAGGGCGCCCTGGTCGCTGGACCAGAACAGGCTCTGGCCGAACACCTGGCGGTTGGCGGCAAACAGCCGCAGCGGCTCCAGGCGCTCGGCGGCCAGGCTGTACACCACCAGCACCGCCCGCCCCCTGCGTCGGGCCAGGGATTCGCCCTTGCGCAGGGCCCGGGTCAAGCCGGACAGGCAGGATTCACTCATCTTGGGCTCCTTGATCCAGCCCGTGCTGACGGCGCCAGTGGCGCACTTGCTGGGCAATGTTCCAGTGGATGATCTGGGCAAACAGCGGCACCACGAACATCGGGTCCAGGCTCGCCTGCTCGGCCCATTGCCGACGTTGCGGGAGCATCGCCGCAACCCGCTCCGGGGCGGCAATGCTGTCCTCGGTCGGCTTGAACTGCGCCGCCGCCTTGACGTAGGCCAGGCGCAGGCCCAGGGCCTGGATGATCTGCTGGTCCATGGCGTCGATACCGCAGCGGACGTCGTCCAGGCCGCTGCACTGCTCGGGTGTCTTCATGTCGGGGTCTACCAAGGGAAAATTCATGGGGTCGAGGGCCAGCACTGCCACGGCTGCTCGCCATGGCCGGCCAACAGCCGGGTCAGGTGGCGCAGCAGTTCGGCCTGTTGCTCGCGCAGGTAGAAGTGCCCGCCGGGGAAGGCCTGGAAGTCGGTGACCTGGGCGCTGACCTCGGCCCAGGCATAGGCTTCGTCCTGGTCCACCTCGGTGTCCCGGGCCCCCAGGCACACGCTCAGGGGCAGGTCCAGGGCGCGGCCGGGCGCACCGCGGTAGCACTCGATCAGCCGGTAGTCGTTGCGCAACGCCGGCAGGTACAGGTCGCGCAGCGCCGGGTCATCCAGGGGCGACGGCGCACCGTCCGACAGGCGTCGCACATCCGCCAGCAGGTCCTCGTCCGGGCCCAGGTGCAGTTCGCCGCTGCGCTGGCGATGGGGCGCGGGGTGCGCGGACACGATCAACCGTTGTGGCGCCGAGCCCTGCTGCTGCATGCGCGCCGCCACCTCATAGGCCAGGGCCGCGCCCATGCTGTGGCCGAACAGCACCAGGGGCCGGTCCACCAGGTCCGACAGGGCCCGGGTAATAGTGCCCGCCATCCACTCCAGGCTGCCGGGCCAACTTTCGCTCAGGCGCTCTTCGCGCCCCGGGTACTGCACGCTGACCAGCTCGACATCCGCCGGCAACTGGCCACGCCAGTCGTTGAAAAAGCTCGCACTGCCACCGGCATGGGGCAGGCACACCAGGCGGCAGCGCGGCGGTTGCGGCTGCGGATAACGACGCAGCCAGGCACTGGGAACCTTTCTCACAGCACGCCCTCCTCTGGCTCGGCCAGCGCCACAGCGGCGAAGTCGGGCAGGTGCACCCGGGTATCCGGCAGCCAGCGCAGCAGTTGTTCCAGGCAGGCCGTCGCGTCCAGCACCTGGGCGGCGTAGTGCAGCCCCTCAGGCAGATGCGCCCACTGCAATGCACAGAAGGCTGCGACGCTGCCGGTCAGGCGCGAGCCGTCGCTGGCCCGCAGCCAGGCGCTGGCCTGCTGCTGGCGGCCCTCGCGCAGGCCGTCGATTTCCACCGCCAGCAGTTGATAGGGCCGGCGCCCGGCCACATCCAGGGCGCTGGCCTGCACCAGCGCAGCGATGTTCTGCGCGCTGCTCCGCGCCTCTGGCGCCGAGCCCTGGATACGTTGCAGGGCCGCCGCCAGTTGGCCGCCCTCGAACAGGTTGAAACCCTGACCGTGGCGCACCGGTACATCACCGAACAGGCGCTGCTGCTCGGTGCTCAGGTACGGATAGGCCTGCACCCCGGCCGGTGGCAGCCAGTCGCGTTGCAATGCCTGTTCGGCACTTGCCGTGCTGCGCACCACCTGCCCTTCGCACCAGCCGCACTGGGCCTGGCCGAAGCCGTTGCCCAGGCTCAGCAGGAAATCCTCGGCAGCCGTGGCGGACAAGCACCCCAGCCCACCGGCATAGCAGCGCAAGGCATCGACCCGCTGGAAGGACTGCGCTAGCAGTTGCGGAAACAGCCCCGAGAGCCCCGGCAGCATGCCCGCCGACAACAGCACCCGGTGCCCCGCCGGCAACTGTCCCACCAGCCGCTCATGGAGTGGATCGTCGCCCCCCACATCCAGGTAGTCGGCGCCTGCGGCCAGGGCGGCCCGGGCCACCCGATCGAGAATCCGGTAGCTGGGCCCGGCGCAGTTGATCACCAGCGTACAACCAGCGCAGAAGTCCGCCAGGCTCTGTGGCTCCCACAGGTCCAGGGCGCGCACCTCGGCGCGCGCCCCCAACTGCTGGTTCAGTTGCTCGGCCTGCCGCGGATCGCGTCCACCCAGGCGCAGTGCCACCTTGCCGGCCAGCAACTGCGCGACCTGACGGCCGACGCTGCCGTAAGCGCCGACCAGCCCCATCACCCCTGCCCTCATGCCGCCACCTCGGTGGGTGCATCGAAGGCCTGGGCCACGGCTTGCACCTGGGGCTGCTGCATGCAACTGAAATGATCCCCGGGCACATCCACTACCCGCAGCTCACCCAGGCACAGGGCCTGCCAGTAGGCGCTCATGTCGCGGTGCATGCCGGGCAGCACCTGCACCTCGCCGCTCTGGCGAATGAACAGCATGTCGCCCTGGTACGGCGTGGCCTCGTGCAGGGCTACCGCGGCCAGGCTGTGGCGCAATACCTGCAACTGCTCGCGCAGCCAGTGCAGGTCGCTCAGTTGCGAACCGGCGTGGCGCATGGCCTCGGCAATGGCCTGCAGGCGCTGCTCCGGGGTCTTGTGTGCCAGACGCCGCAGGCAGGCCAGGGCCGGGGCGCACTGGGCATCCTCGCTCAAGGCCAGCAGCGAACCCTGGGGCACGCGCCCCGGAGTCTGCGTCAGCACCCGGGCGATGGTGCGTTCCATGGCCTGTTCATCCTCGGGGTAACCCAGGGCCAGCGGATCGGCCTGCATCACCCGGGCGAACACGTACTCGGCCAAGAGGTCGTCCTCGATCATGAACGGCACCCGGTAGCTGCTGATCACGCTCAGTTGCAGCACCTCGATGGAGCGCGCCGCCAGGCACGCCGCCAGCTCGGTGGCCAGCAGCCCGCCCAGGCAGTAGCCGACGATGCTCACCTGGCGCCGGCCTTCGGCCTGCAGAGTGTCGGCATAACGCTCGGCCAACTGGCGGATCGCCGTGGCGGGCTCCAGGGCCAGGTAGGCCGGCACATCGTTGAGCACCAGCCCT
Organism: Pseudomonas sp. Eqa60; assembly: GCF_018326405.1. Lineage (NCBI taxonomy): Bacteria > Pseudomonadati > Pseudomonadota > Gammaproteobacteria > Pseudomonadales > Pseudomonadaceae > Pseudomonas > Pseudomonas sp. Eqa60. Next base: position 4,033,247 of record NZ_AP024342.1, read on the forward strand.
TCCAGGGGCGCTTCTTCCCCCAGGGCGGCAAACAGCGCGCGGTACGGCGCCAGGGTGCCGCTGCCGTCGTGGACGAAGATCCGCGTCGGGCCCTGGGCCTTGTCGCTGATGCGCACCAGCGGCGAATCGCCCTCCACGCCCTGGCCTCGCAGGTAATCGGCCAGGGCCGCCACAGTGGGCTGGTTGATCAACTGGCGCAGCAGGTCACTCCAGGGCAACTGCCGGGCCTGGGGCAAGGCTTCACGCAGGCGGCCCACCACCTGGGCCACCAGCAGCGAGTCGCCGCCAAGCTCGAAGAAGCCCTGGTCACGGCCCACCGCCGGCACCCGCAACAGGGTCTGCCAGACTTCGGCAATGCTGCGTTCCAGCTCATCCACGGGCGCCGCGCCGCTGCTGGCCTGCTGCTCGGGGCCGGCCACGCCGATCCGCGCCAGGGCCTGGCGGTCGACCTTGCCGTTGGCGGTCAGGGGCATTTCATCGAGGATCTGCCAGTGGCTCGGGATCATGTACTCCGGCAGGTGCCGGGCCAGATGGGCCCGCATCTGCTCGGGCTCCAGGGCCTGGCGCTCGCTCTTGAAGCGGGTGATGAACAGGTGCTGGCCGATCTGCGACATGGCGTCATCGGCCCCGGGCAGGCACAGCGGGGTCTCGCCTCCGGCCTCCAGCAGCAACTGCTGCCACTGTTCGCGGCGGATGAAGGTGGTATCCAGTTCGGCCCGGAAATCCTCGAAGGCGGTGAGGCCCTCCTTGAACTCCATGGACGCCATGATCTGGTAGGTGTCGCGAGTGGCCTCGATGAAGATCAGCCAGCCGCCCGGGGCCAGCATCTCCCGCAGCCGCGCCAGCACCCGGCTGGCGTGCCGCGCGTTGTGCAGCACGTTGGCGCAGAGGATCACGTCCAGGGAGTTGGCGGCCACGCCCTGGGCCCAATGGTCCTGGTTGAGGTCGAACAGCCCGTAGCTGACCCAGGGGTAAGCGGCGAAATGTTCCCGGGCCTCGTTGAGGAAGAACTGCGACAGGTCGGTGAACTGGTAGTCCACCGCCAGCCCGTCCAGGGCCGGGATCAGGTCGGCGCTGGTGCCGCCGACCCCGGCGCCGATTTCCAGCAGGCGCAGGCGCTGGCCGGCCGGACGCTGGCGGATGATCTCCTGCACCGCGGCGCACACCGCCTGGTTCAGGTACTGGCTGATCAGGTTCTTGCGGTAGGCGCCTTCGGCGGTGTCGGTGCGGCCCTGGGGAAACAGCAGGTGCAGCGGGTCCAGTTGGTCGCTCATCAGCGCCGGCAGTTGCTCCTGGCTTTCGCGCAGGTAGCGCAGCACTTCGGCGCCCCAGCCCACGGACGGTTCCAGGGCATCGATGCGCTGCCATTGCTGGCGGTATTCCTCGGCCGATACCTGCAGGCCCGAATAACGCCCGGTGTGCAGGTCCCGGTGCACCAGGCCTTCCCGGGCCAGGGCTTGCAGCCAACGGCGGATCAAGCGCTGGTTGCGCGGCGCCACCTCACAAGCCGCGACAATCTCGTCCAGGGCATGGCTCTGCCCGGCGCTCTCGAACAAGCCGGGGCGTTGCAGGGCCAGGCCCATGGACAGCAGTGCGGCGCGCTCGACACAGGCCGACATCTCGCTCACCAGGGCATCGCTCAAGCCGCCGCGCACGGCTTCGGCCGCCGCCTGGGTGCGCGCCTGCAACTGCGCCGGCCAGGCGATCGGCGTGTCCCGCAGGCTGGCCCGCAGGCAGGCTTGCAAGTGCCGCTCGAAGGCGCCCTCGCCCGCTGCCACCACCACCGCGGACTCCACATGGGGATGGCTGAGCAGCGCGCTTTCCACCTCCGCCAGTTCAATGCGGTGGCCACGGACCTTGACCTGGAAATCTTCACGGCCGAGGAACTCGATCAGGCCGTCGTCCAGGTAGCGCCCCAGGTCGCCGGTGCGGTACAGGCGCTCTCCGCTGCGCGGATGGTCGACAAAGCGCTCGGCGGTTTTCTCGGCATCCCCCAGGTACCCCAGGGCCAGACCGCTACCGGCGATGTACAGCTCGCCGGCCACCCCTTGCGGGCGATCCCGGCCCTGCTCGTCGAGCACCATGAAGCGCTGATTGGCCAGGGGCATGCCGTAGGGAATGCTGCGCCACTGGGGGTTGACCTGGGTAATCGGATAGTAGATCGACCAGATCGCCGCTTCGGTGGCGCCGCCGAGGCTGATCAGCCGCAGCCCGGGCAGTAGCTGGGCGGCCTCCGCCGGCAGGTTCAGGGGGATCCAGTCTCCAGACAGCAGCGCCAGGCGCAGGGAACCGGGGGCCATGGATGGCACGGCCTGCAGGTAGTGGGTGAGCATCTGCAATTGCGCCGGCACCGAGTTCCACAGGGTCACCCCGTGTTCCCGGACGCACTCGGCCCAATGCGAAGGGTCGGCGCGGCGTTGCGGGTCCGGCAGCACCAGCGCGCCGCCCACGGCCAGCAGGCCGAAGATGTCGTACACCGACAGATCGAAGCCCAGGCTGGCCAGGGCCAGTACCCGGTCTTGGGCCTCGATGGCAAAGCGCTGGTTGATGTCGACGATGGTATTGAGGGCCGCCTGATGGTTGATCATCACGCCCTTGGGCACCCCGGTGGAGCCCGAGGTGTAGATCACGTAGGCCAGTTGCTGCGGGTCGATGTCCAGGCTCGGCAACGCCCGTTGTGCCGCCCGCGGGCCCTGGTCCACCGCGATCACCTGGGTCACCCGCGCCGGCCAGCACAGACTGTCGCTCAGCCAGGACTGGCTGAGCACCCGGGCGACCTCGGCGTTGTCCAGGATCAACTGGCGCCGGGCCTCGGGCTGGTTGGTGTCCAGGGGCAGGTAGGCGGCCCCGGCCCGCAGGATGCCGAGCACCGCGATCACCTGTTCCAGGCCCTTGTCCATGCACACCGCGACCCGCTCTCCAGGCTGGCAGCCGGCGTCGAGCAAGGCTTCGGCCACGGCTTCGGCGCGCCCGGCCAGTTCGCCGTAGCTCAGTTGCGCGGCGCCCTGGATCAGCGCCACACGCTCGGGAGCAGCCGCGGCCTGGCGCCAGAACGGCTCATGCAGCAGGCCGGAGGGCAAAGGCGCGGCAGTCTGGTTCACCAGCTCGCGCTGCAGACGCTGGGCCGCCGGCAACTCCAGGCAGTCATCCAGGGTCCAGGCCGAGGGCTCCCGGGCCAGGCGCTTGAGCAGGCGTTCGAAGGTGTCGAACAGCGCATCCAGCAGGGTCTCGCTGAACACCCCTTCGCGGATGTCCCAGTTGATCGCCAAGCCGTCGTCACGCTCGCTGACCTGGCAGTCGATCAGCACCTGGGGCGTCTGGCTGATGCCGAACACCAGCTCGGCACCGGGCATGAAGGCCCCGCCGCCGCTCTCGCCGCCGGCCCCCAGGGTGCTGGTGAAGGCGTAGGGCATCAGCGCCGCGTCCTGGCCCTTGCGCCGCGCCAGCTCGCGCAGCACTTCGATGCCCGAACACAGGCGATGGTCCATGTCCTGCCACAGGCGCTCCTGCAGCTGCTGGCTGCGCTGGCCGAAGCTGCCGCCTTGCAGGGTCTGCACTTCCAGCAGTTCCACCGAGCTGAAGTCCCCCACCAGGCGATCCACCTGGGGGTGCAGGGACAGGCGATTGAGCAGGGTCAGGCTCAGGCAGAAGTGCCCGCGCCGGCTCCAGCGGCCCAGGGTTTCGGCATAGGCCGAGAGGATTGCCGCCGACACACCGACCCCGGCCGCCGCCGCGTTCAGGCGCAAGGCATTGCAGTCCCGGGCCTCCAGGCCCATGGCCCGGCGCTGGAAGCGCGGCCCGCTGGGCGGCCCCAGCAATGGCAGTTCCGGCGCACCCGGCAGGCTGTCGACCCGCGCCCACCAGTAGTCGCGATCACGCTGGTAGCGCGGCTGCTCGCGCAGGCGGCGCTCACCCAGCACATAGTCGCGAAAGCTGATCTGCGCCGGCGCCGGCAGGCTCTCGCCGCGGTACAGCTGCTGCAGTTCGGCCAGCAGCATGCGCACGCTCTGGTAGTCGCACACCAAGAGGTCCACTGACAGGTGCAAGCGCGAGGTGTCGCGGCCCTGGCTCACGCACAGCTCGATCAGCGGCCATTGCTGGGGCGGTGCACGGCGCAGTTCCATGCGCTCGCGCAAGGCCTGCAAGGCGCTGCCGTCGTCCCGGCTCAGGTCGTGGCGGGCGATGGAGTAATGCGGCACCTGGGGCAGGATGCGCTGGTAGCCCTCCTCCAGGACCACGGCCCGCAGCATCTCGTGACGCGCGATCAACTGGTTCCAGGCCTGCTCCAGGCGCACCGGGTCCAGGTCCTTCTGGGCGAACTCCAGGTAGCCGTGGCAGGCCACGCCGCCGTAGCTGAAAGCCGTGGTGCGGCCCAGCAGGTAGGCGGCCTGCACGTCGGTCAGCGGGAAGGGTTCTTCCCGGGCCGAATGGTCGGCCTCCAGGGTCGGCATCTGCGCCGCTTGCAGCTGTTGCAGCAGCGCCTCCTTGTGTTCGCGCAGCTGTTGCAGGCGCGCCTCGTCCATGACCCCGGCCGGGGCCCGATAGCGCAAGCGACCCTGTTCTTCCCAGAGCTCCACACCCAGTTGTTGCAGATCCTGTTGCAGTTGCTGCAGCGTCATAACACGCCCTCCACCATTGCGTTCTGATTGACGGGCCGCTGTTCCCGGCGCGAGGCAAGCAACTGCCCCTGCAGGGCCACGGTGGCCGCGTTGAAAAAATCCTTGAGCGACAGTTCCAGCTGGAACTGCCGGGCGATGCGTTCGATCAACCGGGCCGCCAGCAGGCTGTTGCCGCCCAGGGCAAAAAAGCCCTGGTGCCGGCCCACCTGCGGCACCTCCAGCAGCTCCTGCCAGAGCGCGGCCACGGCCTCTTCCCATTCCCCTTGCGGCGGCTCGGCACTCTGCGGCTGGATGCCCCGGCGCTGCTCCTGCAGCAGCCACAGCAAAGCTGCGCGATCGACCTTGCCGTTAGTGCTCAGGGGCAGTTCCGGCAGGCTCAGCCAGAGGTCCGGGAGCATGTGTTCGGGCAGCCATTGCCCCAGCCACTGGCGCAGGGCCTGGGGTTCGGGCAGCGGCTCCCGGGCCAGCAGCACCGCCGCCAGCTGCGCTTCGCTGCCGGGCAGCACCAGGCTCAGCGCGCGGTCGATGGCCGGGTGGCGCTCCAGGGCCACATCGATTTCTGCCAGCTCGATGCGAAAGCCGCGGACCTTGACCTGATGGTCCAGGCGCCCGAGAAACTCCAGGCTGGCGTCGGCCCAGTAGCGGCCCTGGTCGCCGGTGCGATACCAGCGCCGGCCCTCGTGCTCGACAAAGCGCTGGGCGCTGAGGGTCGGCAGGCCGCGATAGCCGGCGGCCACCCCGGCACCGCCGATCCACAGCTCGCCGGGCACCCAGTCCGGGCAGTCCCGGCCCTGGCTGTCCACCACCCGGAAGCACTGGTTGTCCAGGGGCCGCCCGTAGGGGATCGAACGCCAGTGCCCGGGCACCTGCGCCACGTCCTGGTAGTTGGACCAGATCGCCGCCTCGGTGGCGCCGCCCAGGGCCACGAACGGCACGCGGTGGCCCGCCGCCCGCTCCAGGCGCCGTGGCAGGTCGAGGCCGACCCAGTCACCGGAGACCATAGCCAGGCGCAAGGCTCCCAGGCCGCCGTCGTCGCGCACTTGCAGGGTCAGCATGTCCAGCAGCGCCGGCACCGAGTTCCACACACTCACCCGCTGCTCGCGGATCAGCCGCAGCCATTCCCGGGGCTCCTTGCGCAGCCCGTCCGCCGGCAGCACCAGGGCGCCGCCGACACTCAGCAGGCCGAACAGGTCGTACACCGACAGGTCGAAATCCAGGGCCGAGACCCCCAGCACCCGATCCTCGGCGCTCACCTGGTAGCGCCGGTTGATCGCGGTGACGGTGTTCATCGCCGCCCGATGGGACAGTTCCACGCCCTTGGGTTCGCCGGTGGTGCCCGAGGTGAAGATCACGTAGGCCAGGGCATCCGCCGCCATCTCCAGGGGTTGCCCCAGCGCCGGTGCGACCAGCGCCTGGGCCAGGGTCACCACCCGCAGTTCGGCGAGCCAGATACCGCCCTCGCGGTGGGCCTGATCGGTGATCACCACCCGCGCCCCGGCGCGCTGGTAGATCATGTCGCGGCGCGCCGGCGGCTGCTCGATGCCCACCGGCACATAGACCGCCCCGGCGGCAAGGGTCCCCAGCACCGCGACCACCTGGTCGCGGCCCTTGGGCAAGGTGATCGCCACCGCGTCACCCGGCTGCACGCCCCACTCGCCCAAGGCCCCGGCCAGTTGCAGGGCCTGCCGGGCGAGCTCGGCGTAGCTCAGGCTGCCCTGCTCGCAGATCAGCGCCACGGCCTCGGGGTTCAGGCGCGCCTGCTGGAAAAAGCCCTGGTGCAACAGCTGCGCCGGGGTCGCGTGTGCGGTGGCATTGACCTGCTGGCGGCGCTGCTGTTGCGCCGCCGGCAGCGGCAAGGGCGCCACCTGCTGCCAGTCGTTGGCGCACAGCCACAACAGCAAGGCGCGGTAGGCGTCGAACATCTCGTCCAGCAGGCCTTCGGGGAACAGCGCGTCCACCGCGTCCCAGTTCAGCAGCAGGCCGTCGGCCAGCGGGTAGCTCTGGTGGTCGAGCCAGACCTGGGGCGTCTGCGACAGCGCCCAGCCCGGTTCGCCCAGTTGCTCGCGGCATGTGGCGTCGACAAAGGCCGGGCCCAGGTTGCAGGCGAACACCACCGGCGCGCCCTGGCCACCGCCCTGGCGCAGCCGCGCCCGCTCGCGCAGCACCTCGACCCCGGGCCAGGCGCTGTGGGCAATGTCACGGTGCAATTGAGCCTGCAACGCCAGGGCCTGCTGGCTGAAGGGCGCGGGCTGGCGCTGGTCGACCTCCAGCAGCACCAGGTTGGAAAAGTCCGCCAGCAGATGAGGCACGCACGGGTGCAGTTCCTGGCGATTGAACAGCGGCACGTTGAGCAGGAAATGCTGGCTGGCGCTCCAGCGCCCCAGCACCTGGGCATAGGCGCAGGCCAGCACGCTGGCCAGGGTCAGCCCGTGCTGCCGGGCGCGCTGCTCCAGGGCCTGCAACTGGCCCTGGTCCAGACGCATGGCCAGGCGGCGAAAACGCGCAGTGCCGGCGTTCTGCGGTTCCTGGGCCAGGGGCAGTTGCGGGCCGTCCGGCAGCTCTTCCAGGCGCTCCAGCCAATACTCCCGGGCCGCCGCCAGCAGTGGCGCGCGCACCGCCTGTTCGGCCCGCAGGTAGTCGGCGAAGTTCCAGTCCAGGGCCGGCAGGCTGTGCTCCTGGCCGGCATGGATCAGCGCCAGGTCGCGCAGCAGGATGCCAATGCTGAGCACGTCGGCCACCAGCAGGTCGATGTTCAGGTGCAGGCGGCTGCGACCTTCGGGCAGCAGGCTCAACTGCACATCGAACACCTGCCCGCGGCTGACCTCCAGGCACCGGTGCGAGAGGTTTTCGCGGATCTGCTCCAGGGCCTCGGCAGCCCCGACGCAGGAAGCCTGGCGCAGGTCGTGGACGGTCAGCCCGGGCCAGGGGCTCTGGGGCAGGATGCGCTGGCAGGTGTCGCTGATAAAGCACGCCCGCAGCATCGGATGGCGCTGGCACAGGCGGCGCAGGGCCTGCTCCAGGCGCTGGGGCTCCAGGCCATGGCCGTCCAGTTCCTGGTACAGGTGGCAGCCGACGCCGCCCAGGGGCATGCCCGGATCGCGGCCGAACCAGTAGGCCTGTTGCAGTGGGGTCAGGGCGAAATCGCTGTTGGCAGGAGCGCTGGCCACAGCCTGCAGGCGCGGCGCCGCGAGGCCACGGCGAGCCTCGATCAGCGCCCACCAGGCGTCCAGGGTCGGTTGCTGGATCAGTTCGGCGAAGCTCAGGGCCACGCCTTCGGCGGCCAGCAGCGCCGGCAGGCGCATGATGCTCACCGAGTCGAGCCCCTGCTCGATCAGGGAGGCCTGGGGTTCAAGATCCTCGGCGCTGTAGCCGAGCAGCCGGGCAATGCCTTCGCAGAGTCCTTGGGGTGAATGACTCAGGCCGGCGTCCGCTGGATGAGCGCGTGCCAGTGCTGGGTTATCGGTCATGGTGGACGTTCCTTTGGGGTACGGAAGGGGGTTGGCGCAGGCGCCAGCGATTGATCGCCTCGCGCTCGTGAAACAGCTCGCGATAACGGCCCGGGGCCGCCATCAGTTGGGCGTGGGTACCGCGCTGGGCCAGGTGGCCCTGCTCCAGCAGGAGGATCTGTCCGGCGCTGGGGGCCAGGATCGGTTTGTGAGTCACCAGCAGCACCGTGTGCTTGCGCGCCAGTTGCAGCAGGCAACGGTTGACCCGGGCCTCGCTGATGGCATCGAGGGCCGCGGTGGGTTCGTCCAGCAGGATCAGGCTGGCGTCCTTGAGCAGCACCCGGGCCAGGGCCAGGCACTGGCGCTCGCCCCCGGAGAGGCTGACGCCGCCCTCGCCGACCCGGGTCTGCCAGCCCTGGGGCAGGCGCTGGGCCACAAGGTCCAGGCCGGTGGCGCGGGCGGCGTCCATCAGTTGGCTGTCGCTGGCCTCGGGGCCGCCCAGGCGCAGGTTGTCCAGCAAGCTCGCAGCCAGCGGCGGACAGTCCTGGAACATCAGCGCGATGGAACGATCGCGCTGCGCGGCGGACAGTTGGCGCAGGTCGACACCACCCAACAAAATGGCGCCGCTATCGACATCGCTGAACCGCGCCAGCAGGCGCAGCAGGCTCGACTTGCCGGAGCCGGAGGCGCCCACCAGCAGGTTCAGCGAGGCCGGCGCCAGCTCGAAGCTGATGCCCTGCAGGATCACCTGCTCCTGGCGCACCAGCCCCAGGTCGCGCACCTGCACCTGATGCCCCCGGGGTTCCTCGGGCTGGCTCGGCTCCGGCAGCGCCGGCAGGCGCAACAAGTGGCGCAAACGGTTCAGGCCATGGCGGGTCTGGCGCAAGGTCGTGCCGAGGTTGACCAGGGTACCCATGGGCTCCACCAGGCAGGTGGCGAGCACCGCCAGCGCCAGGTACTGGGCCACTCCCAGGCTGCCACCGAGCACTGCATACAGGCCGCATAGCAGCATCGCGGTGTAGCCGGCCTGGAGTACCACCGCCAGCCCCAGGGCCGCCGGAAAGGTCCGCCAGTGGGCCCGACGCTGGGCCCGGCGCTGTTGCTGCAAGGCCTCGGTGAGCAGGCTGAAGCCTTCGCCGGTGCGGCCACTGGCACGCAGCAGCGGCTGCTGGCGCAGGAACTCCAGGACCCGCGCCGCCGCCTCGTTGGCCGCCGCCTCACTGCGGCTTTCGGCCTGGCCGCCCCAGCGTACGCCCCAGTGGTAGAACACCAGCAGCAGGGGCACGCTGGCCAAGGCCGCCAGGGCCATGGTGCGGTCATAGAAGAACAGCGCCACAAGCAGCGCCAGGGGCGTCAGCAAGGCGTTGGCCATGGGCTGCAACAGGTGCGCCGGGGTGCTCATGATCTGCAGTACGGTGTGGGTCACCAGCCGATTGAGCTCGGCGCTGCGGCGCTCGACGAACCACTCCAGGGGCAGGCGCACCAGTTGTTCGCCGATGCGCAGGTTCAACGACTGGGCCGCCGCGGCGCCCGCGCGGTAGCCCGCCAGTTGCGCATGCCGGCGCACCCCCAGGCACAGCAGCGCGAAACCGGCAAAGGCCCCGGCCCATCGCCACGGCGCCTGCCCGGCAGCGGCATCGAACAGGCTGGCAAAGGCCATGGGCAACAGGGCCAGCGCCGCGCCCTGGGCCAGGGCACTGGCGGCCATGGCCAGCAAGGCCCGGCGCAGCAGGCTGGCTTCGGCCGGCTGCAAACTGCGTAACAGTGCGCCAATCATGCCTGCTCCCCCGCCGTTTCCACGGCGCAGAACTGCTGCGCCGCCCACAGCCCGGCATACTCCCCCTGCTGCTCCAGCAGGGCCGAGTGCCGGCCGCATTCCACCAGTTGCCCGGCCTGCAGCACGGCAATCTGGTCGGCATCCTGGATACTGCTCAGGCGATGGGCGATCACCAGCACCGTGCGCCCCGCCGCCAGCCGCGACAACGCCTGCTGGATCGCCGCTTCGGACTCCGGGTCGCTGGCGGCGGTGGCTTCGTCCAGCACCAGGATCGGTGCCTGGCTGAGCATCGCCCGGGCAATGCCCAGGCGCTGCACTTCACCACCGGAGAGCTGCACGCCACTGCCCAGCTGGGTGTGATAACCCTGGGGCAAGGCGGTGATACGACTGTGGATCTGCGCCGCCCGGGCCGCCTCCTCGACCTCGGCCAGCGTGGCCTCGGGACGCCCCAGGCGCAGGTTGTCCAGAACGCTGCTGCGCAGCAGGCGCACGTCCTGGAAGACAAAGGCCACCTGGCGATAGAGGGTCGCGCTGTCCATGTCCCGCAGGTCGACGCCGCCGATGCGGATGGCCCCGGCGCTGACGTCGGCAAAGCGCGCCAGCAAGGTGGCCAGGGTCGACTTGCCAGCGCCCGAATCCCCCACCAGGGCGGTCAGGGTCCCCGGTTGCAGGCACAGGTCGATGCCGTGCAGCACCTGGGTGCCGTCGGGGTAGCTGAAAGCCACTTCATCAAAGATCACCTGATGCCCCTCGGGCTCCCGGGAAAATGCCGGCTGCGCCTGCACCGGGGTACTCAGCACGGTGCTGATGCGCTGCGCCGCCGCCCGGCCCTGGACCAGGGAATCGGCGCCATGCCCCAATGCCGCCACCGGCGCCGCCAGGGCCGGGCCAAGCAGGGCGAACGGCAACAGTTGCACCGGGTGCAGCCAGCCGGCCGCCGTCAGCGCCACCCCGGCCACCAGCACCAGGGCCAGCACCAGCAAGGGCGACAGCAGCACCTCGACACTCGCCCCCAGGCCCGCCCAGCGCTCCACCCACTGGGAGAAAAAACGCCCGAAACCCCGCACCGCGCTCACGAAATCCGCCTGCACCCGCTCGGCACGGCCGAACGACTTGACCATGGCGATGCTCTGCACAAAGTTCAGGGTCGCGGTGGACAGGTCGCCCAGGGCCGCCCCCAGGCGCTGGCGCTCGGCCTGATAGGCCGGGGTGCGCATGACCCGCAAGCGCCACAGCGCCAGCAATGGCGGCAGCAGCACCACCAGGGTCATGGGCAGGCTCACCGTGAGCAGGTAGACCAGGCTAGCCAGGGGCACCACCAGCGCCGCCACCAGGTTGTTGGGCAGGTGCGCCACCAACTGGTGCAGGGCGCCGACATCATCCAGCAAGGCCCGTTCGGCGGTCTCCCGCTGCTGGCCGAACCAGGCCAGGGGCACCCGTGCCAGGTGCGCGGCGATGCGCTGGCGCAGTTGGCGTTGCAGGTCGCTGTCGGCCAGGTGGGTGATCTGCAATGCCGCCGCCAGCCCCAGCAGGCGCAGGAGCAAAGCGGCGGCGCCGGCCAGCAGCCAGAACTGCGCACGCTGCGCATCCAGCTCGCCGGCCAGCAGCAGCGGCGCCAGTTCGGCCACGGCAATGAACGGCAACAGCCCCACCAGCGCCGCCAGGGCCTGCAGCAGCATGGCCGCCAGCAGGCGCCCGCGCACCGGGTGCAACAGGTCGCAAAGTCCTTGTCGTTCAGCCACGGGCGCCACTTCCCTCCAGGGGTTCGGCCTGGGCGCCGAAGTACAGGGCCTGGATCGCCTCGCGCAGGTGCTTGCGGCTGACCTTGCCGACCCCGGTCTGGGGGAAGGCCGGGATGAACTCGAAGCGGTCCGGCAGCTTGAACGCCGCCAGGCCCTGGGCCCTTAGGTGACGCAGCAGCTCCGGGGCCCGGGGCGCGGTGCCGCGGGGGATGACGAAGGCGCAGGTGCGTTCGCCCAGGAAGGCATCAGGCATCGCCACCAGGGCGATGTCGGCCACCGACGGGTGGCTGAGCAGCAGGTTTTCCACTTCTTCGGCAGCGATCTTTTCGCCCCCGCGGTTGATCAGGTCCTTGTCGCGCCCTTCCACCATCAGGTAGCCGTCGGCAGTGAGCATGACCCGGTCGCCGGTGCGGTAGAAACCATCGGCCGTGAAGGCCTGGGCGTTGTGCTCGGGGTAACGGTAGTAACCGCGGATGGTGTAGGGGCCGCGGGTCAGCAACTGCCCCACCTGCCCCACCGGCACCGGCTGGTCGTGCTCGTCCACCACACGAATTTCGTCCGCCGGCGACAGCGGCCGGCCCTGGGTGTGCAGCACCCGCTGTGGCGGGTCCTCGGGGTCGGTGTAGCAGATCAGCCCCTCGGCCATGCCGAACACCTGCTGCAGGCGGCAGCCGAGCACCGGTTCGATGCGCCTTGCGGCCTCGTAGCTGAGCTTGGCGCCGCCCACTTGCAGCAGTTGCAACGGCACCAGGCCACGCCCGCGGGCCTGGGCCGCTTCCAGCCAGACCAGGGCCAGGGGCGGCACCAGGGCGGTGTGGGTCACCCCCTGGCGCTCGATCAGTTCGAAGCAGACTTCCGGGCTCGGCGAGGGGCTCAGCACCACCCGCCCGCCCACCGAAAAGGTGCCGATGAACCCTGGGCAGCACATGGGAAAGTTGTGCGCCATGGGCAGCGCCACCAGGTACACGCTGGCCTCGGACAGGCCACAGCGCTCGGCGCTGGCCCGCAGGTTGTAGAGGTATTCGTGGTGCCGGCGCGGGATCAGCTTGGGCACCCCGGTGGAGCCGCCGGAGAGCTGGAAACAGGCCACCGCGTCGGCGCTGGGGGACGGGAAGGTGCGCGCAGGCGCCGGCTCATACAGGCTGTGCAAGGCCGTGAATTCCTCGGCCTCGCCGGCGACTACCACCCACTCCAGCTGCGGGTTGCGGTCCTTGAGGTCGCGGGCCATGGCCCGATAGTCGAAGCTGGCGTCCCGGTCGGCGCAGAAGTAGGCCCGGGCCCGGGCGAACTCGCAGAAGCGGCCGATTTCCAGGTGCCGGTGGGCCGGCAGCGCGAAGATCGGCCGCACCCCGAGGCGGTAAAGGGCAAAGCAGACTTCGACGAAGGCCGCACTGTTGGGCAGTTGCAGCACCACGTTGTCGCCGGCCCGCAGACCCAGCCGGTATAAGCCGGCGGCCAGTTGGTCGACCCGCAGGTCCAGTTGCCGGTAGCTCAGGTGCTGCTCGCCCTCGGTCAGTGCTTCACGCTCGGCAAAGGCCTGGGCGGCGCTGCGCAGCAGGTCGCCAAAGGTTTCGTCGCGCCAGTAGCCGGCCTGGCGGTAGCGCTGGGCGAAGTCTTCGGGCCAAGAGGGGCAATCCTTGAGGTCATCGAAAGTGGACATGCTGTCTCCTGATGTTTTTTACGCAAAAAGCGGCCCTGGACCTGAAAGATCAGGCCCCTGGAATGAGCTGGGAATCCGCCGTCAGGGTTGGCGGGAATGAAGAGTTGCCGGCGGTCCTGCGGCGCTGTCGAGCAAGGGGTCGTCCATGGGAGGCTGCCGTGCCTGGAAATGAGAGTGATTATTAATAGGCAATTTGCCGGACCCGGCAATCGGCAGGACATTCGTTTGCGCGGCTTTTTCTTTTGATTGCGCGGCGCGCCCCGGAAAGAGCGCGGCAGGACGGTGCTCGAAGGCTAAAGGATAATCATTCTTAATTACAGAAAGGCAATTTCCTGCTAGCGTATGGCCTCTTTTCAGGTCCACAGGGAGTTCGCCATGCTCAGCCCCAACGCTGCGCCGCAGCCTGTCAAAAGGGATTCCACCCTGCACTTTCCCAACCCGCAGCACACCGGGTCGGCCGCTGTAGTCCCGGAGGTCACCCTCTCCACCGGGACCGTGCTGATGGACAGCCAGATGTGGATGCAGGAGCCGCTCTGGGAAGGCCTGAAAATCATCCTGGTGCTCAGCGGCCAGCTCAATTGCCGGGTCGAAGGCCAGCCCGAAGTGGAGATCCGCGGGCCGACCCTGTGCGCCGTGGCCAACCAGGGCGAGCACTGCGGCGACCACCTGTTCGCCAGCGGCGTGCCGGTGCGCTACACCACGGTGCAGCTGGACTTCCCCTCGATCCGCAATGTCGGCCTGGAACCCGAGCGCCTGCTCGATCAGCGCGGCGGCGGCCCGATGCTGTTCTGCCAGCCGGCGAGCAAACCGCTGCTGGCCCTGGCGCAACAGATCTTCACCTGCCCGCTGCAGGGCCCGACCCGCTCCTTCTACCTGGGTGGCAAGGCCCTGGAACTCACCGCCCTGGGGGTCGAGGGGATTCTCGCCCAGGCCGAATCCAGGCCACTGCAGGACAGCCCATGCAGCTCGGCGGACATCGAGCGCATCCATGCCGCCCGTGACCTGCTGCTCAACTCATTGCAGGATTCGCCTTCGCTGTCGGAGCTGTCGCGCCAGGTGGGCCTGAACCCGCGCAAGCTCACCGCCGGTTTCCGTCAGGTGTTTGGCACCAGCGTCTATGCCTACCTGCAGGAGCAGCGCCTGGGCGAAGCCTATCGCTTGCTCGCCAGTGGCGAGACCAATGTCTCCAGCGCGGCTTATCGGGTCGGCTACAGCCCGGCGCATTTCTCCACGGCCTTTCGCAAGCGCTTCGGGGTGTCGCCCAAGTCCTTGCGTTGAGCCCGCTCCTGCTCGAGCCTGCTCCATCCAAAGCTGCGCCTGGTGATCCGGGCGCCCTCCCCGCGCCGTACCGCAAACGAAAGAAATGGTCGCTCAAGCCAAAGTTTTAGCCGGCAACCCAAGCTCACAAATGAGATACGTTTGCATTCTCATTTAATCCCCATCACGGAGTGAAGCATGGGTAGCCGCGTTGCGCACCGAAACACCTCAGGTTGTCCCGTCAATTGTGTGGTCTCGCGTCCGGCTCTGGGCCGCAACCCGCTGGCGTGCCTGATCCACGGCCTGGCCCTGGGCCTCTCGCTGACCCAGGCCGGCGCCGCGCTGGCCGCCGATGGCGATACCGACCAGGACCACGCCCTGACCCTGGACACCAGCGTGATCAGCGCCACCCAGCCCGACTCCGCCACCGGGCCGCAGGCCGGTTACGTGGCCAAGCGCAGCCTCAGCGGAACCAAGACCGATGCCAGCCTGAGCGAAATTCCCCAGTCGATCTCCGTGATCACCCGTGACCAGATGGATGCCCAGCAGGTGCAGTCGGTGAACGAGGCGCTGCGCTACACCGCCGGGGTCCAGGCCAATACCACCGCCGCCAGCCAGCGCTTCGACACCCTCTCGATCCGCGGTTTCGACGTCACCACCGGCATGCTCCGCGATGGCCTCAAGGGCAATACCGCCCAGGCCTGGCCCAAGGTCGAAGCCTATGGCCTGGAGCGCATCGATGTGCTCAAGGGCCCGGCCTCGGTGCTGTTCGGGCAGAACTCGCCGGGGGGCGTGGTCAACCAGATCAGCAAGCGCCCGCTGGACAAGCCCTTCCATGAAGTGCAGATCCAGGGGGGCAGCTTCGACCGAGCCCAGGGCCAGTTCGACTTCAGCGGGCCGCTGGATGATGAAGGGCAATTCCTCTATCGCCTGGTGGGCCTGGAGCGCGACAGCGGCACCCAGTTCGATCACATCAAGGACGACAAACAGTACTTCGCGCCCTCCTTCACCTGGAAGCCCAACGACGACACCAGCCTGACCCTCCTGGCCGACTACACCCAGGACACGTTCGGCGCGCCGCGGGTGTTCCTGCCGGCCCAGGGCACCCTGCTTGGCAACCCCAATGGCAAGGTCAGGCACAACGTCTTCCTCGATGAACCGGGGCTGGACAACGACCGCACCCAGTACTCCCTGGGCTACCTGCTGGAGCACCGCCTGAATGACGTCTGGAGCCTCAATTCCAGCGCCCGCTACGGCCACGTCAACCTGCTGACCAACACCGCCAGCGGCATGTCCCTGGCTCCGGACCTGCGCACCCTGAACCGCGCTGCCTATCGCTTTCGCATCGTCGGCGACACCTACTCCCTGGACAACAATGCCCAGGCCCGCTGGAACCTGGGCAGCACGCAAATGGTGTCGCTTTTGGGGATCGACTACCGGCGCACCCGCGAGGACTACTACCTGCGCGGCGGCTCGGCTTCGCCCATCGACATCTATAACCCGGTGCACGGCGGCGTGTTCGACCCCAGCCCCCCCTTCACCAACACCGTGCAGCGCGCCGATCAGGTCGGGGTCTACGCCCAGCAGCAGTTCACCTTCGATGAGCATTGGGTGCTCACCGTCGGCGGACGCCAGGACCGCTCCAGCGCCCGAACCGATAACCGCATGAACGACAGCGGCAGCAAGCAGGACAACGAAAAGTTCACCTACCGCACCGGGCTGGTGTACCTGGCGGACAACGGCCTGGCGCCCTACATCAGCTACTCCACGTCCTTCGACCCGGTGCTGGGCACCAACTTCTACGGCACGCCGTACAAGCCCACCAGCGCCAAGCAATCGGAAGTAGGGGTCAAGTACCAGCCGCCGGGCATCGACAGCTACATCACCCTGTCGCTGTTCGACCTGACCCAGGAAAACGTCCTGACCACCGACCCGGCCGAACGCCTGAACAAGATCCAGACCGGCGAGATCAACGTGCGCGGCATCGAGCTCGAAGGCAAGGCCAGCCTGGCCCGGGGCCTGGACCTGCTGGCGGCGCTGACCTACAACGACGCCGAGGTGAGCAAGAGCAACAACCCGCTGGAGAAGGGCAAACGCCCCACCGACACCCCGGAAAAAATGGCCTCGCTGTGGGCCGACTACACCTTGCCCGAAGGCCCCCTGAGCGGCCTGGGCTTCGGCGCCGGGGTGCGTTACATCGGCTCCACCGAGGCCGATGCCGCCAACACCCAGCGCGTGCCCTCCTACACCTTGCTGGACGCGGCGGTGCACTACGACTTCGACAAGCTGATCCCGGCGGCCAAGGGCCTGCGCCTGGCGGTGAATGCCACCAACCTCACCGACAAGCACTATTACGAAGGCTGCTCGCTGACCAATTGCAGCGCCGGTTATGACCGCAGTGTCATCGCCAGCCTGCGCTATCGCTGGTAAGCCGCCGATGCTGTCCATGCGTGATATCTGGCTCAGGCTGCACCGCTGGCTGGCCCTGTGCCTGGGGCTGTTCCTCGCGCTGCTGGGCCTCAGTGGTTCGCTGCTGGAGCTCAAGGGGCCGATCCTGCGCTGGGAGGTCGGTGCGCAGATGCTGCAACTGGCCCCTGGCGAGCATGGCACGCTGCTGCAACAGGACGCCTGGATCAGGGCCGCCTCCGACGCCTACCCGCAACTGCACAAGGTCTTCGGCGCAGCCCCACCGCGCCAGGGCTTTCTCGAATCGGACAATGTGATCGTCTTCGGGGCCCTCAAGGAGCGTCCCGGCACCGGCATCGCCATGATCGATCCTTATAGCGGCGAACCCCGGGGCTTCTTCGTCTTCGAGGACCTGTGGCTGGCCAAGCTGGTGGCGCTGCACCGCAGCCTGCTGCTGCCGCCAGCCTGGGGTTCGAACCTGGTGCTGCTCTGTGGCCTGGCGCTGCTGGGCTCCCTGGGCAGTGGCCTGTACCTGTGGTGGCCGGGCCGGCGCAGTTGGTGGAAGGCCGCCAGCCTGCGTCCCGGCAGCCGGGGCAACCGGCGCCTGCGGGAATGGCACAACGTGGCGGCGGCCTGGCTGTGCCTGCCGCTGCTGCTGATTGCCGGCAGCGGTGCCTGGCTGGCACGCCCGGACCTCTTCACCTGGCCCGGCGCCCAGCCGATGGCGATCAAGCCGCTGTTTTCCGCCGCCCATGGCCACTTGCTGCTGGGCACCCCCGGCGCCTGGCTGGCTTTTCTCTGCGGCATTTCGTTACCCCTTCTGTACCTCACCGGCCTGCTGCTGTGGTGGCGCAAGCGCGCTGCCCGCCGGGCCGTCCAATCGTTCAAGGAAACTAGCCATGACACACCGTGATTTCTTGCGCCGCGCCCAGCGCGGGCTCTTGCTCGGCCTGCTGCCCCTGGGCCTGCTATGGGCCGCCACGGCCAGCGCCGCGACCCTCACCGATCTGGCCGGACGCCAGGTCCAGGTGCCGGAGAAGGTCGAGCACATCCTGCTCGGCGAAGGCCGGATGATCTATTCCCTGTCGCTGCTCGAAGGCCAGAACCCGTTCGCCCGTCTCGCCGGTTGGCAAGGGGACTTTCGCGGCCTCGACGTGCAGGGCTACGAGGCCTATCACAAGGTCTTCCCCCAGGCCGACAAGGTGCCGCTGGTGGGCGGCACCTCGGCCGAGACCTTCAGCGTCGAAAAGGCCCTGGCGGTGCACCCGGACCTGGCGATCATGGCCCTGAGCGGCGGCCATGGGCCGAGCCCCGACAGCGAGGCGGTGAAACAGCTGGAGGCCGCCGGGGTGGCGGTGATCTTCGTCGACTTCAGCGACCATCCCCTGAGCAACACCGTGCCCAGCATGCGCCTGCTGGGCCAGGCCCTGGGCCGTGAGCAGCGGGCCAAGGAATTCATTGCCTTCTATCAGCAGTCCCTGGCCAAGGTCACCCAGACCCTGGCCAAGGCCAGCACCGTCAAGCAGCCGAAGATCTTCATCGACATGCTCGCCGGGCTGCAGGACTGCTGCGGCTCGCCGGGCACCGGCAACTTCGGCGAGATGATCAAGCTGGCGGGCGGGCGCAACATTGCCGACGGGCGCATACCCGGCCCCATTGGTGTGCTCAACGTGGAGTACATCCTCTCCAGCGACCCGGACGTTTACGTGGCCACCGGGGTCTTTGCCGCCGGCCAGGGCGGCGTGACCCTGGGTTACTCCGCCACCCTGCAACAGGCTCGGGACAGCCTGCGCCAGGCCGCCCAGCGCCCACCGCTGAACGAGTTGCGGGCGGTGCGCGAGGGCAATGTGCACGGCCTGTGGCACATTTTCTACGACTCGCCGGAGCACCTGATCGCGGTCCAGGCCCTGGCCAAGTGGCTGCACCCTGAACTGTTCAAGGACCTGGACCCGGACCAGACCCGCCGCGAGCTGTACCAGCGCTTCATGCCGATTCCCGCCAGCGGCGTGTTTGCCACGAGTCTGGCGCCATGACCCAGGCTGCTACCGACGTGCAGGAGCGCGTTGCCTCAGGGCACTACCAAAGGCGCCATGGCCGCCGGGTGCTGCTGTTGGGCGGGCTGGCCCTGGCCCTGCTGCTGTCCCTGGCCCTGGACATCACCACCGGGCCTTCGGGGATGAGCCTGTCGCGCCTGCTGCAGGTGCTCTGGGACCCGGGCTCGATGCCCCGGGTGGAAGCGGTGATCGTGTGGAACGTGCGCCTGCCCTACGCCCTGATGGCGGTGCTGGTGGGGGCCGCCCTGGCCCTGGCCGGGGCGGAGATGCAGACCGTGCTCGATAACCCCCTGGCCAGCCCCTTCACCCTCGGCGTGTCCGCGGCCGCAGCCTTTGGCGCAGCCCTGGCCATCGTCCTCGGCCTGGGCCTTCCCGGGGTGCCGGCGCAGTACCTGATCTCGGCCAACGCCTTCCTCTTCGCCCTGGCCTCGGTGGCCTTGCTGTACCTGCTGGCACGCTGGCGCGGCTTCGGCGTGGAAAGCCTGGTGCTGTTCGGCATCGCCCTGGTGTTCGCCTTCAATGCCCTGGTGGCGCTGCTGCAATTCGTCGCCACCCAGGACAGCCTGCAGCAACTGGTGTTCTGGACCCTGGGCAGCCTGGCCCGGGCCTCCTGGGAAAAGCTCGCGGTACTGGCCCTGGCGCTGTTGCTGTGCCTGCCCTTCTCCCTGCGCCAGAGCTGGGCCCTGACCGCCCTGACCCTGGGCGAGGAACGGGCCCGCAGCTTCGGCATCGACGTTGGCCGCCTGCGCCTGCTGTCACTGTTGCGCATCAGCCTGCTGTCGGCCCTGGCGGTGTCCTTTGTAGGCACCATCGGCTTTATCGGCCTGATCGCCCCGCACATCGCCCGCCTGCTGGTGGGCGAAGACCATCGGCTGTTCCTGCCGGCCAGCGTGCTCAGCGGCGGGCTGATCCTGTCCATGGCCTCCATCGCCAGCAAGGCGCTGATCCCCGGGGTGCTGATTCCGGTGGGTATCGTCACCGCCCTGGTGGGCATTCCCTTCTTCATGGCCATCGTCATGCGCAACCGTCGAGGTGTCCTGTGAAGCCGCTTGTGTCCTCCAACGCCGGCCTGTGCACCGCCGGCCTGAACATGCACTACGGCAACCGCCAGGTGCTGTGCGACGTGGCCCTGCCGCCCCTGGCCGGGGGCAGCGTGACCGCGCTGATCGGCCCCAACGCGGCGGGCAAGTCGACCCTGCTGCGGGGCATCGCCGGGTTGCACAAGACCTCGGGCCAGGTACTGCTGGACGGCGTCGACCTCAACCGCCTGCCCCAGGTGGAACGGGCGCAGCACATCGTCTACCTGCCCCAGAGCCTGCCGGAACGTACCCGCCTGTGCGCCTTCGAAGCAGTGCTCAGCGCTGCCATGGCCGGGCATCGCACTGGCGGTTTCGCCCCTGGCCGGCCCAGCGCGGCGGTGTTGCAGGGGGTCGAGCAAGTGCTGCAGGACCTGGACCTCACCGCCCTGGCCGACCGCCCGATCGACGCCCTCTCCGGTGGCCAGCGCCAACTGGTGGGCCTGGCCCAGGCCCTGGTGCGCCAGCCCCGGGTGCTGCTGCTGGACGAACCCACCAGCGCCCTGGACCTGTACCACCAGTGCCAGGTAGTGGAAGCCATCACCCGGGCCACCCGCGAGCGCCAGTTGATCACCCTGGTGGTGGTCCACGACATCAACCTGGCCCTGGGTTTCAGCCAGCAGGTGGTGGTGCTGCACCATGGCCGCCTGGCCGCCGCCGGGCCGGCCCTGGAGGTGATCAACCCACAACTGCTGCGCGACGTCTACGGCGTCGACGCCAGCCTGGAACAGGTACGCGGTCGACCGCTGGTGATGGTCGACGGCCGCCTGCCCTCTCACTCAGCCCTGGGATAAACCATGACCAACGCTCAACAGCTGCCCCTCGACACCCTGGACACGCCCCAGGCCGCCCCGGCCTTCGACCTGCGCCCGCTGCTGGTGGCCAACCTGGCCTGCACCATGGCGATGATGGCGTTCGTTTCGCTGATCGGCCCCATTGCGCGGATTCTCGGCCTGGCCACCTGGCAGGCGGGGATGGCGGTGACCGTCTCCGGGGTGATCTGGATGCTCCTGGCCCGCCCCTGGGGCCGGGCCAGTGACCGCCTCGGTCGGCGGCGCATCCTGCTGCTAGGCACCGGCGGCTTTACCCTGGCCTTTCTCGCCCTCAGCCTGTTTATCGACGTGGCGCTGCACGCCCTGCCTTCGGCGCTGCTGGCGTTTGCCGGGTTGCTGCTGGGCCGCGGCCTGATCGGGGTGTTCTATGCGGCAATCCCGGTGGGCGGCTATGCGCTGATCGCCGACAACATCGAACCCGAGCATCGCGCCCGGGCCATGGCGTCCCTGGGGGCGGCCAACGCCTGCGGGCTGGTCCTGGGGCCGGCGCTTGCCGCATTGCTGGCGCGCCACAGCCTGAGCCTGCCGTTCTATGCGCTGGCGGTGTTGCCGCTGCTGGGCTTCGCCTTCCTCAAGGCACGGCTGCCGCGCCAGGAACTGCACCTCAAGCAGCCGCCCAAGCCGGTGAGCCTGGGCGATCCGCGCCTGCGCCGGCCGCTGGTGGTGGCGTTCGTCTCGATGCTGTGCGTGGCCATGGCGCAGATCACCGTGGGCTTCTTCGCCCTCGACCGCCTGGGCATGAGCCCGGCCGACGCGGCGCAGACCGCCGGCATTTCCCTGACCCTGGTGGGGGTGGCGCTGATCGCCTCGCAACTGGTGGTGCGCAAACTGGAATGGCCGCCGCTGCGGATGATCCGCATCGGCGCCCTGGTGGCGGCGCTGGGCTTTGTCACCAGCATTCTCGCGGCCCAGGCCTGGGTGCTGTGGCTGGGGTTCTTTGTTTCGGCCGCCGGCATGGGCTGGATCTTCCCCTCCTTCGCCGCCCTGGCCAGCAACTCGGTGGACGCCGCCGAACAAGGCGCCACGGCCGGCTCCATCGGCGCGGCCCAGGGCCTGGGGGTAGTGGTCGGGCCCCTGGCCGGGACCCTGATCTACGGGCTGGAGCCACGCCTGCCCTACCTGCTGGCGGCGCTGCTGCTCGTACTGGTGGCCTGCTGGCCCGTAGCCCGACGCCGGTAACCTACGGGCGAACGGCGCGCATTGTCGAAACCCTGCGACCCTGTAGCCGCTGCCGAGCTCGCGAAGCTGCGCAAAGGTCCGCGGGACCTTGCTTGACGATCGACCGCCGAACCTCTATCGGCCTCAAGATCGCCGCGTCCCTGCGACGGAGTGCCGCCCAGACCGTTCGCAGCCTGCGGCAGCGGCTACACGCTGGTGCGGCTCATGCGGCCCAGGGCCAGGCTGTACAACAGCAAGGCCAGGGTCGCCAGGGCGCCACCCGCCAGGCCGACATAGGCAAAGCCCAGCTGCCCGCCGACCCAACTGCCCAGCAGCGCACCGCCGCCAATGCCGATGTTGTAGATGCCGGAGAACATCGCCATGGCCACGTCGGTGGCGTCCGGCGCCAGTACCAGCACCTTGGATTGCAGGGCCAGGCCGAAGCCCATGATCGCCATGCCCCAGAACACACTCAGGGCCACCAGCGACCAGACGTGGCCATTGAGCGGCAACAGCAGGCTCAGGCACAGCGCCAGCAGCGCCACCGCGGTCAGTAGAAACCCCTGGGGGCTGTGGCGGTGCAGCCAGCTGAACAGCAGCGAGCCGATGATCCCGGCGCCGCCGAACACCAGCAGGACCAGGGTCACCACCTCGCCCCCCAGGCCCGCCGCCACCTTGATGAAGGGCTCGATGTAGCTGTAGGCGGTGAACTGCGCCGTCACCACCAGGGCGGTAAGCACATAGATCGCCACCAGCGCCGGGCGCTTGAACAGCAGCGGCAGGCTGCGCAGGGAACCGGAGTTCTGGCTCGGCAGCAGCGGCAAGGTGCGGATCAGCCACAGCACCAGCAGGCCGGCCATGGCCGCGATCACGCTGAACGTGGTGCGCCAGCCCAGGGCCTCGCCCAGCAAGCGGCCCAGGGGAATGCCCAGGACCATGGCCAGTGAGGTGCCGGTGGCCAGCAGCCCGAGGGCCTGCACCTGCTTGCCCGGCGGCGCCAGGCGCACCGCCAGGGACGCGGTGATGGACCAGAACAGTGCATGGGCCAGGGCCACGCCGATGCGGCTGAGCATCAGCAGGCCGAAGTTGCTGGCCAGGCTGGAGAACACATGGCTGACGATAAACAGCCCGAACAGCACCGTGAGCAGCTTGCGCCGTTCGATGTTGCGGGTCAGCAGCATCACCGGCAGCGAGGTCAGGGACACGATCCAGGCGTAGATGGTGAGCATCAGACCGACCCGCTCGGTGGGCAGGTCGAAGCTGGCGCCAATGGCGCTGAGCAGGCCCACCGGCACGAACTCGGTGGTGTTGAAGACAAAGGCCGCCAACGCCAGCGCGATGACCGGCTGCCAGTTGCCTTGGGGTGTCGCCGCGGAATCACTCATGGGGGGGCGTCATACTCTTTCGATGATGGAACGGGTCCGGGACCCGCTGAAAAAATGCACAACCCGGGCCAGCATCGCTGCTCCCGGATTGCGGGCAAAGGCTCCCAGGCGGAGCCAGGGTGCAGCGCCGCTTCAATTCCCTTGGGCGGTTCGCGCAAAGACCTGCATGGCCAGCGCCACGCCCTGCAGCAGGCGCGCCGCACTGACGCCGTCGCGGGCTTGCACCGACAGCCCGTGGAGCACCGTAGAGTAATAATCGCCCAGGGAAGTTGCATCGCTGTGGCCGGGCAATTCACCCGCCTGCTGCGCGGCTTCCAGGCGCTGGATAATGCTTGCGGTACGCGCCCGGCGATGTTCGGCCAGCCATTCGCGCACGCTGTCGTTGTCGCTTGAGCAGTTCACCGCCGAGGCCACCACCATGCAGCCACGGGGGCCGTCGGCCCGGGTGTAGAGTGCCACCGCTTCTTGCAGCATGCGCTCGATGGCGACGTAGGCGCAGGGCTCTTGCAGGGCCAGGTCGGCGAAACCGCCTTCCTGGCTTTCGTACAGCTCGATGGCCTCGCGAAACAACGCCTCCTTGGAGCCGAAGGCGGCATAGATGCGCGCCGAGGCGATGCCCAGGGCCGCCACCAGGTCGGCCATGGAGGTGGTTTCGAAACCACGGCGCCAGAACAGTTCGAGCGCCTGGCGCAGTGCCTGGTGACGGTCGAATTCGCGGGGTCTTCCAGCCATGGGGGTCGGGTATCTCGTCGGGACAGGGAAGGCGCTCGGTTGAGCCCGAACAGCCGGTTGGCGCAGGGCGCCGGGACGAAATGATATTAGATTTGCGCCGGCCGCGGCCAATTTCCGTGGCCGCGGCCTTGCCTGCGCCCTGCCTCAGTCACGGCCCTCCTGCAGAAACGGCAGCAGCAGCGCGAGAAATTCCTCCGGTGCCTCTTCCATGATGAAGTGCCCGCAGTCCTCGACAATGGCCCCGCGCAGGTCATTGGCATGGCCCTGCAGGGTCAGCAGAGGTGCATCGTTGGTGGCGTGCTCGGCACCAATGGCCAGCACCGGCATGGTCAGCGGCCGCTGCGCGCGCAGCTGATTCTGGCGCACCGTCTCGGGGATCGCCCGGTAATAGGCGAAGCCTGCGCGCAACCCGCCCGGGGCAGCGTAGGCCTCGATGTAGACTTCGGCGGCCACCGCCTCGCGGCGATGGGACCAGTGGTCGAAGATGTAATTCAGATAGGCCCGCTCGCGCCCGGCGATCAAGGCTTCCGGCAAATCCCGCAGCTGGTTGAACATGAAGTGCCAGAGAAAGATGTTCTGCTCCGGCGCGACGAAAATCGGTGGTGCATCCGCCAGCCCGGGGATCACCGCCTCGGTCAGCGCCAGGCGCTCCACCGCCTGCGGATGGTCGCAGGCCAAGGCGTAGGCGATCCACATGCCGACGTCGTGGCCGACCACGCTGTAGCGCTCGAAACCCAACTGCCCCATCACCTGGTGCAGCACCCCGGCCACATGGCCGGTGTCGTAGCCGTGCTCAGGGCGGTCGGACTGGCCGCTGCCCGGCGGGTCCACGGCAATGGCCTGGAAGCCTTGGGCAGCCAGGGCCTGGATCACCTGACGCCAGGCGTACCAGGTCTGCGGCCAGCCGGGAATCAGCAGCACCGGCCGGCCCGTGCCGGCGGTGACACAGTGGATGCGCTGGCCATCGACGCGCACATAGCGGTGAACCAGGTCGAGGCTGTCGGCCTGGAGGGTGTCAGTCAAAGCATTCATGGTGTGTTCTCGCTGAAGGGTCAGGCAATGCCGAGCATGGCGTTGATCTGTTGGCGGTCGATCTGCGCGCCGGCGAAGTCGTCGAAGATGCGCTCGGTGACCTGGATCATGTGCCGGTTGATGAACTCGACACCTTCCCGGGCACCGTCTTCCTGATCCTTGAGGCAGCACTCCCATTCCAGGGTCGCCCAGCCCGGGTAGTCGTATTGCGCCAGCTTGGAAAAGATCCCCTTGAAGTCCACCTGGCCATCGCCCAGGGAGCGGAAGCGCCCGGCGCGCTCGACCCAGGCGCTGTAGCCGCCGTAGATGCCCTGGCGGCCGCTGGGATTGAACTCGGCATCCTTGACATGAAACATGCGGATGCGCTCGTGGTAGATGTCCAGGTAACTCAGGTAGTCCAGCTGTTGCAGCACGAAGTGGCTGGGGTCGAAGAGGATGTTGCAACGCGGGTGATGGTCCACCAATTCATAGAAGCGTTCGAAGCTGGTGCCGTCGTGCAAGTCCTCGCTGGGGTGGATCTCGTAGCACAGGTTGACCCCCTGCTCGTCGCAGGCATCGAGGATCGGCCGCCAGCGCCGCGCCAGCTCGTCGAACGCCGTCTCGATCAGGCCCTCGGGGCGCTGGGGAAAGGGAAACAGATAAGGCCAGGCCAGGGACCCGGAAAAGGTCCCCAGCTCACTCAGCCCCAGGCGGCGCGAAGCCTTGGCCGCCAGCTTCATCTGCTCCATGGCCCAGGCCGTTCTGGCTTGCGGATTGCCCCGCAGCGCTGGCGGCGCGAAGTTGTCGCACATCGCATCGTAGGCCGGGTGCACCGCCACCAGCTGGCCGAAGATATGGCTGGTCAGCTCGCTGATCTGCAGGCCCTTCTGCGCCAGCTGGCCCTTGAGTTCATCGCAGTAGTCCTGGCTCTCGGCCGCCGTGGCGACGTCGAACAACCGCGCATCCCAGGCAGGGATCTGCAGCGCCTTGAAACCCAGGTCGGCGGCCCATTGGGCAACGCCCGGCAGACTGTTGAAGGGTGCGGTATCGGCACTGAATTGTGCCAGGTGCAAGCTGGGGCCCTTGAGGGTTTTCATCGAATTGCTCCCTATTCTTTGTTGGTCGACAAAGAATAGGGAGGCACCGTTGCCGCGTCAATCATCGGCGTGCAGAAAAGTGCTTGGAGACGAGCTGATCACCTGTAGGAGCTGGCTTGCCAGCGAAGGCGTCGGCAAAAAAAACCCGCGATCAAGATCGCGGGTCCGCTCTGCATCACCGCAGAATCACGGCCGACGGTACACCTCACGCCCGGCAAAGTAGGTCTTGAGCACCTGGGTTTGCGCCAGTTGCTCCTGGGGCACCTGGAACACATCGCGGTCAAGAACGATCAGGTCGGCCTGCTTGCCCGGGGCCAGGCTGCCGATCTGCTGCTCCAGGCCAATGGCCCGCGCGGCGTTGCGGGTGTAGGCGTAGAACAGGGTTTCCCGGTCGATGCCTTCGTCCTTGTTCAACACGCCCTTGGGCCCCTTGCGGTTGATGGCCTGGGCGATGGCCTTCCAGGGTTCCGGGGTGCTTACCGGCCAGTCGCTGGCCCCGGCGATGGTGGCGCCGTTCTTCAGCAGCGAGCGGGCCGGGTACATGAACTGGAACTGCATGGCGCTGATGTAGGGCTGGAGCAAATCGATGCTCAGCTCATCGGCGGCGGCCCAGTACAGCTGCATGGAGGCGATCACGTCCAGTGGCTTGAAGCGGGCGAACTCCTTGGGGTTGACCATCTGCAAGTGGGTGATGGAGTGCACCACTCCACTCTGGCGATCACGCCGCGCCTGCTCGATGCCGTTGAGGGATTCGCGCACTGCGCGGTCGCCAATGGCATGCACATGCACCAGCCAGCCACGGGCATCGGCGGCGCTGACCAGCTCGCCGAAATGCGCCGGGTCGATCAGCAGTTCGCCGTCCTTCTTCGAGTTCTTGTAGGGGGTCAGCAGGGAAGCGGTCTGCGCCGGAAACTCGGCGACACCGTCGGCGAAGATCTTGATCCCCGGCAGGCTCAGGTTCGGCACCCCGAGGAACTGCTGGCGCACCTGCTCCAGCACCTCCAGGTCCGCCGGGCGGCTCTTGGGATTGGCCACCATCAGGGCCGCGACCCGCAGGGTCAGCTCGCCCTTCTGCGCCAGCGCCTTGTACACCGGCAGCACACCGACGGTCTGGGCCGTGGGATGCATGGCGAACAGCGCGTCGCCCGGGGTGGCGTTGGCCGCCGGGTCCATCAGCGCGGTGATGCCCAGGCTCAGGTTGAGGTCGCGGGCGGCGCGCCCAGCGTCGAGCAACTGCTCGAAGCTCGGCGGCGGCAGTTGCGAGGTCAGGGCCGAGAGCCCGGCATCGGCGACAAAACCGTTGGGGCTGCTGTCCGGGTGATGGCCGATGGTGGCCTGGGCCTCGCCCTGCAGCGCCTTGACCCGCGCGGCGTCTATGCCGCCGCGCTTGAGCATGGCGCGGTTGGCCCAGCCGGTGTGGTAGTCCCAGCCAACGAACAGAATCGGTACATCGGCCCATTCGCCCTGGTTGAAGCGCTGTTCCAGGGCGTCCACCTGGCTCCAGTAGGTCGAGGGAAAACCGCTGACGCTGAGGATCTCGCCATGCCGCGCCTTGCCGTCATCGCGCCAGCCGCGCAGGCGCTGTTCCAGCTCGTCCAGGGGCAGTTGCTGGGTTTCCAGGTCGGCGGCCTTGAGCTTCAGGCCCCCGAAGATGGCATGACTGTGGCTGTCGATGAACCCCGGCATCAGCACCTTGCCCTGCAGGTCGATGACC
This sequence comes from Pseudomonas sp. Eqa60, assembly GCF_018326405.1. NCBI lineage: Bacteria > Pseudomonadati > Pseudomonadota > Gammaproteobacteria > Pseudomonadales > Pseudomonadaceae > Pseudomonas > Pseudomonas sp. Eqa60. The sequence goes on from NZ_AP024342.1 coordinate 4,061,214, forward strand.
TGGGTGCCCGGGGCCTTCAGCGCCAGCACCTGGGCATCGCTGCCGACCATGACGATACGCCCCTGCTCCACCGCCACCGCCTGTTGCAGGGGCTGGCCCTGCTCGGCGGTGAACACCTTGGCGTTGTGCAGCACCAGGTCCACCGCGGCCTGGCTGTGCAGCGAGACCAGGGCCAGGGCCGAGGCCAGCGTGATATTCAGCGTCTTTTTCATGGTTGTTCGCACCCTTGGCTCAGAATGCGCCAGAGACTAGCCAAGTCACCGGTGCTTAAGAATACTGCTTCGCGCAACCCATCCTTTCCAAAGAGGCAAGACTGCAATGGACCAGCTGGGCGCCATCACCATGTTCGTGACCACGGTCGATCAGGGCAGCTTCACCCGCGCCGCCGCGTGCCTGGGCAAGACCACCTCGGCCCTGACCAAGGCAGTGAGCCACCTGGAGAGCCAGCTCGGCACCCGCTTGCTGGAGCGCTCCACACGCCGGATCGCCCTCACCGAGGCCGGGCATATCTACCTGGCCAGCGCCCGGCAGGTATTGCGCCAACTGCAACAGGCCGGGGAAGACATCGAGCGCCTGCAGCAGGAAATGTGCGGCACCCTGCGCCTGGTGGCGCCGCCCTCCTTCGCCCCGGCCTTTCTCAATGGCGCCTGCTACGGCTTTCTTGAGCAGTACCCGCAGATGCGCCTGGACGTGGAGCTCACCGACGAATTCGTCGACCTGCAAAGTGGCGGCTATGACCTGGCCGTGCGCGACGGGCCGGTGGAGCTGCCGGACCTGATCGCCCGCCCGCTGACGGCCAACCGCATCCTGCTCTGCGCCAGCCCGCGCTATCTGCAGCGCCAGCCCTTACCGGTGACCCCGGCGCATTTTGCCGAGCATGACTGGCTGATCTTCCGTCACCCGGCACTGAACCCGCATTTCTGGCGCTTCACCTTGAATGGCGAGCAGCAGCGTGTGCCCCAGCCGGTGCCGCGGCTGGCCAGTGACAATTACGATTTCCTGTTCGGTGCCCTACTGGCCGGGCTGGGCCTGCAACTGTGCCCGCAGTGGAGCGCCGCGCCCTACCTGCGTCGCGGCGAGCTGGTGCAACTGCTGCCCGAGGCGCAGCTGGACCCGGAGCAGTTCGGCCCGAGGATCCATGTGATCTACCCCGCCCACCGGCGCCAGACCCGCAAGCACCAGGCGTTCATCGAATGCCTGAACCGCTACCTGGACGAGCAGCAATTGCATTGATGGGCCAGCTCCCGGCCCATCTGGCACTGGCGGCCCTGTCGAGTGCTGCCGCAGCCACCACGGGTCGGACTGCGCCAGAGCCCAGGCACACCCTCAACCAGTGGTTTGGCCGGGCAATGAATACTGGGGCAAATAGGCTTTTGCGATTGAGTGAATATCTCATCATGAATGTGACTAAAGACCTGGTGAAATCAATTCATTAGTACTCAATTAATAGCTCGACATAAGATGCGCCTCAATAATAGACAACATAAAGACTACCGAGCAAAAGCAGCCAGGAACAAAACTGGAAAGCACTGAAAGCCAACAAACAAGTTCAGGACTTATCTCGGAAATCAGGATGCCAGATCACAATGAACAACGATTTCACATTCACCATCAAGAGCATTTGCTTCGACGAAGATTATCACCCGTCCGAGAATACGCGCATCACCACCAACTTTGCCAACCTGGCCAGGGGCAAGAGTCGCCAAGAGAACTTGCGCAATACCTTGAGGATGATTGACAACCGCTTCAATGCCTTGGCGCATTGGGATAACCCCAAGGGCGATCGTTATGCAGTCGAGCTTGAAATCATCTCCGTGGAAATGGACATCGACACTCGAAGCAGTGGCCATGCCATCCCCCTGATTGAAATATTGAAAACCAATATTTTCGATCGAAAGACCAACGAACGCTTTGAGGGCGTTGTAGGAAACAACTTTTCCTCTTACGTACGGGACTACGACTTCAGCGTGCTGTTGCCGGAGCACAACAGGGAGCGACCAAAGTTCAGCATTCCGGAAAACTTCGGAGAGCTGCATGGGAAGCTATTCAAGCACTTCATCAACTCCAGCACTTACAAGGAAAACTTCAACAAGCCACCGGTGATCTGCCTGAGCGTTTCGAGCAGCAAGACCTACCATCGGACTGAAAACCAGCACCCTGTACTGGGCATTGAATACCAGCAGGACGAATATTCTCTAACAGATGAATACTTCAACAAGATGGGGTTGAAAGTTCGCTACTTCATGCCGTCCAACAGCGTTGCGCCTTTGGCTTTCTACTTTGCCGGCGATTTGCTCAGTGATTACACCAACCTGGAACTGATCAGCACCATCAGCACGATGGACACCTTCCAGAAGATTTACCGGCCAGAGATCTACAATGCCAACTCTGCGGCAGGCAAATCCTATCAACCGAGCCTGAAGCACCAGGACTATTCATTGACTCGAATTGTCTATGACCGAGAAGAACGTAGCCGCCTGGCGATTGAGCAAGGGCAGTTTGTCGAGAACAACTTCATCAAGCCATACCAGACCATTCTTGAGCAGTGGTCCGCCAATTACGCTCTTTGACTCATCAAAAATACAAGGTCACCCATGATGAAAAAGTTGTTACCCACTTCAACTGCCGGCAGCTTGCCTAAACCTTCCTGGCTTGCACAACCTGAAACACTCTGGTCGCCCTGGAAGTTGCAAGAGGAAGAACTGCTTGAAGGCAAGCAGGACGCCTTGCGCTTGTCACTGCAAGAACAACAGCAAGCAGGCATTGATATCGTCAGTGATGGCGAGCAGACACGTCAGCACTTTGTCACGACGTTCATCGAACACCTCAGCGGCGTTGATTTTGCAAAACGTGAAACCGTCAGGATTCGTGATCGCTATGATGCGAGCGTCCCCACGGTGGTGGGGGCTGTCAGTCGCCAGAAGCCGGTTTTCGTGGAAGATGCCAAGTTTCTGCGCCAGCAGACCGAGCAACCCATAAAGTGGGCGCTGCCAGGCCCGATGACGATGATCGACACGCTTTATGACAGCCATTACAAAAGCCGCGAAAAACTGGCCTGGGAATTCGCCAAGATCCTCAACCAGGAAGCCAGGGAGCTGGAGGCGGCCGGCGTGGATATCATCCAGTTTGATGAGCCCGCCTTTAACGTCTTCTTCGATGAAGTGAATGACTGGGGAGTGGCCACCCTGGAAAGAGCCATTGAAGGTCTTAAATGCGAAACGGCGGTGCACATTTGCTATGGCTATGGCATCAAGGCCAATACGGACTGGAAAAAGACCCTGGGCTCAGAGTGGCGGCAATATGAAGAGGCGTTCCCCAAGCTGCAGAAATCCAGTATCGATATAGTCTCGCTGGAATGTCACAACTCTCATGTCCCAATGGATCTCATTGAACTCATCAGAGGCAAGAAGGTGATGGTCGGGGCCATTGATGTGGCCTCCAACACCATTGAAACACCCGAGGAAGTGGCCGACACCTTGCGCAAGGCATTGCAGTTCGTGGATGCCGACAAGCTCTATCCCTGCACCAACTGTGGCATGGCGCCCTTATCCCGTGGCGTGGCAAGGGGCAAGCTGAAGGCTTTGAGTGCCGGCGCAGAAATCATCCGAAGAGAACTCTCGAACCTGCGCTGAGCTAAAGCCGCAAGTGGTGTGCCAGAGGGGTGAAGCGGTGGATTGAAAAGCCGCCGCTTCACCCCTCTGCGCGCTGTCGGACAGTACCCAATATTCAGGACCCGCCATGTCACTTCCCAGTACGGCTATCGAGCCAATGCGCTTTCGCGAAGCGCTCGGGCACTACGCATCCGGCATCACGGTGATTACCTCACAGGTTGATGGCGAGCCGCTCGGCTTTACGTGCCAGTCGTTCTATAGCGTGTCGATGAGCCCGCCGCTGGTGTCATTCAGCGTCATGTCCAGCTCGGCCAGCTACCCCAAGATTCGTCAGGCGGGCCGCTTCATGGTCAATATCCTCTCAGGCGAGCAGGTCAGGATTTCCAACCAGTTCGCAAGCAAAGGCACGGACAAGTGGCAGGGAGTTCAATGGCAGGAATCGCCGCTGGGCAACCCGATCATTGCCGGCAGCCTGCACTGGCTCGATTGTGAAATTCATGCCGAACACGTCGCCGGTGACCACCTGATCGTGATCGGTGAAGTCAAGGCGCTGAACCTGCAGCAAGCGGCGGCTGCGCAGCCATTGCTGTATTTCAAAGGTCAATATTGCAACCTCGCGGCCCCGGGCGCAGTGTGAACCCTGGCCGGCACTCCTTCGCTGAGGGCCTGTTTCAGACAGCAAGGTTGCTTGTGAATCGCAGGGACGCTGGCGCCCCGCCTGCGCTCACTCTTGTACCGGAATCTGCCGCAACGGCTTGACCGACTTGAAGGAAAAGCTCGAATAGATCTCCTTCACCGCCGGCAGGGTCTGCAACACTTCACGGGCGAATTCGCCGAAGGATTCCAGGTCCTTGGCCAGTACTTCGAGGAGAAAGTCGTAGCGCCCGGAGACGTTGTGGCAGGCGATGATTTCCGGGATCTCCAGCAGCCTCTGCTCGAAGGCCCGGGCGGTGTCCTGGGAGTGGGATTCCATCATCACGCTGACAAAGGCGGTGACCCCATAGCCCAGCGCCTTCGGCGAGAGGATCGCCTGGTAACCGGTAATCACCCCGCTCTCTTCGAGAATCTTCACCCGGCGCCAGCACGGCGAGGTGGTCAAGGCGACGCTGTCCGCCAGCTCGGCATTGGTCAGCCGGGCGTTGTCTTGCAGGGCGATCAGCAGGGCTTTGTCGATACGGTCCAGATCGAGGGGCATGTCTTACCTTTTTATCTTATTTTTATGGTTATTTATTCCAATTATTCGGTTCTAAAGGGCCGATATTGGAAATTATTGCGCCGGATTTGAGCATAGCATTAGAGTAAATCCGGGAGCGTTCACCATGAACAATAAAAACAGTGACCTTGGTTTTTCCACCCGTGCCATCCATCACGGCTACAACCCCCAGGAGCATCAGGGCGCGCTGATCCCGCCGATCTACCTGACCTCCACCTTCACCTTCGCCACCGCCGAATATGGCGCCGGCTGTTTTGCCGGTGAAGAACCCGGCTACTTCTATACCCGCATCGGCAACCCGACCCTGGCGTTGCTGGAAGCGCGCATGGCCGCCCTGGAAAACGGCGAAGCGGCCGTGGCGTTCGGCTCCGGCATGGGGGCGATTGCCGCGACCTTGTGGACCCTGCTGCGCCCGGGCGACGAGGTCATCGTCGGCCAGACTTTGTACGGTTGCACCTTTGCCCTGCTACACCACGGCCTTGGCGAATTCGGCGTCAAGGTACGCCATGTCGACCTGACCGACCTGGGCGAGCTACGGGCGGCCATCGGCCCGGCCACGCGGATGATCTATTTCGAAACCCCGGCCAACCCCAACATGCAACTGGTGGACATCGCCGCCGTGGCCCAGGTGGCCCGCCAGCATCCCGGCCTGCTCGTGGCGGTGGACAACACCTACTGCACACCTTACCTGCAGCGCCCGCTGGAACTGGGCGCCGACCTGGTGCTGCACTCGGCCACCAAGTACCTCAGCGGCCATGGCGACATCACCGCCGGCATCGTGGTCACCGGCCAGGCCCTGGCCGAACGCATCCGCCTGCAGGGCCTGAAGGACCTGACCGGCGCGGTGCTCTCGCCCCAGGACGCTTTTCTCCTGATGCGCGGCCTCAAGACCCTGGCCCTGCGCATGGATCGCCATTGCGCCAACGCCCAGGCCGTCGCCCAGTTCCTCCAGGACCACCCCGCCGTGGCCTGGGTCGCCTACCCGGGGCTGGCATCCTTTGCCCAACACGCCCTGGCCGCAAGACAGATGAAGCTGCCCGGCGGCATGATCGCCTTCGAACTCAAGGGCGGGCTGGCCAGCGGGCGACGCTTCATGAACGCCCTGGGGCTGTTCAGCCGCGCGGTCAGCCTGGGGGATGCCGAATCCCTGGCCCAGCACCCGGCGAGCATGACCCATTCCACCTACACCCAGGAGGAACGGGCCGAACACGGCATCGCCGAGGGCCTGGTACGGCTGTCGGTGGGGCTGGAAGACATCGCCGACCTGCTGGCCGACATCGCCCAGGCCCTGGACGCCAGCGCCGAACCCGCGCGCCCCACCCTGGAGGCCGTGGGCCGGATCGGCAAGGCCCTGCCTTGAGCAGGATCAGCACATCTGGCGGCAAAGCCGACTACAACACCCTGCCGGCGCCCGGGCGCCGGCAGTCCAGGCAACACCCGCAACACCCGCAACACCCTTAGAACCGTAACCCACAGGAGTGGAACAACCCATGAGTCGTATCAATAACAAAGCCACCCAACTGCTCAGCGCCATGATCCTTGCCGGCCTGGCCTGCCATTCCATGGCAGCCGACAGCATCCGGATCGGCATCGCCGGGGCCAAGACCGGCCCGGTGGCGCAATACGGTGACATGCAGTTCAGCGGCGCGCGCATGGCCATCGAGCAGATCAACGCCAAGGGTGGCGTCGACGGCAAGCAACTGGTGGCCGTGGAATACGACGATGCCTGCGACCCCAAGCAAGCGGTCGCCGTGGCCAACAAGGTGGTCAACGACGGCGTCAAGTTCGTGGTCGGACACCTGTGCTCCAGCTCCACCCAGCCCGCGTCGGACATCTACGAAGACGAAGGCATCGTGATGATCACCCCGGCCGCCACCAGCCCAGAGCTGACCGCCCGTGGCTACAAGATGGTGTTCCGCACCATCGGCCTGGACAACGCCCAGGGCCCGGCGGCGGCACGCTACATCGCCCAGCTCAAGCCGACCAATGTGGCGGTGCTGCACGACAAGCAACAGTACGGCGAAGGCATTGCCAGCTCGGTCAAGGACATCCTCGGCAAGGAAGGCATCAAGGTGGCGATGTTCGAAGGCATCAACGTCGGCGAACGCGACTACTCCTCGATCCTGGCCAAGCTCAAGCAGGCCAATGTGGATTTCGTCTACTTCGGCGGCTACCACCCGGAAATGGGCCTGCTGTTGCGCCAGGCCAAGGAAAAGGGCCTGACCGCACGCTTCATGGGGCCTGAAGGCGTGGGCAACGACTCGATCTCGCAGATCGCCAAGGACGCTTCCGAAGGCATGCTGGTGACCCTGCCCAAGTCCTTCGACCAGGACCCGGCCAACAAGGCCCTGGTGGAGGCCTTCGAAGCCAAGAAGGAAAACCCCAGCGGCCCGTTCGTGCTGCCGTCCTACTCGGCCGTGGAAGTGATTGCCGGAGGCATCGCCGCAGCCAAGAGCGAAGACCCGGAAAAAGTCGCCGAGGCGATCCACAAGGGCACCTTCAAGACCCCTACCGGCGACCTGAGCTTCGACGAGAAAGGCGATCTCAAGGACTTCAAGTTCGTGGTCTATGAGTGGCACTACGGCAAGCCGAAAAGCGTAGCGGCGGAAAACGCCGGGCTCTAAGCCGGGCACCGGGTGCCGCCTGCCAGGGCAGCGGCGCCCTACCCGTTTCAGGTGCAAGGCCTGAAAGAAGCTCTGCCCAACGCTTGAACAACGCCTTTCAAGCCAGACTTAAAGCACTAATTCCCGAGTATTCTAGTTGGGAACAACTTAAAGAACAGGTAACAACAAGGACCGCTTCGGGTAACACTTTCCAAAGCCTCTGCTTATACTCCAGAACCCTCCCCGTGGAAGCGGCCCATGCTTCCCGCCCAGGAAGATCGTTAGCCTGCCTTGTTTTCTTCTGAACTTTTGACTGCCGTCTTCCGCTCAACTAGAGATCGTGATGAAAGGGCCTGAAAAGCCCGAACTAGAGGACTTTCGCGAGCAGCGCAATAACCCCCGCCCACCCGCCGCAAGCCAGCATTCGATATGCCTCAAGGCCTGTATCTTTAGTGCCAAGCCGCTAGGCATGAGGCTTACCGCGCTGCGCTTATGCAGCAACTAAAACGTTAAAGCACAAGACTGTGACGCGCATCGAATGTTACCGATCAAGATGAACTTAATGTTACCGACCAAGTAAAAAAAGATAAGCCGCAAACCCACTAACACCGGGAAGTAGTTCCTCTTTTTTCATGGATAGAAATACTGTTTGCTAACTAAATTCGATTTTGTATATCGTGCGCAACATCAAATTGCCAGCTGCGGAAAGTACTTCTGCCAGGCCTTTTTTCAAGGAGCGAAGAACATGGAACCCTTTCTCGGCGAGATTCGTCTGTTCCCTTGGGCCTGGGCCCCACAAGGCTGGCTTTTGTGTCAGGGCCAGGTGCTGGCGGTAAACGACTACATGGCGCTGGCAACACTGCTCGGCAACCGTTACGGCGGCGACGGCCGAACCACCTTCGGCCTGCCGGACCTGCGAGGCCGGGCAGCACTGGGGGAGAATCTCGGTGCTTCGACCGCCCCTTTGCTGGATCTGCGGGAGCTGGCCAGCATGGACGGAACCGAACTGGTCGCGCTGAATGCCAGCAACCTGGCAACCCACAGCCATATCGCCAACGTCTCAACCGCAGCAGGTGTCGCCGGGCCGGCGGGCAATATTCCCGCCATCAGTTCGAACTCCAAAGGCGCTGTCTCGAGATCCACCTATGTAGCCTTCGGCGATACAAGTCACGTGACGCTCAACATCACCACGGTGGTGAGCCCTCCCGGCCTTCCGATGTTGAACATCCAGCCGTCGATCGGCGGCAACTTCTGCATTGCCATCACTGGTACCTACCCACCTCGGTAAGCAAACGCCCACAGCCTAACGACTAAGGAAAGCAATATGTCTGATGCATACCTCGGAGAGATCCGTATGTTTGCCGGCAACTTCGCCCCCAAGGGCTGGGCCTTGTGCAATGGCACCGAGTTGCCGGTCAAGGGCAACGACGCCCTGTTCAGCTTGATCGGCAGTACCTATGGCGGCGATGGCCGGAACACCTTCAAGCTCCCGGACTACCGCGGCAGAACCCCTGTCGGTCAGGGCAGCGGACCGGGCTTGTCTAGCTGGTCCCTGGCCGAGAGGGCGGGCGTCGAGCAGATCACTCTCACAGCAGAGAACACGCCACCGCATATTCATGGATTCCAGGTCAGTGCCAACGAGGCGGCATCCGCCGTGCCGGTTGCCATCACCCCACCGATCAATAGCCTGAGTTTCGGCAAGTTCAAGCGGGTAAGCCCGACAGACAGCGTCACCGGGCTTTACAGCAAGGGAACCAACAATTCCACAATGGTCAGCTTGAACCCGAGTTTTCTCAGCCCGGCCCTGGGCGTGGCCAATAAATCGGTCGCCCCCCACAGCAACATGATGGGGTCCCTGGTGATCAACTACATCATCTGCATGACGGGCCTCTACCCATCGAAGCCCTAGTCCCTCTTTTTTCAGGAACGATCGACCATGGATGCTTTTACTGGTGAAATTCGGCTTTTTCCCTTCAACTTCGCCCCTGTGGACTGGGCCGTCTGCGACGGTCGACTGTTGCTCGTGAATGAGTATCAAGCGCTCTATTCAGTGATCGCCAACATTTATGGTGGCAGTAACGGGATCAACTTCAATCTGCCCGATCTCCGCGGCCGCGTCGCCATAGGTGAGGGTCAGGCCCCCACCCTGAGCATGCGCACCCTGGGCCAGAAACTGGGCGGCGATAAGACCATCTTGAAACCGGAAAACTTCGCCCCCCACACCCATCAGGTATTGGCCCAGGATGGTAGCGACAACGCCATGGCCCTGGACCTAGCCGATAACACGGCCTACCTGGCACAACCACGGGGGATTCGCTTGTACAACGCCAGAGTGCAGGCCACTGGCGGGCCCAGCCTGCACCCCGATACGGTGGCCCCTGCCGGGATGGACACCGCCAAGGCCGAGTCGCAGCGTTATGCGATGCAACCCTTTCTGACGCTGCGCTATTGCATCTGCCTGAACGGCGAGTATCCACAAAGGTGGTGATAAGCCCAGCCTGCGCCCCCCTCCTGCAAGCGGTGCTGCCGGTCGGTGGCGCTCTGCGCCTGCAGAACACCACCGACCAGGCCTTCCTGCGGGAGTTGTTCGTGTCTCGCCGCTGGGCCGAGGTCCGTGCCGTACCCGGCTGGAGCGACGCCCAGCGCCACGCATTCCTGCACAGCCAAGCCGAGCTGCAACGCCAGCACTATGAGCGGCACTACCCGGGGGCACAGTGGCTGATCATCGAACAGGCCGGCGAAGCAATCGGCCGCCTGTGCCTGCATCGGCAAGCCACTGACCTGCGCGTCGTCGATATCGCCCTGCTGCCTCACTGCCAGGGCCTGGGCCTGGGCAGCGCATTGCTGCGGGAAATCCTGACCGAAGCCGATACCCAGGGCCACTCTTGTAGCCTGAGCGTCGAACTCGGCAGCCGGGCCCAGGGCCTGTACCAGCGCCTAGGGTTTCTGGCCGGTGACGAAAACGGCCTGTATGTGCAAATGCGGCGCCCGGCACGGCAATTGCCTCGGGAGGAGCTGGACAACCCCTGAAAGCCCGGATGACGGCTGTAGGCAGGTCTCGCGGAACGGCGACCTGAATTTTACCCTTTGACCTTGACTCATTTAACGCTGGATGCGGCCGCGACAAAGCTGATCGCAAATGGCAGGGAGCCTTTATGAAAACATCGCGCAGTAGTTTCCACGGTTCGCTGGCACGTTCGCTGGTCCTGCTTTTTCTGCTTTTGAGCCTGCCAACGGCCGCCATGGCGCTGCTGCCGCCCCCCGTGATCACAAGTCCGGGGACGGGCACCACGCTGCCATCGGTCACGGTGGGCCAGTCGATGAGTATCCAGATCCTTTCCAGCGGCGGTGAAATGCCCCTGGATAAGTGGTACCAGTGTGATATCGACGATCCAGACGATACGGCCCCCTGCCTGCCACCGGGGCTGATCCTCGATGCCTCACCCAACAGTCCGACCACCACGCTGCATGGTGCACCTACCATCGCCGGCAACTACACCTTCAACATTTCCCTGAATGACGGCAGAAACCAGGCCGGGGTCGCCACCTATACCCTGGAGGTTACCGGCGCGGCGACCCCGACCCTGACCTCGGTTGCCCCCAACTCCGGCAGCACCGCTGGCGCCACCGCCGTCACCCTCACCGGCAGCAATTTTACCGGCGCCACCTCGGTCAGCTTCGGCGGCACGGCGGCCCCCAGTTATACCGTAAACAACGCCACGACCATCACGGCCACCACACCGGCTCATGCCGCGGGCGCAGTGAACGTAACGATCATCACCCCTGGCGGCAGCGCGACCCTGACCAATGGCTATACCTACGCCGTGCCCGCCCCCACAGTCGGCCCGGTCAGCGCCACGGTGGCCGCCAACAGCAGCGCCAACTCGATCACTCTGAGCCTCAGTGGCGGCGCCGCCACCAGCGTCGCCGTGGCCAGCGCCGCCAGCCATGGGACTGCCACCGCCAGCGGCACCAGCATCAGCTACACCCCCGCCGCCGGTTTCTCCGGCACCGACAGCTTCACCTATACCGCCACCAACGCCAGCGGCACTTCCAGCCCGGCTACGGTGACCATCACCGTCACCCCGCCCACCCTGGCGATAACACCGACGACTCTGCCCAACGGCACTCAAAGCACGGCCTACAGCCAGACCCTGAGCACCTCCGCGGGCACCGCCCCCTACAGCTACGCGATCACTGCCGGCAGCCTGCCGGCCGGCATGAGCCTGAACACCAGCACCGGTACACTCAGCGGCACCCCCACTGCCGGTGGTGCCTTCAACCTGACCATCACCGCCACCGACGCCTACAGCGCCACCGGCTCTCGCGCCTACACCTTGTTGATCAACGGCCTGCCACCAGTTGCCAACGCACTGAGCACCACGGTCGCGGCCAACAGCAGCGCCAACACGATTCCCTTGAACATCACCGGTGGTGCCGCCACCAGCGTCGCCGTGGCCAGCGCCCCCAGCCATGGCAGCGCCACGGCCAGCGGCACCAGCATCAGCTACACGCCTGCCGCCGGTTTCTCCGGTGCCGACAGTTTCACCTACACCGCCACCAACGCCAGCGGCACTTCCAGCCCGGCCACGGTGAGCATCACCGTCGGTGCCCCGAGCATCACCCTGAGCCCCGGCTCCCTGAGCAACGGCACCGCCGGCACGCCCTATAGCGCAACCCTCAACGCCACCGGCGGCGCTGTGCCCTACAGCTACAGCATCACATCCGGCAGCCTGCCGACCGGCCTCAGCCTGAACACCGGCACCGGTGCGATCAGCGGCATACCGAGCGCCGCTGGCACCTCCAACCTGACCATCACCGCCACCGATACCAACGGCGCCACCGGGTCCCAGGCCTACTCGATCACCATCAATATTCAGGCACCGGTTGCCAGCGCCGGCAGCGCCACGGTCGCGGCCAACAGCAGCGCCAACCCGATCCCTCTGAGCCTCAGTGGCGGCGCCGCCACCAGCGTCGCCGTGGCCAGCGCCGCCAGCCATGGGACTGCCACGGCCAGCGGCACCAGCATCAGCTACACCCCCGCCGCCGGTTTCTCCGGCGCCGACAGTTTCACCTACACCGCCACCAACGCCAGCGGCACTTCCAGCCCGGCCACGGTGAGCATTACCGTCAGTGCCCCGAGCATCACCCTGAGCCCCGGCTCCCTGAGCAACGGCACTGCCGGCACGCCCTATAGCTCAACCCTCAGCGCCACCGGCGGCACTGTGCCCTACAGCTACAGCATCACATCCGGCAGCCTGCCGACCGGCCTCAGCCTGAACACCGGCACCGGTGCGATCAGCGGCATACCAAGCGCCGCTGGCACCTTCAACCTGACCATCACCGCCACCGATACCAACGGCGCCACCGGGTCCCAGGCCTACTCGATCACCATCAATATTCAGGCACCGGTTGCCAGCGCCGTCAGCGCCACGGTCGCGGCCAACAGCAGCGCCAACCCGATCCCTCTGAGCCTCAGTGGCGGCGCCGCCACCAGCGTCGCCGTGGCCAGCGCCGCCAGCCACGGTACTGCCACGGCCAGCGGCACCAGCATCAGTTACACTCCCACCGCCGGTTTCTCCGGCGCTGACAGCTTCACCTACACCGCCACCAACGCCAGCGGCACTTCCAGCCCGGCCACGGTGACCATCACCGTCAGCGCGCCCAGCCTGGTACTGACCCCGGCGTCCCTGGGGGCCGGCACGGCAGGCAGCCCCTACAGCGCAACTCTCAGCGCCACCGGTGGCACCGTTCCCTACAGCTACAGCATCACCAGCGGTAGCCTGCCGGCGGGCCTGAGCCTGAACACCGCCAGCGGCCTGATCAGCGGTACGCCGACTACCAGCGGCAGCAGCAACCTGGTCATCACCGCCACCGATGCCAACGGTGCCACGGGCTCACAGGCCTATTCGATCACCATCGCTGCCGTGGCGATCACCGTGCCCGCCTCCAGCCAGATCCTCGCAGCGGGCCAGTCGGCCACCGTCGACCTGACCCAGGGCGCCACCGGCGGCCCGTTCACCCACGCCACCCTGGGCACGGTGACCCCGGCCTCGGCCGGCCGGGCGATGATGATGGGCCCCTTCTCGATGCGCTTCGTGCCATCGGCGGCCTTCGCCGGTACGGCGGTCGTCAGCTTCGGCCTGCACAACCTCAGCGGCTCCAGCGCCTCCAGCACCATGAGCTTCATCATCCAGACCCGTGCGGACCCGACCAGGGACGCCGAGGTCATCGGCCTGCTCAACGCCCAGACCCGCGCCGCGGAACGCTTTGCCAGTACCCAGATGGACAACTTCAACCAGCGTATGGAGCAGTTGCACCAGATGCGCTGCGACCGCAATTCGTTCAACGCCAGTTTGCGCAAGGACGGCAGCAACGTACCGCTGGGCGAGGTCGCCAAGGTGATCAAGGAACAACTGGGAGATTCGGCCAACCAGACCGAGCAGGAAAAACGCGAGGCCGCCGCTGCCGCGCAGGACAACTGCAAGCAGGATGACCTGGCGTTCTGGAGCGACGGTTTCGTCAACACCGGCTCGACCCACGCCCGTGGCGCCCAGGGCAACAGTTTCACCACCCTGGGCCTGAGCGCCGGCGTCGACTATCGGCTGTCGCCCACGCTGATCGCCGGGGTCGGGATCGGCTACGGCAACGACCGCAGCGAGATCGGCAGCAACAAGACCCGCAGCGATGCGGACGCCATCGGCATCGCCACCTACCTGAGCCTGAACCTGGCGCCCCAGGTGTTTGTCGACGGCCTGCTGGGCTACAACCGCATCAGCTTCGACTCGCGTCGCTACATCACGGGCAGCAACGACGACTATGCCCGAGGCTCGCGCGATGCCGACCAGTTGTTCGCCTCGCTGACCGCCAGCTACGAGTACCGCCAGGGGCCACTGTCGCTGACCCCCTACAGCCGCTTGAACGCCAGCGTCACACGCCTGGACGCCTTCAGTGAAAAAGGCGGAGGCATCTACGGGCTTTCCTATGACGAGCAAAACCAGCAGAACTTCACTTCCTACCTGGGCCTGCGCACCGGTTACGACCTGATGACCCGGGTCGGCGTGGTCACCCCCAAGGTCGGCCTGGCCTGGGGTCACAACTTCAGTAGCAGCAGCGACTACAAGATGCGCTATACCGACCAGGGCGATGAAGGCCAGCTCTACCGGCTCAAGCCCGACGCCCTGGACCGCGACTTCGCCAGCCTGGACATGGGTGTTGACTTCAACCTCGGGCGTGCCTGGCAAATGGGCTTCTCCTATAAGACCGCGCTGGGTTCGGATGAACGCAACGACAGCCTGCGCATCGGTTTGAACGGGAAGTTCTAGAGGCTGACCACAGGCTAACGCCCCATCACCGGGGCATGCAGAAGGAAATGCTTCCCCTGCCGAGTGACAGGCAAAAAAAACCGCCGCAGCCAGGCTGCGGCGGGTGATGCCACTCAAGGGGGGCGGGTCTGTGTCGCGCTTAGCTGCTCGGCAGGGTACCGGCCTCGATTTCCCCGGCGGTGCGTTCCACTGCGCGGCGGGTCTTGTCCACCAGCTCGTCAATGTCGCCACGGCTGGCCACCAGGGCCGGGGCCATGATCATCCGCCCGAAGGTCGAGCGAATGATCACCCCCTCTTCGAAGCCCAGGGTGCGGCAGCGCCAGGCGATGTCGTTCTCGTTGGCGAAACGCTTGCGGCTGGCCTTGTCCTCGGCGAACTGCAACGCCGCCACCAGCCCGGTGCCCTGGATCTCGCCGATCAGCGGGTGGTTGCCGAACACTTCCCGCAGGCACTGCTGCAGGTAGGGGCCGGTATCGTTCTTGACCTGGCTCACCACCCCTTCATCGCGCAGGGCCTTGAGGTTGGCGATGGCCACGGCCGCTGCCACCGGGTGCCCGGAATAGGTCAGGCCGTGGGCGAACACCCCGCCCTGCTCCACCAGTACCTGGGCAATGCGCTTGCTCAGCACCAGGCCGCCCATGGGGATGTAGCCGGAGGTCAGGCCCTTGGCGATGGACAGGGTGTCGGGCTCGAAACCGAAATGCTGGTGGGCGAACCATTCGCCGGTGCGACCGAAACCACCGATCACTTCGTCGGCACACAGCAGCACGTCGTACTGGCGGCAGATGCGCTGGATTTGTGGCCAGTAGCTTTCCGGCGGGAAGATCATGCCGCCCGCGCCCTGGAACGGCTCGGCGATGAAACCGGCGACGTTCTCGGCCCCCAGTTCGAGGATCTTCTCCTCCAGCTGGCGGGCGCAGCGCAAGCCGAACTCGGCGGGTGTCAGGTTGCCTTCGTGGGCGAACCAGTAAGGCTCGTCGATATGCGCCACGTCCGGGATCAACCCGCCCATGTCATGCATGAACTTCATTCCGCCCAGGGCCGTGGCCGCCAGGGTCGAGCCGTGGTAACCGTTCCAGCGGCCGATCATCACCTTCTTCTGCGGCTGGCCGAGGATCTGCCAGTAGCGGCGCACGCTGCGGATCAGCACCTCGTTGGCCTCGGAACCGGAGTTGGTGTAGATGGCGTGGCTGTAGTGCCCGGGCAGCAGGCTGAACAGCAACTCGGACAGCTCCACCACCGCCGGGTGGGTGGTGTGGAAGAACATGTTGTAGTACGGCAATTGCTCCAGCTGGGCGCTGGCGGCAGCGGCCAGGTCCTTGCGGCCATAGCCCAGGTTGGTGCACCACAGGCCGGACATGCCGTCCAGGTAGCGCTTGCCGTCGTTGTCCCACAGGTGCAGCCCCTCACCACGGACGATCACCCGCGGGCCCTCGGCGTTCAGCGCCTTCTGGTCGAGGAAGGCATGGATATGGTGCGCGGCGTCGGCGGCCTGGTAATCCCGGGTGCTGCGGGGCGCGGCCGGCTGCGGCTGTTGGTTGGAGGTGCTCATGGTCATTCTCCTGCACGGTAGGCGGGTTCAAGGGAAGGTTGGGTTGCCAGGGTCGGTTCGCCGGGCAGCAGCGGTTCGGGAACGAACAGCGGCTTGCGCATCACCAGCTTGATCCAGACCACGGCGATCAGCGAAATCACCCCCAGCACCACGCCGGCACTGCCGAAGATCCGCGCGGTCATCTCGGGGGATGGGGAAACGTGGTAGATCGCAAACAGCATGCCGACGATACCCAGCACCTGGGGCCAGGGGTAGAACGGCGAGCGGAACGGCCGTGGCGCATCGGGGTAGCGGCGGCGCAGGGCGATCACGTCGATGTGCACGACGATATAGGCCAGCAGCCACGCCAGGGCGGCGGCCAACAGCAGCAGGCTGATGGAATCCGGGTCCTGGCCCAGCAGCAGGATCGGCAGCCCGGTCAGCGCCGCCACGAACAGCACCGCCACCCAGGGCGTACGGCCACGGGGGCTCAAGCGCTTGAACTGGGGAAAGGCCTGGCCGTTCTGGGCCATGCCGTAGAGCATCCGCGGCAGCGCCGCCAGGGACGAGTTGACCGTGCTGCAGGTGGCAGTGATCACCGCCCCCACCAGAAACAGCTTGCCGGCCTCGCCGAACACCGTGGTGGCGAACAGGAAATGCGGCAGCGGATCGCTGGCCAGTTGCGCCCGCGGCACACAGAGCAAGGCACCCAGGCAATAGAGGGTAATCACCAGGAAGATCACGCTCAGGCCGATGATCATCGAACGCGGGATATTGCGCTCCGGGTTGCGGGTTTCCTCCACCAGCGGGCAGACGAACTCGGCACCGACAAAGCCCCAGATGGCCATGGCCGCCAGCGCCAGGGCGCCGACTTGCAAGGGGTTCCAGCCCTGGTCCAGGGGCAGTTGCAGGTCGGCCTGGGCACTGCTCACGGCGCCCAGGCCCAGGGTCAGCAGGATCACCACCATCACCACCGCCAGCACCGTCTGCAGCTTGGCGAAGACGTCGATGCCCAACAGGTTGAGCAAGGTGAACACCCCGAGTACCCCATAGGCCACCAGCATCGGCGGCAACGCGCCGGGGTAGACCTTGCCGATGATCAGGTCCAGAAGCAGCAGCTCGGCGGACAGGGCGAACATCGCCACCACCATGTAGCCGGAGAAGGTCGCGAGGATCGCCGGGAAATGCCCGATGGCCACCTCGGTGTAGCTGCTCAGGCTGCCGGCCCGGGGCACCATCAGCGCCAGTTCGGAAAACGACAGGGCATAGGTCAGGGCCAGCAGGTAGGCCAGCAGCAGCGGGATGAAGAAGCCCAGCCCGGCCATCCCCGCCCCTTGCAGCATCAGCACCATCACCCCCTGGGACACCACCAGGCCGACAGCCACCGAGACCAGTGAACCCAGGCCCAGGACCCGGCGCAGGCCGCCCTTGCTGGTGGGGCTCAAGGCCCCCGTGGAGAGATTTGCAGTCATGGCACGCACTCCGTTCTTATTGTTGTTGTGGGCCTGCCGCCGGGGCGGCAGGTGCAGCGGCGCCAGCCCGGCGCCGCAGAGGGTTCACAGCGCTCAGCGCAGCTGGAACCAGGTGGTTTTCAGTTGGGTGTACTTGTCGAAGGCATGCAGCGACAGGTCGCGACCGAACCCCGACTGCCGGCCACCGCCAAACGGCACGGTGACGTCCAGGGCATCCACGGTATTGACCGACACCGTGCCGGCCCGCAAGCACCCGGCGACCCGGTGGGCGCGGTTGAGGTCGTCGCTCCACAGCGAGGCGGCCAGGCCGTAGACGCTGTCATTGGCCAGCGCAATGGCCTGTTCCTCGTCGTCGAACGGCGTCACCGCCAGCACCGGGCCGAACACTTCTTCCCGGGCGATGGCCATCGCCGGGCCCACGCCGGTGAGGATGGTCGGCTCGATGTAGTTGTCGCTGCCATCGATGCTCAGTTGCCGGCCGCCACAGGCCAGCTGCGCGCCCTGCTCCAGGGCCGCCGCGATATGCCCCATGA
Organism: Pseudomonas sp. Eqa60; assembly: GCF_018326405.1. Lineage (NCBI taxonomy): Bacteria > Pseudomonadati > Pseudomonadota > Gammaproteobacteria > Pseudomonadales > Pseudomonadaceae > Pseudomonas > Pseudomonas sp. Eqa60. The sequence goes on from NZ_AP024342.1 coordinate 4,079,502, forward strand.
CGCTGGCGGTCTGGCGCGCGTCGACCATGGCCCCGGCACGGCTGGCCGGGTCCAGCGGGTTGCCCGGCCGCCAGTCCCGGGCCTTGGCCTTGAGGCGTTCCACAAACTCTTCATGGATGCTGCGCTGCACCAGCAGCCGCGAGTTGGCGGAACACACCTCGCCCTGGTTGAAGAAAATGCCGAAGGCGGCCTTCTCTGCGGCCAGGTCCAGGTCCTGGCAGTCGTCGAACACCAGGTTCGGGCTCTTGCCCCCGCATTCGAGCCAGACCTGCTTGAGGTTGGACTGCGCCGAATACTGCATGAAGAACTTGCCCACCTCGGTGGAGCCGGTGAACACCAGGCAATCCACGTCCGGGTGCAGGCCCAGGGCCCTTCCGGCTTCGCTGCCCAGGCCCGGCACCACGTTGAGCACGCCTTCCGGCAAACCGGCCTCCAGGGCCAGTTCGGCCAGGCGCAGCGCCGAGAACGGCGACTGCTCGGCGGGCTTGAGCACCACCGAGTTGCCCACCGCCAGGGCCGGCGCCAGCTTCCAGGCGGCCATGTCCAGGGGAAAGTTCCAGGGCACCACCGCGCCGATCACCCCCAGGGGCACGCGGCTGATGCTGGCGTGGCTGTTGCGGGCGCCGGGGGCCACCTGATCGTAGAGCTTGTCGATGCTTTCGGCGTACCAGGCGAAGACATTGGCCGCGCCGGGCACGTCGATGTTCCAGGCGTCCATCACCGGCTTGCCCATGTTCAGGCTGTCCAGCAGGGCCAGTTCCTCGCGGTGGGCCAGCATCAGTTCGGCCAGGCGCAGCAGGACCTTCTTGCGCTCCACCGGGGCCATGCGCGCCCAGGGCCCGTGCTCGAAGGCCCGGCGCGCGGCGGCCACCGCCAGGTCCACCTCGGCTGCGCCACAGGCGCTGACCCGGGCCAGCACCTGGCGGGTGGCCGGGTTGATGGTATCGAAGGTAGCGCCGGATTCGGCGGACAACCGCTGGCCGCCGATCAGCGCCTGGTCAATGAATGTTTGTCGGGCAGCCCGCTGCTGCCAGTAACCGAGATCGAACACGCTGCATTCCCTCATCGGCCGTTGCGACGGCCTGCTGGTTATTGGGTCCAGAGCGATGGTGCGTCACAGCGGGCCAGAGGAAAAATACTAAAAATATGTTCGAGTCCCATGAAAAAGCTCTGCAACCAGACGGCCTGGCGCCCCACGCAAAACGCCGCCATCCGGAGGTCCGGATGGCGGCGAATGGGCACTGTCTCACGGCGAGGGAGCCTGGGTGGAGCGCATCCGGTTCAGGCCGGGTGCTCCAGCCAGTCGCCCAGGCGCAACAACAGGGCGTCGCAGGCGTGCAGTTGCTCAAGGCTGATGAACTCGTCGGGCTTGTGGCCCTGGTCCATGCTGCCCGGGCCGCAGACCACCGTGGGAATCCCGGCCTGGTGGAACAGCCCGCCCTCGGTGCCGAAGGCCACGGTGCCGAACTCCCGCGAGCCGCTGAGCAGCGCCAGCAGTTCGGCGGCCTCGCTGTCGGCAGCGGTGGCCAGCCCCGGGTAGGCACTCAGAGGTTGCAGGGCGATCCCGGTGTCGGCCTGCACCGCCTGCATCTGCGGCAGCAGCTGGTCCCGGGCATAGCCTTGCAACTGGTCCACCACTGCCTGGGCGTCATAGCCCGGCAGGGTGCGCACTTCGAAATCGAACTGGCACTCGGCCGGCACAATGTTCAGGGCCCGACCGCCCTGGATGGTGCCGGTCTGCACCGTGGAGAACGGCGGATCGAAACGTGGGTCGTGGTGCTCGGGTTGCGCCAAGCGGCTGCCGATCTCCCCCAGCTTGCCGATCAGCCGCGCCGCGTACTCGATGGCATTGACCCCATAGGGCGCATAGGCGGAATGGCAGGCCGCGCCGCGCACCTGGCAGCGCATGGCCAGCTTGCCCTTGTGGCCGAGCACCGGGCGCAGCTCGGTGGGCTCGCCGATCAGGCACAGCAGCGGTTTGTGCGGCCGCTGCTGCATTCGCTCAAGCATCGGCCGCACCCCCAGGCACCCCACCTCCTCGTCATAGGAAAAGGCCAGGTGCACCGGCAGCCGCAAGCGGCGCCGGGTCAGGCCCGGCACCGCAGCCAGCACCGAGGCGATGAAACCTTTCATGTCGGCGGTACCGCGGCCGTACAGGCGCCCTTCGCGCTCGCTGAGGACAAAGGGCTCGACGCTCCAGGCCTGGCCGTCCACCGGCACCACGTCGGTGTGGCCGGACAGCACCACACCGCCACGATCCTCGGGGCCGATGCTGGCAAACAGGTTGGCCTTGGTCCGCTCCGGGTTGTAGATCAGCTCGCTGTGCACGCCATGGCTGGCCAGGTAATCGCGGATGAAGCCGATCAGCTCCAGGTTGGAGTCGCGGCTGACCGTGGCAAAGCCCACCAGCCGCGCCAACAACTCGCGGCTCGATTGTTCACTCATTGCCCGGCACTCCGTAGCTGGGCGCCGCCGTCGGGTCCAGGGCGCGGGTCAGGTAGTCCTGCATCTGCGGCCGGTAGGCCTGCCACAGGCCGGCGAGCTGGCCGATGGGGTCGGCGTCGGCCCAGTCCACCCGCAAGTCGACGATGGGCCAGGTCAGGTCGTCCACCACGCTCAGCGCCGCCGAATGCACCGGCCCCGCCTCGCCCCCCGCCGCCATCGCTGCCTGCATCGCCGCCAGCAGGCGCTCCACCAGCATGCCCGGGGTGTTTTCAAAGGCCTGGACCATGGCCTCGATCACCTGCGGGCCTGCCAGCAGGTTGCCGGCCGCCACGCACTGCTCCCCCGCCACCGCGTTGTGCTGGCCCAGGGCTTCCTGGCCGCTGAACAACGCGGTGCGGCCCTGGCTGTCGATCACCGTGACCTGGCGATACTGGCTCCAGCCGTTGCTGCCCAGGGCCCGGTCCAGGGCGCTGGCCGGGTCGAGCTTCTGGCCCTCCAGCAGGTCGAGGATCTGCGGGCCCAGGGCCGGCAAGGTGACGTTCTGGGTCGCCACCGCGCCCACTCCGGCCCGCACCCAGGGGCAGCGCGCGCCCACGGCGATGCTGGAAGAACTGATGGCGATGCCCAGCTGGCCGGTTTCGGCGCAGCGTCCAACGATGGAAAAAGTCATGCAAACTCCCTGGCCCACAGGGCCTTGTGGCAAGCGCGGCACAAAGCCGCCGGAACCTTCGGCAACCCCCTCACTCGGGGATCACCGCGATCACGTCGATCTCCATCAGCCACTGCGGCTGGCCGAGGGCCGAGACCACCAGCCCGGTGGAGATCGGGAACACCCCCTTGAGCCACTTGCCTACCTCCTGGTAGACCGGCTCGCGGTAGCGCGGGTCGGTGAGGTAGGTGGTGGTCTTGACGATGTGGCTCAGATCGCTGCCGGCCTCTTCCAGCAGTTGCTTGACGTTTTTCATCGCCTGCTCGGCCTGGGCCCGCGGGTCGCCGAGGCCGACCAGCCGGCCGTCGAAGTCGGTGCCGACCTGGCCGCGCACATACACCGTGTTGCCGGCGCGCACGGCCTGGCACAGGTCGTTGTCCAGGGACTGGTTGGGGTAGGTGTCCTTGGTGTTGAACATGCGGATGCGAGTATGAGTAGGCATCAGTGGGCTCCCACGGGGCTGAGGTTGAGGGCCGGTGCTTCGGCGGTAGCCGCCGGCGGGCGGGCATCGCTGTAGGCCTGGTACTTGCGCTGAGTGGCGATGTGGTCGGCGACATGCTTGGCGTCGTGCCACACCCCCCAGATAAACGACGAGCCACGGCGCGACAGCCAGGGCAGGCCGAGGAAGTAGACCCCCGGCTCGCGGGACACGCCGCGCTGGTGCAGGGGCTTGCCCTGTTCGCTGAAGGTGTCGACCTGCAGCCAGGAAAAGTCCACGGCGTAGCCGGTGGCCCAGATGATCGAGGTGATGCCGGCCTGTTGCAGGTCGAGTTCGAGGATCGGCTGCTTGACGCAGTCCGGGTCCGGCAGGCGCCGGCGGGCTTCGGGCTCCAGGGGCAGGTCGAGGCCGTTGCGGGCGATGTAGGCATCCGCCGCGTCCAGCAATGCCAGGTAGTTCTCGTCGCCCCGGGCCAGGTTGTCCAGCAGGTCGGCCTGGAAGGTCACGTGCTCGCCGGCAAAGGCCTTGGTCAGCCCCACCAGGGTGATGCCCTGGTGCGCCAGGGCGCGGAAGTCGATGGTCTGGCCGCCGCGGGCGCCGCTGACGGCAATGGTCACGTGCTCGCGCCCCGGCTTGGCGATCTCGGCGTCCCACTCTCCCAGCACCCCGAGCCACCAACAGAAATCCCGGTTGCGATAGGAGCGCGGTGGCCGGTCGTGGGCCCCCACCGACAGGTAGACCCGGCGCCCCGCACGCTGCAGCTCATCGGCGATCTGCACCCCGGACGACCCCGCGCCCACCACCAGCACCGCGCCCTCGGGCAGTTGCTGCGGGTTGCGGTATTCGGCGGAGTGGATCTGCGTCAGCCGGTCATTGGCCGGGGCAATCGGCGGGATCACCGGACGCTGGAACGGCCCGGTGGCGGCCACCACCCGTTGGGCCTGGATCAGCCCCTCGGAGGTTTCCACGGTGAAGCCCGGGCGGCCGACATTGCGCAGTACCTTGCGCACTTCCACGCCGGTGCGGATCGGCGCATTGAACTTGCGCGCATAGGCTTCGAAATAGTCCGCCACCTGGTCCTTGGCCGGGAAGGCATCGGCGGCGACATCGAATTCCATCCCGGGAAAGCGGTCGTGCCAGGCCGGCCCGTTGGCCACCAGGGAATCCCAGCGCCCGGTGCGCCAGGCCTCGGCCACCCGGCTGCGCTCCAGCACCAGGTGCGGCACCCCGAGCTTGCTCAGGTGCTCGCTCATGGCCACGCCGGCCTGGCCTGCGCCCACCACCAGGGTGTCCACTTGTATGGGTTGTTCTAAGGTCATATCTGTGTCCTTCTGCGAGACGAATGGCGCCAGCCGGAAGGCTGGGCGCACGCTGTTCAGAACCCGGGGGTAAGTCGGATGCCACAGATGGTGCGACAGACGCCTGCGAAGGAAAAATATTAAAAATGTGCTCGCTGGATAAGAAAAAGCGAGGCAGCGCGCGAGCATGCGAAGCGTGCAACTTCACAACACCGGCGCTGCATCGCAAGCACTCGGGCCCGCGGCCTGGAGCCCAGGCTCAGCTTCGCTCACTGACAAAGGTGTAGCGGCTCAAAGCCTCGGCCAGTCGCGAGGTTTCATCTGTGCAGCGATAGCTCGCCACCAGGCCTTGCCTGGCGCTCTGCACCACCCTCACCTCTTGCAGCTCGATGGCCAGCAAGGCGGCTTCCTGGCGTATGACTGTCTCGATTTCAGCCATGACCAGCGCGGGCTTGAAAATCTTGCCCACTCCGGTGACGGGTAGCGCGTCGGCCAGGATGATCGCCTTGGGCACCGCTGCGCGCTCGCTGATATGCCGCGTCGCGTAGTCCAGCAACTGGGCGCTGCTGATGGCACTCCCGGCGCGCACCTGCACATAGGCCACCGGTACTTCCCCGGCATGCGCGTCGGGCCGGCCCACCGCTGCACACAACGCCACATCGGGGTGCGTGGCCAGCACCTCCTCGATGTATTTGGGCTCAATGTTGTGCCCCCCGCGGATGATCAGTTCCTTCTTGCGCCCGGTGAGCCAGAAGTAACCTTCGCCATCGCAGCGCCCAAGGTCCCCGGTGTTGAACCAGCGCTGTTCGGACACACCGTCGAGGGCGACAGTATCGAACCACGCCCCCTGATCATGGGCGCTGTCCAGATAGCCGATGAAGACATTGGGACCGCTGATGCAGATCGCCCCCACCTCATCGACTTGCGCATCACGCAACCAGGCACCTCGCTCATCGAGGATCATCACCCGCATGTCCTGCCAGGGTAGGCGCAGGCCGACCGAGCCAATGCGCGACTCACCGCGCGCCGGATTGACCGACGACGCGCAAGTGCCCTCGGTCAAGCCATAGCCTTCGAGAATGCGCTGGCCTGTCTGTTGCTCGAACTTGCGCAGCAAGTCCCTGGGCATCGGCGCCGCGCCGCAGATCGCCACCGTCAGCGAGCTTGTGTCATGCCCCGCGCAGGGCACCTGCAACAGCCCGGCGTAGACCGTGGGCACAGCTGAATAGCTGCTGACCTGATGGGTTTCGACTATCTCCCAGAACCGCGGCATGAATCCCGGCGTGCGAAACCCCGCCGGTGGTGCCAGCAGCACATGACCGCCCTGGGCAAATGCCGCCAGGCCACAACCGATCAGCGCATTGACGTGAAACAGCGGTAACGCGGTCAGCACGGTGCGTCCTGGCCGCAGGACCGGCGCGCCGATCACCGCATCCAGTTGCCCGCAGAAGATCACTTCATTGCGCTGGCTGTGACGGGCAATTTTCGGCAAGCCGGTGGTGCCGCCGGTGCAATAGTAGGCCGCCACGTCGTTCAGGCCCGGCGGGGCAAACCGCAGGCGCTCGCCTGGCTCGAGGGCCAGTTCGGCGAAAAAATCCAGGACCGGCACCCCGGCCACTTCCGCGGGCAGCGGCGCGCTCTGCCCATGGCCCGGCAGGTGCCGCATCGGGTCGACAGCCAATACGCCTTGCAGGCCGGGCAAGCGGGCAATCGCGCCCTCGACCCGCTGCCAGATCTGCGCATCCGGCTCGGGGCCTACCGTGACTATCCAGCGGACCTTGGCCGTCGCCAGCAGCTCGGCCATCTGCGTGCCGTCCAGCAAGACGTTGACCGCAAAGGCGATACCCGCGGTCTGCGCACCCCACATGGCGATATGGGTTTGCGGCAAGTTCGGCAGGATCAGCGCAACCACGTCGCCCCGCCGTACCCCCAAGCGCTCGAACAGGTTGGCTGCGCGAGTGATGTCCGCCAGCAGTTGGGCGTATGTCCAGCGCACCGGCCGCGCATGATCCTCGACCCGCAGAAAGAAGCTCAGGGCCGGGGCCTGTGGCCATTGGCTCGCGCTGCGTTCGATCAACGCATAGGTGTTGTTGATATCGGCAAAGGGCTGAGGCCCCGCCTCGATCTGCAGAACGTCCTGATAGTCGCAAAGCATTTCCAAGACCTCGAATCATGAATTTTCTTGACTTGAGATGCTGGCATGAGGCGAATTAGGTTACTTGGCATTTGATAACAAGAATTTGGCATTCGGGAACAAAATGAACCGTCCCCCCTTGTTTGTCAGGGCCCCTGCCCTGACCGGCTTCACCCGACTGGTCAGCGAGCATGGCGGTGACGCCCAGGCCCTGCTGGCCCGTGTCGGCATGACACAGGCCCAGCTCGACGACGCCCATTTCAGCCTGCCCCTGGAGAAGGTCGCGCAGTTGCTGGAGATCACCTCGCAGGCCTTGTCGCTGGCGGATTTCGGCGCTCGCCTGGCGAACCTGCAGGACGTCTCCATCCTCGGGCCGCTGGCCCTCATCGTGCTCCACGCCAGCCACCTGGCCGATGCCCTGGAACGGGTCGCTCGCTACATGCCCTACCACTCCCCCGGGCTGAACCTGCGCCTGAGCGTCGAGGGCCAATATGCCGCCTGGCACCTGCAGCATGACCTGAGTGTAAGCAGGCTGGGCGACCGGCAATTGAGCGAGCTGGTCCATGGCATTGCCCTGGCTTTCCTGCGCCGGGTTACCCACCACACCGGCAAGCAATGGCAAATCAATTTCAGGCATGACAGCCCCCTCGACGCCAAGGCCTATCGCGCCCTGTATGGCTGCCGGGTACGCATCAACCAGGCTGAAAACGCCCTGCTCTTTCCCGCCAGCTTGCTCAGTACCCCGCTGGCCAGCGCCAGCCCGGCAATGCTTGAGACCACCGAGCGCATTGTCCGCCGCCTGATCCAGAGCCACCCCCTGGACCTGGGGCGCCAGGTGGAAATACTGGTGGAGCGCCTGCTGGTGACGGGCAACTGCACGCTGCCGGTCCTGGCCGGACAACTGGGCATGCCCCGGCATATGCTCCAGCGCCGCCTGCTAGCCCAAGGCTTGCGCGTGGAGGAAATCATCGATGACTTGCGCCGCAAGCGCCTTGAGTCGCTGCTGCCCCACCCGCAGATCGCCCTGACCGAAGTGGCGTTCCTGTTGGGCTACGGCGACCCCAGCTCGCTGACCCGCGCCTGCTATCGCTGGTTCGGCCAGAGCCCCAGCGCATGTCGCCAAAGGCACCTGGCGCGATCTTAGGCTCTGTACGAAAACTACCTGTGCTTCGATCAGACTGCGTTGAAGACAGGCTCGGCATGCTCATTCAGGCCGCTGGACTCGGCTTCCTCGCCTGCTTTTGCCTTGCCTGATCTTTGCTCGGCGAGTTTTCGTACAGACCTTTGGCGGGGCCGGTTGAGCCCCCGGCACCCGCGGTTCAAGCACCCGGCAATGTCGACAGCCCGGCACTCCCCGGGGCTTCGCTGACGATCATGTCCACGGCTTGCTGGGCAATCGGTGAAAGCGTGCGTCCGGCATGGGTCACCACGGCGTAGCGGATGGTCAGCACATCCGCCGGCCAGGGCGGCTGTATGAAAGGTGCCAGGTCCACCAGCAGCCCGTTGTGCAGGTCCTGGTCGAGCCACGAGCGCCAGGTCAGGAGCAACGAGTCGCTGCTCAGGGTGGTTTCGCGCAACAGGTTCAGATCGTTGGAGCTCAGGGTCCAGGGCAGCAAGGTGCCCGGCGCCAGATCGAACAGGGCATACAGCGAAGCTTCGTTGGACGGCGACACGCCACTCCACTGGTAGTCGAGGATCTGGGCACGGGCAATCGGACCTGCCTGGCGGGCCAGCGGGTGATCGCGGCGACAGAACACCGAGGCCGGCTGAGGCGGCAGATGGGTCACGGAAAAGCGCGGATCGATTTCCTCGCCCGACTTGAGGCTGGCGACCACGAAATCCAGTTGCTCGGTTTCCAGCAGGTGGCACAACTGATTCCAGTACCCGACCTGGACATTGAGCACCAGCCTGGGGACCTGTTTGCGCAACCTGATGAGAATATCGACGGTGTTGAGCGTGGCCGCCATCGGGTTGATGCCCAGGCGCAGTTCCCCACCTTCGGCGCCGGCAATATCGATGGCTTGCGCCACCAGCTTCCTGGCGCAACCGAGCAGCTCATGAGCACGCCCGATCAACTGCTGCCCGGCAGCGGTGAGCATCACCGTGCGCGTATCACGATCGAAGAGCCGAACGCCCAGGTCCGCTTCCAGCGACTGGATGCTGCGGCTGAACGCCGTCTGCGACAGGTTGGCCCGAGCCGCAGCGCGGGAAAAATGCAGTTCCTCGCTCAGATAGACCAGATGGCGCACACGTTTCAGATCGATTAAGTCGTTCACTGCATTAATCCAGCCCTATCTTTGCATTGGACACTCTTAACACGCTCCCAGAAGATTCTCCACCACCAGCATCGCCCGGCAGACAACACGTACTGCCTCCAATAAAAAAAACGATGGGGAAGTTCTGTGGCGCACCAATTCCAGCTTGATCCATTCCGCTTACTGGGCCTGCCAACGCTACTTGCACTGAGCATCAGCGCACCTGGCCAGGCCGCTACCTTCGACATCGGCGAGATCCAGGGGCAATTCGATTCTTCGTTGTCCATTGGCGCCAGCTGGGCACTGCGCAACCCGGACCGGGCCTTCATCGGCACGTGGAACGCAGGGCACGCCTCAAGCCAATCCTCCGACGACGGCCGGCTGAACTTTCGCAAGGGCGAAACCTTCTCGAAGATCTTCAAGGGCGTACACGACCTGCAGCTCAGCTACGGCGACAGCGGAGTATTCCTGCGGGGCAAGTACTGGTACGACTTCGAGCTCAAGGACGAGAGCCGGCGCTATGTGCAGATCAGCGATGAGCATCGCAAGGAAGCCGCCAAGTCCTCGGGCGCGCAGCTGCTGGACGCCTTTGTCTATCACAACTATTTCATCGCCGATCAGCCCGGCAATGCGCGCCTGGGCAAACAGGTGGTCAGTTGGGGGGAAAGTACCTTCATCGGCAATGGCATCAACGTGATCAACCCGACGGATGTCGCTGCCTTCCGGCGCCCGGGAGCCGAAATCAAGGAAGGCCTGATTCCGGTCAACATGCTGTTTTTGTCCCAGGGGCTGAGCGAAAACCTCTCTGCCGAATTTTTCTATCAACTGGAATGGGACCAGACCGTCGTCGACAATTGCGGGACCTTTTTCGGCTCCGACGTGATGGCCGATGGATGCAATACCCGCATGGGTTTCTCGCCCCCCTGGGACCCCAATGGCCAGTATCACTTCACCCGGGGTGGCGACCGCGACGCGCGGGACAGTGGCCAGTTCGGGATGGCCCTGCGCTGGCAGGTCGAGGCGCTGAACAACACCGAGTTCGGCCTGTATGCCCTGAACTACCACAGCCGCGCGCCTTTCCTCGGTGGCACGGTCGGCACGGCCCCCTTCGCGGTTAAGCCTGGGACCAGGGCATCGAGCGCCGAGTACTTCATCGAGTACCCGGAAGACATCCGCCTCTATGGCCTGAGCTTTGCCACCACCCTGGGCACCACTGCGGTTTCCGGCGAACTGAGCTACCGGCCGAACATGCCGCTGTCACTCAACGGCAGCGACGTGACCATTGCCGCGCTCGCCGGCCCGATGGCGGCCGATCTCGGTGCGCCGATCTTCACCAGCGGCTTTGCGCAGCCAGTGCCAGGCGAGAGCTTCCACGGTTATGTGCGAAAGCCGGTGACCCAGGCGCAAATCACCCTCACCCATTTCATCGACCAGGTCTGGGCCGCCGAGCGCCTGAGCCTGATTACCGAGATCGGCTACAACCACCTGGGGGATATCAACAGCAACGCCTTGCGCTTCGGCCGGGACAGTATCTTCGGCAACGGCGAACTGCCCGACAACCGCAATTGCGCGCTGATGGCCAACCCGGTCAACCCGCAGAACTGCAACAACAAGGGCTTCTACAGCGCCAATTCCTGGGGTTATCGCGGCCGCGCCATCCTCGACTATCAGAACGTGATCGCCGGGGTGAACCTCAAGCCCAGCCTGTCCTGGTCCCATGACGTGCAAGGCTACGGCCCCAACTTCAACCAAGGCAGCAAGGCCATCAGCCTCGCCCTGGATGCCGACCTTCGCAATACCTACTCGGCGAGTCTTTCCTACACCGATTTCTTCGGTGGCGCCTACAACACTTCGACTGATCGCGACTTCGTCGCCCTCAGCTTCGGCGTGAGCTTTTGAATCCACAATCAGCAATCGAACAGGACAGGGTGCGATGAACATTTCGAAGTCGTTTTTTCACGGCAGTGCGTTGTCGCTGCTGCTTTGTACGTCGGCCATGGCCGCAGTGTCGCCCGAAGAGGCGGCCAAGCTCGAGACCACGCTGACCCCGGTGGGTGCCGAGCGCGCCGGCAATGCCGACGGCACCATTCCGGCCTGGACCGGCGGCCTGGCGAAGAATGCCGGGGCGGTCGACAGCGCCGGTTTTCTCGCCGACCCCTATGGCAGCGAACATGCGTTGTTCTGCATTACCGCGCAGAACGTCGAGCAGTACAAAAGCCGCCTGTCCCCGGGCCAGGTCGCGATGTTCAAGCGCTACCCCGATTACCGGATGAACGTCTACCCCACTCACCGCAGCGCCAACGTACCGCCGAGCATCGTCGAGGCGGCCCGCAAGAACGCCCTGAACACCACCCTGGTTGCCGGCGGTAACGGCCTGGAGCACTTCACCAAGGCCTATCCGTTTCCGATTCCCGGGAATGGGCTGGAGGTGATCTGGAACCACATCACCCGTTATCGCGGTGACAGCGTGAAGCGCCAGATGGTGCAGATCGTGCCGGATGTCCAGGGCAACGGCACACCCGTGACCTTTGCCCACCAGTACGTGTTGCGCGAGAGCCTCACCGACTACGATCCGGCCAAGCCGAGCAACGTGCTGTTCTACAACAAGCAGACCGTGGTCGCGCCCGCGCGCCTGGCCGGCAACGTGGAACTGGTTCACGAGACCCTCGATCAGGTCAAGGAACCTCGCCAGGCCTGGATCTACAACGCCGGCCAGCGCCGTGTGCGGCGGGCCCCGCAGGTGGCCTACGACGGGCCGGCCGCCAGTACCGACGGCCAGCGCGTGGTGGACAACTACGACATGTTCAACGGCGCGCCGGATCGCTATGACTGGCAACTGGTGGGCAAGCAGGAACTGTACATCCCCTACAACAGTTACAAGCTCGATTCGCCCACGCTCAAGTACGCCGAGATCACCAAGGCCGGGCACATCAACCAGGATCTGGCGCGCTATGAACTGCACCGTGTGTGGCACGTGGTCGCGACCTTGAAACCCGGCCAGCGCCATGTGTATGCCAAGCGCGATTTCTACATCGACGAGGACTCCTGGCAGGCCGCGGTCATCGATCACTACGACGGGCGCAATACCCTGTGGCGGGTTGCCGAAGCCCACCAGCTTTCCTACTACAACAGCCAGGTGCCCTGGTACACCGCCGAGACCCTGAATGACATGGTCAGCGGCCGCTACCTGGTGCTGGGCCTGAAGAACGAAGAGAAGAGCAACTATCAGTTCGGCGTCAAGGCGCTGGAGGCCGAGTTCACGCCCAACGCCTTGCGCCAGAGTGGGGTGCGCTGAACTCGGGTCACGACGGCTCGAACAACAGCGCCTTCGCCGAGGGGGCGCCAGGACCTCGTACTGGCGGTGGGCACAGCCTCTGTGCCAACCGCCACTCTTTGGAAAATGCCATGAAAAGCACCCCCGCTCCTTCGCTACCGCTTCAATACGCGCCGAGCACAGCACCGGCAATACCCCGCGGCAACATGCGCCGGGTGGTCGTCGCCTCCTCCCTGGGCAATGCGCTGGAGATGTACGACTTCACCGTCTACAGCTTTTTCGCGGTGATCATCGGCCAGCTGTTCTTCCCCTCCGACTCCCCATTGGCATCGCTGATGATGTCGCTGGTGACCTTCGCCCTGGGTTTTGTCGTCCGCCCGCTAGGGGCGGTACTGATTGGCCGGGTGGCCGACCGCTACGGCCGCAAGCAGGCGCTGTCGCTGACCATTGCCTTGATGACCATCGGCACGGGCATCATTGCCTTTACCCCCACCTATTCCAGCATCGGGATCTTCGCCACCATCATGCTGGTGCTGGGGCGGATGCTGCAGGGCTTTTCCGCGGGCGGTGAGGTTGGCGCCGCGTCGGCCTTCCTGATGGAGTCCGGGCGCACCGACAACCGCTGCTTCATGGTCTGCTGGCAAGGCGCGAGCCAGGGCGCTGCCGCCCTGCTCGGGGCGCTTTCCGGGTTGGCGCTGACCAGTGTTCTGTCGGAGCAGGCGCTGCACAGCTGGGGCTGGCGCGTTCCGTTCATCATCGGCCTGCTGATAGGCCCGGTGGGCTGGTACATCCGCAAGCACCTGGATGAAACCCACCAGAACCCGGAGAACCCGACGCCGTTTCGCGACCTGTTGCGCAAGCACGCGCGCACCCTGGGGCTGGGCATATTGCTCATGGCCAGTTCGACGGTCACCTCCTACATGGTGGTGTTCTACATGCCGACCTACCTCACCCGGACCTTGCACTACTCCAGCAGCTTCGCCTTTTCGCTGGTGGCCTTCGCTTGCGTCCTGCTGACGGTCGTTCCCCCGCTGGCCTCGCGATGGGCTGACCGCATGCCACGGCGCAAGCCCTTGCTGTACTGGCTGTGCGGGCTGCAGATCATCCTGACCTACCCGGCCTTCATGCTGCTGGGCCTGCAAAGCACCCTGCTCTGCCTGGTGGCGGTGTCGATGCTGATCCTGCCGATGGCCATCAGCGGCGGCGCCGGCCTGGCGCTGCTGATGGAAGCCTTCGCCCGTGACGAGCGAGTCACCGGGCTGTCGATCGTCTACAGCTTCGGGGTCACCCTGTTCGGGGGGTTCTCGCCGCTGATCGTGACCTGGCTGATCGCCGTGACCGCAAGCCCGCTGGTACCTGCCTGGTATCTGTGCAGCGCCATCGTGCTCAGTGGCGTGGCCCTGCGTTTCTACCCGGAATATCCCGGCCGTCCCTGAATCCGACCTGCAACTGCCCCTCTACCTGGAACAAGGAATCCGTTGTGAACATGACCTCTCTGCAAGACCGACTGCAAGCCAGCACCGAGCGCTTCCTGAAGATCAGGCGCAACATCCACGCCCATCCGGAGCTGGGTGAAGACACCCTGGACACCGCAGCCCTGGTCACCGGCCTGCTCGAAGGCTGGGGTTATGAAGTCCACACCGGGGTGGGCGGCCATGGCGTGGTCGGCGTCCTGCGTCGCGGCTCGGGCTCCAGGACCCTGGGCCTGCGGGCGGACATGGATGCCCTGCCGATCATCGAGCGCAACGGCTTGCCCTGGGCCAGCCAACGCGCCGGGGTGATGCACGCCTGTGGTCATGACGGCCACACCGCCACCCTGCTGGCGGCGGCCGAACAACTGGCCCTGCACGGCGAGTTCGACGGCACGCTGAACCTGATCTTCCAACCGGATGAAGAAGGCCTGACCGGCGCCAGGAGCATGATGGCCGACGGGCTGTTCCGGCGCTTCCCCTGCGATGCGGTGTACGCCTTCCACAACATGCCGGGGTTTCCCGTGGGCTACGCGATCATCAAGAGCGGCGGGGTCATGGCCTCGTCCGAGCGGGTCGGCATTACCCTGACCGGCAAAGGCGGACACGGCGCCGTGCCGGAGCGCGCCGTCGATCCGATCCCGGCCCTGGCCGGCATCATCAGTGCCCTGCAAACCGTGGTCTCGCGCAACATCAGCGCCAACGATGCGGTGGTGATCAGTATCGGCAAGGTACAGGCCGGAACCGCCACCAACATCATTCCCGAATCGGCCATGCTGGAACTCAGCGTGCGCACGGTTGACCCGGCGATCCGCCAACAGGTCGAGCAGCGGATCCGCACCATCGTCGAGGGCCAGGCCGCAGCATTCGGGGTCACCGCCGAGATCGACTATCAGTTGCTGGCCCCGGTCCTGGTGAACACCGTCGCCGAGACGCAACAGATGCTCGACGCCGCGCGCAAGGCCCTGGGCAACGAGAACGTGGTGGAGCAAGTGTCATTCAGGGCCATGGGCAGTGAGGATTTTGCCTGGATGCTGGATGAAGTGCCCGGCTGCTATTTCGGCCTGGGCAACGGCACCGGGGAGTTCAACGGCTGCTCGGTGCACAACGATCACTACGACTTCAACGATCAATTGATTCCCCTGGGCGCAGCGTGCTGGGTGGAACTGGTCGAAGGCTACTTGCGCTGAGGCGCTTGGTTCTCGGGGTGCCCCGAGCTGGGCGCCCACACACTGTCTTGTGCAGGCCAGCCCTGCACCCGCCTATCAGGACACTGCCATGCCAAACGCTACCGCCATCGCCGACATGAGCGCCATCGAGCTGCTCGGTCATTACCGTGACAAGCAGCTGTCTCCCGTGGAGGTCACCCAGGACGCACTGGCCCGCATCGAGCGCTTCAACCCGCGGGTCAATGCCTTTTGCTACACCGATCCCGAAGGCGCGCTGAACACCGCACGCGAAGCTGAAAAGCGCTGGATGAAGGGCCAGCCCTGCGGCGCCCTCGACGGCCTGCCGACATCGATCAAGGAACTGACCCCGACCGGGGGCATGCCATCGCGCAAGGCATCACTGACGATTGGCGCGCAAGGCCCCTGGGACGTCGACGCGCCCGTCACCACTTTCATGCGGGAGGCCGGCGCCGTGGTGCTGGGCAAGACCACCAGCCCGGAGTTCGGCTGGAAAGGCGTGACCGACAGCCCGCTCTACGGCATCACCCGCAACCCCTGGGACACCCGCATGACCTGCGGCGGTTCCTCCGGCGGCGCAGCGGTGGCCGCGGCGCTCAATCTGGGCGTGCTGCATCAGGGCAGCGATGCCGGAGGCTCGATCCGCATCCCCGCCAGCTTTACCGGCACTTTCGGCTTCAAGCCCACCTTTGGCTACATCCCCCAGTACCCGGCCAGCGCGACGACCCTGGTGTCTCACCTGGGCCCCATGACCCGCACCGTGGAAGACGCCGTGCTGCTCCTGCAGGCCATCGCCCGCCCCGACCCGCGGGACGCGCTGATGGGAGCCCCGCGACACACCCCGTGGCTGCCCGACAGCACCCACCTCAACGGCCTGCGCATCGCCTACAGCGCAGACTTCGGCTATGTGCAGGTTGATCCGCAGGTCGCTCGCCAGGTGGCGCAGGCCGTGGCGCGGCTGGAACAACTGGGGGCGATCGTCGAAGCGGTCGACCCGGGATTCGACGACCCCCTGCAACTGTTCAAGAGCGTGATCTACGCCGGCGCACAGACGCTGGCCCGGCAACTGAGCACGGCCCAGAAAGCCATGCTCGATCCGGGCCTGTTGCGCTTTACCGAAGAATGCCGCCACACCACCCTCGCCGACTTCACCGCGGCCCAGGAAGCCCGGGCGGCCTTGATGGCCCACATGAACATGTTTCACAGCCGCTACGACCTGCTGGTCTGCCCGATGCTGCCGATCACCGCGTTCGAGGCCGGCCACGACACCCCGCCCGGCAGCGCAATTGATGACTGGATGAAGTGGTCGCCTTTCAGCTACCCCTTCAACCTGACCCAGCAACCTGCTGCCTCATTGCCCTGCGGGTTCTCGGAGGCGGGATTGCCCATCGGCCTGCAGGTGGTTGGCGCGCGATTTGCCGACGATCAGGTGCTGCGAGTATGCCGGGCTTACGAGCGTGCATTTCCCGCGCCCTTTCCACAGGCCCCCATGACCGGCGCGGCCATGGCCCAGCAGGTGTCGCCGGTGTAGGGTTTGCACCCTCTTGCCGTGCGCCGCAGTCAGCCCGCCGCAGACTGCGCCAGGACCTGGGCCAGGGCGTCCCTCAACTGCGCCTGGCTGAAGGGCTTGAAGATCCGTGGCAGCTCCGGCACCGGGCCGTCCTGGCGCTGGGCATAACCGCTGGCCAGGATGATCGGCAACTGCGGGTGCAGGCGCCGCACCGCTTCGGCCAACTGGCGGCCATCCATGTGTGGCATGGCCATGTCGCTGATCATCAGCTGGATGTCCCGGTGCTGCTCAAGACACTGCAGCGCCTGGGCCCCGCTGGCGGCGCGGATGACTCGATGGCCCAGGTCCTCCAGCAGCAGCGTGGTGCTGTCCAGGACCAGGCTGTCGTCATCCACCAGCAGCACGCACAGCGGCGGGTGGTCCGGGCCCGGGGCCGGCATGGCCTCACTGCCCGGCGACCCCTTGGCCGCGCTCGCCAGGGGCAGCCACAGCTCGGCGCGGGTGCCCTGGCCCAGGCGGCTCTGGAGCACCAGGCGCCCGCCCAGTTGCTCGGCCAGGCCGTGGACCATCGACAGGCCCAGGCCGGTGCCCTTGCCCAGGCCCTTGGTGGTGAAGAACGGATCGGCGGCGCAGGCCAGGGTCTGTTCGTCCATGCCCTGGCCATCGTCGACCACCGCCAGGCAGACGTACTGCCCCCGGGCCAGGTTGCCCGTGGCCCCGCGCAATTGCGCCTCGATCAGGATCGAACCGCCCTCGGGCATCGCATCCCGGGCATTGCTCACCAGGTTCAGCAGCGCCAGTTCCAGCTGGTTGAGATCAGCCTGCACCGCCGGCAGGTCCGGCGCCATCTCCACCCGCAGGGCAATCCTGGGCCCCACCGAACTGCACAGCAGGCCGCTGAGGCTGGCCACCAGTTGGCCCAGGTCCAGGGCCTGGGATTTCAACTCCTGGCGCCGGGCGAAGGCCAGCATGCGCTGGGTCAGGGTCACGCCGCGCTCGGTGCCCTGCAGCGCGTTGTCCAGCAGGCGCCGCAGCCTGGGGTCATCGCCGACCCGTTTGTGCAGCAGCTCCAGGTTGCCGCGGATCACCGTCAGCAGGTTGTTGAAGTCATGGGCGATGCCGCCGCTGAGCTGGCCGATGGCCTGGAGCTTCTGCGACTGGAACAGCGCTTCGCGGGCGACCTCCAGTTCCTTCTGCGCCTGGACCACCTCGGTGATGTCGCGGGTGATCTTGGCGAAACCGATGATGGCCCCGGAGTCGGCGCGGATCGGGTCGACAATCACATGGGCCAGGAACCGCGTACCGTCCTTGCGCAGGCGCCAGCCCTGCTTCTCGAAACGGCCTTCGCGGGCGGCGGCTTCCAGGGCCTTGCGCGGCTCGTCGCTGGCCCGGTCCTCGGCGGTATAGAACAGTGAAAAGTGCTGGCCGATGACTTCCTCTGGGGCATAGCCCTTGATCCGTTGCGCCCCCAGGTTCCAGCTGCTGACCCGGCCCTGGGCATCGAGCATGTAGATCGCGTAGTCGGTCACACTCTGCACCAGCAGGCGGAACTGCTGTTCGCTCTGTTTCAGGGTCTGCTCGGCGGCCCGCTGCTCGGTCATGTCCCGGGTGACCTTGGCAAAGCCGATCAGCCCGCCGGCGCTGTCGCGGATCGGGTCGATCACCACATGGCACCAGAACCGCGTGCCATCCTTGCGCAGGCGCCAGCCCTCGCCTTCGAAACGCCCGCACTGCGCGGCACTGTCCAGCGCCCTCTGGGGCAAACCGGCCTGGCGATCCTCGGGGGTATAGAAGCAGGAAAAGTGCCGGCCCAGCACTTCCTCCTCCCGGTAGCCCTTGAAGCGCCGGGCACCGCTGTTCCAACTGGCGACCCGGCCCTGGGCGTCGAGCATGTAGATCGCGTAGTCCACCACCGCATCGACCAGCAGGCGGAAGCGATCGTCAGTAAGAGGGTGGTACGGCTCGGGCAGATCAGGCATGGCAGTTTCCGTCGGGTATTTTTTTCATCGAATCGGCGAAACGTTGCAGCGCCGCAGCATTCATCGACCTGGGCTCGGGCCAGTGTGCACCGCCTGCAGCTGTCTGTGTGGAATCGCATGCCTGGCTCGACAACGCAAGGGACAGACGGTTGACCGTGGAAAATATATTTCCGAGCTTTCGATCTAGTGGCACTGCGGGCACAATGCGTACCTTTTTGGCTGGCCCTGCCGGAGACCCTGAAATGATCAAGACGCCGTACTACCTCATCGACAAGCAGAAGCTTTTGAGCAACATGCAGAAGATCGCCTACGTGCGCGAGCAGTCCGGCGCCAAGGCCCTGCTGGCCCTCAAGTGCTTCGCCACCTGGTCGGTGTTCGACCTGATGCAGCAGTACATGGACGGCACCACCTCCTCGTCGCTCTACGAGCTCAAGCTCGGCCGGCAGAAGTTCGAAGGCGAGACCCACGCCTACAGCGTGGCCTGGGCCGACGACGAAATCGAGGAGATGCTCGCCAACTGCGACAAGATCATCTTCAACTCCATCAGCCAGCTGCAGCGCTTTGCCGACGCCAGCGCGGGCAAGGTGCGCGGCCTGCGGGTCAACCCCCAGGTGAGCAGTTCGGACTACCTGCTGGCCGACCCGGCGCGCCCGTTCAGCCGCCTGGGCGAGTGGGACCCGGCCAAGATCGAGCAGGTCATCGAGCAGATCTCCGGCTTCATGTTCCACAACAACTGCGAGAACGGCGACTTCGGCCTGTTCGACCAGATGCTGACCACCATCGAGGAACGCTTCGGCCACCTGCTGCACAAGGTCGAGTGGGTCAGCCTCGGCGGCGGCATCCACTTCACCGGCGAGGACTACGCCCTGGACGCCTTCTGTGCGCGCCTCAAGGCTTTCTCCCAGAAGTACGGCGTGCAGGTCTACCTGGAGCCGGGCGAAGCGGCGATCACCCAGAGCGCCTCCCTGGAAGTGACCGTGCTCGACACCCTGTACAACGGCAAGCACCTGGCCGTGGTGGACAGCTCCATCGAAGCCCACATGCTCGACCTGCTGATCTATCGCCTGAACGCCAAGCTGTCACCAAGCGCGGGCGAACATACCTACATGGTGTGCGGCAAGTCCTGCCTGGCCGGGGATATCTTCGGCGAATACCAATTTGATCGTCCGCTGGCCATCGGCGATCGACTGTCGTTCATTGATGCGGCGGGTTACACCATGGTCAAGAAAAACTGGTTCAACGGTCTGAAAATGCCGTCCATTGTCGTGAAACAACTCGATGGCAGCATCGAGGTGGTACGCGAGTTTGGTTTCGAAGACTACCTGTCCAGCCTTTCCTGAGCGGACAGGTCACGAGGAGAAGTAAATAAATTGAAGAAGAATGTTCTTATCATTGGTGCAGGAGGTGTCGCCAAGGTGGTGGCCCACAAGTGCGCGCAGCACAACGACGAACTCGGTCGTATTGCTATCGCGTCGCGCAACATCTCCAAATGCCAGGCCATCATCGACAGCGTCAAGGCCAAGGGCAGCCTCAAACAGCCCGCTGAAATAAAAGCCTATGCGCTCAACGCGCTGGACATCGAGGCAACCAAGGCGCTGATCCGCGAGACCGAGTCGCAGATCGTCATCAACGTCGGTTCCGCCTTCCTCAACATGTCGGTGCTGCGTGCCTGCATCGATACCGGTGTGGCCTACCTGGACACCGCGATCCACGAAGAACCGGGCAAGATCTGCGAGACCCCGCCCTGGTACGGCAACTACGAGTGGAAGCATCTCGAAGAGTGCCAGCAGAAGAACATCACCGCGATCCTCGGCGTCGGCTTCGACCCGGGCGTGGTCAACGCCTATGCGGCCCTGGCCCAGCAGGAACATTTCGACCGCATCGACTCGATCGACATTCTCGACGTCAATGCCGGTTCCCACGGCAAATATTTCGCCACCAATTTCGACCCGGAAATCAACTTCCGCGAATTCACCGGGCAGGTGTGGAGCTGGCAGGACAGCCAGTGGACCAGCCACACCATGTTCGAAGTCAAGCGTACCGACGACCTGCCTGTGGTCGGTTCGCAAAACCTGTACCTGACCGGCCACGATGAAGTGCACTCGCTGTCGAAGAACCTCGACGTGCCCAACGTGCGGTTCTGGATGAGCTTCGGCGAGCACTACATCAATGTGTTCACCGTGCTGCGCAACCTGGGCCTGCTCTCCGAGCAACCGGTGAAGACCGCCGAAGGCCTGGAAGTGGTGCCGCTCAAAGTGGTCAAGGCCGTGCTGCCTGACCCGGCCTCCCTGGCCCCGGGCTACACCGGCAAGACCTGCATCGGTGACCTGGTCAAGGGCAGCAAGAATGGCCAGCCGCGCGAAGTCTTCATCTACAACGTGGCCGACCACGAAGAAGCCTACGCCGAGACCGACAGCCAGGGCATTTCCTACACCGCCGGCGTACCGCCCGTGGCCGCCGCCCTGCTGGTGGCCCGTGGCGAGTGGGACGTGCAGCGCATGGCCAACGTCGAGGAACTGCCGGCCAAGCCGTTCCTCAAGGCGCTGGACCTGATGGGCCTGCCGACCCGCATCAAGGACGAACAGGGCGACCGCCCATGGGACGCCAAGGCTTGATGCACTAGCCACGACAGGAGGCGCCGATGCAGGCGCCTCCTGCCTGGATGAATGTTTCGTTTGTGCGTCGCTTTTGCGTTTCTGTGCGACAGATCCCACTTCAGGGGCTCCCGCCCTGCTCCTTCGCAGTGTTAGCTTGGCAAGGTTTCTGACTAACAGCTCAGATAATCCTTACCCCCTGCAAAGGAATGCCCTCCGCAATGGATTTTTCTCTCAAGCACCTGGCTGCGGCCACCCTGATGCTCGCCAGCCTGTCGTCCTACACCTCGATCGCCCAGGCCAACATTACCCCGCAACAAAGCGCAGCCATCCTCAAGACCTTCAATGACGCCACGGTCACGGATTTCCGCCAGTTCCTCGGCACCCTGGCCAAGAGCCCGCTGGCCAAGAGCGACCAGCTCGCCCCGACCATCGAGGCCTTCCTGGCCAACAAGACCCTGAACGCCGAACAGCAGAACGAGATCCACCGCCTGCTGGGCCTCTACGCCCGGATCAAGTACGGCAAGGCCGCCACCGAAACCCTGCGCGAGCTGGTGGCCATCCCCACCTTCAACATCGACGGCGTGCCGCAGTACAAGAACCCCGAGTTCCTCAAGATCGCCGCCAAGATCCAGGACCTGGCCAAGGCCTTCAACCTGAACTTTCGCAACATCGACAACCGGGTCTACGAGATCTCCCTGGAAGGCAGCGGCGATGAAGTCGTCGGCATCCACGCCCACGCCGACGTGGTACCGGTGACCCCGGAAAACTGGGTGCTCGAAGACGGCACCCGCCTCGACCCGTTCAAGGTCACCCTGATCGGCGACCGCATGTACGGCCGCGGCACCGAGGACGACAAGAACGGCATCGTGGTAGCGCTCTACGCGATGAAGATCATCAAGGAAGAGAAGCTGCCCCTGGCGCGCAACTTCAAGCTGCTGGTGGACACCACCGAGGAAACCAGCGGCGATGCCATTCCCTACTACTTCGAACACAACCCGACGCCCAACTACAACCTGGCGCTGGACGGCGGCTACCCGGTGGTGATCGCCGAGAAAGGCTACGGCACGGTGATGGCCAGCTTCGCCCGGCGCGCCGCCGAGGGCAAAGGGGCGGAGATCACCCACCTCACCGGTGGCCTGGCCACCAACCAGATCCCCTCGACCTCGGTAGCCACCCTGGTCACCGAGCAGCCCGCGGAACTGGCCGCCAGCCTGCAAAAGGCCGGCGCCGAATATGCCAAGCAGCACGGCGGCAACTTCCAGGTCGCGGCCAAGGTGGTGGGCAAGGATGTGCAACTGACGGTCACCGGCGTCTCGGCCCACTCCTCCGAGCCCGAGTCCGGGGTCAACCCGGTGGCGCGGATGCTGGACTTCATCAACAGCCAGGACGGCAAGATCGCCTTCAAGCACAACGCCTTCACCGATGGTGCCCGCTACGCCGCCGACAACTGGGGCCTGGACTACCTGGGCAACAAGCTGGGTATCGGCTTCTCCGACGACTTCATGGGGCCGCTGACTACCTCCCTGACCCAGGTCAGCGTGGATGACAAGACCTTCAAGCTGGCGGTCAACCTGCGGGTGCCCAAGGGCAAGACCCCGCAAGTGCTGAAGGGCGAAATCACCGACAAGCTGGCGGCCTGGAGCAAGAAGACCCAGGTAGCGGTGAACATCGACACCAAGATCGCCGAACCTATGTACCGCAACCCCGAGGGTGAATGGGTCAAGGCACTGCTGGCGGTGGCCAGCGAGAACCTGGGCATGGCGCACAAGTTCGGCACCTCCGCCGGCGCCACCTCGGTGCACGAGTTGCCCAACGGCGTGCAGTTCGGCCTGGCGCGGCCCGAGGTCAAGTACACCGGCCACACCGACAACGAGTTCAAGACCGTGGAGCAGTTCCTCCTGGACCTGCAGATCGTCACCGAGATGGTCGGCCGCATCGGCCAGTTGCCCAAGCTCTGACCGCCCTCACGGGCCCGCCACCCATGGCGGGCCCGTTCTCCCCTTCCTCCACGCCTCAGCGCGCCGCTGACGTCCAGTCGGGGTCGCTGACATCTCGCAGTACCCCGCCATACCCCTGGTAGAGGTTGCCCTCGGGCAGCAACTGCGCCGTGGCCAGTTGCCGGTGCAGGCCGCCCAGGTGGTAGAACGGCACACGCACATAGAGGTGATGCTCGATGTGGTAGTGGATGGCGTGGGGGCCGAACAGGAAGGTCTGCACGCTGGGCCGCACGATGCTGCGGGCGTTGCGGCTCTGGTCGGCGGCAGCCGGCAGGCCGGCATGCTCCATGATGGCTCGCACCCGGCCCAGCAAGGGCAGCAGGGTAATCGCCGGCAACAGCCACAACCCCAGGTACAGCCAGGGGTGGCCGCTCCAGGCCAGCAGGCCGAACAGCAGGCCGTTGCTGACCAGCATGGACAGCACTTCCGCCAGGGCCTGGCGCGGCGACTTGTCGACCCGGGGCATGATCGCGCGGTAGTCACCCCGGGCGAACCTCAAGGCACTGATGAAGTAGCCCGCCCCGCACAGGTCCGCCAGCAGGCGCAGGGCCAGCTTGCCCCGGGGCAAGGGGTAATCCCCCAGGCCGAAGACCGCCACCACCGGGTCGTCATGCTCCATCGGATGCAGGTGATGCTTGAGGTGGCCGGCGCGGTAGGTGCAGAGGGACAGGAACAGCGGGCCGGCGGCCAGCCACTGGCCCAGCCGATCATTGGCTTTCTGCCCGCGCAGCAGCAGGCCGTGGGCGCTCTCGTGCATCAGCACCGCCAGCGCCAACTGGCTGCGGGCGATCAGCAGCGCGGCCAGCAGGTAGATGACGGGGTGCGGCCAGAGCGCGGCGCAGGCGAATGCGGCGGCGATCAGCCCCCAGTCGGCCAGCAGCGCCAGGCCACCGATCCAGGGCTTGAGCAGGAACAGCCCGGCGTCGGGGGCAAAGGCACGCAGGGCCCGATTCTCTCCGGCACGGGGTTCAGGCTGGGACACGGGCAGGGTTTCCTTGTCGTTGGGTGGCCAGGGCACAGGCCAGGGCCAGGAACAGGCCGCCCGCCACATCGATCAGCGTGTGCTGCTTGAGGGTCAGGGTCGAGAGGCAGATCAGCAGGCCGATGACAGCGCTCAGCTCTTTGCAAGGGCGGCGCCAGAGCGCGCGACAGGCCAGGCAGGTCACTGCCACATGCAGGCTGGGAAAACCGTTGCAGGCCAGGTCCAGCTGCCACATCCGGCCCAGCCGCTGTTGCAGGAAGCCATTGTCGAGGGCGGCGATATCCGGCCTCGGCACATATTCGGGGAACAGCCAGAAGCACAGCAGCCCAACGGCGAAGGCCATGCCGGTGGCGTTGCGCAGGGCCCTGAAGCCCTCCTGGCTGGCATAGGCCGCCGCCAGCAGCACAAAGGGAAAGAACAGCACATAGACGAACCAGGACTGGGCGATAAAGGGGATCAGCTCATCCAATGGCGTGACCCAGTTGTAGCGCGGCGTCACCAGGCGCTGCAGCCCCATGAACGCGCCCAGCCCCAACAGCAGGGCGAACACCGCAGCCAGGGCCTGCCGAAGGTTGGCGGCGGCTATCAGGCGCTGCAAGGTGCCGGTCATGGCTGCTGGCCCGGTGCGGGCATGGAGCGGTGACGACTCACGGCCGCGCCCTCACAAGCCGAGCAAGCGGCCGGCCCAGGCATCGATCCGTGCCTGGGCCCGCTGGTTGCCCGAGATCACGTCGGGCGCTGGCGCCGCCGCGCTCAACTGCCGCGCCGCCTCGGCCACCTGACGGCGAAAATCGGCAGGGTCGCCGCGCCAGGTCACCACCCGGTGCAGCAACTGCAATTGCCGGGCCCGGGCGGCGTTGCTGGTCTGTTCCGGCTGGTCGCTCACCACCAGGATGATCGGCCGCTGGTAGACCCGGGCGATGGACAGCGCCGCCATGCCCGGTGCCGAGACCAGGAGTTGCGCCCGGGCAGCGCGGCTGGCCCAGAGCGGATCGACCTGCAGCCAGCCGCTGCGCCCGGCATAACCCTCGCCCACGCGGTGAGCGTCCAGGCCCGCATCTTCCAGGCCACGGCTCAAGGCATCGGCCAGGTCGGGCTCACGAAAATGCGGGTTGAGGTACACCGCGGCGCCCACGGCGGCCTGTTCCGGCAAGGCTTCGGCCAGGGCCACCGGGGTCGGCAGGCGATACAGTGCCGGGGCCTGGGTATCGTCGACTTCATAGGCGAAATCGTGCTCGATGCGCGCCCGCGCCGTATCGATCTGGCGCCCGACAATCCAGCCGAACAGGCGCCCGAACTGGCGCGGCCACATGCCGGCAAAGTTGTTCAGCAGCGCCACCTTGAGGCTGGCCCCGTACACGTGCACCACCTGGCGCCGCCAGCCCGGGAGCATGCCCATGTAGAGCAGCGCCGGGTGGAAGGAATCGTTGATCACCAGGTCCACGCCGCGCAGCCGGCGCCGCAGTTGGAGGATGTCCCGCAGCATGCGCCCGGGGCGGAACAGGTAGTGGGCGACATTGCGGTTGGTGGCCTGGCGCAGCATGTTCTGCTGGCTGTCGAACTGCACCGCGTAATGCAGCGAGAGAATCTGCGCCGCAATGCCGAAGCGCTGCAGGAAGTCCTGCCCCTGCTGCGAGGTGGTCAGCACCTCGACCTCGGCCCCGGCCGCACGCAAGGCATGTACCAGCAGTTGGGCGCGCATCAGGTGCCCGCGGGCATCGGCGGTCGCCAGGTAAAGAATCCGTGCACTCATCGCCCCACTCGGCCCCGACCACCGAGCAGCCAGCCGGCACCATACATCGCCAGGGCACCGGTCACGCCAAAGCTCGCATCGACGCGGCGAATGTCCTTGAGCAGGCGCGCCAGATGGCCCGCCTCATGGGGCGCCACGATGCGCCGCAAGGTGTTCTGGCACAGGCGCACGTGGGCTTTCTCGTCGGCCAGCACCCGCGCCAGCAGCGGATACAAGCCATGCCCGGCATCCAGCACCGCACAATGGCGGGTCAATACCCGCTCGGCCATCTGCTCGGCACACAGCCCGGTGGCATAGGCTGGCACCAGCAGGCCCTGTTCGAAATGCCCCGCATAACGACGGGCCAGGCGCTGCCAGCGCTGGATCTTGCGCCGGCTCAGCCAGTCCGGCTCCAGGCGGGCTTGAGCGTCGTCGCCCCGCTCGCGCAGGGCCTCGGCAAACAGGGTCACGTGGCGCTGCTCATCGGCCAGGTGCTGTGCTACCTGCCGTTCGAGCCAGGGTGGCGACTGCGGCAACAACTCATCGAGCAACGCACGCTCGGTGGCGTCTTCACCGGCCAGGTACATGCGCAACAGCAGGCGTTCGCCTCGCGGGCTGCGGTGCAGGCGCAACAAGGCGGCGCGTTTGATGCGGTCCACCAGCCGCGCCTGCAGCGCCCCCAGGCCCTGGGGCCGGGGCATGCTCAGGCAGTCGAAGTTGGCCTCGCCGGCAACCGCTTGCCCCGCATTCATTGCACGGGCTGCGCGGCGCTGGCGGTGGCCGTCCTGGCCCCGTGCGAATGGCGCTGCCAGGCCAGGATCAGGCCGATAAAGCTGTCACGCATGAAGGCCATGCCGCTGGCCGCAGCGCCGGGAAAGCTCTCCTCCTGGCCGTTGTAGCGCAGGTAACCCTGGCCGTTGACCGCACCCAGCTCCAGGCTGTCGCCCTTGTTCAAGCCCCGCTGACGCACCTCCCTGAGCAACGGGCTGTCCTCCAGCGCAAAGACAAACAGCTGGCGCTGTACCACCCACAGCGGGATCTGCCCGCTCAGGGCCTGCAGGTCGAGGTTCCAGGTGCCCTGCTGCAGCACCTGCTCCAGCGTTTCGCTGCCCGGCTGCCTGGCACTGAAGCTGGCACGCATCAGCGACTTCGACACTCGGCCGACGCCCAGGCCGATGGTGATGTCGCCCGCTGTCGGGTGCTGCGCATCGCTGGGGCGCACCACCACGAAATAACTGGCCAGGCGCGCCGCGATCGACGGCTGGGCCAATACGTTGCGCGCCTGTTCGGGGCTGAACAGCACGCGCTCACGGGTGCCTTCACGGACGCTGATCTGATAGGGATCGAGGCTGATGTCACGGAACTTGCCACGCACCGGTGCGTGCACATAGGTATCGGATTTCCACACCTTGCCCGAACGGCGCAGCAGCACCTGCAGGCTCAGGGGCACACGCTGGCCGTCGCTGGCGATGCCGCTGCCGTGCAGCAGAATGTCGCCGATCACGGTCTTGCTGTCGTGGTTGCTGTCGGCGTCGATGACGATGGCATGGGTTTGCCGGTCGACACTGACCCGCGCATCACTCACGTCCAGGGCGATGCGGTTGCAGTCGAGGTTGCTGGAGGCGAACGTGGCGCAGCCACTGTCCGAAGCGAAGTGGTACACCCCGCGACCGGCGAACTCGCTGGGAGCGGCCTGGGTCTGGCCACCGAGTGCCAGCAAGGCCAGGCACGCCAGGGAACGGCCGAATGAGGCAAGAGAAGGGTTCTGCATGGGGACTTCCTCTGGGCACGCGAACGGCGTGCGACGATACGGCGCGACGCGGATCAATCCAGGTTGCGGTGGTAGGACAACGCTTCACTGTGCCGGGCACTGGAGCGGCCGATGGACAGCCCGCAGCCACGCACCACGGCGCCGGCAGTGTCGAGCAACGAGATGGCAGTGACCATGGCCATGGCCCCCAGGCGCCGGGCTCCGTGCAGGGGCGGCAGGTCCTGGTGGTTGAGGGCCCGCAGGCTGTAGCCCAGGCGCCCGACCATCACGCACAAAGGCCCCAGCGGCCCACTGCGCCCGAGCCATTGCAGCCAGCCCGGCAGGTAGGCGCGCACCAGGTACGGGGTCAGGCCGACGCTGTCGCCGCCCCTGAGCCAGCGCAGCTTGAACACCTCGCCCTGGCTGTCGGGCAGCCGGTGCTCGGTGTGTGCCGCCGGCGCATAGGCCACCGCCACCCCCGCCGCTTGCAGGCGCAGGCCCATGACCTGGCAATGGGCGCGATAGATGCCATCCAGGGGCTCGTAGCGATACTTCTCGAAGGTGGCACAGCGAAAAGCCACGTTGTTGGCGTAGAAGTTACGCGTGGCGCCGTGGCGCAAGGGGCTGGGGAAATACATGAAGTCGATGGCGGTCAGTGCGCTGCCGGCGACGCTCGGCGCGTAGCTGGTGCGCCCGGCCACCGCCACGGGCGCCTCGGGTTGCACAAAGGGCAGCAGCAACTCTTCCAGCCAATGGGCATCGGGCAGGCAGTCGGCATCGGCGAATACCACGTACTGGCAGCGCGCCTGGTCGACGCCATCGAAACCGACATTCTTGGCATCGTAGTAACCGGTGCCGGCATCGATCTCGATGAACTCCAGCGCACAGCCGGCCAGGGTGCACAGCGCCTGGCGCGCCTCAAGGTCGAGGCCGTCATGGGTGATGATCCACTGGGCAAAAGCCTGGGGCGCCAGACTTTGCAGGGCCAGCCGGGCAATCAATCGCTGGAGGCTGCTCAAGGCTTCGCCTGCATTCTTGCCGCCGCGCAGATTGTTGGTTTCCAACACCAGTGCGGTCTGGGCAGCAATCCCTTGCAGGCGCGTGAACAGGTCATCGCCGGGAGGCAACTGCGACATCCTGATTGTCGTTTCTTGGCTATCCATTTCGCAGTGTCTCTGAAAAAAGCAGGGCCGCCCGGGGGCGTGACGGGCGCAATCACAGCATTATTCCGAGGATTATTCAAACACCGGCTGCGTCGGCTGTGATGCCCCGCGCAATCGCTTCTGGCCACCCATGTCATCCGCCAGGTAAGCCGCTGTCTGGCATCGCTGCAACGATTGAGGCTCTGACGGCAGAACTCGCTCCCCCCCTAGAAGCGCGCCGCCAGCTGCTGATACAGCGCCATGGGCAAGCTGATTCCTTCTATTTGCGCCCGGGCCCAGGCCTGCTGCTTGGCCTGCCCCGGAGGGTGAACCCCCAGGGTGGCCAGGCGCTGCATCTGCCGCGCCAGTCGAGCCTCGAACTGCTCGTCGAG
This sequence comes from Pseudomonas sp. Eqa60, assembly GCF_018326405.1. NCBI lineage: Bacteria > Pseudomonadati > Pseudomonadota > Gammaproteobacteria > Pseudomonadales > Pseudomonadaceae > Pseudomonas > Pseudomonas sp. Eqa60. The sequence goes on from NZ_AP024342.1 coordinate 4,108,793, forward strand.
CAGGTGCGGGGCGATGGCGATCACCAGCAGGCCCGAACCCGGCGATTGTGCGCCGCTTCGAAAATCGGGCGCATCCAGCGACCAGTTGCCCCCGGCGACACCGCCGGCGAGCACTTCGACCAGCAAGGCGATGTTGGCCCCGCGACTGCCGCCGAACGCCAGCAAGGCACCGTGCATGGCCTCCCGGGCACTCAGGGTGGCTGCGCCCTGGGCATCCACTGCCCAGCCTTCGGGGATCGCCTCCCCGGCCTCGGCCGCCTTGAGGAGGTTGACGAAGGCCGTGGCGCTGCTGGCCTGGTCGATCAGCAGCAGGCGCCCGTCGCCGCAGGGAGCGGCGAAGGCCAGGGGGTTGGTGGAATAGATCGGCTGGCGCTGGCCGGCCACGGTCAACAGCGCCGGGCCGTTGCAAAACGCCAATGCCACCAGGCCTTCGGCGGCCAGGCGCCGGGTGTAGTAGCCCAGCTCGCCACAGGTAAACCCGTTGTGCAGGGCAAACAGGCTGATTCCCAACTGCCGGGCGCTGTCACACACAGCGCCAAAGGCCTGATCGAACCCCAGTTGCGCAATGCCCGCGCGCGCATCGCAACGGATCATCGCCGGGGCTACCTGGGTGATCAGTGGCTTGGACAAGCCCGCTATGCGCCCGCTGGCAAACCCGTGCAGGTAATCGGCCAGATGCTCGAAACCCACACTGGCCAGGCCATGACCCTGGGCCGATACCGTGGCCTCGGCCAGAGCCTGGGCCACTTCCTGGCTGCTGCCCGCCTGCAGGCAGCAGCGCCGGGCAAGATCCCTGGCCTCTGCCAGCGACAGACACTTGAACGCTGCACTCTCTTGCATCGATTGCTCCCTGACGCTGCTGCACAACCGCCCTGACCACCGGGCCCGGGGCTGCGGGTCATTCCACCAGGCGTGGCGCCCCCACGTTGGCGGCTTGTTTATCCAGGCCGAACGAGCCGAGTATCTCGGCAATTTCGCCAGAAGCATGCAAGGCCTGGATGTTTTCATTGAGCGCCTCACTCAGCGCCGTATTGGCCTTGGTGTGGGGAAAACTGGTCTGCCCCGGCTCCAGGGTAGCCTTAACCCGCGGGTCGGGCTCCGAGACCTTGATGCTCATGCCCCGGTAGGCACCCTTCTGCTGCGAAGCCACACCCACCGCAAAGCTGTCGATGCCCAGCGCAATCCGCTTGGCCGCCAGGTCCTGGGCCATGGCCACCGGGTTGGGGTAGAGCACCAGATTGTCGCCAAAGGCCTTTTTCAAGTCGTCGACCCACAGGTAGCCCTGCACCGTGCCGATGCGCTGGCCTTCGAGCTCGGAAATTTTCGAATAGCCCTCGCTGGAAATGATCCCCATCACGTCCAGGTACAGCGGCGCGGTCAGACCCAGGACCTTGCTGCGCTCGGCGGTACGGTACCAGTCGCCGATGCCGACGTCGGCCCGCCGTGCGATCACCGACTGGACCACCGCCGCCGGGTCCACCACTGTCAGCTTGATATCCAGGCACTCCCTGGCAGCGATGCGCTTGATGATTTCACCATCGACCCCGCTCAACTGGTTGCCCGGCCCGGGAATCGAGTACGGTGGGAAGACCCAGGCCGCGACGCTCAACACCCCCGGAGTCAGGGTTTCAAACGAGTGGGCCGGCTTGCAGTCGGCCAGAGCCTGGGGGGCACCGAGCAGCACCGAACCTCCCGCCAGGGAGGAACAAAGGAACGCCCAACGAACAATGCGTTTGAATGAACGGATCATGGCTTCACCTGTGCATGGGTTGCATTAAGAGAATGGCAGCCGAAAGACGGCTCGAGCAGGTCATGCGTGCTGGCTGGGGGCCAGTTTTTTCTCCAGCGCCGCCACACCCAGGGTCGCGGGCGCACACACAGCGGCATACATCAGGCCGGCCAGGGTCAGCACCGGCATGTACTCGAAGGTGGATGAACCGATGGCCGAGGCGCGGCTGACGATCTCCGGGAGCGCGATGGTGAAACACAACGACGCGGCCTGGAACATCATGATCGAGAACCCCAGCAACGACGGCAGAGCCACCCGCAACGCCTGGGGCAAGATGATGAAACGCAGTGCATCGAAGCGGTTCAGGCCGATCACCTCGGCCGCCTCGTTCTGCCCCTGGGCCACCGCCTCGATGCCGCCACGAATGATCTCGCTGGTGTAGGCCGCAGTGCAGTAGGCCAGCGCCAGGGCTGCCGCCCAAAAAGAACTCAGGGTCAGGCCCGCCGAAGGCAGGCCGAAATAGAAGTACTGCAACAGGATCAACGCCGGCGCGCCACGCCCCAGCTCGACAATCAGCAACGAGGGGTAGCGCACTGCCCGGCGGGGCGCCGACACACCCAGCGCCAGCAACAACCCAAGGACCACCCCCAGTGCCAGGCTGGCAGCGGTGACCTGAATTGACAGCACAAAGCCCTTCCACAGCTCGGGAAACCAGGCCAGCCACATCGTCAGGATCTCGTTCATCGGGCAATCCTCTGCTTCAGGGTGGCCGACAGCCAGCGCGAGAACAGCGCCACCGGTACGCTGAGAATCAGGTAGACCAGCGCCGCCACGCTGTACACCTCCAGCCCTTGAAAGGTTTGCTGGGACATCTGGTACGCCTGGAAGCTGACGTCACCGACACCGATGGTCGAGGCCACGGCTGAGTCCTTGAGCAAGCCAATGGCATAGGTGGCCGAGGTGGGAATGGCGATGCGCACCAGTTGCGGCAGCATCACATCGAAAAAGCGCTGGGGCGCCGACAGATTGAGCACCTGCGCCGCCTCGTACTGCCCCTGGGGGATCGCCGCAAAGGCACCGCGATACACCTCCGACATATGCGCCGCGGTGATCAGCCCCAGGCCCAGCACCGCGGCAGCGAACGGCGACAAGGCGATGTAGCCGCCTCCGATGCCGAAGAAGATGAAGAACAGCCAGACGATGGGCGGTATCGAACGCAGGGTCAGCACCAGGATCGCCGCCAGCCAGCGACACAGCTTCAGGTTCGACAAACGCAGGGCACAGAGTGGAAAGCCCAGCACCACGCCGATGCAGAAAGCGCCCAGGGTCACGCTCAGGGTCCAGGGCACGCCGCGCAACAGGACCAGCAGAATATCCGCCATCAGCGATTCCTCACGGCCTGGAGAAACTGCGCCACCCGCGCGTGCTGCGGCTCGCGCATAACCTGGGCGCTGGGCCCCTGCTCGATGATCCGCCCTTCGGCCATCACCACCACCCGGTCGGACACCGTCTCGGCAAAGTGCATCTCGTGGGTCACCACCAGCATCGACATGCCCTCGCGCGCCAGCTCCTTCATCACCGCCAGCACTTCCAGGCCCAGCTCGGGGTCCAGGGCCGAGGTCGGCTCATCGAACAGCATCAGCTCCGGATCCAGCGCCAGGGCCCGGGCGATGGCGATGCGTTGCTGCTGGCCGCCGGAGCAGCGCGCCGGATAGGCGTTGGCCTTGTCCGCGAGCCCCACCCGGTCCAGCAACTGCAAAGAGCGGGCGTCAGCTTCCTCGGCGCTGCGGCCGAGGGTGCGGACCTGCGCCAGGCTGACGTTGCGCAGCACCGTAAGGTGCGGAAACAGGTTGAACGACTGGAACACCATGCCGATGCGCCGGCGCAGATTGAGCAGCTCGCTCCGGGGCAGCGGGCGCCCGGCTTCGATAGCCACCCCGCCCATGCTGACCCTCCCCCGGGTCGCGGGCTCCAGTTGGTTGATGCAACGCAGCAAGGTGCTTTTACCCGAGCCGCTGGGGCCGATGATCGCCACCACCTCACCCTTGGCCATCTCGAAACACACGTCGTGCAATACGGGGTAAGGCCCGAATTGCTTATGGATCGCCTCCAGTCGCAGGAAAGGTTCGGCGCTGGGTACCGGGGGCGGCGCCAGGGGGCTGGCGTTTTCGATCACGGTCATGCTGCTCATTGTTTTTCTCCGGACAGGGTAGACGCCGTGCCTGCAAGAATCAGGCAACAACCACTGCTATCGATCGCAGTCGACTAACGGGGTACGGGAAAGCTTGACCGCTCCAGCAGCGGTAATCAGCACCTGCTCTTCGAGCTTCACGCCTTCATGGCCGCCCCGCTCGCCGATGTAGCTCTCCACCGAGAGCACCATGTTTTCCTCGAAGTGGCCGTCATAGCCCCACTCGGCAAAGTCCACCGCGTAGGCCACGCTGGGGTACTCATCGACCAGGCCCACACCGTGCAGCATCATCATGTAGCGGTTGTGCTCGAACTGCCTGGGCACCGGCCAGCAGCCCTCGGCGAACTCGCGAAACGACAGCCCCGGGCGCAGCAGGTCGAGATTGAAACTGATTTGCTGCGAGGCGATGTCCAGCAGGTCGCGCTGGGCCGCCGTCGGCGCCTTGCCGGGGCAGATGAAGCTGCGGGAGATGTCCGAGAGATAACCGCCCGGGCCCACCATGTCGGTGTCGAAACAGACCATCTCCCCGGCCGCGATGAGCTTGTCCGAAGCGTCCTGGAACCAGGGGTTGGTGCGCGGCCCGGAGTTCAGCAGGCGGCTCTCGGCCCACTCCCCGCCCTGGGCCACGTTGGTCCCGTGCATGATGCTCCACAGCTGGTTTTCGGTGATGCCCGGCACCAGGCTGGCGCGCATGCGGGCAATCGCCAGGTCGCACACATCCATCGACACCCGGTGGCTGGCAATCTCCTGCACCGACTTGATCAGCCGCGCCTGCTCCATCAGCGGCTGGGCATCGAACAGCTGGATGCCCCTGGCCTTGAGCTTTTCCGCACCCCAGGGGTCGCAGCGGTCCACTGCCAGGCGACGATTGCCGGCGCCATGCCGGGTCAGCAGGTCGGCCACCTCCAGGGCCCAGCGTTCGGCCTTCTCCTCGACCCGTGGGCCGGCCAGGAAATACAGCCAGGGGATCGCCGGGCGAATTTCATCGATGGTCTCGATGTGCTCACTGTTGTGCCGGCTGCTGTCGAACTCGAACAGCACCACCGGGCCATCGGTGGCCACGAATACGTAACGGCTAGGGGAATGCATCACCCACAGGCCGAGGTTATTGGTATCGGTGGCGTAGCGGATATTGATCGGGTCGGCCAGCAGCACGCCGGCGTAATCCTGCTTGCGCAGTTGCTGGCGAATGCGCTCCAGGCGGTACTGGCGCAGCGCCGGCCGGTCGATCGCGGCATAGGCCGCCAGCAGGCCGTGGTCCACCGGGGCCAGGGCATGGCCGGTGACGCTGACATCACTGCGATAGTGCAGGGGGCTTGGGGGAACGACATTGAGCAGCTCGGTGAAATCGGTATCCGTGTGCATGCAACAACCTCCGCTGGGAAGAGTTTGAGGTTTATCAAAACCAGTCAGACCAACGTTCGGGGCAGTGACTTGACGCTAGGGAAACGGATGACGGCTGTCTTTCTTATTGTGCAAAACAGGGCGCAAGCAGTGGCTAGAGGTCCTTGACCAGGCGCAGTGCGTCGTAAATGGCCGCGTGGGTATTGCGCGATGACACTGCATCGCCGATCCGGAACAACTGGAAACGCCCCTGAGGGTTGGTCACCAGGTTTTGCGCGGTGCCGGCAATCAGGTCCTTGTACTCCACGGCGCCTTCGTTGGTGGCCATGGGCTGCAGCTCGAAATACAGCTCGTCCAGGGGCCGGGTGCCGTGGTTGACCACGATCTGGTCCACCAGTCGGGTTTTCTCCAGGTCGCTGTAGTCGGTGCCGATGGTCGCCAGCAACTGCTCGCCCTGGCGCTCCACGGCCTTGAGCCGGTAAGTGACGGTAAAGGTGGTGTCCAACTGCTGCAGCGAGCGCATGTAAGGCACCAGGTTCATGCCCATCACCTCCGGCGCGAACGAGCGGTCGGGGGTCATGATCTCGGTCCTGGCGCCGCTGCGGGCGATGAACTCGGCAGCCTGCAAACCTGCGTGATCGCCGGCATCGTCGTACACCAGCACATTGCGCCCAGGCTTCACGTCGCCGGAGATGATGTCCCAGCTCGACACCAGCCACTGGTTGCCGCTGTGCAGGACTTCGGTATGGGGCAAGCCGCCGGTGGCGACGATCACCACGTCGGGGTTTTCATCGAGGACCATCGCCGCATCGGCCCAGGTGTTGAAACGAAACTTCACCCCCAGGCGCTCGCACTGCGCCATGCGCCAATCGATGATGCTGATCATCTCCTTGCGCCGCTCGGACTGCGCGGTCAGGCGCACCTGTCCGCCGGGCTGGTCGGCCACTTCCAGCACCAGCACTTCATGCCCGCGCTCACCGGCGACCCGCGCCGCCTCCAGGCCACCGGGGCCGGCGCCGATGATCAGGACCTTGCGCGGGTGCGCGGCCTTGGGCACCTCGTGGGGCATGCTGGTTTCGCGGCCAGTGGCGGCATTGTGAATGCAGTAGGCGGCGCCGGCGTTGTAGATCCGGTCCAGGCAATAATTGGCGCCGACACAGGGGCGGATTTCATCTTCTCGGTTCTCGATGATCTTGCGCACGATGTGCGGGTCGGTCATGTGCGCACGGGTCATGCCCACCATGTCCACCAGGCCCGAGGCAATCGCGTGGCGGGCGGTGGCGACATCGGGGATCTTCGCCGCATGGAAGGTGGGGAAACCGGTCAGGGCACGAATCTCCCCGGCAAAGTCCAGGTGCGGTGCATTGCGCATGCCCTGGATCGGGATGATGTCGGTCAACCCGGCATCGGTGGCGATATTGCCGCGAATCACGTTGAGAAAATCGACCATGCCGCTGTCTTTCAACAGCTGCGAGATGTGCAGCCCCTCCTCTTTCTCAAGGCCGCCGGCCAGCACCTCATCGCCGGTGTAGCGGATGCCGACGATAAACTCCGGGCCCACCCGCTGGCGAATCGCACTCAGCACCTCGAAGGTAAACCGCAGGCGGTTGTGCAATGAACCGCCGTAGGCGCCCTCCAGCTCGTTGGTCAATGGCGACCAGAACTGGTCCATCAGGTGGCCGTAGGCCTGCAGTTCGATACCATCCAGGCCGGCGGCCTGCATGCGTTCGGCGGCGTCGGCGTAATCGCGGATGATGCGTTCGATATCCCAGATTTCCAGCTTCTTGGGAAAGGCTCGGTGTGCCGGCTCCTGATTGTGCGAAGGCGACACCACCGGCAGCCAATCGCCCTTGTCCCAGCGGGTGCGGCGCCCCAGGTGGGTGAGCTGGATCATCACCGCCGCGCCATGCTCGTGGCATTCGTCGGTGAGGTCCTTCATCCAGCCGACCACTTCGTCCTTGTACGCCAGGATGTTGTTGAACACCGGTGGGCTATCGCGGGAGATCGCCGCCGAGCCTGCAGTCATGGTCATGGCCACGCCGGCCTTGGCGCGCTCGACGTGGTAGGCCCGGTACAATTTCTTCGGCATGCCCTCTTCGGGGTACGCCGGCTCGTGGGAGGTGGTGATAATGCGGTTGCGAAGTGTCAGGTGCTTGAGGCGATAGGGCTGAAGAAGCGGATCGTTATTCATATCGGTCTCGCATACTGGTCATCAGGCAAGGCAGACGATAGACCTCAATGTACACCAGTGTCAATGACGCTGACAGTGGTGTACATTCGCCCCGTCAAGGTTAAACGGACAAGGAAAAAATGCCCCATGAAAGCAACCAGCAACAATGTGGAAGCTGCCGGCCGCGGCTCTCTGGAAAGCTGGCTCAACGCGGCCTATGAGAGCCTCAAGGAATCGGGAGTGGATGCGGTGCGGGTGATGCCGCTGGCGAAGAAACTCAACCTGTCGCGCACCAGTTTCTACTGGTATTTCCAGGACCGCGAAGCCCTGCTCGAAGCCCTGGTTAATCTGTGGAAGAACAAGAACACCTTGAGCCTGGTGTCACAGTCCGAGGCCTATGCCGAATCCATCACCGAGGCGATTCTCAACGTCTTCGACTGCTGGCTGAACAGCGAATTGTTCGATTCACAGTTCGAGTTCGCCATGCGCAGCTGGGCCCTGCAATCCCCCGAAGTGGCGCACGAGATCCGCCAGGCCGATGCACAGCGGGTGCAGGCCCTGGCACAGATGTTCGACCGTTTCGGTTTCGCCCATGACGCCGCCGTCACCCGCGCGCGCTCGATCTACCTGACCCAGATCGGCTACATCAGCATGAACACCCAGGAACCGATGGCGCAGCGCATGCGCTACATCCCCGAGTACTTGAAGATCTTCACCGGCGTGGAGCCCCTGCCCCGGGAGCTGGACCGGTTCTTCCAGCGCAACGGTTTTTCAGCGGCCGAGCTTTAGAACTGAGGCGGGCCGCCGCTTGGCCCGCCGGCGTTGCTCAATACCTCGTTCAGCCTGGGCCGGTTCGGCCGGGGGCTGAACAATCTCGACCAGGCATCCCGATAACGCCCACCAACCCCGTGTAAAAAACCACGCCTGCACGCATTGACAAGGCAGAGGCAAAAACTCAACATGCCAGCACTTGTAGGACAACCAACAACCAACAACTAACAAGTGCCGCTTTTCAACCGTGATGACGCGCGAAAGGCTGTCGAGGGGATGAAATCCATGTCTCACTTGCGACCCGCCACCGACTCGCCGCCTTTGTGCGCGCCCCCTGGAGCAGAGGTCCGGGCCCCGAGCTTCGTAATGCCGGCCGGGGCATGCGACACCCATGCACACGTAATCTCCGGCGATCTTGAACGCTATCCACTGGTACCCGACCGTAGCTACACCCCGCCTCCGGCACCTGAGGCGCTGTATCTGGAGGTGTTGCGGGCGATGGGGATGCAGCGAGGGGTTTTGGTGCAGCCGAGCGTCTATGGCACCGATAACCGGTACATGCTCGAAGTGTTGCAACGTCATCAGGACCAACTGAGAGGGGTCGCGGTAGTAGACGAACACGTTGGCGACGACGAACTGGCGCATATGCATGCCTTGGGTGTGCGTGGTGTTCGCATCAACGTTCTGTTTCGAGGCGGAGTGAATCTGGACTTGATGGAGCACCTTGCCCATCGAATTGCCGACCTTGGCTGGCATATGCAGTTTCTGATTGATGTTCGGCTTCTAAGTGAGATTGAGGCTCGGATGGCCAAGTTGCCTTGCGCTGTCGTGATTGATCACTTCGGGCACTTCCCGGCCCATCTGGGCATTAAGGAAGCGGGGTTTGAGTTGCTGCTGAGGAACGTGGCGGAGCACGGTTGGTGGGTCAAGTTGTCGGGCGCTTACCGCCTGAGTGATCAGCGTCCGGACTATGCCGATACAGATGCGCTCGCCCATGCCTTGCTGGCCGTTGCCCCGGAACGAATGGTGTGGGGCAGCGACTGGCCTCACGTAGCACTCGAAAGTACGCCCGACACAAGTTCATTGCTGGATCGCTTGCTTTCATGGGCGCCCAGCGAACGCCAACGACAGAGCATTCTGGTTGATAACCCTGGCGCCCTGTACGACTTCAAATAACAAAAACAATAACCAAGCAGAACTGCGGTGCTGCCCGGAGAATAATAATGAGTTGGTTTAGCGAACTTAATACCGTTGAAAAACGCACCTTCTATTCCGCATTTGGTGGCTGGGCCTTGGACGCCCTGGATTTCATGGTGTTCACCTTTGTCATCGCCTCGCTGATGACCCTTTGGCACATTGACAAGGGTTCAGTGGGGCTACTGAGTACCGTGACGTTACTTTTCTCGTCCATTGGCGGATGGGGAGCGGGCATTCTGGCAGACCGATACGGTCGTGTGCGGTTGCTGCAGATCAGTATTCTGTGGTTCTCGATCTGCACCGTATTGATCGGCTTTGCGCAAAACTTCGAACAGTTATTTGTCCTTCGGGCACTGCAGGGGCTCGGGTTCGGAGGTGAGTGGGCCGTGGGATCGGTACTGATCGGCGAAATGGTTCGAGCGCAACATCGCGGCAAAGCCGTGGGTATCGTGCAAAGCGGATGGGCCATTGGCTGGGGCGCCGCCGCACTGCTCTACACACTGTCTTTCAGCTTGCTTCCCGAAGATATTGCCTGGCGTTCGCTGTTTTGGATCGGCATCGTTCCGGCACTTCTGGTCCTCTACATTCGTAAATATGTACCAGAGCCCGAGGTATTCCTGCGGACTAAAAAGCACCAGAGCGAAACAGGCAACTCGGTTCCTTTCTGGCACATTTTCTCACCCTCGCTCCTGCGCACCACGCTGCTATCCGCCCTGCTCTGCATGGGCGTTCAAGGTGGCTACTACGCAATCACCACGTGGTTGCCAGCCTATCTGAAACTGGAAAAGGGCCTGTCGGTCTTTGGCACCGGTAGCTATCTGATGGTGGTCATCATCGGTTCATTCTTTGGCTATGTCTGCGGCGCCTTCCTGTCTGACCGCCTGGGGCGCCGCCCCAACTTCATCATCTTCGCCGTTCTGTCGGCCATCAGTGTGGTCTGCTACATGCAGCTGAACTTGACCAACACTCAAATGCTGTTTCTCGGCTTTCCACTGGGCTTCGCAGCTTCAGGTATCTACAGCGGCATGGGCGCCTTTTTGACTGAGCTTTATCCTTCAGCAGTGAGGGCCAATGGCCAGGCATTCTCCTATAACTTTGGGCGAGCGGTAGGCGCTCTGTTTCCCGGACTCGTAGGCTTTATAAGCGCCAAATACAGCCTCGGCACCGCCATCGCGATCTTCGCGGGAGGAGCCTACTGCCTTGTCCTGGTGGTGACCTTCTTCCTCCCGGAAACCAAGGGCAAGCAATTACACTGAGCCAGCCATCATTTGTTAGAGTAACGCCCACGCAATGTTCGTTACGTGGGCGTTTGACGTTTCAAGCTTTTGAAACTGACATTTGATGACTGAGTAAAATGACTATAAAAGCAATTGGCCGACGCGATCACTTCTCGGTTGAAATTTTTCGTCACCTGGAAAGCGAAATACGTGAAGGTCGACTCCGCCCAGGTGATCGCATCCCCACGGAAAGCCGGTTGGCAGAGGCTTTTGCCGTTAGCCGAAATGTAGTGCGTGAAGCTGTCGCTCGGCTCAATTCGGCCGGCCTCGTCGTCAGTCGCCAGGGGCTTGGGGTATTTGTTGCAACCGAAGCCAACCAAAGCAGCTTCCGGATAACTCAAGAGGAGCTCACCGATAGCACCAAGCTGCGTCAACTGTATGAGCTGCGCCTGGACCTCGAAGTCGCCGCGGCCGCCATGGCCGCCAGACGCCGGTCACTCAGTCAGTTGAACAAGATTGAAGCGGCACTGGACACCCTGCGCGCCAGTATCCAAAACCGTCAGGACATGGTGGAACACAGCCTGCAGTTCAAGCGCGCAATTGCCGATGCCACAGGCAATGAATACTTTCGCAACTTCATCATTTTTCTGTGCAGCCACGTCTACGAAGCGGCGTTACTGGAGAACCACCTGGTTCGCTCCAGCGACCTTGGCGAGACGCTACTGGCTGAGCATCAGGCGATCTTCGAAGCGATCAGGCTCGGCGATCCCGACCTTGCCAGACGAGTCACCTGGCAACAAATCATCAACTCCGCCGAACGCAACGGATTGCGAGGATTGCAAGGTTGGGAAATCACTCGGATGAGTTCGCTGGGAGAGACCTACGCACCGCAATGCGCAGGCCCGGACCCTGAACCTCGTACATTGCCACGCACCTTGCCTGACGGCGCGTGCGACTGCCACTTCCACGTTTTTGGTGACGAGAATGGCCAACCCTTCTCTCCTCACCGCTCCTACACGCCGCCGCCCGCTCCACTGGAGGCATTTCAACGCGTCCAAAAAACCCTGGGGCTAAGTCGCGGGGTCATCGTCCAACCCAGCGTCTATGGGGCGGACAACAGCACAACGCTCGCGGCACTGAAAGAAGCGGGCAGCGCATTCCGCGGCGTTGTGGTGATCGATGCCGATACCGATACAGAAACCTTGTGGGCAATGCATCGCCTCGGGGTGCGCGGCGTGCGCGTCAACCTGATCTTCAAAAGCGGTGTCGAGGTATCGGATGTTGCAGCGCTGGCAGAAAAAGTCGCGCCACTTGGCTGGCACCTACAGCTACTGATCGATATCACCGAGTTCGCCGACTTGTACGAGACCGTGGCCAGCCTGCCCGTCGCAGTCGTCATCGACCACATGGGGCACATGCCCACCAGTTGCGGGCTGGGCCATCCAGGATTCACCGACCTGCTGCGGCTGTTAAAAGAAGGTCGTGTGTGGGTCAAGCTTTCGGGGGCTTATCGCTTTACAGCATCGAAGGACTTCCCTTACGACGACGTAACGCCCTACGCTCGGGCGTTGATCGAAGCGAATCCAAACCGCTTACTGTGGGCGAGCGACTGGCCACATCCTTGTATACCGGTACCCATGCCCAACGATGCCAGTCTGCTGGAGATGCTGTTTAACTGGGTTGAAAACGATGACGCGCTCATCAAGCAGATTTTGGTTGATAACCCTGCAAAGCTCTATGGGTTCTGATACCGCTCGACGATCTGCGCACATCGGTTTTCGCTGGGCCGATGGCCTCCAATCAATACTTGGAGAAACGCGAGGCGGCCAAGCCGCCTCAGGCTCGCGCCAATCAGCATCCTGAAGATGGGGTGGCGGTGTCGCGCAGGAACCTCAGCAACGCCTGGAGCGGGTGCAGGACAAGCTGCCCGTCCTTGCGCTTGACCTGGCTTCGACACGAGTACCCATCCGCCAGCAGGCGCCCTGCCCCATTAAGACGGGCCACCAATGGCCCCCAGGACTGTCGGTAAATAACCTCGGACGTCTCGGCATTTTGTGTTTCGTGCCCGTAGGTTCCGGACATTCCACAACACCCACTGGCTTGCACCTGCAACCTCAAGCCGACTCGCGCATAGATCGTCTGCCACAGGCCCACACTGCCCGGCTCGTTGGTTTTCTCGGTGCAGTGCGGCAGGAAGTAGTAAGTACCTTCGTCGGCGCTCACCGCTGATTGCACAAGCACCTCCACAAGCCATTCCTGCGGCAGCAGCACCGCTGGGGCCTGGTCCTCACCCAGGGTCTTGACGTACTCCTGGCGGTAAACCAAGGTCATCGCTGGATCAAGCCCCACCAACGGAATCTGATATTGATGCAATTCGCGAAGCGATCGGGCGTTGAAATGCGCGGCTTGTTCGAATGCCTTTAGAAAGCCCTGAACCTGCAGCGGCTTGCCATTGGCCGCGAACGGCGCGATGTACACCTCAAACCCGAGCCTGGAAATCAACTCGATCCAGTCCGCGAGCAGCGGTGTCTCGAAATAACGGGTGAAGGCGTCCAGCACGAGAATAACGCTGCGTTTACGCTGCGCCTCGTCCAGCCCTTCAAGAAGCGCTGGCGACGCCACGCGCACCTTCCAGCGGCGGCAAACGTCATCAAAATTCAGCAAGCTCAGCAGCGGGCTGTCGACCATACCGGCAACGCGCCGAAGAAACGCCCCCACCATCCCAGAACCGATGATCCCGTTGTACAAGCGCGGCACACGGGCCAAGTAGGGAATCGTGTACTCCAGAGAACCGATGAGGTAATCCTTCAATGGGCGCAGATATCGGCTGTGGTATAGCTCGAGGAATCGCGAGCGAAAGTCGGGCACGTTGACTTTCACCGGGCACTGACCCGCACAGGACTTGCAGGCGAGGCACCCTGCCATCGCCTCGTAGACCTCATGGGAAAAGTCTTTCTGGCCCATCTTGTGCGCAACCGTATTGGCAGCACGCCTGGCGAAGCGGATCACCGTGGCCGCTAAAGGGCGAGCCCCTTGTGAAACCAACACATCGACACCTTGCTGCCCCTGCAAGCGCAGCCACTCCCGGACCAGAGAAGCGCGCCCCTTGGGCGAGTGAATTCTATTTCGAGTGCCCTTCCAGGAAGGGCACATGGCGTCATCGGGGTCGAAGTTGTAGCAGGCGCCATTGCCGTTGCAATGGACCGCGGCGTCGTAATGCAACCACACCCGCTCATCAATCGTACGATCCAGCTCGCCGCGCAACGTGACCTCATCAACTCGAGTCAACCGAGCGTCAGGTAGCGTGTGTGGCGTGGCGATTTTTCCCGGGTTGAGTTGGTTGTACGGGTCAAAAGCCGACTTGAGTTCCTGCAGCGCCGGATAGAGTTCGCCGAAGTAGTCCGGCACATATTGCGACCTCAACCCTTTGCCATGCTCCCCCCAGAGCAAGCCACCGTGCTTTTGCGTCAGCTCGGCGACGGCATCGGAAATGGGCTGGATTAAGGCCGCCTGAGCGGGGTCTTTCATATCCAGAATCGGCCGCACATGCAGGACCCCGGCGTCAACGTGGCCGAACATGCCATATTCCAAACCATGGCTATCCAAAAGCGCCCGAAATTGCGCAATGAAATCAGCCAGGTTCTCGGGAGGAACCGCAGTATCTTCAACGAACGGCTGGGGCCTGGCGGAACCTTTGACATTCCCCAGCAGCCCCACCGCACGCTTGCGCATCGCGTAAACCCGCTTCAATGCCTCTGCACCGATGGCAAGGGTGTGCCCCAATCGCACCACACTGGTGTCCTGCTGAAGGTGCCGGACAAACTCATGAACACGCAGCTGAACCACTTCCTCATCGTCGCCGCTGAACTCCACCAGGTTGATTCCCAGGGTTGGCACATCGGGGTCTTGGGGAAAGTACTCGGCGACTCCGTGCCAGACGATGTCGTTCATGGCCAGCCCGAGGACCTTGGAGTCGACCGTCTCGATGGACAATGGCTCGAGCTGCATCAACGCCTTGGCATCGCGCAATGCATCCATGAAGCCCGCGTAACGTACGTTGACAAGGATCGAGTACTTGGGAATGGGCAACACATTCAGCGTGGCTTCAACAATGAAACCCAGTGAGCCTTCGGACCCACACAGGACACTGTTCAGATTGAATCGGTCATTCGGCTCACGCAGATGCGCCAGGTCATATCCCGTCAAGCAACGGTTCAACTTGGGAAAGGTATGCTCGATGAGTTCGGCGTAATCATGGGCGATCTGCGAAGCACATCGATAAATTGCCCCAACCTTGTCGTCGCGATGTGCTTGCGCCTGCCAGCAATCTCGCTCCAGGACTGCACTATCGAGCCGCTCCCCGCCTATCAGAATGGTAGAAAGCGCCAGGACGTGGTCACGGGTTTTTCCGTAGGTACAGCTTCCCTGACCGCTTGCGTCGGTATTTATCATCCCGCCGATCGTGGCCCGATTCGACGTCGACAACTCCGGTGCAAAAAACAGTCCGTGCGGTTTCAACGCTGCATTGAGCTGGTCCTTGACCACACCGCTTTGCACACGCACCCAGCGCTCCTCGACGTTGATCTCAAGGATGCCGTGCATATGACGCGACAGATCCACCACAACGCCGCTCGTCAACGATTGGCCATTGGTTCCGGTTCCGCCGCCACGCGGCGTGAGCACCACCGAACTGAACGACGCCAGCGCCGCAAGGCGGGCCAAGAGCTCGACATCTTGCACATTTCTGGGGAACACCGCGGCTTGAGGCAGACGCTGATAGATCGAGTTGTCGGTTGCCAGTACTGTCCTCACAGCATGATCGCGAGCAATTTCACCCTGGAATCCTTCTTTCTCAAGGCGAGCCAGGAACAACTCACAGGGTTCGTTTTTAGTTTCGTGGGGAGGCAACCTGGCAATCATGGTGGAATTCCTAGCGGCGATACGGCTAATCTGAGCATTCTCGTTATGTATGCTTCCTAGCCCGAGGCCTGGCTCAGGACAAAGGCCTTTCCACCGATTTTGTGGGGACAAGACAATTCACACAAACGTAAAACCTGCAGCTTTTCCATGAGCTTTATGAATGAACCCACGAAGACTGACCCCCTCGATGTCCCTGCTGATCGCTTTCGAGGCAGCAGCCCGACATTGCAGCTTTACCAAAGCGGCAGACGAACTTGCCCTGACTCAAAGCGCTGTCAGCCGGCAAGTGCAGGCTCTGGAATCACAGCTTGAGGTCTCGCTGTTCAAACGTGAGGGAAGAAGAATCGAACTCACCGCTGCCGGCGCGCTTTACCAGCATGAACTCACTGCCGCACTGGGCCGAATTCGAAGCGCTACCCTGCAGACAATTGCCTTCAAGGAGGAAGAAGGCCCATTGAACCTCGCGGTACTGCCGACCTTCGGTTCAAAATGGCTGCTGCCCAAAATGCATGAATTTTATGCGCGTCATCCCAGGAGCCTGGTGCACGTCCACTCGAGGATCATTCACGCCGACAACCCATCCAGCGTGAGCGACATGCAGGCCATCATCTACGCGGGAAAAGGCGACTGGCCGGGCTACGTATCGCACCTTTTGCTACAAGAAAAACTGGTGGTTGTCGCCAGCCCCAAAGCGCTGCCGGACAGCCTTGAGATGTCGCTCAACGATGTCACCAATCATTTGTTGTTGAATGTCGTTTCTCGACCCAATAGCTGGTCCGATTGGTTTGACCTCAACAAACTGGACCACCAGAAAATGCGGACAGGCCCAAGCTTTGAGCTCACGGCCCACCTTATACAGGCGGTATCCGCTGGCGTCGGCATTGGGCTGGTTCCCGATATTCTGGTGCAAGACGAAATCAAATCCGGGGCACTGGTAAAACTGTTTGGCCCTATGGAAAGCGGTCGCAATTACTATCTGACCTGCGCGGCGCGCTATCAGCATTATCCGGCGCTTGAAACATTCAGCGCCTGGCTGTTATCCGAGAGCGCCATCGTGAGCGACTGAACAGGCCAGGGGCCGGATGTTCATCACCGCTCCAGCAACGAACCGATTCAGCGCTGCCCGGATTCAAGCCTTTTGAGAAGGACTCAATTCCTGGATTTGAAGGCGCTGGATGGTGCTGGATTTCAGTGAAGCCCGCAGAAACGAAAAAAGGACCCGAAGGTCCTTTTTTTGATCGCTGCAGAATTCGTGGAACTCTGCAGCGCTATGTTTGGAGCGGGAAACGAGACTCGAACTCGCGACCCCGACCTTGGCAAGGTCGTGCTCTACCAACTGAGCTATTCCCGCAACGTCTTGGTGTTGCGCATTCTATAGAAATCCGAATGCGCGTCAAGCCTTTGATTCAAAAAAACTTATTTTTTCTCGTTATCAGTTTTCAGGTGCGGCCAGGCGGCTCGCAGATACTGCAGCATGGACCACAGGGTCAGGCCCGCTGCCGCCAACAGCAAGGCGTAACCTACCAGCACCCAGAAACTGAAGTCCGAGGGATTGGCCAGCAAAATCACCAGCGCCAGCATTTGCGCCGCCGTTTTCCACTTGCCCATGTTCGACACCGCCACCTGCGCGCGGGCGCCGAGCTCGGCCATCCACTCGCGCAGCGCCGAGATGACGATTTCACGACCGATGATCACCGCGGCGGGCAAGGTCAGCCACAGGTTGTGATGCTCCTGCACCAGCAGCACCAGGGCCACCGCCACCATCAGCTTGTCGGCCACCGGGTCGAGGAACGCACCGAACGGCGTGCTCTGCTGCAGGCGCCGCGCCAGGTAGCCGTCCAGCCAGTCGGTGGCGGCCGCGAAGGCAAACACCGAACTGGCGGCCATGTAGCTCCAGCTATAGGGCAAATAGAACAGCAAAATGAAAATCGGGATGAGCAGGACGCGTAGAACGGTGATCAGATTAGGGATATTCATCGGCACAACTGGCTACGAGGTGATTGGGCATTCTACTCGCTGTGCAGGTTTGCATAAATCAACTCTGCGAGCTTTTTACTGATTCCCGGTGCTTTGGCAATCTCGTCGATGCTTGCACGGGACAGTTCCTGCAATCCACCAAAATGTTTGAGAAGGTCCCGCCGACGCTTCGGCCCGACGCCCGCCACCCCTTCCAGGGTCGAGGTACGCCGGGTCTTGCCACGCCGTGCGCGGTGACCGGTGATCGCGAAGCGGTGAGCCTCATCGCGGATTTGCTGGATCAGGTGCAGCGCCGGCGAGTCACCCTTGAGGGTGAATTCATGGGCTGCGTCGTTCAGGTACAGGGTTTCGAATCCGGCCTTGCGGGTCGCGCCCTTGGCCACGCCGAGCAGGATCAGGTCCGGCACCGCCAGCTCATTGAGCACATCCCGAGCCATGGACAGCTGGCCCTTGCCGCCGTCCACCAGAAGGATGTCCGGCAGCTTGCCCTCGCCGTCCTTGAGCTTGCTGAAGCGCCGGGTCAGGGCCTGGTGCATGGCGGCGTAGTCGTCGCCGGCGGTCACGCCTTCGATGTTGTAGCGCCGGTAGTCGGACTTCAGCGGCCCTTCCGGCCCGAATACCACGCAGGAGGCTACAGTGGCCTCGCCGCTGGAATGGCTGATGTCGTAGCACTCCAGGCGCTGCGGCGGCTCGTCCAGGTTCAGCACCTCGGCCAGGGCTTCGAAACGTGCGGCCACGTGCTGGCGGTTGGCCAGGCGCGCGCTCAGGGCCTGCTCGGCGTTGGTTACCGCCAGTTGCTGCCAGCGGGCGCGGGTACCGCGTACCCGGTGGCTGATGGTCAACTCGCGCCCGCGCAGCTCGTCGATGGCGGCGATCAGGGTCGGGAAGTCCTCATGGACCACGTTGACGATCAACTCGGAAGGCAGGTCGCGTTCCGGGCTGCTGACAAAATACTGGCCGAGAAACGCCGACATGACTTCGGCCACGTCCTCCTCGATACCCACCTGGGGAAAGAAGTTCTTGCTGCCCAGTACCCGGCCGCCGCGCACGCTGATCAGGTGCACACAGGCGCCGCCAGGGTTGACGAAGGCCGCCACCACATCCACATCGCCCGTGCCACCTTCCATGCTCTGCTGGTCCTGGACCCGACGCAGCAGGGAGATCTGGTCCCGCAGTTCGGCGGCCTTTTCGAAATCCAGGGTGCTGGCGGCGGCTTCCATGGCGGTGGAGAGTTCGTCGGTCAGGGCATTGCTGCGCCCCTCCAGGAACATCACCGAGTGGCGCACGTCCTCGGCATAGACCTCAGGCTCCACCAGGCCGACGCAGGGCGCCTTGCAGCGTTTGATCTGGTACTGCAGGCAGGGCCGCGTACGGTTCTTGTAGTAGCTGTCCTCGCACTGGCGGACCATGAAGGTCTTCTGCAACAGGCTGAGGCTTTCGCGGATGGCGCCGGCGCTGGGATAAGGGCCGAAATACTTGCCCTTCTGCTTCTTCGCCCCGCGATGGATGCTGAAACGCGGAAAGTCGCCGTCCGAAAGAAACACGTAGGGGTAGGACTTATCGTCGCGCAGGAGAATGTTGTACGGCGGCCGCCATTCCTTGATCAGCGTCTGCTCCAGCAGCAGCGCTTCGGTTTCATTGGCGGTGATGGTGGTTTCGATCTGCGCGATGCGCGCCACCAGGGCGGCGGTCTTCGGCGCCTGGCCGGTCTTGCGGAAATAGCTGGAGAGCCGGTTCTTCAGGTTCTTGGCTTTACCGACGTAAAGCAGGCGTGCATCGCTGTCGAACATGCGATACACACCGGGGCGGCCACTGCAGGTAGAAAGAAAGGCACTGGGATCAAACTGTTCGGTCATTTCAGAGGCTGGCATCAACCATGCCGTGACGAACCGCCAATAGCGTCAACTCGACATCGCTGCTGATCGAGAGCTTCTCGAAAATGCGATAGCGGTAGGTATTCACGGTTTTAGGCGACAGGCACAGCTTGTCGGAGATGATCTGCACCTTTTGGCAGCCGACAATCATCAGCGCAATCTGGATCTCCCGTTCCGACAGGGCGTCGAACGGTGAATCACTGGAAGGCTGGAATGACTTGAACACCAATTGCTGAGCGATCTGCGGGCTGATATAGCGCTGGCCGGCAAATACCAGGCGGATGGCCTGGACCATTTCGTTCAGACCGGCGCCCTTGGTCAGATAGCCCGCCGCACCCGCTTGCAGCAAGCGGGTAGGAAAGGGATCTTCCTCGCAGACGGTGACCGCCACGACCTTGATGTCCGGATGACTGCGCAGCAGTTTGCGCGTGGCTTCGAGGCCGCCGATGCCTGGCATCTTGACGTCCATCAGGACCACATCGGGCTTCAGCTCCCGCGCCTTGAGCAGGGATTCTTCCCCTGACTCCGCCTGCCCGACTACTTGCAGGCCATCGATGTCAGCCAACATTCGTGTAATGCCCGTACGAACGAGATCATGGTCATCGACTACTAGCACCCTTATCAAGCAGACACCTCGCGATATGGTCTTTACAGGTTGCCCGACACCTTAGCAAAAAAGCGGCGTACAAACCTAATCACAAGCGCTATATAAAAAACATCCGGGCGCAATAACGGTCCTACCCCCGTGCGCACCGAAAGAGGCCAGCGCCCCTCACTCTCGTACCTGGGCCTTGCGCCTCTCGCCCTGGCTTGCCGAAAGCTCGGCCAGGGTACTGGTCAGGCGGCAGATAGCATCCTGATCCTCCTTGAACAGCGCCCGATAGCAATCCAGGACCTTTTCCTCGGTCTGACTCAGCCCGCCGCTCTGGATCGGGATCCGGCTGCCGGTCAGCACATACAGCACATCCACCCCTTTTGCCGCCACCCGGGACAGATAATCCGCCTTGGGTGCACGATCACCACTTTCATATTTACCCTGGGCGTTGGCTTCAACCCCGCCTATTTCACCAAAAACTTTCTGCGACAGTCCCAGGCGTTCTCGCTCCTGCCTCAACCGCGAACCGATTCCACTCATTTGGATGTATGATCCCATCTGATACACCCCAAGGGGGTGTCATACTCTTCAAGCATTGAACAAATTTGAACGGTTTTGAACTATGCCCGGTATCCGCACTGCCGCACAAGCCAAGGCCTGGCTGGAACATCAAGGTAAATCGGTTCAACAATTTGCTCGTGAACACGGGGTTGACCCGGCCACTACCTATCAGGTGCTGGCAGGCCGCAAGAAAGGCAAACGAGGGGAAGCGCACAAGGTCGCGGTGCTACTGGGAATGAAGGACGGCATCATCCTCGAGGATGCGCCCGCGATAGATCCCAACGCACAGTAAAGCCTGCGGAAGGGCGTTGCGCTCAGGCGTCGCCAAGCCTTCCGGCAAGCGAATCAGACAAGCGCTCCATGCGCCAGAAGCAATCATCCTCTCCCACCACCCGCAACCCCATCCGCTCATACAGCCGCTGTGCGGGATTGCCCTTGAACACGGTCAGGCGCAACAACCCTCGGCGCTCCTGGCGAGCCAGCTCCAGCACCTGCTCCAGCGTCCAGGCACCGGCGCCCTGCCCCCGGAAAGCCTCCAGCACATGCAATTCGCGGACATACAGCGCCTGCGCATCCCGGCTCAGGCTGACAAACCCCAGCACCCGGGCACCCTGGCAGATCAGCAGGTTCCTGCGGCCGGCCCAGGCCACATCGAAGGCTTCGTCCTGCCACAGCAAGTCGTTGCGAATGTAATAGCCGAGCATGGTGGAACGGGTCAGGTCGCGGGCGAACGCCAGGTCCGAATCAACCGCCGGGCGTAATGAAAAGCCGTCCATCAATGGCTCACCTCCAGCACTTGCGCCTGCCATTGCCCAGTACCACCCTGGACAATCAACAAAGCCTCGCCCACACCCTCGACGGTGCCCAGCAACCGGCCCCTGGCATCCCAGGCCGCGCTGCGTCCGGCGCAGGCCCAACCACCGCTGGGGCCGCCGTGGTTGGCCATCAGCACCAGCATCCCGTGTTCCTGGGCGTATCCCTGGAGCTGCGCGCTATCGGCAGCGTAGCCACCTTCGCTGATCAAGACCCCGGCAGCATAGATCCCGGCGCCGGCATCGGCCGCCGCCTGCACATGGCTGGCGTGGCAGAAGTCCGCGCAGACCGCCAAAGCCACGGTTTCGCCACCGATAGGCAAAGGGGTGCCGCCCTGGCCTGCGACAAAAGCGCACTCTTCTCCTGCATGCAGGTGCTGCTTGGTGTAGACCGCCAGCGAACCGTCGCCGCCCAGCACCAGAGCGCCAATCAGCACCGGCCCGTCAACAGACAGGCGGATCGGCATCCCCACCACCGCCGTCAGTTCCAGCGCCCGGGCCAGATCCCGCAGTGGCTGCAACTGCGGTGCATCCGGCATCAGCGCCAGTTCGGCCGCCAGTTGCGGTTCGTAGCCGGTCAGCGACAGCTCGGGAAACACCAGCAACTGCACGCCCTGCGCCGCTGCCAGTTGCATCAACCGCTGATGCCGGGCCAGGTTGGCCAGTAGATCGCCCGCGATGGACACCGTTTGGGCAGCAGCGAGGGTCAGCACGGACATGAACATTCCTTGGAGGGCGAACAGG
The DNA here is from genome assembly GCF_018326405.1 of Pseudomonas sp. Eqa60. NCBI lineage: Bacteria > Pseudomonadati > Pseudomonadota > Gammaproteobacteria > Pseudomonadales > Pseudomonadaceae > Pseudomonas > Pseudomonas sp. Eqa60. Next base: position 4,130,895 of record NZ_AP024342.1, read on the forward strand.
CGGGAGCAGCGAGTGTGGCATAAATCCCCTGCAGGCTTAATCCATAGCCGCCGCGTGCTGCGCCGATAGAAATTACTGATTGAATCCCGGCACCAGCCTCTAGTAAGCTCGCCCCCACTTTACGGAGAAACCCATGTTGTCCAAGACCCCTTCCCTGCATCGCCACACTGCCAGCGCACTGCGCTCGGTCGCGGCTGCCTGGGTCAACGGCACTCGGGCTCCGGCCAGCTTTTATTTTGGGTATTGGTTTAGCCACTGGCGCGCCTGATACCCAAGCGGCGCCCACTTCAACGGGTCGCCTACCAGAGAATCTCAACCCCCGGTCGGCCTCCCGACCGGGGGTTTTGTTTTTTCCGGCACTGCATTTTCAACCACGACTTTCAGCGACACACCGAACTTACTGAGGATTGCTCCATGAACTACTCCACCTATTACCGCTACGACATGTTTTGCGCCTGGCGATTTAGCAGCCTCCGCTCGGGACAGCCTGCCGCCTCCGATCGGTCACCTACCGGTGGCAATTGCACACTTATGGCCAGTACGGCCAATTGTCGAACACCCCAGTAGGGCCGCGCGCGGGACATAACCCGCCGCCCGCCCAGGAAGACCGCACATGAACTCGTCCGTATCCGCCCTGCCCCTGTCCGCCCACGTCAGCGCCAATGAAACCCTGACCCAGCGCCTGCCCAGCTCCCTGGAACTCAAGCAGCAACTGCCGCTGTCCCTGGCCTTGAACCAACAAGTCGCCGCTCACCGCCAGGCGGTGCGCGCCATCCTCGAAGGTCGCGACCCACGCCTGCTGGTAGTCGTCGGCCCCTGCTCCATCCACGACCCGCAATCGGCCCTGGAATACGCCGCCAACCTGGCCCGCCTGGCCGATGAAGTGCGCGACCAGATGCTGCTGGTGATGCGCGCCTACGTGGAAAAGCCCCGTACCACCGTCGGCTGGAAAGGCCTGGCCTACGACCCCCGCCTGGATGGCAGCGACGACATGGCCGGCGGCCTGCACCTGTCCCGTGAACTGATGCGCGAGATGCTGCGCCTGGGCCTGCCGATTGCCACCGAACTGTTGCAGCCCATGGCCGCCGGCTACTTCGATGACCTGCTGAGCTGGGTCGCCATTGGTGCGCGCACCACCGAATCGCAGATCCACCGCGAGATGGCCAGCGGCCTGGACATGCCCGTGGGTTTCAAGAACGGCACCGACGGCGGTGTCGCTATCGCCTGTGACGCCATGCGCTCGGCGGCCCACCCGCACCGCCACTTCGGCGTCGACAGCCAGGGCCACCCGGCGGTCATCCAGACCCCAGGCAACCCCGACACCCATCTGGTGCTGCGCGGTGGCCATCGCGGGCCCAACTACGACCGCCAGAGCGTGGCCCAGGTCCAGCAGGACCTGCAGAAGCTGAAGATCCCGGCGCGGATCATGGTCGATTGCAGCCACGCCAACAGCGGCAAGGACCCGCTGCGTCAGCCGGCGGTGTTCAACGAGGTACTGGAGCAGCGCTTGCAGGGCGATACCTCGCTGATGGGGATGATGCTGGAAAGCCACCTGTTCGAAGGCTGCCAGCCCCTGAGCGCGAACCTGCGCTACGGCGTTTCGGTGACCGACGGCTGCCTGGGCTGGGACGCCACCGAACAATTGCTGCGCAATGGCGCGCAACAACTGCGACACGCAGGCAAGGCCGCAGCCGTCCCCGCCTGAGCAGCACCGCCCCCGCAGGAGCTGGCTTGCCAGCGAAGGCGTCCTCAAGAGCAGCGTCTCCTCCAAGGACCTCTTCGCCGGCAAGCCGGCCCCTACAGGACCCTCACCACTCGTCCCCCGCAGGCGCCAGGCGGCAATGCCTTGAAGGAACTTTGAGAAGAAATAGCCACCTGAATCCGGTAGGCTCTCAACTTTCTTGAAAGGAGCAACATCCATGGCCAAAGCCACTGCCCGTCACATCCTGGTTGCCAGCGAAGCCAAGTGCAACGAACTCAAAGCCGAAATCGAAGCCGGCGCCGACTTTGCCGAAGTCGCGAAAAAGAACTCCACCTGCCCTTCCAGCCGTGACGGCGGCAACCTGGGCTCCTTCGGCCCAGGCCAGATGGTCAAGGAATTCGACACCGTGGTGTTCAGCGCTCCGGTAAACGTGGTGCAAGGCCCGGTGAAAACCCAGTTCGGCTACCACCTGCTGGAAGTCACCAGCCGCCAGGACTGATCCCCAAGCGCCTGCGTCTGCTCAACGGCCCGCCTTTTGGTGGGCCGTTGCGCATGGGCGCCAGGCTCTGCCCAAAGCGGATGCGGCTGGCCAGTCACGCGCCGCTAGCGTACAAATCGTGGTCATCGATCACCCGGCTCCTAAGGCTGACAATGCGACTGCTTTCCTCCACCGTGCTTTTCACCGCCCTGCTGTTGGGCGCCGCGGGTGCCCAAGCCGCACCGCAACACGCCATGACCGTCTATGGCGAACCGGCCAAGTACCCCCAGGGTTTCAGCCACTTCGACTACGTCAATCCCCAGGCCCCCAAAGGCGGGACGTTGCGCCGCTCGGCCATCGAAATCGGCCGCTTCGACCACGTACTGCCCTATATCGACAAGGGCATCGGTGTCTCCCAGCTCGACGGCCTGGTCTATTCGCCCCTGGCCCAGCGCTCCCTGGACGAGCCCTACACCGTCTACGGCCTGGTGGCCGAAAAGATGGAGCGTGCCGAAGACGGCCTGTGGCTGCGCTTCTACCTCAACCCCAAGGCGCGCTTTGCCGACAACACGCCGATCACCGCCGAAGACGTGCGCTACAGCTACGACCTGCTGATGACCCAGGGCAGCATGCGCTACCGCACCCAGTTCGACGACGTCAAAGGCGTCACCGTGGAATCACCACGAGTGGTGCGCTTCGACTTCAAAAGCAACGAAAACCGCACCCTGCCCCTGGATATCGCGACCCTGCCGGTGTTCCCCGAACACTGGTGGAAGAGTCGCGACTTCGCCAATGGCGGCGGCTATGAAGCGCCCCTGGGCAGCGGCCCCTACCGCGTGGCCAAGGTCGACTCGGGCAACAGCATCACCTTCGCACGCAACCCCGACTGGTGGGGCAAGGACCTGCCGGTGAGCCGCGGCCTGTACAACTTCGATCATTTCAGCGTCGAGTATTTCGGCGATATCGACGTCGCCCGCCAGGTGCTGCGCGGCGGCGCCTACGACTACAACCGCGAGTTTTCCGCCACCGGCTATTCCATCGGCTACGACAGCCCGGCGCTGAACGACGGCCGCCTGCAAAAGGCCCACCTGGCGCAATCGGCGCCGCAACCGGCCCAGGGCTATGTGTTCAACCTCGACCGGCCAGTGTTCCAGGACCGCCGGGTGCGCCAGGCCCTGGCCATGCTCTGGGATTTCGAATGGAGCAACCGGCAGATGATGCGCAACCTCTACATCCGCCAGCAGAGTTTCTTCTCCAACACCGCCCTGGCGGCCCGCAGCCTGCCGGATGCCGAGGAGCTGAAGATCCTCGAACCGCTGCGCGGGCAGATCCCCGACGAGGTCTTCACCCAGGTTTTCGAGGCGCCGAAAACCGACGGCAGCGGCGTGATCCGCGACAAGCAACTGCAAGCCCTGGCCCTGCTGGAACAGGCCGGCTGGAAGCCCGAGGGCGACAAGCTGGTGAACGCCCAGGGCGAGCCCCTGAGCTTCACTTTCCTGATCACCCAGGGCTCCATCGAACGCCTGCTACTGCCCTACAAGCGCAACCTGGCGCAGATCGGCATCAGCCTGAACATTCGCCGCATCGACTCCGCCCAGTACGTCAACCGCCTGATGGCCCGGGACTACGACATGATCGTCACCGGCTACCCGGTGACCACCTCGCCGGGCATGGAGCTGTACAACTACTTCGGCTCCGCCGCGGCCAACGACCCCGGTTCCAACAACTACATGGTGCTCAAGAACCCGGCCGTGGACAGCCTGGTCAATGGCCTGGTGAAGGCCACCAGCCAGCCGGAGATGCTGCGCTACGCCCATGCCCTGGACCGGGTGCTGCAGTGGAACTACTACTGGATTGCGAACTACTACCCGCCCGGCACCTCCACGGTGTGGTGGAACCGCTTCGGCATCCCCAAGGTGCCGGCGAGCAACGATGAAGCCATCGAAAGCTGGTGGGAAGTCAGCAGCAGCGCACTGACCGACGAACAAATGGCCGCCGAGCTGATCCGCCGTGGCAAACCCGGAGGGCGCCACTGATGCTGGCCTACATTCTGCGGCGCCTGCTGCTGATCATCCCGACGCTATTGATCATCCTTCTGGTGAACTTCGTCATCGTCCAGGCCGCCCCCGGCGGCCCGGTGGAACAGGCCATCGCCCGCCTGCAGGGCATCGGTGGCGGCGCCGCTGTCGGCGGCTCCGCCGACGCCATGAGCAGCAGCGGCTCCCGGGCCAGCCGCGGCCTGGACCCCAAGCTGATCCAGGACATCGAGAAACAGTACGGCTTCGACAAGCCGGCCCATGAACGCCTGTGGCTGATGCTCAAGAACTACGCCCAGCTGGACTTCGGCAAGAGCTTCTTTCGCGGCGCCACGGTCACCGACCTGATCCTGGAAAAGATGCCGGTGACCATTTCCCTGGGGCTCTGGGCGACCCTGATCACCTACCTGGTGTCGATCCCCCTGGGGATCCGCAAGGCGGTGCACCACGGCAGCCATTTCGACATCTGGAGCAGCACCGCGATCATCATCGGCTACGCCATGCCGGCCTTCCTGTTCGCCATGTTCCTGATCGTGCTGTTCGCCGGCGGCACCTCGCTGAACTGGTTCCCGGTGCGCGGCCTGGTCTCGGACAACTTCGAGCAGTTGAGCACCCTGGGCAAGGTCGCCGACTACTTCTGGCACCTGGTACTGCCGGTCAGCTCCCTGGTGATCGGCGGCTTCGCCACCCTGACCATCCTCACCAAGAACTCCTTCCTCAACGAGATCACCCGCCAGTACGTGGTCACCGCCCGGGCCAAGGGCCTGAGCGAGCGCCGGGTGCTGTATGGGCATGTGTTCCGCAACGCCATGCTGCTGGTGGTCTCGGGCATTCCCCAGGCCTTTATCAGCGTGTTCTTCGCCGGCTCCCTGCTGATCGAGGTGATCTTCTCCCTCGACGGCCTGGGGCGCATGAGCTATGAGGCCGCGGTGTCCAGGGACTACCCGGTGGTGTTCGGCTCGCTGTTCATCTTCACCCTGTTCGGCCTCTTGATAAAACTCATCGGCGACCTGTGCTACACCCTGGTCGACCCGCGCATCGACTTCGCCGCGAGGAACGCCTGATGCTCACGCTTTCTCCTCTGGCGCGCCGGCGCTTCGACCGTTTCAAGAAAAACCGCCGCGGCTGGTGGTCGCTGTGGCTGTTCATCGGCCTGTTCATCCTGACCCTGGGCGGCGAGCTGATCGCCAACGACAAGCCGCTGGTGGTCAGCTACCAGGGCTCGCTGTATTTCCCGGTGCTCAAGCGCTACACCGAACAGGAATTCGGCGGCCAGTTGCCGTTCCAGGCCGACTACCGCAGCGACTACGTGCAGCAGCTGATCCGCAAGGACGGTGGCTGGCTGCTGTTCCCGCCGGTGCCCTTCAGCGAAGACACCCCCAACTACGACCTGACCCAGCCGGCCCCCAGCCCGCCGAGCAAGGTCAACTGGCTGGGCACTGACGACCAGGCCCGGGATGTGCTGGCACGGGTGATCTACGGCGCCCGGGTGTCAATCCTGTTCGCCCTGGCCCTGACCGCCATCAGCGCCCTGATCGGCATCGCCGCCGGCGCCCTGCAGGGCTACTACGGCGGCTGGGTCGACCTCCTGGGCCAGCGCTTGCTGGAGGTCTGGTCCGGGTTGCCGGTGCTCTACCTGCTGATCATCCTCTCGGGCTTTGTCGAGCCGAACTTCTGGTGGCTGCTGGGGATCATGGCGCTGTTTTCCTGGCTGGCCCTGGTGGACGTGGTGCGCGCCGAGTTCCTGCGCGGGCGCAACCTGGAGTACGTCAAGGCTGCCCGGGCCCTGGGGTTGAGCGACCGCAAGGTGATCCTGCGGCACATCCTGCCCAACGCCATGAACGCCACCCTGAGCTACCTGCCGTTCATTCTCACAGGGGCCATCTCGACCCTCACCGCCCTGGACTTCCTCGGCTTCGGCATGCCCGCCGGCAGCGCCTCCCTGGGCGAATTGATCGGCCAGGGCAAGCAGAACCTGCAGGCGCCGTGGCTCGGGCTGACGGCGTTTTTCACCCTGGCGCTGATCCTCTCGCTGCTGGTGTTCATCGGCGAGGCGTTACGCGACGCCTTTGATCCTCGATCTTGAAGCGGACTGTAGAAATGACTGAAAACCTGATCGAAATCCGCCAGCTCAATGTCGCCTTCGGCGCGCAGACCGTGGTCCGCGACCTGAGCCTGGATGTCCGCCCCGGCGAATGCCTGGCCCTGGTGGGGGAATCCGGCTCGGGCAAGTCGGTGACCGCCCATTCGATCCTGCAATTGCTGCCGCAGACCGGCTGCAGCGCCACCGGCAGCGTGCGCTATCGCGGCCAGGAACTGATCGGTGCCAGCCCGGCGACCCTGCAACAGCTGCGGGGCAACCGCATCGCCATGATCTTCCAGGAGCCCATGACCTCCCTCAACCCGCTGCACAGCGTGGAAAAACAGATCGGCGAAACCCTGCTGCTGCATCGCGGCCTGGGGGGCAAGGAGGCCCAGGCGCGGATCCTCGAACTGTTGGAGCTGGTGGGCATCCAGAAGCCCCGGGAACGGCTCAAGGCCTACCCGCACCAGCTTTCCGGCGGCCAGCGCCAGCGGGTGATGATCGCCATGGCCCTGGCCTGCGAACCGGAACTGCTGATTGCCGACGAACCCACCACCGCCCTGGACGTGACCGTGCAGCGCAAGATCCTGCTGCTGCTCAAATCCCTGCAACAGCGCCTGGGCATGTCCCTGCTACTGATCAGCCACGACCTCAACCTGGTGCGGCGCATCGCCCAGCGGGTGTGCGTGATGAAAGCCGGGGAAATCGTCGAGCAGGCCGACTGCGACACCCTGTTCAACGCCCCGCAACATCCATACAGCTGTGAACTGCTGCATGCCGAGCCCGAGGGCGAACCGCTGTGTCGCGACACCCGGGAAACCGTGCTGGAGGTGGACCACCTGCGCGTCGAATTCCAGATCGGCGGCGGCCTGTTCCGGCGCAAGGAGTACCTGCGGGCAGTGGACGGCATCAGCCTCAGCGTGCAGCAAGGCAAGACCCTGGGGATTGTCGGCGAATCCGGCTCGGGCAAATCCACCCTCGGCCAGGCAATCCTGCGGCTGCTGGATTCCGAAGGTGGCATCCGCTTCCAGGGCCAGGCCCTGGACGGCCTCAACCAGAAGCAACTGCGCCCCTGGCGCAAGCAGATGCAGGTGGTATTCCAGGACCCCTTCGGCAGCCTCAGTCCGCGCATGTCGGTGGCGCAGATCATCAGCGAAGGCCTGGAAGTGCACAGCCAGTACGATGCCCGCCAGTGCGACGAACAGGTCATCCGCGCCCTGGAGGAGGTCGGCCTCGACCCCGACAGCCGCCACCGCTACCCCCACGAGTTCTCCGGCGGCCAGCGCCAGCGCATCGCCATCGCCCGGGCCCTGGTGCTGAAGCCGGCGCTGATTTTGCTGGACGAACCCACCTCGGCCCTGGACCGCACCGTGCAGAAGCAAGTGGTGGCCCTGCTGCGTCAGCTGCAGGAAAAGTACGGCCTGACCTACCTGTTCATCAGCCATGACCTGGCGGTGGTGCGAGCCCTGGCCCACGACATGATCGTGATCAAGGACGGCAAGGTGGTTGAGCGCGGCGCCAGCCACGACGTATTCGAAGCCCCACAGCATCCCTACACCCAGGAACTGCTGGCTGCCGCCCATCCCGGCTGACCCAAGGGCCCCTTCGCCGGCAAGCCGGCTCCTACAAATCGGGCATAATCCCTGCGCCCATTTCCAGGATGCCGCCATGAACGACAGCGAAAGCCTCAAGGACTACCAGCGTGTGCGCCAACTGGCGATCCGCTCGCTGTTCGAGATCATCGAGCAATCCAGCGAAGGCACGGTGATCGTCGACCGCGACGCCAATATCGTCTGGATGAACGAGCGTTATGCCCGGCGCTTCGGCCTGGAATCGGCAGCCTTCGCCATCGGCAAGCCCTGTGAAAGCGTGATCCCCGGCAGCCTGCTGCGGGAGGTGGTGCGCACCGGCCGCCCCATCCTGCTGGACATGCAGGACACCCCCAAGGAACCCCTGGTGGTGATGCGCCTGCCGATCCACGACGACGCCGGCACGGTGATCGGCGCCATCGGTTTTGCCCTGTTCGACGAACTGCGCAGCCTGTCGCCGATGCTCAAGCGCTACCTGAGCATGCAGGAAGAACTGGCCTCTACCCGCTCCCTGCTGCGGGCCCGGCAGACCAAATACAACTTCGCTCACTTCATCGGCACCAGTGCCGCCAGCCTGGAGGTCAAGCGCCGCGCCCGGCGCGGGGCCAGCGCCGAGTCGCCGATCCTGCTGCAAGGCGAAACCGGTACCGGCAAGGAGCTGCTGGCCCAGGCCATCCACGCCGCCTCGCCACGAGCGCACAAGCCCTTTGTCAGCATCAACAGCGCGGCCATTCCCGAGGCCCTGCTGGAGGCGGAATTCTTTGGCACCGCCCCCGGAGCCTTTACCGGCGCCGACCGCAAGGGCCGCCCGGGCAAGTTGCAGATCGCCCAGGGCGGCAGCCTGTTCCTCGATGAAATCGGCGACATGCCGCTGCCCCTGCAAAGCAAGCTGCTGCGGGTGCTGCAGGAAAAAGAGTTCGAGCCGGTGGGCTCCAACGAGGTGATCCACAGCGATGTGCGGATCATCGCCGCCACCTCCACGGACCTTGAAGCGGCGATCAAGCGCGGCGAGTTTCGCGCCGACCTGTACTACCGGTTGAATGTGCTGCCAATCCAGGTGCCAGCCTTGCGCGAACGCCTGGACGACCTGCCAGCCCTGAGCGAAGGGATTCTCGAAGAACTGCGCAGCCAGCATGAACTGGACCGCGATGCCCTGGCCCTGCTGGCGCAACATGCCTGGCCGGGGAACATCCGCGAGTTGCGCAACGTCCTGGAACGAGCGGCGCTGCTCAGCGACGACCTGATACTCAACGCCTCGGATATTCGCGCGGCGATTGGCAGCTTCAGCCCGGTGCAGCGTAACGAAGCCCTGGTGCCGGGCGATTCGCCAAACCAGGAAACCTTCGCCGCGGCCCGAGAGCGTTTCGACCGGCAACTGATCGGCGCCACCCTGGCCCAATGTGCCGGCAAGGTGGACGAAGCGGCCCGGCGCCTGGGGCTGGGGCGCTCCACGCTGTACAAGAAGATGGCGGCCCTGGGGATTGTCGAGTCTCCATAACGAGACATCAATCTCCGTTTTGAGAATTTACCGGCGCGCTGCGCGCTTTTCGCTGGCAAGCCAGCTCCTACGGCAGGCTGAACGATCTCTGTAGGAGCTGACTTGCCAGCGAAGAGGCCGGTAAACCCAAAAAATTCTCCAAACAGAGACAATCAACGTCAATTCGCCCCCAGAAAAATAAAAATATCTATATATTTCAATAAGTTATGTAGATGGCACAGTTCTCGCTATAACGCTCTCCACACGCAACACCCGACAACAATAACAATCCTGGAGAGACACACCATGAGTGTGATCATTGCCTTGGCAGCCCTGGCGCTGCTGATGCTCGCTGCCTACCGTGGCTACAGCGTCATCCTCTTTGCCCCCATCGCCGCCCTCGGCGCGGTGCTGCTCACCGACCCGTCCGCCGTGGCGCCCGCCTTCACCGGCGTGTTCATGGAGAAGATGGTCGGCTTCATCAAGTTGTATTTCCCGGTGTTCCTGCTGGGCGCGGTGTTCGGCAAGCTGATCGAGCTGTCGGGCTTTTCCCGCTCCATCGTCGCGGCCGCGATCCGCCTGCTGGGCACCCGCCAGGCCATGCTGGTGATCGTACTGGTCTGCGCGCTGCTGACCTACGGCGGGGTCTCGCTGTTCGTGGTGGTGTTCGCGGTCTACCCCTTTGCCGCCGAGATGTTCCGCCAGAGCAACATCCCCAAGCGCCTGATCCCGGCGACCATCGCCCTGGGGGCGTTTTCCTTCACCATGGACGCCCTGCCCGGCACCCCGCAGATCCAGAACATCATCCCCAGCACCTTCTTCAATACCACCGCCTGGGCCGCGCCCTGGCTGGGGGTGATCGGCACCATCTTTGTGTTCTGCGCCGGCATGCTGTTCCTCCAGCGCCAGCGCAACAAGGCGCAGAAGGCCGGTGAAGGCTACGGCACCGAGCTGCGCAACGAGCCGGAAACCGCCGAAGACCTGGAGCTGCCCAACCCCTGGCTGGCGCTGTCGCCGTTGCTGCTGGTGGGCATCATGAACCTGCTGTTCACCCACTGGATTCCCCAGTGGTACGGCAAGACCCACAGCCTCAGCCTGCCGGGCATGGCGGCGCCGGTAACCAGCGAAATCGCCAAGCTGACCGCCATCTGGGCGGTGCAGGCGGCGTTGCTGGTAGGCATCCTGATGGTGCTGGTGTGCGGTTTCTCGGCGATTCGCAGCAAGCTCGCCGAAGGCAGCAAGAGCGCGGTCAGCGGCGCCCTGCTGGCGGCCATGAACACCGCCTCGGAATACGGCTTCGGTGCGGTGATCGCTTCCCTGCCGGGCTTCCTGGTGCTGGCCGACTGGCTCAAAAGCATCCCCAACCCGCTGGTCAACGAAGCCATTACCGTGACCCTGCTGGCGGGCATCACAGGTTCGGCCTCGGGCGGCATGAGCATCGCCCTGGCGGCCATGTCCGAAAGTTTCATCAGCGCCGCCCACGCTGCCAACATTCCCCTGGAAGTGCTGCACCGGGTGGCCGCCATGGCCAGCGGCGGCATGGACACCCTGCCCCACAACGGCGCGGTGATCACCCTGCTGGCGGTCACCGGGCTGACCCATCGCGAGGCCTACAAGGACATTTTCTGCATTACCCTGATCAAGACCCTGGCGGTCTTCGTCGTCATCGCCACTTTCTACGCCACCGGCATTGTGTGAGGTATTCATGACCACTCTTTCTGGCAAGACCGCCCTGGTCACCGGCTCCACCAGCGGCATCGGCCTGGGCATCGCCCTGGTGCTGGCCAAGGCCGGGGCCAAACTGATTCTCAACGGTTTTGGCGATGCCTCGAAGGCGATCGCCGAGGTCGCACAATTCGGCGGCCAGGTCGGCCATCACCCGGCGGATGTCAGCGACCCTGCGCAGATCGCCGAAATGTTCGCCTACGCCGAACGGGAGTTCGGCGGCGTCGACATCCTGGTCAACAACGCCGGCATCCAGCATGTGGCGGCGGTGGAGGAGTTCCCCGTGGAGCGCTGGGATTCGATCATCGCCATCAACCTGTCGTCGGTGTTCCACAGCACCCGCCTGGGGCTGCCGGGGATGCGCGCCAAGGGCTGGGGGCGGATCGTCAACATCGCCTCGGTGCACGGCCAGGTGGGCTCGGTGGGCAAGGCCGCCTATGTGGCGGCCAAGCACGGGGTGATCGGCCTGACCAAGGTGGTAGGCCTGGAAACCGCCACCAGCAACGTCACCTGCAACGCCATCTGCCCGGGCTGGGTGCTGACCCCGCTGGTGCAGAAGCAGATCGATGATCGCGTCGCGGCCGGCACCGACCCCCAACAGGCCCAGCATGATCTGCTGGCGGAAAAGCAACCGTCCCTGGCGTTCGTCACCCCGTCGCAACTGGGGGAACTGGTGCTATTTTTGTGCAGCGAAGCCGGCACCCAGGTGCGTGGTGCGGCGTGGAACATCGATGGCGGGTGGCTGGCGCAATGACGCGCGTCTCTGGCTGACGTCTTCGCCGGCAAGCCGGCTCCTACACGGCTGTGCTGGCCTGTGTAGGAGCTGGCTTGCCAGCGAACAGCTCCCCCTAAAAACAACAATAAGAACACGAGGCCTTGCATGTCCGACCTACTCTGGCAACCCAGCGCCGAGCGCATCGGCAAGACGCGGATGGATGCCTTTCGCCGCTTCGTCAATCAGCGCCACGGCCTGAATATTCACGACTACCCCGCCCTGCACCAGTGGAGCATCGACCAGCGAGAAAGCTTCTGGCAGGCGATCGTCGACTTCTTCGAGGTCAGCTTCCACCAGCCTGCTGAATGCGTGCTGCGCGAAGGCCCACAGATGCCCAGCGCCCAATGGTTTCCAGGGGCCACGCTGAACTTCGCCGAGCACCTGCTCAAGCGCCGGGACGACGCGGTGGCGGTGGTGGCTATCAACGAGAACGGCCAGCGCGAACAATTGACCCACGCCGAACTGGCGGCCCAGGTGGCCGGCCTGCAACGCAGCCTGCGGGACGCTGGAGTCGGCCTCGGTGACCGGGTTGCCGCTTGCATGCCCAACACCTGGCAGACCCTGGTGGGCATGCTCGCCAGCACCAGCCTCGGGGCCGTATGGTCCAGCTGCTCGCCGGATTTCGGCACCCAGGGGGTGGTCGACCGCTTCGGCCAGATCGAGCCCAAGGTGCTGATCACCTGCGCCGGCTACCGCTACGCCGGCAAGGACATCGACCAGACGGCCAAGGTCAACCAGATCCTCGAGCGCCTGCCGTCCCTGGAGCAGTTGCTGATCGTGCCCTACGCCCGCTCGCAGGCCCGGGCCGAGGACTACCGCACCCCGGCCAGCGTCAGCCTGTGGGACGACTTCTACCGCCCCGGCGGCGAGCCCGAATTCGTTCCGGTGCCCTTCGCCCATCCGCTGTACATCCTCTACTCCAGCGGTACTACCGGGGTGCCCAAGTGCATCGTCCACGGCACCGGCGGGGTGCTGCTGCAACACCTCAAGGAACACGGCCTGCACGCTGACCTGGGCCCCGGCGAGCGCCTGTTCTACTACACCACCTGCGGCTGGATGATGTGGAACTGGCTGGTCTCGGCCCTGGCCACCGGGGCCAGCCTGGTGCTCTACGATGGCTCGCCGTTCCATCCCGGCAACGAGCACCTGATGGACCTGATCGACCGCGAAGCCATCAGCGTCTTCGGCACCAGCCCCAAGTACCTGGCAGCTCTGGAAAAGGCCGGCAGCCGGCCGCGCCAGAGCCACCGCCTGGAGAGCCTGAAGACCCTGCTGTGCACCGGCTCGCCGCTGTCGCCGCAGAGCTACGACTACGTGTACCGTGAGATCAAGAGCGAGCTGTGCCTGGCCTCGATGTCCGGCGGCACCGATATCGTCGCCTGCTTCGTCGCCGGCAATCCGATACAACCGGTGCGCCGCGGCGAGATGCAAGGCAAAGGCCTGGGCATGGCCATCGAAGTGTGGAACGACCAGGGCCAGCCGGTGATCGGCGAGAAAGGCGAGCTGGTGTGCACCCGGCACTTCCCCAGCATTCCCGTGGGCCTGTGGCACGACCCGGACCAGAGCAAGCTCAAGGCCTCGTACTTCAGCCTGTTCCCCGGCGTCTGGGCCCAGGGCGACTACGCCGAACAACTGGCCGAGGGTGGCTGGCTGATCCATGGGCGTTCAGACGCCGTGCTCAACCCCGGCGGGGTGCGTATCGGCACCGCGGAAATCTACCGCCAGGTTGAAAAGCTGGAGCAGGTCCTGGAAAGCCTGGCCATCGGCCAGAGCTGGGAGCAGGACGTGCGGGTGGTGCTGTTCGTGCGCCTGCAAGACGGCGTGGAGCTCGATGAAGCCTTGCAGGAACACATTCGCCAGGTGATTCGCAGCAACACCACGCCGCGCCATGTGCCGGCGAAGATCCTCGCGGTCACGGACATTCCCCGCACCATCAGCGGCAAGATCGTCGAACTGGCGGTGCGCAACGTGGTGCACGGCCTGCCGGTGAAGAACACCGACGCCCTGGCCAACCCCGAGGCCCTGGAGCAGTTTCGCGACCGCGAGGAACTGCGCAGCTGACCCCGCCCCTTGCAGGAGCCGGCTTGCCGGCGAAGGCGTCGCCCAGGTCGGCGCGCTAGGCAATGGCCACTTCGCTGGCAAGCCGGCTCCTACGGGCTACCGCATCCCCAGGCATCACGGTGATAACCGTTCAGCCCCTCTAGACTGGTCATCTGCCGCAAAAGCGGGTGAAAATGTGCGCGCCGAAAACGCCTACAATCCATCCGTTTGAATATGCACCGCATGTCCATGCGACTTTTCGAGTGCGCGAGCCTGTGGCGTCGCCGCGTAATACCGCACCACCCAGGACACCTTCGACATGAATGGCCCCCACTCCGGCAGCGAAGCCGCCAACCTGATTGCCCGCCTGGACTGGTCGGCCACTCCCCTCGGAGAATCCGGCCACTGGCCCCAGAGCCTGCGCACCGCCGTGGACATCGTGATCCATTCGCCGATGCCGATGCTGCTGCTGTGGGGCGCCGAGCTGACGCAGATCTACAACGACGGCTTCGCCCTGCTGGCGGGCAACAAGCACCCCAGTGCCTTCGGCCACCCGGCGCACCTGACCTGGCCGGAACTGATGGACTTCACCGACCCGATCTACCGCGCTGTGCTCAACGGCCAGGTGCGCACCTTCAGCGAACAGCGCTTCAGCCTGCAACGCACCAACGGCAGCGAATACGACCTGTGGCTGGACCTGACCTACAGCCCAATCCGCAACGAACGCGGCGACGTCGCCGGAATCCTGGTCACCGCCATCGAGACCAACGAGCGCCGGCGCATCGCCCTGGAACTGCAGCAGCGCTCCGACGATAGCCTGCGCGCCCAGCACGAGACCGAAGAGCGCCTGCAACTGGCCCTGGCGGCCACCGACGCGGTGGGCACCTGGGATTGGGACATCGGCGAAGACCGCTTCATCGCCGACGCGCATTTCGCCCAGTTGCACAGCGTCGATCCGCAGCAGTCCCGGCAACTGCCCATCAGCGAATACCTCAAGGGCGTGCACCCGGAGGACCGCGGCATGGTGGCCCGGGGCATCAAGCATTGCATCACCCACGGCACCGAATACGCCGAGGAGTACCGCCTGCAACTGGCCGACGGCCAACTGCGCTGGGTGTTCGCCCGAGGCCGCTGCTACAAGGACCACCATGGCCGGCCGACGCGTTTTCTCGGCGCGGCCCTGGACCTCACCGAACGCAAGCAGATGGAACAGGCGCTGCGCCAGAGCCAGACCGAGCTGCAACTGATCATCAATGCCATGCCCGTGCTGATCGGCTATGTCGACCACGAGGAACGCTTTCGCCTGAACAACAGCGCCTACCTGGACTGGTACGGCCTGACCCCGCAAGAGCTGTACGGCAAGAGCATCCGCGAAGTGGTCGGCGACGAGATCTACGCCACTCGCGCCGAGAACATCAAGGCCGCACTGGCCGGCAAGCCGTGCAGCTTCGAGGCCAACTCGCCGCACCGCGACGGCCGGCCGCGCCATGCCCTGATGAAGTACCTGCCGCGTTACGGCGCCGACGGCGCGATCAATGGTTTCTACATCTTTGTCATCGACGAAACCGAGCGCCGGCAGACCGAAGAAGCCCTGCGCAATCTCAACGAAACCCTGGAGGAACGGGTCAACCAGCGGACCGAGGCCCTGGCCACTGCCAACCAGCGCCTGCAGAACGAAATGTTCGAGCGCGAACGCGCCGAAGACGCCCTGCGCCATGCGCAGAAGATGGAAGCCGTGGGCCAGCTCACCGGCGGCATCGCCCACGACTTCAACAACATGCTCACCGGCATCATCGGCAGCCTGGACCTGATGCAGCGCTATATCGACAACGGCCGCGGCGCCGAGATCGGCCGCTTCACCGAAGCGGCCATGTCCTCGGCCAAACGCGCGGCGTCCCTGACCCACCGCCTGCTGGCGTTCTCCCGGCGCCAGTCCCTGGACCGCCAGCCCCTAGACCCCAACCAGCTGGTGCGCTCGCTGCAAGAGCTGTTCAACCACACCAAGGGCGAGCACATCGAGCTGCAGATGCAATTGGCGGACGGCGTGTGGCCGGTGAACACCGACGCCAGCCAGCTGGAAAATGCCCTGCTCAACCTGGTGATCAACGCCCGCGACGCCATGCCCGACGGCGGCAGGCTGCTGATCGAAACCGCCAACAGCTACCTCGACGGCAGCGACATCAGCACCCTGGAACCGGTCAAGGCCGGAGACTACGTGATGCTCGGCGTCAGCGACAACGGCGCCGGCATGAGCCCGCGGATCCTGGCCAAGGCCTTCGACCCGTTCTTCACCACCAAGCCCATCGGCCAGGGCACGGGCCTGGGACTGTCGATGATCTACGGCTTCGCCCAGCAGTCCGGCGGCCACGTGACCATCAGCAGCGAACCGGACCAGGGCACCTGCGTGCGCCTGTACCTGCCAAGGCTGTTCGCCGCACCACTGGACAGCGCCGAACCCGCCACCCTCAACCAGGCGCCCCAGGCCATCGCCGGGGAAACCGTGGTGGTGGTGGAAGACGACCCGGCAGTGCGCATGCTGGTGCTCAATGTCCTCGCCGAACTGGGCTACCGCGCCTTCGAGGCCGAAGATGCGCGCAGCGCCCTGCCCTTGCTGGAATCGCCGATGCGCGTCGACCTGCTGGTGACCGATGTCGGCCTGCCGGGCATGAATGGCCGGCAACTGGCGGAGATCGCCCGCCAGCAGCGGCCCGGGCTCAAGGTGCTGTTCATGACCGGCTACGCGGAAAAGGCGGCCGAGCGCCAGGGCTTCCTGGAGCCGGGCATGGACCTGATGGCCAAGCCGTTTTCCATTGAGGAAATGGCCCAGAAGATTCGTCAGATGATCGGCCGCGCGTCCTGAATTCAGGCATAATCCGCGGCCGCCGATTTCCCGCTACAAGGTCACCCGCCCATGAAAGCCCAAGCCCGCCACATCCTGGTGAAAACCGCCGAAGAGGCTGAACAGCTCAAGCAGCGCATCGCCAAGGGTGAAGCCTTCGACGTACTGGCGAAGAAATACTCCACTTGCCCATCCGGCAAGCGCGGCGGCGACCTGGGGGAAGTGCGCCCGGGGCAGATGGTCGGTGCCATCGACCAGGTCATTTTCAAGAAGCCCCTGCGCACCGTGCATGGCCCGATCAAGAGCAAGTTCGGCTATCACCTGGTGCAAGTCTTCTTCCGCGACTGACCCCGAGCCCTGTAGGAGCTGGCTTGCCAGCGAAAACGCCCGCAAGGTCAACGCCCGGTTCAATGGCCTCTTCGCCGGCAAGCCGGCTCCTACAACCTCCACCTGCCCTGCAGGAGCTGGCTTGCCAGCGAAGACTTCCGCGACTGACCTCGGGCCCTGTAGGAGCTGGCTTGCCAGCGAAGGCGCACGCAAGGTCAACGCACGGTTCAATGGCGAGGGATCAGGGCGCCGGAGTGCTGGATGACCTGGCTCGCCAGCCGGTGCCCGGCCTCTGCCGCTTGCACCGGGCTGCCGCCCAGCATGCGCCGGGCCAGATAGGCTGCGCTGAACGAATCCCCGGCCGCCGTGGTGTCAACTACCTGCTCCACCCGCTGGGCCGGCACCTCGAAAGCACCGCCCGCCACGCGAATCAGGCAGGGCTCGGCGCCCCGCTTGAGCACCACCTCCGGAATGCCCTGATACGCCGCGAACACCGCTTCGGCATCCGGATAGGCAAACAGCGCTTGCTCATCCTCCAGGGTCAGCAATGCCAGATCCACCTGGGGCAATACTTCGCGGTACGCCGCCCGGGCCTGTTCGACCGACGCCCACAGGCGCGACCGGTAGTTGTTGTCGAAGACTATCAGCGCCTGGCGCTGGCGCGCCTCGGCCAGGGTCTGCAACAACTTCCCGCGCCCCACCTCCCCCAGCACCGCCAGGGTGATGCCGCTGAAATACAGCACATCGTAATGCTTCAGCGCTTCGAGGATCGGCCCAGCCGCCACCGTGGTGAAGCAGTCGCGCACTGCCGCCTCGTTGCGCCAGTAGAGAAAGCGCCGCTCGCCCCGGGTGTCGGTCTGGATGCAATACAGCCCAGGCAGGCGCCCCGGCAAGCGCTGCACCCGCTCCAGGCCGATGCCCTCCGCCGCCCACCCCTGGCACATGGCATCACTGAAGCTGTCATCGCCCAGGGCGGTGACGTAATCCACCCGCCCGGCCTCGCCCAATTCCCGCGCGAGGTACACCGCGGCGTTCAGGGTGTCGCCGCCAAAGCTCTGTTGCAGGCTGCCGTCATGATGCTGCTGCAACTCGATCATGCATTCGCCGATGGCCGCGATGCGTTTCTTCCTGTCCATGTTCCTGACCTCCCCTCAAAGCACATTCCACCGGGTAGGAGCTGGCTTGCCAGCGAAGGCCTCCGCAAGGCCTGCGCCTCATCAAAGGCCTCTTCGCCGGCGAGCCGGCTCCTGCAGACCCTGCATATCCCCGGCTCCGGCGATCAGAAACAGGTTTCCAGATTCTCGATCACCTGCAGGCGCTCATCCACCAGCAACCCGGTGCGCCATTTGTCGAAGGTCAGGCAGGGGTGCGAAGTACCGAAGGAAATGATGTCGCCAATGCGCAGCTCCACTCCCGGCGCCACCGTGAGAAACGCATGCTGGTCCATCACCGCAGTGACCTTGCACGCCCCCACGTCATCCCCGGCACTGGCCTGGGCCCCGGCGCGATAACGCCGCAGCGGCACCGGCAAGCCGGCGTCATAGGCCACATCGCGCTTGCCCAGGGCCACCACGGCAAAGCCCGGCTCCGGCAGCGACTGCACATGGGCCCAGACCTCCATGGCCGGGCGCAGGCCCTCCTCCAGGTCGGCGCGGCGATCCAGCACGCAGCACTGCGCCTCTTTATAGATGCCATGGTCATGAGCCACGTAACTGCCCGGACGCAGCACACTGAGGAAGCGGCCCTTGGCGTTGTGGGTCTCGAAGGATTCGGCAATCAGGTCATACCAGGCTGACCCCGAGGCGGTGATAATCGGCCGCTCGATGGCGAACAGCCCGTCGTTGTGCAGGTCCACCGCCAGGCGCACCAGGGAGTCGGCGAACTGGCGGATGCCGCTGATGGCCTGATCGCCATGGATCACCCCTTCATAACCTTCGATACCGCACAGCGCCAGGGCCGGCTGCGCCTGGATCGCCTTGGCCAGGGCCAGCACCTCCTGCTCGGTGCGGCAACCGCAACGCCCACCGACCACGCCGTACTCGATCATCACCTTGAGCGTGACCCCACGCTGGGCGAAAAACGCCCCCAGGTCGGCGACGCTGTCCGGGTGATCGACCATGCAATAGAAATCGAAATCCGGATCCGCCAGCAGCTCGGCGATCAGCGCCATGTTCGGCGCCCCCACCAGCTGGTTGGCCATCAACACCCGGCGCACGCCATGGGCATAGGCAGCGCGAGTCTGTACCGCAGTGGCCAGGGTGATGCCCCAGGCGCCGGCGTCCAACTGCCGCTGAAACAGCGCGGGCATCATGCTGGTCTTGCCGTGGGGCGCCAGCTCGGCGCCGCTGTCACTGACGAACTTCTGCATCCAGCGGATGTTGTGTTCCAGGGCCTCGCGGTGCAGCACCAGGGCCGGCAGGCTGACGTCTTGCAACAGGCTCGCGCCCTGGGCAGCGGCGCCCTTTTCCACCAGTGGCAGGTTCAATACGGAAGACATCTTGGCACTCCTTATCAAGGCAGCTGCGCACAGCCGCGAAACAGTCATCAATCGTTGATACGCCGGGCCAGACGGTTGGCACTGTCGATCAGCACCCGGCGATATTGCTGGTAATTGCGCTGGGCATCGGCCCTGGGCGCGACGATGCAGAGCGTGCAGATGCACACCCCGTGCTCATCGCGCACCGGTGCGGCAAAACAATGGGTAAAGGTGTCGGCCACGCTGTCGAAGGAAAAGAACCCATCCTCGGTGGCTTGGCGGATTTGCTTGAGAAACGTCTCCAAGGGCAGACGCTCACCGTCGGGCAGAACGAAGTCCCGTTCATCGATCAGGTCGACAATCTGCCCATCGCTCAAATGCCCCAGCAGCAACCGCCCGGAAGCGGTCCAGGGAATCGGCGCGTTCTCGCCGATATTCGAGGAAATGCGGAAGTGCCGCTCGCCCTCCTTCATCAGCGCCACCGTGTATTTGCGCCCGTTGAGCAGGCACATCTGCGCGGTTTCCTGGGTCTGGCGGACGATTTCCTGCAAGACCTGATCGGCCTCGCGGCTCAGGTCGAAATGACGCAAATGGGCCTGGCCGAGAAAGTACAACTGGCGGCCCAGGTACACATGCCCCTCCTGGCCCACCGGCTCCAGTACCCGCCGCTCCAGCAGGGAAGCCACCAACTCATAGACCGTGGACTTGGGGCTGCCAATACCCTTGGCAATATCGTTGGGCCGCAACGGCTGGCCGATCTCCTTGAGGAAATCGAGAATGTCGAACGCCCGATCCAGGCCCTTGGCCCGACGCTTGATGTTGTCTTCGCTCATCTACCTGCGCCCCCTCTATCGACCCGTAGGAGCCGGCTTGCCGGCGAAGAGGCCCTCAAGCCTTGGCCACCCTCAGGGGCGCCTTCGCCGGCAAGCCAGCTCCTACAGGCCAGCTCCTACAGACCGTGGCCATCAGGCCTTCTTCTTGTAGGCCACGCAATCGATCTCGACCTTGCAATCCACCATCATGCTGGCCTGCACACAGGCCCGGGCCGGCGCGTGTTCGGGCTTGAAGTACTCACCGAACACCTTGTTGAAACTCCAGAAATCCCGCGGGTCCTCCAGCCACACGCCAACCCGCACCACATCCTCCAGGCCATACCCGGCCTCTTCGAGAATGGCCACCAGATTGCGCAGCGTCTGATGCGTCTGCTCGACGATCCCACCGTGAATGATCTCGCCATCCAGCGCCGGCACCTGGCCGGACACATGCAGCCAACCATCGGCCTCGACCGCGCGAGCGAAAGGACGCGGCTGGCCACCGCCTGCGGTGCTACCGGTGCCGTAACGGGTGATGCTCATGAGAGGTTCTCCTGGTTGAAGGCTGGCCATCTGGCGGCGACGGCCTGGAAACCCAAAGATATCGAACAAATAATTCCGCTATAACGGAACAAAGAATGAAATAGCGGAAAAGACGCCCGAGTGTGCCATGGAGAACAAAGGAGACAACAGAGGGGGATAGCAAAACTTTTCGGAACCAGGAACGGAAGGATATTAGAAACAGCCGCCAGCCTATGTCAGGCATTTCTGTATTTGCTGAAGGCACACTCAAGTGGCTGGTGACGGTGCTCGCCACCTTCTACATTCCGTTGCGTCGCAGCAGTCCGCACCGCCCGGGACATGCTGGACAGCGTCACCGGCATGACCAGCCGCAACGCCGATCACCTCGACCTTGAGCGCTTCTCCAGCGTGGCGATCCTGTTGTTGCAGGGCAGCTGCGATGTGTTGCATGCAGTTGAGCAACGGGCAATGGATCTGCCCGGGGAGTAATGGTCAGGCTTCGCAAAAACAACACAAAAGTGTTGTACAGAAATATGAATGTTGTACCGTGCAGAAATCCAAGCCATGAGGCGAGGTGATGAAATTCAGCGAATTCAGACGGTGGTTGAAAGCTCAAGGCGTGGTCTTCGAGGCCGGTAAAGGCAGCCACTTCAAAGTCACGGCCCCAAACGGCAACAAGACCACCTTCGCGGATCACGGCAGCAAGGAAATGCCCGAACCCACCCGCAAGGCAATCATCAGGCAATTGGGGCTCTAGGACTCTCATCCATTCTCTGCATGCTGAAACGTCGCCTCCGAGGAGTGACCATGTACGACTACGCCATTCGCTTCGAGCAAGACCGTGCACCGGGAGTGGCGGTCTTCTGCCGCGATCTGCCCGAACTCAATAGCTTTGGCGATGATCCTGAGCACGCCATCAACCAGGCCATCGACGCGCTCGAAACCACGCTGTCCCTTTACGTCGACCAGCGCCGCGCCATTCCCCCAGCCTCTGAGCCGCTACCAGGGGAACAGGTCATTCATTTGCCAATGGTGACCGTGGCCAAGATAGCGCTGTGGAACACGATGATGGAGCGGGACATGCGCAAGGCCGATCTATGCCGACTGCTCGGAATCCACCAGGCCCAGGGAGATCGCCTGGTGGACTTTCTACACAGCTCCAAAATGGAACAGCTGGAAAATGCCCTCGCAGCCCTAGGTAAACGTCTTGCAGTATCAGTGGAGGCGGCATAGCCCAAAACGGATAGCCAGCACGATGGCCGAACGCAGGCATTGATCCGTGGGCAACCCGGCAGGACGCCGGGTTAGCCGCAGTGGGCCTCAATCAACATCAGCCACGCACAACACCCACCACAGATTCCGCGCCCCCTGGCAGGCGACATAGGCAGAAGAAATAGTCGAATTCCTGGTCAACTCACACCAATCAGGACTATCAAACCGATACACCACCAGCTCGGAAAACGGCGCCGGAAACACAGCATCCAGCGCTTCGAACACCACCTGGCGGGCATTGGCCATGGACCCTCCACGGGTGGACGGATGACACCCGCCCCGCAGCAGCGCCGCCAGCAACGAGCCCTCGAACTCGTATCGATTGAGCATGGAAAAGGGCCCGAACTCAGGCTCGATCTGCCCGATGGCCGTCGAGCTGGCGAGGCCGCTGAAACGCTCGAGAAACTCGGCCAGTCGCGGCCTCTCACCCAGCACCTTGATGACGGGGTCAGGTTTGAAGAAGCAGGACACCACCTCGCCACACTGAGCGAGCACCGCCAGAAGCTCGGCAAGGGGCTGCTTGTCGACGACAAACTCGCTGGCAGCGGTCAATGGCGCTACCGCATCGTGCTTCAGGTTTTCATCTTGATTCATGCTTAAGCACCCGAGGTTGATCACAAACAGGCAAGCACCCCAGCGGCTACCGCACCCTGGGCTTTTGCAACCGCAGATAACTGCAACGGCACCGCTCGGAGCGAACAGGCCGGGGGGGGCGACAATGTATCGGCCGCACAGTTGAACGGCAAACCCGAAAACCATCCCCCCACAGCCCCTTCGTGCCTACGCCTTGAAGGTCAAAATCGGCGAAAACCGCGCTATTACCGACACCGTGCCCTCTTCCACCTGGGACTGGATCACCTGGCCAATTTCCTTGTAGGCCCCCGGTGCTTCTTCGATCATCCGCTCTTCCTTGGTGGTGATGCACTCCACGCCCTGCAGGCCGAGGAAGGCCTTGTCCTTCTTGGCCTTGAACACCACCTCGCTGCGCGACATGGAGCGTCCGGCGCCGTGGCTGGCCGAGCGCAGCCAACGTTCGTTGCCCAGCCCGGTGAGCAGGTAGGAGTCATGCCCCATGCTCCCCGGAATCAGCAGCGGCTGCCCGGCATAGGCCGGTGTGGCGCCTTTGCGGTGGACGTTGCCGCCTTCCTCGCGCAGTACGATGTTGTGCGGTACATCGACAATCAGCGGCGCTTCGATGCCCGCGCCGAACACCTGCCGAGTGCGCTGGCGCACCATTTCGGCGATCAGTGCGCGGTTGGCGTCGGCGTAGTGCGCGGCGCTGTGCATGGCCAGCAGGTACTCATCGGCCATCTCGCCAAACAAGGCGAAGATCTTCGAATCGGGATGCTTGATCCCGGCCGGCCACAGGGCCTTGGCCTTGTCCATCCAGCGTCGGCCTACATAGAAGCCCACGTCGCGAGAGCCGGTGTGGATCATCATCACCACCTGCCCCACGGACAGGCCCTGGGCGAAACAGGCCTGGCGATCCACCAGTTCAGTGACCACCTGGATCTCGACAAAGTGATTACCACCTCCCAGGGAACCCAGGCCCGGGTCGCGAAGGATCTTGCGCGAAAGGTCTTGCAGGGCCTCCGGTGCATAGTCGGCGCTGCCGCGGGCAAAGGACGACTCATGCAGGCCCGAAAGCTCACGCTGCAACTGGGCGAAATCCGCCCCGGCAAACAGCCCGATCGGGTCCTGTTGCTGTACCTGAGCCCAGAAATCCCCCAGCCCCGAAGCAAACAGTGCGCTCATGGCCGTGGGGCTGGTGGGAATATTGCGCGTGCCTTCCAGCAGATCGCCACGCACCAGGGCGGTCCACTTGGCCTTTTGCGCCATGAACTGCTCGTAGTTCAGCCCCAGCTTGTGCAGGCGCATGCCGCAATTGATGTCGGTGCCGATAGCTTGCGGCACCACCATGTCGTGGCTGGTGACGATCACGCTGCCCACCGGAATCGGGCTGCCGGTATGGAAATCCGGCGTGGCGCAGGCGCACTTCACTTCGCCGCCATGGGGGTGGGCGACCTTGGCGAAATCCATCAGTTGCAGGATGGCTTTCTCTTCGATGGCAAAACTGTCGGGCAGCAGCAGATCCACCTTGAGGCCGGCGTCATTGGTGGACGAGATAGAGAGGGAATTGGAATTCAGGCGTTCGATGGCCACCCCGGAACGGGCGAGCTTGTGCTGAATTCTTTTCAGAGGAGTCTTGGTCATTTTTCAACTGCTTTTCTTGGACGCAACAAAACAACCACCCTTTTGGTGGCTGGAATTGTCTGGTCAGCAGCGAAACTTAGACGGCGCGAATAATGGGGGAATGACGCTGTGGATGTAAATAGCCGGGGAGAAATTATTTAAGGAGGCGCCTGGCGAGACGCCTTCGCCAGCAAGCGGGCTCCTACAGAGCTGCGTGGGGTCAGAAGTCGAAGCGCACGCCCTTGATCTGCACCTTCTGCGCCTGGCAGTTGGCGGCAGGTGGGCCAGGGTCTGCTGCCAGAGGAAGCGGCCCTGGGCATAGCTCTGGGTCTTGAGCCGTAGTAACTGCTGTTGCTCGGGGGGCAGACTTGGGGCGGGGAAAATCAGAGTGGCAGCCGGCCAGGGCCAAACTGCTTCTACCTGAACGAACCAGCAGGCGTTCGCTACAGGCCGGCGCGGATTATCCTTGCCCGCTACATGAGATGAAAAGGCCCCAGCGCATGCCGAGACCCTGAACGGCGAAACCGTTCAACGATAACTCATCGTCAAGGTCGCCATCCCACTGACCGTTCCTGGGGTGACTCGCGAAGCGGTCTGGACATAACGTGCGGTCAGTGGAATGTCGTAGCTCGAGACCCCAGCGGAGATATTCCCCGCCCACCATCGATTGACAGAGCCCGAACCGTAGCCGAGAACAGTCGCTCCCTTGAGGATCTGCACCCCCACTCCCGAGGCAGTCGACCCGGCGCTCAGCGACAAGGTGCTGCCCTGGTTAGCCCAGTTGTTCACATCTATGAACGAGACATAAGCCCCGATCGAAGCCCCCGCATCCCCTCCCGAACATGACAGGTTTATTTTGAAGGGCACCGCTTTGGAGGTACTCCCCACTCCGGAAAAGGTCATGTTCGATGTTCGCCCCAGGGGCACTGAAATCTGCGAGCTGGACACACTGCAGGTCGGTACTCTGAGCTGCACCGTCACTGCGCTTTTGCCGCTGGTGTAGACCGTCCAGCCTTTGGAGTTGCAGATACCAACGCAATTGAACGCAACGTTCACCAACCCGTTACCAGCCAAGGTCCCACTCTGGATGTCGCCGATCTTTATGATTTCCAGCCACATGGATTGCTTGTAGGCATCACCCTTGACCCATCTGAGTTTTACGAGTGACTTTCCACTCCCCACCAGATACTGGCTGGACCCGGACTGATTTTCACGCCATCTCCATTTGGCGTTCCACCTGAATCCGACTCCAGCCACATTGCTCAAATAGACATTGTGGTAACCGGGGGCCAGCGTAGCGCCTTGAAGCTTGTAGACCATGGGCTCGGAACTGAATATTTGCGGCCATGGATCCCTCATCATCGAGTCCACCTCTGCGGTGGTCGCAATGACGTCGCCATTCATGGTTCCTGCACTGATGTAAATGCTGGCAGGCAACTGAATGATCGATGACTCGGGAGAGAACTCCCCGCCGGCATACGCCGGGCCCCCACCCCATAGCGACAACAACAGGACAAGAGCCGAGAGCAGAAGGTTGCGCTTCATGAAAGTACGGTGCCTGTTCAAATGTCCACGACGTTTGGCGCTCTTTCCACTGAGGACGAGGCGACCCAAACTTCGACTTTAAGCCCCCCCGATCACGGCACCTATCAGCCCGAACACAGAACGTTGTCGATAAATCCTCAGGAGCCAAGGACTTATCCTACAAAGCGCTGTTGCAGGGGTCAGCCACACGCCAACGACAGCAGCCCTTCCCCCTTGCCCAGCAACGAAATGTTCCATTGAGTCGCTGAAATCGGGCTATTCTGCGCGCCCTCCAATACTCATTCGCCTCAGCAAGGACAGCTGCCCATGACCCGCGCCATTACCCTTGTCTGCGACAATTTCGCCGACTGGGAAACCGCCCTGATCAACGCCACCGGCCGTGGCTACTATGGCTTCGACTGCCGTTACGCCTCACCCAAGGGCGCCATCGTGACCTCCATGGGCGGCCTGCGGGTGACCCCGGACCTGGCGTTGGAAGATATTCGTCTGGATGAGGTGGACCTCTTGATGGTCTGCGGCGGGACGGTCTGGCAAAGCCCCCAGGCGCCGGATATCCGCGAACTGCTACGCGCGGCCAAGGAACGCAAGCTGGTCCTCGCCGGCATCTGCGACGGCACCCGCGAACTGGCCCGGGCCGGGGTGCTGGACCAGCTCAAGCACACCTCCAATTCGGCGGACAACCTGCTGGCGGTGGGTTATGCCGGCGCCGCGCACTACCAGGATGTGCCCCACGCGGTAGCGGACCAGCGCGTGATCACCGCCCCGGGCAGCGCTCCAGTGAGTTTCATGGCACAGATTCTCGGCGCCCTGGGCATCAGCGACGACAACCTGACCTTCTACCTGGGCCTGCACGCCGCCGAGCACCGCCAGCAAGCCTGACCCTCCCCTGTAGGAGCCGGCTTGCCGGCGAAGGCGATCTCCCGAACGCCTTGGCTGGCAAGCCAGCGCCTACGCAAGGTAGTGGGTGGGCGGCAGTGCGGGCGTGTAGCCGTGGATTATTTCACCAGTCGAAAATCCCGGTGGCCCAACCATGCCGCAAAGTCCGCAGCGCTGAAAATGCTCTCGCCCTCATGCTCGATGATCGCCAGCCCCGCCAGAAATTCGCTGTCCCGGGTGTAGGCATGGATGCTGGCGCCGAAGGCCAGCACACCATCCAGGTGACGGGCCAAGGTCAGCGCCGCCTGCCCTAGGCGCTGGTGATCCGCCTGGTCTTTATCCATGGCCGCCAGGCTCAGAATGCCTTCAGGGAGCCATCCCAGTTGCCCGGCCAGCCCGGCATATTCCGCCAGCTCCCCTGGATATTCGGCCCCCATCCCAAACAGCATGGGGCTACCGCCAATGAAGAACGAGCTCGTACCGGCCCAGGGTTGATCCGCAATTGCGGCCAGACAGGCCCGCACCCGGTTTTCGAGCAAGCCATCGATCTGGCGCGGTAAAAGCACCCTGACAGTCGGCCCGGCCATTGAGTCACCTCCTCCAGCGCACCGCATCCGCATCAGGGATAACAGGCGAGCCCTTGTTCGCTGCATCAGCAGGCATCAATGCTCAAGCCCGCTGCCGGTCAGTGCATTCACCGGACCGGGAGCATAAAAGCCCGTGGTGCAATAGCCAAGCTCAGCGCCTGGAACCATTGACCCCCAACACCTCTTCCAATCGCTTCGCCTCGCCCTCCGTCAACAAGGGCGCAGGCGGTTGAACAAGGCGCTGGCTGGACAGGGCGGGCACCGGGGCCGTTGGTTGGGCCGCCTTCGCAGTACGGCTGCGGCTCGCGCTGCTTTGCGGGTACAGCGCTTCATCCAGGCATTTGTCGCGCATGCCCTGGCTGGACAGGCCGTGGCAACCGGTGCCGTTGGACAGGGCGCGGGCGCCGCAGGTGGCCTTGCTGTCGGGGTCCTTGAGGTCGATGCAGCCCAGGGAACCAAAGCCATGGCCCAGTACCGAGGCGGGGTCTTCGGCGCAAGCTGCGCCGGCACACAGGAACAGGGAGGTCAGCACAAGTGCATTTCGCATAGGGGCGCGTCCATGGCTAGCGTAGGTCCCCCGACGCCTTTCCGGCCGCCGGGCAGGTCTGTCGAGGGAAAAAGCCGTTGTAGCAGATGAACATGACCGTTTCCCTTCCCCATAACCACCGCGGCTGCGTGACTAGCGGAAACGCCCCGCCAGGAAGGGTTGCAGGTTCACGCTCGGGGTCAGCCCGCTGGCCTGCTCCGCCACCAGTTGCCCACTGATGGCGGCCAGGGTCAGGCCAACGTGACCGTGGCCGAAGTTGTAGTGCACCTGGGGCAGCAGCCGCGACTGGCCGAGCACCGGCTTGCTGTCCGGCAGCGAGGGACGAAAGCCCATCCACCGGGAAACCGGTTCGTGGTGCAGGGTCAGGAAGCGTCGCGCCGCCCGGGCCAGGTAGTGATAGCGGCGCGGGTCCGGCGCGGCGTCGAGGCCGCCGAATTCCACCGTGCCCGCCACCCGCAGCCCTTGGGCCATGGGCGTCAGGTAGAAACCGCCGGCGCCCCAGCACACCGGGCGGCTGAGCAAGCCGCCGGCCTGATCGAACAGCACGTGATAACCGCGCTCGGTGTCCAGGGGAATCTCGTCCCCCAGGCTCTGCGCCAGGCGGCGGGACCAGGCGCCGCTGCACAACACCAGGCGTTCGGCGGGCAGTTGCTCGCCACTGCCGAGGCGGGCAAGCACCCGCTCGCCGTCCTGGGCGCTGCGCTCGACCCCCTGCAACTCATCGCGGCGAAACACTCCGCCGCGCTCGATGAAGCACCGCAGCAAGCGCTGGCTCAATGCGAAGGGATCGAGGGTGCGGCTGACCTGGGGCAGTTCCAGCGCCAGGGCCGCACGGGCGTTGAGGGCCGGCTCCATGGCCCGTAGCTCCGGCCCTTGCACCAGGCGCATGGGCACCTCGAACCCCTGGTGATAGGCCAGCATGTCGATAGCGCTCTGCCGCTCGTGGGCCTCGAAGATGTACAGCGAGCCGTCATGGCGCACCAGGTCGTTGGCCCCGGCATCGTCGAACAACGCCTGCCAGGCGCCCATGCAGGGCTTGAGCAGGCTGTGCAGATCATGACTGATGGCCTTGACCCGCGGCTCGCTGGAGCTTTGCAAAAAGCGCCATAGCCAGGGGGCGATCCGTGGCAGGTAACCCGGGCGGATCGCCAGCGGGCTGTCGCGCCGCAACAGCATGCCCGGGGCCTGGCGCCAGATGCCGGGGGTTGCCACTGGCTCCACGGCATAGGTGGCGAAGGTACAGGCATTGCCGAAGGAAGTGCCGCTGCCCGGCGGCTGGCGGTCCAGCAGGGTCACCCGCCAGCCCAGGCGCTGCAGCCACAGGGCGCTGGCCAGGCCCACCACCCCGGCCCCCACCACCACGGCGTGGCCGCGTTGTTGCTGACTTGCAATCATGCCGTGCTCCTCATGTGCCGCTGACGACCCGGGTCCACAGGCGAGTGCTCAGGCGCATGCCGGCCGGGGTCATGGTCTTGATCGGGAACAGCGTATCGAGCACCGACTGCGGCGGGTAGGCCGCCGGGTTGCTGCGCAACTGCGGTTCGATGTAGGGCAAGGACGCCGCATTGCCGTTGGCGTACTGCACGAAGTTGCGGATGTTGGCGATCACCTTGGGGTCCAGCAGGTAGTTCAGGTAGGCATAGGCGTTGTCCAGGTGCGGGGCGTTCCTGGGAATCACCACCATGTCCATGGCCACGGTGGAGCCTTCCCTGGGAATGCTGTAGCCGAGGTTCACGCCGTTTTTTGCCTGCTGCGCGGTGGCCATGGCTTGCAGCACGTCGCCGCTGAAACCCACGGCCACGCAGATGTTGCCGTTGGCCAGGTCGCTGACGTACTTGGCCTGGTGGAAGTAGAGGATCGAGGGGCGGATCGCCTGCAGCGCCGCTTCGGCCTTTTTCAGGTCCGCCGGCTGTTCGCTGTGGGGGGCCAGGCCCAGGGCATTGAGGGTGATGGGCACCATCTGCGTCGGGTTGTCGAGAAAGGCCACGCCGCACTGCTTGAGCTTCTGGATGTTCTCCGGCTTGAACAGCAGCTGCCAGGACTGGGTGACATCGGTGTCGCCGAAGATCGCCTTGATCTTGTCGACGTTGTAGCCGATGCCCACGGTCACCCACATATAGGGAATGCCGTACCTATTGCCCGGGTCGCTGGTTTCCAGCAGCTTCATCAGCTTGGGATCGAGGTTGTTCCAGTTGGGCAGCTTGCTGCGATCCAGGGGCTGGATCGCCCCGGCCTGGATCAGCCGCGGCAGAAAGTGGTTGGACGGGCTGGCCAGGTCATAGCCGCTGCCGCCGGTCATCAGCTTGGCCTCGGTGGTCTCGTTGCTGTCGATCACGTCGTAGGTAGTCTGGATTGCGGTGCGCTGGGTGAACTGGGCCAGGGTGTCCGGAGCGATATAGCCGCTCCAGTTGGCGATGCTCACGGTCTCGGCCGCCTGGACGCTTGCGGCGCACAAGGCCAGGGATAAAAGTGCCGTAGTGGTGCGATTGATCATGTTGCCGCCCTCTGTGCTCTTATTATTGCGGCGTTTCATTCGCCGCGACGGTTAACGTTCGTGTCGCGCGCGCTGCACTTCCCAGCCCATGCGCAAGCTTGCTCCAATGTCGAAAAACGGTCGGGGTGGCAGGTAGCCGGGCCGGGCCTGGGACAGCACGTCCCGCAGCAGCGAGGAGTCGCAGCCGGCGGCCATTTCCACCAGCAGCCGGCCCCACAGGGTGCCCCGCGCCACCCCCGAGCCGTTGCAGCCGGCCACCGCGTGCAGGCCTTCGGCGACCCGGCTGAAGTACGGCTCGCCGGAACGGGTGCCGCTCAGGTGCCCGGTCCAGGTGTATTGCAGGTCGGTATCGGTAATGCCGGGAAAGCGCTTTTGCAGGCCCCGCAGGTGTTCCTGGCGGCGCACCGCCAACTGCGCCGGGCCGAGATCGCGCTGGCGATACTCGACGGTGTTGCGCATCAGCAGGCGGCGCCCGGGCAACAGGCGCACCGTGGCCGCCCCGGGCAAGGTGGAGAGCACGCCCCAGCCCTGCTCATCCAGCAGCCGCTGCCAGTGATCTTCCTGCAGGGGCTGGGTGATACTGGCGCTCAGCTCCAGGGGGAAGGTGCGGCTGTGCCGGACTCCGAGCCGGGGCAGAAAGGCACCGACACAGGCCAGCACCTGGGGCGCCTGGATCTCGCCCTCCCCGGTCACCGCCCGCCAGCCCCGGCCCGGCAGAGGCTGCAGGTCCTGCACCGGGCTGTTCTCGAACACCTCCACCCGCTCCGGCAGGCGCTCCAGCAGGCCCTTGACGTATTTGGCCGGCTGCAGCAGCGCGTTGCCACCGGCGCAGTGGATGGCCCGCTGGTAGAAGCCACTGCCCAGGCGCTGCTGCAAGGCCGCGCCTTCCAGGTACTGGGCCTGGGCGCCCGCGGCATTCAGGGTAGCGACTCGGGCGCCGCTGTCCTGCAAGTGCTGCCCCTGGTGCACGGCGAAGTGATAGCCGCCAGCGTCGAACTCGCACTCGATGCCCAACTCGTCAATGCGCCGGCGCACCTCTTCACCGGCAGCGATGCCGATGCCGCAGGCAAGCTGATAGGCCGAGTGGCCGGGCCGCCCCAGCAACTCATCGGCGCCGGGCAATTCATGGCTGACCACAAACCCCGAGTTGCGCGCCGAAGCCCCCTGGGCCGCCCGCTGGCGATCCAGCAGGACGATGCGTTGCTGGGGCAACATCCGCGCCAGGGCATGGGCCGCCGAGAGGCCGGTGATGCCACCGCCAATGATCAGCCAGTCGGCTTTCTGTAGGCCCTTGAGGGTTGGCCGCGGGGAAGTCTGCCCTGCCAGGGCGATCCAGCCACATACATTGTTCAAAGCCTGTCACTCCTGCACAATCCATGCGCCCGGAGCATTCAACAGAACACTCAACCCGGCGCCACACGCCTACAATCTATGGATGTGACGGCTTTATTTCGAACGTTATTAATTCATCCATCTATTCGGAAAACGCATGGATAACCCTCTTCGACTGCCCTCGTTGCAGGCCCTGCAGACCCTGGTCAGCGTGGCCCAGACCCACAGCTTCACCGAGTCCGCGGCGCGCCTGCACCTGACCCAGAGCGCGGTGAGCCGGCAGATCCAGCAACTGGAGGAGCACTATGGGGTCAGCCTGTTCGAGCGCAGCAGCCGAAGGGTCTCGCTGACCGAACAGGGGCGCGATGTCTGCACGGTGGCCACTCAAGTCCTGAGGTCCCTCGGCTCCCTGCAGGAACGCCTGGCCCCGGCGCCCCTGGACCGGCCGTTTCGCATCCGCATCTTTGTCTCCCTGGCGGTGCGCTGGTTGCTGCCGCGGCTCAGCGGTTTCTACGCCGCCAACCCCGGGCTGTGCCTGTCGATCGAGACCGTGGGCGGAGCCACGGTAGACCCCGGCGGCGATTGCGACGCCTATGTGCTGTACCTGCCGGAAGGCCTGGACGAGCGGCCGCTGACCCCGCTGTTCGACGAATACCTGGTACCGGTGTGTGCCCCAACGCTCAGTGACGGGCAATGGCCGCCGCGCTCCCTGGAGGAACTGGCCGGGCACGCGCTGATCCACGGCTCTACCAGCCGCCAGGAATGGACCGCCTGGCTGCAGGCCCAGGACGACCAGACGCCCCACAGCTACAAGCACCTGCTGTTCAACCTCGACGACCTGGCCCTGGACGCCGCAGCCCGGGGGCTGGGGGTGGCCATGACGGACCTGATCCTGGCCCAGGACTCGATTGCCCGGGGCAGCCTGCTGATCCCCTTTGGCCAGGCGCTCAAGACCGGCGGGGTCTATGCCCTGTGGCTACGCGACAGCGGCGCCGCGCATCCGGCCTGCGAAACCGTATTGAACTGGTTCCAGGCTCAGGCAGCCGAACGGGATCTGCCCGCGGCACAAGGCCTGGCTGGGACGATTGCAGCAGCGCTGGGCACGCCTGGACGGCAGTCGATCCCAGGCTGAATGACTGGACCAGGCCCTGCTGCTCATGGGCCTGGGCAAACAACATTGAAGGGCCGATGAACACTGCCCGGGAAAGCTCGAGCGCCGCCGGCGCTCAGCTGTAGAGCGTCACCATTGCCCAGGCAAAACACGCCAGCACCAGGGCCATCCCCACTACATACACCGCTAAAGCACGACCCACAGCATCACTCCACGAACCAGGCAGTCATCAACACACTCACTCTCGGGGTGAGTCATGGCGCGCATTCTAGCAGCGCGCGACGTCATTTTGACACGAGACTCTAAGCCTGATTAAAAGCCTCCCGACAAATGGTATTGGCGTCAATTTAATGGCTTAAATCAGCCTGACTCTTCTTAACGGGCAGCCGAACTGCGCAACATCATCTTGCATTGCGCCCAGTGTTTTCTTCCCGCCAAGAAACCTGCTGCCTCCGGATCAATGCAAGCCCCCTTTTCCCGCTAAACCGCGAACCTGAGCGCTATCAGCGCCTGCACTCCTGGTTGGACAAGAGTGATTCTCACTGCTTTGATCTCAACGCCAGGTCCGGTTTTCACAATCCCAGGGAGGGGTCCATGTCGTTCAAGGTCATGATGGTTTTCGGTACACGTCCTGAGGCGATCAAGATGGCACCACTGGCTCGGGTTCTAAGGCACTGGCCAGGTATCGAGCTGCACATCTGTTCCACCGGCCAGCACCGGGAAATGCTCAAACAGGTACTCGACGCCTTTGAGCTCGAGGTCGATGTGGACCTGCAAGTGATGACCCAGGGCCAGACCCTCAACGGCTTGTCGCAGCAACTGCTGATCCACCTGGACACCAGCTACGAGCGCCTGAAACCGGACATCGTGCTGGTCCATGGCGACACCACCACCAGTTTTATCGCCGCCCTCGCCGCCTTCAACCGGCAGTTGCCCATTGGCCACGTCGAGGCCGGCCTGCGCACTGGCAACCTCCAGGCACCCTGGCCCGAAGAAGCCAACCGGCGCCTGACCGGGGTCATCGCCGACCTGCACTTCACCCCGACCGCCAGGTCCGCAACCAACCTGCTGCGGGAAAACGTGCCCGCTGAAAACATCGAGGTCACCGGCAACACGGTGATCGACGCGCTACTGTGGATGCGCAACCGGCAGAAGCACACCCACTGGCGCCCCGCGGCCAACTCGCCCCTGGCGGTGCTCGACGACAGCCGGCGCATGGTGCTGATCACCGGCCACCGCCGGGAGAACTTCGGTGACGGTTTCCGCGATATCTGCGAAGCCCTGGCAACCCTGGCCGAGCGCTACCCGGACGTGCAGTTCGTGTACCCGGTACACCTCAACCCCCAGGTGCAGAACGCGGTGTACGGCCTGCTCTCGAACAAGCCGAACATCTACCTGGTAGCGCCCCAGGACTATCAGCATTTTGTCTGGCTGATGGGACGTTCGCACTTCATCCTCAGCGACTCCGGCGGTGTCCAGGAAGAGGCCCCGGCCATCGGCAAGCCCTTGCTGGTACTGCGCGAGGTCACCGAACGGCCGTCGGTGCTGGAAGGCGGCACCGTGCTGCTGGTGGGCACCGATCGCGAGCGCATCGTGCACCACGCCAGCGAACTGCTGGACGATGCACAGCTGCATGCCCGCATGAGCCGCGTGTACAGCCCCTACGGTGACGGCCGCGCCAGCGAACACATCGCCCGCCGCCTGTGCACCTGGCTGGAGGCCCAAGCCCCCCGTACTCCGGCATGAGCCCGGGCAGCCTCCGCAGCCCGCAGTCGCAAAACGTCCAGTTGGCCATATGGCTTCACACTCTGTGCGAGAACTGGAAGCTACCGGTCACTGGCAGGTACCTGCCGATTGAACTGGACGACCTACACTTTCAAGCAGCGGATCGTCGCGCCCCCTCCAACCCCGGCGCGGTGTTCTCCCTGCGCTATCGCCCCTGGGGCAAGCCGCTGCTGGATCATCAGCTCACATCCAAGGCCCGCGATGTTCAGAACCCTTGAAGAACAAGTGCTCAAACAGGCCGCTCCGGCGGCCTTGAAGCTTGAATTCGCGCAACATGATTTCGAACGCCTGCGCAGCTTCTGCGTCCTGATCTACACCGCCAGCATCCTGATCTGGCTGATCTTCGACCTGATCGTCAGCTTTCCCGGGCAGCAGGGCTTCACCGCCTATTCGATGGTCTTTCTGAGCATTCTGTCTTTCACCACCATCATCCTCGGCTTCACCCGCCAGGACCGGCACTTCCAGTGGGTCAACCTGCTGTTCGTGCTGACCATCACCATCGGCGTACGCCTGGTGATCGAGGGGTTGCCCATCGACCAGCGCCCGGTCTGGCTGATTCTCGGGGCGTCGAGCATGCTATACGGCGCCTCGGTGATGCCTCTGCGACGCTGGTCGTTCGTCAGCGCCATCTTCATCACCTGGCTGGTGCTCAATCCGTTCTGGCGCACCAGCACCACCCTGCAGGAACTCAAGGGGCTGCTGGTGCTGGTGTACGCGCTGTTTCTCAGCGCATTGACCCTCTACAGCTACATCACCCTGCGCCGGGCCCGGCTGCACAACTACATCATGTCCAAGTTGCTGCTGGACCAGGCCTACCTCGACACCCTCACCGAGATCCCCAACCGCCGCTCGTTCATGGCCCGCGCCGGCCAGCGCCTGCAGGCTCTGCCCCGGGAGCACGACGATTACCTGGCGATGGTCGACATCGACAACTTCAAGAAGGTCAACGATGTGCACGGGCATGACATCGGCGACGAAGTGCTCAAGCGCATCGCCGCCGATATCAAGGGAGTGATGAGGGATTTCGACTATGCCCGCCTGGGCGGCGAGGAGTTCGCCATCTACCTGGCCGACGTGCCCCGCGCGGATGTGGAGGCGCTGGCCGCGCGGCTGTGCCAGGTGGTGCGCGACCAGCCGACCCGGCATCCAGTGACCATCAGCATGGGCCTGGCCCGGGTCGAGCCTGGCGAAACCCTGAACCAGGCCCTGATCAAGGCCGACCAGGCGCTGTACGAATCCAAGCACGGCGGCAAGGATCGCTACACCTTCCATCCAGCCGGCAGGCCCGCACCACCCGCGTAGGAGCTGGCTTGCCAGCGAAGAGGCCCCGGCGTCAGGCCACGCTCCTGCGCGACAGCAGCACCTGGGTTACCCGGCGCTCTTCCACTGCCCTGACCTGCAGGCTCCAGCCTGCCCACTCCACCCGATCGCCCTTGACCGGCAGGCGGTCCAGCAGGCTCATCACCAGACCGGCCAGGGTCTGGTAGTCCTCGGTGGGTTCAGCGCCGAAGCCGGTCCGCTGGCGTACCTGAGGCAGGTTCAGCGCCGAAGCCGGTCCGCTGGCGTACCTGAGGCAGGTTCAGCGCACCATTGACCAGGAACGCGCCCTCTTCTTCGATCACATCCGGGCCTTCGATCTCGCTGGCATCCGGCAGCTCGCCGGCAATGGATTCGAGAATGTCGGTCATGGTCAGGATGCCCATGAAGTCACCGAATTCGTTGATCACAAAGGCAATGTGAGTGGACGCCTGGCGCATCTGTTCCAGGGCGTTGAGGATCGAAAAGCTGTCCAGCAGGTTGATGGTCTTGCGCGCCAGATGCTCAAGGTTCGGCTCGCTGCCCGCCAGGTACTCCTTGAGCAGTTCCTTTTTGTGCACGAAGCCCAAAGGCTCATCCACCGCGCCATCGCGAATCAGCGGCAGGCGCGAGTACGAAGAATGCATCAGCTTGGTACGAATACTCTCCGGGCTGTCCGTAAGGTCGATGCAGTCGACCTCGGCACGCACCGTCATCAGGCTGCGGATCGGCCGCTCCGCCAATTGCAGCACACCACTGATCATCACCCGCTCACGGCGGTCGAACAGCTCGCTGCTGGGGGCCTCATCAGTTTCCAGCAAGTCGGCAATTTCCTCGCCCACTTCTTCCGCCGCCAGCCTGCGCCCACCCAGCAGGCGCATCACCGCATAGGCCGTGCGCTCGCGCATCGGCCGCAGGCCCTGCATGGATTTCTTGCGCCGGGCCCGGGCGATCTGGTTGAACACCTCGATCAGGATCGAGAAGCCGATGGCCGCATACAGGTAACCCTTGGGAATATGGAAACCCAAGCCTTCGGCGGTCAGGCTGAAGCCGATCATCATCAAGAAGCCCAGGCACAGCATGATCACCGTCGGGTGCGCGTTGACGAAACGAGTCAGCGGCTTGCTGGCGACGATCATCACGCCGATGGACACCACCACCGCGATCATCATCACCGACAGGTGCTCGACCATGCCCACCGCGGTGATCACCGCGTCCAGGGAGAACACCGCATCGAGCACCACGATCTGCGCCACGATCGGCCAGAACAAGGCGTAAGTGGTACTGCCGGCGCGCTGGCTGACATGGCCCTCCAGGCGTTCATGCAACTCCATGGTGGCCTTGAACAGCAGGAACACACCACCGAACAGCATGATCAGGTCACGCCCCGAGAAGCTGTGCTCGAAGACCTCGAACAGCGGCTGGGTCAGGGTCACCATCCACGAGATGCTGGCCAGCAGGCCCAGGCGCATCAACAACGCCAGGGACAGGCCGATGATCCGCGCACGGTCGCGCTGCTCGGGCGGCAGCTTGTCCGCGAGGATGGCGATAAACACCAGGTTGTCGATGCCCAGCACCAGCTCCAGGACGATCAGGGTCAAAAGGCCAAGCCAGGCCGTGGGGTCTGCGATCCATTCCATAACGACGACTCAAGTGCTCCGGAAAATTCAAACGGCCAGGCGCGACGCAGCGCCAAGGTGCAGGGGCTGCAAAACCTCGGGTACGGGCGGATAAAGGCAGGAAGTGGCAAGTGCCAGGCAAGTGCAACCGGGAGAATGGCTGCCTGAGCGTCTGGGGCTCAGGGCCGCCGGATGGCGCGAGAAGTCATGGGGCAAAGCGAGGAAAGAGCGCCGACTGGGGGGCTCCGAGAGCGTGTTCATGCAAGTCCTGAAGGAAAAAACGGACTTGGAGATTACAGGGAGGGCGAGCCGATTCCCCAGCGGGAAATCATTACAAGATTTTATCCGGCCCGCGTCTCTGACGCAGGCCGGCACCGTTACAACTGCTCGGAAATCTCGATCAGGTTCAGGTCCGGGTCCCGCAGGTACACCGAACGGATCGGGCCGGTGGCGCCGGTGCGCGGCACCGGCCCTTCGATGATCGGCCAATTGGCCTGTTGCAGATGGGCAATCACCTGGTCCAGGGGCACGCTGGCGATGAAGCACAAATCCAGCGCCCCCGGCACCGGCAGGTGGGCCTTGGGTTCGAACTCCTGGCCGCGCACATGCAGGTTGATCTTCTGGTTGCCGTACTTGAAGGCCTTGCGCCCGCCGGCAAAGGTTTCCAGTTGCATGCCCAGCACGCGGACGTAGAAATCCTCGGCGGCAATCGGGTCGATGGTGGTCAGTACCAGGTGGTCAAGGTGGTCGATCATCGAAGACGCAGCTCCTGAAGCGAAAGGAATGGCCCGGGGATTATGCGACCCGGGCCATCGCTTGAACATGCCCCATCAGGCTTTGCCGCGGTACTCGCGCCGTACCTGCTCGATGTAGCGCACCACCGCCGGTGCCTGCTCGAAAC
Source organism: Pseudomonas sp. Eqa60 (assembly GCF_018326405.1). NCBI lineage: Bacteria > Pseudomonadati > Pseudomonadota > Gammaproteobacteria > Pseudomonadales > Pseudomonadaceae > Pseudomonas > Pseudomonas sp. Eqa60. The sequence continues at coordinate 4,169,334 of NZ_AP024342.1, forward strand.
GCCGGTGGATCAGCGACAGCCAGGACGTCGCCGAGCTGCCGCCAATCGGCCGGTACAGCACATGGGGCAGGCTGATGTGGCCCACCACCGACTCCGGCACCACTGCCACGCCCTGCCCCAGGGACACCAGGGCCAGTACCGCCACCAGGCCGCCGGGCTGGGGGCCCAGCTTGGGGGCGTAGGCACCCTGGGCCGCCACCTGCAAGGTGCCGCTGATCTGCTCCGGAAGAATGAAGGTTTCATTGAGCAGGTGTTCGGAGGCGATCTGCGGCAGGCGGCACAGCCAGGATTCATCGGACAGCGCCAGGACAAAGCCCTCGGCGTCCAGGCGAACGGCCTCGACCCCTTCCGGCAATGTCATGGGCGAGCGAATGTAGCCCACGTCCAGGCGACCATCGGCAATCCGCGCCGGCAGCGTCGCCATCGGGCACTCCCGCACGTTGAGGCTGACGTCCGGGCAGTCGCGGCCAAAGCCCTGCACCTGTTTCTGCAACAGCCCGCAATACACCGCCGAGGCCACATAGCCCAGTTCGATATGGCCGATCTCGCCGCGCCCGGCACGCTGGGCATTGCGCTGGGCAAACTCGAACTGGCGCACCGTGGCCTCGGCTTCCAGCAGCAGGGTGGCGCCGGCCTCGGTCAGGCTGACCTCGCGTTGCTGGCGCAGGAACAGCCGGGTGCCAAGGGTGTTCTCCATGTCCTGGATCTGCCGGCTCAGGGTGGGCGGGGCAATCCCCAATTGCTCGGCGGCGCGGGTGAAATTGCGCTGCCGGGCCACCGCTAGGAAGTAGCGAAAGTGACGAATTTCCATGATGGGCATTAGCTCAAAGGTAATGAACTGGTCGCCAGCGGCTAACAAAGACCGCGAAAGGCCGGGATAAGCTGAACGAACCTTCACAGTAGAGAGCCTCAGCCATGCGCGTCAAACCCCTGTTTCTGGCAATGATCACCTGCTGCGTGCTGCAGACCGCTGCAGCCGAGGACAGCCGCCCCGTCGTTGCTCACAAGGCAATCCTTACCCTGGACAACGCCCAGCGCCTGCTCAGGGCCGCCCAGCAAACTGCCCAGGCCAAGGGCTGGCCCTGCTCCGTGGCAATCGTCGACGACGGCGGCTGGCCGATACTCGGCGCGCGCATGGACGGCGCCCCAGTGGTGGCCGGAGTCGAGCTGGCCCAGGGCAAGGCACGCACCTCGGCGCTGTTCAAGCGGCCCTCCGGGTATCTGGAAAACGCCGTCAATGGCGGCCGCCCCGCAGCCCTCAGCACCGGCCTGGTGATGATGAAAGGCGCCCAGCCGATCATCGTCGACGGCCAGGTGATCGGCGCCATCGGGGTCAGTGCCGACACCCCGGCCCACGACGATGAAATCGCCCTGGCGGCCCTCGCCACCCTCAGTCGGCAGGCCACGCAATGAACCGCTCCGTCAACCCGCGCCTGACCCTGCTCACCGCCTCCGGGGTCTGTTCGCTGATCGTTCTGGACACCAACATCGTCGCCGTGGCGCTGCCGAGCATCGCCCGTGACCTGGGGGCCAACTTCGCCGATATCGAGTGGGTGGTCAGCGCCTACATGCTGGCCTTCGCCGCCCTGCTGCTGCCCGCCGGCAGCCTGGCCGACCGCTTCGGCCGCAAGCGCACCCTGCTCTGCGGCCTGGGCCTGTTCATCCTCGCCTCCCTGGGCTGCGGCGCAGCGCCCAACGCCCTGCTGCTGGACATCGCCCGGGCGCTCAAGGGGGTGGGCGCGGCGCTGCTGCTGACCTCGGCCCTGGCCTCCATCGGCCATACCTTCCACGACGAAGTGGAACGGGCCAAGGCCTGGGCCTTCTGGGGTGCCTGCATGGGCATGGCCATGACTGCCGCGCCCACGGTCGGCGGGCTGATCACCGAGTACTTCGGCTGGCGCTGGATCTTCTACTTCAACCTGCCGGTGGGTGCGCTGCTGCTGTGGAGTGTGCTGCGCAACGTGCCGGAATCCCGGGATACCCAGGCGGCGCGCCTCGACCCCTGGGGCAGCCTGGCCTTCAGCGCCAGCCTGCTGTGCCTGATCTGGGGCCTGATCGAGGCCAACCGCATCGGCTGGAGCCACCCGGCCACCACCACCCGCCTGCTGGCAGGCGTGGCGCTGCTGGGGTTGTTCGTGCTGATCGAGCGGCTGCAAAGCCGGCCCATGGTGGACCTGCAACTGTTCCGCCACCCGCGCTTCATCGGCGCCCTGCTGGGCATGTTCGCCTACGCCGGCTGTGCCCAGGTGATGATGACGCTGCTGCCCTTCTACCTGCAGAACGGCCTGGGCTTCTCGGCCATCGCCTCGGGCCTGGGCATGCTGCCCTTCGCCCTGACCATGCTCATCTGCCCGCGGATCGGCGCACGCCTGGCCGGGCGCTATGCGCCGGCCACGCTGATGGCCGCAGGGCTGACCCTGGTGGGCTGCGGCAACCTGCTCAGCGCCTGGGCGGTACACGCCGGGGGCTACCTGAACTTCGCCCTGGCAATCGCCGTGACCGGCGCCGGGGCCGGCTTGCTCAATGGCGACACGCAGAAAAACATCATGGCCTGCGTGCCCCGGGAGCGCACCGGCATGGCCTCGGGCATGAGCACCACCATGCGCTTTAGCGCCATCATGCTGGCCATAGGGGTGTTCGGTGCGCTGCTGGCCAGCCATACCCAGCAGCTCTTGCAGGGCAGCCTGCACGCCGTGCCCGGGCACTGGCTGGAGCAGGCACCGGAGATTGCCTCACGGGTGGTGGCCGGGGACATGCAGGGCGCGATGGCCGGCTTGCCGCCCGATGCCCGGGCCCTGGTCGAGCCCCTGGCCCGGCAGGCCTTTGTCGGTGGTTTCGGCCTGGTGCTGACGGTGGCCGGGATGCTCGCCCTGCTCGGCGCCCTGGTGGTGGGCCGGCTGATGCGCAATCCACTGCCCCAGGCGTCGGGGCTGACGCTGAAGCTGCAATAGCCCAGGCACTGCACAAACCGCTGCCGCGCCTGCGGCAGCGGTCCTGGCCCGCCCGCTTGCAATTTCACAACACTCGTTCAATTGCTGGGGCAATCCGCCACGGTTAAGGTGCGCCCTTCGCAACGCCCCATTGAATGGATAACGAGGTGAGCGTGAAGCCTTCAAGCGTGATCGTGGTGGGCGCCGGGATTGTCGGCGCCGCCATTGCCTACCACCTGGCCCGCCAGGGCGCGCAGGTGACCGTGCTGGAACAGGACAGCCCGGGCTCGGGCGTCACCCGCCATTCCTTTGCCTGGATCAACCCTCACGGCGAGTTCCCGGCAGCCGCCCGCGCCCTGCGGGCCCAGGCGCTGGCAGACTACCGCCGCCTGCAGCACGAACTGCCGGCCTTGCAGATCCGCTGGTCCGGCGCGCTGACCTACGGCGCGGCCGACCAGCAAGCGCCAGATACCGACGAGCCAACCGCCGAGGCCTCGACCCGGTGGCTGGACCGGGCCGGCGTTGCCCAACTGGAACCCCACCTGCAAGTGCTGCCGGAGCGTGCCCGCTATGCACCCGGCGAAGGCAGCCTGGACCCGGTGGCCGCCACCCGCACCCTGCTCGATGCGGCCTGCACCCACGGCGCCCGGGTGTTCGACCAGACCCGGGTACTTGGCTTGCGGGTCGAAGGCCAGCGGGTACTCGGGGTAAACACCGCCGCCGGGCTCCACCGTGCCGACCAGGTGCTGCTCGCCAGCGGCTGCGCCACCCCGGCCCTGCTCGCGCCCCTGGGTATTCAGTTGCCGGTGCAGGCCTCGCCGTCGATCCTGATCCGCGTCAATGCGCCACCGGGCCTGGTCAAGACCCTGGTCTCCAACAGCCAGCTGGAAATCCGCGAAGCGGCGGACGGCAGCCTGCTGCTGGCCGAGGACTATATCGATGCCCAGGGTCCACTGGGGCCCGAGGCCATCGCGCAACAGGCCCTGGCCAGCATCCGCCAGCTGTTCCGTGGCGCCCAGGCCATCACCTTGCGCGGCGTGGAAGTCGGCCTGCGGCCGATGCCCGGGGACCAACTGCCGATCATCGGCCCCAGCACCCGCTACCAGGGCCTGTACCTGGCGGTGATGCACGCCGGCGTGACCCTGGCCCCCACGGTGGCGCGCCTGATCAGCCAGGAACTGCTGCACGGGCAAACCTGCGCCGAACTGGCCGCCTGCCGACCGGCACGCTTCGCCTGAACACCAGCCCCTGTCGCCACACCGCGGCAGGGCCTGCAAGATTTCACGGAATCATCCGCCCTCGCCTGTTGTCCTCTTTTGATTGCACGACTTCTTAAGCGGACCGCAGGAGCTCTTCATGGCGAACATCACCATCGCCCAGCAACTGGCAACCACCCTTGAACAGGCCGGGGTCAAGCGTATCTGGGGGCTGACCGGCGACAGCCTCAACGGCCTCACCGACGCTCTGCACAGCATGCAGACCATCGAGTGGATGCATGTGCGCCACGAAGAGGTGGCCGCCTTTGCCGCCGGCGCCGAAGCCGCCGCCACCGGGCAACTGGCGGTGTGCGCCGGCAGTTGCGGGCCGGGCAACCTGCACCTGATCAATGGCCTGTTCGACTGTCACCGCAACCATGTGCCGGTACTGGCCATCGCCGCACAGATCCCCTCCTCGGAGATCGGCCTCGACTATTTTCAGGAAACCCACCCTCAGGAGCTGTTCAAGGAGTGCAGCCACTTCGTCGAACTGGTGAGCAACCCGGCGCAGATGCCCGAGGTGCTGCACCGGGCCATGCGCAGCGCGATCCTCAACCGCGGCGTGGCGGTGGTGGTGATCCCCGGCGACGTGGCCCTGCAACAGGTGCCCGCCGCCAGCAAGCCATGGCCGGCCCTGCACGCACCGCGCACCCTGCCCGCCCCCCACGACCTGGACAAGCTGGTGGAACTGCTGAGCCAGAGCAAGGCCGTGACCCTGCTCTGCGGCAGCGGCTGCGCCGGCGCCCACGATCAGGTGGTGGCCCTGGCCGATGCCCTCGGCGCACCGGTGGTGCATGCCTTGCGCGGCAAAGAGCATGTGGAGTGGGACAACCCCTTCGACGTCGGCATGACCGGCCTGATCGGCTTCAGCTCCGGCTACCACGCCATGCTCAACTGCGACACCCTGGTGATGCTCGGCACCGACTTTCCCTATCGCCAGTTCTACCCCAGCGACGCCTGCGTCATACAGATCGACCGCAACCCCCAGGCCCTGGGCCGGCGAGTGCCACTGGACCTGGGGATCGCCGCCGATGTCGGCGAAACCCTCGCCGCACTGCTGCCGCGTCTGCCCTATAAGGGCGACCGCCGCTTTCTCGAAGAATCCCTCAAGCACTACGCCAAGGCGCGCCAGGGCCTGGACGACCTGGCCCAGCCCTCGCCCGCTGGCCGGCCGATCCACCCGCAGTACCTGACCCGGCTGCTCAGCGAACTGGCAGACCAAGACGCCATTTTCACTGCCGACGTCGGCACCCCCACGGTGTGGGCCGCGCGCTACCTGAAAATGAACGGCCAGCGGCGCCTGCTGGGCTCTTTCAACCACGGCTCCATGGCCAACGCCATGCCCCAGGCCATGGGCGCCCAGGCCGCCTTCCCCCAGCGCCAGGTGATCTCGCTGTCCGGCGATGGCGGCTTCAGCATGCTGATGGGCGACTTCATCTCCCTGGCCCAGCTCAAGCTGCCGGTGAAGATCGTGGTCTACGACAACGCCTCCCTGGGCTTCGTGGCCATGGAAATGAAGTCCGCCGGCTACCTGGACACCGGCACCGACCTGCACAACCCGGACTTTGCCGCCATGGCCAACGCCATGGGCATTCTCGGCCTGCGGGTGGAAAACTCCGAAGAACTGGAAGGCGCCCTGCGCACCGCCCTGGCCCATGACGGCCCGGTGCTGGTGGACGTGGTCACCGCCACCCAGGAACTGGCCATGCCGCCGGCCATCAAGCTGGAACAGGCCAAGGGCTTCAGCCTGTACATGCTCAAGGCGGTGATGAGCGGGCGTGGCGACGAGGTGATCGAACTGGCCAGGACCAATTGGCTCAAGGACAGTTGGTTCAAGATCACCTAGAAAGGCTCTACCCCCACAGGCAATAACGGTCCCCTGTCATTGCAGCCTCTAATGAACCCACATTGGAGGCATCTGAATCGCCCCTAGTTTCGTAGACACCTCCAAGCCTTAAAATGAGGCCCATTAGGAGGTGCCATGAGCAACCAGCGTTATCCCGAAGAATTCAAAATCCAGGCGGTCAAGCAAGTGACCGAAAAGCAGCTTCCTGTCTCGGAGGTGGCTGCACGATTGGGTGTGTCCGTGCACAGCCTCTATGCCTGGGTTAAGCGCTACACCAAGCCCCAGGAACAGCGCGTTGAGAAGGATGATCAGAGCGCTGAGGTTCGTCGTCTACGTGCCGAGCTGAAACGGGTGACGGAGGAGCGAGACATCTTAAAAAAGGCCGCCGCGTACTTTGCCAAGGAGTGCGGCTGAAGTACGCCTTTATTAAGCAGCAAGCGGGTCACTACGCGATTCGACAGCTTTGCCTGACGCTCAAGGTTCATCCCAGCGGCTACTACGCGTGGCTATCCGAACCAAAGTCTGCACGAGCCAAAGACGATCAACGACTGCTCGGCTTGATCAAGCACTCCTGGCTGGAAAGCGGTGGCGTTTATGGCTATCGCAAGATCCATGATGACCTGCGAGAGGTTGGTGAGAGCTGTGGCCGTCACCGGGTGGCTAGGTTGATGCGCCTTGAAGGTTTACGTTCTCAGACTGGGTATCGACGGAGGCCGGGAAAATATGGCGGTAAACCAGCCGTTGCCTCACCGAACTTACTGAAGCGCCAATTCGATGTCAGAGAACCCAACAAAGTCTGGGTCACCGACATTACCTACATCCGAACCTATGAAGGCTGGCTGTATTTGGCTGTGGTGCTCGATCTGTTTTCACGCCAGATCATTGGTTGGTCAATGAAGCCGCAGATGACCAGCGACGTAGCCATTGATGCGTTGCTGATGGCGGTTTGGAGACGTAAGCCGAAGCAAGAGGTGATGATCCACTCGGATCAAGGCAGTCAGTACAGCAGCTCGGACTGGCGAAGCTTCTTGAAAGCTAACAACCTGGTGGCCAGCATGAGTCGTCGAGGTAACTGCCACGACAACGCTGTGGCGGAGAGCTTTTTCCAGTTGCTAAAGCGGGAGCGGATCAAGCGTAAAATATACACTACACGCCAGGATGCTCGGGATGATGTGTTCGATTACATCGAGATGTTTTACAACCCAAAACGACGTCACAGTTTCAACAATCAGTTGTCACCGGTAGAGTTTGAAAAGCGTTACGCAGCGAGCCTGGAGCATGTCTAGAAACCCCGGGGCGATTCAATCTATACATGAAGTGGCGGCAGTAGCATCCTTCAAAGGTGGCGTTGGAAAAACCACCACATCCGCAGGTATTGGCGCGTTTTACGCCGAGGCGGCTCTCAAACGTCACCGATCCTCAGCGCGTCAGTTCTGAAACATCCATTCCCAATCTTTCCCTGATTCTAGCTGGCTGGGCCTTTTCCAAGACCGCCAATGTTGAGCTGTCGCTTATAAGGCCTTGCGACTGGCTGATGGCAAAGGCTGGCAGCTCATTGCTCCTACAGAATGGTCAGTAAAATGACCACTACATTTAACAGCACAATTGCTAGCCGACTGCCGAGTCAAGCCTACTGCGGAGACAACTACAAAAACCATGAACTCTTCTTTTGAACTCATCTAAATCCACGTTGTGCTCCTCCCGCCACCTCTTAGGGATAACTCTAACCCCACTATCACCTCCATCAGAAATAGCGCTTTAATAATACTCAGCCCTGATGACAGATTATACAGCATGTTCGCTTTCATACAATTAGCCTTAGCGCTCTCAAACTCAGAAATTTCACCTTGCTAACTATCCAATACAGCATTAAGAATGACTATAACTTTCGATTCTCCCCATAAAACATATAAAGACAGCCAATGCTCACCTCATCCTCCATGCGATAATAAATTTCAACTGAAACTCCGGAACCTAAGGTTCTCTTAGGTAAAACCGTTGCAACAGTTCACTCAGTCCGTCCAACCCCAACGATTTTCCAATATAGTCATCCATTTCTGCCTCAGTACAAGCAAGAGCCTGGCCATCCGTAACGCTTGCCGTTAATGCGAAAATCGATGCCCTTCAATTGTACGAACATTTCTAAATAGCTCTAATCCATCGAGATTAGGCACATGGTAATCTGAGATAGTCAATCCATAGGAAATCCTCTCGATAGCATTTATAACTTCCACGCCCTTTTTAACAAAATCACTGACATACCCAAGAAGCTTAAGTTGTTGTTGAATCAAATTTCTACTAATCGAATGGTCCTCGGCGACTAATACCAACTCACCTTCCTGCAGTGCTTGTTCGCGCGTGAGGCTTCCATTCACCGACACTTCGACATCATAAATTCCGATTGAGCCAGGAGACTCCTTGACCTTTCGAAGTAGCAAGCCGTACAGCTTTTTCAAGCGAATTCACGCTAGTGGGTTACTGTCAAGAACGCTCCAACCAGCGCAACCATCACCCTCTTGCTCCGCCACAACGCTAGATATCAAACAAATAATTTGAGCATTATTATTTATCACGCCATCCCAAGGGTAATGCACATCAACTTCGCCAACAAACAATAAGCTCTATATCAATATTAAAACATAACAACCAATTAACACTTGAGACACAAAAAAAAACCACTAAGCGCCAAAAATATTTGCCGCTTAGTGGTTTGGCTTGTGTTGACCACACCAAATTTACCAAGTATAGCGATACCCTAGATTGACACTGTAAGGCTGTTCAATTTCGCTTCCTTTAGTATATTCAGCATCAATATAATACTTGTGCTTTTCAGCCGTCAGCAAGATCACGCCACCACCAACTTCTGCACGCGAGCCCGGCAATTTACTCGAGAGATGTATATCGTTGACCCTTACACGGCTATCGCCAGCGTGCTCAGTAATCCAGGACGCTTTAGCATAAGGTTGCAAAGTCATACCGTTGTCTAACTTCATATTGCGCCCAAAAAGACTGCCCAAGCGGCTCTGGATAGAAGTAACCCCATCCTGTTCAACTTTCAAGTCGTTGCTGGCGGTATAATTCGCACCGGCGACACGAATAGCTTGTAACTCAACCTGAGGTTCTACGAACCATCCTTTAGCAATATCAATATGCTTGCCTACTTCCACGTCAATGCTGACAGCATGGTTTTTGAATTTTGCATCGACTTTTTCCCCAAGATTGCTGGCGACTTCAACTTTGTTGTTCAGGTGAGTGTATTTTAGCACGCTATCCACATAAACCCCGCTACGGTCCAGGTACGTTGCATACCCGCCAAGCATGGCGCTGTCGATAGTGCCTTTGCTACCCTCACCAAAACTCTGCCGACTTTCACCTTTACCCACCATCCCGCCGATGTAAAGATTCCCATCGTAGAAGGGCAGTTGCTTATCAGCACCGATTTCAAAACCGCTAATTTGCTGCTGGAAAGCGCGACTAGAGCCCGTGTCGATGTGTTGTTCCTTGGTAAAGCCACGAGTCCAAAGACCTCCGTTATCTTTACCCATTCGTAGTTCGCCTAAACGTTTAACGAGAGAGTTCATTTGCGCACCGACCAGTGCAGCGGAAGCAGAGTGTTGAGCTACGGCAGCGTTAGAACCTTTACTTAAGTCCTGAGGACCAGGGCTATCCTTTCCCGCTAGATACCAGTCGTTACCACGCTGCTCAAGCTCATACCGGAACGCACCGGCGTCGACTTTTCCGCCGTACAGATCAAACTTGCCATCCCCTCCGTTTCCGTCTACCAGCATCAACGCATTGCCCTGAGCTTCCCGCCCCGAGTCTGCCACTACCAGCGTATGCTCCCCGCGAATCTGTCCATTCACCTTCAGTAAATCGCCTCGAACTCTCGATAAGTCAGTATTAAGCAAGAACATGCCGCTACCGTTTAGATCGCCGGTAACTGTCAAGCTTTTGAAGGCATCATCACTAGGTGAATCAAATACAATACGGCCCTTATCCAGGCTTAACTGACCTACTAGCGAGTTGCCAGTCACGGTCCACTGGCTGTCCTGGTTCAATGATAGAGCATTAACTGCGGTTGTTTTACCTTCCCAGTAGGAAGCGCTGTTCATGGACACGTCAGTATTGGAAGATAGCGAACCGTCGCCATCACTATCGGCTTTCGATCCAAAGACAATATCACCCACTGTGTAAGCTTGGTTATTCATACTTAGTGTGACTTTGCTCGACTCGTCACTTACGGAGAGTAAGGTGCCGTTACCACCGATGAGTTGTGCACCATTGATTAGAGCTATCGCTGCGTCACCACTGGCTTGTAATGCCCCATGTTCGAGGCTAAGTATGGAGCCTCCATCGATGTTCAGATTTCCCTTCACATCAGCACCCCAAGCACCGGTGCCAACAGTTTGAACATGGGTGTTTTTGAGGTTTACCGTAGTTCCCGGCGCAGTACCTGCCAAAACACTGATGCCTGTAGCATATTCACCAATAGTCAGAACGTTGCTGTTGGTTGCATTCACCACGCCACTATCGATGGCTTGGATACCAAACGAACCTTTCCCGACGGTGGTTACCACACTATCTTTCAGGTTAACAGAAGACACAATGCCGTCCTTAATACCACTAGCGACTACACCACGGGCCGTTTCGCCTTCAGTGCGCAGATCAACATCGGTCAGATTCACCGTGCCGTTCCCTCCATGGGCAACAGCACCTTTGCTATCTTTACCGGTCGTCAAAATGGAGCCGCCTAACATCTCGATCAGAGAACCGTTGCTTTCAGCGTTAACGCCATCGCCCCAGTAGCCGGTGGTTTTGATGTCGCTGTGGCGAACAAAGATACGACCACCGTTGCTCGCAAGTAAACCAGCCGAGGAAACATCCTCAACTCGATTACCTTCGCTCAAAATAGTAGAAGTGCTTAGTCCAAGACTACCTTTATCAACGTGAACCGCGGAGGCCTGATCGCCAGAGGTGTGAATACTCGAACCTGAGGAGACGTTGGCAGAACCGTAACCTGAGACGTAAACACCTTTGGCTCCTGTTCCGATAGTGCTGATGGCACTCCCGAAAAGATTAACCTCACCGTCTCTGGCCACTAGGACACCGTGGCCAGACTCCCCCGAAGTATTAACAACTATACCAATCCCCTCCACAGCACCGCGATCACCAGTCAGGATTCCAAAAGCATCTTTGCCAGTGGTTGTAATAGATCCCCCCTTAATATTTACCTTGGAGGCAACTCCATCGAGTACTCCACGTGCTATAACACCACGCGAACCGCCAAAAGTGGTAATGATGTTAACGTCTTGAAGAACAATCGTATTGGCACCGCCAAGCGCGAGAACCGCATCAGATTTCGAACCTGTCGTCGTAACAGTCCCCCCTATCATCTCGATTACCGAGCCCGCTCCTGTCGCCAGAATACCCAAAGCGTTATCGCCTTTGGACAGTATGCTCGAGTTGCTCACTAACGCCGTCCCTCCATTGGCGGCATTAACTCCCGCCGTGCTATTTCCGGCACTCACACCACCCTCGGTGATGATTGAAGAGTTCGATAGTTTGACCAAGCTGCCTGTGTCGACTTGGACACCTCGACCTCTATCTCCCATGGTATGAATCAGTACGTTTTCAGCGTTGATATTCCCCCCATCAATCGCTGATATACCATGAGCAATATCACCACTAGTATTAATGGTGCCACCCTGAAAAGTAACTTGACTGCCAGAACCTGCAGCTAAAACTCCTAACGCGTAGAAGCCCTCTGTCTTAATATCCACATCAGATGTTTCAATGCTACCGGCATTGAGCGCGTGCAGAGCATGCTCAGCATCGCCGACAGTTGAGTATTCGCCAGCTGCGACGTCAAGGTGGATACCGTCGGCGGTTTGTTGCCCATTAGCGTGAGCGCTTTGAATAGAGTTGGCCAACAGGCAGACGATAGTCAGCGGACTGAATACGACTAGTTGTAGTTTATTCGCGAAAAACTGTTCTTTAGATTTATACAAGAAACTGCCCTCCAACCATCAGAATCGGACTCACTGCTCGATTTTTTAGTTGAAAAACTCTAAGGTCAAACCGTAATACTTGGCGTAGGACTTGCCTTGCAAGCTTGTAGGAATTTTCCTAAGACAGTACTACTGTTCGCTAAATTACGGTTTGCGGGAAGTGGGGGTAATCGGTATAGATATTGATCAGACTCCAGAACGCTCAAAAAAAGTCCATCGACACCCAACGATATCAATCTGATTTCAAGTCACTTTAGATACAAAATACCTGTCGAAAGGCCGATAGTGTGCTCATGCTCCATGAGGTAACAACAATGCCCCATGAAGCGATCCACCCTGGTCATTTATCAACTCCTTTCGAAACACACCTACACTCCAACTTCCAGCACCCGACAGCAGTAATCTCGTCCGGCTGAAGTTGCCAATACGACTTGCCTGGCTTGCGATCGTAACCCGGAAGCGGAGGGTTCTCGGCCTACTCGGCCTTCAATCTGTCAATGACCTCCTCAGAACGAGACATGGGCTATTACATTTTGACGAAGCGACCGGCTCAATGACCCGGGCCAGCAAGGCTGGCAGTTGGTCAATGTGCAGCCAGTCTTGCGCGGCGAAACTAAGGTCGATAACCAAAACGCACCGGATGGGCCTATGGCTTGCCCCTCCCAGCCGGGTATCTGACGTTCTTCTGGCGACTTCGCAATCAGGGCTGACTTCGGCGCCCCTCAAGAAATTCTAACGACTCGCGGTTTCCGTCGGCGGGCTGAACAAGCAAGCCCAGCAGCAGGCGTTCTACAGCCCCTTCGAGCAACGGCACTCGATAAACGTGAGCGCTGTGCTGCGTGAAGCCGATGGCGTGGACCGCGCGTTTCGCAAGCTGGACCAGATCAAGCAACAGATCCAGTGGTGGGAATCAGGGGCTCAGCCCTTGCAGTGGCTGGCAGCCGGGGATGTCAGCATGACCTCGGTCTACACCGCCCGCGCCATCAGTGCGCAACAGGCCGGCTATGACTTCCCGCTGGTGTGGGAAGGCAACCTCTACGACATGGACAGCTGGGGCATCGTCAAGGGCAGCCCGAATGTGCCGGCGGCGTTGAAGTTCATTGCTTTTGCCAGCTTGCCGGCGCAGCAGAAACAGTTCGCCGAAATCATGCACAACGGCCCGACCCACAAGCAAGCGCTGGCACTTGTCGCGCCCGAGACCCAGCGCAACTTCCCCACCGCCGAGCAGAATATGGCCCAGGCCCTGAAGGTCGACAGCGAATTCTGGATCGACCATGGGCATGAACTGGAAGAGCGCTTCAACGCCTGGGCCGCGCGCTAGGCTTGCGAGCTAGGCGGCGCTCGCCACCGGTAATAGTTTAGCCCTGGACGATCCAAGGATCACGACTGCCCGGTGTTCAGATCCTGCCCCCCATGCCATGTTGGCAGGTGGAGCACGAACGCTGGCCCCCAATCCAGCCTGAGCTCTGATTGTGCGGCTTCGCGACAGTCGCCCCGTTGTTCTGACCAACGCAGTCAGAACGATCCCGGTGTACCGGAATGTCTCGAAGACATCCTTGTAGCGTAGGAGATAATAATAATGATCAAAACTCTGAAGTTCACCGCCCTGGCCACAGGCTTGATGACCACCTCCCTTGGGCTTGCAGCCGACCTCACCATTGTTTCCTTCGGTGGCGCCAACAAGGACGCTCAAGTGAAGGCGTTCTATCAGCCATGGCAGCGAAGCAGTGGTGGCAAAATCATCGCTGGCGAATACAACGGCGAAATGGCCAAGGTCAAGGCGATGGTCGACACCGGCAGCGTCTCCTGGGACGTCGTCGAAGTTGAGTCCGCCGAATTAGCCAGAGGGTGCGATGAGGGGATGTTCGAAACACTGGACCCAGCTCAACTCGGCCTCGACAGCACAGAGTTCGTACCCGGTGCAATCCAGCCCTGCGGGATTGGTTTCCTGGTCTATTCAACAGTCCTGGCCTACAACACCAACAAGCTGGCGCGAGCGCCCACCGGCTGGAAGGATTTCTGGGATGTGGAGAGATTCCCCGGCAAACGAGGCCTGCGCAAGCTGGCCAAATCGACCTTGGAGTTCGCGTTGATTGCCGATGGTGTCGAGTCTCATGACCTCTATTCGGTACTCGCCACCAAGGCAGGCCAGGACCGTGCGTTCGCCAAGCTGGATGAGATCAAGCCCCACCTTCAATGGTGGGAAGCCGGTGCCCAACCGCCCCAATACCTGGCAGCCGGGGACGTGGTGATGACCTCGGTGTACAACGGCCGCCTCTCGGCTGAGCAGCGCAAAAAATACGGCCTGGACATTGTCTGGTCCGGTGGTCTCTACGAATTCGACTCTTGGGCCATCCCGCGCGGAGCCTCGCAAAAAGCCAAGGCTTACCAATTCATCAGCTTCTCCGTCTCACCGGGGCAGCAGAAGCTGTTCTCCGAGCATATCGATTACGGCGCGGCCAACCTCGCCGCCATGGATCTGCTCGACAAGGCGCGCATAGCCGAACTGCCCACCGCGCCGCAGAACCTCGCGCAACAGGTTCCGGTTGATGCGCTGTTCTGGGCCGACCATGGCGAGCAACTGGAACAGCGCTTCAACGCCTGGGCGGCACGCTGAAGTCGCCAGCCCGGCGTCGGACTGACGCCGGGCTGCAGGTGACCCAAAGCTACCGGTAACGACCGTCATCGCGACACTTGCCGGATCGAGGCTTGGCCAGGCTTGCATTCTCCAAGGAGGCACCCGCCTAAAGAGTTCGTAAAGACTGCCTGCCCATGGCTCCCTTTGCTCTGCAAATACGCTTGAATAGTGCATGGAGCGAACCTGAAGAAAGCACCCTGTCATCCCCGGAGAAGCCCATGAGCAAAGTCGCCCGCTATCTGCAGGTCGAAGACATCCTCCTGGCGGTCAATGTCACGAACAAGCAGCGCCTGTTCGAGCAGGTCGGCCAGCACCTGCAAGAGACCCGGCAACTGCCGGCGGAGTGGGTGGCCGCCAGCCTGTGGCGCCGGGAGCTGGCCGCCAGTACCGCCATCGGTGAAGGGGTGGCGGTGCCCCACGCGCGGCTCGCCGAGCTCGATCGCATTCATGCGTTGTACCTGCGGCCGCAGACCGCCATGGCCTTTGCCGCCCCGGACCAGCAGCCGGTCAGCGATATCCTGGTGCTGCTGGTGCCCGCTCCCGCCGATCAGCAGCACCTGGACCTGCTGGCCGACACCGCCCGGCTGTTTACCAACCCGCGGTTTCGCCAGGCCCTGCTGCGCTGTACTGCGCCGATGCAGGTCAAACAGCTGTTCGATCACTGGTAGCTTGACCCAGACACCTGCTCCAGCACGCAATACCCATTTGCCGCTCCCCCGCGGCAAATGGGATAGCCCAAGCCCCACCGATCACCTTCCGGCACAAGATTTCATCTATTGGCGGTTAGCCGGCTCATCCATTAACGTTCACTACACCTCGCGCAGCCCAGCGCTTGAGGGGGTGCCTGCCCTGCCGTCGCGCCGCTCTCCATATTCCTGTTGAACTCACTCACTGATTGCTCAATTAGAGAGAATATGAACAAGCCACAGCTGCTGCCTGTAGCCACTGGCGGCCGGCGTCCTCACAGGGACGAAGGTACCGGTCGAAAATCCTCTGGGCACCTGTCTCTTCTGTTGCTTGCCCGCTCGTCCCTGAACCTGATCTGCATCGCAGCCCTCGCCAGCTGCGCCGTGGGGCCGGATTTCAGCCGCCCGGAACTGAGCCGGGACGCCGGCTACAGCGCCACGCCCCTGCCGCCCGGCACCGTCACGGCGGGGGTCGCCGCCGGTGGCGCGGCGCAGCGACTGGTGAACGGCATGGACATTCCCGGGCAGTGGTGGACGCTGTTCCGCTCGCCGCAACTCGATGCCCTGGTGCAGGAAGCGCTGCAGGCCAACCCGGATATCGACGCCGCCCAGGCCGCGCTGCGCCAGGCCAATGAACTGCTGTACGCCGAACAGGCGTCGCTGTTTCCCTCCCTCAGCGCCTCGGCCTCGAAAACCCGCGAGAAGGTGTCCGCCGCCAGCGCCCTGGGCTCCAGCGGCGGTGCGGCAGCGGCCGGGGGCTCTGCGGCGCAGATCTTCACGGTCAACTCGGCGTCCCTGAGTGTGTCCTACGCCCCCGACGTGTTTGGCGGTACCCGCCGGCAGATCGAGGCCAGCGGTGCCCAGGCCGACTACCAGCGCTACCAGCTGGAGGCAACCTACCTGACCCTCACCGCCAACCTGGTGAACACCGCCATCAGCCTGGCCTCGATCCGTGACCAGATCGCCGCCACCGAAACCGTGATTCGCCTGCAGAGCGACCAGCTCGACCTGCTGCAGGCCCAGCGTCGACTGGGTGCCATCGGCGACAGCGATCTGCTGACCCAGCAAGCGACCCTGGCCCAGACCCGCGCCACCCTGCCGCCCTTGCAGAAACAGCTGGCCCAGGCCCGCAACCAGTTGCAGGCCTACCTGGGGCGCTTCCCCAGCCAGGACCGTGGCGAACACTTCCAGCTGGCCTCCCTGCACCTGCCCGAGGAGCTGCCCCTGAGCCTGCCTTCGGCCATCGTCGAGCAGCGGCCCGACGTGCGTTCCGCCGAGGCCCAGTTGCATCAGGCCAGCGCCGATATCGGCGTGGCCATCGCCAACCAGTTGCCGCAGTTCAGCATTACCGGTTCCCTGGGGTCCACGGCGCTGGCGGGCACCAAACTGTTTTCCTCCGGCACCGGGGTCTGGAGCCTGGCCGGCTCCATCGCCCAGCCGCTGTTCGACGCCGGCGCCCTGGAGCATCGCAAGCGCGCCGCGGTGGCCGCCTATGAGCAGGCCGCAGCGCGCTATCGCGGCACGGTGATCACCGCCTTCCAGGACGTAGCCAATGCCCTGCGTGCCCTGCAGGCCGACGCCGAGGCCCTGCAACAGCAAGTGCTGGCCGAGACCGCCGCGCGCCAGAGCCTGGACCTGGCCCAGGCCCAGTACCGCCTGGGCGCGGTGGGCTACCTGAACCTGCTGACCGCGCAGCAGACCTACCAGAACGCGATTGTCAGCCGGGTGCGGGCCCAGGCCGCCCGCTACAGCGACACCACGGCGCTGTTCCAGGCCCTGGGGGGCGGCTGGTGGCAGCGCCAGGATGTCGACCCCGACAGCCTCGGCAGCCCCGATCGTTTCGGCTGGCCGTCGCTCAAGGAGATGTACCCGCCGCCCGCGGCCCAGCACCGCGAACAGGCTCAAG
The DNA here is from genome assembly GCF_018326405.1 of Pseudomonas sp. Eqa60. Classification (NCBI taxonomy): domain Bacteria; kingdom Pseudomonadati; phylum Pseudomonadota; class Gammaproteobacteria; order Pseudomonadales; family Pseudomonadaceae; genus Pseudomonas; species Pseudomonas sp. Eqa60. The sequence continues at coordinate 4,186,604 of NZ_AP024342.1, forward strand.
CCGGCCAGCCGGGCCGGCTCCAGGGGCCGGCAGCCGCCGCGCCGTCCACTCGACCTGCACCCTTGCCTTAAGTGAGATCCGCCATGGCCGATGTCCACTCCAGCCCCTCCCCTGCGCACCCCGGCACGGCCCCCCAGGCGCCGCGCAAGCGCCGGCTGCTGCGGCCGATGCTGATCATGCTCGGCGTGGTGCTGCTGATCGTCGCGGTGATCGGCGGGGTCAAGTTCGCGCAGATCTCCAAGCTGATCGCCCAGGCCAAGGTGCCCCTGCCGCCCGCGGTGGTTACCGCCATCAAGGCCCAGTACGAAGAGTGGCAGCCCAGCGTCTCCGCGGTGGGCTCGATGAAGACCGTGCGCGGGGTGGACGTGACCACCGAGGTCGGCGGCATCGTGCGCAGCATCGGCTTCAAGCCCGGCCAGGAAGTGGCCGCCGGCGACCTGCTGGTGCAGTTGAATGCCGACTCCGACATCGCCCAGTTGCATTCCCTGGAAGCCACCGCGGCCCTGGCCGGCACGGTGCTCAAGCGCGACCGGGCGCAACTGAAGGTGAGCGCGGTGTCCCAGGCCCTGGTCGAGGCCGACGAAGCCGACCTCAAGGCCAAGCTGGCCGCTGCCGAACAGCAGCGCGCGCTGGTGGCGAAGAAGAGCATCCGCGCGCCCTTTGCCGGGCGCATCGGCATCACCGCGGTCAACCCCGGGCAATACCTCAACCCGGGGGACAAGATCGCCAACCTGCAGACCTTCGACCCGATCTACATCGACTTCAACGTGCCCCAGGCCCAGGTGCAGCAGGTGGCCCTGGGCCAGAGCGTCACGGTCAGCGCCGACGGCCTGCCCAAACAGACGTTCACCGGCCGGGTCAGCTCCATCGACACCCAGTTCGACCCCAACACCCGCAACGTCACGGTGGAAGCCACCATCGACAACCCCAAGCGCAGCCTGGTGCCCGGCATGTTCGCCCGGGCCGTGGTGGCCTCAGGCGGCACCCAGCGTTACCTGACCCTGCCCCAGACCGCGGTCACCTATAACCCCTACGGCACCACGGTGTTCATCGCCAGCCAGAAGAACAACGACCAGGGCGACGCAGTGCTCACCGCGCAGCAGACCTTCATCGAAACCGGCCCCAACCGTGGCGACCAGGTGGCGGTGCTGTCAGGGGTCAAGGAAGGCGACCTGGTGATCACCAGCGGCCAGATGAAACTCAAGAACGGCTCGCCGGTGAAAGTCGACAACAGCCACGCGCCGCGCAACGATCCTTCGCCGACGCCGCAAGAGCACTAGGGCCCGCCATGAACTTCACCGATACCTTTATCAAGCGCCCGGTCTGGGCCGTGGTGGTCTCGCTGTTCATCCTGATCCTGGGCCTGCGCTCGATCTTCGAGCTGCCGGTGAACCAGTGGCCGCGCACGGAAAACACCGTGGTCACCATCAGCACCTATTACTACGGGGCCGACGCCGCCACCGTGGCCGGTTTCATTACCCAGCCCCTGGAGGCCGCCATCGCCCAGGCCCAGGGCATCGACTATCTGTCGTCCACCAGCATCACCGGGCTCTCCACCATTACCGCGACCCTGCGCCTGAACTACGACTCCAGCAAGGCGCTGACCGAGATCAACACCCAGGTCAACTCGGTGAAGAACCAGTTGCCGGCCCAGTCCCAGGAACCGGTGCTGACGGTAGCGGTGGGCCAGACCACCGACGCCATGTACCTGGGGTTCTACAGCGACACCCTGGCCACCAACAACATCACCGACTACCTGGTGCGGGTGGTCAAGCCCAAGCTCGATTCCCTGGAAGGCGTGCAGACCGCAGAGATCCTCGGCGGCCGCCAGTTCGCCCTGCGGGCCTGGCTCGACCCGGACAAGCTGGCGGCCCACAACGTCACCGCCCAGGACGTGGCCACGGCCCTGGGCAACAACAACTACCTGTCCGCCGTGGGCTCCACCAAGGGGCAGATGATCACCGTGGACCTCACCGCCGGCACCGACCTGCACACGGTGGACGAATTCAAGCGCCTGGTGGTCAAGCACAACGGCGACGCCCTGGTGTACCTGGAGGACCTGGGCAACGTCACCCTGGGGGCGGAAAACTACGACAGCAGCGTGGCTTTCTCCGGCAAGCGCTCGGTGTTCATCGGCATCAAGGCAGCGCCCACCGCCAACATCCTCAACGTCGCCGACAACGTGCGCAAAGCCTTCCCCGAACTGCAATCGCAACTGCCGGCCGGGGTGCGCGGCGAGATCGTCTACGACTCCACGGCCTTCATCAACACCTCGATCTTCGAGGTGGTGAAGACCCTGGTGGAAGCCATGATCATCGTCTCGGTGGTGATCTACCTGTTCCTCGGCTCGTTCCGTGCGGTGATCGTGCCGCTGGTGGCGATCCCGCTGTCGCTGGTGGGCACCTTCTTCGTCATGTACCTGCTGGGTTATTCCATCAACCTGCTGACCCTGCTGGCCCTGGTGCTGGCCATCGGTCTTGTGGTGGACGACGCCATCATCGTGGTGGAAAACGTCGACCGGCATATCAAGGAGCAAGGCCGCGGCGTACTGGAGGCGGCGCTGCTGGCGGCCCGCGAGCTGGGCGGCCCGATCATCGCCATGACCGTGGTGCTGATCGCCGCCTACGTGCCCATCGGCCTGCGCAGCGGCCTGACCGGGGCGCTGTTCAAGGAGTTCTGTTTTTCCCTGGCCGGCGCAGTGACGGTGTCGGCGGTGATCGCCCTGACCCTGTCGCCAATGATGACCTCGCGGCTGTTCAAGAGCGGCCAGGAGGAAGGCCGGTTCGCCAAGCGCCTGGACCGCTACTTCGACTGGCTGCGGGGGCGCTACCACCGGGTGCTGGCGGCCGGGCTGGATAGCTGGCCGGTGCTGGTGACCTTCGGCTTCCTGCTGTTCGTGCTGGTGGCCGCCAGTGGCCTGACCGCCAAGAGCGAGCTGTCGCCCACCGAGGACCAGGGCCTGGTGTTCATGCAGATCAAGGGCGCGCCCACCGCCTCGCCGCAGCAGATGGAGTGGATTGCCGACCAGGCGTTCCAGATTGCCAACAAGGAGCCCGAGTACCTGCAGATGTTCCAGCTCACCGGCCTGCCCTCGCTGAACCAGGGCCTGGGCGGGGTGCTGCTCAAGTCCTGGGAGGATCGTGACCGCTCCCAGGCGCAGTTGATCCTCGACCTGCAACAGAAGTGGAACCAGGTGCCCGGCGCCACCATCGCCGCCTTCCCCCTGCCCTCGCTGCCCGGCGCCCAGGGCCTGCCGGTGCAGTTCGTGATCAGCACCACCGAGTCGGTGGCCAACCTCAACGAGGTGGCCCAGGCGGTACTGGCCGAGGCCACCAAGCAGCAGCTGTTCTGGTTTTCCGACCTGGACCTCAAGCTCGACAAGCCCCAGGCCAAGCTGGTGGTGGACCGGGAAAAGATCGCCGCCCTGGGCATGACCCAGGCCGACGTCGGCGCCGCGCTCTCGGCGGCCCTGGGGGGCAACTACGTGAACTACTTCTCCACCGCCGGGCGCTCCTACAAGGTGATCCCCCAGGTGCTGCAGGTAGACCGGCTGAACCCCGAACAGATCCTCGACTACTACATCCGTACCCCGTCGGGGGCGATGATTGCAGCGCGCACCGTGGCCCATATCGAAACCTCCACCGAGCCTGAGTCGGTCAACCACTTCCAGCAGCTCAACTCGGCGACCCTGTCCGGGGTCAGCGGCGTGTCCCAGGGCGAGTTGCTGGCCCGGCTCAAGGGCATTCTGGAACAGGTGGCGCCATCCGGTTACTCCAGCGACTACGCCGGCGAATCACGGCAGTTCATCCAGGAATCGGGGGGGTTCGTCGGCCTGCTGCTGTTCTCGATCCTGATCGTCTACCTGGCCCTGGCGTTCCAGTTCGAGAGCTACCGCGACCCGGTGGTGATCCTGTTCTCGGTGCCGCCGGCGCTGTTCGGCGCCCTGGCCTTCATCACCATGGGGTTCGCCTCGATCAACGTCTACACCCAGGTCGGGCTGGTGACGCTGCTGGGGCTGATCACCAAGCACGGGATCCTCATCGTGCAGTTCGCCAACCAATTGCAGCGCGCCGGCCACAATAAGCGCGAAGCCATCGAAGAAGCCGCCGCGGTGCGCCTGCGGCCGATCCTGATGACCACCGCGGCCATGGTCCTGGGGGTGGTGCCGCTGGTCTGGGCTTCCGGCGCCGGCGCGGCGGGCCGCCACGACATGGGCCTGGTGATCTTTGCCGGGCTGTCCATCGGCACCCTGCTGACCCTGTTCATGGTGCCGGCCATGTACCTGTTCATTGGCAGTACGCACTCTGCCGCAAGCGTCGAGAACCCGGGGGCGCAGGCGGATGCCGGCGCTTCCGACAGCGCCTGAACCCCTGCTCGGTTGAAACCGCCGGGTATCAGGCCGGCACGCCCAGGATGATGTGGTACGCCTTGATCACCACCCTGGCGCTGACGCCCGGGGCCGGGCCCATCGCGTTTATCGCCCTGGCCGGCCCGCAACGGGCCCGGCGCCTGACCCGCTGCGCCGAAGTGCCGCTGGGTCGGGCGCGCTGATGGGCGCGGTATTGCTCCTGGCCGCAGACCTGCTGAGCCAGCGCCTGGGGTTCCACGCCAACCTGCCCATCGGCCTGATGCCCGGCCTGTTGGGAGGCTTCTACCTGTTGTGGTTGCTGGGTCGCAGCCGGCGGGTATGAGGGGCGGTGCACGCCTGTTCCGCATTGGATCGCCCAACTGCAAGGCAATCATTTAAGTCACGTGATCTGTCGCTTACGCCGGTAACGGACAACGCTCTCGATGCGTTCCCCTTGAGAATTTTCCTACAGAAGCAAATTAATCAGTCCGTCATGCTGTTTATATCAATAAAGTTGGATATACAGCCATGACCCCCAAACACACACAACCGCCCCTCAGCCCCCGTCAAATCCTCGCCAGCCCGAGCCGGAACGCCCTCCGCGTAATGGTCGGTTCGGCACTGTCATTGACCGCCCTTGCGGCGCAATCGACCTTGGCGAAGGAGTTCGAGCAGATCGACCTGACTTCCTCCGTGGGCCAGTCTCTGATCCTGAATGACGCCCGTGTCGATTACACCGGCAGTGGGCCGGCAGTATGGGTCAGCGGCGCTCAAAACCAGTTGCAGGGCCAGGACTACGATATCCGGGTCACGGCGGACCCCCCCTACGCCTCGGTGGTGGGCGTGCAGGTGGATACCGGCGGCAAGGCCGAACTGAGCGGCGTGACCATCAGCACCGCGGGCTCGGATTTCGCCATCGGGGCCCATGCCGACGGCGCCGACAGCCAATTGACCCTGAACGATGTGCAGATCACCACCAGCGGCAACCGGAGCCTCGGCGTGGTGGCCAGCAACGGCGCCCAGGTGCTGGTGGCCGGCGGCTCCATCAGCACTTCGGGCGACGAGGCCGAAGCCTTGTACGCCAGAGGCACTGGCTCGCGCATCCAGGCCTCGGACCTGACCCTGACCGCCACCGGCACGGGCCCGCTCAACGTCGTCCGCGCCGCCGACGGTACGGCCATCGAACTGCAGCGCGTCAGCGTTCAGTCCAGCGGTTTCCTGGGCGCAGTGGCCGTGGAAGGGGGCGGCTCCCTGACCTTTCGCAACGGCAGCATCAACGCCGAGGGCGACGGCATTACCTTGAGAGACATGTACCGTAACCCGGGCGGCACGGCGGTGGTCAGCCACAGCCGGATCACCTCGCAGAACGGCCACGGCATTTACGTGCAAACCGACCAGGCCACGGCCGATCTGGACAGCGTGCAGATCACCTCCCTGGGCGACCATGGCACTGCGATCTGGATGACAGGCCGCAACACCCGGGTGAACGTCAAGGACAGCGTTTTGCAAACCCATGGCCGGAGTGCGGTGGCCATCGACAACCGTGACGGCGTGTTCACCATGGACGGCGGTTCCATCAGCACCCTGGGCGACCACGCCCATGCCCTGTACGCCACGCTGGACTCCTCACACAGCCCCGGCGCGGTGATCAACGTCAGCCGCGTGCTGATCGAAACCAGCGGCAATGGCGCCGTGGGGGGGAGGCGTTGGTATGGTCGGGGCTGGAGGCTGAGGTTGCGGCGGGGGGGCGGCAAGCATCAGCCTGAGCAACAGCCGCATCGTCACCCACGGCGACCACAGCCACGGCCTGCTCGCCAGGGGCCACGGCGCCAGCGTGGAACTGCACGGCAGCGACGTGCGAACCGCCGGCGAGCGGGCTTACGGCCTGGCCATCAGCGACAATGCCACGGCCCGCGTCCAGGGCTCGACCCTGGTCACCAACGGCAGCAACGCCCATGGCATCGTCAGTGACGCCAACATCGTCGGAGTAGTGAACGATGTGGAGGTCACGTCCAGCCATATCCAGACTGAAGATGGCGCCGGCATCCTGGTCAACGGCGGTGGCCTGACCACGCGCTTTACCGACAGTAGCCTGCTGGGCCGCAACGGTGGCGAGCAGGGCACCGCGCTGTGGATCACCGACGGCGCCAGCGGGGTACTGGCCGGTGCGGTGCAACTGGATGCCGTGCGCTCGAACCTGTTCGGTGATGTGCGGGTGGACGGCGGCAGCCTGCAACTGTCACTGGCCGACCACTCCAGCCTGGACGGGGCGATCAAGGGCGGCAGCCGTGATACCCAACTGAGCCTGGACGACAGCAGTGTGTGGACCCTGCGCGGCGACTCCCAGCTCACCCGCCTGGCCAACAATGGCGTGGTGGAGTTCGCCGATCCCGGCCTGGCGGGGGCCTTCAAGCAGTTGCAGGTCAGTGGCGACCTCGAGGGCGACGGCCACTACATCATGAACACCGACCTGGGCCTGCAGCAGGGTGACCGGTTGATCGTCGGCGGCCAGGTCACCGGCAACAACGACATTCTGGTGCGCAACTCCGGCAGCGAACCGGGGGCCGAGGGCCAGAGCCTGACCCTGGTACAAAGCACCGGCGGCCCGGGCTCGTTCAGCCTGGCCAACCGTGGCGGGGTGGTGGACGCCGGGACCTATCGCTACGGTCTTGCGGCCGACACCGAGGGCAACTGGAACCTGGTGAACGTCGGCCGTACCCAGCCGGCACCGGGGCCGGACAACCTTTCCACCGGCGCCAGCGCGGCGGTCAACAGCAGCGCCATCGCCACCTTGCGGGCCACCTGGGATGCCGAACGGGCGACCCTGGTACAGCGCCTCGGCGACCTGCGCCAGGGGGCCGATCGCCAGGGCGTGTGGATCCGTGGTTTCGGCCAGCAGCAATCCCTGGACAACGGCGTTGGCCGGACGTTTTCCCAACAGGTACAGGGCACGCAACTGGGCATGGACACCCAGCTCGACACCGCCGGTGGCACCCTGGTGCTTGGCGCGCTGGCCGGCTACAGCCAGACCGATCGCAACTTCAAGGGCGAAGGCAGCGGCAAGCTCGACAGCTACCACCTGGGCGGCTATGCCACCTACCTGGATGACTCGGGCTGGTACACCGACACCTTGCTGACCCTGAACCGCTGGTCCACCCGCCTGGATGTATGGGGCACCGACGGCGCCAAGGTCTCCGGGCATTCACGCAGCAAGGGCGCGGGCCTGTCGGTGGAAGCCGGCAAGCAGATCGATCTGGGCAACCGCTGGTTCGTCGAGCCCCAGGCGCAGGTTTCCATGCTCTATGCCCGCTCCGACAACTACCGCCTGGACAACGGCTTGCAGGTGCAGCCCGGCGATGGGCTGTCGACCCAGATTCGCACCGGTGCCCGGGCCGGGCGTAACCTGCAGCTGGAAGATGGCACACGCTTGCAGCCCTACCTCAAGGCTGGCTGGGTCGAGGATCTGTCGGCGCAGAACAAGGTCCGCACCAACGGCATCGCCAGCCGTCCCGATGGCAACGGCGGTGGCTGGTATGCCGGGGTTGGCGTGACCGGTGAGCTGAGCCGCCAGCATCAGGTGTATGCCGAGGTCGAGACCAGCGAAGGCTCGAACATCGACCGGCCCTGGGCCGCCAACCTCGGTTACCGCTTCACGTTCTGAAGCCGTTCCGCGGCCTATGCCTATCAGCCCCCCTAATGTTCACCTTCCTTTCATTCACGGGGCCCAATGATCGGTTGCGGTTGACTTCTCTGCTGAAGCAGAGAAGTCAGCCCACTCGGCCCGCTGTTTGAACTTGCCGCAACAAAACTCTAGATGCCCGCCCTGGTAAAGGTGCTGGCTAACAACGCACGTACTGAAAGGAGCCAAAAACCAGATGGATACCCCGCGCCAGAACCACCCCGGTACCAAGGTGCTGCCTGCAGTGGCAGAAAGATCACTCTCAGATATTTCAAGGATGTGGTTTGGTAGGAGCACCAAGTCTTTCCATCCTGTTATTGCACTTTCAGGGTTCCTCCGCCTGATCCAGCTCCTATTGCAGTGGCCCTCTCTGCGCTCTATGCCTACGCCTACCTGACAGTCCCCTCTTCATCCCCGCCCGCGTTCTACGTTACCTGGGGTTTACCGCTGGATATCTTGATGCATTGGCCGGTTATATATCCTCGGCCCTTCAAGCCCCCCTGCGCGAGCAGCAAACCTATTACTCCCAGGGCAAACTGAGTTTGCTGGACGCCAAGAAGCGACAGGCCTTGCGCCTAGACCTTGTAGAGTCGTATGCCCAGGGTTTCCGGATTGAGACACTAAAACACCACTCCACTGATTTGCGGCTGCAGACGCCCCTCAAGAATTTTCCAATACTGGATATCTCGAAAGCTGAAGATCATCAAGAAGGGTTGCTGAAGGGCTAGTGCGTTTTTGATCAGCAGGGATAGCAGGAGACTCTGGACAGACTATGCGCCGGCCTGCACGCGAGAGTCTTCACCTTTGAACCCATGACAGCGGACAACCACAGTTGGTTGAGCAAGCTTTCCAAGTGTATCGGTACTTCTGAAAACAACGCCAGGGACTGCAGCGAAGCGCAATGCGGGCGTCGTACCTGCACGGCGATAGCGGGTAGCAACACCGCCGTCGAGTAGAGGAGTGATCCTGTCGACCCCCAGCTTTGTATCCAGCATCTAAACCTCATCACCGGAATCTACAATGCTCAACGCTGTATTAATTACTTCGAAATCCGGCAATGGCAGCGAAGTAACCTGCATGTTCTGTTGAACAACGACAGGCATGCCCCAGGCTTCGGCGCGGGGCTCACTATATATAAGGGTATGTTTGAGTTGCGTGTTGTTCGTGCAAAACGCCAGCAAGTCAAAAGACATGGGCGTCGCCAAGGCTGCGTTGACGATCAACAGGTCAAATGCCTTATCTGCGTAATCCACCAGGCTAAGCAATTCTTCGAGCCGGTAAACCGGGGCAATACAGAAGTACCCTTGTGCGTTCAACAATCTTTCGATCTTCATCGAGTGAAAATGCTGGGCATCGGCAATCAGGATCCGCGACGCCTTAATTGCCATACTCTACAACCCTCCAACCCGGCTCCAAGGAGCTATCAGCACCGCTCATGGTTCTTCGGTTCAACCAACTCAACAGTTCCCCCGACTTCATCGGGCGGCCATAGAGATAGCCCTGACCCTGGATGCAGCCCAGCGCCAACACAGCCTTATGCTGCTCCGGTGTTTCGATACCCTCGACCACCACGGACATGCCAAGGCTTGCTCCCAGGGCCACGGTGCTGCTGATTGCCACCTGGCAGCGCGGTTCCTGATCCAGGCTGCGCACGAATTCGGCGTCCAGCTTGATCTCGTTGAACGGCAACTGGCAGACGCGTTTGAGGGATGAATAACCGGCACCAAAATCGTCAATGGACAACTGACAGCCCAGCATGCGCAGACGCAGCAGCGATTCCAGACTGGTACTCGGCACTTCCAATAAGCCGCTTTCGCTCAGCTCAAACGTCAACGCCGCTCCCGACACCCCATGGCGACCAAGAATGCGCTGAATGCTGGGGATCAACTCATGATCGAGCAATTGTCGGGTATGCAGATTGAACGCCATGTTCAGGTCGAAACCACGCGCCAGCGCCTGTTTATGCAGCTGCATGGCGTGGTTCATCTGTCCGTACAGCAATTCATCCAGCCAACCACAACGCTCCACCACCGGCATGAACGCGGCTGGACTCACAATTCCCAGGAAGGGGTGCACCCAGCGGCTCAGGACTTCCACGCCACAGACCTCGCCAGTCAGCAGGTTGTACTTGGGCTGGTACCAGGCTTGCACCCGCTGTTCGTCCAATGCTCTGCGTACCTGGTCCTCACTGGCCAGCGTCACACTCCGGGGCGCTGCCGGCCGGGTGTATCGACTCGCCTGGAGCTTGCTCAGCAACGGTTCCAGAGCCTGCAACTGCAACGGCTTGCGCACTTCACCGAGAACCTCCAGCCCCAGCAGCGTGATAATCTGTCGTCCCGCACGACACAGGTCCGCAGGCAATGAGCTGCTGATGATGACAGCCCTCACCAACCCGTGACGGCAGACTTGCTGGAGAAATCCGAGACCGTCCAATCCCTTCCTGCAGAGATCGCACAGTACGAGGTCAACCGAGCCGACCTGCTCCAGGACAGCCAGAGCCTGAGCACCATCCGCTGCCTCAAAAACCTGGTGACAGCCAAGCTCGCGCAGCAGGTTGACTGCCACAGAACGCTGAAAGGCATGATCTTCAAGCACGAGTACGCGCAGCGAGGGGCTTGTCATGAAAATTGACTCGTCTAGTTAAATGGTGGGGGCAATTTTCGATAAATGCACAAACACCATCTCTAGGAAATTTCCGCGACCCTGTAGGAATTTTCTCAATATGACGGTTCAAGCACAGACAGGAATCAGCAGTGAACATCTGGCACCCAGCAACGATCCACTGCACAAACTGCATTGAACTAAGGAAATAGACTCGTTTACTGCAATAACGGGAAGCCTGAAAGCTGGCAATTCAATAGATATAGAGTCAAAACCCACGGTTTGTAGACGTTCGTCATGTGTGACTGATATTCGATGGGGTTGTGCTGCTTATTGCGTCCAGGCCCGAAATTGTTTCCCGAGAACAGACGGCCGGAAGCCCTCAAGTCTCCCTGGGTAGGAGGCACGAAATCGCAGGCACCAACTTATCAGTGAGCATCACGAGCGTCTGAAGGAGTTCTCTTTGTTTGAGCCCACGTCAGCTCGCGGATAGCACCGCGTTTAATCGACACTTGAAAGCCAGGAAGAGCCGCGCAACGGCCGCGTGGCGCGGCCGTTCATGGGATGCGTATCCTCAGTGCTTTTGCCTGAAGCGCTCAACCCACTGTGCCAATCGCTCCATCGCCTGCTGCAGGGCATCCACCGCTTCAGTCAACTGTGCCGAATCCAGCCCATCGCAGGCTCGCTCCAGATTTTCACAACATTGAATTAGCGCCCGCGCATTGATGATCCGCGCCCCGCCCTTGACCCTGTGCGCCAGGTCGGCCAGGCCAGGCCGGTCGTGCTGCGTGAACAGCTGGATCAGCCGCGCCATATCACTGTCATTGCTGCCGGCGAGATCGCCAAGCAGGCTCTGGATCGTTCCCCGGTCGCCTCGGGTCAGCCGCATCAGACCACTCAGGTCGATATCGTCAGAGCGGTCCTCGACGTCAACTTCAGCCCTGCTCACGCCCCGCTTGGAAATCACCGCGTTGAGTCTTGCACTCAAATCCTGAAGGCTGATGGGTTTGAACAGGCAATCGTCCATGCCGGCGTCCAGGCAACGGGTCCTTTCCTCAGGCTGGGCGTTGGCGGTGAACCCCAGGATCAGCCTGGGTTCCATCCCCTGGGTACGCTCCTCATCGCGAATCGCACGGACCAGCTCGTGGCCACTCATGATGGGCATGTTGCAGTCAGTGATCAGTACATCGAAATCACCCTTGCGCCAGGCACGCAGCCCGTGGGCGCCATCTTCAGCATCCTCGACTCTGTGGCCGAGATAGACGAGCTGCTGGGAGAGCAGCCGGCGATTGGCAGGGTAATCGTCTATCACCAGGATGTTCAGCGACTGCCCGGGAGCCACAGTGCTGGCTTCAGCTCTGGGAACCGTAAGAAGTGGACGCAGAACTGCCAGGTTCAGCGCCACCTCAACGTCAGTGCCCTTGCCAAGCTCACTGCTGAGGCTCAAGTGGCCGCCCATCATTTCACAAAGGGTCCGGCTGATGACCAGGCCCAATCCGGAGCCGCTGCGCGCGGACTGCTGGTTGTTGCCAGCTTGAGCAAAGGGGCTGAACAGACGCCGCTGATCGTCCTCCGAGATCCCGCTGCCTGAGTCCTCTACGCGCAGTATCAAGCCCAGGCGCTGGTTGTCGTCGTCTGGCTCGACCGTCATGCACAGATGCACCTGGCCTTCAGAGGTGAACTTGATGGCGTTGCTCAACAGGTTGGAGACAATCTGCTTGAAGCGCAGCGGGTCGATCAGTACATCGCAATTGGCCCGCACATCCAGGTCCAGAGTCAGCGACAAGCGCTTCTGCCGGGCCAGGCCGTCGAAGATGCGCACCACGGACTCCAGCAGGTTACGCAGATTGGCCCGCTCGGGGGCAAGCGAGAGCCGACCGGACTCGATCCGGGTGACATCCAGAATGTCGCCGATGAGGTCGAGCAAGCCATGGGCCGCGGACGAGGCCTCTTCGATCGCCCCCCGATCCGATACCCCCTGGTCGGCCTTTTTCAGCGCCAGCTCAAGCATGCCGATCACCGCATTCATGGGCGTGCGGATCTCATGGCTCATGGTGGCCAGGAAAGTGGTCTTGGCACGATTGGCGTCATCGGCCCGCTCCTTGGCTTCGCGCAACTCCTGCATCAGGTTCAGGCGTTCGCTGATATCGATCCAGCCACCGATCATGCCCCTGACCGCTCCGTCGCCACCGCGATAAGGCAGCATCCAGTGATAGATGGTCAGGGTTCGTCCGTCCGGCATCTTCAACTGCCGGTCCTTGATCTGCGGCAGACCGTCTTGCATCACTTGCTGATAATCGCATTGGTAAACCTCCGCTTCGCGCGGATCGATAAACGCAACTTCCAGCAGGGTTCTACCGATCATATTTTCACGCTCGACACCCAATTCCTGCAGGTAACCGGCATTACAGATAAGCAGCCGCCCATCAGGATCACGGACATAGATTGGATGCGGCGTGCCATCGATCAGCACTCGCATGAACTCGACCTGGTCGTTGAGCGCCCTTTCAGCCTGTTTACGCCGCTGTACCATGAGCCGCAGATAGGTGATCCACCCCCCGGCGATCAACAGCAGTACCGCAGCCATGGCGAACCCTCGGAGGATGGCCGTGCGATTGCGCAACCAGTAGCTGTCGCCGAGCACCACTTCATTGCGCCAGCGGTTGGTCAACTCATCCAGCTCTTCGGGAGGAATACTCTGCAGCGCCTTGTCCATAATCGAATACAGCTCAAGGGAGCCACGCGCGGTGGCAAAGGACACCAGCGCACTGTCGACACCCACCGTGGTAGTCGCTCGCAAACGATCACGGTACTGGCGAGAGATCATGTAGCCGGCCGTCACCATGGAGTTGATCGCTCCATCCGCCTCACCCGCAGCCACCATGACCAGAGCATCCTGAGCCTTCCTGGCATCCACCAGACGGATATCGGGATACTGCCGGCCGAGCATCTCCCGGGTGGAACTACCCGCTGTCACGGCCAGACGCTTGCCGGCCATCTCATCCAGGGTACTGGGGCTGCCGGCGGAGGTCCGGGTGACCAGGACGAACGGTGTCACCAGGTACGGCCGGGTGAAGCGCAGCGATGTTTCGCGCTCATGGCTGGGGCTCAGGGTGATCAGCATATCAGCCTTGCCCTGGACGATATGGTCGATCATTTCCTTGACCGAACTCACTCGCTGCACGTCGAACTTCAATCCGGTCCGCAAGGCGACTTTGGCCAGGATATCCGCGCTGATGCCGCGAAACTCGCCCTCTTCGGTGTAGTAGGAAATCGGCGGGAAGCCATCATCGACCACAACCCGAAGCCGCGGGTGCTTGTCCAGCCAGCGCTGTTCGTTGACGCTGAATTGCAGCTTCTGGCTGGACAGACTTATGCCGCCCGCGCTCCAGCGACGCAGGATGCCCATGCGCTCGCCCATCGGGATAACCGCCAGCGCAGCATCCACTATCCGCGCCAGACGCTCGTTGTCTCGTACCAGGGCGAAGGCGAAGTTCTTGCCCTCCAGACGCGAGAAATCCGTCAGCTGCACATTATTCAGGTAGTTCTTATTGATCAGGTAGCTGGCGCTAATGGAATCACCCAGATAGACGTCGGCCTGACCAAAGGCCACCGCGCCGATGGCGCTCAGCGTTGACGGATAGAGTTGCAGCGTGGCCTTGGGGTAAAACGCCTCCACTGTCTGCGGGAGCAAATAGTGGTACAGCATGGCCACTCGCTTGCCCCCTAGCTCCGGCTCCAGGTTCTGGCTATCGCCGATACGACTGACCAGGGTCGGCAGGTCTTCGGCGTAAGGCTGGGACATGACCAGCGCCGGGTCACCCGCCTCGAATCCATTGGCCGTTGCAAGCAGGTCGATCTCTCCAGCCTTGAGCGCAGCCAGCGCTTCGGCCCTGGACCCATAACGACGAACCCGGACCTGGAGGTGCATCAGCTCCGCCAGCAATTGCACATAGTCGGCAGAGATTCCCTCGTAATCGAGATTGTTGCTGGTGATATCGAACGGCAGATAATCGGGGGACGAGATGCCGACGACCAGCAAGCCTTTATTGCGCAACCAGCGCCAATCGGCCTCCTCTAGCCCCACCTGATAATCACTGACGTGAGAGCGCCCGAGCAGGCGCAGGTTCTGAGGCTCCTTGGGCCACGCCAAGGCGCCGCCCAAGGAGCAGAGCAAGAGCCAGCCCAACAAGCATTGTCGGAGAATCTTTTTCATCTAGATCAGATTGTTGCGTTTGGCAAAGTCAGCCAGGTAAACCACCGACTTCACTTGGAGCTTCTCGATCAGACGGGTTTTATAGGTGCTGACCGTCTTGTTGCTGATCAGCATCGCTTCGGCGATTTCATTATTGGTCAGGCCATTGGAGAGCTGCTGCAAAACGGTCAGTTCACGATCCGAAAGCGCCTGGATCAATTCCAGATCCGTCGTCAGGGCATCACTGCGGCGTACCGAGCTGGTGGCCAGATTGGGGAAGAAGGTATAACCGGACATCACCGTCCTGATCCCTCTAACCAGTTCTTCCACGTCATTGGTCTTGGAGATGTAGCCTGCGGCGCCAGCGCGCATGCAACGTGCCGAATAAAGCTGTGCCGACTGCGAGGTCAATACCAGAATGCGGCTGTGCAGGCCGAGCCCGACTATGCGGTTGATGACCTCAAGGCCATCGAGTTTGGGCATGCCAATGTCCAGGATGATGAGATCCGGAGCATGCTCCCGTGCCAACTGCAGAGCATCGGCACCATTATCAGCCTCCGCGACAACCTCGAACTGCTCTTGCTTGAGCAGCATCTTCACTGAAGAACGAATAAAGGGGTGATCATCGACAACTAATGCTTTGGACATAGGAACCTTGGAACTCGCCACTAGATCCGACAACATTCATATTCGGATCGTAGAAAAAAGGATTTGATGATCTGTTCAACATCACACTTACGACATGAGCAAGAGCGATTGAGGGATAACATCCAGGACATTTGCACCATGTCGTGCAATCGACTTCAGCAACTGCCGACCGGAAGGTCCAACCATTGCAGCAAATCGTGCCCAGTCATCGGCGGAGCGAGATAGAACCCTTGCCCCACCTGGCACCCCATCCTGATCAGTGTATCGCAAATCCTTTGCGAGCTTACGCCCTCTATTACCAGGCTCATGCCCAGACTGCGTGCCAGAGCCAAAGTACATCCGACCATTGCCCGACTACAGGGTTCGTCCAGTTGACGAACATATTCACCGTCCAGTTTGATCTGATTAAAGGGTAGTTGGCAAAGCAATTTCAATGAAGAAAAACCAACACCGAAATCATCTATCGACAACCCGCAACCCAGCAGGCGCAGGCGTAACAAGTTCTCACAAGTTCGTGTTGGCAAGTCCAGTAGACCATTTTCAGCTAACTCGAACATCAGTGTCGAACCGGGTATAGCATACCGTTCGAGCGTCTGCTGGATATGTTCGACTAGGCCGGAGCCATTCAACTGTGATGAGTGCAGATTGAACGCCAGCTCTATATTGACACCCTGACGGCGCAGCTCATCTAGCAGGCTCAAGCCTTGCTCCAGCAACTGCTTGAACATGTTGTCGATCAACTCATAGGCAAGCATCGCCGCCAGAAAATCTTCCGGCAGTAACACCCCCTTCGTGGGATGGTCCCAGCGCACCAAGGCTTCAACCCCCACCAGCGCCCCCGTGGCCAGGACAAACTTGGGCTGAAACCAGGCCCTGAACTCGCCCAGAGCAAGACCACGGCGCAACTCTTCTCCCTTGAACAACTCCAGCAACGCGGGCTTGTTCGTCGCAATCGGCGCAGGGCGATAGGTATATTCACGCAGGACTCGTTTCAACGATCGCAATTGCAGCGGCTGACTCATCACACCCAACAACTGCAAGCCGCAGAGCGTGGGTATCTGCCCCAGGGTACGCCGCAATTCGGGCGAAAACTCGCTGTACAGCGCCACTGCGCGTACAGCTCCGAGTTGCCCCAGATGCTGCAGGAAGTCCAGGCAATCGCTCCCTTTGCTGGAAAGATTGCACAGGACAATATCGACCTCACCCGAGAGCTGGATCTGCGCCAACGCCTGTACGGTGTCACCGGATTGCAGCACCTCGCGAACCCCTAGATGCTGCAGCATCTTGACCAATACACTGCGCTGAAACCTGTGGTTTTCCATCACCAGAACACGTATCGAGGCCATCACCGTCAATCACTTCACCAAGCTGAGTCCGCCAATACTGACGAAGCGCTTGAAACAGCAGCGAAGGACTTATCTCTATGTCCTGTAGGAATTTTCCGAGCAGCTACGAAATGCTCCGTCAACAACCGCTGGCGCCCCCCTGGTAGACCCGCTTCCCCACCCACCTTGCGAAACCTCAAATGGCGCGCCACGCTGCTGGTCAGCACCGCGCCTTGCTCGGTAAAGCTGAGCACCCCCAGTTCCCCGGCGCTGAAACGTTCAGCGGTCAGGGGCTGCATCGGGTAGGTGTACAGGCCGATGCGTACATAAAGCTTGCCTTGCCGGGCATGGACCTTGAGCTGTCCGGGGCTGGTTTGCAGGGTATAGAGGCCGACGTAGGGGCGGATATCATCGGGCTTCCAGGGCGGGGCCAGGGCATAGGTCGAGGCCGGGTTGTTGAGCGCGATCCGCCCTCCCGAGGTCGCCGCGAGGTAGATCGGGGTGCCGTCGTTGTCCGCCACCAGCACCTCATCGCTCTGCCGGGTCAGCGGCAGGACGTCGGGGAAGGTTTCCAGGCTCCAACCCTTGCCGCTGCGCCGCAGCTGCAACTGATGGCCGCCATCGTCCAGGTAGGTGCCGGCCACCAGCGTTTTCAGCGAGGCCTTGGGCAGCGCCCGGATGCTCGGGGGTGGCGGCGCAATGTCCGCTTCCCCGGACGGCGCCGGCGAGCCCAGCAGGGTATCGAGCAACTGGCGGCCGCGCTCCGAGGCACGGCCGTCATCGCTGTTGCACAGCACCACCGTGGCCACATCGAGCTTGGGGTACCAGGCCACGTCGGTGTTGAAACCGGCCCAGCCGCCGCTGTGGGACAGCTCTTGCAGCCCGCGGTAGCTGCGGTTGGCAAGGCCCATGCCGTAATAGCCGGGATCACCGTCGTTCAGGGGCTCGGTCTGGCGCATGTTCTCCACCAGCGCCTTGCCCCCGACCCGCCCGATGGACAGGTTGCGCAACCATCGCATCAGGTCCGCCACATTGCTGTGCACCTGGCCGTCGCCGGTCTGCTCCCAGCGCGCATCCACCGCCACCTGGGCCTTGCCCTGCCCGCCCGGTTCATAGCCCCGGGCCAGGTTCGGCAACTGCACCGGGTACTGATCGACGATGCTTGAGTGATCCATGCCCAGGGGCAAAAAGATGTTCGCCCGGGAATAGTGTTTCAGCGACAGGCCGCTGGCTCGCTCGACGATGCTCGACAGCAGGACGTAGCCGCTGTTGCTGTAGCTGAATTCGCTGCCGGGCGGGAACATCAGACTGTTCTGGCGCACCAGCAGGTCCAGGGCCTGTTGCTGGGTAAAGCGCTGGCTCAGGGGAATCCCCGCCAGTTCGGCCAGCAGCATGTAGTCCTGCAGCCCTGAGGTGTGGTGCAACAGGTGACGGATCCTGATGCCCTGGGCATAGGCCGGCAGCTCCGGCAGAAAGCGCCGCACCGGGTCCTCCAGGCTCAAGCGCCCCTGGGCTTGCAGTTTGAGGATGGCAAAGCCGGTGAACTGCTTGGACACCGATGCCAGGTTGAACAGGGTATCGGCCTGGATCGCCGCTCCGGTGGCCAGGTCGGCGGCGCCATAGCCTGCGCTCCAGATCACTTTGCCGCCGCGCATCACCCCGGCGGCGCAGCCGGGCTGGTCGGCCGAAATATCCTCGAACACCTTGGAAAATGGCGCTGGTCCATCGGCACGAACCAGAGAGGCCGCCCCCAGGGTCGAGATCAGCACGGCGGTCAACAGTCTACGCATGGGGTTCTCCAGTCACGTCGGTCCTTGGCGCTCCGGCGGAGCAGGCGCCAGTATCCCCAGCAGCGGTGTTGGAATCTGTCGTGGGTCGGTGATTTTCTGTGAACAAAGGTGCAGGGATGTAATGAACGCCCGGGCCGGGAGGATTGTCCTGGAATGGGCAAAGGCCAGGTGTCGGACCGCAAGGAATGGCCAGCCCGGCGCTTTGCCGCGATGCTCGCCGGCGCCCTGTAGAAAGCCGCTTAGCGCAGCAAGCGGCGCAGCCCCGCTTCGAAAGCGCCCTCCAGCGCCTGCGCGCCCTCCCCGGCCAGGGCCAGCGCCAGGGCGTGGCCGTGGCTGTAGTCCACCAGCAGGTCGAACAGCGCCGGGTCTGCATCGAAGGCCCGTACTTCCTCGCGCAAGCGCTGGCTGAAGGTGGCCAGGGAGCCGCCGAACAGCTGCGGGTCACCGAGAACGCACAGGGTCAGCGCCGGATGGCGGCGGACCCGGGCCATGTACTCCCCCAACAGCGCCTGGATTCTTGCCTCGGGTGGCAACTGCGCTGCCGGCTCGGCCAGCGGCTCGGCGTGCACCCGCTCCACCAGCAGGCGCATCAGGTTGCGCTGGTCGCCCACGTGGTAGGCCACCGACATCGGGGTAATCCCCAGCT
The DNA here is from genome assembly GCF_018326405.1 of Pseudomonas sp. Eqa60. Classification (NCBI taxonomy): domain Bacteria; kingdom Pseudomonadati; phylum Pseudomonadota; class Gammaproteobacteria; order Pseudomonadales; family Pseudomonadaceae; genus Pseudomonas; species Pseudomonas sp. Eqa60. Next base: position 4,205,836 of record NZ_AP024342.1, read on the forward strand.
GCCGCGCCAGGGCCCGGCCACCGAACCCCTGGGGCCCCAGCTCCTCCAGCAGCTCCAGGCCCACGTCGAGAACCTGGTCCAGGCTCAGTTCACGCCCTGCGGCAGGGCGGCCGCTGCGCTTGGGCCGGTCAGTCATGGACGGCGCCCCGCTCCACCCGGTAGCGGGTGCTCACCAGCCCATCCGGATACCGCCGGGAATCGACGCAGCGCAGGTGCAGGTCCCGGGGCAGTGCGCCGAACAGGGGGCGGCCCGTGCCCAGCAGCACCGGCACCCGGGTCAGGGTCATTTCATCGATCAGCCCGGCCTGGAGAAAGGCTTGAATCAGGGTGCCGCCATCGATGTAGGCGTTTCTCCAGCCCTCGGCCCGCAACTGCGCCACCAGCGCCACCGGTTGCAGCGCGCTGATGCGTACTTTGCCCTCCAGGCGCTGCGGCACGTCCTGCGTACTGAGGGTGCGGCTGAGCACCACCACCGGCTTGTCGAAAGGCCAGGGGGTGAAACCCAGCACGCTGTCGTAGGTAGCACGGCCCATGACAATTCCGTCCACCGACGCCATGAAGGCGCCGTAGCCGTAGTCCTCACCGGACTCGCCACTGGGCAGCCAGTCGATGGCACCGTCGTTGCGGGCGATGAAACCATCGACCGAGGTGGCGATGAATACCTTGCCGAATGCCATGGGCGTTGCCTCCTGGGGGCCTAAACATACAGCGCATGATAAGCCGCTGCCGGGGCCACCTGGCAACCCTTGCCGACACCCTGGCGGTCAATCGCCCCCGGCATAGGCCGCCAGCCCCTGCACCAGCGCGGCGAAGGTCACCGCGCAGCGCGGGCTGTTGCGCAGGTCTTCATGCATCGCCACCCAGGCTTCCAGGCTCGGTGCGAACTGCTCCGCCAGGACCCGCACCAGGCGTGGATCAGCTTCGGCCAGGCGTACCTGGCAGGCACCAATGCCAAACCCCGCGCGCAATGCCGCCAACTGCGCCAGGTCACTGTCACTGCGCCAGGCGAAGGCGCCCCGGGCCAGCATCGGGTACTGCTGTTGCAGGCGGCGGATAAACGCGGTTTCACGGTCGAAGCCAATCAGGGCGTGCCCGGCCAACTGCTCCAGCGAGAGCGGCGTGCCCTGCTGCTGCAGATAGTCCCGGTGGGCATGCAGGCCCAGTTCGATGTCGGCGACCCGGCGCACCAGCAGCGCTTCCTGGGTCGGGCGGAACATCCGCACGGCAATATCGGCCTGGCGTTGCAGCAGGTCGTCGGCACGGTTGGACAGCACCAGCTCCACCACCAACTGCGGATGCTGCTGGCGCAAGGTGGCGAGAATCGGCGGCAACACCTCCACCCCGATGATTTCGCTGGCCGAGATCCGCACACTGCCCTGCACCCCGGCGCCATGGCTGCTGGCCACCCGGCGCAAGGCCGCCTCCCCCGCCGCCAGCTGCAGCAGGTAGGGCTTGAGCTCCAGCGCCGCTTCGGTGGCGGCGAATCCGTCGAAGGAACGGGTGAACAGCTTCAGGCCCAGGGCCGCTTCCAACTGGTCGATATGCCGGCCCACCGTGGGCTGGGTCAAACCCATGGCACGGCCGGCGGCAGACAGGGAGCCACTGTCCAGCACTGCGAGAAAGGTGCGGTACCAGTCCCAGTGGGGGGAGTATCCGTGGGGCTATGCATTTTTTTATAGAAACCATCGAAGTCTGGGCAATTTCCATTTAGCCGAGGAACTCGCACTCTGCAAGCTCTGTTCATCCACGAGGAACCCCGTCATGCCCCAAGTAGCCTTGTTCGGCGCCGTCGGCGCCATTGGCCAGAGCATTGCCCGGACCCTGCGCAGCCAGGGCCAGCCCTACCGCGTGGTGGGCCGCAGCCAGAGCAGCCTGCTAAAGGCCTATGGCGCCGACCCGTTGGCCGAGCCGGTCACCTGGGACCCCGACCAGCCCGCCTCGGTCGAGGCTGCCGCAGCCGGCATCGACACCCTGGTCTATCTGGTGGGGGTGGACTATTGGCGCTTCGAACTGCACCCGCAACTGATGCGCCAGACCCTGGACGGCGCCATCGCCGCCGGGGTGCGCCGGATCCTGCTGATCGGCACCGTCTATCCCTACGGCATGGCTCGCAGCAACCCGGTGGCGGAGCAGCATCCGAGCCAACCCAACAGCTTCAAGGGCCGCATGCGCAAGGCCCAGGAAGACCTGCTATGGAAGGCCCATGCCGACGGCAAGATCCAGGCCACGGTGCTGCGCCTGCCGGACTTCTACGGGCCCGGGGTCGATAAAAGCCTGCTGCACGGCGCGTTCCAGGCCGCGGTCCAGGGCGGCACGGCGAACCTGGTAGGCCCCCTGGACCGGCCCCATGAGTTTGTCTTCGTTCCCGACGTGGGGCCGGTGGTCTGCCGCTTGATCCAGCAGCCCGAGGCCTTCGGCAAGACCTGGCACCTGGGCGGCGCCGGGGTCACCAGCCAGCGCGAGCTGCTGGAGCTGATCCGGCAGCACGGCGGTACCCGCTTCAAGCAGCGGGTGATCGGCAAGCCCCTGCTGCGCCTGCTGGGGCTGTTCGACCCGCTGCTGCGCGAGATGGTGGAGATGCATTACCTGATCAGCTCGCCGCTGATCCTCGACGACTCGGCCCTGCAAGCTCTGATCGGGCCGATCGCCAAGACGTCCTATGCCCAAGGGGTGCGCCAGACGCTCGCGGCGAGCGCCAGTGCCCCTCAGAACGTGAAGCGGTAACCGAGGTTGGCGGCCCAGGGCCGGTCGATGTTCGAGCCTTCGCTGGTCTCGACCTCGGCATACACCTGATGCTGGCGGCTCAGCTCACCGGTCACGCCAACCCCGGCATACCAGCCACCGCCGTTGCCATCGGGACGGCTGGCGATGCCGTTGGTGCGGACCTTGTTCTGCGCCGACAGATCCTCGACCCAGCCAGCCTTGAGGTAGGGCTGCAAGCGTGTGCCATCTTCCAGCTGCAGGTTGCGCCCGGCCCGGGCACCGGTGCGGATCTGGGTCGACAGCCCATCGCCGGGCTGCACCTGCAGGCCGTTGTCCAGGCGGTAGTTGTCGGAGCGGGCATAGAGCATGGAAACCTGCGCCTGGGGCTCGACGAACCAGCGGTTGCCCAGATCGATCTGCTTGCCGGCTTCCACCGACAGGCCCGCGCCCTTGCTGCGTGAATGCCCGGAGACCTTGGCGCCGTCGGTGCCCCATACATCCAGGCGGGTGGACCAGCGGTTCAGGGTCAGCAAGGTGTCGGTGTACCAGCCCGAGTCATCCAGGTAGGTGGCATAGCCGCCCAGGTGGTAGCTGTCGAGCTTGCCGCTGCCTTCGCCCTTGAAGTTGCGATCGGTCTGGCTGTAGCCGGCCAGCGCGCCAAGCACCAGGGTGCCACCGGCGGTGTCGAGCTGGGTGTCCATGCCCAGTTGCGTGCCCTGTACCTGTTGGGAAAACGTCCGGCCAACGCCGTTGTCCAGGGATTGCTGCTGGCCGAAACCACGGATCCACACGCCCTGGCGATCGGCCCCCTGGCGCAGGTCGCCGAGGCGCTGTACCAGGGTCGCCCGTTCGGCATCCCAGGTGGCCCGCAAGGTGGCGATGGCGCTGCTGTTGACCGCCGCGCTGGCGCCGGTGGAAAGGTTGTCCGGCCCCGGTGCCGGCTGGGTACGGCCGACGTTCACCAGGTTCCAGTTGCCCTCGGTGTCGGCCGCAAGACCGTAGCGATAGGTCCCGGCGTCCACCACCCCGCCACGGTTGGCCAGGCTGAACGAGCCCGGGCCGCCGGTGCTTTGTACCAGGGTCAGGCTCTGGCCCTCGGCCCCCGGTTCGCTGCCGGAGTTGCGCACCAGAATGTCGTTGTTGCCGGTGACCTGGCCGCCGACGATCAACCGGTCACCCTGCTGCAGGCCCAGGTCGGTGTTCATGATGTAGTGGCCGTCGCCCTCGAGGTCGCCACTGACCTGCAACTGCTTGAAGGCCCCCGCCAGGCCGGGATCGGCGAACTCCACCACGCCGTTGTTGGCCAGGCGGGTGAGCTGGGAGTCGCCGCGCAGGGTCCAGACACTGCTGTCGTCCAGGCTCAGTTGGGTATCACGGCTGCCGCCCTTGATCGCCCCGTCCAGGCTGGAGTGGTCGGCCAGTGACAGTTGCAGGCTGCCGCCATCCACCAGCACATCACCGAACAGGTTCGAGCGCACGGCGTCCAGTTGCACCGCACCGGCCAGCACCCCGCTGGCGCGGTCGGTGATCCACAGCGCGGTGCCCTGCTCGCCACCGCTGCGGCCCACCAGGCTACTGTCGGTAAAGCGCGTGGTCAGGCCACCGCCGTTGACCAGGATGCCCGCGCCGTCTTCAGCCTGGATATGGCTGGACGTGACCTCCACATCGTTCACCACCCCGGCGCCAGTGGCGAAACTGACGATGCCATTGGCGTTGCTGCCGTTGGTGACCACGGTCGAGCCCTGGAAGCGGGTCGTGGCGTTGTTGCTGATGGCCAGGCCGTGAGCCTGCTCGCCGGCGGTCTGCACGTCGCTGTCCTGCAGCTCCACGCTGGCACCGCGGCCCGAGGCGAACAGGCCATAGCCCAGGTCGCCGTGGGTGACGATGCTGCTGTTGCTCAGGCTGATGCTCGCCCCCGCCATGCGGGCCAGCGCCCCCACGGAGCCCCGGCCGCTGGTTTCGATCAGCACGCGGCTGACGTTGAACACCGCACCGGGGCTGTTTGTGGTGTCCGGCGAGGCGTACAGGGCATGGGAGTTGTCGCCAAGGGTGCTGATGGAACCACCGTCCATGGTGAACACGCCGCCACGGTTGTCGATGGCCACCGCACTCTGGCCACGGGTTTGCAGAATGCTGTCCTTGACGTCCACCCGGGTGTTGCTGCCCGGCATCCAGATCGCCACGCCATAGTCGCCCAGGGTGGTGACCTGCACGCTGTCCAGATCGGCCGTGGCCTGGTCGGCGTTGACGTTAATGCCGTCGCCGTTCTGCGAGGTGATCCGGCTGTGGCTGATCACCGCAGTGCCGCCCGGTTTCTGGTACAGGCTGCTCAGGGTGATGCCGTCACCCTTGGCATTGATGCTGCCGTTGCGAAAGGTCAGGGCGGCGCTGGTCACACCGATGCCACGGCCATTCTCGGCGGTGATGTCGACGCCATCGGCGCTGAGGGAGGAGCCGACCCCTTCCACGGCCACCGCGCCAATGAAGCCGCTGGACTGGATGCTGACGCGCTGCAGCTCGATGGACGCACCATCGGCGACGCGGACCGCATTGACCGAGCCGGTCGAAGTGGCGGTCAGGGTCAGGTCCGAGGCCAGGATGCTGGAGCCCTTGCCGGAGGCGGACAAGACATCGGCCTGGTTGCCCGAGGTGGTAATGGAGCCCCCGGCCACCTGCACCTGGCCGCCAACGCTGGCCACCACGCCGCGGCTCTGGTTGCCGCTGGTGGTGATCTGCACATCGTTCAGGGTCAACTGGCTGCCGGCGCCGGTGGCCTGGGCCCCGGTGGCGAAATCCGAGCCGCCGGTGCTGATGGTCACGCCGCTCAGTTCGGCCTTGCCGCCGGCGTCCACCTGCACGCCCACCACCGCGCTGTTGGGGCTGTCCGCCGTGGCCCGGATATCGTAGCCCTGGCCCTGCAACTGGTTCTGAGCGCCGCTGACCCGCACCGCCGGCCCACGGCCGGTGTAATCGACAGACGCCTCATCCAGGGTCAGGGATTCACCTTCGGGCGAGGACAAATCGATTTTTTCATAATCAGCAGCGGTTGCAGACTGAGTAACAAGCGTCATCAACGACAGCGCGGAGCTAACGGCGAGGCTTATCGTTTTCTTAACCAGAACCATAACTTTCAAACCTTTGCGTTAGAGCACAAGAGGGTCGAAAGCCTGAAGTCAATAGGTGAACTAAAAAATGAGAATCTTCTTAAAGCCCCTGGCATTAAGAATATTCTGAAGAGGGATATAGATAGTTCTCCTTACTATGGGCCGATGCATACACAAGCCCACTTCCCAGCATTTACCAGCCACTTCTCCGGGGCCTATATCCCGGTGGTCCTGCTGCGCCTTTTCATGTACAGCCTGCTGTCCTGCATCCTGATCATTGCCGGTTTCGTGGTCCACTGGTCACTTAATGAAACCCTCTCCAACTACCGCCGGCAAATGAACGCAGCGGCATTTAACGCACAACAATTCTTCAATCAACGGGAAAGCCTTTTGAAGGCCATTTCTTCTTCGGCCGTGCGCACTAGCGATGAGCGCCTTAGTTCAACGGCGCGCAACTTTCTGGCAAGTAACGAGCAACTGCGGGTACTGCCCTTCGGCAGTACTCCCTCCCGGCGCTGGGCCCTGGTGCTGACTGCCCGCGACCTGGTGGAAGTGGACAGCACCCACAGCCAGCTGCTGTACCTGGTGCCGGACCAGGGCCTGGTCAGCACTCTCTACGAGCCAACGGCCACCGGCACCGGCCAGCCCCCCAGCAAGGCCGTGGACGCACCCTGGCTGCGCCAACTCGACCAGCGTGCGGTACAGGACCTGCTGGCCCGACACCCCGAGGCCCGGACCCTGTGGTACTGGGCCGGCATCGACGGCAACAAGCAGGTGTACCTGTTGCGCCCGGTGGACGAGCATCACGCCAGCGAGGGCTGGCTGGGCCTGGAGCTCACCGAGATCGACCTGGCCCTGGACCCCCTGGGCCTGCACCAGGGCAAATACCTGCTGTATGACGCCGACGGCGCACTGGTGCTGCACAGCGCCAACTGGCAAGTGCCCGGCAGCCTGTCGCGCCTGCAGGCCGACGAGGACTCCTTCGGCCTGCACCGCCTGGGCGGGCTGCCCGACTACATCGTGCTCAATAAATCCGTGGGCAACGCCGGCTGGCGCCTGGTGTACTACGCACCGGTCAGCCAACTGCTGCGCGACAGCCGTGGCCCGCTGTACACCACCCTGCTGGTGACCCTGCTTCTGTTCGCGGTGATCTTTCTCGGCGCGCGCTACATCCGCCTGCGCCTGGTGGAACCCGCAGTGCGCCACTACAGCGCCCTGGCAGACAGCGTGTCCCTCAACCGGCGCTTCATCGAGGTGGCGCCGGTGGGCCTGTGCCTGATGCGGCGCGACAACGGCCGGCTGATCCTGTGCAATGAATCCGGGCGCCGCTGGCTGGCCTCGGTGCCCGGCCTGCGCGAGCGCATCCTCGACGAGCCGCCTGCCCGGGTGCATGCCATCGAACATGCCCTGGACGACGGCACCTTCATCCAGCTGACCTGTGCCCCCACCGGCTACAACGGCGTGGCGGCGGTGCTGTGCTGCATCAGCGACGTGACCGACTTCAAGGTGGCCGAACAGTCGCTGCTGCAGGCCAAGCTGCTGTCGGACCAGGCCAACCACGAGAAGACCCTGTTCCTCAGCACCCTGAGCCACGAGATCCGCACGCCCATGTACGGCATCCTCGGCTCTCTGGAAATGCTCCGCACCACCGCCCTCAGCGCCCAGCAGGGCGACTACCTGGAAGCCACCCAGCAAGCATCCTCGGCGCTGATGCGAACCATCAACGACACCCTCGACATGTCACTGATCGAGTCCGGCCGCCTGAGCCTCACCAGCGCCCCCTTCTCCCCGGTGCGGCTGGTGGAAGAAGTGGCCTTCAGTTACTCGGCCCGGGCCCGCAGCAAGGGCCTGCGCCTGTACGTGACCCTGGACCCGAATGTCGCCGAGCGAGTGGTGGGCGACGGCGAACGCATTCGCCAGATCCTCAACAACCTGGTGAGCAACGCCATCAAGTTCACCGAGTCCGGCCATGTGGTGCTGCGCCTGCATGCCGAGGCGGGCCCGAGCCAGGCGCCCCGCCTGCGCTTTCAGGTGGTGGACAGCGGCCCGGGGATCGCCCCGGAGTTCCAGGCCAACCTGTTCGAACCCTATTACCGGGTGCCCAGCTGGCTGGGCCAGAAGGCGCCGGGCACCGGCCTGGGCCTGGCCATCTGCCAACGGCTGGCGACGATGATGCAGGGTCAGTTGAGCGCCATCAGCGAACCGGGCCTGGGCTCCAGCTTCAGCTTCAGCCTGGCCCTGGAACCCTGCACCGCCGCCCCGGCGCCGGACCTGCCGCGCCTGGGGGTGACCCCGGTGTATGTGCGCGGGGATATCCAGGAAGTGAATCTCAACCTCTGCCACTGGTTGCGCCGCTGGGGCGCCCTGGCCATTCCCTATGTGGCCGAACGCGACCCACCGACCCGCAAGGCGGTGCTGGTGGAAGCCTTTCTCGGCCCCTCGCGGCCAGTGGCCTGGAGCGGCCCGCGGGTGCTCATGCACGCCCCCGGCATGGGCCCGCCGCAGCGCCAGGCCGGCGACAGCTGGGTGGCCCGCACCTTCAGCCTCGACAGCCTGCGCAACGCCGTGGCCCAGGCCCAGTCCGGCATCGTTGCCGAACGGTGCTTCGCCTCCCCCGAAGCCCTGGCCCCGAGCCTGGACCTCAAGCTGCTGGCGGTGGACGACAGCCCCCTGTCGCTGCAGGTGATCTTTCAGCAGGGCCGCTACCTGGGCAACCGGATGGTGGCCTGCGCCAGCGCCGTCGATGCCTTGAAACGCACCGACCTGCTGTCCTTCGACGGCGTGCTGACCGACTTGCAGATGGAACACATGGACGGTCTGTCGTTTGCCCGCACCCTGCGCGAGCGGGGGTATTGCGGCCCCATCATCGGTATCACCGGTGAACTCTCCCCGGCGCTGCGCAGCCACTGCGAGTCGGCCGGAATACGTCATTTGCTGATCAAGCCGGTACCCCTGGACGCCTTGAGCGAGGTACTGCAATCCATCAAGAGGAAAGTCATTTGAGCATGCTCAAGCCCCTGCGAGTCCTGGTGCTGGACGACCATCCGATCCACTGCCTGCAGGCCCGGCACCTGTTGCAGGCGGCCGGGTTCGGCCGGGTGGACAGCGCCCTAGATGCGCGCCAGGCCCTGGCCATGCTGCACCGGCAGGTCTACGACCTGGTGCTGGTGGACCTGCACATGCCGGAAATGGATGGGGTGCAGTTCATCCATGCCCTGACCGGTGTCGACCAGGTGCCGATCCTGGCCATCGTCTCGTCCTGCTCGCGGCGGTTGATGAACAGCGTCAGCCTGATGGCCAAGGAGAAGGGCCTGGCGGTACTCGGCACCTTCCCCAAGCCCCTGGAAGCGATCCACGTCGAGCAGATCAGCGCCATTATCGGCAACAGCCAGGACCCGGTGCTGGCAGCCCGGCCCGAGCACGAGGCGGTGTTCGACCGCCAGGTCCTTGAGCGGGCCATCGAACGCCGCGAGCTCAAGGCCCGGTTCCAGCCCCGGCGCTCGCTGAGCACTGGCCGGATCGTCGGCGCCGAGGCCCTGGTGCGCTGGAACAGTCCGTCCTTCGGGCTGCTGATGCCGGACTCGTTCCTTGCCTCCATCAGCCGCTGCCAGCTGGACCATGCGCTGTTGCTGCTGATGCTCGACGACGCCCTCCAGGCGCAGCAGCACTGGCGACGCCTGGGCCACCGCCTCAGCGTATCGGTGAACCTGCCCACCGGACTGCTGGACGACCCCGGCCTGCCCGACCAGTTGCAGCAGATCACCCTCGCCTCGGGGCTGGCCACCAGCGATATCTGCTTCGAGCTGCTGGAAACCGAGCGGCCACTGTCCCCCGGGCAGTATCATATGGGCGCCAGCCGCCTGCGCCTCAAAGGCTTCGGCCTGGCACAGGACGACTTCGGCATGGGCTACAGTTCCATGTACAGCCTGATCTCCACGCCCTTTACCGAGATGAAGATCGACCGCCACTTCGTGCATGGCGCCGCAGCCGACGATGCCCGCGCCGCAGCCCTGGTGGCGGCGGTGCAACTGGGCCGGCAACTGGGCCTGGAAGTGGTGGCCGAGGGCGTGGAATCGGCCCGTGACCTGGAATTTCTGCGCCAGATTGGCTGCGACAGTGCCCAGGGGTATCTTATTTCCGCTGCATTGGAGCTGGACGCCTTCACACAACTGCTGGGATGCACTGCTACTCCACCCTTTTCGTCACCTACCCGGCCCGCCTCCTCTCTCCCATGCCAGACATCCCGCTACGCCGCATCGCGAAAAACTTCCGACGATTGAATCTCGTGCTGTTCCTCATTCTGCCGTTGCTGCTGGTCATGGGCGGCGCGCTGTTCTGGGGCGGCCAGCGGATCATCCGCCAGGAACAGGAACGGATTGCCGTGGACTTCCAACTGCTGACCCGCTACATGAGCGAGCAGCAAGCCCTGCTCCAGCGGCTGGCCGGCGAGAAGCGCCTGCAATACAGGGACACGGACCAGGATCCGGCGCAGCTCTTCCACCTCATGGAGCAACAGGAGGCGGTGGGCGCGACCCTGTTCCAAGGCAACCCCTCCTCAGTGGAAACCCCCTTCACCCTGGTCTGCCAGGACCAGGCCCAATGCCCCCACCAGAGCGGCGCAGCAGCCGGCCTTGGGCGCTACCTGGCCGATCTCTACTCCAGCTTCTGGGTGCGCTCGAGCTTTCCCGCTTCGGCCCTGCTGGTAGTGGACGCCGGTGCCGGCAGCAGCTTTACCGTGCCCACCATCGGCAGCCGCTGGCCGCGGCTGACCACACCCCTGGTCCTGGCAGGCCTGCATGCGGTGCGCGCCAGCGCTACCGGCAGCGACAGCGACGCGATCCGCTGGATCCGTCTCAAGGACTTTCCCCAGCACATGATCGCCTTCATCGCCCTGCACAACCTTGCCCCCGGCAGCGGCCTGCAGAGTTCCGGCACCTATGCTGCCTGCCTGACCTACAGGGACCGCATCAACGTCTTTACCACGCCGCAGCGACGGCACTTCTACGACAAGTTCTGGCTGCAGGGCCGGCTCGACGGCCTGCTGCTGGGGGATGAACCGGCGCCCCTGGCGCTGCACGAGGGGGCCAACGTACGCAGCGACGGCCTGCTGTTCCGGATCAACGACGCCAGTGGCCACTGGAGCGGTTACTACCTGTTGAGCTACCGCACCCTGTTCCTCGGCCACTCCTGGTCCCTGGCGGCGATCTTCCTGCTGCTGTTGCTCAGCCCCCTGGCCGCCAGGGTCTATGCGCGCTGGTACCAGCGCCGGGTCATAGCGCCGGCGCAACAGGCTCACGCCGAGCTGGTGGAAAACCATCAGTTCAGCCGCACCCTGCTGGAGACCACGCCAGTGGCCCTGTGCGTGCTCAGCCGCGAAGACCGGCGGATCGTCTTCGCCAACAACCTGGCCCTCAAATGGTTCACCACCCAGGTCGGCCAGAGCCTGGACGCCAGCGGTCTGGACCCGGCATTGCTGGAGCGCATCGCCCGGGCCCGGGAGCCGGGGGAGATCGAAAACTTCCAGAGCTTCGACGGACGCTCGTTCTACATCGCCTTCGCCCCCACCCGCTACCGCAACCAGGATGTGCTGATCTGCGCCTTTGCCGACCTCAGTGCGCGGGCCCAGATGGAACAGCAACTGACCCAGGCGAAACAGGCGGCCGACAAGGCCAACGGCGCCAAGTCGGTGTTCCTCGCCACCATGAGCCACGAGATCCGCACGCCGCTGTACGGGGTGCTCGGTTCCCTGGAACTGATGGGCCTGACCGACCTGGACCGCGAACAGCGCCAGTTGCTCGAACGCATCCAGGTGTCGTCAGGGCTGCTACTGCAGATCATCAGCGATATCCTCGACATCACCCGCATCGAATCCGGCCAGCTGTCCCTGGGGGATCAGCTGTTCGATCCCAGGGCCCTGGTCCAGCGCTGCACCGCAAGCTTTGTCGACAGTGCCCGGAACAAGGGCCTGCTGCTGTTTTCCTGGGTCGATCCAGAACTGCCTCCAGCCCTGCTCGGCGATCCGGGGCGGATCAGCCAGATCCTCACCAACCTGATCAGCAACGCGGTCAAGTTCACCCACTCGGGCCAGGTGATAGTGCGCGCCCGGGCCGAGCCCGGCAGCCAGGGACGGGTGCTGCTGTCGCTGCAGGTGGCGGACACCGGTATCGGTATCGGCAAGGAAGAACAGCAGCAGCTGTTCATCCCCTTCTATCAGATCGACGCCCACTCCCACACAGTGCACGGCGCGGGGCTGGGCCTGTCGATCTGCGCCAAGCTGGCGGCGCTGATGGGCAGCCAGATCCACCTCACCAGCGAGCTGGGCCTGGGCAGCAGTTTCTCCATGCAGCTGGAACTGCCGGTGGCCAGCGACCCCGACGCCGAGCGCCAGCCCGACCTGGGCGGCGCGCGGATCTACGTGCAAAGCCCGCACCACGAACTCACCGACAACCTCTGCCAGTGGCTGCAGAAGTGGCACGCCCAGGCCACCCCCGTGGACGCTACGGCCCCACCTCCCCAGGGCCAGGGCGTTCTCCTGCGGCTGTTCGATGACCGCCCCGAAGCGTCCGAGGCCCTGCCCCCCGGGCTGCTGCGCATCGACCTGGGCGGCCAGCAACGCACCCCCGGTGCGGGCCTGGCCGAGGCCGGCGACTACTATGCCATCGGCCGCTTGCTGGAACGCACCCTGGGCGGCGCGCCCGACGCTCCTGCCGAACCGGAACTGCCGGCCCGGGACATCGCCACTCTGGCCCCCCTGGGCCTGAACGTGCTGGTGGCCGAGGACAACCCGATCAACCAGGCGACCCTGAGCCATCAGCTGCAGCAACTGGGCTGCCGCAATACCCTGGCCGCCGATGGCGCGGAAGCCCTGGACCTGTGGCGCATCGGCGACTACGACCTGTTGCTGACCGACGTCAACATGCCGCGCATGAACGGCTACGAACTCACTTGCATCCTGCGCGCCGCCGGGGACGACCGGCCGATCATCGGCATCACCGCCAATGCCATGTGCGACGAAGAGGCCCGCTGCCAGGCCTGCGGGATGGACGCCTGGCTGGTCAAGCCAGTGCCGTTGCAGACCCTGCGGGCCAGCCTGGCACGGCTCACCAGCCTCGCCCCGGAGCCGCTCGCCGATCCGGCAGCCGCGCCTGGCAACGCGCCAGTTGATGGCCTGCCGCCGAACCTGCGGGAACTGTTTGCCCGCACCATGGGCCAGGACGTGGAACACCTGCGCCAGGCCCTGGACGAGGAGGATTACGAGCGCATCTTCCAGTTGCTGCACCGGGTGCGCGGGTCGCTGGCGGTGGCTGGCCAGGAAGCGCTGATCCTGCAGGTCCACGACTTGGGGCAGAGCTTGCGCCAGAGCGGTTTGACGGCTACCACGCGCACGCATAGCCTGATGCTGCTGCACGCCTTGCAAGACATCAGCCAGCTCGAATGAACGCTCCTAGTACCCGCATTTCTGCGCATTCCCTTTTGACAATGGATCGTGTCCACCATGAAAAAAATACGCGTTGCCCTGGCCGACGATCATCCCCTGGTGCTCGCTGCCGTCAGCGACCTGTTGAAAAAGACCCGCCAGTACGAGGTGGTGGCGGCTGTCACCACCCCCAGTGCCCTGGTCCAGCAACTTTCGGATGACCCGCGGATCGACGTGGTCATCACCGACTACTTCATGGAGGGCGACCCGACCTTCGGCGATGGCATACGCCTGGTGACCTACCTGATCCGGCACTTCCCCAGGGTCCAGGTGCTGGTGCTGACCATGATGTCCAACCCGATGATCGTGGCCGCGCTGTATGACATCGGCGTGCGCTCGGTACTGCCCAAGCGCCATGACATGAGCGAGCTGCTCAGCGCCCTGGAGAACGTCCGCCAGGGGCGCATCCACCACCCGCCGAGCCTGGTGCAGAACGAGCTCAACAGCAGCCCGCTGCGCTCCATGGCCGACGGCCTGAGCAGCCTTACGCCCAAGGAATACGAAGTGCTGCGGCATTTCGTGCGCGGCGAATCAATGATGCAGATCGCCGCCAACCTCAAGCGCAGCGTGAAGACCGTCAGTGCGCAGAAGATCTCGGCGATCCGCAAGCTCAACCTGGACAGCGACCAGGCCCTGGTCGCCTTCTGCCTGGAGTCCGGCGAATTTCAGTAGGCCCTGGGGCCGGGGCAGCGCCGCGGCCAGGCGCTGCTGCTTCTGCATCCATGGCCTGCTCAACACTGCTGTTGCCTGCCTCGCTGGAACGCGAGCGCACGACCGCGCCGAAAGTACCTGCAGGGCAATCATTGAATAGCCCGGCACAAAAAATCGGAAATCTGATGCCGCCCTACCTGGGTAGCGGCTGGGGAATCGCCAGGCGGCTGGTGGCCTTGACCTCGCGCAGCGCCAGGCTGGACTGGATCGAGGCAATGCCCGGCTGGCGCCTGAGCACGTGCTCGACAAAGTCGCTGTAGCTGTCCAGGTCACGGGCCAGCACCTGCAGCAGGTAGTCGGCGTCGCCGGTGATCTTGTGGCAGGCCTGGACCTCGGGCAGGCGCATGATCACCGTCTCGAAATCGTCCGGGGTCTGGTCGGAGTGGGTGGCGAACCGCACATGGACGAAGGCCAGGATGTCCAGCCCCAGCAGGCGCCGGTCGAGGTTGGCCTGGTAGTCCCTGATCACCCCCTCCTCCTCCAGGCGCTTGCGCCGCCGCCAGCAGGGGGTAAGGCTCAGGGACAGGCGCTCGCTGAGCTCGGCGTTGGAAATGCTCGCGTCCTGCTGCAACAGCGCAAGAATCGCCAGGTCGGTGTCGTCGAGGTTAACGCTGCGAGTCATTTTTTTCACAATCAGCCACCAACGGGGAAAATATTACCCAAAACTCTAATTGCACCCGAACAAAAAGCAAAGAATTCGCAGCCATGCCGGAACAAACTATTTGCACCGGACAATAACAATGGATGCGTTCAGCATGCTTACCGTCTTCAGCGAATCCCACCGCCTGCACCATGGCACCGAATTGAAGGATGGCGTGCTCAAGCCCTCCTTCGAGCAACCCAGCCGCGCCGACACGGTGCGAGACCGGGTGCGCCACGTGGGGCTTGGCGAGATCATCGGCCCGCGGCGCTTCGACCGCGCCTGCTACGTGGCCGCCCACAGCGAACGTTACGTCAGCTTCCTGGAAAACGCCTGGAGCGAATGGACCGCCACCGGCCGCAGCCACGACGCCCTGCCCCTGGTGTGGCCGGTGCGCGACCTGGCCAACCAGCAGGTGCCCGAATTCATCGACGGCAAGCTGGGTTTCTTCGCCATGGACGCCGGCTCGCCGATCACCGCCACCACCTGGGATGCGGTGCGCACCAGCGCCGATATCGCCCTCACTGCCCTGGCCCTGATCGATGAAGGCCAGGACAGCGCCTTCGCCCTGTGCCGCCCGCCGGGGCATCACGCCGCACGGGAATACATGGGCGGCTACTGCTACCTGAACAACGCCGCCATCGCCGCGCAGCACGCCATCACCCGGGGCGCCAGGCGGGTGGCGGTGCTGGACGTGGACTTCCACCACGGCAATGGCACCCAGAACATTTTCTATGACCGTGGCGACGTGCTCTTCGTCTCGCTGCACGGCGACCCGGCCGTGTCCTACCCCTACTTCTCGGGCCATGCCAGCGAGCGCGGCAGCGGGGCCGGCGAAGGCTGCAACCTGAACCTGCCCCTGCCGAAGAACACCACCTGGCAGCACTACCGCCAAGCGCTGGAGCTGGCCTGCAAACAGTTGCGGGCCTTCGCTCCCGAACTGCTGGTGGTGTCCCTGGGCGTGGACACGTTCAAGGACGACCCCATCAGCCACTTCCTGCTGGAAAGCGAAGACTTTCTCGGCATGGGCCAGATCATCGCCACGGTGGGCACGCCCACCCTG
This sequence comes from Pseudomonas sp. Eqa60, assembly GCF_018326405.1. Lineage (NCBI taxonomy): Bacteria > Pseudomonadati > Pseudomonadota > Gammaproteobacteria > Pseudomonadales > Pseudomonadaceae > Pseudomonas > Pseudomonas sp. Eqa60. Next base: position 4,221,534 of record NZ_AP024342.1, read on the forward strand.
TTCGTGATGGAAGGCGGCTACATGGTGGATGAGATCGGCATCAATGCGGTCAATGTGCTGCACGGCCATGCCAACCGCTAGCGCGCGCCAGGCGCGCTCCCCCGCAGTGTTCAACGTTCCGACCGAGAGGGAAATCACCATGACCTTGTTTATCGATGTGGATCAGGCAGCGGCGCTGTACAAGCGCCTGGGTGTCGCCAGGGCGATCCGTGAAATGGCCGGTTATATCCAGGCCGACTACCTGCGCTGGCAAGCCTTCGAAAAGTCCCCGCGCACCGCCAACCACTCGCCCACCGGAGTCATCGAACTGATGCCCGCCGACGATGGCCAGCATTACGCCTTCAAGTACGTCAACGGCCACCCTGGCAATCCGGCCCGACAGTTGCTCACGGTCATGGCCTTCGGCGTGCTGGCCGAGGTGGACAGCGGCTACCCGGTGCTGCTCAGCGAACTGACCCTGACCACCGCGGTACGCACCGCCGCCACCTCGGCCCTGGTGGCCCGTGCCCTGGCGCGCCCGGACAGCCGAACCATGGCGCTGATCGGCAATGGCGCCCAGAGCGAGTTCCAGGCCATCGCCTTCCACGACATGCTCGGCATCGACGAGCTGCGGATCTTCGACATCGACCCGGCCTCCTCCCGCAAGCTCAAGCACAACCTGCAAGCCTGGCCGAGCCTGAAGGTGCGCATCGCCGAGTCGGTGGCCGATGCGGTCAAGGGCGCCGACATCGTCACCACGGTGACCGCGGACAAGGCCTACGCCACCATCCTCACCCCGGAGCTGATCGAGCCCGGCATGCACCTCAATGCGGTGGGCGGCGACTGCCCGGGCAAGACCGAGCTGCACGCAGAGATCCTGCGCAATGCCCGGGTGATCGTCGAGTTCGAGCCGCAAACGCGCATCGAGGGTGATATCCAGCAGTTGCCGGCGGACTTTGCGGTGACCGAATACTTCCGCATCGCCCAGGGCCTGGAACCGGGCCGCGAGCATGCCCGGCAGGTCACGGTGTTCGACTCGGTGGGCTTTGCCCTGGAGGACTTCTCGTCCCTGCGCTACCTGCACGACCAGGCGCGCGAACACGGCATTGGCGAGCGGATCCACCTGGTGCCGACCCCGGCCAACATCAAGGACCTGTACCAACTGATCGGCCAGGGCCCCGACGCCGCCACAGGCGCCCCGCGCCGGCTGGCCAGCGGCTGAGGCAATACCCCCATGGCCGCTGCACGGGAAAACGCCCCGTGCCCCTGTGCAGCGGCCCAACCCGAACCGGTTGCGCCACCCCGACCTACAACCACAGCGCGCAGCCCCAGCCACCCTGCACTGCCAAAACTCGACAACTATAAAATCAAGAGGTTTTGTGATGACTCCAGATACCCTCGGGGCCCCTGCGCGCCCCGTGCTGCAACGCACCCTGCATAACCGTCATATCCAGCTCATGGCCATGGGCGGCGCCATCGGCACCGGGCTGTTCATGGGCTCGGGCAAGATCATCGCCATGTCCGGTACCTCGATCATCCTGATCTACATGATCATCGGCCTGTTCGTGTACCTGGTGATGCGCGCCATGGGCGAGCTGCTGCTGTCGAACCTGCAATTCAAGAGCTTCGCCGACTTTGCCGGCGCCTACCTGGGGCCGCGCGCGGCGTTTTTTCTCGGCTGGTCCTACTGGCTGAGCTGGAGCGTGGCGGTGGTGGGCGACGCCGTGGTGGTGGGCGGTTTCTTCCAGTACTGGTTCCCCGGGGTGCCGGCCTGGATGCCCGCGGTCAGCATGATGCTGACGCTGTTCGCCCTCAACGTGCTCACGGTGCGGCTGTTCGGCGAAGTGGAGTTCTGGTTCGCCATCATCAAGATCATCGCCGTGGTCACCCTGATCGGCGTCAGCCTGGTGCTGATCGCCAGTTCGTTCGTCTCGCCCTCGGGCGTGACCGCCTCGCTGGGCCACCTGCTGGACCGGCAAGCGGCCTTTCCCCACGGCCTGCTGGGCTTCTTCGCCGGGTTCCAGATGGCGATCTTCTCCTTCGCCGGCACCGAGCTGATCGGCACCGCCGCCGCGGAAACCCGCGACCCTCACAGCACCCTGCCCAAGGCCATCAATGCCATACCGCTGCGGATCATCCTGTTCTACGTGCTGGCCCTGGCCTGCATCATCGCCGTGACCTCCTGGCAGCAGGTGTCGCCGAACAAGAGCCCGTTCGTCGAGCTGTTCCTGATTGCCGGCTTCCCGGCGGCGGCGGGCATCGTCAACTTCGTGGTGCTGACCTCCGCCGCTTCCTCGGCCAACAGCGGCGTGTTCTCGGCCAGCCGCATGCTCTTCGGCCTCGCCGACCAGGGCAATGCGCCGCGCCTGTTCAAGCGCCTGTCGGGCCAGAGCGTGCCGGTCATCAGCCTGAGCTTCACCACCCTGCTGATGCTGCTGGGGGTGTTGCTGCTGTACGTGGTTCCCGAGGTGATGACCGCCTTCACCCTGGTGTCCACGGTGTCGGCGATCCTGGTGATCTTCACCTGGTCGACCATCCTCGCGTCCTACATCGCCTACCGCAAAAAGCACCCACAACTGCACGCCCGCTCGCGCTACAAGATGCCCGGCGGCGTGCCCATGGCCTGGTTTGCCCTGGCCTTCCTGCTGTTTGTCCTGTGCCTGCTGGCCCTGCGCCCGGACACCCGCCTGGCGCTGTGCGTGATGCCGGCGTGGTTTATCTGGCTGGGAATCGCCTATCGCCTGACGGCGGGGCGCAAGGGGCGGGTTCATGGCCGGGCGGTATACCCGCGATGATGCAGGAACGCGCCAGGGAGGGCGCGGTTGCCAGCGGGCCAGCGTGCAAAAGCATCGACACAGCCCGTGAGGTCTTGCTCTACTCCCGCGCCATCAACGTCGCCAGGGAGTGCCCACATGCAAGTCGCAGGACCCGCCTTTGAAGAAGTGTTCAGGAGAAATTTCAAGCGCGTGCTCACGTACTGGGGACCGATCGGCACCCTCATCGGACTGGGCGCAGCCGGCCAGGGCCTGCTGAGCCTGTACCTGTACACCCGTGCAATAGGCCGCACCGACCTGTTCATGGCCGCCATTGATGCCAAATCGGCGCTGGCGGTGTGGCTGGTCATCGTGCTGGTACTGATGGTGCTCTATCTGATACTGCTGGCCACCACCACCTTGCTCTTCGGACTGGCGTGCAGCTTGTTCCACTCAACGCCCGAACACCTGAAGAACGTCGTGGTATGGCTGACCCTGCCGGTCTTGGCGGGCTTTGGCGGCTTCATTCTGATCAGCTACTACCTCAGCGAATGGCTTGATCCGGGCCTGGCCATACTGCTGGTGGTGACACTGGTGCTGCTCGCCTGCTGGGGGGTGCTCTCGCGCCCGGCCTTCAAGGAGGTGCTCGACAGCAACGTGAACAAACCAGGCAAGGCGACACGGGCCTCAAGGATCGGCTTTACCTACCTCATCACCTTCTGCCTGACCAGCACGGTGATATCGGGAGTCTTTCCCAGCCTGTTGCTGCTCAATGCCTATAGCAACGAGGTGCTGAGTGAAGCTCCCCATTTCCCGGCAATCCTGAACCTGCTGGTGCTGGCCTTTACCCTGCTACCCGTCGTGATTTTCTACTGCCTCAACGCGGACCTCTACAAACGCATCGCCTACTCGGTAGCCTGCGCACTGTTGATGGCCTGCACCTTCCTGCTGATGCTGCCCGGGGCCATGAGCCAGATCACCTACAAGGCCGCAGGCGGCCTGGAGGTTCGCCAGGGAGCCGTGGAACGCTACTCGGTGCAGCAGGAGTTTGAGCTACAGGACCTCGACCCGCTGATGTGGAAAACCCGACTCAGCCCTCAGGGCCGCCTGGAGATCCAGGGATTCCAGCAGTTCTTGTTCGGTGATGCACTGCTGATCTGCCCCCAGGACCTGATCGACGTCAGCCTCAACCAGATCCGCAACTACACCCGCTACTGCATCAAGGTGCGCGACAGCAAAGTGACCCACAAGCCGCCAAAGCCATTGCTCGCTCATAAACCCTTCTACGTTGGCATGTGCCAGGAACCGGGGTACTGGAGAGTGGCCCGCAGACTGGACTGGGGGCCCCTGGGCGCTACGCCGGCACTCTGAACGCCGGCGTGGCCGGAACCCCTTACACCCTCACGGCCTGCAACACCGAGGCGTAGTTGGCCACCGCCATGCCGCCCATGTTGAACAGCAGGCCGAACTCCGGCGAGCGCGCGGCGAGGCCAATGGGCTCGCCGGTCAACTGGCGAAAGCCCAGGGCATGCATCGACACACCGGTGGCGCCCACCGGATGTCCCTTGGCCTTGAGCCCGCCGGAGAGGTTCACCGGCAGGCGCCCGTCGGCATTCACCCAGCCTTCGTCCAGGGCTCGATGGCCTTCGCCCTTGGGCGCCAGGCCCATGGCTTCGTAGATCAGCAGTTCGGCGATGGTGAAGCAATCGTGGACTTCGGCGAACGCCAGGTCGTCCAGGCCCAGGCCGGCTTCGTGCAAGGCGCCCTGGATCGCCAGTTGCGGGCCTTCGAAGGCCAGCACGTCGCGGCGCGCCATGGGCAGGAAGTCGTTCACCTGGCTCAGGGCGCGGATCGCCACTTCACGGCGGAACTCCCGGGCCCGGCGCGGCGACGCGAGGAGGATCGCCGCCGCGCCATCGCTGATCAGCGAACAGTCGGTCAGGCGCAGGGGCTCGGCGATCAGCGGGTTGCCGGGCGAAACGCTGTTGCAGTGGGCAAAATCCATGGCCCGATGCATCTGCGCCAGGGGGTTGGCCATGGCGTTGGCGTGGTTCTTCACGGCAATCGCCGCCATGGCAGCCAGGGGGCTCTGGTAGCGCTCGGTGTAGCGCTGGGCCACTTGGCCGAACAGTTGGGCAAAGCTCAGGCCGGCCTCTTGCGGGTCGTTCTGGTAGCCGGCCCCGGCCAGGGCCCGGGTGACCTCGGCGGTGCTGTTGCCGGTCATCTTTTCCGCCCCCACCACCAGCACCAGTTCGGCGGCGCCGCTGCGGATCGCGTTGATCCCGGCCTGGATCGCCGCCGAGCCGGAGGCACAAGCGTTTTCGCAGCGGGTGGCCGGCTTGAAGCGCAACTGCGGGTCGGCCTGGAGCATCAGGGACGCGGGAAAACCATCAGGCACCAGCCCGGAGTTGAACTGGCCGAGAAACAGCGCATCGATCGCCCCGGCGTCAATGGCGGCGTCCACCAGCACGTCGCGGGTGACCTGGACAATCAGGTCTTCCAGGCTGCCATCGAGGCGGCCAAAGCGGGTGTGGGCCGCCGCGACGATGCAAACGGATTCATGGTTCATGGGGGTTCTCCTGTACTGAAGGCGGGTGGTCCCGGCCAGCGGCCCGCATACGCAAGGGCCCTCGGCCGGGGTGACTGCCCATCAGTGTAGGTAGTGTTGCGCCAGGTGCTCAGGTCAGCGCGGCCTGGGCATCCAGGCGCAGCAGCTGCAAGGGTTCCAGAGTGGAGCCCTGCAAAGATTCCCCGGCATACAGCGCCTCGTTGGCCATGGCCATTTCAGCGCTGCGGCCAGCCACCATTTCGTAGGTCTTGCGCGGCAGGACCTCGCTCCAGCCGTTTTCAAAGGTGTTGTAGGCCAGGGTCAGCGCGGCGGTGAAATAGTGCTGGCCGGCCACTGGAACCCGGACCTCCTCACCCTTCTCATCCAGGGCGATGAAGTGGTTGGGCAGGTGTTTCACCCCCAGGCGCTTGAGCACGATCCAGGCCAGGGCCGATGGCACGAAGGCGTTGAGTTTTTCCGCGGCGATGGCCGAGTAGCCACGCGCCTGCAGCAGTTGGACGATGTCGTCCTCGCTGGCCTCGGGGTGGTCGGCCATCAACCCCAGGGTATCGAGCACGCCCTGATGGGCATTGGCGTGATCCAGGCAGCAGCTGCAGTCCGGCGAATGTGAATCGTCATGCATGATCGGTCGATGATCCCTATCGGTCTTGGTGAGGGGGCGCAGGATAAACCCTGCGCCTGCCTCGCCACCAGCAAACAGCGGTTACTTGATGACGATGGGGTTCACCGGCGCTCCGCTGCCGCCGACGATCTTCAGCGGCGCGGCGGTGTAGAGGAAGGTCCACTGGCCATCGGCGGCGCAATCCTCGGCCAGTTCTTCAAGCAGCACGATCTCGGTGAAGGCGATCCCCAGGTTGCGCATCAGCGCGCAATGCAGGGGAATCTGCACCCCGGACACCGGGTCGGTGATCACCTCGTTGGCGATGGTGTCGGTGACCAGATTGGGGATCTCCATCTGGTTGAACCAGTCCACCAGTTCCCGGCTGTAGGTCAGCCCGGGTTCCACCAGGTCCTTGAAGAACTCGGTCTTGCCGTACTCGTAGAAGGCGCCCATGGAACCGGTGCGGATGATGAGGATGTCGCGCTTCTCGATGGCCACGCCCTGGGCCTGGGCAGCGGCCAGCAGGTCCAGGTGGTTGAAGGTCTCGCCGCGCCCCAGGTACTTCTTGCCGCGGTGCCGGGCCATGTCGATCAGCACCGCACGGCCCACCACGCCGCGCTCGGCAATCGGCAACACACTGGCCTTGGCCATGCCGCCGACAGTGCTGCTGGCGTCGTAGCCGTTCCACAGCTGGTTGTCGTACCAGGCATGGCCCAGGGCGTCGTACTGGGTCGAGCCCTGCAGCTGCATGAAGATCACGTCGTCGCAGTACTCGGCGCCACCGGTCATGGAGGGCTGCTTGCCGGCCTGATAGTGGCTGCGGTCCAGGGTATTGAAACGCATCGACGGGTTGCGTGCCGGCCACATCGGGTCGCCGCCGGGATGGCCGATCTGCACTTGCAGGGTGAAGGTCTTGCCCTGGCGCACGGCCGCCACGCCCCGCAGTACCTCGGCCTGTTGCAGGTAGTTGAGGGCACCGACTTCGTCGTCCGGGCCCCACTTGCCCCAGTTCTTTGGCAGGCCTTCAAGCAGTTGCCGGGTATTGGGGTGGTTCTTGTCGTTCTCGATCCCACACATGTCGAATGCACTCCATTGATTGGGTTGAAACGGGCGAAAATGCTCGCGTGGCCTTGCCTGGCGATCAACCGTCAAGCCCCGGCGCCCCCTGGAACCTTGCGGCCCTGCGGGCCGTTCGCAGCCTGCGGCAGCGGCTACACGAAGCGCGGATCACGCGCGCCGGGGCTCTGGCCTGGAGGGTTTTACAGATCATCAGACGCAACGTCCACCATCCACTTCCAGACAGGTGCCGGTGATGAAGGCCGCCTCGTCAGAGGCCAGGTACAGGCAGGCGTTGGCCACATCCTGGGGGGTGGAGAAGCGCCCCAGGGGAATGGTGGCCATGAACTTCTGGCGGTTTTCCGGGGTGTCCGGCACCCCCATGAACTCACTGAGCAGGGCCGTGGCGCCCACCACCGGGTTGACGCAGTTGACGCGGATGTTGTCCGGCCCCAGCTCGGCGGCCATGGTCTTGCTCATCACCACCACCGCGCCCTTGCTGCCGTTGTACCAGACCAGCCCCGGACGCGGCCGGATCGCCGCCGTGGAGGCGATGTTGATGAACACCCCGCCGCCCTGGCCACGGAAATGCGGCACGAAGTGCTTGGCGCTGAGGAAGATGCTTTTGACGTTGACCGCAAACACCCGGTCGAACTCGGCCTCGTCCACTTCCAGCATCGGCCGGTTGCGGTGGGTGGTGCCGGCGTTGTTGACCACGATGTCCAGGCCGCCGTATTGCTCCAGGGTGTTGCGCAGCAGCGCGGCAACGCTGGCGTCCTGGGCCACGTTGACCTCGATGAAGTGGGCCTGGCCGCCGGCATCGCGGATTTCCTGCGCCACCCGCTGGCCGCCCGTGGCGTTCATGTCGGCGATTACAACCCGGGCGCCCTGCTGGGCGAAGGTCTTGGCGATGCCTTCACCAAAGCCGGAACCGGCGCCGGTGACGATGGCAGTTTTATGGGCTAGACGCATGCTAGTGACTCCTGTTTTTGTTGTTATTGGCCGCCGTAGTGGCGGCCCTCAGTCGTGACGAATGGCGATGGTCTTCAAGGCGGTAAAACCCAGCAGCGCCTCGAAGCCCTTCTCCCGGCCATAACCGCTGGCCTTGACCCCGCCAAAGGGCAGTTCGACGCCGCCACCGGCGCCGTAGTTGTTGATGAACACCTGGCCACAGCGCAGCTTGTGAGCCATGCGCAACTGACGCGCGCCGTCCCGGGTCCAGACCCCGGCCACCAGACCGAAGGCGCTGTCGTTGGCCAGGCCAATGGCCTCGGCCTCGTCCTCGAAGGGCATCACCGCCAGCACCGGACCGAACACTTCCTCCCGGGCCAGGCGACTGTCTGGCGGCACATCGCGAAACAGCACCGCTTCGTGGAAGTAGCCGCCGCTGCCGGCCTCGGCCACCACCTGCCCACGCGCCGCCACCGGGATACCGGCGGCCTCGGCCTCGCGGACGAACTCCCGGACCTGGCGCAGCTGTTTCTGGTTGATCAACGGGCCCATGTCCAGGTCCAGCTCCGAGGGCCCGGCGCGCAGTTGGCCAAAGCACTGGGCCAGGCGTTCCAGCAGCGGTTCATACAGGCTGCGCTGCACCAGCAGGCGGCTGCCGGCGGAACAGGTCTGGCCGCAGTTCTGCACGATGGCGTTGATCAGCACGGGCAGCGCCCGCTCCACATCGGCATCGGCGAAGACGATCTGCGGCGACTTGCCGCCCAGCTCCAGGGTTACCGGGCAATGCCGTTCGGCCGCCGCCTTGGCCACCAGGGCGCCGGTGCCGGTGGAACCGGTGAACGAGATATGCGCGACGCCAGGATGGGCGCACAACGCGGCACCGGCTTCGTGGCCATAGCCGCTGACCACATTCAGGCTGCCCGCCGGGAAGCCGACCTGGGCCGCCAGCTCCGCCAGCCTCAGCAGCGACAGGCTGGCGTCCTCGGCGGGCTTGACCACGCAGGCATTGCCCGCCGCCAGGGCGGCGCCGACGCTGCGGCCGAAGATCTGCATCGGGTAGTTCCAGGGAATGATGTGCCCGGTAACGCCATGGGGCTCGCGCACCGTGAGCACGGTGTAACCGGCCTGATAGGGCAAGGTCTCGCCGTGGAGCTTGTCGGCGGCCCCGGCGTAGTACTCGAAATAGCGCGCCAGGGCGGTGGCGTCGGCGCGGGCCACCTTGAGTGCCTTGCCGGTGTCCCGGGCTTCGATCTGCGCCAGCTCTTCATGGTGCTCCAGCACCGCCTGGCCCAGGCGGGCCAGCAGGCGCCCACGCTCCAGGGCGCAAAGGCTGCCCCAGGGCCCGTCGAAGTTGTCCCCCAGGGCCCGTTGCGCGGCCTGCACCGCCAGGTCGATGTCCTCGGCGGTGCCCCGGGCGATACGCGCATAGCTGATGCCGGTACTGGGGTCCTGCACCGGAATGTCTTCGGCCCAGGATGAGGCTTGCCATTGGTTGTCGATGTAGTGTTCGAGGGTCATCTGTTCAGCTCCTGTTTCCAGCCAGACACTCGGCAATCGCCCGCCCGACTTCCACGGTGCTGGCGGTGCCGCCCATTTCCCGGGTGCGCGGCCCTTCGGCGAGCACCGTCTCGATGCTTTCGACAATCGCCGCCGCGGCCCGCTGGTAAAGTTCATCGCCCTGCCCCAGGTGTTCGATCATCAGGGCCGCCGACCAGATCTGGCCGATCGGATTGGCCACGCCGAGACCGGCGATATCCGGCGCCGAACCATGCACCGGCTCGAACAGCGAGGGGTACAGGCGCTCCGGGTTGAGGTTGGCCGAGGGCGCAATGCCGATGGTGCCGGTGCAGGCCGGGCCCAGGTCGGAGAGGATGTCGCCGAACAGGTTGGAGGCCACCACCACGTCGAACCAGTCCGGGTGCTGGACGAAGTGCGCGCAGAGAATGTCGATGTGGAACTTGCGGGTCGCGACCTGAGGGTAGGCCTGGGCCAGCGCCTCCACCCGTTCGTCCCAGAACGGCATGGTGATGGCGATGCCGTTGGACTTGGTGGCCGCCACCAGGTTGCGCCGGGGCCGGCGGCTGGCGAGTTCGAAGGCGTAGTTCACCACCCGGTCCACACCATGGCGGGAAAACACCGACTCCTGCAGGGCAATCTCCCGCGGGGTGCCCTCCCACATGCGCCCGCCGACGCTGGAATACTCGCCCTCGGTGTTTTCCCGCACCACGATGAAATCGATGTCCCCGGGCGCCCGCCCGGCCAGCGGGCACGGCACCCCGGGCATCAGCCGCACCGGGCGGATGTTCACGTACTGGTCGAACTGGCGGCGGATCTTCAGCAGCGAATCCCAGACCGCAATATGGTCGGGCACGATCTCCGGCGCGCCCACGGCGCCGAAGAAGATCGCCTCGTGGCCACCGATCTGCTGCGCCCAGTCGTCGGGCATCATGCTGCCATGGGCCTGGTAGTGCTCGCTGCACCAGTTGAAATGATCGAATTGCAAGGCGATGCCGAAGCGCCGGCTGACGGCTTCCAGCACACGCAGGCCTTCGGGGACCACTTCGCGGCCGATGCCGTCACCGGCGATCACCGCAATGCGATGGGGAGGTTTTACAGCGGGATTGATCCTGGACAAGCCGTCTCTCCTGGTCTGACGTGTTGTTGTTATGGAGGCAGGTCAAGCGCACGGGCGAGCCCATTCTGGCCACAGCGCGGGATCAGTGGGAATTGCTCATTATGGAAACCGCCTTCGCAAAATTCGAAGGCACGCGGGAAGAGTCCTGCCATGACCGGCGGCTAGCCCGCGGCTGCCGCGGCCTGCTCGCAACCGGCCAGGTAGTCGAACAGCTCGCGGCTGGCCAGGGACGGCTGTTCCTGGCGCCGGCAGAGGTACATCTGGCGGTCGGCCCAGGGGTCGTCGATTTCGATAAAACGCAAGGCCATCTCCTTGCGAAAGATCTGCACCGCTCCCTGGGGCAGCACCCCCACGCCCTGCCCTGCGGCGATCAGCCGGCACACGGCCTCGAAGCTGCGCACCTGCACCCGCAGGCGCAAGGGCATGCTCACCGCCGCGGCCGCCTCGCTGATCAGGGGAGTGATCGCGGCGTTGTCCTCCAGGCCGACGAAGTCATAGCCCAACAGGTCCTGAAAGCGCGCGCGGCTCATCTTGAACGGGTGGTCCTGGGGCACGATCAGGCACAACCGGTCGCGGCAATAAGGGATGAAATGCAGGTCCTGGCCCCGTGGCCGGGTGGTGACGATGCCCACATCGGCCACGCCGTCACGCACCGCCAGGAGGATCTCGCGGCTGCGCTCCTCGCGGATGTCCACGCGAATGCCCGGGTGCAGGTCGCTCCACTGGGTCAATTGCCGGGGCAGTTCCTGGCTCATGGCCGAACTGTTGGCGTACAGGCTGACCCGGCCGGTGGCACCCTTGGCGAAGTCGGCCAGGTCGGCGTGCATCACATCCACCGCCCGCAGCAGGCTTCGCGCGTGCTCGGCCAGGGCCTGCCCCGCCGCCGTCGGCAATACCCCGGTGGAGGTGCGGGTCAGCAGCGCCACCTTGAAATGCTGCTCCAGGAGCGACAGGCGCCGGCTCGCGGCGGACAGCGACAGGTGCGACTGCTCGGCGGCCCGGGACAGGTTGCCCAGGGTCAGGGCCTTGAGAAACAGCTCGATGGAGGTCAGGTCCGGGGCCATGGCAGGGTCCTTGTGCGCGGTCCGTGAAAACTACCCAGTCGGGCGCGCCCTGTCCAACCTTGTGGCGGCTGCTCGCAGCCCCGGTCAGCGCCCGGAAAAACGCAGCCGCGACAGCTGGCGCAGATCCCCTTCCAGGTAGTAGGCGTTGCTCCAGCTGTCGTCCACCGCCAGGGGCTGGACCTGCTTGAGGGCCAGTTGCCTGGCGAAGTAGCGGAAGCGGTAGTGTTCGTAGAACCGCAGCAGCTCCAGGCCGTAGCGGTCCGCCAGGTCGGTGTCGCCGCGGATGATCAGGAAGTTCTCGTCATTGCTCTGGCTCGCGCCGACGCTGAGGTTGTGACTGCCGCTGATGATCACCGGCGCCTCGCTGGTGAAGTCGGTGACGATGGCCTTGGTGTGCACCAGCAGGTTGCCCTTCTGGCCTTTGAGCCCCTCCTTGAGCCAGCCCTCCAGGCCATTGTTGAGCAAGGCGGTGGCGGCGAACTCGGCCGTGCGGTCGGCGTGAAAACCGGTGATGCGGCTGGCGGTGTTCTGCAGGCCGTAGCGCAACACATCGTCGTGGGGCTGGCCGAGCAAGGCATCGAGAATGCTGTCGGGCAAGGCGAAGGCGGTGACGAACAGCAGGTCGCGGCGGGCGCCGTTGATGATATCGACGAACTCCGCGAGGTCGCCCTGGCCGCTGCGCGGGGAAAACCCGGCGAACAGCGGCGCCTGCGGCTGCATCGGGTTGTTCCGGGTCAGCCAGGTGCGCGTGGCGCCGACATCCGCCGGCGTCGCCCAGACCTGCTCGAACACCTCCAGGTAGCGCGTGGCGATGTCCACGTGGTCGAGGCTGTGCAACACGTTGGCCTGACGGTAGACACCATTGGCGGTGAAGTTGGTGCTGCCGCACAGCACCGATTGCGGCTGGCGCTGGCCGGCGGCGTCGAGGCGGCCGAGGACGATGAACTTGTCGTGGAAGATCGCGTGGGTCACCCGCCCGCACTTATTGGCCTCGGGCAGGTGCTGCAGGCTGGCCTGGTTCATCGTGGTGTCGGCATCGCCGGGGGCGGCGTGGTACAGCACCCGCACCTGTACGCCGCGGTCGAAAGCCGCGTTGACGGCATCGATGATCGCCTGCAACTGGTACTCGTAGATGGCGATGTCCAGGCTCCAGCTGGCGTCCGTGGCGCGCTGAATGAACCCCAGCAGCGCCTCCAGCAGGCCGTTTTCCAGCCACTGGCGGGGCGCGTCCGGCCACTTTTCGATGGGCAGGTTCTTGTTGGCGCTGAGCAACGCATCGAGCTCGGGAAACTTGCGCGAGAACGCCTGGCTGGCAGCCACCGCACGGTTGAAGATCACCCGCTGGCCGGGAGGCTGGCCGTTGTCGGCGGTGATGCTCAACTGCAGGGACTCGCCCAGTTGCGGCGCGTCCGGGCTGCCATAGGCCAGGTGCACCCGGTAGTTGAGGGTGGCACCGGGGTTGACCGCGTAGTCGGCCCAGCGGAATTTCTGCAGGGGCGCCTGATCGCTGGAGGTGGCGTTGTATTGGGGGAAGGTATGGGCCTTGCCGGGGAAAGTCAGGCTGTTGAACAGAAACAGCCAGGGCTTGCTGCCGGTCTGTTTTTCGATGGCAAAACCCAACAGGCCCTGGCGCCGCGACGCATCCAGGTCCATGGCCAGCAGCACCCCGTTGGTTCCGGCATAGGCCTTGACCCGGAAATCGTCCTTGTCGTTACGCACCAGTACCCGCATGAAGTCACTCCTGTGAAAGACAGCGCAAAGCGTAGCCGCTTCCCGCTCCGGCATGCCAAGGCAAATCCCTGTAGGAGCCGGCTTGCCGGCGAAGAGGCCCTTGAAGACTTGCACCGCCAGGCCGGACGCTTTCGCTGGCGAGCCAGCTCCTACGGGGGATGTGCGGTGTGTCGGGGAGGTAGTCAGTCGATATGCTGGTAGACAGCGTTGAGGAGAGTCGCCAGTTCGCGGGCGCGGCCCAGGCGGATCGGGCCTCGTTCGATGTCGAGCAGCAAGGTCGGGCAGTTCAGGGGCCTGGGCGGTGGCAGGTTCTTCAGCCGGCCATCGGTGATCAGCAGCACGCGCTGCTGCTCCGCCGGCAGGCGCCGTTGGCGTTGTTCCAGCCACTGGGCCGCTTCGTTCAGGGCTTGGGGCAAGGGCGTGCCGCCGCCGGCACCCAGGCCGTCGAGCCAGTGCCGCAGGTCCCTGGAGGCCTTCAGGCCCTGGACCTGCCAGCTCGGCGCACGGCCGCTGGCAGTGAGCAGGGCCAGGCGTGCACGCTGGCGGTAGGCGTCGTCGAACAGTTGCGCCAGCAGGCCCTTGGCATCGCTCAGGGCGCTGTGCCGGCGGGTCGAGGCCGACGCGTCGACTATCACCAGCCACAGCTCATGGGGCGAGCGGCTGCGCAAGCGAAACAGCAGGTCTGCACGCAACCGTGGACGGCCTTTGAGCAAGGTGCCGGGCCAGTTGACCGAACCGGCGCTGGCCTCGCGGCTTTTGCCTTGCCGGCCGTGATCCAGGTGCCCCGCCCGGGGCTTGGCATCCGCCCCCCGGTCAGTGCGGGGGCGGATGCCTAGGGCTTTTTTGGCCAGCTGGGCACTTCACGACGGGCGCCGGTGGGCAGGGCCTGGGCCGGCATTTCGCCCCATTGGCCCTGGCCTTCGCTGGGGTTGGCGTTGGCTGGCGCCGGTGCCTGGGGGCTTTGCCCGGACTGTGGCGCGCTGGGCGGTGTCTCCCGCCGCCGGTGTCGCAAGGCGAACTCGGCCACGGCATCGATATCCTCCTCGGCAATCGCCGGGGCGCCACGCCAGGCGGCATGGGCGCGGGCCGCGCGCAGCCAGACCAGGTCGGCGCGCAGGCCGTCCACGGCAGCAGCAAAGCAGCGCTCGGTAATCAGCGCCAGGGCCTGGTCGTCCAGCGGGATGCTGGCCAGCGCGGCCCGCGCCTGTTGGCAGCGCTCGCGCAATGCCGCCTGGGGTTCGGCCCACTGGGCGCAGAAGCCCTGGGGATCGCTGTCGAAATCCAGGCGGCGGCGAATGATCTGCCCGCGCTCCTGGGGCGCGGGCTGGCCGCTGAGGGCGACGTTGAGGCCAAAACGGTCCAGCAGTTGCGGACGCAGTTCGCCCTCCTCCGGGTTCATGGTGCCGATCAGCACGAACTTCGCCGAATGGCGGTGGGAAATACCGTCGCGCTCGATCAGGTTGGTGCCGCTGGCGGCCACGTCCAGCAACAGGTCCACCAAGTGGTCAGGCAGCAGGTTGACTTCATCGACGTAGAGCACGCCGCCGTCGGCCTTGGCCAGTACCCCCGGAGAAAATTGCGCCCGGCCCTGGCCCAGGGCGGCGTCCAGGTCCAGGGTGCCCACCAGACGCTCTTCGGTGGCGCCCAGGGGCAAGGTGACGAACTGCCCGCTGGCCAACAGGTCCGCCAGGCCCCGGGCCAGGGTCGACTTGGCCATGCCCCGTGGGCCTTCGATCAGCACGCCGCCGATCTTCGGGTCGATGGCGGTCAGGCACAGGGCCAGTTTCAGTGCTTCGGCGCCGACCACGGCGGACAGCGGGAAATGTGGGGTGTCGCTCATGTCAGGGTCTCGCTTGGGTCGGGGGGTGTCCGCAGGACGCTTTCGCGAGCAAGCTCGCTCCTACAACGGCAATGCCAGCCCTGTAGGAGCGAGCTTGCTGGCGATCGAGTGCGCAGCACTCGCCGCCTCAGGAATCTTCTTCTATATCCAGCAGCAGGTGTTCCAGGGCTTCACGATAATCGCCAGGCTCTTGCCACAGGCCACGCTGCTGAGCTTCCAGCAGGCGCTCGGTCATGTCGCGCAGGGCGTGGGGATTATGCTGACGGACGAACTCGCGGGTCGAGCCATCGAGCAGATAGGCATCGGCCAGCAAGGCGTACTGGTGATCGTCGATCAGTTCGGTGGTGGCGTCGAAGGCGAACAGGTTGTCCAGGGTCGCGGCCATTTCGAAGGCGCCCTTGTAGCCATGGCGCTTGACCCCTTCGATCCACTTCGGGTTGGCCGCCCGGGAACGGATGACCCGGTTCAGTTCTTCCTTGAGGGTACGGATCTTCGGCAGGTCCGGCTGGCTGTGGTCGCCGTGGTAGCTGGCGGCCTGGTTGCCGCTGAGGCTTTCCACCGCCGCCAGCATGCCGCCCTGGAACTGGTAGTAGTCGTTGGAGTCCAGCAGGTCGTGCTCGCGGTTGTCCTGGTTCTGCAGCACCGCCTGCACCCGGCTCAGACGGGTGGCGAACTGCTCGCGGGCGGCAGTGCCTTCGTCGCTGCCACCATAGGCGTAGCCACCCCAGTTCAGGTAGACCTCGGCCAGGTCCTCGCGGCTCTGCCACAGGCGACCGTCGATGGCGCCCTGGACCCCGGCGCCATAGGCCCCCGGCTTGGCGCCGAAGATCCGCCAACCGGCCTGGCGCGCGGCGGCGTCGGCATCCAGCCCCGACGCCTCCAGGGCCGCGCGCTCGGCACGCACCCTGGCCGCCAGCGGGTTCAAGTCCTCGGGTTCATCGAGAGCCGCTACCGCCTGCACCGCCGCATCGAACAGGCGGATCAGGTTGGCGAAGGCATCGCGGAAGAACCCGGAAACACGCAGGGTCACATCGACCCGCGGCCGGTCCAGCAGGCTCAGGGGCAGGATCTCGAAGTCATCGACCCGCTGGCTGCCGGTGGCCCACACCGGGCGTACCCCCATCAGGGCCATGGCCTGGGCGATGTCGTCGCCACCGGTGCGCATGGTGGCGGTGCCCCAGACCGACAGGCCCAATTGCAGCAGGTGGTCGCCGTGATCCTGCAAGTGGCGTTCGAGAATCAGGTTGGCCGACTGGAAACCGATGCGCCAGGCGGTGGTGGTGGGCAGGTTGCGCACATCCACCGAGTAGAAGTTGCGCCCGGTGGGCAGCACGTCCAGGCGCCCGCGGCTTGGCGCGCCACTGGGGCCGGCAGGCACGAAACGCCCGTTCAGGGCGTCCAGCAGGCCGCGCATTTCCGCCGGGCCACAGGCGTCCAGACGCGGTGCGACCACCTCGCGCAGGCCGTCGATGATGCTCTGCACCGGCTCCCAGCCGGGTTCGTCCAGCTGTGGGACGGGCCCTTGCAGCGCCGCTTCGATCAACCCGGCGGCGTAGAGCTCCAGGCGCTCGCGAACGTCACCGGCGGTGCGCCACAGCGCCTCGCTCAACTGTTGCAGCACGGGCGGGCGGCGCCCGGTCCAGGGCTCGGACAGGGCACAGTCCAGGGGGTCGAAGCCCAGGCCGAAAGCCTTGGCCAGGGCCCGCAGCAGGCTGGCATGGGCGCCCTTGCCGTCGCCCCGGGGAATGCGTAGCAGGGCCAGCAGGGTGTCGATGCGCAAGCGCCCCTCGGGGGACTCGCCGAACAGGTGCAGGCCATCGCGGATCTGCGATTCCTTGAGGTCGCACAGGTAGGTGTCCAGGCGCGGCAGCCAGAGCGCGGCGTCGGCGTCGCTGTCGAGCTGTTCGCCCAATTGCAGCTCGCGGTCGATATGGGTCTCGCGCACCAGCTTGAGAATGTCCCGCTGCAGCTCCCGGGCCCGGCGCGGGTCCAGCAACTGGGCTTCGTAGTATTCGTCCGCCAGCAGTTCCAGGTTGCGCAGCGGGCCATAGGTCTCGGCGCGGGTCAGGGGCGGCATCAGGTGATCGATGATCACCGCCTGGGTGCGGCGCTTGGCCTGGGCGCCCTCCCCGGGTCGTTGACGATAAAGGGATAGATGTTCGGCAACGGCCCCAGCAGCGCATCCGGCCAGCATTGCTCGGAAAGGCCCACGCCCTTGCCCGGCAGCCATTCCAGGTTGCCGTGCTTGCCGACATGGATCAGCGCGTGGGCGCCGTAGGCCTGGCGCAGCCAGAAGTAGAACGCCAGGTAGCCATGGGGCGGCACCAGGTCCGGGTCGTGGTAGACCGCGCTGGGGTCCACCTGGTAACCCCGGGCCGGCTGGATACCGACGAAGGTCAGGCCAAAGCGCAGGCCGGCGATCATCATCCGCCCGTTGCGGCACATCGGGTCCTGCTGCGGCGTGCCCCAGCGCGCCAGCACCGCTTGGCGGTTGGCTTCGGGCAGGGCCTGGAACAGCGTCAGGTAGTCGGCCATGGCCAGGCTTTGCTGGCAGGGGCGCTGGTCGAGGCTGTCCAGGTCGTTGCTCACCCCACCCAGCAACTGCTGGATCAACTCGGTGCCGCTGGCGGGCAGTTCGGCCGGCAGCGGATAGCCTTCGGCGTGCAGTGCCTTGAGGATGTTCAGCGCCGCCGCCGGGGTGTCCAGGCCTACACCGTTGCCGATGCGCCCGTCCCGGGTCGGGTAGTTGGCCAGTACCAGGGCCACGCGTTTGTGGCCGTTGTCCAGGCGCCCCAGTTCGACCCAGCGCCGGGCCAGTTCGGCGACGAAATCCATGCGTTCGGGCTGGCCGCGATAGCAGACCACGTCCGACTGGCTGCGCTCGCTGCGCCAGGCCAGGTCCTTGAAGCTGATGGGCCGGCTGATGATGCGCCCGTCCAGTTCCGGCAAGGCGATGTGCATGGCCAGGTCCCGCGGCCCCAGGCCCTGCTCGCTGTCACGCCAGCCCGGTTCGTTGTCCTGGGCGCAGATCGCCTGGATCACCGGGATATTGCGGCGGAACGGCCGCAGGTGCGGGGCTTCGGGGCTGGACTGGGCAAAGCCGGTGGTGTTGAGGATCACCCCGGCCGCGGTTTCATCCAGCCAGTCTTCCACCTGGCTCAGGCAGCCCGGCTCCTTGAGGCTGGCCACCGCTATCGGCAAGGGGTTGAGGCCCGCCGCCAGCAAGCGCTGGCAGAACAGGTCGATAAAGCCGGTGTTGGCCGCCTGCAGGTGGGAGCGGTAGAACAGCAGCGCTGCCACGGCTTGCCCCGGCTGCCAGTCGGCCTGCCAGTCACTGAGGGCAGCCTGGCTTTTGTGCGGGTGGTAGATCGCCGTGCGTGGCAGGGCCTGCGGTTCGCTCCAGGGGTAGTCGCGCCCCAACAGGCCGCTGGCCAGGCAGCGGTAGAAGTTCAAGGCGTTATCGCGGCCGCCCTGGCGCAGGTATTGCCACAGGCGATCACGCTCGATGGGGCCCACGGTGCTCAGGTCGCCGAGTTCCGGGTCGGGGCGGTCGTCCCCCGGCACCAGGATCAACTGCACCCCGCGCTGGGACAGCTCCACCAGCCGCTCGACGCCGTAGCGCCAGTAGGCGATGCCACCGTGCAGGGAAATCAGGATGACCTTGGCGTGGCGCAGCACCTGGTCCACATACAGGTCCACCGAGGCGTGGTTCTGCACCTGCATCGGATTGGCCAGGCGAAAGCTGGGGTAGTCCTCGGGCAATTGCTCGGCGGCGTCCGCCAGCAGCGCCAGGCTGGAATCGCCGCTGCACAGGATCACCAGCTCGGCGGGGGTTTGTCCCAGGTCGGCAATGTTGTCATCCGACACGAAACCGCCGGGCTGGGTCCTGAGCAGATGCATGGCTTAGACGCTGAGTGCGGCGCGCAGTTGCGCTTCGAGCTGGGCGGCGTCCAGTTCCTGGCCGATCAGCACCAGGCGCGTGGTACGGGCCTCGTCGGCGCCCCACTTGCGGTCGAAGTGCTTGTCGAAACGGGTGCCCACGCCCTGGATCAGCAGGCGCATCGGCTTGTTGGGGATGGCGGCGAAACCCTTGACCCGCAGGATGCCGTGCTTGACCACCAGTTGGGTCAGGGCGTCCAGCAGCAGGCTTTCGTCGGCCTGGGGCAGCTCGATGGAGATGGAATCGAAGGCGTCGTGATCGTGGTCGTCGTGATCGTCATCGCCGTCATGGTGATGGTCGTGGTGACTGTGGCGGCCGTCGATGTGTTCCTCGGAACCGGCACCCAGGCCCAGCAGCACATCCAGGGGCAGGCGACCGCTGCTGGCTTCGATGACCTTGACCGCCGGCGGCAGCTCCTCGGCCACTTCCAGGCGCACCTTGGCCAGGTCTTCGGGGCTGATCAGGTCGGTCTTGTTGAGGATCACCAGGTCGGCGCTGGACAGCTGGTCGGCGAACAGCTCATGCAGCGGCGATTCGTGGTCCAGGTTGGGGTCGAGCTTGCGCTGGG
The DNA here is from genome assembly GCF_018326405.1 of Pseudomonas sp. Eqa60. Classification (NCBI taxonomy): domain Bacteria; kingdom Pseudomonadati; phylum Pseudomonadota; class Gammaproteobacteria; order Pseudomonadales; family Pseudomonadaceae; genus Pseudomonas; species Pseudomonas sp. Eqa60. Next base: position 4,241,221 of record NZ_AP024342.1, read on the forward strand.
CGTCCACTTGATCGGGGAAGGCGGCGAAGGTGCCGGCGGCCACGGCCGGGCTGTCGACCACGGTGATCACCGCATCGACGGTGCAGGCACTGCGGATTTCCGGCCACTGGAAGGCCTGGACCAGAGGCTTGGGCAGCGCCAGGCCGGAGGTCTCGATGAGGATGTGGTCCAGGTCGCCGCGGCGCGCCACCAGTTCGCGCATCACCGGGAAGAACTCCTCCTGCACGGTGCAGCACAGGCAACCGTTGGCCAGCTCGTAGACTCGGCCGCTGGCCTCTTCCTCGGTGCAGCCGATGGCGCATTGCTTGAGGATTTCGCCGTCGATGCCCAGTTCGCCGAATTCGTTGACGATCACCGCAATGCGCCGGCCCTGGGCATTGTCCAGCATGTGCCGCAACAGGGTGGTTTTGCCCGAGCCGAGGAAGCCGGTGACGATGGTGACGGGAAGTTTGGCCAGTGTTTTCATCGGATGCCCTTTGGCAAAAGGAGGCGGGCAAACGGGACGAGAACCGCAACGCCGGGCGCGCGGAGATTTCGCCACCGGATCACCCCGCCCGGTTGTAGTGAGAATCTTGGATCGAGGCAGGTCTCCTGGCTGAGGGCTTGCCAGTCGTCGGACCGGCGATTGCTGCGCCTTCCCACCGGCGTCGTCGACGCCCATGCAGTGGCCTTGCAGCAATCGAACCCTTCACAGTTGCGGGGGCAGCCGCGGCATCGACCGCGTTCCCTTCTTAGCTTCGACCCGTGGCCGAAGAACCTCGAAAGCGCAAGGCTACGCAGAGCCAGGGGGACGGTCAATCGACAATGCGCCCGTAGCAGCCGGCTTGCCGGCGAAAGGGCCATTGAACCTTGCACGAGCGCGGCGCACACCTGCGCAGCGGTCACGGCAATTGACGCCCCTGCCCCGCCCATGATCTCCTACACACCTTGTTACGGGTGCCCCTTACAGGGTGAAACGGGAAACCGGTGAATCACGTGCTTTACTACAAAAGCCGTGGCCAGTCCGGTGCTGCCCCCGCAACGGTAAGCGAGCGAAGTGTCAGATCCACTGTGCCAAGGCATGGGAAGGCGACACTTGCCGGCACGGCATGACACAGCCCTGCCCCTCGCAAGCCCGGAGACCGGCCCGCAACACTTACATAACAACCCGCGGTGGGCGGGCGCTGTTGCAAACCCTGCGTGGCCATCACGCGGGGTTTTCCTGCGCCTCTACCCCGCTGACACTCCAGAGGGAAGCGCCATGTCGATCATCAGCAGCACCAGCCACTCCGCCAGCACGACCTCCACCCTGAGCCAGCGCCTGGTGGCCGCCATCGGCGCCTCGATCCTCGGCGCGTGCCTGGTGTACTTCGCCGGCTTCTCCCACATCGAGGCGGTGCACAACGCGGCCCACGACACCCGCCACAGCGCCGCCTTCCCTTGCCATTGAGACCTGCCGACATGATCAAGCGTATCGCGCAAACCGCAGGTTTCACCGGCCTCTTGGCCGCCCTGCTGCTGACCCTGCTGCAAAGCTTCTGGGTCGCCCCGTTGATCCTGCAGGCGGAAACCTATGAAAAGGCCCCAGCGGCCGAAGTCCATGAGCACGCCGAAGGCGCCATGGCCGCCCACAGCCACGATGCCGAAGCCTGGGAGCCGGAAGACGGCTGGCAGCGTGTGCTGTCCACCACCGGAGGCAATCTGGTGGTGGCCGTGGGCTTCGCCCTGATGCTGGCCGGCCTCTACACCCTGCGCGCGCCGAACCGCACGTCCCAGGGGCTGCTCTGGGGCCTGGCCGGCTACGCCACCTTCTGCCTGGCGCCGACCCTGGGCCTGCCGCCGGAACTGCCAGGCACCGCCGCAGCCGACCTGGCACAGCGGCAGATCTGGTGGGTCGGCACCGCCGCCTCCACCGCCGTGGGCCTTGCCCTGATCGTGTTCGCCGGCAACTGGCTGCTGAAACTGCTGGGCGCGGCCATCATCGCCGTGCCTCACGTGATCGGCGCGCCACAACCGGAAGTGCATTCGATGCTGGCCCCGGAAGAACTGGAGGCACAATTCAAAATCGCCTCACAGTTGACCAACGCCGCCTTCTGGCTGGCCCTCGGGCTAATCAGCGCCTGGTTGTTCCGGCGCAGGAACACGGATCAGTACTCGGCATGATCGAAGTAAGCGCAGCGCCGACCCTGGTGGTCGGCCTGGGCTGCCAGAAAGGCTGCCCGGTGACCACGCTGCGCGCCTTGCTCGACCAGGTCCTGGCGGCGCACCAGTGGCAGGCCCGGCAGGTCCTGGCCCTGGCCAGCATCGACCTCAAGCGCAACGAACCCGGCCTGCTGCAACTGGCGGAGCAACTGGAACTGCCGCTGACCTGTTTCAGCAGCGGCCAGCTCGCCCCCTTTGCCCTGCGCCTGAGCCACCGCTCGCAAATCGCCTTCGAACGTACCGGCTGCTACGGCGTGGCCGAAAGTGCCGCCCTGGCCCTGGCCGAACAGCTGTCACCCGGCCCGGCCACACTGCTTGTTCCCCGGCAAAAATACGCCCAAGCCACCCTGGCATTGGTCGCCGCCCGGTAGAATCCCCGATAATCCCCGCCTTCGATCATGAGCAATCTTCATCTGAAGCACGGCTCCCGACCTTTTTTCACAGGACACAGCCATGACTGTCTATTTCATCGGCGCCGGCCCCGGCGACCCGGAACTGATCACCGTCAAGGGCCAGCGCCTGATCCATCGTTGCCCGGTGATCATCTACGCCGGCTCCCTGGTCCCCCAGGCAGTGCTCGACGGGCACCGCGCGGAGCGGGTGATCAATAGCGCCGAACTGCACCTGGAGCAGATCATCGAGGCCATCAAGCAGGCCCATGCCCGGGGCCAGGACGTGGCCCGGGTGCATTCCGGCGACCCGAGCCTGTATGGCGCCATCGGCGAGCAGATCCGCTGCCTGCGGGAGCTGGGCATCCCCTTCGAGATCATCCCCGGGGTCACCGCCACCGCCGCCTGCGCTGCCCTGCTGGGGGCCGAACTGACCCTGCCGGACGTCTCCCAAAGCGTGATTCTTACCCGCTACGCGGACAAGACCGCGATGCCTGTCGGCGAGGATTTCGCCAGCCTGGCGGCCCACGGCGCCACCATGGCCATCCACCTGGGGGTCAATCACCTATCGAAGATCGTTGCCGAGTTGCTGCCCCACTACGGCGCAGACTGCCCGATTGCAGTGGTGCACCGCGCCACCTGGCCGGATCAGGACTGGGCCCTGGGAACCCTGGCGGACATCGTCGATCAGGTGGCGGCCAAGGGTTTTCGGCGCACGGCACTGATCCTGGTGGGCCGGGTGCTGGCCACGGATGCATTCAGCGAATCGTCGCTGTACCGCGCCGGGCACGCACACCTCTACCGCCCTTGACTCCCTTTGCGGGAGCAGGCTTGCCAGCGAAGGCGATCTGGGAATTGGTGCAAGGCTCTAGGGCCCTTTCGCCGGCAAGCCGGCTCCTACGGAGGCTTTTGGGGGGAGCTGGCTTGGGGGCATAAAAAAACGGCGCTCACGGGGCGCCGTTTTTTCAAGTCGCAGCGAACGCCTTAGTAGTAGGCGTTTTCTTTCTGCGTGTGGTCGGTGACGTCACGTACGCCCTTGAGCTCCGGAATGCGCTCGAGCAGGGTGCGCTCGATGCCTTCCTTCAAGGTCACGTCGGCCTGGCCGCAGCCCTGGCAACCGCCGCCGAACTGCAACACGGCAATGCCGTCCTCGACCACGTCGATCAGGCTGACCTGGCCGCCGTGGCTGGCCAGCCCCGGGTTGATCTCGGTTTGCAGGTAGTAGTTGATGCGCTCGTTGACCGGGCTGTCGGCATTGACCATCGGCACCTTGGCGTTGGGCGCCTTGATGGTCAGCTGGCCGCCCATGCGGTCGGTGGCGTAGTCGACCACCGCATCATCGAGGAAACCTTCGCTGAAGGCGTCGATGTAGGCGGTGAAGCTTTTCAGGCCCAGGGCCTTGTCTTCGGGTTTCTCTTCGCCCGGCTTGCAATAGGCGATGCAGGTCTCGGCGTACTGAGTCCCTGGCTGGGTGATGAAGATGCGGATGCCAATCCCCGGGGTGTTCTGCTTGGATAGCAGATCAGCCAGATAATCGTGGGCGGCGTCGGTAATGGTTATGGCGCTCATGGTGGTTCCTCGCAGACGTGGGCGCAGTTTACGCCAATCCAAGCCGCTGACAAAGTCCTAGTATTTTTGTCGGGATAGACTTTGGTATAGAGCGTCCCCGGGCCGCGCCAAGGCGCAGTCCGGGGGCGATGACAGCTCTATGTCAGAGGTTTTCGTAACGGTTCATGTCCAGGACCCCGGCTTCCACCGGGTCGGTTTCCTGCAGGTAGCGGGTCTGGTCATGGAAGTACTGCCAGAACTGCGGATGGCTGCGGCGGATGCCCCAGCGCTCGACGATCCTCTCGAAGCTGGCGGCGTCCCGGGCCGCCTGCATGGCGTCGACGAACTCCGGCACTTGCCCGGCCGGTACGTTGAACATGAAGTTCGGATAGCTGCTGAGAATCCCCGGGAATATGGTCAGGGTGTCCAGCCCCGGCTGATAGCGCAGCGACTCGCCGAGCATGAAGGCCACGTTACTGTGGGCGCGGTTGCGCAGCATGCTGTAGAACTCGCGCTTGCCGCTGGCGGTCTGGACACGCAGCAGGGTCGCTTCCGGCAACTGTTCGATGACCTTGAGGCCCGCCGCCGGGCGCGATGCCAGGCGGCTCAGGGCCTGCTCGGCATCCTGCAGCGCCGGGTCGATGTTCGGGCGTGAGCAGTAGGCGCTGTCACAGCGGTTGATCGGATCCGGCTTGGCGTTGAGGTCGCCATAGCGGGCCAGCAACTGGTTGGCGAAGTCCTTTTTCGGGTCCTTGAGGTCGAGCTTCAGCGCGCTGCGCTTGTCGTCGTCGATGGACTCGTAATCCAGCCACATCTTGAACTTGCCGCTGTTCTGGTACCAATCGTCGAGGAAATCCTCGCGGGTGCCGGCGGGCATCAGGCGCAGGAAGTTCTGCTCCGCGCCATTGCGGATCAGGTCGAAGTACAACCGGGTCTGGGCCTGGTGGGAGACGTTGCCGAACACGTCGAAGTTCACCGCCAATTGATAGTAGGTGCGCTCCAGCAGCGGGTAGTCGAACAGCCACATCGTCTGTGGCACTTCGCCGATCAGGCCCTTGGTCACCGAGGCGCTGTCGAAGTGGCGGAAGATGCTCAGCAGCGCGTTGTCGTTGCCGGCCCACAGGGTCGACCAGCTGGGCGCCGGCGAATCGGCATAGGAATCGCGGCGCAGGGCCTCGTACTCGTTGCGCTTGTCGCGATAGGCCAGCCACAGGCTGAGCACGCTGCCGACGTCGTCGTTCTGCCCGGGCATGGCCAGCAACGGCGTGGCCTGGCCGCGATAGGCCGGGTCGGTGATGTACAGGTCATGTTCGGGGGCCTGGAACAGCGCCCAGAAGTTGTCGCGGATCACGTCGGTGGCGATCTGCCCGCGGCACACCGGGCCACGGATAAAGGTGCGCACGAAGTATTCGGCGTTATCCAGCATGAACTGGTAGCGGGCCTTGGCCGGAATCGCCTCGAAGGTCTCGAACGGGTTGGCCCGGCGCGCCGGCCCGTAGCCCGGCAGGGCCGTGACCTGCCAGTCGCCGCTGTAGAACAGGGTCTTGACCCGGGCCATCTTCGCCGCGCTCAGCGGGTAGGTGATATGGGTCTTGTGCACGATCACCCCTTGCACCGGCCACAGGCGGTAGTACACCTGGGTGCCCGGGTCGTCGTTGGGGCGACGGGTGTTGATCAGGTCGATGGGCTGGCCACTGGGGGTACGGGAACGCACCCACTGGAAGAAATGCCCCGGCTCGCCGCCTTCAAAATAGAGATGGGCGAGGAACAAGTGTTCATAGAGCCAGCGCGCCACCAGGCTCTCCCGGGCGCCAGGGGCGTTGAGCAGGTTTTCCCACTGAGCCACTTGCAGGCTTTCCCGGGCACTGGGGGCCAGGCCTTGCTCGTCGATGGGCGCGCCCGAGGCCAGCCAGCGTTGCAGGGTCAGGTATTGCTGATCGGTCAGGCCGGTGACCGCCAGGGGCATGCCTTCCTTGGGGTGAGCCCCGGCATAGGCGTCGAACTCCGCCGGCTGCGGGCACATGTTCTCGCGGCTCAGGCCCAGGGCGATCTCGCTGGGCAACTTGGCGTTGGGTTGCAGCGGGGTGCGATGGCCCAGTTCCAGCATGCGCGCCATCAGCGCCGCCTGGCTGCCCTGGGCGTCAAGCACCGAATAGAAGCCCTTCTGCTGCCAGGCACGCTGGCCAGTGGCGTCATAGAACAGCCGCGTAGGCGCTTGGGCCTTGCTGCGCTCGCCGTCGTACACCGGAATCTTCGAAGCACCGCGGCTGGCCCCTTCACCACTGCCCAGGTTGAGCTGACAGGCGGAGTCGTAACAGGCATGACAGGCCACGCATTTCTCGGTAAAGATCGGCTGGATGTCGCGGGTATAGGAAATCGCCGGCGCCGGACCTTGTGCCAGGCACACTGAACTCAGAAGCAGCAGCGCGCTGCTGACGATAAAACGAAACGGCATGTCCCTGGTCCCGAAAGAAAAAAACGCCGCGATTCTACCGGTCTCACCCCTCGACCAACATGAGCGATATTCATGCAAAAACCACGCATGCCGCAAAACCATGCAGGTTTGCTATGATCGCCGCCCTTCGTAATGGCCTTACCAGGTAGTTCTCATGTCCGATCGCAGTGCTCGCCTCCACGCCCTCCAGCAAGCCCTCAAAGAGCGCATTCTGATTCTCGATGGCGGCATGGGCACCATGATCCAGAGCTACAAGCTCGAAGAACATGACTACCGTGGCAAGCGCTTCGCCGACTGGCCCAGCGACGTCAAGGGCAACAACGACCTGTTGGTGATCACCCGTCCGGACGTGATCGGTGGCATCGAAAAAGCCTATCTGGATGCCGGCGCCGACATCCTGGAAACCAACACCTTCAACGCCACGCGCATTTCCATGGCCGATTACGGCATGGAAGAACTGGCCTACGAATTAAACGTAGAGGGCGCACGCCTGGCGCGCAAGATCGCCGACGCCAAGACCCAGGAGACCCCGGACAAGCCACGTTTCGTCGCCGGCGTCCTGGGACCGACCAGCCGTACCTGCTCGCTGTCGCCCGACGTCAACAACCCCGGCTACCGCAACGTCACCTTCGATGAACTGGTGGAAAACTACACCGAGGCCACCAAGGGCCTGATCGAAGGCGGTGCCGACCTGATCCTGATCGAGACCATCTTCGACACCTTGAACGCCAAGGCGGCGATCTTCGCCGTACAGGGCGTGTTCGAAGAACTGGGCGTCGAGCTGCCGATCATGATTTCCGGGACCATCACCGATGCCTCCGGTCGTACCCTGTCGGGCCAGACCACCGAGGCCTTCTGGAACTCCGTGGCCCACGCCAAGCCGATCTCGGTGGGCCTGAACTGCGCCCTGGGCGCCAGCGAACTGCGCCCGTACCTGGAAGAGCTGTCGAACAAGGCCAGCACCCACGTCTCGGCGCACCCCAATGCCGGCCTGCCCAACGAATTCGGCGAATACGACGAACTGCCGGAACAAACCGCCAAGGTCATCGAGGAATTCGCCCAGAGCGGCTTCCTGAATATCGTCGGCGGCTGCTGCGGCACCACCCCGGGGCATATCGGCGCCATCGCCAAAGCCGTGGCCGGTTATGCCCCGCGACAGATCCCGGACATTCCCAAGGCCTGCCGCCTGTCGGGCCTGGAGCCCTTCACCATCGATCGCAGCTCGCTGTTCGTGAACGTCGGTGAACGCACCAACATCACCGGCTCGGCCAAGTTCGCCCGGCTGATCCGCGAGGACAACTACACCGAGGCCCTGGAAGTCGCCCTGCAGCAGGTGGAAGCCGGCGCCCAGGTGATCGACATCAACATGGATGAAGGGATGCTGGATTCGAAGAAGGCCATGGTGACCTTCCTCAATCTGATCGCCGGCGAGCCGGACATCTCCCGCGTACCGATCATGATCGACTCCTCCAAGTGGGAAGTGATCGAAGCCGGCCTCAAGTGCATCCAGGGCAAGGGCATCGTCAACTCCATCAGCATGAAGGAAGGCGTCGAGCAGTTCATTCACCACGCCAAACTGTGCAAGCGCTACGGCGCCGCCGTGGTGGTAATGGCCTTCGACGAGGTCGGCCAGGCCGACACCGAGGCGCGCAAGAAGGAAATCTGCAAGCGCTCCTACGACATCCTGGTCAATGAAGTGGGCTTCCCGCCGGAAGACATCATCTTCGACCCGAACATCTTCGCCGTGGCCACCGGCATCGAGGAACACAACAACTACGCCGTTGATTTCATCAACGCCTGCGCCTACATCCGCGACGAGCTGCCCTATGCCCTGAGCTCCGGCGGTGTGTCCAACGTGTCGTTCTCGTTCCGCGGCAACAACCCGGTGCGCGAGGCGATCCACTCGGTGTTCCTGCTGTACGCGATCCGCAACGGCCTGACCATGGGCATCGTCAACGCTGGCCAGCTGGAGATCTACGATCAGATCCCGCAGCAGTTGCGCGATGCCGTGGAAGACGTGGTACTCAACCGCACACCCAATGGCACCGATGCCCTGCTGGCCATCGCCGACCAGTTCAAGGGCGATGGCAGCGTCAAGGAAGCCGAAACCGAGGAATGGCGTAGCTGGGAGGTCAACAAACGCCTGGAACACGCGCTGGTCAAGGGCATCACCAGCCATATCGTCGAAGACACCGAAGAGTCGCGCCTGAGCTTCAGCCGCCCGATCGAGGTGATCGAAGGCCCGCTGATGTCCGGCATGAACGTGGTCGGCGACCTGTTCGGCGCCGGCAAGATGTTCCTGCCCCAGGTGGTTAAATCCGCCCGGGTCATGAAACAGGCGGTGGCCCACCTGATTCCCTTCATCGAGCTGGAAAAAGGCGACAAGCCGGAAGCCAAGGGCAAGATCCTCATGGCCACGGTCAAGGGCGACGTGCACGACATCGGCAAGAACATCGTCGGCGTGGTCCTGGGCTGCAACGGCTACGACATCGTCGACCTCGGGGTGATGGTGCCGGCGGAGAAGATCCTCCAGGTGGCCAAGGAGCAGAAGTGCGACATCATCGGCCTGTCCGGGCTGATCACCCCGTCCCTGGACGAGATGGTCCACGTCGCCCGCGAGATGCAGCGCCAGGATTTCCACCTGCCGCTGATGATCGGTGGCGCCACCACCTCCAAGGCCCACACCGCGGTGAAGATCGAGCCTAAATACAGCAATGACGCGGTGGTCTACGTCACCGACGCCTCCCGCGCGGTGGGCGTGGCCACCCAATTGCTGTCCAAGGAACTCAAGGCCGGCTTCGTGCAGAAGACCCGCGAGGAATACGTGGAAGTGCGCGAGCGCACCGCCAACCGCAGCGCCCGCACCGAGCGCCTGAGCTACCCGGCGGCCATCGCCAAGAAGCCGCAGTTCGACTGGAGCAGCTACCAGCCGGTCAAACCGACCTTCACCGGCGCCCGGGTGCTGGACAACATCGACCTCAAGGTGCTGGCCGAATACATCGACTGGACGCCGTTCTTCATCTCCTGGGACCTGGCCGGCAAGTTCCCGCGCATCCTCGAAGACGAAGTGGTGGGCGAAGCTGCCACCGCGCTGTACAAAGACGCCCGGGAGATGCTCGACAAGCTGATCAACGAAAAGCTGATCAGCGCCCGCGCCGTGTTCGGTTTCTGGCCGGCCAACCAGGTGCAGGACGACGACCTGGAAGTCTACGGCGATGACGGCCAGCCCCTGGCGCGCCTGCACCACCTGCGTCAGCAGATCATCAAGACCGATGGCAAGCCGAACTTCTCCCTGGCCGACTTCGTCGCGCCCAAGGACAGCGGCGTCACCGACTACGTCGGCGGCTTCATCACCACCGCCGGAATCGGCGCCGAAGAAGTGGCCAAGGCCTACCAGGATGCCGGCGACGACTACAACTCGATCATGGTCAAGGCCCTGGCCGACCGCCTGGCCGAAGCCTGCGCCGAGTGGCTGCACCAGCAGGTGCGCAAGGAGTACTGGGGTTATGCCAAGGACGAACAACTGGACAACGAGGCGCTGATCAAGGAGCAGTACAGCGGCATCCGCCCTGCCCCGGGCTACCCGGCCTGCCCGGACCACACCGAGAAGAGCACCCTGTTCGCCCTGCTTGACCCCGAGGCCAGCGAAGGCCGTGCCGGCCGTAGCGGCGTGTTCCTTACCGAGCATTTCGCCATGTTCCCGGCGGCCGCCGTCAGCGGCTGGTACTTCGCTCACCCGCAGGCGCAGTACTTCGCCGTGGGCAAGGTCGACCAGGACCAGGTCCAGAGCTACACCGAGCGCAAGGGCCAGGACCTGGCCGTGAGCGAACGCTGGCTGGCACCGAACCTGGGCTACGACAACTGACCCAGACGCGGTAGGAGCCGGCTTGCCGGCGAAGGCGGTCCCCGGGGCCTCTTCGCTGGCAAGCCCATTCCTGCAACCGCCCGCCACCCCGGGCGGCATTGTCTATGCTCTGTTGACACCCAATCGTGTCGAGGGATTTATGGACGATCCAAGCAAGGACAATCAGCCTCCGACCTTCCTGCAGATGCTGCAAAGCGTGCTGGCCGCCGCCTTCGGCGTACAGAGCGGGAAGAACCGCGCCCGCGACTTCAGCCACGGCAAGCCCAGCCACTTCATCGTGCTGGGCATTCTGTTCACCACCCTGTTTGTTCTGGTGCTGCTGGGCATCGCCAACCTGGCGATGCACCTGGCGGGGGTCTGAAGCGGCGTCAGCGCAGCAACAGCTGCAAACCGAAGGGATAGCGGTAGCTGTCCGGCTTGCCTTGGGCGGACAGCCCGCGAAAATCGACCCTGGTGCCCACCTGATCCCCCAGGCGCAACAACTGCCGGGCCTGGGCCGGGGTCAATGCCTGGAACAGCGACAGCTGCCAATCCGGCCCGCCCAGGCGCCGGGCGTCCAGCCCCAGGGCATCATCGTGCAACGCCACCAGGGCCCAGCCCCCCAGGGTGAAGTGCCCCGCCTCCAGCACCGACAACTTGCCGTCGATCAGGGCCTGCAAGGCCTCGGGCGAACTGTTGACTCCACTGAACAGCAGATCCGTTCCCGGCTTGCGGCCCAGTTCCCGGGCCGCTTGCATGGCCCCCAGGGCCATTTCGTCATTGGCCGACCAGACCAGTTGGGTTTTCGGATAGCGCTTGAGCAACTGTTGCGCCTGGCGGTAGGCGCGCTCCCGGTTCCATTCGCCATAGACCAACTGACGCAAATGCACCTGCGGATGTTCGGCCAGGGCCCGGCGCAAGCCGCGCTCGCGCAACTGCGCCGCAGGCGTGACCTTGAGCCCAGAAAATGCAAGCAGTTCGATGCCGTGCCCTGCCGGGACCGGCCCAAGCTTGTGCAGCAGCTCCTTGAGCATGCGGTAGCCGGCTTCCTCATCGTCGCCCACCATGCTGCCGATCCAGTCCGAATAGTTCTGCCGGCTCTGCCCGATCAGTTCCCGCTGGTCCAGGGTCAAAGGGCTGTTGACGATAAACAGCTTGATCCCGGAACCCTGGGACAGACGCAGGATCTGCGGAGCCACGTACTGTTCGTTCACCAGCATCAGGTAATCGGGTTTGTCGCGGCCCTGGAACAGCTCCCGGGCCTGCTGCAGAGTGTTCTGCGGATCGCGCTCAGCATAGAGGATGCGCAGGTCAAGCCCCAGGTCCCGGGCCGCGGCCTGCATGAACTGCGAATAACTGACCCAGAAGGTCTCCGTGGAATTGCCGGGATTGAGAAACACCACCGATGTGGCATGAGCGACCGCCCAGAACGGCAGACTCAGGCACAACAGCCACTTGCACAGACGCTTGAACATTACGAGAAGAGCCCCAGAATTTCGCCCAGGCAGTATAACTGGCAAAGTGCTGGCCAACGGCGGCAAATTGTCATGATTGTCCGACAATTCAGGCTCTTTTTTATCGCTCGACTACTGGTGACTGACCCAGAACACGGCCGTACCCACGACCAGTATGATCAGAAAGAGAATGGCCCAAGCATCAACGCTACTGTCACTTTTCCTTACTTTGGTTGGATGGCTCATAGCATCGCCTCTAGTAGATTTTGTCGGTGACTGCTCAAAGACTCGTCCACAGTTAAGACCAGGATTGCCCCTACCACAAATGGGGTTACTCTCACGCCCCTACCGTTAGTCGTTTTGGTTCTGTGCATATACTCAAACATCACTTTTGCGCATAACCGCAAACTGGTATCGTTCGGCGGCTCCGTTGGGAGTGCGCGGCCGTGCGCGCAGATTTGCTTACATGGGTGGCGTGAAGCGTGAACGAAGGCAAGACGAGGTGAGACCGGCGAAAACCGCGCTGGACGCCAGTCCGAGCAGCGTACCGAAGCCGTTCACCGCAGTATTTGCCAAGTGCGCTTGAGCGCCGCCTGTAGCCTGAGAACTGGACCTATATGTACGTATACGACGAGTACGATCAGCGGATCATCGAGGACCGCGTCAAGCAGTTCCGTGATCAGACCCGACGCTATCTGGCAGGCGAGCTGAGCGAAGAAGAATTCCGCCCCCTGCGCCTGCAGAATGGCCTTTATATCCAACGTTTTGCCCCGATGCTGCGGGTCGCCGTGCCTTACGGCCAACTGACCTCGCGCCAAGCGCGGATGATGGCCAAGATTGCCCGCGACTACGACAAGGGCTACGCGCACATCAGTACCCGGCAGAACGTGCAGTTCAACTGGCCGGCCCTGGAAGACATCCCGGACATCCTCGCCGAACTGGCCACCGTGCAGATGCACGCGATCCAGACCAGCGGCAACTGCCTGCGCAACGTCACCACCGACCAGTTCGCCGGTGTTGCCGCCGACGAGCTGATCGACCCGCGCCCCTGGTGCGAGATCGTCCGCCAGTGGACCACCTTCCACCCGGAATTTGCCTACCTGCCGCGCAAGTTCAAGATCGCCATCAACGGCTCGACCTCTGACCGCGCGGCCATCGAAGTCCATGACATCGGCCTTGAGCCTGTGTACAACGCCGCCGGTGAGCTGGGTTTCCGCGTGCTGGTGGGTGGCGGCCTGGGCCGTACCCCGGTGGTCGGTGCCTTCATCAACGAGTTCCTGCCCTGGCAGGACCTGCTGAGCTACCTCGACGCCATCCTGCGGGTCTACAACCGCTACGGCCGGCGTGACAACAAGTACAAGGCGCGGATCAAGATCCTGGTCAAGGCCCTGACCCCTGAAGTGTTCGCCGAGAAGGTCGAGGCCGAGATGGCCCACCTGCGTGGCGGCCAGACCACCCTGACCGATGCCGAAGTGCATCGCGTGGCCAAGCACTTCGTCGACCCGGACTACAAGACCCTGAGCAACCAAGACGCCGAACTGGCCGCCCTGGACCAGCAGCACCCGGGCTTTGCCCGCTGGCGCACGCGCAACACCCTGGCCCACAAGAAGCCGGGCTACGTGGCCGTGACCCTGTCGCTCAAGCCCACCGGCGTAGCGCCGGGAGACGTTACCGACAAGCAGTTCGACGCCATCGCCGACCTGGCCGACCGTTACAGTTTCGGCCAGCTGCGCACCTCCCACGAGCAGAACATCATTCTCGCCGACGTCGAGCAGAGCCAACTGTTCACCCTGTGGGGCGAGTTGCGGGAGAACGGCTTCGCCACGCCGAACATCGGCCTCTTGACCGACATCATCTGCTGCCCGGGCGGCGACTTCTGCTCCCTGGCCAACGCCAAGTCGATCCCGATCGCCGAATCCATCCAGCGCCGTTTCGACGACCTGGACTACCTGTTCGACATCGGCGAACTGGACCTGAACATCTCCGGTTGCATGAACGCCTGCGGCCACCACCACGTGGGCCACATCGGCATCCTCGGGGTGGACAAGAAAGGCGAGGAGTTCTACCAGGTGTCCCTGGGTGGCAGCGCCAGCCGCGACGCCAGCCTGGGCAAGATCCTCGGCCCGTCCTTCGCCCAGGACGACATGCCCGACGTGATCTCGAAGCTGATCGACGTGTACGTGGAACAACGTACCGAAGACGAACGCTTCATCGACACCTATCAACGTATTGGCATCGACCTCTTCAAGGAGCGCGTCTATGCAGCGAATCATTAAGAACAACGAGGTCATCGACGAAACCTGGCACCTGCTGCCCAAGGACGCGACCCTCGACGGCATTTCCAACTGCGACGACCTGATCGTGCCACTGGCCCTGTGGCGCGAGCATGCTCACGCCCTCAAGGCCCGCGATGGCGGCCTGGGTGTATGGCTGGATGCGGACGAAGAAGCCGAGGAAATCGGTGACGACGTCGAGCAGTTCCAGGTGATTGCCCTGAACTTCCCGGCCTTCACCGATGGCCGCAACTACTCCAACGCCCGCCTGCTGCGTGACCGCTACGGCTACAAGGGCGAGTTGCGAGCGATTGGCGACGTGTTGCGCGACCAGCTGTTCTACCTGCACCGCTGCGGCTTCGACGCCTATGCACTGCGGGCCGACAAGGACCCCTACGAAGCCTTGGAAAGCCTCAAGGACTTCTCGGTGACCTACCAGGCCGCCACCGACGAACCGCTGCCGCTGTTCCGTCGCCGCTAAGCCCTGGCGCCAACAAAAAGCCCTGAACCGGGAAACCGGTTCAGGGCTTTTTTGTGCAGACCTGCCACTCTCACCGTAGGAGCCGGCTTGCCGGCGAAGAGGCCCTCGGGCCTTGTGCAAATCTTGCGATCGCCTTCGCTGGCAAGCCAGCTCCTACAGCAGACGCCCGCAAACGACACACTCCTGTAGGAGCCGGCTTGCCGGCGAAAAGGCCCTCAGGCCTTGTACAAATCTTGCAACCGCCTTCGCTGGCAAGCCAGCTCCTACAAAGCCAGCTCCTACAAAAAGCCAGCGCCTACAAGGCCGGGGGGTTACCAGAAGCGCTGCTGGGTCAGACGGCTCCACCAGGTCAGCAACACGCGATCGATGGAACCACTGGCCGCCAAGCCTACGCGCTCCTGCAGGCTCTTACGCTCGGCATAGTGCAGGTGGAAAACCTCGGCATTCTTGGCCTTGTCGGCCAGGTACTCATCGCTGGTCTGCAGCTCGTCCACCAGCAGTTTTTCCTGCGCCGCCACGCCCAGCCAGACTTCACCAGTGGCCACTTCATCAATGGCCAATTGCGGGCGATAGCGGGACACAAAGTTCTTGAACAGTTGATGGGTCACGTCCAGGTCTTCCTGGAACTTCTCCCGGCCCTTCTCGGTGTTTTCACCAAATACCGTCAGGGTGCGCTTGTACTCACCGGCGGTGAGCACTTCAAAATCGATGTCGTGCTTCTTCAGCAGGCGGTTGACGTTGGGCAACTGGGCCACCACGCCAATGGAACCGAGGATGGCGAACGGCGCGCTGATAATCTTTTCACCGATGCAGGCCATCATGTAGCCGCCGCTGGCCGCTACCTTGTCGATGCACACCGTCAGCGGCACGCCAGCCTGGCGGATACGCGCCAGCTGCGACGAAGCCAGCCCGTAGCTGTGGACCATGCCGCCACCGCTCTCCAGGCGCAGCACCACTTCATCCTTGGGCGTTGCCAGGCTCAGCAGGGCAGTGATTTCATGGCGCAGCCCTTCGGTGGCCGAAGCCTTGATGTCGCCATTGAAGTCCAGCACGAAGACCCGGGGCTTGGCCTCGGCCGGCTGTTTCTTGTGCTTCTTCTGGCTCTTTTCGCTCTTGCTCTTGGCCTTGCGCAGGGCCTTGAGCTGATCCTTGTCCAGCAGGCTCTGCTCCAGGCGCTCGCGCAGTTCCTTGTAGAAATCATTCAGCTTGCTGACCTGCAACTGCCCCACACCCTTGCGCCGCCCCTTGCTGCGCAGCGCAGCGGCGGTGATCAGCACCACCAGGATGGCGACCACCAGGGTCACGGTCTTGGCCAGGAAACTGGCATATTCGGCGATAAACTCCACAGGGACTCCTCAAACATGGACCGCTGCCAACGAGCGGCGTAATGGGCTAAAGCATACCGGCGCGACTGGTCGGCCACCAGTCGGGAAACCTTGTGTAACCAAGCTCCAACAATCATTTCAAACAAGCGTATGTTTTTTCATTGACAGCTCACCGGCATCCTCATAACCTCGCAAAACTTTCAACGTACCGGGATGACGCGGACGTGGGCAGCATCTACTTGATTCGACATGGCCAGGCCTCCTTCGGTGCAGACGACTACGACGTGCTGTCGGCCACTGGCGTGCGCCAGGCGGCGGTGCTCGGCGAACACCTGGCAGCGCTGGGCATCGGCTTCGATCGCTGTCTGTCCGGCGATCTGCGGCGCCAGCAGCACACCGCCCAGGCCGCTCTGGAACAGATGAGCGCCGCAGGCTTTGACAGCCCGGCCCTGGAAATAGATTCCGCCTTCAACGAATTCGATGCCGACGCCATCATCCGCGCCCTGCTGCCCGACCTGCTGCCCCAGGAACCCGAAGCCCTGAACATCCTGCGCAACGCCGCGCAGAACCGCGGTGAGTTCCAGCGTATCTTCGCCCTGATCATCCAGCGCTGGCTGGCCGGCACCTACGACCCGCCGGGCCTGGAAAGCTGGCTGGGTTTTGTCGAACGCGTCCAGGGCGGCCTGCAACGGATTCTCGAAGCAGCCAACAACCAGCAGAAGATCGCCGTGTTCACCTCCGGCGGCACCATAACCGCCCTGCTCCACCTGATTACCCGGATGCCCGCCCAGCAGGCTTTCGAACTCAATTGGCAAATCGTCAACACCTCGCTCAACCAGCTGAAGTTCCGCGGTCGCGAGGTGTCCCTGGCTTCCTTCAACGGTCATGCCCATCTGCAACTGTTGAAGGCCCCGGAGCTCATCACCTTCCGTTGAGCCCGGCTTACTGTGACCCTTGCTGTAACCACCCCATAAAAGGATCGAACCATGACCTCCGTAGCTGACGCCGTACAAGCCATGCAAGCCAAGTTCAACCCAGCTGCCGCTGCCGGCCTGGACCTGGTTTTCGGTTTCCGCATCGATGACTCCAAGCACTTCTCGCTGGTCGTCAAGGACAGCACCTGCGAACTCAAGGAAGGCGAGAACCCGGACGCCCAGGTCACCCTGGTGATGGACGGCGAGACCCTGGACGGCATCGTCAGCGGCGAGACCGACGGCATGCAAGCCTTCATGGGCGGCAAGCTGCGCGCCGAAGGCGACATGATGCTGGCCATGAAACTGAGCGAGCTGTTCCCAGCCTAAGACCGCGCAAGGTCCGGCTGTACCCGAATCCCGCCCCTGTGGCGGGATTCGTCGTTTCTGGCTGCCGCAACCGCTCTGGCCCGTGCCTTTGCCCTGAATCAATACCGCTGGGCGGCTGGCATTTCAGGCGAGACGCTTGATTGATCTCGGTCAGTTCCCACCCCGCAACGCCCCTCTACTCTTGCGCCTTCCATCGCGGCCAGGGACGGCTCAGCCGGAGCCACCTGCCATACCGCCATCACTCACGGAAGAGTCTGCATTATGCGATCACTGAAGATCATCCTGCTGTCTACCGCCTTCAACGGCCTGACCCAACGCGCCTGGCTCGACCTGCGCCAGGCCGGCCACCGCCCCAGCGTGGTGCTGTTCACCAGCGAAGAAGAGGTCTGCCGGCAGATCGAAGAGGCCGAGGCCGACCTGGTGATCTGCCCGTTCCTCAAGGACCGGGTCCCCCAGCAACTGTGGAGCCATCCCAAGCGCCCGGTGGTGATCATCCACCCGGGTATCGTCGGCGACCGTGGGGCCAGCGCCCTGGACTGGGCCATCAGCAAGGAACTCAAGCGCTGGGGCGTCACCGCGTTGCAGGCGGTGGAAGAAATGGACGCCGGGCCGATCTGGTCGACCCACGAATTCAACCTGCCCGCCGGGCTGCGCAAGTCCGAGCTGTACAACGGCCTGGTGAGCGACGCGGCGATTCACTGTATCCGCGACGTGGTGGAGAAATTCCGCAACGGCTACACCCCCCAGCCCCTGGACTACGACAAACCCTCGGTCCTCGGGCGCCTGCAACCGAACATGAAGCAATCCGACCGCACCTTCAGCTGGCACGACAGCGCCCAGTTCATCAAGCGCAGCATCGATGCCGCCGACGGTCAGCCCGGCGTCCTGGCCAGCCTCGCCGGCGGCCAGTACTACGTCTACGACGCCCACCTGGATTCACGCACCGGCATGCCCGGGCAACTGCTGGCGGTGCACGACGACGCAGTACTGGTGGCCTGTGGCGATCACAGCGTGTGGATCGGCTCCCTGCGCCAGAAGCCCCAGCCTGGCGAAGAAACCTTCAAGCGCCCCGCCCGCCACGTGCTCGGCGAGCGCCTGGCCGATGTCCCGGTGCTGGACTGGTCGGTGGCCAACAGCCCGTTCAGCACCGAGGCCTACCAACCTATCCGCTACCGCGAAACGGGCAAGGTCGGCGAACTGACCTTCGAGTTCTACAACGGCGCCATGAGCACCGAGCAGTGCCAGCGCCTGGTCAGCGCCCTGCGCTGGGCCAAGGCTCGGGACACCCAGGTGCTGCTGGTGCGTGGCGGCCGCGGCGCCTTCAGCAACGGCGTGCACC
This sequence comes from Pseudomonas sp. Eqa60, assembly GCF_018326405.1. Classification (NCBI taxonomy): domain Bacteria; kingdom Pseudomonadati; phylum Pseudomonadota; class Gammaproteobacteria; order Pseudomonadales; family Pseudomonadaceae; genus Pseudomonas; species Pseudomonas sp. Eqa60. Next base: position 4,259,811 of record NZ_AP024342.1, read on the forward strand.
TCAACGTGATCCAGGCCGCCGAAGTACCGGGCCTGGAGGCCTGGGCCAATATCCAGGCCATCGACGACGTCTGCCTGGAACTGCTCACCGCCCGCCAACTGGTGGTCAGCGGCCTGACCGGCAATGCCGGCGCCGGCGGCCTGATGCTGGCCCTGGCCGCGGACGTGGTCCTGGCCCGCGCCGACACCGTGTACAACCCCCACTACAAGAGCATGGGCCTGTACGGCTCCGAGTACTGGACCTACAGCCTGCCCCGCACCGTCGGCCAGGCCATGGCCAAGCAGTTGACCGAAGCCTGCCTGCCCATCAGCGCCCTCCAGGCCCTGCAGATGGGCATGGTCCAGGAAATCGGCCCGCGCTGCCCGGACGAGTTCGGCCTGTGGCTGCTGCAACGGGCCAACGGCGTTCTCAACGACCCGCGCTACCAGCACCTGCGCCAGCGCAAGCTGGATGCCGACCCGCAACTGATGCAGCACTGCCGCAACGCCGAGCTGGAAGAGATGCACATGGACATGGTGCAGAACCGCAAGGGCTTCGCCGAGAAGTGCAGCAACTTCGTCTACAAGCGCAAGACCTGCTGCACCCCGGAGCGGTTGATCGAAGCCTGGGCGCTGCCGCAGCCCGCCACTTTGATCGTCCGATCAGCCTAGCCGTCGGATCTGCTCGTCCACTCACGCCACGCAGCCGCAAAGGCTGCGTGGCGTGCGGTCACATGAAACGCAACACAAACACCACCAGCAACAGCCAATGGTTCAGCGACTCTGATGCGCATTGAGCCCCATGATCTTGCGTAGCTATGCTAGCGTCTATCAACTTCCTTCTACCTGCTCAAAACTATGCCAACCCAAAACAAACTGCATTGGCTGCATCTGTCAGATATCCACTTTCATAAAAATACCGCCTGGTCCGATAACCACACCCACAGCAGGCTGCTGAGTTTCTTGGAGCGCAAGTTCCAAGCCAACGATCTGCCAAAGCCGCAGTTGATTTTCTGCACCGGCGATATCGCATTTGGGCAGACAGCGGATTGTCCAATGGCCGAGCAGTACCAGCCGGCAAAGCAGTTCTTCGATCAGTTGCTGGCTCTTTGCGGCCTGGAGCGGGATCGACTGTTCGTGGTACCCGGCAATCATGATGTGAACCGCAAGAAAGTACTCCAGGGCCAACAGCGTCACCTGTGGGAAATGGCCAAAAACCCCGTGCAGTACACCCGGGAAATCAGTTCCCGATTTGCCAGCCTGTCTGCAGAGTTCAAAGAGGACATGCGGCGAATGGAGGACTATGGCGTCTTTGTCGCCGAGTACCTGCCGCATCAGCATGATCCCGTGCGACACCTCTACGCGCGGCAGGTCACGGTGAATGGCATCAAGGTCGGAATTGCAGGCTTCAACTCCGCATGGAGCTGCTTCAACGACAGCGATAAAGGGCAGATGTGGCTGGGAGCAGAATGGCAGTTCAACCACATGCATGGAGCCCTGGAAGGCGCAGACCTGAAAATCGGTCTAATTCATCATCCCCGAGACTGGTTCAATCAGGCCGAAACCCAGATCATCAAACAGCGCAAGGCCCATGACTTCCAGTTCTGGTTGCATGGACATAGCCATAATCCCTGGCTCGAGCCTGGGCAACGGTTGATCAAGCTGGAAGCAGGCGCCATTGGTGCCGATACCGATGACCAGTTCGGCTTCAATCTTGTCAGTCTCGACCTGCAACAGGGCAGCGGAGTCGCCCATCTGTTCGAATACAAGAACGGCTGGAAGGTACAAACGGTTGCCGATATGGCGGAAGACGGGCATTGGCACTTCAAGCATTCGGCCCTGGTAGCTCCGAGCTCAGAGGTTTCGGACAGCACGGAAACGCCGCCATTGCCCACCCCGGAAAATCCTCCAGCTGAAGAATCTCCAAAGCCGACGGAGTTATTCGGTCGTGACAAGCTGATCGCCAGTCTCACCACAGCACTCAAGGAAAAGCCTTGCATTGCGCTGCACGGTCTTAGTGGTAACGGCAAGACCACGCTGATTAAAGCACTGCACCGGCAAGCAGCATTTCAAAGAACCGTTTTTGTAGATATTCATTCAAGCCGTCAGATGACCGCCGGCGAACTGTTTCGTCGTTTGCTGGACGCACTGAGTAACCGACGTGAAGATCCACAGCCACCCAGTGGAAGCGTCGAGGAACAGGCGAAAGAGCTCAAACGACTGTATCCCCATGCCCAGACTGCGTTCATCTGGATCAATGGCGCCCATTTGCTGTTTGAAAATGCGCAATGGCGTAACCCACAGATTCACACGCTGCTAGCAGCCTTGAGGCAAGCCTTTCCTGACTGGCGGTGGGCCTATGAGCTCAGCGAAAAGCCGGAAGAAGGCAGCTTCGGTCGCGATTGCACGATACAGGAAATACCAGGACTCGACCGGGCAGGTCTCGCAGCCCTTCTGGCAGCCAGGGCTCCCAATGAAAAAAAAGCCGAATGGACTTATACCGGCAATAACTTGAAAGCGCTCTACCAGTGGCTAGGTGGCGGTCAAGGAGGCACCGCCCATACCTTGGCAATCGAATTGCTCGCCACAATCGCGATAGAAAGGAAAAGCTCGCCCTTGGCGGTCTACCAAAACCTTCGCCAGGAAGTCATCGAACGCCTGGATGAAAAGCTGCTGAGCATTATTCACGATGAAGTACTCAGTGGTGCCGAGCAGCAATTGCTGAAGGTACTAGCCCTCTACCGCAACTCAATTCCACAGGACCATGCCGACTATCTTGAAGACCGTCTTTGTATCAAAGACGCTTGGCAAAACTTGAGAAGGCGTGGCCTGCTTCCTCTCGACAACAACAAAGACCACTACCTTCATGGATTCATCGCCAGTTGGACGCGGCAAAAAAAAATGGCGATCAAAGACGCAGAGCTCACTCCCGACTACGCAGAAAACATTCCGGAGAATGTAGCGCAAATGCATCTATTGATCGCCCAATGCTGGCAACGTCAGATCGGTCGTCAGAAAGAGCAAATCAATTTCCAACGTGCCAATGAAACCTTTTACCACCTGCTATGTTGCAACGAACTGGGAAACATCGAGGAGTGGATCGATCACCTGGTCGGAAAGGATACAGGCTGGAGCAACGAAGCTCTTTGGGCCATCTACCACCGTCGTCGCAATGCCAATGAGTCGATTGAAAGGCAGCAGGAAGTCTTGCAGCTACTGACCAACATTCATCCTCGCGAACACATGGCACAGCGCTTCCTTGGCGAATGCCTGCAGAAGACCAAGGGCAAAAGCTGCAACGAAGCCTTACAGGCTTTCGAACGTGCGCTGGAGCTCAGCCCACAATTCCCGCCCTATCTGGCCAATCTCGGCAAACTCCTTCTGGGTCGAGGCAAAAGTGGCGCTGAGGAGTTCCTGCGACGCCTTGAGGAGCACCAAGAAGCCTACCCGGAAGCAATCGACCACCACGTTCAGTCCATCCAGAATCGCTGCCAGCAGCTGGTAGGGGATGAGAATGAGGCAGCACTTCAACGCCGCCAAGCCATAAACAATGGCAGCAAAAACCCAGCTTTCTACAACGAAGAAGCCAGATACCAGTTGGAACAATGCAATGATGCCAACGAGGCACTGCGCCTATTGGATCTTGCCGACAAACACCAGTGCTCCAACGATTACAGCATTACCCTTCGGGGCAAAGTGCTAGAGAAACTAGATCGTGCCGCAGAAGCCTCCGATCAACGTCGTCAGGTTATCGACAGTGGCAGCAAGAACACCGTGATCTATAACGACGAAGCCCAATACCAATTGGACCAATGCAATGACGCTGAAGAAGCTCTGCGCATTTTGGATCTTGCTAACAAACACCAGTGCATCCCTGATAACTACATCGAGAACATTCGTGGCAAGGTGCTTGAGAAATTGAATCGTGGCACAGAAGCTTCCTCGTTACGAATGACCAGAATCAAAGCAGGCACTCGCGATCCGGTGCTATACGCAGATGAAGCGAGCTACCAAATGGAGAAGCTGAACAATCCTGAGGAAGCCCTACGTCTGCTGGATCTAGCTTGCATGCACAACTGCGACAATCACGTCACTCAGAACATTCGGCGCACAGCATTGCTGCGTAAAAATCAGCGCTGAAGCAGCAACGCCACCAGCGCCGTCCAGCCGGTCTGGTGGCTAGCCCCCAGGCCGCGCCCGGTTTCGCCATGGAAGTATTCATGGAATAGCACCAGCTCGCGGTCCTCGGCCTCCACCTGCAACTGCGGGTAGCCGCTCATGGACGGCCTGCGCCCGTCCTCGTCCAGCAGAAACAGTCGCGTCAGGCGCTGGCTCAAGCCGTCGGCCACTTCCTCCAGGGACGCCAGATACCCGGAGCCCCGCGGGTACTCCACCGAGAAGTTGACGTCGTAATAGCGGTGAAACTCGCGCAGGGATTCGATCAGCATGTAGTTGATCGGCATCCACAACGGCCCGCGCCAGTTGGAGTTGCCGCCGTACAACCGTGAATCGGACTCCGCCGGCTCGTAGCGGGCGCACAACTGCTTGCCGTCCACCTGCATGGCGAACGGCTGCTCGAAGGCCTTGGACAGGGAGCGGATACCGAAGTCCGAGAGGAACTCGCTTTCATCGAGCATGCGCTTGAGCAGGTCCTTGGTGCGTTCGCCGCGCAACAGCGCCAGGAGCATGCGGTTGCCCTTGCCCGGCTCGTACCAGCGCGACACCAGGCTCGCCAGGTCCGGACGATGATGCAAAAAACCCAGCAGACGTTGAGCCAGTCCCAGCAGGTTCTGGTGCTCGTGCTGCTCCAGCACCTGCACCGCGAACAGCGGCATCAGGCCGACGATGGAGCGCAGGCGCAGCGGCTCGTTCTGCCCATCAGGGCGGTGCAGCACGTCGTAGAAAAACTGGTCCTGTTCATCCCACAACCCTTCGGCGCTTTCATCCACCCGGTTGATGGCACCGGCGATATACAGGAAGTGCTCGAAGAACTTCACCGCAATGTCCACGTACACCCCATTGCGCTTGGCCAGCTCCAGGGCGATGCGCATCAGGTCCAGGGCATAGGCCGCGACCCAGGCCGTACCGTCGGCCTGATCCAGGGTGAAGCCATCAGGCAACGGTGCGGAACGATCGAACAGGGCAATATTGTCCAGGCCGAGAAAGCCGCCCTGGAACAGGTTGCGACCCTCGGCGTCCTTGCGGTTGACCCACCAGGAAAAATTCAGCAGCAACTTGTGGAAAATGCGTTCGAGAAAATCCAGGTCACCCACGCCAGTCAGGGACTTTTCCTGCTGATAGACCCGCCAGCAGGCCCAGGCGTGTACCGGCGGATTGGCGTCGTCGAAGCGCCACTCGTAGGCCGGCAACTGACCGTTGGGGTGCATGAAGCGGTCTTTCACCAGCAGCAATAACTGCTGCTTGGCAAAGCCGGGATCGATCAGGGCAAAGGCCACTGCCTGGAACCCCAGATCCCAGGAGGCATACCAGGGGTACTCCCAGGTATCGGGCATGGAAACGATGTCGCAGTTGGACAGATGGCGCCAATGGGTATTGCGCAGGTGCTCGCGCTCCGTCGGCGGTGCCGGCTGCCCGGGATCACCATCGAGCCACTGGTTGACGTCGAAGTAATACAGCTGCTTGGACCACAGCAGCCCGGCCAGGGCCTGACGCTGCACGTTGCGCGCATCAGCGCTTTCTATGCCCTGCTGCAGCGCCGCGTAGAACTCATCGGCCTCGCGCCGGCGCTGCTCGAACAGGTGGCGGGCGCTGACCGGTTCGCTACCGGCCGGGGCAAAGCGCAGGAACAGGCGCTTGCTCTCGCCGCCCGCCAGATCCAGGACGAAGTGCGCCGCCACCCGGGTGCCGCCATCGAAACTCACCGCACTGGCCTGTCCATCCACCAGGTAGTCGTTGAAACCATCCTTGAACGGCCCGGGTGACGCCAGCCCGTCCAGCTTGGGGAAATTGCTGTCGTTGTTGCAGAACAGCCACTGGCAGGGCTCGGCCCCCCAGGCGGTGATCTGCCGCTCGGGCAGTTGCCCATGCCGCGCCAGCACCTTGTCGCCCTCCAGGCGCAGGCTCGGCCGCGGTGCGTCGCCGCCCCAGCTCCAGGTGTTGCGCGCCCAGACCTGGGGCAGCACCCGCAGCCGCGCCGGCTGGTGGAAGCGGTTGTGCACGGTGATGAGCATGAAAATGTCATCGGCCGTGTGCTTGGCGTATTCCACCGTCACATCGAAGTAGCGGTTGTCCTCGAAGACCCCGGTATCGAGGATCTCGTACTCGGTGTCGTTCAGGCCGCGACGGGCGTTTTCCGCCACCAGGTCGGCATAGGGGAAAGCCGCCTGGGGGTACTTGTAGAGCATGCGCATATAGGCATGGCTGGGCACGCCGTCGAGGTAGAAGTACAGCTCCTTGACGTCCTCGCCATGATTGCCCTCGGCGTTGTTCAGGCCGAACAGACGCTCCTTGAGAATGCTGTCGTGTTCATTCCACAGCGCCAGCCCCAGGCACCAGTGCTGGGCCTTGTCGGAGAACCCTGCCAGCCCGTCCTCGCCCCAGCGGTAGGCGCGGCTGCGGGCATGTTCGTGGGGGAAGTAGCTCCAGGCATCGCCATCGGCGCTGTAATCCTCGCGCACCGTGCCCCACTGCCGTTCACTCAGGTACGGCCCCCACTGGCGCCAGTGCTCGCCCTCACTGCCTTGCAGGCGCCGGCCCTCAACCGTATCGAGAATGCTGGTGGTGGATTTTGCCGGCATCGGGGAGTGTCCTTGACCATGGAGGTGACTTGCAGTGTAGGAGCAGCCCGTCTCGCTGCCCCGTGACAAATGTTTCACGGTACGAAGGCCCGAGGTGCCTAAAAACCCACGAGGCATCCGGGCCAGAGCCATTACGGCTAAATTTTTCGCCCCTGGCTCGTTATAATCGGCAACCCTTTTATGGCAATGCGGATTCAATGATGTTCAGTTGCAAAGCGTTTTTCCCGGGCGCACTGCTCGCGGCAGCCTTCTCGACCCAGGCTGAAGGCCTTGACCTGAGCTACCCGCAGCCCCCGTTACCGGCCACCCCCATCCAGACCCCGGCGCCCCAGAGCGACATGCCCACCTTCAAACTGCAATTCAAGCCAGGCATCAGCTACGAGCACCATTGCAGCGGCCAATGCACCTACGAAACCAATATCGACCAGTTGCACGACCGCGAAACCCGCCACAGTTCAATCATCGACTTCGACTGAGCCCGGCCATTAAACCTGCGACGCGCTTGATCCACACTCGCGCTCCTGAGTCCTACAGCAAACTCAGGAAGTCCTGCCCTGCCGGCGAAGTGGCCCGCAGCCTTGTGCAAGCCTTGCGACCGCCTTCGCTGGCAAGCCAGCTCCTACACAAGCGTCCGGCATCGCGCAAAATTCCGTAGGGACCGGCCTGCAGGCGAAGAGGCCCTGAGGCCTTGTGCAAACCTTGAAGCCAGCTCCTGCGGGTTTCGTGAGGGTTGGACGGGGGTGGAGGCCGCTCGGTTATCCAGCTACGACCCCTCAACACCAAAAACGACACCCCCTGACCCCAGGCGGTTGACGCGCCGCCCTCATCTCTATTTATTACTATTTATCCGCATTAATACGATAAATAGCCGCCCATGCTGAAACGCCCCGTTCGCCGCAAACGCCAGAAGCTTTCCGACGTGATTGTCGAGTCGGTGAAGCGTTCCATCGTCACCGATGCCCTGCGCCCCGGGGATCGCTTGCCCACCGAGAAGGAGTTGATGGAAAGCTTCCAATGCTCCAAGGGCTCGGCCCGGGAGGCGCTCAAGGCGCTGGAGGTGGAGGGGCTGGTCAACACTCGCACCGGGCCAAACGGCGGCGCCTACCTGAACCAGGCCGGCACCGAGCCAGCCAGCCGCGCGCTGCGCAACTACCTGCACTTTCAGCACATGGACGGCGAGCAGGTCTATCAGCTGCGCAAGGTGATCGAGGTGGAGCTGGCGGTGTCGGTGATCGGGCGCTTGAGCGAGGCAGATTTCAAGGCCCTGCAGGACAACATCGACTTCTGCAGCCACCCCGAGGACAGCGAGGCCGGTCAGCGCGAGCAGCGTATCGCCGAGCTGGAGTTCCACAATTTGCTGGGGCGGGCCTGCCCCAACCCGCTGCTGAGTTTCATGGCGCAGTTTCTCAACGATTTGCTGCGCGACCTGGTGGTGCTGAAGAAGGCCTACAAGCCCAAGCGCAAGCAGTTCGACGCCGCCAACCTGGATTACCACAAACGCTTGCTGCTGGCCTTGCGCGCCGAAGATGAACGCGCAGTACGCCAGCTGATGCACGAGCACATGTGCGACGCCGAGCACCACATGACCGCCCTGGAAGGCGAAGTCACCCAGCACTTCCTGCTGGAGTTCGACCACCACCGATAGCGCCCGCCGTCCACCGCTTTGCCAATAACAAGCCTGAACACAGGCTGCTACGTCGATTCGCCATTGCCACTCCTGCCAATAACTAAACCAGGGAGTTACCCCATGCAGCGTCGTACGTTGTTGAAAGCCGGTCTGGCCGTTAGCGGTGCCCTCAGCCTCGGGCTGGGGGTGCGCAACGCCTTTGCCGCCGAACCCTTTACCTTTTACGGTTTGAAGTCGATGTCCGGCGCCTTTGCCAGCTACGGCAAGTTCGCCGACATGGGCTCGCGCCTCGCAGTGGAGCAGTACCCGACCCTGCTGGGGCGACCGCTGCACTACAAGGTGATCGACACCGAGGGCAACGCCGGCAAGGCGGTGCGCCGGGTCCAGGAGGCGATTGCCCAGGACGGCGCGCGGTTCTTCCAGGGCTGCACCCTGTCGTCTTCGGCGCTGGCAGTGGCCAAGGAGGTGGGTAAGGTCGGCGGGGTGTTCATGACCCCGGTGGGCGCCGATGAGGTCACTGGCAAGGACTGCAATGCCTCGACCTTTCGCTGGTCGGTGCCAACCTACGGCGCCATCCGCGAAACCATGGTGCCGCTGATCAAGTTGCTGCCCGAGGCCAAGCGCTGGTACACCATCACCCCGCAATACGTGTTCGGCGAAGCCTTGCTGGAAGGGGCGAAGCAGGTGTGTGCCGAACACGGCATCGAGCACATCGGCAACAGCTACCACTCCTTGCAGGAGCAGGAGTTCTCCGGCTACCTGACCAACGCCATCGCCGCCCGCCCTGATGTGCTGGTGCTGTTGAACTTCGGCAGCCAGTCATCCAACGCCCTGCGCCAGGCGGTGAACTTCGGCATCAAGGAACGCATGAAGGTGCTGCTGGTATGGTCCGCCGGGCTCGACCAGTTCCAGGAGCTGGGCAGCGACGTCTTGGAAGGCGTCTACCTCGGCGCGCAGTACTGGCATCAGGTGGACACCCCGCTCAATCGCGAACTGGTGAAGCTGACCCAGGCCAAATACGGCATCAACCCCACCTACCCGCTGGCCGCCGACTACATCGGCAGCAAGATCATCCTCGACACCATTGCCGCCACCGGCAGTTTTGACGGCGCTACCGTGGCCAAGGCCATGCAGGGCCTGACCTACCAGGGCCCCACCGGCGAGGAGAGCATCCGCGCCGGCGACCATCAGGTGATCAAGGATTACTACCTGCTGGTGGGCAAGGCCGCCGCCACGATGCGCGACAAGGACGACCTGGCCGAAGTGCTCAGCGCCGGTCGCTCGTTCCCGGATGTCAGCACCACCGGCTGCGCCCTGGCCTGACGCTCGACACTTCTATCGCTGGCTACAGGCAGCGGGCTCCGTCCAAGGGCTCCCTGCCGAGGGTTCCTGCATGCTTAATTTGTACCTGTTCCAGATCCTCAACGGCCTCGGGCTGGGGATGATCTACTTCCTGATCGCGGTGGGCCTGACGATCATTTTCGGCCTGCTGAACTTCGTCAACTTCGCCCATGGCGCGTTCTTCGTGCTCGGCGCCTACATCTGCTACACCGCCGTCAGCCTGACCGGCAACTTCTGGCTGGCCCTGGTGCTAGCGCCCCTGGTGGTGGCGGCCCTGGCCTGGATCATCGAGCGCCTGTTGATCCAGCGCATCTACCACTTGCCGCACATGTTCCAGATCCTGGTGACCCTGGGCATCGCGCTGATCATCCAGGAAGCCAGCGTGATGATCTGGGGCCCGGTGGGCAAGGCCGTGGCGGTGCCGGAACTGCTGCGCGGGGTGCTGGTGATCGGCGACTTCGTCTACCCCTACTACCGCCTGTTCCTGATCCTGTTCTCGGCCCTGGTGGGGCTGGGCCTGTGGCTGCTGCTGGAGCGCACGCGCTTCGGTGCCCTGGTGCGGGCCGGCAGTGAAAGCACCGAGACCGTGTCGCTGCTGGGCACCAATATCTTTCGCCTGTTTTCCATGACCTTCGCCCTCGGCGTGGCCCTGGCCGGGATCGCCGGGGTGCTGTTCGCGCCCTTGCGCGGCGCCCAGCCCTTTGTCGGCCCGGAGATTCTCGGGGTGGCCTTCGTGGTGGTGGTGATCGGTGGCATGGGCTCGTTCGGCGGCGCCCTGGTGGGCGGCCTGCTGGTGGGGTGGTGCAAAGCCTGATGACCAGCCTCTGGCCCCAGGGCGCCAGCCTGATGATCTACGGCGCCATGGCGGCAGTCATTCTGGTGCGTCCTTACGGCCTGTTCGGGAGAGCATGATCATGAGCGAGAAAAATCCCCTGCCCTTTGCCAAGACTCAATCGCGCGGCCTGCTGTGGCTGGTGATCGCGGTGCTGATCGGCCTGCCCCTGGTGCTGCCGTCGGCGACCCTGGCCAGCGAGATCCTGATCTTCGCCCTAGCCGCACTGGCCTGTAACCTGCTGCTGGGCTACACCGGGCTGCTGTCGTTCGGCCAGGGCATCTTCTTCGGCGCCGGTGCCTACTGCGCCGCCCTGTTGATGATCCATCTGCAGCTGGGGCTGTTCAGTGCCCTGCTCGGCGCGGCGCTGGTGGGAGCCTTGCTGGCACTGCTGGTGGGCGCCCTGGCGATCCGCCGCACCGGCATCTACTTCGTCATGCTGACCCTGGCCTTCAGCCAGATGGCCTACTTCATCGCCTACACCCTCAGCGACTGGACCGGCGGCGACAACGGCCTGCTCAGCGTGCCGCGCCCGGAGATCCGCATCGGTGACACGGTGCTGCTGTCCCTGGCCGACGCGCGCTATTTCTACGGGTTTGTCGCGGTGCTGTTCCTGCTGATCTTCATCGGTGCCCGGCGGGTGATCGCCTCGCCATTCGGCAGCACCCTGATGGCCATCCGCGAGAACGAAACCCGCGCCGCCGCCATCGGCTACGACACCCGGCATTTCAAGATCCTGGTGTTCATGCTCTCCGGCGCGGTCACCGGGATTGCCGGGGCCCTGTACGCCATGCTCCTGCACTTCGTGCCGCTGTCGAACATCGACCTGGCGATGTCGGAAAACATCCTGATCATGACCATCGTCGGCGGCACCGGCTCGCTGTTCGGTTCCCTGCTCGGCGCCGGCGCCATCGTGCTGCTGGGCGAGTTCCTCTCCGAGCTGTGGCCACGCTGGCTGATTCTGCTGGGGGTGATCCTGATCCTGGTGGTGGTGTTCATGCGTGGCGGTTTGTGGGGCGGCTTGTCGAGCCTGGCGGAACGCCTCAAAGGTTCACGCAAGACGGCCTTGCTGGCCGAGGAGAAACGCTCATGAGCAAGCCTGCGCAGTACCTGCTGGAAACCCAGAACCTGGAGCTGGCCTACGGTGCCTTCCACGCGGTCAACGGGGTCAACCTCAAGGTCGAGGCCGGCACCATCCACACCATCATCGGCCCCAACGGCGCCGGCAAGACCAGCCTGTTCCACTGCCTGACCGGCGAACGCCAGGCCACCGCTGGAGCCATCCATTTCAACGGCAAGAACATCATCAAGAAACCCGCCCACGGCCGGGTCGGCCTGGGCATGGCGCGTTCCTTCCAGCTCACCAGCCTGTTCCAGAACCTCAGCGTGCGGGAGAACCTGCGCCTGGCCGCCCAGGGCCGCGACGGCCTGGGGGCGCTGAACTTCTGGCGCCACGTGGACAGCCGCCGCGAGCACCTGGAGGTGGCCGATCAAGTGCTGGATCGCCTGCAACTCACGGCCCGGGCCCAGACCCTGGCCGGCGAGCTGTCCCACGGCCAGCAACGGGTGCTGGAAGTGGGCATGTCGATCTGTTCGAAACCGCAATTGCTGATGCTCGACGAGCCCACCTCGGGCATGGGCATCGACGACATTCCGATCATGACCCAACTGATCAGCGACCTGGGCCGCGACCACACGGTGCTGCTGATCGAACACAACATGAGCATCGTCATGTCCATCAGCCAGCGCATCACCGTGATGAGCCACGGCCAGATCCTGGTCGAGGGCACGCCGGATGTGGTGCGCGCCGATGAGCGTGTGCGTGTCGCCTACCTGGGAGAAGCCGCCTGATGCTGACCGTCGAGAACATCCATTCCTACTACGACAAGAGCCACGTGCTCGAAGGCGTCTCGCTCAAGGTGGAGGCCGGTGAACTGGTGACCCTGCTGGGGCGCAACGGCGCGGGCAAGACCACCACCTTGCGCAGCATCCTGGGGATCATCTGCCCGCGCCAGGGCCAGATCCACTTCAACGGCCAGCAACTGGTGGGCCAGAAGATCTTCGAGATCGCCCGCCAGGGCCTGGCCCTGGTGCCGGAACACCGGGGCATCTTTCGCCTGCTCAGCGTCGAGGAAAACCTGCGCATCGCCCAGCGCAAGGCCAGCCGCTGGCAGCTGGACGACATCTACCGAATGTTTCCTCGGCTCAAGGAACGCCGCAAGAACGCCGGCCACGCCCTGTCCGGCGGCGAACAGCAGATGCTGGCCATCGCCCGCGCCCTGCTCAATGACCCCAAGCTGCTGATCCTCGACGAACCCACCGAGGGCCTGGCGCCGGTGATCGTCGACGAGCTGGTGAAAATCCTGCGCACCCTCAAGGAAGACGGCCTGCCGGTGCTGCTGGTGGAACAGAACCTGATGGTCTGCGACAAGCTCGCCGACCGTCACTACGTGCTCGAACAGGGCCGCGTGGTCTACCAGGGCAGCGCCGCCGAGTTTCGCGCCGACCCGACCATCAAGAACCGCTACCTGGCCCTGAGCGCCTGACGGGAGAAATGCCATGAACAGTCGACTGGACCCACTGCAGTCCTTGCAAAGCAATGCCCCGCTGATCAACCGCGAGCGCCTCTGGCAGTCCTTGATGGACCTGGCCCGACTGGGCGCCACCGCCAAGGGCGGCGTATGCCGCCTGGCCCTCACCGACCTCGACCGGCAGGCCCGGGACCTGTTCGTGCGCTGGTGCGAAGAGGCCGGCTGCAGCGTCAGCGTGGACGGCATCGGCAATATCTTCGCCCGCCGCGCCGGGCGTGACCCGAACCGCGCCCCGGTGATGACCGGCAGCCATATCGACACCCAGCCCACCGGCGGCAAGTTCGACGGTTGCTACGGGGTGATGGCCGGGCTGGAGGTGATCCGCACCCTGAACGACCTGGGCCTGGAAACCCAGGCGCCGATCGAAGTGGTGGTCTGGACCAACGAGGAAGGCTCGCGCTTCCCGCCGTGCATGATGGGTTCGGGGGTGTTCGCCGGCAAGTTCGACCTCGCCGAGACCCTGGCCAAGCAGGACGAACAGGGCCTGTCGGTGGGCGCCGAGCTGCGGCGCATCGGCTATGCCGGTCCGCGTGCGGTACTCGGCCACCCGGTGGGCGCCTATTTCGAAGCGCATATCGAGCAAGGGCCGGTGCTGGAAGACCGCCAGACCACCATTGGCGTGGTCATGGGCTGCCTGGGCCAGAAGTGGTTCGACCTGACCCTGAGCGGGGTCGAGGCCCACGCCGGGCCGACGCCGATGCACCTGCGCAAGGACGCCCTGGTGGGCGCGGCGCAAGTGGTCAGCGCGGTCAATCGCATCGCCCATGCCCATCAGCCCCATGCCTGCGGCACCGTGGGCTGCCTGAGCCTGCACCCGGGCTCGCGCAACGTGATCCCCGGGCAGGTGCAGATGACCCTCGACCTGCGCCACCTGCACGCCGATCGGTTGCAAGCCATGGTCGATGAAGTGCGCCAAGTGATCGAAGACAGCTGTCGCCAGCACGGCCTAACGTTCGAGCTGACCGCCACCGCCGACTTCCCGCCGCTGGACTTCGACCCCGCCTGCGTGGCCGCCGTGCGCCAGGGCGCCGAGCACCTGGGGCTGAGCCACATGGACATCGTCAGCGGCGCCGGGCACGACGCGATCTTCATCGCCGAGCTGGGCCCGGCAGGGATGATCTTCGTGCCCTGCGAGGGCGGCATCAGCCACAACGAAATTGAAAACGCCGCGCCCCAGGACCTGGCCGACGGCTGCGCGGTCCTGCTGCGGGCCATGGTCAATGCCGCTCAAGGAGCTCAATCGCTATGAAGCAAGCCACTGACATCGCCGCCTTGAGCGGCGTCGAACTGCTGCGCCATTACCGTGACAAGCGCCTGTCACCGGTGGAGGTCACCGAAGACGCCCTGGCGCGTATCGAGCGCTTCAATCCGCTGGTCAACGCCTATTGCCATATCGACCACCAAGGGGCCCTGGACGCGGCACGGGCCTCCGAACAGCGCTGGCTCAAGGGCCAGCCCTGCGGCGCCCTGGACGGCTTGCCGGCGTCGATCAAGGACCTGACCCTGACCCGTGGCATGCCCACCCGCAAGGGCTCGAAAACTACCTTGGCCGCCGGCCCCTGGGAAGTCGACGCGCCCTTCTCCGGCTTCATGCGCGCGGCCGGCGCGGTGCTGCTGGGTAAGACCACCACCCCGGAATTCGGCTGGAAAGGCGTGACCGACAACCCGTTGTACGGCATCACCCGCAACCCCTGGGACACTCGCCTGACGGCCGGCGGTTCCTCCGGCGGCGCAGCGGCGGCGGCCTCGCTGAACCTCGGCGTGTTGCACCAGGGCAGCGATGCCGGCGGCTCGATCCGCATTCCCTGCGCCTTCACCGGCACCTTCGGCATCAAGCCGACCTTCGGCTACGTGCCGCAGTGGCCGGCCAGTGCGATGAACATCCTCTCGCACCTGGGGCCGATGACCCGCAGCGTCGATGACGCCGTGCTGATGCTGCAGACCGTGGCCCGTCCGGATGCCCGTGACGGCCTGCTCGGCGCACCGCGCAGCACGCCCTGGTTACCGGAAAATGCCAGCCTCAAGGGTCTGCGCATCGCCTACAGCCCGGACTTCGGCTACGTCAAGGTCGACCCGCAAGTGGCGCGAGTGGTGGCTCGGGCCGTGGAGCGCCTGGCGCAATTGGGGGCGCAGATCGAGCAGGTCGATCCCGGTTTCAGTGATCCCCTGGAGATGTTCAATACCCTGTGGTTCTCCGGGGCGGCGCGCCTGACCGCAGCCCTCAGCCCCGCCCAGCGTGCCTTGCTGGACCCGGGCCTGCTGCGCATCGCCGAACAGGGCGAAGGCATCAGCCTCAGCGACTACAGCGCCGCCCTGGAGGCGCGCGCCGCCCTGGTGGCCCACATGGCCGCCTTCCATGAGCGCTACCACCTGCTGCTCTCGCCGATGCTGCCCCTGACCGCCTTCGCCGCCGGACATAACGTCCCACCGGACTCGGGCCTGGGGGAGTGGATGGAGTGGACGCCCTTCAGCTACCCCTTCAACCTGACCCAGCAACCGGCGGCGTCACTGCCCTGCGGCTTTGCCGACGACGGCCTGCCCGTGGGCCTGCACGTAGTCGGCGCACGCTTTGCCGATGAGCAAGTGCTGCGCTTGTGCCGGGCCTATGAACAAGCGTTCCCCAGCCCCCACCCCCAAGCCCCCGTCCTGCGACACTGACCCGCACAAAATCCCGTAGGAGCCGGCTTGCCGGCGAAGAGGCCCGCGGGCCTTAGGCAAACCCTGAGGCCGCCTTCGCGGGCAAGCTCGCTCCTACACCTGGTTCCGGCATCGTGCAGAATCCCGTAGGAGCCGGCTTGCCGGCGAAGAGGCCCGCGGGCCTTGTGCAAACCCTGAGGCCGCCTTCGCGGGCAAGCCCGCTCCTACAGAACGTCGCGATTGGGTGGGGCCGTATTCAATCGGGCCAAGGGATACGCCGCTGCAGTGCTCACAAAAACGCAACACCAGGCTGCGTCCTTTGTGATGGTTGGGCTAGGGTGGAAGCGATACAGTCGGGCCATCAGCAACCCGACTGACGCCCGACACAAGGATGCGTTCGATGACTGATTTGCACGATCTATCCACCACCCAGCTGCTGGCGCAATTCGCCAGCCGCACCCTCTCGCCACTGGACTATTACGAGCATCTGCTGGCCCATGTCGGGCGCTGGGAGCCGCATATCCGTGCGCTCTACGCCTTCGATCCGGAACAGGTGCGCCTGCAGGCCCGGGCCGCCACCGAGCGCTGGAACAAGGGCGCGCCCAACGGCCCGCTGGACGGGATTCCAGTGACGATCAAGGAACTGATCGCCACCCAGGGCACGCCAATCCCGCTGGGCAGCGCGGCCACCACCTTGAAGCCGGCGTTGCAGGATGCACCGCCCGCAGCGCGGATGCGTGAGGCTGGGGCGATCATCCTGGCCAAGACCACGGTGCCGGATTTCGGCATGTTGTCCTCGGGGTTGTCGAGCTTCCACGGCATTACCCGCAACCCCTGGAACACCGCCTGCAATACCGGTGGCTCCAGTTCCGGCGCCGCTGCGGCCGCCGCGGCCGGTTATGGACCGCTGCACATCGGCACCGACATCGGCGGCTCGGTGCGCCTGCCGGCCGCCTGGTGCGGGCTGGTGGGGTTCAAGCCGACCCTGGGGCGGATTCCCATCGACCCCTACTACACCGGACGCTGCGCCGGGCCCATGACCCGCAGCGTCGAGGATACGGTGCTGCTGATGCGCCACCTGGCCAGACCCGATGCCCGGGACGCCACCAGCCTGCCGCCCTTGACCGGCGACTGGAGCGATGAGCCGGTGTCGGTCAACGGTTTGAAGATCGGCCTGATGCTGGAACCCGGCGCGGGGCTGCAGCCGGAAGGTTTTGTCTGCGCAGCGGTGGAACAGGCCGCGCGGTTGTTCGAGAGCCACGGCGCCCAGGTCCGTACCCTGGCGCCGATCATGGACCGCGCGCAGCTGGACGGCCTCGACCGCTTCTGGCGCGCCCGGCAATGGGCGGAACTCTCGGCCCTGGGCGCCGAGCAGTTTGCCAAGGTGCTGCCCTATATCCGCGACTGGGCGGCGCCGGGGGCCGACCTGTCCGGGGTCGAGGCGGTGCTGGGCTTCAACCAGACCTTCGAGATGCGTCGGCGTGCCGCCCAGGTATTCAGCGAGTTCGACCTGGTGTTGTCGCCCACCAACCAGGTCAACCATTTTCCCGCCCAGTGGCCGTCACCGAGCAACGACCCGCAGCAGCCGTTCGAGCACATCGTCTTCACCCTGCCCTGGAACATGGGCGAACAACCGGCGCTGTCGATCAACTGCGGTTTCGCCGCCGATGGCATGCCCATCGGCCTGCAGATGATCGCCCCGCGCTTTGCCGATCAATGGCTGCTGCAAGTGGCCAAGACCTATGAGAGCTGGCGCGGAGCGATCCACAGCTGGCCAAATCCGCCGTCCCACTGACACACCGAAACTGCCACCTTCACCCCAGCCCCGGGCCTTGCCGCCCGGGGCCTGGGCAACCTATGAATAAAAATTCGAGGGGCCAGTATGCACAGCCAAGCGTCCAATCCATCCGCCACACCCGAGCCCGAAACGCCCAACGCGGCGGGAGGCAAGCGCAGCGTATTCGCGGTGATCCTCGGCAATGCCGTGGAGTTCTTCGATTTCGGGGTCTACGCCACCTTTGCGGTGATGATCGGCCACACCTTCTTTCCCTCCGACAGCGCCTTTGTCAGCCTGATGCTGTCGGTCACCGCCTTCGGTGTCGGTTTTATCGTGCGGCCCCTGGGGGCGGTGCTGATCGGCGCCTACGCCGACCGCGTCGGGCGCAAGCCGGCGATGCTCCTGACCCTGGTGATGATGGCCGTGGGCACCGGCAGCATCGCCATCCTGCCCAGCTATGAAAGCATCGGCATCGCCGCACCGATCCTGCTGGTGCTCACTCGGCTGATCCAGGGCCTGGCCTGGGGTGGCGAGGCCGGCCCCGCCACCACCTACATCCTCGAAGCCGCGCCAGCCCACAAGCGCGGCACCTACGCCTGCTGGCAGGTGGTGGCCCAGGGCGTGGCCGCCATGGCCGCCGGCACCGTGGGCTACACCCTGACCCAGGTGCTGTCCCCCGAGGACCTCAACAGCTGGGGCTGGCGCGTGCCCTTCGTGTTCGGCCTCTTGGTGCTGCCAATCGGCATCTACATCCGCCGCAACCTGGCGGAAACCTTCCACGGCCAGGGTGAGACAGCCAGCACCGGCAGCCTGGTGCGCCAGGTGTTCGGCGAGCATCGCCGGGCGCTGGTGCTGGGGCTGCTGATTCTGTCGGGCAGCACCATCACCCAGTACTTCATCAACTACATGACCACCTTCGCCCTCACCGAACTGAAACTGCCCACCAGCATCTCCATGCTCTCGACCCTGGTGGCCGGCGCAGCCATGGCGGTGTGTGCGATTGCCGGCGGCATGCTCTGCGACCGCTTCGGCCGCCGCACCATCCTCATGGCGCCGCGGGTGGTGCTGTTGCTGGTGCTGTTCCCGGCGTTGCAGTTGATGACCGAGCACCCCAGCCCGACGACCTTCCTGCTGACCCTGGCCGTGTTGTCCGGGCTGCACGGCATGAGCGGCGCGGCGCTGATCGTGCTGCTGGTGGAGAGCTTCCCCAAGGCGGTGCGCTCCACCGGTTTCTCCATCGTCTATGCCTTTGGCGTGGCGGCTTTCGGCGGTACGGCGCAGATCATCATCACCTGGCTGATCGGCACCACCGGCAACCCGATGTCGCCAGTGGGCTACCTGCTGGTGGCCAACCTGGTGTGCCTGACCGCCGCCTGGTTCGCCAAGGAAACCCGCCCGCAAGCACCCGGGCGCAGCAACCCCGGCCAACGGCTCGCAGAAGCCCGCGCCCGCTGAGCATTCGCCTCACTGCCCAAAACTCTTTTCCGGCACCGCGTCTTCCTCTACCCTGCCGGCCGCGCATGACCGCGGTCGGGCGGAGGTTCGACGCCTTTGATTTGTGGGGAAGCGACATGAAACAGCTCGTACTTTGCCTCCTGGCCATGAGCGCCAGCAGCCCCCTGCTGGCCCAGGACAACCCGCGCCCAAGCCAGCAGGCCCAGGCCCCGGGCTTTATCGAAGGCAGCAGCCTGGACCTCAACCTGCGCCATTACTACTCCAACCAGCACCCCCAACGCGACACCTACCTGACGATCAAGAAACCGGACGGCAACCAGCGCACCCGGGTGCGGGAAACCTGGGTACAGACCGGCATGCTCAAGTACAGCTCCGGCTATACCCAAGGGCTGATCGGCATTGGGGTGGACGCCGGCCTGTTCAGCGCAGTGAACCTGGAGCGCGGCCACGGCCGGGTGGCCAACGGCGGCGACCGAGTGCTGGTGGACAGTGACGGCGATGCCCTGCCCACCTGGAGCCGCCTGGGCATCGGCGATGTCCGCCTGCGCCTGTCCAACACCGAACTCAAGGCCGGGCGCCTGATGACCGACAACCCGGTGCTGCGCTACAAGGACAACCGCGCCCTGCCCTCCAGCTTCCAGGGCGTGGGCCTGTACAGCCATGAAACCGACTGGTTGTCGCTGCAGGCCGGCAGCTTCGACCGGGCCATCCCGCGCACCGGTACCGGCAGCGAACGCCTGACCACCACCTTCGGCAACCGCGCCTACAGCGGCGAGCGCATCAGCTACCTGGGGGCGACGGTCAAGCCCGGCCTGGGCCTGGAAGGCAGCCTTTATGCCTCGCGCTTCGAGAACATGTGGGACCAGTACTACCTGGGCCTGACCCACCGCGCCGGAGACAAAAGCCGGCTGGCGCTGAAGACCGCGTTCAACTACTACCACACCCGGGACCAGGGCCAGCAGCGCCTGGGCTACATCGATAACGACGCCTTCAGTCTGGCGCTGACTGGCAGCCATCAGGCCCACAGCCTGACCCTGGCCTGGCAGCAAGTGTTCGGCAACGAGTACTTCGACTACATCTGGGAGTCCACCGGCAACTACATGGCCAACTCCCTGTACTCGGACTACAACGGCCCCAATGAAAAGTCCTGGCAGTTGCGCTATGACCTGGATTTTGCCGCCTACGGCGTGCCGGGGCTGAGCGCCAGCCTGTGGCACGCCAAGGGCTGGGGCATCGACGGCACGCACTACGACGGCGATCGCGATGGCCGCAACCGCGGCTACAACGTGCGCGGCCTGGACGGCGCCAAGCACAACGAAAACGGCCTGATGCTGGCCTATGTGGTGCAATCCGGGCGGCTCAAGGATGCGGTGCTGCGCACCATCGTCTACAACCACCGCGCCAGCGGCGGGCAGATCGACGGCAGCTATGACGAGTTCCGCCTGGTGGGGAATTTCCCGTTCAACCTGTTCTGACCACCGCCCCTCCTCCGTAGGAGCCGGCTTGCCGGCGAAGAGGTCCGTAAGCCGTGCAGCGCTCTTGGAAACGCTTTCGCGGGCAAGCCCGCTCCTACGCCAGGCTATGGCGTTGCATCGCCCGGACAAGCATTTCCTGGCACCTGAGGGTCGCCACCGACAAGGGCCGGTTGCGCACCACGCACAGGTCTACCCGGATCCGCTCCAGGTATTGGTCGTCGATCGGCACGGCCACCAGCCCATCCCCCAGGTCCCGGGCCTCGGCATCCACCTGGGGCAGGATCAGCACTGCCGCACGTTGGCGGGCCAGGCTTTTCTGCACCTCCAGGGAGCTGGTGGTGAATACCGGAAGGATGTTCACTCCGCGCTTTTTCGCCGCGCCCTCCAGGGCCTGGCGCACGCCGTAGGCCGAGTCGGGAATCGCCAGGGGCTGGCCCTCCAGATCCTGCAGGCGAATGCTCGGGCACTGGGCAAACGGGTGCTCGGCGCTGACCAGTACCCGGTGCCACAGTTGGCAGTGGGCGGTCACCTCCACTTCGGCCCGTTCCGGCAGGTAGAACGCCAGGCCCAGGTCGGCCTCGCCGCTGCACAGGGCATCCAGAGTGGCGCCGGCACTGGCGATGACGATGTTGAAGGTGACTTTCGGATGGGCCCGGTTGAACGCCGCCAGCACCGGCGCCAGCACGCTGGAAACGATACTTTCCGACACATGGATGCTGACGTTACCCGCTACCTGGCTCTGCCGGCTGGCGATCACATCGCGCACCTGGTCGAAGCCGCGCAAGGTGGAGGTGACCTGCTCGGCCAGGCATTCACCCTCCACGGTCAGGCGAATGCCCCGGGGCCCGCGCTCGATCAGCGCGGTGCCGAAGAAGTGCTCCAGTTGCTCGATCTGCCGGCTGACTGCGGTGGGGGTCACGTACAGGCGCTCCGCCGCCTGACGCAGGGAGGCGCACCGGGCCACCTCGTGGAAGTAACGCAACGCTCGTAATTGCATGGCCGCGGGCCCCATCGTTGAACTGAGCCATGAGGCAGGCAATTACTGCGCCAGCCGCAGCGCCCCGGAACCGTTCAACACGCGGTTTTCACACAAAAGATTGATCTGAACGATGCCCCTGCCTACCCTGCCAGGGCGCCGATGCCTCATTCGGCAAGAACCCTCCCCGCCCCCTTGCCGTCTGCTTCCAAGGATTTCCATGAGCACTCTGCCCCGCACCGCACCACTTGCCGCAACCCTCACCGCCCTGGCGCTGCTTGGCGCCTGCTCCAGCGTGACCCGGGAGATCAACCCGGAGCCCACCATCACTTCCGCCGGCATCCTGGCCTTTCGCGATATCTGCCTGAAGTCCGCGCCGTCCTTCGCCGGCGCCGAGACCGCCGCGCGCAACCATGGCATCAGTGACCTGACCGATGCCGGCTTCGCCAAGATGGGCATGAACGAGGACCAAAGCCTGGGCGTGCAGATACAGGCCAACAAGGAATGCGCGATCACCACCCCGACCCAGAACGACAGCTCGCTGACCCAGCAATTTCTCAGCGTGGCCGGCAAGTTCTCCAGCACCCCGGTGGCCCAGAGCGTACCGAGCAAGATCACCCTCAACGGGCAGACCTTCATCCTCATGCACGACCGTCGTGGCGGTGAAGCCTATGTGATGCTCAAGACGCAGTGACCGCGCTGCATCCTAGCTCTGGCTGAGCTGTCGCTGCGGCGGCCGGCTCAACGTCAGAACCCGGATCAGGGCGGCCGCATTCATCGGTTTGTAAAACAGAAAGCCCTGGGCCGCATCGACACCCAGGCGCTGCAGGTGCGCACGTTGCTTTTCGGTCTCGATGCCTTCGGCCACCAGCTCCAGGTTCAGCGCACCGGCCATCCCCACGATGGCCTCGATGATCCGGGTTTCCTTGGCCCCCGTAGCGTTGGCGACAAATCCGGAGTCCAGCTTGAGCTGGCCAAAGGGAATGTCCGCCAGGCGCATGATCGAGGAATGCCCGGTGCCAAAATCATCCAGGGACAGACGCACGCCACTGTGCACCAGCACACTGATGTTCTCGATGCACTGCATGCTCAGGACCAGAGCCTGGCGCTCGGTGATCTCCAGGGTCACCTGGCGTGTGGGCACCTGCGCCTCGTCGATCTGTTGCAACACCCGCAAGGCGAATTGCGGATCGCTCAGCTGGCTGGCCTCAATGTTGTAGGAGAACATCAGGGCATCGCCGCTGGCGTGGCCCTGCAACTGCCGCTGCAACGCCAGGCCCTGCTGCAACAGGCAATCGAACAATTGGCGATGGCCCTGCGGGCTGTCGAACAGGTCGAGAAAGAACTGCGGCCCCAGCACCCCCTTGTGAGGATGCTGCCAACGGGCCAGGACTTCGGCGCCGGTGATGCGCCGGGTCTTCATGCAGACCTGGGGCTGGAAAAAAGCCACGATCTGCCGCTGTTCCAGGGCCTGGGAAACATCCAGTTCGGCCACCCAGTCGTTGTTGGCGCAACCAGCTCCCGCCGCCCCTGGAGCATCGTCACGTGCATGACCTTTCACCGTACGCTTGATGGCCAGCGCCTTGAGCAGCAAGGCGCTGATCTGCAGCGTGTCCAGCTCGCTGTAACTGCCGACGCAGTACTTGCCGGAACGCACGCGAAAGTTCGCCAGCCCCCAACGGATCGGCGCTTGCAGCGCTTCGCATTCCATCATCGAGAAAAAGCCGTGGTGCTCGCAGAGCCTGCGCAGGTAGGGGATGGCGTTCAGGGAGTGCAGCGAGTCGCAGATCACCAGGTCCAGTTCATCCAGGGCGGGCGGGAACTGAGCGCCGTCGCAGTCATCGCTGATCACTTGTACCCGAGCAAAACCGCAAGACGCGAGAATTCTTGAAAAATGTCGAACCCGAAAAGCGTTCGAACACAACAACAGTACGCTCAGCGTCGACATCACCGCGGCTCCGGATAAAAAACCATGCTAGCCAAATTGAACTCAACTGAGTTCAAGACACTTCGCCAATGGAAATAGGAAATTTCTGAGACTTGGCATTTTCTCAAGAAACTACAGGGCCAGAGCTGGTCGACCGAGGCCGGCCCCTCCTGGGCAGCGCCCCGTTTACCCGGAGTGCATGGCGACTATGGAGCACTGGCAATGGCCGCAATCTCCCTGCGCAACCATTGCAGGCCCGGCGCCTGTTGCTGCTGGCGATGCCAGATCAGGCTGACCTGCACCGGCGCCGCCAGCAGCGGCAGGCTGGCGATGCGGATCGGCAGCAAGGCGCAGAAATGCTCCGCCAGGTAGCGTGGCACGGTGCCCAGCAGGTCGGACTGGGCAACGATCAGCGGAATGCTCAGGTAGTTGGGCACGAACACCTGCACCTGGCGCTGGACCTTGGCCGAGCCGAGAACGATTTCCAGGGGCGAGCCGCGCCCACCCCGATCGGGAATCGCCACGTGCAGGCAAGCCTGGTAGGCCTCCAGGCTCAGTTCCGGGGCAAAGGCCGGATGGTCGTGACGGCCGATCACCACCAGTTGCTCCTCAAGCAGCGGCTGGTAGCACAGGTCCGGGCTGTCGAAATACAGGTAGTCCACCGCCAGGTCGAGCATCCCGGCACCGAGCCAGGCGGCGATGGCGTCGGCGCTGTCGCTGCGCACCGCCAGCCGGACCCCGGGCGCTACCTGCTGCAGGCGTCGGGACAGAGCCGGCAGCAGGCGCGCCTGGGCGTAATCGTTCATCGACAAGGTGAACAGTTGCTGGGCCGCCGCCGGCTCGAACGCCGCAGCAGGATCGAGGCCCTGCTGCAACAGGTGCAGGGCCTGGCGCACGGCCACATGCAGGCTCAGGGCCCGGGAGGTGGGTTGCATGCCGCGGGCGGTGCGAATGAACAGCGGCTCGTCCAGGTGCCGACGCAGGCGCGCCAGGGCATTGCTCACCGCCGGTTGGCTGAGGTTCAGGCGTACCGCGGCCCGGGACAGGTTCTGCTCCTGCATCAAGGCGTCGAACACCCGCAACAGGTTGAGGTCCAGGCGCTGCACATTGAGCTTCATGAATAATGCCCATCGAAATTATCCAGGGGCTGGATAATTCGCGGCGCCAGCCCCGGCTGTCAATAACGGCAGCCGGAGCAAGGGGTCAGTCAGCAACCCCTGGACCAGCATTGCTCTCGGGCAGGAAAAGGCGCGCCGCCAGCCAGCAGGTCAGGCAGGCAGCCACGAATAGCACCAGCATCTCCACCTGGTAGTCGGCGAACTGTGCCTTCTTCACGCCATGGACCACCAGGGCGATGAAGATCAGCGCCCATAGGCTGGCCACGCTTG
Source organism: Pseudomonas sp. Eqa60 (assembly GCF_018326405.1). Lineage (NCBI taxonomy): Bacteria > Pseudomonadati > Pseudomonadota > Gammaproteobacteria > Pseudomonadales > Pseudomonadaceae > Pseudomonas > Pseudomonas sp. Eqa60. The sequence goes on from NZ_AP024342.1 coordinate 4,284,573, forward strand.
CGCCCACCAGGGCCAGCACCGCACAGGCGCGCGGGCTGTGGTAGACCTTCATCAGCGTCACCCCCAGGGCGAAGACCAGGAACGGCAGCAGAAACGCCACCTGGGCCACCAGCGGTGCAAGCACCGGCATCAGCAGCAACTCGCCCCCCCGCACCTCCCCCAGCAATCGCGGGTTGCTGGCCAGGTGGGCCAGCAGCGTGACGAACTTGAAGGCGCCGAACACCAGCCCCAACACCAGCGGGCAGAAGAAAAACGCCATGAACACCCGGCATCGCGGGTAAGCCGCCGCACTCATGGCGCACAGCCCTGGCTCTTGGAGTAGCCCAGCAATTTGCAGCCAAACTCCACCCGGGACTTGTAATCCAGAATATCCACGCCGCCATCCATTCCTTTTCGATCACCGATCATTATCTCGGGCATGATCGACGTATCGGTCACCAGCCCGGAAAGCCAGGTGAATGCACTCCGGTCGCCCATGTACTGCTCATGAATCGGCTGCAGGATAGTCTGTTCGCCTTTCAACTGCTTGATGTCCCAGGCGACCGGATCGCTGGTGGCCTTGTTGTAGAGGTTCTTGAAGTTCTCGAAGCCACCGGTGATCAGCGCATCCCCGGCTGCCTTGCGCCAGTCATAGACCGGCGCCATCAGCCGGCCGACACCAAAGGTTATGTACGAGAGGTTATCGTCGGCTCCCAGGCCGGTCCAACCGGCCCTGGACACCTCTTCCGCCCCACCGAACCACTTGGCACCAATCCCCATGTTCTGCTCGTAGACATGGCTGGCACCAAAGAAATTGGCCCGGTTGTCGATGGTGTTCAAGTAGGTCACCAGGCGCCCGGCAGCCCCTTCGGTGTTGTAGAGATAGTCGAAGGTGTTCTTCGAGGAACGGGTCACATCCTTGTTCATGATGTTCCAGGCATCCTTCATGGCCACGTACTTGATCGAGGCATTGACCGCCGCGCGGCAACTGTCGCTGGTCGGCGCCTTGTCGCAGAGGCTGCGCATTTCCGAGTCCAGCCACTCGCTGAGTTTCTCGGCCTTGGCCACCGCAGCCTTCTTCTGCTCATCGGTAGAGCAGGTACGTCCCGACAGGCAGTTGCCCACCTCATCGAAGGCCTGGTGCGTCAGGTAGTTGTACTGAGTGCCATTGGCCGCCACCGCCGAGGCGATGCTCATGTCACCACCGGACGCCGACGCGCCGAGTACACCGACAATCTGCGACAGGGCCATCAGGTTGGCCTGGGCCTGGATGTACTCCGGCGAACCGGGGATCAGGTTGTCCGGCAGCAGCTTGTCCCCCAGCACCCCCACCAGCAACTCGTTGGCACCACCGGCGATGGCGCCGGTGCGAAAATCACCGCCCATGGCTTCAGACAGCAGGCCGCCAAGCCCGGCATGCAGGGCGATTTTCGCCAGGCCGCCCTCGGTCAGGCCCAGGTCGCCGATCTTGCCGGCGCCATACGCCCCGCCGATGCTGGCCGCAGTTCCGGCTGCCGAAGCCGCCAGGTTGTCCTTGAAGCTGCCGCCATAGACTGCGGTCTTGATCAAGGCATCGGCCGTGACCTTGACCGCCACGGTCTGCAGGCTCTTGGCATCCAGGCCCATGGCGCTCGGGTTGTAGTTCAACCCCTGGGCCACTCCGGCGGTGGCTGCGGCCACTGTGTAGCCCTTGATGCTCTCCTTGGAGGTCACGTCCTTGAGGACCTTGCCCAGGTTGCCGCGGTTGTCGATGGTGCTGACCGTGGCCTTGGTGGCGACGTTCACCGCCACTGCCTGGAGCATGGTGTTCATCCCGGCCATCATCGGCCCCATCACCGCCGCCAGGGCGATGGCGATGATCAACTGCGCTGCCGGGCCCAGGCCCGAGTTGTTGTACTTGAAGGACTCGTGGATCTCCTTGACCTGGCGCCAGTCGACGTCGCCCCGGGCCTCGGCCTGTTTCAGCCAGGCCAGTTGCGGGTCGGCCTGGACCATGGCGTCGATGGCCTGGCTGACGCTTTTCTGGTCGATGTGCTTGATGTCGATCTTCAAGCCTTCCACGGCCTTGATGGTCAGGCTGCCGCCGGCCACCAGGCTGCTCTGGCGCAGGGTTTCATCGGTGTTGCCGCGGCCTTTGGAGGAATTCCAGAAGGCATTGTTATTGCTCTTGGTGTGGCTTTCGTCGTGCAGGTCCTTGACCCCCTCGAAGGTGATCGCGCCGCCACTGTCCAGGGTCAGGTCCTTGGCGCTTTCCAGCTTGGCCACCTGGTATTTCTGGTCGCCGCCGCTCTTGAGGGTCAGGTCGCCGCCAGTCGTGATCTCGCTGCCGATGTTGGTGACCTGGGTCACCTCGTCACGGCGGGTCTTCTTGCGGCCCCAACTGCCCTTCTTCTTCATGTCGTACAGCGAGTAGTCGCTGTCCTGGGCCGCCAGCAACTCCAGGTTGTCACCGGCCACCAGGTAGGCTTCGTTGCCGGCGCTGATACGGCTGGAGATCAGGCTCAGGTCCTTGCCGGCACTGAGGACCACATCGGCGCCGGCGGTCAGCGAAGTGCCGACCTGGCTGACATGGTCTTCCTGGCGGGTGACCTTCTTGGTCTTGGAGTAGCTGTGCTGCTCATCCGCCGCCGAGGCCAGGGTCAGGTCACCCGCCGCATCCATGGCGATGTTGCGCTTGGCCTCGATCTGGCTGGCGACTGCCGTCAGGTCGCGTCCGGCGCTGACCGCCAGATCCCTTCCGACGCTGACGCTTGAACCGTGCTGGGTGATGCTTTCGTTGAGGTAGCGGTCACGGGTGAGCTTGTCGTGCTCCTGGGCCGATACCAGGTTGACGTCGCGCGCAGCGATCAGGGTCGTGTCGCCGCCACTGCTCAGCACCCCGCCGATGTTATTGATATCGCGACCGGCACCGACATTCAGGTCGTTGCGGGCCTCGATCCGCCCGGCGTTGTCGGCGTAGTCCAGGCGCTGGGTGGTGGAGCCCGGGTTGCTCTGGAAGGTGGTGATGCTGCGCTCGTTGATCACGTCCCCGGCCAGGGCGCGGACCGTCACGTCACGCCCGGCGATAATACCGCCGGACTGGTTGACCACGTTGTCCCCGGCCAGCAGGTTCAGGCGATTGCCCGCCTCGATCAGGCCACCGTTGATCAGGTCAGTCCCCGCCGTGGCACTGAGGTTCTCACTGGCGCGCAAGGTCCCGGAGTTGACCAGGTCCTTGCCGGCGATCAGGGTCACGTCGCGGCCCTGGACCAGCGCGCCATTGGGCGCCAGACGGTTGTTGGCGTTGGCCAGGTACAGCACTGGCACCAGCACCTTCTCGCCGTTCACCTCCTGCTCTTCGAGCCAGACGATGTCGTGGGTCAGGGCCGCCACCTGCTGGGAGGTCAGGGTCACGCCCACTGCCAGGTTGAGTGAATCCTTGCTGGCGATGGCGTTGTTCATCAGGTACTTGAACATGCCCTCATCGCTATTCTGGCCATCGAGGAAACGCTGGCCGGTACGGGCCGTGACCGCTTGCTGGATCAGGCGCTGCTCGTAAAAACCATCACCCAGGCGCTTGGCGCTCTGGTCCGGGTCGTAGCCCAGTTTCGACAGCAGATAGTCCGAACCCATGAACTGCTTGAGGTCGGTGAGCAGCGGGTTGGTCTCGATCAGGTACTTGTGCGGATTGCTGCGCACACTGCTGTCCGGCAGGCCCTGGACGCGGTTGACGCTCTGGTTGCCAGCACTGCCCGTGGGCAGCAGCACGCCCCCCGGCGAATCCCCGGCCACGGCGTTCACCTGCACCGTCGCTGCGCGGCCATCGATGCCCGTGGCCTGGTGATCAACCAGGTTCAGGTCGCGAGCGCCCAGGGCCACTTGCGGCAGCGGCCGGTTGCTCAGTTCCCGGGGCTGGACCGGCTCCGGACCGGCCTGGCGAGTGCTCAGTTCCAGGCTGGCGCCGCCCATGCTCCAGCTCTGCGCCGGGGCCGAGGGCTGCGCTGCGCCGCCCTGGCCGCTCAGGCGGAACAGGCCGTTCTGCCCGGATGGCAGGCTGAAGTTGGGCAGGCTCAGGGGGTTGACCTGCTGCTGCGCCAGATCCGGCGGTAGCTGGGAGTGGAGCACTACCATCAGCGGCTTGCTGGAGGCGCCCACCGCCGTGTCGCGGGTGCTACCGCCCACGGCGATGGCATTCTTGACCACGCTGATATTGCTGATGTCGTTGGCTGCCGTGAGCCGGGCCTTGCCACCGGCCTGGATGATGGCCGGCGCCGCCGAAGAGCTCAGGGTCGAGGTCTCTACCGGCCGGTCGATGCCATAGAAGATCCCCGGGTTGAACTTGGCCACCAGGGCGGCGAAGTCCTCCTGGTTGAAGGCACTGCCCTGCGGGTGCGCCCGGTCATAGGCCTGCACGTCACGGGCCAGCTGGAAGAACAGCCCGCGATTGATCTTGACCCCGGCGCCGACTTCATAGCCGGAAGAACCGGACGCCACCAGGGAGGCCTGGTTGGTGATGGTGCCGCTGGTGATGCTCAGGTCATTGCCTGCCGACACGGTGCTGTAGCGGTTGAGGAAGCTGGTGCTGTTGACCGTCAGGTTGCCCCCCGCGTTCAGGGTCGACTGCGGCGAGTCGCTGGTCACCACGCCTTCCACCGTCCGGTAGATAAACACCGGCCCCCGGACCCAACTGGCGCCACCGCCGCAGTGCTGGACGCAGCGGATGGTCATGCGGCCATCGGTGATCTGCTGGCTGGCTTCGTATTTTTCCCGGTCGTTGACCAGATCCAGTGCAGCGATATTGATATCGCCGCCGCTCTGGATGTTGCCGGAGATGTTTCTCAGGTTTTGGGCCGAGGTGCCTGCCGCCATGCCGGCCACGGTCAGGCCGCCAAGGCTGTAGAACTCGCCATAGCTGTTGGTCAGGGTGTTGACGTTGAGGCTGGCGTTCTGGCCGCTGAATACGAAACCGTGGTCGTTGACCAGGGTCGGGGTGACCAGATTCAGGCCCTGGGCGGCGCCCAGGGTGCCGGTGTTGAGCACGCCGCCGGCATTCAGCGAGAGTCCGGCGTTGGAGGTCAGGCGCCCGGCGTTGTTCAGTTGCCCGGCGACCGTGACCTGGGTACCGCCGCCACCGGCGATGCTGCCCGCGGCGCCAAGGTTGAGCTGGGCCGCGCCAAAGCCAAGGGTGCCCAGGCTGGATACCCGGCCATTACCGGAATAGGTGCCGCCGATCTGCAGGTCCAGGCTGCCATCGCTGGCCAGCAGCCCGTCGTTATTCCAGTTGCCCCCCCGGGCCTGCAAGTGCTGGCTGGCCAGCAACTGGCCAGCGGCGGTCTGGCTGAAGTGGTTGACGTCAAGGTTCAGGCGCCCGGCCTGGATCACGCTACTGTTGGTCCAGCTGTCGGCGGTCAGCGTCAGCCCGCCCCGGGTGACCAGGCTGCCGCCGGCATTGATCACGTTGCCGGTGGCGATATCGAAGTTGCCTTCGCCCAGGTGCAGCAGGCTGCCACCCTGATTGAGGAAACCCGACGCCGCCAGGGTCAGGTCGGTGTTGGCGGATTCCAGCAGGCCGTTGCGGTTGTCGAACAGCCCGCCGATCTGCAGGTCGGTCTTGCCGCCAGGGGCCAGGGCCCGCAGTTTGCCGCCCTGGTTGTCCAGGCTGGCGCCGCGCAGCGCCAGGCTCTCGCGGCTTTCAATCAGGCCGCCCTGGTTGACCAGGGAACCGTTGAAATCCAGGTCGATGTGCTGGCCGTTGATCTGCCCGGTGCTGTTGTCGAGCTGATTGCCTCTGGCCTTGACCCGCCCGCTGGCATACAGGCCGCCGTGGCTGTTATCCACCCCGGCGCTGCCGGCATTGAGCAGCAAGTCGCCACCCTTGGCCGCCATGCGCCCGGCGCCGTTATCGAAACCGGCCAGGGCTTGCAGATCCAGGCGCTGGGCCTCGGCCTGGCCGCCATGGTTGTTCAGCAGCCCCGACATCCGGGCCTGGAACAGGCCCTTGAGGCTGGACAGCACACCCGTGCGGTTATCCAGGCTGGCGCCTTGAATGTCCAGGTCACCATCCTCGGCAATCAGCTTGCCGCCCTGGTTATCGATGCCCCCGGTCGCTGCCAGGGTCTGGGCCTTGGCGCTCTGGATCGCGCCCTTGGCATTGTTCAGGCTGCCGGCGCTCAGGCTCAGGCCGGCGTCGCGGCTGTAGATCAGGCCGTCATTCTGGTTGCGCACCTCGCCACTGACGTTGACCTGCAGCGCACCGTTGGCGGCCAGGGTGCCGCGGTTACTGTTGTCCAGGCTATTGCTGAACAGAGTCATCAGGTTCTGGCTGACCAACTGCCCGTCCTGGTTGTCGATGCGGCTGGAACGCTTGAGCAGCAGCGGGCCGCTGGCGGCCAGCTTGCCCTGGGTGTTGACCAGGGCACCCAGAAGATCGAGGGTCACCGCGCCTTCACCGCGCAGATTGCCACCCTGGTTATCCAGATTGTTGCCACTGAAGTTCAGCGCCCCCGCGGCGTTGAGACTGCCACCCTGGTTGTCCAGGTCGCCGGCCGCGATGTCGAGGCTGGCGCTGCTTTCAATCAGCCCGCCCCGGGCATTGTTCAAGCCACCGCCGCCGAGGACCAGTTGTTGCCCGCCCTTGCTGGTGACGATGCCCTTGTCGCTGTTGTCCAGGCTCGCGGCCTTGAGGGTCAGCTGACCCTGGCTGGCCAGCCCGCCTTGCGCACTGTTGAGCAAGGCGCCGCTGAGGTCGATATTCAGATCCCCCAGCAGGCTCGACAAGGTACCTTGCTGGCGGTTGTCCAGGCTGCCGCCGCTAACCTTGAGCCCCTGCCAGCCGGATATCAGGCCCTGCTGGTTGCCCAGGTTCACGGCCTCGACCCCAAGCTGCTGGTGGCTGATCAGCTTGCCGCCACTGTTGTCCAGGCTGCGCCCGGCCAGGTTGAAGCCCTGGGTGCTGGAGATTTCCCCGGCCTGGTTCTGCAGGTCCCGCAGCCCGGCAATGCTCAGCACGCCCTGGGTGTTGATCAGGCCCTGGCGGTTGTCCAGGTCCGAGCCTTGGGCCCCCAGGTCGATGCCCACACGGGTGCCGCCGAGCAGGCGCCCACCCTGGTTGTCCAGGCCGTTGGCGCTGATCTGCAGCGGCCCGGCGGCCTGGATCAGGCCCTGGTTGCGCAACGGGCCAGTGACCCGCAGGTCCAGTTCGCTGTCGCTGAGCAGCGAGCCGCTGTGGTCCAGGCTAGCGGCATCGATCTGCAACGCGGCGGCGGCGATCTTGCCCTTGAGCGCGGTCAGCGCGCCCTCGATGCGCAAGGTCAGGGCCTGGTTGCTGAGCAACTGCCCGGCGCTGTTGTCCAGGCTGCGGGCGGCCAGTTCGAAAGCCTGCTGGCTGGAGATTTCCCCCTGACGGTTGTCCACCGCGCCGAGGTTGCTCAGCAGTAGCACACCGGGGGCATTGATCAGGCCGCCCTGGTTGTTCAGGGTGCCGTGGTTCAGGTCCAGGCTCAGGCGGCTCTTGCTGAACAGCTTGCCGCCCTGCTGCTGCAACCCGGTGACCGAGGCCGTCAGGGCCTTGGCGCTGCCGATGCTGCCCTGCTCGTTGTTGACCTGGGCAGCGTTCAGGCTCAGTTCATCACCGCTGTTGAGGTTGCCGCCCTGGCTGTTGTCCAGCGCTCCGGTAGTGAGTGACAGCCGGCCCTTGGCGCTGATGATGCCCTGCTGCTGGTTGTCCAGCCGGGCACTGGCCAGGGTCAGGCCCGCGTCGCTCAACAACTTGCCGCCCTGGTTGCTCAGGGCCTGCCCGGCGCTGACCTGCAAGGCACCACCACTGGACAGGCTGCCCCGGTCGTTGTTCAGGTTGCGGGCCTGGATCGCCAGGCGGCCTTCGCTGCTGATCCGGCCTTTGCGGTTGTCGAGGTCTTCACCCAGTTCCAGGTCCAGGCGCCGGGCCCCCACCAGTTGCCCGCCCCGGTTGTCCAGGCCGATGCCACTGAGGCTCAGGCCCTGGTCCGCGGAAATCAGGCCCAGGTTCTGGTTGAGTACCCGGGCCACCTTCAGGGTCAGGTCACCACTGGCCAGCAGGCGGCCCTGGTCGCTGTTGTCCAGGCGCTCGCCGCTCAGGTCGATCTGCCGGCTCGACACTTCACCGCCGCGGTTATCCAGTCGCCCGACCTGCAGGTCCAGGGCGCGGGTGGCGCCCACCAGCCCCTCCTGGCGGTTGTCCAGGCTGGCGGCCTTGAGGGTCATCTGCCCTTCGGCCAGCAGTATTGCGCCCTGGTTGTCGGCGTGCCCGCTGACCTGCAGTTGGCTGTCGCCACGGCTGTGCAACTGGCCGTCGCGGTTGTCCAGACTGGCGCTGCGGCTGTCGATGGCTGCAGCCGAGATCAGCCCCTTGACGTTGGCCAGGGCCTGCTCGATGCGCAGGGTCAGGGCCTGATTGCTCAGGAGCTTGCCGGCACCGTTGTCCAGTTCCCGGGCGTTGAGGCTGAAGGCCTTGGCCCCGGAGATTTCACCGCTGCGGTTGTCCACCCGGTCGAGGTTGCGCAACAACAACTGCCCCGGGGTGTGCAGGTTGCCGCCCTGGTTGTCCAGCAGGCCATGATTCAGGTCCAAGGTCAGGTCGGCGTTGCTGAACAGCTCGCCGCCCTGCTGCTGCAGACCAGTGATGCTGGCATTGAGGGCCTGGTCGCTGCCGATCCGGCCCTGGTTGTTGGTCAGTTGGGCAGTGGTCAGGGTCAACTGCCCGGCACTGGTCAGGCTGCCGCCCTGGCTGTTGTCGAAAGCGCCGGTGCCCAGGCGGGCATCGGCCTTGGCGCTGATCACGCCCTTGTCGCTGTTGTTCAGGCTGGTGCTGTCCAGGGTCAGCCCCTGCTCGGCGACGATCGAGCCGCCCTGGTTGAGCAGCGCCCCGCGGCTGTCGAGGCTCAGGGCCCGGGCACCGGTCAGGCGGCCGCCGCGGTTATCCAGGCTGCCGACCTTGAGGGTCAGCAGGTCTTCGCCGCTGATCAGGCCACGCTGGTTGTCCAGGGCTGCGCTCAGGGTCAGCAGCAACGGCTTCTGACTCACCAACTGGCCGCCGCTGTTGTCCAGGCTGTCGCCACTCAGGGTCAGCCCTTGCTTGCTGAACAACAGCCCCTGGTTCTGGTTGATGACCCGGGCCACCTGGAGCAGCAGGCGCTGGTCCGCCAGGACCTTGCCACCATCACTGTTGTTCAGACCCTGGCCGTTGACCTGCACTTCCCCCTGGCCCGACAGTGCACCACCACGGTTATCCACCTCGACGACGTCCAGGGTCAGGGCCTTGAGGGAGGCCACCAGGCCCTGGTCCCGGTTATCCAGGGACTGGCCCTGCAGATGCAGAGCGCCTTCGGCCACCAGCTCGCCGCCATGCTGGGCAAGGCTGTCCACCTGGGCATGGAGTTCGCCTTTGCTGGCGATGCGGCCAGCGTGGTTGAGCACCTCGCTGCTGTTCAGCGTCAGGGTTGAAGTGGCGCTGAGCAGGCCACCGCTGTTGTCCAGGCGGTTGCCTTCGACGGTGACGGCAGTCCGGCTTTCCAGGCGGCCCTTGTCGCGGTTATCCACGTCACGACTGTGCAGGCCCAGGGCCTGATCGGCATGTATCACCCCACCGCGGTTGTCCGCACTCTCGCCGCGCACCACCAGGGTGTCGCTGCCGGAAATCCTGCCCTTGCGGTTGTCCAGTTGCCCGGCCTGTACTTCCATGGCCTGGGTAGCCTGAATCAAGCCCCTGTCCTGGTTGTCGAGACGCCCGGCGACCTGGACCTCCAGGCGCTCCTCGCTGCGCAGGTTACCGGCCTTGCTGTTGTCCAGGGATGCGGCCTGCACCTTCAGCAAGCGCTCCGCCCCCAGGGCACCGCCACGGTTGTCGATGGCCCCGCTGGCGTTGATATCCAGGGTTTCACCGGCCATCACCAACCCGGCGACGTTGTCCAGCGCCGCCAGTTGCAGGCGAACCCGGCTCAGGCTGCTGAGCTCGCCGTAGCGATTGCCCAGGTGGCCGATCTCGGCCTTGAGTTGGCCGTCGCTGGTGATCAGGGCGTTGTGGTTCAGCACCTGGGTGGCCTGCAGCACCAGGCTGTCGCTGCTCAGGACTCGGCCCTGGTTCTGGTTGTCCAGAGTGCCGGCGCTGACCTTCACCTGATGCTGGCCACTGAGGGTCCCGCCCCGGTTGTCCAGGGTCTGGGCCATGTTCAGGGTCAGGTCGCGGCTGGCGACAATGCTCTTGCCGCGGTTGTCGAGATCCCGGGCGTTGAGGCTGATATCGCCGTTGGCGTTGCGAGAGTTGTCGGCATTGACCCCGGCTTCGATGATGCCCTGGTTGCTCAGTTGGCCACCGCTGTCCAGCTGGATGCTGTCGCGGGCGGCGAGGGTTTTCTGGCTGCTCAGGTCGCCCCGGGTTTGCACCTTGAGATCGGTGCCGGCGTAGACCGCGCCCTGGGCCTCCAGGCTGCCGGCCTTGATCGCCACCGCGCCCTTCTCGGCAGTGGCGTCCGCCATGCGCAACTGGCCGTTGGCATCCAGTTGGATATCACCGCCACTGGCGATCAGCTTGCCGTCGAGCTTCACCCCCACTCCGGCCTCGGTGCCCACCAGCTTGATCGCCCCGGCGTACATGCCGCCCAGGGCTGATGAGTCGATGGCCAGTTGCGGTGCATCCGCCGGGTTGGCGGTGCGGGCCGTAGCGTTCAAGGTCTTGGCGTCGACGTCGTTGGCCCCGGCGATCACCGCCAGGTGCCGGGCCTGGATCTCGGCGTTGATCTTGGCGCTGCGGGTGATGATTTCGAACTGGTCGATATTGCTCGCGTTGAGGCCCGCACCCTCGATGGCGACGCTGCCCTGGTCCACCTGGTAACGCTGGACCTGGCCGTTCTCGATCACCGGCTTGCCGGTGGTCAGGGTGGCCTTGGGGGTGTTGATGAAGCCGCAGCCGTTGCAGCTCACGCCATAGGGGTTGGCGACGATGACATGGGCCGCTTGCCCGGCCACTTCGGTGTAGCCCTTGAGCTGGCTGGGGCTGCCGCCGTTGACCTCGTTGAGGATCATATTGGCCGCGCGGCCACCCAGGTTGGGGTTGCCGAGAATGATTCCGCCCAGTTGGGTTTCCTGGGTGCGGCCGGTGGCGTTGTTGAGGATCACGCCCTGCTGGCCGACGTTGTAGTCGCTGAACTTGTTGTGCGACAGGCCGCTGCCATTGGGCGTGGCAATGTTGACGATGGGCACGCCATTGCCCGCCTGGCCGAGGCTGGTGCCGCTGCCGTTGACTACGATGCCGTCGGCCATCGCCACCACGGGCTGCCAGAACATCATGTTGGCCAGGACGAACGCCAGGCTGCGCTTGGACAAGCCGCAGAACGAATCACGGGATTGCAGGACAGCAGAGGGTTGCTGGGCCAGGAAGGTGAAGTGGCGAACGTCCATGTCAGTCTCTTAGCAATGCAGGAGCACAAGCCCCTGGAGCCTTCATCCTGAAGGCCCATGGCGAGGAAAAATTGATTTCGGCAAGCAGGGTCGAACTGGCAGCCCCTCGATGCCTGACAGGCAAAACGGAACCCAAAAGAGCAGAGCGCGAGCAGAAATGATATCAATTCAATATCAAAATACTAAATAGCCACTATTCTGGCGTCAATCTTTCATTCATCACACCGTCGTTTCGATGAACTTTACTCGGGCATTTTCAGCCTGATGAATAATCCTCATTCCCACTATCCATTGGCTGGATAATTACCCGCCGGCTACGCTGCAGCCCATAAAAACAACAACGGGAATCGGGCCGTGCGAGAAACCACCCAGCACTTTCGTCAGCAATACCGAGCAGCGGTCAGTCCGCGCTACAACCCCTGGCTGCATGGCGGCTTTGTCCTGGCCTATGGCCTGCTGTGCATCGGCCTGCTATGCCGCACCCTGAGCCAGGTGCAGCCCCTGGAATGGCTGGCGGTGCCGGTGGCGCTGCTGTTCTTCAACCTGTGCATCTACGTGGTGCACCGCTGGCTGGGGCATCACAAGCAGCGCTTCGCGCGGATGTTCTATGCCCGCCATACCGGCGACCACCACAGCTTCTTCGCCCCCGGGCTGATGGCCTATGAAGGCTACCGGGACTGGCGGGTGATTCTGTTTCCAGCTTGGCTGATCGTGGTGCACAGCCTGCTCTTCGCCCTGCCCCTGTGGGCGCTGCTGCGCCTGTGGAATGGCAACGTGGCGGCGCTGTTCGCCAGTTGCACCCTGCTCGGCTACCTGGCCTACGAGGTGTTCCATGCCTGCGAGCACCTGCCCGCCAATCACCCCCTGGCGCGCCTGCCCTGGGTGCGGCAGATGCGCCGCCTGCACGAACTGCATCACCGCCGCGAGCTGATGCAGGAGCGCAACTTCAATATTGTCCTGCCGCTGATGGACTGGCTGTTCGGTACCCTGCACTGGCAACCGCAAGAGCCGCCAGCCGTCACTTCCACCCCTGACGAGGCCACGCCCATGACCCGCATGCAGCACCAGGTCGACATCCCCGCAGCGCCGCCAGCACCCTGGCCTATGCCGCCAGCTCGCGGCTCTGGCCACAGTGGCACCCCTCCTCGCTCAGGGTCGAGGGCGACGAAGGCCCGCTGTTCGCCGGGCAAGGCTTCGAGGAAGACATCCATGCCGGCGGGCGCAGCGGTCACCTGAGCTGGACGGTCGAGGAGTACCTGCCGGGGCACCGCTGGCGTGCCAGTGCCCGGGGCGATCACGGCCTGCACCTGCAGGTGACCTACGAATGCCAGCCCCTGGGGGCGCAGCACACGCGCTTCGTGCGGACCCTGGAGTACGGCTTTGACAACCTGCTGATGCGCCTGGGCAATCAGCTGTTATTCAAGCGACGGATAGAACGGGAATCCGCCGCCTCATTGCTGGCATTGTGCGAGATGGCCCAGCAAGCTATCCCGCTGCCCGCCACCGAGGCCCCCGGCCGCCCGTCCTGAGGCCGCCCCGACAGGAGTCATTGCATGAATCAGATTGCCCCCCGCCGCTTCAGCGGCCTGCGGATTGTCCTGCTGGTGCTGCTGGCCGTCCTGGCCTTCCTGCTGCTGATGCCGACCAGGGTCCAGCCGGTGGCCTGGAACCCGGCGCCGGCGCCGTCCCTGAGCCAGGGGCCGTTTGCCGAGAACCAGAAGCTCAAGGCCGTGCAGCCGGTGGGCGCCCGGGACATCGACGGCCCCGAAGCCCTGCTGCTGGAACACGAACAACTGCTCAGCGGCCTGCATGACGGCCGGGTGATCCAGAGCAGCCTCGACGGCAGTGCGCTCAAAGTGCTGGTCAATACCGGCGGCCGGCCCCTGGGCCTGGCCCGGCACCCGGACGGGCGCCTGATCATCGCCGATGCCATCAAGGGCCTGCTGGCCCTGGACAGCCAGGGCCAGTTGCAGACCCTGAGCACCGAGGCCAAGGGCCTGAAGTTCGGCTTTACCGACGATGTGGCGGTCGATGCCGCGGGGCGCTACGCCTACTTCAGCGACGCCACCAGCCGCTGGGGCTATGGCCATGACGGCGAAGCGGTGATCGAGCACGGCGCCGATGGCCGCCTGCTGCGCTACGACTTCCAGAGCGGCACCACCGAGGTGCTGCTGGACCGCCTGGAGTTCGCCAACGGCATTGCCCTGGGGCCGGACGAGGCCTATGTGCTGGTCAATGAAACCGGCGCCTACCGCATCAGCCGCTACTGGCTCAAGGGTGACAAGGCCGGCAGCCACGACCTGTTCATCGACAACCTGCCGGGGCTGCCGGACAACCTGAGCTTCAATGGCGCCGGGCGTTTCTGGGTGGCCCTGTACGCACCGCGCAACCCGTTGCTCGACGCCACCGCGCCCTACCCCTTCGTGCGCAAGATGCTGGTGCGGGCGATGACGGTATTGCCCAAGCCGGTGGAGAAACGCGGCTTCGTGCTGGGCCTGGATACCCAGGGCCGGGTGATCGCCAACCTGCAGGATGGCAGCAGCGGCAACTACTCGCCGATCACCACGGTGCGCGAATATGGCGATGCCTTGTACCTGGGGTCGCTGACGGCCAGGCACATGGCCCGGTTGTCGTTGAAGGAGGCGCTGGCGCCTTGAGGCTGGGTGCGTTGCAGCTTGGGGTGGGGACAGCCCGGCGGGCGTCTGGGCGGCTATGCCGCCCAGCGGGAGCAAGCTCCCTTGCCACAACAAGCTCCTTGCTACTGCGAGCGTCTTTGTTACAGGGGGGTCAGGAACCGGCGGTGAGTTTCCCGGCGATCTCATCCTTGATCAGCAGGCGTTTTTCCTTGAGTTTCTTCAGTTCGTCGTCTGCGGCAGCGGCAGCTTCGGCCTTGAGCACCTGATCGTCGATGCTGGTGTATTTGTCGAACAGCGCATTCAGGTGGGGGTCACTGGCCCGACGCTGTTGAATGTCTTCTTTACTGCAGCTCAGGTCCTGGTAAAGGTCGTGGGTCACCGGCATGGAACACCTCCGTGGTTGATCGGCAGCAAGGGCGTCATCACGCCCCCGCCGGTTATCAGAATGGCCTCGCCGGACCGGGTCTGTCGACCGCCAATCAGACCAGCGGTAACCGTTCGTCGCCACTTTTGCCCTGGATCAACGTCCGCCCAGCGCTTGGGCAAGAAAGGGCGCGGTGCGGCTAGTGCGCTGCTTTGCCACCTGGTGCGGGGTGCCGCAGGCCACCAGGGTGCCGCCCTGGTCGCCGGCACCTGGGCCGATGTCGATCACCCAGTCGGCCTGGGCCACCACGCGCATTTCGTGCTCCACCACCACCAGGCTGTGCCCGGCCGCCACCAGTTTGTCCAGTTGCTCCAGCAGACGGTCCACATCCCGTGGGTGCAGGCCGGTGGTGGGCTCGTCCAGCACGTACAGGGTGGCGCCCCGGGCAGTGCGCTGCAGCTCGGTGGCCAGCTTGATGCGCTGCGCCTCACCGCCGGAGAGCTCGGTGGCCGGCTGGCCCAGGCGCAGGTAATCCAGGCCGATGTCGCGCAGCACTTCCAGGGCGCGGCGGATGCCCGATTGTTCGGCGAACACCGGCAAGGCCTGCTCGACACTCAATTGCAGCACCTGGGCGATGTTCAGGCCCTGCCAGGTCACGGCCAGGGTCTGGGGGTTGTAGCGCGCGCCATGGCAGGTCGGGCACGGGGCGAACACGCTGGGCATGAACAGCAGCTCGACGCTGACAAAGCCCTCGCCCTCACAGGCCGGGCAACGGCCCTTGGCCACGTTGAAGGAAAACTGCCCGGCGTCGAAGCCCCGCTCCCGGGCCTCGTCGGTGGCGGCGAACAGCTTGCGCACCTGATCGAACAGCCCGGTGTAGGTCGCGAGATTGGAACGCGGGGTACGACCGATGGGTTTCTGGTCCACCTGCACCAGGCGCTTGATCTGCTCCATGCCGGCCACCACCCGCCCGCCGCTGCTGACCGGTGCGTCGTCCGCCAGGTCCAGCTCCGGCGCCTCATCGCTGGCCGAAGCCTTGCCCAGGTGCGCGCCCACCAGTTCCAGCAGGGCCTGGCTCACCAGGCTCGACTTGCCGGAACCGGAAACCCCGGTCACCGCGGTAAAGCAGCCCAGGGGAAACTCGGCGTCCAGCTCCTTGAGGTTGTTGCGGCTGATACCTTCCAGCCGCAGCCAGCCCCGGGGCGGGCGCGGGGTACGCCGGGCCGGGGCCTGCTCGGGAAACAGGTAGGCCCGGGTCTGGGACTGCGCCACCTCGGCCAAGCCGGCCGGCGGGCCGCTGTACAGCACCTGGCCACCACGCTCTCCCGCCGCCGGGCCCACGTCCACCAGCCAGTCGGCACGGCGCATGGTCTGCACATCGTGCTCCACCACGAACAGCGAGTTGCCGGCGGCCTTGAGCCGCTGCAAGGCCTCGAACAGTGCCTCGGCATCCGCCGGGTGCAGGCCTGCCGAGGGCTCGTCCAGCACATAGATCACCCCGAACAGCTGCGAGCCCAGCTGGGTCGCCAGGCGCAGGCGCTGCAACTCACCGGAAGACAGGCTCGGCGTGCTGCGCTCCAGGGCCAGGTAGCCCAGCCCCAGGTCGGTCAGGGTGCTGACCCGCTCCAGCAGGTCCTGGGCGATGCGCTGGGCGGCCAGGCGCTTTTCCAGGGACAGGTTCGGCGTATGCCGCACATCCGGCGCGCCACGATGCTCCGGGGCGCCCTGGGCATGGCGCTGCTGACGCGCGGCACGGGTCTGGGCGTGGCTCAGCACCGGATCATCGGCGGGCGCCTGCTCCAGGTAATCTGCCGCAGCCACCGGCCGCAGCACCTCGGCCAGTTGCAGCAGCGGCAGGCGCGCCAGCTCGCCGATATCCAGCCCGGCAAAGGTCACCGCCAGGGCCTCGCGCTTGAGCCGCTTGCCCTCGCACAGCGGGCACGGGCTGCCGCGCATGAATTGCGACACACGCTTTTTCATCAGCGCGCTCTGGGTGTGGGTGAAGGTGTGCAGCACATAGCGCCGGGCGCCGCTGAAGGTGCCCATGTAGCTGGGTTCCTGTTTGCGCTTGAGGGCTTCGCGGGTCTGTTCCGGGGTCAGCCCGGCGTACACCGGTACTGTGGGGGTTTCTTCGGTGAAGAGGATCCAGTCACGCTGCTTTTTCGGCAGTTGCTGCCAGGGGATGTCGACGTCGTAGCCCAGGGTCACCAGGATGTCCCGCAGGTTCTGTCCCTGCCAGGCCAGGGGCCAGGAGGCCACGGCGCGCTGGCGGATGGTCAGCGAAGGGTCGGGAACCATGCTCGCTTCGTCGACCTCATAGACCCGCCCCAGGCCATGGCATTCCGGGCAGGCGCCCTGGGGCGTGTTCGGCGAAAAGTCCTCGGCATACAGCATCGGCTGCCCCGGCGGGTAGCTACCGGCCCGGGAATAGAGCATGCGCACCAGGCTCGACAAGGTGGTCACGCTGCCCACCGAAGAGCGCGTGCTGGGAGTGCCGCGCTGCTGTTGCAGGGCCACCGCCGGCGGCAGGCCGTCGATGCGGTCGACATCCGGCACCCCCACCTGGTCGATCAGGCGCCGGGCATAGGGCGCCACCGATTCGAAGTAGCGACGCTGGGCCTCGGCATACAGGGTGGAGAACGCCAGGGACGACTTGCCCGAGCCCGACACCCCACTGAACACCACCAGCGCATCCCGGGGAATGTCCACGTCGACATTCTTCAGGTTGTGCTCGCGGGCGCCGCGCACCCGGACAAAACCGCTGGCTGGAAAGGACGAAGGGCTCGCCTGGGAAGCATCGGAGGGGCTACGGGAAGCAGTCATGAACCAGCCTTATGTCGAGAACCGCGAACAGTCGAAGCGCGATCATCACACAAGGTCCGAGGCCCGAGGTAAGCCCCGTGGAAGATCGACGCGCGTACCCGGGGTTCGAGCCTCGCCCCCGGCGCAATGTTCCCTGGCGCTTCAGCGACCGTGCTGGCGGCGGGCTTGCTGCTCGGTGCTCAGACGGGTGTGCTGGAGGTCGTAGCGCAACTCGGCAATCAGCTCCGACAGCGCCCGGGAGCTGGTCAGGCCGCGGGTGGCGATGCCGGTGACCAACAGGTCGACGCGCCCGCTGGCGGGGTCGCAGATGCGCACAGTCATGGCCCCGTCGTGGCCGACGGTGCACTGGCAATGCAGGGGCAGGAAGCTGGTTTCAACGATTCTGCGCAGTTCAAGGGTGGAGATCACGGCGGAGCATCCAAAAAAGGTTGAGAAGAAAAACCGCGCAAGACGACGTTTGTTGTTATGGGATCAGGCGGTCGATGCCCCTGTCCTTGGTCAGCAGAAAAAACGTACAAGTTCATTCAACTTCATGCAGCGTAGAAGTTTGACGCCAGTTTGTCGTCGCCCCCTGGGGATTTTTATGCGCTGCTTCACACTTGGCGCCAGGCGCCGCTCAGGCCTCCAGCACCGAACGCACCATGGCGCTCAGGTCTGCAGGCCCGTAGGGCTTGCTCAGCAGGTGGGTGTCGGGGCTGAGCTGGTGGTTGCGCGAAATCATGTCGCGGGTGTGCCCCGAGGTGAACAGCACCGCGATCGGCGGTGCCTGGGTCTTGGCCCAGGTGGCCAGGTCCGTGCTCTTGATCAGACCGGGCATCACCACGTCGGTGAAGATCAGATCGACCTTGAGCCCGTCCAGCAGCAGTTGCATGGCAGCGTCACCATTGCTCGCGGTGCGCACCCGGTAGCCCTCGTGTTCGAGCATTTCCACCGCGGCGCTGCGCACCTCGGCGTTGTCCTCCACCACCAGGATGCTTTCCTCGCCACCGCCCGCCCGCTGACCCGGGCGCGGCGCCTGCTGCAGCGAAGGTTCGGCACTGCGGGCAAAGTACATCTGCACCCGGGTGCCCTGCCCCGGGCTGCTGAAGATCTCGATATGGCCGCCGCTCTGCTTGACGAAACCGAACACCATGCTCAAGCCCAGGCCCGTGCCATGACCGTCGGCCTTGGTGGTGAAGAAGGGTTCGAAGGCCTGCTTGAGCACCTCGGCGGGCATGCCCGGGCCATCGTCAGCCACACTCAGGCACAGGTACTCGCCGGCAGCGATGCCCTTGCCGGCGCAGAAGCGCGAATCCAGCACCTGGTTCTCGGCGCTGATGAGGATCCGCCCCTCGCCGCCCAGGGCATCCCGGGCATTGATCGCCAGGTTGAGCACGGCGTTTTCCAACTGGTTGCGATCCACATGGATGCACCAGGGCTCGGCGGGCAATTGCACATCGATGCAAATGGTTTCGCCCAGGGCCCGCTGCAGCAACTCCCCCAGGCCCTCGTACAGGTGCCGCGGGTTGTAGCTGGCCGGTGACAGCGGCTGGCGCCGGGCAAAGGCCAGCAGTTGGTTCGACAGCTTGGCGCCGCGCTCCACCGCCGTCAGCGCGGCGGCCGTGCGCCGCTGCACATTGGCGTTGCCCGCTTCGTGGCGGGACAGCAGATGCAGGTTGCCGGCGATCACCTGCAGCAGGTTGTTGAAATCATGGGCCACGCCGCCGGTCAGGCCGCCAATGGCTTCGAGCTTCTGCACCTGGCGCAGTTGCTCCTCGGCGCTGAGCCGCGCGTTGACCTCCTCCAGCACCCGCTGCTCCAGGTTGCGGGTCAGTTGGCGCAGGGCTTCCTCGGCGATCTTGCGCTCCTGGATATCGATCAGCACCCCGGGGAAACGCAAGGCCTGGCCCGACTCGTCGAACTCGCAACGGCCACAGGCCAGCACCCAGGTGTAGCTGCCGTCCTCGCGGCGCACCCGGTATTCGGCGTTGTAGGGCCCGCCCTGGGTCACGCTGTACCGGGCCAGTTCCTTGATGCGCGGCAGGTCATCGGGGTGGATGCGGCTTTCGGTGATATCGATCGGCAGGTTGTCCAGGGGCTGGTCCGCCGGGTAGGAAAAGGTCCGGGCAAATCGCTCGTCGCAAGACAGCACGTCGGCCTGGACGTCCCAGACGAAGGAGCCCAGCAACGCACCGGCATTCAGCGCCAGCTGCACGCGCTCGTTCTCCGCCCGGTAGGCGGCCTCCGCGGCCTGGCGGCGGCGCTCGGAAATCACATGGGCGGTGGTTTCCACGACAATGGCGATGACCCCGGCCGGAGCCTGGTCGTCCCCCGCCACCGGGCTGTAGTAGAGGTCCATCCAGACGTCTTCCGGCACCCCGTTGCGCAGCAGCACCAGTTCCTTGTTGTGATAGGAAAGGGTGCCGCCGCTGAGGCAGGTGTTCACCACCCCGCGGTTGAACTCGGCAACCTCCGGCCAGCCCATCTCCACGGCGCAGCCCAGCAGGTAGGGATGGCGGCCGCCGGCGAACTCGGCATAGGCATCGTTGTAGATCATGTAGCCCAGGGGGCCCCAGAGCATCACCATCGGCAGCGGCGAGCCGAGCATCAGCTGCACTGTGCTGCACAGGCTGTGGCTCCAGTGCTGCAACGCCCCGAGGCTGGTGGCGGACCAGTCGAAGGCACGGATGCGCTCGGCCATCTCGCCCTTCCACCCCTGGCACCCGTGATGATCAGATAAGAACGGCATGAACGGACTCTACGAAAAACGTGGCACAGCGTGGGTTTTCAAGAGGCAGCAACGCAGCCTCCAGAGCCTTTGAGCACGGTGCACGCGGATGGTTTCACCAGGGCCTGGATCGGCTTCGCCACTGGTCGGCCATGCCGCCGGGCAACGCCCTTCGCGCGACTGAAAAAACAGAATAGGCGATGGCCCGGGTTCCAGGCGGACGCCGACAGGCGCCGCCTGAAAAAGAGCGGATTGCCCGCTCCCTGCCCCTCAGTCGGTGCCGTATTTCGGCGAACGCGGACCGTACAGCAAGCCGGTGCGTTGCCCGGCCGACAGCAGGCGCTGGCTGGTGATGCCGGCAATCGGATGGCCGGCGTCGGTGCTGGTGTTGATGATCTGCTTCACCGCAGCGGTGATCAACATGCCCACCAGGCCACCGTTGTTGCCGTTGTTGCCTTCCTCACTGGAGGCGCGGGCGCTGCCGGTCCACAACGTGGTGCCGGTCTTCAGGTCCACCAGGGTGGCGCTGGCGGTGACCACGGTGGCACTGCTGATCAGCATGTAGCTGGTGCCGTATTCCTTGACCGTGATGTACAGGCCGGCATCGGCGCCGAAGATCTCGTTGAGCTTGGCCGGCGCCAGGCCGTGGATGTCCGCCGGGTTGGTCAGGCCGTTGTGGCGGAAGGTTTCATCCACCACCGCGATCGGCATCACGTAGTAACCGGCTTCGGCCAGGGGAAAGGTCACCTGGGACAGCATGCTGTAGGTGGCCTTGATGTCCGGCGATTCATTGAGCGGCGGCAGCACCAGGATCGACTTCGGCCGGGCCTGCTTGTAGGCCGAGTAGTCCACGCTTCTGGGCGCGGCGCAGCCCACCAGCAGGCTCACGGCCAACAGGCCCAGCAGGTTGCGCAGGGTCATCAGGCTCATTGGGCGGCTCCCTTCTTGGCGTTCTTGAGCAGGAAGTCCATGTACGAGGCGGATTCGGGGAACAGCGCCTTCTCGGTATTGAACTGCTGCACCATCTGGTCATCCTTGCCCAGGCTCGCGTAGAGCATGCCCAGGTGGGCGTGGTAGCCCGGCGGCACGGCCTTGCCGGTGGACTTGATCTTCTGCAGGTCGCGCTCCAGGGCCTCGACCTGGGCCTCCCGGGCCTCCTCGCCCTTGAAGTACTCGTAGGTCTGGGCCTGGTAGGTTTCCCACTGGTACAGCGTCTTCGGCCCGCTGCAACCGGCCAGCAGCACACAGCCCAGCAAGGCGCCGGCCATCATTGGCCGCGCCATCATCGTCTTCGACATGCTTGCACTTCTCCCTGTCAGCTGTGTGATCAGCGGCCCGGTTTCCAGGCGCCGGCGTCGATGGCCTCGACCATGCGGTTGACCGCCTCGCGCATGGCCAGGTCGAGGACCTTGCCGTTGAGGGTCGAATCGTAGGCAGCGGTACCGCCGAAGCCGATCACTTCACGGTTGGACAAGGCGTACTCGCCAGCGCCCTGGGTCGAATAGACCACTTCGGAGGTGCTGATGTTGACGATGTTCAACGCCACCTTGGCGTAGGCCACCTGGGTCTTGCCGCGGCCGAGGATGCCGAACAGCTGGTGGTCGCCGGTTTCCTTGCGACCGAACTCGGTGACATCGCCGGTGACCACGAAGTCCGCGCCCTTGAGCTTCTGCGCCTGGCCCTTGATGGCCGCTTCCTGCTGGATCTCGCCCATGTTGTCGCGGTCCAGCACGCTGAAGCGGTTGGTCTGCTGCAGGTGGGTGATGAGGATGGTCTTGGCCTGGCCGCCGAGGCGGTCGACGCCATCGGAGAAGATTCCGCGCATGTAGCTGGAGCGGTTGTCGAACTTGCCCACGGCCATCGGCACCCGGGCTCCGGTCCATACCTGGCTGGCGCTCTGGACCTTCTCCACCGGCAAGGCCCGGGAGCTTTCCGTGGCGCAACCGCTCATGCCCGCCAGCACCGCCAGTGCTACAGCGGACAACATCAACTTCGAGATCACTCTCACTCTATGTTCCTTCTTGAGTATCCATTTGGGTGCACTGTCTAGATGCACTTGCGCCCTGCCGCACGTCTGCGGCCCCAGTCTGTGCAGGCTCGAAAGTCGTCGGCCGAGCGTTCTGAAACTTGATGCAGGGGGCATCATCGGCGGCGATTATGCCAAAGCGCCATCAGTGCGAAAAGGAATAAAAAACCTTGGCGTCATTCTGTAACCATTGCCACAGACTCGGGGGATAGCAAAGCGGCAGGCCACTGCCGATCCGCGTTTCGTGTAGCCGCTGCCGCAGGCTCGGGCCGCGGTCGGACGAACGGCTTGGACGGCATTGCGACGCAGCAGACGCGGCGGTCTTGAGGACGCCGGGGTTCCGGCGGGAGACCGCCAAGCAAGGCCCTGCGGGCCTTTTCGCAGCCTCGCCCGGGCTCGGCAGCGGCTACATCAGCGAAAGTCGCGGCTGCGTACGTGAATGCCATCCAGCAGCGGGCTCAGGTCACTCAGGCGCCCGGCAATCAGGTGGCGCACCTCGCCCTCGGTTTCCAGGGTGCCGTCGACCTTGAGCAACTGCGCGCCCACCAGCACCCGGCGCTGGCGCTCGGCCAGGTCGCGCCAGACCACCACATTGACGTTGCCGAACTCGTCTTCCAGGGTCACGAAGGTCACCCCGCTGGCGGTGCCCGGCCGCTGGCGCCCGGTGACCAGCCCGGCCACGCTCACCGAACGCCCGTGCTCCACCGCCAGCAAGTCGCGCGAGCTGCGGCAGCGCCGGGCCGCAAGCTGCGGGCGCAGCAGCGCCAGGGGGTGCGGCCCGAGGGTGGTGCCCAGGCTGTGGTAATCCGCCTGCAGGTCTTCGCCGACACTGGGCCGGGGCAACGCTACCGGCGCTTCCTCCTGGCTCGGCAGGCCGGCGAACAGCCCCAGCTGTCTTTCCACCCCGGCCACTTCCCAGCGGGCCCGATAGCGATCCCCGGCCAGCGCCTGCAAGGCGCCGGCATCGGCCAGCAATTCCTGGGCGCGGACATCCAGGCGGGCCCGCTCGCCCAGGTCGGCGATATCGACAAAGGCCCGTTGCCGGCGGGCACGTTCGATGCGCCGGGCATCGTCCTCGCGAAAGCCCTTGATCATCCGCAGCCCCAGGCGCAGGGCCGGCTGCCCGGGGGGGCCATTTCCAGCGCGTGCAGGCTGGACAGGAATCGGCTCCAGGCTGCAGTCCCAGTCACTGGCCCCCACATCCACCGCAAGAACCTGCAAACCATGGCGCCGGGCGTCCTGGAGGATCTGGTCGGGGCTGTAGAAGCCCATGGGCCAGCTGTTGATCAGGGCGCAGGAGAAGGCCGCCGGTTCGTGGCACTTGAGCCAGCAACTGGCGTAGGTCAGCAAGGCGAAACTGGCGGCATGGGATTCGGGAAAGCCGTAGCTGCCAAAGCCCTTGATCTGCTCGAAGATCTGCGCCGCGAACTCGTCGCTGTAGCCGTTCTTGCGCATGCCTTTGCGCAGCCGTTCGCGGTGCGGCTCCAGGCCACCGTGGCGCTTCCAGGCGGCCATGGAGCGGCGCAACTGGTCGGCCTCCCCCGGCGTGTAGTCGGCGGCGACAATGGCGATCTGCATCACCTGCTCCTGAAACAGCGGCACTCCCAGGGTGCGCTTGAGCACGCCCTCCAGCTCCGGAGACGGATAGGTTTCCGGCTCCTGACGGTTACGCCGGCGCAGGTAGGGATGGACCATGCCGCCCTGGATCGGCCCCGGGCGAACGATGGCCACCTCGATCACCAGGTCGTAGAAGTTCTGCGGCTTGAGCCGGGGCAGCATCGACATCTGCGCCCGGGATTCGATCTGGAACACGCCGATGGTGTCAGCGCGGCCGATCATTTCATAGGTGGCGGGATCTTCAGGCGGAATGCTGGCAAGGCTGTAGCGCTGGCCGCGGTAGCCGTGGATCAGGTCGAAACAGCGGCGAATGGCGCTGAGCATGCCCAGGGCGAGGATATCCACCTTGAGCAGGCCGACCATGTCCAGGTCGTCCTTGTCCCACTGGATCACCGTACGCTCGGCCATCGTCGCGTTCTCCACCGGCACCAGGTGGTCCAGGGGCTGCTCGGAAATCACGAAACCGCCGGGGTGCTGGGACAGGTGCCGGGGAAAGCCGATCAACTGCCCGGTCAGGCTCAGGACCCGGCGCAGCACCGGGCTCTGGGGGTCGAACCCGGCCTCCTGCAGGCGCTCGACACTGGGCGGCGTATCACTCCAGTGGCCGCAGCAGTCGGCCAGGGCATTGACCTGATCCGGCGGCAGGCCCAGGGCCTTGGCCACATCCCGCACCGCCCCGGCGCCGTGGTAGGTGCTGACCACCGCGGTCAGCGCCGCGCGGTGCCGGCCATAGCGCTGGAACACATACTGCAGCACCTCTTCGCGGCGCTCGTGCTCGAAGTCGACGTCGATGTCCGGCGGCTCGTTGCGTTCACGCGACAGGAAACGCTCGAACAGCAGGGTCGAGCGGTCCGGGTCGATCTCGGTGATGCCGAGGGCGAAACACACCACCGAGTTGGCCGCCGAGCCCCGGCCCTGGCAGAGGATGTGCTGGCGCCGGGCGAAGTCGACGATGTCGTGCACGGTGAGGAAATAACTCTCGTAGCCCAGGTCGCAGATCAGCGTGAGCTCCTTGTCGATCTGCTTCAGTACCTCGGCCCGGGCACCAGCGGGCCAGCGGCGCACGATGCCGCGCTGGGTCAGCACCCGCAGCCAGGAGCCAGCGTCGTGCCCCTCGGGCACCAGCTCCCGGGGGTATTGGTAGCGCAGTTGGCCGAGGTCGAAAGCGCAGCGCCCGGCGATGGCCAGCGACTCGTCGAGCAGGGCCTGGGGGTACAGGCCTTGCAGCACTTCGACGGGCCGCAGGTGGCGCTCGCCGTTGGCGAACAGGCGTTGCCCGGCCTCGGCCACCGGCAGGTGATGGCGGATCGCGGTCATGGTGTCCTGCAGCGCCCGGCGCCCGCGCACGTGCATGTGCACATCGCCACAGGCCACGGCTGGCAGCCCCAGTTGCCGGGCCAGGGCCAGTTGCTGTTGCAGGTGCCGGGCATCGTCCTGGCCGCAATGCAGCTCCAGCGCCAGCCACAGGCGCTGGGGGAACACCTGCTGCAACCAGCGGCCCTGGGCCAGCGGCTCGCCGGCGCCCGTCAGCCATAGAGCCAGCAGCCCCGGCAAGGGTTCGGCGAAATCTTCGCGCAGCAGGCGATAGCTGCCCTTCTCGGCCCGGCGCCGGGCCCGGGTGATCAACCGGCACAGGCCCTGGTAACCCGCCAGGTCTTCCACCAGCAGCACCAGCCGCGGGCCGTCCTCGATCTGCATTTCACTGCCGACGATCAGCTTGAGGCCCGTATCGCGAGAGGCCTGCCAGGCGCGGACAATCCCCGCCAGGGTGCACTCGTCGGTGATCGCCAGGGCCTGGTAGCCCAGAGCCTTGGCACGCTGGAACAATTCGGCGGCACTGGAGGCGCCGCGCTGGAAGCTGAAGTTGGACAGGCAGTGCAGCTCGGCGTAGGCGCTCATGCGAACCAGCCCTGCAACAGTAGCGGCCCGGGCTCGCCCACCTGACGATAGGCCCAGCCTTGCTGGCCGGCGGCGGTTTCGATCAGGTAGTAGTCGCGGCGCACATCGGCACCGTCCCACCAGCCGGACTCGATGCGCTCCGGGCCCATGAGGATGCGCACCGAGCCCTCGCCCAGCACCTGGGGCTCGCTGAACAGCCAGCCGGGGCGGCGCAGCCCGGGGGTGGCCGGGCACGGGCGCGAATCGGTCTGCGCCTGCCAACTGCGCTCCGGGCGGTGATCGGCGCGATGCCCCAGGCCCTGCACCGCGTCATCCCCCAGGCGCGCCCGCAGGCGTTCGCGCAACTGCTCCCAGGGCAGGTTCTGCTGCGGGCGCTCGTCGAACAGCTCGCTGTGCTGGGGCACGAACAGCGGCAGGTCCTCGGCCACCAGCCGCAGGTTGCGCACCGGCGCCGGCACCTGGATCTGTTCCAGGCGCCCACGGGCCAGTTCGAACAGCATCGCCGGGTCGCGCTCGGCGCTGAGCAGCCCCACCGGAATCAGGGTGTCGGCGCCTTCGGCGTGCTCCAGGTGCAGGGCAAAGCGCTGCACGCCACTGTCGCGACCACAGAGAAAGGCCGCCAGGTCGGCGGTGAGCCGGCGCAGGGGAAACAGCAGCGCTTGATGGGACTGCACATCGAAATTCAGCTCGATGCGCAGGTCGAAGCGGTCCGGCGGCTGATAGAAGGCCAGCCCCAGCGGGCGCTCGCCGAGCAGGGTATCCAGGTGCTTGAGCAAGCTGCCGTCAAAACGCCGGGCCAGGCTGGGCCGGGGCAGCTCCCGCAGTTGCTGGAAGCTGCGCACCCCCATGCGCGACAGGGCCGTGGCCTGCTCCGGGGCCAGCCCCAGACGCTCGATGGGCATGGCCCCCAGGGCCTGGGCCAGGGCCTCGCAGTCGGCCACCGCCAAGCCGTCATAGGCATTGGCCAGGGCTCGGGCCGCCGCCGGATTGGGCGCGGCGACGATCCGGTGGCGAAAGCCCAGGGCCTGCAATTCACGGCGCAGGCGCGCTTCCAACTGCGGCCAGGGGCCGAACAGGCCCAGGCTGGATTCGATCTCCAGCACCAGGGTGCGCGGGTAGGCGACGCTGACCTGGGAGCTGAAGCCATAGGCCCAGGCCGCAAGAAACTGCTGCCAGTGCTCGATCTGCCGGGGGTCGTATTCGGCGCTGGCAAAGGCCTTGGTCAGGGCCTGGGCGGCGGTCAGCGATTGCCCGGGGCGCAGGCCCAGTTCGCGAGCGGCGGCGTTCACCGCCTGGATCACCCGGCGCTGCGGGGTGCCGCTGAGCAGCGCCAGGGGCGCTTCGGGCTCGGCGCGCTGACGCAAGACTGCGTCCAGCGCCAATTGCGGGAACAGGATGCACACCCAACGCATGCCAACCTCAGTGCCCGGCGGGCCAGGCGATAGGCGCCGGATGGGCCAGCCCGCCCCGGCACTTGAGCACCCGCAACTGCCCGGGACGGCCTTGCACGGCAATCCGCAAGGCCGCCGGCGAGGGGTTGCGCGCCGTCTCCAGGGGGCGGTAGGCAAAAGCCAGGGTCTGGCCGCTTTCCGCCGCCACCTGCAGGCGCCGCAGGGCGCGATCGTCGGCTTGCTGCGGCCAGCACAGCACCGCGCCGCAACTGCCGGAACGCAGGCACTGCTCGGCGGCCCACAGGGCATCACGCTCCCCGGCCTGGATGATCGACAACTGGCGCACATCCACCCCGGCGTTCTGCCAGGCCTGGGGATAGGGCACGAACGGCGGCGCCACCAGCACGATGCGCTCCCCCGCCGCGCTCAGCCGCGCCAGGCTCGGCCACAGCAGTTGCAGCTCGCCCAGACCCTGGGCGGCAATGAGGATTTCGGTCAGTGCCGCTTCCGGCCAGCCGCCCGTGGGCAGCACCGCATCCAGGGCGGCATGGCCGGTGGGCTGCGGGCTGGCAGGCGCGGCGGCCGGGCGGCCTTTCCACACCCGCCCGGCATTGAACAGCGAATCCAGTGCGACCACGGCGCCCATCAGCCTTGCCTCACCAGACCGCAGAACACGCCTTCGATAAACAGTTCGTGGTCGGCCGTGACCTCGATCGGCTGGTAGGCCGGGTTGCGCGGCAACAGGCGAATGCCCTGCCCCTTGCGCTCGAAACGCTTGATGGTCACCTCACCGTCGAGGCGGGCGATCACGGTCTGGCCGTTGCGCGCCTCACTGCTGCGGCGCACTGCCACCAGATCACCGTCGAAGATGCCGTCGTCGATCATCGAATCGCCCTGGACCCGCAGCAGGTAATCCGGAGTGCGGGAGAACATCCCCGGGTCCAGCAGCAACTGGCCGTGTATGTCGGCATCGACGCCAATCGGCGCACCGGCGGCCACCCGCCCCAGCACCGGAATTTCCAGCAGCTCGGGGCGCCGTGGCTGGTTGAGCAGGCGAATGCCCCGGGCCTGATGCGGGTTGACCTCGATGAACCCGGCCTCGGTCAGCGCCAGCACATGCTTGCGCGCCACGCTGCGCGAGGCGAAACCGAACGCCTGGCTGATTTCAGCAAGGCTCGGGGGCTGGCCGTGATCGGCGATGCGCTCGCGGATAAAGGTCAGGATGGCAGTGCGGCGGGGAGATAAAGTCGTCATGGAGTACATTTGTACTCCTCTCGGATTTATCTGACAAGAACCGCCAATCAGTCCAGGCCACGGCTGGCCAGGAAGCCACTGACATAGTCGATGAATGCCTGCACCTTGGCGGTCGCCCGCCGGTGGCTGGGGTAAACCGCGAGGATGTGCGGCCCGAAGCTGTCCGGGTCGATCGCGTAGTCGGCCATCACCCGCACCAGGCGCCCGTCGGCCAGGTACGGTGCGGCGCTCCATAGCGGCGTGTGCAGCAGGCCGCGCCCGGCCAGGGCATTGGCCAGCAGCAGGTCGTAATTGTCACTGCGCAGGCGTGGTGCCTGGGGTTGGGGCAGGCTCAGGCGCTGGCCGTCGCGCTCGGCCCACCAGAACTCCCGGCTGAGCAAGGGGTGGCGATACAGCAGCCATTCATGTTCTTCGAGGGTCTGCGGGGTCACCGGCCGGCCCTTGCGCGCCAGGTAGGCCGGGCTGGCGCACAGGGCCAGGCGGTTGCTTCCGACCACCCGGGCAATCAGCCCCGGCAGGTCGTCATGGCCTTCGCGCAGGGCCAGGTCGTAGCCGCTTTCCAGCAGGTTGACGAACTCGTCGCACAGGTCCACTTGCAGATTGATCTGCGGGTACTGCTCAAGAAAACCACCACACACCTGATCCAGGAATGCCTGGCCGTAGGCCAGCGGCGCAGTGACCTTGAGGTTGCCGCGCAGACCGTGCTGCAGCTGCTCCACCTCCTCGCCCACCTCTTCCAGCCGCTGCAGCACCTGGCGCGCGGTCTCCAGGTAGAGCCGGCCGATTTCGGTGAGCACGATGCGCCGGGTACTGCGCTCGAACAAGCGCGAACCCAGCTCGGCCTCCAGGTGGTTGACCGCCTTGGTCAGGGCCGAGGGGGTCTTGCCCAACTGCTCCGCCGCCCGGCTGAAACTGCCCAGCTGGGCGGTGACCACGAACATCTTCAAGGCATTCAACTTGTCCATGGTTTTTCCACCCAGGCAAAAATGTTTTTCGTGAAGCAGCCGTTCTGCCCGTTATGGACAGCCCCTAAGCTGGCGATCAGACGCAATAACAAGGAAATGTTCAATGAAAAGATTGACCCCGACGCTGTTACTGGCCGCCATGAGTTTTGCCTCGTTGGAAGCCATGGCCGCCGCCGACCTGGTGCTGCTCAACGGCCAGGTCTTCACCGCCGACCGCGCCCAGCCCAAGGTCCAGGCCCTGGCGGTGGAGAACGGCAAGGTCCTGCAAGCCGGCAGCGATGCGCAGATCAAGGCACTGATCGACAGCCACACCCGGGTCGTCGACCTGGGCGGCAAGACCCTGATGCCGGGCCTGATCGACACCCACTCCCACGCGATCTTCGGTGGCCTGGAAATGACCAGCGCCAACCTGCAGGACGAGGTGGTCAGCCTCGACGAACTGGAAAAACGCCTGCGCGCCTGGCGTGACGACGGCAGCGCCCGGCATGCCGACGTGCTCAGCATCGCCGGCATGAGCTCGGCCTACTGGGCCCAGGCCCAGGCCCTGGGCCAGCGCTTCAACCAGGGTGAATGGGCCAGGGTACCGGTGGTGTTCACCGGCAGCGATCACCATACCGCCTGGGCCAATGACTTCATGCTCCAGCGCGCCGGCATCGACGCCGCCCTGCTCAAGAGCCTGCCCGAGGCCGAGCGCGGCACCATCGGCCAACTGCCCGACGGCCGCCCCAACGGTTTCCTGGTGGACGCCGGCTGGGACCGGGTGGCCGCGAAAATGCCGGTGCCGGGGCCCGAGCAGATGCTACGCGCCGCGCAGTCGGCCCTGCACTACAACAACAGCCTGGGGATTACCGCCTGGATGGACCCGGCCGCCAACGCCGCCCCCGGCGAAGCGGTGTTCGCCCTCAAGCCCACCGAGCACACCGTCGGCGTGCTGCCGGCCTACAAGGCCCTGGCCGAGAGCGGCGGGATGACCGCCCACGTCGCCGCCCTGCTGGTGGCCAACCCCCGCAGCCGGCCGGCCGACCTCGACACCCTGGACAAAGTGCGCCAACAGTTCCAGGGCATTCCCAACCTGACCCTGCCGGGCATCAAGATCTTCGCCGACGGGGTGATCGAATACCCGGCGCAGAGCGCGGCGATGCTCGAGCCTTACAGCAACTCGCACAAACCCGGCGAACTGCTGATCGACCCGGCGCATTTTGGCGAACTGGTCAGCGCCATCGACCAGCGCGGCTGGCTGGTGCACATCCACGCCATCGGCGACCGTGCGGTGCGTGAGTCGCTGAACGGCATCGAGCAGGCGCGCAAGGATCGCCAGAGCGGCATCAGCCACTCCATCACCCACCTGCAGATGGTCAACCCCAAGGAGTTCGCCCGCTTCAAGCCGCTCAACGTGATTGCCTCGATGCAACTGCTCTGGGCCTCGGCCGACGACTACACCCTGGACATGATCAAGCCCTACGTCAGCGCCCTGGCGTTCCGCTACCAGTACCCGGCGCACTCGCTGCTCAAGCAGGGCGCGACCCTCGCCGGCGCCAGCGACTGGCCGGTGTCGTCGCCCAACCCGTGGAACGCCATGGCCCAGGCCATCACCCGCCAGGGGCCACTGGGGGTGCTCAACGCCGACGAACGCCTGGACCGCGAAACCCTGTTCTATGCCTACACCCAGAATGCCGCGCGCACATTGGGCCTGGAACAGCAGATCGGCTCGCTGACGGCCGGCAAGCAGGCCGACTTCATCGTCCTCGACCGCGACGTGTTTACCGTGGACGAAAAGGCCCTGCATGAAACCCAGGTGCTGCAGACCTGGTTCGCCGGCCGCGAGATCTACAGCCGCCCACTCTGACCCCGCGCCACCGTTGCACCGCCTGCCCCGCGCCCTGGTGACGCCGGGGTACGGCGCCGCCTTGCCCGCTCCCCCATAACAATCACAACAACGGGATACCCATGAAGACCCTCACCCTGCTCACCCTGGGCGCCGTGTGCCTGCTGCCGCAGGCCGGCCACGCCCTGCCCCTGGCCGACGACCTGGCCGTGGAGCTGGAGCTGACCCTGGCCAGCGACTACCGCACCCGCGGCATCTCCCAGACCCAGAACGACCCCGCGGCCCAGGCGGCCGTGACCCTGCTGCACAGCAGCGGCCTGTACCTGGGCACCTGGAGCTCCAACGTCGATTTCGGCGGTGGCCTGAAGACCCGCCAGGAAGTCGACTACTACGGTGGCTGGCTGTGGCAGGCCAGCGCAGACATCAGCCTGGACCTAGGCTACCTGAAGTACAGCTACCCCCGGGAAGCCCAGTTCAACCAGAGCGAGGTGTACGGCATCCTCAGCGTCTACGGGGTCAAGCTGGGGGCCTATTACTCCGACGATGCCCCCGGCATCGACAGCCAGCAGAGCACCCTGTACCGCTACCTTGGCTACGAGACCCGACTACCCCTGGAACTGGGGCTGCAACTGCGCTACGGCCAGATGGACTTCAAGGATCCGCGGCTGATCCGCGCCTCGGGCCAGGGCGAGGACAGCTACCACGAATGGGAAGCCAAACTGACCCGGGAAATGGCCGGGCTGGAACTGGGCCTGAGCTACATCGACACCGACCTGTCCCGCAGCCAGTGCACCAGCAACTACGGCTTCAGCGACCTGTGCGGAGCGACCTGGGTGGCCAGCATCAAGAAGACCTTCTGAGCGACCAGCCGCCCGCCCCCGTAGGAGCCGGCTTGCCGGCGAAGGGGCCCGAACGACTGGCACCCGCCTCAAGGCCGCCTTCGCTGGCAAGCCAGCGCCTACAAAAGCCCGCAGGAACAGGCCGGCAATGCGCCCCACAAACCCCGTAGAAGCCGGCTTGCCGGCGAAGAGGCCCGACAGGCATGCGCCCTGGGATCAGCCGCGCTGCAGGATGCGGTCCATCACCCGGTCGGTCTTCAGGGCTTCGCTGGCCAGGGCCGGGTGCCGGATCTGGCCGCGGATATGGGCGTTCATGCCCTGCACGTGATGCCACTGGATGTGCGCGGGGTTGTCGATGAACAGGTTCAGGGTCTCTTCGGCTTCAAGTTGCAGCGGATGCTCGTCGAACACGGAAAAAGTGATGCGCCCCTGGCTGCCGATGATTTCCACCCGGTCTACCCGGCGGTCGGCGACGAAGTTCCAGGCGCCGCTGCCCAGCGCCCCACAGGCGAAGCGCCAACTGGCGCTGACCGCATCCTCGGCGGCATACAGCCCGGCCTGGCGGGTGCTGAAGCCGGCCACCTCGACGATATCGCCCAGCAGGTACTGGAACAGGTCCAGGCCATGGCTGGCCAAATCGGCGAAATAGCCGCCGCCGGCCACTTGCGGGTCGGTACGCCAGTTGGCCGCACCGCTGCGGTCGGCCTCGGAGGCAGCCTTGCTCAGGCTCCAGTGCAGGTGCCGGACCTCCCCGATGCGCCCATCCGCCAGCCATTGCCGCACCTGCGCAAAGCGCGGCAAGGAACGCCGGTAATAGGAGACGAACAGATGCAGCCCGGCCTGCTCGAAGGCCTGCTGCATGGCCAGGCTTTGCCCGGCATGCAGGGCCATGGGTTTTTCCACGCAGCAATGCTTGCCGGCGGCGGCCACTTGCAGGCTGTAGGCGTAATGGCTGTCGGGGGGCGTGGCGATGTACACCGCGTCCACCTCGGGGTCGTCGATCAGGGCCTGGGCATCGGTGTACCAGCGGGCAATGCCGTGGCGCTGTGCATAGTCGCGCACCGCCTCGGCCCGGCGCCCCATCACCGCCACCAGCGCCGACCCCGGAACCTTGTAGAAGGCCGGGCCACTCTTGCGCTCGGTGACACTGCCGCAACCGATCATGCCCCAGCGCACGGTCTGCAGCGGCTCGGCCCCGGTGTTCATTTCGACGCTTGCAGCGCGCGCAGGTCGAGCTGGCCGTTGTGCAGCGGCGGGCACCAGTAGTAGCCCCCGGTGATCGGCCGGCTCATGCGGTACAGGCCGTCGGTGATGCCGTCTTCCAGGCCGCTCATGCGCCGCAGTTGGGCTTCGAAGGCGTTCAGGGTGCGGCCAAAGGCAAGGAACATCAGGCCACCCTTGTCACCTTCGATCCACGGCATCGAGCGACGCACGAGAAAGGCTTCCGGGGCGAAGCTTTCCTGGGCGGTGCGCTTGACGTGGGCCGAGACCGGCGCGTCGTCCAGTTCTTCGTTGTCGCTCAGCCGCCGGCCCATGATGTGGTCGCGCTCTTGCTGCTGCATCGCGGCAAAGCCCTGGAAGTCGTGCTGCCATTGCTGGATCGCGGCAAAACTGCCACCGCGCAGGCCGTCTTCGCCCTCGGCCAGTGCCGCGGCCACGGCGGCTTCGTCCTGAGGGTTTTCGGTGCCGTCTTCATAACCGGTGAGGTCGTGGCCGGTCTTGTGGCGGAAGGTCTCGTTCATGCCGACCAGGCGCAAGGCCGGGGCCAGGGCGGCCGCCAGCTCGTTGCTGCGGTGCAGCAGCTCGCCGCGATCATCACCGTGCAGCCAGACCCACAGCGCGTGCTGGGTCGAAGGGTTGTCCACGCCCACGCCGGTCAGCGCCGGGAACGCCTTGAGCCCCTGCACTCGCGCGCCCAGGGCCTTGACCAGTGACGCGCCAAAACCTGCCACCGCCGTTGCGCCATCCACCCGTGCCAGCAACTGGTCGAGGGCCTGGGGCAACGCCTCGATGGACTCAAGGGCAAAGAACAGGTGGCGGGCCTGGGACGGAACGGGTGCAGCGAGGATGCCGGGCTGGTAGTAACTCATGGGAACTCCTGAATAAAGGCGCAGGAGTTTACCGCCATGGGCTGCCGGCGTCAGCGTCGAAAGGGGCAAGGCTTGTCACCGCTTGCGCGGCGACGTTGCAAGGCCGTGGTGAAAAGGCCGGGCCGGGGTTGTGTAGCCGCTGCCGCAGGCTGAGAACGGCATGGGCGGCATTGCGACGCAGCAGACGCGGGGATCTTGAGGCCGCTCAAGGTTCGACGGGAGATCGCCAAGCAAGGCCCTGCGGGCCTTTGCGCAGCCTCGCGGGCTCGGCAGCGGCTACAGGGCGGCCTTCAATGCAGCGCCGCCTCTTCGCGAAAGGCGCTGGGGCTCAGGCCGGTCCAGCGCTTGAAGGCCCGGCGGAAGCTGCGCACGTCGCTGTAGCCGACCTCTTCGGTGATGCGTTCGATGGACAGCTCCGGGTTGCCCAAGAGGTTCAGGGTTCGCGCCTGGCGCACCCGTTCCAGCAGCGCCTCGAAGGTCAGGCCGTGTTCGGTCAGGCGCCGGCGCAGGGTGCGCCCGCTCATGTTCAAATCCCCCGCCACCTGCTCGATGTGGCTGCCGGCCCGCAGGTCCCGGCTCAGGGCGCGCTCCACCGCCTGGATCAGGTCCATCTTCTGGTGCACCTGGGCGCTTTCCAGTTCCAGCAGCTTGAGCGCCTGGCGCAGCGCCACCGGATGATGGTTGGGCAGCGGCGCCTGCAACCAGCGGGCCTCGATCACCATGCGCGCCTGCAGACAGCCGAACTGCACGTGGGGGCCCAGCAACCGGGTATAGAGCTCGGCATAGGCCGGCGCGGCGTGCATGAACTCCACCCGTAGGGCCTGGAAATCCGCGCTGACCAGGGCCCGGCCATAGATCAGCAGGCTGGCGAAGAACTCTTCCGCAGCAAAGATCTGCACCTCGCCGTAGGGCAGGCGGCATTGCAGCTCGACAAAGAACTCTTCGCCCTGGCGCCCGACATCGGCGCTGACGATGGTGCCGGAGGTGTGCTGATGGCGGATGCCCAGCTCGAAGGCGTCGCCCAGGGTCCGGCACAACGACAACGCATGCCCCAGCAGGCCCAGGGTGCCCAGCACATTGCGGCTGCCGACCCAGAGCCCCAGGCCCTGCTGCGGCAATGCCGCCAGGGCACGTTCGATCATCGCCACCGCCTGGCGATAGGAGATGCGCAGGGTCGGGTCCTGCAGGTCGTCCAGGGTAAAGCCCAGGCCGCGACACAGGCGCTCGGCGCTGACGCCCTTGGCTTCGGCGACATCCGCCAGGGTCTGCAGCAGGAAGGGTGAAACCAGGGCCAGCTGGTCGTGGGCATCGGCGGCTTTGATCTGCATGGGAGTGGGCTTCCGGGCCGCTTGAGCGGCTGTTTTTATTGTCGGTCAGGCACCGGCGCCAAGGCTTCACCGGCGGTTCAAGCATATCCCGTTGCCTGGGGTTTTACGGGGGAATGTAACAAAGCATTGCAAAGTGTCCGACAAAGTCCCCCTCCCTGTCCGCCAATACCCTGCCCCGCGCCCGGCCCAGGGCTTATTTCTATGGGGCGGGCGGCGTGCCTGCCGCCGCGCCCCCACTAACAATAAGAATGAGCCCAACCATGCACCCGACCCGCCTCACTCGCTCCCTGCACCTGGGCGTGGCCCTGGCCGCCTGCGCCAGCCTGAATGCCCAGGCCACCGAATCCGGGGTCGACAATATCGGCCCCGGCACGGACGGCTTCTACGTGCTGCCCCTGAGCCCCGACCAGCTCCCGGAGCACATGTTCGCCTTCAACCTCTACTACAACCATTACCAGGCCAGGAAGCTCGACATCAGCTCCTTTGGCGGCAAGGTCCAGGAGGTCAGGATCACCTCCGACGCGATCATCCCGCGCCTGGACTACCTGAGCCCGCTGCGGGTCCTGGGCGGGCGCCTGGGGGGCTACGTGGCCCAGCCCTACCTACGCCAGCAGGTGTCGCTGTACGGCCAGAGCGACCGCCGCGAAAGCATGGGCGATACCACCTTCGCGCCGATCATCCTGTGGGACATGGGCCCCGACCTGACCCTGGGCGCGGCCTTGGAAGTGACCCTGCCCACCGGGCAGTACGATGCCGACCGGCTGGCCAACACCAGCAACAACTTCACCACCTACAAGCCGCTGTTCTCCATGACCTGGCTGCCCAGCGAGCGTACCGAGCTGTCGTTCAAGAGCACCTACAGCTTCAACCAGGAAAACCACGCCACCCACTACCGTTCCGGGCAGATCTTGCACTTCGACTATTCGGCCAGCTACCGCCTGACCGACGACCTGAGCCTGGGGCTCAACGGCTACTACCTGAAGCAGACCACCGACGACAAACAGAACGGCAAGACCGTGACCTTCATGGGCGAGGACGTGAGTGACGGGGTACGCGGGCAAGTGCTCGCCATCGGCCCGGCGCTGCACCTGCGTTTTCTCAAGTACGCCAGCGCCGAGATCCGCTGGGCCAAGGAGTTCGATGTGGAAAACCGCCCCGAGGGCGACATGCTCTGGGCCAAGCTGACCATTCCCTTTGCCCTGTGAAACCCGCGGCAGCCTTGAAGCTGCTGCGGGCTCGGCGGGAGATCGCCAGGCAAGGCCCTGCGGGCCTTTGCGCAGCATCGCCGGAGCTCGGCAGCGGCTACAGGCGGTTGCCGGGACGCGTTTCGTGTAGCCGCTGCCGCAGGCTGCGAACGGCCCGTAGGGACGCGGCGTTCTTAAGGCCGACAGCGCTCCGACGGAGGATCGCCAGGCAAGGGCTATACGTGGGATCAGTACACCGGCCAGCGTTCGACGATGCGCCCGCCGCGCAGGGCCAGCAGGTCGCCAAACTGCAGCAGTACCGCTTCGCTCTGCTGCGGGCGCAGGAAGACCTGGTCGTCCACTTGCAAGCCCACGGCGCGGGAGCCGTTGACCATCTCCTGGTTGGAGCTGCGACCGAACAGCTCGTTGCTCTGCAGACCCGCCGGCGATTCGAAATCCGCCAGCCAGTGGCCGCCATAGATGAAGAAGGTCTGGCGCTGGTTGCGGTCCCACCAGGAGAACAGCCGCGACTTGTCGTCCAGGGCCGGGATCCGCACCGGCCCGGTACTCTTGAGCACCGGGGTGGCGATAAAGGCGGCCGGCACGTGCTGCTCCAGGGACGCCAGGTCGTAGTGGCTGGGCTTGAGCAGTGCGGTGCCCACCGACACTTCGCTGCTCAGGGATTCCTGCTCGTGGCGACGGTAGCTGGGGCTGCCGGCGGTATTGAGGGTCAGGCCGGCGTGCCACAGCGCCGGGTACTGCTGGCGGGTGAAGTCGACAAAACCGTTGTAGAGCGCCATGACCTGGTCGAACAGGCTTTGCGGCGAGCCCAGAATCCCCGGCACGCCCATGTCGACAAAGGGGTCGTAGCCCATGAACCCGGCAAACTCCAGGTGCCGGGGGTGGGCGCTGATCAGCGCCAGCATCTGCCCGAGCACGGCATGGTCCGCCACGCCGCCACGGTGCAGTCCCACATCCAGTTCGATGTTGATGCGCATCCGCGTGCCCAGGCCCTGGGCCAGCGCTAGGTACTGCTGCAGGCGTTCGGGGGTATCGAGCAGCCATTGCAGTTGCCGGCGCGGGTCGAACGGCCCCTTGAGCTGCTGGTAGAACAGCTCGACGGCGCGGATCGGCAGGGGTTTACCGAGGAGGATATCGGCGTCGGCAAATACCTCGGCGTCGTGGTTGAGAAACGGCTGGTGGAAGGACATCAGGCGCCGGGTACCGGCGCGCTGGGCGATGTAGGCCAGGAGCCCGGGCGATGGCAGGGATTTTTCCACCAGGCGCAGGTGCTTGCCACCGCGCTGCACCGACTGCATGACCACATCGATGTTGTGGTCCAGGCGATCCAGGTCGATCAGCATCACCGGTTGCATCGGCCCGTGGGCCTTGAGCTCGCGATTGAGCTCGGCGAAGTACGGGCTGTAGGGCAGGCCCCGGTCGCCGGGCCGCAGCCAGGCGCCGACACCGGCCAGCAAGACTCCGGCCCCCAGGGTGCCGGCCATGAAATGACGACGGTTCATTGTGCGCATCTCCTGTTCACGCCACACCCAGCACAGAGGCCAGGTGGGCGTTGATGAATTTGCCTTGCGGGTCCAGTGCCTGGCGCACCCTGGCGAAGGCTGCCCATTGCGGGTACAGCCCCTGCAGGGTGCGGGCGTTGAGGCTGTGGTGCTTGCCCCAGTGCGGGCGCCCCTGGTACTTCCAGAAGATCGGCTCCACGGCGGCGAAGAAGTTGTGGTGGTCCATGCTGTAGTGCTGGTGCACCGAGATCGAACAGCTGTCGCGACCTTCGAACATGCTCAGGGGAATGTCGTCGGCCTTGACGTAGCGGTACTCGATGGGAAACCAGGTGCGCAGGTCCTTGTCGCGGATCAGCGCGAGGATCTCGCGCAGGCACGCCGGCCCCAGGTGCGCCGGCACCGAGTACTCCATTTCGTTGAAGCGCACGCTGCGCACGTTAGCGTAGATCTGGTAGGAATCCCCCACCCGCTCATCGAAGCGCGCCAGCCAGCGCAGGCTATTGAGCAGGTGGCGGCGGGTCTCGGGGAAGTCGCTGACGTACTTGTCGAGGTTTTCGATCAGGTTGACGAACTCGTTGCCGCCCTCCTCGGCCGGGTCCCTGGGCGGGGTCGCCGGGTCGTCGGTCTCATTCAGGGCCACCGCCAGGGCGTAGTCGGAATGGGTGACCACGAGCATTTCCCAGTGCTGGTTGTCGCGGGTCAGGTTGTCCATGTCCTCCAGCAGTTCCTCGGTCTTGCCGATCCACTGTTTTTCCCGCAGGCGATAGGCCTCGCGGCTCTGCAGGCGCACCCGGGTCGCCACCCCCAGCGCGCCGAGGGACACCCGGGCGACGTGGAACACCTCGGCGTTGCGCCGGGGGTCGCAGTCCAGCACTTCGCCGCTGGCGGTCACCAGTTGCAGCCCGCAGACCCGGGACGAATAGGAACCGAAGCCGACCCCGGTGCCGTGGGTGGAAGTGGCAATCGCCCCGGCCAGGGTCTGGTAGTCGATATCCGCCATGTTCCACAGCGCCTGCCCCACCTCCTTGAGCGCCGGGCCCATCAGCGACATGGGCGTGCCGGCGGCGAATTCGGCTTGCAGGGTCTTGGGGTCGTGGTCCAGCAGGCCGTTGAAATAGGCCAGGGACAGCAAGGTGCCGTCGGTGGGCACCAGGGCGCTGAAGGAGTGCCCGGCACCCACCGGGCGGATCTTGCCCGGGGCCTGGCGGACCACCTGGCGCAGTTCATCCAGGTCCTTGGGCGCCAGCCGCGCCTGGGGCAGGCAGCTTTGCGCGCCAGACCAGTTGCGCCAGGGAATCAGCCGCGGGGCGCGGGCCAGTTCGGCCAGCAGCGGGTTGCTGCACAGCGCGCTGAACGCGCCGAGGGCGCCGGCCCCTTGCAGCAGCCGGCGTCGGGAAAGGTGCATGACCATGAAGGGGGAACCTGTGCTTTTTATTGGAATGAATGGCCGGACATGAAGCTGATCAGGGCCAGGAACTGCTCTTCGCTGCACTGCATGCACTGGCCCATGGGCGGCATGCCCTGGTAGCCGTTGATGCTGTGGTCCAGCAGGGTGTCGGCGCCCTGGGCCAGGCGCGGCGCCCAGGCCTTGGCATCGCCGGCCAGGGGCGCGCCGGAGGCCGGGTTGGCATGGCACAGCTGGCAGCTGCTGGCGTAGACCTGGGCCAGGGCCGGATCGGCCGGGCTCTGGCGGGCGGCGTCGAGGCGCACGGCAGCAGGCGGTTCAGCCTCGCCGCAGGCGCTCAGCAGCAGTCCCAGGGCCAGGCCCAGGGCGCTACGAATCGGTAGCCAAGAGTGGCGCCGCAACGGGCGCGAACAGGCGGGGGGGACAGTGGGCATCGGCGGTCCTCAGTGCGGCCAGGGCAAGGGGCCCGCCCCGGCGACAGCGGCGGACCACACCCGGCCACACTAAGACACCCGCGCCCCGGGGTTGAGGGCATTGGCGGCCAGCCAAGGGGACAGGCTCGGCCAGCCAGGGCGCGCACGGTCAGCCAGAGGCTGCCTGCATGGCAACGGGCCCATGCCTGCCCCGCGCCTTACTTGATCCGGTAGTGGAAGGTGTTGCGCACCGCCGGCACCGTTACCGCCTGGCCATCGATCAGCCGCGGCTGGTAACGGAAGGTCGCCACCGCTGCCAGGGACGGGCGCATGAACAGGGGGTGGCAACCGTCGATGACCTTGGGGTTCTCCACCCGCCCCTGGGGGTTGACGCTGTATTCCACGGTGCAGTCGCCTTCCAGGTTCTTGTCCAGGGCCCGTTGCGGGTAGTCCGGGGCCTCCTTGCTCAGGGGCTGGTACTGGCGACTGTCGGCCGCAGCCTGGGCCGCCTGCTGGCGCGTGCGCTCGGCAGCCAGCCGCGACTGTTCGGCACGCTGGGCCTGCGCTTGTTCCTGGGCCACACGTTGCTCGGTATCGCGCTGGCGCTGCTCGGCCTCCAGGCGCTCGCGCTGCTGCTCCTGCACCTGCTCACGTTTCTTGTCTTCCACACGCTTGCGCGCCAGGGCCGCCTGCTCCAGCTTCTGCGCCTGTACCTGGGGGTCAACCCGGGGCCTGGCCGGCTCCGGCGCAGCCGCGGGCGGTGGCGTTGACGGTGGCTGTGGCGCCACCTCGGCCACCGCCGGCAGCGGTTCCGCGGGGGCGGCAGGCGGCGCCAGCATCACCAGTTGGGTGGTCAGTACCGGCGGCGTCTCGACCTGCGGCTTGTCCACCGACCAGCCCAGCACCAGCGCCACCAGCACTCCGGCGTGCAGGGCCAGGGCCAGGCTGGCCGCCAGGCTGTTGCGCCAGAAGCCGGACGCCTCGGGCCGCAGGGGCATCGCGGTGGGGTTGTGCATGATCATCGCCGTCATTGCGGGGCCTCGGTCACCAGCCCCAGGTTGTGTACCCCGCCCTGCTGCAACGCGGCCATGGCCGCCACCACGCTGGCATAGGCGGCGTCCTGGTCGGCGCGGATATACACCTGGGTGTCGCCGCGCCGGGCAATCACCTGGGCCACCTTGGCGCGCATCTGCTCAAGGTCCACAGCGCTGTCGGTCTGGTTCCGGGTGTCCAGTTCACCGCCCAGGTTCCAGTAGTAGCCGCCACC
Source organism: Pseudomonas sp. Eqa60 (assembly GCF_018326405.1). NCBI lineage: Bacteria > Pseudomonadati > Pseudomonadota > Gammaproteobacteria > Pseudomonadales > Pseudomonadaceae > Pseudomonas > Pseudomonas sp. Eqa60. The sequence continues at coordinate 4,325,520 of NZ_AP024342.1, forward strand.
GGCCTGCACCGACAGGGTGAGGATCTGCTGGCGGCTGTCGGTGGCCAGGGCTTCGCTGGCGACCTTGGGCAATTCGATCTTCACCCCCTGGGTGAGCATCGGCGCGGTGACCATGAAGATCACCAGCAGCACCAGCATCACGTCGATGTAGGGCACCACGTTCATTTCCGCCTTGGGTCCGTGCTTGCGTTGCGGCCGGGTCAACATCGGCTTGCTCCTTCTCTCAGGCGGCCACGGCCAGGTGGCTCGGGGCGCCCTGCAAGGTGCGATGCAGGCGTACTTGCAGTTCACTGCCAAAGGCGTAGTAGCGGGTCAGCAGGGTCTGGCTGCGGGCCGAAAAGCGGTTGTAGGCAATCACCGCGGGAATGGCCGCGAACAGGCCGATGGCGGTGGCGATCAGCGCCTCGGCAATGCCCGGGGCCACGGTGGAAAGGGTCGCCTGCTGCACCTGGGACAGGCCGAGGAAGGAATTCATGATCCCCCACACGGTGCCGAACAGGCCGATATAGGGGCTTACCGAACCCACAGTGGCGAGAAACTGCAGGCCCTTTTCCAGGCGGGTTTCCTGCTCGCTGATGGCCACGTACAAGGCCCGTTCCACACCCTCCAGCACCCCTTCTCCGGCACCGCCGGGCTGGCCGCGCAGGTGGCTGAACTCCTGGTAGCCGGCGGCAAAGATCGGCTCCACGCCGCCTTCGGCGTCGCTGCCCTTGGCCACTTCGCGGTACAGCGGCAGCAGCTCGGGGGCGGCGCGAAAACGCTGGATGAAAGCCTGGAAGCGCAGCTCACGACCGCGCAGCACGGCGCCACGCTGGATGATCAGGTACCAGCTGAGCAAGGACGCCAGGAGCAAGGTCAGCATCACCGCCTTGACCAACAGGCTGGCATCGCTGATCAGCCCCCAGATGCTCATGTGTTCGAGTGTGGCCTGCATGGTGGAACTCCTTCTCGGGTGCCCGCCTGGGCTGGCGGGGCTATTCGATGACATTCAAATGACAAGGTGATGACCGCCGGCTCAGGGCAGCTTCAGGGCCTGGGTGACCTCGGCCCAGGGCACGAACTTGAAGTTCTGGGTCTGCTCGGGCATGCGCTTGCGCCCGTCCTGGACCACCAGCAGGCCCTGGCTCCAGGGCCCGCCGAGGTTGGCCGAGGTGACTTCCAGGCCATCGGTTTCCGAGGCGCCGTCGATCCCCGCGCGGGCGTTGAGGCTGACCCGGAAGGCACCATGGGAAGCGAACGGCGGTTCGGCATCCAGCACCAGGTAGCTGTCGTTGCCCTGGCTGGAAATCACCAGGTAGTCGCGGGCGTTGCTCTGGTACAGGGCCAGGCCCTCGACATCGGCCTGCAACAGGCCGCCGACCTTGATCACGCTGTGCAGGGTCGCCGGCTGCTCGGGCCGGGCATCCACCGCCCACACGCCAACGTCCTCTTCACCGAGGAACAGGCGCTGGCGCTGGTCATCGGCGACACAGCCCTCGGGCTGGCTGGCCACCTTGAACCGGCGCACCAGCTCGCCCTGGGCGGTACCGCCGGGGGCGCTCAGGCGGTACTGGACGAAGGTGCCGTCCTTGTCGTTGGCAATGGCGTAGATCTCGCCACTGGCCGGCTGGAACAGGCAGATGCCGTAGATTTCCTTGAGCGGCGTGGGCACCTCCCCGGCCTCGCTCAGCTCGCCGCTGGCGCGGTCGATGGCGAACAGGCTGAGGCTGTTGCGGTCGCGGTTACTGGCCACGGCCAGGTCCACACGGCGCTCGCCGAGCTGGAAGTTGGGCCGCACGTCGACGTTGTTCAGGCGCCCCACTGCCAGCTCCTGCAACAGCTTGCCCTGCAGGTCGTAGGCCAGCAGGCCCTGCTTCTTGTTGGTGCCCAGCACCCGGCTCAGGGAGGGCTGCTGCGGGTGGACCCAGATCGCCGGGTCATCGGCGGCATCGCCCTGGCGCCCCACCGGCTCGCTCTGTGCCGCCGCCTGTACGGTGGGCAATACCGGCGGCAGGGCCACCGGGGTGGCCTGCCAGTTCAACTGGCCCTGGTACAGGCGCCCGTCCTCGTCATCGCGCAGCAAGACCTGCAGGCCTTTGTCGCTGGCGCGCAGGGCGATGTTTTCCGGTTCCTTGAGGCCGGCCAGGGGCAACGTGGCCTGGGCCACCCAGCCTTTTTCCTGCTGCTGATAGAGATGCAGTTGCGCGGCCTTCGGGTCCAGGCCCAGCACCCCGCCCGGCACCAGGGCCATGGCCCCGGCGCTTTTCCTGATGTCGCCAAAGGGCGCGCGCAGGGCCACCGGCTGGCGCGCGGTGTCGGCTTCGGCATGGGCCGGGTAGGCCCACCAGCCGACATTCTGTTCATTGACCAGCAGTTGCTGGGCGGCGTCGTCCACCTGGCAGAACTTGGCCTCCGGCGGCAGGGGCAGGCCACGTACCCGCTGCGGCTCGGCGCTCAGTTGCGCGCCGTGGCCCACCAGCCACTGCTCGCCCTTGCCCTCCTCGCCCACCAGGAACAGGAACAGGTTGCTGGCCTCGTCGCGGTACAGGCACAGGCCGTTGACCGGGTAGTCCCGAGTGGGCAGGTACAACGGCTGGCCCCAGGTGCGGCTGGCCGGGTCGAGGCTCACCAGCAGTGCCTGCTGGCGCTGGTTGTCGAGGCTGGCCACCAGCAGTTGCCCACCGGCGGCGCGGCTGTCCAGGCCGTTGAACGAGCCCTTGAAGCGGGCCAGCTGGCGGCCCTGTTCGTCCACCAGCAACAGGCCTTCGCGCTCGCTGGCCAGCAGCCGGTCGGCGCCTGTGCCGGCGGGCACGAAACCCAGGCCGGTAACGCCCGGGGTCTGCTCGGCCCAGGGCTTGAGGTTCAGGCCGGGCATGCTGGGGGCAGCCAGGGCGGCGCCACAGGTCAAGCCAATGCACAGGGCCAGCAGGCCATTTCTTGCGGTCGATACAGTGCTCATCACAATCCTTGGGTGTGCGGTCGGGCAAGGGCCCGCTACTTAGAAATGGGTGAAGGTCAGGCCGAGCTTGTAGGTCGGGCCGTATTCCTCGTACTGGGCGTTGTAAGAGCGGTTGCCGGTGTAGACGAAGTACGGCTGGTCGGTGAGGTTCTGCGCCTCGAAGCTCAGTTGCAGGTTCTTGGTCAGGGAGTACTTGGCGCTGAAATCGACGAAGGTCTGGGCATCCACATGCAGGTCGTGGGCCTTGTCGCTGATGGAGGCCAGCTCAAACAGGTAGGCCGATTTGTAGTTGGCCGACAGGCGCAGGCTGAGCTTGTCGTCTTCCCAACCGAGCATCAGGTTGCCCACGGTGTCCGACTGGTTGGGCAGGTCGATGTCGCGCTTGCGGTTGACCCCGGCCTTCTGGTCGAAGCCCTCGATGCTCGCACTGGAGCGGCTGAAGGTGCTGTTGGCGCCCAACAGCAGGCCGTTCCACGGCGCCGGCAGCCAGTCGAATTTCTGCGAATAGGCCAGTTCCAGGCCGTACAGCTTGGCGCTGTCGCCGTTGGCGAAGGTGTGCGCCTCGGAGAACCCGCTCCAGGCGCCGGTGCCGGCCAGGTCGGTGTTGTAGACGAAGTTCTGGATGTCCTTGTAGAAAACGAAGGCCGAGACGGTGCCGGCATGGCCCATGTAGTGCTCGATGCCCAGGTCCAGGTTGCTCGACTCCAGGGGCTTGAGGTCGGGGTTGCCGAAGGTCGCCTCGTCGCCGTCGATGACAAAGCCCGGGGCCAGTTGGCCGAAGGTCGGGCGCACCACGCTCTTGGTCCAGGCCGCGCGGACCTGGGTGTTCTTGTCCAGCTGGTAGCGCGCATGCAGCCCCGGCAGCCAGTGCTGGTAGCGGCGTTGGGTGTCGGTGGCGGTAAAGGCGCCGTCGGTGACCCCGGTGCCCTTGGCCTCGAACTCGGTACCCTCGTAGCGCAGGCCGGCGATGAAGCGCCAGTCGTCGATGTCCAGGGTGTTCATGAAGTAGCCGGCGTTGATGTCTTCGCGGATCTTGAAGTCGTTGACCCGGGATTCTTCCTCGTCGTAGAAGGCCGCCTGATTCAGGCCGCCGATCAGTTGCTTGATGGCGCCGCCACTGATGCCCGGGCCGAAGCGGCCAAGGGAATAGTCCACGTTGCCCTTCTGGAACTGCCCGAGGTTGAGCTGCTGGTCGGTAAAGCCCAGGGTGTCGAAGTCCTTGTAGACCCAGGCTTCCAGGTCGTTGTCCTTGTTGCGCCGGCTGACTTTGCCGCCGAACTTGAACTGCGCGGCGTAGCCACTCAGGTCATAGTCCCGGGCCAGGTCCAGGCGCAGGTTCTTCTCGGTGTCGGTGGTGTTCTGCTTTTCCCAGTCGACCTTGTCCAGGGTGAAGTTGGCCGGGTCATAGAAACCGGCGCCGATCACCGGGCGCGGCTTGCCGTTGTCGTAGAAGCCGCTGTCGGAAAAATCGCTGTTGCCCTTGAAGGTGGCCCCGGCGATATGCGCCGGGCTGTCTTCGCTGGAACGGCTGTAGCCGGTCTGGCCGCTGAGGGTCCACAGGCCGAGCTGGCGCTCGCCGCCGAACACGTAGGACTGGATATCCTGGGTTTCCTCGCGCTGCTTGAGCTTGCGCGAGGCTTCGGCGTCGCCGCGCTCGCCGGCCGCCAGGGGATCGGCGAACTCGATGCTGGTGGAGTTGCGGGTCTCGCTGTCCTTGTAGCGGCTGTACAGGGTGCGCAGGTAGTAGCTGCTGCTGTCGTCGGGCTTGTAGTCGAAGTTCAGGCCGCCACCGGCGCGCTCGCGGCTGATGGCGTAGTCGCGCTGCTCGAATTCCTGCAGCTTGGCGCCTTGTTCGAAGTCCCAGGCGCCACCGGTCTCGACGTTGTCGGAGCCGAAATCGCGCTTCTGCCAGCTCAGGGCCGCGGCCACGCCGAAGTTGTCGACGCCGTCGCCGAGGCTGAAGCGGTTGCTCGCCGCTCCGGAGAATTTCGGGCTGGTCTGGCGGGTGTTCTGGTCGTAGCTGGCCTCGCTGCTGCCGGTGTAGAACAGGCCCTTGTGGTCGAAGGCCGAGAGGCTTTTCACATCCACGGTGCCGCCCAGGGAGTTGGCGTCCATGTCTGGGGTCAGGGTCTTGATCACTGACAGCGACTGCACCAGTTCCGAGGGCAGTACATCCAGGGCCACGGCTCGGCGGGCGCTTTCCGGCGAGGGCACCAGGGTGCCGTTGATGGTCACGCTGTTGAGGTCCGGGCCCAGGCCGCGCACGCTGACAAAGCGCCCTTCGCCCTGGTCGCGCTCGATGCTGATGCCCGGCAGGCGCTGCGCCGCCTCGGCGACGTTCTGGTCCGGCAATTGGGCCACGCCGTCGGCGTGCACCACGCTTTCGATGCTGTCCGAGCGCCGCTGCTCCTTGAGCGCCTGGTCGATGCTGGCGGCCTGGCCCACCACTTCCACATGCTCGGTGGCCGCAGGTTCCGCAGCGCTCAAGCGTTCACTGGCGATGGCCATGGCCAGCGCGGTCAAGGTAAAGCTGACAAGCCCGGGACTGCTGCGCTTGTACATGTTGGTCCTCCCCCAAGAGTCCGCTAACGCCGGGCAAGAGGCCCGGCAACTGGGAGGGCACGCTAGGGTCGGCGAATGACGGTTCTGTGACAGGCCTGGGCGGCAACGGGCCAAAACGCCCCATTGCCCGGCTTTCGCCCCGGCAAATGAGCTGAATTGACCCCTATCCCCCGCCAGGCGCAGGTCTTGCGGGCCTCTTCGCCGGCAAGCCGGCTCCTACAGATCCGTGGTGCGTCCGCCGCCCCGTAGGAGCGGGCTTGCCCGCGAACGCCATTCCCCGTCGGGCGCAGGTCTTGCGGGCCTCTTCGCCGGCAAGCCGGCTCCTACAGATCCGTGGTGCACCCGCCGCCCCGTAGGAGCGGGCTTACCCGCGAAAGCCATCCCCCGTCGGGCGCAGGTCTTGCGGGCCCCTTCGCCGGCAAGCCGGCTCCTGCGGGCCGAAAAAAAACGCGTTCGCCGTGAGCTGATTCGACCTCACGCCGGGTTTCCCCAGCGTCACCCCACTGTCAAAAACATCTGCTGTGCTGGCGCCCTCTCACTCCTGGCAAAAAGGATCGCGGCCATGTTCTCCGTGCTCAAACCCCACCGCTGGAAACTCGCCGCGCTGTTGCTGGCGGCCAATGCCGGGCTGCTGCTGCACCTGGCCTGCGGCAGCCTGAAATCGGTCAGCGAGTGGCAGTGGCTGGACATCATCGGCGAAGGCGGCTCGGCGCTCCTGGCCCTGGTCTGGCTCGGGCTGGTGCTCAAGAGCCGCCCCGCCGGGCGGGTCACCAACTACCTGGCCCTGGGCCTGAGCTGCATTTTCTTTTCCTGGTGGATCGACAGCCTCGACGAGTTCATCCGCCTGCCCGACAGCATCACCTGGGACCACTGGCTGGAGTCCGGGCCGATGCCCATCGGCATGATCCTGCTGACCATCGGCATCTACCACTGGCACCGCGAACAGCTGGCCATCAGCGCGCAGATGGAAAAGAAGGAGCGACTGTTTCGCGAGCATCGCCAGTTCGACAAGCTCACCCCCCTGGCCGGCGCCGACTACCTCAAGCGCGAGCTGGCCAGCAGCCTGCAAGACAGCCGCCGCCAGCAGCAGCCGCTGTCGCTGCTGGCCCTGGACCTGGACCACTTCGCGGCGATCAACCAGGACTACGGCCATGCCGAAGGCGATGCGGTGCTGCAGGCCCTGAGCCATGTGCTGCTGCTCAACCTGCGGCGCCAGGACCTGCTGTGCCGGCTGGCCGGCGACCGCTTCGTGGTGCTGCTGCCCAACACCGGGGAAAGCCAGGCACGGCTGCTGGCCCTGGAGCTGCAACAGGCGGTGCAGGGCCTGGCACACAAGACCCGACAACACGGCGAGCGCCTGCACCTGGCGGCCAGCACTGCGGTGGTGATGGCCCTGGAGGAAACCCCGGAGGGGCTGCTCAAGCGCCTCAACCTGGCCCTGGCCCGGGCCAAGCAGCCCCTGGCAAAAACCGCCTGAGGCGCCGTCATGACCGTGAAGACCAGCTGGTACGAAGCCGATACGCGGTTTATCCCCGGGCACTATCAACCGGCGGCGCTGATCGACCTGGCGCTGTCCCGGGACATCGACAGCCACCGCCTGCTGCGCGGCACCGGGCTGTTCCACGAGGACATCCTGGCCGGCCAGACCCGCCTCAGCCCGCAGCAGTTCCTGGCGCTGATCGGCAACGGCCGGCGCCTGCTGGATGCCGACGACAGCAGTTTCCTGTTTGGCCAGCGCCTGCTGCCCGGGCACTACGGCGCCGCCAGCCATGCCCTGCGCCATGCGCAGAACCTGCACCAGGCCCTGGACGCCCTGGTGCAGCAGCAGGCGCTGCTCAGCCCCCTGGCCAGCCCGCGCCTGGTGCTGGACGAGCACCACGCCTACTGCTACTGGCTGGACAGCTGCGGCGCCGGCGAGCACTGGCGGTTCCTCCTGGAAGCCAGCATGACCTCGCTGGTGGCCATGAGTCAGTGGCTGGCCGGCCAGCGCCTGCCCTGGGAATGCAGCTTCAGCCACAGCGAGCCGCGCTACGTCGAGCAGTACTGGGTGCACCTGGGGGAACAGACCCAGTTCCAGCGGCCCCTGGACCTGATGCGCATCCCCCGGCAATACCTGACCCGGCCCTGGCCCGGGGCCTCGGCCACCGCCGGCCAGGTGGCGCGCCTGGAGGCCGGCGAGCACCTGCGCCAACTGGGGTTTGCCAGCAGTTTCCTCGACACCCTGTACCGCTACCTGAAAACCCAGGTACGCCACACCCCGAGCCTGGAGCAGGCGGCCCAGGATTTCGCCATGAGCCCGGCCACCCTCAAGCGCAAGCTGAGCAAGCACCACAGCGGCTACCAACAACAGGTGGACCGGGTGCACAAGCACGTGGCGCTGTACCTGTACCAGATCAAGGGCTGGAGCAACGAGGCGGTGGCCGAGTACCTGAACTTCAATGACCCGGCCAACTTCCGCCGGTCATTCAAGCGCTGGACCGGCAGCACCCCGAGCTTGATCCGGCAGTTGCTGGGCAGCGGCTGAAACGTTTAATCTCGAACCACGACCGCTGACGCGCCGCGGGCCCGCACAGGGGCGCCGCGGGCCGTCGCGCTCGGGCGCCCGGTGGAAAAACCGCTAAAGCGCCGGGCCATTAAGGCGTATAAACCATGGAGCGATGCCGTCGCTGTCACCGCGCCGGAGCCATTTCCAACACGGGGTAGAGTCATGACCACAGCCAATCTATTGAGCCACCTGTTTCCTGCCGCCGCCGACATCCCCGAAGCCTTTCGCCTGCCCGACCCGGTGGAGCAGCGCGACTACCTGGTGGACGGTGAACTGCGCACCTGGAACGGCCCCCTGGCCCAGGTCCGCAGCCCGATCTACCTGAGCGGCGCCGACGGCGATACCCAGGTGATTCTCGGCAGCACCCCGCTGCTGGACGCCGACACCGCCCTCACCGCCCTGGACGCCGCGGTGCGCGCCTACGATCGCGGCCAGGGCGCCTGGCCAACGATGCGCGTGGCCGAGCGCATCCAGCACGTGGAAGCCTTCCTGGCGCGCATGCGCGAGCAGCGCACGGCGGTGGTCAAGTTGCTGATGTGGGAAATCGGCAAGAACCTCAAGGACTCGGAGAAAGAGTTCGATCGCACCTGCGACTACATCGTCGACACCATCGGCGCGCTGAAGGAACTGGACCGGCGCTCCAGCCGCTTCGAACTGGAACAGGACACCCTCGGCCAGATCCGCCGCGTGCCCCTGGGCGTGGCCCTGTGCATGGGCCCCTACAACTACCCGCTGAACGAGACCTTCACCACCCTGATCCCGGCGCTGATCATGGGCAACACCGTGGTATTCAAGCCGGCCAAGCTCGGCGTGCTGCTGATCCGCCCGCTGCTCGAAGCCTTCCGCGACAGCTTCCCGGCCGGGGTGATCAACGTCATCTACGGCAGCGGCCGCGAGACCGTCAGCGCGCTGATGGCCAGCGGCAAGATCGACATCTTTGCCTTCATCGGCACCAACAAGGCCGCCAGCGACCTGAAGAAACTCCACCCCAAGCCCCACCGCCTGCGCGCGGCCCTGGGCCTGGACGCGAAGAACCCGGGGATCGTGCTGCCCGATGCCGACCTGGACAACGCGGTCAGCGAAGCCCTCACCGGCTCCCTGTCGTTCAACGGCCAGCGCTGCACCGCGCTGAAGATCCTGTTCGTCCACGAAGCCGTGGTGGAACGCTTCATCGAGCAGTTCAACGCCAAGCTGCAAGGCCTCAAGCCGGGCATGCCCTGGGAACCGGGGGTGGCCCTGACGCCGCTGCCGGAGAACACCAAGGTCGACTACCTGCACGCCCTGGTGGCCGACGCCCAGGCCCACGGCGCCAAGGTGGTGAACGCCCACGGCGGCGAGGCCCGGGCTTCGTTCTTCTACCCGGCGGTGCTGTACCCGGTGACCCCGCAGATGCGCGTCTACCACGAGGAGCAGTTCGGCCCGGTGGTGCCCATCGTGCCCTACCGCGACCTGGACACCGTGATCGACTATGTCCTGGAATCGGACTTCGGCCAGCAACTGAGCCTGTTCGGCAGCGACCCGGCCGAAATCGGCCGGCTGGTGGACGCCTTTGCCAACCAGGTCGGGCGGATCAATATCAACGCCCAGTGCCAGCGCGGCCCGGATACCTTCCCCTTCAACGGCCGCAAGAACTCCGCCGAGGGTACGCTGTCGGTACATGACGCACTGCGCACCTTCTCGATCCGCACCCTGGTGGCGACCAAGTTCCAGGAGCGCAACAAGCAATTGATCAGCGACATCATCCGTAATCGCGAGTCGAGCTTCCTGACCACCGACTACATTTTCTGAGGGAGCCCCGAGCGTTCGCCCTGGCGCGAACGCCCGGCCCCTGCCGCCAACCGGAGGAACCGATCTGGGCCCGTTAAAACACCTGCGGGGCATCACCCTGCCACCTTTGCTGCGCCGCCTGCTGCGTCCCGTGCTCGACCCGTACCGGCGCTACCGTCACGCCCGGCTGATCCACGCGGTGCGGGTCGCCCTCGGCCTGATCGCCACCATCCTCCTGACCACCGGCCTCAACCTGCCCCATGGCGAGTGGGCCTCGGTGACCATGCTGGTGGTGATCGGTGGCCTGCAGCACCACGGCAACATCGGCAAGAAGGCCGCGGAACGGGCCATCGGCACCCTGGTGGGCGCCGGGGTCGGGCTGGTGCTGGTGGTGCAGCAGGCCTACTTCGGCCACCCCTGGCTGACCTACCTGGGCATGTCGGTGGTGTGCGGCTACTTTTCCTATCACGCCATCGGCAAGGGCGGCTACACCGCGCTGCTGGCGGCGATCACCGTGTTCATCGTCGCCGGCCACGGTGACAACCAGGTCAGCGACGGCCTGTGGCGGGCGGTGGACATCCTCATCGGCATTGCCCTGGCCCTGGCGTTTTCCTTCGCCATTCCGCTGTATGCGGTGTACTCCTGGCGCTACAACCTGGCCAGCGCCCTGCGCGACTGCGCGCAGTTGTACGGGCGGATCATCAAGGGCCAGTCGGTGACCGACGACGAGCACCTCAAGCTCCTGGGCCGGGTCAACAGCGCCATGCTGCAACTGCGTTCGCTGATGCCTTCGGTGTCCAAGGAAGTACGGATTTCCATGACCGAGCTGGACGCCATCCAGCGCAACCTGCGCATGTGCATCAGCACCCTGGAGATCCTCGGCAACACCCGCCCCGATGCCAGCGACCCGCAGGCCATGGCGCAGATGCAACTGGCGCTCAAGGCAGAGCACCGGCAGATCCGCGTCCAACTGATCGGCATGGCCCGGGCCCTGCAATCGGGGGTCACCCAGCGCCTGGAGAAATCCGTGGAAGGCCACCCCGAAAACGCTCTGGAGGCCCCGGTGTATTCGGCCCTGGATGGTTACCGGCTGCTGACCCGGCAACTGGCCGCGACCCTCGGCGAGATGCACCAGCGCCTGGCCAAGAGCGCCCGGCACTGGAAGATCTAGAACAGCTCGCTGAAAGGAATGAAGGGCGCCCGATCCCCTGCCTGCAAGGTCCGGCCCTCGACGATTTCCACCAGGCCATCGGCCCAGGAAGCCCCCAGCAACACCCCGGAACTCTGGTTCGGATAAAGCACGGCGCGGCCGTTCTCCAGGCGCGCTCGCAGGTACTCGCGGCGCTTGCCGGCCTTGGGCCAAGCGAAGGCCACAGGCACCTCGACGCTCAGCGGCGCCACCTCCTGTACCCCCTGCAGCCGCAGCAGGTAGGCCCGGGCCAACAGGCCGAAGGTCACCAGTGCCGAGGCCGGGTTGCCCGGCAGGCCGATCACCGGCACCTGTCCGAAGTAACCCACGGTCAGGGGCTTGCCGGGCTTGATGGCGAGTTTCCAGAACAGCGGCCGGCCACTGTCCCTGAGCACCTGCCCGAGGCAGTCGGCATCCCCGGCGGAAACGCCGCCGGTGGTCAGGATCAGGTCCGCGCCATGCTGCAACTGCTCCAGCCTGAGGCGGGTGTGCTGCGGCCGGTCGGGCAGGATCCCGGCGTCGATCACCTCGCAGCCCAGGGCGTCCAGCCAGTGCCTGAGCAGGGTACGGTTGCTGTTGTAGATGCAGCCGGGGCGCATGGGCGTGCCCGGCTCCAGCAATTCATCGCCGGTGGACAGCAGCGCCACGCGCGGGCGGCGCACCACCTGCAACTCGGTGCAGCCCTGGGCGGCGGCCACCGCCAGTTCGAAGGGGCCGAGGCGCTTGCCGGCCTGCAGCAACACCTCGCCGGCGCGGTTCTCCTGGCCCTGGGGGCGAATGTTCTGTCCCGTTTTCAGGGCCTGGGTAAAACGCACCCGGCCGTCTTCCAGCAGCTCGACGTTCTCTTGCATCTCGACGCAGTCGGCGCCTTCGGGCACCGGGGCGCCGGTGAAGATCCGCGCACAGCTGCCCGGTTGCAGGGGCGCACCGGGCTGCCCGGCGAACACGGTCTGCGCTACCGGCAACGGTGCACCGTCCCAGTGCTGCAGGTTCAGGGCGTAGCCGTCCATGGCACTGTTGGGCCAGGGCGGCAGGTCCAGGGTCGCCACCAGGTCGGTGGCCAGCACCCGTTGCCGAGCCTGATCCACGGCCAGGGTTTCGCTCTCCGGCAGGCGCTGGGCGTCGGCCATGGCCAGCAGGCTGGCCAATGCCTCTTCCACCGGCATCAGTGGGTTCTGGCTCATCCCCGGCTCTCGCAGGCCTGCACCGGCTTGAGGTGCGGCACGAAGTTGCATGGCCGGTGTCGGGCATCCAGCTGCTCGGCGAGGATGCCTTCCCAGGCGGTGCGGCAGGCCCCGGTGGAGCCCGGCAGGCAGCACACCAGGGTGCCGTTGGCCAGCCCGGCCAGGGCCCGGCTCTGCACCGTGGAGGTGCCGATATCGAGAATCGAGATGGCGCGAAACAGCTCGCCGAAACCGTCGATGTGCTTGTCCAGCAGGCAGCCCACGGCTTCCGGGGTGCTGTCGCGGCCGGTAAAGCCGGTGCCACCGGTGATCAGCACCACCTGGATGCGCTCGTCGGCGATCCAGGCCGCCACCTGGGCGCGGATCTTGTACAGGTCATCCTTGAGCAGGTTGCGCTCGGCCAGGCTGTGGCCGGCCTCCAGCAGGCGGCTGACCAGCAGTTGCCCGGAGGTGTCAGTGGCATATTCCCGGGTATCGCTGACCGTCAGCACGGCCATGTTCAAGGGTACAAACAACGCATCCGACTTCACGCTCATGTCATTCTCCGACCGGCAGGCTAAAAATCATGAACCCAGGCTAAAGGCCCGCCGACGCGGCTGTCTAATCGTTCTGGCTGACCGGATTATCGATGCGCTCTATCATCCTGCCGGGCCCTGCCAGGGGGCCGATAAAGCCCGTCAATCGGCCATTCAACACTTCCGATTGGACGTACCCGAAGGACAATGCCATCGTTTGCGCCACCTACTTGATATGCGTCCTGCCATGACCCCGACCCAGCCCGCCCCCGCCTGTTCCCTGCCCTGCTCGATCCTGCTGCTGGCCGGTGGCCGCGGCTCGCGCATGGGCGGCCAGGACAAGGGCCTGGTGGCCTGGCGCGGCCAGCCGCTGATTGCCCATGTGCAGGCGGTGGTGCGGCCCTTGAGCGATGACCTGATCATTTCCTGCAACCGCAACGCCGAGCGCTACCGGGCCTATGCCGACCGCTTGGTGGAGGACGGGCAGAAGGATTTCCCCGGGCCCCTGGCCGGAGTCCTGGCCGGCCTCGCAACGGCCCGCCACCCCTGGTTGCTGGTGCTGGCCTGCGATGCGCCGCAGATCGACGCGGCGCTGATCCAGGCCCTGCTGGATGCCCGCGGCAACGACGCCAGGCCGGTGATGGTGCAGCAGGCCGGGCAATGGCAACCCATGTTCAGCCTGATCCCCACGGCGCTGCTGGGCGACCTGCGCCAGGCCTGGGACAACGGCGAGCGCAGCCTGCTGCGGGCCCTGGCCGCCCATGGGCTGAGGCCCCTGCCCTGCGCCGCGGACGATCCGCGGCTGAGCAACTTCAATACCCCTGAACTACTGTCTGAAGCAGGCCCCAAGCCCCTGGCCTGAACACCGCCGGAGGTGCCCAAGGGCGCGACCGGGCAAGGCCCCAGGCCTTTTCATGGGCGCAACACCTGCGTTATTACTGAACCCGACTTTTCCCACAACAGGTGCCACCGTGGACATCAAGCAACTCAAGTTTCTGATCGCCCTGGAGCAGACCCGGCACTTTGGCCAGGCCTCCGCGCGCTGCCATATCACCCAGCCGACCCTGTCCATGCGCCTGCGCAATCTTGAGGATGAACTGGACCTGATCCTGGTCACCCGTGGCCAGCGCTTCGAAGGCTTCACCGAAGCCGGCGAGCGGGTGCTGGCCTGGGCCAAGACCCTGCTGGCAGCCCATGACGGGCTGTTCGCCGAAGCCGCTGCCTGCCGCGGGCAACTGGTGGGCAAGCTGCGCCTGGGGCTGGTACCGCTGAGCGGCTTCAACCCCATCAGCTACGTGCAACAGCTATCGTCGAGCTTCCCGGAACTGCAGTTCAGCCTGTCGTCCATGAGCTCCGACCGGATCATCGAGGACATCGGCAACAACCAGCTGGACCTGGGGGTCTGCTACCTGGACCACGTCAACCCCAACTACCTGGACTTCTTCGAGATCGGCGAGACCCGGGTCGGCCTGCTCTACGACACCCGGCACTTTCATTTCGAAGGCACCGAGATGAGCTGGGAGGACGCCGCCGAACTGCCGCTGGGCATGCTCAGCACCGGCATGCACTATCGCAAGTCCATCGACTTGAGCTTTCGCAGCCGCGGCCTGAACCCGCAGCCGATCCTGGAAAGTGACTCCACCTACCAGCTGTTCCAGGCGATCCACGAAGGCTTCTGCTGCTCGATCATGCCCCTGGACAGCGGCCTGAATTCGCCCATCGAGAACCTGGCCTTTATCCAACTGCCGGATGCCAGCGTGCTGGCGCCACTGGGGCTGGTGATGCGCAAGACCGAGCCGCGCTCGGCGATTGCCGAAAAGTGCTTCGCCGAAGCCAAGAAGCTGTTTGCGATCAAAGAGTGAATCAATGCCCCAGGGCCGCCCATGGCCCTGGGCAAATCGAATGCAACGAGGTGTGGTCATGGTTTGCCGGATCGAACAAACGGAGCAACAACCCGAGGCCAATGCGCCGGCGCCGGCGCCGCAGCGGGTGTCCTATCGCGAGTACAGCGCCGACGGCCCCATGGCCGAGGCGCCGCTGGCCGCCGAGATCGCCCTGGCGATCACCTACAACGGCCTGAGCCAGGCGGTGATGATGGTGTCTCCGGGCAACCTGGAAGACTTCATTCGCGGCTTCAGCATCACCAACGACATCGTCAATGACCTCGGCGAAATCTACGACATCCGCCTCAGCCACTTCCCCCAGGCCTGCCAGGCCGACGTGGAAATTTCCAGCCGGGCGTTCTGGGCGCTCAAGGACCATCGCCGGCAAATGGCCGGCACCAGCGGCTGTGGCCTGTGCGGAGTGGAGGCCCTGGAACAGGCGCTGCCGCAACTGCAGATCCTCGAACCCGCGGCCCTGCCACCTGCCGAACACCTGCAGGGCCTGCGCGAGCGCATCGAACAGGCCCAGCACATGGCCCGCAGCAGCGGTGCCCTGCATGCGGCGCTGTACTTCGACGAACAGGGCGAGGTGCGCCTGTGCCAGGAAGACATCGGCCGCCACAACGCCCTGGACAAGCTGATTGGCGCGCTGCTGCAGGCCGGGATCGATGGCAGCCAGGGCTTTACCGTGGTCACCAGCCGTTGCAGCCTGGAACTGATCCACAAGGCCGTGCGCGCCCGCCTCGGCACCCTGGTCAGCCTATCGGCGCCGACCGCACTCACCGTGCAATGGGCCAACAAGCATCGCCTGAACCTGATCCACGTCCCCCACCGCAACGCCCCACGGATCTACAGCCCGGTGTAAATGCACCACGCCGGATGACATGCATCCGGCGTGGTTAGCCCCTTCCCTCAAGCCTCTGTCAGCGGCATAAGCTCAACGTTCTACACCCCAACGTTCGGCCGCCTGCCGGTCGCTCTCGCGGCCGTCGATCCAGCGTTCGCCGGCCGGGGTGACTTCGCGTTTCCAGAACGGGGCGCGGGTCTTGAGGTAATCCATGATGAAGGCGCAAGCCTCGAAGGCCGCTTGGCGATGGGCGCTGGCCACCCCGACAAAGACGATGGGCTCACCCACCTGCAGCAACCCCACCCGGTGCACCAGGCTCACCCGGTTCAGCGGCCAGCGCGCCTGGGCCTGCTCCACGATGCGCTGCAGCGAGCGCTCGGTCATGCCCGGGTAGTGTTCAAGAAACAGGCTGTGCACCGCCTCCCCCAGGTTGAGATCGCGCACATAACCGACAAATGTCACCACGCCGCCGACGCTGGCGTCGCCGGCCTGCAAGCCGGCATTCAGCTGGTCGAGGCTCAACGCCTGGGTCTGCACCTGGATGCTCATGCTCAGCCTCCGGTCACTTGCGGAAAGAAGGCGATTTCATCGAAGTCCTCGATGGCCGCATCAAGCTTGCACAGCTCCTGGTTCAGCGCGCACATCAGGCTGTTCTCCCCCAGCACCTGCGCCCAGGTTTCACCCCGGGCCATCAGCCGCTGGCGCAGGTCCTCGACGGTGCGCAGGCTGGCATCCAGGGGCAGTTTCTCGCCACCGCAGCCCAGTTGCTCACGGTAGCGGGCAAAGTAGTTGACCAGAATCATCGGGCCTCTCCTGCGATAAAGGTGCCGGACTTGCCGCCCTGCTTCTTCAGCAGGTGCAGCCCTTCGATGACCATGGCGCGGTCCACCGCCTTGCACATGTCATAGATCGTCAGCGCCGCCACGCTGGCGGCGGTCATGGCTTCCAGCTCGACCCCGGTGGCGCCGTTGAGCCGGCAGCAACTGGTGATCTGCACCCGGTCCGGCGGCAGTGCCCGTAGTTCGATGTGGATCCCGGTGAGCAGCAACGGGTGGCACAGGGGGATCAGTTCGTGGGTCTTCTTTGCCGCCATGATCCCGGCGATGCGCGCCACGGCGAACACATCGCCCTTGGGATGGCCCTGGTCCTGGATCAGTTGCAGGGTGGCCGGGAGCATGCGCACCCAGGCCCGAGCCTGGGCCTCGCGCTCGGTAGCGGCCTTGCAGGTGACATCCACCATGCTGGCCCGGCCCTGGTCGTCCAGGTGAGTGAGTTCATTCATGTAAAACCTCGGATAACAACAGTGGATCAGCTCAGGACATAGTCCACCGGCTCCAGCGCCGGCGGCAGTTCGGTGGCCCCAGGGCTTCGAGAATCTCGCGCTCGATGTTGCGCACGATGGCGCTCAGCGGCAGGTCGTTCTCGTCGTGGCCGAAGGGGTCTTCCAGCTCGTCGCCAATGGCGTCCAGGCCGAAGAAGGTGTAGCTGACGATGGCGGTGAAGATCGGCGTCAGCCAGCCCAGGGGCTCGGCCATGGCAAAGGGCAGGAGAATGCAGAACATGTAGCTGGTGCGGTGCAGCAGCAACGTGTAGGGAAACGGCAGCGGCGTGGCCTTGATCCGCTCGCAGGTGGATTGCGCGCCGGTGATGGCCGCCAGTTGATTGGCCAGCAGCAGGTAGCGCCATTCGCTGAGCCGCCCCGCCTGGGCCTGGTCCGAACACTGGCGCGCGATCTGGCGCAGCAGGCTGTCCGGCAGGTTGCTGGTGCTTGCCGGCGGCAACTGGCTGAGCCAGGTTTCGGCAGCGCTCAGTTCATCTTCGCGGCGCAGCCGGGCCTTGAGGGCATGGGCGAAACCGCACAGGTCACGCAGGATCGCGCTGCGCGCCCGGGTGTCTTCAAGCACCTGGGTTTCGCGGATCATCGAGCGCACCTCGGTCACCACCGTGCCCAGGGCCTTGCGCGCTTCGTACCAGCGGTCGTAGCAGGCGTTGTTGCGAAAGCTCATGAAGATCGACAGCGACAGGCCGAGCAAGGTGAACGGGGTGGCATTGACCTTGGAGAAATACGCCGGGTGCAAGGTCTCGATCAGCACGATGGCCGAGGCCAGCAGGGTCACCAGCAGGCTGCGCAGGGCGATGCGCTTGGCAATCGACCCCTTGAGGGAAATCAGCACGCTGATCAGGTTGGGTTTGGATCTGACGATCATCGGGGTAGAACCTTTGCACAATGAAAAGCCGTGATGAGCAGCGGTTCAGCCGCCGGTCATGTTCATGAAGCGCACCACCTGCACCTCGTCGTTGAGTTCGAAGTGATGGCTGTAGGGCTTGAGCTTCATCGCCTCGACTATGGCCCGCTGCAGGCGCCCGGTATCGCCGGGGTGAGCGCGCAGCACGGCCTTGAGGTCCACCGAGTGCTCGTTGCCCAGGCACAGCAGCAAGCGGCCTTCGACGGTCAGGCGCACGCGGTTGCAGGTGCCGCAGAAGTTGTGGCTGTGGGGCGAGATGAACCCCAGGCGAATGTGCGGCGCCTCGGCCAGGCGCCAGTAGCGCGACGGGCCCTGGGTCGACTCGGCGGACTCGATCAGGGTGTAGCGCTCGGCGATCCGCTCGCGAACCCGGGCACTGGAAAAGAACGCATCGCTGCGGCTGTGTTCGCTGATGGTGCCCAGGGGCATTTCCTCGATAAAGGAGATGTCCAGGCCGCGGTCGATGGCAAAGGCCACCAGTTCGTTGATCTGCTGGTCGTTGCGCCCCTTCATCACCACACAGTTGAGCTTGGTGCGCTCAAAGCCGGCGGCAATCGCCGCGTCGATGCCGGCAACCACCTGGCCCAGCTCGCCGGTGCGGGTCAGCTGCCGAAACAGGGTCGGGTCCAGGCTGTCGAGGCTGATGTTCAGGCGCTTGACCCCGGCGTCGAACAGCGGCGCGGCCAGCTTGCCCAGTTGCGAGCCGTTGGTGGTCATGCACAGCTCCCGCAGCCCGGGCAGCCGGGCAATGTCCCGGCACAGCTGGACCACCCCGGGGCGGATCAGCGGCTCGCCGCCAGTGAGGCGGATCTTGCGGGTGCCCAGGGCCACGAAACGTTCGGCCAGCTGGTACAGCTCTTCCAGGGTAAGAATGCGTTGGCGCGGCAGGAACTGCATGTCCTCGGCCATGCAATACACACAGCGGAAATCGCAGCGGTCGGTCACCGACATGCGCAGATAGTCGACCCGCCGAGCGAAGCCATCGAGCAATACCTGATCTGACATCCGAGCCTCTTTCGACGGTGGGAATCCATCGCGATTAGTTGAAGTTCTTCCACACAAGCACATGCAGAAGGTGTTATTGGCGGCAAGATTAAAAGCCATTAAAAGCCCCGTCCAATCGCTATTAACAACTGGCTGATCAATACAATCTATCGCTCCTCAAATCGCTTCCCACAAAGACCGAAACAAACAATCAACCATTTGATATATATAGGTTTTTAACGGTGATAGAGGCTTTCGATCAGCCGGTCATTAATTGCGATTAGACAGCGGCCACGGGTGACGAATAGGCTTTATTCGTGGCCCATATAACGAGCCCTGAAAGTTACTCCACGCCAATAAGCAATACCGAACTCAAACAAGTTCACAACAACCGCATTTAGCCTGTGCAGTCAAACAATCACTGACATCGATTCAATGTCGGCCGGTTGCCTGCGTGCGCTGTATTGGAGAAATATCATGAGCGAAGTTGATCGATACAAACCCTACAAGGGCGCCGCTGCCGGTTGGGGGGCGCTGATCGCAGTGACCAAGAACTGGCTGGGCAGCGAGAATGCCTTCAAGAACATCCGCGCCATGCTCAAGACCAACCAGAACGGCGGCTTCGACTGCCCCGGCTGCGCCTGGGGCGAGTCGCCGGAAAACGGCATGGTCAAGTTCTGCGAGAACGGCGCCAAGGCGGTCAACTGGGAAGCCACCGGGCGCCTGGTGAACCCGGCCTTTTTCAACAAATACACGGTCTCGGCCCTGGCCGCGCAGAGCGACTACTGGCTCGAGTACCAGGGCCGCCTGACCCACCCCATGCGCTATGACGCCACCCAGGACCGCTATGTGGAAACCACCTGGGACGAAGCCTTCGACCTGATTGCCAGCCACCTCAAGGGCCTGGACTCGCCCAACCAGGCGGAGTTCTACACCTCCGGCCGGGCCAGCAACGAGGCGGCCTACCTGTACCAACTGTTCGTGCGCGCCTATGGCACCAACAACTTCCCCGACTGCTCCAACATGTGCCACGAGGCCAGTGCCGTGGGTATGTTCGAAAGCGTCGGCGTGGGCAAGGGCACGGTGGTGTTCCATGACCTGGAACAGGCCGACGCGATCTTCGTCATCGGCCAGAACCCCGGCACCAACCACCCGCGGATGCTCGAGCCACTGCGCGAGGCGGTGAAACGCGGTGCCCAGGTGATCTGCTTCAACCCGCTCAAGGAACGTGGCCTGGAGCGTTTCCAGCATCCGCAGCACCCGCTGGAGATGCTCACCAACGGCTCCGAGCCCACCTCCTCGGCCTACTTCCGCCCGGCCCTGGGCGGCGACATGGCGGCCTTTCGCGGCATAGCCAAGTTCCTCCTGCGCTGGGAGCGCGAAGCCCTGGCCAACAATGGCGAAGCGGTGTTCGACCGGGCCTTCATCGCCGAACACACCTCGGGCCTGGACAGCTACCTGGCCGAAGTCGATGCCACGTCCTGGAACCACATCGTCGAGCAGTCCGGCCTGAGCCTGGCCGACATCGAGCTGGCCGCGCGCATGTACCGCAAGGCCAAGCGCGCGATCATGTGCTGGGCCATGGGCCTGACCCAGCACACCCACTCGGTGCCAACCATCCAGGAAGTGATCAACGTGCTGTTGCTGCGGGGCAATATCGGCCGTCCCGGCGCCGGCCTGTCGCCGGTGCGCGGCCACAGCAACGTGCAGGGCGATCGCACCATGGGCATCAACGAACTGGCGCCCACCGAGCTGCTGGATGCCCTTGAGGCGCGCTTCGGCTTCAAGCCGCCCCGGGAGCACGGGCACAACACGGTGATGGCGATCTCGGCCATGGAACAGGGCCGGGCCAAGGTGTTCATCGGCCTGGGGGGCAACTTTGCCCAGGCCACCCCGGACACCCCGCGCACCCACGCTGCCCTGCGCAACTGCGAGCTCACCGTGCACATCGCCACCAAGCTCAACCGCAGCCACCTGGTGACCGGGCGCGAGGCGCTGATCCTGCCGTGCCTGGGCCGCACCGATATCGACATCCAGGCCAACGGCCCGCAAGGCATCACCGTGGAAGACACCTTCAGCATGGTGCATATCTCCCACGGCCAGCTCAAACCCAAGTCGCCGCACCTGCGTTCGGAACCGGCGATCATCGCCGGCATCGCCAACGCCACCCTGGGCCAGCACCCCATCGACTGGCTGTGGGCGATCGAAGACTACGGGCGCATCCGCGACCTGATCGCCGACACCATCCCCGGTTTTTCCGACTTCAACCTCAAGCTGCTCAACCCCGGCGGCTTCCACCTGGGCAACGACGCCAGCCAACGGCGCTGGAACACCGCCACCGGCAAGGCGCGGTTCATCCCCAGCGAGCTGCCGGAACACCTGGTCAGCGCCGGGGTGCGCAAGCTCAAGGTCAAGCCCGACCTGATCCTGCAGACCATGCGTTCCCACGACCAGTACAACACCACCCTGTATGGCCTGGACGACCGCTATCGCGGGGTCTACGGCATGCGCGAGGTGCTGTTCGCCAACGAGGACGACATCCGCCGGCTGGGCTACGAGCCGGGGCAGAAGGTCGACATCGTGTCGCTGTGGGATGACGGCCGGGAACGCCGGGTCAGCGGTTTCACCCTGATCGCCTACGACATTCCCGCCGGCCAGTCGGCCGCCTACTACCCGGAGACCAACCCCCTGGTGCCCCTGGAAAGCTACGGCGACCGCACCTACACGCCGACCTCCAAGTTCATCGCCATCCGCCTGGAGCCGGCGGCGGCCAGCAACCTGATCCAGTCCGTCGGCGTTTGACCCGGCCGGAGCGGCCAAGGCGCCGCTCCAGCCTACCCCGCGCAGCCTTTTGCCGTACGCCGCGAACCCGGGTTCACGGCGGCCGGAAGGCGCCTGCGCGGGCCCCCAGCCATTACGAGGGTTTCGTCATGTTTCATCTACAGGCACTCGACCTGGCGCGCATCCAGTTCGCGTTCACGGTCTCGTTCCACATCATCTTTCCCGCCATCACCATCGGCCTGGCCAGTTTCCTGGCGGTGCTCGAAGGCTTGTGGCTCAAGACCCACAACAGCACCTACAAGGACCTGTACCACTTCTGGTCGAAGATTTTCGCCGTCAACTTCGGCATGGGCGTGGTTTCCGGGCTGGTCATGGCCTACGAGTTCGGCACCAACTGGAGCCGCTTCTCGGACTTCGCCGGGAGTATCACCGGCCCTCTGCTGACCTATGAAGTGCTGACCGCGTTCTTCCTCGAAGCGGGCTTTCTCGGGGTCATGCTGTTCGGCTGGAACCGGGTGGGTCGCGGGCTGCACTTTTTCGCCACGGTGATGGTGGCCATCGGCACCCTGATCTCGACCTTCTGGATCCTCGCCTCCAACAGCTGGATGCAGACGCCCCAGGGCTTCTCCATCGTCGATGGGCGGATCATGCCCATGGACTGGCTGGCGATCGTCTTCAACCCGTCCTTCCCCTTCCGCCTGATGCACATGGCGATTGCCGCATTCGTCGCCACGGCGTTCTTCGTCGGATCGAGCGCCGCCTGGCACCTGCTGCGGGGCAACGACACGCCGCCGGTGCGCAAGATGCTGTCGATGGCGCTGTGGATGGCGCTGATCGTGGCACCGATCCAGGCGGTGGTCGGTGACGCCCATGGCCTGAACACCCTGGAGCACCAGCCGGCGAAGATCGCTGCCATCGAAGGCCACTGGGAAAACCACGGCAGCGAACCCTCGCCCCTGGTGCTGTTCGGCATTCCCAACATGGACGGCGAGAAAACCGACTACGCCGTGGAAGTGCCCTACCTGGGCAGCCTGATCCTGACCCACAGCCTGGATAAGCAGATCCCGGCGCTCAAGAGCTTCCCCAAGGAAGACCGTCCCAACTCGGCCATCGTGTTCTTCAGCTTCCGCATCATGGCCGGCCTGGGCATGTTGATGATCCTCACCGGGTTGCTGGGCCTGCTGCTGCGACGCAACGGCGCGCTGTACCGCAACCGCCTGTTCCTGCGCCTGGTGCTGTGGATGGGCCCCACCGGCCTGATCGCCATGCTGGCGGGCTGGATCACCACCGAAGTCGGGCGCCAGCCCTGGGTGGTGTACGGCCTGCTGCGCACCAGCGACGCCGCCTCCAACCACAGCGTGGCGCAACTGAGCATCTCCCTGGCGCTGTTCGTGGTGATCTACTTCTCGGTGTTCGCCGTGGGCATCGGCTACATGATGAAGCTGGTGCGCAAGGGCCCGCAGCCCCACCACGAGCATCCGCCCAGCACTGCGCCCGGCCAGGAGCCGACTCCGCGCCGGCCGCTGTCGGCCATCCCCGAGACCTTCGCCACCGGCGACCACCACCTCTGAAACAAGGGCAACCAACATGACGATTCAAGGCATAGACCTGTCATTGATCTGGGGCGTGATCATCGCCTTCGGGGTGATGATGTACGTGATCATGGACGGCTTCGACCTGGGGCTGGGGATCCTCTTTCCGCTGATCCCCGATGCCCGGGAGCGGGACGTGATGATGAACACCGTGGCCCCGGTGTGGGACGGTAACGAGACCTGGCTGATCCTCGGTGGCGCGGCGCTGTACGGCGCCTTTCCCCTGGCCTATTCGGTGATCCTGGAGGCCCTGTACCTGCCGCTGATCTTCATGCTCGCAGGGCTGATCTTCCGCGGCGTGGCCTTCGAGTTCCGCTTCAAGGCCAGCCCCGAGAAACGGCACATCTGGGATTGGGCGTTCATCGGCGGCTCACTGCTGGCGACCCTGTGCCAGGGCATCGTGATCGGCACCTATATCAGCGGCATCCCGGTGGTCGATCGGCAGTTCGCCGGCGGCACCCTGGACTGGCTGGCGCCCTTCCCGCTGTTCTGCGGCCTGGGGCTGATCGTGGCCTATGCGCTGCTGGGCAGCACCTGGCTACTGGTCAAGACCGAAGGCATGCTCGAAGCGCGCATGCGCCACTACACCCGGCCCCTGGCGTTCGCGCTGACCGCGGTGGTGGCGGTGCTCTGCGTGTGGACCGCGCTGCTGCACCCGGAGATCGCCAACCGCTGGTTCAGCCATGCCCATATCGTGATCTTCGGTGCGCTGCTAGTGCTGGGGCTGGCGGCACTGTGCGGGCTCCTGGGCACTTTGCGCCAGCACCATTCCCACTGGCCGTTCGTGTTCACCCTGGTGCTGGTGTTCCTCGGCTACATCGGCCTGGCGTTCAGCATCTGGCCGAACATAGTGCCGCCGTCCATCAGCCTGTGGGAGGCGGCTTCACCGCTGTCCAGCCAGCTGTTCATCCTGATCGGCACCCTGTTCATCCTGCCGGTCATCCTGATGTACACCTGCTGGAGCTACTACGTGTTCCGCGGCAAAGTGAGGATTGGCGATGGCTACCATTGATCGAGCTACACCCCTGCCCTGGCACAAGGCTGTGGCGCAACTGAGCCTGCTGTTCATCGGCGCACTGCTGATGCTCGCCTGCAGCGGCGCACTGATGCTGGAGCTGGCGCATGGATAGGCTATCGACGCGGCCGGCATCCACCTGGCAGCGGTTGCTGTGGATGGGGGGTATCTGGCTGGCCAGTGTGGTGGGCCTGGGGCTGGTGGCCGGCGTGTTGCGGCTGCTGATGCAAGCCGCCGGCATGCACAGCCACTGAGCAGGGGCGATAACGCCTGCAACCCCGGCCCGCAATAGCGGGCCGGTTTTTTTTGCGCCTACAGGCCGGTGGGCGCGCGCTCGGCCAGGTCTTCCAGCAGGTCGGCGGAGGGCACGAAGAACAGCCCGCCGGTGACCGCGGTGCTGAAGTCCAGCAGGCGATCGTAGTTGCCTGCAGGGCGGCCGACGAACATGTTCTCCAGCATCTGCTCCACCGGCCGTGGCGAGCGGGCGTAGCCGATGAAATAGGTGCCGAATTCCCCGGCGCCCGGGCGGCCGAACGGCATGTTGTCGCGCAGGATCTTCACCTCCTCGCCGTTCTCTTCCAGGGTGGTCAGGGAGCTGTGTGAGCAGCTGGGTTTCACTGCATCGTCGAGTTCGATATCCGACAGTTTGGTGCGGCCGATGATGCGCTCCTGGGCCTCCACCGTCAGTTCGTTCCAGGCGGTCATGTTGTGCAGGTACTTCTGCACCAGCACGTAGCTGCCATTGCAGAACTGCGGGTCCTCGTCCCCCACCAGGGTGAAATCCACCGCCTCGCGGCCTTCCGGGTTCTCGGTGCCGTCGACGAAGCCGACCATGCTGCGCATGTCGAAATAGCGGAAGCCCTGGACCTCGTCCACCACCTTGATCGAATCCCCCAGGGGCTTGAGCAACTGCGTGGCCAACTCGAAGCACAGGTCCATCTGTTCGGCACGGATGTGCAGCAGCAGGTCGCCGGGAGTCGATGGCGCGCGGCGCCCCTCCACGCCCACCTCGATGAACGGGTGCAGCGACGCCGGGCGCGGGCCACCGAACAGACGGTCCCAGGCGCTGGAGCCAAAACCGCAGACACAGGACAGATTGCCCCCCGGGACGCGCTTGCCCACCGAACGGGTTAAGGCGGCGATATCGGCGCACCAGTCGCGCACGGTTTGCGCGGCAGCGGCGCCGGGCGCCAGGGTGGCGACGATGAAGATCGCGCTACGGGTGATGGGATTGCAGATGGCTTGGGGCTCGGGCTTGCGCTCGGCCAGGGAGGACGGCTGGGTCATTATGGGTTCCACAGGCTGCGGTCGGAAAAATCACCGACAGGAAAATAGCAGATTGTGACCGTGGCAAGGGAGATTGCTCCCCCTGGAAGGTGCCGCCCTCCCATTCACCGAATCCCCGGGCCATCAAGCATCTCTGGCCTCCCACAGCGCACGACCCTGTAGCCGCTGCCGCAGGCTGCGAGGCTGCGCAAAGGACCGCAGGGCCTTGCTTGGCGATCTACCGCCGGGCATCAGCGTTTTCCGGATCGCCGCGGCCGCTACGCGACCGTGCGCAGCCTGCGGCAGCGGCTGCACGAGTCGCGAGGCGCTGTGGCTCCGCTCAAGCGGGGCTTGAGCGCAACACTCGCACCGGCACCGATTTGTAGGACGGCGTGCCGCTGTCCACGTCCAGGTAGTCCAGGGGCACCAGGCGGTTGGCTTCGGGGTAGTAGGCGCCCACCGTGCCATTGGCGATCTTGTATTCGATGGCGGTGATCTTCTCGTAGCGCAGCCGGCGCCCGCCGATCACCGTTTCGATGTCCACCAGGTCGCCATGGGCCAGGCCCCGGGCGGCCAGGTCCGCCGGGCTGATGAACAGTACGTCGCGGCGGCCGAACACCCCGCGATAGCGGTCGTCCAGGGCGTAGATGGTGGTGTTGTACTGGTCGTGGCTGCGCAGGGTGATCAGCCGCAGCACATCGGCGCCGTCCACTTCCTTGTCCTCATGCAGCCCGGGAAAGACGAAGAATTCGGCCTTGCCCGAGGGCGTCAGCCACTGCCGCTCGGCTGCCGCCAGGGGCATGCGGAAACCACCCGGCACGCGAATGCGGGCGTTGTAGTCGTCAAAGCCGGGCACGGTCTGTTCGATCAGGTCGCGGATCTTGTCGTAGTCGGCCACCAGCTCCAGCCAGGGCACGCGGCTGCCCGGCAGGGTGGCCCGGGCCATGCCGGCGACGATCGCCGGTTCCGACAGCAAAAACTCGGAGGCCGGCGCCAGCTTGCCGGCCGAGGCATGCACCATGGACATCGAGTCTTCGACGGTGATCGCCTGACGCAGGCCGTCCTGCATATCCAGCTCGGTACGGCCCAGGCAGGGAAAGAGGAAGGTTTCCCGGGCCACCAGCAGGTGGCTGCGGTTGAGCTTGGTGGCGATGTGCACGCTCAGGTCCAGCTTGCCCATGGCCGGGAAGCACTGGCCCGGGTCCGGCAGGGCCACGGCAAAGTTGCCCCCCAGACACAGCAGGGCCTTGGCGCTGCCGGCGATCATCGCCTGCATGGCTTGCACCGCATCGTGACCGTGATGCGCCGGCGGGGTGAAGCCGAAGGTCTGCTGCAGCTTGTCGAGAAAGGCCGGGGAAGGCTTCTCGGTAATGCCCACGGTGCGGTTGCCCTGCACGTTGGAGTGGCCGCGCAACGGGCAGATCCCCGCCCCCGGCTTGCCCAGGTTGCCCCGCAGCATCAGCAGGTCGCAGATCAGCCGGACATTGGCCGTGCCTTCGTTGTGCTGGGTGATGCCCATGCCGTAGGTGACGATGGTGGCGTTGGACTTGGCATAGGCCGCGGCGACCATTTCCAGGTCCGCCTGGTGCAGGCCGCTGGCCTGCTCGATGTCTGCCCAGGCGGTGGCATGCAGGTCCGCCGCCAGGGCCTCGAAGCCCTGGGTGTGCTCGGCGATGAATGCCTGGTCCAGGACTTGCCCCAGGCTGTCCTCCAGGGCCAGCAGCGCCTTCATGATGCCCTTGATCGCCGCCGCGTCGCCGCCGGCCTTGACCTGGAAGTACGACGAGGCGATGCGGGTGGAACCGTAGGTGGCCATCTCCACCATGTTCTGCGGGTCGGCGAACCGCTCCAGGGCGCGCTCGCGCAAAGGGTTGAAGACCATGATCGGCACCTTGCGCCGCGAAGCTTCATGCAGGGTGCCCATCATCCGCGGGTGGTTGGTGCCGGGGTTGTGGCCGATGGAGATGATCAGCTCGCAGAGGTCGAAGTCCTCCAGCGACACCGTGCCCTTGCCGATGCCAATGGACCGCGGCAGGCCGACGCTGGTGGGCTCGTGGCACATGTTCGAGCAGTCGGGAAAGTTGTTGCAGCCGTATTCCCGGGCGAACAGCTGGTACAGGTAGGCCGCTTCGTTGGACGCGCGCCCGGAGGTGTAGAACTCCACCTGCTCGGGCTGCAGGCTGCGCAGGATCTCGCCGATGCGGGCAAAGGCGTCCTGCCATGCCACAGGCTTGAAGGTGTCGCTGGCGCGGTCGTAGACCAGGGGCTCGGTCAGGCGCCCGAGGTCTTCGAGTTCGTAGTCCGAACGCTGCAGCAATGAGGTCACCGGATGCTGGGCGAAGAACGCCGGGGTTACCCGCTTGTTGGTGGCCTCCCAGGTCACCGCCTTGGCGCCGTTTTCACAGAACTGGAAGGTCGACTTGTGCTCCTTGTCCGGCCAGGCGCAGCCCGGGCAGTCGAAGCCGTCGGGCTGGTTGGTGCGCATCAGGGTCAGCGGCGCCTTGAGGGTGTCCATCTGCTCGCGCACCGCGGTCGCAGTGGCCTTGAGCGCGCCCCAGCCACCGGCGGGACCATCGTAGTTGCGGATTCCGGGAACCTTGCGTCGAGTACTCATGAGCGCTCCAGGGCCGGCCCGGCGCTGCACGACGCGAACCGGTGGTTGCGGGTGACCGAGGCGCGCCAGGGCAGGATGCCCAGGGGCCTGGATCAAGGGGCAAGCGCGCTGGAAAAGCCTCAGCGCAGGGTAAAATCTAGCCCTGCGGGTTGGCCTGTCAAGGCCAGGCGCCGACCGGTACAGGGCCCATGCCAGGGCCCCGGCCAGGCCCGAGGGAGCCTATTGCAGGCCCCCGCCAGAACCTGTAGCGCCTACTGCAAAACGCTGCGCCGGCGCTTGAGGGTCCAGCCCTGCTGCATGCCGGCCGCGGCCAGCAGGATCGCCCCCACGCCCACCCATTGCAGCAGCCCCAGGCGGTGCCCGAAGGCCACCCAGTCGACCAGGATCGCCGCAATCGGGTAGATGAACGACAAGGCGCCGGTCAGGGCCGTCGGCAGTTTCTGGATCGCCCCGTACAGCAGCACGTACATCACCCCGGTATGGAGAATGCCCAGGGTCAGCAGGCTGGCCCAGGCGCTGGCCTGCTGGGGTGGCGCGCCGAGGTTGGCCCAGGGCGCCAGCAACAGCACCCCGGTGCAGACCTGGATCAGGGCGATCAGGTGCGGCGGCGTGCTGCTCAGGCGCTTGATCAGCAGCGCGGCGAAGGCGTACAGCGCCGCCGCGCCCAGGGCCAGGGCAATGCCCAACAGGTAGTCGCCACCCTCCTCGCCCTGGCTGCCGTGGGCACTGACGATGGCCAGCATTCCGGCGAACGACAGGCCCAGCCAGAACAGCTTCTGCGGGGTGATCTTTTCTCCCAGGAACAACGCCCCGAGGGCCACCAGGATGAACGGCTGAACGTTGTACACCGCGGTGCCGATGGCGATCGAAGCCCGGGAGTAGGAACCGAACAGCAGCACCCAGTTGCCGACAATGGCCACGCCACTGAGCACCGCGAGGATCAAGGCGCGCTTGCTCAGAATGTTCTTACGCAAAAAGCCGAAAGCTCCACAAATCAGCAGCAAGGTCCCGGCGCCGAACAGGCACCTCCAGAACACCACATCCAGCACCGGTTGCCCGGACACCAGGACGAACCAGCCAATGGTTCCGGAAATCAGCATGGCAGCGGTCATTTCCAATGATCCGCGTCGGGTTTGTGCATCCATCATCAGGCTCCTTTGCAAGTGGGCAAATTATGCCCAGCCAGCAGAGCCCATCGCCAGATCAAAACCTGGGCTAGAATCGATTCAGACCTTTTTTATCAAGGCCAAAGAGCCCATTCACCTAACGAGATCGCCATGCTGGATGCCATCGACCAAACCCTGATCAGCGCCCTGATGCAAGACTCGCGACGCTCCCTCAAAGCCCTGGCGCAGATCAGCGGGCTGTCCGCTCCCAGCGTCTCGGAGCGCTTGCGCCGGCTGGAAGAACGCGGCGTGATCAGCGCCTATACCCTGGAGATCGACCCCAGGTTTCTCGGTTACCAGTTGCAGGCCATCGTCCGCATCCGCCCCTTGCCGGGCAAGTTGCAGGAGGTCGAACGGCAGATCCTGGCGATTGCCGAGTTCACCGAATGCGACAAGGTCACCGGCGACGACTGCTTCATTGCCCGTCTCCAGGTGCGCTCCATGGAACAACTGGACAGCCTGCTGGACCACCTCAATCACTACGCCGAAACCAACACCGCGATTGTCAAGAAATCGCCGATCAAACGGCGCCTGCCGCCTCTGGAATAGGCAGCGGTCCGGACCGCTTTCCAGGTCCGAAAAAACGCCCTTCTGCGCCCCGGCGCCTTGGCAGCGCCGGACGGAACGCGAACAGCGAACCCTGCGGCCAGCACTGTTCAGCGCACTGGCTATCTCCCATCTGCTGACCACCGCACAGCTACAGGTATGAGCGCGTCGAAAAGCTGGACAGCCAAAGAAAACCTGGGCAACAAAAAGCCCGCCGAAGCGGGCTTTTTTCAATGGCTCAGCACCTGTGATCAGTCATCGCGACCCATGATGCCGAACAGTTGCAGCAGGCTGACGAACAGGTTGTAGATCGATACATACAGGCTGATGGTGGCCATGATGTAGTTACGTTCGCCGCCGTGGATGATGGCGCTGGTCTGGAACAGGATGCACACCGAGGAGAACAGCACGAAGCCGGCGCTGATCGCCAGTTGCAGGCCGCTGATCTGAAAGAGCAGGCTGGCCAGCACGGCGCCCATCAGGACGAAGAAACCGGCGGTGATGAAGCCGCCGAGGAAGCTCATGTCCTTGCGGGTGATCAGCACATAGGCCGACAGACCGCCGAATACCAGTGCCGTCATGGCAAAGGCCGAACTGACCACTTCGGCGCCGCCCTGCATGCCCAGGTAGCGGTTGAGAATCGGGCCGAGCAGAAAGCCCATGAAACCGGTCAAGGCGAAAGCCGACACCAGGCCCCAGGCCGAGTCACGGAGTTTGTTGGTGAGGAAGAACAGACCGTAGAAGCCGATCAGCACCACGAAGATGTTCGGATAACCGACACGCATCTGCTGTGCCACATAGGCCATCACCCCACTGAACGCGAGGGTCAGGGCCAGCAGGCCGTAAGTGTTGCGCAGGACGCGGCTAACCTCTAGCTGCTCGGCCTGCACGCCGTTGTTAACTGCGTAATCCTGTTCGCGCATGGCGACACTCCTGTTGGGGGAAACATTTAGTGGCATGGATGATAACAGAGGCTCTGTAACTCGCGACGCAGAGAGTTTGACAGTGTGTTTCATTCGGGTATTATGGCGCCCGCAATGCGATCTGGAGGTGTGGCCGAGTGGTTTAAGGCAGCGGTCTTGAAAACCGCCGACTGTAACAGGTCCTAGAGTTCGAATCTCTACGCCTCCGCCAAATCTCAACGAGAAAGCCCTGATTTTTCAGGGCTTTTTTGTTTCTGCTGCTCACGGGCGCTTACCGTCACCATCTGACCGTTTCCGCATCATTTCTTTAGTTTCCGCAACTACCCCCCTACGGCACCTTGCCGACAGAATGCCAAAACCTGTGGCCCGACCTGGATGCTGTCCTGTATTTTCCTAACCTCAGGATGACCGATTCTTGCCACACACCATGGCCTGCAGTTACTGGACGGGAGTAATTGCTGCATCGCCCCGATGATGGATTGGACACACAAACGCTGTAAGCCTTAATTTTAAAGACCTCCGTTGATCAACATCAGACTGTGTACCAATTTTTTACCACTTCACCTGGTAGCTCTAAGCTGTCACCTGCCACTTTTCGTTCAGAGATCGACAGTGAAAGGTGCGACTAAAATTTGAGAACAGGCGCCACTACGAGACGGTGGTACGGAGGTCCATCCTCAGGACAACCATTTGTGAATACTCGGCTTTGACTTGACGAGAAAAATTCTTACTTCCTATCTCTGAAAAGCCCCACTTGAGATAGGCGTTTCTTGCATTTACTGCAGACGCCATTACATCCAGCCATACGTGCGTCAGCCCTAACTCTTTCGCGTGCTCGATTGCTGCAGACACAAGTCGAAACCCTAACCCCGACTTCTGACTGCCCGGTAGAAGATAGATCCTAGAAATCTCCGCTCCCCCACATTCGTGCGTGATCGGGTTTCGAGAGTCAACCATCATGGTTAAGAATCCAACCGCAACCCCAGCAACCTCGGCTACCCAAAGCCTTGATTCAGCTTGTCGCAGCAGCATCAAAAATGCTGATGTACTAAAGGTATCCAGTTGATTGGCTAAAGCTACGCAGTCATTCCATAGGTAATGATAGGACGCTGCATAAGCAGCAGGACCAATCACTCCTAACACCTCAGCATCGTCTACACATGCTCTGCGGATTTTTACCACTCCGTCCACACTTGGGCCTCGCGCAATTCCAATGGGTCACCCAAGAGTCTACCCCCTCAGATCTGCGTCTGCTTTGCTCGACTGCTGCCAGGGATGCAGAAATTAGCCCCCAAATCCGTGATGGATTGGGGGACGTTCCCTGAAAGCCTATAGCATCAAGGCTTCAAAACGGCAGACTAAGTTTCGGTACCAATTTTGTACCACACCCTTTTGATCATCCTCGCCACTTGAGGCGCAGCTCTATTCGATCAGTCGGCGTAGAACCTTCCACTTTCACTGCCAAAAAACTACAACAATCCACCCACCTACTCTATAAAGCTGTTGCAGGAGTCTTATAGGTAAGAGAACGCCATTTGGGAGGTCACAGTGCATGTCAGTCACCGTTGAGATGGTTGCGGAATTCATGTTCGCCTACACACGGCGGTATCGTAACGAGTACCGCAGAGCCACCACACCTCTACCAGATGGTCCTGGATATCCGAATCTAGTTCAGTCCCCTTATCTAGACGCCAAAAAACTTCAGGTCTACGTTGCTCAAGACGGCGTTGTGATTTCCATTGAAAACGAACCACCACACCAGTGGTACATTGCTGGCGGTCCTGCGCTTAAAGTGGATTATGAGCCAACCAGAACTCCCAAAGATGTCACCCAATTCTTAGCCGACAACCAACTACAAGGGAAGGACATCGGCATTTATAGAATAGTATCGAAAACTCCCCTAGCCTCCTGTATATGGCGCAGCCGAGTACAGGGCATAGAGAGAGAGCTGCAAATCTCAGACCCTGAACTTGAACTAACACTATCCCTAAAACAAATAAATTTACCATATAAAAAACTAGTCAACACACTGACATTTGGTGCATATGGCTCGGTGCTTGATCCAAAATTTGATGATGCCGCTGATTTTGGCAGGTCTCACATCACTAAGAATTTAGGATTTTTCCCGGCAGACCTAAACAATAGAAGATTTTTTGAGTATATCGAGGTAGTTAGTCATGCCGATGAGGCAGCGTGGGACAAGCGACTGATAACCCTACGCGTCCAGCAAGATATCCGCCGAGATATCGGCTCAGCCTTAGCCACATACGGGCGTGAGCCTCTAGGAGGTTCTATATCGTTCGGTAGCGAACCGGAATGGCTTGATTCTTACAATAATCGCCTTGACTCATTAAAGATTGCCATTTCTACCTTAGGAGAGGCTTTAAGGTTTCAGCCAGACGGCATTGAGTCTATATTTCACGCTATCTTAGAGAAACATCCAGTACTGCTAGATGTTTACGGCTCATGCGAAAGCAAGCCCGAACTAATCTATCCAAATGGTCAGACTTCACCCATCGGTAAAACAAAACTTCAGCCAGACTTCATCATTAAATACCCCGACCAATCTTACAAATTAATTGAAATCGAACGCCCCGCAAAAAAACTAGCCACAACGCAGGGACAACCACGAGCAGAAGTCAGTCAAGCCGTATTCCAAACAGCTGAATGGAAGCACTATATAAAAACCCACTATTCGTTAGTCGCTTCACGCTATCCAGGTATTCAATCGAAATGCAAAACGTCCGTAATCATGAGTCGATTTACTCAGCAAAATTTTAAGAACGTGTCAGATGCACGCGAATACATGGGACTGATGATAGACCAATACAACATCGATGAGTTCCTCACATTCGACGATCTCCTTGAAAGAGCAATTTCCGCTTACACAATGCTCTCAAGTTTTCCTCCGACATAAACAGCCATAAGGATAGGGATTCGAACTCGACCATAATCAACCGCAGTCCGCTCAAGGCCACGAAATTAGAGTATGTAGCACCTGAGTTAAGGCCTATATAGGCCTAAAGCGGTATCCGCTATGCCCTAAAAATGCCCTAAGATCATCTGCGCTTCGAGCCAACAACCTGTTCGGCATCTGCAAACCAGGGTAGCGAGGATAACGCGTCCGAGGTGTGCCAAGTGATCAGCCACTCGGTGTGGATCAAATCCGGCAGGCTGATCCCGTTTTGTGGGAACGCGTCACCCATGCGCCTTTCGCCACCATATTTCCACTCAAGCGGTCCGAAGCCGTCTGCCATACTTCGGCCCGAGAGGCTGTCATGGCCAACTCTGTATCATTCGTAATAAGTTCAGCGTCTCGCAGGGCCTGCGTGTAGCCGATTGCATTATGGTAGGCGCGAACACCAGAAGCCCAGTCGCTCGATTTATGTACTGAGTTCAACCGCAAAAGCCAGGCTGTTTGGACTCTGCGCTCGGCAAACCGGGCTGATCGCTAATCGTTAATACGCTGATGCCTGGCATGCCCCAATCCCCCAAATTAAGCGCTACTTATACGCTTACCAGCACGACCGATACCAGTAGCCAAATGTAGGGGGCATGGTTACCACGACCACTAAAAAGGCCCACATCCCTGCCAGGTGAGGGGCCTTTTTTTGAACCGTCGAAACCAACATCCCCTAGACGAGCAGGCCAGTCCCACCTCGGCTGGCCTTCGCCTAATCAACCCTTGTTCGCAATAACCCTCTTTGCCAAGGTTGATCAACAGGGACATCTCTTCCAACGGAACTCATCTGCTCCGTTTGTGCGTGGTGGGTGTTTCACCAAACCTTGAAGTCCTTTCCAGGGTTTCTTCAAGCGCTCGAACTAGTACATTTGTGCTAGTTGACTCCCCCCTCCTACGGGGATCATAGTCCCGACTAGTGCTGCCATTCTGAGATTTCAGTCAATCGGACATTTCGACTAGTCGCGCAGTATCACAAGGGACGTTTGGCTGGGTAGTTTAACGCTCGAAGTTGATGATAATCGATGAAATGTGTTATTTACTTTTTGATTGCAACGAAGCTAATTTGCTTCTTAATTTAGTCGCCAGACGCTACGAGCATGGCAGCGTGTGCTGGCCAGCAAATATCACTGACTCGAGATACTCAGTTGAGAAATTCTATTTTTTAGCGTGCTTGTTTGGCTTGATTAATTTAATGTAAATGGATAACAAATTCATATTCAAGGAGGCACGACACAGCATGCCAGAGTTTTTGAAATTAAATAAATACGTCATACCAATTACTTTACTACTTGCTGCCTCCACTTCAGCGATAGCTGACAAAGCGAACCCCATTGGCGATTGGTGGCGTGTCTATAGCATAGGCACGGGCAAAAACAACATAGTGTTTGTCGCTGATCTCACGTCCATGACGCCACGGAGTCAAGCGGCGGGTGGGCTTCAGTCAGTAGACGTAAACCAAGTCTTCGCTGACCCATCCAAGCCATTGGCGGATGTCTATTCAGTTGAAGTCCAGTGCTCCAAGCACAGAGCCCGCTTTCTTAAAGGAACATCAATAGAACGAACGAGCTACGCACGCCGGGATTTGAAAGTCTCCAATGAGTGGCATACGTTGGATGACAAGGCGCTTTTATATACATTTGCCTTTGTATGTAATCCCCAAGATCGAGTCTTCAACGGCATGTTGTCACTGGGTAAATTTGATCAGATGAAAATGCTCGGGATCATCACGGAGGTACAAGCACCGCCGAAGAGCCCAATGGAAGAGCTGGATGAAATGTTAAACAACAAAAACCCTGAAAAGTCCAGGTAAGGTAAACTCCATGATATATCAATGGATGAAAACGTTTTCTTTAATGCTAGCAGTGTCAGGCATAATGGTAAGCAGCGGCTGTTCCTTAATTGCTCAAAGTCGTTGGGAAGGTCGCGATGCCCAAGAGGCGCTGAATCTGTTTGGCAGGCCCGATACGATGAAAGCAACTCAAGATCCTGATGCAGGTACACTTGTCGTAATGACGTGGTACAAATCCTCTCAGTGGTCGACAACTGAGGCAGCCGGAACATCCATGACACAAGGCAGTAATGGTTTGACCCATACCGAGTATTACGAGAACGTCGGTCATAGCTCCGACTGCAAGATTGAAGCAACGGTGAACAAAGCAAAAAAAATAGTGCTTTTCAAAATTCAGAATGGAGAAGTATTTCATGGCAAGTGCCAAAATATTCCTTATGTTCCCGGTTATATTCCCCCAGGCTTTTAGCATCTTCTATAAGTACTGAAGGGATAACTGATTAGGGGATTCACGGCAGTTATTTTTTCGAAACAGTCCCTCAGACCGCCTAGTATTACACCCTCGGATTTTTTCCTAATCCTAATAATGGTCTGAAGGGACGCTCCAAAGTTTTGCCCAGTTTTGAAACGAAAACACCAAGACCCGACAACTGCAACATTTTCAGTTTATTGACGTTGGGTCAACGACTCATGCCTCCCTTGCTTTGCTCCTTGGGCTGAAGAGTTGAATGAACAAATGCTGCTGATGAAGGCACTCAAGAAAAATCCAGGATCCTCCAAACTCGTTGCCTAGGTTAATTTTAGACGTAAACAATAATAAGCCCGGACTATCGCCGGGCCTCTTCATTCTGACTACTCTTTGCTCGCTTGCAGCCCCCGCACATACTCCTGACACGCAGCCAACGCGATCAGTCCCTGGTCACCGTCTCCGGCGATGGCGATAATTCGTTGAGCATGCGCTGGGTCAAGTTCGGCTCGCGCTTCTCCATGATCCACGCCGGCGCCGCCGGTGTCGGCTGGCAGCCCACCGCCACCACCCGGGGCGGCGAGTAGGACTGACAGCCGCACATCAGCAGTAGCCAGCCGGTCACGCAGGCGAGCCTGCTCGGTTTGAGCATTTCGCAGTTCCTTGTAGTGGGTTTCGTCATTCACCTGCAGCCGATCCTCCAGCGCTCGGCGCTCAACCTGCTGGCGTTCCTGCCAATCGATCACCGCCACCGCCGCCTGCTCGCGAGAGCGCTGATTCGCCTCGGCCTGGGCGGCCAGTTGCTCGCCGTAGCGGTTGGCTTGCCAGGCCCAAGCAGCCCAGGCGCCGAGGGCAAGCCCCAGTACCAGGGCGCCAATCAGTCCACGTGCACCCAGCGCGCTCACGGCAGCACCTTCAGCACACGCTTATACAGCGCCTCGCGGTCGGACAAGCCATTGGTGCCGCCGTTGATACGGCGAGTGATAGTGAGAAAGTCACCCTGGTCGGCCAGGGTATTGAGGCCTGCCCGCTGCCAATACCAACCGGCCGACATCGAGGCACACACCGGGTGCTCAAGCAACTCCGGGGTGTTGAGCAATCGCGCATCACCAAACAGAGCCTCGCTGCAAGCCGCATAGTTGGCCCGGCCGGTGACCTGAATTAGCCCCCTGCCCCGATACTTCTGGCCGTCGCCATCCGCTTCGGGAGTGTTGCCCAGGTGCTTGGCCAAGGTCCCGGTGTCGTACTTGCTCAAGTACTGGTCGCTGCCCAGCTCGCGAACCCACTGCAACTGGCCTGACTCGTGGCCGATCTGGGCGATAAACGCCGCGATACGCAGCCGGGTGACGATGGCGTACTTGCGCAATGACACAAAGGAGGTTGAGCATATTTCGATGCAATGGAAACCCATTACTGACGAGCACCGCATGAGTCATGCTCTACAAGCTTAGGCGTCGGGCCAGTTCAGCCCGCACTCAAGCACGCACTTCACTTAAGGATGAGCATCATGAACGATGATTTGAAGCAGTCAGGCTCTACTACAACCTCTCAGACCACCACCTCGCTGGAGCAGGTGAAAACCGGAAGGGTCTTGGATTTCACCTGGGTACCTAACGCCAACACCACGACCACCACCGTATCAGCGGACTTTGTCGACTACCGGGTCGATACAGCCCAAGGCAGCCCTACGGGGAACAGCCACTCCATAGCACGCTTTACCTATGTCCAGGGCAAAGGCGGCGGCCAGATCAGCCAGCTGTTTCTCGAGGAGATGCGTGCCGGTGTACGAGCCAACACCCAGATTGGGCTGATGGTCGGACGCAAGTGGGTTCTGGACCCCAACGGCGAGGTCTCGGGCAGCATCGGCACCTATGTGGTCGAACAATTCGATGACATGCGCGCCAGTGTCAATTATGTCGGCTCCTTCGCCCGCGTCTTCGACGACCCCAGGATGGTCAGCTACCACGCTGGGGGCCATGTGCACCCCAACGCAGGGGGCCGCACGCGCACGCTCAACCCCCTGGATGAATTGGAAGTCAGCACCTTCCCATTCGGCCCGGTGTACCTGGCCTTCCGTGTCAGACCTACTGCATAGCGATCTGTCGCGCGCCGGTTGAGCCTTCACTCAACGCCGGCGTCGAACTCACATCCGAGTCACCGACAAACCTGGTCGACGATACCGGCCAGCGGCATCGAAGAGCTAGGCCATGGCCAAGACCAACGCGGAATTGCAACAGCAGAAACGCGCCAAGGAGAGGGCGTTGCTCGAGCGGATCGGCGCTGAGCAGCCTACAGCAACTACTGAGCAGCCGAGGTAGTAGAGGTAGTGGATGAATTCGATTAACGCTCCACGGTTGCCACTAGCAACACTGCCAAGATCAGCCATAGGCGCCAAGCAAGCGTTGCGGGCGACAACACTTCCCCAGGACCGGAATCTGCTGAGCGCTCCGGCTTCGAGATAACTACGTCTATTGACAGGTACCGAAGTAGTTCTTGTTGCCCTGCTTCTTATATGAGAAAGCGTGGCATGACTTAGAGGGCCTCGCGCTGGTGGGTTTATCATAAATATAAACAGTCACATGCACATCCTCCGAAAAAGGAACTGAACCCCCTTTATGCCATAGGTCTTTCTTGAGGTAGAGATTTTTACCTTTCGGATCCTTAGTCTTGTAAGCACTGGAAATTTCTGTCCTTACTGAATTCTCCAGGGTCGCCTTAATAGTGGTTTTATTAATATCTGGAGACTTTATATTACGTTGATCTTCTGTGAGTGGAGTCGGCTCCCAAGTATTACAAGGATCGGATGTACAAAGGTATACATCCGCTAGAGCACAACTAGAAAGAACAGATAGACTCAGCGCCGAGACAAGTGGAATCAAACAGGCTGGTAGTTTTTTCATTGGTATCCCTCCCAATGGGAATTTGCTAGATATAACTGTGAAAAGTGGCCGATTCCTACCCTGCACTGAATGCCTCCTGGCACGCTGAAGTAAGAACTGAGATAGACCTTAGACCGGTCAGAGAAATTAGCAAGGTAGCAATCGCAGCGTCCACTGTAGTGGCCTAATAAAACCGGACACCTGCAACCTGAACCTATTTCACTGCCCGCCAGCATTTCCAGG
Source organism: Pseudomonas sp. Eqa60 (assembly GCF_018326405.1). Taxonomy (NCBI): domain Bacteria; kingdom Pseudomonadati; phylum Pseudomonadota; class Gammaproteobacteria; order Pseudomonadales; family Pseudomonadaceae; genus Pseudomonas; species Pseudomonas sp. Eqa60. The sequence goes on from NZ_AP024342.1 coordinate 4,364,422, forward strand.
GGCAACTAACTCTCTTCAGTTATCCCTTCTTACCAGAAGGAATTGAGAGAGCACGCTGAGCGAGCGCTGAAGGCAGGTGTCCCACCGGCTTCTGCCGTATCCCCCCCTGGAGCTCGGCATCGATATTGGCAATATCAAGACCAATGCCACTACCACCTTGCCCGGCATCAGCAGTAACGTGTTGCCCCTCTCATAGACAAGGAGCGGTGATGTCAATCAGAAGCCTCAGGAAAAACCTTCCCGCTGACCCAGACAACAACGGCTGGGTACTCGGCTGGGCAGTGATGAGGGACGTTCCCGGATCATGGCAATTCATCGATATCTACGCAGATAAACCTACCGCCGAAGCGCAGGCTAGACGTCTTGGTGGGTGGTACGTCGTCGAATACGGTGCCCACCAGCCTGGTACTGAAAAATTCATTGGCGGCTCTGCACCTCCGCAATAACGGGCCGATTCTCCTCGGCCAATCCCCTGCGGCACGAACCAGGCCCCGGTTCAGCAGTGAGCCCGGCTTTACCCTTTTGTGCCGCCAATCAGCACCCCGGATCTCGCGCCCGCATCCACCCTCGATGCCGTGCTTGCGGTCCCTATCCTGCAGGTGGTGCATCTGCATCAGCCGTGCAACGGCGCACTGACGCGCTGCAAGCCTGTCGCGCCCGCTGCTTCAGGTGCAGGTTCGCGCTCTGCCCCGCCAGCCATCCTTCTGCTCGGGGATAGTGCATGCCGAATTGATCACCGCCAGGTAGTTACGCCCCGCAAGACGTCTAGCAGTAGAGAGGCCCACCCTCTATAACCATCAACAGCTTGATTGCTAAAAACATCCTGTTTTTATCGTATTCCCGAATGCCCCGTTTAATAGGGACAACTATTAAACCCAACTCAAAACTACACCCACATTAAAAATATGCTTGCTACAGTGTAAGTAGCCAAAGCGCAGCAACCGCCATTAAACCTTTACATAAAATTGAATCACCCTATCGGCAACAACGCTCGTTCCTGCTGTGATATTTGGCCCGCGACAGCTGTTGCAATTGTTTCAACAAGCTTCACCCCAACCCACCAAAGCAGAACCAGCATCAAGCAGCATCGATTGGTATGCCACACAACCCACATGCCATTCAACAGCACTAAGGAAAGCAGACAAGAATAATTGCTTTATACATCCCTAGTTCAACACTTGTCGAACAAGAAACAAGGCATCCACCCGCCAATGGTGGATATCGAATTATCTTGATTGAAAACTTTTCCCCTAACAGGAGATTACTATGAGACCGGTCCAGAAAATCACCGTTAACAACAAAGGCGGCTACGTATTCAACTTCTCGGTCCAATGGCTGGGCAGCGACGGCAGGTGGGTGACTTCCGAATGGAATAGCGGCAACTATCCCGTGGCGACCTCGCGGACAACTCCCGATCTGAACACCATTGGGGTTCCGGCCAATGCGCTGGCGGTCACGGTCTATGGACACGCAGTAGCCGGGACTTCCGGTCAGGGAACGCCGTTTGTCGCGTTCGCGGCTAACGGTCAGATCGCCACCTATGACGCTGTCGGTACCACGTTCATTGGCTTTGCAATCAACTTGATCGAGTAGACCGCAACCCTTGTCCCGATGATGCCTGGCGCCAATGCTCCATGGAGGGTTGGCGCCAGCGCATTTAATCGACCGCATGTTTCATGCCGCCACCACCCAACTGGACATCACCATGAGAAAAGTCGAGCGCATTGGCTGCCTTAACAATGGCATCTTCATCATGAACTTTTCGATTCAGTGGTTTGATTCGAAGGGAAGCTGGCATACCTCAGCCTGGAACAGCGGCAACTTCAACAACGGCCTGTACAAGGTAAGCCCGGCACTTTCGTCGCTCGGAGTTCCAGCCGATGCGATCGGGGTGGCCCCTTATGTTTGTGCAGTGCTTGGAACAAGTAGTCGAGGGACGCCCCTGGTGCAGTCGGCAGATAACGGCCGGCTGGCAGCTTACGAAGTGACAGGAACGACCCTGGACTTCAAGGTCCAGCCTCTGCCGTGGAGGAACTGGGCTCAGAACATCGTTCATACAATGTCGATCGATGGGGAATATTACTTCTCGCCGACGAACCTGGTTGAACTCCAGGCCATCGTCAGTCAAGCCGTACTGGCTGGCGCGACTGTCCGCGTTTCCGGCCAGCGGCACGCGCAGCCGGCCCTGGTGGCCGAAGACAATCGCCTCGCGCCGAACCCGGCGCGCTGGCTGATCGACCTCTCCTGCTACAAGGACCTGGGGCCCGAGGGCAATCAGTCCATCGTGCTGCACCCCTCCGAAACCAAGGTCACGGTGAACACGGGTGTACGCGAGGATGCACTGGATGCGTTTCTGACGGGCCACGACATGATGCTCAAGACCGTGACCGCCGGCGGTTTTTTCAGCCTTGGCGGGATGACCGCGGTGGACGTGCACGGTGCCACCATCAACGCGCCGATCTTCGCGGAAACGGTCTCGGCGTTCAGCATCATGGGCCCGGATGGCCAGGTAAGGACCCTCGACACACAGACCCCAGCGGTGGATGGCTGGTCGCCCCTGCAGTTCGCCCGCGTCTCTCTGGGGGCCCTGGGAATCGTCACCTCGGTCACCGTTGAGTTGATGCCACGCCCCTGGGCCACGACCTTGAAATCGGGCAAGGAGGGCAACATCACCTGTAACGATCAGCAGGCGTTCATTGCCCAATTCAAGACCCTGCTCGCGAGCCATGACCGCGTTGAGTCCTTCGTCAATCCGTACACCCACAACTTCCTCATCCTGTGGTGGGACCTGGTTTCGTCCCCAACGACGAAGATTCCGAACCTGAAGGCAAGCGTTCCCGATGCCTGCGCCCTGGCGCAAGAAAACATCTTCGGCGCGCCCTATTTGATACCGATGGAGCCGATCCTCGAACCGCCCCTGATTGCGGCGCAGTATCTTGGAAACAAAACGGCGGCCAACGCGATCATCGATGCGGGCTACCTCACCATCGAAACGCTCTTCGATCAGGCTGCGGCTGTCTACTCCGACTTGTGGCTGACCCGGGCGTCGCGGGTGATCTTCATGTCTTATTTCATCGAACTCCCGGCACTCGATGACTCAGGGCTGGGCAAGGCCTGGCAGGGTCTTGACGCGGTCATGGAGCGCCTCAAGCGTTCCAGCGACTTCCTGCTGGTTGCCCCCATGGAGTTCCGCTTCGTCCGTGGCGGCGACAGCGTACTGGCCGGAACCTACACCGAAACCCCCAACGCGACCTTCGTCAATCTGGACCTGATCGGTTACGTACCGGCCGTCGCGGGGGCTGAATACCCCCAGCTCCTGCTGCACTTCTTCGCCGACATCGAGCGCGCCTGGGTGGCCCTGGGAGGAATGCCGCACACCGGCAAGATGTTCGGTTTCTACGACCCGAGTCGCCCCGCTGGAACATTTTCGCCACCGTTCAACCCGGCGTTCCTCAAGGATCTGGCGACGCGGCGCGGTGCCAGAATCAAGGCCTTCGATTCCTACCGCAGAAGCTGCGATCCACAGGGTGTGTTCCACAACCGTTTCGTAGCGGCGCTGTTGGGAGACACACCCCAGTAGAGCTGCCCCGCCAAGGAAAGCGTCCGGTGCCTGATCTACAGTTGAAGCAGGCATTGAGGACATGACCATGTGCGGGCGCCTTTCCCAGTACCGTGGCATTCATGATTTCGTGGCGGCCTTGAGCATGCCCGGGGCCCTGGTCGACAACCTGGGCGAGCAGCCTCTGGGACACTACAACGGCGCACCGAGCATGCAACTGGCCCTGTTCCATGTCACCGCTGGCAGGCTTTACGCCGACCCGGTGCGCTGGGGCTGGAAGCCGCACTGGGCCAAGGATCGAGCCCCACCGATCAATGCCAGGGCCGAGAACGTGGCCCACGGCCCGTTCTTCCGGCAAATCTGGCCACACCGCGCTATCTGCCCGATCGACAACTGGTTTGAATGGGTGGACGAAGGCGGACCTAAGAAACAGCCCTACTTGATCAAGCACCGCAACGGCTCCCCCATCCTCTGCGCCTCAATCGGACAGTTGCCTGGCCAGGACCGAAGCGAGCACGAAGGCTTTGTGATCATCACAGCGGATAGCGAAGGGGGAATGGTCGACATCCACGACCGCCGGCCTGTGGTCCTTGCACCAGACCTGGCCCGGGAATGGCTCGATCCGGCAACGCCGAAGGAACGCGCCGAGCAGATGGCCCTGCACCAGGGTGAGCCCGCCAGCGCCTTCGAATGGTTCAGGGTAAGCACCGCAGTCGGCAACGTCAGGAATCACGGCCCGGAACTGATCGAGCCCACTACCAAGCCCGCCGGCGGCGATGCGGTAAACAACGGCTGATCACTGGCAAGCCTCCACCGCGGCAACCAGAACTCGCTCATATCCGACCCGCTGCCGGCGCTCCGCCAGCAGCGCCCGCACCTTCAGTTCCAAGCTATCGGTCTTCTTGAGGCTGCCCGTGGCCCAGGCTGGCACAGGCACCACAGGCGCCCTGCACGGCACCTGCACTGGCACCTCCACCCGCACCGTGCGCACCTCGGGCTCCCGGGCTGCGCACCCCGTCAGCACCAACGCAAAAGCGCAAATGCCCGCCAGGCCAGGCCCACGGCCAACCCAGGCTGTAAGCCTTGTAAATAGCGGCCTGTGGACTTTAAAAACCCCAATTTCACCCGGGTTTAGGCCCAGGTGGCCGCCGGGGTACCACCTGCACTTTTTCGCAGGTCCTGCACTACCTGCGCCTTTTTGCTGGTCCTGCACGCTCATAACCCCAGCTCCTGATCAATGATCGATTCCGCCGCCGGCGCCGGGTCACCGCCGGTACGTTCCTGCAGGAGACGATTCGCCGCGGAGTAGTCATGTTTGGCCAGCTCCCGGGCGTCAGCCTGGGCCTGGGCAGCGTGGCGCTCACGCTCCTGACCTGCCAGCACCAGGTCACCCAGTTTCCGGCCCTGCTCACCCGCCAGGGCTTCCAGGTTGTCGCGACCGGCCTTTGCCGTGGCCAAGTCGCCCAGGGCAGTGTCGAGCAGCGGCCGGTAATGCTTGGAGGCCATCCATGCCCCCAGAGCAGCGCCGGCGAACAGCACCAGGACAGCGGTCAGTAGGACGCCAGCCACCCGCCAGGCGCCGGCGCTCACTTCAGGGCCCTGCGCAGGCCTTCCTCAACCACAGCAGCCGGGTAAGGGTTGCCACCGTTTTCGTGCACGATGATGCCCAGCACGGTCTCGCGCAGCGTCTTGAGGTCGGCCATGTTGATCGAATCGCGTACGCCGACGCCCAGGCGCTTGGCAATCGCTGCAGCGTATGCCTGGGTGTTGTTCTCGTTGCTGGGCGCCCATCGGCTGATGAACTCCAGGGGCGTGTCGATACCGGGCTTGCCCACGCCGGGCATGCCGTCCTTGCCGCGATAGTTGAGCAGCAGCTTGCCCAGGGCACGGATGCCGTTCTCGGCGGTATCGAAGATGGCGAAGCGGCCGTTCGGCTCCTTGCCGAGTTGGCCCTCCCACTGGTTGCGTGGGTTGCAGTCTATGTTTCCAGGGTTGCGGTTGCGGACACCGAGGGCGTTCTGAATGGTCATTGTCAAACTCCAGGCACAAAAAAGCCCGCAACAGGGCGGGCGTTCGGGAGGATCTGCAGCAACTGCTGCTCGGTGATCGGCATTTAATTTTCTCCAGGCAATAAAAAACCCGCTCAGGGCGGGCGCATTCGGACGCTTCAGTTACAGCTGTGGATTGAACGGGTACTGCTGTAACCCGCCTCCGGCGTTCTGCCGACCCAGCCCCCCCTACAGTTCGTCGGCGCAAATCGCGCCGTGCTCAAGTTTCGAATACTGTATATATATACAGCAGCCAACTCGAGTCAGCACCGCACACACTGGAGGCACCGCAACAGCCGATTGTCTGCTTCCCCTCACGCCCCTGGAGCGCGGCAGGAACTCCATACGTATCAAGCGAGACAGCACGGCTTTTCAGGAAAAGTGGCGATATGGCGGCGGTCATATGCCTCGGGCCATTTCGGCCCGCACTCAAGCACGCACTTCACTTAAGGATGAGCAGCATGAACGATGATTTGAAGCAGTCAGGCTCTACTACGACCTCGCAGACCACCACATCGCTGGAGCAGGTGAAAACCGGAAGGGTCTTGGATTTCACCTGGGCACCTAACGCCAACACCACGACCACCACCGTATCAGCGGACTTTGTCGACTACCGAGTCGATACAGCCCAAGGCAGCCCTACCGGGGACAGCCACTCCATAGCACGCTTTACCTATGTCCAGGGCAAAGGCGGCGGCCAGATCAGCCAGCTGTTTCTCGAGGAGATGCGTGCCGGTGTACGAGCCAACACCCAGATCGGGCTGATGGTCGGACGCAAATGGGTCATGGACCCCAACGGCGAAGTCTCGGGCAGCATCGGTACCTATGTGGTCGAACAATTCGATGACATGCGCGCCAGTGTCAATTATGTCGGCTCCTTCGCCCGCGTCTTCGCCGACCCCAGGATGGTCAGCTACCACGCTGGGGGCCATGTGCACCCCAATGTCTCGATCACCGGCAGCAGGCCCCTGACCATGGCGGATTCAGGCAAGTCGATCCTGGTCATTAGCGACACCGACGTCACGCTCACGATAGGTGACGATGTGACTGAAGGGTTCAAGGCCACTCTGATCCAGGCTGCGGCAGGCAAGATCAACATCGCGGTATCGAGCAGCCACATGATCTACAGCAACGCAGGGGGCCGCACGCGCACGCTCAATCCCCTGGATGAGCTGGAAGTCAGTACTTTCCCATTCGGCCCGGTGTTCCTGGCCTTCCGCGTCAGGCCTACGGCCTGACGATTAATCGGGAGCTCCGATCTCCTCCATGAATCCGTCCAGGAAATCCTTCAGGCGCGCATGCCTGACTGCCGCCAACCGCGCCCCTTCGACCGTCTGAAATCCGGAGGCAAGGGAGAGTAGCTTGGTGTGGAAGTGCTCAATGGTAAAACGCTTGTCTTGATAGGGCCTGCCGATGGCGGTGGGGTTTGTGATGTCGTACAGCGCGGAGCCCATTCGCCCAGCGATGTAGAAACAACGGGCGACTCCGATCATGCCGATGGCGTCCAGGCGGTCGCTGTCCTGAAGGATCCTGGCTTCCAGGGTGAGGGGTTCGACGCCCGCGGAGAAGCTATGAGCCTGGACCGCGTGGGCAACAAGCTCAATACGCGGGGCAGGCCAGCCCATGCGCTGCAGAATAGACGCTGCTTTATTGGCCGAAAGAGTGGATGCCTGCGACCGCAATGGCGAGTTTTTCTCGACGGCCACGCAATCGTGCAAGAGGGTTGCGGCAAGCAACGCCTCCAGGTCCCCACCTTCCTTGTCCTGCAGGCGCCGAACATTCATCCAGACCCGATGAATATGAGAAAGATCGTGAGAGCCGTCCGTGCTGTCCTCAGGCAGGAAAGCGAGCAAGTCGGACGCCAGGCTCTGGTAAGGAAAAAACGGCTCTTCAAGCATTTCGTGGCTCCATGGAAGTACTGATCCTGCAGCGTCGGCGAAACGACTCGAGCAGATATCTCGGCGCTATAGAGAATCGGCGGCTAAGCAGAGAAGTACTTGAGCCAATAAGCATCCCGGCATTCATTGGTGAAGCTGATGTGAGCAGGGCGGATGATTTTGTCGAGAGGTTGGCGAACCCCTTCATGGCAGATCCAGCCTTCGACGCAGGCTGCATCGCTGGGAAACCGCCCTGCTCTGCTAGCCGCTTGATGAGTGCCCTGTCATCGTCGGCGGTGACGGTGTCCCCCTGATCGAGCCGGCTTTCCTGACTCGCGTTGTCAAGTAGCGCGGTGCGAGGCGATGCAACTCCCAGGCTTGCACTGACGTAGCTGGCAAGGTGGTCTGAATGAACCATGGACTGTGTCCGCAGGTGGATTAGGACGACTGACAAGCACGCTGACGACGCGCTGGGACTTTACCGATAAGGCGAGCCAATAGACAACCCTGGCCAATGCCACACGCTGTATCCGTTGCTCACCTGTAGCAGGAACCTTTTTCCAGAATGGCAATCAGTGCTGCACGCTTTCCGATCAATCATTCAGTGGGCACCGGCATGATCTTGAGAAAAACGGCTCTATACATGGCCTTGGTAATGGCAGGCGTCCTTATCGGCTACAGCATCAAGCCCAGCAATGGGCTCCAGGTAACCGCAGGGCAACTTATAAGCTGCGGCAAGACCACCATTCCAACCATCGAGATGTGAGGGCAGCGCAACAGCGCTCCCTCCCTGATTACACCCAGCCCTCACATAAACCGGCACTGGCCGCCCAGGCCGATCCCACCTCGCTTGAAGCGAACCTCCAGCATCTCCCGACACCTGCAGCAAGCTTGCTGGCCGAATAATCTCTAGTCTGAAAGAATCTTCGCGCCTGAAGATCGCACCTCAGGCTCGCCTCCAATCCAGGACCCTCCCATGCAGCTCATTCCTTTGCTTGCTAGCAGCCCCACCGTTCAAGCCCAAGTGCGCGCGCTGCGCAACCAGCAGGAGGTGCGCAAATACATGTACACCTCCCATGAAATCAGCGAACAGGAGCATGCAAACTGGCTGAGCAGCCTTCAAGGCAACCCGCGTCAGGAGGTGTTTGTCGCGGTCGATGCCGGGCAAGCCTTGGGGGTCGTGTCCCTGAACGCCATCAATGCCCTGCAGAAAACTGCCGACTGGGCGTTCTACCTGGACGCCGAGCTTCAAGGCAAAGGCCTGGGCAGTCTCATGGAGTTCTGGTTGCTCGACTATGCCTTCAATCAAGCCGCTCTGGACAAACTCAACTGCGAGGTGCTCGCAAGCAACACAGCGGTGATCAGGCTGCACCTGAAATTTGGATTCGTACAGGAAGGCCTGCGGCGCCAGAACATTCTGAAAGACGGCGAGCGAATCGACGTAGTGCTGCTAGGCATTACTCGCCAGGAGTGGCAGGACAAGCGTCCGGCCCTTGAAGGTTTGATCGCGCGGCTCGGTCAGCGAGAGTCCTAGGCATAGGCAGCAACCCTGCCCCTCAGACAAAAGAAAACCGGCGAATGATCGCCGGCTCCTGTCACTCGCCGTTCAGCAGTGCGGAGGCCAGAACGGCCTCTGCACTGCCGTCGGATCAATGCGCTGCGTTGAGGGTCAGGCGCATCTGGCGGTTCACATCCTTGTACAGCAGGTAGCGGAAACGACCCGGGCCGCCGGAGTAGCAGGCCTGTGGGCAGAAGGCGCGCAGCCACATGAAGTCACCGGCCTCGACCTCGACCCAATCCTGGTTCAGGCGATACACCGCCTTGCCTTCCAGGACGTACAGGCCGTGCTCCATGACGTGGGTCTCGGCGAACGGAATCACGCCGCCCGGCTCGAAGTTGACGATGTTGACGTGCATGTCATGGCGCATGTCGCTCATGTCGACAAAACGCGTGGTGCTCCAGCGGCCTTCGGTATCGGGCATGACCCGCGGCTCGATGTCCTGCTCGTTGGTGACGAAAGCGTCCGGGTATGGCACGCCATCGACTTTCTGGTAGTGCTTGCGGATCCAGTGGAAACGCGCCTCGGTGCCGCTGGTGTTGCGCAGCTTCCAGTCGGCAGCCGGTGGGATAAAGGCATAGCCGCCGGGTTTGAGGACATGCACCTGGCCTTGCAGGGTCAGGTTGACCTCGCCTTCGACGACGAACAGTACCGCTTCGGCGTTGGGGTCCTGCTCGGGCTTGTCGCTACCGCCATTGGCGCCGACTTCAACGATGTACTGGGAAAAGGTTTCGGCGAAACCCGACAGTGGACGAGCGATGACCCACATGCGCATGTTGTCCCAGTGCGGCAGGTGGCTGGTGACGATGTCGCGCATCACGCCCTTGGGGATCACGGCGTAGGCTTCGGTAAACATTGCGCGGTCGGTGAGCAGTTCGGTCTGTGCCGGGTGCCCGCCGTGAGGCGCGTAATAGGTGGTTTTGGACATGGAGACTCTCCTCATTGTTGTTTTGCTGCCCCGCGCGGCAACGCCGCCAGGGTGAACAAACCTGCGGGTCGACGCGCCAGGGAAGCGGCGCGGACCGCTGCTGGCCACCACGATATCCAGCGTTACGCACATGCACAAATTAAATACTGGAATCCGCCGTATTCATTTATCGAATGCCTCGCGACTTCAGCCCTGAGTGTCCTGGGCCAGCACCCGCGACAAGACTCGCGCCAGCTCCTTGACCATGGGATCTGCCGCCGGGCGGTGCAGCAACGCCACCTCGAACACGTCCACCGAGGGCAGCCCGGTGCCTTTGGACAGGACCTGGTGGCCCGCCGTGACCGCACGCAATGGCAGCAGGCCTATGCCCATGCCATCGGCAATGGCCGACTGCAGGCCGCTGAGGCTGGAGCTGGTGAAGCTGATATGCCAGCGCCGGCCCACCGCCTCCAGGGCATTGATCATGGCATCGCGGTACACCCCGCGCGGCGGGAAGGTAACGATAGGCAGCGGGTCGAGATCGATGCAGGGGTTTTTCGCGCTATCCACCCATCGGGTCTTCTCCGGCCAGCAGGCCAGTGCCTCGCGGCTGTTGCGCAGTTGCTTGAGCACCACCAGGTCCAGTTCGCCACGGTCATAACTGGCGTTGAGGTCGCGACTCATGCCGCTGGTGACCTCCAGCTTGACCTGGGGATAGCGCCGGTTGAACGCAGCCAGTTGCTCGGTGGTGCGGCCGGCAGCGAAGTCGTCCGGCACGCCGATACGCACCGTCAGCACCACCGTGGCCCCGGACAGCGCCTCGAACATTTCATCGTTCAGTGCCAGCAGGCGCCGGGCATATCCCAGCAGGGTCTCGCCGGCATCGGTGGGCAACACATCGCGATTGCCGCGCTCAAGCAGGCGCTGCCCGACCATCTCCTCCAGGCGGCGGATCTTCTGGCTGATGGTGGATTGGGTGGAATGCAGGCGGGTGGCGGCCGTGGTGAAACTGCCGCAGTCGGCCACCGTGACAATGGCCCGCAGCAAGTCGAGGTCGAACAGGCGGCTATTGGGTTTCTCAATGTCGCTCATGCTGGTATCTGTTTTCTGAATGCGTTGCGCCTTTCTACCGGGTCTGGCCCGAGGACACAATTGCCCCCGCGGCGCTGAGCAGCCCCGTGCCAAGGCGGCATCCTGCAAGCACGGCAGATATTTTTTCCGGGCCCGCCTGATTGGCAATGTGTATCGACATGTAACGGCGTAGGATGAGGCTCCGGTTCGCTCTATCCCTGACCCTGCTCTGGAGATGCTGAAAATGAAGTTGAACTGCCTCAAGGTGTTGCTGATCGGCGCCACCCTTCTACTGGGCGCCTGCTCCAGTGCGACCACCCACCCCTGCTATTCGGACAAGTGCCGGCTTGGCGGTGGCGTGAGCAATCTGAATCTCAACGGCAACAGCGCATTGGGCAACAGCTTCAACGAGTACGGCTCGACCCTGCTGCACGACTGAAAAACCTGCCCCCCATGCCTGGGTGCTGTCGAGAGTGGCTCGCTCCAGCAGCGCCTTGTCACTCCCGACCGCCCCCGCTCTCACCCCTTGTTCCGGTTCTTCGCCCCGCCCTGGCGAGCCTTGAAGCGCGGATTGGATTTGCAAATCACATAGATGCGACCGCGACGCTTGACGATCTGGCAGTCGCGGTGACGATTCTTGGCTTCTTTGAGGGACGACAGGACTTTCATGGCAACGCTTCCTTGGGACTGAAATTAATGTAATAACATATCATATTCACCAATGAGAATTATTATCAACCATCAATTTCCGCCACCCTGACCGCTCAACGATTCTCTGCGCCGCCATCGGCCCGTTGCCCGGCCCCGCAGGCTTGGGAGAGCAGGACGGCTGCGTGATCATTACCGCGCCCAGCCTCACCAACTGCCCGACGCCCCGCCGCCGCCACTGGAACCGCCGCCCCCGGAGAAACCGCCACCCGAGCTTGAGCGGCCGCCACTGCTGCTGCCACCGCCACTGCTCCAGCGAAAGCCACTGCCGCCGGCAAACAGTATGAAACTCAGGAAATAGGCGAACGGCACGACCCTCAGCCAACGCTGAGCCGCCTGCCAGGCATCCACACCCAGGCCCATCAGTAGAACCAGCGTCAGCAACACGGCAAAGCGCCATAAAAAGCCCCGGGGGCTCTTGCGCCAGCTGTTGCGCATCATCCAGTACAGCAGCCAATGGCCGCCCAGCACCAGCAGCACCCCCGCCGGCCAGGCCAGGCCGTAAAGGAAAGTCAAACGGCCCAGATACTGGCTGACCAGGGTCAGCAGGCCGATGTACAGCAGCAGCCCCAGCACCCCGTAGAACACCCGCCGCGCCTGCCACAGCCCGGCGAAGGTCGCACCGCCGATCAACATGCACAGCGGCACCAGGAACAACTGCGCCAGCCACTCATGGCCGCCCACGGCTCCCACCAGCACCGCCATCAGCACCACTGCGCCCCCAGCACCCGGCGCCAGTTCCAGCCGGCGGCCAGCATCACCCCCGCCACCGAGCCGAAAACGAACGCCAGCAGCAAGGCATAGGCTTCGAGCGGCACCGCCTGCCCCGCAGGCTCGGGCAACGAGCCCCCGTCCACCAGCAGGATCAAGTCATCCAGGGCACGGTCGATACCGCCGGCAAAGTCGCCCTGACGAAAGGCCGGGGTCAGGTCCTGGGCGATGATCTGCCCGGCCAGCAGGTCGGTGACCACCGGTTCCAGGCCATAACCGACCTCGATCCGCACCTTGTGGTCGTTCTTCGCCACCAGCAGCAGGATGCCGTCGTCTACCCCCTTGCGCCCCAGCTTCCAGGCGCGAAACAACTGGTTGCTCAGGGCCTCGATGCTCTGCTGGCCCAGGTTGGGCACCAGCATCACCGCGATCTGCGCGCCGCGGCGCTGCTCCAGCGCCTCCAGCTTGTGCACCATCCGCTCCTGGGTGGCGCTATCCAGGGTCGCGGTCAGGTCGATCACCCGCCGGTCCAGGGGCACCTTCACCAGCCCCGGCGGCGCCTCCTCGGCGTGCACCAGGGCCGGCGACAGCAGCCCGAGAAACAGCGCCAGCCACAGGCCACGCCCTTGTTGCAACCACACCTTGATCATCGGCCCGCTTCCCGCATCGTTCATCCTGAAGCGGCGAACTTTACCACTGCCCGTACCGCGACCGATTCACCGCACCTCACCGCCAGCAAAAAAACACCGGGCAGGTGACCAAACCTGCCCGGTGCCCGGCGACCTGTCGTGTTGCTGCAATCAGCCTCAGCCCAGGCGGTTGAGGCACACCACCTTGGGCTGGGTCATTTCCTCATAGGCGAAACGCACCCCTTCTCGGCCCAGGCTGCCGTACTTGAAGCCGCCAAAGGGCATGGCATCGAAACGGTAATCGGAAGAGTCGTTGATCATCACCCCACCCGCCTCGATCCGCCGCGCAGCGTCCATAGCGATACGCAGGTCATTGGTGAAGATCCCTGCATGCAGGCTGTATTCGGGCTGATTGGCCAAAGCGATGGCCTGATCCAGATCGTCGAACGGTTGCAAGACCACCACTGGCGCAAAGACCTCGTCCTGCCACAGGCGACTGCCGTGGTCGACATTCTCCAGCACCGTGGCGGCGTAACAGGAACCCCGGCGCTGATGCCCACAGAGCAAACGCGCGCCCTGTTGCAGCGCTTCATCCACGACCTTCTGCGCGTTCTGCGCCGCCTGCAGGCTGATCATCGGCCCGATGTCCGTGCTGCTGGCCAGCGGGTCGCCACTGACCTGCTCCCGAGCCAGGCGCACAAAAGCCTCTCGAAACGCCTCATAGATCGAGGCCTGGACCAGCAGGCGCTGGGTGCCGATGCAGTTCTGCCCCGCCGCCCAGAAGGCCCCGGACACGCAGCTTTCCACCGTCGCCGCCAGGTCGCAGTCGGTCATCACGATCACCGGCGCATTGCCTCCCAGGTCCATGGCCAGCTTTTTCAACCCGGCGCTGCGGGCGATCTGCTCGCCGGTGACAAAGCCGCCGGTGAACGACACCATGCGCACCTCACGGGCTTCCACCAGGGCCTTGCCCAGGTCCGCACCACCGGTGGCCAGGGTCACCACCGAGGTCGGCAGGCCGGCATCGCGCAAGTAGTCCACCAGCTTGATCGCCGACAGCGGCGCCAGCTCCGAGGGCTTGAGAATCACCCCGTTGCCCCCGGCGATGGCCGGGCCCAGCTTGTGCGCCACCAGGTTCAACGGATCGTTGTAAGGCGTGATCGCCAGGATCAGCCCCAAGGGCTCGCGCGAAAACCAGCCCTGGCGGTTTTCCGAACCTTCATAGGCATCAAACGGCAGCACCTCGCCGGCATTGCGCTTGGCCTCTTCGGCCGACAGCTTGAGGGTGTTGATGCAGCGCTTGACCTCTTTCTGCGCCTGTTTCAGGGTCTTGCCCGCTTCATCGACGATCAACCGGGCGAAATGTTCGGCGTCGCGCTCGATGTTCAGGGCCGCCCGCTCCAGAATCCGTGCCCGCTGATAGCGCGGCAGCGCCGCGCAGTCGCTGACACCCTGGCGGGCTTGCTGCAACAGGTAGGGCACGGCACAGGCCTCAAGGCGTGGCACTGTCCCGATCAGCCGACCATCGAAGGGGCTGCAGACATCAATCGAATCGGCGGCCAGCGCCAGACGTGACAGGTTCATGGGCATGCTCCTAGCGGGCCAAGCGCGACTGGTGGATGTGAATGATGTCCGAGAGCAAGGCAAAGGCGGTCTCGATGCGCCCAGCGCCCGGCCCGGACACCGTCACCGCGCCCAGCAGTTCGGTGTTGAACGACACCGCGTTGATCGCCCCGCCAATGCCCGCCAGCGGATGGGCCAGGGGCAACAGGCGCGGCTCGACACTGGCTTGCAGCGAGCCATCGGCCAGGCGTTGGGCCGAACCGATCAGCTTCCAGCGCGCGCCCTCGGCACGGGCCTGCTCCAGGTCCTTGGCCGTCAGGCCGGAGATACCCCGGCAACTGACATCACTGACGGTCAACTGCGCGTCGAGCAATTCGTTGGCCAGGATCACCACCTTCAAACGCACGTCAAAGCCTTCGACATCCGCGCTCGGATCGGCCTCGGCATACCCCAGGGCCTGGGCCTCGGCCACCGCTTCGGCAAAGCCCAGGCCGGCCTCCATGCGGGTCAGCACAAAGTTGGAGGTGCCATTGAGAATGCCCTCGAACCCCAGTAGCCCACTGCCGGCCAGGGACTGCTTGGCCATGCGGATCACCGGGGTGCCGCTCATCACCGCGCCTTCGTATTCGAAGGCCGCCAGATTGCGCTGGGCCAGGGCCTTGAGCTCGGCGCTGTGCAGGGCAATGGGGCCCTTGTTGGTGGTCACCACGTGCTTGCCCTGCTCCAGGGCCCAACGGCAGAAGGTACTCGCTGGCTCGCCGTCCACCGGGTTGGTGAAAGTGGCCTCGGCAATGATGTCGGCGCCGGAGTCCTTGATCACCTGTTCGTTGAGCGCCTCCACCTGGCCGCCCGGCAGTTGCGCCAAGGCGCCCTTGGTTGCCGGCAGCTTGCTCAGCAGACCGGCATCCAGCCCCTGGGGAGCGACGATGGAGCCCAGGAACAGATCGCTGATGCCAACGATCTTCAAGCTGAAACCCAGTTGTTTTTTCCACGTCTGATTGCGCTCGGCAATCAGTTGCGCCAGGGCCCGGTTGACCCCGCCGAAGCCCACCAGGGCGATGTTGTATTCAGTCATTTTTGTTGTGTTCCATCCGGGTTGAGAAGCTGATGGACACAAGGTTAGGGGTCGGGACCGGGCAGTGAAATATGCCGTTTTGCTGTATTTGCTGAGCATTTTGCCCAGCGCCGGTGACCACTGCCGAAGGCTGCGCTCACAGGCGCTGGCTACGCAAAACCCGCAACCAAGACTGCCCCTGTAGCCGCTGCCGAAGGCTGCACCCGGCTCCGCAGGAGACGCTAACCCTGGCGGTGCGGTCCAACAGGACACCACACAGGGTTCCATTCATCGCAACATGCTGATTGACCGCGCAGGAAGGTCCTTCGGCCCTTTTCGCAGCCTCGCCAAAGGCTCGGCAGCGGCTACAGAAGGCCAGAAGATCCGGCTCTGCGCTCAGGCCACAGAGGACAAGACAAAGGACGTCACGGTGTTTTCCACCCCGGGCAAGGCGGCGATGTCATTCCACACCCGGTGCACCCGCTCTACGCTGGCTGCGCTGACCCGCACCAGCACATCGAACTCGCCGCTGAGCACTTCGCACTGGATGATCTCCGGCATCGCGCGCAGCGCCTGCAATACATCGGCCCCGCGCATGCGGTCGTAGCGGTAGACGAAGATCAGCGCGTTGATCCGGGTATCCGCCCCACGCCCTTCGCCCAGGCGAATGGTGTAGCCCTGGATCGCTCCGTCGCGCTCCAGGCGTTCGATGCGCTGGCGCACCGCGTTGCGCGACAGGTTGACCTTGGCCGCCAGCTCGGCATGAGCCGCCCGGGCATTGCGGGTCAGCTCGGCGATGATGCATTCGTCCAGTGGATCCAGGATCCGCTTCATGAAGCCTCCTTCGCGGTGCCCATCACAGTGCCTTCAGGCAGTGCAGTACGGCGGCAAAATCATCCGCCGCCAGTGCCTGCCACTGCGCCGTGGAAGGCGCCGCGAGTGGCTGCGGTGCCAGCCCGGGAATACCCAGCGAGCCCAGCAACCGAGCCGACTTGGCCGGCGCGATCTCCCCCAGGGTGACCATGGGCGCCACCAGGCTGCGGCGGTACAGGCGCGCCGCCAGGACACCGATGGCAGCATGGGGGTCGATGATGTAGCCGGTGTCCCGATAGAGGCTGCTGATCTCCTTGCCGGTCTCTTCATCGCTCACCGAGTAGGAGTCGATGATCATCCGCGCCTGCAGCCAGAACTCGTTGCCCAGGGTCATCTCGCCACTGCCTTCAAAGCGCTGCATCAGGCCCGCCACCGCATGCGGGTCCTGGCCATAGAGCTCCCAGACAAAGCGCTCCAGGTTGGCGAACAGCGACAGGTCCATGGCCGGCGACAGGCTCTGGCTGGCCTCGGCGCGACAATAGCGGTTCTTCAGGAACAGCTGGTGCAGGGCGTCGTTGCGGTTGGTGGCGACAATCATCTGGGTGATGGGCAGGCCCATCTTCTGCACGATATAGCCGGCATAGACCTCGGCGAAGCTGGCCGCCGGCACGCTGAAACCGATGGGCCGCTGGCCGCCCCCCAGTTGCAGCACGGCATGGAAATACAGCACCAGCTGGGCCATGACCCCGACCCAATTGCTGGAGTTGAAGCCGATCACCTCGCGCTCGGCCAGGGGCCATTGGCGCAGCAGGCGGGCCACCAGGGTCTGGCAGTCGTCGAAGCTGCCCTGCACGGCAAAGCGCCACAGCCCGGGGTTGTGTGCCGCCTGCAACTGCTGCCCTTGCTGCTCGGGCACGCCGTGCTGCGGATAGAACACCAGCACCTGGGTCTGCGGGCAGTCCTTGAAGGCGTCGATGGCCGCCAGCGCGGTATCGCCGTTGCTGGCCCCCACCAGCACCCCGTGGCGCTGCCGGCGCTGGAGGAAATAGCCCACCAGTTGCGCCTGCAACCGCGCGGCAAAATCCTTGGCCGAGCCTGTGGGCCCATGGAACAGTTCCAGCACCCATTCATTGCGGTCGATCTGTCGCAGGGGCGCCACCGCGCGGTGGCCAAAGCCACTGTAGGCGCGGCTGAGCAAGGCCTTGAAGTCCGCCTCGGGCAGGCAGTCGCCGACAAAGGGGCTGAGCACCCGGAAGGCCAGTTCGGGGTAATCCAGGGTCGACCAATTGGCGATTTCCTGGGGGCTGAAGCGTGGCAGCTCGGCAGGCACGTACAGCCCGCCATCGGCGGCCACGCCGGATAACACCACGCTTTCGAAATCCACCTGCTCGGCGGTACTGCGGGTACTCACATAACGCATGTTTGGCTCCGGCCAGTCATTTATGGCGATGGGCCTGCTCCACCAGCCAGGTGGAAAATTCCAGCGCATCGGGGTGTGGATCGGCCCCGGCGCCACGCACCAGGTAAAAGGATTCGCTGGCCTCGATGCGCTGACTGAAAGGCTCCAGCAAGCGCCCGTCGGCGAGCATCTGGTCGACCATGGAGGAACGGGCCAGAGCCACGCCCAGGCCCAGTTCGGCCATGCGCAAGGTGGAAATCAGGGTGTCGAACTGCATCCCCCGGGACGAATCCACTTGCTCGGCGCCGGCCCGCTGCAGCCAGTAGCCCCAGCCCTCTTCGTAGCCCAGCACATGCAGCAGCGGGTGCCGGGCCAGGTCCGCCGGCACCTCTAGCGGCGCCTTGTCCAGCAAGGCCGGGGCGCACACCGGGAACAGCGTGTCCCAAGTCAGGCGCTGGGCCACCAGCCCCGGCCAGTGGCCGTGGCCCCAACGAATTTCCAGGTCGTCTTCGCCGTCCAGCTCCTTGACCCAGATATTGCTGATGTAGCGGATATCCACCAGCGGGTGCCTGTGCTGAAAATCCGCCAGCTTGGGCGCCAGCCAGTGGACGAAAAACGCCAGGCTGCCGCGCACCTTGATCGGCCGGCGCTTGTGCTGGCCGAAAATTTCGTTGGTGCCCACCGCCAACCGGGTGATCGCGTCCTGCACCACCGGCAGGTAGGAGCGGCCCTCCTCGGTCAGGTCCAGGCCGCGGGGCAGGCGCTTGAACAGCGCCACCCCGAGGTGGCTTTCCAGCTGGCGGATCTGTTGGCTGACCGCGCCCTGGGTGAGGAACAGTTCCTCGGCGGCGTGGGTGAAGTTAAGGCAACGGGCGGACACCTCGAAGGCGCGCAGCCAGTTCAGCGGGGGCAAGCTTTTCTGCTTCATGGCCTGGCTCTCATGGACACCCTGGGCGCCGGGCGCACCCGTCAACCCTGCAGGGCATCGGAGGGCCGAGCCAGGGCTGCCAGGGACAGGCGCCGCTGGCGGCTACTGCGGGTAATGTAATACACCAGGTAGCACCAGGCGATGAAGGGCAGGCCGAAGTACAGGGCCACGCGCTGCTCGGGGTCGAAACCGATGCCGACACAGGCCAGGGTGCAGCACAACAGCGCCCCCAACGGCACCCAGGGGTAGCCACGAACACGGAATTTCAAGTCGCGCACGTCACCACCGTTGGCCACGAAGTGCCGGCGAAAGGCGATCTGGCTGGCGGCGATGCTCATCCACACCACCACCACCGCCAGCCCGGAAATCGACACCAGGGCCAGGTAGATGGTGTCCGGGGCGAACACGCTGCTGAGCAGCGAGGCGGCGCCACCGGCCATGCTCACGATGATCGCGTTGAGCGGCGTGCCCATGCGGGTCAGGGCCGAGAACTGCTTGGGCAGGTGCCCCTGGTCACTCAGGGTCCAGAGCATCCGCGAGGCGGCGTACAGCCCGGAGTTGGCGGCGGACAGCAACGCGCTGATGATCACAAAGTTCATGATGTCGGCCGAGTACGGAATGCCGATGTAGGTGAACACCGTGACGAACGGGCTTTCCACCAGGCCGGCCTGCTCCCGGGGCAACAGGGTGGCGAGGACGAAGATGGTGCCGACGAAGAAGATCGCCAGGCGCAGCACCGTGGTGCGGATCGCCCGTGGCACATTGCGTTGCGGGTCACGGGTTTCGCCAGCGGCGATGCCGATCAGTTCGGTGCCTGAGAAAGCGAAGGCCACCGCCAGTAGGGTCATGGCGATCGGCATGAAGCCGGTGGGGAATAGCCCCTCACGGGTGAAGTTGCTCAGGCCGATGCTGTGGGCCTGGTCGATGTGCAGAAGACCGAGAATCGCCCCGCCGCCCACCACCAGGAATGCCAGCACGGTGATCACCTTGACCAGCGACAGCCAGAACTCGGTCTCGGCGAACAGCCGCACCGACACCACGTTGGACAAGAACACCACCATGGCGAACAGCGCGCTCCAGATCCACACCGGGGTCTCGGGGAACCAGCGGGCCATGAGGATCCCGGCGGCGGTGAATTCCGAGCCGATGGCCACGGTCCAGGTCAGCCAGTACAGCCAGGCCACGGTGTAGCCGGTGCCGGGGCCGAGAAAGCGCGTGGCGTAGGTGCTGAAGGAGCCGGTCTCGGGCATCTGCACCGCCAGCTCGCCGAGGCACATCATCACCAGGTACACCATCAGCGCGCCGATGATGTAGGCGATCACCGCACCCAGCGGGCCGGCCTGGTTCACCGTGTAGCCGGACGTGAGGAACAGCCCGGTGCCTATCACCCCGCCCAGGGCGAGCATGACAATGTGCCGGGTCTGCATTTCTTGCTTGAAGCCGCCGCGCAAGTCGGTCTGTTGTTCTTGTAGGGACATGATGGTTCTCATGAAAGTTGTCAGGGCAAGTCTCAATTTCTGCGACTGTGGAAATGGGCAGAAAACAAATCGGATGCCACCAGGTTTTTATTGTTATTCCTCTTCATGAAGCCCCCACTGGCTACCTTGCTGTGGGGGTGTTGCGCGCTCTTTTCAGTGGGCGACCTCGGCCCGCGGGTCCAGGGATGGGATGGCGCCAGGCGCCGCATTCTGCTTGAGGGATTGGCGCAGCCAGGCGAAGGCCTGCTGCAGGTCGGCCAGCAGGTCATCGGTGTCTTCGATGCCCACCGAAATCCGCACCAGGCCTTCGGAAATGCCCAGGGCCTGGCGCTCTTCCAGGGTGTTCTCCACATGGCTGGTAGTGCGCGCCGGGCCGTAGATGGTTTCCACCGCCCCCAGGTTGCCGGCGCAGTGGGCATAGCGCAGGCGTGGCAACAGCTGCTTGACGCTGTCCATGCCACCCACCAGGACAAAGCTGACGATGGCGCCGAAACCGCGCATCTGCGCACAGGCCACGGCGTGGTTCGGGTGGTTGGGCAGGCCCGGGTAGTTCACGGCTTCCACCAACGGCTCGTTGAGCAGGAACTGCGCCAGCTGCGCGGCGCTGTGCTGTTGCTGGCGCATGCGCAGCGCCAGGGTCTTGATCCCGCGAATGATCAGGTAGGCCGAGAACGGATCGAGGCTGGCACCGTTGATTTCCCGGTAGTGACGCACCTGGCTCATCAGCGCTTCGCTGCCGCAGGCCACGCCACCCAGCACATCGCCGTGACCGCTGAGGAACTTGGTAGCGCTGTGGATCACCACATCCACGCCCAGCGCCAGGGGGTTCTGGTTCAGCGGCGTAGCGAAGGTGTTGTCCGCCACCACCAGGGCGCCGACCTGTTTCGCCGCGGCGACCAGACGCTGGATATCGACGATCTTCAGGGTCGGGTTGGTCGGCGTCTCCAGGTACAGCAGGTCGCAGCCCTTGGCGATCTCGGCCTCGATCTGCTGCTGGTCGAAGGTTTCGCAGAGGGTCACGGCCACGCCCATGCGCGGCAGGAATTCCTCGAAGATCTTGTTGGTACCACCGTAGCTGTCCTTGGTCGACACCACCCGCTGGCCGTGGCTCAGGAAGCTGTAGAGTACGCCGCTGATGGCTGCCATGCCGCTGCTGAAGGCCACCGCCGATTCGGCGTTTTCCAGATCCTGCAGCTTGGCTTCCAGGGTTTGCACCGTGGGGTTGCTCATGCGGCTGTAGATAAAGCCCGGGGCCTTGCCCAGGGCCACGTCGTACCACTGGTCGATGTCGTCGTAGCCATAGGCGGCGCTGGCGACAATCGGGGGTTGCGTGGCGTTGTAGGGATGACGGACTTGCTCTCCGCCCCAGACCACCCGGGTAGCGGTTCCGGGGTTTTCCAGCCCTGTGCGTTCAGGTTTTTTATTCATTGCAACGGCTCACCATAAAGGGTGCGCGGCCTGTTGCCGCGCTGGATCTGGTGGCCAATATAGAGAAAAGCCCAAGCCCCGAGAAACGATGTTATCGGGGCCAAAGGGGCGGTTTTTTTAATGGCTGCACAGCCCTGCAAACGGCCTGCGCACGAGGCTTTTGTGACGCCTCTTGCATTGCGGCACCGGGGCTTGCGAAGCTGCTGCGCGCCAGCCCGCAAACCCCGACAGGAACCGCAATGAACCGCACCGAGCACCTGGGCCTGATGGCTCGCTACAACCAGTGGATGAACAGCAAGCTGTACAGCGCCGCCATGGGCCTGTCCGATGCGCAACTGGCTCTGGACCGGCAGGCCTTTTTCGGCTCGATCCTCGGCACCCTCAATCATTTGCTGGCCGGCGACACCATCTGGCTCAAGCGCTTTGCCCAGCACCCGGCGCGGTTTGCGGCCCTGGCGCCGCTGCAGCAGGTGGCCCTGCCACAGGACCTCAAGACCCTGCTGTTCCCAAACCTGGGCGGGCTCTGGCAGCAGCGTCAGTGGCTGGACCAGTTGATCCTCGATTTCAGCCAGTCCCTGAGCGACGCAGACCTGGACAGCAGCCTGCATTACGCCAACACCCGGGGCGTGGTCGCCGAGCGCGATTTCTATAGCCTGCTGGTGCATTTCTTCAACCACCAGACCCACCACCGCGGCCAGGCCAGCACCCTGCTGACCCAGGCCGGGGTGGATATCGGCGATACCGACCTGCTTATGCTGATACCCAGCGATATCTGATCAGGCTCGAGCCCAACGGGCGCACAACAGGGGCAGGCCGCGCTCGTGCCAGAAGCCCATGGAAATCCCGCCGCTGGACATGCCGCCATGGGCAAAGGCCTCGACGAAGAAGTGCCCTGCCGAGCTCCAGGCCCTGCCGGTCAGTTGCTCGAAGGCCTGGACGATCAGGGCTTCCAACTGCTGCGCCGTGGCCGGCCAGGGCGTGTGGGCCAGATGCGTGGCCATGGCTCGCCACAAATAGGGGTCACCCCGCAGCCCCCAGGACAGCGGTTCCTCGGCGAACAGCCGTGCGACGCTGCGCTCTCCCTCCATCGAACCCTCCCGGCACTGCGCCCAGTATTTATTCAGCGCCCAATCTAGCGTCTGCATCGGGCTTCTGCGACCATGCGCGCGGAAAAACCCGCTTGCTAAGGAATGGCGCCATCAAAGCCCTCAATGCTCTGTTCGTTGTGTCCCTGCTGTCCCTGGTGGGCTGCGGCACCCTGATCGCCCGCACCCCCAATTCCCATACCAGCTACGACTACTACAAAGGCACCCAGGCCAATATCGAACTGCTGACCATGCGCGGAGCCAGCGGCTACGACGGCTACGTCACGCTGTTCTGCTGGATGAGCATTGTCTGCCCGGTGGTGGCCATCGTCAGCCTGCCGGTGGACGCCGTGGCCGACACCGCGCTGCTGCCCTATGACGCGATGAATCACTGATTCGCGCCCCCTGCCAATGGCCTGAATGGAAGAGCGATCATCCGAATCATCAATTACCTGTTGCTGCTCAACACCCTGCTGCTGTCCGGCTGCGGCACCTACATGACTCGCGGCAATGCCCTGGACTTTCGCGACGACCGCTACTACCGCAGCGTCAAGACCAACGCCCAAGTGCTCACCGGCTACGACATGGGCTACGCACGCATGATCACCGGCGGCTGCTGGGTGATGGTGGTGTGCCCGATCCTGATGATCGCCAGCCTGCCCCTGGACGCGGCGCTCGACACCGTGCTGCTGCCCTACGACGCGCTCCAGCCGGAGCGGCCCAAGCGCAACATGCACGTGGATATGAAGGAGATTCCCGAGCAAGACCTGCAGGCATTGCCCATCAGTGCCGAGGTGCAAGACCCGACGGCCCACACCCCGCCCATCACCCCGCAGGCTGATTGAACCCCTTCAGGCGGGCATGCACCCGGGCTACGCCTGATCCGGCGTGCACAGCTGGGGCACCCGCTGCGCCAGGCGGCAACGTCGCCCCAGGCGATCCACCTGGGGGCGGCCGAACAGGTAGCCCTGCCCCCACTCGCCACCACAGGCCGTGGCCAGGCCCTGGTCGGTGGCAGTCTCCACCCCTTCGATGATCACGCAGGGCGCCAGGGTCTTGCACAGTTGCACCAGGTGGCTGAGGGTCTGGGCGCTGTTGAGTTCGCTGCGGGCGCGCTGGATGTAGCCCTTGTCGATCTTGACGATGTCCGGCCGGGTCTGGCGGATGAACTCCAGGGTGCCCAGGCCCGCGCCGAAATCGTCGATGGCCACCCGGCAGCCCAGTTCGCGCAGGCACAGGACAAACTCGCTGGCCGCCTCGATGCTCGGTGGCGTGGCGCTTTCGGTGATCTCGATGACCAGCCGCGCGGCCACGCCGGGAAAGTCCCGCAACTGCTGGACAATGGGGTACCAGAATGAATCGATGATCGCGCTCTGGGCCGAGATATTGCACCCCAGGCGCAGGCGTTCGTCCCGTTGCAGGCTGTCGATCACACAGAGCACCACGCTGCGGTCCAGCTCGCGCATCACCTGGTGTTTCTCCAGTAGCGCCAGGGGGTAGACATCCCCGCCCTGGGCATCGACATGGCGCAGCAACCCTTCGTGGTAGAGCACCCGGCTGCTGTCGGGCAGCCACACCACCGGCTGGAATGCCAGCATCAAATGGCCCTCGGCCAATTCACGATAAAAGTCTTTGATGCTTTGCATGACAGATCCATAGGCAAGCCAACGACGCACCCTCGAACGTGGCACGACGAGCCCGCCGCCGCACTCGCCCAAGGGTCCCTGCCCAACCATGATCGACCCTGCCCGGGCCACCCGGAAGTGTTCCCGGATACCTTTCGCTTGTCCTCGGAAACCTGGGCCGGTGCTTATTCGTCTGTGGCCTTTTGTTTATTGCAATCATGCAAAAGGCCTCATCGATATCATTTAGCCACTAGTCCAGGAAGACCTATGCACAGAATGACCAGCGCCAGCTTTCGGGTGCTTGCCGATGTCATGAGAGAAGGCGGCGCGAATGTCGACGCCCTGCTCAGAACCTTCGGCAGCAGCATCCAGGACGTTGAGGAAAATCCCAAGGGCGTGAGGCTGGAACTGGTCTATCAAGTAATGCGCGAAGCCACCCGCCGCACCGGCAACCCGGACCTCGGGCTGCTGGCCTACAGCAAGGCCCACCCGGCCAACCTGGAGGCCCTGGGCTATGCGGTGATGTCTTGCGCGACCCTGGGGGCAGCGCTGCAGCGCCTGGTGGATTACCAGGCGCTGACCAGCAACGGCTTCTGCATGTGCCTGGAACGCAAGCCCGACGCGTTGCAACTGATCGGTTTCGACGTCACCGCCGAGCCTTCGCTGATCCCCCGGGCGGTGATCGACGCCGGCGCCGCCCAGACCCTGGGCCTGCTGCACTGGCTGCTGCCCCAGCACAAGCCGCGGCCGCTGGTGGCGGCCTTCACCTACCCCGAGCCTGCGGACACGCGCATGCTGCGCCGGCTGATGGGCGACAACCTGCAGTTCTGCGCGCCCCACAACAGCCTGACCTTCAGCAGCCAGGACTGCGCCATCGCCCTGCCCACCGCCGACCCGGCGCTGGATGTGCTGCACATGGAATACGCCCGCAACCGCCTCAATGTGCTGCTCAGCGGCTCGATGACTGCGCGGGTGCGCCGCGCCCTGTCCGAATCCCTGGCCCAGGGCGCGCCCAGCGACCTGCCGCATATCGCCCAGGCAGTGGGGGTCAGCACCCGCAGCCTGCAACGCAGCCTGGGCCATGAAGACGTGCACTTTTCGGCGCTGCAGGACGAGGCGCGGCTGATGCTGGCCCACAGTTTTCTGCGCAACTCCATGCGCAGCGTCAAGTACATCGGCGCCCTGTTGGGCTTTCGCGACCAGAGCAGCTTTCACAAGGCCTGCCTGCGCTGGTTCGGCATGACCCCGGGGCGCTACCGCGAGCAGTGACAGCAACGCCGAGCAAAGGCTCGGCGCAAGGCGACAGGAGCCTGGATCAGTGGCTGGCTTGCAACTGCGGCTGCACTTGCGGCATGGCCGAAGAGTGGTGGTTGAGGATTTTCCACTGCCCGCCCAGGCGCTCGTAGAGGAAGGTGTAGCGAGCCTGGACCTGCTGTTTCTTGCCGTCGGCGGCAGTCAGGGTGAAGGTGTAGACGCCGCTGTCCATGGCCGCATCCGGGCCCAGGTGACGAATCTCCCGGTAGTTGATCTGGCCCACCGGCCGCGAGGCCATGAAGTGCTCGAAGTAGTCCTGGATCTGCGCGTGGGTGCTGCGCACCTGGTTGGAGACCGTGGGTTGCAGCACTGCATTGGCCGCATAGAGGCTGACCACGGCTTGCGGGTTGCCGGTCTGCAGGGCGCTGTTCCAGCGGTCGAAGAGACCGGCGATTTCCCGGTCCTTCAGGTTCTGCGGCTGCTCGGCCACGGTGCGGTACACGTAAGGGGTGGCTTCCAGGGCCTGAGCCAGTGGCGTGCTCAGCACGAAGAACAGGGCCAGGGCGGTGCTTTTCAGTTTCATTCACGGACTCCAGTGGGTTTCAATGAGCCCCACTGTGCCCCGGGCCGTCGCCCCTGCCATCGGCCAACTGGAGCCTGCGGCCTATGCCATTCGGCAGATAGGCGCGATACCGGGCACGGGGGTCTAATACCCTGCCCCGAGCCACTGCACCGCCCCCACCCTGGAGTTTCCCGATGCCCAGCCCGCCCCTCGATCCCGCCAGCGCCCTGGCCCTGCGCAGCCAGTACCGGCAGTCG
The DNA here is from genome assembly GCF_018326405.1 of Pseudomonas sp. Eqa60. Taxonomy (NCBI): domain Bacteria; kingdom Pseudomonadati; phylum Pseudomonadota; class Gammaproteobacteria; order Pseudomonadales; family Pseudomonadaceae; genus Pseudomonas; species Pseudomonas sp. Eqa60. Next base: position 4,390,936 of record NZ_AP024342.1, read on the forward strand.
CAAAGCCGCGCCGCGCGCCTGCGGCTGCTGGTGGACACCGGCCAGGAGCTGCTGCAACTGCCCCCCGGACAGATGCGCCAGCGGGTGGTGCAGCGGGCCTGCGCCTTTGTCGCCATGGACCAGGGGCTGTTGCTGGAATGGAGCAGCGACGGCGTGGCCCACGCCAGCGCCGAACAGGGCCACGGCGAATGCCTGCAAGCCCTGCGCGCCGTGGCCGGGCAGGCCCAGTGGCTGGAGCGCCCGCTTGCGCAAACCGGGGTGCTGCGCGTACTGCTGCACCGCGCCGACGGCCAGCCCTTCGGCGCCCTGCTGCTGGCCAACAGTGTGCCCATCAGCGCGCCGGACAGCGAAGACCTGGAATCCCTGCAACTGCTGGCCACGCTGTTGGCCACGCACCTGGAAAACCAGCGCCTGCTGCAGGACCTGCAAGCCCGGGAGCGCAGCATGTCGGAGCTGGTGCAGCGCCTGTTCAGCGCCCAGGAGGATGAGCGCAAGCGCGTCGCCTACGACCTGCACGACGGCCTGGCGCAAACCCTGGCCGGGTTGCACCAGCGCCTGCAGGGTTTCGCCGGGCGCTGCCCGCCGCTGCCGGAGCCCCTGCACGATGAACTGCAGACCATCCTGCAACTGGCCCAGGGTTGCGTCGGCGAAGGCCGGCAACTGATCGGCGGCCTGCGCCCCCATGTGCTGGACGACTTCGGCCTGTTGCGGGCCATCGACCGCGAGGCCGACCGCCTGCGCGACGCCGGGCTGGCGGTGCACTGGCAGCAGCGCTACCCGGAGCGCCTGCCGGCGGCCCTGGAAATCGCCCTGTTCCGCATCGCCCAGGAAGCCATCAACAACATCCTCAAGCATGCCCGGGCCCACAGCGTCAGCCTGAACCTGGCCCTGGAAGCAGGCCAGGCGGTGCTCGGCATCAGCGACGACGGCGCAGGTTTCCAGCCGGCATCCGGCCAGGGCATCGAACAGTTGGGCCAGGTGGCCATGCAGGAACGCGCCCATTTGCTGGGCGGGCGTTTCACCTGCCACAGCCGGCCCGGCAGCGGCACGCGGATTCTCGCCCGCGTCCCCGTCCCCTCCCTGGAGCACGCGGTATGACAGCGGTGATACGCCTGGTCCTGGCGGACGATCATGAAGTCACCCGCACCGGCTTCATCGCCCTGCTGGCGGGCAACCCGGAGTTCGAGGTGGTGGGGCAAGCCAGGGATGGCGAGCAAGCCCTGGCCCTGTGCGAGCAACTGCGCCCGGACCTGGCCATCCTCGATATCCGCATGCCCCTGCTCAACGGCCTGGGGGCCGCGCGCCTGCTGCAACAGCGCCAGCCCGAGGTCAAGGTGGTGATCTTCACCATGGACGACAGCCCCGATCACCTGGAAGCCGCCATGGCCGCCGGCGCCGTGGGCTACCTGCTCAAGGACGCCAGCCGCGAAGAGGTGCTCGACGCCCTGCAGCGCGTGGCCCGCGGCGAAGAGGCGCTCAACAGTGCGGTCAGCGCCCGCCTGCTGCGGCGCATGAGCGAGCGCGGCAACGGCCAGGCGCCCCAGGCTCAGGCCCTGACTGCCCGCGAGCGCCAGGTGCTGGGGCTGGTGGCCGGCGGCTTCAGCAACCGCGAGATCGGTGAAAAGCTGGGCATCACCACCGGCACCGCCAAGGCCCACGTGGAACGGGTGATCGGCAAGCTCGGCGCCGCCGACCGCACCCAGGCCGCGGTGCGCGGCATGGCCCTGGGGCTGGTGGCGCAACCTGCCGGGCAGTGGCCGTGAACCTGCTCAGCGCCCGGCGCTGGGCCGACCTGCCGCTGCGGGGCAAGGCGCTGGTGGTGATCTCCCTGCCGCTGGTGATCCTGCTGCTGTCGCTGGTGCTGATCTACAGCACCGAGCGCCAGACCGCCCGCGCCGAGGAGGACGTGCGCCGGGTGCTGCTGGTGCAGGGCGATATCCAGGCGGTGCACACCCTCCTGGCCGAGGCCGCCGCCAGCGTGCGTGGCTACCTGCTGACCCGGCGCGAGGACTTTTTGCCCGCCTACCTCCAGGCCCGGCCGCAGATCGAGGCCGCGCTGCAACGCCTGGACCAGAATGTCCAGGATCCGCGCATGCGCGACTACCTGCAGACCATCACCCCGCTGATCCGCACCAAGCTCGACGGCCTGGTGGCCCTGCGCAACGGCAGCCGCGACGACGCCGCCACGGTGACCGCGATCCTGATCGACAACAAGCAGGTACTGGACGTGCTGCGCGAGCAGATCAGCGCCATGCGCGTGCGCGAGGATGCGCTGCTGGCCGAACGTAGCGCAGCCGCCGCGGCAACCCGCATGCGCCTGCTGTTCGCCACCTTGCTGGCCGCCGGCTGCGGGCTGTTCGGCGCCATCGTCGCGGTGCTGTTGCTGTCCCGGGGCATCGTCACCCGGGTGCAGCAGGTACAGGGCAATGCCCAGCGCCTGGCCCTGGGCCAGCCGCTGCGCCCGCAAGCGCCGGAACAGGATGAAATCGGCCAGCTGGGCACGCGCCTGGTGGAGGCCGGGCAACTGCTGGCCGAGCGCGAACGGGCCCTGCGCGACAACGAGGAACGCCTGCGGCTGATCATCGACGGGGTCAAGGACTACGGGATCTTCGCCCTGGACACCGCAGGCCGGGTTACCACCTGGAACGTCGGCGCGGAACGGATCAAGGGCTACAGCGAGCAGGAAATCATCGGCCGGCATTTTTCCCTGTTCTACCTGCCCGAAGAGTGCCCCCAGCACCCGGACATGGCCCTGCGCGAGGCCACCGCCCACGGCCACTACATGGAAGAGGCCTGGCGCTGTCGCAAGGACGGCAGCCGCTTCTGGGCCAGCGTGGTGATCACCGCGCAGTACGACGCCAGCGGCGCCCTGCGCGGTTTTTCCAAGATCACCCGGGACATCACCGATCGCCGTGCCGCGGAAATCGCCCTGGGCACCGCCCGCGAGGAAGCGGAAAGCGCCAGCCGCGCCAAGAGCGAATTCCTCTCGCGCATGAGCCACGAACTGCGCACGCCGCTGAACGCCATCCTCGGCTTCGCCCAACTGCTGGACATGGATTCCAGTGCCGGCCAGCGGCCCCAGGTCGGGCATATCCTGCGGGCCGGGCAGCACCTGCTGGGGCTGATCAACGAGGTGCTGGACATTGCCCGTATCGAGGCCGGGCGCCTGCCGCTGAACGTCGAGCCCATGGCCCTGGCGGCGGTGCTGCACGAAGCCCTGACCCTGGTGTCACCCATGGCCGCGGACGCCGGCATCACCCTGGCGCCGCTGCCGGAACTGGCGGCGGACAGCGGCGTGATCGCCGACCGCCAGCGCCTGATCCAGGTGCTGCTCAACCTGCTGTCCAACGCCATCAAGTACAACCGCGCGGGTGGCCGGGTCAGCATCGACGTGGCGATCGAGGCATCGCGCCTGCGCCTGAGCGTGCTCGACACCGGCGCCGGCATCACCGCCGAGCGCCTGGAGCGCCTGTTCAAGCCCTTCGAACGCCTGGACGCCGACCCCAGGGTCGAAGGCACCGGCCTGGGACTGGCCCTGAGCAGGAGCCTGCTGGAAATGATGGACGGCAGCCTGGGCGTACAGAGCACCCCGGGCAGCGGCAGTTGCTTCACCCTGGAGCTGCCCTTCGTGCGCCTGGCCGCTGCAGCCGCCGTGGCGCCCTGCAACGCCCCGGCGCTGAACGTGCCGGCGCCACTGCCCGCAAGCCGCTACCAGGGCAAGGTGCTGTGCATCGAAGACAACCTGCAAAGCCTGGCGCTGATCGAAACCCTGCTGCAACGGCGCCCGGGCATCCAGCTGCTGTCGAGCATGCAAGGCCAGATGGGCCTGGACCTGGCCCGCCAGCACGCGCCGCAGATGATCCTGCTGGACGTCAGCCTGCCGGACCTGCCCGGCCTGGAGGTGCTGCAACGCCTGCGGGCCTCCAGCGCCACGGCCGACACCCCGATCCTGATGATCACCGCCGACGCCAGCGAACCGACCCGGCGCGCCCTGCTCGACGCCGGGGCCACGGCGATCCTGACCAAGCCCATCCACATCCCGGTGTTCTTCGCCCACCTCGATGCCTGTCTCCCGGAGCTCCCATGACTGCCGATCTGCGCATCCTCATCATCGATGACCAGCGCCCCAACCTCGACCTGATGGAACAGCTGCTGGCCCGCGAAGGGCTGCACAACGTCCTCAGCAGCACCCAGCCGCTGCGCAGCCTGGAGCTGTTCAACAGCTTCGAGCCGGACCTGGTGATCCTCGACCTGCACATGCCCGAGTTCGATGGCTTTGCGGTACTGGAACAGCTCAACCGACGGATCCCGGCCAACGACTACCTGCCGATCCTGGTACTCACCGCCGACGCCACCCGCGACACCCGCCTGCGGGCGCTGGCCCTGGGCGCCCGGGACTTCATCAGCAAACCCCTGGATGCCCTGGAAACCCTGCTGCGGATCTGGAACCTGCTGGAGACCCGGGCCCTGTACAAGACCCTGCGCACCCTGGTGCCGCCGGAGCGCATCGAACTGCTGCGCCCACCAAGAACCTGACCCGCCGCACCTATCGCACCTGGCCCCACCACCGCCCCCTGTAGCCGCTGCCGCAGGCTGCGAACGGTCGCGCAGCGACCGCCGGACGGGCGCCACGGTGTGCCAGGAACCCAGTTCGGGTCTGCTGCGCAGCCCATCGCAGCCTGCGGCAGCGGCTACAGGAAGCTCGGGGTGTCAGAGGTCGCGGAAGAACTCCCCCGGGGTGGCGTCGAACTGCTGGCGAAAGGCGGCGATAAATGCCGAGGTCGAGTCATAACCACAGGCCAGCGCCACATCGGTGACCCGCTCGCCCTGCTCCAGGGGAGTCAGGGCGCCCAGCAGGCGCAGGCGCTGGCGCCAGGCACGGAAGGTCAGCCCGGTGTCCTTGAGGAACAGGCGGCTGAGGGTCTTCTCCGTCACCCCGAGCTTCTGGCTCCACTGGCCCAGCGTCGTGGCCTGCTCCGGGTGCGCCTGCAGGCTGCGGTAGATCGCCCGCAGGCGCACGTCGTGGGGCAGCGGCAGCATCAGGTCCAACTGCGGCGCGGCGGCCAACTGGTCCAGCAGCACCTGGGCCAGGCGCCCGTCGGCGCTGTCCTCGACATATTCCACCGGCAATTCACTGAAGGCGCGGATCAACTCCCGCAGCAGGCTGCTGACCGCCAGCACCTGGCAGCTGTCCGGCGCCGCCCAGGTGGTAACGCTGCAATCGAGGTACAGGCTGCGCATCTCGGTGCGCGGCGAGCTGAACACCCGGTGCGGCACCCCGGCGGGAATCCACACCGCCCGTTGCGGCGGGGCGATAAAGCGCCCGCCGCTGGTCTGGATCTCCAGCACCCCGGCAATGGCGTAGGACAATTGCACCCACGGGTGGCTGTGGCGCCGGGTCAAGGCGCGATTGGGCAAGGATTCGGTGCGCCCGTACACCGGCCGCGGCAGGCTGGGCAAACCGGGAATACTGCGCCGGACGATCTTTTCATGTCCTTTAGGCGGCATTAACTGGCTCCTTGGCGTTAGTCGGTAAAACGCAGCCACGTTAGAGTCGCCCCACCGCACTTGGCAACCCCCGGATGATCCCGCTATGACTCGCTCGCGTCTTTTGCCCGACAACTTCACCCTGACCCTGATCGGCGTGGTGCTGCTGGCCAGTTTCCTTCCGGCCAGCGGCCAGGTGGCCATAGGTTTCGGCTGGCTGACCAACATCGCCATCGGCCTGCTGTTCTTCCTCCACGGCGCCAAGCTGTCGCGCGAGGCGATCATTGCCGGGGCCGGCCACTGGCGCCTGCACCTGCTGGTGTTCAGCCTGACCTTCATCCTCTTTCCCGTGTTGGGCCTGGCGCTCAAGCCGCTGCTGTCACCGCTGGTGGGCAACGACCTGTACATGGGCATGCTGTATCTGTGCGCCCTGCCGGCCACGGTGCAATCGGCGATCGCCTTCACCTCCCTGGCCCGGGGCAACATCCCGGCAGCCATCTGCAGCGCTGCGGCGTCGAGCCTGTTCGGGATCTTCCTCACCCCGCTCTTGGTGACCCTGCTGCTGAACGTGCACGGCGAAGGCGGCTCGACCCTGGACGCCATCCTCAAGATCAGCGTGCAGTTGCTGCTGCCCTTTATCGCCGGGCAGATCGCCCGACGCTGGATCGGCGCCTGGGTCGGGCGCAACAAGAACTGGCTGCGCTTCGTCGACCAGGGCTCGATCCTGCTGGTGGTCTACGGCGCCTTCAGCGAAGCGGTGAACGAAGGCATCTGGCACCAGATCCCGCTGTGGGAACTGGCCGGCCTGGTGGTGGCCTGCTGCGTCCTCCTGGCGCTGGTGCTGCTGGCGTCGAGCTTTCTCGGCAAGCTGTTCGGCTTCGACCAGGAAGACCGCATCACCATCCTCTTCTGCGGCTCGAAAAAGAGCCTGGCCACCGGCGTGCCCATGGCCCAGGTGCTGTTTGCCGGCAGCACCATGGGCGTGCTGATTCTGCCCCTGATGCTGTTCCACCAGATCCAGCTGATGGTCTGCGCGGTGCTGGCCCAGCGCTACGCCAAGCGCCCGGAATCGGTGGCCGAGCTGATGGGCCAGGTCGACCCGTAGCCTTTCCTGCAAGGCGGCCCGGCGGCTGGCCGGGCCTGCGCGCAGATGGCGGTGAAGATCGCGCAATGGCATGATGCCGCGGCGAAAATCATCAAGGACCGCTGATGTTTCCCCATCGAATTCAAGCCCCCAGCCAGGCCGACCTGGAACTGCAGGTTAGCGCCCGGCTGGAGGCCGATGACCAGGCCCGGGTCATCGTCCAGTTCGCCAAGGCCGAACAGTACGACGGCGAACTGCTGAGTCAGCTCGACACGCTCTGCGCCCGTTTCGGCGAGCGCCTCAATGTGCGTTTCTACAGCCATTATCCGGGCAGCGCGTTCGATGCCCGGGTGTTGCTGGCCCTGCCCCATGTGCAGTCCCTGAGCCTGGACTGCCTCGACACCCTGGATCACTACGAGGCCATCGGCCGCCTGCCCCTGCTTCGGGAGTTTGCCCTGCAGGTGATCAGCGCCGACCTGCCTGAACTGCTCAGCATGCCCAATCTGGAGCAACTGCGCAGCCTGCGGCTGTCCATGGACAATGGGCCGGCGATTGAACTGGCGCCGATTGGCTGGATGCCCGAGTTGCACAGCCTGAGCATCAGCGTGCAGAGCCATCAGCTGGATGTGCTGAGCCAGTGCCCGAGCATCAGGCACCTGAGCCTGCATCGCCTGCCGGCCAAGACCACCCTGGGCATGGTGGCCGGCATGGCCGGGCTGCGCAGCCTGGCGCTGAGTTTTGGCAGCCGCGAGAGCATGCCGGAGTTGCGCAACCCCCAGGTCACGGATCTGGAGATCCTGCGGGTGCGCGGCCTCCACCAACTGCAACTGGATGGCTTTCCACAGCTTGAGGTACTGAAGATCGAAGACCAGGCGCAACTGCGCCGGCTGGATTTCGCCGGGCTGGCGCGGCTGCACCAGCTGAGCCTGATCAACCTCAAGAGCCTGGGGGAACTCAGCGGCCTGCAAACCTCGAACATCGCTGATCTGCGCATCATCAAGGCCCCACAGATGGATCTGCTGACACTGATCGACAGCCAGCTACCGCCCAGCGTGCAGCACCTCAAGCTCATCAGTGGCAAACGCGCCGTGGACAAACAGCTCGACGCCCGGCAACAGCAGCTGGGCATTCCTGAACCCCGCGGCCCCTATTGACCGCCGCCCTCTCGTAGGAGCGAGCTTGCTCGCGAAGGACGTCAACGATAACGCGCACTTGCAGGGAACAGGCGGCGCTTTGGAAATCATCGCGAGCAAGCTCGCTCCTACAGATCGGTGTTATTCCTTGGAGATCCCATGTCCTTTGTCCGTGAATTTGCCCCGTTCCTGCTAAACCACCTAAAAGAAGAGCGCCAGCACATCCTCAAGTCCATCGCAGTCAGCGTCGCTGCCGAGCTATGGCTGAGCCTGGAGTCAGCGGCGCTGCTGGATATCAACCGCGACCAGTTCGGCCTCGGCGGCCAGCTGGATGAACGCCGCAACGTACCTCGCTGGCTGATCGCTGCCGAACGCCGCAAGGTGGATATCTGGGTTGAAGACAGCTACGGCGAACATCCCTCCACCGCTATCGAATTCAAAGTGATACACAACAACAAGAATGCGTATGACAAGATTCGGCAAATTCGCAAGGACCTGATCAAGCCCATTCCCCACACCGCGCCTGACGAACACATCGAACGCTGGGGCATCGTGCTGCTGACCTACTCGCGCTTCTACAGCGACCAACGAGGCAACTATGTCTACGGCAAGTTCGCCAACCGTGATGCCTTTCTCCAAGCCTTCAGGCATGCACTGAGCGATGACGCTGACCGTTACACGGGTACCCCTGAGCTGGAGCTGGCGATGGAGCCGATTCAGGTCGCCGATCTGGAAGGCGCCCACTACGTCGAACCGAAGAAAGAGGCCGGGGTGTATCTGGCGCTGGTCAAGCGCAAAGGCTGAATGCCCTTTGCAAGCGCCACCTGAAAGCGGTTCCCGGCGGTCGACGATAGTGGCACTATGCCGCCCCCATTTATCCCGCATTCATGGAGTGACTGTGACTCATCTGTTTTCCCCGCCTGGGGTCTGCGCCCCTGAGCGTTCTACCTACCGGTTCTTTCCCAGGGTCGGCCTGTTTATTCTGGCCACCCTGTTATACATCCTGGCGGGAATACCCGGCATCCTGCTGGTGCCGCCACAGATGCAAACCTATCTGATATTCATCAGCACCCAGGGCCTGGGCATGCTGCTCTTGCTCGGCCTGTTCTGGCTGCAGTACCGCCAGCATTTCAGCGCCGCCTGGCGCGGACGGGTAATACGCCATCCTCTGGGCATAGGCGCTGCATGCATGGTGGCCGCCTATGTGCTGTGCGGGGTCGCCATCCTCATGCTCGGATCTCCTGAAGAGGCGTTCATGGCCGAATTGCTGGCGGGCCTGAACGGCTGGCAAACCCTGATCAAGATCGCCTCACTGATGGTGCTGCCCCCCATCGTTGAGGAGTTGTTTTTCCGCCATTACCTGCTGCGCCTGTTTCCGTATGAAAACAGCCAAGTCTGGAAATGGATCGCCGTTATCGTCAGTGCGGCCATCTTCGCCGGGCTTCACACCCAGTACGGCAACGGCACGACAATGGCCCTGATCTTTGCCAGTGGCTGCATTTTCGCGGTCGCCAGAATAGTCAGTGGCGGCCTTCTGGTTCCGATCCTCCTGCATTCAATGGCCGAGGTTCTCGGGATGTCCCTGGACACGCTGTTCAGAATGGCAGGGCTGTTCGGCTGAGGAGCCGCAGTGTCAGGACGAATGATCATTCGTCCTGATGGCCCAAGGCCAGAAACTGCCTCAAGCAATTAGCACCGACCTTCCTTTGTCCTACCCGCCCTCAGGCAAACCCAATGACACGCAAAATCGAAGACCTGGCTAGGCACTACCTGCTCAATCAGTTCACCCATGCCGATTATCGCTTTCATCCCAAGGAGCCGGGAGACCGTGGCTTTGATCTGTGGCTGGAACAGAACGGCGAACCCCGGCAAAAGGTCGAACTCAAGGCCACCAAAGCCAGGTACCTCAGACCCAGTAACATCTTCGCGCAGCTGGTGTTCAACGCCAAAATCGAAAGGCAGTTGTTCGAAAGTGGCGAAACAGTGATTGTCAGGGTCTTTATGGGCTCCTCGCCACCGCAGGTTTTCATTGTCACCAACGCTGTTCTCTCCAGCGGAGCACGGTTGAAGGAAGAGGCCAGGTACGTACTGTGTGGCAAGCTCAACTATGAGGACTCGATTACCAGCCTCGGTTGAGTATCCAGTGTACGAGCGCAGCATCAGGCCCTCAGGCCACTTACCGGTCCCTTTTTAACCTGTGCCCCTAACTCCGGAGCCCCCATGTCCATCACTGAGAATCTCCTGGCCTTCACCCTGGCCGCCACGCTGCTGACCTTGACCCCGGGCCTGGACACCGCCCTGGTGCTGCGCACCGCCACGGTGGAAGGCCGGCGGCAGGCGCTGCGCGCGGCGTTGGGCATCAATGCCGGCTGCCTGATCTGGGGCGCGGCTGTGGCCTTCGGCCTGGGGGCCTTGATAGCGGTGTCGGAACTGGCCTTCAACCTGTTGAAGTACTGCGGCGCCGCCTACCTCGCCTGGCTGGGACTGAACATGCTGCTGCGCCCGCGCCACTCGTTTGCTCCCACAGGCGCGAACAGCGACCCCGGCACCAACTGGTTTCTCAAGGGCATGCTGGGCAATGTGCTCAACCCCAAGGTGGGAGTGTTCTACGTGTCCTTTCTGCCGCAGTTCATTCCCCAGGGCCAGCCGTTGGTGGCCTGGACCTTCGGCCTGGTGAGCATTCACGTGGTGCTGGGGCTGGTCTGGTCGCTACTGCTGATCGCCGCCACCCGGCCCCTGGCCGGTGTGCTGCAGCGGGAAAAGGTGATCCAGTGGATGGACCGCACCACAGGGATGATCTTCGTACTGTTTGCCGCTCGATTGGCCTTGAGCAGGCGCTGAGAAGCCGCTCCCAGCCACTGCCAACGCCCCCGACAAACTCACGAGATCACGCCAAGGCCGCCACTCAGGCTTGCGCCTCGCTCCTAAACTGTTGCCACTGTTCCCAGCAGTTCTCGGCCACCAGATCGCGGTAACCCCGCTGGTTTTCCATGCTCAGCGCCACGGCCACCGGCAACGCGATACAGGCGGCGTTATCACGAATCTCCAGCACTTCGGCCTCGGTCAGGGGCATGCCCTTGGTGTTTTCGGCATTCAGCAGCAAGGCCACCAACGCAGGTACGAATACCAGGCAAAGCTGATCGGTCATGGCTCAGTGTCCAGGGGTTAGGCAAGGGCCGAAAAGCCTACACACATCGGCCCTGCGCAGCCATTGCACAAGGACATTAATGGCTGCCGGGGGCGCTTTCGCACACAACGGCTGGACAGCACAGGCGATCTGCCCGCCCCCGCCATTCACCCCTCGGCCAGCACCACGCCCCGCGCTTCCAGCAGCTTCACGAAACTGCTCAGGCTTTGCGACACGGTGCCGCGCCGCCAGACCAGCCAGGTGCGCAGGAAGCGAAAACGCGGGGACAACGGCCAGACGCTGACCGTGGCGCAGCCGGGCATGCTTTCCAACATGCTGCGGGGCATCAGCGCCAGCCCGGCGCCGGCGCTGACGCAGGCCAGCATGCCGTGGTAGGACTCCATTTCATGGATCTTGCCCGGCACCGCGGCGTCCTGGGTGAACCAGCTTTCAAAGTGATGACGGTAGGAGCAGTTGGCGCGAAAGGCATAGATGCTTTCGCCGTTGACCTCCCGCGCCCGGGTAATCGGCGCATGCCCCAGCGGGGCGATCAGCACCATTTCCTCCTCGAACACCGGCAGCCCTTCCAGAGCCGGGTGGCGCACCGGGCCGTCGACGAAGGCGGCCACCAGGCGGCCGGACAGCACGCCGTCGATCATGGTCCCGGAGGGTCCGGTGGACAGGTCCAGTTCCACCTTGGCGTACTGCTGGTTGTAGGCCGCGAGCAGCGCCGGGATGCGTACCGCCGCCGTGCTTTCCAGCGAGCCCAGGGCGAACGGTCCCTGAGGCTCCTCGCCGGCCACGGTCAGACGCGCCTCGGCCACCAGGTCGAGAATGCGCCGGGCGTAGTCGAGGAAATTCCAGCCGGCGGGGGACAGGCGCATGCGGCTCTTCTCGCGGATAAACAGCTCCACCCCCAGGTCCTGCTCCAGTTGCTTGATCCTGGTGGTCAGGTTCGACGGCACCCGGTGGATCAGTTGCGCGGCGGCGCTGATGCTGCCCTGCTCGGCAACGGCCTTGAAAATTTCCAGCTGGACCAGATCCACGGCATTCTCCAAACGTGAACGACTTGCTCAATATTATTCAGTTTTCAGCAAAGATCCAGCACCGTAACCTGCCGCCATTCCCACCCGAGCAGGACGGTGCCATGAGCCTTGTTTCCAGCCACACCCACGCCTTGTCGATCAACCCCGCCACTGGCGAGCAGATCGGCGCCTACCCCTACCAGTCCGAGGCTGAGCAGGACGCCGCGCTGAGCCGTGCCGCCGCTGGTTTCGCCCAGTGGAAACGCCAGAGCATCGCCGAGCGCGCCAGCCGCCTGAACGCACTGGCCCAGGCCCTGCGGGACAACAGCGAGGCCATGGCCCGCATGATCAGCCTGGAAATGGGCAAGCCCCTGCCCCAGGCCCGGGGCGAAATCGAAAAGTGCGCCCAGCTGTGCCTGTGGTATGCCGAGCACGGCCCGGCCATGCTGGCCCCGGAAGCGACCCTGGTAGAAAACGACAAGGCACGCATCGAGTACCGGCCACTGGGCCCCATCCTCGCGGTGATGCCGTGGAACTTCCCGATCTGGCAGGTGCTGCGCGGCGCGGTGCCGGCGCTGCTGGCGGGCAACACCTACGTGCTCAAGCACGCCCCGAATGTCATGGGCAGCGCCTACCTGCTGCTGGACGCCATGCAGCGCGCCGGTTTCCCTGAAGGGGTGTTCGAGCTGCTCAACGTCACCCCGGACGGCGTATCCGGCGCCATCGCCGACCGCCGCATCGCCGCTGTGACCCTCACCGGCAGCGTGCGCGCCGGCATCGCCATCGGCGCCCAGGCCGGCGCCGCGCTGAAGAAATGCGTGCTGGAACTGGGCGGCTCCGACCCCTTTATCGTGCTCAACGACGCCGACCTCGACGAAGCGGTCAAGGCCGCGGTGATCGGCCGCTACCAGAACACCGGCCAGGTCTGCGCCGCCGCCAAGCGCCTGATCATCGAGCAAGGGGTGGTCGCGGAGTTCACCCGCAAATTCGTCGAAGCCACCCGCGCCCTGATAATCGGCGACCCGCTGGCCAGCGACACCTACATCGGCCCCATGGCCCGCTTCGACCTGCGTGACGAGCTGCACCAGCAGGTCCAGGCGACCCTGGCCGAAGGCGCCACCCTGCTGCTGGGCGGCGACAAGGTCGAAGGCGCCGGCAACTATTACCAACCCACGGTGCTGGCCAACGTCACCGAGCAGATGACCGCCTTCAGGCAGGAACTGTTCGGCCCGGTGGCCGCCATCATCAGCGCCCGGGATGCGCAGCACGCCCTGGAACTGGCCAACGACAGCGAGTTCGGCCTCACCGCCACGATCTTCACCCAGGACCTGGAACGGGCCCGGCAGATGACCGACGAGCTGGAAACCGGCGGCGTGTTCATCAACGGCTATAGCGCCAGCGACCCCCGGGTGACCTTCGGCGGAGTGAAAAAAAGCGGCTTCGGGCGCGAGCTGTCGCACTTTGGCGTACGCGAATTCTGCAATGCGCAGACGGTGTGGCTGGATCGCCGGTAAGACCGGGCGGCCACCCAAGGGCGCAATGCCCGGATGAAAAAACGGACCTGGATCAGGTCCGTTTTCTGGAGGGCTCAAATGGTGTTCAGCACAAAATACAGCAGCAATATCCCGGCGATCACCAGCCCCTCATGATCATGGGTAAACCCCCACCAAGCGCCATAGAACGCGGCCCCTACGCCTAGAGCCGTCAGCAGAGCAAAACCATACATCCTGGCCCTGAACCAGAATGATGGACGCTCGCACAGATCGGCCCCTGTCGGAGCAGGCAGCAAGGGGGTCGCGATATGCGGGGCCAGCACATAGTTGACGATATTCGGCTGGTTCGGCCGTTGCAGGGGTTTGCCGTGATCGCCCTTGAACCACAGGGTCTGAGGCTGGGTCGGCAAATCACGCAGTTCGTCGAAGCCATCGACGCCACCGGTTCCCACGTCACGAAAGCCGATCAAGTGCAGGCCCCGGCACAACCCGCCTACGGGCCAGTCCTCGGAACTGCACTGGTTCGCCACAGTCGCCACCTGACACCGCAACATCATCCGCTGCCATGGAAACTCCCGAGGCAGTACGCTGCCCGCCAGGTACACCCGATCGAACTTCAGTGACGACACCTCAAGCAGGCTGGTGCCAAGGATATAGGTGCCATTACTGTGGCCGACAAAGTGGAACTGCACGTCGGGATTGCGCGCCACGTGGTAGCTGTAACGGTCGAGAAACCAGGCCAGGTTGCCGCGACGCACCCACGGCAAGGCAAACTTGATTGCGGAAAACCAGCCATAAGTGGAGCGATCCACCAACACCGGCGACTCATGACCCGAGCAGGCAGCGGCCAGTGGCTTGCCCTGCCCGTCGGACTTGGCCTGTTGCTCTATGGCTTCGGCAATGTCGGTGACCCAGCCCGAATTGCCGTCACGGATACCGTGGAGTACGAACACCACTCGCCCAGGTCCGGTGGCTGGCAACTCGCCGGCCTGCTCGGGCTCGTGTAGTTGAGGGTCCGGGTTCCGGAACACCTCCATTATCCGCATAAACCCCGCGGCCCCAGGAGGCGCCGCCGGATCGAATAGGTTGCTGTGATCGGCCCCTCGATGGTCACCGTGTAGGAGTTGGCAAACGCTTCGGTATCGCGCACATCCTCACGGGCCACCACACCATCGATATCACCGAGAAACTGCACGACAAAAGGTCGGTGTTCATCGTCCCGTTCATGGAAATGACGCATCCAGGACAAGCGCAGGTCGGTAACAAAAAAAGAGCCCTTTTCCAACTCCATGAGCCAGCCCAGGGTAAACCAGGAGGGAGGCTTGAGCAGCAGCCACTGCAGCGAAACCAGCTTCATCAGCGCCATGCCCAAGGCCCAGGTAGCGGTTGCGTAAGGGCGAAAGCCGCGGTTGATGGAGGCAAACAACAGCACCGACTCGACCTTGCTCCACCATGCCCCTCGTGACGGCTGATCCAGGTAGGCACCTGCCGCCAGCAGATAGGCATCACGCACAATCATGCCGCCAGCGCTGTGCCCCAGCAGAATGATTCGGCTGTATTGCGGGGCCAACGCATCGATTTTCGCCATCAGTTCCAACGAGAGATCCCGCACCCGAGCCGCACGAAAGAGGTTTCTCACACCGCGAGTATCGTGATGATGCCAATGGCCAGTGATCCCCTGCTCGCGCAGCCGATCCTCAAGCCGCCTCCAGGCCCCATCGTGATTACCCAAGCCACCAACCACGACAATGAGCGGTTCTACGCGCATGGAGCACCTCCCTGTGGATTGCCTTGCGCCACCTGCGAACGGTGCTGGCGTCGCGCCACCTTAGGTATAGGTTCTTTTGCAGGTCCTGCGCGCAAGCCCCCCACCTTTTTCGCAGCAGGCTCAGGGCCAGCACCTTTTGGCCTCCCCGGACATTGCCAAGTCCCATCCGATTGTTGCACCAGCCGGCAAAACTGCTACAAATGCGCCGCTCCTGATTCAGTCCGCCCCCCAGGACTGCACCCTCTTTCGCCAAGGGACTTGCCGATGCCGACCCTGACTCCGAATATTCAATTCAGATTTGATCAAGTCGATACCCGACTCGGTGCCCCGGATTTCTGGTCGTGGGCGTTCTCCAACGCACGAGACCCGTTCCTGCGCGGCGTCTTGATCGAATACCTGCTATGCCAGCACCTGATCTCCCATGCGGAGGAAATTGCCGGCAAGCTGGTGGAGCACTTCACTTTTCAGAACCCTTACCCCGACAACCTGAGCAAAAGCCTGAGAAAGAGTTTCGAGTTCCAGCATCAAGGCGATGTATTCGATCTGCAACTGACCTGGGGGTTGACCATCGAAATCAAAAGCACCGCCTCGCCCAAGCATTGGCGTATCAACAAGACCTCATACTGGAACCTGCTGCTGGACAAGAATCTCAAGAGAAAAGGCTTCCAGGCTCACTACTACATTCTCGCCGAACTCACAAAGAGCCCGCGGACCGACCAGGGCGCCCTGACCTTTGAAAACATTCGCTTCCACCTACTGTCGAGGGATGATCTGGAGGCCTTGGCCGGTACCAAGAACCATGTGACTTTCGATCAATTCTCGTCGCTGTCCCTGGCCCAAAAACAGACATGCGACTATCAGCAACTGCCTTTCAGGCTCAAGGCACTGGTGAATCGTCGATTTGCCCTAAGCCTCAACCAGATCGAGCGGGGTTGGAAAATCCCCCTGCCCCGGGTCCGGGGCGCCTTCCCGCTGGCAGTGGAGAAAGACGGGGTGATTCACGCCGGATATTACTGTGGCACTAGCAAGAAGCCTCTGAATCGCTTCGATGTTCCTTGGCGCAAAGGCTTCACTCCCACCTGGAAAGACTGGGAATCCGTGGGGCTGCGCTTCGTGCCGGAGCGATGATCGAAAGCACATCACAATACCCACCGGAGGCCGCCCGCACGGCTGAACCTGCCCCTAGGGCAAGGCCGAGAGTGCCTGGGCTTGAGCGCTAGTGCCTTCAGATATTTCATTCTTTTAAGAATTTTCTTGAAGCAAGCAAGCCTGCCTCATTCTTATGATGCTGCTCTTTGGCATTACTCTGAGGTCCGCTATGTGCTCCTCCCTGCAAAAGTTCATCGTTCGTCTTCCAGGCGACCTGCACAACCAGCTCAAACACATTGCCAAACGAGAAAACCGCAGCATGAACAATGAAATCGTCGACCGCCTGGAAAAGTCCCTGGTCGTCGATGAAACCCGTGAGATGAATGAGAAACTCATCAGCCTGCTGCTGCGCAAGGTCGATTCCATGGAGGAGCGGATCAAGTACCTGCAGATGGGCCACCCGGAGCCCGAGCAGGATTGCCCACGGCCTTGTTACGCAAGGACTTGAAGCGGCCACTCCCGCCACGCGATCTTCTGCCTCTTCCGCCTTTACCCCCTCGCTGCAGCTTGTATGATGGCGCCTGCCCGACAGTACCCAGCGGCAACCGCCAGGCCCTGACCTGATGCTCGCAGGGCTCCCCCGCTGTTCCTCACTACACACGCAGGTCGACGCTCCTAGCCTTCCCAGGAACCTCCCCCGGCTTCTGCCATGGGGCCGCGTCGCCTTCTAGGATTGTTCATGAGCCGGATTCACCCGACTGCCCCCGCGCGCACCTGCAGCTCAGCTTTGCCCCTCAACCGCCTGACCCTGGGCCTGCTGCTGGCCGGCAGCAGCGCCGTGGCCAACGCCGCGGGCACCCAGTTGCCGACCCAGACCGTCAGCGGCGAAGAGCCCTACGGCTATCGCGTCGACAGCGCCTCGGTGGGTGGTTTCAGCGAAGCGCCCTTGCTGGATACCCCGGCCTCCATCAGCGTGATCAATGAAGACATGATCCTCGACCAGCAGGCCCGCCTGCTCAGCGACGTGCTGAAGAACGATGCCTCGGTGGGCCAGAGCTACGCGCCGGTGGGCTATTACGAAAACTTCGAGGTGCGCGGCTTCTCGCTGAATGCCGCCAGCAGCTACAAGATCAACAACCGCACCATCACCGGCGAACAGAACGTCGCCCTGGAAAACAAGCAGCGGGTGGAATTGCTCAAGGGCCTTTCCGGCCTGCAAAGCGGGGTCAGCGAGCCCGGCGGACTGATCAACTATGTGACCAAGCGGCCCACGGACATTCGTTCGGTGACCGTTTCCACCGACGACCGCGGCAACGGCTACCTGGCCACCGATATCGGCGGTTGGTTCGGCAGCGAACAGCAGTTCGGCCTGCGCGCCAACCTGGCCCATGAAGACCTGCACTCCTACGTCGAGCACACCAATGGCCAGCGCGACTTCGCCTCCCTGGCCCTGGACTGGAACATCAGCCCCGACGCCCTGCTGCAACTGGACATCGAATACCAGAACAAGCAGCAGCGCTCGGCACCGGGCTATCAACTGCTGGGGGGCTCCAGCCTGCCCCACCACGCCTCGCCGAAAAGACTCCTGGGGCACCAGAGCGGGTCAAAGCCGGTGACCAATGAATCGCTGAACATCGGCGGCAATTTCGAGTACCGCTTCAACGACGACTGGAAGGGCAATCTCAGTGCGTCGCGCAGCCGGGTGGTGATCGATGACTACAGTTCGTTTGCCTGGGGCGGCTGTACCACCGGCTGCATCAACGCCAACGGCAACTACTTCAGCCCCGAAGGCAACTACGACATCTACGACTTCCGCAGCCCCGACGACACCCGGCGCAATGATGAAGTGCAGGCGGTGCTCAATGGCCGCTTCGACGCCGCGGGCCTGGGGCATGAGTTGAGCGTGGGGACCAGTGCGTTTCGCCGTGTGGTGGACCGGCGCGAGTCCATCAATCAATGGATTGGCACGGGCAATATCCAGAGCGAGCCTGAGAACTTCGGCCGCTACGACGGCGCCCTCAACGACACCCACAAACGCCTGGACAGCCGCCAATACGGCCTGTTCCTCAGCGACCGCATCAGCTTCAACGAACAGTGGCAGACCGTCCTCGGCGGGCGCGAAGTACGCCTGGACGAAGAGAGCTTCGACAAGGACGGCGTGCGCGATCGCCACACCCAACGCTATGTATTCCTGCCCCAGGCCGCGCTGATCTACAAACCGATCAACAACATTTCGCTGTACACCCAGTACAGCAAGGGCCTGTCCCTCGGTGGCCAGGCCCCCTGGTTCGCCAGCAACAATGGCGAGACCCTCGCCCCCACCGTCTCGCGCCAAATCGAAACCGGGATCAAATATGACTGGCAGCGCATGAGTTTTACCGCCGCCCTGTTCCAGATGCGCCAGGCCTACCAGTACTCGCGCCCCGATGCCTCCGGGGGGTTCACCTACGTCCAGCAGGGCCAGCAAAAGAACACTGGCCTGGAGCTCTCCGCCAACGGTTGGGCCACCCAACGCCTGCAGATTGCCGCCAGCGTCGCGGCGATCCGCTCCCGGGTCGAGGGCACCGGTACCCCGGCCTACGAGGGGCACCAGACCCTCAACGTCCCGCGCCTGCGGGCCAGCCTGCAGGGCGACTACGCCCTGCCCTGGCTCGACGGCCTGGCCCTGCTGGGCGGCATGCAATACAGCGGCAGCCAATACGCCGACCACCAGGGCAACGTCGCCACCGGCGCCTACGCCATCTTCAACATCGGCAGCCGCTACAGCACCCGCATCGATGGCTACGACACCGTGTTCCGCCTGACCGTGGACAACCTGTTCGACAAGCGCTACTGGCGCGACACCGGGGAATACATGGGCGACGACTACCTGTTCCAGGGCGCGCCGCTGACGGCTCGGTTGAGTGCTTCGGTGAATTTCTGATGCAGCGCCAACCGCCCAGCGAGAATACGCCTCTCAAGTTAGCCGCTGTATTGTAGGAGCCGGCTTGCCGGCGAAGGCGGTCTCAAGGACACCTTCGCTGGCAAACCAGTGACTATGCGAATCTGTCAGGCATGCACAAAAAAGCCGGTCATCAAGACCGACTTGTCAGCGCCTGGTCTACTCGCCATCAAACCGGCTGCAAAGCCCGCAAGGCTTCAGGGTACTGGCTGGCCACACGCAGCAGCGTTTGAGCCGCGCCTGTCGGCTGGCGCCGGCCTTGCTCCCAATCCTGCAGTGTACGCAGGCTGACCCCCAACAGCGTGGCAAACGCACTCTGAGAGAGCCCCACCTTAGCCCGGGCCTCTGCCGCCCCGGACAGTTTTACCACCGTTGCACGCGCCGCCTTGCCGGCTTTCATCTGGCCCACCGAAGTCAGCAAATCCTTCTGAAACTGCTGCAGTTCATGGTCCATGACTGATTCCCTCTTTCAATTGATTCAGAAAGCCGATGGGCAGATTGTTTAACTTCGCCTTGGTGTAGACGATCAGCAACCAAATAAGACCTTCCGAAAGCAGGTTGTAGTAGATGACTCGTGTGCCGCCGCGCTTGCCGATGCCACTGCAAGACCAGCGCACCTTGCGCAGCCCTCCGGTACCGGGGATGACGTCTCCAACCCATGGGTCTGCGACCAACCAGGTGATGAATTCCAAGCGCTCGGCGTCATTCCAGATAGGCTCGGCGTAGCGCTTGAAGACCTCGGTTTCGATAACGGTATACATGGCTCCACCATCTACGGCAAGGCCGTACAGACGAACAGACAGGCATTCGTCCGACACAACCTGCTGGCGCTGGAAAGACCAATACCCCTGCCGCAACCAGGCATCGCAAGGGGTGGACGTTTGATCTACTCATCACCGAGGGTGGTCGCAATCATCGAGGGCAGCCACTGCTTACCGAAAATACAGATTTGCCTTACAGGCTCGGAGCCGATTTACCGGCGAAGGTGTCCTCAAGAGAGCCGTGGTAAACCAAGGCGCGTCACTCTGCAATGACTCGAAGCTGCCAACCTGCTTGATCGGTTACTTGGTCGGTTACTTGGTCGCTCTGGCGGCAGCCCCAAGGAGGATCACACGTCCAACCACCAGTTCAACAGCGTCTCATCCTCATCGTCGTCGAGGTTTTTATAGACATTGGCGTAGTACCACTCGATCCCGGTTTGCTCGCGGAAGCGATCGAACACCGCATTGATACGGTCCATGCCATTCCTTGCAGGAACAGCGAATGACAGGTTCCCCTCGAACAGCCCATCCAGGGTTCCACCCAGCTCACCAGCGACCTCGTTTTCAAGCGCACTGATCACCGCCGGATCAATGTAATCGGCATAGATCTGAATGCAGAAATTCCCGCCCCGTTTCAGCACTTGCGCCGGAGCATCGGGATTGCGGATGGAAACGATATCGCCCCGCGCCAGGTTCTGTGCCAGCCCCGGTGAAGACAGCAACTCGTAGGTATCCTCATCGATGCGCCGCGCCAGCAACTCCTCGCGAACGGCGCCATCGTCATCGGCCATGTACACCTGAATCAGCACAGGGGATTGCTTGTCATCCATACGAGGCTCCACCACTTCCAGGTTCAACACCAGACTCATCTAATCCACCAGCCGCCACGTCCCCAAAGGGCGCAAACGAACGGGCCTCAAGGCAACGGCGCAAAGCTCCCACCGCCCTCATTCCACCGAAACCCCGGAAACGTGCAGTCCTTGAAAGCAATCCGCAGTTGCTCCCCCTCACCCTGCAACTGCAAGGTATCCACCCCCTGATTCGGACAGCCCGGTGCCGCGATCGCCAGGCTCACCAGCAACTTGCCGGTGGCCTTGTCCATCACCTCCACCGTCGTAATCCGCTGATCATTGCCCGGCATCGGCACCTGGAAATACCAGCGCTTGGTGGAAGCACTCTGCAGCAGCGTGGTGACCGGCTGCGGCCACGAGCGATCCGAATCCACCAGGCCCACCAGCTTCAGCGCAATGGGCAAGGACTTGCCCGTGCGATAACTGGTCCAGGTGCCGCGTACCTGCTCCTGCTGGCGGGAGTTCAGCAAGTCATTGAACTGCAGACGCGCCACCGGCAAGCCCTGCTCGTCCAGCTCATCCATGGCCAGCGTCTTGTTGCTGTAGCTGAAGGTCGGCTTGAGGCGGATCGGCGTGCGATAGCGCTGATAGGCATAGGTGCCCTGGTAGACCGCATTCTGGCTACCCAGGGTCAAGACAATCGCCTGCTTGCCCACCGTGCCCTCATACACCCCGTGGGACGCCTGCGCCGGCAACAGCCACAGCGCCAACACCAGCACCGCCAGCCCCGAGCAACATCAAACCCACGCATCAGAAACGCTCCTCGCCCGACGACAGATATTCCAGCCGATCAGGGCTGATCACCCGGTAATAATCCCAACGCCGAGTGCGCTTGTCGTAGTTGATGAAGTCCTGCTTGCTGAACTCCATCTGGCCACTGGGGGAAAAACGCAGATCACCGTCCACCGCGAACTGCTCCAACTGCGGATGACGCCGATAGGTCCGCAGATCCCGGCTGTACAGGTAGTACTGCGTGGGCGAGCACCACACCCGGCCATCCGCCTCCCCCACGCGATAGCCCTGGACCTGAAAGTCCATCCGCGCCTCGGCATGAAAATGCCCGAAGGTCAGCGTCCTGGTGCCCACGGACGACAGACACCACTGCCCGCTAATCTCCTGCACCCGCTTACCGGTGGCCCGGCTGATCACCCGGATACTGTCCACCTGCGCCACCTCCTCCCCGGCCTTGCGCGCGGCATGCACACTGAAATAGAAATCCCGATCGAACACCGGCTGCAACAACTCCCCCTCAAAGGCCTCCCGCTGACTGCCACCAAAGCGCGTCACCCGCTGCAACTGCAACGGCTGCTGCGTGCCCGTGCGCAAATCCACCAGACTGCCCTGCAACGCCTGCGCCCCCTCGGCGAACGGCTGCAACGACACCGCCGTTGCGGGCAGGGTCGGATTGTCCATGATGTTGATCAAGAGCCCGGAGCCGGGATGGAAAGGGGTGGATTCCAACGCCATGGGCAGGCGCTCGGACTCGGAGAACCAATAGCCGGACATACCGCCGCCGTATTGGGAGTCGTAGGTGAGCGCCAGTTCAACCGGGGTGTCGCCGAGGGTGCCGCGGTAGGTGGTGGTGGGGTTGGCTTGGGCGGTTGGGGTGATTAGCCCGAGGCCGAGCAAGAGTGCTGCGGTCAGGCGGAAAAGCAGGTGTGGCAGGTGACGCTGTTGGCCAGCCCTTGTTTGTGGACTGCTGCCAATGGGCTGGATCATGCCTGCGTTCCTTGCGGTGGGGAAAAGGGGCGCAGGATAGCAAAATCGATTGAAGGTCAGATGGATTTGCCGAGGCCTGGCCCGAATCTGAAATGGTCCAACAGGCTGTTGGACAATTGCCGTGGGGGCCCCACTCTGCTGCCGATTACCAAGCTGAAAGGCCCATACAGTTAGGGTCAGGCACAGCGGATATGAATTCCCTGGAGAGTTCAGCCGGTCCTTACTCGCAATAGAGACCATTCCTACAGAAGCGCCATTGTCCCGGACCTGCCCTGTCCCTATAGTTTTCTCGTTCGCTGAATTTTGTCAGCGGCAGGGTTTCGCAGCCCAAAAGAAAAGTCGAACTACACCGCCCATGCCAACTCAGGCACACTTCGCCTGCGTTTCGTTTTATGGCGGCTGTACGTGGGAGACCTCAGGGTCTGCCGGGTTTGTTCTTTTCCTCGGTCTGCGAACCCGCGTACAGCTGCCACCCGTTGATTCGCAGCAGCAGGTGGCAACTTTTCTATTCTTGAAAAGGACGATGCCATGAATGCTCGAGATCTATCCGAACGATTTATTCCCATGATCCCAATCGCCAGCGATGGGCCGGTGCTGTTTGTCGACAGCCAGGCGCCGTTGGTGGATTTGCATGCTTGTGCGAGTGAGCGATTGGTGACTGCGCTTGATTATCTGAATCTGATGAGCTGCACCACGTTGCGGGACTCGAACGATAAGGACATTGGCACGGTGACCAATACAGCGAGGTTGTTACTACAGGATGTGCGAGAGCTATTGAGAGCAATAGAAACTCAGGCTTTAAATATTTAATTAAGAACAAATAAGCCGGCACATGCCGGCTTATTAAAAACCCACACCCACTTACCCGCACTTCCAATCTCATCTAACTCTTTGAGAACCGAATAGGAACAGAGAAAAATGCAGCGTAAAAAATCGAAAAACTGAAAATTCAGTACTCTATGAAGACGACTACAAATCGAATATCACCGCCAGAACATCAGGCCACCCATTTTTGGAAAGACCTTTCCCACCACACCCTTCATCTCGCAAATGGCAGCACAATCTAAAAGCCCTACGAGCTGTAGGAGAATCACACATAAATCCTCATGAAAAATCTCATTTCGCGATCACCCAACAATAAAGCTAACACTGCGAGCTCGAGCTGAAACTACCTATGTGTAGGCTCCCTCAGATAGATAATTCTACATTTAACGAAAAACTCATGACACGCAATTAACACAACAACAATCAGCGAAATCCGGCCTAACCAATCTGAGTTACAGTGAGACCGGAATATAAGAAGCACTTATAATAAATATACCTAAAGCCTATGACACCTACTCAGCGTATCTCCGGAATATTGGTATTCGCCTCCGAATACTTGAAGTCCCTGACCAAGGACCAGCACTCGAGCTTCTTGGCCCATTCGGAAATCATCTTCCCATTTGCACCGCGATGAAGTGCTTCATTTACTTCACAAGCCCAAGTAGCCAACTGTCTTTGTAGCTCAGGCGAAATATTCTGAGCCTGCCAGACACGTTGAAAATCAAAACCTAGCCCAAGTTTAAGTGCAAGAACCGAAACTGTGTATACGGTAATATTTCCCTGAAATGCCGGGAATAGAGGCCTTATCAATTTCTGAGCAGATTTGAACAGGATGGCCTTTGCAATCATTTCCTTGAACTGATTTTGATCAGGAATTACATCCTCTCCGGAGCTTTCTCGCTCTCCCAACTCATCCATGAAGGCCTGAAAATTCTTTTGACTGCCCAGCCCTACAACGTGGGGTTTCTGATCCCAAGCGAACAAAAACTTAGCTAGGTCCGGTTTTGTGATTTTGCGATAGGGAGGAATTGCTGCCTGAAGTTTTTTCTTTTGAACAACCGTTGTCGCCTCTTTTTCAAGCATCACCTTGTAACTGCCGGCCGATCGTTCATAGAACCAGCGCCCCACACCATCCGGACAATATGTACGCATGGACAGTTTTTCCAGTTCTCGATGAAATGGCTTGTTTGCTGAAAGATCTGATTGCTTTACTACGTTTTGGCTATTGGCATAGCGAGATATATTCGAGATCAACTCCTCGTCATCTCCCTGACCATTTCTGAGCACGATAATCTTCGCTGGAACTCGGACACTACTGAGATCTATTTCGGGGTTTTTTTTCTTGGCGAAATAAATGGAGGCTGTAGTCTGTCCACCATTGACGATCTGCATGCCCTGAAGCCACAGAATGCCAGTAGATCCGTCTGGTGTGCGATCTAACTTCGCAGCATCGGCCACTACAACAATGCCATTGTTATAAGCCATGAATCGATCCGGATTACTCCGCAAACTGTCACGAATCCCCTTGTTTACGCCTCTGCTACCAACACCAAGGAATGAACGTACGTTTGCCTCAAGAATACGTGGTCCGTACTTCTCGTATAGAAAACGCAAAGCCTCGCCGGGGACTGCCGTTAGAGCATAGTCATATTCGTCATCACCTGCCCCAGGGACCCATACGCTAGGCAATGCCATACCACAGAGATCCTGAAAGTTAACTACCAGCTCATCCCGGGGCCGGCCCTGCTGCCAATGGTTGAATAACCGCTGAATGTCCATGACCTCAAGGCGCACCTGTTTGCCCTCGATATCCTGAGGTGCATAGTTCCTTGTCTTAACCTGGCCATCGGTAATTACAAAAATCCGGATGCTATCCAGAGCGGTAAATATACGCTCAACCTCCGTAACAAGTGGGTATGCCTCGTTGGTTTCATCTAGCGCCTCTGAAAGTTTTCCCGTCGCACAAAACTTGAGAAAATGCAGCCCTTGCTTGGCAGCCCTGCCGATTTCAGTATCTGGGATGTCCTCAATATCCTCGAGCCCCTTGTAAAGGCTGACGAACAAATCCAGCCGGTCGGGGTTTCCCAGTTCGTCAGTTGTGTCCGAGACAGAATAACCACTGATTTTGACTTTGTAGGATCCGACCTTGGCACCGTAATGGCAGACTGTTGGCTCGAAGGTTATTCCTTCATCGGCCATATGAGCCATTACATGCTCAGTAAATACAGCCTCTGCTGGCACAGGGGCTTCACCAGGTGCAATATCCTTCAAAACTTCCTCTCGGACCGATGCCTGGGTGTCCCGCAAAAAATCCACAAGTTCCATCAAATGACTCCAAGTTGCTCAAGCACATCTACCAACAGATGGTTATCGGCTGGTATCAATGCCAGATCGAGCTCGTACTGCGCTCGACGAATAGCTGTCGAGATACTGAAAGGCGTCAGCCTCGGAAATTCCGCATCAACGAGATGCATCCTTATCTCGCTCAATGAAAAACGACGCGTATAGTTTTCTGCCTGCATGTCCAAATAACCGGCCTGATGAAGTGCTTGCTCGAAGAGTCTGGTCGCTGCAGAGTCAGGCTCCAGCAGACAGCGTAGATCAGTCACAGCCTCGGGAAGTGACATTCCCAAATCCGCTGAACCGAAGCGAAGTGCGGCGAGAAAGAGCGGTGGACACTGGGATTCGTCGAGCTGATCCAGGGAAGTAATTTTCACCGGGAAGCCTTCAGTTGCCATTGTGGACTTGACCTCTATTGCGCCCATACCAATTTGAAAGTCATGAAGCCCGTCGAGCGGCCCTTTCCACCCTTGCACTGCTGAGAATAGCAATACGCCCTCATCAATCAGATGCCGCAGTAAACAGAGTTCACCCATAAGCCCCAGTTCAGCTTCGGGCCCCAAACCCTCGCGTCCTTTACGCATGAACTCCTGCCACCCACGCACTCTTCCGAGCAGTCGCTGATATACAAGTTCTTCGGTACAGCCGTTATCGGAATCCAGTAGTCCACATAAATCGGCGACTACGGCTGCAAAAAGCTCCAAGCTACCTTCAGGTTGACGAACGATCGCGAGCCAGTGGTGATCACCCGCAGCCTCACCCAACCCTACACTTTCAATCCGAAACCCTTGCCCCTGAGGCAATTGCGAGTTAGGTGCCGTTCTACAGCTTGAAAAGCCGACTAAAACAGACTCCTCATTTCCCGGCGCATGCCTGGCTGCCTTAACCCTGATTGTTGCTTTCTGAAATAGATCAATCGATCGCCACCCCTGAGCCCAGGCGTTGCCGGGAAGAGCTCGCCAAATGCCAAGCAATTCGGAACTACTCACTGCCGCCATTATTGTTGCTGCTCCCACATAAGGTTAGTGACGACATAGGGCACCGACTTTCCCGCATTGCTGGAAGGAAAGCTGATTGCAAATGCAACGACAGGCACCTCAACGCCCAAAATTCCAGAGTCCTTTAGGTCAAGAAGGTACATAAGTAGAAGTCCTCTTTCGGGATGCGGCGCTACTTTCCCACGCCCCTGGCCACGGACACGCCTGACGTAAGGTCCGCCTGGGGTCTCGGGCAACTCCTTACTTCTGGAGCGAACGGGGTCGGGTTTCCAGTCTTTACGAGTCCATTCAAGTGCGGCATTCCACGATGACTCGTCAAGGTCCAGAGCCTCATCATGAGGCGAGAGGAGGCGACCTATGGAATATTTATCAGCTTCTCGAGACTTGTTTGTGCGCTTCATTCGTTTTATCGGAAAGCCTGCGACATTTTCGGTGCCGGCAGTACCACCAGCG
Organism: Pseudomonas sp. Eqa60; assembly: GCF_018326405.1. Classification (NCBI taxonomy): domain Bacteria; kingdom Pseudomonadati; phylum Pseudomonadota; class Gammaproteobacteria; order Pseudomonadales; family Pseudomonadaceae; genus Pseudomonas; species Pseudomonas sp. Eqa60. The sequence goes on from NZ_AP024342.1 coordinate 4,418,030, forward strand.
ATAACCGCAACCGTCCAGGAAGTAAGCTCGCCAGACCGACTCATCTCTTCGATGAAGTTCGCAAGCAGATCACTTCTCACTTTTCTGGAGTCAGGATGAGTCTGGTACGCCCTCAGAAACTCAATAACAGCCTGAGCTTCAACACCATTCCAACTCACACCGTTCCAGCTATCAATTCGGCCGTTTCGGCCCTGCGGAGGAATCTCCGATGCCTTACCCATGTTGGATACAAAAGAGTTGAAAGCCATGACATTCTGTCTGAGCAGGGCCGGATCCCTGAAGAAACTGACCGTTTCAACAATATCTCCGCTGAAAGACAGATACAGGGTTTTAGCGGTCCTCATTTTCAGTGGTGAAGTCACCATCAATACAGGGTGAGAGACAACCTTGAGACCGTACTGACGTGGGGTCAGCCCGCTTTCCATCATGAAGTCGAACTCAGCTCTCAGCTCTTCCGCTGCATCTGCAATGTGTTCAAACCATTCAACCAGATCCGCTGTGGTATAGAGGCGACACAAGTCCAAGTAACCAGGTCGATAACCGAACCACCGTCCCATCTGCATCAACGTGTCATACATTTTGGAGGCCCGAAGAAAATAGCTGACACATAGACCTTCAAGTGTGAGCCCTCGGGCCAGCTTGTCTCCTCCAATTGCAATGACCTTTAGCCCCGTGGCGCTGTCGACATAGTCCAGCGCATCTTTTGCAGTACCGTTGATCATGCGCACATCGATCTGCTCCAACAGATCTGGTAACGCTTGCTCTATCTCGAACCAGTCATCGGCTTGACGCCGAAAGTTCTCGCCCATCTGTTTTTCAATTTCGTGGCTTGTCGTCCGGATGTCTCTATTCCACAGGCTGCGCAATTCGGCCAGTACCCCCTCATGGTCGATGCGTCTTCTAAGCCGCTGCTTCAACTGCATGATGTAATTACGAACCTGCCCATGTACATGCTGCTGAACCAAGTTGAATCGTGTTACGTGCACTAGCATGGAGCTGTGCTCGGCCCCCTGCCCCCGCAATTGACGAATGGTGCTTGCCAATACGAATGCCTGTATTGCCTCGACCAGCGAAGGAGGCATGACGTCGGAAGGAACGTAATTGCTTTTGTGACCAACAGGCATCCAACCGCCCTTTCCGTCGGTGGAGCAGTGATCCGTGACTGGGCGGACCAAATCAAGAGCGCCTATGCGCCCATTCTCTCCCGCGAGTCCGAATACCCTTGACGGACCGATATAGCTTGAGGGCGCCGAGAGATTGGTAATGAATGCCGCTGGGAACAGATCCGGCCCTTCCTTTACTGTCTCACCCTGCTCGTGGATATAGATGTTTGCAAACGGTGTAGCCGTATAGCCGACATAGGCCTTCCTCGAGAAGGAGTGCAGTATCTGACGAATCAGGCTGTTGATTGCCGTGGGTTCATGTTCGAGGTCAGGCTGACCGTTTTCGTCGACTACCTTCTCACCGGTATCCACTGACGCATGATCTGCCTCGTCGTCAACTATCAGTAAAGGGAGATGGGTTACCAGAGGGCGGCCGGTTTCCGGATCAGTCGTTTCTGCAACATGCTTGTGAATCCATTTAAGCAGGCGCTGCAGAACAGTTTTGTTCTTCTTGACGACGAACAACCACGGTTTCTGCTCAGGCGAGACACCAAGATTTCTCACAAATCTGGTGTTGAAATCTCCAGTCTCGGTCCTGTTGGTAACGTACTGAGGGCGTAACGCGGGAGAGGGGTCAATTTTTCCAACTCCGATAGCCACGTTCCCCTCCCCCTCAATTGGGCTGGTTTCATAGCCGAGAAACCCCTCATCCAGTCGCATCTGCGTCTGCGAGCGCAGATTGTTGTGGAGCCCCGCAAGTACGATGATGATTTTATATCCGGCGTCTGCCGCCTTGCATATGAGCCCCGTATAATTCCCGGTCTTGCCCGACTGCACGTGGCCGACCACCATGCCACGACGATCCCACGGACCTTCGCGCCGAGGGTCCTCAAGCATGGAAAGAACGTTATCGGTGGTTTCATCGAGTGCTTCCACAGCACTCCATGGCAACTTCTTTTCCTGCCACTCTCTGTAACGGCGCCAGTAACGCCACTCCTTCTTGGCCTCACTGGTTAGCCAGGGGACGTGCCCGGCCATGTCGACAAGAGAAGATTCCTTACCGACCCAAACACTGAACCGCCTGATGAGTTCGTCGGTGACTGCGTCGCGATCAAGTCCTTCGGCCTTGTTCGGCATGATCTTTAGTACCATGTCGATCTTTTGTGAAATGAGCGCCGGAGTAATCGCCGACTTGCCCTGCAAGTCCACGATCATCTCTTGGACGAACTTGACCACACTCCATTTGTTGTCTTCGGACATTCGTCGCAACTCCTTAAAAATTGTCGGGCAGAGCATCCACCAATGAAGGGAAAGCGTGGAAAGGCTCCGTGATCCGAAGCTGCTCCTTGGCAGAAGAAGCGGTATATCCCTTCTTTTCGATCATGCTGCGGTACATGACCATCAAAACCTCATTGACCTCACTAGACGGGGCCGTCTCAAACCCTGTGCAGGGGGTATCTCTATTTTCCGCCGTATCGATCCATATCCGCTGAACAGGGACCGTTTCCTCAATGACCCGAAGCATTGCTCTAATCTGCGGAAGCAGCCCTCCGGCCTCATCAAGCACATCTCTTATCGCGGGGTGGTCGCTGTCTATCCGGTATCGTATACCGCTAGTAAGACGCTCTATCTTCCAGGCTTCGGCAACCTGTTTGTTGCCAAGCAATGTGGGCCTACCCCTGTGAGCAAAGGCTCGACGCGCGCGTCCACGCGTTGCTTCGGCAAGCCGGGTCAGCCAGTCGCGAAGGTAAACAGGGGGCCTGGCGGTGGATTTACGGATATCGATCTTCCAGTCGGCATCAGCCGAGTTGGGTATATCCAGACGAATTCTTGCCAGTCGGTGAGCCTCATCCTTTGTCCAGGATCTACCAGCCCCCAAACCTAGCCAACTACCTGCAACAAGAAGACGCTCATTTCGGTAAACATAAAAACCCTGTTGGGCCGTCCATCCTTCAGGGCCACCCAGCACTTCGAAGTCCTCGCCCGAGAGCATGTCCTTGTGCGGTAGAACATGGCATTCGGCTTCGACTCCCTTGATTGTTGGGTGTTTGAATACCGGAGGGTTGTAAGGCTTTCCCGGATGGTCCGCCATAAATGGATCCCAGGGCTTTACCGGCTGTCCGTTGAGCAGAATTTTGAGACGTGGCCGACTACCTTCCAGATACCTATGGAACACCATTCCAAGATGCTGCTCGACCTTGTCGGCCAAGTTCAGAAAGTCCTGAACAGTGCTTCCAGGAGTAATGATCCGATCAAGCTCCTCCCAGAGGACCAGAGACCCGCAACCTGCTGTAGAAAGTGGTCCCAAATACCCTTCGGAACCAGGATGGGGCCCCTCTAGCAGATGCCAGCCTCCGTCGGAGCTGTTTGCCAAATAGTCAAGATCCCAGCGCAGAGACTGCATGCCTTCCTCACCTACTGTGGCTACGGTAAGCCTGCGGCACTGTGAAAATGATGCTGTCTTGAGGCCCAGCCCGAAACGACCAAGATCGGACTCTGATCTATGCTCCAACGGATTGCGCTCCCCCAGTCTCATAGCAAGATCAAGTCCGGCTGCCGACATTCCGGCTCCATTGTCTTGGCAGGTAATTCGACTTTCTGCTTGAGCCCAGACGAACTCGACTCTGACTTCCGATGCCCCTGCTGCAACGCTGTTATCAATGATGTCAGCCAATGCTGTTTGTGTGTTGTAGCCCAGCCCTCGCAATGCCTCGACCATTGCACTGGCTTTGGGCGGAGCATTTCGACTCTTGAATGAGGGTGACAAAATAACGCTCCTTGTCATGTCTACGATGATTAATTTGACTCTACTTTGAACTATTTCCGTTTCTAACTATGCGGAATACAACATCGGCAATCTGCCAAGCCAAAAACGGCGGAACCGCATTACCCACTTGATGGAACTGCTGTGTTCTATTGCCAAGGAAAAAGTAGTTATCGGGAAAGGTCTGCAGTCGTGCAGCTTCTCGAACAGTCAAACTTCGGCACTGCCGGGGATCGTAATGAATGAAGTAGTGCCCGTCCTTCGCGATATGACTGGTTATTGTCGTAGAGGGAATACCTGCTCTCTGGACACGAAAACGGTCACTGAACTTGCCCGTCGTCCAATTCTTATGATCGGGGGCCAGCCCAGGAAGGTTGAAATGCTGGTGTCCCTTGGGCGAATCACTATAAGTCTCGGCAAAAGCGGCAGCATAAACATACCTGCGCAAATCGGAGCTCATGTGCCCCCTAGCCTCATGATTGAGCCAATACTTCAGTCTCGGATCTTGCAACCAGCTATCAAGAGGGGTTCCCGTCACCCCATTCGAAGTGTTTTTTTTCAGCACCCGCAACCCACCGGAGTTCATATCACGGCTGTCATAACTGCTAGCGAGAATGCCGAGTCTAGCAGCCAGCGCGAGTCTTTCAGGTGTATCACTCACCAACTGAAGGCACTCATGGTTCAGTTCCTTTAAGTGCTGACGCACTATATCCGCCCACGCCTCAGGCGAGTCTTTCATTCGAGTAAGAGTACTGCGTAATGGCGGTAAACAGCCGATTATCTGATCCACCGCCGGCCCAGAAACTGGGGACAGTTTGTGATTGCCAAGCGCATCCAAATACTCCTCGGAAACACCGAGAAGTATCACTCGATGTCTAGCCTGAGGAACTCCATACTCCTCTGCACGAATGATGTAGTTGCTTGGCTCGATGCTGTCAGGATCTGCTCCACTTTCGTAGATATCATCGGCGACAAGAGAACATATTCTGTACTTCGGACCATTACCGCTTTCTCCAAACGCAGCATCTGGGTCAGCTAGGTCACGCAATATCTGAGGGAACATCTGCTCGCCAGCGACCTGTGAAGAAAGAATGCCTTTCACGTTTTCCATCACGAAAACTGCTGGTCTCTTCTTCTGGATGATTCTCAGATACTCACGATACAGAAAATGCCTATGATCATTTTCTGCACGATAATCCACTTTCCCACGGTTTCTGGCTCGACCTACGATTGAGTAGGCTTGACATGGAGGCCCTCCAATTAAAACCCATGGCCTAGTCTCATCGAGACGGTTCGCCAGCATTTTGTCGAGCTTGGTGTTGCCCTCTTCGGTACCAAGTTCCAACAACTGAGCTTCGTTATCGGCATGCCGCCATGCCTCAAGACTCCTGGGTGTATGAGGCTCCGGTACGCCTGCAGTTTCACAAAAGTTGTAGTAATCCTCGAGGGCTTCGGGTTGCCTATTCTTCAGCAGTCGATAGAAGGCCCTGAGGCGGAGAGTAGAACGCGCGGAAACCTCCATTTCGGCTGAGACCTTTATCTCGAAGGTCTCACCATTAGTGTCCGAATGAGAGGAAAAACCCTCCCCAAGACCGCCGGGGCCGGCAAAGAGATCCACAACCTGAATGGGATAGCTACGACTCATGAAACCACGCTGTTTTGAGAAAATACGAAATGGATATCGTTGACCGAGCCACAAGATCCCGCATGATGGCGGGCATAAAGGGCAAAAACACCAAACCCGAGCTGGCTGTCAGGCGCTTTTTGCATGCATATGGCTACCGCTTTCGGCTTCATCGAAAAGACCTGCCAGGGAAACCCGACATAGTACTACCTCGACTAAAAGTATGTATTTTTGTTCACGGATGCTTTTGGCATCGCCACACCGACTGCAAATACGCCGTCCTGCCCAAGACACGCGCCGACTTCTGGACAAAAAAACTGGACTCCAATGTAGATAGAGATCTCAAAGTAGCGCAGGAGTTGGGTAGCGCAGGATGGCGAGTTTTCACCGTATGGGAATGCGAACTCAAAACTCCAGAGACAGTATTGCCTGCATTACTTAAACGTCTAAAAGCGCTTGAGTGACCGTATTTAATTAATAACTTGCTCACAAAGCGTCATCCAGTATGAGCAATAGACCTGAAACCCATGAATAGCACTCCCAACCCCCAGATCCGGTTTTCTTCACATAATTACTTAGAGAACCTAATAGAAGCTTATTAATATCCGTTAGGGGATACCCCAGAACAAGTTCCGCGTGAGCAGCTCGGTCTCCCGGATTATCTGAAAAATATCTCAGTACATCCATCGCTACCGTACCGAGTTTGGCAGTGCGCTCCACAAGAGCAATTTCCGCAGGCGATATTTTAGAGGTAGGTGTGGGAAGGGTTGTTTTTTCAGCCCACAGAGCACTGTCAAAAGGCTCAGCAAGGCTAGGAATCACCGCACCTTTTTCCACAGAAGCATAGGAACCGATAGCACCCTGAACTTGGCTTGCAATAGCCCTCAGCCCAATGTCGTCTATTTCTGGAGTGCGCACTTCATCTGACGCAGTCCAGTTCCAATCCTGCAAGTTATCATCATCAACAACTACCCTGCATTCAAACTCCGAGTCCGAACCATCAACTACCGAGGGCTCGTTAACATTGAGAGCAACCAAACTAGATATCTCATTAGAAAGCAGACGGGCCTGCAACAAACTACTTATTTTTTTCGAATCATGCTTCTCGCATAGAAAATCCACTAACAGTTCTCGGGCCTCATGTTCAAGCCCCATGAATGCCAATGAAGATAGTGCCGATACGACTCCGTTAGGTAGGTTTTCTCCAAACAGCGTGCGAAGAACTGAGAAACACTCTTCCCTCCGAACTGGAAGTGAATCAGGCAACAACCGTTTTACAAGCACTCTCCATTCGGCGAAATCGAGTCGCTTATTATCATCTGCTGTACCACTTTCACTTTCTACGTAAATACAACAGCCCTCCACTAGCCAAAACTGCTCTCTTTAAATGACGACGGGCCAGCCTCTATCCTTTCCGAAAGAGCGTGTATGCAGCCAACCTCCTGCCTACCACACATCACACCTATGGTTTAGCCAGTCGACTAACGACACTAGATAACGTAATGCTGGCCACATGCCGTATCATGCCTAGAAAAATCGCTACCTCCAAGAAGAGTTAAACCGTAGCCACCAACTGTTCAATTTCCGAGCTGATATCAATGCCACATATGGATTGGTGCATGTGTCGCTACTATGGACTGTGCAGATCACCGAACGCACCAGCGGTGTGGAGCGTGGGTTGATTTGGTCAATGGTCCATTCGGTGGAAATGGCTAGAGCGGTGGTGGATTCGTTGCTGGATGCCAATAGGCCTGCGGGCTGAACAATCAGAAGTACGAGAAAGAAGAGCACGGGGTAGAAGCCGATTTACCCCGTGTCTTTTAGGCCGCCTTCGCTGGCAAGCCAGCTCCTACACGGGCTGGCGTCAACCGATGACTACGCGGTGTCACCGCACATTCCGATAAAGCATCAACCGCGCCCCCTCATGCATCCCCCGCGTCAACTCCAACAGCCGTTCAAACTCCTGCGGATGCTCCTGCGCCACATCCTCACGCGGGGTATTCGAAGCCAAATCATGCAACGTCGCGCCACTGCCGTCGTGCTGCATCTGCAACAAAAAGTCCTTGGTCACACCGCCAATCACCGGAAAGGTCCCTTCCCTTAATACCAGCGGCACCACCCGCTTCCCCTCCGGCGCTGGCTGCTGAATGTCCCGCCCCATGGCGCCATGGGTGAAGGGCATCCCGGCCATGCCGGCCACAGTGGGCAGCAGGTCTGCCAGGCCGACGGCTTCTTCGATCACTTTGGGCTGCAACATCCCCGGTGCATGAATCAGCAGCGGTACGTTGCTGCTTTCCAGCCCTAGCTGTTCAAACGCGGGGCCATGTGGGGGATCTGGCTGATGCGGGTGTTGTGGTCGCCGAAGAACACGAAAATCGTGTTGTCGTAGTAGCCGCCCGCCTTGGATATCTCCATCAGGCGGCCGATGTTGAAGTCCAGCCGGCGTTGCCGCCGATCAGGTAGAGCTTGTGGTACTCGATATTGCTTAAGCTCTCTCGATGATCTGCCACTCCCATGGCCGCGTAGTGAGAGCATCCCCTCTCTCCCCTACTCGCCCCCTTTCTTACTCACTACTGAACTCCCAAACCAGTTGGGAAAAGAATATCCTTACGACCTCTTACGCTGTGTCGTACAGCGAATCGGGAAACCTACGGATAGCTCCCGCATGCCCCCTGTACCTACCCGCAATCAATCCAACCCTGCTTGCAGCCGCGACGAACTCGTTCTGGCCCTGAACCTGTGTCTACTTCACCGCAACGGTTTACCCGGTAAGCGCCAACCTGATTTGAAGATGGATACCTGCCCATCGTGACCGCCTGACGCCAATGTTGCTCGCTTGGTGCTCCGGTGCTGGCTTTCCAGCAACCCATTAGAGAAATCCATATGAACCCCAATCCGACAATCGATAACGTATTACGCGTCGCCTTGGTTACAGGATCCACTTCCGGTATCGGCGCAGCCATTGCACATGTACTAAGCCAGGCAGGCTATGCGGTGGTGCTCCATTCGCGAAACTCTGCGGATACGGGACGCGCTATGGCTGCCGAAATGCAGCAGGCGATTTACGTGCAGGCTGATCTTGCTGTCGAAGCTGACAGGGTCAGGCTTATTAACGAGGCGATCGCCGCGTGGGGGCAGCTCGACGTATTGGTCAATAACGCCGGTATTAGCCAAGTTATTCCTCACGGCGACCTTGCCTCGGCCAACTCGACGGTGTGGCACGAACTTAACGAGGTGAATGTCGTGGCGCCGTTCCATCTCGTCACTTTGGCCGAGTTGGCATTGCGCGATGCCGCCCGTTACCGTCGAGCAGGTTGCGTCGTAAATATCAGTTCCCATGCCGGTATCCGTCCTAAGGGCGCATCGATCCCCTATGCGGTCAGTAAAGCCGCGCTTAATCACATGACCCGCTTGCTCGCGTTGTCACTGGGGCCAGATATTCGCGTAAACGCTGTGGCGCCTGGCTTGGTCGACACGCCTATGACCGCAGAGTGGACGGGGGCCCAAGAGCTATGGCGAACTCGCGCCCCGATGCGCAGGGCCGCTAGCCCAGACGACATCGCAAAAGCTGTTGTAATGCTGGTCGAGTCGGACTACTTGACCGGCGAGATACTCCTCTCAGACGGTGGGTTGAATCTGACCTAGGTTTAGCGTGCTCCGGTGTAGCAGGTGAGTAGACGAGTCACTCTGTTTCACCGACTCGCCCAAAGGATGGACACCATAGTTTTCAGAGCGGGCTAGAGGACACCGGCGGGCGGATACCCTATCGATTTAAGTGCGGCGGATGACCCGGGCTTCTTCGAGGCAGAGGAAGGCAAAGCGCTCACCCGGGTGCATCGGGTACGGGAAAGAGACAAGAAAATCGTTAAGCGCAAATCAGAGTGGCTTGTTGGAAGCTTTGGTGGCGATCTTGATGACGCCTTCGCCGGCAGCCGACTCCTACAAACGAAATGACAATCAGGGAGACACCCATGGCCATGCCGGAACGGCTGAAACCAACACCCGCCACGCCGAAAATACGTGCGCTGATGAAGGGCTTGCTGAAGCAGATCCTCGACCGCATCTGGGACAACCAGGAACGGGAAAGCCCCGAGATCAATGCACTGATCCAGCAGTGGAACAGCCACGCCGGCCGGCCTTTCGAGTTCCACGAATTTCGCGATATGCACAGCCATACCAGCGCGGCGAACTTTCTGCGCACGGCCTTTCATCAGGAGCGCTACGTTGACGACCTGAGCTTCGCCGAGGCCTGCGCCCTGGCGGATTTCATCTGCCAGTGCGAGGGCACGGAATCTGATACGGACTACGCCCTGAGCCTGCTGGAAACCAACTTCCCCGAGGCCAATGCCTCGGACCTGATCTTCTGGCCCAACGAGTGGTTTGGCGATCAAGATATGTTGCATATCGAGCTGAGCTCGGCGCAGATCATCGGTTATCTGATGGCGCAGTCTTCGCGGCAACTGCAGGATGCACCGCCGATCACCTTGCCCTACCCCATTCCACCGCAGCCATAGAGGCCTTCGGGCTGGCCAGCTGCATAAGCACCGCCGTGGCCAGCCACAGGTAGGGGCGTCCAGTTCGCCCCTCGTTCAGCCCTGATCGCCGCCGCCCACCGGCAGCACCGTGCCGGTGATATAGGAAGCTTCGTCGGAGGCCAGGAACAGGATCGCCGCCGCCTGCTCGTCAACGCTGCCGTAGCGGTGCATCAGGCTGCTATCCAGGGTCTGGTCGACGATCTGCTGGTACCAGGCCTGCTCTTCGGTACTGGGCTCGGTGCTGTTGCGCGGAATGCGCCGCGGCGGTGCCTCGGTGCCGCCGGGAGCGGTGGCGTTGACCCGCACGCCGCGGCCGGCGGTTTCGAAGGCCAGGCACGCAGTGAGTGCATTGATGCCGCCCTTGGCCGCGCCGTAGGGCACGCGGTTGAGGCTGCGGGTGGCGATGGACGAGACGTTGACGATGGCGCCGCTGCCCTGCTCCAGCATCTGCGGCAAGGCGGCGTGGCAGCACCACAGGGTGGGGAACAATGAGCGACGGACTTCGGCTTCGATCTGCGCGGGCTCGTAGTGTTCGAAGGGCTTGGCCCAGATGGTGCCGCCGACGTTGTTGATGAGGATGTCGAGGCGGCCGACGTGGGCGATGGCCGCCGCCATGATCCGGCTGCATTCGCTGTACTGCTCCAGGTCGGCGGTGAGGGCCAGGACCGGGTAGCGGGGGCTGAGTTCGGCGGCCAGTTCGAAGACCAGTTCGGAGCGGTCCACCAGCACCACGCGGGCGCCCTCTTCGGCCAGGCGTTCGGCAACGCGACGGCCGATGCCCTGGGCGGCGCCGGTGACCAGAGCGACTTGGTTGTGGAAACGGTTCATGGAAACCTCGTGAATGCAAAAAGATAGGGAGAACATCACCCGACGTAGGAGCCGGCTTGCCGGCGAAGAGGCCCTTGAGCCTAGCAGCGCTCTTGTGGACGCCTTCGCTGGCAAGCCAGCTCCTACAGCGCTATGGCTTGCCGTGTGGGATTCCGTAGGAGCCGGCTTGCCGGCGAAGAAGCCCTTGAGCCTAGCAGCGCTCTTGTGGACGCCTTCGCTGGCAAGCCAGCTCCTACAGCAGCGAGGCGCTCTTCAGGCGGCGCTGGCGGCGAATTTCTCGTAGTAGAAGTTCGCCGGGGCGATGCCCTGTTCGCGGATGAACTGGCTCACCGCCTCCACCATTGGCGGCGGCCCGCACAGGTAGACATCCACATCGCCCTGGTTGAGGTGCGCCGGTTCGATGTGCTGGGTCACGTAGCCCTTGCGCGGGTACTGGCTCTCGGGGTTGGCCACGCAGGCGCTGAAGCTGAACTGGGGGATGCGCGCGGCAAAGTCTTCCAGGCGCTCCAGTTCCACCAGGTCGAAATCGTTGGTCACGCCGTAGATCAGATGCAACGGGTGCTCGCTGCCCTGCTCGGCAATCTTCTCCAGCATGGCGGTGAACGGCGCCAGCCCGGTGCCGCCGGCCAGCAACAGCAAGGGCCGGCGGATGTCCCGCAGGTAGAAGCTGCCCAGGGGCCCGGCCAGGGTCATGCTGTCGCCGGCTTTGGCGAGACTGGTGAGGAAGCTGCTCATCAGGCCGCCGGGCACATTGCGGATCAGGAAACTGACTTCGCCATCGCGCTGCAGGGAGCTGAAGGAATAGGCGCGGGTCTGCTCGCTGCCAGGCACGCCAAGGTTGACGTACTGCCCCGGCAGGAACGCCAGCTGGTTCAGGGCCTCGCCCTTGATCGACAGGGCGATGGTGCTGGCGGACAACTGGCGCACCGCGCTGATGCTGGCCTGGAAGGTGGCCTGCCCGGCCCGGCAGACCTGGGACGAGGCCGGCACCCGTACCACGCAATCACCGAGGGCGCGCATCTGGCAGGTGAGGACAAAACCCTGCTCGGCCTCGTCGGCGCTCAGGGCGTCTTCGATGTAGTCCTCCCCCAGCTCGTAGAGCCCCGCCTCGGCAAAACACTTGCAGGTGCCGCAGGCGCCGTCGCGGCAGTCCAGGGGAATATTGATGCCCTGGCGGTAGGCGGCGTCAGCCACGGTTTCGCCCGGGTTGGCGTTGACGAAACGGGTGACGCCGTCTTCGAAATTGAGTGCGATTTGATGGCTCATGGCAGTCGCCTCAGAGGTGGTAGATATCGACGACCTGGCGAACGTAGTCGTTCTTCAGGATGACTTTCTTGGCCAGGATCAGCGGGTTTTCGCCCCGCAGGTCGAGGGTGTAGAAGCTGCAGCCGAAGTAGCTGTCCACGGTCTTGTAGCGAAAGCTCAGCGTGTGCCAGTTGAAGCGCAGCTTGCACTGGCCGTCGCCCTGCTCCAGCAGCTCGATATTGCTCAGGTTGTGGGAGGTGCGGGTGTCGGGAATGCTGGCGCTGGAGCGCTCGGTCTTGATGCGGAACACCCGGTCTTCCAGGCCGCTGCGGTTGCCGTACCAGATCAGCGAGATTTCCCGCTGCGGGTCTTCGGTCAACTGGTCGCTGTCGTCCCAGGAGGGCATCCAGAAGGTGGCGTCCGGGGCGTAGAGTTCCAGCCAGCTGTCCCAGTCCTTGTCGTCCAGGTAGCGGGCTTCGCGGTACAGGAAATCGCGCACGGCGTCGTAGGAAATGGTCATTGCACGGCCTCCACGTCGATCCGGCGAGAGGCTTCAAGCTCCAGAGCCGCGAGCATGGTTTGCTGCCAGTACTTGTGCTGCATCACGAACAGGCCCTCGTCCTCGGTGCGCACGCCGCTGAGGATCGGTTGCAGGTCGATTTCTTTCGCTGCGTCGTCCGCCCCCTGGACCCAATGCTCGGCGCCGCGGGACATGTCGTTCCAGGCCGTGATGCTGCCCTGGTAGCCGAGCTGGCAGGAGCGGAATTCCTCCAGGTCGTCGGGGGTGGCCATGCCGCTGACGTTGAAGAAGTCTTCGTACTGGCGGATGCGCCGGGCCCGGGCTTCGTCGCTCTCGCCCTTGGGGGCGATGCAGTAGATGGTGATTTCGGTGCGGTCCACGGAGATCGGCCGGGCGATGCGGATCTGCGAGCTGAACTGGTCCATCAGGTAGAGGTTCGGATACAGGCACAGGTTGCGCGAGTTCTCGATCATCCAGTCGGCGCGGGCCTGGCCAAAGTCCTGGGCCAGTTCGTCGCGGCGCTCGTAGAGCGGGCGGTCTTCGGGGTTGGACCAGCGGGTCCAGAGCAGCATGTGGCCCTTGTCGAACGAGTAGAAACCGCCGCCCTGCTTGGCCCAGGTGCCGGCGCTCATGGTGCGGATGTCTTCCCCGGCCTCGCGCTGCTTGCGCTGGTTCTGGGTGGCGGCGTAGTTCCAGTGCACCGAGCTGACGTGGTAGCCGTCGGCGCCGTTCTCGGCGGTGAGCTTCCAGTTGCCTTCGTAGATGTAGCTGGAAGAGCCGCGCAGCACTTCCAGGCCGTCGGCGGACTGGTCGACGATCATGTCGATGATCTTCGCCGACTCCCCCAGGTGCTCCACCAGGGGCAGCACGTCGGGGTTGAGGCTGCCGAACAAGAAGCCACGGTAGGACTCGAAGCGCGCGACGCGGGTCAGGTCGTGGGAGCCTTCGCAGTTGAAGCTGGCCGGGTAGCCGGCGGCGGCCGGGTCCTTGACCTTGAGCAGCTTGCCGGTGTTGTTGAAGGTCCAGCCGTGGAACGGGCAGGTGAAGGAAGCCTTGTTGCCGGTCTTGTGCCGGCAGAGCATGGCGCCGCGATGGCTGCAGGCGTTGATGAAGGCATTGAGCTCGCCGTTCTTGTTGCGCGCGATGAACACCGGCTGCCGGCCCATGGTGGTGCTGTAGTAGTCGTTGGGATTGGGGATCTGGCTTTCGTGGGCCAGGTACAGCCAGTTGCCTTCGAAGATGTGCTGCATCTCCAGGTCGAACAGCCGGGGGTCGGTGAACATCTCCCGCTTGCAGCGGTAGACGCCCTGGTCGGGGTCTTCTTCAAGCAGGGAATGCAGGTATTCGGGTCGCAGGGACATGGCCGCCGCCTCCATTGTTTTTATTCAGGCAGGGCCATGCTAGGGCGGGCTTGGAACGGGCAATAGCCAATGCCTGCAGACCTGTATCCGTTTTCTGCAAAAGCGCCGACGTGGCCTGTGTAGGAGCCGGCTTGCCGGCGAAAAGGCCCTTGGATGGGGTGCTGAGCCTGCAGGCCTCTTCGCTGGCAAGCCAGCTCCTACAAGAGGCCGATGCCTGAGGATCAGTGCCGACGCTTGAGGGTGTCGGAGGGCAGTTCGCCGTATTGCTGGCGGTAGCTTTGGGCAAAACGCCCAAGGTGCAGGAAGCCGAAATCCAGGGCCAGTTCGGTGACGTTGCGCACCGGGCTGTGCGGGTCGCTGAGGCAGGCGTGCACCCGTTGCAGTTTCTGCTGGCGGATGTAGTTCTTCGGCGTGGTGCGGGCGTTGCGCTCGAACAGCGCGTACAACGAGCGCAGGCTCATGCGCGCCTGTTGCGCCAGTTCTTCGCAGCCGATGTCGTGCTTGAGGTTGCGTTCGATGTAGTCGGCAATCCGTTCGAAGGTCGCCGCCGAGGCGCCCAGGGCACCGCGCTGCACGTTGGTCTGCATCAGCCCCAGCAGTTTGCCCACCAGGATGTGCGCGTAGTGCTCCTGGACCTTGGGCATGCTTTCCAGGGCTTCGGCTTCCTGGCACAGCAGGCTCAGCAAGGGCACGAAGCCTTCCAGTTCCTGCAGTTGGTAGCGCTGGCGCAGAAAGCGCACGCCCTGCCCCGGGTACTGCCAGCGCTGTTCCTGGCAGGCGTTTTCCAGCAGGCGGGTGGGAATCTTGATGATGAATTTTTCGCAGTCGTCGGAATAGGTCAGGTCCACCGGGTCGTCGGGGTTGATCAGCAGCAGTTCCCCGGGGCGAAGTAGTGCTCCTGGCCCGGGCCACGCCACCGGCAGTGGCCCCGCAGCAGTACTTGCAGGTGGTAGATGCTTTCCAGGGCCGGCGAGGTGACGCGCACGCTGGCGCCGTAGCTGATGCTGCACAAATCCAGGCTGGCCAGGGCCCGGTGCTGCAGGCTGGCCTGGGGATGGCCGGCCCGGGGCAGGCGGATGCAGTGGCTGCCCACGTGCTGGTTGACGTAACCGGATACGGCATAGGGATCGGCTTGAACAAACACGCTGCTGCGCTCACTCAACAGATGCATCTGCATGATCGGGTCACTCTGATGGTTCTTATTGGGTCTGCGCTTCAGGCACGCAGCGCAGTCTCGTCAGGCCCGGCATAACGGCAAAAGCCACGGGCACCTGGGTCGGTGCTCCGTGGCCGGGCCAGGCACGGTCGGCGCTTCAATCCTCCAGGGCGCGGACCCGCTCGTGGCGCTGCTGCTCTTGCGGCTGGGCCGAAGACTGCAGGGTGAAGTCGAACTCGATCTCGGCAAAGCGCCCGCTGACCCCCAAGGCCTTGGCCCGAGCCTGGTCTTCGCTGAAGGTGATCTGGGCGATCAGTTCGTCGCGAGTGGCGTAGGCAAAATCGTCGTGCAGGTACTGGTCGCCATCCAGGTTGATCTGGGTGGTCAGGTGGCGATGGTCATCGGCGGAGATGAAGAAGTGGATGTGCGCCGGGCGCTGGCCGTGGCGGCCCAGTTGGTCCAGCAGTTGCTGGGTCGGGCCATCCGGCGGGCAGCCGTAGCCGGACGGCACGATGCTGCGAAAGCGGTAGCGGCCCTCGGCGTCGGTGACGATGCGCCGGCGCAGGTTGAACTCCGACTGGCTGCCGTCGAAGTAGGAATAGGTGCCGCCGGTGTTGGCGTGCCAGACATCGACGATGGCCCCGGCCAGTGGCTCGCCGGCGGTGTTGCGGACCTGCCCCTGCATGAACAGCACCACCCCCGGGTCGACGCCGTCGTCCAGGCGCGCTTCGCCCTGGCTCAGCGGTGCACCGGCCACGTACAGCGGGCCTTCGATGGTGCGCGGGGTGCCGCCGGTTTTGCCCACCTGTTCGTCGGCGGCGTCCATCAGCAGGTCCAGGTAATGCTCCAGGCCCAGGCCCGCGGCCAGTAGCCCGGCTTCCTGGCGGGCGCCGAGAACGTTGAGGTAATTGACGGCCTTCCAGAACTCTTCCGGGGTGATCTCCAGGTCTTCGATGATGTTCACCGAATCCCGCAGGATGCGGTAGATGATGGCCTTGGCCCGGGGGTTGCCGCCCTCGGTGAACTGGCCGCTGGCTTCTTCAAGAAACTGCTGGGCGCTGGCAGTGTGGGAAATTCTGACGTTCATGATTAATCCTCATCTTGTATTTATTAGAGTGGTGAACGGGCTGGCACGGGCTCAGCGGTCATCCTCATGAATGGACGAAGGATGCCTGCACATGGCGTCAACTTCGATGGCCATGTAGGGGTACAGCGGCAATTGCATCAGGGTGTCGTGCAATTCCTGCACGCTGTCGACGTCGAACACGCTGTAGTTGGCGTACAGCCCGGCGATGCGCCACAGGTGGCGCCACTTGCCTTCGGCCTGCAGGCGTTGGGCCAGGGCCTTTTCGTCGGCTTTCAGCTGCGCGGCGCGCTCGGGGTTCATGTCGACCGGCAGGTTCACGGTCATTTTCACGTGGAATAGCATGCAGCCCTCCTCAGGTGTGATGCAGCACGGGGGTGGTTTTGTCGCGACGGAAGAACGCCAGGCGCTCTTCGTCCAGGCTCAGGCCAAGGCCCGGTGCCTTTGAGACATGCAGGTGGAAATCCCGGTACACCGGCGGCTCGGCGAGGATGTCCTCGGTCAGCAGCAGCGGGCCGAACAGTTCGGTGTCCCAGCTCAGTTTGTTCAGGGTCAGGAAGGCGTGGGCCGAGGCCAGGGTGCCGATGCCGCCCTCGAGCATGGTGCCGCCGTATAGGCCGATGCCTGCTGCCTCGGCAATTGCCGCGGTGCGCAGGGTGGCGCGGGGGCCGCCGTTCTTGGCGATCTTCAGCGCGAACACCGAGGCCGCCCCTTCCCGGGCCAGGTTGAAGGCGTCTTCCACGCACTCGATGGATTCGTCGGCCATGATCGGCGCCGGGCTGCTGGCATTCAGGCGCACCATGCCGGCGCGGTTGTTGCGCGAAATCGGTTGTTCGATCAGGTCGATGCCATTGCCGCCGAGGATGCGGCAGGCGCGCAGGGCCACGGCTTCGTCCCAGGCCTGGTTGACGTCGACCCGCACGCTGGCGCTGTCGCCCAGGGCCTTCTTGATGGCGATCACGTGGGCCAGGTCGCGGTCCACTTCACCGGCGCCGATCTTCAGCTTGAAGATGCGGTGGCGGCGCAGGTCGAGCATCTTCTGCGCTTCGGCGATGTCCTTGGCGGTGTCGCCGCTGGCCAGGGTCCAGGCCACCGGCAGCGCATCGCGCACCCGGCCGCCCAGCAGTTCGCTGACCGGCAGCCCGAGGCGCTTGCCCTGTGCGTCGAGCAAGGCGCTTTCGATACCGGATTTGGCGAAGGTGTTGCCGCGGATGCTCTGCTCCAGGCGCAGCATGGCGGCGTTGATGTTGCTGGCGTCCTGGCCGATCAGCAGCGGCGCGACGAAACGGTCGATATTGGTCTTGATGCTATCCGGGCTTTCATTGCCATAGGCCAGGCCACCGATGGTGGTGGATTCCCCCAGGCCTTCGATGCCGTCGGCGCAGCGCAGGCGGATCAGCACCAGGGTCTGGTTCTGCATGGTGTGCATGGCCAGCTTGTGGGGGCGGATGGTCGGCAGATCGACGATGATCGTCTCGATCGATTCAATGGCAGAAGCGTGCATTTCCATACCCATCAGGTTCTTGAAGTTCTGCCAGCGATTCTGTCCCGGCTTTTTCCGGGGTTCCAATATAGAATTGGTCTGGCTTGATACCTTTAAGGTATGCACTTAACCACTGGGGAGCTGTCATGGAACTGCGTCATCTGCGCTATTTCCAGGTGCTGGGGGAAACACTCAACTTCACCCGCGCCGCCGAGCGCCTGCACATCGCCCAGCCGCCGTTGAGCCGGCAGATCCAGCAACTGGAAGACGAGTTGGGGGTGCTGCTGCTGGAGCGTGGCCGACCGCTGCGCCTGACCGCCGCCGGGCGGTTTTTCTACGAGCATTCCAACCGGGTACTGGAGCAGTTGGGCAAGGTCTGCGACAACACCCGCCGCATCGGCCTGGGGCACAAGACCTGGCTGGGCATCGGCTTTGCCCCCTCGACCCTGTACGGCGTGCTGCCGCAACTGATCCGCCGCCTGCGCAGCAACGGCACCCTGGAACTGGAACTGGGCCTGTCGGAGATGACTACCCTGCAGCAGGTGGAAGCCTTGAAGGCCGGGCGCATCGATATCGGCTTCGGGCGTATCCATATCGACGACCCGGCCATCGTGCAGAAGGTGCTGACCGAAGACCGCCTGGTGGTCGCCCTGCCCGCCGGCCACCCGCTGCTGGGGCAACCGGTAAGCCTGGCGCAACTGGCGGACGAGCCTTTCGTGCTGTACCCGGCCAACCCGCGCCCGAGCTACGCCGACCATGTGATCGCGCTGTTCAGTGCCCGCGGCCTGAACCTGAAGATCGCCCAGTGGACCAATGAACTGCAGACCGCCATCGGCCTGGTGGGCGCCGGCATCGGCATTACCCTGGTACCGGCCTCGGTGCAGGTGCTGCACCGTGACGACATCGGCTTCTGCCCGCTACTGGAGGCCGAGGCCACCTCGCCGATCATCCTCAGCCGCCGCATCGGCGAGCCCTCGCCGGGCCTCACCCACTGCCTGCACTTGATCGCCCAGTTGCGCAGCGAGATCGGCCGCGAACACCCCATCGTCAGCTGAAAGCACAACCGCCGGCCCCATCGAAAGACGGGCACCGGCGGCTCTCTTGCAGCTTGGAACGGGCGGCTGCCCTTAGAAGGTCAGGCCTACCTTGAAGCCATACTCGTTACGCTTGAGCTTGGTGTTGTCAGCCACAGGCGTATCTTCGTCCAGCTTGTACTCGGTGCGGGTGTAATAGACCCCGGCCATGACCGGCAGCGAGCCGTTCTGGTTCATCAAGAAATTCACCTCGGCGTAAGGGTTGGTGCGGTCCTTGAGGTCCACGGTGTCGCTGCCGACGTCATCCACCTTGAGCCGCGCCTTGCCGTTGATGGTGTGTCGCGCGCCCAGCTCGACGCGCATGGTCAGGTCGTCGAACTGGTGGTTGTAGCCCAGGGCGGCCTTGGCGAAGGGCGACTTGTTGGTGAGCTTCATGTCGTAGTCGCCGGTGTCCGGCTCGTAGCGGGTCCAGGTGTAGCCACCCCCCACCAGCACATCGACAAAGTTGCGTGCGTCCAGGGCGGCGCGCCAGCCCAGGTCGAGGTCGGCCTGGCCTTCCTTGAGCTTGTTGTCGTGCTTCTTGCCGAACTTGGCCTCGACCCCGGCCTGGTAGATCAGGCCCGATTCGGCGGTCATCTTGTTGCCGAAGTTGTAGAACACACCCCCTTCACCCAGGTGCTCCTTGTCGCTTTCACTACCGCCTTCGAGCTTGAAGTCGTTGTAGCTACCGAGGATACCCAGGGTGGAAATCGGCCCGGTGGCCGGGGCGGCCATGGCGCTGCTGGAAAGGGCCAGCAAGGTGGCTGCAGAGGTGCTGGCCAGAAGGGTTGCGAATACCTTTGACATCGTGTGTAGATCTCCCTGTTTGAATAAGGCAAATGCTGCAGGAGCCTTTTCGAGGGAAGTCGAAAGCAAAAGGTTCTAATTATTTTTCACGTTTTTTTCACATCCCTGTGAAGCCTCGCCCCCGCAGAGGCTTTAGGCCTTACAATAGGGCGCTCAATACAGGGCGTAGTCTTTGGGGCAGTGCATGGAAGTATCGAGAGCCGGCCTGATCGTCCGGCGCATTCTGGCTTATCTGGTCGACTGCCTGCTGGTACTGCTGCTGTGGTTTGTCCTGTGCCGACTGGCCGAACGCCTCCAATACCCGGATATGGAGCAATTCTCCACCTGGTGCCTGCTGGCCACCTGGTGCCTGTATTTTCCCCTCAACGAATACCTGTGGCGTGGCTACACCGCCGGCAAGGCCCTTTGCGGCCTGCAAGTGATCAATGGCATCGGCCAGCCCCCCTCGCTGTTGCAGGTATTGATCCGCTCGGCGACCCGCCCCTTCGAAGCGGCCATCAGCCCGGTGACCCTGCTGATCTGCTGCGAATCAAGCCGCGGCCAGCGCATCGGCGACCGGCTGGCGCGCACCTATGTCATCCCGTGCAAGGATCTGGCGCGGCTGCGTGGCTTGATGGTCGCTCAGCCGAACCTGCCTTGAGCATCCGGCCGTAACCCATTCAGTCTTGCGCCCTGGCGTGGCGCTTTTTCCGGGAGTCTTCATGGCAATCGATCAACACCCGCATGAACAGGCCTTGGTCACGTTCCTCGAACAGCGCCCCGAGCTGCGCGAACAGCTGGACAACCTCAACCCCCTGGAAGCCCGGGCCCGGGGCGAAACCCCGGCGCAGTATCGCGCCGAGCGCCTGCATGAAGCCTTCGAGGCCGAAGCCGAACGCCTGGGGCTGTTCGCCTGGGAACTGAGCCTGCAACTGACCGCTGCCAGCCCCGAGGAATTCCACGTCCAGCGCCTTGAGGTGCACCGGGAAGTGGCGGAGATGGCCGGCATGCCGTGGGACGAGTACTGCACCCTGCACCACCTTGACCCTCGGCCTTGACCCGCACGCGCCCCTCGCAGTCCCTGTTCAGGAGAACCGACGATGTTGCCTTCGACTTCCACGCAATCGGCCAGCGCAGCCCTGCAGCACACGCAGAAATGGCGCGGGCGGGTCGGCCTCGGGCTGGTGGCCTGCCTTTCGGTGCTGGCGGGGATGACCGACGCCATCGGCTTCATGGCCACCGGGGATTTCGTTTCCTTCATGAGCGGCAACACCACGCGCATGGCCGTGGCCATCAGCGATGGCGAACCGGGCCTGGTGCTGCGCCTGCTGCTCCTGGTAGCGACCTTTATCGTCGGTAACGCCCTGGGCGTGGTGGTCAGCCGCCTTGCCGGGCACCGTGCCCTGCCCTTGCTGCTGAGCATCGGCGCGTTGCTCTGCGCCTCTGCTGCCTGGCCTTTCGAGCAGCAACTGCCGGCCCTGCTGGCGGCCATCATTGCCATGGGCATGCTCAACGCCGCGGTGGAGGAAGTGAACGGCCTGCCCATCGGCCTGACCTACGTCACCGGCGCCCTCTCACGCTTTGGCCGCGGCCTGGGGCGCTGGATGCTCGGCGACCGGCGCAACGGCTGGCGGGTGCAACTGGTGCCCTGGAGCGGCATGTTCGCCGGGGCGGTGCTGGGCGCCTTGCTGGAACAGCACCTGGGGCTCAAGGCACTGTATGTCAGCGGGTTGTTTGCCGTGCTGCTGGGTGTGGCGTCATTGAAGATCCCCCGCCGCTGGCAACTGGGCTACAAGAACCGCTGACATTGAGCATGGCTATCAGCTGAACAGGCCGCCGCTGTCGGTATCGATCACGATCGACGACAGGCTGATATGCCGCGGCCGGGTCAGGGCGAAGATCACGGCCTCCACCACATCACGGTTGGTGCCCTGCTCGCCCTTCTGCCGCGCCGGAATCTGCTGCCAGGCCTCATCCAGCGGCGAGACATCTTCCAGGTACGGCGGGTGCACGCACAGCGAGCGCACCGGCGTGCCCCGGAGCATTTGCCGCAAGCCATCGGCCAGGGCCAGCTGCCCGTGCTTGGCCGCGTAGAACGGCAGCGACACGCTATGCAGCGGTGCATTGGGCAAGCCGCTGATGGAGCCGATGGTGACGATGTCCGGGCGCTTGGAAGCCTTGAGCACCGGCAGCAGGCCCTGGGTCAGGAGGAAGGTGCCGCTCAGTGCGGCGTCGATCACCCCGGTGACTTCAGCGGCGCTGTGGGGCTGCTCGCTGGCCTCCAGCCACATGGCGCCGTTGTTGATCAGGATGTCCACTTGCGGGTGGCGGACGTGGATCTCAGCCAGGGCGGCCTTGACGCTGTCGCTGCTGGCCAGGTCCACCACCACCTGATCGGCGGGGCTGCCGGTACGCGACTCGATGGCCGCGCTGACCTGCGCCAGGGCCTCGGGGTTGCGCCCACAGAGAATCAGCTTGCAGCCCTGGTCCGCCAGGCTGATGGCCAGCGCGGCCCCCAAGCCTCTTCCGGCCCCCGTGACCACTACCACCGCCGAATTCAGATCCATTATCCCTTGCTCCTTGTCCCCGGTTGAATGAAGGCGCGAGTCTATCCCTCGCTTCGCGGTTTGGGGCCGGGCAAAGCTTTACCCGATATGTCCTGCATGCCTGGAACCAGAGCCCCAGGGGCGAAACGGGTTTAGCCGATGTTCGGAGAAAGCTTTATCATGGCCGCAGTTTTATCCATCGAGTCCGTCATGAAGTTCGCCATCGCCCTGTTCTCTGCCGCCCACGCGCCTTCCTCGCGCCGCGCCCTGCTGTTCGCCCAGGCGGCGCTGGCGGGCGGGCATGAAATTGTCCGGCTGTTTTTCTACCAGGACGGCGTCTACAACGCCGCCAACAGCATCGTCACGCCCCAGGACGAACAGGACCTGCCTCGGGAATGGCGCGAGTTTGTCGGCCAGCATCAACTGGACGGCGTGGTGTGCATCGCCGCAGCCCTGCGCCGGGGTGTGTTGAATGCTGACGAAGCCCAGCGCTATCAGCGTACGTCGGTGAGCGTCGAAGCCCCCTGGGAGCTCTCGGGGCTCGGGCAATTGCATGACGCGGTACAGGCCGCCGACCGCCTGATCTGTTTTGGAGGGGCGTGACATGGCCAAATCCCTGTTGTTGATCAGCCGTCAGGCGCCGTGGTCCGGCCCCGGCGCCCGGGAAGCGCTGGATATCGTCCTGGCCGGCGGCGCCTTCGACCTGCCCATCGGCCTGCTGTTTCTCGATGATGGCGTGCTGCAACTGGCGCCCGGGCAACAGGCCTCGCTGCTGCGCCAGAAAGACCTGAGCGCCAACCTGCAGGCGCTGTCGCTGTTCGGCGTCGACGAACTGTTTGCCTGCAGCGCCAGCCTCGCTGCCCGCGGCCTCGACCCGGCGAGCTTGAGTCTTGACGATGTACAGCTGCTGGACGCCCCGGAACTGGCCGGGATCATCGACCGTTTTGACCAGGTGATTACCCTCTGATGTCGACCTTGCATGTGTTGTCCCACTCGCCCTTCACCGACACCCGCCTGAGCAGTTGCCTGCGCCTGCTGGGCAGCGCCGACGGCCTGCTGCTGTGCGGCGACGCCGCCTATGCCCTGCAACCGGGCAGCGCCATTTGCAGCGAACTGAGCACCCGTAGCGGCTTGAATCTGTACGTGCTGGAAGAAGACCTGAATGCCCGCGGCCTGCCCCTGCCGGCCTGGGCCCGCGCGGTGGACTACCCGGGCTTCGTCGAGCTGTCCCTTCAGCATGACAAGGTCAACACCTGGCTATGAATACCTTGACCGTGGGCGTTCGCGCCATCGAACTGGACAAGGACGGCTACCTGGTCAACCTCGACGACTGGTCCGCCGACGTGGCGCAAGCGCTGGCCGCCAACGAAGAGCTTGAGCTGAGCGCGGAACACTGGGAAATCCTCGAACTGCTCCAGGGCTTCTACAGGGAATTCCAGCTGTCCCCGGCCACCCGCCCGCTGATCAAGTACACCGCCCTCAAGCTGGGCCCGGACAAGGGCAACAGCCTGCACCTGAACCGTCTGTTCAAAGGCACTCCCGCCAAACTTGCCGCCAAGCTGGCGGGCCTGCCCAAGCCGACCAACTGCCTATGAACGATTTCGCCCCCCTGCTCACCCAAACCCCGGAAGAACACCCTTTCGCCCAATTCGTGCGGATTCTCGGCAAGGGCAAGCGCGGCGCGCGCAACCTGACTCGCGAGGAAGCCCGGGAAGCCATGGGCATGCTGCTGGACGGCAAGGTCGAGGACACCCAACTGGGCGCCTTCCTCATGCTGCTGCGGCACAAGGAGGAAAGCCCGCAAGAGCTGGCGGGCTTCACCGAAGCCTTGCGCGAACGCCTGAACGCCCCGGCGATTGCCCTGGACCTCGACTGGCCGACCTACGCCGGCAAGAAGCGCCACCTGCCCTGGTACCTGCTGGCGGCCAAGTGCCTGGCACAGAACGGCGTGCGCATCCTGCTGCACGGCGGCGGCGCCCACACCGCCGGGCGCTTGTACACAGAGCAATTGCTGGAACCCCTGGGGATTCCCCTGTGCCGTGACTGGCAGGCGGTCAGCCAGGCATTGGACCAGGGCAACCTGGCCTTCATGCCCCTGGGGGACTGGGCGCCGCAACTGCAGCGCATGATCGACTTGCGCAACATCCTCGGCCTGCGCTCACCGATCCATTCCCTGGCGCGAATCCTCAACCCCCTGGGCGCCCGTTGCGGCCTGCAAAGCATCTTCCACCCCGGCTACCAGGCAGTGCACCGCGATGCCAGCGGCCTGCTGGGGGACAACGTCATCGTGATCAAGGGCGATGGCGGCGAGATCGAGATCAACCCGGACACCGCCAGCCATCTGTACGGCAGCACCGGTGGCGTCAGTTGGGACGAGGAATGGCCGGCACTGTCGGCGCAACGCCATGTGAAACCTGCCAGCCTGGAACCCGAGCACCTCAAGGCGCTGTGGCGCGGCGATGTAGAAGACAGCTACCCGCAACTGGCCCTGCTGGCGACCATGGCCCTGGCCTTGCGCGGCTTGGGCACGCCGCGGGAGCAGGCCTTCGCGCTGGCCCAGCAGTATTGGGATGCCCGAGACAGATCGATTTAATCGATCAAAACCGCCCATGCTTTGCGCTTTTTGTTCGAACCCAGGGGCATAGACTGCACTCCAACGCAAAACAGCCGAGGAGCATTTCATGGGTCTGCTGATCGAAGGGCGCTGGCATGACCAGTGGTACGAAAGCGGCAAGGACGGCGCTTTCCAACGGGAACAGGCGCAACGTCGCAACTGGGTCACTGCCGATGGCCGCCCCGGGCCCAGCGGTGAAGGCGGCTTTGCCGCCGAGGCCGGGCGCTACCACCTCTATGTCTCCCTGGCCTGCCCCTGGGCCCACCGCACGCTGATCCTGCGCAAGCTCAAGGGTCTGGAAAAGCTGATCGACGTCTCAGTGGTCAGCTGGCTGATGCGCGAGAACGGCTGGACCTTCGACACCGCCTACGGCTCCAGCGGCGACCCCCTGGACCACTTCGACTTCATGCACCAGCGCTACACCGCCGACACTGCGGACTACACCGGCCGCGTTACCGTACCGGTGCTGTGGGACAAACAACGCCAATGCATCGTCAGCAACGAATCGGCGGAGATCATCCGCATGTTCAACAGCGCCTTTGACGGCCTGACCGGCAACGCCCTGGACTTCTACCCGCAGCCGTTGCGCGCACGCATCGATGAACTCAACGCACGCATCTACCCCGCGCTGAACAATGGCGTGTATCGCGCCGGGTTTGCCACGTCACAAAAGGCCTATGAGTCGGCGTTCGATGATGTCTTTGCCGAGCTGGACGCTTTGGAAGCGTTGCTGGGTAAACAGCGCTACTTGGTCGGAGAGTACCTGACTGAAGCCGATGTGCGGCTGTTCACCACCCTGATCCGCTTCGACGCGGTGTACTACAGCCACTTCAAGTGCAACCTGCGGCGGATTGCCGATTACCCGAACCTGTCGAACTGGCTGCGGGAGCTGTACCAGTGGCCGGGGATTGCCCAGACCGTGGACTTTACCCACATCAAGGGGCACTACTACGCCAGCCACACCACCATCAATCCGACGGGGATTGTGCCGAAGGGGCCGTTACAGGACTTCAGCCGCGGCCATGATCGGCAGCGGTTGAGTGGGCAAGGGGTTTGGTGCAGGGGTTGAGGACGCTTTCGCCGGCAAGCCGGCTCCTACAACAGCGGGATGTGTAGGAGCCGGCTTGCCGGCGAAGCCTTTCAGACCTCGGACTGAGCGCCTTCGAACCAGGCCAGCTTCTCGCGTAGCTGGACCACTTCGCCGACGATCACCAGGGTCGGTGCGTGCACCTCATGCTCGGCCACCAGCGCAGGCAGGTTGCCCAGGGTGCCGGTGAAGACCCGCTGGTTGCTGGTGGTGCCCTGCTGAACCAGGGCCGCCGGGGTGTCGGCGCCGCGACCGTGCTTGATCAGTTGCTCGCAGATGGTCGGCAAGCCCACCAGGCCCATGTAGAACACCAGGGTCTGGGCCGGCGCCACCAAGTCGCTCCAGGGCAGGTTGCTGGTGCCGTCCTTGAGGTGACCGGTGACGAAGCGCACTGACTGTGCGTAGTCGCGGTGAGTCAGGGGAATCCCGGCATAGGCCGAGCAACCACTGGCCGCGGTAATCCCCGGCACCACCTGGAACGGAATGCCGTGGGCCGCCAGCTCTTCGATCTCTTCGCCGCCCCGTCCAAAGATGAACGGATCACCACCCTTCAGGCGCACCACCCGCTTGCCTTGCTGGGCCAGGGTCACCAGTTGCTGGTTGATCTGTTCCTGGGGCACGGCGTGATCGGCGCGACGCTTGCCGACGTAGATGCGTTCGGCGTCGCGGCGGCACAGCTCGAGAATCGCCGGCGCCACCAGGCGGTCGTAGAGCACCACATCGGCCTGCTGCATCAGGCGCAGGGCGCGGAAGGTCAGCAGGTCCGGATCACCCGGGCCTGCGCCCACCAGATACACCTCGCCCGGCGCATGAGGCGCCTTGCCCGCAATCTTGGCCTGCAACAGACGTTCGGCTTCCGCCCCCTGCCCCGCCAGCTGACGATCGGCAATGGGCCCTTGGAACACGTCCTCCCAGAACGCCCGGCGTTGCTGCACATCCGGAAACAGGCCTTTGACCTGGGCACGGAAACGCGCCGCCAACCCGGCCAGTTGGCCGTAGGTGGAAGGAATCCAGGTTTCCAGCTTGGCCCGGATCAGCCGCGCCAGCACTGGCGCATCGCCGCCACTGGAGACTGCGATGACCAGCGGCGAACGGTCGACGATGGCCGGGAAGATCACGCTGCACAGGGCCGGCGCGTCCACCACATTGACCGGCACGCAACGCCGATGGGCATCGGCGGAGACCTGGGCATTCAGGGATTCGTCGTCGGTGGCGGCGATGATCAGGGTGCAGCCGTCGAGGTCCGCCTCGACATACCCGCGCAATAGGGACTCACCGCCGCTGGCGACGATCAGTTCCTGCAATTGCGCTTCTATTTCAGGTGCGACCACTCGCAGCTGCGCACCGGCATCGGCCAGCAGACGGGATTTGCGCAAGGCAATCTCCCCTCCGCCGACCACCAACACACGACTGCCGCGAAGGTTGTGAAACAGCGGCAGATATTCCATTTAGCCGATGACCTCAAGGCCACCCATGTACGGCTTCAGCACATCCGGCACACGGATCGAACCGTCGGCCTGCTGGTAGTTCTCCAGCACCGCCACCAGGGTGCGGCCCACGGCCAGGCCGGAACCGTTGAGGGTGTGCACCAGCTCAGGCTTGCCGGTTTCCGGGTTGCGAAAGCGCGCCTGCATGCGGCGGGCCTGGAAATCGCCACAGTTGGAGCACGAGGAGATCTCGCGGTACTTGTCCTGGCTCGGTACCCAGACTTCCAGGTCGTAGGTCTTGACCGCACTGAAGCCCATGTCGCCGGTGCACAGGGCCAGTACGCGGTACGGCAGTTGCAGCAGTTGCAGGACTTTCTCGGCGTTGGCGGTCAGGCCTTCCAGGGCTTCCATGGAGGTCGACGGCTCGACCACCTGGACCATCTCGACCTTGTCGAACTGGTGCTGGCGGATCATGCCGCGGGTATCGCGACCCGAGGCACCGGCTTCACTGCGGAAGCATGGCGTGTGGGCGACGAACTTCAGCGGCAGTTGCTTCGGATCGAGGATCTCACCCGCCACGATGTTGGTCAGGGACACTTCGGCGGTCGGGATCAGGTACAGATCGGCTTCGCCTTCGCGAGTGATCTTGAACAGGTCTTCCTCGAACTTCGGCAGCTGGCTGGTACCCACCAGGGCCGGCGCCTGCACCAGGTACGGGGTATAGGCCTCTTCGTAGCCGTGCTCGCCGGTGTGCAGGTTGATCATGAACTGCGCCAGGGCGCGGTGCAGACGGGCGATCGGGCCGCGCAACAGGGCAAAACGCGCGCCGGACAACTTGGCGGCGGTTTCAAAGTCCAGCCAGCCGTGGGTTTCGCCCAGGGCCACGTGGTCCTTGATCGGGAAATCGAAGGCGGTCGGGGTGCCCCAGCGGCGCACTTCGACGTTGCCGTCTTCGTCTTCGCCCACCGGCACCGACTCGTGGGGCAGGTTGGGAATGCCGAACAGGATCGAATCCAGTTCGCTCTGGATGTTTTCCAGCTCCGCCTTGCCGGAGCTCAGCTCGTTCCCCATGCGCTCAACGTCGGCCATCAGCGGGGCGATGTCTTCGCCGCGTTGCTTGGCCTGGCCGATGGACTTGGAGCGCGCGTTACGTTCAGCCTGCAGTTGCTCGGTGCGGGTCTGCACGGTCTTGCGCTGTTCTTCCAGCGCTTCGATGCGTGCCACATCCAGGGCAAAGCCGCGGGATGCCAGACGATCCGCTACGTCCTGGAGGTTGCTACGTAACAGTTTGGAATCGAGCATGTCGTTCTCTCGTTTATCAAAGTTTGGTCAAGGACAGGCCGGCCCAGGTAGCAAGCAGCCCGCCGAATACACTCAGCGCCGCATAGCCCAGGGCCAGCGCCACTTGTCCGCTTTCCAGCAGACGCACGGTATCCAGTGAAAAGGATGAAAAAGTCGTCAGGCCACCGAGGAAGCCCACTATCAATCCGGCACGCACTTCGATCGGCACTTCCGGACGGACCAGGAATAGCCCGTACAACACGCCGATCAGCAGGCAGCCCACGATATTAACGGCCAGCGTCGCGGTATAGAAGTGCCGCGGCCAATTGGCGTTGATCCAGTTGCCGGTGGCAAAGCGCAACAGGGTGCCAGCCACACCGCCGGCGGAGACTGCGAGGATCAGGGGGATCAAGGTTTTCTCCGCTGCAAGGGGCTGGCCCGGTCCAGCGCGGCCAGGTGCTTGAGCTTCTCGCCGATCTTCAGTTCCAGGCCGCGGGGCACCGGTTGATAGAGCGGCAAGGGTTCGAGTTCTTCGGGGAAATAGTCTTCACCGGCGGCGTAGGCATCCGGCTCGTCATGGGCGTAGCGGTATTCGTCGCCGTAGCCCAGTTGCTTCATCAGCTTGGTCGGGGCATTGCGCAGGTGGATCGGCACTTCCAGCGAGCCGTGCTCGGCAGCAGCGCGCATGGCGGCCTTGAAACCCATGTACACGGCGTTGCTCTTCGGCGCACAGGCCAGGTAGGTGATGGCCTGGGCCACTGCCAGCTCGCCTTCGGGGCTG
The DNA here is from genome assembly GCF_018326405.1 of Pseudomonas sp. Eqa60. Lineage (NCBI taxonomy): Bacteria > Pseudomonadati > Pseudomonadota > Gammaproteobacteria > Pseudomonadales > Pseudomonadaceae > Pseudomonas > Pseudomonas sp. Eqa60. The sequence continues at coordinate 4,447,328 of NZ_AP024342.1, forward strand.
CCCAGGCGCTCCTGCACATCCCAGGCCGCCAGGCACAGGCTCAGGGCCCGCGGGTCAGCGTTGCCAATGTCTTCGCTGGCCATGCGCACCACGCGCCGGGCCAGGTACAACGGGTCGCAGCCGCCGTCGAGCATGCGCGCGAACCAGTACAGGGCGCCGTCGGGATTGGAGCCGCGCACCGATTTGTGCAACGCGGAAATCTGGTCGTAGAACGCCTCGCCGCCCTTGTCGAAACGCCGGCGGGTGTCACCCAGCAGGCTTTGCAACAGATCGACACTGATCTCGCCACCGTCTTCCGCCAGGTCCGAGGCGTTTTCCAGCAGGTTGAGCATGCGCCGGCCATCGCCATCGGCGGCCGACAGCAGCATCTGGAAGCCTTCATCGCTGAGGCTCAGCTGGCGCTTGCCCAGCCCCCGCTCCTCGGTCAGGGCGCGCTGTACCAGGGTGCCCAGGGCCGCTTCATCCAGGCTCTTGAGCACATAGACCCGCGCTCGGGAGAGCAAGGCGTTGTTGAGTTCGAAGGAGGGGTTTTCCGTAGTGGCGCCGATAAAGATCAGCGTGCCGTCTTCCACGTAGGGCAGGAAGGCATCCTGCTGCGATTTGTTGAAGCGGTGCACTTCGTCGACAAACAGAATGGTTCGCCGACCGTATTGCCCGGCCTGCTGCTTGGCGACTTCCACCGCCTGGCGGATCTCCTTGACCCCGGCCAGCACCGCCGAGACGGTTTCGAAGTGGGCATCCGAGACTTCCGCCAACAGCCGCGCCAGGGTGGTCTTGCCAACCCCGGGCGGGCCCCAGAAGATCATCGAATGCAGCGCGCCCTGCTCCAGGGCCTCGCGCAGCGGCTTGCCCCGGGCCAACAGGTGCTGCTGGCCAACGTACTCGTCCAGGTTGGTCGCACGCAGGCGTGCGGCCAGTGGCTGGGCAATCGGGGCACTACGAAACAGGTCCATGGACTACCTTCGAAACCTTGCGGTTGCGGCTGCTTATTCTTGGATCACATCGGCACCCTTGGGGATGTCGAACTTGAACTTGGACGCCGGGATGGCTTCGTTGGCCTTGACCCCGGTGAACAGGATATTGGTGCGCTGGCCAACGCTGTCGATCAACTGCATGTCGTTGATCATGCCGTTGCGAAACGACAGGCGCAGGCTGTCGAACAGGGTGTCGCGGGTTTTCGGCTTGAGGGTGAAGTCCATCACGCCGCCGGCTTCCTTGGAGGTGATGTCGAAGCTTTCGCTGATTTTCGACACGTCACCGGAGAGCAACAGGGCCGGGGTCTGGGTCAGACGCTGGTCAAGCTTCTTGATGGTCACCTGCTCCAGGTCCGGGTCCCACAGGGAGACTTTCTGGCCGTCGGAAACCATCAGCTGTTCTTGTGGCGCATCGGTGTGCCAGTAGAACAGGCCCGGGCGCTGCAGGGACATCTCGCCGGCGGTTTCCTGCAACTGGGTGCCGCTGCCATCCAGGGTCAGCTGGGAGAAACGCGCGGTCAGGGTCTGGGACTTTTCCAGCAACTGGGTCAGGCGCGCCACGTCTTTGGGGTCGGCGTGGGCCGACAAGGTGGTCACAGCCAATACCGGCAGCAGCAACATGCGAATCAGGCGCATGGAATTCCTCATTAATTGGATGGGTATACGAGCGGCGTGACTTCACGCCGCTGCAAGCGAAACAGGGATCAGTCGCGCGTCGGGCCCGGCGCCAGCACTTCGCGGGAGCCGTTGGTGTTCATCGCCGTCACCACCCCGGCCATTTCCATGGCTTCGATCATCCGGGCGGCGCGGTTGTAGCCAATCTTCAGCTTGCGCTGTACCGCAGAGATCGAGGCCCGGCGGCTTTCCAGGACGAACTGCACGGCTTCGTCGTAGAGCGCGTCGGCTTCCGGATCATCGCCGTCACCGCCACCGCTGCTGCCTTCGAAACCACTGCCCGCCTCTTCGACACCGTTGAGGATGTCGTCGTTGTATTCCGGCGCACCGCGCAGCTTCCAGGCCTCCACCACGCGGTGCACTTCATCATCGGAAACGAAGGCGCCGTGGACGCGGATCGGCAGGCTGGTGCCCGGCGGCATGTAGAGCATGTCACCGTGGCCCAGCAATTGTTCGGCACCGCCCTGGTCGATGATGGTCCGCGAGTCGATCTTGCTCGACACCTGGAACGCCATGCGGGTCGGGATGTTGGCCTTGATCAGGCCGGTGATCACGTCCACCGATGGGCGCTGGGTGGCGAGAATCAGGTGGATACCGGCGGCACGGGCCTTCTGGGCGATACGGGCGATCAGTTCCTCAACCTTCTTGCCGACGATCATCATCATGTCGGCGAATTCGTCCACCACCACGACGATGGTCGGCAGCTTGGTCAGCAGCGGCGCTTCGTCGTGAATGCTTTCGCGGTTGTACAGCGGGTCGGCCAGCGGGGTACCTGCTTCAATCGCTTCCTTGACCTTGGCGTTGAAGCCCGAGAGGTTGCGCACGCCCATCTTGGCCATGAGCTTGTAGCGCCGTTCCATCTCCGCCACGCTCCAGCGCAGGGCGTTGGCCGCGTCCTTCATGTCGGTCACCACCGGGCACAGCAGATGCGGAATGCCCTCGTAGATCGACAGTTCGAGCATCTTCGGGTCGATCATGATCAGCTTGGCGTCTTCCGGGCCGGACTTGAACAGGATCGACAGGATCATCGCGTTGACCCCCACCGACTTACCGGAACCGGTGGTACCGGCCACCAGCAGGTGAGGCATTTTCGCAAGGTCGGTGATGATCGGCTTGCCGCCGATATCGTGGCCCAGGGCCAGGGTGACCGGGGATTTGAAGTTGTCGTATTCAGGGGTCGAGAGCACTTCGGAGAAGCGCACGATCTGCCGGTCTTCGTTGGGAATCTCGATGCCCACGGTGGTCTTGCCGGGAATCACTTCCACTACGCGAACACTGGTCACGGCCAGGGAACGCGCCAGGTCCTTGGCCAGGTTGGCGATCCGGCTGACCTTCACCCCTGCCGCCGGCTGGATTTCGTAACGGGTAATCACCGGCCCCGGGTGGATCGAATCCACCGAGACTTCGACGCCGAACTCCTTGAGCTTGATCTCCAGCAGGTGGCCAACCGCCGCCAGGGATTCAGGGGAATAGTTCAGCTGTTTCTTTTCTGCCGGGTCGAGGATCGAGATCGGCGGCAAGGTGCCTTCCACCGCGCTGTCGACGAACAGCGGCACCTGTTTCTCTTTTTGCACGCGCTTGCTGGGCTCCGGCGCCTTGGTGGCGATCGGCGTGATCACTGGCGGCACCTGCTTTTCGCGCTCGGACATGTGCTTGCTCAGGGCCTGCTCGCGCTCGATAAGGCGCTCCTTGACCTTGGCCTGCTCGCGCTTGTCGGCCACGTTCGGGGTCACGACTTCATCGACCCGGGCATCCACTTCGCGCAATTGAGCCACCAGTTGCTTGCGCTCCACGCGCGCATCCCACCAGCGGTTGGCGGCGCCCTGGAACAGTTCGAACAGGTCGAGGGTGATCTTGCCGGTCACGTCCATCACCTTGAACCACGACAGGTCGGTGAACACCGTCAGGCCGAACAGGAACAGGGCAATGAACATCAGGGTGCTGCCCTGCACGTTCAGGGCATTCTTGGCCAGGTCGCCCAGGCTTTCGCCCAGGGCGCCACCGGCACCGGCCGGCAGGCCCGTGGCGGCATGGAAATGGATATGGGCCAGGGCGGCGCCCGACAGCACCAGGAACACCAGGCCAATCAGCCGCCAGGAAAACAGCCAGCCGCTCCACTGCCAGGGCTCATGGCGCTGGCGGAAGATCTGGTAGGTCTTGATCGCCAACAGCAGCGGGAAGATATAGGCGAAGTAACCCAACACCATAAACAGGATATCGGCGCTGTAGGAACCGGCCGGGCCACCGAAGTTCTGCACGTCTTCAATCTTGCTGTTATGACTCCAGCCCGGATCATCTTTCCCATAGGTCAGAAGTGCCATCATCAAGAACAGGCACAGGGCGCCAATGGCGATCAACGCACCTTCCTTGAGCCGGTAGTGCAATTGTTGACGCCAGAGCGGAACAACAGGTTTAGGTGCTGCGGTGGATTTCTTCAAAACGCGTCTTTTCCTGCGCCAAGGGCGCGTCCAACGGGTGATTGACTACAAGATACTGCTCAATCCGAGCAGGTAAATAAAGTTGACCGGCGTAACTGGGGCTACTTTTAACACTCTGCCCCTTGCTTCTGAAACAGTGCAATTCTGAATAAACCCGGTACAGCGTCGTATTGTACGGGTTTGTTCACGCCATGCCACGTCGGAACCCGACGACCAGCATAGTCAACGGCCTGTTACGCACTGTTCAATTGGAGCATGCATTCTCTTTTGTGACAAAGGCTTATGAGGTGTTTTTATGAACGATGCGAAGCATTCACGCCTGATCATTCTGGGCTCTGGCCCTGCCGGTTACAGCGCTGCCGTCTATGCCGCTCGGGCCAACCTCAAACCGACGGTGATCACCGGTTTGCAAGCCGGCGGCCAACTGACCACCACCACCGAAGTCGATAACTGGCCCGGCGATGTCGAAGGCCTGACCGGCCCGGTGCTGATGGAGCGGATGCAGAGACACGCCGAACGCTTCGACACCGAGATCGTCTATGACCACATCCACACCGCACAGTTGCAGCAGCGGCCGTTTATCCTCATCAGCGACAGCGGCACCTACAGTTGCGACGCGCTGATCATCGCCACCGGCGCCTCGGCGCAATACCTGGGCCTGCCCTCCGAAGAGGCCTTTGCCGGCAAGGGGGTTTCCGCCTGCGCCACCTGCGATGGCTTCTTCTACCGCAATCAGGTGGTAGCCGTGGTGGGCGGCGGCAACACCGCCGTGGAGGAGGCACTGTACCTGTCAAACATCGCCAAAGAAGTGCACCTGGTGCATCGCCGCGACAAGCTGCGAGCCGAGAAGATTCTCCAGGACAAGCTGTTCGACAAGGCCGCCAATGGCAATATCCGCCTGCACTGGAACCAGCACCTGGAGGAAGTGCTGGGCGATGCCAGCGGCGTGACCGGCGCCCGCCTCAAGGACAGCCACAGCGGAGAAACCAAGGATCTGGCACTGGCCGGGGTGTTTATCGCCATCGGCCACAAGCCCAATACCGATCTGTTCCAGGGCCAACTGGAGATGCGCGACGGCTACCTGCTGGTGCGTGGCGGCAGCGAAGGCAATGCCACGGCCACCGGCATCCAGGGCGTATTTGCCGCCGGCGACGTGGCCGACCACGTCTATCGCCAGGCCATCACTTCGGCCGGCGCCGGCTGCATGGCAGCGCTGGATGCGGAAAAATTCCTCGACGACAACTAAGCCCTCGCCCTACGCTTGTGGCGGGCCATCATCGGCCCGCCACCGCCCTCCCCTGCCGTAAGTCTGGATGCCATGCTGACCTGGTTACAACGCAACACACTCGACTTCCCGCCGCTGGAAAAGGCCATGCGCGAGCCCAATGGCTTGCTGGCCGCGGGCGGAGACTTGTCTGCCGACCGCCTGATCCAGGCCTATCGTCACGGCTGCTTTCCCTGGTTTTCCGAAGGCCAGCCGATTCTCTGGTGGTCCCCCGATCCGCGCACGGTGTTATTCCCGGACGAACTGCATGTCTCCCGCAGCCTGGGCAAACTGTTGCGCAAACAACGCTATCAGGTGACCTTCGATCAGGACTTTGCCGCAGTCATCAGCGCCTGTGCAGCGCCTCGCGCCTATGCCGACGGCACCTGGATCAGCGAAGCGATGCAACGCGCCTACCTGCAACTGCATCAACGCGGCTACGCCCATTCGGTGGAAGTCTGGGATCAGGGAGTGCTGGTGGGCGGCTTGTATGGACTGGCCATGGGGCAGCTGTTTTTCGGCGAGTCGATGTTCAGCCGCGCCGACAATGCCTCGAAATTCGGCTTTGCCACTCTGGTGGAACGCTTGAAGGCGTGGGGATTTGTGCTGATCGACTGCCAGATGCCCACCGAACACCTGCACAGCCTCGGCGCCCGATCCATTTCCCGGCCAGAGTTCGCGAATTACCTGAAACACCACCTGGACCTGCCGAGCCGCGCCATATGGGTTTCCTAGGCGGGTTTGCCGGGGGTGGCTTACACTTAATTGCAAAGCTTATTCCGAGGGTTGACTCATGACCGAGTTGGCGCGCCTGAAGTTCTATGCCACCCAACCCCACTCTTGCAGCTACCTGCCCGACGAACAGGCGACCACTCTGTTCCTCGATCCCAGCCAGCCCATGGACGTGCATGTCTACGCGGATCTGTCGGAAATGGGCTTTCGGCGCAGCGGCGATCATCTGTATCGCCCCCACTGCCAGAACTGCAACGCCTGCGTGCCGGCGCGCATTCCTGCTACACAGTTCCTGCCCAGCCGCCAGCAAAAGCGCATTCTCAAACGCAACAGCGACCTGACCGTACACGCGGCCAAACCCTGCTTCAGCGAAGAGTATTTCGACCTCTACCAGCGCTACATCGAGCAACGCCACGCCGATGGCGACATGTTCCCCCCAAGCCGCGACCAGTTCTCGACCTTTCTGGTTCGAGACCTGCCCTTCTCGCGCTTCTACGAGTTCCGCCTGGACGGCCGCCTGCTGGCCGTGGCGGTCACAGACCTGCTGCCCAATGGCCTGTCAGCGGTCTACACCTTCTATGAACCCGACGAAGAGCGCCGCAGCCTCGGGCGCTTTGCGATCCTTTGGCAAATCGGCGAAACCCTGCGCCTGGGGCTGGATGCGGTGTACCTCGGCTACTGGATCAAGAACTGCAAAAAGATGAACTACAAGACCCAATATCGCCCCATAGAGCTGCTGGTTAACCAGAGATGGGTGATCCTCAACTAGAAGGTCTTGGCTTAAACCCCACTTTTCGGGCACAATGCACGCCGCTTTTGCCTGGCGCAGTTGCACCGGGCCATTCATTGGACACCGAGGGCTTTACTGCATGTCGAAAGAAGACAGCTTCGAAATGGAAGGCACTGTCGTCGACACCCTGCCCAACACCATGTTTCGTGTGGAGTTGGAAAATGGGCACGTCGTAACCGCGCATATTTCCGGCAAGATGCGCAAGAACTACATTCGTATTCTTACCGGTGACAAAGTGCGCGTCGAGCTGACGCCCTATGACTTGAGCAAAGGGCGCATCACTTACCGCGCTCGCTAAGCAAGTCAATACAAGACGCCCGGTTATGCCGGGCGTTTTTGTTCGTCTGCAAAAAAACGTTTCAAACGCCAGATAGCACAAAGGCACCTCCCGGTGCCTTTGGCTGTACTGCTGTGTTATGCGGCGATCAAGCCATTTCCGCCGTGGTCTCGAAATCGAAGGTCAGCTCGCCATCCTTGATGTCGATGTGGACCACACCGCCATGGTCGGACAACTCGCCAAACAGGATCTCCTCGGCCAGGGGACGCTTGATCTTGTCCTGGATCAAGCGCGCCATCGGACGGGCGCCCATGGTCACGTCGTAACCACCGGCGGCCAGCCAGCTGCGAGCGGCATCGGTCACTTCCAGCTGCACGCGCTTGTCTTCCAGCTGCGCCTGAAGCTCGGTAAGGAACTTGTCCACCACGCTCTTGATCACTTCGTGGCTCAGGCGACCGAACTGGATAATAGTGTCCAGACGGTTGCGGAACTCCGGCGTGAAGCTCTTCTTGATCACTTCCATGGCATCGGAAGAGTGATCCTGATGCGTGAAGCCGATGGAGGCTCGCGCCGCAGTTTCAGCACCGGCGTTGGTGGTCATGATGACGATCACATTGCGGAAATCCGCCTTGCGCCCGTTGTTGTCGGTCAGGGTCCCGTGGTCCATCACCTGCAGCAGCAGGTTGAAGACTTCCGGGTGGGCCTTCTCGATTTCATCGAGCAGCAATACGCAATGCGGCTGCTTGGTGATGGCCTCGGTCAGCAAGCCACCCTGGTCGAAACCGACATAGCCGGGAGGCGCACCAATCAAGCGCGAGACGGTGTGCCGCTCCATGTACTCGGACATGTCGAAGCGTACCAGCTCGATCCCCATGGCCTTGGCCAACTGCCGCGCCGCTTCGGTCTTGCCGACACCGGTAGGACCGGCGAACAGGAAGGAACCGACCGGTTTGTCCGGCGATTTCAGGCCTGCACGGGACAGCTTGATCGCGGTGGACAGCGAATCGATCGCCGCATCCTGACCAAACACCGTCAGCTTGAGATCGCGCTCGAGATTGCGCAGCAGCTCTTTATCGGAACTGGTGACGTGTTTTGGTGGAATCCGCGCGATTTTCGCCACGATGTCTTCGACCTGGGCCACTTCGATGCGCTTCACGCGCTTCTCCGCCGGCTGCAGGCGCTGATAGGCCCCTGCCTCGTCGATGACGTCGATGGCCTTGTCCGGCATATGCCGGTCATTGATATAGCGAGAGGCCAATTCTGCAGCGGCACGCAGGGCTTCATCACTGTATTCGATACTGTGATGCTGCTCGAAACGCCCCTTGAGGCCGCGCAGGATGCCAATGGTGTCTTCAACCGAGGGCTCGGACACATCGACTTTCTGGAAGCGCCGCGCCAAGGCCCGGTCCTTCTCGAAAATGCCACGGAACTCCTGGAAGGTAGTCGAGCCGATGCAACGGATATCACCCGAGGACAGCAGCGGCTTGAGCAGGTTCGAGGCGTCCATCACCCCACCGGAGGCCGCACCGGCACCGATGATGGTGTGGATTTCGTCGATGAACAGGATCGCCTGAGGGCGTTTTTTCAGTTCGCCCAGCAGCGCCTTGAAGCGCTTCTCGAAATCGCCGCGGTATTTGGTACCGGCCAGCAACGCCCCGAGATCCAGCGAGTAGACGACGCTGTTGACCAGCAGGTCCGGCACTTGATTGTCGACGATGCGCTTGGCCAGGCCCTCGGCAATCGCGGTCTTGCCCACGCCTGCCTCACCCACCAGCAGCGGGTTGTTCTTGCGCCGGCGCGCCAGGATCTGCGCTACGCGCTCGACTTCCTGCTCGCGCCCTACCAACGGATCAATGCGGCCCTGACGGGCCAACTCATTGAGGTTGCTGGCATAGGCATCCAGAGGATTGCCCGAAGAAGACGACTCACCACCCTCTTCGTCCTGCATATCCTGTTCACCTTCAGAATGATCGCCATGCCCGGGCACCTTGGAGATGCCATGGGCGATGTAGTTGACCACGTCGATACGGGCAACGCTCTGCTGTTTCAGCAGGAACACCGCCTGGCTCTCTTGCTCACTGAAGATTGCCACCAGCACATTGGCACCGGTGACTTCACGCTTGCCCGAGCTCTGTACGTGAAAGACAGCACGTTGCAATACACGCTGGAAACCCAGGGTTGGCTGAGTTTCGCGATCCTCATCGTGCACGGGAATCAGCGGCGTTGTGGAGTCGATGAACTCCTGCAGGTCGTGCTTGAGTTTGTCGAGGTTTGCTCCGCAGGCACGTAAAACGGTGGCGGCGGCCTCATTATCCAAAAGAGCCAACAGGAGATGCTCGACGGTCATGAACTCATGACGCTTCGAACGGGCCTCCTTGAAGGCGAGATTGAGGGTGACTTCGAGCTCGCGGTTTAACATAGCTTCACCTCATACCCAAGTGGTCGGCGTTAACCGTCCTTCTCGATTTCACAGAGTAGCGGATGCTGGCTTTCCCGGGCGTACTGGTTGACCTGCATGGCCTTGGTCTCGGCGATGTCGCGGGTAAACAATCCACACACTGCCCGCCCTTCGGTATGGACGGCCAGCATGACCTTGGTCGCCAGCTCGCGATTCAGGTTAAAAAACATCTCGAGCACTTCGACGACGAAATCCATCGGCGTGTAGTCATCGTTGAACAAAACCACCTTGTACATCGGCGGCGCCTGGAGAGCAGGCTTAGCCTCCTGTACTGCCAAGCCAGCGGAATCGTCGTCGTGCAAGTCCGGGCGATCCTGATTGAATGTTAGTCGAATCTGGCTGATTGCATGCATGGAAAGAAAGGTTCGTCAGTTGTGCAAATACAGTGGTGGGGGCGCCCTGGAAGGATTTCAACTCCGACCGCCGGGTCAACTTGACTATCGGCAAAACGGTGTTACAACCAATAGGGCCCACATTGGGTAATAAACGTCCGCGGCGTCAACCTTTTTACCAAGCTTGGCGGCGGATGAACTGGATGATACTCCAGTGATGGAGTCTGTTGCAGAGGGATATGAGTATGGCTAGCGGTAAGGTCAAGTGGTTCAACAACGCCAAGGGTTATGGCTTTATTAATGAGGAGGGCAAGACTGACGATCTGTTTGCCCATTACTCGGCCATCGATATGGATGGCTACAAGACCTTGAAAGCCGGACAGGCTGTGAGCTTCGAAATCATCCAAGGGCCCAAGGGCCTGCATGCGATCAAAATCAGCGCGTTGAAGGTGCCCGGCGAAATCGTCACTGCCGAGGCCCAGCCCGAAAGTGCCCTGAGCTGATCCAACCAACATCCAGTCATGAAAAAACCGGCCGACTCAAGGGATTGAGTCGGCCGGTTTGCTTTGGGCGTCGTACAGCTTACATGTGCGAGATCAGCGCATCGCCGAAGGCCGAGGAAGACAGCAGGGTTGCACCGTCCATCAGGCGTTCGAAGTCATAGGTCACGGTCTTGGCCGAGATTGCGCCATTGGTGCCCTTGATGATCAGGTCGGCTGCTTCGGTCCAGCCCATGTGGCGCAGCATCATCTCTGCGGAGAGGATCAGCGAACCCGGGTTGACCTGGTCCTTGCCGGCATACTTGGGCGCGGTACCGTGGGTGGCTTCGAACATGGCCACGGTATCGGACAGGTTGGCGCCTGGTGCAATGCCGATGCCGCCCACTTCCGCCGCCAGGGCGTCGGACAGGTAGTCGCCGTTGAGGTTGAGGGTCGCGATCACATCGTATTCGGCCGGGCGCAGCAGGATCTGCTGGAGCATGGCGTCGGCGATGGCATCCTTGACGATGACGTTCTTGCCGGTTTTCGGGTTCTTGAACTGCATCCAGGGACCGCCGTCCAGCAGGGTCGCGCCGAACTCTTCGGCCGCCACTTCGTAGGCCCATTCCTTGAAGGCACCTTCGGTGAACTTCATGATGTTGCCTTTGTGCACGATGGTCAGCGAGTCGCGGTCGTTATCCACTACATATTGCAGCGCCTTGCGCGCCAGACGCTTGGTGCCCTGCAGGGAAACCGGCTTGACGCCGATGCCGCAGTTTTCGTCGAAACGGATCTTGGTGACACCCATTTCCTCCTTGAGGAACTTGATGACCTTGGTGGCTTCTGCCGAGCCGGCTTTCCACTCGATGCCGGCGTAAATGTCTTCGGAGTTTTCACGGAAGATGGTCATGTCCACGTCACCCGGCTTCTTCACCGGGCTGGGCACGCCTTCGAACCAGCGCACAGGGCGCAGGCATACATAAAGATCGAGTTGCTGACGCAGGGCCACGTTCAGGGAACGGATGCCACCACCGACCGGAGTGGTCAGCGGGCCCTTGATGGAAACCACGTAATCCTTCACTGCGTCCAGGGTTTCCTGAGGAAGCCAGGTGTCCTGGTCGTACACTTGAGTCGCTTTTTCCCCGGCATACACTTCCATCCAGGAAATCTTGCGTTCGCCGCCGTAAGCCTTCTTAACCGCAGCATCGACAACCTTGATCATGACCGGGCTGATATCAACACCAATACCGTCGCCTTCGATGAAAGGAATAATCGGGTTGTTAGGAACATTGAGAGAATGGTCTGCGTTGACGGTGATTTTGTCGCCGACTGCTGGAACCTGAATCTTCTTGTATCCCATGCTGAACTCCGTTGTGTGGATTGAACATCTGGCTGCGTTCGAGCGTACCCCAGTTGAATCTGGACGGGAACCTCATGTTCCACCCATATGCCGTGAAAGCTGCACAGTTCGCGGCCTACAAGCCTGAAAGCAAAGGGAAAAGTGCCAAAGTAAAGCACCCCGAGCGACTCTACGCCTGCACCCTGCCTGCGACCTTTAGACCAATGGACGAGAACGGGCGCCTATGAAGCATCGGCGTTTTGCTAGCTACCTATGTATAATGCCGCCGCTGACCACAGAGTCACGACGGCCGAACGCTCTGCTACCGACAAAACAAGCCGAGAATGGCCGCCCAAAGCCGGGTTGTTACCGCAGCCCACCCGCTTGACGCTCGACTGATGCACCCAACATCACCGCGAAGAAACCTCGACATTCGGCTCATGGATGACCTTTGAACGAAAGCGCTTACCCGGCGCACCTCGAGTTTCTGCGCACGCTTTAGCAAAGAAGAGAGTTAATCCGAATATGCCCACCCGCTCGAAGATCATCTACACCTTCACCGACGAAGCCCCGGCCCTCGCCACCTATTCCCTGCTGCCTATCGTAGAAGCCTTCACCGCTTCGGCTGATATCGCCGTGGAAACCCGCGACATCTCCCTGGCCGGCCGCATCCTCGCCAGCTTCCCTGAGCAGTTGGGTACCAAAGCGGTGCCGGACCACCTTGCCGAACTGGGCGAGCTGGCGGTCACCCCAGAAGCCAACATCATCAAGCTGCCGAACATCAGCGCCTCGGTCCCGCAACTGCAAGCCGCGATCAAGGAGCTGCAGGCCCAGGGCTATGCGCTGCCGGACTACCCAGAAACCGTGACCTGCGACGCCGACAAAGACGCCAAGGCGCGTTACGACAAGGTCAAGGGCAGCGCCGTGAACCCGGTCCTGCGTGAAGGCAACTCCGACCGCCGCGCTCCGCTGTCGGTAAAAAACTATGCGCGCAAGCACCCGCACAAGATGGGCGCCTGGGCCAAGGACTCCAAGTCCCACGTTGCCCACATGAGCAACGGCGACTTCTACGGCAGCGAAAAAGCGGCCCTGATCGAAGCAGCCGACAGCGTCAAGATCGAACTGATCGCCCTGGACGGCACTGCCACCGTCCTGAAGGAAAAGACCGCCGTGCAAGCCGGCGAGATCCTCGACTGCGCCGTAATGAGCAAAAAGGCCTTGCGCGCCTTCATCGCCGCTGAAATCGAAGACGCCAAGAAGCAAGGCGTACTGCTCTCGGTACACCTCAAGGCCACCATGATGAAGGTCTCCGACCCGATCATGTTCGGCCAGATCGTTGCCGAGTTCTATCAGGATGCCCTGAGCAAGCACGCCACCGTGCTGCAGGAAATCGGCTTCAACCTGAACAACGGCATCGGCGACCTGTACGCCCGCATCAAGGCGTTGCCTGCCGATCAGCAAGCCGCCATCGAAGCCGACATCCAGGCCGTCTACGCAGCCCGCCCTGCCCTGGCCATGGTCAACTCCGACAAAGGCATCACCAACCTGCACGTGCCGAGCGACGTGATCGTCGACGCCTCGATGCCTGCCATGATCCGTGACTCCGGCAAGATGTGGGGCACCGACGGCCAGCTGCACGACACCAAGGCCGTGATCCCGGACCGTTGCTACGCCACCATCTACCAGGCCGTGATCGAAGACTGCAAAGCCAATGGCGCGTTCGATCCGACCACCATGGGCAGCGTGCCGAACGTTGGCCTGATGGCGAAAAAAGCCGAAGAATACGGTTCCCACGACAAGACTTTCGAAATCAAGGCTGACGGCGTGGTTCGCGTCACTGACAGCAAAGGCAGCCTGCTGCTGGAGCAGAAAGTCGAAGCCGGCGACATCTTCCGCATGTGCCAGACCAAAGACGCGCCGATCCAGGACTGGGTCAAACTGGCGGTCAACCGTGCTCGTGCCAGCAGCACCCCGGCCATTTTCTGGCTGGACCCGATGCGTGCCCACGACGGCGTGATGATCGAGAAAGTTCAGGCCTACCTGAAGGATCACGACACCAGCGACCTGGACATCCGCATCATGTCCCCGGTTGAAGCCATGAAGTTCACCCTGGCCCGCACCCGCGACGGCAAGGACACCATCTCGGTGACCGGCAACGTACTGCGCGACTACCTGACCGACCTGTTCCCGATCATGGAACTGGGCACCAGCGCCAAGATGCTGTCGATCGTGCCGCTGATGAACGGTGGCGGCCTGTTCGAAACCGGCGCCGGCGGCTCGGCTCCCAAGCACGTACAGCAGCTGCTGGAAGAGAACTTCCTGCGCTGGGACTCCCTGGGTGAGTTCCTGGCCCTGGCAGCCTCCCTGGAGCACCTGGGCAACACCTACAACAACCCGAAAGCCCTAGTGCTGGCCAAGACCCTGGACCAGGCGACCGGCCAGTTCCTCGACAACAACAAGTCGCCATCGCGCAAAGTCGGCAACATCGACAACCGCGGCAGCCACTTCTACCTGGCGCTGTACTGGGCTCAAGCCCTGGCCGCCCAGACCGAGGACGCTGCCCTGCAAGCGCAGTTCAACACCCTGGCCAAGACCCTGACCGAGAACGAAGCGACCATCGTCGCCGAGCTCAACGCCGTCCAGGGCAAGCCCGTGGACATCGGTGGCTACTACAGCGCCAACCCCGAGCTGGTGAGCAAGGCCATGCGCCCGAGCGCCACCCTCAACGCGGCCATCGCTGCGCTGGTGTAAGCACGAGCGAACACACAAACCCCGGCCCCGCGCCGGGGTTTGTGCTTCTGGCGCCCGCAGCAACCGGCCTGTCGGCGAAACAGACAGCGCTCGCTTCGCCGGCAAGCCGGCTCCTACAATGCCCACCCTTTATAAAGGAGTGCCTTTATGGAATGGCAACCGCATATTACTGTCGCCACCATCGTCGAGGACCAGGGCAGCTTCCTGTTCGTCGAGGAATACCAGGGCGAACAAGCCGTGCTCAACCAGCCCGCCGGGCACCTGGATGCCAATGAAAGCCTGCTCCAGGCGGCCGTACGCGAAACCCTGGAGGAAACCGGCTGGGATGTGGAGTTGACCGGCGTGGTCGGCATCTACCTCTACACCGCCCCCAGCAACGGCGTGACCTACCAGCGCGTGTGCTTTGCCGCCAAGCCACTGCGCCATCATCCGGACTATCAGTTGGATGACGGCATCATCGGCCCGCGCTGGCTGAGCCGCGAGCAACTGCTGGAGCAACGGGCCAACTGGCGCAGCGAGCTGATCCTGCAGTGCCTGGACGATTACCTGGATGGCCAGTTGCACAGCCTGGCACTGATCCGACCAATGCTTTAACCGCAGTTTTAGCCTTGCAGGCCTCAGCCTGTTAGAATCGCGTCCTTTTTCAAGACACCCGTTGAATTCCTATGCGTGATCCAGCCCCTTCTGATAACCAAAAGAAGCGCGTCATTGTCGGCATGTCCGGCGGCGTGGATTCTTCCGTTTCCGCCCTCCTGCTGATGGAGCAGGGTTACCAGGTGGAAGGCCTGTTCATGAAGAACTGGGAGGAAGACGACGGAACCGAATACTGCACCGCCATGGACGACCTGGCCGACGCCCAGGCCGTGTGCGACAAGATTGGCATCAAGCTGCACACCGCCAACTTCGCCGCCGAATACTGGGACAACGTGTTCGAGCACTTCCTGGCCGAATACAAGGCCGGCCGCACGCCGAACCCGGATATCCTCTGCAACCGCGAAATCAAGTTCAAGGCCTTCCTCGACTACGCCATGATGCTCGGCGCCGACCTGATCGCCACCGGCCACTATGTGCGCCGCCGCGACATCGACGGCCGCACCGAACTGCTCAAGGGCCTGGACCCGAACAAGGACCAGAGCTACTTCCTCCACGCCGTTGGCGGCGAGCAGATCGCCAAGACCCTGTTCCCGGTAGGCGAGCTGGAAAAGCCCGAAGTGCGCGCCATTGCCGAAAAACACGACCTGGCCACGGCGAAGAAGAAAGACTCCACCGGCATCTGCTTTATCGGTGAGCGGCGCTTCAGCGACTTCCTCAAGCAATACCTGCCGGCCCAGCCCGGCGAGATCAAGACCACCGAAGGTGAAGTCATCGGCCGCCATCACGGCTTGATGTACCACACCATCGGCCAGCGTCAGGGCCTGGGCATCGGCGGCCTGAAAGACGCCGGCGAAGAGCCGTGGTACGTGCTGATCAAGGACCTGGAGCACAACGAGCTGATCGTGGGCCAGGGCAATGATCACCCCTGGCTGTTCTCCCGCGCCCTGCTGGCCTCCGACATCTATTGGGTCAACCCCATCGACCTGAGCCAGCCGCAACGCCTGACCGCCAAGGTGCGCTACCGCCAGAGCGACCAGCCCTGCACCCTGGAAAAGACCGCCAACGGCTACCGCGCCACCTTCGACGACCCACAGCGCGCCGTCACTCCCGGCCAGTCCGTGGTGTTCTACGACGGCGAGATCTGCCTCGGTGGCGGCGTGATCGAAGTGGCCGAACCCTGGAGCAGCAAGGACGCCCGTCCATGAGCCCGATTCAGGAACAACTGACGGCGCTGGGCGGTGTATTCCTGGCCGCCGTGCTGGTCGACCGGATCGCCAAGACCGGCCAGGTCAGCGAAGCGGCCTTGAGCTGCATGCTCGGCAGTCTGCTGATCCGCGACCCGAAAGACACCCTGGAAGTCTACGGCGGCGACGACATCAACCTGCGCGAGGGTTACCGGGCCCTGATCGGCGCCCTGGAGCGCGACCCCAGCACCCTGCAGCGCGAACCACTGCGCTACGCTTTGTCGATGCTCGGCCTGGAGCGCCAGTTGGCCAAGCGCGACGACCTGCTGGAGACCATCGGCAAACGCCTGCCGCAGATCCAGTCCCAGGTAGAACATTTCGGTCCAGCCCACGAAAACGTCATCGCCGCGTGCGGCGGGCTGTACCAGGACACCCTGAGCACCCTGCGCCAGCGCATTCAGGTGCACGGCGACATGCGCAACCTGCAGCAGCCCAGCAATGCCTCGAAGATCCGCGCCCTGCTGCTGGCCGGCATCCGCTCGGCACGCCTGTGGCGACAGCTGGGCGGCCATCGCTGGCAACTGGTGATCAGCCGGCGCAAATTGCTCAAAGAGCTTTATCCGTTGATGCGCAGCAGCTGAGCTGCGCCTGATTTTTCAAGAGCTGCGCGTAAGACGCTGGTCAGTTGGCAACGGACCGGCGGATATTTTCATGTATGATACGCGCCCCATTTCGTTGCCCGACTGTCCGAGAACACCCCATGCAGCTCTCTTCGCTCACTGCGGTTTCCCCTGTTGACGGCCGCTACGCCGGCAAAACCCAGGCCCTGCGCCCCATTTTCAGCGAATACGGCCTGATCCGTGCTCGCGTCCTCGTTGAAGTGCGCTGGCTCCAGCGCCTGGCCGCCCACAGCGCCATCAGCGAAGTGCCGGCGTTCTCCGCCGAAGCCAACGCTGTCCTCAATGCCCTGGCGGAGAACTTCTCCCTGGAGCACGCCGAGCGCGTCAAAGAGATCGAGCGCACCACCAACCACGACGTCAAGGCCATCGAGTACCTGCTCAAGGAGCAAGCTGCCAAGTTGCCTGAACTGGCCAACGTCAGCGAGTTCATCCACTTCGCCTGCACCAGCGAGGACATCAACAACCTGTCCCACGCCCTGATGCTGCGCGAAGGCCGTGATGAAGTGATGCTGCCGCTGATGCGCCAGACCGCCAACGCCATCCGCGAACTGGCGATCCGTTTCGCCGAAGTGCCGATGCTGTCGCGCACCCACGGCCAGCCGGCCTCGCCGACCACCCTGGGCAAGGAGCTGGCCAACGTCGTGTACCGCCTGGAGCGCCAGATCGCCCAGGTCGCTGCCGTGCCGCTGCTGGGCAAGATCAACGGCGCCGTGGGCAACTACAACGCCCACCTCTCGGCCTACCCGGACATCGACTGGGAAGCCAACGCCCGCGCCTTCATCGAAGACGAGCTGGGCCTGGCCTTCAACCCCTACACCACGCAGATCGAGCCGCACGACTACATCGCCGAGCTGTTCGACGCCATCGCCCGCTTCAACACCATCCTGATCGACTTCGATCGCGATATCTGGGGCTACATCTCCCTGGGCTACTTCAAGCAGCGCACCATCGCCGGCGAAATCGGTTCCTCGACCATGCCGCACAAGGTCAACCCGATCGACTTCGAAAACTCCGAAGGCAACCTGGGCATCGCCAACGCACTGTTCCAGCACCTGGCAAGCAAACTGCCGATCTCCCGCTGGCAGCGCGACCTGACTGACTCCACCGTGCTGCGCAACCTGGGCGTGGGCTTTGCTCACAGCGTGATTGCCTACGAGGCCAGCCTCAAAGGCATCAGCAAACTGGAGCTCAACGCCCAGAAAATCGCCGAAGACCTGGACGCCTGCTGGGAAGTCCTGGCCGAGCCAATCCAGACCGTGATGCGCCGCTACAACATCGAAAACCCCTACGAAAAGCTCAAGGAACTGACGCGCGGCAAGGGCATCAGCCCAGAAGCGCTGCAGACTTTCATCGACGGGCTGGACATGCCCGCCGCGGCCAAGGCCGAGCTGAAACAGCTCACCCCGGCCAGCTACATCGGTAATGCTGCAGCCCAGGCCAAGCGCATCTGACCGATTGCTCGACCTTTTGACGCCCGGCCGCGCCGGGCGTTTTTATTCCTGCTAGAAAAGTACACTTTTTCAATAGGTTACACATGAATCCTGATATTCCTCTTCAACTTCTGGGCGGCATCACTGCACGGGAATTTCTGCGTGACTACTGGCAGAAGAAACCCCTGCTGATCCGTCAGGCCCTGCCTGACTTCGAAAGCCCGATCGAACCTGACGAACTGGCCGGCCTGGCCCTGGAAGAAGAAGTCGAATCGCGCCTGGTGATCGAAAACGGCGAGCGCCCATGGGAACTGCGCCGCGGCCCCTTCGCCGAAGACGAGTTCAGCAAGCTGCCGGAACGCGACTGGACCCTGCTGGTCCAGGCCGTGGACCAGTTCGTTCCGGAAGTCGCCGAGTTGCTGGAGCACTTCCGCTTCCTGCCGAGCTGGCGCATCGATGACGTGATGATCAGCTTCGCCGCACCTGGCGGTAACGTCGGCCCGCACTTCGACAACTACGACGTGTTCCTGCTGCAAGGCCACGGCAAGCGCAACTGGAAGATCGGCCAGATGTGCGACTCCGAAAGCCCGCTGCTGCAGCACGCAGACCTGCGCATCCTCGCCGAATTCGAAGAAACCGAAAGCTGGGTCCTGGAGCCCGGCGACATGCTCTATCTGCCACCGCGCCTGGCCCACTATGGCGTTGCGGTGAACGATTGCATGACCTATTCGGTCGGTTTCCGCGCCCCGAGCGCCGCCGAAGTCCTGACCCACTTCACCGACTTCCTCGGCCAGTTCCTGCCGGACGAAGACCGCTACACCGACGCCGACGTGCAGCCGGCCAGCGACCCGCACCAGATCCAGCAGGACGCCCTCGACCGGCTCAAGGGCCTGCTGGCCGAGCACATGAGCGATGAACGCCTGCTGCTGACCTGGTTCGGCCAGTTCATGACCGAACCACGCTACCCGGAACTGGTGACCGGACCCGAACTGGAAGAAGAAGACCTGCTGGGCAGCCTGGAACAGGGCGCGATCCTGATCCGCAACCCGAGCGCGCGCCTGGCCTGGTCGGAAGTGGATGAAGACCTGCTACTGTTCGCCAGCGGCCAAAGCCGCCTGCTTCCCGGTAAGCTGCGCGAACTGCTGAAAATGATTTGCGCCGCCGACGCCCTGCATATCGACAACCTCGGCCAGTGGCTGGCGGATGACGATGGGCGCGGCCTGTTGTGTGAACTGGTCAAGCAAGGGAGCCTGGGGTTTGCCGATGAATAAGATTCACGTACGTGTCGCAGACTGGCAAAAGGACAACGCCGAGATCCGGCGCATCCGTGAAGCCGTATTCATTGCCGAGCAATCGGTGCCGCCCGAACTGGAGTGGGATGCCGACGACGACAGCGCCGTGCACTTCCTGGCCTTCGAGGGCGACTTCCCCATCGGCACCGCGCGCCTGCTGCCCGACGGCCATGTGGGCCGGGTTTCGGTGCTCAAGGACTGGCGCGGCCTGAAGGTTGGCGACGCGCTGATGCGCGCGGTGATCGATGAAGCCGAAAAGCGCGGCCTGAAGCAGCAGATGCTCAGCGCCCAGGTCCAGGCCACGGCGTTCTATGAGCGCCTGGGCTTCTCCATCGTCAGCGAGGAGTTCCTCGAAGCGGGCATTCCCCACGTCGACATGGTTCGCAGCGCCTGACCGACACGCCGCTCGCGGCAACGGCCAGCCAAAACGCCCCGCCATCCCTCCTCCGGCAACTAAGCTGGAGACCAGGATGCCGGGGCGTTTTGCCGTGCGCGATTCAACTTGCCCCACCCAAAGCCGACAAAGTGTCAAACTCAAGGCTTTACGCCAGCTACTCGCGGAGATAACGGATATGTCCCTACGCACCCTGCTCACGACGCTGCTGCTGACCTTCAGCTGTTCGGTCATGGCCGCCACCGAGATCGTGCCCCTCAACAACCGCACCAGTGCCGACCTGCTGCCGGTGGCGCAGAACTTCCTCGGCAAGGACGGCAAGGTCAGCGCCTATGGCAACCAGCTGATCGTCAACGCCGAGCCGGGCAAGATCGCCGAACTGCGAGCCTTTATCGCCCAACTGGACACCGCGGCCAAACGCCTGCTGATCACCGTCGACACCAACGAAAACAACCTGCAGGACAACCAGGGCTATTCGGTCAACGGCGTACCGCAGACGCGGATCATCAACCGCAGCACCGAGAGCCGCGACGGCGGTATCCAGCAGATCCAGGCCAGCGAAGGCGTGCCAGCGCTGATCCAGGTCGGCCAGAGCGTGCCGTTGACCACCACCCAGACCGACCCCTACGGGCGCCTGCAGAACCAGACCCAGTACCGCAACGTCACCCAGGGCTTCTATGTCACCGCCAGCGTTACCGGTGAAACCGTGCACCTGAGCATCAGCACCAACCGTGACCGCATGAGCCAGGAACGTCCCGATGTAGTGAACGTGCAAAGCACCGACACAACTGTCAGCGGGCGCCTGGGCGAATGGATCACCCTGGCCGGAGTCAATCGCCAGACCCAGGCCGATAAACAGGGCCCGGGCCGCAGCTACTCGACTCAAGGCCGGGACGACATGACCTTGCGGGTCAAGGTCGATGCCTTGGACTAAAGCACCAAAAACTGACTGATTAGTCGTATTAGACCAAAGATGTAGTGCCGCAAAAAAAGCACTACAAAACATTTGACGAGCCAAAAAACCGCGGGCATGATGGCCTCGCTCCCGCTAATCAGGGGCCCTGGCAAGGGCCTTCGGATCGCCGCTCTAACCTACCCACCTGAGCCGATTCGTGTCTGTACCGCCCACAAGGTGTGTTTGACGAGATTGCGACTGGAACGAAGTTGTCCCGAGGGACGGAAGCGTAATTAGGTAGATCGGCAACACACTGATGGAACGCACCAAGGCCCACGACGCCGGCATGCGCCCCGCAGCTCGCCTTCACCTGCTCACTTTCCCCTCGAGCCCATCGTTCACCCGTCGCCATCCCCGCCAGACCCGACTTGACCGCCATAAGCTTCCTGGTCAGCGAGCAGCCTTTTACGCAGCGTTATGACGCGTGATCGGCGGAGCCGGAATTCTCCAACCAAGAACGACTTTTTACACAAGACGCGACGAGGTTTATCTCCATGGCACTGACACGCGAACAGCAAATTGCAGCCCTTGAAAAAGACTGGGCTGAAAACCCGCGCTGGAAAGGCGTGACTCGCACCTACTCCGCTGCCGACGTGGTCCGTCTGCGTGGCTCGGTTCAACCCGAGCACACCCTGGCACGCATGGGCGCCGAGAAGCTCTGGAACCTGGTCACCCAAGGTGCCAAGCCGTCCTTCCGTCCTGATAAAGATTTCGTCAACTGCATGGGCGCCCTGACCGGCGGCCAGGCTGTACAACAGGTTAAAGCCGGTATCCAGGCGATCTACCTGTCGGGCTGGCAAGTGGCTGCGGACAACAACTCCGCCGAATCCATGTACCCCGACCAGTCGCTGTACCCGGTGGACTCGGTTCCAACCGTGGTCAAGCGCATCAACAACTCGTTCCGTCGCGCCGACCAGATCCAGTGGAAAGCCGGCAAGAACCCGGGCGACGACGGCTACATCGACTACTTCGCACCGATCGTGGCCGACGCTGAAGCCGGTTTTGGCGGCGTACTGAACGCCTACGAGCTGATGAAGAGCATGATCGAAGCAGGCGCCGCCGGCGTTCACTTCGAAGACCAGCTGGCTTCCGTTAAGAAGTGCGGGCACATGGGCGGCAAGGTTCTGGTTCCAACCCAGGAAGCCGTACAGAAGCTGACCGCTGCCCGTCTGGCAGCCGACGTTGCCGGTGTACCGACCATCATCCTGGCCCGTACCGACGCCAACGCTGCCGACCTGCTGACTTCCGACTGCGACCCATACGACCAGCCATTCGTGACTGGCACCCGCACCCAGGAAGGCTTCTACAAAGTGAAAGCCGGCCTGGACCAGGCAATCGCCCGCGGCCTGGCTTACGCTCCGTACGCCGACCTGATCTGGTGCGAAACCGCCAAGCCGGACCTGGACGAAGCCCGTCGCTTCGCCGAGGCGATCAAGAAGGAATACCCGGACCAGATCCTGTCGTACAACTGCTCGCCTTCCTTCAACTGGAAGAAGAACCTGGACGACGCGACCATCGCCAAGTTCCAGCGCGAACTGTCCGCCATGGGCTACAAGCACCAGTTCATCACCCTGGCCGGCATCCACAACATGTGGCACAGCATGTTCAACCTGGCGCACGACTACGCCCGCAACGACATGACCGCCTACGTGAAACTGCAAGAGCAAGAGTTCGCTGACGCCGCCAAGGGCTACACCTTCGTGGCTCACCAGCAGGAAGTGGGCACCGGCTACTTCGACGACATGACCACCGTGATCCAGGGTGGCTCGTCCTCGGTAACCGCGCTGACCGGCTCCACCGAAGAAGAACAGTTCCACTGATTTAGGCCTCACGGCTTGATCGAGCGGCCAATGCAGACCCGGTAAAAACAACTGCATTGCTGTACAGCTGACGCCCCGACTGGTTCGGGGCGTTTTTTTTGCCCCCCCCCCTCCTGTAGGAGCCGGCTTGCCGGCGAACCTCTACCCTGCGCGCCCTCCTCAAAAGCCTCGCCATGCCCGCCCCTGCAAAAAAGCTGGCCAAACATTGATCCAGGGCGGTGTTAGCAAGGGCGAAAGAGGTTAAAAGGTGCGCCCCTGCTACTTGCAGTAACAGGGATATAACAAGCAACTTTCCCACTCCCCGAAGGAAAGCAGATTAAAACAGCCTCTAAACAATATTGATTATCATTTAGCGGTTGTAACTTTCGTTACAGCAGCTACAAAACATAATTAACAAAACCTCCCCTAATGCCCGCAGGCCGCGGCTTACGGGGCTACCGGGGTGAGCTATGTCCTTATTACGATAAACAATTTCGCTTTAGAAATTTTACTTGCCCGGTGTTTAGCCATAAAATCAGCGCGATTGATTGCGCTGCGACATATCGTCACTGCTTTATTTCTTTATCAAGCTCAGAGACTCTTGCTCTCTGTTAAGGATTACCAGCATGCCCGAAGCGACAGGACTCATGGCCCACAACTGGGGCTTTGCCATTTTCCTTCTGGGCGTTGTCGGCCTTTGCGCCTTCATGCTCGGCGTCTCCAGCCTCCTCGGGTCAAAAGCCTGGGGCCGCAGCAAAAACGAACCGTTCGAGTCCGGCATGCTACCTACCGGTGGCGCCCGCTTGCGGCTCTCAGCCAAATTCTATCTGGTCGCGATGCTCTTCGTGATCTTCGATATCGAAGCCCTCTTTCTCTTTGCCTGGTCTGTGTCCGTCCGCGAAAGCGGCTGGACCGGATTCGTCGAAGCTCTCGTTTTCATAGCAATTCTGTTGGCAGGTCTTGTCTACCTTTGGCGGGTGGGGGCTCTTGACTGGGCTCCGGAAGGTCGTCGTAAGCGGCAGGCGAAGCTAAAACAATGAGGCTTTGGCGATGCAATACAATCTCACCCGGATCGACCCCGATGCTCCTAACGATCAGTACCCGATCGGCGAACGGGAAACCGTTTCCGATCCGTTAGAGGATCAGGTCCACAAAAACATCTTCATGGGCAAGCTCGAAGACGTGCTGAGCGGCGCGGTCAACTGGGGGCGTAAGAACTCCCTGTGGCCGTACAACTTCGGCCTGTCCTGCTGCTACGTGGAAATGACCACCGCCTTCACGGCGCCCCACGACATCGCGCGCTTTGGCGCCGAGGTTATCCGGGCATCGCCGCGTCAGGCGGACTTCATGGTTATCGCCGGGACCTGCTTCATCAAGATGGCGCCAATCATCCAGCGTCTCTATGAGCAAATGCTCGAGCCGAAATGGGTTATCTCCATGGGTTCGTGCGCCAACTCCGGCGGCATGTACGACATCTACTCGGTAGTCCAGGGGGTGGACAAGTTCCTGCCCGTGGACGTCTACGTACCTGGCTGCCCGCCCCGCCCCGAAGCGTTCCTGCAAGGCCTGATGCTCTTGCAGGAATCCATTGGCCAGGAGCGTCGCCCACTTTCCTGGGTCGTCGGCGACCAAGGCGTGTATCGCGCCGAGATGCCGTCGCAAAAGGAACAGCGCCGCGAACAGCGTATACAGGTCACCAACCTGCGCAGCCCTGACGAAGTCTGATCCAGTTCTGTTCTTACAAAGAAACGAACCTGGCTTCACTCTTTACGTTGACCGAAAGCGATAAAAAACCATGACTACAGGCAGTGCTCTGTACATCCCGCCTTATAAGGCTGACGACCAGGATGTGGTCGTCGAACTCAATAACCGTTTTGGCCCTGAGGCGTTCACCGCCCAAGCCACCCGCACCGGCATGCCGGTGCTGTGGGTTACCCGCTCCAAGCTCGTTGAAGTCCTGACCTTCCTGCGCAACCTGCCCAAGCCGTACGTCATGCTCTATGACCTGCACGGCGTGGACGAGCGCCTGCGCACCAAGCGCCAGGGCCTGCCAGGTGCCGACTTCAGCGTGTTCTACCACTTGCTGTCGATCGAACGTAACAGCGACGTGATGATCAAGGTGGCCTTGTCCGAAGGCGACCTCAGCCTGCCCACCGTGACCGGTATCTGGCCTAACGCCAACTGGTACGAGCGTGAAGTCTGGGACATGTTCGGCATCGACTTTGCCGGCCACCCTCACCTCTCGCGGATCATGATGCCGCCGACCTGGGAAGGTCACCCGCTACGCAAGGACTTCCCGGCCCGCGCCACCGAGTTCGACCCGTTCAGCCTGAACCTGGCCAAGCAGCAGCTGGAAGAAGAAGCCGCGCGCTTCCGTCCGGAAGACTGGGGCATGAAGCGTTCCGGTGCCAACGAGGACTACATGTTCCTCAACCTGGGCCCGAACCACCCTTCGGCCCACGGTGCCTTCCGCATCATCCTGCAGCTGGACGGCGAAGAGATCGTCGACTGCGTACCGGACATCGGCTACCACCACCGTGGTGCCGAGAAGATGGCCGAGCGTCAGTCCTGGCACAGCTTCATCCCTTACACCGACCGTATCGACTACCTCGGCGGGGTGATGAACAACCTGCCGTACGTGCTTTCGGTCGAGAAACTGGCCGGCATCAAGGTGCCGGAGAAGGTCGACGTCATCCGCATCATGATGGCCGAGTTCTTCCGGATCACCAGCCACCTGCTGTTCCTGGGTACCTACATCCAGGACGTCGGCGCCATGACCCCGGTGTTCTTCACCTTTACCGACCGTCAGCGCGCCTACACCGTGATCGAAGCCATCACCGGTTTCCGCCTGCACCCGGCCTGGTACCGCATCGGTGGCGTCGCCCACGACCTGCCGCGTGGCTGGGAAAAGCTAGTCAAGGACTTCGTCGAATGGCTGCCCAAGCGCCTCGACGAATACACCAAGGCTGCCCTGCAGAACAGCATCCTCAAGGGTCGGACCATCGGCGTTGCCGCCTACAACACCAAGGAAGCCCTGGAGTGGGGCGTCACCGGTGCCGGCCTGCGCTCCACCGGTTGCGATTTCGACCTGCGCAAGGCCCGTCCGTACTCCGGCTACGAGAACTTCGAGTTCGAAGTCCCGCTGGCCGCCAACGGTGACGCCTATGACCGCTGCATGGTTCGCGTCGAGGAAATGCGCCAGAGCATCAAGATCATCGACCAGTGCCTGCGCAACATGCCGGAAGGCCCGTACAAGGCGGATCACCCGCTGACCACGCCGCCACCCAAAGAGCGCACCCTGCAGCACATCGAAACCTTGATCACGCACTTCCTGCAAGTTTCGTGGGGCCCGGTGATGCCGGCCAACGAATCCTTCCAGATGATCGAAGCGACCAAGGGCATCAACAGTTATTACCTGACGAGCGATGGCGGCACCATGAGCTACCGCACCCGGATCCGTACCCCAAGCTTCGCCCACCTGCAGCAGATCCCTTCGGTGATCCGCGGCAGCATGGTCGCGGACTTGATCGCGTACCTGGGTAGTATCGACTTCGTTATGGCCGACGTGGACCGCTAAGCATGAACAGCACGCTTATCCAGACAGACCGTTTCGCCCTGAGCGAAACCGAGCGCTCGGCCATCGAGCACGAGATGCATCACTACGAAGACCCGCGCGCGGCGTCGATCGAAGCCCTGAAGATCGTCCAGAAGGAACGTGGCTGGGTGCCTGACGGCGCGGTCTACGCCATCGGCGAGATCCTCGGCATCCCCGCCAGCGACGTAGAAGGCGTGGCGACGTTCTACAGCCAGATCTTCCGCCAGCCAGTGGGCCGCCACATCATTCGCGTCTGCGACAGCATGGTCTGCTACATCGGCGGCCACGAGTCCGTGGTCAGCCAGATCCAGAGCGAGCTGGGCATCGGCCTCGGCCAGACCACCGCCGACGGCCGCTTCACCCTGCTGCCGGTGTGCTGCCTGGGCAACTGCGACAAGGCACCAGCGCTGATGATCGACGACGACACTTTCGGCGACGTGCAGCCTGCTGGCGTGGCCAAACTGTTGGAGGGCTACGTATGACCCTGACCTCTTTCGGTCCTGCGAACCGCATTGCGCGCACCGCAGAAACCCATCCCCTGACCTGGCGCCTGCGCGACGACGGCGAGCCGGTCTGGTTCGACGAGTACCAGGCCAAGAACGGTTACGCGGCGGCCCGCAAGGCCTTCGCCGACCTGTCCCAGGACGACATCGTGCAGACCGTCAAGGATGCCGGCCTCAAGGGTCGCGGCGGTGCGGGCTTCCCCACCGGCGTGAAGTGGGGCCTGATGCCCAAAGACGAATCCATGAACATCCGCTACCTGCTGTGCAACGCGGACGAAATGGAGCCCAACACCTGGAAAGACCGCATGCTGATGGAGCAACTGCCCCATCTGCTGATCGAAGGCATGCTGATCAGTGCTCGCGCACTCAAGACCTACCGCGGCTACATCTTCCTGCGCGGCGAGTACACCACCGCCGCCAAGCACCTGCGTCGTGCCGTGGAAGAAGCCAAGGCCGCAGGCCTTCTGGGCAAGAACATCCTGGGCAGCGGTTTCGATTTCGAGCTGTTCGTCCACACCGGCGCCGGGCGTTACATCTGCGGTGAAGAAACCGCACTGATCAACTCCCTGGAAGGCCGTCGCGCCAACCCGCGCTCCAAGCCGCCCTTCCCTGCCGCCGTGGGCGTGTGGGGCAAGCCGACCTGCGTGAACAACGTCGAGACCCTGTGCAACGTGCCGGCGATCATCGGCGACGGCGTGGAATGGTACAAATCCCTGGCCCGCGAAGGCAGCGAAGACCACGGCACCAAGCTGATGGGCTTTTCCGGCAAAGTGAAGAACCCCGGCCTGTGGGAGCTGCCCTTCGGCGTGACCGCCCGCGAGCTGTTCGAAGACTACGCCGGCGGCATGCGCGACGGCTTCAAGCTCAAATGCTGGCAGCCAGGCGGCGCCGGTACCGGCTTCCTGCTGCCCGAGCACCTGGACGCCCAGATGTATGCCGGCGGCATCGCCAAAGTGGGCACCCGCATGGGTACCGGCCTGGCCATGGCGGTGGACGACAGCATCAACATGGTGTCCCTGCTGCGCAACATGGAGCAGTTCTTCGCCCGCGAGTCCTGCGGCTTCTGCACACCGTGCCGCGACGGCCTGCCCTGGAGCGTCAAGCTGCTGATGGCCCTGGAAAAAGGCCAGGGCCAGCAAGGGGACATCGAGACCCTGCTGGGCCTGGTGGGTTTCCTCGGCCCGGGCAAGACCTTCTGTGCTCACGCACCGGGTGCCGTGGAGCCTTTGGGCAGCGCCATCAAGTATTTCCGTCCAGAGTTCGAAGCCGGCATCGCGCCCACCAGCGCCGCCGTCCCGCCTCTGGCCCGACCGATCGTAGTCGGCGCGTAACGCTTAAATGAGGGCGCCGGGTCCGTGCCCTGCGCTCGACGTGCGATGACGCCGTGAACGGCTGTGTTGATTCGCACGCATAACAAGATTCCATTAGCCACGCCCGCTGACACCGGGCCAACGAAGAACTTTGAACCATGGCCACTATCCACGTAGACGGCAAAGCGCTCGAAGTCGATGGGGCGGACAACCTGTTACAGGCTTGTCTGTCACTAGGCCTCGACATCCCTTATTTCTGCTGGCACCCCGCTCTCGGTAGCGTCGGTGCCTGTCGCCAGTGCGCGGTCAAGCAGTACACCGACGAGAACGACACCCGTGGTCGTATCGTCATGTCCTGCATGACCCCGGCCACCGACAACACCTGGATCTCCATCGACGATGAAGAATCCAAGGCGTTCCGTGCCAGTGTCGTCGAGTGGCTGATGACCAACCATCCCCACGACTGCCCGGTCTGTGAGGAAGGCGGTCACTGCCACCTGCAGGACATGACGGTGATGACCGGCCACAACGAGCGCCGTTATCGCTTCACCAAGCGTACCCACCAGAACCAGGACCTCGGCCCGTTCATTTCCCACGAGATGAACCGCTGCATCGCCTGCTATCGCTGCGTGCGCTTCTACAAGGACTACGCCGGCGGCACCGACCTGGGCGTCTACGGCGCCCACGACAACGTGTACTTCGGTCGCGTTGAAGACGGCACCCTGGAAAGCGAGTTCTCCGGCAACCTCACCGAGGTCTGCCCGACCGGTGTGTTCACCGACAAGACTCACTCCGAGCGCTACAACCGCAAGTGGGACATGCAGTTCTCGCCGAGCATCTGCCATGGCTGCTCCAGCGGTTGCAACATCTCCCCGGGCGAGCGCTACGGCGAGCTGCGCCGCATCGAGAACCGCTACAACGGTTCGGTGAACCAGTACTTCCTCTGCGACCGTGGCCGCTTCGGCTATGGCTACGTCAACCGCAAGGACCGTCCACGCCAGCCACGCCTGGCCGATGGCACCAAGCTGACCCTGGACCAGGCACTGGATCAGGCCGCAGACCTGCTGCGCGGCCGTAACATCGTCGGTATCGGTTCGCCCCGCGCCAGCCTGGAAAGCAACTACGCGTTGCAGGAACTGGTCGGTGCCGAGCACTTCTACTCCGGTATCGAAGCCTCCGAGCTGGAGCGCATCCGCCTGGTTCTGCAGGTCCTGAACGACAGCCCGCTGCCGGTTCCGAACATGCGCGACATCGAAGACCACGACGCCGTCTTCGTCCTCGGTGAAGACCTGACCCAGACCGCCGCACGCATGGCCCTGGCCCTGCGCCAGTCGGTCAAGGGCAAGGCCGAGGAAATGGCCGATGCCATGCGCGTCCAGCCTTGGCTCGACGCTGCGGTGAAGAACATCGGCCAGCACGCGCTGAACCCGCTGTTCATCGCCAGCCTGGCTGAAACCAAGCTCGACGACGTGGCCGAGGAGTGTGTACACGCAGCTCCAGACGACCTGGCGCGCATCGGTTTTGCCGTGGCCCATGCCATCGACGCCAGCGCCCCTGCCGTGGAAGGCCTGGACAGCGAAGCCCTGGAACTGGCCAAGCGCATTGCCGACGCCCTGCTGGCAGCCAAGCGCCCGCTGATCATTTCCGGTACCTCCCTGGGCTCCAAGGCGCTGATCGAAGCCGCGGCCAACATTGCCAAGGCCCTGAAGCAACGCGAGAAAGCCGGTTCCATCAGCCTGGTGGTGCCAGAGGCCAACAGCCTCGGCCTGGCCATGCTCGGCGGCGAATCCGTGGACGCCGCCCTGCAGGCGGTGATCGACGGCCGTGCCGACGCCATCGTGGTACTGGAAAACGACCTGTACACCCGCACCGACGCGGCCAAGGTGGATGCAGCGCTGAACGCGGCGAAGGTGGTGATCGTTGCCGATCATCAACAAACCGCTACCGTCGAGCGCGCGCACCTGGTGCTGTCGGCGGCGAGCTTTGCCGAAGGCGACGGTACCCTGGTCAGCCAGGAAGGTCGCGCCCAGCGCTTCTTCCAGGTCTTCGATCCAACCTACCTGGACGCCAGCATCATGGTTCACGAAGGTTGGCGCTGGCTGCATGCCCTGCGCAGTACCTTGCTGAACCAGCCGGTGGACTGGACCCAGCTGGACCACGTGACCGCTGCCTGCGCCGCGAGCACCCCGCAACTGGCCAGCATCGTTGACGCCGCGCCATCCGCCGCGTTCCGCATCAAGGGCCTGAAACTGGCTCGCGAACCGCTGCGCTACAGTGGCCGTACCGCCATGCGCGCCAACCAGAGCGTGCACGAGCCACGTACCTCGCAAGACCCGGATACCGCCTTCGCCTACTCCATGGAAGGTTACTCGGGCTCCGCCGAACCGCGCTCGCAAGTGCCGTTCGCCTGGTCGCCGGGCTGGAACTCGCCACAGGCCTGGAACAAGTTCCAGGACGAAGTCGGTGGCCACCTGCGCGCCGGTGACCCGGGCACTCGCCTGATCGAAACCCAGGGCGACCGCCTCAACTGGTTCGCCAGCGTGCCGCGAGCCTTCTCCCCGGCCCGGGCACCTGGCAGGCCGTGCCGTTCTACCACCTGTTCGGCAGCGAGGAAAACTCTTCGAAAGCCGCTCCGGTGCAGGAGCGCATCCCGGCTCCGTACGTTGCTCTGGCCAAATCCGAAGCGGATCGCCTGGGTGTCAACGACGGTGCCCTGCTCGCGGTGAACGTGGCTGGCCAGACCCTGCGTCTGCCGCTGCGCATCAACGAAGAGCTGGGTGCTGGCCTGGTGGGCCTGCCTGCCGGCCTGGCGGGTATTCCTCCGGCAATCGCAGGCATTTCCGTTGATGGTCTGCAGGAGGCGGCACAATGAGTTGGTTTACCCCTGAAGTGATCGACGTGATCCTGACGGTCGTCAAGGCCATCGTCATCCTGCTGGCCGTAGTGATCGCCGGTGCGCTGCTGAGCTTCGTCGAACGTCGCCTGCTGGGCTGGTGGCAGGACCGTTACGGTCCGAACCGTGTTGGCCCGTTCGGCATGTTCCAGATCGCAGCCGACATGCTGAAGATGTTCTTCAAGGAAGACTGGACTCCGCCGTTTGCCGACAAGGTGATCTTCACCCTGGCGCCGGTGGTGGCCATGTCCGCCCTGCTGATCGCCTTCGCGATCATCCCGATCACCCCGACCTGGGGCGTGGCGGATCTGAACATCGGCCTGCTGTTCTTCTTCGCCATGGCCGGTCTGTCGGTCTACGCCGTGCTGTTCGCCGGCTGGTCGAGCAACAACAAGTTCGCCCTGCTCGGCAGCTTGCGTGCCTCGGCGCAGACCGTGTCCTACGAAGTGTTCATGGGCCTGGCCCTGATGGGCATCGTGGTACAGGTCGGCTCGTTCAACATGCGCGACATCGTCGAGTACCAGGCGCAGAACCTGTGGTTCATCATTCCGCAGTTCTTCGGCTTCTGTACCTTCTTCATCGCTGGCGTGGCCGTGACTCACCGTCACCCCTTCGACCAGCCGGAAGCGGAGCAGGAACTGGCCGACGGCTACCACATTGAATACGCCGGTATGAAATGGGGCATGTTCTTCGTCGGTGAATACATCGGCATCATCCTGATCTCGGCGCTGCTGGTCACCCTGTTCTTCGGTGGCTGGCACGGTCCGTTCGGCATCCTGCCGCAACTGTCCTTCGTCTGGTTCGCACTGAAGACCGCGTTCTTCATCATGCTGTTCATCCTGCTGCGCGCTTCCATCCCGCGTCCGCGTTATGACCAGGTGATGGACTTCAGCTGGAAATTCTGCCTGCCACTGACCCTGATCAATTTGCTGATAACCGCTGCGGTTGTGTTGTGGAACACACCTGCGGTTGCGGTTCAGTGAGGATTTGACCCATGTTCAAATATATTGGCGACATCGTTAAGGGTACTGGTACCCAGTTGCGCAGCCTGGTCATGGTCTTCGGCCATGGCTTTCGCAAGCGCGACACCTTGCAATACCCGGAAGAGCCGGTCTACCTGCCTCCACGCTACCGTGGCCGCATCGTCCTGACCCGCGACCCCGACGGCGAAGAGCGTTGCGTAGCCTGCAACCTGTGCGCCGTGGCCTGCCCCGTGGGTTGCATCTCGCTGCAGAAAGCTGAAACCGAAGACGGTCGCTGGTACCCGGACTTCTTCCGCATCAACTTCTCGCGCTGCATTTTCTGTGGCCTCTGCGAGGAAGCCTGCCCGACCACCGCGATCCAGCTGACACCGGATTTCGAGATGGCCGAGTTCAAACGTCAGGACCTGGTTTACGAGAAAGAAGATCTGCTGATCTCCGGTCCCGGAAAGAACCCTGATTACAACTTCTATCGTGTTGCAGGTATGGCCATTGCCGGTAAGCCAAAAGGCTCCGCGCAGAATGAAGCCGAGCCGATCAACGTGAAGAGCTTGCTGCCTTAAGGAAGAAAGATGGAATTCGCTTTCTATTTCGCGTCAGGTGTTGCGGTTGTCTCCACACTCCGTGTGGTCACCAATACCAACCCTGTGCACGCCCTGCTCTACCTGATCATTTCGCTGATCGCCGTGGCCATGACCTTCTTCAGCCTTGGCGCGCCGTTCGCCGGTGCCCTGGAAGTGATCGCCTACGCCGGTGCCATCATGGTGCTGTTCGTGTTCGTGGTGATGATGCTGAACCTCGGCCCGGCCGCGGCTCAGCAAGAGCGCATCTGGCTCACGCCCGGCATCTGGATCGGCCCGGTCATCCTGGCCGCGCTGCTGCTGGCTGAACTGCTGTACGTACTGTTCAGCCATCAGAGCGGTGCCGGTATCGGTCAAACCACCGTCAGCGCCAAGGCCGTGGGCATCAGCCTGTTCGGCCCTTACCTGCTGGTGGTCGAACTCGCCTCGATGCTGCTGCTTGCCGCGGCCGTCACGGCGTTCCACTTGGGCCGCAACGAGGCGAAGGAGTAATACGATGCCTACTATCTCTCTCGGTACTATCCCGATGGAACATGGCCTGGCGGTTGCCGGCATCCTGTTCTGCCTCGGTCTGGTCGGCCTGATGGTCCGCCGTAACATCCTCTTCGTGTTGATGAGCCTGGAAGTGATGATGAACGCCTCTGCACTGGCCTTCATCGTTGCGGGCGCCCGCTGGGCGCAGCCGGATGGACAAGTGATGTTCATCCTGGTGATCAGCCTGGCAGCCGCCGAGGCCAGTATCGGCCTGGCGATCCTGCTGCAGCTGTACCGCCGCTTCCACACTCTCGATATCGATGCAGCCAGCGAGATGCGCGGATGAACCTTCTCTTTCTGACTTTCGTATTCCCCCTGATCGGTTTCCTGCTGCTGTCGTTCTCCCGTGGACGCCTCTCGGAAAACCTCTCGGCCCTGATCGGTGTCGGCTCCATTGGCCTTTCGGCCATCGTTGCTGCCTACGTGATCTGGCAATTCAACGTCGCACCGCCCGAGGGTGGCCACTACACCCAGGTGCTGTGGCAGTGGATGTCGGTGGACGGTTTCGCGCCGAACTTCGCCCTGTACCTGGATGGTCTGTCCGTGACCATGCTGGGCGTGGTGGTGGGCGTGGGCTTTTTGATCCACTTGTTCGCGTCCTGGTACATGCGTGGTGAAGCCGGCTACTCGCGCTTCTTCGCCTACACCAACCTGTTTATCGCCAGCATGCTGTTCCTGGTACTGGGCGATAACCTGCTGTTTCTGTACTTCGGCTGGGAAGGCGTGGGCCTGTGCTCCTACCTGTTGATCGGTTTCTACTACAGCAACCGCAACAACGGTAACGCCGCACTCAAGGCCTTCATCGTTACCCGTATCGGTGACGTGTTCATGGCCATCGGCCTGTTCATCCTGTTCCAACAGGTGGGCACGCTGAACGTCCAGGAACTGCTGGTGCTGGCTCCGCAGAAATTCCAGGCCGGTGACTTCTGGATCACCCTGGCAACCCTGATGCTGCTGGGTGGCGCCGTGGGTAAATCTGCCCAGTTGCCACTGCAGACCTGGCTGGCGGACGCGATGGCCGGCCCGACCCCGGTTTCGGCACTGATCCACGCCGCAACCATGGTCACCGCCGGTGTCTACCTGATCGCCCGTACCCACGGCCTGTTCACCCTGGCGCCGGAAATCCTGCACCTGGTGGGCCTGGTCGGCGGCGTGACCCTGGTACTGGCCGGTTTCGCCGCGCTGGTGCAGACCGACATCAAGCGGATCCTCGCCTACTCCACCATGAGCCAGATCGGCTACATGTTCCTGGCCCTGGGCGTTGGCGCCTGGGACGGCGCGATCTTCCACCTGATGACCCACGCCTTCTTCAAGGCCCTGCTGTTCCTTGCTTCCGGTGCGGTGATCGTTGCCTGCCACCACGAGCAGAACATCTTCAAGATGGGCGGCCTGTGGAAGAAACTGCCTCTGGCCTACGCCAGCTTCATCGTCGGCGGCGCGGCCCTGGCGGCCCTGCCTCTGGTGACCGCAGGCTTCTACTCCAAGGACGAGATCCTCTGGGAAGCCTTCGCCAGCGGCAACCATGGCCTGCTGTACGCTGGCCTGGTGGGTGCGTTCATGACCTCGCTGTACACCTTCCGCCTGATCTTCATCACCTTCCACGGTGAAGCCAAGACCGAAGCCCACGCCGGCCACGGGATCTCCCACTGGCTGCCGCTGGTGGTGCTGATCGTGCTGTCCACTGCGATCGGCGCGATGATCACCCCGCCCCTGCATGGCGTGCTGCCGCAAAGCGTCGGCCATGCCGGTGGCGAAGCCAAGCACAGCCTGGAAATCGCCTCGGGTGCCATCGCCCTGGCCGGTATCCTGCTGGCCGCCCTGTTGTTCCTTGGCAAGCGTCGCGTTGTGACCGCCATCGCCAACAGCGGCATCGGGCGTCTGCTCTCGGCCTGGTGGTTCGCCGCCTGGGGCTTCGACTGGATCTACGACAAACTGTTCGTCAAGCCATACCTGGCCATCAGCCACGTACTGCGCAAGGACCCGCTCGATCAGACCATCGGTTTGATCCCGCGTATGGCCAAAGGGGGTCACACCTCCCTGAGCCGTACCGAGACCGGTCAACTGCGTTGGTACGCCGCCTCGATGGCAGCCGGTGCCGTGCTGGTCATCGGCGCCATTGTGCTGGTAGCGGTCTGATATGAACCTTGCGAACTTGCGAAAGGAATTGAGCCCGTCATGATTCTGCCTTGGCTAATCCTGATCCCCTTCATCGGCGGCCTGCTGTGCTGGCTGGGTGAGCGCTTCGGCGCCACCCTCCCCCGCTGGATTGCGCTGTTGACCATGACCCTGGAACTCGCCCTCGGCCTCTGGCTGTGGGCCCACGGTAACTATTCATATGCTCCGGCGCCTGGCGTCGATCCGACTTGGGCCCTGGAGTTCAAGCACCAGTGGATCGAGCGCTTCGGCATCAACGTGCACCTGGCGCTGGACGGCCTGTCGCTGCTGATGATCCTGCTGACCGGCCTGCTGGGTATCCTCTCGGTACTCTGCTCCTGGAAAGAGATCCAGCGCCACGTGGGCTTCTTCCACCTGAACCTGATGTGGATCCTGGGCGGCGTGGTCGGCGTGTTCCTGGCGCTGGACCTGTTCATGTTCTTCTTCTTCTGGGAAATGATGCTGGTGCCGATGTACTTCCTCATCGCGCTCTGGGGTCACAGCTCGGCAGACGGCAAGAAAACCCGGATTTACGCAGCGACCAAGTTCTTCATCTTCACTCAGGCTTCCGGCCTGATCATGCTGGTGGCGATCCTGGGCCTGGTGCTGGTGAACTTCAACAACACCGGGGTTATCACCTTCGATTACGCCCAGTTGCTGAAGACCAAGATGTCCACCGCCACCGAGTACATCCTGATGCTCGGCTTCTTCATCGCCTTCGCGGTGAAGCTGCCCGTGGTGCCATTCCACTCCTGGCTGCCTGACGCTCACGCCCAGGCACCGACCGCCGGTTCCGTGGACCTGGCGGGCATCCTGCTGAAGACGGCGGCCTACGGCCTGCTGCGTTTCGCCCTGCCACTGTTCCCCAACGCCTCGGCAGAGTTCGCACCGATCGCCATGACCCTGGGTCTGGTCGGGATCTTCTACGGCGCCTTCCTGGCCTTCGCCCAGACCGACATCAAGCGTCTGATCGCCTTCTCCAGCGTTTCCCACATGGGCTTCGTGCTGATCGGTATCTACTCCGGCAGCCAGCAGGCTCTGCAGGGCGCGGTGATCCAGATGCTGGCCCACGGTGTTTCGGCAGCCGCGCTGTTTATCCTCAGCGGCCAGTTGTACGAACGCACCCATACCCGCGACATGCGTGAAATGGGCGGCCTGTGGTCGCGTATCGCCTACCTGCCGGCCATCAGTCTGTTCTTCGCAGCCGCCTCCCTGGGCCTGCCGGGCACCGGCAACTTCGTCGGCGAGTTCCTGATCCTGATCGGCACCTTCGTCAGCGCTCCATGGATCACCGCGATCGCGACTTCGGGCCTGGTGTTCGGCTCGGTCTACTCGCTGATCATGATCCACCGTGCCTACTTCGGCCCGTCCAAGTCGGACGCGGTGCTGCACGGCATGGATGCTCGCGAACTGATCATGGTGCTGGGGCTGGCGGTACTGCTGATCTACATCGGCGTGTACCCGCAACCGTTCCTCGATACCTCTGCCGCCACCATGCATGGCGTGCAGCAATGGCTCAGCACCGCCTTCACTCAACTCGCTTCGGCCCGGTAAGAGCGCTATGGACTTTACGATTCAACACTTTATAGCCCTGGCGCCGCTGCTGATCACCAGCGCCACCCTTGTGGTGGTGATGCTGGCGATCGCCTGGCGGCGCAACCACGCCCAGACCTTCCTGCTATCGGTGGCCGGTCTGAACCTGGCATTGCTGTCGATCTTCCCGGTGCTGAAAGTGGCACCGCTGGCGGTCACCCCGCTGTTGCAGATCGACCAGTTCGCCTGCCTGTACATGGCCCTGATCCTGGTGGCCACCCTGGCCTGCGTCACCCTGGCCCACGCCTACCTGGGCGATGGCAGTAGCGGTTACCCGGGCAACCGTGAAGAGCTGTACCTGCTGATCCTGCTGGCCGCCGCTGGTGGCCTGGTACTGGTCAGCGCGCAGAACCTGGCCGGCCTGTTCATTGGCCTGGAGCTGCTCTCGGTGCCGGTCTACGGCCTGGTGGCCTATGCCTTCTTCAACAAGCGCTCCCTGGAAGCCGGCATCAAGTACATGGTGCTTTCGGCCGCCGGTTCGGGCTTCCTGTTGTTCGGCATGGCCTTGCTCTACGCAGAAGCCGGCAGCCTGAGCTTCAGCGGTATCGGCCAGGCCCTGGCCGCCACCGGCCTGCCAAGCCCGCTGGCGCAACTGGGCCTGGGCATGATGCTGATCGGCCTGGCCTTCAAGCTGTCGCTGGTGCCTTTCCACCTGTGGACTCCTGACGTCTACGAAGGCGCCCCGGCCCCGGTCGCCGCCTTCCTGGCCACCGCCAGCAAGGTGGCGGTGTTCGCGGTACTGGTGCGTCTGTTCCAGCTGTCGCCAGTGGCCAGCAGCGGTGTTCTGAGCAACGTGCTGACCGTGATCGCCATTGCCTCGATCCTGGTGGGCAACCTGTTGGCGCTGACCCAGAGCAACCTCAAGCGTCTGCTGGGTTACTCCTCCATCGCCCACTTCGGTTACCTGCTGATCGCCCTGGTGGCGAGCAAGGGCCTGGCCATGGAAGCCATCGGCGTGTACCTGGTCACCTACGTGATCACCAGCCTGGGCGCCTTCGGCGTGATCACCCTGATGTCCTCGCCGTACAAGGGCCGTGACGCCGACGCCCTGTACGAGTACCGCGGCCTGTTCTGGCGCCGTCCGTACCTGACGGCTGTGCTTACCGTGATGATGCTGTCCCTGGCCGGTATCCCGCTGACCGCCGGCTTCATCGGCAAGTTCTACATCATCGCTACCGGTGTCGAAGCGCACCAATGGTGGCTGGTCGGTTCCCTGGTAATGGGCAGCGCCATCGGCGTCTTCTACTACCTGCGAGTGATGGTCACCCTGTACCTGATCGAGCCGAACCTGCGCCGCGTCGATGCCCAACTGCACTGGGAACAGAAAGCCGGTGGCGTCATGCTGCTGGCCATCGCGCTCCTGGCGTTCTTCCTCGGCGTATACCCACAGCCGCTGCTGACCCTGGTCCAGCATTCGGGCCTGGCAGGTTGATCGCTTAGGTTTCAACGCAACAAACAGAACGGCACCTTCGGGTGCCGTTTTGCATTTCAGGGCCCTGCCCTCCCCTCTTCCCAGCAAAACTCGGAATCGCCCTTCCTGCCACGTCGGCCCGGTCCGACATTCAGCCCGCTGCCGCAGGCATAGACTGCTGCCAGATCAAACGCGGCGCCTAGCGGGCCTTGACCAAAGCTGTATCTCCATCCACTCTATACGCAGGAAGCGTATGAAATGAATGCTCTGTTTATTGAACTACCGGCATTTGCGCGATACCGAAAGGGCTTCCTTGACGACGAATTGTTCTGCGAACTGCAGATCGAGTTGCTGCGCCACCCGCACGCGGGCGTTCTGATTCAGGGCACTGGCGGCTTGCGCAAGATGCGTTTCATCGATGAGCGACGCAATAAGGGCAGGCGTGGCGGGCTGAGGGTGATTTATTACTGGTGGTCCGGAGGAGCACAGTTCTGGCTCTTCACCCTGTTCGACAAGGAGCAGATGGACGACCTGCTACCGCAGCAGCGACAACAGCTCAAACAACTGCTGGAACGTGAAATCGAGGCCAGAAGACATGACCAAACGTGACATCTTTTCCGAACTGGTTGAAGGCATCGACGCCCTCACCCAGGAACGCCAGGGCAAGATCACCCTGCGCAGCCATAAAGTGAAACTCGACAAGCTGCCCCCCATCACCGCCGCCGAGGTGATGAACATCCGCCAGCAACTCAACCTCTCGCGCTCGGTGTTCGCCATGTACCTGCGCACCAACACCCGCACCCTGGAGAACTGGGAACAGGGCCGCGCCATACCCAACGCCCAGGCCACGACCTTGATACGCCTGGTGGAGCGCTACCCCGATACAGTGGAGCGCCTCGCCTCGCTGGCCTGATCCTGCACTGTTCGAAGGGCAACAAAAAACCCGCACCAGGCGGGTTTCTTGTTGCAGCGAACGCAGGCTCAGTCAGCCAGGCGCCAGGTCGTACCGCCCTTGCCGTCTTCCAGGATCACGCCCATGGCGGTGATCTGGTCGCGGATCCGATCGGACTCTGCCCAATCCTTGTTGGCACGGGCCGCCAGGCGGGCCTGGATCAGCGCCTCGACTTCTGCCGCATCGACCCGACCTTCGGCACCGGCCTGCAGGAAGTCGTCGGCCTCCAGTTGCAGCACGCCCAGCACACTGGCCAGCTCCTTCAAGCGGGCTGCCAGACCGGCCGCCGCATCGATATCGCTCTCACGCAGGCGGTTGATCTCGCGCACCATCTCGAACAGCACGGCACAGGCTTCCGGAGTACCGAAGTCGTCGTTCATCACCTGGGTGAAACGCTCGACGAAGGCTTCGCCACCGGCCGGCGCCACTTTCGGCAGGCCCTTGAGCGCATGGTAGAAACGCTCCAGGGCGCCCTTGGCGTCCTTGAGGTTGTCTTCCGAGTAGTTGATGGCGCTGCGGTAGTGGCTGGCCACCAGCAGGTAACGCACCACTTCCGGATGGTACTTGTCGAGCACGTCGCGAATGGTGAAGAAGTTGTTCAAGGACTTGGACATCTTCTCGCCATTGATGCGGATCATGCCGCAGTGCATCCAGGCGTTGGCGTAGGTCTTGCCGGTAGCCGCCTCGCTCTGGGCGATCTCGTTCTCGTGGTGCGGGAACTCCAGGTCGCTGCCGCCGCCATGAATGTCGAAGGTCTCGCCCAGGCAGCAGGTGGACATCACCGAGCACTCGATGTGCCAGCCCGGACGCCCGTCACCCCAAGGCGATGGCCAGCTCGGCTCACCCGGCTTGGCGGCTTTCCACAGGACGAAGTCCAGCGGGTCCTGTTTCGACTCGTCGACTTCGATCCGCGCGCCGATGCGCAGGTCTTCGATCTTCTTGCGCGACAGCTTGCCGTAGCCCATGAACTTGCCGACGCGGTAGTACACGTCGCCATTGCCCGGAGCGTAGGCGTAGCCCTTGTCGATCAGGGTCTGGATCATCGCGTGCATGCCGGGGATATGGTCGGTGGCGCGCGGTTCCATGTCCGGCTTCTTGATGTTCAGCCGCGCCTCGTCCTCGTGCATCGCCGCGATCATGCGCTCGGTCAGGGCCTCGAAGGCCTCGCCGTTCTCATTGGCACGATTGATGATCTTGTCGTCGATATCCGTGATGTTGCGCACATAGGTCAAGTCATACCCGCTGAAACGCAGCCAGCGGGTAATCAGGTCGAAGGCCACCATGCTGCGGCCGTGCCCCAGGTGGCAGTAGTCGTACACGGTCATGCCGCACACGTACATGCGCACCTTGTTGCCATCCAGCGGCTTGAAGACTTCTTTGCTCTTGGTGAGCGTGTTGTAGATCGTTAGCACGTTAGTTCCTTGACTGAATCACTGACCCCAGGAGTCGCGCAGGGTCACAGTACGGTTGAATACCGGAGCGCCTGGTTTCGAGTCCTTGATATCCGCGCAGAAGTAGCCTTCGCGCTCGAACTGGAAACGGTCTTCCGGCTGTGCGTTGCCCAGCGAGGGTTCGGCACGACAACCAGTGAGCACTTGCAGGGAGTCAGGGTTGATGTTGTCCAGGAAACTCGCGCTGTCCTCGGCCTTCTCCGGGTTCGGAGAACGGAACAGACGATCGTACAAACGCACTTCGCACTCGACGCTGGCGGCAGCCGGCACCCAGTGGACCACGCCCTTGACCTTGCGGCCTTCAGGGTTCTTGCCCAGGGTGTCCGGGTCGTAGGAGCAACGCAGCTCGACGATATTGCCCTCGGCGTCCTTGATCGCTTCATCGGCACGGATCACGTAGCTGCCACGCAGGCGCACTTCGCCGTTCGGCTCCAGGCGCTTGTAGCCCTTTGGCGGCTCTTCCATGAAGTCGTCACGGTCGATGTAGATTTCACGGGCGAACGGCAGCTGGCGCACGCCGAGTTCTTCTTTCTGCGGATGACGCGGCAGTTCGAGGTTCTCGACCTGGCCTTCCGGGTAGTTGGTGATCACGACTTTCAACGGACGCAGCACGCACATGGCACGCGGGGCATTCGCGTCGAGGTCCTGACGGATGCTGAATTCCAGCATGCCGTAGTCGACCACACCGTCGGAGCGGTTGGTGCCAACCATCTCGCAGAAATTGCGGATCGATGCCGGGGTGTAGCCGCGGCGGCGGAAGCCCGACAGGGTCGACATGCGCGGGTCGTCCCAGCCATTGACGTGCTTCTCGTCCACCAGTTGCTTGAGCTTGCGCTTGCTGGTGATGGTGTAGTTCAGGTTCAGGCGGCTGAACTCGTACTGGCGCGGGTGCGCGGGCACCGGCAGGTGCTCGAGGAACCACTCGTACAGCGGACGGTGGCTTTCGAACTCCAGGGTGCAGATCGAGTGGGTGATGCCTTCGATGGCGTCCGACTGGCCGTGGGTGAAGTCGTAGTTGGGGTAGATGCACCACTTGTCACCAGTCTGATGGTGATGGGCGTGGCGAATGCGATACATGATCGGGTCGCGCAGGTTCATGTTCGGCGAGGCCATGTCGATCTTGGCCCGCAGCACCCGTGCACCGTCTGGGAATTCGCCGGCACGCATGCGGGCGAACCAGTCCAGGTTCTCTTCAACCGAACGTTCGCGGAACGGGCTGTTCTTGCCTGGCTCGGTGAGGCTGCCGCGGTATTCCTTGGCCTGGTCAGGGGTCAGATCGCAGACATAGGCCTTGCCCGCCTTGATCAGTTCCACGGCCCAGTCGTGCAACTGGTCGAAGTACTGCGAGGCATAACGCACTTCGCCGGACCACTCAAAACCCAGCCACTTGACGTCGCTTTCAATGGCGTCGATGTATTCCTGGTCTTCCTTGGCCGGGTTGGTGTCGTCGAAACGCAGGTGCGTGACACCACCGAATTCCTGGGCCAGACCGAAGTTCACGCAGATCGACTTGGCGTGACCGATGTGCAGGTAACCATTGGGTTCCGGAGGGAAGCGGGTCACGATCTGTGTGTGCTTACCCGAGTCCAGGTCCGCCTGGATGATCGGGCGCAGGAAGTTGACCGGTACGGCCGGTCCAGTCTTGGAATTCGAGGTAGGGTCGACAGTGGGCTTGCTCATAGGATCCTTGAACGTACAAGTGCGCGGCCAGGTGCGGCCTGATAAATCAAAACGGATATCATAGCCGATGCTGTCAAGTGCCTGACAGAGCGCAGCTTTAAAACTGCGGCTATTAATGGCACCCAAGTGAAAAAACAGCCTCGAAATTCGTGGCGGTCACGCTAAACTGCGCTCCTTGGCTGCTGGATGGCCAAATCGGTGCGGACCCCATGCGTGCCCCGCCACCCAGGATTTTCTTGAAAACGCTTCTCCTTATAAAGAGTACCGACCATGACCCAAGTCAAACTGACCACCAACCACGGCGAGATCGTGCTGGAACTGAACGCCGAGAAAGCCCCGTTGACCGTGGCCAACTTCGTCGAATACGTGAAAGCCGGTCACTATGAAAACACCGTTTTTCACCGCGTCATCGGTAACTTCATGATCCAGGGCGGCGGCTTCGAACCTGGCATGAAAGAAAAGAAAGACAAGCGTCCAAGCATCCAGAACGAAGCGGACAACGGCCTTTCCAACGACAAGTACACCGTTGCCATGGCCCGCACCATGGAGCCGCATTCGGCTTCCGCGCAGTTCTTCATCAACGTTGCCGACAACAGCTTCCTCAACCACAGCGGCAAGACCGTGCAGGGCTGGGGCTACGCCGTATTCGGCAAAGTGATCGCCGGCACCGAGGTGGTCGACAAGATCAAGGGCGTGGCCACCACCATGAAGTCCGGCCACCAGGACGTACCCGCAGACGACGTGATCATCGAGAAAGCCGAGATCATTGAGTGATACTGCTGATTTCAGATCTGCATCTGGAAGAGGAGCGCCCGGACATCACCCGGGCGTTTCTGGAATTACTCGGTGGGCGCGCCCGCGCCGCCGAGGCGCTGTACATCCTCGGGGACTTTTTCGAGGTATGGATCGGCGACGATGCCATGACCCCCTACCAGCTTTCCATTTGCCAGGCATTGCGCGAGCTCAGCGATAGCGGCACGCAGATCTTCCTGAT
The DNA here is from genome assembly GCF_018326405.1 of Pseudomonas sp. Eqa60. Classification (NCBI taxonomy): domain Bacteria; kingdom Pseudomonadati; phylum Pseudomonadota; class Gammaproteobacteria; order Pseudomonadales; family Pseudomonadaceae; genus Pseudomonas; species Pseudomonas sp. Eqa60. The sequence goes on from NZ_AP024342.1 coordinate 4,490,796, forward strand.
GCATGGCAATCGCGACTTCATGCTCGGCAAGGCCTTCTGCAAGGCGGCCGGCGCCACCCTGCTCAAGGATCCCAGCGTCGTCGACTTCTACGGCGAGCCGGTATTGCTGATGCACGGTGACAGCCTGTGCACCCGTGACGAAGCCTACATGCGTATGCGCCGCTACCTGCGCAACCCGCTGAGCCTGTGGATTCTGCGCCACCTGCCCCTGGGCACCCGGCGCAAGCTGGCGCGCAAGCTGCGCAACGAAAGCCGGGCCCAGACCCGCATGAAGGCCAACGACATTGTCGATGTGACCCCGGACCAGGTACCGCAGGTCATGCAGGAACACGGGGTGCGCACCCTGGTTCACGGCCACACCCATCGCCCGGCGATCCACAAGCTGCAGATCGGCGAACAAGCCGCCAAGCGCATTGTGCTGGGGGACTGGGACCGTCAGGGCTGGGCGCTGCAGGTGGATGAGCAGGGTTTCCAACTGGCGGCGTTCGATTTCGTACCGACGCAACTGGCGCTGCCCGGTTCGCCCTGAACGGACGCCCTCGCTGCCGTAGGAGCCAGCTTGCCAGCGAAGAGGCCAGCAAGCCTTGCATGGCCCTGTCGGACGCCTTCCCTGGCAAGCTGTTGTGGCTCAATATTCCTGAACCACTCTGTAGGAGTTTCAACCTAAGGAAGCATCATGGGATTTCGGGTTGTTAGCGCTGAAGAAAAGGCTGAAGCTATTCGCCTGGTCGTGGAAATGAATTACTCGGTGCCTAAGGCGTGTGAGCAAACCGGGGTTGGGCCTACAGCCCTGCGACGCTGGGTCGCCAGATGGCGCAAGGAGCATGAAGGAGCCTTGCTGCCCACACGCCCTCAGGACCAGGAACTGATTGACTCACTGCAGGCCAGGCTCGCCCTGCTGGAAGCCGAGAATAGCGTCCTAAAAAAGCAATTGCCCTCTCATCTGAAGGTGCTGTTCAGCCGAATCAAATGATCGAGGGTTTGAAAGGACAGCTCTCCATTCGGCACTGCTGCCGACTTCTGGGCGTGCCTCGCAGCAGCTATTACGCCAAGCACTTGGCCCGGTCTGAGCCTGGGGTCGAGCGGCAACTGGAAAAGACCATTCGGCAGTTGCACCGGGAGCATCGAGGTGCCCTGGGCGCCCGGGGATTTGCCAGGGAGCTTAAAAAGCAGGGCGTCGTGGTTGGACGCCATCGTATGGGCCGTCTGATGAAAAACCTTGGTCTGGTCAGACGACGAGCCCGTTACGCTCACTATCGTCGGACCGGAAAGCCCAGCAATACCGCAGCCAATGTCCTTGATCGTCGCTTTAATCCTGCATCGCCCAATACGTTTTGGGCCGGAGACATCACTTATATTCGCGTCGGTGGAAGCTGGCTGTACCTGGCAATCGTGATGGATCTGTTTTCACGTCGGATCGTCGGCTGGGCCTTTTCCAGGACCGCCGATGCCGAGCTGTCGCTCAAGGCGTTGCGGCTGGCTGTTGGCATACGTCGACCTGGTTCAGCGCTGGTATTCCACTCGGACCAGGGCTGCCAATACACCGCGGATCGCTTTGTCGAATACCTGGCTGAGAAGCAGATCGTGCAGAGCATGAGTCGACGCGCAAACTGCTGGGACAACGCGGTGGTGGAGCGTTATTTCCGGACACTGAAACACGACTGGTCGCCTGAAAATGGCTACCAGAATCATTTCGAGGCGCAGAAGGATGTGATGGATTTCATTGCCCATTACAACCATCGGCGTTGCCACAGCGCCTCAAACGATCTGCCGCCCGCTGCTTTTGAAAGGCTGGCGGCCTAATGCTCCTACAGAGTGGTCCAAAAAAGCTGGACCACTACAAGCCCGCTCCTACAACAAATGCCCTACCGTAAGAGCCGGCTTGCCGGCGAAGGGGCCAGCAAGCCTTGCATGACCCTTTCGGACGCCAGCGCCTGCGACGAAAGGCATCAATGCCCCGCCGCGGCTGGGCCGGCCTTGGCAGCGAATGGCGGCTTGGCCAGCCAGACCAGCAGAATCAGTCCCATGAAGCCCCAGCCCAGCAAGGTGAAGTAGTCCACGGTCGAGAGCATGTATGCCTGGCTGGTCAGGACTTGATCCAGCTGCGCGTAAGCCTTGGTGCTCGCGCCTCCGAGATTGTTCAGCGCATCCCGGGTGACCGAATCGAAGATGCTCATGCTTTCGCTCATGTAAGCGTGATGCTGGTCTGCCCGGCGAATCCAGATCCAGGTGGTCAGCGACGCCGCAAAACTGCCCCCCAGAGTCCGCAGGAAGGTTGCCAGGCCAGCGCCGTCGGCGATCTGGTGCGGTGGCAGGTCGGACATCAGGATGCTCAGGGTCGGCATGAAGAACAGCGCCACGCCGATGCCCATGAACAATTGCACCAGGGCGATGTGCTGGAAGTCCACTTCATTGGTGAAACCGGCACGCATGAAGCAGCTCAGGCCAATGGCCAGGAATGCCAGCCCGGCCAGCAGGCGCAGGTCGAACTTGTTCGCGTACTTGCCAACAAAGGGTGACAACAGCACCGGCAGGATGCCGATCGGTGCCACCGCCAGCCCGGCCCATGTCGCGGTGTAGCCCATCTGGGTCTGCAACCATTGCGGCAGGATCAGGTTAATACCGAAGAACCCGGCGTAACCCAGCACCAGCACTATCGTGCCAATGCGGAAGTTGCGGTGCGCGAACAGCCGCAGGTTGACCACCGGATGCTGGTCGGTCATTTCCCAGATGATGAACACCGCCAGCGCGATCACCGAAATCGCCGCACCGATGATGATGAAGTTCGACTCGAACCAGTCCAGGTCATTGCCCTTGTCGAGGATCACCTGCAACGCGCCGACGCCAATGACCAGCGAAATCAGCCCGACGTAGTCCATCGGCTGACGGCTGGTGACCACCGGGCGCTTGGCCAGCTGCGAACGCACCACCATCACCGCAAAAATGCCGATCGGAACGTTGATGAAGAAAATCCACGGCCAGCTGTAACTGTCGGTGATCCAGCCGCCAAGAATGGGACCAGCAATCGGCGCCACCACCGTGACCATTGCCAGCAATGCCAGAGCCATGCCGCGCCTGGCGGGTGGATAAACGGCGATCAGCAGGGTTTGCGTCATCGGGTACAACGGCCCGGCCACCAGGCCTTGCAGCACACGAAAGCCGATCAGCTCAGGCATCGAGGTCGAGATGCCGCAGAGAAACGAGGCCAGCACAAACAGCATCGTCGCCCAGAGAAACAGTTTTACCTCGCCAAAGCGCCGGCTGAGCCAGCCGGTCAGCGGCAACGCAATCGCATTGCTCACGGCAAACGAGGTAATCACCCACGTGCCCTGCTCCGAACTCACACCAAGGTTGCCGGAAATCGTCGGCAACGCCACGTTGGCGATGGTGGTGTCGAGCACCTGCATGAAGGTCGCCAGCGACAGGCCGATGGTGCTGAGCAACAGGCTGGGCGGCGTGAAAGAAGCGTTATTGCTCATCGCGAATCCTTTGGAACCGGGGTGGCGCTGCGCCCCTGCGGGGCGAGCATGCTCGCACCCACAGGGTCAGTGGCGAATCAGCGTTGCGCGGTTTTGCTGACCACAGCGCTGTTGTCATGGATCAGCTGAGCGATCATCGCGTCGGCTTCGGCCAACTGCCGGTCGTAGACGTTGGTGCTGAACGAAGCCTTTTGCTGCGGTTGCTGCGCCAGTACCGGGCCGCTCTGGTCATGCAGGTTCACTTCAACATTGGTCGACAGCCCAACCCGCAATGGGTGCTTGGCCAGTTCTTCGGCGTTGATGTGAATCCGTACCGGCACACGCTGCACGATCTTGATCCAGTTACCGGTGGCGTTCTGCGCGGGCAACAGAGCAAACGCGCTGCCGGTGCCGGCGCCGAGGCTGTCGACGGTGCCACTGTATTTCACGCTGCTGCCGTAGATGTCGGACTCGATGTCCACAGGCTGGCCGATGCGCATGTCACGCAATTGGGTTTCCTTGAAGTTGGCATCGATCCACAGTTGATCCAGCGGGATCACCGCCATCAACGCCGTACCCGGTTGCACTCGCTGGCCGAGCTGCACGGTGCGTTTGGCAACGTAACCGGTGACCGGCGCGATCAGGGTGCTGCGCGCATTGGTCAGGTAGGCCTGGCGCAGATCCGCAGCCGCCGACATCACGTCCGGGTGCGACGAGACCACGGTGTCATCGACCAGTGCACTGGTGGTTTTCAACTGCTGCTTGGCGTTGGCCAGGGCGTTTTGCGCCGAGGTCAGGTCGTCGCGGGCGTGGGACAGTTCTTCCTGGGAAATCGCGCCGCCAGCGGCAAGGTTTTTCCGGCGGTTGAAGTTGTCCTGAGCCTTCTGCACTTCGGCCTGTTGCGCGTTGACCTGGGCTTTCATGCCGTCGACATTGCTGTACAAGCCGCGAACCTGACGCACGGTACGCGCCAGTTTCGCCTGGGCACTTTGCAGACCGACTTCGGCATCGTTGGGGTCGAAGTTGATCAGCACCTGACCTTCGTGGACCAGGTCACCATCGTCGGCGCCGATGCTGACCACGGTACCGGTCACCAGCGGAGTGATTTCAACGACGTTGCCGTTGACGTAGGCGTCATCGGTGCTCTCATTCCAGCGCCCGATGAATTCGTGATAAGCCCAGACACCGGCAGCGGTGAGGGCTACAACGATGGCCAGCACCAGCAGCATCACTTTGCGCTTGCGCGGATTGCCGGTGTCTTGCGAGTTGTCTTGAGCTTGGGTGTTTTCGGCAGTGGCCATGACAAATACCTGAATTAGTTGTGCGGCGTGGCTGGAATGGCGTTGGCTGCGCTCAGGGTCTCGCCCTGAAAGCCCCCGCCCAGCGCTTGCATCAGTTGAATCGACAGATCGATCTGCTCGGCATTGAGGTTGGCCAACTGACGTTGGGCCTGCAGCAGTTGCTGCTCGATGCTGAGCACGTCCAGGTAGTTGCCGATGCCGGAACCGTAACGCTGGACCACGGTGTTATAGGAATCCTGAGCAATATCGGTGGCGTGCTGTTGCGCGCCGATTTGCCGGCCGATGTCACGCAACTGGTTGATCGTGTCGCTGACATCACCCAGCGCTTTCACCAGGCTTTTGTTGTACTGCGCCACCGCCAGATCGTAATCGGCGTCACGCGAATCGAGGTTGGCGCGCAGGCGCCCACCATCGAAGATCGGCAGCGAAATGGTCGGGGCGATGCTGAAGAAGCGACTGGCCGAACCAAACATTGCGTCACCCAACAAGGATTCGGCACCGGCGGACGCCGTAAGGTTCAGGTTGGGATAGAAGCGGGTTTTCGCCGAATCGATGTCTTTGCTCGCGGCCTCTACACGCCAGCGGGCGGCGACCAGGTCCGGGCGACGGCCAAGCAGCTCTGCCGGAAGAACCGAGGGCACAGCCACGGCGCTGGCTTGCAATACTTTGGGCCGGGCGATTTCACTGCCGCGATCCGGGCCTTTGCCGAGCAGCACGGCCAGGGCGATTTTCGCACTGCTCAGACGTTTTTCGGCGTCGATCAGGCTGGCTTCGGAACTGGCTTCCAGACTCTGGGTTTGCTGGAACTGGTACTGGCTGTCGATCCCGGCGCTCAAGCGACGCTGGCTCAGATCGAGCATTTGTCTGGTGCGCTTGAGGTCGTCGCTGGCCAGGTCATAGACGATGTGCGCTTGCCCCAGATCGCTGTAGGCCCGGGCCACATCGGCGGCGAGGGTCAATTGCGCGGCCTGACGGTCAACTTCAGCAGCACGCGCCTGGCCGAGTGCGGCTTCCCAGGCATCACGCTGGCCGCCCCACAGGTCGAAGTTGTAATTGAAGCCAGCGCTGATGTTACGCACGGTGGCGTAGGCATCGCCCTGCCCCAGCGGATCCTGATCCTTGGCCAGGCGCGAACGGCTGATGCCGGCGCTAGCGTCGAGGGTCGGATAGCGTTCGGCATCGGCGGCATACGCGGCAGCGCTGGCCTGATGGGCGCGGGCGGCGGCAATCTGCATGTCCGGGCTGTCGCGCAGGGCTTCGCGGATCAAACCGTCAAGCTGTGGATCGCCGAGGCTGGTCCACCAGTCGCTTTTCGGCCATGCCGCAGGCGACAGGGTCACACCGTTGAGGGATTGGCCGGCCTTCAGGCTTTTCGCGTCGAGATTTTTGCCTTGGGTATCGAGGCCGCTGTAATTGGCGCATCCGGCAAGGATCATCGCCGACAGCACCAGCGTCAGGCTGCTGCGCAAGGTTTTACTGCTCATTGTGTTCACCTAAGCGCTGGATGGTGATCGGGTCACCGGCGGCCAGCAGGATTTTCTTGAGGATGTATTCCAGGGTCTTCAACTCGTCCGGGGAGATCGCGCCAGCCAGTTCATTCATCGCGTCGGCGCCGATCTGCGGCAGCCGATCCGTCAACTGCTGGCCCTGTTCGGTCAGGGTCAGTTGTACTTGGCGGCGATCACCTTCGCTGCGTTGGCGAGCCAGGAAGCCCTTTTGCTCCAGACGATCGAGCATGCGTGTCATCGAACCGCTGTCCAGCGACAGGTGCCGGCACAGCTCGGCCGGGGTATCGACGCCGAACTGGGCCATGATGATCAACACTTTGAACTGCGCGGCAGTGATGCCGTGGGGTTCCATGTGGGTGTCGATGATCCGGTCCTTGAGCAATGCGGCGCGGCCCAGCAACAGGCCGAGATGGCAGGTTTTGAATTCGTCCGGGGTGAAATGCTTCATGTGCTCACCTAATAACTGCCTAGGCAGTGAATATATGTCGAGATGTTACTGCCTAGGCAGCGAATGTCAACGCAATAGTTAGGTTGCTTTGTAATTAGTTGACCAATGGACTGGGTCTTTATGCTGAACAGGCGGGCGTCATCACCAACCCGCTGACGATTAGTAGTCTTCATGCCTCTGCCTGCCGCCTGTGAATCAACGGGATTGCCCTATTCCACGATGACTTCGACAAAGGCCATGGCTCGCACGTGCTCCCGGCATCCCCCCCTTCAGCGAGTTGAAGATCGAGCGCATACAGGTGCACGACTGCAGCGCCAACGAGGAACTGACGCAGGCGCCGACCTGCATTGCCAGGCTCGGTCCCCCGTTGGTCTAACGGTGGTGACGGGAAGCTTGGAGACCGCGCAAGAACTTGATCTGTTGCGTAAAATCGACTGCACTCAGATTCAGGGTTTCCTGATCTTTCACGCCATATCTTCGGATCAATTCCAGCCGTTGCTGTCCCATGGCGGGCCGACAAACGCGTATGGATTGGCAAGCGGGTGTCTAGGCCCGTCACTTGCCATCGTGGTCACTGTGTCCAACGGCTCTCTCATCACTGCTACCCAGGTCCTCTAATGCCACATCCCAATGCCCTTCTGGAGAAACTCGCCAGCAGTTCCTCGCGCCTGAACAAGAGCCTGCTGGTGCTCGGAGCCCTGTTGTTGCTGTTGCTGGGCATCAGCTATGTGGGGGTGACGCGCATGATCGAAGAGCGGCGCGAAACCTTGCAGTTTCACTTCGCTCGGCTGATGGAGAATGTCCACGAACAGGAAGTGTTCCTGCAGGATATCGCCCGGGAAAGCGTCAAGAGCGAACGGCTGCCCAGTCTCATGTTGCCACCCTACTCACAAAAACCCCTGCCCGATGAAGGGCCGAATATTTACGAGGGCCGCGGCCTGCCGTTTTCGCTGCCCTATAGCTTGAAGATCAATACGGACAGGATTGCCCCCAGCCAATACCCGAAGATCTTTGCGCTGGGTACCCATTTGGCGGCCTATTACAGTGCGTTCTGGTCGGCCTCGCACTATCAGTCGCCCCAAGTCGCCCTGATCAATGGCCCCGACAATTTTGACCTTGCCGTACCCTCCACCGGGCGTTTGCGCGGTCCGGGACGGGTACCAATGCCTATGGGCGATCTGATCGATGCCATGACCCGTTTGAACAAGCGCCTGCGCGGGCAGAACTCACCATTGCCAGATTTTCAGGTGCACTGGGAACCCTATGTCTCTTCCAATGACGACAAGAGCGCCCCCACCCTGCTGGCGTACGTGAGTATCAACCTGGCGAAAACCGCATTGACCGTCGAGGGCGCCGATACCTGGGTGGTGCTGGGCTCGCTGATGAACCTGTCTCAGGTCAACAACATCGAGCGGTTGATGCAGTGGTCGATCTACGATGACTTCACCTTGATCACCCCTCGTGGCGTGGTATTGACCGGAGCTCTGAAACCCGGCGAGGTGCTGGATGAAGGGGTGAACTTCAACCGCGACGGCCTGGTGTTCAAACTGAGCAGCCCCGGGGAGCATCACTGGACGGCGATCTACTTCATCAGCCTGCGCAGCTTCCTCGATTACGCGCTGTGGCCATTGCTTGGCCTGGTCGCGCTGGTGCTTGCGCTGCTCGGTTGCAGTCGGGCGATCAATCGCTGGTACCAGGCCCGGGTCATCCTGCCCGCGCAGAGCGCCCACGCCAGCATCGCTGAAAGCGAGGCATTCAGCCGCACGGTGATCGATACGGCGCCGACCGGCCTGTGCGTGATTCGCCGCAGCGATCACCAGGTGCTGCTGGAAAACCAGCGCGCCCAGCAATGGCACGACAACGGCCAACTGATGAGCTTGCTCACGCCCCTTACGGGCCCCGGTCATGCCGATCTTGAAATCAATGGGCGCCACTTGCATGTTGCCTTCGTGCCCACCCGCTATCAGGGCCAGGACGCCTGGTTATGTGCGTTGCATGACGTGACCCGGCATGTCGAAGATGCAGCGGCACTGGAAGAGGCGCGCCAGGCCGCCGACTCGGCAAACCAGGCCAAAAGCCGTTTCCTCGCCACCATGAGCCACGAGATCCGTACTCCCCTGTACGGCGTGCTGGGAACTCTGGAGCTGCTTGGCCTGACCTCGCTCGCCCCGCGCCAGCAGGATTACCTGCACACCATCCAGCGCTCCTCCGCCACGTTGTTCCAACTGGTCAGCGATGTACTGGATGTGTCGAAAATCGAAGCCGGACAGATGACCCTCGAACTTGAGGATTTCTGCCCGCTGGAGCTGACCGAAGACACCGTGCGCACCTACAGCGCCTTCGCCCGATCCAAGGGCCTGCTGCTCTATGCCTGCATCGACCCGGCGCTGCCGGACCGGTTGCGCGGTGACCCGATACGGATTCGCCAGATCCTCAACAACTTGCTGAGCAACGCCATCAAGTTCACCGATAACGGTCGCGTGGTGCTGCGGGTTCAGTTGCTGGAAAGCGACGACGGCCGCGCCCATGTGCAATGGCAAGTCAGCGATTCGGGAAAGGGGATTACCCAGGCGCAACAACAGCAACTGTTCGACCCTTTCTATCAGGTCAACGACGCCAACGCGCAAGCCGGTGCCGGATTGGGACTGGCCATTTGCAAATGGCTGTGCGAGTTGATGGCGGGCCAGTTGAACGTGGTCAGCGAGCCCGGGCTCGGCAGCAGTTTCATCCTTCAACTCTCGCTGGAACACGCACCCGGTGAGCTGGCCGATTGCCCTGTGTTCGGCCCCGGCAGCGCCGCCGTCTATGTGCGTGCAAAGGTCGCTGAACAGGCCCAACACCTGATGGCCTGGCTCAAGCGTTTTGGCCTCGACTGCCACCCGCTGACGGCCGGTACACCAGTGTCATCGGCACTGCTGGTAGAGCTTTGCTCGCTGGCCAATACCGCGGCCTGGCCGGGTCCGAAGGTCGTCGCCACGGCGGATGGCCCCAACCCTTCGCAATTACGCGGTACCGTCCGAGAAGTCGACGCCCATGATGTCCGCGCGATCGCCTGGGCGATTTACCAGGCCCAGCACGGCGCCAGCACCGACAGCCAACCTTCGTCGCCGGATACCCCCCGGCAGTTGAATCTGCAAGTGCTGGTGGCGGAAGACAATGTGATCAACTCGGCGATCATCAAGGAGCAACTGGAAGTGCTGGGCTGCTCGGTGGTCGTCGCGGCCAATGGCGAGCTTGCCCTGGCGCAGTGGTCGCCCGGACGTTTCGATCTGCTGCTGACCGACGTCAATATGCCGGTCATGAACGGCTACCAATTGACCACGGCGTTGCGACAACTGGATCAGGCCTTGCCGATTATCGGCGTCACCGCCAACGCCTTGCGCGAAGAAGGCGAGCGCTGCGCTAGCGTCGGCATGAACGCCTGGATGGTCAAGCCGCTGAACCTCGCCACCCTGCGCGCGCACCTGGAAAGACATTGCAAAATCGCCCTACCGGCGACCAGCGTTGCGCCTCTAAAGCTGTCACCGAACATGCGCGAACTCTTTGTCACGACGCTACGCCAGGACATGCAGGTCACGCTGACGGCACTGGACAACGCCGATGCCCATCGCGTGGCGCAACAGCTGCACAGCATGGCCGGTGCATTGGGTGCGGCGGTACAGCTCGAGGAACTGGCCACAACCTTCGTCGAGCTGGAGTGTCGCCTGAACGGCATGAGCGTGACCAGCCCCCTGGACCTGGAGGTGCGCCAGAATCTGGCTCGATTGAAAGACCTGCTGGACACCCTTGAATAATTTCAATGCGGATAATCAGCCATGGAAACCCTCAAGGTTGCCATTGCCAATGACCACCCCATCGTCCTGGGGGGTACGAGAGCTGGTTGAGCGTGGCCAATGCTTGCGCGCTGATGGAATACCTGACGCGGCACTTCCCCAACGTGCTGGTGCTGGCGCTGACGATAATTTCCAACCCGCTGAGCCTGACGCGCCTGCAAGAGATCGTGGCAAGCCGGTGCGCAGCAGTGCCGAGCGTTTTACTCATTTGTTGCTAAAGGAACATAAAATAGTGCGTTGATTTGTTCCGGGAGTGGGAGTCAGCAACAATTGACTTAAGAGCGAAAAGATAACAAGCATTCAAAAAACTCTTGCCACGAGCAAACTTGGTGTCAACAGCAACCATACACTTCTGGATTACTAACATAACTAGAAAAAACTCAAACCAATAGACAACTACATTCCAGCTGCAATTAACTTCTAGGAATCGTCTGATGTACCACCAAAAAATCGCGTTATATCGTGTTGTTGTTTTAAACCTAACCACTGGAAAACAACATGAAAAAGCTAACTCGCGCACTTCTCGCCCTTTCAATCATCGCCGCCGCTGGCAATGCCTTGGCAGAGGAGCCCGTTACTCCCCCCGTTACTACACCCGCTAACCCCATCCAGGCCGGTAGTGGCACTATCAACTTCACCGGCACCATCAACAATGACGCCTGCTCCGTTGAGGGTGCTGGCAAGGGTAAAACCATCGCGGTCGAAATGGGCGAAGTGTCGATCAAAGACATGGGCACTCCCAGCGCGCCTAAAGGCAACGGCACACTGAACGTCGAAAACTTCAGCATGAAGATCAACTGCAACGCCGGTACTAAGGTCGCAATGATCTTCAAACCAACCTCGGGCGCAGGTTCGGGTCTCGTGCCCGGTACCAAGGTGCTTCGTCTGATTGACGGTCTGGGGGCTGCGAAAGGTATCGGCATTGCGCTGCTTGACTCCAATGGCGAGGTGATCGACCTCCGCACGGCAAGCACCGCAAAGATCGAAAACTCTCTGCAAGACAGCAACGCCACCCTCAAATTCTCCGCAGCCTACGTAACCACCGGCACTCCGGCACAGGCTGTTGCCGGTCGTGGCGACGCCACCCTACCGTTCACGCTGCAATACGAATAATCCGCGCGAACACACAAGCCCGGTGCGGGGCCGGTCGGCCCCGCATCCTCATTCACTTGCGCGGTAGCCCTCATGTTTTATCGTCACTCACTATCCTTTTGTGCAGGCCTGCTGAGCCTGTTCATGGTCAATCAGGCCATGGCCGGAATTTCCTTGAGCAGCACCCGGCTGATTTTCGACGGCCAGCACAAGGAGGCCGGAATCACCGTGCGCAACAGCGGTGAAGACGTGTTGATCCAGTCGTGGATCGACACCGACTCCAGCGAAACCGCAGCAGTACCCTTTGCCGTCACGCCGCCACTGGTGCGCGTCAGCGGCGACGAACAGCAAATATTGCGGGTGATCTACGAAGGCACGGGCATGCCATCCGACCGCGAGTCGGTGGTGTGGCTCAATGTGCAAGAGATCCCTCAAGCGGCGAAATCCAAGAACACCTTGCAACTGGCCGTGCGTCAGCGCATCAAGGTGTTCTTCCGCCCGGCAGGCCTGAAAAACAACGCCTATCTGGCACCGAGCGAACTGACCTGGCGCCTGACAGAACAAGCCGGCAAGCACCTGTTGGTGGTGAACAACCCTGGCCGGTATCACGTGTCGATTGCCGAAATCACACTTCAATCCGGCACCGTCAGTGAGCAACCCGTTGAATCAATGATGATTGCCCCCGGCGAGCAAAAAAGCTTCCCCCTTAAACAACTTCACAACGCCAATACAGCCCGTCTTTTATTCAAAAGCATTAATGATTATGGCGCACAAGATCGTTATGGAGCACAAATTTCCAACAGTGCCGATACCCGAGCCAGTTTGAATAAACAAACCCCATAACTTAAGCGCCGCTGTGACGGCTGAACTTCCACTGTATTTCTCTTCGCTCCGTTAGTTCGTATCGGAGGTGATATGGGGTTCCTGCATGTTTTTACTCAAGCGCGACAGATGGGCGCCATTTTCGATTGTTCTTTTATTCAGCACCACCTGCGTAGCCGATGACGATGAACAGTTCAATACCTCGTTTCTCCTAGGCGCACCATCTTCTGTGGATCTGCAACCATTGCTCGCCAGCAGTCGTGTGCTGCCCGGCATCTATCGGGTGGACCTGTACGGCAACGAAACGCTGGTCGGCCGCCGCGACATCGATTTTCGTCGCCCTCCCGGCACGAGCAAGGTCGAGGCCTGCCTGACTCTGGAAATAGTGCAGCAACTGGGGGTCGACATCGGCAAGCTGCAAGCCAGCGGCAAACTGAGCAGCGATGATCCCGATGCCTGCCTGGACTTGCCCGCCTTGATCGATCACGCCAGCGTGCGTTACGACGTACCCCGTCTGCGCTTGATCGTCAGTGTTCCGCAACGCGCCATGGTGCGTGGCCGACGTGGTTATGTCGACTCGGCCCTATGGGACGAAGGCGTTCCCGCCGCATTCATCAACTATCAGTTGAGCAGCAGCCGCAACGGCACTCGGGGTGAAAATACCCTGTCCAACAACATCGGCCTGCGCAACGGCATCAACCTCGGCGCCTGGCGCTTGCGTAACGAATCGAACTTTAGCAGCAGCACCGGCCGCCCCAGCACATTCAAAAGTAACCGCAGCTATCTGCAACATGACGTGACTGCCCTGAAGGGCCAGTTCAGCGCCGGGGATATTTTTTCAGATGCCGACCTGTTCGACAGCGTGCGCTATCGCGGCCTGAAACTGGCGTCCGACGACGGCATGCGTGCCGACAGCGAGCGCGGTTATGCGCCAATCATTCGCGGCATTGCGCAGTCCAGCGCCACCGTGGAGATTCGCCAGGACAGCTACCTCCTCTACACCGCCAACGTGCCGCCGGGGCCATTCGAGATCAGCGATATCTACCCCAGCGGCTCCAACGGCGACCTGGAAGTGACGATTATCGAAGCCGATGGCCGCCGCCGGGTGACGGTGCAGGCATTTTCCAGCCTGCCGATCATGGTCCGTGAGGGCCAGTTGAAGTACAGCGTCTCGGCCGGCCGGTACAACAGCAACAGCGTTGACCAGAAGTCACCGCAATTTGTCAGCAGCACCCTGGCATACGGCATCAGCAGTAACTTGTCCGGGATCGTCGGGGTGCAGGCCTCGGAAAACTTCAAGGCGCTGTCCGTGGGGACTGGCCGCAATACAACTATCGGTGCCGTCTCGCTGGACTTGACCCACTCCATGAGCAGCACTTTCGGCAAAACCATCACCGGCAACAGCCTGCGCGCGCTGTATGCGAAGACGTTCACCGGCACCGACACCAACTTCACCCTCGCCGCCTATCGCTACTCGACCGAGGGCTATCGCACCCTCACCGAGCACGTCGAGGAACTGAGCAACGACGGTCAGAAGCGTATCGGCAACTCGAAAACCCGTACCGACCTGACCGTCAACCAGAGCCTGGGCCGAAACCAGCGATACGGCAGCGCCTACATCAACGCCAGCGACCAGCGTTACTGGGGACGCGGGGGCTCGCAAAGCCTGTCGGCGGGTTACAGCAACTATTGGGGCGATGTGAGCTACAACCTCGGCGCCACCTACTCCAAGGATGTCGGCAACTACGGGCCGGCGAACAATGACACACTGGTGAACCTGTCCATATCGTTCCCGCTGGGCTCCAAGCCTCGTGCACCCCGCGCCTTCGTCTCGGCCAGCACGCAGAAATCCAGCGATACCACGCAAATGGGCATCAACGGCTATCTGGCGCAAGACAGCGAAACCTATTACTCAGTGCAAGCCGGCAACAGCAGCAACGGCGGCAGCTCCGGCTCAGTCAACCTCAGCACCCGCACCTCATTTATGGATATCAGCGCCGGTTACAGCCAGGGGCGCGGTTACAACGCGCAAAACCTTAACCTGTCGGGTTCGATCGTCGGCCATGCCGGCGGAATCAACCTGGGACAAACCGTGGGCGAAACGTTCGCGCTGGCGCAAGTCGAAGGCGCAGAAGGGGTGAAAGGGGTGAAAATCGGCAGCTTCTCCGGAGCCAGGACCGGCAGCAACGGCTTCGCCGTGATCCCCAATGCGCAGCCCTATCGCGTGAACTGGATCAACCTCGACACTCGAGACCTGGGCGCCGATATCGAGATCGACAGTGGGACCCGGCAAGTGGTGCCACGTCGTGGTGCCGTGGTGCTGGCGCGTTACACCAGCAAGACCGGACGGCGGGTGCAGTTTGCGCTGTTCGACGCCAAGCACCAGCCGATTCCGTTTGGCGCGTCGCTCGAGGACAGCACTGGCAAACAGTTGGCGATCTCTGACCCTGGTGGCAAGGCTCTGGCACTGGTTGAAGCCGACACCGGTACCCTGACTATCCACTGGCAGGGCCAGAGGTGTGAAGCGCCTTATGCCTTGCCCGAACGCGACAAGGCGCTGAACTATGAGCGGGCGAACCTGGTGTGCCGCCCCTGATTCCTCAGAAATCGCGCTTGTAAAAGATATCCAGGGAGCTGGCGAAACCGCTCGCCGCTTCCAGATAGACCTTCTTGCTCAGCTTGTAACGCAGAGCGATGGTACTGGCGGGCTCAAAGACCCCGACGCCATAGCGCAGGCTGAGCCTTTCGGAAATGGCGCCGCTGGCCACCACGCTGGTGTTGTTGCCGCTGCCCTGGGTATCGAGTTGGAAGTCTTGAATGCCCAGGTTCTTGGCAATGCCTCCGGTCAGTTCCGAGCTGCCCATCAGCCCCAGCCCGAGAGCCGCCTGGGCCAGCATGTTGTTGTCTTCACCGGTGGACGTCAGCGGGCGCCCCAGAACCAGATAGGACAGCGCCTGTTCCTGGCTCATGGCCGGTTCCGAAAATATCTGCGTCGCCGGTTGCTCGGCGCTGCCGCTCAGGCGGATGCCGGCAATCACGTCGTCAGTCTGGCGCACGGCCTCGATGTCCAGGTAAGGCTGGTCGATGGGGCCGGCAAACAGCAGCCGCGCACGACGCACGGTCAAGCGCTGGCCGTAGGCCCGATAGCGGCCGTCGTTGAGCCACAGCTCACCGCGGGTATCCATATTGTCACCAATGTGCACGTGCCCCTGCAGGTTGGCAGTCAGGCCGAAACCGCTGAAGGCCAGCTTGTCCTGGCCCACCTCCACATCGATGTTCATGGCCATGGCCATGGGCTTTTTGCCGTCGTCGGTCTGCTGGCCGACGATCACCGTGTCGTCGGAGACCTTGACCGTCGAGGGCGGCAATTCGCGCACGGTGATCTGGCCCTTGGGGATCAGCACCTTGCCAGCAATCGCCAGCTTTTCCTCCTGCAGCGAGATCTTCAGGTCCGGCGCCACCTCCAGCGCCGCATAGGGCTCCACCGTCACCGGCAGTTGGGTGCCCTTGAGGCTCAGGTCCACCAATAGCGCCCGGCCCCAAGCGATGTTGCCATTGAGGCTGCCCTGCCCGGCCTTGCCGCTTTTCCAGCCGCCGTTGAGCTGCACGCTCTCGCCAGCGATCTGCGCGCTCAGTTGCAGGTCTTCAAGGCTGATGGGCAACTCGGAGCCGGACACCTCGCCCCCGGACAACTGCACGTTGCCGTTGACCTGAGGCGCCAGCAGGCCGCCAGACAAACGACCGCTGCCATTGAGGCTGCCGCTGAGCTTTTCCACCATGGGCACGAACGGCCGCGCCACGGACAGATCCAGGCCGCTGAGGCGGAAATCACCGGACAGCGGTTTGCTTTTCGGCAAGGGATTGATCTGCGCCTGGAGCATCAGCTCACCCAGTTTGCCGCCGTCGAACTGCAACTGCGTGTCGATGCGCCTCGGGGTGAGTCGGGTATTGAGCTTCAATGCCTGATAGGGGAAATCCAGCCACTGGTCCTTTTCCTTGACCCGCAGGGTACCACCGCTGGCGTCCAGCATGATCTGGCCCTGGGGCCCGCTGGCCGGCAAGTCCAATTGCACATCGGCATTGAGCATGCCCTTCCAGGCGAAATCCTTGGGCAACCACTGCGCCAGGCTGTCGAGGGGAAAACGCTTGAGGTGATAACGCAGTTTCGGGTCCGGCATCAGCCGCTGGTCTTCACCGCACAGGCTGGCATCGCCGCTGGCCCAGCAGTGGGCACCGAAGTTCAGCGTGCCGTTGGCCAGCCGCTCAAGCCGGGCCGGGTTCTGCAGCTTCCAGTCCTGGCCGCCGGTCTGTACATCGCCGCTGGCCAGGCGCCCGCGCCAGCTGCCCTGGTCCAGGGCGCCATCCAGGCCCAGGGCCAGTTTCAACAGCGGTCCTTGCAGGTCCAGTTGCAGTTTCTGTTTCTTGATGTCGCCCTGGCCGGCCAGGGTCAGGGTCCCCAACTGCGTGTCGCCCAGTTGAATCCCGCTGCCCTTGAGGTCCACCTGGGCCTTTTGCGCGCCATCCAGAGTGGCGTCCAACTTGAGGTTCTGCAGGCGGTTTTCGGCAAAGGCCAGTTGCTGCCCAGCCAGGTCCAGCTTGCCCTGTGGCGCCTTGAGAGTGCCGGCCAGGTCCAGCCGACCGTTGAGCTGCCCACGCAACTCGGGCCAGAGCTGACCCAGGCGCGGCATCTTGATATCCAGCTGGCCGGTGATCTTCTGTTGCAGGCTGCCGGAGCCGTTGATCCGGTTGTCTCCCAGGCGGATGTCCAGCGCGCCCAGGGTCCATTGCTCGTCCGCTCCGTCGGCCTTGGCCTGGAGAACCGCCGGCTGTCCGCGCAAGCGTCCCTTGAGGTCGAGGTTGGCATTGAGCTTGAGTTGCTGGTTCTTCATTTCGCCCTGGCTGCGCAGGGGGCCGGCCAGGGTTCCGGGCAGCTCCGCCACCCAGTACGCGGGGTTGATGGCCGACAGATCCAGGGCGGTATCCCAGGCAATGCCGTCGGCGAACTGCAGGTTCAGGTGGCCCTCGGCCTTGCCCTGGCCCGCCGCCAGCTTGAACTGCGGCAGATAGATTTTCGTCAGGTCGCCGCTGAACGGGCTGCTCAGGCTGAACGCGCCTGCCGGGCCGTCCAGGTCGCCCTTGAAGTTGCCCAGGTAGTTACCGTCACGGTAAGCCACTTCGGCATCAAAACTGCGGACCCGCACCGCCGGCTCGTCAATCAGCGGATACAGACGGTGCCAGGGGAAGTCCAGCCAGGCCAGCTTGGCCTCGGCGGCAAAACCTTCGCTCCAGTCCAGTTGCCCACTGAGCTTGAGGTGTTGCTTGTCGTTGGCGCTCAGGTCTAGGGCGGCAATCTGTGCGCCCTTGGCGTCGACCTTGCCTTGCAGCAACAGGGCCACCGGGCCCTGCTCCGCCGGCAGGCTGGCCTTGCCGGCGAGCTGGTAGCCGCTTTTCAGGTCGCCCTTGCCAGTCAGCTCCAGCTGATCCAGTTGCAGGGTGTCCGGCAGATCGGCGCTGGCCTTGAACCCATCGGCAGTGATTCGCACCTGGGCTGGCAGGTTCTCCACCAGGGGCTGCACCTGGCCGCTCAATTGCCCTTGCAGGTAGCCACGGCTGTCGGCATTGAGCTGCAGAGTCTTGAGCAGGTCGCCTTCAACCTTCAACGCCAGGGACCAGGGGCCACCGCCGGGAGCGGGCAAGCCGAGGTTGCCCTGGGCGGTCAGGGGCCAGTCGCCACTGGGTTGCAGCAGCCCGGAAAGGTCCAGACTCAGGTCATCGCGCTTTAGGTGCAAAGAGTCGATCTGCAGGCCTTGGGCAGTCCAGTGCGCCGCCAGCTGCAGGGTCTTGAGTTCTTCACTGCCATTGAACAGCAGGCTGCCCACACGCACTTGCCCCAACTCGATGGCCAACGGCAGCTTCAGTTCCGGCAGGCTGATGGGCTCCGAACTGGTTTCGGTTTCGCCGCTCGGAGGGAACAGCAGGCTGACCTGATCGGCTTCCAACTGCTCGATGCACAGGGTCATGCGCAGCAGGCAGCCGGGCGACCAGGTGAACTGCACGGCATTGAGCTCGACCCGGTTGCCCTCCTGTTGCCAGAGCAGATGATCGGCGCTCCAGTGCCCGCCAAAGCGGCCCTCGAAATTTTCCAGGGTCAGCCCCGGCACTCGCGCCAGGGCCCAGCGGCTGCCAGCCTGGGTTCCGAGTACGCTGGCCACGGCCAGAATGATCAGGATCACCAGCGCAACAATCGCCAGCAGCGTTATCTTCAAACCACGCTTCAAAGCTCTGGCCCCATGGAAAAGTGCAAGCGGATGCCGCCATCGTCATTCATCGCGTGGGCCAGGTCGACCCGGATCGGTCCCACTGGCGAAACCCAGCGTACGCCGACGCCCACCCCGGTCTTGAGGTTAGGCAGCTCCAGCTTGTTGAAAGAGTTGCCCTGGTCGACAAAGGTCGCGATCCGCCATTTCTCGGCGATCGAATACTGGTACTCGACGCTACCGGCCACCATGTAGCGGCCGCCGATGCGATCGCCTTCGGAGTTTTCCGGTGACAGGGTCTGATAGTCGTAGCCCCGAACGCTCTGGTCGCCACCGGCAAAGAAGCGCAAGGACGGCGGAATCGACTTGTAGCCATTGGTTGCACTGCCACCGAACTGCACTCGCCCGAGAAAGCGGTGATTGTCCCAGACCGTGGTCAGGCCCTTGAGCAGCACCGTGCCATACAGCAGGTTGGTGTCGGAACCGACCCCTTCCTTGGCCAGCTTGGTGTCGAACTGAATGCGATAGCCGTTATGCGGGTCGATGCGATTGTCGCTGCGCAGGTAGGAATAAGTCAGGCCAGGCATCAGCAGATTACTCAGGCCCGAGTCGTCCCCGAGGCGATATTCCTCTCGCTGATACTTAAGCGACAGTACCCGCTGCCAGCCGCTGGGCAACTTGCTGTGCCACTCGGGACCGATGGTGAGCAACTTACTCAGGGTATCGGTGCCGGCAATCTCTTCATTCTGGTAACCACCGGCGAACCGCAGCTTGTCGGTCAGAGGCGGGTCCAGGGGAATGTCGTACCACAGGCCGACGTTCTGCCGCGGGGCAGAAACTTCCGCCTCCCAGCCGTAACTGTGGCCCTGGGGGTTGACCCAGTGCCGGGTCCAGTTGGCCTTGACCCGCGGCCCCACGTCGGTGGAATAGCCGAGGCCGAGGCCCATGGTCCGGGGCTTGCGGGTTTCCAGCTGGACCGCCACCGGAATCACCTCGTGCTCGGCGGCAGTAGGCGCGGCGTCCACCCGCACGCCCTCGAAGTAGCCGCTCGACTGCAGGGCCTGGTTGAGTTCGGCAATCAGTTCGGAGTCGTAGGGCGCGCCGGCCTTGAACGGCACCATGCGCCGCAACAGGTCTTCATCGAACAGGGAGTCGCCGCTAAAGCTGACCTTGCCCAGCGCGTAGCGCGGGCCACTGTCATAGACCAGGTCGATGTCCGCGACACCTGCCTGGGGGTCCACCGACAGTTTCTGCTGGGTAAAGCGCCCGCTGAAAAAGCCATAGCGCGAAGCCTGGTTCTGGATCAGGCGCTTGGCGTCTTCGTAATGGCCATGATTGAGCACGGCACCAGGCTTGAGCTGGTCGCCGTCGGGAAGGCGAAACGACTTGAGGGAAGCCGCCGGGCCTTCGACCCGGACTGTCACGTTGCGCAGGTGCACCGGTTCGCCAGGGTCGATCCGCAACGTCAGGCGCGGTTTGTCACCGCCACGCACCTCACTCTGGATATGCGGTTGGTAGTAGCCCAGGGCCTGGGCGGCTTTCTTCGCCTGCTCCTCGGCGCCCCGGCTGAACCGCAGCAGGGCTTCTTCATCGCGATCGCCGACACTGCCAATGTAACCCTCCACATTGGCCTTCAACTCGTCATTGGCGGGCTTGACCCTGACATCCAATTCGCTCTGCGCCAGCGCCGCACAGCTTGTGAACAACAGCAAAAAGCCGCTGGTAAATCTTCCTGGAAACTTCATAGGCGCGGATGCTATCACGAGCTTGGGAGGGCGATAGAGCGCTCAGGTGCACGGAAAGTTCTATATCAGGCTGTTGCTCTTTGTAAGTGCTGCGGGTTGGGGTGAAAAAATACGTGCTCACGCACCGGCCCCACCGCAATCTCACCGATCTCTTCATAGCCCTGACGCTTGTAGAACTCCAGGTAACGCGGATTGCCGGTGTCCAGCACCACACCCTGGGAATGTTCGTCCACGGCGCACCAGTTGTGCACCGCCGCCAGCAATTGCTCGCCGAAATGCTGGCCCTGAAACTGCGGATGCACCCCCAGCAGCGGCAGCACATGCACCGCATCATTGGGCAGGCAGGCCTGCACCGCCTGGTGATACTCCAGATAGCGCTGGGTGCAGCGAAACCCGGTGCTGAGCACCATGCGCAGGCGCCAGGCCCAACTTTCGGTGATGCCCAGGCGCCGTTGCGGCGGCGCGATCAGGGCGATACCGATCAGCCGGTCATTGACCAGCAGGCCGATGGCCGGCAGGTCCTGAAGAAAATGCTGCTTCACCAATTCGCGCACTGTGGCTCGTACCCGCTGTTCGTAGCCGGGGCGATCGGCTTCGAAAATGAAGCCGAAGGTCGGCTCATGGCGGTAGGCCTGATACAGCAGCGACCGCGCTTCGCGGGAATAGCCGCTGTCGAGCTGGTGAATATCGGCGATGACATTGGAGGAATCAGGCATGACGGTCACTCTCCCCTGGACCCGGCTCAAATGGCCGCGTTCTTGTTAGTACGAGCCCTGCGCGCCGCTGATCGTTCCCGCGCCCCTGGGACATTAGCAGCGCATCCGCCACGCCGCCACGCTGGCCGGCCCGGGCGTTGTCAGCTAGCATCGCTGTTTTGCCAGGACCGCCGACCATGAAAATCGTCTCGTTCAATATCAACGGGCTGCGTGCCCGCCCCCATCAGCTGGCGGCGCTGATCGACAAACACCAGCCGGACGTGATCGGCCTGCAGGAAACCAAGGTCGCCGACGAACAGTTCCCCCTTGCCGACATCCAGGCCCTGGGCTACCACGTGCATTACCACGGCCAGAAAGGCCATTACGGCGTAGCCCTGCTCTCGCGCCAGGCACCGTTGGCCCTGCATAAAGGCTTTGAAGGTGACGACGAGGACGCCCAGCGGCGCTTTATCTGGGGCACCTTCGCCGATGCCAACGGCACCCCGGTGACCATCATGAACGGCTACTTCCCCCAGGGCGAAAGCCGCGACCATCCCACCAAATTCCCGGCCAAAGAGCGCTTCTACCAGGATCTGCAGCACCTGCTGGAAAGCCGTTTCAGCAATGACCAGCCCCTGGTGGTGATGGGCGATGTGAACATTTCCCCGGAAGATTGCGACATTGGCATCGGCGCCGAGAACGCCAAGCGCTGGCTGAAGACCGGCAAATGCAGCTTCCTGCCGGAAGAGCGCGAGTGGATGGCCCGCCTGAAGAACTGGGGCCTGGTGGACAGCTTTCGTCACCTGAACCCCGAGGTGAACGACCGCTTCAGCTGGTTCGACTACCGCAGCCGCGGCTTCGAGGATGAGCCCAAGCGCGGCCTGCGCATCGACCTGATCATGGCTTCCCAGGGGTTGTTGCCACGGGTCAAGGACGCTGGGGTCGACTATGAACTGCGGGGCATGGAAAAACCTTCGGACCATGCGCCGATCTGGCTCGAACTGGGCTGATCGACAGGCACAAAAAAGCCCATCTGCCGATGGGCTTTTTTTTTGCGGTTACAGCTGTATGTGCTCGACCCGCTCCGTGGTACCGGCACTGGCGATAGCGCTGATGGCGCTCTCGAGGGTGGCTTCCGAATCGTACAAGTGGCTGACCAGAATCACTTCCTTACCAGACTTGAGCTTGAAAAAAGGTTTGCCGCCCGACGAAATTTTCTTGACGTAGCGTTCCGGGGAAGCGCAGTGTGCGCGGAACAGGCCGAGAGCCGCCTCGGCACTGTCCCGGCAAGGGTAGCGGTCGCTTTGAAGCATGGTCTGCGCCTCCTTTGTCTTCAGCAAGAATCTGCATGCACCACTGCCATACTGCTTCAGCTCGAACCAGGCACTCATTTGTAACTCCTTTGCACACTACGAAATAGCAGCTCAACACTGCCGAGGCATCCGCGGGGGATGACGCGTTGGCAGTCGCCCCAATCCCCGCCAGACAAAGTTGCCCACTCTACGCACCGTTCCGGGGTTGGTCTTTAGGACAAATCTCAAAAAATCTAGAGAAAACAGCTATTTATGATGTAGGACTTTCGCCATTTCTCTGCAAATAGCCCCGTCCGTCACATCCCTGTCACCTCCCTGACTTAATGTCCCCAGCACTTACCTCCTCCCTCTATATAGAAGGCCAGTGCCGCCATGCCCCGCGCTTCCACCGTCAGCGAACGAGATATCTGGTGCCGGACCATCAGCCTGTTTCTGATCGGTTTCGTTTGCTACGCCCTGCCCTGGTCGGTATTCGCCGCCCTGCCCTCAGCCCCGGACAATGCGCCCGTCCTGCGCATCCAAGGCTCCAATACCATCGGCGCCCGGCTGGGCCCGGCCCTGGTCAAGGGCCTGATGGAAGAACAGGGCCTGCGCGATATCAGGATCACCGCCAGTGGCAAAGACAATGAACAACAAGTGGTGGGGCAAACCGCCCAGGGCCGAGCGGTGCGGGTGGAAGTGGCCGCCCACGGTTCGAGTACCGGCTTTGCCGCTCTGAAAACCGCCCGGGCCGACCTGGCCGCCGCTTCACGGCCGATCAAGGACAGCGAGCTGGTGGACCTTGAAAGCCTGGGGGATCTGAAAAGCCCCAGCGCCGAACAGGTGATCGCCATCGACGGGCTGGCAATCATCCTGCATCCGCACAACCCGCTGAACCAACTGAACACCGAGCAACTGGCCCGGCTGTTCAGCGGCGAAGCCAGGACCTGGGAAGAACTGGGTGGCATTGGCGGCGCGGTACATCTCTATGCCCGGGATGATCAGTCCGGCACCTACGACACCTTCAAGGAACTGGTACTCAGCCGTCGCGGTAAGACCCTGGGGCCCGGCGCGAAACGTTTCGAATCCAGCGAGCAGTTGTCCGACGCAGTCAGCCATGACCCCCAGGGCATAGGTTTCATCGGCCTGCCCTATGTACGCCAGGCCAAGGCGGTGGCCATTGTAGACGGCGACTCACAGCCGATGCTGCCGCTCAACAGCCTGATCGCTACCGAGGATTACCCGCTGTCACGGCGCCTGTACCTGTACCTGCCGCCCAATGGGCAGAACCCCTGGGCCGATGCCCTGGTGAGCTTTGCCCAGGGCAGCAAGGGCCAGGCCATCGTCGCCGCCAACGGCTTTATCGCCCAGACCGTGCAGGCCATGCGCGTCGCTCCCGGCCCGCAGATGCCGGAGGCTTATCAGGCGCTCACCCGCCAGGCGCAGCGCCTGACGGTCAACTTTCGTTTTGAGGAGGGCAGCGCCAGCCTGGACAACAAGGCCCGCCAGGACCTCAATCGGGTACTGGATTACCTGCGCCAGCACGGCAAGATGAACCGCCAGGTGACCCTGGCCGGCTTCGGTGACGCCAAGAACGATCCGGCCCGCGCGGCCCTGCTGTCCAAGCTGCGGGCCATGGCGGTACGCCGGGAACTGGTGAAGAGCGGCGTGGTGTTTCGCGAGATTCGCGGCTTTGGCGCCGAGCTGCCGGTAGCAGCCAACAGTGCCGACGAAGGGCGGATCAAGAACCGCCGCGTGGAGGTGTGGGTGTACTGAACTCCCAGCGGCCGGCCTTTCGACAGGCCGGCCGCATCGCCCTCAATGCCCGCTGCGCATCAGCTCCTTGGGTACATACTTGCCGATTTCATACTTGCCGATCGCCGCGCGGTGCACCTCATCCGGGCCGTCGGCCAGGCGCAAGGTACGCTGCATCGCATACATGTAGGCCAGCGGGAAGTCGTTGGAGACCCCGGCCCCGCCGTGGATCTGGATCGCCCGGTCGATCACCCGCAGGGCCACGTTCGGCGCCACGACCTTGATCTGGGCAATCTCGCTCTTGGCCACCTTGTTGCCCACGGTGTCCATCATGTACGCGGCCTTCAGCGTCAGCAGCCGGGCCATGTCGATCTCCATCCGCGAGTCGGCGATCTTGTCGATGTTGCCCCCCAGGCGCGCCAGCGGCTTGCCAAAGGCAGTACGGTTCACCGAACGCTTGCACATCAGTTCCAGCGCCCGCTCCGCCATGCCGATGGAACGCATGCAGTGGTGGATCCGGCCCGGGCCAAGGCGGCCCTGGGCAATCTCGAAACCACGGCCCTCACCCAGCAGCACGTTCTCGTAGGGCACCCGGACGTTGTCGAACAGCACTTCGGCGTGGCCATGGGGTGCGTCGTCGTAGCCGAACACCGGCAACGGGCGAACAATCTTCACCCCGGGGGTGTCCACCGGCACCAGGATCATCGAATGCTGTTGGTGGCGCGGCGCATCCGGGTTGCTCAGGCCCATGAAGATCAGGATCTTGCAGCGTGGGTCGCAGGCGCCCGAGGTCCACCATTTCTTGCCGTTGATCAGCCACTGGTCGCCGTCGCGTACCGCACGGGCCGCCATGTTGGTGGCATCGGAGGACGCCACGTCCGGCTCGGTCATGGCGAACGCGGAGCGGATCTCGCCACGCAGCAATGGCTCCAGCCAGCGCTGTTTCTGCTCTTCGTTGGCGTAGCGCACCAGCACTTCCATGTTGCCGGTATCCGGTGCCGAGCAGTTGAAGGGTTCCGGGCCCAACAACGACCGCCCCATGATTTCCGCCAGCGGCGCGTACTCAAGGTTGGTCAGGCCTGCCCCCAACTCCGACTCAGGCAGAAACAAATTCCATAGCCCGGCCTCCTTGGCCTTGAGTTTCAGCTCTTCCATGATGGCGGTCGGCTGCCAGCGATCGCCTTCGGCAACCTGACGCTCGAAGACCGCTTCAGCCGGATAAACATAGGCATCCATGAACGCGGTGACACGCTCACGCAGTTCCTGAACCTTGGGGGAATAGGCGAATTCCATGGGCAGCTCTACCTTTGTGACGATCGGGTGTTGGAGGACTGAAATCGATGCTAGATCAGCTACGAAAATTTACCTAGCCTATTCTCGGCGTGTATTAACATTCATCACCGATATATGATCGGCTGATCCGACAGGCTTCCGAGCCCTCCCACAGGCCCTAACAATAAGAGTGCAGCGCAATGAATCTGAGCAAGGTCGATCTCAACCTCTTCATCGTTTTCGATGCGATCTACACCGAAGCCAACCTGACCCGCGCAGGGCAGATCGTCGGCATCACCCAACCGGCGGTATCCAACGCCCTGGCACGCCTGCGCGAGACCTTCAACGACCCGCTCTTCGTGCGTACAGCCCAGGGCATGGTGCCCACGCCCATGGCGCAGAACATCATCGGGCCGGTGCGCAATGCCCTGTCGCTGCTGCGGGTTTCGGTCCAGGAAAGTCGCATTTTCAACCCCCTGCAAGCGGTCAAGACCTACCGCATCAGCATGACCGACCTCACCGAAGCGGTGATCCTGCCACCGCTGTTCCAGCGCCTGCGGCGCCTGGCGCCGGCGGTGATCATCGAAAGCTTTCTCTCCAAGCGTCGGGAAACCACCAAGGAGCTGGCAGCCGGGCGCCTGGACTTTGCCGTCGACGCACCGCTCAATACCGACCCCCAGGTGCGTCACGTCAAGCTGATGGAAGACCGCTATGTGTGCGCCATGCGCAAGGGCCACCCGCTGGCGGGCAAGGAAAAATTCAGCCTGGACGATTACCTGTCCCTGACCCACATCCATATCTCCAGCCGCCGCAGCGGCCTCGGGCATGTCGACCTGGCCCTGGGCAAGATGGGTATCCAGCGCAAGATCGCCCTGCGCTCCCAGCATTACCTGATGGCTTCCCAGGTGCTGCAGCAGACCGACATGGTGATGACCGTACCGGAGCGCTTTGCCCGTCGCCATGAACTGCACGCGTTCAACCTGCCGGTCAATGATGTCCCGCCGGTGGAAACCCACCTGTACTGGCACGAGAGCACCGACCAGGACCCGGCCAACCGCTGGATGCGCGAGCAGATGATCGAGCTCTGCCAGCAGGTCACGGCCTACGAAAAGAAGCTCGACCAGCAGACCGCCTGAGCCCTTTCGCCGGCAAGCCCTCACTGCAGGAGCCGGCTTGCCGGCGAACGGGATCGGCTCGGACTGCTTGACGTATACGTCAACCTGCCTTTAGCTTAGCGCCAAGCCCCCTCTTGAGCGCCTCCATGAGCAGCCAGACCTACAGCATTTCCGACCTCGCCCGCGAGCTCGACATCACCACCCGGGCCATCCGCTTCTATGAAGAGCAGGGCCTGCTGGCTCCCGAACGCCGTGGCCAGGAGCGCATCTATTCGCCCCGGGACAAGGTCAGCCTGAAACTTATCCTGCGGGGCAAGCGCATCGGCTTTTCCCTGGCCGAGTGCCGCGAACTGATCGAGCTCTACGACCCGAGCAGCGGCAACCTGAAGCAGCTGCACAGCATGCTGGCGAAAATCGCCGAGCGTCGCGAACAGCTCGAACAGCAATTGCTCGACATCGAACAGATGAAGCTGGAACTGGACACCGCCGAAGAGCGCTGCACCCAGGCGCTGGAACAGACCATCCTGAACCAGAAAAGCACCGCCCGATAATCATCGGCACACCTGCGCCCGGGCGCCGGTATCCGCTACTCCCTATAAGAAGGTGAACCTGAATGTCACTCCCCAGCCATGTACGCCTGATCGAAGTCGGCCCCCGCGACGGCCTGCAGAACGAAGCCCAGCCCATCAGCGTCGAAGACAAGGTGCAATTGGTGGATGCCCTCACCGCCGCCGGCCTGGGCTACATAGAAGTCGGCAGTTTCGTGTCTCCCAAATGGGTGCCGCAGATGGCCGGTTCAGCCGAGGTCTTCGCCCGTATCCAGCGCAAGCCCGGGGTTGTCTATGGCGCACTGGCGCCCAACCTGCGGGGTTTCGAAGATGCCCTGGCGGCTGGGGTCAAGGAAGTGGCGGTGTTCGCCGCGGCCTCGCAAGCCTTCTCCCAGCGCAACATCAACTGCTCCATCAGCGAAAGCCTGGAACGCTTCGTGCCGATCATGGACGCCGCCAAGCAGCACGGCATCAGCGTGCGCGGTTACGTGTCGTGCGTGCTGGGCTGCCCTTATGAAGGTGAAGTGGCCCCGGAACAGGTGGCCATGGTCGCCCGCGAGCTGCATGACATGGGCTGTTACGAGGTCTCTCTGGGCGACACCATTGGTACCGGCACCGCCGGTGCCACCCGGCGCATGTTCGAGGTGGTGGGCGCCCAGGTACCACGGGAAAAACTCGCCGGGCACTTCCACGACACCTACGGCCAGGCCCTGGCCAATGTCTACGCCAGCCTGCTGGAAGGCATCGCGGTGTTCGACAGCTCCATCGCCGGCCTCGGCGGCTGCCCCTATGCCAAGGGCGCCAGCGGAAACGTCGCCACCGAAGACGTGCTCTACCTGCTCGATGGCCTGGGCATCCATACCGGTATCGACATGGACCGCCTGATCGACGCCGGCCGGCAGATCTGCAACGTGCTGGGGCGCCCCTCCGGCTCCCGCGTGGCCAAGGCGCGTAACGCCAGCTGAGGCATTGTGCGGCCGGGTGTTACCGGCCACTCCGATCTGGGGCGGGAACGAGTAACACGGAAACAGTTTGTCGAATTTGTTGCGGTACAGATTGTCCTACAAAATTATCAAATCATTGATTTTAAAGGACTTTAAAAAGTTGGCACGGCTTCTGCTATCTCTATGGCATAACAAGAATAAAAAGCAGCAAACCTAATAAAAATAAGACGTAACGACTCTGAGATAACAAAAACAACACGGCAGAGACGCAGCTAACAGATTTTTTTGGAGAGGATGCACTGTGCAGGAGGGCTTGCAAGAGCCACCCGCAACCGGTCAGAGAACAATAAAACTACCCTGAGGTAGCTCCCGAACTGGTTGGATCGCCCTGGCGACACATTGAATCAGCGCTCAAAAAAATACGTTTGCTCTTGATCCCGGATGGGGATCGCCAAAAACAGCAGTAAAGGGCAACGGTTGCCAAAAACAACAATAGACCGCCCCTCAATAATAAAAAAAGAGCACGCAACGACAAAATTAAAGGGGAGCTTCGGCTCCCCTTTGTGCTTTCTGCGATCCCTCTTTGCTGCCCATAAAGCGTGCACCGGCGCCGATGCACGCTCCATCCGGGTTCACCCCTTGTTCATGCGCTCACGCAGCTCCTCGATGCTGATTTCGCGCATGCGGAACTTCTGGATCTTACCGGTCACGGTCATGGGAAACTCTTCAACGAACTTGAAGTAACGCGGCGTCTTGAAGTGCGCGATACGCTCCTTGCACCAGGTCTGCAGCTCCAGCTCATTGGCCGAATGGCCGGGGTGGAACTTGATCCAGGCGACGATCTCCTCGCCGTACCTGTCGCAGGGGATGCCGATTACCTGCACATCGGCCACCGCAGGATGGGTGAAGAAGAACTCTTCCAGCTCTCGCGGATAAATGTTCTCGCCACCGCGAATGATCATGTCCTTGTTGCGCCCGGCAATGCACACATAACCCTGCTGGTTCATGGTGGCCAGGTCACCGGTGTGCATCCAGCCGGCCTGATCGATGGACTCGCGGGTGCCCTCAGGGTTGTTCCAGTAACCGAGCATGACGCTGTAGCCCCGGGTGCACAGCTCACCGATGGTGCCGCGGGGCACCACATTGCCGGCCTCGTCGATGATCTTGCTCTCCAGGTGCGGCTGGGTCCGGCCCACGGTGGTCACCCGCAGTTCCAGGTCGTCGTCCGGCCCGGTCTGCAGCGACACCGGGCTGGTTTCGGTCATGCCGTAGGCGATCTGCACTTCGCTCATGTGCATTTCGCTGATCACCCGGCGCATCACCTCGATCGGGCAGGTGGCCCCGGCCATGATCCCGGTCCGCAGGCTCGACAGGTCGAACTCGCTGCGTCGGGGCTGATCGAGCACAGCGATAAACATCGTGGGTACGCCGTACAGGCCGGTGGCGCGCTCTTCGGCCACCGCAGTCAAGGTCAGCAGCGGGTCAAAGGCGTCATTGGGATAGATCATGGTGGTGCCGTGGGTGATGCACCCCAGGTTGCCCATGACCATGCCGAAGCAGTGGTACAGCGGCACCGGGATCACCAGCCGGTCGGTAGCAGTCAGGCCCAGGCTCTCCCCCACCATGTAACCGTTGTTGAGGATGTTGTAGTGGCTCAGGGTCGCGCCCTTGGGGAAACCGGTGGTGCCGGAGGTGTACTGGATATTCACCGGCTGGTCGAAATCCAGGCTGTCCTGGCGCGCCTGCAACTGCTCGGCCGTGGCCCCCGCTCCCAGCGCCGATAGCTGCGACCAGGGCAGGAAACCCGACGGCGGCTGCGCATCCAGGCTGATCACCCCGCGCAGCTCGGGTAACCGCTCGCTGTGCAATTGGCCGATGGACTGTTCCGCCAGCTCGGGCACCAGGCCCTGAAGCATGCCGTGGTAATCGGACGTCTTGAAGGCTCCGGCGCAGATCAGCCACTGGCAGCCGGACTGCCTGAGCACATACTCCAGCTCGGAACTGCGGTAGGCCGGATTGATGTTCACCAGAATCGCGCCGATCTTGGCGCTGGCGAACTGGGCGATGCACCACTGGGCGCAGTTGGGGGCCCAGATCCCCAGGCGATCGCCGGTCTTGAGCCCCAGGGCCAGCAGCGCCCGGGCATGCAGGTCGACCGCTTCGCGCAGTTGCTGCCAGGTGTAGCGCAGCTGCTGGTGGCGCACCACCAGAGCCTCGCCCTGGGGATAGGCGGCGACGGTGTTATCGAAAGCCTGGCCGATGGTCAACGCCAGCAGCGGCTGGTCTTGCGTACCACGGGTGTAACTGCGATCCGGCTGGAAACCCGAGTGTTCCATGACGACCCCTATTGTCTTTATTAGTGGGTGTGCAGGAGCCAGGCGAAAGGTGCAAAACAGCCTGGCTCCAATCGAAAGCCTCGCTACTCTGGCGCAAGTTGACGTTTACGTAAAGGGCGATTGACAGCCACCGGTCGCAGGTTTACGTTAACGTAAAGGTGAGAGCCCGGCTGCGCCGCTCTCGACATCCTGTTCCCTCAATAAAAACAAGTTTGAAGGTGCCCCGCCATGAGTTACCCGACCCTGAACTTCGCCCTCGGTGAAACCATCGACATGCTGCGCCAACAGGTCCAGGCCTTCGTCAAGGCGGAGCTGGCACCCCGGGCAGCGCAGATCGATGTCGACAACCTGTTCCCCGCCGACATGTGGCGCAAATTCGGCGACATGGGCCTCTTGGGCATTACCGTGGCGGAAGAATACGGTGGCGCCGGCCTGGGTTACCTGGCGCATGTGGTGGCCATGGAAGAGATCAGCCGCGGCTCGGCCTCGGTGGCGCTGTCCTACGGCGCGCACTCCAACCTCTGCGTGAACCAGATCAACCGCAACGGCAACCACGAACAGAAGAGCAAATACCTGCCCAAGCTGATCAGCGGCGAACACATCGGCGCCCTGGCCATGAGCGAACCCAATGCCGGCTCCGACGTGGTGTCGATGAAGCTGCGGGCCGACAAACGCGGCGACCATTTCGTGCTCAATGGCAGCAAGACCTGGATCACCAACGGCCCCGATGCCAACACCTACGTGATCTACGCCAAGACCGACCTGGAGAAAGGCCCCCACGGCATCACCGCCTTCATCGTCGAGCGCGACTGGAAAGGCTTCAGCCGCAGCAACAAGTTCGACAAGCTGGGCATGCGCGGCTCCAACACCTGCGAGCTGTTCTTCGATGACGTGGAAGTGCCGGAGGAAAACATCCTCGGCGTGCTCAATGGTGGCGTCAAAGTGCTGATGAGCGGCCTCGACTACGAGCGCGTGGTGCTCTCCGGCGGCCCCACCGGGATCATGCAGGCCTGCATGGACCTGGTGGTGCCCTACATCCACGACCGCAAGCAGTTCGGCCAGAGCATCGGCGAATTCCAGCTGATCCAGGGCAAGATCGCCGACATGTACACCCAGCTCAACGCCAGCCGCGCCTACCTGTATGCGGTGGCCCAAGCCTGCGAACGCGGCGAAACCACCCGCAAGGATGCCGCCGGAGTGATCCTCTACAGCGCCGAGCGCGCGACCCAGATGGCCCTCGACGCAATCCAGATCCTCGGCGGCAACGGCTACATCAATGAATTCCCCGCCGGCCGCCTGCTGCGCGACGCCAAGCTCTACGAGATCGGCGCCGGCACCAGCGAGATCCGCCGCATGCTGATCGGTCGCGAACTGTTCAACGAAACCCGCTAACGGAGCTGTCCATGGCTATCTTGCATACCCAGCTCAACCCGCGCTCAGCGGAGTTCGTGGCCAACAGCGAGGCGATGCTGGCCCAGGTCGACGCCTTGCACAGCCTGCTCGCCCAGGTCCAGCAAGGCGGCGGCGCCAAGGCCCAGGAGCGCCACACTTCGCGGGGCAAGCTGCTGCCCCGCGAGCGCATCAACCGCCTGCTCGACCCCGGCTCGCCGTTCCTGGAAATCAGCGCCCTGGCCGCCTATGAGGTCTACGGCGAAGACGTACCCGCCGCAGGCGTGATTGCCGGTATCGGCCGGGTGGAAGGCGTCGAATGCATGATCGTGGCCAACGACGCCACGGTGAAAGGCGGTTCCTATTACCCGCTGACGGTGAAAAAGCACCTGCGGGCGCAGACCATCGCCCAGCAGAACCGCCTGCCGTGCATCTACCTGGTGGACTCCGGCGGCGCCAACCTGCCGCGCCAGGATGAAGTGTTCCCGGACCGCGAGCACTTCGGGCGGATCTTCTTCAACCAGGCCAACATGAGCGCCCAGGGCATCCCGCAGATCGCCGTGGTGATGGGCTCCTGCACCGCCGGGGGTGCCTATGTTCCGGCCATGGCCGACGAAGCCATCATGGTCCGTGAACAAGCCACTATCTTTCTCGCCGGCCCGCCCCTGGTGAAAGCCGCTACCGGCGAAGTGGTAAGTGCCGAGGACCTGGGCGGCGCCGATGTGCATTGCAAGATTTCCGGGGTCGCCGACCACTATGCCGAGAGCGACGAACACGCCCTGGCCCTGGCCCGGCGCAGCGTGGCCAACCTCAACTGGCATAAACAGGGCCAATTGCAACAACGCACGCCGATCGCTCCGCTGTATGCCCGCGACGAACTCTATGGCGTGGTCCCGGCCGATCCCAAGCAGCCGTTCGATGTACGTGAAGTCATCGCCCGGCTGGTGGACGGTTCGGTATTCGATGAGTTCAAGGCCCTGTTCGGCACCACCCTGGTCTGCGGCTTCGCCCACCTGCACGGCTACCCGGTGGCCATCCTCGCCAACAACGGCATCCTCTTCGCCGAAGCCGCGCAAAAAGGCGCGCACTTCATCGAACTGGCCTGCCAGCGCGGGATTCCGCTGCTGTTCCTGCAGAACATCACCGGTTTCATGGTGGGGCAGAAATATGAGGCTGGCGGCATCGCCAAGCACGGCGCCAAGCTGGTGACCGCAGTGGCCTGCGCCCAGGTACCGAAGTTCACGGTGATCATCGGCGGCAGTTTCGGTGCCGGCAACTACGGCATGTGCGGCCGGGCCTATGACCCGCGCTTCCTGTGGATGTGGCCCAACGCGCGCATCGGCGTGATGGGGGCCGAGCAGGCCGCCGGAGTCCTGGTGCAGGTCAAGCGCGAACAGGCCGAGCGCGGCGGGCAAAGCTTCGACGCCGCCCAGGAAGCCCAGATCAAGCAGCCGATCCTCGACCAGTACGAGCATCAGGGGCACCCCTACTACTCCAGCGCACGGCTCTGGGATGACGGCGTCATCGACCCGGCGCAAACCCGTGACGTACTGGCCCTGGCCCTGTCTGCGGCCCTCAACGCCCCCATCGAACAGAGCCGCTTCGGCGTGTTCCGCATGTAATCCTGCGCGAGAAGAACATGAGCGACTTCAATACCCTGGAACTGCTGCGTGACCCTCGAGGCTTCGCCACCCTGTGGCTCAGCCGCGAAGACAAGAACAACGCCTTCAACGCCGAAATGATCCGTGAACTGATCCTCGCCCTGGATCAGGTGCAGGGCGACCCGAGCCTGCGCTTCCTGCTGCTGCGCGGGCGCGGCCGGCATTTCAGCGCCGGCGCCGACCTGGCCTGGATGCAGCAATCGGCCGAGCTCGACTACCACACCAACCTCGACGACGCCCGGGAACTGGCGGAGCTGATGTACAACCTGGCCAAGCTGAAGATCCCGACCCTGGCGGTGGTGCAAGGCGCGGCCTTTGGCGGGGCCCTGGGCCTGATCAGTTGCTGCGACATGGCCATTGGCAGTGACGAGGCGCAATTCTGCCTCTCCGAAGTGCGCATCGGCCTGGCACCAGCGGTCATCAGCCCGTTCGTGGTCCAGGCCATCGGCGAACGCGCTGCCCGCCGCTATGCCCTCACCGCCGAACGCTTTGGCGGCCAGCGGGCGCGGGAAATCGGTCTCCTGGCAGAAAGCTATCCCGCCGCAGAGCTGGATCAACAGGTCCAGCAGTGGGTCGACAATCTGCTGCTCAACAGTCCCCAGGCGATGCGCGCCAGCAAGGACCTGCTGCGGGAAGTGGGCAACGGCGCGTTGACCACCGCCCTGCGTCGCTATTGCGAAAACGCCATCGCCCGCATCCGGGTCAGCGCCGAAGGCCAGGAAGGCCTGCGGGCATTCCTGGAAAAACGCCCGCCCAGCTGGCAGTCCGAGACCACGTCCAAGGAGTCCCGTTGATGAGCGCCCCTGTTCTAGACACCCTGCTGGTGGCCAACCGCGGCGAGATCGCCTGCCGGGTGATGCGCACCGCCAAGGCCCTGGGCCTGACCACCGTGGCCGTGCACAGCGCTACCGACCGCGACGCCCGGCACAGCCGTGAAGCGGATATCCGCGTGGACCTGGGCGGCAGCAAGGCTGCCGACAGCTACCTGCAGATCGACAAGCTGATTGCCGCCGCCCGGGCCAGCGGCGCCCAGGCCATCCATCCCGGGTATGGGTTTCTCTCGGAGAACGCCGGTTTTGCCCGAGCCATCGAAGCCGCCGGGCTGATTTTCCTCGGCCCGCCTGCCGCGGCCATCGACGCCATGGGCAGCAAGTCGGCAGCCAAGGCGCTGATGGAAACCGCCGGGGTGCCCCTGGTTCCGGGTTACCACGGTGAAGCCCAGGACCTGGAAACCTTCCGCAATGCCGCCGAACGCATCGGCTACCCGGTGCTGCTCAAGGCCACCGCGGGCGGTGGCGGCAAGGGCATGAAAGTCGTCGAGGACGTCAGCCAACTGTCCGAAGCCCTGGCCTCGGCCCAGCGCGAAGCCCAGTCGTCCTTCGGCGATTCGCGGATGCTGGTGGAAAAGTACCTACTCAAGCCACGGCACGTGGAGATCCAGGTGTTTGCCGACCAGCACGGCAACTGCCTGTACCTCAACGAACGCGACTGTTCGATCCAGCGCCGCCACCAGAAAGTGGTCGAGGAAGCTCCGGCCCCGGGCCTCAGCCCCGAACTGCGCAAGGCCATGGGCCAAGCCGCGGTGCGCGCGGCCCAGGCCATTGGCTATGTGGGCGCCGGCACCGTGGAGTTTCTCCTGGATGCCCGTGGCGAGTTCTTCTTCATGGAGATGAACACCCGATTGCAGGTGGAACACCCGGTCACCGAGGCCATCACTGGCCTGGACCTGGTGGCCTGGCAGATCCGCGTGGCCCGCGGCGAAACCCTGCCCATCAGCCAGGAGCAGGTGCCACTGCGCGGGCATGCGATCGAAGTACGGCTGTATGCCGAAGACCCGGCCAACGACTTTCTTCCGGCCACCGGGCGCCTGGAGCTGTACCGCGAATCGGTTGCAGGCCCCGGTCGGCGGGTGGACAGCGGTGTCGAGGAAGGCGACAGCGTTTCGCCCTTCTACGACCCGATGCTGGGCAAGCTCATTGCCTGGGGCGAAGACCGCGAGCAGGCGCGCCTGCGGTTGCTGAGCATGCTCGACGAGTTCGTCATCGGTGGCCTGAAGACCAACCTGGCGTTTCTACGGCGCATCATTGCCCACCCGGCCTTTGCCGAAGCGCAGCTGGATACCGGCTTTATCCCTCGCTATCAGGAGCAGTTGCTGCCAGTCGCAGGCGAGCTGAGTGCAGACTTCTGGCAAGCCGCCGCCCACGCCTTCAGCCAGAGCCGGCCGCCACGCACACGAAGCGATGATCCCGACTCGCCATGGTCCGCCATCAACGGCTGGCGCAACGGCCTGCCAGCGCAAACCAGCCTGCACCTGAGCTGCGCCGGCCAGGATCAGGCCATCAGCCTTGGCGCTCGCACTGCGGCCTTTGAGCTGCAGGGCGAGCACCTATGGACAGAGCAACAAGGACTGCGCCGCGAGCACCGGGCCATCCGCCGCGGCGACACCCTGTACCTGAACTGGCAGGGCGACACACATGCCGTCAGCGCCTATGACCCGATTGCCGCGGCCGAAGCCAGCCATAGCCAGCAAGGCGGGCTGACTGCGCCGATGAATGGCAGCATCGTTCGGATATTGGTCAGCCCGGGGCAAAGCGTCGAGGCCGGTACGCAATTGGTGGTGCTGGAAGCCATGAAGATGGAGCACAGCATTCGTGCACCCCAGGCCGGGGTCATCAAGGCGCTGTATTGCCAGGAAGGCGAAATGGTCAGCGAAGGCAGTGCATTGGTGGAGTTGGAATAACTCCCAAGTAAGAAAGCCCCTTTCTGTTTGCAGGAAGGGGCTTCTAGGGAAAGTTAAAACTTCGCAGTAGCTTGTACGACTACACCAATAATCCGGCACTTGTCGCTGTAGAGCATCTTCGGATAAGTAGGATTGAGCGGAACCAGGTAACGCAAACCACCCTCTTGCACCAACTTGCGGAAGATCGCCTCGTCACTACCAGGACACTGTACAACCACCAACTTCCCGGGTTCGGCGCCAATCGCCGGATCCACCAGGATCAGCATGTCCTGGCTGATGCTCAGACCGCTGGGAGCGATCATCGCGTCGCCGACCACCACCAGCCAGAATGCCGCGCCCCGGGCCTGATAGTCGGAAAGCTCGTAGCGCTCCGGCACGTAGGCAGGCTGCCCGTCTTCGCGAACCTCGCCGGCCACCCGCCAATCGCTCACCGGGTAACGGAAGTACGGGTTGTACTTGTTGAGCAGCGCAGGCCCGTCTGCCAGGGGCTCGCCATCGTCTCCTAGCAAGGGTTTCTCGCGGACCACCAGGGCCACTTCGAGAAAGCCCATGCCGATCTCTTCCAGCACCCGGTTCATGTCTTCGATCTTCGGTTGGCGGCGCTTGCTCAACCAGTGACCGATCCCCCCTTGAGACATGCCCAGGCGCTCGGCGAGCTTTTCCTGTGTGACCTTGCGGCCTTTCATGTTGGCTTTGACCAACTCGATCCATTTGTCCATGGGCCGAACAATACGTTGTGTATTTCCAGCCTCAACACACAACTTGTAGTATTTGAAATCCCGTCACAATTACAATGTGTATTAACATCGGCCTACCCCTATTTCCTTTCTCAGACAGGGCAGAACACTTCATGAACACAAGCAGCAAGGACGTGCCGGAACTCGATACAGAGACCACATTAAGCTCACTCAAGGACAGCCAGGCTGCCCGACGCGCAATGGACTATTACTTGAAGCCGGCCATTACCGAGTCAGACAAGGAAGAGAAGTTCTTCGAAATCAGGCGCAGCCTGAGCAGCGAGGAAGCCATGATCCACGCTTCCGACCTGCTGCGCTGTGCAGCGGCCACCGCCTACGATGCAGCGGACAATCTGCGGGGAGCCAATCGCGACCTGGCGTTTTCAGTGGTGCACATGATCGATCTGGCCAAGGCCCTGGTGGACAAATCACTGGAAAGCCAGCGCGTTGAGTCGAACTGAAGCCCTGCGTACGGCTGGACGTGAAGCCAGCGACGGGAAAAAACGGAAGTGGAAAAATATTTTCCGGAAGGCGGGGAAAAACATTTGACTTGCAAATGATAATGATTATTATTGCAAGCAACTGGTCGCGAGATCAGTCGATAGCCCAAAGGACCTTAGGTCGGACCTTTGGATTATCTCCTCATCAGGCTAATCACGGTTTTTGACCCGGCTTTTTGCCGGGTCTTTTTTTTTGCCAGTTTTTCTGGCTTGGCTTCAGGCTAATGAAGACTGTAGGTGTCGCAAAAAATAATGGCGGCGATGATAGCAAAAGAATGTCCTTTTGCAAGCAAACGCCCGTCGTAAAAGCCTCGCAAATCAAAAAGTAGCGCTTGAGAATCAATCGCATAGCCACTAAGCTTCGTCTGCGTCAAGGACGACGCCCCCCTTCTTTTACCCCCCCTTCTGTGTAGAGTAGCGCTCATAACAATCCTGATAAGGAATCGATTATGACCGTGGGCAATCACACTTCTTTTGATATTTGCGCTGATTTCGACAGTGGCAACATCGACGTACTGGATATCAGCAACCCGTTGCAGGCACTGCTGGCCATCCGCCCGGATACCCGCAGCCCGCACTTCCAGTGGTTTCATTTCAAGGTCAGCGGCCTGCATGTCGGCCAGGAACACTGGTTTCGCCTGACCAACGCCAGCCAGTCCTCCTACAACAAAGCCTGGACCGGCTACCAGGCAGTGGCCTCCTACGACCATGTGAACTGGTTTCGCGTACCGACGATCTTCGAAGGCGACGCCTTGCGCTTCAACCTGGAAGCCACCCAGACCCATGCCTGGTTCGCCTACTTCGAACCCTACAGCCGTGGCCGCCACGACTGGCTGATCGACCAGGCCCTGACCAAGGCCGGCACCGAGTTGCTGGCCGTGGGTAAAAGCGTCGAAGGCCGGGACATCCAGTTGCTGCGCAAAGGCAGCGGCGCGCAAGGCCAACGCAAGATCTGGATCATCGCCCAGCAGCATCCCGGTGAGCACATGGCCGAATGGTTCATGGAGGGCGTGATCGAGCGCCTGTTCCGTCACGATGATGCGGAGCTCAACGCGCTACTGGCCAAGGCCGACCTGTACCTGGTGCCGAACATGAACCCCGACGGCGCATTCCACGGCCACTTGCGCACCAACGCCCAGGGCCAGGACCTGAACCGTGCCTGGCAGACCGCCAGCCAGGAACTCAGCCCGGAAGTGCTGTTCGTCCAGCAGCAGATGGAACAATACGGCGTCGACCTGTTTCTCGATGTGCACGGCGATGAAGAGATTCCCCACGTGTTCACCGCCGGCTGCGAAGGCAACCCGGGCTATACCCCGCGACTGGAGAAGCTCGAGGAGCATTTCCGCAGCCACCTGAAACGCCAGACCCGGGACTTCCAGACCACCCACGGCTACACCCGGGACAAACCCGGCCAGGCCAACATGGCCCTTGCCTGCAATGCCGTCGGGGAAAAGTACGACTGCCTGGCCCTGACCCTGGAAATGCCCTTCAAGGACCACGATGACAACCCCAACCCGCTCACCGGCTGGTCGGGCAAA
Source organism: Pseudomonas sp. Eqa60 (assembly GCF_018326405.1). Classification (NCBI taxonomy): domain Bacteria; kingdom Pseudomonadati; phylum Pseudomonadota; class Gammaproteobacteria; order Pseudomonadales; family Pseudomonadaceae; genus Pseudomonas; species Pseudomonas sp. Eqa60. The sequence goes on from NZ_AP024342.1 coordinate 4,529,782, forward strand.
CGCTCCATGCAACTGGGCAAGGATGTGTTGAGCACCCTGGCCGACCTGGTGGATCACCTGCGCTGAACCCGACTCAGGGCTGCGCCCCCCGTTGCGCAGCCCTCAGTCACCCTCCCCGACCGGCACCCGCCGGCAATCCTCCGGCCCCAGCAAGCGCCCGTCCGCCGAGCGCAGTTCCAGCGCGCGCAACGGCTGCCCGGTCTGCCGGTCGACCATCCGTGAATGCGCTTCCCCTTCCTGGTAGAAAAACGCTTCGCCCCATTGGCGCAAGCCGATGATCAGGGGAAACAGCCCCCTGCCCTTTTCCGTCAGCACGTACTCCTGGTAGGCACTGCCATCGGACGCCGGGACAACCTCGAACACCCCATGTTCCACCAGGGTCCGCAGGCGTGTGGCCAGGATGTTCTTGGCCATGCCGAGGTTGCGCTGGAACTCGCCAAAACGGCGGATTCCGTCAAAGGCATCCCGCACGATCAGCAGCGACCACCAGTCGCCAATGGCGTCCAGTGAGCGGGCAACCGGGCACTCGGCATCTTGCAGGCTGGTGCGCTTGACCATGTAGGGCATTCTCCGATCAGGCCAAAGGAAAGTGGTTGCAATATAAAACCACGATCTTTACCGTACAACTGGTTTCATTATAAAACCAAAACCCGGAGCCCAACATGTCAGCCAATTCTTCCCCTCATGCCTCGCCTGCTCTTTCCACCAAAGTGGTGCTGCTATTCGCCATCGCCTGCGGTCTGGCGGTGGGTAACGTCTACTACGCCCAGCCACTGCTGGATGCCATGGCTCATACCTTCGACCTGGCGCCGGCCACCGTGGGCATCGTCATCACCCTGACCCAGGTCGGCTATGGCCTGGGCCTGCTGTTGCTGGTGCCCCTGGGGGACCTGTACAACCGGCGACGGCTGATCGTGACCCAGACCCTGCTCTCGGTGCTGGCCCTGCTCACCGTGGCCCTGGCCCCGAGCAGCGCCTGGCTGCTGCTGGGCATGGCCTGCATCGGCCTGCTGGCGGTGGTAACCCAGGTACTGGTGGCCTACGCCGCCAACCTGGCCCCGGCAGAGCAACGCGGCCGAACCGTGGGCATGGTCACCAGCGGCGTGGTGGTAGGCATCCTGCTGGCCCGTACCGTGGCCGGGACCATGGCCGACCTGGCGGGCTGGCGTTCGGTCTATCTGTTATCCGCCGGGCTGACCCTGGTGGTGGCCCTGGCCCTGTGGAAAACCCTGCCTACCCGCGAGCAACCCAAGGCCACCCAGGGTTACGGGCAATTGCTCGGTTCGCTGCTGCAACTGTTCAGGGAGGAAAAAGTGCTGCGGGACCGGGCGGTGCTGGCGATGCTGATCTTCGCCGCCGGCACCGTGCTGTGGACGCCATTGGTGTTGCCATTGAGTGCCCCGCCACTGTCCTTGTCCCACACCGAGATCGGCCTGTTCGGCCTCGCTGGCGCGGCAGGCGCCCTGGGCGCGGCACGGGCCGGGCACCTGGCCGACCGCGGCCTGGCGCAGTGGACCAGCGGCCTGGCACTGGGCCTGATGCTGCTGTCCTGGCTGCCCATTGCCTTCACTCAATCGTCCCTGTGGGCCCTGCTGTTCGGGGTAATCAGCTTCGACCTGGGCCTGCAGGCCGTGCACGTCACCAGCCAGAGCCTGATCTACAGCGTGCGCCCCGAGGCGCAGAGCCGACTGGCCGCCGGCTACATGCTGTTCTATTCCCTGGGCAGCGCCGCAGGCTCCATCGCCGCCACCGCCACCTATGCCTGGGCCGGCTGGACCGGGGTCTGCCTGCTGGGGCCGGGATCAACGGCGTGGCGCTGATCTACTGGCTGTGGAGCCTGGCCCCGGGCAAAGCCGCGGCCAGGGTTCGTTGCGCCACTTGAGCCCGGCGCCGCCGGGTTCAATCAACCGCGGCCGCGCAACATGCTCTGCAGCACACCATCGCGACGTACCCAGCCATGGAACAGCGCCGCGGCCAGATGCAGCAGCACGGTGAAAAACAGCAGGTACGCCAGATAACCATGGGCCTTGCGCAACACCGCAAACAGCTGGGCATTGGCCGGCAGGATCGCCGGCAGTTGCAGCGAACTGCCGAGCATCACCGGGTCGCCGGCCGCCGAGATCATGCCCCAGCCCAGCAGCGGCAGGCTCAGCATCAAGGCGTACAGCAGCACATGGGAGGCCTTGGCCGCCAGCACCTGCCAGCCCGGCAGGTCTGCCGGCAACGGCGGTTGTCGGGTGTAGAAACGCACCCATAGGCGCACCAGCACCAACAGCAGGATGGCGATCCCCAGGGGCTTGTGCAGGTGGATCAGCCATTCATGACGCGCGGAAACCGAGGCCACCATGCCGGCGCCGATGAACAGCATGGCGATGATCAGCAACGCCATCAGCCAGTGCAGCAGGCGCGCCAGGGGAGCGAAATGTCGAGGTTGGCTATTCATGGACGTGGCTCCTGGGCGCCGGGCAATTGGCTGACTTCGCTGGTGCGACGCAGGTAGGAACTGGCGTAGGCCGCAGAGCGCGCTGCCAGCAGGGGGTCGTCGGACGCCTGGATGCCGCTGGGCAGGATCAGCGGGTCGTAATTGATGTCCCGACACTCGCCGCTGTTCTGCGCCTGGGTGCTTTGCAGCACCAGGGTCCCGGCGTTGATTACCGGCCGCTGCGCCGGCCAGGCCTTGCTGGCGTCATCCGTGGGGTCACCGGGCGCCGCCAGGGTGATCTGCAAGCGCCAGCGCAGCGGCCCTTGGGCCAGGCGCCGAACCAGGTCCTGCTCCAGGTAGTCGGCGCCTTGCGGGGCACTGCCTGCATCAGGCCCATCCCGGGTCTCGGGCACTACCCCCCAGCGCACTGCCTGGCGCTTGCCGCTGCCATCCACCAGGTAGAAGGCATTGATCCCGTTGTAGCTTTCACTGGCATAGCTGGCCGAAGGTTTGGCGCCCTTGACCCATTGCAGGAACGGCGTCGCCTCGGGATGGCTGGCGAAGAATGCCGGCACTTTGCTCGGGTCCGGCTTGCCCGTGGCCGGATCAGGGGAGCCGGCCTGTTGCAACTGATAGAAGGCTTCGGGAGTGCCCACCGGGAACACCGGCATGCTGTTCATCCCGGTCCGCCACTGCTGGCCGTTGGCCTGGAGGAAACGCAGCGCCAGGCTGCGGATCGGCACGCTGCTGTCCGGCGCATAGGGGTTGCCACTGGGCAGGGCAAAGCGCCCCACCACCGGCGTGCGTGCCTCATTGAACACCAGCGCCGTGGAGTAGGCCCGGGCCTCGCCGCTGCTTTCGAAGTAACCGATGACGCACACCCCTTTGGCGTGATTGCGGCGATACCCCGGGTGCACGCCATTGTTGGTTTCCAGCACATCCACCAGGGCCTTGGGGGTCAGGCGACCGGGATCGAGGCTGCCATGCACATAGGCCAGAGCCGCCGCAGCGACGGCCACCACCAGGGCGATTGCCCCCAGGCGCAGGGTCAGGCTGACGGGCCCCAGGGGTGGGCGGTCGGGCTTTGATGAAGGATCAACCATGGGACATCTCCAATACGCATAGCCATGAGGGCAAGGACCTGTCAGACGCAGCTCGCCCAGGGTTATTCCACGACCGGTATTTATTTTCCTGCGGCTGGAATAACCTGCTGTGCGGCGCGTCTTCCTAGCCTCAAGCCTAGTGACTGGCCCAGCATCCGCAGGATTTCATGAACGATCTCGACCAACAGCTACGCCCGCTGATTCCAAGGCTGCGCCGCTTTGCCCTGTCCCTGACGCGCCAGCCCAGCAGCGCCGACGATCTGGTGCAGGCCTGCCTGGAACGCGCCCTCGCCGGATGGACCGAGAAACGCCCCGAAGGCGACCTGCGGGCCTGGCTGTTCGCCATCCTCTACCGGCAGTTCCTCGATGCCCACCGGCGTTCCCGACGCTACGCGCGGATGCTGGAGTTCTTCACCGGCCGTGACGACAGCCAGCCCTCGGTGGAGCGCACGGTGATGGCGCAATCGACCCTGGAAGCCTTCGACCGCCTGAATGCCGAACAGCGCGCCCTGCTGCTCTGGGTGTCGGTGGAAGGCTTGAGCTACAAGGAGATCGCCGAGATTCTCCAGGTGCCCACCGGCACCGTGATGTCGCGCCTGTCCCGGGCCCGCCAGGCCCTGCGCCAACTCAGCGACGGCGAAATCAGCAGCCCTTCTCTACGGATACTCAAATGATCAGCCTGCCCCCCAGCGACAGCGACTTGCACGCTTATGTCGACCACCAACTCAGTGAGCAGGACCGCCGGTTGCTGGAACACTACCTGGCCAGCCACCCGCAGGTGGCGGCCCGGGTCCAGGCCTGGCAGCAGGACGCCCAGCACCTGCGGGCGGCCCTGGGTGGTGCACTGCTGCAACCGGCCAACCCGGCGCTGGACCCGGTGCAGATCCGCGCGCGCCTGAAGCAACATAGCCTGCGCCGCCTGGCCAGTGCCGCGGTGCTCCTGATGGCGGTGGGCGTGGGCGGCCTGAGCGGCTGGCAGGCGCGGGAACTGACCCTGGCCGGCAGCAGCGTGCTGCCCATGACCGACGCCCTGCAGGCCTATCGTCTGTTTGCCGAGCAGGGCATGCTCCCCGCGGACTTCAAGGTACAGGGCAATCAGAGCATGCAGGCCTGGCTGGACCGCTACTTCACCCAGGCCAGCCCATTGCCGGATCTGCAGGGGGCCGGGTTCAGGGCCGTCAGCGGGCGCCTGCTGAGCACCGAGCAAGGCCCGGCGGCCATGGTGCTGTACGAGGATCGCGAGGGGCGCAAGGTTAGCTTCTACATCCGCCCGCCAGGGCCGCAGAACAAACTGCTGCCCCCGGGCAGCCGCCGCGAGGGCCCGTTGCAGGCGCAGTACTGGTCCGGCCAGGGCTACAACTACGCCATGGTCGGCCCGGCGGAAATTCCCCTATAGCCCTCAGAAGCCCACGTCCAGCACCACGTTGTCGATATAGGTGCCGGCCGGCGGGGTGCTCTGGTCGGTGTAGATCCTGGCGTTGTAGTTGAAGATCTGGCTGCCGGTGCCCAGGCCGTTGCCGGGGTTCACCTCGGCATCGGTGCTGGAGCGCCGGGCACTGCCGACACTGCCCCAGCGGGTGCTGCCGGCACTCTTGAAGATGTCGTAGGCCAGGTAGTTGCTGCCGGAAATCATCTGCCTGCGCCCCCCCGCACTCACCGGGTGCTGGCCATCGCTCAGGCCCACGGTGTAGGCACTGCCCTTGGTGCAGGCCAGGTTGATGGTCTGCCCGGTCACCGTCGCGAAGGCGCTGATCACCGGCGCGCTGCCGAAACTGATGTTCGGCGCAGTGATCACGCAATCGTTGGACACCGTCATGTTCACGGTCAGGCTCTGGGTACCGCTGCCGACATCCCGGCCCAGACAGATCCCCAGGGCGCCGATTCCGGAGCAATAGTTCCAGCTCCAGAGAATGCTCAGGTTCTCGGTATAGACCCCCGCCGCCACGTTGCTGCCGGTGAGCGTACCCAGGTAGATGGGCACCGTCTTGGCCACGGTCGGGCTGCCCAGCAGGCCCAGCAGGTCGATGATGGAATTGCGGGCGAAGTCGAACTGCACCCCGCGGGTGATCGGATAGCTGGTGCTGTTGTTGGCGTACAGGGTGTAGCTGATGACGTCGCCGGTAGGTCCCACCATGCCGCTGGTGGTGGAGGTGATGGTGGCGTAGAAATGATCGTTGCTGGCCAGAATGCTCAGCAGCGAGCCGGTACAGCTCAGCCCGGCATTGGTGGTGGAGGCCGGCTGCGAGGTGGTGCGCACCAGGATCGAGCTGACGGTACCGAAGCCTGCCGGCGCGGTCGGGACCGTCGTGCACAGTGCCTGGGCCGTGCACGACAGCACGCTCGCCAGCAGCCCCAGTATTGCCTGTCGCCATCCCTTGCCCGCATTCACACGCCACGCTCCTTGATCCGGTGATACCGCCGTTACTGACAGACCAGCGGGCCGATCAACGGCACCTGCTGCTGTTGCATGTCGATGTCGAACTGCGCCAGGCAGGTCTTGCCGTCGGCCAGTTCCACGTGCAGGGTGTTTTGGGCCGCGAGGTTTTCCAGATAGACCAGCCCATCCCAGCCGACCACCGTCCGCGCCCCGCTCTGCTCATGAGTGACGTTGCTGCCCAGGGGCAGCTCGCGCTGCTGGGCGTCCACCAGCACCACGCTGGCGGCAATGATCCGGGTCAGCGGAAACTCCAGCAGGTAGCCGCTGCCACGCCGCACCGCCACCCGCTGCTCGACATTCGGGCTCTGCACGTTGGCCGGCAGGTTCAGCGGATCGATCTCGTACTTGCCGCGGTAATAGGCGCTGCTCCAGGGCACCAGCAGATGGCCGTTCTTGTCGGTCTGGCCCACCAGCTGGTTTTCATAGCGCACCGGGATGTCCTTGTAGCCGTCGGTACTGACCACCACGAAGGCGTCGTCGATCTGGTTGGCGGCGAACACCTGGCGGTCCATCCACACCAGTGAACCGCTGGCATCGGCCCAGCGGGTCTCGGCATCGCTGGTGCCATAGACCCCGGCCTGCAGGCGCACCGACTGCAGGCGCCAGGTCACATCGGCCTGGCGATAGTCGGCGCCACTGCCGGTGGCGTAGCCAAGGTTGTAGCCAACCCCGCCTTCGATCGGCACCGAGCGGCTGAAGTTGACCCGCTGGCGGTTTTCCCCGGTCTTGCTGCGCTCGTTGCTCAGGCTCAGGCTGCCGTGCAGGTCGAAGGGGACCACCAGTTGTGCCTGCATGGCCCAGTGGCTGTCGCCGATCTCGCGGTTGGCCGACAGGTAGAAGCTGCTGCTGTGCCACAGCGGCTTGCTCCAGGTCAGGTTCAACAGCCGGGTACGGGTCGAGTCGGCGGCGCGCACGTCGAAATAACCGGCGCCCAGGCTGCCGAAGCGCTCCAGGTTGAGGCTCAGGGTCAGTTGCTCGCTACGCTGGCTGAGGCTGGTGTAGGGGCTGTCGACCACCGTCAGGTCGGCGTACTGATCACGCCGCTGCACCCGCTGGTAGGCGACGCTGTAGCGCTGGCTGCTGTACTGATAGCCAAGGCTCAACTGCTGGCCGCCGTCGCCGTCGAAACGGCTCTGGCTGACGGCGGTATTGATTACCCCGAACTGCCCCAGCCGCAGGTTGCCGCCGACCCCGCCCAGGGTCAGGGAGTCCGAGGCTTCGGCATGGCCTTCCAGGGTCAGGCTGTCGCTCAGGCCGTAGCGCAGGCTGCCGGAAGTCACCCCCGGGCCATAGCCGAAGTCGCGCAGGGTGTAGTCCCGGCGCAAGGTACCCGCGGCCACCGAGAAGTCCGTCAGGCCCTTTTGCAGCAAGGTGCTGGTGACGTAGAACGGCACCGTGGTGGACACCTGCCGGCCAAGGGCATCGGTGGTGACCACCACCGCTTCGCCGGCGCCGTTGATGAAGGGAATGTTGGTCAGGGTGTAGGGGCCGGGCTGCAGGTCGGCGCTGCTGGATTTGTAGCCGTTGATGAACAGGTCCACCGAGGACGGCACCGCTGCTTCCCCGGCGAACTGCGGCAAGGGATAGGTCACCAGGTCCGGACGCACCGAGAAATCCCGGGACAGTTGCACCCCGCCCAGGCGCACCGAGTTGCTCCAGGGCAAGGCGCCACTGATCAGGTCACCGGCCTCGTAGGTCAGCAGGCGTTCATCGTCGGAAAAACGCCAGGTGGTGTCATAGCGTCGGTAACCGTTGTTCAGGGAGCTGTTCCCACCCCCGACAGGGTCTGGCGGTACTGCCCGGTGTTGGACAGCGTGCCCCAGGAGTCGAACAGCCGCACCTCGTTCCAGGCCGCCAGGTAGGTGCCGCCGTCATCGGTGTCGTTGAGGTACAGGTCGTAGTTGAGCAACCCGCCGAAGCTGCTCAGGGCCGGGGTCCGTGGGTAGGCCTGGCGGCTGCCGATGAATTGCTCCGGCAACCAGTCGGGCGGCACGTCCAGCAGCAGCCGCTGGCCCTGGCTGTCGTAGTCGCTGTGCAGGCCCGGCAGGCTGTCCAGGTCGACCTCGGCGCCCAGCCCCTCGGGCAGCTTGATCCCGGTTTCACGCAGGGTCTGCGCCGGCAGAAACAGCCGGCCGGAGCGCTGCTCCACCGCCACCACCTTCCCTGTGTTCATCTGATTGATCACCAGTTCCAGAAACAGCTGTGCATCGGCCATCGACTCCAGGCTGCTGGGCGGCGGCGGCAGTTCGCCCGCCGGCACCCCTGCGGCCAGCATCAGGCTACACAGGCCGGTCACCAGCCCTTGCCACCTGCGAAAACGCCGAGCCGGGTCCTGGCTCATTGCGGGCTCAAGTCCATCTATGGACATCTCCATCCCGGGGCGGATGCGCCACCGCGCTCACATCCGTCCGTACCTCTCCCCACCGGCCGTCCGACTGGCGGCCGCGTTGCGCCCGAGGCTCAGTGCGTAGGCGCCAGGTCCTGTACCTGCGGTGCTCCATTGACCCGCAGTTGCAGGGTCGACTCGGCCGCCAGGGTTTCCGGCACCGGCCAGCGCATCACCGCCCCGGGCAACACATAGCCCAGCAGCCCAGGCGCCACGGGCCGGGCCTGCCCGCCCTGCTTGAAGGCCACATCGGTCAGGCGGGCGTGCACCGCGCCCTGGTTGCGCAGCTCGAAAAACGTCTTGCCGTCCACTGCCACCTTGCGCCAGCTCAGGTCCGGCACGCCGGCCCCCTTGGGATCGCGTGGACGGGAGGTGTCTTCCTTGCTCCACAGCCCGGCGCCATAGGCGAACAAAGGCACCGAGTAGCGCATCTGGAAGCGGATCGCTGCCGCACTCTTGGCATCCCCTTCCGGGGTGATGGGCTTGGCCGAGGGAATCTCGTCGATGATGATCCGGTACGCCAGCTCCTGCCCCGGTGGCACCTCGCGGGTGCGGGTCAGGCGTACCAGTTGCTTCTGCCCCGGCTCGATCTTCGCCACCGGCGGGCTGCCGATGACATCGCGCTGGTTCTGGTACTGGTCGGCAAAGCCGCTCTGGCTCCAGGCAAACACCCGGATCTGCAGGTTGGCGGTCTCGGTACCGCGGTTCTCCAGCCACAGCGCGCTGGCCTGCTGATCGGCCTCCAGTACCGGGTCGATCGGCCAGATCAGCACCGAACTGGCGGCCTGGACCCTGGGTACAACTGCCAACAGCCCCGCCAGGATCAGATAACCGGTCCCCCGCATGCCCTGCAAAGGTAAATGCATACTGCTACTCCTTGTCCGCCTGCCGGCTGGTTATGAATGCGCCCCATCACCACGACAGCTGCACCTGCAGCACATCGCTGTACGTCCCCCAGGCTGATTGCCCGGCAACTGCACCTGCCCGTAGATCGGCAGGCTGATGTTATTGGCATCGCTGTAGGCCACGGCCACGCTCTGGCCTATCCCCAGGCTCTGGCTGTAGCCCGCATCGCGAAACAACTGATAGGCCACCCGCGCACTGCCGCTATTGAGCTGCATGTGCCGGCCGCTGCTGTTGTACTGGCCTCCGTCCACCGTCATGTTCAGGGTCACCCCGGCGTGCACTGCAACTGCACGCCCCCGGTGAGCGCCACTCTGACCGTGCTGGTGGACAGCGCCGACTGGCTGCCGAAGGCCAGGCTGCCGTAGTTGCTGACGCCCCCCACCACCAGGCACCCGGCGGTGATGGTGGCGCTGACCTGGAAGCTCTGGCTGGTGGCCGCAGCGATCCACCCCGGCCAGGCACTCGCGCAGGCCAGGAGCAGCAGCGCACAAGCGTGGCTGGCCATGGCATCAGAAGGTCAGTTGCACGGACACCGTATCGGTGTAGGTGCCGGCCGGTAGCCCCGCCTTGCCCACCGCCTGGCCATAGAGGTTCACGGTTTGCGCCACCCCGGTGCTTGGCGCCAGGTTGATCACGCCGTTGATCGCGACGATCTGCGAATGCCCGGAGTCGGTGTACAGGTCATAGGGCACATAGTTGGCCACCCCGTCGAACAGGGCCCGGGTGCCACCGGTGGACTTGCCGTCATTGGCGCCGCCCTGGATGGTCAGGGTCGGCGTGGTGCCGGTGGAGCAGAGGATCGACAGCGCGCCGCCACCGCCGCCCAGCACCTGGCCGGTGGCCGTGGTGAACAGGCTGTTGGTGGTGCCGAAGTTCAGGGCACCGAAGTTCAGCCCGGTGCTGCCGCCGACGCCGTTGACCTGGCAACTGCTGGTGAGGATCAGGGTCGAGCTGATCTGCCCGGTGACCGTGGTGGCGGCATTGGCCGTTGAAGCCATGACCAGCCCCAACAGAGGCCAGCCGATTCTGGATACAAGCGCGTGCATGATGTGTGTCCTCTCATGGTTTACCAATCCAGCGTGATGGTCAGGGTGTCGGTGTAGAGCCCTGCCGGAACCGCGCGGGTATTCGCGACCACAGAGCCGAACACCGGGATGGGAATCCGTCTGCCGCTGCTCACTGCGAAATTGCGCTGCTGGCCGATGCTGTAGCTGTCGCTACCGGAAGCATCGACGAACAATCGATAGGGAATGGTCTGGCGGCCATTGCTCAAGCGCCGGGTCGTGCCGTCGCCGTTGAGGCCGCCATTGATGGTCACGGTGAAGCCGGTGACCGAGGAGTTGCAGGCCACCTGCAGCTGGCCCTCGGCGCTGTTGGTGAGGCTGGCCTTGATCGGCGCGACCCAGGTCGGGCCCTGCTGGCCGAAGTTGAGCATGCCCGGGTCGCCGATCGGGCTGGCAGACGGATCGCCGCCGCTGCTGACCTGGCAGGCAGCGGTAATCACCAGGCGTGCCTGGATCTGCCCGCTGATTGCCGCTTGGGCGTCATCCGCCAACAGGCACAACGAACCCAGGGCGACAATCGTCCAGGTCCTGCCTTTCATTGCAGCCATCCCAGTTCCATCAGGACTCCCACATGGGCCGTTCACCATGAACCGCCCTCCCTGCTCTGCCCCGTTACTGGTGGCAGCATTCATGCCCCGGCCCTACCAGGTCAGGGTCACTTTCAATACATCGGAATAACCGCCGGCCCGGGGGATCTCGGCCAAAGGTTCGATACGCCCGTACAAGGGCAGGTCCACCGTGCCGGAATCCGGCACCCGGCCACTGACCGGTACATTCACCGGCAGCGGAATCCGCCGGGCCGGGTCCTGGTAGAGGCGATAAGGAATGGGTTTGCCGGCCCGGGTGTTGCTGGCCAGGTAGCGCACCTCGCCGACGCCACCGTGCAGGCCGCCGTCGATGCGCATCTGATAGGGGGTATCGGGGTTGCATTCCAGGCGCGGCTGGCGGCTGCCCGGCAGTGCCGCCGACAAGGGCCCGGCCGGGTCGTCCAGGCGTGCGGTGCTGCCGAAGTCCAGGGTACCGAGCTGTTCGATCCCCGCTTCGCGCTGCTGGCCGACCAACTGGCAGCCACGCAGCACATCGACCCGGACCTGCACCTGCAAGTCCGCGGCCCCTGCTGTCGCGCTGAGCAATGCGCTCATCACTGCCACACCCTTATATCCATTCAAGGCCTCAATCCTTATGAGGAGCATTCGCTGAAGTCAGGTTAGCAACCCGCGGGGAAACCGCCAGTTAGCGTATTAATTGCTCACGGCATGAGCGTTGCGCCGGGACGGCTGCAGCCATGCCTTTTCGAGATGACTGGCCGGGGCATTTTCTATTGGTTAAATTGGCGCGCCGCTCTTAAGGTGAGCGGCCTGGAACCATCGGGGTAATCAACATTGGCCGCTTTACCGCCAAAACCTGCACAGACTCGATCTCCCTGGCGTCGCCTGTTCGCCAGGCCCGCCCGCCGCCCGAGCGCCGCTGGCGCGCTGATCCATGACTACTTTCGCCATAAGGCCCTGGACCTTGGCTACACCCTGAGCCATGGCCAGTTGCAGGTGATCGAGCGCATGGGGCAACTGGCCGACGCCCTGGAGCAGGCCACCCCGCAGGCGCCGAGCCTGTACCTGCATGGCGCCGTGGGGCGGGGCAAGAGCTGGCTGCTGGACGGCTTCTTCCGCGCCCTGCCCATCGCCGAGAAACAGCGCCTGCATTTCCATGACTTCTTCGCCCAACTGCACCAGGGCATGTTTCGCCACCAGCAGCAGGCCGATGCCCTGGAAACCACCCTGGACGAGCTGCTCCGCCAGTGCCGGGTACTGTGTTTCGATGAGTTCCATGTCCACGACATCGGCGACGCCATGCTCATCACCCGGCTGTTCAAGGCCCTGTTCAAGCGCGGCATCGTGCTGCTAGTGACCTCCAACTACGCCCCCGAAGGCCTGCTGCCCAACCCGCTGTACCATGCCCGCTTCAAACCGGTGATCGAACTGATCAACGCGCGCATGCAGGTCATGGAAGTCGGCGGTGCCGAGGATTACCGGACCTACGCGCAAACCCACGAACAACAGACCTTTACCCGGGGGCAGTATCTCTGGCCCGGCACCGCGGCCCAGCGCCAGGCGCTCAAGCTGCCCGAACGCCATGCCCCGGCAACGCTGTTGCAGGTCGGCAGCCGCCAGCTGACCACCCGCCAGCGCCAGCAGCGCAGCATCCGCTTCGAATTCAACGACCTGTGCCAGCAGCCCACGGCAGTCATGGACTACCTGGAACTGAGCCGCCAGTTCGACACCTGGATCATCGATGAACTGCCGCCACTGGCGGAGTGCTCGATCGCCGCCCAGCAGCGCTTCATCAATCTGATCGACGTGCTCTACGACCAGGACAAGCGCCTGCTGCTGATCGGCCAGCGCCCGCTGGCCGAAAGCCTGGGCGGCCACGCCATCGACCTGGCCCGCACCCGTAGCCGCCTCGGGCAGTTGCAGGAAATCGGCCCCGAGCACCCGCTTGAGCAGGTAGCCACATGAGTTCGATCAGCTTTTGCGAGCTGGTGTGCCTGCACCTGCAAGATTCAACCCTCAAGCACTCCCGGCTATTTGGCCTGGAGCGTTTCTCGGCAGCCGAACTGGCGGCCAAAGGCTATGAGCGAGTCGGCGAGCCCCAGGACTTTCACCAGTATGAAAAAAACTGCACGACGCGCTACCACCAGCGAACCCTGGAGGTGCTGTTCAAGTGCTACTTCCTTGACCGGCAACGGGTCGGCAGTGGCTTCAGCCTGGCCCCGGGGCCCGCCTGACGTCCGTGCTCAAGTACAGGAAACGCCTTGCAGCCCAGCAAAACCTGCCCCCTTCACAGTTGGCGTTCCATTTCTCGGACGACAAGCAGGAAGGCGCGGTGATTCTGGATGACCGGCACGTCATGCGTTTCAACCAATGGAGCCGCCAGGGCGCCTACCTGCTTGCAACCCTGGAGAGCGACTTCGACCTGGAAAGCCCGCTGGGCAGAGCCGCCACCGGATCGGTAAAAAATACCCTGGAGCACCACAGCCTGGAGTCGATGCTGGCTGAAGCCCGGAACTCCAGGCACCCCGCAGCATTTCGCCGGCTGGCTGGAGCACTGCAAGATGCAAGCATTTGACCGCCAAGAGATTTACCGACTGGCAGAGGCACTTTTGCGCGCCATTGAAAATGCCCAGCCGCCGGCATTGGCGGCAGCTGGCGTGAGCCCGGCCATTTATGCAGAAATCCTCGAAGAGCTGGACAGCTCGGGAGAACAGGCCGGCGACCTGGCCCTTGCGCCTTATGACCGGGCATTCCAGCCGGACCGCAGCGGCCGGGTGGCCCTGGACCTTTACCCGCTGGGCACCGAGCCATCGACCATGAGAGTGGCCTGCCTGCTGTGGTCCAAAGGCCGCAAGACCGACCTGACCCTGATTGCCGACTACGTTCAAGGAGCGGGCGCGTTGGCCTTCAGGCTGCTGGAAACCCAATAGCCCCCATCCCATGGCCGCTCAGGCAGCAAAAACCGCCGAACTGCTTTATTCTGCCCGCCTTTTTCTTCTTTCGAGTGTTGACGCTGTTCATGGATACCCTTGCCCAACTGCGGGCTGGCCAACTGGCCGGCATCAAGCGCCTGGACCTGTCCTGCGGGCTGACTGAGTTCCCCCGGGAAATCTTCGATCTGGCCGACTCCCTGGAGATCCTCAACCTCAGTGGCAACGCCCTGAGCAGCCTGCCCGAGGACCTGCACCGGCTCACTCGCCTGCGCATCCTGTTCTGCTCGGACAACCGGTTCAGTGAAGTACCGGCCTGCCTCGGCCAATGCCTGCAACTGAGCATGATCGGCTTCAAGGCCAACCGCATCGAGCGGGTGCCGGCCGCCGCCCTGCCACCGCAGCTGCGCTGGCTGATCCTCACCGATAACCGCATCGCTGAGCTGCCGGAAGAACTGGGCCAGCGCCCGCTGCTGCAAAAACTCATGCTCGCCGGCAACCGCCTGACCCGCCTGCCCGAAAGCCTGGGCCAGTGCCACCGCCTGGAACTGCTGCGGATTGCCGCCAACCGCCTGACCGAGCTGCCGCCGTTCCTCCTCGCCCTGCCGCGCCTGACCTGGCTGGCCTATGCCGGCAACCCGCTGGAATCGGAAGCCGATGCCACGGCCCTGGAATCCACGCCGACCATCCCCTGGAGCGAACTGACCCTGGAACAGCGCCTGGGCGAAGGCGCCTCGGGGGTGATTCACCAGGCGCAGTGGCAGCCCGCCGGGCAACCGCCGCGGGCGGTGGCGGTCAAGCTGTACAAGGGCGAGATGACCAGCGACGGCTCGCCGCTGCACGAAATGAACGCCTGCATCAGCGCCGGGCTGCACCCGAACCTGATCCGCGTCGAAGGCCGCATCCTCGACCACCCCCAGGGCCAGAACGGCCTGGTGATGCAGCTGATCGACAAAAGTTTTGCCAACCTTGCAGCGCTGCCCAGCCTGGACTCCTGCTCCCGGGACATCTACCCGGACGACACCCGCTTCAACGCCGACGTAACCCTGGGCATCGCCCGGGGCATTGCTTCGGTGGGCGCGCACCTGCACGCCCAGGGCATCACCCATGGCGACCTCTATGGCCACAACACCTTGTGGAACGCCCAGGGCGACTGCCTGCTGGGGGATTTTGGCGCAGCGTCCTTCCATGCCCAGGACGACACCGTGCAAAGCCGGGCGCTGCAACGCCTGGAAGTACGGGCCTTCGGTATCTTGCTGGAGGAATTGCTGGAGCGCGGGGATGGCTCGCTGAGCCTGGGGCAACAGCAGAAACTGGCGGCGCTGGTGCAGCGCTGCTGCCAGCCGGAGGTACTGGCGCGACCGGGCTTTACCCAGGTCTGCGAGGAATTGGCGGGGCTTTAAAACAGCTTCGCCGGCCAGTCGGCTCCTACAGAGGAATGCAGGAGCCGGCTGGCCGGCGAATCGCCTTAGCCTGCCAGGCCGACGAACATGTCCTGCACGTCGTCATGGTTGTCCAGGCCTTCGAGGAACGCCTCGACTTCAGCCATCTGCTCATCGCTCAGGCCGCTGACCGGGTTCTTCGGCTGGTAGCCAAGCTTGGCCGAAAGCACGGTGAAACCTTGCTCGGGCAGGGCTTTCTGTACCGCATCCAGGTCCGCAGGCTCGGTCAGGAACAGGGTCGCGCCCTCTTCGCCCGGCTCGAAGTCCTGGGCACCGGCCTCGATGGCGGCCAGTTCCGGATCGGCGTCCGGGCTGTCCGGCGAGGCCTCGATCATGCCCACGTGGTTGAAATCCCAGGACACCGAACCCGAAGCGCCCAGTTGGCCCTTGCGGAACGCCACGCGGATTTCCGCCACGGTACGGTTGATGTTGTCGGTCACGCATTCAACGATCAGGGGTACCTGGTGCGGGGCAAAACCTTCGTAGGTCACGCGGTGGTACTGCACGGTCTCGCCCAGCTGGCCCGAGCCTTTCTTGATGGCACGCTCCAGGGTCTCGCGGGGCATCGAAGCCTTTTTCGCCTGTTCCACCACCAGCCGCAGGTGGGCGTTGGTGGCGGTGTCGGCGCCGTTACGTGCGGCGATGGTGATCTCTTTGACCAGCTTGCCGAAAATCTTGCCCTTGGCATTGGCTGCCGCTTCTTTGTGTTTAACCTTCCACTGTGCGCCCATTACTCACTCTCTTGATCTATGGCGTCGAGTTGGATTTGGCCGACGCGATGGGCAAGTTTATACGTCCTCAAGGCCCTGATCGACCAAAAAGTCAGTGGCTGGCAGGCTTCAGCCCTTGTCGGCCTTGCCGGCCGCCGCAGCGAAACGCGCCAGGCGCACATCCAGGTGCCGCGGCCGGCGCCCGTGGTCCTCGGCCCGTTCCTTGCGGCGGATGGCGTTGCGCACCACCAGCGAACCCAGGTAGCGGATCGGCTCCGGCGGGAAGTAGCCCAGGGGGCCATTGACCAGCGGCGAGCGAGTCCAGGGGTTGTCCAGCCCCTGCACCAGGGAGGCGAGGATCTGCCCGCCCATATGGCAGGGGCCGACGCCGCTGCCGGAATACCCGAAACCGTAGAACACATTGCCCGCGCGGCTCATCTGGCCGAAGAACGGCAAGCCGGTCACCGAGCGATCCGACGGGCCATTCCAGGTGGCCGCCACCGGCACGTCGGCAAAGGCCGGGAAGAACTGCCCCAGGCTGCGCTTGAGCAAGCCGGCGTAGGGCGACGGCTGGTCGAACACCGGCAGCATCCGCCCGCCGTAGGCGAAGGTGTTGCCGCCCTTGCCGAGCATGATCCGACCGTCCGGGGTGTTGTGGTAGTAGTGCACGAAGATCCGCGAATCCAGCACCGTCACGCCGCTGGTCAGGCCGATCTGCTGCAGCAGTTGAGGCCGCGGCTCGGTGATCAGCATGTCGCTGGAAACAATCGCCACGCTGCGTTCGAATTGCGGGAAGGCCCGGGCCATCCAGGCATTCATCGCCAGTACCACGCGCTCGGCGCGGATCTGCCCCAGGGGTGTGCGCAACAGCGCCGGGCGCCCCTCCTCCAGCCCGGTCATGGCGGTGTTCTCGTGAATCCTCACGCCCAGTTGCAGGGCCACCCGGCGCAGCCCGCGCACCAGCAGGCCCGGCTGTACGCTGGCCGCCGCCGGCGAATACCAGCCCTCCAGATGCTGGCTGGAACCGGCCATGCGCTGCACGTCGGCCAGGGGTCGCTTGTCGAAGGAGTTGATGCCGCGGCGCTCCAGCGCAGCGATCACGCCGTCGGTGGAGCCGACCTGGGCCGGGTTGGTGGCCGTGTACAAAGTGCCGTCGAGGCGGTACTGGGCATCCACCCCGTAGCGCTCGCAGAAGGCGCCGATGGCATAGATGCTCTGCTCGGATTCCTTGACCAGGCGCACGGCCTCCTCGACACCGAACAGCCGCTCCAGGGTGAAGTACTTGGCCGACCAGGACAGCGCGCAGCCGCCGTTGCGCCCACTGGCACCGGCGCCGCAGATATCCGCCTCGATCAGCAGCACGTCCAGCCCGGGGTTCTGCTCCTTGAGCATGATGGCGGTCCACAGCCCGGTGTAGCCGCCGCCGACAATCGCCACCTGGCAGGTGGTATCGCCCGACAGTGGCGGGCACGCCGGTGAGGGTTGCTGTTGCAGGGCCTGTTCCAGCCAGAAAGGTCGCATGGTGAGTCTCCAGGTAAAAAACGGCGAGTGGGTTCGCTGGCAAGCCTGCTCCTACAAGCCTTCGTAGGAGCCGGTTTGCCGGCGAAGAGGCCCGAAAGTCAGGTACGCAGCGGTTTGATCAGCAAAGGTCCATTGGGAACGAGTGCGCGCACCGGATCGAGCCCTTGGGGCCGGCTGTTCCAGTACGGCACCAGCACCAGGGCCGAGACCAGGGCGCAGGCGGCAAACACGATGAACACCGTGACCGTGTCGAAGTAACCCGGCAGCAGGCCACCCAGCACCGCGCCCACCGAGCCGCAGCCATTGACGAAACCGGCCGCGGTGGCCCCGGCCTTGGCCGAGCCGAAGTCGATGGCTGCAGCGCCACAGATCATCGAGTCCGGCCCGTACAGGGTCAGGCCCATGAAAAACAGCAGGGCCATCACCAGCACGACGCTGCCGGTATGCAGAGCGCCCATGAACAGCGCCAGGGACAGGGTCAGCGCCAGCAGGCTGATGACACAGGCCGGCATGCGCCGGGCGCCGAACAGCTTGTCCGAGGCCAGGCCGATCATCACCGGCCCCAGCAGCCCGGCCAGCTCGAAGCTGGTGGGCACGATCGCCGCCCCCACCTTGCCCACCGACGGCATCTGTTCGTAGACGATCACCGGCCCCCACAGCAGGATCGCGTAGCGCGCCGGCTTGAGCAGGAAGTACGACAGCCCGAGGATCAGCACCGTGCGGTTGCGCAGGATCTCGCGCAGCGGTTCCCAGACGCTCATGCGCCGTTCGGCGGCGTCTTCTTCGGCGCTCTGCGGGGGCAATGGCTCCACGGCCGGCAGGCCCACGTCCTCCGGGGTATTGCGCTGGAAGATGAAGAACAGCACCGCGGTCAGGCCCACCACCACCGCACTGGAAATGAACGCCGCGTGCCAGGTGCCGATCAGCGTATAGGCCCACCAGCCGGCAAAGGGCGAGGCCACCAGGCCGCCGAAGGCGTAGCAGGAACTCCACAGCCCCAGCACCCTGCCGCGCTGCCCGGCGGGAAAGAAACTGCCGATGTTCTTGCACAGCCCCGACCAGCCCGTAGACTGCGCCAGCCCCTGGACCAGCATGCAGGTGGCGAACACCGGCAAGGTGGCGAAGCTGCCCATCACCAGCGCCGCAGCGGCGGAAATCAGCAAGCCGCCCAGCACCACCACCCGCGGGCCGAAGCGGTCGGCGAAGATGCCCCAGGTGAACTGCCCCACGGCGTAGGCCGCCAGGTAGATGGCGTCGAGGTTGGCCATGGCCATCTTGTCGAGGGTGAAGTCGGGATCGTCGGCGATCCCGAGCTTGGCGACGGAAAAGGCTTTGCGGGTGAAGTAGAACGCCGCGTAGGCGATCCAGGTGATGGCGAAAATCTGCACGCGCCAACGTTTGATGGTGCCGATCTGCTTGTTCATTGTGGTTCTGACCTCAGGGTGAGTGTGCCGGCAGGATGCGAAGCAAACGCCTGTGTTTTTTATTCTTGAGCACTGCAGCAGGGCCCTCGCGGCGGGCGCTGCTGGTCAGATGAGTCCTGTTGCCGGCCCGTTTCGGGGACCGAAGCTGCACGCACAGGCCTCAGGGCCCGGTGCCGGTCGACCGACCGGTCACTGGGCTTGCAGGGATGGAAGCAATTACTGACTAATAAATGAAATCGATTTATCGTATTTCAAATATAAGCTCAGCTTGTAAGAGGTTTGGCCCATGTCGGTTTCCCACGCCCAATTGAAAGCCTTCCACGCCGTGGCGGTGCACGGCAGCTTCACCCGGGCGGCCGAACGCCTGTACCTGACGCAGCCGGCGATTTCCGACCAGGTGCGCAAGCTCGAAGAGCGCTTCGGGGTGCTGTTGTTTCATCGCAACAAGCGCTCGGTGCGCCTGACCGACCTGGGCGAGCGCCTGCTGGCCATCACCCAGCGCCTGTTCGTGGTGGAAGCCGAAGCCAAGGAGCTGCTGCAGGAGTCCCGGGCCTTGCAGACCGGCAGCCTGGTACTGGCGGTGGATGCCCCGGTGCATGTGCTGCCGCAGATCGCCCGGTTCTGCGAGCTGTACCCCGGGATCAATGTGAAGATCGAAACCGGCAACACCGATGAATCGCTGCTGCGCCTGTTCAATTACCAGGCCGACCTGGCTCTGCTGGGGCGGGCCGTGGACGACGAGCGCCTGCTGTCTCTGACCCTGCGCAACGACCCGATGGTGGCGTTCGTCTCCCGTCACCACCCCTGGGCCGGCCGCCAGTCCATCTGCCTCGCCGACCTGGACGACACGCCCCTGGTGCTGCGGGAGGTCGGTTCGGTAACCCGCCAGACCCTGGAAGAGGAAATGAACCGCGCCGGACTGCGCATCCGCCCGACCATCCAGGTGGAAGGTCGCGAAGCCGCGCGCGAAGCGGTGGTGGTGGGCATCGGCGTGGGGGTGGTCTCGGCGGCGGAGTTCGGCGCCGACGCCCGGGTCTGCGCCCTGCCGATCGTCGACTGCCAGCGGCGCCTGACCGAAACCCTGGTGTGCCTGCGCGAACAGAGTTCACGACGGATCGTCGCCACCTTCCTCGACCTGGTACGCGAAAGCCTGGCCTCCCCCACCGCCCTGTAGGAGCCGGCTCGCCGGCGAAGGCGATCTCCAGGCACCCCTACCGTAGGAGCCGGCTTGCCGGCGAAAGCGATCCCCCAGACACCGCTACCGCAGGAGCCTGGCTTGCCGGCGAAGGCGATCTTTCGGGCCTCTTCGCCGGCAAGCCAGCTCCTACAAGAGTGGAGGTGGGCTCAGGCTGGAGCCAGGGCGAAAAACGCCTGAATCAGGCGCAGGTCCCGGCGCCGCTCCACGCAGCCGATCATGTGCCGGTTGACCAGCCCCGCACCGCGGATCGGCACCGTGCGCACCCGCGGGTCGTGGCCAACCTCCACCGAACTGACAATGCCCGCCCCCAGGTGCGCCGCCACCGCCTCGGTCACCGCTTCGCGGCTGTCCAGCTCCAGCAGCACCCGGGGCTGGACCTGGGCCAGCCCACAGGCCTCATCGAACGTCCGGCGGGTGATCGAACCCGGTTCGCGCAGCACCATGATCACCTGGTCCAACTGCTCGATGGCGACGCCCTCAGCCAGTTCCAGCCAAGGGTGCCCATCGGGCACCAGGGCACAGATCCGCGACTCGCCCAGGCTTTGCAGGTGCAGGCCCTTGCGCGGCTCGACCTCGGTCAGCACCGCCACGTCGGCATGCTCGGACAACAGCGCCGCCAGGGTTTCCTGGGCATTGCCCAGGCGCAGGTTGACCGTCACCCCCGGGTAGCGCGCCCGCAGGCTGGCCAGCATCGGCATGACCAGATGGGGGCCGTCCGCTGCCACTTCCAGGCGCCCGGTGAGCAATTGCCGGTTGGCCTCGAGCATGGCCTGGGCCTCTTCCGCCAGGCCGAACATGGCCCGGGTAATGGCCGCCAGCTTGATGCCCTCTTCGGTCAGTTCCACCCGGCGCGCAGTGCGCCGCAGCAAGGTGATCTGGTAATGCTCTTCCAGGGCCTTGATATGCCCGGTGACCGCCGGCTGGCTGATGAACAGCCGCCCGGCGGCCCGGGTAAAGCTGCCTTCCCGGGCCACGGCGTCGAATGCGCGGAGTTGAAACAGGTTCATAGCTATCGGCCTCACTGATGGCTGGCATAACAACAAACAATTTGATTGATGACAAGGCAAACTGCAATTTAGTCCCCGTAGCGTCATCCCCACCTTTTCGAGGACACAGCATGAGCATCGCCGAGCCAATCCTGCTTACCCCCGGCCCCCTGACCACCTCCGCCCGCACCCGCCAGGCAATGCTAGTGGACTGGGGTTCGTGGGATGACCGCTTCAACCAGCTGACCGCCAGCCTGTGCCAACAGCTGCTGGCCATCATCCAGGGCGCCGACAGCCATCACTGCGTGCCCCTGCAAGGCAGTGGCACCTTCGCCGTGGAAGCGGCCATCGGCACCCTGGTGCCCCGCGACGGCAAGGTCCTGGTGCTGATCAACGGTGCCTACGGCAAGCGCCTGGCGAAGATCTGCGAAGTGCTCGGCCGGGATTTCAGCACCTTCGAAACCGCCGAGGACCAGCCCACCACGGCCGCGGATGTCGAGCGCCTGCTCCAGGCCGACAGCAGCATCAGCCACGTGGCGCTGATCCACTGCGAAACCAGCACCGGTATCCTCAACCCGCTGCCGGAAATCGCCCAGGTGGTGGCCAGCCATGGCAAGCGCCTGATCATCGACGCCATGAGTTCCTTCGGCGCGCTACCCATCGATGCCCGGGAGATCCCCTTCGATGCGCTGATCGCCGCCTCCGGCAAATGCCTGGAAGGCGTGCCCGGCATGGGCTTTGTCTTCGCTGCCAAGGCGTCCCTGGCCCAGGCCGGCGGCAATGCCCATTCCCTGGCCATGGACCTGCACGACCAGCACAGCTACATGGCCAAGACCGGCCAGTGGCGCTTCACCCCGCCGACCCACGTGGTCGCCGCGCTGCACGAAGCCCTGCTGCAATACGCCGAGGAAGGTGGCCTGCCGGCGCGCCACGCCCGCTACGCCGACAACTGCCAGACACTGCTCGACGGCATGGGCGAACTGGGCCTGCGCAGTTTTCTGCCGGAAGCGATCCAGGCACCGATCATCGTCACCTTCCACGCCCCGAAAGATCCCCGCTACCAGTTCAAGGATTTCTACGAGCGGGTCAAGGCCAAGGGTTTCATCCTCTACCCGGGCAAGCTGACCCAGGTCGAAACCTTCCGCGTGGGCTGCATCGGCCATGTCGACCGCCGCGGCATGCAGGCTGCCGTCACCGCCATCGCCGAAGTGCTGCAAGAGATGGAAGTCCTCGACATCTGACTCCCCACCGAGCCTGTAGGAGCGAGCTTTCTCGCGAATCAGGCGACGCGATACAGAACCTTTTTTGCGAGCAAGCTCGCTCCTACACAGGCATCGAAACCATGAACTACAGCAACCCTTCTCAGCTGCAAGCTGCGATCCTCGACTGGGCCGGCACCGTGGTCGACTTCGGCTCCTTTGCCCCGACCCAGATCTTTGTCGAAGCCTTCGCCGAGTTCGATGTGCAGGTGTCCATCGAAGAGGCCCGCGGCCCCATGGGCATGGGCAAGTGGGATCACATCCGCACCTTGTGCGACCTGCCGGAGGTGGCCGAGCGCTATCGCAAGGTCTTCGGCCGCACCCCGACTGACGCCGATGTGACCGCTATCTACGAACGCTTCATGCCGTTGCAGATCGAGAAGATCGCCGAGCACTCGGCGCTGATCCCCGGCGCCCTGGAGGTGATCGCCAAGCTGCGTGGACAGGGGATCAAGATCGGCTCCTGCTCCGGCTACCCCAAGCAGGTGATGGACAAGGTGGTCGCCCTGGCCGCCACCAACGGCTACACCGCCGACCACGTGGTGGCCACCGACGAAGTGCCCAACGGCCGCCCATGGCCAGCCCAGGCCCTGGCCAACGTGATCGCCCTGGGCATCGACGACGTGGCCGCCTGCGTGAAGATCGACGACACCGTACCGGGCATTCTCGAAGGCCGCCGCGCCGGCATGTGGACCGTGGCGCTGACCTGCTCGGGCAATGCCCTGGGCCTGACCTACGAAGGCTACCGGGCCCTGGCCAGCGACACCCTGGCCAGCGAGCGCAAGCGCATCCACAAGCTGTTCGAGGCTTCGCGCCCGCACTACCTGATCGACACCATCGCCGACCTGCCCCAGGTGATCGCCGACATCAACCAGCGCCTGGCCCGGGGGAAATGCCCCAGGGCAACTGATTCAGGCACGGAGCAATATTAAAAAACGGCGGTGCCTTCGGGGCCGCCGTTTTTTTATACCCGCCCACCGCCCCGACGCTGCACAGGGGGGCGATAAAAGCCGCTACAGCTCCAGGCAGACCGGCATAAAGCGGATTACAGTTAAAGCACTCCGTCGCTCAAGAACGGAGGCTTCAGACCTGATGACCGAGGATGTCCCGTATGCCCTGGAAAAACACTGAGTCTCGCTACAGCACCATGACGATCGCCCTGCACTGGTTGATGCTGGTGCTACTGGCCGTGGTTTACGCCTGTATCGAATTTCGCGGCATCTTCCCCAAAGGCAGCGGTGGTCGCACGCTGATTGTCGAAGCCCACTTCATGCTCGGCCTGACAGTGTTTGCGCTGGTCTGGCTGCGCCTGTTCGCTCGTGCCCAGGGCGTAGCGCCGAAGATCCTGCCCACCCCGCCCCACTGGCAACGGCTGCTGTCGACCCTGATGCACTGGGCGCTGTACCTGTTCATGATCGCCATGCCGATCCTCGGCTGGCTGACCACCAGCGCCAAGGGCCACCAGGTGATGTTCTACGGCCTCGACCTGCCGCTGCTGCTGGCCGAGAACAAGCCACTGGCCAAGCAGCTCCAGGGCTGGCACGAACTGCTGGGTACGGTCGGCTACTGGCTGATCGGGCTGCACGCCCTGGCCGGGCTCTATCACCATTACGTGATGCGCGACAACACTCTGCAACGCATGTGGCGCAAGCGCGGTCAGGCCTGAGCCAACAGCCCGCGGCGGCCCTGCAGGCCGCCGGTATGCACAAAGATCAACCGGCAACCCGGGGCGAAACGCCCGGCCTGGACCTGTTCCTGCAACGCCAGCAGGGCCTTGCCGGTGTACAAGGGTTCAAGCGGTAGAGCGCATTGTTGTTCAGTGAGCCGGATAAACCCGCTTAACACTTCATCGACCTTGGCAAAACCGCCGCGGCTGCTGTCCAGCAGCTGATAACCGCCGCAGCCCTGCCCGGCCTCTTGCAAGATCCCCTCGACCTGCTGCGCCACCCCGTGATCCTCGGGAACCGCCAGGGCGCCGTAGACCGGATGCGCTCCGGCCTCCGCCAGCACCAGCCCGGCCAGGGTAGTGCCCGTGCCGGCGGCCAGCCACCAGCCGTGGTAGTCGCTCCAGCCCAGGCTCGGCAACTGCCGCCGCACCTGATCGCGCAGGGTCATGCAGCCCGCTGCGCCGGCCAGGCCACCGCCACCTTCGGGCACCGGGTACAACTCTGGGTACCGGGCCTGCCAGGGCGTCCAGAAACCCGCCTCGTGGCGCGCGCGATAACCGCCATAGCCCAGCCAGTGCAGGCGCATGCCGAAGGCTTGCAGGTCGAGCACCGTCGGTGTGTCCTGTGGATGGCCACGCAACAGACCCACGGTGGGAAAGGCAAAACGCCGGCCAGCAGCGGCCAGCGCATGCAGATGATTGGAATGGGCGCCCCCCAGGCTGATGATGCCGTGGGCACCGGCGGTACGTGCCGCCGCCAGGTGTTCGGTCAGCTTGAACCACTTGTTGCCGCTGATCAGCGGGTCGATCAGGTCCAGGCGCAGCACCGCCACCTCGACCCCGGCCCGCGACAGCCAGTCCAGCTCCAGCCGTTGCAGCGGGGCGTGGGGTAACCAGTCGAAGGATTCGGGGAAGGACATCGGCAGCGGGGGTTCGGGGAAGAAGCTGCGCAGTCTATCAGCTCCAGGCCCAGGCTCATCCTTGTAGCCGCTGCCGCAGGCTGCGAGCGGATTCGCAGAACCCGCAAGACAGGCAACCGCGCTCGCTGGTTGCAGCGCGATTGCCCGCTGGGCGAGTCCTGCGGCCTCGTGCCCAGCCTACGGCAGCGGCTACAGGACGGCAGGCCGTTACAGCTCGGCCGCCAGACGCGAACCCTGGTTGATGGCGCGCTTGGCGTCCAGTTCGGCGGCCACATCGGCACCACCGATCAGGTGCACGTTCTGCCCTGCCGCCACCAGGCCGTCCTGCAGTTCACGCAGCGGATCCTGGCCGGCACAGATGACGATGTTGTCCACCGGCAGCACCTGGGGTTCGCCGGCCTCACCGATACGGATATGCAAGCCGGCATCGTCGATCTTCAGGTACTCGACGCTGTTGAGCATCTGCACCTGCTTGTTCTTCAGACCGGTGCGATGGATCCAGCCGGTGGTCTTGCCCAGGCCGTCGCCGACCTTGGTCTTCTTGCGCTGCAAGAGGAACACCTGCCGCGCTGGTGCATGGGGCTCGGGCTTGATCCCGGCCACGCCGCCACGGGCCTGGAGCTGGGTGTCGATGCCCCATTCCTTCCAGAACGCCTGGCGATCCTGGCTGGTGGCCACACCCTGGTGCACGAGGAATTCGGAAACATCGAAGCCGATGCCGCCGGCACCGATCACCGCCACGCTCTTGCCCACCGGCTTGCGCTCGAGCAGCACGTCCAGGTAACTGAGGACCTTGGCGTGCTCCACCCCGGGAATCGCCGGCACGCGAGGGGCAATGCCGGTGGCCAGGATGATTTCGTCAAAGCCGCCGGCCACCAGTTGCTGTACATCGACGCGGGTGTTGAGGCACAGCTCGACATGGCTGGTCTGCAACTTGCGCTTGAAGTAGCGCAGGGTCTCGAAGAACTCTTCCTTGCCCGGCACGCGCTTGGCGATGTTGAACTGGCCGCCGATCTCGCTGGCGGAATCGAACAGGGTCACCTGATGCCCACGCTCGGCAGCCACGGTAGCGGCGGACAGGCCCGCCGGGCCGGCACCGACCACGGCGATCTTCTTGATCTGCTTGACCGGCAGGTAGTTCAGCTCGGTCTCGTGGCAGGCGCGCGGGTTGACCAGGCAACTGGTGAGCTTGCCGCCGAACGTGTGGTCCAGGCACGCCTGGTTGCAGCCGATGCAGGTATTGATTTCGTCGGCGCGGCCTTCGGCGGCCTTGTTGACGAAGTCCGGGTCGGCCAGGAATGGCCGCGCCATGGAGACCATGTCGGCATCGCCCTCGGCGAGGATCTGCTCGGCGACTTCCGGGGTGTTGATGCGGTTGGTGGTGATCAGCGGAATGCTCACCGAACCGCGCAGCTTGGCCGTCACCTTGCTGAATGCGGCACGCGGCACCTTGGTGGCGATGGTGGGGATCCGCGCTTCGTGCCAGCCGATCCCGGTGTTGATCAGGGTGGCGCCGGCCTGCTCGATGGCCTGGGCCAGTTGCACGATCTCTTCCCAGGTGCTGCCGCCTTCCACCAGGTCGAGCATCGACAGGCGGAAGATGATGATGAAGTTCGGGCCCACCGCCTCACGTACCCGACGGACGATTTCCACCGGCAGGCGCATGCGGTTTTCATAGCTGCCGCCCCAACGATCGGTGCGGTGGTTGGTGTGGGCGGCCAGGAACTGGTTAATGAAATAACCTTCCGAGCCCATGATCTCGACACCGTCGTATTCGGCCTTCTGGGCCAGGGTCGAGCAGGTGACGAAATCGCGAATCTGCTTCTCGATGCCTTCCTCGTCCAGCTCCTTTGGCTTGAACGGGTTGATCGGTGCCTGGATGGCGCTGGGAGCCACCTGCTTGGGGCTGTAGGCATAACGCCCGGCATGAAGGATCTGCATGCAGATCTTGCCGCCGGCCTCGTGCACCGCACGGGTCACGATCTGGTGCTTGAGTGCCTCTTCTTCGGTGGTCAGCTTGGCGGCGCCGGAATACACCCCGCCCTCATCGTTGGGGCCGATGCCGCCGGTGACCATCAGGCCCACGCCGCCCCGGGCACGCTCGGCAAAGTACGCCGCCATGCGCTCGAAGCCGCCGGGCTTTTCTTCCAGACCGGTGTGCATCGACCCCATCAGGGTGCGGTTGCGCAGGGTGGTGAAACCCAGGTCGAGGGGGGCCAGCAAATGCGGGTAAGGTGCTCCAGCCATGGTGTCACTCCAGATCGGGCAATCACGGAAAAATGCGGAAGCTCTGCGGCTTCCATCAGTAGTGCTGCACAGACTAAGAGCAGAACATCGGGCACTCAATGACCGTAACTGACAACTTAATGATCAGAACGCACACCCTTTTTCCATTCCCCCTTCCACTTAAAGTGCCGCGTAGGCCAGCGCGGCAAGTTGCTGCGGGCGGGGATCGATCATGGTGTGCCGGCCCGAGGTGGTGGTGACAAAGCCGAAGCTCACCTCGCGTTCGGGGTCGGCAAAACTGATCGGGCCGCCCAGGCCGATATGACCGAAAGTCTCGGGCCCCATGCCGAGGGAGGCAGCCGGATCGGCCGGTTGCTCCATCATGCAGCCCAGGCCATAGCGCATGGGGCGTCGCCAGATGCGATCCATGTCATTGCTGTGCTCGCGGGTGAACTCACTCAACAGGTCGGGCCCGATCAGGCGGCCCCCCAGCAATGCGCTGTAAAAGCCGGCCAGGCCATGGGCGGTGCTGTGGCCGTTGACCCCCGGCTGCCGATAGGCCCACCAGCGGGGGTCGCAGGTGCGCCGGGGGACCATGCCCGGGTTGGTAAAGGCCAGGGTCGCGACATGCTCCGGCTCGGCAATGATCACCTTGCGCAGGTCCTCCGAGTAGTAGTCGCCCACCCGCCCCTCGGCGGCATCGAAATGCGCGATACGCTCAAAATCCTGTTCCTCGACCCCCAGGTAAACCTCCAGGTCATGGGGCCGGGTGATCCGCTCGTGGATGAAGGTGCAAGGCTCTCGACCGTCGACCCGGCGAATCAACTCACCGATGACCCAGCCAAAAATAGTGGTGGCATACCCCAACCCGGTTCCTGGCTGCCACCACAATGGCTCGGCAGCCAGGATCTCAACCATGTGCTCCCAGTCATACATCATGGCGTTGTGATTGGGCCCGCGCAGCGCCGGTATGCCGGAGGTGTGGGTCATGACCTGGCGCACGGTGACCCGCCCCTTGCCGCCCTGGGCAAACTCGGGCCAGTAGCGGGCCACCGGCGCGTCGAGCTCCAGCTTGCCCTCCTCCACCAGCATCAGGGCAGCCACTGCGGCCAAGGGCTTGATGGTGCAGAAGGTATTGGCCAGGGTGCCGTGGTGCCACGGCTTGTTGCCCTCCAGGTCCGCCACGCCGGCCCACAGGTCGACCACGGTCTGGCCGCCGACCTGCACACAGAGCCCGGCGCCGCGCTCCTGGGGATCATCGAACATTGCCTCGAAGGCGTGCAGCACGGCTTCGAAACCCTTCGCACATGTTCCTTGCGCTTCCATTCTCAAAACTCCCATCCATCGTCATGCCGCCCTGGCGAGAGTCGGCCAGGGTCAGCATGAGTTAAAAACCGAAACCAAGAGGCCGGTTGCATTCGTCAACGGCAATGCAAACCTGTGATAACAAGAGCAATAGAGGTGCAAAAGATCTTCAGCCTCTGGACTGAAAGTGGACCGTATCCAACTTGAAACGATTTGCCCGCTTGTAGGTACCGAAGTCATTGAAACGAACTCCGGCCTTCCCCATGACTTCATGGGCATAGGGCGCCGTCATCTGTCGAAGATAAAAAGGATCTTTCACGACAAAATGGTGAATACTGTGAGTACTGCCAAAGTTGAAACAGAACAACTGGAACGGCCACAACAGCCAATGGTTCATTACTTGGGTTTGCTGTAGAGCATTGCGTGGCGCAACATCACCATAATAATGCATATTGGA
Source organism: Pseudomonas sp. Eqa60 (assembly GCF_018326405.1). NCBI lineage: Bacteria > Pseudomonadati > Pseudomonadota > Gammaproteobacteria > Pseudomonadales > Pseudomonadaceae > Pseudomonas > Pseudomonas sp. Eqa60. The sequence goes on from NZ_AP024342.1 coordinate 4,558,692, forward strand.
ACTGATGAAATACAGGCAGAACTGTCGAATCATATTCGGCGCAACAACAATGACCACTGCACAATCAATCACGTTCATCACTTGCAGCACTAACGGCGAACTTGGTGGCGGCACTCCTGCCAGGCCGCCCAGCCAGGTAGACAAGTGATAACCCAGGAACACATACCAGCTGCCCCAGTACAGGAGCCCGAAAGGGGTATTGAGGCGAATGATCCTGGCCAGCAGTTTCATTTTCTGCCGCCAGCCCGGCGCGCAGACCGCATTTACAAAGCCGAACAGGAAGCCATCCATCAGCTTCAGCAGCCTGAGAATGCCCCAGGGGTTGCCGCTGGTGGTGATCCAGGCCTCGACATCGGTGGCGGTTCCGGATTCCTTGTGATGATGAAAGTGCAGGCCGCGCCTGAGCCAGGGGCTGGGCATTCCCGGGCGCGTCAGCCAGCACAGCAGCATCATGAAGTTATGGGCCAGAGGCTGTTTCCGGAAATACAGACGGTGAATCAGGTCATGTTCAAGTTCATGAATGATCGAGGTCGACAGCGCGTTTACCAAGATGCACAACCACGCGGGCATGATGCCCTTCACATACAACACACAAGTCACCACCATAACTGTCACCGAAACAGCCATGGCACTTGCACCCAGGGCGTTCTGATAGTTCAGGACAGGATAGCGTCTGCGTAGTTCGTTACCATGCTCGGTAATTTGGCGGGTGACTTCTTCGATCTTTTGCTGGTCAGTTACGGAGCGACCGCAATCAAGTTCCTTTTCTATGGAGTTCATCACTTCATCCTTTGAAGAAAATGAGTGGAGGCGAACTTCAATAGAAAGACATACTTCGATAGCAAAACAACCAATTGGGCCGAAACGGCGGCTACAACTGATAAGTGGCCCCCTGGACCGCTGGTTTTTTTAATAACTGTTATGAATGACCCAGCAGTCCACTTTGGAACTATTAGTTCGCCACTACTGAGCCTCTTCGGATAAGTCCTGAAGAACTTTCAAGATTGCTTCATTGTCGAACAACCCATCAACGTGCAAAACCTCAAACTTCAACGAAAGTAGGGGCAACTGCACTAAACCTGACTCGCTCGACGCAGGACCGCAGCAACCTGCCAGCCCTCTCCCCCCTGAGGCGACATCGCAGGCGCAGCCCAGGGAAAAGCCCGAGACGCTACGGAAAATGACCCATTTCATGCAAAAAACCGCTCTAACACACTGTTTTCCTGTACCTTTGGTCCAAATATCCGAGAAATGTCACGATCCAGCACACGGCCGCTGACTGTTTTCCCATGCGCAAACTTCTCTACATCACCCTCACCCTGGCCCTGCTTGCCGCCATCACCAGCTACGCCATCTGGACCCGTGATCGTCCAGGGGCGCACTACCTGTCGGACCTGCGTATCCAGCTCGCGGTGGACCAGGGTGTGCCTGCCGACCACGGCAACCTGCTGGCAATCCAGCCCGAGCTGTTCCCCACCGACTACCAGAGCATCGAGCGCCTGCATCGCAAGCTTGCGGCCTACATGCAGCAAGCCCGTGACAAGGGCCTGGTCAATGACAAGACCATCGTCGTGCTGCCCGAGCATGTCGGCACCTGGCTGATGGTCAGTGGTGAAAAGAATGAGCTGTATCAGGCCACCTCTCTGAAAGAGGCAATGAACTGGCTGGCGGTGAGCAACCCGCTGCCGTTTCTCAAGGCGCTGATCAGCGCCAGGGGTGACAGCCGCCTGGACGATGCGTACCTGCGCATGAAGGCCAAGAGGATGGCTCGGGACTATCAGTCGTTGTTCGGCGGCCTGGCCAAGGAGTTTCATGTGACCCTGGTGGCCGGCAGCATCATTCTTCCAGAACCCAGTGTCAGCCAGGGCAACCTGCAGATCGGCAGCGGCGCCCTGTACAACAGCAGCCTGGTGTTTGGCAGCGATGGCCTGCCCATGGGCCAGCCCCAGCGGCAGATCTACCCGACCTACGCCGAAAGCGGCTACGTGAAGGGCGATGCCGACAAAGCGCTGGAGGTTATCGACACCCCGGCCGGGCGCCTCGGTGTGCTGATCGGCAGCGACAGCTGGTACCCCGACAACTACCGCAAGCTCAATGACCAGCACGCCCAACTGGTGGCGGTCCCGGCCTTTGTCATGGGCCGTGATGGCTGGGACAAACCCTGGCGCGGATACAAGAGCATCGCCACCCCCAGCGAAGTCAGCCTCAAGCCCGAGGAAGTCAGCGAGGGGGAGGCCTGGCATCGCCTGACACTGACTGCGCGCGCACCCAGCAGCCTGGCCAGCGCCGGGGTCAGCGTGTTCCTGCGCGGTCAGTTCTGGGACCAACGCAGCAGTGGCCAGAGTTTCATCAACAGCAACGGCCAGACCTTTGCCGACGACGGCAACCGCGGCGCCCGCCTGCTGAACATCTGGTTGTAGGCCAATGAAAACCCCACCGATGCGCCTGGGCGACTTGTCGGTGGGCTTCGTCCATAGCCTGGTGGACGCGGTCCTCAGCTACGGGCAGGACCCCACCCCCTTGCTGGAACAGTACGCCCTGGACGCCGCGCGCCTGGGCGAAGCCGGAGCGCGGCTGTCAATCCCGCGCTACATGCGCCTGGGCCACGGGGCGATCCAGCTGACCGGAGACCCGGCCCTGGGCTTGCGCATGGGCCGCCTGAGCCGGCTGAGCCAGGCCGGCCTGGCCGGAGTGACCGCAACCCAGGCCCCCACCGTGCGCGAAGCAGCCCGCTGCCTGACCCGCTTCGAAGCTCTGTATGGCTCCAACTATCGCGGCCAGTCGAGCTTTCACGAGGATGCCAGCGGCGCCTGGCTGTGCTTCTACTCCATCAGCCCGTACAACGCCTACAACCGCTTCGTGGTGGACTCGATCATCTCCGGCTGGCTGCAGCAGTTGTCCAGCGTCGCCGACCAGGCGATCCACGCCGAACAGATCGATATCGAATTCCAGCGCCCGGACTACCACGAGGCCTATGCGGTGCTCGGCCCCACGCCTATCCAGTTCGGCGCCGAACAGAACCAGCTGCGCCTGAGCCAGGCCAGCCTGGGCCTGCGCAACCCGCAGCATTGCCCGAGCACCTGGCGGCATCTGGTGCAGTTGTGCGAGAGAGAACTGGAACAACTGACCCGCACCCGCAGCCTGCGCGAACGCATCATTCAGATGCTGGGGCCTTTGCTCAATGGCGGTCGCGAGCCGGGCCTGGAAGAAGTGGCGATGCGCCTGAAGCTGCCGACCTGGACCCTGCGGCGCAAGCTGGCGGAAGAAGGGACGCAGTTCCGGGCAATTCTCAATGACACCCGCCGCGACCTGGCCATGACCTACATTCGCGATACTGAACTGGCGTTCGGGGAGATTGCCTATCTGCTGGGCTTTGCCTCAGCCGAGGCGTTTCAACGGGCCTTCAAGCGCTGGAATGGCCAGACCCCCGGGGATTTTCGCCGCAGCCACCGACAATTCGGCTAGAGAAACGGTAAAAAAAACGCCACCGGCGTTACAGCTCGGTGGCGTCTTCTGCAGGTTCCAGAGGATCCAGCTCGAAAGCCTGATACTCCAGCAGTTCCTCTTGGTATTCGTCCATGGCGGACTCCTTTTTCCGTTGTTGAAAGACCTTGTTCAATAGCCCTGTGCCTAATGACCATCGGGATCAGCATAAAGTGCCGGGATGACAGAAAAAATACTACCCCCCAGGTCAGGATTTCTATCATTAAAACGTAACAGCCCGTGAGGAATTTAACCCTCGAACACAGATGCAACTGCAACGATTGCAATTGCAATCATATTTGCCAATCCGTTAGGGTAGCCGCTCTCCCCCCTTGCGGACGGCGCCGAGCATGAACCCATCCTCACTTTTTCCCACTCGCCACAAGGCCCTCGCGCAACAGGCGGCCCAGGCCTGCCTGGACCTGCTCAGGAGCGCCCGCCCCCCTGGCGGTTCGCCACTCAACACCGTGCTGGAGATGGCCAATACCCTGGAGCTGGACCGGCGCACCGCACGCCAGTCCTTTGTGGTGCGCAGCCACAGCGCACCACAAAGGAGTACCCGGATCAGCGCCTGGCCATTGTGGTTCTCCACCGACAGCGCGGAAAAACCCCTGCTCTATCTGCACCGCTGCAGTTCTTCGGCGCAGTTGTGCGCGGTCAGCGCCGAGACCGCGGCGCGGGGCATCCTGTGCAACGACAGTGAGACCCAAACCTCCCCATGGCCCAAGGGTGCCGACCCGTCACTGGCGTTGTGGCTGGCCCACAACCCGCACTGCCTGCCATTCGACCCGGCCACTGGCGCGGAGGCCGAGGCGATTATCCTGGAGGCCCTGCAACGCCTGTATATCGAGGGCCAGCCAGGCTTCTACTACCTGGCCCTGCATGACCATGAGCTGCAACTGGAACTGACGCCCGAGCAACGGCAAGCCGCATTGCAGGGGATGTACAAGGTGACGGACACCACTGCCCACCCAGCGGCGGGGCGCGTGCGACTGCTGGGCGCCGGCCGGGCGTTTGCCCAGGTCAGGGCCGCGGCGGATCTGCTGCAGCGTGATTGGAAGGTGGCCAGCCAGCTCTGGAGTTGCCCCAGCTACACCCGCCTGGCGCGGGAAGCGGCTGCGGCGCAGCATTGGAATCGCCTGCATCCTGGGCAGGAGAAGCGCGGCTCACACCTGCAGCGCTGCCTGGCGGATGACTCGGCGCCCGTGATTGCAGTGACTGGCTACGGCCAGGCGGTGGCCGAACAGCTACGCCCTCACCTCAAGGCCGAGCTGGTGGCCCTGGGCACCGACTCCTTCGATGCCGCCCGCGACCCGCGACGCGGCCGCTGCCCCGAGGCTCGCTGGATCGCCGTGCTGGCGCTCAAGAGCCTGGCAGACGCTGGGCAATTGCCCATGCAATGCGTGGAACAGGCCATGGCGACCTATGGCCTGCCCTGACGGTACCGTGCTCAGCCCCTGGAGCCTGTGTCGCCACCATTGGCCGCCGCCCGAGCCAGGGTCGCGGTGCGTTCCAGGGCATCGGCAAAGGCGTGTTTCTGCTCGCTGTCCAGTTGCGAGAGAAACAGCTCGGCCACTGTCGCCTCGTAGATTTTCCACATCTTCTTGCGCAGCTTTCGGCCTTCGTCGGTGATGCTGACAAAGGCCGCGCGACCATCGCCCTCACAGCGCGAGCGCTGCACCAGGCCGTCTTTTTCCAGGCGATCCACCAGGCGTGTGAGGTTGTAGCGCTCGATGGCCAGCACATCGGCCAATTCGTGCATGCGCCGGGTACCTTCGGCGCCGCTTTCCAGGCCCCAGAGGGCGTCGTACCAGGCGTACGCCGGCAAGCCGGCCTGGGCCAGGCGGCGCTCGATTTCGCGAATCACCGTCCGGTGAGCCCTGACAAAACGGAACCAGACATCGGGCTCTTTTGAAGACATGCCACACCATCCGAAGGTTTGAAGAAGGGTTGCAATAGTAGCGCATGCCGGGATAGATTCGGCCATGTAGTTGCAATTGCAATTACTTTTCCCGGCGCCGAATACCCTCCGATTCCACAAGAATCCGCGCGCTGGAACCCCGCCCAACACGGAGCCAGGTATGACCCAGAACAACAGTGCAACCCTCGATAACGATCCCCAGGAAACCCGCGAGTGGCTCGACTCTCTGGAGTCGGTGCTGACGGTGGAAGGTCGCCCGCGGGCCCATTACCTGATCGACCAGTTGCTGGATTTCGACGTGGCACGCCACGGCGACTTCCATGGCCGGGTGACCACGCCCTACATCAACACCATTGCCCCCGAGCGGCAGCTGCCCTACCCCGGCGACCTGGAGACCGAGCGCAAGCTCAACGCGATGATCCGCTGGAACGCCATGGCCATGGTGCTGCGCGCCGGCAAGCATTCGGGCGTGGGCGGCCACATCGCCACCTATGCTTCGGCAGCCGTGCTCTACGACGTGGGTTTCGATCATTTCTTCCGCGGCCGCAGCGACAGCTTCGACGGTGACATGGTGTACATCCAGGGCCACTCCTCCCCAGGCATCTACGGCCGCGCCTACCTGGAAGGCCGGATCAACGCCGCCCAGCTCGACAACTTCCGCCGCGAGGCCGATGGCCAGGGCATTTCCTCCTATCCGCACCCCAGGCTGATGCCGGACTTCTGGCAGTTCCCCACTGTATCCATGGGCCTGGGGCCGATCACCGCGGCCTATCAGGCGCGTTTCATGCGCTACCTGGAACTGCGCGGGCTCAAGCAGCACCAGGGGCGCAAGGTCTGGGCCTTCCTCGGCGACGGCGAAATGGACCAGCCCGAATCCCTGGCGGCGATTTCCCTGGCCGGGCGGGAGAAACTCGACAACCTGATCTTCGTCGTCAACTGCAACCTGCAACGCCTCGATGGCCCGGTACGGGGCAACGCCAAGGTCATCCAGGAGTTCGAAAGCCTGTATCGCGCCGCCGGCTGGAACGTGATCAAGGTGATCTGGGGCAGCGGCTGGGACGCGCTGCTGGAGAAGGACCGCAGCGGCCTGCTGCGCCAGCGCATGATGGAGTGCGTGGATGGCGACTATCAGAACTACAAGTCGCAGAACGGCGCCTATGTGCGCGAGCATTTCTTCGGCAAGTACCCGCAATTGCTGGAGCTGGTGGCCGATCTCTCGGACGAGCAGATCTGGAAGCTCTCCCGGGGCGGCCACGACCCGATCAAGGTCTACAACGCCTATGCCGCCGCAGTACGCCACAGCGGCCGTCCCACGGTGATCCTGGCGAAAACCGTCAAGGGCTTCGGCATGGGCGAGGCCGGCGAAGGCCAGAACATCAACCACCAGTTGAAGAAGATGGGGGCCGAGGCAGTGAAGGCCTTCCGTGATCGCTTCGAACTGCCGGTCAGCGATGAGCAACTGGCTGAAATGCCCTACCTCAAGCCCGCGGCGGACAGCACGGAAGGCCGTTACTTCGCAGCCTGTCGCAGCCGCCTGGGGGGCTATGTGCCGGCTCGCTACAACGACTGCGCACCGCTGCAGATCCCGGCCCTGGAAGCCTTCGCCACCCAGCTCAAGGACACCGGCGACCGGGCGATCTCCACCACCATGGCCTTCGTGCGCATCCTCGGCACCCTGCTCAAGGACCCGCAGATCGGCAAGCGGGTGGTGCCGATCGTGCCTGACGAGTCGCGCACCTTCGGCATGGAAAGCCTGTTCCGCCAGATCGGCATCCACTCGGCGGTGGGCCAGCTCTATACCCCACAGGATGCCGGGCAACTGAGCTACTACAAGGAGAGCAAGGACGGCCAGATCATGCAGGAGGGCCTGAACGAATCCGGGGCGATTTCCTCATGGATCGCCGCCAGTACCTCCTACAGCAACCACCAGGTCATGACCCTGCCCTTCTACATCTTCTATTCGATGTTCGGCTTCCAAAGGATTGGTGACCTGGCCTGGGCCGCCGGCGATGCGCGGGCCCGGGGCTTCCTGCTGGGCGCCACGTCCGGGCGCACCACGCTGATGGGCGAAGGCCTGCAGCACGACGACGGCCACAGCCATATCCTCGCCTCGGTGATCCCCTGCTGCATCTCCTACGACCCGACCTTCGCCTATGAACTGGCGGTGATCATCCATGAAGGCATGCAGCGCATGTATGTGCAGCAGGAGGATGTGTATTACTACATCACCCTGCTCAACGAAAACTACCCGCAACCGGCCATGCCCGAAGGTGCTCGCGAAGGCATTCTCAAGGGCTTGTACCGCTTCAGCTCAAGCACCGCCCAGGGCGCCAAAGCCCCGCGGGTGCAACTGATGGGCAGCGGCTCGATCCTGCGCGAGGTGATCGCCGCCGGGCAGCTGCTGGAGAAGGACTTCGGGGTGCAGAGCGACATCTGGAGTGCCACCAGCCTCACCGAACTGCGCCGCCAGGGCCTGGCGGCGGAGCGCTGGAACCTGCTGCATCCGCAGCAGCCTCGGCGAGCGGCCTATGTCGAGCAATGCCTGGAAGGCCATCAAGGCCCGCTGGTGGTGGCCACCGACTACATGAAACTGTTCGCCGACCAGATCCGCCCCTTCGTCGAGGGTCGGCGCTTCGTCGCCCTGGGCACCGACGGCTTCGGCCAGTCCGATACCCGGGAAAACCTGCGGCAGTTGTTCGAGGTGGACCGGCATTTCATCGCCCTGGCGGCGTTGAAAGCCCTGGCCGATGACGGGGAGATACCCTACAGCCAGGTCGGCGAAGCCTTGAGCCGCTATCGGATCGACGCTGAAAAAGTCGACCCGAGCTCGGTCTAGGAGCCTTAGTGCCCGCTGCTCGGCAGGGCCGGAATCGGCTCGCTGGGCGGCGGCAGGTTGCTGGCCGGTGGCGGCGTGACGGTTTGTGTGGCGGGCGCTGGCTCGCTGCTGGCTGCCGGCACTATCGGCGCCGCCTCGACCGGAGGAGCCAGGGGTTGCGAGACCGCAGGCTCAGGCTCGGTGGCGGGTGCCGGCGCGGCCACAGGGGCAGGCTCGACCACTGGCTGCGCCTTGGGCTCGGGCTTGGCTGGCGCCTCGGGCTTGTTCTCGGGAACCCCGAGGTCGGCCTTGGGTTTCTCTTCGATATGCGCCGCCTTCTTCGCTTCCTGGGGCAGGAACAACTCCACCAGGGCGAAATAGCGGTCATAGAACTTGGCCGAGGACACGGTTTCGCTGGCCACCTTGACCATCGAATCATCGGTAGAGCCGATCGGCATCGACACCGAGCCCAGCACGCCCACGCCGAGGCTGGCCGAGTTGTTCACCTTCTTCAGCGCATAGCGATCCTGCAGGGCGTTGGCGAACATCGTCGAACGCTGGTCGCCGCTGCCGTCCTGGGCACAAACCACGTTGAAGCTGATTTCCAGGTGGGTCTCGCCGGTCTGCTGGAAGCTCTTGTGGCCGCTGACCAGCTTCGGATCGTTGCTGGTGATGATGTAGCCCTGGCTGAGCAGGGCACGCCGCGCGGCCTCACAGGAGGCGGCATCGCTCACCGGGTAATTGCGCGAAAACGTGCCGGAATCATCGAAGCTTTCGTGCTCGTAGATGGCGGTCTTGTGCGACGAACAGCCGGCCACCGCAGACAGCAGCAACACCCCGGCCGTGGCGCGCAGATGAAATGATTTAAACATCGAGAATCCTGAGGAAAACGCTCCGGCGCGTATTGTGCAACAGATCAGCGTCCCGCAGCGCGGGTAATTGGTGCCTTAAATTTCTCATCAGTTTACTGACCACTGTTTGCCGGAAAAAGTCGCTCGCTCAAGTGCTCGATCAACACCCGCAGCTTGGCCGCTGCATGTCGGCTCGAGGGCCACAACACCCAGAAGGCGCCGTTGTGCTCCAGGTATGGGTCGAGCACGGTTTGCAACTCGCCACGGCGCACCGCGGCCTGGACCATGAAGTCCGGCAGGCAGGCAATGCCCAGCCCGCTGCGCGCCGCGTGCTCCACCGCCTCGATGGAGCTGCTGGTCAGGCGAGTGGGCAGCACCGGCTCCGGCGCATCCGCTTGAACCTTGAAGGGCCAGGCCTCGAGCTTGCCAGTGTGGTGAAAGGTATGCCGCAGGCAGGAGTGACTGCGCAATTCCTGCGGGGTCTGCGGCACGCCGCGCTGCTGGAAATAGCCGGGGCTGCCCACCAGCACCATGCGAAAGCGCCCCAGCTGCCGGGCCAGCAACCGCGAGTCCTTGGGGTTGCCGGTGCGCACTACCAGGTCGAAACCCTCTTCCACCACATCCACCATGCGATCGGAGAGGTCGATATCCAGCTCGATCTGCGGATAGCGTTGCATGAACTCGGCCAGTACCGGCATCAACAACCCATGGACCTGCGGCGCGCTGACCCGCAGCTTGCCCACCGGCGCGCTGGAAGAGTCACATAGCTGGAACTCCGCCGCCTCGACTTCGGCGGCGATCCTGCGGCAGCGTTCGAGGAATCCGGCGCCTTCGGCGGTGAGGCTGATGCTGCGGGTGGTGCGATGAAACAGACGAGTCTCCAGGCGCTCCTCCAGACGGGCAATACTTTTGCCAACCGCCGAGGAAGAGACTCCCAGAAGGCGCCCCGCTTCGGTGAAGCTGCGGGTTTCCGCCACCTGCATAAACACCGGGATACTGCCGAGCCAGTCCATCGCGTCGCTCCGAAATTAAGGACACCTGTGTCCGATAAGTTCGGAACCTTAGCCTATTTTTCCGCCATGAACAGCGCCCTACCCTAGGCCCCTCACTTCCGAACCCACCCATCGGGGCCTTTCCATGAGCAATTGCGTCAATGCCTGCGAACCCTTGCAAGTACCTGCCACAACCCACGAACGCCTGCCTGTCGGCGGCCTGCTGGCCCTGGCCACTGCCGGGTTCATCACCCTGATGACCGAAACCCTGCCCGCCGGCCTGCTACCGCAGATGAGTGCCGACCTGGGCGTGTCTGCAGCGCTGATCGGCCAACTGGTGACCGTCTACGCCCTGGGCTCACTGCTGGCGGCCATTCCGCTGATCCTCCTCACCCAGGGCTGGCGGCGCCGGCCCCTGCTGCTGATCGCCATCGGCGGTTTCGCCGTGGTCAACAGCATCACGGCCCTCTCCACCGAATACAGCCTGATCCTGGTGGCGCGCTTCTTTGCCGGAGTCTTCGCCGGCTTGCTCTGGGCCCTAGTGGCAGGTTATGCCAGCCGCATGGTGGCGCCACACTTGCAGGGCCGGGCGATTACCCTGGCCATGCTCGGCGCGCCGCTGGCGCTGTCGGTGGGCATGCCCGCCGGGACCTGGCTGGGCGCCCTGCTGGGCTGGCGCATGAGTTTCGCCGTGATGACTGTGCTGACCCTGGGCCTGATCGGCTGGGTACTGGTGCAAGTGCCGGACTTCCCCGGGCTGCGGGCGCAGAAGCGCCTGTCGCTGAGTCGTGTCCTGACCCTGCCGGGGATCCGGCCGGTGCTGTTCGTGACCTTCGCCTATGTGCTGGGCCACAACATTCTCTACACCTACATCGCGCCTTTTCTTGAGCCGGCCGGGCTTGGCGGGGAAATCGAGCGGGTGTTGCTGGTGTTCGGCCTGGCCGCCTTGCTGAGCATCTGGCTGGTGGGCCTGCTGATCGACCGCTGGCTGCGTGAGCTGGTACTGGCCAGCTGTCTGCTGTTTATCGGCTCGACCCTGCTGCTGGGCCTGCTCGGCGACCGGCCACTGGCAATCTATGGGGCAATCGCTATCTGGGGGCTGTCCTTTGGCGGCATGGCCACCTTGCTGCAGACTGCGCTGGCCAAGGCCGCCGGCGAGCACGCCGATACTGCGCAGTCGATGCTGGTGACCCTGTGGAACCTGGCAATCGCCGGTGGCGGCCTGGGCGGCGCGCTGCTGCTGCAGGGGCCGGGCGTGGCCACCTTCCCCTGGGTGATTGCCGCCCTGTTGCTGGTGACCCTGCTAGTGGCGATGAACGCCCGACGCGAGGGCTTCCCTGCCCGGGCTTAAAATCCGGCTCCCGGCTCGGGTGGCCGGGGCTCCAGCACCAGGGCTCGAGAAAGAATGCCTAGCCTTGCGAAGCAGGGTTCGCCGGCAAGGCGCCCTCTACCTTCGCCCCTGCACTGGAGCGGGCTTTACGGCTGCGTACCAGCGGCCAGAACAACTCTTGCGTCCAGCTCACGGGTGCCAAGTGTTCGATGCCATAGGCAACGGGCCGGCGCCGAGTGATCTTCGCCGTACCAAACAGCACATCCCAGAGGAACAGCAGGTTGCCGAAGTTGCCCTTGTAATGGGTCACACCATCCTCGGCGCTCAGGCCGTGGTGCGCCGAATGGGTGGACGGCGTAGAAAAGACCCGCTCCAGCAACCACATCAGCGGCCGCAGAAAACCGATGCGGTACAGCTTGTCATCCCAGGCCACACTGCTGTGAGCGGCGAAGATCACCGTCATCTTGAGAATCAGGTAACCGTAGTAGACCGGCGCCAGCCCCAGATAAATCAGCACTCCCGAGAACCAGATGCCGGGCATCAGCAGGTAATAGAAGCTGTTGTTGCGGTAGACGATGCGAATGCTCATGTAGGGCGCCGAATGGTGCGCGCGATGCAACGCGTACAGCGCCGGTACGCGGTGGGTCAATCGGTGCCACCAGTACTGGGTCATGTCATCGAAGACCAGGAACAGCAGCAGGCCGAGTACCCAGGGGATCTGTGCCAGTGCTCCCTTTGCTTCGGGCAGCGATAGCTGCATGAGCGCGCCGCTGGCCCACATCACCAGGGGAAAGGTCACACCGAGCAACAGGCTTGAGCCCACCGCCTCGATCAACACATCACGGCGCTGGCCGCGAGGTTGGCCAAAGGCCGAACAGGTGATTTCCAGGAGGATGAAAAACACAAAGATCGCCGAAACGATCAGCAGCGGGTTGTTGGTCAGCAGGTCGTGGTTCATGGCATTCTCGCTCTTATCCTTGTGGGCATCGCCCCACCATTAGAGATCAGCAAGGCAGCCCGCTCTATGCGCGAACTGGACAGAATTCCGCGAGATCCGGCCAAGGGCATGGCCCCGCGTTTCCATCGCGGGCGCCTGGGTGAAGTCCTGCAACGCTTTCTCGATGACCAGAACACCGGCCCCCAGCAGGACTACAACCTGCTGCAGCTGGAGCAGCTGTGGCGCGCCGCGGCAGCGCTGGAGCCGGCCATCGGCCTCAAACTGTTCGAACGCTTCACCCCCAGGACTGGCACGTGATCGCCCACGCCAGCCTGTACTGTCCGGATGTCGCCGCGTCCATGGCGTTCTGGGTGCGCTACGCGCCCTTGGGTTCGGATACCGACCGGGTACAGCTGGTGGCGGATACCCGGGGGCCGGTGTCGAGGTTGATATCGACACATCGGCGCCACTCGGCCGCTACCTGATCGAGCACTATGGCGTCATGTCCATCACTCAGTTGCGCCGTGGCACCGGCCTTGCGGTGCAGCCGGTACTGGCCTGCTTCAGCCATCCACGCCCGGCCTATCACGCGCAGTACCATCACTGGTTCGGCAAGCGGATCGAATTCGATTGCCCGGCCAACCGTTTCTACTTCGACCCGCAAACCCTGCAACTGCCGCTGCAAACCCGCCACGCCGGCATGCTGGAACTGCTGAGCGAGGAGCTGGATCGACGGGTGGCCCTGCACCGGCGACAGAGCGGTTGGGCCGCCAAGGTGGCAGCGGCTTGTCGCCAGGCCCTGGCCGCCGGCCACTCACCAACCCTGGAAAGCCTTTGCGCGCAACTGCATCAAACCCCGCGAACGCTGCGGCGACGCCTGGAGGAACAGGGGTTGAGCTTTCGCGAATTGCTCGACCAGACCCGCGCCGAGCTGGAAATGCACCTGCAACTGCAAGGCGAATCCCGGGCCCAGATTGCCCTGCAGTTGGGCTACAACGATCAGGCGGCCTACCTGCATGCACGCAAACGCTGGAAGAACGCCCTTGGCTGAAGTTTTTTCCAGCCCAAAAAAAGACCCCGGCATTGCGGCCGGGGTCTTTTCAACACTGTGGGTCAGACATCAGTAACGCTTGATGTCCGCCTGGTTTTCCAGCTGCTTGCGGTAGGCGGCAAAGTCTTGCTGCCCTACCCGCGAGGCCAGGAAGCGACGGTATTGAGCCTTCTCTTCCTCGGTCGGCGCAGCGGCTTCGTTGACACCATTGAGCTGCAGCACCAACAGGTTGCCATTAGGCAGGGTCACGCTGGTGAAGGTCGGTTTGTCCTTGGACTCAGGCTTGGTCATGCGGAACAGCGCCTGCAGCACGGTCGGATCGATCCCTTCCTGGCCACGGGTCACGGCGTGCGCGACTTTCCAGTCCTGGCCATCCACCGGCTTGTTCAGCGCGGTCTTGCCGTCGCGCAGGCTGGCGATCAGCTCTTCAGCCTTGGTCTTGGCCGCGGCACTGGCGTGCTCTTTGGCCAATTGCGTGCGAATGGCACTGGCAACGCTTTCCAGTGGCAGTTGCTCAGGTTTGCGGTGCTCCTTGGCACGCAGCACTACCACGGTTTCCGGGTCCAGTTCGATGGCGGTGCTATTGGCACCCTCATCGAGGACTTCGGTGCTGAACGCCGCTTGTATCACGGCGCGGTTGGCTGCGATGCCGTCACCACCTTCACGGCCGAATGGCGCGGAAGTGTGGACAGTCAGCTTCAGGTCCTGGGCCGGTTGTGCCAGATCGGACGCTTCGAACGACGAGTCTTCCAGTTGCTTGGTGGCCTCGACGAAACGCTGCTCGACCTGCTGGGTCTTCAGATCCCGGGTCAGCTTGCCCTTGAGGCTGGCGAAGCTCGGCACTTCCGGCGCTTCGACACCCAGCAGCTTGATCAGGTGGAAACCGAAGTCGGTACGTACCGGCGCCGATACCTGGTCCTTGTTCAAGGCGTACAGGGCTTTCTCGAAGGTTGGGTCATAGACGCCAGGACCTGCGAAACCCAGGTCGCCGCCGTTGCTGGCCGAACCCGGGTCCTGGGAGAACTCCTTGGCCAGTGCCTCGAAGCTTTCGCCCTTGGCCAGACGTGCCTGGATCTCTTCGATCTTGGCCTTGGCCTGGGCCTCATTCACCTTGTCATTGACTTCGATGAGGATGTGCGCCGCGCGGCGTTGCTCGGACAGGTTGGCAATTTCCTTCTGATACAGCGCTTGCAGGTCCTCGTCCTTGACGCTGACCTGATCGAAGAAGGCGGCCTTCTTCAATTCGATGTAATCAATCACCACCTGGTCCGGAGTCATGAACTCCTTGGCGTGCTGGTCGTAGTACGCCTTGACCTCGTCGTCGGTCAACTTGACCGCTGCCGGGTCGGCCTTGATGGTCAGGGAAGCGAAGTCACGGGTCTGCTTTTCCAGACGGGCGAATGCCAGCACCTGGGCGTCGGTGACAAAACCGCTGCCTGCCAGACCGGCGCGTACCTGGCCGATCAGCATTTCCTGAGTCAGCATCTGGCGAAATTGCAGGCGGGTGTAACCCAGTTGACGGATCACCTGGTCGAAGCGCTCGGGGCTGAACTTGCCATCAACCTGGAACTCCGGCGTTTGCAGAATGACCTGGTCCAGCGCACCTTCGGAGAACGCGAACTTGGAATCCTGCGCACCTTGCAGCAACAGCTTGCGGTCGATCAGCCCTTTGAGAGCAGCTTCGCGCAGCATCTTCTCGTCCAGCAGGGAGGCATCGAAGTCTTTGCCCAGCTGCTGCATCAACTGACGACGTTGCATGTCGACGGCCTGGCTCAACTCGTTCTGAGTGATTTCCTCACCGTTGACCTTGGCCGCGTCCTGATTGTGGGTAGTGGCCTTGAAAATGGCATCGAATCCCGTCAACGCCAACAGCGCGACGATAACCCCGATGATGGTTTTGGCAATCCAGCCTTGTGAATTGTCCCTGATATTCTGCAGCATGCGTCCCCCAGAAACGGTTGTACTTCAATTTGAGCAACCGTGGAGCGTGGGTAGAGTCCGGATAGAAGAAAGGCGCATCCGAGGATGCGCCTTCTCGTAACTGGCGGAGCGGACGAAGGTTAAACCCGCGACCCTCGGCGTGAACCGGTGGTAGACCGGTTGACTAGCGCCCCGCTGCCAGATCAGGCATGACCCCGACCCGGATGGGCAAAGACCCTGAAGAAACTTAGTTAACGGCTTCTTTCAGTGCTTTACCGGCTTTGAAACCTGGCTTTTTAGCAGCAGCGATTTCCAGAGTCTTACCGGTCTGTGGGTTACGACCGATACGCGCTGGACGATCAGTTACGGAGAAAGTACCGAAACCAACCAGCACCACAGAGTCACCGGCCTTCAGAGCGCCAGTAACGGATTCGATTACTGCGTCCAGCGCACGGCCAGCAGCAGCTTTCGGGAGATCAGCAGATGCAGCGATAGCATCAATCAGTTCCGACTTGTTCACTCTAAGTCCCCTTATATATCTATGAGTATGATTCTAAGTTTTTTGGTGAAAGCAAAAACGAGTGCTGAATGGCCTACAGACACTTAAGAGCCGCTTTATAACAAGGGCTCTAAAAAGCTGTCAAGGAAGCCCCCCAGGCTAATGCGTACTAATGCGTGCTAATTCTTTCCTTAGAGTCAGACTCGCGTTTTTCGTCCTTTGCGACTATCTCGGGAGCCACATCCGGCAAGGGCTCCGGCGCGTATTGCAGCGCAATTTGCAGGACTTCGTCAATCCATTTAACCGGTTTAATCTGCAGATCCTGCTTGATATTGTCAGGAATTTCTTTCAAATCGCGAACATTCTCTTCCGGAATGATCACTGTCTTGATTCCACCCCGATGAGCGGCGAGTAATTTCTCTTTCAACCCGCCGATAGCCAATACCTGACCACGCAGAGTGATCTCGCCCGTCATTGCCACATCAGCCCGCACCGGAATGCCGGTCAGCGCCGAAACCAGCGCCGTGCACATGCCTACACCCGCGCTGGGGCCGTCTTTCGGGGTCGCCCCTTCTGGCATGTGGATATGGGTGTCGCGCTTCTCGTGGAAGTCCAGGGGAATGCCCAGGCTCTTGGCCCGGCTGCGCACCACGGTCAGTGCTGCTGTGATCGACTCGACCATCACATCGCCCAGGGAACCGGTCTTGATCAACTGGCCCTTGCCCGGAACCACAGCGGCTTCGATGGTCAGCAGTTCACCGCCCACTTGAGTCCATGCCAACCCGGTCACCTGACCGATCTGGTCTTGCTGCTCGGCCAGGCCGTAGCGGAATTTGCGCACGCCGAGGAAGTGCTCCAGCAGGTCGGAAGTGACCTTCACCGAGAAGCGCTTTTCCATCGCATGCTCTTTCACCGCCTTGCGGCAGACCTTGGCAATCTGCCGCTCCAGGCCGCGTACACCGGCCTCGCGGGTGTAGTAGCGAATGATGTCGCGGATCGCATCCGGCTCGAATTCCAGCTCGCCCTTCTTCAGGCCGTTGGCCTGAATCTGCTTGGGCGAGAGGTACTTGACCGCGATGTTGATCTTCTCGTCCTCGGTGTAGCCAGGCAGACGAATCACCTCCATCCGGTCCAGCAAGGCCGGCGGAATATTCATCGAGTTGGAGGTGCAGAGGAACATCACATCGGACAAGTCGTAATCGACTTCCAGGTAGTGATCGTTGAAATTATGGTTCTGCTCGGGGTCCAGCACCTCGAGCAATGCCGAGGCCGGATCACCGCGCATATCGCTGCCCATCTTGTCGATTTCGTCGAGCAAGAACAGTGGGTTGCGCACCCCCACCTTTGTCATCTTTTGAATCAATCTTCCTGGCATCGAACCGATGTAAGTCCGACGATGCCCACGAATCTCCGCCTCGTCACGCACGCCACCCAGGGCCATGCGTACGAACTTGCGGTTGGTAGCGTTGGCGATCGACTCCGCCAGGGAGGTTTTACCCACCCCAGGAGGCCCCACCAGGCACAGTACCGGGCCACGAATCTTTTTCACCCGCTTCTGTACGGCGAGGTATTCGAGAATCCGTTCCTTGACCTCTTCCAGGCCATAGTGGTCGGCATCGAGAATATCTTCGGCACGTGCCAGATCGAGACGAACCTTGCTCTGTGCCTTCCACGGCACCTGAACCAGCCAGTCGATATAAGAGCGGACCACAGTAGCCTCGGCAGACATCGGCGACATCTGCTTGAGCTTGTTCAGTTCGGCCTGAGCCTTGGTCATCGCGTCTTTTGGCAGGCCTGCGGCATCGATACGCTTTTTCAGCTCCTCGATTTCGTTGTGCCCTTCGTCGCCATCACCCAGTTCTTTCTGAATGGCCTTCATCTGCTCATTCAGGTAGTACTCGCGCTGGCTGCGCTCCATTTGCTTCTTGACGCGACCACGGATGCGCTTTTCCACTTGCAGCAGATCGATCTCGGCGTCCAGCAATGCCAGGACATGCTCGACCCGAGCGGACAGATCGATGATCTCGAGGATTTCCTGCTTCTGCTCGATCTTCAACGCCATGTGCGCAGCCATGGTATCCACCAGGCGGCTTGGCTCATCGATGCTATTGAGGGACGACAGCACCTCGGCAGGGACTTTCTTGCCCAGTTGCACGTACTGCTCGAACTGGGACAGCAGACTGCGAACAAACACTTCCGACTCACGGTCAGGAGCATCGACTTCGTCAATCAGGGAGACTTCGGCACGGCAATGGCCATCAACTTCGCTGAAGCGCTCAACAGCACCACGCTGTTCGCCTTCAACCAATACCTTGACGGTGCCATCAGGCAATTTGAGCAACTGCAAGACAGTCGCAATGGTACCTACGCGATAGAGTGCATCTTCACCGGGATCGTCATCAGCAGGGTTTCTCTGCGCCAGCAAGAGAATCTGCTTGTCGCCCGTCATCGCTGCCTCGAGGGCTTCGATCGACTTCTCGCGCCCCACGAACAGCGGGATAACCATGTGCGGATAAACCACAACATCACGCAATGGCAGGAGAGGCAATTCGATGGTTGTCTTCATGATTTCGCCTCTACGGCGGCCGTAAGGCCGTAAACAGATGGAAGTAAGCTTGAAACCAAGATGGGGGCTGCCTGGAAAAAAAACAAGCTCAAAGACAGCACTTTAAGGCGCTAAAAACAAAGGGGCCCGAAGGCCCCTTCTTTCATTCCAACAGCGCGACGCTTACGCGTCTGGCGCCGCCTTGGCCGTCGGCTCACTGTTCTCATAGATGTACAGTGGCTGGGACTTGCCTTCAATAACGCTTTCGTCGATCACTACTTTACTCACCTCGGACTGCGAGGGGATTTCATACATAGTGTCGAGCAGAACACCTTCAAGAATGGAGCGCAGGCCACGAGCACCAGTCTTGCGTTCAAGGGCTCGCTTGGCGACGGACTTCAAGGCATCGGTACGGAACTCCAGGTCAACACCTTCCATCTCGAACAACTTGGCGTACTGCTTGGTCAAGGCGTTCTTCGGTTCGGTGAGGATCTGAATCAATGCCGCTTCGTCCAACTCATCCAAGGTCGCCAGGACAGGCAGACGACCGACGAATTCCGGGATCAGACCGAACTTGACCAGATCGTCAGGCTCGACTTCACGCAGGGACTCACCGACTTTCTTGCCTTCTTCCTTGCTGCGAACTTCTGCGTTGAAACCGATGCCGCCCTTGGTGGAACGGTTTTGAATAACCTTTTCCAGACCCGAGAACGCACCACCACAGATGAACAGGATGTTACGGGTATCGACCTGCAGGAATTCCTGCTGCGGATGCTTGCGACCACCTTGCGGAGGAACGGAGGCAACCGTGCCTTCAATCAACTTCAACAGGGCTTGCTGAACGCCTTCGCCGGAAACATCCCGGGTAATCGAAGGGTTGTCAGACTTGCGGGAAATCTTGTCGATCTCATCGATGTAGACAATGCCCATCTGGGCCTTCTCTACGTCGTAGTCGCACTTCTGCAGCAACTTCTGAATGATGTTCTCGACGTCTTCCCCCACATAACCGGCTTCGGTCAGGGTGGTGGCATCGGCGATGGTGAAAGGTACATTCAACAGGCGAGCCAGGGTTTCGGCCAACAGCGTCTTACCCGAACCTGTAGGGCCGATCAGCAAGATGTTGCTCTTGCCAAGTTCGACGTCGTCACTCTTCTTGTCACGCTGGTTCAGACGCTTGTAGTGGTTGTACACCGCTACTGCTAGAACCTTTTTTGCACGCTCCTGACCAATCACGTACTGATCAAGGATGCCGCTGATTTCTTTAGGCGAAGGCAATTTATGCGCGCTGCTCTCGGCCTGTGCTTCCTGCACCTCCTCACGGATGATGTCATTGCACAGGTCGACGCACTCGTCGCAGATAAAGACCGAGGGGCCGGCAATCAATTTGCGCACTTCATGCTGGCTTTTGCCACAGAAGGAGCAATAAAGCAGTTTGCCGTTGTCCTCGCCGTTGCGGGTGTCAGTCATTCGTTCGATCCAAATCCGATAGGCTTGCAACACAAGATGAAGGCTATTGCGGGCTTTTTCAAGCCCGCCACTGATCGGAACAACCGACCATGCCCATTTTGAGCTGCTTATTTTAAGCGGGGCGCTGGTTGATTACTTCGTCGATCAACCCGTACTCACGCGCAGCTTCGGCGCTCATGAAGTTATCGCGATTGGTATCGCGCTCGATTTCTTCCAGGGTGCGCCCGCTATGCTTGGCCATCAGCGTGTTGAGACGCTCACGGATAAAGAGGATTTCCTTGGCATGGATTTCAATATCCGATGCCTGGCCCTGGAAACCGCCCAGTGGCTGGTGAATCATCACTCGGGAGTTTGGCAGGCAGAAACGCTTGCCTGGAGCGCCGGCTGTCAGCAAGAACGCGCCCATGCTGCATGCCTGGCCAATACAAGTGGTTGAAACGTTAGGCTTGATGAACTGCATGGTGTCGTAGATCGACATGCCAGCTGTCACCGAACCGCCCGGGGAGTTGATATAGAGATGGATGTCCTTGTCCGGGTTTTCCGCTTCAAGGAACAGCAGTTGCGCACAGATCAGGTTGGCCATGTAGTCCTCTACAGGGCCCACCAGAAAAATCACTCGCTCCTTGAGGAGGCGCGAGTAGATGTCGTAGGCGCGCTCGCCACGAGCGGACTGCTCGACAACCATCGGGACCAGGCCGCCTGCGGCCTGGATATCAGAGTTCTGCTGAATATACGAATTACGGAACATGCTCTGCAGTCACTCCCAAATAGTCACGTCTTGAATACGCATAAGCCAGCGCGAAGGCTGGCTTATGGTGTGTGCTTCGAACGAGAAGAAAATCAGTCGGCTTGAGGTGCTTCTACCGGCTTGACCGCTTCTTCGTAGGAGACCGATTTGTCGGTCACGCTAGCTTTCTGCAGAACAGTATCCACAACTTGTTCTTCCAGCACAACCGAACGAACTTCGTTCAATTGCTGCTCGTTCTTGTAGTACCAGGACACGACCTGCTCAGGTTCCTGATAAGCCGAAGCCATTTCCTGGATCAGCTCGCGAACGCGGCCTTCATCAGGCTTCAGATCGAACTGCTTAACAACCTCAGCAACGATCAAACCCAGTACCACGCGACGCTTGGCCTGCTCTTCGAACAGCTCGGCTGGCAGTTGATCCGGCTTGATGTTGCCACCGAATTGCTGGACAGCTTGAACGCGCAGACGGTTAACTTCGTTGTCCAGCAGCGCCTTCGGCACTTCGATCGGGTTGGAGGCCAGCAGACCGTCCATGACCTGATTCTTCACTTTGGACTTGATGGCCTGACGCAGTTCGCGCTCCATGTTCTTGCGAACTTCGGCGCGGAAGCCTTCCAGACCTGCTTCCTTGATGCCGAACTGAGCGAAGAACTCCTCGGTCAGCTCTGGCAGCTTAGGCTCGGAAACGCTGTTGACAGTCACAGTGAACTCGGCGGCCTTGTTGGCCAGATCCAGGTTCTGATAGTTCTCAGGGAAGGTCAGATTCAGGACGCGCTCTTCACCCGCCTTGGCGCCTACCAGGCCTTCTTCGAAGCCAGGAATCATGCGACCCGAGCCCAGCACCAGCTGGGTACCCTTGGCCGAACCACCGGCGAAGACTTCACCGTCAACCTTGCCAACGAAATCGATGTTCAGTTGATCGTCGTTCTGCGCAGCACGATCGGCCACTTCAAAACGCACGTTCTGCTTGCGCAGGATTTCCAGCATGTTATCCAGGTCGGCATCAGCCACATCAGCGCTCAGGCGCTCAACGGCGATGTTTTCGAAGCCGGCAACAGTGAACTCTGGGAACACTTCAAAAGTGGCAACGTACTCCAGGTCCTTGCCCTTCTCCAGCACTTTAGGCTCGACCGAAGGAGCGCCGGCAGGGTTCAGTTTCTGCTCGACAACGGCTTCATAGAAGGAAGCCTGGATCACATCACCTACTGCTTCTTGACGCGCATCAGCCTCATAACGCTGACGGATCACGCTCATTGGAACCTTGCCAGGACGGAAGCCTGGAATCTTGGCCTTTTGGGCAGTCTGCTGCAGACGCTTGTTGACCTGGCTCTCGATGCGCTCAGCCGGCACGGTGATGCTCATGCGGCGCTCAAGAGCAGAAGTATTTTCAACAGAAACTTGCATGGATATTCCTCGTTGCACAGACGTTAGCCGGCCGTTTTCCGACCCCAGAATCAAGGGCATGCATTCTAGAGGGTCAAACTCAAGAAGTCACCCTACTGAAAACGGGTAAAAAACCGCCGGCAATGTGAAGGCGGGGACAAAGGATTGAGCCTCGCCATGAGAGCAAATATTGCGAACCAAACCAGGGCCTCTACTTCAACCCTTCTATATATAGAAGGAGTCGTTCAGCACACCCCTGAAAAACGCCAGCCAATAGCTGAAACCCGGAACCCTCAACGACCAAAGGACAACATTCTGCCACTCAACCGGCTCATCGGATGCAGCCACTTAGAGGTATCGAATCCAGAAACGAAAACGGCGCAGCCCTTTTCAGGTGCTGCGCCGTTATCTGCTATTAACTAGCTACTTTATTGGTGCGGACGAAGAGACTCGAACTCTTACACCTTGCGGCGCTGGAACCTAAATCCAGTGTGTCTACCAATTCCACCACGTCCGCGTAACAAGCTTTTAAAGCAAAGGCGCCAGACTATTAATCTGGCGCCTTCTTCGAATATGGGGTGGACGATGGGGATCGAACCCACGACAACAGGAGTCACAATCCTGTGCTCTACCAACTGAGCTACGCCCACCATATTGCGTTACTTGTGCCAAAGCTGCCTAATGGCGCACCCGGCAGGACTCGAACCTGCGACCATCCGCTTAGAAGGCGGATGCTCTATCCAGCTGAGCTACGGGCGCCTTATTAATCTGTATTCTTTAACGATTACAAACTAATTGCTTTCAGTCGTTACGAGTTAAACATCAACTCTGCCCGACCTTCTTAACCAGTGCTAGGCTGTGCCCGACAAGTGCGACGAATGTTATAGACGGTCCGTTAGGTCGTCAACTCTTTTTTGAAAAAAATTCATTTAATTAAAGGGCTTAGGGGAATTTGCAGACCAAGCGCCTTTGCCCTCACGTTCCGACATGCGAGAATGCGTTCTCTTTTTCTCACCCTCTCGATGGTTAATCACGCGTCATGACTGCACAACTAATCGACGGCAAGGCGATCGCCGCTAGCCTGCGCCAGCAGATCGCCAAACGCGTCGCCGAGCGTCGCCAGCAAGGCCTGCGTACTCCAGGCCTCGCGGTGATTCTGGTCGGCAGCGACCCGGCCTCTCAAGTTTATGTCTCGCACAAGCGTAAAGACTGCGAAGAGGTCGGCTTCCTTTCCCAAGCCTATGACTTGCCCGCCAACACCACTCAAGAGGACCTGGCCGGCTTGATCGACCGCCTCAACGATGACCCGAACATCGATGGCGTCCTGCTGCAGTTGCCGCTTCCCGAGCACCTGGACGCTTCTCTATTACTGGAGCGTATTCGCCCGGACAAAGACGTGGACGGTTTCCATCCTTATAACGTCGGTCGCCTGGCCCAGCGCATTCCACTGCTGCGCCCTTGCACCCCCAAGGGCATCATGACCCTTCTGGAAAGCACCGGTGCCGATCTGTACGGCATGGATGCAGTGGTTGTCGGCGCTTCCAATATCGTTGGTCGCCCGATGGCCATGGAGTTGCTGCTGGCCGGCTGCACCGTGACCGTGACCCACCGCTTCACCAAGGATCTGGCTGGTCATGTCGGCCGTGCCGACCTGGTAGTCGTAGCCGCCGGCAAGCCGGGCCTGGTCAAGGGCGAGTGGATCAAGGAAGGCGCAATCGTCATCGACGTTGGCATCAATCGCCAGGACGACGGCAAGCTGGTGGGTGACGTGGTGTATGAAACCGCCCTGCCCCGCGCCGGCTGGATCACCCCAGTACCGGGTGGCGTCGGCCCCATGACCCGCGCCTGCCTGCTGGAAAACACGCTGTACGCAGCCGAATCGCTGCACAGCTGAGTTTGCTGCCCCGCAACAGAAAACCCGCCAATGGCGGGTTTTTTTATTCTGAAATTAAAGGCCACCCGGGCTCTTTATCACCCCTGACTCTTAGCCCACGCCCATTGCTGCGCAAAGCCCTACCGTTCAGGAAAAAAACGTGTTTTTTCTTTATTTTTAAGGGCTTTCGGCTGACCGTGGAAGAACAATCGACAGTTCTTCAGCCATACTCATAAGATGTTTTCTGCGGTTTCCAGCGGGCCGCAGCGGGATAAACCCCAGCGTTTCCTGGGGTTCTACCCACCACCGCCACGCACCAAGCACCCACGCCCCGCCCCCAGTGGTACAAAAATTGGTACAGCCAGTTTTCCCGCCTCCGGCGTTCTGCCGACCCAGCTGCACCCCCTCCCCCCTACAGTTCGTCGGCGCAAATCGCGCCCCGTCCAAGCCTCGATTACTGTATGCACATACAGCACCTGGATCGAGGTAGTACCGTGCACACCGAAGACGACACAGCAGATTGGCTGGGCATCCCCACGCATGAAGAAATGTTGAGGCAGCATGTGCTGCTTGTAACTGCTGAGTGCGAACAAATGCAGCAGGCCCTGGCTGCATGCCGGCAGAGCATCGCCAAGCTCGTCGAGATCAACCAGGAACTTAACGCGCAGATCGATGCGATCAGGGCAGAGCGTGATGCGGCCAGGCAAGATGCAAATCGCGCGCATGCTGAGTGCGTGTCGAAAGAAAACAACAATCGCTGGAACGGGTCGGTGCCCACCTGGGGCATGACTACGAGCGACCCCACTCCGTGATCTATGCTTTCTCCTCTGCCGGGAGAAATGCCTATGTGCGGACGACTCTCACAATATCGCGGCATTCACGACTTCGTCGCAGCCCTGAGCATGCCCGGGGCCCTGATCAATAACGTCGGCGATCAGCCCCTGGAGCGCTACAACGCAGCGCCGACGATGCAACTCGCCCTCCTCCATGTCGCCAGCGAGGCCTTGCATGCCGACGCCGTGCGCTGGGGATGGCGACCGCACTGGGCCACAGATCGTGCTGCACCGATCAATGCCCGGGTCGAGAAAGTGGCCCATGGGCCTTTCTTTCGCCAGATCTGGCCGCACCGAGCCATATGCCCGATCGACAACTGGTTCGAATGGGTGGACGAAGGCGGCCCGAAGAAGCAGCCCTACCTGATCCGACACCGCGACGGTTCACCTATCCTCTGCGCCTCAATCGGACAGCTTCCGGCCCAAGACCAGGGCGAGCACGACGGCTTTGTGATCATCACCGCCGACGCACAGGGCGGCATGGTCGATATTCACGACCGCCGGCCGGTGGTCCTGGCCCCGGACCTGGCCCGTGAATGGCTCGACCCGGCCACGCCGAAGGAGCGCGCCGAACAGATGGTGCTGCACCAGGGAGAAGCCGCCGAGGCTTTCGAGTGGTTCAAGGTTAGCGCCGCCGTCGGCAACGTCAGGAATCACGGTCCGGAACTGATCGAGCCACGACCAAGCCCGCCGGTGGCGATGCGGTGAACAACGGCTGACTGCTGACATGTAAAAACCGCCATAGTCAAACGCTGCTCATACCCGATCCACTTCCGGCTTGCCCCAAGCCGCGATTGTTCTACAATCCTCCAGCCGGGCCAAAATCCCCCTACCGGCTTTAGCCCGCTTCGGCGGGCTCTTTCATTTTCCAGCCTGCGCTTGCTCTTGCTCAATTGCCGCAACCAACCAATCTCCGGCCTGTTGAATCTGACCATGCCACTCATTACGGTCAACGAGCCCAAGTCGCAACATTTCGTTAGCGGTGCAGATCAAATCAAAGTAATACTCATCAAGGCAGCTCTCGGGACTGATCTGCGCAACGAGCAGATTTTGCCAATCCGCCAAAGTCATATTCTTCATGAGCTCTATCTCATCGAATACTGATCACAGCTTTTAGTTATAGCAATTTTTCCCTCGCACGATGATCTCGCCTTAACCAATTTTAAAGGCGTCAACTCACCTCCTTAATCCCTCATAAGCCTGCTCACAAGTCACTGCCCCGCTCCGGCTTTGATCAGAATCTGCTGATCACTGGCAAGCTGCGACTGCCGCAACGAGCAAGCGCTCGTATCCGATCCGCTGCCTACGCTCCGCCAGCAGCGCACGCACCTTCAGCTCCAGGCTGTCGGTCTTCTTGAGGCTGTCCGTGGCCCAGGCCGGCACGGGCACCACCGGCGCCCTGCAGGGTACTGGCACCGGCACCTCCACCCGCACGGTGCGCACCTCAGGCTCCCGGGCTGCGCATCCGGCCAGGAACAACAAAAGCCCGGCCAGGAATAGCTTCTGGAATATTTTGCTGTACGTTTTGTCGTTCACAACCCCAGCTCCTGATCAATGATCAATTCCGCCGCCGGCGCCGGATCATCGCCGGTACGTTCCTGCAGGAGACGATTCGCCGCGGAGTAGTCGTGTTTGGCCAGCTCCTGGGCATCGGCCTGGGCCTGGGCAGCATGGCGCTCACGCTCCTGACCTGCCAGTACCAGGTCACCCAGCTTCCGGCCCTGCTCACCCGCCAGGGCTTCCAGATTGTTGCGACCAGCCTTTGCCGTGGCCAGAGCCTCCTGGGCGGTATCGAGCAGCGGCCGGTAATGCCTGGAAGCCATCCAGGCCCCCAGAGCAGCGCCGGCGACCAGCACCAGGACGACGGCCAGCAGAATGCCAACCACCCGCCAGGCACCGGCGCTCACTTCAGGGCCCTGCGCAGGCCTTCCTCGAATACCTCGCTCGAGTAAGGGTTGCCGCCGTTTTCGTGCACGATGATCCCGAGCATCACGGCGCGCAGGGTCGCCGGGTTCTTGATGTCGATCGCGTCGTTCGCCTTCACGCCCAGGCGCTTAGCGATTGCGGCGATGTAGGCCTCGGTGTCGTTCTCGTTCCCAGGCGCCCAGCGGGTGATGAACTCGCGAGGGGTGTCGATGCCTGGGCCGCCGACTCCCGGCATACCGTCTTTGCCTCGGTAGTTGAGTAGCAGCTTGCCCAGGGCACGAATGCCGTTCTCGGCAGTGTCGAAGATGGCAAAGCGGCCGTTCGGCTCCTTGCCGAGTTGGCCTTGCCAGTCGTTGCGGGGGTTGTAGTCGATGTTTCCCGGGTTGCGGTTGCGGACGCCGCGGGCGTTCTGAATAGTCATGGTCAAACTCCAGGCACAAAAAAGCCCGCGACTTGGCGGGCTTGAGGGAGGATCTGCAGCAACTGCTGCTCAGTAATCGGCATAACTATCTCCAGTTCGTAGTGATCAGGCGTTAACCTTCCCAAATATTCCAGGCAACAACATGTAAAAAGGGTTCTGCAATGCAGTGAGCCTTAAGCGAATTACACCCGCTGGAAAATCATAATAAGCAGCGACAACCCGGGCTGTATTGTTGCCAGCCATCATCCACATCCTCAAATTATTAGACAGAAAGTAATCACCAAGATCATACTGAATTGGAATCGCATACCAATTCAGATAATAACCTTGGACGTCTTTTGTCGTGTGGGTATACGTCCAGTTCGGGATAACTCTGGTGAATGATGCAGCAGGAGTTCCAGAGTCAAAAACCAACTTTCCAGCCCCATCCCAAAGGCGCATGCCAAAGTCACTGACGGGTGAGGCGTCAAAAGCTGCGACAAATACCATTCCACTTGTGCCATTGCCATAAATCGTTACGCCCACCCAGTTGCCAGGCCCCCGAGGTACCCTGTACCAAAGGTAGCGGTGGCTCCGTTGTTATTGGGGCGAAGAAATATCAGTGGGGGCTCCTGGGTTTTCACGGCCTGCGCAAAGTAAATATTAACAAGCTGTCCTGGACTACTGTAAGGACCATGATAAAACACACACAACCTTGAAAACTCACTATCAATAACTACTGTACCAGCGTCATTGATAACAGACAGACCAAACCCAGCCATCACTTCCACCTCATAACCATCAGCCTCATCGTCGCCCAAGATATAGTGCTACTTCCGCTAAAACCTCCTAAAAAGTTTCGGACATAAACAATATCAGTCCCCATCTGCGCCTCCAGTTGGAGATTCCTTAAATCGGTGTTAACGACATTAGATAGTGGCAGGCAGAAAGCAGTTGAGTTGCTAGGGTTACACCCTGGCACTGAGTATTGACGGGTAGTGGGTGGGGATCCGTCGAATGAAACTACAAGCGAAAGAGCAACTTGCCATGTCACTGTATCTGTATCGAACTGCAATTTTCCGTCAGCCCCCCACATCCGTAGTCCGAAACTCATGCACTAAGGTCTCCAAGTTGCACCCGCTTGACGTTATTTTGGTCATAGACCTTCACCGCCCGATTGGTCATGGTCAGCCGACCTCCACCTGGTGCGGGCCCGTTAAACTCGATGTTTCCCGCCTTATCCAGGCGCCACCCCTGCACGCCCACAACGTAGTCATCAGACTGCAAAAAACCACCGATCATGGCGTTTGTGATGGTTCCGCTCTTGATGAACGCAGTGTCGATGTACGCCGCACCGTTTTGAATTACAAACGGGTAATAGACCTGGCTTGAGTTTGGATCTACGACCGCAAACCGACTGGCCGCAATCAGCACCTGGCTGGTGATGATCCCTTCGTTGTTCTCTACGCCAATACCAATGCCGGCCAGGTATGGCTTATTGTCCACGGTGAGCTGAGTCTTGATTGAGTACATCGCAGCGAGCTCTGTCTTGATCTGCTCAACCTCAACCTGTGCGCCACCGCCCGAGTCGATCTTTTCCAGTAAGTGCTGACTCAACTGGGTCTCGGTGATCTGGTCGTTCAGGTACTCAAGGATCGGTCCAGCGTCCGAAGATGATTGCCCGGTGACTGGCCCATAGAACGCCCCTACGTTGCCGATCCGGTCCACCAGCCGAGCCCAGAAAAAGAACTGCACACCGGCGGCCAGGCCCATGATGGTCAGGTCAGTTTGCGGGTAGGCATAGTCGCCAAACTTGATAGCTGTTCCAACCTGGTTCGTCTGGCTGTACCAGATCTCCGTTCGCTGCACGTCGGCGGTGCTCAGGCCTGCTGGGATGCCCCAGGCCAACTTGATGCCGAACACAATTGACTCTGCGGTGAAGGACGACGGCACCGGCGGCGGAGTGGTCTTGCCGTTCAGAACAGTCTCTGCCGAGGTCGCGAACACCGACCCGATGTCGAGCGAGTTGATGGCCCGCACCTTGGCCACATACCGGCCCGCGTAGATCCCGCTCACATCGATAGACGTTGTGCCCGTGCGGCCCGCAAAGATCCAGTCACCGTCGTTCTTGCGCCAGTAGACCTCGTAGGCGATCGCGGCTTCTGGCTTTTCCCACTCAATCGTCATGACGCTGACCGCGCTACCCTGGTCGACGAAATGGTCATTGCTCACCGTCACGTTCGCCGGCGGCCGCTGGACGCTCGGCGGGATCACTGTCACCGGTGGGCGCTCAATGCGCGTGCCGTTGTCGATTGCGCCGTATTTACTGGCGTTGTGACGTACCGCGCTGATCGTGAACTTGATCTCCGAGTCGGAGAAATCCTCCGCCACCGACATCACGCGAAACAGTTGAGTGGCCAGGGTTGTCGAGTCAATCGCCCACATCGAATGCTGGGGCGGCAGTTCATCCAGCTTCTTCTCCAGCACAACCTGTTGGACTTCAGCAGGAAACCCGGTGGTATCCATTGTTACGCGGCCGCTTGACCACTTGATTCCCTTGCGGTCCCAGGTCAGCGGATACCCGACCGATTTGATCTTGCGGGAGACAGCTGTGCCCGTGGGCATGATCACGGTGATGGTGTCGCCGGGGTATGCCTTCACGTCGGCATCCAGTACCAGGCTGTCGAGCGTGGAAGAGCGCAGGCGCCCACCAATGCGGCGCCCTGCCCGATCATTGTCCGCGATGCGGATGATCTGCCCGGGGCGCGCCAGGGTGCCATCCAAGCCCACGGAAAACCCCACGCTTTCGGTTTCCAGACGGTTGGTCAACAGCGCCCACTTTCCGATGCGCTGGGCTTGAGCCTGGGACGTGCAGCCGGTGGCGGTGATCTCGGTCTGCTGGATGCCGTAGCGTGTGATTCCGGCCTGGTCGTCCACATACTCGACCTTCTGCCGGTAGAAGGCGGCCGGGTCGTTCCAGCTCACCAGGGCCACGGTGTAACGGGTCTTCTTGGCTGAGCCGAAGTAACCGAACTTGCCGTCGATCACGTTGGCGTTCGAGTAGGTGTAAACCGGATCTTCCGGGATATCGGCAATGGCCATCACCGAGCCGGCGGCCCAGTAGGACATCCCCCGGAAGGTCGTGGCCAGGTCCTGCAGCACGTCCAGCGCGTTCGACCTGGTCTGCAAGAACAGGTTGCAGGTGAACCGCGGCTCTTGGCCGCCCTTCCCGTCCGGCACCAACTGATCGCAGTACTGGCCGATGCGGTACAGCTCCCACCGGTCCACCTGGCCCTCGTTCAGCAGGTGGCCCAGGCCATAGCGGAAGTGCAGCAGCAGGTCGTAGAAGATCCAGGCCGGGTTGTCGGTCCAGGCCGTCTTGAACGAACCATCCCAGACGCCGGAGTATTGCCGGCTTTCCGGGTCGTAATTGCTCGGCACGCGAATAATACGGCCGCGCAAGTCGAAGGACCGGGTGGGGATCGCCTGGAACTGCGAGGCATCGAACTGCAGGCCGACGACAGCGGAACCCGGATAGCGCAGCTTGGCGTCGATCACTTCAGTGATCGCATCGATGCTGGTTTTATCTGCGATCGCTCCAGAGGTGCTGTTCGGCGTCAGGCGGGTAACCCGAATCTGCCAGTTGCTGCTGGCCGGCGGCAGGTCGACCCGGTGGGAGCGCTCGTACTTGGTCGAGGTCTTGCCGCTGAACGCCGAGGTGAGCACCTGGACATAGGCCCCGCCGTCGGTGGAAACCTCGATCTTGTACTGCACGGTGTAGCCGTTGGTGTCGCCGTTGCTGGTGTTGGTCTGGGCCAGGCGCGGGGTAGACAAACGCACGCGCACGGCCGACAGCTGCAGGTTCTGCACAGCGCGAACCCAGGGCTGGCCATACTTCAGCTCAACCCCTACCGCAATTTCACTTTCGACCGCCGGAAAGCCCGGGATATGCAGCTGATCCTGGCTGCCGGTGCGGGCGTCCAGGGTGACGCCGCTGAAATTACGGGTGCCGTCGGCATTGGCCAGGGGCGTCTCGTCGAGGTAGACCGAGCGCTCGCCCGCGACCAGGCCCTGGATCTCGCCTTCGCTCACCAGGTCAAGGATCCGCGCATACGCGGTACTCTGCAGGCTGTCGGGGGCCTCAACGGACGGCCGCGGCTTCGACTCGCCGCCCTTGCTGCCGGTAATGTGCTGGTTCATGGCTTTCCTTTAGGCGTAAAAAAGCCCGCTCATGGCGGGCCTGGTGGCGGGTTCGGTTTACATCTGGTCTTCGGAGTAGATCCCGGCGCTGATCACCGCGCTGCCGACAATCATCCGGCCGTAGAGAAGCGGGACAGGGTTGCCCTGGACGCTGGTGTTCACGGCTCCGTTGAAGCTGTAGCTGGGTCGGTTGTTGGGGGTGTCTTGGGTGCCCAGGCCTTTTGCTTGGGGGCTCAACATCTGGATGACGCCGCCGGCAACCATGGCAATACCTGCAGGAGCCAACCCAGGGAACCAGATGCTGGCCACCAAAAGCACCGCCCCCACGATTGTCTGCAGGATTCCGGCACGCTTCGAACCGGTAATGACTGGAACAATTCGGATAACATCACGCCCAGTGGGCTTTTCCAGATCCGACTGGGAAATGTTCTCCTTGCCGTTGAAAACTGCATAACGCAGACCTTTGCTTGAGCTTTCAGCCATGTGCTCCTCAAAGCCCGGGAACTGCTTGAAGTACCCCATGATGTCCCGCCAACCTCCGCGCGTCACGACCCTGTGGCGTCGGCCGAAAAGCTTTGCCAGTGAGCCGGACAGCAGAATGGTTTGCATCTTTTCAGCTGATTGCGACATGTTTTCTCCGGGCATAAAAAAACCGCCTCAAGGGCGGCTTTCGAACGTTCATTTTCAAAGGCAGGATTTCACTGCCGACTCTATCGCACTTCGTCCAGGCATTGCAGACCAGGCCATGCGCTGGTAGAGCGTTACATCACTACCCGAGGACGTCTTGCGAATTTCAAGAAGCTCGTCAGCCATAGCGCTAGCGACCAGCAATCGGTAACCGCTTTCCGTTTCACTCATTGACGAGTCGTTGCGTGCGTTCTGCCACTTTGGAAAAACACAAAGCGCATAGCTTTTAGGGTCCTTTTTAGTGCTAAGCCTCAGACTTGGGTCGTTCCGCTCAAGATCGCCAGGGCCGACGCATCCACCAAGTGTTAGCGCGACGGCAAGCCAAATCAAAATCCGCATGTTTTCCGCTCCTTGTGAGATCGGCAGACGATACCATTTTGATCAGGGCCTGACCTCCCGATGCCGCCAGTAGCTGACGGTTACTTCTCGCCAGTACCCGCCGTAGTTGTCGCGTTTACTGTCTCGGTTGTACAGGTGGTGCAGGATCGACCCAGGTGCTGGGAAGTGCTCGGGCTCGGTCTTCAGGATGCCGTCGGCCAGGTATACCCCGGCATGGTTCGGCACCTTCGACCGGATCTGCATCAGCACGATGTCGCCATTCTGCGGCGCGCTGACCTGTGTGAAGCCAGCCGCCGGCAGGTTCTCCAGATACAGGTTTCCGCCCTTCTCCCACCAGCCATCCTCACGCTCGTACTGGCCCAGGTCGATGTCAAGTTCGCGCCGGTAGTAGTCGAGGATGATGCTCAGGCAGTCGTGCACGCCGTGGGCGAACTTGCGGCCGATCAGCGGGGCCTGGTAACCGTCCGGCGCGAAGTTCACAAGCTCGCCAGGGCGCACCCGTTCATCATCACCCTTGCGGACCTCAAGGATGTGCCAGGGAAGCCCGGAGGCCTCACAGGAGACGCGATCCGCTTCGCTGGGTGCCGCTGGGTGGTCTGGGTGGCTGTGCACGACCGCCAGCACCTGGCCGCGGTCCTCGGCAGCGGCGAAGTCCTCGGGCGCCAGGCGGAAATGCTCACTGGGCGTCGAGGCCGTATTGCGGCAAGGCACATAGACTTCCTTTCGCCCTTCGCGAATCACCAGGCCGCAGCACTCACGCGGGTACTCAGCCAGCGCATGCCGCTCAATGGCGGCGCAGGTGGACTTGTTCATGGTCAGCTCCGAAGCAGGCCAGCGGCCGGGAATGAGCCGTAAGGCAGAGGGTTGTTCTCGCCGAAGCGAAGCTTGCAGCTGCTCAGGCGGCCGCCGCATTTGTCCTTGGAGGCATCGGTGACGATGATGTCGTTCTCATCGGCCACGGGCCCACCGTTGTAGCCGCAGTAGGGCCCGCGGTAACCGCCGCAACTGAGCCACCAGCAGACGTTGGCCACGATCTGCCGGCGCGGCAGCTGAACCCCGGCGAAGTCCAGGGCCGAGGCCAGTTCGAACTGCACCGTTTCGTTGTTCTCGGCAGCCTTGCGCTCGACATACCAGATGTCCGGCGGTAGCTCTTCGTCGGGGTCCGCCTCCGGCTGGCCATCAAGGTACTTGCCCAGCGTCCGGTGCCGGATCAACTTCGCCCCCACCAGGTCCTCGAAGTACAGCACCAAGGCCGTGATGAACCCGCCGACGTTGCCGACAGACAGGGTCGGCATCGGCTGCGCGCCCTGCCCCGTCATTTCGAAGCCCTCGGCCTTGATCGGCCAGGGCGAATACTCCTCACCCTGCCAGTAGATCGACGACTGCTGCGGGTAGCCGTGAAAGCGGTACAGCTCGGCGCCCAGTGCGGTAGCGTCGAGCTCGAAAAGCTCCACCCACGCGCCAGGCTCCAAGGTCTGGATATCGGCCGTAATTGGCATCGTGTTTCCTCAAGGCAAAAAAATCCCGCTCTAGGCGGGTGGGGTCGGGTGTTGCTGTGTTAGATCAAGTTGCGCGCCTCGGCACGCTTCTCTGCGATGTCCGCCGGGATGTCCTTGCCGGTTTCCAACTTGCGCACTACAAGCCAGTCTGTTTGCTGCAGGTACTCCCTCGCCTCCTGCACCTTTTGGTCCTGCTCAGTAACCGTTTTCTTGCTCTGCGAGAAGTCCATTGACGGCCTCGATGGTAGGGGGTTCTGGAGGTGGCGCCGGGTGATCGGTGGGAATCTCCACCGGGCCATCGGCGGTCACTGTCACAGGCTCAGGAAAGCGAATGTCGTCGGTTGCCGTCGCCTCGTCGTAAGGCATGAGCAGAGTGACTGCCAGAGCACTGTCAGCGGACATGACAGCCTTGTCGGCGAACAGCGGGGAGCCGATAGCCTCAAGCGACAACTCATAGCCGGGCTGAAGAGGAGAAAAGTCGAAGGACTCGCCGTTGATAGTGATCGTGAGTTCCTTGACGAACACCGATTTAAGTAGCGTCAATTCCGGCGCATACACCGGCGAAAATTTGATCGTTACCATGTTATTTCCACCTTCCGATAGCCATATACCTCATTGTGAATTGAACGTTATTTGCGAAACTGTATCCGCTCATCCAGCTTTGATTGAGGTTGGCAGAGCCAACGGAAGTCCAAACATACCCGCCAACAGAGGTTGCGATAGTGGCTGTAACGGCTCCAATCGATGCAAACGGAACGGGGTAAGTTCGCAATTCGGCAGTGCTGATAAATACAGAGCCAACCGCGTTAGCAGTTGTTTGCTGCGCCCCACTAGAGCCATAACAGATCATCGTTCCGTCAGAAAACTTTACGGCGGTTCCGTTCGCATTTGTGATTGTCTCTGGGGTTAATCGGGTCCATGGCTGAACAGAGCCGTTAATGCATCCGCGAACCCACACGATAGGCTCATTGATTTGCGTAATGGTTTGAGTCCACCCGTTCGCGTCGTACCACTCCATGCGGAGTGTCCCGTAAACCTTCGGGCTGTTCAGTGTTTCGACGTGAACGAGGTATGTTCCACCAGGAAGTAGGACGTTGGCGTCATTGATTGCCCCTACACGCTCGGCAGGCGAGCCGGTGCGAGGGTCGGAGCCGACACCATAGTTGCCAGTATTTACAAGTCGCTGCCAGTTACCCCATAGCGTGCCCTGGTCGGTCCCGGTTCGGAACCACATAGCCTCACCTATAGGGTGTCCGTAAGTGGCGGTTAGGCGCTGAATCTTGGAGTTTCCGTTGTCGCCGTAGTCGAAAACTTCAAGCACTCCGTACACGTTCCTCCCGTTGAGAGTGGTGGGAATAGTGCGATAGTTGCCCGCAGCTACCGCCTTGTTGCAGTCGCCCTCTGGAACCGGGATGGTGGGCCCGCCAATACCCTGATCGCCAGCAAGCAAGAACTGCTTCCATGGCGGGCGAGTGGCGCCATTGACTCGACCAAATAAAACCTTGTCCTCATCGAGCGAGGTCGCAAGGAAGGTAGAGGCGCTACCGTTGGCCCCGCAAGTCATTGAGATCAGGTTGCCCTGGCCTCCGCTGGGTGGCCTGCCGGTTGTCGACTGGTTCCAGTAGGTGATACCCCCGTCCTTGATTTGGTAGATGTTGTCTATGAATGGTGCTGGTCCGCCCACGCCATAGAAGGCTGGGTTGACCAGGGTGCTCAGCTTGGTTTTCTCTGGCGTGGTGTAGTCATTTGAGGACAACCCCTTGCCTGCAACGGGTTCAACGAATTCCGGAAGCTGGGGCACCGGAACTTTTCCGCTGACTAGCTGAGCCACCGAAATACCCAGCGCTGCGCTAGGAACTGCAGCATCCGCCTTGGCCTTGGCTGCAGCAGCGTCCGCCACACCCTGCTCAGCCTTCGTCTGTGCTGCCGCTGTGCGAGTATCAAGCTCCGCGAAGTTTTCGTTAATGATGATCCCGCCGTCACGAAGCGTGTCGCCGGTCTCGTCGTTCGCCTCCTCGCCTACATCGATTAGCCGAATGCTCATGGGTGAAATGCCTGTTCGAAGGTTGCAACGAGTGAATACATACCCGCGCCCAGCGCCGAAGGCTGGTAGGAATTGCAGCGATATAGTCCCAGCTCACCCAGCGGTGGAGCCCAGTAAAACGGATCGGTGCCGCCCCGGGCGTCGATAAAGTCCATGATCGGCTTGATCTTGGCCGCGGGCCCAATGAACGTCAGTGGCCAGGACTGCGACCGATTGTTGATCCCGTCCTGAGCCACCTGCTCATATCCGTCGCCGAACTTTGCGGACTTGGTCCGAAAGCTGACGGTACCCACCGGATCGACCTTAGGGCACCAGGTGAAGGTTTCAATTGCCATGAGTACTCCAGGCATAAAAAACCCGCCGAAGCGGGTGTGGTTCTTTACCCGCGGCCACGGGCTTTCATGTAACTGGTTCCACCTGGCCGCCAGGAGTCGTCGACAGCCTTCTGTGCAGCTGCAAGCATCTGCTTCTGCATGTTCTGCTGCAGCGCCTGCTGATCCAGTTGCAGGCCCTCTGAGCTCCTGTCTTGAACCGTCAGGCTCACCGGCGCGCTGACCTGGACCGCAGCGCCGGAGACGGTGCCAGATGCAGGCGATCCGGAGTCCAAACCGACATACCCGCCATCGGCATAGCCCCGCTTGTTCAGGCGCTCCAGGTACTCACGCATACCGGGCTTCTGGACCACTTCCTTGCGGATCACCACCTCGCCGCCGTGCACAACCCCCTTGGGCTCGTATTTGCCACCGTCGCCGGTGTAACCGCCATCCGAGTAGCCACCGGCAGCCCAGTTCTTGAACGCATCACCGGTGTAGCCAGCAGTCGTAGAGCCCGCGGAGGCAGCGCCGCCGCCGAAGTACGAGCCAGCGGCCGAAGCCGCCATACCGAAGATCGAGCTAAGCGCGGACGAACTCGCCTGGCGCACAGCAATTCGGGCCATGTCGGCCAGTACCGACTTCGCGAAGTCAGCGAACGAAAGCTTCCCAGTCATGGCGAAATTGACGATCGCATCCTCCATGGAGCTGAAGGCATTAGCGAACAGGTTCCGGCTCTGCTCTGCGACGTTCCTAGCGCTTTCCAGATAGTCTTGATAGGCGGAGCTCGCCCCCAGCGACCAATCACTTTGCGCAGCATCCAGATCCTCGTAGTACTTGGTCTGCATCGCCAGGCGCTGATTGAGGGCCGATTGCAGGGCGCTAGTTTCTTGGCTGTAGAGGCTGTCACTGATCTGGCCCTTGTTGTGCTGAGCCTCCAGGCGGTCGAGCTGTGCTTGATAGGACTGCTGAATAGCCAGCTGTTCCTGCAAGCGCTGCTTTTGCTGTTGCCCAAGCCCCGCGCCGGCCAGGTTGTTGTCGAGTCCTACCTGAGCACTGGCCAACTGGCTGTTCAGGTTCTCCTGGAAGGCCAGCAGCTTCTTGGTCTCTTCCTGGGCCTTCTTGCGCAACCCAACTTCACTTTCAAGCCCGGCGTTGCGCTTGAGCTGGGCAGTGATCAGCGCCTCACTCGAGAGCAGCGACTGCTGATCTGCCGTCAGAACCTTCTTGGTCTTGATGTCGGCGATCTGCTGCTCCCATTTGGCCAGGGCCTGAGCGTGCTGCCCCAGCGTTTTGGCCTTGTCACCCTGGGAGCCAAGAAGCGCGTCCTGGGCCTGTAGGGCTGCATACTGCTGCTTCGCCTGATCCAGGGCCCTGACCCCGGCGCTTTCGACGTACTTTTTCGGTTCCTTCGGCTTTGCTTCCTTGTAAATCGAGTTTTCACGAATCGCCTTGAGCGATGCAGCCTCCTGCTCCGCAGAAATCTTGTATCCGGCCTTCCTGGCCGTGGCGATTCGCTTTTCCTCGTCCTCAAGTGCCTTATTCATCTTCTGGCGCTTTGTGAAGTTCGCCTCTATCGACCTCTGGAACTCCTCATAAGCGACCTGGCCGTCACGCTGAACCTTCGCGTTATCGCCTTCAGCCTTGCTCTGAGCCGCCAGCACATCGCGGCTCTTGACCAGTATGTTCAGTCTTTCCCGCAGGAACTGAGTCGACTGACTATTCTCCCCGAGGTCATCAGGGAAAATCTTTGCCAGAAAACCGCTTTTTCGGTCCTCAAGCATTTTCTGAGTGTGGCTGATCTGCTCGTCAAGCGACTGCTCTCGCCCAACGCTGAGCATTGCATCCCAGCCTTTCTTTGCCGCTCCCGCCAGGAAGTTCCAGGCGCTTTCTACGGACCCCAAGTTCTGCTTGATCTTCTGGGACCGCTCAGAAAGCGCATTGGCATATGCCTCCTCGGCCATGGTGGCCGCACCCTGCTTATCACCACTCTCCTGCAGGGCCCGAACCTGCTCATAGATTGAAGCGGTTAGAAAGTTGTACTTGTCATTCAGCGCAGCCAAAGTCTTGACCGGGTCGTCAGCGATCCTTGCGAACTCAGCGATGGTTTCATCCGTGGCCTTGCCCGTCGCCTTCTCCCATTCAATTGCTGCGGTCGCAATCTGCTGGAAGCTGCCACTGGCAATCTTTCCGCTTGATGCCAGCTGAGCAAGCACCTCGGCCGCCTTTCCCGTAGTGCCGACCGATGAACCAATCCGTTCGGCCATGGCAGCCAACTGCGAAGAACTGGTGCCAGCAGCATTGCCGGTGGTGATCAGCGCCTCGCGAAAGGCATCAGACTCCTTCGAGCCCTGGTAATAGGCCAAGCCCAGTGTTGCAGCCGCGGCCGCGGCGAGCGTCAGCGGATTGATAAGACCGACGACGTACCCACCAAGCGCCTTTGCAGCTGGCCCGATACCGCCAAACATGTCCTTGAGCTGGCCACCCTGCTGCAGCAGCACAGTCATGGGGTTCTGGCCGGCCTGCAATGAGACGACAATATCCGTAAACTGAGCGGGAACTCCTCGCAGGTTCGCCGCATATTGCTTGGCGGTCTGCCCATTCTTCAGCATGGCCTTGTCGGTCTGGCCAAGCGCGTCCCGCTGCTCGTTCAGCTTTTTCAGGTAGATGTCGAACTCATCATTCGGGAGCCGGCCTTTTTTGCGGTGCTCCCGCAGTTGCTCCTCCATCTTGTCGAGGCGCCCATAGGCACCTACAACAGGATCAATCTGCCCCACAAGCTTATCGAGCTGCTTGGCCTGGTAGGCCGCCTCCCGGGTGGCAGACTTCAACGAGCGCTGGGCCCGATCCATGCCCTTCTCAAAGCCGCCGGTGTTTGCCACCAAATCGACCGTCAGCTGGCCAAGCGAATCAACCGCCATAAATCACCCCTTGACCGACTGCAGAAGCTTGAAAATGTCCTGCGCGGAAGCCTCTACCGACTCAGTATCGGGACCGCGATGCGGCAGAAAGTCTTCGAACTTTGCCTTTCCGCCGTGAACGCTGTTGATCATGGTCGCGAGCATCGCGAAGCCATGTTCAATCTTTCGGCCCAGATTCAGCGTTCCGTTCTGCTCGGCATACGCCATCCACGAAAGCGCCTCCTTGTAGCTGAGGTTCGCTTTCGCTTCGGCAATGGATCGCCCGCCGATGCCGTTGAGCACCAGCTCATGCCAGAACTCATCGGCGGGCCCTATTTTTTTTCTGCTTCGTCCTGCTTGATGCCGTTGGCTTCATTGAGCGCATCCAACAGCGCCAGGGTCAGCTGCGCACAGATCGGCCCGCGCCCAGTGACTCCAGTACCCAGCACGTCTTCGACCGTAAACACTGGTGAGCCGTCTTTTTTGCAGATGCCATGGGCAATGCGCGAAGCGAAAACGTCCACACCTCGCTCCTGGTCTTCCCAGCGGCGGGTCATTTCCTGGAAGGAATCCAGGCGAATGTAGACCGTGGCTTTCTGCTTCTTGCCACCCGAAAACCACTCGATGTCCTTTTTCACTGGCAGGCCGACGAAGGCGCCGGCGGCGTCCAGAGACTTGATACTCAGTTCCATGGGAGATCCTTATGGGGTGGCTTTTTTCGGAACAAACACCGGGTCACCGGATACCTGGATGCCAACGGTGGATTTCACAACGTCGTTCAGGGCGAAGGTGAACGGGAAGCTGTTCATGTAGCCCTCAAAGGTGATCCAGGTCCGGGTTTCGGGCAGTTCGAAATCCACCTCGGCGTTGATCACCGCCGATGCAGTGGCACCGGTGCCGCCGCCACCGGTTAGGGTGACGGTTGGAGCGCTGGTGTAACCGCTGCCAGGGTTGGTGATGTTGAACCCGGTAACGGCGCCGCCGGCGATGGTCGCGGTAGCCGTTGCGCCGGTCCCGCCACCACCGGTGATCGATACCGTAGGAGCGGTGGTGTAGTCCTCGCCGCCTGCGGTCACCGCCAGGGCCGAAAGTCCGCCGGCAAGGCTGATGCTCGGAGGGATGCCGACGCTCTTACCGCTGGTATCAGTAACCCGACCATCAGACCAGCCGATCGCCCAGAGAAGCTTGGTACCGGCAGTTTTTAGTTGGTGGAGACGAACGTGGGTAGGCGACTGCGGGTCGATGTTCAGACCGAAGGAGGCAGACCCGGGCTCAGCCAGGCCGGCCTCGTACTCCCGAGCATCGGAGTTCAAGCAGGTTGTTTCGATCTGCGCGATGCTGGTGTCGATCCCGTCCAGGGAAGTGAAACAGCCAACCACCAGCAAGGTATTGGCGGCCGGGTCGATGGCATAGAGATCCGTGCCTTGGGTTTTGATGGTCAATTTGTACTCCCCGATTTTCTTGGAAAATCACTATTGAGCGGGCATAAAAAAACCCGCCGTAGCGGGTCGTTCTTTTCAGGTTTCTGGCTACAGACTCACCAGCCAGGCAACGTCGAAGCTTTTGCGGTAGTTGCGGGTATCCTTATCGCGGGCATCAATGCCGAAACCGGTGATGTACGCCTGTTGTGCAATGGCTTTGCGAAGCGCCCCCACCACCGCATCGGCAGATGAAGCTGTTTCTGCGTACACATCGACCTGCAGGCCGTAACGGTCGGTGTCTGGTACGCCGCTCACGTAGTTGATGGGCGAGCCACTGACGACCTGCCAGACCGCATAGGGCTTGGTAGTGCCTTCCGGCGCCTCGCCATGCGGATAAAAGCGTGTAGGGCTAGTACCGAGCAGCGCAGTAACTTCGGGAGTGCCCGAGCACACGACGAAAATTGGTGCGGTCATCCATTCACCCCCAGCTTGATCAGTTGGTACTTGGCAGAGCTCAAAAACTCCTTGAACAGCGCCTCGCGATTGTTGGCCAGCGCCGGACGCAAGAATGGCTTGGCCCGGTTCTTCTCGGTGCCCAGCTCAACCCACCACCAGTAAAAAGTGTTGCCGCCGCCGACGCCCCGCTTGCGCATACGCACGCCGACAGAGATAACCACCGCGCCGATTTCTTGGCCCAGGGCTTTGCGCTCGACCATAGCCAGGTTGGCCGGTATGAAGTTGGCGGTTTCCGGGTCGTCGATCCTGGCAGCCCGGTCCTTGGCATCCACCAGCACGATATCCATGGCGTCCTTGGCAGCCGGAGTTACTACCCTGCGGCGCATTTCCTCGGGCAAAGCCTTGAATCTGGCCGACAACTCTTCGGCACCTTTGAGGTTGTAGGTGACCCAATCAACCATCGCTCACCCCCGCAGACACCAGCAACGTCAGATACTCGCGGCGAGAGCTTGTATCAGCCAACGGCGGCCCCTGAATGCTGCAGACGGTCTCATCCTCAAGCAGAACGCGCATATCAGAGGTAATGCCAGCCCGATACCGAATCACAATCCGGCTTTTGACCTCTGCCTGGCCGGCCTTGGCAGCAATGAAGTCTCGGGCACTCAGATCCTCAATCGCCGCCCAGGCGTCAAAAAACTTGACCCACTGCTGAGTCAACCGCTCACCTGTAACCGGATCCTGTACCGAGACCCTGTGCTGAATCTGGATGCGGTGCCTCAGTTTTCCCGCTTGCATCAGAATCGCTTCCTGTACCAGAGCAGCCGATCAACGGCCAGAGGAACTGCGGAAAGGCCGCTGGCGACCGCTTCCCGGTTTTCAAACCAGTGTCCTACCAGCAGCAGAATGGCCTGCTCGACGTCGGCGGTCAGGCCCATCTGGTCCGGTTCGGTCACTAGGCCAGATTCCACCAGCTCGCGATCGCAATGCTGCGCGACGTGGGACTTGGCAGCGGCGATGTAGCCATCAATCAGGGCGTCCTCGTCGTCAACGTCAACCCGCAGGTGGAGTTTTACGCGGGTAAGATCGAGCATTTACTTGCTCTCTTTCGACGCCGCTGGCTTCGATTCCTTGGGTTTAGTGACCTTGGGTTTACCGTCGTCGCTCAGCTCTTCGACGAGCGCCTTGCCCACCAGGGTATGGCCATATTCATCGTCGACCTCTTCGAAGACATCCCCACGCTTGACCTTGGCCGACTCGGCACCCAACAGCGCAGCGGTGCCAGTGAACCCCCACAGTGCTCTGATTTTCATATTGCCTCCAGAAGCAAAGAGCCGGCGTTATGCCGGCTCTGTCGTGATAGACCTCGCATGAGGACTATTTGGGGAAGTTGCCCTTGACCAGGGCTTCCTTGCGGCGGACGCCAAGGCCCAGACGCTCTTCAGCCAGCAGCGCTACCTGGTTCTTGATGAACATGTCGTTGATCAAGCCCATCTTGAACAGGTAGGTCATGCGGTCATACAGGATGGCGGCACGAGCGAAGTTCGCGATCAGGAACTCACCACCAGCATCGGCGTCACCTTCATCCATGCTGTCGGAGGTGATCACTGGGCGACCCCACAGGATCGGAGTCACCAGGCCCTGCAGGTTGGCGAACAGGTAACGGTTTTCACCGTCCTTCTGCAGCTCGATGTTCATCCAGTCGAGCTCGCTCATAACCACGCCGTCGGCCGACAGCATCGACTGCTTGCGCACCTGGTAGATGCCACGACGCACGATGTCGATCGAAGTGTCGCCGGCCTTGGTCAGGGTGTTGTTGTAGACCGTAGCCTGGGTCATGAGGCCATTCAGGTTCTCGCCGGTACCGTCACCCTTGAGGATCTGGTTTTCTTCTTCCAGCTTCAGGTCATAGCGCAGCAGTTCCTGGATGTAACCCTGCATCTGCGGGATATCGTCCAGCGCTTCTTCGGTGACCGGCATCCATACCGCGATCTTCTTGACGCGATCGGTAGCGGGCTCGAAGGTGACGTTGCTGGTTGGCTTGCTGCCGCCTTCGGCGACCGGTGCGGCACCGCGGGTGTGCAGCAGCTCACGGAAGTAGGTGTACTGCTGGCCAGTGACCGGGATCGCAGTGAGCAGATCACGAATGCGCAACTCCTGGCGGATGCCCGGCTGAATGACCGGATCATAGACTGGGGCAACGATACCGGCGCTGGTGACTTTCACTTCCTTCATAGAGGCCAGATCGGACTTGGTGACCTCGATCTCGGCGCGACTGGCCGATTTCTGATTGAGCGCTTTGTACGCCTCATCACCCTTGATCATGTCGATGAAGGTTTTCCCCTCACCAGGGCCACCGCGCAGCTTGACGCCCTTCTGCTCCAGGTCCTGCACCTGATCGATGACCTTTTGCAGCTCACCCTTCTGATCTTCGATCTGTTTCTTCAGATCACCAGCAACCTGGTTACCTTTCTCGACCTCAGCCATGGCTGCGTCGTACTTCTGCTGCAGGCCGGTGAAACCGTTCTTCAGTTGCAGCTCCAGGGAATCCTTCAGCTCTTTAACTTCGCTCATGGCGATACTCCAAAATGGTGGGTGAACAGGGTGGAAAGTTCTTTCAGCTCATCCACGATCGCCGTGGCCTCGCTGCCGCCATCACGGCGCAGCGCGGTATAGCCGAGCGAAGCGACCGCAGCCGCTTCCTTCTGCGAGAGGCCCATGCGTTCGCGCAGGGCCTTCTCGAAAAGCCT
This sequence comes from Pseudomonas sp. Eqa60, assembly GCF_018326405.1. Taxonomy (NCBI): domain Bacteria; kingdom Pseudomonadati; phylum Pseudomonadota; class Gammaproteobacteria; order Pseudomonadales; family Pseudomonadaceae; genus Pseudomonas; species Pseudomonas sp. Eqa60. The sequence goes on from NZ_AP024342.1 coordinate 4,602,269, forward strand.
GATATCCGACTTGACGCTGAGGACCTGGGCCTCGGGGTTCATGCCGAACGGGACGAAGGAGGCTTCCCAGAGCTCAGCCTCCTTGATGAGGCGTACACGCCGACCGGCGCGCTCCTCGAAATCTGCCTTGATGGTGTTGAAGCCGATCGACATGCTGTCGAGAATGTCGGCCTTCATCAGCTCATAGGCATCACGGGCGTAGCTGACGTTGAGATTAACCTGGCCCTTGAGTAGCAAGCCGTGGTCGTCCTGGACGTAATCGGCGGCGCCTACCAGGCGGGTCAGGTCGTGGTAGAGCGCCAGCTTGAGCTTGCCGTTGCGCATCGCTTTCACGCGGGTAAAGGCGCCCGGCATAATCACGTCGTCGCCCAGGTCCACGTTGTTGAACACGGCGGCGTAGGCTTCGAAGTTGCCCGCGTCGTCAACCGACTTGAGTTCGATTGGAACCTCAAGAGTTGCCATTTTTCTGAACCTCCCACCGGGTCACCCGGTTGTATTCATCGCCTTCCAAGAGAGGCAGATTTTCCTTGGCGCGCGCCTCGTTGATGGTCATCCAGCCAGAGCCACCTGAGCCGCCGAGGGCAGCCGCCAGATAGGTCGCACGGCCGGCACTGTCGGCACGCAGCAACCCCTCGACCACGAACTCCACGAAGCGTGAGGTGCTGCCGAATAGCTTGCTATTCAGCTCGTCTTCGATGGTGTCGATGTAGGGCTTGAGGCCGAAGGTGATGAACCCGATGAGCTGCTGCTCCAGGTTCGACCCCATGATTGATGTCTTGCCCGCACGATTGGCCAACCACAGCGGCACGCCGTAGATACCCGCCAGGGCTTCCTCCTGGAACTGCTGCGACTCGATGAACTGGGCGTCTTTCTGAGTGATGCCGGCAGCCTCGATCTTGGGGCCGCCCTGCAGGATCGCCATCTTGCCGATGTCGTCTGCGTCGGCCTTGCGCACATCGGGGAACTTCTCCATCACCTGAGCCTGCTGGGCCTTGGTGAGGAACTGCTCGTAGATGACGTAACCGCCGGTAAAACCGCCTTTGCGCATGAACCGCGCCGACCATTGCTGGCCAGCCTTTGCGAGCCCCATGGTCTCGGCCTGGTACTCAATCGGGGACAGACCGACGATGCCGTCCAGGCTGAACAGCTTGAAGTGCAGCATGTGCTCTGGCGATACCAGAAACGGTTCCCCCTCCTTGGGAGTGACCAGGTAGATCAGATCCTCATCGGCATCGATCTTCACGGTCCGGCCATCCAGCGGTACCAGGCCGATCGGGTCGCCATTGACGTTGCGCTCGATCAGGGCGAATGCGTTACCGCGCAAGGCCATGTTCACGACCACGAACTTCAGGAAGTTCAGCATGGTCATGTACGGGTTTGGCTTGCGCAGCAGCTTCAACATTCGGTCGTTGCCGGTGACCAACGCCCGGCTGCCCGGCTTATCCTCGTACAGCTTGAGCGGCAAACCGCTCAGCGACTCGGAAAGGATCTTGACGCAGGACCAGACCATGCTGATCGACAGGGCCGTCTTGACGGTGACTCGCACGCCGGCCTTGGTGCGCTTGCCACCGACCTCAAGGTCAACTTCGACATAGTCACCCGTGCTCGGGTCGGTGTAGCCGAAGAATCCCCAGGTCATGGGGTTGTACCATTTGAATGCCATGGTCAGCCTACTAGTCCGAAAAATCCGTTGTTGAGGTAGTCGTCCATGCCCCCGCGTGCCTCTGGGTTCAGAGACAGCAGTGATACGGCGTTGAACGTGGCCATGAGTGGGTCGATTTTCGCGGTGCCCGAAGCCTGTTTTGTGATCAAAAAAGCGTTAGCCGACGGCACGCCCTTTGCGTTACCGCAGGCCCATGCCATGAGCGGCTGACCACAGTGCAGAAGCGCGCCTTCCGCGAGCTTGCGTTCGGTGGTTTTTATGGCTCCGGTCAGCTTCCAGCCTTGAGAAATACCGATGATCTGGTCTTCCTCGACGCCGGCATCTGCCAAGGCGTCGAGAACAGCACCGATGCCGGCCGGGTCGAGCCCTACCTTATCGAGCAGCCCCGCCTGATTGATGCGGGCGACCGTGGCGGCCAAGTGCTCGACGTCATCACCGATCTTTTGCACCAGCGTGAGATCGCCAGCCGCGGCCAAATCCATCAAGCGTGGCGCCTCTGATTTCCGACGCCGCAGCACCGAAGGGTGAGCGTAAGCGTGTGCCCAATGCAGCCAGGTGCGCGACTCTCGAACGCGCCCCATGACCGCCAGACCAAGCAAGTCATCCAGACCACCACCATCGACGCCCACCACGATCACTTCGCATCGTTCAATGAGCGAATCCAGTGTCAGCCCCTTCTCTGCTTGCGGCTCCCAGAAATCGGCGCCGACCCAGCTGTCGGACATCAGCGCCAGACCGATCTCGATGTTGAGGAACTTGGCGAGGAAGCCTCGAACCTCTGCTTCACCGTCGAGTTCGGCCTGCATGAACAAGCGCTCAAGGGTTGGCCTGTCCACCGAGTACCCCATATTGGGGTTCACCAGGTGGAAATTCTCAGGCCGTCGAGCCTCCCCGCTCTCGATCATCTCTGGCGGAAATTCGTAGATCACCGGAAGGAAGCGAGGATCATCGATTCGGCCTTCGCGCACACCGCGCGCATAGCTCAGTTTCGACTTGAAAATCCCGGCCGGCGGCTCGTTTGACTGAGTCGTCAGCCAGATAATGAAGCCTTCCGGGCGGGATAGCAGGCCGCCCGTGGCCTCTCGAATCATGTCCGGCGCCTTGACGTTCTTGCCGAACAGCCAGGCCTCGTCGATCAGAACGCCCACGGCCTTTTTGCCACCAACGACGTCACTGTCTGCCGCCACGACCTTCAACGTCGCGCCCGTCTCTCGGTGCGTGATCAGTTTCAGGTGCGGCTGGACGTGAAGCAGATCGCTCAGCTCTTCGTCGTGCTTGACCATGGCCGCGCACGGCTTGAAGGCGTTGTCGGCAATCTCCTTAGTCGGCGCGAGGATGATGAACTCGGCTTCCAGCCGCCAGTTGCGAATCAGCGCGGTCAGCATGATCGCCGCCGCAATCGTCGACTTGGAGTTCTTCTTCGGAATGCAGAGGAAGTACTCGCTGATCAGGCGGTGGCCGGTTTCGCTGTTGTAGCTGCCGAAAATCGCGCCTGCGAAGTCAAGTACCCACGGCGCGCATGCTGTTTCAATGGTCGGACAACCCGGGGCGTCCACAATCTTCAGCGAACGGAATACTTCCAGCCCCTCTTCGGCTTCTGCCGGAAATAGCGGCGCCGGGATGATTGACTCGCCCACAGAGAGGCGCTGCCACCAGTCCGGGCAGGCAGTTGTCCAAAGCATTGGCTACTTCCTTACGACAGTGAGCGGCGGCTTGCCGGCAGAGTATTTGCCCTTACCCGCCTCCTTGGCGGCCTGCTCTTTCAGTTCCTTCTTTCCGGCGTCACCCTTCTTGCCATGTACATAGGGCACAGCCGTCTGGGCGGCGTTGCGCCTATCAAAAACCTTGGCCCTAGGCTCGTTCATCAGAGCCAGTAGCCAGACCAGTGGGTCTTCAGTGGTAGGAAGGCAATCGAGAAACTCGCCACCGGCCTCTTCCGCCTCGGGCGCCTGGTCGGATGGCTTCTCTCGGCGTTTGCGCGATTGCTCAGGCTTAACACTGAGCTCGGCACGGCGAGCAATGATTGCGCTTGCAATCTTGGGATCATTGGCCCAGCGGGAACCCGCTGCGGAAGCCGTGGAAGCCTTACATCCTGCGGCCTCTGCCGCTTCTTTGTTTGACGCACCCCGGGCCTTCGCGTCAACAAACTGTCGCTGTTTGTCTGTTAACACCATTAACAAAAAACCTTAGGGTCGGGAAAAAAAGTACGAATGGGATCGGGCGCGGTCTAGAAGCGATAGAGGCCCCATATTTTGACCGCCCCCCCTATAGACCCGTCCTATTGCACCTTTTTGGTGCATTTTATTGAGAATATTTATCATTCACATCGAGCGAGCCGAATTCCCTACCAAACTTGAGCCGTACCGGCCTCCTCAGCTTGCTTGACCGAGTCGTGACAGGGTTTGCACAGGGTTTGCCAGTTGGATCGATCCCAGAACAGAGCCATATCACCGCGGTGAGGCGCGATATGGTCAACCACACAGCCAGCCGTCACACGACCCAGGCGCTGGCAATAAGCACAGAGCGGGTGATCGTTGAGCCAGGCTTCGCGTGCCTTCTGCCACTTGTAGCCATAGCCTCGCTGAGCTGATGTCGTCTTCGTGGCGCGCCATGAGTTCGTGTTGACGGCCGGAAGCCGATCAGACTGAGTCTGAACTCTGTTTCCCAGCGTCTTTAGCCTTCCCATCAGGTAGCGCTCCAGCATTCGATTTCGGCGAGATCAACGAGGAAGCCCGTTCGGCGGCGATCTTCAGCCACTTGGCCGCCCTGGCACGGCGTGCCGCGCACCCACTGCAAGCCATCAGCCCTCAACCCGCTTGGCTGCTGCGCGATCGTAGTAACCGCGCACCTTCTCGACGCCGAGGAAGCCAACAGCGCCGCCGGCGAACGTGGCCATGCTCTGAGGCAAGCCCATCCACTCGAGGAGCGGCACCAATGACAGAGTGACCAAGCCGCAAAGCGCTCCCTCCAGGTACATCTGCCGCCGTGTGCCGCCGCCGTACATCACCCGCAGGACAGCGATACCGACCGATAGGCCAGCGGCGTAGAGCTGCGGCTGATGCATGACCAGCCAGGCAATCATTGCGGCCCACAGACCAGGATCCTTTTCAGGCATGTTCGGCATCTCGATTCCTCCCTTTCTGGGAGCGCGAATGAAAAAGCCCCGGCAATTGCCGAGGCTCGAATGGGTGCAGAGGACCGGTGCATACCCGGCTTAGTGGTCTGGCTCGCTGGGTCACGTACCCCAGACTCTCATCGCGTAGTCGATCAGGGAGCGCACGGCTTTGATCCACGCCACTACCGACTTAGCCCAGCTGCCTGGGCGCGTCATCTGCATAAACGAAAAAGCCCAGCGCAATGGCCGGGCTTTATGTGTGGTGTCGCGCTGTAACAGCTGAACACCCTGCTATAAAAACAGAGCTATTCCATATGGACAACCCTTTTTTAAGCTGCCTCTCGAATAGACTCAAGAACGCAGTCAATCCAGGCCACGCCGGCCTTGATCAGCTCCCGCGCTTTCATCTCGCTCACCTGGTAATGACGGCCAACCCGAATTGCTGGCCACTTGGCCCCGTAGTAGAGCCAGATCATGTCGCCCATCTGCTGATCCCGCTTGCAGAGCCGGGCCAGGGCTGCGTCTACAGCGCCTGCCAGTTCGTCGGTGATGGTGTAGGACTTGGAAGCTACAGGCATTGCGTCTCGCATCACGGCCAGCATTGGCGAGGCGTAACTGGGGATACCCATTCCATCCATACGCCACCAGCCCCATTGCTCCAGCATGTGTTCTGTATCGCCCAGAGGACGGTGCAACGGCTTGCGAATCATCATGACTTAATCCCCTGTGTAGTTGGTGCCGCCGGCGCCGCGGCGGTTGTTCTCGTTGTATTGCGCTTCAACCCCTGCTGGGCTGGTGCTGTTGAACTGTGCGATTTGATGCTCGGCGGCCTGGAGCCGGATGCTCAACTGCGTCACCAGCACTTCCAGCGGCAGGACCTCACCGGTATCAGCAGTGACCCAGCCCGAGGCGTTGCACTGCACGCAGGCCAGCTCATGGAAGACGCCCTTGATCACTGCTCGACCATGGCATGCCGGGCACTTGGCCAGGTCCAGCAGGGCGGCGCGGAATGCTGGGCCGTGTGTCTTCTTCATTTGGCCTCCAGCAGCTGCTTGTGCACGGCATAGATGTCGTCACCGTCGAAACAGTGGGCGGTGTGCCGCACCTGGTGCCGCTCACCCGTCGACATCTTCACGTCGAGCACCTGCCAGCCGTTCGAACTGCGGATCACTACCGAGCTCACATCGGCGGGATTTACGGCGAGGCCGGTGTGCCTTTCAAGCAAAATCATCATTTTTAAACCTCGCCTATGGTTGTTTCTTGAATGGCCTTGCGGCCCTTGTCCTGCGCGGCTTCCAGCGATTTACCGGAATTTCCAGATCTAACACCAGTCAAGCCGTGAATCAGGGCAAAACCCTTCTGATCTAGATGGGCGTGCCACTGCTCCAGGGCATCACGTTTGCGCGCCATCACGTCGGACTGGATGTAAACCTTCACGTTGTGGCCCATCGCGTGATTGATCAGCAGCTCACCCACCAGGTGATCGATACCCAGGTCTGCCCAGCCAGTACGGGCCACCTTGCGTAGATCGTGGCTGGTCCATTCACCCTGCCCCAGGCGCGAGAACACGGCGCAGGCCTGGCCCTCGCTCAAGGGCTTGCCGTTGCGTGCCGGGAACAGGTACTGACCTTCATAGCCGCCGGCGCGCTGCCCTTCGCGGTAGCGGACCAGGATCGCGCACACCTGCTCGGTCAGTGGCAGGTGATGCTCGACGCCTGTCTTGGTGTGTTCGGCCGGAATGAACCACTCACGCTCGGCCAGCGCGATGTGCGACCAGCGAGCCTGCCGCGTCTCGCCGATCCGGGTGCCATGACAGAGCATCATCAGGGCCAGCAGACCACCAGCCGGATCGGACCGCAGGTGCGACTCGAACAGCTCCAGCAGGTACGGCAGGTCGGTACTCACCCGCAACCGAGAAGGCTTGACGCCGACCTTGGCCTTGGAGAAGTCGCTGAACTTGATCCCAGCCATCGGGTTAGCCTGGATGAGGCCAAGCTTGAGGGCCTGCCGGAAGGCCAGGGCCAGCAGCTGGAACGCCAGCCGCACGTAGTCGATGGAGATGCTTTCCTGCATCGGCCACATGAGCCGGTCATCCAGCTGAGCCTTGGTGACGCTGATCAGAGGGAGATCCCCCAGGCGCGGGAGCAGGTGGCATTTCATCACCGAAGCGGCGGTGTTCTTGCGTTTGCTGGAAAGGTTGCGATCACGGGCCATCCGCTCGGCGTACCAGGTAAGCAGCTCGCCCGTGGTGGCCCATTGGGAGATCCCTGCCCCCGCATCGGCGCCGACCCGCAGGCGAATGTCAGGAAGCGCCGCAACTACTTGCTTTGTGCCCAGCTCAGGGAACGAGCCGATGCGATACCAGCCGCGCTTGCTGAGCAAGTACCAAGTGCCCCGGGCCCGGTTCTTCCAATAGCGAAAATGCAATGCTGGGTGACTGGCATCGCGCAGATCGCGCACATGCCCAAGCCTCGCCTTGCGCTGGATTTCAGCGTCCGACAGCTTCACCGTCAGCGTCTGGATTTGAGTGTTCATCGATCGGCCTCCTTATGGGCCTGCAGGTCGACCACCTGAAAAGTCGTCGGCCACATCCAGGCGCCATACCGAGTGGCCATCCCGCGATCAGGGAACAGCGCCATGGCATGATCAGGAAGATCGCCGAGGTCGAGTTTGAAAGAGCAGCAGTACACCGCGAACCGATACTGCTGGGGGTCTGGGATGGCGAGACGGCGATCAGGCATGACTGGATCCACCTACAACCCGCGAGGAAGGCGTCAAACCGAATCTCCGTAGCAGCTGTTCCCGGGCTGTCTGGCCATCCGCCGGAATGCCCATCCTACGAACCTGCGCCAGTGCAACACGCTCAGTCAGCTCTGCGGCCGACTCCGCTGCCGTTTTCTGGCTGTCATGACCAATGCCAACGGCGATATCTTCCAGTGGCAGACCCTGCACCAGGCGGCGAATGGTGATGTCGTAAGCGCGATCGAATACCTTGCTGGCTTTCTCGGGAATCTGGTCACCGAGGTTATGGATTTCGCATTGGAGCGCCGCATGGCGCACAGCTGGGTGCGACCAGGCGCGCTCGCCGAATCGGCTGGGGTGTGAATTCTCCAGAGCCTCCCGAAACGCCTTGTCGTGCGCCGGGATGCCCAGCATCTCCGGCGTAGGAAGGCACCACTTGATGAACTTGCCAACACTGGGCGCGAAGTCTCCACCAACTTGCCGGCAGTTCTGCAGACCGTATCGAATCTGCTCCAGGCTGTTGATTCCCGCAGCGATGAACGCCTTGATCCAGCTGCGCTTGGCTGCCTTGAGTGCGTCATCATCCGGCCACGCCTGTTTCCAGGCTGGGAAAATGGCCTGCAGTTCCTTGAACAATGCGTTCACTACGTCGGCCGTGCCCGGGGGCAGCTGTTTCGGCTGAACCAGCGAAACGGGCGGCAGGTTACCCATACTGCTCAAAAGCTGATTGGCGTTACGTGGCGCTTTGGATTCCATCACATATCCCCCAAATCATCGGCCCAGCTTGTGTCGTTGAAATCAGGCACCTGCCCCTTACCCTCAGCCCTCACGCGCTCCCGCTTCACCCACTGGACCAGTCGGTAGCACCAGCCGGCACTAGAATCGAAGGTGTTGGGCTTGGCGCAGTGAAAACCTTTGAATTTGCGAACCGCTTCGTCTGGCACGCAATCGACAGGGAGCCCTGCAATGGCGATCTGATCCGATAGCGCTTTCTCGCTTGGCACCCAGGTGGGAAACATGGCGAAGCGCTGGCGATCATCCTGTTGCTCGATGGCAGCACTGTTTTGCTCGATGACAGCGGCCTCAATCTCGCGCTGCAGCTGCTCTTCGGGTAATTGATGGTTAAGTGACGGATTGGGTGCAGCTGCTGCACCCCGTTCTGCCGTCATCTGCACCCCGTTCTGCTGCGAGCTGCACCCCGTGCCTTCATCTGCACCCCGTTTTTGACGGGGTGCAGCATTTGCACCCCGTGACAACTGGAGGTCATAGACAACAGGCCGACGATCACGACGATCGATGTAGGCCGCGGCCACTGCTTGGTTGCCTTCCGTGATCCACCCCTGGGCTTCCAACTCGTCCAGCTTCAGGCGGACGGTGCGCTCAGACAGGCCGGTGTCATTGGCCAGGGTCAGCGCCGAAGGAAAGGCGCCACGGCCATCGCTGCCGGCGTAATTGGCCAGGCACAGCAGAACATGCCGGGCGGCCGGGTTTTCTAGCGAAGCTTTGGGCAGCGCAAGCGCCCAGGTCATTGCTTGGACGCTCACGGCATAGATCCTTGATGTTGTGGTGCAAGGGCGGTAACTTCACAGGAAGACATCGCCGCATGCGACACTTTTGAATGGCCGAGAAAAGGTGTCGTGACACTGCAAGCATTGCCCGCTGGCATCTGGCTGCGCATAATCGACCTCACAAGTTGTTGCTGTTGAAGAAGCCGCCCCGCCAGGCGGTTTTTTTATGCCTGCGATTTAGGTACTGGATGCCTAAACAGCTGGACGAGCTCACTACTGGCTCGAGGCCAGGTCGCCCATAATGCTCACCACTGGCTGAGCCTCATCCTCTACGGGATAAAGGTCTGGTCTCAGGTCGTATCGCGACACACCAGTTGCCTTCTCAATTGGAATCGCCTGGCGTGCAGGTACGCCTCTCGACTTCCAGTAAGAAACAGCCATTGGAGTGACACCCAGCAGATCAGCTAAGGCCCTACCTGTTCCAGCCGCCCGGATAGCGCGCTCAAGAGGGGTGATTTGCATAAACATTCCGCCCTAGGCGAATAAACACAAGTCAACGATACGTTTATTTAATAAACAAGGCAACCCACGTAAACTCCATGTTTATGACTACCGAGAATTCAGGTGACAGGCTCCGCCTGCTCATGACCAAACGAGGCATCACTCCTAAGGTGATGGCTGATGCTCTCGCCATATCCCCGCAGGCCTTAAACAACTGGCTGTCTAGAGGTGTACCCGGGAAAAATCTGCACAGGGTCTGCACCACCCTCTCAGTTCGCCCTGAGTGGCTTATGGAAGGAGAAGGGGAAATGGATTTGCTCTACACCAGCCCGCAATTGCTGAGCGCAATACGCCAGGACCAAATTATTCCAAACCTGGAAAACGCAACTCTGCTCGGGCCAATCGATGCCTGGGACGACGACACCCCGCTGGACAAAGATGAGGTGTATGTGCCGTTCCTCAAGGAAGTTGAGCTATCCGCCGGAAGTGGTCGAACAGTCGTGGAACAGTCACATAAGCAGAAGCTGCGATTCGGCAGGCTGACCCTAAGGCGTCAAGGCGTGCAGCCAGAGGATGCTGTTTGCGTGACGGTCAGTGGCAACAGCATGGAGCCAGTTCTCCCCGATAAGAGCACAGTAGGTGTAGATCAGGGGTGCACAACCATCACTGATGGCAAGATGTACGCGGTCGACCATGACGGCCAGCTGCGGGTAAAAACCCTCTATCGCTTACCAGGCGGGGGTATCCGTATGCGGAGCTTCAACCGGGACGAGCACCCGGATGAGGAATACACCGCCCAGGAGATGGTTGATCAGAACATCCATATCAAGGGGAAAGTATTCTGGTCATCAGTGCTCTGGTGAATTTTTAGCGCCACAGCCAAGCCCGCCTAGTGCGGGCTTTTTTGTGCCTGCATTTCTGCTCCGCCCTCCTTGAAATAAACAAAATAAACGAATGGTGTTGACGTGTTTATAAACATGGCGTTTACTAGACCCATATCGAGGCGCCGCAGAGGACCTCAAGAGGCCGTCAAGGCCGGCAACAGGGCAGCGATGAACCGGCCTCAACGGTTCAGAGGGTTGGCAACTGACCCGGGTGTGCAGCGTAAAGCACCGAAACAAGTTATCCGGCGGACCAGGGTCGCGGCTGGAGGAACAACACGAAGAAGGCCAGCGAGAACGTAGCCAGCAGCTGATCGCCGGCCAGCAAGGATTTTTCACTGATGCACCTGGTTACCCAGGTGCATTGGGAAAACAACCAGCCTAGGAATTACAACATGACCCTCTATGTGATCGACACCACGGCCAACAACGTGGTCATCAGCTCCCACAGAACGTTCTTCGCTGCAGTAACCAAGCGCCACGACCTCGCTAAATCCGAGAATCGCCGCGGCTTTGGCGGCCTGGAAGTCGTAGAGCTGCACCTCCCCGCGAAGAAGCGCACCGAGTTAACACACGCGGATATCAGCGAATGGATAACGAACGACTCCGCAGCATGAAGGACCTTTTCACTCCTGCCACCGGATCGGTGGCAGCGGGAAAATAACCGAGAGGACGCAACATGGATTCGATAATCAAGAGCGGCAAATGGATTGGCCATCTTGGCCGAGGCCTGGCGCCGCGAGAGCTGCAGTTTCTGCTGTCCGTGGCCCAGGGGTTTACAGCAAAGCAAATCGCCAGGGCTTTCGGCGTTGAGCCAGGGACGGTGGCTAAGCGCATTTCCAGCGCCATGTTCAAGCTGGGCGTGACTCGCCAGGCGGCGCTGGTCGCGGAGGCCATGCGGCGGGAGATCATCGTAGGTCAGGCTGTCTGCCCGGACCCTCAGCATCGGCCGACTGAGGAATCACAGAATGGCGTGTTCATCGCTTAAGGGTGGGCCCGAGCGCCTGGCGCTGTGCATCGGCCAGGCCGTATCGGGGTGTGATCTGAGGCCAAGCCTCGGGCGGCGGATGTGCCAACAGGTAGTCTTCAGGGCTGCTCCATCCGCTCAATGCCGGTTGAGCCCCGGACAGATCACACCCCAATGCGGACGAGAACACACCGCGAGAGCGGCCCCCTGCATTACCCAGTACCAACCCGTGCAGATTGTGCACCGGTTCAATCCAGCCGGAGGATTCAGCCATGAAGTAGATAACTAAGTGCCTTCCTGCGCTCACATATGGGGGCATACGTGACGCAACGAAAGCCCGGCTAACCCCGGGCTTTTTTTCGCCTGCCATTACTCGTCAGCACTATCCCCTGCGCCCATCGGCAACCAGCAGCCGGCCAGAGTGCTGACGAGTAATCGCAACCCTGATTCCCAATAGAGGAACTGCCAATGCACCCAGCCATGCAAGCTCGTATCGACGGCATGAACGCCCTTCGCATCCGCGCTAATGTAGCCACCGCCGCCTTCTACGGGATGATCAATAAGCCGGCCCCAGAACGCGCAGTGCGTTACCAGGTCGTGAACAAGGGCGTTAATGCCTATCACGTAATTGAGATCGAGACCGGTCGCGTGAAGGGTTTTCGCTTCAGCTGGAGGGCAGCGATCAACCTCGCGCAGGTGCTGGAAGCACGCGCCGACGGCGCAAAGGTCAACATCGAGGGCTGGGGCAAATGATCGGCCAACCACAACCAAATCCGCGGGACGCGATCGTCAACGAGTTGAATCGCCAGCTCGACCAGTTCTTCAGCCGCGGCGGCACCGCGCAACAGGTCGCCCAGGGCGTCAGCGGGGAAAAGGTCGGGTTCGGCGCAACAGCACATCATGAGCGCCTAAAGGCCGAGCGTGCACGGCTGGCTCCCGAGGTGCGCAAGCACGCCGAGAGCGGGCTTAACGCAACGCAGATCGGCACGAAGATGTCGGTTCGCGTCCAGCGCGTTCTGATGATCGCCGCCGAGAACAACATACCCATCGAGGGCACAACTTGAGACGAATCAGCTCCAGGACAGCCGGCCGGCGCCGGCAGACCTGGCTGGATTTACCAGCACATGAAGTTGGAGAGAGCGGCCATGGCCGAGGAAGAACAACAGCCAACGGCGGAAGCCATCAAGCAGCGCAGGAAGCGCGAGAAGGAAGCGGCCAGGAACGTCGCCTTTGGCGTCGAGAAGTTCACGATTGAGGTAGCCGGTGTTTTCAAGCGTGACCTCAAGAGGGTCATGAAGGCCCACGGTATCAACAATCAGCAGGACATCCACCAGCGCCTCCTGATCAACCTCATCGGCGCAAACTTTGAGACTCAGGCCGCGATGCTGCGATGTGTCACGACACCTATTGTCGTTAGCGAAAAGGTGTCGCGACTAATTCGGGCGGCAGGGATGAAGTCGCTCGCCGACGATCCGCCAGAGCCGGAGGACGATGTCCTGAAGCCGCCTTAGTGGATCTGGTGGTACCACCCTCGTTGAATCCGCCCACGAAGAGAGTTTTGAAGGGATTCGGCTTGCTTTATGGAAATTGGCATCTTTGAAATGAAGACCAATTTGAACGAGTCTGGATCCGCCTCGCCAAGACGATGCTCACTGTCTTTGGACCAGATCGGTATCTCTCTGCCATCGGTGAGCTGGACGGTGATGATGTCGTAAAAGTTCAGCGACACAACGTCCGCCAACTCAATGTCCCATTCTTGAATGTTCATCCCGCTCTCCCTGGCCCGGCCCGACGCCGGTAACCCGTAATACCCCAACCCAAACCAAATTGCCACCACCGTCCACGGAGGGTGGCGCATGCATGGAGAAAGGCATGAACGACGAACAACGCCATCAGGAATGGATCGCTAAGCGCAAAGCTGAAGAAGCCAAGCGCCGTGAGCGTGCCGCGGAGTGCCTGAAGGATCACCAGTACACAGTCCTGGCCGACACCGATCAGCTGAAGGCTTGGCGCTGCAAAGCACCTGGAACCAACTGCTACGCCTTCGACATCCTCATGACGCGCTTCGGCATCGCCACTGTCGGCGACATCGATGGCCTGACCTTCAGTGTTGGCCTGTCCTACGGCATCGAGTTCCTCGCTGGTGACGACATCGGCTACTACATCCACTCGAAGCTGGAGCGGAACTGCCAGGAGCGCGAATTCGACGAGGACGCCTTCCGCTCCGCCCTGGTGACTGGCGTGTGCAACAGGATTTGTGAGCGCGTCGACGAGGACGAGCATGGCAATCTGCCAGAGTGGGTGCGCAACGATGGCCGCCGTTACGAAGCCGGCCGCTGGAGCGAGCTACGAGAGCTGATCGAAGCGAGGCTGAAACCGCTTGAGTTTGGTGAGGATGGGTATGACTTCTGGGATGAGCTGAATGATCGTCTGTACGAGGCCGAACACGTCGAATCCATCGAGCAGGCAAGCCTGCTCATGAGCGAGCACCACGAAGAGCTGGGTCTGGGCTGTGACTACTGGGAAATCAGCATCGACAAACCGCGGGACAGTCTGATCAACCGGCTGTATCTGATCAACCACGCCGCCAAGGCGATCATTGCCCAGCAGTCCACAGAGAAAGCGGCCTGACCATCCCGCTCTACCCGCCAACACTCCACCCCATCGATCACGCCAGCCAGGCCACGGCCATCGGCTGCCTGGAGGAAACCTATGCAAGCAGTCATCTACGCGGGCCTGCGTAACGGCGCCCGCGACCAGCAGATCCACGACGCCCTGATCTACAAGCGTGTGATCGAGGTAGCCCGGGAGTTCCAGCTTTCCCCGGGCACCATCCGCGCAGCTGAGAAACGCATCTCCAACACATCTGTTTTCGAGCTGAGCCTACTGGGGGGGGGGGCAGCCCGATGCCGATCGGCAAGGTCGTAGCCGATTCCTTCCTCAAGGCCGCGCTTGGCGCGTACCGGAACTACCACGGCACCTTTCGAAACCTTGAGCTGCCCTGCTGGGTGATCACCGACGGCACGTCGAAAATCGAAGTGCTCGAACTCCGCAAGATCGATACCGGCGAAGTCTCGCTGTAGCCACCACTTCCTCTTCAAAACCTTCACGAATCACGCCAAAGGCGAGGATCCCCTATGTCCGCACAACAGAAGAAACACCCCTTCGATTTCAAAACCCAATACGGACTCGGTTTCAGCCCTCAGGACGATGAGATCGTTGTCGACTTCTTCTGCGGGGGTGGCGGCGCCGGTACTGGCCTAGAAATGGGCCTGGGCCGAGCGGTGAACGTTGCGAAGAACCACAGCCCAGCAGCGATCAGCATGCACACCGTGAATCACCCCGGCGCCGTGCACTACACTACCGACGTGTTCGACGGTGATCCGGACACCGAATGCGGCGGCAAGGCCGTAGGCTGGTTCCACATGTCGCCGGACTGCACACACCACAGCCAGGCCGCCGGCGGACAACCACGCAAGCGCGAGATCCGTAACCTGTCGTGGATCGGCCTCAAATGGGCAGGCAAGAAAAAGCCCCGGGTGATCAGCCTGGAGAACGTCAAGCAGATCCTGCAGTGGGGCCCCTGGTGGCCAAGCGTGACAAAGCCACTGGGCGGGTAGTGAAACTGGGTGGCCGTGTGGCTGCCCCTGGGGAGGTTGTTCCGGTCCACCAGCAGTTCCTGGTACCAGATCCAGCCCGGCGCGGGCGAACCTGGGCCGTGTTCGTCGCCGAACTGCAACGCCTGGGCTATGCCGTCGAGTGGCGCGTGATCAAGGCGTGCGACTTCGGCGCACCGACCAGCCGGGAACGCCTGTTCATGATCGCCCGCTGCGACGGCCAGCCCATCGTGTGGCCAGAGCCAACCCATGCCAAGAACCCGGCCAAGGGCCAGAAGAAGTGGCGCACCGCAGCCGAGTGCATCGACTGGACCATCCCGAGCAAAAGCATCTTCGACCGGCCCAAGCCTCTGGCACCAGCCACCCTGCGGCGAATCGCCAAGGGCATGAAGAAATTCGTCCTCGATGCTGCTGACCCGTTCATCGTGCCTATTGCGAACTGGTCCGGCGACAGCGTGCAGTCAGCCCATGAGCCGCTGCGGACCGTGACGTCCTGGCCCCGTGGCGGATCGTTCGCCATGGCCAGCCCGATCATCGCGCCAGCAACGCACCAGGGCAGCGATCGCATCAACGACCCGTCCGCCCCGCTGCCGACTGTGACCTGCGCGAATCGCGGCGAGCTGACGTTGATCAGTCCGGTGATGGTCACTGCTGCGCATGGCGAAGGGAAGCCTGGCGGTGTTCAACGCTGGGGCGACGGCAGCAAGTTTGCCGGCGCCCCGCTGGGGACGGTGACAGCCAGCGGCGGGCATTCAGTTGCAGCCGCTCACCTGGTGAAGTTCCGGTTCGCGGACGAAGGCAAAGCGCTCGACGAACCGCTGCCGACCATTACCAGCGGCGGCAACTACCAGCGCCCGGCCGGCGCCGCCCACGCTATGGGTATCTCAACGGTGTTCATGGCCCAGATGAATGGCGGCTTCAACGCCACGCATGCCAAAAGCGTCGAAGCCCCAATGACCACGGTTACCAACACCGGCAGCCAGCAACAGCTGGTGACGGCAAACCTGGTGCACCTGCGCGGTAACTGCGATGCGCGGGATGCTGGTGATCCCCTGCACACGATCAGCGCCGGGGGCACTCACCACGGGCTGGTCACCGCCTTCATGGAGCGCCAGTTCGGCGCCAGCGTCGGCCAAGGCGTGGACGAGCCAGCACCAACCATAACAGCCGGCGGTGGCGGCAAGAGCTCGCTGGTCGAGCTGCAGCTCTCACCTGAAGTTGAAGCTGGAGCCCTGCGGGTCGCGGCATTCCTGATCAGCTACTACAGCGCCAGCGTTGGCCAGGGCGTGGACGAGCCAGCACCAACCATCACCACCAAAGATCGGCTGGGCCTGGTCACTGTCACCATCAAGGGCACGCCCTATGTGATCGTCGATATCTGTCTGCGGATGCTGCAGCCCTCTGAGCTGTACAAGGCTCAGGGCTTCCCCGCCGACTACATCATCAGCCACGGTGCCGACGGCAAGCCATTCACCAAAACCCAGCAGGTACACATGTGCGGCAACAGTGTCAGCCCGCCGCCGATGGCTGCACTGGCCAAGGCCAACGATCCTTGGCGATTGGCATCTTTTCAATCAGTGGCCGCCTAAACACAACGCTATCTAAGCCACAACCCTAAAGAAATGAAGTCCGTAAAACGTGCGGACTTTATATCCTTAAGAACTTCTGAGTCTTTTGGAATGATTGATATTTTATGATTGTATCTATCTTCAAAAATTCCAGCCGCAACAAACCTGTCCCCATAAGCAGCAACAAGAGCATACTCTTCACCTTCGAGCATGACGGTTGAATAATTTGTTTTCCAATGTGCAACACCGAATCCTATGCCACGAATCATGAAGACTACGGAGAGTGTAAAAACCAACACAGCTGCCCACATATAGAGATAGTCTCGAAACATCATAGATCTAGCAGGGCTTTCCGATTTACTCCGTTCGAGCACCCCCTCCGACTCTGCATATTCGCTCAATGCGTGTTCCCACCCTCTAGATCTAGCCTTAAATGAAAGCTTTATAAGAGTCCATGCTAAGTAAACAAGAGAACCAGAAAGGAGCACTTTTATCACTGTCGACTGAAATCCCGTAATATAGAAGCCGAACATCGATAATACCGGATACAACATAGGAAGTGCAGCGGCGCGTATTTTTTTAGAGTCAGATCGCAGTAAAAACAAAAAGGCGTAAAGGAAAACAAACAATGGAAGCAAGACGACAACCACGCAAACCAACGCAACTACCATGACTTTCAAGTCAACCTCAATAAAATAATAATCGTACCCAAACGCATCCGCATACCCCATCTCAAAAATGAACGACACAACAAATGCAAGTACCGGCAGGGAAGCCAGTATAAAGCTGTCCCTATTTAAGAATTCCTTCACGCGATAATCTCCATTGATAGTAAGAGCCGTTCGAGTATGTCTGAATCGATTCTGCACAGCGAGTTGTTGAGGCGAGACTAAAAGCAATAAACGTCGCAATCGCCTAAGGAGTACATCTGTACTCCGCCCGCAAAAACCTCACCCCTCCCCCACATTCAAGTCAGCCGCTATAGCGGCCAAGGACGAAGTCATGCCTGAAGAAAAAGTCGTGATGTACGAATCCCCAGAAGCTGCAAGCATCCAGACCGTGACCGGCTGGGTTGCCGCTGACGGCCGCTTCTGGGGTAAAGATGAGCATATGGCGCGCTGGTGTGGCGCCACCCATCGCCGCTGTGAGAAGAACCCGGACCATCCGATCTACAAGGTTCGGAGCTCTTGCCACCAGTGTCACGAGGAACGTCGCCAAGCGAAATTCGCGGCCATGCCGATCAAGGAATGGGCAGGCGAGCCACTGGTGATCTTCGACGGCGACGAATACTTCTTTGACGAGGACAGCCTGCGCGATTACCTCATCGACCGCGATATCGATTTGGCTGACCTGCAGCTCTGCATCTGCGAACCGAACATGCCGCGCGAAATCGACCCCAGCGATGTCTTCATTGACGACCTGCCAGAGGATGGCGAGATCCGGGATCAGCAGCTTGTCGCAGCGTTCGAGCTATTGAACGAGATGATCCGCCAATCCGAGCCCCTGTCGTGGTCGCAAGGCGAGTTCGCAGCATCGCTCCCGCAGTCCTTTATTGATGAAGTCGTTTCGGCCCGGGAGGTGCAGCCATGATCCTCCCCGCCCTCTACATGCTCTACCTGATCTACACGGGGCCAAGGCCATGAGAAAACCAAAGCCATGCCCAGAGTGCAAAGGTACTGACCTGGACGTCGACAGCACAGCGAACTGTGCAAGCTGGGTGCAGTGCTGTGACTGCGAGTTCAAGCTGCAGCACGCATGCTCTGAAGAAGCGATCGTTAGTCGCTGGAACAAGCTCCCGAGGCCTGAAGAGTCCGCCCGGCCCTGGAGCAGTCAGCCAAGGGCAGTAGGCAAGACATAGACCGGGCGAACGCCTGAACAGTGCCACGGCGCAACGCCAGCGGCGATCAGTGCCATCTGAAACACCCCACTCAACAATCGGAGCCTGCCGGCGATGGCGGGCGGGATATGCACATGTCCGAAATAGACGAACTACCCGAAACGTACCCCTTCGACAAAGTGCCCGAGAAGCGCATGGCGCAGCTCATCGGCACCACCCATCGCGCCCTGGAAAGCAAGCGAACCCGCGGGGGAATCCCCGAAGGCGTCTGGAACAAGATCGACAACCGCATTTTTTACAGCATCAGGAGATACGAGGCATGGCAAGAAAGCCAATGGGACTGCCCACAGGAGTTGAATTTGCTGGTGATTCAATCCGAATCCGATTCACCTGGAAGCATCGCCGGTGCGAAACCCTCGCCTACCCACAAACGGCCAAGGGGATCAAAGCGGCCGCAGATCTCCGTGCTCACGTAATCAGCCTGGCCAAGCACGGCGCGCTGACGGACGAGAAATACGCCGAGCTTTTTCCTAACTCCAGCTACGTGGTGACGACTGAATCAACAGTCGTCACGTTCGGGGAGTACGCCCAGACCTGGCTGGACAGCCGGGAAGTCGTTGAGGGCACCAGGAACAACTACAAGGGCAGCTTGAACTTGTACTGGATGCCGGCGCTTGCCGGCCTTCCCATGAGCGATATAACTCCCATGGTGCTGCGCAAGATCATTGCTGCAACCGACTGGCCAAGTCCTGGAGTTAAGCGTGCGGCAATATCGCGGGTGAATGCTTTGTTCAATACGGCCGTGCAGGATGAGGTCGTTCCCCGCAACCCTGCAACGTCGATACAGCTACCGCCCAGGAATAAAAAGGTTGTCGATCCTTTCACTGCGGAAGAGGCCGACGCGCTCATTGCGTGGCTGTATGAGAACTTTACCCGACCGGTGGTTAGGATCTACGCGGCCTATTTTGAGTTTGCTTTCTACACAGGGATGAGAACCGGCGAGCTGCTGGCGCTGCGCTGGGACGAGATCGACCTGGAGGCCAGGACGGCACACGTCTGTCGGATCGTCGTGAAAGGCAAGGTGCAGGAGCGCACGAAAACCAAGTACGCAAGGACGGTAATGCTGAACTCCCGCGCCATGAACGCCCTGGCCCAGGCCAAGGAAATTGCCCAGTGCCGCGACAGTGACCGGCGCCGGGTGTCGAAATCGTCGCCCTACGTGTTCCAGCCGTCCGGCAGCTCGCCGTTTATCAAGGGCCCTACCACTCCCGCCGGGCACTTCGCCACAGCCCTGCAGGCCCTGGAGATCAGGCCTCGCAATCAATACAACTGCCGCCACACCTACGCTACGATGTGCCTTATGTCGGGCATGAACCCCGCGTTCATCGCTGGCCAGCTCGGGCATAGCGTGCAGGTGTTGCTCTCGACTTACGCGCGCTGGCTGAGCTCAACAACGGACTGGACCGAGCTAGGGAAGCTCGAAAGCAGAATTGGTACAAAAACGGTACAAGATGAAAAATAGTTTAAGTAGGAGCCAGTAGTTAAAGGCGCGTAGCAAGTTTCTGGCACATACTCATAAAATGTAACGTTTTTCCCAGAAAGCCCGTTACCCAACGGCATATCCATTCTTTATCGAGTCCGCCCGCGTGAAAATTCGTCTCTCCATTCTCAGCTTGTTGTTTGCTGTGTCCGGCACACTGATCGCGCACAGCGTCGACGCCAGCGAAACCACCGCGGCGCCAAGAGACACTTCACAATTGCATATCGCGTCCGGCAGCGCCCTGCTGCTGGATCTGCAGACCAACAAAGTCATCTATTCCAGCAACCCGGACGTGATAGTCCCCATCGCCTCGGTGACCAAGCTGATGACCGCCATGGTGGTCCTGGACGCCAAGCTGCCCCTGGACGAATACATCTCCATGAACATCAGCGATACCCCGGAAATGAAAGGGGTGTTCTCCCGGGTCAAGCTCAACAGTGAGCTGAGCCGCCGGGACACCCTGCTGATCGCCCTGATGTCTTCGGAAAACCGCGCTGCCGCCAGCCTGGCCCATCACTACCCGGGCGGCTACGCGGCGTTCATCGCAGCAATGAACGCCAAGGCCAAGTCCCTGGGCATGACCCACACCCGCTACGTGGAGCCTACAGGCCTGTCGATCCACAACGTTTCCACCGCCCGTGACCTGAGCAAGTTGCTGGTGGCTTCGCGCAAGTACCCGCTGCTCAGCGAACTGAGTACCACCAAGGAAAAGACCGTAGCCTTTCGCAAGCCCAACTACACCCTGGGCTTCCGTAATACCGACCATCTGGTGAACAAGGAAAAATGGGACATCAAGATCACCAAGACCGGCTTTACCAACCAGGCCGGCCACTGCCTGGTGCTGGTCACCAGCATGGGTAATCGCCCGGTAGCGCTGGTGATTCTCGATGCCTTCGGCAAATACACCCACTTCGCCGATGCCAGCCGCATCCGCAATTGGGTCGAGACCGGTAAGAGCGGCTCGGTACCGGACGTCGCCCTGCGCTACAAAGCGGACAAGAACCTGAAGAACCGTCAGGTCGCCGCTCCCCAGGCCTCACACTGATACCCGGCAAAAAACAACGGCGCCCTCAGGCGCCGTTGTTGTCTGTAGCACACTCAATGACTGTCGAGTGCCTTGCTCGCCCGGGCTGCCGCCTGCTCCTGGCCGGCCTGGGCCAATTCATTGACGGCTTTCAACCAACGCTGGCGATCCACCTTGGCCGGCAACTGGTTGGGAGCCTGGATCAGTACCGCAAAGCTGCCGGCATTCTTCCAGGATGACTCGAACTCGCTGAAGCTCATCAGTTGCCGACGGCTTTTCGCCCCACGCAACAGCACTGTCTGCTTGTCGCGGTTATAGCCGGCCAGCACGGCATAGCGCGGCTCAGCCCAGAATGTCGAACCCTCGGTAAAGCGTACAAGCACCGGGTAACCCGCCGCCACCTGCGTCAGCAACGCCGACAATTGGTTATCCAGGGGATAGACGACCATGCCGTATTCACGCGCCAGGTTCTGCATGTTCTGCTGCAACTGCGCCTCGGCACCCGGCAGATGCAATGGCTTGTCCAGCAGACCGGGCGTGATCACCACGCCCTGCTGCGACAGCATGCTGGCCAGTGCACCTGGGCCGCTCTGGTACATCTGGCCACGGAAAGACGGCACGCTGTTGAGTTCGACACGTTCCGGCAGGCGCTGGATGTCAGGCTGTACGCTACCGGCACAACCGGCCAGGGCCAAGACACAGGCGCTGGCCAGCAGCGCCACTCGAAACCGAGGAAATACCCGCACCATCTTTGCTCTCTATTCAGACACCGGGCGACCCGCCTCCGGCTGGGGCCCTGATAATAGGGCGCCCGCGGGCAAGGGTATAGCGTTAGGCGCCAGTTAATTGAAAACCATAGAGCGAAGTGTTCGAAGACTCTCGACTATTGGTCAATAGCTTGAAACACATAGGCTACTAGACTGTCGATTGTTAAGAGTGTGTGCCCCGCACGGGGCATAAAGGAGGCACTTATGAGCCTGACAACGACCATCCTGATGCTGATCCTCGGCTGGCTGGCGGTAGCCGCCGCTATGCTCTGGGGCGTGCTGCGCATCACCCGCCGCCACCACCATCAGCCCCCGCAAGCAGCCCCCGCCATCAAGGCTGGAAAGAGCGCCCGGCGTCCTGCCGCTGCCCACTGATCAAGGTTTCCCCTACCCCTGAAACAAAGCGGCCGCCTGACTCCAAGGAGTACAGGCGGCCGCCAGTCATGGCTGCGGATCAAGCGTCGCTACGGGCCGCCTGACGCTTCTGCCGGGCCCGGCGGGCCAGCATGTTGAGACTCTCAATGGCCGCCGAGAAGGCCATCGCCGCATACACATAGCCCTTGGGCACATGGGCGCCGAAACCTTCGGCGATCAGGGTCATGCCGATCATGATCAAGAAGCCCAGGGCCAGCATCACCACGGTCGGGTTGTCATTGATGAACTTGGCCAGCGGTTCGGCCGCCAGCAGCATCACCAGCACCGACACCACCACGGCAATGATCATGATCGGCAAATGCTCGGTCATGCCGACTGCAGTAATGATGCTGTCGATGGAGAACACCATGTCCAGCAACAGGATCTGACCGATCGCTGCGGCAAAGCCGATAGCCACGCCCGGAGTCTCGTTCTTGGCCTGCTCAGGTTCAGGGTCCATGCTGTGGTGGATTTCCGTGGTGGATTTCCACACCAGGAACAGGCCACCGGCAATCAGGATCATGTCCTTCCAGGAGAAACTCTGCCCCATCACTTCAATCACCGGCTCAGTGAGCTGGACGATGAACGCAATGGTACTGAGCAGCGCCAGGCGCAGGATCAAGGCCATGCCGATACCGATGCGTCGTGCCTTGGCCCGGTGCTTTTGCGGCAACTTGTTGGTGAGGATGGAGATAAAGATCAGGTTATCGATGCCAAGCACGATCTCCATCACCACCAGGGTGGCCAGGGCGACCCAGGCGGTGGGGCTTGCAGCGAGCTGTAAAAGGTAATCCATGGGTCAATCCTGACTCGGTTGTATGAAAGATCAGATTTCCTGGGACGCAGGCGCTGGTTTCTTCTCGCTGTCGTCCTCTGGCTTTTCCTTGCCGGTCACGCTCTGAGTCGCATCGCTGAGCGCCTGTTCTGCCGCTTTGTGGGTATCGTCGATGGCCTGCTTGGCCGACTCCGCCGCCTTGCCCAGCATCTGCTGCGCGCTTTTTTCCGCCTGGTCACAACCCGCCAGGGTCAGCATAGACAGGGCCAGCAGCGACGCTGCGCCCAAGGTTTTGAAAGACATGCCGTATTCCTCGATAGAACGGACGGGACCAAGTAGGGCCCCGGCGATAGCGAGGCATTCTAAGGAGAGTGATACTTCAGGAAAATTCGTTTTTTTAGCAGTTATACTTCGCTTTTTACGAACTGAATGTGCCCATGCTCAACTACCGCCAGCTGCATTATTTCTGGGTTGTGGCCAAGACCGGCAGCATCGTCCGCGCCTGCGACCAGTTGAACCTGACCCCGCAAACCATCAGCGGCCAGATCAGCCTGCTGGAACAGACTTACGGCATCGAATTGTTTCGCCGGGTTGGCCGCCAGTTGGAGCTGACCGAAGCCGGACGCCAGGCCCTGCCCTACGCCGAGCAGATGTTCCAGCTCGGGGGCGAGCTGGAAGCCATGCTCCGCGCCCGCCCCGACGAACAGCAGATCCAGTTCCGGGTCGGCGTGGCGGATGTGGTGCCCAAGTCCATCGTCTATCGCCTGATCGCCCCGACCATGGAGCTCAGCGAGCCGATCCGCCTGACCTGTCGCGAAGACAAGCTCGAACGCCTGCTGGCGGACCTGGCCATCCAGCGCCTGGACCTGGTGATTTCCGACAGCCCGATGCCCTCGCACCTGGACATCAAGGGCTACAGCCAGAAGCTAGGGGAATGCGGCATCAGTTTCTTCGCCACCGAGGAGCTGGCGCGGCGGCACGGCGCTGACTTCCCCCGGGGCCTGCACGGCGCACCACTGCTGATTCCCGGGCAGGAAACCGTGGTCCGCAGCCGCCTGCTGCGCTGGTTCGCCGAGCAACAGTTGCAGCCACGGATCATCGGTGAATTCGACGACAGCGCCCTGATGCAGGCCTTTGGCCAATCCGGCAGTGGAATCTTCATCGCCCCCAGCGTGATTGCCGACGAGGTCATGCACCAGTACGGAGTGCAACTGATTGGCCAGACCGATGCCGTGGCCGAGTCGTTCTACGCCATTTCCGTGGAGCGCAAGGTCAAGCACCCCGGCATCGTGGCCATTACCGAAGGGGCGCGACGAGAATTGTTCACGCCCCTCAATCTCTGATCAGGAAACGCAGGCACTCGGCGCTTTGAGCTTCATCAGCAGCAGCGCCAGGGCGATCGACAGCAGAATGAAACCCGAGGCCGCGAACCCCAGGCTGCCCAGGCCCAGGGTATCGATCACCCGGCCGCCGACCATTGCCCCCAGGCCAATGCCCAGGTTGGCCCCGGCAATGTTCAACGAAGCGGCGAAGGCCGGCGCCTGGGGAGCCGCCTTGATCAAGCGCACATGGCTCACCAGGAACATCGCCGCCTGGGTCACGCCCCAGATGGCCATGGCCGCTGCCAGCCCCAGGGTCGAATGAATGCTCGGCACCAGGGCTACCATGCCGCCGATCATCAGTGCGCAGAACACCATGGAGGCGATCAGCGGGTGACGGTCCACCGCCCGGCCGCCCAGGGAATTGCCGATCAGGCCCACCGCGCCAAAGCCCATCAGGCACCAGCCCACCAATGCACCGTCGAACCCGGCCAGGCGCTCGAGTATGTCCGCCAGGTAGGTGTAGGCAGTAAACATGCCGCTAAATACCAGGATCGACAGCAGCACATGCCCTTGCATCAGCGGGCTGCGCAGGATGCGAAACTGCGCCCGCAGGCTCACCTGCTCGTTGTGCTGGCGGGTTTGCGGCAGGTAGATAAACAGCAACAGGGCCTTGGCGAACGCCACCACCGCCAGGATGCCGAAGGCGCTGCGCCAGCCGAACGCATCGGCAATCAGGGTGCCCACGGGAATCCCGAACACCGTGGCGCAGACAATGCCGAAGCCGATCTTGGCAATCGCCCGCCCGGCGTAGTCCGGGCCGACGATGTCCACCGCCGTCTCGCTGGCCAGGGCCCAGAACACCGGCAACCCCAGGGCCGGCACCAGCCGCGCCAGGGACATCACCCAGATGTTCGGCGCCAGCGCCGCCAGGGTATTGGCCAGGCCGAACATCACCAGCACGCTGATAAACAGCTTCTTGCGGGGAAAACGCGCGAAGTAGGCGGTCAGAAATGGCCCGAAGGCAGCCACGGTAAAGGCGAACAGGGTCACTAGCAGCCCGGCCTGGGACACGCTGACCTGCAGGTCGCGGGCAATCGACGGCAACAGGCCGACGATGATGAACTCCGTGGTCAGCACGGTAAAACCGGCGGCCGACAACAGCAGGATGGGCAACAGCATGCAGAACTCCAGAAACAGCGACAGCAGCGACAGCCCGAAGGGCCCGCTGACTGGATAGAAAAAGGGGATGGCGAATCTTAACAGAGTGCGCCCGGCTCCGGGCAACCACCGCGTGCACGGCTCTGCAAGGGGCAAGTGGCAGATCGTCACATCGACGCGGTAACCCCGGCCTGCTGTGATAAAGTCCGCCCCCTGCTGAAAACAGGCCCTGTCGAGTTCGTCTACCCTTCAAACGTCTCGATCGCCCGTCGCCTTTTCAGACTGCGTCTGTGCCTGGCGGTTCAACCACCGGCGCTGGCGACCGGCAGGCTCCGCACATTAAAAAAAACAGAGATACCGCTATGAGCGCTTCACCCCCTTCCTTTCTGCATTCCCTCAAACGCCTGAGCCTGGTCACGCAGATCGTTATCGGCCTGATCGCCGGTATCGCCCTGGCACTGCTGGCACCGGAGGTGGCGAAATCCACCACCTTTATCGGCAAGGTATTCGTCTCGGCGCTCAAGGCCGTGGCCCCGATCCTGGTGTTCGTGCTGGTGATGGCCTCCATCGCCAACCACAAGCACGGCCAGGAAACCCATATCCGGCCGATCCTGGTGCTCTACCTGCTGGGCACCTTCGCCGCCGCCGTGGTGGCGGTGATCGCCAGCAGCCTGTTTCCTTCCGCCCTGGTGCTGTCCACCCACGACGTGGCCATCAGCGCGCCCGGCGGGATCACCGAAGTGCTGCAAAGCCTGCTGCTGAGCGTGGTGGACAACCCGGTCAGCGCCCTGATGAACGCCAACTTCATCGGCATCCTGGCCTGGGCCATTGGCATGGGCGTGGCCATCCGCCATGCCGGCGAGACCACCCGCACCGTGCTCGATGACCTGTCCAACGGGGTCACTGTCATCGTGCGCGTGGTGATCCGCTTCGCGCCCCTGGGGATCTTCGGCCTGGTGGCCTCGACCCTGGCCACCTCGGGCTTCAACGCCCTGCTCGGCTACCTGCACCTGCTGGCGGTCCTGATCGGCTGCATGCTGTTCGTGGCCCTGGTGATGAACCCGCTGATCGTGTTCTGGAAGATCCGCCGCAATCCCTTCCCGCTGGTGCTGACCTGCCTGCGCGAAAGCGGCATCACCGCCTTCTTCACCCGCAGCTCGGCGGCCAACATTCCAGTCAACCTGGAACTGAGCAAGCGCCTGGGCCTGCATGAAGACACCTACTCGGTGTCGATCCCGCTGGGCGCCACCATCAACATGGCCGGCGCGGCAATCACCATTACCGTGCTGACCCTGGCCGCCGTGCACACCCTCGGTATCGCCGTCGACCTGCCCACCGCCGTGCTGCTCAGCGTGGTCGCGGCCATCTGCGCCTGCGGTGCTTCCGGCGTGGCCGGCGGCTCGCTGCTGCTGATTCCCCTGGCCTGCAGCCTGTTCGGCATTCCCAGCGAAATCGCCATGCAGGTGGTGGCCGTAGGCTTCATCATCGGCGTGCTGCAGGATTCGGCGGAAACCGCGCTGAATTCCTCCACCGACGTACTCTTCACCGCCGCCGCGTGCATGGCACAGGAAGACAAGGCGCAAGCCGCCTGATCCAACGGCCACAAAAAAGCCCGGCCAGGGTCAACCTGGCCGGGCTTTTTTGTGCGCTACGAGAACCTCGTAGCCAAACGCCTTAGAACGCGCCCATGTAGTCGCGCTTGCCCACTTCCACACCGTTGTGACGCAGGATTGCGTAGGTGGTGGTGACGTGGAAGAAGAACTGCGGCAGGCCGTAGGTCAGCAGGTAGGACTGGCCACTGAAGCGCTTCTCTTTCGGGGTGCCCGGACGGGTCACGATCTCGATGCCTTCCTTGCCATCGATCTGCGCCGGTTGGATGCCGTCGATAAAGGCCAGGACCTTGGCGATCAGCGCCTGCAGGTCGGCGAAGGTGGTTTCAGTGTCGTCGTACTTGGGCAGCTCGACTTCGGCCAGGCGCGCCGATACGCCCTTGGCGAAGTCCACGGCGATCTGCACCTGGCGCACCAGCGGGAACATGTCCGGGTACAGGCGCGCCTGCAGCAGGGCGTTGGGCTCGATGTTCTTCGCCGTGGCGTGGGCTTCGGCCTTGTGCAGCACGTCGCTCAAGGCATTGAGCATTTGCTTGAAGACAGGAACGGAAGCGGCGTACAGGGAAATAGTCATGACAGTCTCGACAGGGAATGGCGGGAATACAGCGAGCAGCGATTATAACCACAGCACGCCAGCACGGGGCCTTTATCCGCAGCGCTCCTGGCGATACACGCTGGGGGCCACGCCGAACCAGCGCTTGAAGCTCTGGGAAAAACTCGACAGGTCACTGAAGCCAAGCCTTTCGGCAACCTGGGACAGGCTCAGCCGCGGATTGCCCAGCAACTCCAGGGCCCGGGCGCCTCGATGCCCGGCCAGTACCTGCCGATAGCAGGTGCCCTCCTCCTGCAAGCGTCGCTTCAAGGTCCGCACGCTGGTGCACAGCAGCCGGGCCATGGCCGGCAAGTCCGGTACGCTTGCCGCCGGCAGGGCATCCAGGTGCTGGCGGACCAGCGCGGCAACCCCCTGATGGGCCTGTCGCCGCTCCAGCAACTGCGCGCACATCTGCTCGCACATGGCCACCGTCAGCGGGTTGGCCTGGGGCAAGGGCCGGTGCAGGAAACGCCGGTCGAAGGCCAGGGTATTGGCGTCGGCCCGATAGTCGGCGGGCACCCCGAGAATCTGCGCCGGCTCGTCCCCTTCCAGCTCAGGGCTGACACTGCGACCGAAACGCAGCAGGCGAAAATCCGCACCGACTATTTCCTGCATCAGCGTCGCGGCGGCCGCCATGTCCCGCTGTAACAGGAACTGCGCCAACAAGGGGTCCGCCACCCGAGGCTCGGCAAAGGTCAGCACCCCGAGCCCCGGCTCCAGCCGGTAGCCGATCTCGGCAAAGGCATAGGTCAGCGGCAGGAAGCGCAAGGCCAGGGCCAGGGCATCCGCCGGGGTGGCGCTGCTGATCAGGCCGTAGCCGAACAGGCCATAGGTGGAGAAGTGATAACGCGCACCCACTGCATACCCCAGGCCCCGGGGCTGGCCGAGCAGCGCCAGCAGGTTACTGGCCAGGCGCAACTCCTGGGCCGCCGACAGCAGGCTGTTGGGGTTTTGCAACTGCTCCCGGGACAGCCCGCAACCGGCCAGCAACCGCGCTGGCGCCAAGCCCTTTTCGCAGCCGAAACCGAGCAGCAGCAAGGCGCTGGACGGTCCCCGGGTGAACGACTGAGTGCTCATGGGCGCGGCTCGTGAAGAAAGGTGTTGGCCCAAATACTAAAGCACTTGTCCCGTTACAGCATGGGGTCCACGGTTTATTCCCCGCATGCTTCACTGATCGGGGCTGCACCGCAGAAACAAGGAAGTGGCCCCGGGAGCATCAACCCTGCGCCGCACAACAATAACAACGAGGTCGTCATGCCCGAATTCGCACCTGCTACACACCCCGCCCCGACTCGGCCACACCGCTGGAGGCCATCATCATCGGCAGCGGCTTTGGCGGCCTGGGCATGGCCATCGCCCTGCGCAAGGCGGGCGTGCACCGTTTCGTCATTCTTGAAAAAGGCCAGGACGTGGGCGGCGTCTGGCGCGACAACAGCTATCCCGGCGCTGCCTGCGACGTGCCCTCGCACCTGTATTCGTTTTCCTTCGAACCCAACCCGCACTGGTCCCGGGTGTTCGCGCCCCAGGCAGAAATCCATGGTTACCTGCAACATTGTGCCGGCGTCTATGAGCTCAAACCCCATATCCGCTTCGGCGCCGAGGTGCGCCATGCCGAATTCGATACCGCCAATGCCTGCTGGCATGTCACCTGCGCCGATGGCCAGCGCCATGCCGCCCGCCTGCTGATCAGCGCCACCGGCCAGTTGAGCCGCCCGGCCCTGCCCGACCTGCCGGGCATGGCCAGCTTCCGCGGCCGGGTCTTCCACTCCGCCCACTGGGATCATGACTATCCCCTGGCGGGCAAGCGGGTGGCGGTGATCGGCACCGGCGCCTCGGCCATCCAGTTCGTCCCGGAGGTTGCCAGGCAGGTGGCCGAACTCAAGGTCTTCCAACGCTCACCGGCCTACATCATGCCCAAGGCCGACCGCCCCTACAGTGCCGAGGAAAAGCAGCGCTTCCTGCGCCAACCCTGGAAGATGAAGCTGGTGCGTGCGGCCCACTACCTGCACTTCGAATCCCGGGCTTTGGGCTTCACGCGCCTGCAGGGCCTGACCAAGTGGGTGGTCGGTGGCCCGTTCAAGAAGCTGCTGCACACCTCGGTCACCAGCCCCGAACTGCGCCGCCAGATGACCCCGGACTACCCCATCGGCTGCAAGCGCATCCTGCTGTCCAACGACTACCTCAAGACCTTCGACCAGCCCCATGTGCACCTGCTGACCCGAGGCATCCGGCAGATCACCGAGCACGGCATCGAAACCCTGGACGGCGAGGAACACGCCGTGGACGCGATCATCTATGGCACCGGTTTCGCCGCCACCGAGTTCCTCTCGCCCATGCGCATCACCGGACGCGACGGGCTCGACCTGAACCAGGCCTGGCAAGGTGGCGCGGCGGCCTACCTGGGCATCAGCGTGCCGGGTTTTCCCAACTTCTTCATGCTCTACGGGCCCAACACCAACCTGGGCCACAACTCCATCATCCATATGCTGGAAAGCCAGATTTCCCACGTCATGCAGGCCCGCCAGGCCCTGCTGGACAGCGGCGCCAGCCATGTGGAAGTGGACGAGCAGCACCACCAGCGCTTTCAACTGGGCATCCAGCGCCGCCTGGCCACTTCGGTGTGGAGCGGCTGCAAGAGCTGGTATGTCGACGAACGGGGGCACAACAGCACCAACTGGCCAGGCTTCACCTGGTCCTACCGCTGGCTGGCGCGCTATGCCGGGCTGGCGGCCTATCGCCTGTCCAGCCCGCTGGACACCCAGTCCCCAGCCTGCGACGGGCAACGCATAGCCGCCCCCCAGGACTGGTTGGAGCGGGCCAACGCAGCCTTCCTGCGGGTTTTCCTGCGGGTCAGTTTCAGGGCCTTGATCGGCCCGCCCCGGGCCCTGGCCAGCCAGCGCAAGATCGTCGACCGGTTGTCATGGCTGATGCCCGGCTGCCTGGGCGTGAACCGCCGGAGCATGCAGTTGGACGGGCTCTCGTTGCAGATTGTCGACCCCGGAACCAGGGCGCCCAAGGGGGTGATTCTCTACCTGCACGGTGGCGCCTTCTGCCTGGGCAGCCCGCGCTCTCACTACAGCGTCACCAGCCGCCTGGCCAGGGACAGCGGCTGCGCGGTGTGGGTGCCGGACTACCGGCTGGCCCCGGAACACCCCTACCCCGCCGCGCTGGAGGATTGCCTGGCCTGCTACGACGCGATCCGCGCCCAGCTCTGCCCGGCGGACAAGCTGCTGATTGCCGGCGACTCCGCCGGCGGCGCCCTGGTGCTGGCCCTGGCCCTGGCCCTGAAGGAGCGTGGTGACGGGATTGCCGCCGGGCTGATGCTGCTGTCGCCGGTCACCGATCCGGACCTGGGCGGCGCCAGCATGCAATCGCACCAGGAGGCCGACCCGATGATCCGCCGCGACTGGCTGGAGCAAGCCCTCAAGGCCTACGCAGCGCCCGTTCAAGCACTGAGCCACCGCCCCCTGGAAGCAGACCTGCGCGGCTTGCCACCGATGCTGATCCAGGTGGGCGACCAGGAACTGCTGCTGTCCGACTCCACGCGCCTGGCTGAGCGTGCCAGGCAGTCCGGGGTGGCTTGCCAGTTGGAAATCCACCAGGGCCGCTGGCACGTGTTCCAGTTGCAGGCGTTCTACCTGCGCTCCGCGAGAAACGCCCTGCTGGGCCTCGCCCGGTTTGCCCGCCAATGCCTGGAGACCGCAGGCCAAACCCCGCAGGCAGCCGACTCACCCCGTACGACACAGCCTGCAACAGATCCGCAACCCAGCTGAACCGGCCGCCCTCGCCCAAAGCATGGTGGCGGGGGCGGCCCGGTCAACCGGCGCCGGCGCGGGCCGCGCCAAGTTCTGATGGCAAGATCCGGGTTCTGGAGGTAAAACAGAGCCCCTCGAAAGTGGCCGACCCGGCCACGCAGAAAACCCGGACGCTGTTCCAGCGCCCGGTGGCGTTTTTTTCACGATCCATCCATCAGTGACCAAGGGACCAGCACTTATGAGCAGCGAGCACGACACACCCGGTGAAGCACTGCGCTTGAGCAGTACCGATATCCGCATCCTGGGTTCGTTGATCGAAAAGCAGGCCACCAGCCCGGAAACCTATCCCCTGACTCTCAACGCCCTGGTGATTGCCTGCAATCAGAAAACCAGCCGCGAACCGGTGATGAACCTGACCCAGGGCCAGGTCGGGCAAAGCCTGCGTGCCCTCGAAGCCCGGGGCTTCACCCGCCTGGTGATGGGCAGCCGCGCCGATCGCTGGGAACAGCGCCTGGACAAGGCCCTGGAACTGGTGCCGGCGCAACTGATCCTGTGCGGCCTGATGTTCCTGCGTGGCCCGCAGACGGTCAACGAACTGCTGACCCGTAGCGGGCGCATGCATGATTTCGAAGACAGCGAACAGGTCCTGCACCAGCTCGAACGCCTGATTGCCCGGGGCCTGGCCCTGCACATTCCGCGGCAGGCCGGCCAGCGCGAAGACCGTTATACCCACGCCCTGGGTGACCCGGCGGACATCGAGGCAATCCTCGCCGCCCGCAGCAACCCGGTTGAGCGCAGCGCCGGCGGCGCGGTTTCAGTGGAACGCATCGAAGAACTGGAAGCGCGGATCGCTGCCCTGGAAGAGCGCCTGGCCCAACTCGAATGCTGAACCCCGGAGCCGCTGCCGCAGGCTGCGATCGACCTCGAAGGGGGCTTCAGGGCCCTGCTGGCCCTGCGGGCCTTGTCGCGGCCTGCGGCAGCGGTGACAGGGCTTCGGCCTCAGGGGCGGGCGAAGGCCACGGCCTTCTGGAACTGCTCTTCGCTCGGGCGCACCCCGGTATAAAGCACGAACTGCTCCAGCGCCTGGATGGCAATCACTTCCAGCCCGGTGATAACCTGCTTGCCCTCGGCCCGGGCCCGCAGGATCAACGGCGTCTCCGGCGGCACCGCCACTACATCGAACACCGTCTGCGCCGCCTTTATCGCCTCGGCGTCGAACGCCAGCTGCTGCGCCTCTGGCCCGCCGCTCATGCCGATCGGGGTGACGTTGATCAGCATCTGCGGCCGCAGGCTGCCCAACTCGGCCTGCCACTCATAACCCAGGGAGCTGGCCAGGGCGCGCCCGGCCACTTCGTTGCGGGCCACGATCACCCCGTTGGCATAACCACCATCACGCAAGGCACTGGCCACGGCCTTGGCCATGCCGCCGCTGCCGCGCAGGGCAAAGCTCGACTCTCGAGGCACCCCGTGGCCCGCGAGCAATTGCGCCACGGCGATGTAGTCGGTGTTGTAGGCCTTGAGATGGCCGTTGGTGTTGACGATGGTATTGATCGAGGCAATGGCCCGGGCCGAGGCGTCCAGCTCATCCACCAGGGCGATGCAGTCTTCCTTGAACGGCATGGACACCCCGCAACCGCGGATGCCCAGCGCCCGGATCCCGGCGACGGCGCCGGGCAGGTCCTGGCTGCTGAAGGCCTTGTAGTAGAAATTGAGACCCAACTGCTCATACAGGTGGTTGTGAAAACGCAGGCCGAAATTCCCCGGGCGCCCGGACAAGGACATGCACAACTGAGTGTCTTTGTTGGGGTTCATTTGCATATCGGTTTCCTCGCTCGGCACTTTCAGATGGACGGGATTGGTCTGGCGCGCCGCTTGGCCTGATCATATCGGCGCGTGTTCACCGGCCTTCGCCACCGCCCAGGGATGACGGTAAAGAGACCGGTACAGACCTTACACAATATTTACTCAGCGGCTGTGCAGATTTCGCAGGAACCGCTGTCTTAGAAGTATCCCCGCGTCAGTTCTTGAGTCTGGTGCAGACCATAAACGCTGGGGTTGAACCGAGGAATGACCATGATCTCCAAAATCCCCAAGATAGCCTTGCTCATTGGTGCACTCGCTGTCGCAGGCCAGGCTTCAGCCCACGGTGGTGGTGGCTGGGTCGGGCCCGCCGCCTTGGGTGCTGTTGTCGGCGCTGCCGTAGTGGGTTCGGTGATCGCCAACCAGGATCGCCCGGTCTATGTGCAGCAAGCGCCGGTGTATGTCCAACCGCAGCCGGTCTATGCCGCACCGCCACCACCGGTCTACTACCAGCCGGCACCGGTCTATGTGCAGCAACCGGTCTACTACCGCCCGGCACCGGTGTACTACGGGCCACCTCGCGGTTACTACGGCCACCCGCATTACTACTACGGCCCGGGTCCCGGCCGCTGGTAAGCACTGGCAGAATCAAACAACAGGCCCCGCCCCCAAAGCGGGGCTTGTTGCATTTTGCCACTATCCGAATGTCTGAATAATTCTCAAGCATGTCGTGACTGGAACAGTATTTGCGTTTAAATCCGGCAATAGTGTACTGATCCCACGGCTGCGGTGAGCGACATGCGACTGTCATGTTTGTGTCATTCAAGGACGACAAGATCGACACAGTCCGCTCGCCACAGGCCCATAACAACAAGGACGAATCCATGCCCACGCAAAACCCGCACCGCGTCGCCGGCCTCTGCACCTCCAGCCGGGTGTACGACGCCCTGACCGAACTCAAGCACCTGGAAGGCCACCGCAGCGCCAAGTTCCTCTCGCTGCTGGCCCAGAACCTGGTGCGCAAGGGCCTGCTCAACGAGCAGGAAGTGCTGCACATGCTCGACCAGGTGGTGGACTGAACTGCCGGCTGCGGTAGCACCGGCATCAATGTCCACTATCAGATTGGGTGATTTTTCGTAGCACTTCGGGCTTTGTAAGGTAACCCCCTCAGATCGAGGAGGTTGTCATGCCCAAGATTCAGATCATGTCCGTCATTGGCAGCGCGGTCCCCGCATCGCTCAGGGAACTGGGGTTGCTGGCTTGCTGGTACCTGGTGCGCGACGGCGAGATGGTCAGCGGCCCGCTGACCTCCCTGCCCGCCGCCCAGACCCTGTCCCGGCAACTGGCGCTGCGCATCGTCCAGCCCTAGGGCAACTGCACCCGGGGCCGGGTCTCGACGAACAGGGCCCAGCTGGACATGAACAGCGCGGCAATCAGGGGCCCGATGACAAAGCCGTTGAGGCCGAAGATCGCCAGCCCTCCCAGGGTCGAGATCAGAATCAGGTAGTCTGGCATCTTGGTGTCCTTGCCCACCAGGATCGGCCGCAGCAGGTTATCCACCAGGCCGATCACGAACACCCCGAACAGCCCCAGCACCACCCCTTGCCAGATCGCTCCGCTGATCAGGAAGTAGGCCGCCACCGGCCCCCAGACAATCCCCGCCCCCACGGCCGGCAACAGTGACAGGAACGCCATCAGCACCGCCCAGAGCAAGGCGCTGGGAATGTCGAGGAACCAGAAGATCAAGCCCCCCAGGGCGCCCTGGGTCACCGCCACCAGCACATTGCCCTTGACCGTGGCCCGCACCACTCGGTTGAACTTCAATTGCAGGCGGCGCTTCTGGTATTCCGCCAGGGGCACGGCGGTGCGGATCTTGCGCACCAGGTCCGGGCCGTCGCGCAGAAAGAAGAACAGCAGGTAGAGCATGATAAAGAAGCTCACCACGAACTCGAAGGTGCCCTGGCCGAAGCTGAAAGCCTGGGTCGCCAGGTACTGGCTGCCCTGCATCGCGCTCTTGACCACCTTCTCCTGCAGCCCCTTGAGTTCGCCCAGGCCGAAGCGGTCCAGCAGGTGCTGGAAGTACGGCGGCAGGCTGTGCTTGAACTGAGCCAGGTAGGCGGCGATATCCAGCTGGCCGCTTTCGATTTTCTTGTACAGCTCGGCCCCCTCCTGCACCAGCAGCACGCTGGTGATGATCACCGGCAGAATCGCGATCACCAGGCAGATCAACAGGGTGCACAGGGACGTCAAGTTGCGCTGCCAGCCGAAGCGGGCCTGCAGCCGACGCTGCAAGGGGGCGAAGACAATGCCCAGGATCACTGCCCAGAACAGCGCACCGTAGAAGGGCAGCAGAATCCAGATAAAGGCCAGGGTCACCAGTGCCAGCAACAGCAGCAGGCTTTTGTTTTGCAGGTTGGTTTGGTTCATCTACAGGTCCAGGTCTGTCACGCGGAAAATCAGCGTCCTGAGGCTTAGTCCCCGGCCGCGGCGCCGAGTGCCGTTTTTTCTGCTGTCGGCATAGATCCAGATCAATGAATACCCTAGCGCACTGGCTTACCCTCGCGACCTTTTGCGACCGACAGCCCCATGACGCTCCTCGCCAAACCCGAACTCCTGGCCCCCGCCGGCACCCTGAAGAACATGCGCTACGCCTTCGCCTATGGCGCCGACGCGGTGTACGCCGGCCAGCCGCGCTACAGCCTGCGGGTACGCAACAACGAATTCGACCATGCCAACCTGGCCCTCGGCATCCGCGAGGCCCAGGCCCAGGGCAAGCGCTTCTACGTGGTGGTCAACATCGCCCCACACAATGCCAAGCTCAAGACCTTCCTCAAGGACCTGGCGCCGGTGATCGAGATGGCCCCGGATGCGCTGATCATGTCCGACCCGGGGCTGATCATGCTGGTACGCCGGCACTTCCCGCAGATGCCGATCCACCTCTCGGTGCAGGCCAACACGGTGAACTGGGCCAGCGTCGAGTTCTGGCTGCAGCAGGGCCTGACCCGGATCATCCTGTCCCGGGAACTGTCCCTGGAGGAGATCGAGGAAATCCGCCAGCAGGTGCCGGGCATGGAGCTGGAAGTCTTCGTCCACGGGGCGCTGTGCATGGCCTACTCCGGGCGTTGCCTGCTGTCGGGCTACATGAACAAGCGCGATGCCAACCAGGGCACTTGCACCAATGCCTGCCGCTGGAAATACAGCGCCCAGACGGCCACCGAGAATGCCGTGGGCGACATCGTGCAGAGCTACCAGCCGGAGCCGACCCTGGGCCTGGGCGCCCCCACCGACCAGGTGTTCCTGCTGCAGGAAGCCAATCGCCCGGGCGAGCTGATGCCGGCCTTCGAAGACGAGCACGGCACCTACATCATGAACGCCAAGGACCTGCGGGCGGTGCAGCACGTGGAGCGCCTGACCCGCATGGGCGTGCACTCGCTGAAGATCGAGGGGCGCACCAAGTCGCACTTCTATTGCGCACGCACCACCCAGGTCTATCGCCGGGCCATCGACGATGCCGCCGCTGGCCGCGAGTTCGACCGCCAGTTGATGAGCGATCTGGAGTCCCTGGCCCAGCGCGGCTACACCGAGGGTTTCCTGCGCCGGCATGTGCATGACGAGTATCAGAACTACCAGAACGGCAGCTCGGTGTCGGAGCGCCAGCAGTTCGTCGGTGAACTGACCGGCGAACGCCGCGACCGCCTGGCCGAAGTGAAGGTGAAAAACCGTTTCGCCCTGGGCGATCACATGGAACTGATGACCCCTCGGGGCAACTTCCACTTCGACCTGCACCAGTTGCAGAACGCCAAGGGCGAAGCCATCGAAGTGGCGCCAGGTGACGGCCATACGGTGTACCTGCCGATCCCTGATCAGGTGGACCTGCGCTTTGGCCTGCTGATGCGCGATATCAGCGCCTGAGCCGTGCAGGTAACACCCTGATGTAGCTGTTGACGGGGGCGGTAGGACATTCTGGTGGGCTGCCAAAAGACCGCCACGCAAGGCCCTTCGGGCCTTTTCGCAGCCTCGCAGGCTTGGCAGCGGCTACACCAGCCACCGGCGCCCCGCCCTCAGATACGGAATTGTCCCACCAGCCGCCCCAGGCGCTGACCCAGATCCGCCAGGCTGCGGGAAGTCTGGGCGCCGCGCTGGGTTTCATCGGCCACACTGTCCACCGCCACGGCGATCTGATGCACGCTGCGATTGATCTCCTCGGCCACCGCAGTCTGTTCTTCCGCCGCACTGGCAATCTGCGCGTTCATCGAATTGATGGTGCCGATCAACTGGGCCATGGTGTCCAGCGACGCCCCGGCTTCGTTGGCCTTCACCGAGGTGCCGTCGCCGGCATCGCTGGAACGGCGCATGGCGTCCACCGCCACCCGGGTGCCCTGCTGCAGGCGGTCGATCATGCCCTGGATTTCCTGAGTGCTCTGCTGGGTGCGGCTGGCCAGGGCCCGTACTTCGTCGGCCACCACCGCAAAACCGCGCCCGGCCTCCCCGGCCCGAGCCGCTTCGATGGCGGCGTTCAGGGCCAGCAGGTTGGTCTGCTCGGCGATCGAGCGGATCACGTCCAGCACGCTGACAATCGACGTCACGTCCTGCTGCAGGCTGTCCAGGGAAGTGCCGCTGTTGCGGATATCGCTGACCAGCGCATGGATCTGCTGGATGCTGCCATCCACCACGCGCTTGGCCGCCTGGCCCTCTTCATCGGTCTGCTGGGCGGCAACGGCTGCGCCCTGGGCGCTGCGGGCCACCTCGTGGGCTGCGGAGGACATTTCGTTGATCGCCGTGGCCACCTGATCGGTCTCGTGGCGCTGGCGCTCCATGGCCTGTTCCGAACGCTGGGCCTGATCCGAGACCTGGGTCACCAGCTCGGTGAGCTGGCCGGTCATCTCGGTGATCTGCCGCACCAGGCCGTGGATCTTGTCGACAAAGCGGTTGAACGAGCCGGCCAACTGCCCCAGTTCGTCCTGGCTGGTAATGGCCAGGCGCCGGGTCAGGTCGCCCTCGCCGGCGGCGATATCGTCGAGGTTGGCTTTCATCAGGTTCAGCGGGCGCAGCATGGTGTTGGCCACCAGCATGCCCAGGGCGGCGATCACCACCAGCACCACCGCGGCGATCCCGAGGATGCTCAGGACCATGCCTTCCATGCGCTGGTTGACGCTGCTCTGCACTGCGGCGACCTGGGCGTCGATGCCATCGAGGTTGACCGAGGTGCCCAGCACCATGTCCCACTTGGGCAGGTACTCGGTGTAGCCCAGCTTGGGCACCAGCACGTCGCTGCCCGGCTGGGTCGAGCTGTATTGCACATAGTGGCTGCCGTCCTTGCCGACCCGCACCAGCTCGCGGTTGACGTACACACCATTGGGGTCGCGGTTGTCCTTGAAGCTCTTGCCCACACCGTCCGGGCTGTTGCCCTTGAACAGGCGCACAGTCTCGGAGTCGTAGCCGAAGAAGTAGCCGTCCTTGCCATAGCTGATATTGGACAGCAGCTTGACCACTTCGGCCCGGGCGGCCTGATCGCCCTGCGCCGCCGCATCGTAGAGCGGCTTGACGGTAGTCAGCGCGACTTCCACATAACTCTGCAGGGTGGCCTTGGCTTCAGTCAGCAGCCGGTTGCGGGTTTCCTCGACTTCCTTCTGTGCCTGCTGGCGCAGCATGAGCACGGTGCTCAGGCTGATCACCAGGGCGAACAGCAGTACCGGGAGTACTGCCAGGGACAGGACTTTGGCCTTCAGGCTCAAGCGCATAGGGGGCTCACTCTTGGTTTTTTATTGGCGTGATATGCGGTTAACGGCACGCCAAAAAAAAAGTTGAGCCTGAACCCGTAGGAGCCGGCTTGCCGGCGAAGGGGCCCTCGAGCCTTGCACCGAGCTTGGCGATGCCTTCGCTGGCAAGCCAGCTCCTACGACAACCCCCGGCTTCTACGAGAGCGAGATGATCAGAGGACCATGGCCGCCACCCAGCCGAAGGCCAGCAGCGGCAGGTTGTAGTGCAGGAAGGTCGGAACCACGGTGTCCCAGATGTGGTGGTGCTGGCCGTCGATATTCAGGCCCGAGGTCGGTCCCAGGGTCGAGTCCGAGGCCGGCGAACCGGCATCGCCCAGGGCACCGGCGGTGCCGACGATGCAGACGATGGCCAGAGGGCTGAAGCCCAGTTGCACACACAAAGGCACGAAGATCGCCGCGAGGATCGGCACCGTGGAGAACGACGAGCCGATGCCCATGGTCACCAGCAGGCCCACTAGCAGCATCAGCAAGGCGCCCACGCCCTTGCTGTGGCCGATCCAGGCCGCCGAGGCCTGGACCAGGGAATTGACCTCGCCGGTGGCCTTCATCACTTCGGCGAACCCCGAGGCGGCGATCATGATGAAGCCGATCATGGCCATCATCTTCATGCCTTCGGTGAACAGGTCGTCAGTCTCGCGCCAGCGCACGATGCCCGACACCGAGAAAATCAGAAAACCGCACAAGGCACCGATAATCATCGAGTCCAGCAGCAGCTGGATCACGAACGCCGCGACTATGGCCGCCGCGGCCACCAGCAGGGTCCGCGGGTTGTACTGCACCGCCACCTGCTCGACCTTCTCGATGCGGTCCAGGTCATAGACGCGCTTCTTGCGGTAGCTGAAGAACGCCAGCAGCAAGCCGCAAAGCATGCCCAGGGCGGGAATGCCCATGGCGTGGGTGACGTTGACCTGGCTGATATCGACGCCGCTGCGGGCCACGTTGGCCAGGAGGATTTCGTTGAGGAAGATGTTGCCGAAACCCACCGGCAGGAACATGTAGGGGGTGATCAGGCCGAAGGTGATCACACAGGCGATCAGCCGGCGATCCAGTTGCAGCTTGGTCAGCACATACAGCAGCGGCGGCACCAGCAGCGGAATGAAGGCAATGTGGATCGGCAGGATGTTCTGCGAGGCAATCGCCACCACCCACAGCAGGCCGATCAGCAGCCACTTGACCTGGCCGCCGCCGTTGGCGTCCTGCCGGTCCACCAGCAGCAGGATCTTGTCCGCCAACGCGTGGGCCAGCCCGGATTTGGCAATCGCCACGGCGAAAGCACCGAGCAAGGCGTAGGACATGGCCACGGTGGCACCGCCCCCCAGGCCGCTATTGAAGGCCTTGAGCGTGGCCTCGATGCCCAGGCCGCCGGCCAGGCCGCCCACCAGGGCGCCAATGATCAGGGCGATCACTACATGCACGCGGGACAGGCTGAGCACCAGCATTACGCCAACCGCGGCAATTACTGCGTTAATCATCGTTACCTCATTACTGCGCCGCTAAAAATGGCGCAAAAGCCTGTGACCGACCGGAAGGCAGCGGGCTGCCGACATCGAAATGAAAGAGGTTCTTATTAGGGGGGCGCACTTTGCAGCAGCCGACCCGGCTTGTCAAAACCCCGCACCCCGCCGCCCGCAGGAGCGAGCTTGCTCGTAAAGCCCCCAAGACCAACCCCGTACCCGTGGCGAGGGAGCTTGCTCGCACTGGGCTGCACAGCAGCCCCAGCGCCTCGCGGTTTATTTCGAACAAGCGTTTAAAGAACGCCATTGGTCGGCCGCTACAGTGCAAAGTCTCAGATATTTATCGAATAAAGGACGTCTCCATGTCGCTCAGACAACTTTCCATCCAATGGAAAATCACCTTGCTGGCCGGACTCTGCCTGTTGGGCATCGTGTCGCTGTTGGTGGGGCTTTCGCTGTATCGCATGGAGCACAGCTCCGAGCTGGTGAAGGCCTCGAGCATGGAGATGCTCAACGAAGCCGCCCAGGCGCGGATCGAGGCCCAGGGTGAAGTCCAGGCACTGGGCATTCGCCAGCAATTCATGGACGCCTATCAATACGGCCACGGCTTCTCGCGCCAGGTGCTGTTCCTGCGGGAACAGGCCGAGAAACGCTTCCTCGACGCCTTCGACCTGCGCGAGGACCTGACCCGCCAGGTCAAGTCGGCGCTGCAGGCCAACCCCGACTTGCTGGGCCTGTCCCTGGTGTTCGAAGCCAACGCCCTGGACGGCAAGGACGAGTTGTTCGGCGGCCAGAGCGAACTGGGCAGCAACGAAAAGGGCCGCTTCGCCCTGTACTGGTCCCAACCCACCCCGGGCAAGCTGACCTCCATGTCACTGCCCGAAAGCGACATGAGCGACACCCGCACCGGCCCCAGCGGCCAGCCGGCCAACGCCTGGTTCACCTGCCCGCGCAGCACCCTCAAGCCCTGCGTGATCGAACCCTACTTCTATGACATCGACGGCCAGAAGGTGCTGATGACCAGCATCGTCTTCCCGCTGATGGTGGACGGCAAAGTCATCGCTTCGCTGTCGGTGGACATCAACCTCAACAGCCTCCAGGCCATCAGCCAGAGCGCCAGCAAGCGCCTCTATGCCGGCCAGACCAACGTCAGCATCCTGAGCCCGGCGGGCCTGCTGGCCGGCTACAGCCCGGACGCCAGCAAGCTCAGCCAGCGCCTGGACAGCGTCGACACCACCAACGGCGCCGAGCTGATCCGCCTGCTGGCCAACAGCACCCAGACCCAGAGCCTGCACAGCAACCGTGAACTCAAGGTGCTGGCGCCCTTCACCCCGATCCCCGGTGGCAAGGCCTGGGGCGTACTGCTGGATGTGCCGGAAAAAGTCCTGGTAGGCCCGGCCGAAGCCCTGAAAAGCGAGCTGGATGCGCGCAACAACAGCGGCACCCTGATCGAGCTCGGCCTGGGCCTGCTGGCCGCGGTGGTGGGCCTGTTGCTGGTGTGGCTGATGGCCCGCAGCGTGACCCGGCCGATCCTCGGCGTGGCCCACATGCTCGAAGACATCGCCAGCGGCGAAGGCGACCTGACCCGGCGCCTGGCCTACGACAAGCAGGACGAACTGGGCCAACTGGCCGGCTGGTTCAACCGCTTCCTGGACAAGCTGCAGCCGATCATCGCCGAGGTAAAACGCTCGGTGCAGGACGCTCGCGGCACCGCCGACCAGTCCTCGGCCATCGCCACCCAGACCAGCGCCGGCATGGAGCAGCAGTATCGCCAGGTGGACCAGGTGGCCACCGCTTCCCATGAAATGAGCGCCACCGCCCAGGACGTGGCCCGCAGCGCGGCCCAGGCCGCCCAGGCCGCGCGGGATGCCGACCAGGCCACCCGCCAGGGCCTGAACGTGATCGACCACACCACCCGCAGCATCGACTTGCTGGCCGCCGACATGAGCGCCGCCATGACCCAGGTCGAAGGCCTGGCCGCCAACAGCGAGCAGATCGGTTCGGTGCTGGAAGTGATCCGCGCCATCGCCGAGCAGACCAACCTGCTGGCCTTGAACGCGGCCATCGAAGCCGCTCGCGCCGGGGAAGCCGGCCGCGGCTTCGCGGTGGTGGCCGATGAGGTGCGCAACCTGGCCCAGCGCACCCAGGAGTCGGTGGAAGAAACCCGCCAGGTGATCGAGCAACTGCAGAACGGCACGCGGGAGGTGGTGGGTTCGATGAACAACAGCCATCGCCAGGCCCAGGGCAGCGTCGAACAAGTGGGCCAGGCGGTCACCGCCCTGCGCCAGATCGGCGATGCGGTAACCGTGATCAGCGACATGAACCTGCAGATCGCCAGCGCCGCCGAACAGCAGAGCGCGGTGGCCGAAGAGATCAACAGCAACGTGGCGACCATTCGCGATGTCACCGAATCGCTGTCGGAGCAGGCCAATGAATCGGCGCGGGTCAGCCAGTCGCTCAACAGCCTGGCCAACCAGCAACAGAGCCTGATGGACCAGTTCCGCGTCTGACCCCGCTGCCGCAGGCTGCGATAGCCATCACGGGCGCCGAACCTGGCGCCCGGCAAGTTCAGCGTCTGGGCAGTTCGATCTCTACCCGCAAGCCGCCCCACTCGCTTTCCCCCAGGTTCAGGGTTCCACCGCAGGCGTCGACGATGTCGCGCACGATGCCCAGGCCCAGCCCGTGGCCGTGGGTCTGTTCATCCAGGCGCGTGCCCCGGCCGAATACCTCATCGCGCCGCGCTTCGGGAATGCCCGGGCCGTCGTCGTCCACCGCCAGGCAGAAGCCCTGCGGCCGCTCTTCCACGCTCAGGCGCACCTGGGCATCCGCCCATTTGCAGGCGTTGTCCAGCAGGTTGCCCAAGAGCTCCAGCAGGTCTTCCCGGTCCCAGGGCAGGCGCAGCCCCGGTGGCGCCTGGTAGCTCAGTTCCAGGTGCAGGCCATGGATCATGTTCAAGGTCGCCAGGAGCCCCGGCAGCTCGGCATCGCACTCGAACAGCACCCCGGGCAGCGCATCCCCCGCCAGCCGCGCGCGGTTGAGTTCGCGATTGAGGCGCTGCTGCACCTGCTCCAACTGTTCCTGGAGCATCCTGCGCACCTCGGGGTGGCCGTCGAGCCTGGGGCTCGACGCCAGGCTCAGGAGCACCGCCAGCGGGGTCTTCAAGGCATGGCCCAGGTTGCCCAGGGCATTGCGGGAACGGTTGAGGCTGTCTTCGGTATGGGCCAGCAAGTGGTTGATCTGCGCCACCAGGGGCTCCAGTTCCACCGGCACCTGGGCATCCAGTTGCGAACGCTGGCCCTGTTGCAACTGGGCGATCTGCTCGCGGGCGGTCTCCAGCGGGCGCAGGGCGCGGCGCACGGTCAGGCGTTGCAGCAGCAGGATCAGCAGCAGCCCGGCCAGCCCCAGCCCGAGGCCGATCTGGCGCATGCGCTGGAAGCTTTCACGCACCGGGGTGTAGTCCTGGGCCACGCTGATGGAGATCGACTGCCCGAGGCGCTTGTAGTCGCTGCGCAGCACCAGCAGTTGCTGGCCCTCCGGCCCCAGTTGCAGGTTGCCCTGCAGGCCGGCGCGCTCCAGTTGCGGCAGTTCCTGGTCCCACAGTGAGCGCGAGCGCCAGTGCACATCGGCAAAATCGATACGGAAATAGTGCCCCGAAAACGGCCGCTGGTAGGCCGGCGACAGACGCCGTTCATCCAGCTGCAGCCCCTGAGGGCCGCGCACCAGGGCCAGCAGCAGGCTCTCGCTGTCGTTGCGCAGGCCGGCTTCCAGGTAGCGTTGCAAGCCCACCTCGAACAGCCAGAGGCTGGTCTGCGCCAGCACCAGCCCGACCACCACCATCACCGTGATCAGGCCCAGGCTCAGGCGGCGCTGGATCG
This sequence comes from Pseudomonas sp. Eqa60, assembly GCF_018326405.1. Classification (NCBI taxonomy): domain Bacteria; kingdom Pseudomonadati; phylum Pseudomonadota; class Gammaproteobacteria; order Pseudomonadales; family Pseudomonadaceae; genus Pseudomonas; species Pseudomonas sp. Eqa60. Next base: position 4,646,534 of record NZ_AP024342.1, read on the forward strand.
ATCTCACGAAGTGGTTCCGCCGAACAGATAACCCTGGCCGCGGCGGGTTTCGATCACACTGCGGCCCAGCTTGCGCCGCAGGTGGTTGACGTGAACTTCGAGGACGTTGGAATCGCGCTCGGTTTCACCGTCGTAGAGGTGTTCGGCCAGGTGGCTTTTGGAAAGGATCTGCTGCGGGTGCAGCATGAAATAGCGCAACAGGCGGAACTCCGCGGCGGTCAGCAAGACATCCTGGCCGTCGCGGACCACACATTGCCGGCCCTCGTCCAGGTGCAGCCCGGCGGCCTGCAGGGTCTGCTGGTTGGCCTGGCCATGGGAGCGGCGCAGCAGGGCCTGGACCCGCAGGTGCAGCTCTTCGGGATGGAACGGTTTGCTCAGGTAATCGTCGGCGCCGGCCTTGAGCCCCTCGATGCGCTCGGCCCAGGAGCCGCGGGCGGTGAGGACCAGCACCGGCGTTGCCAGGCCATCGGCGCGCCACTTTCGCAGCACCTCCAGGCCCGGCACCCCGGGCAGGCCGAGGTCGAGGATGATCAGGTCATAGGGTTCGCTGGCGCCCTGGTACAGCGCGTCGCGGCCGTCGGCCAGCCAGTCCACGGCGTAGCCCTGGCGGTTCAGGCCTTCAAGCAGTTCATCGGCCAGGGATACGTGGTCTTCCACCACAAGCAGGCGCATCAGTCGTCTTCCTCATCTTTCAACAAACGCCCGGTGGCGGCTTCCAGGTCCAGCTCGCGAACCACCCCGTCCACAGTCAACAGCTCGACTTCATAGATGTACACATCGTGCTTTTCTTCCAGCTCGGCCTCCAGCAGCTTGGCCCCGGGGTAACGGTCCATGGCCTGCTTGAGCAGTTGCTCCAGGGGCAGGATCACCCCTTGCTGGCGCAGGCGCAGGGCCTCGTCCTGGTCCAGGTCGCGGGCCATGGCCAGGGAGCAGAACAGCAGCAGCGCCAGGGCTGCACGGCTGCCGGCGGTGCGCAGAGTGCGGTTCATTAGGTGTCCTGATGATCCTTGAGTACCTGGCCGCTCACGGCGTCCAGTTCCAGGTCCCATTCCAGCCCCTGCGGGTCGCGCAGTTCAACCTGGTAGATGTACTTGCCGTACTCTTCTTCCAGCTCGGTTTCACTGATGCTCGCCCCAGGATGCCGGGACAGGGCCGTGGCATTGAGTTTTTCAAAGGACACAATGGTACCAGCGTCGCGCAGTCTCAGGGCTTCGTCCGGCCCCAGGTCGCGGGCGTGGGCCAGGCTGGCGGTCAGGGCGACAAGGCTGGCGCCGAACAGCGCGGCAAGGGTCTTCATGGCAGTTCTCCAAAGTCGGTGGCCAAAGGCCGATGCCGCAGACCATACCCAAGGCAACTTAATTGAAACTGAATGGCCAGCATGGGCCTGACACAGGTTTCACTCGGCCCACAGCCCCAGGTGTCTCTATACTCGGCGGCTGATTCAAGAGTGAGCCCGGTATGACCGCCATCCATATCAAGTTTCCCGCCCTGACCCTCAAGGCCGGCCCCCGCGCCCTGGCCCGCATCCGCCAGCAAGGCCTGCACCCCCGTGAAGTCGGCACCTTGCCCGGCGCCGCCGGCGGCCCCAAGGCCCTGGGCATCCAGGGCCTGGACCTGGCGCTGTTCGGTGAATGGCTGCCATCGGCGCCCCGGGAACGCTCGCTGATCGGCGCCTCGGTGGGTTCCTGGCGCTTCGCCAGCGCCTGCCTGCCGGACGCCGCCGAAGGCATCCGCCGCCTCGGCCAGTTGTACAACGCCCAGAGCTTTGCCAAGGGCGTGACCATGGCGCAGATCAGCCAGAGCTCCCGGCGCATGCTCGAGGACCTGCTGGAGGGCCGCGACGCTTCGATCCTCGACAACCCTCACTACCGGCTGAACATCATGGTGGTCAAAAGCCACGGCCTGCTCGCCGACGACCATCGCGGGCGCCTCGGCCTGGGGCTGTCCTCGGTGATCGCCGACAATCTGCGGGGCCGCGCGCGCCTGGCCCGGCACTTCGAGCGCCTGGTACTGCACGACCCGCGCCTGGCCCCGCCCTTGCACGCCCTGGAAGACTTCCCTTCGCGCTTCGTGCCCCTGGACCGCGGCAACCTGCGCCAGGCGCTGCTGGCCTCGGGCTCGATCCCCATGGTCATGCAGGGCGTGCGCGATCTGCCCGGCGCCGGGGCCGGCACCTTCCGCGACGGCGGCCTGCTGGACTACCACCTGGACCTGCCCTACAGCGGCAGCGACATCGTGCTCTACCCGCACTTCACCGACCGGGTGATCCCCGGCTGGTTCGACAAGATCCTGCCCTGGCGCCGGGCCAGCCCGGAGCGCCTGCGGGACGTCTTGCTGCTGGCGCCGTCGAAGGAATACCTGGCGCGCCTGCCCTACGGCAAACTGCCGGACCGCAACGACTTCAAGCGCTTCATGGGCGACGACGCCGGCCGGCAAAAATACTGGCGCAACGCCATGGACGAAAGCCGGCGCCTGGGCGACGAATTCCTCGAACTGGCGGCGCAGAATCGCCTGGGCGAACGCCTGCAAAGCCTGTGAGGCTGCCCCAGGCCGCGCACTGACCCTTTAGTCAGGGTTTTTCCGCAAGCGCCGGGGCAAGCTGATAAACTCGCCGCCTGCCTCAACTCGCCCCCGGGCGATAGCCATCTGACAGAGCTGACCGACACTGTGGAAATCTTCAAAGAATTTACCTTCGAATCCGCCCACCGCCTGCCTTTCGTGCCCGAGGGCCACAAGTGCGGCCGCCTCCATGGCCACTCGTTCAAGGTGGCGATCCACCTCAGTGGCGAGGTCGACGCACACACCGGCTGGATCCGCGACTTCTCGGAAATCAAGGCGATCTTCAAGCCGCTGTACGAGCGCCTGGACCACAACTACCTGAACGACATTCCCGGCCTGGAAAACCCCACCAGCGAAGTCCTGGCCAAATGGATCTGGAATGAGCTCAAGCCCCTGCTGCCGGAGCTGAGTGCGATCCGCATCCACGAAACCTGCACCAGCGGCTGCATCTACCGCGGCGAATAAGCCCGCCGAAGAAACCACCCCACGGGGTGGTTTTTTTATGCCTATGATTGCCCCACCCCGCCGTTACCCGAGCACTCGCGCCCATGCCGCCGACCATTCGCCCCGCTGCCCTGCCCGACCTCGCCGCCATCGAAGGCATCGCCAAGCGCGCCTATGCGCCCTATATCGCGCGGATCGGCCGGGAACCGGCGCCCATGCTCGAAGACTATTCGTGCCTGGTGCTGGCCCGGCAGGTCTGGGTCCTGGAGGAGCAGCAGGCAATCGCCGGTTTCGTTGTCCTGCTGGACGCCCATCAAGCCCTGCTGCTGGACAACCTGGCGGTCCACCCCGAGGCCCAGGGCCGGGGCCATGGCCGGCAACTGCTGGCCTTTGCCGAACAACAGGCCGTGGCCGCCGGTCACAGTTGCGTGCGCCTGTACACCAACGCAGCCATGAGCGAGAACATCGCCCTGTACAGCCGCCACGGCTACGTGGAAACCCACCGCGCCGTGGAGCACGGCCTGCACCGGGTGTACATGAGCAAGCCACTGGACTGAACCCAGGAGCCCTCTCCATGCCTCCACGTATCTACCTCGCCGGCTTCGATGTGTTTCGCGCCGACGCCCCGGCCCATGGCGAATACCTCAAGCAACTGTGCAGCGCCCAGGGCCTGCACGGCCTGTTTCCCCTGGATAACCAGGCGCCACCTCGCCTCACGCCAGAAGCCACCGCACAGTGGATCTACCGGCAGAACCTGCAGATGATCCGCGGCTGCGATGCATTGCTGGCCAACCTGAATGACTTTCGCGGCCTGGAGCCGGATTCCGGCACCGCCTTCGAAGTGGGCGCGGCGGTCGCCCTGGGCAAACCGGTGTGGGCCTACTTCGAAGGCCCCGCCACCCTGCGCCGGCAGGTGCCCCACGATCACGCCGGGCGCGACGCCCAGGGCTTTGCGGTGGAGGACTTCAACCTGCCGCGCAACCTGATGCTGGCCTGCAGCTGGAGCGGCCGCAGCAGCAGTGTGGAAGCCGCCATCTTCGACCTCGGGTGCTGGCTGAGCGCTTCCCCTCCATCGGGCTGAGATAGCCGGCAACGTCACTTTCTGCCGAAAACGACCACCCCGGACAAAAGCCTTGTCTTGTCGCGAAAGCCGATGTTATGTTTCTAACACGATATACAAAAATGAAAAACAAATAACATTTCCAGCGAACGCCCGGCGAGATGGTCATGGACAAGAACAGTTTCCAAGTCACCCTGGAACAGCAGTTTGCAAGCCTGACCCCCACCGGCAAGCGCATCGCCACCTACCTGCTGGCCAACCTCCAGCAGTTGCCCTTCGAGACCGCCGACAGCATCGCCCAGCAAGCCGGCACCACGGGAATTTCCGTGGGGCGCTTCCTGCGCTCGCTGGGCTATCGCAACCTGGATGACGTCAAGCAAGGCCTGCGCGGCGATGCCCCGGCCTCCTGGCTGATCACCGATCGGCTCGGCGCCTTTCGCAGCGAAGCCCATCAGGACGATGCCCTGGAGCGCTCGATGCATCGCGAGATCGAGGCCATCCAGCATGTCTATGGCCTGGCCCGCAGCCAGCCCTTCGCCGCCATCGTGCAACAGATCGTCGAGGCCGATGCGGTGTTCATCATCGGCATCCAGTCGACCCGGGGCATCCTCAACGCCTTCCACAGCCACCTGGAATACATCCGGCCCAAGGTCTACTACGTGGACGGGCTTTCAGGCATCTACGCCGAAACCCTGAACTCCGGCTTTGCCAAGCCCTACGCGATCATCTCCGACTTTCGCGCCTACTCCAGCATCACCCAGACCTTCTGCGAAGTGGCCAATGCCAACGCCCTGCCCCTGGCCCTGGTCACCGACCTGCAGTGCCCCTGGGCCCGGGACTACCCGCTGGACCTGCTGCAACTGAAAACCGATGTCGGCCAGTTCTGGGATTCCCTGGCGCCCCTGACCTGCCTGTTCAACCTGATGGTGTCCGCCGTGGCCGAGGGCTATGGCGAGCGCCTGGACCAGCGCCTGGCCAAGAACCGACAGTTGCAGGAAGCCTTCGGCCAGTTCGAGTCCTGACCTTCAAGCGTTAACCCAGATGGAGTGAGTGAGTGAACAACAGCCCCCTTGTCGAAATCGACGCCCAGCGCCATCAGCTTCAGATCGACCTGATCTACGCCAGCGCCGACAACCTGGCCGGCCAGGTGATCTATCGCAACGCCCGCTGTCTGCTGCACAAGGACGCCGCCGCCTGCCTGTACAAGGCCAGCCAGCTGGCACGCATGGCCGGCCTGGGCCTGCGCATCTACGACGCCTACCGCCCGGCCTACGCCCAGCACCTGCTGTGGCAGGCCCTGCCCAACCCGGACTACGTGCGCGACCCGCGCCTGGGCTCGCACCACACCCGGGGCGTGGCCGTGGACCTGACCCTGGTGGATGAAACCGGCGAGCCGCTGGACATGGGCACCGCCTTCGACGCCATGGAGCCCAAGTCGCACCAGTTCTACAGCGACCTGCCGCCCCAGGTGCAGCGCAACCGCCTGATGCTGCTGGGGATCATGCTCAGCGCCGGCTTCGAGGCGATCCCCACCGAGTGGTGGCACTACGAGCTGCCCAACGCCGAGGACTTTCCCCTGATCCAGGAGCACGACCAGCCCTTCGAACACTGATTTCCCGCTCCCCACCGGCCACAACAACAGGCAGCTAACTGCCCCAAGCCGGTCCTACTGCAACACTGCTTCAGCAACAACTGCCCGGTTATAGCTTTTATAAAAAACCTGACGAACTTCCCAACATCGAATGATCAAGGAAACCGGCATGACCCCTAACCGCAATCACCCTGATGTGCGTCTGTCCACCCGTGTCGCCCTGTCCCTGCTGTGCGCCGCCCTGAGCCTGGGCGCGTGGCAGGCAGCCAGCGCCGCCGCGCCCAAGGACACCCTGATGATCGGCAAGGCCGCCGACCCGCAGACCCTCGACCCCGCCGTGACCATCGACAACAACGACTGGGCCGTGACCTACCCGGCCTACCAGAAGCTGGTGACCTACAAGGTCGAGAACGGCAAGGGCAGCACCGAAGTCCAGGGCGACCTGGCCGAGAGCTGGAGCACCTCCGCCGACAACCTGACCTGGGATTTCAAGCTCAAGCCGGGCAACAAGTTCGACGACGGCAAGCCGGTGGACGCCGCCGCGGTGAAGTTCTCCTTCGACCGCCTGATGCAACTCAAGCAAGGCCCGTCCGGCGCCTTCCCGGATGACATGAGCGTGGCCGTGGTCGACCCGCTGACCGTGCGCTTCACCCTGAAGAAACCCTACGCGCCCTTCCTCTACACCCTGGCCCACAACGGCGGCGGCATCATCAACCCGGACGTGGCCAACAAGGGCGAGGACGTCAACGCCTACCTCTCGACCCACACCGCCGGCTCCGGGGCCTTCCGCCTGAGCAACTGGCAGAAGGGCCAGGCGCTGACGCTGGAACCCAACAGCTATTACGCCGGCCCCAAGCCGAGCCTGAACAAGGTGGTGATCAAGATCATCAGCGAGGCCTCTGTGCGCCGCCTGCAACTGGAACGCGGCGACCTGGACATCATCGAGGACATGCCCGAAGACCAGCTCGGCACCCTGGCCGGCAAGCCAGGCATCGTGATCCAGACCTTCCCCTCGCTGCGGGTCAACTACCTGTACCTGAACAACAAGCGTGCGCCCCTGGACAACGTCGAAGCGCGCCAGGCACTGGTCCAGGCCATCGACTACAAGGGCATCGTCGACGGCATCCTCAAGGGCCAGGCCAAGCTGATGAACGGGCCGATCCCCGACGGCATGTGGGCCCACGACCCGAGCCTGCCGCTGATGCAGCAGAACCTGGACGGCGCCAAGGCCAGCCTGGCCAAGGTCCCGCAGAAAATCAGCAACCTGACCTACCTCTACTCGGACAAGGACGCCAACTGGGAGTCCATCGGCCTGACCCTGCAAGCGGGCCTGGCGCCCCTGGGCATCAACCTGAAGATGGAGAAGCTGGCCAACGCCACCATGCGTGAACGGGTGGGCAAGGGCGACTACGACGTGGCCATCGGCTCCTGGAGCCCGGACTTCGCCGACCCCTACATGTTCATGAACTTCTGGTTCGACTCCAGCCTGCAGGGCTTGCCGGGCAACCGCTCGTTCTACAGCAACCCCGAGGTGGACAGCCTGATCCGCGAGGCGGCGGCCACCAACGACACCGCCAAGCGCATCGAGCTGTACCAGAAGGCGCAGAAGATCGTCCTCAAGGACAACGTCTACGCCTACCTGTACCAGAAGAACTACAGCCTGCCGATGCGCGATTCGGTGAAGGGCTACGTGTTCCACCCGATGCTGGAACAGGTGTTCAACATCGCTGAAATCAGCAAGTAGGACCGGCCCTGCGTTCCCCGTCGCCGGCCCCTGAAACGGGGTGGTGCCGGGTTGCCGTGTCCCCGGCGAGGGGCCGTCGTGCCCCCTGCCGTTCGTCAAGCGTTAACGAGGTTGCCTCATGGCCTTCCTGAATATGTTGCGCAAACGCCTGCTCGGCCTGTTGCTGGTCGTGGTCGGGGTTTCGCTGATTACCTTCACCATCTCGCACCTGATTCCCGGTGACCCGGCGCGGCTGATCGCCGGCGACCGGGCCAGCGATGCCATCGTGCAGAACATCCGCCACCAGCTGGGCCTGGACCTGCCGCTGTACCAGCAGTACGGGCGCTACATGCTCGACCTGCTGCACGGCGACCTGGGCACCTCGATCCGCACCAGCCGCCCGGTGCTGGAGGACCTGCAGAGCTTCTTCCCGGCAACCCTGGAGCTGGCCCTGGCCGCCCTGCTGCTGTCGGTGCTGGTGGGGGTGCCGCTGGGGGTGCTGTCGGCGGTCTATCACAACCGCTTCATCGACCAGATCGCCCGCACCCTGGCGGTCACCGGCATTTCCACCCCGGCGTTCTGGCTGGGGCTGGGGCTGATCGTGCTGTTCTACGGCCACCTCGGCTGGCTGCCCGGCAGCGGGCGCCTGGACGAAGGCCTGGAGCCGCCGCCCACGGTCAGCGGCTTCTACCTGATCGACTCGCTGCTGGCAGGGGACATCCCACTGTTCCTCAATGCCCTGCAGCACCTGATCCTGCCGGCAGTGACCCTGGGCTTCGTCAACCTCGGGGTGGTGGCGCGGCAGATCCGCTCGGCCATGCTCGACCAACTGGGCGAAGACTACATCCGCACCGCCCGGGCCTACGGCCTGTCGCGCTGGGCGGTGATCCTGCGCCACGCCCTGCCCAACGCCCTGATCCCCTCGGTGACGGTGCTCGGCCTGACCCTGGGCGATTTGCTGTACGGCGCGGTACTGACCGAGACGGTATTCGCCTGGCCGGGGATGGGCGCCTACGTGGTGAAGTCGATCCAGGCCCTGGATTTCCCGGCGGTGATGGGCTTCGCGATCCTGGTGTCGTTCATTTATGTGCTGCTGAACATGGCGATCGACCTGCTGTACCGGGTGATCGATCCGCGCATTGGCGAGGTAAGTTGAGATGTCCGCTCCCTTGAACATTCCCCTGCCACAACCCACCGCCCAGGCCAGCGGCTGGCGCACCCGCCTGGCCTACCTGGGCTACCGCGTGCGGCAAAGCCCGCTGACCATCGCCGGGCTGTGCATGACCCTGCTGGTGCTGCTGTGCATGGCCTTCGCCCCCTGGCTGTCGAGCCATGATCCCAATGCCCTGAACCTGGCCCAGCGCCTGGCCGCTCCCAGCGCCGCCCATTGGTTCGGCACCGACGAAGTGGGCCGCGACCTGTTCAGCCGGGTGCTCCACGGCAGCCGCCAGTCGGTGGGCGTGGGCCTGTTCGTGGCCTTCGCCTCGTGCCTGGCCGGGGGCCTGTTGGGCTGCCTGTCGGGGATCATCGGCGGGCGCTTCGACAGCCTGATCATGCGCCTGATGGACATCATGCTCTCGGTGCCATCGCTGGTGCTGATCATGGCCCTGGCCGCCGCCCTGGGCCCGAGCCTGTTCAACGCCATGCTGGCGATCACCCTGGTGCGCATTCCGTTCTATGTGCGCCTGGCCCGGGGCCAGGCCCTTAGCATCCGCCAGATGGGCTACGTCAAGGCGGCCCAGACCTACGGCGCCGGGCGCTGGCACATCGTCAGCTGGCACGTGGGGCGCAACGCCATGCCGCCGTTGCTGGTGCAACTGAGCCTGGACATCGGCAGCGCCATCCTCATGGCCTCGGCCCTGGGCTTCATTGGCCTGGGTGCGCAGCAGCCCACCGCCGAATGGGGGGCGATGGTGGCCACCGGGCGCAACTTCATCCTCGACAACTGGTGGTACTCGACCTTTCCCGGGCTGGCGATCCTGTTCACCGCCACCGGTTTCAACCTGCTGGGTGACGGCATCCGTGACCTGCTCGACCCACGGCAACAGGGGAAATGACCATGAGCTCATCCGCCGTTCTCAACATCGACAACCTGAGCCTGGAATTCCCCGCCTACCGCAGCAATGTGCAGGCCCTCAACGGCGTGTCGCTGCACGTCAACCCGGGGGAAATCGTCGGCGTGGTCGGCGAATCCGGCTCGGGCAAGTCGGTGACCGCCATGCTCAGCCTGCGGCTGCTGCCCGAGCGCAGCTACCGCATCACCTCCGGCAGCCTGAGCCTGCTGGGCCGCGACATGCTCGCCACCCCGGAAAAACAGCTGCTGCAGATCCGCGGCCGCGATGCGGCGATGATCTTCCAGGAGCCGATGACCGCGCTCAACCCGACCCGGCGCATCGGCCGGCAGATGCTCGACGTGATCATCCATCACCAGCGCCTGAGCCAGGAACAGGCCCGGGCCAAGGCCATCGACCTGCTGCGCGACATGCACATCGCCGACCCCGAGCAGGTGCTGCAGGCCTACCCCTTCGAGCTGTCCGGTGGCATGCGCCAGCGGGTGATGATCGCCCTGGCGTTTTCCTGCGACCCGCAGTTGCTGATCGCCGATGAACCCACCACCGCCCTGGACGTCACCGTGCAGCGCCAGGTGCTGCTGTTGCTGCGCGAGAAAGCCCGGCAACGGGGCACCGCGATCCTCCTGATCACCCACGACATGGCGGTGGTCTCGCAGTTCTGCGACCGGGTCTATGTGATGTACACCGGCGCCGTGGTGGAGCAAGGCAGTACTGCCCAGGTCATGCTTGACCCGCAGCACCCCTACACCCGCGGCCTGCTCAGCGGCCTGCCGGAGCAAGTGCGCCCCGGCGAGCCGCTGCTGACCATTCCCGGGCAGGTGCCCAACCTTGCCCACCTGCCCGGCGGCTGCACCTTCCGCGAGCGCTGCAGCCAGGCCATGGCGGTGTGTGCCCAACGGCCGCCGCTGCATTCGATCAACGCCAGCCAGCAGCACAAGAGCGCCTGCTGGCTGGCTGCCCCGGAGTCCGCCCAATGAATGCTTCACAACCCCGGGCCGGCAGCGAGCCGCTGCTGCGCCTCAACGATGTACAGGTGCGCTTTCCCCTGAGCAACGACTGGCTGGGCCGGCCGCGGGCCTTCGCCCATGCCCTGAACGGCATCGACCTGGAACTGCGCCCCGGGGAAACCCTGGGCATCGTCGGCGAATCCGGCTGCGGCAAGAGCACCCTGGCGCAACTGCTCATGGGCCTGGTCAAGCCCAGCAGCGGCGACCTGCGCTGGGCCTACGCCAGCGACCGCGAGCGCCACAGCCACGTGCAGATCGTGTTCCAGGACCCGCAATCGTCCCTCGACCCGCGCCTGCCGATCTGGAAGATCATCACCGAGCCGCTGTTCGCCCTGGGCAACACCCCGGTGGCGCAGATGCGCGAAATCGCCGCCAAGGTGGCGCAGCAGGTAGGCATCCGCGGCGAATACCTGGAGCGCTACCCGCACCAGTTCTCCGGCGGCCAACGCCAGCGCATCGCCATTGCCCGGGCCCTGGCGTCGAACCCGGACATCATCGTCCTCGACGAGCCGACCTCGGCCCTGGACATCTCGGTGCAGGCGCAGATCCTCAACCTGCTGGCGGACCTGCAACGCAGCCGCGGCCTGACCTTCGTGCTGATCTCCCACAACGTCTCGGTGGTCCGGCACATGGCCGACCGGGTGGCAGTGATGTACCTGGGGCAGATCGTGGAGCTGGGCAGCGCCGAACAGGTGCTGGAGCGCCCGCGCCACCCTTACACCCAATTACTGCTGGATGCGGTGCCGCGCCTGGGCGCGCCGCTGGCGGACAGCCAGCTCTCGGCGCCCACCGAACTGCCGGGCAACCGCAAGCTGCCCGCCGGCTGTTTCTTCCTCGACCGCTGCAGCCGCCGCGGCCCGGGCTGCGAGCTGCCGCAACAGCTGCTGGGCGATGCGACGCAGCAAGTGCGTTGCCATCGGCAACAGCTCACCGGGTGATCCCACCGCGCCACGCCGCCGGCCACGGCGTGGTGCTTGCTCCCGGCGCGCCCAGGGCTTAAAACAAGCGCCTTCTCTCTGACGTTGCAGGAACCTCTCTCATGGAAAGCAGCTGGCTGACCCACGCCAAACGCCTGCAAGCCATCGCCTCCACCGGCCTGCATTTTTGCCGCGACGTGCATGATCGCGAGCGCTACCAGGAAGTCGCCGAGATCGCCCACGACATGCTCGCGCAGCTGGGCAACGTGCCCCTGGAACGCATCAACGAACTGGTCTCGGACTTCGCCCAGCGCTACTCGACGCCGATGGTGGAAGTGCGCGGCGCGCTGATCGAGGACGGCAAGATCCTGCTGGTGCGCGAGCAGCACGACGGCCTCTGGGCCCTGCCCGGGGGCTACGCCGATGTGGGCCTGTCGGCGGCGCAGAACATCATCAAGGAAATCCACGAAGAAGCCGGGCTGCAGGTTTCGGTGCGCCAGCTGTATGGCCTGCGGCACAAGGCCAAGGGGCCCTACAAGCCCGACCACCGGGACTTCTACAAGCTCTACTTCCTCTGCGAACGGCAAGACGCCGAGGCCCCGATGGCCGGCAGCGAAACCAGCGACGCGGCGTTCTTCGCCCCGGACCAGTTGCCGCCGCTGTCCCTGGGACGCACCGTGGAACGGGATATCCAGGAGGCCTTCGACTTCCACGAAGGCCGGCGCAGCGTGGCCCTCTTCGACTGAGCGTGACGGCGCCGATGTAAAGCACCCTTGACATGAAAAAGCGCCCCGCCTAATGTAAAGGACACTTTACTAAAAGGAGATCGCCCATGGGCACCAAACGCTATTTCAGGGAATTCGGCCTGGCCTTGCTGGCCTACATCGCTTGCGTGCTGCTGAGCAGCCACTGGCTGGCGGACATGAACCCGGGCCCGGGCAAGATCGCCCTGGCCCTGGTGCCGGTGATCCCCATGGTGGCCATGGCCCTGGCGGTGATGCGCCAGTTGCGACGCATGGACGAACTGGCCCGGCGCATCCAGCTCGAAGCCCTGGGCCTGTCCTTTGTCTGCACCGCGCTGATCACCTTCAGCTACGGCTTCCTGGAAACCGCCGGCCTGCCCCGGCTCTCGATGTTCTACGTATGGCCCGTGATGGGCCTGGTCTGGGCCCTGGCCACGGTGGCTGGCGTGCGGCGCTACCGATGAACAACCAACTGCGCGAACTGCGCACCCGGCAAGGCTGGTCCCAGGCCGAACTGGCCACCCGCCTCGAGGTGTCACGGCAGACGGTGAATGCCATCGAGACCGGGCGCTACGACCCCAGCCTGCCCCTGGCGTTCAAGATTGCCCGGGCCTTCCAGCTGCCCATCGAAAGCATTTTCAGCCCCGACGAGGACTGAACCGCCGGTGAACCAATCTGGCCCAAGGGTGCACCGCTTTCGCCCCCGGGCCACAGGCACCCGGTGCAGGGGCACGGGCATCGGCTATAACTGCTGGGGCGCCCTGCCCTGCCGTCAAGGATTGGCACGGCGCCTGCAACAGCGTGGCATCACTGCGACCAGGGACAGGCCCATGACCCAGCACGAACCCGGCAACGACTACCCCTTGAGCGAAGTTCCGCAGCACGCCCGCAAGGGCCTGGCCTCCATGGCCATGGTGCTGCTGGGCTTCACCTTCTTCACTGCCACCATGTTCGCCGGCGGCAAGCTGGGGGTGGCCTTCGACTTCACCACCCTGCTGGTGGTGATCCTCGTCGGCAACCTGCTGCTGGGGATCTACGCCGCCAGCCTCGGCTACATCGCCTTCAAGAGCGGGCTGAACACGGTGCTGATGGGGCGCTTCTGCTTCGGCGAACGGGGCAGCAAGCTCAGCGACCTGATCCTGGGTTTCACCCAGATCGGCTGGTACGCCTGGGGCACCGCCACCGCCGCGGTGGTGCTGGGCAAGTATTTCCAGCTGGATCCGGGTGCGGTACTGGGGCTGATGCTGCTGTTCGGCATGGCCTTCTGCGCCACCGCCTACATCGGTTATCGCGGCCTGGAGATCCTGTCCTGGATCGCGGTGCCGGCCATGGGCCTGCTGTTGCTGCTGTCGATGTGGGTGGCCACCCGGCAGATCGGCGGCCTCGACGGTTTGCTGGGGGTCACGCCTAGCGACAGCCTGGACCTCTCCAGCGCCATCACCCTGGTGTTCGGCACCTTCGTCAGCGGCGCCACCCAGGCCACCAACTGGACCCGATTTTCCCGCTCGGCGCGGGTGGCGGTGAGCGCCAGCCTGATCGGCTTCTTTATCGGCAACGGCCTGATGGTGCTGATCGGTGCCTACGGCGCCATCGTCTACCAGCAGCCGGACGTGGTCGAAGTGCTGCTGCTCCAGGGTTTTGCCATGGCGGCCATGGCCATGCTGCTGTTGAACATCTGGAGCACCCAGGACAACACCATCTACAACTTCGCCGTGGCCGGCTGCAACCTGTTGCGCACCGACCGGCGCAAGACCGTGACCCTGGTGGGCGCGCTGATCGGCACCCTGCTGGCGATGCTCGGCATGTACGACCTGCTGGTGCCCTACCTGATACTGTTGGGCACGGTGATTCCGCCGATTGGCGGGGTGATCATGGCGGACTTCTTCTACCGCTGGCGCGGCCGCTACCCGCGCCTGGCCGACAGCCAGTTGCCGGCCTGGAACTGGCCGGGCCTGGCCGCCTATGGCCTGGGCACCCTGGCGGCCTTCTGCTCGCCCTGGGTCGCGCCGTTGGTGGGCATCGGCGTAGCAAGCCTGAGCTATGTCCTGCTCAGCGCCTGGCTCGGCGCCCGCACCAGCGCCACCCTCGACGCCCGGGCCTGAACCCGGGCCTTGCCCTCCCGGCGCGTTCCGGGTCTATCATGACCCGCCCCGAACCACCTGCCTGCTTCGACCGGTACCGGTTGAAGCACAGCCCAATGACCGAGGGACAAGGGCCGCCGCCCGGATCCCACGGCTGAACCGCTGATTGCCCGACCCGAGGAACCGCTCCGATGCTGATCACCAACGCCCGCCTGCGCCACCGTGAAGGCCTGCACCAACTGCACCTGGAAAACGGCCGCATCGCCCGCATCGTCCAGCAGGGCCCGGACGCCCCCACCGCCGCGCCGGCCTTCGGCCCCGAGCACCTGGATGCCGGTGGCAACCTGGTGGTGCCGCCCTTCGTCGAACCGCACATTCACCTGGACGCCACCCTCACCGCGGGCGAGCCGCGCTGGAACATGAGCGGCACCCTGTTCGAAGGCATCGAGTGCTGGGGCGAACGCAAGGCCACCATCACCGCCGAAGACACCCGCGCCCGCGCCCACAAGACCATCCGCGCCCTGGCCGCCCACGGCATCCAGCATGTACGCACCCATGTCGACGTCACCGACCCGGACCTCACCGCCCTCAAGGCCATGCTCGAAGTGCGCGAGCAAAGCGCGCACCTGATCGACCTGCAGATCGTCGCCTTCCCCCAGGAAGGCATCGAATCGTTCCGCAACGGCCGCGAGCTGATGGAAGAGGCCATTGGCCTGGGCGCCGATGTGGTGGGCGGTATTCCGCACTTCGAATACACCCGGGACCAGGGCGTGAGCTCGGTGAAGTTCCTCATGGACCTGGCCGAACGCAGCGGGTGCCTGGTGGACGTGCACTGCGACGAAACCGATGACCCGCATTCGCGCTTTCTTGAAGTGCTGGCCGAAGAAGCGCGCAGCCGGGGCATGGGCTCCCGGGTCACCGCCAGCCACACCACCGCCATGGGCTCTTACGACAACGCCTACTGCGCCAAGCTGTTCCGCCTGCTGGGGCATTCGGGCATCAGCTTCGTCTCCTGCCCCACCGAAAGCATCCACCTGCAGGGGCGCTTCGACAGCTTCCCGAAACGCCGCGGCGTGACCCGGGTCAATGAGCTGCTGGAGGCCGGGATGAACGTGTGCTTCGGCCAGGACTCGATTGTCGACCCCTGGTACCCCCTGGGTAACGGCAACATCCTGCGGGTACTGGAAGCCGGCCTGCACATCTGCCACATGCTCGGCTACCGCAACTTGCAGAACGCCCTCGACCTGGTCACCGACAACAGCGCCAAGGCCCTGGCCCTGGGCGAGCGCTACGGCATCGAAGAAGGTCGCCCGGCGAACCTGCTGATCCTGTCTGCCGACAGCGATTACGAAATGATCCGCAGCCAGGGCCTGGCGCTGTACTCCATCCGCCACGGCAAAGTGCTGATGCAACGGCAGATGGCCCAGGTGCAACTGGCCGGCGACTGACCCGTGGCGATGCTTACTTGACCCGAAACGGCTGGGCCCCCATGAACGCCAGCGGCAACAGCGGCAGGGCGAGGATCGTCAATACACCGTCTGCGGTGAGGGTAACCGGCGTCAGCAACACCTGGCCGACCTTGCTCTTCTCCCGGTACGCCGAGAAATTCAGGGTGTAGGTGCTGTTCAACGCGTTGGCCGGATAGGCGCTGATATCCCGCTTGGACTCAAAGCGGCTGCCGCGAATGGCATAGCGGTGCAACAGGGCGTTTTGCGACCTTGCAACAACGAAGCCCAAAGCCTGGGCTGCATCGATCTGCTGGGCGTCGAGCTGGTCCAGCCCGGGTATCCTCAGGACCAGCTCACCCTCCAGGTTCTGCCACGCATTGACGAGGATCTGCGAAAACTCGGCCTGCATTTTCCCATGCAGGTCCGACTTGATGGCCTTCAGCAACTCAGGATCGACCATCACGAAGTAGTGATACTGCTTGCCAAGAATGACGAAGCTCTTCGCGTCCGCCGTGATGTAGAACTGGCTGACGGTTTCCGTATAGACCTCATTGCTGGCCCGGCTTTCGTACAGCCTGCTGGTCAGACAGCCGCCAAGGCTGCCAGCGACCGCAGCCCCCAGGGCCATAACCGTGCCTTTGAGCAAAGCTCGGCGAGGCGTTCTTTTTTGCATGTCGAGTCCTTTCGGTAAATGTGGGCTGTATCGAGCGACCAGCCGCAACTGCCGCCACGCTATAGAAACTCCAGCCGTTTTGCACTCCGCCACCGCGACTCCGGCGTCCTCACTCAGCCAGTGCCAGCGCCGTGCCGAACAGGCTCACCCGGGTCAACACCCCGTCGGTCTCTTGCAACATCAAGGGCGCGGTGCCGCCCGGCATCAGCACTTCGACCCGTCCGGCCTTGACCCAGCCCACCCGCCACGCCGCGCTGGCCACGGCGCTGGCGCTGGTGCCCGAAGAGGCGGTCGGCCCTTCGCCGCGTTCGAACACCCGGGCGACGATGCGCTGCGCCGATTCCCGCGCCGCCCATTGCAGGTTGACCCCCGCCGGGCAGGGTTCGCCGCTGCCCAGGGGCAAGGCAAAAGCAGTGGCCGTCAGCCCTTCGGCCAGTGGCGCTTCGAGCATCTGCGGGTTGCCGGGCAAGGCCTCGGCATCCTCCAGCAGGGTCACGCAGTGCGGGTTGCCGATGCGCACGAACTGGCTGTGCTCCCACCGCGGGTCGAGTGCCTGCAACGGTGCCACCCGGCTCAGCTCGCGACCGTTCAAGGTCACCGCCTCGACGCCAATGGCGGCCACCGCCTCGGGCCCGAAGGACGGCTGGCCGAGGTCCAGCCAGAACCCTGGCACCCCCGCCACCCGGGCCGGCTCCACCACGGTGGCCACCGGCGAGGTACCGGTGGGCTGGTCATGGTGCACCTGCAACAGGGTTGGCCCCTGCTCGGCCAGCAACCCCTGCTCGGCCAGGGCCTGGGAAAAGATCGTCAAACCATTGCCACTGCGCTCGGCCAGGGTGCCGTCGGTGTTGACGATCAGCAGATCGAAGGGCGCCACGTCCTGGAACGGCCCCACCAGCAGACCGTCGCTACGGTGGGCCTTGGCCCCCGGCGGGCGGGTGCCCGGAGCCCAGTCACAGAGGGCGGCGATGGCCTGCTCGCTCCACAAGCGCCGGTCCCGCGCGGCCTGCGCGGCGCTGCCGGGCAAGGCGACCCCCAGGCTGCGCAACCGCGCGGGTGTCACCACCCCATAGATGTTGCCCCGTGCATCGTAGAACGCCGCCATCACACCGCCTCCTGGAAAACCGAGCCGCTGACATTACGGAGAAACCGGCGGCTCGACCAGAGGACAACACCGGCTCAGGCCGGCAAGACGACCTGTGCGCGGTACCCCAGCCGACGCCACCTGCCACAGAAGCCCCTGGGTTCGTGGCTTTCTCGGGCAAGCCCCGCAGGCCCCCTGAACCTCAGCCGGCCGTGGGCACTTCCAGGCCGACCTTGACCCGGTTCATCGCCACCAGGGTCTTGAAGCGCTTGACGTTGGGGTTGTCGAAGAACAGTTCGCGGGTCAGCTGGGTGTACTGGGCCATGTTGCGCACGCAGAAAATCAGCACGAAATCGCACTCGCCGGCCACGTAGTAGCACTGCTGGACCTGGGGGCAGGCCTGGAAGTTGCGCTTGAGGGCGTCGATCTGGTCGATGCGCTCACTCTCCACTTGCACCTCGACGATGATGCTCAGTTCGTGCCCCAGGGCGTCCGGCGCGACGATGGCGCTGTAGCGCTCGATCACCCCCTCGTCGCAGAGGCGCTTGAGCCGCCGGTTGACCGCCGCGGTGGACAGGTTGACCCGCAGCCCCAGCTCGCTTTGCGCGGTGCTGGCGTCACGTTGCAGCTCGGCGAGCAGCTTCAGGTCGTAGGCGTCGAGGCTGGCATTCATGGGCAGGAAAACTCCGGGAAGGAACGGCACGCACTGCAACGTTTTTGTGCACAGCCGCCGATTATGCGAAACAAACCGCCGGCCTGCGCAAATTTATTTCACCCGCAACCCTGTGCAGAAGCACTGCGCTGCGGATTTCTGCAACCTTCGAGGGCCAGATTTGTCACAATCCCCACCCGGCCGCCATCACGCCATGGGGGCATCAGGCGGCCGGCAGCGAGTTCGATCGCCAAGGATTTTTATGACTGCCAGCAACACCCACTTCCAGGCCACCCCCGGCCGCCTCGAACAGATGTCCACGCGCATCGCCTTTTTCATCGCCGGCTTCGGCATTGCCGCCTGGGCCCCGCTGGTGCCCTACGCCAAGGCCCGGGCCGGGCTCGACGAAGGCACCCTGGGCCTGTTGCTGCTGTGCCTGGGGGTGGGTTCGATCCTTGCGATGCCGATTGCCGGCGCCCTGGCCGGGCGCTTCGGCTGCCGCAAAGTGATGGCCGGCGGCACCCTGCTGATCTGCCTGGCCCTGCCCTTGCTGGCCACCCTGACCTCGATTCCGCTGCTGATGGCCGCGCTGTTCATGTTCGGCGCCGGGCTGGGCGGCGTGGATTCCACGGTCAACCTGCAAGCGGTGATTGTCGAGCGGGCCAGCGGCAAGACCATGATGTCGGGCTTTCACGGGCTGTTCAGCCTGGGCGGGATCGTCGGCGCCGCGGGGGTCAGCGCCCTGCTCGGCCTGGGCCTGTCGCCACTGGGCGCGACCCTGGTGGTGATCGCCCTGATGCTGCTGGCGCTGCTCAAGGCCGCGCCGCACATGCTGCCCTATGGCAGCCAGAGCTCGGGCCCGGCCTTTGCCGTGCCCCATGGTGTGGTGCTGTTCATCGGCTGCCTGTGCTTCGTGGTGTTCCTCGCCGAAGGCGCGGTGCTGGACTGGAGCGCGGTCTTCCTCACCGCCGAGCGCGACCTGGATGCCGCCTACGCCGGCCTGGGCTACGCCGCCTTCGCCCTGACCATGACCCTGGGCCGCCTGACGGGCGATGCCATCGTCCATCGCCTGGGCGCGCGCCGGGTGATCATCATCGGCGGCACCACGGCCGCCGCTGGCCTGTTGCTGGCGACCCTGGCCCCGGCCTGGGAGGCGGCGCTGGTGGGTTATGCCCTGGTGGGCGCGGGTTGCTCGAACATAGTGCCGGTGCTCTACACCGCCGTGGGCAAGCAGAACGTCATGCCCGAAAGCATCGCCGTGCCGGCCATCACCACCCTGGGTTACGCCGGCATCCTGGCCGGGCCGGCGGTGATCGGCTTCATTGCCCATGGCAGCAGCCTGAGCGCGGCCTTCGGCCTGATCGCCGTCCTGCTGCTGGCAGTGGCCGCCAGCGGCAAGGTACTCAAGGTCTGAGCCACTGAAGCAGCCATGGGCCGAACTCTGCGTTGCGTCAGAGATTCGCCGGCAAGCCGGCTCCTACAGGCGCCATCGTCATGTAGGAGCTGGCTTGCCAGCGAAGGGGGTCAGAAGCCGACGCTGGCCTGGACAAAGAAGGTCCGGGGCGCGCCCACGTAGATCCCCGAGTTGTTGTCGCTGGAACGGGTGAAGTACTGGCGGTCGAAGACGTTCTTCACGCCGGCCCCCAGCTTCAGGTTCGACAACTGCGGCCCGAAGTCATAGCCACCACGGATGTTCCACAGCACATAGCCCGGCATGTCGCCGTACCGGCCATCGGCGCTGCCATCGGTGATGTAGTTGCCGTTGAAGCTGCCGTTGGCGTTCACCCCGGTGCCCGGCGAGTGCTGCTTGGACTGGGCGAAGGCGTCGATGTTGTAGGTCCAGCGGTCAATGTCGTAGCGCAGGCCGACAGTGGCCACCTGGCGCGAGTAGAACGGCAGGTCGCGGCCCTTGAAGCCGGGGATCTCGCCTTCATAGCTGGCGCGGGTGTAGGTGAAGCCGGCGTTGGCGGTCAGGCCGTCAAGGCTCGGGTCCAGGGCTGCCAGGTCGTAATGCATCGAGGCTTCCAGGCCCTGGTGCTTGGTGGCCCCCAGGTTGGTCCAGCCCACGTCGTTGCTGATGTATTGCAGCTCGTCGTCGAAGTCGATGTAGAACAGCGTCACTTCACCGCCCCACACATCATCGTTGTAGCGGGTGCCGATCTCGTAGGTCTTGGCCTTCTCCGGGCTCAGGCCGTTGGCCGTCTGGTCGCCCTTGCCGCCCTGGCCCAGCTGGAAGTACTGCAGGCTGCCAAAGGAAGTCTCGTAGTTGGCGAACAGCTTCCAGGCATCGGACAGGTGATACATCACGCTCAGGGCCGGCAGCGGTTCGTTGCTGTCGATGCTGCGGCGCTTCTCCTGCACTCGCACGCCGTTGGTGCCCGGGACCGGCCGGTCGTGCCAGTTGGTGCTGATGTCCTCGAAGCGGATGCCCGGGGTGATGGTCCAGTTGCCGACGTCGATCTTGTCGTCGATGTAGTAGGCATTGGCCTCGGTGCCGCCGGTACGGTCCTGGTAGACATGGCCGTCGGAATCCGCGGTGAGCACCGGCTGGTTGTTCACCAGGGCCACGCGGCTGGCCTGTTCATGCATGCCTTCCTTGAGGTAGCGATAACCCACGCTGACTTCCTGAGTGGTGGGCCCCAGGTCGAACACATGGGACACCCGCGGCTCGATGCCAAAGGTGTAGTAGGTGCGCGGGTAGGAGACCAGGGTCTTCTGGTCGCTGGCGGCAATGTTGCTGCCGCGGAAGCTGTCGGAGTAGTAGGTCAGCACTTCGAACTGGGTGCGGTCGTCGACCTGGCGCTGGTACTTGAAGGACACATCCTTGCGCCGGCCGCTGAAGTTGTCCCAGTCGCGATCGGAGTCGTAGGGCTTGGCGTCGTACTGCTTCTGGGTCAGGCCGCCGGGCATGTCGGCGGTGGCGTCGTAGTAATGCAGGTTGAACCAGAACTCGTCCTGCTCGGTGGGTGCCCAGTGGGTCTTGAGGATCACGTCGTCGATGTCGTTGCCGTTGTTGCCCTCGCGGTAGCCATTGCCGTTGACCCCGGAATACAGCAGCGCCACCCCCAGGCCGTTGTCCGCAGTGCCGCCAAGGAAAGCCGTGTCGATGTGCTTCCAGCCGCCCTGCCGTGAGGTTTCCAGGGTGGTGCCGATTTCCCCGGTGGCCTTTTCCGGAATCGCCCGGGTCACGAAGTTGATCACCCCGCCGACGTTCTGCGGCCCGTAGCGTACGGAACCGGCGCCGCGCACCACATCGATGCTGTCCAGGTTGCCGGAGGAAATCGGCGCCATGGACAACTGCGGCTGGCCATAGGGTGCAAAGGCCGCCGGCACGCCGTCGATCAGCACCGTGGAGCGCGGCGACAGGCGCGAGGTCAGGCCGCGCACGCCGACGTTCAGGGAAATATCGCTGCCACCGGTGCCGTTGGCATCCTGGACCTGCACCCCGGGCACCCGGCGCAGCACGTCGCCGACGTTCATCGCGCCCTGCTCCACCATGGCCTCACGGCGGATCACCGTACGTGCACCGGGGTGGTTCTGGACCTTTTGCACATCGGCATCGCCCAGCCAGTCGCCCACCACGCTGATGCTGCTGGTGCCCAGTTCCAGGGCACCGCCCGTGGCTGCCGGAGCCGGGCTCAGGGTCACCGAACCGCCGTCGATCCGGTATTGCAGGCCACTGCCCTGGAGCAACTGGCCCAGGGCCTGTTCCGGGGACAGGTTGCCGTCCACCGCCGGGGCCTGCTTGCCGGCCACCAGCTCGGGGCTGAAGAACACCTGCAACGAGGTCTGCAGGCCCAACTGGCTCAGGGCCTGGCCCAGCGGCTGGGCCTGGATGTGAATGGCGGCGGCTTGCCCGGCCTGGGCCTGGGGCAAGGCCGCACTGACCGCCAGGGCCAGGGCCAGGGGCAGCCAGCAGCGCGCGGGCAACGGGGATACGGCGGGAGAAACGGCTATTTTTTTCACGTCGGCGGCAGTCCTGTCGATCACACAAAGGTGCGTCTGTTAATGCAAACCAGTTGCAGTTGGACAAGAAGACGATGAACTGAAAAAAAACCTGAATCTAACGTGAAAAAATTTCCTGGCTACCGTCGGCAAGGGTCCGCACCTCCACCGGCAGGATGCTCGGCAGGGCCTTGAGCAGGGCCTGGGTGTCGTCGGACTTGAACACGCTGGTCAGGCGCAGCTCACCCACTGCGGCGCTGGCCACCCGCAGGGGCTGTTCGCGATAACGCGAGACTTCGGCCACCACCTCGGCCAGGGAGGCGTTGTTGAATACCAGCTTGCCGCTGCGCCAGGCCGTGAGCGCCTCGGGGTTCACCGCGTAGGCCTGAGCCACCTTGCCGTGCTCATCGACATGGGTGCCCTGGCCCGGGGTCAGGGCAATGAAATCATCCGCCGCGGCGTCGCGCCCCTGCACCTTGACCCGGCCCTGCTCCACCGCCACCCGGGTCTGGCGCTCATCGCGGCGCACATCGAAGCGGGTGCCGGTGACCGTGACCTTGCCCGCTCCCGCCGCCACCACGAAGGGCCGATCCGTGTCGTGCTCGACGTTGAACAGGGCTTCGCCTTCCACCAGCTTGATCAGCCGCTGGTTCCTGGCATAACGCACCTGCAGGTGGCTGCGGCTGTTCAGGTCGATCTGCGAGCCATCGGGCAAGGCCACATGGCGGCGCTCGCCCAGGGCGGTCACGAATTGCGCACTGTAGGAAACCGGCTGGTTGAGGCCACTGAACAGCCCCAGGCCCAAGGCCAGCGTCGCCACCCCGGCAGCCAGGGCAAAGCGCAGCAGCGGGCGCCGCCGGGCCTTGGCCGGCGGGGTGGCGCACAGCGCTTGCAGGCGCGCCCTGGGCACCAGGTCGGTGGCCGCCCACAGGGCTTCGAGCAACTGAAACTCGTGCCGGTGCTGCGGATCCTCGGCCAGCCACTGCTGGAACCGCAGTTGCTGCTCCGGGCTCACCTCGGGCTCCTGCAGCCGCGTGAACCAGGCCGCCGCCTCGTCACGAATCCTGGCCTGCGCGCTGGCGCAATCGCGGCTGTCCATCATGCAAATTCCTGTTTGGCAGAGGGTGAGAAATCGCCACGACTGATCATGGGGCCGACCCGTCCAGACGGTCGCGCAGATGCCGCAGGGTGCGGATCATATACTTTTCCACCATGTTCTTTGACAGCCCCAGGCGCTCGGCGATCTCGGCCTGGGTCAGGCCCTCGATCTTCTGCCAGACAAACACCTTGCGACAGTTGACCGGTAACTCGCCAAGCGCCCGTTCGATGGAATCGGCCAACTGGATCGCGTGCATGAAATGCTCCGGGTCGCCGCTGGGCGACACGCTGAGGTGGACCCCCTGTTCTTCCAGGGCACCGCGCCGGTCTTCTCGGCGAAAGGCATCCACGGCGATATTGCGCGCGGTCTGATGCAGGTAGGCGCGCGGCTGCTGCACCGTGGCGGCATCGGATTCCAGCACCCGGACAAAGGTGTCGTGGGCCAGGTCCTCGGCCTGCTGGCGATTGCGCAAGCGCCGGGTCCAGGTGCCGATCAACTCTTCGTAGTGCTCGAAAAAGCCTGGTCTGCGGGGCGGCTTGGCTGTCATCGCGGGGCGCTGGGGAAGTGGGGCGTGAATAGTAATGCTTCGCATTAATGCAGGCAATGGATTCACCGCCCACCTCGCGCCGGCGGTCGGCCCTAGCGGCTGTACCAGCGCGGCGACTCGACAAACAGGTGAGTCTGCCCCGCCACCAGCCAGTCCCCCAGGCACTGTTGCAGGTGGGCCAGGCAATGCACGGCCAGGTAGATTTCGTGGTACGGAATGACCATCAGGCGCAGGCTCAGGCCCATGGGCCCGCCTTGTACAATCGGTTCATCTCGGCGCCCTTTTTTTATTTATACCGAACAATTAACCGATATAATGAACGGCGAAATTTATCTGCGTCAAGAGAATCAAGGATGATTTAATAGAGATATGAACGATAAAACGAACGACCCAACCTCCCTGTCGCCCATCGGCCTGCTGGCCATGGCCATCAAGCGCGAGCGCCTGAACGCTGGTTTCTCCGTTTCGGAACTGGCCAAGCGGGCTGCGGTGGCCAAGTCCACCCTGTCCCAGCTGGAAGCCGGGCTGGGTAACCCGAGCATCGAGACCCTGTGGGCCCTAGCCCAGGCCATGGGCTTGCAGGTGACGCGGTTTTTCCAGCAACCGGCGCATCAGCTGAAAGTCATCCGTGCCCACGAAGGCACCACCGCCCATGCCGAGGATGCCCACTACGCGGCGACCCTGCTCGATGACTGCCCGCCGGGGGCGCAGCGCGACCTGTATCGCCTGAAGGCGCAACCCGGCCAGGCGCGCCAGTCCAAGGCCCACCTGCCGGGCACCGTGGAACACCTGGTGATCTGCAGCGGGCGGGCCCTGGCCGGGCCTGCGGACAGCCCGGTGAGCCTGGAGGCCGGCGACTACATCCGCTACAGCGCCGACCTGCCCCACGTGTTCGAAGCCCTGGAGGCCGACACCACGGCGATCCTGGTCATCGAACATCGCTAGAGCCCGGGCATTTATCTGCAGGGCCAAGTCTGGAATCATGCCCCACCGCCTCAACAGGAGTGAGCATCAATGCCGTATTTCTCCCGCCGCGCGCCCCTCCTCGGCCTGCTGCTGGCCAGCCTTGCCGCCCAGGCCGCCCCCAAGCAGGACCAGGACCTTCACATCTACTACAGCATGGTGCCCGGCCAGTTCATGCTGATCGGCAAGGAGCCCGATGGCGGGCCGACCTATTCGGGCACCGCGGTGATCCGCTACGAGAACCAGGCCCTGACCCTGGTCAAGACCATCGACGGCAAGACCACCACCGCCACCGGCAAAGTGGAACGGGCCACCATGGCCGAGGCCGATGTGCTGCGTTTCAGCTGGCCGGGGCACAACGCCACCTGCCTGGTGCGCGGCGACCTGGACAACTACTCACGCTTGAGCTGCTACTGGACCCGGGACGGGGTGGACCACAAGGAACCGGGGCTGGAGGCCTATTTCCCCACCGAAACCTGGCCCGGCCATCAGGACTGAAACCCGCCCTTCTGTGCTCCCACACTTTAGCGAGCCACGCCATGATCCAGATCGTCGAATACAGCAACCCCCACCATCGCCAGCCCGTGATCGACCTGTGGAACCGCAGCTTCGGCTACGACACGGCCCACAACACCCCGAGCCTGGCCATCGACCGCAAGCTCGCAGTGGATGACGCTCTGTTCTTCGTCGCCCTGGACCAAGGACAGGTCATAGGCACCCTGATGGCCGGCTATGACGGCCACCGCGGCTGGCTCTACGCCCTGGCGGTGGACCCGCAACAGCGCCGGCTCGGCACTGGCCGGGCCCTGGTGCGTCATGGCGAACAAGCCCTGCAGGGCCGCGGCTGCCTGAAGATCAACCTGCAGATCCTCAGCAGCAACGCCGCCGTGCAAAGCTTCTACCAGGCCCTGGGCTATCAGGTCGAACCGCGGATCAGCATGGGCAAGGTGATCAGCGCCAACCTCCCCGAACACCTGCGTGGCTAGGGGCCGCCGCCCCGCCCTCACCAGTTGTGCCGGTTGCTGCGCGGTGGCGCCAGCAGTTGCTGGGCCAGGCTGGCGGCCGCCAGCGGCGAGGCACTGTGCAACAGCGGATAACCCCAGAACTTTTCATAGGTATCGGCAAAGGCCTCGACCCCGGCCTGGGCCTCGGGCTCCGGGGCGATGACGATCATGGCCTTGATCCAGCGACGGATCGCCGCCTTGTTGCGTTTCATCCATAACGCCCCCTGCTTGAGCAATGCCTTGCTCTGCTCGGTGTTGCGCTGCGCAGGATCGGGCATGGCATCGCTCATCAGGACGAAGGCCTGACCGCGCTGCATCAACGCCTCCAACTGCTGGAACGGCTCGACTCCCGGCTGCCCGGCGCCTTTGGCGGGGCGCATCCAGACCAGGGGAAAATGCTGATGATCGAAGTACATGGGAACACCTCAAGAAAGCTGACAAACAAGAATGGTTATCATCTTCCGGTATGAACCTGTCCGCATCAGCCGAGATTGACAAGTTATTGATCAATCCGGCCAAACGACCGCAGTGATGGAGGTGGCCGTGGTGGCCTTGAAGGCGCTGGTGTTCGTCAAGCAAGGCCCTGCGAGCCTTTGCGCAGCCTCGCGGGCTCGGCGGCTACAGGGGTAGGTCGTGCTCCAGGGCCTGGCGGCGTTCGGCAAAGAAGCGCCCCGGCGGCTGGCCGACGGCTTTCTTGAACATGCGGATAAAGGCGCTGGCGCTGTCATAGCCCAGGGTCAGCGCGACCCGTTCCACCGAGTCGCCCCGGCCCAATTGCTTGAGCCCCAGAAGAATGTGCAACTGGCGCTGCCAGCGGCCGAAGCTCAGGCCGGTCTCGGCCACAATCAGACGGCTCAGGCTGCGTTCGCTGAGGCCGATCTGCTCGGCCCATTGCCCAAGGCTCAGGCGGCGTTCCGGCTGTTCAAGGATCTGCCCGGCCAGGCGCCGCAACTGTTCATGCCGGGGCATGGGCAGGTGGATCTGCTCCCGGGGCGCCGCCGCCAGCTCGTCCAGGGCCACGGCCATCAGCCGCCCCTCGGCACCCTGCTGGTCATAGAGATAGGGCAATTGCGCGCAGCGTTGCAGCAGCTCCTGCAATAGGGGCGATACTGCCAGGGTGCAACAGGCCTGCGGCAGTGAGCGGGCATGCTCGGGTTCGACGAACAGGCAATAGCCCAGGGCGTTCTCCAACCCCTGGACCCGATGGTCGGTGGCGCTGGGGATCCATACCGCGCATTGCGGCGGGGCCAGCCACAGGCCCTCGGCGCTCTCGCAACTGAGCACGCCGGACAATGGGAACAGCAGCTGGGCCTTGCGGTGGCTGTGCCACGGCCGCTCCCAGCGCTGTTCCTGAGTCGAGATGCGCAAGGCGCACACCGGGCGCGCAATCGCATCCGGATCCTCGGGCTGATCCTGTTCGTTCAAGACGGGCATCCACCTTCCTCCACGGCATCGGGCCATGCCCGCCATCCGTCTGACGGCCAGGCAAGCCCTGCAAGGTCGAGGATTGTGCCGGGCCCCTGGGGGTTAGCCAAGAACCGCGGGGCACACCGCTCTTCATCCCAGCGCCCTAGCGGTAGTAGCCATAGCGATAGCAGCAGCCGTGGTAGTGCCCGGGGTAAACCACGCAACCGCCCAGGGAGAGCATGGTGGCCATGACAATCAGCAGTGCAATGCGACGGGACATGGTGAATTCCTCATGGGTTCAGTGATACGACCGGCAAGCGCCGCTGGCGACCATCGCCAGCCGTGGCTGCACGGTTACTGATTCAACGGCGCAGCGCGCAGAGATCCGTCGCCGCCCCTGCACAAATATTTCCAGCCGCCGCTGCCCGCGCCCTGCCCCCGCCAGCTGAACCGGGGTTGAACCGGGAGCGGATAAAAATTTCATTTGCCCGCGACGGATTCCCAGCCCATCTATCGTTGAACCCATCAGCTGCGTTCATCAGCGAACGCAGGCCTGAAGGAGTCATCATGAAGCTTGTCCGTTCCCTGCTGCGTCTGCGCACATTGCTGCTGATCCCCCTGGCACTTGGTGCGCTGGCAAGCACGCCCTCCTATGCCGAAACCATCATCATCCAGCAGGCACCACCGCCCATGCGCTATGAGCCGATGCCGGTGGCCCGCCCCGGCTACGCCTGGGACCGCGGCAACTGGCGCTGGCGCGGGCACGGCTACGTCTGGGTGCCCGGCCACTGGCAACCGGTGATGCAGCGCGGGCACTGGATGCCCGGCCATTGGCAGGCCCATGGGCCGCGCTGGTACTGGGTCGAAGGCCGCTGGGTGCGCTGATGCCGTGATGCCCTGGACTACCCCGTTAGCGCACCGAGACTTGCCCACTTGAACGAAACCGACCCGGATCTGGAGTTGCTCAAACGCATCGGCAACAACGACGCGCAGGCCGTGAAGGAAATGGTCACGCGCAAGCTGCCGCGCCTGCTGGCCCTGGCCAGCCGGCTGCTGGGGGATGCCGACGAAGCCCGGGACATCGCCCAGGAGAGCTTTCTGCGGATCTGGAAACAGGCCGCCAGCTGGCGCAGCGAACAGGCACGGTTCGACACCTGGTTGCACCGGGTGGCGCTGAACCTGTGCTACGACCGCCTGCGCCGGCGCAAGGAACATGTGCCGGTCGATAGCGAGCACGCCTGCGAGGCCCTGGACACCCGCCCGGCGCCCGATGAACAACTGGAGGCCAGCGCGCAGAGCCGGCGCATGGCCCAGGCCCTGGACCAACTGCCGGATCGCCAGCGCGAGGCGATCGTCCTGCAGTACTACCAGGAACTGTCCAACACCGAGGCCGCGGCGCTGATGCAGATCAGCGTCGAAGCCCTGGAAAGCCTGCTGTCGCGGGCCCGGCGCAACCTGCGCAGCCACCTCGCCGAGGCCCCCGGCGCGGACCTCTCAGGAAGGAGAAAACCATGACCCCCGAACGCTTCGTGCACCTAGCCGACGCCTATGGCGCCGACCTGCAACGCTGGCCCAGCGCTGAACGCGCCGCCGCCCAGGCCCTGCTCTACTGCGGTGATGCCCAGGCCGTGGCAGCCCTGCGCCAGGCGCACTGGCTCGACAGCCAGCTGGACCGCTACCAGGTGCCCGCACCGAGCCCGGCCCTGGCCCAGCGCATCATCGCCGCCGCGCAGCAGCCCGGCGCGCCGTTCTGGAGCCGCTACGCCGGCTGGCTGGCCTCCCTGGGCTGGGTCGGGGTCGGCCTTACCGGAGTCGCCGCCGGCATGCTTGCGGTGGCCCTGAGCCTGCCGCTGTCGACCTCCGCCGAGGCCCTGCCCAGCGTGTTCGACCAGAGCGACGCGGAATTCGTCCTGAGCATCAATGCCGAGGAGGCCGAACAGTGAGCCTGTCCATGCGTGCGCTGAAAACCTGCCTGGTGCTGTCGCTGCTGATCAACGTGTTCCTGATCGGCGGCGTGGCCGGCGGCCTCTATCAGTGGCTTGGCCACCCCAAGCCGGCCCAGGCCCTGGCGGTACCCCAGCACGGCCTGCGCCAGGCCATGGCGCAGATGCCGGAAGAGCGCCGGCGCCAGTTGCGCCAGTTGCTGCGCCAGACTCGCATCGACAGCCAGCCGCTGATCATCGCCGGGCGCGAGGCGCGCCAGGCGGTGGTGCGTGAACTGGGGGCCGAACCACTGGACCGCAATGCCCTGGATGCCCAACTGGGCAAGTCCCGGGATGCCGACATCGCCCTGCGGGCCCGGGTCGACGAGGTCCTGGCCGACTTTGCCGGCAGCCTGTCGCTCAAGGAGCGCCAGCAACTGGTGGACGCCATGTACCTGCGGGGCCCGGGGAAAAACCGCGCAGCCAATAGAGATTGAAGGCCCGGCGACGGATTTCGCCCCGGGCCACGTTCAACCCTCAACCGCCCGCGATGGCCGCGGGCCCACTGCCCCCCTCAGGAAACCGCCCATGCTTCGTACGATCCAAAGCATTCTCATCGCCACCTTGCTTGGCACCACCCTGGCAGGCTGCGTGGTGGCCCCGGCCCATCCTCGCCGGCCGCCACCGCCGCCGCCCATTGTCGAGGTGATTCCGATGGCGCCGGCGCCGAGCTATCACTGGGTTGCCGGGCATTACCGCTGGCACGCCGGCCAGTGGGTCTGGACACCGGGGCATTGGCGCTATTGATGGCTAGCCGGCCACCGCTTCCAGCAGCCAGGCCTTGAACGCGCCCATGGCCGGAGTTTCGGCCCGGGATTGCAGGCGGGTCAGCCAGTAGCTGCCGGTGACAATGCCGATGTCGAAGGGCTGCACCACCGCGCCACTGGCCAACTGGCGCTGGAACATCAAGGGCGGCGCCAGGGCCACGCCCAGGCCTTGCAGCGCCGCTTCGAGCATGCCCAGGGACGAGTCGAAGACCACGCTCTGGGGCAACAGGCTGTTGGCCCCCAGCCCCGCCGCCTGGAACCACTGCGGCCATTCGTCGGTGCGGTAGGAGCGCAGCAAGGTCTGCCCCAGCAGGTCCGCCGGGCTGTGCAACTGGCGGGCAAGTTCCGGCACGCACAAGACCGACAGTGGCGCCTGCAACAACGCCAGCGCCTCGATGCCGTGCCAGGCCCCGGTGCCAAAGCGGATGGCATAGTCCAGGCCCTCCGCCGCCACGTCCACCCGGTTATTGTTGGTGCTCAGGCGCAGGTCGACATAGGGATGGCGTGCCTGGAAGTCCTCCAGCCGCGGCAGCAGCCAGCCCACGGCGAAGGTGCCCACCGCGCCCACCGTCAGCACTTCACGATAGTGCCCACCCTCGAATCGTCCCAGGGTCTGGGCGATGCGGTCGAAGCATTCGCGCAGCACCGGCAGCAGGGTCTCGCCTTCGCTGGTGAGCATCAGGCCCCTGGGCAGGCGCTTGAACAGGGTGACGTTGAGCTGGGCCTCCAGGCTCTTGACCTGGTGGCTGACCGCCGCCTGGGTCACGCACAGCTCGATGGCCGCACGGGTGAAACTCAAGTGCCGCGCCGAGGCTTCGAAAGCCCGCAGCGCATTCAGGGGCAGATGGGGACGGAGCATGGGCATTCCCTAGTTTTTCTAATGGCTCGTGCGAAATATGGTCGTTTGTCGATCTGCCCTAAACTGCCTACATTGGCCTCGCTCGCGCAGCACCGGCCACGCCCTCCTGTGCCAGGAAGGCTTCGCGGGCAGGCCGCCTGGAGCGTTCCCACGAAGAACGCCGGGGCCGCAAAGCCGCTGGGACAAACGCGGCGTACATAACCAGAACCCAGGGAAACCAACCAATCATGCGGCACACAACCTTGACCGGACTAAGCGTCATCAGCGCCTGCGCACTGCTACTGGGCGCCTCCAGCGCCTTCGCCGAGACCACCGCGGACAGCGCTCTGAAAACCACCGTGGACGCCACCATCCGCCCGCTGATGCACCAGCAGGGCATTCCCGGCATGGCGGTGGCGATCATCGCCAACGGCAAGCGACATTACTTTAACTACGGGGTTGCCTCCAAGGACAATCAACAGCCGGTGGACAACGACACTCTGTTCGAGGTGGGTTCGGTGAGCAAGACCTACACCGCCACCCTCGCCGGCTACGCCCAGGCCAGCGGCAAGCTGGCCCTTGAGGACCACGCCAGCCAGTACCTGCCGGCCCTGCGCGGCAGTGCCTTCGACGGCATCAGCCTGCTGCAGCTGGGCACCTACACCGCCGGTGGCCTGCCCTTGCAGTTCCCCGACGAGGTGCAGGGTGAAGACAAGACCCTGGACTACTACAACACCTGGAAACCCACCTTCAGCCCCGGCACCCAGCGCCAGTATTCCAACCCCAGCATCGGCCTGCTCGGCTACCTGGCCGCCCGCAGCCTGGGCCAGCCCTTCGACCGGCTGATGGAGCAGACGCTGTTTCCCAAATTCGGCCTCAAGCACAGCTACATCCATCTGCCCAAGGACCAGCTGGGGCACTACGCCCAGGGCTACGACAAGCAGAACCGGCCGATCCGCCTCAGCCCCGGGCCGCTGGACGCCGAAGCCTACGGGGTCAAGACCAGCGCCCCGGACCTGCTGCAATTCATTGCCGGCAACCTGCAACCGGGCCAGTTCGACCGCCCCCTGCAACAAGCCATGGTGGCGACCCAGAGCGGCTACTACCAGGTTGGCGACATGACCCAGGGCCTGGGCTGGGAGCGCTACGCCTACCCGGTGCCCCTGGCGCGCCTGCTGGCGGGCAACTCATCGGCCATGGCCCTTGAGCCGCACCCGGTGCAATGGCTGACCCCGGCCGCAGCCCCCAAGGCCGACGCGCTGTACAACAAGACCGGCTCCACCAGCGGTTTCGGCGCCTATGTAGTGTTCGTGCCGAGCCAGCAGATCGGCATTGTCCTGCTGGCCAACAAGAACTACCCCAACGAGGAACGGATCAAGGCCGCCCACGCCATCCTCACGGCCCTGGAGACCGGGAAGTAATCAACCCGGCAGCCCCTCCGGTGCCTGCGCCTGCCCGCAACGCCACCTGACCTTCGGTCACGTGGCGTTTTTTCTGTTGCCTCGTCCAGAGTGGCGCCTAGACTCAAACCAGCCCCCTCGACCGCGCACTCGGGCCAGGCCAGCCACTGGCCCGGCGCTTGCGGCGCCGGGCCTGATTCAAGGTTCGCGCTGAACCTTCTGCCAGGCTTTCCGGTCGATAACTGCAACCTGGCCAGGCTTGCCGGCGCTGCTGCGCCGGACATCGCCCGGGCACCACAGCCGCTGGAGAAACGTCCGTGATATCGACCCTGCAGATCGCCAGAATCAAAGCCTGGGGCGCCCATGGCTTCACCGCCACCGGGGTGGTCAGTGCCTTGCTCGCCACCCTGGCACTGTTCGACAACCAGCCCAAGGCCTGCCTGCTATGGCTGGGGGTGGCGCTGCTGGTGGATGGCGTCGACGGCTCCCTGGCGCGCAAGGTCAAGACCAGCTCGGTGCTGCCCAACATCGACGGCTCGGTGCTGGACCTGGTGATCGACTACCTGACCTATGTGTTCATCCCGGCGCTGTTCATCTACCGCTACATTCCCCTGCCGGAATACAGCGCGCTGCTGGCCACCTCGCTGATCCTGCTGTCGTCGCTGCTGTGTTTCTGCAACGTCAACATGAAGAGCCACGACAACTACTTCCAGGGCTTTCCCGCGGCCTGGAACGTGGTCGCCCTGTGCTTCTATCTGATCGAGCCCGGCCCCTGGCTGAGCCTGCTGAGCATCTTCGCCCTGGCCCTGCTGACCGCCACCCGGGTGCAGTTCCTGCATCCGTTCCGGGTACGCAAGTGGATGGGGCTGAACATCATCGTGACCTTCGTCTGGCTGCTCAGCGGCGCATTGCTGATCCTCAGCCACCCGCTGCACAGCCCGCCGATCATGGGCTTGTGGCTGGCAGCCTCGGCCTACTTTCTCGGCGTGTGCCTGTGGCGTTCGGCCCAGGAATGGTTCAGCAAGGCCAGCTGAACCCGGGCCGCGCGAACCATTGCCGGGGCCCGGCAAGCATGCAAGACTCCTGCGCCCAAGCCTCTGCAGCAGAGGCTTGGCGACTATTTGCCCGCCGCCCGCCGCGGATGAGTACCAGGCCAGCCCCCCATGACCCACCTTCCCTTGATCGACCTCTACCCCATCAGCGACAGCCCTCCGGATGAGCGGGAACGGCTGTATCACGAGGCCGCGCTGAAGAACAACTGGCCAACCCGGCCCTTGGGCGTGCAACAGACCGTGCGTAACGCCAGGGACTTTGTGCTGCATACCC
Source organism: Pseudomonas sp. Eqa60 (assembly GCF_018326405.1). Classification (NCBI taxonomy): domain Bacteria; kingdom Pseudomonadati; phylum Pseudomonadota; class Gammaproteobacteria; order Pseudomonadales; family Pseudomonadaceae; genus Pseudomonas; species Pseudomonas sp. Eqa60. The sequence continues at coordinate 4,679,866 of NZ_AP024342.1, forward strand.
TGGGCCACTACGGCGGTTCGGGCGTGGTCAACGAATTCCGCCGCCAACTCCAAGTGCACCCCCAGCTCAGGCAAACCAAGGCGGCCATGCCCTACCTCAAGGATTCCGCACCGCTCAAGGAGTATCAAAGAGCATCTGGCAAGTTCACTGCGGACACCTTGAATACCGAGGTCAGGCACTTCGGACGGTTTATCGCCCCCGGCCAGGTGCTGTTCCACGGTGGTTCCTGCCGCCCGAGCGAGGTAGCAACCTTCGTCACCAACAAACCGCTCTCGACCTCTTTGTGCCCGCAGATTGCCGCCTGGCATGCGTACAACGACCTGCTCCCGGCCCCCAACCCAGCCCCGGCGATCTGGATCCTCAGCGCGCCCTACGGCAACCGCAAGGCCGTGGTCTATCGCAAAGGCGGCGCCGGCATGGAACATGAACAGGAAGTGCTGATCGAAGCAGGCTCCACCATCAGCCCCACGCGTTGCTTTAACGTGCGCACCGCCAGCGCCAATGTCCTGGTGATCGAAGCCAGCCTGAGTTGAAACGGGTGCCTACGGCACCTCGGGCTGGCCGATCGCCGCGCTCAGGGCCAGGGCCAGTTCCGCCACCGAGTAGGGCTTTTGCAGGAATACGAATTCCCGGGTCTGGCCCTGGGCCAGGGCCGGGCTGTAGCCGCTGGTGAGGATGACCGGCAACCGCGGGTAGTCGCAACGGATCCGGCTGGCCAGTTCGATACCGCTCATGCCCGGCATCACCACATCGGAAAACACCGCCTGGAATCGGGTCCGCTCCTCGCCCAGGCGGCGCAGGGCCTCCGCCGCGCTGGTGGCCCATTCGGTCTGGTAGCCCAGCTCGTTCAGGGACTGGGCCAGCAGCACACCGACTTCGGGATTGTCCTCCACCACCAGCAGGGTCATGCCCTGGCCGTCGATCATGGGCACCACCGCCTGGGTTGGCGTCGGCAAGCCGGCCAGGGCCTCCGCGCGCGGCAGGTACAGGGTAAAGCACGTGCCCTGCCCCGGCTGGCTGTGCACCGCCAGGCCGCCGCCCGATTGCTGGGCGAAACCGAACACCTGGGACAAGCCCAGGCCGGTGCCCTTGCCCACCTCCTTGGTGGTGAAGAAGGGTTCGAAGATCCGTTCGATCTGCTGGGGGTCGATGCCGGCGCCGGTATCAGTCAGGGATACCGCGACAAAGTCCCCGGCCTGGGCACCCTGGCTGGCACTGGGGGGAATCTGCGCCACCCGCTCCACAGCCACCACCAGCAAGCCTTCGCCCTGCATGGCATCCCGGGCATTGACCGCCATATTGATCAGCGCCGTGTCGAACTGGCCGGCATCGGCGTGGATGTAGCAAGGCTGCTGCGGCAACTCGATACGCAGTTCGATGCAGGCGCCGATCAGTGGATTGATCATCTGCGCCAGCAACTGCACGCTGGCGCCGACGTCGAAGGTCTCCGGGCGCAGGTTCTGCTGGCGGGCATACGCCAGGAGCTGGCCGGTGAGCTTGCTGGCGCGGTCGACGGTGTCGGAAATCGCCTTGATGTACAGCTGCCGGCGCTCTTCGCTGAGGTTGCGGCGCAACAGGTCGGTGGAAGAACGGATCACCGTCAGCAGGTTGTTGAAGTCGTGGGCCACGCCACCGGTCAGTTGCCCCACCGCCTCCATCTTCTGCGCCTGGCGCAGGATGTCCTCGGTCTTGCGCAGCGCCTGGGCGGCCTCGCGCTCGGCCTGCATGTCACGGCCCACGGCGTGAATGTGGTGCGGGTCCGGCACGGCGCTCCAGGCCATCCAGCGATAGGAACCGTCGCGGTGGCGAAAGCGGTTCTCGAAGCGCGAAAAGCTCTCGCCCCGGGACAGATCGGCCGCCGCCCCCGCTGCGGCCAGGCTGTCCTGGGGGTGGATGAAATCGTAGAAACTGCTGCCTTCCAGTTCCTCGCGCTGCCAGCCCAGGAGCTGGGTCCAGGCCGGGTTGACGGCGACGATGCGGCCATTGAAGTCCGCCACCAGCATCAGGTCCGTGGACAGCTGCCAGATCCGGTCGCGCTCCTGGGTACGCTCCTGGACCCGCTGCTCCAGAGACTCATTGAGCCGCCGCAGTTCCTCCTGCGCCTCGCGGGTGGCGCTGATGTCCCGGGAAATGCAGAGGATCTTCTCCGGCTGGCCGGCCGCGTCGAGCATCGGCGTAACCTGCACATCCCACCATTTGGTGCGCCCCTGGAGGGTGTCGGCGGCGCCCTGGAACCGCGCCGAGCGGCCCTGGCGCGCGGCAGCAATGGCATCCCGGGCCTCCTGGTGGCCCTGGCCCTGCCAGAAATCCGGCCAGGGGCAGCCCCGCACCGCATTGAAATCACTGACCTCCATGACCCGCAGGCCACCTTCGCTCATGAACGACAGCTGGCCATCGAGGTCCAGCACCTTGATGCAGTCGTTGCTGGCGGCCAGCACCCGGGTATTGAGCTCGCGGGTTTCGCGCAGGTGCGCCTCGGTCTGCCGGGCGTGCCGGGCCAGCAGCACGCGATCGGTGGTCTCCACGGTGTGGCACAGCACTCCGAGCACCTGTTCGTCGTCCTCGTCATACACCGGGCTCATGGAGAACGACCACCAGGTCAGCTCTTCGCCAGGGTAGCGCTGCATGTTCACCGGCAGGTCTTCGTGGCGGCAGGAGTAACCGAGAAACGCCTGCTCCACCATCGGCTGGACATCCGGCCAGGCATCGGCCCAGAGGGTCTGGATGGTCTGCCCCAGGGCATTGGCCAGGCGCGGGCCGAGGACCGGGCGGTAGGCATCGTTGAAGAAGAACTGCATCTGCGGCCCCCACAGCAGGTACAGGCTCTCCGGGGACTCGAGCATCTGGCTCAAGGTACTGCGCAGCAGGCCGGGCCAGCCTTCACGAGGGCCCACCGCGGTCTGCGACCAGTCGAAGCGACGGATTGCAGCACCGATCTCGCCGCCGCGGGAGGTCTTGGGCGCTGCACCACGAGGTGGGGAAGTAGTCATGAACACATCACAGAAAAGGAAAAAGGCAACACTGCCATCCAATGGCCAGCGCAGGATAACTGACCCCGTGGATCCGCAGAAGTTGGCAACCGGCAACGCTGATTCGACAACGGCGGCCAAAGTGCCCGGCGAATGCCTTTAAACCCGCGCCGGCCTGGGGCATTCTGCACCGGCATTGCCACCTGCCCGCCGAGAACCGCGCGATGAATACCACCACCTTGCTGCTCTACACCTCCAGCTGTTTTATCGGTGCCCTGATTCCCGGGCCGACCTCACTCCTGGCCATGGCCAACGGCACCTCGCGCAATCGCCAACTGGTGGCGGTAGGCATGGCCGGTGCGGCGCTTTCGGATGTGCTGATCATCGCTGCCGTGGGCCTCGGGCTGGGGGCCATGCTGATGGCCTCGCAGCAGTTGTTCATGGCCTTGAAATGGCTCGGGGTGTGCTACCTGGCCTGGCTCGGCATCCAGCTCTGGCGCAGTGCGCCCCAGGCCCTCGGAGCCCAGCAGGTGCAGGCCGGGTCACGGCGCGTCGAGGTGTTCCGGCGCAGCTTCTCGGTGGCCATGACCAACCCCAAGGTGCTGCTGTTCTTCACCGCGTTCCTGCCGCAGTTCGTCGACCCCGCCCAGCCGGTCCTCATCCAGTACGCCACTCTGGCGCTGGTCACTGCGGTGGTGGAGGTGCTGGTGATGGGGCTGTACGCCGCGGGTGGCGTGCAGGCGGCGAAGTTCCTGACCGCCAGCGGCATGCGCCGGCTCAATCAATGCTGCGGTGCGGCGATGCTGGCGCTGGCGGGGTTTCTAGCGCTGTATCGGCGCAGCTGAAACACCGCGCCAGGTTTCAGAAGGCCAGCTTGTAACCAATGGAAAACAGCATGACCGCCAGGCACGGGCGCAGGATCTCGTCGGAAATGCGCCCGGTCATGTGGCTGCCGATCCAGATCCCGGGCAACGAGCCCATCAGCAGGAAACCCAGCAGGTGCCAGTCCATGTTGCCCATGCTGGCGTGGCCCAGGCCTGCCACCAGGGTAAGGGGTACGGCGTGGGCGATTTCAGTGCCCACCAGGCGCTTGGTGGCCAGGAACGGATAGAGGATGAACAGCGCCACGGTGCCCAGTGCACCGGCGCCGATGGAGGTCAAGGCAACCATGGTGCCCAGGATCACCCCGGTGACCACGGTCAGGCCATTGAGCCCGCCGGGGCTGGGCTGGTAGTCGCTGCCATGGCGCTGGGCGAAGGCCATGAGTTTCTTCTTGAAGACAATGGCCAGGGCCGTGAGCAGCAGGACGAACCCCAGCCCCTGCTTGATCACCGCGTTCAGGGCCTGGGGGTCGGTGTCGAGATTCTTCAGGAACCACAGGGTCAGCGCCACCGCCGGCACGCTGCCCAGGGTCAGCCAGCCGGTGATGCGCCAGTCGATGTTGCGGTTCTTCTGGTGCACCAGCACCCCACCGGATTTGGTGATGGCCGCGTACAGCAGGTCGGTGCCCACGGCCGTGGCCGGGTTGATGCCGAACCAGAGCAGGATCGGGGTCATCAGCGAACCGCCCCCCACACCCGTCATGCCTACGATGAAACCCACTACCAGGCCCGCGACTACAAAACCGAAGTTACCCACATCCATCAATAAAGCCCTACAAATCACGCGGCCAGGTCAAAAACTGGCGGCAGCATAGCGGCTAAAGCTTATGTCCATTTATATGAATAAAATCTAACGTTATAACCAGGACCATTTTTTTCATGCACAAGGCGCATGGAAGCCCCTGCGCAATTGCAGCCGCCACATGCCCCGGCGCCCCTGGCACGCGGCTAAAAAAAACACTTGCCGAAAGACGCCGAACGCTCTGCGCTGCACATCAGGGCCGCGGCATCCGGTATTCTGCCGGTCGCTTGCCGGGGCACCCGGCCTGGCACTCCCCCTGGCTCGTGCCTCACACCCGATTCCAAGGAAGGCCCATGACCTCTGCCGACACCTCGTACCAGATCGAGCACCAACGCATCCGCTTCAGGCGCCAGAGCCTGCAACAGGAAGCCCCCGAAACCGGCGCACCCGGCCGGGGCAACTGGGGGCTGGCACTGTCCGGTGGCGGCATTCGCAGTGCAACCTTCGGCCTTGGGGTGCTGCAGGCCATGGCCCGGGCTCCGGCCCCCGTCGTGGCGCAACCACAGCCTGCGGGCGCACGCGAACACAGCCTGCTGTCGCGCATCGACTACCTGTCCACGGTCAGCGGCGGTGGCTATATCGGCAGTTTTTTCAGCAGCCTGTTCCTCCCCGGGCGCCTGCAGCCGCAGGCTCCCCAGGACCCGGTGGCCCATGCCGCCCACAACGCCTACCAGGCCCTGCGCTTCGAGCCGCCGGGGCGCATCAGCACCGGCGTCGACTACGCCACTCGGCCACCGGGCCAGGGCCCCGCGGCCTGGCTGCGGGAAAACGGCCGCTACCTGACCCCCACCGGCTCCGGCGACATGCTCTACGCCCTGGCCATGACCTGGCGCAACTGGCTGTCGCTGCAGGCCATGATCGGCCTGCCCATCGTGCTGCTGCTCAGCCTGCTGAGCCTATTCCAGATCCTGAGCCAGGCCAGCCTGCTGCTCTGGCCGCTGATGGCCGGCGTGCTGTTCGCCCTGCCCTGCGCCGTGGCGTACTGGCTGGTCATTCCCCAGGGCGACCTGGACCGGCCGCCGAGCATGGGCAACGCGGCGTACCGGATCATGCTCGGCATAGTCATCGGCCTGTGGCTCAGCGGCGCCCTGGCCTACTGGCTGGCCCAGTGGCAGGCAGTGGGCGCCCTGACCCTGGGCTGTGCCCTGGTAGGCAGTTGCGCCTTGCTGATCACCCGGCAACTGGTGCGGCGCCTGGCCGACAACCGCGACCCGGCCAAGGACAACGCCTGCGCCAACAGCGTGCGCAACTATCGGGTGCAGATCACCCGCGCCCTGGGCCGGGCGATGGCCGCGGTGGCGGTGCTGGGTTTTCTCGCCCTGCTGGTGACTGCGGCCCAGGCGCTGTACAGCTACCTGCACGACCTGAGGGCCCTGGGCAGCCTACTGTTGCTGGTGGGCCTGGTGTGGCTGGTGCGGCGCCTGGCCCTGCTCAAGGATGAAAAACGCCTGCCGGGCTGGATGCACAAGCTGCCGCTGGACGTGCTCGCGCTGATTGCCGGCGGCCTGCTGCTGAGCCTGCTGTGCCTGTGCTGGGGCTTGCTGGTGCAGTGGATCGCCCACGACGGCGGGGTGGTGTCCGGCGACCACGCGGTGGCCTGGCGGCTGGCGGCGCTGAGCCTGCTGGCGGCCGTGCTGACCCACATCAGCGGGCGCTTCATCGGCTTCCTCAATACCTCATCGCTGCAGGCCTTCTACTCGGCGCGGCTGATCCGCGCCTACCTGGGCGCCTCCAATGGCCGACGCTTCAACGGCCCGGCCGCACAGCGCCGCACCTACATGAGCGTGGCCGAGCCCATGTCCAGCGACGACCTGTCGCTGCAGCAGTACTACGCCAGCCCCAGTGCCGGCCCGGTGCACTTGATCAACGTCACCATGAACCTGACCGTCGACCCGGCCGAACAACTGGTGCAGCGCGACCGCAAGGGCAAGCCGCTGTGCATCGCGCCGAACTGGGCACCCGACAGCCCGGCCCCCAGCGCCGAATGCCCGGCAGAACGCTACATTCTCGATGGCACGGCCTATCGTCGCGACCTCGACCATGGCCCGGCCTCGGAGATCATGAGCCCGCTGACCCTGGGCCAGTGGATCGGCGTCTCCGGCGCCGCCTTCAGCACCGGCCTGGGTCGCGCCACCAGCCTCGGCATGTCGCTGGTGCTGGGGCTGGCCAACGTGCGCCTGGGCATCTGGTGGCCCAGCCACTTCCTCGACCCCGGGCAACAGCACTGGGTGCCCCGGGACCTCAAGCCCTGGACCCGCTACGGCACCCAGGCCTACCTGTTCTATGAACTGACCGCGCGCTTTCACGGCTACCGCCGCGACTACCAGTACCTGTCAGACGGCGGGCACTTCGAAAACACCGGTACCTACGAACTGCTGCGCAAGGAGCGCAAGGTGGAATTGATCGTCACCTGCGACGCCGGCTGCGACCCCGACTACCAGTTCGACGACCTGGCCAACCTGGTGCGCCTGGCGCGCATCGACCAGGCGCTGGAGATCCGCGAAGACCCGGGGGTTCTGAGCCATCCGCAGCTCAAGACGGTGTTTGCCAGCCTTGAGGAATTCCGCCAGCCACCGAGCGCCGAGAACCAGAAATGCGCCCTGCTGCTCAACGTCCATGCCCACTCCCCGGGCAGTGACGATGACCTGTGCCAGACGCCCCACTGCCGGATCCTGGTGCTCAAGCCCCGGCTGATCGCCGGACTGACGCCGGACGTGCTGAACTACGCCCGGACCAATCCGGGCTTTCCCAACCAGAGCACCGTGGATCAGTTTTTCGACGAGGCGCAGTTCGAGAGTTACCGGCAACTGGGCCTGAGCATTGGCCAGGCAGTCTTCGGCACCCAGTGCCAGCCCAGCGAGATTGCCCAGGCGTTGTGGCGGTATCTGCAATAGCCCCGGCAGCGCCGGGGCCTGCCGGTCAAGGGGTCTTGTGCCGCTTCACCGCTTCCAGCCATTGCGCTTCAAGGCGTTCCTGGTGCGGGTCGATGCCATGCTCGGCCAGCAGCGCCAGATGCCGCTCCACCTCACCGTGCATCTGCCCGTGGGCGCTGGAGTTGGCGTCCAGCTGGTGCATCTGGATCAGCCCCAGGTGATAGAAGCGCAGCAGCTTGAGGGCTGCAGGATCACCCGCCGCAACCCCGGCGGTGACCTGGTGCATGACGTTGGTCACCCGCATCAGGCTGCGCTTGAGGCGCCAGCCATAGACCGCCGCCGCCATCCACGGCTTGCTCCAGAACACACTGCGCAACAACGCCGCGCTGATCAGCAGGCCGGTGAACACACCTGCCGCGTTCCACAGCAGGTTGTCCCCGCCGGGCTGGCCGAACAGCGCCACCGCCGCGCTGGAAAACAGCATGGCCAGGGCAATGAACACCAGCGCGATGATCAAGGTGCTGCGCCGGGTTTGCCGACGGTAAGTCTCAGGGTCCTGCGGGGTGATGACGAACATGGGCGCGACGGGCTCCAATGGCTGAACGTGAGTGGCTGGCGCGCATTATCACCGCTGGACCGGCCGCCGGTGGGTTAAACGGGAAAAATATCCCATTAGGCTGATCCAGGTCGGTGTATTCCCCTGCCCCCGCGTCAACGCCGCTGCAACGACCGCCCCAGGCGCCGCCAGCCCAGCACCACCCCGCTGGCGCTGACCAGCAAACCTCCGGCGCTGAAGGCGATCATCCACAGATCCCACAACGGCCGGTTGGCCAGCAGCGGCAGCCAGTCCCAACTGTGCAGCAGGGCGAACAGCCAGCGCGAGGCGCGGCGCGGCTGGTCCAGTTGGCCGACGATGGCGCCGGTGTGCAGGTCCAGGTGCAGCCAGGTCTGCGCCGGGTCGTCGAAACGCACCCGCAGCACCGGCAGGCGCTGCTGCAGGTGGCCCATCATGCTCTGCGGTTCCCGGGCGTAGTAATAGAAGTCGTAGGCGGCAAGTTGCTCGACGAGCATCGGTTGCCCTGGCCGGATGGCCCAGGCCGCCTGCTGCAAGGTGCCGGGGTGGAACCGGCGCTGGACCCGATCCCCGGCCATGTCGAAGATCCGCGTACGCCCGGCGCCGTCATAGCCAATCACATACCCCTTGCCGGCGATCATCCGCCACTCCAGTTCCCGGGCCTGCAGGCCGTCATCGGCAAAGCGTTGCAGGACCTGCCCGGCATTCAGCGGGAAGGCCAGGGCGCCCAGTGGACCACCCTGGTACGCCGCCACCGACAAGGGCTGGGCGCTGCTGAAGAGCTTCCACGGGTTCATCGACATCAGGCCACTGAAGATCCAGGTGATCAGCAGCACGCCGAACAGCATGCCCCCCAGGTGATGCCAGCGGGCAAAACCCTGGTACGGCGAGTGCGAGCCGTTGCGGTAGGTGCGCTTGAAGCGCCAGCGCAGCACGCCCACCGCCAGGCCGAGCACCGCCATCAGGGTGGCGGCCAGGGACAGATAGGTGACGATCGGCCCCCAGGCGCCATCGATGCCGATGCCCCGCAGCGGGTACAGCCAGTGCAGCCAGGCGCCGATCCAGTTCCAGCCGCGTTCACTGGCGGTAGCGTCACGCACCACCTCGCCGGTGGTGCCGGAGATATACAGCAGGCGCCGTTCGGCATCGGCAATGGCCACCCGGTGCAGCGGCCGGTCGGCATCCAGGGCCCGGGACAGGCTCCACATGTCTTCCTGCACGACGCCACGATCACGCGCCACCGCTTCGGGGGCGAACTGCCGGGCCGCGGCCAGGGCTTCGACCCTATCGGGGGGCGCCGCCGGCAGGCCGCTGTGGGAGTCGACCGCCACCTTGCGCGGCCCGGGGTATTCAAGGATGTAGCGCGGCTGCCCCGCCACCGTGGTCAGGCGGATGCGGGTGGGCGGCTGGTGCGGATCGGCGGCGTGCAGCACCTGCCCCAGGTCGGCTGGGGCAGACTCCAGTTGCAGCACCGGCAGGTGGGCCAGGTGCTCGGCCGGGGTCAGCTTGGGGTAGCCGACATACAGCATCACCACCCCGGAGATAAACCACAGGGCCATGAACAGGCAGGCAACGATGCCCAGCCAACGGTGCCAGAGGTACAGGTAACGCTTCATCACGGGTAACTCGCAGATGCGCGGGGCGCCACCGGGCGCCCCGCTGGCTCAGGTTAAAAGCGCGTTTGCAGCGCCAGTTCGAAGGTCCGCGGCGCCCCCAGGTACAGCTGGCTCGGCGCGGTGGTGCGGGCGTAGACCTGATCGGTGAGGTTGCGCACCCGCCCGGTGATCCGCGTATCGGCGTTCACCTGATAGCCGACAAAGGCACCGAAGATCGTGTAGGCCGGCGCGTAGCGGCTGTTGGCCGCATTGGCGTACATCGAAGACACGTAGCGGGCGTCGCTGCCCACCTGCCAGGACGGCGCCAGGTCATAGGTCAGCCACAGGTTGCCGACCTTGTCCGGGGTGTTGGTAGGCCTGTTGCCCTTGCGCGATACCGGGCGCCCGCCGACGTTTTCATAGAACTCGTCGTATTGGGCATCGACGTAGGCGAAGTTGCCTTCGGCCAGCAGCCTGGGCGTCACCCGCAGCGATGCCGCCAGTTCCACGCCCCGGGAAGACTGCTGCCCCACCGGTTGGCTGCTGCCGGGGTTGCTCGGGTCGGCGGTGGACAGGTTCTTGCGCTCGATGCGGTAGGCGGCCAGGGTCGCCGAGCCGCGGCCGTCGAGGAAATCGAACTTGCTGCCGACCTCCCACTGGTTGCCGGTGCTCAGGTCGAAGTCGCGCACCTGGCCATAGCTGGCGGTGGTCAGGATGCCCGCCGGCGGGTCGGCGGCGGTGCTGTATTGCACGTACACGTTGGCCGCCGGGGTCAGCTCGTAGACCAGCCCCAGGCGCCCGGTGGTCGGGCGGTATTTACGCTGGAAGAACGCCGGGTTGGCCTCGGTGACGGCGCGGTAGTTGGTCACCTGCAGGTCGATCTGGTCGTGGCGCAGGCCGCTGAGCAGGGACAGGCGCTCGCTCAGTTGCAGGCGGTTTTCCAGGAACAGGGCCCAGGTGTCCACCTGGTTGCGGCGGTTCTTGTCGAAGCCGCGCTGCATGCCGGGCAAGTCCCAGAAGCTGCCCGGGTCGAAATCGCCCGGATCAACGCCGGGCAGTGAGCCCGACACCGAGCGCGGGAAGTTGCTCATCACGTTGTGGCTGTAGTCGATGCCCGCCGACCATTGGCTGTCCAGGCCGAACAGCGTGTTGTGATGCAGCAGCTCGAAGCGGTTGCCATTGAGTTCCTGGGCGTGGCGCTGGAGCAGGATGCCGGAACGCACCACCTGGCTGTTGTCGCTGTTGTAGGCGTAGGTCTCCAGGTTGCGGTATTCGCGGTCGGCGTTGTAGTGGTACAGGGTGTTGCGCAGCGAAGTACGGTCATCGACCTGATAGTCGATGATCGAGCGCAACCACTGCACCCGCTGTTCGTAACGCCCATCACGGACGTTGTAGTTCTCGAAGCGCCGGCTCTTGTCCACCTCCATCTTGCCCCCCAACGGGTTCAGCGCCGGGGTGCCCCAGTAGGGGCTGTCGACGCGCTCGTCCTGGTACTCGTAGGCCAGGGTGTGGGACAGCTGGTCGTTGAAATCCGTCAGCAGGGAGAAGGCCGTGGTCCAGGCGTCGCGCTGTTCACGGTCGACATAACCGTTGCTGGTGGTGTGGCTGAGGTCCAGGCGCGCGTAATGCCGCGGGCCGGCCCCCTCGTTCAGCGCGTGGTTGAAGCCGAAGGAGGTTTCAGTGCTGTCGTAGGAGCCATAGCTGACCCGCCCTTCATTGAACGATTCGGTGCGCGACGGCAGCTTGGTGATGTAGTTGATCGAACCGCCCACCGCGCCGGCGCCGTAGAGAAAGCTCGACGGCCCGCCGACGGCCTCGACCCGGTCGTAGATCCAGCTGTCCACCGGGCGCGCGGCGATGGAGTCGTACTGCACGCTGATGCCATTGAACAATTGGGTGATCTGCGCCCCGGAGAAGCCGCGATAGGACACGAAGCCCGGCACCCCGGGGGACGAGGCCGCGTTCATCCCCGGCACGCTGGCCAGGATGTCCTGGGTATTGGCGGCGCCGCGCTGCTCGATCTGCTGGCGGTTGACCACACTGACCGAAGCCGGGGTTTCCCGGGGCGTCAGGCCCAGGCGCGAGCCGGTGCTGCCCTGGGTATCGAGTTGCAGGCCGACCTTGCGTTCTTCGTCGGTGCTGATGCGCATCTGCGGCAACTCCAGCGGGGAGTCGGCCAGGGCATTGAACGACAGGGCGCAGCACAGCGCCGCGCAGTGGGGGGAGCGATTGAGGTGTTTCATGGACTCGGACTCGAAAAAAAATCATCGAACAGCGTCCGGCAGCAGTCGCCGGAGCGACCGTGCAGCTAGTGCCGGAGGACGAGAAAGCGCGACCGCCGATGACGGTCGCCGGAGCGAGTCAGCCCAGAGGAGGTGCCCGGGGATTGAGCGCAGGCCAGCAAGAACGCGGCGGCGCCTTGCTGCGCTGCTCGCCCCCCAGCCGTGGCGGGCGTTGGCGGCGCAGCATCCAGCCCAGGCAAAACAGCAGCGCGATGCCCAGGCTCACGGCCGAGCACAATGGGCACATGAACGTGCTCAACCCACCGGCGGCGGCCTGATCGCTGAAGTCGCCGTCCAGGGCCGGGCCCGGGTTGCCCATGGCGGAACAGAATTGCCCGCCGACGCCATTGAGCTCCAGCCCGGCCATCTGCCCGTGGCCCAGGCCACAGACGAACACGTTGAACAGCACGCAGAAATACAGCGTCCAGGCAATGTGGGGGCGATGGGGGGAGGCATGGGTCATGGCGGCAAGATTAACAGTGAAAAAAGCGGCGGAAAATCACCCATGCAGGGCAAGCGAGACTCATGGGCCTGCCAGCGGTGAGGTTGTGGCGAGCTTTATAGCCGACTCCCGAAGAGTGCAGTGTCGGACCAGAACTAAAAAGAAAGCGCATCGCCTCACCTTCAAAGCAGCTCCCAGCCCATGCGGTCCCTGTAGCCGCCGCAGGCTGCGAACGACTGCGAAGCAGGCGCCGCTCTTGAGAGCGCTGAAGGTCCTGCGGCCCTTGTCGCAGCCTCGCAAGCTCGGCAGCGGCTACAAGCAGCGTCACCCTTCATCCTTATCGCCAGGCTATGTGCCCCAGCGCACAGACAACCCTCGCCTCTGCCCGGCAACCTCAAGGTTGCAGATTTTTGCCTGACACGCTCGTCGCGACGGTGCCTCGATTTGACCGCACGCCCCGCTCCCGGCCCTCCCTCGCACCCCGTGCCGAGGGACGGCTCTGTTATGCCAAGGAAAACATGGACAGTCATTGGACCCACGCATTCCTGAGGTTCTGGCGGCTGCCCGCCGCCCGATACGGCCAATGGAAGGCCTCGCGCAACAGCGTCGAATACCAGGCGCCGCTGCGCTCGGAGCTGTTCAGCACTGAACAGATGGCCCGCCACGGCACCCTGCTGGCGCAACAGCATCGCCTGAGCCCGAGCCGCACCCCGGACTGGCTGCTGGCCCGCCTGGCGGACAACGCCAGCGCCCTGGCCAGTTGCTGCAAGAGCCTGACCGCCGCCACCCACGCCTCACCCCGGGCCACCCCCGCCGCGGAATGGCTGCTGGACAACTACTACCTGCTGGAAGAACAGATCCGCATCACCCGCACCCACCTGCCCCGGGGCTACAGCCGGCAGTTGCCGCGCCTGGCCAACGGCCAGTCTGCGGGCCTGCCGCGGGTCTATGACATCGCCCTGGAAACCATTTCCCACGGCGACGGCCGGGTCGACACCGACAGCCTGGGGCGCTTCGTCGACAGCTACCAGAGCGTCACCCCGCTGATGCTCGGCGAGCTATGGGCAATCCCCATCATGCTGCGCCTGGCCCTGATCGAGAACCTGCGCCGGGTGGCCTTCCGGGTCATGGCCAACTGGAGCGAGCGCAACCTGGCCAACGACTGGGCCGACCGCCTGATGGAAACCGCCGAGCAGGACGCCAAGAGCGTGGTGCTGGCGGTGGCCGACATGGCCCGCTCGGCACCGCCCATGACCGCCGCCTTCGTCGCCGAGCTGGCGCGTCGCCTGCAAGGACAGAACGCGGCCCTGGTGCTGCCCCTGGCCTGGATCGAGCAACTGCTGGGGGAAACCGGGCTGAACATCGAGCGCCTGGTGCAGCTCGACGCCCAGCAGCAGGCCGCCGACCAGGTCTCCATCAGCAACAGCATCTCCAGCTTGCGCCTGCTCTCGGCCAGCAACTGGCGCGAGTTCGTCGAGCTGATGAGCCGGGTCGAACAGGTACTGGAACAGGACCCCGCGGGGGTCTACCGACGCATGGATTTCGCCACCCGCGACCATTACCGCCATGTGCTCGAACGCCTGGCCCGGCACTGCCGCCACAGTGAAGAACAGGTGGCCCGCCAGTGCATCGAGCTGGCCCGCGCCCAGTACCGCGCCGAGGCGCCGGAAGCCGTGGCCGGCCACGTCGGTCACTACCTGATCGGCGCTGGCCGGCGCACCCTGGAACAGCAGATCGGCGCCCGAGTCCCCCTGGCTGAACGTGGCCGCCGCCTGCTGACCCAGGCGCCCCTGGGCTTTTTCCTGGTGCCGGTGATCCTGCTCTCGGCCCTGTTCGCCTGGCCCTTCCTCAGTGCCCTGTATCAGGAAGCGACTTCCGGCCACTACTGGCTGGGGCTGTTGGCGGTGCCGGCGCTGCTGCTCGCCAGCCGGCTGGCCATCGGCCTGATCAACGGCCTGGTGACCCTGACCGTGGCCCCCGGCATCCTGCCGCGCCTGGACTACAGCGAAGGCATTGCTCCCCGAGCCCGGACCCTGGTGGCAGTGCCCTGCCTGATCGGCTGCACGGCGGATGTCGAGGAGCTGGTGGAAGGGCTGGAAGTGCGCTTCCTGGCCAACCGCGACGCCCAGCTGTATTTCGCCCTGCTCAGCGACTTTCTCGACGCCCCCAGCGAAACCCTGGACGCCGATGCCGGCCTGCTGATGCTGGCCCGGCAACGGATCGAGGCGCTGAACCTGAAGTACCCCGAAGAAGCCGTGGAGCGCTTCTACCTGCTGCACCGGCCACGCCTGTGGAACCCGGCGGAACATTGCTGGATGGGCCACGAACGCAAGCGCGGCAAGCTCGAAGACCTCAATGCCCTGCTGCGCGGCCGGGGTCGGGAGCGTTTTTCGCTGATCGTCGGCGATATCCAGGCACTGCCTGAAATCACCTACGTGATCACCCTGGACAGCGACACCCAGTTGCCCCGGGACGTGGCCCAGCAATGCGTGGGGGCCATGGACCATCCCCTGAACCGGCCCCTGGCCGACCCGTTGAGCGGGCGCATCGTCAGCGGCTACGGGATTCTCCAGCCGCGGGTCGGCATCAGCCTGTCGAGCACCGCCCGTTCGGCCTATGCCCGGCTGTTCGCCAGCGACGCCGGGATCGACCCCTATACCCGCGCCGTATCGGACGTCTATCAGGACCTGTTCCAGGAAGGCTCCTTCGTCGGCAAGGGCATCTATGCCGTAGACACCTTCGAGCAGACCCTGGGCGGGCGCTTCGCCGACAACCGGATCCTCAGCCATGACCTGATCGAGGGCTGCTACGCCCGCTCCGGGCTGCTCAGCGATGTGCAGCTGTTCGAGGAATACCCGGCCCGCTACAGCGCCGACGTCAAGCGCCGCCAGCGCTGGATCCGCGGTGACTGGCAACTGCTGCCGTGGCTCCTGCCCTGGTCGCCCAAGGCCGGTGGAGGCCTGGAAAGCAATCGCCTGAGCCCCCTGGCGCGCTGGAAGATCCTCGACAACCTGCGCCGCAGCCTGGAGCCCATGGCCCTGCTGGGCATGCTGCTGTGGGGCTGGCTGGGGGCCACCCACCCCGTGGCCTGGACCCTGGCGGTGCTGATTCTGCTGCTGGTGCTGCCACTGTCGGCGGCCTTTCGCGAGCTGCTGGAAAAGACCCCGGATGTACCCCTGCAACAACATCTGGTGGCCGCCTTGGGCACAGCCGGCCAGCACCTGTCCCGGGCGCTGCTGCCCCTGGCCTGGCTGCCCCATGAGGTGGCCTACAGCCTGGGTGCCCTGGGCCGCGCGCTATGGCGCATGAGCATCAGCAAGGAGTATCGCCTGCAATGGCAACCGTCCCGGGAAGCCGAACGCGGCCCCGATGACAGCCTGCTGGAGCTCTACCGGCGGATGTGGGTCGGCCCGGCCCTGGCGTTGCTCCTGGCCGGGCTGTCGTGGCCGCGCCCACAGTTGCTGGTGGCCGTGCCCCTGCTGCTGGCCTGGCTGGCCGGCCCGGCCCTGGCCTGGTGGCTGAGCCGCCCCGCCAGCCAGGTGGCCTTCGTGCCCAACACGGGCCAGCGGCGTTTCCTGCAGAGCCTGGCCCGCCGCACCTGGGCCTTTTTCGACCAGTACGTCGGCCCCCAGGACAACTGGCTGGCCCCGGACAACCTGCAGGAGCAACCCCAGCAGCGGGTAGCCCATCGCACGTCCCCCACCAACCTGGGCCTGGCCCTGCTGGCGCACCTGGCGGCCCATGACTTCGGCTACCTGAGCAGCAGCCGGCTGCTGCAGCGCCTGGAACGGATGCTCGCCAGCATGGGCCGGCTGGAGCGCTATCGCGGGCACTTCTACAACTGGTACGACACCCAGAGCCTGGAGCCCTTGCCACCGCGCTATGTGTCCACGGTAGACAGCGGCAACCTGGCCGGGATGCTGCTGACCCTGCGCCCGGGCTTGCAGGGCCTGAGGGACAGCCCGCCGTCCCCGGTGCAGATCGCCAACGGCCTGCTGGACTGCCTCGACGTGCTCCAGGACGCCCTCACCGCAGCGGGTCAGGACACCGCGGCCGTACTGCGCTGGCGCCTGGAAACCCGCGCCGTGCATGAACACCTGAGCCTGCATGCCGGGGTCAGCGCCGAGGGCCTGCTGGGCCTGTTGCAACGCATTGGCGAGAGCGCCGTCGACTCCCACGGCGAGGCATCCGATGACAGCGCCTTCTGGCACCAGGCGCTGACCGCGCAATGTCGCGACCTGCATGACGAATTGCTCTGGCGCACCCCACCGCCCATGGCCGACGGTCGCCGCTTCGGCCTCCTCAGTTGGCGCCAGCTGGCCGAGCTGGACACCGACTATTGGCTGCCCCGTCACCATGGGCGGATCGCCGCGCTACGGAAACTGGCGCTGGAACGCTGCACCGCGGTGAACCAGTTGCTGGAGCAGGTGACCGGCATGGCGCAGATGGATTTCGGCTTCCTCTACGACACCCGGCGCCATCTGCTGGTGATCGGCTACAACGCCGACGAGCACCGCCTGGATGCCGGCTACTACGACCTCTTGGCCTCGGAAGTGCGCCTGACCCATTTTGTCGCCATCGCCCAGGGGCAGTTGCCCCAGGAAAGCTGGTTTGCCCTCGGCCGCCTGCTCACCAGCAGCGCCGGTACCCCGGTGCTGCTGTCCTGGACCGGTTCGATGTTCGAATACCTGATGCCGATGCTGGTGATGCCCAGTTACCAGGGCACCCTGCTGGACCAGACCTGCCACGCCGCCGTGGCCCTGCAGATCGAGCACGGCCAGCAACTGGGCCTGCCGTGGGGCGTGTCCGAGTCGGGCTACAACACCATCGACAGCCAGTTCAACTACCAGTACCGGGCGTTCGGCGTGCCGGGGCTGGGGCTCAAGCGTGGCCTCGGCGCGGAACGGGTGGTGGCGCCCTACGCCAGCGTCCTGGCGCTGATGGTGGCGCCCCAGGCAGCCTGCCAGAACCTGCAGCGCCTGGCCCAGTTGGGCCTGCAGGGCCGCTTCGGCCTCTATGAAGCCGTGGACTACACCGAGTCGCGCCTGCCCCGGGGCCAGAACCATGCCGTGGTGCAATCGTTCATGGCCCACCACCAGGGCATGAGCCTGCTGTCCCTGGCATGGCTGCTGCTGGACCAGCCCATGCAGCGGCGCTTCGAATCCGACCCGCAGTTCCAGGCCATCGCCCTGCTGTTGCAGGAACGAGTGCCGAAAACCGCCGCCCAGTACCTGCATGCCGCCGGTGCCCCGGCGGCCGACGAAGCCGCCCGGGCCCACGAGAACAAACTGCGGGTGTTCGCCGACCCGGACCGCAAGCGCCCGGCGGTGCAACTGCTTTCCAACGGCCACTACCACGTCATGCTCAGCAGCGCCGGCGGCGGCTACAGCCGCTGCAACGAGCTGGCGGTGACCCGCTGGCACGAAGACCCGACCCGCGATCACTGGGGCCAGTTCTGCTACCTGCGGGACGTGGCCAGCGGCACGTTCTGGTCCGCCGCCTACCAGCCGACCCGAGGCCACCCTTCAAGCTTTGAGGCGATCTTCACCGACGCCCGGGCCGAATTCCGCGTGCGTGAACAGGACTTCGACAGCCACACGGAAATCGTCGTGTCCCCCGAAGACCCCATCGAGCTGCGCCGCCTGCACATCTGCAACCGCGCCCGGGTACGCCGCAGCATCGAGCTCACCAGCTACGCCGAAGTGGTGCTGGCCCCGGCTCCAAGCGATGCCGCCCACCCGGCCTTCAGCAACCTGTTCATCGAGACCGAGCTGCTGCCCGATTGGCAGGCCATCGTCTGCAGCCGCCGGCCACGTTCCCAGGAGCAGCCGGTGCCCTGGATGTGCCACCTGCTGGCGGCCCACGGCGTGGACATCGACGCGATTTCCTACGAAACCGACCGCGCGCGCTTTATCGGCCGTGGCCGCGACCTGGCCGCGCCCCAGGCCCTGGACCCACAGACCGAACGGCTCTCGGGCAGCGCCGGGCCGGTGCTCGACCCGATCGTGGCGATCCGCTGCCGGATCACCCTCGACCCCGGCCAGAGCGCCACCATCGACCTGGTGACCGGGGTCGCCGAAAGCCGTGAACACTGCCTGCAACTGATCCACAAATACCGCGACCGGCACCTGGCGGACCGGGTCTTCGACCTGGCCTGGACCCACAGCCAGGTGCTGTTGCGCCAGCTCAACGCATCCCTGGCCGAGGCCCGGCTGTTCCAGCAGATGGCGGCCTCGCTGCTCTACGCCAACGCCACCCTGCGCGCCGACAACAGCCTGCTGCAGGCCAACCGGCGCAGCCAGTCCGGGCTCTGGGGCCAGGGCATTTCCGGCGACCTGCCGATCGTCCTGCTGCAAGTGGGCGACCTGGCCAACATTGCCCTGGTGCAGCAGTTGATCAAGGCCCACGCCTACTGGCGGCAAAAAGGCCTGGCGGTGGACCTGGTGATCTGGAACGAGGACCAGGCGGGTTACCGCCAGCAGCTCCAGGACCTGATCATGGGCCTGGTGACCTCCGGCAGCGAAGCCAGCCTGATCGACCGCCCGGGGGCATCTTCGTGCGCCCGGCCCAGCAACTGTCCGGCGAGGACCGCACGCTGATGCTGGCGGTGGCGCGCCTGGTGGTCAGCGACAGCCGCGGCAGCCTCGCCGAACAAGTCCACCGGCGCCGCGCCGACCCTTCGCTGCCGCGCCTGGAAGCGCCCCTGGTACGCCTGCCACCACCCGCCAGCCGAGCCAGCACCGCTGCAGCGCCAGAGCTGATCCTGGAAACCCCCTACGGCGGTTTCAGCAGCGACGGCCGTGAATACCTGATCACCCTCAACCCCGGGCAGCCGACGCCCGCGCCCTGGGCCAACGTGCTCGCCAACCCGCTGTTCGGCACGGTGATTTCGGAAACCGGCGGCGCCTACAGCTGGCGTGAGAACGCCCACGAATACCGCCTCAGCCCGTGGCACGACGACCCGGTCAGTGACCCCAGCGGCGAGGCCCTGTACCTGCGCGACGAAGACAGCGGGCGGGTCTGGTCGCCCACTCCCCAGCCCTGCCCCGGAAGCGGCAGCTACCGCACCCGCCACGGCTTCGGCTACAGCGTCTTCGAGCATGAAGAGGACGGCATCCACAGCGAGCTCACGGTTTATGTGGCGCTGCAGGCGCCGATCAAGTTCTCGCGGCTTAAGATCCGCAACCTCAGCGGTCGGCCACGGCGCTTGTCGGCCACCTGCTATGTGGAATGGGTGCTGGGAGAGTCCCGCAGCCGCTCGGCCATGCACGTGGTCAGCGAAAGCGACCCGGTGAGCGGCGCACTGTTCGCCCGCAACCCCTACAACATGGAGTTTTCCGGGCACGTGGCGTTTCTCGATACGGACGCCGAGGTCAGCAGCTTCACCGGCGATCGCAGTGAGTTCATCGGCCGCAACGGCAGCCTCGCGGCGCCGGCAGCCTTGACTCGGGGGCGCCTGTCCGGGCGCTCCGGTGCCGGTTTCGACCCCTGCGCGGCGATGCAGGTGAGCCTGGAACTGGAGGACGGCCAGAGCCGGGAGGTGCTGTTCCGCCTGGGGCCGAAGTGGATGCCAAGGCCGCCACCCGCCGGGTCCTGCAGTACCGCGGCAGCCAGATGGCGCAGGCCGAGCTTGCGGCCGTGCACCAGCATTGGCAGCGCAGCCTCGGCGCGGTACAGGTGCGCACACCGGACCCGGCCATCGACGTCATGGCCAACGGCTGGCTGATGTACCAGACCATTGCCTGCCGCTTTTGGGCCCGCAGCGGTTTCTACCAGTCCGGCGGAGCCATCGGCTTTCGCGACCAGTTGCAGGACAGCATGGCGATGATCCACGCCGAGCCGGCCCTGGCCCGCGAGCACCTGTTGCTGTGCGCCGCCCACCAGTATCCCGAGGGCGACGTCCAGCACTGGTGGCACCCGCCACAGAATCGCGGGGTGCGCACCGGCTGCTCCGATGATTTCCTGTGGCTGCCCCTGGCCACCAGCCGCTATGTACAGATCACCGGCGACCACAGCGTGCTGGAGGTCGAAGTGGGTTACCTGGAAGGCCGCCTGCTCAATTCCGGGGAAGAGTCCTACTACGACCTGCCCCAGGCCAGCGGGCTGCGGGAAAGCCTCTACCTGCACTGCCGGCGCGCCATCGAGCACGGCCAGCGGCGCGGGGTCCACGGCTTGCCGCTAATGGGCACCGGGGACTGGAACGACGGCATGAACCGAGTCGGTGAACACGGCCTGGGGGAAAGCGTGTGGCTGGGCTTCTTCGGCCATGAAGTGCTGCAACGCTTTGCCGTCACCGCCGAGCAGCACCAGGACCCGGACTTCGCCCGGGAGTGCCGCGCCCAGGCCCTGGCCTTGCGCGCCGCCCTCGACAGCCAGGCCTGGGACGGCCAGTGGTATCGCCGCGCCTGGTTCGACGATGGCCAGATCCTGGGCAGCGCCAGCAACCAGGAGTGCCGCATCGACTCCATCGCCCAGAGCTGGTCGGTGCTGTCCGGCGCCGCCAGCGATGCCCGCCAGCACCAGGCCATGGCCTCCCTGGACCAGCACCTGGTGCGTCGCGACAGCGGCGTGGTGCTGCTGCTCGACCCACCGTTCGCCCACAGCTCCCTGGACCCGGGCTACATCAAGGGCTACGTGCCCGGGGTGCGGGAAAATGGCGGCCAGTACACTCATGCCGCGGTCTGGGCCAGCATGGCCTTCGCCCGCCTGGGGGACAGTGCCCGGGCCTGGGAGCTGCTGCACATGATCAACCCGGTAAGCCGGCGCAGTGCCGAACAGGTCGCCACCTACCGGGTCGAGCCCTACGTGATGGCCGCCGACGTCTATGGCGTGGCGCCCCACACCGGGCGCGGCGGCTGGAGCTGGTACACCGGTTCGGCGGGCTGGACTTACCGGCTGATCGTCGAGTCGCTGCTGGGCCTGCGCCGCGAAGGCCAGAGCCTGTACATCGAACCGGTGATCCCGGCGCATTGGCCGGGCTACAGCCTGGACTATCGGTTCGGCGAGACGCTCTACCGTATTGAAGTGCGGCAGAACCCCGGCGCCACCCTCAGCCTGAGCCTGGACGGCCGGCCACTGGTGGGGCTGGCCATACCGCTGCTGGATGACGGCAGTACGCGCCGGGTGCTGCTCACCTGGCCCGCCGCCCTGCCCGCGCAGGCCGGGCATACCCCAACAGCGACCCATACGGAGCCGGCACCATGACAGACACCCGGCCACACCCTGGACTACCCTGAGTGAGCGCTGACGCCTTGCCATCCGGTGGTTCTGAGATGTTCGACAACCTTGGGCACGGGCCCAATCACTTGCTCAATGCACTGCCGGCGGCGGTGCAGGAGCGCCTGCTGCCCCACCTCAAGCCGGTGGCCCTGAGCCTGGGCCAGGTGCTCTACGAGTCCGGGGACATACCGCGCCACGTGTACTTCCCCACCGATGCAGTGGTGTCGCTGCTGTACCTGATGGAGAACGGCGCCTCGGCGGAAATCGCCGTGGTGGGCAACGAAGGGCTGGTGGGGGTGGCCCTGGTCATGGGCGGCGAAAGCACCACCAGCCGGGCCATCGTGCAGAGCGCCGGGCACGCCTTGCGCCTGCCCGGCCAGCGCCTCAAGGACGAGTTCAACCGCCACGGCGAAATGCTCCTGCTGATGCTGCGCTACACCCAGTCGCTGATCACCCAGATGGCCCAGACCGCGGTGTGCAACCGCCACCACTCCATCGACCAGCAACTGTGCCGCTGGCTGCTGCTGTCTTTGGACCGGCTGCCGGGCAACCAGCTGGTGATGACCCAGGAACTGATCGCCAACATGCTCGGGGTGCGTCGCGAAGGCGTGACCGAAGCCGCGGGCAAACTGCAGCGCCAGGGCATCATCGAATACAGCCGCGGCCGGATCAATGTGCTTGACCGGCCGCGGCTGGAGCAGCACAGCTGCGAGTGCTATGGGGTGGTGCGCAAGGAAACCGAGCGCTTGCTGCCGTACCTGCCTGGCAGCAAGCGCGCCGATCCGGACTGAAACGGGCGTGGGTGTCAGGCCGCGCCAGACGCCTTCACCGCCAGGATGCTCCCCGGCATCGAGTACAAGGCGCGTTCGGTGGTGCTGCCGATCAAGCGGCCAAAGCCGGTGCGGTGCACGGTGCCCATGACCACCACGTCCACCAGGTATTCGTCGACGAACTGGGCGATGCCCGGCACCGGCGGGCCCATGATGAAGTGGCGGAATTCCTGGGGCACGTTGTGCTCATCCCCCAGGCGTTCGAATTCCTTGTGCAGGGAGTCGCGCAACTCGTCCAGGCAGTTGACGCTCCAGGCGGTGGACGCCACCGGCGCCACGCCATCGAGCATCGGCATCAGGTCGTAGGCGTACAGCAGGTGCAACTGGGCGTCGCATTGCAGGGCCAGGGCGTGGGCGGTCTGGATGATCTGCGTATTGAGCCCGCGGATCTGGGTGTCGGACTGGGCCGGGTCCACCGCGGCGACAATCCGCCGGGGCAGCTTGTGCGGCGCGTCGTTGACCAGGTGCACCGGCACCGGCGCCTCGCGCAGCAGGTGGCAATCCAGCGGGGTGACGAACACGCGCTTGAGGGCCGACTCCAGGGTCACGTCCTTGATCAGCAGGTCAGGCCGGAACTCGTCGATGTAGGCGAGCATGTCCTTGAGCACCTGGGTGCTCCAGATCACCTGGGTGGTGACCTGCACGCCCTCCTCGGCCATCCACTGCGCTTCCACCTGCAACCAGCGCTCGTGGCGCTGCAGGTAGGCTTCGCGCTCGCTGTCTTCCAGGTGTTCTTCCCACAGGTAGGTGCGCGCCGGCGGTTCGACGAACACCAGGGCGTGCAGCGCCGCGCCGCTGGCCCGGGCCAGGGCAACGGCACGGCGCGCCGCGGGGGATTGGTGCTGCTGTGGATCGGCGATCAGCAACAGACGCTGGTACTGGCTCATGGTGCTCCTCCTTGGGCGATACGTGAGCTTGAGTGTGGAATGCCGTGCTGCCGGGCGCCTTGATCGGTATCAAGGGCGCCCGGTGGCACGGATCATGGGGTGATGGCGATCTTCATCACGCCGTCGCGCTGGCTGGCGAACAGCTCGTAGGCGGCCTCGATATCGTCGAGCTTGAAGCGGTGGGTCACCAGCGGCTTGAGGTCCACCTGGCCACTGGCGACCACCTCCATCAGCCGGCGCATGCGTTCCTTGCCGCCCGGGCACAGGGTGCTGAGGATGCTCAGGTCGCCCAGGCCGGCGGCATAGGCATCCAGGGGAATGCGCAGGTCGCTGGAATAAACCCCAAGGCTCGACAGCTTGCCCCCCGGGCGCAGCACCCGCAGCGCCGACTCGAAGGTGCCCTGGGTGCCCAGGGCCTCAATCGACACATCGACCCCGCGACCGTCGGTGAGGTCCATGATCTGCTTGACCACGTCGCCCTGCTTGAAGTCCACCACATGGGTCGCCCCCAGCCCGCGCGCCACGCTCATGCGCGCGGCCACGGTGTCGACGCCAATGATGGTGGTGGCACCCTTGAGCCTTGCTCCGGCCACCGCGCACAGGCCGATGGGGCCCAGGGCGAACACCGCCACGCTGTCGCCGATGTTCACCTCGGCACGCTCGGCGCCGGAGAAACCGGTGGACATGATGTCCGGGCACATCAGCACTTCTTCATCGCTCAGGCCGTCGGGGATCGGGCACAGGTTGGCCAGGGCGTCCGGCACACGCACGTATTCGGCCTGGCAGCCATCGATGGTGTTGCCGAACTTCCAGCCGCCCGTGGCGCGAAAGCCGTGACGGGTGTCCGGGCCGTCCTGGGAGCCGCATCCGCAGAGGCAGGCGTAGCTCTGGCCACTGGGGGTGATGGCCCCGGCGATCACTCGCTGGCCCTCGTGGAAGCCGCGCACCTGGGAGCCCAGGCGCTCGATCACCCCCACCGGCTCGTGGCCGATGGTCAGGCCCTTGGCCACCGGGTATTCACCCCGCAGGATGTGCACGTCGGTGCCGCAGATGGTGGTGGTGGTGATCCGCACCAGGGCGTCCAGCGGACCGATTTCGGGGATGTCCTTGTCTTCCAGCACGATGCGGTTCTTCTCCACGAATACCGCTGCTTTCATCTTGGCCATGTTGCCGATCTCCATTGCCGGGAAGGGGTCTGCGCGAATCCGCAGGTCTGCTGACAGACTGCGCGGATACCCCGGGGAAGGGCTTGATCATGGTCAAACAATGGCCCCTTGGCGGCCGCTGGGGCGACCGTGTGTCGCAAACTCGCCCTTCAGCCCTGCTGCCGGCGCGGCACCAGGCACAACAACAGCGCCGCAACCCCGCACAGGCCCAGGGTCGGCCCCAGGGCCTGGCCCCAGCCCACCAGCAGCAACCCGACGCCAATCAGCAGGTAGTAGAACAGGCCGAACCCGGCCCCGGCGCTGCCCAGCCGGTCGCTGTAGGCCGCCAGCGCCGAGCCGAGGATATTGGGGATGGCCAGGCCGAAGCCCAGCACCACGCCGAGCATGGGCAGCAGCAACCACAGGCTGTGCCCAAGCGCTGTCACCCCCAGGCCACCCAGGGTCACCGCCAGGGCCGCCAGCCGCAGCAGGGTGTCACCGGACCAGCCCCGCCCCAGCAGCCGACGATTGAGCCAGGCCCCCAGCCCCGAAGCCAGGGCCAGGCCCGCACCGCTGTAACCAAAGCCCTGCTCGCCCCACCCCAGGTCGCGAAACAGGAACGGCCCGAGGCTGTAGTAGCTGAGCAAGGCCACATTGAACAGCGCCACCAGCAGCGCCGAGCGCCAGATGCCCGGGTCCCTGAGCATCTGCCACAAGGTCCCGGCCAGAGGCGCCAGGTGCGGCGCCGGCGCACGGGTTTCCGGCAAGGCCCGGGCGCACCAGCCGAGCAAGGCCAGGGCCAGCACCAGCAACCCGGCCAGCGCGCCCTGGTAGCCCCAGGCCCGCACCAGCCCGGCGCCACTGAACAGGCCAATGGCCGGGCTGGCCGCCAGGACCATGCCCACCAGGGAAAACACCCGCACCAGTTCACTGCCGCGAAACAGGTCGCGCAGCAGGGTCTGGGTCACCACCGAGCCCGCCGCCACGCCCAGGGCGGCGAGGGCCTGGCACAGCAACAGCGCGGTAAAACTCTGCACCTGCAATTGCAGCCCGATGGCCAGGACGTACAGCGTCAGGCCACCCAGCAAGGCCGGGCGCCGGCCCCAAAGATCGCTCAAGCGCCCCCACAGCAGCACCCCCGGGGCAAACCCCAGGACAAACACCGAAAGGCTCTGGGCCGCTTGCGCGGGGGCCACGCCAAAGGCCCGGCCAAGATCGGCCAGGGCTGGGCTGTAGAGGGTCTGGGCGAGCTGCGGGAACATCAGCAGGGCCAGGGCCAGGGGCAACAGGGAACGGGGATTCATCAGGCAGTGCTCGGCAAAAAAAACATGCCGGCGATTCTAGGCAGCGGCGCCTGGCGTATTATCGCAACCCTGCCAACAAACATCGGAAGTACGCCAATCATGGCCTGGCTCGAACCACAGGCACTCTTCGACCCCGACCGCTTCGACGCCCCCCTGCTGGGCATCGCCGCGACCCTCGGCGACCACGACTCCGGCCTGCACCGCCACCGCCGCGGGCAATTGCTGTACACCCGCCAGGGCTGCACGCGGATCACCCTGGACCATCGCCTGTGCCTGCTGCCGCCCTCGCGGGCGGCGTGGATTCCCCCGGGGGTCACGCACCGCGCGCAAATGCAGCAGAGCGTGGACTACCGTTCGCTGTACTTCAGCGCCGAACTGAGCCGGCGCCTGCCGGCCGAAGTGGCGGTGATCGAGGTCAGCCCGCTGCTCCAGGCCGTGCTGGAACCCATGGCCCAGGCCGCCTTCGACTGCGACTGGAGCCAGGGCCGCTACCCGCACCTGCTGGGCCTGTGCATCGAGGAAATCCGCCAGGCCCTGCACCAGCCCCTGTCGCTGCCCCTGCCCCGGGACAAACGCCTGCAACCGCTGCTGGCGGACCTGGAGCAACTGCCACCGCAATTGCAGGTACTGGCCACCCGGGTCGGCGCCAGCAGCCGCACCATCGGCCGGATCTTCCAGCGTGAAACCGGCCTGAGCTACCAGCAATGGCGCCAGCAGTGGCGGCTGATGCGCGCCATCGAACTGCTCGCCACAGGCCGCGGCATCGGCTACAGCGCCTGCGCACTGGGCTTTGCCAGCGACAGCATCTTCATCGCCTTCTTCAAGGCCATGACCGGCACCACGCCGCGGGCGTATTTCAAGTAAGCCCGCACCTTTCATTCCTGGGGGATGTGGCGAAAGCCCACCGCTACAGCACGGGTCGAGGTGGGGCTACGTTACGTGCCGCGCGCACCCAGGCCCATGACCGCTATCGGGGAACTTGAGGAGACCAATGCCGTCGCGGCCCAGCGCCTTGGCGAGGCATGACGGGAGATCGCCAGGCAAGGCCCTTCGGGCTTTGCGCAGCTTCGCAGGCTCAGCAGCGGCTACAGGGCCAGTGCCGTTCGGCGACTTTTGTAGCCGCTGCCGCAGGCTGCGAACGGCTGCGCGCAGACGCGGCGATGTCAGGGACATTGTCAGGCCCGGGCCGGGCCGGGGCTTGGGGTGGCCGGCGCCTCAGGTGCGGCTGCGCAGCCATTGCAGGAAACCCTTCCTGGGCACAGGCTTGGGCGCAGCCTGGGACAGGGTCTGGGCCATGTGCCGGCGAAAATCCAGGAGGTTCTTCATGGCCTCGTTGATGTCGTGGCGCGCATCCAGGCAGGGCTTGAGGAACTCGTTGTCGATGCGGTAGAGGCTGCAGAAGGTCTTGGCCGCAAACTGCGCCACTGTGGCTTGATCGGCCACCACGCCGGCTTCGCCGATGACCTCCCCCGGCCCCATGCGCCCGGCCTCGAAGGGTTTGCCGTCGCGTTGCATGGTCACCGAAACCACTCCGGATTCGATGATGAACAGGTGATCGCTGACCTCGCCCTGGGCCAGGATGGTCTCGCCGGCACGGTAGGTCTGCAGGTGCATGTTCTGGCTGAAGGTGTCCTTCTCATCCTGGCGCAGGGTGGAGAAGATGCTCGACGCGTCCAGCAGCGCCCGGGGCCGCGACAGGGGCGCAGGCCCGCTGGTCTCGCTGGCGGACAACAGGCCGATGCCGCTGGCCTGCAAATGGCGGAAGGCCAGGTCGAACAGCTGGTTGCGCACCTCGCGCTTGTGCCCCATGTCGGCGACAAAACCGCTGATCTCGTATTCCGCGCCACTGCTGCTGGTGCTCTTCATCGCCACGCTGGCCGCCGGGGTGCTCAACAGCAGGCGGCAGCCCAGGGTGGCCCGTTCCAGGGCCTCGATGACTTTCTGCGGGCGCGCGTGGGGGCTGACCTGCACGCTCACCGACAGGCCATGAACATCCACCGGCCGGCTGAAGTTGGTGATCTTGGCCTTGGACGCCAGAGAGTTGGGGATCACCACCATGCTGCCCTGGGAGGTCTGCAGCCGGGTGGCGCGCCAGTCGATGTCCAGCACCCGCCCCTCGGTGCCGTCGATGGCGATCCAGTCATCGATCTGGTAGGGCTTGGTGGTGTTGAGGACGATCCCGGAAAACAGGTCGCTGAGGGTGCTTTGCAGGGCCAGGCCGACGATGATCGCCAAGGCCCCGGAGGTGGCCAGCACGCCCTTGACCGGCAGTTCCAGCACATAGGCCAGGGCGGCGATGATGGCGATGAGGAAGATCACCGCGCCCATCAGGTCCTGCAGCAGGCGCCCGGTATGCCCCACCCGCTGCATCATCAGGGTGCCCAGCAACACCGTCAGGGTCCGCGCGCCAAACAGCCACCAGCCAATTTCCAGGCCGGTGGCGGCCAGGTGCAGGGGCACGTCGTCGGGCCAGGGCGCGGCCTGCATCGGGTTCATGCCCTGGTTGAACAGCATCAGGCTGTAGAGGGAAAAGATCAGCACCCGTACCGCCAGCTTCCAGTAGTCGCCACGGCTGCCGATCAGGCGCCAGAGCAGCATATCCAGGAACAGCAGGAACAGCGCGGCCAACAACGGATGATCGCTGAACAGGGAAGACATCGAGGCACTCCGGCATGACGAAGACGGCACGATCGCACGAAAGACGCAGGAGCAGGTATAGCTGGAAAAGCCCGGGGCGTGCGCCCCGGGCCGGGATCGGGCGACGGGCGCAGGGCCCGCCGCGACTCAGGGATTACTGGCCCTGGGTCAGGGTGTTGTAGCTGGTCATCAGGTTGCGGTAGTCGGGGATGTGGTTGGAGAACAGGGTGCCCAGGCCCTCGATGTCGTTGCGCCAGTCGCGGTGCAGCTCGCAGGCCAGGCCGAACCAGGTCATCAACTGGGCGCCGGCATTGGACATGCGGTTCCAGGCCGAATCGCGAGTCAGGGCATTGAAGGTGCCGGAAGCGTCGGTAACCACGAAGACTTCAAAGCCTTCTTCCAGGGCCGAGAGCGCCGGGAACGCCACGCACACTTCGGTAACCACGCCGGCGATGATCAGTTGCTTCTTGCCGGTGGCCTTGATCGCCTTGACGAAGTCCTCGTTGTCCCAGGCATTGATCTGGCCCGGGCGGGCGATGTACGGCGCATCGGGGAACAGCGCCTTGAGCTCCGGCACCAGGGGCCGTTGGGGCCGGTTTCGAAACTGGTGGTGAGGATGGTCGGCAACTTGAAGTACTTGGCCAGGTCGGCTAGGGCCAGCACGTTGTTCTTGAAACGATCGGGCTCGATATCGCGGACCAGCGACAGCAGGCCGGCCTGGTGGTCTACCAGCAGAACGGCGGCGTTATCCTTGTCCAGACGCTTGTATGCAGTGGTCATGTGAAGTCCTCGCTAATGATCGATGCCGGAAGACCCGGCTTGGATGAAACCCGTGGCACGCTCCGCCGGGGTAACGGCGGGCGTCGGGGAGTAACACGCGACTGGCAAAGCCTGGTGGCCAATGCCCGCCGCGCCAGTGCAACCGGTCAGTGACCGGTTGCGTCCATCTGGCCGAAGCGTCCCGATTGGAAATCGACGAAGGCCTGATGAATCTCTTCTTCGCTGTTCATCACGAACGGGCCGTGGCCGACGATGGGTTCGTCGATGGGCTCGCCGCTGAGCAACAGCACGATCGCGTCGTTGTTGGCCTCCAGGCTGATGTCCTGGCCGTCACGCTCCAGCAGCGCCAGCTGACCTTCGCGCACCAGCTCCTGGCCATTGACCTGCACCGTGCCGCGCAATACCACCAGGGCGCTGTTACGCCCCGAATGCAGAGGCAGGTCCAGGTGCTTGCCGGCTTGCAGGCGGATGTCCCAGACGTCGATCGGGGTGAAAGTCCGTGCAGGGCCCTGGTGGCCATCGAACTCGCCGGCGATCAGGCGCAGGCTGCCGGCATTGCCCGGCAGCGGGACCTGCGGGATGTCCGCCGCAACGATGGTCTGGTAACCGGGCGCCGCGAGCTTGTCCTTCGCCGGCAGGTTGACCCACAACTGGACCATTTCCAGGTTGCCGCCACGCCGGGCGAAGTCCGTGGAATGGAACTCCTCATGGAGGATCCCCGAGGCCGCGGTCATCCACTGCACATCGCCAGGGCCGATCTTGCCGCCGCTGCCGGTGGAATCCCGGTGTTCCACCTCGCCGTCATAGACGATGGTCACGGTTTCGAAACCGCGATGGGGGTGCTGGCCGACGCCGCGTCGGGCGCTGGTGGGGCTGAACTGCGCGGGGCCGGCGTGATCCAGCAGCAGGAACGGACTGATGTGCTGGCCCAGGTTGTCGTAGGAAAACAGGGTACGGACCGGGAAGCCGTCACCGACCCAATGGGGCCGTGGACTGGTGTAGATGCCGATGATGTTTTTCATGTCGTCCTCCAGAACTATCTGATGGACACACCTTAAAACTCAGACCTTTGCCGCGCTAGACTGCAAAAATCACCCTTAGCGTTCTATCTGGAGAACGATCTTGGAAGATCTGAACACCCTCTACTACTTCACCCAGGTGGTGGAGCACCGTGGCTTTGCCGCCGCGGGACGGGCCCTGGACATGCCCAAGTCCAAGCTCAGCCGGCGGATTTCCCAGTTGGAGGAACGCCTTGGAGTGCGCCTGATCCATCGCACCAGCCGCCACTGTTCGCTGACCGAGATCGGCCAGGAGTACTACCAGCGCTGCCTGGCAATGCGGGTGGAAGCCGAGGGCGCGGCGGAGGTCATAGAACGCAACCGCTCCGAACCCCAGGGGCTGGTACGCGTGGCTTGCCCCACGGCCCTGCTCAATTCCTGGGTGGGGCCGATGCTTACCCGCTTCATGCTCAAGTACCCCCTGGTGGAACTGTTCATCGAGAGCACCAACCGCCGGGTCGACCTGATCCACGAGGGCTTCGACATCGCCCTGCGGGTGCGCTTCCCGCCCCTGGAAAACACCGACCTGGTGATGAAGGTGCTGGGCAACAGCACCCAGTGCCTGGTGGGCCACCCGGATTTTCTCCAGCGCCTGTCGGGCCCGGCAACACCGGCCGACCTCAGCGGTTTGCCGAGCGTGCACTGGGGTGCGGCGCAACGTGAATATCAATGGCAATTGCTGGGCCCGGACGGCGCCGAGGCACTGATCCGCCACCGACCGCGGATGGTCACCGACGACCTGCTGGCGCTGCGCCATGCAGTGCTGGCGGGCATCGGCATCGCCCACCTGCCCAAGGTGGTGGTGCGTGAAGACCTGGAGGCCGGGCGACTGCTGGAACTGGTGCCCGACTGGGCGCCAAGGTGCGGCATCGTGCATGCGATCTTCCCCTCGCGCCGAGGGCTGCTGCCTTCGGTACGCAGCCTGATCGACTTTCTCGGGGAGGAATTCAGCCACAGCGACATGGCCTGAGGCTCAGAAGCAAGCGCCTGGAGCGGCCAGGCGGTGGCGGTTGGGCAGCCTCCCTGTGGGGTTCGTGCCTGGGTTGCGCGATTCGCCGGCAAGCGGGTTCCTACAGGGGCAGGTGGATTCGTGAACGCGGGGCAATATTCCTTTGTGCCGGCGGCGGTTTTTCTCGGCAACGCAGGTACGGATACTGCCGGCCAATCCCACTGCAATGCCCGGAGTGACCCATGTCTGTACCCGCCTTTGGCCTCGGCACCTTCCGCCTTCAGGGCCAGGTGCTCATCGATTCCCTGAGCAGCGCCCTGGAACTGGGCTATCGCGCCATCGATACCGCGCAGATCTACGACAACGAAGCCGATGTCGGCGCCGCGGTGGCCGCCAGTGGCATTCCCCGCGACCAGCTGTTCATCACCAGCAAGATCTGGATCGCCAACCTGTCCCGGGAGCGCCTGATCCCCAGCCTCAAGGAAAGCCTGCACAAGCTGCGCACCGATTACCTGGACCTGACCCTGATCCACTGGCCCTCGCCAGACAACCAGGTGCCGGTGGCGGAGTTCATGCAGGCCCTGCTGGAAGCCAAGACCCAGGGCCTGACCCGGCAGATCGGCGTGTCCAACTTCAGCAATGCCTTGCTGCAGCAAGCCATTGATGCCGTCGGGGCCGAGCAGATCGCCAGCCACCAGGTGGAATTGCACCCCTACCTGCAGAACCGCAAGGTGGTGGAATTCGCCCGCAGCCAGGGCATTCACATCACCTCCTACATGACCCTGGCCTATGGCGAAGTGCTCAAGGACCCACTGATCCTGCAGATCGCCCAGGCACGCCAGGCCACCCCGGCCCAGGTGGTGCTGGCCTGGGCCATGCAGTCGGGCTATGCGGTAATCCCCTCCTCCACCCGCCGGGCCAACCTGCAAGGCAACCTCGCAGCCTGCGCCTTGACCCTGAGCAGCGCGGAGCTTGAGAGCATCGCCGGCCTGGAGCGCGGCCAACGCCTGACCAGCCCGGCAGGCATTGCCCCGCAGTGGGACTGAAGCGCGAACGGCGCTGACAAAAACGCCAAACGGCATCCCTGGGGATGCCGTTTGGCGTGGGGTGTGCAAACCTCGGTCAGTTCGGGCTGCCCCAATGGCCATGCGATTGCACCAGCCGCTGCCGGGAAGGCCCGGAGGCATCGGGCAATGGCGGGTCCACCCACAGCATCAGGCGCTTGATCGCCGCGCTGTCCGGCCATTCGGCCGGGCTGACATGCACCTTGCACCGCCGGCTGCCGGAAGTGGCGGCAAGATGCTGGCTGCCGTAGATCAGGGCTTGCTCGATATGCGGGTGGTCCAGGCAGAAAGCCAGCAGGTCGAAATCGCTGCGGACAGCCAGGTTGGCGTTGATGATCAGCAGGTCGAACGACTCGCAGGAATACTCCACCAGCGTCAGCAGTTCCTCCAGCCTGTGCACCGGGGCCACTCGGTAATAGTTCAGTTGATTCAGGGGTCTTTCGATCTGCATGCGACGAAAGTGCTGATCATCGGCAATCAATATGCGCAATGCTCTGTTGGACATTTTTCTGATCCTGCTGACAAGACTTCGGCACTGCGAATACCGGCCCTACTCCCGGGCCGCTGGAAGGCTAAGCCAGTGGGTGGAAGTTGGCTCTAGGAACAACCTGAAAGTCGCTGCCAAGGCCCCCCGGCGGACGGCGCTCGACCCCGGCCGCCTGGCGCTCGCGGCTCGCCCTCCGGCCCCGCTGTGCAACCGTGCCCTACCCTAACCACCGGCCACGGTTTTTAGCAGGGGCCAGCCCGCGGAAAAGTCTTGTTGTCCGGTAAGCCCCTTCCGAGAAAAGCCGAGCCGTATCTCATGCCTCCCCTGGCGGAGGCGAAAAATGCTCATTCGGTGGTGCTCGGGCTCCAGAACGCCTGCTGCACCCAGGGCGATGTGGACAGCCGGGCCACCAGCGCATCCAGTTCGTCACCGTCCACCGAGGTGGTCGCCAGGGTCGCCTCGATCTCCACATCCTCCGTACCGAAGGCGTGCACATCAACGTCGCTGGCGGGGTAGTTGCAGCGCGCCAGCTCCGCTTCCAGCAGGGCGAACACTGCCTTCTGCTTCGAGCGGTGGGCGATCACGTAGACGATATTGGTGACCTCGGCGGACACCACGTCCAGGGGCTGGCGGTTGATGTTGTTGACGATGGGCCGCAGCAGGGTATTGGCGGCCAGCACGAACAGGGTGCCCAGCAGTGCCTCGAGGATCAGGTCGGCACCGGCGCAGGCCCCCACCGCCGCCGAGGCCCAGAGGGTGGCGGCGGTATTCAGCCCACGGACATTACCCTCCTCGCGCATGATCACCCCGGCGCCGAGAAAGCCGATACCGGAGACCACGTAGGCCACCACCCGCACCGCCCCTTCGGCGCCCCCCAGGCGGTTGGCCATGTCGACGAAGATCGCGGCCCCCACCGCCACCAGCACATTGGTGCGCAAACCCGCGGTGCGCTGGCGGTACTGGCGTTCGAAGCCGATCAGGCCCCCGAGGATAAAGGCGGCGCTGAGGCTGACCAGGGTATCGATCAGCGAGTCCAGGTTGATGTTGTGCAGGGCTTGCATGGCGACTGTCCTTGAGCGAAGGGCATGAATGGCACCAGAGGACTCTAGCAGCGGTCCATGAACGTCTCATGGCCTGCCGTGATGCACGGCTGACCGTAGGAGCCGGCTTGCCAGCGAAGAGGCCCGTAAGGGCGCCTTAGCCCGCCGGGGAGCTTTCGCTGGCAACACAGCCTTCGCCAGCGAGCTGGCTCCTACAGGGCAGCATTACTGCCAGCCGAAGCGTCGCACGTAGAAGCCCTTCACCGCCTGGGTCAGGGCCATGTAGGCCAGCAGGATCAGCGGCAGGAACACGAAGTACAGCGACGGCAGCGCCTGCAGCTTGAAGTAGTGCGCCAGCGGGCCCATCGGCAGGAAGATCCCCACCGCCATGATGACGCCGGTCATCACCATCAACGGCATGGCCGCGCGGCTCTGCAAAAACGGAATCTTCGGCGTGCGGATCATGTGCACGATCAGGGTCTGGGTCAGCAGCCCCACCACGAACCAGCCGGACTGGAACAGCGTCTGGTGGTCCGGGGTATTGGCGTCGAACACGTACCACATCAGGGCAAAGGTGGTGATGTCGAAGATCGAGCTGATAGGCCCGAAGAACAGCATGAACCGCCCCACATCCGCCGGCTGCCAGCGCTGCGGTTTTTTCAGCATTTCCTCATCGACGTTATCGAAGGGAATGGCGATCTGGGAAATGTCGTACAGCAGGTTCTGCACCAGCAGGTGCATCGGCAGCATCGGCAGGAACGGAATGAAGGCACTGGCCACCAGCACCGAGAACACGTTGCCGAAGTTCGAGCTGGCGGTCATCTTGATGTACTTGAGCATGTTGGCGAAGGTCCGGCGCCCTTCCAGCACGCCCTCCTCCAGCACCATCAGGCTCTTTTCCAGGAGGATGATGTCCGCCGCTTCCTTGGCGATGTCCACCGCGCTGTCCACGGAAATGCCGATGTCGGCGGTGCGCAGCGCCGGGGCATCGTTGATGCCGTCGCCCATGAAGCCCACCACGTGGCCGTTGGCCTTGAGCAGGCGGACAATGCGCTCCTTGTGGCTCGGGGTCAGCTTGGCGAACACGTTGGTGGTTTCCACCGCCCTGGCCAGTTGCTCGTCGCTCATGCGCTCGATGTCGTTGCCCATCAGCAGGCCCTGCTGCTCCAGGCCCACTTCGCGGCAGATCTTCGCCGTCACCAGCTCGTTGTCACCGGTCAGCACTTTCACCGCCACGCCATGTTCGGCCAGGGCCTTGAGGGCCGGCGCAGTGCTTTCCTTGGGCGGGTCGAGGAATGCCACGTAGCCGATCAGGGTCAGCTCGCACTCGTCCGCCAGGCTGTAGGTATCGCGCCCGTCGATCATCGGCCGCGCGGCCACCGCCACCACCCGCAGCCCCTCTTCGTTGAGGTCGGCGGTCACCTGGCGGATCCGCGCCAGCAGGCTCTCGGTCAGGGCTTCCTCGGCTTCGCCATGGCGTACGTTGCGGCACACCGCCAGCACTTCCTCCACCGCCCCCTTGCAGATCAGCAGGTGCGGCCGGTCCTGTTCCGCCACCACTACCGACATGCGCCGACGGGTGAAATCGAAGGGGATTTCATCGACCTTCTGGAATGCCGTGCCGACCTTGAGCTCGCGGTGCACCTCGACGTGCTCCAGTACCGCCACGTCCAGCAGGTTCTTCAGCCCGGTCTGGTAGTAGCTGTTGAGGTAGGCCATTTCCAGCACGTCGTCGGAATCCTCGCCCCAGACGTCCACGTGCCGCGCCAGGAAGATCTTGTCCTGGGTCAGGGTGCCGGTCTTGTCGGTGCACAGCACGTCCATGGCGCCGAAGTTCTGGATCGCGTCCAGGCGCTTGACGATGACCTTCTTGCGCGACAGGAACACCGCGCCCTTGGCCAGGGTCGAGGTGACGATCATCGGCAGCATTTCCGGGGTCAGGCCCACGGCGATCGACAGTGCGAACAGCAGCGCCTCCATCCAGTCGCCCTTGGTGAAGCCGTTGATGAACAGCACCAGGGGCGCCATGACGAACATGAAGCGGATCAGCAGCCAGCTGACCTTGTTGACCCCGCTCTGGAACGAGGTGGGCGCGCGGTCGGTGGCGCTGACACGCTGGGCCAGGGCGCCGAAATAGGTGCTATTGCCGGTGGTCAGGATCACTGCCGTGGCGGAACCGGAGACCACGTTGGTGCCCATGAACAGGATGTTGTCCAGGTCCAGGGGGTTGCTGGTGTCGGCGTCCTGCTGGCGGGGGAATTTCTCCACCGGCATGGATTCGCCGGTCATGGCCGCCTGGCTGACGAACAAGTCCTTGGCGCTGAGCACCCGGCAGTCGGCGGGAATCATGTCGCCGGCCGAGAGCACGATCAGGTCGCCGGGCACCAGTTGCTTGATCGGCAACTCGATGCGCTGAGCGCCCTTGACCTCGGCGGCGGCCCCCAGCAGGCGGCCGAGCATCGGCGCGGCCTGGGGCGCCGACCCTGGGCGCATGACCGTGGCGGTGTTGCTGACCATGGCCTTGAGGGCATCGGCGGCCTTGTTCGACTTGGCCTCCTGCCAGAAGCGCAGCAGGGTCGAGAGCACCACCATGGAGAAGATCACCGTGGCCGCCTTCATGTCTTCGGTCAGCCAGGAAATCACCGCCAGCAGGGTCAGCAGCAGGTTGAAGGGGTTCTTGTAGCAGTGCCACAGGTGGGTCCACCAGGGCAGCGCCTGCTCGTGCTCGACCTCGTTGAGGCCGTGACGCTCACGCAGGGCATCGGCCTCCTCGGTGCTCAGGCCGTCGGTGTGGCTGCCGAGCTGGTCCAGCAGTTGCGCGGCATCGCTGTTGGCCGCCGCCACCAGGGTTTGCGCCAGGGTCGGCGGCACGTCGCGGCTGACGCTGGCATCGCTGAAACTTTCCAGCAGTGCCAGGCGGCGGAAGTGCCGGGCGAAATGCCGGGTCCGCAGGAAGCCGGCAAAGAACTCTTTCAACAGGGTGAGCTTCATGATGATGACTCCTGCAGCAACGGCGTAGGGAAAACCGCAGGCAGGTACGATCGGGCGTTGCCGGAGGGTAATCCTCCATGCATGCCTGATCCGCAGGTCCTGGACCTGCGCGTCGATGCCACCACGACACGGCAGCCGGCCGGGTCGAAGGGGAAATAGAAGTCGCCAGGAAGTGGCGTCGGGAAGCGAACCACAGAAGTTCGCGATCGGGATGCCGCATCTCGCTGGACGGCGAGACAGCGGCAGGAAAAAGGCTGCGCGCTATCTTGCCGGGACTGCGCCGGTTACTGAAACCGGCCGACTCCTGTCACTCGAACAAGTACCCACACTGGGCCTCCACTGATTGAAAACGCGCGCAGCTTACGCCGCACTATTTGCAGAGTAAACCGGAGGGAAACCCTGGCAGAGGGAATCGAAAAGTTCTTCAGCCAAGGTTCAGGAATGCCTTCGCCGGCAAGCCGGCTCCTACAAAAAACACCCGGGATAGCCCCGAATGGCAGGAGCCGGCTTGCCGGCGAAGAGGTCCGCAAGAACGGAGGTGGCGCCGATCAGCTGGCGGTGGCCAGCAGCATGTCACGCACCGAACGGCTGTGACCGCGGCTCTTGCCGTGTTCGTAGAGCGAATCGGCAATCTCCTGGGCACGGATCGGCAGCACCGACAGCAAGGTGTCGCTCAGGCCATGGCTGGCCTGGCTGAAGCCCTGCATGTAGACGCCGGCCTTGCAGCGTTCGTCGGTCACCAGGCGGTAATTGCGGTCCACCTCGAAGTCGCCCAGGTAGGCCTGCAGCGGCGCCAGCAGTTGACGATGCATCTGCCGCTCGTAGCCGGTAGCCAGCACCACCGCATCGTAGTGACGCACTTCGCGCTCGCCGCTGGCACTGTTGCGCAGGATCAGCTCGATGCCCAGGTCGGTAGCGGTGGCCTTCTCCACCGTGGTCATGGTGCGGAAGGTATGGCGCGCGATGCCGGAAACCTTCTGCCGGTAGAAAATCCCGTAGATGCGCTCGATCAGGTCGATGTCCACCACCGAGTAGTTGGTGTTCTGGTATTCGCTGACCAGGCGCTCGCGCTCACTGCCGGTCTGCTGGAACACCAGGTCGGTGAAGGCCGGGGAGAACACTTCGTTGACGAACGGGCTGTCATCCGCCGGCTTGAGTGCCGAACCGCGCATGATGATGTCGGCCTGCACCGAAGGGAAACTGTCGTTGAGGTCGATGAAGGCTTCTGCCGCGCTCTGCCCGCCGCCGATGATGGCGATGTTCATCGGTTTGCCACTGACACAGGGCTGACTGGCCATGCATTCCAGGTACTGGGAATGGTGGAACACCCGCGCATCGCCCTTGAGCCCCTTGAAGGTTTCCGGAACCCGCGCCGTGCCGCCGGCACTGACCACCACCGAACGGGTGGTGCGCACCAGTTCGCTGCCCTGGGCATCCCGGGAAATCACCCGCAACGCCTCGACCTGCTGGTTGTGCAGCACTGGCTCGATGGCCAGCACTTCTTCGCCGTAGCGGCTGTGTTCCTGGAAATGCCCGGCCACCCAGCGCAGGTAGTCGTTGAACTCCATGCGGCATGGATAGAAGGTGCCCAGGTTGATGAAGTCCACCAGGCGCCCGTGGTGCTTGAGGTAGTTGACGAAGGAATAGGGGCTGGTGGGGTTGCGCAGGGTCACCAGGTCCTTGAGGAAGGAAATCTGCAGTTCGCTCTGGGTTACCAGGGTGTTGCCGTGCCAGCGATAGTCAGCCTGCTTGTCGAGGAACAACGCGTCCAGCGGACCGTGCTCCTGCCCGCGCTCCTCCAGCGCAATGGCCAGCGCCAGGTTCGAGGGGCCGAAACCGATACCGATCAAATCGTGAACGTGGGCCGATGCAATTGCCTGTGTCATTTCCAGTGTCCTCTGGATAAACCGCCTCAACGCGGGGGATAAAGTGTCACGGTGACCCGACTGGCCCATGCAGGACAGCAGATCGTCTGTTGAGTAGGGACGAGGACAATGAAAAAAAATTTAACTAAATACGTCTCAACGGCAACGCGTTATTGAGCATCCCACTGGCGCAGGCGCGACCGGCAATGCTTCATGGCATTGACGATGTGTTTCTCCACCAGGCTGCGGGAAATCCCCAGCTGTTCGGCGATCTGCGGGTGGGACAGGCCTTCGAGCTTGCGCAGCAGGAAGCTCTCGCGACACAGCCGGGGCAGCTCGGCCAGGGCCCGTTGCAGCATTTCCAGGCGCTGGCCGTGATCCAGGCTGGTCTGCGGCGAAGGGTTGAAGTAACGCTCTTCGTTGTCCAGCACCTCCAGGGGCTCGGACTGGCGCAAGGCATTGCGCCGATGGCCGTCGATCACCAGGTTCAGGGCCGTGCGATAGAGAAACGCCCGCGGCTGCTCGATGGGGGTATCGCTGGAGCGCTCCAGGACCCGCACATAAGCGTCATGCACCACATCCTCGGCCACCTGGCGATTGCCCAGCTTGGCGTTGAGGAAGCACATCAGCTCGCGATAGTAGTTTTCCAACAGGGCTCCCGAGCGCCCACTGGGGCGGTTCTGTCCTTGAGCAAGTCCGGCCATGGCCGATTGCACCCGGTAATTCGTGATGGCTGTTTAGTAGCGGCGTAATTTATAGTAATTCTCATATAGATTTAAAGTAGCGCAGCACCGCGGTGGGTTTATTTTCAGTGTTCCGACAGCTGTAACGCCATGTGTCGGCAGTTAAATTCCCCCCCCGGCATCTCGTTTACCTGACAGCTCCCCGTCTCTGCCGTTCCTGCGGCAGCCGCAAGCCTGGCTGCCCCTTGTGCAGCTGGCCGTTGTGACGGGCCGATATCCCCTGGCCGGAACCCTGCATGAAACGTCCTCGCCCTACCCGACGCGCCCTGCTTGCCGCACTGTGTGTGATCCCCGTTGTTGCCATCGCTGCCTGGAAGTTCATCCCGGCAGGCCGTGACCAGTTCACCACCGTGCAAGTGAGCCGCGGCGATATAGAAAGCAGCGTCACCGCCCTGGGCACCTTGCAGCCACGACGCTACGTGGATGTGGGCGCCCAGGCGTCCGGGCAGATCCGCAAGATCCACGTCGAATCCGGTGATCAGGTCAAGGAAGGCCAGTTGCTGGTGGAGATCGACCCCTCCACCCAGCAGGCGAAACTCGACGCCAGCCGTTTCTCCATCGAGAACCTGCAGGCCCAGTTGCAGGAGCAGTACGCCCAGAACCAGCTGGCCCGGCAGAAGTACCAGCGCCAGCAGAACCTGGCGGCCGGCGGCGCCACCCGCGAGGAAGACGTACAGACCGCCCAGGCCGAACTCAAGGCCACCCAGGCGCGGATCGACATGTACAAGGCGCAGATCCGCCAGGCCCAGGCCAGCCTGCGCAGCGACCAGGCCGAACTGGGCTACACGCGCATCTATGCGCCCATGTCCGGCACCGTGGTCGCGGTGGACGCCCGCGAAGGCCAGACCCTCAACGCCCAACAGCAGACCCCGTTGATCCTGCGCATCGCCAAGCTCTCGCCCATGACCGTCTGGGCCGAAGTCTCGGAAGCCGATATCGGCCACGTCAAACCCGGCATGCACGCCTACTTCACCACCCTGAGCGGCGGCAACCGACGCTGGACCAGCACTGTGCGGCAGATCCTGCCGATCCCGCCCAAGCCCCTCAACGAATCCAGCCAGGGCAGCGGCAGCCCCAACAGCACCAGCAAGAGCGGCAGCGGCCGGGTGGTGCTCTACACCGTGCTGCTGGACGTGGACAACGCCGACAACGCCCTGATGGCGGAAATGACCACCCAGGTGTTCTTCGTCGCCAATCAGGCAAAAAATGTGCTCACTGCCCCCATCGCCGCCCTGCACGGCAGTACCGAGCCGGACCTGCAGATGGCTCGGGTAGTGGCCAAGAACGGCTCGATCGACGAACGCAAGGTCCGGGTCGGCATCAGCGACCGCCTGCGCATCCAGATCCTCGACGGCTTGAACGAAGGTGATCATCTGCTGATCGGCCCGGCCAACAGCAGCGGGGGTTGAATGCAGACGCCTCTGATCGACCTAAGGAACATCCGCAAATCCTACGGCGGCGGCGACAGCCCGCAGGTCGATGTCCTGCGGGGCATCGACCTGTCGATCCACGCCGGCGAGTTCGTCGCCATCGTCGGCGCCTCGGGCTCCGGCAAGTCGACGCTGATGAACATCCTCGGCTGCCTGGACCGCCCGACCTCGGGCGAGTACCTGTTCGCCGGGGAGAACGTGGCTCACCTGGACAGCGACGAACTGGCCTGGCTGCGCCGCGAGGCCTTCGGCTTCGTGTTCCAGGGCTACCACCTGATCCCCTCGGCTTCGGCCCAGGAAAACGTCGAGATGCCGGCCATCTACGCCGGCACCCCGGCCGCCGAACGCCACGCCCGCGCCGCCGCCCTGCTGGAGCGCCTGGGCCTGGCCAGCCGCAGCGGCAACCGCCCGCATCAATTGTCCGGTGGCCAGCAGCAACGGGTATCCATCGCCCGCGCCCTGATGAACGGCGGCCACATCATCCTCGCCGACGAACCCACCGGCGCCCTGGACAGCCACAGCGGCGCCGAAGTCATGGCCCTGCTGGACGAACTGGCCAGCCAGGGCCACGTGGTGATCCTCATCACCCACGACCGCGAAGTGGCGGCACGGGCCAAGCGCATCATCGAGATCCGCGACGGCGAGATCATCAGCGACACCGCCACCAGCGATCCCTCGGTACAATTGAGCGCCAACGCCGGCGCCCTGCAAGCCGTGGACCTGCGCCAGCGCCTGGCCGACGGCAGCGAGCCCACCGGTGCCTGGAAAGGCGAACTGCTGGAAGCCATACAGGCCGCCTGGCGGGTGATGTGGATCAACCGCTTCCGCACCGCCCTGACCCTGCTGGGGATCATCATCGGCGTGGCCTCGGTGGTGGTGATGCTGGCGGTGGGCGAAGGCAGCAAGCGCCAGGTGATGGCGCAGATGGGGGCGTTTGGCTCGAACATCATTTACCTGAGCGGCTACTCGCCCAACCCGCGCACCCCGGAAGGCATCGTCACCCTGGATGACGTCGCCGCCCTAGCCAACCTGCCCCAGGTGAAACGGATCATGGCGGTCAACGGCGCCAAGGCCGGGGTGCGTTTCGGCAACGCCGACTACATGAGCTACGTGGGCGGCAACGACACCAACTTCCCGGAAATCTTCAACTGGCCCGTGGCCCAGGGCAGCTACTTCAGCGAGGCCGACGAACGCTCGGCAGCGGCAGTGGCGGTGATTGGCCACAAGGTCCGGGAAAAGCTCCTCAAGGACGTGGCCAACCCCATCGGCCAGTACATCCTCATCGAAAACGTGCCGTTCCAGGTGGTCGGCGTACTCTCGGAAAAAGGCGCCAGCTCCGGCGACAGCGACAGTGACGACCGCATCGCTGTGCCCTACTCCGCCGCCAGCATCCGCCTGTTCGGCGACCACAACCCGCAGTACGTGGCGATCGCCGCCGCCGATGCCAGCCGGGTCAAGCAGACCGAACAGGAGATCGATGAACTGATGCTGCGCATGCACGGTGGCAAGCGCGATTTCGAACTGACCAACAACGCCGCGATGATCCAGGCCGAGGCCCGGACCCAGAACACCCTGTCGCTGATGCTCGGCGCCATCGCCGCGATCTCGCTGCTGGTGGGCGGCATCGGGGTGATGAACATCATGCTCATGACCGTGCGCGAACGCACCCGGGAAATCGGTATCCGCATGGCCACCGGTGCCCGCCAGCGCGACATCCTGCGCCAGTTCCTCACCGAAGCAGTGATGCTTTCGGTGGTCGGCGGCCTGGCCGGCATCGGCGTGGCCCTGATCATCGGTGGCATCCTGATTCTCAGCGAAGTGGCGGTGGCCTTCTCCCTGGCCGCAGTGCTCGGCGCCTTCGCCTGCGCCCTGGTCACCGGCGTCATCTTCGGCTTCATGCCGGCCCGCAAAGCTGCCCGGCTCGACCCGGTCACGGCCCTTACCAGTGAATGATCGATCTATGAAAGTGCACCTGACCCTCCTGGCCGCCAGTATTTTGCTGGCGGCCTGCAGCAGCCCGGCGCCGCGCCCGGAAAGCGGCCTGCAAGCACCGGCGTCCTGGCACTCTCCCGCCAGCCAGGGCGACCGGCAGCAAGACCTGCGCTGGTGGACCCGTTTCGGCAGCCCGGAGCTGGACCAACTGATCGCCGAAGCCCGG
Organism: Pseudomonas sp. Eqa60; assembly: GCF_018326405.1. Taxonomy (NCBI): domain Bacteria; kingdom Pseudomonadati; phylum Pseudomonadota; class Gammaproteobacteria; order Pseudomonadales; family Pseudomonadaceae; genus Pseudomonas; species Pseudomonas sp. Eqa60. Next base: position 4,722,871 of record NZ_AP024342.1, read on the forward strand.
GCCGGCAGCCACGACCTGGCCGCCGCCATGGCCCGGGTCCACCAGGCCCAGGCCAGTGCCATCGTCGCCGGGGCACCGCTGCTGCCCAGCGTCAATGGCACCTTCAACGCCAGCCGCAGAAAACAGTTGCGGGGCAACGACTCCAGCCAGCTCGATTCCAGCAGCAACAGCAAGGTCACGAACTCGTTCGACGCGGGCCTGAGCGCCACCTATGAAGTCGACTTCTGGGGCGGCCGCCGCGCCGCCTACGACAGCGCCCTGCTCGGGGTCCAGGCCAGCGAGTTCGACCAGGCCACCGTTGAGCTGACCCTGCTCAGCGGCGTGGCCAACAGCTATGCCCAGGTCCTGTCCCTGCGCGAACAGAGCCGTATCGCCGAACTCAACCTGGCCAATGCGCAGAACGTGTTGCAACTGGTGCAGACCCGCTATGACTCCGGCTCGGCCACCGCCCTGGAACTGGCCCAGCAGAAAAGCCTGGTGGCCGCCCAGCAACGCCAGGTGCCCCTGGTGCAACAGCAGGCCGAAGAGGCGCAGATCACCCTCGCCACCCTGCTGGGCCGGCCGGTACAGAGCCTGAAACTGAACGACCAGCCCTTTGCCCAATTGAACTGGCCGACCATCGATGCCGGGGTGCCCAGCGAACTGCTGACCCGCCGTCCCGATATCGCCGGTGCCGAGGCCCGGCTGGCGGCGGCCCAGGCCGATGTCAAAGTGGCGCGGGCGGCAATGCTGCCGACCCTGACCCTGACCGCCAACCTGGGTTCGAACGCCGACAAGCTGGGCAATGTCTTGCGCAATCCCTTCTACAACCTCACCTCCGGGCTGGTGGCGCCGATCTTCAACAACGGGCGCCTGAGCGCCGAACGGGACAGGACCACAGCGCGCCAGCAAGAGCTGCTGGAGACTTATCGCGGGGCGATCATCAATGGTTTTGCCGATGTGGAGAAAGCCCTCAACAGCATTCGCGGCCTGGACCAGCAACGCCAGTGGCAGAGCGAAGAACTGAACCAGGCGCAGCGCGCCTTCGAGATCGCCCAGAGCCGCTATCAGGCCGGCGCCGAAGACCTGCTGACCGTCCTGGAAACCCAGCGCACCCTGTACACCGCCCAGGACCAGAACGTGCAACTGCGGCTGTCGCGCCTGCAGTCGAGCATTGCCCTGTACAAGGCCCTGGGGGGCGGCTGGAGCCACTGACACGGCGGGAGTGCCCGGCCCGGTCACTCCCGCGCCCGGCGCAGCGGTCGAGCGTGAAATCGCTTAGAATCCCCTCCCGCCCCACCGCCAACAGAACCCCATGTCCCTCGAAAATGCGCCGCACGACCCACTGGCAGACCTGCTGGCCCTGCTGCGCAAGGTCTACCCCAACGGGCTCGACAACCGCGACTACAAGCGCCTTCTGGTGCTGCTGTACCCGCACTTGTGCGACCGCAATCTGGCGCAGTTGATGGCGCAGCTCACCCACAGGGACGCGGACCTCATTCTCAACGACCTCTACGCCGCCGTGACCGGCCAGCCGCCGCCCGCCGCAGAGCTGCAAGCGTTGCAGGCGCTACTGGAGCGGCACGGCGCCCGGGCCATCCTGACGGACGACTGACTGCGCAAGGAGCAAACAATGAACGTCGAGGACTTCAAGCAACTGCTGGACGAGCGCAAACGCAGCCATCCGATCTGGTTCGAACTGCCGTCGGACCGCCTTGCCAGCCAAACCCAGGTCCTGGAGGCGCAGCAGGCCTTGGGGCTGCAACTGCCAGCCGAATACGCCTGGTTCCTAAAGGAGTGCGGCGGCGGCTACTTTGCCCTGGCCATGCTCTACTCACTGGACAGCAGCAGTGATTTCCACCTGGTGGAGATCAACCGGGCGCACCCGGCCATCACCGGCCGTCACCTGCTGTTTTCAGAGAACGGTTGCGGTGACTTCTACGGGTTCAGGATCGAGAACCGGCACTGCCTGGCACCGGTCGAGTTTTTCGACCACAGCTGCGGGCAATGGCAAACCAGCCGATACAACGGGCTCTTGAGCTTCCTCGCCGAAGTGGCCCTGAGCAACTGAATCCCCCGCCTCAGAGCTTCAAGTGCTGGGCATACCAAGGCCGCCGCGGTGCCCGCTTGAGCAGGTCCGGCACCTCTTCGTCGCGGCTCAGGGCGATGCGCAAGGCCAGCTTCATGACCTCCTGATCCATCTCCAGGGACATTTCTCCCGGGGCATTGCCCAGGGGGCCGCAGCCATGGGTCGAGGCCCCCAGCCACGGGTCGTCGATCTCGACCCAACGCCGGGGGCGAACCAGGGCACGCCATTGACCTCACGGCGCAACACTTCGCCGGGGTGGTAGCGCTCGTGGGCCCGTAACCAGTCGTCGATCCGGTCATCGATCCAGCCATGGAATTTCCAGAACATGGGGTGCACGTGGGACGAGAAGGGATCGCCGAGAAAGTCATTCTGCGGCTGGTACCAGCGCCCGGCGAAGTCCGAGGACAGGCGCGCTTCCATCACCGGCATGCCGTTGGAAGGATCGCGGGCGACATCCGCCCAGCGCATGTGCAGCCAGTCGTGCAGGCCCAGCTCGACCTCGGACCCGAACTGGCCCAGGGTCAGGTGGCTGAGGTACTCGGGGTCCTGGTACTGCGACTCCCAGACCTGGAAGTTGCCATAGAACGCCGCATCACCTTTCAGCCCGTGCAGCCATTGGGTGAACTCTTCATCATCGTCGGCCACCCAGGCCGGTGGCACCGAACAGCCGTCGTGGTTTTCGTAATAGCGGATAAAGGCCTGCCGGTCCTGCTCAAGACGGGCACAGGGCTGCGGCAACTGCTGCCAGGACACCAGGTCCGGCTGCAACGAGCGGGCGTGCAGCAACATGTGCCGGTGCATGAACAGAAAATCGATGCCCGAGGCATTGCGGTGCTTGCGCCGCCCACGGGCGTCACGTTCATGCTTGACCGGGCCCGGCTGCCAGCCGAGCCCCCGCAGGCTGTTGCGCTTGTCCTTGGGCAGGGTGTGCCAACGGTCCCGCGAAGCGTGCCAGAGCTGATGGAACAGGCGGTGCTGCGGCGATACCAGCCACGCCAGCAAGGCGGGGCTCAGCCCGCTCTGGTCCCGGGCGGCAGGAAAGACTCGCTTGCGCGCCACAAAACGCGCCGCGGATACCGGCGCCAGTGGCGACGCCTGCAGCGACTGCAGGCTGCCACTGAGGGTGCCGCTGCCGGCATTGCCCCAACTGGCCCAGACCTCATCGAGCACCACCTGGCATTCATGGCTGGGGGCACCGGCGATGCGGCCACCGGCAAACAAGCGCCAGCGCAACCTGGCGGCGTCCACCGACGCCAGGTCGCCCTGCACCATGAACTCCACCGGGCCGTCGCCTCGCAGGCTCTGCGCACGCCCCAGGAGGCCACGCAAGCCGCGCCCGGTGGGGCCGGCATCCAGTAACAACTCACAACCTTTACGAGGCAGGGATTGCGGTCCGTTGGCGTCGAGAAACTCGATATCCCAGATGCCCCGCAGGTGATCGGCAAGGCGCACGCCAGGGTCCAGGGCCACCTCCAGCTTGGCTTCCCCGGGGGTGATCTCCTGCTCTTCCTTGCGGCGAACATCCTGACGCAGCAACTCCTTCTGGGTGTAGTACGCCACAGGGATAGCCGCTCCCGTCACCGCCAGACCGGTCAAAAATCCTCTTCTCGAAAACCTCATCGCTCTACCTTTATCCAGTGGCGCGTCACGCATCTAGCTAGAACGTTGGATTTGCAGGGAAATTTACCGGCCAGTGATTGCCGCGACGCTAAATTTGCTCTCGGCCAGCTCGTTTATCGCGGATAGATGTGCACAAAAGGTCGGACCCGGCAGCACTGAACCCCAGGGCCCGACCCCGTCATCAGCCCGCCTGCGACTGGGATAGCAATGATCAAAATATCTGGTAAGAAAACCCTCTATCTGAGCCTGCTGATACTTATCATCGCCGCCCTCGGCGTCGGTGCCGGCGCGGCCTGGCACTACTACTGGAAGGATCGGGTGTCCTACCCCAACGAAATCGTCAAGCACGCCAACGACCTGCAGGAGCGCATCATTTCCTTCGACAGCCACATCACCGTGCCCCTGGATTTCGGCACCGAAGGCAGCGAAGCGGACAAGGACACCTCTCGCCAGTTCGACCTGGTCAAGGCCGGTCGCGGCCGCATGTCCGGCGCCGCCCTGAGCATCCTGGCCTGGCCGGAGATGTGGAACGGCCCCAACGCGCCGCACCGCCCCACCGCCGGCTTCGTCGAGGAAGCCCGCCACCAGCGCGAGACCCGCTACCGGATCATCCAGGGCATGGTGCGTGACTTCCCCAACCAGGCCGCCATCGCCTACACCCCCGCCGACCTGCGCCGCATTGCCTCGGAAGGCAAGGTGGCGGTGGTGATCAGCCTGCTCAACGCCTACGCCATGGGCGACGACCTGGACCAGCTGGACCAGTGGGCCGCACGGGGCATGCGCCTGTTCGGCTTCAGCTATGTGGGCAACAACGACTGGGCCGACTCGTCGCGCCCGCTGCCCTTCTTCAATGACACCCGGGACGCCCTCGGCGGCCTCTCGCCCGTCGGCAAGCAGGCGGTGCAGCGGCTCAATGACCTGGGGGTGGTGATCGACGTCTCGCAGATGTCGAGCAAGGCCCTGGACGACGTTGCGAGCCTGACCCGGGCACCGGTGGTGGCTTCCCACTCCGCCCCCAGGGCGCTGGTGGATATCCCGCGCAACCTCAGCGACCAGGAAATGCAACAGATCAAGGCCACCGGCGGGGTGATCCAGGTCGTGGGCTTCTCCACCTACCTGCGCCCCCTCAGCCAGCCGACCCTGGACAAGCTCAATGCCTTGCGCAAGCGCTTCGACCTCGGGCCACTGCAAGGCCTGGAGAACGCACTGATGCCCGGCGACGCCGTGATCACCATCTGGCCGGAACAGCGCTTTGGCGAATACGCCAGCTCCCTGTACGGCATCCTCGATGAGGAACCCAAGGCCAGCCTCAAGGACTATGTCGACGCCATCGATTACACGGTGAAGAAAGTCGGCATCGACCACGTCGGCATCAGCTCGGACTTCAACGAGGGCGGTGGCGTCAATGGCTGGATGAGCGTGGCGGACAACCGCAACGTCACCGCCGAGCTGATCCAGCGTGGCTACAGCGATATCGAGATCGCCAAGCTCTGGGGCGAGAACTATCTGCGCGTCTGGGAACAGGTGCAGAAACTGGCCAAGCCTGCAAAACCCGCCCCTCAACCCGCCATCGCCGGCTAACCCATGACCACGAGCCTTCCTGTGACCAACCGTCGGACATTCCTCAAACAAGCAGGCCTGTTGGCCGCCGCCCTGCCCCTGGGCAACCTCGCCATCAGCCAGGCCCGGGCCGACAGTGCCACCGCCAGTGCTTCGCAGTGGACCCAATTGCGCCAGTTGTTCGACCTCGACCCGGACTACGTGCACCTGGCCAATTTCCTCATCACCTCGCACCCGAGGCCGGTGCGCGAGGCCATCGAAAAATACCGCGCAGTGCTCGACCGCAACCCGGCCATGGCCATGGACTACGACACCCAGTACACCTGGAAGCGCGAGGCCCAGGTGCGCGAAAGTGTCGGCCGCTACCTGCAGATCAAGCCCGGCCAGGTGGCCCTGACCGGTAGCACCACCGAAGGCCTGGCCCTGATGTATGGCGGCATCCACGTGCGCCCCGGACAGGAGATCCTGACCACGGTTCACGAGCACTACTCGACCCGCAACGCGCTGAAGTACCGCACCCAGCGCGACGGCACCCAGGTGCGCACCATCGAACTGTTCAAGTCGCCCCACCGGATGTCCACCGACGAAGTGCTGGGCAACATCGACCGCAACATCCGCGCCAACACCCGCGTACTGGGCATGACCTGGGTGCAGTCGGGCAGCGGCGTGAAACTGCCGATCGGCGAGATCGGCAAGCTGGTGGACCAGCACAACCGCAATCGCGATGAGCACGAGCGGATTCTCTACTGCGTCGATGGTGTGCACGGGCTGGGGGTGGAGGACATCACCTTTGCCGACCTGAACTGCGACTTCTTCGTCGCCGGCACCCACAAATGGATGTTCGGCCCGCGGGGCACCGGGATCTTCTGCTCGCGCTCGGAACAACTCGAACACCTGACGCCGATGGTGGCGACCTTCTCCGAAAACCAGAACTTCGCCACCACCATGACCCCCGGCGGCTACCACAGCTTCGAGCACCGCTGGGCTGTGGACCAGGCTTTCGACCTGCACATGCAGCTGGGCAAGGCCAACATCCAGTCGCGCATCCATGAACTCAACAGCTACCTCAAGCAGCGCCTGCAGGAGCACCCGGGCATCGAGCTGGTAACACCCCTGAGCCCGGAGCACTCCGCCGGCTTCACCTTCTTCCGCGGCCAGAACCTGGACACCGACGCCACCGCCGCCTGGTTGATCGAGAACCGCATCCTGGTGGACGCGGTGGACCGCGATGCCGGGCCGGTGGTGCGCATGGCCCCCGGCCTGCTCAACAGCGAGGCAGATATCGACCGGACGATGGACCTGCTGGGCAAGCGCCTGCGCAGCAGCAAGACCGCCTGAGCCGTTGCCACGCCCCCTGAACTCACATTGCACAAGGCTATTGACTGATGAAACCCATCGCCTGTTCCTCCCTGGCCGCCCTGGCCGGTTGCCTGATCAGCCTCAACGCACACGCGGTAGAACCGCCCAAGCCCGGCAGCGTGTTCAAGGACTGCAAGAACTGCCCGGAAATGGTGGTCCTGCCGGCCGGCAGCTTTGTCATGGGCACCCCGGAAGACGAAGTGGGCCGCGAGCCCGATGAAGGCCCGCAGCACACCGTGACCTTCAAGAACGCCTTCGCCATGAGCCGCTTCCATGTCACTGCCGCCGAGCTTGATGCCTACATCCGCGAAACCGGTACCGTGATCAAGGACGGCGACGACCGCCCCGGCCGCCTGTGCCAGGCCAGCAAGCCACGCTATGAACAGGGGCCGCGCCAGCCGGCGGTCTGCGTCGACTACGCCGACGTGCAGGCCTATACCCAGTGGCTGTCGAAGAAAACCGGCAAGCACTACCGCATGGTCAGCGAGGCGGAACGCGAATATGCCGCACGCGCCGGCAGCACCGGTTCCTTCCCCTTCCCTTTCGACGAGGAAGGCCAGTACCAGATCACCAAGCACGCCAACACCTACGGCCCCAAGGACGGCTTCAGTTTCACCGCCCCGGTGGGCAGCTATCCGCCCAATGCCTTCGGCATGTATGACATGCACGGCAACGTCTATGAATGGGTCGCCGACTGCTGGCACCCCGACTACGTGGGCGCACCTGCCGATGGCCGGGCCTGGATGGAAGAGTCGGAAGGGGTGTGCCTGGATGCCCAGATTCGCGGCAACGACTGGGGCGAGGCACCGGTATTCTCGCGTTCGGGCAACCGCAACAGCCGCAAGCGCGAAGTGCGCGGGGACTGGCTGAGCTTCCGAGTTGTGCGTGAGCTGGAACAGCCCGGCGCCAGCCACAAGTAGACACCCCGATGAACAGCGGCCCGGGGCAACAACCGCACCGGGCCACTGGCAGTATCAGGCGACGTCCCGGGACTTGCCGGCCTGAGCCTGGCGAAGGTTCTCCAGCATCAGCCACAGGCCCTGGCGCAAGGCCGGGAACAGGCTGTTGTTGAAGTTGTTCCAGCGCAGTTCGAGGATGGTGTCCTCGGGGCCGATTTCGGTGTTGAGCACGTCATGCAGCACCTCGCCGGAGTCGATACCGTTGTCCACGTAGTGGAACGAGGCACCGGTCAGGTATAGCGGCGCGGTCGGCTCGGTTTCCTTCGTCGCCCAATCCACTACTTTCTGCCCACGGGCGCCGTACAGGGCATTCCAGGTGGCATAGGCCCCGCGACGCTCATAGGGCGATTCGATGCGGGTGATGCCCGGGTGGATGTTCATGATCCGCCGGGCGAAAGGCGCTCCCGGGCGCACCAGTTCATCGAGGATCACCAGCAGGCCGTCGAGCACCACGATATCGGCTTTGAGCTCCACCAGGGTGTCGTGCAGGCGGCGTTCGAAATCCTGCTTGCCGGCGATGTGTTCGGCACTGCCGCGGGGATGGCGACGATAGGTGGACGGCACACTCAGCAGCAAGTCGTTGACCCGCTTGCCCTGCACTTCCAGGTCCGCCGGGTACAACCACTGGCGGCCCGGCTGGTAGGCAAAGCCGTAGTCGCTGACCAACTGCTGGTCCCGTGGCGACTGCTCGTCATCGTCGTAGACCACGCCCACCAGTTCGTAGGCCTCGCCCAGGGGCGTCTGGTTCAGCGTCTGGACCAGAAATTCCAGCACCGATTTCATGTAGCGCTCGTGGTCCTTGTAAGCCACCGCCTGCCCGGCCTTGTCGGCGGCGGCATTTCGCAGGGACCAGACATACACCAGATTCTTCTTTGTCATTTGCTCGCTCTCGCTCAATGGTTCAGGCACTGCGTCGATACACGTGCGCCCACAGAACAAGAACGAACCACAGGCAGGGCAATTTATCCGCAGTGCCCGCCGGGCTGGCATGCCGAGCTAAATACTGGCGTCGGCGCTTCGTTTGTCAGGGGTAAGGGTCTGCGTGCTACGACCCTCTATCCACTCTCTGGGAAGTACTTATGACCGACCCCAAGCGCGGCGCCTTCAACGGTCTGCTCGCATTGCTCAGGCCCTTTCGCACCATCGTGGTGATCTCCGTTGCCCTGGGCATGGCCGGCGGCCTGGCCATCACCCTGTTGCTGGCCACCATCAACAACGCCCTGCACTCGGCGACCGGCATGACCCAGGGCGTGGTCCTGACCTTCGCCGCCCTGTGCCTGCTGGCCCTGGTCAGTTCCATCGTCTCGGACATCGGCACCAACTATGTGGGACAACGGATCATTGCCGCCCTGCGCAAGGACCTGGGTGAAAAAGTACTCTCGGCGCCCATCACCCAGATCGAGCGCTATCGCTCCCACCGCCTGATCCCGGTACTGACCCACGACGTCGACACCATCAGCGACTTCTCTTTCGCCTTCACTCCCCTGGCCATCGCCACCACCGTCACCCTGGGCTGCCTGGGCTACCTGGCGTACCTCTCGGTGCCGATGTTCCTGATGATGGTGGTGGCCATCATCATCGGCACCAGTGTGCAGCTGGTGGCCGGCGGCAAGGGCATCAAGGGCTTCGATGAGGCTCGCGACCATGAGGACGAGCTGCAGCGCTACTACAACGCGATTGCCTCCGGTGCCAAGGAACTGCGCATTCACCGGCCCCGGCGCTTTCGCATGAATACCCAGCGCATCCAGAAAACCGCGGATCGCATCAGCGATATCCAGGTGCGCTCGGTGAACATCTACATCCTGGCCAAGAGCTTCGGCTCGATGCTGTTCTTCGTGGTCATCGGCCTGGCCCTGGCCATGCAGGCCTACTACCCGAACCCGGACCCTGCGGTGATCACCGGTTTCGTGCTGGTGCTGCTGTACATGAAGGGCCCGCTGGAACACGTGGTCGGCTACCTGCCCATCGTCGGCAAGGCCAAGATCGCCTTCGCCCGGATCAGCGAACTGTCCGAACGCTTCTCCTCTCCCGAGCCGCACCTGCTGATGGACGACAGCGAAGCGCCGCAAGCGGTGGTGCACAGCCTGGAACTGCGCGAGGTGCGCTACAGCCCGCCGCCGGTGGAAGGCAGCGAACCGTTCCACCTGGGCCCGATCAACCTGAACATCAAGCAGGGCGACATCGTCTTCATCGTCGGCGAGAACGGCTGCGGCAAGACCACCCTGATCAAGCTGTTGCTGGGCCTGTACCAGCCCCAGTCCGGGGAGATCCGTCTCAATGGCGAAGCGGTGACCGACCGGGCCCGGGATGACTACCGGCAGCTGTTCACCACGGTATTTGCCGACTACTACCTGTTCGACGACCTGGTCCAGGGCAATGCCGGCAAGTCGCTGGACGTCGCCACCCAGTACCTGAACCGCCTGGAAATCGCCCACAAGGTCAGCGTCAAGGATGGCGCCTTCACCACCACCGACCTGTCCACCGGCCAGCGCAAGCGCCTGGCCCTGGTCAATGCCTGGCTGGAAGAGCGCCCGGTGCTGGTGTTCGACGAGTGGGCCGCCGACCAGGACCCGGCCTTCCGGCGGATTTTCTACACCGAGCTGCTGCCCGATCTCAAGCGCCTGGGCAAGACCATCATCGTGATCAGCCACGACGATCGCTACTTCGACATTGCCGACCAGTTGGTGCGCATGAAGGCCGGACGAGTCCTGACTGAACTGCAACCGGCGTGATTGTTTCCGGTTTATGGCAGCTGATGCGTCATACAGACAGAACTGAGAATTAATACCATTAACAGTCACTACATCTGCCGGATCTATAAGAGCATATGAGCATGCCCGCACAACACCGACTGACCCCTTTGACGAAAGCGCTGCTTCGCCAGGCCTTCTCGCCAAAACTGGCTTCCCGCACCCTGGGCCTGGCCCTGACCCTGCCACTGATGGCTCAGGTCCAGGCCCAGGAAATCCATTTCAACATCGTCTCGCAGTCCATGTCTGCGGCCCTGCAGGAGTTCGGGCGCCAGGCCAATATGCAGGTGCTCTACAACCCTGACGATGTGCAAGGCAAGCGCAGCAACGCCCTCAGCGGCAGCTATTCGCCGGAGCGGGCCATCGCGGCCATGCTCAATGGCACGGGGGTGGCCTACACCCTCAAGGACAACTCGGTCACTATCCGCAACCATGGTGGCAACGGCTCGCTGGAACTGGGGACCAGCACCATCAGCGGCCAGGGCCTGGGCACCACCACCGAGGACACAGGTTCCTACACCACCGGGGCCATGCAGACCGCCAGCAAGCTGTCGCTGACGGCCCGGGAAACCCCGCAGTCGGTCACGGTCATCACCCGCCAGCGCATGGATGACCAGAACATGAGGTCCCTGGAGGATGTGCTCAAGGCCACCCCCGGCATTTCCATCACCAAGGACGGTCCGCAGCGGCCGACCTTCTACTCCCGTGGTTTTGCCGTCGAAAACCTGATGACCGACGGCTTGCCCAACGATTTGACCCACTACCTGAGCCGGGACATGAACTCCTCGGCTGACATGGCGATCTTCGACCATGTGGAAGTGGTGCGTGGCGCCACCGGGATGATGCAGGGCGCAGGTAACCCGTCGGCAGCGATCAACATGGTGCGCAAGCGCCCCACCGCCACACCGCGGGTCACCGTCACCGGCAGCGCCGGCAGCTGGGACGACTACCGCACCGAGATCGACGCCTCCAACGCCCTCAACGAAAGCGGCACCCTACGCGGCCGGGTGGTCGCCGCCTATCAGAGCAAGGGCAGCTTCCAGGACTTCGTCAGCAGTGAACGCAACGTGTTCTACGGCATCACCGAGGCCGACCTGAACGAAGACACCACCTTCACTTTTGGCGTCTCCAACCAGAGCGGCAGAAACAACACTTCCTGGGGTGGCCTGCCGGTTGCAGCCGACGGCAGCGACCTGCACCTCAAGCGCTCTAGCTACCTGGGCAGCAAGTGGGAGTACTGGGATCAGAACAACACCACGGCGTTCAGCCGCCTGGAGTATCGCTTCGCCAACAGCTGGAAAATGCTCCTGTCCGCCAGCAAGAGCTGGTCGGACCTGAACATGCTCGGCTCCATTCCGGAACGCATGGGCGCCAACTACGATGAGTTCGGCCAGAATATCGGTCGCTACGACTACGAAGACCAGCAAAACAGCTACGACGGCTACGTCACCGGTCCCTTCTCCCTGTTCGGGCGTACCCATGAACTGGTGGTGGGCGCCAGCCGGCGCGACCTGACGTTCAAGGGCAAGGGCCTGCCCATCGACCTCGAGACCCACACCAACATCTACAAACCCAGCGGCATTCCCAAGCCGGACATGAGTGCCAACCCTGGACACAACGCCGTACCAGCCAGCTGGAAGGCACCTACGTCACCACTCGGCTGAGCATCACCGATGACCTGAAGCTGATCCTGGGCGGCCGCCTGGACTGGTACGACTATGACGTGACCACCACCTGGAACGGCAAGGCCTCCGCCTCCAGCCTGCCGAACAAAGTGACACGCCACCTGACCCGCTATGCCGGGGCCATCTATGACCTGGACCAGAACCACTCGGTCTATGTCAGCTACACCGATATCTTCAAGCCGCAGACCGAACTCGACGCCTCCAACGGCGCGCTCAAGCCGATCGAAGGCAAGAACTACGAACTGGGCATCAAGGGCGAGTACTTCGACGGCAAACTCAATGCCAGTGCGGCGATCTTCCGCATCGACCAGGAAAACCGTGCCAAGGCCCTCCACCCCGACCTGTGCAGACCCGGCACCGCCTGCTACGAAGCCGCGGGCCAGGTGCGCAGCGAAGGTATCGAGCTGGAAATCAACGGCACCCTGGCCCCGGGCTGGGAACTGGGGGCGGGCTACACCTATGCCTCGGTCAAGTACACCAAGGACTCCAATGAAGCCAACGTCGGCCGCCTGTTCGACACCGACATCCCGCGCAGCGTGTTCAAGGCCTTCACCACCTACCAACTGCCCGGCGACCTGAACCGCTGGACCATCGGCGGCGGGATCTATGGCCAGAACACCATCTACAACAAGGGCACCAACGACTACCTGAGCACCTTCGACTACCGCATCGAACAGAAGTCCTACGCCCTGGTGGACCTGATGACCAGCTACAAGGCCTCGGAGAATGTGAACATTCGCCTCAACGTCAACAACCTCTTCGACAAGCGCTACTACCAGAGCATCGGCACCAACACCGACTACGGCACCAGCCTCTACGGCGACCCGCGCAACGCCATGGTCACGGTCAGCTGGTCTCTGTGAATCACGTCCTCCCCCTGTAGGAGCCGGCTTGCCGGCGAAGGCGCCCTTGAGACTCGCGCACCTTCGCTGGCAAGCCAGATCCTGCAACGCGATGAATTCCCCTCCCCTCCCACATCCCCTTCCGTAGGAGCCGGCTTGCCGACGAAGGCGCCCGCAAGTCATGCAGCGCCCCGGGTGACGTCTTCGCTGGCAAGCCAGCTCCTACAGCAGTCAGATACACGGTGCAGATCCCCGCAGGAACCGGCTTGCCGGCGAAGAGGCCCGCAAGTCATGCAGCGCCCCGGGTGACGCCTACGCTGGCAAGCCAGCTCCTACAGCAGTCGGATGCACGGTGCAGATCCCCGTAGGAGCCGGCTTGCCGGCGAAGAGGCCCGCAAGTCATGCAGTGCCCCGGGTGACGCCTACGCTGGCAAGCCAGCTCCTACAGCAGTCAGATGCACGGTGCAGATCCCCGTAGGAGCCGGCTTGCCGGCAAAGGCGCCCTTAAGACCTGCGCACGTTCGCTGGCAAGCCAGCTCCTACAGAGCGAGGGCGAGCCGTTGATTTGCTTATGACGAAAACGACAAAGGCCTGGACCGTTGCCGGTCCAGGCCTTTGTCGGTGTCTCAGTTCAAGCAGGTCAGCAACTGCTCTGTGAAGCTCTCCAGCAAGGCTCGGCTGTCCACCATGGCTTCATGGCGGGCTTCGATATGATATGAAGCGGCTATCTCGCCACCCTGCACCTCGCGACCCATGGCCTGCTCCATGACCTGGATCCGCTCCGGGGTGTAGTCACTGGACCACCATAGCCGCGGCGCAACCCGCAGGGGGCGATAGGCATAGGCCGCAGACAAGGCGCTCAAGTCATTGAACACCGCGCTGACCAGCGAGGCGTCGAACTCGGCCTTGAACAGCCCCACCACCCGATCCAGCTCGCCGGGAGCCAGGGGGATATTGCCAGCCACCCAGCCATGGATGCTCTGCCAGTCGAGCTCGGCTTCGCGCCTCAAGCGGCTCTCGATCATCTCCGCACTGCCCGGGAACTGCTGGCAAAGCTTGTCGATGATCGCCTGCCACTCGGACTCGGCCGTCACAGTGACTGGCATCTCCTGCGTCTGGATCTGATCGTCCCCGGCGCCCTGAGGCGGTGTCGGGTCGAGCAGGCCGAGGAAACGCACCGTCTCTCCCGCCGCCTCCAGTTCGCTGGCCACGTCCATGGCAATGGACCCGCCCAGGGACCAGCCCGCCAGATAGTAGGGACCGCTCGGCTGTACCTGACGGATGCTGGCGACATAGCGCTCAATCATGGCCTGCCATGAAACCTCGCTCCAGTCGGCTTGCAGGTAGGCCTGGTGCAGCACGCCATACACCGCGCAACGGTCGCGCAACTGCGCCGCCAACGGCAGGTAGCCATACACGCTGCCCCCCGCCGGGTGGAAGCAGAACAGCGGCTGGCCGGAGCCGCCCAGGGCGATGACATTCTGTGCACTGTCGGGCTGACCGGCTGCGATCACACCAGCCAGTTGCCCCACGGTCGGCGCCGTGAACAGCGCATTGATGCTCAGTTGCACAGCCAGTGCCTGGTTGATGGCGCCGATCAGGCGCAAGGCATCCAGGGAGTGCCCACCCAACTCGAAGAAGTTGTCGTCCAGGCCCACCTGATCGACGCCCAGCACCTGGCTCCAGAGGGCGGCGACCTGCTGTTCCAGCTCGCTCTGTGGAGCGATGTAGGCCTGCTGCAACAGGCTGGCATCGGCCTTGGGCAGGGCCTTGCGGTCCAGCTTGCCATTGGGGCTCAACGGCAGCGCTTCGAGGAACAGCAGGTGCGCCGGCAGCATGTAGTCCGGCAGCACCTCCTTGAGGGCCGCTTTCAATTGCTCGCGCAGTTGCGCCTGGGCCTGCGGCGTATCGGCCGCCACCTGCGCGGCTGGCACTACATAAGCCACCAGTTGTGGCCCGCTCGCGCCGTCCTGGGCCAGTACAAGCGCCTCGCGTACTGCCGTCAGCTCCAGCAGCCGCGCTTCGATCTCGCCCATTTCGATACGGAAACCGCGGATCTTCACCTGGTGGTCAATGCGACCGGCGTACTCGATCACGCCTTCGGCGTCATAGCGGGCCAGATCGCCGGAGCGATACAGGCGCCCACCATCGCTGCTGAACGGATCGGGAATGAAACGCTCGGCAGTCAGGCCTGGGCGGTCGTGGTAACCCCGGGCCAGCAGGTCGCCACCGATCATCAGCTCGCCAATCACACCGTTGAGCGGCAGGTTGCCGCTGCTGTCCAGCAGGTAGATGGAACGGCCCGGCAGGGCCTTGCCCAGTGGAATCACCGCCGGCAGCGGCTCGGTCCCCTTCAGGTAGGCACCGCAGTCATGGGCCGTGGCACTCACGGTGGCCTCGGTGGGCCCGTAGGTGTTGAGCAGGCAAGCGTGTTTCAGGCCGGCCTGCTTCCAGGCGGCCACGCCTTCCGCCGGCATGGCCTCGCCCCCCAGGTTGAGCTGACGCAGGCGGCCAAAGTCCCGCGGCCCCTTGGCGGCGAAGTCCTTGCCCAGCATGAACCAGTAGGCGGTGCTCAAGTCGACGATACTGATGCCTTGCTCGATCAGCTCGCGGTAGAAGGTTTCGCTGTCCCACAGCGCCTTGCCGCGGATCACCACCGAAGCACCACGGATCAGCGCCGGGTACAGCTGTTCGACAAAGGCATCGAAGTTGAAGGTGGAGAACTGCAAGCCACGGTCCGCAGCCGTCATGTTGAAATGGCTGGCGGTGGCCCGTGCGTGCTGGCTCAGGGCGTTGTGGGTAATACCTACGCCCTTGGGCCGGCCGGTGGAGCCGGAGGTGTACATCACATAGGCCAGGTTTTCCGCGCTGCTGCGCTCAGGCGGGTTGCCCTGCGCCATACCGGCCAGCCAGACGGGAGCCTGGTCCAGGCACAGGTACGGCACCGCGAGGCCATCCTGCAAACGCTCCAGCAGCGGCGACTGGGTCAGCAGCAACTGGATGCCGCTGTCCTGCATCATGTAGTGCAGGCGCTCCTGGGGGTACTCGGGGTCCAGCGGCACGTAGGCGCCACCGGCCTTGAGCACCGCCAGCAGGCCGACAATCATGTCCAGCCCGCGCTCCACGGCAATGCCCACCCGCACATCCGGGCCTACACCCTGCTCGATCAGCTTATGGGCCAACTGGTTGGCCCGCTGGTTGAACTGGCCATAGCTCAGTTGCTCACCGGCGCACAGCAGCGCCACGGCATCCGGAGTGCGCGCGGCCTGGGCTTCGATCAACTGGTGGATATTCAGGTCCCGGCCCACTTGCCCGGCCGCCCGGCGGGATGCTTGTTCAACGGCCATCCGTTGCCCATCGCTGAGCAGCGAGAGGTCCCCCAGGCACTGCCGGGGGTTGCCGATCATGGCCAGCAGCAGGTGCTGCAGGCCCTCGGCCAGTTGCCGGATCACCGCGCCACTGAAGTGCTGGCACGAATAGCTGTAGTCGAACGACAGGCGCTCAGCGACGAACACCGACAGGGTCAGCGGGTAGTTGGTCTGCTCATGATTGCCTACCGCGCCAAATTGCAGCTGTGCCGGCGAGCCTTTTTCCAGGGCTTCGGACACCGGGTAGTTCTCGAACACCAGGATGTTGTCGAACAGCGCCTCGCCCCCAAGGCCGGCCCAACGCTGCACGTCGTACAGCGGCGTGTGTTCGAAGTCACGCAGGGCCAGGTTGCGTTCCTGCACTGCCTGCAACCAGTCGCTGACCGACAACTGCGGAAGTGGCGCGGCCACCACCGGCAAGGTGTTGATGAACAGGCCGATCTGCTGCTCCACGCCCTTGAGTTCCGCCGGCCGGCCAGACACGGTGGCGCCGAACACCACAGTGTCCTGCCCGGTGCAGCGTTGCAGCAGCAACAGCCAGGCGGCCTGCACCAGGGTGTTGACCGTGACCTTTTGCTGGCGGGCAAACTCGCCCAGGCTGCGGGTCTGGGCCTCGTCGAGGGTGCAGCCATGGCTGCCATGGCCCTCCTCCAGCGGCGCGCGTGCACCGGCAGCAATGGCCTGGGCCAGACGGGTCGGCTCATCCAGCCCCTGCAGTTGCTGTTTCCAGAAATGCTCACTGAGGGTTGCGTCCTGGCGTTGCAGCCAGGCGATGTAGTCGCGGTAGCGCCCGGTCAGGTGCTGCGGCAATTGACCGGCATAACGTTGCAGTACTTCACCGAGCAACTGCGAGTTGCTCCAGCCGTCCATCAGGATGTGGTGGTTGGTGTAGATCAGGTGGTAACGCTGCTCGCCAGTGCGCACCAGGGTCAGGCGCAGCAGGGGTGCAGCGGCCAGATCGAAGCCCCGTTGACGCTCGGTCGCCGCCAGGGTGTCCAGGGCTTGCGGGGCCTGCTGCGTCGAGCGCCAGTCGTGCTCGACACACTCCAGGCTGACCTGCTTGTACACCACCTGGATCGGCGCCGGCAGTTCGCCCTGCCAGAGGAAACCGCTGCGCAGGATGTCATGACGCTCGATGGTTGCCTGCCAGGCCTGGCGGAAGCGCTCGGGATCGAGCCCGTCCACATCCACCCGCAGCTGGTTGATGTAGTCGCCACCCTCCTCTTGATACAGGGTGTGGAACAGCATGCCTTGCTGCATCGGCGACAGCGGATAAAGGTCCTCTACCTGTGCCAGGGCCAGCGGCAAGCGGTCCAGCTGTTGCTGGCTCAGGCCGGCCAGCGGGAAGTCCGATGGCGTGGCGCCACGGTGCTCGGGCTGGCTGCAATGCTCGATCAGCGCCTTGAGTTCCCGGGCGTAGTCATCCGCCAGGTGCTCGATGGTGGCGGTATCGAACATCGCCCGGCTGAAGTTCCAGCCCAGGCTCAGCTCACCGCCATAGACCTGGCCATTGAGAGTCAACCAGTTGCCCAGGGGGGCGTGCAGGCTCTGGTCGTCGCCCTTGGCCTCATTGGCCGGGGCAAACCATGCCTGCTGGTCATCGAAACTGCCGTCGAACTGCCCCAGGTAGTTGAAGGTAATGCGCGGTACGGCCAGTGCGGCGAGGGCTGCCTGTGCTTGAGCATCCCCCAGGTAGCGCAAGGCACCGAAACCGATGCCCTTGTTCGGCACCGCCCGCAGCTGTTCCTTGATGAGCTTGATCGAGTCGGCCAGGGCCGGCTGCGGCGTCAGCTTCACCGGGAACACGCTGGTGAACCAGCCCACGGTGCGACTCAGGTCGATGCTGTCGAACAGCTCTTCTCGGCCGTGGCCTTCCAGCTGCACCAGGGCGCTGCTGTCGCCGGTCCAGCGGGTGATGACCCGGGCCAGGGCGGTAAGCAGCAGATCGTTGATCTGGGTGCGATAGGCTGCCGGCGCGTCCTGCAACAGGCGTTGGGTATCACCCTTGCTCAGCCGGGTTTCGACACTGCTCGCGTGCTGGTTCTGCAACCCGTCGTGGCCGTGGTCGCAAGGCAGGTTCGATTCGACACCCTGCAACTGTGCCTGCCAGTAACCCAGCTCCTGCTGCAGCGCCGCGCTGCTGGCATAGGCCTGCAACTGCCCGGCCCAGGCTTGGGTCGAGCTGGACTTGGCCGGCAGTGCCTGGCCGCCCAGCAAGGCTTGCAGATCCTCCAGGAGAATCCGCCAGGACACCCCATCCACCACCAGGTGATGAACGATCAGCAACAGGCGCTGGCTCTGGTCGGCCAGGGTGAACAGCACGGCCCGCAGCAACGGGCCCTCCTGCAGGTTGAGACTGCTCTGGGCCTGCTCGGCAAACTGCTGCAAGGCCTGGGCATCGGCCACGGTGGCCTGCCACAGCAATGGCGCCTGCTGCTCGGCGTCGGCAAAGGCTGCGCTCCAGGCGCCTTGATGTTCGGTAAAACGCAGGCGCAGGGCATCGTGCTGCACCGTCAGGGCCTGCAATGCGCTTTCCAGGGGCTGGGCTTGCAGCGCCTGTAGCGGTTTGAGCAGCACCGACTGGTTCCAGTGATGCCGTTCCGGCACCGGGGTGTCGAAGAACCACTGCTGGATCGGCAGCAGCGGCATTTGCCCACGCACCGGGCCCTGGTCGATCTGCAAACCGCCCTCGCCCTGCTCCGCCACCGTGGCCAGCCCCTGCACCGTCTGGTGCTGGAACAGGTCCTTGGGAGTGAAGCGGATACCGGCCTGCCGCGCCCGGCTGACCACCTGGATCGAGATGATCGAGTCGCCACCCAGTTCGAAGAAGTTGTCGGTGACGCCCACCTGCTCAAGCTTCAGCACATCGGCCCAGATCGCCGCGATCTGTTGTTCCAGCGGGTTCTGCGGCGCGACGTAGGTCTGCTGCATCAGCTGCGCATCGACTTTCGGCAGCGACTTGCGGTCCAGCTTGCCGTTCGGTGTCAGCGGCAGTGCTTCGAGGAACAGCAGGTAAGTCGGCACCATGTAGTCCGGCAGGCTCTCGCGCAGGCGCGCCTTGATGCTCTCGCGCAACTGCGCCTGGCGCTCGTTGCTCGACGCCACCTCGGCGTCCACCGGCACGATGTAGCCCACCAGCTGCTGGCCGCTCGGCCCTGGCTGGGCGATCACCGCCACTTCCAGTACCGGGTCCTGCTCCAGCAAGCGCGCTTCGATCTCGCCCAGCTCGATACGGAAACCCCGCACCTTCACCTGATGGTCGACACGGCCTACGTACTCCACCAAGCCATCGGTGCGATAGCGGGTCAGGTCGCCGCTGCGGTACAGCCGGGCACCGGTGGTGCTGTAGGGGTCAGGGATAAAACGCTCGGCCGTCAGCCCCGGACGATCCAGGTAACCCCGGGCCACGCCCAGGCCACCCAGGTACAGCTCGCCTGCCACGCCAACCGGCAACAGGTTGAGGTTGGCATCGGCCACGTAGGCGCTGCGGTTGCCAACGATATTGCCGATAGGCGCGTAGGCCGCATCACAGGGATCACCGACACGGGCCTTCCAGATCAATGGCGTAACCACCGTCTCGGTCGGGCCGTAGCCGTTGAAGATGTACTTCGGACGCAGCACCCGCCATGCCAAGTCGTAACTGGCCTGCGGCACTGCATCGCCGCCGAAGCAGTACACCCGCACCGCCGGCGGATTGCCGTCGCGCTCGGCGTGCACCGCCAGTTGTTGCAGATACACCGGCGGGAACACGCCCACGGTGACGCCGTAGCGGTGCATCTGTTCGTAGGTGAATTCCGGCGACCACAGGCTGTCATCACGGATCAGCACGCTGGCCCCGTAGATCAGCGGGTGCATCCAGCCTTCGTGGGAACCGTCGAAGGCGAAGGACATGAAGTGCAACTCGCAATCCGACGGGCTCATTTCATAGCGCTCGCCGGTGGCCAGGCTGTGCATGGCCAGCGGGCCGTGGGACACCGCCACGCCCTTGGGCAAGCCGGTGGAGCCGGAGGTGTAGATCACGTAGGCGAGGTTTTCCTCGGCCAGATCCACCTGCGGACTGGTCACAGGGTAAGCCGCAAAATCAGCCGCGCCTTCGACGCTGAGGGTCGGCAGCCCCTCAGGAATTGGCAAGCGATCCAGCAGATGGTTCTGGGTCAGCAGCAGCCACGCGCCGCTGTCTTGCATCATGTAGCGCAGGCGGTCCTGGGGGTACTCGATATCCAGCGGCACATAAACCCCACCAGCCTTGAGCACGGCCAGGAAGGCCACCATGATTTCCGCGCAACGCGGCATGGCGATGGCCACCCGCACTTCCGGGCCAACGCCCAGCTCGATCAACTTGTGCGCCAGCTGGTTGGCTTGAGTATCCAGCTCGCGATAGCTCAGGCGCTGCTCGGCGAAGAACACCGCTGGTGCATCCGGCGCCTTGGCCGCCTGATCGGCAAACAGCTGGTGAACAAAACGCTCGGTCGGGTAGACCACATCGGTGTGGTCCCAATCCTGGCGGATACGGTGCTGCTCGTCCTGCGTCAGTAATGGCAACTCACCCAGGCCGGTTTGCGCATGCTCCATCAGGCTCAGCAACAGGCCCTGCAAGTGCCCGCCCAACTGCACCATTGAAGGTTCAGAGAAAGATTCACGGGCATAGATGAACTCGAACGACAGGCTCGCCCCCAGGTTGACCGCGACCGTCAGGGGGTAGTTGGTCTGCTCGTGGTTACCCACAGCGCCAAAGCGCAGTTGCGCCGGAGCACCTTTTTCCAGGGCTTCGGACACCGGGTAGTTCTCGAACACCAGGATGTTGTCGAACAGCGCATCCCCGCCCAGCCCGGCCCAGCGCTGCACTTCGTACAGCGGCGTGTACTCATAGTCGCGCAGCGCCAGGTTGCGGTTCTGCACTGCCTGCAACCACTGGCTCACGGTCATGTCCGGGCGTGGCGTAGCCACCACCGGCAAGGTGTTGATGAACAAGCCCACCTGCTGCTCTATGCCCTTGAGCTCCGCGGGACGCCCCGCCACCGTGGCGCCGAACACCACGCTTTCCTGCCCGGTGCAACGTTGCAGCAACAGCAGCCACGCCGCCTGCACCAGGGTATTGACCGTGACCTTCTGCTGCCGGGCAAATTCGCCAAGCCGTGCCGTCTGTGCCAGGTCCAGCTCGCGATGATGCTTGCCGTGGCCGGTGCCGGCCGGAATATCCGCGACCCGGGACAGCGCCTGGGTCAGGCGGGTCGGTTCATCCAGCGTCTGCAGTTGTTCTTTCCAGAAGCTTTCACAGGCCTGGGCATCCTGGCGTTGCAGCCAGGCGATGTAGTCCCGGTAGCGGCCCGGAGCGTGGCTGGGCAACTGACCGGCATAACGTTGCAGCACTTCGCCGAGCAACTGCGAGTTGCTCCAGCCGTCCATCAGGATGTGATGGTTGGTGTAGATCAGGTGGTAGCGCTGCTCATCGATACGCACCAGGGTCAGGCGCAACAACGGCACGGCATCCAGCTCGAAGCTACGCTGGCGCTCGGCGGTGGCCAGGGTATCCAGGGCTTCCTGCTGCTGCGGCTGGCCGCGCCAGTCATGTTCGGTGCAGTCCAGGGCAATGTGCTTGTGCACCACTTGCAGCGGCGTCGACACCTCGCCCTGCCAGATAAAGCCGGTGCGCAGGATGTCATGCCGATCGATGGCCGCCTGCCAGGCCTGCTGGAAGCGCAGCGGATCAAGGCCATCCACGTCTACCCGCAGTTGGTTGATGTAATCGCCCGCGGCCTGCTCGTAGAGGGTATGAAACAGCATGCCCTGCTGCATCGGCGACAGGGGGTAGAGGTCTTCGACCGAGGCCATCGCCACCGGCAGGCGATCCAGTTGCTGCTGGTTCAGGCCCGCCAGTGGGAAGTCCGACGGGGTCGCGCCCGCCAGCTCTGGTGTGCAGCAATGCGCCACCAGCGCCTTGAGCTCCTCGGTATAGTCGTCGGCCAGCCGCTGCACCGTGGCGGTATCGAACATCTGCTGGCTGAAGGTCCAGTTCAGGCTCAACTCGCCGCCATAGACCTGGCCATCCAGGCTCAGCCAGTTGCTCAGCGGGGCCAGTGGGCTCTGGTCGTCGCCCTTGGCTTCACCGCTGGGTTTGAACAGGGAATCCTGCTCGTCGAAACTGCCGTCGAACTGGCCCAGGTAGTTGAAGGTGATACGCGGCACGGCCAAGGCTGCCAGGGTCTGCTGC
Organism: Pseudomonas sp. Eqa60; assembly: GCF_018326405.1. Classification (NCBI taxonomy): domain Bacteria; kingdom Pseudomonadati; phylum Pseudomonadota; class Gammaproteobacteria; order Pseudomonadales; family Pseudomonadaceae; genus Pseudomonas; species Pseudomonas sp. Eqa60. The sequence goes on from NZ_AP024342.1 coordinate 4,745,293, forward strand.
GCTTGCGCCTCGCCCAGGTAGCGCAAGGCACCAAAGCCGATGCCCTTGTTCGGCACCGCCCGCAGTTGTTCCTTGATGAACTTGATCGAATCGGCCAGGGACGCCTGGGGCGTGAGCTTCACCGGGAACATGCTGGTGAACCAGCCCACGGTGCGGGTCAGGTCGATGCTGTCGAACAGGTCTTCGCGGCCGTGGCCTTCCAGTTGCACCAGGGCACTGGCTTCGCCGGTCCAGCGGGTGATGACCCGGGCCAGGGCGGTGAGCAGCAGATCGTTGATCTGGGTGCGGTAGGCCGCCGGGGCATCCTGCAGCAGGCGCTGGGTATGGGACTTGTCCAGGCGTGAACTCAGGCTGCTGGCGTGCTGGTTCTGCAATGCGGTCACCGGGCGATCCAGCGGCAGGTTCGACTCGACGCCCTGCAACTGGGCCTGCCAGTACTTGAGTTCTTCCTGCAGCGCCGCACCTTGGGCATAGGCCCGCATCTGCTCCGCCCAGGCCTGGGTCGAGCTGGTCTTGGCCGGCAATGCCAGAGTCTGGCCGGCGCTGAGTTGAGTGTGGGCCCGTTGCAGATCCTCCAGCAGGATCCGCCAGGACACGCCGTCCACCACCAGGTGGTGAATCACCAGCAACAGGCGCTGGCTGCCGTCCTCCAGGCTGAACAGCACGGCCCGCAGCAGCGGCCCGTCCTGCAGGTTCAGGCTGCGCTGCGCCTCGATCGCCGACTGTTCCATGGCCTGGGCGCCATCCACTGCGACCTGCCAGAGCAGCTCCGGCCGCTGGCCTGCATCGGCAAAACGCGCCGACCAGCCATCCGCCTCCTGGCTGAACTGCAAGCGCAAGGCGTCATGCTGCACCCACAGGGCCTGCAAGGCGTTCTCTACCACCTCGGCGCGCAGCGGCTGGGCCGGCTTGAGCAGCACTGACTGGTTCCAGTGATGGCGTTCGCTCATGGGCAGCTCGAAGAACCACTGCTGCACCGGCAGCAGCGCAGTTGCGCCACGCACCGGGCCCTGGTCGATCTGCACCCCGCCCTCGCCCTGCTCGGCCACTGCCGCCAGCCCCTGTACCGTCTGGTACTGGAACAGATCCCGCGGGGTGAAGCGGATACCGGCCTGCCGCGCGCGGCTGACTACCTGGATCGAGATGATCGAATCACCGCCCAGTTCGAAGAAGTTATCGGTGGCACCGACCTGCTCAAGCTTCAGCACATCGGCCCAGATCGCCGCGATCTGCTGCTCCAGTTCGCTCTGCGGCGCCACATAGACTTGCTGCATCTGCTGGGCGTCGACCTTGGGCAGGGCCTTGCGATCGAGCTTGCCGTTGGGGGTCAGCGGCAACGCTTCGAGGAACAGCAGGTAGGCCGGCACCATGTAGTCCGGCACGTGTTCCTTGAGTGCCGTCTTGAGGCTGTCGCGCAGGGCGGCCTGGGCTTCCCCTGCCACCGCCATAGCGGCGTCGCTCGGCACGATATAGGCCACCAGTTGCTGGCCGTTTTCGCCGTCATGGGCCAGGACAAAGGCTTCACGCACCGCCGCCTGCTGCACCAGCCGCGCTTCGATTTCCCCCAGCTCGATACGGAAACCGCGGATCTTCACCTGATGGTCGATACGGCCGATGTACTCGATCACCCCATCGGCGCGGTAACGGGTCAGGTCGCCGGTGCGGTACAACCGGCCACCGTCGCTGGAGAACGGGTTGGGTACGAACTTCTCGGCGGTCAGCCCTGGGCGCGCCAGGTAGCCTCGGGTCACCCCGGCACCGGCCAGGTACAGCTCGCCGGCACTGCCCACCGGCACCGGTTGCAGGTCCGGGCTGAGGATGTAGCTCTGGGTATTGCTGATGGCCCGGCCGATATTGGCCTGGCCGCCGGCCTCGCGCCGGGTGTAGGTCGAGTAGGTGGTGTCTTCCGAAGGGCCGTACAAGTCGTAGACATGCACCAGCCCGGGCTGCTGATAAAGGCTATCCACCAGCGCCTGTTTCAGCGGCTCACCCGCCAGGTTGATGATTCGCACGCTGGGCGGAATCTGCCCGCTGCGTTGCAGCGCGGCAATTGCCGACGGCACGGTGTTGATCAGGCGCACCCGGTCGCGATCCGCCAGCTCCGGAAGCTCCAGGGCATTGCGGGCCAGGACGATGGAACCGCCGCTGGACAGGGTGACAAACAGCTCCCACACCGACAGGTCGAAGCAGATCGAAGTCGAGGCCAGCACCCCTTGCAGGTCATCGGCGCTGTACACCCGGTTCGACCAGTCGATCAGCGCCAGCACGTTGCGATGGGCAATCGCCACGCCCTTGGGCAGGCCGGTGGAACCGGAGGTGTAGATCACATAAGCCAGATTGTCCGCAGTAGCTCGCTGCGGCGGATTTTCCGGCGAATACGCGTCCAGCCAACCCGGCTGGGCATCCAGTTGCAGGGTCTGCAAGGATTCCACGGACGGCAGCAGCGACAGCAAGGCGCTTTCGGTCAACAGGATCTGCGCCTGACTGTCGCGCAGCATGTGGGCCAGACGGTCCTGGGGATAATCCGGGTCCAGTGGCACATAGGCGCCACCGGCCTTGAGCACCGCCAGCAGCGCCACGACCATTTCCGGGGTGCGCTGCAAGGCCACGCCCACCCGCACTTCAGGCCCCACGCCCAGCTCGATCAGCTTGTGCGCCAGGCGGTTGGCCCGAGCATTGAGTTCCCGGTAGCTCAGGCGCTGACCAGCGAACAACAGGGCCTCGGCCTCCGGGGTTTTCAGTGCTTGTGCTTCCACCAACTGCTGCACGCAACCATCGCTGGGGAACTCACCGGTGGCCGGGGTCCACTCGTGCAGCAACTGGTGCTGCTCGGCAGCGCCCAGCAGCGGCAGGTCCCCCAGGCGCTGGCGCGGCTGCTGGACGATGCCCTGCAGCAACTGCACCCAGGACTGGGCCAGACGCTCGATGGTGGACGCCTCGAACAGGTCGGTGGCGTAGGTCAGGGAGGCCCAGAGGCCATCCTCGGATTCGAAGGTATCCAGGGTCAGGTCGAACTGCGCGGCGCGCCCCTGCCAACTCAGGGTCTCGATGCTGAGGTCGTCCAGGCGCTGGCTCTGCCCGCCCTTCTTGACCGCGGTCTGGTGGTTGAACATTGCCTGGAACAGCGGGCTGTGGCTCAGGCTGCGCTCGGGGCGCAAGGCTTCCACCAACTGCTCGAAAGGCAAGTCCTGGTGGGACTGGGCCATCAGCGCGGTCTGCTTGACCTGCTGCAGGAAATCATTGAAGCCCAGTTGCCCGTCGACCTCGGCCTTGAACACCTGGGTGTTGACGAAGAAGCCGATCAGGCGCTCGGTTTCCACCCGGTTGCGGTTGGCGGTGGGCACCCCGACGCGGATGTCCGCCTGGCCGCTGTAGCGGTGCAGCAAGACCTGGAACGAGGCCAGCAACAGCATGAACAGGGTCGCCCCTTCACGCTGGGCCAATTGCTTGAGGCCCAGGCGCAGCTCTTCCGGCAACGGGATATCCAGCAGCGCCCCCCGATAGCTCTGGATCGCCGGGCGCGGGTGGTCCAGCGGCAGCATCAGCAAGGGTTGCTCCCCGGCCAGTTGCTCCAGCCAGTAGCCCAGTTGCCGCTCACGCTCGCCGGCATCCATCCACTGGCGCTGCCAGTTGGCATAGTCGGCGTATTGAATCGGCAGGTCCGGCAGGCTGACCGTGCGCCCCTGGCGGTAACCGGCATAGAGCTGGATCAGCTCCTCCACCATCACCCCCATCGACCAGCCATCGGACACGATGTGGTGCTGGGTCAGGACCAGCACATGCTCGTCTGCCGCCACCCGCAGCAACTTGGCCCGCAACAGCGGGCCATTGCGCAGATCGAAGGGCGGCTGGCTCTTGCTGTCGGTCAGGGCATGGACCTGGGCCTCATAGGACAGGCCGCCGGCGTGCAGTTCGATGACCTCGATGTCCAGCGGCGCCGGTGGGTGCACCACCTGCACCGCCGTGCCATCTTCTTCGGAAAAGGTAGTGCGCAGGGTTTCATGCCGGGCAATCAGGGTATCGAATGCATGGCGCAGCGCGTCGAGGTCCAGTTCTCCGGTCAAGCGCAGCGCCGTGGTGATGTGGTAGGCGGTGCTGTCGGGTTCCAGTTGCCAAAGGAACCACTGGCTTTCCTGGGTATAGGAGAGAACCGGCGCCTCGTCGGCGCCGCGGCTGCAGATAGGAGCGATACCAAAGAGGTTGATGCCCTTTTCTTTAAGCAAAATCGCCAGGGCTCTTCTTTCCTTGGAAGAAAGCGTGCCTACCGAGTCGATTAAAGCTTGCATGTACTACCTCGCCTAAGAAATTATTTTTTCAAGATCATCGGGAGATAAACGTTTGAGGGCCTCCAAAGATTTAGCCAATTCATCCTGCAGTGAAGAAGTTGTCTGCCGCAGGGCCTGAACCTTCTCGACAAAGGCCGCGAGGCTCTCCGCGCCGAACAGCGACTTGATGGGCATATCCACGCCAAACTGCTGCTTGACCCGAGTCACCACCTGAGCCACCAACAGGGAGTGGCCGCCCAGCTCGAAGAAGTTGTCGCTCATGCCCACCCGATCCAGCTTCAGCACATCGGCCCAGATCGCCGCGATCTGCTGCTCCAGTTCGCTCTGCGGCGCCACGTAGACCTGCTGCATCTGCTGGGCGTCGACCTTGGGCAGGGCCTTGCGATCGAGCTTGCCGTTGGGGGTCAGCGGCAGCGCCTCCAGGAACAGCAGGTAGGCCGGCACCATGTAGTCCGGCACGTGTTCCTTGAGTGCCGTCTTGAGGCTTTCGCGCAGGGCGGCCTGGGCCTCGACGGTCGGGGTGGCCTCGCTCGGCACGATATAGGCCACCAGTTGCTGGCCGTTTTCGCTGTCATGGGCCAGGACAAAGGCTTCACGCACCGCCGCCTGCTGCACCAGCCGCGCTTCGATTTCACCCAGCTCGATACGGAAACCGCGGATCTTCACCTGATGGTCGATGCGGCCGATGTACTCGATCACCCCATCGACGCGATAACGGGTCAGGTCGCCGGTGCGGTACAACCGGCCACCGTCGCTGGAGAACGGGTTGGGTACGAACTTTTCGGCGGTCAGCCCTGGGCGCGCCAGGTAGCCTCGGGTCACCCCGGCGCCGGCCAGATACAGCTCGCCGGCACTGCCCACCGGCACCGGTTGCAGGTCCGGGCTGAGGATGTAGCTCTGGGTATTGCTGATGGCCCGGCCGATATTGGCCTGCCCTCCCGCCTCGCGCCGGGTGTAGGTCGAGTAGGTGGTGTCTTCCGAAGGGCCGTACAGGTCGTAGACATGCACCAGCCCGGGCTGCTGGTAGAGGCTATCCACCAGGGCCTGTTTCAGCGGCTCACCCGCCAGGTTGATGATCCGCACGCTGGGCGGAATCTGCCCGCTGCGGTGCAGCGCGGCAATCGCCGAAGGCACGGTATTGATCAAGCGCACCCGGTCGCGGTCCGCCAGCTCCGGCAGTTCCAGGGCGTTGCGGGCCAGGACGATGGAACCGCCGCTGGACAGGGTGACAAACAGCTCCCACACCGACAGGTCGAAGCAGATCGAGGTGGAAGCCAGCACCCCTTGCAGGTCTGCAGTGCTGTACACCCGGTTCGACCAGTCGATCAGCGCCAGCACGTTGCGATGGGCAATCGCCACGCCCTTGGGCAGGCCGGTGGAACCGGAGGTGTAGATCACATAGGCCAGGTTGTCCGGGGTCGCGCGTGGCGCCGGGTCGTCTGTCGAGTAGCCATCCAGCCAGCCTGGCTGGGCATCCAGTTGCAGGGTCTGCAAGGATTCCACGGACGGCAGCAGCGACAGCAAGGCGCTTTCGGTCAACAGGATCTGTGCCTGACTGTCGCGCAGCATGTGGGCCAGACGGTCCTGGGGATAATCCGGGTCCAGTGGCACATAGGCGCCACCGGCCTTGAGCACCGCCAGCAGCGCCACGACCATTTCCGGGGTGCGCTGCAAGGCCACGCCCACCCGCACTTCAGGCCCCACGCCCAGCTCGATCAGCTTGTGCGCCAGGCGGTTGGCCCGGGCATTGAGTTCCCGGTAGCTCAGGCTCTGGCCAGCGAACAACAGGGCCTCGGCCTCCGGGCTTTTCAGTGCTTGTGCTTCCACCAACTGCTGCACGCAACCATCGCTGGGGAACTCACCAGTGGCCGGGGTCCACTCGTGCAGCAACTGGTGCTGCTCGGCAGCGCCCAGCAGCGGCAGGTCCCCCAGGCGCTGGCGTGGCTGCTGGACGATGCCCTGCAGCAACTGCACCCAGGACTGGGCCAGACGCTCGATGGTGGAAGCCTCGAACAGGTCGCAGGCATAGGTCAGGGAGGCCCAGAGGCGATCCCCGGACTCGAAGGTATCCAGGCTCAGATCGAACTGGGTCGTGCTGTCCTCGCCACTGAGCATCTGCACCTGCAACCCTGGAACCTCCAGGGTTGCAGCGTCCTGGCGGGCGGCCGCCTGGTGGTTGAACATCACCTGGAACAGCGGGCTGTAGCTCAGGCTGCGCTCCGGCTTGAGGGCTTCCACCAGTTGTTCGAAGGGCAGGTCCTGATGCTCCTGGGCCTCCAGCGCGGCTCTTTTGACCTGACTTAGAAAGTCGCTGAAGCTCAGTTGCCCGTCGACTTCAGCCTTGAGCACCTGGGTATTGACGAAGAAGCCGATCAGGCGCTCGGTCTCCACCCGGTTGCGGTTGGCGGTGGGCACCCCGACGCGGATGTCCGCCTGGCCGCTGTAGCGGTGCAGCAGGACCTGGAACGAGGCCAGCAACAGCATGAACAGCGTGACCCCTTCGCGCTGGGCCAGCTGTTTCAGGGCCCCCGGCAAGGCGCCATCCAGGCTGATGCCATGGCGCGCGCCCTTGTGGCTTTGCTGCAACGGCCGCGGATGGTCCAGGGGCAAATCCAGAACCTGAGCGCCGCCTTCCAGTTGCTGCAACCAGTAATCCAGTTGCCGCTCGCGCTCACCGGCTTCCATCCACTGGCGTTGCCAGGCCGCGTAGTCCGCGTACTGCACCGCCAGCGCCGGCAACTCGGCCTCCTGCCCCTGGCTATGGGCGCCATAGAGCCGGATCAGTTCCTCCACCATCAACTGCATCGACCAGCCATCGGAAACGATGTGGTGCTGGACCAGCACCAGCACATGCTCGTCCTCCGCCAGGCGCACCAGGGTGGCCCGCAGCAACGGCCCCTGGCGCAGGTCGAACGGCTGACGTACCTGGGTGTCGATGACCTGCTTGATCAAGTCATCGGTGTTGCCGGCCTCCACCAGCAGGGACAAGTCCTGCTGGCTGATGGGCAAGCGGGCCTGGGCCGCGATCACCTGGGTCAGGCCCCGGGCGCTCTCGACAAAGTGCGTGCGCAAGCTTTCATGGCGGGTGATAAAGGCATCGAAACTGCTTTGCAGGGCCCGGCTATCCAGCGAGCCGCGCAGGCGCAGGGCCATGGGGATGTGATAGGCGCTGCTGTCGGGGTCCAGCTGCCAGAGGAACCACTGGCGTTCCTGGGCATAGGACACCGCCAGCGGCTGCTGCCGGTCCACCAGGGGAATCGGCTGGAGTGGCTGGGCAGTTTCCGGGCCCAGCAGGCGGACGAAATCTTCCAGCGACTCGCCTTCGAACAACAGCTTGAGGGGGGCCTCGATGCCCAGCTCCTGGCGGATGCGCGACATCACCTGGGTAGCCAGCAGCGAATGGCCGCCGAGCTCGAAGAAGTTATCGGTCAAGCCGACCTTTTCCAGTTTCAGCACCTGGGCCCAGATCCCGGCCACTTGCTGTTCGCGCTCGCTGCGCGGGGCCACGTGGGCCTGCTGCAACAGGCTGCCGTCGATGGCCGGCAAGGCAGCGCGATTGAGCTTGCCATTGGCGGTCAGGGGCAGCGCCTGGAGGAACAGCACATGGGCCGGAACCATGTAGCCCGGCAGGTGCTCGCGCAGCCCGGCCTTGATGGCGTCGCGCAGGGGCAGTTGCTCGGCAAGCAGGTCCTGGCCGTTCCAGTCCAGGCCGGCGGGCACCACGTAGGCCACCAGTTGCGGGCCGTCGGGACCTTCCGGGGCCAGCACCACCGCCTCGCGCACCGCAGGCAACTCCAGCAGCCGCGCTTCGATCTCCCCCAGCTCGATGCGGAAACCGCGGATCTTCACCTGGTGGTCGATACGGCCGATGTAGCCGATCGAACCGTCGGCCTGATAACGCGCCAGATCGCCGGTACGGTAGAGCCGCCCACCAGCCTCGCCAAACGGGTCCGGGACAAACCGCGCCGCACTCAAGTCGCCGCGGTTCAGGTAGCCCCAGGCCAGCCCGGCACGCCCGACATAGAGTTCACCGATGCAGCCCTTGGGCACCGGTTGCAGGTTGCTGTCCAGCAAATACCAGGACATGTCGGGGATCAGCTCGCCAATCGGGCTGGCCCCCGCCAGGCTCAGGTCCGCCACGGACAAGGGACGGTAGGTCACGTGCACCGTGGTTTCGGTGATGCCGTACATGTTCACCAACTGCGGGCGCTGATCGCCGAAACGCTGGAACCAGGGTTGCAGGGTATTGACCTCCAGGGCCTCGCCACCGAACACGATGTAGCGCAACCGGTGCGCAGGCTCGGCGCTGCAGGCCACGTGCATCAACTGGCGGAACGCCGACGGCGTCTGGTTGAGCACCGTCACGCCCTCGCTGCAGAGCAGCGGGTAGAAGTCCTGGGCCGAGCGCGCCACCTCCTGGGGGACGATCAGCAGCCGCCCGCCATACAGCAGGGCACCGAAGATCTCCCACACCGAGAAGTCGAACGCATAGGAGTGGAACAGGCTCCAGACATCCTCGGCGCCGAACTGGAACCACTGCTCGGTGGCCGCGAACAGGCGCAGGACGTTGTGGTGTGGCTGCAAGGTGCCCTTGGGCTTGCCGGTAGAACCGGAGGTGTAGATCACGTAGGCCAGGTCTTCGGGCGTCACCCCGACCTCGGGGTTGTCGACCCGGTAGCCGTCCAGGGGTTGCTCCAGCAACCAGGTACTGCCGGCAAACGCCGGCAAGCCCTGCAGCAGATGCTCCTGGGTCAGCAGCAATGCGATGGCGCTGTCCTGCATCATGTGCTGCAGGCGGTCCTGGGGATAGGCCGGGTCCAGCGGCACGTAGGCGCCGCCGGCCTTGAGGATCGCCAGCAGGCCGATGACCATCTCCAGGCTGCGCTCCACCGCCAGCCCCACCAGCACATTGGGCCCCACGCCCTGCTCGATGAGCTTGTGCGCCAGGCGATTGGCCCGTTCGTTGAGCTGCTGGTAGTCCAGGCTCTGCCCGGCGAAGGTCAGGGCAATGGCCTGGGGCGCCCTGGCGGCCTGGGCCTCGATGAGCTGATGGACGCAGGCCCGGGAAGGGAATGCCTGCTGCTGCCGGTTCCACTGGTCGAGGATCTGCGCCCGCTCATCAGCCTCAAGCAAGGGCAACAGGCCGATGCGCTGCTGTGGCTGGCTGGCCACGCTTTGCAGCAACTGGCGCCAATGGGCGGCCAGGCGCTCGATGGTGGCGGCGTCGAACACATCGGTGGCATAGACCAGGGACGCGGCGATCCGGCCCTGGGTTTCCACGGTGTCCAGAGTCAGGTCGAACTGCGCCGACTGCCCCTGGGTGTCCAGGGCCTCGATGCTCAGGCCAGGCAGGTTCAGGGGTTTGCCTGCGACCGCCGCTTCCACCTGGTGGTTGAACATCACCTGGAACAGCGGGTTGTAGCTCAGGCTGCGCTCCGGCTGCAAGGCCTCTACCAACTGCTCGAACGGCAGGTCCTGGTGCGCCTGCGCCGCCAGGGCGGTCTGGCGTACCTGCTGCAGCAACTGGCTGAAGGACATCTGCCCGTCGATCTCGGCCTTGAGCACCTGGGTGTTGACGAAGAAGCCGATCAGGCGCTCGGTCTCGACCCGGTTGCGGTTGGCAATGGGCACACCGACGCGGATATCGGCCTGGCCGCTGTAGCGGTGCAGCAGGGTCTGGAACGAGGCCAGCAACAGCATGAACAGGGTCACCCCTTCCCGCTGGGCCAGGCTGCCCAGGGCCTCACTCAAGGGCTGCTCCAGGGTCAGCTCCAGGCGCCCGCCCCGATGGCTCTGCACTGCGGGGCGCGGGCGATCCAGAGGCAGTTCGAGCAAGGGTTGCTCGCCGCCCAGTTGCGCTGTCCAGTAGGCCAGTTGTCGGTCCTTTTCACCGGCCTCCATCCAGTGGCGCTGCCAGAGGGAGTAATCGGCATACTGGATCGGCAGCGCCGGCAACGACGCCGTCTGCCCTTGGCAGAAACCGATGTAGAACGCGATCAGTTCATCCACCATGACCTGCATCGACCAGCCATCGGAGACGATGTGGTGCTGGGTCAGGACCAGCACATGGTCATCCTCGGCCACCTGCAACAGGCCGACCCTGAGCAACGGCCCGGCCAGCAGATCGAACAGCTGCCGGGTCTGGGCCTGGACGAAGTCCTGCACGGCCGTCTGGATCTGCTGTTCGCTCGCCTGCGCCGGCAGTGCCTGGCGCACCAGTTCCAGGCGCGCCTCGGGGGCGACCACCTGCAGCGCCGTGTCGGCCTCCTCGACGAAATGCGTGCGCAGGCTTTCATGCCGGGCGATCAGGCTGTCGAAGCTGCGCTGCAAGGCCTCGACATTCAGTTTTCCGCGCAGGCGCAGGGCCTTGGGAATGTGATAGGCCGTGCTCTCGGGCGCCAGTTGCCAGAGGAACCACTGGCGTTGCTGGGCATAGGACAGCGGCAGGCGCTCCTGGCTCAGGCGCACCTCGGGAATCGGCAGGTTGGCCGGGGAGATGCCCTGTTCGAGCATCTTCTGCAGGTAGACCTTGCGCTTCTCCAGGGGCAGCAGGATGAAGCCTTTGACAATTTTCAGCGCGGTGGTGTTGTCCATTACACAGCCTCCATTTCGTCGAGCAACAGTTCCAGCGCACTCAGGTCGGCGCCTTGCACCTGGCCGGGCGTCTGTTGCAACTGGCTGACGAACAGCCCCAGGGTGGGAAATTCAAACGCCATCTGCACACTGACCTGGCGCCCAAGCTTGAGCTGGACTCGAGAGACCATCGCGGTTACCAACAAGGAATGCCCACCTAGTTCAAAGAAGTTATCGTTCATGCCCACTTGCTCGACCTCCAGCACCTGGGCCCAGATCGCCGCGACCTGCTGTTCCAGTTCGCTCTGTGGGGCGATGTAGGCCTGCTGCAACAGGCTGGCGTCGGCCTTGGGCAGGGCCTTGCGGTCCAGCTTGCCGTTGGGGCTCAACGGCAGCGCTTCGAGGAACAGCAGGTGCGCCGGCAGCATGTAGTCCGGCAACACCTCCTTGAGGGCCGCTTTGAGTTGCTCGCGCACCTGTGCCTGCTGTTCCGGGCTCTCTACCGCCACGCCCGCGGCCGCCACTACGTAGGCCACCAGCTGTGGACCACCGGCCGCCTCCTGGGCCAGCACCACGGCTTCGCGCACCAGTGGCAACTCCAGCAGCCGCGCCTCGATCTCGCCCATTTCGATGCGGAAACCGCGGATCTTCACCTGGTGGTCGATGCGCCCGGCGTACTCGATCACGCCCTCGGCGTCATAGCGGGCCAGATCGCCTGAGCGGTACAGGCGACCGCCATCGCTGCTGAACGGATCGGGAATGAAACGCTCGGCAGTCAGGCCTGGGCGGTCGTGGTAACCCCGGGCCAGCAGCTCGCCCCCGATCATCAGCTCGCCGGTGGCGCCGCTGAGGGTCAGGTTGCCGCTGTTGTCCAGCAAGTAGATGGAGCGGCCCGGCAAGCCCTTGCCCAGCGGCATCTGGCTCGGCAAGGCTTGCCCGTCCTGCAGGTAACGGCTGCAGTCATGGGCGGTAACGCTCACCGTGGCCTCGGTCGGCCCGTAGGTGTTGAGCAGGCAGGCGTGTTTCAGGCCGGCCTTCTTCCACGCCGCCACGCCTTCTGCCGGCATGGCTTCGCCCCCCAGGTTGAGCTGGCGCAGGCGGCCGAAGTCGCGGGGTTCGCGGCTGGCGAAGTCCTTGCCCAGCATGAACCAGTAGGCGGTGCTCAGATCGACGATGCTGATGCCCTGCTCGATCAGCTCGCGGTAGAAGGTTTCGCTGTCCCACAGCGCCTTGCCGCGAATCACCACCGAGGCGCCACAGATCAGCGCCGGGTACAGCTGTTCGACAAAGGCGTCGAAGTTGAAGGTGGAGAACTGCAGGCCACGGTCTGCCGCGCTCATGTTGAAGTAGTCCCGGGAAACCTGGGCGTGCTGGGTCAAGGCGCGGTGGCTGATATCCACACCCTTGGGCCGGCCGGTGGAACCGGAGGTGTACATCACATAGGCCAGGTTGTCGGCCTGGGCCCGCGGCGCTGGATTGTTCAGGGAGTAGCCGTCCAGGCCCTGCTGATCCAGGCACAGGTGGGGTACCTCCACCCCGTCGCGCAGGCGTTCCAGCAGCGGCGACTGGGTCAGCAGCAGCTGGATGCCGCTGTCCTGCATCATGTAGTGCAGGCGCTCCTGGGGGTATTCGGGGTCCAGCGGCACATAGGCGCCACCGGCCTTGAGCACCGCCAGCAGGCCGACAAGCATGTCCAGCCCGCGCTCCACTGCGATGCCGACCCGGACATCCGGACCCACGCCCTGCTCGATCAGCTTATGGGCCAACTGGTTGGCCCGCTGGTTGAACTGGCCATAGCTCAGTTGCTGGCCGGCGCACAGCAGCGCCACGGCATCCGCAGTGCGTGCGGCCTGGGCCTCGATCAACTGCTGGACGCAGAGCGGCGACAGGTCTCGCGCCGGAGTACGGCTGCGTTGCTCCTCGATCAAGCGGCGCTCGGTAGCGCCAGTCAGCGCCAACTCACCGATGCTCGCCTGCGGCTGCTCCACCAGCGCCAATAGCATCTGCTCCAGGTAGCCCGCCAGTTGCCGGATGTTCGCCTCGGCGAAATGCTCCAGGGCATAGCTGTAGTCGAACGCCAGGGTCTGCCCCAGGTACACCGACAGGGTCAGCGGGTAGTTGGTCTGCTCATGGTTGGCCGCCATGCCGAAGCTCAACTGCGCCGGTGCACCTTGGGCCAGGGCCTCGGACACCGGGTAGTTCTCGAACACCAGGATGTTGTCGAACAGCGCCTCGCCCCCCAGACCCGCCCAGCGCTGCACGTCGTACAGCGGCGTGTGTTCGAAATCGCGCAGGGCCAGGTTGCGTTCCTGCACCAGTTGCAGCCAGTCACTGACCGGCATGTCCGGGCGCGGCGCAGCCACGACCGGCAGCGTGTTGATGAACAGGCCGATCTGTTGCTCCACGCCCTTGAGCTCCGCCGGGCGCCCGGACACGGTGGCACCGAACACCACGCTGTCCTGCCCGGTGTAGCGTTGCAGCAGCAACAGCCACGCGGCTTGCACCAGGGTGTTGACCGTGACCTTCTGCTGGCGGGCGAACTCGCTCAAGCGTTGCGTCTGTTGCAGGTCCAGGTGCTGTTGATGGGCGGCGTAGCCCTTGCCGGCCAGGGTCTGGCCACCGCGGCTGATGGCCTGGGCCAGACGGGTTGGCTCATCCAGGACCGCCAGTTGCTGCTTCCAGAAGGTCTCGCTGAGCTGGGCGTCCTGGCGTTGCAGCCAGGCGATGTAGTCGCGGTAGCGCCCGGGCGCATGGCTCGCGAACTGCCCCGCATAGCGTTGCAGTACTTCCCCGAGCAGCCGTGAGTTGCTCCAGCCGTCCATCAGGATGTGGTGGTTGGTGTAGATCAGGTGGTAACGCTGCTCGCCAGTGCGCACCAGGGTCAGGCGCAGCAGGGGCGCGGCCAGCAGGTCGAAACCACGCAGGCGCTCTTCTTCGGCCAAGCCATCCAGGGCGGCCGGCACGGCCTCGTTCGCCCGCCAGTCATGCTCGACAAAGTCCAGGCGGATACGCTTGTGCACCACCTGGATCGGCGCCGGCAGCTCGCCCTGCCAGAGGAAGCCGCTGCGCAGGATGTCATGGCTGTCGATGGCCGCCTGCCAGGCCTGGCGGAAGCGCTCGGGTACGAGCCCGTCCACATCCACCCGCAGTTGGTTGATGTAGTCGCCCGCGCCCTGCTCGTAGAGGGTGTGGAACAGCATGCCCTGTTGCATCGGCGACAGCGGATAGAGGTCCTCGACCTCGGCCAGGGCCAGTGGCAACTGGTCCAGTTGCTGTTGGTTCAGGCCCGCCAGCGGGAAGTCCGACGGGGTTACCCCACGGTGCTCGGGCTGGCTGCAATGCTCGATCAGCGCCTTGAGTTCCCGGGCGTAGTCATCCGCCAGATGCTCGATGGTGGCGGTATCGAACATCGCCTGGCTGAAGGTCCAGCCCAGCTTCAATTGGCCGCCATAGACCTGGCCATTGATGCTCAGCCAGTTGCCCAGCGGAGCCTGGGCGCCTTGATCGGCACCCTTGGCTTCGGCGCTGGGGGCAAACCAGGCATCCGGCTCATCGAAGCTGCCATCGAACTGGCCCAGGTAGTTGAAGGTGATGCGTGGCACCGCCAATGCCGCGAGGGTCTGTTGCGCCGCTTCGTCCCCCAGGTAGCGCAGGGCACCAAAGCCGATGCCCTTGTTCGGCACCGCCCGCAGCTGTTCCTTGATGAACTTGATCGAGTCGGCCAGGGCCGGCTGCGGCGTCAGCTTCACCGGGAACACGCTGGTGAACCAGCCCACGGTGCGGCTCAGGTCGATGCTGTCGAACAGCTCTTCGCGGCCGTGGCCTTCCAGTTGCACCAGGGCGCTGCTGTCGCCGGTCCAGCGGGTAATGACCCGGGCCAGGGCGGTGAGCAGCAGATCGTTGATCTGGGTGCGATAGGCCGCCGGCGCATCCTGCAACAGGCGCTGGGTATAGCTTGGGTCCAGCTCGGTGCTGACACTCCTGGCATCCTTGATCACCACCTGATCCGTTGCCCGGTCGCAGGGCAGGCCCGAATCCACGTCCTGCAACTGCGCCTGCCAGTAACCCAGCTCTTGCTGCAGCGCCGCGCTGCGGGCATAGGCTTGCAACTGGCCGGCCCAGGCCTGGGAAGAGCTGGTCTTGGCCGGCAGCTTGATGGTTTGCCCGGCGGCCTGCTGTACCAGGGCCTGATGCAGGTCCTCCAGCAGCACCCGCCAGGACACCCCGTCCACCACCAGGTGATGGATGGCCAGCAGCAGGCGCTGGGTGCCATCACGCAACGTGAAGAGCACGGCACGCAACAAAGGCCCCTGTTGCAGATCGAGGCTGCGTTGCGCGGTATCGCACAGGGCTTGCAACGAATCTTCAGTGGCGTCGTCCGCCAGCCACAGCAGCGCATCGGCCTGCATCGCCGCCAACGGTGCCGCAGTCACCTGCCCCAGCGGGGCATAAGTCGCGACCCAGGCTGCGCCTTCTTCGACAAACTTCAGGCGCAGGCCGTCGTGGTGTTCGAGCAAGGCTTGCAAGCCCTGCTGCAGTGCCTCGGCACTCAGAGGCTTCAGCGGCTTGAGCAGCACCGACTGGTTCCAGTGATGCCGTTCCGGCACCGGGGTGTCGAAGAACCACTGCTGGATCGGCAGCAGCGGCATTTGCCCACGCACCGGGCCCTGGTCGATCTGCAAACCGCCCTCGCCCTGCTCCGCCACCGTGGCCAGCCCCTGCACCGTCTGGTGCTGGAACAGGTCCTTGGGGGTGAAGCGGATACCGGCCTGCCGCGCCCGGCTGACCACCTGGATCGAGATGATCGAGTCGCCACCCAGTTCGAAGAAGTTGTCGGTGACGCCCACCTGCTCAAGCTTCAGCACATCGGCCCAGATCGCCGCGATCTGTTGTTCCAGGTCGTTTTGCGGCGCGACGTAGGTCTGCTGCATCAGCTGCGCATCGACTTTCGGCAGCGACTTGCGGTCCAGCTTGCCGTTCGGCGTCAGCGGCAGCGCTTCGAGGAACAGCAGGTAAGTGGGCACCATGTAGTCCGGCAGGCTCTCGCGCAGGCGAGCCTTGATGCTCTCGCGCAACTGCGCCTGGCGCTCGTTGCTCGACGCCACGTCAGCGTCCACCGGCACGATATAACCCACCAGTTGCTGGCCGCTCGGCCCTGGCTGGGCGATCACCGCCACTTCCAATACCGGGTCCTGCTCCAGCAGGCGCGCTTCGATCTCGCCCAGCTCGATACGGAAGCCCCGCACCTTCACCTGATGGTCGACACGGCCTACGTACTCCACCAAGCCATCGGTGCGGTAGCGGGTCAGGTCGCCGCTGCGGTACAACCGGGCACCGGCGGTGCTGTAGGGGTCAGGGATAAAACGCTCGGCCGTCAGCCCAGGTCGATCCAGGTAACCCCGGGCCACGCCCAGGCCGCCCAGGTACAACTCGCCCGCCACGCCAACCGGCAACAGGTTGAGGTTGGCATCGGCCACATAGGCGCTGCGATTGCCAACGATATTGCCGATAGGCGCGTAGGCCGCATCACAGGGATCACCGACACGGGCCTTCCAGATCAAAGGAGTGACCACCGTCTCGGTCGGGCCGTAGCCGTTGAAGATGTACTTCGGACGCAGCACTCGCCACGCCAAATCGTAACTGGCCTGGGGCACTGCATCGCCGCCGAAGCAGTACACCCGCACCGCCGGCGGGTTGCCGTCACGCTCGGCGTGTACCGCCAGTTGTTGCAGGTACACCGGCGGGAACACACCCACGGTGACGCCGTAGCGGTGCATCTGTTCGTAGGTGAATTCCGGCGACCACAGGCTGTCATCACGGATCAGCACGCTGGCCCCGTAGATCAGCGGGTGCATCCAGCCTTCGTGGGAGCCGTCGAAGGCGAAGGACATGAAGTGCAACTCGCAATCCGCCGGGCTCATTTCATAGCGCTCGCCGGTGGCCAGGCTGTGCATGGCCAGCGGGCCGTGGGACACCGCCACGCCTTTGGGCAGCCCGGTGGAGCCGGAGGTGTAGATCACATAGGCGAGGTTTTCCTCGGCCAGATCCACCTGCGGGGCACTGGCGGGGTAGCCGGCAAAATCTGCGGCCCGTTCCACCGACAAGGTCGGCAGGCCATCGGGGATCGGCAAGCGATCCAGCAGGTGGCTCTGGGTCAGCAGCAGCCACGCGCCGCTGTCTTGCATCATGTAGCGCAGGCGGTCCTGGGGGTACTCGATATCCAGCGGCACATAAACCCCACCGGCCTTGAGCACGGCCAGGAAGGCCACCATGATTTCCGCGCAGCGCGGCATGGCGATGGCCACCCGCACTTCCGGGCCAACGCCCAGTTCGATCAACTTGTGCGCCAGCTGGTTGGCTTGAGTATCCAGCTCGCGATAGCTCAAGCGCTGCTCGGCGAAAAACACCGCCGGGGCGTCCGGCGCCTTGGCCGCCTGATCGGCAAACAGCTGGTGGACAAAACGATGGGTCGGGTAGACCACATCGGTGTGGTCCCACTCCTGGCGAATGCGGCGCTGCTCGTCCTGGCCCAGCATCGGCAGCTCGCCCAGGGCTTGCTGCGGTTCAAGCATGCCTTGCAGCAGATTGCGCCAGTGATCGGCAAGGCTCTGGACGGTGGAGACCTCGAACAATTCGCCGGCATAGATGAACGAAGCGTTGATCCCGGCGTCGGTCTCCAGGGTTTCCAGGGTCAGGTCAAATTGCGCGGTACCGCCCTGCAGGACCATTTCCTCGGCTTGCAGGCCCGGCAGGCTGGTGCCGTCGGTGCTTTCCCCGGCAATGCTCAGGTGGTTGTACATCACCTGGAACAACGGGTTCTGGTCCAGCGCACGCTGGGGCTTGAGGGCATCCACCAGACGATCGAACGGCAGGTCCTGATGGGCCTGGGCGGCCAGGGCCGTGGCCTTGACCTGACGCAGCAACTGCCCCACCGGCAGGCTCGGCGCCAGCTCGACGCGCATCACCAGGGTGTTGACGAAGAAGCCCATCACCCCTTCCATTTCCTGGTGGCGGCGATTACTCACCGGCACCCCGATGCGGATATCCGGCTGATCGGAGTAACGGTGCAGCAGCAACGCGAACGACCCCAGGAACAGCTGGAACAGGGTCATGTCATGTTCCCGCGCCACTCGCCGCAGCCCTTGCTCCAGGTCCGCCGGCAGGCGCAGGCCCAGGCGTTCCTGGCGGTGGGAGACCAACGCCTGGCGTGGATGATCCAGAGGCAGCTCCAGAACCGGATGCTCCAGCCCCAGTTGCTGGCGCCAGTAATCCAGCTGGCGCTGTTGCTCGCCCTGCTCCAGCCAGCTGCGATGCCAGTTGGCGTAGTCGGCGTACTGCACGCTCAACGGCTCGAACTGCGGTGCCTGCCCCTGGATCAAGCCGCGGTACAGCGCGACGAACTCCCGGGCCAGCACACTCATGGAAGCGCCATCGGAAATGATGTGGTGCAAGGTCACCACCAACAGGCAATCCTGCTCGGCGATCTGCAGCACCCGGGCCCGGCACAGGGGGCCGTGCTCCAAGTCGAACAGTTGCTGGGTCTCCTCCAGGGCGCGGGCCTGGACGGCCGCGCGGGGCAGGCCCGGCGTCAGCCGCTCCCAGGCCACACTGATCTCGCCTTGCGCATGCACCACCTGGCACAGACGGTCCTGATGCTGGGTGAAAGTGGTGCGGAACGCTTCATGGCGCTGCGCCAGGGCGTCGAAGGTCTGCTGCAAGGCAACCTGGTCCAGCTCCCCCTGCAACCGGACCACGATCGGCGTGTGGTAGGCGGTGCTCTGCGGATGCATCTGCCAGAACAGCCATTGCCGCTGCTGGGCATGGGAGGCCGGCAAGGGCCCATCACGCTCCAGCACCTCGATCTGCGGCAGTGCCGCGGCGCCCGCGCAGGCCTGTACCTGTTCGACGAATTCGTCCAGGCGCGAGGTTTCGAACAGCACCCGCAGCGGCACGTCCGCCCCCAGCAGGCGACGCACCCGGGACATGATCTGGGTTGCCAGCAATGAATGGCCACCCAGGGCGAAGAAGTTGTCGCCCAGGCCCACCCGCTCGACCTTGAGCACCGCCTGCCAGATCGCCGCGATGCCCTGCTGCAGCTCGCTGACCGGGGCCACAAAGGCTTCCACCGGCGCCTGCTGCTGCAATGGCGGCAGGGCCCGCAGGTCGAGCTTGCCGTTGGGGGTCAAGGGCATGCCGGCCAACGCCAGGAAATGCATGGGCAGCATGTAGTCGGGCAAGGCCACCGCCAGTTGCCGGCGGATCTCCTGCCACGCCGCCTCCGGTTCCTGAGCCTTGGCCAGTACCACATAGGCCGCCACTTGCGACTCGCCCGCCACACTGACCACCTGTGCCACGGCGTCTTCGACCTGGGGCAACTGCTTGAGGGCCGCGGTGATTTCCCCCAGCTCGATACGGTAACCGCGGATCTTCACCTGATGGTCGATGCGGCCCAGGTAGTCGATAACCCCGCCGTCCAGATAGCGCGCCAGGTCACCGGTGCGGTACAGGCGCTGCCCGTCGCCGCTGAAGGGGTCCGGCACAAAGCGCTCGGCGGTCAAGGCCGCGCGCTGGTGGTAACCCCGCGCCAGGCCGGCGCCACCCAGGTACAGCTCGGCCGGAGTGCCGGGCGCCACCGGTTGCAAGGATGCATCCAGCACCCGCGCACGGACGTTGGCCAGCGGCAGGCCCAGGGGCACCACCGCCCGCTCGTCCGCCAGCGTGGCGGCGGCCATGGTCAGGGCGCCGACCGTGGTTTCCGTGGGGCCGTAGTGGTTGAACACCGCGCACTCCGGTGCCAGGGTCGCGATCCTGCGGACCAGAGCCGCCGGGCAGGCCTCGCCGCCCAGCACCAGGCACTGGCGCGGCAGGGAACGGGCCGGTTCTTCGCCACTCATCAGCGCCTGCAAATGCGACGGGACGATCTTCAATACATCAATCTGGTGGGTGTGCAGGTAGGCGCCGAAGGCGTCGGCGTCCAACCCGGTATCCAGGTCGATCACGTGCAGGCAACTGCCGGAGCACAGGGCGCCGAACAGCGTGGTGTGGCCAAGATCCGCGGCGATGGTCGAGACCACGGCCATAGTGCGCGCAGCCCCCAGTGGCAGGCGCTGGATGATCGCCTGCACATAGTTGGCCAGGGCTCCGTGGGTGATGCTCACGCCTTTGGCGGCACCAGTGGAGCCGGAGGTGTAGATCGAATAGGCCAGGTTCCCGGCAGCCATCCCGGGCAAGGCTGCCAGCGGATCGCTGTCCGGCGCCCAGGCCTGTGCCTGATCCAGCAACAGCACCTCGACCCGGGCCGTCACCGGCAGCCGCGGCTGCACCGCCGTCTCGCTCAGCAGCAGGCGTACGCCGCTGTCTTCAAGCATGTAGCTCAAGCGCTGTTCGGGGTATTGCGGGTCCAGGGGCACATAGGCACCGCCGGCCTTGAGCACCGCCAACAGGCCCAGCACCATCTCCAGGGAACGCTCCACAGCGATACCCACCGGCACTTCCGGCCCCACGCCACGCGCCACCAGCGCTGCGGCCAGACGGCTGGCACGCAGGTCCAGCTCGCGGTAGCTCAGGCACTGCCCGGCGAATACCAGGGCCGGTGCTTCGGGCTGCGTGGCGACCTGGCGGGCAAAGAGTTCGAGCACCGATTCGGCGCTGAACACCTCTTCTGCGCCAGCCCCCTGGGCCAGGAAGCCCCGGTGCTGCTGGGCACTGAGCAGCGGCAGTTCGGCAAGCGCCGACTGCGGCTCGCGCACCATCGCCCACAACAGGTTCTGCCAGTGGCCGGCCATGCGCTCGATGGTCTGCGCTTCGAACAACTGGCAGTCGTAGGTGAAGGCGGCCTGCAACTGGCCACCGCGTTCGAAAGTGTCCAGGGTCAAGTCGAACTGCACCGTGCGCTCGTTGCGCGGCAAGGCCTGCACTTGCAGCCCGGAGCGGCTGTGCAAGGTGGTCAGTTCGGTGACCTGGGGCTGGTGGTTGTACAGCACCTGGAACAGCGGGCTGTGGCTCAGGCTGCGCTCCAGGTGCAGGGCTTCCACCAGACGCTCGAAGGGCAGGTCCTGATGGGCCTGGGCGCCCAGGGTAGTCTCGCGGATATCGGCCAGCAGTTGCTGCACTGTCAATTGCGGGCTCAGTTCGGTACGCAGTACCTGGGTGTTGACGAAGAAACCGATCAGCCCCTCGGCTTCCTGGCGCGTGCGGTTGGCGATGGGCACGCCGACCCGGATGTCCTGCTGGCCGCTGTAGCGCGATAGCAGCAGCTTGAAGCCGGCCAACAGCACGGCAAACAGGGTCACCCCCTGCTGGCGCGCCAGGGCGCCCAGTTGCTGGGCCAGGGGTTGTTCCAGGGCAAAATCCAGGCGGCGCCCCTGGCGGCTGGAATGGGCCGGCCGCGGATGGTCGGTGGGCAGTTTCAGCGGCGGATGCTCGTCACCCAGCTTGGCCCGCCAGTAGTCCAGTTGCCGCTCCTGCTCCCCTGCCTCCAGCCAGCTGCGCTGCCACAGTGCGTAGTCGCGGTACTGGATCGGCAGCGCCGGGACGTTCGGCACCTCACCCTGGAGCAGGCTGTCGTAGGCGTGCAGGAATTCTTCGATCAAGACCCCCATCGACCAGCCATCCGCGACGATATGGTGCAGGGTCAGCAGCATCACGTGCTCCTGTTCGCCCAGGCCCAGTACGCAGACCCGCAGCAACGGCCCCTGTTGCAGATCGAAGGGCCGGCGCGCTTCGGCGTCGGCCAGCTGTTGCACCCTGGTTTCGCGCTGCACCGGGTCGAGGTCGCAGAGCTCCCGATAATCGATGTCGACCCGCGCCTCCTGGATCACCTGCCGAGGCTCATCGTCCTCCAGGGCAAAGACCGTGCGCAGGCTCTCATGCCGCTCCAGCAGCCAGTCGAAGGCCTGCGCCAGCACTGCCCGGTCCAGCGGCCCGCTCAGGCGGACCGCGTTGGGCAGGTTGTAGGCCGCGCTCTGCGGGTCCAGTTGCCAGAGAAACCACATGCGCTGCTGCGCATAGGACAGGGCCTGGCGATCAGGCACCGCAACCCCCGCCGGAATCGGCAGCAGAGAGAAGTCGACGCCTTCCTTGTCCAGAGCCTTCAAGAACAGCCGGCGCTTTTCCAGCGGCAGTTCAATGAATCTGCGGGCGAGCTTCAAGGAGTCTTCTGCATTCATCGGGAGTCATCCGTACTTACTTGTTGGGTATCGAGCATTGGCTCGGTCATCCCTACGGAACGGATGAAGGCCGGGGAAAATTAACCCCGCACAGCGCCAGAACAACCCGCTTGCGGGCCCCTCAGGGTGATTGGGCAGGCGCCGCCAGCAGTAAATCACCCCGCTCATCCTTCGTTCCTTCCTTATCCTCCCCTTGCAGCAGGTACCCGCCCATGTCTTCCGCTCAATCGCTGACCGGCCTCCTCACCCAAGGCTTGCGCAAACTGACCGGCATCGACCGGTCCAGGCCAAAGGGCTACCGGGTAATCAACGTCGAGCTCAAGCAGCGCATCCACCTCAGCCCGTCCATGGCCCGCCTGGTGTTCACCGGCGAGGACATCGCCCAGGCGCGCACCCTGGCGCCGGACCAGCGCATCAAGCTGCTGTTTCCCGGGGCCGATGGCACGCCCTCGCAACTGCCGGTGGAAGGCGACTGGCAGGCGGCCCGGCGCAAGCTGCCGGCCGAGCAGCAACCGCCGATGCGCACCTACACCATTCGCGCCCTGCGCCTGCAGCCTGCGCAAATGGATGTGGATTTCGTCCTGCACGGGGTCAACGGCCCGGCCTCCGCCTGGGCCACCCATGCCCGGCCCGGCGACCGCCTGCAGATGGTGGTGCCGAACAAGGCCTACAGCGGCGACCCCGGTGGTTATGAATGGCTGCCGCCGGCGGGGATCCGCAAGGTGCTGTTGATGGGCGATGAAACCGCGCTGCCGGCGATTGCCGGCATTCTGGAAGAACTGCAGGGTTATCCGGACCATCCGGATGTGCAGGCGTTTATCGAAGTGCCCTATGAAAGCGATTGCATCGACCTGCGCTGCCACCCGCTGGCGCGGATCAACTGGTTGCCCCGGGACCTGCTGGGCGCACGCCATGGCGAAACCCTGATCCATGCCGCCCGGGAGCTGGCCGAACTGCCGCCGGCCAACAGCCAGCGCCGGCCGATCAAGGTTTCCGAACGCAACGACGAACAGCGCCTCTGGGAAACCGCCCAACCGGCGGACAACGATTTCTACGCCTGGGTGGCCGGCGAGTCGGCCACGGTGATGAACATTCGCCGCCACCTGATCAACGAGCGCGGCCAGGAGCGTCGCAACCTGACCCTGATGGGCTACTGGCGCCTGGGCAGCTCCCTGGGTTGAGCCCCACCAACCGCCCCACCCTCTTCCCTGTAGCCGCTGCCGAGGCCGCGAAGCTGCACAAAGGCCCGCCGGACCTTGCTTGGCGATCGCCAGCCGACCCCCTGGCGAACCCGGGATTTTTGCGCCCCTGCGGGCCGTGCGCAGCCTGCGCCAGTGGCTACAGGAAGCAAGTGTGTAGCCGCTAGGAAACCGCGGCTACCGGTTGCAGGTGGCGGCGGCGATGCACCTCCAGATGGCCCTTGAGCAGGCTCAGCACCTTGGCCTCGTGCTCGTGGATGAAGAAGTGCCCGCCCGCCAGCATGTCCACCGAAAAACTGCCGTGGGTTTCCTTGCTCCAGCCGATCAGTTGCTCGGTGGTGGCGCGATCCGTCTTGCCGCCCAGCACATGCACCGGGCAATTGAGCAGTGGCCGTTGCACCGGGCGAAAGCGCCCGCACAAGAGAAAGTCGGCCCGCAGGATCGGCAAGGTCAGGCTCATCAGTTCCTGGTTGGCCAGCACTTCTTCACTGGTGCCGTTGAGGGTGCGCAACTGTTCGATCAGTTGCTCATCGGTCTTGGACTCGGCAAACCCCCGGTCGTATTCGGTGCGCAGGGTCGGCGCAGCAGTGCCCGAGGCAAACAGCGCCACCGGCTCCGGGCACCCCAGGGCGCGCAGGGCATGGGCCAGTTCGCAGGCCAGCAAGGCGCCCAGGCTGTGGCCGAACAGGGCGTAAGGGGTGCGCAGCGTGCCCCGGATTTCCAGGGCAAGCTGCCGCGCCAGCTCGCGCATGTCGGTGTGCAGCGGCTCGGCATAACGGGCGCCACGCCCGGGCAGCTCCAGCGGTTGCAGGTGCAGCCACTGCGGCAGCTTGCGGCGCCAGCGGCTGTAGACCATGGCGCTGGCGCCGGAATACGGCAGGCACAGCAGGTTCAACTGAGTCACGGTTATTCCCTCGACGGATGGACGCTAAAGAAACGCAGCACGAGGGGAACAAATTAGTCCACCGATCACCTCAGCGCATGCGCCGATAGCTCTGCAACGCCGCCCCCAGTACCACCGCGCCGCCCGCCAGGGCCAGCCAGAAGCCGCTGCGGGCGCCGAACTGGTCCACCAGTGCTCCGGACCCCGCGGCCCCCAGGGCCACGCCGATGCTCAGGCCGGTGACCAGCCAGGTCAGGCCCTCGGTGAGCTTGGCCGGCGGCACGCTGCGTTCCACCAGGGCCATCGCGACGATCAGGGTCGGCGAGAAAAACAGCCCGGCAACGAACACCGCCAGGGACAGGCCGAGGATGTTGCTCGCCAGCAGCAGCGGCAAGGTGGTCAGCGCCGTGGCGATGCCGCCGTACATGAACAGCCGGGGCAAGGGCGTGGCCAGTTTCAGGGCGCCAAAGGCGATGCCCGCCAGGCATGAGCCGATCGCGTACACCGAGAGCACGATGCTCGCCGCCGCCGGCTGCCCCTGTTGCTGGGCGAAGGCCACGCTGACCACGTCCACCACCCCGACGATGGTGCCCATGGCGGTCATCAGCAACAGCAGCAGGCGGATTTCCACCGAGCGAATGATCGAGCCAGCGTGCCCTTCCTCATGGGGATGGACCGGCGGCTCGGTGCTCTTCTGCATGACGAACACACTGACCCCCAGCACCAGCATCAGCAGCGCCGCCAGGGGCCCGGCTTCGGGAAACAGGCCGACGCTGAGGCCCACCGACAAGGGCGGGCCGACAATGAAGCAGACCTCATCGAGCACCGACTCCAGGGCATAGGCGGTCTGCAGCTGCGGCTGGCCGCGGTACAGCTCGGTCCAGCGGGCACGGACCATGGCCGACATGCTGGGCATGCAGCCGGCCAGGGCGGCGCAGAGGAACAGGGTCCAGTGCGGGGCCTGCAAGCGGGTGCACAGCAGCAGGGCCAGCAGCGCCCCACCCCCCAGGCCGGCGGCCAGGGGCAATATCCGGCTCTGGCCGTAACGGTCCACCAGGCGCGATACCTGGGGCGCGCAGAACGCCGTGGCCAGGGCGAACGTCGCCGCCACCGAGCCGGCCAGGGCGTACCCGCCGTGCAGTTGAGCCAGCATGGTGATCAGGCCGATGCCGGTCATGGAGATCGGCATGCGCGCGATCATCCCGGCCAGCACAAAGGCCCGGCTGCCGGGGGCCTTGAACAGTTCGCGGTAGGGGTTTGCCATTTACAACGACTCCTTGGGGGGCTGCAACTTGCCACAAAGGGCAGGCACAGTAGAAACACATACGCCTCGTATGTTAAAAATCATGTAAACATACGCCTCGTATGTCAACCCGCCATTTGTTGGAGAACTGTGTCCATGAGCAGCCGCCCACGCGCCGCGATGATCGAGCAAACCCGCGCCAGGCTGATTGCCAGCGCGCGCCAGGCCTTTGCCCGCCTGGGCTACGCCAAGACCTCGATGGACGACCTGACCGCCGAAGCCGGGCTGACCCGGGGCGCGCTGTATCACCACTTCGGTGACAAGCAGGGGTTGCTGGCGGCGGTGGTGGAGCAGATCGACAGTGAAATGGATGAGCGCCTGGAGGCCATTTCCGCAGCGGCCAGTGATCCCTGGCAAGGCTTTGCCCAGCGCTGCCGGGCCTACCTGGAAATGGCCCAGGAAGCCGAAATCCGCCGCATCGTCCTGCAGGATGCCCGGGCCGTACTGGGGCAACGGCAGCCAGCCGAGGAACACTGCATCGACTCCCTCAGCCGCCGCCTGCAAGCGCTGGTCGAAGCCGGGCTGATCACGCCCGCGCCGAGCCAGGCCCTGGCGCGCCTGATCAACGGCAGCCTGGTGGACGCGGCGCTGTGGATCGCCGCCGCCGAGCAGCCCGGGCAACGCCTGCAACAAGCCCTGCAGGCGCTTGAGCTGCTGCTGCGCGGGTTGCAACCACCGCGCTGAACTGAACTCCTGAACCGCGTCCGGGGTCAGCACAACAGGGGCCACTGATGCGTTGCGTGTCGCATGGGCGCATCAGCCCCGGCCTTCGACAGCGGCGACAGGAGTGCAGTGCATGCAGATATCCCTCGACCAGCAGGTAGCCCTGGTCACTGGCGCCAGCTCCGGCATTGGCGCCGCCACCGCAATCGCCCTGGCGGCGGCCGGTGCCAGCGTGGTGCTCAACTACAACTCCCAGGCCGCGCCGGCCGAGCAGTTGGCCGCGCGGATCAATGCCGAAGGCGGCCGGGCCATTGCCATTGGCGCCGATGTGGCCGATGAGGCCCAGGTCGAGGCGCTGTTCGCCCAGGCCATCGAGGCCTTTGGTTTTCTCGACATCCTGGTGGCCAATTCCGGCCTGCAAAAGGATGGGCCGGCCGCCAGCCTGAGCCTGGACGACTGGAACCGGGTGATCGGCGTCAATCTCACCGGGCAGTTCCTCTGTGCTCGCGCGGCGCTGAACATCTTCCAGCGCCAGGGGGTGCGCGCCGGGGTGTCCAAGGCGGCGGGCAAGATCATCCACATGAGTTCGGTGCACCAGTTGATTCCCTGGGCCGGGCACGTGAATTACGCGGCTTCCAAGGGCGGCGTGGACATGCTGATGCGCACCCTGGCCCAGGAAGTCAGCCAGCAGCGGATCCGCATCAACGGCATCGCCCCGGGGGCGATCCGCACCGCCATCAACCGCACCGCCACCGAGGGCGCGGCAGAGCAGGAACTGCTCAAGCTGATTCCCTACGGCCGGGTCGGCGACCCCGAGGATGTGGCCAATGCCGCGCTATGGCTGGCCTCGGACGCCTCCGACTATGTGGTCGGCAGCACCCTGTTCATCGACGGCGGCATGAGCCTCTATCCGGAGTTTCGCGGCAATGGCTGACCAGCATCCCACGGCACAACGCCCCATCGACGCCCACGGCATCATCGGCGACATGCGCAGCGCCGCCCTGGTCGACGACCAGGGCAGCATCGACTTCTTCTGCTGGCCGGAGTTCGACAGCCCGAGCATCTTCTGCTCGCTGCTGGACTCCCCCGCCGCCGGGATCTTCGAACTGGCACCGGTGCTGGCCGACGCCCGGCGCCAGCAGATCTACCTGCCCGACAGCAACGTCCTGCAGACCCGCTGGCTGGGAACCGAGGCGGTGGTGGAAGTCACCGACCTGCTGACCATCGACGACGACCCCGAGCAGCTGCCGCTGCTGATCCGCCGGGTACGGGTGGTCAGCGGCCAGGCCACCCTGCGCCTGCACTGCGCGCCGCGCCTGGACTATGGCCGGGCCGCCACCGGGGCACGACAGGAAGGCGACTCGGTGTGCTTCGAAGCCCCCGGGCAGCCCGGGCTGCGCCTGCTGGGCGACCAGCCGCTTTACCTTGAACGGGACTCGGCCCGGGCCGAGTTCGTGCTGCAACAGGGCCAGGGCGCCGAATTCATCCTCGGTGGCGTCGACGATCTGCGGGTGCGGCACGGCGATAGCGAGCTGCACCTTACGCGCACCCTGAAGTTCTGGCGCGACTGGATCGGCCAGTCCAACTACCGCGGCCGCTGGCGCGAGATGGTCAACCGTTCGGCCCTGGCGCTGAAACTGCTGACCTCCAGGCGCCATGGCGCGATCCTCGCGGCGGCCACCTTCGGCCTGCCGGAAAGCCCCGGCGGCGAACGCAACTGGGACTACCGCTACACCTGGGTACGCGACGCCTCGTTCACCGTCTACGCCTTCATGCGCCTGGGTTTCGTCGAGGAGGCCAACGCCTACATGGGCTGGCTGCGGGGCCGGGTCAGCGACTGCCATGGGCAACCGATGAAGCTCAATATCCTGTACGGCATCGACGGCCGCCAGGAGTTGCCGGAGACCGAGCTTGGGCACCTCTCCGGGCACGGCGGCGCGCAACCGGTGCGCATCGGCAACCAGGCCTACGACCAGGTGCAGCTGGATATCTTCGGCGAGCTGCTGGATGCGGTGTACCTGGTGAACAAGTACGGCGAGGCCATCTCCCACGAAGGCTGGAAACACACGGTACAGGTGGTGGACCAGGTCTGTGACAGCTGGCAGAGCAAGGATGTGGGCATCTGGGAGATGCGCGGCGAGCAGCACCACTTCCTGCACTCGCGGCTGATGTGCTGGGTGGCGGTGGACCGCGCCATCCGCCTGGCCTCCAAGCGTTCGCTGCCGGCCCCCTTCGCCCGCTGGGACCAGACCCGGCAAGCCATCTACGACGATATCTGGAGCCGGTTCTGGAACCAGGAGCACGGGCATTTCGTCCAGCACATCGGCAGTACCGCCCTGGACGGTTCGATGCTGCTGATGCCCCTGGTGCGCTTTGTCAGCGCCAAGGACCCGCGCTGGCTGGCGACCCTGGATGCCATCGAAAAGAGCCTGGTGCGTGACGGCATGGTCTACCGCTACCGCAATGACGACAGCCAGATCGACGGCCTGGCCGGCACCGAAGGCGCCTTCGCCGCCTGCTCGTTCTGGTACGTCGAATGCCTGGCCCGCGCCGGGCGCCTGGAGCAGGCGCACCTGGAGTTCGAGCAACTGCTGCGCTATGCCAACCCCCTGGGCCTGTACGCCGAGGAGTTCGACAGCCACGGCCGTCACCTGGGCAACACGCCCCAGGCCCTGACGCACCTGGCGCTGATCAGCGCGGCAAGTTTTCTCGACCGGCGCTTGAGTGGCGACAAGAGCGTCTGGCAACCTTGAGCCCGGCCCCGGTGCTGAGACCGGGGCGCTCTTCCCTTGGTGCCCGACAGAAATGGAACTCGCCCCATGCCCGACTCGCCGATCATCGCCGTGATGATCCATGCCGCCGACTGGCGTGCCGCCACCCATTGGTACGCCCAGGCCTTTCCCCAGGCCCGCCGGGTCCTGCACGAGCCGGATGATTTCGGCCATTTGCAGCTCGCGGGCCTGTCCCTGGAAATCGTCCCCTGCGACGCCAAGGTCGGCCAGGGGCCGGCGG
Source organism: Pseudomonas sp. Eqa60 (assembly GCF_018326405.1). NCBI lineage: Bacteria > Pseudomonadati > Pseudomonadota > Gammaproteobacteria > Pseudomonadales > Pseudomonadaceae > Pseudomonas > Pseudomonas sp. Eqa60. Next base: position 4,774,380 of record NZ_AP024342.1, read on the forward strand.
GCACGGTGGTGTACTGGCAGGTCGCCGATCTGCCCGGCCAGGTGCAGCGCCTGACCGGGCTGGGTGGGCGCCTGTATCGCGGGCCCATGGTCATTGAAGGCGGCGACTCGATCTGCCAGGTGCAGGACCCCTGGGGCAACTGCATCGGCCTGCGCCAGCCGGCCCGTTTGGGGCAAGCGTCATGAACCAGGTGCTGCTGATCATCGACGTGCAACCCTGCTTCAACCCTCCGCAGTGGCTGGTGGACGGCATCAACCGCCTGCTCGGGCGCATGCCCTCGGTGGCCACGGTGGAGCGCCATGATGAAAGCCGCACGCCCTTCGCCCGGCAACTGGGCTGGCAGCCGGCGGTGGATGACCAGAGCCTGGTGGCCGCCGACAAGATCTTCATCAAGCACGGCTACGGGCCGACGACGGAGATTCTCGAGCACCTCAAAAGCCTCGCCCCCGAGCGTGTGCTGGTGTGCGGTATCCAGACCGACACCTGCGTGCTGGCCGCAGGTTTTGCCCTGTTCGATGCCGGCTTGCAGCCGACCCTGCTCACCGACCTGACCGTGGGTTCGTCCCTGGACCGCAGCGGCGGCCTGGGCATCGACCTGTGGCGGCATCACTTCAGGCACCTGGCCCGCAGCGACGAACTCTAGGGGCCGGCTTGCGGGCCCCTTTGCTGGCGCGACGCCCACGGGCTGCATGCCGCTAAGACTTGAGGACAGCACGCAAGTTTTGCGCTAGCTTTTCCCGGCCCACCGGATCCGGAGTCGTCATGCCCAGCCCAGCCTCCCTGCACCAGGTCAGCACCCCCAGCCTGCATATCGCCTATGAGGAACATGGCCCGCGCAACGCCGAGCCGGTGATCCTGCTCCACGGGTTTCCCTACGACGTGCGGGCCTACGACGAGATCGCCCCGCCCCTGGCCGAGCGCGGCTATCGGGTCATCGTTCCCTACCTGCGGGGTTACGGCCCGACGCGCTTTGCCAGCGAACAGGTGATGCGCTCCGGGCAGCAGGCGGCCCTGGCCCGGGACCTGCTGGAGCTGATGGACGCCCTGTACCTGCCCCAGGCCACCCTCGCCGGCTACGACTGGGGTGGGCGCGCCGCGTGCATCGTCGCGGCGCTGTGGCCGCAGCGGGTCAAGGGCCTGATGAGCGCCGACGGCTACAACATCCAGGACATTCCCCGGGCCATCGAGCCCCGGGCGCCGGAGACCGAGCTGCGGCTGTGGTACCAGTACTACTTCAATACCCAGCGCGGGGTGGACGGCCTGACGGCCAACCGCCGGGAATTCTGCGAGCTGTTGTGGCGCCTGTGGTCGCCAACCTGGAAACAAGGGCCCGGGCTCTATGGCCTGAGCGCGCCCTCCTTCGACAACCCGGACTTCGTCGCGGTGGTGATCCATTCCTACCGTCATCGCTTCGGCTATGTGCCGGGCGACCCGGGCCTGGAAAGCATCGAGCGGGCGCTGGAGGCGCAACCGCCGATCCGGGTGCCGACCATCGCCCTGTGCGGCGCTGACGACGGCGTCGGCCCGGCCACCGAGCCGGACCCCGATGTCGGCCTGTTCAGTGGGCCCTATCAGCGGCGGATCCTCCCGGGGATCGGCCACAACCTGCCCCAGGAAGCGCCGCAAGCCACCCTCGACGCGCTGCTGGAGTTGCTCGGCAAGCCCTGAGATGGGCGCCGGCGCACGCCATGGGCCGGAAAAAATCGGTACACTTCGCGGCCTCGATCCCCCCACAGGACATGGAATGTTATCCGTCGCCGCTTCTCCCCGACCCGGCCTGCGCCGGGCCCTGGTGCTCTGGCTGTATGCCGTCGGCGCCGGCCACCTGCTGGCCGGGCTGCTGCTGACCTGGGCCGGCCACAGTGGCCTGTTCAACGATTACCTCGCGGGCATCGAACAGGCCTTCTGGGGCGCCGCCGCGCCGGCACCGGCCCGGGCCCAGCAGATCTGGTGGCTGGGGCTGTTCGGCGCCACCCTGCAAAGCTATTCGCTGTTCCTGCTGGGGCTGGTGCACCTGGGCAACCGCCTGCGGGCCCCTGCCGCCTGGGCCTGGCTGATGGCCGGGATTGTGCTGTGGGCGCCCCAAGACATGTGGCTGTCCTGGCAGATGAACATGACCGCCCACCTGTGGATCGACAGCTTCGCCCTGCTGGTGCTGCTGCCGCCGTTACTGTGGCTGCAGCGCCACGACCGCCGTACCTCTCGTCTTCCCTCGTAAAAGGACTTCACCATCGTGGCTGATTTGCCAATCCTGCAGTGGGCTATCGCCCTGTTGCTCGCCCAGGGCGTGCTCGGCGCCCTGGATACTCTCTACCATCACGAACTCACCGTGGCCCTGCCGCAGCGTCACAGCGCCCGCAAGGAGCTCAGCATCCATGCCCTGCGCTCGTGCTTCTACGGCGTGCTGTTCCTGGGCATCGCCCACCTGGCGTTCCAGGGCATCTGGGCCCTGGTGATCGCCCTGCTGTTCGCCCTGGAAATCGGCCTGACCCTGTGGGACTTCGTGGTCGAGGATCGCAGCCGCAAGCTGCCGGCCATCGAACGCATCATGCACACCGTGCTGGCGATCAACGCCGGGGCCTTCTTCGCCCTGTACGGCCTGCAACTGCTGGAATGGTCACGCCTGCCCAGTGCCTTGAATCCCATCGACCTGGGCTGGCAGGGCTGGGCCCTGAGCCTGTTCGCCGTGGGCGTCACCGCCTCGGGCATCCGCGACGGCCTGGCGGCGCTGCGCCTGCAACGCCAGGGCCAGGGCGCCAACCCCTTTGCCGGTGGCAGCGGCAAGCGGGTGCTGGTCACCGGTGGCACCGGTTTTATCGGCGAGACCCTGGTCAACCAACTGCTGGATGCCGGGCACACGGTCAGCGTGCTGGCCCGGGACCCGCTGCGCGCCGCCTACCTGTTCGACGGTCGCGCCCGTTGCCTGCGCTCGCTGAGCAAGCTGGGCCACGGCGAAGCCTTCGACGTGATCATCAACCTGGCCGGTGCCCCGGTGGCCGGGCCGCGCTGGTCGGCCAAGCGCCAGGCGCAACTGCTGGCCAGCCGGGTCGGCACCACCGAAGCCCTGCTCAACTGGCTGCAACACGCCCAGCACAAGCCGGAGCTGTGGATCCAGGCTTCGGCCATCGGCTTCTATGGCGTGCGCGACGCCAGCCAGAGCCTGGATGAAAACGCCGAGCGCGGCGAAGGCTTCATGGCCGACCTGTGCGCGCGCTGGGAATCCTCCGCCGAACCGGCCACCCGCTTCGGCGTGCGCCAGGTGGTGCTGCGCCTGGGGATCGTCTTCGGTCCCGGCGGCGCCCTGAAGCCATTGCTGATGCCCTTCCATTTCGGCTTTGGCGGACGCATGGGCGATGGCCGGCAGATCATGAGCTGGGTGCACCGCGACGACGTGTTGCAGGTGATGGCCCGGGCCATGAACGACCCGTCCCTGTCCGGCACCTACAACATGGTGGCGCCGGAAGCGGTGAGCCAGGGCACCTTCGCCACTACTGTCGGCAAGGTGCTCAAGCGCCCGGTGTGGCTGCACGTGCCGGCTGCGCCGGTACGGGCCCTGGCCGGGGAGATGGCCGAGCTGTTCTTCGATGGCCAGAAGGTAGTGCCGGCGCGCCTGCTGCAGGCCGGCTACCGCTTCCGTTACCCGACCCTGGACGCCGCCCTGCGCGACCTGACCTGAGCTGAGGAATGCCCATGAGCAAGCCCCTGTTGTACCTGCTGGCGGGCAATGGCAGCGCCGCCGACTGGTGGGACGATGCCCTGCCGCACTTCCAGCGCTATCAGGTGCAGCCCCTGGAGCTGCCGGGGTTTGGCGACAACCCGCTGCCGCCCTGCCAGGACCTGGGTGAATACGCCGAGGCCCTGCTGGGCATGACCGAGCCGGGCCAGGGGATTGTCGCGGTGGGGGTCAGCGCGCTGATCGTGCTGCACGCCTTGCAGCGCCGCCCGGGGCACTTCTGCCGCAGTGTGCTGTTGTCGCCGGTGGGGGCCTTTCTCTGGCAACGGCGCTTGCCGGCGCTGATGTCGCCGCTGCCCGCGCGCTTGCTGATTCACGGTTTGCTCAGCCATAAACCGACGTGGTTTGCCGGCAAGTTCTCGCGCCAGCCGTGGAGCCAGGAGCAGTACCGGCGCATGGGCGCCGGCTATGGTCGGTGCCGGGCCTTCGTACCGCTGTGGGAGCAACTGCGGGCCGATACCGCGCTGCCGCTGCTGGAGTGGATCAAGGACCCGGTGCAACTGGTCTGGGGCGACCAGGACCGGCTGCTGGGGATTGCCCAGGCCGCAGCCTGGTCGGCCATCCTGGCCCGGGCCGACCTGCGGGTCAGCCTGCGGCCGGGCTGGGGCCATTACCCCTGGATCGATGCGCCGACGGCGTTCGTCGACTGGCTGGAGTCCGCCGACAACGGCTTCGTCGCCCACACCAAGGGCGGCCGCCTGCGCCTGGCGGAGCTGGCCGGCCAGCCGGTGCCCAGCGCCCTGTCCCTGGACAGCGCCAGCGACCCGCAGCTGCCGGCCCTGCTCGCCAGCCAGCCTGCGGCGCTGTGGGCGGTGCGTTCCTCCAGCTACGGCGAGGATCAGGCCGACTCGGCCAATGCCGGCTTGAGCACCACTTACCTGCGGGTGGCCAGCGAGCAAGTGCCCGGGCGCATCAGCGAACTGCGCGATGCCGGGGTCGAGGAAGTGGTGGTGCAGCGCTTTATCCAGCCGACCCTGTCGGGGATCGCCTTCGTCCGTCACCTGGCGGTGGAACTGGAGTGGGTCGAGGGCCATCTGGAAAGCCTTGCCGACGGTCAGGTCAGCCCGCAGCGGGCGATCCTTTCACGCCTGGGCGCGGCCTGGGAAAGCGGCCATTTCGCCACCACCCGGGGCCTGAGCGCCAGCGCCCTGTGGGATTTCCTGCAAGGGGTGCTCAAGACCTTCCACTACGTGCCCGGTGATGTGGAATGGGCCTGGGACGGCCAGCAACTGTGGCTGCTGCAGTACCGGCCCATCAGCGACTACGGCTGGCGCCGGCACCTGACCGCAGCCAATATCGCCGAGATCCTGCCACCGCAACCCAGCCGTTTCGTCGAGTACGGCCAGCGCCGGGCGGCGGCGAGCATTCCGGCGATCATGGCGCGCTGGGACGCCCGTGTACTGCAGGACAATGAACCCTTCACCGCGGTGTTCGGCGGCGCCTCCTATATCAACAACGACCTGTTCCTGGCGCGCCTGGCCGACTGGGGCCTGCCCTCCTCCAGCTATGCCGGCGAGGTGGGCGGCGCCACCCCGCAGCTGCCCTTGCGGCCCCTGCGCCTGTTGCGCTCGCTGCCACGGTTCCTGCGCATGCAGCACATCGCCCGCGGCCACCTGCTGAGCCTGGAGCCGGGCCTGCGGCGCTTCGACCGGGAGCTGGCGCAGTTGCGCGCCGCCGGGGCCGACGGCCAGCAACTGGCAGACTGGTTCAGCCGCTTCTATGTGTTCGTGGTGCAGGGCAACCTGTGCATCGCCACCGCCCTGGCCAGCAGTGGCGGCGCGCTGCTGGGGCGTCCGCCCACCGCCTACGACAACCTGGACAACAGCCCCCATCGCCTGCCCTGGGAAACCGACCCAGGCACCCCGCGTCCGCAGTGCGCCGAGTTGCCGTTGCAAGCCTTCCCGCACTGGAGCCCGGCCATCACCCTGGCCCACCGCCTGGGCTTGCCGGGCATGCGCGGCTATTACCTGCAAGTGCGCGAGTGGTACCGGGACAACCTGATGCGGATCTTCTTCCGCCTGCACCACGCCGTGCCCGAGGCTGATCGCGGCTACTGGTTCGCCCCCCATGAGCAGGTGCGCAACCGTGGCGGCAGCTTCTGGCAGGACGGCCGCGAAGGCAGCGAGCAGGCGGCTGGGTTCATGATCTACCCGGGCCAGGTCCAGGGCGTGCTGGGGGTCGACATTCTGCTGGAGGACACCCTCGACCCCGGGCGCCATGCCCACTATCAGCAGGCCCGGGCAGTGATCGCACGCATGGGCGGGCGCCTGTCCCACGGTTCGACCCTGTTGCGCGAACTGCGCAAGCCCTCGGCGGTACTGCCCCAGGTAGACCCGGCCTGGATCGGCCGCGAAGTGCTGTATGCCGACGGCCAACTGAGCCTGGTAGAAGGCTGAAACCCGCGCTCAAGGCTGCGCAATGCTGGCGAAGCGTTCGCGGTAGGCCTGGGGCGTCACGCCCAGGGCCCGCAGCACGCTGCGACGCAGGGTTTCCTCGCTACCGAAACCGCACTGGGCGGCGATGCGCTTGATCGGCAGGGTGCTGTCGGCCAGCAGGCGCCGGGCGCTTTCCACACGGATCAGTTCAATGGCCCGGGCCGGGGTCTGGCCGGTGTCGGCGCGGTAGTGACGGACGAAACTGCGCTCGCTCATTCCCGCCTGCTCGGCCAGCACCGGCACCGTCAGTTCGCGGTCCAGGTGCTCGGCGATCCAGGCGTGCAGCCGGTCGAAACGCCCACCCTGGTTCTGCAGCGACAGGGTTACGCTGAACTGCGATTGGCCCCCCGGGCGCTTGAGAAACACCACCAGTTGCCGCGCCACTTCCAGCGCCACTGCGCGCCCCAGGTCGGCCTCCACCAGGGCCAGGGCCAGATCGATGCCGGCGGTGACCCCGGCCGAGGTCCACACCGGGCCATCGTTGATGAAGATCGGATTGGCCTCCACCTGCAGTTGCGGATACTGCTCGGCCAACTGCTCGCAGCGGGTCCAGTGGGTGACCACCCGGCGCCCGTCCAGCCAGCCGCTGGCGGCCAGCAGAAAGGCCCCGGTGCAGACCGACGCCACCCGCCGTGACGCCGCAGCCCGGGCCGCCACCCAGGCCACCAGTTCAGGATCACGGGCCGCCTCGTAGACGCCCCAGCCACCGGCAACGATCAGGGTGTCGCAGGGCTCTTGCGGCAGCGGCAGCGGCTCGGCCAGCAGCGCCAGCCCCGAGGAGCTCAGGGTCGCCCCGCCCGGGCTGGCAATCACCCGCGGGTGGTAGGGCAAGGGCAGGCCCAGGCCGCGGGCCCGGTCATTGGCCGAGGCGAATACCTGCAGCGGCCCGCTGACATCCAGCAACTGGGCATTGGCGAAGGCCAGGACAAACACGTTTTTCGGCGCAGTGGGCATGGTTGGCGTAAATCGAGGGCTGGTTGGCGTATGCGCCAAATCCTAGAGCGCTAGAGTCAAGCCGTCCACTTCATCGACACAAGGAACAGGCAATGGCAGTGCAGATAGGTTTTCTGTTGTTCCCCGAGGTCCAGCAACTGGATCTGACCGGCCCCCATGACGTACTGGCCTCGCTGCCGGATGTGCAGGTGCACCTAATCTGGAAGGAGCCGGGGCCGGTGGTGGCCAGCTCGGGGCTGGTGCTGCAGGCCACCACAAGCTTCGCCGACTGCCCGCCGCTGGATGTGATCTGCATCCCCGGCGGTACCGGGGTCGGGGCGCTGATGGAAGACCCGCAGGCCCTGGCGTTCATCCGCCAGCAGGCCGCCCGGGCGCGCTACGTGACCTCGGTGTGCACCGGCTCCCTGGTGCTCGGCGCTGCGGGCCTGCTCCAGGGCAAGCGCGCCACCACCCACTGGGCCTACCACGAACTGCTGGCGCCGCTGGGGGCGATACCGGTGCATGAGCGGGTGGTGCGTGACGGCAACCTGCTGACCGGCGGCGGTATCACCGCCGGCATCGACTTCGCCCTGACCCTGGCCGCCGAACTGTTCGACGCCGCCACCGCGCAGCGGGTACAGCTGCAACTGGAGTACGCCCCGGCGCCACCGTTCAATGCCGGCAGCCCGGACACGGCCCCCGCCAGCGTGGTGCAGCAGGCCCGCCAGCGCGCCGCGGATTCGCTGCACAAGCGCCGGGAAATCACCCTGCGCGCGGCCGCGCGGCTGGCAGCCGGCTGAGCCTTCAGGCACGGCGCACCGGGCCCTGGCGGGCATTGCCCAGCAACTGGGTGATGGCGCCATCGCCATAGGTGCGCTCGACCCTGGAAATCACCACCTGATAACCGGCGTACCAGCGCCGGTACTGGCGCTTGGCTTCGATGTGCCTGGGGTGACTGGCAAAGGCCTGGATCGAGGCTTCGTCCTCCCAGTAATAGCTGGCGTTGATCAGCCCCTGGTCGGCGCTGGTCCAGGATTGGGCGCCGACGAAGCCCGGCAGGCTGATGGCAATTTCGTCGATCAGCGCACTGAGGCGGTGGAACTCCTCGTCGCGCTGGCCCGGCTGGTAGATAAAGGCGGCGATGTACATGGTCAAACTCCATTGGCTGATGAATCAGAGCGGACGCGCCAGCAGCGCCAGGCGCAGGGCCAGGGCCAGCAGCACCGCCGCCAGCAGCCAGGATTGCCAGCGGGCCAGCCGCGAATCGCTGCCGGGCAAGCCACGGCGCAAGGCCGCGCCGAAGATCCCCAGGCTGGTATGGAAGACCCCGCTGACCAGGGTCAGCAGCAAGCCCAGGACCACCAGTTGCACAGCGATGCTGCCGTGCTCGGGGCGCACGAACTGCGGCAGGAACACCATGAAGAACAGCAGCGCCTTGGGGTTCAGCAGGCTGTTGCACAGGGCCCGGACAAACACCGTGGCCAGCGGCACCCGGGGTGTATCGGCAAGGTCCAGGCCCCCCCGCTGGCCCAGGGCCTTCCAGGCCAGCCACAACAGGTAGGCAACCCCGGCATAGCGGATCAGGTCGAACGCCGGCGGCCAGCTGGCCACCACGGCGGTGACGCCCGTGGCCGTGAGCAGGGTCAGGCCGATATCCGCTGCGCCGATCCCCAGCCCCGATGCCACCCCACCGCGCCAGCCATAGGCTGCGCCGTGGCTGATGACAAAGGCCATGTTGGGTCCCGGCGACAGCAGCAACAGCAGCACGGCGCCGAGGAAGATCGACAGGGTGGAAAGGTCCGGCATGTGAGCGCTCCTGCGCAAAAGCCGCTAGATTAGGACGCCTGCCTGATACAAACAAAAAAGTGTTCTAGATACATGAGGTGGCCGAGCATGCGCCGTACCCGTTACAAAACCATCGTCGATCACTTCGCCCAGCGCATCCGCGCCGGCCAGCTGTGCCCAGGCACTCAGCTACCGACGGTGCGGGCGCTGATGGCCAGCGAGCAGGTGGCGCTAGCCACGGCGCTGCGGGTGTATCACGAGCTGGAAGCCATCGGCCTGGTGGTGGGCGAGCCCGGGCGCGGCACCTTTGTCCGCGACACCAGCCTGCCCCGGGGCATGGGCCTGGAACAGCACCCGGCCAGCGCCGCCTCGGTGGACCTGGCGTTCAACTACCCGTCCCTGCCCGGCCAGGCGGAAAGCCTGCGCGAGGGGCTGCGGGCGATAGCCGCCTCCGGCGACCTGGATGCCCTGCTGCATTCCGCGCCCCAGGGCGGCCGCCCCCATGAGCGCCAGACCGCGGCGCGGCACCTGCGCAACCGCGAGATCCGCGTCGCCGCCGAGCAGGTGCTGATCGTCAACGGCGCCCAGCAGGGGCTGGCGGTGAGCCTGCTGGCGCTGCTCCAGCCCGGGGACATCCTGGCAGTGGACGCCCTGACCTACCCCGGCCTCAAGACCCTGGCCCAGGTCCATCGCCTGGACCTCGAAGCGCTGCCCCAGCACAACGGCCAGATGGACCTCGACGCCCTGCAGGCCCTGTGCCGCCGGCGCCCGGTGCGGGCGCTGTACTGCATGCCGACCCTGCACAACCCCCTGGGCACTGTGATGCCCCTGGCCGAACGCCGGCGCCTGGCGCAACTGGCCCGCGAGCATGACCTGCTGCTGATCGAGGACGGCGCCTACGCCTTCCTCGCCGAACCGGCCCCGCCGCCGCTGCAGACCCTGGCCCCGGAGCGCACGTTGTATATTTCCGGGCTGTCGAAAAGCGTCGCCTCGGGCTTGCGCCTGGGGTTTATCGTCGCGCCCCTGGAGATGATCCCGGCCCTGGAACGGGCGATCCGCGTGTCCACCTGGAGCACCCCGTCGCTGACCGTGACCCTGGGCTGCCGCTGGATCGAGTCGGGGCTGGTGGACAGCCTGGAAGAACAGAAGCGCAACGATGCCCGCAGCCGCCAGCAACTGGCCCGGAGGGTGCTCAAGGGCTGCGATTACCAGGCCTATGGCTCATCGTATTTTCTCTGGCTGAAACTGCCGGAAGGGCGGCGGGCCGATGCCGTGGTGGCGGCCCTGGAACATCAGGGGGTAACGGTGACCTCGGCCGAGCCCTTCGCCACCACCGCCCATGTGCCCCAGGCCTTGCGCCTGGCCCTGGGCTCCATCGGCCTGCCGCTGCTGGAGCAGGCTCTGGAAAAGGTCCGCAACGAAATCACTCGTTGACCACACCTGCAGGAGCCGGCTTGCCGGCGAAGAGCGCCTGCTCACCGGCGTCAATGGCCGGGGGCATCATCCGTGGCCGGCGGCTCGCACGCCTCACGGCCATTCGGATCACGCCAGCGCCGCCAGACCGACTTGATCTTCCGGCCAATCATCCACAGTGCGCCAAGTATATTGGCCAGGACAAAGGCCCCCAGGAAAAATGCCAGCATCGTCAGAATGCCGGGGCAATCCGGCCCTTGGCACGACATTCCCCCCCAGCTCAAGGTGGGCAGCAGCGCCGCACCCACTACAACGATCTGCCGCAACCACGGCCATTTGCACAGAAGCCCGCGCTTAGCGTCGGGCTGAAAAAAACCTGCCACGTTCATGTTCCACTGCGTGAAGTATCAAAGCGGCCACCGCACCCAGGCTGCAGGCACGAAATGCCGGACGAAAAAAAACCCGCCGAAGCGGGTTTTTTCCAAGACCATTATGACTTCCTGTCTGCAGCATCCGTGCTAATGGTCGACCTTCCCTGATCCTGAGCGCTTCCTGCGCTGCAGTTGTGGGAAAGAAGATTAAACACAAAGCCCGGTGCGCAGAAGGCGCATTGAATTACAGCGCGTGTAGGAAATTCGCTATACCGCACTTACGCAAACCCCTAGTTCACCCCTCCAGTGCCTGGGCGGCCAAAGCCGCGAGCTTGAGCTGGTGCTGCGCCCCGGGCTGATGATCGTCCTGGAGAAACCAGGCAGCGGACAAACCACTGAAGGCCAACACCCACTGCACCAGCCGGCGCGGCTCCAGCTGCGCCGCCCGGGCAATCACCTGCACCTGGCGGGCAAAGCGCACAGGGTCGGTGGCGCTGGGCAGGTCCGGGTTGCAGATCAGGTTGGCGAAATCGAAGGTGCGCTCGCCATGTACCCGCTTGGGGTCGATCACCCGCCAGCCGCGCTCGGCGAAGTCCAGCACATTGTCGTGGTGTATATCGCCATGCAGCACCACCAGCTCCCGGGGCGTGGCCAACAGGTGCTCGGCTTCGGCCAGGCAGCGCAGGAACAACCCGCCCTGCTGCGGCGCCGCCTCGCGCAGGTCGGCAAACCAGCGGTCCAGCGACACCAGCGGCGGCCGCGGTTGTGCCCGTGGCCGGTGCAACTGTTGCAGGGTGGCGCAGACGATATGGCTGACCTCATCGTGCTGGCCCGCCAGGGCCATGCGCATCAGCGAACCCTTGCCCATGGCGCGCTCCATCAGCAGGGCATCGCCTTGCTGGGCATGAACCCGCGCCGCCCCCTCCACGGCCCACCAGGCCATCAGCCGGTTGCCGGCCTGCTCGTGTTCATCCAGGGCAATCTTCAACATGGCCGGCGCACCGTCTTGCAGACGCACCGGCAACAAGCGGCTGCCCGGGGTGACGATGGGATCGCCATCGGGCGTCAGGCGCCAGCGTTTCATATAGGTTTCGAACAAGGGGCTGCTCCAGACGGGAAGCAGCCAGTTTCAGGCGACAGGCCTGGCTCTGCAACGTGCCGCTTGCAACTGCCTGTTTCAACCCTGCTGCAGGTAGTTCTCGATATTGCTCATCTGCTCGTCCCAGCCCCGGCTGTTCATGCGAAAGGCCTTGAGCCGGCGCTCGGCGGGAATGCCGTCGAAGCCCGACTCGGTGACCCGCAGCAAGGTACCACCGGCGTGCTCTTCCAGTTCGAACCGGACCAGGGTGCTGGGCTCTGCCGAATAGTCCTGCGCGGGATCGATGGCGTAGGGGTGCCAGCGGAAGGAGAACAGCTCCTGGGGCAGCATCTGCTCCACCAGGACATCCCAGGTCAGGTGCTCATAGCCTGGGTAAGTCACCGCGCCCCGGGCCCGCTGGCCGGGTATGAACTGCTGGCCGGCCAGGGCCACGCCAAACCAGCGGCCGAAGCGTTCGGCCTCGCTCAGCGCCTGCCAGACCTGGGCCGGGTCGGCCTTGAGCAGGATCTTGCGTTCGATGCGATCTGAAGAATTCATGGGCCACCTCCAGTGATGAACACTAGACCTCTCTGAATCGAGCGCAACCTTTATCTGGCCGAAGGCCCCACTGATTGCCCAGAACGAAAAATGCTACTGTCGCCGGCGCCAATACCTCTGCAAAGGACCTGCCATGCCCCTCACCCTCACCGACCGTTACCGTGGCAGCCTGCTGGGCCTGGCCTGTGGCGATGCCCTGGGCACCAGTGTGGAATTCAAGCCACGGGGCAGTTTCCCCCCGGTCACCGATCTCTTGGGCGGCGGCCCGTTCAACCTCAAGGCCGGACAGTGGACCGACGACACCTCCATGGCCCTGTGCCTGGGGGAAAGCCTGTTGCGCAAGGACGGTTTCGACCCCGCCGACCAGATGGGCCGCTACCTCAACTGGTGGCAATGGGGCTACCTGAGCGCCACCGGCGAATGCTTCGATATCGGCATGACGGTGCGCCAGGCCCTGGCCGACTATCAGGAACACGGCCAGCCCTTGGCGGGTTCCAGCGACCCGCAGACCGCCGGCAATGGCTCGCTGATGCGCCTGGCGCCGGTGGTGCTGTTCCATTACCCCGACCTGGCCCAGGTCCGCGAGTTTGCCGGGGCCAGTTCGCGTACCACCCACGGCGCCGCCGAAGCCATCGAATGCTGCCAGCTGTTGGCCGGGCTGATCGCCAAGGCCCTGGACGGTGCCAGCAAGCAGCAACTGCAACGGCTCGACGCCCAGGGCTTTCGCGAGAGCAAGGTCGCGGCCCTGGCCCAGGGCAATTACCTGGATAAAACCCGCGACCAGATTCGCGGCAACGGCTATTGCGTCGACTCCCTGGAGGCCGCGCTCTGGTGCTTCCAGCACAGCGACAGCTATGCCGAAGCAGTGCTGGCCGCCGCCAACCTGGGGGACGACGCCGACACCACCGCCGCCATCGTCGGCCAGTTGGCCGGAGCCTTCTACGGGGCCCAGGGCATACCGCCGCACTGGCTGGCCAAGCTGCACATGGGCGAGGAGATCCAGGCCATGGCCGACGACCTGCTGGCCGCCGCCCGGCGTCGCGCGCCTGCCCGGCCGCTGCATGGCAGTTGCCTGTGCAAGGCGGTGCAATACCGGGTCGACCGCCTGGACATGCCCATCGGCCACTGCCATTGCCAGACCTGCCGCAAGGCCCACGCCGCGGCCTTTGCTTCGACCGCCGGAGTCATGCGCGAACACTTCCAGTGGACCCAGGGCCAGGAACGCCTGAGCACCTACGAATCGTCCCCGGGCAAGCTGCGGCACTTCTGCTCGGTCTGCGGTTCTCACCTGCTGGCGGAGCGCCCGGGGCAGCCCCACGTGATCCTGCGGGTGGCGACCCTGGACGATGATCCGGGGCAGACGCCACAGGTGCATATCTGGACCTCCCACGATGTGCCCTGGCTGGCCGACGAAGCGCTGCAACGCTGGCCCGAGTGGCAACCCAGCCGCGGCTAGACTGTTTCTTCCTCATTGACCGATTGCGAGACTTTCCATGCGTCCGATCCTGTTGCTGGCCCTTGCGCCGCTGCTGCTTGCTCCATTGGCCCAGGCCTATGAATGCAACAACACCACCCAGACCGATATGAGCCTGTGCGCCAACTTCCAGCACAAGGCCGCGGACAAGGAGCTGAACGCCCTTTACCAACAGATCAACCAGCGCCTGAAAGACCAGCCACACAGCAAAAAGCTGCTGGTCAGCGCCCAGCGCGCCTGGGTGGCGTTCCGCGATGCCGAGTGCAGTTTTTCCACCTCGGGCGTGGAAGGTGGCAGCCTGTATCCGGTGGCCTACAGCAACTGCATCACGGCCTTGACCAAGACCCGCGTGGAGAGTTTCAAACAGTACCTGCAGTGCAAGGAAGGCGACTTGAGCTGCCCGGTCCCCGCACGGTAGGAGCGGGCTTGCCCGCGAAGGCGTCGGTGAGGGCTCTGCACGGCTTGCCGGCCTGTTCGCCGGCAAGCCGGCTGCTACAGGAGCCGGTGGCTGGGGGCGGGGTCAGCGGACGAAGATCTGCGCCGTGGTGATGGCCATGTCGCCGCCCGGCAGGGTGATCTTGCCGATCTGCTTCATGCTCTGCACATCGAAGATCGCCACGTCGTTGAAGGTCCCCGCCAGGTAGATCTTGGTCCCGGCCCGGTTGAACGAGATGCAGTAGTAGGAGTGTTCCAGGGTCGCGGCCTGGAGCAGTTTCTTCTGCTTGATGTCGTACTTGGCCAGGCGGTTGAGCACGCCGAACATCAGGTTGGGGTCCGTGGGCGAGCGCATGCCGCTGAAGTAGATCTCGGTCAGCGGTCCGAAGTCGGTGGTCTCGGTCTTGCCGGTTGCGAGATCGACGCTGAACAGCCCGTACAGCGGCTCGGCGGTAGCCGGGTCCTGCTTCTTGTCCTTGAACTTCGCCGCGGTGTAGAGCAGCGAAAAGTCATGGCGGAAGGTCTGCTGGTTCCACACGTAGAGCACGTCCGGCGCGCTGTAGTTGGGGCGTTTCCAGTGGCGGCTGGGGATCAGTACCTCGAACTTGCCAGTCTTGACGTCGACCTTGTACAGGTCCGGCCCGGCCACATACAGGGTGCCGTCGTCGCCGCTCTGCATGATGGTCAGCTGGCGCGGCGCGGGGAAACTGCGCAGCGGCTTGGCGTCGAGCCCGGCATCGGTGGCGTAGACATCCAGCCGCGGCTCCTTGACCTCATAGCGGTCATTGAGCAACAGGGTCGGGTTGGCCACGGTGTACAGCTCCTTGCCGTCGTGGCTGACGGTGAAGGCGAACATCGAGCGCGCCTTCTCCCCCGGATGCTGGGTGATGCTGGCGTGGAACACCTGCTTGCAGCTGTCGAGCTCGACGCCGTAGACATCCGCATAGTGGTTGTTCAGCACGTAGGCGATCTTGCGGTCCGGCGACAGTTGCACGGTGCCGGGGCCGAAGGCGTCGGGCATCTTGCAGGTCTTGTACAGGCTGTCGGTGGCCAGATCGAGAACGTGCAGGTTGTTCGGGTAATTGGTGGTCACCATGTACTCGTGACCGCTGTTGAGGGCCAGGCCCTCGTCGGCCAGGGCGGTGAAAGAACAGGCGCTGAGAACCGCGCCGGCGGCCAGGCCGCACACTGTGATAGCTCGCATGCTGGAATCCTTGTGCTGTCCGGTTACTTGTCTTTGGGGAAGACGGTGCCGAGGTTGCGCCAGTTGTCGTTGGAGGCCTGGGCGTCCTTGTTCCAGTCGGGGTAGGTGCTCATCATGTCCGGCACCTGGGCCGGCCACCAGCAAGGGTCGGAGCAGCCGTAGAGGTCGGCCTCCATCGGCTGGCACAGTGACGAGACGCCGCCAAAGGCATCGATTTCCCAGCCCGGGTCGGTGGTCGAGGCGCAGCCGGCCACGGAGTTCATCGCCAGCACTTCTTCGATACGGTCCTGGGCCGCGGCCTCGGTCAGTTTCTGAGCTTTGTTGTTGATCGGCTTGAGATGTTTCATGTCAGTGAGCCTTGCGCGGAGTGATGTAGCTGCTGATGAACGCAGGGTTGTGCGCCATGATCCGGCTGTAGACTTCGATGCCGAAATCCACCCAGTCACGCATCAGTTCGCAATAGTGATAAGTCGGGTGCGCCGGGTCGCCGTAGCGGGCATAGCTCTCGTGGTAGCAGCCGCCGGAACACAGGTTGCGGATGCGGCAGCTGTCGCAGCCGGTGTTGGTGCGGTCCAGGCGCTGGGACAGGAAGTCATTGAGCTCCATCTGCTTGACCCCACCGTCATGCACATTGCCGAAGGTCGGCAGGGATGAGCCGGTGAAGCGGTGGCACAGGTTCAGCTCGCCCTTGTGGTCCACCGCCAGCATCTTCAGCCCGGCGCCGCAGGGCAGCGCCTTCTTGTGGCCCTCGTGGATATCGGTGATCAGCTGGTGCAGGTTGGAGAAGCCGATATTGCGGTGCTCCAGTGCCGCCGCCAGGTAACGCCGGCCCAGGCGCTTCATGCTGGCGAAGACTTCGATCAGCTCCTCGCTGCTGAGGTTGAAGCTGCTGATGTCCCCCGAGGTCACCGGGGCGAACCCCACTTCGGCGAACCCCAGCTCGTTGAACAGGTGATCCCAGATGGTCTCAAGGTCGGTGACCCCGGTGGTCAGGGTCACCCGCGCCCCCACCGGCCGGCTGTCGTAGCGTTCCAGAAGCATCTGCGCCTTGCGCCGCACCACGTCATAGGTGCCCTGCCCGCCCACGGTGATGCGGTTGCGGTCGTGCACGGTCTTGGGCCCGTCGATGCTCACCGAAAGCCCGAAGCGGTGGGCGTTGAGGTAGTCCACCACCTCTTCGGTGAGCAGGGTGGCGTTGGTGGTCATGACGAACTCGACGAACTTGCCGGCGGCGGCAAAGCGCTGTTCGCAGTAGTCCACCATGGCCTCGATCAGCGGCCGGTTGCTCAAGGGTTCGCCGCCGAAGAACACCACGGTGTAGCGCTCCTCGTCCGGGGACTCCTGGAGCAGCATTTCCACCGAGGCAATGGCCGTGTCCAGGCCCATCTTCTTGCCCGCCGAGGGCTTGTCCAGGTCTTCCTTGTAGCAGTAGGTGCAGCTCAGGTTGCAGCCGGTATTGACGTTGAGCACCACGGTATTGATCGCCGTGCGTTCGACCCGTTTGACGCCGATTTCCGGGGTCAGGGGCGAGCCGTCGCTGACCAGTTCCAGGGCCATCAGCTCGCGCAGGGTGTCGCTGACGTCGGCACCGTCATAGGCGCCGGCCAGACGCTGGATCAAGTCTTCCGGGGTACAGCCCGGGCCGCGCAGCGCATCGATGATGCTGCCGGTCAAGGCATCGCTGGCAAACAGCGAACTGCTGGGGATATGGAACAGCATGCGGTTGGCGTCCACCTGCACTTCATGCAGGTTGCGCTCCACCAGATTCAGAATTGCGCCCATTACAACCTCCTGTGCCTGCCCCGCGTTCGGGGCCTGCGGTCATTGCCTGAAAGTGTCTGTCGGTATCGCTCGACGCCCCTCAGGGAATGGGTGGATTGTTCCAGCGTTGCACGGTGACGATCAGCTGGCCTTCACCGGTCAGGGCCTTGCCCCCCTCCTCCACCGCAGCGATCACCTTGAGGTTGCCGGCGTTGTTGGTGGACATCTTGCGCAGCGGGTTGGGCCCGGCATCCCCTGGGGTGAACACGCCACTGTCAGCCTGCATGCTGCCGGCGTACTTGACGTCTTCATCCTTGGCCGCCTGGGCGTCGAAGGCCTCGACCTTCCACTGCGCCGGCATCACGCCGATGCGGTAGGCCTTGCCGTCGGCCCCCTTGCCCCAGGCTTCGGCATCGAAGCGGCCCTGGACCTTGGGCGTCGAACCGCCGCCGTCACCGATCCGCGCCACGGCAAATGCCGGCACCACCTTGACCTCGGCGATGCGCTGGTACACCGCCAGCGTCGCGCCCTTGAGGCTGCCGACGCTGACTTCCCGCAGCCCCGGCTGGGCGCTGGCCGCCGCCTTGAGCCTGACGCGGATGCGTTCGGGGCTCTGCTCCAGCACCTGCACGACCTCCACCCCTTTGCCGAAGCTCGGAGTGCCCGCAAGGCCGGCGCCCACCAGGGTCACCTCGGCCTCCTCACCGGCCTTCAGGTAAGCCGGCTGCACCGCCAGCAACCGCTGGCTGCCTTGCCGGGCGGCGATGAAGTCCAAGCCGCGCTCGTCGTGCTCGGCCTCGAACATCCGCCCTTGCAGTGCATTGCCCTGGGCCGCCAGCACCTGGCGCATGACCACGCCATCCACGGTGACATTGCCGCGCCATTCATAGCCGTTGTAGAGGATCGCGCTGCCCTCGCCATTGAACGGGCTGCCATCGGCGTACTGGCCCTTGACGCTGAGCTTGAACTGATCGCCTTCCCCGGCGCTGACGCTCATCACCCCGGCCAGTTCGCCCTTGCCCGGCAGGTGGCCGCTGAAGCTCCAGTCCCCCGCCAGCGCCGTCGCTTGCGGGCGGGCCTGTTGCCAGGCTGTCCAGGCGGGGTTGTCGAGGGGATAACGCTGGGCCAGCAGCGGCACCATTTCCTTGAGGGCGGTGGGCAGCCATTCCCGGTCCCGGGACAGCGCCTGGTACTCCAGGGATGGCCATTGCCCAAGGTGGAAATTCACCAGCCGCTCCCATTCCTGGGCCGGCCGGCGTTGCAGGGCGATCCGCGCGCCGGAGTGGCAGCGGGCGCACATCTGGGTGGTCTGTTCGTCGAAATGCTCGACAGTGTTCAGCCGTCGCTCCAGGGCGTAGCGCACGCCGTCGGTCTCGCTGGGCGCCAGGCCCTGGGTATCGGCCAGGTACTTGACCAGGGTGCGGCGGTCGTCATCGCTGATTTGCAGCCCGTGCATGGTCTGCATGCGGGCAATGCTCATCAGCCAGCCTTCCGGGGTCTTGCGCTGGTGGCTGATGCGGCTCAGGGCTTCCCCGGCCTCGGGGGTGTGGCAACCCTGGCAGGTTTCCTTGAGGATGCTCTGCGCATCCCGCGCGGCGAAACTCGAAGGGGCATGCAAGGCGGTACAGGTGGCAATGGCCAGCAGGCTGGCACTGAGCCTCAGGCGCAGTCTTCTCTTCATCAACGTCAAACCTCCCACGGTGCTTTCTTATTTTTAGCGAGTCGTTTTTATGGTTTCTGCCATGCCCGGCACGCCCGGTCATGGAGGCAAGAGAAACGTCTGCTGATATGCAATACACGGAGCGTGCCAGCTTATAAAAGAACCCGGAATCAACGACTTGGGCGAAGACGCCGGTCCCTGGCGGGCTTGCGGGTGTTACCCGACGTTCAATTTCGAGACAAACGTCTCAGTCTGAGACAGCGATTAGCCAGCGCCAGAACAGCTCTCAAGGCCGGCAACGAGGCTGTACCGCTGGTTTTCTTTGCAATTGGATCTTGCATTTATCCGGCGGCGCCGCAGAATCACCCCCGCTTTGCCTGCCCCGTCCCATGGGGTGTGCCGCACCTCCCCTCTTACAAGGAACCTGAAGTTCATGGATAGAAGCGCCTGTGCCCGTCTCGGCTCGCTGATCCTCTCGTTGTCTGCTCTGACCCTGGTCGGATGCAAGGAAGAAACCAGTCCCAAGACTGCAGCCGTCGCTGCGGCCCCCGCGCCGGCGGCCATGGTCATGCCGATCTGCGCCAATGGCGAATGCGCGGTGCTGGACCAGGACGGCAAGGTGCTGGTCAGCGCCGACAACGACTACGACGCCGTGGTCGCCCTGCCCCTGGACAAGACCTTCCTGTTCGCCAAGGACGGTACCTGGAACCTAAGCAGCGCCGATGGCAAGCAGACCCTCAAGGCCGCCTTCACCGATGACCTGCGGCTGCTGACCCCGGGCTACTTCGGCTTCGGCCAGGACGGCAAGCTGGGCATCATCGACCAGAGCGGCAAACAGATTCAGCCACCGCGCTTCGACGATCTGTACGTGGGCGGCAACGACGACTTCATCGTCTACGAGATCGGCGGCAAGCGCGGCATTCTCAGCGCCAAGGGCGAGGTGGTGACCGAAGCCCTGTATGACAGCAGCATGGTCCGCGATGACTTCGCCAAGCGCGGCTGGTGGATGATCGCCGAACGCGGCAACGACAAGTGGGCGCTGAACCTCAAGACCGGCGAGCAGAAGAAGATCGACTTCGACAGCATCGACTACTTTGCCAACCAGCATCTGGTGGTCAGCACCGAACAGGGCAAGGCCCTGGCCGATGCCCAGGCCCAGCTGATCAGCGCCGCCACCTACAACTGGATGGGCGAACCGGGTGACGGCCTGGTGGCCTTCCGGGAAAAATACGACAGCCCCTGCGGCTACATGGATTTCCAGGGCAAGACCGTGATCCAGGCCCAGTTCGGTACCTGCCAGGTGTTCGGCAAGCAGGGCGCGCTGGTCACCGCCAAGAACGCCGACGGCAGCTCCGGCAAGGCCGGGCTGATCGACCGCCAGGGCCAATGGAAAGTGCAGCCGGTCTACGACTCGGCGGACCCGGCCGGCTTCAGCCCGCTGGGAATGTTCCGGCAGGTACCGGGACTGAACCAGGTCGCGGTGCTGCAGAACGTGTTCAGCGCCACCTTCGGTATCTTCGATGTGGACAAGGGCGTCGAGCTGTTCAAGCCCACCTACGCCCAGATCGGCGCGATCAATGCCGACCTGTTCGTCTTCAGCACCGCCAACAGCCCGACCAAGCAGGCCACCCTGTTCGGCCAGGCCACCCAGGTGCGTACCGTGGGCCTGATGGACGCCAGCGGCAAGGTGCTGCTGGAGCCGGGCCAGTACGTCGACATCCGCCTGGACAACAGCGGCCACTACCTGCTGGCCACCGACGACACCTCGGCCCTGGCCACCTCGGCGCTGTACGACCTCAAGGGCAAGCGGCTGATCCCCGGCAAGTGGCAGGAACTGGTGGTGGACGAAACCCGCGGCGCCATCTTCGGCTATGCCGTGGAAGGCATGGGCGACGACCAGTCCCGCAGCCTCAAGGCCCTGTATCGCCTGGACGGCACTCCGAGCTTCCAGGTCAGCCAGGTCGATTGCGGCGCCGAACAGGTGCACGACGGCCATGACCAGGTGCTGTGGCCGGCCAACCCCCAGGACTACTGCCCGCAGCCTGACGAAGTGGAAGACCAGGGCGAAGGCGACAACGCACAGGGCTGAGGCCCCGAGCGAACCGGTCACGGTTGGGATCAAGCCTGCTAGGATGCGGGCTTGATCGATTCAGCCAACCGGCCCGGATGGGGCCCGACAGGAACTGTCCCATGCTCAATGCTCTGCTCTTCGACCTTGATGGCACCCTGACCGACACCGACGCCCTGCACCTGCTGGCCCTGCAGCAACTGCTGCTGGAAGAGGATGGCCGGACCTTCACCCAGGAAGAATTCGAAGCCCATGTCAGCGGCCAGGCCAATGCCAACATGTGCCGCTACCTGTTCCCCGAGCGCAGCGTGGCGGAACATGAAGCCTTTGCCGAGCGCAAGGAAGTGCGCTTTCGCCAACTCTCCCCGCAACTGATGCCCATGCCCGGCCTGCTGCGCCTGCTGGATTTTGCCCAGGAGCACGGCATCGGCGTGTGCGTGGTCACCAACGCGCCCCGGGCCAATGCCGAGCACATGCTCGAGGTGCTGGGCCTGCGACAGCGCTTCCAGACGGTGCTGGTGGCCGAGGAGTTGCCTCGGGCCAAGCCCGATCCCCTGCCCTACTTGAGCGGCCTGGAATGCCTGCAGGCCACCGCCGACCAGGCCCTGGCCTTCGAAGACTCGGTACCCGGGCTGACAGCCGCGGTAAAAGCCGGGATCTGCACGTTCGGCCTGGCCACCAGCCAGCGCCCGCAAACCCTGCTGGATGCCGGCGCCCACCGCGTGATCAACGACTTCGACGACCCGCAACTGTGGGCCGAGATCCGGCGCCGGCTCGATCTGCCCTGAAGGGAATGGGATGAGGATATTGGCCAGGCCAAGCGGGAAGGAAACAGCCAGGGAGAAAGAAACGGCAGGAGGGAAAAAGGTGCTCGCCCATCACTTCGGCAGTGGCATCCAGACCGAAGTACCCCCTTTGGCTGGGCGAGCAGGAGGGAATATACGCGGGCTCCAGGGGCAGTAATATCGGACATATCCGAAAACACCCTACGACTTGGGCAAAGATGCTGGAGGTTTATCCCTGCACGACTTTTTTTTCACGGTGCTTTCACCTCGCCGCCCCTATATTGCCAATCACTCCTTAACGAATCCCATTTGGCCCGCGCTACAGCGGGCTTTTTTTTGCCCGGGCTCCAGCGGCCGGCCCCTGGGGCGCCGACTGCTGGTGCGGGTCACTCAGGGAGCCGCCCGCTCCGCAAGCGATGCCTGGGTGGGGACGAATGCCGGCGCCTGCTCGGGATAAAACCGCGCCGCGGCATTGATCACGGCCTGCACCGAGGCGGTGACGATATTGGCGTGACAGCCGGCGCCAAAACGTGACCCGGCAACGCCCGGCCACACCGCTTCGACAATTGCCAGCGCCTGCGCATCGGCCCCCGCCCCCAGGTTGCGCTCTTCAAAACTGTCGATGCGCAGCGGCAAGCCCAGGGCGGCCAGGGCCGCCGCGACAGGTCCGTTGCCCAGGCCATGCAAGCACGCCTCCTGGTTCCCGGGGGTGGCGACCCGCAGCTCGATCCCCTGCCCCTCGGGGGCATCGAACAACCGATGAGCGAGATACCGCAGGCCGGCCGTGCCCTCTGCACACGCCAGATAGGTGCGCTGGAACACCTCCCATAAAGCGTCGCTGCTCAACTCGGCGTCACTGGCATCAGCCAGCTTCTGCACAATGGCGCTGAACTCGATCTGCATGCGCCGGGGCATGACGATGCCGTGGTCACGCTGCAGCAGGAAAGCGATCCCGCCTTTGCCGGACTGGCTGTTGACCCGCACGATGCTGTCGTAGGTCCGCCCCAGGTCCTGCGGATCGATGGGCAGGTAGGGCACCTCCCAGAAACCGTCGGCCGCCTGGGCGGCAAAGCCCTTGGCGATGGCGTCCTGGTGCGAGCCGGAAAAGGCGGTGAACACCAGGTCGCCGACATAGGGATGGCGCGGATGGATCGGTAGCGCCGTGCATTCCTCGGCAACCCGGGCCACTGCCGCGATATCGGAGAAGTCCAACCCGGGGCTGATGCCCTGGGTATAGAGATTCAGGGCCAGGGTCACCAGATCCAGGTTGCCACTGCGCTCGCCGTTGCCGAACAGGCAGCCCTCCACCCGCTGGGCGCCCGCCAGCAACGCCTGTTCGGCACAGGCCACGCCGGTGCCCCGGTCGTTGTGCGGGTGCACTGACAGCGTGACCTGATCGCGGCGCTCCAGGCGCTTGTGCATCCATTCGATCTGGTCGGCAAAGACGTTGGCGGTGGCCACCTCGACGGTGGTCGGCAGGTTGATGATGATCGGGCGCCCCGGGCCGGCGTCCCAGGTACGGATCGCGGTATTGCACATGCGCAGGGACACCTCGAGCTCCGCCATGCAGAAGGTTTCGGGGGAGTACTGCAACACCCATTCGGTTTCCGGATGCTGGTCAGTCAACTCGCGCAACAGCCTGACATGGCGCTCCACCAGGGCCTCGACCTCGTCCACCGAAAGCCCGAAGACCACGCGCCGCCAGACCGGGGCGATGGCGTTGTACAGGTGGACGATGACCCGGCGCGCACCCTGCACACTGCGTACGGTTTCGCGGATCAGGTCCTCGCGCAGTTGGGTCATCACCATGGGCGTGACGTCGGCGGGAATCCGCTGCTGTTCCACAAGCTCGCGGACCACCTCGAAATCGGTGCGCGAGGCGGCGGGGAATCCCACTTCGATTTCCTTGAAGCCCAGGCGCACCAGTTCCTCGAACAGGCGCAGCTTGCGCTCGCGGTTCATCGGCTCGAACAGCGCCTGGTTGCCATCGCGCAGGTCGGTGGACAGCCAGATCGGAGCCTGGGTGATGGTACGTGACGGCCACTGGCGCGAGTCCAGGTCCACGGGGGTAAAGGGGCGGTATTTGGTATGGGGATGGGCGAGCATACTGACCTCGAAAGCACAATGGAGAACGCGATGGATCTCCCCTGCTTTCATCATGGAAAGCGCTTCGAGGCCGGAGTCTGGGGGAGATCAGCCTGGGTGCCAGGTTCCTGGCAGCACCGGCAGACCCCGGCCGTAAGGCAGGGGTAGCGCTAGTAGCAGGGTCAGGAACAGGGGGTTCATGGGCGGTTGCAACCGTCGGCGGGCAAGGAGTGATCAGTAGTCTAGGTAGCGATCTTCTGAATGTAATGCGCTAAACACCCTTTTATTATCGCAAAATGGACATTTTCACCTATGATAAGCGCCCCATGATCCCTTCCGGGGCGGAGGCGCTGCGCTGCATGTCCGATCTGCTTGTTGTCTCGTCCATCGACTGCCTGTCCATGCCGGTTACCAGCATCGCCGTGGATTACCCCAACGGCCATGAAATACCTGCCCACAGCCATCCACGCTCGCAGCTGGCCTATGCCATTGAGGGCGTGCTGGTGATCGACACCGAGTCCGGCCGCTGGGTGGTGCCGCCCAGCCGCGGGGTGTGGTTGCAGGCCGGCGTCGAGCACCGGGTACGCATGCGCGGCGCGGTGCGCATGCGCAGCCTGTTCATCAATGTCGATGCCATTGCCGGCCTGCCCGAGCATGACTGCGTGATCGAGGTCTCGCCGTTGCTGCGCGAGCTGATCCTGGCCGCCGCCCAGGTCGGCACGCAGTATTCGCCGGACAGCCGCGACGGCCGCCTGATGCGCCTGATCCTCGATGAGATGCGCTCGCTGCCGGTGCTGCCGTTCAGCCTGCCCTGGCCCCATGAGCCGCGCATGCTGCGGGTGTGCCAGGCGCTGGCGGACGACCCTTCGGACAACCGCACCGCCGAACAATGGGGCGACTGCCTGGCCATGAGCGCCAAGACCTTCCATCGCCAGTTCCAGCGCCACACCGGCATCACCTTTGGCCGTTGGCGCCAGCAGGCGCGGTTGCTGATGTCCCTGGAGTGCCTGGCCGAGGGCATGCCGGTGGTGCAAGTGGCGCTGCAGCACGGCTACGACAGCCAGAGCGCCTTCGCCGCCGCCTTCAAGCGCCAGTTCGGCACGCCGCCTTCGGAGTTCTACCGCTGAGGGCTCAGGCCCGGCGCAGCAGCACACCGGCCACCACGCACAACAGCATGGCCAGCCCCGCCAGCAAGAAGGCATCGCTGTAGGCCAGCAGCAGGGCGTCGCGGTGCAGCACCTTGTCCACCATGCCCAGGGCTTGCTGGCGCAGGGGCGCCAGCGCCGCCGAATGCAGGGCCGTTGCGTACTCCACCGGTGCCTGGGCCAACAGGCGCACCAGTTCCACCAGGCGCTCCTGGGTGGCCTGGGCGAACAGGCTGACGGATTCGCCAATGCGCTGGGCGTGGAGTTTCTCGCGCTCCACCACGATCTGGCTGGACAGCGCGATACCGATGGCCCCGCCGACGTTACGCACCATGGAGAACAGTCCGGAGGCCGAGCCCACCTGGTCCTTTTCCAGCCCCTGGATCGCCATCACCCCCAGCGCCACCACCACCAGCGACTGGCCGATACCACGCACCACCAGCGAGGGCACGATGACGTTCACCGAGGCATCGGGGTTGAGGTGGATGTTCATCAGGCAGCCGATGCCAGTGATGGCGAACCCGGCAATGATGATGGTGCGGGCGCTGGTCCAGCGCATCAGCCGCGGGGTGGCGAACGACATGACGAACTGGATCAGGCCGTAGGGAATCATCATCAGGCCGATCTGCCGGGCGTTGTAGCCGTGGATCTGGGCAAAGTAGTTGGGCACCAGGAACACCACGCCGAACACCACCGCACCGAAGGTGAATTGCATCAGGCTGGCAATGCCGAAGTTGTAGCGCCCCAAGAGGCGCAGGTTGATCAACGGCTGCTCGCGACGCAGTTCGATGGCCACGAAGGCCAGCAGGCCGACCGTGGCCAGGATCGCGCAATGGCTGATGAAGCTTGAGGCGAACCAGTCGTAACGGCCACCCTCCTCCAGCATGATCTGCAACGCCGAGAGGCCCACGGCCATGCTGGCGATGCCGCCCCAGTCACCCTGGCGCAGCTTTGCCAGGACCATGGGCTGGGGCCGCACCGACCAGCCGATGGCCGCCAGCAGCAACAGCCCCGGCGGCACTTGCAGGTAGAAGATCCAGCGCCACGAATAGGCATCGGTGAGCCAGCCGCCCAGGGACGGTCCCGCGGCCTGGGCGACATTGTTGGCCACGGCGAACAGGGCCATGCCCATGGGATGCCGGGCCGCCGGCAGCTCGGTGACAATCAGCTGGAACGACAGGGGAATCAGCACCCCGCCAAAGGCCCCTTGCAGCACCCGGGCGAAGATCAGGCTGTGGATGTTCGGCGCCAGGGAACAGGCGATCGAAAACAGCACGAAACCGGCGGTGCCGACCATCAGCACCCGGCGCATGGAAAACACCGAGACCAGCCAGCCGGTCATGGGAATGATGATGATCTCCGCCACCAGGTAGGCGGTGGTGATCCACGACCCCTCCTCGAAAGTCGCCCCCAGGGAACCACGCACGTCCGGCAGGGAAGCGTTGGTCACGTGCACGTTCATCCCGGCCATGAAGCAGCCCACCACGCTGCCCAGCACCGCCACCCAGGTGCGCAGGGAGATTGCCTGTGCGGCGGCCTCGCCGGTGCCTTCCGATACGGCCTGGGCACTAGTCATGACGGGTGTCCACGGTCACCACCACCGACATCCCGGGGCGCAGCTGCGCCTGTCGCGGCTGCCCCGGATCGAGGCGGATGCGCACCGGCATGCGCTGCACGATCTTGGTGAAGTTGCCGGTGGCGTTGTCCGCCGGCAGCAGGGCGAATTCGGCGCCGGAAGCCGGGGCGAAACTCTCCACCCGTCCCTCCAGTACATGGCCACCCAGGGCGTCGACCTCGACCCGCGCCGCTTGCCCGGGGCGCATGCCGTCGACCTGGGTTTCCTTGTAGTTGGCCACCACATAGGCGTCCTCAGGCACCACCGCCAACAGCGGCGCGCCGACTTCGACGTGCTGCCCCAGGCGCAGGCGCCGCTGGCCGGCGATACCGTCCACCGGGCTGCGGATCAAGGTGCGAGCCAGATCGATGCGGGCCAGTTGCCGCTGGGCCGTGACCCGGGCCACGCCCGCTTCGAGCTTGTCCAGTTGCGCCCGGGCGCTTTGCTGTTCGGTATCGAGCACCTGTACCTGTTGGCGCCGCGCGGCCAGGCTGGCGCGGGCCGCGCCCAGGGCGGCATCGGCCTGACGGGCCAGGGCGGCGGCGTTTTCCAGTTGCTGCACGCTGCTGACTTGCTGGCTGGCCAGGTGTTGCTGCCGCCGCCCTTCCTGGCCGGCCCGTTGTGCCTCGGCCTCGGCGGCGCCGACCCGGGCCTGGGCTTCGGCGATCAGGCTCTGCTGCTGTTGCTGGCGGGCGGCCAGATTGGCCAGCCGCGCCTGCCCGGCACGCTGTTCGGCCTGGGCCTCGCGCAGCGCCGCTTCCGCCTGTTCGACCCGGGCCCGGTAGTCGCTGTCGTCGATCCGCGCCAGCAGGTCGCCAGCCTTGAGCGGCTGGTTGTCCCGGACCTCGACCGCCACCAGGTAGCCGGCGACCCGGGGCGCGATGGTGACGATGTCCGAGCGCAGGTAGGCATCGTCGGTCTCCACCAGGAAACGCCCGTTGAACCACCAGCGCAGGCCCCAGGCCAGAATCAGCAGCAACACCAGCGCCAGCCCGGCATAACCGAGTAAGCGACGGCGGGTGACGGCTTGCGCCGGGGAAGCGGGAACAGGGGTCTGGGTCATTGCAAAGGCTCGTTGGGGGTTCGCGGGAAAGGGTTGGCCGCAGCCCGGCTCGGCTGCGGCAGGACAATCGGCGGCGCGCTGCGCCAGCCGCCGCCCAGGGCCTTGAACACCAGCACCTGGGTATCGATGACGGCGGCATCGGCCTGCGCTGCCGCGGCCCGGGTACGTACATCGGTGCGCTGGGCATCGAGGTAATCCAGGGCCGTGGAGGCACCGGCGGCCCTGGCTAGCCCGGCCAGGCGCAAGGCCTGGTGGTCACGTTCGGCTGCCAGGTGCAGGGCTTGCTGGCGCTGCAACGCGGCCTGGTAGTCGCTCAGGGCCTGTTGCTGCTCCTTCAGGGCCGCCAGGATGCTGCGGTCGAAATCCGCCAGTGCCGCGCTTTCTCCGGCGCTGGCCTGGGCGATGCGGGCGCGGGCGGCATTGAGGTTGGGCAAGCTCCAGGACAACAGCGGCCCCAGTTGCCAGACCGACGCATCACGGTCATCGAAACCCGCGGGGTGGTGCGCCGACGTGAAGACCCCGGCCCCCAGGCTGACCCTTGGATAGAGGTCGGCCCGGGCCACGCCGATGCGCGCCGTGGCCGCCGCCAGCCGGCGCTCGGCCTGGCTCACGTCGGGACGCCGACGCAGCATGGCCAGGGCATCGCTCTGGGGCATGGGCGAACCCAGGCGCGGGGCCTGGCGACAAGCCTGGGCCGCCGCCGGTGCATCACCCGGGGGGCGCCCCAGCAAGACGGCCAGTTCGGCCAGGGCCCGTTGCCGTGCGGCCTGCAGCGGCGGCAGGCTGGCCTGCACCTGGCCCACCAGGCCTTCGGCGCGCACCACATCCAGGGTCACCGCGGCGCCGGCCCGATACAGCCGGGCGCTCAGGGTGCGGCCCTGCTCCACCAGCGCCAGGGACTCGCCCGCCACCTGCAGGCGCTGGCCATAGCTGCAGGCCTGCAACCAGGCGCGGGTGGTTTCTGCGGCCACCACCACCCGCAGGCCGTCCTCGGCGGCCCGCGCCGCCTCGGCATCGGCCCGGGCAGCATCGGCCAGGCCGTGCAGGCGGCCGAACAGGTCGGCCTCCCACTGCACATCCAGGCCGACCCCATAGCGGCTGCCGGTGCGGATGTGCTGGCTGTCCTGCAAGGCGGCTTCCAGCTGGTCGTCGGCGGTACTGCCGTAGCCGGCGCGGGCCGTCACCTGGGTGGAAGGCTGGCGCAGGGTATCGGTTTCGCGCAGCAGCGCCCGGGCCTGAAGCAGGTTGGCCGCAGCCATCCGCAAGTCGCGGTTCTGGCTCAGGGCTTCCTGTACCGCGGCATTGAGCCCAGGGTCACGGTAGAGCTGCCACCACTGGTCGAGCCCCTGCTCGGCCGTTGCGTCCAGGTGGCTCACGGGCAGGGGCACAGTGCTGCCGGGCGGCCGTTCCGGCCCCAGGGTGCAACCGGCCAACAGGGCGCACAGGGCCCATGCAGGCCTCGGGTAAATGGGCATGGGAAGTACTCACGGATTCGAAGCGCCTACTTTAGAAAGGCCAGCTAGCGACCGTCTAACGAGAACTTCTTTTCGATTATCGCGAAATGGTCAACCTTGATCCCAAGCGCAGCCCTTCCGACCTGGGCCCACAGCTCCAGGCTGTCGGCCAGCTGAACGAACTCACACTGGCCCTGCTGGCGCCAGTGGCCATGGATACAA
Source organism: Pseudomonas sp. Eqa60 (assembly GCF_018326405.1). Classification (NCBI taxonomy): domain Bacteria; kingdom Pseudomonadati; phylum Pseudomonadota; class Gammaproteobacteria; order Pseudomonadales; family Pseudomonadaceae; genus Pseudomonas; species Pseudomonas sp. Eqa60. Next base: position 4,803,657 of record NZ_AP024342.1, read on the forward strand.
TTTGAAACACCCCCTACCCAGCCGATCGGATCGCCATGACCGAAGAATTCGATGTGCCCAGCCCCCACGAAAAGCACCTGGAACACGTGAGCGAACATGCCCACGCGCGCAGTGACCGCTTCGCCAGCAAGATCGCGGTGATGACGGCGATCATGGCCACCCTGGGAGCGCTCCTGAGCTATCAGGCCGGCTCCTCGGAAAGCCTGGCGGCGATGGACAAGAACAATGCCGCGATGAAAAAGACTGAAGCCGCCAACCAGTGGAGCTACTACCAGGCCAAATCCAGCCGGCAGAACCTGGCGGAGCTGGCGACCCACATTCCCGGAGTCGATGCCGCGCACTACGGCATCGAAGCCCAGCGCTACCAGAAGGAAAAGGAAGCGGTGCGCCTCAAGGCCGAGGCCCTGGAAGCCGAGGCCCGGGACTGGGACGAGCAATCGGAAGCCGCGCTGCACCAGCACCATCGCTGGGCCCAGGCGATGATGGCGATTCAGATCGCCATTTCGATGGCGGCCATCACCCTGCTGACCCGCAAGGAATGGCTGAAGAAGCTCGCCTACGGCGCGGCCGGCGGCAGCGTGCTGCTGGGCACCCTGGCCTGGCTGCACATCTAGAGCCCCCTGCCGGCCCCCGGAACCTGCCAGCCGATGCGTCTCTTGAATCTCACCGGGCTGTCGCAGTTTGCGAAAAACTGCCGCCGCGCAAGCCCCGGTGCTGCGCCCCAGGCCCCGCCATAGCGGGGCCGCGGCGCCTGGGTGGAACTGGCACAGCCATTGCGAAAGCCCCTGCCTCACCTACAACAAGAGGCTTCGCCATGGCTATTGCCCCACTGCTCGCCGCTACCACGGCCTTTATCCAGCGCGCCCCGCGCATGCTGATCGGTGCCCACTGGACCGAGGCCGGCGACGGCCAGACCATGCCCCTGCGCAACCCCGCCACCGGCGAACAGCTGTGCCTGGTGCCCCGGGCCACGGTGGACGATGTGGACCGCGCAGTGCTCGCCGCACGCCAGGCCTTCGACGATTCGCCCTGGACCCGCACCCGCCCCCGGGAGCGGCAGAACCTGCTGTGGAAACTCGCCGACCTGATGCAGCGCGACGCCGAACTGCTGGCCCAGCTGGAATGCCTGAACAACGGCAAGAGCGCCGCCGTGGCCCAGGCCATGGACGTGCAACTGTCCATCGATTTCTTGCGCTACATGGCCGGCTGGGCGACCAAGATCGAGGGTTCAAGCGTCGAGGTCTCGCTGCCCCTGATGCCTGACGATCAGTTCCACAGCTTCATCCGCCGCGAAGCCGTGGGCGTGGTCGGCGCCATCGTCGCCTGGAACTTCCCGCTGCTGCTGGCCTGCTGGAAACTCGGCCCGGCCCTGGCCACCGGTTGCACCCTGGTGCTCAAGCCCGCCGATGAAACGCCACTCAGCGCCCTGAAACTGGCCGAGCTGGTGCAGGAAGCCGGCTACCCCGACGGCGTGTTCAACGTAGTCACCGGCACCGGCATCACCGCCGGCAGCGCCCTGACCCGCAACCCCCTGGTGGACAAGCTGACCTTCACCGGCTCCACCGCCGTGGGCAAGGAAATCGGCAAGATCGCCATGGACTCCATGACCCGGGTAACCCTGGAACTGGGGGGCAAGTCGCCAACCATCGTCATGGCCGACGCCGATCTGGCCAGCGCCGCGGCCGGGGCTGCCAGCGCGATCTTCTTCAACCAGGGCCAGGTGTGCTGCGCCGGTTCCCGGCTGTATGTGCAGCGCAAGCATTTCGACAAGGTGGTAGCCGACATCGCCGGCATCGCCAATGCCATGAAGCTGGGCAATGGCCTGGACGCCAGCGTCGAGATGGGCCCGCTGATTTCCGCGCGCCAGCAGGAGCGGGTCTATCGCTACATCGAGATGGGCCGCGAAAGCGGCGCCACCATCGCCTGCGGCGGCGAACAGTTCGGCCCGGGGTATTTCGTCAAGCCGACGGTGATAGTGGATGTGGACCAGAAGCATTCGCTGGTGCAGGAAGAGATCTTCGGCCCGGTGCTGGTGGCCATTCCTTTCGACGATGAGGCCGACGCCCTGCGCATGGCCAACGACAGCCCCTACGGCCTGGGCGCGAGCATCTGGTCCAACGACCTGGCGGCGGTGCACCGGATGATTCCGCGGATCAAGTCCGGTTCGGTGTGGGTCAACTGCCACAGTGCCCTGGACCCGGCACTGCCGTTTGGCGGCTACAAGATGTCCGGGCTTGGCCGGGAAATGGGCCACGCGGCCATCGAGCACTACACCGAGTTGAAATCAGTGCTGATCAAGCTCTGATCCGCCCCGCGCCAACCGCCCCACCCGGGGCGCCGGAGGTGGTCCGGCGCCCCCCCCGACGACCGCCCTGTTCGCCGTGCAAAGCACTGCTACGCTCAGCCCGAGCCGGCTGGCCACCTCGTTTGAAGAGCCTGGGCTCATCCCCCCACAACGCCTCATCACCACCGAAAACCCGAGGAAAGCATCATGGGATCAAATGGAAATGATCACGATTACATCCAGTGCGGCTGCCACAACCCCGTCTGGGAAGCGTTGAAAGACACCCTCGACCCCGCCAGCTATATCGCCAGCCACCCCAACGCGGCACAGGGCCCGGCCAGGGACGCGAACGGCGAGTCCCTGGTGTTTCATGACGGCATCATCTACCCCTTGCGCGACGGCAACATGGATGAGCGGGTCGAAGCCCTGGGCATCCATGCCGGCGACGTGGTCGCCGCGGGCACCCTGGCCGCCGTCGAAGCCCGCATGCAGGCCCTGGGCATCGACTACAAGAAGCAGTCGCTGCACGGCAAGACCCTGCTGCCCGGCCTGGTCGAGCCCCACGCCCACATCGTGCAGAGCTGCGCCATGGATGGCTGGCTGAACCTGGGCGCCATCGAGCCCGACGACGGCGATAGCCAGCAGGCGCCAGAGAAAAACAGCCAGCGCCTGCGGCCGCTCTATACCTGGGGCTGGCTGAAGGAAACCATCCAGAACAACCTCCCCGACGACAGCACGAGCTGGGTCCTCGGGCACCTGGTCGATCCGGCGCTGATGCCGTTCAAGGTGGTGCCGGGCGGCCTGAACCAACTCATGACCCTGCAATGTGGCGACACGCCCGAAGAGGGCTACCTGGACACCATCGAGGCCAAGCGGCCGATGCTGCTGATCAGTGCCTCCATGCACACCGCCTACATGAACACGGCGGCCCGGGATCTGGTGCATGAAAGAACCGGGGTCATGGTCGAGAACGGCGTGCTGCAGGAAACCCAGATAGTGGCCGGGATCCTGTCGATTCCCGCCAGGCAGAAGCTTGCAATGCTGAAGATCTTCGAGCGCCTGGACACCTTCTTCGCCACCGCGGCCAGCCGCGGGATAACCCTGCTGTACGACGCGATGATGGACCCCTTGTCGAAGCTGGTATTGAACGCCTACTTCCTGTCCCACCCCAGAACGCTGCGGATCGGCTACGCCGCCGCCTGCAACAACTCGCTCGAAGCCCTCAAGCTGCTGCCGGACTATCGGCCGGCCACGCGGGAAGAGGCCAGGCATATGTATCAGGGCTCGATCAAGGTGATCTCGGACGGATCCAACCAGGGGTTGACCGGCTATCAGATCGCGCCCTACTGCTGCGAGACAGACCGCCCGGTGGGCAACTTCAATCTGTGCGACAAGGGCGAGGACACCCCGAAAACACTCCCGGTCAAATACCAGGAATTTATCCACGCGGCGGTGAAAAAAGGCTGGCCGCTGATGATTCATGCCAACGGCGACCAGGCCATCGAATTCACTCTGCAGGCCTATGACCTGGCCCTGCAGGGCCAGAGCGGCCTGGACAAGCGCCATCGCATCGAACACTGCTCGCTGCTGAGCAAAAGCACCCTGGAAACCATGCAGCGCCTGGGCCTGTCACCGAGCTTTTTGATTGGCCATGTCGGCTACTGGGGCTACGCCTTCGATAAAGCCATTTTCGAAAAGAAGGCACACAACATGCTCGACCTCTGCAAGTCGGCCCTGGACCACGAGCTGCGGATTTCCCTGCACAGCGACTATTCCGTGACCCCACTGGGGCCCCTGCGTTCGATGGAGCAGGCGGTGACCCGCAAGATGGAAGGCATCCGCAATCATGACAACCTGTTCGTCCATGACCCGCGCCTGCAACCCATCCTCAATGAGGGCCAGTGCCTGACCCGCAAGCAGGCGCTGAAAGCCATCACCTACGACGCTGCCTGGCAGTGCCATGCCGAGGCCTGGACCGGCTCCCTGCAGGACCAGAACTTCGCCGACTTCGTGATCCTCGAGCAGGATCCACTGGACGAGAAGTTCCCGGCCACCCGGATTCGCGACATCAAGGTCTGCGAAACCTGGAAAGGCGGCCAGCGGGTGTACCTCAACCCCCGTAACTGACTGCGGCCAGTGCAAGCCCGGGGGCTGCGCCAGCTCCCGGTGCCCCCTGTAGGAGCCGGCTTGCCGGCGAAAAGGACCGCAGGTTCACTCCGGTGGATGGCCGCTGCGCGGATCGCGAGCAAGCTCGCTCCTACGATCCCCGTTCAGGGGCGGTAGCCTTGGGCCAGCAACCAGCTGCGTATCAGCCGATTCTGGTCCGGGCTCAGTTGCGCCAGGGCCTGGGCCGCCCCCTGGCTGCGCAAACGGCGCAACAGCGGCGCCAGTTCCACGCCCTGTACATGCCAGATGCCCAGGGGCTGGTCCGGGGTGATCACCACTTCGGCTTCATCCACCAGGCCGTCGCGCAGCACCGGGGCGCGCTCGATGCGCAAGGCCGAAAAGTCCACGGCACTGTGCGCCGGCTGGCAATCCGGCCACTGCCGGCGGGCCTGCCAGAACGGCTGCTCGGGCCAGCGTTGCTCGTCGGCATAGAAGTCCCGGCCGATGCGCGCAAAACGCAGGAACAACTGTTCCACCCGCTGCTCGTGAAAACGCTGCGCCAGCGCTGCACGTTGCGGCTGCTGCAGCAAGGTGTTGATCACCGCCGGGGCCTGCAACGCCGAGGACAGGGATTGGAAAATGCCGTTGCCGGATAAAGGGTCCACGGCCATGGCCGCATCGCCGACCCGCAGCCAGTTCGCGCCACAGGCCTGGGGGTTGAGGATCGCCGTGCTGCTGCGGGCATGCAGGTGCAATTGCTGCTCCTGGCCACCGGCAAAGAATTCCCGGGCCATGGCCGAGCCCAGGCGGCGCTGGCGACAGTACTCCAGCAACTGCGCCTTGCCCGGCAGCCCGGCGCTCTCCACATCCAGAGTCAGCTGCCAGTAGCACTGGCCGTCCTCGCGCCGGGCCATCCAGGCCCAGCCGTCCTCCAGGCTGTGCACCGCGCTGGCGGCGCTGCCGCCAGGGCCCTGCCAGCGGTTGAGCAGGCTGACGGTTTCCGGGCCGCGCAGGCCCTTGCCGCCCCCCTGGCGCAAGGCTTTGTCCAGCACCGGCGCCTGCCGGCCACGGGCCTCCACCAGGAACTCGCCGCGCACCTCGCCCTGCCCTTGCACCTGGACCCGATGCCCGGCCTCGCTGGACTGCACCCCCAGCACCCGGCCCTCGATCAGCTTGACCTGCGCTTCGCGCAAGGCCTCCCGCAGGCCGCGGTCGAAGGCCGGGCGATCCAGCAGGTATTCGATGTTCTGCGCATGTTCTGCACCGTTCCATGCCACCCGCCGCTGGGACGGTTGCAGGGCCTGGGCCAGCGCCTGTTCCAGGCCGGCACCGCGCAAGGCTTCAAGCACCCGCTGCGAGGCCCCTTCCAGGGCCGGAAAGCGTCGCCAGTCGCTGACCAGGGTCACCGGGTAGCCGAGGCGGCGCAGCCCCAGGGCCACTGCGGCCCCGGCCGGCCCCGCGCCGAGGATCAGAATGGTGTGCATGGCTGTTGCCGGCGTTCCGGCCCCTGGTAGTGGGCGTTGTCCTGCAGCCACTGCCGGACCTGGGCCTTGTCGGCTTGCGGGTGGGTACCCAGGTAGGCCGCGATATGCCCGCTCAGGGCCGCGCACCCCAGGCTGGCGCCGGACTGCCCCGGGCTGCTGCCGCGCACGCAGGCGGCGAAATCAGCCTGGGCGGTGTTCAGCCATGACCACTGCTGCGCGCTGCATCGCGCATCGCCGGTGACGCGCAGCACCCCGGGGTAACTGGCCGGAAACACCGCCTCGCCCTGGGCCGGGCTGGATGCGCACAACAGCACTCCGCGGGCCTCGGCCGCGGCACAGGCCTGGCGCAGCAGGTCGCGATCCTGGCGCAGGCCCAGGCTCAGGTTGATCAGGCGCACGTCCTGCGCAAGCAACCAGTGCAGCGCGGCGCTGACTTGCGCGGCGCTGGTGACTGCGCGCCGGTCGAACACCTGGGCCACATAGACCTGCGCCGTCGGCGCGCGCTGGCCGATGGCCTCGATGATCGCGCTGCCATGGCCCAGGGCATCTTCCTGCAAGGGGCCATGGCCTATCCCTTCGGGCTGCAGGAAGAAGCGTCGTCCGCCCGCCACCCGCTGATGGGCGGCATGGCCGCTGTCGATCACGCCGATGCGCAGCTCAGGCTTCATGGGCCACCTCCAGCGCATGCAGTACGCCATCGCGCAATTCGAAGCGCAGTTCGGCATCGGCCAGGGTCGAGGGTCGGTGGCTGATGAGGATCCGCGTGCGCCCGGCGAACAAGCGGTCGATGGCCTCGATCACCTCGCGCTCGGTGGCCTCGTCCACCGCCGAAGTGGCTTCGTCCAGCACCAGGATCATCGGGTCCTGGAGCAGCGCCCGGGCAATGGCGATGCGTTGTTTCTGGCCACCGGACAATTGCTGGCCGCGCTCCCCCAGGGGGCTGTCCAGGCCTTCGGGCAGGGACTCGATCAGCCCTTGCAACTGCGCCAGCCGCGCCACCTCGGCCACGGCTTCGCGGCTGGCATCGGGCACGCTGTAGGCCAGGTTGTCCGCCAGGCTGCCGCGAAACAGCACGATATCCTGGCTGACCACCGCCACCCGCCGGCGCAACTGCGCCAGGTCCAGCTGGCGCAGGTCGACGCCGCCCAGCAGCACCTGCCCGGACTGGGGGTCGTGATGGCGCTGCAACAGGTCGATGAGCGTGCTTTTGCCTGCGCCCGAGGTGCCGCTGAGGGCCACTTTGCGGCCGTAGGGAATACGCGCCTCGATGCCCTGCAGGGTCGAGGCGCGGCCCGGGTGGCAAAAGTGCACTGCGTGAAAATGCAGCTCGCCCTGCTCCGGCACCGGCAGCGGCGCCTCGGGGTTGCTGATGCCCGGTTCCTCGCCACGCAGCTCCATGACCCGGCCCAGGCTCACGGTCATGCGCTGGATCGCCACATACAGGCCCAACAGGCTCTGCACCGGGCCCACCGCCATGCCCAGGTAGGTGGAAAAGGCAATCAGCGCCCCCAGTTGCCAGGTGCCCTGTACCACCCAGTAGCCGCCGATCAGGAAGGCGCAGGCCCGGGACAACGAGGTCAGGGTACCGGGCACCGCCTGGGTGAAGAACTCGGTGACTTGCAGTTTCAGCAGCTGTTGCAGGTAGCCCTGGCCAAGGCCATCCAGGCGCCGGGCCTCGCGCTGCTGCTGGCCGGCGCTCTGGATGAACTTCATCACCGGCAGGGTTTCCACCATGAACGAGGACATGTCCGCCGAACGCTCGCGCAACTGGCGCACATCGCGCTCCACCTTGCGCCGCATCCAGCGCAGCCAGAGCACGTCCAGGGGGATCAGCACCAGGGCCAGCAGCGACAGTTGCCAGGACAGGGTCAGGAGCATGGCCAGCGCCACCACCAGGCCGATCACGCTGGACACGGCGGAGAACAATGAATCCACGGCAAAGCGCTGGATCTCCGCCACATCGCCATCCAGGCGCGACATCAGGTCGCCGATCCGCCGCTGGCCGTAGAAGCTCGGCGACAGGCGCTGCAGATGCCGATAGAGGTCGTCGCGCAGGGCGAACAGGATGCGCCCGGACAGCCGCGTATGCAGGTAGCGGTTGACCCCGGAGAGCACGGTGCCCAGCAGCCCGGCGCCGATCATCAGCGCGGCGATCAGCACCAGCCGCCGGAAGTCCCGGGCCAGCATGCCGTCGTCGATCAGCAGCTTGGTCAGCCAGGGCTGCACCAGCACCAGCAGGGAAGCGCACACCGACAGCCCCAGCAGGCCGCCGATGGCCAGCCGATGGGGCCGCACGAAACTGTAGAGCCAGCCCAGGGCGGCACTCAGGGCCTGGGGGTCACGGCTGTCCACCAGCCGGGTGATCAGGCGCCGCATCAGGCACGCAACTGTTTGAGCTTGCGGTACAGGGTCGCGCGGCTGATGCCCAGTGCGTCCGCTGCCGCCGAGACATTGCCCTGGTGGTTGTCCAGGGTACTGCGGATCAGCTCCAGCTCATTCTCGCGGATGCTCCCGGTCTGCGGTCGGGCACTGGCATTGAGGTCGTCGAGCATGCTGTTGGGCAGGTGCTCCAGGCCGATGTGGCACTCACCGTCTTCGCGCAGGGCCAGGGCGGTGCGCAGGACCATCTCCAGCTGGCGGATATTGCCCGGCCAGTGGTAGTCCGCCAGCAGCCGACGCAGCTCATCGCTGAGGCTCACCTGGGCGCCACCGAGCTTGGCCAGCAAGCTGTCCACCAGGGGCTGCAGGTCTTCGCGTTCGCGCAGGGCCGGCAACAGCACGCTGATGCCGTTGACCCGGTAGAACAGGTCTTCGCGAAAAGCCTTGTCCTGCACCTGCTGCTTGAGGTCGCGGTGGGTGGCGCAGATCAGGGCGATGTCGATGTCCTGTTCTTCGCCGGCCCCCAGGGGCGCCACCTTGCGGTCCTGCAGTACGCGCAGCAGGCGGGCTTGCAGGGCCAGGGGCATGTCGCCGATCTCATCGAGGAACAGGGTGCCGCCGTGGGCCTGTTGCAGGCGCCCGATCATGCCGCCACGACGCGAGCCGGTGAAGGCGCCTTCGCGGTAGCCGAACAGTTCCGACTCGATCAGGCCTTCGGGGATCGCCGCGCAGTTGACCGCGACAAAGGGTTTCTCGGCGCGGCTGCCGGCGCGGTGCAGGGCCCGGGCCAGGACTTCCTTGCCGGTGCCGGTTTCGCCCAGTAGCAACACCGGCAGGTCATTGGCCAGGCCCTGACGGGCCATGCGCAAGGTGCGGGCGTAACGGCTGTTGCCCCCGGCCAGGGCTTCCAGGTCCTGGGGCATGGCTGCGGCTTTCGGAGCGCTGCGTGGCGCGCGGTGCAGGTTGAGCGCTGGCTGCGGCGCCCGCAGGGCCTTGTAGAACAGCTCGCCCTTGGCGGTTTGCAGGCTACCCACGGCGCCCTGTTGCAGGCGTGCGAGCAGTTGCAGGCCATCGACCCCGAGGAACTCTTCGCAGCGCCGGCCCACCAGGGCTGCGCGCGGGGTGTTGAGCAACTGGCAGGCCTGGCCGCTGACCGCGAGGATCTGCCCGCCCAGGCTCAGGGCCAGCAGCCCCTGCCACGGTGATTCGAGGTATTGCCGGCGGCTGTGGAAGGCCAGGACGATCTGCTCCGGGTAGGTGGCATGGAACACCCGGGCTTCGATCTGGCTGACCGCCATGGCCAGCAGCGCGGTGCTGTCCTGGGCCCGGCCCAGGGGGCCTTCGCGGGTCAGGTCGAGCACCCCGAGAATCTCGCCCTGGGGGCACTGGATGGGCACCGAGGTGCAGGAGAAATGGCTGAGACGGTCCAGGTAGTGCTCGCCGCAGTCGATCAGGGTCGGCCGGGCCTCCACCAGGGCCGTGCCCAGGGCGTTGGTGCCGCGGGTGGCTTCGCTCCAGCAGGCGCCAAGGGTGATGTCCTGCACGCCGCTGTCCTTGAGACGATCGGCGCGGCCTTCGATGGCTAGGATGGTGGCGTCGGCATTGGCCAGGATGATCATCCCGTCCTTGCCCTGATGCTGGCTCAGGTAGTCGATGGCCGGGATCGCCGCGTCCAGCAACAGGCGGTTGCTGGCCAGCAGCACTTCGAGGCTGGCGCTGGATTCCAGGGTCAGTTGGTGCTGGCTGCCAAAGTGCACGCCATGGCTGAGGCTGCGCCGCCATGAGGCATCGATTTCCGCACGCAGAACCCCGTCGGGGATCTGGCCTTCCAGGTGCAGCCGTTCCCGGGCCAGCCGGGCTTCGTGTTGCTGCTCACCCTTTATTGTTTTTATAAGAGTCATCAAGCGCTCCGAATCGGTCCGCCCGCTGCATCCCGCTCCACTCCCTTGGATTGCGCGAAGCACGCAAGCCGTGGTCAATGTCTACACCGGGTTCAGGGGGCAGTAAAGGGGCTTTGCCCGGATCATCGGGCAGCCCTGAATTGCTGCCCCTGTCATTGGAGATCAAGCAAAACCTGCGCCAGTGGAACGGGCGCTCGAGCATCTTGACGTTAACGTAAAGCAAATGGCAAGTACCGCACGCCCCCTCCCGTTGGCCCTGGCCTGCCAGCGAAGAGGGCCCCGAGACGAGCGCAGGGCTTGAGCCCCCTATGCCGGCAGGCCGGCTCCTAAGACGAATGCATGCCAGTTTGTGCAGGAGCTGGCTTGCCAGCGAACGAGGGCCTTTAGTCGGGTGCAAGGCGTGAGGCCCCTTTCGCGGGCAAGCCGGCTCCTGCGAGCGGGCAGGGCTGGTGGTGCCTACAGGGCCCAGGCGCCAGAGTCTGCGAAGAAGGCGCGGGCGTTGTCTTCCAGGCTTTCCAGGTGATAGCCGCCTTCCTGGACGATCAGGCACGGCAGGCCCAGGCTGCGGATTCGCTGGCCAAGGATGGCGAAGCCGTCCCGGGTCACTGCCACCTTGCTCTGCGGGTCAAGTTCATAGATATCGAACCCCAAAGACAGCACCAGCACCTCGGCATCGAACGCCTTCACCGCCACCAGGGCCTGTTCCAGATGGGCGAGGAAATCCCCTTCGCTGGCGCCATGGGCCATCGGCAGGTTGAGGTTGTAGCCCTCCCCCGCCCCGGCGCCACGCTCTTCGGCGAACCCGGCCACCCCCGGGTAGAAGTTGGTCGGGTCGCCGTGCACCGAGACATACAGCACATCGGCGCGCTCGTAGAAGATTTCCTGGATGCCCTGGCCGTGGTGCATGTCGGTGTCCAGCACCGCCACCCGGGCGTATTTGTCCCGCAGGACCTGGGCGGCGATCGCCGCATTGTTCAGGTAGCAAAAGCCCCCGGCCGCCTCGGCCCGGGCGTGGTGGCCCGGCGGGCGGCACAAGGCGTAGGCCGCCGGCTCACCGTCGAGCAACGCCTGGGCCCCGGCGACGGCACTTTGCGCTGACCAGTAGGCTGCACGCCAAGTCGACTCACCCACCGGGCAACTACCGTCGGCCAGGTAGCACGCGGCCTGGGCCAGGACCCCGCGCAGGGCATTGGGCTCACGCACGAAGATGTTGGACATCACCTCATCACCCCAGTCTTCGGGGATGTCCTTCCAGCCCTGGTGCGCATCCTGCAGGAACGCCAAGTACGGCGCGCCGTGTACCGCCAGCAACGGTGCCATCCCGGCATCCCGTGGCTGCTCGACGGCAAAACCCAGGGAGTGTGCGGCCTGCACCAGGCGCTGGGCGCGCTCCGGCACCTCCTGGGGTATGCGCATCTGGCCGCGCGAGTAGTAGCTGCGTGGATGGTGGAGCAACTGTTCGGGGTGGAAAAAACTGCGCATGACCTTCTCCTTATTCAACCTGGCCAGCACGGGCCAGCACGGCGTTAAGCAATACATCGGCGCCCTGGCGCACGTCCTCGGGCAACACGTCTTCGGCTTCGTTGTGGCTCAGGCCACCGACACAGGGAATGAACACCATAGCCGTCGGGCAGTAGCGGGCCAGCAAGATGGCGTCATGGCCAGCGCCGCTGACGATGGACTGCTGAGGGTAGCCCAGGCCATCCACCGCCTGCTGCACCGCCGCCACGCACTCGGCATCAAATGGCGTGGCCGGGCTGACCCAGTGCCGGCTGATACTGACCTTGAGCCCGCGCTGGCTGGCGATGGCCAGCAGGCGTTCCTCCACCTGCTGCTCCATGGCGGCGATCTGCCGATCCTGGTGGTGGCGCAGGTCGACGGTGAAGTTCAACAAGCCGGGAATGGTGTTGCGCGACGACTTGGCGATGCTCAGCTCACCCACGGTAGTCAGGCCCTGGGGGGCAAAATCCGCTGCCAACTGCTCCACCGCAAGAATCATCTGCGCCGCGCCGTACAGCGCATCCTTGCGTAGCGGCATCGGCGTGGTGCCGGCGTGGGCCGCCAGGCCTTCGACCTGCACATCGAGCCAGCGGATGGCCTGGCCGCCGCTGACCACGCCGATGCTCTTGGCGTTGTCTTCAAGGATCGGGCCCTGTTCGATATGGGCTTCGAAGTAGGCATCCACCGCTGCGCCCAGGGGCCGGCTGCCGGCATAACCGGTGCGCTGCAGGGCCTGGGCGACGCTGATGCCATCGGCGTCACGCACCGCCAGGGCGGCGTCCAGGGCCATGACCCCGGTGAACACCGCCGAGCCGAACATCGCCGGGGTGAAACGCGCGCCCTCCTCGTTGGTCCAGACCGCCACTTCCAGGGGCTTGCGGGTCTGGATCCCGAGGTCATTGAGCGTGCGCACCACTTCCAATCCGGCCAGCACACCGTAGACCCCATCAAAGCGCCCGCCTTCGGGCTGGGTGTCCAGGTGGCTGCCCATCATCACCGGGGCAGCGTCCGGGTCGCTCCCGGGGCGCCGGGCAAACAGGTTGCCGATGGGGTCGACGCTCAGGCTCATGCCGGCCTCGGTGCACCAGTGGGCAAACAGTTCGCGACCAGCCCGGTCTTCATCGCTCAAGGCCAGGCGGCAGCTGCCGCCACGGGCCGTGGCACCGATTTCGGCCATGGCCATCAGGCTCGCCCAGAGGCGTTGGCCATTGATTTTCAACATCGATCGTTTCTCCAGACAATCAAGCGTTGGACGCCATTTCCAGGCGATGGGCCTGGGCATGGCGGCGAGACAGAGCCAGCACGCAGACCAGCGATACTGCGGCGATCAGGCTGTAGAACAGCGCCATCGGCCACCATTGGCCGATGAACCTGTGGGCCAGCCAGGTGCCGATCAGCGGGGTCAGGCCACCGGCCAGGGCACCGCAGACTTGATAGGCCAGGGAGATCGCGGTGTAGCGCACCCGGGTCTCGAACATGCCGCTGACGTAACCGGCGATCACCGCGTAGAAGGAGGCCATGCACACCACTGCCAGGGCGATGCCGAGGATCATCAGCGGCGCCTGCCCGGAACTCACCAGCACGAACATCGGATAGGGCGAGGCCATGGCCAACAGCGACACCAGGCAGAGAAAGCGCGTGGCGCCAATTTTCTCGGCGGCCCAGGCGGCCAGGGGCTGGATGCAGAACTGGATGAGCGCCACCACGAACAGGCATTCGAGAATTAGCGAACGGGGAATCTCCAGTTGCTGGGTGGTGTAGGCAATCATGAAGGTGTTGGTGAAATACACCCCGGCAATCCCCAGGGTGTTGGCGCCGATGCACAGCAGCAAGGGACGCCAGGCGGTGCGCAGCACCTCCATTACCGGAGCCTGCTCCTTTCGTAGCGACCTGGCCGCCAGCTCGCGACTGGCGAGGAACTCCGGCGACTCGTTGACCCCCAGGCGAATCGCCAGGCCCACCAGCAGCAACAGCGCACTGGCCAGGAACGGCAGGCGCCAGCCCCAGCTCATCAGGGCGTCCTCGGGCAGGCGGGTCACGGCGCTGAAGGCCAGCAGCGAAAGGATCAGCCCCGCCGGGCTGCCCAGCTGGGCGAAAGACGCGAAGAAGTTGCGCCGGCCCTTGGGCGCGTGCTCGCCGGCCATCAACACCGCCCCGCCCCACTCACCGCCCACGGCAATGCCCTGGACGATGCGCAGCAGGATCAGCAGCACCGGCGCCAGGGCACCGATCTGTGCATAAGTTGGCAGCAGGCCGATGCAGACCGTGACCACGCCCATCATCAGCAGGGTGATGACCAGGGATTTCTTGCGGCCGATGCGGTCGCCGATATGGCCAAAGATGATGCCCCCCAAAGGTCGGGCGAAGAAGCCCACGGCAAAGGTGCCGAAGGCGGCCATGGTGCTGAACAGTTTGTCGTCGGAGGGAAGAACAAGGCACCGAACACCAGCGCCGCAGCGGTGGCGTAGATGTAGAAGTCGTACCACTCGATCATGGTGCCGATAAAGGCGGCGGCCGCGGCCCGGCGTGGCTGCGGCGAAGCGGAAGGCTTCATGGTTGGCTCCTTTGGTTATTTTTGTGGCAGGAGGAAGGGTCGGGCGCAGGGGCTTCTGCTGGCACCTGTCTGGGGTGGATTTATCCGTTCCGGGGGATAATTAGTCAATTTTCTATTGGTTATCTCGATTATTATCCTGGCTTATTATTCAGCTACAGCCCGAACCAGAGCCCCTGCCATGTCCGACCGCGATGCCCGCCGCCTGCTCAACGACCGCCTCGACTGGAACCTGTTGCGCACCTTTCGGGTGATTGGCCAGGAGCTGAGCATCAGCCGTGCAGCGGCGCGCCTGCACTTGACCCAGCCGGCGGTCAGCCAGGCCCTCAAGCGCCTGGAAGAACAACTGGGCCGGCAGTTGATCGCCCGGCGCGGCCCACGCTTTGCCCTGACCGAAGTGGGTGAGCAGATCTTCGCACTGGCCGGAGAGATCTACGGCCAGATGTCCCAGGTCAGCAGCATGCTGGAACAGCCCGCCGACGAAGTGATCGGCAAAGTGCGGCTGTTGATCATCAGCCGGATCTTCAGCGAACGCTTCGATGACTTCCTGGCCGACTTCCATCGTCAGCACCCGCGGGTCGATCTGGAGGTGGAAGTGATGCGCAGCTCGGACATCGTCAGCGCCCTGCAGGAGAAGACCGCGACTCTGGGCCTGAGCCTTAATCGGCGGCCACAGCCACGCCTGGAACAACGGCTGTTCCTGCGGCAGCGCTACGCATTTTTTTGCGGCAAGCATCACCCGCTATTCGGGCGTCAGGACGTGGCCCAGGGCGATCTGCAGCGGGAGAACTTCGTCAGTTTCACCAGCGACCAGATCGGCGGCATGCTCTCGCCGCTGACCATCTTCCGTGACCAGCAGGGCTTCAGCGGACGCATCGTCGCCTCCTCGCCGAGCCTGGAGGAAGTACGGCGCCTGGTGATCGCCGGGTTTGGCATCGGCTGCCTGCCGGAGCATGTGGTGGCCGCCGATGTCGACGCCAGGCTGCTGTGGCGCCTGCCGCCACACGAAGGCATTGCCGATGTCGACATTCACCTGCTGTGGAACCGCGAGCAGCGCATGAGCCGGGCCGAGGTACTGTTTCTGCAGAGCATCCAGCACATGCTCAGTCAGCATGAGCCGGCGCCGGGTAGCCTGATGTTGAAATGATTCAGACGTGAGGATCGCCAGGGGCCTTGGCCGGGGCTGCGTACTGCGGCTTGAGGTGGCCGTTCTGGTCCAGTAGCCAGGCGTCCATGATCTGCCGCACCACGGGGCCGGCCACCCGACCACCGGCTTCGCCGTTCTCGATCATCACCGAAATCACGATCTGTGGATGCTCCGCCGGGGCGAAGCCCACGAACAGGGCGTTGTCACGGTTGCGCTCGCGGGTCTTGAGACGGTCATAGCGCTCGCCCTGCTTGATCGCCACCACCTGGGCCGTACCACTCTTGCCGGCGATGCGGTACTGCGCCCCTGCTGCCGCGGCGCGGGCGATACCGCGGGGATCGTGCATCACCATCTGCATGCCGTGGTTGACCTGATCCCAGTCACGGGGATTCTTCAGCAGGATGTTGGGCATCGGATGCTCGTCCACCGGGGCCACGCCATCGATGGTCTTGGCCAGGTGCGGACGGTTCCACACGCCCTTGTTGGCAATCAGCGCGGTGGCCTGGGCCAGTTGCAGCGGCGTGACTTGCATATAGCCCTGGCCGATGCCGAGGATCACGGTTTCCCCCGGGAACCATGGCTGGCGACGGGTGGCGCGTTTCCAGGCCTGGGAGGGCATCAGGCCGGGAGACTCTTCGAACATGTCCAGAGAGACCTTCTCGCCCAGACCGAACATCGCCATGTAGTCGTGCAGGCGGTCGATGCCGAGCTTGTGCGCCAGGTCATAGAAGTAGGTGTCGTTGGAACGCATGATCGCTGCGTCCATGTCCACCCAGCCATCGCCGCTGTGGTTCCAGTTGCGGTACTTGTGGTCGAAGTCCGGCAGTTGGTAATAGCCCGGATCGAAGACCCGGGTCGAAGCGGTAACCACGCCGCTATCGAGGCCGGCAATCGCCACTTCCGGCTTGATGGTGGAGCCCGGCGCGTAGAGGCCCCGCAGCACTCGGTTGAACAGGGGCCGGTCGATGGAGTCGTGCAGCGCAGCGTATTCCTTGAAGCTGATGCCGGTGACGAACAGGTTGGGGTCGAAACTTGGCTTGCTGACCATGGCCAGGACTTCGCCGGTGGCCGGGTCCAGGGCCACCACGGAACCACGGCGATCGCCCAGGGCCTCCTCAGCGGCTTCCTGGAGCTTGATGTCCAGGCTCAGGACGATGCTCTTCCCGGGGATCGGATCGGTGTGCTTGAGCACTCGCATCACCCGGCCCTGGGCGTTGGTTTCTACTTCCTCATAGCCGACATGACCGTGCAGTTCGGCTTCGTAGAATTTCTCGATGCCGGTCTTGCCGATGGATTGGGTGCCACGGTACTCCACCGAGTCCAGGGTCTTGGCTTCTTTCTCGTTGATCCGCCCGACGTAACCGATGGAGTGGGCAAAGTGTGCGCCCAGGGGATAGTGGCGGACGAACTGGGCTTCCACGTCCAGGCCGGGCAACCGGTATTCGTTGACCGCGAGCACGGCGATCTGCTCTTCGGTGAGCTCATAGAACAGGGTCACGGGGACGAAGGGATGACGGGCCTGCTTCATCTCCTTGTCGAACAGCGTGCGGTCTTCCGGGGGCAAGTGCAGCAGATCGACCACGGTGTCCAGCTCGCCCTTGAGGTCGGTGGTGCGTTCGCGAGTGATCGTCAGGTTGAAGCTGGGGCGGTTGTCCGCCAGGACCACGCCGTTGCGATCGTAGATCAGCCCCCGGGTGGGAGTGATCGGCAGCACATGGACGCGGTTGTTCTCGGAAACGGTGGAGTGGTAGTCGAACTCCACCACTTGCAGAAAATACATCCGCGCCACCAGGGCGCAGGTGATGGCCACCACCAATACGGCACAGGCCAGCAGCCGTTTGTTGACCAGGCGGCTTTCTTTCTCGTGGTCCTTGATCGGAATCGCTTCGGGCATTGCTACAGCTTCTCGGTGAATAGAGGTCGACGCTGTTCCGTGCGGATGAACTCAAGTCCTTTAAAAAGAGCTGCACCATACCAAAAACCACCCACGGACTTTGAGGGGATTTCCATCGCGGCTGATCAATGGCGCCTTGGCGGCTACTTGGATAGCGCAAGTTTTTCCACGCGCAAAAACAAAACCCCAACTGCATGCGCAGTTGGGGTTTCGGAATTTAATCTTGACGATGACCTACTCTCACATGGGGAAACCCCACACTACCATCGGCGATGCATCGTTTCACTTCTGAGTTCGGGATGGGATCAGGTGGTTCCAACGCTCTATGGTCGTCAAGAAATTCGGTAGCCAGTCCGTTGCTTGTGCAACGTGCCAGCGAATGGGTATGTAATAGCTTTGTGTGTTCGCAAACTTTCGGTTTGTATCGTCTTCACACACCGCAACTCGCTTCTTAAGCAAATTGCTTGGGTGTTATATGGTCAAGCCTCACGGGCAATTAGTATTGGTTAGCTCAACGCCTCACAGCGCTTACACACCCAACCTATCAACGTCGTAGTCTTCGACGGCCCTTTAGGGAACTCAAGGTTCCAGTGAGATCTCATCTTGAGGCAAGTTTCCCGCTTAGATGCTTTCAGCGGTTATCTTTTCCGAACATAGCTACCCGGCAATGCCACTGGCGTGACAACCGGAACACCAGAGGTTCGTCCACTCCGGTCCTCTCGTACTAGGAGCAGCCCCTCTCAAATCTCAAACGTCCACGGCAGATAGGGACCGAACTGTCTCACGACGTTCTAAACCCAGCTCGCGTACCACTTTAAATGGCGAACAGCCATACCCTTGGGACCGGCTTCAGCCCCAGGATGTGATGAGCCGACATCGAGGTGCCAAACACCGCCGTCGATATGAACTCTTGGGCGGTATCAGCCTGTTATCCCCGGAGTACCTTTTATCCGTTGAGCGATGGCCCTTCCATACAGAACCACCGGATCACTAAGACCTACTTTCGTACCTGCTCGACGTGTCTGTCTCGCAGTCAAGCGCGCTTTTGCCTTTATACTCTACGACCGATTTCCGACCGGTCTGAGCGCACCTTCGTACTCCTCCGTTACTCTTTAGGAGGAGACCGCCCCAGTCAAACTACCCACCATACACTGTCCTCGATCCGGATAACGGACCTGAGTTAGAACCTCAAAGTTGCCAGGGTGGTATTTCAAGGATGGCTCCACGCAAACTGGCGTTCACGCTTCAAAGCCTCCCACCTATCCTACACAAGCAAATTCAAAGTCCAGTGCAAAGCTATAGTAAAGGTTCACGGGGTCTTTCCGTCTAGCCGCGGATACACTGCATCTTCACAGCGATTTCAATTTCACTGAGTCTCGGGTGGAGACAGCGCCGCCATCGTTACGCCATTCGTGCAGGTCGGAACTTACCCGACAAGGAATTTCGCTACCTTAGGACCGTTATAGTTACGGCCGCCGTTTACCGGGGCTTCGATCAAGAGCTTCGCGTTAGCTAACCCCATCAATTAACCTTCCGGCACCGGGCAGGCGTCACACCCTATACGTCCACTTTCGTGTTTGCAGAGTGCTGTGTTTTTAATAAACAGTCGCAGCGGCCTGGTATCTTCGACCGGCATGAGCTTACGGAGCAAGTCCTTCACCCTCACCGGCGCACCTTCTCCCGAAGTTACGGTGCCATTTTGCCTAGTTCCTTCACCCGAGTTCTCTCAAGCGCCTTGGTATTCTCTACCCAACCACCTGTGTCGGTTTGGGGTACGGTTCCTAGTTATCTGAAGCTTAGAAGCTTTTCTTGGAAGCATGGCATCAACCACTTCGTCACCTAAAAGGTAACTCGTCATCAGCTCTCGGCCTTAGAACCCCGGATTTACCTAAGATTCCAGCCTACCACCTTAAACTTGGACAACCAACGCCAAGCTGGCCTAGCCTTCTCCGTCCCTCCATCGCAATAACTAGAAGTACAGGAATATTAACCTGTTTTCCATCGACTACGCTTTTCAGCCTCGCCTTAGGGACCGACTAACCCTGCGTCGATTAACGTTGCGCAGGAAACCTTGGTCTTTCGGCGTGGGTGTTTTTCACACCCATTGTCGTTACTCATGTCAGCATTCGCACTTCTGATACCTCCAGCAAGCTTCTCAACTCACCTTCACAGGCTTACAGAACGCTCCTCTACCGCATCACTTACGTGATACCCGTAGCTTCGGTGTATGGTTTGAGCCCCGTTACATCTTCCGCGCAGGCCGACTCGACTAGTGAGCTATTACGCTTTCTTTAAAGGGTGGCTGCTTCTAAGCCAACCTCCTAGCTGTCTAAGCCTTCCCACATCGTTTCCCACTTAACCATAACTTTGGGACCTTAGCTGACGGTCTGGGTTGTTTCCCTTTTCACGACGGACGTTAGCACCCGCCGTGTGTCTCCCATGCTCGGCACTTGTAGGTATTCGGAGTTTGCATCGGTTTGGTAAGTCGGGATGACCCCCTAGCCGAAACAGTGCTCTACCCCCTACAGTGATACATGAGGCGCTACCTAAATAGCTTTCGAGGAGAACCAGCTATCTCCGAGCTTGATTAGCCTTTCACTCCGATCCACAGGTCATCCGCTAACTTTTCAACGGTAGTCGGTTCGGTCCTCCAGTCAGTGTTACCTAACCTTCAACCTGCCCATGGATAGATCGCCCGGTTTCGGGTCTATTCCCAGCGACTAGACGCCCTATTAAGACTCGCTTTCGCTACGCCTCCCCTATTCGGTTAAGCTTGCCACTGAAAATAAGTCGCTGACCCATTATACAAAAGGTACGCAGTCACAGAACAAAGTCTGCTCCCACTGCTTGTACGCATACGGTTTCAGGATCTATTTCACTCCCCTCTCCGGGGTTCTTTTCGCCTTTCCCTCACGGTACTAGTTCACTATCGGTCAGTCAGTAGTATTTAGCCTTGGAGGATGGTCCCCCCATATTCAGACAAGGTTTCTCGTGCCCCGTCCTACTCGATTTCATGACTAAGAGATTTTCGCGTACAGGGCTATCACCCACTATGGCCGCACTTTCCAGAGCGTTCCGCTAATCTCAAAGCCACTTAAGGGCTAGTCCCCGTTCGCTCGCCACTACTAAGGGAATCTCGGTTGATTTCTTTTCCTCAGGGTACTTAGATGTTTCAGTTCCCCTGGTTCGCCTCTTGCACCTATGTATTCAGTACAAGATAACCATCTTATGATGGCTGGGTTCCCCCATTCAGAGATCTCCGGATCAAAGTCTGTTTGCCGACTCCCCGAAGCTTATCGCAGGCTACCACGTCTTTCATCGCCTCTGACTGCCAAGGCATCCACCGTATGCGCTTCTTCACTTGACCATATAACCCCAAGCAATCTGGTTATACTATGAAGACGACATTCGCCGAAAATTTGCATTCTTAATTAAAAGAGAACTCACAAATTTTACCTTAGCCTGATCCGTTACCAGTGAAAGTAACGTCCAGTCTATCTTTCTATCACATACCCAAATTTTTAAAGAACGATCTAATCAAAAGACTAGAAATCAACATTCAAAGTGAATGCTCATTTCTAAGCTTTCAGAAGCAGTTTATGGTGGAGCCAAGCGGGATCGAACCGCTGACCTCCTGCGTGCAAGGCAGGCGCTCTCCCAGCTGAGCTATGGCCCCATAACAAAATTGGTGGGTCTGGGCAGATTCGAACTGCCGACCTCACCCTTATCAGGGGTGCGCTCTAACCAACTGAGCTACAGACCCAATTTCGAGCTTGTAACTGTTAGCTTGGAGCTATCAGCTTGGAGCTTAAAGCTGCTTCTATCGTCTTCTTCAATGAATCAAGCAATTCGTGTGGGAGCTTATGAAGCAGCTGATGTCGTCGATTAAGGAGGTGATCCAGCCGCAGGTTCCCCTACGGCTACCTTGTTACGACTTCACCCCAGTCATGAATCACACCGTGGTAACCGTCCTCCCGAAGGTTAGACTAGCTACTTCTGGTGCAACCCACTCCCATGGTGTGACGGGCGGTGTGTACAAGGCCCGGGAACGTATTCACCGCGACATTCTGATTCGCGATTACTAGCGATTCCGACTTC
>NZ_AP024342.1:4827500-5902500 GCF_018326405.1 Pseudomonas sp. Eqa60
CTGCTGGGCGCTGTACATACTCTTCGGACAGAAGGCCGGAGCCGAGAACGGCATTCAGACCGCCGCCCTGGGCGTCATGATTGCTGCTCTCTTTGTTGCACCCATAGGCATAGTCCATGCCGGCGCCGCACTACTGACTCCCTCCCTGATCCCGGTTGCCCTGGGAGTCGCTATCTTGTCCACAGCCCTCCCCTATAGCCTGGAGATGGTTGCCCTGACTCGCATGCCAGCCCGGACCTTCGGCACCCTGATGAGTATCGAGCCCGCTTTCGGCGCGCTTTCCGGCCTGTTGTTCCTCCACGAGTACCTGTCCCTGTCCCAGTGGACGGCAATCGCCTGCATCATCCTGGCTTCCGTAGGCGCCACCATGACCATGCGCCGCGAGACCAAACCAATAGTTGCAGTTGATTGAGATTCAACTCTGGTAATTAGTGCTCATTTAGGCCATGTTTAGCCGGCTACTCAACGTCGCCCAGGGAGTTGCCGGACAGGGATATCGCACACGCAAAAGACGACAGGTAATGCAGTCACACTCGGACGCCAGATCCGGGGCTAGCGATAAGGACGGGGATGAAACGATTTTTGATACTGTTGGCCGTACTTGCAATTGCAGGCTGCGCGGCTACCGCGAAAACCGAAGTCAAACGGGGCAAGAAAGGACTCCACATCAACTGCTCGGGTTTATCTTCTTCCTGGGAAAAGTGCTACACCAAGGCGACTGAGTCCTGCGGCCCCAAAGGCTACAAGGTCATCGCCAAGTCCGGTGATGCCGTGGAAGACCCAGGCGACTACCCCTTCGGCCTGAACCCTGCCGGCTACACCAGCCGCAGCATGATCGTCATCTGCAAATAGTCTTGCCGGTCAACTTGCGGGCAGCCGCTCCAGCTGCCCGATGATCTGCTCATGGCTGGACGCCAGTACCTGATGCTGAATGGCGGGGTTCACCAGCATTCGCGCTACCACCAACGCGCCAACGCACTGGGACAGGATCGACCAGGCCAGGCTCTCGCTGCCCAGAGTCTGCGCCCAAGCCTGGTGCAAGCGGCAGATCCAGTCCTGCGCCTCCTGCCGCACCTCTAGGCTCCCCCGGGCAATCTCCGCACCCAATGCCGGCAGTGCGCAGCCAGCACCCGGCTGTTGCAGATGCGCCACGCTCAAGTACTGCTTCAGACAGCGACGCAACTTCTCCTGATTCTGCTGCCCCTCCCCGCCCAGGCGCGCCAGGCTCTGGCTCAACTCGCGCTCGACAATCGAGCTGAACAATTCGTCCTTGGAGGTGAAGTGGCTATAGAAAGCCCCGCCACTCAGGCCAATGGCTTTCATCAAGGCATCCACCCCCACAGTGGAAAAACCTTCGTTCTTGGCCTGCGCCGCGCTGCTTTGCAGCAGACGCTCGCGGGTTTCCTGCTTGTGACTAGCTGAATAACGCATTCCCTGACGGGCTCCCAAGTTTTCTTGACGACGGAAAAATCATAGCATAACGTTCGTTTAGTTAACGATCGTTTACCAAAGAGCGAACCTCCCATGACTGCAACCTTGAACAAGAACAAAGTCGTACTGGTAGTGGGTGCCGGCGACGCGACCGGCGGTGCTATTGCCAAGCGTTTCGCCGCCGAAGGCTTTATTGCCTGCATGACCCGCCGCAGCGCGGACAAACTGCAACCCCTGGTGGACGCCATCCAGCAGTCCGGCGGCCAGGCCCATGGTTTTGGCTGTGATGCACGCAAAGAGGAAGACGTGATCGCGCTGATCGAGCAGATCGAAACCCAGATCGGCCCTATCGAGGCCTTTGTCTTCAATATTGGCGCCAATGTGCCCTGCAGCATTCTTGAAGAAACCGCACGCAAGTATTTCAAGATCTGGGAAATGGCCTGCTTTTCGGGCTTTCTCAATGCCCGGGAAGTGGCCAAGCGCATGGCCAAACGCCAACGCGGCACTATTCTGTTCACCGGCGCCACCGCAGGCGTACGCGGTGCCGCCGGCTTTGCCGCCTTCGCCGGGGCCAAGCACGGCATTCGCGCCCTGGCCCAGAGCATGGCGCGGGAACTGGGCCCCCTGAACATCCATGTCGGCCATGTCATCGTCGACGGTGCCATCGACACCGATTTCATCCGTACCAGCTTTCCCGAAAAATACGCCCTCAAGGACCAGGACGGCATCCTCAACCCCGAGCATATCGCCGAAAACTACTGGTACCTGCACAGCCAGCCCCGGGACGCCTGGACCTTCGAGCTGGACCTGCGCCCGTGGAACGAACGCTGGTAAGGCCTTCTCCAATAACAACAATCAAGGAGTCTGAAACATGAGCAAAAAGGTGGAGTTCTTCTTCGACCTGGGTAGCCCGACCTCATACCTGGCCTATACCCAACTGCCAAAAATCTGCGTCGAAACCGATAGCCAGCTGGTGTATCAGCCCATGCTGCTGGGCGGGGTCTTCAAGACCACCGGCAATGCTTCCCCCATCAGTGTTCCCGCCAAGGGCCGGTACATGCTGCACGACCTGGCGCGCTTTGCCCGGCGCTATGGGGTGGAGCTCAACTTCAATCCGCACTTTCCCATCAATACCCTGCTGCTGATGCGCGCCACCACCGGGGTACAACTGCACCTGCCGGAACGTTTCGGTGAATTCCTCGACTGCCTGTTCCGCGCGCTCTGGGTGGACAAACGCAACCTCAACGACCCGGCCACCATCACCCAGGTCCTGGAGCAAGGTGGCTTCGACCCGCAGCAGATCCTCGACCTGAGCAATGACGAAGAGGTCAAGGCCGCCCTCAAGGACAAGACCGAACAGGCGTTGCAAAAAGGTGTGTTCGGCGCGCCCAGCATGTTCGTGGGAGACGAACTGTTCTTTGGCCAGGACCGCCTGGATTTCGTCCGCGAAGCCTTGAACGCGCAGTAACCTGCCCTGTCCCTGGCAGCGGCCGCGCCATTGCCAGGAACCCATCGCGTGACGTCACCCGCCTTGCGCGGGTGACATCTTTGCTCAGATAGCCGCAGTACGAACCTGCAACCACTCCAGGGCCGGGCCCTCCAGCAGCGGGCTGAGGCGCCGGCGGACTTCGGCGTGATAGCCGTTGAACCATTCGCGCTCATCCTCGGTGAGCAGCGATGGCTCCAGGCAACGGGTATCGATCGGGCACAAGGTCAGGGTTTCGAAGTTCAGAAACTCACCGAACTCGGTCTTGCCCGCCTCACGGTTGAGCGCCAGGTTCTCGATTCGTACGCCCCAGCGGCCAGGGCGGTAGGTCCCGGGTTCGATCGAAGTGATCATCCCCGGTTGCATCGCGGTCTGCGGCGTCGCTGCGGCCTGATAGGCAATCACCTGCGGGCCTTCGTGAACGTTGAGAAAATAACCGACGCCATGCCCGGTGCCGTGCCCGTAGTCCACACCCTCGGCCCAGATCGGCGCCCGGGCGATGGCATCCAGCAACGGCGACAGAATGCCCCGCGGAAACTGCGCCCGGGACAGCGCGATAACGCCCTTGAGCACCCGGGTGCAATCGCGCTTCTGCTCGGCACTCGGCGTCCCCACCGGCACCATGCGCGTGATATCGGTGGTGCCCCCCAGGTACTGGCCGCCGGAATCGATCAGCAACAGGCCATCCCCCTCGATCACCGCATGCTCTTCAGGCGTGGCGTGGTAATGGGGCATGGCGCCGTTGGCGTTGAACGCAGCAATGGTATTGAAGCTTAGCGAGACATAACCCGGGCGCCGCTCACGGGCGGCCGTCAGGCGCTCATCGATGGTCAGTTCGGTAATGCGTTCACGCCCCAGGGCGCTGTCCAGCCAGGCGAAGAATTCGCAGAGCGCCGCGCCATCCTGCTCCATGGCCTGGCGAATGTGCTCGGCGTCCGCCAGGCTCTTGCGCGACTTGGCCAGGGTGGTGGGGTTGAGCCCCTCCAGCAGCTTCACCCCGGGGTTCAGGTGCTCCAGCAAGCCCGCGGTGACGCGCGCCGGGTCGATCTGCAACGCTACGCCCTCCGGCACTGCCTGCAAGGCCGCGGACACCTCTGAATAGTCGCGCAGGCTGACGCCATCCATCTCCAGTTGCGCGCGCAATGCCTCATCGACCTTGCTCAAGGCCACGAACAAGGTCGCCTGCTGTTGGCTGATCAGGGCAAAGGAGACAAACACCGGGTTGAAGGACACATCGGCGCCGCGCAGGTTGAACAGCCAGGCAATGTCATCGAGGGTAGCGATGAAATGCCAGTCGGCGCCGCGCTCCTTGAGGGTTTCGCGCAACGCCGCAAGCTTCTCGACCCGGCTCTGGGTGGCCTGGGGCGGCAGATGCTGATAGACCGGTTGATCAGGCAATGACGGGCGGTCGTTCCAGGCTTCTTGTAGCAGGTCGATATCGGTACGCAGGCTGGCCCCGCGTTCCTGCAGCTTGCTGCCCAGGGTACGGGCCGAAGCCAAGGCCATGACCGCGCCGTCCACCGCCACCACCGCACCTTGCGGGGTCTGCTCGGCCAGCCAGTCCAGGGGCCCGGGCTGGCCCGGTTGCAACTTCACCAGTTCGATGCCGCTGCCCTTGAGTTCCTTGGTGGCCTGCTCCCAGTAACGGCTGTCGGCCCATACGCCGGCAAAGTCAGCGGTCACGATCAAGGTCCCGACCGACCCATGAAACCCCGATAGCCACTGGCGCCCTTGCCAGTAGCCCGGCAGGTATTCCGACAGGTGCGGGTCGGCCGAGGGCACCAGCAAGGCGTGAATGCCTTCGCGGCTCATCAGCTGACGGACATGCGCCAAGCGCTGGGGGACCACTCCATTGGTCGAAGGCTGGGTACTCATTGTGTCTCCTTAACCGGCTTAATCATTGTTATGGAAGATCGAAGTCACTCGACCCTCAAGGTTGTGTTGTGGCCCAGAACGCAGGGGCTGAGGCGGTCGCCGCCTGGATCAGTTGAGCGGCGCGATCCACATCCTGTTCGCAGGTGAAACGCCCGAGGCTCAAGCGGATGGTCCGCGCGGCCTGCCCGGCATCATGCCCCAGCGCCAGCAATACATGGGAAGGCGCATTGCTTGCCGAGTTGCAGGCCGAAGTCGCGGAAAAGGCCAGGGCCGCGCCCAACGCCGCCCCATCAAAACCTCCCTCGGTGAAGGTCAGGCTCAGGGTGTGGGGAATGCGCTGGGTGACACTGCCATTCAAGCGCAGGCCGGCGATACCCGCCAGTTGCTCCAGCAGGCGCCCGCGCAGACGCACGATGGCGGCGGTTTCTTCCTCGAACAGTTCGCCGGCCAGGGCGAAGGCGGCGCCCATGGCCGCGATCTGGTGGGTGGCCAGGGTTCCGGAGCGCAAGCCGCCCTCATGGCCGCCGCCATGAATCTGCGCCTGCACGTGTTGCTGCGCCCGCGGCCCGACATACAGCGCGCCGATGCCCTTGGGGCCATATAGCTTATGGGCCGAGAACGACATCAGGTCCACCGGCCACCGGGCCAGATCGATGGCCACCTTGCCCGCACCCTGGGCGGCATCCACATGCAACAGGGCGCCACGCTCACGCACCACCTGGCCAATGGCCAGAATGTCGTTGAGGGTGCCCAGTTCGTTGTTCACCAGCATCAGCGACACCAGGAAGGTGTCGTCGCGCAGGGCTTCGCTGACCGCTTGCGCGGTGATCAGGCCATCGGCATCCGGCACCAGGTAGGTCACTGCGACCCCGGCCTCCTGCAGTTGCCGGGCGGTGTCGAGCACCGCCTTGTGTTCGATCTGGCTGGTGATGACATGGCCGCCGCTCACGCCCCGGGCCTGCATCACCCCCTTGAGGGCCAGGTTGTTGGATTCGGTAGCGCCGGAGGTCCAGACAATCTGCTCGGGCTGCGCGCCGACCAGTTGTGCCACTTGTTGCCGGGCGCGCTCGACGTAACCCCGCGCTTCCCGGCCAAAGGCGTGTGAACTGGACGCCGGATTGCCGAAATGGGCGTTGAAACCCAGGCACTCCAGCATGACCTGAATGACTCGCTCATCCACCGGCGTGGTGGCGGCGTAGTCGAAATAAAGAGGACGCTTGTTCATGACTGAAAACCCGCAGAGCTTGTTCCAGGGTCGGCATATGCTGGCAAAAAGGCGAAGCAGCCACGCGCTGTGCATAGGCGGCGCGGCAAATGCTGGCCTTGAGCAATACCCGATCGGATGCAGTTAAAGAAGAACATCTTCGTTTAAAAGTGCGTAGGAACGCTCCTGCATCGCAGCTTACAGGCTCGAGGCAGCGCCATGAAGCGCCGTTCAACTCATCTTTTCGAACAACAGCGGTGCCAGGGAAAGCACCAGCAAGGCGGCCATCAACAGATTGAACAGGCGCAACCAGCGCGGGTTGCGCAACACATTGCGCAGCAAGCTGCCGCACGCAGCCCAGAGGCTCACCGTGGGCGCATTGATCAGCGCGAACACCGCGGCAATCACCAGCACATTGGTGAAGTAGCCCTGCAACGGGGTATAGGTACTGATGGCCCCCACTGCCATGACCCAGGCCTTGGGATTGACCCACTGGAACGCCGCGGCGCCCCAATAGCCCAGCGGCCGGCCGTGGTGCTGCTGTTCATCGGACAGCGGCCCGGAACGGGCAATCTTCCACGCCAGGTACAGAAGGTACGCTGCGCCAACGTAGCGCAGCACGCTGTACAGCAGCGGGTAGGCCTCGAACACCGCGCCCAGGCCCAGGCCGACCGCCAGCACCAGGACAAAGAAGCCGCAGCTGATGCCGAGGATGTGGGGAATGGAACGGTTGAAGCCGAAGTTCACCCCCGAGGCCAGCAACATGGTGTTGTTGGGGCCGGGCGTGATGGAAGTGACCAGGGCAAACAGGGCGAAGGCCAACAGCAGGTCAGGGGAAAGGCTCATGGGGGCAAGGTCCGGGGCAGGTCGATCAGGCCTCGACCCTAACCCAGCCTCAGGCTGAAACCCACGGACAGTTGCTGAAAACTTGGACCAGTACAGTTCTTCTCAACTGGCAGGTTGATGGCGACTGAAATTGCGCTGTGCACTCATTTCACCCTGGCTGTCGAAGCTCGCCGGGCGGCCCAGCAACTCGGCCTTTTTCTGCTGGTATTCATCGAAGGACAAACCGCGCCGGTTCAACGCCTCCATAGCCAGCTCCCGGGTTTCCTGCGCGGTATAGGGCCGCAACTCCGGTGCACCGGGGCTGGCACAACCGGCCAGCACACTGGAAACCAACAACAGCAAGACAGCAGAGAAAGCCTTCATGGCGAGCACCTGGGGCGGGTTGCGAACAATGGACACAGGCTACTCGCGCGCCATCAGCGGCAAAAATCACCCTGCTCGATAGTGGCTATCGATCGTTCCAAGGCCAGGGGGCTGCGCACCTTTATATTCCATAAAACTCTATAAATATGGAAACAAGCTCTTTTGAGGAATAACAACAAGCCTTTATAACAGTCCCATCTCGCCCGCCAACTGTTGCCAGAGCAACTGTTGGCCAGGCAACAGCCGATCAACAAAACAGCGGTTGGGCAACAGCCCCCGGCAACTGCAGATCAGCGCAAAACCACGCCGTACAAGGGCTGCAAGTCTTTGGTACAGCTCTTGCTCCAGAGCCCGGGACCTGCCACTGCTCGTTGAGCCACTGTTTAAAAAGGAACTGATCATGTCCCGCCCCTTGAACGTCGTAGCCCTTTCCGGTGGAACCTGGCGCCCATCGCGCACCCTGGTGCTGACCCAGGCCCTGCTGGCTGAACTGTCCGGGCACCTGTCCTTCAACGCCCACCTGATCGAACTGGGGGATATCGCCCGCCCGGTGGGTGCCGCCCTGTCGCGCCAGGAACTGCCGGCCGAGGTTGAAGCCGAACTCCAGGCCATCGAGAACGCCGACCTGCTGATCGTCGCCGCCCCGGTGTATCGCGGTTCCTATCCCGGCCTGCTCAAGCACCTGTTCGACCTGATCGATCTCAATGCCCTGATCGACACCCCGGTGCTGCTGGCCGCGACGGGTGGCAGCGAACGCCATGCCCTGGTTCTGGATCACCAGCTACGCCCACTGTTCAGTTTCTTCCAGGCCCTGACCCTGCCGATCGGCGTGTACGCCACCGAGGCCGACTTCAGCAATTACCAGATCACCAGCGAGTTGCTCAAAGCGCGCATCCAGCTCGCCGCCGAACGGGCCGCGCCGCTGTTTCGCGCCCACCCGACCCACCTGCTGAAAATCGCCTGAGGAGCTGTCATGGATGTGTTCTGGTTTCTTCCGACCCACGGCGACGGCCATTTCCTCGGCACTGCCCAGGGCGCGCGCCCGGTCACCCTCAACTACCTCAAGCAAGTGGCGCAGGCCGCGGACAGCCTGGGCTACCACGGTGTGCTGATTCCCACCGGGCGCTCCTGCGAAGACTCCTGGGTGATCGCCTCGGCCCTGGTGCCCCTGACCGAACGCCTGCGCTACCTGGTGGCGATCCGCCCGGGGATCATCTCCCCCACGGTTTCCGCGCGCATGGCCGCGACCCTGGACCGGCTGTCCAACGGCCGCCTGCTGATCAACGTGGTCACCGGCGGCGACCCGGACGAAAACCGCGGCGACGGCAGCTTCCTCAGCCACAGCGAACGCTATGAAGTCACTGACGAATTCCTGCAGATCTGGCGTCGGGTGCTGCAAGGCGAAGCCGTGGACTTCGAAGGCAAGCACCTGCATGTGCAGAACGCCAAGGCGCTCTACCCGCCCGTGCAGAAACCCTACCCGCCGCTGTACTTCGGCGGTTCCTCCGAGGCCGCTCATGAACTGGCGGCGGACCAGGTGGATGTCTACCTGACCTGGGGCGAGCCACCGGCGGCGGTGGCGCAGAAACTGGCCGACGTACGCGAACGTGCAGCGCGCAAGGGCCGCACGGTGAAGTTCGGCATCCGCCTGCATGTGATCGTGCGTGAGACCGAGGACGAAGCCTGGAAAGCCGCGGACAAGCTGATCGAGCACATCAGCGACGACACCATCGCCGCCGCCCAGCAGTCCTTTTCCCGCTTCGACTCCGAAGGCCAGCGGCGCATGGCAGCGCTGCACGGCGGGCGCCGCGACCAGTTGCAGATCGCCCCCAACCTCTGGGCCGGGGTCGGCCTGGTGCGCGGTGGCGCCGGTACCGCCCTGGTGGGCAACCCGCAGCAAGTGGCCGAGCGCATCAAGGAGTACGCGGACCTGGGAATCGAGAGCTTCATTTTCTCCGGCTACCCGCACCTGGAAGAAGCCTATCGCTTCGCCGAGCTGGTGTTCCCGCTGCTGCCGGAGCCCTATGCCAGCCTGGCCGGCCGCGGTGTCACCAACCTCACCGGGCCGTTCGGCGAAATGATCGCCAACGACGTGTTGCCCAACAGCCGCTGAAATCCCCAATGCTGTTGCAGGAGCCGGCTTGCCGGCGAAGGCGATCTTCCGGCCCGCTTCGCTGGCAAGCCAGCTCCTGCAGCTCGCAGCACCTTTTCCCGGCCGCCACAACGGCCACGAACGAGGAACACCGCGTGACTGCCAAACCGCAAAGCGCCCTGTTGTCCCCCCTGCAGACCGCCCGCCAACTGGCCGCCGAGTTTGCCCTGACCGCCGTCGAACGCGACGAGCGCGGCGGCACCCCCAAGGCCGAGCGTGACGCGCTGCGCCAAAGCGGCCTGCTGGCCCTGAGCATTCCCAGCCAGTTCGGCGGGCTCGGCGCGCCCTGGAGCGAGACGCTGAACATCGTCCGCGAATTCGCCCGGGTCGACAGCTCCATCGCCCATGTCTTCGGCTTCCACCACCTGATGCTGGCCACCGTGCGCCTGTTTGCCAAACCCGAACAGTGGCAACCCTGGTTCGAACAGACCGCACGCAAGAACTGGTTCTGGGGCAACGCCCTGAACCCACTGGACACCCGCACCGTGGTCCGGAACCTGGGGGGCTGGCGCGAGTTTTCCGGCAAGAAGAGCTTCTGCTCCGGTGCCAGCGACTCGGAAATGCTCATTGCCTCGGCAGTGGATGAAAGCAATGGCGGCAAGTTGCTGATCGCCGCGATCCCCAGCGGCCGCAGCGGCATCACCCTGCACCACGACTGGAACAACATCGGCCAGCGCCAGACCGATAGCGGCAGCGCCACCTTCGAACGGGTACGGGTGGAGGAGTCGGAACTGCTGCTGGACCCCGGCCCGCTGAGCACACCATTCGCCTGCCTGCGCCCGCTGATCGCCCAACTGACCTTCACCCACATGTTCCTCGGCATCGCCGAAGGCGCCTTCGAAGAAGCCCGGCAGTACACCCTCGGCGAAACCCGGGTCTGGCATAAGTCCAGCGCCCAGGACGTGCGCCAGGACCCCTACATACTCAGCCACTACGGCGAATTCTGGGTCGCCCTGGAAGGCATCCGCCTGCTGGTGGAGCGGGCCGCCGCGCTGCTGGACCAGGCCTGGGCCAAGGGCCCGGCCCTCAGCGCCGAAGAGCGCGGGCACCTGGCCACGGCCATCGCCACCGCCAAGGTCGCCGCCAGCCGCCAGGGCCTGGAGCTGTGCAGCCGCCTGTTCGAAGTCACCGGCGCGCGCTCGACCCACGCCTCCCTGGGCCTGGACCGGCACTGGCGCAACCTGCGCACCCAGACCCTGCACGACCCGCTGGACTACAAGCTTCATGAGCTGGGCGACTGGGCGCTGAACCAGTCCCTGCCAACCCCGACTTTCTACTCCTAGCCTTCTGTTCGACGGAGAGTGCCGATGCAGCTTCTGACCCTACCCCCTTCGCCCGCCCTGGCGACCTCGATCCGCGCCACCGCCCAGGTGTTCGAGGACCCGAAATCCCAGGCCCTGCTGGCGCACCTGCAACAGGTGGCACCGAGCGAAGCCAGCGTGCTGATCATTGGCGAAACCGGGACCGGCAAGGAGCTGGTGGCGCGCCATATCCACAACCTCAGTGCCCGGCGCAACCGACCGTTCGTGGCGGTGAACTGCGGTGCCTTCTCCGAATCCCTGGTGGAGGCGGAACTGTTCGGCCATGAGAAAGGCGCCTTTACCGGTGCCCTCAGCGCCAAGGCCGGGTGGTTCGAAGAGGCCGACGGCGGCACCCTGTTCCTCGACGAGATCGGCGACCTGCCCATGGCCATCCAGGTCAAGCTGCTGCGGGTGCTGCAGGAGCGCGAAGTGGTGCGCCTGGGTTCGCGCAAGAGCATTCCCATCGATGTGCGCGTACTGGCCGCCACCAACGTGCAACTGGAAAAGGCCATCAACGCCGGGCATTTTCGCGAAGACCTGTATTACCGCCTGGACGTGGTCAGCCTGGAACTGAGCCCGCTGCGCGAGCGCCCCGGCGACATCCTGCCGCTGACCCGGCACTTCATCGAGGCCTACAGCCAGCGCCTGGGCTACGGCAGCATCAGCATCAGCCCCGAGGCCGAGCACAAGCTCAAGAGCTACAGTTGGCCGGGCAACATCCGCGAGTTGGAAAACGTCATCCACCACACCCTGCTGATCTGCCGCAACGGGGTGATCCAGCGCGACGACCTGCGCCTGTCGAACATGCGCATCGAACGCGCCGACGACAGCCACCCGAGCCACGACGACTCCGCCGAGGCCCTGCTGGAACGGGCCTTTGAAAAACTCTTCGCCGAACAGGCCGGGGCCCTGCACGAAAAGGTCGAGGATGCCTTGCTGCGCGCGGCCTACCGCTTCAGCCACTACAACCAGGTGCACACCGCCAACCTGCTGGGCCTGAGTCGCAACGTCACCCGGACCCGGCTGATCAAGATCGGCGAACTGGCGGTGAACAAGCGGCGCCCGATCGATGCGCCCAACGAGCGCACCCTGCAACTGTCGATCTAGCCCGGCAGGTCGCAGTGCAAGGCATTGTCGTGGCTACGGGCGATGCTGCTGCGCACCTGGAATGAACCGAAGGTCACGGTCTTGGCCTGGTGGGCGAGGATCAACTGCCAGAAATCCTGCTCGCCGTTCTCGAAGCGCCGGAACGCCGCTTCGCCGGCTTCCCGGGATTGCCATTGCAGGTAATTGAGCACCCGCCGGCCATCGTCACTGGCCTGCACGCTGGCACTCAGAAAACCGCCATAGCCCTGGGCCAAGCGCTCGGTCTGCTCGGCCAGGGCCGATACCAGGGCCTGTTGCTGATGGGGCTCGATCTCGAACTCGATCAATTGGGTAAAGCTGCGGGTCTTTTCAAAGGCGCTCATGGATCACTCTCCACTGGGGGCAAACAGAATATTGCTGTTGAATGCGCCGCAGGGTAAAACCTCTAGTTAAGTCAAGGTCAAGCGTATTTTTCCTCCCGAGGTCCACTGATGATCGAACCCGACTCCCGTCATAAAGAGCTGAGCGTCGGCCAACTGTCGGCCCGCAGTGGCGTAGCCGTCACCGCGCTGCATTTCTACGAAACCAAGGGCCTGATCCACAGCCATCGCAACGCGGGCAACCAGCGCCGCTACCCACGTTCGGTGCTGCGCCGGGTGTCGCTGATCAAGGTGGCCCAGCGCCTGGGCATTCCCCTGGCAGAGATCGGCCAGGCCCTGGCGACCCTGCCCGCTGACCGCGCGCCCACTGCCGCGGACTGGCAGCGCCTGTCGGAACAGTGGAGCCGCGAACTGGACGAACGCATCCGCCAACTGAGCCTGCTGCGCGAGCGGCTGAACCAGTGCATTGGCTGTGGCTGCCTGTCCATGGAAGGGTGCCCGCTGCGCAACTATGGAGATGCCCTGGGAGACGCCGGCCCGGGCGCCCGCCTGCTGGAGCCCGACGCCGCCACCGACACCCCGTAGCCGGCTTCCCTCGCAGGAACCGGCTTGCCGGCCAAGGCTGACTCTCGGGCCTCTTCGCTGGCAAGCCAGCTCCTACAGCCACATCGCCTTCATACCCGTAGGAGCCGGCTTGCCGGCGAAGGCGATCTCACGGGTCTCTTCCCTCGCAAGCCGGATTCCCGCTCAGCGCTGACAGGTAAGAAAGCCTGTGGAGCATCGTAAGTAAAAACGTCCCTATGCTAATGTCGCGTCCTGCTTCCTACGACGAGCTCCGCTTCCATGCCAAGGACTGCCACTTTCGAAAAGCCACGCTGGCTGCGCGATCTGCTGCGCTTTCTCCCACTGAAAAGCCAGTTCGTACTGTCCGGTAACGTCCGTGACCTGCAGGCCAGTGAGGTCGCCCCCGGGGTCATCACCCCCCAGCCTTTCAACCTCAACCTGCGCGATGAACTGCTGGCAGCCGGCTATGCCCAGGTGCTGAGCTGGGATCCCCTAGGCGGCCTCAGGGTTTTGCTGGCCCCCGGCAGCGAGCCGGCCCAGGCCGATAACCTGCTGCGCGAGCTGGGCCTGACCCCGGTGGACGGGGCCGCGCCGGCCGGCCTCGACCTGTTGTCGGCCACCTTGCCGCGCCTGGTGGAGCGCCAAGGCGCCCCCCTGGCCCTGATTGTCGATTTCGCTTCACGCCTGGTGATCCGCAACGACGCCCTGAGCGCCGCAGAACACCAGCTGTTCACCCAGGCCCTGGTGCTGTCCCACCAGGCCCGCAGCCGCCCGGCCGGGGAACAGCGCACGCCGTTCTTCAACAGCATTCTCTGGGTGGTGGAAAAGGAAGGCGACCTGCCCGACTGGATGCTGATCGACAACCCACGCCTGCGGCCCATTCCCGTGTCCAAACCCGACCAGCAGGCCCGCCAGGCCCTGGCTCCGGCACTGTTGCGCGGCCTGCCCGGCGCCCAGGAGGCCAGCGAAGAAAGCCGCGACAGCGCGGTGCGGGCCTTCGTCGAAAACACCGAGGGCCTGCTGCTGCTCGACCTCAACGCGATCGTCCAGTTGGCCCGGGTCGAAGGCCTGGCCATGGAACGCATCGGCGATGCCGTACGCCGCTATAAAGTCGGGGTCACCGAAGACCCCTGGCTGAAGATCGACCGCCAGCGCATCCGCCAGGCCGACAGCTTCATTCGCCAGCGGGTCAAGGGCCAGGGCCACGCCGTGACCCACATGCTGGATATCGTCAAGCGCGCCATGACCGGGGTCGGCGCCAGCCGCAAGGGCAACCGGCCCCGGGGCGTGGCCTTTCTTGCCGGGCCCACCGGGGTCGGCAAGACCGAACTGGCCAAGACTATCACCAGCCTGCTGTTTGGCGATGAAAGCGCGTACATCCGCTTCGATATGTCGGAATTCAGCGCCGAACACGCGGACCAGCGCCTGGTAGGCGCGCCACCCGGCTATGTCGGCTACGACGTGGGCGGCGAACTGACCAATGCGATCCGCGAAAAACCCTTCAGCGTGGTGCTGTTCGACGAGATCGAAAAGGCTCACCCGCGGATCCTCGACAAGTTCCTGCAGATCCTTGATGACGGTGTGCTTACCTCAGGCCGGGGCGACCGGGTGTACTTCTCCGAGGCGCTGATCGTCTTCACCTCCAACCTGGGCATCTACCGCCAGGGCGACAACGGCGAGCGAGTCGCCAACGTCCAGCCCGGCGAAGCCTTCGAAGCGGTGCAAGGCAAGGTCCAGGGCGAGATCGAGCGCTATTTCAAACTGGTGCTCAACCGCCCGGAAATCCTCAACCGGATCGGCGAGAACATCATCGTCTTCGACTTCATCCGCCCGGACATCGCCGAGCAGATCTTCCAGCAGATGGTCGGCAATATCCTCGCCGACCTGGCGGCCCAGGCCCTGCATGTGCAGCTCGATGACGACTCGCTGCACAACCTGCGCCAGCTGTGCCTGCAGGACCTGTCCAACGGTGGCCGGGGCATTCGCAACCAGTTGGAGGCGCACCTGCTCAACCCCCTGGCCCGGGCCCTGTTCGACCAGGATGCGCAGCCCGGCCAATCCTTCGAAATCCGCCAACTGCAGGCCGGCGGCCTGCAACTGCTTGCCCGCGCCTCGTGAACATCAGCCTGTCGCGGGTGCACTTCCCGGTCACCACCCTGGGGCCGGGGCAGCGCCTGGGCCTGTGGTTCCAGGGGTGCAGCATCCGCTGTGCAGGCTGCATTTCCGCGGACACCTGGGGGCCGGGCAAGCACCCCTTGCCGTTGGCCCAGGTGCTGGACGACCTGCAACCCTGGCTGGCCCGGGCCGAAGGCATCACCCTGTCCGGCGGCGAGCCCTTCGACCAGCCCGAGGCGCTGCTGGCCCTGCTTCGAGGCCTGCGCGAGCGCACCGGGGTCGACATCCTGGTCTACAGCGGCCACTCCCTGGAAACCCTGCAACCGCTATTGCAACAAGCCGAAGGCCTGCTGGATGCATTGATCTGCGACCCCTTCGAGCAACAACAGGCGCAAACGCTGGTCCTACGGGGCAGCGACAACCAGCGCCTGATCTTCTTGACCGAGCTGGGCCGCCGGCGTCTGTCCACCTACCAGCGCCCGCTGCACCACGAAGACCGCGCGCTGGATGTGATGTTCGACGACGACGGCAGTGTCTGGATGGCTGGAATTCCCCGGCGTGACGACGTGCTGCGTCTGCGCGACCTGCTGCACGACCAGGGCCACCAACTCCAGATCAGCGCCCACACCTCACGCCGCCGTTAACCGGAACCGCTACCGATGATACGTTTTTGCCCCAATTGCCAGACTGAACGCCCACTGGCCGAAATTTTCTGTGAAGGCCAGGTAGACAACCGGGCCTGCGGCTGGGAACTTTCCGCCGAAGCGATTCATCCCGAAGGCTGGCGCCCACAACCGGTAGTCACCCTCGAAGCGCTTGAGCCGCAGCCCCCGGTCGCGGCGGACAGCGGCTCCCCCCTGCTCTGCGGCAACGGTCATGCCATGGTGGACGGCGACTTGATGTGCCTGGTCTGCGGCGCCGACCCGCTCGCCCCGGAGCAACAGCCACCCGCCGCGCCCCCAGCCGCCGACAGTGAAACCGTGATCGAAGGCTGGCGCCTCCTGCGCCAGATCAGCAGCGGCGGCGTGCGCGAGCGCTTTATCGCCGAGCACCGGGAAACCGCGCACCAGGCGGTGCTGACCCTGTACCAGGCCGGCGCCGAACCCGACCCATCGGTGTACGAAGCCCTCAAGCGCCTGCCCCGGGAACACGTGCCGGAAATCATCCTCACCGGCCGCTGGGACGAGCGCGCCTTCGAAGTGGCTGAAGAACTCACCGGCGGCACCCTGGCCGACCTGGGGATCGTGGTCAGCGACAGGGCCGCGGTGCAGCACATCGTCCGTGAACTGGGCCAGGCCCTGCATGCCTTCAGCGAAGCCGGCCTGCGCCACCGCGACCTGCGCCCGGCCACCTTGCTGGTGCGCAGCCGCGAGCCCCTGGACCTGGTGATCAGCGGCTTCGGTTCGGCGCGGCTGTCGGAGTTCGACCTGGACATCGTCTCGCCCCTGGAAACCAGCCGCTACATGGCCCCCGAAGCCATTGCCGGGGGCGTGGCCGCGGCCTCCGACTGGTGGAGCCTGGGGATGATCCTGCTGGAACAGCTGACCCAGGGAGAATGCTTCGCCGGCATCAATGCCAACGCCTACCTGATTCACATTCTGGCCAACGGCGTGCTGCTGCCGGATGACCTCGACCCGCGCCTGGAACTGCTGCTGCGCGGCCTGCTGGCCCGGGACCGCCACCAGCGCTGGCAATGGCCTCAGGTGCAGGCCTGGCTCCAGGGCGAAAGCCCCAGCGTCCCGGCCTCGGTCGCCAGTGAAGAGGACGCCGAGGAAGGCGCCAGCATCGCCCTGGGCAGCCGGCGCTTTCGCCGGCCAGGGCCGTTCGCCCTGGCTGCCGCCGAAGTCGAACACTGGCCCCAGGCCCTGGATCATCTGCTGCGCGGGGTGATCGTCACCTGGGCCGAACAGGCCGGTTTGCCCGCACGGCAGCTGGCGGGCCTGCGCCAGGTGGCCCAGCACGAAGGGCTGGACGATGACACCCGGCTGATGCTCGCCTTGAAACTGCTGAACCCGGAAATGCCCCTGATCCAGCGCGGCGAGATCGTCACCCCCGGCTGGTTGCTGGAGCATCCCCTGGACGGTTACCGCTTGATCAGCGGCCCGGCCCCGGACCTGCTGGAACGCCTGGAGACCGAGCACTGGCTGTCGCGGCTCAAGCTGCGGGCCGAACAGGTACGCCAGCGCGCCCAGCACCAGGCCATCGAACTGGACGAGGAGCAACTGCGCATCTACCTGCTCTCCAGCTCCCGCGCCCGTCTGGCCGCACAGTGGGAAGAACGCCAGCGCCTGCTGCCGGACAGCGAGCACAACGGCATCCTGTCCCTGGCGGACCGCCGCTCCATCAGCGAAGAAGACCTGATCGTGCTGCTCAGCGCCGCCATCGGGCAGTTCCGCTCGGTGGACGCGATCCTCGAAGAAGCCGCCACCCTGGCCCGCGAAGCCGTGGTCCTGAGCTTCGATGCGGCCAGTGCGCGTGCCCTGCTGGGGCTGCCGCGCCCGGCCTTGTACCGTGAAGTCGATGAGCGCATCAGCGGCTTCGCCCGTTGTGGCGTGCCAAGCGTCGATGAATGGGCCGAGCAGTTCCGCCTGGAACGCCGCATGCCCCTGGCCAGGGCCCTGGTGCTGCTGGCCATCGGCGCAGAGCAGTGGCTGGAGCCGCAAAAGCAGCACTACGTGTCGCAGATCCTCGACTTCTTCGAGAAGAAGGTCGCCAGCGTGGTGCTGCGCGGCCCGCTGGTGCGCATGAGCATCGGCAAGACCACCGCCCGGGTCGACCTCAACGAATTGCACAGTGAGCGCAGCCCGGCCCCGGCGCTGCTGGATCACCTGGTGGCGCGCAACGCCCAGCCCATCAGCCTCGACCCGGCGTGCTTCGCCGAAAACCTGCAGCTGGATGCACGGCTCAACAGCCTGTACCGCCAGAGTTCGCTGTACAAGCGCGACACCGGGATCGATGGCCTGTACCTGGGCTTCCCCTTCCTCCTGACCCGGGACGCGCGTGGCACCACTCGCACTCGCATCGCGCCGTTGCTGCTGTGGCCGGTCAAGCTGCTGCTGGAAGTCGGCAGCCGCGGCAAGGTGGCCCTGGTCTTCGACAGCGAGCGTGAAGAGGTGCGCCTCAATCCGGGGCTCGACACCTTGCTGGGCATCGATGCCGCCAAGCTCTGGCGCAAGGCCGCCGATGAACTGCTGGGGCGTTCGGCGCTCAAGGCCGCCGACGTGATGGACGCCTTCGGCATGCTGGCCACTGCCAGCTCCCGGGTGCTCGGCAGCCTGCCACCGCCGAGCACCGAAGTGCAGCCCTACCAGGATCAACTGGCCTGTGCCGCCGTGCTGTTCCATGTGGCCTTCATGGGCCAGGCCATCGGCGAGGACCTGCGCCAGCTCAAGGCCCTGCCCCCCGGCGGCACCGGCCTGGAAACCGCCCTGCGCCTGAACCCCGCGGAGCCCGACAGCGGCGACAGCGCTGCCACCGCGCTCGCGCCTGAACTGCAGCGCTTCTTTACCGTGGCCAGCGACCCCTCCCAGGAAGCCGCGGTGCTCCAGGCCCGTCACGCCCCCGGGCTGCTGGTGGAAGGCCCGCCCGGCACCGGCAAGAGCCAGACCATCGTCAACATGGTGGCCGACGCCATCGGCCGCCAGCGCAGCCTGCTGATCGTCTGCCAGAAGCACGCCGCCCTGGAAGTGGTGCACAAGCGCCTGGTGGCAGAAGGCCTGGGCAACCGGGTGGTGATGCTCAACGACATCAACCGTGACCGCGAACCGGTGATCCGCAGTGTCCGCGAACAGCTTGAGGCCCTGTTCAAGGACGATGCCGTCCAGCAACCCTGGCTGCACCAGCGTGAACGCCTGGCGGCACGCATCGAAGCCCTGGAGGGCGAACTGGATCGCTTCCACCAGAGCCTGCACCGCATCGATGAACACTGTGGCTTGAGCTACCGCCAGTTGATCGGCGAGCTGATCGGCCTGGAACAGGGGCCAGCGGCCCTGGATGTCCCGGTATTGCGCCAGCACCTGGCGGCCCTGGACATCGCCAGCCTGACCCGCCTGGAAGAGGCCTGCGCGCCGCTGATCCGCCTGTGGCTGCCGGCCCGCTATGAACACAGCGCCCTGGCCCAGCTCCAGCCCTTCCCCACCGACGCCGCCACGGTGCAAGCGTTCAACCAGGGCTTCGAGCGCCTGCTGAGCTGCGAGGAACAGCGCCTGGAAACCCAGCAGGCGCACCCGGCCGACTTCGAAGTCGACGACCCGGCGCCCTACCGCGCCTGGCTCGACCAGCACCTGCACAGCCTGCTGGGCCTGGACGATGAGCGTCGCCAACGGCTGGCACGCTGGCTCCCGCTGTTTCGTGGCAGCAACGGCCAGGCCGCAGAAGGCGACGGGCTGATCCAGGCCCTGCAGGCACTGGCTCAACAACTGGAACAGTGCGACGCCGCCGCTTACCAGGCCGACCTGGCGCCGGGCCTCAGCGCCCTGCCCGCGGCCCAACTGCGCACCCTGCAGCAACGCGCCCGCGCCGTTATCCAGGGTCGCTCCTGGCTGGCGCGGCTCAACCCGCTGCGCCTGATCCGCCAGCGCCAGTTGCTGGCCTTCCTCGCCGAACAGGGCGCCGCGGCCCAGCCGCAGCGCCTGCCAGAACTGCTGGCGGCGGCCCTGCTGGAAAGCCAGTGGCGGCCCTTGCGCGCGCAGTTGCAACACCTGCATCAGCAACTGAGCCTTGCACAAATCGCCAGCGATTGCGGCCCGGGCCTGCTGCCGCAGGTACGCCAGGACCTCGGGCAACTGCAAGAAATGCGCGCCCTGGCCATGACCCTGGCGCAAGCCCCCCGGGTGGAGCAGTTGGATGCGGTGGTACTGACCGGCGAGCGGCGCTCCCTGGACAGCCTGCTGGCCGGCTACGACGCCGCGTTTATCCGCCACAGCGTGCGCCAGGACAGCCTGAATGCCCTGCAGCGCCTGGATCAGTGGCTGCAACCCGAGCTGCTGGGCCAACTGCGCCAGCGCGTGGAGCACAACCAGGGCAATCAGTCGGCCCTCAACCGCCTGCGCGACGCCTTGCCGACCCTGAGCGCCTACCAGGCTTTCCGGGCCCGGGCCGGCCAGCTGTCGCCGGCGGACCTGGAGTTGCTGGTAGTCCTGCGCGATTACCAGGACACGCTCGACGCCATTCCCGCCGAGCAACTGGAAGCCGTGGTGCGGCGCATGCTCAACCGCGAAGCACGGCTGGGCTGGAAGCGCCAGATCGAACAACGCCAACCCGAGCTGATGCTCGAGCACAGCGAAACCGCGGCGAAGATCGCCAGCCTGGGCGAAGCCGACACCCAGATGCGCAGCCTCAACCGCCAACTGCTCAGTGAAGGCATCGAGCTGTCGCGCCTGGGCACCCGCAAACAATGGGAAGACGTCACCCGCCTCACCGGACGGCGTTCGCGACGCTTGCGCGAGTTCATGGAAATGGGCGCCGGCCTGGGGCTGATGAGCCTGCGACCGGTGTGGCTGATGAACCCGGACGTGGCCAGCCGGGTGCTGCCGCTCAAGCCCGGGCTGTT
The DNA here is from genome assembly GCF_018326405.1 of Pseudomonas sp. Eqa60. Lineage (NCBI taxonomy): Bacteria > Pseudomonadati > Pseudomonadota > Gammaproteobacteria > Pseudomonadales > Pseudomonadaceae > Pseudomonas > Pseudomonas sp. Eqa60. Next base: position 4,847,855 of record NZ_AP024342.1, read on the forward strand.
CGATACGGTGATCTACGACGAAGCCTCGCAGATGCCGGTGGAGTTCGCCCTGCCGACCCTGTACCGGGGCCGGGTCACGGTGGTCAGCGGCGACGAGAAGCAGATGCCGCCCACCGCCTTCTTCTCCAGCCGGGTGGAAAGCGACGAAGCCGAACTGTTCGATGGCGACCAGCCGGACGCCGATGCCGACGAGGAACAACGGGAGGCCTTCGAAGACACCTGGAACCGCCGCGAAATCAAGGACTGCCCGGACCTGCTGCAACTGGCTCGCAGCTCGCTACCCTCCACCACCCTGCAGATCCACTACCGCTCGGCCTACCGCGAGCTGATCGGTTTCTCCAACGCCTCGTTCTACGGCAACCGCCTGAGCATCCCGGTACGCCATCCCCAGGCCAATATCCTCGCCATCAAGCCGCTGGAGCTGATCCGCGTGGACGGCGTCTATCAGCAGCAGGTCAACCCCGACGAGGCCGAACGGGTGGTGGACTACCTGGCCGAGCTCTGGCAGGCGCCCTACGCCGAACGCCCCTCGGTGGGCGTGGTGACCTTCAACCGCAAGCAGGCCGACCTGATCGAAGAGCGCCTGGAGTTGCGCGCCGAGCAGGACCCGCTGTTTCGTGCGGCCTACAGCCAGGAGCGCGAACGCAGCGAGGACGGCGAGGACATGTCGGTATTCGTCAAGAACGTCGAGAACGTCCAGGGCGATGAGCGCGACATCATCGTGTTCTCCTCGACCTTCGGGCGTAACAGCCAGGGCAGCTTCCGCCGCAACTTCGGGGTCCTGGGGCAGACCGGCGGCGAGCGCCGGCTCAATGTGGCGGTGACCCGGGCCCGGCGCAAAGTGGTGATGATCACCTCGATGCCGATTGCCGATATCTCCGACATGCTCACCACCCAGCGCCCACCCGCCAGCCCGCGGGACTACCTGCAAGGCTACCTGGAGTACGCCCGCGCCCTGTCGGCCGGGGAGTTTGCCAGCGGCCACAGCCTGCTGGGGCGCCTGGTCACCGAGCGCCAGGATGCAAAGGTCCAGCACAACGCCCACAGCGACGGTTTCACCCAGGCGGTGGCGGCGTTCATCCGTACCCTGGGCTGGAGCCCGGTCAGCGCCAACGAAGGGGATGCCTTCGGCCTGGACTTTGCCATCGAGCATCCCGATACCGGGCTCTATGCCCTGGGCATCGAATGCGATACCCCGCGCCACGGCCTCCTGGCCCGCGCTCGCTCCCGGGAAATCTGGCGCCCTTCGGTGCTGCGCCGGGCCATTCCCCACCTGCACCGGGTCTCGTCGCAGGCCTGGTACCACGACCCGCAAAGCGAGCGCGCTCGCCTGCAGGCCGCCATCGAGCAGGCCCTGCAGCCGCTGGCCGGTGCCGATTCGGTGACGCAGCCCCAAGCCCTGGCAGACACGGAGCAAACCCCATGAGCGGCCCGAAAGTGGTGCGTATCGTCACCCGTGAAGAAATCCTGGAGATCTGCGCCGGTCACCTGCGGCGCCTGGAACAGGCGATTGCCCGCTGGGAAGAACAGGCCCAGCGCCTGGGGCAACTGACCGAACAGGAGCGGGCCGCCACCCACGGACGTTTCGAACAATTGCGCCAATTGATCGAGGCCGATCGCCTGCAGGACCTGCAAAAGCAGGTACCGATCGAGATCGAGTTCCTCAAGGACGATCTGCAACAACGGGAAAACCGCGCGGTGCAGCAAGCCACGCAACAGCGCCAACTGGCCCGCCGCCAGCGGGAAAACGCCGCCACCCTGCTGGGCGCCCTGCAAGGCAAGCCGCTCGCAGCCCAATTGCTGGAGCCGTTGCGGGCGATTGCCGATGGGCAGCCGGTGCCGGCTGTGGAGTCGATCCTGGCCCAGGGTTTCGCCAGCCTGGGGGCGGCAGTCGAAGAACAGGGCCTGAGCGAGGCCCAGCAGCAACTGGCCCGGCGCCTGCAAGGCGAAACCCCAACCCAGACCCTGGCGCAGTGGCGCGCCGCCCATGAGCAAGCGGAACCCAGACTGGAACGCATCGAGCAGCACATTGCCCAGTTGCTGACCCTCGATGATCAGGCCAGCGCCGAACCCTACCTGGCCAAGTTGCGCCAGATAGATGCAGAAACCCGCGTGCAGCAGCGCAACCTGCTGCTGGACAGCCTGGTGCTGGAGCTGGCCCAGGCCACCCGCGACAGCCAGGAGCGCCGCGCGCGCCTGGCGCGCCTTGAGGAACTGGCCAGCGAAGTGGCGACCTTGTGCCCCGCAACCGCCGAGAACGAGCTGGCCCAGGCCGGCCAATGCAGCCTGGCCCATATGGCGCCAGTGGACGGGCTGATTGCCCGTTTCAGTGCGCTGATCGAAGCCGAGCTGCAACAACACGCCGCCCTGGCCCGCCGCCAGGCGGTACTCGAAGGGTTGGCCAGCCTGGGCTACGAAGTTCGCGAGGGCATGGCCACCGCCTGGGCCCAGGACGGCAGGGTGGTGCTGCGCAAGGGCGCCACTCCGGGTTATGGCGTGGAGGTGGGCGGCAATGCCGATAACGGCCGGTTGCAGGTACGCGCGGTAGCCCTCAGCGCCCAGCGCGATACCCAGCGCGACAAAGACATCGAGACCATCTGGTGCGGTGAGTTCCAGCGACTGCAAGCCCTGCTGGCGGCCCGTGGTGACGACCTGAGCATCGAGAAAGCCCTGGCCGTAGGGGCGGTGCCGCTCAGGGAGGTGCTGCTGGACGACACCCAGCAGCAATACCGGGAGCAGGCGCAACAGCGCACCTGACCCGCCTCCCCGTAGGAGCCGGCTTGCCGGCGAAGGCGATCTCGCGGGCTCGTTCGCTGGCAAGCCAGCTCCTACAAGAGGGCAGATGCTCAGAAGCCGGGGGCGATCTGGCCTTTGTAGCGGGTCAGGATGAACTGGCGCACGGCATCGGAGTTCAGCGCCTTGGCCAGTTTCTGGATCCGCGGGTCGTTGATGTTGTCCGGGCGCGCCACCAGAAATTCGATGTACAGGTCCTTGCCCTTCTCCACGATCAAGGCGCTGTTGGTATCGATCCCGGCTTCCAGGGCGTAGTTGGCGAAGACAAACGCCAAGTCCACCTGGCTTACCGAGCGGGCCAGCAAGGCGCCTTCCAGTTCACGGATCTTCAGGTGCTTGGGGTTCTCGACAATGTCGCGCTGGGTGGCCAGGGTGTTGCTCGGGTCCTTGAGCTTGATCAGCCCCGCTTCATCCAGCAGCACCAGGGCCCGGCCGGTGTTCACCGGGTCGTTGGGAATCGACACACTGGCCCCGTCCTTGAGCTCGGCGATGCTCTTGATCCTGGTGGAGTAGGCGCCGAACGGTTCGATGTGCACCCCCACCACGGGCACCAGGTCGGTGTGCCGGGTCTTGTTGAAGTCATCGAGGAACGGCCGGTACTGGTAGTAGTTGGCGTCGAGGTTCTTCAGCGCCAGCTGCTGGTTGGGCTGGATGAAGTCGGTGAACACCTTGATCTGCAGGTCCACGCCTTCCTTGGCCAGTTGCGGTTTGACGAATTCGAGGATCTCGGCGTGGGGCACCGGGGTCGCGCCCACCAGCAGCTTTTCGTTGGCGTTGACGCTCAGGGACAGTACGGCGGCCAATACGGCCAGGGTCTTCTTCATGGGTTGCTCCTAAGGCAGAGGCAGGCAGCCGTCGTGGGGCGCACGTGGGGCCGTGTTTCGGGTTGGGTTCGAATAAATCGCTTCAACGGCGGCTGTAGTGCGCCACCAGGCGGTCACCGGTCATCTGCAGGGCCTGCACCAGCACCAGCAGCAGGACCACGGTGACCACCATCACATCGGTCTGGAAACGCTGGTAGCCGTAGCGGATGGCCAGGTCGCCCAGGCCGCCGCCACCGATCACCCCGGCCATGGCGGTGTAGTCCACCAGCACGATGGCGGTCACCGTGACCGCCGCCAGCAGACCGCCCCGGGCTTCGGGCAGCAAGGTGTGGCGAATGATCTGCCAGGTGCTGCCGCCCATGGCCTGGGTCGCTTCCACCACCCCGCGGTCCACTTCCCGCAGGGCGGTTTCCACCAGCCGGGCAAAGAACGGCGTGCAGCCCACCACCAGCGGCGGGATGGTGCCCGGCACGCCAAGCGAGGTGCCCACCAGCAAGGTGGTCAGGGGAATCAGCACGATCAGCAAGATGATGAAGGGCAAGGAGCGCAGCATGTTGACCAGCACCGACAGCACCCGATACAGGCCCACCGCTTCATGCAACTGGCGCTTGCCGGTGAGAAACAGCAGCACGCCCAGGGGCAGCCCCAGCAGCACGGTAAAACCCAGGGCCGCGCCGAGCATGCTCAGGGTATCGACGCAGGCCTGGGCGATATCGGCCCAGTAAATGTTCTTGAACAGTTCGGCCATGGTTCAGGACCAGTCATGGCGCGGTGGCTTGATGTCGTTGAGCAGCCAGTTGCCCACCACGTGGTATTTCCAGCGCACCGGGTCGTGCAGGGTATGCACCCGGGCGTTGCGCCAGTGGCGGTCGAAGTTGTGGCGCTTGAGGGTGGAACGGGTGCCCCCCAGTTCGAACAGTTTGTTGCTGGCCTCGATGGCGATTTCAGTGGTCAGCACCTTGGCCTTGGCCACCGCCAGGGAGGCCCGGGCCACATTGTCTTCATCGGGTGCCGGGCGGGCCGCGTCCAGGGCCAGGCCGGCCCGTTCCAGCAGGGCCTCGGCGGCTTCCAGGCGAATGTCCAGGGCCCCCACCTGGATGATGGTCAGCGGGTCTTCACTGGCCTTCTCCACCCCGGCATCGATCCACGGCCGGGCATGCTCACGCACGAAGGCGATGGTGTCGCGCAGCGCCGCCCGGGCAATCCCGGCGTCAATGGCGGCCGTGGTCAGCTGGGCGAAGGGCCCGGCCAGGGTCGGGCTTTCGTAGGAACGGTAGGTGGGAAACAGGTTGAAGGCCGGCACCTTGAGGTCCTGGGCCAGTACGGTGCCACTGGAGGTGGTGCGCTGGCCGATGCTGTCCCAGTCGTCGATCACCGCCAGCCCCTCGCTGCCCCGGGGCACGAAGGCCAGCTGGCCCCTGCCCTGCTCGTCCAGCGCCAGCACTGCCAGCCAATGGGCATACAGCGAACCGGTGCAGTAGCCCTTGCGGCCATTGATCACATAACCGTCACCCGAGCGGCGGACAGTGGCCTGGATGTCCTGGACGTTCTTGCCGCCGGTTTCCGACAACGCATTGGCAAAGCGATGGCCTTGCAGGGCCAGGGCGAAAAAGTGCGCCTGTTGCTCCGGCGTGCCCTGCAGGCGGATGTCTTCCAGCAGGCAGTAGTGGTTCTGCGGGATCTGCCCCAGGGACGGGTCGGCAGCGGAAATGATCGCGATGACCTCGGCCAGCACCGCATAGGACACCTGGGCGCCGCCGAATTCGCGAGGCACGCTGATGCCCCACAAGCCACTGTTGGAGTACAGGTCGACCACCTGCGCCGGTACTTCCCGGGTACGGTCGCGCTCGGCGTCCTGCTCCAGCAGGATCGCGGCCACTTGCCGGGCCACGGCCAGGGCTTCGGCGCCATCGCGGATCACATGGGCAGCGGGAGTGTGCAGGGGATAAACGGCAGATTCAGGCAATGCAGGCATACGGCGCTCTCGGGCGAATGAAGGTGACTGCCGCTCATTGCAGCTTCTGTGCCTAAAGCCTGCCCCCATGAATTCAAGGACTTGGGTGGGTATTTCGCCCCGGCATCAGGCCCTCTGCCGGGCAGATTGCTGGAACGCTGTTGATGGGCCAACAGTAGGCCAGTGTTGCCTGGACGACACCTCGTCGGCCCGTGCCGGGCAAGCAAGGGCCCGGGTATAGAGTGAAGCCTGCTCCACGCGGCGTCAGCGTCGCCCCCAACAACAAGATCAAGGAGAAACCCTGATGAGCGTCAATCCCATTCCCGAAGGTTTCAGCGGCGTCACCCCCTACCTGGGCATCCAGCGCGCCGCCGAGGCTATCGAGTTCTACAAGAAGGCCTTCGACGCGGTGCAGATCATGCGCCTGGACATGCCCGACGGCAGGGTCGGCCATGCCGAACTGCGCATCGGCGGTTCGGCCATCATGCTCGGCAGCCCTTGCGAACAAACCCCGATGGGCAGCCCGGAAGCCCACAAGACGTCGGTCGGGCTGCACCTGTATGTGGAAGATGTCGACAGCCGCTTTGCCCAGGCGATCGCCGCGGGCGGCACCGAAGTGTCGGCGGTCAAGGACCAGTTCTACGGCGATCGCAGCGGCAGCCTGCGCGACCCTTTCGGGCATGTGTGGTTCCTCGCCAGCCGCAAGGAGGAATTGAGCGCCGAGGAAATCGGCCGACGGGCCCGGGAAATGTTCCAGCAACAGGCCGGCTGAGCCTGCCCCTGTAGGAGCCGGCTTGCCGGCGAAGGCGTCTCGCGGACCCGTTCGCGGGCAAGCCCGCTCCTACGGGGCCATGGGCATTGACCAAACCAGTCAAGCAGCGGCTTTCACGAGGGTTTCGCAGCTTCGTAACATTTACTTTCATATCGCCTTTCGGGATTTACGATTCTCATTCGTCTTAATTAGATGCAGCAGGCCGCGTTGGCCCAGGCTATGCCCGGCGCTTTTTGTCCCGGGCCCGGTCCCGGGTTCCAGTGCCGCTCCATTCCTCGAATCAAGACGCCCATTCAATGTCGAAGAAGTCCCGTTCAAAAATCTGGTTTCTGGTGCACAGCTGGCTGGCCCTGCCCATCTGGTTCTTTGTGCTGATTGTCTGCGTCACCGGCACCCTGGCGGTGGTCAGCCAGGAGATCGTGTGGCTGGCCAACCCCGACGTGCGCGCCAGCAAGCCCAGCGATGACGCACAACCGCTGAATTACGACCAGATCGTCCAGGCCATCAAGCGTGCCGAACCCCAGACCCGGGTGGACACCATCGTCACCCCGGATGAAAGCCACTTCGCCCTGAGTGTCAGTGTCAGCTACCCGGACGGCCGCTCGCCGACGCTCTACGTCAACCCCTACACCGGGGTGATCCAGGGCACTAGCCCGCAGTTCGATTTCCAGGGCTTCACCCGCGCCCTGCACGGCTGGTGGCTGGTGCCCTTCACCAACGGCTACAGCTGGGGCTGGTACCTGGTGTCCTTGCTGGGCCTGCCCATGCTGGTGTCGCTGATCACCGGGCTGGTGGTCTACAAGAAGTTCTGGAAAGGCTTTCTCAAGCCGACCCTGCGCCTGCGCCACGGTGCACGGATCTTCTGGGGTGATTTCCATCGCCTGAGCGGCATCTGGTCGATCTGGTTCATCGCGGTGATCTCCATCACCGGCACCTGGTTCATGATCGAAGCGATTCTCTCGGACAACCACATCAGTATCTCCAGCGAACCCGTGGTCCCGGTGATCGCCCGCGAGCAAGTGCCGACCACGGGCGATGGCAGCCCGGCGCCGATGATCGGCCTGGACCAGGCCATCGGCATTGCCACACAGAAAATCCCCGGCTTCGACATCAGCTTCGTCAGCCTGCCGAGCAACGCCTACAGCCACCTGTATGTCGGCGGCCGCGGCTGGTATCCGCTGATGTACCAGACGGCCAACATCAACCCCTATACCGGCTCCCTGGACACCTCGCACCTGCTGGCGGACCGCAACACCCTGGAGTTCGTCACCGAATCCATGCGCCCGTTGCACACCGGTGATTTCGGCGGCCTCTGGATCAAGCTGATCTGGTTCTTCTTCGGCCTGGTGCTGAGCATGATGGTCCTCAGCGGCCTGCTGATCTGGACCAAACGCACCGCCCTGGCCACCGCCAACGCCCTCAAGCGCGAAGAAAAGGCCGCCCGTGCGCGCCCCGCCAGCAAACCCGCCCAGGCACCCGCCCCGGCCATGAGCGCCGAAACCTCGGAGAGCACCCTGTGAGCCAGACCAGCACCGCCGCCGCGCCTTCGAACCTGAGCCGGCTCTGGCACAAGTGGCGCTTTCACCTGAACATCCTGCTGTTGCTGATTCCCCTGGGCTTCATGCCCAAATACTTCGCCGACGTTGCCCTGTTTCGCGGCGAAAGCGGCCTGGGTGAACGGGAGATCGGCGAGATCCAGGTCGGCCCCTGGAGCCTGCGCCTGGCGGAAATGCGCAACGAAGCGCCTCGCAGCGATGGCCCCGCCGGTTACCTGAAAAGCTTCAACGCCGCCCTGTGCCAGGCCTGCATCGAGCCGGTCAAGGCCACCTACCTGCGCATCGGCAAGCCCCGCAGCCTGCGGGCCGCCGGGGTGATCTTCTTCGGCAGCCCGTACCGCATGGGCGCCAGCCTGCCCATCCCGGAAAAGACCAAGGCCGATTCCGAGCTGTGGATCACCATGGAAGGCTGGGACGGCAGCATGCACCAGGCATCCATTCCCCTGAGCCAGGCGTCACCCGCCACCGTGGCCTGGCTCGAAAAACAAGGAGGCAAACGATGAGTTGCGCAGTATCCCCACGGCGCCTTGGCGCCCTGGCCCTGTTGTTGCTGGGCGGCGCCTTCAGCCACAGCGCCCTGGCCCACAACCCGATGTGCGAGTGCAAGGCCATAGACGCCGAGCAGATCCGCTGCACCGGTGGTTTTTCCGATGGCAGCGGCGCCCCGGGGGTGACCCTGGACGTGATCGGCTACGACGAAACCATCCTGGTGCCGGGCAAGCTGGGGGCCGACTCGACCCTGACCTTCAAGAAACCTTCCAGCGAGTTCTACGTACTCTTCGATGCGGGCCCCGGCCACGTGGTCGAGATCGACCAAGCGGATATCGAGGCCCCATGACTCCTGCCACCACCCAGGTCGTGCGCCCCGCCGGCGCCGGCCATGAAACCCTCTATGTGCTGTTGCTGTGTGCACTGATTCTGAGTGTGGCTGCCACCGTGGTGCTGTGGCGCGGCGAAGAAACCGCGACCGGCAGTGTCGCCAGCCACCAGCTGGACGCGCGCCGCGACCTCAGCGCCGGCGAGCAGGGCATCTATGCCGACCTGCGGGTGACCCTCGACGAAATCCACCTGCTGCGCGCCGAAAGCCAGGACCTGCCGACCCCCGAGGAACTGGCCGGCGAAGGCTTCGCGCCCTTCGCCCAGGACGCCAGCTCGGTGAGCCGCGGTGGCCATATCTGGACGGTGCAGAACCAGGCCTACCTGGGCCTGAGCCAGAACCCGCAAGTGGCCGGCTCCTTTCTGATGCGCATCGACGCCGAAGATGACACCCAGGTGGATATCTGGCTCAACCGCGCCCCTTCCGCCGCCCTGCCCGCTGACCTGGGCGACGAACCACTGGCCGCCGCCGGCTGGCAACAGGTGGTGGCGCAATTCGATGCCGGAGTGACCCGCCAGCATCGCCACTGATCATTCGCATTCACCCGAGAGAAGACCGCTTGCCCATGCCTATTTCATCTCAACGCCGCCCCTTTCTGCAGGTGCTGCTGGTCAGTCTGCTGGCCCTGATGCTCAGCCCCCTGGCCAGCGCCGACCCGGCCAAGCGCCTGCGCATCGGCATCACCCTGCACCCCTACTACAGCTACGTGGCCAATATCGTCGGTGACAAGGCCGAGGTGGTGCCGCTGATTCCCGCCGGCTTCAACCCCCACGCCTACGAACCCCGGGCCGAGGACATCAAGCGCATCGGCACCCTGGACGTGATAGTGCTCAACGGCGTGGGCCACGATGACTTCGCCGACCGCATGATCGCCGCCAGCGAGCGCCCGGACATCCCGGTGATCGAAGCCAACGAAAACGTGCCGCTGCTGGCCGCCACCGGGGTGGCCGCGCGAGGCGCCGGCAAAGTGGTCAACCCGCACACCTTCCTCTCCATCAGCGCCTCCATCGCCCAGGTCAACAACATCGCCCGGGAGCTGGGCAAGATGGACCCGGCCAACGCCAAGACCTACACCCAGAACGCCCGCGCCTACGGCAAGCGCCTGCGGCAGATGCGCGCCGACGCCCTGGCCAAGCTGACCCAGGCGCCCAATGCCGACCTGCGGGTGGCCACGGTGCATGCTGCCTACGACTACCTGCTGCGCGAGTTCGGCCTGCAAGTCACCGCGGTGGTGGAGCCGGCCCACGGCATCGAACCCAGCCCCAGCCAGTTGAAGAAGACCATCGACCAACTGCGCGAGCTGGACGTCAAGGTGATCTTCTCGGAGATGGACTTCCCCTCCACCTACGTCGACACCATCCAGCGTGAATCCGGGGTCAAGCTCTACCCGCTGTCGCACATTTCCTACGGCGACTACAGCGCCGACAAGTACGAGAAGGAAATGAAGGGCAACCTCGACACCGTGGTCCGGGCCATCCAGGAGGCCGGGGCATGACCGCCATCGAGACCCTACTGCGGGGCCCGGCCATCGAGTTCGACCAGGTCAGCCTGACCCTGGGCCGCACCACCATCCTCGATCGCGTCGCCTTTCAGGTGCAACCCGGCAGCGTACACGCCCTGGTGGGCCCCAACGGCGGCGGCAAGAGTTCGCTGATCAAGACCCTGCTGGGGCAGATGCCGCACCAGGGCCAGTTGCGCCTGCAGTGGCCGGATGCCCCCGGCACCATCGGCTACGTGCCCCAGGCCCTGGAGTTCGACCGCGGCCTGCCCATGACCGTGGACGACTTCATGGCCGCCATGTGCCAGCGCCGCCCGGCCTTTCTCGGCCTCAGCCGGCACTACGCCCAGGCCATTGGCGAGGCCCTGGAACGAGTCGGCATGCAGGACAAGCGCAAGCGGCGCATGGGCGCCCTGTCCGGCGGTGAACGCCAGCGGGTACTGCTGGCCCAGGGCCTGATCCCGGCACCGCAACTGCTGGTACTGGATGAGCCGATGTCGGCCCTGGACGAGGCCGGCATCCAGGTCTTCGAACGCCTGCTCCACGACTGGCGCCTGAGCGGCATCACCCTGTTGTGGATCGAGCACGACCTGGAGGCCGTGGGCCGCCTGGCGGACCGGGTCACCGGCCTCAACCGTCGGGTGCTGTTCGACGGCCCGGCGCAGCAGACCCTGACCCCGGAGCGCCTGCTCAGCCTGTTCTCCACCCATCCACGAGCCGCCGGGAGCGCCGCCTGATGACCTATGAAGCTTTTCGCCTGATGGTCCAGGGCTGGGCTTCGGCCGGCTACCTGCCCGAAGCCCTGGCCTACGGGTTCGTGGTCAATGCATTGCTGGCCGGCCTGCTGATCGGCCCGGTGCTCGGCGGCCTGGGCACGCTCGTGGTGGTCAAGCGCTTCGCCTTCTTCTCCGAAGCCGTGGGCCACGCGGCGCTGACCGGGGTGGCCATCGGCATCCTCCTGGGCGAACCCTACACCGGCCCCTACGGCAGCCTGTTCGGCTACTGCCTGCTGTTCGGCATCCTGCTCAACTACCTGCGCAACCGCACCGGCCTGGCCCCGGACACCCTGATCGGCGTGTTCCTTTCGGTGTCCCTGGCCCTGGGCGCCAGCCTGCTGCTGATCCTCGCCGGCAAGATCAACGTGCACATCCTGGAAAACGTGCTGTTCGGCTCGGTGCTCACGGTCAACGGCAGCGACCTCTTGGTGCTGCTGATCGTCGGCGCCCTGGTGCTGGGCCTGAGCCTGCCGTTGTACAACCGCATCATGCTGGCCAGCTTCAACCCGCAGCTGGCGGCGGTACGCGGCGTAGCGGTGAAGACCCTGGACTACCTGTTCGTGATCCTGGTGACCCTGATCACCGTGGCCGCGGTCAAAGTCATCGGCGCCATCCTGGTAGGCGCCCTGCTGGTGATTCCGGCCGCCGCGGCACGCCTGCTGAGCCAGTCGCTCAAGGGCTTCTTCTGGATCTCGGTGAGCATCGCCACCGTCAGCACCCTGTGCGGCATCCTGCTGCCGATCGTCTTCGACCTGCCGGTGCCCTCCGGCGCCGCGATCATCCTGGTGGCCGGTGTCGCCTTCGCCCTGGCCGCCATCGCTCGCGGCACTGTCCCCAGCCTGAAAGGGAATATCGGATAAATGCACAGTTCATTGCCTCACCTGTCACTGCGTCGCCTGACCCTGGCCCTGGCCCTCGGCGGCCTGATCAGTACTCCGGCCCTGGCCGAGCGCGACCACTTCGAACCGATGCGCGTGGTCGCCAACCACGGCATGGGCAACACCGCGCTGCACAGCGCCACCTCAAGCAAATCACCGACGGTGCTGGCTTCCCTGCCGGTGACTTTCGGCCTGGGGCAGATCCTGCTGCAGGGTACCGACATCAAGCTGGAACGGGCCGCCCCGGCCAACCTGCCGGGCTCGCGGCAGACGGCCTATTTCACCGGGCGTGGCGCTCCGGCCCTGGCCAAGCTGGCACTCAATGCCGACGCAGTGATCGGCCTGCGCTCGATCTGGCCGGACGACCCGCTGTACCCCAACGCCCGGCGCAGCAACATCCGCATCGTCGAGATCGACGCTGCACGCCCGGTGGACGGCGCCCTGCCCGGCGTGGCCCTGCAACCGGGCAAGAGCGACGGGCTCAACGCCCAGCCCTGGCTGTCCAGCAACAACCTGGGGCGCATGGCCGACGTGCTGGCGGCGGACCTCGCGCGGCTGGCGCCCGAAGCCAAACCGCAGATCGAAAGCAACCTGGCAGGCCTCAAACAGCGCCTGCTGAAACTCAGCGCCGACAGCGAAGCGCGCCTGGCCGAGGCCGACAACCTCAGCGTGCTGAGCCTCTCCGAGCACTTCGGGTACCTGGTCAGTGGCCTGAACCTGGAACTGCTGGAAGTGGACGCCCGGGCCGACAACGAATGGACCCCCGAGGCCCTGAAAAAGCTGCAAGCCCGGCTCAAGGACAACGATGTGGCCCTGGTCCTGCACCACCGCCAGCCGTCCGATGCACTGAAAGCCGCCATCAGCGCCGGCGGCAGCCAGCTACTGGTGCTGGAAACCGACAGCGCCGACCCGCTCGCCGAACTGGAAGGCAACCTGCAGAAAGTCACCCAGGCCCTGAGTCTGTAGCCGCTGCCGCAGGCTGCGAACGGCTGTGCAGGAGACGCTGCTCTTGAGATCGCTGAAGGTCCTGCGGACCTTGGCGCAGCTTCGCCATGGCTCGGCAGCGGCTACAGTCGGGGTCAGGGGGCCGGGGCTGCTTACATATTCCCTCAAGATCGCGCGCATTTCCCGGTGCTAGTCTGCGCTTCGCCAAAAGCCCAGAGAAGAAGCCCGCGCCATGAGCGACTACGTAAAACTCAACAAGACCAACTGGGACGAACGCGCGCCCCTGCATGCCGCCTCGGCGGACTACGCGGTGCAGCGTTTTGTCGACGAAGCCGGCTATCTGTCCGACGTGGTGCAGTTCGACCGGCCCTTGCTGGGGAATATCCGAGGCCTGCGCGGGGTGCATCTGCAATGCCATATCGGCACCGACACCCTGTCCCTGGCCCGCCTCGGCGCGCAGATGAGCGGCGTGGATTTTTCCCCGGCGTCCCTGGCGGAAGCCCGAACCCTGGCCCGACGCTGCAATACGCCTATCGACTACCACGAGTCCGACGTGTTCCTGGCCGCCGAGGTACTGCCCCAAGGCAACTTCGATCTGGTCTACACCGGCATCGGTGCCCTGTGCTGGCTGCCGAGCATCGAGCGCTGGGCGCAGACCGTCGGCGCCCTGCTCAAGCCCGGTGGCCGGCTGTTCATCCGCGAAGGCCACCCGATGCTCTGGGCCATCAACGAAGATCACCACGACTCATTGCGGGTGGAACTGCCCTACTTCGAAACCCGCGAGCCTCTGGTCTGGGACGACGAAAACACCTACGTGGAAACCGACAGCCCCCTCAAGGCCACCATGACCCACGAATGGAACCACGGCCTGGGAGAGATCATCAGCGCCTTGCTGGCCCAGGGCCTGGACATCACGGGACTGGTGGAGCACCAGAGCATCCCCTGGGAAGCCCTGCCCGGGCAGATGGTGGTGGATGAACGCGGCGAATGGCGACTCAAGGAAGCGCCATGGCGCCTGCCACTGAGCTACACCTTGCAGGCCGTCAAGCGCGGGGGCTGATCGCCCGGCATGAAAAACCGCCAAGCTCAAGAAGGCAGCGCCTCTGTAGCCGCTGCCGCAGGCTGCGAACGGCTCCGTAGGAGGCGCCGCTCGTGAGATCGCTGAAGGTCCTGCGGCCCTTTGCGCAGCTTCGCCATGGCTCAGCAGCGGCTACAGAACAATCTTGATCCGGGATCTTCGTAGCCGCTGCCGCAGGCTGCGAACGGCTCCGTAGGAGGCGCCGCTCGTGAGATCGCTGAAGGTCCTGCGGCCCTTTGCGCAGCTTCGCCATGGCTCAGCAGCGGCTACAGAACAATCTTGATCCGGGATCTTCGTAGCCGCTGCCGCAGGCTGCGAACGGCTCCGCAGGAGGCGCTGCTTTTGAGATCGCTGAAGGTCCTGCGGCCCTTTGCGCAGCCTCGCAGGCTCGGCAGCGGCTACAGATCAGCCGGCGACGGCCTGCTGGTCCATCTTCTGGCGCAGGCTCAGGGGGCGCATGTCGGTCCAGACTTCTTCGATGTAGGCCAGGCAGTCCTTCTTGAAACCGCTCTTGCCCACAGTGCGCCAGCCCTGGGGCACGGCCTTGTAGTCGGGCCAGATCGAGTATTGCTCTTCATGGTTGACCACCACCTGGAACAGGATGTCCTCACGGTCGAATACTGAAGTCATTGCTTGTCTCCATCACTGATAAGGTTCGCCGCGCTCAGCGCACGGCGGTTGTGTAGAAGGAACGAAACGGCGGGGCAAAAAATTAGAGGCTGGCCACTGCCGCCGCTACGGCTTTGCTGAAGATCTGGGCCACTTGGTCGATCTGCGCTGCGGTGATTACCAGCGGCGGCAGGAAACGCACCACGGCGCCGTGGCGCCCGCCCAGCTCCAGGATCAGCCCGCGCTTGAGGCATTCGCGCTGCACCAGCGGTGCCAGGCGCGCATGCTGGGGTGGATGGCCCTGGGCATCCGGCGCGCCGGCCGGGTCCACCAGTTCCACCCCGAGCATCAGGCCACGACCACGGATATCCCCCAGTTGCGGGAAGTCGCGCTGCAGGATCAGCAGGTGCTCGCGCAAGCGCTCGCCCATGGCCGCCGCGTGCTCGGGCACCCGGTGTTCCTTGAGGTAGCGCATCACCGCGGAACCGGTGGCCATGGCCATCTGATTGCCGCGGAAGGTGCCGGCGTGGGCACCCGGCTGCCAGGTGTCGAGCCAGTCGCGATAGACCATCACCGCCAGCGGCAGGCTGCCGCCGATGGCCTTGGACATCACCACCACATCGGGAATGATCCCCGCGTGCTCAAAGGCGAACATCTTGCCGGTGCGACCGAAGCCGCTCTGGATTTCATCGACGATCAATGCCACTCCGGCCTTCTCGGTGATGCGGCGCACGCCTTGCAGCCATTCCAGGTCGGCCGGGATCACCCCGCCCTCGCCCTGCACCGCCTCGACAATCACTGCTGCTGGCAGGGCCACCCCGGCTTCCGGATCGGTGAGCAGGTTTTCCAGGTAATGCAGGTTGACCTTGACCCCTTCGGCGCCCCCCAGCCCGAACGGGCAGCGGTAGTCATAGGGGAACGGCAGGAACTGCACGCCGTTGTTCAGCAGCCCGGCCAGGGCGCGCTTGGGCCCCAGGCTGCCCATCAGGCTCAGCGCACCCTGGCTCATGCCGTGGTAACCGCCCTGGAACGACAGCACGGTGCTGCGCCCGGTAGCGGTGCGCGTAAGCTTCAGCGCGGCTTCCACTGCATCGGTGCCGGTGGGGCCGCAGAACTGGATCCTGGCCTCGCCAGCCAGGGCCTCGGGCAACAGGCCGAACAGGTCCTGGACGAACTGGTCCTTGACCGGGGTGGTCAGGTCCAGGGTCAACAGCGGCAATTCATCGGCCAGCACCTGCTGGATCGCGGCGATCACCACCGGGTGGTTGTGGCCCAGGGCCAAAGTCCCGGCACCGGCCAGGCAATCGATGAAACGCCGGCCCTCGACGTCTTCGACGTGAATGCCGCTGGCCCGCTTCAGGGCCAGGGGAATGCGCCGTGGATAGCTGCGGGCATTGGATTCCTGGCGGCTCTGGCGGGCCAGCAGGGGCGACTCGTCGAACTGGTAAAGCGTCTCTTGCGGGGCGGCGCCAAGGCCCACCGGCGAATCTTCCATCAGGCTGGTAACGGCTGACATGTCTCGAACCCTCACGCTGCAATTTGAGCAAAACGGCCACCGGCCGGATGCGCAGCCCAAGCGCGGGCGCGCACTGACAGGTTTTCCTGTTCTAAAAACGCTTCAGCGCGGTGGGGATTTACACCCCGGGGCGAGGAAATTGCACATGCCGCCCCGTAGGAGCCAGCTTGCTGGCGAAGGCGGTCTCAAGGGCCCCTTCACTGGCAAGCCAGCTCCTACAGTGGACGGTGATGGGTCAGGCGCGGTGGGCAGGCAGGGTCAGCTCGACTCGCAGGCCATCGGGGCGGCTATCGAAATTCAGCTCGCAAGCGCAACGCTGGACGATGGCCTGGACAATCGCCAGG
This sequence comes from Pseudomonas sp. Eqa60, assembly GCF_018326405.1. Classification (NCBI taxonomy): domain Bacteria; kingdom Pseudomonadati; phylum Pseudomonadota; class Gammaproteobacteria; order Pseudomonadales; family Pseudomonadaceae; genus Pseudomonas; species Pseudomonas sp. Eqa60. Next base: position 4,864,275 of record NZ_AP024342.1, read on the forward strand.
CCCAGGCCACAGCCACTGCTCTGGCTGTCGCGCCAGAAGCGCTGGGTCAGGTGCTGCAAGTCTTGCGCGGGAATGCCCGAACCATGGTCGCGGACCTGGAAACGCACCCGGGCGCCGACTGTCTCCAGGTTCAGCTCCACCGGGCATTCTTCAGGGGTGTGGCGCAGTGCGTTGTCCAGCAAGTTGCGCAAGGCAGCGATGGCCAGGGTCGAGGGCATTTCCACCGCAGCCTCGCCGGCCTTGCCGTGCATATGCAGCTTGACCCGGGCCCGAGCGCCCACGGCGGCGTCCTGGATCGCCAGGCGCGCCACCTGCTCGGCGTTACAGTGCACACCGTCATCGAACGACAGGCTACCCTCGACCCGGGCCAGCAACAGCAGTTGCTCCAGGGTCCGGTGCATGCGGTCGGCCCCTTCTTCGGCTCGGGCCAGGGACTGGTCCCGGGCCGCACCTTCGGTCATGCGCGCCACTTGCAGGTGGGTCTTGATTGCGGTCAGCGGGCTGCGCAGTTCGTGGGCTGCGTCACCGGTCAGCCGGCGCTCGCGCTCGATGGTCTTGGCGATGCGCTGGAACAGCTGGTTCTGGGTTTCCAGCAGCGGCCGCAGCTCGCTGGGCATGGGCTGGATCTGCAACGGTTCCAGGGAGTCGGCGCTGCGGCGCATCAGCGCGTCACGAATCCGGTTCAGCGGGGCCAGGCTCTGGCCGATGCCCAGCCACAGCAGCCACAGGCAGCCGAGCAAGGCCACGCCCACCGGCACCGAAGCCGCCAGCAGCACCGACATGTTCAGGGCTTCGCGCTCGACCTGGCGATCCGCGGTGGTGATGCGCATGTCGCCGCGCACCAGGGTGAAGGTGCGCCAGGGCGCGCCGTCGATCATCTGGTCGTGAAAGCCCAGCTTCTCGGCTTCCAGCGGGTGCTCCGGAGTGCTGTGGCTGCGGGCCAGGATCTGCCCGCGCAGGGAACTGACCTGGCAGGCCATGCCGCCGGGGATGGTCAGGGCCGCGCTGTTGATCTGGTTGCTCGGGCCATGGGACGGCAGCGCCGGCATCTGCTCCAGCAGCCCGGCGACCATGCGCGCCGAGGCGACCAGGCGCTGGTCCAGGGAAAACATCATCTGGTTGCGCAGGTCACTGAGCATCCAGGCCGCGGCCAAGGCCCAGATCAGGATGAAGGCAGCGCCCAGGGTCATGCTCAGGCGCAGGCGCAGGCTTCTCACTTAGCGGTTCTCCTCACCGTCGGCCGGGCCCAGGCGATAGCCGAGGCCGCGCACGGTTTCGACGATGCCGTTGCCGAGTTTGCGCCGCAGGTGATGGATGTGCACATTCAGCGCGTTGCTCTCCAGCTCATCGTTGAAACCGTAGACGCTGTCCTTGAGTTGCTCGCTGGACAGCACCCGGCCACGGTTGTGCAGCAGCGCCTGGAGCAGGGATTGCTCGCGCCGCGAGAGGTCCACCGGTTGGCCGCCGAGCAGGGTTTCCCGGGTGCTCGGGTCATAGGTCAAGCGCCCGTGCTCGATCAGGTTGACGCTGCGCCCCGCCACCCGGCGCAACAGGGTGTGCAGGCGCGCCGCCAGTTCCCGCAGGTCGAAGGGCTTGAGCAGGTAATCGTCGGCACCGGCCTGCAAGCCATCGACCCGGTCGGTCACCGAGTCGCGGGCGGTGAGGATCAGCACCGGAATCTCCAGGCCCTGCTGGCGCTGCTGCTTGAGCAGCTTCAAACCGTCTTCATCCGGCAGGCCAAGATCCAGTACCATCACGTCGAAATCGGCCACGCCGAGCATGGCCCGCGCTGCCGAAGCGGTGGCCACATGCTCGACCGTCAGGCCCTGGGCCGTGAGGCCGGCGACTATCCCGCTGGCAATCAGCTCATCATCTTCACAGACAAGTACGTGCATGGTCGGTCCTGTACAAAGGCGTTGATTAAGCGGGCTGCGGATTAAGCGGACATTATGCCCGCCGTTTCCTGGCCACAAGCCAAGTATGGTTAATCATCGGTTAATCAGGACCGGCCATTGTGGTCGCAACTTGCACCGGTTTAAGGCTTGGCCATGCGTCGATTGTTTCTCCTGTTGTTCATGCTCTTCACCACACTGGCGCACGCCGGCAACAACCCGTTCGAGGTCAAGCCCGACTTCCTGCCGGTGGGCAAGGCCTTCGTCTTCACCTCCGAGCGCCTGCCTTCGGGAGAAACCCAGCTGTTCTGGCAGATCGCCGACGGCTACTACCTGTATCAGAAGCGCCTGAAATTCGACGGCGTGGCGCCAGAGCTGCAACCCACCCTGCCGGCCGGTGAAGACCACAGCGACGAATTCTTCGGCCAGCAGACGGTGTATCGCCAGGGCCTGGAAGTTAAGCTGCCGGCCGCCGCCAGCGGCAAGGTCAAGCTGGGCTGGCAAGGCTGCGCCGACGCCGGCCTGTGCTACCCGCCACAAACCCTGGAAGTGGACCTGGGCGGTGCGCCCGCAGTGGCCGCCAGCAACGTCGCGACCACCAGCAATGGCTCGGCCCAGGACCAGGTGCTGGCCAATGACCTGCAACACAAATCCTGGGGCCTGGGCCTGCTGGCCTTCTTCGGTTTCGGCCTGCTGCTGGCCTTCGCCCCCTGCTCGCTGCCGATGCTGCCGATTCTGGCCGGCATGGTGGTGGGCAGCGGCGCCAGCCCGCGCCGGGGCCTGGCCCTGGCCTCAAGCTATGTGCTGTGCATGGCCCTGGTGTATGCCGGCATGGGGGTAATCGCCGCCCTTTTGGGCAGCAACCTGCAAGCCTGGCTGCAACAACCCTGGGTCCTGGGCAGCTTCGCCGCGCTGTTCGTGCTGCTGTCGCTGCCGATGTTCGGCTTCTTCGAGCTGCAGATGCCGGCCCTGCTGCGCGACCGCCTGGAAGGCGCCAGCCGCCAGCGCCAGGGCGGCAGCCTGATTGGCTGCGGCATTCTCGGCGCGCTGTCGGCCCTGTTGGTGGGCCCGTGCATGACCGCGCCCCTGGCCGGCGGCCTGCTGTACATCGCCCAGACCGGCAACGCGCTGTTTGGCGGCCTGGCGCTGTTCGCCCTGGGCCTGGGCATCGGCCTGCCCCTGCTGTTGCTGGTGACCGTGGGCAACCGCTTCCTGCCCAAGCCGGGGCCGTGGATGAACCTGCTCAAGGGCGTGTTCGGCTTCCTGTTCCTGGGCACCGCCATCTACATGCTGCGCCCGGTACTGAACCCCGGCCTGTGGATGGGGCTGTGGGGCGCCCTGGCTCTGGTGGTGGCCTACTGCGCCTGGCAGCAACGGGCGATTGCCGGCCGCTTGCTGCACCTGTTCGGTGCCGGCGCGCTGCTGTTCGCGGCCTGGGGCGGCATGCTGCTGGTGGGTGCCGCCGGTGGCGGCGACGACCTATGGCGGCCGCTTAAGGTCTACAGCGGTGGCCCTGTGGCCAATAGCGTCACGGCCCATGATGCCTTCACCACGGTGAAGTCCCCCGCCGAGCTGCAAGGCGCCCTGGACAGCGCCCGGGCCCAGGGCCAGTGGGTGCTGCTGGACTACTACGCCGACTGGTGCGTGTCCTGCAAGATCATGGAGAAAACCGTGTTCGGCCAGCCTCAGGTGCTGGAGGCCCTGAAGGATGTGCGCCTGCTGCGCCTGGACGTGACCCTGGACAACGCCGACGGCCGCGAACTCCTGAGCCGCTACAAGGTGCCGGGGCCACCGAGCATGCTGTGGATCGGCCCGGACGGCAGTGAACGCCGCAGCCAGCGCATCACCGGCGAAGTGGATGCCAACGCCTTCCTGCAACGCTGGACCCAGACCCGGGAAGCCCGTTGATGCTGACCTTTACCATCGGCACCTTTGCCATCGCCCTCAACCACCTGCTGCTGATCAGTGCCCTGGCCCTGGCCACCCTGGTGGGCTGGCGCGTGGCCAAGCGCGGCGGTGACAACCCCGAATCCGTGCTGTTCAGCCTGTTCCTTTTGGGCATGCTCGCCGCCCGGGTCAGTTTCGTGCTCGCTTACTGGAAGCACTACCAGCACGACCTGTGGATGATCATCGACCTGCGCGACGGCGGCTTCCTGGCCTGGCCGGGGGTGATCGTCATGCTCCTGGCGGCCCTGGCCTGGGGCTGGAAACGCCCGGCGCTGCGCCGCCCATTGGGTGCCGGGGTGGCCAGCGGCCTGGCCTTCTGGCTGCTGGCGACCCTGGCCCTGACCCTCTACGACCAGGGCACGCGCCTGCCGGAAGTGGCCCTGCGCAACGCCGCCGGCGAAACCGTGCAACTCACCGACTACCAGGGTGGCCCGCTGGTGATCAACCTCTGGGCCACCTGGTGCCCACCGTGCCGGCGGGAGATGCCAGTGCTGGAGAGAGCCCAGCAGCAACGCCCGGACCTGACCTTCCTGTTCGTCAACCAGGCCGAAAGCATGCAAAGCGTCAGCACCTTCCTGGCCACCCAGGACCTGAACCTGAACAACGTGCTGTTCGACGGCAGTGGCCGCCTGGGCAAGGCCGTGGGCTCCATGGCCCTGCCGACTACGCTGTTCTATAGCGCCGATGGCCGCCTGCTGGGCAGCCACCTGGGGGAACTCTCGGAAGCCAGCCTGGCCCGGGCCCTGGAAAACTTCGACGGCGCCCACCCGACCTCGGTCGCCCCTTCAAGGAAACTGCCATGCCCTTCATCCGCCACTTGCTGAGCCTGTCTTTGGGCGCGGCGTTGCTCAACGCTCCGCTGCTACAGGCCGAGGAACTGCCTGCGCCCATCCGCAAGATCGAAGAAAAAGGTGCCAAGATCATCGGCAGCTTCGACGCCCCGGACGGCCTCAAGGGCTACGCCGCGCAGTACCAGAACCGCGGCATGACCCTGTACCTCACCCCTGACGGCAAGCACGTGCTGCTGGGCAACCTGTACGACGCCGACGGCAAAGACCTCAGCGCCGAACCCTTGCAGAAACTGGTCTACGCGCCGATGGCCAAGGAAGTCTGGGGCAACCTGGACAAGAGCAACTGGATCGCCGACGGCAAGGCCGATGCACCACGCATCGTCTACCTGTTCAGCGACCCCAACTGCCCCTACTGCAACATGTTCTGGGAACAGGCGCGGCCCTGGGTCAAGGCTGGCAAAGTGCAGTTGCGGCATATCATGGTGGGCATCATCCGCGAAGACAGCCCGGGCAAATCCGCCGCCCTGCTGGCCGCCAAGGACCCGCAGCAGGCCCTGCAGGATCACGAAAAGGCCGGCAAGGGCAGCGCCCTGAAACCCCTGGCCAGCATTCCCGCAGCGGTGCAGGCCAAGCTCGACGCCAACATGAAACTGATGGAAGAGCTGGAGCTGTCGGCGACCCCGGCGATCTTCTACCTCGACGACAAGGGCGAGTTGCAACAGCAGCAAGGCGCCCCGGCCCCGGGCAAACTGACCCAGATCCTCGGCCCGAAATAACCCCGCCCCCTCCCCCGTAGGAGCCGGCTTGCCGGCGAAGGCGTCCGTCAGGCGGGCGCCTGGCTTGCAGGCCTCTTCGTTGGCAAGCCAGCTCCTACGGCAAGAGAGTCAGGCTTCAGCCGTTGCGCTGTAAAAACGCCAACAAGGCCCGGGTCACGAACTCCGGGTTTTCCCGGCTGGAAATATGCCCCGCCTCGGGAATCAGTTGATAAGGGCAGCCAATGCGCTCAGCCATCTCAACAGTTTCCGCAGGCGGCCGCGGCTGGTCCTGATCACCACACAGCAGCAAGGTGTTCTGCCCATCCAGGCGCTCCAGCTGATCCAGCACATCCGCTCGGCTGAAAGTGATGCGCCCCATGGGAATCACGCTCTGGCGCAGGCGCTCGGCAGGCAGTGCCGCGAGGCTGGCACGAAAATCCTGGAACAGCGCCGACTGTCGATCGATACCCGGGCGGAAGAAGATCGGCACCACGATATCCAGCAGCGGCTCGGCGATCAGGCCGCTGTCCTCGATCTGTTGGAACAGGGAAAAGTAATACTGCCGGGTCGGCTCCGGCTCGGCGCCCAGGTAGGTGTCCATCAGCACCAGGCCGTCGATGCGCTGCGGCGCCGCCAAGGCCAGGCGCGCGCCCCACATGCCGCCCACCGACAAGCCCACCAGGGTCACCCGTTCGATCTGCAAATGATCGAGCAAGGCCAGCATCTGCCGTGCCACATCGTCCAGCGACGCAGTGCCTGCCGGCAACGGCCCGGACTGGCCGTGGCCCCACAGGTCCACGGCAATCACCCGGTACTGCGCCGACAACGCCCCGATCTGCGGCGCCCACATGCCGGTGTCCCACAAATAACTGCCGGCCAGGAACACCACCGGCCCCTGGCCCTGGTCGAGGTAGTGCAACGGTTGTCCATCGATGGTTGCGAAAGGCATGGGCTAGCTCCTGCAAGGGAATGACGAAAAAGGTCCGACAGACTGTGCCGTGAAAAAAGCTCAGTCAATCGGACCCGTCCGACAAAACGTATCAGGAGATGCCCGGATTCAAGGCCCGCGCTGACCGTCGAGCAAGGCCTCCACCACGGCGCGGGCCATCTCCACCGAATGCACCATGGACCAGATCAGCCCGCGCTCCAGGCCGCTGCCCTGTTGGGTGATTTCATCGCACGCCTCCTCGGCACATTTGAGCAGCAGCGCCACATGCACCAGGGCCTCTTCGGCGCTGACGCCTTCGCGCACGCTGAACAGCGAGTCGGGGGAAACGGGTTTGGCTTGGGTCGTGAGCTGGAACACCGCGGGGTCCAGCGGTTGCCGGGCCAGGGCCACGCGCAGGGTGGCGTTGGCGGCCTTGAGGGCGGGATCGCGATAGGACGTGGGTGGATCGGGGACGAGCTTTTTCATGGTGTAACTCCGATATGAACTCAAAGGAGCCGTCACCGTTCGCTTGCACACGAATAGGGTGGCAGCCGTACGCAGGTGTGCAAGACCGGGCATATCGGAACCCGGCAGACTCGAAAGTCTCCCACGCACGGCTGCCATAACGCAGAAACAACGGGCAAAAAACCCCGAACTGCTTTTGACAACGATGCGCCGACATGACCGGACTTGCACATCCGAGCCATCGATTGGGCGATGGCTCCGGAACCCTATCCCGCCCACCAGGCGCATTCAAGCGGCCCGCAGTTTCTCGGATTTGCCTTACAAAAGAAAGCGAACCGCCTGACTATCAGACGTTGTTCCTCGACATTCGGAGCCACTACGTTCCAGGGCAGCAGGCGCCTTCACGGCCATCTGCTCCCCTGGCCCTGCGTTACCAGTCGTAGCTCATTTCCACCGAAGCCACCCGCTCCTGGCCGTAGTAGCAGCCGAAGTTGTAGTTGCAGTCGGAGACGTATTCCCGGTCAAACAGGTTCTGCACGTTGAGGCTGCTTTTCAGCCCGCGCAGGCTCGGGTCGAGCTTGCCCAGGTCATAGCTGACGGTGGTGTCGTACACCACATAGGCTGGTGTGCTGAAGGTGCTGCCCGAGTCCCCCGGCTTCCTGCCGGTGTAGCGCGCGCCCACGCCAAAGGTCAGGCCGCTGAGCGCCGCCTGGGTGAAGTGGTAGTCGACCCAGGCACTGGCCGAGACCGGCGCTTGGGCTTCATTACGGTTGCCCTTGGTGGAGTCATTGGCCTTGGTATAGAAGGAATCGATGTAGGTGGCGGCAGCCATCACATCGATGTTGTCCAGGCTGGACTTGATTTCCAGCTCGATGCCCCGGGAACGAATCTCGCCCTGCTGCGCGTTGTATTCGGGGTAGTCGATGTCGTTGGTCAGGGCGTTCTTCTGCTTCACCTGAAACACCGACGCGGTCATCAGCGTCTTGTCCACGGGCTGGTACTTCACCCCCACTTCATACTGCTCGCCCTCGGTCGGCTTGAAGGCCTTGGCACCGCGCTCCGGGGCGCTGGTGCCCACGGTCGGCAGGAAGGACTGGGAGTAGCTGACATAGGGCGCCAGACCGAAATCGGTCACGTAGGTCAGGCCCACCCGACCGGTGAACTTGTGGTCCCGCTGTTCAACGATGCTGCGGGCCAGCAGGTCCTTGTTTTCCACTTCGGCCCAGTCCTGGCGGCCGCCGAGGGTCAGTATCCATTGGTCAAGCTTGATCTGGTCCTGGACGTAGACGCCGGTCTGGCTGACGGTGTTGTCCCAGCGCGTGGTCAGTTCGGGGGTGACGCTGCTGGTGTCGTAGTTGTTCTTGCCGTACAGGTCTACCGGCAAGACCCCGTAGGCGTTGTAGCCGGTGTACTTGCGATTGAAATGGCGATAGTCCACGCCCGCCAGGGTGGTGTGCTCCAGGGCACCGGTGTTGAAGCGGTACTCCAGGTTGTTGTCCAGGGTGTAGGCTGTGTTGTGCTGCTGCCAGTCGAGCTTGGTGCGGGTAGCTCGAGTGTAGTCGGTCACACCGCCAGCATCGGTGACGAAGCCACGCAGGTAAAAGCCCTTGTAGCGGTCGCGCACGTCGATGTAGCGCGCGGTGGAACGGAATTTCAGGTCGTCGTTGAGGGCCTGGCTCAACTCGTAGCCAAGGATGTACTGGTCGCGCTTGTAGTCGTTGTAGCGCGAATCGCCATTGAAGAAATCGCGGTCGATCTTGCGCCCATCGGGGCCGCGTTCGAGGGTGCCGATTTTCGGCAACGCCTGGTAGTCGGCCAGCCCGTCGTCGCGCTGGATCTGCGCAAACAGCGTCAGGCGCGTGGCGTCGCTTGGGCTCCAGGTCAGGCTCGGCGCCAGCAGGGTGCGCTGGCTGTTGGTGTGAGCCACCTGTTCGTTGCCCTTTTTCGCCACGCCGATCAGGCGATAGGAGAACTCTCCCTGATCATCCAGTGGGCCGCTGCTGTCCAGGGCGCCATAGACCCGGTTGTAGCTGCCCAGGCCGAACTTGACCTGATGTTGCGGCGTACTGCTGGGGCGTTTGGACACTAGATTGACCAGGCCACCGGGCTGGTTCTGTCCATAGAGCACCGACGACGGCCCCTTGAGTACCTCGACGCGCTCCAGGGTGTAGGGATCGATTTGCGGCGCCCCGCCCAGGCTGCCGGCATAGGGCAGGTAGGCGCCGTCCAGGTACAGCGGGGTCGGGGCGAAACCGCGGCTGGTGATCTCGTCGGCAATGGTATTGCGGTCGGTGTAGCCGTTGACGCTCAGTCCCGGCGTGTAGCGCAGGACCTGGGTCAGGTTGCGCGCGCCCTGGGTCTGCACCTGATCGGCAGTGACCACGTTGATGGTCTGAGGAATTTCCAGGATCGGCGTATCGGTCTTGGTCGCGGTGGCGCTGCGAGTAGCCACGTAGCCATCCACTGGCCCCCAGGCCTGCTCCTGATCCTGGCCCTGAATATGGGTCGGCTGCAGTTGCAACGCCGACCCCGTGGGCAACAGGTACAGGCTCCAGGTGCCACTGGGGGTGGTGGTCAGGCCCAGGCCGCTGCCCACCAGGGCCTGCTGCACAGCCTGCTCGGGAGTCAGTTGGCCACTGACCCGACTGGCGCGCTTGCCGCTGAGCAACTGCGGGGCCACCGACAGCACCCGGCCGCTGTCCCGGGCGATGCGGCTCAAGGTCTCACCCAGGTCACCGGCGGGCAGATCGAACGCTCGGGTGGCCTGAGCCTGCTGCGGGTCGGTCGCGGCATGGGCGACAGTGGGCAGAGCGGCGTAACTCAGAACGACAGCCATCGCCAGCAAGCTGGGACGGAAAATAATCTGGGACATGGAAAGGGCTCGTTATTAGGTTGGCTTTCCATAACCAGGACACGGGAAAAACCGAACCCCCTCACTGTTCCTGGCTTCTTTAACAATCAGCGCAGCTCGATACGGGTCAGCCAGAAGCCATAGCGAGTCACCTGGATCGGCAGGGTTTCGCCGAGGGAGCGCAGCACCTGATCGCTGTCATCCAAGGGGAACACCCCATAGACCCGGACCCGCGCCGCTTCCGGGCTGATGCGCAACAGGCCGCTGCGGTAGGGCCGCAGCAGCTCGATCAATTCGCCCAGGGGCTCGTTGCGCACATCGATGCGGCCGTCGAGCCAGTCCACCCGGGTACGCAACGACGGTGCCTGACGCTCGATGCCTTGAGCGCCGAAAGCAAAGGCTTCACCGGCCTCGACCCGCTGCTGGCGCCCCTGGGCGGTGGTCAGCAGCACGCTGTGTTGCTGCACGGAAACCAGACTGCCGAGATCGTTGCGGCTGACCATGAAACGGGTGCCCAGGGCCTGCACCCGCCCCTCGCGGCTTTCGACGATAAACGGCCGCGCCGGGTCGGCGGCGACGTCGACCTGCACCGTGCCTTCACGCAGGACGATGCGCCGCTGCCCGGCATCGAAGCGGATATCCACGGCGCTGCGGGCGTTCAGGTGGAGCCGACTGCCATCGGCCAGGATCATGGACTGACGCTGGCCGGTGGCAGTATCCAGGTCGGCCAGCACCTGACCCAAGGGCAACACGCGGTTAACCAGCCCGGCAGCACCGCCTCCCAGCACCAGCAACGCCAGCCCGCCGCCCAGCACTTTGCGCCGCGCTGGCGAAGGCAGCGATCGCAAGGCCCGGCTGGCCGCCTGCAGTTGCTCGCTGCTCTGCAGTTGCTGCAAGGGCTGGCTGAGCACGGCGTTGACCCGCTGCCAGGCAGCGGCGTGTTCGCCGCTCTGCGCCAGCCAGTGGGCAAAGGCTTGCTGCACGGCATCTCCCTGGCTGCTGGATTCCAGCTTCAGCAACCAGTCCACGGCGGCGCGATTGGCCTGGTCGCTGGCGGTACGGCTCATGCGGCGCGCTCGCTGAGGCAATGCAGGAAGGCTCGCCGCAGGTCGCGCTCGACGGTCGCCAGAGAAACTCCCAGGCGCTCGGCGATCTGCGGCTGCGCCAGGCCTTCAAGGCGATGCAGGATAAAAGCATGACGCACCCGTTGCGGTAGACCTTCGAGCAGCCGGTCGATCAGTTCCAGCGCTTCGCGCACCAGCGCCAGCTCCTCTTCGGAGGGGCTGAAGGCCTGCGGCATCCGCGCCAGTTCCAGCAGGTACTGCTGCTCCAAGGCACGGCGCCGGAACAGGTTGCTCAACAAGCGCCTGGCCACCGTGGCGAGAAAGGCCCGCGGTTCGTTGAGATCGGCCAGTTGGCCGGCGGTCAGCGTGCGCACGAAGGTGTCCTGAGTCAGATCCGCGGCATCCTGCGGGCACTGCAATCGGCGATACAGCCAGGCACGCAACCAGCGGTAATTCTCGCTATAGAGGTTGGCAACTATGGCTTTGGTGTCTACGGGACTGTGCATCGAGACCGGCACGCTAATGGTAACTGTTATCATTATCCAGTTTGCCGGTCATGAAAATCAACGTTCGTCGTTGCAAATCCCCCAGCGCCGCGGCAAATCCGGGGGTGGCGATCAGCGGTACTCTTCCGGCGCTTCGCGTTCGAGGATTTCCTCCAGGTCGCTCAGGTCACCGCGTTCCTTGAGAATGCCGCTGACCTGGTCGATCCACGCCTGCTCCGAGGCAATCCCCGCCCAGGACTGGCTGCCGAAGCCGTGATACGGCCGGTCGTCGAAGGTGCTGATCAGCAACTGGTTGAAGCGCCCGGTGTCCAGTTTTTTGCGCTGGATTTGCACTTGCAGCGCCCCCAGCACCTTCTGCTGCTCTTGCGGGTTGGGGCGATAGCGGTAGAGCCGCGGCGAGCTGAGCACCAGAAACTCCGGCGGCAGGTTTTCATCGATGGCCGCCTGCAGGCGGTAATGGCCATCGAGAATCAGATAGCAGCTCAGACCGGTGACATACCACAGCAGGATCGGCGGCAAGCTGCCTTCGCGGGCTTTTTTGCGCCACCACTTCAAGCGCCCGGAATGCGGGTCCACGGCATGCAGGCCGACTACTGCGCCACCGTACTCCCCCAACCCGACCCAGCGCGCCGTACCGGCCTGTTGGTTGTCGAGGATGTTGCGACCATAGATCGCCCACTGCGGCATATGGCTCAGGGCATCTTCACCGCCCTTGAAGTACCAGGCTTCGGTGCCGCTGAGCAGCGGCCGCATCGGTTTCTGCGATGCCGGGCGCAGGGCCCGCACCAGCCAGTAGCCGGGGTAAAAGAAGTCCGGCTGGTGCTGCATCAGTTGCTCGACGAAGAAGCGGCTCCAGGCCTTGAGGCGCAGCGCCGGGTCGAGGCGCGCCTGTTGTTCCACCTGAGGCGAGTCGATGGGGCCCACCAGGGTTTGCGGCAGTTGCTCCGGCAGGTGATTGCGCACCAGCCATACGCCATACAGGCAGCGGGACATGGTGCCCCAGAGCAGGGTCTGGTCGCCGAGCACCAACTGCATACGGCTGTTGTTGCCACTGAGCAGGCACAGGTTGGGCTTGCCGCTGGCCGGGCGTTTGACGTCCACGCCGAGGCCGTTCCAGTGGCCGGCCAAATCCTCGATATCACGCCAGAAAATCTGTTCCACGATTGTCCCTAATCCTTGATCAATGACCGGCCCTGCGGCGGGCAGGCGCGACTATAGCAGAGGGCTGGAGGGCCCATTCGCCTGTAGGAGCTGGCTTGCCAGCGAAGGCGGCCAGCGCCTTACCCATGGCGGCCAATGACCGCGTCTACTTCGTCTGCCAACCCTTGCCCGCCCAGGCACTGACGCACCTCGTCGCACCACTGCGACTCCGGCTCATTGCCGGCCCAGGCCGGGGTAGCGCTGCGGTACTGCGGCCGGTCATCGAACGCCTGGATCAGCACCCGGTTGAGGTTCTCGGTGCTCAGGGCCGGGTTGCGCGGCACCGCGTCGCCGCGCTTGCGCAGTGAATCCATGATCCGTTGCTGATGCTCCAGGCTCGGTGCGAAGCCGCGCTCGCGGGTGGCGCTGAGGACGATGAATGATGGCGCGAGGTTTTCCGCGATGGCCGCCTGCAAACGGTAATGGCCGTCGATCACCACGTAGGACGCCAACCCGCCGACGTACCACAGCAGGATCGGCGCCAGGCTGCCTTCGCGGGCCTTCTTGCGCCACCACTTCAGGCGCCCGGCCTCGGGGTCGACACGGTGCAGGCCGATGAGCTTGCCGCCGCCATGCCACCAGTCGATCCACTCCAGGGTCTGGGGTTGCAGGTTGTCGAGAAAATCCTCGCCGTACAGGTGCCAGTTGGGCACATGGGTCAAAGGGTCGATCACCGAGGTGAAGCGCCAGTGGTCCAGGCCGCTCGCGGTGCTGGAGGGCTCCGGCAGCAGGCCCTGGGCCAGCCAGAAACCGGGGGTGAGGAAGTGCCGGGCGCTTTCACTGAGACGGCTGACGAAATAGCGGCTCCAGGCCCTGATCCGCAGCTCGGGCGCCAGAGCGGCGTGCTGCTCCACGGTGGGTGAGTCGATGGGTGCCAGCAGCCGGCATTCGGCGCCGTCCGCCAGCGGGTTGCGTACCAGCCAGACGCCGCCGTGGTCCCGGGCCAGGGTGGCCCAGAACAACGGCATGTCGTGGTGCATCAGCTTGATCCGGGCATTGGCGCCGGTGCGCAGGTAAAGCGGCGGTTTGTCCGTGGAGCCCGGTTCGACCTCGACACCGAGGCCACTCCAGTTGCCCAGGGAATCTTCGATGTCGCGCCAGTAAAGCTGTTCTGCCATGGTTACGGTCCTTGAATGAAAACGCCCGGCGCAGGTGCTTGGACCTGGGCCGGGCGCGATCATAGCAGAGGACCTGCGGGCCTCTTCGCCCGTAGGAGCTGGCTTGCCAGCGAAGGCGTCGGCCAGGACGATGCAAGGCTTGCGGGCCTCTTCGCCGGCAAGCCGGCTCCTACGCCAGATGTCGGTCTTCCTGCTGCGCGAACAACGCCCCACCGCTCATCCGTCGATCACAGCCCCTCCAGCTCGGCCATCAGGTCGCTCAGCCGATCCACTTTCTCCTCGCTGATTTCATTGGCCCCCAGGCCGTCGATGTACGCGGCCAGCTCCTGCACCGTGCTGCATTCGAACATGGCCCGCAGCGGTACGTTGCGTTGCAGGGTTTTCTGTACCCGCGAGGCGATCTGCGTGGCCAGCAGGGAATGCCCGCCCAACTCGAAGAAGTTGTCGCGCACGCCCACCCGTTCGACCTTGAGCACCTCGGCCCAGATATCGGCCAGGGTTTGCTCCAGTTCACTACCCGGCGCTTGATAGTCCTGGCTCTGCAACTGACCGATCTCCAGGGCCGGCAAGGCCTTGCGATCGAGCTTGCCGTTGGCGTTGAGGGGCAGGCGCTCCAGCCACAGCCAGTGCAGCGGCACCATGTATTCCGGCAGTTCGGCGCGCAGCCGCGGTTTGATCCGCTCCAGGCGTTCGCTCGGGCTCAGGCTTGAGTCACCGGCGACCAGATAGCCCACCAGATGCTTGCCGTTGACCCCTTCCTGCACCCCCACGGCGGCATCGCGCAGTTCCGGCTGTTCGTGCAGGCGCGCTTCGATTTCCCCCAGTTCGATGCGATAGCCACGGATCTTCACCTGATGGTCGATCCGGCCAACGTATTCCAATACGCCGTCGCTGCGCCGGCGCGCCAGGTCGCCGGTGCGGTACAGGCGTTCGCCCGCAGCACCGAACGGATGGGGCACGAAGGCCAGCGCTGTACGCAACGGGTCGCTGACGTAACCGCGGCCGACACCGGTACCGGCCACGCACAACTCGCCGACCGCGCCCAGGGGCACCAGCTCCAGGGCTTCGTCCATCAGGTACAGCCGGTTGTTGTCGGTGGGCGTACCGATGGGCAGGTAGGCGCCCCGGGTCGAAGCCATGTCCACACGGAAGAAGGCCACGTCATCGGAGCATTCCGCCGGACCGTAGGCGTTCACCAGGCCGACCTGTGGATAACGCAGCAGCCATTGGTGCGCCAACTCCGGTGGCATGGCCTCGCCGGTGGGCAGCATCCAGCGCAGGCCATCCCGGGCGATGGCGTCCTGGGCCAGCATGCCCTGGATCAGCGACGGCACGCTCTCCAGCACCGTGATGCCCTGCTCCTCGACATGGGCCAAGAGGCCCTGGGGATCGTGAGCGATGGTGTTGGGCACAATGTCGACCCGGGCACCGAACAGCGGCGCGGCAAGGAACTGCCAGACCGAAATATCGAAACTCTGGGACGCCGTCTGGGCGATCACGTCGGCTTCGCTCAGTTGCAGGTACGGCACCTTGCTCAGTTGGTTGTTGAGCATGCCGCGCTGCTCCACCATCACGCCCTTGGGCAGGCCGGTGGAACCGGAGGTGTAGATCACGTAGGCCAGGTTGTCCGGCGCGCTGTAGCGGCCCGGGTTGCTCTCGGCATGCCCGGCGGCTTGCAGCTCTTCCCAGACCAGCAGCCGCGGACGCCCGGCACAGCCGAACTCGTCCAGCAGGGCCTGGGCCTGTTCGCGGCAGACCGCGGTGCAGACCAGGATCGGCGTGCGGCTGAGCTCGATGATACGGCCCAGGCGCTGGCCCGGCAGGCCCGGGTCCAGGGGCAGGTAGCCGGCCCCGGCCTTGAAGCTGCCGATGATCATGCCCAGCAGTTCCAGGCCGCGCTCGGCCAGCAAGGCCACCGGCTGATCAAAGCCCACGCCGTTGGCGATCAAGGCATGACCCAAGCGGTTGCTGTAGCGGTTCAACTCAGCGTAGCTGTAGCGCCGGTCCAGGCAACTGGCGGCGATGCGTTGCGGATGGGCCGCCACCTGGGCTTCAAACAGCTCCACGTAGCTGCGCTCCAGCGGGTACTCATGCTGGCTCTGGTTGCAGCCGGCCAGCAGGAAGTCCTGCTCCTCTTCACCTAGCAGCGCCAGTTCGGCCATGTCGCCATGGAAGCCCTGCATCAGGGCCAGCAGCAGGCGCTTGAACTCGCCGAGCATGCGTTCGATGGTCGCCTGCTCGAAGTAGCGCTGGTCGTAGGACAGGTGCAGGCCCAGGTCATCCCCCGGGTAGCACACGGCAGTAATCGGGAAGTTGGTGTGGGTGCGGCCGGAATCCGAACTGGCGTTCAGGCTCTGGGCACGGTCCAGCACCGAGACTTCCACCGGCGCGTTCTCGAACACGAACAGGCTGTCGAACAGCGGCTGGCCCTTGGGCAGTTCGCTGGTTTCCTGGATCGCCACCAGCGGCAGGTACTCGTATTCGCGCAGCTGCATGTTGCTGTCGAGCAAGGCGCTGAGCCACTGGCGCACGCTGCAGCGCTCACCGTCCTGGGGCAGCTTGACCCGCAGGGCAATACTGTTGATGAACAGGCCGACGGTGCGTTGCATCTCCGGCATTTCCACCGGGCGCCCGGCCACGGTAACGCCGAACAGTACGTCGCGATCGCCGCTCATGCGCCGCAGCACCAGGGCCCAGGCCGCCTGGGCGAAGGTGTTGATGGTGAGCTGGTGCTGCTGCGCCAGTTCCCGCAGTTGCGCACCATCCCGGGCATCCAGGCGGGTGTAGCAGTCGCCGACGATCATGCCGCCGCTGTCACCGGCGTGTTCGCGCAGGAACGGCCGGTCGCTGGGGATCGGCGTGGCGCGTTCAAAGCCCTCAAGGTTCTGTCGCCACCACTGCCGCGCCTCGGACAGGCTCTGGTGCTGCAGCCAGCCGATGTAGTCGCGGTACCGCGGCGGCACCGCCAGCTGTGCCTCGCGGCCTTCGCCCAGGGCGGTATAGATCTCGAAGAAGTCGTTCATCAGCAAGGAGCGGCACCAGGCATCGATGAGGATGTGGTGGTTGCTCATCATGAACCAGTAACGGGCCGCACCGACGCGGATCAGCCGCAGGTGGAACGGCGCCTGGTTGAGCAGATCGAAACCGGCCTCGCGCTCCTGTTTATGCAGGGTTTGCAGCTTGGCTTCCTGCTCGGCCTCGGGTACCGCGCTCCAGTCGAGGAATTCGATCGGGGTGCGGCCCGGCTTGTGGATAACTTGCAGCATGTCTTCGCCGACGTTCCAGCAAAAAGACGCGCGCAAGGCTTCGTGGCGCGCCACCACCGCCTGCCAGGCCTGGGCGAAACGCTCCGGGTCCAGTTCGCTGTTGATGCGGTAGCGGTCCTGCATGTAATACAGGCCGGTGCCCGGCTCCAACAGGGTGTGCAACAGCATGCCCTCCTGCATCGGGGTCAGCGGGTAGACGTCTTCGATCTGCGCCGCCGGTACCGGCAGGCCATCTAGCTGGGCCTGGGTCAGGCGCGCCAGGGGGAAGTCCGACGGCGTCAGGCCACCGGCATCGTCCTTCAGGCAATGGGCGATCAGGCTGTGCAGCTCGCCCAGGTAGGCGTCCGCCAGCTCGCCGATCAGCTCGGCGTCGAAACGTTCGCTGCTGTAGGTCCAGCGCAGCACCAGCTCGCCGCCATACACCTGGCTGTCGATGCTCAGTTCGTTGGGCAACGGTGCTTCCGGTGCGTGGGCCGGGCCGACGGATTCATCCAGCGGGCGCAGCAAGGCGTCGGCGCCGAAGCTCTGGTCGAACTGCCCCAGGTAGTTGAAGGTCACCGGCGCCAGCGGCAGCGCTGCCAGGGCCTCGCGGCAGCTTTCATCCGCCAGGTAGCGCAGCACGCCGTAACCCAGGCCCTTGTGCGGCACGGCCCGCAGTTGTTCCTTGATGGCCTTGATCGAGGCGCCCTGCCCGGCCGCTTCTTCCACCTGCAACGGCGTCAGGCGCAGCGGATAGGCGCTGGTGAACCAACCCACGGTGCGAGTCAGGTCGATCTCGTCGAACAGCGCCTCGCGGCCGTGGCCTTCCAATTGCACCAGGGCCGAAGGCTGCCCGCTCCAGCGACACAGCACCCGGGCCAGGGCGGTCAGCAGCAGGTCGTTGACCTGGGTGCGGTAGGCCGCTGGAGCCTGTTGCAGCAACTGACGGGTGCGCTCGGCATCCAGGGTCACGCTGTGGCTTTGAGCCTGTTGATGCTGCTGGCTGCCAGTGGCCTTGAGCCCCGGCAGTTGCGCGGCCGGGCCGGCCAATTGCTGCTGCCACCAGCTCAGCTCTTCACGCAGGGATTCGCTGCCGGCATAGGCCAGCAGGCGGCTCGACCAGTCCCGCAGGGCACTGGTCTTGGCCGGCAGGTTCAGGGCCTTTCCGGCTTGCAACTGACGATAGGCGTTTTGCAAATCTTCCAGCAGCACGCGCCAGGACACACCGTCCACCACCAGGTGGTGGATGGCCAGCAACAGGCGTTGCTCGCCTTCAGGGCCGTCCACCAGCACCGCCCGCAGCAGCGGCCCGTGTTCCAGGTCGAGGCTGCGCTGGGCATCGGCGAACAGTGCCTCGCAGGTGGCCATGGACGGCACCCGCACCTGCCACAACAAGGGAGCATCGGACAACGGCAGGTACTCGGCGCGCCACTGCCCGCCCGCCTGGTTGAAGCGCAGGCGCAGGGCGTCGTGTTGCTCCAGCACCGCCAGCAGGGCTTGCTCCAGCAACGACGCATCCAGGGTGCCCAGCGGTTCCAGCAACAAGGCCTGGTTCCAGTGCTGCGGCTGGGGAATGCGGCTGTCGAAGAACCAGTGCTGGATCGGCGTCAGCGGCGCTTCGCCACTGAGCTGGCCCTGCTCGGCGCTGACGCGCTGAGTGTGGCTGGCAACCCGCGCCAGGGTTTGCACCGTCTGGTGCTGGAACAGGTCCCGCGGGGTGAAGTGAATCCCCAACTGGCGGGCGCGGCTGACCACCTGGATCGACAGGATCGAGTCGCCCCCCAGTTCGAAGAAGTTGTCGTTGAGGCCCACTTGCTGCACGTTCAGCACTTCGCCCCAGACCCTGGCCAGGGTCTGTTCCAGCTCGTTGCTCGGCGCCACGTACTGCTGGCGGTTGAGCTCCGGGTCCGGCAATGGCAGGGCCCGGCGGTCGAGCTTGCCGTTGGCGGTCAACGGCATGCTGCCGAGCAGGATCAGGTGGGTCGGCACCATGTAGTCCGGCAGCTGGGTTTTCAACTGCTGCTTGAGGGCTTCACGCAGGTTGGCCTGCTGCACATCGTTGTGCTCGGCCACCTCGGTCACCAGGTAACCAGCCAGCTGCTTGCCGGCCGGGGTATCCAAGGCCAGCACCACCGCTTCACGCACGGCCGGATGATCCAGCAGGCGGGTTTCGATTTCCCCCAGCTCGATGCGGAAACCGCGAATCTTCACCTGATGGTCGACCCGGCCGATGTACTCCAGCTGACCGTCGGCGCACTGGCGCACCAGGTCCCCGGTGCGGTACAGGCGCCCGCCATCGGTGGCGAACGGATCGGCGACAAAACGCTCGGCACTCATCCCCGGACGACGGTGATAACCCTGGGCCAGACCGGCGCCGCCGACATACAGCTCACCGGTCGCCCCTTGGGGCACCAGCGCCAGATCGGCATCGAGGATATAGGCCACCCGGGCCCCGACAATGCTGCCGATGGGCACGCTGGCCACGCCTTCGGCCAACTGCTGCGGCGCCAGGCTGGCCAGGGGCATGACCACGGTTTCGGTGGGGCCGTAGGCGTTAAAGAACAGGCTCGGCTGGAAGGCCGCACGGATGCGCTGCAGGTGTTCGCCGGTCAGGGCCTCGCCGCCAGTGATGCACATGCGCACCGGCAGGGTCTGCTGCTGGGTCGCCAGATGCTGGGCCAACTGGCTGCCGTAGCTCGGGGTGAAGCCAAGGATGCTGATGCGATGCTGACGAATCAGCTGGCAGATTTCCTCGGCGTCCCACTGGCCCTGGGCCCGCAGTACCACCTGGGCGCCGCTGAGCAGCGGCACCAGCAAGCGCTCGGTGGCGGCGTCGAAGTTGATGGAATAGAAGTGCAGCTCGCAGTCGTCCGGGCGCATGCCGAAGCGGCGGATCACCGCCTGGCAGTGCATGGCGATTTCCCCGTGGGACACCACCACGCCCTTGGGCTGGCCGGTGGAACCGGAGGTGTAGATCAGGTACGCCTGATGCTGGGGCAGGCTGATGAAGGGCAACTCGCTGGCCGGGTAGTCGGCCAGCAGCGCACCGTCCTCTTCCAGGCACCAGCGGCCGACTCCGGCCGGCAGCTCGCCCAGGGCGGCGAACATCCGCGCATCGCTGAGGAGCAGGCCGATGCCGCTGTCTTCGATCATGTAGTGCAGGCGGTCCAGGGGGTATTCCGGGTCCAGGGGCACGTAGGCGCCACCGGCCTTGAGGATCGCCAGCAGGCCAACGACCATTTCCAGGGAACGCTCCAGGGCCAGGCCGACCCGCACTTGCGGGCCCACGCCACGCTCACGAAGCATCCAGGCCAGGCGGTTGGCGCGGCTGTCCAGTTCGCTGTAGCTCAGGGTCTGCCCGGCGAAGGTCAGGGCCGGTGCGTCCTTGCGGGCCAGGGCCTGCTCGCTGAACAGATGATGGATGCACTGATCCAGGCGTTGCTCGCCGGGCTCGACGCTCAAACTGTCCAGTAGGTGCTGCTGTTCATCGGCCTGCAGCAGTGGCAATTCGCACAGGCGCCGTTGCGGGTCGTCGATCAGGGCCTGCAGCAGATTGCGCCAGTGGCCGGCCATGCGCGCAATGCGCGGCTCGTCGAACAGGTCGGTGCTGTAGGTCAGGCAGCAGCCCAGGCGCTGGTCCAGGTCGGTGACTTCCAGGTTGAGGTCGAACTTGGTGGCCCGGGCATCGTTGACCAGGTATTCCACGGTCATGCCCGCCAGTTGCCGGCTTTGCTGGAATTCCCAGCGCTGGACGTTGCACATCACCTGGAACAGCGGGTTGTAGGCGGTGCTGCGCGGCGGTTGCAAGGCTTCCACCAGATGATCGAACGGCAGGTCCTGGTGCGACTGGCCCTCGATCACGGTGTGGCGTACCTGCTCCAGCAACTGACCGACGCTCATCTGCCCGTCGAGCTGGCAACGCAGCACCTGGGTATTGAGGAAGGCGCCGATCAGCCCTTCGCTTTCCGGGCGGATGCGGTTGGCCACCGGCGCACCGATGCGCAGGTCGCTCTGGCCGCTGTAGCGGTACAGCAGCAGCGACAACGCGGCGGTCATGGTCATGAACAGGGTCAGGCCGTGCTCGGCATTGAAGGCCCGCACCCGGGCCGCCAGCTCGTCGCTCAAGTCGAAGCGGTACAGCTCGCCCTGGTGGCTTTGCACCGCGGGCCGTGGCCGGTCGCTGGGCAGCTCCAGCAAGGGGTGTTCGCGGCCCAGTTGCCCGGTCCAGTAGTCCAGCTGGCGCTGGCGCTCGCCGGATTCCAGCCACTGGCGCTGCCACACGCTGTAGTCCAGGTACTGCACCGGCAAGGGTTCCAGGGGCGATTCGCGGTCGTCGAGGAAGGCTTCGTACAGCGCGCCCAGCTCGCGGGCGAAGATGTCCATGGCCCAGCCTTCGGTGACGATGTGGTGCAGGGTCAGGACGAAGTAATGCTCCTGCTCGCCGGCCTTGACCAGGCAGGCGCGCAGCAAGGGGCCGGTCTCCAGGTCGAAGGGTTGATGCGCTTCGCTGTCCGCCAATTGTTGCAGGCGCTGCTGACGCGCATCCGGGGCCAGGGCCGAGAAGTCCTTCCAGGCCATGCGCAGGCCGGTGTCGGCATGCACCTGCTGATGGGCCACGCCATTGACGCTGGGGAAGGTGGTGCGCAGGGTTTCGTGACGCAGGATCAGCGCTTGCAGCGCGGCCTCGAAGCGGCCCACGTCGAGCACGCCAGACAGCCGCGCCATGCCACCGACGTTGTAGGCCGGGCTGTCGGGCTCCATCTGCCAGAGGAACCACATGCGCTGCTGGGAATAGGACAGCGGCACCGGCTGGCTGCGGTCTACCCGGGCAATCGGCGGCTGCTGGTTGCGCGCGCCGGACTCCTGGATCAGCAGCACCTGCTCGGCAAAGGCCCCCAGTTCGCTGGCTTCGAACAGCGCCCGCAGTGGCAGCTCGACGTCGCAGGCCTGGCGGGTGCGGGAAATGATCTGGGTGGCCAGCAGCGAATGCCCGCCCAGGGCGAAGAAATCGTCCTTGAGGCCGATGCGTGGCTGGCCCAGCACTTCGCGCCATATAGCCGCGATCTGCTGTTCCAGTTCGGTGCTCGGTTCGACGTGCTCGCGCACCAGCCATTGCGGCTCCGGCAGGGCCCGGCGGTCGAGCTTGCCACTGGGGCTCAGGGGCATGGCGTCCAGCCGCAGCAGTTGCGCCGGCACCATGTATTCCGGCAGCTCGGCGGCCAGGGCAGTTTTCAGCCGGGCGCTTTGCTCGGTTTCATCTTCGTCGCTGGCCTGGGCGGTGTAGTAGCCGATCAACTGCGGGCCGGCGACGGTATCGCGCACCAGCACCGCGGCCTGGGCCACGCCGTCCTGGGCCAGTAGCCGCGCTTCGATTTCCTGCGGCTCGACCCGAAAGCCCCGCAGCTTGACCTGCTGGTCGAGGCGACCGAGGTATTCCAGCACGCCGTCGGCGCACCAGCGTACGCGGTCACCGGTGCGGTACAGGCGCGCGCCCTCCTCGCTCAGGGGGTCGACCACAAAGCGTTCGGCGGTCAGCGCCGGGCGTCCCAGGTAACCCCGGGCCAGGCCCTGGCCGCTGATGCACAGCTCACCCGGAACTCCTGCCGGCAACGGATTGAGGTCCGCGTCCAGCACCCGGCACACCACGTTGCCCAGGGGCCGGCCAATGGGCGAACGCTCGCCGTCATCGACTGAACACTGCCAATGGGTGACGTTGATCGCGGTTTCGGTCGGGCCATAGCGGTTGTGCAGTTGCGCGTTGGGCAACTGCTGCAACAGGCGATTGCGCAGCTCGGCCGGCAGGGCTTCGCCACCGGAGAACACCCGGCGCAGGCTGTGGCATTCGGCGCTCAGCGGCTCATCGACGAACAACTGCAACAGCGGCGGCACGAAGTGCAGCGTGGTGACACCATACTCCTGCACCAGCTGGGCGATGCGATGGGGATCGCGGTGCTCGCCGGGAGCGGCGATCAGCAGCCGGCAGCCGGTGATCAACGGCCAGAAGCACTCCCACACCGACACGTCGAAGCTGATGGGGGCTTTTTGCATCAGCACATCGTCGGCTTGCAGCTGGTAGCTGTCCTGCATCCATTGCAGGCGCTCCATCAGCGCGCGATGGGTGTTGCCGACGCCCTTGGGCTGGCCGGTGGAACCGGAGGTGTAGATCACATAGGCCAGGTGTTCGCCGTGCAGGTGCAGGCCCGGCGCGTGGCTCGGCCAGCTGTCGAGCTTGAGGCTGTCCATGGCGATGGCGCTGACACCCGGGGCTTCGGGCATCCGGCCCAGCAGATGGGTCTGGGTCAGCAGCAGGCCCACGCCGCTGTCTTCGAGCATGTAGGCCAGGCGTTCGGCGGGGTAGTCCGGGTCCAGGGGCACGTAGGCGCCACCGGCCTTGATGATTGCCAGAAGGCCGATCAGCAGTTGCGGCGAACGTTCGGCGGCGATGGCCACGCACACGTCCGGCCCGACGCCCTTGTCCCGCAGGTAGTGGGCCAGGCGGTTGGCCTGGGCGTGCAGTTCGGCAAAGCCCAGTTGCCCGCCGTCCCAGACCAGCGCGGTGCGTTCCGGGCTCTGGCGCAGTTGTTCGTGCAGGCGCTCCGGCAGCCACTGCTCGGCCGGCGCGCAGGGGGCCACGCTCCATTGCTGCAGTTGCGCCGTTTCGGCGTTGCCGAGCAACGGCAAGTCGCCCAGGGCGCGGTCCGGTTGCTGGCAGGCATGCTCCAGCAGGCTGATGAAATGCCCGGCCAGACGCTGGATGCTGGCCGCCTCGAACAGCTCGTCGGCGTAGTCGAAGGCCAGGCTCAGGCGGCCGTTGCGGTCCTCTTCGCTGTGCAGTTGCAGGTCGAACTTGGCCTCGCGGCTGTGCCACGGCAGCTCTTCGGCCAGCAGCCCCGGCAGGCGGCGCAAGGCGCCGAGGTCGCGCTGCTGGTGGTTGAACATGACCTGGAACAGGCCCTGCTCACGGGCTTCGGGGAAGGCTTCGAGCAATTGTTCGAAAGGCAGGTCCTGATGGGCCTGGGCCTCCAGGGCGGTGCGGCGGGTCTGCTGCAGCAGGTCGGCGAAGGACTGGCGCGAATCCAACTGCCCGCGCAATACCTGGGTGTTGATGAAAAAGCCCAGAAGGCCCTGGGTCTCCAGGCGCGGGCGGTTGGCGTTGGGCACACCGATGCGGATATCGCCCTGCCCGCTGTAGCGGTGCAGCAGGGTCTGGAACGCCGCCAGCAACAGCATGAACGGCGTGGCCTGCCGAGCCTGGGCGGTCTGGCGCACGGCTTCACTGAGGCTCGCGCTCAGGCGCAGGTCATGGCGCGCGGCGCTGTGGCGGACCTGGGCCGAACGCGGGTGGTCGGTGGCGAGGTTCAACACCGGGGCTTCGTCCGCCAACTGCTGTTTCCAGTAGTCCAGCTGGCGCTGGCCTTCGCCCTGGGCCAGCCACTGGCGCTGCCAGCTGCCGTAGTCGGCGTATTGCAGGGCCAGGGGCGCCAGCTCCAGGCTCTGGCCCTGGGCCGCGGCGGCATAGAGCCGCGAGAACTCGTCGATCAGCACATTCAGCGACCAGCCGTCGGCGATGATGTGGTGCAGGGTCAGCAGCAGTTGGTGTTCTTCGTCATCCAGGCGCACCAGGGTCGCCCAGTACAGCGGCCCCTTCTCCAGATCGAACTGGGTCCGGGCCTCGTCTTCGCGGATCTGCCGCGCCCGGGCTTCACGCTCGGCCGGTGGCAGGTCGCTGATATCGATCACCTGCAGGTTGAATTCGCCGGCGGCATCCACCTGTTGCAGGGCCTGGCCGTCACGCTCGAAGAAGCGCGTGCGCAGCGCTTCGTGGCGCTGGATCAGTTGCTGGAAGCTGGCGCGCAGGGCCTCTTCATCCAGCTCGCCACGCAAGCGCAGGCCGCCGGGAATGTTGTAGGCGCTGCTCTGCGGGTCCAGTTGCCAGGTGATCCACAGGCGGTTCTGCGCCAGGGATTGGGGCAGCGGCTGCTGGCGCGACAGGGCATTGATACTGCCCTGGGCCACGCCGCCGTCCTGCTGCTGGCGCGCCACGGCAGCGCTGAAGGCACCCAGGGTCGGAGCCTCGAACAGCAGGCGCAAGCCCAGTTCCAGCCCCAGCTCTTCACGCAGGCGGGCGATCACCTGGGTAGCGGCAATCGAGTTGCCCCCCAGGAGGAAGAAGTGATCGTCGGCGGCCACTGAAGCGCATTGCAGTTGCTCCTGCCAGATGCGCCCAATCAGGGTTTGCAGCGCGTCACCGGCGCTGTCTGCGGCGTCAGCCGTTGCGCTGCCGGCCTGCGGGAACAGCGCGTAGTAATCCAGGCTGCCATCGGCCAGCCGGGTGCGGCAGGCGGAACGCTGCAACTTGCCGCTGGAGGTTTTCGGCAGGGCCCCGGGGTTGAGCAGCACCACCACGCTCGGCGCTTCCTGGCAGGCTTCGGCCACCGCCTGGCGGATGGCCTTGATCAGCGCCTCGGGGGGCAGGATCTTCTGCACGCTGCGGCTGATTTCCGCGGCGATGCCGATGCCTTCCTGGCCCTGCTCGGTGACCGCAAACGCCGCCACCCGGCCCTTGCGCACCACTTCCACCTCGCGCTCGATGGTCTTTTCGATGTCCTGGGGGTAGAGGTTGTGCCCGCGCACGATCAGCAGGTCCTTCAGGCGCCCGGTGATGAACAGCTCGCCATCGCGGATAAAGCCCAGGTCACCGGTGCGCAACCAGGTACGACCGGCATGCTGGACGAAGGTCTTGGCGGTGGCTTCAGGATTGCGCCAGTAGCCATGGGCAATGCTCGGCCCGGCGGCCCAGACTTCGCCAATACGGTTGTCAGGCAATTCGCCCAGTTGCTGCGGATCCATCACCAGCACGGCGTGTTCCGGCTGGCTGAAGCCGCAGCTCATCATCGCGCTGCCCTGCCCCGGCTCGGCGCGGTTCTGCGCCAGGGCCTGGTCGTCCAGGTGCAGGGCCGGGATGCCCTGGCCGCGCACGCCACCGGCCACGAACAGGGTGGCTTCGGCCAGGCCGTAGGAGGCGAGGAAGTTTTCATGGCTGAAACCGCAGGCGCTGAACTTCTCGGCGAAACGCTCCAGGGTGTCCAGGCGGATCGGCTCGGACCCCGAATAGGCCACGCGCCAGCCGCTGAGGTCGAGGCGCTCCAGGGCCGACTCGCTGACCCGTTCGCTGCACAGGCGGTAGGCGAAATCCGGGCCGCCGCTGATGGTGCCACCGTATTCGCTGATCGCTTCCAGCCAGCGTACGGGCCGCGCCAGGAAGTAGGCCGGTGACATCAGCACACAGGGCACGCCGCTGAAAATCGGTTGCAGCAGGCCGCCAATCAAGCCCATGTCGTGGTACAGCGGCAGCCAGCTGACGATCACGTCGTCCGGGTTGAGGTCGATACCGAAGCCGCGACGGATCAGCAGTTCGTTGGCCACCAGGTTGCCATGGCTGACCTGCACGCCCTTGGGCAGCGCGGTGGAGCCCGAGGTGTATTGCAGGAAGGCGATGTCGTCGCCCTGCAGCGCCACGGCCTGCCAGTCTTCGGCCAGCCCGGCTTGCAGGGTGTCCACACACAGCAGTTGCGGCGCGCCCGCGGCCTTGAGTTCGTCCATCTGCAACAGTGAATCCCGCAGCCCGGCGCTGGTCAGCAGCAACCGTGGCTCGGCGTCGGCCATGATGGAAATCAGGCGCTCCTGGTGATGACGACGGGTGGACTCCGGCGGATAGGCCGGCACCGCGATCACCCCGGCGTACAGGCAACCGAAGAACGCCGCGACGTAGTCCGGGCCGCTGGGAAACAGCAATACCGCGCGATCGCCGAATTCGGCGTTGGCTTGCAGAGCCGCAGCAATGGTGCGCGCACGAAGGTCCAGGTCCCGGTAACTGAGGACCACGCTCTGATCCTGCTCTTCGGCGAGAAAGCGCAACGCCACTTGATCAGGTGCCAGGACTGCCCGGCGTTGAAGGGCTTGGGCCAGGGTGCTGGGGAGTTCGAACGCGTCCGTCATGGGGTTTCCTGCCAGGATTGTGCTTGCAATGGAGAGCGGGCCCTGCTCTCCCATAACTTTAATAACTATCTATAAATCAAATAGTTATAAGAAAGTCGTGGGCATCCGGAGGGCGCCGTGGCCGGGTCTGCTACCCGGAATCTTTCTCCAATGAGAACGGATGACGTCTTGAAATAATTAGTCCGCATCCTGCCCTTCAAGGCCTGATCCAGCCCACTGACGAGCAGCCGTTCGCAATCTGCACTGACAGAGAGCATTAGTTCTTTTTCTCAATTGACAATCATTATCATTCAGCCTAATTTGTCGCTCGATGTGTAGGACGGGTCAGATTTTTCTGACGTCCCACTAACCTCTTTGCAACAAGGTGATTTCCATGACGGAACAAGTATCCACAAGCAGGTGCGATTCACCGTTACTCCAGGCTTTTGTCGACAACCGTCTGATCCTGGTGAAGATTGCAGCCCGCATTACCGGCTGCCGATCCCGGGCTGAAGACGTGGTTCAAGATGCGTTTTTCCGCCTGCAGTCGGCGCCGCAGATCACCTCCTCGTTCAAGGCCCAGCTCAGTTACCTGTTCCAGATCGTGCGCAACCTGGCCATCGACCACTACCGCAAGCAGGCGCTGGAGCAGAAGTACTCGGGTACTGAAGAGGAAGGCTTGAATGTGGTTATTCATGGCGCTTCACCTGAAACCTCCCACATGAACTTTTCCACCCTGGAAAACATCGCCGAAGCCCTGACCGAGCTGCCCAGCCGCACGCGCTACGCCTTCGAGATGTACCGCCTGCATGGCGTCCCGCAAAAGGACATCGCCAAGGAGCTGGGGGTATCGCCGACCCTGGTCAACTTCATGATTCGCGATGCCCTGGTGCATTGCCGCAAAGTCTCGGGCAACCGCCCCGATACCTTCGCCCGTCGCTGACTGGCGCCCTGCATGACCCGGCTTGAAGGGTGCCTACACCTCAAGCAGGCCACTGCGGCCAAGCACCAGTAACGCTGCACGTTTATGCAACAGATCGAACTCCTGCTGGCAGAACCGACAACGGTCATGCGCAGCACAGGGCGGCGCGTGGGCGCCTGGCGCCGGCCGCTGCGCACCTGGCGGGTCCAGATACAGGGCATGTACCTGGGCCGACAGCCAGAAAGCCAGCCGATCCTGGCGCGCCGCCTCGGCTGCCTGGGCATCCACCGGCACGGGCGCCTGCCCCCGGCCCCGCAGAGACTCGAACAGCCTTTGGCGGGCGATGACCTCATCGATTCCCGTGAGCTGGCTAGTGGGCAGGGCTGCAACATTCAGCGGATCAACAGAGGACATGGCAGCGCTCACCGTCGGTTGGGCATTCAACCAAGTGACGTGGGCCGCCGCCGGAAATTTAGCCCGTCGCGGGCCGGGCCGGTCGCTGCGTGATGTCAGGCGTGGGGCACGCTCATCACCACAATGCGATAGGGATCGAAGATCTTGTGCATCTGGCCGTTGTCCCGCAGTTTTTGCAGGAGCCCGGAAAAGTCTTCGGCCGTGATCGGCGCCTTGGGCCGGATCAGGGCGTAATGGTGGTAGACCTGATCGATGCGTTCGGAAACCAGCAACTGCTCCGTGCTTTCGGCATTGCGCGCCAGGAAGTCGCTGAGGTAGGAGCGGGTCACCAGGGCGATGTCCGCCCTGCCCCGCAGGACCATCAGCAGGTTGCTGTCATGGGAATAGGTCAGGGTGGCGTTGTAGGTGTCGGCCAGGAACTTGGGGTCGGCGTTGAACTGGGCGAAGGCGTAGTGATAACCGCTGAACAGGGCCAGGCGCTTGCCCTTCAGGTTGGCGAAATAGTCCTGCTGGCGCCCGCCCTGACGCTGGGCGACGAAAATTTCCGCGTCTTCCAGGCCCATGTCGACACTGGTGTGGGCAATGTTCTGCCAGCCCCAGGCCGGGTTCTCGAAGATCGCCAGGTCCACCCGGCCCTGCTCGAAATCGCGGAAACGCCGGGGAATCGAGGTGGGCACCAGGACGAACTGATAGTCGCTCTGGGACTGGTTGAGGGCTTCCACCAGTTGCGGCAGCAAACCGGTGTCGGCACCGGTTTCTGGACGGACGGTATAAGGCGGGAAATGCGCCGCCGCGACCCGCACCAGCTGCGCCGAGGAGGCCGGACAGACCCAAAGTGTTGCCAGCGCCAGCAAGAGCATTCGCAAGGCTGACCGCAGCGGCAAGGACATCAAGGCAACACACCTCAAGGAAATGAAAATGAATGAGCTAAAGCTAGGCGTTTTCAGCCACTTCGACAATGTTGCCACGCACAATTAGCCAGCCGCTCAATGATCCTTGAGCACCAGCAGCAGGGCCTCCTGGGCCAGCTGTTCCAGGGTCATGCTGCCCTCGGCACGAAACCAGGTGGTGGTCCAGGACAGGGCGCCGGTGAGAAAGCGCCGGGTAATGAACACATCGCCCTTGATGAACCCCGCCTCCTTGGCCTCCCCCAGCACCTGCAGCCAGATCTGTTCGTAGATATCGCGCAGCGCCAGGACGGCTGCCTGGCCTTCCGGGGACAGTGAGCGCCACTCGTACACCAGCACCGCCATGGCTTCACCGCTGCCGCCCATGATCGACTGCAGTTCACAGCGGATCAGCGCCAGCACCCGTTCGCGCACGCTGCCGGCCTCGGCCAGTTCAGCGCGCATCAAGGCGGTGTTGTAGTGGATGGTTTCCTGCATCACCGCCCGCAGGATGTCGTCCTTGCTCTTGAAGTGATGAAAGATGCTGCCCGACTGGATGCCCACCGCGCTGGCCAGGTCACGCACGGTGGTGCGCTCGTAACCCTTGTTGCGAAACAGGTGCGCTGCGGTTTGCAGCAGCTTGCCCCGGGCGCTCTCGGGGTCGGTCACCTGGCCACTGGCGATCAGCTCGCGTACTACCTGCAGGGCTTTTTGCTCGTCCACCGGTGTTCTCCTACCTTCACGTCATCAATAGCTCAGCGTAACCCGGCAAATCCGGGCGCGGCGCGCGCAATTTAAGCCTCTGCCGGTTACCAAGCAAGCGCTTGGCCAGAAGAATAGGCCAACGTATTTACAAACCAAGCGCTTGCTTGGTAGCCTCCTCGCAGTTCTTCATTCGAGAGCCCTGTCATGACCAAGACCGTAAGAATCGGCTGCGCCAGTGCCTTCTGGGGCGACACCAGCAGCGCCGCAGCGCAGTTGGTGCAAGGCGGCCGCCTGGACTACCTGGTGTTCGACTATCTGGCAGAGATCACCCTGTCGATCATGGCCGGGGCGCGCATGAAGGACCCGACGGCGGGCTACGCCACGGATTTCGTCGAGGTGCTCAAACCCTTGCTGGGCTCGATCCGCGAACAGGGCATCCGGGTCATCAGCAACGCCGGCGGGGTCAACCCGCAGGCCTGTGCCAGTGCCTTGCAGGCCGCCTGCGAACAGGCCGGGGTGACGCTGAAGATCGCCGTGCTGCTGGGGGACGACCTGCAACCGCAGTTCAAGCAGTTGAGCGACGCCGCCATTGTGGAGATGTTCAGCGGCGCGCCACTGCCGCCAATGTGCGTCTCCACCAATGCCTACCTCGGTGCCCCCGGCATCGTCGAAGCGCTGCGCCTGGGGGCGGATATCGTGATCACCGGCCGCGGCGTCGACAGCGCGGTGGTCAGCGCCGCCCTGGTCCACGAGTTCAACTGGTCCTGGCAGGATTACGACCGCCTGGCCCAGGCCGCCCTGGCCGGGCACATCATCGAATGTGGCGCGCAGTGCACCGGCGGCAATTTCACCGACTGGCGCCAGGTGCCGGACTACGAACATATCGGCTTTCCCATCGTCGAGGTCGGCGCTGACGGCCAGTTTGTGGTCGGCAAGGCACCCGGTACCGGAGGGCTGGTGAGCCCGCTGACGGTGGGCGAACAACTGCTGTACGAAATTGGCAACCCCAGGGCTTATCTGCTTCCGGATGTGGTGTGCGATTTCTCTCAGGTGGAACTGCGGCAACAGGGCCCGGAAAGGGTTCATGTACAGGGTGCCAGGGGCCTGCCCCCCAGCCACCAGTACAAGGTCAGCGCCACCTACCCGGACGGCTTCCGCTGCACCGCCAGTTGCCTGATGGCCGGGATCGACGCGGTCGCCAAGGCGCACCGGGTCAGCCAGGCGATCATCGACAAGACCAGCGAGATGTTCGCCCAGCGCGGCTGGGGGCCCTACAGCGAAGTGAACATCGAACTGCTGGGTAGCGAGGCCACCTACGGCCCCCACGGCCAGCGCCAGGACAGCCGCGAGGTGGTGATCAAGCTGGCGGTGCGCCACCCGAACAAGGCGGCGCTGGTGCTGTTCTCCCGGGAAATCGCCCAGGCCGCCACCGGCATGGCCCCGGGGCTCACCGGCATCGTCGGTGGCCGGCCGACGGTGTACCCGGTGATCCGCCTGTTCTCCTTCCTGCTGGACAAGGACGCCTGCCGGCTGGAGATCGACCTTGCCGGCCAGCGTCACCCTTGCGCCCTGCCGCACACCGACCGCCTGGACCCGGCAGCCCTGCCCGCCCCCCATTCCCTGCCCGCCCCCCGCGGCCGCGCCGATGCCAGCGTGGCGCTGGTGAAGCTGGCGGTGGCACGCTCCGGCGACAAGGGCAACCACAGCAATATCGGGGTCATGGCGCGCCACCCCGACTACCTGCCGTGGATCGCCGAAGCCCTGACCCCCGAGGTGCTGGTGGACTGGATGGGCCATGTGCTGGACCCGGTGCATGGCCGGGTCCAGCGTTGGTACCTGCCGGGCACCCATAGCCTCAACTTCCTGCTGGAGAACGCCCTGGGCGGCGGCGGCGTCGCCAGCCTGCGCATCGACCCGCAAGGCAAGGCCTTTGCCCAGCAGTTGCTGGAAATCCAGATCCCGGTGCCGCAGAGCATCGCCGACGCCGTCAATTAAAGGAGCTGCCGTGGTGTACGACTCGATTTTCAAAGCGCAATTGTTCGCCGGCCAGACCATCATCGTCACCGGCGGCGGCAGCGGTATCGGCCGCTGCACTGCCCACGAACTGGCGGCCCTGGGGGCCCAGGTGCTGCTGGTGGGGCGCAAGGCGGAAAAACTGCAGAAGGTCGCCGGCGAAATTGCCGAGGACGGCGGCAAGGCCGACTGGCAGGCCTGCGACATCCGCGACGAGGAAGCGGTCAAGGCCCTGGTGGCCCGGCTGATGGAGCGCTTTGGTCCGATCCATGGCCTGGTGAACAATGCCGGCGGCCAGTACCCGGCGCCCCTGGCCTCGATCAACCAGAAGGGTTTCGAAACCGTGCTGCGTACCAATCTGGTGGGCGGCTTCCTCATGGCCCGGGAAGTGTTCAACCAGTCCATGAGCCGCCACGGCGGCAGCATCGTCAACATGCTCGCCGACATGTGGGGCGGCATGCCCGGCATGGGCCACTCCGGTGCGGCGCGCTCGGGAATGGACAATTTCACCAAGACCGCCGCCTATGAATGGGGGCACGCCGGGGTGCGGGTCAACGCGGTGGCGCCGGGCTGGATCGCCTCCAGCGGCATGGACACCTATGAAGGCGCGTTCAAGGCAGTGATCCCTACCCTGCGTGAACACGTGCCGCTCAAGCGCATCGGCAGCGAATCGGAAGTCAGCGCCGCCATCGTTTTCTTGCTCAGCCCCGGCGCGGCCTTCATCAGCGGCAGCACCCTGCGCATCGACGGCGCCGCCAGCCTGGGCAGTCGTGCCTGGCCCCTGGGCAAGGCACGCAACAGCGAGTCCTACAACGGCTTCCATCGCGCCTACCTGCCCGACGTACTCAAGGGCGAGGAATAAGCCATGCCGGTGATCCAGTCCCAACTCGACCCCCACGGCCCGCAGTTCGCACAAAACCGCGCAGCCATGCTGGCGGGCCTGCAACAGTTGCAGGAACTGCAACAGAACCTGCTGGCCAAGGCCGCCGAAGCCAAGGCCAAGTTCGACCGGCGCGGCCAACTGCTGCCCCGCGAACGCCTCAACCTGCTGCTGGACCCGGGCGCGCCGTTTCTCGAGCTGGCCAGCCTCGCCGGCTACAAGCTGCACGACGACAAGGACGGTACCCAGGCCGGCGGCGGCTTGATTGCCGGCATCGGCTATGTGTGCGGCGTGCGCATGCTGGTGGTGGCCAACAACTGCGCGATCAAGGGCGGGACCATCTCCCCCAGCGGCCTGAAGAAATCCCTGCGCCTGCAACAGATCGCCATGGAGAACAAACTGCCAGTGGTGACCCTGGCGCAAAGCGGTGGCGCCAACCTCAACTACGCCGCGGAAATCTTCGTCGAAGGTGCACGCAGCTTCGCCAATCAGGCGCGGATGTCGGCCATGGGCCTGCCGCAGATCACCGTGGTCCACGGCTCGGCCACCGCCGGCGGCGCCTACCAGCCCGGGCTCTCGGACTACGTGGTGGTGGTGCGTGGCGAGGCCAAGCTGTTTCTCGCCGGCCCGCCGCTGCTCAAGGCAGCCACCGGTGAAGTGGCCACCGATGAAGAACTGGGGGGCGCCGAGATGCACGCCCAGGTGGCCGGCACCGCCGAATACCTGGCGGAAAACGACGCCGACGGCATCCGCATCGTCCGCGAGATCGTCAGCCTGTTGCCGTGGAACGCCCGACTGCCAGTGCAGCCCGCCAGGACCTGGAACGAGCCGCTGTACCCCATCGACGAGTTGCTCGGGCTGATTCCCGACGATCCGAAGAAGCCCTACGACGCCCGGGAAATCATCGCCCGCCTGGCAGACGGCTCGCAGTTCCTGGAGTTCAAGGGCGAGTTCGATGCCCAGACCCTCTGCGGCCACTTGCAGATCCAGGGCCGGCCCTGCGGCTTTATCGGCAACAACGGCCCGATCACGCCCCAGGGCGCGAGCAAGGCCGCGCAATTCATCCAGCTCTGTGACCAGAGCCAGACCCCGCTGCTGTTCTTCCACAACACCACCGGCTTCATGGTGGGCACCGAATCCGAGCAGCAGGGGGTGATCAAGCACGGGGCGAAGATGATCCAGGCAGTGGCCAATGCCCGAGTGCCGAAGCTGACCATCGTGGTCGGTGGCTCCTACGGCGCCGGCAACTATGCGATGTGCGGCCGTGGCCTGGACCCGCGCTTCATCTTCGCCTGGCCCAACAGCCGCACCGCGGTGATGGGCGGCGCCCAGGCCGGCAAGGTGCTGCGCATCGTCACCGAGGCCAAGCATGCGAAGAACGGCCAGGAAGCCGACCCGAAGATGCTCGACATGCTGGAACAGGTCACCGCGCAGAAGCTCGACAGCCAGTCCACGGCGCTCTACGGCAGCGCCAACCTGTGGGACGACGGGCTGATCGACCCGCGCGATACCCGCACTCTGCTGGGCTACCTGCTGGACATCTGCCATGAGGCGCAGGTGCGCGAGCTGGCGCCCAACAGCTTTGGCGTGGCGCGGTTTTGATAGGACATTTCGCGGTCTGACCCCACTTGAGGAGAACAACAATGATCTTCACCCAGGAACACGAAGAACTGCGGCGCACGGTGCGCCAATTTGTAGACCGCGAGATCAACCCCCACGTCGAGGAATGGGAAAAGGCCGGGCGCTTTCCCATCCACGAGATTTTCCGCAAAGCCGGCGAGCTGGGGCTGCTGGGCATCTCCAAGCCGGAAAAATTCGGCGGCATGGGTCTGGACTACAGCTACTCCATCGTCGCCGCCGAGGAGTTCGGCACCATCCATTGCGGTGGCATTCCCATGTCCATCGGCGTGCAGACCGACATGTGCACCCCGGCCCTGGCGCGCTTCGGCTCCGATGAACTGCGCGACGAGTTTCTGCGGCCGGCCATCACGGGCGAGCAGGTCGGCTGCATCGGCGTCTCCGAAGTCGGCGCCGGTTCCGATGTGGCCGGGCTCAAGACCCACGCCCGCAAGGACGGCGACGACTACGTGATCAACGGCAGCAAGATGTGGATTACCAACTCCCCCAGCGCCGACTTCATCTGCCTGCTGGCCAACACCTCGGACGACAAGCCCCACGTCAACAAGTCGCTGATCATGGTGCCGATGAACACCCCGGGCATCAGCCTCAGCTCGCATCTGGACAAGCTCGGCATGCGCAGCTCGGAAACCGCCCAGGTGTTCTTCGACAATGTGCGAGTGCCTCAACGCAACCGCATCGGCCACGAAGGCGCCGGTTTCATGATGCAGATGCTGCAGTTCCAGGAGGAACGGCTGTTCGGCGCGGCGAACATGATCAAGGGCCTGGAGTACTGCGTGGACAGCACCATCGAGTACTGCAAGGAACGCAAGACCTTCGGCAGCCCGCTGATCGACAACCAGGTGATCCACTTCCGCCTGGCCGAGCTGTCCACCGAGATCGAGTGCCTGCGGGCCCTGGTCTACCAGGCCACCGAGCAGTATGTACGCGGCCAGGACGTGACCCGGCTGGCTTCCATGGCCAAGCTCAAGGCCGGGCGCCTGGGCCGCGAGGTCAGCGACAGTTGCCTGCAATACTGGGGCGGCATGGGCTTCATGTGGGACAACCCGGTGGCCCGGGCCTATCGCGATGTGCGCCTGGTGTCCATCGGCGGCGGTGCCGACGAGATCATGCTGGGGATCATCTGCAAGCTCATGGGCATCCTGCCGGGGAAAAAGAAATGAACCCGCTCCCTACCTGCCAGACCCTGCTGCTGGAGCCGCGCAACGGCGTACTGTTCATCAGCCTCAATCGCCCGCAAAACCGCAATGCCATGAGCCTGCAGATGGTCGCCGAACTGCGCACGGTGATGGCCGCGGTCCGTGACCGGCGCAGCATCCGTGCCTTGGTGCTGCGCGGCACCGGCGAGCACTTCTGTGCCGGTGGCGACCTCAAGGACATGGCCGGCGCCCGTGCCCATGGCAGCGCCGCCTACCGTGAACTGAACCGCGCCTTCGGCGCCCTGCTGGAAGAAGCGCAGCACCTGCCCCAGGTGCTGGTGTGTGTGCTGCAGGGCGCGGTGCTGGGGGGCGGTTTCGGCCTGGCCTGTGTCAGCGACATCGCCATCGCCGAGCACTCGGCCCAGTTCGGCATGCCGGAAACCAGCCTGGGCCTGCTGCCCGCGCAAATTGCCCCGTTCGTGGTGCAGCGCATCGGCCTGGCCCAGGCCCGGCGCCTGGCCCTGACCGCCGCCCGTTTCGATGGCGCCCAAGCCCTGGGCCTGGGCCTGGTGCACTTTGTCGAGAACGATGCCAAGGCCCTGCACGAACGCCTGGAGCAGCAGCTTTCCCTGGTGCTGCGCTGCGCCCCGGGGGCCAACGCGGCGACCAAGGCCTTGCTCCTGGCGAGTGTCGACCAACCGCAGGGGCCATTGCTGGACCAGGCCGCCAACGACTTCGCCAATGCAGTCCTGGGTGAGGAAGGGGTCGAGGGCACCCTGGCCTTCGTGCAGAAACGCAAACCGGCCTGGGCCAACTGAGCCCTTGTAGGAGCCGGCTTGCCGGCGAACGCCCCCCACCGATTCCCGGGAGCCTGTATGCCCAATTTCAACAAGATCCTGATCGCCAACCGTGGCGAAATCGCCTGCCGCATCCAGCGTACCGCCCAGGCCCTGGGCTATCGCACCGTGGCCGTGTTCAGCGATGCCGATGCCGAGGCCCTGCATGTGCAACTGGCTGACGAAGCGGTGCATATCGGCCCGTCCGCGATACAGCAGTCCTACCTCGACGGCGCCGCGCTGCTGGAAGCGGCACGGCGCACCGGTGCCGACGCCATTCACCCGGGCTACGGCTTTCTTTCGGAAAATGCCGAGTTCGCCGCCGCCTGTGAAAGCGCCGGCCTGGTGTTCATCGGCCCCAGCGCTGCCGCCATCGAGCTGATGGGCAGCAAGCGTCGCTCGAAGATCGCCATGCTCGAAGCCGGCGTGCCGTGCATCCAGGGCTATCAGGGGGCGGAACAGGACGACGCCACCTTGCAGCGCGAAGCCCAGCGCATCGGCTATCCGCTGATGATCAAGGCCAGCGCCGGCGGTGGCGGGCGTGGCATGCGCCTGGTACACCAAGCCGGCCAGTTGCTGGAGCAGATCCGCACGGCCCGCTCCGAAGCCCTGCACGCCTTCGGCAGCGACGAACTGATCCTGGAGCAGGCGCTGATCGAGCCGCGGCACGTGGAGGTGCAGCTGTTCGGCGACGAGCATGGCCAGTTGATCTACCTGGGTGAGCGGGATTGCTCGATCCAGCGCCGCCATCAGAAGGTCATCGAAGAGGCGCCCTGCCCGGTCATGACCCCGGAGCTGCGCCAGGCCATGGGCGAGGCAGCGCTCAAGGCCGGGCGGGCGGTGAACTATGTGGGCGCCGGTACCGTGGAATTCCTCCTGGATGCGAGCGGGCAGTTCTATTTCCTGGAAATGAATACCCGGCTGCAGGTGGAGCACCCGGTCACCGAACTGGTAACGGGCCTGGACCTGGTGGCCCTGCAACTGCAAGTGGCGGCCGGCGAGCCGCTGCCCCTGGGCCAGGAGCAGGTGCGCCTCGACGGCCACGCCATTGAAGTGCGGCTGTATGCCGAGGACCCGGCACAGAACTTCCTGCCGCAGACCGGCCAGATCCTGCGCTGGGAGCCGGCACCAGGGATCCGCACCGACCATGGCTTGCAGGAAGGCCAATGGATCAGCCCGTTCTACGACCCGATGCTGGGCAAGCTGATCGCCCACGGTGCTACCCGCGAAGAGGCGCGGCGCAAGCTGCTGCGTGGCGTCGAGGATTGCGTGCTGCTGGGGCTGGAAAGCAACCGCCGGCTGCTGGCCAACCTGCTGCGCCACCCGGTGTTCGCCAGCGGCCACTTCAGCACCGCCTTCATTGCCGAGCATTTTGCCCAGGACCCGAGCCTGCAACCCCAGGAGCCCACTGCCGAGGAACTGGCCATCGCCGCTGCGCTGTTCCACCACCACAGCGCCAGCGCCCATGGCCCGGCGCTCAATGCCTGGAGCAACAACGCCGGGGTGCCCCTGGACTACCGGCTCGGGGTGCAGGACCGACAATGGTCGCTGCACCTGAACGCACTGCCCTCGGGCGCTGTGCAGGTGCGCCAGGGCGATGGGCTGCTGGAGCTCAAGGTGCGCAGCGCCGATGGCCGGCGGGCCAGCCTGGAGATCAACGGCATTCGCCGCCCGTGCGCCTATCGGCTGGAGGGCGGGGAGCTGTGGCTGAGCAACGCCAAGGGCAGCCTGCACCTGGTGGATCGTACCCATGCCCCGGCCCAGGGCCAGAACACTGCCTCCAGCGGTACGCTCAAGGCGCCCATGGACGGGGCGATCGTCGATGTACTGGTCAGTGAGGGCATGCACGTAAGCAAGGGCCAATTGCTGCTGGTGCTGGAGGCGATGAAGATGGAGCACCCGCTCAAGGCCGGGATCGACGGAGTGATCACCCGGGTCCAGGTCAACCTCGGGGACCAGGTGAAAAACCGCCAGGTACTGGTGGAGGTGGAGTAGCCCGGGCACCTTCCAGCAGATCCAGGCAGACGGGGCATCGGTCGGGACGATGCCCCCTCGATGCGCTCAAGCAGCCGTCCCCCTAGGCGGATGCCTCGGCTTTGGCTACGCTCAAGCCTCTTCAGGATGTTTCAAGGCTGGAATTCGTGATGCCCCACTGGCTGGTAATAGATCTGGAAGCCACGACGGATGAAGGGGGCTGGCCGGTGAGCGAGATGGAAATCATTGAGATCGGCGCCACCCTGGTCAACCGTCAGGGCCGGGAACAGGACCACTTCCAGCGTTTCGTCCGCCCCTTGCGGCGCCCCATGCTGACGCCGTTCTGCCGCGAACTGACCCACATCACCCAGGCCAATATCGACAGCGCCGCGCCCCTGAGCGAGGTCTGGGGCCTGTTCGAGCGCTGGCTCGGCCAGCATCAGCCGCGCCTGGATGGCTGGGCCAGCTGGGGCGACTACGACCGCAAGCAGTTGCAGCTGGAATGGCACAACCAACAGCTGCACAGCCTGCTCAATGAGGTGCCGCACATGAACCTCAAGCAGCGCTTCGCCAAGGCCCGGCGCCTGGAGCGGCCCCTGGGGCTCAATGCAGCCCTGCAACTGGCCGGCATGCAGTTTACCGGCCAGCAGCATCGAGCCCTGGAAGATGCGCGCAATACAGCACGCTTATTACCGCTGATTCTTCCTTGACGGCGGCAGGTGACGGCCCTGAAGGCCTTGTGCATACTGGCCGCCCTTTTTGACCCTTTCTTGAGGAATCGCCCATGTTTAAAGTCAACGAGTACTTCGACGGCACCGTCAAGTCGATTGCCTTCGGCACGGCCGAAGGCCCAGCCACCATTGGCGTCATGGCCCCGGGCGAATACGAGTTCGGCACCGCACAACGGGAAATCATGCACGTGGTCTCCGGCGCCCTTACCGTGCGCCTGCCAGACAGCGCAGACTGGGAAACCTTCCCGGCCGGTAGCCAGTTCAACGTTCCGGCCAACAGCAAGTTCCAGCTCAAAGTCGCAGTGGACACCGCCTACCTGTGCGAATACCGCGGCTGATCGAGCATCGCGGCGTTACCCCGGAATAAAAAATGCCCGTCTCCCAGGAGACGGGCATTTTTCGAGGTGGCACCGGTTATTCGATGACCGTCACCGCCATCCCTACCTGCAAGCGACCGTTGCCATCATTGACCAGGTTCTGGCCGAACATCGCCCCATCGGCCTGGGCCCGGTACTTCTGCAAGGTGGCCAGAGGTTCGCGGTCGGCACTGCGCTCGCCGGTCTGCGGATCGATGGTGGTGAGAATGCAGCGCGAGCATGGCTTGACCACACGGAACTCGACATCGCCGATACGCACGCGTTTCCAGTCGTCCTCGGCAAAGGCCGCACTGCCCTCGACCACCAGGTTCGGTCGAAACCGCAGCATCTCCAGGGGCCGGCCCACGCGAGCGACCAGGTCATCCAGGGAGGCCTGGCCAATCAGCAGCAGGGGAAAACC
Source organism: Pseudomonas sp. Eqa60 (assembly GCF_018326405.1). Taxonomy (NCBI): domain Bacteria; kingdom Pseudomonadati; phylum Pseudomonadota; class Gammaproteobacteria; order Pseudomonadales; family Pseudomonadaceae; genus Pseudomonas; species Pseudomonas sp. Eqa60. The sequence continues at coordinate 4,903,931 of NZ_AP024342.1, forward strand.
ATCGGCGAAGGCCACCTGGTCATCGTCCCTGCCATAACCGGCGGCGGTGCTCCGTGCCCGCTGCGCAGGAACCTGCACCAGGCGGCTGGGCTTGCCGATGAATTCGCTGACCCAGGCCGCGGCTTCGTCCCCCGCATCGGGAACCCGCAAGGTGTCCTGCCAGATGGTCACGCCGCGCAACGGTGCATCCGCACCCGGCAGCGCTACTTCAAGGGTGGAGTGGCCTGGGGCGCTCAGGGTCAGGCCACCCTGGTCATTCCACAAGGCCGACAGCTGACTCATCCGCGCTACGGCGCGCTGGGTCAGGAAACGCCCGCTGGCCTCATCCACCAGCATCCAGCGGCGATCCCCTTGCAGCCCGAGCTTGTCCAGGCCGATCTGTTGCAGGGTCTCGCCCCTGGCGGATTTCAACGGGTATCGGTAAAGCGCGCTAAGACGCATGTCCAGCTCCCTGTATGGGCAAAAGCGCTCACCCTATACCAGCATTTAGCCGAAACAAAGGAGCGCCGGCGCAAGGCCCGTGTCAGGCGTCGGCTTCGTCCAGCATCAGCCGTTGGCGGACCACGTCCACCAGCTTGTCCGGCTGGAACTTGGACAGGAAGTTGTCGCAACCGACCTTCTTCACCATCGATTCGTTGAAGCTGCCGGACAAGGACGTGTGCAGCACCACATAAAGCCCGCGCAAACGCGGATCGTTGCGGATCTCGGTGGTCAGGCGGTAGCCGTCCATTTCCGGCATTTCCGCATCGGTGAACACCATCAGCAGCTTGTCGGTCATCACCACGTCGGTGTCGGCCCAGGCCTTGAGCATGTTCAGGGCCTTGAGGCCATCACTGGCGATGTGCATCTTGACCCCGAGCTGGCCGAGGGTGTCGCGCAATTGCGAGAGGGCCACGTTGGAGTCGTCCACTAGCAGCACTTCGCGGCCACGGGCACGCTCCAGCACCGGATCTTCCAGCTTGTCCCGGGAAACCTTGGCGTTGTAGGGCACGATTTCCGCCAGGACCTTTTCCACGTCGATGATTTCCACCAACTGGTCATCGACCTTGCTGATGGCGGTCAGGTAATGCTGGCGCCCGGCGCTGGTGGGCGGCGGCATGATGGCTTCCCAGTTCATGTTGACGATGCGGTCCACGCCACCGACCAGGAACGCCTGCACCGAGCGGTTGTACTCGGTAACGATGATGGTGCTGTTGGGGCCCGGGACCAGCGAGCGCATGCCGATGGCCTGGGACAGATCGATGACCGGCAGGGTCTGCCCGCGCAGATTGACCACCCCACAGACAAAGGGATGGCGCTGAGGCATCAGCGTCAGCTTCGGCAGTTGCAGCACTTCCTGGACCTTGAACACGTTGATCGCGAACAGTTGCCGGCCGGCCAGGCGGAACATGAGGATTTCCAGGCGATTCTCACCCACCAGTTGCGTGCGTTGATCTACCGTGTCGAGAATGCCGGCCATTAATGACTCCTGGGCTTGTTCTGATGAATTCACTAAAGACAGATATCGGCCGGGTCTGCCGTATCTTGACCCGCATGCAAATTGCCACACAAAGTCGTTGATGTCACATTAACATCATGCTTTACTGGCGCGGTCAATTCAGCACCACCCTCTGCGCCGGCCAGACCTCTATTTCGGTGCAAGGTTCCCGTGCCTAGGGGAATCCCCTATCAACAATCAGGACCAGCCTGATATTCGCGATATCCAATAGCCATTAATGTGACGCCATTCTCATTGCATGAACGGAGTCAGGCTTTTGTTTTTGATCGCAGAAAGGTGGCTTGGCCCCCTTTCAAGCCCCACTACCCTCGCTCATCCTGCCCCAGCGCGCTTGCGCCGCCTTGCTGTGGCCGGCATGCGCGCACGGACCGGGTTCGAGGCCACTCGACTCGCTCGGCAGGCTGCGACCGCAGGCAAGCATTCAGCTATAACGTCAATCCAGCTGCACCTATCGCGTCCAACTTGCAAACCGTTCAGCCAACGCCCTATCAAGCCATCGGACACGCAGTCATGGAGATAAGCATGCTAAAGGACGGCCACGAGTGCGCCACACCGCTGCCCGAGTTCCTGCTTGAAGCCCAGGCCCTGCTGGCCAGATCGGAAGACTGCCTGAGCCACCTGCACCTGATCAGAAACGATGAAGAAGCGATCAACTGCCTGCTCGCCAGCCTGCTGAGCCTGGCCCAGGCCGCGGCCCGCCACGCAGTCAGCCCGCTGGCCGAATTCTCCCTGCATGTTCATGGCGTGCTCAAGCGCACCCCCCATCCCCTGGACCTCAACGATCCGATCCTCGACGCCTTGAAGAGCTGCCTGACGCTGATGGCCTGGCAACTGGAACTGATCGACCCGCGCAACGGCCAGCTCAATCTGGACGACAGCGAACAAGTCATGCTGATCGAAGAACTGACAGAGCAAGTGGGTCAAAACTGTAACTGCACATATCCATCTTGCAGCCACTGAAGTTGTATTTATCCGGCGGGGCAGCGGATAAAACTCTCGCCAATCACCGCCCTACTGCACAACATCGACAAAATATCGGGCCAACTGCCAAGCACCCCGTCGTTATTGATTAATTCATACCCAAGAGCGACATCAATCACTCCATAAAGCCAACTAGCAAGGTCACCAGGACTTGCTGTTCAACGCGCTGTGCATGCGGGCAAACCCGCTCCCCAGCACACTTTGCGCGATGTTCGGGCGCACGTGGCGCCAATGGTACCGACGTACCGATACCCTCCAGTTCCTGACTCTGAAGTCCTATATGACTGAGCGTATAAACGCGACCGACGGTATCTTCGGTGGTATTATGCGGCGCATAAACGGACACAGTTAATGGCACATTGATTCCAATGGCGGCAGTTACTACTCAGCCTGTACAACACGAACAGACAGCGTTGATTGAAACCGGGTATTCAAAGAGCACCGTTTCCCAAACAAGCCTCGTCATCCATACTTGACCGGGCTCTTCGCAGCGAACATCCATTGGCTCCATCCGCTATGTACGCCAGCCTCAAGTCATTCTTCTCTTGGCCCCCCTCCCGTGATCACCTGCGCTGGCTCAGCCTGTTGCTGTGCTCCTGCTCGACCCTGGCCAGTGTGCTGGTCTACTGGCTGGGCCGGCCTCTGCCTCTGGGGTTGCTGGTCATCAACGTGGCGGCGCTGGCCTGCATCTGGATGCAATACGGTTATTCGCGCAAATCCATCCGCTTCCAGCCCCAGGAACTCGCCGAACGCCTGCTGGAGGTCAAGGAAAACGAACGGCACCGTCTGAGCCGTGAACTGCATGACGACATCGGCCAACTGCTGACCGCCGCCAAGCTGCAGACCGACTGGCTCAAGCGCCGCCTGCCGGACGAACTGCAAGAACATTGCGCGGTGCTGGGCACCACCCTGGAAGAGACCCTGGCCAAGGTGCGGGACGTCTCCGCCATCCTCAACCCGCGGCAACTGGCCAGCCTCGGGCTGGAAGCCAGCCTGCGCGCCCACCTGCTCAAGACCCTGGAAAACACCTCGGTGCACTGGAGCCTGGAGTGCCACCAGCGCCTGGCGGGCATTCCCGAGGAAATGGCCGTCGCAGCGTTTCGCATCACCCAGGAAGCAGTAACCAACATCCTGCGCCACGCCCAGGCGAAAAACCTGCTGGTACGCCTGCAACGACTGCCCGAAGGCCTGTCGCTGTTCATCAGCGATGATGGCCAGGGTTTCGCACCGGCCAGCGACCCGGGCGCCCAGGGCCAGCGCGGCATGGCCGGAATGCAGGAACGAATCAGTCAGTTGGGCGGCCTGTTGAAGGTCACCAGCGAGGCCGACCAAGGCACACAGATCGAAGCACTCTTTCCCTGGGCCCCTCGCACTCTGGAGCGGGCCAGCACGAATAAGGTTTTACATTGACCTGTAATTTACTCTTGGTGGATGACCACTCGCTCATCAGGGCTGGCGTGCGTGCCCTGGTCATGGACATTCCCGGATACGCGGTGATCGGTGAAGCGGATGACGGCTCGTTCCTGCTGGAAATGGTCGAAAGGCTGCATCCGGACATCATCCTGCTGGACCTGTCGATGAAACACACCGGCGGCCTCGACGCCCTGCGCCGGCTCAAGGCGCTCCACCCGCAGAGCAAGGTGCTGATCCTGTCGATGCACACCGACCCGGCCCTGATCATGCAGGCCCTGGAATGCGGCGCCCACGGCTACCTGCTCAAGGACACCACCGCCACAGAACTCGAGCACGCCCTCCAGGCCCTGCGCAACAATGAACGCTACCTGAGCCCGGCCATCGCCCACACGGTGATCAACCAGGCCCTGACCCGGGCTCAGAAGCAACCTCCGCCACCGGAGCAGAACCACAACCTGACGGCCCGCCAGCTGGAAATCCTGCGGCTGATCGTGCGCGGCAAATCCACCCGGGAGATCGCCCTGGGCCTGGGCCTGAGCATCAAGACCGTGGAAACCCACCGCTCGCAGATCATGAAGCGCCTGCAGATCTTCGACGTTGCCGGGCTGGTGCTGTTCGCCGTGCGCGAACGCATCATCAGCCTCGACGACTGACTCAGCGGGCGCCTCCCAGCAGCGGCGAATCCTCGGGCAGATGCACCCGCAACGCGCCAGGACGGGCGGTGAAACGCAAGGTATCGCCCTGCAGCGGCTCGCCGTCGAGGTTGATGTCCAGGCCTCGGGACGCCTTGATCTCGACCCAGGGCAGGCGTGCCCGGACAAACAGATTGTCGATCCCCAACCCGCCCGCCAGCAGGTTCTTCAGCGTGCCGACCAGTTCCTGGGGCGCCGGCAGGATGCTGATATCCAGCAAGCCGTCATCGGCCAGGGCCCCCGGGCACAACTCGTGCCCGCCGCCCGCTTGACGGCCGTTGCCGATGCCCAGGGCCAGAAGTTCGCCATGCCAGTGGAAACCCGGCCCCTGCAACTCGCCATAGGCCGCGCTCAGCTCGGCAAAACGTGACAGACCGGTGAACAGGTAGGCCGCGCCCCCCAGGACCTTCTTCAAATCCTCCGAGGTGTTGGCGGTGACCTGGCTGCCAAAGCCGCCCGTGGCCATGTTGAGGAACATCTGCCCGCCGACCTCCCCCAGGTCGATCGCCCGCGCCGGCACATCCAGCAGGTCCAGGGCCGCCGCCGGGGTCAGCGGCACGCCGGCAGCCCGGGCAAAGTCGTTGGCCGTGCCCAGCGGCAACAGCACCAGGCTGGCCGGGGCGTCGGCATTGGCCAGGGCTTCGGCGATGTCCCGCAGGGTGCCGTCGCCGCCGCCGGCAATCAGCCGGGTATGGCCGGCAGCCAATGCCTCCTGCACCAGGCGCTGGGCATCCCCCGCCTCCCAGGTCAGGCGCACCTGCAAGTCCCAGCCGGCGGCGCGCCGGGCCTCGACGGCCGCGCGCACCTCCTCGTTGAGGGCCTGTTTGCCGTGCAGTATCAACAATGCCTTGCGCTCACTCATCAGCCCTGACTCCGGTTATGGATTCCATGAAGGATGTTGACCCTGCCGCCCGCCGAAAAAGTCTGTCGTCGGAATTTATTTTTTTGCCGGAAGCAGTCTGGCCATGGCCCCCCGGCAATCCGGCAGCTTAGCCGCAGGGAGGCAGGGATTCGTCCGGCACGGTCCGGCTTTCAATTAGCGGGTCGTTGTTTCATGAGCTTTACTGACCCCTGTCGTTTAGATGAGGAAGTGCAGGTCATCACCTTGACCGGCGCCGGGGGCCCCACCTGAATACGCAGAGGGCACGGTTTTCCCACTTGAATGCCGACCACGCCTGGGGATGAAGGGACGTGGCTTTTTTCGGTGCCGGGACCAGACGATGGGAAGTCGCAAACATTGCGAACTTCCTCGCGATCTCTCCAGTCAACCGGTGTGCCTTAGGTCGAGGGAATTGATCTTATGCGGTTGCAACCTGTAGACAGCCTGTTACTGACTCGCCCCAGCATGGTCGAGTACTTCCTGTTCGGCATCCGTGTGGTTCATGGGCTGACTGCAATCCTTCCCGGGCTGTTGCTGATCCTGCTGTCCAACAACAGCCAGGAAGCCTTGAAAAGCGACCTGACCCTGCTGGTGTTCTTCGCCCTCATCAGCGTGCTGATCTTCCAGGCCCTGGGGGTGTACGCCGAATCCATCTTCAGCAACCAGCTGCGCTTCCAGCTGACCCTCTTCGCCTGGGCCTCGTCCTTTTGCGTGCTGCTGTTCATGCATCACTCGATGCAGATGTTCAACACCATCGGCAACCCCGAGCTGTTCGGCTGGTTTGCCGGCAGCTTCGTGCTGTTCGGCATCGAGCGCCTGGTGCTGCTGACCCTGTTCCAGCAGTTGATGCAGCGCGGCGTGTTCCTGCAGAACGCGGTGATTCTCGGCGCCACGGAAAACGGCCAGCGCCTGGCCGAATACCTGGCCCAGCATCAGGACATCCGCTCCGGAGTGACCGGTTTCATCGACGACCGCATCGGCCGCCTGCCCAAGACCCTGTGCAACCTGCCGCTGCTGGGCAACTCCAGCGACCTGGAACGGCTGATCCGCGAGGAAAAGGTTACCCAGGTCCTGGTGGCGCTGCCCTGGTCGGCGGAAAACCGCATGGCCTATGTCATCCGCGAGCTGCGAAGGCTGCCGGTGAACGTGCTGCTGGTGCCCGACATGGTGGCCTTCCGGCACGCCCACAACCGCATCACCGAAGTCGCCAACCTGCCGATGTTCAACGCCTCCGAAGTGCCGTTGCGGGGCTGGTCGCCGTTCTTCAAGCGCCTGGAAGACATGGTGCTGTCGAGCATCGCCCTGGTGCTGCTGTCGCCGGTGATGCTGCTGGTGGCACTGGCGATCAAGCTGGACTCCAGCGGCCCGGTGCTGTTCAAGCAGAAGCGCTACGGCTACAACAACCGGCTGATCGAGGTCTACAAGTTCCGCTCGATGCACCAGCACATGGCCGACGCCCATGCCGAAAAGCAGACCACCCGGGGCGACCCGCGCATCACCCGGGTCGGGCGCTTCATTCGCAAGACCAGCCTCGATGAACTACCCCAGCTGTTCAATGTGTTCGGCGGCAGCATGTCCATGGTCGGGCCGCGCCCCCATGCCACCGCGACCAAGGCCGCCGGCATTCTCTTCGAAGAGGCGGTCAAGGAGTACACCTCGCGCCACCGGGTCAAGCCGGGGATCACCGGCCTGGCGCAGATCAACGGCTATCGGGGCGAAACCGATACCCTGGAAAAAATCGAGAAACGTGTCGAGTTCGACCTGGAATACATTGAAAACTGGTCGGTATGGTTCGACCTGTACATCCTCTTCCGCACTGTTCCATCCGTGATCATGACCCGCGAGGCCTTCTGAATGAGCACACTCATTCCCTGCATCATTGCTGGCGGCGCCGGCACCCGCCTGTGGCCGGTATCCCGCGAGGCGATGCCCAAGCCCTTCATGCGCCTGCCAGACGGCGAAAGCCTGCTGCAGAAAACCTTCGTGCGCGCCACCGCGCTCAAGGACGTCGGCCGCCTGTTGACGGTGACCAACCGCGAGGTGTTCTTTCGCACCCTCGACGACTATCGCCTGCTGAACAAGGCCAGAGTGGAGCTGGACTTCATCCTTGAGCCGTTCGGGCGCAACACCGCACCGGCCATCGCTGCCGCCGCCCTGCACGTGAGCCGCCTGTATGGCGATGATGCACAGCTGCTGGTGCTGCCCGCCGACCACCTGATCAAGGATGTGCAGGCTTTCGCCAACGCCGTGGACAGCGCCCGGCAATTGGCCGAGCAAGGCTGGCTGGTGACCTTCGGCCTGGTGCCCACCCACGCCGAGACCGGCTTTGGCTATATCGAGAAAGGCCAGGGCCTGAACAAGGACAGCTTCCAGGTCAGCCGCTTCGTCGAGAAACCCGACGCCGCCACCGCCCAGCGTTATGTCGATGGCGGCCTGCACCTGTGGAACGGTGGGATGTTCTGCATGCGTGCCGACGTGATCCTGCAGGAGCTGCGCGAGTTCGTGCCCGAGGTGGTCAGCGCCGTCGAACACTGCCTGGAGCAGAGCCACCGCAAGGAGGGCAAGCACGAACTGCAAGTGGAGCTGGATGGCGACAGCTTCGCCCAGGCCCCGGACATCTCCATCGACTACGCGGTGATGGAGCGCTCGAAGAAAGTCGCCGTGGTGCCCTGCCAGCTGGGCTGGAGCGACATCGGCTCCTGGCAGGCAGTGCGCGAGCTGACCCCGGCGGACGAACATGGCAACCAGTGCAACGGCGAGACCGTGCTGCACGATGTCAGCAACTGCTATATCGACTCGCGCAAGCGCCTGGTGGGCGGGGTCGGGCTGAACAACCTGATCATCATCGACACTCCGGACGCCCTGCTGGTGGCCGACGGCAACCGCAGCCAGGACGTCAAGCTGATCGCCCAGGAACTCAAGCGCCAGGGCCACGACGCCTACAAGCTGCACCGCACCGTGACCCGTCCCTGGGGCACCTACACCGTGCTCGAGGAAGGGCCGCGCTTCAAGATCAAACGCATCATGGTCAAGCCCAATGCCTCGCTGTCGCTGCAGATGCACCACCACCGCAGCGAACACTGGATCGTGGTCAGCGGCATGGCCCTGGTCACCAATGGCGAGGACGAATTCCTGCTCAATACCAACGAGTCGACCTTCATCAAGCCCGGCCGCACTCACCGCCTGGTCAATCCCGGGGTGATCGACCTGGTGATGATCGAAGTACAGAGCGGGGAGTACCTCGGCGAAGACGACATTGTGCGCTTCAACGACATTTACGGGCGGGCTCCCGCCGAAGCCGCCAAGACCTGAACTGACGCTCCAAGCAGCAATCTGGCCCGACAGGGAGTTGTGACTATGCACGCCAGGAAGACCGCTCGATGAAAAGACTCCTGCTGATTTCCAGTGTTCTCATGCTCTGCGCCTGCTCCATTCCGGCAAAGGTGGAACTGCCGCCCAGCCAGGACCTGGAGGCCGCCCATCGGGCCGGTGATGCCCTGGCCGGCCAACCGTTGCCGCCCCAGCGGATTCGCCCGGGGGATACCCTGCGCATCGTCCGCAACACTGGTGAGGCGCCATCGATCTCGGCATTCACCGCCAACTCGATCTACGAACTGACGCTGTTCACCGTGCTCAACGATGGCACCTTCGCCTACCCCTATGCCGGGCAGGTCAAGGCCGCGGGGCTGACTCCGCAGCAACTGACCCAGGTCCTGGAAAACAAGCTGAAGAACATCTACCAGGACTCGGCACTGACCGTGAACATCAACCAGGCACCGGGCAACACCGTGTTCGTCGGCGGCTCGGTACGCAACCCGGCGTCCCTGCCGGTGACCGTGACCACCACCCTGGAGCAGGCCATAGTCGGCGCCGGGGGCCTCTTGAATGTGGGCGACAGCCGCAATATCGCCCTGCTGCGCGAGGGCGAGGACGGTCGCTACAAGACCTACTTTTTCGACTACCGAAAATTCATGATCGCCGGCAACGCCGGAGCCGCGCCGGTGCTGCTGCAACGCGGCGACGTGGTGTTCGTGCCCAAGTCCAGCGTCGGCAACGGCATTGAATGGGTGGATGTGTACCTCAACCAGTTGATTCCGTTCACCAAGTCGATCGGCATCGGGGCGAGTTACGAAATCAATCGCCAGTCGGCCAACTGATCGCCAAGGACAGCACTCATGATCAATATCCGTTCCTTTCGCGATCTGCTGCGGTTGTTCTTCATCTTCAAGCGCGAGGTCAAGATCACCGTCCTGGTGACCTTCATCATCATCGTGCTGGGGGCTTTCTTGCTGCCCAACCGCTTCGAATCCACCGCCCTGCTGCTGGTCAAGCCCGGACGCGACACCAGCACCCTGCCGATCGAGATCGCCGATCGCCAGGCTGTGGTGATTCCCAGCGCCCAGCGTGATCCGATCATCGATGAGGAGCGCATCCTCGGCGGCGAGCCCATCGCCCGCAAAGTGGCGGAAAAGTACCTCGACGACCTGTCCCGCCAGCCCCAACCAAGTGGTGCCCTGGCCACCCTCAAGAACGCAGTGAAAGGCGCGGTGGAAGGCATCGTCGACCTGCTGCGCGGGGCCCTGCAACTGGTGGGCCTGGTGGAGAAGCAGACCCCGGTGGAACGCCTGACCGAACGCATGTTGAAAAGCTTCAGCGTGACCCACGCCGCAGGCTCCTCGGTGATGGAAGTGAGCTTTACCTGGAACGACCCCAAAGTGGCCCAGACAGTGGTCAAGAGCTGGATCGAGCAGTACCAGCAGGAACGCGCGCAAACCCTCGGGCGCAAAAGCCTGTACGCCTTCTATGAAACCGAAAGTGGCGCCACCAACCAGCGCATCCTCGGCTACAAGAAGCAGATCGCCGACTACCTGAACCAACTGGGGGCGGTGAGCATCGAAGAGCGCCTGAACGATATCTCGCGCAACCTCAACAACCTCAAGGGCGAACACCTCAATACCACCCGAGCAGTGGCGTCCACTCGCAGCGGCCTGGAGACCATCCAGAAGCAGCTCAACAGCATGAAGAAAGAAATCAGCATCGGCCGCCAGATGAGCCTCAACCCGGACCGCCAGGACCTGCAGCAGCGGATCAACGCCAAGCAGATCGAGCGTCAGGAAATGCTCCGCACCTTCAAGGAAGGCGCCCCTCCGGTCCGCGCCATGGATGCGGCAATCGCCAACCTGCAAGCCTTGCTGAAATCGGAAAGCGGCACTGTGCAACGCAGCGAAAACCTGGCCCCGAACCCGGTCTATACCCGCCTGCAGAACAGCTTCGCCGACCAGCAGGCCAGCCTCAGCCGCCTGCAGACCCAGGCCGCCCAGCAGGAAACCCAGTTGCTCAAGCTCGAACAGGAACGGCGCCAGGCGCTGGCCGTGGAACCTGAACTGGCACGCCTGCAACGGGAACTGAGCGCGGCGGAGAAAAGCTTCGCGCTGTACAGCGACAGCACCGAGAAAGCCCGCATCGACCGCGAGCTGGACCAGAGCCAGATCAGCAACATCGCGGTGATCGAAGAAGCCACCTTCAAACCCAGCCGGGTCTTTCCCAAGAGCCTGAGCATGCTGCTCGCCGCCATCCCCCTGAGCCTGGCGGTGGGCCTGCTGGCGCTGTACTTCTTCTATCTGCTGGACCAGCGCATCCATGACGGCGACCAGATCGAGGAGCGCTTCGGGGTCAAGGTCTGGACCAGCCTGCAGGACCTCGACAGCCACCTGCCGCAACGCAACAGCGCCTTCACCGCCAGCCTCTACCGCCTGTACGGCATCCTGCCCCTCAAGCAGGTGGCGCTGCAGGGCCTGGTGATCGGCCTGACCTCGGCACGCCGCGGCGAAGGCGTGAGCTTCGTCACCGCGCACCTGCGCGACCTGCTCCAGGAGCGCGGGCACGTGGTGCGGGTCAATGGCGCACCCAACGCGGTGCCTGGCGAAATCGTCCTGCTGGAAGCCTCGGGCTTCTTCTCCAACCAGGAAGCCTTCGTCAGCCTGCGCGAGGCCGACCTGATCGCCCTGATCGTCGAAGCCGAAACCACCACGGTGCCCGTGCTGCAAAACGCCCTGTCGATTCTCACCACCGCCTTCAAACGGGTTGACGGCATCATCATCAACCGCCGGCGCTTCGGCATCCCGGAGAACGTGCTGAACTTCCTGGCGCGGATCAGGAGCCCCCACTGATGCACATTGCCCTGCTGGCACCCATGCCTCCCGAGCAGAACGGCATTGCCGACTACGCCGCGCACCTGCGCACCGCCCTGGAAGGCCTGGGGCTGAAAGTCAGCACGCCGCTGGCCGGGCTGGGCAACGACCCGCAACGCGCCATCGAGCGGGTGGCGCACAGTGACTGGCAGGGGATCGACCTGGTGCACGCCGAGCTGGGCGGTGGCCGGCTGGCGGAGTTTCATGCCCTCAAGGCGTTGCGCGAGCGTTTCCCCAGCCTGCCGCTGAGCGCCACGGTGCACGACCCCGAACGCCTGGTCTGGCGCCGGGCCAGCCTGCCCTGGCCGCTGTCCCTGGCCACGCGGCTGCCCTCACCGCTGCCACAGATCGCCACGGTACTGACCGACCCCTTGTGCCTGCACGAAGAAAAGCAGCTGGCCCGCAGCCTCACCCGGCTGATCACCCTGACCCACGCCGGCGGCGCCTGCCTGCGCCAGCGCATGGGGTTGCGTGCGGAGCAGATGGTGGTGATCCCCCACGGCAACCTGGCCATCCCCGCCCGGCCGCTGCCGCCGCTGAGCCCGTTGAGGCTGCTGTATTTCGGCTTCATCTACCGCGGCAAGGGCATCGAGGATCTGCTGGATGCACTGGCCATGGCCTTCGCCCAGCAACCGGCAATGCGCGAGCGCATGCGCCTGACCCTGGCCGGGGGCAGTGAACCGGAAATGGCCTTCGGCAGCGCCGGCAGCTACCTCGACCAGTTGCGCCAGCACATACAGCGCCTGAACCTGCAGGACAGCATCGACTGGCAACTGGACCTGCCGGCCACGGACATTCCCAAGGTGATCCAGGCCCACCACGTAATGGTCCTGCCCTACCGCGAGTCGAGCAAACTCAAGCTCCTGGGCACGCTGCGGGGGACCAGCGGCGCCCTGTCCTGGGCGGTGGCCTGCGGCCGCGGCGCCATCACCTCCGACGCCCGCTCCTTCGCCGAAGAGGTGGCCCAGGACAACGGCGTGATCTTTCCCCAGGGCAACGTCGCCGCCCTGGCCGCCGAACTCAGCCACTTGTGCGCCAGCCCGGAACGGGTGGAGCGCTGGGCCGAGCACGCCGCAGTGATCGGCTCCCGGCGGGTCTGGAGCCATACCGCCGAGCGCTTTGCCCGGGTGTTCAGCGATGCCTGTGGAGGCCCGGCCCATGCCTATGCGACGTAGCTCGGCGATTGCCCTGCTGGTGCTCGCCTGCCTGTCCTGGAACGCCCTGGCGGATACCACCCTGCGCGCGCCGCGAGCGGTGGTGTGGAAGGATTTTCTCGGGGTCAACGCGCAGTTCCAGTACTTCACCCCCGGCGTCTACCAGAAGCAGATGGACCGGCTCGATGCCCTGGGCCTGAGCTGGGTCCGCCTGGCCATTCACTGGGCCATGATCGAACCCAGCGAGAATGACCTGCAGCTGGACACCCTGGACGCCGCGATGAACGCCATCCAGGGCCGCCAGTACCGGGTCCTGGCCTACATGGTGGGTTCGGCGCCCTTCGCCGCCAACGTGCCCAGCGGCTCGCCCCCTTCCGACCAGTACCCGCCCAAGGACTTCAACGTCTTCGCCCAGCGCATGAAAATGCTCGCCCAGCGTTATCCCCAGGTGAACACCTGGCAGGTGTGGAACGAACCCAACATCGTCTGGCTGCCCAAGGAAGACCCCGACGCCTACGACCAGTTGCTCACGACCACCACCAGCGCCATTCGCGCGGCGATTCCCGACAAGCCTGTAGCGACCGCGGGCATGGCCTACTATAGCCAGATGCGCAGCACCCCGGGGCTGATGCTCGAAGACCTGCTGCAACAGGGCCTGGGCACGGAAAACCTGATTGCCGCCTACCACCCCTATTCCGAGCTCCCGGAAGGCGACGATGCCGCGGCCCAGGATTTCCTCGTACGCGGCAACTTCCTCAACAACGCGCTGCACAGCCAGGGCGTGCAACAGGTCTGGGCCACCGAGTGGGGCTGGTCGAGCTACACCAGCGGAGCCCGGGAAATGCAGGCGATGATCGGCGTCAACGGCCAGGCCGACTACACCCTGCGCCGCCTGGCCCTGATGGCGGCCATGGACTACCAGCGGATCTTCCTGTTCAACCTCAGCGACCTGGATGCCCGCGCCAGCAACCGCGACCAGTCCTACGGGCTGGTGGACCTGGCCGGCGAACCCAAGCCGGTCTACAACGCCCTCAAGTATTTTCTCGACACCACCGGGCCGAGCCTGGCCCCGGCTGATCCCCCGGCCTGAGCAACGCCCCGAGCGACTTGTACAGCATCGCCTGGACCCGGCCCGACGGCTCCCACGTCTGGATGTTCTGGAGCGCCAGCGGCGCCAGCCTGCAGGTTCCCGGGCTCAACGCGGCCACGCTGCATGATCCGCTGACCGGCACCCGCACCGAGCTGAGCGGGCAAGCGGGCCTGAGCGTGCCGTTGAAAACCAGCCTGCAACTGTTGGTGTGGTGAGCATGAAAATCCTCTGGACCCTGCCCTACCTGCCCTGGCCCGCCACCAGCGGCGGCAAGACCCGGCAATACCACCTGCTGCGGGCCCTGGCCGCCCGCGGGCACCGCATCACCTTGCTGGTGCAATCGAAAACCCCGTTGGACGACGCCACCCGCGCGGCCCTGGAGCCCTGGCTGGAACGCCTGATCGTGCTGCCGCGGCGGCCGTTGCGCAGCCTCAAGACCCTGTTCTCGGTGCTGTTCGCGCCCTACCCCATGCTGGCCGACGTCAACGGTTTGGCCGCGCCGCTGCAACAGCGTTTTCGCGAGCTGTTGGAGGAACCCTGGGACGTGATCCAGATCGAGCACAGCTACAGCTTCCAGCCCTTCGAACAGCCGCTCAAGCAATTGCAGCGCCCGTTCATCCTCACCGAACACAACGTCGAGTCGGCCCTCGGTGCCGCCAGCTACGACCGCCTGCCGGCCTGGTCGAAACCCTTTACCCGTTACGACCAATGGCGCTACCGGCGCTGGGAACGCCGGGTGTTCCAGCAGGCGGCCCGGGTCATCGCGGTGACCGAACAGGACGCCCTGACCCTGGCCCGGCTGAGTGGCAAACCGGCCGCGGTGGTGGTCAACGGCGTGGACTGCGGGCACTACGCCGCGGTGCAACCGGACCTTGGCAGCCAGCGCCTGCTGTTTATCGGCAACTACGAATACAGCCCCAACCTGGATGCGGTGCAATGGGCCCTGGAAGAGATACTGCCGCGCCTGTGGGCCATCAACCCCGAGGTGCACTTCGCCATCTGCGGCTACGCCCTGCCGGACAGTTTCCGCCAGCGCTGGACCGACCCGCGCATCGAGTGGCAGGGTTTTGTCCCCGACCTGCGGGACCTGCAACGGCGCTCCGCGCTGTTCTTCGCCCCGCTGCGCCAGGGCGGCGGCTCCAAGCTCAAGGTCCTGGAGGCCATGGCCGCCGGCCTGCCGGTAGTTACCACGGCCCAGGGCAGCTCCGGGCTGCAGGTAGAGAACGGCCAGCATTACCTGGGCAGCGAAGACCCCGGGGCCCTGGCGCAGATTCTCGCCCAGGCCCTGGCCGACCCCGAGCGCCTGCAACGCATCGGCGCCGCCGGGCGCGACTACGTGCTGGCCCACCATGACTGGAGCGCCGCCGCGGCCCAGCTCGAAGCGGTCTATCACCAACTCCCCTCTGACAAAGAAGAAGTGTCCGTATGCGCATAGGTCTGGATTACCGCCCCGCCGCGGGCTACAGCAACAGTGGTATCGGCCGGCAGAACCTGGCACTGGAAGACGCCCTGCGCGCCAATCCGCAGGTCAGCCTGCAATTGTTCGGCGTCGCCCCGGAAGACCATCCGCTGCGCCGCCGGGTGCATTGCCCCAGGTGGGGCGCACCACTGCAGGGGGTGCATCGCCTGCCGAACCGGCTGCGCTTCGAGGGCGGTTTTCTGCCCGAGGCCCTGCGTGAGGCCGAGGTGGAGCTGTACATCTGCAACTTCAACATGGGCCTGCCCCTGGGCAGGAAACCTAAGAACCTGCGCTATGTATTGCAACTGCATGACCTGTTCCAACTGACCCTGACCAACAGCCATGGCTCGCGGCTCAAGGAGCGGGTCTATGGCCTCACCGACAAGCTCTCCATCGGCCACTCGGTGAAGCAGGCGGACCGCATCTGGACACCTTCGCAGTACACCGCCGACGAACTGGTGAAGCTCTTTCCCCAGGCCCGGGACAAGGTCCGGGTGCTGCCCAACCTGGTTACCGGTTTCCAGGGCGAACCCGCCGACATCCGCGACCTGCAACTGCCCGAGCGCTACTGGCTGGCGGTGGGCACCCGCGAGCCGCGCAAGAACATTCCCTGGTTCGTCACTGCCTGGCAGGCCGCACGCCAGCAATCCCCGGATGTGCCGGAACTGGTACTGATCGGCGCCCCCGAACACCTGCCCAGCGAGCTGCGCGCCGTGCATGGCCTGCACTTTCTCAGCGACCTCAGCGACAGCCAGTTGCATGGGGTGTACCGCCAGGCCCAGCGCCTGTGGCAGCCCTCCTACGCCGAGGGCTTCGGCCTGCCGGTGATCGAGGCCCTGAGTGTCGGCACTCCGGTGGCGGTGGCCAGCGGCTCGGCCCTGGACGAGATCACCCCGGCGGGCAGCCCGCGCTTCTCGCCTACCGACAGCGCCGCGCTGAGCCAGTTGATGGTGCAACTGGCCAGCGCCCCGCCGGAAGACCCCGCCCCCCTCAAGGCCTGGGCGGCCGGCTACGCCGAGGATGCCTATCGCCAGCGCTTCAATGAATTGCTCGAGGAGCTCAAGTAATGCCCATCGCCCTGCCGCTGGCGCTGATCTTCGGCCTGGTTTTCGGCGTGCTGATCTGGTTGCTGCCAGCACTCAAGGTGCTGGTGCTGATGGTCGGCATCGCAGCGGCGGTGACCGTGGTCCGCCAGCCCATGCGCGGGCTGCTGCTGTTCGCGGTACTGGCGACCTTCCTGCCCTATTCGACGGTGCAGATCGGCCTGCGCACCACCGTCTCCGAAGCCCTGCTGCTGTTGGTCTGGGCCAGCATCCTGGCCCAGGGGCTGTTCTCCAACCTGCCCCGGCCACCCAGGCTGCTGCGTACCGAGAAGCTGCTGCTGGCCCTGATGGCCTTCAGTGCCCTGCCCTTCATCATCGGCCAGGTGACGGTGAACGCCGATGGCAATGGCCCGGTGAACTGGGTCCGCTGGTTGCTCAACCTCTCGGCGCTGTTTCTGGTCCGACGCCTGTTGCAGCAAGCCAAGGCCCGGGAGCAACTGGTCTGTGGCCTGTTGCTGGGGACCCTGCTGCTCCTGCTGCTGTCGATCCCGGTGTTTCTGAAGAACGGCAGCGCCACGGCCATGACCCCGATCCTCGAAAAGCTCGGCTACGGCGGCATCGCGGTACTGGGCGACAGCCTCAGCGCCCTGGCCAATCGCATGGGCTCGCCGTGGATGCACCCCAACGTCACCGGCGGCGCCATGGCCCTGCTACTGCCCCTGGCCTTCTGTTTCGGCCTGACCCGCAGCGGCTGGAAGCGTAACCTCGGCCTGGCGGTGGCCTTGCTGGGGGCCGCCGGGTTGCTGCTCTCCGGTTCTCGCGGAGCCTTGCTCAGCCTGCTGATCGTGCTGATCTGGATGGCCCGCCAGCGGGTGCCCTACACCGGGCGCATGCTGATGGGTGGCTTCGTTCTCGGGGCCTTGCTGCTGATGTCCTATCCGCCCTTGCAGGACCGCCTGCTGACCCTGTTCACCTCCAACGATGCCAGCACCAGCGTGCGGGTCGACGAGTACTCGCACTTCCCCGCCGCCATGGCGATGTTCCCCTTCGGCATCGGCTTCAAGGTCGACCCACCCGTGCCCGGCACCGGCCTGTGGGGGATTTCCAACCTGTGGCTGAACTACATCTACAAGATCGGCGTGCCCGGCATGCTGCTGTTCGTCGCGGTGATCTGGAGCTGGTGGCGGGAAACCCGGGTTCCCGGGGTGGCCATCCAGTTGAATCGGGACAACGCCCTCTGGCTGGGCAGCGGCGCCGGCCTCAGCGCCGCACTGATCAGCGGCCTGTTCGACCATTACTTCAGCTTCACCCAGGTGTTGATCGCCCTGTTCTGGCTGCTGCTGGGCCTGAACCTGCATGAAGCCAGACGCCTGCGACTCAAGGCCGGCGCTGCGGCGCCCAGGGTTACTCCAGACTCCCCACCCTCAGGAATCCAGCCATGAAACATCGCCTCTTCCACTCGCAGAACCTGAAACAGGCCTTGCCTGACTATGCGCAGAAAATGGGGGTGAGCCTTGCAGAACTGGAGGCGGCCTATCAGTGGATGCTGGAGAACGAAGTCGTGTTCGAACAACCGCTCAAGGGCAACGTGCTGACCTACATCAGCTACCTGAACATCGAATCGAAGATCGAGCCGCCCCTGCCCCGGCGCTTCTACAAACTGCTGGGCCGCGAACTCAAGGGGGCGCTGATTCCCATGTACGGAATCAACTGGCCGACCCTGCGCGACCGCATGCTGCGGGTCTGGGAGCAGATCTACAACATCCTCATCTGCAAGATCCCCAGCCACACCCTGCGCCTGTTCTGGCTGCGCCTTGGCGGCGCGAAGATCGGCAAGGGCTCCACGGTGTGGCGCAATACCGAGGTACTGGGTGTCGACAGCCTGCGCATCGGCCAGGACAGTACCGTGGCCTGGCACTGCCAGTTGGACGCCCGGGGCGGGCTGATCATTGGCGACCATGTGACCATCGCCTCCCATGTGCTGATCATCGCCGGTGGCCACGACCTCAAGGAGCCGGAATTCTGGGCGGTAGGCGGGCCGATCTACATCCATGACTACGCCTGGATCGCCAGCCGCGCCCTGCTGTCGTTTGGCGCCGAGATCGGCGAAGGCGCGGTGGTCGGCGGGCAGACCGTGGTGTCCAAGCCGGTACCGCCCTACGCCATCGTCAGCGGACCGGACGCGGCGATCAAGGGCGAGCGCTGCCGCAACCTCAACTACAAAGTGGGCGGCAAAGGCCTGTTCACTTTGTTCCACTAAGCCCGGCCCATGTTCGGCGCGACGCTGTGGTTGACCCTGGCCACCCTGACCGGGCTGGCCGCCGGCTTTGCCCGGGAATGGCTGCTGGTGGCGGCCTGGGGCGCCGGTGGCCAGAGCGATGGTTTCCTGGTGGCGATGTTCCTGCCCGAGGCTCTGCGCATGGCCCTGGCTGCGGGCCTGCTGAGCGCCGCCGCGCTGCCGCTGTACCAGCAGCGCTCGGCCGGGGAGCAACAGGCCTGGCTCAGTGCCCTGGCCCCCCGCCTGTTGCTGTGTGGGCTGCTGCTGGCGCTGCTGCTGAGCCTCGGCGCGCCGCTATGGGTACGCCTGATCGGCCCCGGCCTGGGCAGCGACGGTTATGCCCTGGCCAGCGGCGGCCTGCACTGGCTGGCCTGGTGCGCGCCGGGGTTCATTCTCCACGGCCTGTTCTGCGTCCCTCTGCAGGCTCGCGCCCGCTTTGTCCTGGCGGGCCTGGGCTCGCTGCTGTTCAACCTGCCGCCAGTGATCTACCTGGCGAGCCTGCACCATGCCGCCACCCCCACCGGACTGGCCGCGGCCTGTGTGCTCGGCAGCCTGCTGATGCCAACAGTGCTGTTGCCGAGCCTGCTGCGCGATGGCTGGCGGCCCTGGCGCATGCAGGCCGCGCCCGGGGCCGGGCGCGAGTTGCTGCAACGCATCGGCCCGCTGCTGAGCAGCAACCTCGCCAGCCAGGGCCTGGCCCTGCTGGAGCGCATGGCGGCCTCATTGCTGGGTGAAGGGGCAGTTACCTGGATCAACCTGGCACGCAAGCTGATCAACCTGCCGCTGATCGCCCTGATGAGCCTCAACCAGGTGCTGCTCGGGCTGATGAGCGGCAGCTCCGGCGAACAACGCCTGGACCTGCTGCGCAAAGGCCTGAGCAGCGCCACCCTGCTGACCATTCCTGCGGTGGTCGGGCTGATTGGCGCCGCCGCCGCGCTGGTGCACCTGCTGCTGCCCAATCAAGCGGCGGACAGCCCCTTGCCGGAGCTCTTGGCCTGGTTCTCGGTACCGCTGATGTTCGGCGCCTGGAACGCCCTGCTGGCGCGCTACGCCTATGCCGCCGGCGACACCCGAATGCCGCTCAATTGCGAACTGGCCGGTAGCCTGCTCAATGCCCTGCTGCTGGCGGCGCTGCCGTATTTCCTCGGTTTGATCGGCATCGCCCTGGCGGCGATCTGCGGGGTGATCCTCACCGGCCTGCTGCTGATGCGCCGCCAGCAGTTGCTGGGGCTGGTGCCTTGGCGCAGTCATTGGCTGATCGGCCTGGGTGGCATGGCCCTGGCGGCGCTGTTCCTGCATCCGCTGACCTCGATCTGGTGGCAACTGGGCCTGAGCAGCGCCTGCGGCCTGCTGCTGTTGCTGATCCTCGCGGCCTGGCTGCGGCCCTGGCGCCAGAACCTGACCTGAACCGGAGGCTTGGACAATGTCGACACTGCGCGTGGCCTGTGTGATTCCCACCTACAACGGTTGCCAGGACCTGGCGCGGCTGCTGGATTCTCTGGAAATCCAGAGCGCGCCCTTCGATACCCTGATCGTCGACTCCAGCTCCAGCGACGGCACCTACGAGCTGGCGCTGGCACGCTGCGCCAATGTGCTGCGCATCGACAGCCGCGACTTCAACCACGGCGGCACCCGGCAACTGATGGTGGAGCGCTACGCCGATTACGACCTCTATGTGTTCATGACCCAGGATGCCTACCTGGAGGATGCCGAAGGTCTCGCCCGCATCGTCGCGCCCTTCGCCGACCCGCAAGTGGGAGCAGTATGCGGTCGCCAGTTGCCGCACCTCGATGCCAGCCCCCTGGCCAACCATGCGCGGTTGTTCAACTACCCGCCGACTTCCCAGGTGAAAAGCCTGGCCGATGTGCCGGCACTGGGGATCAAGACCGCCTTCATGTCCAACTCGTTTTCCGCCTACCGGCGCGAGGCGCTGATGCAGGTCGGCGGCTTTCCCAACCACGTGATCCTGTCCGAAGACATGTATGTGGGCGCGAAGATGCTGCTGGCCGGCTGGAAGGTTGCCTATGAAGGCAGCGCCTGCTGCCGCCACTCCCATAACTACAGCCTCAAGGAAGAGTTCCGCCGCTACTTCGACATTGGCGTATTCCATGCCCGGGAACCCTGGATCCGCCAAGCCTTCGGTGGCGCCGGTGGCGAAGGCCTGCGCTACGTCCAGTCCGAACTGCGCTTCCTCGGCCCCGGGCGCCTGGGGCAGTGGCCCGGGTCGCTGCTGCGCAACGCGGTGAAGCTCTTCGCCTACAAACTCAGCCAGCAGGAGCGCTACCTGCCCCTGGGCCTGAAAAGAAAGCTCGGCATGTACAAGCGCTATTGGGACAGCCCCTATGCCTGAACCGAGCCCCCAGGCCTAAAGTGAATTTTCTGACCGAAGAAAGAGAATCACCTGAATTGACCCTGCGGGGCCAATCAGTGACTGTGCATGTCAGGCACTGACGCCTCATACAAGGAAGTGCACCGTCATGAAAGACAAGGAGTTTTATCCGCAAGCGCGATCACCGCTCAAGCATCTGCAGGGCCAGCCCTGGGGGGCCACCCGCTCCCCCCGGGAGCTCGACCTGCCTCTTTCCTCGCAGCCGCTGCCGCGTCATTGTCGGCACCTGTCGTGGCTCAAGCGCCTGGCCAGGGCGGTACTGGCCGCTGCACTGCTGGCGGGCCTGGTGACCTGGGGTTTGCACAGCCGCTTCGGCCTGTTGCTGCTGTTGCTGCTGCGTTAAACCGCTCGGCGCGGGCCGGTGGCAGCCGGGCCCGCGCTGCCGGGGTCAATCCAGCACTTCACTCAGGGGAATGAAGTTGACCCGATCGCCCTGCACCAGGGTCCGCCCTTCAAGCACCTCCACCAGCCCTTCGGCCCAGGCCGCACTGCGCAACACGCCCGAGCTCTGGTTGCGGTAGATAATCGCCTGCCCGTTCTCCAGGCGCCCCCGCAGGTATTCGCGGCGATTGCCGGGCTGGGGCCAGGCAAAACCCGCCGGCACCTGGAAGCTCAGGGGCTGCACCTGCTGTACGCCCTGGCGACGCAACAGGTAGGGGCGCGCCAGCAGGGCGAAGGTCACCAGGGTCGATGCCGGATTGCCGGGCAGGCCGATCACCGGCACACCACGAAAATGGCCGAAGGTCAACGGCTTGCCGGGCTTGATCGCCAGCTTCCACAGGGCCAACTCGCCCTCTTCGCGCAGGGCGATGCCCAGGAAGTCCGCCTCTCCCACCGAGACACCACCGGTGGACAGGATCAGGTCGACCTCCCCCAGTTCCGCCAGGCGCTGGCGGGTCGCGGCCAGATCGTCAGGGAGGATTCCCGCATCCAGCACCTCACAGCCCAGGCGCTGCAACCAACTGCACAGCACCACCCGGTTACTGTTGTAGATCTGGCCCGGCCCCAGGGGCTGGCCAGGTTCCACCAGTTCGTCACCGGTGGACAGCACCGCCACCCGGACCCGGCGCACCACTTCAAGCTCGGCGCAGCCCAGGGAGGCAGCCAGGCCTTGCTCGATCGGTCCCAGGCGAGTGCCAGCCGCGAGCACCTGCTCGCCCACCGTAGTTTCCTGGCCCTGAGGGCGAATGTTCTGCCCCAGTTGCAGAGGTTCGCTAAACAGCACGCGCTGATCGTCCTGGACCTGGGCGTTTTCCTGCATCTCGACGCAGTCCGCCCCGGCCGGCACCGGCGCACCGGTGAAAATCCGCGCGCAGGTCCCGGGCTGCAGTGGCTCAGGCGCCTGACCGGCAAAGATCCGCTGACTGACCGGCAGGGGTTCCCCCCGCCAGTCCTCCAGGCGCAGGGCGTAACCGTCCATGGCGCTGTTGGGCCAGGG
Organism: Pseudomonas sp. Eqa60; assembly: GCF_018326405.1. Classification (NCBI taxonomy): domain Bacteria; kingdom Pseudomonadati; phylum Pseudomonadota; class Gammaproteobacteria; order Pseudomonadales; family Pseudomonadaceae; genus Pseudomonas; species Pseudomonas sp. Eqa60. Next base: position 4,926,437 of record NZ_AP024342.1, read on the forward strand.
CGGCAGGTCCAGGCTGGAGATCAGCGCCTCGGCCAGCACCCGGCCCTGAGCCGCCGCCAACGGCAAGCGCTCACGCTCGAGGATGGGGGCCGAACCGGCCATCGCCAACAGGCGCTCCAATGCCTCTTCCACCGGCATCAGGGCGCCCTGCTTGCCCGGCTTACCCGCGGGATTCACAGGGTGCCGCCTGTTTCAGGTGAGGAACGAAATTGCACGGCCGGTGCCGCGAATCCAGCTGTTCGGCGAGGATGCCGTCCCAGCCGGTGCGCACCGCATTGGTGGAACCCGGCAGGCAGCACACCAGGGTGCCATTGGCCAGGCCTGCCAGTGCCCGGGACTGCACAGTGGAGGTGCCGATATCGGCGACCGATATCTGCCGGAACAGTTCGCCAAAGCCGTCGACCTGCTTGTCCAGCAGGCAGGCCACGGCTTCCGGGGTGCTGTCACGGCCAGTGAAGCCGGTACCGCCGGTGATCAGCACCACCTGCACCACGTCGTCGGCAATCCAGGTCGCGACCTGGGCGCGGATCTTGTACAGATCGTCCTTGAGCAGCACCCGTGCCGCCAGACGATGGCCGGCGGCGCCCAGGCGCTCGACAAAGACCTGCCCGGAGGTGTCGGTTTCCAGGGTGCGGGTATCACTGACAGTCAGTACCGCAATGTTCAGCGGCGCAAAAGGTACATCAGCCTTGGCTTTCATAGGCTCGATCCAAAGGTAGGAGAAACAGCCCGTTGTTATATCACAGCGCTCCGGCCTGCCGCCGCTGTGGCCTCGGCAATAGCCCCCAGTGGGTAGACGCTGCTGCGAACTCGGCTAATCTGCCGCGGCGAACGCCTGCGATCTGCCCGGCAACGTGGCAGAATGTCCCTGGCCAAGGAACTTGCAGACGTTGTATACGTCTGAAGACCAGCACTCAAAAGTACTCATTTCGGAGACACACAATGACTCAACGGACCCTCGCCACTCTCATGCTCGCACTGGGCCTGGCCACTCTCGCCGGTTGCGCCTCGCCGACAGTGATCACCTTGAATGACGGTCGCGAAATCCAGGCCGTCGATACCCCTAAATACGACAAGGATTCCGGTTTCTACGAGTTTGAACAGCTGGACGGCAAGCAGACTCGCATCAACAAGGATCAGGTCCGTACCGTCAAAGAGCTGTAAGCCTGACGGTTGTCGACCTGAAAACAATAAAACCCGCCTGGTGCGGGTTTTATTGTTTCTGCGCCTGGGTATTCACCACTGCAGGCTGATGCGGCTCTCGAACTCGCGTTCCTGCCCGCTCAACGGGTCGATGAAACGCAGCCCCTGGGCCAGCAGCTTCAGCGGCCGGGCATAGTCGTCCTCGATGTCCTTGAGCACCTCGGGATAAAAGGGATCGTTGCAGATCGCCGCTCCCAGGGCATTCATATGCACCCGCAGTTGGTGCTTCTTGCCCGTGACCGGGTACAGGGCGTAACGCCACAGCTCGCCGTGTTTCTCCCTGACCTCGATGGCTGTTTCGGTATTGCTTGGCCCCTGCGCTTCTTGCATGCGGAAGAAGGGCTCACCGTCCACCAGCCGGCTCTTGTGCAGCAGCGGAAAGTTCAACTGCGGCAAGGCAGCGGCAATCGCCTCGTAGCGTTTTTCTATCTTGCGGGTGGGAAACAGCGCCTGATAGGCCGAGCGACTGTCTGGGTTCGCGGAGAACAGCACCAGCCCAGCCGTATGCCGGTCGATACGATGCAGGGGCACCAGGTGCGGGTTGCCCAGGCGCCGGATCAAGCGCCGCAGCAACGTCTGCTCGACGTACTCTCCTGCCGGGGTCACCGGCAGAAAGTGCGGCTTGTCCGCCACCACCAGATGCTCATCGGCGTAGAGGATGGTTTCCTCGACCGGAATCACCTTTTCATCCGGCACCTCGCGAAAGTAGTGAATCCTCAAGCCTTCGCGATAGGCCAGCTCCAGACTGATGGGCTGGCCCTGCCCGTCCAGCACCCGGCCACGGGCGATACGGTCCAGCCACTGCTCGCGGCTGATGGCCTTGAAGTGATCACACAGGCAATCCAGCACCGTCGCCCAGGAGCCCGGGGGCAGGTACAGGGTACTGGCCTGATGCTGTGCAGCGGAAAAAGGTGCGGATGACATACAAAAAGCTCGAAGGATCAATGCAGGGCGGCATTATCCAACAGCCGCCACAAGGAACCTAGGAACAGTTTCCGAGGTTTCAGGCGCAGGACTGCTTGGCCTGGGCCGCGGCCTCGGTGAACTCCTTGAGCCAGCGCAATACATCCACCGCCTCCCAGCGGCCCGGATCGTAGAGGGCGTACAACAGCCCCTGGTAACCCACCACGTCCAGTTGCCGGTGGTAGCCCGCACGCTGGAACAAGGCTTCGATCTCGGCAAAGCAGGTGTTGAAGTGCAGCTTGTTGAAGGGCGTCTTGCCTTCGGTGACCAACCCGTCCAGGCGCAGCTCAAGCACCGCTTCACGCACCACATCGGTGGGCATGCTGTTCACGCTGTTTTTCAGTTGTTCGACATTGACCATCATCTATTCCTTTAACGGTTTGAAGCGTCCACCACACTCATCAGGGCTGCTTGCGCCCCACATAACTGACCACCCACAACACCACGCCCCAGATCTCGATCGAGCCCAGGTCATCCAGAACGATGGAGGGGATTGAAGGGCGCGCCGCCTTGAGCAGCAAGCCGCCACGAGGATCGGGCGCCAGCAGGCGCAGCGAGTATTCGCTGGCGCCCTGGGCCCGAACCACCAGGTACTGGTCGACCGCCGGAGTGGCCGAGCGATCGACGATCAACCGGTCACCGGGGTAGATGCCGAATCCCAGCAGGTTGTCATCGTCCACCAGCAGGCCATGGATCTGCGGCGCGCCCAGACCCAGGGTCCGGTCGAGGGAAAAACCGCTGCCGCTGGGGCCATCGGCCAACGCGGCAGGCTCGCTGTCACCCTGCGGCGCAAAGCGGGCTGGCATCGGTTGCGAGCGTTCGGTACCGGTCAGGAAAGTGAGAGACATGGCGAGACTCCTCGATAGCTGTATATGCATACAGTAAACCAATCGAGAGCTCTCGCCAATGAATTCGCACGATGAGCGACGGGCGGAAACCCTGCCCGCCCCCCCTGGTGCATCAGCGCAGGAAGGCCACCACTTGCTCGGCGTCGAAGGGCCAGCCCAGCTCGGCGCCGGTATCCACCCGGCGCAGTACCGGGATGCGCAGGCCGTAGCTGTCGAACAGTTGCTGGCTGTCGGCGATATCCACCAGTTCGACCATCAGGCCGTGTTCCACCAGGGGCATCAGCTCGGCCTCGGCCAGTTCGCACAGGTGGCATCCAAGGGTGCCGAACAATTGGCATTCAGGGGGCATGACTGGGCAACCAAAAAAGAACAGGTGCCTATTCTAGGCCCGAGAGAAAAAGCCGTCGACCAAGCGCCCTCAGAGAATGAAACGGACCCGGCGACTGGCCATGATCAACAGCGGCGCAACGCCAAAGGCCAGCAGCAGGACCAGCCCGGCCATGCCGTTGCCATAGGCCATGCCCAGGGACAAGGCGCCGAAGATGAACCAGGGATGCACGTAATACACCGCCGAAGACAGCTTGGCCGCGAAGTTGCTGTGGGAGGCCCGGAAGTACACCTGGGGCAACAGGAACAGGGCCGGGGCAATAACCAGCAATGAGGCGAGGAAGTCGAAGTTCTGCTCTACATCGGCGCGCAGGGCGAAGTTCAGCGCCGCCTCGGCCAGGATCAGCCCCAACCCCAGCGCTAGCCAGCAGCACACCCCGCGCCGGCTGAGCCGCTCTGCCAAGCGATGCCGGGCACAAAGAAAGCCGATGGCCATGAACGGGAAGCCCATGAACAGGAAATTGCGCGCGGTGTAGTCGTTCTGATTGAAGTGCTGGAGAAAGCCGTTGGGCAGTTCGTAGTAGACCCGCGCGTACTGCAGGCCCAGACCGATGAGGAACGCCGTCAGGGCCAGGCCGATCAGCGCACTTGAACGCCAGCGACGCAGCACCAGCAGCATCGCTGCGCCGCCGAGCATGCCCACTAGGTACCAGAGGTGGAAATAGCCGATCAGCAGCTTCTTCACGACCCCCAGCACCCCGCCCAGGCTGGCGATCGTGCTCGGGTCGATGTACTGCGGGCTGTAGACCAGCATCCAGAACAGGTAGAGCAGAAGGCCGCGCTTGAACCACTGGGCGAAGGAGTGGCCGCTCTCCAGGGTCTGGAAGAGGTAGTAGCCGTTGATGATGAAGAACGTCGGCACCGCCACCCGGAACAGGCCGTTGCACAGCAAGTAGCCGACCCAGGTGTAATTGCCCCCCAGCAGCTTGCAGTGCAGCGCCACCACCATCACCGCCAGCAGGACTTTCAGCACGTCGAGGTTTGCGTTGAGCACTTTCGGCATCGATGGCTACCCGAGTAAGCAGGAAGGACCGGACGACTACACCGGATCGTAGTGTTTGCGACGGGGGGCGGTACTGAACCGGCGCTTGCAGTAGGCCGTGGCACGATCGAGGATCGGCTTTTCATAAAAGTGATAGCCAACCCAGCCATAGCAGACCACCGCCGTCATCATCAGCACGATGAAGGCCAGGTTATCCACATAGCTCTCGGGCCAGGCGCCGATCACCTGCCAGGCCCGGCCGACGACCCCCAGCACCAGTAAGTGGGATAGATAGATGGTGTAGGACATATCACCGGTGGCTGTAAGAAACCCTGGCATACGGATCAGTTGCCGCCGCTCCAGCAAGGCCAGGGACAGGGTCAGGGTACCGAAGGTCAGGCCCACCGCGAGCATCCTCGGCAAGCCCTCGGTGAAGAACAGCTGGTAGGCGTAGATCAGCGGAAACCCCACCAGCAGAGCCGCCGCCAGCGCGACCCAGACCAGCGCCGTCGGCACCCTGGCGCTATGGGGTCCGTAGAAGAACAGCGCCAGGGCACTGCCGGCAATGAACTCCAGGGCGTAGGGATGGAGGATGATCTTCAGCGCCGGGGAATAGTCCTGCCAGTTCTGCAGCAGGTTGAACACCACCAGCGCCACCGCCCACAGCAGCAGGATCAGCGGCAGGCGCTTTTCCTTGAAGAACAGGAACAGGGTGAACATCAGGTAGAACCACAGCTCGAACAGCAGCGACCAGGCCACCATCACCAGCAGCACCCGGTCATTGGGCAGCAGCAGGAAGGACATCCACAGGTTGGAGCCGCCGTGGGAGCTGTTCACCAGCGCCGGCTGCCACAGATACACCCCCAGGGTGATGAAGAAATACAGCCAGTAGGTGGGGTAAATCCGGGACAGGCGGTTGAACAGGAAGCGCTGGGTCTCGACGGTTTTCTGAAAGCGCCCACGACTGACGATGACCATCACGAAGCCGCTGATGACAAAGAACAGGTCGACCCCGAGCTGGAAGAAATTCAGCATGACCGGCAGCAGGATGTCACCGCCCGAATACTTGATTTCCACCGACATCATGTGGAACAGCACCACGCCCAACACCGCGGCGCCCCGCAACCCTTGCAGTGAATACAGACGCTCCATACACCTCTCCGACACCTCACTGGCAGGGTCCTGTGGATAACCCCGTCACCCGGGCACCGCCTTTATCGACAATTTCTGAGCATAGCGAAGGCTCATGAATATGAGACATTCTCGACAAACAATGACCTGAATCAGCGTCACTCTCTGCGGCCCGGGTAATCCTCGCGCCTTTTTTTGCCTCTAGGCTTTGCCTTGCCCGCCCCCTGTCCGGAGATGCCCGTTGTTTGCCAATCTGCTGATCATTCTTGCCTCCTCGCTGGTGGTGATTGCGTTGTTCCGGCGCCTGAGCCTGCCCCCGGTGCTGGGCTATCTGTCGGTGGGCCTGATGGTCGGCCCCACCGCGCTGGACTGGGTCAACGACAGTGAGGACCTGCCCGACCTGGCGGAACTGGGGGTGGTATTCCTGCTGTTCTCCCTGGGCCTGGAGTTCTCCTTGTCGAAGATGCTTGCCCTGCGCCACGTGGTGTTTGGCCTGGGCAGCCTGCAAGTGCTGTGCACCGGCTTGATCCTCGGGGTCCTCCTGGCCCTGTTCGGCATGCCCCTGACCGCAGCGCTGATGCTCGGTACCGGGCTGGCCCTGTCCTCCACCGCCATCGTCAGCAAGGAACTGACCAGCCTTGGCGAGATCTTCAGCAGCCACGGGCAGAACGCCATTGGCGTGCTGCTGTTCCAGGACGTGGTGGCGGTGCTGTTGCTGACCCTGGTGCCGGTCTTCGCCGGCAGCAGCGAGCACGCCTGGTACTGGGCCCTGCCGGCGACCCTGGGCAAGACCGTGGTGCTGTTCGTCGGCCTGCTGCTGGCCAGCCGCTGGCTGTTGCCGCGGCTGTTCCATGAAGTGGCCGCTTCGCACTCCGCCGAACTCTTTGTGCTGCTGGCCCTGGTGATCGTCCTGCTCACCGCCTGGCTCACCCACCTGCTGGGCCTGTCACCGGCCCTGGGGGCCTTCCTCGCCGGCATGCTGCTGGGGGAAAGCCATTACCGGCATCAGATCGAGGCCGACATCCGCCCGTTCCGCGACATTCTGCTGGGGCTGTTCTTCGTCAGCATCGGCATGCTCATCGACCTGCAACTGTTCATCGACCATGCCCTGCTGATCACCGGCCTGACCCTGGCCCTGCTGCTGATCAAGGGTTCGGTGGTGGCGACCCTGCTCAAGCTGCGCGGCAGCGATGGCGAAACCGCCTGGCGCAGCGGCCTGGCCCTGGCCCAGGGCGGTGAATTCTGCTTCGCCCTGATGGCGCAGATGCAGCTCAGCCAGATGATCCCGCCCGACATCAGCAGCCTGCTGCTGGCCGCCACCTTCTGCTCGATGCTGGTAACCCCGCTGTTGCTGCGAGCGGCGCCGGTCATCACCGCCCGCCTGCACCGCAAGCCCAACCAGGCCGCGCAACTGGAGGAAATCAGCGCGCAGAACGCCGAGCTGCAAGGCCATGTACTGATTTGCGGGTATGGCCGCGTCGGCCAGTCCATTGGCCGCTTCCTGCGCCACGAGCAACTGCGCTACATCGCCCTGGACGATGATCCGGTGCGGGTCCAGGAAGCGTCTGCGGGAGAAAGATGCGTGCACTACGGCGACTGCCGGCGCGGCGACCTCCTGGCCGCAGTCGGCCTGGAACGGGCGCGGCTGCTGGTGATCGCAGTGGACAAGAGCGATATCGCGCTGACGGTGCTCAAGGCGGCGCGCCGCCTGGACCGCACGGTGCCGATCCTGGTGCGCACCCGCGATGACAGCCAGTTGGCGGAACTCAAGGCCGCCGGCGCCAACGAAGTGGTGCCCGAACTGCTGGAGTCGAGCCTGATGCTCGCCTCCCATGCCCTGATCATGCTCGGCCTGCCGGAGCAGCGAGTGCAGCGCACCGTGGATGAAGTGCGCCACAGCCGCTACCAACTGTTGCACGGCTTCTATCACGGCACCCAGAACAGCGCCCAGGACAACCGCGAACCGCCGGCGGTGCAGATGCACGCCGTCAGCCTCGACGCCGATGCCTACGCCTGCAACCGGCCATTGCAGGAGTTGGGCCTGGAGGCACTGGGCGTGGATATACGCGGGGTGCAACGCAATGGCAACGACCTGCCGCTGAACCCCAGCCCGCGCCTGCAAGCCGGCGACCGGGTGCTGGTGTCCGGCCCGCAGGCGGCCATCGAGGCTTGCGAAGCACGCCTGCAAGCCGGTTGAAGCCACCCAGACCAAACCCCGGGCGGCGAGCGCCCAGGGTCATCAATAGCAGGGGCGTCGTCTCAGTCCTGGCTCACCGCGCCGATCTTGTGCAGCGACAGGTCGGCGCCGTAGTACTCCTGTTCCTGGGTCAGGCGCAGCCCGCAGACCGCCTTGATCACCCCATACACGGCCAGGCCGCCCAGCAGCGCCACCGCCACCCCGAGGCCGGTGCCGATCAACTGGCTGACCAGGCTGACCCCACCCAGGCCGCCCAGGGCACTCTGGCCAAAGATCCCGCAGGCAATGCCGCCCCATACACCGCACAGGCCATGCAACGGCCAGACCCCGAGCACGTCGTCGATCTTCCATTGGCTCTGCGCGGCGATGAAGCACCAGACGAACAGCGCTCCGGCAATGGCACCGGTGATCAAGGCGCCCACCGGGTGCATCAGGTCCGAGCCGGCGCAGATCGCCACCAGCCCGGCCAGCGGGCCGTTATGCAGGAAGCCGGGGTCGTTGCGGCCGACGATCAGCGCCGCCACCGTACCGCCCACCATGGCCATCAGCGAGTTCACCGCCACCAGCCCGCTGACGCCCTGCAAGGTCTGGGCGCTCATGACGTTGAAGCCGAACCAGCCGACAATCAGGATCCACGACCCCAGGGCCAGGAACGGAATGCTCGACGGCGCGAACGCCACCAGCTTGCCGTCGCGGTAGCGGCCATTGCGCGGCCCCAGCAACAGCACCGCGGCCAGGGCCAGCCAGCCTCCCATGGCGTGCACCACCACCGAGCCGGCAAAGTCATGGAAGCCGGCACCAAAGCGCTGCTGCAACCAGGCCTGCACCCCGAAGTTGCCGTTCCACACCAGCCCTTCGAAAAACGGGTAGACAAAGGCCACGATCAGCACCGTGGCGCACAATTGCGGCACAAAACGCGCGCGCTCGGCGATGCCACCGGAGATAATCGCCGGGATCGCCGCGGCGAAGGTCAGCAGGAAGAAGAACTTCACCAGGCCGTAGCCGTGATCGGCACTGATCACCGCCGCCGGTTGCAGGAAGCTCACGCCGTAGGAGATCCAATAGCCTATAAAGAAATAGGCCAGGGTCGAGACGGCGAAGTCACTGAGGATCTTCGACAGCGCATTGACCTGGTTCTTCTGCCGGACGGTGCCGACTTCGAGGAAGGCAAAGCCGGCGTGCATGGCCAGGACCATGACCGCCCCGATCAGGATGAACAGGGTGTTGGAACCGTGGACCAGGGTGTCCACAGCGCTTTGCAGATTTTCCATGGAGTAGGCAGATCCGAAATCGGCCAGCCGTTCCCTGGCAGGGCGCCCCGCTCCTTGCACCAAGTTGGCTCCCGGGCGCGCCATTGCACGCATTCGGTGAACCGTTTTGGCGCGCCGGGGGCGGCACGACAAACCACGGGGTGAGGACTGACCTGAGGTTATGGTTTTCTTGGCCAGGGTTTACGCGGGCTACAGCGCGACCCTCGCTCGTTTTCGGCGCAGGCCCGGGGCCTGGCGCACCAGGACAAAGCAAAAGCTGTACCAGACAATTGCAGTGAACCTTCGCCCAGGGCTCACACTCATAGCTCACACAAGCAACTAACGGAGATGGAACCATGGCCAGCAAAACGGCAAAGACGGCTCAAGAAGTACTGATGGCGGATTTTCAGGCACTGGTCAGTGACACGGAGCGTCTGCTGGAACACACCGCGACCCTGGCCGGCGACCAGGCCGACGAGTTGCGCGAGCAGATCCACGACAGCCTGCTCAAGGCCCGGGAGACCCTGCAACTGACCGAAGACTCCCTGCGCCAGCGGGGCCAGGCAGCGGTCACCGCCGCCGAGGACTATGTGCAGAGCAACCCTTGGCAATCGGTGGGCATCGCTGCCGGCGTGGGCTTCCTGATCGGCCTCCTGGCGACGCGGCGCTGATATGGCTATCGGCGAATCCACTTCGTCCGGCAGCGGCCCGAGCGCGTCTTCGCGGCGCCTGGGGGCGGCAGTCCTGGGGCTGCTGCACAGCCATGTCGAGCTGTTCGGCATCGAGTTGCAGGAGCAGAAAGCACGCACCGTGAGCCTGCTGCTGTTCGCCGGGCTGGCCCTGGTGTTCGCCCTGCTGTTGCTGGTGGGGCTGTCGGCACTGGTGCTGATCCTGTTGTGGGACAGCTATCGCCTGGCTGGAATCATCGGCCTGTGCGTGTTCTACACCCTGGCGGCGATCTTCTGCGGATTGCGCCTCAAGGCAGCGATCTTCGATGAATCCTCACCTTTCCACGCCACCCTCGAAGAGTTGGCCAATGATCGGGAGCGCCTCCTGCCATGAAACTGCCTGAAGTCCCGCAGAACACTTCACGCCGGGAAATGCGCAAGGTACTGATCCGCCTGCGCATGGAAATGCACCGCCAGGAAATCCGCCACGAGTCCCAGCAACTGCTGCAACCCCTGCAACGGGTCCGCGGCCTGGGGCAGAGCTGGCAGGAAGGCTTGGGCATCAAGCACGCCCCGCTCTGGGGCGTGGCAGTGGTGACGCTCCTGGGCTTCATCACCGGCAAGGGTGCCAAGAGCGGCGGTGCCGGCGGCCTCACACGCCTGGTTCGCCTGGGCACCACGCTGGTGCCGCTGATCAAGCTGGTGATGCAAGGCTCCTCGCGCAAATCCTGAGCGGCGCTATCTGGCTGCATTCTTGCTAAGCAACCCGGATCGGCCCCTTTACCCAGGGGCCGGTTCGTGGCCGCCTACCCGTCAGCCACGGCCCTACTCCACCCAGACTCTTGTAAGGAGGCCCTGTGATCGACGGGCAACCGCTCGCCTGCTTCCAGCCCTTCATCGACACCGCCACCGGGCGTATCGCCGGGGTCGAAGCCCTGGGCCGCCTGCGCCAGGACAATGGCCAACTGGCGTCCGTGGGGCCGCTGTTCGCCGATCCTCGAACCCCCTCCAGCGCCCTGCGCCGCCTTGACCGGCTGATCCGCGACGACGCCCTGCGGCGCCTGCACGAGGCACCCGCGGACTGGTTCCTGAGCCTGAACATTTCCCCCCGATGGATCAGCCGCCTGCGCCCCGGGCAGCCCTTGCCCAGCCTCAAGCAATTGCAGCAGAACCGCGTAGACCCGCGGCGCATCGTGTTCGAGATCACTGAACTGGGGGGCAACAGCCAACGCCTCAGCGAAGTGGTGGCGCGCTATCGCCAGGCCGGGGCACGGATCGCCATCGACGACTTCGGCGCCGGCTACTCGCAACTGGACCGGGTGCTGGCCCTGCAACCGGACATCCTCAAGCTCGACATGCGCCTGTTCCAGGCCGCGGCCCGGGGTGGCCCCAGCAGCGACGTGGTCAAGGCCCTGGCGCAGATGGCGGAGAAGACCGGCTGCTGGATCATCGCCGAAGGTGTGGAAACCGAAGCCGAACTGGATTTCGCCCTGGAGTGCGGCTCGCGCTATGTACAGGGCTTCCTGTTTGCCCAGGCCGAGCAACAGTTTTACCCCAGCGATGCCTTCGTCCAGCCCTTCGCCCGCCTGCGCGAGCGCTACGTGCGGCACAAGCTGGCCGAACGCAACCGGCTGATGCGCATGCGCCTGCAACTGGCCGAACTGATGAACCTGCTGCAGGCCTGGGCCCAGGCCCAGGCGCCCATCAGCCAACTGCCCCGGGTCGAGGCCTTTCCCTGGCTGCTGCGTTTCTATCAGTGCGACCGCCATGGCACCCAACTGACCCCGAACCTGGAATGGCGCCACAACAGCTGGCAGGCCGACAGCAGCTACGTTGGCCACAACTGGTCCTGGCGCCCGTACTTCTATCACCTGCTGGCCGAAGGCTGGGAGGAGCGACGCCTGACCCTGTCCAACACCTACCGCGACGCCACCAGCAACCAGTATTGCCTGACCGCCGGGCAGTTTTTCGACAACGGCCAGCGCCTGCTGCTGATCGACATCGACGCGGCCGGCCTGTAACCCCGTCCCGTTTGCCGGCGAACGCAGCGCCACGATGGATGCACGAACTGCGGGCCCTTTCGCCGGCAAGCCGGCTTCTACAGGTGGGCCGCAGGCCAGGTCATTTCCGTGCAGGAGCTGGCTTGCCAGCGAAGGCGTCGACACAAGCGCAGACCATGCGCCTCTTGCGGCCACGCTCGAGAAACCGGAAGCTCTGCCCTTCAGTTTTTTTCGGAGAGACCCGCCTTGGATTGGCAGACCCTGCTCAACCGCGAACGCCTCGCAAAGCCAGTGCACAGCCCGGAAGAACTCGGCCGTAGCCCTTTCCACAAAGACCACGACCGCATCATCTTCTCCGGTGCCTTCCGCCGCCTGGGGCGCAAGACCCAGGTGCACCCGGTGTCCAGCAACGACCATATCCACACCCGCCTGACCCACTCCCTGGAAGTCAGCTGTGTCGGTCGTTCCCTGGGCATGCGCGTCGGCGAGACCCTGCGCAGCGCCCTGCCCGATTGGTGTGAGCCCAGCGACCTGGGGATGGTGGTGCAATCGGCCTGCCTGGCCCACGACATCGGCAACCCGCCCTTCGGCCACTCCGGGGAAGACGCCATCCGCCACTGGTTCCAGCAAGCCGCCGGGCGGGGCTGGCTGGATGCGATGAGCGAGGCCGAACGCCAGGACTTCCTCAACTTCGAAGGCAACGCCCAGGGCTTCCGGGTGCTCACCCAGCTCGAATACCACCAGTTCGATGGCGGCACCCGGCTCACCTACGCCACCCTCGGCACCTACCTCAAGTACCCCTGGACCGCGCGCCATGCCGACTCCCTGGGCTACAAGAAGCACAAGTTCGGCTGCTACCAGAGCGAGCTGCCGCTGCTGGAACAGATCGCCCACAAGCTGGGCCTGCCCCAGCTGGAAGACCAGCGCTGGGCCCGGCACCCGCTGGTGTACCTGATGGAAGCGGCGGACGACATCTGCTATGCCCTGATCGACCTTGAGGACGGCCTGGAGATGGACCTGCTGGAGTACGCCGAAGTCGAGGCGCTGCTACTCGGCCTGGTGGGCGACGACCTGCCGGAAACCTATCGCCAGCTGGGCCCCAGCGATTCGCGCCGGCGACGCCTGGCGATCCTGCGGGGCAAGGCCATCGAGCACCTGACCAACGCCGCCGCCAGGGCCTTTGTCGAACAGCAGGACGCCCTGCTGGCCGGCACCCTGCACGGCGACCTGGTGGAGCACATGCATGGTCCGGCCAAGCGTTGCGTACTCAATGCCAAGGATGTGGCGCGACGCAAGATCTTCCAGGACAAGCGCAAGACCCTGCACGAGATCGGCGCCTACACCACCCTGGAGATCCTGCTGAACTCCTTCTGCGGCGCGGCGCTGGAACAGCACGGCGGCAAGACCCCCTCGTTCAAGAACCGGCGGATCCTCGATCTGCTGGGCAATAACGCGCCGGACCCGAACTGGCCGTTGCATACCTCGTTCCTGCGCATGATCGATTTCATCGCCGGCATGACCGACAGCTATGCCAGTGAGATGGCCCGGGAAATGACCGGGCGCTCCAGCCCGCAATAACCGTCATTCATCAAGTGCCCGGCCACCGTGCCAGGCACTTTATATGACCTGCGACATTCAATCTGCAACTAAGGGAATCCCCTAGCCAGAGTATCGCTATATAGTTTTCTATACGTCGATAATTTTACCCGCGACACCACCAGAAACTATGGGTGCAGTGCGGAATTCTTACCACCAAGACATCTAAGGAGATCCCCTAGCAACAACAGCCCGATCAAACAAGAACAACAATAGAGCAACTACTCAAACAGAAAGAGCAAGTAGCCGAAAACACTTGGCGCTCGCAAGTTGATATACGAACTGACGATTACAGAATTAAACATCCAGTTAGCCATTCAACCAAACATCCTACCTTTGAATAATTCACCCGAGCGCCACACCCCTTGCCAATCAGGGCTGACAAGCAAATTTCGTTAGCCTTCTATGTATTTACAATTTACGTACAAATAGCCTTTTGGGTTTCGGATAGTCTCGATTTCACAGGCTATTCCCCCGCTGACCACCCCCGGAAAAATTAATTTTGCACTGCGCTGTAACGTTTCCACTGCAACTCACTCAACCCTTTTGTCATACCTGAATTTGCACTAACCCATCCGGCACTTACTCAGGAACTGTCACTTCCGAGCACTTGAGCACTGAACCTCAGATATAGATATCGAAGGTATTTAGCGTTCACAGGGCAGAACTAAAAGCGACGTCACTAGTTGAGCCTCATACCCGGCTTTCCGAGTGTCTGTCACTTCGTCTTATTACAGTAAGGATGCCAAGTGCCCTATTCATTACGCACTGACCGCTCCCTTCTCCCCCACACCAGCACTTGGTACCTGGGACTGCTGCTGGGCCTGACGTACCTGACGCCGGCCCTGGCCGATAACCTGCAACCGGGCCAGGAAGCCCTGCGCCTGCAGCAACAACAGCAACGGGACCTGCAACAACTGCAACTGGAACAGCGCCAGCGGCAGATGCAGCGCGGCAGTTTCAGCAGCACCCCGGCGGCCCCCAGCCAACCTGCGCAGACTGCCAGCGACGAGCGCTGCTGGCCCCTGAGCGGCACCCGCATCGGCGGCGTCAGCCTGTTCGACAAGGCCCGGCTCAATGACTACATCAAGCCGTATGTCGCGCCGTGCATGGGGGCCAACCAGATCAACCAGTTGCTGGCGGCCATCACTCGCCTCTATGTAGAGGCCGGCTACATCGCCAGCCGCCCTTACCTGGCCAGCACTCCGGCGGCCGGGCACAGCCTGGATATCCTGGTAGAGGAAGGCTACGTCGAAGCCATCGAACTGGCCGACCAGAGCCTGCCGGTGTCCCTGGGCGGCGCTTTCCCGGGCATGCTCGGCAAGCCCCTGTACCTGCGGGACCTGGAGCAGGGCCTGGATCAACTGAACCGCCTGCGCTCCCTGGACCTGACCGCCGACATCGCCCCCGGCAGCCAGCCCGGGGCCTCGCGGATCATCCTGCGCTCGCGCAGCAGCGCCGCACGCTGGGGCCTGGGCCTGGGGGTGGACAACCTGGGCAGCGCCGGCACCGGGCGTGACCGGCAGTCGATCAACCTCAACCTCGACAGCCCGTTGCAGATCAACGATGCGCTGAACCTGAACTACAGCGACACCCTCAACCACGGCCCGCGCTACAGCCGCAGCAGCAGCCTGTTCTACTCGGTGCCCTACGGCTACTGGACCTACAGCCTGTTCGCCAGCCATGCCGAATACCGCGCGCCGCTCAAGCTGCCCCGCACCACCTTGTACAACAGCGGGCGTACCGACATGGTCAGCGGCCGCGCCGACCGGGTGCTGTGGCGCGACCAGAGCCACCAGCTGAGCGCCAACCTGCAACTGGCCTACAAGGACGTGGACAGCTACCTGCAGAAGGCCCACCTGCAGATCCAGAGCCCGACCCTGACCGTGGCCGAAGCCGGGCTCAACCTGTTCTGGCTCGACAGCGCAGTGTGGAACCTGGATGTCAATTACGCCCAGGGCCTGACCTGGTTCGGCGCCGACCGCGACTCGCAGCAGGTACAGCGCAACCTGCCCCAGGCGCAATTCCGCAAGTACCGCGCCGGCCTCAGCCAGTGGCGCAACGGCCAGCTGGGCACCCAGCGCTGGCAGTGGCAGAGCCAGCTCTCGGCGCAGTACAGCCCGGACCCGCTGCCGGCCATCGAACAACTGCTGGGCACCGACGATTCGGCGGTGCGCGGCTATCGCATCAACAGTGCTTCCGGCGCCATTGGCGCGGTATGGCGCAACACCCTGCGCCTGCCGCTCGACAACGACCTGCCGGTCAAGATCACCCCGCGCCTGGGCCTGGACAACGGCTGGATCAAGGCCGAGCACGGCGCCCGGAGCCGGCAGCTGAGCGGTGCCAGCTTGGGGCTCAACCTGAGCTGGAAAAAACTCCAGGTCGACCTGGACTACCAACGCAGCCTCAACACCCCAGAAGGTTTCCGAACGGAGCCGGAAGTCTGGCTGGCCAGGTTCAGCCTGCAGATTTGACCCGACCGCCGATTAGCCTGAATCAACCGACGAACCTGAGCATCACGCGCCGTTGCCCCCTTAGAAAGCAACGCCCGGCTCACCCCACTCAGAACGAGGTTCTCATGCCTGACAACACTCACAGGTTCCACCTTTCGCCCCAGGGCACATTGCGCTGGACCATCGCCGGCCTGCTGCTGGTCTCCCATCTGCCCCTGGCCCTGGCCGGCGGGATCACCGTGGCCGAGGGGCCCGGCGGCATCCCCCAGCTGCAAAACCAGGGTGGCGTACCCATCGTCAACATCGTCGCGCCCAATGCCGGCGGCCTGTCCCACAACCAGTTCCTGGACTACAACGTCGGGCAACAGGGCGTGGTACTGAACAACGCCTTGCAGGCCGGGCAGTCGCAGCTGGCCGGGCAACTGGCGGCCAACCAGCAGTTCCACGGCCAGGCGGCCAGCGTGATCCTCAACGAAGTGATCAGCCGCAATGCCTCGCAACTCAATGGTGCCCAGGAGATCTTCGGCCGTGCCGCCGACTTCGTGCTGGCCAACCCCAATGGCATCTCGGTCAATGGCGGCAGCTTCATCAACACCCCCAATGCCAGCCTGGTGGTGGGCCGCCCGGAACTCCAAGACGGCAAGCTGCAAGGGCTCAACACCCAGGATGCCCACGGCCAGTTGGCTATCCAGGGCGGTGGCCTGCGCAACGCCGAGGGTTCGATCAATCTGATCGCCCCGCGCATCGACAGCCAGGGCGCCCTCAAGGCCCGGGACCAGTTGAATGTCACCGTCGGTCGCAACCAGCTGGACTACCCCAGCGGCCAGGTGCGTAACGTCGATCCGGCAAGCCGCACCCAGGAGCAGCGCATCGACGCCAGCCTGTTCGGTGCCATGCAGGCCGGGCGGATCAATATCGTCAGCACCGCCGAAGGTGCCGGGGTGCGTGTCGGCGCCGTCCAGGTGGACGGCCGCGACGGGGTCAAGCTGAGTTCCGCCGGTGACCTGGACATCCGTGGCCAGGCCGTGGACAACAGCCTCGACGCGATCCGTGCCGGGGTCAGCAGCCAGGGCGACATCGAGCTGCACGGAGCCAAGGACCTGACCCTGGCCGCCACCGATGTCAGTGGCCGCAACGTCAAGCTCGATGCCGGGCGCAACCTGACCCTGAGCAGCATCGAAAGCCGCAAGCTCCAGGAAAAACGCCAGCAATGGGAAAACAGCACCATCGGCATCACCTGGGAAACCTACGACAGTACCCACACCGACAGCGACAGCCGCCAGCACGGTAACAAGGTCGTCGCCCGGCAGGATGCCGAGCTGAATTCCGGCGCCAGCACCCAGATCCAGGGCAGCAGCGTCGAGGCCGGCAATCGCCTGAGCGCCCAAAGCGGCGGCGACCTGCGCCTGACCGCCGCCACCGAGACCCACACCCAGCGTGACCAGGGCCAGCATCGCAAGCACCTGTGGAAGGAAAACTGGGACAACGCCAGCAGCGAGCAGCGCACCGTCACCAGCCAGCTCAAGAGCGGCAAGCAGCTGGAACTGACCAGCCAGCAGACACTGCAACTGCAGGGCGCCGAGCTGCACAGCCAGGGCGACATCCTGCTGAGCGCCAAGGACGTCGACATCACCAGCGCCAGCCGCCAGCAGAGCCAGAGCAACCAGCGCTACTCCGGCGACCTGGTGGGCGGTGGCTTCTTCGGCAAGAACGCCGACGGCGACCAGGGCAAGACCCAGAACCAGGGCAGCAAGGTCAACGCCGACGGCAAGCTGATCGTGCGCGCCGACAGCGTACGCATCAGCGGCAGCCAGGCCCGCGGCGGCACCGAGGCCAGCGTCATCAGTGACAAGGGCGCGCTGACCATCGACGGCGTGCGGGACACGTCCCACAGCAACAACCACAGCAAGGACAGCAAGTTCTTCGGCATTGCCAAGGACGAGAGCCGCCAGCAGAACAAGGGCAGCACCACGGTCGGCAGCCAGTTGCGCTCGGACAGCAACCTCAAGTTGCAGAGCGCCGAGGACCTGACCGTCAGCGGCTCCCAGGTCGCCGCAGCAGGGGCACTGGACGCCAGCGCCAAGGGCACGATCAAGGTCGCGGCCGCCGAAGACACCCAGCACGACAGCAGCAGCACCCAGAAGCGCGGCTTCGACGCCTACGCCAAGGAAAATGCACCGGGCATCGGCCAATACCGGGCCGGGGTGCGCTACCAGGATGAACAACGCAACGACAGCAGCGACAGCACCCGGCAACAGGCCTCCAGCCTCACCGGCGGCACCCTGGCGGTCACTGCCGGCGAAGATCTCAAGGTGCAAGGCAGCGACCTTGCGGCCACGGCCGGCGATGCCAGCCTGAGTGGCAAGCATGTGCAGTTGCTGGCCGCGGACAACACAACCGAGAAGCACAGCGACAGCACCACCACCGGCGGCGGCTTCTATTACACCGGCGGCCTGGACCGGGCCGGCAACGGCGTGGAAGTGGCGCACAACAGCAGCCAGGACAGCAGCAGCAAGAGCACCGCGCAAACCAGCAACATCGGCGCCAGCGGCAACCTGACCATCAACGCCGGCAACCGCCTGACCACCGAAGGGGCCCAGGTCAAGACTGGCGGTACCTTGCAGGTCAACGCCGGCGAGGTGGTGAACAAGGCCGCCCGCAACAGCGAAACCAGCCACCACCAGGACAACAACTGGGCAGTGGATGTCGGCGCCAACGTCGAATACAAGGGCGTCACGCGGCCGATCGAGAAGGCCATCCAGGGCGTGGCCCAGCGCAAGTTCCATCAACCGGGAGTACTCGATGCCCTGGAACAGCCCAACGTCGGGCTGGACGTGGACGTCAGCCACCAGAACCGCCAGCTGGACAGCAGCAGCGGCACCGCGGTGGTCAGCCAGTTGAGCGGTGGCCAGGTCGAGGTCAAGGTCAAAGGCCAACTGCAGGACCAGGGCACCCAGTACCGTGCCACTGATGGCGCGGTGAAAATCAGCGCCGACAGCCTGCTGGCCAGCGCCGCCAGCAACAGCACCAGCAGCAGCGAACAGGCCCTGGATGCCAAGGCAGGCGTGCGGGTCTACACCAATACCGGCGAGGACCTGAACATCCGCGGCAGCGGCGCCGGTGGCAGCAGTACCGTCACCAGCAGCAAGGACCAGGCCCAGGTCGGCAGCTACAACGCCAGCCAGGGCGTGGACATCCAGCTGGCCGGCGACGGGCGCTTCGAAGGCAGCCAGTTCAATGGCGGCCAGGGTGGCGTGAAGCTCAAGAGCGGCGGTGAACTGGCGCTGAACCAGGCCAATGACCGCCAGAGCAGCAGCAACTCCAGCCTGCGTGGCGACGCCTCGCTGACCCTGGGCACCACCCCGGGCAGCAACGGCAGCAACCTCAACCTGGGTGCCGGTGTCCAGCTGGACCACAAGAGCCTGGAGCAGCAGGACAGCCAGGCGCGGGTTGCCAGCATCCAGGGCCAGGGCCCGGTGCAGCTCGACAGCGGCGCCAACCTGACGCTGCAAGGCACGCAGATCGGCAACGCGGCACGGCCTACCGGCGATATCCGCCTGGGCGCTGGCGGCAAGCTGGACCTGCAAGCCGCCGTGGACACCCACACCAGCCGGGGCAGCAACCTGGGTGGCGGGCTCACTGCCGGTGCCAGTAAAACCAGCAGCGAGCAAAGCAGCGGCAAGAGCGTCAACCTCAGCGCCAACTTCAACATTGGCCGGGTCTCTGAAAACGACCAGAGCCAGCGCGGCGCGCAACTCTACAGCCAGGGCCAGGTCCTGCTGGGCAGCGCCGCCACAGGCGACGACGCGATTCACTTGCAGGGCACCCGGATCGATGCCGGCAAGGTCGTCCTGGATGCGGCCCAGGGCGGCATCTTCCAGGAGTCGGCGCACTCTACCCAGGCCCATGACAACTGGGGCCTGACCCTGGGCGCCGGTGGCAGCATGGGCAAGACCACCCTGGCCGATGCCAGCGAGCACGACTCGCCGAAAATCGACCGCGGGATCAACGCCCGGGCCAAGATCGACGTCGACCAGCGCCAGAGCACTACCCAGCACAACAGCCTGATCAAGGCCGACCAGGTGGTCCTCAACAGCGCCGGCAACGTGCATCTGGCTGGGGCCAACATCGACGCGCAACGGGTCGACGGAGCCATCGGTGGCCGCCTCGACATCGAAAGCCGCCAGGACCGCCTGCGCAGCACCCAGGTCAATATCGACGCCAAGCTGGAGGTGGCGAAGAACCAGCCCGGGCTGGTGGACAAGCTGGCCAAGCCGGCCGGCCCACTCAAGGACGACCTGAAGGCCAAGGCCGAGAAAGGCTTCGACAAGCACCGTGAGAAACTGGAGAACGCCGTCGACAAGGGCGTCGACAAACTCGGCTCGGCCAAGGACAGCGTGGTCGCCCAGGCCAACAACGCCAAGGAACGCCTGGGCGAGAAGCTCAGCCGCAGCGGCAGCTACGACGTCAACCCCGAGCCCCGTGGCGCCTTTGGCAACGGTGTGGACAAGGCCAAGAGCTACCTGGCCGACAAGGCCGACGCCGTGGGCAATGGCTTCTCCAGCCTCAAGGAACGTTTCTGGCCGAAAACCAGCGACAGCTACTCGGTCAGCGAGAAGAACACCACCGGCAGCAAGGTGGCCAACACCGCAGAAGGCGTACTGTTCGGCGACAAGAGCGGCAACACCTCCTACACCCCGACCTTGAACCTGGGCTTCAGCCATGCTGGCAAGGACAGTGTGGAGCAGGCCTCGGGCATCCGTGGCCAGCAAGGGGTGAATCTGCGGGTCAGCGGCGAAACCACGCTCACCGGTGCACGCATCGGTGCCAGCGAGGGTCGGGTCGACCTGGGGGGCTCCAAGGTCACCAGCAACGCCCTGGCCGGCTCGGACTACCGCGTCGACGCCGGGCTCAACCTTTCCAAGTCACCGGTCAACCTGGCCCTGGGCGCCGGTAGCGAGCTGACCCGCAAACAGGACGAGGCCACCAGCAAGGACCAGGTGTTCAACCTCGGCCCGCTGCGTGTCGGCGGCCACAGCAACAGCCAGCTGCTGCAAGCCGGTATCGATCAGAAAACGCCATGAGGTCACGGCCGCCCTCCTTCCTGGGAGGGCGGCCTGGGTGCCCCACCCTGTTGAACTTCCATTAGATGCCAACTGCCTGTAATCCCTCCCCTTATTCTTTGTAAGACGCTTCCTAGATTGCGCCTAACCGCTCTTTCGCCACTTTTCCCCTCCACCAGCTGGGCTAACGTTCGGGCTTTCTATTGGTCGGCTGGAGGCCTGTATGGGCTCGGTACTAATCATTGATGATCATCCCGTGGTACGCATGGCCATTCGTATCCTGCTGGAGCACGAGGGGTATTCGATCGTTGGTGAAACCGATAACGGCGTCGATGCACTGCAGATGGTCCGTGATTGCGAACCGGACCTGGTCATCCTCGATATCTGCATTCCCAAGCTGGACGGGCTGGAGCTGCTGGAGCGCCTCGGCAATATGCCGAGGCGCTCGCGGATCCTGGTCCTGACCGCCCAGTCCGCTGCCCTGTTCGCCAACCGCTGCATGCGCGCCGGGGCTTGCGGCTACGTCTGCAAACAGGAGGACATGAGCGAGCTGCTCAGCGCCATCAAGGCAATCTGCAGCGGCTACAACTACTTCCCCAGCCAGGCTCTGCAGGTTGACCGCATCACTTTTGGCTCGCCACTGGAGTTGGCGCAGTTCAACTCACTCAATGACCGGGAATTGATGGTCCTGCAGCTGTTCGCCATGGGCCAGACCAACAAGGAAATTGCCGCCGGCATGTTTCTCAGCAACAAGACCGTCAGCACCTACAAGAAACGCATCATGCAGAAACTGGCGACCACCTCGATGAGTGAACTGGTGGACATGGCCAAGCGTAACGCATTGATATGAACCGCCAGCCAGCCCCTTCCCCGATGTGCCGGGTACCCTGGCCATGACCCCGGCCCTGCTGCCGATGGGCGTCGCTGCCCTGCTGTTGCTGTCGATGGCGGCCGGGCTGGGCCTGGCCTGCCTGTACCGGCAACTGCGCCAACACCGGCAACAGGTCCAGGCGCTGCAACAGACGGTGGCAACCCTGGGCACCAGCCTGCAGCAGGCCGAGCGGGCCAACCGCCTGAAAGGCCAGTTCCTCGGCCACCTTGGCCATGAGATCCGCACACCACTGAACGCCTTCATCGGCCTCCTGGAACTGGTGCTGCAACGCACCGAGGACGGCTCAGCCAACCGTGGTTCCCTGGAGCTGGCCCTGGGTGCCGCCAGTGACCTGCGGGAGCTGCTCGGCGACCTGCTGGACATCAGCCGGATCGAGTCCGGGCAACTTCAACTGAACCCGGCCTGGACCTGCCTGAGCCACAGCACCGAGGCAGTGCTGGGGGTGTTCCAGGCCCTGGCCCGGCAGAAGAACCTGGACCTGAGCCTGGAGTTCCAGGCCCCGTCCCCCGAACCCCAGGTACTGGTAGATGGCCTGCGTTTCAAGCAGATCCTGACCAACCTGTTGAGCAATGCCCTCAAGTTCACCCGACAGGGCAAGGTGCAGGTCAAGCTGCAATTGCTGCCGGCGGCGCGCCCCGGGCACTTCGACCTGCTGCTGCGGGTGCTGGACACCGGCATCGGCATTCCCCCACAGGAGCGCCAGCGCCTGTTGCAGCCCTTCGCCCAGGTGGAACCGACCAGCCAGTCGCCACGGGACAGCAGTGGCCTCGGCCTGCCCATCAGCCATCAGCTGTGCCTGCAGATGGGGGGCAGCCTGAGCCTGCACGGCCGCACGGGCCCCGGATGCGAAGTGCAGGTCAGGCTGACCTTGCCCGGCCGCACGGCCGTCGCCCCCAGGCCCGTCGCCGCCACGCCGGCTGCTGCCCAACTGCCGCTGGATGTGCTGCTGGCAGACGATCACCCTGCCAGCCTGACCTTGCTGCAAGGGCAACTGGAGCACCTCGGGCACCGGGTCACCTGCGCCGGGAACGGGTTGCAGGCCTATCAGCTATGGCACGAGGGCGACTTCGACCTGCTGATCGTCGACTGCAACATGCCCTTGATGAATGGCTACCAACTGGCCGAGGCCATACGCCGCAGCGAAGGCTCCGGGCCGGCGGTCAACCTGATCGGCTGCAGCGCCAGCAACGACCCGCAGACGCATCAGCGTGGCCTGGATGCCGGCATGCACGATTGCCTGTGCAAGCCCTTGGGGCTGGAGTTGCTGGGCTCGCGTCTGGCGACGCTGCGCCCCCTGCCAAGGCCTGACAGTTTCAGCATCGAGGCCTTGTTCACCCTGACCCACGGCAAGCCGCAGCTTGTGCGGAGCATGCTGGAAAAACTGTCGCAGTGTTGCCGTGAGGATCGCCACCTGCTGGGGAGGATCCTGCCCGACGATTTCACCGCCCTGCTGGAGCTGGCCCACAAGATCAGGGGCTCGGCGCTAATGGTCCGGGCCACCCCCTTGCAGAACTGCTGTGAAAACCTGGAACGGGCTTGCCTGGAACGGGCCGGGGCTACCGTCATCAGCACCGCTGTGCGCGCCCTGGACCTGGCCCTGATACGCCTTGCCCAATCCTTGCACCGACACCTCGAAGGCCAGGCTCAATCGCAACCTGCGCCGCCCCTCAAAGCAACCCAGCCTGCCTCTTGCCAGGAAAATAGCAAAAGGCCAGTATTGCCTCGCCGTCAGCCACACCCATGAAACCCGTAGCAACGGTTTCCTCGACCCCCTCGGTCCCCCGGTAAAGCCAAGGCAGGCGATGCCAGCCTTAACTATGCTTGGGTCCTGAGCCATGCCTCGTGTGCCTTTGGAGTGAATTGGAATGCTGAGCCCCCCTGCCTTAGCACAACGCCGCTTTCCTCTGCATATCCATATCAGTGCAATGTTCACCTTGCTGTTGCTCCTGACGGGTGTGGTGCTGGGCCTCTACAACTACCAGCAGACCACGCGGCTGATCCTCGACAGCAGTGAAAAGCTTTTCCAGCGCATCGAGCTGGATGTACGCAGCGACGTCAAGGCCACCTACGATCCCATGCGCCATCTGCTCAGCCTGCTGGCGGGCGCGCCGGCGGCCCAGGCGGCGAACCTGGAAGACCGGCTGACCCTGCTGCGGCCTTTCAGCCAGGCCCTGCTGGACAACCCGGACCTGGCTTCGCTGTACCTGGGCTACGCCAATGGCGATTTCTTCATGGTGCGGCCACTGCGCAATCCGCAGATCCGCGAAAGGCGCCAGGCCCCGCAGAACAGCGCCTACGAGGTGTGGAGCATCGAACGCGACTCCCGCACCGGCCAAGTCCATTCCCAATCGCTGTTCTATGACCCCGCGCTGGTATTGATCGACCGCCTGGAGCACCCCGACGAGCGCTACGACCCACGTAACCGCGACTGGTTCTCCAGCGCCCGGGGCGACGCCGACCAGATCACTACCCGCCCCTATGTGTTCTTTTCCACCCAGAACGTCGGCACCACCCTGGCCCGGCACAGCGGCAAGATGGCCGTGATCGCCGCCGACCTGACCCTGGAACAGCTGTCCTCGACCCTGGCCAAGCACCGCGTCACACCCTCCACCGAGGTTGCCCTGCTGGATGACCAGGGCAACGTCGTGGCCTACCCGGACAGCCAGAAGCTGCTGCCGGAACAACGCAGTGCGCGGCTGGTCAAGGCGAACGACCTGAGCCCGGCGCTCGCTGCCCTGATGCGTGGCCAGACCGAAGGCGGCCATCTGCAGGCCCAGGGGCGCAGCTGGATTGTCGCCAGCGGCCATATCGCCGAGGGTGGCCCCGGCGGCTTGCAGCTGGCGCTGCTGGTGCCCGAGGACGAACTTCTGGCCGACGCCTATCGCCTGCGCTGGCAAGGCGCGCTGATTACCCTCACCACCCTGCTGCTGTGCCTGCCCCTTGGTTGGCTGATCTCCCGGGTCCTGGTACGGCCGCTACACGCCCTGGTGCAGGAGGCCGACGCGATCCGCAGTTTCGATTTCGACTATCCGGTTTCCCGGCGTTCACCGGTGTTGGAGGTTGATCAACTGAGCATCTCGATGGCGCGGATGAAAGACACCCTGGCGAGCTTTTTCGAGATCAACGCCAGCCTGTCCGCCGAAACCCGTTTCGACCCGCTGCTGCAACGGGTGCTGTTCGAGACCGTGAAGATCGCCCAGGCCCAGGCCGGCCTGATCTACCTCTGTGAAAGCAAGGGCACGCGCCTGGAGCCCCATGGGCTGATCATCGATGGCCAGCCCCAGGACATGACGCAGTTCCCCATCGGCTCCCGGGAACTGGCGGACAGCCGGACTCCCGAGTGGCTGAGCCAACTGACCCACAACGACAGCGTGGTCACCACCCTGGGATTCGATCAGGCCGCGGACCTGCAGAGCGTGTTGCTGGCCCTCGACAGCCCCAGTGCGCACCTGGTGGGCATCCGCCTGCGCAACCGGCACAACGAAACCATAGGCATGCTCCTGCTGTTCCTGGTGGACAGCGGCGCCGAGGCCGACCTGGACAAACTCAGCCCGGACCGCATCGCCTTTATCCAGGCCGTGTCCGCCACCGCCGCCCTGTGCATCGAGAGCCAGCGCCTGCAGAACAAGCAGAAACAGTTGCTGGATGCCTTTATCCAGTTGCTGGCCGGGGCCATCGATGCCAAGAGCCCCTACACCGGCGGCCACTGCCAGCGGGTACCGGCCTTGACCCTGATGCTGGCCGAGGCGGCCGCCGCCAGCCAGGACCCGCGATTCGCTGCCTACCAGCCCGGCGAGGACGAGTGGGAAGCCTTGCACATCGCCGCCTGGCTGCACGACTGCGGCAAGGTCACCACCCCGGAATACGTGGTGGACAAAGCCACCAAGCTGGAAACCCTGAACAACCGCATCCACGAAATCCGCACCCGCTTCGAGGTGCTCAAGCGCGACGCCTGGATCGACTACTGGCGCGCTCTGGCCCTGGGCGGCGACGAACAGCCTCTTGCCGCCGAGCGCGAGGCCCGGCTGCTGGCCCTGGACGATGACTTCGCCTTTGTCGCCCGCTGCAACATGGGCACCGAATTCATGGCCGAGGCCGATCAGCAACGCCTGCAGCGCATCGCCCAACGCACCTGGAGCCGGACCCTGGACGATCGCCTGGGGGTTTCCTGGGAGGAGAACCAGCGCCAGGAACGCACCCCGGCGCCGAGCCTGCCGGTGCTGGAACCGCTACTGGCGGACAAGCCCGAACACCTGCTGGAGCGCAGCGCCACGGAAGTCATGGCGGCGGACAACCCCTGGGGCTTCAAACTGCAGGTGCCCAGCCACAAGTACAACCGTGGTGAGCTGTACAACCTGAGCATTGCCCGGGGCACGCTGACGGCCGAAGAACGCTATGTGATCAACCACCACATCGTGCAGACCATCATCATGCTCGAGCACCTGCCCTTCCCCAGCCACTTGCAGAACGTGGCGGAGATCGCCGGCGGCCACCACGAGAAGATGGACGGCACCGGCTACCCCAAGCAGCTCAAGCGCGAACAGATGAGCCTGCCCGCGCGGATGATGGCCATCGCCGACATCTTCGAGGCCCTGACGGCGGCAGACCGCCCCTACAAAAGGGGCAAGACCCTGAGCGAGGCGCTGAACATCATGGCCATGATGTGCCGCGATGCCCATATCGATCCCGAGCTGTTCGAGCTGTTCATCCAGCAGCGGATCTACCAGCGCTACGCGGAGCGTTTCCTGACGCCGCAACAGGTCGACCCGGTGGACCAGGATTCACTGCTCAAGAAGGCGGGCTTGAGCACCTGAGGGCTTCAGCAGTCGCTCAGGCGCAGAAAGATCGCCGCCAGTTGCTCGATTCCCGCCTGGTCGGCAACACCGAAGCGCGCCAGCTTCGGGCTGTCCAGGTCGAGCACGCCGATCAACCGGCCGTCCTTGACCAGCGGCACCACCAGCTCGCTGTTGGAGGCGCTGTCACAGGCAATGTGCCCGGCAAAGGCGTGCACATCTTCCACCCGCTGGGTCTGCAGAGTCGCCGCCGCGGTACCGCAGACGCCGCGGCCAAACGGAATCCGCACGCAGGCGATCTGCCCCTGGAACGGCCCGAGCACCAGCTCCTGGTTGCGGTTGAGGTAGAACCCCGCCCAGTTCAGGTCCTCCAGCTGGCTATAGAGGAAGGCTGAGAACTGCGCGGCGTTGGCGATGAAATCACGCTCATCGGCCAGCAGCGACTCCAACTGCGCGCACAGCAGCCCGTAACCGTCCAGGCCTTGGCCGGCGCTTTGCAAATCGATCATGCTTTTTGCTCCAACAACTGCAGGCCCACCCAATAGCGGGCAAATTGATAGGCACAACGGCCATTGCGGTTGCCCCGGCCGGTGGCCCAGCGTACCGCGAGGATGTCAAGTTCTTCGTCACGCTGCCAGTCGAGGCCGGCCTTGCGCGCCAGTTCGCCGATCCAGTGCTCCACCACGTTGAGGAAGTGCTCCTGGGTGAAGGGATAGAACGACAGCCACAGGCCGAAACGGTCCGACAGGGCGATCTTGTCTTCCACGGCTTCACTGGGATGCAGCTCGCCGTCGACGCGCTTCCAGTTCTCGTTGTCGCTTTCCTTTTCCGGCACCAGGTGCCGGCGGTTCGAGGTGGCGTACAGCAGCACGTTCTCCGGGGCCTGCTCCAGGGAGCCGTCGAGCACGCTCTTGAGCACCCGGTAATCGCCCTCGCCGGCCTCGAACGAGAGGTCGTCGCAGAACAGCACGAAACGCTGGGGCAGCTTGACCAGCTGTTCCACCACCCGCGGCAGGTCCGCCAGGTGGTCACGCTCGATCTCGATCAGCCGCAGGCCGCCCTTGGCGTGCTCGGCCAGCAGGGCCCGTACCAGGGAAGACTTGCCAGTGCCACGCGAACCCCAGAGCAGGGCATGGTTGGCTGGCAGGCCGTCAAGGAACTGCTGGGTGTTGCGCGCCAGTTGCTCACGCTGCTTGTCGACCCCGATCAGGTCGCTCAGGCGCATGTCCAGGCTGACTTCCAGCGGCAGCAGGAAACCGCTGCGCCCTTCACGCTGCCAGCGGGCCGCCAGGCACTGATTCCAGTCGATGGGCTGGCGCAGGGTGGGCAACAAGGGTTCAATCCGCGCCAGAACCGCATCGGCACGTTCAAGAAATGCATTCAATCGAGCATCCACGACTTTTCCTCAGGCACGTTCAAGGTAATGATGCGGCACACAGAGCAAACGCAATCCCGATCAAGGGGTCTATCGCTTTATCAGCTGCTGCCCGGCCAGCCCGGCAACCAAAAATGATCAGCTATGCTTGCGCAGCGAAGGGAAACGAAAGTGGTTCAACCCCCCATGGATATCAAGTTCACCAACCGCCTGTCCTATAAACAGGCCCGGCTCACCGTGCTGGTGGGTTTCATTCTGGGGACCGCGCTCAGTCTGCTGCAAATCGGCATCGATTATGCCAGCGAAGACGCCTCCATCAATCGTGAAATCCAATCGCTGCTGGAAATCAGCCACAATCCGGCCTCGCGCATCGCCTACAACATCGACGCCGAGCTGGCCCAGGAATTGACCCTGGGCCTGCTGCGCTCCCCGGCGATCATTCGCGCGCAATTGATCGACAACAACAATACCCTGCTGGCCAACGTCGAACGGCCACCGCAACAGAGCCGCTATCGGGCCATCAGCGACTTCCTGTTCGGCGCCGATCGCCAGTTCGAGGATCGCCTGTATCTGAGCCACCTGCCGGAGGAGTCCCTCGGCACCCTGCACCTGGATGTGGATACCTACGCCTTCGGCAGCCGTTTCCTGCGGCGTGCCGAAGTCACCCTGATCAACGGGTTCGCCCGCAGCCTGATCCTCACCGGGATTCTCCTGGCGCTGTTCTACGTGATGCTGACCAAGCCCTTGGTGCGGGTGATCCGCGAGCTCAGCAGCCGCGACCCGCGCAGCCCGAAACAGGCCAAGCTGGACTTTCCCCATGGCCACGAGAACGACGAAGTCGGGGTGCTGGTCAAGGTGGCCAACCAGCAGTTCGACATCATGGCCACCGAGATCCAGCAGCGGCGCAACGCCGAGAACCGCCTGACCGAATACCTCGGGCAGCTGGAGAACATCGTCTCGGCCCGCACCACCGAGCTCAAGGCCAGCAATGCCCGGCTCAGCCAGTCCAACGAGGAACTGGAGATCGCCCGGCGCACTGCCCTGGACATGGCCCAGGCGCGGGCGGCGTTTCTGGCCAACATGAGTCACGAGATTCGCACCCCGCTCAATGGCCTGCTGGGGATGATCGCGCTGTCCCTGGACAGCCCGCTGAACCCCGAGCAGCGCCAGCAGCTGTCGATTGCCCACGACTCCGGCAAGGTGCTGGTGGAATTGCTCAACGATATTCTCGACATGTCCAAGTTCGACGCCGGGCAACTGGAGCTGGAGCGCATTCCCTTCGATCTCGGGGTACTGGTGGAGGACACCGCCAACCTGCTGTCGCAAAACGCCGCGGCCAGCGTGGAGCTGGCCTGCCTGATCGCCCCGGACTTCCCCGCCCTGGTACTGGGGGACCCGACCCGAGTGCGGCAGATCGTCAGCAACCTGCTGTCCAACGCCCTCAAGTTCACCCGTTTCGGCCGCGTCGATGTGCGCCTGAGCACCCTGGGCGACGGGGTGCGCATCGAGATCTGCGACACCGGCATCGGCATCGCCCAGGAAGCCCAGGTGCGCATCTTCCAGCCCTATACCCAGGCCGGCGCCGGCATCACTCGCCAATACGGCGGCACCGGCCTGGGCCTGGCCCTGACCTACAACCTCTGCGAAGCCATGGACGGCCGCCTGAGCATCAGTTCGGAAGTCGGCTTCGGCAGCCAGTTCTGCGCCGACCTGCCGCTGCCCTGCCACACTCCGGCCGCCCCGCCGCCGGCGCTGGCCGGGAAGATCATCGCCATCACCGAGGCCGGCAGCGGCCTCGCCGAGCTGCTGGCCAGCCTGCTGCCCAGTTGGGGCCTGAGCTATCAGCGCTGTGATATCGAGGATTCCCTGGCCGGCCTCGACCCCGACCTGCTGATCACCGACTGCCCGGAATGCCTGTTCGGCCTGCGCCCGGCGATCCGCGCGCCAATCCTGCTGGTGACCGCCTATGGCAGCTTCCTGCCCAGCGAAGAGGCCAACGCCCTGGCGCCACTGCAACAGCAGGCCCGGCCCCTGGCGCGCAATGCGTTGTATCAGACCCTGCGACGCTCGTTGCTGGGGGAAACCATCACCCTCAACGACGCCCAGCTGGAAATGCCGGTGCAACGGCGCCGGGCGGACATTCTGCTGGTGGAGGACAACCCGGTGAACCAACTGGTGGCCAAGGGCATGCTGAGCAAGCTCGGCTGCGCGGTGACCGTGGCCGCCCATGGCGCCGAAGCCCTCAACCAGTTGGAGCTGCATCGTTTCGATCTGGTGCTGATGGACTGCAACATGCCGGTCATGGATGGCTACGAAGCCAGCCGGCAGATCCGGCGCAGCGGGCGCTGGCCGGATCTGCCGATCATCGCCCTGACTGCCAACGCCATGCCCGAGGAGCGTGAACGCTGCCGCGCCGCCGGCATGAGCGACTACCTGGCCAAACCGTTCCGTCGCGAAGAATTGATCGCCCTGCTCGACCTCTGGGTGCCGACTACGACAAAGCTTTGATCTGCTGCAGCAGTTGATCCAGGCCGGCGCGCAACTGATCGAGGTTATCCAGATCGATCCCGCTGTCGCACAGCAGCGCCGCCTTCAGCGGCGGCACCTGCTCACGCAGCGCCAGGCCGCGCTCGCTCAAGCTCAAGTGCACCTCGCGCTCGTCGCGCCCGGACCGCTGGCGTTGCACCAGTTGCAACTGCTCCAGACGCTTGAGCAACGGGGTCAGGGTCCCGGAATCCAGGGCCAGGCGCTCGCCCAGGGCCTTGACCGTCGGCAGGGACGGAGGCGTTGCCTGCCATTCCCACAGCACCAGCATCACCAGGTACTGCGGGTAGGTCAGGCCCAGGCGGTCGAGCATCGGCTTGTAGCCACGGACCACCGCCCGCGAGGCGGCGTACAGCTTGAAGCACAGCTGGGAATCGAGTTTCAGTGAATCCATGGACAGGTCGTTCATTTGAGCAGGGCTTCGATCTCGCGGCTCAGGTCCTGGGGTTTGGTTGCCGGAGCGAAACGCTTGACCAGCTTGCCGTCCTGGCCGATCAGGAACTTGGTGAAGTTCCACTTGATGCCTTGGGAGCCGAGCACGCCGGGTGCGCGCTTTTTCAACTGAGCGAACAGTGGATGGGCCCCGGCGCCATTGACCTCGATCTTCTTGAACAGCGGGAAACTCACACCGTAGTTGAGCTCGCAGAACTCGGAGATCGCCCCTTCGTTGCCTGGTTCCTGCTTGCCGAACTGGTTGCAGGGAAAGCCCAATACCACCAGCCCCTGGTCCTTGTAGGTCTGCCACAGCTCTTCGAGCCCCTTGTATTGCGGGGTGAAGCCGCACTTGCTGGCAGTGTTGACCACCAGCACGGCCTTGCCGGCGAAGTCCGCCAGGGTCTTTTGTTCACCCTTGATGGTGGTGCAGGGAATGGTCAGCAGTGAGTCGGTCATGACGGCAACTCCATGTGTGGAAGTAAGAGGCAGCAAAATAGCGCTCAATTAAATTGCATGCAATTTAATTGAAAAAAGGCGATTCCGAAGAATCGCCAACCGGTCAGCGCGGCACCAGGTCCAGGCACACCGAGTTGATGCAGTAACGTAGGCCGGTGGGCGGCGGGCCGTCCGGGAACACGTGGCCCAGGTGCGCGTCGCACTTGGCGCAGACCACTTCGGTACGGATCATGCCGTGGCTCATGTCACGGATCTCCACCATGGCGCTGTCGGCAATGGGCTCGTAGAAACTCGGCCAGCCACACCCGGAATCGAACTTGGCCTTGGAATCGAACAGCGGCTCATTGCAGCAGATGCAGTGATAAACCCCATCGGTCTTGGTGCCGTTGTACTTGCCCGAGAAGGGCCGTTCGGTGCCCTTGAGCCGGCAGACGTTGTACTGCTCCGGGTCGAGCATCGACCGCCATTCTTCCAGGGTTTTTTCCAGCTTTTCCATGGTCCTTCCTCTGCAACGGAAAAAGCCCGATCTGTGTCTTTTCCACGGATCGGGCGGCACGTATGATTGCGCCTCGTCAGACGCCAGTCTGGCAGCCGCGTTACACCCATTCAAACGGATTTTGCCGCAGCCGGTGCGGGTTACAGGCCGGTGTGACACGGCAGGATTCCCAGTACGGTAGTTCATCCTCCGCCTGGATCGTTCATTTTCGGGAACACATCGCCATGCAGGTCAGCAAATCGAACAAGCTCGCCAACGTCTGTTATGACATACGCGGCCCAGTGCTCAAGCACGCCAAACGTCTGGAAGAGGAAGGCCACCGCATCCTCAAGCTGAATATCGGCAACCCGGCGCCCTTTGGTTTCGAAGCGCCGGACGAAATCCTCCAGGACGTGATCCGCAACCTGCCCACTGCCCAGGGCTACAGCGACTCCAAGGGCCTGTTCAGTGCCCGCAAGGCGGTGATGCAGTACTACCAGCAGAAGCAGGTGGAAGGCATCGGTATCGAAGACATCTACCTGGGCAACGGTGTTTCCGAGCTGATCGTGATGGCCATGCAGGCCCTGCTCAACAACGGCGACGAAGTGCTGGTGCCGGCCCCCGACTACCCGCTGTGGACCGCCGCGGTGAGCCTGGCCGGCGGCAACCCGGTGCACTACCTGTGCGACGAGCAGGCCAACTGGTGGCCGGACCTGGCCGACATCAAGGCCAAGATCACCCCGAACACCAAGGCCCTGGTGATCATCAACCCGAACAACCCCACCGGCGCCGTCTACCCCAGGGAAGTGCTGCTGGGCATGCTGGAGCTGGCCCGCCAGCACAACCTGGTGGTGTTCTCGGACGAGATCTACGACAAGATCCTCTACGATGACGCCGTGCACATCTGCACCGCCTCGCTGGCCCCGGACCTGCTGTGCCTGACCTTCAACGGCCTGTCCAAGTCCTATCGGGTAGCCGGTTTCCGTTCCGGTTGGGTGGCCATTTCCGGTCCCAAGCAGCACGCCCAGAGCTACATCGAAGGCATCGACATGCTGGCCAACATGCGCCTGTGCGCCAACGTGCCCAGCCAGCACGCCATCCAGACCGCACTGGGCGGCTACCAGAGCATCAACGACCTGGTGCTGCCCCCGGGCCGCCTGCTGGAACAGCGCAACCGTACCTGGGAACTGCTCAACGACATTCCCGGAGTCAGTTGCGTCAAGCCCATGGGCGCGCTGTATGCCTTCCCGCGGATCGACCCGAAGATCTGCCCGATCCACAACGACGAGAAGTTCGTCCTCGACCTGCTGCTCTCGGAAAAGCTCCTGGTGGTGCAAGGCACGGCCTTCAACTGGCCATGGCCGGATCACTTCCGCGTCGTGACCCTGCCGCGGGTGGATGACCTGGAGCAGGCCATTGGTCGGATCGGCAGCTTCCTCAAGTCCTACCGCCAGTAACGGAAAAATCGCAGTGCGATCCTTCTCTGGTCGCACTGCGATTAATTCAGCAACACATCTTCACTGCCCTGCTCCACTCCCCTTCTATAAGCTTGCACTTTCCGTCCTGCCCACTGTCACACCTCTGCACCGCAGCCGGGTGGCGGCCGCCCTGGCGTTGGCTCATGGCATTGAACTACAAGCGTCTAGACCCGGCCTGTGCGACACAGTTTGAAATAGAAGCCGTATTGAATAGGCGGTTGCCGCACCTTATATACCCCGCAGTACGCTACATCTTTAGCTTGAGGAGATTTCTACAACCATGATGCGAATCCTGCTGTTTTTGGCCACTAACCTTGCGGTCGTGCTGATTGCCAGCATCACCCTGAGCCTTTTCGGCTTCAACGGGTTCATGGCGGCCAATGGGGTTGATCTGAACCTCAATCAGCTGCTGATTTTCTGTGCGGTCTTCGGTTTTGCCGGTTCGCTGTTCTCGCTGTTCATCTCCAAGTGGATGGCGAAGATGAGCACCAGCACGCAGATCATCACCCAACCGCGCACCCGCCATGAGCAATGGTTGCTGCAGACCGTCGAGCAACTGTCCCGCGAAGCGGGCATCAAGATGCCCGAAGTGGGTATTTTCCCAGCCTATGAGGCCAACGCCTTTGCCACCGGCTGGAACAAGAATGATGCGCTGGTAGCCGTCAGCCAGGGCCTTCTGGAACGTTTTTCGCCCGATGAAGTGAAAGCCGTGCTGGCCCACGAGATCGGCCACGTCGCCAACGGTGACATGGTGACCCTGGCACTGATCCAGGGTGTGGTGAACACTTTCGTGATGTTCTTCGCACGGATCATCGGCAACTTCGTCGACAAGGTGATCTTCAAGAACGAAGAAGGCCAGGGCATCGCCTACTACGTGGCGACCATCTTCGCCGAACTGGTTCTGGGTATCCTGGCCAGCGCCATCGTTATGTGGTTCTCGCGCAAACGCGAATACCGCGCCGACGAAGCCGGCGCCCGTCTGGCCGGCACCAACGCGATGATCGGCGCGCTGCAGCGCCTGCGTTCGGAACAGGGCCTGCCGGTGCACATGCCCGACACCCTGAATGCCTTCGGCATCAACGGTGGCATCAAGCAGGGCCTGGCTCGCATGTTCATGAGCCACCCTCCGCTGGAAGAGCGTATCGAGGCCCTGCGTCGTCGCGGCTGATCCAGTGCAAGGCAATACCCAAAAGGGCGACGCAAGTCGCCCTTTTGCTTGGCCGCCAAAAACCTATCTCGCGGCACCCTGCTTGCTCAGGCGATAGACCCTCTCCACCAGCCGGGTCACGCCACCCTGGAGAAACTTCCAGCTCTCGCCAAGAATGTCGCGCTCCGTTTCTACCTGCAGTTGCCAGACGCCCCCCAGACGTTGCCGGACCTCATCGTCGAGCACCGCAAATGGCGGGCCGTCCAACTGCTCCTGGGCGTAATCCATGGTGATCAGCAGCCCCTTGCTGCCATTCGGCAACAGGCCATTGAGGTGAGCGGCATAGCGCTGTCGCATGGGCGAGGGCAAGGCAATCATGGCTGCACGGTCATACAGGGCCGTGCAATCAGCGGTGTCCTCGGCGGTCAGGGCAAAGAAATCACCGCACCAGAGCTCAATGGGCCCGTGGGCGTAGACCTTGAACACCCCGTGCTGGCTGATTTGCGGCTGCAACTGGTGCTCACGAAAGAAATCCTCCACCGCCTTTTCCGCCAGTTCGATGCCCAGCACCTCGAACCCTTGGTCAGCAAGCCAGATCAGGTCCAGGCTCTTGCCGCACAAGGGCACCAGCACGCGGCTTTGCGCCGCCAGGCCCAAGGCCGGCCAGTACTGCTGCAGGTAAGGGTTGACCTCGGCCAGGTGAAAGCCGATCTGATCGCGCTCCCAGCGCTTTTGCCAAAAGTCCGCTTGCATGAGAAGTCCTTAAAATTCGATAAAAAAGCGCTAAAACTTATATTAGATTTAGATCATTGATCTGATTGAAGATGGCGCATCTTAACCTTCAGGAGCCTCTTCATGCTTCCCAGCCTGTTCATCTCCCACGGCTCTCCCATGCTGGCGCTGGAACCCGGCGCCAGCGGCCCGGCCCTGGCTCGCCTGGCAGCCGAGCTGCCACGGCCCAGGGCGATCCTGGTGGTCTCGGCCCACTGGGAAAGCTCCGATCTGCGGGTCAGTTGCAACCCGCACCCGGAAACCTGGCACGACTTTGGCGGCTTCCCCGCCGCGCTGTTTGCCGTGCAATACCCGGCCCCGGGCGATCCGGAACTGGCAGCCCAGGTAGTGGAGCTGCTCCAGGCCGAAGGCCTGCCCGCCCAACTGGACAGCCAGCGCCCCTTCGACCACGGCACCTGGGTACCGCTGTCGCTGATGTACCCGCAGGCGGACATCCCGGTGGTCCAGCTGTCGCTGCCCAGCCGCCTGGGCCCGGCCCTGCAGACCCGTATCGGCCATGCCCTCGCGGGCCTGCGGGAACAGGGCGTGCTGCTGATCGGCTCCGGCAGCATCACCCACAACCTGCGGGACCTGGACTGGCACGCTGGCCCGGAAAGCGTCGAACCCTGGGCCAAGGCCTTTCGCGACTGGATGATCGACAAGCTGGCGGCCGATGACCAGGCGGCCCTGCATGACTACCGCCAGCAGGCACCGAATGCCGTGCGCAGCCACCCCAGTGATGAACACCTGCTGCCGCTGTATTTCGCCCGGGGCGCCGGTGGCGAATTCAGCGTGGCCCACCAGGGCTTCACCCTGGGCGCCCTGGGCATGGACATCTACCGATTTGGCTGATGGCCGCCAGCTCCAAGGCAAATGACAGGCAAAAAAAATCCCCGAACCAGTCGGGGATTTTTTATGCCTGATCAATCAGCCCAGGGGCCGATCAATCTTCGCGATAGCGACGCAGCTTCAGCTGCTTGCCGGCAACGCGAGTGTCCTTGAGCTTGGTCAGCAGACGGTCCAGACCGTCCTCCGGCAGCTCGACCAGGCTGAAGCTGTCACGCACCTGGATGCGGCCGATAGCTTCACGGGCCAGGCCGCCTTCATTGAGGATCGCGCCCAGAAGGTTCTTGGCAGCGATGCCGTCACGGGCACCCAGCGCGGTGCGGCAGCGTGCACGACCTTCGCCCAGAGGCATTGGCGCGCGACGCTCACGGTCACCACGATCAGGACGGTCACCGGAACGCTCAGGACGATCGCCACGTGGAGCGCTGTTGGGCACCAGTGGACGCTCTTTCTCGATCGCGGCCAGGTTCAGCGCTTGACCGTTGGTAGCCTTGCGCAGCAGGGCTGCGGCCAGGGCACGCGGGCTGCAACCGATGTCGGCGGTCAGGCGATCGAGCAGATCACCGTGGGTCGCTTCAGCATCAGCCACCAGCGGCGACAGGCTGTTGGTCAGCTTCTTGATGCGGGCATCGAGAACGGCTTGGGCGTCCGGCAGGCGAACTTCGGCAACCTTCTGACCGGTTACACGCTCGATCACTTGCAGCATGCGGCGCTCACGTGGAGTCACCAGCAGCAGCGCGCGGCCTTCGCGACCGGCACGGCCGGTACGGCCGATACGGTGCACGTAGGATTCCGGGTCGTAAGGCATGTCCACGTTGAATACGTGGGTGATGCGCGGTACGTCCAGACCACGGGCGGCTACGTCGGTCGCCACAACGATGTCCAGGCGGCCATCCTTGAGGGAGTCGATCACGCGCTCACGCTGGTTCTGGGCGATGTCGCCGTTCAGCGCAGCAGCTTTGTAGCCTTTGGCTTCCAGGGCACTGGCCAGGTCCAGGGTCGCTTGCTTGGTGCGCACGAACATGATCAGGGCGTCGAAATCTTCAACTTCCAGCAGGCTCAGAACGGCAGAGGTCTTCTGGTCGGCGTGAACCAGCAGGTGAGCCTGCTCGATCGCGGTGACGGTCTGGGTCTTGCTCTGGATCTTGACGTGTTTCGGGTCCTTCAGGTGACGCTCGGCGATGGCCCGGATCGACTGCGGCAGGGTGGCCGAGAACAGTACGGTCTGGCGGGTCTCCGGCATGGCCTTGAAGATCACTTCCAGGTCATCCATGAAGCCCAGCTTGAGCATCTCGTCGGCTTCGTCGAGAACCAGGTGGTTCACGGTGGCCAGGACTTTTTCGTCGCGACGCAGGTGGTCGCACAGACGGCCCGGAGTGGCGACAACGATCTGTGCGCCATTACGGATTGCTTTCAGTTGTGGGCCCATCGGCGCACCGCCGTAGACGGCCACAACAGTCACGCCCGGCATTTGCTTGGCGTAGGTTTCGAAAGCGGTTGCTACTTGCAGCGCCAACTCACGGGTTGGGGCCAGGATCAGAGCTTGCGGCTCGCGCTTGGACGGATCAATGCGGTGCAGGATAGGCAGGGCAAAGGCAGCGGTCTTACCGGTACCGGTTTGCGCCTGACCAATCATATCGTGACCGGCAAGGATGATCGGGATCGACTGCTGCTGAATAGCCGAAGGCTCTTCATAGCCGGTAGCGACTACTGCAGCGACAATATTGGGATGAAGTTCAAGAGCGGCGAAGCCGCCGATTTCCTGGGTCATGGGTCTGCCTCTAAGTGCATCCGCAAAGACCCATGCTCCAAAGCTGCGCATGCCGTGTAAGACTCAAGAGTCACCCTGGCAGCTTTGTCGGCGGGGATTTGCGAAAACGATTGGATGAATGGATCGTCAAGGATAGTCCGCGCAGCGGACAAGCAGCCGAAGCTGACTTCGGGGAATTGCATTACCTAAACGTGGCCCGGCTAAAGGCCGGCGCGCACTATACCGGAATTACTCAAAAAAGGGAGTTTTTTTTATCGGAAAAATCCGCTGAACACCCGATTGTCATGGGCTTTGCGCAGACTTCGGCGGCGCGCTATTTTGCTCAGGCCCGGCGCTGTTGGTCATCGCGCTTAAACGGTTCACCTTTGTGCACGAAACCGCCCGCGCCAACCTCCCCTCTTTCTTCCCAGGACAGCGCTCATGAATCAGCCCAGTGCCAGCCGTGTCAGCCGTGAACTACGTGGTCACCTGTTCCTTATCGGCCTGGACCGGGTGGCCAAGCGCAATGCCTTCGACCTCGAGCTGCTCAACCAGTTGAGCCTGGCCTACGGCGAGTTCGAAGCCAGCAGCGAGGCGCGAGTGGCGGTGGTGTTCGGCCACGGCGAGCACTTCACCGCAGGCCTGGACCTGGCCAATGTCGGCGCCGCCCTGGCCCAGGGCTGGCAAGCACCAGCCGGTGGCTGCGACCCCTGGGGCGTGTTCAGCGGCCCACAGGTGAACAAGCCGGTGATCGTCGCCGTACAAGGCTACTGCCTGACCATCGGCATCGAGCTGATGCTGGCCTCCGACATCAATCTCTGCGCCAGCAATACCCGCTTCGCGCAAATGGAGGTGCAACGCGGAATCTTCCCTTTCGGCGGCGCGACCCTGCGCCTGCATCAACTGGCCGGCTGGGGCAATGCCATGCGCTGGTTGCTGACCGGGGACGAATTCGATGCCCATGAAGCCCTGCGCCTGGGCCTGGTGCAGGAGGTCATGGCCAGCGAAGACCTGCTGCCCCGGGCCATCGAACTGGCCGAACGGATTGCCCGCCAGGCACCGCTGGGGGTGCAGGCGACCCTGATGTCGGCACGCCAGGCCAGGCTCGAAGGGGAAACGGCGGCCGCCCAGGGGCTAGCGCCGCTGGTGCACAAACTGATGAACAGTGAGGACGCCAAAGAGGGCGTGCGGGCGATGATCGAAAAACGGCCCGGGGTGTTCAAGGGCTGCTGAACAGGGGCCGGCAGATCGGCTTCGCCGGCCAGCCGGCGCCAGCAAGGGCTTATGTGGCCGGGCGGATCGCCTTGATCAAGGGTTGCAGGGAGTAGCCCAAGCGTGGGGCCAGGGCTTGGGCGCGGGCATTCAGGCCTGGCAGGTCCAGCTCCTGGTCGAGGTCGGACGGCACGATCAGAATCACGTTGCCCTCCTTCACCGGCAACTCCCAGTAATGGCGGTGATAGAGCCCGCGCAACAGGGCGGCGCCCAAGGGCTTGCCATCATCGGTGGCCCACTGGTTGATCACCAGCCAGCCGCCGGGGTTGAGGCGCTTCTGGCAGTTCTCCAGAAACCCCAGGCCAGATGCCCGACGCCGGGGCCGACGTCGGTGTACAGGTCGACGAAGATCAGGTCGGCGGATTCAGCACTGTCCAGCAGCTCCAGGGCATCGCCGACTCTTATATATAGACGCGGATCGTCGTCCAGCCCCAGGTACTCGATAGCCAGGCGCGGCACGTCCGGTCGCAGTTCGATGGCTTCCACATCTTCTAGGGGCAGGAACTTCAGGCAAGCCTGGGTCAGGGTGCCGGCGCCCAGCCCGAGAAACAACGCGCTCTCCGGCGCCTCATGGCACAGGGCACCGATCAGCATGGCCCGGGTGTAGTCGTACTCCAGCCAACTGGGGTCCGCCGTGAACACACAGCTTTGCTCGATGGCATCGCCAAATTCTAGAAAACGATAGTCCGCCACTTCCAGGACCCGGATCATGCCGAATTCGTCATGCACTTCGGCGAGCAGGCGCTCGACGCGCTCCTCAGTCATTTCATCTCCTAGCCGCGCGGGCACAGAACCTTGCCGGCGCGATAAACCAACCGCTCGGCAGCGAGCGGGAAAGGCGCGATTGTCGGCCAAGCGAGAGGAGCAGGTCACGCACTAATTTGCTGCTAACATGCCCCTCCCACCGTTAAAGCACTCGAGTCCGCGATGAGCCAACCCTGGAGCCCCGACAGCTGGCGCGCCCTGCCGATCCAGCAACAACCCCACTACCCCGATGCCGCGCACCTGCTGCAGGTCGAGCAAAGCCTGGCCAGTTATCCACCGCTGGTGTTTGCCGGTGAAGCCCGGGAGTTGCGTCGCCAGTTTGCCGAAGTCACCCAGGGCCGGGCATTCCTGTTGCAGGGTGGCGATTGTGCCGAGAGCTTCGCCGAATTCTCCGCGGCGAAGATTCGCGACACCTTCAAGGTGCTGCTGCAGATGGCCATCGTCATGACCTTTGCCGCCGGCTGCCCGGTGGTCAAGGTCGGGCGCATGGCCGGCCAGTTCGCCAAGCCGCGCTCGGCCAACGACGAAACCATCAATGGCGTGACCTTGCCGGCCTATCGCGGCGACATCGTCAACGGCATCGGTTTCGATGAAAAAAGCCGGGTGCCGGACCCCGACCGCCTGCTGCAGTCCTACCACCAGGCCACCGCCACCCTCAACCTGCTGCGAGCCTTCGCCCAGGGCGGTTTCGCCGACCTGCACCAGGTGCACAAGTGGAACCTGGACTTCATCGCCAACTCGGCCCTGGCCGAGAAGTACAGCCAACTGGCAGACCGCATCGACGAAACCCTGGCCTTCATGCGTGCCTGCGGCCTGGACAGCGCGCCGCAACTGCGCGAAACCAGCTTCTTCACCGCCCACGAAGCGTTGCTGCTCAACTATGAAGAAGCCTTCGTGCGCCGCGACAGCCTGACCAACGACTACTACGACTGCTCGGCGCACATGCTGTGGATCGGCGATCGCACCCGGCAACTGGACGGCGCCCACGTGGAGTTCCTGCGCGGGGTGAACAACCCGATCGGGGTCAAGGTCGGCCCGAGCATGAACACCGACGAACTGATCCGCCTGATCGATATCCTCAACCCGGAAAACGATCCCGGCCGCCTCAACCTGATCGTGCGCATGGGCGCCAACAAGGTCGGCGATCACCTGCCACAGCTGATTCGCGCGGTGGAAAGCGAAGGCAAGCAGGTGCTGTGGAGCTCGGACCCGATGCACGGCAACACCATCAAGGCCAGCAGCGGCTACAAGACCCGGGATTTCGCGCAGATCCTCACCGAGGTCAAGCAGTTCTTCCAGGTCCACCAGGCCGAAGGCAGCTATGCCGGTGGCATCCATATCGAGATGACCGGGCAGAACGTCACCGAATGCATCGGCGGTGCCCGGCCGATTACCGAGGATGGTTTGTCGGACCGTTACCACACCCATTGCGACCCGCGGATGAATGCCGACCAGTCTCTGGAACTGGCCTTCCTGATTGCCGAGACCTTGAAGCAGGTCAAGCGCTAAGAGCGCTTTCGCCGGCTAGCCCGCTCCTGCAAGGGCTGTGTAGGAGCGGGCTGGCCCGCGAAGCTCTTCACCCCAGCACCTCACGCAGGCGTCGCGCGCCATCACGCTGGCAATTGAGCTGAATCTGTTCCAACCCCAGCCAGTCGGCCATCTTTCGCAATTGCAGGGCCAATGCCCGGACACCCTCGTCGTCCAGACCGAATGGCTCCTCATGCACCGCGTGCACCGCCAGACGCCCCTGGGCCCGCTCCGCCCGCAGGTCGACCCGGGCGGCAATCCGCTCGTTGTGCAGGAACGGCAGCACGTAATAGCCATAGACCCGCTTGTGCTCAGGCGTGTAGATCTCCAGGCGGTAGCGGAAATCGAACAGCCGCTCGGTACGGCTACGCTCCCAGATCAGGGAATCGAAAGGTGACAACAGCGCGCTGGCTTCGACCTTGCGCGGCACCCGCGCCTCGGGCAGGCAATAGGCACTTTGCTTCCAGCCCTGGACCTCACAGCCCAGCAGTTCGCCGGACTCGCACAACTCGGCAAGCCGCGCGCGACTATCGCCGGGATCGAGGCGAAAGTAGTCCCGCAGGTCCTTTTCCGTGGCTACCCCCAGTGCCCCGGCCGCCTGCAGCAGCAACCGGCGCTGGGCCTGGGCTTCCTCCAACGGCATCTGCTGGAGGATCGCCGCCGGGATCACTCGTTCCGGCAAGTCATACAGACGCTCGAAACCGCGGCGGCCGGACACTGTCACCTCACCGGCAGCGAACAGCCATTCCAGGGCATGCTTTTCTTCGCTCCAGTCCCACCAGGGGCCGGCCCGCTCTTCGCGGGTGGAGAGGCTGCCGGCCCCCAGCGCGCCCTGCTGCTCCACGGCCGCCAGCACCCGGCGCAGAGTGGCCTGGCGTTCCTGGCCGAAACGCGCCAGTTGCGAGTAGATACCCTGCCCCTGGCGTGCGCGCTGCATGCGCCAGCGCATCAAGGGGTACATGGACATCGGCAGCAGCGAGGCCTCATGCCCCCAGTACTCGAACAAGGTGCGCTGGCGCCCCTGGCTCCAGGCGGCCTGATCGAGCAGCTGCTGTGGATAACTGCCAAGACGGGAAAACAGCGGCAAGTAATGGGCGCGCACCAGGGCGTTGACCGAATCGATCTGCAACAGGCCCAGGCGCTCGATCTGCTGATTGAGTCGGGAGGCCTTGATCGATGCCGGCGGCTGGCGCCCGCCGAAGCCTTGGGCAGCCAGCGCCAGCCGGCGGGCCTGCTTGAGCGAGAAAGAAGGTAGTGCGGGCATGAGCGTCTCCTGGTCTGCCCGCACGCTAGCGCACCCTGGACCGGCTTGTGTAGTGGCCACCGGGTTATTTGTGCATCGGGTCGTCCCAGAACGGGCGGACCGCTTCATGCTCCACATCCGCCCGGCTCAACCCCAGGTCATGCAGGGCCGAATCGCTCAGGCCGGCAAGCATCCGGCGCTCCTGCGCCAACTCGTGCCAGCGGACCACCTGGTGCCATAGTGCACGTAACGACAACGCCTGAATTGGCAGTTTGTGAACCAGCAGATAACCCTTTTGCGCTTTCATGATCCTGTCCTCCAGTGGGGATGAGCACAGTCTCTTCCCCGAACAAGGATCAATCCAACGAATGTTTCTTATGCAATACATCTCAGGGTTTGATGCCTTGGTTCCCCACCGGTGTTTCCAGGGACCGCTTTCAGATCCGGTAATCCCCCGGCCAGCCGCCCAGTGGGTCGCGACCGAAACCATCGAGGCTGGCCGCCGCCGACTCTTCACAGGCCAGCAGGCTGTAGCCGCCAAGATCATCGGGCAACGGCAGAGCCGAAGGGGGAGTCAGGACAATGGACGGGTGCAGTTGCCCGAGCAACTCTTGCACCGTGCTGCTGACCGCGGGCCGGGCGCCGTTGATGGCCAGCACCGCCGCCTGCGGGGTCAGGGCTTCGGCAAGGACGGTGTAGCCATGGTTGCTGCAACTGACCGGCAACCGGTGTTCCTGGCGCTGTTCCTCGATGACGCGTGCCGGCTGCTCCTCCACCGACAGGACCACCCCGCAACAGCCGGTTGCAGCAATGATCCGCGCGTCCGGGTAGTGGTTTCGCAGGCTGGTGTAGGTAGACTGCTTGCCGGTGAGCACGATCAGGCCATCGCGCCCATGAAACTGCCGCACCAACTCTGCCGAGGATTCCTCACTGACCCGCAGCCAATCCTTTACGCCAAGCACGGCCGCCAACTCGCCAATCACTGCACTGGCCTCCTGATAACGGTCGTGACGCACCGACACCGTGGTGGGTATGCCCATCAAGGCAAAGGGCGCGGCGCGGCGGATTGCATGCAGACAAAAGCCGTAATAGGGCAGCAGGCACAGGACTTCCTGGCCATAGCCCTGGCCCGCCCCCTGGTCATCCAGGCTCTCCCTGGCGCGAATCAGCCCCCAGCGAAACAGCGACAGGAGCTCGCCATGCAACACATCGCGCCACTTTTCCAGAGCCATCCTGGGTTCTGGCAAGCGCCTGGCCAGGGCCTCGAAGTCATCACGCTCGAACAACAGTTCCTGCAACTGCGCCAGGGGCTCCAGGTTCTGGAAATAGGGCTGGTTCATGTTGCGCTCCAGGCCTGGCGCTGCAGCACCGCGTCCTTGCCGGTGCAATAGTGCTGGCGGATGCCATCCAGAAAGCTCCAGGCCAGTGACGGCAGCATGGCCGCACGCGCCACCGAGTCACCGCCCACGTCGCCCCGCGCCAGCAGATACTCGATGTTGAGCGACGGCCGCTGATCGTGGCCCAGCTCGTCATCCAGTTCGTCATGGGCTGCCATGGCCCCCAGCAACGCTGCGCAGCGCGGGTTGTTGGCGGACACCTGCGAGTAGAAACGCAGGTGACGATCATCGCCACGGCATTCGCTCAGGCTTTTTTGCAGGTAGGTCGAACCGATCAGGTAGCCCTTCCAGTCATGCCGTGCCAGGTCGCTGAGATAACCGACAAAGGCAGTGGTGGTCGGCAAGGGTCGCATCGCTTCCGGGCGCCGGACTCCCAGTTCGCGCAGCCTGGGCTTGAGGATGTCGCAGTGGGTCAGCTCATCCTGCAGGTGCTGCAACAGGTTCTCGCGGATCCGCGCATCCGCACAGGCGGCAATGGCCGGGCTGACATGTCGGGTCGCCGAGGCCAGGTAATGATAGTTCTCCAGCATGTAGCCGATGATCAGCTCATCCGCGCAGCCCCCGGTCATCTGTTGCCACAGGCCGTGGCCGTCCACCGATACCAGCCAGTCGGTGGTCATCTGTTCGATGGCCGCCACACTCTCGGCGCTGGAGCTCTGCCCATTGAGCAACTGCTCATGCACCTGGGTGATCAGTGCGCCAAAAGGCGCCGGGCTCATGACCAGTTGCGTCATTCGCGGCCCCAGGGCATAGCAGGACGCAACGACGGTATCGGCAGGGTTGTCATCGCCGGAACGCTCACCGTTGACCAGGCTCATCACACTGGACGGCCAGACCGGCAGGCCCTGGAAAATTTCCACGTCCAGGGGCGAATCAGCGGCGTGCAACAGTTGGTCCAGCCCCTCCTCGGCCACCAGTTGGGCCGCGGTGACAATGGAGCTGGCACATCCCTGCTCCAGCGCAGTCAGCCAGCGGTAGATCATTTCGCTGAGGCTGCAGACTGCATTG
Organism: Pseudomonas sp. Eqa60; assembly: GCF_018326405.1. Classification (NCBI taxonomy): domain Bacteria; kingdom Pseudomonadati; phylum Pseudomonadota; class Gammaproteobacteria; order Pseudomonadales; family Pseudomonadaceae; genus Pseudomonas; species Pseudomonas sp. Eqa60. Next base: position 4,971,352 of record NZ_AP024342.1, read on the forward strand.
AGCACCGTGGCCACCACCGGCGCGGGATAGCAGTCCTGGGTGCGCACGGCCTTCTTCCAGTTATCCGAATGCCCATACTGGATGTCGGTGGAAAAATGCCCCAGCACCTTGTCTGTCGCCTTGCGGCTCAACAGGTTGTGGCCCACCAGCAACTCATGCCAACCCAGCACCGCCTCCTGCTCCACCGAGGAGTGCTCCATGAAACCGGAGCAGGCCGCCGACACCAGCTCGCCCATGGCCGCGATCTGCCGGGACAGGTGAATCCACTCCAGGGTTGCGGGCAAAGGCCGGGCCAGCCTGACCATGTCGCCGGAACAGCCGATCAGCTCCAGGGCCTCATTGAAGAACTGCGCATGATCCCACTCCTCCAGCGCATGCCTGGACAGCATCAGGGAGATCGGCGACAACCCTATGCCCGGGCTGACCGAGGGGCACATCCTCGAGGCCGCGGCAGCCAGGTAGTGCCGGGTTTCCAGGATATAAGCGTAGAGCGCAGCTTGATCACCCTCTCTTATCTTTCGCCAGATGGGGTGACCATAAACAAACTCTTCCGCAGCGGTATATTGCTCGTTCAGCAGAAAAATAACTTCTTCCGCATTGAACTGGGCGCCCAGCGCCGACAAGTTGAGACTCTGGGCAATGCGCTCGACAATAAAAGCATTATCACTAAGTGTAGAGATAGGCGCTTCCAGACTTCCCAGCAGCAGTACCGAGTGACTGCCGATAGTGCTGCGCGCTAAAAATGGAGGGCTACGCAACGGTTCAGATATATCGATATGAGTAGTTCGAGTAGTGAGGTCCATTTCTGATCCTGCCCTCCAAAGCGTTAGCGTCATTTACTCGACGATGGCTGCCCTAAGTTGCTTCGCCGCCTTCTCCGTACGTTCCACCAGGCCCACCAGCGCCTTGAGGTCTTCCGGCGCCAGCTTGCCGGCTTTGAGCTTGGTCTTGAGCTGTGTCAGCTCGGCAGTGGTTGGCTCAGTGTGTTCCGCTTTCACGTTCATGAAAGGACCCTCCAAAGTTGGTCGCAATCCCAGTACAGACCATCTGTACATGGCAAGCGCAACACTAGTAGCGGATGTTTCTTTAGGCAAACCCAAACAACCACAAAGTTGACCATTAATCGGCCCAGGGCATATTCATTGATTTTTATCGCGCAGCGAAATTAGCAAACGACAACTTATAGCCAACACTCCAGACCTTTTTTTGAAAACTTATAGCCAGCACCGATAAGGCTTATCGCCAATAACACAGCACAACTAAAGCCAAAGACAAAACCAATAAAAGCCACGAGCATTAATTGCTGGATCGAACATCATTTATCCGCAGTACTACTTGAACTGAAGGAGCACTATCGACACTCTGTTATCCAGCTATCCCTATTGCGATTGCCCAGCACTACTGATCAGGAGGAAGCGTCATGAGAGACATGCTGAGCGTGGACTGGTCGCGTATCCCGCCCCCCCAGGACGATGGCGCAGCCCGTCACTTGCAAGGCCTGCACTTGCCCGGGCTGCGGTTGCCCTCCACCTCGGGCGAAGGGGTCGACCTGTCGACGCTGCCCGGCATAACGGTGCTCTATGTCTACCCGCGCATGGGACGACCGGATTTGCCGCTGCTGGAGGGCTGGGACATGACCCCCGGCGCCCGCGGCTGTACCCCGCAGTCCTGCGGCTTTCGCGACCTGGCCGAGGAACTCGCGGCCGCCGGGGCGGCGAACCTGTTCGGCCTCTCGAGCCAGGACAGCGACTATCAACGTGAAGCCGTCGAGCGGCTGCACCTGCCCTTTGCCCTGCTCTCCGATGCACAGGGGCAATTGACCGAAGCCCTGGGGCTGCCGATGTTCGAATTGAACGCCACCCGCTTCCTGAAACGCCTGACTCTGATTCTCAAGGCCGGGCAGATCGAAAAGGTGTTCTACCCGGTGTTTCCACCGGACCAGAACGCCCGGCAGGTGCTGGCCTGGCTGCAAGCGCAACGCCAGGGATGACGCCGTGGCCTTTCGAGGAATAAGATCAGGCCCAGGAATGCTTCCTGCCCCATGCATCTCAGGATTTGATCAATGTCCCAGTTCCCCAGCATCGACACCGAAGTGCTGCGCACCTTCGTCGCCATCGCCGATGAAGGCGGTTTTACCCGGGCTGGAGAACGGGTCAACCGCACCCAATCGGCGGTGAGCATGCAGATGAAGCGCCTGGAAGAGGACGTGCTGCAACGCCAGCTGTTCCAGCGCGACGGACGCCAGGTCAAGCTGACCGCCGAGGGCCAGGTACTGCTGGGCTATGCCCGGCGCATCCTGAAACTGCATAGCGAAGTGTTCAATACCCTGCGCGAACCGCACATGGTGGGGCTGGTGCGCATCGGCACGCCGGATGACTATGTGATGCGTTTTCTACCGGGGATTCTGTCGCGCTTCGCCCAGAGCTACCCGCTGATCCAGATCGAAGTGCATTGCGAATCGTCCAAGCAACTGCTGCAACGCCAGGACCTGGACCTGACCATCGTCACCCGAGAGCCGGGCAACGAGATCGGCCAACTCCTGCGCAAGGAGCGCTTCGTCTGGGCCGTGGCCCAGTGCTTCACGCCCCATGAACAGACGCCACTGCCGCTGGCGATGTTCAACAGCGACTGCTTTTGCCGGCTGTGGGCCTGCAACGCCCTGGATGCCATCGGCCTCGACTATCGCATTGCCTACAACAGCTCCAGCCTGTCGGCAATCATGGCGGTGGTCAGCGCCGGGCTGGCGATCACCGCGCAGCTGGAAAGCCTGATCACGCCGGACCTGCGCATCCTCGGCGAGAACGAAGGGCTGCCGGAGCTGCCCGAGGCCAGCATCATGCTGCTGCGCAACCTCAACCAGCCCTCGCCCATCACCGAATGCCTGGCCGAACACATCGTCGAAGGCTTCAAACTTTAAACGCCAGCATCACCGCACACACCACCAGGAAGCCGCAGAACAGGCCGCGCAACAGCCGCTCGGGCAAGGCGTGGGCGACCTTCACCCCCCAACTGATGCTCAGCAAGCCACCGGCTGCCAGCGGCAGACCGATCGCCCAGTCCACCTGATGGTGAAAGCCATAGGTCACCAGGGTGACCCCGGTGCTGGGTAGCGCCAGCGCCAGGGACAAACCCTGTGCTACCACCTGGGTGGTGCCGAAGACACTGGTCAGTACCGGCGTGGCAACCACTGCGCCCCCCACCCCGAACAGCCCGCCCATGGCCCCGGAAGCGGCGCCCAATACCCCGAGCCAAGGCCAGGGGTAACGCATCTCGCTGCTGGCCGGGGCACTGGCCATGAACATGCGCAGCAGGTTGTAGGCCGACAGCACCAGAAGAAAGGCGACAAAGCCGATGCGCATCTTCTGTGCATCGATGCCCACCGCCCAGATCGAGCCCAGCCAGGCGAAACTGAACCCCATCAGGGCCAGGGGCAAGGCGTGGCGCGCCTCTATGCGGTTGCGCTGGTGATAGCGCCACAGCGCGAGTAGCACATTGGGTACAACCATGACCAGCGCCGTGCCCTGGGCAATCTGCTGGTCCAGGCCAAACAGCACGCCGAGCACCGGAATCGCGATCAAGCCACCGCCAATACCGAACAGCCCGCCCACCGTACCCAACGCCGCGCCCAACAACAGATACATCATCAACTCGATCACAACCGCTCTCCTCACCTGAGAGCTGCATGCTACGCAGTCGGCCCTGGCACGGAAACGCATAGCAACGCACAATGGCTTTGCCGTTTTCGCATAAGCGAGCTGATCATGAATCCCAATACACTGACCGAACAACTGGGTCTGTTTCTTGATGTGCTGGAGGCGGGCAGCTTTTCCGCAGCGGCACGCCGCCATCCGCTGACGCCCTCCGCCGTGGCCCGGCGCATCGACAGCCTGGAAAACGCCGTGGGCACCACTCTGTTCATGCGTACCACCCACGCCGTGGTCGCCACCGCCGCCGGCCAGGCCTTTGCCGAACGGGCCCGGCGTATCGTTGCCGAGCTGCAACTGGCTCGGGCCGAGGCAGTTTCCCTGAGCCATGCCCCGGAGGGCCTGATCCGCATCGACGCCCCCGCTGCCTTCGGGCGCCGCCACTTGGCGCCGGCCATTGCCGATTTCCTGGTGCTCTACCCCGGGCTGGATGTGCAGTTGCACCTGATCGACAGCTTTGTCGACATGCAGGGCTCCCACCTAGGCAAGGTCGACCTGGTGCTGCGCGCCGGCCAGCGCGTGGACACGCGGATGGTCGCCACCTCCCTGGCCAGCATCGTGCGTATCGCCTGTGCCAGCCCCTCCTACCTGAAAAGCCGCGGCACCCCCAGCCACCCCGCCGAACTCAGCCAGCACGACGGCCTCGACTGGGATGGCCTGGCGCCGTTGTTCGCCTGGCGCTTCGAGCTTGACGGCCAGGTGCAGAGCCATCGTCCGCAGCGTATACGCCTTGGTGCCAACAACGCTGAAGCCCTGCTTTCCGGGGCCTTGGCCGGGCTGGGCATTGCCCACCTGCCCACCTGGCTGGTGAGTGAATACCTGCTGCGCGGCGAACTGGTGCCGCTGTTCTGCGAAGGCGGCCTGCCCAAGCCGGAAACCGCCGGCATCTACGCCTTGCGCATGGAACAGCACCCCAATGCCCGTAGCCGCCTGCTGCTGGAGTACCTGAAAAGCCGCTTCAGCCCGGTTCCGCCCTGGGACCTGGCATTGCAAAGCGCGATGGGCTGAGACCTGAGGAAAATTATCTGGCGCATTAAAGACTCGCCCGCTAGATTCATGACCATTAATTATCAAGGCCGCCAACATGACCACCGAACGCTCCCCCCTGGACTCCTGCGATCAACTCCTGCTGGACAACCAGGTGTGCTTTGCCCTGCACTCCACCTCGCTGATGCTGACCAAGGTCTACAAGCCTCTGCTGCAGAAGCTGGGGCTGACCTACCCGCAGTACCTGGCGATGCTGGTGCTCTGGGAACGGGACGGGCTGACGGTCGGCGAGATCAGCCAGCGCCTGCTGACAGACCCCGGCTCCCTGACTCCGCTGCTCAAGCGCCTGGAGGCCGAAGGTCTGCTCAGCCGCACCCGCAGTCGGGAAGATGAGCGGGTGGTGATTGTCCAACTGACGGAACAGGGCCGGGTGCTGCGCGAGCAAGCCCGGGACATTCCCCAGTGCATCCTCGGGGCCAGCGGCCGGAGCGTGGAGCAATTGCGTCAGTTGCAGGAAGATTTGCAGGTGTTGCGCGGGCATCTGCAGGACAGTCTTTGACGCTTTGCTGGCAAGCCAGCCCCCCTACGGCTGGGGCTAGCTTCTCAACCGAAAAAAATATCTTTTCAGAATCAATGAGTTGCCCATAACTCAAGGTTAATGGAGGGGTTTTCAGCAAAATTTATCTTGCGCGCAAAATATTAGCGAGATACATTTATTTCGCACTTACTTAGCGCGCAAATAATTAGCGCGAAAATCACCTACCACGAGGCTTCCACCATGCAAACTCTCTACACCGCCGTTGCAACCGCCACCGGTGGCCGTGATGGCCGCGCTGTTTCCAATGACCAGATCCTCGACGTCAAACTGGCCACCCCCAAGGAACTCGGTGGTGCCGGTGGCCAGGCGACCAACCCTGAACAGCTGTTCGCAGCCGGTTACTCGGCCTGCTTTATCGGTGCCCTGAAGTTCGTCGCCAGCCAGAGCAAGCGCAAGATCCCGGACGACGCTTCGATCACTGCCCATGTCGGCATCGGCCAGATCCCCGGCGGCTTCGGCCTGGATATCGACCTGCATGTGAGCCTGCCCGGCCTGGCCCAGGACGAAGCGCAAAGCCTGGTGGATGCCGCGCATCAGGTCTGCCCCTACTCCAATGCCACCCGTGGCAATGTGGATGTGCGCCTGCACGTTTCGGTCTGAAACGGCAAATTCCAGGCATAAAAAAGCCCGACTCAAGGTCGGGCTTTTTCGTCTACAGGGGCGAGCCAGGTTTAAACCTTGGCGCGGCCTTTGTAGGAACCGCCTTCGCGGGTATCGATCTCGATCATGTCACCGATTTCGATGAAGTCCGCAACGCTCAGCTCGGTACCGTTTTTCAGTTTGGCAGGCTTCATCACCTTGCCCGAAGTGTCGCCGCGAGCGGAACCTTCGGTGTAGTCAACCTGGCGCACGATGGTGGTCGGCAGGTCAACGGAAACCAGACGGTCTTCGAAGAACACGGCTTCGCAAACGTCGGTCATGCCTTCTTCGATGAACGGCAGAACCGCTTCGATGTCTTCGGCGTTCAGCTCGTACATGGTGTAGTCAGTGGTGTCCATGAACGTGTAGGTGTCGCCGCTGATGAACGACAGGGTCGCTTCTTTGCGATCCAGGATCACGTCGTCCAGTTTGTCGTCCGCACCGTAAACGGTTTCGGTCTTGTAACCGGTCAGCAGGTTCTTCAGCTTGGTCTTCATGATCGCGCTGTTACGACCGGACTTGGTGAATTCAGCTTTCTGAACCAGCCAAGGATCGTTGTCGATACGGATCACGGTACCGGGTTTGAGTTCTTTACCAGTTTTCATTGCGAATATCCGAATTTGGATGGGATTTACAAAAATCTAGGCCGCGTATCATATCCAATTTAGGTAAAACTGCACCAGCGCCGCAGCAAGATCGGGCTGGGAGCCTTGTTCCAGACACCATTGCTCGGCGTGCGCGGCGACTTCCGGCCAGTATTGCAGCAGGTTTTTCCAGGGTTCGGCCATCGATGCTTCGCTGTTCCAGGCCTGCCACAGGGCCAGCACTGCAGCCTTGGCCCCCGGGGAAAGGGTGCGGGTATAGAGGCCGAGAAAAGCTTCGAGCTTGTCCAGGTGGATGTCTTCATCCTGGCGATAGATGTGCCAGAGCATCGGACGCCCGGCCCATTGCGCCCGAACGAAGGAGTCCTCCCCGCGCACCGCGTTGAAGTCGCAGCACCAGAGCAGCCGGTCGTAATCCTCCTGGCGCACGAAGGGCAACACCTGAACGGTCAGCGACTGGCGTACCTGGGGACAGCCCGGCGCCAGCGGTTCCTCTCCCAGCCAGCGCTGCACATCGGCCAGCACGCGGCCCTCGGGCACCAGCAGATGAGTCGGCTGCCCGTCGTCGGCCAGGGCCTGCAACCAACTGGCAACCCCGGCATTTTCGTAGGCGAACAGCGAGATCAAGCGACTGCCGGCAACAGGCGATACGCCCAGGGATTTCAGGAAATCCAGCCGGGCCTGGGGCCTGCCCTGGAAATCCCGGCGCTGCTCGAGCAGCCCGGCCTCGCGCAGCAAGCCGCCGGTATCGGCCTGGAATCCAGGAAAGAAGAAGTACTTCTGCACCCCGCGAAACTTCACGGAAGGCAGGCCATGGCACCCGCCGACCCAGTCCTCGGCGCTCAGGTAGTCCAGGTTCAGCCACAGTGGCGCACGCGCACGGTCGGCCATGGCGTCCATGTAGGCGTGGGGCAACTGGCAGGCGAAAGCCGCGATCACCACATCGGCCGCCGCCTCGTCCGGCCACTGGGCGGGCCAGTGCCGCACCTGGACGCCATCCTGAATCTGGCTGGCCTTTTGGCTATCGATCTGCGGGCAGATCTTTTCGAAAGCGCGCAAATCATCGACCCACAGCTGCACCGCACATTGATGCTCGGCCACCAGTTGCCGGGCCAGGCGCCAGGTCACGCCGATGTCGCCGTAGTTGTCGACCACGCTGCAGAAAATATCCCAGGAGGCTTTCATTCCACTCCCCGATTGGCAAAGGCGCCGATTGTCCGCATAAATGCTCCTGCGCAGAAGAGCCAACCGCGATTATCTTCGTGCGACAATCGGCCCTTGCCCAACACCGCCCGCCAGGAGGCAGCCATGTCCCATCGTCCCACCGCACGTCGCTCCTTGCGCATCAGTTTCAACTTCCTGGCGCTCACCGCCAGCATTGCCCTGGGCCTGTGGCTGGGTTTCCTGGCGATCGCCCTGACCTGCTGGCTGGCCTCGCACTACCTTTTCAGCCAGCAATTGGCTCCGGTCGCACAAGCGGTGCAGCAGTTGGCAAAACCACCGGTGGCCGCGCCACCTGAGCCACAGAACCGAATGTTCGAGCAGTACCAGGAAAACCTGCGCAAGAACGAGGAACTGCAATCCCTGGACAACGCCCGCAGCAACCTGCGCAACCTGTCCAACCCCAAATGCCAGTTCTGGTTGCAGCAGGACCAGACCGCGCCGAGCGAAAAAAGCCGGGCCAACGTCCTGCAATTCTGTAATTGACCATGAATAAACAGTCTGTCTGCCAACTGATTCTGCAACAGCTCCGGGACGACCTGGAGGTCGCGGTGCGAGCGGCACAAACCGCTTACGAAACCGCCACCCACGAAGAAAATATCGCCGAGAACAAGTACGACACCCTGGGGCTGGAAGCTTCCTACCTGGCCGCCGGCCAGGCTCGACGGGTCGAGGAAATCCGCCAGGCCCTGGGCCTCTGGCAGAACCTGAGCCTGCGCCCTCATGACCCGCAGAAGGGGATTCAGATCGGTGCGCTGTTGGGGCTGGAAGATGAAAACGGCCACGAACAGTGGCTGTTTCTCGGCCCGGATGGCGCGGGCCTGAAGGTCTACGTGGTGGGGCAACTAGTGACCGTCATCACCCCCCGCTCGCCCCTGGGCAACAGCCTGCTGGGCAAGTTCGAGGACGATGAGGTGGAGATCGTGGTGGCGGGCGCCCGGCAACAGTTCACTGTCACCGAGGTCCGCTAGGCAGGCTGGGGATCAGTGGACCGGCAATTCGACGCCGTCGAACAGCTCTTCCAGTTCCTGCTTGTTATGGCAGGCAATGGCCTTGGCCATGACTTCGCGGGTCAGGTGCGGGGCGAACTTCTCGATGAAATCGCACATGAAGCCACGCAGGAAAGTGCCGCGACGGAAACCGATCTTGGTGATGCTCGATTCGAACAGTTCACTGGCATCCAGCACCACCAGGTCGCTGTCGAGCTTGGTGTCGACCGCCATCTTGGCCACGATGCCCACGCCCAGGCCCAGGCGCACATAGGTCTTGATCACGTCGGCGTCGGCAGCGGTGAATACCACCTTGGGCGTCAGGCCGCGATGGCTGAAGGCTTCGTCCAACTTGGAACGACCGGTAAAACCGAACACGTAAGTGACGATCGGGTACTCGGCCAGGGTTTCCAAGGTCAACTTCGGCAGCTTGGTCAGCGGGTGGCCCTGAGGCACTACCACGCAGCGGTTCCAGCGATAGCACGGCATCATCACCAGGTCACCGAACAACTCCAGGGCCTCGGTAGCGATGGCGAAATCCACAGTGCCGTCAGCGGCCATTTCGGCAATCTGCATCGGCGAACCCTGATGCATGTGCAAGGCCACATCCGGGTACTGCTTGATAAAGCTGCTGATCACCGGTGGCAAGGCGTAGCGCGCCTGGGTGTGAGTAGTGGCGATGGACAGGGTGCCCTTCTTCTCGTTGGAGAACTCCTGGGCGATCTGCTTGATGCTTTCGACCTTGCGCAGGATCTCGCCGGCGGTGGTGATGATGCGCTCGCCGGCCGGGGTCACGCGGGTCAGATGCTTGCCACTGCGGGCAAAGACCTCGACCCCGAGTTCGTCCTCGAGCAGACGGATCTGCTTGCTGATACCCGGTTGCGATGTGTAAAGGCTTTGCGCGGTAGCGGAGACGTTGAGGTCGTGGTGCGCCACTTCCCAGATGTAGCGCAATTGTTGAAGCTTCATATCAATCCCTCAAAGCAGGTAGACGCCACGGGTATCAGCGACGGTATATAACTATATTAATGGTCAGGAGAATAAATCTAGAACTTTTATTCAGAATTTTCCATTCCATCCTCAGGTATCGCCCTGACGTCGACGCTGCACCAGAGGCACCAGGTAAACCGGGACTTTGGCCAGTTGCAGAACTCGCGTTGCGGTACGCCCCAAAGGCGTTTGCGCCCCCACCCCATGGCTGTGACTTCCTACGATCAGCAAATCCACAGAGAGTTTCCCCGCCTGCTCCAGAATCACCTGGGACGGGTCCCCCTGAAGCACCCGCACCGACTGGATCAAGGTCAGGTCCTGCATCCCCTCCCCCAGCTCCTCGCGAAAACTGTCCAGCACCCGTTGCTCTATATTGGCCATCACTGTATTCAGGCCCTGGCGGTGAAACTCACTCAACGACTGCTCATCCAGGTAGCTCTGCAACACTGATTCGGCGAACAGGCCCATGGGCTCCACGGCGTGCACTACATGTAAGTCGGCATTGAACGTTCGAGCCAGCTCCAGGGCATGTTGCATCACAAAGGGCGCATACAGACCGAGGTCAGTGGCATACAGCATCGAACGAATCATATGACCTCCTCAACTGCCAAGATGGCGGAGATTGATTCAGCTTAGCAGTGCCTGGAACTGTGGGAGGTCCGAGGAAAAACCACGGATTTTAGGATTCAAGCCTTGGTTTCGTTGCTTACGCCGTGCGGCACGTGACCGGTGGCGACCACTTCGCGAGCCAGCTCGCAGTGACCGGCCTGGTCGTCGAAGAACACGTCGGCTGCAAAGGCTTCGAGGAAGGCGGCTTTTTCCAGCCCGCCAAGGAACAGCGATTCGTCCAGGCGGATGTTCCACTCGCGCAAAGTGCGGATTACCCGCTCATGGGCCGGCGCGGAACGGGCTGTCACCAAGGCGGTACGGATCGGACTGGCCTCATCGGAAAACTCTCCCTGCAGCAGGTTGAGTGCCGCCAGGAACCCCTTGAACGGCCCGCCCGGCAACGGTTCTCGTGCCGACTGCCGCTCACTGGCCTGGAATGCCTCCAGGCCGCCGGACTGGTAGATACGCTCCGAGTCATCGGAAAACAGCACCGCATCACCGTCGAACGCGATGCGCAGTTCGCCATTTTCAGCGCGCCGGGTGCCGCCGGACAGAATGGTTGCCGCAGCAAAGCCGGCCTCTAGTGCACTGCGCACATCATCGGCATGGGTGGAGAGAAACAGGTCGCTGCCAAAGGCCGCCAGATAGGGATAAGGGCTGCGGCCGCCGACGAAGGCTGCTCGGGAAATGCCCAGGCCGTAGTGCTCGATCGAGTTGAACACACGCAACCCGGTGTCGGCACTGTTGCGCGAGACCAGCACCACCTCGACCCGGGCTCGGCCCAGGCTGGCATTCAGGCTGAGGAGTTTCTTGACCAGAGGGAAGGCATCACCGGGCTCGAGGACTTCCTCTTCATGTTCGATCTGGTATTGCCGATAGGCCTCGACCCCCTGGGCCAGATAGACCTTGTGGCTGTCGCCCAGGTCGAACAGCGCCCGCGACGAGATCGCCACCACCAGCTTGCCATCCAGGCCCTTTGCCATATTTCATCCCCTTAAAGGTAATAAGCCCAACTCAGGCGTGGTGCCGGTCGATGAAACTCAAGGCCTGGTACAACGCCTGGATCTTCGGCAGCTCACAACCTGCGGCCCGCGCTGCCGCCAAGGGTGCAGCATAGATAGCTGCCAGCTCCAGAGGACGCTGGTGCAGGAAATCATGGTACATGCTGGGCCAGTAATCCGGCATGTGCTCGGTGGACTTGAACAGTTGCTGCGCATAGGCCGCAGGGATGACATGCCCGCAAGCCGCCGCCCCCTGCAGCACTTCCTGCATCAGGTCCTGGATCAGCTCGCGGCTGGCGGGGTCGGCCATCAGTGGCGTGGTACTGGCTCGGAGCAGAACCGACAGGCCGTTATACGGGACATTCCACACCAGCTTCTGCCAGCGCGCCTGCTGCAGGTTGCCCATGGCCTGAGAGTCGAGCCCCGCCTCGCGAAACAGCGCGGCGCCCTCCTCGACAATCGCCTGGCTCAGGGTCGCATCGGCACTGGCCGGGCCACTGTGGTAACCCAGGTTTACCGCGCCAAGCGCCTGGTGCTCGATCTGCCCGGGCCCGGCGCGGTGCACACAGATAAAGCACAAGCCGCCCAGAAGATGTAGCGAATCGGGAAGCACCGCGCGCAGGTCGTCTTCGACATCCAGCCCATTCTGCAGTACCAGAACCTTGGCATCGGTGGCCGCGGCCTGAATGATCGCCGGCGCCAGATCAAGGTTGCTGGTGGTCTTGGCGCCCACCAGCAGCCAGTCGCAAGGCGGCATCTGTTCGGCATTGGCGTAGGCCTGCGCCGGCTTCAACGCCAGCTTGCCGTGCTGGCTGCTGTTGACTTGCAGCCCATGCTCGAGCACTGCCGGATATTCGCTGCGCAATAAAAAGTGCACGTCGAAACCGGCACGTGCCAGCATCACCCCGTAAAAACCTCCGATCGCTCCGGTCCCGATAATGCCTACACGCGGTTTACGGCCTGCACCCATCAAGGCAACTCCTCTGGTATTCGATTAAGCGCCTGACGCAGGCTCTCGCTGAGATCCTGCTGCGTCAGGCGCGACTGTAGCGCTCCATGAAACTCACCGTCGCGGACCACGAACAAAGCCGGCAAGTGGAACACCTGATAGCGCTGAACCGCACCGCCATTATCGCCCGCATCGACCCAGCAAAGACGGTCGATGGGTAGCTCCAACTCCGGCAACCGCGCCCGGGCCCAACGGCAACTGGAACAGCCGACACTGGTGAAAACAACCAGGGAAACGCCGCCCAGGCCCAGTAATTGCTGGTCGATATCGAAATCGGTCAGTTCCAATTCGAGCACTATACTGGGGGAAACAATGTCAAATGGACGACACTCGGAGTCTGCGGTCATGGGACGTTTTCTGCCTCATCCTGATGATGTTCCGGTTGAACTGACCTTGCGCAAGCACGCCTGTATTTCACGCCAGCGGTTGCACACTATCAGCCTCGGTGGCATGGCGTGCAATTACCACCGTGCCTGGCGCCGCGGTACCGCGCTGGAGGTGTACATGCCAACGTTGGGGGATAACGCCCGTTACAACGGCTATGTCGCCTGGTGCCTGAAACGCAAGCGTGGCTACCTGGTGGGCATCGCTTTCGTCGACGAACAAACGCTGTTCGGCGCGCGCATGGGTGAGCAGGTGTGCCAGATCGCCCGCTACTGTCGCCTGCATGAACCTCAGAGCGAACAGCAATGCATTGAGGCGCTGGCGCTGGATTGGGTCGAGCAGCACGCAGAAGACTATTCCGAAGACCGGGTGCACCAGGCTTTTGTGCAGCCATAGCCCAATAAAACCGCCACCTGCCCATTGTAGAGTCACCGGCTAACGCGCTAAGGTTCCGCTCCCCGACGCGCTCAAATCCGCTGTGCTCCGCCGCGCGGGGATCGCTGGCGGCCGGCACCCGTGACCTGACGAGTAACACGATGGCTGATTTACCGATCAACGACCTTAACGTCGCCTCCAACGAGACCCTGATCACCCCTGATCAACTCAAACGAGACATCCCGCTGAGCGACACCGCCTTGCGCACCGTGACCAAGGGTCGCGAAGTGATCCGCAATATCCTCGACGGCACTGATCACCGCCTGTTCATCGTCATTGGGCCCTGCTCGATCCACGACATCAAGGCAGCCCACGAGTACGCCGAGCGGCTCAAGGCACTGGCGGCTGAAGTCTCCGACACCCTGTACCTGGTGATGCGCGTTTATTTCGAGAAACCGCGGACCACCGTCGGCTGGAAAGGCCTGATCAACGACCCTTACCTGGACGACTCGTTCAAGATCCAGGACGGCCTGCACATTGGTCGCCAATTGCTGCTGGACCTGGCTGAAATGGGCCTGCCTACTGCCACTGAAGCCCTAGACCCGATCTCCCCGCAATACTTGCAGGACCTGATCAGCTGGTCGGCCATTGGTGCACGTACCACCGAATCCCAGACTCACCGCGAAATGGCTTCGGGCCTGTCCTCGGCCGTGGGCTTCAAGAACGGCACCGACGGTGGCCTGACTGTGGCAATCAACGCCTTGCAGTCGGTTTCCAGCCCTCACCGTTTCCTGGGGATCAACCCCCAGGGCGGCGTGTCGATCGTCACCACCAAAGGCAACGCCTACGGCCACGTAGTACTGCGCGGCGGCAACGGCAAGCCCAACTATGACTCGGTCAGCGTCGCCGTCTGCGAGCAGGCCCTGAGCAAGGCCACGATCAAGCCAAACATCATGATCGACTGTAGCCACGCCAACTCCAACAAGGACCCGGCACTGCAGCCGCTGGTCATGGAAAACGTGGCTAACCAGATCCTCGAGGGCAACCAGTCGATCATCGGCCTGATGGTGGAAAGTCACTTGAACTGGGGTTGCCAGGCGATTCCGAAGAACCTGTCGGAACTTCAGTACGGCGTATCGATCACCGATGCCTGCATCGACTGGGAAAGTACCGAGAAGACCCTGCGCGGCATGCACGCCAAGCTCAAGGACGTCTTGCCGAAACGCGATCGCAGCTGATCCTTTCCTGCAGACACAAAAACGCCGGGCCAAGCCCGGCGTTTTTCATGGTCGCCCCGGTCAGAGCTTTGCTGCGTGACGCTGATGACGCTCCATATAGCGCTCTACGTACGAGCAGGACGGAATCACTGTGTAGCCCATGCGTTCGGCGTACTCCAGCGCCTGCTCGGTCAGCGCCGCGGCAATACCGCGCCCACGCAGTGCGTTGGGCACGAAAGTGCGATAGATATCCAGGGTCTGCTTACCCAGGTCCATATAGGTCAGGTAGGCACGATGACCGTCCACATTGGTCTCGAACTGATGACCAGCCTGGTCATGGTGGATGGACAACGCCTCGCTCATCACTACTCCTTGCGGGTCTGGAATGCTGACCCCTACCTTACCGATGTTTTTCCGGCGAAGGAACAACTTACGCCACCTCGTGCCTGTCGGCCGCCCGTAGAAGCTCTCACTCTTGCGCCATCAGCACGTTACAAAATATAGGCGCCATTGGCACAAATGCTCAAGCCACACTCGTCACAGATCGGCGCAAAACCTTGTTGAGGCTGAGTACGAGCCTTAGTCGGGATCGATACCTAAACGTCTTGAGACGGTACATCGCCGGATGCTGAAACATAAGACGAGCGACGCCTCTTAAAGTCACCCACAAGATGCTTAAACATAGGTTCAGGGCTGAACAAATTCTGAAGAAAAGTGCAGTCGACACAATATAGACCGACTTTAGCCTAGGCTCTGAAACAGCGCCCGGAAACTCCGATAACGATGCTGGCAAACAAGCAGCATTCGGCCCCGGAGCTTCGCCGCTGAATATTTTTTATACAACCCGCTAAAAAGTTGCTCGAAAAAGAAACAGCGCCTAGAATTTTTTTTGCTTCTTGCGCTACGTCAGTTTACTTACTACAAGTAATGGGTAGTATGTACGCCGGCTATTTCCTCACTCTGAGGTGATAGCTACTAATAGAAAGTCCTTGAAGGGGAACACGATGAACAACGTTCTGAAATTCTCTGCTCTGGCTCTGGCCGCAGTTCTGGCTACCGGTTGCAGCAGCGTATCCAAAGAAACCGAAGCTCGTCTGACTGCTACTGAAGACGCAGCAGCTCGTGCTCAGGCTCGTGCAGACGAAGCCTATCGTAAAGCTGATGAAGCTCTGGCTGCTGCTCAAAAAGCACAACAGACTGCTGACGAAGCTAACGAGCGCGCTCTGCGTATGCTGGAAAAAGCTAGCCGCAAGTAATAGTCCCTCGGGATTGTTATCGAGCCGATCCATTTTTTGGATCGGCTTTTTTATTGCCCGGAGTTCTTCACCGGCAATAAAAAACCCGCCGCTACCAGCAGGTATCGGCGGGTTGCACTTAAGCGCTTACTGCTGCAAATCGTAGGTCGCGTTGGACATTGTTGTCACAGGCGCTGTCGTCGGCACGGCGATCTCCACCGGCAAGCCATCTTCGGCTGCCACTACATCCCGCACCACATCCCAGTTCATGCGCAGGTTGTTAGCCAGGTCCTCACGCTTGAGCAAGGCATTGATCACTGCAGTGTGCTTGTCGACCACCGAAGGATTGCCTTTGTCATCCAACGGCGTATGAGCTTCCAGGTAGACTTTCCCGCCGCTGATACCGAACTTGTACGGATCGTTGATGATGCGCACCGAAGTTCCCACCGGCACCATGCCGGCCATTTCCAGCACGTTGTTGTTGAGCATGCGGAAACAACCGTGGCTGGTGCGCATGCCGATACCGAACTTCTTGTTCGAACCGTGAATCAGGTAACCCGGCGTGCCAAGTGTGAACTTGAATGGTCCCAAGGGGTTGTCCGGCCCGGCAGGTACCACGTTCGGCAAGGGGTCACCGTCGGCGGCATGCTCGGCCTTGATCGACGCCGGGGGCGTCCAGGTCGGATTCGGGGTTTTCGCGGTAATGCTGGTGTGCGCGATCGGTGACCCCCAGCCTTCACGGCCAATACCCAGCGGGAAGGTGTAGACCACGTTCCGACCCTTGGGGTAGTAGTACAGTCGATACTCGGCCAGGTTGATCACGATGCCTTCGCGCGGCCCGGGCGGCAGAATGAAACGCGTAGGCAGGATCACCTCGGTGCCCGCCCCCGGCAGCCAGGGATCGACCCCCGGGTTGGCCGCGACCATTTCCAGGTAACCCAGGTCGTAGGTCGTGCCCAGGTCGGCGAAGGTATCCTCGTACTTGGCCTTGATCACCTGTACCTGGCCGACGATGTCTTCACCCGGCGGCGGTAGAGGCAATTCCAATGCGGCAACAGGACCGGCCACACACAAGGCGGCGAGTGTCAGGCAGCGGGTGACGACAGGGAGGCGGGGCAACATCCGGATAATCCTTCGCATGAACAACGAATGAAAGAAACACGATTGTACACCCCGCCCTCCGGCTTCGGCAGCCAGGCCGGGGAGACAAGCGCAGACACATGAATTCCCTGTCGAAACGGCCTGCTGGCGACCGCCTACAACTCGAAACGCAGCTCAGGCCAGATTGGCGGAGTGCCACGTTTTTGCGACTCCAGAATCGCCCGGCACAACGGGCAGAGTCGCTGGTCCTGGAAAATCGTCCGATCCACGCTCGACCAGCGCGGTTGCGCGGGCAACAAAGTGCCGCACAAGGTGCGGTCGGCAGAGCCGCCCAACTCCAGTTGACGCGTCACCAGATGCACCCGAACTTCCTGGCAGGCGAACAGGTCAAGCTGCTCATCAGGCTCGATCAGTTGATAGGCAAACAGGGACCAGGCGGGACGCGGCATCGGGGGCTCCAAATCGGGGGCGCCACATTAGCCGAAACACTGTCACTAGAAAAGCGTCAAAGCAGCGGTTTTAGCGTCGGCCAGACATTTTCCAGCAACTTGCCCTGGGCCGCTGCCGCAGGGTGCAGACCGTCTGCCTGCATCAGTTCGGGATGCCCCCCGACCCCGTCAAGAAAAAACGGCACCAAGGCCACCTTTTTCTCGCTGGCCAACTGGCTGTAGACCTGGGAAAAGGCCTGGGTATAGCGCACGCCATAGTTGGGCGGCAATTGCATGCCTAAAAGCAGCACCTTGGCACCCTGGGCCTGGGAGCTGTCGATCATCGAAGCAAGATTTTGTTGCAATTGCCGGGGCGGCTGGCCGCGCAAGCCATCGTTACCCCCCAACTCGAGAATCACCACTTCAGGCTTATGCTCTGCAAGCAGCGCCGGCAGCCGCGCCTGGCCCCCGGCACTGGTGTCACCACTGACCGAGGCATTGACTACCCTGTCGTTAAAACCCTGGTCCTTGAGCCTCTTTTCCAGCAGGGCTACCCAGCCCTGACGGGTATCCAGGCCGAAAGCCGCACTGATACTATCGCCAACGATCAGGACCGTACCCGCCGCTGCGTTCTGGGCCATGCACATCAAGGCCAGGCCGGCACTCAAAAACCATACACGCATCGGATTCTCCATGGGCGCAAGCATTCTCACTGCGCGGAACCTTAGCAAAGTGGTTCCCAGCGCGGAAGGTGAACTGACCATTCTGCATGAACTCAGCCTCGAGCTGAACCAGGGCGACAGCCTGGCCATCGTCGGCGCCTCCGGCTCCGGCAAATCGACCCTGCTCGGCTTGCTGGCGGGGCTCGACCTGCCCAGCAGCGGCGAAGTCACCCTCGCCGGCCAGGCCCTGAGCCAGCTGGACGAGGATCAGCGGGCCCGTATCCGGGCCGAGCATGTAGGGTTTGTCTTTCAGTCCTTCCAATTGCTCGACAGCCTCAATGCCCTGGAAAACGTCATGCTGCCCCTGGAGCTGGACGGCCGTCGCGATGCCCGCGAGCGGGCCGCCGAACTGCTGCAGCGGGTTGGCCTTGGCCAGCGCCTTAGCCACTCGCCACGCCAGCTTTCCGGTGGCGAACAACAGCGGGTAGCCATTGCCCGGGCCTTCGCTGCCGAACCCGATGTGCTGTTTGCCGATGAACCCACCGGCAACCTCGACAGCCATACCGGTGAACGCATCAGCGACCTGCTGTTCGAACTCAACAAGGAAAGCGGCACCACCCTGGTGCTGGTGACCCATGATGAACGCCTGGCCCATCGTTGCCGGCGCCTGATCCGTCTTGAAGCGGGCCTGCTGGTCGCCCCTCTGGAGCCCTGATGGCACGTCTGCCGCTGCCGCGCCTGTTCAGCCTCGCTGTCCGCCAACTGTTGCGCGATGCCCGTGCCGGAGAGTTGCGAGTACTGTTCTTCGCCTTGCTGGTAGCGGTTGCGGCCAGCACGGCCATCGGCTACTTCGGTGCACGCTTGAACGGCGCCATGCTGTTACGCGCCACCGAGTTCCTCGGCGCCGATCTGCTGCTGGAAGGCAGCTCCCCAGCACGCCCGGAACAGCTCGACAGCGGCCTGAAACTGGGGCTGGATCATGCGCGGATAGTCGAGTTCTCCAGCGTCATTGCCACCGACAATGCGATCCAGCTCTCCAGCATCAAGGCCGTCGACGAAGCCTACCCCCTGAGGGGGCAGCTCAAGAGTGCCCCAGCCCCCTATGGGGTCGAAGAGCCCGGCGGCGGTCCCGCGCCCGGAGACGCCTGGGTCGAACCGCGCTTGCTGACTGCGCTGGACCTCAAGATCGGCGACAGCATCGACGTCGGCATGAAAACCTTGCGCCTGGCCAGGGTACTGACCTACGAGCCTGACCGGGCCGGCAACTTCTACAGCCTGACGCCCCGGGTCCTGATCAACCTGCAAGATCTGCAAGCCACCGGCGTGGTCCAGCCTGGCAGCCGGGTCAGCTTCAAGGAACTGTGGCGCGGACCGGCTCCGGCGCTTGAGGCCTATCGTCAACAGATCAAGCCGGCGCTGGCCGCCAACCAGCGGCTGCAGGATGCCCGCGATGGCAACCAGCAGATCGGTGGAGCCCTGGGCAAGGCCGAACGTTATCTGAACATGGCCAGCCTGGTAGCGGTGCTGCTGTCAGGGGTTGCAGTAGCCTTGTCGGCCAATCGCTTCGCCGCGCGACGCTTTGATGCCAGTGCCCTGCTTCGTTGCCTGGGCCTCTCACGCCGGGAAACCATGCTGCTGTTCAGCGTACAGCTAGGCGTTCTGGGTCTGCTGGCCAGCCTCAGTGGGGCGTTGCTGGGATGGCTGGCTCAGCTCGGCCTGTTTTACCTGCTACATGACCTGCTGCCCAACGACGTACCACCCGGGGGATTGCTACCCGCCATCGCCGGCATCGGTACCGGGCTGGTGGCCCTGGCCGGATTCGCCTTGCCGCCCCTGGCTGCGCTGGGACGGGTGCCGCCGCTGCGCGTACTGCGGCGCGACCTGCTGCCAATCCCCTCCAGCACCTGGATGATCTACGGCGCCGCTCTGTTGGCCCTGGGCCTGATCATGTGGCGCTTGAGCCTGGACCTGGTGCTGACCTTCGCCCTGCTGGGCGGTGGCCTGCTGGCGGCACTGGTATTGGGTGGCTTGTTGCTGCTGCTGTTACAAAGCCTGCGGCGCCTGCTAGCCCGCGCCGCCCTGCCGTGGCGCCTGGGCCTGGGCCAGTTGCTGCGTCACCCCCTGGCTGCGGCCGGGCAATCCCTGGCTTTCGGCCTGATTCTGTTGTCCATGGCGCTGATTGCCCTGCTGCGGGGCGAACTGCTGGACACCTGGCAAAACCAATTGCCGAAAAATGCCCCCAACTACTTCGCACTGAACATTCTGCCGGCGGAAAAACAGGCCTTCAGCGAGCGCCTGGTGCAGCTCTCCGCCCCTTCGGCGCCCTTGTACCCCGTGGTTCCGGGGCGCCTGGTGAGCATCAATGGCGAGCCGGTAAGGGAGATCGTCAGCAAGGATTCCAGCGGTGATCGGGCCATACAACGCGATCTGAGCCTGACCTGGGCCGCCGATCTGCCCAGCGGCAACAGCATTATCGAGGGCAGTTGGTGGTCAGCCCAGCCGGATGACGGGTTGCCCGGCGTCTCGGTCGAGGCCAAGGTGGCGCAGAGCCTGAAGCTGAAGCTGGGTGATCACCTGACCTTCACGGTCGCCGGCGCCAACCGGGAGGCCCGGGTCACCAGCCTGCGCAGCATCAACTGGGACAACTTCCAGCCGAACTTCTTCATGATCTTCCAACCGGGCACCTTGAAGGATCTGCCCGCAACCTACTTGACCAGCTTCTACCTGAGTCCTGGTCACGATCAGCAGATTGTCGAGCTGTCCCGGGCCTTCCCGGCCGTGACCATCCTTCAGGTCGAAGCCCTGCTGGAACAACTGCGCAGCATCCTGGCCCAGGTCACCCTGGCGGTGGAGTATGTGTTGCTGTTTGTCCTGGCGGCAGGAATGGCAGTGCTGTTTTCCGGACTCCAGGCCACCCTGGACGAACGCATTCGCCAGGGGGCGCTGCTGCGTGCCCTCGGGGCCGAGCGGCAACTGCTGGTGAAAGCCAGGCGGATCGAGTTTGGCCTGCTGGGCGCAGTCAGCGGCCTGCTGGCGGCACTGGGGTGCGAACTGGTCAGCCTGGTGCTCTACCGGTTCGCTTTCGATCTGCCCTGGCACCCGCATCCATGGCTGTTACTGTTGCCTCTGGTGGGGGCGCTGCTAGTAGGCGGGGCGGGAGTTTTCGGTACCCGTCGAGCATTGAACGCCAGCCCGCTGAATGTATTGCGCGAAGGTTGAAAGCCCAAGGCTCGCCTGCCCAGGTCGGCGAGCCTACTTCACATAATCGATCTGGTTGATCCACCAGCAGGTTTCACCTGCCGGGGTGTGGACAACGGCCTCGTCACCCACTTCCTTCTTCAGTAACGCCCTGGCCATGGGCGAGTCGATGGAGATGTAGTCCTTGCGCAGGTAGATCTCGTCGTAACCGACGATACGAAAGCGCTTGATCTCGGCCGCCTCGTTTTCGACTTCGACCCAAGCACCAAAGAACACCCGTCCCTCCTGTTCCGGCGCGTAGGAAACCACCTTCATGTCTTCCAGGCGCTTGCGTATGTAGCGCACCCGACGATCGATTTCCCGCAGAAGCTTCTTGTTGTACTGATAGTCCGCATTCTCGCTGCGATCGCCCAGCGAGGCCGCCCAGGTGACCTTCTGCGTGATATCCGGGCGCTTCTCCCGCCATAAATAGTCCAGCTCTTGTTTCAGAGCGTCGTAACCATCCTGTGTGATGAGCTTGGTACTCAATTGGCTAATCAGCCTCCAGCCTTATGCATGCTGCGCATTAGTTGTATGAGCCGACAAAGCCGGCACGTCATGAGCGGCATCTGCCACCGATCTATGGACATCACTATCAGATTTGTCCGATTTAGATTTCAGAGAGGTCAGCCAATCATAGGGCCAAACAGCCGAGCCGTACGGCCCAGGGCATAGGTTCGACAAGAGCGTCGGCAATCGGCACGCCACACTGCTTGATACCCATTCCCCACAGAGCTAGCCAATAACTACCAACACCTCAAAAACAAAGGGAAAGTACCACATGGGCAACATCATTATCGTCGATGACCATCCACTGATCAGACTGGCCATCAGGTCGGTACTGGATCCTCATCATCACAATATCGTCGCCGAAGCCGACAACGGTGCCGATGCCGTGCAACTGGTGCGCAAACACCTGCCGGACCTGCTGATCCTCGACCTGGGCATCCCCAACCTGGATGGTTTCTCGGTCATCGCGCACATCAAGTCCGCCGGGCTGCACGTCAAGACCCTGGTACTGACCTCAAGTGATTCGAAAAACTTCGCCCTGCGCTGCCTGCAAGCCGGAGCCGCAGGCTTTCTGTGCAAGACCGAGAACCTTCACGAATTGGCCAATGCGGTAAAGGCCATCCTTTCCGGGTACAGCTACTTTCCGGAAGACACCATTAATATCCTGCAGCAGAACACCAACGCCGCCAACCAGGAGAGTGTGTTGATTTCCCGCCTGACCGACCGCGAAATAACAGTGCTGAAACTGCTGGCTACCGGTCTGAACAACCAGCAGATTGCCGATGCGCTGTTGATCAGTCACAAGACCGTCAGCACCTACAAAGTGCGGTTACTCAAGCGTTTCAATGTTTCCAACCTGGTGGCCTTGGCCGAATTGGCCAAACGCAATGCCGTTGTTTGATCATCAAGCCATTAATCGCCACCAAATGACGGACAACCGCCACGACTGAAGACGTTCCAGTCGGTTTCTGTTCAATGGAATTCCGATCTGTACAAGGCGCAGTTCAGCAGCCGTGATGCACTACCGGCGGGTCAACTGCTGAACTGGCGGCGGATGATCAACCCCTGGCGAGCGACGCGGGTCAGTTGCTTGATGACTTCAGCAGCATCCGCTGCACTGGGTGCCGGAATGACCGCCAGATCGAAGCTGTCGCTGGCAAAGCGTGCCAGGGACTCACCTTCTTCGACAAATTGAATCAGAAATGCCGCTGGGCCCGGGGAACGTCGTGGCCAACCGTCGAGATAACGCAATAGTGTGGGCTGGTGCTTGCCACCCAGGAGGATTTTCGGATTGCGCTGGGAAAGACTCGCCGTGATCGGCGCAAGACGTACAAGGGGGCGTGGTGCATTCATCGTATTGTGTCTCTGCCTCAGATTTCTGCCGGGCAGGTGAGAGGCAACACCGAACCAGCGCTTTAGCGGTATTTCGAAGCCTGACTATAGCTTCTATCAGTGATCTTTCGACTCACCTGGCGCCCCGCAAGTAGCTGTTTAAATCGGCGCATGAGCAGCATCCTAGAGAAGCCGACAGGTCAGTGTCAAGATTTGTCAGCTACGAAAAAGGCCTGCATTCGCAGGCCTGGGATAACTTTGCCGAAGGCTGATCCAGAGCCTCTGGAACACCGCCCGCGTATCGACTTACTTGGCGATTACCGCATCCAGAGACAGCTTGCCGGCCCCCTCAATCAGAACTGCGACAGTGCCGCCAAGCAGTGCCAGAGCGAACTCATAACCGTTGTTGGCCATGAACAGGCCATGGCTGATATGCACCGAGAAAATCGCCACCAGCAAGGTAAACGACAGGCCCAATGCAGCGGGACGCGCCAGCAGGCCAATGATCAATGCCAGACCGGCAAAGAATTCGGTGCCCCCCGATAACAACGCCATCAAATAGCCGGGAGCCAGACCGATACTCTCCATCCACTGCGCCGTTCCCGCCAGACCGCCACCACCAAACCAGCCAAAGAGTTTCTGCGAGCCGTGAGCCACGAAGATGATGCCGACGAAGATCCGCAGTACGGTCAAGCCGTAGCCCGCGCGAGTGCCCAGTAGCTTGTTGGTCAGTGTGCTCATGCTGTGTAGTCCTGTGTGAAGGTAGGAAAGTTGGCCGTCATACTAATCAGTTTTAATCATGTTAAAAGCAGAAATTGCTCAAGCTAATAATCGATTTTTTAGATTATTTACGTGACGCAACTTTTCGCTCCGGAGGCTCCAGGGAGTCTCGTTCACGATCAAAGGCCAGATAGTATTTGTTGACGCTATTAACATAGCTGACGGCCCCCATGCCCACTTGCTCCATGGCGATGCGCTCCACCTGGAAGAACCACTGGTTGGGGTTGAGCCCCCGCCGCCGGGCTTCACTGCGCATACCCTGCACCCGCTCCGGCCCCATGTTGTAGGCCGCCAGCACAAATGCCATGCGCTCGCGCTCATTGAGTTTGGGGCTGGCAAAAAATTTACGGCGAATCATCGCCAGGTACTTGGCCCCTGCCTGCACATTGCTATCTACGGACTGAATATTGTTGACCCCGACCCGCTGCGCTGCCGAAGGCGTGATCTGCATCAGCCCGGTAGGGCCGCTGCCGCTTCTGGAAGGGGGTTGCAACGCTGACTCCTTGAACGCCAGCGCCGCCAGGTTCAGCCAGTCCATGCCCTGTTCGCCGGCATGCTTCTGCAAAACCGGACGCAGTTTTTCCAGACGCTGACGGTCGGCCCGGGCCAGGGGATAGTGCACCTGATACTGGCGTCGGTAGATACGCAGGAACGCCACATCCTGATCCGCCGGCGCCTTATAGGTCTTGAGGAAGCGGTCGATACTCGCCCGCAGCATCGACGCATCGCGCCGGACAAACCAGTGTTCTTCACCCGGCTCACTGATCTTCAACTGCCTGTCCAAACGCAATTTGGGCAGGATCTTGCTCCAGCGTTCGGCAATCGGCTGCTCGACAACCGTCAGGTGAAAAATGCCGCCCTGGACCATTTCCAGCACATCCTCCACCGCCAGGCTGGGGTCGACCCACTCCACCTTGATCGGCGCCAGCTTGTGCAGGGCCAGCTTCTGATTGATCTGGCTGACCGCGTCCCCCGCCGCACTACCGGTAGTCAGGGTCAGGGTCTTGCCGGACAGCTGTTCGATCCGTGTATAACGGCGCTCACCCTTGATCCCGACTAGCAGCAGGGGAACATTACTGACGATCGGGTCGCTGGAGCTGACCGCATTTCCGGGCTGGGCTTCCAGCAGCTCACCAGGCGCCACCAGGTCGCCCTCGCCCCGCTGCAATGCACCCAGCAATTGATCCTTGGCTTTGGGAATGATCTTCAGGCTGATTTCCTGGCCGTCGCGAGCATGGCCATTGAGGTACTGCTCGAACGAGCGCAGGCGGTGGTACTCGACACCTATGGCCTGGCCCTGGACTTCTCCGGAGCTATTGCGGCTCTGATTGACCAGCACCCGGAGTACCCGGCTGCTGCGGATTTCCGCCAGGTCGCGCACTTTTCCCGTGGCGTGCGCTTCCAGTGGCCCGGGCAAGCGCGCCAGCGCCGGCAAGGGCAGCAGCAATGACAGGCACAGCGCGAGCAATATCGAGGATCGGGTCATCCGTTCTCCGCAAAGAATACCGTTCAACCCTTCGTCGTTTTTTGAAGAATTGATTGCCAGAAACAGAGCGCCTTGAGCGCTGGCAAGCTGCGAAAGACCCGTGCAATGGCGCTGAAGAACGTGGCCGTTGCTCTGGTCCGGCAGCAAAAGACAGCTATAACTCGTTGTAGTTCTTGGTTTTTCTTATAAATCTACAGCTCTGATATGCTTTCCGGCCGCAGGCGGAGATAGCACCATGCAACTCATCGATATCGGCGTCAACCTGACCAATCCCAGTTTTGCCGAAAAACACCAAGCCGTTCTCAATCGTGCTTATGAGGCTGGGGTGTGCCAGTTGGTCCTCACCGGAACCAGCGTCGAAGGCAGTGAACAGGCCCTGGAGTTGTGCCAGAAACTGGACGCCGACGGGCAGAGACTGTTTGCCACCGCCGGGCTGCATCCCCACAGCGCCAGCGACTGGAATGCCGACAGCCCGCGACGCTTGCGCGCTCTACTTGGAGAGCCACGGGTACGCGCCGTGGGCGAATGCGGCCTGGACTTCAACCGGGACTTCTCTCCCCGCCCGCAACAGGAAAAAGTCCTGGAAGAACACCTGGCCCTGGCTGTCGAGTTGCAGTTGCCAGTGTTTCTCCACGAACGTGACGCCAACCAGCGCTTGCTGGATATCCTGCGGGATTTCCGTGATCGCTTGCCGGCTGCTGTAGTCCACTGCTTTACCGGTGAACAAAAGGCCCTGTTCAGCTACCTCGACCTGGACCTGCACATCGGCATCACAGGCTGGATCTGCGACGAACGCCGCGGCACCCACCTGCACCCGCTGGTACGCGACATCCCCCGCGGGCGCCTGATGCTGGAAAGCGATGCCCCCTACCTGCTACCCCGCAGCTTGCGGCCAAAGCCGAAAAATGGTCGTAACGAACCGGCCTATCTGACCGAGGTTTTACGAGAAGTTGCGTTGCACCGCGGTGAAACCCTGGAAGACCTTGCAAGCCACAGTACCGCCTGCTCTCGGGCGTTTTTTCGCTTGCCAGAGATTGCTTGACCCACATCAAGATTTTTCCGAGATCATGGCGGCACAATAATGGCACCTTGCCAATACTGTTTCGCTCAATCAGAGAAGACCTTCCATGGGTGCCTGGCTTAGCAATATCTCGCTGAAGTACAAATTCTGGGCGGTCAATGCAGTCGCCTTCGTCACCACCTTGTTATTGGTGCTGTACGCCGTGCAACTGGAGCAACAGGCTCGCAGCCAGACAGCCCAGGCTGCCGCCCAGGCCGAGGCGAAGCTGCTCGGCGCCTGGCCCGAAGGACAGGCGCTGCCCAGCGCCGAACACCTGCTGTATTTCTCCCGGGGACAGACCCCCAGCCTCAACGAGCAGACTCTCAGCGAACTCAACGGCGCCAACGGCTGGGTCGAGCTCAACCCGATGCCGCTGTTCGGTGAAAATCCGCTACTGGGCGCTGACGTGATCCAGCGTGCCGACGGCCAGCAGGTCGCCGTACTGGCCTACGCCCCGAGCCTGGCCCAGGTCTTCAGCGATCGTTTCACCAATTACGCCGTCGCAGTGTTCATCCTGATGTTCGCCATGCTCTGCGCCTCGCAGTTGCTGATCCGTTTTCTCCTCAGCCAACTCAACACCCTCAAGGACGTCATGCTGCACGTGGAGAAGACCGGCGACCTGTCTGCTCGCGTGCCGCTGTCCTGCAAGGACGAGGTGGGTCAGATGGCCAGCGCCTTCAATGCCATGCAGGCCGGATACCAGCGGGTAGTCAATACCGTGGCCAATACCGCCCGGCAGCTGGACCAGGGCGCCGCACGCCTGGCCTCGAGCATGAACGATGTACGCCACGGCATGCTCGGCCAGCAGAGCGAAACCGATCAGGCCGCCACGGCCATCAACGAGATGTCCGCCACCGTCTATCACATCGCCCAGCATGCCGGTGCCACCCGGGACCTGTCGCAGACCGCCGACACCCTGGCCGGTACCGGCCATGAAGTGGTGGGCCGGGTGCAGAAATCCATCGCCGGGCTTTCCAATGGCGTGCAGCAGACCGCCGAGATGATTCAGAAGCTCGCCGAGGACAGCCAGAAGATCAATGGCGTGGTCAACGTTATCCACAGCATCGCCGAGCAGACCAACCTGCTGGCACTCAATGCCGCCATCGAAGCCGCTCGAGCAGGGGAAATGGGCCGCGGTTTTGCCGTGGTAGCGGATGAAGTGCGCAACCTGGCCAAGCGTGTGCAGACCTCCACCGACGAGATCACCAGCATGGTCTCGGCCCTGCAGGCCGGCACCCGGGATGCTGTGGATTTCATGCAGGAAAGCTCGTTCAAGGCCGATGACTGCGTGCAACAGGCCCAGGAAGCCGGCGCGGCACTGGCGGAAATCACCGGCGCCGTAGCCCAGATGCGCGAAAGCAACACGCAGATCGCTGTCGCAGCGGAACAGCAGAGCCAGGTAGCGGAAGAAATGAACCGGGCGGTGGTGAGCATTCGCGATGTCACCGAGAACACCGTGCAACAGACCGTTGCCTCGGCCACCACCAGCAGTGAACTGGCGACCCTGGCCGGTGAGTTGAGCAAAGCCATAGGCCAGCTGAAACTCTGATCCGAGTGCCTCTACCCCCCTCTACTGGCTATCGGACCGATAGCCAGCCTTGATTCGCCGCCATCCCAACTGGCCCCTATCCTTGGTTCATGAGTCTTCAAGAACTAAGGATGATCATCATGGGCAAACGTCACCCCAACCTCCCCGCCTGGCAATGGCGCGTCTACCCGCAGAATCACCAGCACCCTGCCAATCTGGTATTGCACCTGATTGCCGTACCGCTATTCATCATCGGCTTTCTGCTGATTGTTTCGGGCGTGTTTTCCTTGAGCTTCCTGAGCCTGGCCATCGGTGTGGTCGGCATCCTCGCAGCCCTGGGCCTGCAGCGCCACGGACACAGCCTGGAGGTCCAGGCCGCCGAGCCCTTCAGTGATCGCAAGGATGCCGTGCAACGGCTGCTGGTGGAACAGTTCGTGACCTTTCCACGCTTTGTCCTGAGCGGTGCCTGGTGGCGTGCCTGGTTGCAGCGCCACCGGCACTGATGGCTCAGGCGAAGATGGTCACCGTCTGGCGGCTCAGGGCGATCAATTGGCCCTCAGCATTCCACAAGGCCGCTGCCGCATGCCCGTAGCCGTCACGCGCGTGTTCGATTTCCACCCGGTACTTGCACCAGTCCAGAGTGCTCAGTTCCAGCAACGGCTGGACGAACTCGATGGTCCAGGTCAGGGTGCTGCCCGCAGCGGGCTTGGTCAGGTGCGGCAACAGCGCCGGCGGCCAGGCATCCACCAGCGCCAGGATATGCGCCTCGGTGACCGGCTCTTCCTTCACATCCCCACGCAAGCGCACCCAACCGCCCATGTCGCGGGAGCGATTGCCGGTGAATGGCAGGCCACCGATGCTCCAGCGCATTGCCAGATGACGCATGAACTCCGGCGTCACACCCTGGATATAAGGCAGCTCCTGGCAGTCATCCCAGTGTTTCATTTCGGGCGCTGGCTCGGCGGCCACACTGACGGACGATTCACGGGAAGCGCCAAAACTGCCCTGCACCAGAGTCACCACCTGCCCCTCCTGCATGACCCGCCCCAGTACCTGGCTGACGGCCTTGCCTTCGCGCAGCACATCCACCTCGAAACTGACCGGCACATCTGGCGCCACCGGGCCGACAAAGGTGACCGCCAGCGACCGCACGGGGCGGTCCGCCGCAACCTTGGCCCGCATCGCTTCATACTGCAGAGCAACCACCAGGCCACCGAAACTGGCGCGCCCCTGGGCCCATTCCGCCGGAATGGTCAGCGCCTGGGGCTGGCCGCGAACGGCTTCGAGCAAATCGTAGAAACGCATGAAAACCTCGGGGGACAAAAAATAGACTGAGGGATCTTAACCAGCGTCGCAGAGCCACACAGCCATTATTCCGGCCAAAGCAGCGGACAGATAAGCCGCCCTTTGGCCTTCACCGCTTGAAGCAATCGCGATGCAGTTGCTCCAGCACCTGATCGGAGCGGGCCTCGGCCTTGAGCATGGTTCTGCGCCAGACCGCCACACAGGGCAGTAAATCCAGTTGCTGTTCGGCCTGGGCCAGCCATTGCCAGCAATCATGCCAATCGCCCAGGGCGCTCTGAGCCGCCTTGAGGCGCTTCATCGCCTGGGAGGGCAAGCGATCCAGCTCGGGATAGGCATCGGCGGCGTAACGCACCCGCTTGATCAGCAGACGCAGGCGATGACGGTCGTGGGCAGGGTCCAGCAGCGCCTGGCCCAAGGCTTTCCACTGCTTGGCCAGGCGTTTTTCGATACTGTCGCGCAGGCCCCGCAGCAAACCTTGGCGCTCAGAGGCCCGGAGGAACCTGGGGAAGACATCCAGCACCAGAAACAACTGCGCCAATTCCGCCCCCGCGGCCACTGCCGAGTACTCATGCAACAGTTGTGAGGTACGACGGTCGGCAGCAGCATGCTGGCCATGCTGATGCAGATAGGCCGCCAATACTTCACGATCACGAATCGGCGTGGTCACCCGCCCCACTTCGCTGGCCGCGGCTTCCAGTTGCTCCACTCCGGGCAGGCCACGCAACGGGCGCAACAGGCTGCGCAAGCGTCGCACGCTGATGCGCAGATCATGCAAGGCCTCGGCATCCGTGGCGGCCGACAAGCGGGCCTGACAAGCCAGCAAACTCACTTCCAGGCCCAGAACCTGAGCCACCAAACGATCAACCAAGGCAGACATCAAGGCTTCCCCAACACGAGTCAAAAGCCTGACTTCGGCTTATCCAGTTCCAAGAATGGCACCGCGAACCGGCGACAGGCATTGCGCCAGATCATTCAGGTTCGCGGTGATGATTGTCGGACCAGCTTAGCGGCTGTCGCGGCTCAGCGCCCGGCCCGGGATTCACGAATGTAGAAACGCGCCTTCTCGGCCTTGTTGGTGCAGCCTTCGAAGGCTTCGAACTGCTGCTGGGTCTTGGCGCCGGTCAGCAGCGACAACGCCTTGGAGTAACTCACGGTGCCAGCGAAACCTTCGGCCTTGGCCAGGTCCAGCTCGTGCCAGGCAGCGTCCAGCTGCGTGCCGCAACTGTCACGGTAGGCAGTCTTGCCTGCACAACCGGTCAATACCAACGCAATCAGGGGCAGGCAGATCCAGGCTTTCATCGATGACACCTCAAGATAGGGAAAACAGTCGTACAGGTTAAGACGATGGCCGCAGGAAAAAGTGCCAGTCCCACCCCTTGGAAAATATAGCTGCAGGAGCATAGCCTCGCGGCCCCGGCGGCCCTAGAAAAAAACTCACAGGCCCCGCAGCGCATCAGCAATTGAACCACGAGGCGCTATGGGTGCATTGTTGCAGCCTGTTTGTCGAAGGGACGAATCATGAGCAAACGTGTCGCATTGGTCCTTGGGTCGGGGGGCGCTCGCGGTTACGCCCATATCGGCGTCATCGAGGAAATCGAAAAACGCGGTTATGACATCGCCTGCATTGCCGGCTGCTCGATGGGCGCGGTGGTCGGCGGCATCTACGCCGCAGGTAAGCTCGCCGAGTACCGGGAATGGATCGAAAGCCTGGACTACCTCGACGTGCTGCGCCTGGTGGACGTGAGCTTTCGGCTGGGGGCGATTCGCGGCGAGAAAGTCTTCGGCCAGATCCGCAAGATCGTCGGCGAAGTGAACATCGAAGACCTGCGCATCCCCTATACCGCCGTCGCCACCGACCTGACCAACCAGCAGGAAATCTGGTTCCAGGAAGGCTGCCTGCATCAGGCCATGCGTGCTTCCGCCGCGATCCCCAGCCTGTTCACCCCGGTCATGCAGGGCAACCGCATGCTGGTGGACGGCGGCCTGCTCAACCCGCTGCCCATCGTTCCGGTGGTTTCCAGCCACTGCGACCTGATCATTGCGGTGAACCTCAACTCCACCAACCAGCGCCACTACCAGTTACCGGTAATCCAGCGCCCACCCGCGTTCAAGAGCCGCTTTGACAGCCTGATCAACTCCCTGGGCTCACACCTGCCGTTTCGCCGCAAGCAGGCCGAACAACTGCTACTGCTCGAGCAGGAAGCCTTCAAGAGCGAAGCCGCGGAGATCAATCCATGGGTCGAGGGCGCCGAACCGGAAGCCCAGCAACCGGCCGCCGCGCCGCAAACCGACGGCGCGCCGAAATCCGCCAGCGGCTCCTTCATCATCGACAACGTCGGCCCGGCGTCATTGCTGGACCTGGTCAACCAGAGCTTCGAGGTCATGCAGACCTCCCTGGCGCAGTACAAGATCGCCGGTTACCCGCCGGATATCCTCATCAACGTGCCCAAGCGCGTCTGCCGCTTCTTCGAGTTCTACAAGGCGCCGGAGCTGATCGCCCTGGGCCGTGAGATTGCCAGCGATACCCTGGACCGCTACGAGCAGGACCAGTAGCGAAAGGCCGCAAACTCAGGAATCGGCGCCCAGCAAGCGGTAGCCGACCCCCGCCTCGGTGACGATGAAGCGTGGCCGGGTCGGATCGTCCGCCAGCTTCTGGCGCAAGTGCCCGACCACGATCCGCAGGTAATGACTGTCCTCGGTGTGGGTCGGGCCCCAGATGTCCTTGAGCAGTTGCTGCTGGGTAATCACCCGCCCCGGGTGCCGCGCCAGCTGGGCCAGCACCGCATATTCCTTGCGGGTCAGGGCCACTTCGACACCGTCCAGCAGCACCCGCCGATAAGCCAGGTCGACCGTCAGCGGCCCCACTTGCAACGCCGCCTCCTGCACTTCCCCGCTCGGCGCCTGGCGCAACAGGGCGCGAATCCGCGCCAGGAACTCCTGGATACCGAAAGGCTTGGTCACATAGTCGTTGGCACCACCATCCAGCGCCTCGACCTTCTGCAG
This sequence comes from Pseudomonas sp. Eqa60, assembly GCF_018326405.1. Lineage (NCBI taxonomy): Bacteria > Pseudomonadati > Pseudomonadota > Gammaproteobacteria > Pseudomonadales > Pseudomonadaceae > Pseudomonas > Pseudomonas sp. Eqa60. The sequence goes on from NZ_AP024342.1 coordinate 5,003,344, forward strand.
CTCGCTGGCACGCACCGAAAGCACCAGCACCGGCACCGCCGACCACTCGCGAAACTCGCGCAGCACCTGCTGCCCATCCATGTCCGGCAGCCCCAAATCAAGTACCAGCAGGTCCGGCTTGTTCAAGGCGGCCTGGGCCAGGCCTTCGGTGCCGGTCCCGGCTTCAATCACTTTGTATCCCTGGGACGCCAGGCTGATGCGCAGGAACTTGCGAATCTGCGGCTCGTCGTCGATGACCAGGATGGTCGCGGTCTGGCTCATGGTTTCAGTTCAAGACAAATTAAGAGGCAAAAGCGTAGCGCAAGGCATGCCGCATCCGTGTGGCGCTGACGCGGCAAGGCCGCAGCGCGTTCTACAGGTATTCACAGGTCGGACTCAAGCTCCGGCTGGGTCTGCAACGGCAGGTGCAAGGTGATGCATGTCCCCTTGCCGCCAATGCCCTCGGCGACACTGATATGCCCGCCATGGGCGCCGACCATGCCCTGGCAGATCGCCAGGCCCAGGCCGGTGCCTTGCCCGCCGCGGTCGCCACGGGCAGCGGTGTAGAACATGTCGAAGATCTTTGCCCGCTCATCCTCGGGAATCCCCGGGCCCTCATCACTGACGGCGAAGCTCAATTCCTGCTCGCTGGCACTGACTTTCAACTGCAGATGGCCCTGGGGTGGCGAGAAGCGGGCAGCATTCTCCAGCACATTGACCAGCGCCTGCTCGATCAGCGCCGCATGGACATAAAGCAAGGGCAAGTCCGCTGGCAGTTCGGTGGCCACTTGCAACGGCGCCAGCACCGCCCGCAGGCGGTTCAGGGCACTGCCGACGATATCCCCCGGCGCGACCCAGTCCCGGGCCAGCTTCAGGGCCCCATGGCCGAGCCGGGTCATGTCCAGCAGGTTCTGTATATAGCGGTCCAGGCGCTCGGCCTCATCCCGCGTGCCCTCCAGCAGCTCTCGCCGATCTTCCAGGGGGATCGCTTCCCCCAGGGCCAGCAGGCTGTCGATACTGCCGCGCATTGAGGTCAGCGGTGTGCGCAGGTCATGGGATACCGAAGCCAGCAAGGCGCTGCGCAACTGTTCGGTCTCCCCGTGCAGCCTCGCCGCTTCCAAGTCCTCGGCCAGCCGCGCCCGTGCCAGGGCCTGGGCCAGTGGCTGGCTGAGCGCAGTGAGCAGGCGCCGGCGCTGGCCGCTGAACTCCTCGCCCTCACGGGGGCAGACACCGAGCAACCCCAGGGGCCCGTCATCCACCGACAGCGGCCACCACCACCATCGACCAAAGGGCAAGGTCCCGGTGCCCAGCCCCGCCGGCTGGTCATGCTGCCAGGCCCAGTCGGCCGCCGCGCGCTCGGCCTCGGAGAACTGCGGCGAACCACCGGTCTCGACTTTCCATCCACCCTGCCCGTCGCGGTTGATCAGGCAGACACGCAACTCGTCGCGACCATTCAAATGCTGGGCCGCGGCGCTGATCACCGCTTGCCGGTCAGTGGCGGCAGTCAACTTGCGCGACAGGTCCAGGAGCTCGCCGGTTTCCTCCTGGGTATCGCGCAAGGCCTGCAACTGCCGGCGCTGGCGGGCCGCCAGATTGCCGGTCAGCGCGGCCATGAGCAGGAAGAACAGCAGGGTCAGCACATCCTCTTCCCGCTGGATGGCCAGGGAGAAGTTCGGCGGAATGAACAGGAAGTCATAACTGAGAAAGGACAGCGCCGCGCAAGCCAGGGCCGGCCCCAGGCTGCTGCGCACCGCCACCAGCAGCACCGCGGCGAGGAACACCAGGGAGATGTTCGGCAACGGCAGGACACTGGCCACCCCCCAGGCCAGGGCGCTGGCCAGGAGGGTGGCCAGGACTGCCAGGACGTAGTCGAACCAGATCAGCGAATGCTTGACCCGCAGGCCCGGCTGATGGGGCTGGGGCTCGCTGTCCAGGACATTGATCTCCAGGCCATCGGCATTGCGCAGCAAGCGCGCCGCCAGGCCGCCACCGAACCAGCGCCGGCGCCAGCGGCGCCTGGACTGCCCCACCAGCAGCAGGCTGGCGCGACGCTCCGCGGCGTGCTGGATCAGGGTCTTGGCCACCTCGCCGGCACGCAACAGGACCACTTCCCCGCCCAGGCGCTCGGCCAGTTGTTGAGCGGCCTGCAAGCGCAAGCGTGCCTGCTCGTCGCGCAACCGGCCGTTATCCACATGCACCAGGCTCCAGGGCAGGTGGCGACGCTGAGCCACACGGCTGGCGTGACGTACCAGCCGCTCGGCCTGGGCATCGCCGTCGATACCCACCAGCAGCCGCCCGCGCACCGCCGGTGCCGCCTGCCCCAACTGGCGATAGCCCTGGGCCAGGTCGTTGTCCACCTGGGCGGCGGCGGTCTGCATCGCCAGTTCGCGCAGGGCGGTGAGGTTGGTCTGGGTGAAAAATGCATCGATGGCCGCCCGCGCCTGCTCCGGCACGTAGACCTTGCCGTCCCGCAGACGCTCCAGCAGCTCTCGGGGCGGCAAGTCCACCAGCAGCAACTCATAGGCCTCTTGCAACACCCAGTCAGGCAGGGTTTCGCGCACCTGGACCCCGGTAATGCCGCGCACCTGGTCATTGAGGCTTTCCAGGTGCTGGACATTGACCGTGGTGAAGACGTCGATCCCGGCCGCCAGCAACTCCTGAATGTCCTGCCAGCGCTTGGCGTGCCGGCTGCCCGGGGCATTGCTGTGGGCCAGTTCGTCCACCAGTACCAGCTTGGGCTTGGCCTTGAGCAGGCCGTCGAGGTCCATTTCCTCCAGCAATACGCCACGGTATTCCGAACGCACCAAGGGCTGCTGGGGCAGCCCGCTCAACAAGGCTTCGGTCTCGGCGCGGCCGTGGGTCTCCACCACCCCGGCAAGCACCTTGACCCCTTGGCGCAGTTGGCTATGGGCCGCCTGGAGCATGGCGTAGGTCTTGCCAACCCCGGGGCGGCGCCCAGGAACACCTTGAGCCGGCCGCGGCCGTCCCGTGGCAGCTCGGCTAGCAGCGCGTCGGCTCGACCGGAATCACTCATGGGTTATCTCTCTGCGACAAGACATTCGGTTCAATCTGCGCTCACTTCAGTTGCGTTTGCCAGCGCTCCCTGGGGCTGGAAGCCCCTGCTGGGCATTTTGCAGCCTCGCAGGTTCGGCAGCGGCTACAGCTGTTCCAGGGCCAGGTTCAGGGCCAGTACATTGACCACCGGCGGCCCCACCAGCGGCTGCTCTATATGGGCGTCCACCAGGGCCTGCAACTTGGCTGGCGACAGGTTGCGCGCCGCCGCGACCCGCGCCAGTTGATAGTCAATTGCCTGCGGTGGCAAGTGTGGATCGAGGCCGCTGCCCGAAGTGGTCAGCAATGCCAGGGGCACCGGCCCCTGCCCCGGTACCAGGAGCTTGCCGGCATCCTCGATCACCCGCGTGGCCAGGGCCGGGTTGCTCGGCGCCAGGTTGCTGGCAGAGCTGGATACCGTGGCAAAGGCCCCCGCCGAAGGGCGCGGATGGAACCAGGCATCACCGACGAAATCCTGGGCGATCAGGGCCGAACCCCGCACCCTGCCGTCGGCATCGCGCACCAGGCTGCCATTGGCCTGCTCCGGGAAGGCCAACTGGGCCACGCCGGTCACCACCAGGGGATAGGCCACACCGGTGATCAGGGTCATCAACACAATCAGGCTCAAGGCCGGACGCACTACGCTAGTCATTTCTCACTCCTCGATTCGCTCAGATCTGCAGGCCGGTTACACCAGGTGCAGCGCGGTCAACAGCATGTCGATCAGCTTGATCCCGACAAAGGGCACGACAATGCCACCCACGCCGTAGATCAACAGGTTGCGCCGCAGCAGGTGCGCGGCACTGGCCGCCTGTACCCGCACCCCACGCAATGCCAGGGGGATCAGCACCACGATGATCAGGGCGTTGAACACGATGGCCGAAAGGATTGCGCTCTGCGGGCTGACCAGCCCCATGATGTTGAGCACCCCCAGCTGTGGATAAATCGCCGCGAACAGCGCCGGCAGGATGGCGAAGTACTTGGCCACATCGTTGGCGATGGAGAAGGTGGTCAGGGCACCCCGGGTCACCAGCAGCTCCTTGCCGATCTGCACCACATCCAGCAGCTTGGTCGGGTCGCTGTCCAGGTCGACCATGTTGGCCGCCTCGCGCGCCGCCTGGGTGCCGTCGTTCATGGCCATGCCGACATCGGCCTGGGCCAATGCCGGTGCGTCGTTGGCGCCATCACCGCACATGGCCACCAGACGCCCGTCGTTTTGCTCGTGGCGAATGCGCGCCAGCTTCTTCTCCGGCGTGGCCTCGGCCAGCACATCGTCGACTCCGGCTTCGGCGGCAATGGCCGCGGCGGTCAGCGGGTTGTCGCCGGTCACCATCACGGTACGGATACCCAGCTTGCGCAACTCGGCGAAACGCTCGCGAATGCCGGGCTTGACCACGTCCTTGAGGTGAATGGCGCCGAGCATCCGGCCCTCGGCACAGACCAGCAGCGGGGTGCCGCCGCTCTGAGCGATCTTGTCGATCTCCCGGGACAGGGCCGGTGCCAGCTCGCTGCGTTTGAGGCCGACGAAACTCAACACCGAATCCACTGCCCCCTTGCGATAGACCCGGCCCTGGTAATCGACCCCGGACAGCCGGGTTTCAGCGCTGAAAGGCACTGCCGTCAGCAGATCGCTGCCCGGCTCGGGCTGTGGATAAAGCTCCCGCAGGTACTCGACGATGGACTTGCCTTCAGCGGTGTCGTCCGCCAGGGAGGCCATCAAGGCCGCTTCGGCCAGTACCTGGGCACTGACGCCCGGCGCCGGGTAGATGGCGCTGCAACGGCGGTTACCGAAAGTGATGGTGCCGGTCTTGTCCAGCAGCAACACGTGCACGTCACCCGCCGCCTCCACCGCACGCCCGGACTTGGCGATCACGTTCAAGCGCACCAGGCGGTCCATCCCGGCGATCCCGATGGCCGAGAGCAGGCCGCCGATGGTGGTGGGGATCAGGGTCACCAGCAGCGCCACCAGGAACACCAGCGGCAGGCTGCCATTGGCAAAGTGGGCGAAGGGCTGCAGAGTCACCACCACCAGCAGGAAGATCAGGGTCAGGCCGATCAGCAGGATATCCAGGGCCACTTCGTTCGGTGTCTTCTGCCGCTTGGCGCCTTCCACCAGAGCGATCATGCGGTCCAGGGTCGACTCGCCGGGGTTGCTGGTAATGCGCACCAGCAGCCAGTCGGAGACCAGCCGGGTATTGCCGGTCACCGCCGAACGGTCACCGCCGGATTCCCGGATCACCGGAGCCGATTCACCGGTGATTGCCGCTTCGTTGACCGCGGCGATACCTTCGATCACCTCGCCATCGCCGGGAATCATTTCGCCGGCTTCGACCCGTACCACGTCGCCTTTGCGCAGATTGACCGCCGGCACCAGCTGATAGCTGCCGTCGCTGGCCCGGCGGCGGGCGCTCAAGCCCTCGCTACCGGCCTTGAGGCTGTCGGCACGAGCCTTGCCGCGGCCTTCCGCCAGGGCCTCGGCGAAGTTGGCAAAGAGCACCGTGAACCACAGCCAGAGAGCAATCTGGGCGGCGACGAAGGTCGGCACTGCGGGGTCCGGAATGAAACACAGCACGGTGGTCAGGATCGCTGTCAGTTCCACCACCAGCATCACTGGCGAGCGCTGCAACTGGCGCGGGTCAAGCTTGACGAAAGCCTGGATCAGCGCCGGGCGCCACAGGGCAGAGATTGCGGTACTCGCCACTTCGGCCTTGGCCGGCTGGCTCTTGGCGAGCGCATCGGCGGCTTTGTTCGAGGCAGGAACATGCATATTCATCATCAGGTCCTCAGAAGCCCATGCTCAGGTGTTCGGCGATTGGGCCCAGCGCCAGGGTCGGCAGGAAGGTCAGGCCGCCCACCAGCAAGATGGTCACGGTCAGCAAGGCCACGAACAGCGGGCCATGGGTGGGAAAACTGTTCTGGCCGATGGGTGCGGTCTTCTTCATCGCCAGGCTGCCGGCCAGGGCCAGCACCGGCAGGATGTAGCCAAAGCGACCGATCAGCATGCCCAGACCCAGCATCAGGTTATGGAACGGGGTATTGGCGCTGAAGCCACCGAACGCCGAGCCGTTGTTGGCGCTGGCCGAGGTGTAGGCGTAGAGCAGTTGACTGAAGCCATGGGGCCCCGGGTTGCTGATGGCTGCTGCCGGCCCCGGCAAGCTGGCGGCCAGGGCGCCCAGCACCAGGACGCCGATGGGCATCACCATCAGGGTCACTACCAGCAACTGCACCTCCTTGGCCTGTAGCTTCTTGCCCAGGTATTCCGGGGTGCGACCGATCATCAGCCCGGCCAGGAACACTGCGATCAACACGTTCAGCAACATGCCGTAGAGGCCCGCGCCGACGCCGCCGAAGATCACTTCGCCGACCATCATGTTGATCAGCGCCACCATACCGCTCAGCGGGTTGAGGCTGTCGTGCATGCCATTCACCGAACCGTTGGAGGCCGCAGTGGTGGTCACCGACCAGAGCACCGTGGCAGTGGTGCCGAAGCGGGCTTCCTTGCCTTCCAGGGGCGCAGCCTGCTCTACCGCTGCGTTCTGCAACGCCGGGTTGGGTTGATACTCCGCCCACAGCGAGGTAGCACCGCCGATCAGGAACAAGGCGAACATGCAGGCGATGATCGCCCGGCTCTGACGCAGGTCCTTGACGTAATGGCCGAAGGTGAACACCAGGGCCACCGGAATCAGGATGATCGATACCAGTTCGAACAGATTGCTCCAGGCCGTGGGGTTCTCGAACGGGTGCGCCGAGTTGACGCCGAAGAAACCGCCACCGTTGGTGCCCAACTGTTTGATGGCAATCTGACTGGCGGCCGGGCCCAGCGGAATGACCTGGTCATTGCCCTGCAGGGTCAGGGCATCCACGTAATGGGCAAAGGTCTGGGGTACGCCCTGCCAGACCAGGAACAGCGCCAGCAGCAGGCACAGCGGCAGCAGGCCGTAGAGGGTGGCGCGGGTCATATCGGCCCAGAAGTTGCCCAGGGTGCGCACCGAACGCCGGCCAATGCCACGGCACAAGGCAACCAGCACCGCCAGCCCGGTGGCAGCGCTGACGAAGTTCTGCACGGTAAGGCCGACCATCTGGCTGAGGTAGCTCAGGGAGGCTTCGCCGCTGTAGGACTGCCAGTTGGTGTTGGTCATGAAACTGACTGCGGTGTTGAACGCCAGCGTCCATTCCTGCCCCGGAAGATGCTGCGGATTGAGCGGCAGGTGATCCTGAAACAGCAAGATGGCAAACAGCAGGACAAACCCGGCCAGGTTGAAGGCCAGCAGAGCCAGGGTGTATTTCTGCCAGCTCTGCTCAACCTGTGGATCGACCCCGGAGATTCGATAGCAGACACGCTCCACCGGGCCCAGAACGGGGGTCAGCCAGGTGCGCTGGCCCTCCATCACCCGGTAGTAGAAGCGCCCCAGCCAAGGTGCGGGCAACAGCACCAGAGCGAAGAAGGCGAGGATCAGCCAATAGTCATAACTGTGCATAACCGCAGCTCCTAGTTCCGATCCGCGCGCAGCAGCGCAACCAATAGATAAATGAACAGGCCCACTGCCAGCAGCAGCGACACCGCGTCCAGAATGTTCATTGAATGTCTCCGTGGTACGGCGATTGCCGCGAATGCAGGCATTGTCCGCAGGGTGCCTGTAAAGGAACGAGATCGACGGGGCGGGCAGCGCATAAAGAAAGCGTAAAGACTGGCGTCATCCAGCCTTTACGAGGGGCGATGAAGCGCATCGCTCGCCTCTGGAGCGCGGCTGCCCCGATGCGAGGCATCACGCCCCCATGCACTGAAGGTCAATAGTGCTAAAAATCGGCGAAACATCCTCGATACGACAGCTTTTCGTGCTTTACGACGGTGTTCCAGGAACTGGCATGGGCACTGCACAGAACAGCCGCGAGCACGTCCTAATCGTTCAGGGAGCAACCGATGAACACACAACTCAAGCCCACCTTGGGCACTCTGCATTTATGGGGCATCGCAGTCGGACTGGTGATTTCCGGGGAGTACTTCGGCTGGAGCTATGGCTGGGGCGTGGCAGGAACCCTGGGGTTTCTCGTGACCTCGCTGATGGTGGCGACCATGTATACCTGCTTTATATTCAGTTTCACCGAGCTGACCACGGCGATTCCCCACGCCGGCGGCCCGTTTGCCTACAGCCGTCGCGCCTTTGGTGAAAAAGGCGGCTTGATCGCGGGGCTGGCCACCCTGATCGAATTCGTCTTCGCCCCTCCCGCCATCGCCCTGGCCATCGGCGCTTACCTGAACGTGCAATTCCCGGCCCTGGATCCGAAACATGCCGCGGTTGGCGCCTACATCGTATTCATGGGCCTGAACATTCTCGGGGTGAAACTGGCAGCCACCTTTGAACTGGTGGTCTGCGTGCTGGCGGTGGCCGAACTCCTGGTGTTCATGGGCGTGGTGGCCCCGGCCTTCAGCTTCAGCAACTTCGCCCTCAACGGCTGGGCAGGCGCCGACGCCTTCGGCGCCCCGGCAATTGCCGGGATGTTCGCCGCCATTCCCTTCGCCATCTGGTTCTTCCTGGCCATCGAAGGCGCGGCCATGGCTGCCGAAGAAGCCAAGGACCCCAAGCGCACCATTCCCAAAGCCTATATCAGCGGCATCCTGACCCTGGTGCTGCTGGCCATGGGGGTGATGTTCTTCGCCGGCGGCGTGGGGGACTGGCGCAGCTTGTCGAACATCAACGACCCGCTGCCCCAGGCGATGAAGACCGTTGTGGGTGACAGTTCCGGCTGGCTGCACATGCTGGTATGGATCGGCCTGTTCGGCCTGGTGGCAAGTTTCCACGGGATCATTCTCGGCTACTCGCGCCAGTTCTTCGCCCTGGCCCGGGCCGGTTACCTGCCTGCCTCCCTGGCCAGGCTGTCGCGCTTTCAGACGCCACATCGGGCGATCATCGCCGGCGGCCTGATCGGCATCGCCGCCATCTACAGCGATGGTCTGATCAACCTTGGCGGCATGACCCTCACTGCCGCCATGATCACCATGGCGGTGTTCGGTGCCATCGTGATGTACATCATGAGCATGCTCAGCCTGTTCAAACTGCGCAGGGCGGAACCGAATCTGCCACGCAGCTTCCGCGCCCCGGGCTACCCGCTGGTGCCGGCCATCGCCCTGGCACTGGCCGCGGTCTGCCTGGTGGCCATGGCCTGGTTCAATGCCCTGATCGGCCTGATATTTCTGGTGTTCATGGCCCTGGGCTTCATCTACTTCCTGCTGACCGGGCAACTGCGGGCCGACGCGCCGGTGGACGCCATGCTCACCGGCCGTTGAACCGCGCTCTGCTCGCACCAGGCGGATCAGGCATACAATGGAACCACTGCGAAGCGCTTTAACTCAAAGCGTTATAGGCAGGCCCGAAGGCGAACCTTCGCCTGCGGGCTACTGCCCATTAAGGAGAGCCCTATGCCCTGGTATGCCTGGTTGATTCTGGTGGTTGCTATCGGTTCTATCGTTGGCGGCTTGATGATGCTGCGCGACACCGCCAACAAGGTCGAGCTGACCGATGAGCAACGCAAGCGCGTGGCCGAGCGCAACGCACAAATGGATGCCAAGGAAGCGCAGGATCGTTAAGCCTACAGCCCCTTCACCCTAACGTGCAGGGGCTGCCTGGAAGCTCAGCGCTCCCATTCGGCCTTGGCAATGTGCAACCCGTGCTGGCCCTTATAGGCTGCACGTTGCGGCTGGCTCCAGCCTTCGAGCAGCGATTCGTCCAGACGATAGATTTCCACTCCCAGTGGACGGCACACGCTTAACGGGTCCTGGGCTTCAGGCCCCCACATCGGCAAGGACAGATCTCCGCCCGGACAGGTCGACAATGCACAGAGCAGGTCGATTTCGGCGAAGAACTCCAGATAATCCCCCTTCTGCGCCGGGCAGGCCTTCATGAAGTACATGTCGTCATGGTTCAGGCCCGTGCACTGGAAGATGTTCAACACATCATGCACATCGAACTCGGTCAGGCCATGAGGCAGCACTGCCCGCGTCAGGTTGGAATGGCAGTGATGGTGAAAGTCCTCGCCGGTAAGCATGCGATTCACATAGGGGTCGCAACGGGTACCCAGTAGATCGTGCAGGCGGCCACCATGCTCGTCGATGCCGTAATGGGCCAGGCTGTCATCGGTGATGGTCACCAGCGGCCGCAGAAAAGGCAGGTTCGACCAGAGCCGGTCGTGGGTACTGACATGCGCCCCCTGCAACTGCCGGGTGCGCGCAGCCCAGAGGCGCTCACGCGGATCGTTGGCATTCCATACGTTGAAGTCGCCCACCTGCGGCCCTACCGGGGTGGTCACCCGAAATACGTGCCCGGCGGGCACCTTCCAGGCGCGTCCGGTACGGATCGGAACCTCGAACTGCTCAATCAGATGGCGTTGGCCCTGATTGTGCCGAATGCGTTCGTAAAACGCCTTGTCCACCTGTAGCGCCGAACCTTTGCTGACCTGATAAGCCGCTGGATAGTCTTTGTACATGGGTATCGCCCTCATTCAGTGACACAGGGATTGGTCGAGCATGTCCAACAGCAGGCGCTCCGAGTCGTCCAGGTACAACTCCATGGCCTCGATGGCGGCCGCCTTGTCACCCTCCAGAAGCCATTCATGGATCTGTCGGTCGCGGACCAGCCAGGGCGCCTGAAACCGCGCCTCATCCGGCGCCGTACAAAACACCAGGCGCAACTGCGCCACCACGTTGGTGAAGAACTCATCGAATAGTGGCGAGCCCAGCAACCCCACCACATGCTGGTGAAAACGCAGGCCATGGGTTCCCACGGCGCGCCAGTCCTCGCGCTCCCGGGCAAGCTCCGCCGCTTCGATGGCATCGAGCATGCGATCGGACTGGTACTCGCGTAGCGGGCGAGCATTGGCGATGGCCTGCAACTCCAGGGTACGGCGCACTCGGAACAGATCCCGCACGTCATCAGCACCAAGGCGACGGACCACCACGCCTTTGTGCCGCACGTACCAGGTCAGCCCTTCCTGCCCCAGGCGGTGCAGGGCTTCACGGATGGTATTGCGTGAGGCGTTATAGGCACTGACCAGCTCGCTTTCCACCAGCGCCATTCCGGGCAATAAACGACCACCGATGATGTCAGCCCGCAGTTCCACAGTAATGTGGTCCGCCAGGGATAGTCCGTCGCTCATGGGGGCACCTCACGATTGTTCAACAATTCATGAACAGCAGGTAATCACTTATCGTGCCAACTTCAATCACCCCCTTATGCCCTCACGAAAAGCTGTCGGGAAGCTGTCAACGCTGACAATCCCTGCCTAGAAGTAGGGGCATGATCTGATAATCCTTGGTTAAAATGGCCTTCTAGTTGCGGAGGTTTCTCAAATGCGTTACTCGCCAGACCATAAAGCCCAGACTCATCAACGCATTATCAAGGAAGCTTCAGAACGTTTTCGACGTGACGGGATAGGTGCAACAGGTCTACAGCCCCTGATGAAAGCCCTGGGGTTGACCCATGGCGGCTTCTATTCCCACTTCAAGTCCAAGGATGAACTGGTAGAAGAAGCCCTGCGCGCCGCCGCCCAGGAGCTGGACGCCCATTGCGCTGCACTGTTCGCACAAGAGCATCCACTGCCAGCCTTTATCGATAACTACCTCTGCGAGTGGCACCAGAAGTCCCCTCATCAAGGCTGCCCGCTACCGACCATGAGCTCGGAACTCGGCCAGCGCGGGCAACCCAGTGCGACTACAGATGAGGTGCTCAACACCAGGCTCGAACAACTAGAATCGGTGCTGGAAGGCGAACAGAAAGCCGAGCGAAGCCTGATGCTCATGTCCACCTTGGTCGGTGCACTCATGCTTTCTCGTAGCGTGGAAAACCCGGAGTTGGGAACTCGGATACTGGAGGTGGTTCGCGAGGGCCTGAAGCAACAGGAGCGGCGCTGAAGCGATCCGCTCCAACCTACTCTTCTTATTTATAGCGAGCGGCCGCACTGCTCCTGGACAGATTGGGGCCAAGAGCCAAGCGCGCCGCCACCAAAGCCTGCCAATCCGCAGGATCGGGTAGCGAAGGCAATGTAATCAACTCACCCTGATCCAAGCCGCTCAACGCCGCATCGACCATCTCCTGTACCTCCATCACCATTTCCGCCGGAATGGCCTTGGCATCGAGCCCTGAACGCTCCCAGATTTCGGTACGAGTGACACCCGGCAAGACAGCCTGTACACGAACCCCGCTGCCCTTCAACTCAGCCTGCAGCGACTGAGTCAAACTGAGTACATATGCCTTGGTTGCACTATAAGTCGCGTTGAAACGCTCAGGAATCAAGGCCACCACCGAGGCAATATTGATAATCGCCCCACGCCCAGTCGCAGAGAAACTCGTTGCAGCCACCCCGGCCAGCCGGGTCAGTGCCACTACATTGAGCTGAATCATGTGCTCCATCTGATCCAGGTCGGCGCCAGCCAAAGCCCCGTTGGCAGCTACTCCCGCATTGTTCAGCAGCAAGCTGATACGGGAGTCGTCGCGCAAACGTTGCTCGACATTCAGTAAGTCCTTCTTGAGCGTCAAATCCGCCTTCAACACCTCCACTTGCACGTTATATTTATCGCTCAACGCATTGGCTGCCACCTTCAAACGTCCCTCATCTCGAGCAACCAGCAACAAATCGAAACCTCGCGCCGCCAATCGCTCGGCATAAACCGCTCCAATACCGGATGAGGCCCCAGTGACCAATGCTGTACCTTGGGATTGAATCGAACTCATAGCTGGACTCCTGACAATGCATGAAAGTAATGAGCGCCTTCGGCCAGAAGCATTTGGCGCCTGAAAATGATTAATCCAGGCGATAGAGATTCACTGTCAGCTACCCCACTCATGAAATGCAAAAAGCCGGTCAGAGACCGGCCTTCAAACGTTATGCGGGAGAACTCAATTGACTTCGAGCTTATCCAGATTTCGTTCCAAGATTGCCCTGCCAATCCCCTTGACCTCCAGCAACTCGTCTACCGAAGCAAAGGGCCCATTTTCTTCCCGATAAGCGACAATTGCCTTGGCCTTGGCAGCCCCCACCCCAAAAAGCTCGCGTTGCAGCAGAGCCTCATCCGCCGTATTGAGGTTGACCTTGCTCGCTTGAATCGGCGCCTGCTCCGCCACTTGCGCAGAACCGGGCTGGGTCTTGGGCCCCGGCGCTGCTTGAGTGACAAGTGCAAAGCTGGCGAGAAAAGCAAAGATCAATGAGGTGAAAAAAGAGTTACGCATAGTGACGCTCCATGACATCGAGTAAGGAAAGCAGCTTTCCAAAGCTGCCTTCCAAACCTAGGTGATGCAGGGGACAAGTCAAAATGTAGATGGTTACTGTTTATGTAAACTTATGGTTGTAAACGGCGTTGTTGATAAATCCAATCGACAATTTCACCGTCTGGCGTATAGCCACTCACTGTTTCACGCAACAATTGGCGGAATGTGACGTAATCATCTTGATGAACAGACTCAAGCATCTTAGCTAGGTTGGTTTTCAACACACCCCAAGGCAAATAATCTTCATTAGCTGTCATAATCATCGGGTGTGGAGTGATAGAAACGTTATCACCTATTAATAGCTCTTCGTAAAGTTTCTCACCGGGCCTCAACCCGGTAAATTCGATAGCAATATCACCATGAGGCATTTTTTCCGAGCGAACAGTCAGACCTGAGAGATGAATCATTTTCTCAGCCAGTTCTACAATTTTTACCGGTTCTCCCATATCCAATACAAATACATCCCCGCCCAAGCCCATCGACCCCGCTTGAATAACTAGCTGTGCAGCTTCAGGAATGGTCATGAAATATCGAGTAATTTTAGGGTGAGTAACAGTCAAGGGGCCACCAGACTGTATTTGTTTATGAAACAATGGAATTACAGAACCTGAAGAGCCCAGAACATTACCGAAACGAACCATTGTAAATCGAGTGTTGTTTCTTATCTGTTCACAACCAGCCACATCAAATAAAACTGGATCTTTTTCTCGACTAAGTGCTTGTAACGTCAGCTCAGCCAAGCGTTTAGTGCTTCCCATTATATTGGTGGGACGAACTGCCTTATCTGTAGATATCAAGACAAAATCTGTAACACCAGACATCAATGCTGCCTGGGCTGTATTAAGCGTGCCGATTACATTATTAAAAAAGCCTTCGGAAATATTATGTTCTACCATTGGGACATGCTTATAAGCCGCAGCATGGTAAACTGTATTAACTTTCCAGGTAGTCATTATATCAACGAGCTTTTCATGACTTTTTATAGTGCCAAGAATAGGTAATACCTTTACGGAAAGTGACTCACGAGCAACACGCCCTTCTAGCTCGGAAAAAATACTATAGAGATTAAACTCGCTATGCTCGAACAACAACAATACAGTAGGACGAAGAAGCAGTATTTGCCGACATAGCTCGGAGCCAATGGATCCTCCGGCGCCAGTTACAAGAACTACCTTCTTCGTCACACAGCGTTCAAGCAAATCCTCTTGAGCCGGAACTGCGTCACGTCCTAGCAAATCAGCAATATCAACAGCCTGAATATCATCAACTTTCACTCGGCCACTGGCGAGATCCATAAACCCGGGAACACTTCGAACATGAAGAGGATAGTTTTCAAGAAAGCTCAAGATCTCACGACGACGCCCACGGCTTGAAGAAGGAATGGCCAAAAGAACTTCCTGCGCTCCAGTTGCATCAATCATTCGTTGAATATTTTTGGGCTGATAAACATGTAGTCCGGCGATTACCCTGTCTGCAATGCTCTTATCATCGTCAATAAAAGCAACAGGACGCATTGCTCGCCCCATCCTCAACGCCGCAACCAGTTGATTACCAGCAGCGCCTGCTCCATAAATAGCAACTTTAGGAAGATTATTATCTGTATTGGAGAAAGGCATGTGTTGTGTTGTAGAAAACCAATCATCAAGGAAGTATTGACGCATTGCTAAGCGCAAGCCTCCAATCATGATGAGACTCAACCACCAGAAATTAAAAACAATAGAACGAGGAACTACAAACTTATGATTACTATAAACATAAACAATAACCCCCATTACCAACGCAGACAACGTCACAGCCTTAGTAATAGCGATGAGTGCATCGGTACCAAAATAACGTAAAACTGCTCGATATAGACCGAAATGGATGAATAGTGGAATAGAAACTAAAGGTGCAAACAGGAAAAGCCATGGGTGCGCCTCTAATGGATTGGCAATTTCATCAATGCCAAGACGTACAAGGAACGCTAACCACAACGCAAGCCAGACAAGCACAGTATCTACTGCGACTTGGATCAAGCGTTTTTGGCGCCTCGGAAGCTCAAGCAACCACTGACGAAACATACTAATACCCTTCTTAAATAAAAACGCCACAGACGTAAACCAGAACCCGCATCTCAGTTCTCTCTTGCGCCGGCTTTGTAGAACACTGCAAGAAGAATCAAAGGTACATAAGCTATTATAAGACCAATAACTCCTTCGAGCTTTTCTGTACCCACAAGAAAGCCTAGTGGTAGTAGCCAAATTATATTTACAAACAACACTGCCAACGTTACCGGAAAATGCCTACCGTAACGCCTCGCTGCAAATTGATAAGCATGGCTGCGATGCGCCTCGTACAGTTTCTCCCCTCTTAATAGCCGACAGAAAAGAGTAAACGTCGCGTCGACAATGAAAACACCTAGAAAAATCAACCAACTCCAAAATAACGATGGATTAGTCCAAGCAGCCTGCAGGGCAAGCAAACCAAGAACTAATCCAAGAAATCCGCTACCTGCATCGCCCATAAAAATTCGAGCAGGGGGAAAGTTCCAGTACAAAAAACCCAAGACCGCAAGAGCCAGGCCCAAAGGAGCCCAAGCTAAGTCATAGCTACCAACTATCCAATATAAGCCTGCGCCAGCTAAACAAACAAACACCGCCTCAATGGCAGCCAGACCGTCAATACCATCCATAAAATTATATAAATTAAGCATCCATACTAAGTAAAAAACTGCAAAGATATGTCCTGCCCATGCCAATTCAACATATACATTAAGTATAAGCATAGATGGCATCCCACCCAATAATGCCACCCCCAAAATTGCGGCTGTAAAGTGCCCCAATAATCTCCAGCGAGCGGGAATATGCCCATGGTCATCGAGAAACCCGATAACGGCAACCATCCCCCCTGTAACTGTAAGAGCTAACATAGTAAAAAATTGCAAATTACTGGTAATCTCTAAAACGATGGCACTGATTATAAAAACAACAACGATAGCCACCCCTCCGCCCCTAGGAGTGGGAACAGTATGAGAGCTTCGAGAGTTAGGTATATCAATAAGGCTATTAGATAAAGCGTATCTGCGTAAAACTGCAGTCCCCATCAAGGAACCAACAAACGAAAAGAACATCACCCAGTACACATTGCTCATACGCTTTTTTCCACAAAGACTGCCGCGGTTCTTTTTAACGCCTCGTTAACGTTTACTGCGGGACGCCAACCTAAGAGAAGGCAGGTCTTACTTATATCAACCTGCAAGCTTCCACATAGGCGTTGCGAAATTGCCTTACGTCCTAAGAGAGTTAAAAATAATCTAAGCATACTACTTGGAAATGGAAAAACTCGGCTTTTTACACCCAATGCATTTGCTGCTTTCGCCAATAACTCACTTGTAGAGAGATCTTCATCATCACTAACAAGAAAAGTTTGATTTGCAGCACTCTCATGATGCATAGACAGAATAACTAGATCAATTAAATTTTCAATAAAAACCAGACTACGCTTATTGTTAATCGACCCTAAAGGCAAGGGGACCCCTCGCTTAACCCACGCAAGCATAGCCTCAAAATTTGCTTTTACTCCTGGTCCATAAACCAGTGTAGGACGAATAATTACCACCTCCATACCAGTTTTCAAAGCGAGCTGGCGGAGAGCAACTTCAGCCTCATGTTTGGATACACCATATGGATCAACTGGGTTAACTGGATCATCTGCACAATAAGGTCGTGCAAGGCTAGTAGCCTCTCCATTAACTTTTATGGAGCTAATAAAAACAAAGCGACGCACACCGGCCTCAGCGGCTTGACGCGCCAACTTCAAAGTACCATGAAAGTTTACTCTTCTATATTCGTCTAGAGCAGTAGCGGAACTTTCGTTCATCACATGCACTCGTGCAGCAGCGTGAACAACTATAGATACGCCGGCCAAAGCTACAGCCCAGTCCGTTTCCGGGGATACATTGGCAGCATATACATTATTTGATATAAGCTGCAAATCACCTTCAGAGCGAAAAACTGATATGGGAATATAAGCCTCATGTAAAGTAAGTGCACGAACTAAGCAGCCCCCGACAAACCCTGCTGCCCCCGTTACCATGACGCGCTGTTTTTCCTCAAAGACTTCGTCCATCAACTTATAAACGCCTTATACTCTTTCAGCAGCAACTCCGAGCATCTGGAAGAACTAAAATTTTCCGAGGCTCGACGGTGTGCCTCAGCGCCCATAGAGTATCTCATCGATGGATTAGACAATAGCGTCCAGATCCCTTCTTCCAGAGATACGGGATCTGCAACTTTAACTAGCAAACCTGTCAGCCCGTCTAAAATCGCATCAGACAAACCATAGATATCGGTCCCTACTGAAGGGATCCCCATCGCCCCCGCTTCAATGATAACCGTGCCAAATCCTTCACGGTAACTAGGCAAACATAGCAAGTCTGCGACGGCCATATATCGTTCAGGCTCGCGGTCGTAACCGACAACTTTAACATGCGACTTTATATATTCAGGAATGCTATCAATAATTAGTTGACCTTCAGGCTCAGAAGGCCCAACCAGCACAAGAAATACATCACTGTCTTTCGCAGATATCCTCTCGAAAGCCTGAACTAACTCACTAATCCCTTTATCCGGTGTTATTCGGCCAACATATAGAACCACCTTGCTACTTTCTGAAATACCAAGTTTTGACCTCAAATCCAAGCATGTACTTTCTGGAAAGTATTTCTTATTGAATCTTTCTAAATCTATACCCGCGAGCGACCCAGCCCCCAGAACTGATATTCTCTCTGGCTTAATAATACCATTCGAAATTAGAAATTTCATTTGGCTATGGCTATCTGCATAACAGTGCGTATTGAGTATACCGACAAGCTTATCGCACGCTCTTAGAAGTGAGCGTTTTAAACCAGACATAGTTACCCATGGCTGCCCAGTAAATGTATGCAATCGAACGGACCGTCTAGCAAACAGACCCGCAATAGAACATAACAATCCTGCTTTCGGTGTAGTTGAGTGAATTATATCAAAATTATATTTTCGAAAAGCCTTTATCAAAAGAAACAAACTTAAAATATCTTTTTTAATATTAATTTTACGTTCAATATTAATTGGTAAAAAATTAAATCTCTTATTTTCGAGCAACCTACCAACCGATTCATCAGCACTTGAAATGGCCGTCAAATCAACGCCAGACATTGCCAACTGCTCAAATTGAGTCTCTAGTTGCGTCACTATGAAAAACGAAACTGTGGAAACCCTAGCAACCCTGATTGCTTCTTTTGTCACCCACTAAGCCCTCGCCCGATTAAAACTCAAACCAAAAAATAACGTCGCCACTCATAAACCCCAACCTTATCCAACGGCGAGAAAATAGCATATTTATGAAAAAAAGTCACCGAACAGGGTGATACCTACGAACAAGGACAAGTACTTAATTAGCATCAATTATTTTAAATACTCAAAAAACCAACTTTCGAGAACTCGCACGAAGTATACAAAATTAAAATTGGATAAAATATCCAAAAACAAAGACCAATCCGATCACTATAAAAAAGAAACCAAGGTGCACACATGAAAAAGATAAAGCCCAGACCCATTTGATAGATTGAATAACCTGAGGATCAGAATTAAAGCTACCAGCAGCGAGGAATACATCCAAAAGCCCCATCGCCAGTTAGTAATAAGAAATAGCAAAAGAAAATGTTATTAGAAAAAATAGTGCTTGATGCCCCCCCAAAAAACAAAAAACCTCATCAGCAAAACGAATGAAGTTTCTATTGTTTGAAAAGGATTATCAACCCCGCATCCAGATAGTCATATAACTTTATATAAAACCAAGTATCGCCATCTGTATAAAATTAACGTACAGCAATACTCTGAGAAACAAATCCTATGGCCCGCAGCACCACAAAAAACTCAGCTAAACACAATACCTCTTTAAGAGACCTTGATTTCGCCAAAAGCATTTAGAATGCTAAAAAACAAAAAAAGAGATAACTATATAAACATCCAAACCATAGAGATTTAGATAAGTCATCTCTTCTCCAAATTATCGATTTTTCAATTTAGGACCAACCAGCCTTCGCACACCAAGTGTGTTGAGTACTTTTTTGGGCCGGAGGCAATATATATTGCGCAGCAAGAACAATGAACGCTTCAGCGAAAATCTATTAGTAGACCTTAGCATAGCCAAAAACGTAACAAAGTAGTTTGCATATAGATCACATCGTAAAACTTTATAGCTATCAAAATAACGCTCAATATCATCAAAATAGATAGAGTATGCCTTTAACTTTCCTGATTGTGTGGATAGATACGAACCCGCAGATGGATTGCATCTATACTTAACCAAAGTTTGGTTTATATAAACAGCCTTTCCTTCGGGAATTAAAGAGTCCATAGCAAAAAACCACTCCATAAACTCACGATTTATAACCGTTTTCCTTGAACTTCTTCTATATGCATACGAACTATGGACAGCAACTGACCCCCAACGAGCAAGCTCCTCCCCCGAAACATCTATTGATCTTTCGGCAGAGTCTGGAAATTGTGTATCAGACAAGTATTTATCATCATCAGAAAAGTATACTGCTTTATGGAAGACGACATTGACTTGAGCATCTTCCTGAAACTCCTTATATTGAAGAGCTAACTTTCCAGGGAGCATTACATCATCACCATCAAAATGGAAAACGATGTCGCCTGAAGCCATTGAGTGTAAACCAAGATAGTTTAAGGCAGGCCCTACATTTTCTGAGCGGAGGTTTAGTTTGAGTCTTCCCTCATGCAAACGAGAGTACTCAAGAAGAACCTCTTGAGTTCTATCAGTAGAACAATCATCAGAGACTATAACTTCACACTCGAAATTTATTTCTTGCGACAGGATACTATCAAGACACTCTACAATATAGCGCTCTTGATTGTAGCAAGATACGACGACAGTAGCTGATAACATTATACTTCCCTTCTCCTATAGAGAAAAAAACCTGATACGGCAACCACAAAATATACAATATTCATCAACAAAGTAGCTAGGAATACACCTTTTAGACCGAGCCCCAAATTAAGAAAAATAGAGCTGGCACTAAAAAAGAATATCCCCTGCAGCAATTCGCTTACGATATAGATTTTCAGTGCAGCCTTGGCTATAACTACAAAACCGATAACATAAGTCGAAACACGAAAAAAATCCGCAATTAATTGATACTTAATCAATGACTCTAATGACTCAAAATCACTCGATAATATTATTGGTATAATTTGCACTCTTAATAAAAAGAAAATGCTCGCCCCAAAAAGAAAAACAAACATCACGACTGCCATGAACCTCAACACTAAACTTGCGATTTCTTTTCTATTATTACTTCCTGAGATTGTAGGCATAAAATAGACTGCAAGGAATATGGTAAAAAAACCCATATATGCACTTGAAACTTTAATCGCCCCTTGCCATATTCCAGCTGACGCATAGCCTATGTGATTGATAATCTGTTGCCGAACTAGTATTTCTATCAGAGGTACGCTCACTGCTCCCACCAGGGCCATGGAAGTAAAAACGGATAGCCTTCTTATAGCTAGCGCATTAATCTTTGTTTTAATTTTGGCTCTAAAGAAAAAAGACCTACGATAAAAAAAACATGCTGGAATTGAATAAATAAGAAACATCAAAACCATTGAAATTGCGGCACCTACCAGCTGATAAAATCCAATTAGGAACCAGCTGATCGGTACAACTAGAACATTTCCTGATATCTGAATAAGTGCATATGTTTTAGTATCACGCAGCCCATTAGCGACACCGCACACTAGATTAACAAATGCAAAACCAAACTGAGCAAAAAATAAAAAAACTATTATTTTATAATATTCCTCGCTCTTAAAAATATAACCCGAGATATCTTGCGAAAAACAAACTCCAACTATACAAAAAAAAGTACAAAACAAAAGAGAGTATAATTTTGCTGAACCAATAAACTCAGCCAACCGTCGAGGTTGTTTTTTATACTCTGCTACATATTTGATCACTCCATTAGATATGCCGCCACCGGCCATCAGAGATAGCATAGCAACGAGACTCATAAAGTTACCCAGCAACCCCATACCACCAGCACCTAAATAAACCGCAATCAGTTTTATCAAAATAAAACCAACTGCGATTTTAGATGTTTGAGAGGCGACAGTTAAAGCAGCACTCTGTAATGCATGTTTTCGACTAACTAAAATTCGACTTGCATTACTAGCAACATGCATTGACAGCCTCGACGACAGCATCCACTACAGTAGTTCTCTCGAGATCAGTCATTCCATACCAAATTGGAAGTCTGATTAAACGCTCGCTCTCAGATGTTGTAAATTTATCCTTACCAACAAAAGCACCAAGTCGAATACCCGCTGGAGCAGAGTGCAATGGAATATAGTGGAATACCGCACCAATCCCATTATTCTTTAAATACTCTAAGACCTTTGTCCTAATACCAATATCAGGAAGCTTAACGTAAAACATATGAGCATTACTTATACATTCTGCGGGAATTATAGGCAGCTCTAGCTTCCCATTAGCTGAAAGCTCACTGAGATTTTCATAAAAAAATCTCCATGTTTTAATCCTAGACTCTTTTATTTCTTCAACTTTTTCAAGCTGGCCATACAGATAAGCTGCTTGAAGTTCCCCAGGAAGGTAACTACTGCCCAAATCCACCCAAGTATACTTATCAATCATTCCTCGAAAAAATAGATTTCTATTCGTCCCTTTCTCTCGAATGACTTCAGCCCTGAGTATAAAACTTTCATCATTTATAATTAATAAGCCGCCTTCGCCACCACTTGTATAGTTTTTTGTTTCATGAAAACTATAAGCTGCCATATGCCCTATTGTCCCTAAGGGTCTTCCTTTATAGAAAGATGTCATTCCCTGGGCGGCATCTTCAATCACATACAACCCATAATGATTTGCTATACCCATTATTGTATCCATTTCACAAGCAACACCGGCATAATGAACTGGAACTATGGCTTTGGTATTCTTTGAGATAGCCGCTTCAATAAGCGTCTCATCAATATTCATCGTATCTGGACGAATATCTACAAAAACAATTTTTGCCCCCCTAAGAGCAAACGCATTCGCCGTACTTACGAAAGTATAGCTAGGCATAATTACTTCATCACCCGGCTGAATGTCGATTAACAAAGCAGCCATTTCTAAAGCTTGAGTGCAGGAAGGGGTTAATAGAGCTCTTTTGCAACCCAAACTTTCTTCAAACCATTTTTGGCAAAGGATGGTGAATTTTCCATCACCGGACATCTTATCACTGCGCATAGCTGATATCACATACTGATCTTCACTTCCAGTATATGGTGGCTTGTTGAATGGGATATTCATTTTTCGTTTACATCCTTTAGCCAAAATACTTTTACATTTATTTAAAATAGTTAACCAATCTATAACTCATTACAAGCATATAACTTAAAAGTTACCACCCAACAATAAAGATATTTCACATAAAGTATAAAATCATCTTGATTCCGTAGCATATACGAATAGTTTTTCAGCATCCTGCAACTGTTAGCTAGCTTACGCCAGTTTCACAACATGTGGCTTGCACTCAATAACATTTAAATTATACACAACTATCGGAAAATCTTAACCTTTACGGACTATTTTTAGCCTTGGATGGTCAAAATTCCACGCTCCCTTCCTCTCTGCAAAAGCTCATCGCGCGAGAGATGCCCCTTCATCATGCACACGAAAGCGACTTCTTATAATGATAAAGAGTAACAGACAGAGCCCCCCCCCTAACCCCGCCCCTACGAGAACCTCAATCAGGATGATGAACATTTTTTATGGGTGTATGGGATTACCTATGCTGACCATAGGTCCGTCTTTCAAACAAACTGATAATTCATCAGACTCAACAACCACTGAACTATAAAATATTTTTTGAACTAGTAGATATCGAAGCTCGTCAGCAAATAAACCCTTGTCTCTATTTTCTTCATTTCCTGCTTCATTAGTTTTCTTCTTAAGCGAAACCGAAGCCCCTGTACCATTTAGTGTAGAGCCCAACGCAAATATACTTGAGACATCTAGCGCCCTCCTAAGATCATCTACAGCTTCCTCCCCTTCAACCTCTCGCCGAATATCAATTTGTTTTGCCTAATAACCAGCTCGCATAGCAGCATCTGCATTTATATTAGACGCAACCTCACTTGCAGTCTTCCTCATAACAAGATCATATGACCCCCCAGCAAAAACACCAAGTCTTCTCCCTCAGGACCTCTAAAAGTCACAAGAACCGGTTTAGGAGTCTCATTATCTTTAGAATCATTTCCTGCAGCTCGCTTTATAAATAGTTCATTAAACGAGATTCTCTCTGAGAACTCCTCATAGCTATTTATGCTTGAGTTAATTTTATATTTTTGCTCACTTTAGACGACCTCAGAATATGCTCCCAGAAAACTCTCTAAGATAGTTATCAGATCGAGCGTTACGAATAAATGTAGAGTAAATTTTAGCGATCGCTTCACGTATAGTATCTTCATCTTTCAGAAAGCTATAACCGATAATCGAAACGTCCCTAACCCCTGGTGGGTACAATAAAATTCGAGCTTCGTAAGCGGGCTTGATAATAAAAGCGAAAACAGTAAAAATAAACGTCACAACTAATATACTGAATAAAAACAGCAACCGTTCAAACCATAAAATCCTTAGCAAGGTGAAGAGCTTTATTCGAATAGGGGAGAAAACCTCAAAATGATCTGTTTCTATAGCCATTTAAAGACTCTGAGCAGCACATTGATAATAACTAGCCATTCCCGGACCAAGATTCACTTATAGATATATAGAATACTCCCCCTTAACCAACATTCAAGCAGAGATAACTTTAATATTTATCTTAGAATTTTAAAATATATATCCGCAACTTCAAAAAACAGAATTCAAAATGAGCGACATATAACTTTAAGTGCAACTTCCATTATTTAAATTTCTTCTTCATTGACACGATCTCTCAACTCTTTACCCGGTTTGAAATGAGGTACAAACTTGCCATCCAGACTGACTGATTGACCAGTTTTTGGATTTCTGCCTACGCGAGGAGCACGATAGTGAAGAGAGAAACTACCAAATCCTCGAATCTCAATTCGATCACCGGTAGCCAGACACTGTGACATCTGTTCAAGCATGGTCTTTATCGCCAACTCGACATCCTTGGATGAGAGCAGCCCTTGATGGGTGACAATTCGTTCGATCAACTCCGACTTCGTCATATTTTTCCCTTCTTTTTCAAGCAGCTAGGTCAGTGCTTCAAAGGTTTTAGCATGCTCTGAGGGTTTTGAACAGCCCATCTACCACACTGATACAAACTCCTTTTTTTGCAGAAGATGCAGTGACAAAAACACAAAGCGGCCCTATCGACACATGACCAACATCGTTCGAGTCAGATAACCCGCCGGATTCCAACCGAAAGGATAATCCCCCTCCTCATCCTTGGCATCACTGGATTTTGTAATGACCTTGTAGCCATTGGCCTTACACTCACGTGCAGCACGCTTGTAGCATTTGTCCCAATCCGACCCCAGCCCCGAACAGTCGATCTCTATGCCACTGACCCCGCGCACCGCGTGGGTCTTTACACTGGTCGTACACCCTGCCAAAAGAAGAATCAAAACCACTACACCCAACCTGCTCATACTCTTCCTTAAGGCAGCTTATGCTGCTTGAATAATGCACCCATTGGGTACCTAGACCCTGACACGGCAGCCAACCCACCTAAGAAAGAGACAACTCATTGCACAGATTGGTTTCCCCAGCACTCCGCTGAGCTTCTCGAATTTCAGGCATAAAAAAGGGCGACCGAAGTCGCCCTTTTTATGGTCTGACAGAACTTAGTTCTGCTTTTCCATTTGTGCACGCAGCAGGTCACCCAGAGTGGTAGGACCAGCAGCGATATCCGAAGCAGCTGGCTTGTCGCGCAGGCTCTGGATAGCTTCTTTCTCGTCTTCAACGTCTTTCGACTTGATCGAGAGCTGGATTACACGGCTCTTACGGTCAACGCTGATGATCTTGGCTTCAACTTCTTCGCCTTCTTTCAGAACGTTACGCGCATCTTCGATGCGGTCACGGCTGATTTCGGAGGCTTTCAGAGTAGCTTCGATATCGTTAGCCAGGGTGATGATGGCGCCTTTGGCGTCAACTTCTTTTACAACACCCTTAACGATTGCGCCTTTGTCGTTCTCTTGAACGTACTCGGAGAACGGATCGCTTTCCAGTTGCTTGATACCCAGGGAGATACGCTCGCGCTCTGGGTCAACCGACAGGATAACGGTGTCCAGCTCGTCGCCCTTCTTGAAACGGCGTACGGCTTCTTCGCCCACTTCGTTCCAGGAGATGTCGGACAGGTGAACCAGACCGTCGATGCCGCCGTCCAGACCAATGAAGATACCGAAATCGGTGATCGACTTGATGGTGCCGGAGATCTTATCGCCCTTGTTGAACTGGCCAGAGAAGTCTTCCCATGGGTTGGACTTGCACTGCTTGATGCCGAGGGAGATACGACGACGCTCTTCGTCGATGTCCAGAACCATAACTTCCACTTCGTCGCCGACTTGTACGACTTTCGAAGGATGGATGTTCTTGTTGGTCCAGTCCATTTCCGAAACGTGTACCAGGCCTTCCACGCCTTCTTCCAGCTCAGCGAAGCAGCCGTAGTCGGTCAGGTTGGTTACACGAGCGGTAACGCGGGTGCTTTCTGGGTAACGAGCCTTGATAGCAACCCATGGATCTTCGCCCAGTTGCTTCAGGCCCAGGGAAACACGATTGCGCTCGCGATCGTACTTCAGAACCTTGACATCGATCTCGTCGCCAACGTTGACGATTTCGGAAGGATGCTTGATACGCTTCCAAGCCATGTCGGTGATGTGCAGCAGGCCATCGACGCCACCCAGATCGACGAATGCGCCGTAATCGGTGAGGTTCTTGACGATACCTTTGACTTGCTGACCTTCCTGCAGGGATTCCAGCAGAGCTTCACGCTCAGCGGAGTTCTCGGCTTCGAGGACGCTGCGGCGGGAAACGACAACGTTGTTGCGCTTCTGGTCGAGTTTGATGACTTTAAACTCGAGCTCTTTGCCTTCCAGGTGCGTGGTGTCGCGCACTGGACGGACGTCAACCAGAGAACCTGGCAGGAACGCACGGATGCCGTTAACGTCGACAGTGAAGCCGCCTTTAACCTTACCGTTGATAACGCCCTTGACCACTTCTTCGGCTGCGAAGGCTGCTTCCAGAACGATCCAGCATTCAGCGCGCTTGGCTTTTTCACGGGAGAGCTTGGTTTCACCAAAGCCGTCTTCAACCGAATCCAGAGCAACGTGAACTTCATCACCAACATTGATGGACAGTTCGCCAGCATCGTTGTAGAACTGCTCAAGCGGGATCAGCGCTTCAGACTTCAGACCAGCGTGAACGGTTACCCAACGCGCTTGGTAGTCGATGTCGACGATAACACCGGTGATGATGGAGCCTGCCTGAAGGTTCAGGGTTTTTAGGCTTTCTTCAAAGAGTTCCGCAAAGCTTTCGCTCATTTTAATTCCTGTTGATAAGGGCGAAGAATCCGCCCATCTGCCACATCCCAGACGATGTGGGTTACGTTCATATAAAAGAACGATCGCAGGACTATGACTGGTCCCCTGCAATCCTTCTTGTTCACCCGGCGATATCGCGAATGGTGATTTCACTCAAGATGCGTTGCAACACCTGATCGATGGACAACTCCGTGGAATCCAGCTGTATAGCGTCAGCCGCCGGCTTGAGCGGGGCCACCGCTCGCTGGGTATCGCGCTCATCACGCGCACGGATCTCATCTAGCAGACTCGACAGACTAACACCATCGACCTTTCCCTTCAACTGCAAGTAACGGCGACGAGCACGCTCCTCGGCACTGGCAGTCAGGAAAATCTTCAACGGAGCGTCGGGAAACACCACGGTTCCCATGTCGCGGCCATCGGCAACCAACCCCGGCGGCTCCTGAAAGGCACGCTGACGCTGCAGCAGGGCGTCTCGCACAGCAGGCAACGCCGCAACCTGAGAAGCCCAGGCCCCGACCTGCTCGTTGCGCAGGTCATCCGTCACGTCATCACCCTCAAGAATGATCCGCTGCGGATGGTTCTCAGTAGCTCCGAGAAACTGCACATCCAAGTGAGCCGCCAACAATTTCAGCGACTCTTCATTGGTCAGATCGACGCCATGATTGCGCGCAGCGAACGCCAGCAGCCGGTACAGCGCTCCGGAGTCCAGCAGACACCAGCCCAGATGCTTGGCCAGCTTGCCAGCAATGGTGCCCTTACCCGAACCACTCGGCCCATCGATGGTGATCACCGGCGCCTTGATATTCACGACTGAGCCTCTTGCGTGACACGGATCCCCACCTGCGCGCACAGCGCAAGGAAGTTCGGGAACGAGGTCGCGACGTTGGCACAGTCATGAATGCGGATCGGCGCGTTGGCGCGCAGCGAGGCAACACTGAACGCCATGGCGATACGGTGGTCACCATGCCCATGAACCTCCCCGCCACCGATCTGGCCACCCTCGATGATGATGCCGTCCGGGGTCGGTTCGCACTTGACCCCCAGGGTCAGCAGGCCATCAGCCATCACCTGGATACGGTCAGACTCCTTGACCCGTAGTTCTTCAGCGCCACGCAGCACCGTGCGCCCTTCGGCGCAAGCGGCCGCGACGAACAACACAGGGAACTCATCGATTGCCAGCGGTACCAACTCTTCGGGAATCTCGATCCCCTTGAGCTTGGCGGCGCGCACATGCAGATCGGCAACCGGCTCGCCACCCACTTCGCGCTGGTTTTCCAGGCGAATGTCAGCGCCCATCAACCGCAGGATATCGATCACACCTGTACGGGTCGGGTTGATCCCCACGTGCTCCAGCACCAGTTCGGAACCTTCGGCAATGGATGCAGCCACCAGGAAGAACGCCGCGGAAGAAATGTCCGCAGGCACCTCAATATGGGTTGCCTTGAGCTTGCCGCCGGACTCGACCGAAGCCGTGGCGCCATCGACACTCACGGAGTAGCCGAAGCCACGCAGCATGCGCTCGGTATGGTCACGGGTCGGAGCCGGCTCGGTGACCGTGGTTTTCCCTTCGGCATATAAACCTGCCAACAACAGGCAGGACTTAACCTGCGCACTGGCCATCGGCAAGGTGTAGGTCAGCCCCTTGAGCTTGTGACCGCCACGAATCACCATCGGCGGGCGACCCTCGGCAGCCGTCTCAATGACCGCGCCCATTTCCCGCAGCGGGTTCGCCACACGATTCATCGGACGCTTGGACAGGGACGGATCGCCAGTCAACGTGCTGTCGAAGCTTTGTGCAGCCAGCAAGCCCGACAACAGGCGCATCGAGGTACCGGAGTTCCCCAGGTAGATCGGCCCTGGAGCCGGCTTCAAGCCGTGCAAGCCAACACCATGAATGGTCACACGACCATGATGCGGCCCTTCGATGACCACGCCCATGTCGCGGAAAGCCTGCAAGGTTGCCAGAGCATCTTCGCCCTCGAGGAAACCTTCCACTTCAGTGGTGCCCTCAGCCAGCGAGCCAAGCATGATCGAGCGGTGAGAAATCGACTTGTCGCCCGGTACACGAATCCGCCCAGACAGGCGGCCACCAGGATTTGCCAGGAAAATCAGATCGTTGGAGTTCATAGCGTCCACATAGGCCCGGCGGGCCAGGATTTTACCGAAATGCTCGCGGGCAACCCGGGCGCGAGTGAATACGCCCAACAATTGATGCCCGTCCCCTGCATCGACCGCATCACGCAGAGCGTCGAGGTCGTTGCGAAATGTATCGAGTGTGCGCAGTACCGCCTCGCGATTGGCAAGGAAGATGTCGTGCCACATGACCGGGTCGCTGCCGGCGATTCTCGTGAAATCGCGGAACCCGCCCGCAGCGTAACGGAAGATATCGAGATTTTCACTGCGCTTGGCCAGGGAATCGACCAGACCGAACGCCAGCAGGTGCGGCAAATGGCTGGTCGCCGCCAGGACTTCATCGTGACGCTCGACCTGCATGTGCTCGACATCCGCCCCCAGCTCACGCCAAAGCCTGTCGACCAGGTCCAGCGCCGCGGCATCAGTCTGCTCCAGAGGCGTCAGGATCACCTTGTGCCGACGAAACAGCTGCGCGTTGGAGGCTTCCACACCACTCTGCTCGGAGCCCGCAATGGGGTGCCCCGGGACAAAGCGTGCAGGCATGCCGCCAAAAGCTTCTTGTGCAGCGCGCACCACATTGCCTTTGGCGCTGCCGACATCGGTCAGCACCGCTTGGCCCAGATCCATGCCGGCAAGCAGAGCCAGCAGCTTTTCCATAGCCAGGATCGGCACCGCCAGTTGAATCACATCGGCGCCCTGGCAAGCCAGGACCAGATCTTCTTCACAGCGATCCACCACCCCCAGTTCGACCGCCAACTGGCGGGACTGCGGATCCAGATCGACACCGACTACCTCACGACACAGGCCACTTTCACGCAAACCCTTGGCAAAGGAACCGCCAATCAACCCCAGGCCGATCACCACCAGGCGACCGATCATAGGCACAGCAGATTGCATTGGAATGACATCAAGCACGGGCCAGAACCTTGGCCAAGGCCTCAAGGAAACGAGTATTTTCCGCCGGCAGGCCGATGGTGATGCGCAAATGATTTGGCATGCCGTAGTTGGCCACCGGACGCACGATCACCCCCTCGCGCAACAACCCCTGGAAGATCGGCGCAGCCTCACGCCCCAGGTCCACGGCAATGAAATTGCCCTTGGAAGGAATCCAGCTCAGGCCCAGATCACCGAACCCCGCCTCCAACTGCTGCATGCCGGCCTCGTTCAGACGACGACTCTCGGCCAGGTAGTCCACATCCTCAAGTGCGGCGCAAGCCGCAGCCAAGGCCAGGCTGTTGACGTTGAAAGGCTGGCGCACACGGTTCAGCACATCCGCCACCACCGGGGTCGACAGCCCATAACCGACCCGCAGGGCTGCCAGGCCATAGGCCTTGGAGAAGGTTCGCGAAACCAGCAGGTTGGGGTAGGCCGCCAGGAAGTCCAGGCCATCCGGCAGGTCGCTGCCTTCGGCGTACTCGATATAGGCCTCGTCCAGCACCACCAGTACGTGGGCCGGTACATCTTGCAAAAACTCGTCCAGCTCCCCGGCACCGAACCAGGTACCGGTCGGGTTGTTCGGGTTGGCGATGAACACCACGCGGGTCCGATCATCGATCGCCTTGAGCATGGCTGGCAGGTCATGCCCCCAGTTCTTGGCCGGAACCACGCGAGCCTGGGCTCCGACAGCCTGGGTAACGATGGGGTAGACGGCAAATGCGTGCTCGCTGAACACCGCACTCAAGCCAGGCGCCAGGTAGGCACGAGCCACCAGCTCCAGAATGTCGTTGGAACCGTTGCCCAGGGTCACCTGGTCGATTTCCACGCCGCAGCGCTCGGCCAGCAGGGACTTGAGGGCAAAACCATTGCCATCCGGATAACGGGTCAGCTCGGCAAGCTCGTCACGAATCGCCGCCAGGGCCTTGGGGCTGGCGCCCAGCGGGTTTTCATTGCTCGCCAGCTTGACGATGGTGGCCGGATCGATGTCCAGCTCACGGGCCAGTTCGTCCACGGGCTTGCCCGGAACGTAAGGCGAAAGTTGTTGCACGCCTGGTTGTGCCAGTGCGAGGAAGTCGCCACTCATTGTTAAAGCCTCAGAGAACCGCTTTCGGGTAGGAACCCAGCACCTTGAGTGCTACTGCTTCCTGACTGATCTTTTCCAGCACACCCTTGACCAACGGATCACGGTGGTGGCCGACGAAGTCGATGAAGAACACATAGGTCCATTTACCACTGCGCGAAGGTCGGGTCTCGATTCGCGTCAGGTCGATGCCATTGTCGTGGAATGGCACCAACAGCTCGTGCAAGGCACCGGGCTTGTTGCTCATGGACACGATGATCGAGGTCTTGTCGTCGCCGGTCGGCGGCACTTCCTGATTACCGATCATCAAAAAGCGCGTGGAGTTGTCCGGACGATCCTCGATTTTCTCTGCCAGGCGCGTCAGGCCATACAGGCCTGCCGCCATGTCGCCGGCGATCGCCGCCGAATTCCACTCGCCCTTGACCCGCTTGGCCGCCTCGGCGTTGCTGGACACCGCCACGCGCTCGACATTCGGGTAATGGGCGTCCAGCCACTTGCGGCACTGGGCCAGCGACTGGGCATGGGAATAGATGCGACTGATGCTGTCGGTCTTGGTGTTCTCGCCCACCAGCAGATGATGGTGAATACGCAGTTCGACTTCACCGCAGATCACCATGTCGTGCTCGAGGAAGCTGTCGAGAGTGTGGTTCACCGCACCCTCGGTGGAGTTTTCCACCGGCACCACGCCGAAGTTCACGGCGCCGGCCGCCACTTCACGGAACACCTCGTCGATCGCCGCCATCGGCTTGCTGATCACCGCATGACCGAAGTGCTTCATGGCCGCAGCTTGGGTGAAGGTACCTTCAGGACCGAGGTAGGCCACTTTCAATGGCTGCTCCAGGGCCAGGCACGAAGACATGATTTCGCGGAACAAGCGCGCCATCTCTTCATTGCCCAGCGGCCCCTGGTTGCGCTCCATCACCCGCTTGAGCACCTGGGCTTCACGCTCGGGACGATAGAATACCGGCACTTCGCCTTCGGCGAGAGAGCCCATCTTGACCCGCGCCACTTCCTGGGCACAGCGCGCGCGCTCACTGATCAGCTCCAGGACCTTCTCGTCCAGGGCGTCAATACGCAGGCGCAGGGCCTTGAGTTCTTGCTCAGACATCAGCCGTGTTCCTTCTCGAACTCCGCCATGTAGGCCACCAGCGCATTGACTGCGTTGATGTCCACGGCGTTGTAGATGGAAGCGCGCATGCCACCCACCGAGCGGTGGCCCTTGAGGTTCAACAGGCCGCGAGCCTCGGCGCCCACCAGGAACGGTTTGTCCAGGCGATCGTCGGCCAGACGGAACGGCACGTTCATCCAGGAGCGGTCGGTCTTGTTGATCGGGTTGCTGTACAGGCCGCTGGCGTCGATGAAATCGTACAGGGTGCGCTGCTTGGCCTCATTGAGCTTGGCGATGGCTTCAACCCCGCCCTGCTCCTTGAGCCATTCGAACACCAGGCCGGACAGATACCAGGCCAGGGTCGGCGGCGTGTTGTACATCGAGCCGTTGTCCGCCGCGACCTTGTAGTCGAGCATGGTCGGGCACAGCGAACGGGCACGCCCCAGCAGGTCTTCGCGAATGATGTTCACCAGGATGCCGCTGGGGCCGATATTCTTCTGCGCGCCAGCGTAGATCATGCCGAAACGGGAGATATCCGCAGGGCGCGAGAGGATGTCGGACGACATGTCGGCCACCAGGGGAACGTCGCCGGTTTCCGGGATCCAGTTGAATTCCAGGCCGCCAATGGTTTCGTTCGGCGCGTAGTGCACGTAGGCCGCATCTGGCGACAGCTGCCATTCGTTCTGGCCGGGAATTGCGAAATAGTCGTAAGGCTTGGCAGTGGCCGCCACATTCACCTGCCCGTAGCGGGAGGCTTCTTCAATGGCTTTCTGCGACCAGATACCGGTGTCGACATAGTCGGCCTTGCCACCCTCGGGCAGCAGGTTCAGTGGGATCTGGGCAAATTGCTGGCTGGCGCCGCCTTGCAGAAACAGCACTTTATAGTTCGAGGGGATATTCAGCAGATCACGCAGATCCTGCTCGGCCTTGGTGGCAATGGA
Organism: Pseudomonas sp. Eqa60; assembly: GCF_018326405.1. Taxonomy (NCBI): domain Bacteria; kingdom Pseudomonadati; phylum Pseudomonadota; class Gammaproteobacteria; order Pseudomonadales; family Pseudomonadaceae; genus Pseudomonas; species Pseudomonas sp. Eqa60. Next base: position 5,036,391 of record NZ_AP024342.1, read on the forward strand.
AACGAACTCATCGCTGCGATGGCTCATTTCCATGACCGACAGGCCCTTGCCATGCCAATCCAGCAATTCGGCCTGGGCACGCAACAGGACAGCTTCAGGTAGCGCAGCGGGACCTGCGCAGAAGTTATAGGCTCGTTTGCTCACATCCACTCTCGCTATGCATTCACGGTAGCGGACAGAGCAAACACTCTGCCCTGCTACGATTTATTTAGTCTTGCGACTCTTCTTCGCCTGCGGCGTCTGCCTGTTGGCCTTCGGCTGCCTCATCGGTATCGGCAACCGCATCCAGCACGGCTCCCTCGAATTCAGCACCCTCTTCACCTTCGAACTCTTCGCCCTCGATTTCCGATGGCTCCTGCACCCGCTCCAGGCCCACCAGGGTTTCATCGCTGGCCAGCTTGATCAGAGTCACGCCTTGAGTGTTACGGCCCAGGCTCGACACTTCGTCGACACGGGTACGCACCAGGGTGCCCTGATCGGAAATCAGCATGATCTCCTCACCATCCAGCACCTGCACCGCGCCAACCAGGCGACCGTTACGCTCGTTGCTGACCATGGCGATAACGCCCTGGCCGCCACGCTTGTACTCGGGGAACTCGCCAATGGCGGTACGCTTGCCGAAACCACGCTCGGAGGCGGTGAGGATCTGGCTGCCTTCTTCCGGAATCAGCATGGAAATCAGCTTCTGACCTTCCGCCAGGCGCATGCCGCGCACACCGCGAGCGGTACGGCCCATGGCGCGCACGTCGGACTCCTTGAAGCGAGTGACCTTGCCTCCGTCGGAGAACAGCATGACTTCACGCTCGCCATCGGTGATGGCGGCACTGATCAGCACGTCGCCTTCGTCCAGCTCCAGAGCGATCAGGCCCACGCTGCGCTGGCGGCTGAAGGACTCCAGCGGGGTCTTCTTCACGGTGCCGTTGGCGGTCGCCATGAAGATGTAGTGACCTTCGGTGTACTCCTCTACCGGCAGCATGGTGGTGATGTATTCACCCTCATCCAGCGGTAGCAGGTTGACCAGCGGACGACCGCGTGCGGCACGGGATGCTTCAGGAATTTCATAAGTCTTCAGCCAGTACACCTTGCCCTTGCTGGAGAACAGCAGCAGCGTGGTGTGGCTGTTGGCAACCAGCAGGTGAGCGATGTAGTCCTCATCCTTGACGCCTGTGGCCGACTTGCCTTTACCGCCACGACGCTGGGCCTGGTAGGCTGCCAGCGGCTGGGTCTTGGCGTAGCCGCCGTGGGAAATGGTCACCACACGCTCTTCTTCCGGGATCATGTCACCCAGGGTCAGGTCGAGGCGGGCATCGAGAATCTCGGTGCGGCGCACGTCGCCGTATTCAGCGCGGATCACTTCCAGCTCTTCGCGGATCACTTCCATCAGGCGCGTGGCGCTATTGAGGATGCGGATCAGCTCGCCGATCTGGTTGAGGATCTCCTGGTACTCGGCCAGCAGCTTTTCGTGCTCCAGGCCAGTCAGGCGGTGCAGGCGCAACTCCAGAATGGCTTGTGCCTGTTCCGGGGACAGGAAGTACTTGCCGTCGCGCAGACCGTATTGCGGATCAAGGTTTTCCGGACGGCAGGAATCCGCACCGGCACGCTCGACCATGGTCATGACCGCGCTGGACTCCCAAGGGGTGCTGATCAGCGCTTCCTTGGCTTCCGACGGCGTCGGCGAGGCCTTGATCAGGGCGATCACCGGATCGATGTTGGACAGGGCAACGGCCTGGCCTTCAAGGATGTGGCCACGCTCACGAGCCTTGCGCAGCTCGAACACGGTACGCCGGGTAACGACTTCACGACGGTGACGAACGAAGGCTTCCAGCAGATCCTTGAGATTGAGGATCCGCGGACGGCCGTCGATCAGCGCCACGATGTTGATGCCGAACACCGCTTGCAGCTGGGTCTGGGCGTAGAGGTTATTGAGGATCACCTCAGGCACTTCGCCACGACGCAGCTCGATCACGACGCGCATACCGTCCTTGTCGGACTCATCGCGCAGTTCAGTGATGCCTTCGAGTTTCTTCTCTTTCACCAGCTCGGCGATCTTCTCGATCAACCGCGCCTTGTTCAGTTGGTAAGGCAGCTCGGTGATGACGATCTGCTGGCGGCCGCCAACCTTGTCGATGTCTTCGATGATCGAGCGGGCACGCATATAGATGCGGCCACGGCCGGTGCGATAGGCCTCGATGATGCCTTCGCGACCGTTGATGATCGCCGCGGTCGGGAAATCCGGGCCGGGGATGTACTGCATCAGCTCGTCGACAGTCAGCTCGGGATTGTCGATCAGCGCCAGGCAACCATCGATGACTTCACCGAGGTTGTGCGGAGGAATGTTGGTCGCCATGCCCACGGCGATACCGCTGGAACCGTTGACCAGCAGGTTGGGGATCTTGGTCGGCATGACCGCCGGGATCATCTCGGTGCCGTCGTAGTTCGGCACCCAGTCCACGGTTTCCTTGTGCAGGTCGGCCAGCAGCTCGTGCGCCAGCTTGGTCATGCGAACTTCGGTGTATCGCATGGCCGCCGCGTTGTCGCCGTCGACCGAACCGAAGTTACCCTGGCCGTCTACCAGCAGGTAGCGCAGGGAGAATGGCTGGGCCATACGAACGATGGTGTCGTACACCGCGGTATCACCGTGCGGGTGATACTTACCGATCACGTCACCGACAACACGGGCAGATTTCTTGTACGGCTTGTTCCAGTCGTTACCGAGCTCGCTCATCGCGTACAGCACACGCCGGTGCACGGGCTTCAAGCCATCGCGCGCATCAGGCAGTGCCCGCCCGACGATTACGCTCATCGCGTAGTCGAGGTAGGACTGTTTCAGCTCGTCTTCGATATTGACCGGGAGGATTTCTTTGGCCAGTTCGCCCATGAGAAGCCTGATTCCTTTTTCTGGTGAAACTTCGTCACATCCATATGGGACGAACGAAGCTCGCCGCTGCAGGCCTAGTGCCATGCACCGACTTACGACAAATCAACAAGTTATGCCATGGATTTGCGCAGTGAAGGCAGCCGCGTCGGACCACCTTGGAAACCGCCGGATGTTATCACAATCGCCGCCACGCACCTATCCCTCTGACGCGCATGGAGCATAGTTAGTTGACCGGTGACAGCCTGATAAGAGACGAGAGGGGCTCAGAGGCCAAATTCGCACATAATTAAGCGCTTTTTACTGAGCTGACAGCTTTCCCGGGAAGCTGGCACCAACGACTTGCCCGGACACTCGTCAGTGCAAGCGCTTGCGGCACATCAATTGCGCCATCTTGGCCGTGTCCGGCCGCTCGACAACGCCCTTCTCGGTGACGATGGCATCGATCAGGTCCGCTGGCGTGACATCGAACAACGGATTGAAGCCCTCTACCCCCTCCCCCATGCGCTTGCCCGCGATCTCCAGCAACTCCTCGCCCGCCCGCTCTGCCAAGGGAATGTCATCACCGCTGGCAAGGCTCATGTCGATGCTCGAACTGGGCGCCACCACCATGAAGCGAACACCGTGGTGCATGGCATTGACCGCCAGCTGGTAAGTGCCAACCTGGTTCGCTACATCGCCATTGGCAGTGATACGGTCCGCCCCCACCACGACCCAGGTCACGCCCTTGGTCTTCATGATGTGCGCGGCGGCTGCATCGACATTTACCGTTACCGGAATGCCTTCGCTGGCCAGCTCCCAGGCCGTCAGGCGCGAACCCTGCAGCCAGGGCCGGGTTTCATCGGCGTAGACCCGCTCCACCATACCTTCCAGCCAGGCCGCGCGAATCACCCCCAGGGCCGTGCCGAAGCCACCGGTGGCCAGGGCGCCGGTATTGCTGTGAGTCAACAGGGCCTGGGGGTTGCCCTGATGCCGCCGGATCAGGTCCACACCCAGCTGAGCCATGGTCAGGTTGGCTTCGCGATCGCTCTCATGAATGGCCAGGGCTTCAGCTTCCAGCGCTGCCAACGGATCAGCATGTTCCCTGACCCGCTCCAGGCGCTCGCGCATGCGATTGAGCGCCCAGGACAGATTCACCGCCGCAGGAGCGGCATCCGCCAGCAAGGTGAAATCCTCTTCCAGCGCCGTAAACCAGTCGCCACCTGCGACAGATCGTCCACGTGCTGCCAGAACCAGGCCGTAGGCAGCACTGATGCCAATGGCCGGCGCCCCACAGACCACCATCGAGCGAATCGCCTCGGCCACTCCAGCGGCGCTGTCATAGGCAATCCAGGACTCCTCGAAAGGCAAGGCCCGCTGATCGAGCAGGTACAGAGTGCTATCCCGCCATTCAATGGCCCTGACTTTCTCCGCAGCCAACAGACGATCGCGCATCCCTCACCCCGCACTCATGAACAAAAGCCGCCGATTATAGCGATCCCCCTGCCAGGACGCTCGGGTATACTTCGCCATCCTTTTATATAAAGCCTTGGACCGATACTCGATGCCGAACCGCGACATTGCGCTCGACCTGCTGCTGCTCCCGACCTGGCTGGTGCCGGTGGAGCCGGCCGGCGTCGTCCTCAGGGAACACGGCCTGGGCATCCGCGACGGGCACATCGTGTTCATCGGCCCACGCGCCGAGGCCTTGAAGTATCGCGCCACGGAAATCCGCGAACTGCCCGACACGCTGCTCACCCCGGGCCTGATCAACGCCCACGGGCACGCCGCCATGACCCTGTTTCGCGGCCTGGCCGATGACCTGCCGCTGATGACCTGGCTGGAAAAGCACATCTGGCCCGCCGAAGCCAAGTGGGTGGATGAAGCCTTCGTCCGCGACGGCACCGACCTGGCCATCGCCGAGCAGATCAAGGGTGGGATCACCTGTTTCTCGGACATGTACTTCTTCCCGAAGGTTGCCAGTGAGCGGGTGCACAACAGCGGCATGCGAGCACAGGTCGCCATCCCCATTCTCGACTTCCCGATTCCCGGTGCCCAGAATGCCGACGAAGCCATCCGCCAGGGCGTAGAGCTGTTCGGCGATCTCAAGCATCATCCGCGGATCAACATCACCTTCGGCCCTCATGCACCCTACACCGTTGGCGACGAGAACCTGGAAAAAATCCGGATCATTGCCGAAGAACTCGACGCTGCGATCCACATGCATGTACATGAGACCGCCCATGAGGTGCAGCAATCCGTGGAACAGCACGGTGAGCGACCGCTGGCGCGCCTGGCTCGCCTGGGCCTGCTGGGACCACGCTTCCAGGCCGTTCATATGACCCAAATCAGCGATGACGACCTGGCTTTACTGGTAGAAACCAACACCAGCGTCATTCACTGCCCGGAATCCAACCTGAAACTGGCCAGCGGCTTCTGCCCTGTAGAACGTCTGTGGCAGGCCGGAGTCAACGTGGCGGTAGGCACCGATGGCGCCGCCAGCAACAACGACCTGGACCTGCTGGGGGAAACCCGTACCGCCGCGCTGCTGGCCAAGGCCGTGGCCGGGTCGGCTACCGCCCTGGATGCCCATCGCGCACTGCGCATGGCTACCCTCAACGGCGCCAGGGCCATGGGCCTGGAAAGCCAAGTGGGCTCCCTGGAAATCGGCAAGGCCGCAGACCTGACAGCCTTCGACCTGTCCGGCCTGGCCCAGCAGCCGATCTACGACCCGGTGTCGCAACTGATCTACGCCACCGGCCGAGACTGCGTGAAACATGTATGGGTCGCCGGCAAGCAACTGCTGGATGACCGACGCCTGACCCGCCTGGACGAGCATCAGCTGGGCGCTACCGCCCGCGACTGGGCCCGGCGCATCAGCGGCCACCACCCATAACCCGGGCCTTGAGCACAGGCTCGAGGCCCGACAGAGAATTTTCTAGCTTTGGAGCACTACCCATGAGCAACGTCGACCACGCTGAAATCGCCAAATTCGAAGCCCTGGCCCATCGCTGGTGGGACCGTGAAAGCGAGTTCAAGCCCCTGCACGACATCAACCCCCTGCGGGTAAACTGGATCGACGAACGGGTCGGCCTGGCGGGCAAGAAAGTCCTCGACGTCGGCTGCGGCGGCGGCATCCTCAGCGAAGCCATGGCCCAGCGCGGCGCTACCGTGACCGGCATCGACATGGGCGAGGCCCCGCTGGCCGTGGCGCAATTGCACCAGCTGGAATCCGGCGTCAACGTCGAGTACCGGCAGATCACTGCCGAGGCCCTGGCCGAGGAAATGCCCGAGCAATTCGACGTGGTCACCTGCCTGGAAATGCTCGAGCACGTGCCGGACCCTTCGTCGGTGATTCGCGCCTGCTTCCGCATGGTCAAGCCCGGTGGCCAGGTGTTCTTCTCCACCATCAACCGCAACCCCAAGGCCTACCTGTTCGCCATCATCGGCGCTGAATACATCATGAAGCTGCTGCCGCGCGGCACCCACGACTTCAAGAAGTTCATCCGCCCATCCGAGCTCGGTGCCTGGAGCCGCTCTGCCGGCCTCACCGTCAAGGACATCATCGGCCTGACCTACAACCCGCTGACCAAGCACTACAAGCTGGCCCCGGACGTGGACGTCAACTACATGATCCAGACCCTGCGAGAGGAGTAAGACATGGCTATCAGAGCCGTTCTCTTCGACATGGATGGCACCCTGCTCGATACCGCTCCGGACTTCATCGCGGTGTGCCAGGGCATGCGCCGTGATCGCGGCCTGCCGCCCATCGCCGACCAGCACATTCGCGACGAGATCTCCGGCGGCGCCCGCGCCATGGTGGCGGTGACCTTCTCCATGGACCCCGAATCCCCGGGCTTCGAAGAACTGCGCCTGGAGTTTCTCGAGCGCTACCTCAAGCATTGCGCCGTGCACAGCAAGCTCTTCGACGGCATGGCCGAGCTGCTGGCAGATATCGAAAAGGCCCACTTGGTCTGGGGCGTGGTCACCAACAAGCCGCTGCGCTTCGCCGAGCCGATCATGCAGCAACTGGGGCTGGCCGAGCGCTCGGCACTGCTGATCTGCCCTGACCACGTGAAGAACAGCAAGCCCGACCCCGAACCGCTGATCCTGGCGTGCAAGATGCTCGACCTGGCCCCGTCCAGCGTGCTGTTTGTCGGCGACGACCTGCGCGATATCGAATCCGGCCGCGATGCGGGCACCAGGACCGCTGCGGTGACCTATGGCTATATCCATCCGGACGACAACCCACGGCACTGGGGCGCCGACGTGGTGGTCAGTCACCCGCTGGAACTGCGCCAGGTTCTGGACAACGCGCTGTGCAGCTGCTGAGCAGCGGCATGCCCGGCTAAGCGCCGGGGACGATCCAATTTCTGTTGAGGCCTTTTATGTTTGATTATTCCGCTCGCCCAGAACTGCTCAAGGACCGGGTCATTCTGGTCACCGGCGCCGGTCGTGGCATCGGCGCCGCCGCCGCCAAGACCTTTGCCGCTCATGGCGCCACCGTGCTGCTGCTGGGCAAGACCGAAGCCAACCTGACCGAGGTCTACGACGCCATCGAGGCGGCCGGCCATCCGCAGCCGGCGGTAATCCCGTTCAACCTGGAAACCGCCCTGCCGCACCAGTACGACGAATTGGCGGCCATGATCGAAACCGAGTTCGGCCACCTCGACGGCCTGTTGCACAACGCCTCGATCATCGGCCCGCGCACGCCTCTGGAGCAGCTCTCCGGGGAGAACTTCATGCGTGTGATGCAGGTCAACGTCAACGCCATGTTCATGCTTACCAGCACCCTGCTGCCCCTGCTCAAGCTGTCCCAGGATGCTTCGGTGGTCTTCACCTCCAGCAGCGTTGGCCGCAAGGGCCGGGCTTACTGGGGCGCCTACGGCGTGTCGAAATTCGCCACCGAAGGCTTGATGCAGACCCTGGCCGACGAGCTGGACACCGTGGCTCCGGTGCGTGCCAACAGCATCAACCCAGGCGCCACCCGCACCAGCATGCGGGCCCAGGCCTACCCGGGAGAAAACCCCAGCAACAATCCGACCCCGGAAGAAATCATGCCGGTCTATCTGTACCTGATGGGGCCGGACAGCACCGGGATCAACGGTCAAGCCTTCGACGCGCAGTAATACCCCCTCCCGTTCGTCGCGACGGAATACCGTCGCGACGCCTCGGCAATGCCTACCCCGCGTAGGTTTCAAGCCAAACAAATGTCATTTTTGACGACAGCCTTTTTACGCCGAAACCCAAGCTGCTGAATCCAAACAAGTTTTCCCAATATGAACCGAATGGCACGAGTTTCGCTCTAACGACACTCAATACACAGTGCATTGACGCTGTGGAAAACGGCTTGCGCTGAGGGCTTTATAGCCACAGGCGAGACGGCCTAAAATATGCGCGTTGTCCTACGGGACTGATGGAACAGTATGACGCGCAGCTCTGAGCCGCTCTCACCCAGGCAGTTAGACCGTACACAGTGCTCAGGGGGCTCAAGCTCAGATGAAAACACCGACCCAGACCAACGCAATTGACTTCGATAGCGCCAAATTGCAACGCCTGGGCTTTGGCCAGCAGTCGCCACTGATCAAGCAGCCCATCAGCCTCGCCCAGTTGCGCCAGCAACTGGGCCTGCAGCTGCAGACCAGCCTTGAACCGCAACGCATCCTGGGCCTGTTCTTTCGTGAGGTTCAGCGCCTGGTCCCCCTGGATGCCCTGCAGTACCAGCACACTCCGAGCGACCTGCGCCTGGAGTTCGGCCAGCGCGGCCATCACTCCATCAGCTACAGCCTGAGCCACGAAGGCGAACCGATGGGCGAGCTGATCTTTCGCCGCAACCAGCGCTTCAGCGAATCAGAACAGGGCTCCCTGGAATCGCTGCTCTCGACCCTGCTGTACCCGATGCGCAATGCCCTGCTGTATCGCGCCGCCACTCGCAGTGCCCTGCGGGATCCGCTGACTGATACCGGCAATCGCATCGCCATGGACCAGACCCTGCAACGGGAAATCGAAATGGCCCGTCGTCACCTGCTTCCACTGTCGCTGCTGATGCTGGACATCGATCACTTCAAGCGCATCAACGACAACCACGGCCACAGCGCCGGCGATCAAGTTCTCAAGGCCGTTGCCGCGGCAATCAAGGGGCAATTGCGCAATGTCGACATGGTGTTTCGCTTTGGCGGGGAAGAGTTCTTGATCCTGCTGTCCAACACCGGGCGCGAAGCCGCGGCGATGGTGGGCGAGCGTCTGCGCCATGCCGCCCAGGCCCAGGACTACCGGGCCGATGGTCAGCCGATCGAACTTACCGTAAGCCTGGGGTGTTCGACTCTGCTACCGGGAGAATCCGCAGAAAGCCTGTTGCGACGCGCCGACAGCGCGCTGTACGTGGCCAAGCGCGAAGGGCGCAACCGCCTGGCAATGGCGGGCTGAGCACAAGGTAGCGCCCTGCCCCGTTGATGCACGGGCAACTTCATCACCCCATACGCCCAGCGTGCGCGGCAATCGAAGCGCCCGACATTCCCTGACTCAGCCTTCGGCCAGTGCCAGGCGCTCGCGGGTCACCGCAGTCTTTTCCTGCTGCATGCAGCGTTCCAGGAACAGGTACATATAGTCATAGCTCTTGCAGATGGCCTGACGCAGCTCGGCCTGCAGGGCCTTGGTCGGGTTCAGCCCTGCCAGGGTGACGATGATTTCCAGCGCTTCCCAGGGATGGGCGTCGTCGTACTGGGCATGCATCTTCAGCCACTTCATGGCACGTTTGCGATCCTCTTCCGGGAACGCCGCGGCATAGATGCCGTTGGAACACACCAGCGCCGACCACTCGCCCGTGGCCCCTTCAATGGCGTAGTTGGTGGCGGCAATGGCCACGATCAGGGAATCGGCAGAACTGGTATGCCAGCACCAATGGCTCAAGGCATGCAGCTCTGGCGGTACTTGCTGGGCCTGCAGGTCTTCCAGGGTCACGCCATGGGCCCGGCTCCAGTGCACCCAGTAATCGGCATGATTGAGCTCGACCCGGATATTGCGCATCAGCCAGCGACGCGCCATGTCTTCGCCGGGATGGCGGGCAAAACGGGTCTTGGTCAGGTTTTGCGCCATGTACAGGGCGAACTGTTCAACCACCGGCCAGCCGCCAATCAGATACTGACGCATGACTTTGGCACTGAGTTTGTTATCGCGCATGCGCTGGTACAGCTCATGCTCCACGACGCGGCGCTTGCTCTCGCTGCAGTCCTGGATCAATTGCTGGGTCCAGGCGGGGTAACTGGCAGCTTCCATGAGCGGGCCGGTTCGGCTGAATGTGTCGATCACTGTCGGGCTCCTTTTGATTGTGATGTACGGATCCAAAAGAGGTTTCAACGGAACGTACCGGGCGCCTTGAACAACAGTGGCTGTGGTCTCACGGGTCGACACTGCAGGCTGTCACAGGTGAACAATTGCGGGCGTTCAATAATGTAGCCTTGAGCATAATCCACGCCGATCTCAAGCAATGCCTGCTCGATCTGCGGTGTTTCAACAAACTCGGCAATCGTGCGCTTACCCATGACATGCCCGATGTGGTTGATCACTTCGACCATGGCGCGGTTAATCGGGTCGTCCAGCATATCCTTTACGAAACTTCCATCGATCTTGAGGAAGTCTACAGGCAAATGTTTGAGATAAGCGAACGACGACATTCCCGCACAAAAATCATCCAGGGAAAAATGGCAGCCTAAGCCCTTGAGTTCATTTATGAAACGAATGGCACTGCCCAAATTGGCAATCGCACTGGTTTCAGTAATTTCAAAACAGATCAACTTTGGCGGTACGCCATAGACGACAAACTGCTCGCGCAAGAAGTCGAGAAACGCATCATCACCGATGGTGATACCCGACAGGTTGATGGCGCACATTGCCATTGGCCCTTCCCGGCCTTCGGCAATGCATTGGGCAATGATCTTGAATACGTTCTGTACCACCCAACGGTCCAGAGAGGTCATCAGGCCGTAGCGCTCCGCCGCCGGAATGAAGCTGTCCGGCAGAATCATCCGACCCGCCTCGTCATGCAGGCGCAACAGAATCTCCACATGCCCGCCGCCACGCTCGACATGCCCCAGGGCGGTGATCTCCTGCGAATAGAGGCAGAAGCGGTTTTCCTCCAGCGCCATGTGCAGACGCTGGACCCAGGCCATCTCGCCAAAGCGCAGCGACAGCTCGGAATCGTCGGCATGGTAGACCTGCACCCGGTTACGCCCCTTTTCCTTGGCCATGTAGCAGGCCATGTCCGCCGCTCTCAGCGAGGCTTCGAGGGTGGTCGGGGTCTGGGCGATGTGCACCAGGCCGATACTCACGGTGGTCACGAAGGGCCGGCCTTTCCAGACGAAATGCAGATTCTGCACGGTCTGGCGCAGCCCCTCGGCAATCTTCTCCGCGGCCTCGGGCGAGCAATTCTCCAGGAGGATGCCGAACTCGTCCCCACCCAGCCGTGCCAGGGTGTCGCCTTCGCGCAGGCCCGACTGCAGCAGCGCGCAGATATGCCGCAGCAGCTCGTCCCCGGCAGCATGGCCACAGGTGTCATTGACCAGCTTGAACTGATCCAGATCGAGGAACATCAGCGCATGCCGTGCCGGCTGGCGAATCAGGCTGTGCAGGGCCTGCTCCAGGCGGAACTCGAACTCCCGCCGATTGGCCAGCCCGGTCAGGGCGTCATGGGTCGCCTGCCAGGAGAGGTTGGCGATGTATTGCCGCTCCTGGGTCATGTCGTGCAGCACCAGCACCGTGCCGCTGACCTTGCCGGCATTGCGGATCGGCGCCCCCACCAGGGTCACCGAGACCGTGCTGCCATCCAGACGCTGGATCAGTTTGGAATGCTCGCTGCCGCCGCTGAGCTGACCGCTGAGGATGTGTTCGATAAGGGTAAAACCGTCAGCCTGGGCATTTTCATCCAGCAGGTTGAACAAGGCTGCCAGGGGCAACCCCACTGCCTGCTCGGCCTTCCAGCGAGTCAGGTCCTCTGCCGCCGGGTTCATGTAGGCGATGGCACCTTCGACGTCGGTGGTGATCACCCCGTCGCCGATGGACTGCAGGGTGATCTGCGCCCGCTCCTTTTCCAGTTGCAGGGCGTCGGCAAAGGCATGGCGCTGGGCCAGCAGCTTGTGCGTGCGCAGCAGGGCCAGGGCAATCAGCACCAGCGCGGTTGCCAGATTGGTCACCAGCAACAGCCGCAAGATCACCCGCGAACCCTCGCCCAAGGCATCGCTGAAGGCCTTGGCAGCGGGAGTGACGCCATCATTGATGGCGAAAATCTGACTCTTCCAGCGCTGCACGTCGCCTTCGCTGGCGCTGTTGCTGCCGATCCTCTGGTGCATCTCCCGGGCCACGGTGTCCAGTTGCAACAGGTATCCGTCCCCCACGGTCCACAGATCGATGGCCTTTTCCAGGTAGCTGAAATGACGGAAGTTGAGGTACAGCCAGATCAGGCTGGAGACATCGTCCGGGTGATTGCCGCCCTTGAGGATGCCCAGGCGTGCGGCCTCCAGATCCGGTGGCTGGTGATCCAGGGCAACCCGCAACTCATGCCCGCCCTGGGGCACGGCAATTGCGTTCTGGTACTTGAGGAAAGTGCCTTCGTCGCGGCTGTCGGCATACAGATTGAGGTAGTAGATGGCGTCTTTCTGGCCTTTGGACCACAGGCTTTCACCAGCCACATAGCCCCGTACCGCCGACAGTACGTACAGGCTGAGGCCGCCCAACAGCGCTTGAAATAACACCACGGCGATGAAGGGCCAGACGATGCCCAACAAGCGCGGCGTTGCGAAAGTCCGCTTTTGCTTCATGAGGGTCCTTGCTTGCGCACAGCCAAATGAACACCCAGTAGTTGCGCCTCAGACAGCACAGGTTAGGCCAATTTCCACAGAACCGGCGCAGGGCAGACCGCCGTTGACGCAGGCTGGCTGGAGAAACGGGCCGCCGCACTAAAGTCGAAACGGTTGTTCCACCAGGAAATTCAAGCACTAAGCACAGAAAGACGGATAAAACTCAAGGCTATCGAACCTGCTGCAAATGCCCGTACAGCTTGGCGTAAAGGCCGCCATCGGCAATCAGCTGCTGATGGTCGCCATCTTCGGCAATCTGCCCGCCATCGAACACCAAAACCCGGTCCGCCTGTTTTACCGCTGACAAGCGATGGGCAATGATCAGCGTAGTCCGCCCACGCAGAAAACGCGTCAAGGCCTGATGCAGGTTGTACTCGGTGGCAGCATCCAGGGCGGAAGTGGCCTCATCGAGGATCACCACCTTGGGCTCGGCCAGAACCATCCGCGCAATCGCCAGGCGCTGACGCTGGCCCCCGGACAAACGCACGCCGGAACGCCCCACCACGCTGTCCAGCCCCTGCGGCAAGGCCCTGACGGTAGCGTCCAACTGGGCAATTTCCAGGGCCTGCCAGCAGGCTTCGTCACTGCGCTCGCGCCCCATGGCCAGGTTGGCGCGGATGGTGTCGTTGAACAGCGCGGGATGCTGCAACACCACCGCCACGTTCTCCCGCACCGTCTCCAGGCCGATTTCCTGCTGGGTCGAACCACCAAAGCGGATCACCCCGGTCTGCGGTGTGTACAGCCCCAGCAGCAACTGCACCAGGGTGCTCTTGCCGCCACCGCTGGCACCGACAATGGCTACCTTTTCACCGGGAGCGATGGACAGGTCCATATTGTCCAGCACCCGCTCGTCACCGTAGCCGAAGCTTAAGCCGCGGACCTCGATGCCGACGGTCTCGCGCCCCACGAACGGGTCCGCACCCGGGCCGTACTGCGGTTCGTCGGCCCGCGCCAGCAGCTCGTTGATCCGGGTCAGTGCGCCGCCCGCGGCGTAGTAGGCGTATTGCAGGTTCAGCAACTGTTCCACCGGCCCGATCATGAACCACAGGTAACTGAATACCGCCAGCATCTGGCCGATGGACAGGTCGGAGAACAACACGGTCAGCATCGCCGCCGCACGGAAGATATCGATGCCGAACTGGAACAGCAGCCCGCTGGCGCGGCCCGAGGCATCGCTTTTCCATTGCGAGGCCACAGCGTAGTCCCGCACTTCCTCGGCACGCCGCCCCAGGCGCCCGAGAAAGTAGCCCTGGCGATTGCTCGCGCGAATTTCCTGGATAGCCTCCAGGGTCTCGGTCAGGGCCTGGGTAAAGCGCGAAGTGCTGTCGTTTTCCAGCTTCTTCAGGTGCTTGACCCGCTTGCCCAACTGCACCGTGGCGAAGATCACCAGCGGGTTGAACAGCAGGATCAGCAAGGCCAGTTTCCAGTGCATCCACATCAGGATGCCCGCCGTGCCCACCAGGGTCAGCATGGCCACCAGGAAGCGGCTGAGGGTCTCACCGACGAACTTGTCCACAGTGTCCAGGTCGGTGACCAGGTGAGTGGTGACCGTACCGCCCCCCAGGCTTTCGTATTCCCCCAGGGAAATGCGCTTGAGCCGCTCGATCAGCCGCACGCGGATGCGGTAGACGATGTCCTTGGCCAGCCCGGCAAACAGCCGCGCCTGAATCACGTTGAACACCAGCGCCGAGCAGCGCAGGATCAGCGTCACCATGAGCATCAGGCCGATATAGCCAGCGGCACTCTGCCATCCCTGGGGCAGGAAGCGGTTCATCACCTGCAGAGCGGCATCGCCGTGCCCCAACAGCACCTCATCCACCAGCAAGGGCAGCAGCAGCGGGATCGGCACACTGCACAGGGTCGCCAGCACGGCGACGCCGTTGGCGATCCACAGAGATTTCTTGTGCTCAAGAGCCAGGCGACGGATATGCGCCCAGCTCAGGCGATCGATCGGCTTACCGCTGACGCTTGAATCCACCGGTTCAGGCACAGGCGGCGCGCTCCAGCCAGCGCCCCAACAGAGGGGACAGCTCGCTCAGCGGCTGATAGCCGTTGGTCAGCAATGCCAACTGGCCATTACGCTCGGCCAGCAAGGTAGGAAAGCCGGCGATTCCCAGGTCCTGGACCCAGGTGAAGTCCGCCGCGGTAGCCACATGCTGCTCGGCCCGGTCGAAGGCCTCGGCGAATTCGATGCGCGGCACCCCTGCCCGCTCCGCCAGCTCCACCAGCACACTGGCCAGGGTGACATCCCGGCCTTCGACATAGAACGCCTGCTGGATCAGCCCCAGCAGGGTCCAGGCGCAGTCCGCCGCCAGGCCACGTGCGGTGACGATGGCGCGACAGGCCGGTTCGGTGTCATAGACAAAGCCATCGGGCAAGGCGCCCTCGAAGCCGAACGGTTGGCCGGTGGCCTGGTGCACCGCCTGCCAGTGCTCGAGGATGTAGCGCCGGGTATTGGGTTCCAGGGCCGCACCGCTACCGGTACGCAAGCCCCCCACCACCAGGTGCACCTCGACCCCGGCGGCCCGGGCCTGCTCCGCCAGGGCCTGGGCCACGGGCGCAAAGCCCCAGCACCATGAACACATCGGGTCCATCACATAGAGCAGGCGGGCAGACATGGCTCAAGCCTCGGAAGAAGATTGCTTGTAGTTGTAACCAATCGGGTGCGGCATGTTGCGAGCCTTGGCCAATTCGATCTGCTTCTGCCGGTCGATGGCGCTGCGGCGGGTCTTCTCGCTCAGCTTGTCCCAGCAGTGCGGGCAGCTGATACCAGGCACATAGTGCTCGGATGCACGATCCTCGACGCTCACTGGAGTACGGCAGGCATGACATTGATCGTAGTCGCCTTCGCTCAGGTCGTGGCGCACGGTGACCCGGTTATCGAACACGAAGCAGTCGCCCTGCCATTTGCTCTCTTGCTGCGGCACCTCTTCGAGGTACTTGAGGATCCCGCCCTTGAGGTGGAACACCTCGTCGAAGCCTTCGCTGAGCATGTAGCTCGAGGCCTTCTCGCAACGGATGCCGCCGGTGCAGAACATCGCCACCTTCTTGTGCTTGCTCGGGTCGAAGTGGGCTTTGATGTAGTCCGGGAATTCGCGGAAGCTGGTGGTCTTGGGGTCGATGGCGCCTTCGAAGGTGCCAATGGACACTTCATAGTCGTTGCGGGTATCGATCAGCAGCACTTCCGGATCGCTGATCAGGGCGTTCCAGTCCTGTGGCTCGACGTAGGTCCCGACCTTCTTGTTGGGATCGACGCCGGGCACGCCCAGGGTAACGATCTCTTTCTTGAGCTTGACCTTGGTGCGGTAGAACGGCTGCTCGTCGCAGTAGGATTCCTTGTGATCGATATCCACCATGCGCGGGTCGTTCTTCAGCCAGGCCAACAGCCCGTCGATGCCTTCGCGGCTGCCGGAAACCGTGCCGTTGATGCCTTCTTCGGCAATTAGCAAGGTGCCCTTGATGCCGTTGTCGAGCATTGCCTGCAACAGGGGCTCACGCAGGTTGACGTAATCTTCGAGGGTGACGAACTTGTACAGTGCCGCCACGACAATAGGTTGTGCCATGGGTAATCTCCAGGTGGCTACCCTCGTAAAGGGTGAACCGGATGCAAAAAAAAACGCGCCGGCATAAGCGGCGCGTTGCGGATTCTAACAAAAAAACCGCGGTTAATGCTGACTGCCACCGGCACAGGTCGGCGAAGCCGGAGCCACACCGATCTTCGACCATTCCTCAGGCGTATAAGTGTGCAGCGCCAACGCATGGAACTGGCCCATCAGCTCACCCAGGGTGGCGTAGACCTTCTGATGGCGCTTGACGCTGTTGAGGCCGGCGAACTGCTCGCTGACCAGTACCGCCTTGAAGTGGGTTTCCAGGCCACGGCTGTGCATGTGGCTTTCATCCAGCACTTGCAGGTGCTCGGGCTGTAATGCCCCGAGCGCCGCTTCGATACGTTGTTGCATGGTCATTGCGGGCTCCGCTTACTTCTTCTTCGCCGGGGCAGCCTTGGGCTCGAGCTCGGCGGTCATGTCGGCCAGCAGCTTGTTCACCACCGGTACCGCGCTTTCCAGCTTGGCCTGGGTCATCTGCGCCGACTGCTGGGTCAGCTGGGGCATTTTTTCCAGGACTTTCTTGCCCAGTGGCGACTGATAGAAAGCCACCAGTTCCTTGAGCTCCGATTCGCTGAAATTGCTGGTATAGAGCTTGACCATGTCCGGCTTCAGCTTGTTCCAGCCAATGGCCTGGTCCAGGGCGGCATTGGCCTTGGCCTGGTAGGTTTCCAGCAGGGCACGCTTGGATTCCGGGGCTTTGGTCTGCTCGAAGCGCTGGGCGAACATTTGCTGAACTTGCATGTACACCGGGGTACCGAGCTTGTCCGCATGGGCCAGGGTCAGGAAGGCCTCGGCACTGGCGTTGTGGCTGGCGGTATCGGCAAGAACCTGGCCGCTGGCACACACCAGAACAACCGCGGTACAGATGGCACGAAAACGGGTCATCGAGTTTCCTTTATCTAGCAGGCGAGGTAGAACCCCAAGGGCGCCCATTCTGCGCCTATTAATCCGCGTCCCTCAACCCCACGCCGACCGGCCCCCGGTTTTGCTCGGCCATGGCGGGGAAAAACCCCCGGCATGGAACCCGAGCCGCGGATCACGGCCTAAACTGGCCTGTCAGACTAGGAGGATTGCCACGATGAACCGAATCGAAACCGACAGCCTGGGCCAGGTTGAAGTCCCGCAAGAAGCCTACTGGGGCGCGCAGACCCAACGTTCGCTGGTCAACTTCGCCATCGGCAACGAACGCATGCCCTTGGCGGTGCTGCATGCCCTGGCCCTGATCAAGAAAGCCGCGGCGCGGGTCAACGACCGCAACGGCGACATCCCTGCCGATATCGCCCGCCTGATCGAACAGGCCGCCGACGAAGTGCTCGCGGGCGAGCATGACGACCAGTTCCCTCTGGTGGTGTGGCAGACCGGCAGCGGTACCCAAAGCAACATGAACGTCAACGAAGTGCTGGCTGGACGGGCCAACGAGCTGGCGGGCAACCCTCGGGCGGCAAGACCCCGGTGCACCCCAATGACCACGTCAATCGCTCGCAGAGCTCCAACGACTGCTTCCCCACTGCCATGCACATTGCGGCGGCCCAGGCGGTGCAGTTCCAGTTGCTGCCAGCGATCACCGAGCTCTCCGGCGGCCTGGCCGAGCTGTCGGCGCGGCACATGAAGCTGGTGAAGACCGGTCGCACCCACATGATGGACGCCACCCCCATTACCTTTGGCCAGGAAATCTCGGCCTTCATCGCCCAACTGGGGTACGCCGAGCGCGCCATCCGCAGCGCTTTGCCGGCCGTCTGCGAACTGGCCCAGGGCGGCACCGCGGTAGGCACCGGGCTCAACTCACCCCACGGTTTCGGCGAGGCCATCGCCGCCGAGTTGGCGGCGCTCTCGGGCCTGCCCTTCGTCACGGCGTCGAACAAGTTCGCCGCCCTGGCCGGCCATGAACCGCTGACCAGCCTTTCCGGCGCCCTGAAGACCCTCGCCGTGTGCCTGATGAAAATCGCCAACGACCTGCGCCTGCTGGGCTCCGGGCCACGGGCGGGCCTGGCCGAGGTCAAGCTCCCCGCCAACGAGCCCGGCAGCTCGATCATGCCCGGCAAGGTCAACCCGACCCAGTGCGAAGCCCTGTCGATGCTGGCCTGCCAGGTCATGGGCAACGATGTGACCATCGGCTTTGCCGCCAGCCAGGGCCACCTGCAACTGAACGTGTTCAAGCCGGTGATCATCCACAACCTGCTGCAATCGATCCGCCTGCTGGCCGATGGCTGCAGCAACTTCCAGCACCATTGCATCGCCGGGCTGGAGCCTGACCCGCAACAGATGGCCGCGCACCTGGAGCGCGGGCTGATGCTGGTGACCGCGCTCAATACCCATATCGGCTACGACAAGGCCGCCGAGATCGCCAAGAAGGCCTATGCCGAGAACCTGACCCTGCGCGAGGCGGCGCTGGAACTCGGGTACCTGACCGATGAACAGTTCGATGCCTGGGTCCGCCCGGAAAACATGCTGGAGGCCGGGAAGCAGGGGTAAGACCGCAGTCGCCTTCGCTAGCGAGCCAGCTCCTGCCACAACCCGACTGCAGGAGCTGGCTCGCCAGCGAAGCTCAGCCCGCCGCAATCCGCTGCCGCCGCGCTCGCAACCCCGCCATCAACGACGGACCCAGTGCCGTCAGCGCCGACCCCAGCACCACCAGCAGCGCCCCGCCATAGCCCAGGCCATTGATCTGCTCGGCCTGCACATACTCGGGCCAGAGCCAGGCTGCCCAAGCCACCGCGACAAAGGTCACCAGCGGCGTAATGGCCAGGGTCGCGCTGACCCGCGACGCTTCCCAATGGGCCAGAGCCTCGGCAAAGGCGCCATAGGCAATCAGGGTATTGAGGCAGCACGCCAGCAACAGCCAACCCTGCAACGGGTTCAATTCCAGCGCCTCCAGCGGATGAGCCCAAGGGGTGAGCAACAAGGCGCAGAACAGGTAGATCACCATCATTACCTGCAGGGAATTCCACACGCTCAGCAGTTGCTTCTGGCCCAGGGCGTAGAAGGTCCAGACCGCGGAAGCGGCAAGAATGGTCAGGACCCCCGCGGTGTAGTCGCTCAGGGAAGTCAGCAGTTCGCTCAGGCGCTGATTGAAGAACAGCCCAAAGCCGATCAGCAGCACCAGAAGCCCCAGGCCCTGGCCGAGGCTGAACCGCTCCTTGAATACGAACAGGCTGGCGATCAACAGCAGGATAGGCCCCATCTGCACCACCAGTTGCGCGGTGCCCGGGCTCAACAGATTGAGGCCCATGAGGTACAGCACGTAATTGCCTACCAGGCCACAGACCGAGATCGGCACCAGCCAGATACCCTTGGGGCCCAGCACTCGCCAGCGCGGCAGGCGCCCCACCGCCGCCAGGTAGGCCAGCAGGCAGCCACCGGACACCGTCAGGCGAAACCAGGTCACGGTAACCGGGTCCATCACTTGCAGTACCTGCTTGAGCTTGATGGGCAGGATGCCCCACAACAGCGCGGTCAATAAGGCCAGGAACAGACCATAGACCCAGCGACCGGACGAGACGTGCATGCGAACCCCACAAGGCCTTACGAGCAAGGCTCACATACTAGGCCCGCGCCGGCAGCCGACACAGAGACAGTTGGCGACAAAGCGCAAACAGGATTGTGCAGGTCGCAAACCGGCCCCACGGGAGCCGGCTTGCCGACGAAGCGAAACCTAGCGTACCGCCTCGAACAACCCCGTGGCCCCCATGCCGCCACCCACGCACATGGTGACGATGCCATAGCGCAGGTTGCGCCGCTGCAGCTCGCGCACCAGATGCCCGACCTGACGCGAACCGGTCATGCCGAACGGGTGGCCGATGGAGATCGAGCCGCCATTGACGTTGTAACGGGCGTTGTCGATCTCCAGGCGGTCGCGGGCATACAGGCACTGGGAAGCGAACGCTTCATTGAGCTCCCAAAGATCGATGTCAGCCACGCTCAGGCCCTTGGCCTTGAGCAACTTGGGCACCGAGAACACCGGGCCGATACCCATCTCGTCCGGCTCGCAGCCGGCCACGGTAAAGCCGCGGAAGAATGCCTTGGGCTTGAGCCCCAGGGCCAGGGCCCGCTCCAGGCTCATCACCAGGGTCATCGAAGCACCGTCGGACAGCTGCGAGGAATTGCCCGCCGTCACCGAACCGTCGTCGGCAAACACCGGCTTCAACGCCGCTAGGTTTTCCAGGGTGGTGTCGGGGCGGTTGCAATCGTCGCGGTCCACCACGCCATCAAGGATCTGCACCTCGCCGGTGTTCTTGTCCTCGACCTTGTACTTGACCGTCATCGGCACGATCTCGTCGCTGAAAAGGCCGGCGGCCTGGGCCTGGGCGGTACGCTGCTGGCTTTGCAGGGAGTAGCGGTCCTGGGCTTCGCGGCTGACACCGTAGCGCCGGGCCACCACTTCGGCGGTCTGGCCCATGGGGAAGTAGATGCCCGGTACCTGCTCCTTGAGCAGCGGGTTGACCAGGTTTTCGGTGTTGACGCTCTTCATGGTCAGGCTGATGGATTCGACGCCACCGGCCACGATGATGTCGCTGCAGCCGGAGGCGATCTGGTTGGCGGCGATGGCGATCGCCTGCAGGCCCGAGGAACAGAAGCGGTTGAGGGTCATCCCCGCGGTGCCGGTGCCCAGGGCCGAGAGCACCGCGACGTTGCGCCCTATGTTGAAACCCTGGGCCCCTTCATTGGAGCCGGCGCCGACGATGCAGTCCTCGACACTGGCCGGGTCGATGCCGTTGCGGGCGAGCAGCGCATTGACGCAGTGGGCGGCCATGTCATCCGGACGGGTCTGGTTGAACTTGCCCCGAAAGGACTTGGCCAGGCCAGTCCGTACGCTGTCGACGATCACCACTTCACGCATGACGCACCTCATTATTGTTGGCGGCAGGAAGAGCATCGAGCATAGATCCCCCTCCTGTCCCGCCGCGACAATCATTCACTGGGCGTATGCGCGACCATCGACCTACTTCTTGTCTTTCTTGTCGTGCTTGTCCGAGCGCTCGAACGCGGCTTCCAGGGCGCGGTTGATGGTGCGCAGAACCTTGACCCGGGCCCAGCGCTTGTCGTTGGCCTCCACCAGAGTCCAGGGCGACACCTCGGTGCTGGTGCGGTCGACCATGTCGCCGACGGCAGCGCGGTAATCGTCCCACTTGTCGCGGTTGCGCCAGTCGTCCTCGGTGATCTTGAAACGCTTGAAGGGAATCTCCTCCCGGGCCTGGAAGCGCTCCAGCTGGGTGTCCTTGTCGATGGCCAGCCAGAACTTGACGACGATCACCCGGGCATCAGCCAACTGCTCCTCGAAGTCGTTGATCTCGCTGTAGGCCCGCAACCAGTCGGCGGGGCTGCAGAAGCCCTCGATGCGCTCCACCAGCACCCGGCCGTACCAGGAACGATCGAAGATGGTGAACTTGCCCCGGGCCGGGATATGCCGCCAGAAACGCCAGAGATAGGGCTGGGCGCGCTCCTCTTCCGTGGGCGCGGCAATCGGCACGATGCTGTACTGGCGCGGGTCCAGGGCCGCCGCGACCCGGCGGATGGCCCCGCCCTTGCCCGCCGCGTCGTTGCCTTCGAACACCGCCACCAGGGCGTGCTTGCGCATGCGCTTGTCCCGCAGCAGGCCGGCCAGGCGCGCCTGTTCGGTAATCAGTTGTTCTTCGTAGTCGTCCTTGTCCAGGTGCTGGGTCATGTCCAGGCTGTCCAGCAGGCTGAGCTGATCCACCGCCGGAGGCAGCGGCGCCGCGTTGACCTGGGTGGCTCGCAGGGGCTGGCGGTTCAGCGCGCTTTGCAGCCCTTCCAGGAGAATCCGCCCCACGGTAAGGCTGCGGTAATGCGGATCGACGCCCTCGATCACGTGCCAGGGCGCATAGTCGCGGCTGGTGCGGCGCAGCACGCGCTCGCCGTACTTGACGAACTTGTCGTAGGTTTCTGACTGCTGCCAGTCCAGCGGGCTGATGCGCCAGCTGTGCAGCGGGTCGTCCTGCAACGCCTTGAGGCGGGCCTTCATCTGTTTCTTGGACAGGTGGAACCAGAACTTGAAGATCAGTGCGCCCTCATCGCAGAGCATCTTCTCCAGGCGCTCGGCGCCGTTGATCGCCTGGTCCAGGCGTGGGTCCTTGATCTCGCCATGGACCCGGCTCTGCAGCATCTGGCTGTACCAGTTGCCGAAGAACACCCCCATGCGCCCCTTGGCCGGAAGCATCCGCCAGTAGCGCCAGGCCGGTGGCCGCGACAGTTCCTCGTCGGTCTGCTGGTCGAAGGTGCGCACCTCGATCAGCCGCGGGTCCATCCATTCGTTGAGCAGCTTGACCGTCTCGCCCTTGCCCGCGCCCTCGATCCCGTTGATCAGCACGATCACCGGAAAGTTCGCCTTCTGGCGCAGTTCGAACTGGGCTTCGAGCAAGGCCTCGCGCAACGCCGGCACCTCGGCATCGTAGGTTTCTTTGTCGATGGCGTGACCGATTTCAGCGGATTCGAACATGGGTGGCTCCCTTCCAAGAATTTTCCAAGACTAGCGGATCGACCTCGGCCAGGGAAAACAAATCCCCGAACCTGCAGCGCCTTGCCATGGATCAAGCGCCGCCGGCGCGATGGGCTAGAATGGCCGCCTTGCGCAACATGAGCCGAACATGATCCCTGAACTGCCCCACGCCCAGCTCGACTGGGACGACCAAGGACGCCCGCGCTCGCGGGTCTTCGACGATGTGTACTTCTCCAGCGAATCGGGCCTGGATGAAACCCGCCACGTGTTCATCGAACAGAACCGCCTGGGCCAGCGCTTTGCCGCCCTGGCCGATGGCAAACGCTTCGTTATCGGTGAAACCGGCTTCGGCACCGGGCTGAACTTTCTCTGCGCCTGGCAGTTGTTCCAGCAACAGGCCCCGACCGGTGCCCGGCTGCATTTCGTCAGTGTGGAAAAGTACCCCTTGAGCCCTGCCGACCTGCAACGGGCCCTGGCCCTGTGGCCGGAACTGGCGAGCCTCTGTGCACCGCTGCTGCAGCAGTACGTGGCAGTGCATGGCGGCTTCCAGCGCATCGTGCTGGAGGGCGGGCGAGTGACCCTGACCCTGCTGATCGGCGATGCCCTGGAGCAACTGCCGCAACTGGACGCCCAGGTCGATGCCTGGTTTCTCGACGGTTTCGCACCGGCCAAGAACCCCGACATGTGGACCGCCGAGCTCTTCGCCGAACTGGCGCGCCTGGCCGCCCCGGGTTCCACTATCAGTACCTTCACCAGCACCGGCTGGGTGCGCCGGCTGCTGAACAGTGCCGGCTTCAAGATGAAACGTACCCCGGGCATCGGCCACAAATGGGAGGTACTGCGAGGCGAGTTCCTCGGCTGGCCGGAGGATGCGCCGGCGCCGGCCAGGGCCAGGCCCTGGTTCGCCCGCCCCCCGCGGCAAGAGAAGACCGCCCTGGTGATCGGCGGCGGGCTGGCCGGTTGTGCCAGCGCCGCCAGCCTGGCCGCCCGCGGCTGGCAGGTGCAATTGCTGGAGCGTCATGCAGAGCTGGCCCGGGAGGCCTCGGGCAATCCCCAGGGCGTGCTCTACCTCAAGCTCTCGGCCCACGGCACCGCTCTGTCGCAGATGATCCTCAGCGGCTTCGGCTATACCCGGCGCCAACTGGAGCACCTGCAGCGCGGCCAGGACTGGGATGGCTGCGGCGTGCTGCAACTGGCCTTCAACGCCAAGGAAGCCGAGCGCCAGGCCCAACTGGCCGCGGCTTTTCCCGCCGACCTGCTGCACTTGCTGGACCAACCCCAAGCCCAGGCCCGGGCCGGTATCGGCCTTGAGCACGGAGGCCTGTTCTACCCCGAAGGTGGCTGGGTGCATCCGCCGGCCCTGTGCCAATGGCAGGCCAGCCACCCGCGGATCCAGGTCCTGACACACCGGGAAGTCCTGGAACTGCGCCGGGTCGATGAGCAATGGCAAGCCTGGGACGGCGACCGGATGCTGGCCAGCGCCGCGGTGGTGATCCTCGCCGGTGCGGCCGAGATCAAGCGCTTCCCGGCCAGCGCCGACCTCCCCCTCAAGCGCATTCGCGGGCAGATCACCCGCCTGCCCCAGACCGCACAAAGCCAGAGCCTGGCCACGGTGGTCTGCGCCGAAGGCTACGTCGCCCCCGCGCGCCTGGGGGAACACACCCTGGGCGCCAGTTTCGACTTCAAGAGCCAGGACCTGACCCCCACCAGCGCCGAGCATGCCGGCAACCTGGAGATGCTGCGGGAAATCTCCAGCGACCTGCTGCAGCGCCTGGGTGCCGAGCAACTGCCCCTGGACAGCCTGCAAGGCCGCGCGGCCTTTCGCTGCACCAGCCCGGACTACCTGCCCATCGTCGGCCCCCTGGCGGACCCGCTTGCCTTTGCCGAAACCTACGCCGCCCTGGGCAAGGATGCGCGCCAGGTGCCGGACCTGCCCTGCCCCTGGCTCGACGGCCTGTACATCAACAGTGGCCACGGTTCCCGTGGGCTGATCACCGCGCCGCTGTCCGGCGAGCTGCTGGCCGCCTGGCTGGAAAACGAGCCCCTGCCCCTGCCCAGAAGCGTGGCCGAAGCCTGCCATCCGAACCGTTTTGCCCTGCGTCGCCTGATTCGCGGCAAGGCCTGAAGCAGAGCGGCGGCGCTGATTTTCCAGCGCCGCCAATGGCCGCTGGCCAGCACCAAGCGCTACATCCAACCGTCTGCCTCCACTCAACTGCTTATAACCGATCGATCTAAAACTCCCGAGTTACGCACAGGTCAGTTTCCAGGTAGCCGCCCTTTTGACGGCGGCAGATTGACTCTCCCCAACGGAAAAACCGGTAAGGACTTATGTGCGGACTAGCTGGCGAATTACGCTTTGATCATCAACCTGCCGACCTGGCAGCGGTTGAACGAATCACCCACCACCTGGCCCCTCGCGGCCCGGACGCCTGGGGCTTTCACAGCCAGGGCCCGATTGCCCTCGGCCATCGACGGTTGAAAATCATGGACCTTTCGGACGGCTCGGCGCAGCCCATGGTCGACAACCAACTGGGCCTGTCCCTGGCCTTCAATGGCGCGATCTACAACTTCCCCGAACTGCGCGCCGAACTGGAAGCCAAGGGTTATGCCTTCTATTCCGGCGGCGACACTGAGGTGTTGCTCAAGGGTTACCACGCCTGGGGCGCGGACCTGCTGCCCAAGCTCAACGGCATGTTCGCCTTCGCCATCTGGGAGCGCGATGCCCAGCGCCTGTTCATCGCCCGCGACCGCCTCGGGGTCAAGCCGCTGTACCTGTCGCGCACCGGCCAGCGCCTGCGCTTCGCCTCGGCCCTGCCGGCGTTGCTCAAAGGTGGCGACATCAACCCGTTGCTCGACCCCGTGGCGCTCAACCACTACCTGAACTTCCATGCCGTGGTGCCAGCACCGCGAACCCTGCTGGCAGGCATCGAAAAACTGCCGCCGGCCACCTGGATGCGTATCGAGGCCGACGGCCGCACCGAGCAGCAGACCTGGTGGACCCTGCCCTACGGCCCCCGTGCCGACGAAACCAACCTGACGCTGGAAGACTGGCGTGACCGGGTGCTGGACAGCACCCGCGAAGCGGTGGCCATCCGCCAACGGGCAGCAGTGGATGTGGGCGTGCTGCTGTCCGGCGGTGTCGACTCCAGCTTGCTGGTGGGCCTGCTGCGAGAGGTCGGGGTGGACAACCTGTCGACCTTCTCCATCGGCTTCGAGGACGCCGGTGGCGAGCGGGGCGACGAGTTCCAGTACTCCGACCTGATTGCCCGGCACTACGGCACCCGGCATCACCAGTTGCGCATCGATGAACGTGAAATCATCGAACAGTTGCCCGCGGCCTTTCGGGCCATGAGCGAGCCGATGGTCAGCCACGACTGCATCGCTTTCTACCTGCTGTCCCGGGAAGTGGCCAAGCACTGCAAGGTAGTGCAAAGCGGCCAGGGCGCCGACGAACTCTTTGCCGGCTACCACTGGTACCCGCAGGTGGACGGCGCCAGCGACCCCTACGCGGCCTACCGTGCGGCCTTCTTCGACCGCAGCTACGACGACTACGCGGCCACCGTACAACCGCAGTGGCTGACCGCCAACGATGCCGCCGGGGATTTTGTCCGCGAGCATTTCGCCCAGCCCGGCGCCGACGCAGCTGTGGATAAGGCCCTGCGCCTGGACAGCACGGTGATGCTGGTGGATGACCCGGTCAAGCGTGTGGATAACATGACCATGGCCTGGGGCCTGGAGGCGCGCACGCCGTTCCTCGACTACCGCCTGGTGGAGCTTTCGGCCCGGGTGCCGGCGCGCTTCAAGTTACCGGACGGCGGCAAGCAGGTGCTCAAGGAAGCTGCGCGGCTGGTGATCCCCAGCGAGGTGATCGACCGCAAGAAAGGCTACTTCCCGGTGCCGGGCCTCAAGCACTTGCAGGGCGCGACCCTGGACTGGGTACGCGAACTGCTGCTGGACCCGAGCCAGGATCGCGGCCTGTTCAAGCCGGCCATGCTCGACCGCCTGCTGACCGATCCCCAGGGCCAGTTGACGCCCTTGCGCGGCTCCAAGCTGTGGCAACTGGCGGCATTGAACCTGTGGCTCAGCGAACAAGGAATCTGACCGATGAAAGCTCACGCCACGGCTTACAGCCAACGCCTGCTGCGCGGCCAGGCGCCGTCCTATGAACGCCTGCAGGCGCGCTTCGCCGAAGACGGCAGCGAACCCGGGTGCGAACCGATCGCGGTACATTGCGGTTGGGGCCGCCTGCTGATCGGCCATACCTTTCCCGACCCCACCAGCCTGGCCGGGGAGTTGCTCAACGAGCGACCTGGCGAGCGCGATATCGCTCTGTATGTGGCGGCGCCACAACAAGTGCTGGGGCTGGAACCGGCGCAACTGTTCCTCGACCCTTCCGATACCCTGCGCCTGTGGTTCAGCGATTACCGCCAGGCCACTCGGGTATTTCGCGGTTTCCGCATCCGTCGTGCCCAGAGCGAAGCCGACTGGCAAGCCATCAACCATCTGTACCAGGCCCGCGGCATGCTGCCCATCGACCCGCAACTGCTGACCCCGCGCCATCAGGGCGGGCCGGTGTACTGGCTGGCCGAGGACGAAGACAGCGGCGCGGTGATCGGCAGCGTCATGGGCCTCAATCACCACAAGGCCTACCAGGACCCGGAACACGGCAGCAGCCTCTGGTGCCTGGCAGTGGACCCCGACTGCAGTCGCCCGGGCGTCGGCGAAGTGCTGGTGCGCCACCTGATCGAACACTTCATGAGCCGCGGCCTGAGCTACCTCGACCTGTCGGTGCTGCACGACAACCGCCAGGCCAAGAACCTCTACGCCAAACTCGGGTTTCGCACCCTGTCGACCTTCGCCATCAAGCGCAAGAACGGTATCAACCAGCCGCTGTTCCTCGGCCCCGGGCCCCAGGCGGAGTTCAACCCCTATGCGCGGATCATCGTCGAGGAAGCACATCGCCGGGGCATCGATGTTCAGGTGGATGACGCCGACGCCGGGCTGTTCACCCTCAGCCACGGCGGGCGCCGGGTACGCTGCCGGGAATCACTGAGCGATCTCACCAGCGCCATCAGCATGAGCCTGTGCCAGGACAAGAGCCTGACCCACAAGGTGCTCAAGGGTGCTGGCTTGAACCTGCCGGCGCAGCAACTGGCGGGCAACGCCGATGACAACCTGGGCTTTCTCGACGAGCACCAGCGGGTGGTGGTCAAGCCCCTGGATGGCGAGCAGGGACAAGGCGTGGCGGTGGACCTGCGGACCATCGAAGAGGTGCAAAAGGCCATCGACCACGCCCGCCGCTTTGACAGCCGGGTATTGCTGGAAAGCTTCCACGAAGGCCTGGACCTGCGCATCCTGGTGATCGGCTTTGAAGTGGTGGCAGCGGCTATCCGCCGTCCCGCGGAAATCATCGGTGATGGTCAGCACTCCATCGGCGCGCTGATCGAAGCCCGCAGCCGTCGCCGCCAGGCGGCCACCGGCGGCGAGAGCAAAATCCCCCTGGACCAGGAGACCCAGCGCACCCTGCACGCCGCCGGCTACGACTACAACAGCGTACTGGCCGCCGGGGAGCGGCTGTTTGTACGGCGCACCGCCAACCTGCACACCGGCGGCACTCTGGAAGACGTCACCGGCATCCTTCATCCGACCCTGGCCGACGCCGCCATCCGCGCAGCCCGTGCCCTGGACATTCCCGTGGTGGGCCTGGACCTGATGGTGCCGGCGGCGGATCAGCCCGAGTACGTGTTCATCGAAGCCAACGAACGCGCCGGGTTGGCCAATCACGAACCGCAACCCACCGCCGAACGTTTTGTCGACCTGCTGTTTCCCCACAGCCAACCGGCGCCGTGATCCTTCGCCGGCAAGCCGGCTCCTACCCTCACTGGTAGGAGCTGGCTTGGCAGCGAAGGCGCCCCCTGGCCCTCCATCCATGCCCTCATCGAAACCATCGATGGCCGTTTCTCATCAGGAGTTTCCATGACCCGCAAGATTCCCGAACCCGACCTCGCCTACCTGCAGAAAGTCCTCCTGGAAATGCTCGCCATTCCCAGCCCCACCGGCTTTACCGACACCATCGTGCGCTATGTCGCCGAACGCCTTGAAGAACTGGGCATCCCCTTCGAGCTGACCCGTCGCGGCACCATTCGCGCCACCCTCAAGGGCCAGAAGAACAGCCCGGACCGGGCCGTCTCGGCGCACCTGGACACCATTGGCGCCAGCGTGCGCGCGGTGAAGGACAACGGCCGCCTGACCCTGGCCCCGGTGGGCTGCTGGTCCAGCCGCTTTGCCGAGGGCAGCCGGGTCAGCCTGTTCACCGACAACGGCGTATTGCGCGGCAGCGTCCTGCCGCTGATGGCCTCCGGGCACGCCTTCAACACCGCGGTGGACGAACTGCCCATCAGTTGGGACCACATCGAGCTGCGCCTGGATGCCTACTGCACCACCCGCGCCGACTGCGAATCCCTGGGGATAGGCGTGGGTGACTTTGTTGCCTTCGACCCCTTGCCCGAGTTCACCGAAAGCGGCCATATCAGCGCCCGGCACCTGGACGACAAGGCCGGTGTCGCCGCGCTGCTGGCCGCGCTCAAGGCCATAGTCGACAGCGGCGAGCCGCTGATGATCGACTGCCATCCGCTATTCACCATCACCGAAGAAACCGGCAGTGGTGCAGCAGCGGCCCTGCCCTGGGACGTCAGCGAGTTCGTCGGCATCGACATTGCCCCGGTCGCCCCGGGCCAGCACTCCAGCGAGCATGCGGTGAGCGTGGCCATGCAGGACTCCGGCGGCCCCTACGACTATCACTTGTCCCGCCACCTGCTGCGCCTGGCCGGCGAACACGAGTTGCCGGTACGTCGCGACCTGTTCCGCTACTACTTCAGCGACGCCCATTCGGCGGTCACCGCCGGCCACGACATCCGCACTGCGCTGCTGGCCTTCGGTTGCGACGCCACCCACGGCTATGAGCGCACCCATATCGACAGCCTGGCGGCACTCAGCCGCCTGCTGGGGGCCTACATCCTCAGCCCGCCGGTATTTGCCAGCGACGCGCAACCGGCCCAGGGCTCACTGGACCGCTTCAGCCATCAACTGGAGCACGATGCACAAATGGAAAGCGATACCCGGGTGCCCTCGGTGGACAGCCTGGTGGGGCAGAAATCCTGAACCCGCCCCGGCGTTTGTGCACGCCCTGGCTGGCGGCACGGCCCCGGGCGCAGTAGGATCCCGGATTGTTTGCCGGAGGCCCCCATGCTGATTCCCCACGACCAACTTGAAGTCGACACCCTGACCCGCCTGATCGAGGACTTCGTAACCCGCGAGGGCACCGACAACGGTGATGAAACGCCCCTGGAGACCCGTGTGCTGCGGGTGCGCCAGGCCTTGACCAAGGGCCAGGCGGTAATCGTCTTCGATCCGGACAGCGAACAGTGCCAACTGATGCTCAAGCACGATGTGCCCAAGGAGCTGTTCGACTGACCCTACCCCCGGCCCAGCTTCTCTGGGCCGGGTTATTCAGCCATTGGAAAAGCGCGGGCCGAACAGAATCACACTGGCCCCGATCACGCACAGCGCCAGCCCCAGCCAATCCGAACCCAGGGGCCGTACCCGCTCCACCACTGCCAGCCAGCCAATCGAAGCGACGATATAGATGCCTCCGTAGGCGGCATAGGCGCGCCCGGCGTAGGTGGCCTCGACCTTGGTCAGCAACAGGGCGAACAGGGTCAGGCTGACCAGCGCGGGAATCACCCACAAGGCACTCTTGCCCTGACGCAGCCACATCCAGAACGCATAGCAGCCGGCGATTTCAAACAGCGCGGCGAGGAAGAACCACAGGTAATTGAGCATGCAGGAACTCGTCAGGATTGTCGGATGCCGGCAACCCTAACGACGCCCAGGGGGATTGGGCAAGCTCAACTGGCGCTTTGCTTGGCCTTGGCGCGCATCTTGTCGGCCATCAGGGTCATTTCGTCGTACAGCGCCTGGGGATTTTTCTGCTTCAGGGCCCAGGCCATACGGCCCTGCTCATGGGGCAGGATCATGAACTGGCCGGCATCGACCTGGGCATGGATGTAGTCGGCGATCTCGGCGGCGGTGATCGGCGAGTTTTCCAGCAACTTGCCCACCTGGGCCTTCATGGCCGGGGTCGGCCCCCGGAAGGAGTCCAGCAGGTTGGTCTGGAAGAACGACGGGCAGACCACATGCACGCCGATTTCCTGCTGCGCGAGCTCGATCAACAGGCTCTCGGAAAGCGCCACCACTCCGGCCTTGGCCACGTTGTAGTTGCTCATGGCCGGGCCCTGCATCAAGGCCGCCATGGAAGCGATATTGATGATCTTGCCCTTGCTCTGCTCCAGCAGCGGCAGGAAGGCCTTGCAGCCCTTGACCACCCCCATCAGGTTGATCGCGATCTGCCAGTCCCAATCTTCCAGCGACAGTTCGCTGAAGAACCCGCCAGAGGCCACGCCGGCGTTGTTGACGATGATGTCGATGCCGCCGAACTTCACCTCGCAGGCCTGAGCGAAGGCGGTCAACTGGCTGTAGTCACGCACATCGCAACGCTGCACAAAACCGTCACCACCGGCTGCACGCACCAGTTTCAGGGTTTCCTGCAGGCCCGCCTCGCTGACATCGGACAAGGCCAGCCGCCAGCCCTCGCGGGCCCAGCGCAAAGCGATTTCGCGACCCAGGCCGGAGCCGGCGCCAGTGATCATCATGCGATTTTGCATAAGAGTTGCCTTGTTGTTCCGGGGAAGATGAGCCGCAGTGTAGCGAAGGCCCCTGCGCCACCCACGCACCATCAGGGTGCTGAATGCCCCGGGCAAACCGCCGGCCCGGTGCCCCCGACCTGTCATCCGCCCCCCCTGCTCCGGGCAGGCGCAAAGGAAATAAGACCGAAAGCGGAAAGCTTTAAAAATACTTGGAATTTTCTGGAAGGGCGCAGAGTCGGATTTATTAAGCGGTTCGCTTTATCCCTAAAACGAACTTGTCCTTGAATAACTGCGTTGTTCAACTCTATTCCAATAAGGAAACAGCCATGGGCACCATTCTGATCGTTATTCTGATTCTGCTGCTGATTGGCGGCCTGCCAGTATTCCCGCACTCCAGAAGCTGGGGTTATGGGCCTTCAGGAATCATTGGCGTCGTGCTGGTGGTGCTGTTGGTACTCTTGCTGCTGGGCAGGATATAACGCCCTTATTGCTCGCCCCAGAGCATGTTTGAACGTAAAAAGGCGCCGGTCTTCACCGGCGCCTTTTTATTAGCCCGAATAAAAAACACCCCACTTGTGGGGTGTTTTATTCACGCGGGCAACTTGCGCCAACCCCGCATGACAGGGCCGGCGCTACAGCGTTTAGTCCGGTTTCCCGTTGACCACGCCTGCGGTGTTGTCGAGCAAGCTCTTGGTCGCCGTCTGCAGGAAGGATTCCAGCTTCTGCTTGAGCTGCGCCTCATCGGCAGAATCCGGGATCAGTTCGCCTCCCGGTGCCGAACCCAGTTCGTACTTGTACAGCCGTGGCGGCATTTCCTTGGGCAGTACCAGCACCCGGTCCGCCGTCAGCAGCGCTACGGTCTGGTCACTGCCCGAAGGCTTGATCACGCCGAAGCCCTTGTCGCCTTCCGGCAGGTTGAGCAGGTCGCGCCCCCAGCACTGGTGCAGTACGTCGCCACCCAGGCGACCCATGATGGTGGGCACGATGTCGATCTGGGTGCCCACGGTGTGGTCACGCTGGCCGAACTTTTCCTGGATGCCCGGAGCGATCATCAGCATGGGCACGTTGAAGCGCCCCAGGTCCATTTCGGTGATCTGCTGCTCGTTGCCGAAGCCATGGTCGCCCACCACCACGAACAGGGTTTCCTTGAAGTAAGGCTCCTTGCGCGCTTTCTCGAAGAACTGGCCCAGGGCCCAGTCGGAGTAGCGCATGGCCGTCAGGTGTTCGTTGAGGCTGCCGCGGTCGGTCACCTTGTCCACCGGCAAAGGCGTGGGCAGGGCATACGGCGTGTGGTTGGACAGGGTCTGCAGCAGGGCATAGAACGGCCCCTTGCCTTCCCGGGCCTTCAACTCTTCCAGGCCGCGGTTGAACATGTCCTGGTCGGACACGCCCCAGGTCGGGTCGGAGAACACCGGATTGACGAAGTCGTTACGGCCGATGAAGTTGGTCATGCCCTGGTTGCTGAAGAACCCCGACTGGTTGTCCCAGGCGAAATCGCCGTTGTAGACATACACGTCATCGTAGTTGCGAGCACTGAGCAGTTGCGGCAGGCCGGACAGCTTGTGGCTGCCTTCCGGGGTCTGCATCAGGTATTCGAAGCCAGGCAGGTTGGGGAAGCACGCCATGGTGGCGAACATGCCCTGATGGGTGTGGGTGCCGTTGGAGAAGAAGCGGTCGAACAGCAGACCTTCCTTGGACAGTTTGTCGAAGTACGGAGTGATCTCCCCCGGACGTCCCAGGGCGCCCACCGAATGCCCGGCGAAGCTTTCCATCAGGATCACCACGACGTTCTTGATCGGCAGGGTCTTTTCCCCATCCGGCGTGTAGGTGCGGCGTACAGCGGCGATGTCGGCATCCACCAGCTTGTCACTCGGCACCAGCAGCATGTCGCGCACGGTCTGCTGCGCCAGAGGCTGAGGCAAGGTGGCCTTCCAGATATTGGTGCGGTCCTCGGACAGACGATCCTTGGCCGCCGCCATCAGTTGCAGCGTGCCATTGAGGCCCAACTGGTTGGCGAAGTTGGATTCGGTGGTGTAGACGTCACCCCAACGCATCGGCGGGCCCTGGCGCAGAGTGCCACGGGCTGCAACCACGCAGATCAGCAGACACACCACGAACACCGCAATGCGCGCATACCAGGGGGCAATCTGCCGGGTGCCGACATTGCCGCCGCTGAACGGGCCGCGGGGTCGGGTGGCGCGGTCGGCCCCCTTGAATGCCAGGCTCAGGATCCAGGTGCCCACGGCCCAGGCCAGCAGGTAGCGGACCACCGGGAAGCCGTACCAGAGCATGCTCATCACGGTTTTCGGATCTTCCTTCACATACTGGAAGACCAGGCCGTTGAGGCGCTGGTGGAACTCTCGGTAGAAGTCCATCTCCATCAGGCCGAGGAACAGCGCGATGCTGGAGGTGACTGTCAGCCAGAAGCGCAACACCCCGCGAGCCGCCATGGCCCGGGCGCTGAACAGCGCCAGCAGCAGCGGTACGCTGAGGTAGACCACCAGCCGCAGGTCAAAACGCAGCCCGTTGGCAAACGCTTCGAGGAAGGTCGAG
This sequence comes from Pseudomonas sp. Eqa60, assembly GCF_018326405.1. NCBI lineage: Bacteria > Pseudomonadati > Pseudomonadota > Gammaproteobacteria > Pseudomonadales > Pseudomonadaceae > Pseudomonas > Pseudomonas sp. Eqa60. The sequence goes on from NZ_AP024342.1 coordinate 5,070,416, forward strand.
GCCGGAGTGTCGAGAATCATCTCGCGGTTGTAGATCAGCAGCGCGACGCGCAACAGGGAAAGCATCACCATCATGACCAGGGCGCACAACAGCGTGTAGGCCAGATGGGATTTAACGGTCGGTTGCAGCAGGCGATTCGAGGATCGCTGCTGACTCAGGGCATCCGAGTTTGCCATGTGGTTTTAGGACCCATTGGAAGTTTAAGTTGCAAAGATAAAGCTGCGTTCTGCCCTCTTGTTGCCGCCAGGGCGACGGGGGAATTCGCGGTGCGCAAATGTTGCACGATCACTCAAGGCATTGCCATTGATTAGTGGGCAGCACCGAAAAACCCACTGCCAACGGCTCTGGGACAAGAGATTACAGAGAGTTATACCGGGGAAAAAGCGCCGGCGAATTGTCTTAGAGCGTTTGTGAAAATTTCGTTCAACGCATGTTTAGTCACACAAAAAAGGGCCTGACGGCCCTTTTCCCTGTGCAACCTGCGTCTCCCGCTTCAGAGCCGCACATTGCCTCGCGGCCCGGCGATCGCCCAGATGATCAGCCCCAGCACCGGCAGGAGAATGATCAAGAGCACCCAGAGGACCTTCATCCCGGTTTCGGCGCCGCTTTTGAGTACGTTGATGATGGCCCAGATATCCAGGGCCAGAATGATCAGGCCAACCAGGCCATTGAAGGTGGAACCCATGGTGTCGCTCCCTAAATGATGGCGTGCCTCTTTAGGATAGCCGTGCTGGATCAGGGTTCCGTTTTATTCCACAGCCGCTCGGGCTTCAGACATGAACGGCGACCTTCAAGGCCTCCAGGGCCGGCGCTGCGGCGATCCCGACCTCAGCGCACAGCTCCAGCACCCGCGGCACGTCGTTGCCGTAGACCAGTACCATCTGCAACTCGTCATCCAGCAACTGGCTGAAGTTCATCAACACATAGCCACCGTTTTCCGGGTTCATGCTGCCCATCTGGATCTGGATGCGGTTCAAGGCCGTCAGGGCTTCGATCTTGGCCAACTGCTTGGGCTTGATGTTGAAAGCCACGTCCTTGCCGAACGAGGCGACGATCTGGGCGAACAGGTCGACATAGGTATCGGCCTGAAACAACACGGTTTCCGGCAGGCTGCCGACCACCACCCATTCCCCCAGGGGAATGGGGAAGCTGTCGTCGTAGTTGATATCCGGGTTGGCTGCCAGGAATCCCTGAGGGTCGGCGTAGGCCTGGCTCGCCTCCTCGGCGATCTGCTGGATCTCGGCATCGCCCATGCACCCGGAGCTGATCTTGCTAATGAGTTCGATAAGGGCGGTTTTCATGGGCACATCCTGGAAGCGAGGAAATCAAGGGGCGCGAAGGATAGCCTAAAGTGCCCGAGCTATCACGCCAGGCAGTACCTGACGCCCGCGCGCCCCGATCATCGCCGGCTCAGGCCAGGAGTTTTTCGAGCTGCGCCGTGGTATCCATGGCGCCCATGGTCTTGGCCGCTTCCAGGGCACTCACGCCATTGCTGTCGCGGGCCTTGGGGTCGGCGCCCTGGCTGATCAGGTAGGTGACGATTTCCGTGCGGTTGAACATCGCCGCCATCATCAGCGCGGTACGTCCGTCGAAGGACGAGCCTTCCACCTGGGCGCCCCCCTCCACCAGCGCCTTGACCACCGCCAGGTCGCCCTTGAAGGCAGCCCCGGCAATCGGGCTCTGGCCATTGTCGTTGCGGATCTCGGGGTCGGCCTGGTGCTTGAGCAGCACCTGCACCGCGTCCACATGGCCGTGATAGGCGGCGAGCATCAGCAGCGTGTCGCCCTTGTGATTGCGCAGGTTGACCGGCAGGCCACTGGCAGCCAGTTTGTCGAGCATCTGTGCGTCGCCCTGGCGGGCCACGTTGAACACCTGTTCGACAAACTGGGCGGCCTCTTCTTCAGTCATCTGGCGGCTTTTGTCGGTCATCGGAAACTCCAGGTTCGGCAATTCGGAAAGGCGCTAGTTTCCCCAAGCCGGCGCCAGCCTGTCATCCCTTTTTTCCCGAGAGCCACCATAGGCAGAATCAATAACGCAGGCGCCCGCCCTGAATGTCCGCGAGAATCTGCGGGGTCAGCCGCACGTAGGTATCCGAGCCCGGCAACCAGGCATACACCGGCTCGTCACCGATTTGCTGCAGATCGAATGCCTGCTCCTTGAGGCGACTCTTCTGGTACTTGAAGGTGCCTGTGGTGTCCATCTTCACTTTGATCCGCAGGAACAGCGGCACTGCGTAGGCCGGCAACTGCTGCCGGGCGAACTGCAGCAACTCGCTGAAATCCAGGGTCGCCAGGGATTCTGCCGGAGTGATCGCCACCATCCCGGCCCGACCGTTGGTGTTGTGGATCTCGACCCCATAGGCCACCACCTCGGCAACCTGCGGGTGCCCCAGGAGGACGTTCTCCACCTCGGTGGTGGAAACGTTCTCGCCCTTCCAGCGATAGGTATCTCCCAGCCGGTCGACGAACTGCACATGGCCAAAGCCGATATCGCGCAGCAGATCGCCGGTGTTGAAGTAGCAGTCGCCCTTCTCGAATACGTCCTTGAGAATCACCTTGAGGTTCTTTTCCGGGTCGGTGTAGCCATCCAGGGGCGCCTTGTCGTCGATCTTCGCCAGCAGCAGCCCCTGGCCGCCCTTGGCCACCTTCTGCATGAAGCCCTGGCTGTTGCGCAGTGGCGCACCGGTGTCGTGGGCGTATTCCACCAGCGCCCAGGGGATCAGGGAAAAGCCCACGGTATTGTCGAAGTTGAGGATGTTGCTGAAACCGATATTGCCGTCGCTGGCGGCATACAACTCACAGATATGACCGACGCCGAAACGTTGCTTGAACTCGCTCCAGACGCCCGGGCGCAGCCCGTTGCCGATCATCTTCGAGACCCCGTGCTCGGTATCCCGTGCGCAAGCCGGCTGGTCGATCAGGTAGCGGCACAACTCCCCGACATAACCCACGGTCGTGGCCTTGTAGCGGCGCACGTCATCCCAGAACTGGCTGGCGCTGAATTTGCGGCGGATGGCAAAGCCCGAGGCGCCGGTAATCGCCGAACCCCAGCACACGCACAGACCGGTGGCGTGGTACAGCGGCAAGGTGCAATACACCACGTCGCCGGGCTGCATATCCAGGGCGATGGTGCCGAAGCCGGCAGAGGTGCGCATCCAGCGCCCATGCTTGAAGATCCCGGCCTTGGGGAGCCCCGTGGTGCCGGAGGTATAGATGTAGAAGCAGGGGTCGTTGAGGAAGATGCGCTGGGTCTGCGCCAGGTTGTCCGATGGGTAACCGGCGCTCTCGGCCATCAGGTTGCGCATTCCCTCGGGGGTCGGCCCGGGGTCGGCAAAGGTGTCCTGATCGGCCACGAACCAGGTGCGCTGCGGATCGATGCCCACCTGCTCGCGTACCGCCGAGTAAGCGGCCTGCAGCTCGCCGCCGAGGATGATCGCCGCCGGTTTCACCAACGCCAGGCTGTGCGCCAGCACGCCCTGGGTCTGCGCGGTGTTGAGCATCGCGCAAATGCCTCCGAGCTTGGCCACCGCCAGCACCGTGACCAGCAATTCCGGGCGGTTCTCGATGAAGATCGCCAGCACATCACCCTTGCCGATGCCCTGCTCCTGCAGGTAGGCAGCAATGCGGTTGGCCCATTGATTGACCTGTGCATAACTGAGCACCCGATCACCGTACAGCAAGGCCGGCCCCTCGGGGTTGCGCAGGGTCGCCTGCTCAAAGCTCCAGCCCAGGCCGCAGGGCTGGTCCGGGTTGTCGATATTGCCCGCCTTCATGCCCCGCACCACCCGCGGCAGTGCCCTGGCAATGGAGGGCACCTTACGCAGCATCATGCCCCAGGTGATCATGTCGCTCTTGTGCTTGTTCATGTTTGCTCCGGTTGCACAGCAAGGATCTGGGCCCGGGCCTGGCCGGCCGGGCGTTGGCAACAGCGGCGCAAGGCTCAACCGGGGGTAGCGATCCAGGGTGCGGCGAGCGGCACGCGGGAGCTGTGGATATCTCTCGCCAAGGGATGAAGGCAGGACAAGCGCAGGGCTGCAAAGAGCACCGGCGATGAGGCGCAGGAAAGGTTCATGGAGAGCGTCCTATGTTCTTATTATTGGTCGGGCGGGATCGCAAGATCGCGCCACAACACATTCCATGTCGCAGAAACGCCGTTCAAGCCGCTTTCGCGGGGCCGTCGAGGCCAGGTTGAACCAACGTGACTGGCTGGAAAATACGTCAGCTCTCGCGACGCTGTACACGGGGTTTTTGCAAACTTTTGTATCTACCCTCGGTCTCCCCACGCAGCGTACTTGTCCCCGCTTCAACGATTGAATTTTCCACCCTGGCCCGCGGTCACAACACTGCCACGGCACCCGCCAACACCCCCTGCGGACCTGCAAAATGCAGGATGCACGATGGCCATTCATGCAATTTGCACGAACAGGCGCTTTTTGGATTTTTATAAGCTATTGTTTTTAAAGGATATTTTAAAAAAACGATACTGGCACAATCGCTGCACCTATCACTCCACGCTTGCCCTTCAAGAGCTAACGGAGCTGATAGACATGAGCCTGATCCAAGAAAAATTTTCTTCCCTGTTCTCCAACTTCGAAGTGACCACCCAACCACGCCCTGACGGTGGCATCCTGTTGACCCTGCGCAACAGCGAAGGCAAACAGTTCAAGCGTTCGATCTCCTACGCACAGTTGCACGCCGCCGACCAACTGTCGTGGGTCATCAGCGCAATTCGTCGGGACTTGGCCGAACAGGCCAGTGAGTTGCCACAGATCTCCATGCTGCAAAGCCAGAACCGCTTTGCCCTGCCGACTTACCACTGCGCGTAAGCCGCTTGCGCTGCACCTGTCCGGGCCGGCCCCACCTTGCGTGGGTCCGGCCCGTTGACGTTGTGCTCCCCGCTCAATCGTCCAGGCGCGGGAACTGGCTGGCGATCGCGTCGCCGGTCAGGCTGGCGTTCCAGCCCTGGGGGTTGTTGAACATGCGGATGGCCACCAGGTTCGGCCGCTCGCCCATGTCGAACCAATGGGCGGTGCCCGCTGGCACCGAGATCAGGTCATTCCTCTCGCACAGTACGGCGTACACATAGTCATCGATGTGCAGGTTGAACAGGCCCCGGCCCGCAACGAAGAAACGTACTTCATCCTCACTGAGGCGGTGCTCATCGAGAAAGCTGGCGCGCAGTTCGGCCTTCTGCGGATGGTCTTCATCGAGGCTGATGACATCCACGCTGGCGTAGCCACCCTCGGTCATCAGGCGATCGACCTGCTCCTGATAGGCGCTTATCACTTCTTGCTGGCTGGTGCCCGGTGCAACACGCCTGGTGGCAGGCCAGCGGTCGAAACGAATCCCCTGCTCGGCCAGGGTTGCAGCGATATCGTCGAAGTGGGTCAGGACCTTGTTCGGCAGGTCCGGACTGGATACGTGGTAGACGGACAGGCTGCTCATTACGGCAACTCCTCTTGCATGCGGGTGGCAATGATAACGGCTGCGGCCAAGGCTGCGACGCTGGCAATACTAAAGGTCAATGTGGGGCCCAGGGCATTCCAGCTATAACCCGAATACAGGGCCCCAGGGCGCCCCCGGTTCCCGCCAGGGCCGCGTACAACGCCTGGCCCTGGCCTTGCTGGCGGGCACCGAAACTGCGCTGCACAAAATGAATGGCGGCGGCGTGGAAACTGCCGAAGGTCGCCGCGTGCAGCACCTGAGCCAACAACAGCACCCCGAGGTGTTCCGCCAGGCTGCCCAGCAGCAACCAGCGCAGAGCCGCCAGCAGGAAGCTCGCCAGCAGCACCCGCCGCACGGAAAAGCGCGCCAGGAGCCAGCTCATCGCCAGAAACATCAACACTTCGGCCACCACACCCAGGGCCCAGAGCATGCCGATCACCCCGCGGGGATAGCCCAGGCGCTCCAGGTGCAGAGTCAGGAAGGTGTAATAGGGGCCGTGGCTCATCTGCATCAGTGCCACGCACAGGTAGAAAGCCAGCACACCGGGGCTGCGCAGTTGCCTGACAAAGCCCTCCCCGGCGTGCCGCGGCCCCTGCACCCGAGGCTGGGCGTTAGGCACCCACAGGCTGCTGAGGACGATGCCCGCCATGATCACCACCAGCGCTACCGGGTAGATGTCCAGGCTCAACCACTCGAACAAACGCCCCAGGACCACCACGGTAAGAATGAAGCCGATGGAGCCCCAGAGGCGGATCTGGCTGTAGCGCGAGGCCTGGCCTTGCAGGTGCGCCAGGGTGATCACTTCGAACTGCGGCAGCACCGCGTGCCAGAAAAAAGCATGCAGGGCCATGACCATGGCCAGCCAGGCATAGCTCTTGTCGACGAAGATCAGGGAGAAACAGACCAGGGTGCAGAACGCACCAAAACGCACGATCGCCAGGCGCCGCCCGGTGTAGTCCCCCAGCCAGCCCCAAAGGTTGGGCGCCACGCAGCGCATGAGCATGGGAATGGCCACCAGTTCGCCGATGCGCGCACTGGAGAACCCCAGGTGATCGAAATACAGCGCCAGGAATGGCGCGGTCGAGCCCAGCAGCGCGAAATAGAACAGGTAGAAACTGGAAAGCCGCCAGTAGGGAAGTGCCGCCACGGCCTTCAGACCGTGGCGACTGGCAGGACCGGCATTACAGCTGGCCCAGCACCGGCGTGCTGACGCGCACGTCGGCATTCTGGCCGCGGTGGCGCAGCAGGTGATCCATCAGCACGATGGCCATCATCGCCTCGGCGATCGGCGTGGCGCGAATGCCCACGCACGGGTCGTGGCGCCCCTTGGTGATCACGTCCACCGGGTTGCCGTCGATATCGATGGAGCGCCCGGGGGTGGTAATGCTGGAGGTCGGCTTGAGCGCCAGGTGAGCGACGATCGGCTGCCCCGAGGAGATGCCGCCCAGAATGCCGCCGGCGTTATTGCTGAGGAAACCTTGCGGGGTCAGTTCGTCACGGTGCTCGGTGCCGCGCTGGGCAACGCAGGCGAAACCGGCGCCGATCTCCACGCCCTTGACCGCGTTGATGCTCATCAGCGCATGGGCCAGCTCGGCGTCCAGGCGATCGAAAATCGGCTCGCCCAGGCCCGGCATCACCCCTTCGGCCACCACAGTGATCTTCGCTCCGACCGAATCCTGGTCTCGACGCAACTGGTCCATATAGGCTTCCAGTTCCGCAACCTTGTCCGGATCAGGGCTGAAGAAGGCGTTGTTCTCTACCGAATCCCAGGTCTTGAAGGGAATCTCGATCGGGCCCAGCTGGCTCATGTAGCCGCGAATCACGATGCCCTGGCTGGCCAGGTACTTCTTGGCAATGGCCCCGGCCGCCACGCGCATGGCGGTTTCCCGGGCCGAGCTGCGGCCGCCACCACGGTAGTCGCGGATGCCGTACTTGTGGTGGTAGCTGTAGTCGGCGTGAGCCGGGCGGAACAGGTCCTTGATCGCCGAATAGTCCTTGGACTTCTGATCGGTGTTGCGGATCAACAAGCCGATGGAACAGCCGGTGGTCTTGCCTTCGAACACCCCGGAGAGGATCTCGACCTCGTCGGGTTCCTGGCGCTGGGTGGTGTGGCGGCTGGTGCCAGGCTTGCGCCGGTCCAGGTCACGCTGCAAGTCCTCCAGCGTCAGTTCCAGGCCCGGCGGGCAGCCGTCGACAATGGCGACCAACGCCGGACCATGGCTTTCGCCCGCGGTGGTGACAGTGAACAGCTTGCCGTAGGTATTGCCGGACATGCAGGGAGCTCCGTGAAATCAGCCGAAATAACTCAATCTGGATTAGCGCGTGCGCCAGTATACGCAGGCTACCCAACTAGTTCATCCTCGAACCTTCTGCCTGTTACCGAGTCAAACCGGCACCTTATCCATGATGGCGCGATGATGCTGCGAGTTCTTCTCTTGAGCCTTTCCCTGTTCACCGGCCTGGTTCATGCGGCCGTCCTGCAACGCCCCGTGAGCCTGGACACCGGGCACGGTGAGCTGTACGGCTCGCTGCTGCTACCCAAGTCCGAGCAGCCGGTGCCGGTGGTGCTGATCATTTCCGGCTCCGGTCCCACTGACCGCGACGGCAACAACCCCGATGGCGGGCGCAATGACAGCCTCAAGCGCCTGGCCTGGGTACTGGCCAAGCACAACATCGCCAGCGTGCGTTATGACAAGCGCGGCGTGGCCGCCAGCCTCGCCGCGACCCCGGACGAACGTAACCTGACCCTGGACGCCTATGTGGCGGATGCCGTGGCCTGGGGCAACAAGCTCAAGGCCGATCCACGCCTGGGCCAACTGATAGTCCTGGGGCATAGCGAAGGCGCACTGATCGCCACGCTGGCGGCACCGCAGCTGAATGCCGCAGGCGTTATCTCGATCTCCGGAACCGCCCGCCCGGTGGACCAGATCCTGCGCCAGCAGTTGAGCTACCGCCTGCCACCGGCGCTGATGCTGCGCAGCAATGAGCTGCTGGACAGCCTCAAGGCCGGCAAGGTCGACCCGGATGTGCCCCCTGCCCTGCAAGTCATCTTTCGCCCCAGCGTGCAGCCTTACCTGATCACCCTGTTTCGCGAAGACCCGGCGGCGGCCTTCGCCCGCCTGAAGATGCCGGCGCTGATCATCCAGGGCAGCAACGACATCCAGGTCAGCGTCGATGACGCCAGGGTCCTCAAGGCCGCCAAACCGGATGCGCAACTGGCACTGATCGAAGGCATGAACCATGTGATGCGCATCGTGCCCAATGACCTCAAGCGCCAGCTGGCCTCCTACAAGGACCCGCAATTGCCGCTGGCAGCGGAACTGGGCAGCGCGATCATCGATTTTATTGACGGACTTCACACCCGTTAGGCTGTTTTTGCCCTCCAGTCCTGAAAAAAACGGCCGATAAGCCTTTGCCGGCCGTTCAATTGCTGTCGGCGCGCAGCGATTGGACAGGATCTCGCCGTTATGACTGATACCCCGAATTCACCCACCACCGAGCAGGAAGCCGCCGCCCCGGAAGCGCCGCCGCTGCCGTGGGCCGATGTGCAGGCCGAGCACCACAAGATGCTGCGCCTGGCCCCCTTGCAGACCGATCGCGCCACGGGCGGACGGCCTCTGCGCTTTGTCGAGTTCGGTTATGCCGAACGCAACAACAAAGAGCACAGCCTGCTGCGCATGACCATCAGCCTCCCCGGCCAACGGGTACGCAAGGAACAGAATCACCTGGATGTGTGGGTCGAGCACGACACTCGCCGGGTGCACTTCGAGCCCGAAGGCGGCCTGCAGGTCGAACCGTTGAACCGCGGAATCGGCCGTTTCCTGCTGGCCCAGGCAGCGCAGTGGGCCCAGAAGAAGTGGCCGCACTACCGGATCGACGGCTTCGACCTGGCGAACAAGGATGCCCTCAACGAAGACACGCGCCTGCGTCGTGACCACGTGCTGCGCACCCAGGGTTTCGATGTGGTGTATGCCGATGCCCAGTACCTCAAGGGCAGCGTCAAGGATGTCCAGGTGGGTGAACTGCTGGGCCAGTGGAATAGCGAAAAGCTGCAGTTCGTGGAGATTCTGGAAGCGGCGCAGATGCTCCAGCAGGCCGAACAGAATCTTGAAGAACTGGAAGTGAAGCTGCGCAAGCAGGAAGAGAAAGTCACCAAGTACAAGCGCGAGGACACCGGTCTGCGCTTCACCATCACCTGCCTGGTGGCCTTTGCGGTGTTCCAGGCCGGGCTGCTGATCTGGATTGCGACTCATCGCTGAGCCGTAACGCCTGACCGCCAGAGGCCCGCGTTGCGCGGGCCGGCAATCGGCTCAGACCCGGGACGCGAACAACGCCTGATGTTCGCGGCACTGCTCCGCGGTCAGCATGAACACACCGTGGCCACCGCGCTCGAAGTCCAGCCAGGCGAAGTCGACCTCCGGGTACAGCGCCTCGACATGCACCTGGCTGTTGCCCACCTCGACAATCAGCAAGCCCTTCTCGGTCAGGTGGTCCGCCGCCTCGGCCAGCATCCGCCGCACCAGGTTCAGGCCGTCCTCGCCACAGGCCAGGCCCAGCTCGGGCTCGTGCTGGTATTCATCCGGCATGTCGGCGAAGTCTTCGGCATCGACATAGGGCGGGTTGGACACGATCAGGTCGAAGCGCTGCCCGGGCAGGCCATCGAAGCCGTCGCCCTGGACCGTGAACACCCGCTCATCGACGCCATGGCGCTCGATGTTCTGGTTGGCCACTTCGAGGGCTTCGAAGGACAGGTCCGCCAACACCACCTCGGCATCACGGAATTCATAGGCACAAGCGATACCGATGCAGCCGGAACCGGTACACAGGTCGAGAATCCGTGCCGGCTCGCTGCCCAGCCAGGGCTCGAAACGTTTTTCGATCAGCTCGCCAATCGGCGAACGGGGAATCAGCACGCGCTCATCGACAATGAACGACATGCCGCAGAACCAGGCCTCGCCCAGCAGGTAGGCGGTAGGCACGCGCTCCTGGATACGACGCTTGAGCAGGTGCTGCACATGGACCAGCTCGTCGTCTTCCAACGCGCAATCAAGGTAGCTGTCGGCAATTTCCCAAGGCAGGTGCAAGGCGCCGAGCACCAGTTGACGGGCCTCGTCCCAGGCATTGTCGGTACCATGGCCGAAGAACAGATCCTCCCCATGAAAGCGGCTGACAGCCCAGCGGATATGGTCGCGCAAGGTGCGCAGGCGGGAAGTGATCACGGGACAGACTCCTGACAAAACGACCGGCGATTCTAACAGCCAAAACGCTTGCCGACGACGAATGAAAAACCAGCGACGGGCAATGGTGTTCAAGCGTTTTTTTCTCGGGAAGGCTGCATACCTTGCCCCACTTGACAAGGCTGCAGGCCAGCAACGGCGCACCTTACGTTAGTAGCGATTCACAGAAGCGCTCCGCCAGAGGACAATGGCGCAAAAGCCCCACTCACAGGAGCCCCAGAATGTCCGTTCCAAAGACGATGTTTCAACTCAGCGGTCGTGGTTATGCAGCGGCCAATTTGAGCCACGCGACCCTTGTGATCATCGACGCCCAGAAAGAATACCTCAGCGGCCCGCTGGCCCTGTCCGGCATGGACGCGGCAGTGGCCAACATCCGCCAACTGCTGGCCGCGGCCCGGGCTGCCGGTCGCCCAGTGGTGCACGTACGCCACCTCGGTACCGTCGGCGGCCTGTTCGACCCACAAGGCGAGCGCGGCGAGTTCATTCCCGGCCTTGAACCCCAAGGCGACGAAACCATCATCGGCAAACTGCTGCCCAGCGCGTTCCACGGCACCGAACTGGAAAAGCGCCTGCAGGACCTCGGTTCCCTGGACCTGATCGTCGCCGGTTTCATGAGCCACTCCAGCGTCAGCACCACCGTGCGCGCGGCCAAGAACCTGGGCTTTCGCTGCACCCTGGTAGAAGACGCCTGCGCCACCCGCGACCTGCCCTACAAGGGTGGCATCCTCAGCGCCGAGCACGTTCAGCAAACCGAAATGGCAATCATGGCCGACAACTTCGCCACCCTCGCCCAGACCGCAAGCCTGATCTGATCAGCCCTGGTGAGCGGCTGGCGGGCCGCTCATCCATAAACCCCTCGCCTTTGCAGCAATTGCCTTAGCCTCAGGAACCACCCGGTCAACTTCCGGTCGAAGGGCCGATACCCATTGAGGAAGGTCGGAATGAAGATATCCGATGGTTTTGACGCACGCCGATTGCGGCCCAAAAGCCCGCGAAACTGGCGGTTGCGCCTGGGTGCGGGATTCTCCGCGCTACTGGCGACATTTGGCGTGCTGCTGGCGATGGCCGGTACTGCGAGCCTGCTGGGCCGTGCCCCGGCGCTGGGGGAAATGAATGCCAGCCCGGCGGGCTCGGCGGTGATCCTGGTGGTCGGCCTGTTGCTGCTGTATGTCGGCGTGCGCTTGTGGCGGCGCTGCCGGCGGCGCATGCGCCAGCCCCTGGCGCTGAACATGGCGCCGCACCTGATGAAAAAACACGACTGACATTCCCGAGGCGCGATTTGCGCGCCTTAAGGTGTTCCGAGTTGGGTAAACTAGCCGCCCTTCGCGGAGGCTGACATGCAAGACGACGATTTTTCCCTGTTCAAAAACGAGATCCGCGGCGTCAAGCCGATCAAGCACGATCGTGCCGATACAGGCAAACCCAAGAGCGACCGGGCGCAGATCGCCAAGTTGCGCCAGGCGGCCACCGTACGCAGCGAGACCACCACGGTGGACGGGCTGTCCGACCAGTTCGTCATCGACGTGGGGCCGGAAGATGAGCTGATGTGGGCCCGCGACGGGGTCCAGGAAAGCCAGATGCGCAAGCTGAAGATCGGCCAGATCCCCTTTGAAGGCAGCCTCGACCTGCATGGCATGACCGTGGAAAAGGCCCGGGAAACCCTCTGGGCCTTTCTCGCTGAAGCCACCCAGTTCGAAATCCGCTGCGTGCGCGTCACCCACGGCAAGGCCGTGCGCCTGGACGGCAAGCGACCGATGATCAAGAGCCACGTCAACACCTGGCTGCGCCAGCATCCGCAGGTGCTGGGCTTCACTTCCTGCCAGGCCAGGCATGGCGGTACCGGGGCGCTGTACGTCATGCTCAAGCGCACCATGATGGAAGGCCGTGACGAATAAAGCCGCTGCATCACGCTTGCAGCGTCGTGTCCGCCACCGTACCCTTGCCCTTTGCGTAAAATCCCACAGGTAGTTTCATGTCCCTGGAACAGAATTACACCGCGATCCTCGGCCAGCTGGGCGAGGACGTCTCCCGCGAGGGCCTGCTCGACACGCCCAAGCGTGCCGCCAAAGCCATGCAGTACCTCTGCCGCGGTTATGCCCAAACCCTGGAAGAGGTCACCAACGGTGCCTTGTTCAGCTCCGACAACAGCGAAATGGTCCTGGTCAAGGACATCGAGCTCTATTCGTTGTGCGAACACCACCTGCTGCCGTTCATCGGCAAGGCCCATGTCGCCTACATTCCCAGCGGCAAGGTCCTGGGGCTGTCGAAAGTCGCGCGCATCGTCGATATGTATGCCCGCCGCCTGCAGATCCAGGAAAACCTCAGCCGGCAGATCGCCGACGCCGTCCAACAAGTGACCGGCGCCCTCGGGGTGGCCGTGGTGATCGAGGCCAAGCACATGTGCATGATGATGCGCGGTGTGGAGAAACAGAATTCGTCGATGATCACCTCGGTGATGCTGGGCGAGTTCCGCGAGAATGCCGCGACCCGCAGCGAATTCCTCAGCCTGATCAAGTAACAGGCTGCAGGCGAAAAAACCGGCGTTGATCGCCGGTTTTTTTTCGCCCGGGAAAAATCAGGTAAGCTGCCGCCCCTTCATTCATGGGCAAGAGGCAATAACCGTGATCGTCAAAGCGCTGCGAGTCGGCCTGGGCCAACTCATCATTTTCATCGACTTCATCACCCGCCCACGCAAGCAGCAGCGGGACGCCGCCGCTCAGGCGCAAGTCGTGGAAGCCGCCAAGGGCCTGACCCTGTACCAGTTTCACGCCTGCCCGTTCTGCGTGAAGACCCGCCGTACCCTGCATCGCCTGAATGTGCCGGTGGCCCTGCGCGACGCAAAAAACAACGAGCAGGACCGCCAGGCCCTGTTGGAGCAGGGCGGCAAGATCAAGGTGCCGTGCCTGCGCATCGAAGAGAACGGCCAGACCACCTGGATGTATGAATCCAAGGTGATCATCGGTTACCTGAACCAGCGCTTCGCGACCGTCTGACGCCCTCCCCCGGGGCTCTTCATTCCCGGGCCAACTGCAAGTCAAGCAAGGCCGCGCCCAGGCACTTGCCGTGGGCATCCAGCGCCAGGGAGCGGGTCACTCCGCCGCGCAGGATGCCCGGCAAGACAAAGTTCAAGGCCCGCACATTCTCCAGGACATAGCGCTGTACCGGCGCCGCATCGCTCCCCAGCAAGCCGGCGAAATATTGCGCCACGCGCTCGGCGGTAAGCTGCTCGCAAAGAAAGGCAAAGTCCTCGGCGCGGTAGGCAATCACCGAAATATTCGAAGTGTCGCCCTTGTCCCCGGTACGCGAGTGCGCCAAGTCACGCAATTTGACCTCATTCATGCCCGTACCTCCTGATGCAAGGTGACCCTGACGGCCTCCCGGGGCAGTAACAGCGAAGCCACCGCCACCACCTGCCGCAGGCTTTTACTGGCCCCGCCGCCACCAGCGGGCCCATTGGTATAGAGGGTTTCCACCTCATTGCCGACGCGCACCGCTTCGGCCTTGTCCGTGCAGCGAGCCGCCACCCGCAGGCGCACTTCCCAGGGTTCGGCAGGCGCTCGCTGGCCCAGTTCAACACCGTGCAAGGCATCGATGCCGATCAGCTCCGCGCGCACTTCCTGCATCTGTACCCCGGTCAGGGCCAGGCGTTCGAGCACGATATCCCGGGCCAGCCGCGCCCTGGCCACAGCCCCAGGGCCGCCATAGGAAATCTGCCCTTCGCCGATCCAGCCATCCAGGTAGCCGACGCTGACCTTGAGCCGCTCAGGCCGTGGGCTGCCTGCCGCCCCTTGCAGCCGCACCCGGTCCGGTGCCTCCTCGACAAAGCCCACCGCGGAAAAGTCGGCACAGACATCCGGCGTCAGGTAGGCCGCCGGGTCATGCACTTCGTAGATCAACTGCTCGGTACAGGTAGCGCTGCTGACCTGCCCCCGGAGCCCTTGACCTTGGTGATCAGCGCCGCGCCCTGTGCATCCACTTCGGCCAGGGGGAACCCCAGGCGCGCCAGACCGGCCACATTCTTGACCCCCGGATCGGCAAAGTAGCCGCCGCTGACCTGCCCTGCGCACTCCAGCAGATGCCCCACCAGGGTCCCGCGCCCCAGACGCAGCCAGTCATCCTCGGCCCAGCCGAACTCGAAGATCTGCGGCGCCAGGAACAACGAGGGGTCGGCCACCCGCCCAGTGATCACTACGTCGGCATCAGCCCGCAGCGCGTCGACGATGCCCTGGGCGCCCAGATAAGCATTGGCGGAAATCAGCCGCTGCCCCAGCGAGCCCAGGGTCTGCCCGTTGTCCAGCACCCACTCCGGCCGGGCCCGCAGAGTCTCGAGCACATCGTCCCCCAGCACCGCGATCACCTTGAGCCCTGGCAAGCCCAGCTCGGCCGCGATCCGTTGCACCTCGGCCACCGCCGCCAACGGATTGGCCGCCCCCATGTTGCTGATGATGCGCAAACGCCGCCCCGAGGCCGTGGCGCCGACAAAGGGCAGCACCCCGCGCATCCGTGCCCCCAGCAACGGGTCGTAGCCGCTGTGCGGGTCGGCCAGGCGCGCCTGCTGCGCCAGGGCGATGGTGCGCTCGGCCAGGCATTCGAACACCAGGTAATCCAGGTCGCCCTGTTGCGCCAACTCGATGGCGGGCTCGATACGGTCACCGGAGTAACCGGCGCCGGAGCCGATACGTAGGCTTTTCATCTTAAAAAACTCCCAGCAGCAGCGCGGTCAGGGTCATCAACACTGACACAGCGAATAGAAAGGGGATGGTGAAACGCTGGTGGTCGGCCAGTTCGATCTTGCACAGGCCCACCAGCAGGAAGGTCGCCGGGGTCAGCGGGCTTACCGGGAAACCGGTGGTGTGCACGCCGAGCAACGAAGCCTGGGCCACTTGCAGCGGGTCGACACCCAGGGCCTTGCCCACTTCGGCAATCACCGGCATCACCCCGAAGTAGTAGGAGTCAGGGTCGAACAGCATGCTCAGGGGCATGGACAGGAACCCCACCACAGTCGGAATCAGCTTGCCGTGACCGGCAGGAATCTGCGCCACCGCCACTTCGGCAATCGCCTTGAGCATGCCGCTGCCCTGCATGATGCCGGTGAACACACCGGCCGCCAGGAGAATGCTGGCCATGGTCAGGGCCGTCTTGGCATGAGCATCGATGCGTGCCCGCTGGGCCTCGACATCCGGATAGTTGATGCACAGCGCCAGCACCGTGCCGACCATGAACATCACCACCGGATCGACCCAGCCGGCAATCATCACCAGCATCACCAGCACCGTAAGCAGCAGGTTGATCCAGAAGCGCCCGGGACGGCGTAGCGCCTCTTCGGCGGGGCTCAATACCCGGGTCGGGATGCCTGCACCGGCCGTGGCATCGGCACCGAGCCCCAGGCGGCGCTCCTCCCGGCGGCCGAGCCACCAGGCGCTGGCGAAGACGAACAGCAGGCCGACGATCTGCACCGGGATCAGCGGCTGGAACAGATCCGCCACCGGCACATGCAGGGCCGCTGATGAGCGCAGTACCGGGCCGGTCCAGGGCAGGAAATTGCCCCCGCGGCCATCGCCGCGACACAGGCCAGAATCCGTCGATCGATGCCCAGCCGGGTATACAGCGGCAGCATTGCCGGCACCGTCACCAGGAAGGTCACCGCGCCGGAACCGTCCAGGTGCACCAGCAGCGCCAGAAGCGCCGTACCGACCACGATCCGCGTCGGCCGGGTGCCGACGGTACGCAGGATGCGGTCGATGATCGGGTCGAGCATGCCGGCGTCGGTCATGATGCCGAAGAACAGGATAGCGAACACGAACATGCCTACCACGGGGGCGACGTTCTTGATCCCGGTGACGATGAAGGCGCTGGTCTGCAGACCGAAGCCGCCGATCAGCGCGGCGATGATCGGCAGCGCAATCAGCGCGACCAGAGGCGACAGGCGCTTGCTCATGACGGCCGCGAGCAGGCAGAGAATGGTGATGACACCCAGGGTGGCGAGCATGGAGCAACTCCAGTGTGCCGCCTCTTCAAGCCGGGGCCGGAAGGCGGACGGTTATTGTTTTTCTGGAGTATTGAAATCGCGCTAGTCTTTGTAAATTGGAATATTCGGCGCCTTGCATTCGGAAAAACAAAATGAAGAACTCGATCCAGCATATCCAGGCCTTCCTCGCCGTGGCCCGCAGCGGCAACTTCAGCAAAGCCGCCGCCGAGCTGCACCTGTCGCCATCAGCCCTTACCGTGCAGGTCCAGCAACTGGAGGAATGGCTAGGGGTCGCCCTGCTCGATCGCAGCCCGCGCCATGTCAGCCTGACCGCTGCTGGGCTGCAGGCCCGGGGACCGATGGAGAAACTGCTGCTGGACCTGGACAACATCGTCAGTGGCTCCCGGGACCTGGCCGCCCTGCGTCGGGGCGTGGTCACCCTCGCCGCGCTGCCGTCGGTCTGCGCCGGGGTGCTGCCGCCGGCCTTGCGCCAGTTTCGCGAGCAATTTGCCGGAATCGAGGTACGCCTGCAGGACCTGGTGGCTCACCGCATTCATGCCCAGGTCCGGGCCGGCGAGGTGGATTTCGGTATCGGCGGGCGCGCCCGGCTCAGCCACGGGCTGGATTTCCAACCTCTGCTGGAGGATCGCCTGTGCCTGTTCGTGGCCACCGATCATCCCCTGGCCCAGCGCCAGTCAGTGACGCTGAAGGACCTGGCCCGCCAGCCGATCATTCTCACCGGCCGCGACAGCAGCGTGCGCGAGCAGGTCGAAGCGCTGTTCGACGACAGCCGACTGTCCCTGCTTCCAGCCATGGAAGCCAACTACATGAGCACGGTGCTGGCGCTGGTACGCCAGGGGCTGGGCATTACCCTGCTGCCGGAATCCGCCGATGACGGCCGTGAGGGCCTGCGCCGAATTGCCATCAAACACCCGGGGGTCAGCCGCGAGATCGGCCTGATCCGCCGCAGTGGCCAGCAACTGAGCCCAGCGGCGCAGCGCTGTTATGAGTTGCTACGCCAGAACCTGGCCGGCAAACATCGTTAGCGGGCCCCACAACGCACCGAACCGGCACAAGGCCGGTCCAGTGGGGATAAAAGCACCCGCTCAGTCGAGCATCGGCACGTGTCGCGGATGGCTTTGCACCCGCTGCATCCAGGCCTGGATGCCCGGGTAGCGGCTCAGGTCGAAACCGCCCTCATCGGCCACGTGGGTGTAGGCATAGAGCGCAATGTCGGCGATCGAATAGTGCTCGCCCACCAGGTACGGGGTGCGGCTCAATTGTTTCTCCATCACGTCCAGCGCCTTGTAGCCACGCTTGTGCAACTTCAGGTATTCCTCGCGGCGCTCCTCGGGCAGCCCTTCGTAAAGCTGGATGAAACGCGCCACCGCGATGTAGGGCTCATGGCTGTACTGCTCGAAGAACTGCCATTGCAGAACCTGGGTGCGCAAGCGCGGTTCGCTGGGCAGGAACTGACTGCCGTCGGCGAGGAAGTTGAGAATCGCGTTGGACTCCCACAGGCAGGTGCCGTCTTCCAGTTCCAGAACCGGAATCTTGCCGTTGGGGTTCTTTGCCAGGAAGGCCTCGGTCTGGGTATCGCCCCCGAGAATATCCACCGCCTGCCATTCATAAGGCAGCCCCAGCAGATTGAGCATCAACTTGATCTTGTAGCAGTTGCCCGAACGGTAATCGCCATAAACCTTGTACATGGCCCTCCCCTTAGGCTGCCTGTGCAGCCTGTGCTTGACGTATCACGGTGGCCAGCCGCTTGAGGCCTTCGTCCAGCCGCGCCGGATCGATATGGCTGAAATTCAACCGCAGATGCCCAGGGTTGCGTTCCGGATCGGCAAAGAACGGCTCACCGGGCATGAATGTGACGTCGTGCTCCAACGCCGACTTGAGCAAAGTGCGGGTATCCAGGGGCTGTTTCAAGCTCAGCCAGAAAAACAATCCGCCCTGGGGCACCTGCCAATCCGCCAGATCGGCGAAATGGGTGAGCAAGGCGCCCTGGAATTCATCCCGGCGCTGGCGATAGAAACTGCGCAACTGATCCAGGTGCGCCTGATACTGCTCGCTGCCGATCCACTGCATGGCCTGCCACTGGCCAACCCGATTGGTGTGCAGGTCCGCCGACTGCTTCAGCCGCAGCAGGTGCGGAAACAGGTCCGGGCTGGCAATCAGGTAACCCACCCGCAGGCCCGGCAACAGGGTTTTAGACACGGTGCCGGTGTAGATCCAACTGGCTTTTTCCAGGCGGCCGACAATAGGCGTGGCACTGCCACCATCGAACGTCAGCTCACGGTAGGGCTCGTCCTCGATCAGGGTCACGCCGAACTCGTCCAGCAAAGCCGCCACGGCATCACGCTTGGCTTCGCTGTAGCGCACCGCCGAGGGGTTCTGGAACGTCGGGATCAGGTAGATGAACGCCGGCCGGTGCTGCTCCAGGCGCGCACGCATCTGCACCAGGTCCGGCCCATCGGCCTGCAGCGGTACGGTCAGGCAGTCGGCGCCGAACAGCTGGAAAATCTGCAGGGCGGCCAGGTAGGTCGGCGCTTCCAGCATGATCTGGGTGCCCTTGTCGATGTACAGCTTGGCTGTCAGATCGAGGGTCTGCTGGGAACCACTGACCACCAGCACCTGGCTCGCCTCGCAAGGCACCCCGAGCTGGCGCGCCTGGGCCGCCAGGGCTTCACGCAATTGCGGCTCGCCTTCGCTCATGCCGTATTGGCCCATGGCCAACGGCATGTCCTGCCATTGCACCTTGGGCAGCATCACTTCGGCCGGCAGGCCCCCGGCGAACGACATCACTTCCGGGCGCTGGGCCGCGGCAAGGATTTCACGGATCAGAGAGCTTTTGAGACGCGATACACGTTCGGAGAAGGCCATGGAGATCACCGCTAGCGAAGGCTGAGGAAAATACGTCAAACTGCTTGACCGAAATTACGCCGACCTTTGCAGATACGTCAATATGCTTGACCTTAAAAACCAGGCTTCGCAGCAAGCGGCCATGGAAGCCTTCTTCTTCGGCTATCAGGCGTTTACCGCCAAGGCCGACGAAATGCTCGAACGCCGGGGCCTGAGCCGGGTGCACCAGCGCATCGTGTTTTTCATCGCCCGCTATCCCGGGCTCAGCGTCAAGGAACTGCTCAATCTGCTGGGGGTGAGCAAGCAGGCATTGAACACACCGTTGCGCCAATTGATGGAAATGCACCTGGTGGACAGCGTCGCACCGGACAGCGACAAGCGTAAGCGCCTGTTGCAGTTGACCGCCGATGGCACAGGCTTCGAGCAATCCCTGCGCCGCGAGCAGGTCAAACTCCTGCAACGGGCCTTCAGCGAAGCTGGCGAGAGTGCGGTCAATGGCTGGCTGGCGGTGAACCAGGCGCTGGCCGGCAAACCCGTCGAAGACTGAGCCCCTGCGGGCGCCATTCATTGGTGCGCCGGCCCCGGCCTTGCCCCAAACCCTTGCACACCCCGGCGCAACGTCGGGGCCGCGATATAGCCATGTTCGCGGATTTTTCGCACACAACCCCAAAAACATTATTTGCTTTCTTTGTATACAAACGCATAATTCGCCCGACGAGTTCTTGACCCACAGGTCAACAAAACCCGCACGCCTTACCTGCCTCAAAGAGCCGCTGCCCACCCTTGCGTGTCCGGCTCTGGAAAAAACAATAAAACTCTTGAGGAGTACTCGCTGTGGAAAGCCGCAAATCCGAAGCCTCTACGCTCGATCTCTCGCCGTCGCTGAACAGCGGCTGGCTGGAGCGCATCTTCAAACTCAGGTTGCATGGCACCACGGTGAAGACCGAGTTGATTGCCGGTCTGACAACCTTCATCACCATGGCCTACATCATCTTCGTCAACCCCAACATCATGGCCGACGCCGGCATCGATCACGGCGCAGCCTTCGTCGCCACCTGCATCGCCGCCGCCCTGGGCTGCCTGTTGATGGGCCTGTACGCCAACTGGCCGGTGGGCCTCGCACCGGGCATGGGGCTCAACGCCTTCTTCACCTACACCGTGGTCGGCACCATGGGCTACCACTGGGAAACCGCCCTTGGCGCGGTGTTCATTTCCGGTGTGCTGTTCATGATCCTGACCCTGTCGCGGGTACGTGAATGGCTGCTCAACAGCATTCCGGTGAGCCTGCGGTTCGCCATGGGTGCCGGGGTCGGGCTGTTTCTCGGCCTGATCGGCCTGAAGACGGCCAACATCATCGTCGACAGCCCGGCCACCCTGATCAAGCTCGGCAACCTGCGAGACCCCGGCCCACTGCTGGCGGCCGTCTGCTTCTTGATGATCGCAGTGCTCAGCTATCACCGGGTCTTCGGCGCGATTCTCATCAGTATCATCGCCGTGACCCTGGCCGGCTGGGGCCTGGACCTGGTGCACTACAACGGGATCATGTCCACTCCGCCGAGCCTGGCGCCGACCTGGATGGCCATGGACATCGCCGGCGTGTTCAACGTCAGCATGATCAGCGTGGTCCTGGCGTTCCTCTTCGTGCACATGTTCGACACCGCCGGCACCCTGATGGGCGTGGCCCAGCGCGCCGGCCTGGTGAACGCCGATGGCAAGATCGAGAACCTTTCCCGCGCACTCAAGGCGGACAGTGCCTCCAGCGTGTTCGGTGCCGTGGTCGGTGTACCACCAGTCACCAGCTATGTGGAAAGTGCCGCCGGGGTCGCCGCTGGTGGCCGCACCGGGCTGACCGCGGTCACCGTGGGCGTGCTGTTCATTGCCGCAATGTTCTTCGCTCCCCTGGCAGGCATGATCCCCGCCTATGCCACCGCCGGCGCGCTGATCTATGTGGCGATGCTGATGATGGGCGGCATGGCCCACATCAACTGGGACGAGGCCACCGACAGCATTCCGGCCATCGTCACCGCGATCATGATGCCCCTGACCTTTTCCGTCGCCGATGGCATTGCCCTGGGCTTCATCACCTATGTGGTGCTGAAGGCCGGCACCGGCAAGTACAAGGAAATCTCCATCAGCCTGTATGTGCTGTGCGCGATTTTCATCGCCAAGTTCATTTTCCTCTAGGACGCCCTGCTCCACCCAGGCCCCATCCCGCTGGATGGGGCTTTTTCGTTGCCGATGATCGGCTGTGGCCAGCAGGTCCGGGGCGGTCACAGGGCCCTTTCGGCGGCGAGCCGGCTCCTGCGGGATCTAGTGGAGCCGATGACCAGTGAAGGCTTTATGCCAGACGAAAAAAAGCCCGCAGTGTGGGCGGGCAAGGACCAAAGAAGCTATTTGCGCAGGATTCTTGGGGGGAAAGTCCTAGCTTCCTCTGTAGGTCGAATAGCTGTAAGGCGAGATCAGTAGCGGTACGTGATAGTGGTCCTGCTCGGCGCTGATGCCGAACCGCAGTACCACCACATCCAGGAACGCCGGCTGCGGCAGTTGCACACCACGGGCACGGTAGTAGTCACCGGCATGGAAGTGCAGCTGGTACACCCCGGAACGGTAGTCATCACCCTGCAGCAGCGGCGCATCGCAACGGCCATCGCTGTTGGTCAGGGTGCTGGCGACCAATTCCAGCTGGGCCCCTTCCACTCGATACAGCTCGACCTTGATAGCGCTGCCAGGGCAGCCATGTGCGGCATCCAAAACGTGTGTAGTCAAACGTCCCATTGATTCTGCGTGCCTGGCGCCTTCAAGCGTTCAGGCCTCGCGCCTCCCGGAGTCAGTAATTGAAGGAGACCGCAGCGTTTCGACCGGTGAAAAGCTGCGGCGAGAGCAAGATTAAGACATTTTTCAAAAAAATTGTACACAATAATAATCGCAAATATTCCCGGCCCCGCGACCCTTCGAATGCATCAGCGGATTTGCCTGTACGCCATAGCGACAGACGACTTGTCATCCATTAGCTGACCATCCAGGCAAGTTTCTTGCAGGTGACAGCCATAGCGATGAAAGCGGAAAAATGCAAAAAATCAGGCTTACAAAGTGAAGACAAACTTGTATACAATCATTCCATCGCAGTGACGCCCACCTGGCTTTCCGGCTTCAGGTTCCGCCACGCCACCGTTATCACGAATAAGAAGGAAGACTGCAGTGAGCGCTGACTACCCTCGCGACCTGATCGGTTACGGCTCCAACCCTCCTCACCCTCACTGGCCGGGCAATGCCCGCGTCGCCCTGTCCTTCGTGCTCAATTACGAAGAGGGCGGCGAGCGCAACATCCTTCATGGCGACAAGGAATCGGAAGCCTTCCTCTCGGAAATGGTCTCGGCGCAACCGCTGCAGGGCGAGCGCAACATGAGCATGGAATCGCTGTACGAGTATGGCAGCCGTGCCGGCGTCTGGCGGATTCTCAAGCTGTTCAAGGAATTCGACATTCCACTGACCATCTTCGCCGTGGCCATGGCCGCCCAGCGTCACCCGGACGTGATCCGCGCCATGGTCGAAGCCGGCCACGAGATCTGCAGCCACGGCTACCGCTGGATCGACTACCAGTACATGGACGAGGCCCAGGAACGCGAGCACATGCTCGAAGCGATCCGCATCCTCACCGAAATCACCGGCGAACGCCCACTGGGCTGGTACACCGGCCGCACCGGCCCGAACACCCGGCGCCTGGTGATGGAGGAAGGCGGCTTCCTCTATGACTGCGACACCTACGACGACGACCTGCCCTACTGGGAACCCAACAACCCCACCGGCAAGCCGCACCTGGTGATCCCCTACACCCTGGACACCAACGACATGCGCTTTACCCAGGTGCAGGGCTTCAACAAGGGCGACGACTTCTTCCAGTACCTGAAGGACGCCTTCGACGTGCTCTACGCCGAAGGTGCCGAAGCGCCGAAGATGCTTTCCATCGGCCTGCACTGCCGCCTGATCGGCCGCCCGGCGCGCCTGGCCTCACTCAAGCGCTTCCTCGAATACGTCAAGGGCCACGAGCAGGTGTGGTTCAGCCGCCGGGTGGACATCGCCCGTCACTGGCAACAGACCCACCCTTACCAGGGAGCGGCGAAATGACTGCCTTCCAGAGCCTCAAGCCCTCGACCCTGAGCCGCGAAGATTTCGTCAAGGCCTTCGCCGACATCTACGAACACTCGCCGTGGGTTGCCGAAAAGGCCTACGAACTGGGGCTCGACGCCTCCGTCGACCAGATCGAGACCCTGCACCAGCGCATGAGCGACATCCTGTTGAGCGCCGATCACGCCAGCCAGCTGGCACTGATCAACGCTCACCCGGACCTGGCCGGCAAAGCCGCCGTCCAGGGCCAGTTGACCGAAGCCAGTACCAATGAGCAGGCCGGCGCTGGCATTCACCAATGCACCGCCGAAGAGTTCCAGCGCTTCACCGAGCTCAACGACGCCTACAAGGCCAAGTTCAAGTTTCCCTTCATCATGGCGGTGAAGGGCAGCAATCGGCACCAGATCCTCGCCGCATTCGAAACCCGCATCCACAACTCGGTGGACACCGAGTTCAAATGCGCACTGGCAGAAATCAACAAGATCGCCCTGTTCCGCTTGCTGACCCTGTAGCGATTGCCCGCCTGGCCCGAGAAAGCACCTGCATCGATGCATTTCCCAGGGCCTCGCGAGCACCCCGGCCACTGAATTCAAGGCAGACAAGAAGAATGAAAACCAACGCCGTAGCTTTCGAGAAGTTCGTCAACCTGGCCGATGCCCGGCTGGGGACCAAGATCATCTCGGTCACCGATGACTGGTTCGCCGACGCCAACCGCCTGTTCCAACCGACTCCGGCGGTGTGGAAGGAAGGCGTATTCGATGACAACGGCAAGTGGATGGATGGCTGGGAATCACGCCGCAAGCGCTTCGAAGGCTACGACACTGCGGTCATCCGCCTCGGCGTGGCCGGCTCGATCAAGGGCGTGGACATCGACACTTCATTCTTCACCGGCAACTTCCCGCCCTCGGCCTCCCTGGAAGCCTGCTTCCTGGCCGCAGGCGAACCGGATGAAAACACCCAGTGGACCGAAGTGCTGTCGGCGGTGGAGTTGCAGGGCAACAGCCACCACTACCACGAGATCCACAACCACCAGCCGTTCAGCCACCTGCGCTTCAACATCTACCCCGATGGCGGCGTAGCACGGCTGCGGGTCTACGGCATTCCCTACCGCGACTGGTCGGCCATCGGCGACGACGAACAGGTCGACCTGGCTGCCGCCCTCAACGGCGGCCGCGCCCTGGCCTGCTCCGACGAGCACTTCGGGCGCATGGGCAACCTCCTCAACCCCGGCCGCGGCATCAACATGGGTGACGGTTGGGAAACCGCCCGGCGCCGTACTCCCGGCAACGACTGGGTGATCATCGCCCTGGGCCATGCCGGTGAAATCGAAAAGATCATCGTCGACACCCTGCACTTCAAGGGCAACTACCCGGACAGCTGTTCGATCCAGGGCGCCTTCGTCAAGGGTGGCACCGACAGCCAGATCGAAACCCAGAGCCTGTTCTGGCGTGAACTGCTACCCAGCCAGAAGTTGGAAATGCACGCCGAACACAGTTTCGTCGAACAGATCAGGGCACTGGGGGCTATTACCCACGTGCGCCTGAATGTATTCCCGGACGGTGGCGTCAGCCGCCTGCGACTGCTGGGCAAGGTCAAAAAATAAAGGGTCGCGCAGCGCGCGGGCGACCGGTTTGCCCGCAGTAGCCACGGACCAGACAACAACGAACTCGAGATAAGAAGAACAGCATGCGCACATTAGTGATTGAGCCCCTGAGCAAAGAAGCCTTCGCCCCTTTCGGTGACGTAATCGAGACCGACGGCAGCGATCACTTCATGATCAACAACGGTTCGACCATGCGCTTCCACCGCCTGGCAACGGTCGAGACCGCTCAGCCGGAAGACCAGGCCATCATCAGCATCTTCCGCGCCGACGCGCTGGACATGCCGCTGACCATCCGCATGCTGGAACGCCATCCGCTGGGCAGCCAGGCTTTCATCCCGCTGCTCGGCAATCCCTTTCTGATCGTGGTCGCGCCACTTGGCGATGAACCTGTATCGGGCTTGGTCCGTGCCTTTGTCAGTAATGGCAGGCAGGGCATTAATTACCATCGCGGCGTCTGGCACCACCCGGTGCTGACGATCGAAAAGCGGGATGACTTCCTGGTGGTTGATCGCAGTGGCACTGGCAATAACTGCGATGAGCATTTCTTCAAAGAGGATGAGCGTTTGATCCTCGCCCCCCACCAATAAGAGAAGGTCTGATCACCCGACAACAAGGGTGGCAGGCAAGAGGTAAAGACTGTGGAAGCACATCTGTTGGAATGGCTCAACCTGAGCGTGCGTTGGGTACATATGATCACTGGTGTGGCCTGGATCGGCGCATCGTTCTATTTCGTCTGGCTGGAGAACAACCTCAACCGCGTCAACCCCAAGGACGGCCTGTCCGGCGACCTCTGGGCGATTCACGGCGGTGGTATCTATCACCTGGAAAAATACAAGCTGGCACCGCCCTCGATGCCGGAGAACCTGCACTGGTTCAAATGGGAAGCCTACTTCACCTGGATGTCCGGGATTGCCCTGCTGTGCCTGGTGTTCTACTTCAACCCGATGCTCTACCTGGTTGCCCCCGGCAGCGGCCTGACCGGCCCTGAAGGCGTGGCCATCGGTATCGGTGCGTTGATCGCCGGCTGGTTCGTCTATGACTTCCTCTGCGATTCGCCACTGGGCAAGAAACCCGCCCTGCTCGGCTTCATCCTGTTCCTCCTGCTGATCGGCGCTGCCTATGGCTTCAGCAAGGTGTTCAGTGGCCGTGGCGCGTACCTGCATGTGGGCGCCATCATCGGCACCATCATGGTGGGCAACGTGTTCCGCATCATCATGCCGGCCCAGCGCGCGCTGGTGGCAGCGATCGCGGAAAACCGCACCCCCGACCCGACCCTGCCGGCCAAGGGCCTGCTGCGCTCGCGTCACAACAACTACTTCACCCTGCCCGTGCTGTTCATCATGATCAGCAACCATTTCCCGAGCACCTACGGCAGCCAGTACAACTGGTTGATCCTGGCCGGGATCGCGGTCCTGGCGGTATTGGTGCGTCATTACTTCAACACCCGTCATGACAGCCACAAGTTCGCCTGGACCCTGCCCGTCGCGGCACTGGGCATGATCTGCCTGGCCTACGTGACCGGCCCGACCCCAGCGCCAAGCGCTCCGGAAGTGGCCAAGGCCCAGACCCAGTACCAGCCATTGCCGGAAACCGCCCTGGGCGGCAAGCCGGCAACCTCGGCTGCGACAGAGGCACCGGCCGCTCCAGCCGCTGCGGCAACGGCTCCGGCCAGTGCCCCGGCGCAGGCGGCCAATGCCGGCCCGTCCTTCGACAAGGTGCATAGCGTGATCCAGGAGCGTTGCGCGGTCTGCCATTCGGCCAAGCCCACCAGCCCCCTGTTCAGCGCAGCACCAGCCGGGGTGATGTTCGACACTCCTGAGCAGATCCGCCTGCAAGCCGCGCGGATCCAGGCCCAGGCCGTCGCCAGCCAGATCATGCCGCTGGGCAACATCACCCAGATGACCCAGCAGGAACGCGAGCTGGTCGGTGCCTGGATTACCCAGGGAGCCCAGACCAACTGATCAGCCTGGTACCCGGCTGATTCGCGAGCAAGCTCGCTCCTACAGAACCGCAATTGTCTGTAGGAGCGGGCTTTCTTGCCATCAGTCAGAAGATTCGCCTGTTGCAAACACGTTGCGCGTAAAGACGCAGCGGTTAAATCACAAGAATAAAAAGATCCGAGGTGTTGCATGTCCGATTCATCCGAACAGTGCGTCCCCGATGCGCCCGCCATTCAGCGCTTGCCCTTCCTGCAACTGATCCTGGTCGGCCTGCAGCACGTCCTGCTGATGTATGGCGGTGCAATCGCGGTACCGCTGATCATCGGACAGGCCGCTGGCCTGAGTCGTGAAGAAATCGCCTTCCTGATCAATGCCGACCTGCTGGTTGCCGGGATCGCCACCATCGTCCAGTCAATGGGCATCGGCCCCATGGGCATTCGCATGCCGGTGATGATGGGGGCCAGCTTCGCCGCGGTGGGCAGCATGGTGGCCATGGCCGGCATGCCCGGCATCGGCATGCAGGGAATTTTCGGCGCAACCATCGCCGCCGGTTTCTTCGGCATGCTGATCGCGCCGTTCATGTCCAAGGTGGTGCGCTTCTTCCCGCCGCTGGTCACTGGCACGGTCATCACCTCGATCGGTCTCTCGCTGTTTCCCGTGGCGGTGAACTGGGCAGGCGGCGGCAGTAGCGCAGCCCAGTTCGGCTCGCCCATCTACCTGACCATCGCCGCTCTGGTGCTGGGTACCATCCTGCTGATCCACCGCTTCATGCGCGGCTTCTGGGTGAACATCTCGGTACTGATCGGCATGGGCCTGGGCTACATCCTCTGCGGCCTGATCGGTATGGTCGACCTCAGCGGCATGGCCCAGGCGCCCTGGCTGCAGGTGGTCACACCGCTGCACTTCGGCATGCCGCAGTTCCACCTGGCCCCGATCCTCTCCATGTGCCTGGTGGTGGTGATCATCTTCGTCGAGTCCACCGGGATGTTCCTGGCCCTGGGCAAGATCACCGGCCAGGAGGTCACCCCACGCATGCTGCGTCGCGGCTTGCTGTGTGATGCCGGGGCATCGTTCTTCGCTGGCTTCCTCAACACCTTCACCCACTCCTCCTTTGCCCAGAACATCGGCCTGGTGCAGATGACCGGCGTGCGCTGCCGTTCCGTGACCATGGTCGCCGGCGGCCTGCTGATCGTCCTCAGCCTGCTGCCCAAGGCGGCGTTCCTGGTGGCGTCGATTCCACCGGCGGTGCTGGGGGGCGCGGCCATCGCCATGTTCGGCATGGTGGCTGCGACCGGGATCAAGATCCTCCAGGAAGCCGACATCGCCGACCGGCGCAATCAGTTGCTGGTGGCCGTGAGCATCGGCATGGGCCTGATTCCCGTGGTGCGCCCCGAGTTCTTCGCCCACCTGCCCCTGTGGATGAGCCCCATCACCCACAGTGGCATCGCCATGGCGACCTTGAGTGCGCTGGTGCTGAACCTGCTGTTCAACATTCTCGGGGGCAGCGAGCGCGCGGCCAGCAATGCGGATCACGCCCATCAGCACTGAGTCACCAGCAGGGTGCCGGTTCGGCGCCCTGACCTTGTTTCACCGTTCATGCTTGACCGCAGCGCTCGCCCACTCAGGATCGAGCGCTGCCCATTAGACGCTGCGCCTTGAAAATAAGAACAAACAGGGAGCAACACCTATGCAGCCTGCCCAGGCTTTCCTGGCGGTGGCCGCTGGACGGCCATTAGCGCCATGCAATCCCCCTGACGGCCGCCAGTCATTGGCACTCTATTGCCCTTCAATGCGGATGCTTGCCTGAGATGGCCCGCATACCCGCCCCAAAGTGGTTGCAAGTGCGCCGTTGCGGAGCACTTGAGCCCTGCCGTGAGAGCCAGTATTCTCCGCGGCCGCGCAAGTCTGGTCTAAAAAAAAGCCCGGATGAAAAACCTGACCCAAGAGCCAACTTATCCCGACCTGGACAGGTAACAAGGCGCAAGAAAACATCGCGGAAAACACTCTCGCCCGGCGGTATCGCTACAGCCGGACGGGAGTTTTTTGCTTTTTTTCGGCCTTGGCTCAGCTCTTGCTAACAGCAACAAAGCTGACCGATCGGATGGTTTTTTGCAGCAACGAAAAAAGGCGCCAAACCAGAGCGCCAAGCCAAAAAAAACGTGGAACTACCTACTTGGGAGCAACCGAATGAAACCGATGTGCAAGAGCCTGATGTTGGCCGCCAGCTTGCTGGCCGGGGGGCAGGCCGTGGCTGGCGACCTGTTGCAATGGCAAAACAACAGCCTGACTTACTTGTATGGCAAGAACTTCGAAGTTAACCCGCAGATTCAACAGACGGTCACTTTCGAACATGCCGATGCCTGGAAGTACGGGGATAACTTTTTCTTCCTCGACCGCATCTTCTATAACGGCAAGGAAGACGGCAACGTCGGCCCGGACACTTACTACGGCGAGTTCACGCCACGCCTGTCGTTCGGCAAGATCTTCGACCAGAAACTTGAATTCGGCCCGATCAAGGACGTGCTCCTGGCGTTCACCTACGAGTTTGGCGAAGGTGACAACGAGTCCTACCTGATCGGCCCGGGCTTCGACCTGGCAGTCCCTGGCTTCGACTATTTCCAGCTGAACTTCTACCAGCGCCACACCGAGGGCAGCCGCCCGGGCGACAACGTCTGGCAGATCACGCCAGTGTGGTCCTACACCATTCCCGTGGGCCGTTCGGACATCCTGATCGACGGCTACATGGACTGGGTGGTGGACAACGACCAGAACGCCAAGGGTACCTACCACGCCAACCTGCACTTCAACCCGCAGATCAAGTACGACCTGGGCAAGGCGCTGAATTGGGGCGCCAAGCAGCTGTACGTCGGCTTCGAGTACGACTACTGGAAGAACAAGTACGGTATCGAGGACTCGCGCAACTTCGAGACCAACCAGGACACCGCCAGCCTGCTGGTCAAGTACCACTTCTGATGCTTGGCTGATGCCGCCTGCGCCCCTCCATGGAGGGGCGCAGGCGGTATTTGCCATCAGGCAATGCGTGAACCGGAATCCCGCCAGAATGCCGGATCGGCACTCTTGAGCCGCTCCACCGCGTTGTGGATGTGGCTCAGCGCCGCTTGCCTCGCCCCTTCGACATCCCGCGCCGCAATCGCCCGATAGACCGCCAGATGCTCGGCACGCACCGTGCGCGCCAGATCCTTGCGCCGTTCCTCATTGGAGCGGGTGATACGAATCGCTTCCTTGATGAATTGCGCAATGAATTCATGCAAGGAGGGGTACAGCGGGTTACCGGTGGCCTGGGAAATCGACAGGTGGAACGCCAGGTCCTGCTCCACCCCATCCTGACCCGCCTGCTCGGCGCTATCGATAGCCAGCAGCGCTTGATGAATCGCCTCTAACTGCGAAGGGGTATGGCGCTGGGCCGCCAGGGCCGCCGCCTCGCCTTCGATACCACGACGCAGTTCGGTGACCCTGAGCACCGCCTCGATCGAGCCACGTACGTCCAGGTCGATAGTGAACGCCTTGATATGGGCGCCCTCGCACACCACGGTGCCGCTGCCTTGGCGCACCTCCACCAGGCCCGCCGACTTCAAGCGCGATATGGCCTCGCGGATGACGGTGCGGCTGACGCCGAAACGCTCGCACAGAACCGGTTCGGTGGGCAGGCGCGCTCCCGGCAGGACTTCGCCATTGGCGATGTGTGCCTTGAGCGCCGCAGTCACCTGGTCCGCCAGCGTGCCCTTGGCCGAATCCTTGAGCGTCGCCAGGGAATCGGCGGCGGGGAAAGCGTTATCAGGCTTGGACATGGGCATCTCGGTAGTCAAATTGGCTAACGGTACTGCATTTCAGGCACGCCGTCCTGCCCGAAGCCCGCCATTGAATTCGTATGATGTATTATGTTATCTAAGCCATGTCAGCAAGTCCGATAAAAACAAAATCACCCAAATACAAGAAACAAGGATGGGTAAAGACATGCCTGAATCACTGTCGCAAACCGCCTCGGCCCCGGTCACCGCCTCCTTCGAGGACCTGGCCTACCGTAAAGTCGCCTGGCGCATCCTGCCGCTACTGTTGCTGTGCTACCTGGTGGCCTATCTGGACCGGGTCAACGTCGGCTTCGCCAAGCTGCAGATGTCCGAAGACCTGCAGTTTTCCGAAGCGGTCTATGGCCTGGGCGCCGGGATCTTCTTCATTGCCTACTTTCTGGTGGAGATCCCCAGCAACCTGATCCTGCATCGAGTCGGCGCGCGGCTGTGGATCGCGCGCATCATGATCAGCTGGGGCCTCATTTCCTCGTGCATGGCCTTCGTCAGCACCCCCACTTCTTTCTATGTCATGCGCTTTCTGCTGGGCATCGCCGAGGCCGGGTTCTACCCGGGGGTGATCCTCTACCTGTCGTACTGGTTCCCCTCCAACCGCCGCGGCAAGATGTACGCACTGTTCGCTACCGCCGTGCCGCTTTCGGGGCTGATCGGCGCACCGCTATCCGGGTGGATCATGAGCGCCCTCAATGGCCATCACGGTTTCGCCGGCTGGCAGTGGATGTTCTTTCTCGAAGGCCTGCCCTCGATTCTGGTGGGCGGCCTGGTGATCTACTGCCTCAGCGACCGGATCGCCGACGCCGGCTGGCTGACCCGGGAACAGAAGACCCTGCTGCAGAGCAGGATCGAAGCCGAAACCGACGGCCACCAGGTACACAGCGTGCGCCAAGTGTTCGGTCAGCCGCGGATCTGGCTGCTGACCGCCATCTACTTCTGCATGATCGCCGGCTTCTACACCGTCGGTTTCTGGCTGCCCTCCTTGATTCGCCAGGCAGGCGTCAGCGACGTCTTCCAGGTCGGCATGCTCACCGCGATTCCCTATGCCGCAGCGGCGCTGACCATGGTGCTGATATCCCGCAGTGCCGACCGCCTGCGCGAACGTCGCTGGCACCTGGCGCTGACCGCGGTGCTGGGTGGGGTGGGGCTGATGATTTCCGCCACCTGGAGCGACAACTTCACAGTGTCGATGATCGGCCTGACCCTGGGGGCCATGGGCGCCTTCAGCACCCTGCCACTGTTCTGGAGCCTGCCCACTGCCTTTCTCGGCGGCACCGCAGCGGCAGCCGGGATTGCCCTGATCAACTCCTGGGGCAACCTCGCCGGGTTCGTTTCACCCTACCTGATGGGCTTTCTCAAGGACCTGACCCAGAGCACCACCATCGGCATGTACGTGATGGCCAGTGCGCTGTTCGTCGGAGCCCTGCTGGTCTTCAAGATCCCCGGAAAACTGGTCAATCGCTGATAGTTGGAGTCACTCATGAATATTCTTGTCACCGGCGCCGCCGGGTTTCTCGGACGCCGCCTGATCCAGGCCCTGCTCGAGCGCGGCTCACTCACCGACCGTCACGGCCAGTTGCACCCCATTCAGCGGATTACCGCGTTCGACCGTGAACCCGTGCAAGGCCTCGACGACCCTCGGGTCCTGGTCAAGGGTGGAGATATCACCGATCCCCAGGTCCTGGCGAACCTGATCAACGCCGACACCCAGAGCATCTTTCACCTGGCAGCAGTGGTCTCCAGCCAGGCAGAAAGCGATTTCGATCTGGGCATGCGCGTCAACTTCAGCGCCACCCAGGGACTGCTGGAACGCGCGCGACAGTTGGGTACTTGCCCGAAGTGGGTGATGACCAGCTCGGTGGCCGTCTTCGGTGGACAACTGCCGGACACCGTCGGCGATGATCAAGTCTGGTCACCCCAGAGTTCCTATGGCACCCAGAAAGCCATGAACGACCTGCTGCTGGCCGACTATAGCCGGCGCGGCTTCGTCGATGGCCGCAGCCTGCGCATGCCCACCATCGTCGTGCGCCCGGGCAAGCCGAATCTGGCGGCATCAAGCTTTGCCAGCGGCATCATCCGTGAGCCCCTCAACGGTCAGGCCAGTGTCTGCCCGGTGCCCTTGAACACCCGGCTATGGCTGATGTCACCGGCACAGGCCATTGCCAACCTGGTTCACGGTCATGAGCTGGCCGCCGAGCGCTTGAGCCAGGGCCGGGTGATCAACATGCCCGGTTTGTCACAGACAGTGGAGCAGATGATCGATGCGCTGCGCGAGGTGGCCGGTGACGCGGTGGCCCGGCAGGTTCAATTGCGGCCGGATGCAGCCATCGAGCGCATCGTCGGCTCTTGGCCGGGAGCGTTCAGCACACCGTATGCAAACCAACTGGGCTTCACCGCGGACCCGGACTTTGCCAGCGTGATCCGACAGTTCATCAGGGATTATCTGCATCGTTGAACAACGGACCGCCCCCAGGATGGCCTCCTTGAGCTGGAGGCCGTCCTCGCTGGGTTTGCCACAAGACCTGCAAGCACTACCAGCTGTAGCTCAGGTTCAACTGCCCGCCGTAACCGTACTCGCTGGCGCTTCCCGAATGGCCGAATAGATGACTGGATAGCTCCACATCCCGAGCGACCCGCAACTGGGCTCCTACCTTCAACTCCAGAGCATCCCGCGATGGCCTGGCATCGAAGCTGTTACTCCCCATCCGTACCGACGGCACCGCCTCGCTATGCAGCCAGTTGGTTTCGACAAAGGGTCGCAGCACCGATTCATCGGCTGCCTGACCAGGCTGCTGGTAGAGCCGCACGCCAATACTGGAGCGCCAGGCATCGGCAGTGCCATTGCGCAACCGCGTATCCCGCAAGTCTGCGGCCCTGGCGGTATAACGGCTATAGATCAGCTGCCCGCGAGGCTCCACCACCCAGGCCCGGAAGGGAGAATCAGCGGCAAATGGCGCCAATGCATAGCCGGACTCCAGGGAGGCCGACCATAGGTTCGAATCATAATCGGCGGACCCCAGTTCACTGCTCAGCCGGTTGGTATAGCGACCATACTGCAACCAGGTGTCGACATAGGCGCCCAGCCGGTTCACGTCATCCGCATAGAAAGTGCCATACACGCCCGCCGAATAACCCGAGACCTTGCCATGGGCCTTCGCGCGAACAGCAGTATTGGTGTCGCGGCGCATCAATGTGGAGGTCGAGTCGATGCGCGCGTCGCCATAGCCCGCCATGAGCCCGGCATAGAGCGCACCTTGCGCGCCCACCGGCCGGCGCAGCAACGCCCCGCCCATCTGCACCACATCGCTGCTGGAATCGATATCGACCTTGCCTTCGGCCATACGCATGCCCTTGTCATGCCGCCCCTGGGCCCGCATCCAGAGTCCCGAATCCTGGCGGTCGGCCCCCAGGCTGCGCTTGCTTGCACGGTCCTGCAGGCCATGGTCGAACATTGTCCTGGTGGCCTGCTGGGTGCCGATATATGCCCCGCCTTCCGGTGCCACCTGGCTGGCTTCTGAGGTCAGGTACCAGTCATTCGTGTTGCCCGAGATGCCACCTTGCACCAGGCTGTACTCATAGCCATTGATCGAAAGGCTGCCGACGCTCCAACGATAACCGCTGGAGCCCGTGTCCAGGTAGAAGGCGTCGGCTGCGATGGTTCCGCCATTGATCGCCTGCACCAGGGGGATCCCCTCCTGCGTCAGCCCCCCCTTACCGCCAGCGTTGAGCACTCGCACTGCGGTTCGACCACTTGCCGTTCCACCATCGATGACCAGCCGGTCGCTGGGGGACGTGTCGCCGCCCAGGTGGGTGCTGAATACCATCGTGCCATTACCGATGTAGTCGTTAACGGTCAGGGTCTGGAAACCGGCTGCGCCGAACACCAGCGTACCGTTGTTGGTCAAGGTGCCCAGTGTCGAGTCACTGCGTATGTTCCAGCGGCTGCTGTCATCGAGCAGCAAGCTGTTGATCCGCCCCCCGCTCTCGGCCCGCAGAGCCCCCGTCAATTCCGAGCCGGCGCTGAGGCTCAGGTCCACACTGCCGTTCTGGGCAAGGACATCGCCCACCAGCGTCGAGCCGCTGGCCTCGACACTGACCTGGCCGGTATCGACGGGAACATTGTTCAACACTGCCTGGCGGGTCTGCAGAAAGATGCCCTGGGCCTCCTGCCCATCGGCACGCGCAACAATGCTCGAGTTCATCAGGGTGAACTGATGATCGCCGCCACTGGCCAGCAAGCCTGCGCCATCCTGGGTACTGATCTGACTGCCGGTCAGCGAAAGGCTATTGCTCGCCGTCCCGCTGTTGACATAACTCCAGACGCCAGACGCCAGGTCCCCGTGAGTGGCCAGCCGGGAGTTCTCCAAAGTTGCCACCGCACCATTGCCCAGTGCCAGGGCGGACGCACCGTTGCCGTTGGTGATGACCTCGGTGCTACTGACGGCCAGACGCGCATCGTCCGCCCGCACGAACAGACCATGGGCCGCTTGCCCATGGGTGACGACCTCAGACTGTGCGAGGCGCAGGTCGGCTCCCGTAGTTTGTGCCAGGGCGCCGAAGGATCCGGCGCCAAAGGTTTCAATCCTGATATTGCTCGCCTCAATGCTGGCATCGCTGTCGAACTGGTTGTACAGGTACAAACCCAGCGAATTCGCACCATGAGTGGTGATGCTGCCGTTGCTCAGCGTCGCCTGGCCGGCCCGGTTATCCAGCCCGTGGGCAAACTGGGCGCCGTAGGTGTCGATGCTGAAGCGATCGGCCACCAGCTTCGTCTCGGGCATGAACATCCATATTCCGCCTGCTTGAGCTCCAGAGGAGCTGATGCGGACGTTATTCAACGTGGCGCTGGCGGCGTCGCCATTGAGGTTGAGCCCATAGCCATTGCTGGAGCTCAGCGTTGCATCGCGAATATCGGCTGACGAGCCAACGCCGTCGAAGTCGTAACCCAGAAATACTGCGTCCTCGTGGGCGGTGAGGCTGCCGCCAAGCATCGAGAATTTGCCACCATAAAGTCGGGCGCCGGAGTAACTGGCAGAAGTGCCATGGCTGTCGATGAAGGCCAGGCTTGAACCCGCCCCCCTGACATACAGAACCGAAGCGTTCTCGCCCGCCGTATCGATGGTGACCGCCTCCAGCGTCATTGAGGCGCGCTGGGACACCTCGGCGCCATATCCGTTGGCATTACTGGTAGAGATGCTCAGGTTACGAGCGTCCAGGGCCGTTCCCGCATCCGAGGCGACCACGCCATGGCCATAGATGCCGAGGGTGGTAATGCTGCCACCGTCAAGCGTGATACGGCCACCACCGTACGCGTAGGCACCAAATGATTGCCGGGAAGTGAGCGAGGTGCCGGTGGCGACGATTTCACTGCCAGGACCACGGGCCTCGAGCGCGTAAGTGCGGTGGCTCAGTACCTGGCTATCCACCAGAGTCACGTGTCCACCATCGCTGGCGCTGACCCCGACCGTGAAGTTGCCGCCCGGGGAACCGGCCTGGATATCAACCCCTTCGGCATTCAGGTTATTGCCCTTGGCCGAAATGTTGATCGCCGCCCCCGGGCCGTCATAGATCACGGAGTCGCCCGGATGCAGGTTCATCGAATCACCGCCAGCCGGATTGGAGAGATCAATCTGGCCGTACTCAGCAGCTCGCGCCTGGATCGACACAGCCACGAGGGACATCGTAAAAAGGCCCGACAGCGTCGAGCGGACCAATCGTTGCATGAGACTACCTACCACATTTGCGTCGCAGGCTCCTCAAGACAATGTCCACAATTGACAGCAAATGGCCGTAGAAAGCAGGAGGAACCGCGATGATGATCGACATTGATCACCACCATCATCCAAGCGATCCCGAACCTTTGTAATCAGATTGATCTCAAAAGACTGCACCGGCCCTCGGCAGCGCCGGCAATAGAGAGCAGGAAGGGCTGCGCGCATTGTTCCGCACGCAGGCGCGTGCATGCTCCCAAGCGGATTCAGGCCCGTGGCGCGCGCGCCAGCCCAAGGAAGCGCGCCAGCTCCTCGCGCTTGGCCAGGGCGTCACTGCGGCCCAGCTCGATCAGCTCGTTGCAGTAGGGCGCTTCGAACAGCAGATAGCTCAAGACCCCTGCGCCGCTGGTGCGGGTCGCCCCGGGCCCACGCAGGAATACACGCAACGCTGCCGGCAGCTCATGCCGATGACGAGCGGCAATCTCGTCGATGGGCTGGCTGGGGGCAATCACCAGTACTTCCACTGGAGCAATGCCCAGGGCGCGGTCGGCCGCACTGCCGGGCAGCAACCGGCTGAAGTGATTGAGCCGCTCCAGCAATTCGATATCGCTTTCCAGGCTGTCAATGAAGGTGCTGTTGAGCATGTGCCCGCCAATCTGCGCCAGGGTCGGCTCCTGACCGGTATAGGTCCGCTGCCCGGCACTCTCCGGATCGTTGCCCCGCGGGTTGCCGCTGACGCCCACCACCAGCACACGGCTGGCCCCCAGGTGCAGGGCCGGGCTGATGGGCGCCGACTGGCGCACCGCCCCATCGCCGAAATACTCCTGGTCGAGCTTCACCGGCGCGAACAGCAAGGGGATCGCCGAACTGGCCAGCAAGTGATCCACCGTCAGATGGGTGGGAATGCCGATCCGTCGATGCCGCAGCCAGGGATCGATCACCCCGCCCCCTTGATAGAAGGTCACCGCCTGGCCGGATTCGTAGCCGAACGCGGTTACCGCCACAGCGTGCAATTGGCCCTGGGCAATCGCGTCGTTGATGCCCGACAGGTGCATGTGTTCGTTGAGCAGCTCGCGCAGCGGCGAGTTGTTGATCAGCGCCACCGGCACCTGGGCACCCAGCCCCAGCAGGCTGTGGCCGACAAAGCGGCTGGCCTGGCGAATGACCCCGGGCCAGTCGCTGCGCATTACCTGATCACTGCGAAAGTTGCGCCAGAACGCCGTGAGGCGCTGGATCGCCGCAGAAAAGTCCACGGCGCCACTGGCCAGGCTGACGGCATTGATGGCCCCCGCTGAAGTGCCGACGATCACCGGGAACGGGTTGCGCGCCCCCGGGCCCAGCAACTCGGCAATCGCCGCCAGCACGCCGACTTGATAAGCGGCCCGGGCACCACCGCCGGAAAGAATCAAACCTGTTACCGGTCCAGCACTCATTGCTTCACTCCATCCATGGCGTACCAGGGCCGCTCATCAAGGCCAGAGGGTCAACCGCGCTTCTTATAGAGCTTGGGCTCGCCTGGCGGCCGGCTCTTGAAGCGACGGTGAGCCCAGAGGTACTGCTCGGGGCAGGCGCGCAAGGCGGTTTCCACCCACTGATTGATCCGCAGGCAATCCTCCTCTTCGGTGGCGCCGGGAAAATCCGCCAGGGGGGCATGGATCACCAGACGGTACCCACTGCCATCGGCCAGGCGTTCCTGGGTGAAAGGCACCACCAGCGCCTTGCCCAGGCGGGCGAACTTGCTGGTAGCGGTGACCGTCGCAGCCTGGATACCGAACAGCGGCACGAAAACGCTCTGCTTGGCGCCATAGTCCTGGTCCGGCGCATACCAGATCGCCCGTCCGGACCGCAGCAGCTTGAGCATGCCGCGCACGTCGTCGCGCTCCACCGCTAGGGAATCGAGGTTGTGGCGCTCGCGCCCGCGGCGCTGGATGAAGTCGAACAGTGGGTTCTTGTGTTCGCGGTACATGCCATCGATGGTGTGTTGCTGGCCCAGCAGCGCCGCGCCGATCTCCAGGGTGGTGAAGTGCAGGGCCATGAGAATCACCCCATGACCGTCGCGCTGGGCCTGCTTGAGGTAGTCCAGCCCTTCGACATGGGCCAGCCGAGCCAGCCGCGGCTTGGACCACCACCAGCTCATGGCCATCTCGAAGAAGGCGATCCCGGTGGAGGCGAAGTTCTCCTTGAGCAGGCGTTTGCGTTCCTCGGCGGACTTTTCCGGGAAACACAGTTCCAGGTTGCGCTTGGCAATCCGCCGGCGCTCACCGGCCACCCGGTACATCAGCGCCCCGAGGGCGCGACCGATGTGCAGCAGTGCGGCATAGGGCAACTGGACGATCAGCCATAACACACCAAGCCCCAGCCACAGCGGCCAGAAACGTGGAGACAAGAATGCAGCTCGAAAACGCGGGCGATCCATTACAGATTCCGGGACAGACAACAAGGTCGCGCATTCTACATCGGTTCGACCTGGCTTGCGGGGCGCGGGCGATCTCGTTATAAGTCTCGGCACTTTTAGTGACAAGCCGCCTTCTGCAGACCATGAGCCAAACCGAATCGCTAGACCAAGATCCTGTGTTCCAGTTAAAGGGCAGCATGCTCGCCATCACCGTGCTGGAACTGGCCCGCAATGACCTAGAAGGCCTCGATCGCCAACTGGCCGCGAAAGTCGCCCAGGCGCCGAACTTCTTCAGCAACGCCCCGCTGGTACTGGCCCTGGACAAGCTGCCTGCTGGCGAAGGCTCGGTGGATCTGCCCGGGCTGATGCGCGTCTGCCGCCAGCACGGCCTGCGGACCCTGGCGATCCGCGCCAGCCGCATCGAAGACATTGCCGCGGCGATTGCCGTCGACCTGCCGGTGCTGCCACCTTCCGGCGCCCGGGAGCGGCCGCTGGAGCCACCGGAAAGTGAAATCAAGAAGCCGGAAAAACCGCCGGAACCCACCATCAAACCGACTCGCATCATCACCTCGCCCGTACGCGGCGGGCAGCAGATCTATGCCCAGGGTGGCGATCTGGTAGTGGTGTCCTCGGTCAGCCCCGGTGCGGAACTTCTCGCCGATGGCAATATCCATGTATACGGCCCCATGCGCGGTCGCGCCCTGGCTGGAGTCAAGGGTGACACCAAGGCGCGGATTTTCTGTCAGCAATTGAGCGCTGAACTGATCTCCATCGCAGGCCAGTACAAGGTTTCCGAGGACCTGCGACGCGACCCGCTGTGGGGCTCCGGAGTCCAGGTCAGCCTGTCGGGTGACGTGTTGAACATCACACGTCTTTAACGGATACTGCCGCATTTTCCAAGCATCTCTAAAACGTAGCGAAAACGGCTCAAACGAAGTAGGAAATTGGCAATCAGCAGTGTTTATCGACGATAAACCCTGCCGCTGACC
Organism: Pseudomonas sp. Eqa60; assembly: GCF_018326405.1. NCBI lineage: Bacteria > Pseudomonadati > Pseudomonadota > Gammaproteobacteria > Pseudomonadales > Pseudomonadaceae > Pseudomonas > Pseudomonas sp. Eqa60. Next base: position 5,110,514 of record NZ_AP024342.1, read on the forward strand.
GAGCTCCAGCCAAGGCTGTCCGACTGCAGTAGTTTTCAAGAGATGTTTTTCAGGGGCTAAAAGTCCTTTTTCCTTAGGGGTGAAACACCTTGGCCAAGATTCTCGTGGTTACATCCGGCAAGGGTGGTGTGGGTAAAACCACCACCAGCGCCGCTATCGGTACCGGCCTCGCTCTGCGCGGCCACAAAACAGTGATCGTCGACTTCGACGTCGGCCTGCGTAACCTCGACCTGATCATGGGCTGCGAGCGTCGCGTGGTGTATGACTTCGTCAACGTGGTCAACGGCGAAGCCAACCTGCAGCAAGCCCTGATCAAAGACAAGCGCCTGGAAAACCTCTACGTACTGGCCGCCAGCCAGACCCGCGACAAAGACGCGCTGACCCTGGAAGGCGTGGAAAAGGTCCTGATGGAACTCAAGGAAACCTTCGAGTTCGTGGTCTGCGACTCTCCGGCCGGTATCGAGAAAGGCGCGCACCTGGCCATGTACTTCGCCGACGAAGCGATTGTCGTGACCAACCCTGAAGTGTCTTCGGTGCGTGACTCCGACCGCATGCTCGGCCTGCTGGCCAGCAAATCCCGTCGCGCCGAAAAGGGCGAAGACGCGATCAAGGAACACCTGCTGTTGACCCGCTACAACCCGGAGCGTGTCAGCAATGGCGAAATGCTCGGTGTTGAAGACGTCAAAGAAATTCTGGCAGTGACCCTGCTCGGCGTCATTCCGGAATCCCAGGCAGTGCTCAAGGCTTCCAACCAGGGCGTGCCGGTGATTCTCGACGACCAGAGTGATGCTGGCCAGGCCTACAGCGATGCGGTTGACCGCCTGCTGGGCAAAACCGTGGAGCACCGGTTCCTTGATGTCGAGAAGAAGGGATTCTTCGAGCGCCTGTTTGGAGGTAGATAATGAATCTTTTTGACTTCTTTCGTGCCAGCAAAAAGGTCAGCACCGCGTCGGTAGCGAAAGAGCGTCTACAGATCATCGTGGCGCATGAACGCGGCCAGCGCAGCACCCCTGATTACTTGCCCGCCTTGCAGAAGGAACTGGTGGAAGTGATCCGCAAGTACGTCAATATCGGGTCCGACGACGTGCACGTCGCTCTGGAAAACCAGGGCAGCTGCTCGATCCTGGAACTCAATATCACCCTGCCTGATCGCTGATTGATCCGACGGGAGCCACGGCGGCTCGCGGGCCTCATGCATTGCATCGAGGTCGGCGAGCCGCCGTTGGCGTTTGTTACGAGGCTGTTTCAATGCCGTTGTCGAATATCCACATCCTGCATCAGGACCCCGCCGTCCTGGTGGTGAACAAACCCACCCTGCTGCTCTCCGTCCCCGGCCGCGCCGACGACAACAAGGACTGCCTGATTACCCGCCTGCAGGAAAACGGCTACCCCGAAGCCCGTATCGTCCACCGGCTGGATTGGGAAACCTCGGGCATCATTCTCCTGGCCCGGGACGCTGATACCCATCGCGAACTGTCGCGACAGTTTCATGACCGCGAAACCGAAAAGGCCTACACCGCCCTGTGCTGGGGCCAGCCGGAACTGGACAGCGGCAGCATCGATCTGCCCTTGCGTTATGATCCGCCAACCAAACCCCGGCATGTGGTGGACCACGAATTCGGCAAGCACGCCCTGACCTTCTGGCGAGTGCTGGAGCGCTGCGGCGACTGGTGCCGGGTCGAATTGACCCCCATCACCGGCCGCTCCCATCAGTTGCGGGTACACATGCTTTCCATCGGCCATCCGCTGCTGGGTGACGGCCTTTATGCCCATCCACAAGCACTGGCGGCCTGGCCCCGCCTATGCCTGCATGCCAGCATGCTCAGCTTCACTCACCCGCAGACAGGCGAGCGCCTGCGCTTCGAGTGCCCCGCGCCGTTCTGACCCCCCCACTGCAGGAGCCGGCTTGCCGGCGATGTCGCCCCGGCGCCTGTTCTTCGCCGGCAAGCCGGCTCCTACAAGGCCCGCCTATACGTTAAACTCGCGCCACTGCTGTCTGGAGCTACTTATGCGCGAAGAGTTGAACCAAGGCCTGATCGACTTTCTCAAGGCCTCCCCTACCCCTTTCCATGCCACTGCCAGCCTCGTTCAACGCCTGGAAGCGGCGGGTTACCAGCGCCTCGACGAGCGCGAGCCATGGACCACCGAAGCCAACGGCCGCTACTACGTCACCCGTAACGACTCCTCCATCGTCGCCTTCAAACTGGGCCGGCATTCGCCACTGCAAGGCGGCATCCGCCTGGTAGGCGCCCACACCGACAGCCCCTGCCTGCGGGTCAAGCCCCAGCCGGAACTGCAACGCCAGGGCTTCTGGCAACTGGGCGTCGAAGTCTATGGCGGCGCATTGCTGGCTCCGTGGTTCGACCGCGACCTGTCCCTGGCCGGCCGCGTGACCTTCCGCCGCGACGGCAAGGTGGAAAGCCAGCTGATCGACTTCAAGGCGCCGATCGCGATCATTCCCAACCTGGCCATCCACCTCAACCGTGAAGCCAATCAGGGCTGGGCGATCAACGCGCAGAACGAATTGCCGCCGATCCTGGCCCAGTTCGCCGGCGATGAGCGGGTGGATTTCCGAGCGGTCCTGACCGACCAACTGGCCCGCGAACACGGCCTGAACGCCGATGTGGTGCTGGACTACGAGTTGAGCTTCTACGACACCCAGAGTGCTGCCGTGATCGGCCTGCACGGTGACTTCATTGCCGGCGCGCGCCTGGACAACCTGCTGTCCTGTTACGCCGGGCTGCAGGCCCTGTTGACGGCCGACAGCGAGGAAACCTGCGTACTGGTGTGCAACGACCATGAAGAAGTCGGCTCCTGCTCGGCTTGCGGCGCTGATGGTCCGATGCTCGAACAGACCCTGCGCCGCCTGCTGCCCGAAGGCGACGAGTTCGTCCGCACCATCCAGAGGTCGCTGCTGATTTCCGCAGACAATGCCCACGGCGTACACCCCAACTACGCCGACAAGCATGACGCCAATCACGGCCCGAAACTCAATGCCGGCCCGGTGATCAAGGTCAACAGCAACCAGCGCTACGCCACCAACAGCGAAACCGCCGGCTTCTTCCGCCACCTGTGCATGGCCGAAGAAGTGCCGGTACAGAGCTTCGTGGTGCGCAGCGACATGGGTTGCGGCTCGACCATCGGCCCGATCACCGCCAGCCATCTGGGGGTACGCACTGTGGACATAGGCCTGCCGACCTTCGCCATGCACTCGATCCGCGAGCTCTGTGGCAGCCATGACCTGGCTCATCTGGTGAAAGTGCTGAGCGCCTTCTACGCTAGCCACGAACTGCCATGAGGCAGAGGGCGGGCGCGTGGACACACGCCCGCCTGTTTCTGATGCACATCAACCCGGGCCGCGACAAAGCGACCTAGACTTACAGTTACTCCTCCTGACAAGGCTGTCGCCATGATCTCGATGTCTTCGTTCCACTCCATGCTCATCCCCATTCTCACGGGCATGATCCTGCTGGCCATCGGCTTCAACTTCCGGGACAAGAACCTCGGTGTGTTCAGCATGTGGATCGGCATGCTGCTGATTCTCGGCACCGTGGTCTACAAGATCCTGGCCAAGCTCGCGGAATAAATGCAGCACTCACCCTCGCATTGAATTTGGCGGCCTCGTACACTCGGTCGATCCATTTTTCCCGAGGTTGACCGCCCAGTGTTCGCTCGTCTTTTTGCCCTGCCCTGCTATGTGCTCGTCTGCCTGCTGACCCTGCTGCCCCTAGGGAGCGCGCAGGCGGTGGGCTTGCCTGGCTTGCTGGGCAACCAGACCAAGGCGCAGCCCCAGGCTGAGGAACCCCTGGGGCAATCCCTGGACGAGGTGATCAAGTCCCTGGAGAACGACCAGCAACGGGCCAAGCTGCTGGCGGACCTGAAGAAACTGCGGGATGCCACGAAAAAAGCCCAGCCCACTCCAGAAGAAGGCGTACTGGGCCTGATCGGCGGCACCCTGTCGAACCTGGAAAAGCAATTCTCCGGGGCCGACAGCCCGGTTACCCGCTGGTCCGACGAGTTCGACCTGGCCAAGGAAGAACTCTCGGCACTGATGCTGCCAGCCAGCCAGTGGCTGCCGATCATCTTTGCCTTTGCCCTGATCCTCATGGTCTGGAGCCTACTGGCAGCAGCGCTGATCTGGCTCAGCCACCGGGTGCGCCTGCGCTTCGGCCTGACCGAAGACCTGCCCCAGCATCCCAAGACCTGGGACCTGCTGCGCTTTGCCCTGCGCAAGCTCGGCCCCTGGCTGATCGCCCTGTTGATCACGGTCTACATGACCTACTCCCTGCCCTCTTCCCTGGGCAAGGACCTGGCCATGGTCCTGGCCTACGCCCTGGTGGTCGGCACCTGTTTCTCGGCGATCTGCGTGGTGGCGTTCTCCGTACTCGACGGCCCGCACCGCCATCGCGCCCTGTACATCCTGCGGCGCCAGGCCTTCCGCCCGCTGTGGTGGATCGGCAGCTTCGCCGCCTTTGGCGAGGCCCTGAGCGACCCACGCATGGTGGCCAGCCTGGGCCAGCACCTGGCCCATACCGCGGCGACCTTCGCCAATGTCATGGCGGCGCTGTCCACCGGCGTGTTCATCCTGCGTTTCCGCCGCCCCATCGCCCACCTGATCCGCAACCAGCCGCTGTCACGGCGCCTGACCCGCCGGGCCCTGAGCGACACCATCGAGATCATCGGCACCTTCTGGTACCTGCCGGCCCTGGTGCTGGTAGGTATCTCGCTGTTCGCCACCTTCGTTTCCGCCGGCGACACCAGCACCGCCCTGCGCCAGTCGTTGCTGTGCACGGTACTGCTGGTGCTGTGCATGGTGATCAACGGCCTGGTACGCCGCCATGCCCTCAAGCCCCAGCGCGGGCACAAACGCCATGCGCTGTACTCCGAGCGGCTGAAAAGCTTCTTCTACACCCTGGCTCACCTGGCGGTCTGGCTGGCATTCATCGAGCTCGGCCTGCGGGTCTGGGGCATGTCGCTGATCCGCTTCACCGAAGGCGATGGCCATGAAGTCAGCGTCAAGCTGTTCAGCCTCGGCGGCACCCTGATCTTTGCCTGGCTGATCTGGATTCTCAGCGACACCGCGGTGCATCACGCCCTGACCCGCTCGCGCAAGGGCCTGGCCAACGCGCGCGCGCAAACCATGATGCCGCTGATCCGCAACGTGCTGTTCGTGGCGATCTTCATCATTGCCACCATCGTTGCCCTGGCGAACATGGGCATGAACGTCACGCCGCTGCTGGCCGGTGCCGGTGTCATCGGCCTGGCCATCGGTTTCGGCGCCCAGTCCCTGGTAGCGGACTTGATCACCGGCCTGTTCATCATCATCGAGGACTCCCTGGCCATCGACGACTACGTCGATGTCGGCGGCCACCTGGGCACCGTCGAGGGCCTGACTATCCGTACCGTGCGCCTGCGGGACATCGACGGCATCGTGCACACCATCCCGTTCAGCGAAATCAAGAGCATCAAGAACTACTCCCGGGAGTTCGGCTACGCGATCTTCCGCGTGGCGATCCCGTACAACATGGAAATCGACGACGCAATCAAGCTGATGCGCGATGTCGGCCAGAAGATGCGCACCGACCCCCTGCAGCGCCGCAATATCTGGTCGCCGCTGGAAATCCAGGGGGTGGAGAGTTTCGAGTCCGGCAGCGCCATCCTCCGTGCCCGTTTCAAGACTGCACCAATCAAGCAGTGGGAAGTGTCCCGGGCGTTCAACCTGTCCCTCAAGCGTCACCTCGACGAAGCCGGGCTGGACCTGGCTACGCCGCGCATGAGCATCCAGGTGATCACCGCAGGCGGCGGCGCGGAAAAGGAGTGATCCTGTAGGAGCCGGCTTGCCGGCGAACGACACTGGCGCCTAAAGAACGTCAACACCGACATGAATCGCGTCATGGCGCCAGAACTCCAGGTCGCAATCGATCAGCCGCTCGTGCTGGTCATAGTTCACCCGGGCAATCCGCAGCCCCGGGCTGCCCACCGAGACCTTCAAGGCCGCCGCCGCTTCCGGCTGCAGTGAGGTGGGCACAATTTCAAAGCGCACCCGTCCGTAGTGCAGGTCGTAATGCCGGGCATAGAGTTCGGTGATCGACTGGTTCAGGTCCAGATCGAGAATCTTCGGAAAATACTTGGGGTTCAGGTAGTGCTCGACATACAGCACCAGCCGCTCATCGATGCGTCGTGCGCGGCAGATCTGGATCACGCTGGACAGTGCCGGCAATTGCAGCCAGGCGCAGACCGCCGCCGATGCCGGTTGCAGGCGCGCGGAAATCACCTCGGTGGAGGGCACCCGCCCCTGGGCGCTGACCATGGCGTGGAAGTGGCTGCGCTGCATCAGGTTGTAGGCCAAGCGCGGCGGCGAGACAAACCAGCCACGACGCTCTTCACGGTAGATCTGGCCCTGGGCCTCCAGTTGCAGCAGGGCCTCACGCACAGTGATGCGGGTGGTGGCGAATAGCTCGCTGAGCTTGCGTTCGGCCGGCAGCTTGCTACCGGGCGCCAACAGCCCGTGGGCGATCTGCTCCTGCAGGACCTGGCCGATGGCTGTCACCGCTTTGGTTGCATCAATACGCATCAACGTTACCTATCTGGACTAGACCAGCACTGTTTCAGGGCAGCGCAATGGCCGGGGCAGTGCTCTGCATCCGTGCCCAAAGCCTAGGCAATGCATATGACTGACAGATGACAAAGGCGCTCAGCGGGCCTGCCACCAACTTGCAAATTACCCGCCAGATCCTTGTTCTGCGGGCGTTTGGCCATGGTCTACGCTTATTTCGCAGCCCCGGACCTGCGCCCTAATCCATGCGTCGATCGTTGGCACCGACATCAAAGTGTCATCCAACCCGCCTAAATTGGCTCAGGTATTGCTGACCTAGACCAACCCACCGCAAGACTGTCGATAAAACGCAGCGTTGAACACGCCCAAAGGAGCTTCGGATGAAACAGCTTTTCCTGGCATCACTGTTAGGCTCGACCATTGCCCTGTGCACCGCCGCCATGGCTGCTGATAACGATTTGAAAACCCTGGAAGCCGCTGCGAAAGCAGAAGGCGCGGTCAACAGCGTCGGCATGCCCGATGACTGGGCCAACTGGAAAGGCACCTGGGAAGACCTGGCCAAGACCTATGGCCTCAAGCACATCGACACCGACATGAGCTCGGCCCAGGAGATCGCCAAGTTCGCCGCCGAGAAAGACAATGCCAGCGCCGATATCGGCGACGTTGGCGCGGCCTTCGGCCCGATCGCGGTCAAGCAGGGCGTGGCCCAGCCTTACAAGCCGAGCACCTGGGCCCAGGTCCCGGATTGGGCCAAGGACAAGGACGGCAACTGGGCGCTGGCCTACACCGGCACCATCGCCTTCATCATCAACAAGAAGCTGCTGCACGGCTCCGAAGCGCCGAAGAGCTGGGCCGACCTGGAAAAGGGCAAGTACAAGGTTTCCATCGGTGACGTGAGCACCGCCGCCCAGGCCGCCAACGGCGTACTGGCCGCCGCCATTGCCAAGGGTGGTGACGAGAAGAACATCCAGCCGGCGCTGCTGATGTTCGCCGAGATCGCCAAGCAGGGGCGCCTGTCCCTGGCCAACCCGACCATCGCCACCATGGAAAAGGGTGAAGTGGAAGTGGGCGTGGTCTGGGACTTCAACGGCCTGAGCTACCGCAACAAGATGGTCAACAAGGACGACTACATCGTGCTGATCCCGTCGGACGGCTCGGTGATCTCCGGCTACACCACCATCATCAACAAGTACGCCAAGCATCCCAACGCCGCCAAGCTGACCCGCGAGTACATCTTCAGCGACGCCGGCCAGACCAACCTGGCCCGCGGCAATGCGCGGCCGATCCGTGCCGAGCACCTGACCCTGCCAGCGGACGTACAGGCCAACCTGCTGCCCAACGAGCAGTACAAGCACGTAACACCGATCAAGGACGCCGATGCCTGGGAGAAAACCTCCAAGGGCCTGCCGCAGAAGTGGCAGGAAGAAGTGATCATCAACATGCAGTAAGGCTGCATCCCTGTAGGAGCCGGCTTGCCGGCGAATGGCTCAAAGGCGCTGCACAGACAAGCGCACACAGGCCACTCGCCGACAAGCTGGCGCCTGCACACCCGATCCCGGAGTCCTCCACCTCATGAAGCACAACGTCATCCTTGTGGTGCTCGACGGCCTCAACCACGAAGTTGCCCGACACGCCATGGGGCACCTGCAAGCCTACGTCGGTGCTGGCCGCGCCGCCCTGTACAAACTGCAATGCGAACTACCTGCCCTCTCCCGCCCGCTGTACGAATGCATATTCACCGGCGTGCGGCCGATCGACAGCGGTATCGTGCACAACCAAGTCTCGCGCCTCTCCAACCAGCGCAGCCTGTTCCACTACGCCCGCGAGGCCGGCCTGAGCACTGCCGCCGCGGCCTATCACTGGGTCAGCGAGCTGTACAACCGTTCGCCCTTCAACGCCCCGCAAGACCGGCACACCGCAAACCCTGAACTGCCGATCCAGTACGGCCACTTCTACTGGAGCGATCATTACCCCGATTCCCATCTGTTCGCCGACGCCGAGGACCTGCGCCTGCGCCATCAGCCCAACCTGCTGCTGGTGCATCCGATGAACATCGACGACGCCGGACACAAGCACGGCCTGGACAGTTCGCAGTACCGCAACAGCGCGCGCTCGGCGGACATCATTCTCGCCGACTACCTGCAAGGCTGGCTCGACGCCGGCTACCAGGTGCTGGTGACGGCCGACCACGGCATGAACAACGACCGCTCGCACAATGGCCTGCTGGCCGAGGAGCGAGAGGTCCCGCTGTTCGTTCTCGGCGACGCTTTCAGCCTCGACCCCGCTGCCGCGCCGAAACAGACCGAACTGTGCGGCACCGTCTGCCAATTGCTGGGCGCGCCCCATGACAAACCTTTCTGCCGGGAGCTGTTGAAGTGAATTCAGTCACCCGTGGTAAATGGCTGGCGGCCCTGTGCCTGGTGCCCTTCGCCCTGTTCTTCATCGTGTTCCAGATTGCCCCCCTAGTGTGGGTGCTGATCAACAGCCTGCAATCGGAAGAGTTCGGCTGGGGCCTGGCCAACTTCACCAGGATCTTCAGCTCGAAGTTCTACCTGCAGGCCATCCAGTACAGCCTGGAGATCAGTTTCTGGTCCAGCGTGTTCGGCATCATCATCGCGGTGCTGGGCAGCTACTCGCTGCGCCGGGTGGATTCGCGCCTGCGCAACTTCGTCAATGCCTTCGCCAACATGACCAGCAACTTCGCCGGGGTGCCCCTGGCTTTCGCCTTCATCATCCTGCTGGGCTTCAACGGCACCATCACCATCATGCTCAAGCAGTCGGGGATCATTCAGGACTTCAACCTGTACTCCAAGACCGGGTTGATCATTCTCTACACCTACTTCCAGATCCCCCTTGGCGTGCTGCTGCTCTACCCGGCCTTCGACGCCCTGCGCGAGGACTGGCGTGAATCCGCCGCCTTGCTGGGGGCCAACGGCTGGCAGTTCTGGCGGCATATCGGCCTGCCGGTGCTGACCCCGGCGCTGCTGGGCACCTTCGTCATCCTGCTGGCCAACGCCCTGGGCGCCTACGCCACGGTCTACGCGCTGACCACCGGCAACTTCAACGTCCTGCCGATCCGCATCGCAGCCATGGTCTCCGGGGACATCTCCCTGGATCCGAACATGGCCAGCGCCCTGGCCGTGGTGCTGGTGGCGCTGATGACCCTGGTGACCATCGTCCATCAACTGCTGTTGAAGAGGAGCTACCATGTCTCGCGCTGAACCCGGCTCCGCCGCGCTCTACCACCGAGTGATGGTCTACCTGCTGTTTGCCATCCTTCTGCTGCCGCTGCTGGGGACCTTCGTCTACTCGATTGCCAGCAGCTGGTCGGCGACCATCCTGCCCAGCGGCTTCACCTTCAAGTGGTACCTGCAGCTGTGGAGCGACCCACGTTTTCTCAATGCCTTCGGCCAGTCATTGCTGGTCTGCGTGGGTGCGCTGGTGCTTTCAGTGGTGCTGATCCTGCCGCTGCTGTTCGTGGTGCACTACCACTTCCCCAAGCTCGATGCGCTGATGAACATCCTGATCCTGCTGCCCTTCGCGGTGCCGCCGGTGGTGTCCTCGGTGGGCCTGCTGCAACTCTATGGTTCGGGGCCCTTCGCCATGGTCGGCACGCCCTGGATCCTCATCGGCTGTTACTTCACCGTGGCACTGCCGTTCATGTACCGGGCCATCACCAACAACTTGCAGGCGATCAACCTGCGGGACCTGATGGACGCGGCCCAACTGCTGGGCGCCAGTACCTGGCAGGCGGCCTTCCTGGTGGTCCTGCCGAACCTGCGCAAGGGCCTGATGGTGGCGCTGCTGCTGTCCTTCTCGTTCCTGTTCGGCGAGTTCGTGTTCGCCAACATCCTGGTGGGCACCCGCTATGAAACCCTGCAGGTCTACCTGAACAACATGCGTAACAGCAGCGGCCACTTCACCAGCGCCCTGGTGATTTCCTACTTCTTCTTCGTGCTGCTTCTGACCTGGGCCGCCAACATCTTGAACAAGGACAAAAGCCAATGAGCTTCGTCAGCGTCCAACACCTGCAAAAGAACTATGCGGGCACCACGGTATTCAGCGACATCAATTGCGAAATCCGCAAGGGCGAGTTCGTTACCCTGCTCGGCCCTTCCGGCTGCGGCAAGTCGACCCTGCTGCGCTGCATCGCCGGCCTGACCCCGGTGGACGGCGGCAAGATCCTCCTCGACGGCCAGGACATCGTGCCCCTGAGCCCGCAGAAACGCGGGATCGGCATGGTGTTCCAGAGCTACGCGCTGTTTCCTAACATGACCGTGGAACAGAACGTCGCCTTTGGCCTGCGCATGCAGAAGGTCGGCGCCGAAGACAGCCGCAAGCGGGTCCAGGAAGCCTTGCAACTGGTGGAGCTCAACGACTTCGCCAGCCGCTACCCGCACCAGCTGTCCGGTGGCCAGTGCCAGCGCGTGGCCCTGGCCCGCTCCCTGGTGACCCGCCCGCGCCTGCTGTTGCTGGACGAACCGCTGTCGGCCCTGGATGCACGGATCCGCAAGCACTTGCGCGAACAGATCCGCAACATCCAGCGGGAACTGGGCCTGACGACGATCTTCGTCACCCACGACCAGGAAGAAGCCCTGACCATGTCCGACCGGATCTTCCTGATGAACCAGGGCCGGATCGTCCAGAGCGGCGATGCCGAAACCCTCTACACCGCCCCGGTGGACGCCTTCGCCGCGGGCTTTATCGGCAACTACAACCTGCTGGATGCCGACAGCGCCAGCAAGCTGCTGCAGCGGCCGGTCAGCGGCCGCATCGCCATCCGCCCGGAAGCCATCGAACTGCGCAAGGAAGGCCCACTGGATGCGCTGGTACGCAGCCACAGTCTGCTGGGCAACGTGATCCGCTATCGGGTCGAGGCCCGAGGCGTGGAGCTGGTGGTGGATGTACTCAACCGCTCGGCCGATGATCTGCACGCCGACGGCCAGCGTCTGGCATTGAGCATCGATCCGACAGCCCTGTGTGAGGTAGCCTGATGGCATTCACGCAATTGATCCTGAAGAGAGAGCGGCACTGATGGCCTTGGCAATTTTTGATCTGGACGAAACCCTGATTCACGGCGACTGCGCCACCCTCTGGAGCGAACAGATGGGCCGCCTGGGCTGGGTCGACAGCGAGTCGTTCATGCGTCGCAACCATGAGCTGATGGACGCCTACAGCCATGGCAAGCTGGCCATGGAGGAGTTCATGGACTTCAGCCTGGAACCCATGAGCGGACGCACCCCGGAAGAGGTCGCGCACCTGGTCGAGCCCTGGGTCGAAGAGGTGATCGAGCCGATCATCTTCAGCGACGCCTGCAAGGCCATTGCCGCCCACCGCCAGGCCGGCGACCGGATCCTGGTGATCTCGGCCTCGGGCACCCACCTGGTGAAGCCGATTGCCGCGCGCCTGGGTATCGACGAAGTCCTGGGAATCGAGCTGGAGGTGCAGCATGGGGTCTACAGCGGCCGCACCGTTGGCACCCTGACCTACCGCGAGGGCAAGATCACCCGCCTGCTGCAATGGCTGGATGCCGAGGAAGAAAACCTGGAAGGCGCAACCTTCTACTCCGACTCGCGCAATGACCTGCCGTTGCTGCTGCGCGTGGACCACCCGCAGGTGGTGAACCCGGATCCGGTGCTGCGTGAACATGCGCAGAAGGCCGGCTGGCCGATCCACCACTGGAAGTGACCAGCCCCAGAGATCCCCGGAGCTGGCTTGTGTAGGAGCTGGCTTGCCAGCGAACAGACCGCCAGGCCTGGCGCCCCCTTCGCCGGCAAGCCGGCTCCTGCAGGGCTCAGGTCAGGCTGGGGTCGATCACCAGCACCAGCTTGCCCGAGACCTGATTGGTCGCCAGCTCCGCAAAAGCGGCTTCTGCATCCTGGATCGCAAAGGTCCTGGCCAATTGCGGGCTCAGACGCCCTTCGCTGAACAACGGCCAGACATTCTGCCCAAGGTCGCTCAACAGGTCGGCCTTGAACTGGTCATTCCGGCTGCGCAGGGTCGACCCCAGAAACTGGATCCGCTTGCCCAGCACCTGGGCCAGGTCCAGCTGCGCTTCGCGCCCGCCCATCAAGCCGATCAGTACCCAACGTCCATCCAGGGCCAGCAGCTTGAGGTTGTTGGCCACATAATTGGCGCCCACCGGGTCGAGAATCACATCAAAAGGCCCAAAGTCCCGCAGCGCCTCAATGCCATCGGTACGCACCACACCGCCCTGGGCACCGAGGCTCTCGCAGTAGGCCAGGCGATCGGCTGAACCAACGCTCACCCAGCACGGGTTGCCGAACGCCTTGCACAGCTGGATAGCCGCCGAGCCGACGCCACTGGCGCCAGCGTGCAGCAGGACCTTCTCGCCCGGCTTGAGCGCTGCCAGCTGGAACAGATTCAGCCAGGCTGTGCTGTAGACCTCGGGCAGCGCCGCGGCCTCGGCCAGGGACAACCCTTCGGGTACTGGCAGTACATGGCGGGCATCTACCACCACCTCTTCAGCCATGCCTCCGCCCGCCAGCAGGGCACAGACCCGATCACCCACTTGCCAGGACGAACCCGGGCCCACTTCACTGACTACCCCGGAGCATTCCAGGCCAAGGGCCTTGCTGGCTCCGGGAGGCGGGGGATAGAGCCCCGCACGCTGCAACAGATCGGCCCGATTGAGGCCAGCAGCCGCCACCCGAATGCGAACTTGCCCCACATCACAGGCCGGACTTGGCTCTTCCACCCACTCCACATGACCTTCAACGCCTTGCAATGCTTTCACAGTGCCTCCATAGTGAGTCTGGACTGAGCCCGGAGCGGTAGCACCGGGCTTTTTGCATTATGCGACCGGTCCTTATGGAACCGGCGACTTCAAAGACGGCCTAATATGCGTTATCAATTGCCCCCGCGTCGAATCAGCATGAAGCATTTGTTCCCCAGCACCGCCCTCGCTCTTTTCATTGGTTTCGGCCTGCTGCCGATGTCGACCAATACGTTCGCAGCCAATAGCTGGGACAATCTTCAGCCCGATCGCGATGAGGTAATTGCCAGCCTCAATGTCGTTGAACTGCTCAAACGTCATCACTACAGCAAACCGCCGCTGGATGATGCGCGCTCGGTGATCATCTACGACAGCTACCTGAAGCTGCTGGATCCGTCGCGCAGCTACTTCATGGCCAGCGACATCGCGGAGTTCGACAAATGGAAAACCCAGTTTGACGACTTCCTCAAGAGCGGCGACCTGAACGCCGGGTTCACCATCTACAAGCGCTATCTGGACCGGGTCAAATCCCGCCTGGACTTCGCCCTGGCCGAGCTTAACAAGGGCGTCGACAAGATCGACTTCACCACCAAGGAAACCTTGCTGATCGATCGCAAGGATGCTCCTTGGCTCAAGACCACCGCCGAACTCGACGACCTGTGGCGCAAGCGCGTCAAGGACGAAGTGCTGCGGATGAAGATCGCCGGCAAGGATCCCAAGCAGATCCAGGAAACCCTGACCAAGCGCTACAAGAACCAGCTGGCGCGCCTGGACCAGACCCGTGCCGAAGATATCTTCCAGGCCTACATCAACACCTTCGCCATGTCCTACGACCCGCACACCAACTATCTGTCGCCGGATAACGCGGAAAACTTCGACATCAACATGAGCCTGTCGCTGGAAGGCATCGGCGCCGTGTTGCAGAGCGACAATGATCAGGTCAAGGTCGTGCGCCTGGTGCCGGCAGGTCCTGCCGACAAGACCAAGCAGGTAGCCCCTGCGGACAAGATCATCGGTGTGGCCCAGGGCGACAAGGAAATGGTCGACGTGGTGGGCTGGCGCCTGGACGAAGTGGTCAAGCTGATCCGTGGTCCGAAAGGCACCCTGGTACGCCTGGAGGTGATCCCGGCCAGCAATGCGCCAAACGACCAGACCAGCAAGATCGTGCCGATCACCCGCGAAGCGGTGAAGCTCGAAGACCAGGCGGTGAAGAAGTCGGTCCTCAACCTCAAGCAGGACGGCAAGGACTACAAGCTCGGGGTGATCGAGATCCCGGCCTTCTACCTGGACTTCAAGGCCTTCCGCGCTGGTGATCCGGATTACAAGAGCACTACCCGCGACGTGAAGAAACTGCTGACCGAGTTGCAGAAAGACAAGGTCGACGGTGTGGTCATCGACCTGCGCAACAACGGCGGCGGCTCCCTCCAGGAAGCCACCGAGCTGACCAGCCTGTTCATCGACAAGGGGCCAACCGTGCTGGTGCGCAACGCCGACGGCCGGGTGGATGTACTGGAAGATGAAAACCCCGGCGCCTTCTACAAAGGCCCGATGGCACTGCTGGTCAACCGTCTCTCGGCTTCGGCTTCGGAGATCTTCGCCGGTGCCATGCAGGACTACCACCGCGCCTTGATCATCGGCGGCCAGACCTTCGGCAAAGGCACCGTGCAGACCATCCAGCCGCTGAACCACGGCGAGCTGAAGCTGACCCTGGCCAAGTTCTACCGGGTTTCCGGGCAGAGCACCCAGCACCAGGGCGTGCTGCCGGATATCGGCTATCCGTCGATCATCGACACCAAGGAAATCGGCGAAAGCGCCCTGCCTGAAGCCATGCCATGGGACACCATCCGCCCGGCCATCAAGCCTGCGGTAGACCCGTTCAAACCGTTCCTGGCTCAGCTCAAGGCCGAACACGAAAGCCGCTCGGCGAAAGATCCGGAGTTTGTGTTCATCCGCGACAAGCTGGCCCTGGCACAGAAACTGATGGCGGAAAAAACCGTCAGCCTCAATGAAGCCGATCGTCGGGCGCAACATGCCGATATCGAAGCCCAGCAACTGGCCCTGGAAAACGCCCGTCGCAAAGCCAAGGGCGAGGAGCCGCTCAAAGAGCTGAAGAAAGAAGACGAAGATGCACTGGCTGCTGCCGAGCCGGACAAGACCAAGCCGGAAGACGACGCCTACCTGAGTGAAACCGGGCGCATCCTGCTGGACTATCTGAAGCTCAACACCTCGGTGGCCAAGCACTGAGGATGATGGCAATTTAATTCGATCGCTCCTCGGATCGTCATTAAACAGTCATCATTCTGTCGTGAAATAAAGGACCGGGCGCCGCTCTCTAGCCAGAGCCGCGCCCGGTCCTTTTTTTATCGACAGAGATCGCCATGACCACGACCGAACAGCTCAGTGCATTGAGTTCAATCCTGGCTCAAAGCGGTTTGCACAGCCTGTTCCAACCGATCATTTCTCTGTCCGAGCGGCGCATCCTGGGTTATGAGGCCCTGAGTCGCGGCCCCTCAAACAGCCCTCTGCACTCCCCTGTCGCGCTGTTCGCCGTCGCGCGCCAGGCCGGGCGCCTGAGCGAGCTGGAGATTGCCTGTCGGCAAAGCGCCTGCAAACGCTTCAGCGAACAGCAACTGCCCGGCAAGCTGTTCCTCAACGTCTCACCGGAATCCCTGCTGGAGGCCGCCCACCAACCAGGGCGTACCTTGCAGCTGCTTGAGGACTTCGGCATCCCCCCCAGCCAGGTGGTGATCGAGCTTACCGAACAGACCCCGATCGACGATTTCCAGTTGCTGCAGAACGCCCTGCACCATTACCGCGACATGGGTTTCTCCATCGCCCTGGACGACCTGGGCGCCGGTTATTCGAGCCTGCGCCTGTGGTCGGAGCTGCGCCCGGACTACGTGAAAATCGACCGGCACTTTATCGACGGCATTCACCAGGATGCCCTCAAGCGCGAGTTCGTCGGCTCGATTCTGCAAATCGCAAAAGCCTCCCGCGCCCAGGTGATCGCCGAAGGGATCGAACTGACCGAAGAACTGGCAGTGCTGACCGAGATGGGCGTCGACCTGGTCCAGGGCTACCTGTTGTGTCGCCCCCAGGAACAGCCGCCGAGGGACGCTCGGGCAATGATGCCCAAGCATGATCACACCAGCGTGGCCCTCAACGATGATGGCAGCGACCTCAGTGCGCTGCTCAACGAGCAACCGGCCGTTGCCCGCAATACGCCCACCGCCAACGTCCTGGAAGCCTTTCGCCGGCAAGCCAACCTCAACTCCCTGGCGGTGCTGGACGAACAGGGGCAGCCTTGCGGCATCGTCCATCGGCACTCGCTCTCCGACGCCCTGCTCAAGCCCTTTGCCACCGACCTGTTCGCCCGCAAGCCCATCAGCCGCCTGATGAACGATGACTTTCTCGCGGTCGAACTCAGCCAGTCCCTGCAGCAGGTCAGCCGCCTGATCACCAGCCGCGCCCGCCAACGCATCGAGGAAGATTTCATCATCACCTTGAATGGCCATTATCTGGGGCTGGGGCGGGTCATCGATGTGCTCAAGCTGATTACGGAGCTGAAGATCCAGCAAGCCCGCTACGCCAACCCGCTGACTCTGCTGCCCGGCAATGTGCCGATCCAGCAGTGCCTGAGCCGCCTGCTGCAGCAAGCTCGGGAATCGGTGATCTGCTACGTCGACATCGACAGTTTCAAACCCTTCAACGATATCTATGGCTATGGCCGCGGCGATGAGGTGCTGCTGTGCCTGGCCCAATGCCTGAACGACCGGGTAGACCCGAGCCGCGACTTCGTCGGACATATCGGTGGGGATGACTTTCTGCTGGTGCTGGGGCCGGAAGACTGGCGCCGACGGCTCAACCAGTTGCTGGATGACTTCCACAGCCAGTGCCGGCGCTTCTACCGCAGCGAACACCTGGAGGCTGGCTACTTTGTCGCCCCCAATCGGCAAGGTATCCGTCAGGAATTTCCCTTGCTGTCACTGTCCATCGGCGTAGTGCACCTGTATCCACAGGCCTGTGGCCAACTGGACTCCAGCCAACTGGCGGAGCTGGCCTCCCAGGCCAAGCATCACGCCAAGAATATCCAGGGCTACAGCATCCATGTGATCGACAGCCTGGAAGCGGCAGCCAGCCTGGGAGCGCAAAACCTCAGTGAGCCGCTGCGGGATCAGTCGGCTGATCGAGCTGCGTCAGTTTGAGCGCCGCAAGAGGATGCCCGGCCTGAGCCGAAAGCGTCCACCAGCGCGCCGCTTCGACAGCGTCGGGAGCCTTGCTGGGCGAGCCGGCCAGGCTGATCACGCCCAACTGATAGGCTGCCTTGCCATCCCCCGCCAGTGCAGCCAGACGCAGCAGGCGTTGACCTTCTTGACGGGCGCCAAGCCCCTGCCCACGAAAAGTCAGGATGTGCCCATAAAAGCTCAGCGCACCGACATTGCCAAGATTGGCCATGCGCGCGAACTGACCTTCCATCCAACGCCAGACACGGGGTTGGCGGACAAACCACGGCCAATGAAACAAACGGCGCGCCAGCCAATAGCCGAGTCGCGCCTTGAGTGCCAGGAACATTCAAGCCTCCGCTGATTCGGGATACTCGTACTCGAAGACCCGCACCACTTCCGAGGCATGCCATGAAGCCGCGGCAACACCGTCGGAAGGGCCGGAAAAACGCCCCAGACGCTCCACGCACTCGAAGAAGCCGGTACGCGGCAAGCGGCTGGCCCCCTGGCTGATCACCAGGGAACTGCGCAAAGGCTGTTCGGCCCGTGCATCCAGCGCTGCCAGATGCTCCAGCGCCGCTGTCAGGGTCTGCATGGCCGGGCTGGGCAGTTGCAAGCGCTCCAACAAGGCTCGATAGGTTAAAAGATGCCGCTGACGACGGGCCTGATCCAGCTCACCCAACAGCCCATCCCAGTGCTGACGACTGATCCTTACACTCACGATTGCTCCCTCCACCCCGGCACCGTCAACTCCCAGGCCAGGCTGCGGCGAATCGCAGCGTCGGGTTGACGCTCGCCACTTTCAATCAGGGCCA
Source organism: Pseudomonas sp. Eqa60 (assembly GCF_018326405.1). Classification (NCBI taxonomy): domain Bacteria; kingdom Pseudomonadati; phylum Pseudomonadota; class Gammaproteobacteria; order Pseudomonadales; family Pseudomonadaceae; genus Pseudomonas; species Pseudomonas sp. Eqa60. Next base: position 5,128,844 of record NZ_AP024342.1, read on the forward strand.
GGTAAGACGGACTGATACCAACTTTGCGGGCCAGCGCCTCGATGGCGATGCCCTTCCCTTCGCGCAGACTGCGTAATTGATCCAGGCCCGGAAGATTCTGGGCTGGTGGCGCTGCCTGAGAAGTTGCGGCAGCGTGCGGTGGTTGTTCGGTAAGACCTGCGGCTGACAATAAAGCTTGATACTGAGCCCACGGCAGAACCGCATATTCGGGCTCGCCATCGCGTTCAATAATCTGAATATCCATTACTACCCCGTAGGACAACGACACTTAGCGAGTCGGACTTTTCCCTTGAAGTGTAATCCTAACAGCGGCAATGGTCGCGGGGAGCATGATTGTTGTGGGAGGCGGTGAATACCCTTAGTTTTTCTGCGGTCCTTCCAGCAGCAATTGCTCCGCAGTGTCCGGCAAGCGCTCGACAACCGCGAGTTTTTCCGGCATTTGCCGATTGCGCCAGGTTCGGAAGGCGTTGAGTTCGTCATCCAGGGTTTTCATCAGCCAAGCCAGAACGGCGATATCGTCAAGCATGCCGAACACCGGAATAAAGTCGGGAATGGCATCCACAGGGCTGAGGAAATACATCAAGCCTGCCACCACCGACAGCAGCGCCTTGGGGCTGATGGCCCGGTACTCGCCACGCCAGTACGCCAGGCACAGTGCCTGCAACAAGCGCAGGTCCTGTTTGACCTTGCCCAGGCGTCCGCCCTGGCTGGCGCCTTTGCTCGCCACGGCGAACAGCAGCGTGGGCAAACGGCCGCGGCTCAGCAAGCGCCCCGCCAGCGGCAGGAAACGAGCAAAATTCCAGGGTGCTTTCATCATCACTCCCACTGAAATGTTATCCACACAAATTGTGGATAACCTTGTGAACAGAGCTATTTTTCACGGCTGAAAGCCCCGTTTCATAAGGGCTGAGCTCAGATCGGGCGTTTTTTACTCACATAAAAAAACCCATAATTTCATTGACTTGGCAGCCTCCAGCGACTACCTACCGCTCATACCCTGTTCAGACCACCCGCACTGCCGTCGGTTCGGATAATTTGCCAGCAGCAACCTGCAGAAACGACAACGCCCCGTAAGAACGGGGCGTTGCTTCAGGCGCTGACGCAGGTTACTTGGCGGCGTCCTGCTTGGCTGGATCCTTGATACCCAGCAGCTCCAGTTCGAAGACCAGCACCGAGTTGGCTGGAATCGCCGGGCTCGGGCTCTGGGCGCCGTAGGCCAGGTCGCTCGGGATGTACAGCTTGTACTTCTCGCCCACGTGCATCAGTTGCAGGCCTTCGACCCAACCCGGGATCACGCCGCTGACCGGCAGATCGATCGGGCTGCCACGCTCTACCGAGCTGTCGAACACAGTGCCGTTGGTCAGGGTGCCGGTGTAGTGAACAGTCACGACATCAGTCGGCTTGGGCTGAGGACCGTCAGCCTTTTTCAATACTTCGTACTGCAGACCGGAAGCGGTGGTGGTCACACCGGTTTTCTTGCCGTTCTCTTCGAGGAATTTCTTGCCGGCAGCCGCCGACTCTTCGCTCATCTTGGCCATGCGCTCTTCGGCACGCTTTTGCAGCGCGGCGAAGGCTTCGACCAACTCTTCATCCTTCAGCTTCTGTTCTTTCTTGCCGACGGCATCTTCGATGCCCTGGGCGACCGCTTTGGAATCCAGGTCATCCATGCCTTCCTGAGCCAGACTCTTGCCCATGTTCAGGCCGATACCGTAGGAAGCTTTTTGCGCCGGGGTTTTCAGCTCTACGCTGGTCTGCGAATCACAACCCGCAAGTACCAGGCTAACCAGGGCCACCGCCGCCGCCAACCGATGCTGTTTCATGCTATTTCCTTGTTCATGCGCCTAAAGGGCAATCGAATAAAGCCGCGAGCTTATCAGGCGACCACGACCAATGGCTACCGGCGTAAGAGTAGTAAATGGCCGATAAGTTCACGTCTTTAAACGCGTTTTCATGCTCTGGGGTACACCCTGCCCAGGCCGCTTACCGAGGCGCTTGAACGGGCGCGAATAACCATAGCTCAAGTAATGGCTACTTGCCGCGTCAGATGAGCTCAGGCATAAGGAAACGAAATTCGACAAGGAAGTACATCTTGCGCCTCATCTATCGTGTGTTGCTGTTGATTGCCGTGCTGATCGGCATTGTCCTGGCAGTGGTCCTATACTACGTGGCCAATCCGAAACTCCCCGACTATGTACCCGTTGAACAGGTGCACTACCTGGACCAATGGGATGCCAAGGATCGCCAGACCTACTATTTCACTCCCCAGGGCACCCAGGTCAAAGGCCTGCGCTATGAATGGTTCAGCGCTCTGGAGCTACCGTTCTCCGAGCAGTCCTTTGCCGCTCCCGAGTACCTGGCCCGCTTCGGCTTCCTGGTGGAGCCGGGACAGAAAGCCACAGCGCAGAATCCCGGCAACCTGCCCGTGGGCTTCGCCCGCCATCAGAATCCGGGCAGCGCGGAACAATACCTGGACATCACCTGTGCTGCCTGCCACACCGGCGAGCTGCGTTTCAACCATCAAGCCCTGCGCATTGATGGCGGCTCGGCGCAGCACGTACTGCCGTCCAGCGTACCGACCCTGCGTGGTGGCAGCTTCGGCCAGGCCCTCGTGGCCAGCCTCACCAGCACCTACTACAACCCCTGGAAATTCGAGCGCTTCGCCCGCAAGGTGCTGGGTGCCGACTACGAAGCCAGGCACGAACAACTGCGCAAGGACTTCAAGGTCTCACTGGATAACTTCCTGCGGGTGGCCTGGAACGATATCCATCGCGGCCTCTATCCAACCGAAGAGGGTCCGGGCCGTACCGACGCCTTTGGCCGCATCGCCAATGCCAGCTTCGGCGACGCCATTTCCCCTGAGAACTATCGGATTGCCAATGCCCCGGTGGACTACCCGCAACTCTGGGATATCTGGACCTTCGACTGGGTCCAGTGGAACGGCTCGGCGCAGCAACCCATGGCGCGCAATATCGGCGAAGCCCTGGGGGTTGGCGCCACCCTGAACCTGTTCGACGCCAACGGCCAACCCCTCACCGGCGAGGCCCGCTACCCTTCCAGCGTACGTGTCCGCGATCTCAACCTGATCGAGGAAACCTTACAGCGCCTCAAGCCACCGGCCTGGCCGGAAGCCTTGCTGGGCACGATCGACAAGCCGCTGGCCGCCAAGGGCCGCGAGCTGTTCGCCAGCAACTGTGCCGGCTGCCATGTACCCTCGGTCAGCGACAACAACGGCCGCCCCGTGCAGCAGTTGAAAATGCTTCCGGTAGCGGTGATTGGCACCGACCCGAATTCGGCGAGCAATATCGCCGACCTGCGCTATGACCTGAGCTCCTTGCAGTGGGATACCGCCGAACTGGCCAGGTCCAACGTCGAGCTGCACCCGACACCCAGCGAACCGCTGGACCTGCGTCAACTCTCGGCTGCCAAGGGCCTGGCCTACATCACGGCCTTTGTCGAAGAGCGCGCCTATCGCGACGCCAAGGTCACCCCCGAGGAACGCCCGCGGCTGGACGGCTACGGGCTGCCGATCGGCGTACGCGAGTTGCGCGCCTACAAGGCCCGCCCGCTGGCCGGGGTCTGGGCCACACCGCCGTACCTGCACAACGGCTCGGTACCCAACCTCTATCAACTGCTGTCTCCGCAATCAGAGCGCTCGACAACCTTCTACCGCGGCACCTTCGAGTACGATCCCAAGCACCTGGGCTATCGCCCGGAAGCCTTCAAGAACGGTTTTGAATTCGATACCCGCATCAGCGGCAACCACAACAGCGGCCACGAATTCCGCGCCGGCCAGCGTGGCAATGGCGTTATCGGCCCACTGCTGCAGCCAGAAGAACGCTGGGCCTTGCTGGAATACCTGAAAGTGCTGGGCGGACCATTGGAGTCGCAATTGCCATGAAACTCGATCTCGCCAGAAAACGACCGTCCCTGCTGGCCCGACTGTGGCTGCGCCTCGGCGCCTTGCTGGGCAGGACCCTGTTATTGCTATTGGTCATCGGCCTGCTGGGCTGGGCACTGTCCAGTGCCTGGTTCGCCTGGCACCACCGAGGCCCGGTAGCGGTGCAGGAGCAGGTTCCTGCCGATGAGGCAGCCCGCACCCAGGACATCATCCAGACCGCGGTGCGCATCGTTGACCAGCACCGCGAAGGCACCCGCTACCTGCGCGATGCCCATGCCAAGGCCCACGGTTGCGTGAAGGCGCAGGTCCAGGTCCTCAACGACTTGAGCCCGCCACTGCGCCAGGGAGTATTTGCCACCCCTGGCCAGACCTGGCAGGCCGTCGTACGCCTGTCCAACGGCAACGCCTACCCGCAGTTCGACAGTATTCGCGACGCCCGCGGCATGGCGATCAAGCTACTGGATGTTCCCGGGCAACAACTGATGGCGTCGGAATCACAACGCCGTGAACAGGACTTCGTGATGTTCAATCATCCGAATTTCTTCGTCAGCGACGTAGCCGAATATCAGCAGAACATCGCCGCCCAGGCGGACGGCAAGAAAGTCGGCGCATTCTTCCCCGGGTGGGATCCGCGCACCTGGCAGGTACGGCATCTGTTCATCGCCCTGGCGACCCTGTCACCGGCCCCGGCCAGCCCGACCCAGACCACCTACTACTCGGTCTCGCCCTACAAGTTCGGCAATGCCAACGCCAAATTCCGGGTCATGCCGGACCCCGAGAGTTGCCCGGCCTACAGCCTGCCAGCACAGAACCAGGATCTGCCCAACTTCCTGCGCAGCGCCCTTACCCAGCAACTCTCCACCGATCGGGTTGGCGCCTGTTTCGTACTGCAGGTCCAGCGCCAGGACCCGAACCGTTTCATGCCGATCGAAGACACCAGCATTGAATGGAAAGAAAGTGACGCCCCCTTTGAAACGGTGGCGCGGGTAACCCTTCCCGCCCAGGACTTCGATACCCCGGCGCAGAACCTGGCTTGCGACAACCAGTCCTTCAACCCCTGGTTCGGCCTGGAAGCCCATCGCCCCATCGGCGGCATCAACCGTCTGCGCAAGGCGGTGTATGAAGCCGTCAGCGACTACCGGCACAGCCGTAACGCCGAGCAGTAGGCAAAAACGCAAAAAGCGGCCCGAGGGCCGCTTTTTTCATGCGCAGGATTCGAACCGATACAAATCCCAGACAGCAAAAAGCCCGCATTGAGCGGGCTTTGTGTGGCGACCTGGCGTTCAGTGTTCCAGGTTGCCGAATATGGCGCAGCGGACGGGACTCGAACCCGCGACCCCCGGCGTGACAGGCCGGTATTCTAACCGACTGAACTACCGCTGCGCGTAGCGTTGAAAGTAAGTGGTGGGTGATGACGGGATCGAACCGCCGACATTCTGCTTGTAAGGCAGACGCTCTCCCAGCTGAGCTAATCACCCTTTACCTTCGTTGCGGGGCGCATTATGCCACAGAAATTCTTAAAGTGTTGATTTAATTAATAATTTTATTAAAAAAACCAAATTTCCATGTACAGCAACACAACCCACGTAACTCTTTACAGCAAAAAGCCCGCGTTAGCGGGCTTTCTGTGGTGACCTGGCGTTCAGTGTTCCAGGTTACCGAATATGGCGCAGCGGACGGGACTCGAACCCGCGACCCCCGGCGTGACAGGCCGGTATTCTAACCGACTGAACTACCGCTGCGCGTAACACTGAATGCGAATGGTGGGTGATGACGGGATCGAACCGCCGACATTCTGCTTGTAAGGCAGACGCTCTCCCAGCTGAGCTAATCACCCTTCACGTTCGGTGTGGCGCGCATTCTACGGAGCAGCCCCCACTCTGGCAAGCACTTTTTATAATAATTTTTTCAGGCCTTCCAAAGGCTTAGCGAAGGGTTGGCCTGAGCAGCAGCGAAGAGAATAATGCCCTCCTTTGTATAAAGGAGAGATTCACCCCATGTGGTTCAAAAACCTGCTGATCTATCGCCTGACCCAAGATCTGCCTTTTGATGCTGAGGCGCTGGAAACTGCACTGGCGACCAAACTGGCGCGCCCCTGTGCAAGCCAGGAGTTGACCACTTACGGTTTCGTCGCCCCTTTCGGCAAAGGTGAAGACGCCCCGCTGGTTCACGTCAGCCAGGACTTCATGCTGGTAGCCGCGCGCAAGGAGGAACGCATCCTGCCTGGCAGCGTGGTGCGCGATGCGGTGAAGGAAAAGGTCGAAGAGATCGAAGCCGAACAGATGCGCAAGGTCTACAAGAAGGAACGCGACCAGATCAAGGATGAAATCATCCAGGCCTTCCTGCCCCGTGCGTTTATCCGTCGCTCCTCGACCTTCGCCGCCATTGCCCCGAAACAGGGCCTGATCCTGGTCAACTCGGCCAGCCCGAAGCGCGCCGAAGACCTGCTCTCCACCCTGCGCGAAGTCCTCGGCACCCTGCCGGTTCGCCCGCTGACCGTGAAGATCGCCCCCACCGCGATCATGACCGACTGGGTCAAGACCCAGAAAGCCGCCGACGACTTCTTCGTACTCGACGAGTGCGAACTACGCGACACCCACGAGGACGGCGGCATCGTGCGTTGCAAGCGCCAGGACCTGACCGGCGAGGAAATCCAGCTGCACCTGAGCACCGGCAAGGTGGTCACCCAACTGTCCCTGGCCTGGCAGGACAAACTGTCCTTCATGCTCGACGACAAAATGGTGGTCAAGCGCCTGAAGTTCGAGGATCTGCTGCAGGATCAGGCGGAACAGGACGGCGGTGATGAAGCCCTCGGCCAGCAGGATGCCAGCTTCACCCTGATGATGCTGACCTTCGGCGACTTCCTGCCGGCGCTGTTCGAAGCCCTGGGCGGCGAGGAGATTCCGCAGGGCATCTGACGCCTTGCCCGGATAACCGCTACGCACTAGACGCCACCGCCTTCGGTGGCGTTTTCACATAATAAGGAACAGGTCATGCGCGCACTGGCTGCACTGAGCCGCTTTGTCGGCAACACCTTCGCATACTGGGTACTGATCTTCGCCGTCCTGGCATTCTTCCAGCCTGGCTGGTTCGTCGGTCTCAAGGGCGCCATCGTGCCGCTGCTGGGCCTGGTGATGTTCGGCATGGGCCTGACCCTGAAACTCGAAGATTTCGCCGAAGTGGCCCGCCACCCATGGCGCGTGGCCCTGGGAGTGGTGGCCCATTTCGTGATCATGCCCGGGGTAGCCTGGGTGCTCTGCCAGGCATTTCACCTGCCGCCGGAAATCGCCGTCGGGGTGATCCTGGTCGGCTGCTGCCCAAGCGGCACCTCTTCCAACGTGATGACCTGGCTGGCCCGCGGCGACCTGGCGCTGTCGGTGGCCATTGCAGCGGTTACCACTCTACTGGCCCCACTGCTGACCACGGCGCTGATCTGGTTGCTGGCCTCGGCCTGGCTACCGGTCTCGTTCATGGAGCTGTTCTGGTCGATCCTGCAAGTGGTGCTGCTACCGATCGTGCTGGGAGTGCTGGCCCAGCGCCTGCTGGGCCAGCGGGTGCAGCACGCGGTGGAAGTACTGCCGCTGGTTTCCGTGGTGAGCATCGTCATCATCGTCACCGCGGTGGTGGCCGCCAGCCAGGCGAAAATCGCCGAGTCGGGCCTGCTGATCATGGCCGTGGTGATGCTGCACAACAGCTTCGGCTACCTGCTGGGCTACTTCACGGGGCGTCTGTTCAAGCTGCCACTGGCGCAGCGAAAATCCCTGGCCCTGGAAGTCGGCATGCAGAACTCCGGCCTGGGCGCGGCCCTGGCCAGCGCTCATTTCTCGCCACTGGCGGCGGTACCCAGCGCCTTGTTCAGCGTCTGGCACAACATTTCCGGGGCCCTGCTCTCGACCTATTTCCGGCGAATGGAAGATCCAGCCGAACAAAAGCTGGAAATACAGCGAGGCCATGACTGAGGAAAAAAATACTCGCCCACGTGAGAGTGGGCAGTATACTGCGCATCGCGAGGACGACCTCGCGACTCATTCGAGCGATCAATTCCGGGGACGACCCCATCAACCGATGAGGTAGGCATGTCCTGGATCATTCTGTTTTTTGCCGGTTTGTTTGAAGTGGGCTGGGCCGTCGGCCTGAAATACACCGATGGCTTCAGCCGCCCGCTGCCCACCGCCCTGACCATCATTGCCATGGCCATCAGCCTCGGCCTGCTGGGCCTAGCGATGAAGGAACTGCCCCTGGGCACGGCCTATGCCATCTGGACCGGAGTCGGCGCCGTCGGCACGGTGATCGCCGGTATCATCCTGTTTGGCGAATCCATGGCTCTGGTGCGCCTGGTCAGCGTGGCGCTGATCATCGCCGGCCTAGTGGGCCTGAAAGTCAGCGCCAGCTGAAAAGCCCAGGCAGAAATGAAAACGCCCGCAAATGTGCGGGCGTTTTCGTATCCGGCAGCTAGCGCCGTGGGCCCCGCAACTGCGCCACCATGGCCTGCAACTGCGCCGGTTCGGCTGCGTCCACCGCCACCGATGGCCCGGCCACCAGGGTCACTCGCGACCAGAAGCGGTGGAAGAAACCCTTGCTCGGATCGCGACTGAAGAAGCTGCCCCACAAGCCTTGCAGAGCCATGGGAATCACCGGCACCGGGGTTTCCTCGAGAATCCGTGTCAGCCCGCCCTTGAACTCGTTGATCTGGCCATCGGCAGTCAGCTTGCCCTCGGGAAAAATGCACACCAGTTCGCCATCGCGCAGATACTGGGCAATGCGCTGGAAGGCTTTTTCATAGATCTGCAGATCTTCATGCCGACCGGCGATGGGAATGGTTCCAGCGGTACGGAAGATGAAGTTCAGCACTGGGAGGTTGTAGATCTTGTAGTACATGACGAAGCGAATCGGCCGACGCACCGCACCGCCAATCAGCAAGGCATCGACGAAAGACACGTGGTTGCACACCAGCAGGGCAGCGCCTTCATCAGGGATCAACTCCAGGTTGCGATGCTCGACGCGGTACATGGAATGGCTGAGCAGCCAGATCATGAAACGCATGCTGAACTCGGGCACCACCTTGAAGATGTAGACGTTGACCGCAATGTTGAGCAGCGACACCACCAGGAACAGGTGGGGAATGGTCAGCTGGACCATGCTCAGCATCACGATAGAGACAATCGCCGACACCACCATGAACAGCGCATTGAGAATGTTGTTGGCGGCTATCACCCGGGCCCGCTCGTTTTCCGGGGTACGGGACTGGATCAGGGCATACAGCGGCACTATATAGAAGCCGCCGAAGATCCCCAGGCCAAGGACATCGAACAGCACCCACCAGGCATGGGCAAAACCCAGCACTTCAATCCAGTCATGACCCGTGGCGCTTTCCGGGATACCACCGGAATGCCACCACAGCAGCAGGCCGAACACCGTCAGGCCAAAGGAGCCGAACGGTACCAGGCCGATCTCAACTTTGCGCCCCGACAGCTTCTCGCACAGCATCGAGCCTACGGCAATCCCCACCGAGAACACCGTCAGGATCAGGGTTACCACGGTCTCGTCGCCGTGCATCCATTCCTTGGCATAGGCCGGAATCTGGGTCAGGTAGATGGCGCCGACGAACCAGAACCAGGAGTTGCCGACAATCGAGCGCGACACCGCCGGGGTCTGCCCCAGCCCCAGGCGCAAGGTGGCCCAGGACTGGCTGAAGATATTCCAGTTCAGGCGCATCTCCGGGGTCGCCGCGGCAGCCCGGGGAATGGCGCGGCTGGCCAGGTAGCCCAGTACCGCCACACCGATCATGGCGCTGGAGACTATCGGCGCGTAATGCTCCGAGGACATCATGACCCCAGCGCCGATAGTGCCGGCCAGGATCGCCAGGAACGTGCCCATTTCCACCAGGCCGTTGCCTCCCACCAATTCCTCTTCACGCAAGGCCTGGGGCAGGATCGAATACTTCACCGGGCCGAACAGCGCCGAGTGGGTGCCCATGGCGAACAGGGCCACCAGCATCAGCGACAGGTGATCGAAGGCGAAGCCCACCGCCCCCACCACCATGATCGCGATCTCCCCCAGTTTGATCAGGCGGATCAGCGAGTCCTTGGCGAACTTCTCGCCAAACTGCCCGGCCAGGGCGGAAAACAGGAAGAACGGCAGGATGAACAGCAAGGCACAGAGGTTGACCCAGATCGACCGGTCACCCTCGATGCTCAGCTTGTAGAGAATGGCCAGGATCAGCGACTGCTTGAAGATGTTGTCGTTGAAGGCACCGAGGGATTGCGTGATGAAAAACGGCAGGAACCGCCGCTTGCGAAGCAAGGTGAACTGCGAAGGGTGACTCATCTTCCATGTCCCTGAGTGGCGTGGATACTGTTATTGGAATGTCGAATATCGATCCAGGCCACAACCTTACCTATCTTTGCCGATTATTTCCGTAACCCCGCAATGCACGGCGAGACAAACAGCTCTCCTTTATAAGCCCCCTGCACCGTGCGCTTGGCCACGATCAGCCACATCACCGCCAGCGCCGCCACCAGTACCGCGCCAAACACACTGAAAAAACCCAGGTGCAAGGTGCTGCCCAGTTTAAGGGTGGCCAGCGAATACACGCCCAGAGGAAAGGTAAAGCCCCACCAGCCAAGATTGAAGGGTATGCCTTCGCGCAGGTAACGGCGGGTGATGAGCACGGCCATCAACATCCACCACAGACCGAACCCCCACAGTGTGAGCCCCGCCACCAGGCCCAGGCCGGCGGCAATCTCACCGACGCCGGGCAAGCCATTGGCGGCGAAGATCGCCGGTGCATCGGCGCCCAGCACCAGCATCCCCAAGGCACCGGTGCCGATTGGCCCCAGGGCCAGCCAGCTCGACGCCGCCATGCTTTCATGGGGCAGTTTGTGCAGCGCCATGCGCAACAGCAGGATGGTCAGGATGCTGAACGCCACCGGCAGCGAAAAGGCCCACAGCACGTAGCTGGTGCTGAGCATTACCAACTGCCCGTGGGCATCCAGCAGATGAGGCGCAAGCAGGCCGCCACTGGCCGCCGCCACTTCGGCCGCCACCACCGGCAGCAGCCAGACCGCGGTCATCTGGTCGATGCTGTGTTCCTGGCGGGTGAACATCATGTAGGGAATCAGGATCCCGCAGGCCAGGGACATGGCCACATCCAGCCACCACAGCAGTTGCGCCACCTCCACCACACCATCGCCCCAGCGAGGCATGCCGAACACCAGCAAGCCATTGATGATGGTCGCCAGGCCCATGGGGATGGTGCCGAAGAACATCGAGACCGTGGAGTGCCCGAAAATCCGCCGCGCCTCGTCGAAGAACAGCACCCAGCGCGCGGTATACATCGCGGTAAACAACAGGAACAGGGCGATGGTCAGCCACCAGAAACCCTCTGCCACCTGGTGCAAGCCGGGAACCTCGGCCGGCCACTGGGCCAGCGCCAAGGCCAGAACCCCGGTACCCATGGTGGCGGCGAACCAGTTGGGGGTGAATTGGCGAATGGCTTCGAGGGGATGCGGCAGATGGCTCAATGGCCAGTGGCCGGTTTTAACGCTATTGGGGCATGTCATGGTCGTGTCTCCTGTCCTCCGATGAGGTAGGAAACATGGTAGAACCTAATCGAATATCTATATAACGGGTAATCTCTCTATCTGTTATCTATTTTGCAGATAAACATCTATGCACGGCCCCAGGAGCGATCACCGCAATCGGACCACGCCCGTATCTGATTGGCGTACAGCACCTCTCCCCTGCGGCTTCCCAGGCACAATCCCGCAGCCCTTGACGCCTGGGGCTCAAAGCCCCGACGCCCCACACGCCGCCACCGGGCGCTGGCGTATCAGGGCCAGCAGCGCCCCGAGGGACAAGAGAACCAGTACCGCACCATAGCCGTCAGTAGTAGCGATCAGGCCGAAGCTGCGGGTCAGGTTGCCAGCCAACAACGCCGGCAGGCAAAAGGCCAGGTAGCTCAGCACATAAAACGCCGACATCAGGCCCGCACGCTCATGAGGCAGGGCCAGTGGTACCACACTGCGCAGCGCACCGAGAAAACCGGCGCCAAAGCCGCTGCCCAGCACCAAGGTGCCAAAGAAGAACAACAGCAGGCTGGCGCTATGCACCGCAGCAAGGATCAACATCACTCCCGCCGCCAGCATCCCGGCGCCCAGGCGCAGCACCCTGTCTGCAGGATGCTGACGCAGGGAATAGATCATCAGCGCGCCGCTGAGTGTCAGCACCGCCACCAGGCCACCGCCGATCAGGTTCGAGGTAGAGCCGGTCGCCGCACGGACCAGCGAAGGCGCCAGCGACAGATAAAAGCCGCCCACCGCCCACACCGCCACGTCCACCGGCAAGGCCAGCCATAACGCGCGCCGCGCTTGCACCGGCACATGCAGCGTGGGTTTCAGCGACGCCCAGGCACCGGGTTGCGGGCTGACACTTTCCGGCAAGCGCCAGACATACCCGGCCTGGAGCACGAACACCCCGAGCAGCAGCCAGTAGCTCAATTGCAGCGGCCAGGGCGCAAACTCCACCAACAGGCTGGCCCCCATGGCTCCACAGGCCATGCCCAATAGCGGAGCAACGCTACTGACCAACGGCCCCTGCTGGCGATCGGTATCCAGCAGGGCCGCCCCCAGCACACTGGTGGCCATGCCGGTGGCAAAGCCTTGCATCACCCGCGCGGCAATCAGCCACTGCACTCCGCTTTCATTGATGAACAGCAACATCGCCAGGATATTGAGCAGTAAGGCGACAAAAATCACCGGTCGCCGCCCCAGGTGATCCGACAGCGACCCTACGGTCAGCAGAGCCGCCAGCAGGCTCATCGCGTAGACCCCGAATATCAGGGTCAGCACCGCCGGGGAAAAGTGCAGGTTTTCCTGATACAGGTGGTACAGCGGGGTCGGTACGCTGGAGGCAGCCAGAAAACTCAACAGGGTAATAGCCAGAAACACCAGACTGCGACGGTTGGACACGCAAGTGTCGATAGCACCAGACATAAGCTCGCTCCACTAAAGCTAATATTTTGCTTTTGTGCAGTGTGCTACCCGCCAATGCTTAAAGCAAATTCTTTGTGTTAAGGTGCCGCCCCATGGCTATCAAAGAAGGTTTGCGCCCCGGCGGCCGTAGCGCCCGGGTCCAGGAATCCATTCACACCGCGGTCCGCGAGCTCCTTGAAGAGCAGGATCGCTCGTCCCTCACCGTGCCGCAGATCGCCGCCCGAGCAGGCGTCACTCCGTCGACCATCTACCGGCGCTGGGGCGACCTGTCGGCCCTGCTGGCCGATGTCGCCCTGGAACGAATGCGTCCGGACAGCGAACCGGCCAATACCGGCAGCCTGCGCGGCGACCTGCGGGCCTGGGCCGAACAGTATCTGGACGAAATGAGCTCGGAGCCCGGGCGCAACATGATGCGCGATGTGCAATGCAGCGCGACCCCGGGCTATTGCGTGACCATCCTCAGCGGGCAGTTGCAGTGCATCCTCGAGCGCTATCAGGGCCACACGGAACACCTGCCGGACATCGACCGCCTGCTGAACCTGCTGGTAGCACCGACAGTGTTTCGCATCCTGTTCTCCGCCACGCCACTGCCGGTTCAGGAACTCCATGAACTGATCGAGATCGCTCTGCAGCCGTAGCCCTTCCCCGCCTCGGCTCAGCCCTGCGACATCAGGCCGCGCTGATACCTTGGTCGACACTGACGCCAATCCAACATCGTGCCAGACTGTCTGGCCGGGCTGAGGTGCCCGGTGTCTTTGTTCCGGAGTTTCCATGTCGTTGTCCAGCGGGCTGATCGCCGCCGTTGCCCTGGCCTATATGGCCATCATGTTCGCCATCGCCTTCTACGGTGACCGCCGCAGCGCGCCACTTCCGCCGCGGGTGCGGGCCTGGGTATACAGCCTGTCGCTGGCGGTCTACTGCACCAGCTGGACCTTCTTTGGCGCGGTGGGCCAGGCGGCCGAGCAGCTCTGGGCCTTCCTGCCGATCTACCTCGGCCCCATCCTGCTGCTGGTGTTCGCCCCCTGGGTGCTGCAGAAGATGGTGATGATCAGCAAGCAGGAGAACATCACCTCGATCGCCGACTTCATTGCTGCCCGCTATGGCAAATCCCAGTCGCTGGCGGTGGTGGTGGCACTGATCTGCCTGGTGGGGGTACTGCCCTACATCGCCCTGCAGCTCAAGGGCATCGTGCTTGGGGTCAACCTGCTGATCGGTGCCGGTGCAGACGCCATGGGCACCCGCGCCCAGGACACGGCGCTGATCGTGTCGCTGATCCTGGCCCTGTTCACCATCGTCTTCGGGACCCGCAACCTCGATGCCACCGAGCACCACCGCGGCATGGTACTGGCGATTGCCTTCGAATCCCTGGTCAAGCTGTTTGCCTTTCTCGCCGTCGGCGCCTTCGTCACCTTCGGCCTCTATGACGGCTTCGACGACCTGTTCAACCAGGCCATGCTGGCTCCGCGCCTGGAGCAGTACTGGAAGGAAACCATCAACTGGCCGTCGATGGTGGTGCAGACCGGGGTGGCGATGATGGCGATCATCTGCCTGCCGCGGCAGTTCCACGTCACCGTGGTGGAAAACATCGAACCCCAGGATCTGCGCCTGGCCAAATGGGTGTTCCCGGCGTACCTGGCCCTCGCCGCGCTGTTCGTGGTGCCCATCGCCCTCGCCGGGCAGATGCTCCTGCCCAGCAGCGTATTGCCGGACTCCTTCGTCATCAGCCTGCCCCTGGCCCAGGCCCACCCCGCCCTGGCTCTGCTGGCATTCATCGGCGGTGCCTCGGCGGCCACCGGCATGGTGATCGTCGCCAGCGTGGCGCTGTCCACCATGGTCTCCAACGACATGCTGCTGCCCTGGCTGTTGCGCCACAAGAATGCCGAGCGGCCGTTCGAAGTCTTCCGCCACTGGATGCTCTCGGTGCGCCGGGTGAGCATCGTGGTCATCCTGTTGCTGGCCTACGTCAGCTATCGCCTGCTGGGCTCCACCGCCAGCCTGGCCACCATCGGCCAGATCGCCTTCGCCGCCGTGACCCAACTGGCACCGGCCATGCTCGGCGCGCTGTACTGGAAACAGGCCAACCGCCGCGGTGTATTCGCCGGCCTGGCTGCCGGCACCTTCATCTGGTTCTACACCCTGATCCTGCCCATCGCCGCCCACAGCCTGGGCTGGTCCCTGAGCAGTTTCCCCGGCCTGGCCTGGCTGCACGGCAATCCGCTGAACCTGCCGATCACCCCGCTGACCCAAGGCGTAGTGCTGTCCCTGGCGGGCAACTTCACCCTGTTCGCCTGGGTTTCGGTGCTCTCGCGCACCCGAGTCTCCGAGCACTGGCAGGCCGGACGCTTCATCGGCCAGGAAATCAGCGGCCGCCTCAGCTCCCGCTCGATGCTGGCGGTACAGATCGACGATCTGCTGAAACTGGCCGCGCGTTTTGTCGGTGAGGAACGTGCGCGCCAGAGCTTCATCCGCTTCGCCTATCGTCAGGGCAAAGGCTTCAACCCGAACCAGAATGCCGACGGCGAGTGGATCGCCCATACCGAGCGCCTGCTGGCCGGTGTGCTCGGCGCCTCTTCCACCCGCGCGGTGGTCAAGGCCGCCATTGAAGGCCGGGAGATGCAGCTCGAAGACGTGGTGCGCATCGCCGACGAAGCCTCCGAGGTGCTGCAGTTCAACCGGGCCCTGCTGCAAGGGGCGATTGAAAACATTACCCAGGGCATCAGCGTGGTCGATCAGTCGCTGAAGCTGGTGGCCTGGAACCGCCGCTATCTGGAGCTGTTCAACTACCCCGATGGGCTGATCAGCGTGGGCCGGCCAATTGCCGACATCATTCGTCACAATGCCGAGCGCGGCCTGTGCGGACCTGGCGAGGCAGAAGTCCATGTGGCCCGGCGCCTGCACTGGATGCGCCAGGGTCGAGCTCATACTTCCGAGCGGCTGTTCCCCAATGGCCGGGTCATCGAACTGATCGGCAACCCCATGCCCGGCGGCGGCTTTGTCATGAGCTTCACCGACATCACCCCGTTCCGCGAAGCCGAGCAGGCCCTCACCGAGGCCAATGAAGGGCTGGAACAAAGAGTGGCTGAGCGTACCCACGAACTGTCGCAACTCAACGCAGCACTGACTGAGGCCAAGGGCACGGCGGAAGCGGCCAACCAGTCGAAGACGCGTTTTCTGGCCGCGGTCAGCCACGATCTGATGCAACCGCTGAACGCCGCGCGCCTGTTCTCCGCGGCACTGTCCCACCAGGACGACGGCCTGTCCGCCGAAGCCCAGCAACTGGTGCAGCATCTGGACAGTTCGTTGCGCTCCGCCGAGGACCTGATCAGCGACCTGCTGGACATCTCGCGCCTGGAAAACGGCAAGATCACCCCTGATCGCAAGCCCTTTGCCCTCAACGAACTGTTCGACACCCTGGGAGCCGAATTCAAGGCCCTGGCCCAGGAACAGGGCTTGCAGTTCCGGGTGCGCGGCAGCCATCTGCGCATCGACAGCGACAGCAAGCTGCTACGTCGGGTGCTGCAGAACTTTCTGACCAATGCCTTCCGTTACGCCAAGGGCCCCGTTTTGCTGGGAGTGCGCCGCCGTGGTGAAACGTTGAGCCTGGAAGTCTGGGACCGGGGGCCGGGTATTCCCCAGGACAAACAGCAGGTGATCTTCGAGGAGTTCAAGCGCCTGGACAGCCACCAGACCCGCGCCGAGAAAGGCCTGGGCCTGGGCCTGGCGATTGCCGATGGCCTGTGCCGGGTGCTCGGCCATCCGTTGCAGGTACGTTCCTGGCCCGGCAAAGGCAGCGTATTCAGCGTCAGCGTGCCCCTGGCCCGCAGCAGCGTGGTGGCTCCAGGCAAGGCAGCCGAGCTCAACGGCCAGTCCCTCAATGGCGGGCAAGTGCTCTGCGTCGATAATGAAGACAGCATTCTGATCGGCATGAACAGCCTGCTCACCCGCTGGGGCTGCCAGGTCTGGACCGCCCGCAACCGCGAGGAATGCGCGGCGCTGCTCAAAGAAGGCATCCGCCCGCAACTGGCCCTGGTGGACTACCACCTGGATAACGGCGAGACCGGAACCGAGGTCATGGCCTGGCTGCGCACGCAACTGGGCGAGCCGGTACCGGGGGTCGTGATCAGTGCCGATGGGCGCCCTGAAATGGTCGCCCAGGTCCATGCAGCGGGCCTGGACTATCTGGCCAAGCCGGTGAAGCCGGCGGCCTTGCGCGCCCTGCTGAGCCGGCACCTGCCCCTGGGCTGACGGGCCTTTGGCGGATTACTCCGGCAATTCCAGCTCGCGTCCTTCGGCGTCGGTCATGGCCCGCTCCAGCAAGTCCGCCGGCAAGCTCTTGCTGGCCCGGGCGCCAAGCAGCTTGAGCTGCTCGCTACGGCTGACCAGGTTGCCACGCCCTTCAGTCAGCTTGTTACGCGCAGCGGCGTAGGCCTTGTCCAGTTGTTGCAGGCGATTGCCCACTTCATCCAGGTCCTGGATAAACAGCACGAACTTGTCGTACAGCCAGCCGGCGCGCTCAGCGATCTCCCGGGCATTCTGGCTCTGGCGTTCCTGCTTCCACAAGCTGTCGATCACCCGCAAGGTGGCCAGCAACGTGGTTGGGCTGACGATCACGATATGCCGGTCAAAGGCTTCCTGGAACAGATTCGGCTCGGCCTGCAGAGCCGCGGAAAACGCTGCCTCGATGGGCACGAACAGCAGCACGAAATCGAGGCTGTGCAAGCCTTCAAGGCGCTTGTAATCCTTGCCGGCCAGACCTTTGACGTGATTGCGCAAGGACAGCACGTGCTGTTTCAGGGCCGCCTGGGCGACCTGCGGATCGTCGCTACCGACGTATTGCTGGTAAGCCGTGAGGCTGACCTTGGAATCCACTACCACCTGCTTGTCACCCGGCAACATGATCAGCACGTCAGGCTGGAAGCGCTCGCCATCCGGGCCCTTGAGGCTGACCTGAGTCTGATACTCGCGGCCCTTTTCCAGGCCGGCGTGCTCCAGCACTCGCTCCAGAATCAGCTCGCCCCAGTTGCCCTGAGTCTTCTGGCCCTTGAGGGCACGGGTCAGGTTGGTGGCCTCATCGCTCAGGCGCAGGTTCAGCTGTTGCAGGCGCTCCAGCTCCTTGGCCAGGGAGAAGCGCTCCCGGGCTTCGGCCTGATAGCTTTCCTCGACCCGCTTCTCGAAGGACTGGATACGCTCCTTGAGCGGGTCCAGCAACTGCCCAAGGCGCTGCTGGCTGGTCTCGGCGAAACGCTGTTCGCGCTCATCGAAGATCTTCCCCGCCAGCTCGGCGAACTGGGCGCGCAACTCATCCCGCGAGCCTTGCAGATCGGTCAGGCGCTGCTGGTGGCTGTCCTGCTGCTCACGAAGCTCGGCATTCAAGGACGCCGCCAGGGCATCCAGCCGGCGCAATTCGTTTTCTTTGGCGGCTCGTTCCAGGTTCCAGGCGTGGGCGGCATCACGGGCGTTATCGCGCTCGATCTGCAGCAATTCGACCTCGCGGCGCAGGGCTGCCAGGTCCGCCTGCTTCAGAGCATTGGCCTGGCTCAGGTCGCTGACTTCATCGCGGCTGGCATCCAACTGTGCTGCCAACCCCTCCTGGGCCAATTGGGCCGTGGCCAGGCGCTCTTCCAGCAGGCTCAGCTCAGTCTGGCTGGAACTGGCCCGACGTTGCAGTTGCCAGGCCAGAACCAGTAGCGGCAGCGCCGCTCCCGCCAGGCCAAGCAGCAAGCTGGTCACGTCCATAGCCATAGCGATTCCTGCCGTAGAAAGAAGAAATGAAGGTTAACCAAGCGTCCGAGTGTTGGACAGCTCAGTCTTCGATCCGGCCCAGCTCCAGTTGCGCACGGCGGTCGCCGGCACGGGCAGCCTGGCGCAACAGGTCATGGCCGATGCGACGATCACGGGCGTTGCCGCATTCGCGGCACATCAACTGGCCCAGGCGACTCTGCGCCGCGACCACGCCTTCCCGGGCCGGCTGCTTGAGCAGGCGTCCAGCAAAATGCTTGACGTTGGGGTTGTGACCAAGGCGCGGGCTGTCCAACAGCCAGAGAGCAACGCGCAGGGAAAACCGCTTGGGTTCGGTAACACTGGCAGGGGTCGCGGTAACAGAAGGTGATACGGAGCGAAACTTCATAAAGCACTGTGGGGCAGATCGGAAGGCGCGCCACTCTACTCCTTTTTTCGCCCGGGTAAAGCCTAAAAGAGCCAGCACGCCCGTCCTAGAGCAAGCGCTTGGGACAATCCACAGAAGCTGTGGATAACTCAGTGGACAACCCCTCCACAACCCTCCCAAAGCCCCATGAGACGGGCCTTGCAGTCAAACTGACGATTTTTTCACCAGTAAAAAAAAGCGATGTTTATCATTGACTTAAATTCTCGAGACAGGCTAAGGGGCGGGCGTTGGGGAAGGTGACAACGGGGTGACACGCTGCGCAACAAGTGTGCACAACCTTGCGCAGATTAACGCCGGTAACGCACTGTTTTCGTACACGCCACAACAGCAACGGTTACACAGCTGATGCTTGAGCCTCTGGCCTCTTCTGAAAGTTTTTTCCTAGCACACTTGCATTATGTCGTTCAACCCAATAGAATCCTCGCCGTTAGTACCAAGCTGAAAGTCAATTCTGGTCGAACAAGTCCCATCGACAGCGTCTCCAACCGAGCACAACGTCGAACACCAAGGACCGACCACCTCGATGGTTTCCAGGTAAAGCTCACCCTATCGCCCTTGATACGAATTCAACGGCAGTGCTCGAGCCATTTACTCTGACCGAACCAACCTGCAAATTGATCAGGATCTCCACCCTGGGCCCCGAACCTTTGCCCTTGCTGTGTTGCCTGCCCTCCTAAGTACCTACCTGCCAGCCCTAGCGCAACCAATCAACGCGCTGCAACTGGCTGCTTTGTTCCAGTCAGGTTCTTCGTTTGACCAATGCTGGTCGACGTTTACTGGAACGTTTTAACGTTGCACGGTTCTTAACCGTGTCATTTGTAGGAACACCTAATAATTATGTCTACTCAAATCCAGACTCAGGATGCCATTCGCACCCTAACCCACGCCTTTGCACCGTTGAACTGCCTGATCATGGCCGCTCGCAAAGGTTGCTTCAGCTTCACTCTGGTCAACGAACATGGGATCGCCCGTCACAGCGAACGCCTGTATCCCGACCAGTATTCCAGCGCCGAACCGCTGCAGGCAGTGATCGAACGTGCGCGCCAGGCCCTGGTTGCCTGATACGCCGAACTGCTGAAAACCCTGAAAAGCCTCGCCTGATCGCGGGGCTTTTTATTGCCTGCAATTCGCCCATTTACCCTACAGAGCAAAGTACCAATCGATATAAGGCTTATAACAAGAGGACGGAAATATTTTAAAAACAGTCCTTTACAGCACAGATATGACACTACACTTCAACTCAAGCGGCCTGAACCGCTTCCGGCAAACCTGATCCTTTTTTGCTGCCAAGCGCCCTTCAGGTTTCGCCGGCCATTTCACACTTCGAGGGCTTTATGGGTATCGCCGCCAGCGAGTTGTGCCGCTATGTGATCCGCCCGACGCTGATGTACCTGGGCAGCCATAGCAAAACCGCTGAAGTCCTGCTGCTGGGCATTGCCGCCAGCCAATCGGCGCTGGGCTCAGCCCTGCACGATCGTCGTGGCCACGGCCTCTACCGCATCACCGAATTGCGCCATCAAGCCCTCTGGGACCAGTACCTGGCACTGGATCCGGAACGGGCCAGCCTGGTTCGCGGGCTCGCCAGCCAGCATGCGTTCCTCAGCGGGCCGCACCTGGAACTGACCGTCAACCTGCGTTACGCCACCGCCATTGCCTGGTTGCTGGTGGAAGAACAACACACGCCGCTCCCCGCTGCCGACGACCTGCTCGGCATGGCCCGCATCTGGAGGAAGACCTTTCAACCACAAGGACGTTTAAGAGATTTCGCCTGCGCCTGGCAGACCTGCATTGCACCGTTAAACCAGGTCGCCTGCTGACAACGACTTTTGCAAAATCGGAGAAAGAAGCCGATTTTGGTCGGATTGTCCTACAAAACCGCTCTAAATCAACTGTTGCAGCCTATAGCGCCGAGATCGAAATGTTGGTAATTTTCGCCTCGGTGATCACCAGGAGTTCTAATAATGAAAAAAGTAATGCTCAAATCCACCATAAGTCTCGCGGTTGCACTTGCCTCTACCCAACTTTTCGCCAGCGGTTTTGCTCTTAACGAACAAAGCATCAGCGGCATGGGTACCGGCTTCGCGGGTCGTTCCTCTTCTGCCGAAGATGCCAGCACCGTTTACGGTAACCCTGCCGGCATGTCCCTGCTGCAACGTGACCAGGTAACTGTCGGCGTAGCGGCAATCGATGCCAAGACCAACCTGAAAAACGTCAAGGGAGGCCCACCCGGCGGCACCAGCGACGGCGACATGGTTCCGTTCACCAGCGTTCCTATGGGGTTCTTCGTCAAACAACTGGGCAACGGCTGGGCATTGGGTCTGGGCGCCTATGCCCCCTTCGGCCTGGTTACCAACTATGAGTCCACTTCTGCCAGCCGCTATTACGGCGACAAGAGCGTAGTCAAGGTCGTCACCCTGCAACCGACCGTCAGCTATGCCTTCAATGACATGGTGTCGATCGGCTTCGGCCCGACCATCAACCGCCTGAGCGGTGAACTGACTTCCGCGACTCCGTTTCCAAACCCTGCGCTCTTCGGCCGCAATGATGGCAGCGTGAAGATCAAGGGTGACGATACCGCCATCGGCTACAACGTCGGCATCATCGTCCAGCCTACCGACACTACTCGCCTGGGCCTGACCTACCACTCGAAGGTCAAGTACAAGCTGGAAGGCCACACCAACATCGCCGGCCCGGGCTTCGGTCCGTTCAATGGCGGCCGTTACGACGCCTCGCTGGACATCACTACTCCGGAAGTCGTCGACTTCTCTGTCACCCAGAAACTGGATGACCAGTGGACCGTCTACGCAGGTAGCACCTGGACTCGCTGGAGCCGCCTGAAAGACATCACCGTGAACAACGAAGGTGTTCCTGCCCTGCTTGGCGGTTCCAGGGGCCCGATCGGCACCATCACCGAGCCACAGAACTGGCACGACACCTGGGCCTCGGCTGTTGGTGTTTCCTACAAGGTCAACAAAGAGTGGGTTCTGCGCAGCGGCCTCTCGGTTGACCAGGCGCCAACCAACAACACCGACCGTTCCGTACGTATCCCTACCGGTGACCGTAAGGCCATCAGCTTCGGTGCCGGCTACAGCCCGACTGAAGACCTGACTCTGGACCTGGCGGTTTCCTACCTGAAGGAAGAAGACGTCAACGTCAACAGAACCGGCAAAGGCAATGCCTACAGCGCTACTTACCAGAACAGCGCATGGGGCTACGGCCTGGGCGCCACCTACAAGTTCTAACGAACTCTAGGCCGCGCAGTTTCAAACCAATAAAAAACCCGCAGATGCGGGTTTTTTATTGGCTAATGAATAGGCTTTCTCAGGATTTCGACGCCAATGCCTTCTCCACCGCTTCGATGAATTCCGGATTGTCCGGTTTGGTCAGGCTGGAAAAGTTGGCAATCACATTGCCCTGGCGATCCACCACGTATTTATAGAAATTCCACTTCGGCGCGCTACTCTGCTGCGCCAGCACCTTGAACAGGTGCACCGCATCCGCCCCCCGAACCTTCTGTGGCTCGGTCATGGTGAAGGTCACGCCGTAATTGACGTAGCAGACCTTGGCAGTCTCCGCGCCATCCTTGGACTCTTGCTTGAAGTCATTGGAGGGCACGCCCACCACTTCCAGCCCTTGATCCTTGTAACGCTGGTACAGCGCCTCAAGGCCTTTGAATTGCGGAGCAAACCCGCAGAAGCTCGCCGTATTGACCACCACCAGCGGCTTGCCGGCAAAGCGCTGGCACAAGTCGATGGATTCCTTGGCGTGCAATTTGGGCAAGGAACCCTGCAACAGGGGCGGACAGTCCGCCGCCCATGCCGAGCCGGCCAAGGTCGCGAGTAAAGCTGGAACCGCAAACCAGCGCATAGCCATGTCCAGAATCCTTGTCAAAGTGTCGGGCTACGACGTTACTCGCCCCCTCGCTCCCCTAGCAAGCGCCCATGCCCAGCTGCATCAGCGCCAGGCCGCCCCGGTGCCAGCCCCACCAGGCCAGCAGCAACAATAGAATGCCGAGGCCCAGGCCGGCACCGCGCAGCAGCCAGCGGTTCATGCCGCGCTGGCCTGCAAACGCGCCACCGGCCGCTCGCGCACCGGCCAGTTCAGTGCCGCAGCCAACAGACTAAGGAGAATCGCCACCTGCCAGATCAAGTCGTAGCTCCCGGTACGGTCATACACCACGCCCCCCAGCCAACCACCAAGGAAAGACCCCAATTGGTGGAACAGGAACACAATGCCGCCGAGCATGGACAGGTTGCGCACGCCAAACAAGGTGGCCACGGTGCCGTTGGTCAAAGGCACGGTGGACAGCCAGAGAAAGCCCATGGCCATGCCGAACAGATAGGCGCTGGCCTGAGTCACCGGCAACCACAGGAACAGCCCGATCACCACCGCCCGTAGCATATACAGGCCCGTCAGCAGGCGCGGCTTGGACATCCGCCCACCCAGCCAGCCGGCGGTATAGGTACCAAAGATATTGAACAGGCCAATCAGGGCCAGCACCGTGGTGCCCACGGTCGCCGGCAAGTGCTGGTCCACCAGATACGCCGGCAAGTGCACGCCGATGAACACCACCTGGAAGCCACAGACGAAAAAGCCGAATGCCAACAGCCAGAACCCTGAATGGGAACAGGCTTCACGCAAGGCCTCCATGAGGCTCTGCTCATGTCCCAGCGCCGGCAGCGGTTTGTCCTTGAGCATGCTCACCAATGGCACGATCAAGGCCACCAGCAAGCCCAGCACCAGCAGCGCCGTAGACCAGCCCAGCCAGCCGATCAGCCCCAGGGTTCCGGGGAGCATGGCAAATTGGCCGAAGGAACCTGCCGCACTGGCAATCCCCATGCCCATGCTGCGTTTTTCCGGCGGCAAGGCGCGGCCGACAACACCGAGAATTACCGAGAAGGACGTACCCGACAGACCTATGCCGATCAGCAGCCCGGCACTCAGGGACAGGGTCAGGGCCGAATCCGACAGCCCCATGAACACCAGCCCGACCGCGTACAGCACGCCACCCACCAGCACCACTTTCGCCGCACCAAAACGATCGGCCAAGGCTCCGGTAAAAGGCTGGGCCAGCCCCCAGATCAGGTTCTGCAGGGCAATGGCGAAGGCGAAGACTTCGCGCCCCCAGCCAAACTGCGCGCTCATGGGCGGCAGGAACAGGCCGAAGCCATGCCTGATCCCCAGCGACAAGGCCAGGATCAATGCGCTGCCGAGAAGCACCCATCCGCTGGTACGCCAAATCGATGACATTTTTATTCTCCAGTTACGGGTATATACCCGCTTATAGTCGAACGAAAGGCGCTCAAGACAGTTCGTTCAGCAAGGCCAACAAGGTTTCACGCTTTTCCACACCCAGGCGATCGATCAACCGCTGCTGAGCCGCTTCCCACGCAGGCAAGGCCGCCACCAGCCGCTCATGCCCGGCCTCGGTCAACAGCACCAGCCGGTTTCGCTGATCGTCGCCTTCCTGCAGGCGCACCAGCCCTGCAGCTTCCAGGACCCGCACATTGCGCCCGAGCGTGCTGCGATCCAGCCCCATGGCTTCCGCCAGGCTGGAAATGCTTGGCTGATCAAGGCGCAACAGGTTGTTCAGCAGAGAATACTGGGCAACGTTGATCCCGAAGCCATCAAGGGCGCCGTCGTAGTACCTGCTGACGCCACGGGCGGCGCGACGCAGGTTGGTGCACAAACACTGAGAGGGAAGCATGATGCGTGTATATACCCGTGATTATTCCAAGGCAAGATTTTTCATGAAAATCGTCAATCCCGTGCTCCACTCAAAACAGCGCCACCCCGAGCAATACGGCAGTTTCCAACAGTTCAAGCACAGCCCCGGCAGTGTCTCCAGTGGTACCACCCAGGCGCCGCATCATCACTTGCCGCAGCCAGAAGAACAGCACAGTGGCCAGCAGCACTGCCCATAACCCGCTGTAGCCTCCCAGCAGCAAACAGGCCAGTACGCTCAAGCCCAGCACTTGCCGCCCGGCCACACGTGGCAGGTGGTCAGCCAGCGCCTGCCCCAGCCCACCGGCACGCACATAAGGCGTGCAGAGAAACAGGCCCAGCAATGCCCCGCGGCCGATCAGCGGCGCCAGCAACAAGGCAAAGCCCTGCTGCTGTTCGATCAGCGCCACCAGGGCGGTGAACTTGAGCAGCAGCACCAGCACCAGGGTCACCACGGCGATCGGACCACTACGGGGGTCCTTCATGATGCTCAGGGTCCGCTCTCGATCGCCAAAGCCCCCCAGCCAGGCATCGGCACTGTCCGCCAGGCCATCCAGGTGCAGACCACCGCTGAGCAGGACCCAGGCGGTCAGCAGCAAGGCCGCATGCAGCAACAGGGGAATACCGCCCAGCATGGCATTCAGCACCCACAACAGCACGCCGAACAGCAGCCCCACCAACGGATAGAACAACAGCGAGCGGCCCAGCTCTTCAGGCCGAGGCATGCCCGGCAGGCGGACCGGCAGGCTGCTGAGAAACTGCAAGGCAATCCAGAACGGCAACATCTCAGCCCTCCTCGCTCATCCGGCCTTCGCTGGCGACCTGCAGACGAAACAGCGCGCCATGACCCACTTCAACGTTCAACAACTGCTGGCGCGGCAGCCCTCGAGCCCGGGCCAGCAGCAAGCGCATGACCCCGCCATGGCTGACCAGCAGCACACGCTGCCCGGCGCAGGCCTGGTACAAGCGCTCTATCGCCCCCAGCACCCGCAGGGAGAACAGCTCTACCGGCTCGCCCCCAGGCGGGGTGAATGCATAGGGATCGGCCCAGAAACGCCCCAGATCATCGGCGTCGGTTTCCATCAGCGCCGCCGCGCTCTGCCCTTCCCAGGCGCCAAAGTGCAGTTCCTGAAGATCAGGCTCGAGGCTCAGCGGCAACTGCAGCTGCTCCGCCATTTCTTGGGCGAAACGCGCACAGCGCTGCAATGGCGAACTCAGTACCCGGTCCCAGGGACCCCGCCCCTGGACAGCTTCGCGCATCTGTTGCCAGCCCGTTGCAGTCAACGCATCGTCCAGGCTGCCGCGCAGGCCACCACCCAGTTCGGTTTCACCGTGGCGCAACAGGTCCAGGCGCAAGGTCATACCGGACGATCCGCCACCGCTGCTTCGGCGAAAGTCGCCATCTGCCCGTGCAGGTCACAGGCCAGCCGCAGCAACGGCACTGCCAGGGCGGCGCCGCTGCCTTCACCCAGGCGCAGGCCCAGGTCCAGCAAGGGTTCGGCTTGCAGGGTCTGCAGCACATGCCGGTGCCCGGGCTCGGCGCCCTGGTGGGCGAACAGCAACCAGGGCGCGCAGGCCGGATTCAGACGCACCGCCACCAACGCGGCGACGCTGCAGATGAAACCGTCCACCAGCACCGCAATGCCCTCCTGGGCACACGCCAGGTAAGCCCCCACCAGCGCCGCCACTTCAAAGCCACCCAGGTTGAACAGGGTCTGCAAGGCATCGCCGCGAGAGGCATCGTGCAGCGCCAGGGCACGCTCGATAACCTGCGCCTTGTGATTGACCCCCTCGGCATTCAGGCCGGTGCCCGGCCCGGCCAGTTGTGCCACTGGAATCCCCAGCAGGGCACAGGCAATGGCACTGGCTGCGGTGGTATTGCCGATACCCATTTCACCGCCGATAAACAGCTGGGCGCCGTCGGCATGAGCCCGCAGCGCGCTGTCGCGGCCGGCTTGCAGGGCCTGCTCGCCTTGTGCATGGGTCATGGCCGGCCCCTGGACAAAATTCTGCGTGCCAGCCCCCAGGTTCAGGTGGCGCACCCCCGGCAGGTTCAAGCCTGGCGTCACTGTGCCCAGATCCACCACCTCCAGTTGCGCCTGCAGTTGCCGGGCCAGCACGCTGATGGCCGCTCCGCCGCTGACGAAGTTCAACAACATCTGCCCGGTGACTTCCTGCGGGTAGGCGGAAACGCCCTCGGCCACCACCCCATGGTCACCGGCGAAGATGGCGATCCATAGCCGCTCGATGCCGGGCTTGAGCCGTCCTTGCAGGCCCGCCAGGCGTACCGCCAGTGGCTCCAGGCGCCCGAGAGAGCCGGCCGGCTTGGTCAGTTGCTGCTGACGCGCCAGGGCCTGCTCGACCATCTGGGTGTCGATTGCCTTGCACGGTTCCAGCCACCAGGAGTTACTCATAACGCAGTTCCTTTCAAAGTCAGGGGCAGGCCGGCGACCGTCAGCACCACTCGCTGACAACGCTCGGCCAGGGCTTGATGCAGCCAACCGGCTTCATCCACATAGCGGCGAGTCAATTCGCCCAGCGGCACGACACCCATTCCGGTTTCGTTGCTGACAAAAATGATCTCCCCCGGCAAGTTCGCCAGGCAATGCAACAAGGCCTCGCGTTCGGCGGCCAGACGCTCGGGGTCCTCAAGCATCAGCAGGTTCGTCAGCCACAGGGTCAGGCAGTCCACCAGCAGGCAGCGCCCTTCGCCGGCAGATTCCTGCAGCACCCGGGCCAGCTCCAGCGGCTCCTCGATCAAGCCCCAATGGGCCGGACGCCGCTCGCGATGATGGGCAATGCGTTGATTCATCTCGCCATCCAGGGGCTGGCTGGTGGCGATGTAGGTCACCGCCAGGGCGCTGTCACCGGCGAGCTTTTCAGCGAGGCGGCTCTTGCCGGACCGGGCACCGCCGAGGATCAGTTGCAACATGCTTGGGCACCTCTGATAGGGAAGACGGCCTGGGTTGAGCGCTCAAAGGCCACAGAGCCGACGCAGTGCAGCGGTGTCCAGGTGATGCTCCACCAGGTCCGCCAGACGCTCGATATCGCGTTCACGCAAGGCGTGGTAATCCACCTCCTGCACCGCTTCGAGCCCGGCCCAGCGCAGCAGCGCACTGCAGGCCGCAGGGGTTTCGAACAGACCGTGCAGGTAAGTCCCGAGGATCTGCCCGTCGGCGCTGCAGGCGCCATCGCTGCGACCGTCGTCCAGTTGCACGGCGGCCAGCTCCAGGGCCGGCCCGCGAGTGACCCCGGCGTGAATTTCATAACCACTGACCGCGGCATTCTCCAGGCTCAGGCGACCGCTGACGTTACGCAGCTGTTTCTCTTCTTCGAGCACGGTTTCAAATGCCAGCAGGCCCAGGCCGGGGCTGGAGCCCGCAGCGCCTTCGAGCCCGAGCGGGTCATGCACCTGCTCGCCAAGCATTTGCAGGCCACCGCAGATGCCCAGCACTTTGCCGCCGTAGCGCAGGTGGCGGGCAATCGCCCGATCCCAGCCGTTGCTGCGCAGGTAGGCCAGATCGCCCCGTACGCTTTTCGAGCCGGGGAGGATGATCAGATCGGCAGCAGGAATCGCCTGGCCGGGGCCGATGAATTGCAAGTCGACCTGAGGATGCAGGCGCAACGGATCGAAATCCGTGTGATTGCTGATGCGCGGCAGCACCGGCACCACCACCTTGAGCAACTGTTCGACCTTGCCCACCTGGCGTTGGTCGATACCGTCCTCGGCTTCCAGGTGCAGGTCCAGGACATAGGGCAGCACGCCGATCACCGGCTTGCCGGTGCGGGCCTCCAGCCAGTCCAGGCCCGGTTGCAGCAACGCCAGGTCGCCACGAAAGCGGTTGATGATGAAGCCCTTTACCCGAGCCTGCTCACTGGGAGACAGCAGTTCCAGGGTGCCCACCAAATGGGCGAAGACCCCACCGCGGTTGATGTCGGCGATCAGCAGCACCGGGCAGTCCACCGCCTCGGCAAAGCCCATGTTGGCAATATCGCCGGCCCGCAGGTTGATCTCCGCCGGCGAGCCGGCGCCTTCCACCATCACCACCTGATAAGCGCTTTTCAGGCGCTCATGGGAAGCCAGTACGGCCTGCATGGCGATGGCCTTGTAGTCGTGATAGGCCACGGCGTTCATGCTGGTCACGGCGCGGCCGTGAATGATTACCTGAGAGCCGGTATCGCTGTTGGGCTTGAGCAGCACCGGGTTCATGTCGGTGTGGGGCGCCAGATTGGCCGCCTGGGCCTGGACGGCCTGGGCCCTGCCGATCTCGCCGCCATCGGCAGTCACCGCACTGTTGAGGGCCATGTTCTGGGGCTTGAACGGCACCACGCTGACACCCTGGCGCCGCAGCCAACGGCACAGGGCCGTCACCAGGGTGCTCTTGCCGGCATCCGAGGTGGTGCCTTGAACCATCAGAGTGCTCATGGATATTCCTTGCGATAGGCCTGCAGCGCCTGTTCCAGGCGATCCCAATCGGCCTCCTCGGCGGGCAGGCCGAAGCGCAGGCTGCTGTTATGAGTGAACAGCCGCAGGAGAATGCCGCGGCGCGCCATGAAGTGATAAAGCGATTCGGCCTCGGCACTGATCAGCCACTGAAACAGCGCGCAACCGCCCTGGGGCTTGAGACCATGGCGCTCGAGGACTTCAACCAGACGCTCGCTCGCCGCTTCGCTGCGCAACCTTTGCCGGGCGTGCCCCTGGGTATCGCGCAGGCAGGCCTGCCCCACCACCCGGGTCGGCCCGCTGACTGCCCAGGGTCCGACCTGCTCCGCCAGCAGTTTGAGCAGCCGGCGCTCGGCCAGGACAAAACCCAGGCGTACTCCGGCCAGGCCAAAGAACTTGCCGAACGAACGCAACACAATCAGCCCCACCTGATGGGCGTGGCGGGCCAGGCTCAGGTGCGGGGTGTTGTCCATGAAGGCTTCATCCACCACCAGCCAGCCACCACGCTGAGCCAGGCGCGCGTGCCAGTCCAGCAGGCGCTCCGGGGTCAGGCTCAGTCCGGTAGGGTTGTTCGGGTTGACCACCACCAGCACATCGAGGCTGTCGAGGAAGAAATCCACTTCCTGCTCCAGCACTTCGCGTACCCGGTAGCCGCTGCGGCGCCAGGCTTCGGCATGCTCGGCATAACAGGGCGACAGCACACCGACCTTGCCCGCTCGACGCAAGCGCGGAAGCAACTGGATTGCTGCCTGGGAGCCGGCCACCGGCAGCACTTCACTGGCGCCATAGTATTCGCGGGCCGCCTGTTCCAGTCCGTCATCGGTTTCCGGCAGGCGCGCCCAGGCACGCAGCGCAATGGGCGGCAGGGGAAACGGCCAGGGCGCCAACCCGCTGGACAAGTCCAGCCAGGCATCTTCGGCAATCCCGTATTGCTCGGCCGCCTTGCGCAGTCGTCCGCCGTGCTCAAGCATAGAATTCAGCCCCCAGGCAAAGAATCAGCAGCCACAGCCAGACACCCCGCTGCACCAGCTGCCAGCCACGATCAATGGAACCGGCACTGGCCGGCTCGCCTTCACCCAGTTGCGGGCGCTGATGCAGCTCACCGTGATAAATCGCTGCGCCACCCAGTTCCACTCCCAGGGCGCCCGCCCCGGCCGCCATCACCGGGCCAGCATTCGGGCTGTCCCAGGTCGGGCCCTGGCGGTGCCAGCACTTGAGTGCCAGCCGGGTCTTGCCCAGCAAGGCGTAAGTCAGGGCCACCAGGCGCGCGGGAATGTAATTGAGCAGGTCGTCAATCTTCGCCGCAGCCCAGCCAAAACGTTCGAAGCGCTCGTTGCGGTAGCCCCACATCGCATCCAGGGTATTGCTCAGACGGTAGAGCACCACCCCGGGCGCGCCGGCCACGGCAAACCAGAACAGCGCGGCGAACACCGCGTCGCTGCCGTTTTCCAGCACCGATTCGGTGGCCGCGCGGGCCACTTCGGTGGCGTCCAGCTCGCTGGTCTGGCGACTCACCAGAAACCCCACCCGGCGGCGCGCTTCTTCCAGATCGTCACTGCGCAACGCCTGGGCCACCGGCTCCACATGCTCGCCGAGGCTGCGCAGGCCCAAGGCGCAGTACAACGCCAGGATTTCCACCAGCCAGCCGACGTAGGGCAACCAGGACAGCGCTGTGGCCACCAGGGTCAGGGGCACCACCGCCAGCACCCAGGCGGTGACGCCATGGCTGCGCCAGCCACGGCCGGCGGAGTTGAAACGTTGCTCGATACGATCGGCCACACGGCCGAACGCCACCAGCGGATGCCAGCGCCTGGGTTCGCCCAGCAGCGCATCCAGCGCGACCCCGGCGACACTCAGCAAGGCCACACTCATTGACTCACTCCCCAGTAATTCTCATACAACAACTCACTCAGCGGCCGCGGTTGCGCCCAGCCTTCCAGTGCCAGCATCGGCGCCGGGTAGAATTCGGTGACCGGGCCCAGGCACAGCACGGCCACGGGCTTGGCACCTGCCGGCAGCCCCAGCAGATCGGCCAGGGCCTGAGGATCGAACAAAGACACCCACCCCATTCCCAGGCCTTCGCTGCGGGCCGCCAGCCACAGGTTCTGGATGGCGCAGGACAGGGACGCCAGGTCCATCTCCGGCAGGGTCCGACGGCCGAAGATGTGTCGTTCGCGGTCATCCATCAAGGCGGCCACCAGCACCTCGGCACAATCGCTGATGCCTTCGACCTTGAGCTTCATGAACTCGTCGGAACGCTCACCCAGGGCTTGGGCGGTGCGCACCCGCTCCGCCTCCACCAACTGCTGGATGTGCTTGCGCAACAGGCGGTCGCTGATGCGAATAAAACGCCAGGGCTGCATCAACCCGACACTGGGCGCCTGATGCGCTGCTTCCAGCAAGCGCCGCAGCACTGCCGGCTCGACACTGCCACCCGCGAAATGACGCATGTCGCGGCGCTCAGCGATGGCCCGATAGACCCCCTCGCGCTGCGCCTCAGAGAACCCCTGCTCACTCACCCGCCACGCCCTCGGCTAAAACCGGCTGAACAGGCGCGCCCGGCGCAAACAACGCCGCCACCGCCGCCGGATTGGACGGGAAATAGAAGTGCACATAAGAGGCCGTCATCCGTCCCTGGCGATACACCGCTTCCGCGCCGCGCCCGCCGTTGGGGCTGAGCCCACGGGCGATGGGCAGCAGCTCGGTGCTGGTCAGGGAATGGTGATAGGTGTGGCCGCGCAGATTGCCTTCGGGCAACTCCACCGCTTGCAAGGCCAGTGCCGCCAGGCGCTTCTGCATTACCGCATCTCCGGGCAGCAGGCCCAGGAGCTCGGCACGCTGGCCTTCGACATCGGTCAGGGAGTCCAGCAGGTAGAGCATGCCGCCGCACTCGGCGAGCAGCGGCTTGCCGGCCGCGTGATGGGCACGAATGGCCTGCAGCATGCGGCTGTTGCGGGCCAGGGCCTGATGGTGCAACTCGGGATAGCCGCCGGGCAGGTACAGGCTGTCCGCGTCGGGCAGTTGGGTATCGTGGATCGGCGAGAAGAAGCTCAAGTGCGCCCCCATGGCTCGCAACAGATCGAGGCTGGCGCCATAGGTGAAGGCAAACGCCTCGTCCCGCGCCACGGCAATCCGCACGCCCTTCAGCAGCGGCGCGCAATCCACCGGCGTGGGTGAAGCAAAACTCACCGCTGGCGGCAGTTCCACCTGGCAACTGCTGGCCAGGGCCTCGGCGGCGGCATCCAGGCGCAGGTCCAGATCATTCAGCTCGCTGGCCTGCACCAGCCCCAGATGGCGGCTGGGCAGCTCGATATCGGTTTCCCGGGACAAGGCGCCATACCAGCGCAAGCCTTCCGTCAGGCTGCCTTCCAGCAACTGCGCATGGCGCAGGGTACCAACCCGGTTGGCCAGCACCCCGGCAAACGGCAGGTCCGGCTGGTAGCGCGCCAGGCCCAGAGCCAGGGCGCCGAAGGTCTGGGCCATGGCGGTGCCATCGATCACCCCCAGCACCGGCACGCCGAAATGCCGCGCCAGATCGGCGCTGGAAGGGGTGCCATCGAACAGGCCCATGACCCCTTCGATCAGAATCAGGTCGGCCTCTCCCGCCGCCTCCCAGAGCAGACGGCGGCTTTCCTGCTCGCCCACCATCCACATGTCCAACTGGTACACGGCGGCACCACTGGCGCGCTCAAGAATCATCGGGTCGAGGAAATCCGGGCCGCACTTGAAAACCCGGACCTTGCGCCCCCGGTTTCGGTGCAAGCGGGCCAGGGCCGCGGTCACCGTGGTCTTGCCCTGGCCGGAAGCCGGTGCGGCGATCAACACTGCCGGGCAATGACGAACATCAGTCATGAATTCACGCTCACAGCTCGACACCTTTCTGCGCCTTGATCCCGGCCTGGAAGGCGTGCTTGACCATGCCCATCTCGGTCACGGTATCGGCCAGCTCGATCATCTCCGGCTTGGCGCCGCGACCGGTCACTACCACATGCTGCATGGGCGGACGTGCCTGCAGGTCACTGAGCACCTGATCCAGATCCAGGTAGCCGTGCTTGAGGGCAATGTTCAGTTCGTCGAGCACCACCAGGCCAATATCCGGGTTGCTCAGCAACTCCCTGGAAACCGCCCAGGCGGCTTCAGCCGCAGCAATATCGCGCTGGCGATCCTGGGTTTCCCAGGTAAAGCCTTCGCCCATCACGTGAAAGCGCACCTGCTCGGGGAAACGCCGGAAGAACAGTTCTTCGCCGGTGCTGTTACGCCCCTTGATGAACTGCACCACGCCACACTGCATACCGTGGCCCATGGACCGCGCCAGCATGCCGAAGGCCGAGCTGCTCTTGCCCTTGCCGTTGCCGGTCAATACCAGCAGCAGGCCGCATTCGTTGGGCGAGTTGGCAATGCGTTCATCGATCACGGCTTTTTTGCGCAACATGCGCGCCAGATGGCGCTCGTCACGATCGGGGGATTCACTCATGGGGCAGCTCTCCGTTGGGGCTGGGGAACGGGGGGCAGGGAAAAGGAACAGACGGCGCTAGCCTGGCATCGCCCACCGTGATGCCGTTGGATGGATCAGGCCGGTCTCCGGGCTCATGAGCGGCATGGCTGCCGGACTGCGCGCCTTCCCGTGTCATTGACACAGTGGCGTCAGGCGCAGTCTTGACTCATCTACCGTTGCGGGGGCAGCGCCGGAATCGTCGTCGGCTCCATCATTGGAACAGACCCTGACCGGCTTCCCTGTTTCACTCTGTCGGCCACCGGCCACAGAGCACCTGAAACAAGTCGCGAAGGTTAGAGGGTTGGGGGTGGAGCGTCAATTAAAGCCGGCCGTCGCCCCCGGCACAAAACTGCACTGCATCAATAAACTGACGCCAATCTTGTGCCACACTCAGAGCAATGATATCAAATAGCCACTTTTCAGCGCCCCCGGCGCCAACCACACAACAATAAGGGGTAAGTTCGATGCAAGGCATGATCATCAGCAATCCGAAGCTGGAATTCCTGCGCCCGATGCTGGAACGCTGGTTCGATTGCATCGATCGCTACAACGCGGTTCGCGGCGATAACGAAACGCCCTACTGGTTCGACGAGCAGGCCAATCTCGGGCTGCTCAGCGCGGCGGCCTGGATGGCCGAGATGGTCAGCCTGGAACACAGCCCCAGCAGGAAACAGCAGGAAGAAGGTGCGCGCAACGCCCGCACCGACCTGTACCTGGCCACCAAGGAAGAGCGCGCCTACATACACGCCACCCAGCGCTGGCCAAGGGTCAACAGCCTGAACCTGACCCAGGCACTGCTGGACGTTGCCCAGGATGCAAGAAAGATCAGCTACGCCAGCGACCTGAGACTGGGTTGCCTGTTCGTTGCCCCACAAAAATCCCAGCACAGCGCTACGCCGGAAGAGCTCCAGGACATGCTCGACGAACTGCAGAAGGAGCACTGCTGCGCCGTGGCCTGGTACTTCCCCTATGCCTATCGCAAGCTGCACAACGAGGCCGGCCACTACCACCCGGGCGTCGCCGTGCTCTTCAAGGAGGCCCGCTGATCGGGCGGAACCATCGACTGGCTATGCTTCTCTATGACTACGACGTCCGTGCACTCATAGGGAAATTCGCATGCTCAAGCTTCAGCACAGCCTACTGATCGCCATCGCCGCCGGCCTCGCCGCCTGCGGCGAAACTTCCAGCCTGCAGGTATCCGACGGCACCGGCCCCAACCCCAAGCTGCCAGAACCTAACCCGACGCTGATCCCCACGGTCAACATCGCCCCCGCCATCGGCTGGCCGCAAGGTGCAAAACCCCAGGCCGCGGCCGGCACCCAAGTCAAGGCTTTCGCCGAGAACCTCGACCATCCACGCTGGCTCTACGTCCTGCCCAATGGCGATGTGCTGGTGGCGGAAACCAACGCCCCGCCCAAACCGGATGACAGCCAGGGCATTCGCGGCTGGATCGCCGGCAAGATCATGGGCCGTGCCGGGGCGGCCGTGCCCAGCGCCAACCGCATCACCCTGCTAAGGGACCAGGATCACGATGGTGTGGCGGAGACCCGCACAGTGTTTCTGGAGAACCTCAATTCGCCCTTTGGCATGACCCTGGTGGGCAATGACCTGTATGTGGCCGATACCGACAAGCTACTGCGCTTTCCCTATCAGAGCGGCGACACCCAGATCAGCGCAGCCGCCACCAAGGTGGTCGACCTGCCCGGCGGCACCCTCAACCATCACTGGACCAAGAACGTTAGCGCCAGCAAGGACGGCAGCAAGCTCTACGTCACCGTGGGCTCCAACAGCAACGTCGGCGAAAACGGCCTGGACAAGGAGCAAGGCCGAGCGGCGATCTGGGAGGTGGACCGTGAAAGCGGCCAGCACCGCCTGTTCGCCACCGGCCTGCGCAACCCCAATGGCCTGGCCTGGGAGCCGGCCAGCGGCGCACTCTGGACCGCAGTCAACGAGCGGGACGAAATCGGCAGCGACCTAGTGCCGGACTACATCACCTCGGTCAAGGATGGCGCGTTCTATGGCTGGCCCTTCAGCTACTACGGGCAACATGTGGATGTACGGGTCGAGCCGCAGAACCTCGACCTGGTGGCCAAGGCCATCGCCCCGGACTACGCGGTAGGCCCGCACACCGCGTCGCTGGGGCTGACCTTCGCCGACGGCAGCAAGCTCCCCGCCCCCTTCACCGAAGGCGCCTTCATCGGCCAGCACGGTTCCTGGAACCGCAAACCCCATAGCGGCTACAAGGTGATTTTCGTGCCATTCAGCGCCGGCAAGCCCAATGGAGCGCCGATCGATGTGCTTAGCGGCTTTCTCAATGCCGACGAGAAGGCCATGGGACGCCCGGTCGGAGTGGTGATCGACCAGCAAGGCGGGTTATTGGTGGCCGACGATGTCGGCAACAAGATCTGGCGAGTCTCCGCCGCCAAAGCCCCCTAGGCTCAACGCTTGCGGCACAGCGTCAGACCATCTCCCAGCGGCAGCAGCGACAGATCGATACGCGAGTCATCCTTCAAGGCGCGATTGAGCGCCTGGATGGCTCGGGTATCCTCGCTCAGGGAATCGGTCTCCAGCACGCGCCCGCTCCACAGGGTGTTATCGAACACCAGCAGCCCGCCAACGCGCAGCAGGCCCAGCGCGACCTCCAGGTAGGCCGGGTAGTTGGCCTTGTCGGCATCGATGAAGATCAGGTCGAAACAGCCAAGCTGCCCCGCTCGCTCCAGGCTGGCCAGGGTATCCAGGGCCGGGGCCAGGCGCAGTTCGATGCGCTGGCCCACCCCCGCCTCCTGCCAGTAGCGCAGGGCCGTAGCGTTGTAGTCGCCGGGAATGTCGCAGCAGATCAGAGAACCGTCTTCAGGCAGCGCCTGGGCCATGCACAGGGCGCTGTAGCCGGTGAAGGTGCCGACCTCCAGCACGCGACGGGCGCCGGTCAACTTCACCAGCAACGCGAGGAACTGGCCCTGCTCGGGCGCCACCTGCCAACGGGCGGTGGGCATTGCCTGGGTTTCATCCCGCAGACGACGCAGCAGGGGCGTTTCACGCAGGGAAACGTCCAGCAGGTAATGGTAGAGGGCATCGTCGAGGTTCAGCGTCCGAGCGGTCACAGGCACCTCGACCAGAGAAGATTAGGGATTGCGCGCCAGGTGTTCTGGCTGCAGGACGCGCTTCGCGCTCAGGTAGGCCTTCTGCCAATAGGCCTTGGACAGGCTGTCGAGCTTCACCGTGCCGCCGGTAGCCGGCGCATGCACGAAGCGCCCTTCCCCCACGTAGATGCCCGCATGGCTGACCTGGGAGCCGCCATTGGTGGCGAAGAAGATCAGATCGCCGGTCTGCAGCGCGTTCTTGCCCACATCCGGCGCCTGCATGCCGATCATTTCCCGGGTTGAACGCGGCAGGGAAATACCCGCCGCATCGCGGTAGACGTAACCGATCAGGCCACTGCAGTCGAAACCGGAATCCGGGGTGTTGCCGCCCCAGCGATAAGGCGTGCCCACCAGCCCAAGGGCGCGGAACAGCACGTCTTCGGCAACCGGAGAGAAGGTTTGGGAGGAGTTGAACACCGGAGCACGCACCACAGGCGCAGGCGGCGGGGTACGGCTGGCACAGGCGCTGAGCAGCGCTGCGAGGGCAATAAGAGCAAAACGGGCTGAGGTCGACATAAGCTGGACAATCCTGATCGGGATGCGGCTTTCTCTGCCGTGGCACTGAAAACAAAACCGCGTAAGCAAGGCTTACGCGGTTAGTTTCAACAATAGATCAGGATTCTAGCGCCTACACGCCAAACTTCAAGTAAGACTTTAACTTCGCCCTACAAATAGTCCGCTTATTTGCGTGCAGTGACCACGGTTGGAGCCATGGCAAGTGCGCGCTTGGCTTCGATGAAGGTCTTGCTCCAGTAGCTATCGCCCAGGCTGTCGACCCGCACACCGCCACTGCGACGGCTGCTGGAGTGGATGAACTGGTCATCGCCCAGGTAGATACCTGCGTGGCTGACGCGCCCACGGCCGTTGGTGCTGAAGAACAGCAGATCACCCGGTTTGAGATTGTTGCGCGCTACCAGAGGCGCTTTCACGTTGATCATTTCGCGAGTGGAACGCGGCAGGTTCATGCCCGCCTCTTCACGAAACAGATAACCGATGAAACCGCTGCAATCGAAGCCGGCTTCCGAGGTACCGCCGAAACGGTAACGGGTACCGATCAGGGACATGCCGCGCTCGAGGATGCTGTCAGCCAGAACTGGCAACTGGTAAGGCTTGCTGTCAGAGAACTCTGCCAGTTCCTTTTCAGTTGCCAGCTCTTCCTGATAAACAGCGGAAGACTGGTTTTTGACGGAGACTTGAGCCTGCTGGACAGGTTGCTGCTGGGACACCGGAGTGTGGGAGGCGCAACCAAACAACAGGGTGACGAGTGCGAGAGGCACGAGGGGTGCGAAGCGATTTAGCATGGGCACGACCGTGGCTTGAAATAAAAGAAGACGCGACTATGCCTTCTATCGCCCTCATTTGCAAATTCAATCGATCAGAATGTGACTTATGAGTTTCTTCCGTACATCTAAGGCTTTAAGCCCATTTTAAGTCCGCCCACCTCTGGAAACCCTTCCAAAGGTGCGTTTTCTGGCGCCTGGAATATGCCGAAGGTCGCCCCCGAAAGCCCTGGAAGCCTTGTCTTTACCAGCCCAGAGTCTCTTTCAGAAAAGGGATGGTCAGCTTGCGCTGGGCCTGCAACGAAGCCTGGTCGAGGCGCTCGAGAAGCTCGAACAGGGCACTCATGCTGCGGGTACCGCGGGTCAGGATGAAATGCCCGACCTCGTCGGTCAGATGCAGCCCCCGGCGGGATGCCCTTAGCTGCAAGGCACGCAATTTGTCTTCGTCGGAGAGCGGGCGCATCTGAAAGATCAGTGCCAGGGTCAGGCGAGACTTCAAATCCGCCAGCTTCACCGGCAACTCGCGAGGCGAGGTCGAGGCCGCGATCAACAGGCGCCGGCCACTGTCGCGCAAGCGGTTGAACAGATGAAACAGCGCTTCTTCCCAATCCGCCTTGCCAGCCACAGCCTGCAGGTCATCCAGGCAGACCAGCTCATACTGTTCCAGGTTGTCGAGAATCTCGATACCGCGATCCAGAAGCTCCGCCAGCGGCAGATACACCGCCGGCTCCCCCAACTGCTCGAAACGCAGGCACGCGGCCTGCAGCAAGTGCGTGCGGCCCACGCCATCCTTGCCCCAGAGGTAGATCAGGCTTTCGGTCCAGCCGGCGTCGGCTTCGCAGAGGCGCTCGACGTAGCCGAGTGCTGCGGCATTGGCGCCTGGGTAGTAGTTGATGAAGGTGGCGTCATCACGCAGACGCACACCTAGGGGCAGCTGAATCGGTTTCATGCTGACTGAACAGTTCCAAAGGAACCGTTAGTGGCCTCTGTGTAAAGTTTGCAAAGTTTATACCCGTGACGCCGAGCGCACAATGCAGCAGACCACAAGCAAAATCAAAGGTTTGCGACAGCCAAACGCAATCGAAGGGCGCTCCTTGACAGCTACCGTGACGGCCGGCCAAGCGCCGCCAACCGTCACGAAGGCCCGCGCGCCCCTTTACAACTCGGGGTCTTCAGCACCGCTGTAGAGATCCGAATCCTTGTACAGATCATGCACATGGCGCACCAGCACCATGATCACCGCTGCCACCGGCAGCGCCAGCAGCACCCCGGTAAAACCGAACAGTTCGCCGCCGGCAAGAATGGCAAAGATCACCGCCACCGGGTGCAGGCCGATGCGATCGCCCACCAGCAACGGCGTCAGCACCATGCCCTCAAGGGCTTGCCCCACCATGAATACCGCGACAATGCCGATCATCGGATAGAGGTCGCCACCGAACTGGAACAGCCCGGCAATCAGCGCCGCGCCAATGCCGATGACAAAGCCCATATACGGCACGATTGCCGCCAGACCGGCAATCAGACCGATCAACAGCCCCAGCTCCAGCCCCACCAGCATCAGGCCCGCGGCGTAGATCACCCCGAGAGCCAGCATCACCAGCAATTGCCCGCGAACAAAAGCCCCCAGCACTTCATGGCACTCCCCGGCCAGAGACACCACCTGCTCTTCGCGGCTGCGTGGCAACAGGCTGCGGATCTTGGCCATCATCAAGTCCCAGTCCCGCAGCAGATAGAAGCTGACCACCGGGATCAGCACCAGATTGGCCAGCCAGCCAATCAGCGCCAGGCCCGAAGCCGTTGCCTGGCTCAGCACCACGCCGACGATATCGGTGGTCTGGCCCATGTGCTCGCTGATGGCCGCCTTGACCTTGTCGAACTTCCAGAAGCCGTCCGCCAGACCGAGCTTGGACTGCACCCAGGGCATGGCGCTGTGCTGGACCCAATCGAGCATCTGCGGCGCCAGTTCATAGAGCCGCACCAACTGCTTGGCCAGCATGGGCACCAGCACCAGCAGCAGGGTCATGACGATCAGGGTGAACAGGGCGAATACCGCCACCACGCCCCAGGTCCGCGACAACCCCCATTGCTCCAGCCGGTCCACCAGCGGATCGAACAGGTAGGCCAGCAACAGCGCCACCAGGAACGGACTGAGGATCGGGTGCAGCAGGTAGACGAACCCGCAGGCCAGGAGCACGACACCCAACCAGACCCAACGACGCGTATCAGCCATATACCTCTCCAGCTTCTATATAGAAGGAAACAACCTGCTACCAACGAAAACGCAGTTGGGCCTGCGGCGCCGGCGGCGCGGCCCCTTCAGCGCCTTGTACAGGAGCATGCGGCGCAGGCGCTTCACCCGCCGGAATCTCTTGCAGCTTGGCCAGCGACAGTTGCGCCCGCAGCTGCTCAGCACTGCCGTTGACGCGATAGACGATCCGATCACCGTCAACGCTCTGCAACTGCGCACCAAAAGGCTCCAGCAAGTGCCCAAGGGCCGCGTAATGCTCCAGAGTCATGCCCTGCACTTCCAGCAACTGCTCGCTGGAAGCACCAGGACGAGTGACGAAACGGGGCGCCAGACGCTGGCTCACCGCCAGCAACACCCCATCGGCCAGGGCCGCGGTATCGGCGCCCTGGACAGTGCCCTGCTCCTTCTGATCGCCCAGCCACAGCCGCCACTTGGCTTGCCATTGGCCACCTTCTTCCCGGGCATGTACCGCCAGCAACGCATCAGCACCGTAACGCTCGGAGGCTTCACGCAGCGGCGCCGGATCGGAACCTTCAAGATTCGGCGCCGTGGCGACGATCTGCTCGTTCAGATCCCCCAGCGGCAGGCGCAGGGGTAAGCCACGATGTTGAGCCGCACGCCGCAAGGGCGCCGCGCTGGCCTGGCCATCACCCACCAGGCTCGAGCCTTCGGTGGAATCACTCAACCACCAGCCGATGATCGACGGCCGGTTGTTGCCCCAGAGCGATAGCCCGGCCTGACGCAGGGCGCGATCGGTGGTGACCGGATCGAAATCCACCTGCAGGCTTTCCGGCGGGCCGGCGTCGTAGCCGTACTGACTGATGATCTGCTGCGGGTCCTTGCGGATCGCCGCCAGCCCTGGCCCCTGGGCGGCCTTGGCGTCGCCAGTGAGGCGCAGCACCAGGGTTTCCAGGGCCCGCTGCGTGGCCTGGTCGCGCTCTTCGGGCGACTGGCTGCTCACAGGCTCACGCACTTGATACAGGCCATTGAGGGTTTCGGCATGACTCGCCAGGCTGACCAATGACAAACAGCCCACAAACAGAAATTTACCCAGACGCATGGAAGATTCCCGACGACAGAAAACGATTGAAACAGCGCACTTGAACCGCGGCGAGCAAGGCTGTGACCACAAGCCTGGGCAAAACATTCACCCGGCGCCCGATAGTTTTCGCGCTGTCATAACGATAGCCACTTGAGCGCTATACCTTATACAGGCATGGGCAGGAGCACCAACACGACCAATCGCGGTTTTTTTAACAGGATATGCCTCTCCCCGTCGGCCCGAGGATGGCCGCTGCCCCTCAAGCCTGATAAAATCGCGCGCCTTCGCAGACCGGCATCAGCTGGGCACCCTGAAACGCTTTTCCTGTGTTTCCGGCAGTCTCACTGGTTCGGTCGATACCCCTGAATCCCCCCTAAAGGCCTGGATCATGAGCAAGCAACCCTCCCTGAGCTACAAAGACGCCGGTGTAGACATCGACGCCGGTGAAGCATTGGTCGAACGCATCAAGAGCGTCGCCAAGCGCACTGCGCGCCCGGAAGTCATGGGCGGCCTGGGCGGTTTCGGCGCCCTCTGCGAAATCCCGGCCGGCTACAAGCAACCGGTGCTGGTCTCCGGCACTGACGGCGTCGGCACCAAGCTGCGCCTGGCCCTGAACCTGAACAAGCACGACAGCATCGGCATCGACCTGGTGGCCATGTGCGTCAACGACCTGGTGGTCTGCGGCGCCGAACCGCTGTTCTTCCTCGACTACTACGCCACCGGCAAGCTCAACGTCGATACCGCAGCCCAAGTGGTAACCGGCATCGGCGCTGGCTGCGAGCTGTCCGGCTGCTCCCTGGTGGGCGGCGAAACCGCTGAAATGCCCGGCATGTACGAAGGCGAAGACTACGACCTGGCCGGCTTCTGCGTAGGCGTGGTGGAAAAGGCCGAGATCATCGACGGCTCGAAAGTTGCCGCCGGCGATGCCCTGCTGGCCCTGCCCTCCTCCGGCCCGCACTCCAATGGCTACTCGCTGATCCGCAAGATCATCGAAGTCTCCGGCGCCGACATCGAAAGCATCCAGCTGGACGGCAAACCACTGACCGACCTGCTGATGGCGCCGACCCGCATCTACGTCAAGCCACTGCTGAAGCTGATCAAGGACACCGGCGCGGTCAAGGCCATGGCCCACATCACCGGTGGCGGCCTGCTGGACAACATCCCGCGTGTGCTGCCTAAAGGCGCCCAGGCCGTGGTCGACGTGGCGAGCTGGCAGCGCCCGGCGGTCTTCGACTGGCTGCAGGAAAAAGGCAACGTCGACGAGCACGAAATGCACCGCGTGCTGAACTGCGGCGTGGGCATGGTCATCTGCGTGGCCCAGGATCAGGTCGAGAACGCCCTGAAGGTCCTGCGCGAGGCGGGCGAGCAGCCATGGGTCATCGGCCAGATCGCCACCGCAGCCGAAGGCGCGGCCCAGGTCGAGCTGAAGAACCTCAAGGCTCACTGATGCAAGAGCGGATGTCGCCGACCTGTGATGTTGTGGTGCTGTTGTCCGGCACCGGCAGTAACCTGCAAGCCTTGATCGACAGCGTGCACACCGGCGACAGCCCGGTGCGCATCGCCGCCGTGATCTCCAACCGCGCTGACGCCTATGGCCTGCAGCGCGCCAAGGACGCGGGTATCGCTACCCGCTTCCTCGATCACACCGCCTTCGAAGGCCGGGAGGCCTTCGATCAGGGGCTGATCGAGCTGATCGATACCTTCCAACCCAAACTGGTGGTCCTGGCCGGATTCATGCGCATTCTCAGCGCCGGGTTCGTCCGCCACTACCAGGGCCGGCTGCTGAATATCCACCCCTCGCTGCTCCCGAAATACAAAGGGTTACACACTCATCAGCGGGCGCTGGAGGCCGGAGATACGGAGCATGGCTGCAGCGTGCACTTCGTCACCGAGGAACTCGATGGCGGCCCTCTGGTCGTACAGGCTGTGATCCCGGTAGAGTTGCACGACTCGCCGCAGAGCCTGGCGCAGCGAGTGCACGTCCAGGAACACCGGATTTACCCCATGGCCGTACGCTGGTTTGCCGAAGGTCGGCTGACGCTCGGCGATCAGGGTGCTTTACTGGATGGTCAATTACTGGCCGCCAGCGGCTATTTGATTCGAACCTAGGAGATTTTATGCGTCGCGCCCTGCTCTTCGCTTGCGCTCTGTTCGCCATGCCGGCTGTGCAGGCGGCAGACCTTCACCCGTTCTCCGCCAGCTACACCGCCGACTGGAAGCAACTGCCCATGAGCGGCACTGCTGAACGCAGCCTGGAAAAAACCGCCAATGGTGCGTGGAAACTCAGCTTCAAGGCATCGATGATGATTGCCAGCCTGAGCGAGGAAAGCACCCTGACCCTGGACAAGGACACCCTGGTGCCCCAGTCCTATCGCTTCGAGCGTGGTGGTCTGGGCAAAGCCAAGAAAGCCGACCTGGATTTCGACTGGAAAGCCAAGATGGTCACCGGCACCGACCGTGGTGATGCGGTCAAGCTGCCGCTGAACACCGGCATGGTGGATAAATCCACCTACCA
This sequence comes from Pseudomonas sp. Eqa60, assembly GCF_018326405.1. Classification (NCBI taxonomy): domain Bacteria; kingdom Pseudomonadati; phylum Pseudomonadota; class Gammaproteobacteria; order Pseudomonadales; family Pseudomonadaceae; genus Pseudomonas; species Pseudomonas sp. Eqa60. The sequence goes on from NZ_AP024342.1 coordinate 5,172,789, forward strand.
GCTGGCCCTGCAGCACGATGTGGCAGCCGGCAAGAAGACCATGAGCTATCAAGTGGTCGACGGCGGTGAAGTCGACACCTATGACTTCCGTGTCCTGGGCTCGGAGAAGGTTGACACCAAGGCTGGCCAGATCGATGCGATCAAGGTCGAGCGCGTTCGCGACCCGACACAGAGCAAACGCATCACCGTGATGTGGTTCGCCAAGGACTGGGATTACCTGCTGGTGCGCCTGCAACAGGTGGAAACCGACGGCAAGGAGTACAACATCATGCTCCTCAACGGCACCGTTGACGGCAAGACGGTCAAAGGCAGCTGAGCCGCAGCAGTCACGAAGCCTCGCGAAAGCGGGGCTTTTTTTGCCCGGGATTTGGTTCCTCGCCCGCACAGCAAGCCCCGGCACAAGCCCTCGAAGATGAAACTTTTGTCATGAAGCGGTACGCCCTGCGGCGAAATGTCACGGTTTACGCGGGCTGCAGGATTTTCTTCGATTCTGCAAAGGTTTGTTGCAGCGCCAGGCAATTTACTTAGCAAGCTAACAAAATATATAACAGAGTCCTGCACACGCCTTGCTGCAGATCAACAGAGATTGGAGCTAGCAGATGACTGTAAAAGTAACTGAACGCGACGATTCACATATGTCCCATGAAGGCGTAGCCGCGGGTGTACGGATCTGGGATGTACATCAACAAGACATGCTGGTGGGCATGTTCCACTCCGAGAGCGACGCCCACAGCTACAAGGCTGAATTGGAAAAACTCGAGCAGAACCGCGCGCCCCAGAGCTCCTGACTCGACCTCAGTGCCGGAGTGCCGGGATCTCCACGCGGATCAACGGTCTCCCCCACAAACGACAAACCCCGCCATGAGCGGGGTTTGTCGTTATTCAAGGCTTACCACATCAGATCGTCGGGGATCTGGTAGGCCGCGTACGGATCATCTTCATCCGGCGCCTCGGTGGGCGTATTGAGCTGCACGATTCGGCGCGGGTCGCGCTCCTGGATCTTCAGCGCGGCTTCCCGCGGAATCACCTCGTAGCCGCCGCCATGGTGGACGATGGCCAGGGAGCCGCTGCTCAGCTTGTTGCGCATGAGGGTATTCACCGACAGGCGCTTGACCTTCTTGTCGTCGACGAAGTTGTAGTAGTCCTCGGTGTTCAGCTTGGGCAGCCGCGACACTTCGATCAGTTGCTTGACCTGCGCCGCGCGGGCTTTCTGCTCGGCCTTTTCCTGTTGCTGACGGTTGAGCTCCTGGTCGCGCTTGACCTTCTCGGCCATGGCTTCCTGGGCCGCACGCTGCTGGGAGTCATCGAGTTCGATCTGGCCTTTGTGGGCCAGGCGCTGCTGCTTCTGCTTGTCTTTGCTGACCTGCTTGGCCTGCTTTTGGTTGACCAGCCCTGCTTTGAGCAACTGGTCGCGAAGGGAAAGGCTCATGGTGCTTACTCACTTAGGCAACGGCCTCAGCCGCAGCTGGGCAAATTCTTTTCCTGACGTTTGGCTTCGCCCCACAGGGCATCCAACTCTTCGAGGGTGCAATCTTCCATGGGACGGGCAGTGTCGCGCAATGCCTGCTCGATAAATCGGAAGCGTCGGTCGAACTTGGCGTTGGCACCGCGCAGGGCGGTTTCCGGGTCGACCTTGAGGTGCCGGGCCAGGTTGACCACGACAAACAGCAAGTCACCGATTTCATCGGTGATCGCCGCCGCATCGTTGTCGGCCATGGCTTCCAGCACTTCATCCAGTTCTTCACGAACCTTGTCCACCACCGGCAGGGCTTCGGGCCAGTCGAAACCGACCTGGGCCGCACGCTTTTGCAACTTGGCGGCGCGGGACAAGGCCGGCAAGGCCACCGGCACATCATCGAGCAGGGACAACTGCTGGGGAGCCTCGGACTTCTCCGCGCGCTCCTCGGCCTTGATCTGCTCCCAACGCTCCTTGACCTGGTCTTCATCGAGCCGCGGGATGTCCAGCGGCGCGTACAGGTCCCCGGTGGGAAATACATGGGGATGCCGGCGGATCAGCTTGCGCGTGATGCCGTCCACCACCGCGTCGAACTCGAAACGCCCCTCCTCCCGGGCCAGCTGGCTGTAGTACACCACCTGGAACAGCAGGTCCCCCAGCTCGCCCTGCAAGTGGTCGAAGTCGCCGCGCTCGATGGCGTCGGCCACTTCATAGGCCTCTTCCAGGGTATGGGGGACGATGCTGGCGTAGTTCTGCTTGATGTCCCACGGGCAGCCATACTGCGGGTCGCGCAGGCGCGCCATGAGGTGGAGCAGGTCTTCAAGGCTGTACATCAGTTCATCCATTTCATACAGGCATCAGGGGGTCCGGTTGCGCCGGGTCTCGATGATGTTAGGCAACTGGGAAATCCGCCCCAACAGGCGACCCAACGCGTCCAGCCCCGGGATCTCGATAGTCAGGGACATCAACGCGGTGTTGTCCTCCTTGTTCGAGCGGGTGTTGACCGCCAGCACGTTGATCCGCTCGTTGAGCAGCACCTGGGACACATCACGCAGCAGGCCGGAACGGTCGTAGGCGCGGATGATGATATCCACCGGATAGGTCAGCACCGGCACCGGCCCCCAGCTGACCTGGATGATCCGCTCCGGCTCGCGCCCGGCCAGTTGCAGCACCGAGGCGCAGTCCTGGCGGTGAATGCTCACGCCGCGGCCCTGGGTGATGTAGCCGACGATCGCATCCCCCGGCAATGGCTGGCAGCAGCCGGCCATCTGGGTCATCAGGTTGCCCACGCCCTGGATCTGGATGTCGCCACGCTTGCCCGGCTTGTAGCCGGCAGCCTTGCGCGGAATCAACTCCAGTTGCTCGTTGCCCCGCTCCGGCTCCACCAATTGCTGGGCCAGGTTGACCAGTTGCGCCAGGCGCAGGTCCCCCGCGCCCAGGGCGGCGAACATGTCCTCGGCGATCTTCATGTTGGCCTTCTCGGCCAGCTTGTCGAAATCCACCTGTGGCAGGCCGAGTCGGCTCAGTTCGCGTTCCAGCAGGGTCTTGCCGGCGGCGACGTTCTGATCGCGGGCCTGGAGCTTGAACCAGTGGACGATCTTCGCCCGCGCCCGGGACGTGGTGACATAGCCCAGGTTCGGGTTCAGCCAGTCGCGGCTCGGCGTGCCGTGCTTGCTGGTGATGATCTCCACCTGCTCGCCGGTCTGCAGGCTGTAATTGAGCGGCACGATGCGCCCGTTGATCTTCGCGCCCCGGCAGTTGTGGCCGATCTCGGTGTGCACCCGGTAGGCGAAATCCAGCGGCGTGGCGCCCTTGGGCAGGTCGATGGCGTGACCGTCGGGGGTGAAGATGTACACCCGGTCCGGTTCGATATCCACCCGCAGCTGTTCGGCCAGACCGCCGATATCCCCCAGTTCCTCGTGCCATTCGAGCACCTGGCGCAACCAGGAGATTTTCTCTTCGTAATGGTTGGAGCCGGACTTGACGTCGGTGCCCTTGTACTTCCAGTGCGCGCAAACCCCCAGCTCCGCCTCTTCGTGCATGGCGTGGGTACGGATCTGCACTTCCAGCACCTTGCCCTCAGGGCCGATCACCGCCGTGTGCAACGAGCGGTAGCCGTTCTCCTTGGGGTTGGCGATGTAGTCGTCGAACTCTTTGGGGATGTGCCGCCACAGGGTATGCACGATGCCCAGCGCGGTGTAGCAATCGCGCATTTCCGGCACCAGCACCCGCACCGCGCGCACGTCGTATATCTGGCTGAATTCCAGGCCCTTGCGCTGCATTTTGCGCCAGATGGAATAGATGTGCTTGGCCCGCCCACTGATGTCGGCGTTGACCCCGGTGGCCTTCAGTTCGTTCTGCAGCTGGTTCATCACGTCGCTGATGAAACGCTCGCGATCCAGGCGCCGCTCATGCAGCAGCTTGGCGATCTGCTTGTACTGCTCGGGCTCCAGGTAACGGAAGGACAGGTCTTCCAGCTCCCACTTGATATGCCCGATACCCAGGCGGTGAGCCAGGGGTGCGTAGATGTCGAAGACTTCCCGGGCAACCCGGTTGCGCTTCTCTTCGTCGGCGCTTTTTACCGCTCGAATCGCACAGGTACGCTCGGCCAGCTTGATCAGTGCAACCCGCACGTCATCTACCATGGCCACCAGCATCTTGCGCAGGTTTTCCACCTGGGCCTGGGTGCCCAGCACCAGGGACTGGCGGGGGCTGAGGCTGGCGGTAATGGCCGCCATGCGCAAGACGCCATCGATCAGCTTGGTGACCACCGGACCAAACCGCTGGCTGACCGCCGGCAACTGGATCTGGCCCTCGCGGACACCCCGGTAGAGCACCGCGGCAACCAGGGAGTCCTGATCCAGCTTAAGATCGGCGAGGATCTCGGCGATCTCCAGGCCCGTGCTGAAACTCGACACGTCCTCGGGGCTGAGATTCTTCGTTGCTATGTGCTGCAGTTCCGCCTCGCGAGCGAACTCGCAGGCTTCTTTCAAGGCTTCACGGTCCAGTGCCATGTCGACGCTGACCGTATGATCGAGCCATGCCTCGAGATTGATACTGCCGTCGGTGTTGATCGGCTGGTGCGCTCTCACCTGTACCATCTTGCTTTACCTTCCCTACGACGCACATTCAATGCGTCAAATCGCTGACCTTCAACGCTCGGGTGCGGCTCGCAGGGCCAGCGCGCCACTCCCGAAAGACCAGTCGGATTAGACAAGCCATCCTAGCTCGCTTCAAATAACGCCATGGCCTCGACATGCGCCGTCTGAGGAAACATATCGAGGATCCCGGCACGTTTTAATCTATAGCCCTGCTTGATCAGTTCGACCGTGTCACGAGCCAAAGTTGCCGGATTGCATGACACGTACACCAACCGCTTGGCACCCAGGGTCGCCAACTGGCGGACCACCTCGAAAGCACCGTCGCGGGGTGGGTCCAAGAGTACCGCAGAAAAGCCTTCATCAGCCCACTCGGCAGCGCTCAGAGGTTGGGATAAATCGGCTTGAAAAAAGCGCGTGTTATGCAAATTGTTGCTGGCGGCATTCTCCGCGGCGCGCGCCACCATGGTCGCCACGCCCTCTACCGCCACCACTTCCCGCACCTGTCGGGCCAACGGCAAGGCGAAGTTGCCCAGGCCGCAAAACAGGTCCAGCACCCGCTCATCAGCTTGCGGCGCCAGCCACTCCAGGGCCTGGGCGACCATCGCTTCATTGACTCCCGCATTGACCTGGATGAAGTCACCCGGCCGATACGCCAGGTGCAGGTCCCAGGTCTCCAGGCGGTAGCCCAGAGCCTGCGATGGATCAAAGGGTTGCGGCTCGCCTTCACCGTGCAGCCACAATTGCGCCTGATGGAAATCGCAGAAGTCCTTGAGGATCGTCAGGTCGCTGTCGGACAACGGCGCCATGTGGCGCAACAGCACCGCCAGGGCCGAACCGCTGAACAACTCCACATGCCCCAGTGCCTGAGGCTTGCTCAAGCGTCGCAGCATGGAGGGCAAACGGTTCATGACAGGTTGCAAGGCCTGTACCAGCACCGGGCAATCGTCGATGGCGACAATGTCCTGGCTACCGGCAGCGCGAAAACCCACCTCAAGTTGCTTGCCCTTGGCGTCCCAGCGCACCGCCACCCGGGCGCGGCGCCGATAGCCGAACTCGGGACCGCTCAAGGGGGCGGCCCAGGCCTCGGGCTCGACACCCGCGACCTTGGACAACTGCTCGGCGAGCATGCGCTGTTTCAGGGCAAGCTGTTCGTCATGGGGCAAGTGCTGGACACTGCAACCGCCGCAACGCCCGGCATGGGCACAAGCTGCCGGGCGACGCAGATCACTGGCGTTGAAGATGCGCTCGGCACGGGCCTCTACCACTTTGCCGTGGCTGCCCAACACCCGAGCTTCGACTTCTTCACCGGCCAGGGCACCGCTGACAAACCAGGTACGCCCTTCGACAAAGGCAATGCCACGGCCGTCGTTGGCCAGACGCTGAATCGTCAAACGCTGTTTCTTGCCCACTGGAATCTGCGGCGCCCGGCTACCGCCCGCCGGCTGGAAGCGCAGGCCTCTATCGTGCTTAGCCATCAATTGGGCGCATCGAAAATGCCGGTCGACAGGTAACGATCGCCACGGTCGCAGATGATCGCGACCATGACTGCGTTTTCCACTTCCCGGGACAGGCGCAGCATCGCTGCCACCGCACCGCCGGAAGAGACGCCACAGAAGATCCCTTCTTCACGGGCCAGGCGCCGAGTCACGTCTTCGGCCTCGCTCTGGGCCATGTCGACGATCCGGTCGACCCGACTGGCCTGGTAGATCTTCGGCAGGTATTGCTCGGGCCAGCGGCGAATGCCGGGAATGGCCGAGCCTTCCATCGGCTGCAGACCGACGATCTGCACCGCCGGGTTCTGCTCCTTCAGGTAACGCGAGGTGCCCATGATGGTGCCGGTGGTGCCCATCGAGCTGATGAAGTGAGTAATGCTGCCCTGGGTCTGGCGCCAGATTTCCGGGCCGGTGCCGCTGTAGTGGGCCTCAGGGTTGTCGCCGTTGGCGAACTGGTCGAGCACCTTGCCGCGGCCTTCGGCCTGCATCCGCTCGGCCAGGTCACGGGCGCCTTCCATGCCTTCTTCCTGGCTGACCAGGATCAGCTCGGCGCCGTAGGCGGTCATGGCCGCCTTGCGCTCGGCGCTGGAGTTGTCGGGCATGATCAGGATCATCTTGTAGCCCTTGATCGCTGCAGCCATGGCCAGGGCGATGCCGGTATTGCCCGAGGTCGCTTCGATCAGGGTATCGCCGGCCTGGATCTGCCCGCGCAACTCGGCGCGGGTGATCATCGACAGTGCCGGACGGTCCTTGACCGAACCCGCCGGGTTGTTGCCCTCGAGCTTTAGCAGCAGGGTATTGCTGGTGGCGCCGGGCAGGCGCTGCAGGCGGACCAGGGGGGTGTTGCCGACGCAATCGGCGATGGTTGGGTACTGCAAGGTCATGGCGTATTCGCAATCCAGACTGCGGGGGCGCCTATCATACCGGCAAACGACCGAGCGCCATATCACGCAAAGTGCGAGCCTTATGGCTTATTGGAATAAGGCAGCCCAGGGCAAGCCTCAGGCCGCCAGCAGGCGCACGTGGATGCGCAAGCCCTGGGCCAGGTTCTGCGCCCACAACTGCCCACCCTGACGCCCTACGGCATTGCGGGCGATGCTCAGGCCCAGGCCGAAACCGCCATCCCCCGGTCGCGACCCATCCAGACGAGTGAAGGGGGCGAAGATCCTTTCCAGATCCTCTTCAGCCACCCCCGGCCCTTCGTCATCCAGCCACAGGTGCCAGTACTTGCCGTCGCGCTGGCCTCCGAGGCTGACCCGTGCTCCGGCCGGCGAATGCCGAATAGCGTTGCGCAGGATGTTTTCCAGGGCCTGGGCCAGGGTATTGAGGTGCCCGCGAACCCAGCAATCGGCCTCCAGCTCGCAACGCAGCTGCTGCGCGGACCAGCCACTCTCGAAGCAGGCATTCTCGCTGAGCATCTCCCACAACGCCTGGACCTGGATCTGCTCTTGCGGCAGTGGCGCACGCTCGGTGTCCAGCCAGGCCAGTTGCAGGCTGTCCTCCACCAGCCGCTGCATGCCGTCGACCTCCCGCGCCAAGCGTTCGCGCAGCGCGGCAAGATCACGCTCGCCATCGCAGGCCACGCGCAGGCGGCTCAGGGGGGTGCGCAACTCGTGGGACAGGTCCCGCAACAACTGCTGCTGCACCGCCACGGTACTCTGCAGACGTTCGGACATCTGATCGAACGCCCGTCCCAGTTCGCCCAGCTCGTCCCGACGCTGGGTGGTTTCACTGGACAGCCGCACGTTCAACTGCTCCGCCCGCCAGGCGTTGGCTTGCTCGCGCAACTGGTTCAGCGGCACCACCAGCAAGCGATACAGGCCGACACACAGCAACAAGGTGAACAGCCCGGGAATCACCCCATTGGTGATCACCTGCCAGAACACCCGGTAGCGCCCCGGCATGAAACGTTGTGGCAACTCGATCACCAGGCTGCCCAGGGACGGATCCTCGGGAAAGGGTACTTTCAGCCACGGCAGGCCCCGGGAATGCCGGCTCACCGGCCAGTCGGCACCGCGCAGGAAGGTCAGACGCTGGGCCTCCGCCGGCGTCAACGGGTAGCTGCTCAGGGATTGCAGGTCACTGCCAATCACGCCGATCCAGGTTTTCTCGCGGCTGGCGATCTGCTGGATCCAGGCATCGACACCGGCACTCTGGCCGCCCTTCCAGGCCTGCTCGGCCTCGCGGGCGTAGCTGCCCAAGGTGGCTCTGGCCTCATCGGAGAGGTAGAGGTTCTTCTGCTCCACATAACGCCCCCAGGACCAGCTCAGCCAGATCATCAACAGGCAGAAAGCTACCAACAGGCACGCCAGCTTCCAGAACAGCGAATGCCGCCCCGGCAGATCAGACCAGTTCATCTAAGGCGCTCAGCACATAACCCTTGCCCCACACGGTTCGCAGCTCACGCTCGCTGTAGCCCAGCGCCTTGAGCTTGCGGCGGATCTGGCTGACATGCATGTCCAGGCTGCGGTCGTGAGCCGCATAACCGCGTTGCAGTACATGCTGATAAAGGAAGGCCTTGCTCAACACCTCGTCGCCATTGCGGTGCAAGGTATCCAGCAGGCGGTATTCACTGCGGGTCAGGCCGGCCCATTGCTCGGCAAAGAACACGTCGCTGCGCTCATCGTCGAAGCGCAGGCTCTGGGCCAGGCTGACGGGTACCGGTGGCATCGGTCGCCGGTCCAGGGCGACCCGGCGCAGGATGGCCTCGATGCGCACACGCAGCTCGGCCATGCTGAATGGCTTGGGCAGGTAATCGTCGGCCCCCAGGCGGAAACCGCTGATTCGGTCGGCTTCCGCTCCCAGGGCGGACATCAGCAGCACCGGCGTGGAATGGCTCTGGCGAAAGTGCGTGAGCACTTCCAGGCCATCCATTCCGGGCAACAGGATATCCAGCAGCACCACATCGAAAGGTCGGCGCCGGGCAATGCCCAGCCCTTCCGGGCCGTTCTGGCACCAGGTCACGGCAAAGCCACAATGCTCCAGTTGCTCGCGCACATAGGCACCCAGCACCGGGTCATCTTCAATGGTCAGAATACGTGGTGGCTCAACAGATACGGGAGTCATTGACTTCTGCAAGTGATTCTCAGTTGGGCGATTATTCAAGATTGCCCGGATCGCGGCAACCAGTGCCTTGGTCACAGCCCGGCTTCAGGCATTTCAGGCGACGGCCGCCCTGGCGCAATTTGCCAAGATCAGCCCCCGACAAATCGTTACACTGCGCAGGTGGCGCATCACGGACGTGCCCGTAGACCTTTCAAAACAGCGTGGAAGCAGGAGAGTTGCGTGCTCAAGAAACTGGGAATCAAAGGCCGCGTACTGTTGCTGACCTTGTTGCCAACCAGCCTGATGGCTTTGGTGCTGGGCGGCTACTTCACCTGGATGCAGCTCTCGGACCTGCAGACCCAGCTCCTGCAGCGTGGCGAGATGATCGCGGAACAACTGGCCTCCCTGGTGGCCCCGGCCATGGGCAACCACAACACCCAGATGCTCGAGCGCATTGCCACCCAGGCGCTGGAACAGCAAGACGTGCGCGCCGTATCGCTCCTTGCCCCGGATCGCAGCCTGCTGGCCCATGCCGGCCCCAGCATGCTCAACCCGCCTCCCGCCGGTAACAGCAGCCACATGATGCAACGCTCCGGCAGCGACGCGACCCGCTATCAACTGCCGGTCTTCGGCCGGCACCGCAACCTGGCCGGCGACCTGATTCCCGATGAGTCCGACCGCCTGCTGGGCTGGGTGGAACTGGAGCTGTCCCACAGTGGCATGCTGCTGCGCGGCTATCGCAGCCTGTTCGCCAGCCTGCTGTTGATTGCCGCCGGGCTGGCCGGCACCGCCCTACTGGCAGTGCGCATGGGCCGCACAATCAACAACCCGCTGACCCAGATCAAGCAGGCCGTGGCGCAACTCAAGGACGGCAACCTGGAAACCCGCCTGCCACCCCTGGGCAGCCAGGAGCTGGATGAGCTGGCCTCGGGCATCAACCGCATGGCCAGCACCCTGCAGAATGCCCAGGAAGAATTGCAGCACAGCATCGACCAGGCCACCGAAGACGTGCGCCAGAACCTGGAAACCATCGAGATCCAGAACATCGAGCTGGACCTGGCGCGCAAGGAGGCCCTGGAGGCCAGCCGGATCAAGTCGGAATTCCTGGCCAACATGAGCCATGAAATCCGTACACCGCTCAACGGCATTCTCGGCTTCACCCACCTGTTGCAGAAAAGCGAGCTGACACCACGCCAGCTGGACTACCTGGGCACCATCGAGAAATCCGCCGACAGCCTGTTAGGCATCATCAACGAGATCCTCGACTTCTCGAAAATCGAAGCCGGCAAACTGGTGCTCGACAGCATCCCGTTCAACCTGCGGGACTTGCTGCAAGACACCCTGACCATCCTCGCCCCGGCCGCCCACGCCAAGCAGCTGGAACTGGTGAGCCTGGTCTATCGCGATACGCCGCTGTCGCTGGTGGGCGACCCGCTGCGGCTCAAGCAGATTCTTACCAACCTGGTGAGCAACGCCATCAAGTTCACCCGCGAAGGCACTATCGTCGCCCGGGCCATGCTGGAAGAAGAACACGAAGACAGCGTGCAACTGCGCATCAGCATCCAGGACACCGGTATCGGCCTGTCGAACCAGGATGTGCGCGCCCTGTTCCAGGCCTTCAGCCAGGCTGACAACTCGCTGTCGCGGCAACCCGGCGGCACGGGGCTTGGGCTGGTGATTTCCAAGCGCCTGATCGAACAGATGGGCGGCGAGATCGGTGTCGACAGCACCCCGGGCGAAGGTTCGGAGTTCTGGATCAGCCTCAACCTGCCGAAAACCCGCGACGACGCCGAGGACCTGCCCGGCCCGCCGCTGCTGGGGCGGCGCGTGGCGGTATTGGAAAACCACGAGCTGGCGCGCCAGGCCTTGCAACACCAGTTGGAGGACTGCGGCCTGGAGGTGACCCCGTTCAATACCCTGGAGGCCCTGACCAACGGCATTACCGGCGTGCACCAGAGCGAACAGGCCATCGACCTGGCGGTATTGGGCATCACCACCAACGACATGGCGCCGGAACGCCTGAGCCAGCATATCTGGGACCTCGAACACCTGGGCTGCAAGGTCCTGGTACTGTGCCCGACCACCGAACAGACACTGTTCCATCTGTCGGTGCCCAACCCTCACAGCCAGTTGCAGGCCAAGCCCGCGTGCACCCGCAAGTTGCGCCGGGCCCTGTCCGACCTGGTGACCCCGCGCCGGGCTCGCAGCGAACCGGAGGAAACCCTTTCCAGCCGCGCGCCGCGAGTGCTGTGTGTCGATGACAACCCGGCCAACCTGCTGCTGATCCAGACCCTGCTGGAGGACATGGGCGCCAAGGTGCTGGCGGTGGACAACGGTTACGCCGCGCTGAACGCGATCCAGACCGAACCCTTCGACCTGGTAATGATGGACGTGCAGATGCCCGGCATGGACGGCCGGCAGAGTACCGAGGCGATCCGCCAGTGGGAAAGCGAGCGACACGGTACGCCGCTGCCCATCGTCGCCCTTACCGCCCACGCCATGGCCAACGAGAAGCGCGCCCTGCTGCAAAGCGGCATGGACGACTACCTGACCAAGCCCATCAGTGAGCGCCAACTGGCCCAGGTGGTGCTGAAATGGACCGGCCTGGCCCTGCGCAACCAGGGGCCGGAGCGGGCCAGCGAGCGCCCGGAACTGGGGCTGGAACTGCAGGTACTGGATCAGGACGAAGGCCTGCGCCTGGCCGCCGGCAAGGCCGATCTGGCGGCGGACATGTTGGCCATGTTGCTGGCGTCCCTGGACGCCGACCGCGAAGCCATCAAGGCAGCGCGGGCCGCCAATGACCAGAACGCCCTGATCGAACGGGTCCACCGCCTGCACGGTGCCACCCGCTACTGCGGTGTGCCGCAATTGCGCGCCGCCTGCCAGCGCAGCGAGACCCTGCTCAAGCAGGAAGATGCCAAAGCCTTTGCCGCCCTGGATGAACTGGACCACGCCATCGGCCGCCTGGCTGCCGAAGCGCGGACCAACGCCTGACCCAGGGCAAGACCTGCCCGGCGCCCAGCCGCCATGCTGGGCGCCCCGAACAAGGATGCAGCCATGCGTACGATTCTTTTCAGCAGCCAGAACTACGACCGCGAGAGTTTCCTCGGCGCTCAACTGCCAGCAGGCATCGAACTGCAATTCCAGGCCGCCCGCCTGAGCCTGGATACCGCCGCCCTGGCTGAACGCCATGAAGTGGTCTGTGCCTTTATCAACGACGACCTCAGTGCCCCGGTACAGGAACAGCTGGCTGCCGGTGGCACCCGCCTGATCGCTCTGCGCTCGGCCGGCTACAACCACGTCGACCTGAGCGCGGCCCAGCGCCTGGGGCTGGATGTGGTACGGGTCCCGGCCTATTCCCCCCATGCGGTCGCCGAACATGCCGTGGCCCTGATCCTGGCGCTCAACCGCCGCCTGCACCGGGCCTACAACCGCACCCGCGAAGGCGACTTCACCCTGCACGGCCTGACCGGCTTCGACCTGGTGGGCAAGACCGTGGGCATTGTCGGCACCGGCCAGATCGGCGCCACCTTCGCCCGGATCATGGCCGGCTTCGGCTGCCAGCTGCTGGCGTACGACCCCTTCCCCAATCCCGCTGTAGAAGCCCTCGGTGCCCGTTACCTGGACCTGCCCGAGCTGCTGGCCCAGTCGCAGATCATCAGCCTGCACTGCCCGCTGACCGAGGACAGTCGTTACCTGATCAACCAGCAGAGCCTGGCCCACATGCAACCGGGAGCAATGCTGATCAACACCGGGCGTGGCGGCCTGGTGGACACCCCGGCGCTGATCGAGGCGCTCAAGAGTGGCCAACTGGGCTACCTGGGGCTGGATGTCTATGAAGAAGAGGCGCAACTGTTCTTCGAGGACCGCTCCGATCTACCCCTGCAGGATGACGTGCTGGCGCGGCTGCTGACCTTTCCCAACGTGATAGTCACTGCGCACCAGGCGTTCCTGACCCGCGAAGCCCTGGCGGCCATCGCCGAGACCACCTTGCACAACATCGCCAGCTGGGCAGCTGGCCAGCCGCAGAACCGGGTCCACGGCTGAAATCCGCGCCACGGGCTGATCGAAGGTCACCTGCCCGCAACCTGCGCCGCAGGGGCCCGTGCTAGCATACGCGGCAGATTTGGAGGACCCATGGTCGAACACGATTTCCGCTACAACCTGATGAACCCGCAACACACCCTGATCGAATGCCGTGCCCTGGTGCCCGGCCGCTATCAAGTCACCGGCAACGGTGGCTCGATCCGTACCGACGACGTGCTTCTGGTCACCCTCAAGGGCAGCAAGGATCTCTCCATGCGCCTGACCGTGGACACCGTGCGCCACTTGATCAACCCCGTCGGCCAGTGGGTCGCCGTGGCGCGTGGCCCGGTATTCGGCGAACTGGCGATCCACCAGTGGCAGGTCAATTGCGACAGCTGCGACGCCACCCTGGACTTCGAGTTCGCAGTGGATGCCAAGCTGGGCAGCAAGGCCCAGAAGCCTGCCGCCAGCGCGCGCATTGCCGAGCTCGGCTGGCGTAGCGAGGGTGAGCATCACCGCTGCCCGAAATGCCAGCAGGCCGGCCAATGAAACGCCTGATGCTGGCTGCGGCGCTGGGGGCCGGCCTGCTGGGCTGCGCCGCCGAGCCGCTGAAGCTGCAGCAGGACCGCAGTTACGTCCTGGAATGGATTGGCGAGCGTCCGCTGATCGATTACAGCCACCTGACCATCACCCTCGGCGAGGACGGTCGGGCCTATGGCAATGGCGGCTGCAACCACTGGTTCGCGCCCTACACCCTGGACGGCGAAAAACTCAGCTTCGGCAAGGTCGGCAGCACCCGCAAACTCTGTGCACCGGCGTTAATGGAGCAGGAGCGGCGCTTCCTTCAGGCGCTGGAAACCGTTGAGCGCTGGGACATCTCGCCGATCGAGCAGGTGCGGTTCTGGCCTGCCGAGGGCAAGCCGTTGCGCTGGTGGCTGGAAGAAGGCTGATAGTGCGCTAGCCGCTGCCGAGCCCGCGAGGCTGCGAACGGGACTCCAGGATGTTCCTGGATGAATCTCTGGCGAGTTTCAGGCCCCCTGCGTCACTTGAGGGCGCTCGCACTGCGCGGCAGCGGCTCCAGAACCTAGCGCCCTCAATGCCCGCGCAAGGCCCGCAGTTTCGCCAGCACGCCGGCTGCAGTCTGCTCGCCCATCATCTGCTCACGTACCTTGCCCTTGTCGTCGATGATGTAGGTCACCGGCAGCGCCTCGCTGCGTGGCAGATCGAAGAGCTCCGCGGGGTTCCGTGCCAGCACGGTGAACTTGATCCCCAGCTTCTCGCTGGCGCTCTTTAGCTCTTCACCCTGCACATTGTCGAAGTTGACCCCCATCACCGATGCCGACTGCCCCTTGAGCTGCTCGTTCAGGGCGTTGAGTTCCGGGATCTCGGTACGGCAAGGCCCGCACCACTCGGCCCAGTAGTTGAGCACCAGCCACTGCTTGTCGATACGCTCGGCGGCGACTTTCTGGCCATACTGGTCGACCCCGTAGTCATTGCCACAGCCGCCCAGCAGCAGGGTTGTGATGATCGCCAATACCGCCGCCAATTGCCTTGCCATGCGCTGTTTCCTGTCTTGAAAGATGTCTTGAAAAATAACCGTCGACCCAGGGTCGCTGCGACCTAACGACTCCCAAGGTTCAGGAGTGCCCGTCGCGCGGGTAGAATAGCCGCCACCTTACGCAAGATGCGACCCGCACATGACCGATCTGACGCTTTATCACAACCCGCGCTGCTCGAAATCCCGCGGTGCGCTGGAACTTCTGGAACAACGCGGCCTGGCCCCGACCGTGGTCCGCTACCTGGAAACCCCACTGGATGCCGCCCAGTTGCGCAGCCTTCTGGCCAAGCTCGGCCTCAGCGCGCGCCAGCTATTGCGCACCGGCGAGGACGAGTACAAGACCCTCAACCTGGCCGACCCGAGCCTCAGCGAAGAGCAACTGGTCGCCGCCATTGCCCAGCACCCGAAACTCATGGAGCGGCCGATTCTCGAAGCCGGCGACAAGGCCATCATTGGCCGGCCGC
Source organism: Pseudomonas sp. Eqa60 (assembly GCF_018326405.1). NCBI lineage: Bacteria > Pseudomonadati > Pseudomonadota > Gammaproteobacteria > Pseudomonadales > Pseudomonadaceae > Pseudomonas > Pseudomonas sp. Eqa60. Next base: position 5,187,932 of record NZ_AP024342.1, read on the forward strand.
CGGAGAACGTGCTGGAGATCCTGCCTTGAGCGCGCCCTATATCCTGGTCCTGTACTACAGCCGCAACGGCTCGACCAACGAGATGGCCCGGCAGATCGCCCGCGGCGTCGAGCAGGCCGGCCTGGAGGCTCGTCTGCGCACTGTCCCGGCGATCTCCGCGGAATGCGAGGCGGTCACCCCGGACATCCCCGACAGCGGCGCCCTGTACGCCAGCCTCGACGATCTGAAGCACTGCTCAGGCCTGGCCCTGGGCAGCCCGACCCGCTTCGGCAACATGGCAGCGCCGCTGAAGTATTTTCTCGACGGTACCAGCAACCTCTGGCTGACCGGTGCCTTGGTGGGCAAGCCTGCCGGCGTGTTCACCTCGACCGCCAGCCTGCATGGCGGCCAGGAAGCCACCCTGCTATCGATGATGCTGCCATTGCTGCATCACGGCATGCTGATCACCGGCCTGCCCTACAGCGAGTCGGCCCTGCTGGAAACCCGCGGTGGCGGCACCCCGTATGGCGCCAGCCACCATGCCGGAGCAGATGGCAAGAGCCCACTGGACGAACACGAGATTGCACTGTGCCGGGCCCTGGGCCTGCGTCTGGCGAAAACCGCCCTGCGACTGGAGAACGGCCGTGGCTAAGAAGCCGAAGATCCTGCCCCCGGTGGAATGGCTGGAGCCCCGGGTCCGCCTGATGCGAATCCTCAGCCTGGTCTGCTTCTTCGGCCTGGTGGGGCTGCTTTGCGGGTATTACCTGCTGGTGGCCGATCTGCACGGTGCCCGCCCCTGGGTCATCCTGCTGATCGAGCTGGTGCCGCTGCTGCTGATGGCCCCCGGCATGCTCAGCGGCAGTGCCCGTGGCCATTCGTGGATGTGCTTCGTGGTCAACCTGTACTTCATCAAGGGCGCCCTGGCGGCCTACGACCCGAACCGCCAAATGTTCGGCCTGCTGGAGATGTTCGCCAGCCTGGCCGTGTTCACTTCGGCGTTGCTCTACGTGCGCTGGCGCTTCCAGCTTAATCGCCGGCTCGCGGGCGAAGGCGCCAGCCCGGCCTGAATACGCCCCAGGTTCCCCGGCCCCCGGGGAACTTGTAATGCCGCCAAAGGCCCCAACCTTGGTCAACAGACTTTCCGACCCTCCCGACCGTCCCGGAGCAGGCATGCACGATTACAAATGGCTGAATGAATACTGTCTCAACCGCTTCGGTTCCGCTGCGGCCCTGGAAGCCCAGTTGCCCACCCCGGCCAGCGACGACTACCTGCGCGCATTGAGCGCCGACCGCTACCTCTCGACCCTGGCCCTGCGGGTTTTCCGCGCCGGCCTCAAACACAGCCTGGTGGACGCCAAATGGCCGGCGTTCGAGCAGGTGTTTTTCGGCTTCGATCCGGACAAGGTGGTGCTGATGGGCGCCGAGCACCTGGAGCGGCTGATGCAGGACACGCGGATCATCCGCCACTTGGGCAAGCTCAAGAGCGTGCCGCGCAACGCGCAGATGATCCTCGATGTGCAAAAGCAGCACGGCAGCTTTGGCGCCTTCATCGCCGACTGGCCGGTGCAGGACATCACCGGGCTCTGGCAGTACCTGGCCAAACATGGCAACCAGATGGGCGGGCTGTCTGCCCCGCGCTTCCTGCGCATGGTGGGCAAGGACACCTTTATCCCCACCTGGGACGTGGTCGCGGCCCTCAATGCCCAGAACATCATCGACAAGGTGCCCAGCAGCAAACGCGACCAGGCCCTGGTGCAGGAAGTATTCAACCAATGGCAGCAGGAGAGCGGCCGGCCACTGTGCCAGCTGTCGGCAATGCTGGCCTACACCGTCAATCACTGAGCCGCCCGCTCCCCGGCATCACTTCCTGCCCGAAACAACGGGCAGGAAAACCTCCCTTCTCATGCCCGCCCTCCAGCCCAAGCTGACAATAAGCTGAACTAAACGCGAGGATTTTTCATCCGCTGTTTTTTATCGGATAAAGTTCGCCTCGCACTTGCCTCAACGATAAAAACGAAACTCCGGGAATAACCTCCCGAAGCCATCTGACGTGCATAACCGGATAACAAAGCAGCGTTCGGGCCAACAACCTGAACAAAGGCTGTCCGGTTTTAAAAGAACTGCCGTCGTCCATTCGTTTTTTTCACATTGCTTTCACTCTTCGCCCACCTGGCCCGACCTAAATTGGCCCCAGTTGCAGTGCGGGTTCCAGTGACTGCATGTCGTTCGTCTTCAACGCACCAGTTCCAACCCGAATACCCAACACTCGGCAAAAACCTACTCAGGTACACCACGTGCTCAACACCGCTGAATCCGGCACTGGCAACAAGCCCCCCCGAACCTGGCGAATCGTCGGTGGCGTCTGTGCGGCGGCCCTGGCAATCCTGGTCAGCGGCTTTGTCCTGTGGCCCATCACGCCTCGCGACCTGGGGGTCGGCAACCAGATGCAGCAGGCCAACATCTACCGTCACTGGCAAGGGGGCGAAGTGATAGTCCTGGTCCGCCATGCCGAGCGTTGTGACCGCTCCGCCAACCCCTGCCTGGGGCCCGCCGATGGCATTACCCAGCTCGGAAGCCACAGCGCCAGCGACCTGGGACGAGCCTTTCGCACCCTGGGCATGGCCGCCACCGATGTCATCAGCAGCCCCGCAACCCGCACCCGGCAAACGACGGAATTCATGTTCAACGGTGCGGCGCAGACCCAGGACTGGCTGGCCACCTGTGACGAGCATTTCCAGCAGACGATCAAGGCGCACAAGTCACTCAAGCGCAATCTGATCCTGATAACCCACAGCGACTGCATCAGCAGCCTGGAACGCCAGCTGGGCTACCCGCACGCCCTGGCCAGCGAATATACCAGCTCGCTGTTTATCACCCTGGATCCGCAAGGCCACATGCAAGTACTGGGAACCCTGGATGCGGGCAGCTGGCAGCACGTACTTGATCAACCCCTTGAGTAACTTGTAACTATTTTTAACAACATGCCAACAGACTTTATTAGGGGAAGCGACACACTTGCCGGCTAATTAATTGACTTAACAAGTTTCTGTACTAATAAGAAACGGACAGCCGCATTTATAAAAAAATTCTCAAACAAATGAATGCTGCCCGCTGAAACTTCGCGAACTTGGAAAAGCCAGCAGGTCGACAAAATTGACGCTTTGTCAGCAACCCCCAGCAAATAACGAAATCGCTATCGGCCAATGACTTCGAGGATAAAAATGCACCGCACTTCGCCGCCCCCCGCTTATGGAACAAGCGCCCCGCCGTCCGGCTTTACCCTCGGCGCAAGTACAACCAGCACTCTCCAGCGCTGGGCACTTCCTCTGTTGCTCGTGGCCTTCGGCCTGTTCTACCTGCTACCTCTGACCAGCCACGGCCTGTGGATTCCCGACGAGACCCGCTACGCCCAGATCAGCCAGGAAATGCTGCTCAGTGGCGACTGGGTGGCGCCACACTTCATGGGCATCCGCTACTTCGAGAAGCCCATCGCCGGCTATTGGTTGATCGCCATCGGCCAGGCGGTCTTTGGCGACAACCTGTTCGGCGTGCGCATTGCCTCGGCCCTGAGCACCGGCCTGAGCGTACTGCTGGCCTACCTGATCACCCGCCGCATGTGGAACGACCCGCGCAAGAGCTTCGCCGCCGCCCTGCTTTATATGAGCTTCGGCCTGATTGCCGGCCAAGCCGGATACTCCAACCTTGATCCGCAGTTCACCTTGTGGGTCAACCTGAGTCTGGTAGCCCTGTGGTTCGCCCTGGACGGCCGAACCACCCGCGAACGCCTGCTGGCATGGGCCGGGCTGGGCGTCGCCTGTGGCATGGGCTTCATGACCAAGGGTTTCCTGGCCTGGCTGTTGCCGGTACTCATCGCCCTGCCCTACATGATCTGGCAACGCCGTCTGGGCGAACTGCTGCGCTACGGGCTGGTGGCCGTGCTGGTAGCGATCGGCATCAGCCTGCCCTGGGTACTGAGCATTCACGCCCACGAGCCCGACTTCTGGCGCTTCTTCTTCTGGCACGAGCACATTCGCCGCTTCGCCGCCGACAACGCCCAACATACCCGCCCCTGGTGGTTCTACCTGCCGCTGCTGGTGGCCTCCAGCCTGCCCTGGGCAGCCCTGTTGCCGGGCACATTCATGCAAGCCTGGAAAGACAAGCGCCAGGCTCCGACCGGATTCCTGCTGCTGTGGTTCCTGCTGCCCCTGGCGTTCTTCAGCCTGAGCCGCGGCAAGCTGCCAACCTACATCATGCCGTGCCTGCTGCCGCTGGCCGTGCTCATGGGCAGCGCCCTGATCGACCGTATCAACGCCAGCCAGGGCCGGAGCATCCGCATCAACAGCCTGCTCAACCTGCTGATCGGCGTGGCGGCCATGGTGGCCCTGCTGTACATCCAGCTCACCCGGCCGGTCTACGGCCACAACGAGATGCTCAGCCTGTCCCTGGTGTTCATCATGCTGATGGGCTGGATCATCGCCAACCTGCTGCCGGCCGCCCGTCCGCTGCAGTACTGGGCGGCCCCGGCCCTGGGCATCTGGTTGCTGGTGGCCCTGCTGCCGGCGGGCATGCCGGGGTTCATCGTGCATAACCAGATGCCGGACCAGTTCATCAAGGAACATATCGAGGAGCTCAGGCAGACCAAGACGCTGCTGAGCAATGACCTGGGCGCCGCCTCGGCCCTGGCCTGGCGCCTGCAACGCCCGGAGGTGACGCTGTACAACACCGAGGGCGAATTGAAATATGGCCTAGCTTATGCTGATTCGGCGCAGCGCAAGGTAAGCATGGCCGAGGTCGGGCAGTGGGTCAGCGAGGCCCGCAAACAGGGTTCGGTGGGTGTGGTGATGCGGGTCAAGGACGTGGTGGAAAGCGAGGAAGTGGCGCTGCTGCCGCCCGGAGGCAAGCGCTATGAGGAAGGCAATATGCTGGTCCTGATCCTGCCACAAAGCCAACCCTGACCCTGGGTACCCTTGTAACGACAGCGCCGACCACGGTTGGCGCTGGCTTTTCTTCACGCTTCGATGCCCTGGATGGCTGCGACTTTTCCCACCGCCGCTCTGGAAATCCATCTATGAATCTGTTTCGCAGCGAACGCGGGGCCCTGGCCCTGCTGCTCGGCGTGTCTGCCTTGATCCTGCTGCTGGGCCTGGGCTCCCGTGAACTCTGGGGGCCGGAGACCCGCTGGGCCAACATCGCCTTGCAGATGTTGCAGAGTGGCGACTATTTCGACCCTTACCTCAAGGGCGCTCCCTACTACGACAAGCCCCTGCCCTCCTACTGGCTGATTACCGCCAGCGCCTGGCTGATGGGGGGCCTGGGGCACTGGTCGCTGCGCCTGTCCTCGGTGATCGCCGCATGGCTGAGCATCTGGCTGGTTTACCTGATCGGCGAGCGGCTGTTCCACAAAGGCACTGGGCTGATCGCCGGCTGGATGCTGGCCACCACCTTCTATTTCGCCTTCTGGGCGCGGGTGGCCACGGCCGACATCCTGACCGTCTGTGGCGTATTGGCTGCAGTGTGGTGGTACTGGCGCGGCCCGGAAGATACCCGCCTGGGCCGCTATACGGTGTTCTTCCTGATACTGGCGGCGACCTCGCTGCTCAAGGGGCTGATCGGCTTCGTCCTGCCGGGGCTGATCCTGTTGCCACACCTGCTGAGCCAGGGGCGCTGGAAACGCCACCTGAACCTGCGCCTGTTGCTGGCCTTGAGCATCGCCGCGCTGTTCTACATGGTGCCCTTCGTTCTCTCGCACCTGTACGGCGCTCCCAGCTACGGGGAAAGCGGCCTGAGCCTGGTGTTTCGCGAGAATGTGGTGCGTTTCTTCAACCCCTTCGACCATGTCGGGCCGATCTACACCTACCTGATCTACCTGCCGGCCTATACCTTGCCCTGGGCGCCCTGCTGGATCCTCGGCCTATGGCTGGCGGCCCGGCACTGGCGCCAGTTGCAACCTAATGAACGCTGGCTGGTGTGGGCCCTGGGGCTGCTGTTCCTGTTCTTCACCGCCAGTGGCAGCCGGCGCAGCTATTACGTTCTGCCCCTGGTGCCCTTCGCTCAGTTGCTCGGTGCCTGGTGGCTCAACCGTCGGCTGCAGCTACGCCAGGCCGCAGGCAAACCCATTTCCCGTGGCTGGCCCCTCGGCTTCTCCTGTGCGGCCCTGGTCATGCTGCTGGTGCTGGGGGTTGCCTACCCCTGGAGCAACAGCGGCGGGGGGGTGATGCAGTTCAGCGCCGATACCCGGGCCGCCGCGAGCCGGATCGCTCCCTGGAATCAATGGCGGATGGTCATGGTGGAAATCGATAACAAACTGCCGATGTACCTGCAGAACCAGGGCGCACCCTTCTACTACGTGGCAGAAACTGCGGATTTCCCGCGTAACGGCAGCAGCGCGGACTTCATGGCCTGGCTGGACAAGACCAGTGGCCAGCACTGGGACCCGCAGCGCACCCTGATCTTCGTCCAGCAGAGGCACGATGAGCCGCTGATGCTGGGGTATCTGGGCGAGGATCATCAACTGGTCCGCACCACCCCGACCAACGGTGAGCGCCTGGCCAAGAAACCGGCGCAAGGCAGCGTGGCCTTCATTCCCCGCATGCCGGGGAGCTGAATGACCGTGCTGCGCAAGCGCAGCACGGATTCACCAGGATCGGATCAGAGGTTCACCACATTGACGAAACGCGGCGTGGCGCTGTCGTCGATGCGCAGGCTGGTGAAGTCGAACAGATTGCGGTCCGCCAGTTGCGAGGGGATCACGTTCTGCAGGCCGCGGAAGATGCTTTCGGTACGCCCTGGAGTCTTGCGCTCCCATTCCTGAAGCATCTCCTTGACCACCTGGCGTTGCAGGTTCTCCTGGGAACCGCAGAGGTTGCACGGGATGATCGGGAACTGCTTGAGGTCGGAATAGGCCTGGATGTCCTTCTCGCTGCAATAGGCCAGCGGGCGGATTACCACGTTGCGCCCGTCATCGGCCAGCAGCTTGGGCGGCATGGCCTTGAGCGAACCGTTGTAGAACATGTTGAGGAAGAAGGTCTCGACGATATCGTCGCGGTGGTGACCCAAGGCCATCTTGGTGGCGCCGATTTCGTCGGCGAAGGTGTACAGGGTGCCGCGACGCAGGCGCGAGCATAGCGAGCAGGTGGTCTTGCCTTCCGGGATCAGCTCCTTGACCACCGAATAGGTGTCCTTCTCGACAATGTGGTACTCGATCCCCAGTTCCTTGAGGTAGGCCGGCAGCACGTGCTCGGGAAAGCCTGGCTGTTTCTGGTCCATGTTCACCGCGACGATCTCGAACTTGATCGGCGCCACCTTCTGCAGGTGCAGCAGCACGTCGAGCATGGTGTAGCTGTCCTTGCCGCCGGACAGGCAGACCATGACCTTGTCGCCCTCTTCGATCATGTTGAAATCGGCGACCGCCTCGCCCGCCTGGCGGCGAAGACGTTTCTGCAGTTTGTTCTGGTTGACCGTAAGAGTGCCCATGGCTCTTGAAATCCGCGAGGTATGTGACGAAAAGCCGGACATTTTACGCAAAAACCCCAGCCCCGTGAAAGCGCCGCAGAGCAGCGGTGCCGGGGCTGCAATGACAGATGCAGCAGCGATTAGCCCGGGGGTTTACAGCGCAATTTGCTCTAAAGGTGCGCACATCTGCGGAAAACTCCTCCCTATACTGCGACATAAGGTCGCATGCACATATAGACCTATACTGACTGTGCCACTTGGCTGTAAGCGCTCCGTTGGGGGCGATGGCAACAATAAAGGAGTGACTGACCATGATTCATCATGTCGTAGGACTCTTCACCCACCCCGATCAGGAATGGCGAGACATCCGTGGCGATGCCGAGGAAAGCATCAGCCACATGTACCTCACCCATACGCTGATCCTCGCGGCAATCCCCGCCATTTCGGCTTTTATCGGCACCACCCAGGTCGGCTGGGTCATCGGCAATCGCGCGCCGGTGATGCTGACCATGGAAAGCGCCCTGTGGATGACCATCATGTCGTACCTGGCCATGCTCGGCGGCGTGGCGGTGATGGGCGCGTTCATCCACTGGATGGCCCGGACCTATGACGCCAGCCCGAGCCTGGCACGTTGCGTGGCCTTTGCCACCTACACCGCCACACCGCTGTTCGTCGGTGGCCTGGCGGCGCTGTACCCGCACATGTGGCTGGGCATGATCGTCGGCACTGCCGCCATCTGCTACACGGTCTACCTGCTGTATGTCGGGCTGCCGACCTTCATGAATATCCCGTCGGACGAGGGGTTCCTGTTTTCCAGCTCGGTGCTGGCAGTAGGCCTGGTGGTACTGGTCGCGATCATGGCCTTCACCGTGATTGTCTGGGGCCTGGGCGTCGGCCCCGTGTATACCAACTGACGCCGCACCAATAATAATCCTCTGTCTGCCAGCACAGGCCGCCGCAAGGCGGCCTTCTTATGGGCGCGGGATGGATGACCATTCGGCGCCTGGGCGATTCGGAATCCCCCCTGTTTGCGGCATACTCACTCCCTCTGGAGAGCCGTTAAGCATGCCCGAGCAACTCAATACCCGCGTCGAAGATTGTTTCCAACTCGCTGAATCCTTTTTCAAACGTCCTTTCAAACGCCCGGTGGTCAGCCTCAAGTTGCGTGGCCAGAAAGCCGGTGTCGCCCATTTGCACGAGAACCTGCTGCGCTTCAACCCGCAGCTGTACCGGGAAAACACCGAGGACTTCCTCAAGCAGACCGTGGCCCACGAAGTGGCACACCTGATCGCCCACCAACTGTTTGGCGAACGTATCCAGCCCCACGGTGAAGAGTGGCAACTGATCATGCGCGGGGTGTACGAACTGCCGCCCAATCGTTGTCATACCTACGACGTCAAGCGTCGCAGCGTGACCCGTTATATCTACCGCTGCCCCTGCGCCGAGAGCGATTTCCCGTTCTCCGCCCAACGCCACAAACTGGTGGCCCAGGGGCGTCGCTATCTGTGCCGGCGTTGTCGGCAAACCCTGGTCTACAGCGGGGAAACCAGGGTCGAGTGACAGTTTTAAAGCACTGCCTCGGCAAACCCGCAGCTACACGATGACCCGCTCGCGCCGCAGTGCCTCGATGCGCTCGAGGCTGTAGCCCAGTTCCTCCAGCACCTGATCGGAATGCGCCCCCAACCTGGCGCCAATATGCCGCGGCTCTGGCAGCCCCTCGGAAAACTTCAACGGGCAGGCCATCTGCGCCTGCCGGCTGCCGTCTTCACGGGGCACCTGGCTGACCAGTTGCCTGGCCTGCAACTGCGGATGTTCCAGGGCCTCGCCCAGGCTCAGCACCGGCTCGACGCAGGCATCGAAACCAGCGAACAGCTGGCACAACTCGGCGAAATCGTGTTTCTCGAATTCGACCTGCAAGGCCTGCTTCAGTGCCTGTTGCTGTTCGGGCAAGGGAGACAGGCCCTGGGCCGCCAGTTCCGGGCGGCCCAGGGCCTGACACAACTGCTGCATGAACACCGGCTCCAGACTGCCCACCGACAGCCAGCGCCCGTCCCGGCTGCGGTAGTAGTCATAAAAGCTGCCACCATTGAGCACCTGCTGCTCCATTCCGGGCTCGACCCCACAGGCCAGGTAGCCGGCACCGGCCATGGCGTTCAGGCTGAACACGCAGTCGGTCATGCTCACGTCCAGGTACTGTCCCTGGCCGCTGTGCTGGCGCGCGATCACCGCCGCCAACAGGCCGATCACCCCATGCAGCGAGCCCCCCGCGATATCCGCGGCCTGGATGCCCAGGGGTAATGGTCCCTGATCGCGGCGGCCGGTCTGGCTGGCCAGCCCGGCCAGGGCCAGGTAGTTGATGTCATGCCCGGCGCGGTCCCGGTAGGGGCCGGTCTGGCCATAGCCGGTAATGGAGACGTAGATCAGTCGCGGGTTGATCGCCTTCAAGGCCTGGTAACCCAGCCCCAGGCGCTCCATCACGCCCGGGCGGAACTGTTCGAGAACAATGTCGTAGTCCTGCACCAGTTGCCGCACCACCTCCAGCGCTTCGGGACGCTTGAGGTCCAGGGCCAGGCTGCGCTTGTTGCGGTTGAGATAAGCGTGGCTGGCGGAAACCCCGGCATCGTGGGGCGGCAACACCCGCAACAGATCCATGCGGGTCGGCGACTCGATGCGCAGGACCTCGGCGCCCATGTCCGCCAGCAGCAACGAGGCGAAGGGCCCCGGCAGCAGGGTGGAGAAATCCAGTACCTTGAGTGACGCCAACGGCCCTTGCATAGCCCTCTCCTCTTGATCGGCAGCCCACAGAGTAGGCAGCCGCGACGCCCGCAACAATCACCGCAACAGTCAGCCGGGCTGACCGTTGCGCTCAATCGCCAGGCAATAAAAAACCCGCCGAAGCGGGTTCCTTATATAGCTCAAGGCTTACTTGATGCTCGGTGCCGGGCCTTCGGCCACACCCAGGTCATCGGTTTCACGGGTGTCGGTAATCGGCCGGCCACCGGAAGCCAGCTCGGATTGCAGCTTGTCTTCGTCCAGCTCCTTGACCCACTTGGCAACCACTACGGTAGCCACGGCGTTGCCCACCAGGTTGGTCAGGGCGCGAGCTTCGGACATGAAGCGGTCGATACCCAGGATCAGCGCCAGGCCGGCCACCGGCAGGTGACCCACGGCCGACAGGGTCGCGGCCAGGACGATGAAGCCACTGCCCGTCACACCGGCAGCGCCTTTGGAAGACAGCAGCAGCACCAGCAGCAGGGTGATCTGGTGAGTGATGTCCATGTGGGTATCAGTGGCCTGGGCGATGAACACCGCAGCCATGGTCAGGTAGATCGAAGTACCGTCGAGGTTGAACGAATAACCGGTAGGGATCACCAGGCCGACCACCGACTTCTTGGCGCCCAGGCGTTCCATCTTGATCAGCATGCGCGGCAGGGCCGATTCCGAGGAGGAAGTCCCCAGCACGATCAGCAGTTCTTCACGGATGTAGCGGATCAGCTTGATCACGCTGAAGCCGTGGGCGCGGCAGATTGCCCCCAGGACCACCAGCACGAACACCACGCAGGTGATGTAGAAGCAGATCATCAGTTGACCCAGTTGCACCAGGGAACCCACACCGTAGGCACCAATGGTGAACGCCATGGCGCCCAGCGCACCCAGGGGCGCGAGCTTCATGATCATGTTGATGATGTTGAACATCACATGGGCGAAACGGTCGATGAAATCCAGCACCGGCTTGCCGTAGGCGCCCAGGCGATGCAGGGCGAAACCGAACACCACGGAGAACATCAGCACCTGCAGGATATCGCCATTGGCGAAGGCGCCGACGATGGTGGCCGGGATGATGTTGAGGATGAAGCCGACGATGCTCTGGTCATTACCGGCAGTCACGTAGGCTGCAACTTTCGAGGCGTCCAGGGTCGAAGCGTCGATGTGCATGCCGGCCCCCGGCTGCACCACGTTGACCACGATCAGGCCGATCAGCAGGGCGATGGTGGAGACGACTTCGAAGTACAGCAGCGCATAGCCGCCGGTCTTGCCCACCGACTTCATGTTCTGCATGCCGGCGATACCACTCACCACGGTACAGAAAATGATCGGAGCGATGACCATCTTGATCAGTTTGATGAAGCCGTCACCCAGGGGCTTGAGAGCCACGCCGGTCTGAGGGTAGAAGTGGCCGAGCAGGATGCCGATGGCGATGGCAACGATCACCTGGAAATACAGGGATTTGTACAGTGGCTGACGAGTCGTCATTGCAAGTTTCCTCAAGAGCCCCGGCATGCACTTTCCGTCGATGCATGCGGTGCCTAAAGTGCGAACCCTCCTGCGCTGGAGGGATTTGTTGTGTCGAGCTGCGTGCTGGCAGATCTTCCGGCTCTATCGCAAAGCCCGTGCCACCTTGTGAAAAAGCCTTGCAGGCCTTTAGACATCAGGGGTGCGGGCTGATCCTTGCATCCGTTGCGCAGGCTGAAGCTGGCGGATTTCCGCCCACTCACCCTCTCTCGTCCTACAATTTGGCGGATATCCGCCTTGTTCCCTTCCTGGGGGCTGGCTAAGATCCGCCACTCAATGGACGGACCTGCCTGCATGCGCGAACGCACCATCGCCAGCCACTTTGCCCGTGCCGCCTTGGGCGGAGCACGCCGGCACGGCTATGACTACGCGCCCCTGCTGCATCAGTTGGGCATCAGCCCCGAACTGCTGAACCAACCCAAGGCCCGTATCGCCCCCGAGCAATTCACCCGTCTATTGCAGCAACTGTGGCTGGAGCTGGATGACGAGTACCTCGGGTTCGGCCATGGCCCCAGCAAGCGCGGGACCTTCGCCATGATGTGCCACGCGCTGATCCACTGCCGTACCTTGGAAAAAGCACTCAATCGCGGCTTATTATTTTATAGCCTGTTTCCGGAAGCCCCGCGTCTGAGTCTGACGCGTGAAGGAGAAATGGCCCGGCTGAGCCTGGATGATTCCGAGCTATGGGATCCCGAGCACTTTCTCAGCGAGAGCCTGCTGGTGATCTGGCATCGCCTCGGCAGTTGGTTGATCGGCCAGCGCATCCGCCTGGAGCAGGCCTGCTTCAGCTACCCCAAGCCCGATCACGGCGCGGAATACGACCTGCTTTTCCCTTGCCCGCTGCAATTCACCCAGGAGCGCAGCAGCCTGCTGTTCCACAGTCGCTACCTGGGCATGCCGCTGCTGCAGGACGAACGCACCCTCAAGCACTTCCTCGAACGCTCTCCCGCCGACCTGTTGTCGCGCCCGGATGAAGGCGACAGCCTCAGCAGCCAGCTGCGCCGCCTGCTCAGTCGCGACCGCGAGCACTGGCCCGACCTGGAAAGCGTCGCCCAGCACCTGCACGTCAGCCCGCAGACCCTGCGCCGGCATCTACGCGAAGAAGGTTCGAGCTTTCAGGAGCTGAAGGATGAGCTGCGCCGCGACATTGCCATCTACCACCTCGGCCGGGCCGACCTGTCATTGCAACAGATCGCCGAACAACTGGGTTTTTCCGAGCCCTCGGCCTTTCACCGGGCGTTCAAGAAATGGACCGGCCTGACCCCGGGCGCCTACCGCGCCCGGGAACAGTAGCCCCCTACAGGGCCGGAAAGTGAATCCGGAAGGCCGCCCCCCCAGGGCCGAATCCCCCAGGGTCAGTTGCGCGCCGTAGCTCTCGATGATGTCCTTGACCACCGCCAGGCCGATGCCCTGCCCCGGGTGCTGGCGATCCAGGCGCTCACCGCGCTGCAGAATCCGCGCCCGCTGATCGGGTGGCACGCCGGGGCCGTCGTCTTCCACACACAACTCGGAGCCTTCCAGGGTCTCGCGCACGCTGATGCGCACTGAGCTCAGGCACAGGCGATAAGCGTTCTCCAACAGGTTGCCGAGCAACTCCAGCAACGCGCCGTGCTCGATCGGCAGGTAGCAGCGTTCCGGCAAGTCGAAGGACACCCGTACCTGCTTGTCGCGATAGACCTTGTCCAGGGTGTCGCAGAGGCTTTGCAGCACCGGCCGCAGCCGCACCTGGTGGCGCACCAGGCCGCTCTTGCGCAGGCTGGCGCGCTGCAACTGGTAACTGATCTGCTGGCTCATGCGCTCGATCTGCGCCTGCAGCACCCAGGCCTGCTCACGATCCTGGGGGCGTTGCGCCATGTCCTCGCTCACGCCCTGCAACACCGTCAACGGGGTTTTCAGGCTGTGGGCCAGGTCATCCAGGGAGTCACGATAGCGGCTGCGCTGCTCACGCTCGCTTTGCAGCAGGCGGTTCAACGAGCCCGTCAGGCGCAACAGCTCGCGCGGGTGCTCCTCACTGAGGCTCTGGCGGGTGCCGCTTTCGATCTGGTCCAGCTCCTGGCTCAAGCGTCGCAAGGCTTGCAAACCCCAGGTCAGGCCGAGCCAGAGCAGTGCCAGGAGCACCAGCAAGGCCGCGCCGAACCCCAGGTAGAGGTTTTCCCGAACGCCTTCCAGGGTTTGCTGGTACTCACGCACCGGCTGCAGCGCGACGATACTGAAGGCCGCGCTCTTGCCCCCCAGCAGCTTGATCTCGACGTCGTAGACAAAGAACTCCTGGCCGTTGGCTTCACGGATCCTGGCGAACTCATTGCCACGCCCGTCGTACCGCGGCCGGTAGTTGATGTTCTCTTCCTGGGTCGCCCGCGAGCGCCAGACCAGGTGCCCTTCGCGATCGTAGATGTAGCCCAGCAGGCGGCTGTCGGCGAGGTTGAAGCGCTCGTCGGGCAATTGCGCCGGCATCTGCAGGCGGTTGTTCTCGATCCGCGCCGCACTGATCAGGGTGGTGACATCGGAAGCCAGGCGCTGCTCGATAGAGTCCTGCAACGCCAGGCTGAACGCCCCCTGCATGGCTGGCAGCAGGGCCAGCATGAACAGCACCGCCAGGGTCGTGGCGGCCAGCATCAGGCGCAGGCGCAGCGATCGAATCATCGGCAACGCTCGTTGAACAGGTAGCCCAGGCCACGCACCGTATCGATCGGCTTGAAGCCCGACGGCCCCTCAAGCTTGCGCCGCAAGCGGCCCACCAGCACTTCGATGACATTCGGATCGCGCTCGTCGTCGTCCGGGTACAACTGCTCCATGAGCCGGTCCTTGGCCACCACTTGCTGATGATGACGCATCAGGTATTCGAGAATCCGGTACTCATAGGCCGTCAGGGCCAGGGGCTGCTCATCCAGGGAGGCCTGCTTGCGATTCAGGTCCAGCAGCAGCGGCCCGGCAATGATGGTGGACTGGGTAAAGCCACTGGAGCGCCGCAGCAGCGCATTCAGGCGCGCATCCAGCTCTTCGAACTGGAATGGCTTGACCACATAGTCGTCCGCACCGGCCGCCAGGCCCTCGACCTTGTCCTGCCAGTTGCCACGGGCCGTGAGGATGAGGATCGGGAACGTCTTGCCACGGTTGCGCAACTGGCGGATCAGGTCCAGCCCGCCCATGCCGGGCAGGCCCAGGTCGATCACCGCCAGATCGTGGTTGAACTGCTCGGTCTGATACAGCGCCTCCTCGGCGTTGGCCACGGACTCGACGACATGACCGCTGTCGGTGAGGCGGGTTTGCAAATGATGACGCAACAGCGCCTCATCTTCGACGACCAGCAACTTCATAACGCTCTCCCAGGCAAAATTCGACATCTCCAGGGGCGCCCCTGCGCCCTGATGATTAATGCGCCAACGCCGGACCGTGCCCAAGGCACGATCCGGCGCGGTCCAGGCCAGGCCGCTTATCAGAAAGCGTAGTTGGCCGACAGGTAGGTCTGGGCGCTGCTGGTAAGGCTCAGCGAACCCTGCTTGCTGCCACCGCGCTCGCTCATCTCGGTTCCGGCATTGCTGCGCAGGTAACGGTAGCCGAGCTCCACCGAGGTGTTCTGTGAAACCTGTTGCAGGACGCCGGCCTGTACGCCCACCGCGTAACCAATGTCGCTGTCACGGCTGAAGCCCGGAGACTCCTGAGTCAGCTTGGTCAGGCCGGCCGTGCCGCCGCCAAAGAGTTTGGTGCTGCTGGTCACCGGCAGGAACATATCGTAGCTGCCCAGCAGGTTCTGCTGGCGCAGTTTAATGCCGTTGTGGGAGCCAGACACATAATCGTAGGTAGCGTAGTAACGACCCTGGTCATTCTGTTGACCGGCGCGTATGCCCCAGGTGTTGTCCTTGCCGATCACGCCATCGGCGTTCGGGTGGCCCAGGTTGCTGTTGAGCTGGCTGGACTTGTTGATCTTGTCGCTGGTCTGGCCGAAGGACAACCCAACGAAGTTGCTGTCAGCGGCTTGGGCAGCGGCGCTGGCGCCGAAGACGGTAAAGGCCAGGAACAGTTTTTTCAATGAAGTCATAGGAAGTTTCCTTTGCGCTATTGGCTTTTTGGGTACGGGGCTAGAGTAAACAGCCCGCCCTGAACTCCCCCTGAACACACCCTTAACCTCGCCTGAACCAGATCGACTAGGCTGTGCTGACACCTTTTCAACCGGAGTTCCCCTCATGCGCATGCTCGTCGCATTGGTCCTGTTAACCCTCGGCAGCCTCAGCCAGGCCGCCATCAAGACTCAGGAAATTCCCTATCGCAGCACCGACGGCACTCAGTTGATCGGCTACTACGCCTACGACGACGCCCTACAGGGCCCGCGCCCGGGCATCGTGGTGGTGCATGAATGGTGGGGCCTCAACGACTACGCCAAGCGCCGGGCCCGGGACCTTGCCGCCCTTGGCTACAGTGCCCTGGCCATCGACATGTACGGCCAGGGCAAGCACACCGAACACCCGGCGGACGCCATGGCCTTCATGCAGGCCGCGCTGAAGGACAGTACCGCTGCCAGTGCACGTTTCAACGCCGGCCTTGAGCTGTTGAAACAGCAACCGCAGACCGATCCGCAGAAACTCGCCGCCATCGGCTACTGCTTTGGCGGCAAGATTGTCCTGGACGCCGCGCGCCAGGGCCTGCCCCTGGCCGGCGTGGTGAGTTTCCACGGTGCCCTGGCCACCGCCACACCGGCTACCCCCGGCAGCGTCAAGGCCAAGATCCTGGTGGAACATGGGGCCCAGGACAGCATGGTGACGGCGGACAACGTCACCACCTTCAAAACGGAAATGGACAAGGCCGGCGCCGACTACCGCTTCGTCAGCCTGGAGGGAGCCAAGCATGGCTTCAGCAATCCCGATGCCGACCGCCTGAGCCATGGCGAACACGGCGGGCCGGACATCGGCTACAACAAGGCCGCCGATGAGCGTTCCTGGGCAGACATGCAGGCATTCTTCAAAAAACTGTTTGGCTAGCCGCCGTACCTGGGTTGCGGTCAGTGCGCTGCGGCAACCCTTTGCGCTTCACCCGACTACCCTCAAACGCAGCAACCCGGCACACTAGCGGCCATGAATGCTCTCCCCCCCTCCCCGCTTGCTGCACCCCTCTGGACGCTGCCTGGCCGCTGCCGAACGTCCTGCCCCAAGCCCTCTGGCTAAGTACCCGATTCGATCCCGGGCAACTTGCCGCGGATGATTTTCAGCGCAGCGGCATTGAGGCACCGCCGAGCATCCAGCGTTCGGTGGCCAAGCGTCAGGCCGAATTTCTCGCTGGACGCCTGTGTGCCCGAGCCGCCTTGCAGCAACTGCAACGACTGGACTGGGTACCGCCCATTGGCGATGACCGAGCGCCGATCTGGCCCGAACACATCTGCGGTTCGATCACCCACAGCAGCGGACGCGCCGCGGCCATCGTCGCCGACAAGCAACACTGGCGTGGCCTGGGAATGGACCTGGAACACCTGCTCAGTGCAGAACGTGCGGCCAAACTGGCGGAGCAGATCCTGACCCCGGCCGAACTGCAGCGCCGCGACCAGTTGCCGGCCGAGCTGCATGCACTGGCGGTAACCCTGACCTTCTCGATCAAGGAAAGCCTGTTCAAGGCCCTGTACCCGCTGGTGCACAAACGCTTCTATTTCGAACACGCCGAAGTCCTGGAATGGTCTGCCGAAGGGCCGGTGCGGATGCGCCTGCTGACCGATCTGTCCGAGGAATGGCAGCACGGCCGCGAACTGCAAGGGCAGTTCGCCGTGCAAGACGATCATCTGCTGAGCCTGGTGGCCATCAAGGCCTGAACCGGGGCCGCCCTCAACGGGGTTCCTGATGCCGTGGCCAGCTCAGGCTGAAGCAGGCACCGCCCAGGTTCTTGCTCTTGCTGATCAGGGCACGGCCCTCGTGCCAATGGATGATCCGCCGCACAATCGACAGCCCCAGCCCATGCCCGCCGGAAGCCCGGGTGCGGCTGTCATCCAGGCGCAGGAATGGGGTGAAGATCTTTTCCCAGGCATGCTCCGGCACGCCGGGACCGTCATCTTCCACATCCACCCGGCAGCGCAACTGCCCTACCTGATAGCTGACCGTCACCTGGGACTCGGCATGACGCATGGCGTTGCCCACCAGGTTCTGCAAGGCCCGGTGCAGGTAGCGCGGCTCGGCCTCGACCCACGCACCGTCACACTCGGCGGCAGACAGGCACAGGCCACGCCGGACCTTGAGATTGGCCCGCAACGGCGCCAGTTCGCTGATCACCTGGTTGATCAGCGCATCCAGGTCGATACGCTGGAAATTCAGGGCCGGCGAGCCCTGCTCCAGACGGGCGTAGGTCAGCATTTCGTCCACCAGCCGGTCGAGGTCCTGAATGTCGTTGTCCATGCCGTCCAGGTACTTCTGCCGGGCCTGATCGGTGCTCGCCGAAGCAATCATCTCCAGGCCGAAACGCAGCCGCGCCACGGGTGTGCGCAACTCATGGGACACCGCACGTACCAGCTCGCGCTGAATCGCCAGCAGGCGCTGCAAGTGCTCGGCCATGCCATTGAAGGCCGCCGCCAGGCGCCCCACCGAGTCCGCGCCACGGGCCGGCACGCGGGTTTCCAGGCTGCCCTTGGCGATTCGCGTGGCCGCCGACTCCAGGCCGCTGAGGCGCCGCTCCAGCTGGCGCACCAATAGATAGACGATCAGGCCGATCAGGCTCAGGCCCAGCACGGCAATCAGCACCAGCCATTGCGGCGGATAGGGATTCATCTGATACAGCGGGCCGATCTCCAGCACCCAGGGCGTGCCCACCAGGCCGGCGAAGACCCGGATCGAATCGCCACCCTTGCCCAAGGCCATCACCGTGTCGCCCTCGGCCACCCGGCGCCGCTGATCCTCGTCCATGTCGGCGGCGTCCAGAGTCGACAACTGCATATCGAAGCCAAACCCCTTGGCTTCCTTGAGTGCAGCCAGGCGCTGGGGTTGCTCTGCCACCGGATAACGCACCAGCTCATCCGCCAGCAGGTAGATAGTGGCCCGGGCCAACTGCTCGCTGATCTGCTGGACCTCGGCACTGAGCAGCAGCTGTTCCTTCTCGCTGACCAGGCGATAGACCCGGGCGGCGAAGGGGCCGGTCTGCTCCACCAGCGCCTGGCCGCGCAGCACCCGACCGCGCTGGCTACTGTCCAGGTCGGTCTGGCTGAAGGTCTTGAGACTCAGGGGAATGCCCAGCAAGCGCTCCCACACCGCCAGCGCCCGGCGACGCTCGATCTCGCTCATCGGCTGCAGGTTGTCCGCCATCAGCGAAAAAGTGCCGTGGGCCAGCCGCTCGCGGTACTGCTCGCTGCGCACCTGGTTCAACAGATGCAGGGCCAGGACTCCAAGCAACGCCACGAGGATCAGCGCGGCGCACATACCGCCGTAGATCCGCAGGAAGATCGAGTTCACGAGCGCATGTCGGCGGCAGCTTCGGGGACGAACAGGTAACCCTTGCTGCGAATGGTCTTGATCAGCCGCGGGTGCTCCGGATCGTCACCGATCTTCGGGCGGATGCGCGAGATCCGCACATCGATGGAGCGGTCCTGGCCGTCATAGCCGATGCCGCGCAGGGCGGTGAAGATTTCTTCCCGGGACAGGATCCGCCCGGCATTGGCCACCAGCAGCCACAGCAGGTCGAACTCGGCACTGGTCAATTCGATCCCGGCATCGCTCAGCCAGGCCTCGCGCAGGGCATTGTCCACCACCAGCGGGCCGAACTGCAGGCGGCGGGTTTTCTCCACCGCCGGCTCCGGCGCTTCGCTACGGCGCAGCAGGGCCTGGATGCGCGCCAGCAGCAACCGCGGGCGCACCGGCTTGCAGACATAGTCGTCGGCACCCAGGTCCAGGCCCATGATCTGGTCCATGTCATCGGTACGGGCGGTGAGCATGAGGATCACTCCGTCATAACGATCCCGAACCTTGCGGCAGATGCTCAGGCCGTCTTCACCGGGCAGCATCAGGTCGAGGATCACCAGATCCGGCTGCTCGGCAATGGTCCTGGCCGCGGCCCGGGCACCGTTGCCCTCGATCGCCACCTGCAGGCCATTGCTTTCGAGATATTCACGGGTCAACTCAGCCAGACGCTGGTCATCCTCGACAATCAGTACCTGCCAGGCTTCCTGTTCCACGCACGACCTCTTCTTGTTCTATTGCCAGTCCACCTTGAGCAGGAAAGCCCCCGTCTTTCTGTCATGAAAAAGGCGGATAACACGCTCTGGGAAAGGTGGCTGGTTTGCCATGGGAAAGGCCGGGAAACCCCGGTCGATCGCTGCCGATTGTAGCAACCGGCACAGGCGCCGACACAAGCGGCTAAAACGACTCGGTCAGGGCGTTTTTTTGTGATAGGGTTCGCGCCCGCAAAAATCCGCCCAAGGCAATTTTCGACGGTAAAAAACAGTGACAAACGGTTCCATCCACTGGGACTGCGGGCTGCGTGAGTTTTACCCAGTCCATACACAATTTACGCACAACCTTATCCACAGGCAGTACGTTGCAATCAGCCCCCCAAACGCATTATCTTGTAGCCCGGCGGCTAAAAATCCCTATATCTAGGGTTTTGCGCAAAAAACCAAACACAATTCAGCCAAGAAACTCAAGCCCTTTTCTTGCCCCGTTTGGTGGAACCAATCGCTGTTTCAGAAGACCAAGACCGCGCGTGCGGATGGCATCGTTTTCCACCCTGTCCAGGAGAAAGCGGTACGGGTGTTGCAGCAACAAGACTGTCACCCACCAGGAATAAGGTGCCGAGCCCCGGCTCGGCACCCATGACTTCGGCATGGAAGCGGCGCCTATAGCCCCCTTCCTGAACTGTCCCGAAGTCGTTATGCCCGGCCTATGCCGGCTGTAGTGCTTCAGGACGGAACGGTGGGCACCCAAACGGTGCCCAAACAAACATAGAGAACGTGGAGACACCCATGCAAACCGACACAACTCGCGAGAACTCGCAGGCCAATGCGCCGCAGGCCGCCGATTCCACTCAGGATCTGTCTGCTACCGCACCTGGCCAATTGCGCGTGATCAAGCGTAACGGCACTGTCGTTCCTTATACCGATGACAAGATCACCGTCGCGATCACCAAAGCGTTCCTCGCAGTTGAAGGCGGCACCGCCGCTGCCTCGTCGCGAATCCACGACACCGTGGCGCGCCTGACCGAACAGGTCACCGCAACCTTCAAGCGTCGCATGCCTTCGGGCGGCACCATCCACATCGAAGAGATCCAGGACCAGGTAGAACTGGCCCTGATGCGCGCCGGCGAGCAGAAAGTCGCCCGCGACTACGTGATCTACCGTGACTCCCGCGCCAAGGAACGGGCCACCCGCTCCACCAGCGAAGAGCCGGTACAAGCCCACCCTTCGATCCGCATCACCCGCACCGATGGCAGCTTCGCGCCCCTGGACATGGGCCGCCTGAACACTATCGTCAGCGAAGCCTGCGAAGGCCTGGAAGAAGTCGACGGCGACCTGATCCAGCGCGAAACTCTGAAGAACCTCTACGACGGCGTGGCACTCAAAGACGTCAACACCGCTCTGGTGATGACTGCCCGCACCCTGGTCGAGCGCGAGCCGAACTACTCGTTCGTGACTGCCCGCCTGCTGATGGACACCCTGCGTGCCGAAGGCTTGGGCTTCCTCGAAGTAGCCGAAAGCGCCACCCACCACGAAATGGCCGACCTGTACGCCAAGGCGCTGCCGGCTTACGTCGCCAAGGGTATCGAGTTCGAATTGCTGAACCCGGTACTGGCCGAGTTCGATCTGGAAAAACTCGGCAAGGCGATCAACCACGAGCGCGACCAGCAGTTCACCTACCTGGGCCTGCAGACCCTGTACGACCGCTACTTCATCCACAAGGATGGCGTGCGTTTCGAACTGCCACAGATCTTCTTCATGCGCGTGGCCATGGGCCTGGCAATCGAAGAGAAACAACGTGAAGACCGCGCCATCGAGTTCTACAACCTGTTGTCGTCCTTCGACTACATGGCTTCGACCCCGACCCTGTTCAACGCCGGCACCCTGCGTCCACAGCTGTCGAGCTGCTACCTGACCACCGTTCCGGACGACCTGTCAGGCATCTACGGCGCCATCCACGACAACGCCATGCTGTCGAAATTCGCCGGCGGCCTGGGCAACGACTGGACTCCGGTACGTGCACTGGGCTCCTACATCAAGGGCACCAACGGCAAGTCCCAGGGCGTCGTGCCCTTCCTGAAAGTGGTCAACGACACCGCGGTAGCCGTGAACCAGGGTGGCAAGCGCAAGGGCGCTGTCTGTGCCTACCTGGAAACCTGGCACATGGACATCGAAGAGTTCATCGAGCTGCGCAAGAACACCGGTGATGACCGCCGTCGTACCCACGACATGAACACCGCCAACTGGATCCCCGACCTGTTCATGAAGCGCGTCTTCGACGACGGCAAGTGGACCCTGTTCTCGCCATCGGAAGTGCCTGATCTGCACGACCTGACCGGCAAGGCCTTCGAAGAGCGCTACGAGTACTACGAAGCCCTGACCGAGTACAACAAGATCAAGCTGTTCAAGACCGTCCAGGCCAAAGACCTGTGGCGCAAGATGCTGTCCATGCTCTTCGAGACCGGCCACCCATGGCTGACCTTCAAGGACCCGTGCAACCTGCGCAGCCCGCAGCAGCACGTGGGCGTGGTCCACAGCTCGAACCTGTGCACCGAGATCACCCTGAACACCAACAAGGACGAGATCGCAGTCTGCAACCTGGGCTCGATCAACCTGCCGAACCACATCGTCGACGGCAAGCTGGATACCGCCAAGCTGCAACGCACCGTGAACACTGCCGTGCGCATGCTCGACAACGTGATCGACATCAACTACTACTCGGTGCCGCAAGCGAAGAACTCCAACTTCAAGCACCGTCCGGTCGGCCTGGGCATCATGGGCTTCCAGGATGCGCTGTACCTGCAGCACATCGCCTACGGTTCCGACGCAGCCGTCGAGTTCGCCGACAAGTCCATGGAAGCGGTCAGCTACTACGCAATCCAGGCTTCCTGCGACCTGGCCGACGAGCGCGGCGCCTACGAGACCTTCCAGGGTTCGCTGTGGTCCAAGGGCATCCTGCCGCTGGATTCGCAACAGATCCTGATCGAAGCCCGTGGCCAGAAGTACATCGATGTGGACCTCAACGAATCCCTGGACTGGGCACCGGTTCGCGCCCGTGTACAGAAAGGCATTCGTAACTCCAACATCATGGCCATCGCACCGACCGCCACCATCGCCAACATCACCGGCGTGTCGCAGTCGATCGAACCGACCTATCAGAACCTCTATGTGAAATCCAACCTGTCGGGCGAATTCACCGTGATCAACCCGTACCTGGTTCGCGACCTGAAGGCTCGCGGTCTGTGGGACTCGGTCATGATCAACGACCTGAAGTACTACGACGGTTCGGTACAGCAGATCGAGCGCATCCCGCAGGAGCTCAAGGAGCTCTACGCGACTGCCTTCGAAGTGGAAACCAAGTGGATCGTCGACGCCGCCAGCCGTCGCCAGAAGTGGATCGACCAGGCTCAGTCGCTGAACCTGTACATCGCCGGCGCTTCGGGCAAGAAGCTGGACGTGACCTACCGCATGGCTTGGTACCGTGGCCTGAAAACCACCTACTACCTCCGCGCCCTGGCCGCCACCAGCACCGAGAAGTCCACCATCAACACCGGCAAGCTGAACGCTGTTTCCAGCGGCGGCAACCACGGTGACGACTCGGTCCTCGCGGCTCCAGCCGGCCCAGCTCCTGTACCTAAGGCTTGCGCCATCGACGAGCCGGATTGCGAAGCTTGCCAATAAGCTGAGCCGACAGGTGCCTGCGGGCACCTGCCCCACCCCCCGATAGACCTCCGGTTTATCGGGGGTTTTCTTTTGCCCGCAACAAAGCTGCAGGAGCCTGCTTGCCAGCGAAGAGGCCCGAAGCCTTGCACTGCACCGAGAGCGCCTTCGCTGGCAAGCCAGCCCCTGCGGCAGCGGTTCTTGCAGAGCGAACAGCACTATCGAACAGGCACAAAAAAGCCCCTCGAGGAGGGGCTTTTCGTAAAGCGTTTCAGCCAACCTGCATCAGGTCATCTGGATGATGGTCTGCATGATGGTGCTCTGGGTGGAGATGGTCTTGGCGTTCGCCTGATAGTTGCTCTGGGCCTTGATCAGGTTTACCAGTTCGTTGGTCAGGTTGACGTTGGACTCTTCCAGGGAGTTGGACTGAATCGCCCCCAGGGTGCCAGTCTTCGGCGCGTCATAACCTGGAATACCGGACGAGTAGGTCTCTTTCCACTGAGTGCCGCCTACCGGCTGCAGGCCCTGCTCGTTGGTGAAGCTGGCCAGGGAGATCTGACCGATCGGCTTGGTCTGCTCGTTGCTGAAGTTGGCCAGCATCACACCGGTGCCATCGATGGTCAGGCTGCTGATCTGGCCAGTGGAGTAGCCGTTCTGCGCGATCACCGAGCGGGTGCTTTCGCCAAACACCGAACCGGTTTTGGTCATGTCGATGCTGACACCGTTAGGTGCAGGCTTGGCGCCATTGGGAGTGAACACGCCGTTAGTGACGGTACCCGGGGTCCAGGCCGCAGCCGACATGACAATGCTGTTACCGGTAATGGTATACGGCGTGGTCCCAGGCGCAGCTGGCGGGGTCATGCTGCTGAGCTTGCCCGACGAGTCGAACTTCATGGTGATCGGCGACTGGTTGGCCATGGTGAATGCAGTACCGTCCGGGTTGCGACCATCAATCAGCGTGTAGGTTTGCCACTCATTGGCGTTCGGCGTCTTGATCATGTACTGATCCATGACGTGCTTGTTGCCCTGGGTGTCATACACAGGCGTGCTGAACTGCTTGGTGTAGGTGGTGTTGTCGGTCGGATTGAACACATAGGCCGGAGTGGTCGCACCCACATCGATCGGCGTCGAATCGGAGTTCAGGTTGATCGTCGAGGAGATCGAGTCGGTTGGCTTTGGCGCCAGGTTCGAAGTATCGATCCGCAGGTCGGTCAGCACACCGTTGATGATCTTGCCGTTGGCATCGACCGCATAACCTTGCAGGCGGGCAGTGCCGTCACTGTTGGTGATGTAGCCTTCCTTGTCGGTCTTGAAGGTACCGGCACGGGTGTAGGTCAGGGAGCCGTTGGTGCTCAGCACGAAGAAGCCCTGGCCCTGGATGCCCATGTCCAGCACATTACCGGTGTTGTTGATATCACCGTTGGTGAACTGCTGGGAAACGTTGGCCAGGCGCACACCGTTACCAATCACCTGGGTGCCGCTGCCCAGCTTGGTGGCCGAATAGACGTCGGCGAACTCCGCACGGGAGGATTTGAAGCCGGTGGTAGCGACGTTGGCGATGTTGTTGCCGGTAACGTCCAGCTGTTTGTTGGCAGCGTAGAGACCGCTAAGGCCGATATTGAAAGACATATTCCACTCCTTGTGCCGGTTAGTCGGCTCTAGATACCAATGGTTTGTACTTTGGACAGGGCAATCGGGCTGCTCATGCCGGCGAGGTTCAACATCAACTCGCCGCCGGTCTGGCTGATGGTCACGCTATTGACCGTGGCCGGCAGGTAGGTGATCAGATCAGTGCCCTTGCCATCGATGGTGGTGCTGGCCTTGAAGGTGTAGTTGCCCGGATCCGCCTTGGTGCCGTCAGTCTTGGTGCCATCCCAGACAAAGCTGGCGTTGCCGGCCTTCTGGCTGCCCATGTCGATGGTCTTGACGGTATTGCCGTCCTTGTCGGTGACGGTCACGGTGACCGAGTTCACGCTGGATGGCACGGTGACCGAGCCGGTCATGCTCTTGCTGGTGTCGACCTGGGTAGTGCCGGTCTGCACGATGACCGAGCGCCCCACCAGGGACGAAGCCTGCAAGGCCTGGGAAGACTTGTAGTTACCCGTGATCGCATTCACCGAGGAGTTGAGGGTGGTGATGCCTTCCAGGGTGGAGAACTGCGCCAACTGCGCAACGAACGCACTGTTGTCCTGCGGATCCAGCGGGTTCTGGTTGTTCAGCTGGGTTACCAGCAGCTTGAGGAATGCGTCCTTGCCCAGGCTCTGTTTGCCGGTGGCGCTGTTGGTCGCCGCGGCCAGGCCGTCGGCGCTGGTATTGCTCGTCGTTTTCGACGAATTCGCCAGGATATCCTTGAGGGATGGGGCGTTGGTGGTATCAGTAACGCTCATGGTCTTCGCCCCTTATCACTGACCCAGGGTCAGGACCTTCTGCATCATGGTTTTGGCGGTGTTCATCATTTCAGCGTTGGTCTGGAACGAACGGCTGGCAGAAATCATGTCGGCCATTTCTTCCACCACGTTGACGTTGGGGTAGTAGACATAACCCTTGGCATCAGCGGCGGGATGGTTCGGCTCGTAACGAGCTTCGAGGTTGCTCTGGTCTTCGACCACACCCAGTACCTGCACGCCCTGGCCGGCAGCGTCCTGGTTCTGGAACAGCGAGTCGCTGCCGCCGCTTTGCGCACCCTGGAACATGGTGGCAAACACCGGGTGACGAGCGCGGTAGGTCTGGTCGATGCTCGACGAGACGCTCTCGGCGTTGGCGATGTTACTGGCGACGGTGTTCAGACGGGTGGTCTGGGCGCTCATGCCACTACCGGCAATATTGAAAACACTGGCGAGGGACATGGATTACTCTCCGCGCAGGGCTGCTACCAGCCCTTTGAATTTGCTGTTGAGCAGCGTGAAGCTGGCCTGGAAATCCACCGAGTTCTGCGCGTAGCTCGATTGCTCCAGCTGGGCGTCCACGGTGTTCTGGTCGATCGAAGGTTGCATCGGGGTGCGATACAGCAGCGATTCATCACCACTGCTCAAGCCCTGGGCTTCGATATGCCGGTTGTTGGTCATGTTCAACGCGAAGGTACCGTTCTGGGCCTTCTGATTCTGCTCGGCAAGCACGGCAGAGAAGTCCAGGTCCCGAGCCTTGTAGTTCGGGGTATCGGCGTTGGCGATGTTGTTGGCCAGAACTTCGGCACGCTTGGCGCGAAAGCCAAGGGCCTGTTCGTGGATACCGAGCGCTTTATCGAAGCTGATGCTCATGGCGGAAACCTTTGGGTGACCTGATTTTTCGTAACTCGGATATAGCAAGCTGCGTGCCAAGTCATCAAACCCCGTATTTCAAGGGTTTGCCGGCGACGGCAAGGCGGCAATGCCAGAAAAGCGGCAACGGATTTCCGCGAAACACCGGCAAAGCGGCAACCACCCTGCCGTTTTCAGCCGGCGCGTCAGATAATTGCAGGCACAAAAAAGGAGGCCCAATGGCCTCCTTTTTCGGTACGACGATCTGCTGGCTACTTGGCCTGGTAGATGATGCCCGGACTGCATTGCACCATCTGATAATGATCCGGCAGCCCATTGAGGGCTTCGGAAGCCCCCAGGAACAGGTAGCCGCCAGGCTTCAGGGTGCTGTGAATGCGCATCAGGATGTCCTTCTTGACCTCCGCCGAGAAGTAGATCAACACATTGCGACAGAACACGATGTCGAACTTGCCGAGACTGGCGTAGCTGTCCAGCAGGTTGAACGAGCGGAACTCCACGCGGCTCTTGATCGGCGCCTTGACCACCCAGCGCCCCGGCCCCTTGGGGTCGAAGTAACGCTGCAGGCGCTCGGCCGACAGGCCACGTCCAATTGCCAGGCTGTCATATTCACCGGTCTTGCAGTTGTTGAGCATGGTCCCGGACAGATCAGTGGCAACGATCTGCACCCCCATCTTCAACTGCCCCATGTTGCTACGCTCGAACTCATCGATGGACATCGACAGCGAGTAGGGCTCCTGCCCCGACGAACAGGCCGCCGACCAGATGCGCAAGCGTTGGTTGGGGCTGGCCTTGATGGCTTCGGGAAGCACCTTGTTCTTCAACACCTCGAAAGGGTAGGTGTCGCGAAACCACAAGGTTTCGTTGGTCGTCATGGCATCCACGACCATCTCGCGCAAACCACTGCGGGGCTGGGTCTGAATCCGCTGGACCAGCTCACCCAAGGTTTTTATCCCTTGCTGCTCCATCAGTTTGTTGAGACGGCTCGAGACTAGATATTGCTTATTTTCCCCGAGCAAAATACCACAGGCTTTTTCCAGGAAGACCCGGAACTGTTCAAAATCCAAATTACCCGTAGACAATGCTGCCGCCTCTTAAATCTTATGTCCGCCAGGGCGAGTGCCCTTAGCTGTGATCTGCTGCTTTGATCCGGTCGACTACCCGGGATGCCAGGTCATCAGGGCGGAACTTGGCAAGGAAGTCATCGGCACCGACCTTCTTCACCATCGCCTGATTGAACACCCCTGACAACGAAGTATGCAGGATGATATGCAGCTTTTGCATGCGTGGATCATTACGTATCTCGGCCGTGAGGGTGTAACCGTCCATTTCGGGCATCTCGATGTCGGAAATCATCATGAGGAATTCCTCTTCCGGCTTCTTGCCCTCGTCCACCAGTTTGCGCAAGTAATCCAGCGCTTGCCGGCCATCATTCAATGCCACTACCTCGACACCTACGGTTTGCAGGCAACGGGTGACCTGCTTGCGTGCCACCGACGAGTCATCGACGGTCAGCACCCGCAGGGAAACAGCCTTGTGCTGGGTTTCGACATCCACCACTCCTGCCGAGATCGCCTCCGAGGTCGGCGCGACTTCCGCCAGGATCTTCTCCACGTCGATGATTTCCACCAACTGGTTGTCCACCCGAGTGACCGCCGTCAGGTAGTGATCGCGTCCGGTCCCCTTGGGCGGCGGATGGATCTCTTCCCAGTTCATGTTGACGATGCGCTCCACCGAGCGCACCAGGAAACCCTGGGTCTTGGTGTTGTACTCAGTGATGATGACGAACGGATTGCTCTGGTCCTGCAGGCCACCAGAACCCGTAGCCATTGCCAGATCCAGGATCGGAATGGTTGCCCCTCGTATATTCGCGACACCGCACACCACAGGACTGGATTTGGGCATCAGGGTCAGCTTAGGGCATTGCAGCACCTCGCGAACCTTGAATACGTTGATCCCGTAGAGCTGCCCACCGTCCAGACGGAACAGCAACAACTCTAGTCGATTCTGCCCAACCAATTGCGTGCGCTGGTTCACCGAATCCATTACACCAGCCATGCCCAGACTCCCCAAAGCTTTAAGATCCGACGCACGCTCATTGCTAAACGGCACGGCGCTTGCTTTTTAACTGTTATGAACGCCAAAACGACATTTTTCCGACGCCTGACATCCCGCTACCGCACTTTGCTGTGCGGGCTGTCGGCTCTGTGCATTTTAAACCCCGGCAACCCTGCCGTTGCTGATTCGGTCACCCTGCCTGATCTTCTTATCGGCGTCACTCAAGGGTTTCTTGAATTCACGGTAGAAGACTACCTGGCCACCAGTCAAACGGAAGGTCGCTATGAAATCCAGGTCAACCAGCTGGACCCGCGCATGCGCATGCCCAATTGCGACAAGGAATTGACAGCCAACCTGGAAAGCCCGGCCCAACCGCTGGGGCGGGTCACCGTCAAAGTGCGCTGCGAAGGCGCCTCGCCATGGACGGTATTCGTGCCGGCGCAGGTCAAGCTGTTTCGCGAGGTGGTCACCACTGCACGCCCGCTCAAGCGCGCCGGCATCATCGAACCGGAAGACGTGGTGCTGCGCGAACGGGACATCAGCCAGAACAATCAGGGCTACCTCACCTCAGTGGACCAAGCCATTGGTCAGAAACTTGTCCGACCAATGGTCGCCGACCAGCTCGTTACCCTGGCCCATCTGGAGCAGGCGGAAGTCGTGCGCAAGGGCGATCAAGTGGTGATATCGGCACGCAGCGGCACGTTGAATGTACGGATGCCGGGCGAGGCGCTGTCCAACGGCGGCATGAGCGAACAGATCCGGGTCAAGAACCTCAATTCGCAACGGGTGATCAAGGCCCGCATCACGGCGCCAGGGCAAGTGGAAGTGGCCATGTAGATAGCTGGCGCTCAAGCCGTGCGTTCCCTAAACTGTGGCCGATAAAGGGTCGCAGATACCTGACCTGGTTTGTCGACAATCGAGCCTAAAGTTTTTCAGGGTATGGCCGAAAACATGGCAAGCGTCCAAATACCCAGAGGTTTACTTCATCATGGTCATCGACTTCAGCCGTTTAAACAGCTCCCCTTCACTGACAGGCAGTACGCGTACCAGCACCAGCAAGGAAACCGGTGATGCCGGCAAATCCACGCCGCTGACAACCGCCGCCGAGACCAGCAAAAGCGGGGAATCGGTACACCTGAGCAATGAGGCTCAACAGTTGCAGAAAGTCACTGACAAGCTGCGTGATCAGCCTGCCGTCGACAAAGCCCGGGTGGCCGAGTTGAAGCAAGCGATTGCCGATGGCAGCTATAAGGTCGACAGCAACCGCGTAGCCAGCAAACTGCTTAACTTCGAAGCCCAGCGCTAGCCCCAGGCTTGCGCCAGGCTTTTGGACGCTTAATCCCCAAGGCCAGCCATGCACGACACCAACCTACTGCAATTGATCAACGATGACCTTGCTCCAGCGCAACACTTGCTGGAGCTGCTACGCGCCGAGTCTATCGCCCTCCACGGCCGCGACATGCCGCTGCTGGAAGATATCCTGGCGCAGAAGCAAGCCTTGGTCATCTTGCTGGAACAGCATGGCCGTAAGCGCACGCAAATTCTTGCCAGCCTGAACCTGCCGACCAACCGCGAGGGGCTCGAGCAACTGGCCAGCCACTCCAGCCTGGGCGCGCAATTGCTCGAACAGAGCAATGTCCTGACCCAATTGCTTGCCGAGTGCCAAGCTGCCAACGAGCTCAATGGTCGCTCGATCCAGATCCAACAGGCCACCACCGCCAACCAGCTGAAAATCCTCAATGGTGGCGAACCTCCTGCCCTATACGACGCCCGCGGCTCTACCTCAATGCTTGCGAAGCCACGCCCACTCAGTCAGGCTTAAACCCAAAAAATGAGCGCGCGCTACCAAGCCGTGAAACATGCTGGCAAAATGCTGGCTCCTGCGTGTAGTTGTATTTTGTCTGGAGATTGATGAACCGTGTTCAACGCCTCAAATGCGGAAGATACTCCGCAGCCACCCAAGGTGCTCACCACTGCGTTGGAGATCTCTTCCAACCTGCGGTTGCTGCAAGAGAGCCATGACCCGCTGATCATCACTTTCCACGAGCGTAGCCAGCGCTTCCAAAGCTATCTGGTGGAAGTGGACCGCGATAGCAACATGATCGCCCTCGACGAAATGATCCCCCGCGACGGTGAACGCTTCCTGCTCGCAGGCGAACCGTTTCGCGTTGAAGGCTTTCATGAAGGCGTACGCATCGCCTGGGAAAGCAACGGCTTGCCCACCCTCGACGAATCCAACGGTGGCCGCTGCTATCGCACCACCCTGCCGGACGAAGTGGTCTACCACCAGCGCCGCAACGCCTTTCGTGCCGCCCTCAAGCTGGCACAACTGGTAGACATCGAACTGAGCGGCGAGAAACTCAAGTCGCCCCTCAGCGGCAAGCTGCTGGACATTTCCGCCACCGGCTGCAAATTGCGTTTCGACGGCGATATTTCCTCACGCCTGCAACTGGGCCAGGTTTACGAGCGCTTTATCGCCGCCCTGCCCTTCGGCAGCATGACGGCCCCGGTGGAACTGCGTTACCTGCACCACGAAGAACGTATCGACACCACCTTTGCCGGCGTACGCTTCCACAACATGAGCGGCCTGGTACAGCGCCAGGTCGAACGCTTCGTCTATCAACTGCAGCGTGAAGCGCGGCGCTTCGATAAAGACGACCTCTGACTCAAAAGTATCAATGAAAACGGGCAGTGCCTTGCGGCAACTGCCCGTTTTTTTTGCTGCTAAGGCCTGGCCCCGCTGAGGTGTTCCCGGGCGCACTCCTCGGCAGGCGGTTCGTCCGCAGCCTGCGGGGTATCCGCTGCAGGCTCATCAGGCGCAGCTTCCGGCGCGGGCGCGCTCTGCATCTGGTCCTGAACCACCTGTTCGTCAACCCGCGGGTCCAGAGCCGCCACCAACGGTGAACTGGACATGCTGTCCGGCATCGCCACGTGATGCAGTGGCGCATCGTCGACCTGATGCAGATTGGTCACGGCCTTCGGCCGAATCCGCCAGACCAGCACCAGGGCAAAGAAACTGAAGAAGGCGTAGAGCATTTGGCTACCGAACAACTTCATCAGCACGCCTGCCGCCAACGGACCAATACTCGCACCCACGCCATAGGTCACCAGCAGCATCGCCGTCAGCGAGACCCGTCGATCCCCTTCCACATGGTCATTGGAGAACGCCACCGCCAGTGGATAGAGACAGAACTGAACCAGGGAACACAGGAAGCCCAGAACAAACAGGACCTCCAGCGGCACCGAAGGCAGGATCGCCAGGGGCAAGGCCACCACCGCCAGGAACAAGGCAAAACAGCGGATCAGCAGCGCCCGGTCATAGCGGTCGGACAGCCAGCCCAGCGGCCACTGCACCACCAGCCCGGCGAAAATGCAGCTACCCATGAACAGACCCACCTGCTCGGTGCTCAAGCCCTGTTGCGAGGCATAGAGCGGCGCCAGACCGTAGAACGAACCGACGATCAGCCCCGAACCCAATACCGTGCTCAGCGATTGCGGTACACGCTTGATAAAGAAGCGCGGCTCCATGGGTGCAGGGCGCAAGGGTGCCGGGTGAATGCGCCGGGTCATGGCCACCGGCACCAGGCACAGGGCAAAGCACAGCGCCACCAGCATCAGCAGCTCCAGGCCCAGGGCCGGGTGCATGACCAGTATCAACTGCCCCAGCACCAGGCCCAGGTAAGAGGCAATCATGTAGCCGCTGAACACCAGCCCGCGCTGCTTGGCGTCGGCCTGCTCATTGAGCCAGCTTTCGATGACCATGTACTGGCACATCATCCCCAGGCCCACGATCATCCGCAGCACCAGCCAGGCCGGCAACCAGTCCACCAGGCCGTGGCCCAGCACTGCTGCGCCGACAATCCCGGCACAGGTGGCGTAGGCACGGATATGCCCGACCCGGGCAATCAGTCGGTGCCCCAGCTTGCCCCCCAAAACCAGGCCGAAATAGTTGGCCGCCATCAAGGCCCCCACCCATAGCCCGTCGACATGATCGGCGGCCAGGCGCAGGGCCAGATAAGTGCTGAGCAGGCCAGAGCCAATCAGCATCATCAGCGACGCGAAATAAAGCGCTCGAAAGGATTTCCAGATTTGGCGCATCGGCGTTCCGAGCGGCTCCTTGAATGAGGTATCGAGCCCCGGCAAACCGGGGCCCGACCAGCGACGGTTCGGTTATGCCTGGGCCGCTAACACACGCCGCTCCCAGGGAGTAATTTCATCAAAGAAACTGGTCAACTCCATGGTCTTCGAAGCGATGTAGCCTTCGATGAACTCGTTGCCGAACAGTTCCCTGGCCAACTGGCTACGTTTCAGACGCTCCAGGGCCGCATGCAAGGTACAGGGCAACGAAAGATTGTCCGGCACTTCGAACTCACCCTGGATGGCAGCGGTTGGCTCCAACTCGTTCTCGATGCCATGCAAACCTGCTGCCAGGCTCGCGGCGATCGCCAGATAAGGATTGGCGTCCGCCCCCGGCAGACGATTTTCCACCCGTCGCGCCACCGGTGAACTGGCCGGAATCCGCAGGCCAGCGGCCCGATTGTCGTGGGACCAGCACGCATTGTTCGGCGAAGCGTAAGGATGACACAAGCGCTGATAGGAGTTCACATTGGGGGCGAACAAGGCAGTGAAGTCGGCGAGGCCGGCCTGCAGGCCGCCAATGAAATGCCGGAAAATCGCCGTAGGTTGCCCGGCGTCGTCACTGAAAACGTTACGGCCGTTACCCATCTCCACCAGGCTCTGGTGTATATGCATCGAGCTGCCCGGCGTGTGAGCCAAGGGCTTGGCCATGCAGACCACGATCAGGCCGTGCTTGAGCGCCACCTCCTTGAGCAGGTGCTTGAACAGGAAGGTCTGGTCCGCCAACAACAGCGGGTCACCGTGCAACAGGTTGATTTCGAACTGGCTGACGCCCATCTCGTGCATGAAGGTATCGCGGGGCAGGCCCAGGGCGGCCATGCCTTCGTAGACCTCCTTGAAGAATGGCCGCAGACCATTGTTGGAACTCACGCTGAACGCCGAATAGCCTTCCTCCCGGCGCCCATCCAGGCCGACCGGCGGCCGGAAGGGCTGCGCTGGATCGTCATTGGCCGCGAACACGAAGAACTCGAGCTCGGTGGCCACCACCGGCGCCAGGCCCAGGGCGGCATAACGGGCGATTACCTGCTTGAGCTGCCCACGAGTGGAGAGCCGCGAACTCTCGCCGCTGAGCTCATCGGCGTCACAGATGGCCAGCGCTCTGGGCGTTTCGCTCCAGGGCAGGCGGTAGATCTGCCGGGGGTCGGCATTGAGCGCCAGGTCGCCGTCGTCGCTGCCGTAGAAACGTGCTGGCGGATAACCGCCCATGATGCATTGCAGCAGCACCCCCCGCGCCATCTGCAAGCGCCGCCCTTCGAGGAACCCCTCGGCGGTCATTACCTTGCCCCGCGGCACGCCATTGAGATCCGCGGTGACACATTCGATCTCATCAATGCCCGTCAATCGCTCGGCGAGTGAACTGTGGCCATCGGTTGTCATGACTCAATCCTTGTTGTTATACGAGCCGCGAACGGCGACCCGTACAAAATACGCACCACCCGTTCAGGATTTCAAGCAGGCGTGAGTAAAATCCCCGGCCCTGCCCCCACTGGCGGGGCAAGCAGGCCGCCAGCCTTGTTACAGGTCCATGGTGTCCATCAATCAGGACAAGGGAGTAGGCTCGACAAGTCGCCTACGCCAACTTGAGGGAGCGCCCATGCTGGGAAGCCTTGCCGATATTGATTTGCGGATGCTGCGGGTGTTCTGCGCCATCGTTGATGCCGGCGGGTTCACCGCAGCCCAGGCACGGCTCAACACCAGCCTGTCGCGACTGAGCGTGGTGGTCCGGGACCTTGAGGAGCGCCTGGGCTACTCCCTGTGCAGGCGCGGCAGCAGCGGATTTCAGCTGACCGATCAGGGCCAGGAGCTGTTCGAGGCAGCACAGTTGCTGTTCGCCGACATCGAGCGCTTTCGCCAGCACGCCAACCGCCTCGGCCCCATCACCCGCGAGCAGTTGCAGATCGGCAGTGTCGACAGCCTGATCAGCCTGCCCTATGCCCCCCTGTCCCTGGCCCTGGGCCATCTGCGCCGGCGCCTGCCCCAGGTACGGCCGAACCTGCACCTGATGCGCCCCGACGAACTGGAACAGGCCGTGCTCGACGAACGCCTGCACCTGGCCATCGGCGCTTTCCACCATCAACTGTCGGGGTTGCACTATCAGCACCTGTTCGAGGAGGAACAGAACCTCTACTGCGCCAATGGCCATCCACTGTTCCCGCGCACCGACGAAACACTGACCCTGGAAGAGATCTGCGCCGCCGATTATGTGAGCCGGGGCTACATGGCGGAGCACCAGCGCCCCCATGACCTGCACTTCAACCAGAGCGTCAGCGCCTACGCCATGGAGGCCATCGCCACGCTGATTTTCTCCGGCACCTACCTGGGTTACCTGCCCAGCCACTATGCGGCGGCCTGGGTGGCCAAGGGCCAACTGCGCGCCTTGCTACCCGAGCGCCTGGCCTACCGCTCGCACTTTCACTGCATCACCCGCCAGGGCCAGGAACCCAAGGTCGCACTGGCAACCTTTCTGGAATGCCTGGCCCTGGCCGGGCGGCAACTGGGCGAGGCACACCTTCAACCACTCGCGGCTCAGGGCAAGTAGAGCTTGAACAACCCGCCGCCCAATGGGCCGCCGTTGCTGATCCGAGTGTGGCCGCACACGCCATTGCGCTGATGCAATTCGGCAATGCGCCCGGCAAAGTACAGGCCCAGCCCGGTGCTGCCGCTGCTTTGATTGATGCCCTGCACATAGTCGGCCTGACGCTCGATCATCCCTTGGGGATAGCCTTCGCCATCGTCGTTGATGGACAGCACCACCTGCCCTTCCTCATCACTGACGCTGATCAGCAGGGCATGACGTGCATGGCGAATGGAATTGTTGATGCAATTGGCCAATACCGAGGCGATCAGCTCACGATCGAAGAACCCCAGGGGGCTCAGCGGATCGACTTCATAGGCGGCGGAAATGCCACGGCTCTTGAACACGTCCTGGTGGCTCACCAGTTGCGCTTCGATGAAGTCATCCAGTTCGTGGTAGGCCGGCTGCAACGGCAGCTGGTTGATCCCCAGCTTGTACAGCCCCAGCAGTTGCACCAGCATGCCGTTGAGGTGGGCGAACTGATAGTCGATCACCCCCTGCTCTGGCGCATTCTGCTGCTCGGGCAAGCGCGCCAGCCACTGGGCGTGAGCCTGCATCAGCATGGCCAGGGAGTTCTTCATGTCATGTACGGTGGAGGCGATCACCGTGGAAAAGTCGAGCGCCTGTTGCTTTTCGATCATTGGCCAAACGCCTTGCTTCGCAGCTTCTGATAGCGCGGATAACGCGCGTCGGTATCGGGCATCATGCCCACCAATTTAAGGCACGCCCGGCATTCTTCCAGGAGTGCCGCGTCCGGATTGGCGTCGGCGCCGTGCAGCAGCGACTGGGCCATGTTCAGGGCAATACTGATGTTCTTCGGTTGCATGGCCAGGGCCTTGCGGAACAACTCCCGCGCTTCCGCGAGGTTGCCGCCCTTGTAGCTGCGCACGCCCTGACGGTTGATATCGGCGGCGGCATTGGAAGAACTGAGGATAGTCGGGTCGTCGGTCAGCTTGGCGATGTTCTGCATGACCTTCGGATCATCACCATAGATCTCCGCACAGTTCTTGAGCATCGAAGCACCGGCACTGGCCTGCCCCAGCATCTGCAGTTGCTTGGCCACCAGCAGCGCCGCTTCGGGGCTCATGAACTGCTCCATGCCGTCCAGGCGCAGCAACGCCTGCTCGGTGAGTTTTTCCGCGGTCTCGGCATCATTGAGCAACAGACTCGTGGCCTTCATCAGCCGCGCGCGAATCTGCAGGCCCGGGTCAGTGGGATTCTCCTTGGCCACCGCACTCAGGGTCTGGTTGATTTCCAGCCGGGTGCGCGTGTCCAGGCCCCTCTCGCTGCCCTTGCTGATCAGGGCATGGGCCAGCCCGAGGTTGCTTTCCGGGTCCTTGAAACGCGACTGCGCGCCCTGGGACACCGCTTGGCGATAGGCCCGGGAGGCGCTGTCAAAGTCTTCGTTGGCCATGGCCAGCTTGCCCAGCAATGCCTGGCGCCGCACGGCCAGGGGAGAAAGGCGCACCGCCTCTTCCAGCACGTTCTGGGCCCGCTGGGTATCGCCTTCGGCTACCAGCACCTCTGCCAGCCCGTCGTAGAGGCCCGGCATCATCGGAAAGGCCTTCAAGGCCTTTTCATAGACCGCCTTGGCCTCGCCAACCTGCCCGCGCTTGAACAGCAGGCGCCCCAGCCCGACGTAGGCCCAGGGCAGTGGCCGGTCCGCCAGGATGCTGTTGTACAGGCGCTCCAGGGCCTCGTTCTGATGCATGTCGCGCAGGGCATCGGCGCGGTAGCGCAGGCACAACGGCGCATAACGCGGGTCCTGCTTGCACAGGGCGATGCAGGCGTTGAGCACCTCCACCGGCTTGCCCCGGTCAAGGGCCTGGAGAATGGGTTTGAGCAACGTCTTGCGCTGCTGCAGGCGCTCCAGGCGCTGGGCCAGACCGGAGCGGTTGAAAGGCTTGGTCAGGTAGGCATCGGGCTCATGCTCCAGGGCACTGAGCACCATGGCCTGGCTGCTCTCGGCGGTGACCATGAGGAACACGCTCTCATGGCTGATGAGCTTTTCCAGCATCAGGTCTTCGAGCACCTGCTGGCCGTTTTTCTTGCCGTCGCCCAGGTGATAGTCCTGGAGGATGAAGTCGTAGCGCTTCTGCGCGCACATGCGCAGGGCCTGCTCGCCAGTGTCGGCGGTGTCTACATCCTTGACGCCCAGCTCACGCAGCATCGAACGCACCGAACTGCGGAAGTCCGAGAAATCATCGACGATCAAAAAGCTCTTTTGGTGGTACGCCAGCATCGAAGATTCCAGGCAAGTAAGAAGATCAATCCAAAGACAGCAGGACCCACCCGGCTTCGCAGCCTGTTTTTGGCGCGCAGATAATAGCTGCTGGCCACGGGCTATCAAGCACTTTCCGGCCGGCCTGTGATCCAGGCCGCCACTTGGGAACACAATTGTCCACTGAGGTTATCGGCCGGATTACGCATTCCCTTATAGCCGACGGGCGGCATTTCACCGCGGATTACACAAGTCTCGACCAGCCCGTGTACTCAGCCGTAAAAGAGGCCCGTTTGCACGCTCAAACCTTGGATTCTGAAACATCACCTGATAGCGTGCAGCGCCTCACAGCCTCGATCGTTTCTTGCCGGAAATGCCCCTGCATTGCAGAGGGTCTGCCGCGCAATAAAGGGTCCATCAGTCGCAAGCGTCGCAGGCTTGCGACCCGGGTGTCGAAGGATCGGCATGACACCCCACGGAGGTACCAACGACGAGGAAGTGCCGGTCTGCCAGGCAGTGCATCACGTGATGCGCAGGTCATTATCAAATGGAGTTAACGATGGCGCATAACAGCAGTGCGATAACCGGCATTGAACTGGAACAGTTCATGGACCGCCTGGAGGCGCAACAGCAAGAACAGGAAACCGATGCCCTGCTGGCTCAGTTGCAGGCACAACCGCTGCAGGCCGACTCCCTGGCGTCCATCGACCGCCTGCACACCCTGTGGATGCAGGCCGGTGATTCAGCGGCAGCCCGGGCCGTCATCGATCGGGATGGCGACGCTCTTGTACAAGCCGCCCCAGAGTCGGCCCGCGCCGAGCTGATGATGAACCTGGCTATCCTGCGCCTGCGGGTCGCCAACTACCTCGATGACGAGCCAACCCTGATCGAAGTGCTCGGACAGCTCGAACAGATGGCCACGCAAACCCTGGATTTCAATGTCGAGCATTACCGCCGCTATCGGATCTTCGACGATCTGGAACGCGCTAGTTGTGAAATAGCACTGAAAACCATCGAAGTGCGCTACGCCCTGACCTTGGGCAACCCTGCCCGCGCGGCCCTGCGTGCCTGGGATGCCGCCGATCAGTATCAGCGCCGCGCCCGAGTCCTGGCCTACCACGACCGCAATGAAGAGGCCCGTAGTGCAGCCCTGGAGGCGGTCAACGCCGTACGTACCGCCGGCCCGGACCAGGATATCGATGAAGGCGACTGGCTGTGGTTGGGCAACTCGCTGATCGAGATCATTCCGCTGCGCCTGGCACTGTTCGAGCAACCCATCGCGCAACTGACCACTGGCCGCTCCCTGCCCCAGCGCCGCGAATGGGAAGTGCGCACTGCACGCTTGGCGGCCCGCGCCCTGCACGCCCAGGGCGACCTGGCCGGCGCCCTGAAGATCTGCAATGCCGCAGCCCTGAGCCTGGATTCCGACGGCGGCAACAACTTTATCGAATACGAATTGCCCTGGCTGATGGAAGCTGGCCGCATCGACGAAGCCGGATTTCGCGCATTCATCGATGTCTATGACCGGCAAACCGAGCTATGGCCTGCCACCGCCCGCCTGGTACTCGATCGCCTGCAAGACCCTGATGAGCGCAGTGCCTGGTGGCCGATTTGCGTGATGCGTGCCTGTATCACCGAGGAAGTGCTGCAGAGTTTCCTGCAAGCACTGCCAAGCATCGAAACCAGCGAGTCTGCCACCACGCCACTGCTGGCCGCACTCTCCCTGGCCATGGAGGACCTGCAAGCTAGCGACGCGCTGTATACCGAAGCTCGTGCAGAAGCGGTGCGTCGCGCGCCCGATCACCCCTGGATCACCCGCCTGGCAGCCGTGCATGACGCTGAGCACGGCCTGATCGATGCGGCCACTGAAGCCAGCCTGCTGCAAAACGCCATCCAGGCAGGCCGCATGCAAGACAACCGCAGTGCGTTTTCGCTGTTTGCCGCTCGGATCAACAGCCAGGGGATTATCGAGGCACTCAAAGCGCCCAAGCCCGTCCTGTCCTGCGGCAAGCACGCCTACAACTACGCACTGGGCATTGAAGACCTGGCCGAAGCAGAAGCCGACAAACTGCCCCCGGACGCCCGGGACCAGGCCTATTCGTTGCTGCGCGAAGCCCAGAGAGATGCCTATGAGCAGGGCCAGGCCCATATGGAGCGCTATTTCGCCAGCGGCAGCGGCCACCCGTACGATGCCTGCGCGCACCTGTATTCCATGCTCTGCAACAACCTGGCGATCAACTACCGCTACTACAACCCGATTCGCTACGAAGACGCCATCGAACTGCATACACGGGGCATCGCCGCCAGCCCGTTCGCCGAACACTACAACGGGCTGCTCAGTGCGCGTATCAGCCTGGAGGATCTGCCCGGCATTATCGATGCCGCGGAACAGCTTTGGCATTATTCGGCCGAGTTCGGCTACAGCCGCCACAACCCGGATGAATACGTAGCCTCGGTGGCGTACGCCCTGTACAAGCTCGATCGCGACAATGAGATCCTCATCTGGCTCGAACGCCTGCTCAAGTGGCAGGAAGAGCAAGGCGTCAGCGATCAGCAACTGGACAGCTCGGCGCTGTTTGCCCGGATCCAGGTCGCACGCTACCTGGCC
This sequence comes from Pseudomonas sp. Eqa60, assembly GCF_018326405.1. Classification (NCBI taxonomy): domain Bacteria; kingdom Pseudomonadati; phylum Pseudomonadota; class Gammaproteobacteria; order Pseudomonadales; family Pseudomonadaceae; genus Pseudomonas; species Pseudomonas sp. Eqa60. Next base: position 5,228,303 of record NZ_AP024342.1, read on the forward strand.
CATGCCCATCCGGACAACGCCGACAGCCTCTGGCAGCGTTACCAGCCGGCGGTACTGTCCCTGAACGAGGTCTCGGTCATGTCCGCCTCGGTGGACTTCCTCAAGGCCCGGGGGCGCGCCGCCGAAGCCATTGACTACTGCGCACGCACCCTGGCCCTGTGTGCCCCGGACGATGACTACGACATCCGGTGCCGTGCCCGGATCGAGCAAATCCTGAGCGAGCTGCAAGCCCCGGCTCAACCGGCTGGCAAGAAAAACTGGTGGCAGATATGGAAGTAAGCGCCGACAAGCGCAGCCCCAGCTACGCCCCGCGCAACCTGCTCAATGCCGATGAACAGAAACGCGGTATCACCCAGCGCAGCCAGCAGCGCAGGGACGAGCAAGCAGTGCAGGGTTGGCTGTTGAACCACTTCTATCGCCATCTGGTAGGCAACTTCGAACCGGCACGACGCATCCAGTCCCTGGATGACGCCTGTACGGCCCTGGGTAGCGACTCGGTGCCGGCCTGGGTGAACGGCTATTTCGAGCGCGCTGCCAAGGCGCAATCCGAAGACCCCGCCAAAGCCCTGGCGCCCCTGGTCTGGATCGACCCGCAGGAGCCGCAGCTGCTGCACCAGGAAGCCCAACTGGTGGAGTTCCTGACCTCACGCAAAGGCACGGCTCTTGAGGGCAAGCTGGATCGCATCACTTGCCCGCAAGCGCTGGCATTGTGGGAAAGGGAGCATGCACAAATGGCGGCCCGGGTCGATCAGGGATGGCGCCAGAGCTCTGCCCAAGCCCTGACCGTGACCCTTACCTGTGCCGAGCACACCTGGGTCGAACTGCGCCCGCAAAGCCCGCTGTTGCGGGCCGAGATGGCTTTTGAAAGCTACGTGATGCGCCATTGCCTCGGGCAGTTCGCCGACCGTCGGGCCCTGACCGGCGGCTACGGCGAGCGTTACGCCGAAGCGGTGGAACAGCAGGGCATGCGCGTGTTCAGCCTGCGCGATGCTCAAGGCCAACCCCACATCACCGTCAGCCTGATCATCCAGGACGACGGTGCACTGACGGTGGAGCAGGTCAAAGGCAAGCAGAACCGCCCGCCCGTCGAACGTTATTTCCACGACCTGCTGCGCTTTCTCAACACCCTGGGTACCGACCAACAGACCCCGGCCGACTGCATTGCCATCGGCATAGTGCGTACCGAGGCGGGTTGGCTGCGTATCGAAGAAGTCAGCGACCCTCAAACCCAGACCCGTCTGGTAGCCCGTTACCCACAGTTGTTCCGACGGCTGGAAGCCCCTTCGGCCATGGTCGAATGGCTGGTCGCGGCACGCCAGTCCGACCTGCTGCTGGAGGTCGCGCCCCAGGCGCCGACCGTCAAGTACGCCACCCGCCACATCTTCAAGAAAACCCCCTTGCCACCACGTCAGGCCGAGGACCCGCAGTATCGGACCGAAGGCGTGCCCTGGTCAGATATGTCCCCATCCCTGGCCGAAGAAATCAGCACATGGCAAAACAGAAGCAGGTAATACGCAGATGATGACGGTAATTGTCGTGCTATTCGGCGCCTGGCTGGGCTGGCGTCACTTTCGCCGCCCGTCGGGAACATCCCTGGTGGTATTCACACCACGTAAGCGTTGGGCACTGACACTGGCACAACCCATGGTCGATGCCACCGGAATGACCGGTTTCTACGACCCCGATACCACCCACTTCATGGATCAGGCGAAAAGCACCCTGCGGGCCTCGTTGCTGCACCAGATCGGTTTTCGCAGCAACGCCACCGACGACGAAGTCTGCGCCCACCTCAATGGCACCCTGGAGCGCCAGTGGTTTCGTATTGACCTGCATGGCCTGAATCCCAGTGACGACCCGCGAGCAGCCATGGCCTTCGCCTGCGTGCGCAGCGCATTTTTTGTCCGTTGCGCCATGTTGATGAGCTGGCTCGAACCTGAAACAGGGTGGCGCATCATGCTGCTCAACGCCCAACGGGCCCAGGACTGCTTCAACGATTGGGAAGACTTCGGCAAGGCCTTCATGCTGGGCCGCCAGCAATGGATAGCCGCATTCAGGGCCGATTCGCTGGGAACTTCATTCAATGAAGCGAAGCTGAGCCAGTTGCTTGCACCCGGCAGCGGAGTGTGGGCAAGCGTCGACTGGAAGGGATTGCCGGCGCTCTGTCCGGTAGCGGATTGATATTTCTGGCCCTGGCGACAAGCAGCCAGATCAGCAAAACAACGTGAATCCTTGCAGGCCATCAAAAACACTCACTGTGGCCCTGTGCACAAGCACGTAGCCCCACGCTGGTCAGGCTGGCACCAATACAAGAAAAAGGGAGCGTTATTTAACGTGCCCCTCGGATAGAAGAAATCAAAAAATCCCCGCCGGAGGATCGCCCGGTGGGGCTTTTCTTTATTCTTTCGCTCCGGGGTCCAAGAACAGATCAACCGCGCAGGGATCAGCCCAGAAAGATACGAATTATATGGTGTCCCAGGGCAGGTTCGAACTGCCAACCTTCCCCTTAGGAGGGTCATTAGAGACGCCAGCCCGCTTGGCCAAACCCAGTGTTTATTGGGCTTAGCGTCCGGTTGTGTCCGTAAAAACGACGCCGTATAGTTCTTTTTGCACCCACCATGCACCCATGGGAACAAATTGAAAGAGAAGCTAACGGCAAAACTGCTTACCTCGCTGCAGGTCACTGGCAGCGAATATGAGGTTCACGACACCACCGTCACGGGCCTATTCGTTCGGGTGACTGCGGCCGGCGCGAAATCGTACGTTGTGTCCTGGGCCCGCGGCCGCAAGAAGACACTGGGGCGAGTAGGCATTCTCACCCTAGACCAAGCCAGGACCGAGGCAACTCAGTATCTCGCAGAAGCTCGAGCGCTTGGCGAACCACTTGCCGTTACCCAAAAGCGCAGAGGAACCGCCCTACCCTCTCTACGGGAGTTCATCGAAGACACCTATATGCCGTGGTTCAAGACTCACCACAAAGGCCACAAGAAGACCCAGCACACCCTGAGCTGCAACTTCGACACGATCATGTCACAGCGCCTCGACGCAATCACCGGCCGTGACCTGGACCAGATCCGTACAGGATGGATGCAGTCAGGCAACAAGCCGTCGACGGTCAATCGCAAAATGGGCTCCATCAGTGGCGTCTTCAGCAGAGCCGTTGAATCTACGCCGAAGATCAGATGTAGCAGCAATGTGAGAGACGCAAGATGAAAACACCTACCAAGCACTAACACCGGTACGCGGTAAAGCAACTCCAGCGACTAATGAGCGGCAGGTGAGATCAGATCTTTCTGCCCTTTCTGGGAGATATCGAAAATCTTCTGGGTGCAGACCGAGAAATTCTGCAAATCGAACTCAACCAGATATGTCTTATTCGGCTGCGCGAGAAAGGTGCGAGACAAAGGGCCGCATTTTTCTATCCGATAAGTCGTTCCAATGTTGTTTCGCCAAGTTGCTTCACCTTCAACCTCCGTCACCTGACCTGCTGGCACCAAAATCTCTCGGCTCGGCCTAGCACCATGCATCCCCCGAGCGAGCCCTTTATATAGCCCCCTAGCAAACGCCGGCATCTGCCGTTCTTGAGCATCGTTGTATACAGCACCTACGCTGCTCAGACTTCCCGGCTTCCCAATCTGAAACGTCACAGGCGATTCAATACTGACCGCTTTGAAAATGACCTTTGAATTGTGTTCGTCCGCAATCAGAACAACAGGCTTTTTAACCGGCTTTGCTGGAGTCGCACCCTGATGTGAAGAGCATCCAGCGAGAAAGGCAGTAACGATCAAGGAGACGGCTGGAACTAACAAATTGCGCTTTAACAAATCCTAAACCTCAATAAAACCTGAGCCCCCAAGCCAATTGGTAGCTATGAGCCACTATATCGAAAATGTCCGGGGCTAAACGGCTTTTTTGAGTATGCCCAGCTGAACAAGGCTTGAGCATACAAAGCAAAAGAGCAGTTTCGGGAGTTTATGCGTTATGTGGGAGAGCTACACGGGCTTCCTGAGTCAGATCACCTTGCAATTTCCGAGGCTGGCGTTGCTCGTAATTTCGCAAAGGACTGAGTGCCATTGCACCCACCCTGCACCCATGGTGACTTTTGAGTAGAGAGGAAAGTCGCTGAAAGTATTGATTTGTATGGTGTCCCAGGGCAGGTTCGAACTGCCAACCTTCCCCTTAGGAGGGGGATGCTCTATCCAATTGAGCTACTGAGACAAAACAGCGAGCGCCATTGCGGCACGGCGCGGAGGACGGCGTGCATGTTAACGGCCAAGGCTGCATTTGTCATGTGATCCATAGGGCTTTTTGCAGGAAGCATCAGGCTCGCCCCGCGGCTTCGATGCCGCGTCGTGCAAATTGCATCACTGCAAAAAGCCATCATTGCAAAATGCAATTCAAGAGACTTTAAAAATCAGCTCAACATATTGTTTTTAAAGACTTTATCGCCAGGTAAACTCTTGGCACGCAGGCTGCTTAATTAGTGGATAAACACTGAGGAGATGCCGCCCATGAATAGCGCTCTGTTGCTCTTGAATGCGATTGCCATCGCCGTACTGGCGGCCTTTCACTTTCAACCTGCAGATGACGCTGCCCCTGGCGGGTCATCCTTCGCCCATTACCAGCAACGCCAGGCACCCCAGCTGGCAGTCATGAACACCCAGATTGAGCCTGGCTCAGTGACCCGGGTTACCCAGGGAAAAGCCTCGCAACAGCCAGCCGCCGCATCCACTGAACGCTGGGTATTTTGAGACCGAGACTACAGGAGCCATTTATGTCCACCGCTGCCAAAAGCCTGCTTGTTCTGACGCTACTCAGCGCCATTGCCGCTGTGTTCCTGCCTGAAGAACCTCTGGGCAGCGCGCCACTGATCATCAGCGGCTCACTGTTCGGCCTGTTCCTGCTGGCACTGCTGGCTGGCCGCAAGATCAAGTTCGACCCTGTATTGCGCTGATACCGTGCTCTTGCAATATGCCTAAGAGGCGCCTCAAGGTAACCTGTAATTCGGCAGAATTATCCAGGCGAACCACTCCCTCCTCATCCAGCCAGCCGGCATGGGCAAACTGTTCATTACGCTGCAGGCGCTCTTCTATCTCCGGCAGGCTTTCCCTGGCCCGACGCAGCAAGCGACGGCGTAATACTTCGTTATCAACCGTCAGAACTATCGGAATCAGATCGGGATACCGAGCTCGCGCCCTGGACAGATAGCCTCTGGACCCGTTGACCAGGACATTGCGCCCCTGCGCCAACCAGCTATCGATCACCACAGGAATCCCATAACCCAGGCCATTGGCCTGCCAGAACAAAGCGAAATCCCCCCGGCCTACTCGTCTCGCGAACTCCTCGGCGGTGACCTCAATCGCCTCCTCTCCCACCGACTCGGCAGAGCGCGTGATCACCCTTCTTGCCACTTCACAGCCCAACGCACTTAAAGGCTGCCGGGCCGCATCAATCAGGCTATCCTTGCCGGCCCCTGAAGGCCCCATCAAGTAGATCAACCTACCCGGCATGGGTGGCTGCTCCGCAGAGCACAACTAGTAAATTGGCCATTTGCCACTATCCTCTGACAGGTAGGGATTACACTTTCACCCGCATAGCATGCACCTTCGTCGGTGCACTGACACTCCCGCAGGATGGGAGAATGCGGCCAGCAACGCGGACCCGACGAACTTTTCAAACCAGTCCGCATTTCTGATAATTGGTGCTGGCATAACGCCTTTATCCAGTTCAATATTTGTCACAGAATTGACGCCAAGGATCTGGCAATTTTGAGGCATGATGCGGGCCTCTTAACAATTCAGGTTGAACATTTGGCATTCAGGCTTGTCCTAAAAGACAGCCCGCGGCCAATTCCGAGAACCGCTCCCCCTGAACTAACCGGTTAAATATATGCGCCCATTGAAACAGGCAATTTATTCCAGCCGTACGGCTGACAAGTTCGTCGTACGTCTACCCGACGGGATGCGTGAACGCATTGCCGAGGTGGCTCGCAATCATCACCGCAGCATGAACTCCGAAATCATCGCGCGCCTGGAACAGAGTCTTATTCAGGAAGGCGCCTTGGGTGAAGAGCTGAGCATGCGCCTGGACAGCCCCGAACTGTCCTTGCATGAGCGCGAACTGCTTCAACGTTTCCGCCAACTCTCACATCGCCAGCAAAACGCTTTGGTTTCGCTGATCGCCCATGACGCTGAAATGGCCGCAGACGCCACCTGATTGCATCTCGCAAGCTCAAGCCAGCCTAGTCGCTGGCTTTTTTTTGCCCCGCCAAAAGCAGCGAAGCGCCATTTAGGCGCTTCGTCGGTAACCAACAGGGAAGAACGGCTCAAAGCAGGAAAATGGTCGCCAGGCCGAGAAAGATGAAAAAGCCGCCACTGTCAGTCATGGCGGTGATCATCACGCTAGCGCCCATCGCCGGATCACGCCCCAGGCGCGCCAGGGTCATAGGGATCAGAACCCCCATCAGCGCCGCCAGCAGCAGGTTCAAGGTCATGGCAGCCGTCATGACCACCCCCAGCGACCAGCTCCCGTAGAGCATGTACGCCACGACACCGATCACCCCACCCCAGACCAGGCCATTGATCAGGGCTACTGCCAGCTCTTTACGCATCAAGCGCGAGGTGTTGCCAGTGCTCACCTGGTCCAGGGCCATTGCCCGGACAATCATGGTGATAGTCTGATTACCCGAGTTGCCACCGATACCTGCAACGATGGGCATCAGGGCCGCCAACGCCACCAGCTTTTCAATCGAGCCCTCGAACAGGCCAATCACCCGGGACGCGACAAACGCAGTAATCAGATTGATCGCCAGCCAGGCCCAACGGTTGCGCAGGGATTTCCAGACCGAGGCGAAGATGTCTTCCTCTTCCCGCAGACCGGCCATGTTGAGGACTTCAGTCTCACTTTCCTCACGAATCAGGTCGACCATTTCGTCGATGGTCAAACGGCCGATCAACTTGTCGTTCTTGTCGACCACAGGGGCCGAAATCAGGTCATAACGCTCAAACGCCTGAGCCGCGTCGTAGGCGTCTTCATCAGGGTGAAAACTCACCGGATCACTGGCCATGACCTCGGCGACCTGCTTGTCCGGGTCATTGACCAGCAGACGCTTGATCGGCAGCACCCCTTTGAGCACGCCGTCGTAGTCCACCACGAACAGTTTGTCGGTGTGGCTTGGCAATTCTTTCAGGCGACGCAGATAACGCAGGACCACTTCCAGGCTGACATCCTCGCGGATAGTCACCATCTCGAAGTCCATCAGCGCACCGACCTGCTCCTCGTCATAGGACAGCGCGGAGCGAACGCGCTCACGCTGCTGGCCGTCGAGAGCCTCCATCAGCTCATGGACGACGTCTCGCGGCAGCTCGGGGGCCAGGTCAGCAAGTTCGTCAGCGTCCATCTCCTTGGCGGCAGCCAGGAGCTCGTGATCGTCCATGTCGGCGATCAGGGTTTCACGTACGGAATCGGATACTTCGAGGAGGATGTCGCCGTCACGCTCGGCCTTGACCAACTGCCAGACGGTCAGACGCTCTTCCAGAGGCAAGGCTTCAAGGATGTAGGCAACGTCAGCAGAGTGCAGATCATCGAGCTTGCGTTGCAACTCGACGAGGTTCTGCCGATGGACCAGGTTCTCGACCCGGTCATGATGATGGCCTTCCTGACGGTGCGTCAGGTCTTCAACTACCCGCTGGCGCTGCAGCAGCTCGACGACTTGAGCCAGGCGGTCTTGCAGGCTTTCCTGCGTTTTCTTTACTTCTACTTCGGTCATAGGCGAACTCCACTCCCAGCAGAGGAGCACGCCGGAAGGATCAATCAGTCAGTTCATGATTGTTAAAACGGGATACTGAGTAACTACTGGGTAAGTCCATGGAGGTATTCCACAAGCCCCGGCGGGGCTGACGGGCGCAATCATACACCGCTTGACGGTTTTAAACGTTAAAAAATCGCGGCAAGAACAAGCGCTTGCGGCATAAAGCTGAGCAACGTCCGAATCTATGAGACTGCGACGCCTCGACAGAAAAAGAAAACACACAGCACAGGAAAAAAGTCGGAGAGACAGGCTCACAGGCATTGCATTCGACTTCCGCCGGGCAAAGCCGTTCCAGCCCAGGAGGGCAAAAGAGATAAAGGAGGATAAAAAAGGCAGAAAGCAAAAAGCCCGCATCTTTCGATGCGGGCTTCCTGATGTATGGTGCACTCGACAGGATTCGAACCTGTGACCGCTCGGTTCGTAGCCGAGTACTCTATCCAGCTGAGCTACGAGTGCATTTTGTGTTTTTAGACCAGACCACAACTGGTTGAAGCCAAGTTAACTACATAACTGTAACTAACTCTTAAATGGTGCACTCGACAGGATTCGAACCTGTGACCGCTCGGTTCGTAGCCGAGTACTCTATCCAGCTGAGCTACGAGTGCATTTGTTGCCGCGCATTATAGGCCGTTAAATCTTTTTGTAAAGCACTTTTTCTAGTAATTTCAACAACTTACAGAAGAAGCCAGATTACAACGTACTAAGCAAATAATGGCGGAGAACGGGGGATTCGAACCCCCGACACCCTTTTGAGGTGTACTCCCTTAGCAGGGGAGCGCCTTCGGCCACTCGGCCAGCTCTCCGCAACACGGGGCGTATATTAACCAGCTTTCTCCCCGTTTGCAAACAAAAAAAACGATAAAAATTAATGGCTTGGTTCTTCGTCCTTCTCTTTCTTAATCCGCAGGTAAATTTCCTCACGGTGAACCGCCACTTCTTTGGGGGCGTTGACACCAATACGCACTTGATTACCTTTGACGCCGAGCACGGTCACAGTGATCTCGCCATCACCAATGATCAGGCTTTCTGCGCACCGACGAGTCAGAATCAGCATACCTTTCTCCTCACGCATTACATTTTCAGGGACTACAGTCTGCAAAAAAAAGGGTGTTGGCCTACAACCGGGTCGGCTGCAGTCCTACACGCCTAAGTATTGACTAGCACGGGCAAAAGAACAGTTTTCTCCCGTGCCGATCAAAAACACAAAGGGCGCGGTCAGACCGCGCCCTTTCAAACACGCATCACTCGCCCTGTCGGGCCGGAGCGTCGAGCTCGAAAGCGGTATGCAGCGCACGTACCGCCAACTCCAGGTACTTCTCCTCGATCACCACCGAAACCTTGATTTCAGAAGTGGAGATCATCTGGATGTTGATGCTCTCTTTAGCCAGGGCCTCGAACATGCGGCTGGCAACGCCCGCGTGGGAGCGCATGCCGACACCAACGATCGATACCTTGGCGATGTCTGTGTCGCCTACCACTTCGCGGGCACCGATTTCACGTGCGGTGTTTTCCAGCACGGTCTGGGCCGCCAGGTAGTCATTGCGGTGCACGGTGAAGGTGAAGTCGGTGGTGTTATCGTGCGAAACGTTCTGCACGATCATGTCGACTTCAATGTTCGCCGCGCTGATCGGGCCAAGGATCTTGAAGGCCACGCCAGGGTTGTCTGGCACGCCACGGATAGTCAGCTTGGCTTCATCGCGGTTGAAAGCGATGCCGGAAATGATCGGCTGTTCCATGGATTCCTCTTCATCAATAGTAATGAGGGTGCCCGGACCCTCCTGAAAGCTGTGCAGAACGCGCAGCGGAACGTTGTACTTGCCAGCAAACTCGACCGCACGGATCTGCAGCACCTTGGAACCGAGACTGGCCATTTCCAGCATCTCTTCGAAGGTGATCTTGTCCAGGCGCTGAGCCTTGGGCACAACCCGCGGATCGGTGGTGTAGACGCCGTCCACATCGGTATAGATCTGGCACTCATCGGCCTTCAGAGCCGCCGCCAGCGCCACACCGGTGGTGTCGGAACCACCACGACCCAGGGTGGTGATGTTGCCGTGCTCGTCAACGCCCTGGAAACCGGCAACCACTACCACACGACCGGCTTTCAGATCGCCACGAATCTTCTGATCATCAATCTGCAGGATTCGCGCTTTATTGTGAGCGCTGTCGGTGAGGATGCGCACCTGGTTACCGGTATAGGACACCGCCGGAACACCGCGCTTGATCAACGCCATGGCCAGCAACGCGATAGTCACTTGCTCGCCGGTGGAGACGATCACATCCAGCTCACGGGGAACCGGTTTGGCTTCGCCACTGATCTGCTTGGCCAGATCGATCAGGCGGTTGGTTTCGCCACTCATCGCCGACAGCACGATCACCAGGTCATCGCCGGCTTCGCGGAACTTCTTCACCTTGTCGGCGACCTGCTCGATCCGCTCGACAGAGCCGACCGAGGTGCCTCCAAATTTCTGTACGATCAAAGCCATTTTCTAAGCCGCCTCAGCCCGTAAAGGGGCGCCCGTTAAACAATCAAACTGCACAGCGCAAGGACCCGCCACTAGACGACGGGCCCGGCTCGGCGCCTTAAATACCCTGCTCGACAAATGGCACGGTCAGGGCCAGCGCGGCATCCAGTGCAGCGGCATCAACACCGCCGCCCTGCGCCATGTCTGGACGACCACCGCCCTTCCCGCCCACTGCCGCAGCGGCTTGCTTCATCAAATCACCGGCTTTGAGTTGGCCAGTCAGGTCCTTGGTTACACCGGCAACCAGTACGACCTTTTCCTCATGGACACTGCCGAGCAGGATCACTGCGCGGCCGAGTTTGTTTTTCAACTGATCCACCAGCGCCAGCAGCGCCTTGCCGTCCTGGCCGTCAAGACGCGCAGCCAGCACTTTCACGCCCTTGACGTCTGCCGCCTGAGCGGACAGATCATCGCCCGCGGCGCTTGCAGCCTTGGCCTGCAACTGCTCGAGTTGCTTCTCCAGCAAGCGGTTGCGTTCCAGCACTGCTGACAGCTTGTCGATCAGGTTGTCGCGGCTGCCCTTGACCAGGGTCGCCGCTTCCTTGAGTTGTTCTTCCGCCGCATTCAGGTACGCCAGGGCCGCAGCACCAGTCACTGCCTCGATACGACGCACGCCGGAAGCCACACCGCCTTCGCTGGTGATTTTCAGCAAGCCGATATCGCCGGTACGATTGGCGTGGATACCGCCACACAGCTCTACCGAGAAGTCGCCGCCCATGCTCAGTACGCGCACGCTGTCGCCGTACTTCTCGCCGAACAGCGCCATGGCGCCCTTCTTCTTGGCGGTATCGATATCAGTTTCTTCGGTTTCCACCGGGGTGTTCTTGCGAATCTCGGCGTTGACGATGTCTTCCAGCGCCTTGATCTGCTCGGGCTTGATCGCCTCGAAGTGGCTGAAGTCGAAACGCAGGCGCTGGCTGTCCACCAGCGAGCCCTTCTGCTGTACGTGTTCGCCCAATACCTGGCGCAGCGCAGCGTGCAGCAAGTGGGTGGCCGAGTGGTTCAGCGAGGTCGCGTGGCGCACTTGCGCGTCGACCTGGGTTTCAACCGGCGCACCAACAGTCAGGCTACCCTTGGCCAGCACGCCATGGTGCAGGAAGGCACCGCCGGTCTTGGTGGTGTCGCGCACGTCGAAACGCGCGTTGCCAGCCTGAAGATAACCGCAGTCACCGATCTGGCCGCCGGATTCGGCATAGAACGGAGTCTGGTCAAGAACCACCACACCCTCTTCGCCTTCGCTCAGCACGTCGACCGATTGCCCTTCCTTATAAAGAGCAACCACTTTCGCCGAACCGCTGGTGGCGTGGTAACCGGTGAACTCGGTGGCCACGTCGACCTTGACCAGGCTGTTGTAGTCCATGCCGAAAGAACTGGCGGAGCGGGCACGCACACGCTGGGCTTCCATTTCGCGCTCGAAGCCTTCCTCGTCGAGAGTCAGGTTGCGCTCGCGGGCGATATCGCCAGTCAGGTCCATCGGGAAACCGTAGGTGTCGTACAGCTTGAACACCACGTCGCCCGGCACCACCGAGCCCTTGAGCTCGGCCAGGTCCTGCTCGAGGATCTTCAAGCCCTGCTCCAGGGTCTTGGCGAACTGCTCTTCTTCGGCTTTGAGCACACGCTCGATGTGCGCCTGCTGGGACTTCAGCTCCGGGAAGGCTTCGCCCATCTCGGCAACCAGGGCGGCAACGATCTGATAGAAGAAGCTGCCCTTGGCGCCCAGTTTGTTGCCGTGACGGCAAGCGCGGCGAATGATCCGGCGTAGCACATAGCCACGGCCTTCGTTGGAGGGCAGTACGCCGTCGGCAATCAGGAAGCCGCAGGAACGAATATGGTCCGCCACCACTTTTAGCGAAGCCTGGGCATCGTTGGTGCAGCCGATGGCCTTGGCTGCCGCATCCAGCAAGCTCTGGAACAGGTCGATCTCATAGTTCGAGTGCACGTGCTGCAGCACCGCGCTGATCCGCTCCAGGCCCATGCCGGTGTCCACCGACGGCGCGGGCAGCGGGTGCAACACGCCATCGGCGGTGCGGTTGAACTGCATGAACACGTTGTTCCAGATTTCGATGTAACGGTCGCCGTCCTCTTCAGGCGAGCCGGGCGGGCCGCCCCAGATATCGGCGCCGTGATCGTAGAAAATCTCGGTGCAAGGGCCGCACGGGCCAGTATCGCCCATGGTCCAGAAGTTGTCGGAAGCGTAAGGCGCGCCCTTGTTGTCGCCGATACGCACCATGCGCTCGGCGGGTACGCCGACTTCCTTGGTCCAGATGTCGTAGGCCTCGTCGTCGGTGGCATACACCGTGACCCAGAGCTTTTCCTTGGGCAGGTTGAGCCACTTGTCGGAGGTCAGGAAGGTCCAGGCGAAGGTGATCGCATCACGCTTGAAGTAGTCACCGAAGCTGAAGTTGCCCAGCATTTCGAAGAAGGTGTGGTGACGAGCGGTATAACCGACGTTTTCCAGGTCGTTGTGCTTGCCGCCGGCGCGGACGCACTTCTGGCTGCTGACAGCGCGGGTATAGGCGCGCTTTTCCTGCCCCAGGAAGCAATCCTTGAACTGGTTCATCCCCGCGTTGGTGAACAGCAGGGTGGGGTCGTTGCCTGGGATCAAGGAGCTGGAGGCTACACGGGTGTGGCCTTGCTCTTCGAAGAAGCGGAGGAAGGCTTCACGGATTTCTGCGCTTTTCATTAGGTTCTTCCACGGAGACTGCGGCCAAAGGCCTGTGCGCAACGTCAACAGACGAAACGACGGCAAAGGGCCGCATTATATCGGCGTTAATCACTAGGTACAGCGTGTTTGTACGATACAAACAGTCAATTGGACGGAGAACACTGTCAGTTACGGGAAAACTCGGCAAAAGTGCTCAGCACGTGCTCGATTTGCCCGGCGCTGACGTCCAGATGAGTGACCAGACGCAACCGTGATGCGGCGCTGAGCTTGATCCCGCGCTCGGCGGCGAACGCCTTGAGCGCCTCGGCCCGATCCCCCATCTCTACATACACCATGTTGGTCTGCACCGGCTCGACACTGTAGCCCACCCGCCGCAGGCCATCGGCCAGCAATTGTGCATGGGCGTGGTCGTCGGCCAGACGCTGTACCTGATGGTCCAGGGCATACAGCCCCGCTGCCGCCAAACCGCCTGCCTGGCGCATGCCGCCACCGACCATCTTGCGCAGGCGCCGGGCCTTGGCGATCAGTTCCACCGAGCCACACAGCACCGAGCCCACCGGCGCACCTAGACCTTTGGACAGGCACACCGACACCGAATCGAAATGCTCGGCAATCACCCGTGCATCCACCCCCAGCTTGACCGCTGCGTTGTACAGCCGCGCGCCATCCAGATGCAGGGCCAGCCCGTGTTCCCGGGTAAAGGCCCGCGCCTGTGCCAGGTAGGCCAAGGGCAGCACCTTGCCCTGCATGGTGTTTTCCAGGGCCAGCAGGCGGGTGCGGGCAAAATGAAAGTCATCGGGCTTGATGGCCGCAGCCACCTGGACAAGGTCCAGCGAACCGTCAGCCTGCAATTCCAGTGGCTGGGGCTGGATAGAGCCGAGTACCGCCGCGCCCCCGCCTTCATATTTATAGGTATGGGCCTGTTGCCCGACGATGTACTCGTCGCCCCGCTCACAGTGAGCCATCAAGGCCAGCAGGTTGCTCATGGTGCCCGAGGGCACGAACAGCGCCGCAGCAAAACCCAGGCGCCGCGCCAATTCACCTTCCAACCGATTGACTGTCGGATCTTCGCCGTACACATCATCCCCGGTGGGCGCACTGGCCATGGCATCGAGCATGCCAGGGGTCGGCTGGGTCACGGTGTCACTACGAAGATCGATCACGCTCATCACATCTGGCCTCGGCTGTGGGACCTGCAAGGTCCGCTCTTGAACAGGGGGAACTCCCTTTCGAAACGAAACTGCGGCCATGGCCGGCAATAATCAAGCAACAACTGTAGAAAAGCCTGAGTCTGGCGTTGAAAAATCCGATGAGAATTATCCAAAAGGTGCGATGCGTCTCGCGAGGATCTGTGTTAAAAACTCACCGCCCGCGAAAAATTGCGGGCAAACGTTCTCAGGGCGGGGTGCAATTCCCCACCGGCGGTAATTGCGTGCAATGCGCATAGCCCGCGAGCGCTTGGCGAGACCGGTGGCTTGGCCACAGGTGACGACAAGGTCAGCAGACCCGGTGTGATTCCGGGGCCGACGGTCATAGTCCGGATGAAGAGAGAACGGGATTGGCGCCAAAGGGCCGTTGCCGGGCAGTTCGTGGGAAATCCACGACCGTTCTGCGCGCACCCTTAAATCCCATTCGATTCATATATGCCCTGTTTTTCACACAAACAGGAGTCAGAACAGATGCAACCCACTGCAATCGATAGCAAAAGCAAACACCACCCCAACGAGCGCGTCGCCTTTATCCAGGCCTGCTGGCACAAGGAAATCGTCGATCAGAGCCGTCAGGGCTTCGTCACTGAAATGCTCGCCCAGGGCTATCAGGAATCCGATATCGACTTCTTCGAAGTCGGCGGCGCCTTCGAAATCCCGCTGCACGCCAAACTGCTGGCCAAATCCGGTCGTTATACCGGGATCGTTGCTGCCGGCCTGGTGGTGGACGGTGGCATCTACCGTCACGAGTTCGTCGCCCAGTCGGTCATCAGCGGCCTGATGCAAGTGCAACTGGAAACCGAAGTGCCTGTCTTTTCGGTGGTGCTGACCCCGCATCATTTCCATGCGGGTGAAGAGCATCAGAAGTTCTTCTTCGAGCACTTCGTGCACAAAGGCCAGGAAGCGGCGAGAACCTGTGCCGACACCCTGCAGAAGGTCCGCGCCCTGCGCCGTAACGAGCAGCGTGCGGTAGCGGTTTAAGCGGTAGCGGTATCGCCGGCAAGCCGGCTCCTGCGGGGGCCCGGCTTGCCGGCGAACCTCAGGCCAGGCCGTCGGCCGTGGCCGGCACAATCAGAATCCCTGCGCGCAAGCCGTTCTTCACCTTGGGATTGGGAAAAATGATCCGTGCCCCCGTCTCCTCGATGACCCAGCGGGTCTGGGCGATATCCTCGGCCAGCAGGTAACCCACTTCCAGTTCGGAAAAGTTCTCGATGTCTGCCGGCAGATGCAGGTGGAAGCTGTCGCTGTGCTTGATGACTTCCCGAGCCACGCTGAACAACTGCAACCCGTCGAGGCTGTCCTGCTCCGCAGGTGGTTCGCTACCGTCGATGATCTGCTTGAGCCGGGTTTCCAGGAGTTCGACATTGACCCCCTGGTTCTGCCCGAATGGCCGTGCCTTGCCCAACTCCAGGGTGAAGGACTCGGCCCCCAGCTGATCGTAGGTGTAGGCACTGAAGACGATGGAAGGCTTGTTCTGCAACAGCACCGCTTCCATACCGGCAGCCCGCAGGCGGGCCAGCTCACGGCGTGAATGCTGACGCCCGTCCTTCCATGGGTACAGGGCAAACTGCTCGATCTTCGAGCCGCGGATTGCCGTGTGCAGGTCGTAGTGCAGGCGCTGGCGATCGGGCTGGCTGAAGAAGCTCGCCGCCAATCGCTCCAGTTCACAAGCGCGCAGGGCTTCGAAACCACTGCTCGATTCATGCCGGCCATTGAACAGCCGGTTGACGTCCTGTTCGACAAAACGCTCGCCGCGGCGCATGGCCTCGGGGTTGCCGAACAGGAACAGGATACGTGCGCGGGGCTTCAGATCGCCCCGGGCGATGTCATGCAACAAGCGGTCGAGCAGCTCGATGGGAGCCGTCTCGTTGCCATGGATTCCCGCTGACAGCAGCAGGTCCAGGCCGTTATCGCGAGCCTCGGGCGGCCGCACTTCCAGCGCCCCCTCGCTCAGCCAGCGCATGCGCACGCCGTCGACAGTCAGTTGAGTCTTCTCCGCCGGTTCACGGCCGGCGAGGGTCAGTTCAAGCAGTTTGCCGAGGGCGAGCATAGAGCGGACTTCCTTAGTGGGCGTGGCCGCAGTCAGGGCCATGCACGTGATCATCGTCACCGGCATCGGCCGGCTCCATTTCCAGTTGCAGGCTGACCAGGTTGGTCGCCAGTGGGCGCAGCAGCAGGCTGGCGTATTCCGCATCGCCTTCTTCCACATCCACGCCGATCAGCAGCTGGCCGCGGCCGTCCTGCTGGATCCACACTTCCTTGCCCTGCCACAGCACGGCGAAACGGGTGCAGGACGTTTCCAGCTGAGTGCCGTCGGTGTCTTCAAGGATCAGCTGCAGGGTATCGCTCATGGGTCGGTTCTCATCTGGGGTAAAGCTGCGCGCCCGGGATCGCCGGGCGCTGGCTTTCAATTGATCTGGAAGGGATAAACCGCGCCCAGTTTAAGGATTTGCGTCAGTTCATCCAGTGCCGTCCGGCACTCAAGCAGCAGTTGCGGGTCCGCCAGGTCGCTTTCGCTCAGGCGGTCGCGATAGTGCTTGCCGACCCATTGGGTCAGGGTGTCGTACAACGGCGCGGTCATGATAACCCCAGGATTGACCGCCGCCAGTTCGGTTTCCTTGAGCGCTACGCGCAAGCGCAGGCACGCCGGGCCACCGCCGTTCTGCATGCTCTGCTTGAGGTCGAAGACCTTCACTTCACGAATCAGCCCGCCAGAGCTGGTGAGGCTTTGCAGGTACTGCCAGACCCGCTCGTTGCCGCGGCATTCCTCGGGCACGATCAGCAGCATCGAGCCGTCGGCGCGTGACAGCAACTGGCTGTTGAACAGGTAGGAGCGCACGGCATCTTCCACCGTCACCTGCGAACGCGGCACGCAGATCGACTGGAAGTTGCCGCCGCGCTTGCCCAGCTTGCCCTGCAACTCGGCGAGCATCTTATCGGTCTCGAGGAAGGCGTCCTCGTGATAGAACAACACCTCGCCATTGCCCACCGCGATCACGTCGTTGTGGAACACGCCCTGGTCGATCACCGAAGGGTTCTGCTGGGCATAGACCACCCCTTCCTCGCTCAGGCCATGCAACCTGGCGACGGCCTGGGAAGCTTCCAGGGTCTGGCGCGCCGGGTACTTCTGCGGTGCCGGGTAGCGAGTATCGAAAGCACTGCGACCGAAGACGAAGAACTCCACGCCGGCCTGGCCATAGTCACGGCAGAAGCGCGTGTGGTTGGCGGCGCCTTCGTCGCCGAACTGCGCTACCGCCGGCAGGGCCGCGTGATGGGCGAAGTGCTTCTGGTCAGCGAACATGGCCCCCAGCACGCGACTGGTGGTGGGGTGCTCGATGCTGCGGTGGTATTTGCAGTTGAGGTTGGCGGCAGTGAAGTGCACACGGCCATCGGCGGTGTCGGCACTGGGGCTGACCGTGGCGGCGTTGGCCACCCACATGCTCGATGCCGAGCAACTGGCGACCAGCAATGGCATCGCCTGCTTGGCGGCCTGCTGGATGACTTGGGCGTCTGTTCCGGCAAAACCCAGGTTGCGCAGGGCGGCCACGTCCGGGCGCTCTTGCGGGGCGAGCACGCCTTGCTGAAAGCCCATTTCCATCAGCGCTTTCATTTTCGCCAGGCCTTGCAGCGCCGCTTCCCTGGGATTGGAGCCCTGCTGGCTGTTGCTCTGGGAGGCAACGTTGCCGTAGGACAGGCCGCCGTAGTTATGGGTCGGCCCCACTAGCCCGTCAAAATTGACTTCATAGGATTTCATCAGCGAGGCTCCACGAATCTGTTTGTTATAGGCAATCGATATCTACACATGGCGAACGCGGTGCGCTCGTTCGCCGGCAAGTCGGCTCCTGCACAGATCTGCAGGAGCCGGGTTGCCGGCGAAAAGGCCACGCCAATCAGGACAGGCGCACACCCGGCGTCAACGCGCTCGGCAGCACCAGGCTCGGGGTTTCCAGGGAAGCCACCGGGTACGCGCAGTAGTCCGCCGCGTAATAGGCACTGGCCCGATGGTTGCCCGAGGCCCCCACGCCACCGAATGGCGCGCTGCTGGCGGCGCCGGTCAACTGCTTGTTCCAGTTGACGATACCTGCTCGACTTTCCAGCCAGAACTGCTGGTAGCGCTCGGCGGAGTCCGACAACAGACCGGCCGCCAGGCCGTACTGAGTGTTGTTGGCCTCGGCGATCGCGTCATCGAAATCAGCGTAGCGGATCACTTGCAGCAACGGCCCGAACAGCTCCTCATCAGGGCGCTCGGCCACGGCGCTAACGTCCAGGATGCCAGGGGTCAGCAAGGCGGCCTGGGCCTGGGGCTGGGTCATTTCCAGCAAGGCTACGGCGCCGTTGGCCAACAGCTGCTGCTGCGCATCCATCAGTGCGCGGGCGGCGCCCAGGGAGATCACCGAGCCCATGAACGGCGCAGGCTGCTGGTCAAACGCGCCGACCTCGATGGTTGCGCTGACCGCCACCAGGCGCGCCAGCAACGTGTCACCCCAGGCGCCTTGCGGCACCAGCAAGCGCCGCGCGCAGGTGCAACGCTGGCCAGCCGAGATAAAGGCCGACTGGATGATGGTGTACACCGCAGCGTCCAGGTCGGCGACCTGCTCCACCACCAGGGGGTTGTTGCCGCCCATTTCCAGGGCCAGGATCTTGTCCGGGCGCCCGGCGAACTGCTGGTGCAGGTGATTGCCGGTACGGCTGGAACCGGTGAAGAACAACCCATCGATACCCGGATTGGCCGCCAGGGCGATGCCGGTTTCCCGAGCGCCTTGCAGCAGGTTCAGCACACCGGCCGGCAGGCCGGCTTCGATCCAGCACTGCACCGTCAGCTCGGCGACTTTTGGCGTCAGCTCGCTGGGTTTGAACAGCACGCTGTTACCGGCCAGCAAAGCGGGAACGATGTGCCCGTTAGGCAGGTGGCCAGGGAAGTTGTAGGGGCCGAACACCGCTACCACACCGTGGGGCTTGTGCCGCAGCACGGCGGTGGCGTCGCCCAGCGGGCCGCTCTTCTCGCCGGTACGCTCGCGGTAGCTCTGCACCGAGATGGCGATCTTGTTGACCATGCTGGTGACTTCGGTGGCAGCTTCCCACAGCGGCTTGCCGGTTTCCTCGCCAATGCAGCGGGCCAGTTCGTCGGCACGGCTCTTCAGGCTGGCGGCAAAGGCTTCGAGCACGCTGATGCGCTCTTCCAGGGAACGCTTGGCCCAGGCCGGAAACGCCTGGCGGGCAGCCTGCACGGCGCTCTCCACTTGTGCGGCAGTGGCACCGTTACCCGACCAGATGACCGCCTGGGTCACCGGATTGACCGAGGTGAAGGCCTCGCCCTGACCGGCCAGCCATTGGCCGGCAATGTACAGCGTGCTCATTATTTCGACTCCCGAGAAGCAGACAGCGGAACCGCGCGGACCTGGTCGCCGGCGTTGAGTTGCAGGCGCTTGGCGGTCAGGGGATCGACCACCAGGGTGCCGGCGGCAAAGCGCGCCGGCGCCGCGGTGATGCGGCAGTCCTCGCGCTTGCGGTTGTGGATCAGGAACGGCGTGGCGTCGTCGCCCGGGGTGCCGATGGCCAGCACCAGCGCCTGGCTGTCACGCACTGCGCGGATCTTGCTGGTCTCGCACTCCACCGCCGGGCCGGCGTCGAAGATGTCGACATAGCCCTGGTAGCTGAAGCCCTCGCTCTTGAGCATGGCCAGCGCCGGCTCGGTGTCGGTGTGGACCTTGGCGATGACGTTGCGCGCATCTTCGGACAGGAAACAGGTATAGAGCGGGAACTTGGGCATCAGCTCGGCGATGAAGGCCTTGTTGCCGACGCCGGTCAGGTAGTCGGCCTGGCTGAACTCCATCTTGAAGAAGTGCCGGCCCAGGCTTTCCCAGAACGGCGAGCGGCCATTCTCGTCGGACATGCCCCTCATCTCGGCAATGATCTTGTTGCCGAACAGCTGCGGGAACTCGGCGATGAACAGCATCCGCGCCTTGGCCAGCATGCGGCCGTTGAGGCCGGTGCGGTAATCGGCATGCAGGAACAGCGAGCACAGCTCGGAGTTGCCGGTCAGGTCATTGGCCAGGAACAGCGTGGGGATCTCGCGGTAGATGTTCAGCTCCTGGGAGGCGCTGACCGTCAGGCCCACCCGGAAGTTGTACCAGGGCTCGCGCAGGCCGACGGCGCCGGCGATGGCGGAAATGCCCACCACCCGGCCGTTGTCGTCTTCCAGCACGAACAGGTAGTCCGCATCGCCGCGCTCGGCTTCACCGCGAAAGGTCTTTTCCGCCCAGCCGACCCGGTGGGTCAGGCGCTCTTCGTTGGCCGGCAAGGTGGTGAGGCCAGTGCCGGTGCTGCGGGCCAGGTCGATCAGCGCGGGTAAATCGCTGCTGCGTACGGGACGAACGATCATGCTATCTCCTCAGACGCAGGCCGCTGGCGGCCTGCGCGAAACTCGCTGCTTCTAGGCTTGCTTTCCAGGTAGTGAAAGCAGGCGTTAAACCGCCACCAGGCGCACGCTGGCGCCTTCGCCGACGCCCAGGGCTTCGGCGGCTTGCAGGTCCAGGGTCACCGGTTTGCCCGGGGCGTAATCCAGCTCCAGCAACACGGCGCGGTAATCCTGCAACTGGCCGTTGGAGACCAGGTACTGGCGGCCGCCGCCCTTGGCTGCTTCACCGATCTTCACCGGCACCACGCGGCTCTGGGCAATCGAGCGGATACCCGAGACCCGCGCATGCAAGGTCGGGCCACCGTCGAAGATGTCGATGTAGTGATCGGTTTCAAAACCTTCGCGCATCAGGATGTCGAAGGTGATCTGTGCCCGCGGGTGCACCTGGCCCATGGCTTCCTGGGCCGCATCCGGCAGCAGCGGCACGTAGATCGGGTAATGGGGCATCAGCTCGGCGAGGAAGGTCCGGCTTTTCAGGCCGCACAGGCGCTCGGCCTCGGCGTAGTTGAGGTCGAAGAAGTTGCGCCCGATGGCATCCCAGAACGGCGAGTCGCCATGCTCATCGCTGTAGCCGACGATCTCGGTCACCACCGAATCGGCGAAGCGCTCCGGGTGGCTGGCGACAAACAACAGGCGGCCGCGGGAGTTGAGCTCCGACCAGGCCGAGCCCACCAGCTCCGGTACCACGTAGAAACTGGTCAGCAGGCTGTTGCCGGTGAGGTCGTGGCACTGGGACAGGACGTGGATCTTGTTGTGGATCTTCAGCTCGCGGGAAGCGTGGACGAAGGTTTCGTTGCGAAAGCTGTAGAACGGCTCGGAGTAGCCGGCCGAGGCGACAATCGCCGAGCAGCCCACCAGCTTGCCGCTGTCGGTGTCTTCCAGGACGAAGAAGTAGCTCTCTTCACCGTTGAAGCTCACTTCAGCGGCGAACGAAGCCTCGCTTGCGGCGATCTTGTCGCTCAGGCGATCCACATCATCCGGCAAGGAGGTGACACCAATCGGGCTGTCTGCAGCCAGACGCTGTACCTCGCCCAGATCAGCCATTTGCGCGGGGCGCATCACCAGCATGGTGTCACTCCTTACTCTAAAACAGGTCGGAAACCGTCCGACTCAGGGAAAAAAATGCCGGGATAGCCCGGCACAGGAATTAGGCTCGACGCCGGCCGCAAAGGCCGGCGCCGAGAAGCACCGCCGCCCTGGATCAGGCTTGAGTCAATTTCGCCACGGCGCGCTCGAAGCGGTCCAGGCCCTGGTCGATATCGGCATCCTCGACCACCAGGCTCGGCGCGAAGCGCACCACGTCAGGGCCGGCTTGCAGGATCATCAGGCCTTCTTTCTCGGCCGCGTTGAACACGTCCTTGGCCTTGCCCTTCCAAGCCTCGCTGAGCACGCAGCCGAGCAACAGGCCCAGGCCGCGGACTTCAGTGAACAGGCCGTACTTCTCACCGATCTGCAACAGACGGGTCTTGAAGCGGTCGTGCTTGGCTTTCACACCATTGAGCACCTGTGGGGTGTTGATCACGTCGATCACCGCCTCGGCCACCGCACACGCCAGCGGATTGCCGCCGTAGGTGGTGCCGTGGGTGCCGACTACCAGGTGCTTGGCCAGCGCTTCGGTGGTCAGCATCGCCGCGATCGGGAAACCGCCGCCCAGGCTCTTGGCGCTGGTGAGGATGTCCGGGGTCACGCCGTAATGCTGATAGGCGAACAGCTCGCCGCTGCGGCCCATGCCGGTCTGCACTTCGTCGAACACCAGCAGCGCGTTGTGCTGGTCGCACAGCTCGCGGGCGCCTTGCAGGTAGGCCAGCTCGGCCGGCAGCACGCCGCCCTCGCCCTGGATCGGCTCCAGCACCACGGCGCAGGTCTTGTCGGAAACCGCGGCTTTCAGGGCGGCCAGATCGTTGTACGGCACATGGGTGATGCCGGTGATCTTCGGACCGAAGCCATCGGAGTACTTGGACTGGCCACCCACGTTCACGGTGAACAGGGTACGACCGTGGAAGCTGTTCAGGGCGGCGATGATTTCGTACTTCTCGGCGCCGAAACGATCGTGAGCC
Source organism: Pseudomonas sp. Eqa60 (assembly GCF_018326405.1). NCBI lineage: Bacteria > Pseudomonadati > Pseudomonadota > Gammaproteobacteria > Pseudomonadales > Pseudomonadaceae > Pseudomonas > Pseudomonas sp. Eqa60. Next base: position 5,250,980 of record NZ_AP024342.1, read on the forward strand.
ACGCGACGGGCCAGCTTGAAGGCGGCCTCGTTGGCTTCTGCGCCGGAGTTGCAGAAGAACACGCGCTCGGCGAAGGTGGCGTCGATCAGCTTGTGGGCCAGGCGCAGGGCCGGCTCGTTGGTGAAGACGTTGGACACATGCCACAGTTTGCCCGCTTGCTCGGTCAGTGCGCCTACCAGGGCCGGATGGGCGTGGCCCAGTACGTTGACCGCGATGCCGCCGGCGAAGTCGATCAGTTCCCGACCCGACTGATCCCATACTCGGGACCCCGCGCCACGCACAGGAATGAAGGCCGCAGGTGCGTAGTTGGGAACCATCACCTGGTCGAAATCGGCGCGTTGCACCGGAGCTTGCTCAACGGACATCGGAGTCTCCTGAAGAGGAACACCCGCCTGAAACTGGCGAGCGATGGAGGGATTGTAAGGACAGTTTTGTGCCCGGCCTTGTCGCCAAGCGACAACTTCTTATAGCGCCAACCCAGGTTTTAAGCGGGTTTATGGCAATGCGACAAATAGCGTCGCAAAGGCGCAGTTTAAACTGCGCACAGCCTCAGCGGCAGATTTGCCGGGCAATTTGCCCAAGGTAATTACCCAGGTAGTTACGTGGCGGGCGGCCCCAAATCTCGAAAAGGTTATCGACGTTACGACAAGAGGGCGTCGAACAGGATTTTGCGGGCGAGCGGGTTGCCTGTGGGATTCGCCGGCAAGCCGGCTCCTACAATACGGGGTCAGCCGCGCTCGGAAGGCACGGAGGAGAGCTCGAACGGGCTGCTGCTGCGCCGCTGATTGCGATCTTCGCGCGGGGTGGCGCCAAAGAAGTTGCGATAAGCACTGGAGAAGTGCGGGCCGGAAGAGAAACCACAGGACAGGCCGATCTGGATGATCGACTTGCTGGTCTGCATCAGCATCTGCCGGGCCTTGTTCAGGCGCAGCTCCAGATAATACTGGCTGGGCACGCGGTTCAGGTACTGCTTGAAGATCCGCTCCAACTGACGACGAGAAACACAGACGTGCTGGGCAATCTCGTCGGTGGTCAGCGGCTCCTCGATATTGGCCTCCATCAGCAGCACTGCCTGGGTCAGCTTCGGATGGCTGGAGCCCAGGCGATTTTGCAGCGGGATACGCTGGCGCTCGCCACCTTCACGAATGCGCTCCACCACCAGTTCCTCGGACACCGCACCGGCCAGCTCGGCGCCATGATCCCGGGCCAGCACCGCCAGCAGCAGGTCCAGCACCGACATGCCACCGCACGCGGTCAGGCGATCACGGTCCCAGTCGAACAGATGGCTGGTGGCGATGACCTTGGGAAAACGCTCGGCGAAATCATCCTGCCAGCGCCAGTGCACCGCTGCCCGATAACCATCGAGCAACCCCAGTTGTGCCAAGGGGTAAACCCCGGCTGACAACCCACCAATCACACAGCCGGCACGCACCAGCTGCTTGAGGGCACTGCTCAAGCCGGAACTCATCGGCGCCGGCGGCTCGTCCGCCAGCAGGAACAGCTTCTGACAACCTTCCAGCTTGCCCGCCCAAGGCTCGCCCGGCAGTTGCCAGGCGCCTTCGGCCGGGGCTTCGGCCTGCAGGAAAGCCAGCTCATAGACCACTTCCGGGTGCACCCGCTGGGCAACACGCAAGGCCTCCTCAGCCAGCGCCAGCGTCAAGGCTTTAGTGCTGGGCCAAATCAGGAAACCAATTCGATGGGCAGTCATGGCGGGCAATCCGAAACGAAAACAAGGTGAGAAGCCAAGGGCGGCAGCACCAAGTTAGACCATCTGGCGCGCGGTGCGCAGCATGACCTAATTTGGTGCACAACGGCAGCTATTACTTGAGGCTGCCCGAGAGGAATTGTTGCAAACGTTCTGATTGCGGGTTCACCAGCACTTCACGCGGGTTGCCGCTCTCTTCCACCACCCCCTTGTGCAGGAACACCAGCTGGTTGGACACCTCACGGGCAAAGCCCATTTCGTGGGTCACCACTACCATGGTCCGGCCTTCCTGGGCCAGGGCCTGCATGACCTTCAGGACGTCGCCCACCAGTTCCGGGTCCAGGGCCGAGGTCGGCTCGTCGAACAGCATGACTTCCGGCTCCATCGCCAGGGCCCGGGCAATCGCCACACGTTGCTGCTCGCCACCGGACATGTGCCCCGGGTAGGCATCCTTGCGATGCGCCACACCGACCTTGGCCAGGTAGTGCTCGGCCTTCTCGCGAGCCTCGGCCTTGGACACACCCAGCACATGCACCGGCGCTTCCATAATGTTTTCAATCGCGGTCATGTGCGACCACAGGTTGAAATGCTGGAACACCATCGACAGGCGCGAGCGCATGCGCTGCAGCTGCTTGGGATCGGCGGCCTTCAAGGCGCCGTCCTTGTTGGCTACCAGCTTCAGCTCTTCGTTGTTCAGCAGGATCTTGCCCGCATGGGGCTGCTCCAGCAGGTTGATGCAGCGCAGGAATGTACTCTTGCCCGAGCCACTGGAGCCGATGATGCTGATTACATCGCCAGCTGCGGCCTTCAAGGACACGCCCTTGAGCACTTCGTGACTGCCATAGCGCTTATGCAGGTCTTGGACTTCAAGTTTGTACATGCGGTCGGTTCTCACAAAAACAGTCAGTCGTTGAGCAAGCGCCCGTGACGCAGCGCTTCGCGCCCCGCCACCTTGGCCAGCCAGAAACCGGGTTGGGCATAACGCAGCCGCTCAACGGCGAACAGCACGCCGCTGGTGCCAGCACACACCGTGCTGACCCGATCGGATAGGGGATCAATCACTTCAAAAACCGGCTCGCCCGCCTCCACCCAGCTACCGGCCGGACGCAGAAAGCTCACCACGCCGGGGTGCGGCGCATACAGCAGTTGGGTGCCTTCGAAAGGCATGGCCTCGCAGGCTTCGCGCCCGGGGCCGGCCAGTCACCGGCAATCAACCCCTGCTCGGCAAGAAACGCCAGGATGCCTTCGGCGTGCGCTTGGGCCTGAGGCCGCCCGGTGTCGGCCTGGCCGCCCAGCTCAAGGGTGGTTGCCAGGCAAGCCAAGGGGATCTGCGCTTCAGGGAACTGCCGCGACAGGCGCAACCAGGGCAACGAGCAGGCTTCGTCGAACGAACTGCCACCGGAATCTTCCGCCAGCAGGCCGACCTTCACATCCAGGTGCGCGGCCAGGGAGCGCCACTGCGGCCAATGCTGCGGCAATGCATACATGTGCAGCGCCGCCTCGGCATCGCAATGCAGGTCCAGCACCACATCAGCGCTGCAGGCATGGCTCAGGAGCACCCGCTGCATGCCCTGCAACTGGCTGGACGCCGGCGGTAGCTCCGCCAGCACCTCGGCCATGGCCTGGCGAATCAGGCGCACATTGGCGTGCGGATCATCCCCCAGGCGCCCTTGCAGGCGCTGGCCGACCGGCTCGCTCAACTCGACGAAATCACGGTTGAAGTTCTTGCCGCTGCCGGCCTCGAAACGCCCCTGGTGATTGCCTTGCAGCAACTGGCCCAGGCCCAGCGGGTTGGCCACCGGCACCAGCTCGATGACGCCGTTGAGAGCCCCCTGGGCTTCCAGTTCGCCGAGGCGCTTCTTCAGCTCCCAGGCAGTACGCATGCCCGGCAACTCGTCAGCATGCAGGCTGGCCTGGATATAGGCCTTGCGCTCGCCGCTGCCGAAACGGAACACCGAGATATGCCGCTCGCTACCCAGGTGATTCCAGGGCAATGGATGATCGATGCGTTCCATATCAGTGCTTCCGCGGCGCCAGGTAGCGCAGCCAGCGGCCTTCGGCCAGCTTGAACAGGCGCACCAGGATAAAGGTCAGGCACAGGTAGAACACGCCGGCGGTGATGTAGGCCTCGAACGGCAGGTAGTACTGCGCGTTGACCGTCCGCGCCGCGCCGGTGATGTCGATCAGGGTCACGATGGACGCCAGACTGGTGGTCTGCAGCATCATGATCACTTCGTTGCTGTACTGCGGCAGTGCGCGGCGCAGAGCCGATGGCAAGAGAATGCGGCGATACATCTTGTAGCGCGACATGCCCATGGCCTTGGCCGCCTCGATCTCGCCATTGGGCGTGGCCTTGAGGCTGCCGGCGATGATTTCCGCGGTGTAGGCGCTGGTGTTGATGGCAAAGGCGAGGCAGGCGCAGAAGGTCGCGCTGGACAGCCAGGGCCAGAGGAAACTCTCGCGCACCGCTTCGAACTGAGCCAGGCCGTAGTAGATCAGGAACAGCTGCACCAGCATTGGCGTGCCGCGGATCACATAGGTGTAGAGCCAGGCTGACATGTTCACCAGCGGCTGCTTGGACACCCGCATCAGCCCCAGGGGCAGCGCCACCAGCAAACCGAAGAACAGCGACAGCGCCAGCAGTTTCAGGGTGGTCAGCAGGCCGCCGAAGTACAGCGGCAGGGCCTCATAGATGACGTTGTAGTCGAAGATCATAGATCAGCCGCCCTTACGCCTACCGAGTAGCGCTTCTCAAGGTAACGCAGTGCCAGCAACGAGACGCTGGTGATCACCAGGTACATCGCCGCCACTGCAAGGAAGAAGGTGAATGGCTCGCGAGTGGCATCCGCCGCCTGCTTGGCCTTGAACATCATGTCTTGCAGGCCCACCACGGAAATCAGCGCGGTCGCCTTGGTCAGTACCAGCCAGTTGTTGGTGAAGCCGGGAATCGCCAGGCGAATCATCTGCGGCACCATCACCCGGAAGAACACCTGGAAGCTGCTCATGCCGTAGGCCATGCCGGCTTCCGCCTGCCCCTTGGGGATCGCCATGAAGGCGCCACGGAAGGTTTCGGAGAGGTAGGCACCGAAGATGAAGCCCAGGGTGCCGATACCGGCCGCCAGCGGATTGAGGTCGATGTAATCGTCATAACCCAGCAGCGGCGCCACCCGGTTGAGCAGATCCTGGCCGCCGTAGAAGATCAGCAGGATCAGCACCAGGTCGGGAATACCGCGGATTACCGTGGAGTACAGGTCGCCCAGCCAGGCCAGCCAGCGCACCGGCGAGAGGCGCAGCGCAACCCCGATCAGACCCAGAACAATGGCCAGGGCCATGGACGACAAGGCGAGCTGAAGCGTCAGCCAAGCGCCATCGAGGATGACAGCCCCGTAGCCTTTCAACATGATTCAGGTCCTCGAAAATTGGGATGAAAAAATGGCGCAAACTTCAGAGACTCTGCTGCTTGCGCCATCTCGGACTGACTGATTCGACGGTCTTACTTGCCGTAGATGTCGAAGTCGAAGTACTTGTCCTGGATTTGCTTGTACTTGCCGTTCTCACGAATGGCAGCGATGGCGGCGTTGATCTTGTCCAGATCGGCCTTGTCGCCCTTGCGCACGGCGATCCCTACGCCGTCGCCGAAGTATTTGACGTCGGTGAAGGCCGGACCGACGAAGGCGAAGCCCTTGCCAGCGTCGGTCTTCAGGAAGCCGTCATTCAACAGGGTAGCGTCCGCCACGGTACCGTCGAGGCGCCCGGCGGCCACATCCAGGTAGATTTCGTTCTGCGAGCCGTAAGGCTTGATCTGCGCACCCAGGGGAGCCAGCACTTCACGGGCGAAACGCTCGTGGATCGAACCGCGCTGCACGCCGATGTTCTTGCCCTTGAGCTCGGCCAGGCCGTCGCTGATCTGGGTACCGGCCTTCATCACCAGACGCGCCGGGGTGTTGTAGTACTTGTTGGTGAAGTCCACGGATTTCTTGCGATCGTCAGTGATCGACATGGACGAGAGGATGGCGTCGATCTTGCGAACCTTCAGTGCCGGGATCAGGCCGTCGAACTCTTGCTCGACCCAGACACACTTGACCTTCATCTCTTCGCACAGGGCGTTGCCGATGTCGTAGTCGAAACCGACGATGCTGCCGTCCGGCGCCTTGGAGGCAAACGGAGGGTAAGCCGCTTCGATACCAATTTTCAGCGGCTTTTCATCGGCGAAAGTCGGCAGGGACAGCACGGACAGTGCCAGGGCGCCAAGAAGCACGAGTTTCTTCATCTTAGAACTCCATCGGTAAAGGGCGAAAACGGCAGAGTGAGCGACAGCCCAATATGCGAATGGGTGAAATAGCAAATAGCGGCGCTGCGGCCCGGGCAGCCCGCAGGGGGCTCACACACAGGCAACGACGAGCGAGTGACCGGCATTCTAACGACAGGCTGGAAGCCGATATTTCCTCAATGCGACAACAAATTACAGAAGCATCGAGAATGCCTGGCCAGCGCATTGACAGCTCTTCAATTCTATGCAAGAGCGAAAGACGGGGAACCGATCTATGCTGCAAATTGCGGGCCTATTATTGGCAAAGCCTTCTATTCCGGCAAGCGCAGCGTGATGACTTATTTTTTATAAGGATATAAAAGGCCCTGAAATGGGGCCCGGCGTTTCCCATTGCCCCGAAAGTAGGCGCAAGGTTACATCTTCGGCCGTACCGGTAACATTCGGATACACCGAACGGATAAATCCGATATTTATTCGCCCCTTCTTCGCGGGCAAGCCGGCACCTGCAACAGCCACGCAGAGGGCTTTGCGGCCCATCGCCACCGCACAAAAAAGCCCCGCCCGGCACAGGGCCGGGCGGGGCTGGGTGACTCGAAAACCGCCTCAGGCGACGTTCATGGTCTTGTGGGTATCGATCAGGTGCTGCACCACACTCGGGTCAGCCAGGGTCGAGATATCGCCCAGACCGTCGTACTCCGCCGTGGCGATCTTGCGCAGAATCCGCCGCATGATCTTCCCGGAACGAGTTTTCGGCAGGCCCGGCGCCCATTGGATGACGTCCGGCGAGGCGATCGGCCCGATTTCCTTGCGCACCCAGTTCTTCAATTCCAGGCGCAGGGCTTCGTTCGGCTCTTCGCCACCATTGAGGGTCACATAGACGTAGATGCCCTGTCCCTTGATGTCGTGAGGCACACCCACCACCGCCGCTTCGGCGACCTTCGGGTGCGCAACCATGGCACTTTCGATTTCGGCGGTACCCATGCGGTGCCCGGAGACGTTGAGCACATCGTCCACCCGACCGGTGATCCAGTAGTAGCCATCCTCGTCGCGACGGGCGCCGTCACCGGTGAAGTACATGCCACGGAACGTCTTGAAGTAGGTATCGACGAAACGATCGTGGTCGCGGTACAGGGTCCGTGCCTGGCCTGGCCACGAGTCGAGAATCACCAGGTTGCCCTCGGCCGCGCCCTCGATGATGTTGCCCAGGTTATCCACCAGGGCCGGCACCACGCCGAAGAACGGACGCGCTGCGGAACCCGGCTTCAAGGCATGCCCCCGGCAGCGGGCTCATGAGGGTGGCGCCGGTTTCGGTCTGCCACCAGGTGTCGACGATCGGGCAGCGGGACTGACCGACGTTCTTGTAGTACCAGTCCCAGGCTTCCGGGTTGATCGGCTCGCCCACCGAACCCAGCAGGCGCAGGCTGCTGCCATCGGCGCCTTCGCAGGCAGCGGTGCCCGAAGCCATCATGGCGCGGATTGCGGTCGGTGCGGTGTAGAGGATGTTGACCTTGTGCTTGTCGACGATCTTCGCCACCCGAGTGACATCCGGGTAGTTCGGCACACCCTCGAACAGCACGGTGGTGGCGCCGTTGGCCAGCGGGCCGTAGACAATATAGGTGTGGCCGGTGACCCAGCCGACGTCGGCGGTGCACCAGTAGACTTCGCCCGGGCGGTAGTCGAACACCCGCTCATGGGTCAGCGACGCATACAGCAGGTAGCCGCCGGTGGTGTGCTGCACGCCCTTGGGCTTGCCGGTGGAACCGGAGGTATAGAGGATGAACAGCGCTTCTTCGGCGCCCATCTCTTTCGGCGCGCAGACGCTGCCGGCGACTTTCATCAAGTCTTCGTACCAGATGTCGCGGTGCTGGTTCCACTTGATGTTGCCACCGGTGCGCTTGCACACGATGACCTTCTGAATGCTGCTGGTTTCCGGGTTGGTCAGGGCATCGTCGACATTGGCCTTGAGCGGCACTTTCTTGCCGGCACGAATACCCTCGTCGGCAGTGATCACCACCTTGGAGCGGCAGTCGATGATGCGCCCGGCCAAGGCTTCAGGGGAGAAGCCGCCGAACACCACCGAGTGGATCGCGCCAATGCGGGTACAGGCCAGCATGGCCACCACCGCCTCGGGAATCATCGGCATATAGATAGTCACCACGTCGCCGCGGTGCACGTCCTGGCCACGCAGGGCGTTGGCGAACTTGCAGACTTCCTCATGCAGTTCGCGGTAGGTGATGTTGCGGCTTTCGGAAGGATCGTCGCCTTCCCAGATGATCGCGATCTGATCACCGCGCTCGGCGAGATGGCGATCCAGGCAGTTGTAGGAGACGTTCAGGGTGCCGTCGGCGAACCACTTGATATCGACATGGTGATCGTCGAAGGAGGTCTGCTTCACCGTGGTAAAAGGCTTGATCCAGTCGAGACGCTTGGCCTGTTCGCGCCAGAAACCGTCCGGGTTCACGACCGACTGCTGGTACATGGCCTTGTAGGTCGCCTCGTCAGTCAGCGTATTGGCCAAAACCTCGGGACGAACGGGATACAGAGAAGCCGCACTCATCTTTCTTACCTCGGTGACATAGTTGTTTTTGTATGACCCCGTTGTAGCCGGGGGGCGTCTATAGAACCATTCGACGATGGTAGTAACAACCCCCTGCGAAATACCCCTTCATTTGCCAAACCCCTTCAAGAATGCGCCTTACAGCGATATCCACCCTACCCAAAAAAGTTCCAGCCAGCTGCCAAACAGCCCTTTTTCGGCGATTGTTACAAAAACTGTCAAAGGTGTTTATCAAAAGTACGCCTATATGACTGCGGCCCCCGCGCCTAAAATCTGCCTCGCCCAACAGGCAATCTGATTAACCAAGTTGCAGCCCCCACGAAGGCAGTTAATCAAACTTCTACTCAAGTTCCACACGCAGCCCCATAAAGGCTGCGTGACCTCACACGACCTTAGAAAGGTAAAACGCAAATGAAAGCTTTATTAGTTCTGGCCCTCAGCAGTCTGTGCGTAACCGCGATGGCTGATGAGATCCCGACTGATGTCGCCAACCAGCAAGTACCGGTAGAGGAATACACTTACTCGACTGATCTGGATATCGCCAAAGTTATCTCCATGAGCGAAGTTCCAGAAGTATGCGAAGTTGTACCAGCGCGCATGGAATATGAAGACTCCCACGGCCAGCGGCATATTCTTCAATATCGCGTAATGGGCAACGGTTGCTCTAACGGCTAATAGCAAAGTTCATTGCACATACCTTGATGACTGCCGGCCGCAAGAAATCCCTCTTGCGGCACAGATGCCTGGTGACTACCCACCCATGGGCAGCAAAAGGCCTCAGCCTGACGACGTGCGAGCCCGGCAATCGCACGCACCTTTCCTCCTGAGGTTGATGGCCTCCTCATGGCACCGCCCACGACCTTGCGAGCAACTCCAGCGACGGCTTCGACGGAGGAAATCCGGCCCCCCCTGAAGACCTGCTCCAGGAGATTTCCCAAAGGCAAGACCGAGCGATTCGAGTTGTGTTCAAAACCTCAAAAAGGCTTGCAAAAACACAACATCTAGTAAAATTGGCTATTTTTTGGCCATTTCCGGCTGTTTTTTTCAAGCGTGAAAAAAAATCTTCAACCGCCAAAGCCTTGTAAACCCGCGCTCTGCTCCAAGTCCCCCCCTTCTCGGGCTCGCCTGCGCCCATCGGTCGCCCCACGCCCCCGAAAATATCCTTATAATGCGTCCTCAAAACGGGCCTGCAACATTCCCTTACCGGATGAAAACGACCTGCTGAATCCTGCGCAGGAGCTGGCACGCCAAGCTCCGCCCGACAGCGGCCTCCAGGCACCCGGACACGTATTTCTGTTTATTGCCTGCGTTCACTGCTGCAACAAACGATTTCCAATGATTTAACGCGGCCAGCGTGCCGTGTGAAAAACCACCCCTTTTGTTTTCACACGGGCATCTGGCCCTCGAGCAGGAGACGACACGTCATGCTGAGCTGGGACGAATTCGATAAAGAAGAAGGTGAAGTTGCGGTCAAAGGCGCCAACGCCGGCCACGCTACTGAAGCCAACATGGACCGCCTCGACAGCGCCGGTGGCGCCGCCGCTCTCGAAGCCCGTACCGTGACTGCCAGCGACTCCGCTGCCGTAGCCCGCGCCAAGGCGTCTCTGGATCAGCTCGACATCGCCGAAGGCCTGGCCGAGCTGGAAGGCTCTTCCGCCCGTGTCGCGGTTGACGAGAAGCGCATGATCAACTGCCGCGCCGACCTCAACCAGCTCGTGCCGTTCAAGTATGACTGGGCCTGGCAGAAGTACCTCGACGGCTGCGCCAACCACTGGATGCCGCAAGAGGTCAACATGACCGCCGACATCGCCCTGTGGAAAAACCCGGAAGGCCTGACCGACGACGAGCGTCGCATCGTCATGCGCAACCTGGGCTTCTTCTCCACCGCCGACTCCCTGGTTGCCAACAACCTGGTACTGGCCGTGTACCGCCTGATCACCAACCCGGAATGCCGCCAGTACATCCTGCGCCAGGCGTTCGAAGAGGCGATCCACACCCACGCCTACCAGTACTGCATCGAATCGCTGGCCATGGATGAAGGCGAGATCTTCAACATGTACCACGAGATTCCATCGGTCGCGAAGAAAGCCGCCTGGGGCCTGAAGTACACCCGTTCGATCTCCGATCCGAAGTTCGAAACCGGCACCGTCGACACCGACAAGGAACTGCTGCGCAACCTGATCGCCTACTACTGCGTTCTGGAAGGCATCTTCTTCTATTGCGGCTTCACCCAGATCCTGTCCATGGGCCGTCGCAACAAAATGACCGGTGTTGCCGAGCAGTTCCAGTACATCCTGCGCGACGAATCCATGCACCTGAACTTCGGCATCGACGTGATCAACCAGATCAAGATCGAAAACCCGCACCTGTGGGATGCCGAGATGAAGGAAGAGGCGACCCAGATGATCCTCCAGGGCACCCAACTGGAGATCGAATACGCTCGCGACACCATGCCGCGCGGTGTACTGGGCATGAACGCCGCGATGATGGAGGACTACCTCAAGTTCATCGCCAACCGTCGCCTGTCGCAGATCGGCCTGAAGGAAGAGTACCCAGGTACCACCAACCCGTTCCCATGGATGAGCGAGATCATGGACTTGAAGAAAGAGAAGAACTTCTTCGAGACCCGCGTGATCGAGTACCAGACTGGCGGCGCCTTGAGCTGGGATTGATTCCCGGATCAATGACACAAACAAGAAGCCCTGACCTGGTCAGGGCTTTTTTATTGGCCGCACCAATCTACACAGGGACTGGCTCATCAAAGTACGTGCAGGCTGCATGACCTGCCGCTATAAAGAACCCTCTTCCGCTTAAGGATCAAAGCGCCCATGAAATTCGATACCGCGTACTGCATCAGCCTCGACGACAAGTTGTCGATCTATGACGTGCGTGATCTGAATTTCGATGAAACCCTGGTCTTCGATTCGGCCAGGGAAAGTTTCCAGTGCCCCAACGATGCATGCCGCGCAGCGTTCGATAGCACTAATCAACTAGGCACTTTCAACGCCAAGAACGTCAACTACATCCGCACGCCGCATTTCAAGAACCTGCCCGCCACGCTTCATATAGAAGGATGCCCTTATGGGGTCAGCAAAAGCGCCGGTAGCGTGGAAGGCACCGCGACCGAAGAGGAACGCGAGGAGCATTTCCCTTCGGAGCTGCTCTTAAGCCGCCGTGAATACGTGCGCAAGCCGGCTAGCCCCCAAGCGGCAGTGGATGCCCCACAGGACACTCCGCCAGCCGCTACGGCCAGTTCGCACAAGCCCCATGCCGGGCGCGACACTACCCCGGACAAGACCAGCGTCTTCGCCCACCCAGTGGAGTGCTTTGTGTCGAACATCGACGACAAGGAACTGCTCAAGCGCATGCCGCTGAAGGTCGGCGAACACACGGCCAGCTACGCCTCATTCTTCAAGAAGATCGAGTACCTGCTGGACAACAAGGGGCTTATCTACTGGGGCAAGATCAAGGAGATCAAGGACTACACCCAAAGCTTTCGCATCGATTTCGAGCAGAAAGTCTGGTTCAAGGCAGAGGGCGAAACCAAGAAGAAGCCCTACTCGGTCAATGTCTACCTGAGCAAGAAGCTGATCGACAGCTACCGCAAGCGCAAAGCCTTCCTCGAGGAGATCAAGGGCGCCGCCGACAGCCAGCGGGAGCTGTACTGTTTCTTCTATGGCGTGACGCCGGCGCTCAAGCAAGTGCCGAGCAAGAAAGACCCCGAGTCGACCTTCGAGGTCTTCAGCGCCAATATCGAGAACCTGGATCACTTCGTGATCCGTGAGGCGCCGGGGCTGGAAGCAAAATAACCTCCTTCGGTTTCAATGCTTGGGCAGCTCCAGAGCGACGGCCCCGGGGTGCTTCCTGACCAACGCATACGGCAGCACCGCCCACTCAGGCCCGTCACAGGCCCGCGCTACCCGAGGAAAGTAGGCCTTGAGGAACAGCCCCTTGGGAGTGAAGTACCAACTGTTATCGCCCCAGACGCTCTCATCGCTGTAGTTGCAGCCCTCGTCGGGGTCGGTCGGCTCGCGCATCTTGGCGGGGTACAAGGCGCGAAACTGCTGGACCAGCCAGGGTGCCAGTTTTTCCTGGGTGTATTCGTAGAGGCCTGTGCGCTCAGCTTCGGTGAGACGAGTGTCCCCTTTGCCATTGCGGTCGCTGTGCAATAGCGGTTTGCCTTGCCCCACCCAGAGCACATCGGACAGTGACAACGGGTGGCCACTGTTCACGTCGATATTCATGGGGGAGTCGCCAAAGTCCGGGTGAGCACCGCCGCAGGAATAGCTGGTGGAGATATTCACGCTCAGTACCGCCGCTGAGAAGAACTGTGGTTTTACCGTCTGCATGAATTCGCCCTCCTGGGAGCCGGCTCCCAGCAGGCACTCGTGGTAGGCGCTCACCTCGCGCCACAGACGCTCCATCAACAACTGATTGAGACGCTGTTGCTGAGCTTCCGGGTAACCGCCGACCACCTTGAACATCGACAGCTTCGACCCTGGCTCGCTCCACCATTGCAGGGTGTAACCCATGAAGCTCTGCTGCTTGCCCTGCTTGAGGGCCAGGCCCTGCAGGCGCAGGTATTCGTACAGATCATTCGGATAAAGCTGCGCCAGATAGGGCAACGCATCCGGCTTGGGCGCCTCAGCCTTGGCCGTGGACAACTGCACATCGAGAGTCTTGCCCTTGGAATCCTGCCACTGTCCCTGCCAGCCATCGGCGGTTTGCTGCAACTTGAAGGTGGGCAGGGCCGCCTGCTCATCGTCAGGGCGGCCTCCTCCCTCCCGCAGCTCCAGCGCCTGCCCGACAAGCGTGCCGTTGAGTGCCAGATCATGGTGATACTTCTGATAGAAATATCGCCCTGTGACGTCCTTGGGATCGCCGGTATTGATTTCCAGCACAATCGGCATCTTGCCCAGAGTGCCGTTGAGAACCTGTCGAGAGGGCGAGGCCTGCAGGCCCTGAAGGTAGATACACAGCAACAGGGCACCGAGGATCTGGCGCATCAATCCGTTGAACATGGAAACTCCCTTGCATGAAAAGGCCGCCAGCGTCGTCAGCAGCGCCTGGGCCTGTGGTAGGCGACGAGCAATTATGGACCGGCACTCCAGGACAATCGAGCGGCCAAACGTGACGCTTCTATCACTTCAGGCACATGCTCAGCAGCACCAGAAACAACAGACCGATGTAAACCCTCGCATGTACCCGGTCAGGAATCCTGCCGATCCAGGGCGCGGCCAGACGAATACCCAGCAACGAACCGAGGGTGAGGACAAAAAACGCCAGCAGGTCGACATAACCGACAAACCAGGGGCCCAGATCGAAGCGGCTATAGCCTGCCAGCGCCATATAGGTCGCAGTACCCGCCAGCGCCACGGGGACACTCAGCGGATTGGCCATGGAGGTGGCCTGGGTCATGCTCAGGCCGCAGCGACGTAGCAGGGGAACTGTCATGACACTGCCGCCCACTCCGAGGAAGGTGGCAATGACGCCTATTCCTACACCGCCAAAGAGCGTTTCGCCTGATCCCAGGTCACGGGTTTTCTGCCCTACCGACTGTTCAAGAAACCCCCGGCGCAGCAGGCAGTCGGCAATGGTCAGGCCCAGGTAGGCAATAAAGGCATAGCGGATCACCTCGCCACTCACCCACATGGCCCCCGCCGCGCCAACTATCGCCCCCAGCCCGATATAGCCACCCAGGGGCCACAGATAGCGGCGGACAAGATTGCCTGCGCGCTGGTGCCTGCCGGTGGCAACCAGGGCGTTGACGATCATCACGCAGGTCGAAGTGGCTACCGCGACATGCATCGCCGCCTGTCCCACCGCCGAATCGGCGCCCTGGCTGCCGAGCAACATCCAGTACAGCAGCGGCACCACCACAAACCCGCCACCAAAGCCGAACAGCACGGCGCTGATGCCCGTCATGCAACCAAAAAGTGCCAACAGTAGATAGAACATCAAGGCGTTTCCATTCAGGTAGACGCCCTGGAAGATAGAACCCCAGCGCTTGGCCGGCTTCAGCAAATTGGCCAATAATGTTTGCGTTTACGCCAAATACGGGACTGTGTCGGCATGCGCAATATCTCCATCGACCAACTGGATCAGACCCCGCGCCCCGTGCTCGCCATTGGCACCGACTACCCAGACGGGCAACGCCTGCCGCGCCATCGGCATCGGCGGGCGCAACTGCTCTATGGCGCCACCGGAGTGATGCAGGTCAGTACCGATCAGGGCAACTGGGTGGTGCCACCGCAGCGGGCGGTGTGGATTCCACCGGGGGTGGAACATGAGGTGCTGATGCTTGGGGTCAGCACTCGCAGCCTGTATATCGAGCCGGCCGCGGCGCCACTGGACAGCAGCGGCTGCCGGGTCATCGGCATCTCGCCACTGCTGCGCCAGCTACTGCTGGAAGCAGTGGACATGCCGCTGGAATACGACCTGGACGGGCGCGACGGGCTGCTGATCAACCTGCTGCTGCACGAAATCCAGCGTTGCCCTGGCCTGCCGCTGCACATTCCCTTGCCGGCCGGCGGCCCACTGCTGGAGCTGTGCCGGGCCTTTCTCGCCCGGCCCGATGTCCATCAATCCCCCCTGCACTGGGCAGACCGACTGCATGTCAGCCTGCGTACCTTCAATCGCTGGTTTCGCCAGGAGACCGATATGAGCTTCGTGCAGTGGCGGCAACGGGCCTGCGTGATCCAGGCCCTGGCCCGGCTGGCGGCCGCGGAGCCGGTAACCCGAATCGCCCTGGACCTGGGCTATGACAGCCCTGGCGCGTTCTCCACCATGTTCCGTCGGGTGCTGGGGCAATCCCCCGCACCTACCTGAATCAAGAGCATCCAGCCCCTGGAAAAGCCTTGTGACCAAAGGCTGGCGCAGTGGCAGAAATTGAGTTTGATCCGGACGCAAAACAACTGTACAAATATCCAGTACAAAGCCAACGTACTGCCTAACCTCCCGGAGAAAACCATGGCCTCTCTCGCGATGAAAATCACCCTGGAACGTATCGCTCTCTATCAATTCACCCCGCAACACTGTGCCCAGGCCCGGGACATGCTGGGCTGGGACATGGATCAGCTGTCCCGCGAGTCCGCGGTCTCGGTGCAAGCCATCCAGCGCTTCGAAGCGGGCTACGAGGTCCGTGACGTAACCCGCCTGGCACTGGCGTTCTGCCTTGAGGCCCAGGGCCTGGTGTTCTTCCCGGGCTTCACCCCGGGCCGCGGCATGAACATCAAGGGAGCCACTCCCAACCCGATGGAGCGGCCCGACTACGCGCTGATCGAATGATCCAGCCGCCTGGGCAAGTGCTCGCACAAGGCCGGTACTGGCAGAGGGGTCGAGCCCGGACGAACCGGCGGGCAGGCCGGGGTTTTGATCCGGGCCTCATGGCGCCGCAAACGGCGGATGCCATGGTCACCATCCTCATAACCCGCCGCCCGGGCGAAGAAGGCCTGGGTCAGGCGGATTCGACGCCCGCCTGCTCCAGTGCACCTTCCACCTCCAGCCACCAGGCGGCTCCCCGCTGCGGCTGCGCCAGGTTGAAGGCTTCGCCCATTTGCGGCGTGGTGATGTTGGTACTGCGCTCCCAGGCCAGGGCCAGGATGCGGTCGAAGGGTTCGTGCCAGGCGTGCATCGCCAGGTCGAAGGTGCCGTTGTGGATCGGTAGCAGCCAACGACCTTGCAGGTCGATGTGGGCCTGCAGAGTCTGCTCGGGCTGCATGTGCACATGGGGCCATTCGACGTTGTAGGCCCCGGTTTCCATCAGTGTCAGGTCGAATGGGCCGTACTGCTGGCCGATACGCTTGAAACCGTCGAAATAACCGGTATCGCCGCTGAAGAAGATCCGCGTAGGGCCATCGATCATCACCCAGGAGGCCCACAAGGTCCGGTTGCCATCGAACAGACCACGCCCGGAAAAGTGCTGCGATGGGGTGGCAACGAAACGGACGCCAGCGACCTCACAGCCCTGCCACCAATCCAGTTGCCGGACCTTGGCCGCCGGCACGCCCCACTTGATCAAGGTATCGCCCACCCCCAGCGGGGTGAGGAAATGCCGAGTCTTGTCCGCCAGGACCAGCACGGTCTTGTGATCAAGGTGATCGTAATGATCATGAGACAGGATCACCGCCTCGATATCGGGCAATTGCTCCAGGCTGATCGGCGGCAGGTGAAAGCGCTTCGGCCCGGCCCATTGCACGGGTGACGCGCGCTCGGCAAACACCGGATCGGTGATCCAGAACTTGCCGCGCATCTTCAGCAGCACGGTGGAATGCCCCAGGCGGTAGACGCTGTGATCGGGCGCCGCCAGCAACTGCTCGCGGGTCAGCGGCTGCACCGGAATGGCTCCGGCCGGGCGGGTATTGCGCGGCTTGTGGAACAACATGTTCCAGAAGATCTGCAGGGTCTTGCCAAAGCCGGCACGACGCACCGGCGCATGGTTGCGAAAAGCCCCCTGCTCCTGGCGCGAGGTTTCCTCGCGGGGAGCACGGGTGATGCTTGACGAGACAGTGGCCATGATTGAAATGACTCCATGGAACGCAGCAAGGTTGCGACGTGGTATTGCGGGACGATCTACTGGCCAAGGCACGCAAGCATCAGCCGCCAATCATCGTTTCAAAGATGAACTACACTACACAGTGTAGTTTCTACATTGCAACAGGAAACAGACGAAGTAGACTGCCGAGTGTTTTTACCGACCACCCTGACCGAACCCAACTTATGACAGCCCCGAAGCGCCTCACCGACCTCAAACGCAGTGCCATCGTCCAGGCGGCGATCAGTGAATTTCGCACCAGCGGTTTCGAGATCACCAGCATGGACAAGATTGCCGCTACGGCTGGGGTGTCCAAGCGCACGGTGTACAACCACTTCCCCAGCAAGGAGGAACTGTTCGCCGAGATCCTGCACCAGCTCTGGGCCAGCATCAGCGCGCAATCGGAAATCATCTACCGCAGCGACCTGCCCCTGCGCGAGCAGTTGGAAAAGGTCGTGCGGGCCAAGCTGCAACTGCTGGCGGACGACAACTTTCTCGATCTGGCCCGGGTGGCCATCGCCGCAGCCATTCACTCGCCGGAACGGGCGCAGAACATGGTGGCGCGGCTTGGCGAACGGGAAGAAGGCCTGACCCTGTGGATTCGCGGCGCCCTGGCCGACGGTCGCCTCAAGCCGGTAGACCCGGAATTCGCCGCGACCCAGATGCACGGCCTGCTCAAGAGCTTCGCCTTCTGGCCGCAGATCACCATGGGCCAGGCGCCACTGGCAACAGGCATGCAAAATCAGGTCGTCGAGTCGGCGCTGGACATGTTCCTGGGTCACTACCAGGCCTGAATTCCCGGGGCACCTGTGCGCGCCGAACCGCAGCCGGCGGTCGCCACCACTGTGAAATGGCTTGGAAGGACACTGATTATTCTCACTGGAATAAATGACAATATTCACCAGACTGATCCGATAAACGGCTAAGCCGAAAAAACACCACAAGGTGTTTCAGTACAGAACCTGGTGCAGGAATTTATGGAAAACCAACGCGGCAAGGGGCTGTCATTTGCCCGGCGCATCTATCGGCCAAGGATCATCGGCCTGGGTATCGGCGGTATCAGTGTATTCGCCACCCTCTACCCCCTTGCACTGCCCGGTTGGATCTGGGCCCTGCTCCTGTTCCACGGCCTGCTCTGGCCTCACCTGGCCTATCAACTCTCCACCCGCTCTGCCTTTCCCTACCAGGCAGAACGTCGCAACCTGCTGTACGACTCGATGCTGGGCGGTTTCTGGGCTGCCACCATGCAGTTCAATCCCCTGCCCGCCGTCACCATCCTGTCGATGATGGCCATGAACAATGTGGCCGCCGGGGGGTGCGTCTGTTCATCCGTGGCGCTCTGGCCCAGGGCATCGGGGTCCTGTTGTCCTGGTCGCTGTTCGGCGCCAGCTTCAATACCCGGATCAGCCCGCTGCAGATCTATGCCTGCCTGCCGATGCTCACGCTCTATCCGCTGGCCGTGGGCATGGTCTGCTACCGGCTGGCGATCAAGCTGTCCGAGCACAAGCGCGCCCTGAGCGCCCTGAGCCGCACCGACAGCCTCACCGGTCTGCTCAACCACGGCTCCTGGAAAGACCTGCTGCATATCAAGTTCCACAAGTGCCAGCAGCAACAGATCAATGCCAGCATCGCCCTGATCGACATCGACCACTTCAAGGCGATCAACGACACCTACGGACACATCATCGGCGATACGGTGCTGCGCCATCTGAGCAACGAACTGCGGCGCAACCTGCGTCACGACGACCTCGCCGGCCGCTACGGCGGTGACGAGTTCTGCGTGATCCTGCCGCGCATGGACCGCCAGCAGGCACTGGAGGTCATGGAACGCCTGCGCCAGGTCTTCAGCCAGTACCGGCATCCGCAAGTGGCTGAACTGAAAGTCAGCCTGAGCATCGGCCTGGCCGCCTTCGACCGCGAATTCCAGGACCCTTCAAGTTGGCTCAACGCCGCCGACAAGGCCCTGTACCTGGCGAAAAACAGTGGCCGCAATCGAATTGCCAGCAATGACGACGAGGCTCATTCCCGGCAAACACAAATGGCATAAAAACCCAAAAAACTTATACAAAAAGGAAGTAAAAAACATTTTTGTACAACTTTATTTGGATTTATCCCTGCAATTGCCATCATAATGCCGCCACTTCGCTACCGCACAGGACCTCCATTCGGGGACAAATGCCGTAGCCCATCAATCCAACTAAATCGATTCGCAGCCACTACGTCTCCTCTTGATGCGGCCAACGATGCACGCCAGCAACGTCGCCCGCGTCATCGCTGCGAATTTATCTGTCAGTCATGGAACGCTGGCATTGAGCAGATAATGCCGAACGCTGGGGAGCATTCGGCATACCGGCGAACTCAATAGGGATCGACGCGACGTTTCTCCCACAGAGCACCAGCTACCATGCTATTCAACCGCCACAACAAGACCATCGATTCCCTGCAGCAAACCATTGCCGAACAATCCCGACTGCTGGAAGCCATCGATCGCTCCATGGCGGTGATCGAATTCGACCTGCAGGGCAACGTCCTGCGAGCCAACGCCAACTTTCTCCAGACCCTGGGCTATCGCGAAGACCAGGTGATAGGCCAGCCGCACCGCCTGTTCTGCACCCCGGAGTACGTTCGCAGCAGCGACTACCAGCAATTGTGGAACCGCCTCAGAAGCGGCCAGTTCGAATCCGGAACCTTCGAACGGGTGGCCAGCAACGGCCAGAGCCTGTGGCTGGAAGCCAGCTACAACCCCATCCGCGACGCATCCGGCGCAGTGTACAAAGTGGTCAAGTACGCCCTGGATGTCACCGCCCGAGTGCAGGAAGAGGTGGAGGCGCGAAACAAGCTGGACGCCATCGACCGGGCCATGGCGGTGATCGAGTTCAACCTCGACGGCAGCATCATCGGTGCCAACAGCAATTTCCTCAGCCGCATGGGCTACAGCCTGGCCGAGATCAAGGGCAAGCATCACCGCATGTTCTGCAAACCCGAGCTGATCAACAGCAGCGCCTACCAGGACTTCTGGAACCGCCTGAACCGGGGTGAGTTCTTCAACGGTCAGTTCGAGCGGATCGACAGGCACGGACGTACGCTGTGGCTGGAAGCCAACTACAACCCGGTCTACGACGCCAGCGGGCGCCTGTGCAAAGTGGTCAAGTACGCCGCCGACGTCACCCAGCAGGTGGAAAAACACGAACAGGATGCCCAGAGCGCGAGCCAGGCTTATCACATCTCGGTGCAGACCCGAAAAGTCGCCGAACAAGGCACCGGAGTGATCCAGCAAGCCGCCAGCGAAATGCGCCAGATCGCCGAGAACATCGAGGGATCTTCATCGCTGATCGCGCGCCTGGGCGAACGCTCCGAGCAGATCACCGCCATCGTCAACACCATCCGCGCCATTGCCGACCAGACCAACCTGCTGGCTCTGAACGCCGCCATCGAAGCGGCCAGGGCCGGGGACCAGGGCCGTGGTTTTGCCGTGGTGGCCGATGAAGTCCGGCAATTGGCGGCGCGCACCAGCGGCTCGACGGCGGAAATCTCCAGCATGATCGACATGATCCAGAACGAAACGCAGCAAGCCATCAAGAGCATGGACGGTACCCGGGAGCGGGCGGCCAAGGGCGTGCAACTGGCGGATCAGGCGGGCACGGTGATCCTGCAGATTCGCGACGGTGCCAGCGAGGCGGTAGAGGCCGTGAGCATGTTCGCCAACGAACGCGGCGCCCCCTGAGGGCAGGCTTTCCCGGCGTCGAGAGCGACGTCGGGCCTGGCCCGGGAGGCTATAGTGGCCTGACGTCCCAGTGCCTGGCGGAGGCCATCATGAGTTCCAGCGACACCCCGAAGAAAACCACTCCGGTCATCGACCACCTGCGCTTTCATCGCGCCCATGCCCACCTGGCGCCGACCTTCGGCACCGATAACTTCGCCTTGAAGGCCGAAGCCTTCGCCCGGTTCTTCGGCACCCCGACCTTCCTCGGCGCACAAACCCTGGTGGTGCTGGTCTGGGTGGCCCTGAACCTGACCGGCGTCACCCATTTCGACGTCTATCCCTTCATCCTGCTGAACCTGGCCTTCAGCCTGCAATCGGCCTATGCCGCCCCGCTGATTCTCCTCGCACAGACCCGCCAGGCCGCGCGGGACAAGGCCCAGGCGGATGCCGATGCGCAGCACCGCGAAGCCCTGGCCGTTGCCAACAGCGAGCGCCAGGCCCAGGCCGCACAGACCACCACGCAACTGATGGAGCTGCTGGAACAGAACACCCGCCTGACCGAAATGACCAAGCAACTGACCGAGCGCATCGAGAATCTCACCAGTGAGATGCATGAGCATTTCGTGCGCAAGGATCAACCCAAGGCCTGAAGGCCTCAGGGCCAGCGCAGGTGCCGCGCCAACTCGTCGAACAGTGTCACCACCGAACGCAAGGCCCGACAGTCCGGGCGGGTCAGCAGCCACAGGGCGGTTTCCTGGCCCTGGGGTTCACTCAACGCTTCCAGCCCGGCGCTGCCCACCAGGAAATCCGGCAGCGCGGCCACGCCCAGACCAGCGCGCACCAGCTCGGTAACCGAAAGCATGCTGTTGCAGCGGTAACTGGGCTGTACGCCGGGCCATTGCTGGCGACGCCAGACCACGGTGGGGTGATCGGGCAGGAAATCGTCCGGGGCGATCCAGGCCAGCCGCGACAGATCAGTGCAGTCGACCCGTTGCCGATAGGCCGGGCTGGCGCATACCCGGTAGGACACCGCCCCCAGGCAGCGCCCCACCAGGTGCTCTGGAGGCCTGGCGGTCAGGCGCACGGCAATATCCGCATCACGCCGGTTGAGATTGACGAAATCATTGGACGTGCACAGCTCGATGACCAGTGCCGGGTAGTTCGCCATGAACTGCGCCAGGGCCGGCAGCAACAGGCCTTGCAACACCGAATCGGTACAAGTCAGGCGTACCGTGCCGCTGACCACTTCGCCGCCCCGGGCCACGCCGATACGCGCCGCTTCCAGGGCCTGTTCCGCGTGTTCGGCCTGCTGCGCCAGGGCCTGGGCCAGGCTGGTGGGCAAGTAGCCGGCGCGGCTCTTGTCGAACAACTGCTGGCCCAGCCCGGCCTCCAGCCGGCGCACGGCGCGAAACACCGTCGAGACATCGACCTTGAGCAGGGCCGCAGCACGCGCCAGGGAGCCGCCGCGAACCAGGGCCAGGATCAATGAGAGATCGGGATAGTCCAACTGATAGTGCGCTGGTGCAATGATCATTTGGGTAAACGCCAATATTGATTGCGTAGGCGCCAATTTATAGTGGGCCCAGGCCATCGACAAGTCAGGGTCACAACCGGAGAGTTCCATGCATCCACAGGTACCAGCACCGACCATTCGTATCGCCCTGGTAGGGGATTACGACCCACAGATCACCGCGCACCAGGCCATCCCCCTGGCCCTGGAGCGGGCAGCGCAGGAGGGTGCCGGCCCAATGGAATACCAGTGGCTGGCAACCGCCGATCTGCACCAGGAGAAAGACCTGGAGGGCTTCCACGGTATCTGGTGTGTCCCCGGCAGCCCCTACCGCAACATCGAGGGTGCCCTGCAGGCGATCCGCGTGGCGCGTGAACAGCAGCGGCCATTTCTCGGTACCTGTGGCGGCTTTCAGCACGCGGTCCTGGAATACGCCCGCAATGTGCTGGGCTGGGCCGATGCTGAACACGGTGAAACCGCGCCCGAAGCCGAGCGCGTGCTGCTCACGCCCTTGAGTTGCGCCCTGGTGGAAGCCCGGGACTCGATTCAGTTGCGCGCCAACAGCCGCATCGCCAGGGCCTACGGCACAACCTGCATCGAGGAAGGTTATCGCTGCCGCTATGGCGTCAATCCGGACTTCGCTGGCGCCCTGCTCAGCGGCACCTTGATCCCCACTGGCCATGACAGCGCCGGCGACCTGCGCAGCCTGGAACTGGACGAGCATCCGTTCTTCGTCGCCACCCTGTTCCAACCCGAGCGCGCGGCCCTCCAGGACCGCACACCGCCTCTGGTCAGGGCCTTGCTCACGGCCTGCCGGGAGTGCCAAGCATGACTGACCGGACTCCCGCACCGCCCTACTACGCCGTGATTTTCAGTTCCCAGCGCGGTGAGGCCGACCCCGCCTATGAACAGGCAGCCGAACGCATGCTCGAACTGGCGCGCCAGCAGCCGGGGTTTCTCGGGGTCGAATCGGCACGAGGTGAGGACGGCTTCGGCATCACCGTGTCGTACTGGAGCAGCGAAGCGGCGATCCTGGCCTGGAAGCAGCACCCCGAACACAGCGCGATCCGCGAGCGCGGTCGGGCACAGTGGTATCGCCAGTTCAGCACCCGGGTGAGCAAGGTCCAACGGGCTTACGGCTTTCCAGGCTGAGCCCGCTTCAGGCACGGATTCCCGAGCCGCCCGGGGGACGGCTCGGGGGCACGCATCAGCCCTGCGTGGTCGACAGCAGGCTGCGCACCGCCTGGATTTCCGGCAAGTCGCTGCGGCGCATGTATACCCGCAGCGGCTCGCTGATATTGATCCGGTCGTCGATGTTCTGATCCAGCAGCAGTTGGATCTGCTCGCGCTTGAGGCTCATGGCCTGGTCCGACACCGGCGCCCAGACAAACTCGTGGGCCGGCACGATGGCGTCGTCGGCCACGTCCATGCCAAAGGAGTCTTCGCTGAAGCGCACGATATAGCGACCGGTCTTTCGATTGAAGCCGACAAAGCCCTTGAGCTGGTCGGCAGCCTGACAGATGAGTTCGGAGGTGATGCTCATGGTAAACCTCACTAGAGTCCCGCAGGACAGGTGATCAATGGTCTACACGCGAGGCAAGGGACAGCGGAGTTTTCAGGGCCTCCCTCTGATGGGGAAACTGCAGCGCCCAAGAGTACTGCAAAGCGCCGGAAAAAAGCGCTGAAAAATGCAAATGAGAGGGATTTATGTCGCTCTGGAGATAGCACAAGCGTCATCGAGTTGTTAAAAGATATCCCCTTGCACACGCCCCCACGAAAGGATTTCGAGCATGCCCGCGACCTTCACCCCTTGTGCCCTGATGCTGGGCCTGATGCTCGCTTGCGGACTGGCCCAGGCCTCTGAACAGCCTGGCCCGGACGCCCTGGCCGCTCGCCAGGGGATTCCACAGCCAGCGGTGATCGCCCACCGCGGCGCCTCTTTCGATGCCCCCGAATCCACCGCGGCTTCCTACACGCTGGCCCGGGACCTGGGCGCCGACTACCTGGAAATGGACCTGCAACGCAGCAAGGATGGCGTGCTCTTCGCCCTGCACGACAACAACCTGCAACGCACCACCGACGTGGCGCAGAAATTCCCCGAACGCAAGGACAGCCCGGCCAACGCCTTCACCATGGCGGAACTGAAAACCCTCGACGCCGGCAGCTGGTTCAACCAGGCCCACCCGGAGCGGGCGCGGCCGGGCTTTGCCGGGCTGAAGATCCTCACCCTGGATGAAATCATCGACATCGCCCAGGGCAATGCGCAGCACAAGCCCGGGCTGTATATCGAGACCAAGGAACCCCAGCTGTTCCCCGGTATCGAGCACGACCTCAAGGAAAAACTCCAGGACCGTGGCTGGCTGAGCCCGGCCGGTTCCAAGCTGGCGAAAAGCGAACTGGCGGTGGGCCAGGGCAAGGGCAAGGTGGTGCTGCAGACCTTCGACAAGCACAGCCTGGAACTGCTGCACCAGGCAATGCCCAACGTGCCGAAAGTACTGTTGCTTTGGGTCGCGCCCGGCAGTATCGAACCCGCGTCCGGCCAGAGCTTCGCCAGCAGCGGCGAAACCGACAAGGCCGCGTTCTATGCCCGGCAGCAGCCCAAGGACCAGGCCGAGTTCAAGCGCTGGGTGGATTTCGCCAAGGCCCAGGGTGCCATCGGCACCGGCCCTTCCGCGGCCCTGACCGGCGGTGGCGAGCAGAGCTACTCGGACCTGGTGCAACCCTGGATGAACCAGTACACCCACGACCAGGGCCTGCTGGTGCACGTCTACACCATCGACGAGCCGGTGGACTTCAAGAAGGTCATGGATGCCGGGGTCGATGGCATCTTCACCAACCGCAGTGCCGAACTGCTCAAGTACTTCAAGCGGCCGGCCAGTGCCAGCGTGGCGCAATTGCTGGACGCCAGCGGTTACTGAATGGCGGTTTCGCACTGGCACGGCGAGCTCTGGCTGGGCCGGGATTTCGGCCTGATCCACGGGGCGATGGGGCCAACCGAGCCCCATGCCCACTATGCCCATCAGCTGATCATCGCCCCCGGGCAACCGGTCACGGTGGCGCTCGCGGGCGGGCTGCAGAGCGCTCATTACCTGTTGATCCCGGCCTTGCAGCGCCACGCCATCGTTCAGGCTCCCGAGCAGGCCTTCACGGTGTACGCCGAGCCGCTGCTGATCGCCGTCGAAGACCTGCAAGCATGCGTCAGTGGCGCCGCCCCCTCACTGCCCGGCCTGGAAGCGGCGCTGCGCCGTTGCCCGCGCCAGCTCGTTGCCGACCCACGTGTAGCGCGGGCACTGCACGCCGTGGATGCCGCCCTGGAGGGCAAGGTGGCCGCCGCGCAACTGGCGGCCCGGGCCCATGTATCCCTGAGCCAGCTGGAGCGTCTGTTCGCCCGTGACGTCGGCCTGCCGGTAAGGCGCCTGGTGCTCTGGCGCCGCCTGCGCCTGGCCATGGCCCTGGTGCTGGAGGGCCAGACCCACACTGGCGCGGCACACGGCGCCGGGTTCGCCGACAGCGCGCACTTCTCCCGCACCCTGAAGAGCCTGTTCGGCGTCACCGCCAGCCAGGCCCTCAAGCACCTCAAGCCCCGCTTGCTGGTCTGACGCGCCGGCGCAACTGCTCGGGCACCACGGGTTCTGCCCCATAGCGCTGGGCCTTGAACGGCTCCAGCAACTGCGGCCAGTAATCCACCGGGTAGTCGGCACGGCTGCCAATCCCCAGGTCGCCCTGGCGCATGCAATAGTCATCGCGATAAAACGCGGTGCCCAGCAGCCAGTCCCAGAGATTGAAGAACAGCCCGAAGTTCACATCCCCGGCGCGTCCGTACTTCATGTGGTGAAAGCGATGCACCGGCGCCCAGGCGAAGATCCAGCGCAAAGGCCCCAGGCGCATGTCGACATTGGAATGCTGCAACAGCAGCTGGACGGCAATGGCCAGGGCCAGCAACTGCGCCACCGGCAGCGGGATGCCCAGCAACACCAGCGGCAGCAGCCCGGCCGAAGCTTCGATCAACTGGTGCAGGGGATGCTTGAGCAAGCCATTGAAACCGTACATGCGCTGCACACTGTGATGCACCGCATGCAAGCGCCAGAGCCAGGCCAGGCGGTGACTGGCGTAGTGGGCCAGGGTAATGCCGCAATCAGCGATCACGATGGCCAGCAGCAACTGCCCCCAGAGCGGCCAGCCCTGGGGCCAGAGCCCATCATGGGCCAGCAGCGCCACCAGCCCGGGCAACGCCAGCAGCCCCAGCGCATTGAGGCTTTCATTGACCAGGGCATGCAGGCTGTCGCGCAGCCGGTCGCCTTGGGAACGGTTCCAGCCAGGCTCATAGGGCAAGCACCATTCCGCCAGGAACGACACCCCCAGCGCAGCCCCGAACACCCCCAACAACCCGCTGGCAGACGCCGGCCCAGCACTCATCCACCACACCCCGGCGCCGATGAACCCGGCAAACACCAAGGGTGCGTACAACCATGCAAGCATTCGTTTCATTTGCTGCAGCTCCTGTAGGGAAAACCGCAGCTTGCGACCCGATGCCGGGGCGCGGCTTGAACAAACGACGCAAAGAGTGACCTGAATTAAGGGTGAATTAAGTTGCGTTGGCTAACCTGTGCCCATCGAAACCCATCACCCCAAGGAATCAACCCATGACCAAGTTCTCCGCCCTGTTCGCAGCCGCCGCCCTGACCCTGACCGCTGGCCTGGCCCAGGCCGATGTACGCCCGGACCTGATCCCCGGTCTGCTCAAGTCCGGCGCCATCATGGACCTGGAAAAACTCAACCAGGCCGCCCTCGCCCAGCACCCGGGCACCACCGCCGCCAGCATCACCGACACCGAGCTCGAGCAGACCGCCACTGGCGCCTACGTCTACCAGGTGGAACTGCGCGACAGCAAAGGCATCGAGTGGGACGTGGACCTGGATGCCAAGACCGGCAAGGTCCTGAGCAACAAGCAAGACAAGTAACCCCCCCGCCCCTACAAGGCCGCGCCCCGCTTCGGGAGCGCGGCCTTGTGCGTTGGGGCGTGCGGATCAGTCAGGCACTGGTGCTGACCAGGGAGCCTGAAGTACTGCTCTGGGATTGCTGCAGGGCCTGGAACAAGGCCGCGGTGGCGGTCTGCAACGAAGCGCTGGTGCTGGCCACCTGAGCCTGGGCTGCCGCTACTTGCGCGGCCTTGGCATCGGCACTTTCCTGCTTGCTCTGCGCGGCCTGCAACTGCTGCTGTTGCTCCTGCAATTGCTTTTGCAGTTCAGCGATCTGCTTGCGCAACTGCTTGACCGAGTCGCTGCTGGAATCATCGCTGCTGGAACTGCCGCCGGCCGCGCCAGCACCCGTGGCCGGCGCCTTGGTCGCGTCGCTGGCAGCAGTGGTACTGGCGGTGGAGGTCGCTGAAGTGTCGCTGTCCGAACTGCCGGCGATGCGGGTCTTGCTCGGGCTGACCTGGGTCTGGTTGATCGCGATGGAAGTGATGCTGACCATGGTGTGAGTCCTGTCGGGTGTGAAGATACCCGGTCATCGACACCCGCCCCGGCCACTTGAGAGTGATCGTGTATCGGCCTGGTAAGCAGGCCGATACACCCCGGCCGGCCTCAGGCGCTCAAGCGCGCCGTGACCTCGCTCAACTGCCCCGACAGGCCGTGCAGATTGCGGCTCGCCGCCTCGGTGCGCTGCACGTTGTCCAGATTGGTACTGGCGATGGACGTGATCTCGGTGAGGTTGCGGGAAATGTCCTCGGCCACCGACGTCTGCTCCTCGGCGGCGGTCGCGATCTGCCGGTTCATGTCGCGAATCGCTTCCACCGCTTCGGTGATGCGCTCGAGCATGGCCCCGGCTTCGGTCACCTGCTGCACGCTCTGCTCGCTGCGGGACTGGCCGCTCTCGATGGCCTGGGCCGCATCCACGGCCCCGGTCTGCACGCTCTGGATGATCTGGTTGATCTCGGTGATCGAGGCCGCGGTGCGCTGCGCCAGGCTGCGCACTTCATCGGCGACCACGGCAAAACCGCGCCCGGCCTCACCGGCCCGGGCCGCTTCGATGGCCGCGTTGAGGGCCAGCAGGTTGGTCTGTTCGGCAATGCCCTGGATCACTTCCAGGACCTTGCCGATGCGCCCGCTGTCGGCCTCCAGCCGGCGGATCACGGTGGCGGTGTTGGCAATCTCGCCACGCATCTGGGTGATGCTGTGGATGGTCTGCTGCATCACCTGTTCACCCTGCTGCGCCGACTGGTCGGCATCGTCTGCGGCACGAGCGGCGTCGGCGGCGTGGCGCGCCACTTCCTGGGCGGTGGCGGACATCTCGTTCATCGCCGTGGCCACCTGGTCCGTGCGGTTGAACTGCTCGTTGGTGCCCTGGGACATCAGGGTGGCGATGGAGTTGAGCTCGCCGCTGGAACTGTCCAGGTCCGAGGCACTGCGCTGCAAGCTGGCGAAGGTCTGGGCCAGGAAATCCCGCAGGGTGTTGGCGGCCATCGCCAGCTTGCCCAGTTCATCCTGACGCTCGCTGGCCACCCGCTGGGCCAGTTGGCCGCGGCTGAGCTGGGCGACATAGTCGATCAACTGACGGATCGGCTGCACCAGGCTGCGATTGACCAGCCACAGGCTGAGCAGGCCGATCAGCAAACCGGAAGCCAGCATCACCAGAATACCCAGCCACACCGTGCGGTCGGCCGCTGCACTGATCTCGGCGGACTGCCGGTCGCCGTGCTGGCGCAGCTCGGTCACCAGTTCGCTCATCTGCTCGCTGGTGGCCCGGTCCACGCCCTTGACCGCGGCATCGCCGGCACTCGGATCGGCACCGCCGGCCACATAGGCATCGCGGCCCTTCTGGTAGGCCGAACCCAACTGCCGGTGCTCATCCGCCAGGCGCTGCACCCGGCTCTTGAGGGAGGCGTCCAGCCCGGGGGTCTGCACCAACTGGCCGAGGATGTTCTGCACATCGCGCTGGCGGTCTTCGAACTGCTGCCAGTACTTGTTCAACTCCTGGGGCTGCTTGCCCCGCAACAATACGTTCTTCCACTCCTGCACCTGGCTCTTGAACTGCAGGTTGGCCTCGTCGATCAACTGCGAACTGCGCAGCGGACCTTCAATCAGCTCGCGGTAGCTCTGCACGCCACCGGACAGCAAATGAAAACTCGCCAGGGCGATCAACAACATCGCCAGCAGGCTACCGCTCAGCAGGGCAAGGATTTGCGCTCTCAGGGATTTTTGCAAAAACATCGAGGAGATCTCATGGCAGGGATAGAGCAGGCCCGATGAAGGCATGCGTAGTGCCGAACATCCCTGTAAGGCGCATTCGAGAGGGGTCGAATGAGTGCAGCGTAGGAGTGTGATCGGCCTGCGCAAGACAATCTTGAGTGCCGCCGACCATCGGTATGACGGGCTCCATCATGCACTTCAAAACGTCACAAAAATGTCAAAAAGCCTTGCCATGATGGGGCTCAAGTGAACCTGAGAAACCCGCGCCAGGCACTGTCCCTCCTGCGAGACTCCATGAACCACAGCATCGACCAGAGTCACCGTGATTCCGATCTGTTCGGCCTGCTCTACGGTTTCAGCTTTCGCCCCGGCGAACGGGGCCGCGAACTGGACTCGGCCAAGGCCCTGCAAGCCCTGCAACACCCCGAGGACAGCGAGGAGTTCCTCTGGCTGCACCTGAACCTGGCTCACGCCGCGTGCGAGCGCTGGATGAAGTCCCACCTGCAATTGCCCGACGAATTCTTCGAGGCCCTGCACGAAGGCTCGCGCTCGACCCGCATCGAACAGGTGGATTCGGCCCTGCTGGCGGTGGTCAACGACGTGGTGTTCAACTTCGGCAGCATGGTTTCCTCGGACATCTCCACCCTCTGGGTCTGCGCCCGCAGCCGCCTGATCGTCAGCGCCCGCCTGCAGCCGCTGCACTCGGTGGACAAGCTGCGCTCCTCGGTCAAGGCCGGAGAACGCTTTCGCTCGCCCCTGGAACTGCTGGTGCACCTGCTAAGGGACCAGGGCGAAGTGCTGACCCAGATCGTGCGCCGGACCAGCCTCAGCGTGGATCAGATCGAGGACCAGTTGCTGGCAGCCCGGGTCTCCACCAACCGTGCCGAACTGGGGGCCATGCGCCGGGTGCTGGTGCGCCTGCAACGGCTGCTGGCCCTGGAGCCGGGCTCGCTGCTGCGCCTGCTCAACCGCCCGCCGCAATGGTTGCAAAAGGAAGACGTCAAGGAGCTGCGCAAGTCCACCGAAGAGTTCGCCTTGATCATCAACGACCTCACCGCCCTGGGGGAGCGGATCAAGCTGCTGCAGGAAGAGATCGCCGCCAATCTCAACGAACAGACCAACCGCACCCTGTTCACCCTGACGGTGGTCACGGTGCTGGCGTTGCCGATCAACATCATCGCCGGTTTCTTTGGCATGAACGTCGGTGGCATTCCGTTCTCCGGCGACCCGGAGGGCTTCTGGATCCTGGTAGCGCTGGTGGCCACTTTCACCGTGATCGCCGGGCGCTGGGCCTTTCGCAAACGCCAGGACTACTGACCCCACCTTGTAGGAGCCGGCTTGCCGGCGAAGGCGTCCGCCAAGGCAGGTGCTTGGCTTGAGGGCCTCTTCGCCGGCAAGCCGGCTCCTACGGGATGAGCGGGATGGAGGGATGGTCGTGCGTGATCGATCTGATCAACGCAAGGGCTCAATTGCGCAAACCATGACCTGAGGCAGTCTCCCTGTAACATTCAGCAACGATCATGGACGCCATTCCTTCCAGCAACAGGATTGTCCAGCAATGGCCACCCCGTCCCTGACTGCCGCTTCGTCCAACCTCGACAGCAAACCGCAACTGGATAAAAAGCCCGGCCCCTTCACCCTCGTCGCCTTCTTCGCGGTGCTGGCCATGGGCTTGCTGTTCACCGCCTACAGCCTGGTGCACGACATGCACGAGCTGGGCACCACGGTCACCACCTGGACCCCGTTCCTGCTCCTGGGCGTGGCGTTGCTGATCGCCCTGGGCTTCGAGTTCGTCAACGGTTTCCATGACACCGCCAACGCCGTGGCCACGGTGATCTACACCCACTCGCTGCCGCCGCAGTTCGCGGTGGTCTGGTCCGGCCTGTTCAACTTCCTCGGCGTACTGCTGTCCAGCGGCGCGGTGGCTTTCGGCATCATCGCCCTGCTGCCGGTGGAACTGATCCTGCAGGTGGGTTCCTCCGCCGGTTTCGCGATGATCTTCGCCCTGCTGATCGCCGCCATCCTATGGAACCTCGGCACCTGGTGGCTGGGCCTGCCGGCTTCGTCTTCCCACACCCTGATCGGCTCGATCATCGGTGTCGGCGTGGCCAATGCCCTGATGCATGGCCGCGACGGCACCAGCGGCGTGGACTGGGGCCAGGCCACCAAGGTCGGCTACGCCCTGCTGTTCTCGCCCCTGATCGGCTTCGTGTTCGCCGCCCTGCTGCTGTTGGCCCTGCGCCTGTTCGTCAAGAACCGAGCCCTGTACAAGGCACCCAAGGGCGACGCACCGCCGCCCTGGTGGATTCGCGGGCTGCTGATCCTGACCTGCACCGGCGTGTCCTTCGCCCACGGTTCCAACGACGGCCAGAAAGGCATGGGCCTGATCATGCTGATCCTGGTGGGCACCCTGCCCATGGCCTACGCCTTGAACCGCACCATGCCCGCCGACCAGTCGCTGCAATTCGCCGCGGTGGCCGAAGTCACCCAGCAGGCCCTGGTGAAGAGTGCCCCGCAACCGGCGCCGGCCGATTCCCGCGCGGTGCTCTCCGAGTACATGCGCAGCAAGGAAGCGACACCGGAACTGATCCCCGCGCTGGCCGCCCTGACCGGCGCCATCGGCACTGAAGTGAAGGGCTACGGTTCGCTGGCCAAGGTGCCCGCCGAAGCCATGGGCAACGTGCGCAACGACATGTACCTGACCAGCGAGGCGATCCGCCTGATGGACAAGAATCAGGTAGGCCACTTCGACCAGGACACCCGGGACAAACTGCAACTGTTCAAGCAACAGATCGACAACGCCACGCGCTTCATTCCGCTGTGGGTGAAGATCGCCGTGGCCATCGCCCTTGGCCTGGGCACCATGGTGGGCTGGAAGCGCATCGTGGTCACCGTTGGCGAAAAGATCGGCAAGACCCACCTGACCTACGCCCAGGGTGCCTCGGCGGAAACCGTGGCGATGCTGACCATCGGCGCGGCGGACATGTTCGGCCTGCCGGTGTCCACCACCCATGTGCTGTCCTCGGGGGTGGCCGGGACCATGGTCGCCAATGGCGGCGGCTTGCAGATGCGCACCATCCGCAACCTGGCCATGGCCTGGGTGCTGACCCTGCCGGCGGCGATCCTGCTGTCCGGCAGCCTGTACTGGTTGTTCACTCAGCTCTTCTGAGGGGGCTTGCCTCCCCCCTCTGTAGCCGCTGCCGAGCCTGCGAGGCTGCGAAAAGGCCCGCGGGGCCTTGCCTGGCGATCCCTCGCCAAACCTGCAGCAACCTCAGGCTCCCAGCGGCTACACGAGCAAGAGGGTCAGGAAGGGAACAACTTGCTCAGGCAACTGAGCTTTTTCTTGTAGGAACGCCGGGCCTCCAGCGCTTCTTCCAGGGTCACCGCGACAAAACGGGCCTTCTGGTTGGGCTGCATCTGGCCGATCAGGTCGAGGTCGGCGCTGATCACCGTGCCGATCATCGCGTAGCCACCACCGGACACCGCGTCCCGGTGCAGGACGATGGGTTCGAGCCCCGCCGGCACCTGGATCGAACCGATGGGATAGCAGCTGTCGACGATGTTCGACGGATCGGAACCGGCACCGAACGGCTGCTCCCGGGGCTGGAAGCTCAAGGCGCTGCCGCCCTTGAAGCGATAGCCGATGCGGTCCGCCTCCGAGCCCACGGTCCAGGGTTCGGCGAAGAAGCTGGCCTTGGCCGCCTCGCTCAAGCGCTCGTAGTACAGGCCCGGCACCACCCGCAGGGTGATTTCGCCCCCCAGGGACTGGCGCAGCGCCATGGGCAAGCTGGCACCGGGACGGCTTTTGCCGCTGGCGACGCCCACCGGCAGCTCATCACCCGCCACCAGGCGCCGGCCCTGGAAACCACCCAGGGTACCCAAGGCGTAAGTCGAGCGGCTGCCCAGCACCAGCGGCACATCGATGCCACCGGCCACCGCCAGATACGCCCGGGCCCCGGCCTTGGGAAAGTCGAAGCGCAGCACTTGCCCGGCCTTGACCGCAAAGGCGGTGTCCAGGTGCATGTCCACGCCATCGAGCTTGGGGGTCATGTGGGCACCGCAGACCGCCACCAGGGCATCGGTGCTGAATGCAAGCTCAGGGCCGAGCAAGGTGCACTCCAGCCCCGCTGCCCCCGCCGGGTTGCCCACCAGCTGGTTGGCGGCGCTCAGGGCGTACTGGTCCAGGGCCCCGGACGGCGGAATCCCCAGGTGATAGAAACCTTCGCGACCCAGGTCCTGTACCGATGTGGCCAGGCCCGGTTTGATGACCTTGATCATGCCAGCACCTCCTGCAGCGACGTGGGATAGCCGACCGGGTCGGCGAGAAAGGCATCCAGGGAAAACTCCACCTCGCGGATGCGCAAGTCGAAACGCCCGGCCTCGACCTCGGCCACGGCAAGGTCATAGGCCTGGCGGTCAATGGGCTTGAACTGCACGATGTCCCCCGGACGGAAGAACACCATGTGCTGCTTGAGGTAGGCCAACTGTTGCTGCGGGTCGTAGATCGGCGCCGGGGTGACGCCGAACATCTGGTAGCCGCCGGCACCGCGCACCGAGTAGATGCAGCCGAAACAGCCGCCATGGCCCAGGGTCAGTTTGGGCGTATCGGTGCGCGGCCGCAGGTACTTGGGCACCTGCAGTTGCCGTTCACGTTCGACCATCTGGAACATGAACGGCAGGCCCGCCACAAAGCCCACCATGGAGACGAACCAGGGCGCGCCGCTGTGGGCGGCGATAAAGGCTTCGACATCCGCCAGGCCGTTGATCCGCGCCGCGTACTCAAGATCGGTGGCGCTGGGGTCCTGGTGCCGGTCGCGAAAGCGCATCAGGGTTTCATGGGTCCAGGGGTCGTTGTAGAGCACCGGGATCTCGATGATCCGGGTATGCAGGCTGCGCTCGGCCACCGCGCAGGCCTCGGCCTGTTGCACCGCCTCCAACAGGGTGTGCGGGGCGATGCGGTCCGGGTCGAAGCGGATCTGGAACGAAGCATTGGCCAGGCACACATCCAGCACGCCATCCAATTCCAGGCGCTCCACCGCGCGGGTTACCGCCATGCCCTTGAAGAAGGCTTCCAGGGACATGCTGTCGCTGACTTCGGCGAACAGGTGCTCGTCGGCACCAAAGCTGTAGCGGATCGGCTGGCTCATGCGACACCTCCGGCGCGGCGCTCGGCCAGCCAGGTTTCCAGGGTTCCCGTGTGAAAATCGGCCTGCTGCAACCAGGGTTCGGCCAGCAGTTCACGGTGCAGCGACAAGGTACTGGCCATGCCGGTCAAAGTGGTGTGTTCCACGGCCAGCCGCGCCCGGGCCAGGGCCTCGCCACGGTCACGGCCGTGGACGATCAGCTTGGCCAGCAGCGAGTCGTAATAAGGCGGCACAGCATAGCCCGGGTACAAGTGACTATCGACCCGTACCCCCGCCCCTTGCGGCCAGATCAGTTGCTCGACCTTGCCCGGGCTGGGGAAGAAATCCCGCGCCGGATCTTCGGCGTTCAGGCGCATCTGCAAGGCCGCGCCGTTAAGCCGGATATCACTCTGGCGCAAACCCAGGGGCTCGCCCCCGGCAATACGCAGCATGGCCTGGACCAGATCGATGCCGGTGATCAGCTCGCTGATGGGGTGCTCCACCTGAATCCGCGTGTTCATCTCGATAAAGAAGAACTCGCCGGTGCTGTCGTCGTAGAGGTATTCCAGAGTGCCCGCGCCCTGGTAGCCCAAGGCTTCGGTGAGGCGCACGGCGCTGCTGCACAACTGCTCACGCTGCTCGGCACTGAGTACCGGCGACGGCGCTTCCTCGAAGATCTTCTGCCGCCGCCGTTGCAGCGAACACTCGCGTTCGAACAGGTGCACCGCGTGTTTGCCATCGCCCAACACCTGGACTTCGATGTGCCGCGCACGGCCAATGAAACGCTCCAGGTACACTGCGCCGTTGCCGAACGCGGTCTGGGCTTCGCGTTGCGCCCGAGGGAATTCCTCGGCCAATTGCGCCGCGTCCCGGGCCAGGCGGATCCCGCGCCCGCCACCGCCGGCACTGGCCTTGATCAACAGCGGAAAGCCCACGACTTCAGCGGCCGCCAGCGCACTGTCCAGGTCGAAGAGTTCTCCTGGGGAGCCCGGTACCACCGGCACTCCCGCCGCCTGCGCAGTGCGCCGGGCTTCGGCCTTGTCACCCATGCGGCGGATGGTTTCGGCACTGGGACCGACGAAGATCGCCCCGGCCTCGACCACCGCCTCGGCGAAGTCGGCATTCTCGGAAAGAAAGCCATAGCCCGGATGTACCGCGTTGGCACCGCTGGCCTGCAAGGCACCGAGCAGGGCCTGGACATTCAGGTAGCTCTTGTCGGCCCGCGCCGGGCCGATGATCTGTACTTCATCGGCCATACGTGCGGCCATGGAATCGGCATCCGCCTCACTGCAGGCGGCAACGGTGGGAATCCCCAGGGCCTTGGCCGCGCGAATGATGCGCACGGCAATCTCGCCACGGTTGGCCACCAGCAATTTGTTGATTGATCCAGTCATGCCCCGGCCCTCACTGTTCGAGCGTCGCGACGACCTGACCCGGTTCCACCGGATCACCGTCTTCCACCAGAAAGGCGCTGACTTGAGCCGCGCTCCCGGCGGTCAGTTCGGAAAACTGCTTCATGACTTCGATCAGGCCGATCACGGTATCGGCGCTGACGCTGTCGCCGACCTCGACGAAAGGCGCCGACTCCGGGGTGGCCTTGCGATAAAAGGTGCCCGGCAAGGGGGTGATAACACTGTATTCGGCCATGTCTGTTCCTTTTGGAATAGTTGTAGAAAGGCAGGCAAAAAAAACAAAACCAGATGAGCCCCGCGTCTGTGCACGGTGCTTCGTGTCGATGCGCCTCAACGCGGTGCGCGGACCTCGATACCGGCCTGATCCAGCGCCGTTCGGGTGGCCTGCACCAGGTCCAGGGCGCCGGGGGTGTCGCTGTGCAGGCAGATGGAATCGAACTCGAGGAACAGCTCCTCGCCTTCGACGGTGCGTACCAGGCCGGTCTGGCAGGCGCGCAGCACCTTGGCCGCCACGGCTGCCGGGTCCAGGGCGCGGACGTTGCGGGTAAACACGATGGAGCCGCTGAGGTCGTAGTCGCGGTCGGCGTAGAACTCGCGGATCACCGGCTGCCCCAGCTCCTGGGCCACACGCCAGATCACCGAATTGGGCATGCAATACAGCAGCAACTCGGGCTCCAGCCGGCGCAGGTTTTGCACCAGCAGCCGCGCCGCTTCCTCGTCCCGGGCCAGGTGCATGTAGAGCGCACCATGCGGCTTGATGTGCTGCAGCTTCACGCCTTGTACCCGGGCCATTTCCCGCAGGGCGCCAAGCTGATAGAGCATGTCGTCCACCAGCTCCTGGGCCGGGGCATTGATGTGCCGGCGGCCGAAACCCACCAGGTCGCGAAACCCCGGATGGGCGCCGATGGCCACCCCCAGGCGCTTGGCCTGTTCGATGGTGCGGCGCATGGTGCCGGGGTCGCCGGCGTGAAAGCCGGTGGCGATATTGGCCGAGCTGATAAAGCCCATCAGCTCGTTGTCGACGCCATCGCCGATGGTCCACGGGCCGAAGCTCTCGCCCATGTCCGAATTGAAATCCACTGCCTGCATCACTGTTGCTCCAACTCTCGTGACTTCGTGCGACGAAAATTAGAGCGCCCTTGACCCCTTGGGAAGATCTATTATCAGATAGAGCTTGTTCTGAAAAACAGATAAAGCTAACAGGCAGCGTGATGCGTGACGGCGCAGGCGCTTGCACGATCGCTTTCGCCGGCAAGCCGGCTCCTGCAGCGTTAGAGGGGAATGGGCCGTGTCGTTGACCTTGCGCCAGGTGCGCTATTTCGTTGCTACCGCCGAGATCGGGCAGATTTCCCAGGCGGCGCTGCACTTGAATATTTCCCAGTCGGCGGTGACCACGGCGATCAAGGAGCTGGAGGCGATGCTCGCCGTGCAGCTGTTCGTGCGCTCGGCCCAGGGCATGAACCTGACCGATGCCGGGCGGCATTTTCTCAACCGCGCCTACGTGATCCTGCGCAGCGTCGAAGATGCCCTGAACAGCCCGTTGCCGGACTATCGGGCCAGCGGCGTATTGCACCTGGCGGCCAGCTACACAGTGATCGGCTACTTCCTGCCGCACCACCTGCAGCGCCTGCAGCACTGGCACCCGGACGTCACCATCGAGCTCCATGAACAGGAACGCCAGGCCATCGAGCAAGGCTTGCTGGAAGGCCGCTTCGACATGGCAGTGGTACTCACCGCCAACCTGACGCACCCGGACATCGTCTCGCAGACCCTGTTCAACTCCGAGCGCCGGCTGTGGCTGCCGGCCCATCATCCGCTGTGCGAGCGCAGCAGCATCAGCCTGGCGGACGTGGCCGAGGAGCCGTTCATCCTGCTCACCGTCGACGAAGCCGAGCAAAGCGCCATGCGTTATTGGGAACAGGCCGGCCAGCAGCCCCGGGTGCGCGTGCGCACCAGCTCGGTGGAAGCGGTGCGCAGCATGGTGGCCAACGGCAGCGGCGTGGCGATCCTCTCGGATCTGGTGCACCGGCCCTGGTCACTGGAAGGCAAGCGTATCGAGACCCTGAGCCTGAGCGATGCGGTCACGCCCATGAGCGTGGGGCTGGCCTGGCACCGCGAGCGTACCTTCACCCCGGCCATGCAGGCCCTGCGCGATTATTTCCACGACGCCTTCCTGGCGCCCCAGCAACTCAGCGCCCGGCGCTGAGCGTGTGGCCCCGTCACCTGCTGAGCCGTTCGCAGCCTGCGCCAGCGGCTACAGGGTGATTCAGGGGCAGGTCCAGCGTTGCGCGGCGGCGGCGATCTGCCCGGCCAACTGGGCGATGGCCTGTTGATGGGCCTGGACCAGGCTGTTCAGTTCCACACCCGCCGGCTGGCGGATCTGGCTGCTGCAGGTCAGGCTGCGGGCCGGGCCGCCCTCACCCCGCTGGCGCAGGCTCCAGACCACATCGATCAGTGCATAGCGCCCGGGCAGGGACTCGAAGCGCCGCACATCGGTCTGCAACGACAGCACCGGGCGCCCGGGCTGCTTGGGCAGGCCTTCAAGGTTACGGGTACCCAGCTTCTGCTCCATCTGGCTGGCCAGGGCGTCGTGGAACTCATCCACCAGCGGCGCGCTCCAGCGCTGGGTTTCGAGGATCGCCAGGGTGCCGCTGTCCTGGCGCACCACCAGTTGCGGCTGGTCCACCTGGACCGGAATCCGCACCGTGGACATTTCGAACTGCGGGCCCCCGGTGCGGGCCGCGCTGCTGCCTTCGGCCACCGGTGGCAGCAGGGTGTAGTAATGGGTGGGCGCGGAGCTGCAGGCGGCAAGTCCCAGGGTCAGGCAGAGCAACAGGGCACGGGTTTTCATGGCTGGGCTTCCGGTACGGATTCGCGAACAGAGGAGGATGGCGACTGGTAGGCATCCGGTTGATTGTCTTTGAGGCGCCCGCGGATCAGCGCTTCAGGATGACGCCCGAGGAAATCGCTGAGCACCCGCACCGAACGCGCGGTGCGCTGCACTTCCTCCATGGCCTGGCCGAGTTTCTGCCGCTGCGGCGAGTCTTCGGAGAAACTCTCGTTGGCGCTGGCCAGGGTCTTCTTGGATTGCTCCAGGGTGTCGCGCATCTGTGGCAGCACTTCGCCGTTGACCTGTTTGAGGGTCTTCTGCATCTCCGCCAGGCTGCCATTGAGGTTGGCGGCAATGGAGTCGATCGGCAGCTTGCTGATCTTGTCCACCACGGCCTGCAACTGCTCCTGCAACTTGTCCATGCTGCCAGGCACAGTGGGAATCTCCAGGGGCCGTGCGGTAGCGTCATAGGCCACCGGCTTGGCGTTGGTGACAAAGTCCAGGGAGATGTACAGCTGGCCGGTCAGCAGGTTGCCGCTGCGGGGCTGGGCGCGCAGGCCGTTCTTGACGAAGGCGCCGATCAGTTTCGCCGAGCGGGCGTCGTCTTCGCCGCCGGTCTGCTTCACCAGCTTTTCGTGGGCCTTGCCCAGCCGCTCGGGGTAGATCACCGCGCCGACCAGGGTCGGAAAATACTTGCGCTGCTCGTCGTAGTCCAGGTCCATGGACACCACCTTGCCGATGTTCACCCCGAGGAACTCCACCGGGGCATTCACCGACAGGCCGCGCAAGGCCTGGTCGAAGCGCATGCGAATGTAATAGGGCGCGCCGTCGGGCGGCGCCAGGGCGGTGTCCTGGTCGCCGAACAGGGTGTACTCGGCGTTCTCGTCAGCCGGCTTGGCGTTGGGGCTGTACTTGGGTTCGACGAAGGCAATGCCGCCGGCGAGGATCGACGACACCGACTCGGTGTTGACCTTCAAACCGTTGGCGCCGAGGGTCACGTCGACGCCGCTGGCGTTCCAGAAACGGGTGTCGGTGGTGACGTACTTATCGTTGGGCGAGTTGACGAAGATCTTCACGTCCACGCCCTTGCCGCTGTTGGCCAACTGGTAGGACACCACCTGCCCCACCTCAATGCGCCGGTAATAGACCGGCGAGCCGATGTCCAGCGAGCCCAGGTCATCGGTGTGCAGGGTAAAGCGCTTGCCTTTCTGCCCATAGGTGATGGGCGGCGGGGTTTCCAGGCCCTTGAAGCTGTACTTGCGTTTTTCCGACTTGCCGGCATCGGCGCCGATAAAGGCCCCGGAAAGCAGGGTGTCGACCCCGGAAATGCCATTGGCGCCGATTCGCGGGCGCACCACCCAGAACAGCGAATCGTCGGCGGTGAAGGGTTCGGCGGACTGGTCCAGCTCGACCTTGGCCACCACCTTCTTGCGGTCGTCGCTCAGGGCGATGGAGGTCACCTTGCCGATCACCACGTTCTTGTACTTGACCTGGGTCTTGTTGGCTTCCAGGCCTTCGGCGGTCTGGAAGCTGATGCTGATTTCCGGCCCCGCCGAGAGTGAGTTGTGCACCACCATCGACAGCCCCACCAGGGCCGCGACAATCGGCACCAGCCACACCAGCGAGACATTGAAACGCCGCGTGCGCAGCGCCGGAGCGCCAGGAACGGGCGGGGGATTTGCTGCGTTGGAACCTGGATGATCAGACATCTTCAACCTCTGCGTCCCAGATAAGCCGGGGATCGAAACTCATGGCCGCCAACATCGTCAGCACCACCACCAAACCAAAAAACAGAATACCCATGCGCGGGTCGATCGAACTCAGGGCGCGAAACTGCACCAGGGCCGCCACCAGGGCCACCACCAGCACGTCGAGCATCGACCAGTAGCCGATCAGCTCGATGAAACGATAGAGCTTGGCCCGCTCGCGCTGGGCCCAGAGGCTGCGGCGCTGGCAGGTCACCAGCAGGGTGCCGAGGACAAAGAACTTGCTGCAGGGCACCACCACGCTGGCGATGAAGATCAGCAGGGCGATGTCCCAGGAACCGTGTTTCCAGAACTCCACCACGCCGCTCATGATGGTGTTTTCACTGGCGCTGCCAAAGATGCTGGTGTGCATCACCGGCAGCAGGTTGGCCGGAATGTAGAAGATCAGGCTGGCCAGGAGAAAGGCCCAGGTGCGCGCCAGGCTGTTGGGCTTGCGCGCATGCACCGGCGCATCGCAGCGCGGGCATTGATGCTCGGACGCCTGGCAGACCTGGCCACAGGTGTGGCACAGCATCAATTGGTGGTCCCGGGCGTAGGGCGGAGCGCTCATCAGTAGCGGCCCTCCAGGTCATCCCAGAGGTAGCGGATGTCCTTGCCGGAAATCAGGATGATCAGCACCGTGAGCATCGCCAGGGCCCACAGCCCCAGCCCCGGATGCACATCGAGCATCCCCGCCAGCTTGACGATGGCCACCAGGATCCCCAGCAGGCACACCTCCAGCATGCTCCAGGGCCGCAGGTGCTCCAGAGCGCGCATGCTGGCCTTGAAGCCGGGCGCGGCGCGCCCCACATTGGCAAACCCCAGCACCCAGCACAGCAGGATGATCTGCAGGCACGGCGCAAGAATGATGGTCAGGCCGGTGATCGCGGCAATCAGGCTGATGCGGCCCTGGGCCAGGGCCTCCACCGATTGCCAGAGGGTCGCCTCGTTGCTCAGGCCTTCGAGGCTGATCTTGATCACCGGAAACAGGTTGGCGAAGACGAACAACAACCCGGCGGTGATCGACAGGGCCAACAGCTGCTGCACACTCAGCCAACGGGCACGGGCCAGTACCGCGCCACAGCGCGAGCACTGGGCCGTCT
This sequence comes from Pseudomonas sp. Eqa60, assembly GCF_018326405.1. Classification (NCBI taxonomy): domain Bacteria; kingdom Pseudomonadati; phylum Pseudomonadota; class Gammaproteobacteria; order Pseudomonadales; family Pseudomonadaceae; genus Pseudomonas; species Pseudomonas sp. Eqa60. Next base: position 5,292,661 of record NZ_AP024342.1, read on the forward strand.
GGCCTTTGCCGAGCGGCACGGACTCGTACAACGAATCGCAGTGTTCGCAGATGATCCAGTTGCGGGAAATAGTCATGGCCTTCAGATAGTCAGGAGGACAGCAGGTTCACTGAACGGAACCCGAAGCCGGGTATTTTCTGCAAAAGTAGAGGATGGTGTCTAGTTTTCTCTAGGACTGCACCCCACGCTCTACGCCATAATAGGCGCCCCCGGACATTTCGCTGACCATGACCGAATCCATTCCCTCCCCCGCCGCTCCCCACCGAGCCCCCAAACAGTCCCGTGGCCACGAACGGGTGATGGCGATCCTCGACGCTTGTGCCCGGCTACTGCCCAGCCAGGGGGCGGCGAACCTGACCATGCATGGCATCGCCCGGCTGGCCGGTACCTCCATCGGTTCGCTCTATCATTTTTTCAGTGACAAGCAGCAAGTGCTCGAAGCCCTGGGCCAGCGCCACATCGAAGCCCTGAGCACCATCACCAGCGACCTGCTGGCGGTTGCTCCGCAGGTCTGGACGGGGTCCAGTGGCCGGCAAGTGATAGAGCGCATGGTGCTGCCGATACTCGAATACCTGGAGCAGCACCCCGACCTGCTGCTGATGATCAACCCGGGGTTTGCCATGGGCCAGTTGCAGGCCCCGGACCTGCGCCTGCAGATCAAGAGCGTCTATCGCCAGGTCCTTGCGCTGCGCCTTCCCCAGGCCAGTGCCGCCGAGCGCGAGGCCTACGCCATGGCCATGCTCGGCCTGCCCATCGGCCTGTTCCACCTGGCCCTGGAACACCCCGAGTTCAAGAGCCAGCTGCTGCTCGAAGAAGTGCCGCGGGCGCTGGAAGCCTATCTGGCTGCCATCGAAGGGCGGCACCCGGCGCCCTGAAACCGGCTCAGTGAGCCAGGCGCTGTTGCAGCCACTTGTCCCGCAGCACGTCGTAGACCCAGTGATAGACATAGGTGTACGGCAGGAAAAACAGCAGCACGCCGATGTCCAGGATGAACGCCTGCAGCAGGCTGATATTCAGCCACCAGGCAATCATCGGTACGCCCACTGCCACCAGCCCGCCTTCGAACATCAACGCATGCAGGACCCGGGTCCAGCCGTTGTGGACCCACTGCAAGCGCTTGAGCAACCGGTCGAACAGGCCGTTGAACACCACGTTCCAGGCCAGGGCCAACAGGCCGATGCCGATGGTCACCAGGCCCATGTCGGCCATGGGCTTGTCCATGATCCAGGACAGCAGCGGGGTGCAGATCAGCACCGCCAGCAGTTCAAAACCTACCGCCTGGAAGATGCGTTCGTTAAGGGATTTCTGAAGGCTCATGGCCGGCTCCTTGAATGAATGTGTTGCCGATCTTCCAGGACAAGGCCGATACTTCATAATCAATAACCATCGAGCAGGGCGATAGTTCATGGCCTCACATGAAGTGCTCCTGGCGTTTGTCCAGGCAGCCACCCAAGGTTCCTTTTCCGCTGCCGCGCGCAAGCTGGGCAAGAGCCAGTCCACCATCAGCGCGGCGGTGGCCAGCCTGGAGATCGACCTCGACGTGCAGCTTTTCGACCGTTCCAGCCGCAAGCCCGGCCTGACCCCGGCCGGGCATGTGCTGCTGCAGCGTGCCGAAGCAATCCTGGCTGCCACCAGCCGCCTGGAAATGGCCGCCAGCCAGCTGTCCCAGGGCATTGAGGCGAAACTCACGGTGGCGCTGTCGGACACCTACCAGTCGGATCGCTTCGAAAGCAGCCTGAGCGCCTTCGAGCAGCGTTACCCGGACCTCGAGCTGGAATGCCTGATTGCCGAGTGCGAAGACCTGATCGCCCTGGTGCAGAGCGGCCGGGCGCAGATCGCCTTTGCCGAGATGCAGGCCGACTACCCGGCGGACCTGGAGCACAAGACCATGCAAGAGCGCAGTGAGATTTCCCTCTACGTGGCCTGCAAGCATCCCTTGGCGCAGCAGGCCCGGGTCGATGAGGAAAGCCTGCGCCAGCACCGTGAATTGCGTCTGGCCACCGTGCTCAACCCCTACGACAGCCGCTGCCAGGGCCGGGTCTGGTCGGCCCCCAGCTACCTGATGCTGCTGGAGATGGCCCAGGGCGGCTTTGGCTGGGCACCACTGCCGCGCTGGCTGGTGGAAGGTTTTGGCGCGGGCAAGTTGCAGGAGCTGAACGTGCGTGGCTGGCCGCGCACCGTGGCGGTGGACGCGCTCTGGTCGCGCCTGCACCCGCCAGGGCCGGCGGGCAGCTGGTTGCTGGCGCAGATGCTGCAATGACCGCGCTCGTCAGCGCCGCCCGCTAGCCGATTGGCCGCAGGGTGCGCAAGTAGTCATGCAGCGTGCGCAAGGTCGCCGACTCCAGCGCCTGCACGGCGTAGCACAAGCCGATCCGCCGGCTGAGCGCCGGCAGGTGCAAGGCCCGGCTTTCTACCCCCTCGCGGCCCTGCACCAGCGACAGCGGCAGCATCGCCACCCCCAGGCCCGCCGCCACCATGTTCAGCGCCTGTTTCAAGCTCCCGGCATGCCCGGCCTGGGCTTGCACAGCACCGCCATAGAGCGCCATCAGGCGCTGGTGCGAGGCGTGTTCCGGGCAAGTGACCCAGTCCTCCACCCGGGGCTGGGGCTGCTCTTGCTCCAGCAGCCTGTGCCCCACCGGCACCGCCAGCACATAAGGCTCCTCCCATAACGGCAGGAACAATTCGTCCTCGCAGCACAGCTCTTCCACCGCCAGGCGCGCGTCGCCGACACAGCCTTCCTGCAAGGTCAGCAACAGGTTGGGCAACGCCTGCTGGGCCATTCGTACGAAAGCGGAGACCTGGCTGTCGGCAATATCACCTTCTACTCCCAGCTCCAGCGCCAAACGGCTTTCGTCCTGGCGAAACAGACGGCTCAAGCTCTCGGCCTCGGCCACCATGCGCCGGGCCTGGGGATACAGCACCCGCGCCTGCTCGCTGACTTCAACACCCCGTGGCTGGCGCAGGAACAACTGCGCCCCCAACTCGTCCTCAAGCTGTTTGATGGTCACCGACAAGGTCGGCTGGCTGATGCACAAGCGCTGGGCGGCAGCGGTGATGTTGCGCTCCTCGAACACCGCAAGGAAGGCTTTGAGATGGCGGATATCCATAGGAAATACCGATGACAGACAGAGGAATAAGGCATTTTTCAGCCTCAAGAGGGCTAAATATACTGCCCGCCCCGTAAAGCCATGCATTTTTCTTATTCCTGGAGTCCTCCCATGAGCAAGCCTCTCGTCATCATCACCGGCGCCAGTTCGGGCATCGGCGAGGCCACCGCCCGCCTGCTGTCGGCGGCCGGCCATCCCCTCCTGCTGCTGGCCCGGCGCGTCGAGCGCCTGCACGCCCTGGAACTGCCCGACAGCCTGAGCCGCGCGGTGGACATCACCGACCGCGCCGCACTGCTGGCCGCCGTGGAGGAGGCCGAAGCGCGGTTCGGCCCGGCGGACGCCCTGATCAACAACGCCGGGGTCATGCTCCTGGGGGAAATCAGCCGGCAGGACCCGCAGCAGTGGGAGCGCATGCTCGACGTCAACGTCAAGGGGCTGCTCAATGGCGTGCACGCCGTGGTGTCCGGGATGATCGAGCGCCGCCAGGGCACCCTGATCAACGTCAGTTCGGTGGCCGGGCGCAAGACCTTTGCCAACCACGTGGCCTATGTCGGCACCAAGTTCGCGGTCCACGGGCTCTCGGAAAACCTGCGCGAAGAGCTGGCGCCGCACAATGTGCGGGTCATCACCATCGCCCCCGGTGCGGTAGAAACCGAACTGCTGAGCCACACCACCGACGAGGCCATCAAGGCCGGTTACCAGGCCTGGAAACAGGACATGGGCGGTACGGTGCTGAGTGCAGACGACGTGGCCGGGGCCATTGCCTTTGCCTACCAGCAGCCGCAGCAAGTGTGTATCCGCGAGATCGTCCTGGCGGCGACCCGGCAGCAGGCTTGAGCCGGGGCGAGGTTGGCGCCCCGGCGGGTTCGGTCGCAGCCTTCGGCAGCGGCTACTGGGGGAGCTGGGCCAGGCGCTGTTCGAGGAAGCGCCGCTCGGGGGCTTGCCGGACCAGGGCCAGGGCCCGCTGGTAGGACTGGCGCGCCGCGGCGATATGCCCCAGTTGCCGGCAGAAGTCGGCACGAGCGGCATGGGCCAGGTGGTAATCCTGCAAGTCGCCGCGCAGCAGGATCGCTTCCACTTGCGCCAGCCCGGCACCGGGCCCGTCGCGCTGGGCCAGGGCCACGGCACGGTTGAGCTCGATCACCGGCGAAGGCTGCAGGCGCAGCAGCACGTCATACAAACCGACGATCTGCGGCCAGTCGGTCTGTGCTGCACTCGGCGCTTCGGCATGCACCGCGGCAATCGCCGCCTGCAGGCAATAGGGCCCGGCCTGGCCGCTGCGCAGGCCGCGCTCTACCAGGGCACAGCCCTGCTCGATCAAGTCCTGCTGCCACAACCCGCGATCCTGCTCGTCCAGCAGGACCAGCTCGCCGTCGCTGGAAAGGCGCGCGCCACGCCGTGACTCGTGCAACAGCATCAGCGCCAGCAGGCCCATCACCTCCGCTTCCGGCAACAGTTCCAGCAGCAGGTAGCCCAGGCGGATGGCTTCGCGGGTCAGGTCCTCCCGGGTCAGCTCGGCGCCCATGGAAGCCGAATACCCTTCGTTGAACACCAGGTAGATCACCCGCAGCACGCTCTCCAGGCGCTCGGGCAGCTCGCTCAACGCCGGCACCTGGTAGGGAATCCGCGCATCGCGGATCTTCGCCTTGGCACGCACGATGCGCTGGGCGATGGTGGCCGGCGTGGCCAGAAAGGCCCGGGCGATTTCCTCGGTGCTCAGGTCGCAGATCTCCCGCAGGGTCAGGGGTACCTGGGCATCCGCCGCCAGCGCCGGGTGGCAGCAGGTGAAGATCAGGCGCAGGCGATCGTCTTGCACGTCCTCGGCGCTCCAGTCGTCCTGTTCCAGTTGCTCGAGCTGGCTGAGCAGCGCCGCCTGTGACGCCGCGAAGCGCGCCCGGCGACGCAGGGCGTCGATGGCCTTGAAGCGGCCGACGGACACCAGCCAGGCCCGCGGGTTGTCCGGCACGCCATCGCTGCGCCAGCGCTCCACCGCCACGAAGAAGGCTTCATGCAGCGCCTCCTCGGCCAGGTCGAAATCCCCCAGCAGGCGGATCAGGGTGGCGAGGATCCGCCGCGACTGCTCGCGGTAGACCTGCGCCACCGTTGCCGCGATGACTTCCCGAGGCTGGTCGCTCATCAGTCCGGCAGGTCCCGGGTGACCAGGGCCACCAGGCGCTCCAGGCTCTGCCCCCAGCCCTCGTGAAAGCCCATGGCCTCATGGGCCTTGCGATCGGCCTCGGTCCAGTGCATGGCGCGGGCAGTGTAGAGGGTCTGGTCGCCCTGCTCCTCGAAGGTCACTTCAGCGGTCATGAACGGCTTGCCCGAGGGGATCCAGCCCGGCAGGTAGGCGTCGGTAAACACCAGCCGCGACGGCGCGGCGATCTCCAGGAACACCCCCATGGTCGGGTACTCGCTGCCGTCCGGGGCGCGCATCAGGGTACGAAACTGGCCGCCGACCCACAGGTCCATTTCACACTCCGGAGTGGTCATGCCGTGGGGCCCCCACCATTGCGCCAGCAAGGCCGGCTCGGTCCAGGCGCGAAAGACCTTGTTGCGCGGCGCGTCGATCAGGCGGCTGATGGACAGTTCATGCTCGGCGGGCTTGCGGCCCGCGGTCTGGAAAGTCATCGCGAAACTCCTGTTTATCGTTGTTTTCAGGGATTCAATTCACGTACCGGACGCACTTCGACACTGCCGACCCGGGCCGCCGGTATCTGCCCGGCCACCTGGATCGCTTCGTTCAAGTCCTTGGCCTGGATCAGGTAGAAACCGGCCAACTGTTCCTTGGTTTCGGCGAACGGGCCATCGGTGATCGACAGCTTGCCACCGCGCATGCGCACCGTGGTGGCGGTGTGCACCGATTGCAGCGCCTCGGCGGCAAGCATCCGCCCGCTGCCCTGGACCGACTCGGCATAGGCCAGGCACTCGGCATCCTCGGGGCTGTCGGGCAGGCTGTGCAGCAACTGTTCGTCGCTGTAGACCAGGCATAGGTATTTCATGGGCACCTCCGGATTCGGGCTGAGCAACTATGGTCGCTGTTCGCCGCTTTGGCGAACCGCTGGTTGCTCAGGGTTGCAGGTCGAACTGGGTGGTCCCGGTGAGCATGTCGAACGGCGCCGACCAGTGCTCGTGCACCACCAGCCATTGGCCCGCACGGCGCTGGTAAGCGGCACTCACCCGCATCCAGCAGGCCTTGGTCACGCCCTCGGCATCGGTGCCACCGCAATGGGCCAGCCAGTGGGCGAAGGCCAGCTCTTCGTCGGCCAGCACCTGCAACTGATGGAACTCGAAAATGCCCGGGCCGGGGCAGACCTGCATGCACGCTTCCCAGTGTTCGCGATAGGCGGCCTTGCCCTTGAATTGCAAGGCACCGACCGCGTCGAAAGAAGTGATGTCGTCGGCGTAGTAGCTGACAATACGCTGGATATCCCGGGCCATCACAGCCTGTTGCCAGCTGTCGATCAGGCTGCGGATCTGCGCTTCGTTGGATGGATTGTGCATGGCGAAACTCCTCATGAATGGAATGAACCGCTGCTGAACACCCCCTGCACCCACGCCGTTGAATGTTCAGTTCACCCTTAGTCGTCTGGCCATTCGCGCAATCGACACTGCGCATAAAAAAATTTACCGGCGGGGCAAAATCGCTAGAATCCGCACCCTCCCCCCACCGGATCTACGTGCCCGTGACCACTCGCCTGGTGCCTTACGAACAGCTCGACAGCCACCAGCATGCCCGCTTGCTGGAGCTTGAGGTGCTGCCCGGACAGAAGGCGTTTAGCGGGGACATTCATGGCGCGCTGTACACCCTCGACAACGCGCCGCGGGGAGCGATCAGGGGCTTTGCCCTGCTCAGCGAGGAGTGGCCGGTGGCCTTCCTGCTGCTCAAGCGCCCGCCCTGCCTGCCGGCCTGGGCCGATGCCGACAGCGCCAGCCTGCACGCCCTGCAAGTGGACCGGCGGCACCAGGGCCGGGGCTTCGGCCAGGCCTGCCTGCAAGCGGTGCCCGAGGCCGCCCGCCAGGCCTGGCCCGAACTCAAGGGCCTGACCCTGGCGGTGGACAGCGACAACCAGCCGGCCCTCAGGCTGTACCGCAAGCTGGGCTGGGTGGAAAACGGCGAGGCCTGCAAGGGCCGGATCGGCTATGAACGGCGGATGGCGCTGGCGTTCTGACCCCGGGCCCGCTGCTGCAAACCCGATATCCGTTCTACAGCGACTGCACCATCTCGTGCCAGGCCATGCCGCCGTGGTCCGACTCCGACGCCTTGATGTAGACAAAACCAAAGCGCTGGTACAGCGGTACATGGCGTTCCTTGCACATCAGGTGGATGCGCGCCTTGCCCAGTTCGCGCATGCGCGCGATGAAGGCTTGCAGCAGTTGCCGGGACAGGCCCAGGCCCTGGAAGTCCGGGTGCACCACCACCGACATGATCACCACTTCCGGGCCCGCCGGGTCGTGGCCGATCAGTTCCTTGAAGGCCTCGTCGGCCATCTGCACATCGAAGGTAGCGCCGGAGTTGATAAAACCGGCCACCACACCCTGCACTTCGGCAACGATGAAACCTTCGGGCCAGGTGGCGATGCGGGTGGCGATCTTGTCCCGGGTCGCGGCCTCGTCGCCTTCGTAGGCCAGGGTCTCGATGGCAAAGCAGCGGTCCAGGTCGGTGGGCAGGACGGTGCGGATCAGCGGAGTCGAAGCGGTCATGGGCGGCAACCTGGGGTCGGAGAAGGGCCGCCGATTCTACCAACAGTGCAGCCTGCGTATGCATTGCATAGGGATCGAAGGGGCCGCCGTAAAGCTTTCATATAAGCCCTGGCAACGCCTGCGCCAAGGGCTTATCTATCAGCTCCCCGACGTCAGGGTGGCCGGCCCGAGCGGGCTGGAACCGCCCCGTCCTGCCCCCAGGAGCTTTCCCATGAGCAATATCCAGATCGGCCTTCTACTGCTGTTCGGCATTGCCGCCTTTGGCTGTATCACCCTGTACATCGACTTTGTCCACGAACGGCGCCGCGGCGAAAAATCCCTGGGCCGGGATCACAGCCCCACCAGGCGGTAACCCACCTGCAACTCGGTGATCAGATGCTGGGGCTGGGCCGGATCGGCCTCCAGCTTCTGCCGCAGATGGGCCATGTGCACCCGCAGGTAATGGGCGCGGTCGACGTAGTCCAGGCCCCAGACCTCCAGCAGCAACTGGCGATGGGTCAGCACCCGGCTCTGGCCACGGATCAGCGCGCAGAGCAGGCGGTACTCGATCGGCGTGAGGTGCACAGGCAGCCCTTCGCGGCGCACCTCATGGGTGGCCAGGTCGACCTCGATGGCACCAAAGGCCACCTTGCTGGTGGCGGCCGCCGTACCGCTCTGGCCATGACGGCGCAGTTGCGCGCGAATCCGCGCCAGCAGTTCCGGCACGCCGAACGGCTTGACCAGATAGTCGTCGGCGCCGGCATCCAGGGCGGCGACTTTCTCGTCCTCCCGATCCCGGGCCGACAGCACCAGGATCGGCACCGCCAGCCAGCCGCGCAGCTCGCTGATCAACTGCTTGCCGTCGCCGTCCGGCAGGCCCAGGTCGACGATCACCAGGTCCGGCTGGCGGCTGGCGGCATGGATCAGGGCGCGCTTGACGCTGTCGGCCTCGAACACCTGGAAACCTTCGTCCTCCAGGGCGATACCGACGAAACGGCGGATATTGGCTTCGTCCTCGACGATCAGGATGCGTGCGCTGCTCATAGGGTTTCCATGGAAGGCGGCTGACCCGCCGGCAAGGTGATGACAAAACTCAGCCCGGCATCGGCATGAGGCTGGGCCTCGATGCGCCCGCCATGGGCCTCGACGATACGTTTGGCCAGGGCCAGGCCCAGGCCGATGCCGGCCACGGCGGATTCCTGCTGACCGCGACTGAAGGCTTCGAACAGGCTGGCCGGGGAACTGCCCTTCGGGCAGCCCGGGCCGCTGTCGCTGACCTGCAGGATGATCTGCTGGTCGACCTGGCGGGCGCTGATCTGCACCAGGGTCCCGGCCGGGGTGTACTTGGCGGCGTTGTCCAGAAGGTTCACCAGCACCCGCTCCAGCAACAGCGCGTCCACTTCCACCAAGGGCAGCTGCGGCGCCATGGCCACTCGCAATTGATGCCCGGCCAGGGGCTCGCGCAGCTGGCGCAGGGCACTGCCGACAATCTCCTCCAGGGAGTTCCACTGGCGATTCAGGCGTACCCCGCGCTCCTGCATGCGCGCCATGTCCAGCAGGTTCTCGATCAGCCGCTGCATGGACGAAGCCTGATCGTGAATCCCTGCCAGCAGGTGCTTGAGCGGGCCCTGCGCAGCGTGGGGCAAGGCGGCGTCGGCGGCGCCGATGATGGTGGTCAAGGGCGTGCGCAGGTCATGGGAAATGGCCGCCAGCAGGGTGTTGCGCATGCGCTCGCCCTCCATCTGCAGCACAGTGCTCTGGGCCACCTCGACGTAATGCACGCGCTCCAGGGCAATCGCCAGCTGGCTCATGCAGGCCTCCAGCAGGCGCTGTTCTTCCGGCTCCTTGAGGCGCTCGGCATCCTCGGCTTCAAGCACCAGCACGCCACGCACCCGCATCGGCGCCTTGAGCGGCAGATAGCAGCCCTTGGCCGCCGCCAGGGTATCGGTGCCGCGCCCGGCCGGTTGGTCGTGGTCATAGGCCCACTGGGCGATGCTCTCGTCAATGGCCAGGGTATTGGCGCTCAGCGCCCGCACCCGGTTCTCGGCATCCGGCAACGCCAGCCCGACCCGGGCCTCGAACACCCCACTGAAGGTACGCAAGGCCACGGCGCAGATCTGCTCCTCGGTCAACGCCGCCGACAGCTCACGGGCCAGCCCGGCCAGGGAGGTGGCACGGCGCTCGCCCGCGGCCGCGGTACGCGCTTCATGGCGCAGGCGCGCGGTGAGCTGGCCGGTGATCAGGGCAATCCCCAGCATCAGGGCGAAGGTGAAGAAGTACTGGGTGTCGTTGACCGTGAACGACCACACCGGCTGGACGAAGAAGAAATCGAAGCACAGCACCGCCAGCATCGCCGCCCAGACGCCGGGGCCCCGCCCGTAGCGCAGCGCCACCAGGACCACGGTCAGCAGGAACAGCATGACCACGTTGGCCGGGTCGAACACTTTGAGCAGCAGCGCCGCCACCGCGGTGGCGGCAAAGCACGCCAGGCTCGCCCACAGGTAGGCCGGCGCGCGGCTGGGCGGCAGGCCGGCCTCGGGCTTGTCCACTGGCGCAGGGCGCCGGCTCAAGGGCCCGTTGGCGATCACGATCTGGTCGATTTCCGGGTGCTGGCGGCTGATGCGGTCGCTCACCGACTGGTGCCAGAACTGCCAGACCTTGCGCGGGTAATGGCCCAGCACCAGGCGATTGGCGTTGTGCTCGCGAGCGCAGGCCACCAGGGCTTCGGCGACATCCATGCCGGGCAAAGTGGCGGTCTCGGCGCCAAACTCGGCGGCCAGGGCCAGGGTCTTCATGGCCGCCGCATAACGGGCGGCGCCGGCGCCACGGCGCTGGGCCGAAGCCACGTGCACCACCATCCAGTCGGCTTCGAGCTTTTGCGCCAGGCGCGCGGCTTCGCGCACCAGGCGCTCGTCCGCCGGGTCGCCGGCGATCCCCACCAGCAAGCGCTCGCGAGCCGGCCACAAGGCATTGATCGAACGCTCGCGGCGATAGTCGCGCATCTGTGCATCGACCCGGTCGGCGGTGCGGCGCAGGGTCAGTTCACGCAGGGCCAGCAGGTTGCCCTTGCGAAAGAAATGCCGTGAAGCGCGTTCGGCCTGGGGCCCGAGGTAGACCTTGCCGTCCTTGAGGCGGCGCAGCAGGTCATCCGGCGGCAGGTCGATCACCAGCACTTCGTGGGCTTCGTCGAACAGGTGGTCGGGCACCGTCTCGCGCACCCGGATGCCGATGATCCCGCTGACGATGTCGTTGAGGCTTTCCAGGTGCTGGACGTTGAGGGTGGTCCAGACATCGATGCCGGCCCGCAGCAATTCCTCCACGTCCTGCCAGCGCTTGGGATGGCGCGAGCCGGGCACGTTGCTGTGGGCCAGCTCGTCCACCAGCAGCACCGCCGGGTGGCGCGCCAGGGCGGCATCCAGGTCGAACTCCGGCAACGCGTAGTCGCGGTGCATCAGGCGGTGGCGCTCCAGCACTTGCAGCCCTTGCAGCAGCTCGGCGGTTTCCCGCCGGCCATGGGTTTCCACCACCCCGGCCACCACGTCGCGGCCCTGGGCCACTTCGTTGCGCGCCGCGGTGAGCATGGCGCAGGTCTTGCCGACTCCGGCGTTGGAACCGAAATAGATCCGCAGTTTGCCCCGTTGGGCCGCTTGCTCGTCCTGCTGCAGTTTTTCCAGCAGCGCATCGGGATCGGGGCGACCGTCGCGGGGCGGCATGTCAGCATCGAGAACAGCCATGTGCATCCTTAATTGGACAAGGCGGCACTCGAAAGAGCGCCGCCTTGCAAGTCCCTGTCAGACCAGGCCGAGGCCGGCCAGCAGCATGTCGATCAGCTTGATCCCGGCGAAGGGTACCAGCACCCCGCCCAGGCCGTAGATCAGCAGGTTGCGGTTGAGCAGCGCCGCGGCGCCAATGGCCCGGTACTTCACCCCCTTGAGCGCCAGGGGGATGAGGAACACGATGATCAGCGCGTTGAAGATCACCGCACTGAGAATCGCCGAGTTCGGGCTGTTCAGGTGCATCACGTTCAGCGCCGCCAGTTGCGGGTAAGTGGCGACGAAGGCGGCCGGTACGATAGCAAAATACTTGGCCACGTCGTTGGCCACGCTGAAGGTGGTCAGGGCGCCGCGGGTCATGAGCATCTGCTTGCCCACTTCCACCACTTCGATCAGCTTGGTCGGGTTGCTGTCCAGGTCCACCATGTTGCCGGCTTCCTTGGCCGCCTGGGTGCCGCTGTTCATGGCCACCGCCACGTCGGCCTGGGCCAGGGCCGGGGCGTCGTTGGTACCGTCGCCGGTCATGGCCACCAGCTTGCCCTTGGCCTGGTAGTCGCGGATCAGTTGCAGCTTGTCCTCGGGCCGCGCTTCGGCGAGGAAATCGTCGACCCCGGCTTCCACGGCGATGGCCGCCGCGGTCAGGCGGTTGTCGCCGGTGATCATCACGGTCTTGATGCCCATGCGCCGCAGCTCGGCGAAGCGCTCCTTGATCCCGCCCTTGACCACGTCCTTGAGCTCCACCACGCCCAGGGCCTGGGCGCCTTCACTGACTACCAGCGGCGTACTGCCACGGCGCGAGACTTCATCGACCTTGGCCTGCAAGGCCGGCGGGAAGCTGCCGCCCTGGGCCTCGATATGCCGGCGGATGGCATCGGCCGCGCCCTTGCGGATGCTCCGGCCCTCGGGCAGGTCGACCCCGCTCATGCGGGTCTGGGCGGTGAACTGCACGAAGCTGGCGCCCAGGGCGTGAAGGTCACGCCCACGGATGTCGAACAGTTGCTTGGCCAGCACCACAATGCTCCGGCCTTCCGGGGTTTCGTCCGCCAGGGAAGCCAGTTGCGCGGCTTGCGCCAGTTCGCTGTCCTTGATCCCCGGCGCCGGCAGGAAGGCGCTGGCCTGGCGGTTGCCCAGGGTGATGGTGCCGGTCTTGTCCAGCAGCAGCACGTCCACGTCCCCCGCCGCTTCCACGGCGCGGCCGGAGGTGGCAATGACATTGGCCGACATCATCCGGCTCATGCCCGCCACGCCGATGGCCGAGAGCAGGCCACCGATGGTGGTGGGGATCAGGCACACCAGCAGCGCCACCATCACCGTGGCGCTGATCACACTGCCGGTGCCGCTCATGGCCACGGCAAAGATCGAGTACGGGCTCAGGGTCACGATCACCAGCAGGAACAGCAGGGTCAGGCCCACCAGGAGAATGGTCAGGGCCACCTCGTTGGGAGTCTTCTGGCGCTTGGCCGACTCCACCATGGAGATCATGCGGTCCAGGAACGACTCGCCTGGGTTGACGCTGATGCGCACCACCAACCAGTCCGACAGCACCCGGGTGCCGCCGGTGACCGAGGAGAAATCGCCCCCGGCCTCGCGGATCACCGGTGCCGATTCACCGGTGATGGCGCTTTCGTCCACCGTGGCCACGCCTTCGATGACCTCGCCGTCCAGGGGCACCAGGTCGCCGGCCTCGATCAGCACCACCATGTCCTTGCGCAGTTCGCTGGCGGCCATGGGCAACCAGGCGGCGCCATGCCGGGGCTGTTGCAGCAGCTTGGCCAGGGTCTGGCGCTTCATGCCCTTGAGGCTCGCCGCCTGGGCCCGGCTGCGGCCCTCGGCCAGGGCTTCGGCAAAGTTGGCAAACAGCACGGTGAACCACAGCCACAGGGTGATGCTGAGGATAAAGCCGCTGGGGGCCTCCCCCTCGCCGCCCAGGGACTGGAACCACAGCAGGGTGGTGAGAAGGCTGCCCAGGTAGACCACGAACATCACCGGGTTCTTCCACTGCGCCTGGGGCAGCAGTTTCTTCACGGCATCCAGGCACGCGGTGAGCACTAGCCCACGGTCGAACAACGCTATACGAGGGTTGCTACTCATGATCGACGTCTCTTACTCACTGGCCGCAACGGGCGAGGAATGCAGGGGCGCTTGGGCATCCAGCGCCAGGTTGAGTTGCAGCACATTGACCCGGGGCTCGCCCAGCAGGCCGAAGGTGCGGCTTTCGCTGTGCGCCTGCAGCAGCATCAGCACGTCCACGGCGGCCATTTGCCGCTGGCGGGCCACCCGGTTCAGTTGCAGCCGGGCGTTGGCCAGGGAGATGTGCGGGTCCAGGCCGGAGGCCGAGGCGGTCACTGCGTCCACTGGCACCGGCATGTCTGCCGCCAGGCCATTGAGCTGGCGATAGGCGCTGACCCGCGCGGCCACGCTGTCCACCAGCTTCTGGCTGGTGGGGCCCAGGTTGCTGGCGCCGCTGGCCCCGGCGTTGTAGGGCTGGGGCACACTCTTGCTCGGGTCCAGCGGATCGCTGCCCAGGGTCATGCTCGGGCGGCCCTGGAAATACTCCGGGCGGTCGAACGCCTGGCCGATCAGCGCCGAGCCCACGACCCGGCCATCACGCTGCACCAGGCTGCCCTGGGCCTGGAACGGAAACAGCAGGTTGGCCAACCCCGTGGTAACCAGCGGATAGGCCAGCCCGGTGAGCAGCATGAAGAACACCGCCGACACCAGCACCGGGCGCAACAGGCCCTTGAACAACAGCGCGGTGGCGCCCTGGGTTTGCATTTGCGTAGTCATCACAACCCCTTACTTGTAGGTCTGGCCGGCGAGCAACTGCAGTTGCTCCACCAGCGGGCCGAGCGCGAGGGCCGGCAGGAAAGTCAGGCCACCGACCACCAGCACCACGAACACCACCAGCAACATGAACAGCGGCGTGGCGGTGGGAATGGTGCCGGCACCGGCCGGGATGTTCTTTTTCGCCGCCAGGGAACCGGCCACGGCCAGCATCGGCAGCATGGTGAAGAAGCGCCCCATGAGCATCGCCAGGCCAATGGTGGTGTTGAAGAACGGTGTATTGGCGTTCAGGCCGGCAAACGCCGAACCGTTGTTGGCGGTGCCCGAGGCGTAGGCATAGAGCACCTCGCTGAAGCCATGGGGGCCCAGATTGTTGAGGCTGTTGAGAGTGCCCGGCCACAGTGCCGCCAGGGCGGTGAAACCGAGGATGCAGATCGGGTGCGCGAGCACCGAGAGCATCACCAGTTTGATCTCCCGGGCCTCGATCTTCTTGCCGAGGAACTCAGGGCTGCGACCGATCATCATGCCCACCAGGAACACCGTCAGCAGGGCGTACTGGATCAGGTTGATAAAGCCCACGCCGTCGCCGCCGAACACACAGTTGAGCATCATCTGCGCCAGGGGCACGAAGCCGCCCATGGGGGTCAGCGAGTCGTGCATGGCATTCACCGAACCGGTAGTGGCGCCGGTGGTGGTGGTGACGAACAGCGCGGTGTCGGCAATGCCGAAGCGCAGCTCCTTGCCTTCCATGTTGCCGCCGCTCTGGGTCTCCGACATCTGCTGGTCGGCACCGGCCTGGGTCAGCAGCGGGTTACCGCCCTGCTCCGCGGTGAAGACAATCGCCAGGAAGCCGACGAACATCACCAGGAAAGTGCCGAAGAACACCCAGCCCTGACGCCGACGCAGCAGCATGCTGCCGAAGGCATAGGTCAGGGCCGAAGGGATCAGCAACATGCTGAGGATGTGCAGGACGTTGGTCAGCGGCGTCGGATTCTCGAACGGGTGGGCCGCGTTCATGCTGAAGAAGCCGCCACCGTTGGTGCCGATGTGCTTGATCGACTCGAAACTGGCCACGGCGCCGACGATCAGTTGCTGCTGGGCGCCTTCCAGGGTGGTGGCCAGGGCCTGGGAGTTGAGGGTCTGGGGCATGCCCTGCCAGACATAGACCAGGGCCATGACCAGGCACAAAGGCAGCATCACCCGGTACAGGGTGCGGGTGAAGTCGACCCAGTAGTTGCCGATATCCGCCGAGCTGGAACGGCTCAGGCCGCGAATGAAGCCGGCTGCGGCGACAACACCGGCGGTAGCGCCGACGAACATCAGGAAGGTGATCACTGCCATCTGGCTGAAGTTCGACAGGCTGCTTTCACCTGAGTACGCCTGCCAGTTGGTGTTGGTGATAAAGGACGCGGCGGTGTTAAACGCCAGGTCCGGGGTCTGCGCCGCCAGCCCCAGGGAGTTGAGCGGCGTGCTGCCTTGCAGGCGCAGCAGCAGGTAGCCCAGCAGCATCATCGCCGCATTGGACAGCAGCAGGGCCGAGCCATAGCGGGCCCAGCCCATGGTTTCAGCCGGGTCGATCCCCAGCAGGCGGTAGGTGGCACGCTCCGGCAAGGCGTGGCCACGGCCGCTGAAGACCCGGGCCAGCCATTGGCCCATCAGCGCGGCCAGCCCGGTCATCAGGCCGAGGATCACCGCGTATTCCAGCACAGTACTCAACATGTCGATGCTCCGTTCAAATCTTGCCCATGGCGACGATGACCAGGGCCGTCAACACAAAGAACCCCAGGGTCAGGCCCACGAAGATCAGGTCGAACATGGCTGGTTTCCTTTCTGGTAGATGCCCGGACGGGCGAATGAAAGTGGGTGGCAGTTGCTGCGTGCGGTCATCAGAATTTCTCGGCACGGATCAGCGCATAACCCAGGTAGGCAAACAGCAGCACGGCGCACAAACCACTGGCGCCGTAGATGAATGGCAGTGTCAGCAAGGCAGCTCTCCCCTTAATGCTCAAAGGCGGTGCCGGGAGCGCAAAGCGCAACCCGGGCACGGCCGGTCAGGGCACCCGCGACGGGCGCCGGCAGGGAGTCGGGAACGCCTCGTCCACCGCTCTCCTCTGCGCCACGCAGGTTAGGTGAGGGCGCATCAAGGTCGGGCACTGATTGCCGGGGGCGGCATTAAGACGGCGTAAAGATTGCGGCGGTGCGGGGCGGGAGAATCGGGGACGGGACAGCGCCCCCGAGGGGGTCATTCACTTTTCAGGGGCAGCCAGATTTCCAGTACCCCGGTGCCGGCCTGGGGGTTGAAGTCGGCGCTGTAGCGCTCGAATTCCGGGGCATCGGCGGCCTCTCGACCCGACTGGGGCAGCCAGGTGTTCCAGATGTAGTCGAAGGTCCGGGGCAAGTCCTGCAAGGCGCCGCCATGCTCGAACACCGCATAGTGCTGCGGCTGCACCTCGATCCAGCGATAGCGCTCGGGCAGATCGTCGAGCTTGCTGATCTCGACCCCGGCGATGTACTCGAAGCCGCCCTGGCCGTCGGGGTTGCAGCAGATGCCATAGGTCTTGCGGTCGACCTGCCCCGGCACCTTGCCGATGTGCGGCACAAAGCGCTGCCACAGCAGGCCGATGTCCTGGCGAGTGGCAGGAGTGAATCGTTCGCCGAGGCCGGCGATCAGCAAAAAACGCTCCCTTTCGAAGCGCGGTTCTGGGCCTCTGCCCTGTTCTTGCTCATCCATGAATGCCACTCCTGCCGCAGAAAAGATGGGTTCGGCACGAAGTATAGAAGCCAATAGCCAAGGCCAGGATCAGAGCGCCGGAAGGTCTGCCGCGCCCGTACCAAGGATGAACTCCTGGTAGCCGGATAGAATCACGTACACCGCGAAATAGCAGAAGATCGCCGCAGATGCCAGGTAGGAATAGCGCAACAGCTTGTCCCCCAGCAGCTTGCCGCCCTGGGTCGCGGCCAGGCACAGACCCAGGGTCCAGACCAGCCCAGCACAGAAAAAGCCGGCCAGGAACAATCCCGAATCGGCAATCCCACCGCCCCCGGATCGGGCAATCAGGGTGCCGCCCACGGCAGCGAACCAGAGGATCGCACTGGGGGACGACATGGCCAGGAAGATCCCGCGAAAAAACTCCCGGCGCGGCGAGCCCTGGTCCGCCTCCCCGGCGGTGGCCAGCACCGCGCTGTGATGGAGGGCGGCGTAGATCATCTTCGCCGCGAAGTACACCAGCAGGGCCGAACCGCCGATCCACAGCACCCAGCGCACGCTTTGGTATTGCAGCAGCACGGTCATCCCGGCCAGGGCCAGCAGCGCATAGATCAGGTCGCCGACACAGGTCCCCAGGCCCAGGCAGAAGCCCTGGAAATAACCCCGTTGCATGGCCAGGGTAATCATCGCGATATTGGCCACGCCGATGTCCAGGCACAGCGAAAGGCTCAACAAGAAGCCGCTGGTAAACTCCATCATTCATCCCGTTTGCTGCTGTTGTTCGAAGAGGGGCGAGGTGCGAGGAGCCCGGAAAAGCCGGGCCGGCTGAGGCAGCTCACAGCCCTTGCAGGCAAGAAGCGTGCACGTTATAGCGGCAAATCCTGCCCCCTCGCAAATCCGCCCGGCGCACCAAAAATAATTTTCCGCGCCTCTGGACAAGCCGGCGGCGGCGCCCGTATCGTCTGCCCCGCAGGCCACCGCAGTGGCCAACGTCGCTCGGACGGTTCCGGGCGCTTACGTCTTTTCGAGGCAACAATGGCCGAACAAGGTTCGCCGCGCCGCTTTGCGCGCATCGATCGTCTTCCCCCCTATGTTTTCAATATCACTGCCGAGCTGAAGATGGCTGCGCGTCGGCGCGGCGAAGACATCATCGACTTGAGCATGGGTAACCCCGACGGCCCTACCCCGCCGCATATCGTCGAGAAACTGGTCACCGTCGCCCAGCGCGAAGACACCCACGGCTACTCCACCTCCAAGGGCATTCCGCGGCTGCGCCGGGCGATTTCCCGCTGGTACAAGGACCGCTACGAGGTCGATATCGACCCGGAAAGCGAAGCCATCGTCACCATCGGTTCCAAGGAAGGCCTGGCGCACCTGATGCTGGCCACCCTGGACCAGGGCGACACGGTGCTGGTGCCCAACCCCAGCTACCCGATCCACATCTACGGCGCGGTCATCGCCGGCGCCCAGGTGCGCTCGGTGCCGCTGGTGCCCGGGGTGGATTTCTTCGCCGAGCTGGAGCGGGCCATCCGCGGTTCGATCCCCAAGCCGAAGATGATGATCCTCGGCTTCCCGTCCAACCCCACCGCCCAGTGCGTGGAGCTGGATTTCTTCGAACGGGTGATCGCCCTGGCCAAGCAGTACGACGTGCTGGTGATCCATGACCTGGCCTACGCCGATATCGTCTACGACGGCTGGAAAGCCCCGTCGATCATGCAGGTGCCGGGCGCCAAGGACATCGCGGTGGAGTTCTTCACCCTGTCCAAGAGCTACAACATGGCCGGCTGGCGCATCGGCTTCATGGTGGGCAACCCGGAACTGGTCAGCGCCCTGGCGCGGATCAAGAGCTACCACGACTACGGCACCTTCACCCCGTTGCAGGTGGCGGCGATTGCCGCCCTGGAAGGCGACCAGCAATGCGTGCGCGACATTGCCGAACAGTACCGGCAGCGGCGCAACGTGCTGGTCAAGGGCCTGCACGAACTGGGCTGGATGGTGGAGAACCCCAAGGCCTCGATGTACGTCTGGGCCAAGATTCCCGAGGCCTACGCGCACCTGGGCTCCCTGGAGTTCGCCAAGAAGCTGCTGGCCGAGGCCAAGGTCTGTGTCTCGCCGGGGGTGGGTTTTGGTGAGTACGGCGACGATCACGTGCGCTTCGCCCTGATCGAAAACCAGGACCGGATTCGCCAGGCAGTGCGCGGCATCCGCGGCATGTTCCGCGCTGACGGGCTGGCACCGAAAAGCTGAGATGGCTTGAGCCACAAAAAAACCGCAGCGATGCGGTTTTTTTGTGGCCGTGCTATCGGTGTTTCGCGGGCAAGCCCGCTCCTACAGGCGGTGCTCTTAAACCACCAACGACAGCAGCAGGATAAAGATCAGGCCCACCACCGAAAGGATGGTTTCCATCGCCGTCCAGGTCTTGAACGTCTCGGCCACGGTCATGTTGAAGTACTGCTTGACCAGCCAGAACCCGGCGTCGTTGACGTGGGACAGGATCAGCGAGCCGGCGCCGGTGGCCAGCACCAGCAGCTCGCGGTTGACCCCTGGGATCATCCCCACCACCGGCACCACGATGCCGGCACCGGTGATGGTGGCCACGGTGGCCGAACCGGTGGCGATACGGATCACCGCCGCCACCAGCCACGCCAGGAGGATCGGCGAGATCTGCGCATTGACCGCCATATGGCCGATCACGTCACCCACGCCGCTGGTCACCAGCATCTGCTTGAAGCCGCCACCGGCACCGATGATCAGGATGATCGCCGCGGTCGGCGCCAGGCTGGCATCCAACAGTTTGAGAATCTGCTTGGAACCGATGCCCTGCTTGTAGCCGAAGGTGTACAGCGACAGCAGCAGCGCCAGCAGCAAGGCGGTGATCGGGTGGCCGATCATGTCCATCCAGATGCGGAAGAAGTGTCCGTCCGGCAGCGCCACGTCGGCGAAGGTCTTGAGCAGCATCAGGAACACCGGCAGCAGCACGGTCACCAGGGTCACGCTGAAGCTGGGCAACTGGGCGGCCTGGGGCTCGCGGGCCAGTTGGTCCACCAGTTCCTGGGACGGATTGCCGGGAATGTACTTGGCAATGAAAGTGCCGTAGATCGGCCCGGCGATGATCGCCGTAGGCAGCGCCACGATCAGCCCATACAGGATGGTCTTGCCGATGTCGGCGCCGAACACGCCGATGGCCAGCAGCGGCCCCGGGTGCGGCGGCACCAGGCCGTGCACCGCCGACAGGCCGGCCAGCAGCGGAATGCCGATCTTGATCAGCGATACCCCGGTACGCCGGGCAACGATGAACACCAGCGGAATCAGCAGCACGAAGCCGATCTCGAAGAACAGCGGGATGCCCACCAGGAAGGCGGCGAACATCATCGCCCACTGCACCCGCTCCTTGCCGAACGAGCGGATCAGGGTCTGGGCGATCTGATCGGCGCCACCGGACTCGGCCATCATCTTGCCGAGCATGGTACCCAGGGCCAGGATGATGCCGACAAAACCGAGCACGCCACCAAAGCCGTCCTGGAACGCCTTGATGATCTTGTCCACCGGCATGCCCGACGTCAGGCCGAGGAAACCCGCGGCGATGATCAGAGCGATGAAGGGGTGCAGCTTGAATCGGGTGATCAACACGATCAGCCCGATGATAGTGACCACTGCATCAACCAGCAGATAGGTCTCTTGGGACATGCCAAACATGGGATTGCCTCCGGTTTGTTGTTTTTATTAAAGCGTTAAAAACAAGGGCCGAGTGGGATAGCGCTACCTTTTTCGAGCCAGCACTTAATGTGAAGGTTCCAGGCCATGCTCCAGCCACCATTGGTTGGCCAGTTCGGCCAGGCGCTGGACGCTCAGGGTGCTGGCATCCAGGGCCAGGGTGAGCGGCTCCCCCACCGGGGATTCGAGAGTGGCGAACTGACTGTCGATCAGGGTCGAAGGCATGAAATGCCCTGGCCGGTGCGCCACACGGTCGGCGGCGACTGCCGGAGTCAGTTCGAGAAAGACAAAGCCCAGGCCGGGCGTGGCGGCGCGCAGGCGCTCGCGGTACTTGCGCTTGAGCGCCGAGCAGGTCAGTACCGGGTGCTGGCCGGCGGCCAGGGCACGACGCAGTTCATCGCACAGGCTGTCGAGCCAGCCGGCACGGTCTTCGTCGTCGAGGGGAATGCCGGCACTCATCTTGGCGATGTTCGCCGCCGGGTGGAAGGTATCGCCTTCAATGGCCATGGCGCCGCTGCGCTGGCACAGGGCCTGACTGACACTGGACTTGCCGCAGCCGGCAACACCCATGATGACCAGGGCGGTGATGGGTTGACTCATGAAACACCTCAGCGCGCAGACAGCGCTACCTTCGCAAATAAAAAATCTAGTACAAAAACAGTGTCTGCCGACGCCTTCTTGTCATTTTTGTGGGTTGCCGCGTATATAGTCCGCCAAACCAAAGAGCGAGGGTCAGGCACACCTCGCTCACGCATTGCAGCTGTTTCAGGACAGCGCTACCTTAGAGACTTGAATTTTGTTTGGCAAGCCGTCTGATGACCACTCATAAAAACGATAAAAACACCCGTACCACGGGCCGTCCCACCCTCAATGAAGTCGCCCGCCTGGCCGGAGTCAGCCCGATTACCGCCTCCCGGGCCCTGCGCGGCGTCAGCAGCGTGGCCACCGAACTGGTGGAAAAGGTGCAGAAGGCCGCGCAGGAACTGAACTACGTGGTCAACTCCGCCGCCCGCGCCCTGGCTTCGGCGCAGAGCCAGTCGGTGGTGGTGCTGGTGCCGTCGCTGTCCAACCTGCTGTTCATCGAAACCCTGGAAGCCATCCACCAGGTACTGCGCCCCAAAGGCTTCGAAGTGCTGATCGGCAACTGCCACTATTCTCGGGACGAAGAAGAAAACCTGCTGCGCAACTACATGACCTACCAGCCCCGGGGGCTGCTGCTGACCGGTTTCGACCGCACCGAAAGCGCCCGACGGATGATCGAGGCGAACAACATTCCCTGCGTCTACATGATGGACCTGGACTCCGGCGCCGGGCTCAACTGCGTGGGCTTCTCGCAATTGAACGCCGGCGAAACGGCGGCCCAGCACCTGATTTCCCGCGGGCGCAAGCACCTGGCCTACGTCGGTGCGCAACTGGACCAGCGCACCCTGCTGCGCGGCGAAGGTTTCCGCCGCGCCCTGCAGCAGGCCGGGCTGTACAACCCCGACCTGGAACTGTTGACCCCACGGCCCTCGTCCGTCGGCCTGGGAGCCGAGCTGTTCCTGCAACTGATGCAGAGCCAGCCCCAGGTGGACGCGATCTTCTTCGGCAACGACGACCTGGCCCAAGGCGCGCTGCTGGAAGCCATGCGCTGCGGGATCAAGGTGCCCGAGCAGGTGGCGGTGCTGGGCTTCAACGACCTGCCCTCCTCCGAACACATGGTGCCGCGCCTGAGCAGCATCAGCACGCCGCGCGAAGCCATTGGCCGCCGCGCCGCCGAACAGATGCTGACCCTGCTGGCCGGCAACAGCGTGGCCGAGCCGGTGGTGGACATGGGGTTTGAACTGCGGGTTCGGGAAAGCACCTGAAACGCCTCAGGGCCTGACGCTCAGGACACTGAGCAACAGGCCGAAGCCCACCAGCACCGCGCCGAACAACTGATCGATCCGGCGTTTGTAGGCCAGTAGCCGGCCGGCAATCGCCGGTGCCGAGAAAAACAGCGCCACCAGCACGAACCACAGCACGTGGGCCAGGACGATGATCGCGCCGTAGCCGATCTGCACCGGCAAGGCCGTGCCCGGCTGAATCACCTGCATGAACAGACTGAGAACGAAAATCATCGTCTTGGGGTTCAGGGCATTGGTCAGAAAGCCACTGCGCAAGGCGCCCCAGGTCGACATCCGAGCCCCCTCTGCAGGTTCTTCCCCCGGACGTTGCTCAGGGCTGCGCAACAGCTTAATGCCCAGGTAGATCAGGTACAGCGCACCCGCGATCTTCAAGCCGGTAAACCACAGCAGCGACTGCTGCAACAGCACCCCCACCCCCAACAAGCTGTAGCCGATATGCACCATGACCCCGAGCCCGATGCCCAGGGCCGTGAACACGCCGTGGCGGCGCGAAAGCAGCAGGCTGTTGCGGGTTACCAGGGCAAAGTCGGCCCCGGGGCTGAGTACAGCAAGAATGGTAATGGTGATTACGAGTAACAGTTCGGTCACGTTGAATACGCCTAGACTATAGAATCAGGCGCTACTGTATTGGGACCATGACCCAGACCGATAACGATGAAAACTGACATTCCTGGTGATAAAAACTCACAACTCTCGCGACGGCGCCTGCCCCCGCTAAGCGCCTTGCGCTGCTTCGAAGCCGCTGCACGCCTGGAAAGCTTCACCCAGGCCGGCGCCACCCTGCACCTGACCCACGGCGCCATCAGCCGTGCGGTGCGCGCCCTGGAAGAGGACCTCGGCACCCCTCTCTTTGAGCGCCGCAGCCAGCGGGTCTTTCTCACCGCCGCCGGAGCCGAACTGCTGCACAGCGTGACCCAGGCCCTGGACCTGATCGAGAGCACCGCCAGCCGCCTGCGAGCCCCGGCTCCCGCAGCACCGCTGGTGCTGTCCTGCGAGCCGACCCTGCTGATGCGCTGGCTGATTCCGCGCATGCCGGGGTTCTATGCCGAGCACCCGCAAGTGCCGATCCAGCTGCTGGCCGGCGGCGGGCCCTTCTCGTTCGGTGCCGGTATCGACCTGGCGATCCGCCGCAACGACTTTGCCTGGAGCCGCGACACCCAGGCCCACTGGCTATTCGACGAAGCCATAGGCCCGGTATGCCGCCCCGAGCGCCAGGCCGACTGGACCCCGGCAACGGCCGGGCTGGCGCAACTGGCGGCGCAGGCACCGCGCCTGCACAGCGCCACCCGGCCGCACGCCTGGCAACAGTGGCTGCAATTGCAGCAACAACCGGTTGCCCCGACGCCACCGGAGCAGGTCTTCGAGCACTTCTACTTCAGCCTGCAAGCGGCCGTGGCCGGGCTGGGTCTGGCCATTGCCCCCTGGCAACTGGTGCGTGACGACCTGGAGGGCGGGCTGCTGTGTGCGCCCTTCGGTTTTGTCGCCGATGGCAGCGCTTATTACCTGCTTTCCCCCCAGGCCATAGACCCGGATTCGGCCAGCGGAAAACTGCTGCACTGGCTGCGCCGGCAAGCCCTGGCGTAGGCACTCAGGCAGGCGGGGCCACGGCCCCCAGCGCCGGGTCCTCGCCGCTGAGCAATTGCACCAGGGCCAGGGCCCCCTTCTGCAAAGGCTGGTTCTTCAACCACACCGCGTGCACCGGCAACACCAGGCCGTTGTCGATGTTCTTGAAATGCAACCGTTGCAAGCGCCCCGCCGCCAGCAACGGCTGGATCACCGACAGCGGGAAATTGCCCCAGCCGATCCCCGCCTCCACCATGTGCAGGGCCATGGCCAGGCTGTCGGTGCGCCACAGCGACTCGCCCACCAGGGGCCGGGTATCACTCAGGGGCAGGTCGCGGCTGGCCACCACCACCTGACGGACCTTGATCAGCTCTTCCAGGTACAGCGAACCGTCATTGGCCTGGAACACAGGGTGCCCGGCACAAATGCAGGCAATCATCCGCTCGCAGCCCAGGTACTGGAAATACTCCAGGGCATTCACGCTCAACCCGGCAAAGGCCACGCCGACGCTGACCCGGCCACTGTGCAAAAGGTGCAGCACGTCATCCTGGGGAGCACTGAGCAGCTCGACTTCCAGCAGCGGATAACGCTCGGCAATCAGCTTGATGGCGGCCAGTACCCGTTGCTTGTCGATGTCATCCACCACCGCGATCGACAGCTTGCTCTCCAGGCCCAGGGACAGCTCGACGGCATGCACCTGCAATTGCTTGAGCTGGTCGGCAATCAGCCGCGCATGGGGCGCCAGGGACAAGGCCAGCTGCGTGGGCAGCGGCTCGCGGTGGCTGCGATCGAACAGCGCATACCCCAACTCCGCCTCGAGGTTGGCGATGCCCATGCTCACGGCCGAAGGCACCTTGCCCAAAGAACGCGCCGCCGCAGAAAAGGAGCCGCGATCGAGCACGGCGAGAAACAACTGGATGCTGTCGCTGGAGAAGTTCATGAGAAACAACCTATCAGGAAAACTGAAAGCTTCCGACTTTTTCTGTCACCTTGATTGAAGCTATCTTCCGCGCCCTGCGCCACCCTCAGGCTGGCCATTCCCATTCAAAATCGAGGAACCCGCATGCAAGGCGTGAAACGCAAACTGGTCTATGTCTCTTTATTCGAAGTGTTCGGCATGACCTTCTCGGCCCTGGGCCTGGCCCTGCTGTCCGGCACCTCGCCCAGCAGCACCGGGCCGCTGGCGGTGGTCATCACCAGCATCGCGGTGACCTGGAACTTCATCTACACCACCCTGTTCGAGCGCTGGGAAAGCCGCCAGCCATCGCGCACCCGTACAGTCAAGCGGCGCATTGCCCATGCCGTGGGTTTCCAGTTGACCCTGATCGTGTTCCTGATCCCGCTGATCGCCTGGTGGATGGCGATCAGCCTGGTGCAGGCCTTTCTCCTGGACCTGGCGCTGATCCTGTTCATCCCCTGCTACACCTTTGCCTTCAACTGGCTGTTCGACCGGGTTTTCGGCTTGCCGGCCTCGGCCCTCCCCGATCCGGCCTGAGATACCCGTATCGGCAAATTGATCGTCGCCGAGACGACGCCACGCTGTTAGATTCCCATGGCCATCCAGTACCACGAACAAGGAAGCGTCATGGGAACCCGCTGCAGAATTCTCGGTAAAGCCTCGTCCATCAATGTCAGGAAAGTCTTGTGGACCTGTGAGGAGCTTGGGCTTTCCTACCAGCAGGAAGACTGGGGTAGTGGCTTTCAGTCCACCCATACCCCCGAGTTTCTCGCCCTCAACCCCAATGCCCAGGTACCGGTGCTGATCGACGACGCCGGGGTCCTGTGGGAATCCAACAGCATCTGCCGCTACCTGGCCAACCTGCACCCCGGCAGCGGCCTGCTGCCCACGGCCCCGCGCGCCCGGGCCCTGGTTGAACAGTGGATGGACTGGCAGGCCACCGAGCTGAACCCGTCCTGGAGCTATGCCTTCATGGGCCTGGTGCGCCAGCATGCGGATTACCAGGACAGCCAGCGCATCGGCGCCAGCCTGCTGGCCTGGAATGCCAAGATGCAAATCCTCGAACGCCAGCTCGAGCGCTCGGGCGCCTATGTTCTGGGCGAGGATTTCAGCCTTGCGGATATCGTTCTTGGCCTCTCGGTGAATCGCTGGGAGATGACCCCCATGGAGCACCCGGCCTACCCCGCCGTGGCCGCCTACTACGAACGCCTCAGCCTGCACCCGGGCTTCATGCTGCACGGGCGCAATGGCATCGCCTGAGCTGGCCATCCCTCCTCTGGCCCATCGGAGATTCGAAATGAACGGACTTAACGTACTACTGACCGGCGCTTGCGGCAGGATCGGCAAGGTGTTTTTTCAGGGCTCCCAAGAGCGCCACCGCTTCACCCTCACCGACCGGGTGGAGCCGGACTTCGAAATCCCCGCGCCACACCGCTTCGTGCGCCTGGACCTCGACGACCCGCAAGCCATCGGCCGCCTGCTCCCGGGGATCGACGTCATCGTGCACCTGGCCGGCATTCCCCATGCCAGCGCCAGCTTCGACGAGTTGCTGCCGAACAACATCCTCGCCACCACCTACCTGTTCGAGGCCGCGGTACAGGCCGGTTGCCGGCGCCTGGTATTTGCCAGCAGCGCCCAGACCATCGAGGGCTACCCGGTGGACCGGCAGATCACCCCGGGCATGCCGGTGATGCCAGCCAACCTGTATGGCGTGAGCAAGTGCTACGGCGAGGCGCTATGCGCCTTCTATGCCGCCAAGCGCGGACTGTCCTGCATTGCCCTGCGCATTGGTGCGTTCGAAGACCCGAAACACCACGAACTGACCACCACCCGCGACCTGAGCGCCTGGCTCAGCCCACGGGATGCAGTGCAGCTGTTGCAACGGGCAGTGGAAACCCCGGGGGTGCAACTGCTGATCGGCCACGGCATTTCCAACAATCGCTTCAAGCGCCTGGACCTCAGCGAAACCACCCGGGTGCTGGGCTACGAACCGGTGGACGATGCCTTCCAGGAAGATTTCGGCATTCCCATCACCTACTGAGCCACCACCGGGCACGCGCGGGTCCCCGGCGTTGCGCTATAAATCCGGCAGATGTAACGAAATACGACAATAAATCAGCGCATCCTCCGGTTTACGCACGTGGATTCACAATCCTTGGTTTCCGTTAGCAGGCTAAGATTTCCGCTCTGTGTCCTGTGGAATTCCCTGCATGCCCGCCTCTGCCCCGCTCACCAGCGACCTCGACCCTCAACGCGCCGCCGGCATCAGCGCGCGCATCGACCGCCTGCCTGCCGTGGCCACGATCTGGCGCCTGGTGGCGCTGCTGTCCATTGGCGGTTTTTTCGAGCTGTACGACCTGTTCCAGACCGCCTACATCAGCCCGGGGCTGATCCGCGACGGGATCTTCGCCAGCGGCAACCAGGGGGTGTTCGGTTTTTCCGACCAGGCGGCCTTCGCCTCGGCGACCTTTCTCGGCCTGTTCCTCGGCGCCAGCCTGCTGAGCCCGATAGCCGACCGCTTCGGACGCAGGGCGATCTTCACCTTCGCCCTGATCTGGTACACCCTGGCCACGGTGCTGATGGGGCTGCAGAGCACGGCGTTGGGGATCATCTGCATGCGATTCCTGGTGGGCATCGGCCTGGGCATCGAACTGGTGACCATCGACGCCTACCTCAGCGAACTGGTGCCCAAGCGCATGCGCAGCTCGGCCTTCGCCTTTGCCTTTTTCGTGCAGTTCCTGTCGGTGCCGGCAGTGGCGCTGATGTCCTGGTGGCTGGTGCCCCAGGCGCCCTGGGGGATCTCCGGCTGGCGCTGGGTGGTGCTGGCCAGTGCGGTGTTCGCCCTGTTCATCTGGTGGTTGCGCTCACGCTTGCCGGAGTCGCCACGCTGGCTCGCCCAGCATGGGCGCTTCGACGAAGCCGACCGGATCCTGCAAGGCCTCGAGACCCGTTGCGCCCGGGACTACGCCAAGCCGCTGGATGAGCCCGAACCCCAGGCCGTGGATATCCAGGGCCGTGGGCGCTTCGCCGATATCTGGCAACCGCCCTACCGCCGCCGGGCCCTGATGCTGATCGTGTTTCACGTGTTCCAGGCCATCGGCTTCTTCGGTTTCGGCAACTGGCTGCCGGCGCTGCTGTCGGGCCAGGGCGTGAGCGTCACCCACAGCCTGCTGTACGCCTTCATCATCACCCTGGCCTATCCCCTGGGGCCGCTGCTGTTCGTGCGTTTCGCCAACCGCTTCGAGAACAAGTGGCAGATCGTCGGCTCGGCCCTGGGCGCCATGACCTTCGGCACCTTGTTCGCCCTGCAGAGCAGCGCCCTGGGGCTGATTGTCTGCGGGGTGATGATCACCTTCTGCAATGCCTGGCTGAGCTTCAGCTACCACTCCTACCAGAGCGAATTGTTCCCCACCAACATTCGCGCCCGGGCGGTGGGCTTCTGTTACTCGTTCAGCCGTTTGTCGACGGTGTTCAGCAGTTTGCTGGTGGGCTTTTTCCTCGAGCATTTCGGCACGCCCGGGGTCCTGGCCTTTATCGTCAGCAGCATGCTGATCGTGATCCTGACCATCGGCCGCTTCGGGCCGCGCACCCGCAACCTGGCCCTGGAAGACATTGCCCACGCATGAAGACGGCGCCGGCAGCGGTTGCCTGAAAGCGGCAAGACTTGTCCGCTTGCTGGCAGCCACGACCGGCGTCTTGAGCCAAGCCTTTGATATACAAGGGCTCATCAATCGGCATGGAACTTGCTAAAACCTCAGCCTAGTTCTCTTACACAGGTTCCCGATCATGTTGGTCAACGCCCAGAAATCCGTTTCGGTGCAGCCCACCTCGCGCACCGATATGGACCCGACTACCGCAGCCGCCAGCGCGCTGTACAGCGGCATGCTGCAACAGGCCCAGAACTCCGTGACCTATCCGGCGTCCCAGTCCTCCAGCCAGCAGGCCAACAGCGTGGACGACAACGTCAACGCCGCCTTCGCCAAGACCCGTGTGCTGCTCCAGGCCACGCCACCGACCGCCAGTGCCGCGCAGGCTACCAGCGCGACGGAAACCGGCGCGCTGAGCGAGTTCAAGGACTACATGAGCAAGACCCCGGAACAGCGCCTGCGCGACAGCATCCTCAAGGACATGGGGCTGACCGAGGAAGACCTGAAGAACCTGCCGCCAGAGCGCCAACTGGCGATCAACCAGGAAATTGCCCAGCGCCTGCAGGACAAGATGCAACTGGCCAAGGAAGAGAAAGACGCCAAGGACAGCGCCAAACCGGTGGACGAGAAGTTCCTCGCCGCGCTGTAACCCCGCTGAACGCAAAAGGGTTCCCGATGGGAACCCTTTTTTGTGCCCGGCGAAAACCGGCTACTGCAACTGCAGGGTCGAGTTGAACTGGCTGATGGCATCCACCACGTGCCGCGAGCCTTGCTGGATCTCCAGGATCACCTCCCCCGCCTCATTCGCCAGTTCGACCCCGAGCCCGGTGCGGCTCAGGCTCGACTGCATGCTGGTCACCGCGCTCGTCGACAGGTCGTGGTTCTTGCGCACCACCTCGACGATTTCCACCGTCGCCTGGCTGGTGCGCGCCGCCAGGCTGCGCACCTCGTCCGCGACCACGGCGAAACCGCGCCCATGCTCACCGGCACGGGCGGCCTCGATGGCCGCGTTGAGGGCCAGCAGGTTGGTCTGGTCGGCGATCCCGCGGATGGTCTGGACGATGCTGCCGATGATGTCCGACTGCTTGCTCACCGCATCGATGCTGTGGGCCGCTTCATTGAGGTCATGGGAAATCTGCTGAATGATTTCCACGGTCTGCTGCACCACCTCCGAGCCCTTCTGCGCACAGGCGTCGTTCTGCACCGAGGTGCTGTGGGCGGACTCGGCGGCGGAGCGCAAGGTGGTCATCTGATCGGTGATGTCGCTGGCGATCTTCACCACCTTGTACAGGCGGCCCTTGGTATCGAACAGCGGGTTGTAGGAGGCTTCGAGAAACACCGTCTGCCCATACTTGTTTTCCCGCTCGAAACGATGGGAGTGAAACTCGCCACGGTTCAACGAAGCCCAGAATTGCTTGTACTCCGGGGATTCAGCCTCGGAACGGTGGCAGAACATGCTGTGATGCTGGCCAACGATTTCATTCAGGGTGTACTGCATGGTCTTCAGGAAGTTGTCGTTGGCGGTGATGATCCTGCCGTCCGGGCTGAACTCGATGATGGCCATGGAACGGCCGATAGCGTTCAGCAGGCTCTGGTTCTCATGTTCGACATGGATGCGTTCGGAGATGTCCGACGCCACCTTGATCACACTGCGCACCTGACGATCGGCATCGAACACCGGCATGTAGCTGGCTTCGAGCCAGATCTCCCGGCCACGCTTGTCCAGGCGCAGAAAAGTCCCGCTGACCGGTTCGCCACGCCCCAGGTCGCGCCACAGCTTGCTGTACTCCTCGCTGCGATAGAACTCTTCCTCACAGAAAATCCGGTGATGCTTGCCACGTATGTCTTCTGCGGAGTAGCCCATGACCTGACAGAAGTTTTCATTGGCATCCAGCACGATGCCATCGGGCGAGAACTCGATCATCGCCATGGAACGACTGATCGCCGCCAACTTGGCGTTGGCCTCGCTCAGCGCACAGTTGAATCGTTCGATTTCCAGCAGGTCAGCCTTGTGATGTAGGTTAAACATGGTTGTATCACCTTCAACGCTGTCTTTTGATTGACGGAAGTTTCTAGTCTTTCAACTGATCCACCACAACGATCTATAAAACAGGGCAAGCGCCTCCCTCCATATGAGAGAGGAAGTGTCAGGTGATAAATGATGTTTAATCGGAGAGTCCATGTTGCAACGCTCTTATCAAGCCATCCTTTACTTGATGCCCCATTTCCGGGCCTGACCTAACAAAGTTAAGAAACTCCATCTAAATCGACACTCCTGATACTGCGGTGCCTCTAACTGCGCACTCTCGCCTTTATTCATGGATTCAATACTGCGCCCTGGATGAAGGTCGCACGCATACCGGTTACATCGGCGCAGGCCGCTCGGGACGGATACTCATAGGCCAACAGATACGAATTTTCACAATTGAGCATAGACAGCCGCAGTCTCTATGCAAGGCCACTAGTCAGTCTGTTTTCACAACTTTCGAGGTATTGAAGTGCATTCGCGACAAGTAACAAACAAGACATAAACAGAGCCTGTGGCAAAGCCCGGGAAGCTCCCGCACTAAAACTCTTCGAGGGTCGACAGAAACGCCTGGACCAGAACACTCGACTCCCGCCCCGGCGCCGCTACCAGGGCGAACTCCCGCTCCACTCCTGTGCTCAGTTCCAGCACCCGCAACCCTTCGCGTTGCACCGGTAACGTACTCTGCGGCACCAGAGTCACTCCCAGCCGCTCGCGCACCAGGCTGAAGGCACTGTTCCATTCCCGCACCTCCACCCGGACGTCGGCCAGGGGGATCCCGGCCTCGGCGGCCAGGCTGCGGGCATTCACCGAACAGCCCCCGGTGGCCAGGACAAAGGGCTGCGCCAGCAAGGTTTCAAGGTCGATGGTCGAGGCCTGCCAGGGGTGATCTTCAGGTAGCACCGCGACCCACGAATCACGCCCCAGCAACCAAGAGCGGCGCTCGGGGGCCGGGTTGAGCACGACCCCAAGGTCCACCAGTTGCGCCTCTAGCAGCGTTTCGACCTCATCATCACTGACCTCCAGCTGCACCACCTCGATGCCCGGATACAGCTGCTTGAAACGCCGCAGCAACGGCGGCAGGAAAGTCGCCAGGACCATGGGAAAGCCCGCCAGTCGCACACTGCCTTGAGGAATGCCCCGCGCCGCGTCCACCTGCCGGCGGACCTCGGCCAGGGCCTCGAGCATCACCCGCGCCTGGGCCAGCACCTGCAAACCGATCGCCGTGGGCAGCGCCTGGCGGCTCTCGCGGACAAACAGCTGCACCCCGAGCATGTCCTCCATCTGGGCCAGGGCCTGGCTGGCCCCGGACTGGGTCATGCCCACCTGCTCGGCGGCCCGGGTGATGGTGGCGCACTCGGCAATCGCCACCAGCAGGCGCCAGTGCATCAGGTTCATCATGGCAGTAGCTGTCCTTATGGCAGTGTTCTGAAAGATTAATTTTACCCATGTTGCCGCCTTGCACGACACTGGCTCGCACGTTCACCAGAGACCTGCCGATGAAACTCTACTACGCCCCACAAGCCTGCTCCCTGGCCTCCCATATCGTGCTGCGCGAGCTGCAATTGCCGTTCGAGGCCATCCGCGTCGACAACCGCAGCAAGCGCACCGCCGACGGCCGGGACTTCCTCGCCATCAACCCCAAGGGCTACGTAGCCGCGCTGCAACTGGACGATGGCCAGGTCCTCACTGAAGGCCCGGCCATCCTGCAATACCTCGCCGACCTCAAGCCCGAGTCCGGCCTGGCCGCGGCCAATGGCAGCTGGGAGCGGGTGCGCCTGCAGGAAACCCTGAACTTCATCACCAGCGAAGTGCACGGGATCATGGGCTGGCTGTTCAATCCGGGGTTCGATGATGGGGTGAAAGAGGTGTTCAAGCAGAAGTTGTTCAAGCGCCTGGCCTTGCTCGAGCAGACGCTGGAACACCAGGACTACCTGCAAGGCGCGCAGTTCGGGATCGCCGATGCCTACCTGTTCACCGTCCTGCGCTGGACGGCATTGTTCGCCATCGACCTGGCGAACTGGCCGGCGCTGTCGCGGTTCCAGGCTCGGGTCGAACAGCGACCGGCGGTACGCGATGCCCTGGCGCTGGAACTGGCCTGAGGGGAGAGAGCACGAAGCCCGCGGGGCGGGCTTCGTCAAAGTGATCAGTGGCCGAAGATATTCACTTCGGTCTTCTTGGCCTTTTTCTCGGCGCGTTTCTCGTCTGCGCTCTTTGCCGGCTTTTTCTTGGCATTTTTCTTGGCGTTCATACCTTTGGACATGACGTTCACTCCACTGATGCGGGAAAGGCTTCAGGTATAGCACCTATAGTCGGCCAGGGTTCTTTTATAATCCGCCGGCCCCTGTTGCCAAATCCGGAAACCTCATGCCCGACCTCCAGATCAACCTGCTTGCCGAGGTTGAACGGCCCTTGCTGAACAAGTTCTATCGCCAGCACCGGTCATCCATGCGCGCCGCTTCCGAGGGCCAGCTCTGGGTTGCCAGAAGCAGTGAAATCATTGCTGGCATGAGCCTGAGCCCGGCAGCTGAAGGCTATTGGCTGACGGGCCTGTTCGTCGCCCCGACCAGTCGCGGCCAGGGGCTGGCCAGCCAGCTGGTGGGGCAGGCCGTGCAAAGCGTCGAAGGCCCGGTCTGGCTGTTCTGCCATCCGGACCTGCAGCCCCTGTACCGGTCGATGGGCTTCTGCAGCACGACCTGCCTGCCACACGCCTTGAACGAACGGCTGGCCCGCTACCAGCGCAGCAAACCGTTGCTGGCCATGGCCATCGACCGGCCTGGGTCGAGGCCCTGACACCGGGCGGGCCGGGGCTTATTCGTCGGCGTTGGGGTCGAGGTCGGGAAACAGCACTTCGGTGAAGCCGAACTTGCTGAAATCGCTGATCCGCGAGGGGTACAGCCGGCCGATCAGGTGATCGCACTCATGCTGCACCACCCGGGCGTGGAAACCCGAGGCCACGCGCACAATGGGCTCGCCCCTGGGGTCGAAGCCTTCGTAGCGGATGTGCTGGTAGCGCTGCACCGCGCCGCGCAGGCCGGGAACCGAGAGACAACCTTCCCAGCCCTCTTCCAGCACCGGGCTCAAGGGCGTGATCAGCGGATTGATGAGGATGGTTTGCGGCACCGCTTCGGCTTCCGGATAACGTTCGCTGTGCTCGAAGCCGAAGATCACCAGTTGCAGGTCGACACCGATCTGCGGCGCCGCCAGGCCGACGCCACCCACGCTTTCCATGGTCTGGAACATATCGTCGATCAGTTCCCAGAGCTCGGGGCTGTCGAACATTTCCGGCGGTACCGGCGGGGCGATGCGCAGCAGGCGCTCATCGCCCATCTTGAGGATTTCACGGATCATGATCTGGCTTCGTCAGTGGTCGGCTTGAGCGAGTGGTCCCGGCCCAGTCCCGAAACGTGTTGTTTTTCGTCGTGCTGGTCAAAGTCCTTTTCGCCAGGGTCCTTGCCTTCGGCCGACATGTGTTCGATCACCGCGTTCATCTCCGCTCCCAGCAACAGCACCGCGGCGGAGATATAGAAGTACAGCAACAGCACGATGATCGCACCGATACTGCCATACATGGCGTTGTAGTTAGCGAACGTCTTCACGTAGTAGGCAAAACCCAGGGAAGCGACGATCCATACCACCACCGCCAGCACCGAGCCCGGGGTGATGAAACGGAATTTCTGCTGCACATCGGGCATCACGTAGTACATCAGGGCCACGGCCACCATCATCAGCAGCACGATCACCGGCCAGCGCAGGATGGTCCACAGGGTGACGATGAAGTCCTCCAGGCCCACCTGCCCCGCCAGCCAGGCCATCACCTGCGGCCCCAGCACCATCAGCGCCGCGGCGGCCAGAAGCATGCCGGCAATGCCCACGGTGTAGAACACCGACAGCGGGAAGCGCTTCCAGATCGGCCGCCCCTCGACCACGTCGTAGGCGGCGTTCATCGCGCTCATCATCAGGCGTACACCCGCCGAAGCGGTCCACAGGGCGATGACGATACCGATGGACAGCAGGCCACCCTTGGACTGTTGCAATTGATCGATGACCGGGTTGACCTGCTCCAGGGCCTCGTGGGGCAGCACCAGCTCCGACTGCAGGCGCAGCCAGGTGAAGAAGTCCGGCAGATGGAGGAAACCGATCAGGGCGATCAGGAACAGAATGAAGGGGAACAGCGAGAACAGCATCTGGTAGGCCAGTGCCGAGGCGTAGGTGGACATCTCGTCCGCGATGAACTCATTCACCGTGCGGATCAGTACCCGGTGCAGGGGCAAACCTTTGAGGTCCGGAAAAATCATAGCGTCTCCTTTCGCCGCAAAAAGGTTGAAGTCGATAGCGACTCAGGGGGCGTTTTCTACAACAAATTAGCCTAGTTGGCGAACCGCAACCATTTCCAGTGGCCGATTCCACTCTCTCACCCACACCTCACATGAAAACGGCCATCCGTGGATGGCCGCTGCAGTGGGTCATCGAACAGGCCGTTTTCAGGCCTTGTCGATGGTCTTTTTCACTGCATCCTTGGCTTTGCCCACCGCTTGCTGGGCTTCGCCTTTCTTCTCCTGCAGCTTGCCTTCAGCCTGCAGCTTGGTGTTGTCGGTGGCTTTGCCGACACCTTGCTTGACGTTACCGATGGCTTCGTTAGCCAGACCTTTTGCCTTATCCGCTGTGCTGCCCATGGTATTTCTCCGTAGAACATTCATTGATCGAACAAAGGGGATTGCGTCGTTACCCAAGGTTGACCCGCGGCTTTCGCGCAGAGTTTCAATTATTTTTGCCGGGCATTTCATCGCGCCGCCCAGGTAGCGCTTTATGTTTGCCGGGCAACCCGGGAGAATGCTCCCCCTGTTCAGGCCAAGCACTGAAGATCCAATCCCCGTAGGAACGTTATGAAACTCGATAAAAAGCAGGCTATCGCCCGCAGGAACCAGGAACTGGGCGGTGCGGTGCTGGGCGTCAACAACTGCCACTTCGCGGAGCTGAACCGCAACCGCAATATCTGGTGGTTCGATATCCTGGTCACCCGCCTGGCCATCGGTCAGTACGAATGGGTGCACCTGCTGCTGCACACCCCGGACACCGATCAACTGCTGCACCTGAAAGTGCCTACGGTGTTCCTGCGGGAAAAACTCGAAGGCCTGGTGATCCGCAACGAAGGCAAGCGCAAGGCCGCCCTGAGCCTGGAGTTGAGCGCCGACAAGGACTCCTTCCTCAAGGACGTGCGCCCGGCCGGCACCGGCGTGAGCTTCGCCCAGTTCCAGCAGTAAGGCGGGCGCCGCCCAATAAAAAAGCCCCGCACTGGCGGGGCTTTTTTGTGGGCGCTGCGGCTTACTTCTTCACGCCGAGCTTCTTCAGCTCTTCGTCACGCAGCTCGCGGCGCAGGATCTTGCCGACGTTGGTGGTTGGCAACGCATCGCGGAACTCAACAGCCTTGGGCACCTTGTAGCCGGTGACATTGGCACGCATGTGCGCCATCACCTGCTCCTTGGTCAGGGTCACGCCCGGCTTGACCACGATGAAGATCTTGATGGTCTCACCGGATTTCTCGTCCGGCACGCCGATCGCCGCGCACTGCAGCACGCCCGGCAGCGAGGCCAGTACGTCTTCCAGCTCATTGGGATAGACGTTGAAACCGGAGACCAGAATCATGTCCTTCTTGCGGTCGACGATGCGGATGTAGCCATTGGGCTGGATCAGCGCGATATCACCGGTCTTCAGCCAGCCTTCGCTGTTGAGGACTTCATCGGTGGCATCCTGGCGCTGCCAGTAGCCCTTCATCACCTGCGGGCCCTTCACGCACAGTTCGCCGACTTCGCCCAGGGGCAGCTCTTCCCCGGCGTCGTCCACCACCCGGCACAGGGTCGAAGGCACCGGAATGCCGATGGTGCCGATCTGGATGTTCTGGATCGGGTTGACCGTGGCCACCGGGCTGGTCTCGGTCATGCCGTAGCCTTCGCAGATCGGGCAGTTGGTCACTTCCTTCCAACGCTCGGCCGCCGCCAGTTGCAGGGCCATGCCACCGGACAAGGTGACTTTCAGCGCCGAGAAATCCAGCTTGCGGAACGCTTCACTGTTGCACAGGGCGACAAACAGGGTGTTGAGGCCGACAAAGCCGCTGAACTTCCACTTCGACAGCTCCTTGACCATCGCCGGCAAGTCCCGCGGGTTGCTGATCAGGATGTTGTGGTTGCCCATGAGCATGATGGCCATGCAATGGAAGGTGAACGCATAGATGTGGTACAGCGGCAGCGGGGTGATGAGGATCTCGCAGCCTTCATTGAGGTTGGAGCCCATCAGCGCCTTGCACTGCAGCATGTTGGCCACCAGGTTGCGGTGGGTCAGCATGGCGCCCTTGGCGACCCCGGTGGTGCCACCGGTGTATTGCAGCACTGCCACGTCGCTGCTGGCAGGGTTGGCTTCCTGCACTGGCTGGCCATGGCCCTTGCGCAGAACGTCATTGAACTTGACGGCCTGGGGCAGGTGATAGGCCGGCACCATCTTCTTCACGTACTTGACCACGCTGTTGATCAGCAGGCGCTTGAGCGGCGGCAGCAGGTCCGCCACTTCGGTGACGATCACGTGCCTGACCCCGGTCTTGGGTACCACGGCCTCTGCCAGGTGGGCCATGTTGGCCAGGCAGACCAGGGCCTTGGCGCCGGAGTCGTTGAATTGGTGTTCCATTTCCCGCGCGGTGTACAACGGGTTGGTATTGACCACGATCAGGCCGGCGCGGATCGCACCGAATACCGCGATCGGGTATTGCAGCAGGTTGGGCAGTTGCAAGGCGATTCGATCGCCGGGCTGCAAATCGGTATGCTGCTGCAGGTACGCGGCAAAGGCCCCGGACAGTTCGTACAGTTCACCGTAGGTGATTGTCTTGCCGAGGTTGCTAAAGGCCGGTTTGTTAGCGAAACGTTGGCAGGACTGCTTCAACACCGCCTGAATATTCGGATACTCGTCTGGATTGATATCGGCAGCAATCCCAGCTGGGTACTTATCCTTCCAAAAGTCTTCGATCATGGAAGCCCACTCCTCAGCAACGCGAATTCATCACCGCATTTGATGCGATTATTATTTGTCTGTGTTTTTTATTGGTGTCTATTGTTGGTGAGTCTGGCTTTTACTTAGGCCGAGAAGTCACAAAGCGCGCCGAGAGTAGCAGCTTTGGAAAAGGCCGACTAGAGCCAAAGAAGGCCTGAATAGTCACAAAAATGACTCAAGACACTTAAATGGTCACTTTTAGAGTAAAAATTCTACCCGCCTGAATTCCGCTCTGGCCCGGGGCTTTGCGCCCCTCGGAATGCAGAGCGGGCAAGCTGGTTGCGCCAACCGGCTTGCCCGCCAGGTAAAAGCCCTGGGCTCAAGCGATATCGCGCAACTCGCGGCGCAGGATCTTGCCCACCGGGGTCATCGGCAAAGAGTCACGCAGCACAATGTGCTTGGGCACCTTGTAGCCGGTGAAATTCTCTTTGCAGTAGGCCTTGAGCTCTTCAAGGCTGACCCCCGCCTCACGCGGCACCACAAACAGCTTCACCGCCTCGCCGGAACGCTCGTCCGGTATGCCGATGACTGCACAGTTGGCGACTTTCGGGTGAGCCATGACCACATCCTCGATCTCGTTCGGGTACACGTTGAAACCCGAGACGATGATCATGTCCTTCTTGCGATCGACGATGCGCACGAAACCGTCCGGATCGATCACCGCGATATCACCGGACTTGAACCAGCCCTCGGCATCCAGCACTTCGGCGGTGGCCTCGGGTTTGTTCCAGTAGCCCTTCATGATCTGCGGGCCCTTGATGCACAGCTCGCCCCGCTCGCCCAACGGCAGCTCGACGCCCTGGTCATCGATGATCTTCAAGGTGGTGCCCGGTACCGGCAGGCCGACGGTGCCCAGCCGCGAACGCTCGCCATAGGGGTTGGTACAGGCCACCGGCGAGGTTTCGGTCAGCCCGTAGCCTTCGGTGATCCGGCAGCCGGTCAGCTTCTGCCAGCGCTCGGCGGTAGCCTTGACCAGGGCCGTGCCGCCAGAGTTGGTGAGCTTCAGATTGGAAAAATCCAGGTTCTTGAAATCCGGGTGATCCATCAGTGCCACAAACAGCGTGTTGAGCCCCAGTAGCGCAGAAAAACGCCACTTCTTCAGTTCCTTGATGAAGCCGCCGATGTCCCGCGGGTTGGTAATCAGCACGTTGTGGTTGCCGGTCACCATCATGCACATGCAGTTCGCGGTGAAGGCATAGATGTGGTACAGCGGCAGCGGCGCGATCATCACCTCCTGGCCTTCGCGCCACTGGGTGTGGCCGTCGGGCCCATGCTGGCCGAGGCAGGCCCGCGCCTGCTGCATGTTGGCCACCAGGTTGCCGTGGGTCAGCATCGCGCCCTTGGCCAGGCCGGTGGTGCCCCCGGTGTACTGCAGCACCGCAACATCGTCGTGGCCCACCTGCAGCGGCTTGATGCTCTGGCCACGCCCCAGGCGCAGGGCACTCTTGAAGGAAATGGCCTGGGGCAGGTGGTAGGCCGGCACCATCTTCTTGACCTTGTCCACCACGGTATTGATCAGCCAGCCCTTGGCGCTGGGCATCATGTCACCCATCCGGGCCTCGATCAGGAACTGGATATCGGTATCCCCCAGCACCTCCTGGACCTTCTGGCCGAAGATGTTCAGGTAGACCAGGGCCCGGGCCCCGCAATCCTTGAACTGGTGGCGCATCTCCCGCGCGGTGTACAGCGGGTTGGTATTGACCACCACCAGCCCTGCGCGCAAGGCTCCGAATACCGCGATCGGGTACTGCAAAACGTTGGGCATCTGCACCGCAATACGGTCTCCCGGAACCAGATCGGTATGGCTTTGCAGATAACCGGCGAAGGCCGCGCTGTAGCGTTCCAGCTCGGCGTAGGTGAGGGTCACGCCCATGTTGCTGAAGGCCGGGCGATCAGCGAATTTCTTGCAGGAACGCTCAAACACCTCGATCACCGACTTGAAGGCCCCCAGGTCGATCTCGTTGGGGACGCCAGCGGGGCGCTTATCATTCCAGAAATCAGGTTGCATTATTCTTGTCCTCTCTTGTACCTGAGCTGTCCGGGCCGCCACTGCAACGCTCTCAGGGGCGGGGCTCCTCGGACGTTAGCAGCTATGGCGATTCAGGCAAATATGCGCAAGTGTGTCATTAATTTTGTGAATCTTGCTTCCAACGGGCGCGCGAATCAGACGCCCAGGCACCGATGCGCTATAAAGTGCAGCGTCTTCGAGCAAAGGAATCGCCATGACCCATGACACGTTCTGGTTGACCACGAGCGACCACCACCGCCTCTTCGTCAACCAGTGGCTGCCCGAACCGCCACTCAAGGCGGTGGTCCTGCTGTC
Source organism: Pseudomonas sp. Eqa60 (assembly GCF_018326405.1). NCBI lineage: Bacteria > Pseudomonadati > Pseudomonadota > Gammaproteobacteria > Pseudomonadales > Pseudomonadaceae > Pseudomonas > Pseudomonas sp. Eqa60. Next base: position 5,332,867 of record NZ_AP024342.1, read on the forward strand.
CCACGGCATGGCCGAGCACAGCGGGCGCTACGCGCGCCTGGCCCAGGTCTTGTGCGCCGAAGGCTATGCCGTCTACGCCCCCGACCAGCGAGGCCACGGCAAGACGGCGGAACAGGGGGTACTGGGCCACTACGCAGACCAGAACGGCTGGAGCAAGGTGGTCGGCGACCTGGCCAGCCTCAACCAGCACATCGGCCAGCAGCACCCCGGCACGCCCATCGTCCTGCTGGGCCACAGCATGGGCAGCTACATCGCCCAGGCCTATCTGCAACATCACAGCGCCAGCCTGCACGGGGCGATTCTCAGCGGCTCGAATTTCCAGCCGGTGGCGCTGTACCGCGCCGCCAGCCTGATCGCCCGCATCGAACGCTGGCGCCAGGGCGGCCAGGGGCGCAGCGCACTGATCGAATGGCTGTCCTTCGGTTCGTTCAACAAGGCGTTCAAACCCAATCGCACCGCCTTCGACTGGCTCAGCCGCGACCCGGCGGAAGTCGACAAGTACGTGGCCGATCCATTGTGCGGCTTTCGCTGCACCAACCAGTTGTGGATCGATCTGCTGGGTGGGCTGCAGCAAATCAGCAAGATTGCCAACCTCAAGCAGATCGATCCGGGCCTGCCGCTGCTGGTAATGGGTGGTGAATGTGATCCGGTGAGCGCTGGCAAGCGTCTCAAGGATCTGGCCAACGCGTTGCGCGAGGCCGGCAGCCAGTGCCTGCAACTCAATATCTACCCCCAGGCACGTCATGAGCTGTTCAACGAAAGCAACCGTGACCAAGTGACCCACGACGTGCTGGCCTGGCTCGACCAGGCCCTGCAGCACCGCCGGCCACCACGGTCGGAATAGCCGGTGCGCAGCCAGTGCGCTTATTTATCTGTCAGAGGATTTCAGCAACATGACCCAGGTAACCAACACGCCTTACGAAGCCCTGGAAGTCGGCCAGACCGCCCAGTACAGCAAGACCGTCGAGGAGCGTGACATCCAGCTGTTCGCCGCCATGTCCGGCGACCACAACCCGGTGCACCTGGACCCCGAGTTCGCCGCCGCCACCACGTTCAAGGAGCGCATCGCCCACGGCATGTTCAGCGGCGCGCTGATCAGTGCCGCCGTGGCCTGCGAGCTGCCTGGCCCGGGCACCATCTACATCGGCCAGCAGATGACCTTCCAGAAGCCGGTGAAGATTGGCGACACCCTGACCGTACGCCTGGAGATCCTCGAAAAACTGCCCAAGTTCCGCGTGCGCATCGCCACTCGCGTATTCAACCAGCACGATGAACTGGTTGTGGACGGCGAAGCCGAAATCGCCGCTCCGCGCAGAAAGCAGACCGTGACCCTGACCACCCTGCCAGCCATCACCATCGGCTGAGTCTCGCTCCCCAGGAGCCGGCTTGCCGGCGAAGGCTATGCCGGCGCTTTCGCCGGCAAGCCGGCTCCTACTGTTTGCCGCCCTCCTCCACCTGCACACTGGCTGTCATGCCGGCGCTCAGGTTGATGCCTTCGGGCACCTTGTCGAGCTTGATCCGCACCGGAATCCGTTGGGCCAGGCGTACCCAGTTGAAGGTCGGCTCCACTTCCGCCAGCAGTTGCCCGTCAGGCGTGGCATTACGGTCGGTGATCCCCCGGCTGATGCTTTCCACATGGCCTTGCAGGGCATCACCGGCGCTCATCAGCCAGACCTTCACCGGGTCGCCGACCTGGATCCGCGGCAGCTTGGTTTCCTCGAAATAGGCCTGGACATAGAAGGTCGAGTCATCGATCAGCGCCATCACCGGCTGCCCGGCATTGACGTAGTTGCCCTCGGCCAGGCGCAAGTTGGTGATATGCCCGTCACGGGGCGCATGCACCTGGCTACGGGCCAGGTTCAATTCGGCGACCTTGGCCTCGGCCTGGGCCTGGCGCAGCTCGCCACGGGCGATGCCGGCGTTGATCTGGGCGTTCTCGCGCAGCTCGGCGCTGATGGCCTGGGGGCCAAGAGCAGCGCGGCGGCTGGCTTCATGTTCGCGCAGGCTCAACTGCTGCTGGCGGGTCTGCACCACCGCCTGGGCTTTTTCCAGGGCGGCCTCGAAACGGTCGCGGTCGATACTCAGCAACAGCTCGCCGGCCTTGACTGGCTGGTTGTCCGCCACCTTGAGCTCGCGCACCCAGCCGGACACATCCGGGGCGACTATCACCACGTCGGCGCGGATCCGCGCATCGCGGGTCCAGGGCGTAAGCATGTAGTACTGCCACAGGTGATAACCGGCAAAGATCGCCACCGCCACCAGGCAGAGGGTAAACACGACACGTACGGGTGTACGCATGATCAACTCCTTATAAGGGCCCCAGGACCAGCGTAATGACCGTCAAGACACAGACGTACAGGGCACAATCGAACAGTGCTTCGTGCCAGATCCAGCGGCCCAGCCCGGTTACCCGCACCAGCATCCGCAGGGCACCGGTCAGCACCAGCGCCAGCACCACATAAATCAGGAACGGGCTGAGCAGCACCCCGCCCAGCGACCACTCACGCAGCCCCATGACTTTCCTCCTGCTGCCGGCACCAACTGCGCCAGCTGCTTTGCAATTGCACGACGGCGCCCTGCGCCAGTTTCAACGCATCACTGGGCGGCTGCTGCCCCAGCGCCTCCAGCAGGGCCACGCTGGGCTGCTCCAGGGCATCCTGACGACTGCCCGCCGGGCCTTGTTCCAGGGTGCGCTGCAGGTGCTCGAAATAAGCTCGCTGCGCGGCGCTGACCGGTACCTGGGCCACCGCCAGGCTCAGGCGCAGGTGCATCAGTTCGTCGCCGATATCCAGGCCCAGCAGGCCATCATCCCAGCGGCTGCGGGCCGGCTCCGGCAGTTCCGGATAATGCCGCGCCAGTTGCAACAGGCGGTCGGCCATGCGCCCGCCAAACCAGCTTTCCGCACCCCGCAGGTTGCGCCGGGTCAGGCGCACCAGGTCGTGCAGGGTCGCAGCCAGCAGGCGCCGGCCGTGCCACGCCGGGTTGCGCAGGATCAGCAGATGGAAGGCCAGCACCGCGGCGCCCACCCCCAGCACCATGGCCTGGGCGTTATTGAAGAAACTGGCAACATCGAAACTCATGCGGTTCATCGGCGAGATCAGCACGATGAAGTGCAGGCAGAACGAAGTGGCCGTGGCGCCGATCTGCGGCTTGGCCATGCCCAGGGCACCGAAGAACAGCGGCACGCCCATCGCCATCGCCAGCATCGGGAAACCGCTCCACTGGGGCAGCAGGATCTGTCCCACCACGAAGGCTGCCGGAACCGCCAGAAAGATCCCGCGCATGAAGCTCATGCCGATCTGCGCCCCGTTCTCGCGGCTGGCGAACAGGCTGCAGACCACACAGGTCAGGAGCATCGCCCCGGAGGCCGCGGGCCACGCGGTGGCCAGCCAGAAGCTGGCCACCGTCAGAAAAGCCAGGGCGCTGCGGGCGCCGAATACCAGGGCCAGCGACAAGTCGCGGTGAGGTGTCAGCGTCGCCGGCTGCACCATTGCCCCGCGCCCCTCCTGCACCGCTTCAAGGGCCTGGGTGGCAGCCAGGGCGGTGTCCAGCAACAAGCTGAAACGCGCCAGGCAGTAACTCTGGGCCGGGCTGATCGCGCCATCGCGGGAGGCCTCCAGCACCCGTGGCGACAAGGCTTGCAGGCTGGCCCCATCAGCGCTGTCCAGGGCAGCCAGGACCTGATCCATCCACGGCTGCAACCGCGCGGCTTCGACGCTATCCAACTGCTTCCACTGGCGCCGCACCGAACGGGAGATGCGCAGCAGCATCAACAGTTTCTGGCTCAGGCCACCGATCGCCCGGGCCCGCTGGCGGCCCAGCGGGCCTTCGAACCAGGCATGTTCGCGCTGGGCATCGACGGCGACGATGCGTCCGAGGATCTCCAGCAGGCCCTTGCGGGCCTGGGCATCCCCGGCCAGGGTGGCACGGGCCGCCTGCATCCCGCTGTGCCAGGCGCTGCGGGCCTGATCGGCCAACTGTCGCTCGACGCGCAGCGGCCAGAGCAGCGCGCTGCTGGCGGTGGCGCAGATGATGCCCAGGGAAATCTCCGTACAGCGGGCCACCGCCTGGTCGAAGATCCCCAGGGGATGGCTGATGGCCGGCAAGGCAATGATGGCCACGGTGTAGCCGGCCAGCACGAAGGAGTAGGACCAGGCACTGCGCAACAGGGTCGAACTGGCCGTGCACAACCCCAGCCACAGCGCCAGGGCCAGGAGGAACAGCCAGGGGGTCTGGGCGAACAGCCCCATGAACAGCACCGACATAAGGGTGCCCACCAGGGTCCCCAACAGCCGCGCCAGACCTTTTTGCAGGACCATGCCGGACAGCGGCTGAGCCACGATGAATGCGGTCATCAGGGCCCAGGCCGGTTGCTCCAGCCCCCAGCGCAATGCCAGCCACAGCGCTACCCCACCACCGAGCAGGGTCTTGATCGCGAACTGCAATGCAGGAAGGTTGGGAGCAAGCAGGGCTTGCAGGGTAATGGGCACGGCTGGCAACTCTTGGCAGGACAAACACAACGATAGTCGCGATAGGCATCAGCGAAGCTGGGCTAATTATTAGCTAGCTAACTAAATACCGTCCAGCATTAAATCACCGGCATAAAAAAACGCCAGACTGGCTGGCGTTTTTGACAGGTTTTGACCCTTACGAACGGGCGCGTGCCTGATTGCGCAGGGCCTTGACCTGGTCGTGATTGCGTTGCACGCCGTGGTACTGGCGCTCTACCACATCACGAATGCCCACCAGGTTGTGCTTGTTGATCTTCTCCAGGGCCTCCTTGTAGGCCTTCAGTGCATGGTCTTCCCCACGCTCGGCTTCGTTGAGCACCGCCTCCTCGTCCTTGCCGGTCACCAGGGACTTGAGGTCGACCCAGCGACGGTGCAGGTCACCGCTGACACTGGTGGAGGTTTCCGGATCCCCGCCCATGGAGCGCACTACCGACTGCAGTTCTGCCGCGGCCGTGGCGCAATCGGTGGAGCGCTTGATGAACAGCGCCTTGAGCTCGGGGTGCTTGATGTCTTCGGCACAGGTCTTGAACCCTTCCTGACCGTCCTTGCTGGTCTCGATCAGGCTGTTGAGTACCGAAATAGCTTCTTTATTCAAGTCAGTCATTTTCTGGTTCCTTATGGGTTGCGAGAATTGGGTTAACTCGAGAGTTGAGTTAGTTGAGTTAACTGTTGCACCCGCCATGCCAGACTTGGATTATATTTTTATTCCTTATTATTCAATGACTTAGAAAATATACAAAAATCTGTATCCGAGTTATTTGCATGATCTGTCATTTGGCCTCCATGCAGAATGCCTGTATTTTCCAAGGCTCTTGAATGACACGACAGCCCCCGCCATGACCCCTGAAACTCTTGAACTGCTGGTCACCCGGGAAATGCCCTTCGGCAAATACAAGGGCCGAATCCTGGCCGACCTGCCCGGCCCCTACCTGAACTGGTTCGCCCGGGAAGGTTTTCCCAAGGGCGAACTCGGCGGCCTGCTGGCCCTGATGCAGGAAATCGACCACAACGGCCTTAGCGACCTGCTCGATCCCCTGCGGGCCAAACACGGCAAACCCAAACCCCGTCACTGAAAAAGAGCCCTCCATGCCAAGGACTGCAGCCACACTTGCCCACGACGAAGATCATTGGCAGGGCATCGCTCGCCAGTTCGACATCGAGCCGGGGCCGATCAACCTGGAAAACGGCTACTTCGGGCGCATGACCCGCAGCGTGGCCCAGGAGTACCAGCACAACATCCAGTGGGTGAACCGCAGCAACTCGCTGCTGGTGCGCCAGCGCTTCGAGCAGATCGACGCGCTGGACATCCGCCGCCAACTGGCGGCGCTGCTGCAGGCGCCGGAAAACGCCGTGGCCCTGACCCGCTGTGCCTCCGACGCCCTGCAATCGCTGATCCGCAACTACAACCGCCTGCAACCGGGCGACCAGGTGCTGCTCAGCGACCTGGAGTACGACACGGTCAAGAGCGCCATGCGCTGGCTGGCCCGCCAGCGCGGCGTCGAAGTGATAGAGATCGTCCACCGGCATCCTGCCAGTTTTGACAGCCTTGTAAGCACCTACAAAGACGCTTTCGAGCGCTACCCACGGCTCAAGCTGATGCCCCTGACCTATGTCACCCATCGCAGCGGGCTGGTGATGCCGGTCCGGGCGATTGCCGCCGCCGCTCGGGAACACGGGGTCGACATCATCCTCGACGGCGCCCACGCCCTGGGCCAGATCGACTTCGACCTTTGCGACCTGGGCATCGCCTTCGCCGGTTTCAACCTGCACAAGTGGATCGGCGCACCGCTGAGCCTGGGCTTTGTGTATATCCACCCCGAACGCCTGGAAGACATCGACCCGGACATGGACGAGTTCCATTTTCCCCGTGACGACGTGCGCGCCCGTACGCCCTACAGCACGCCAAACATTCCGGCGCTGATGACCCTGCCCCGGGTGTTCGAGGAACACCGGGCGATGGGTGGTGCGGCGGCCAAGGGCGCGCGCCTGAACTACCTGCGCCATAGCTGGAGCGAAGCGGTGCGCGAAATGGACGGGCTGGAAGTCATGACCCCGCAGGACCCGCGCCTGTGCTGCGCCATCAGCGCTGTGCGCTTCACCCGCCACCAGGACCAGCAAGCCCTGGCGGATCGCCTGCTACGGGACTACAACCTGTTCACCGTGGCCCGCAATGGCGCAGGGTTCGGCACCTGCATCCGCATCACTCCGGGGCTGACCACTCCCCTTGCGCATATGCAGCAGTTGATCGAAGCCCTCACCGACCTGGCCGGCCGGTAAGCCCTGCCCGCCTGTCGCGCGCCGGGCAGCGCTATTCTCCAGGCAAAAAAAACGGTGCGCCGACCAAGCGCACCGTAAAGCCGTAGAACACACCAACGAATCGGGTAGAACCTTCAGTCCAGCAGGGCCAGGGCCTCGGCCGTGCACTCCTGGATCCGTGCCCAGTCGCCGTTCTTGATCCACTCGGGATCGAGCATCCAGCTACCGCCGACACACATCACATTCTTGAGCGCCATGTAGCTCTTGATATTGGCCGGGCCGACGCCGCCGGTAGGGCAGAACTTGACCTCGCCGAACGGCCCACCCAGGGCCTTGATCGCCGCCACGCCACCACTGACTTCCGCCGGGAACAGCTTGAAGCGGCGGTAGCCCAGGGCATAACCCTCCATGATCCCGGAGGCATTGCTGATCCCCGGCAGCAGGGGAATCGGGCTGGCCACGCTGGCTTGCAGCAGGTCGCGGGTGATGCCCGGGGTGACAATGAACTGCGAACCTGCCGCCTCCGCCGCCACCAACATCTGCGGGTCGAGCACAGTGCCGGCGCCGGTCACCAGCTCCGGGCGCTGTTCGCGCAGGATCTGGATCGCCTTGAGGCCGAACTGCGAACGCAGGGTCACTTCCAGGGCGGTCAAGCCGCCGGCCGCCAGGGCATCGGCCAGCGGCAGGACATCCTGCTCGCGGGCAATGGTGATCACCGGCAGGATCCGCGCCTTGGCGCAGAGGCTGTCGATCAGGGCAACTTTGTCCGCCATGGAAACGGTCGGGGCGAGGTTTGTCATAGCGGCTGATCCTTGGCTCATGGGCACCAGTAAATCTCTAACGGGGTTTGCAGGAAGGCGCGAATCGGCATTTCGGCGACAGCGTCACCAGCCAGTGCGGCGCTCAGGGTGGTCAGCTTGGACTGACCGGAAATCGACAACAGGCTGTTGCGGGCCGAAGCCAGCAATGCCCGGCTCATGCTCAGGCGCTGATGGGGCACGCTGGGCGCCAGCATCGGCCAGCAGCGACGAGTGCCATCGGCCTTGAGCGCTTCAGCCAGGTTCGGGCTGTTGGGGAACAGCGACGCGGTGTGGCCGTCATCCCCCATGCCCAGCACCAGCACATCGATGCCTGGCAGTTCGGCCAGCAGACTGTCCGCTTGCAGGGCAGCCTCTTCAAGATTGGCCGCCGCACTGTAGAGGCCGAGGAAGCGAGCCTTGGCCACTGGCCCCTGGAGCAGGTAGCGCTTGAGCAGGCCCGCATTGCTGTCGGCATGCTCCACAGGCACCCAGCGCTCGTCCGCCAGGGTGATCAGCACCTTGGACCAATCCAGCTCCTGCTTCACCAGGGCCTGGAAAAACGCCACCGGGCTACGGCCACCGGACACCACCAGGGTGGCGTTGCCGCGCGCGGCAATGGCCTCGCGCAGCAGCTCGGCGACCTTCAGCGCCTGGCCTTCAGCCAGCAGCGTGGGGCTGCGGAATTCGTGGGCGCGCACGCCCGCCGGCAGTTGCAAATCAGATATCGCCATACCAAGACCTCCCATCCCGCGTGATCAGTGCAATGGAGCTCATCGGCCCCCAGGACCCGGCCGCGTACGGCTTGGGCGCATCGCCGGATTTCTTCCACCCGGCAATCAACTGGTCACACCACTTCCACGCGGCTTCGATTTCATCTTTGCGCACAAACAGGTTCTGATTGCCGCGCATCACTTCCAGCAACAACCGCTCGTAGGCATCAGGGATTCGTGCACTGCGATAGGTATCGGAAAAATTCAGCTGCAACGGACCGCTGCGCAGTTGCATGCCCTTGTCCAGGCCCTGCTCCTTGGTCATCACCCGCAACGAGATACCTTCGTCCGGCTGCAGGCGGATGATCAGCTTGTTGCTGATCTGCAGGCGCTGCTCGGGGGCGAAGATGTAGTGCGAGGGTTCCTTGAAGTGGATGACGATCTGCGACAGCTTCTGTGGCATGCGCTTGCCGGTGCGCAGGTAGAACGGCACACCGGCCCAGCGCCAGTTGCGGATATCGGCGCGCAGGGCGACGAAGGTCTCGGTGTCGCTCTGGGTGTTGGAGTTTTCTTCCTCCAGGTAGCCCGGCACCGACTGGCCTTCGCTGTGGCCGGCGATGTACTGGCCGCGCACCACCTGGGTGGTCAGGCCTTCCGGGCTGATGGGCGCCAGGGCCTTGAGCACCTTGACCTTCTCGTCGCGGATGCTGTCGGCCGAAAGGTCGGCCGGCGGGTCCATGGCGATCAGGCAGAGCAGTTGCAGCAAGTGGTTCTGGATCATGTCCCGCAGCTGGCCGGCCTTGTCGAAATAGCCCCAGCGACCTTCGATGCCGACCTTCTCGGCCACGGTGATTTCCACATGGGAGATGTAGTTCTGGTTCCACTGGGTTTCGAACAGGCTGTTGGCGAAACGCAGGGCAATCAGGTTCTGCACCGTTTCCTTGCCCAGGTAGTGGTCGATCCGGTAGATGCGGGTTTCCGGGAAGAACTGCGCCACCGCGTCGTTGACCTTGCGTGATGAATCCAGGTCCGAGCCGATGGGTTTTTCCAGGACCACACGGGTGTGCTGGTTGAGCCCGACCCGGGAGAGGTTTTCGCAGATCGCGCCATACACCGCCGCCGGCGTGGCGAAGTAGGCAATCAGGCGCTGCTCGCTGCCGACACGTTCGGCCAGGGCGACGTAGTCCTCGGCCTTGAGGAAGTCCACATGCAGGTAGCTCAGGCGGGCGAGAAAACGCTGCAGGACCTGGCTATCGATATCCTTGTCGCCGACATACTTGTGCAGCTCGGTTTCGATATTCGCCAGGTGTTCCTGCTCGCTGCCAGGCTCGCGGGCCAGGGCCAGGATGCGCGTGTCGTCATGCAGCAAACCGGCGGCATCGAGTTGGTACAGGGCAGGAAACAGCTTACGCAGCGCCAGATCGCCCAGCGCGCCAAACAAGGCAAAGGTGCAGGGTTCAACCGTTATCGAAGGCATGATGTTTGTTCTTTTATCAAGTTAAGCTACAAATACCTTTTTTCAAGGCATCACTCAAGGAAAAATGTAGTAATAAACACAACATTTTTACAAAATACAGATTCCAGGTGGTGGTCGATCCGGGCCATCAGTAGGATAGGCCACCTCTCAACTTCGCATTGCAGGCGCGCCAGCGACCCGGTGCGCAGCGCAATCGCAGCAAGCTCAAAAGGCCTGCACCGACAATCCGTCGGTGCGCCTTGCTCGATTGACCGCTTCCCGGCCCTGCCCGCAGCGCCTGTCTAGCCGATCTAGGAAACCTTAATGGACCGAGTGCGAAACCTTCTGGAGCAGATCCAGAACCGTCTTGAAGAACTGAACAAGGCGGAACGTAAAGTCGCCGAAGTCATCCTGCTCAACCCGCAGCAGGCGACTCGCTTCAGCATCGCCGCCCTGGCCCAGGCTGCCTCGGTCAGCGAACCGACGGTCAATCGCTTCTGCCGCTCCTTTGGCGTCAGCGGCTACCCGGAACTCAAGCTGCAACTGGCCCAGAGCCTGGCCAGCGGTGCGGCCTATGTCAGCCGTGCCGTGGAGGCCGACGACAACCCAGAAGCCTACACGCAAAAGATTTTCGGCAGCGCCATCGCCTCCCTGGACAGCGCCTGCCAGGCCCTGGACCCGAACCTGATCAGCAAGGCCGTGGACTTGTTGATCCAGGCCCGGCAGATCCACTTCTTCGGTCTCGGCGCCTCGGCCCCGGTGGCCCTGGACGCCCAGCACAAGTTCTTCCGCTTCAACCTCGCCGTCACCGCCCACGCCGATGTGCTGATGCAACGGATGATCGCGTCGGTGGCTCATACCGGCGAATTGTTCGTGATCATTTCCTACACCGGCCGCACCCGCGAACTGGTGGAAGTGGCGCGTATCGCACGGGAAAACGGCGCCTCGGTGCTGGGGCTGACCGCAGAAAACTCGCCACTGGCCAAGGCCAGCACCTTGAGCCTGAACATCCCGCTACCGGAAGACACCGACATCTACATGCCGATGACCTCGCGGATCATCCAGCTCACCGTACTCGACGTGCTGGCCACAGGCATGACCCTGCGCCGCGGCGTGGATTTCCAGCCACACCTGCGCAAGATCAAGGAAAGCCTCAACGCCAGCCGCTACCCGGTGGGCGACGAGTTCAACTGAAGCCGGGCCGGCTCCCTACCCCGCAGCGCGCGCCTGCAAGCTCAGGTGCGCTTGCTCCCCGGGCGCCAGGCGCAGGCTGTCGGTGCCACCCACAGCCGCTTCGACACAGACGAACCGCGACACCTCATTCCAGCTCACCCCCAGCAGCGGCCGGGTGCCGGGGTGCCAGACCACGGTGTCGGCATGGTCACCGGTATCGATGCACAACTCGCGCTGCCAGGCGTGATCCTTGAGCTGCAACTCACCCTCGTGCTGGAACACCCGCTGGCAACCGCCCTCGACCCGCAACTCGCCCTGCTGCTGGCAGACCTGACGGTTCAACTGGTCATAACCCTGGGCGCCATCGAGCCCAGACAGCGCTATCTCGCCGACATCACCAATACGCCAGTAGGCGTGCAGAGCCTGGCTCAACTGGCAGGGTTCGGTGTCCTGGTGCTCGGTGCTCAGGCGCAGGTCCATGCTCTGGCCCAGGTGCGCATGCAGGTCGACCTTCCAGTCGCACAACTGCAATTGCCAGTGCAGGCGCACGCCCTCTTCATCACTGCTGCTGTCCAGCAGCTTCCAGTCCAGCAGCCGCGCCCAGCCATGGGAAGGCCAGGCATTTTCGCTGGGATGGCGCCCATACCAGGGCCAGCACACCGGCACTCCGCCACGGATCGCCCCCACCTGCGGCCACTTCGCCGCACACCACAGCCAGGGCTTTTGTCCGGCCGGCTGGAAGTGCAGCAACTGGGCACCCTGACGACTGAACACGGCCTGGCACAGCGGGTGATCGATCACCAGCATGTCACGCAGTTGATAACGCTCCCAGGCAAACACCGGGCGCTCGCGCAAGGATCTGAAAAAGCGTTGTAGCGGATGCTCATGCATGGGCCGCAGTCCTGAAAATCAATGCTGTCTCGCTACTCATGAGGGGGGCGCCGGCCCGACAAAAAAAAGCGGACGGCCCAGGCCATCCGCAAAATGCGCACAGAGAGAAGGAGCTTATCGCAACGGCCTTAGAACACCGACTGAATTTTCAGGCCGGCCACCAGCGCGTTGTCGACTTCATCCACACCACCCGGGTGGGTGATGTATTGCAGGTTGGGGCGCACGGTCAGCCAGTTGGTGACGTGGAAGCCATAGTTGATCTCGTAGTTGTATTCGGTGTCGCGCAGCGGCATGTACAGCGGGTTGTCGTAGTTGCTGATGCCGTTGTCCTCGTTGATCAGCTGGGCGTTCTTGCGCACATCGTCGTTGACGTGGATCCGAGCAAAACCGATGCCGACGTCATCTTTGGGACGCGCATCGAACGGCCCCTTGTACACGAACATCAGCGACTGGTAGTTGTCGACGACGTTGGTGTCCTTGTCGTGAAAGGTGGCATTGGCGGCGATGTTCAGGCCCCGGGAAGCATCACCGTTGTGGGTGGTGAGTTGCTGCTGCCCGACGAACCAGTAGCCGTGCTTGCTGTTGTGCACGCGATAGGCATCGCCCGTGTTCGCGGCATCCTGACCATTGACGTCCTTGCGCACATCATTGGCATCGGCCGTGCTCTTGTAGTAACCGACGCGGTACTCGCCCGGCAGGCTGTTGAGCTTGGGCGACCAGACCAGTTCCACCGGCAATACGGTGCCCTTGGTGCCGCTGCCGCTGAGCTTGAAGCCGTTGCCGTGCTCCAGTTGCGACGGGTTCTGGTTGTAGGCGCCGATTTGCGCATACAGCTCGGGGGTGATGTTGTACTTGATGCGCAGCGCCGCCTGGCTGACCGGCCAGTTGTACCAGATGCCGGTGGCCCAGTTGCCCACCTGGGAGCCGCAGAACGCCAGGTTCTGGAAGTCGCAGGGGAAGGTGTTGAAGTCTTCGCCTTCGCCGAAGTAGCCGGCCTTGACGTCCAGCTTGCCGTCGAGGAACTGGTGCTGAACCCACAACTGGGTCAGGCGGACCATGTGCCCCCGGCCATAGACCTCCTGGGAGGAGCTCAAGGTGCCGGCACGCGGGTCGCCGATGCGGTCGTTGGAGATGTTCTGGCCGTTACGGTTGGTCAGCTGGATCTTGGCCTGGGTGTTGTCCCAGCCCAAAAGCTTCTGCAGGTCGAACGCCACGCCCAGGCCGAACTGGTCGCTGTAGCGCCCGGTCTTGTCGTCGTTGTAACCACCATGCAGGTTGGCGCCCATTTCACCGACGTAGTCGGCCTTGATGTCGATCCCCTGCTCGATCAGCTTGGTGCGCTCGCCGCCCCAGTCGCCGGTCATCCATTTCGAATCGGCGCTGAACGCCTCATCGGCCATGGCATTGCCGGACAGGACCAGGGCCGCCACCGCCGACAACTGGCAGAGCAATCGGGTGTTGCTGTGTTGCTTTTTCATCCCTACATCCTCGTCTTTATTGTTATTAACGATTTATCCAACGCGGTTTACAGCAGTGGCGACGGATGACAGGCCATCCGTCACGGATTCAGCGACCCTTGAACTGCGCCACATTGCCGCCCCGGGCCTCTGTCACCGGTGCCCCGGCGGCGCCCAGGCGTTCACCGCTCTGGGCGTCGAACAACAGCACCCGGGCCGGATCGAACTGCAGTGTCAGGGTTTCCCCGGCCTCGGGGGCCTGGTCCGGTGCCAGGCGGCAGCAGACCTTGGTGCCATTGAGCGTGACGAACACCAGGGTGTCGGGGCCAGTGGGCTCGATCACCTGGACCTCGGCACGAATGGTCGGCAGGCCGTTGGCCTCGCCCGCGGCCAGGGCGATCTGTTCCGGGCGAATGCCGAGGATCACCTCACGGTCTTCCAGCCCGGCATCCTGGGGCCCCAGGGGCAGCTCGCAGCGAGCCTGGCCACTGTCCAGCAGGGCCAGCAGGCGGCCGTCCTTGCGCTGCAGGCGCAGGGGGATGAAGTTCATCGGTGGCGAACCGATGAAGCTGGCCACGAACAGGTTGGCCGGGTCGTTGTAGATCTGCTTCGGGGTGCCGAACTGCTGGATGATCCCGTCCTTCATCACCGCCACCTTGTCACCCAGGGTCATGGCTTCGATCTGGTCGTGGGTGACATAGACCGTGGTGGTTTTCAGACGCTGGTGCATCAGCTTCATTTCTGTGCGCATCTCCACCCGCAGCTTGGCGTCGAGGTTGGACAGCGGCTCGTCGAACAGGTAGATCTTCGGCCGCCGGGCCAGGGCCCGGCCCATGGCCACCCGTTGCTGCTGGCCACCGGAGAGCTGGCCCGGCTTGCGGGTGAGCAGGTGCTCGATCTGCAGCAGCTTGGCCACCCGCGCCACTTCCGCGTCGATCTCGGCGGCAGGCATCTTGCGGATCTTCAGGCCGAAGGCGATGTTGTCGCGCACGCTCATGGTCGGGTACAGCGCGTAGGACTGGAACACCATGGCGATGTCACGATCCTTGGGGCTCATGCCGCTGATGTCGGCGTCGTCCACCAGGATCGCCCCGCCACTGATGTTCTCAAGGCCCGCGATGCAGTTCATCAGGGTGGATTTGCCGCAGCCGGATGGGCCGACGAGGATCAGGAATTCACCGTCATCGATCTTCAGCTCGATGTTCTTCAGGGTGTCCGGCAGGCCGGCACCGTAGGTCTTGTTGACGTTGCGTAATTCGAGAGTTGCCATGCCTTACCCCTTGACCGCGCCGGACGTCAGCCCGCGCAGGAAATACTTGCCGGCGAAGATGTAGACCAGCAGTGTCGGCAGCCCGGCGATCATCGCCGCTGCCATATCAACGTTGTATTCCTTGGCCCCGGTGCTGGTGTTGACCAGGTTGTTCAGGGCCACGGTGATCGGTTGCGCGTCGCCACTGGCGAACACCACGCCGAAGAGGAAATCGTTCCAGATCTGGGTGAACTGCCAGATCAGGCAGACCATGATGATCGGCACCGACATCGGCAGCAGGATCTTGCCGAAGATGGTGAAGAACCCGGCACCGTCCAGGCGCGCAGCCTTGACCAGCGCATCCGGCACGCTCACGTAGTAGTTGCGAAAGAACAAAGTGGTGAAGGCCAGCCCGTAGACCACGTGCACCAGCACCAGGCCGGTGGTGGTGTTGGCCAGGCCGAACTTGCCCAGGGTGAACGAAGCCGGCAGCAGCACCGTCTGGAACGGCAGGAAGCAGCCGAACAGCAGCAGGCCGAAGAACAGCTGGGAGCCGCGAAAGCGCCACATCGACAGCACGTAGCCGTTCATTGCACCGATGAAGGTAGAGATCAGCACCGCCGGCACGGTGATCTTCACCGAGTTCCAGAAGTAGCCACCGACAGTGTCCCAGGCCTTGATCCAGCCGATGCCGTCCACCACCTGTGGCCAGCTCAAAAGGTTGCCGGTGCGGATATCCTCCGGGGTCTTGAAGCTGGTGAGCAGCATCACCACCAGCGGTATCAGGTACACCGCCGCCGCCAGCAGCAGGGTGGCGTAGATGGCGATCCGGCTGAAGTTCAGGGTCGGTTTGCCAAGGGAGTCAGTCATGGCGCTTGCCCCGCAGTTCGGAATACAGGTACGGCACAAGGATGGTCAGCACGGCGCCCAGCATCAGCATGGCGCTGGCCGAACCTATGCCCATCTGGCCGCGGCTGAAGGTGAAGGAATACATGAACATCGCCGGCAGGTCGGAGGAATAGCCCGGGCCGCCCGCGGTCATCGCCGCCACCAGGTCGAAGCTCTTGATGGCGATGTGGGCGAGGATCATGAAGGCACTGAAGAACACCGGCCGCAGGCTCGGCAGGACAATCTTCAGGTAGATGGTCGGCAGGCTCGCACCGTCCACCTGGGCGGCGCGGATGATCGACTGGTCGACACCCCGCAGGCCGGCGAGGAACATCGCCATGACAAAGCCCGAGGCCTGCCACACCGCGGCGATCACCAGGCAGTACACCACCCGGTCCTGATCCACCAGCCAGTCCAGGCGAAAGCCTTCCCAGCCCCAGTCGCGAAGCATCTTGTCCAGGCCCAGGCCGGGGTTGAGCAACCACTTCCAGGCGGTACCGGTGACGATCATCGACAGCGCCATGGGGTACAGGTACACGGTGCGGATAAAGCCTTCCTTGCGGATGCGCTGGTCCAGCAGCACCGCGAGGAACACTCCCAGCACCAGGCTGATGGCGATGAACATGCCGCCGAAGACCGCGAGGTTCTTGCTCGCCACCCACCAGCGGTCGTTGTCCATCAAGCGCAGGTATTGCTGCAGGCCGACCCACTTGTAGCTCGGCATGAAGCTGGAATTGGTAAAGGACAGAATGAACGTCCAGATGATGTAGCCGTAGAAACCCACCAGCACGATCACCATGCTCGGTGCCAGCACCAGCTTGGGTAGCCAGCGCTGCAATGCATCTAACGGTGAGGCTTTGCTGAAAACCGCCACAGAGCTCATCGGAATAACCCAGTCAGGAGTGAATCCGGGCTGCACACCGTCGCTGCATGGGCCGGGGCACAGGCAGGGCGGCGACAGTCACGGGTGAGCCGCCGGCGTACCGGCGGCGGGGTTCAAGGATTACTGCGCGGCCTTGACCGCCGAAGCCAGCTGCGCACTGGCCTTGGCCGGGTCCGCATCCTTGTCGTTCATGAAGTTGGTCACCACGTCGAAGATCGCGCCCTGCACCGCCAGGGAAGTGGCCATGTTGTGCGCCATGCTCGGCTGCAGGCCGCCGGTCTTCTCGTCTGCCAGGAAGTCCTTGGCCGACGCCTGGGCGCAGGAGTCGAAGCCCTCGGCGCTCATGTCGTTGAGCATGTCGGTACGCACCGGGATCGAACCCTTGTTGATGCTGAAGACTTTCTGGAAGTCCTTGCCCAGGGCGACCTTGGCCAGGTCCTGCTGGGCAGCGATATCGCCCTTGCGGTCGGCCTTGAGCTTGAACACCGCCAGGGAGTCGATGTTGTAGGTGAAGGCCTTGTCGGTACCCGGGAACGGTACGCACTGGTAGTCCTTGCCGGCGACCTTCTTGGCCGCGGTCCACTCGCTCTTGGCCCAGTCGCCCATCATCTGCATGCCGGCCTTGCCGCCGATCACGTCGGCTGCGGCAATGTTCCAGTCACGCCCGGCACGGTTGGGGTCCATGTAGCCGGTGATTTTCTTCAGCTCGGTGAAGGCCTTGGCCATTTCCGGGCCGGAGAGGGTTTTCTGGTCCAGGTCCACCAGGGCTTTCTTGTAGCCCTCCGGGCCCATGACCGAGAGCACCACGTCTTCGAACACGGTGCTGTCCTGCCACGGCTGGCCGCCGTGGGCCAGGGCGATGAAGCCGGCGGCCTTGAGCTTGTCGCCGGCGGCATAGAATTCTTCGAGGGTGGTCGGGGCCTTGTCGATCCCGGCTTTCTTGAACACGGCAGGGTTGATCCACAGCCAGTTGACCCGGTGGATGTTCACCGGCACCGCCACGTAGTCACCTTCGTACTTGACGGTATTGGCCACCTTGGGCGACAGCAGGCCGTCCCAGTTCTCGGCCTTGGCCACGTCCTTGAGGGTATCGGTGCTGAGCAGGCCGGTGCTGCCCCATTCCTGGATGTCCGGGCCCTTGATCTGCGCCACACCCGGCGGGTTGCCGGCCACGGCGCGGCTTTTGAGCACGGTCATGGCAGTGGAACCGCCACCGCCGGCCACGGCGCCGTCCTTCCAGGTGAAACCGTCTTTTTCCACTTGGGCCTTGAGCACATCGACGGCAGCTTTTTCACCACCCGAAGTCCACCAGTGGACGACTTCCACGGAACCTTTGGAGTCGGCGGCGAGGGCACTCAGGGGAAACAGAGAGGCAAGGGAAATGACAGTGGCGAGGCGAGAAATCGCATTCATTTGAAGTACCTTTCTTGTTGTTATGCATGCAAGTCTGGTGCTTGCGCTGCAAACGAGTCTAAACAGCCTAGTCGATCATTCGAGTAACGAAGCGATGGGGAAATGTCACCACATGGTTACACAAGGCCCGGAACAGACACCTGGGCCAATGCAGAAGCCATGCTCGGGGCCAACGGCAGGCGCGGGATCAGCACCGCCTGCCAGGCGTGATAGAGGTCCGGCTTGCCGCCCCAGATCCGGGCTGACGGCTGGTTGTCCGGGCCCAGTTCGTGGTGCCAGCTACCGTGCCTGCGGTCGATGAAATGGGCCTCGCAGAATTCCCAGAAACAGCGGTACCAGGCCTCGTACTGGGCCTGGCCGGTGCGTTTGAGCAAGGCGCTGGCGGCGGCGCTGGCCTCGGCGTGGGTCCAGTGCAGGCGCTCGCGCACCACTGGCTGGTGGTCCCAGTCCAGGGTGTAGACCATGCCCGGGGCGCCATCGACGCTCCAGCCATGGCGGCAGTTGCTTTCGAACAGCTTCTGCGCGTCCTGCACCAGCCAGCCGGGGGTCAGCATGCCGGCCTTCACCCGCGAAGCCTCCAGGTGCAGCAACAGCCGCGCCCATTCGAAGCCGTGTCCCGGGGTGGTGCCAAAGGGCCGGAAACCGTCGGCGGGAAAGGCCTGGTTGTAGTCACGAAGTGGTTGCCAGGCGAGGTCGAAATGCTCGATCACCATGAAGTCGTTGGCCGCCGCCTGAGTGTGGATCACCCGCTCGACGATCCGCAGGGCGCGGGTCAGCCAGCGTGAGTCCTGGGTGACATCGGCCAGGGCCAGGAACGCCTCGGTGGCGTGCATGTTGCTGTTGGCACCGCGATAGGCTTCCGGCTGACTCCAGTCGCAGTTGAAAGACTCGCGCAGCGCGCCCTCCTCCTCGCTCCAGAAATGCCGGTCGATGATGGCGATGGCCTCCTCCAGCAAACGCTCGGCGCCGGGACGTTGGGCCACCACCGCGGAGCTGGCCGCCAGAGCGACAAAGGCATGCAGGTAGGCGGCCTTGGTGCTGTTGCCGTCGGCCTGCCCGGCCACGGCGAACCAGCCGCCGTGCTCGGCATCACGCAAGGGCCCGCCGAGGGCGGCGATGCCGTGGTCCACCAGAGCGGCATAACCCGGCAGGCCCTGGATATGGGCCATGGCGAAGCTGTGGGTCATGCGCGCGGTGTTCATGGTTTCGGCCTGGGCGCCGCTGGGCAGGCGGCCCTGTTCATCGAGGTTGCCAAAGCCCGCAGGAAGCCGTGAGGCCTTGGCAAAATCCAGCAGGCGCAGGCCTTCGGCGGCGAGCCAGGCCTGATGTGCAGGGGCATTCAGCCAACTGCTGAATGGCAGGGAGAGAGCGTCCATGGGTGACCTGTTGTTGTTTTTATCGAAGGCTTGAGTCTAATCAAGCCGCCTGCGACCGCAGGTAACAAAGGACCAGCGCAATGTCACCAAGCCGTGACATTGCACTCCCCCATAGGAGCCGGCTTGCCGGCGAAGAGGCCCTTGAGCCCTGTGGTGCCCTTGAGGACGCCTTCGCTGGCAAGCCAGTTCCTCCACAAGCCAGCGCTTACAACGGCCGGCAGGTCAGTCGAAGGTCCGGGGCAGGTAAAGGGTTACGCGCAGGCCGCCTTCGCGCAGGTTCTGCAGGCTGACTTCGCCGCCATGGCTGTGGGCGATGTTGCGGGCAATCCCCAGGCCCAGGCCGTAGCCCTGCTGCTGGCCAGCAAGACGGAAGTGCGGCTCGAAGACTTGCTCCAGGCGCTGCTCCGGTACGCCGGGGCCTTCGTCGTCGACATGCAGGACAAAGCCGCTGTCGTCGTCTTCGATGTGCAGGTGAGCGTTCTGTCCGTACTTCAGGGCATTGTCGATCAGGTTGCCCATGCAGCGCTTGAGCGCCAGGGGCTTGCCCGGGTAGCTGGCCAGGGCCCGGCCCTGTTGGGTCACGCGGCCATTGCCGTTGGGTGCCAGATAAGGCTCTACCAGGCAGTCGAGTACCTGATTGAGGTCCACCGGCTCGATGTTCTCGTGGATGTCGGTGTCCTTGACGCACTGCAGCGCGCCCTTGACCAGCAACTCCAGTTCATCCAGGTCGCGCCCGAACTTGGCCTGCAGTTGCTCGTCCTCCAGCAATTCCACCCGCAGGCGCAAGCGGGTGATGGGGGTGCGCAGGTCATGGGAGATGGCGCTGAACAGCTGGCTGCGCTCGGTCAGGTAGCGGCTGATGCGCTCGCGCATGCTGTTGAAGGCCCGGCCCACCTCCACCACTTCACTGCCGCCGCCCTCCGCTACCGGCTCGACGTCGGCCCCCAGGGACATGTCCCGCGCCGCCCGGGCCAGGCGCTTGAGGGGCCGGCTCTGCCAATGCACCAACAGGCCGATGAACAACAGCAGAAAACCGCTGGTGAGCAGGATGAACCACACCTGCTGTGCCGGCAGGCCTTGTTCTTCCAGGCTGGTATAGGGCTCGGGCAACAGCGAGGCGATGTACAGCCACTCTCCCGGCGCCATCTGGATCTGGGTCACCAGCACCGGCGGGTTTACCGGTTCCAGGGTCAGGGCGTAATGGGCCCAGGAGCGCGGCAATTCGTCGAGCTTGAGGCCGCCATTGAAGATCCGCAGGTCATCGGGGCTGACGAAGGTCACGGAGATATCCGCGTCATTGCCCAGGGACTGGCGCAACACCTGCTCCACGGCTTGCAACACCGCTTCTTTGCGCGGGGTGGCGGGCAGCACCTGCATGCCCAGGGGCTTGTCGTTCAGGGTCACGACAAACCGCGTACCGCCCATACTGCGCAACTGGTCCAGCACCAGGGGCCGGTACGCCACCGGCAACGAACGCAGGTAACTGACGCTGGCGGTCATCGAGTGGGCCAGGCTGCGGGCGCTGGTCACCAGCCCTTCGAGCTGGGTGGCGCGCAGCTGGGAAACCCAGATCACGCTGGACAGCGCCTGGGCGAACAGCACCGCCAGCAGGGTCAAAAGCAGCATCCGCCCCAGCAGGGAACGGGGCACCGGCAGGCGCCGCAGCACTTTGCGCAATGCCTCAGTGGCCATTGCCGGCAACCACATTGGCTGCCAATTGATAGCCACTGCCGCGCACGGTGCGAATCAGCCGCGGCGGCTTTTCGGTGTCACGCAGACGCTGGCGCAGGCGGCTCACCGCCATGTCGACGATGCGATCCAGGGGCATCAGGTCACGCCCGCGGGTGGCATTGCCGATGGTGTCGCGATCGAGGATTTCCTGGGGATGGTCGAGAAACAGCTTGAGCAGAGCGAAGTCGGCGCCGGAGAGAATCACCTCCTCGCCATCGTTGTGGAACAGCCGGTGGCTGATCACATCCAGGCGCCATTCGTCGAAGCACAGCACCTCGCCGACAACCCGCTCCTGGGTGAACTGCACGCGCCGCAGCAGGGCCTTGATCCGCGCCTGCAGCTCCCGGGGGCTGAAAGGCTTGCCCAGGTAGTCGTCGGCGCCCAGCTCCAGGCCGATGACCCGGTCGGCCTCGTCGGAGCTGGCGGTCAGCATGATGATCGGCACCTGGCTGCGCTTGGGATGCTGGCGGATCCAGCGGCACAGGCTGAAGCCGTCTTCGTCCGGCAGCATCACATCGAGGATCACCAGGTCGCTGGGCGCCTCGTTGAGGGCCAGGCGAAAGCCGGCCCCGTCGGCGGTGCTGCGCACCTGGAAGCCGCAGCGGCTGAGATAGGTTTCCAGCAGCTCGCGAATTTCCTGATCGTCGTCAACCAACAAAATCGACTTACTGACTGAACTCACCGGGGCCGTCCTTATTGTTAGGCAGGGTGCGCGATTATGCCTGATGCCGGGTCGCCTGCCAGGGCGGCGTCAGCCCTGGGCCTGCTCCAGGGCCACGCCTGCACCGGTGAGCCCGGAATAGGGCGCGGTCACCAGCCACACCGGGATGCCCTTGAAGTAATCGCTCATGCAACCCTTGTCGGCAAAGCTCTTGGCAAAGCCGCTGTGGATGAAGAAATCGGCAAAGCGCGGAATCACCCCACCGACGATGTACACCCCGCCACGCCCCCCGGTGGTCAGCACGTTGTTGCCCGCCACCCGGCCCAGCCAGCAGCTGAACTGCTCCAGCACTTCCCGGGCGATCGGGTCGCCGGCCAGGCCGGCCGCGGTGATGGCCTCCGGAGTCTCGAGCCGCGGCTCATGGCCGTCCACCGCGCAGATCGCCCGGTACACCCGGGGCAGGCCGCCACCGCTCAAGGCAGTCTCGGCGCTGACATGGCCGATCTCGTCGTGAATGTGCTGCCAGAGCTGGGTTTCCCGCGCACTGCTCAAGGGCAGGTCGACATGCCCGCCCTCTCCCGGCAAGGCCATGTAACGACCGTCGCCGAAGTTCAGCAGGGTGCCCACCCCGAGGCCCGTGCCCGGGCCGATTACCACGGCCGGGCGCAAGGGTTCGGCAACGCCTTCGCAGACCACGCGAAATTCATCCGGCTGCAGGCGGGTCATGCCCAGGGCCATGGCCGAGAAGTCGTTGACCAACAGCAGTTGGTCCACCTGCAACGCCTGGCAGAAAGCCTGGCGGCTCAGGCGCCAGTGGTTGTTGGTGAAGCGAAACTCATCGCCGCTGACCGGGCCGGCCACCGACAGGCACACCGAACCTATGGCACCCAGGGCCAGCCCCTGGTCCCGCAGGTAGGCCTTGATGGCGTCTTCCGGGCAGCTGTAGTCCGCAGTGGCGTGGACTTCGATTGCCTCCAGTTGTTGGTCTTTCCACAACGCGAAGCGCGCGTTGGTGCCACCAATATCACCGACCAGGGCCAGTTTCACTTGAGCGTCTCCAGGGCAGAGGTAAAGGCGCTGGCGCCCTGCTCTGCCGAGCTGAAGGCCATGCGCATGAAGGCGAAGAGTTCGCGGCCGGTGCCAACGTTGTTGCCCAGCAGGCCCTTGGCCGGCTCCCGGGCGGCGAATTCTGCGGCGTCTACCTTAAGCTCCAGGGTGCCCTTGACGCCATCCACGCGGATGATATCGCCGTCCAGCACCCGGGCCAGCGCGCCACCCACCTGGGCTTCGGGGCTGACATGGATCGCTGCCGGAATCTTGCCCGAAGCGCCGGACATGCGCCCGTCGGTGACCAGCGCCACCTTGAAGCCGCGGTCCTGCAGCACCCCGAGGAAGGGGGTCATCTTGTGCAGCTCGGGCATGCCGTTGGAGCGCGGGCCCTGGAAGCGCATCACCGCGACGAAGTCCTTCTCCAGCAGGCCGGCCTTGAAGGCATCGGCCAGGTCCTGCTGGTCCTGGAACACCACGGCCGGGGCCTCGACGATCTGGTGCTCCGGGGCCACCGCGGAAACCTTCATCACGCCGCGACCGAGGTTGCCTTCCATGACCCGCAAGCCGCCCTCCGCAGAGAACGCCCGGGCCACCGGGCGCAGGATGTTTTCGTCCAGGCTTTCGATCGGGCCGTCGCGCCACACCAGCTTGCCGTTGTCCAGGAAGGGTTCCTGGGTATAGCGGCTCAGGCCGCGGCCGGCCACGGTATTGACGTCTTCGTGGAGCAGGCCGGCTTCCAGCAGCTCGCGGATCAGGAAAGACATGCCGCCCGCCGCCTGGAAGTGGTTGATATCGGCCTTGCCGTTTGGATAGACGTGGGACAGGGTCGGCACCACCTCGGAGAGGTCGGCCATGTCCTGCCAGGTCAGCTGGATGCCCGCCGCCTGGGCGATGGCCGGCATGTGCAGGGTGTGGTTGGTGGAGCCGCCCGTGGCGTGCAGGGCAACGATGGAGTTGACCAGCACGCGCTCGTCGACGATCTCGCCAATCGGCATGAAGGCCCCGCTCTGCTTGGTCAGGCGCGTGACCTGCTGCGCCGCCTCATGGGTCAGGGCATCGCGCAGCGGCGTATTGGGGTTGACGAAAGAGGCGCCCGGCAGATGCAGGCCCATCACTTCCATCAGCAACTGGTTGGTGTTGGCGGTGCCGTAGAAGGTGCAGGTGCCGGGGCTGTGGTAGGACTTCATTTCCGACTCCAGCAGTTCCTCGCGGCTGGCCTTGCCTTCGGCGTAACGCTGGCGCACGTCGGCTTTCTGCTTGTTGGAAATGCCCGAGACCATGGGCCCGCCCGGAACGAAGATGGTCGGCAGGTGACCGAAGCGCAGGGCGCCCATCATCAACCCCGGGACAATCTTGTCGCAGATCCCCAGCATCAGCGCGGCATCGAACATGTTGTGAGAGAGGGCCACCGCCGTAGACAGGGCGATCACTTCACGGCTCGGCAGGCTCAGTTCCATGCCGGCCTCGCCCTGGGTCACGCCATCGCACATGGCCGGGGTGCCGCCGGCGAACTGGCCCACCGAGCCGATCTCGCGCAGGGCGCGCTTGATCTGCTCGGGGAACACCTCGTAAGGCTGGTGCGCCGACAACATGTCGTTATATGACGAAACAATTGCCACGTTGGCCGCATTCATCATCCGCAGGTTGTGCTTGTCGTCGGTGCCACAACCGGCCACGCCGTGGGCGAAGTTCGCACATTGCAGCTTGCCCCGCTGCGGGCCATCGCTGGCGGCATCGCGGATCAGCGCGAGATAGGCCTGGCGAGTGGCGCGACTACGGGCGATAAGCCGTTCGGTGACCTCAAGAACGCGGGGATGCATGTGTAGAACTCCAGGCTAACGGATGTGGCGACCTGTTTGTCTATGCTGATCAGACGCGCCACCGCGCAGGGACAGCGGAGGATGTTTCTGACCATTTGGACCAGTTGATTCAGGTCACTCGTTGTAGATAAGACAAAATATTGCCACTAAAAAGGCTTGTTTTCTATTTCTATGCGAATAATCTTGTAATTCCAACAACAAATTCAACGACAGGCGTTTGCACATGACTCTTCGAATCGCAATCAATGGTTTTGGCCGTATCGGCCGTAACGTCCTGCGCGCACTTTATACCCAAGGCTATCGCCAGGATCTGCAGATCGTCGCTATCAACGATCTCGGAGACAGCGCTATCAATGCCCACCTGCTGAAATACGACACCGTGCACGGTACTTTCGACGCCCAAGTCGAACACGATCAGGAAAGCCTCACCGTGAATGGCGATCGGATTGCCGTCAGCGCCATCCGCAACCCGGCCGAACTGCCCTGGGCCGCGGAGAAGATCGACGTGGTGTTCGAATGCACCGGCCTGTTCACCGACCGCGCCAAGGCTGCCGCCCATCTGACCGCCGGTGCCCGCAAGGTCATCATCTCGGCCCCGGCCAAGGGCGCCGACGCCACCGTGGTCTACGGGGTCAACCACGACATCCTGCGCCAGTCGCACCAGATCATCTCCAACGCCTCGTGCACCACCAACTGCCTGGCGCCAGTGGCCCAGGTACTGCACCGCGAGCTGGGCATCGACAACGGCCTGATGACCACCATCCACGCCTACACCAACGACCAGAACCTCACCGACGTCTACCACAGCGACCCCTATCGCGCCCGTTCGGCCACCCAGAACATGATCCCGAGCAAGACCGGCGCTGCCGAAGCGGTGGGCCTGGTGCTGCCGGAGCTGGCTGGCAAGCTGACCGGCATGGCCGTGCGAGTACCGGTGATCAACGTGTCCCTGGTGGACCTGACGGTGACCCTCAAGCGCGACACCACCGCCGAAGAGGTCAATGCGTTGCTCAAGAGCGCCAGCCAGCACTCGACGATCCTCGGCTACAACACCCTGCCGCTGGTCTCCAGCGACTTCAACCACAATCCGCTGTCGTCGATCTTCGACGCCAACCACACCAAGGTCAGCGGTGGCCGGTTGCTCAAGGTGCTGGCCTGGTACGACAACGAGTGGGGTTTCTCCAACCGCATGCTGGATAACTGCCTGGCCCTGTGCAACGCGGAATAAAACGGATATTCGTCGATGATCGGTATCAGTTTCACCCACAAGACCATGGCCGCGCGCAAGCGCATCGCCCTGGTCGCTCATGACCACTGCAAGGCGTTCCTGCTGGAGTGGGCCGGGCGGCAGAAGGCGCGCCTGGCCGAGCACGAGCTGGTTGCCACCGGTACCACCGGCCTGTTGCTGAGCAAGCACCTGGGGCTGCCGGTGGAAAGCATGATCAGCGGCCCCCTGGGCGGCGATCAGCAACTGGGGGCGCAGATTGCCGAGCAACGGGTCGACCTGCTGGTGTTCTTCTGGGACCCCTTTGAACCCCAGCCCCATGATCCGGACATCAAGGCCCTGTTGAGGGTAGCGGCGGTATGGAACATTCCGGTGGCCTGCAACGAGTGCAGCGCCGACTACCTGCTCAGCAGCCCGCTGATGAACCAGGCCCATGAGCACCGGATTCCCGACTATCAGGCCTACCTGGCCGGCCGAGGATAATTCACGCAAGGCTTGACCATTGACGTAGATGACAATCATTATCATCTGCTGAAAAAATGGATCAGGCCTTGCTGTGAGTCAATCGCACTTCAACCACGTCTTCCTCACCCAACGCATTTCTCTGCTGCGAACGCTGGAGCGGATGGTCAACAACCACAGCACCGCCGAAGACCTGCTGCAGGAAACCTACCTGCGCGTGACCCGGGCCCTGAGCGAGCGGCCGATCACGCACCTTGAACCCTTTGTCTTCCAGACCGCGCGCAACCTCGCCCTGGATCACCTGCGGGCCCGGCGCATCCAGGGCCGCACCCTGCTCGAAGACGTACCGCCGGAGGTGGTGGAGAATGTCGCCGCGCCCGTCAGCAGTGCCGAAGACGCGGCCCACGCCGAGCAGATGCTGGAACGCCTGAACCTCAGCCTCGGCCAGCTCAGCCCGCGCCAGCAGCAGATCTTCATCCTCAGCCGCCTGCACGGCCACAGTTACCAGGAGATCGCCGACGAGCTCGGGGTTTCACTGAGCACGGTGCAAAAGGAATTGAAACTGATCATGGCCATCTGCATCGGCGTCGCCGAACGTCTCGACGGCCAGTGAGTCTCAACCGCTGAGCAGAATGACTGCGGCAGCCCCGAGCCTTTGTTAACCTTGGCCGGCTTTCGCTCTCTCTTGAAAAAACAGCCGCGCACAGACGCAGCCGAGGAACACCCGTGACGGATTTTCACAGCGCCGAGCCGCCCACCCCTGCCGGCCCGCACTCAAGCACCCTGGCCATGGATCAGGCACTGGATTGGCTGATCGAGCTGGAACATCCGAACGAGGAACAAGTGCGCCAGTTTCATCAGTGGCTGGCGGCTTCACCGCTCAACGCCCAGGCCTTCGAAAAGGCCCAGGCGATCTGGAATGGCCCGCAAGTGGCGCAATGCGCCCTGACCCTGGCAGCGCCACCGAAAGTCTCGCGCCTGGCGCGCCTGCGCCCCCACTGGAAACCCCTGGCCACCGCCGCGGTGCTGCTGCTCGGATTATTCAGCTTCAGCAACCTGCCGCTGCGCCTGCAGGCCGACCACCTGACCCAGGTCGGCGAGCGCCAGCGCCTGCAGCTCGAAGACGGTTCCAAGGTGCTGCTCAACACCAACTCGGCCTTTTCCAGCGACATCAACGATCACCAGCGCGTGGCCCGGCTGTACCAGGGCGAAGCCTTCTTCGAGATCCCCGGCAATCGCGGCCT
Source organism: Pseudomonas sp. Eqa60 (assembly GCF_018326405.1). Classification (NCBI taxonomy): domain Bacteria; kingdom Pseudomonadati; phylum Pseudomonadota; class Gammaproteobacteria; order Pseudomonadales; family Pseudomonadaceae; genus Pseudomonas; species Pseudomonas sp. Eqa60. Next base: position 5,360,123 of record NZ_AP024342.1, read on the forward strand.
GCCCCTGGAACTGGACGCCGGCCCGGTCAAGGCCAGCGTGCGCGACACCACCTTTGCCGTGCGCTACCTGGACGGCGTGGCCCAAGTCCAGGTGCAGCGCGGTGACATCGACCTGCGCGCCACCCACGCCGACCAGCGCCTGCGCCTGCGCGCCGGGGAAAGCGTGCGGGTCGGGCCCCAGGGCTTCGACCAGCCGGCCAGGCTCGACGCCGACAAGGAACTGGCCTGGGTCCAGGGCCGCCTGGTGTTCGAGAACTGCCCCCTGAGCCAGGTCCTGGCCGAACTGCGGCGCTATTACCCGGGCTGGATCGTCAACAACAACGAACACCTGGCAAAGGTCGCGGTAACCGGCAACTACCGCCTGGATCAGCCTCTGGACGTGGTGCGTTCCCTGGCCCACATCACTTCGGCACGGCTTTCCGAGTTCCCGGCACTAGTGATTCTCAACTGAGAACAATTATTTTTACGCGATCTCTACGGGTCGTACGTCTCGTTATAGCCAATGCAACTGATTCGCATTTTGAATGCGTATCTGCACCTATAAAAGTTTCGTGCGACCCGGAGCGCTCTCGATGTCCCCTCGCCTCAACAGCCGATCCCCTGTTCCCTGTGCCCGCCTGCAAAACTGCACCCTGTCGCTGCTGACCGCAGCCATCCTGCTGGCCGGCGCCCACGCTGCCCCCGTGATGGCCGCCGATGCCCCGGCATCCTCCAGCCAGCGCATGGGCAACTACAACTTCGCTATCGCCCAGCAGCCGCTGGTATCGGCGCTCAACGCCTTTACTGCGGTCACCGGCTGGCAAGTGGGCCTGCCGGCGGAGCTGGGCAGCGGGGTGTCCTCCCCGGGCGTGCGCGGTTCGCTGCCACCGGAAAAGGCCCTGGATCGGCTGCTCAGCGGCACCAACCTGAGCTACCGCAAGCTGGGCAACAACAACATCGTTCTGGAAAAGCGCAGCGCAGCCAATGTGGTGAACCTGCAGCAGGTGACCATCAGCGCCACCCGTCAGGAGCAGGACATCAACTCGGTACCCAGCACCGTGAGCGTGCACACCCGGGAAGAACTCGACCGCCAGAACGTCAACACGATCAAGGAACTGGTGCGTTATGAGCCTGGTGTTTCAGTCGGCGGTGCAGGCCAGCGTGCCGGTATCAGCGGCTACAACATCCGTGGTATCGACAGCGACCGGATCCTCACCCAGGTGGACGGCGTGGAAGTGCCGGATCACTTCTTTAGCGGCCCTTATGCCAAGACCAACCGTAACTACGTCGACCCGGAAATCGTCAAGCGCGTGGAAATCCTGCGTGGCCCGGCCTCGGTGCTCTACGGCAGCAGCGCCATCGGTGGCGCCGTCAGTTATTACACTCTGGACGCCGACGACATCATCAAGCCCGGCGAGGATTTTGGCGCGCGCCTGAAGACCGGCTACAGCTCGGCGGACGAAAGCTGGCTGAAATCCGGCACCTTCGCCGGGCGGGTCGGCGAATTCGACGGTTTGTTGCACCTGAGCCAGCGTGACGGCCACGAGACCGAGTCCTATGGCAGCAACAACGGCACCGGCCTGAACCGCACTGCCGCCAACCCGGAAGACGCCCGGACCACCAACGTACTGGCCAAGCTCGGCTGGAACTATGCGGACGACGCACGCCTGGGCCTGACCTACGAAAAGTACAAGGACGACCGCGACACCAATCAGAAAAGTGCGGTGGGCGGCCTGTTCCTCAATGGCGTTGGCCAGAACTGGTATCGCTCGCGCGTCGGCAACGACACCATCACCCGCGAACGCTTCGGCCTGGAAAACAGCTTTGCCCTGAACTCGCCGATCGCCGACCAGATCAAGTGGAGCCTGAACTACCAGATCGCCAAGACCGACCAGACCACCTCCGAGCGCTACAACCCGGTGTCGATCTTCAGCCCGGTGGCGCGTGACGTGCAGCGTGAGCGGAAAACCCTGTACCAGGAAAAACAATGGGTGTTCGACGCTCAGCTGGACAAGGCCTTCGCCCTGGGTGAAACCGATCACCAGTTGACCTACGGCACCACTCTCAAGCAGCAGAAGGTCACGGGCTCGCGCTATGGCACCGCCAGTTGCCTGGCCGTCGGTGCCGGCTGTACCGCGATTGGCGCGCCGAGCCCTTCTGCCGGTGACAGCGTGAAGAAGTCCAGCGACTTCCCGGACCCGACCATCAACACCTACAGCCTGTTCGTCCAGGACCAGATCAGCTGGAACGCCTGGACCTTCACTCCGGGCCTGCGCTATGACTACACCCAACTCAAGCCCAAGCTGACCCAGGAGTTCCTCAATGTCGCCAACCCCACCGGCAACTTTCCGGTCAGCGACGACAAGAAGACCTGGCATCGGGTTTCGCCCAAGTTCGGCCTGACCTACAGCTTCGACGAGCACTACACGGCCTATGGCCAGTACTCCGAGGGCTTCCGCACGCCGTCGGCCAAGGCGCTCTACGGCCGCTTTGAAAACATCACCACCGGGTACATCGTCGAGCCCAACTCCAACCTCAAGCCGGAAACCAGCAAAGGTTACGAAACCGGACTGCGAGGTAATTTCGACGCCGGCTCCTTCGATGTCTCGGTGTTCTACAACCAGTACCGCGACTTCATCAACGAAGACGCCATCACCGCCGGCGCGCTGCAATCGGTGATCCAGAGCAACAACATCAAACACGCCACCATCAAGGGCGCCGAAGCCAGGGGCCGTCTCAACCTCGATGCCTTCGGTGCACCACAGGGCCTGTACAGCATCGGCTCGCTGGCCTACGCCTACGGTCGCAACAATGACAACGGCGAACCGATCAACAGCGTCAACCCGCTCAAGGGCGTGTTTGGTCTCGGCTACGACCAGGACAACTATGGCGCGCTGCTGAGCTGGACCCTGGTCAAACGCAAGGACCGGGTCGACAACAGTACCTTCAAGGCCCCGGATGGCCGCACCACCAGCGGCCAGTTCAAGACACCGGGCTACGGCATCCTCGACCTCAGCGGCTTCTACAAGGTCACTGACGACCTGACCGTGAACGCCGGCCTGTACAACCTGACCGACAAGAAATACTGGAACTGGGACGACGTGCGCGGCTACGACAGCGTCGGCGAAGCCGGCCAGACCGCACCCGCCAACCTCGACCGCCTGACCCAGCCAGGCCGCAACTTCTCGGTCAACCTGGTGTGGGATATCTGACGCCTGGACACCTCACTGCCCTTTTTCATCCAGGGCAGTGAGGATTTTTTACTGTGTCGCGTCTTCTTGTTCGTCTAGTCACTAAGTGCCTCTCATTCTCAAGGACATCTGCATGACCTCCCAGGATTCCTCCCAGCGTCACCACCTGCGCTCCCAACGCCTGAACCAGATCACCCACGAGCCGCATTCCAAGCTCGACGCCCTGGTCAAGGCCCATGCGCCCTTCGAAACCCAAGGTGCATTCGCCCGTTTCGTGGTGGCCCAGTACCTGTTCCAGTCGGAACTGGTGGACCTGTACAACGATGCCGAACTGAACAAGATCGTCCCGGACCTGGCCGAGCGCTGCCGCGCCGAAGCTGCCAAGGCTGACCTGGCCGACCTGGAAACCGAGGTTCCTGCACCAGTGGCCGGTGCCGTCAGCAACCCGAGCCAGGCCGAAGCCCTGGGCTGGATCTTCGTCTCCGAGGGTTCCAAGCTGGGTGCCGCGTTCCTGATCAAGCGCGCCGTGGGCCTGGGCCTGAGCGAAACCTTCGGTGCCCGTCACCTGGGCGAACCAGCCGGTGGCCGCGCCGAAGGCTGGAAAACCTTCACCCGCATCCTCGACGGCCTGGAGTTCACCGCCGAAGAAGAAGCCGCGGCGGAAAAAGGTGCCCTGGATGCCTTCAACCGCTTCACCGTGCTGCTGGAACAGGCTTACTCCGGCGCCGCACAACCGGCCTGACCCGCGTAGTTGCGGGCAGGTGGCGCGCCAAGGCGTGCCCCTGCCCGCAGCGGTATTTTGTCGGCCGGCGGCATTCGCGGATTGAGCCGTACGACGCGTTACCTCATCATCGAAACCATGACCCCCACTCGCCCCTCCTCGTCGAAGATTTCCCGCCTGCTGTTTGGCGCGCTGGCCTATGTCAGCCTGGCCATCGGCCTGATCGCCATCGTCGTACCCGGCCTGCCGACCACCGAGTTCATCCTGCTGGCTGCCTGGGCCGCCACCAAGAGCTCGCCACGGCTAAGCGCCTGGATGGAGAACCATCGCCTGTTCGGGCCTATCCTCTGCAACTGGCGCAACGGCCGGATCGTCAGCCGCAAGGCCAAGATCAGCGCCACGGTCAGCATGCTGCTGTGTGCCGGGCTGATGCTGACCCTGCTCAACCATCACTGGACGATGTATGCCGCCATTGCCGGCATGACCCTGGGCAACCTGTGGATCTGGTCACGCCCCGAAGCCCTGCCGCAGGCCTCCTGACCTGCGCCCGCTGGCAGCTATGCCCTTGCCCCTAAGGCCATATATGTCAAGGACATGACCGTTCGTCGGCAGCCCCTCACGCAAAGGCCGCCCGAGCCGATGTTCCGGGCATAGCGCTGAATGGACTTGGCGACCGGAGTCATCCGATTCCGTGCTTTCCATCCGTCCTTTCGCGAGATCGCCCCCCATGTTCGACTCTCTCTCCATTCGCCTGAAAATAGTGCTGTTGTCCGGACTGTGCCTGTTGGGCGTAGTGGCGCTGATCGTCGGCATGAACCTGTACCAGAGCCAGCAGAACAACCAACTGGTCAACACCTCCAGCACGCGGATGCTCACCGCCGGGGTCGAAGAGTTGCTGCAGGCAAAGGCCGCCGACCAGGCAGTACGGGTGCAGAAGACCTTCGGTGAAAGCAACCTGGTGATCACCGCCCTGGCGGACCAGGTACGCGACCTGCGTGACATGGCGAGCAAGCGCGGCCTGGAAGCTGCGGCACTGCGCGAAGAGCTCAACCACAGCCTGAAGACCGCCTTCGAGCGCAATCCCAAAGTGCTCGGCATCTGGCTGGCCTACGAACCCAACGCCCTGGATGGCAAGGACAGCGAATTTCTCAATGACGCAGCCCGTGCTTCCAACGAACGCGGGCGCTTCGCCACCTACTGGAGCCGATCCGGGGGCCAGCAGTTGAACACCGTGATGGTGGAAGACGACCTGACCAAGACTACCCTCAACCTCAGCGGCACCCCCTACAACGTCTGGTACACCTGCCCCCGCGACAGCCGCCGTACCTGCCTGCTGGACCCCTACGCCGACACCATCGGCGAGGACAAGAAACAGGTGCTGATGACCACCATCTCCCAGCCCTTGCTGGTGGACGGCAAGGTCATCGGGGTGATTGGCGTCGACATCGCCCTGGACTCCCTGCAGGCCGCGGCCGGCGAATCCCAGCGTTTTCTGTTCAACGGTGCCGGGCACATGATGATCGTCGCCGGCAGCGGCTTGCTGGCGGCCGTGGGCGCCGATGCCAGCCAGGTCGGCAAGAACATCAACGAAACCCTCGGCGCCCAGGGCAAGGACATCCTCGCGCTGCTCGCCGGCAGCCAGAACAAGGTCCTGCAACAGGGTGAACTGATCCGCGCGGTCTACCCCTTCAGCCCGATTGCCGATGCCAAGCCCTGGGGCGTCACCATCGACCTGCCGCAACAAGTGCTGCTGGCAGACTCGGTAAAACTGCAAGGCCTGCTGGATGAGGCCCAGACCAGCGGCACGGTGAAAACCGTACTGGTGGCCGTCGGCGCCGGCCTGCTGGGCCTGCTGCTGATCTGGCTCAGCGCCTCGGGCGTGACCCGCCCGATCAACAGCGTGGCGCAGATGCTCAAGGCCATCGCCAGCGGCGACGGCGACCTGACCCAGCGCCTGGACTACAGCAAGAAAGACGAACTCGGCGAACTGGTGGGCTGGTTCAACCGCTTCCTCGACAAGCTGCAACCGACCATCGCCCAGATCAAGCAGAGCATCACCGAAGCCCGGGGCACCGCCGACCAGTCTTCGGAAATCGCCCGCCAGACCAGTGAAGGCATGCAGGTGCAGTTCCGCGAAATCGATCAAGTGGCCACCGCCTCCAACGAAATGAGCGCCACTGCCCACGATGTTGCCAACAGTGCCTCCAATGCCGCCCAGGCCGCCCGTGGCGCAGACCAGTCGGCCAAGGAAGGCATGACCATCATCGAGCGCAGCACCCGGGACATCAGCCTGCTGGCCGACGAGGTGAGCAAGGCGGTGGGGGAAGTCGAAGCCCTGGCGGTGAGCAGCGAACAGATAGGGTCGGTGCTGGAAGTGATCCGCAGTATTGCCGAGCAGACCAACCTGCTGGCCCTCAACGCCGCCATCGAAGCGGCTCGCGCCGGGGAAAGCGGTCGCGGTTTCGCCGTGGTGGCCGATGAAGTGCGCAACCTGGCCAAGCGCACCCAAGACTCGGTGGAGGAAATTCGCGTGGTGATCGAACGCATCCAGAGCGGCACCCGGGATGTGGTGACCACCATGCACGCCAGCCAGAGCCAGGCGCAGAACAGTGCCGGGCAGATCCAGCAGGCAGTCCAGGCCCTGGGCAAGATCAGCGACGCGGTCACTGTGATCAGCGACATGAACCTGCAGATCGCCAGCGCTGCCGAGCAGCAGAGCGCGGTGGCCGAAGAGGTCAACCGCAACGTCTCGGCGATTCGCACCGTGACCGAAACCCTCACCGAACAGGCCAGTGAGTCGGCCCAGGTCAGCAGCCAGCTCAATGCCCTGGCCACCCAGCAAATGAAACTCATGGATCAGTTCCGGGTGTAAGCGCTGCTCCGGCGCCAGCCGCGGCCGATGACCAGGGGTGATCGACAGCCGCGGCAGTTTCAGGGTGCAATGCCCTCCCCTGATCCGCGGAGTGGGCCATGACCGAGTTACTCGCATCCATCCAGGCCGCGCTGGGCCTGGCGTCATCAAGCATCCGGCAAACCGGCCAGGGCGCCCTGCCCTCGGCCTTCGCCGTGACCGACCTGGCCAGCGCCAGCATTGCCGCTGCCGGGCAGGCAGTCGCTGAACTCCTGTACAGCCAGACCGGACGCCTGCCAGAGGTCAGCGTCGACCGGCGCCTGGCCTCGTTCTGGTTCGCCAGCTCGATCCGCCCGCAGGGCTGGAGCCTGCCATCACCCTGGGACCCGATTGCCGGCGACTACGCCAGCCGCGACGGCTGGATTCGCCTGCACACCAACGCACCTCAGCACCGGGCCGCCGCCGAACGGGTGCTGGGAGCGGTGACCGAACGCTCGGCCATGGCCGCCCAGGTGGCCACCTGGAACGCCCTGGAACTGGAGCAGGCGATAGTCGACCAGGGCGGTTGTGCCGCGCAGATGCGCAGCTGGGCGCAGTGGCAGGCCCACCCCCAGGGCCGGGCGGTAAACAGCGAACCCCTGGTGCACTGGCTGCCCCAGGCCGATCAGCGGCACAAGGCCTGGAGCGGTCGCGTCGACCGGCCCCTGGCCGGGCTCAAGGTACTGGACCTGACCCGGGTCCTGGCGGGCCCGGTGGCCAGCCGCCTGCTGGCGGGGCTCGGGGCCGAGGTGTTGCGCATCGATCCGCCACATTGGAACGAGCCGGCCCTGGAGCCGGAGGTGACCCTGGGCAAACGCTGCGCGCGCCTCGATCTGCACGACCTTGAGCAGCGTGCCCTGTTCGAAGGCTTGCTGGCGCAGGCCGACCTGCTTCTGCATGGCTACCGCGCCGATGCCCTGGAACACCTGGGTTATGACGCCCAGGCACGCCAGAAAATCGCTCCGGGGCTGATCGAAGTCAGCCTCAATGCCTACGGCTGGAGCGGCCCCTGGCGCAACCGCCGGGGCTTCGACAGCCTGGTGCAGATGAGCTGCGGCATCGCCGAAGCCGGCATGGCCTGGAAAGCCGCGGACAGGCCTGTGCCACTGCCGGTCCAGGCCCTGGATCACGCCACCGGTTACCTGATGGCAGCCAGCGCCCTGCGGGCACTGACCCGGTCCCTGAGCGGCGAGCAGGGCGCATCGGCGCGCCTGTCCCTGGCCCGTACCGCCCAGTTGCTGGTTGATCATTCCCCGTCAGCGACCGCCGAAATTCCACCGCGCGCCGAAGACCACGAGGATCAGGGGCTGGTGCTGGAACAGACCCCTTGGGGGCCGGCGCGGCGCCTGCGGGTGCCGTTGCACATCAATGGAACGCCGGTGCAGTGGAGTTGCCCGGCCACCGCCCTGGGCGCCCATCGCCCCAGATGGTGGTGAAGGCCCTGGCTGCCAGTTGATCCCGTAGGAACCGGCGGACCGTTTCAGCCCATGGCCGCCCACAAATGCTGCGCCGCATAACCGCGCCACGGCCGCCAGGCCTCGGCCCGGGCCAGCAGTTGGCGGGCATTGGGCCGCAGCCCCTGCAGACGTGCCACAGCGTTGAACAGGCCTACGTCCGCCGCCGGAAAGGCATCGCTCTCGCGCAACTGGCGCAGGGCGATGTATTGCGCGGTCCAATCGCCGATTCCCGGCAATTGCAACAGGCGCTCCACCCCCTGTTGCAAGCTGGCCCTGGGTTCGAACAGGAGTGGATCGTCGAGCAAGGCCTGGGCCACGGCAGACAGCGTGCGTGCCCGGCTGCGGGGCATTCCCAGGTCGGCCAGGTTGGCAGTGGACAGCACCTGGGGAGTGGGAAACAGGTGGGTCAAACCAGGCCACTGCGGGTCGGGACTGGCCAGCAACCGGCCATGCACCGCCACCAGCTTGCCCGCCAGGCGGATCGCGCCCTGCACGGTGATCTGCTGGCCCAGCACGGCGCGAATGGCCAGCTCGAAACCGTCCCAGGCCCCGGGTACTCGCAGGCCCGGGCGTGCCGCCAGCAACGGTGCGAGCAGCGGATCACGGGCCAGATGGCGGTTGATCAGGGACAGGTCCGCGTCCAGATCGAATTGCCGGCGCAAGCGCGCCAGCACCTGGGGCAGCAGGGCCTGCTCGGCCCCCTGCAACTGCACCTGCAAATGGCCTGCAGGCCCCGGGCAGACACTCAAGATGCCTTGCCCGCCCGCCAGCGCGAAGGTGCGGGCATAAGTATCGCCCTGCACCACCTCCAGGCCTTCGATGGCGCGGGCCCTGAGAAAGCCCAGCATCGCCGGCCAGTCGTAGGCGCCCTGGTAGGGCAGGTGATGAATCACAGCGCCAGCAGGCCGCTGTACAAGCCATAGGCCGCCAATGAGGCGCCGATGACCACGGCCGCGAAGATCAGTTTTTCCAGCGGGGTGAACAACGGCTCGCCCTGCTCATGCTTGGCCTTGGCGAACAGGATTACCCCCGGCGCATACAACAAGGCCGACAGCAGCAGGTACTTCAAGCCGCCGGCGTACAGCAGCCAGATGGCGTAGCTCAGGGCCACGGTGGCGATGAACAGGTCCTTCTTGCGTTCCCGGGAGGCCTGCTCGTAGGTTTCCCCGCGACCGCTGAGCAGCACCGCATAGGCCGCCGACCACAGGTAGGGCACCAGGATCATCGACGACGCCAGGTAGATCAGGCTGGTGTAGGTGCCGGCAGAGAACAGGGTGATCAGCAGAAAGATCTGGATCATCACGTTGGTCAGCCACAAGGCATTGACCGGCACATGGTTGGCGTTTTCCTTCTTCAGGAAAGCCGGCATGGTCCGGTCCCGGGCGGTGGCGTAGAGGATCTCGGCGCACAGCAAGGCCCAGGACAGCAAGGCCCCCAGCAGGGAAACCGCCAGGCCGATGCTGATCAGCAAGGCGCCCCAGGGGCCGACGATATGCTCCAGCACTGCCGCCAGGGAAGGATTCTGCAATTGCGCCAGCTCCGGCTGGCTCATGATCCCCAACGACAGCACGTTGACCAGTACCAGCAGCGCCAGCACCCCGAGAAAACCGATCACCGTGGCCCGCCCGACATCGGCGCGCTTCTGCGCCCGGGCCGAATACACGCTGGCGCCCTCGATACCGATGAACACGAACACCGTGACCAGCATCATGTTGCGCACCTGGTCCATCACCCCGCCGAAGTTCGGGTTGCTGCGGCCCCAGATATCCCGGGTGAAGATATCCGCCTTGAATGCCACGGCAGCGATGACGATGAACATCACCAGCGGCACGATCTTCGCCACCGTGGTCAGCTGGTTGATGAACGCCGCCTCCTTGATCCCCCGCAACACCAGGAAATGCACGGCCCACAGCAGGACCGAGGCACAGCCGATGGCCACCGGGGTATTGCCCTGGCCGAACACCGGAAAGAAATAGCCCAGGGTGCTGAACAGCAGGACGAAGTAGCCGACGTTGCCCAGCCAGGCACTGATCCAGTAACCCCAGGCCGATGAAAAGCCCATGTAGTCGCCGAACCCGGCCTTGGCATAGGCGTAGACCCCGGAATCGAGCTCCGGCTTGCGGTTGGCCAGAGTCTGGAAGACGAAGGCCAGGGTCAGCATCCCCACCGCGGTGATGGCCCAGCCGATCAGCACCGCTCCGGCATCGGCCCGGGCCGCCATATTCTGCGGCAGCGAGAAGATCCCGCCACCAATCATGGAACCCACCACCAGGGCGATCAATGCACCGAGTTGCAGCTTCTGCGCCGGTTGTGACATCCCTACCTCTGCTTCAGTGAGTCGATCTGGCGATTAAAGCTACACGCTATTAAATAACTTCTACAAATTTGCGTCTAACAGTAACAGTCAATTATTTATCCTTTAAGCAACGGGCGTCTGTACACCCCGTAGAAAGCCCTGAATAACCGACTGTTTTGTTATGTATATGCACTAAGTGCCATCACTACCAAGTGATTAATCAATGCCGCTGAAAGATTTGCACATTCCCCAAAAGGGTCTAGTTTCAAACGTCGTCGGCAATGAGAACCGCTACTGATAAGGAGATCGAAACCTGTCTGGAATGGCCCTCTCCGGGCAGCATTCTACCCCTCGCAACAAATCTTAAGTCATTCATTCACAACGGAATGCAGTAATGAACTGATCTGAGTCAGCTGTTCGGATTGCAAGCAGATTTACTCTGACGTCTCTCTTCTCCTGCATTGGAGTCATGCAATGTCTGAATCCCCCGGTAAACTAAGACTGGGCGCCTTAGTCGCCCTGGTAGTGGGTTCCATGATTGGCGGCGGGATCTTCTCCTTACCGCAAAACATGGCCGCCAGCGCCGATGTTGGTGCTGTTCTTATTGGTTGGGCAATTACCGCTGTCGGCATGTTGACCCTGGCCTTCGTCTTCCAAACTCTAGCCAATCGCAAACCTGATCTGGATGGCGGCGTCTACGCCTACGCCAAGGCCGGGTTCGGTGACTACATGGGCTTTTCATCGGCCTGGGGTTACTGGATCAGCGCCTGGCTGGGCAACGTCGGCTACTTCGTCCTGCTGTTCAGCACCCTGGGCTATTTCTTCCCGATCTTCGGCGAGGGCAACACCCCCGCGGCCGTGATCGGCGCCTCTGTTTTGCTCTGGGCCGTGCACTTCCTGGTGCTGCGCGGCATCAAGGAAGCGGCCTTCATCAACCTGGTGACCACGGTTGCCAAGGTGGTGCCGCTGCTGCTGTTCGTGCTGATCGCCCTGTTCGCCTTCAAGCTGGATATCTTCACCGCCGACATCTGGGGCGTGAAGAATCCGGACCTGGGCAGCGTGATGAACCAGGTGCGCAACATGATGCTGGTCACCGTGTGGGTGTTCATCGGCATCGAGGGCGCGAGCATCTTCTCGTCCCGGGCGGAGAAACGCTCGGATGTGGGCAAGGCCACCGTCATCGGCTTCATCACCGTGCTGCTGTTCCTGGTGCTGGTGAACGTGCTGTCCCTGGGGATCATGACCCAGCCGGAACTGGCCAAGCTGCAGAACCCGTCCATGGCGGCAGTGCTGGAGCATGTGGTGGGCCACTGGGGCGCGGTACTGATCAGCGTCGGCCTGATCATCTCGCTGCTGGGGGCGCTGCTGTCCTGGGTGCTGCTGTGCGCGGAAATCATGTTCGCCGCCGCCAAGGACCACACCATGCCGGAGTTCCTGCGCCGCGAGAACGCCAACCACGTACCGGCCAACGCCCTGTGGCTGACCAATGCCATGGTGCAGATATTCCTGGTCATCACCCTGTTCTCGGCCAGTACCTACCTGTCGCTGATCTACCTCGCCACCTCGATGATCCTGGTGCCCTACCTGTGGTCGGCGGCCTACGCAGTACTGCTGGCGGTGCGCGGCGAAAGCTATGAACAGGCCCTGGCCGAACGCAAGAAGGACCTGATCATCGGCAGCATCGCCCTGCTCTACGCGATCTGGCTGCTGTATGCCGGCGGGGTCAAGTACCTGCTGCTCTCGGCCCTGCTCTACGCCCCCGGCGTGGTGCTGTTCGCCAAGGCCAAGATGGAACTGCACAAACCGATTTTCACCAACGTCGAGAAGCTGATTTTTGCCGCAGTGGTCATAGGCGCCCTGGTTGCGGCCTACGGACTCTACGACGGCTTCCTGACCCTATAGCTCTAGCAACACCCCCGATTGTTTTGTCTCTGGAGGATCACAGTAATGACCACGGAAAAAGTTAAGTACGGCGTACATTCCGAAGCCGGCAAACTGCGCAAAGTCATGGTTTGTTCCCCAGGCCTGGCCCATCAGCGGCTGACCCCGAACAACTGCGATGAACTGCTGTTCGATGATGTGCTGTGGGTGGCCCAGGCCAAACGCGACCACTTCGACTTCGTCACCAAGATGCGTGAGCGGGATATCGATGTGCTGGAAATGCACAACCTGCTGACCGACATTGTCGCCATGCCCGAAGCCCTGGACTGGATTCTGGAGCGCAAGATCACCGCCAACCAGGTCGGCCTGGGCCTGGTCAACGAAGTCGGTTCGTGGCTGCGCAGCCTGGAGCCGCGCAAGGTCGCCGAGTACCTGATCGGCGGTGTATCGGCCGATGACCTGCCCACCAGCTTCGGTGGCAAGACCATCGAGATGTTCCGCGACTTCCTCGGCCACTCCAGCTTCATCCTGCCGCCGCTGCCCAACACCCAGTTCACCCGCGACACCACCTGCTGGATCTACGGCGGCGTGACCCTGAACCCGATGTACTGGCCGGCGCGACGTCAGGAAACCCTGCTGACCACCGCCATCTACAAGTTCCACCCCGAGTTCACCAACGCCGACTTCCAGATCTGGTACGGCGACCCGGACCAGGAACACGGCAACGCCACCCTGGAAGGCGGCGACGTGATGCCGATCGGCAACGGCGTGGTCCTGATCGGCATGGGCGAGCGCTCCTCGCGTCAGGCCATCGGCCAACTGGCGCTGAACCTGTTCAAGCACAAGGCCGTGGAGCGCGTGATCGTCGCCGGCCTGCCGAAATCCCGCGCGGCGATGCACCTGGACACCGTGTTCAGCTTCTGCGACCGCGACCTGGTCACGGTCTTCCCGGAAGTGGTGAGCCAGATCGTCGCCTTCAGCCTGCGCCCTGACGAAAGCAAGCCCGGCGGCATCGATGTGCGTCGCGAAGAGACCAGCTTCCTCGACACCGTGGCCAAGGCCCTCAACCTCAAGGCCCTGCGCGTGGTGGAAACCGGTGGCAACGCCTTCGCCGCCGAGCGCGAGCAATGGGACGACGGCAACAACGTGGTGGCCGTGGAACCCGGCGTGGTCATCGGCTACGACCGCAACACCTACACCAACACCCTGCTGCGCAAGGCCGGGGTCGAGGTCATCACCATCAGCGCCGGCGAACTGGGCCGGGGCCGTGGCGGCGGCCACTGCATGACCTGCCCGATCATCCGCGACCCGATCGACTACTAAGCGACCCTATCCGACATAGCAGCTTGCCGTTGCCCCTACAAAGGGCCTCGGCAAGTGGACGACCGAAATCAAAGGAGATCCATCATGGCTTTCAACATCCACAACCGTAACCTGCTGAGCCTGGAACACCACACCCCACGTGAGCTGCGCTACCTGCTGGACCTGTCCCGCGACCTCAAGCGCGCCAAGTACACCGGCACCGAGCAGCAGCACCTCAAGGGCAACAACATCGCCCTGATCTTCGAAAAGACCTCGACCCGTACCCGTTGCGCCTTCGAAGTGGCGGCCTATGACCAGGGCGCCAACGTCACCTACATCGACCCCAACTCCTCGCAGATCGGCCACAAGGAAAGCATGAAGGACACCGCCCGAGTGCTGGGGCGCATGTACGACGCCATCGAGTACCGCGGCTTCAAGCAGGAAATCGTCGAAGAACTGGCGAAATTCGCCGGGGTTCCGGTGTTCAACGGCCTGACCGATGAATACCACCCGACCCAGATGATCGCCGACGTGCTGACCATGCGTGAACACGCCGACAAGCCGATCCACGAGATCAGCTACGCCTACCTGGGCGATGCGCGCAACAACATGGGCAACTCTCTGCTGCTGGTGGGCGCCAAACTCGGCATGGACGTGCGCATCTGCGCGCCCAAGGCCCTGTGGCCCCATGACGACCTGGTGCAGCGCTGCAAGAAATACGCAGAGGAAAGCGGTGCCCGCATCACCCTCACCGAGGATCCGAAAGCCGCGGTCAAGGGCGTGGACTTCATTCACACCGACGTCTGGGTCTCCATGGGCGAACCGGTGGAAGCCTGGGCCGAGCGTATCGAGCAACTGCTGCCCTACCAGGTCAACGCCCAGTTGATGAAAGCCACCGGCAACCCACGGACCAAGTTCATGCACTGCCTGCCGGCTTTCCACAACAGCGATACCAAGGTCGGCAAGCAGATCGCCGAGCAGTATCCGCACCTGGCCAACGGCATTGAAGTGACCGACGACGTGTTCGAGTCGCCCGCCTGCATCGCCTTCGAGCAAGCGGAAAACCGCATGCACACCATCAAGGCGATCCTGGTTTCGACCCTGGCCGACCTGTAATCCCCCTCCAGCACCGGCGCCGCCCAGGCGGCGCCGGCACCGGACTCTAGAAGGACTGCATTATGCGTATCGTCGTTGCACTGGGCGGTAACGCCCTGCTCCGCCGTGGTGAACCCATGACCGCGGACAACCAACGCGCCAACATCCGCATCGCCACCGAACAGATCGCCAAGATCCACCCCGGCAACCAACTGGTGATTGCCCACGGCAATGGCCCTCAGGTCGGCCTGCTGTCGTTGCAAGCGGCGGCCTACACCCAGGTTTCGCCCTACCCGCTGGACGTGCTAGGCGCCGAGACCGAAGGCATGATCGGCTACATCATCGAACAGGAACTGGGCAACCTGCTGGACTTCGAGGTGCCGTTCGCCACCTTGCTGACCCAGGTGGAAGTGGACGCCAAGGACCCGGCATTCAAGAACCCGACCAAGCCCATCGGCCCAGTCTACAGCAAGGAAGAAGCCGAGAAGCTGGCCAAGGAAAAAGGCTGGGCCATCGCCCCGGATGGCGACAAGTACCGCCGGGTAGTGGCCAGCCCGAAACCCAAGCGCATCTTCGAGATCCGTCCGATCAAGTGGCTGCTGGAAAAAAGCAGCATCGTGATCTGCGCCGGCGGTGGCGGCATCCCCACCATGTACGGCGAGGATGGCAAGCTCAAGGGCATCGAGGCCGTGATCGACAAGGACCTGTGCTCGGCGCTGCTGGCCGAGCAACTGGAAGCCGACCTGCTGGTGATCGCCACCGACGTCAACGCGGCGTTCATCGACTTCGGCAAACCGACCCAGAAGGCCATCGGCCAGGCCCACCCGGACGAAATCGAGAAGCTGGGCTTTGCCGCCGGCTCCATGGGGCCGAAGGTCCAGGCCGCCTGCGAATTTGCCCGGCACACTGGCAAAACCGCAGTGATCGGTTCACTCTCGGACATCGAAGCGATCGTCCAGGGCAAGGCCGGCACCCGCATCAGCACCGCGCAACCTGGCATCAGTTACCTGTAAGACGCTTGCAGTGAAAACTCGGGGCAGGCCCGGCGCCTGCCCTCATTTCAAAGCCCTGGAGGAGAGAAGCCTATGGCCATGTTTGAGCCCGGTCACCTGCATATCGAGCGCCATGCGCTGAACAAGGACGACTTCAGCTACAACCTGTGCATTGACTACGAAGTGGCCCACGACCCCAAGGAGGGCAAGGGCATGATGTTCACCCTGCACGGCACCATCGAAGACAAGTCCCTGAAGGAGCAGTTCTTCCTGGCCAAGGACCTGGCTTTCGACTTCGCCCGCCACGCCACCCGCCTCGCCCAGCAGCACGGCCTGCCCAAGAGCGCCAGCATTGCCTCGATGCACAAGTACTACGACGAAATGTTCGAGGACGTACGCAAGCAACTGGACGTCAAGCCCGGCGACCCGGTGAAACCCGAGCACCTTGCATAACCCCCGATCCCCTGCTGGGGCCGACGTGCCGGCGAACTGACCACGGCCCTGCATCGCTGCCCGGCCCGCCTTCGCCGGCTAGCCGGCTCCTGCGGCATGCGTGACGATTTCGACTAAGCCCCTGCCCCAAGGCATACTGGCCACCCTCCGCTTTGCAGAACCGTCAGTCACCCCATGCGTATCCACGTCAGCTTCATCGACCGCGTCGGCATCACCCAGGAAGTCCTAGCCCTGTTGGGCGGGCGCAACCTCAACCTGGATGCGGTGGAAATGGTGCCGCCCAACGTCTATATCGATGCCCCGACCTTGAGCCCCCAGGTGCTGGAAGAACTGCGCGATGCGCTGTTCAACGTACGTGGCGTGCAGGCGGTGACGGTGGTGGACATCCTTCCCGGGCAACGCCGGCACCTGCAACTGGACGCCCTGCTGGCGGCCATGACCGATCCGGTGCTGGCCCTGGACAGTGCCGGCAAAGTGCTGCTGGCCAACCCGGCGCTGATCGCCCTGTATGGTCGCGAACCGGCCGGGGAAAGCGTCGCCGAGCTGTTTGCCGACCCCGCACTGCTGGAGGCCCTGCTGGAAAACGGCTTTCGCCTGCCGCTGCGGGAAATCACCGTCAATGGCCAGACCCTGCTGCTGGACGCCACTCCCATTACCGACGCCGGTGCCCTGCTGACCCTGTACCCGCCCAACCGCATCGGTGAACGGCTCTCGGCCCTGCATCACGACCACGCCGAAGGCTTCGATGCCCTGCTCGGCGAATCACCGGCGATCCGCACCCTCAAGGCCCGGGCGCAGCGGGTTGCAGCGCTGGACGCACCACTATTGATCCAGGGTGAAACCGGCACCGGCAAGGAACTGGTGGCCCGCGCCTGCCACGCCATCAGCGCCCGCCACGGCGCGCCGTTCCTGGCCCTGAACTGCGCGGCACTGCCGGAAAACCTGGCCGAGAGTGAATTGTTCGGCTATGCCCCCGGCGCCTTTACCGGCGCCCAGCGCGGCGGCAAGCCGGGGCTGATGGAGCTGGCCAACCAGGGCACGGTGTTCCTCGATGAAATCGGCGAGATGTCGCCCTACCTGCAGGCCAAGCTCCTGCGCTTTCTCAATGACGGCAGCTTTCGCCGGGTCGGTGGCGATCGCGAGATCAAGGTCAACGTGCGCATCCTCAGCGCCACCCATCGTGACCTGGAAAAAATGGTCAACGAAGGCACCTTCCGCGAAGACCTGTTCTATCGCCTCAACGTGCTGAACGTGGAAGTGCCACCGCTGCGCGAACGCGGCCAGGACATCCTGCTGCTGGCCCGCTACTTCATGCAGCAGGCCTGCGCGCAGATCCAGCGGCCGGTATGCCGGCTGACACCGGGGACCTACCCGGCGCTGCTGGGCAACCGCTGGCCGGGCAACGTGCGGCAATTGCAGAACGTGATCTTCCGTGCGGCGGCGATCTGCGAGAGCAACCTGGTGGACATCGGTGACCTGGACATTGCCGGCACCTCGGTAGCCCGCCAGAACGATGCCGAAGTGGCCAGCCTGGAACAGGCCGTGGAAGCCTTCGAGAAGGAGCTGCTGGAAAACCTCTACGTCAGTTACCCCTCGACCCGGCAACTGGCCAACCGCTTGCAGACCTCCCATACCGCGATTGCCCACCGCCTGCGCAAATACGGCATTCCCAGCAAGGCCTGAGCTTGCGCCTGCCGCTCTGAAAGCGACCTCCATCTGTACTGAAAGCGCTACAGTGGAACGATTTCGCTACAAAGCCTTGCAATCGCAGCCGTGCAAGGCTTTGATCCTCAAAGCCTTTTTTCCGCACCCCGTGCTGTAGCGTTTTCGCTACGGCCGTGAAATTCCATTCTCTACAAAAAACACTCAACCCCTTGATTTACAACGGCCAAATAAATATTGGCCGTGTTCTTGCTATGGACATTGCCATTCGGCTCGGCGCTGTCCGAGCATTCAATCGCGTCCACCAGACGAGTCTGGCCCCTGAGGAGTTTCCATGAGCGAGTTGCGTTTTACTGAAGATCACGAATGGCTGCGTACCGAAGCGGATGGCAGTGTCACCGTCGGCATTACGGCTTTCGCCCAGAACGCCCTGGGTGATGTGGTGTTTGTGCAACTGCCGGAGCTGCAGGGCTACGACAAGGGCGCCGAAGCCGCCACCGTGGAATCGGTGAAAGCCGCCAGCGGCGTGTACATGCCCCTGGACGGTGAAGTGGTCGCCACCAACCCGGCCCTGGAAGACAGCCCGGAACTGGTCAACGAAGACCCGCTGGGCGAAGGCTGGTTCTTCCGCTTCATCCCTGCCGATGCCGCTGCCGTTGGCCAATTGCTGGACCAGGACGCCTACGACCGCCTGATCAAAGCCAGCGCCGAAGCCTGAGGAGCCGCCATGACCGTCAACCTGAGCACCGCCAACGAATTCATCGCGCGCCACATCGGCCCGCGCCAGGGCGATGAGCAAACCATGCTCAATAGCCTCGGCTTCGACTCCCTGGAAGCCCTGAGCGCCAGCGTGATTCCCGAGAGCATCAAGGGCACCAGCGTACTGGAGCTGGGCCAGGGCCTGAGCGAAGCCCAGGCCCTGGCCTCGATCAAGGCCATCGCCGCCAGGAACCAGCTGTTCAAGACCTATATCGGCCAGGGCTACTACAACTGCCATACGCCGTCGCCGATCCTGCGCAACCTCCTGGAAAACCCCGCCTGGTACACCGCCTACACCCCGTACCAGCCGGAAATCTCCCAGGGTCGCCTGGAAGCCCTGTTGAATTTCCAGACCCTGATCAGCGACCTGAGCGGCCTGCCGATCGCCAACGCCTCGCTGCTGGACGAAGGCACCGCCGCCGCCGAAGCCATGACCTTCTGCAAGCGCCTGAGCAAGAACAAGGGCAGCCACGCCTTCTTCGCCTCGCAGCATTGCCACCCACAGACCCTCGATGTGCTGCGCACCCGTGCCGAGCCCCTGGGGATCAACGTGGTGGTGGGCGATGAGCGCAAGCTGACCGACGTCAGCCCGTTCTTCGGCACCCTGCTGCAATACCCGGCAAGCAACGGTGACCTGTTCGACTACCGCGAGCTGACCGAGCGTTTCCACGCTGCCAACGCCCTGGTGGCCGTGGCCGCCGACCTGCTGGCCCTGACCCTGCTGACCCCGCCCGGGGAATTCGGCGCCGACGTGGCCATCGGCAGTGCCCAGCGCTTCGGTGTGCCCCTGGGCTTTGGTGGCCCGCATGCGGCCTACTTCGCCACCCGCGATGCCTTCAAGCGCGACATGCCCGGCCGCCTGGTGGGCGTCTCGGTGGACCGTTTCGGCAAGCCGGCCCTGCGCCTGGCCATGCAGACCCGCGAGCAGCATATCCGCCGCGAGAAGGCCACCAGCAACATCTGCACCGCCCAGGTCCTGTTGGCCAACATCGCCAGCATGTATGCCGTGTACCACGGTCCCAAGGGCCTGACCCAGATCGCCCAGCGCATCCACCAGCTGACCGCGATCCTGGCCAAGGGCCTGGTCCAGCTGGGCTTGACCGTGGAGCAGGAAAGCTTCTTCGACACCCTGAGCCTGCGCACTGGTGCCAACACCGCCGCGCTGCACGACAAGGCACGCGCCCAGGGCATCAACCTGCGGGTGATAGACGCCGAGCGCCTCGGTCTGTCCCTGGACGAAACCACCACTCAAGCCGACGTTGAAACCCTGTGGAGCCTGCTGGCCGACGGCAAGCCCGCGCCGGACTTCGCGGCACTCGCGGCGGCGGTCACCAGCGCCATCCCCGCTGCCCTGGCACGCCAGTCGGCGATCCTCAGCCACCCGGTATTCAACCGCTATCACTCGGAAACCGAGCTGATGCGCTACCTGCGCAAGCTGGCGGACAAGGACCTGGCCCTGGATCGCACCATGATCCCGCTGGGCTCCTGCACCATGAAGCTCAACGCCGCCAGCGAGATGATCCCCATCACCTGGGCCGAGTTCGGCGCACTGCACCCCTTCGCTCCCGCCGAGCAAAGCGCCGGCTACCAGCAACTGACCACCGAACTTGAAGCGATGCTCTGCGCTGCCACCGGCTACGACGCGGTGTCGCTGCAGCCCAACGCCGGCTCCCAGGGCGAGTACGCCGGCCTGCTGGCCATTCGTGCCTATCACCAGAGCCGTGGCGACGAGCGCCGCGATATCTGCCTGATTCCCTCCTCGGCCCACGGCACCAACCCGGCCACCGCCAACATGGCCGGCATGCGCGTGGTGGTCACCGCCTGCGACGCCCGCGGCAACGTCGACATCGAGGACCTGCGGGCCAAGGCCATCGAGCACCGCGAGCACCTCGCCGCGCTGATGATCACCTACCCGTCCACCCACGGCGTGTTCGAAGAAGGCATCCGCGAAATCTGCGGCATCATTCACGACAACGGCGGCCAGGTGTACATCGACGGCGCCAACATGAACGCCATGGTCGGCCTCTGCGCCCCGGGCAAGTTCGGTGGCGACGTGTCCCACCTGAACCTGCACAAGACCTTCTGCATTCCCCATGGCGGTGGCGGCCCGGGTGTTGGCCCGATCGGCGTCAAGTCGCACCTGGCGCCCTTCCTGCCCGGCCATGCCGCGCTGGAAAACAAGAAAGGCGCGGTCTGTGCCGCTCCGTTCGGCAGCGCCAGCATCCTGCCGATCACCTGGATGTATATCAGCATGATGGGCGGCGCCGGCCTCAAGCGCGCCTCGCAGTTGGCGATCCTCAATGCCAACTACATCTCGCGCCGCCTGGAAGAGCACTACCCGGTGCTCTACACCGGCAGCAACGGCCTGGTGGCCCACGAATGCATCCTCGACCTGCGTCCGCTGAAAGACAGCAGCGGCATCAGCGTCGATGACGTGGCCAAGCGCCTGATCGATTTTGGCTTCCACGCGCCGACCATGTCGTTCCCGGTGGCCGGCACCCTGATGATCGAGCCCACCGAAAGCGAATCCAAGGAAGAACTGGACCGCTTCTGCGACGCCATGATCCGCATCCGCGAAGAAATCCGCGCAGTGGAAAACGGCGCCCTGGACAAGGACGACAACCCGCTGAAGAACGCTCCGCACACCGCGGCCGAACTGGTGGGCGAGTGGTCCCATCCATACAGCCGTGAACAGGCGGTGTACCCAGTGGCATCCCTGGTGGAAGGCAAGTACTGGCCGCCGGTTGGCCGGGTCGACAACGTGTTCGGCGACCGCAATCTGGTGTGCGCCTGCCCTTCGATCGAGAGCTACCAGGACGCGTAAGCCGTCCATCACTGGAGAGCCGTGCCCCTGCAGATACCGCGTATACCTGTAGGAGCCGGCTCGCCGGCGATGAGCGAGCCCCATCAATCGGGTCGAACAGCGCGCCTGGATCGCGGGCAAGCCCGCGCCTACAAGTGCCTGCGTGCCGAGCATCACAATAAGAAACCGGAGAACCAACATGTCCCTGAGCGTGTTCGACCTGTTCAAGATTGGCATCGGCCCCTCCAGCTCCCACACCGTCGGCCCGATGCGCGCCGCCGCGCGCTTTGTCGAAGGCCTGCGCCGTGAAGACCTGCTGAAGGCCACCACCTGCGTCAAGGTCGAGCTGTACGGCTCGCTGGGCGCTACCGGTAAAGGCCACGGCAGCGACAAGGCGGTGCTGCTGGGCCTGGAAGGCGAGCACCCGGACACCGTGAATACCGAAAACATCGCCGCGCGCCTGCAGGAAATACGCAGCAGCGCGCGCCTCAACCTGCTCGGCGAACACAGCATTGCGTTCAACGAGAAAGAACACCTGGCCATGATCCGCAAGCCCCTGGCCTATCACCCCAATGGCATGATCTTTCGTGCCTTCGACAGCGCCGGTTTGCAGATCCGCAGCCGCGAGTACTACTCCGTGGGCGGTGGTTTCGTCGTGGATGAAGATGCCGCCGGGGCCGATCGCATCGTTGAAGACACCACCCGCCTGACCTTCCCTTTCCGCAATGCCAAGGAACTGCTGCAACATTGCGCTACCTATGGCCTGTCCATCAGCCAGGTGATGCTGACCAATGAAAGTGCCTGGCGCCCGGAAGCTGAAACCCGCGCCGGCCTGCTGAAGATCTGGCAGGTGATGCAGGACTGCGTGGATGCCGGCTGCCGCAACGAAGGCATCCTGCCCGGCGGGCTCAAGGTCAAGCGCCGTGCCGCGGCCCTGCACCGCCAGTTGTGCAAGCACCCGGAAGCGGCGCTGCGCGATGCCTTGTCGGTGCTGGACTGGGTCAACCTCTATGCCCTGGCGGTGAATGAAGAAAACGCCAACGGCGGACGGGTGGTCACCGCCCCCACCAATGGTGCGGCCGGAATCATTCCGGCGGTGCTGCACTACTACATGCGCTTCATTCCCGGGGCCAACGAAGACGGGGTGGTGCGTTTTCTCCTCACCGCCGCAGCCATCGGCATCCTCTACAAGGAAAACGCCTCGATCTCCGGCGCCGAAGTCGGCTGCCAGGGTGAAGTGGGCGTGGCCTGCTCGATGGCGGCCGGGGCCTTGTGCGAGGTCCTCGGCGGCAGCGTGCAGCAAGTGGAGAACGCCGCGGAAATCGGCATGGAACACAACCTCGGGCTGACCTGTGACCCCATTGGCGGGTTGGTGCAGGTGCCCTGCATCGAGCGCAACGCCATGGGCTCGGTCAAGGCCATCAATGCGGTGCGCATGGCCCTGCGCGGCGACGGGCAGCACTTCGTCTCCCTCGACAAGGTCATCCGCACCATGCGCCAGACCGGCGCCGACATGAAAAGCAAATACAAGGAAACCGCCCGTGGCGGTCTGGCCGTGAACATTATCGAGTGCTGATACGCAGCCTGTATCCGCACGTTTTTTTTCAGGAGTTGCCCATGTCCACCGAAACACTGTTGAAAACCCCGCTGCACAGCCTGCACCTGGAACTCGGCGCCCGCATGGTGCCGTTCGCCGGCTACGACATGCCGGTGCAGTACCCGCTGGGAGTGATGAAGGAGCACCAGCACACCCGTGAACAGGCCGGGCTGTTCGATGTGTCCCACATGGGGCAGATCCTGCTGCGCGGCGCCAATGCCGCCCAGGCCCTGGAGACCCTGGTGCCGGTGGATATCATCGACTTGCCGGTGGGCATGCAGCGCTACGCCATGTTCACCAACGAACAGGGCGGCATCCTTGATGACCTGATGGTGGCCAACCTGGGGGACGAACAGCTGTTCCTGGTGGTCAACGCCGCCTGCAAGGACCAGGACCTGGCCCACCTGCGCCGCCACCTGGGCGAGCAATGCGACATTCAACCGCTGTTCGAGGAACGGGCCCTGCTGGCCCTGCAAGGCCCGGCTGCGGTCACGGTGCTGGCGCGCCTGGCGCCGGAGGTGGCGCAGATGACCTTCATGCAGTTCAAGCCGGTGACCCTGCTGGGCGTGGACTGCTTTGTCAGCCGTTCGGGCTACACCGGCGAAGACGGTTTCGAAATCTCGGTGCCGGCGGCCCAGGCGGAAAAACTCGCCCGTGCCCTGCTGGCCGAGCCGGAAGTAGCGGCCATCGGCCTTGGCGCCCGCGACTCCCTGCGCCTGGAAGCCGGCCTGTGCCTCTATGGCCATGACATGAACAGCGACACCACGCCGATCCAGGCCAGCCTGCTGTGGGCCATCTCCAAGGCACGTCGTGCCGATGGCGCCCGCGCCGGCGGCTTCCCCGGTGCCGAGGTGATCTTTGCCCAACAGCAAGGCGGTGTCAGCCGCAAACGCGTCGGCCTGCTGCCCCAGGAACGCACACCGGTACGTGAAGGTGCAGAGATCGTCGACGCCGAAGGCAAGGTTATCGGCAGCGTGTGCAGCGGCGGTTTTGGCCCGACCCTGGGCGGCCCCTTGGCCATGGGCTACCTCGACATAGAGCACTGCGCACTCGATACGCCAGTTGCAGCAATAGTTCGTGGGAAAAAGGTGCCAATGCTTGTAAGCAAAATGCCATTCGTGCCACAACGCTACTACCGCGGCTGAGGGACTGTTTCTATAAGTAACGCGGTTGCGTTAAAAGTGCACTAATCTGTAACGCAACCGCCATAAAACAGTGCATATTTTCGATACTGAACTTCACTTATAACGCCCGAAAACAATTGAACAACTCTATCGAATAAGCCCCGTACGCTAGTTCCGCCAAACCTCGGCAAGCTGAGTAAAACCGGGGCTTCGCGGGGCTTGTTTTTTCTCCCATAGTTGGCGTAGAGTTTCCCCACTGTGTTTGCATGGGTCGCTTGGAATCGTGACCTGGGCAGTAGCTAACAAGTTTGCTACAACCCGTTCGACGTCTCTTACTTTCCTGCAACCCAGCCCAGTACTCTTTCATGAGAAAGAGACTGTCATTAATTTTTTAGCGTCAAAGGAAATAAGAAATGTCCCAACGTCAGAGCGGTACCGTCAAGTGGTTTAACGACGAGAAAGGTTTTGGTTTTATCACTCCAGAAAGCGGTCCGGATCTGTTCGTACACTTCCGCGCCATTCAGGGCAACGGCTTCAAGAGCCTGAAAGAAGGCCAAAAAGTGACCTTCATCGCTGTGCAAGGCCAGAAAGGCATGCAGGCTGACGAAGTACAAGCAGAAGCTTAATCGTCTGTAACGAAAAAGCCCCTGATGCTGACATCAGGGGCTTTTTTGTGCGCGCAATTCCGTAAAATGGCTTCTTTTTTCAGTCGAGAGCCTGTCATGTCGAAACATCTGCTAAGCCCCCAAGGCGAGTTCCCCGCCGCCGGCCTGGGTCGTCGCCTGGCAGCGATGTTCTATGATTTTCTACTCTGCGTCGCCCTGCTGATTGTCACGGGTGGCATCTACAAGCTGATCCAGATGCAGATCATCGGCGAGGCGCGGATGCGTACCCTGACCGAATCCGGCGCCCTGGACGGTGACCCGTTGTACTCCACGGTGCTGCTGTTCGTACTGTTCGGTTTCTTCGCCAAGTTCTGGACCCATTCCGGCCAGACCCTGGGCATGCAGGTCTGGGGTATCCGGGTGCAGAACGCCGACGGCAGCCGTATCAGCCTGTGGCAGGCGCTGTTGCGCTTCATGGTGTCGATCGCGTCCTGGCTGTGTGCCGGCCTGGGCTTCTTCTGGGTGCTGGTGGACAAGCAGAAACGCAGTTGGCACGACATCTACTCCAACAGCCAACTGGTGCGCATTCCCAAGCAGAAGAAGTAAGCCCGCCGCCTACAAAAACGCCCCGACAGATCGGGGCGTTTTTTTTAAGCGAGCAGAAGAACCGATCAGGCGTTGCCCGCCAGTTTCATCCGCGCGGCCTGGGTGAAATCCAGCATGCGCTTCAGAGGGCGGAGCGCATTGGGGATCAGCGCCGGGTCGACGCTGATCTCGTTGCTGCCATCCTTCAGGCACTGCAGGGTACGCTCCAGGGTATTCATGGCCATCCACGGGCAATGGGCACAACTGCGGCACGCCGCACCATTGCCGGCCGTCGGCGCCTCGATGAACACCTTGTCCGGGCACAGCTGCTGCATCTTGTAGAAGATGCCGCGGTCGGTGGCGACGATGAAGGTCTTGTTCGGCAGGCGCTGCGCGGCAGCAATCAGCTGACTGGTGGAGCCCACCGCATCGGCCAGTTCGATCACCGAGCTGGGGGACTCCGGGTGCACCAGAATGGCCGCATCCGGATACAGCACCTTCATGTCTTCCAGCTGCTTGGACTTGAACTCCTCGTGAACGATGCAGGCACCGTCCCAGAGCAGCATGTCGGCACCGGTCTGGCGCTGGATGTAGGTGCCCAGGTGCTTGTCGGGGCCCCAGATGATCTTCTCGCCGTTATCCATCAGGCTTTCGACGATTTCCAGGGCGCAACTGGACGTCACCACCCAGTCGGCACGGGCTTTGACCGCCGCCGACGTGTTGGCATAGACCACCACGGTGCGCTCGGGATGCTGATCGCAGAAGGCCGAGAACTCCTCCACCGGGCAGCCAAGGTCAAGGGAGCAGGTGGCTTCTAGGGTCGGCATCAACACCCGTTTTTCAGGGTTGAGAATCTTCGCCGTCTCACCCATGAAGCGGACCCCGGCAACCAGCACGGTCTTGGCCGGATGGGCATTGCCGAAGCGGGCCATTTCCAGGGAGTCGGACACGCAGCCACCGGTTTCTTCGGCCAGGGCCTGAATCACCGGATCACAGTAGAAGTGTGCAACCAGCACCGCATCCTGAGCCTTGAGCTCGGCAGCGATGGCGGCACGCAGATGGGCCTCTTGCGCAGCGCTCAAGGGTTTGGGCTGCTTGGCGTCGAGGTGGGCTTGAACCAGAAGGCGTTCAGAAATTTGCGTCATGTTCGCAAGACCTGCAGGCGCTTGAGGCGCGAAAGTCGAGTATACCACCGGCTCCGGACCGCTTAAGGCCCCGCCGGGAGAGTGAGTTCATCAGGTACGGACAACATTGGAGCCGCGCAAGGCTACAGAATATCCAGGGTATTCAAAAGCCTATTCTGCCCAACAGCCGCGCCCTACCCTGCCGGCGGCACCTGCACCTGGGCAAAAGCCACCGTCACACACAACCCGCGTTTGGCCCGTTGGTCGGAGTAATCCAGCCAGACCCGGCCGGCATGCCGATCGGCAATGGCCTTGACGATGGCGAGCCCCAACCCGGAGCCCACTTCATCGCTGCCCAGCCCGCGATGGAAAGGGTCGAACACGCGCTCGCGCTCAGCCACGGCAATACCCGGCCCCGAGTCGCTGAACTGCAGCAGGATCTCGTCCTGCACCTGGGCCACTGACAGGTCTACCCGCCCACCTTGCGGGGTATAGCGGATGGCGTTGTCCACCAGGTTCTTCACCAGGGTCAGCAGGTCCTCCTGGCTGATCAGCACCTGCCTGTCCGGCCCACCTTCCAGGCCGATGTCGATCGCCTTGTCCTCCGCCAGGGGCAGCAGGTCCTCCAGCACCCGGCGGTACACCCCGTGCACCGAGACCGTCTCAACCCGGCCATTGATGGCCGATTGTGCAGACGCCAGCCCGAGCAATTGATCGATCAGCTTCCTGCCGCGCTCGATCCCCCGGCGCAACAGTTGCAGGCGCTCCCGAGCCAGGCTGGGCATCTCCACCGATGCCAGGCGCTCGGCCTGCAGGGACAAGGCCGTCAGCGGCGAGCGCAATTCATGGGCGGCATCCGCCACGAAACGCCGCTGCGTCGTCATGGACTGAGTCACCCGCAGCAACAGGCGATTGATGGCCCGCACGAAAGGCCGCACTTCGGTCGGCAGATGGCGCTCGTCGATCGGGTGCAATTCCTGCTCGTCACGCAAATCGATCTCGGCCGCCAACTGCTCGATGGGACGAAACAGTTTGCGCACCAGATCGGCAATCACCAGCAACAGCACGGGAAACAGGATCAGGAAGGGCAACAGTCCACGCCAGGCGCTTTCCCGCGCATCCCTGTCACGAGCGCCGGTTTCCTGGGCCACGGCAATCCGCAGGCCGGCGCTGGTGGTCTTGACCAGCACCCGAAACGGCTCGCCACCCACCGTCAGGGTCGACAGACCGTCCGCCAGGGTGGTGGGCAGCGGCAGGGGGATTTCGGCATCACTGTCCGCCGCCGCCCTGGCGCCATCGGCCAGGTATTGAACGACCACCCTGGATTCCTCGTTATCGTCGGCGACGACCTGCCCCGGCGGCGGGTAGGCCAGGGTCATGTGCTGGCGCTCGAACAGCGCGGCCACCTGGCGCAGGGTGTTGTCCTGCATCTCCAGGGCCTCGTCGAAGGCCGAGACATAAGCAAAGACTCCGGCCAGCAGCGCAACGATCAGCACCGCCACTGACAGGGCAATGGACAGCCTGAGCTGGACCGACTCGCTCAGACGTCTTTTGAAACCATCCATCCCAGCCCCCTGACGTTCTTGATCACCTGGCTTCCCAACTTGCGGCGCAAGGCATGGATCAGGAACTCCACCGCATTGCTTTCCACCTCCTCGCCCCAGCCGTAGATGCGGTCTTCCAGCTCGCTACGGGAAAGAATCGCCCCCGGGCGGATCAACAGCGCCTGCAACAAGGCGAATTCGCGGTTCGACAGCTGCACCGCAGGCTGCTCGAACGAGCTTGCCTGTTTCGATACCGGGTCCAGCGAGACCACACCATTGCCCAGCAGCGGTGCCGCGCTACCGCCTTTACGACGCATGACCGCACGCATTCGCGCCAGCAGCTCGGCCATGGCGAAGGGCTTGAGCAGGTAGTCGTCTGCGCCGCCGTCCAGGCCTCGCAGCCGGTCATCGAGGCTGTCACGAGCGGTAATGATCAACAGCGGCACCGGGTTGTTACGGCGGCGAATACTGTCGAGCACCTGCAACCCGTCCTTGCCGGGCAGGCCGAGGTCGAGCAGCACCTGGTCGTAATGCTGGCTGTCCAGGGCAGCCAGGGCGGTCACCCCATCGCTGACCCAGTCGGCGGCGTAGCCTGCATCCTTGAGGGCGCCCTGTATCGCCTCGGCGATCATCGCGTCGTCCTCCACCAGCAAGATCCGCATAGTGCCTCCGTAGTGAAACAGGCCCGGCCTGCGCTTGAGGAAGGCCGGGCCCGGGTCGAGTCCCCCCAAGGGTAATCACTCGCCTGCCGGTCTGCTGGAAAAGATGAGGGTCAGGCCTTGCCTTGCAAGCGACTGAACGTTGCCAGCAGATCGTCCATCGCCGACTTGCACTCGGCCTGTTGCGGGGTGCCGGCGCGCAGGGCGTCCAGTGCGCGGTCGATGCCCTTGTCCAACACATGCCAGTCACCGGCGGCACGGGGCTTCAAGCCGGCTTCGGCGGAGTCCCAGGCAACTTCCAGATCCTTGATCCGGCGCTTCGCCCCCGCCAGGTCCTGCTTGTCCACCAAGCCGGCCACATCACGGGCAATGGCCTGGAACTCGGCCAGGTCTCCCAGCCTGGAGGCCGTGGCCGCGGTAGCCTGGGCTGAAGCGGCAGTGCCGGGCTTGGGCGCATCGGCAGGCTTGGAACACCCCGCGGCCAGCCCCAGCAGGGCAATCATGGAAAGAGTCGTGGTGTAGCGAATGGCAGAGCGGATAAAGGCCATGATGAGTCCTTGAGTGAGGGTCGGATAATCAGTGGGAAAGGCGCTGACGGTTGTTGACGTTGAGCTGCGCGACGGTCACCAGCAAAAGAATCACGCAGAGGAAGATCGCGCTGGTCCAGGTGGCGCCCAGGCCCAGGCCACCGTAGGTCTTGGCTTGTGTCAGCAGGTCGCCGAGGGCGGCGCCAAAAGGTCGAGTGAGGATGTAGGCGATCCAGAAGGTCAGCACCGCATTGCCCCCCAGGCGCCAGGCCACCAGGGTCACGGTAATCAGTGCGGCAAAGATCAGCGCTCCCAGGGTAAAGCCGAGCCCCAGCGCCTCGGTGGCCAGGTCCCCGGCGGCGGTTCCCAGGGCGAAGGTGCAGAGCACGGTGGCCCAGTAGAACAGCTCGCGTCGCGGGGTAACGATCTGGCGGATCGACAGATTGCGCTCAACGGCGTACCAGACAGCGAAATTGACCGCCAGCAAGCCTGCAAACACTGCGGTGCTGAGGTACAGGCTGATGCCCAACTGATCGGTGAGCACATCGGTGATCTGGGTCCCGACGATGCTCACCAGGACCACGCTCAGCCAGTAGATCCACGGTGTGTAGGCCCGGCTGCGGAACTGCGCGAACAGCGCCAGCCCCAGCAACAGGGCCATGCCGATGCTGGTCACGCCCTGCCCCAGGCCGGCGTCGACGGCCAGGTAGTCGGCGCAGGTTTCGCCCACGGTGGTGGACATGATCTTGATGATCCAGAAGGACAGCGTCACCTCCGGAACCTTGTTCAGCCAATCGGTCTTGCTCAGCGGCTTCATCGGGTGCCTCTCCATAACGGCGCGTGTATTGGCGCGAGGCAGAGGCTACGAGGGAAAACTTAGCTGGAACTGAGGGCACCCCGAACGGGCCGGCTTCGATCACCAAGCAATGCGCTGCAAGGCCCCAGGGTCCAGCAGCCAGGTGAGCACATCGGGGCTATTGATCACCGAGCCATGGTGGCGCTGCTCGTCCCGCCAGTAGCGATTGTCCTGGGCCGGATCGAGCCCCAGGCCCGGGGCCAGCCCCTCGGCACTGCGCCCGGCGGACAACAGCACATCCACCGCGCGCCCCTTCAGCGGCACCGCCTGCCATTGGGACAGCAGCAGGATATTGCCGTGCACGCACTCGCGATTGACCAACTGCGCGTCCACCAGGTCATCGACGTAGGCATACTGCGGATCGGCCGCCAAACGCCGGGCAATGGCGTCCGGGGCCAACCCTCGAAGCTCGGCCAGCAGCGGCGGGTCCACCAACAGCAGCGGCCTGGCGGGCGCCGTGCTGCGGGCCACGCAACAGGCCGCCACATAAGCGCCGAAGGAGTAACCGAGCACCGCGTCCAGGGTCGTCAGCTCATGCTCTTGGGCAATCTGCCGGGCCAGGTCTTCGACACTGGAATAGGGCCAGTAGTCGCTGTAGTTGACCTGCACCAGCGACACCCGCCCCTTGAGTGCCCGGCCCAGGGCGGAAAAACAGATCGGATGGCCGACGAAGTCGGGAAAGCAGATCAGTTTCATTGACGTTGCCCCGCCGCGACAAAGGATTCGAGAAATGCCCTGGCCTGCGGCTCGGGCAGATAGCTGTTGAGCAGCACTTCGCAGCCCAGCGCCGACTTGACCACCGTCAGGTCGAGCAGGGTCTTGGGCCACTCGCTAACCGGGTTGGCAATCCGCGTTTGCAACCACCGGGCGTCACTGGCCGGCAGCTCGACGAAATTGCACAGGAACGCCGGAGCAAAGCCGTACAGGCCCAGGGCCGCGAGTATTTCCTCGCAACCCAAGGCCGCCCGGGCCAGCTTGGCATTCAGGTAATCCATGCAGGCCTGTGGCTCGCAGCCTTCGGCGAAGCGCCCGGGAGCCAGGGGCACGGGCACCGTGTAACTGGAGAATCCGCTGATCACCGAACGCTCAGCCCAGGCGAACAATAGATTGACGATCGGCGCCTCTATCCCCAAGCCCTCGGCACAGCCCTGGCGAAACGCCTGCAACAGGTGGAACAGACGCTGCGGCGAGGCCAGCTTCATCGGATCCATGGCCAGTGCCGCCCGCAACTGCAGCGCCAGGGCAGTGGCCGCCGGCGCCGGGACATCGGCCAGCGGCGCGTACTCCTCGGCCTCTTGCTCCCAGGCCTCGGTGCCGGCATCTGCCAGACGCTCATATTCCTCGGCCTGCATCAGGTTATTGCCGACAAAGGAAAAATCCGCCACCGGCGGCGACTGCACGCCCAGCGCCAACTGTTCAACGCTGCGCAGCAGGCTCAACTGGCCGACATGGTTGCCAAGGATGTGGTGCAGCCACAGCCCCAGGTGCAAGGTGCCGTCGATGCGCACCTTGAACAGGCTGCACAGGTCCTGCTCGAACAGTGACAGCGGCCGCTCAAGGAAATGCTCCACGCAGGCCTGCTGGCTGGGAAACTCCGCCACAGGCTCCAGCCACAGGCGCGCCGGCGGCTCGGGGGCCAGATCAAAACAGTACTCGCCCTCGACCCGCGCCACCCGACAGCCCGCCAGTGGATAGCGCTGCTTCAAGCCCTGGGCCAACGCCTGCAGGTCCAGCCCGGCGGCCGGCAACTGCTCGGGCCGGAACAGGTAGAGCACGTTGTTGGCCCGTAGATCCTTGTTGAACAGTTCGGCATACACCATCGACAACTGGCTCTTGTTCAAGCCGACCCAGCGGCTGTCGCCGGCAGCCGGCAACCGCCCGGAACCGCTGCGCAGCGCCTCCCGGGCGTGGCTAGCGGAGGTGGCGCGGACCACGGCAAAACGCCCCAGGTGAGTATTGATCGAAAACCCTGCATGGGCGGCGGGCAAGGACTCCTGCTCCGACTCGATCACGTAGTACTCCTGCGCACCGTTTTCCAGCAGGGACGCCAGGCCGGGTTGGGCCTGTAGCCAGTCCAGCAACTGGCCCAGGGTGGCCATGCGGTAGAACTGCTCCAGGCCCAGGCCTTCCCAGCCCAGGTGACGGTTCACCGTGCCCACCAGCTTGATCGCCGCCAGCGAGTTGCCGCCGCTGTCGAAGAAGCTGCGCTGCAGGTCATGAGCCGACACGCCGAAACGCGCGAGAAAACGCCCTGCCGGCGAGTCGTCCGTTTCAGTGGCCGGCTGCCCGAGACACAGGCGCTGCTTGAGCTCAGCAATATCCAGCTTGCCGGAAGAGCGCAGGGCAAAGCGCTCAACCTCGACAAATCGCGACGGCACCATGAACGGCGGCAGGCTTTGCCGGCCATATTCGGCCAGCACCCGGGGCTCGACCCCAGGCGCCTTGAGGTACACCAGCAGCAACTGCGCTTCGGTTCCCTGGTCATCCAGCAACACCACACAATCGAGCATTCCCGGGTAACGCTTGAAGGCGGCGGCGACCTCGGTCAGCGACAGGCGCTGGCCACGCAGCTTGATCTGGTCATCGCTGCGGCCATGGAAGTGATAGAGCCCCTGGCCATCCCGGGAAACCAGGTCGCCACTGCGGTAGCAACGCAGCGTCCGGCCCTGCCATGGCAGGTCGATGAAGCGCTCCCGGGTCAGCCCGGCATCCCCCAGATACCCCGGGGACAAGCCGCCCCCGGCGATCAGCAGCTCGCCGGGTTCATCCACCTCGCACGGCTGCCCGTCAGGGCGCAGCAGCAACAGGGTGGCATCGTCCACGGCCTGGCCGATGGGAATGTCCCGGGTGCTGTCGAAGCTGCGGGGAATGGCATAGACACAGGTACCCATGGTGTTTTCCGTGGGGCCATAACCGTTGTAGAGAACCAGCTCATCGGCGGCAGCATAGGCCTGGCGGACATGCCCTGCGGACAGGACCTCACCGCCGACCATCAGCCGCTTGACGCCCCGCAGCCAGCCGCGGTCGATATCGACGAAGGTGTTGAACAGGGTCGAGGTCAGCCACAGGCTGTCGACCCCGGCCTCGTGGATGTAACGATGCAGGTGTTCCATGGTCAGGGCGCCGGGAACATGGATATGCAATTCGCCGCCATTGAGCAGCGCGGTCCAGATCTCGAACTGCGAGGCGTCGAAGGTCAGGTTCGAGGCGTACAGCATGCGAAAGCCCGGCTGCAGCGGAAAATGTCGCGGCCGGTCGCAGAACCCCAACACCCCGCGATGGGTACAGGGAATGATCTTCGGCGCGCCGGTGGTACCGCTGGAAAAGTTCACGTACACCGGCTCGGCGCCGCATAGCGGCGGCCAGCACGCAGCCTCGTCCGTGGGCACGAGCAATTCATCCAGCGCCAGATACCCCGGGCCACCGGCGACCTCCGGCGTGACCCGCCAGCGCACGCCACTGCGTTCACACACCGACTGGTTCCACTGGGGCGGGTTGTTGCGGTCCAGATAGCAGTACGACAGGCCGGCCCGCACCATGCCCACCAGCAGCACCAGTTGTTCAATCGAGCGCTCCACCTCCAGGCCCAGGGTGCTGCCAGGCGTCAGGCCCAAGCCCAGCAAGCGGGCCGCCACCTGTGCCGAACGCTGTTCCAGCTCCCGGTAGCTGAGCCGTGCGCCGTTGCAGCTCAGCGCGGTATCCGTGGCATGCCGGGCGAAGACGTCGTCCAGGCACGAAGCAATAGATAGATGAGCCATGCCGTCACACTTCCCTGTGCTTGATCAGGTTGATTCCAGGGGCGAAGAACGCCGCGCCGTTGTAGTGCGCCAACGCCTGCCCCAGGTCCATCTCGACTCGCTGCAGGTGCTCCAGCCAATCCTTGCCGGCCACCAGGTAGTCGAGGCAGCGAGCGATGTTGCGCTCCACCGTGGCCTCCCCTGCCGGGCACTGCACGCTCTTGCGCCCGTGATGGTAGGCATCGTCGCGGTAACCGTTACCGCAGCGGGACACGTTGATGATGTCGATGTTGCCCATTTGCGGCGAGAGCTCCAGGGTCAGGCTGACCCGCCCAACATTCACCAGCCGCGAGCGGCCAGCCCCGTTGCCCTGCGGATTGAGCAAGGCCAGCAACCGCGGGAACAAGGCGCTGATATCAGCATCGATGCACAGGAAGATCCGGGTGAACTGCCCGGCCATCGCCCCCGGCTCGGCCAGCAGGTCGAGCACCTGCACCGGCAGGCCCGGGTCGATGGCGGCGGGGTTGAGGTCCGCGACCCAGATCCGCGCACCATGACAGGCCGCCACCAGGCTCAGCATCTTGCCCACCAGGCCCATGCCCACCACCAGGATCTGCTCCCCCGCCTGCAATTGCGCACGGTCCACCGCATGCACCGCAGTGGCACCCAGGGTGGCAAGAATCGCCTGGTCCTGGGTCAGTGGCGGCGGTACCTTGCACACCAGCCGCTGGGGCACCTGGATCCAGTTGGAATGGGTGGCAATCTTCCAGCCCATGGCCACCACCCGGTCCCCCGGCTGCACGCCTTCCACCTGGGGCCCTACGGCGCTAACCACCCCGGCCGCGCAATAGCCCAGCGGCAGTTGCTCGCCAGTCTCGCGTACCTGCTGCAGGTAATGACGCTCGGTGCCCGGGCTGACCATGGAGTAGTCCACCGCCACCTGCACTTCAGTGGCCGCCAGAGCGGCCAGAGGTTCATGCACGGTGATCACGCCATCGGCGCCACAGGCGGTGAGTGTGTATCGGCTGCTGCTCATCAGGCCTCCCGTCCGGTCAGGCGATCCAGGCACTGGGCAAACCCTGGAAATGAAGTCTGGTAGCAATGCCCTTCGAGGATGGTGGCCTGCAGCCCGTGAGCCAGCAGCAGGACGTGGGCGGTCATCGACAGGCGATGGTCGCCGAAAGTCGGGATCGCTCCCTGCACACTGGG
The DNA here is from genome assembly GCF_018326405.1 of Pseudomonas sp. Eqa60. NCBI lineage: Bacteria > Pseudomonadati > Pseudomonadota > Gammaproteobacteria > Pseudomonadales > Pseudomonadaceae > Pseudomonas > Pseudomonas sp. Eqa60. The sequence continues at coordinate 5,395,171 of NZ_AP024342.1, forward strand.
CACCTGCCCGCCTTCCACCCGCACGTCGTAGCCGTCGACCTGGTAGTCCAGGCCCAGGGCATTGAGCATGCTGCGGGTGGCGGCGATCCGGTCCGATTCCTTGAAGGTCAGCTCGTAGAGGTCACTGAAGGTCGCACTGCCGGGCAGCACGCAGCTGATGGCCAGGGCCAGCGGCACTTCGTCGATCATTGCGTGGAACTGGTGCTTGTCGCGCAAGTCGTGAGCCCTGGGCTGGCCACCCCCGCGCAGCAGCAGGCGGCCCACCGGCTCGCCATGACGAATGCTGTCCACCTCCAGGGTCAGGTTGAAACCACAGGCCAGCAGCCAGTTGAAAAAGCCCAGGCGCGTAGGGTTCAGGCACACATTGTCGAAGCTCAGGCGCTGCTGCTCCTGGTGGCGGTTGCACAGCAGGAACAACGCCGCCGGATAGGCAATGGCCGAGGGGTCGCGAGGGATGCTGATCTCCTCGGGAATCGCGCAGTCCCGTGGCTGGTAGTGAATCTGCAACTGCTCGTCCTGCAGCCGGTCGCCAAAACTGTTGATGATGCGCTGGGTGTGATCCCGGGCCACCACCGGGTACCGGATCGACATCGGCTTGCGTGCCGCCACCCCGGCAAACAGCAAGGTGCTGATGGCCTGGGCGCTGCCGATGTGGATCTGCGCCGCGCCGCCGCGGAATGCAGCCTGGTGGATACGGATCGGCAGCGCGCCCGGACGCCCCAGGTACTCCAGGTGGGCGCCCATCTGGTTCAGGGGCTCGACGATCCAGTCGAAGGGGCGGTTGCGCAGGGTTTCGTCGCCATCGACGATGCACGGCACATTGAGCCCCACCAGCATCCCGATCAGTAACCGTGCGGCCGCGCTGGAGGGCCCCAGGTCGACCCGCCGCTCGTGGGTCGCCTGGGCGAACTCACCGCTGATCTCCAGGGTCTGGGGCGTCTGCCCTGGCGTCACCTCAAGGCCCAGTTGCTGCAGGGCATCGAGCAACAGGGTCACCGCCTTGCCGCGGTTCAGGTCCCGCAGGCGCACCGGATGCCGGGCCAGGGCGGCAAACAGGATCATCCGATGGCTGATGGACTTGTCCGATGGCAGGTAGCCGTCGATGTTGGCCCAGACTTGCTGTTGGCGGCCGAGGGTGAAATCGATGGGCCGGTCCGGGTAATCGATCATGGGCTACTCCTGTATTTGGCGGGGTTGATCAGTTCGGCGTCGTCCACCAGCGCTTCGTCCTCGAAGTGGTCGCCCACCCCGGGGCCCGCGGGCAACACCAGCGGCTGGGTTTCATAGAAGCGCCGACGGTTCTTCTTGCGTTCAAGGCCGAGGTTGAAGCCCCCAAGGTCGACTCCCCAGCTTTCCAGCCGGCCATGGGTGATGGCGCTGTCCACCAGGGCCTGGCCCATCTCGGTGCGGATCAGCGCGCGGCCGTGTTTCTGTTCTTCGGAACCGTTGAGGCTGGCTTCGAAGATGTTGGGGTCGCCGTCACACACGCTGACGTCGGCCAGCCCGCTCATCCAGTCACCGCAACTGAGGCAGCGAAAGGTCTTGTTGTCCTTGAGCTTGCCGAGGATCTCCCAGAAATCGATGCCAAAGGTCTGGCTGTCCAGCAAGGTGACTTGCAGCCGGCCGGGGTAATCGCCTTCGCGGTACTTGATATCGCGCACCTGCTGCGGGTCTTGCCCCAGCACCTCGCTGATGATGCTGTGGGTGCCGGCCGGCAGGGTGTTGGAGGAGCAGGCGGTCTCGATCACGCAAATGATCCGGCTGCGGGCCCAGTGGCCGATGGCCGTGTCCCGGCGCTGCAGCTTGCGGATCGCCTGGACGTGGCAGGCCAGCCCCACCACGGCGATGCGCGCGTCCGGCTGCTGTTCGTAGCATTCGCGCAGGGCATTGAGGTAAGGCGCCAGCTGGTAGGTGGACTGGGCATTGTTGATGATCGCCGCTGCAGCGCTGCCCAGTTGCGGCGCGCTGCGCCAGCCCTGCCCCGGATGACGGCCCATGGTCAGGGTCAGGTCCACGTCAAAGTGCTCCCGGGCGGTCAGCAGCAAGGTGGTGGCGGTACCGCCACTGGCCGAGCGCCGGACTATCTGCGGGTCGGTGGAACGCGCACCGATGGCCTGGCGGCTGATCCCCAGCCAGCGCTCTTCGGCGCGGCGGGTACGGCCGAACAGTTCCAGTTCGGAGCGATCGGTATCCGGCTGCAGCCCCGGGCACACCGCCAGGCACTCGGTGCAGCTTTCACAACTGTCGCCGATGCCCTCCAGCAGCGGCACCACCCGGTCCGGGTCGAAAACGATTACCTGCTGTGGGCACACCAGGGCGCAGGCGCCGCACCCGGCGCACAGATTCTGATCGAGCACCGTCAATTTCAATAACATCCCTGTCATCTTGGATAAGCCTCGTGTGCCGTTTTCCGGGTGCAGCCGGCCGCGCCCCCGCGAACCGGGGACGGGCAAGACCTGCTGTGCTGAAGTGGCCGCTGACGGTCAGATCAAAGCGGGCGTTCCATCTTGATGATCTCGATGGACACCGGGCTGTTGCCGCGGCTGAAGGTGCCCTCGCCGATCTTCTGGAAGCCGTGGTAGGCATAGAAGCCTTCGGCCGTCAGGGTCGCCTCCAGGTAGGCCGAGCTGGCACCGCTGGCCCGCAGCCGAGCCAGCGCCACCTCCAGCAGACGGCTGCCCAGGCCACGCCTGGCCACATCGCCACGGATGAACAGCTTGCTGACCTCATTGCCGTCGAGTTCGACGAACCCTTCGATCTGCTCGCCCTCGGCCAGCCACAGCGATCCCTTTTCCACGGCTTCGCGGTAGGTTTCCGGGGAGCGCCCATCGAGCCACATGCGGATCTGCTGATCGCTGTATTCAGAGGTGCACAGGCGCTCTACCGAGTTGCGGTGGGCCTCGAAAATACCGATCAGATCGTCCGTGGTGGCCTGGCGTATCCGTACATTGCTCATTCAGCTGAACTCCACTTTCTTGGGGGCGGGGTGGTAGCGAAACTTGAAATTGATCAGGCTGCCCAGCATCACCAGGGCACTGCCGAGCATCAGGTGCAGGCTCAGGGGCGTTTCCCCCAGCCACACCGACAGGTAGCTGGCGCCGATGGGGTACAGCACGCCGACATAGCCGGCGTTCTCGGCGCCCATGCGCTTGATCAGGTCGATGAACAGCACGAACACCAGCGCCGAGCACACCACCCCCAGGTACAGCAGGATGCCCAGATCGGCCAGGGTGCCCGGCAGTTGCAAGCCATGGCCGCCCAGCAACAGGCTGACGGCGTATAGAGCGCAGGCCCAGCCGGCCGCCACCTTGTTGATGTGCAAGGTGCCGAGCTGGCAGGTCTTCTGGATGTGCTCCGAAAGCACCGATCCGATGGCCACCGCCAGGAAGGAAGTCAGCCCCAGGGCCACTCCCGCCAGCGACAGCGGCCGCCCCGGATCGCCAAGCATGAACAGCCCCAGCCCGGCGATGCTCACCAGTGCGCCGAGCAGGTTGTGCAGGGCGACCGGCACATGCAGGAACAGGCGCTTGATGCCGATGATGTAGAAAATCACAAAGGCGCTGAGGCAGGCCATCTGCGCACTGCCCAGGTAAGCGGTGGCCAGGTAGGCCAGGCCGATGCCGGCATAGAAGTACACCGCCCCCACCCCGGCCATCAGCAAGTAGGCCTTGCGGGTTACCGGCTGCTGCGGGCCGGCGCACAGCCGTTGCCACAGCCACAGCACCCCGTAGGCAATGAGGAAGCGCAGCATCAGCGAAGAGCCGACATCGCTGTGTTCCACCTGCAGCGAAATGGCGATCCAGTTGGTGGACCAGATCAGCAGGCAGCCGAGGAAAATCAGCACGGCGACCGGTGAACGGGATTTCTTGTTGTTATCGGGTAAGGCGTTCATGGAGGTTTCTCTAGCTCAAGGCAGCGGTGATCCCGGTCAGCAGCGACTCCAGGCGTTCTTCGCCGAAGACCTGCGGGTCATAGTCGATTTTCAGCAGCAACTCGCCCGCGGCCAGGTAGCCGGTGAACTCCAGGTGATGGCTGGGGCTGCCCTGCATCAGTTGCAGGCTCAAGGGATGCACGCCGACCCGGGCCCCGGGCGGGTTCTCCACGGCGCCCAGGAAGTTGTAGCTGTAGCCGCAATCGAACAGGCCCTTGAGGCGCTCGGCCTCGGGCGTGGCGAAATAACGGTTGCCGAAGCTGTGGGCAATGCCCTGGCTGGCTTGCTGGCCGGCCTTGATTTCCCTGGCGATCTGCTCCAGGTCCAGGCTGGCAACTTGCAGCACCAGGGGGTAGATCACCGTCAGCCAGCCGAACACGCTGTTGAGCTCGGCGCCGCTCTTGTCCAGGGCCCGCCCATGGTCGAGCAAATGGACTTTCTGGAACGGGTTGTCATCGCTCTGGCTCATGGCGCGCAGGATGGCCGCCAGCAGCAACTGGCTGGTCTCGGCCACACCCTGGGCCCACTGCGGCAGGTCGCGGACCGGCCCCAGGCACAGTTCGGCTCGCCGAAAGGCCTCGCGCCGGGGAAACTCGGGGCGCTGCCCGGTCAACTGCGCGCAGCGGCCCCAGGGCAGTGCTTCCCAGAACGCTTCATGGGTCGCCGCGGCATGCTCGCGCTGGTAGCTCTGCTGCCACTCCTCGAAGGCCGTCGGCCGCGGCCAGCTTTGCATGCACTCCAGGCCCTGCCCCAGGCATTCGTCCAGCTCGGAAACCAGCAGCATCCAGGAGTAGCGATCGACCTGGAACTGGTGCCCGGCAATGATCAGGTGATGGCCAGCGGCGTCCTGTTGCTGGCTGAAGCAGAAGAGTTGCCCCTGGCTCAGGGAGATGGCTGCGCAGGTCCGCTGCACCGCTTGCTGCAGATCCGTTCCGGCAGGCTGCAGCCCCTGATCCTGAACGCCCGCCTCGATAAAGTGATGGCGGAAAATTGCCCGCAGCGCCTGGCTGACTCGCTGTGGCTCCTGGCCGGCGGCTATGTCCAGCACCAGGGCCTGGTTCCAGTGATCCAGGTCGCTGATGCCGCGGCTCAGCAGGAAGCGGCGATTGGGCAGGCCCTCGACCTGCGGCCGGGAAACCCCGGGCCGGGCCTTGGCCGCCGCCGCATGCACCGGCAATTGCCCCAGGGCCTGATCCGACAGCAACTCTTCCAGGTCCAGCACCAGGCCCTTTCTCTTCAGCGTGGCAACCACCTGCAAGGCCCGCAGCGAATCGCCGCCATTGTCGATAAAGCTCTTGGCCCGGTCCGGGCTCTGCCCGCCAAGTACCTGGCCGATGGCTTGCCAGAAAGGCTCCGGTGCGGCCTGTGCCGGCTCCGGCGCCGCCATGGCGCGGGCAGCCAGTTGCGCCAACGCCTGCCGGTCGATCTTGTTGTTGCGGTTCAAGGCAAAACGCTCCACCAGCAGGAAGCGCGCCGGCACCCGGTGCGCCGGCAGTGCGGCCCTGGCGGCCTGACGCAGGAGGTCTTCGCCAAGGCTGGCGTCACGGGCAATGACAAAGGCCACCAGGGCCAGGTTGTCCCCGGCCTGATGGGCGATCACACAGGCTTCCCGTACCTGGGCCAGAGCCTTGAGCTCCGACTCCACCTGGACCAGGCTGACCTTCTGCCCGTTGATCTTGACGATGGAATCCTTGCGCCCCAGCAGGCGTATGGCGCCATCGGGCTGGTGGCACGCCAGATCACCGGTGGCGTAGCACTGGCGCTGCGAGTCCAGGGGGCTGGGTTGGGTCAGCTCGACGATCAGCCCGCTGGCCGGGTCCAGGCGCCGGGCCACCAGGGAAGAATAGAGCAGCAGTTCCCCCACACCTTCGCCGTAGGGCTGCCCCGGTTCCTTGGCAATGTCCAGGGTGACGCCTTCCACCGGCCGGTCCAGGGCCCAGGTCGGGTCCTGCAGCGTCTGCCCCTGGTCGATGCGGGCGTAGAGCGCGGTGGTGCATTCGGTCGGCCCGTAGGCGTTGAACAGTTGCGAGCCTGGGGCAAAGGCGTGGTTGAAGCGCCGAATGTCCGAGGGGTGGATGATCTCGCCGCCGATCACCAGTTGCTTGGGCCGGGCATAGATGGCGCTCGCATCGCTGTAGAAGGCACGCAGATAGGGCACCGTCATATGCAACACATCGATGTCATGTTCGGCGATCAGCGCCTCGACTGCGGCGAAGTCATGCTCCCGGGGGTTGAGGCTGCACAGGGTGGCGCCAGTCTTCAGGCTGGCGAAGATGTCCATCAGGCCGGCGTCCCACCCCGCGGAAGCCAGTTGCAGCACACGCTGCCCGAGGCCGATTCCGACATAGCCGATGTAGTTGTCAATGTGCCGGCCCAGGGCCTCGATGCGCTGCACTATGGCCTTGGGCTCGCCAGTGGAGCCGCTGGTGAAGATCACGTAGTCCTGGCAACGCAACGGGTATTCCCGGCCAGGGGGCACGGGCCGGGCTTGCAGGTGCTGCAGGTCGAGCACCGGCAAGGAACGGGTCAGTTGTGAACCAGGCCGTGTCGTGCCATTGAGGACCAGGTTCACGCCCAGGTGCTGGAGCACCGGCATCAACTCGTCGAGGTTGCTCGCCGGGTCGATGAACACCACTCGCCGGGCGGCGGACAAGGCCGCGATCAACGCCGCATACATGGCCCGGCCATGGCTGGCATACAGCGCCAGCACCGGCTCCGGCAGCCCTTGCAGCTGGGCGCTGACCCCCTCGCGCAACTGGTCGAGCGCGGCAAAGCCAAGGCTGCCCTGGACATCGATGACACCCGCAACATCGGTACCCGCCATGCGGGTAAAAGCCTGCAACATGATATCCCTGCCTTGTTGTTATTAGAGGGAGCGACAAACGCCCTGCAGCGTCTGCATGAATGCCTGGATTTCCTGCTGGGAGATGCTCAGTGGCGGGGTCAGCTTGACCGTCGCCGGATTGCGCCCGCCGGTGCGCACGATCACCCCGTGCTCCAGCAGACGGTTGCGCAACGCCAGTACATCAGCGCCCTGGCCCTCGAAATCGAAGGCGAGCATCATGCCGCGGCCGCGCACATTGACCACTCGCGCGTCCTGGCCCCCAGGCCTTCCAGGGCCTGGCGTAGGTACGCGCCGTTACTCGCCGCCCACTGCCAGGGCTGTTCCTGGTGGTAGATATCCAGCACCTTGGAAGCCACGGCACAGGCCAGCGGCATCAGGGTGAAGGTGGAGGAATGCTCGGCATAGCCCAGGCAGTCCACCAGTTCCGGGCGGCCTACCACCGCCGAAATCGGCAAGCCATTGCCCAGGGCCTTGCCCAGCACCAACAGGTCCGGCAGCAGTTGCGGGTTGCTGAAAAACGGCGTTCCGGTGCGGCCAAAACCGGTGTAGATCTCATCGAATATGGTGATCACGCCGAAGATCCTGCCCAGTTCGACAATCGCTTCGAGCAACGCCAGAGGCACCGGATACATGCCCTCCGCTGCCTGGATCGGCTCGATGATCAGCGCCGCGGGCAAGCAATTGGCCTGCTGCGCCTGGCGCAGATCCTCGGCCAGTTGCTCACGCCACAAGGCGGCCAGGGCCGGGTCCTGGTCGGCGTCATAGTCCAGGGCCAGGGCGGTCAGTTGCAGGCTGTCGCCACCGGCCAGGTGCTTGCGAAAACCGCGGTTGGAGGTCACCGACAGGGCGCCCTGGGTCTTGCCATGGAAGGAATTGTGGAAATACACCACGCCCTGGCGTCCGGTAGCGGCGCGGGCGATTTTCAGCGCCACCTCGATTGCCTCGGCACCGGTGACCGCGCCAAACACCGAAGCCTGCGCATAGGGCACCAGCCCCTCCAGCTTGGCGACCACTTCATGGCGCTGCGGGTTGTCGATGTTCCAACCGGTATGGATCAGCAGTTCGGATTGACGCTTGAGGACTTCGACCAGGTCATCGCGCTGATAACCCAGGTTGGCGGCACCGCTGCCACCGGACATGTCGAGGAAGGATTTGCCCTGCTCATCGTAGAGAAAGCACCCCTTGCCACGAATGACGGAAGGGCTGGAGGGGGCACTGCGCCTAACGGATATTGCAACTGCTTCTGTGAACATCCTGTCACCTTGAGTAAGCCGGGCTTATGACTCACGCACAGACTCAGGGACAGATTCGTACAGGCAGGGCAAAGCCCTGCTGACTGCGAAGTTACCGACCCTGGTATGTGTTCTCCTTGCCAGGGACGCAACCCCTGTCGGCAATGGCGGCAAGATTTACGCGGGAGGCATTTGCGCTGTCAACGAGCCCCGCACTTATTCTGAATTTAAAGCGATAACCCCTGAAAAAAAGGGGGAATTCAGATAAAGCCCCTGAATTTATCAAGGTTTTTAGAGATGAGTCCGGCTACCGGCAAAAGGCCAGCCTCTGCAGAAGAGTTGATATTCAAGCAGTGAGAAGAAGACAAGCTGAGCAGCTGAGTGGCGGGATCACGGTTTTTTGCAAGGCAAAAAAAAACCCGGAAATCCTCACTTTCGTGGGCCTTCCGGATTTTCTAAACCGCCAAATATGGTGGGTCGTGTGGGATTCGAACCTACGACCAATTGGTTAAAAGCCAACTGCTCTACCAACTGAGCTAACGACCCGCTGTGTGGTGGCGCGTATAATACTGATTTCTAACGGGAATTCAACACCCCATATGAAAAAAATCAAAAATAAGGTGTTGGATCACTGATTCCGGCCGCCTTGAAGCCTTCAGCACGCAAACGGCAGCTGTCACATTTGCCGCACGCGTGGCCGCTATCGTCTGCCTGATAGCAGGAAACCGTCAGCCCGTAATCAACCCCCAGGCGCACCCCAGCCTGGATGATCTCGGCCTTGCTGAGGTTCTGCAGCGGCGCCTGGATACGAAAGCCCTGCCCTTCGACACCGGCCTTGGTCGCCAGGTTGGCCATGCGCTCGAAGGCTTCGACGAACTCGGGACGGCAATCCGGATAACCGGAATAATCCACCGCATTGACACCGATGAAGATATCCCGCGCGTGCAGGACTTCCGCCCAGCCCAGGGCCAGGGACAGGAAGACGGTGTTGCGTGCCGGCACGTAGGTGACAGGAATGCCCTCCCCCGGCGCCTCTGGCACCTCGATGGTGCTATCAGTCAGTGCCGAGCCGCCAATACCGTTGAGGTTCAGGCCGATCACCTTGTGCTCCACCACACCGAGGTCCCGGGCCACGCGCTCGGCGGCGTGCAACTCGGCCCGATGGCGCTGGCCGTAATCGAAGCTCATGGTGTAGCAGCGGTAGCCTTCGGCGCGAGCCATGGCCACCACCGTGGCAGAGTCCAGGCCACCGGACAGCAGGATCACGGCACGCTTTTCACTCGAAGATGGGTTCTGTGCTTGTTCAGTCATGTCAGCGCCCCGGCTCGTCATTCCAAAGGTATTTATGCAGCTGCAGTTGCAGACGTACTGGCAGGTTGTCAGCGACGATCCAGTCCGCCAGGTCTCGTGCATTCAAGTCATGGTGGCTGGGCGAAAACAGCACTTCGCCGGCGCGTCGCTCAAGACCGTACTGGATCAGCTTGGACACCGCCCAGTCATAGTCCTCGCGGGAGCAGATGACAAACTTGACCTGGTCGTTGGCGGTCAGCAGCTCGATATTCTCATAGCGGTTGCGGTGCGCTTCCTTGGAGCCGGGAGTCTTGAGATCAAGGATCCGGCTGACGCGCGGGTCCACCGCAGAGATATCCAGGGCACCGCTGGTTTCCAGCGAGACCTCGTAGCCGGCATCGCACAAGTGCTGGAGCAAGGGAATGGCATTGGGCTGGGCCAGAGGCTCGCCACCAGTGACGCAGACGTAGCGAGGGCGGAAACCGGCAACCTGCTCCAGCAGGCTATCGAGGGTCCGCTGGCTACCGCCGCTGAACGCGTAGGCACTGTCGCAGTATTGGCAACGCAACGGGCAACCGGTCAGGCGCACAAAAACCGTGGGCAGCCCGGCAGTCCGAGTTTCCCCCTGCAACGAGTAGAAAACTTCGGTGATTCTCAATGTGTCTTGCATAGTCGCCACGGGCGTAACAGCTAAACAGGCTGTCCGCCTCCGTCAGGCACTTCAAGGAACCCCGCCATCGCGCAGATCCCAGGAAGCGTGTTTCAGAAAAAGGGCATGGATTCTAACGAAAAAACCCGCGACAAGCGCGGGTTTCTTGTAACGGAGGCCAACGCACTTACATGCGCTGCAGGTCCCGTTGGGCCAACTGAGCGGCGGAAGTGCCCGGATACTGGGCCACCACCTGCTGCAGGATGCCCTTGACCCGGTCGGTGTGACCGAGACGACGCTCTACGTCAGCCAGCTTGTACAGCGAATCCGGCACCTTGGCGTGCTTGGGATACAGCTGGGAAACCTTGGCAAATGCCTGGCCCGCACCTTGCAGGTCGCCTTTGGCCAGGTTCACTTCACCCAACCAGTACTGGGCATTGCCGGCGTACTGGCTGTTGGGGTACTTGCGCAGGAATGCCGAGAAGGCCTGGCTGGCCTTGTCGAAATCCTTGGCCTTGATCAGGTCGAAGGCAGCATCGTAGTAGAGCTTTTCCTTGGCCGGATCACCGGGTTCGCTACTGGCGGCTGGCGCCTGAGCAGCGGCACCGGCAGCGCTGTTATCGCCACCGGCAGAAGAATTCTCAGGAGTTGCGGCAGGTGCGACACCGCTTCCTATGCGTCGATCAAGGTCCTGGTAACGCTCCAGGCTTTCTTGCTTCATCCGCGCTACATCATTTTGCAGAACTTCGATCACACCCTGTTGGCGTGCAATCTGTTCCTGCATTTGCTGCAGTTGCTGGAACAGCTCGCCCTGTGCCGAGACAGGGGTCGAAACCCCTCCCCCGGCATAGGCGCCGTTCGTGCCATAACCCGCTGGCGGATAACTGCTCCCGCTATTGTTATAGCCGGAGTTGTTATCGACCACAGGAACCGCAGACCACGCCGCGAGCGGCGTGAGACTGAGAGCCAAAATAGTTACAGCACGACGGCACGTTCGCATGACGAATTACTTACGCAGTTCGACGCGACGGTTTTGAGCCCAGGACTGCTCGTCGTGGCCAGTAGCAACTGGACGCTCTTTACCGTAGGAAACCAGCTCCAGCTGTGCAGGGGAAACGCCCTGCAGAACCAGGTAGCGCTGAACGGCTTTAGCACGACGCTCGCCCAGAGCCATGTTGTACTCACGAGTACCACGTTCGTCGGTGTTGCCTTCCAGAACAACGCGAGCGCCGTTTGCTTTCAGGTCTTTGGCGTGAACGTCCAGAGCGCGCATGGCTTCTGGCTTCAGGTCCGAGCTGTCGTATTCGAAGTAGAAGGTGGTGATTGCGCGCAGAGCAGCTTCTTCGCTCAGGGAGCCATCAACAGCACCGGTGTTAGCGCCGTAACCAGCGTTTGGATCAACAGCGCCTTCACCGGCATTGTCGCCGCCTTTGGAGGAGCAACCTACAGCCACAGCCATGGCCAGAGCCAGCGCAGCAAACTTACCAAACTTCAACATTTCCATCGTGAAACTCCTAATGAACCCCAGTGTGTTAAGTGAAACATTGTAGCGCCGCGTCAGTTCAGGTAAGGGGACCAGGACGGTTCTCTGACTTCGCCTTGAGCGGTAGGAAGCGGGAGCCTCACACGTCCATTAATGGACACGAGCATCAAGACTCCCCGGCCCTGCTGGCGGGTGGCGTAGATTACCATGGTGCCGTTGGGCGCAACAGTAGCTGACTCATCAAGGTTAGTGTCTGTAAGGATTTTTACGCTACCGCGCTGCAAATCCTGAGCCGCTACCCGGAAGTTGGTGAAACCATCCTGGCGGTGAATCATTACCAGGGTCTTTTCGTCAGCAGAAAGTTTCGGGTTGGCGTTGTAGTTACCAATAAAGGTCACACGCTCGGCGCCACCGCCATTGATATTGCTTTTATAGACTTGCGGCTTGCCGCCACGGTCGGAGGTGAAATAGATGGTGGAACCATCCTTGCCCCAGAACGGTTCGGTGTTGATGCCCGGGCCACTGGTGACGCGGCTGATCTGCCGGGACGCCATGTTCATCACATAGATATCCGGGTTGCCGTCCTTGGACAGCACGAAAGCCAGGCGGGTGCCATCTGGCGACCAGGCTGGAGCGCCGTTCAGGCCTTCGAAGTTGGTGATCTGCTCACGACGCCCGGTATCGATGTGCTGGACGAAGATGCGCGGGCGCTTCTGCTCGAACGACACGTACGCAATGCGCTTGCCATCCGGAGCAAAGCGCGGCGACAGGATCGGCTCGCGAGACTGCAACAGGGTTACCGCCCGAGCACCGTCGTAGTCCGAACGCTGCAGGGTGTAACGGGTGTTGTTCACCGAGAAACGCTCAGCCGTCACATACAGCAGGCGCGTAGAGAACGCCCCCTTGATGCCGGTGAGTTTTTCAAAGGACTGGTCGGAAATGTAGTGCGACATGTCCCGCAACTGATCAACGCTACCCGACACGCTGCCGGTCAGCACTTGCTGCTCGGTCGCGACGTTGAACAGCGCGTACTGCACCTGCAGGCGACCGCCGGCTGGAACAATGCTGCCGACCATCACGTACTGGGCGCCCAGGGCTTTCCAGTCGCGGAAAATGACTTCGCTGGCCTGGGTCGGCAAGCTGATCATGTTCTGCTTTGGAATCGGTGCGTAGTAACCCGAGTTGCGCAGGTCATCACCGATGATCTGTGCCATGTCGTCCGGCAGCACGCTGCCGCCCTGCCAGCCAAACGGCACTACCGCAATCGGCGTCGCCCGATCACTGCCACTGGTGACCAGAATGTTTTTTTCGTCCGCTGCCGCTATCCCTGCCATACAGCAAATAACGACAAGCATTCCTCGAAGAAGGTTTCTCACAAGGCTAGATCCTCAGGTGTGAATGTCATCTTGAATGAACGATAGGGCGCGAAATCCTTCGGACTCAAACCCTGCATTTCTGTCAAACGCCCAATGTTCTTGACTGCCGCCACCGCCGAAGCGTCGAACGGACCATCACCACTGGACTTGATCACGCTGACCGTGGTCACCGTGCCATCAGGCAACATGCCGATCCGCAGTTCCACCGTCATGCCCTTGCGCGCCGAAGGAGGACGAGCCCAGCCTTCCGCCGCACGAATGCGAATCAGGTCATCGAAACTGCCTGCGACACTGTCACCCACCTCATCCGACTTGGTGGCTTCACGCTCCGGCTTATCGGACAGCAAGTCCGCCAGGGCCTGGGCCTTTTTCTCTTCGGCAGATTTGCGCGCTGCTTCCTGGGCCTTCTTCTTCGCAGCGTCGGCAGCAGCTTTCTTCTTGGCATCCTCGGCGATCTTTTTCTTCGCTTCGTCTGCTTCAGCTTTTTTCTTCGCGTCTTCCGCGGCTTTCTTCTTCGCGTCTTCGACGATTTTCTTCTTCGCTTCTTCAGCGGCCTTTTTCTTGGCCTCTTCTTCAGCAGCTTTCTTGGCTTCTTCTTCGGATTTCTTCTTGGCTATATCAGCCAATTGTTTCTCTTCAGCCTTTTTCGCTTCTGCGGCTTTCTTGGCGTCATCCGCCTTCTTCGCCTCATCGGCTTTCTTGGCCTCATCGGCCTTTTTCGCTTCCTCGGCTTTTTGAGCAGCCTCTTCTTTCTTTTGTTCCGCGGCCTTGATCTCTTCCTGCTCGACCTTCTTCTGCTCCAACTGTTCGGCTTCGGTCTGGCGCGCGGCGGATTTCTTCGCCTCACCCGCAATCTTGTGATTGGTCTGGGTGGTTGCCGGACTCTTGGATTTGAGCTGGTACAGGGTCGCTTGAACGATCGGCTTGGCCGGGGGCAGTTCCGGGGTCATGGCAAAGCTGACGAACAGCATGCCAAACACCAGCACGTGCAGGGCAATTGCCCAGACACTAGGCCAGAAGTAGCTTTCCGAGGCGGACGGCTCTCGCTGTTGGTGCATCAGGGCGCCTCGGTAATCAGGCCAACGTTACCGACTCCGGCTTTCTGCAGGCCGCCCATGGCACCCATCACGGCGCCGTAGTCGACGGATTTATCACCGCGAATGAACACCTGGGTGTGCTTGCCGCCTTCATTGCCGGCACGGATGATCTTGGTCACCGCGTCGGTCATCTGCGGCAAGGTCATCGCCTTGTCCTGTTGCTTTTCGGTGTCGACTTCGCTGCCAAGGTTCCAGTAGTAGGTCTTGTCAGCCTTGATCGAGATGGTCAGCACCTGGGTGTTGTTGTCCTGGGGCAAGGCTTCGCTGGAAACCTTGGGCAGGTCAACTTTCACGCCCTGGTTGAGCATCGGCGCGGTCACCATGAAGATAACCAGCAGTACCAACATCACGTCGATGTAAGGCACCACGTTCATCTCGGCAACCGGCTTGCGTTTGTGGCGAACTCGGGCCATGGGTTTTACCTGCTCACTCTTCGCTGGTGTGCACTTTACGGTGCAGGATCGCCTGGAACTCGTCGGCGAAGGTGTAGTAACGGCTGATCAGCGTCTCGCCACGAGCGGCGAAGCGGTTGTAGGCGATCACCGCCGGGATGGCCGCGAACAGGCCGATGGCCGTGGCGATCAGTGCTTCGGCGATACCCGGGGCTACGGTAGCCAGGGTCGCTTGCTGGGCCTGAGCCAGGCCGCGGAAGGAGTTCATGATCCCCCAGACGGTACCGAACAGGCCGATGTACGGGCTGACGGAACCGACAGTGGCGAGGAACGGCAGGCTCTGCTCGAGCTTTTCTTCTTCGCGGGAAATCGCTACGCGCATGGCACGGGCCACGCCTTCCATGACCGCTTCAGGATCGACACCCGGTTGCTGGCGCAGGCGGGAGAACTCCTTGAAACCGGCACGGAAGATCTGCTCCACGCCGGAATCCGGATCAGGGTTGCTGCCCGCCTGGCGGTACAGCTTGGACAGGTCGATACCGGACCAGAAGCGCTCTTCGAAGCTCTCCAGGGCACGTCGACCGGCACGCAGCAGGTTGCTGCGCTGAAAGATCATGATCCATGAAGTCACCGATGCGGCAACCAGGGTCAGCATTACCAACTGCACTACAACGCTGGCATTGCTGACCAGGCTCCACATGGAGGAATGGTCGACGACGTTAGCTTCCACGCTTTATCTCCTGCTCTGAGTGTGTACCCGCGCTGCTCTCGTCGGCAAAGGCCGTACGCAGAGCGTCTGGAATGGCGCGGGGTTTGAAATTGTCGGCGCGCACACAGGCCACCAGGAACTGCCCTTCACAGAGCAGTGCATTGTCTTTGGCTCGCCTGACCTGCTGAGTGAAGCGCAGGCTGACCCGGTTCAATTCGGTAACTTGGGCACTGACCAGAAGTTCGTCGTCCAGTCGCGCCGGCGCGTGATAACGCGCTTCGCTGGAGTGCACGACAAATAACAGGTTCTCCCCCACCAGCTGCGACTGGGCAAAACCCAGGTGTCGTAGCCGCTCGGTTCGAGCCCGCTCCATAAACTTAAGGTAATTAACGTAATACACGATGCCGCCGGCATCGGTGTCCTCGTAATAAACGCGACAACGATGTGCGAACGGCTCAAGCCCGTTTTGCGCGCGCATACTCTAGTGCTTACTCCTCAGGTTGCCAATCCGGCCAGGCAACTGTTTTTTCATTCTTGTACGACTTTTCGTGATGTTTTAACCATGCCAGTCCCTAGGACAGCACAAACCCCGAATAAATCGACAAAGAGCGGGTTATTAATCGTCCACGGCATCGAGGAATTCGTCTACCACGGGCATGTCCCCCATTCGTGACGGAATGTTAAGACCGAAGTGCAGGTAGGCGTGCCGGGTCACCACACGACCACGGGGGGTGCGCATGATATAGCCCTGCTGGATCAGGTACGGCTCCAGCACATCCTCGATGGTATGGCGCTCTTCACTGATGGCCGCGGCCAGGCTGTCGACCCCCACCGGTCCGCCGTCGAACTTCTCGATCATGGTCAGCAATAGACGTCGGTCCTGGTGGTCGAAGCCACGTTCATCGACGTCCAGCAGGTTCAGCGCCAGGTCGGCGATCGGTTTGGTGATATGCCCCTTGGCCCGCACCTCGGCGAAATCCCGCACCCGACGCAGCAGGCGGTTGGCGATCCGCGGAGTGCCCCGGGCACGGCGCGCGACCTCGAAGGCGCCTTCCGGATCCAGGGGCAAACCAAGAATGCCCGCGGAACGGCTGACAATGGTTGCCAGGTCCGCAGTGCTGTAGAACTCCAGGCGCTGGACGATGCCGAAGCGGTCCCGCAGCGGGTTGGTCAGCATCCCCGCACGCGTGGTTGCCCCTACCAGGGTGAACGGCGGCAGATCGAGCTTGATCGAGCGCGCCGCAGGGCCTTCGCCGATCATGATGTCGAGCTGGAAATCTTCCATGGCCGGGTACAGCACTTCTTCGACAATCGGCGAAAGCCGGTGAATCTCGTCGATGAACAGTACGTCGTGAGGCTCAAGATTGGTCAGCAAGGCCGCCAGATCACCAGGGCGCTCCAGCACCGGGCCGGACGTACTCTTGATCGACACCCCCATTTCCTCGGCGATGATGTTGGCCAGGGTGGTCTTGCCCAGGCCCGGGGGACCGAAGATCAGGGTGTGGTCCAGGGACTCGTTGCGCCCACGGGCGGCCTGGATGAACAGCTCCATCTGCTCGCGCACGCTAGGCTGGCCGATGTAGTCGGCCAGGCTGACCGGACGAATCGCCCGGTCCTGGATTTCCTCGCGCTCACGGGGGCCCGTGGCGGCGATCAGACGGTCGGCTTCAATCACTTAAATCATTCCCTTCAGGGCTCGGCGGATCATGTCTTCACTGCTCAAGCCTTTGTCTTTGATCGCGGATACGGCCTTGCTGGCTTCCTGCGGCTTATAGCCCAGGGAGATCAGCGCGCTGACCGCGTCCGACTCGGCGCTGGCCACTGGCGCCGGCGCATCCGGCTGGTTCGGCACCAGGGCGAACATGCTCGGCACGGCTTCCCAGGCCTTGAAACGGTCCTTGAGTTCTACCAGCAGGCGCTCGGCGGTCTTCTTGCCGACTCCGGGCACCTTGGTCAGGGCCGAGGTGTCCTGGGCCTGCACGCAACGCACCAGCTCATCCACCTCAAGGCTGGACATCAACGCCAGGGCCAGTTTCGGGCCCACACCATTGAGACGGATCAACTCGCGGAAAAAGTCTCGCTCGCGCTTGCTGGCAAAACCGTAGAGTAACTGCGCATCCTCGCGGACGACCAAATGGGTGTGCAGGGTCAGGGGCTCGCCGACCGACGGCAGGCGATACAGGGTGGTCATCGGCACTTCGACTTCATATCCCAGCCCGTTTACATCAAGAATCAGGTGCGGCGGCTGTTTCTCAGCCAGGGTGCCGCGCAAGCGTCCAATCACGTTTCAGATCCTTAGGCGATGGCCAGCCCGCAGCTGGCGACTCGTTGGGCGAGCGTCTGCGCCGGCTACCCAGGCGCAAAACGCTCAACCCCTAAAATGACTGCGCTGATGCTATCAGAGACGCAGGCGGCCGCCACGACTGCGTGCTGTCCCCAGACCATGGGGCAGCAGGCTGGAACGGGTATGAGCGTGACAGATGGCAATGGCCAGGGCGTCCGAGGCATCGATCTGCGGCTTGGCGGTCAGCTTGAGCAGGTGCATGACCATCATCTGCACCTGTTCCTTGTTGGCCCCGCCAGTGCCGGCCACGGCCTGCTTGACCTGGGTGGCGGTGTACTCGGCAATCTCCAGCCCCTCTTCGGCACCGGCAACGATCGCTGCCCCCGCGCCTGGCCGAGCTTGAGCGCCGAGTCGGCGTTGCGCGCCATGAACACCTTCTCGATCCCCATGGTCACCGGACCGTAGGTCTGGATCACTTCACGCACCCCGCGATAGACGATCTGCAGCCGGTCGGGCAGCTCGCCAGCCCCGGTACGGATACAGCCAGAGGCCACGTACACACAGCCGCGCCCCGTGTCTCGAACCACGCCATAACCGGTAATGCGCGAACCGGGGTCGATGCCAAGAATAAGAGTCATAACGCCTGCTGCTTGAATAAAGAGGCTTGCCGGCCAGGACCGGAACAGCGAAAAGGCAGAAGCCGGAAGCGCCCTGCCGCGCAATGATCACGGCTTCGCACCTCCGGCCTCAAGGTTAGTGCAGTTGAATCAGCCGAGTTGCTCGGCGACCGACTCGGGAATATCCGCGTTGGAATAGACGTTCTGCACATCATCCAGGTCTTCCAGCATGTCGATCAGCTTGAGGACCTTCTCGGCGCCTTCCAGGTCCAGCTCGGCACTGGTGGTCGGCAGCATAACGATTTCCGCGTCCGCAGCAGTAAAACCCGCCGCTTCCAAGGCATTGCGCACGCCATAGAAACCGGCGAACGAGGTGAACACATCGATCGAACCGTCTTCGTTGCTGACCACGTCGTCGGCATCGGCTTCCATCGCCGCTTCCATCAAGGCGTCTTCATCGACACCTTCGGCGAAGGTGATCTGCCCCTTGCGCTCGAACAGGTAGGCCACCGAACCGTCGGTACCCAGGTTGCCGCCGCACTTGCTGAAGGCATGACGAACAGCTGCCGCGGTGCGGTTGCGGTTGTCGGTCATGCACTCGACCATCACCGCCACGCCGTTGGGGCCGTAGCCTTCATAGGTCAGCTCGACCACATCGTCGCTGCCGGCAGCGCCGGTGCCACGGGCGATGGCCCGATCGATGATGTCGCGGCTCATGTTGGCACCCAGGGCCTTGTCCAGGGCCAGGCGCAGGCGTGGGTTGGAGTTGGGATCGCCGCCGCCCTGACGGGCCGCGACAGTCAGCTCACGAATCCACTTGGTGAAAATCTTGCCTCTCTTGGCATCCTGACGCTCTTTGCGGTGCTTGATGTTCGCCCACTTGGAATGACCTGCCATAACTTGCTCCAAATTCTCTTTGAAACATTGCCCACGCCGCCTGGCGGGTGCGGGCAACAAAAACTCGACCCATAGAAAAAGCGCACCCGAAGGTGCGCCTTATCGGGCCGGCTTATTCAGCCTTGGGCTGTTCGCGCAGGCGGATGTGCAGCTCGCGCAGAGCCTTGGCATCCACCAGACCCGGTGCCTGAGTCATGACGCAGGCCGCGCTCTGGGTTTTCGGGAAGGCGATCACTTCGCGGATCGACTGGGCGCCGGTCATCAGCATCACCAGGCGGTCCAGGCCGAAGGCCAGGCCACCGTGCGGCGGCGCGCCGTACTTGAGGGCGTCCAGCAGGAAGCCGAACTTCTCTTCCTGTTCCGCTTCGCTGATGCCCAGCAGGCGGAATACCGCTTGCTGCATTTCCTTGCGGTGGATACGGATCGAACCGCCACCCAATTCGGTGCCGTTCAAAACCATGTCGTAGGCGCGCGACAGAGCGGTAGCCGGGTTGGCTTCCAGTTCTTCCGGCGAGCACTTCGGCGCGGTGAACGGGTGATGCAGGGCGGTGAAGCTGCCGTCGTCGTTCTCTTCGAACATCGGGAAGTCGACAACCCACATCGGCGCCCATTCGCACGTCAGCAGGTTCAGGTCGTGACCGAGCTTGATACGCAGCGCGCCCAGGGCTTCGCTGACGATCTTGGCCTTGTCGGCCCCGAAGAACACGATGTCGCCGTCGACCGCGCCCACGCGATCGAGGATCACGTTCAGGTTGGCTTCCGGGATGTTCTTGACGATCGGCGATTGCAGGCCTTCAACGCCTTTGGCGCGCTCGTTGACCTTGATGTAGGCCAGGCCCTTGGCGCCGTAGATGCCGACAAACTTGGTGTAGTCGTCGATCTGCTTGCGCGGCATGCTCGCCCCGCCTGGAACGCGCAAGGCGGCGATGCGGCATTTCGGATCGTTGGCCGGGCCGCTGAACACCTTGAACTCCACTTCCTTGAGCTGGTCGGCAACGTCCACCAGTTCCAGCGGGTTGCGCAGGTCCGGCTTGTCGGAACCGTAGCGACGCATGGCTTCTTCAAAGGTCATGTGCGGGAATTCGCCGAATTCCAGACCCAGCACTTCCTTGAACAGGTTGCGGATCATGCCTTCGGTCAGGCCCATGATGTCTTTTTCGTCGAGGAAGCTGGTCTCGATGTCGATCTGAGTGAACTCAGGCTGACGGTCGGCACGCAGGTCTTCGTCGCGGAAGCACTTGGCGATCTGGTAGTAGCGGTCGAAGCCGGCCACCATCAGCAGTTGCTTGAACAGCTGTGGCGATTGCGGCAGGGCGAAGAAGCTGCCGGCGTGGGTGCGGCTCGGCACCAGGTAGTCACGGGCGCCCTCTGGGGTGGCGCGGGTCAGGATCGGGGTTTCCACGTCGAGGAAACCGTTCTCGTCCAGGTAGCGACGGATGCTGGTGGTCATGCGCGAACGCAGGCGCAGCTTCTCGGCCATTTCCGGACGGCGCAGGTCGATGAAGCGATAGCGCAGACGGGTTTCTTCACCCACGTCCGAGTATTCGTTGAGCGGGAACGGCGGGGTTTCCGCTTCGTTCAGCACTTCCAGCTCGTAGCCCAGGACTTCGATCATGCCCGAAGCCATGTTGGCGTTGCCGGCACCGGCCGGACGCAGGCGTACCTTGCCGGTGATCTTGACCACGTATTCGCTGCGCACGCGGTCGGCGGCGGCGAAGGTTTCAGCGCGGTCCGGGTCGAACACCACCTGGGCCAGACCTTCACGATCACGGATATCGAGGAAGATCACCCCGCCGTGGTCACGGCGACGGTGGACCCATCCGCAAAGGGTTACTTCCTGACCTTCCAGGCTTTCGTTCAGTTGGCCGCAATAATGGCTGCGCATCATGGTAGTGGTTTCACTTCTCGTAATTCGAAATTCGATGGAGGCCTTGCGCACCTCAAGGTGCCGGATAGTGCAAGAACTCGCGCGTGTCGTTCAACTTAGTCAGCTTTGTCGCCACCGGCCAGGTTCTTCTTGGAGCCGGTCTTGAAGTCGGTTTCGTACCAGCCGGTGCCGCTCAGGCGGAAACCAGGCATGGACAGCATTTTTTTCAGCTCGGGCGCCTGGCAGGCTGGGCAGTCGACCAGCGGCGCGGCGCTGATCTTTTGAATGGCTTCCAGCTGATGACCACAGGAAGCGCATTGATAGTCGTACATGGGCATGGGGGGCGTCTCGGCAATCCAGATTACTGCTTGAACTACAGCCAGAGCCCACGCCAAAGCCCGGGCTACGTAGCAAAGAGCGGGATTATATCCATTAAATCGGCCCTGTGCAGCCGTATGACCCCATCGCGGGCGTCACCGACCGTCAGGCATCTATCCGGGCTGCAACCCCGGAAGGTCTGGAGAACGCAGGTGCTGCCTGCTGGGCGAGGGTGCGAACGGCGTACGGGACGCCATTCGCAAGAGCGGGCTTAACGGTTTTCCAGCAGAGAGCGCAGCATCCACGCGGTTTTTTCATGCACCTGCATGCGCTGGGTCAGCAGATCCGCCGTGGGCTCGTCGCTGACCTTGTCCAGCAACGGAAAGATGCCGCGGGCGGTACGGGTCACTGCTTCCTGGCCGGCGACCAGTTGCTTGATCATTTCCTCGGCGGCAGGCACCCCTTCCTCTTCCTTGATCGAAGACAGCCGGGCATAGATGGAATAGGCCCCGGAGCCGGGAAGCCCAGGGCGCGAATGCGTTCGGCGATCAGGTCCACTGCAAGGGCCAGTTCGTTGTACTGCTCTTCGAACATCAAGTGCAGGGTACGGAATTGCGGGCCGGTGACGTTCCAATGGAAATTATGGGTTTTCAGGTACAACACGTAGGTATCCGAAAGCAGACGGGAAAGACCGTCGACGATGGATTTACGATCTTCTTCGCTGATACCGATATCAATTGCCATGTTTCTCTCCGTTATCGGGATGGATTCACCCATTCATCTGCCGGACCACTCTAGCAAGAGTACCGCCCCTGCGCCGCCCAGGATCATCAATCGGCCTGCGGTGGATTGTCCCGTGGCCCGGCCCGGGATAAACCTCACTGAGTTCGAGTCAGGTCAGACAGCAGCAGAAATCCGACGTTCCTTGGAAAAATCACCGCCATCTGTCTAGAACAGGCTTTTGCCCGATTCTCCGAGCTCGGCCTGCAGAAGCGCTCATTTGTACGCCCGGGCCAAGCCCCGCTGCTGATTTGAGAAGGCCTGGGCTTTGCTGTTAAATAGAGCCCGTGTCGCTGTTGCCTATTTCTTCGGCCAGCGCGCATAGGCTGACACCGCGTACGTAACCACCGCCTCACCTATTTGTTCAGAAGCGAACCGTGCGTGATCAGCTCCTCCTTGTGCTTCCTTCTTAACGTGAGTTAATCAAAATGTTGAAAATCGTCCACCTGCTGACAGGCATTGCAGCTTTGCTGCTGTCCTTGATTCCGAGTCTGAGATCTGACGCGGTTCCCTACCTGCAACAACCCGATGCTCTTTACCTGGCCCTTTTCGGCCTGCTCAACCTGATCCTGGCTCCAGTTATTCCCTACTGGAACAAAGGCTCTCGTCATCACCTGCAAAATCTGGTCAGCGCCCTGCTGGTGCTGGTCGTTGTACTGCAAACCCTCACCCTGCTGGCCCCCATGCCAGTCATTGGTGGCCAACCGGCGGTTCTGGTCAGCTTGCTGACTGCACTGATCGCCGTAGTCCTGCACCTGGCCATCAGCTTCTACAAGTCATCACCTTCCGCTTCCGCCACGCCAAGCTACGATATGAGCAATCGTGATACCGGTACCGTGAAGTGGTTCAACACCTCCAAGGGCTTCGGTTTTATCTCCCGGGATTCCGGCGATGATATTTTCGTGCACTTTCGCGCCATTCGCGGAGAAGGCCATCGCGTCCTGGTGGAAGGCCAGCGCGTGGAGTTCTCGGTAATGAACCGTGACAAGGGCCTGCAAGCCGAAGACGTGATTGCCGCGCTGCCGCGCCGCTGATCGGCCGCCCATAAAAAAACCGCGCCCAGGCGCGGTTTTTTTATGGGGGGCGATCCTCCTCAATAATGAGGCGGTGGCGCTTCCTCTTCGAACGACTCGAACTGCCCGACCATTTCTTCCTGGCGCTTGAGCAATGCCGCCATCTGCAACTGCAGGCGCTCCACTGCCCTCTGCTGCGCCACCAGCACATCGTTCAAGGCCTGAATGGTGTCATCCTGAAACGCCAGGCGGCTCTCCAGGTCGGTTACACGCTCTTGCAGACTCATGCCTCACCCCTCCAGAAACTGAAAATCATCGGTCAGCACCAACCGCAGGCGTTCACGGATCGCCGCCACTTGCTCGGTGCTGTAAGGCTTGGCCGGATGCTTGCCCCATACCGGTGCCGGCCATGCCGCATCATCACGCCTGCGCACGATCACGTGCATATGCAGTTGGCTCACCACATTGCCCAACGTCGCCACATTCAACTTGTCGGCATCGAACGAGTCCTTGAGCAACTCGGCCAGCGCGGTGGTTTCCTGCCATAGCTGTTGCTGGTCGGTGACATCCAGTTGAAACAACTCGCTGATATCCTCGCGACGCGGCACCAGGATGAACCAGGGATAGTTGGCGTCATTGGACAGCAGCAACCGGCAGAGGGGGAAATCCCCGAGGGTCAATGTGTCTTGTTGCAGCCGTGAATCTAAAGTGAACACCGCGTTTACTCCCGCTCAGCTTGTTTCAGCCCGGCGTCCAGTAGACGGACTCCTGCCAGGCGACAGACGCGCAGCATACCTGCGAATGCCCTGCGCTTCATGACCAATGAGCCAGAGACCGGACAGCACACACTCAGGCACGGCAAGGAGCCGATCGCGATGCAAAGGCCACGCCCCACAGCAGGACATTTCCTCGCGCCTCGCACCATTTGCGCCCACAACCCGCAGACCATTCGGAAAATGACCCGAGCTAACCCTTGCGCCCCTTATTTTGCCTGGGCCTGACTGTATGAATCGTGCACAGCGTTGCAAAAGTTTTGCACCAGAATCGCACAGGCGGTCTACGCTAAATTCCTCAAGCATCCGCCGTTTACTCACTTTGCAGTGTGCAGCGGTAACGTTTCGCCGCACTGTGCAACTTAATGCACAGCCCTGCACCAGGAAAACCACAGAGTCAAGCCAAACAAAACGCCCCTTGAAACAGCGGTTTTATGCGGTTTTTACAGGCCCGAAAGGCTCTTTGAAGAAAAATGGGTGGCTAGATTCAGTTTGTGCACGCTTGTTGCATTCAACCCCGCATCGTCTGCAACGGTCTAACGGAAGTCAGGCCTTACAGACTCATAATAATAGTGGCAGGGCTGCCCCGCGGTGCTTTTTAGAGTGTGTGCATGGGGACTTGTTTCCTTCATTCTCGGCTTCGAAAAACACTGCTGAAAGTTGTCGGCCTGGATACAGACTGACTGCAGAATTACGACGCCTATCGAGCAAATTGCGACAGGGCCGTAAAGAAGCTGAAAGGATAGATAGGCAAGTATCGCCAACATTGTCAGCGTGATATAAGTTTGCGCCGACACAAAAAGAAAGAGCCGCCCAGATAAAAAAACAGGTGGGACGGCAGTACTCTTCTAAAAACCAAAGGAGCAAATCACGATGCGCGTGATGAAGTGGAGCATGATCGCCCTGGCTGTATCAGCAGGCACCTCGCAGTTTGCAATTGCATCCTCCCAGGACGATGCAAAAGGCTTTATCGAAGACAGCACCCTGACCGCGAAAACTCGCGCAATGTACATGAACCGTGACTATAAGGACGGCGTTGGTAACGTGCGTCGTGGTAACGGTACTTACACCACAGGTACTGACGACAAAACCAGCGGCTACCGTCAAGACACCGGTATCAGCGAACTGCTCACCTATCAGTCCGGCTTCACTCAAGGCACCGTCGGCTTCGGCGTCGATGCCATGGCCATGGGCAGCGTGAAACTCGACGGCGGTTCGGGTCGTGCGGGTAACGGCCTGTTCGCCACCAATGGTTCCGGCGAGCCTGAAAACACCCAGTCGAAACTGGGCGGCGCTGCGAAGTTCCGCATCTCCGATACTGTACTGAAATACGGCAACCAGTTCGTATCCAGCCCAGTATTTACTACAGACGACGGCCGTCTGTTGCCTGAAGTTGCCACCGGTACCCTGATCACCAGCAACGAAATCAAGGGCCTGGAACTGATCGGTGGTCGCTTCACCGCATTGAGCGCCCAGACCGGCATGGGCCGTGACAGCATCAACGGTCGCAGCCGCGTTACTGGCAAACAGAACCCGGGCCTGAGCTCTGCAAACATCGTAGGTGCTACCTACTCGGGTCTTGAGAACTTCATTTTCGCCGTGCACGCTTCCGATGTTGAAGACTACTGGAAGAAGCAGTACTTCAACGTCAACTACACCCTGCCGCTGAGCGAAAAACAATCTCTGAACTTCGACTTCAACGGCTATCGCAGCAAGGATGATGGTAAGAAGCTGGCTGGCGACCTGGACAACCGCGTCTGGAGCCTGGCAGCTGCCTATAGCATCGAAGCCCACAAATTCACCGTGGCTTACCAGCAGTCCAGCGGCAAGACCGGCTACAACTACGGCGTTGATGGTGGTGGCACCGTTTACGTAGCCAACTCTGTGCAGATCTCCGACTTCGTGGGCGAAGACGAAAGATCCTGGCAGGCTCGCTACGACCTGAACATGGCCTCCTTCGGCGTGCCAGGCCTGAGCTTCATGACTCGCTACATTCGCGGCAGCAACGTTACCGTTGCTGACTCCAGTGACGGCAAAGAGCATGAATGGGACGTAGAAGCCAAGTACGTGCTTCAGGAAGGCCCGGCCAAAGACCTGTCCTTCCGTCTGCGTAACGCGATCTATCGTGGTACCAATAGCGATTACCGCGCGACCAACTACGACAACCTGAACGACCTGCGTCTGATCGTAGAGTACCCACTGAGCATCTTGTAATTCACGGCTCAGCGGATTGCTTTAACACGCAGTACTAATAAGAACCGCCAACCTGAGCTAGGTTGGCGGTTTTTTTTGCCTTGCAAAAGTACCCTATTGAACCCGCCGATCAAGATAGCAAGCTAACTAATAAAGTAGGCTTCAATAGCTACTTCAGACCTTGCCGATGCGAACTTACATAGTTGCCAAGTCCGGACTTGAAAACAAACAAGGGGCTGATAGCCCCTTGTCTTGAACAACATTAGCTGACCGAACGGCCAGGTCATGAAACTGACTTATTGCGCTGCTGCTTCCTGAACCACTCGAATCACCCGTTGTGGAAAAGGAATATCAATGCCCGCTGCCTTCAAGCGATCACGGGACAACTCATTGAACTGGAACAGCACGTCCCAATAGTCCGAAGTCTTGACCCATACCCGCAGCGACAGGGTAATGGCGCTATCGCCCAGGGTAGAAACCACAGCTACCGGGGCCGGATCGGCCAGTACCCGCTCATCCTTGGCCAGTTCCAGCAACACCTCGCGGGCCTTCTGCAGGTCCGCGTCATAGTCCACACCCACGTCGAACACCACCTTGCGGGTCGGCTGACGGTTGTAGTTGGTGATGATGCCGTTGGACAGGTTGCCGTTGGGCACGATCACTGTCTTGTTGTCACCGGTACGCAGCACGGTGTGGAAGATCTGGATGCTGTCGACGGTACCGCTGATGCCCTGGGCTTCGATCCAGTCACCGATACGAAACGGGCGGAACAGCAGGATCAATACCCCACCGGCGAAGTTCGCCAGGCTGCCTTGCAGGGCCAGGCCGATGGCCAGGCCGGCAGCACCGATCGCGGCCACGAAGGAGGTGGTTTCGACACCGATCATCGAAGCCACACTGACGATCAGCAGGACCTTGAGAATGATGTTGGCCAGGCTGCTGATAAAACCTTGCAGCGCCAGGTCGGCATTGCGCAGGGCCAGCAACTTGCCCACTTTGTGAGTCAGTTTGTTGATCAACCACCAGCCGATGGCCAGGGTGATGACAGCCAGCAGCACCCGGCTGCCGTATTCCATGATCATTGGAATCCAGGCCTGGGAGGCCCGGACCAGATTGTCTACTTCAGCGTTCAAATCCATCTATTTCTCCAGATTCCCGGGGTTGCGGCGCACATGACTGACAGGCAGAACGACCAGCCCCGCGGGAGCTCAATCGTTTCTGCCATTCCTCCGGCCTCGGACGCCAATAAGCTCTAGAGGTTCCCGGAGAAGCCGATCAATCGCGGAAGTTGTTGAATTGCAGCGGCATGCCGAACTCTTTGGCACGCAGGGCGGCGATGGCCTCTTGCAGGTCGTCACGCTTTTTGCCGGTCACTCGTACCTGCTCGCCCTGAATGGCGGCTTGCACTTTCAACTTGGCGTCCTTGATATGGGCGACGATTTTCTTCGCCAGTTCTTTATCGATACCTTCCTTGAGGACCGCTTCCTGCTTCATCACCTTGCCCGAGGCATAGGCGTCCTTGACCTCCAGGCACTGCACGTCGATCTTGCGCTTGACCAGGGCCAGCTTGAGAATCTCGATCATCGCTTCAAGCTGGAACTCGGCCTCGGCGGTCAGGTTGACGGTCAGTTCCTTGTCCTTGAACTCGAAGCTGCCCTTGCCCTTGAGGTCGTAACGGCGATCCAGTTCCTTGACGGCGTTTTCCACCGCGTTGGTGACTTCGTGCTTGTCCAGTTCGGATACCACGTCAAACGACGGCATGTAATCTCTCCAAATAAAAAGGGGCGCTGTTCAAAACATCGAACACGCCCGGCTTGCGGTTAAAATCCGCGCTCATTATAACGGGTCTTTCCCCTCCTTCACCCCGCGCCCTCCCCCGGGCGGCCAAACAGAGCGAAAACCTGATGTCCACCACCTGGCATGTTCTCGGCGCCGGCAGCCTCGGCACCCTGTGGGCCACCCGCCTGGCCCGCGCCGGCTTGCCGGTACGCCTGATTCTGCGTGACCCCGCCCGCTTGCGGGCCTATCAGGCGGCCGGCGGCCTGACCCTGGTAGAACAGGGCCAGAGCAGCCTGCTGGCAATTCCCGGAGAAACCAGCACCAGCAGCGCCCCCATCCAGCGCCTGTTGCTGGCCTGCAAGGCCTACGACGCCGAGGCGGCAGTGGCCAGCATCGCCCCGCGCCTGGAGCCGGGAGCCGAACTGATCCTGCTGCAGAACGGCCTGGGCAGCCAGGATGCCGTGGCCGCCCGAGTGCCCCAGGCACGCTGCATTGCCGCCTCCAGCACCGAGGGCGCCTTCCGCGATGGCGACTGGCGCGTGGTCTTTGCCGGCCACGGCTACACCTGGCTGGGGGACTCGGGGCACCCCACGCCGCCGATCTGGCTCGACGAATTGGCGGCCAGCGGCATTCCCCATGAATGGAGCACCCAGATCCTCACCCGGCTCTGGCGCAAGCTGGCACTCAACTGCGCGATCAACCCACTGACGGTACTGCACGACTGCCGTAACGGTGGCTTGCAGCAGCATCATTGCGAAGTGGCCACCCTGTGCGCCGAGCTGAGCGAGCTGCTGCAATGCTGCGGGCAACCCGCCGCAGCGGAAAACCTGCAACAGGAAGTGGAACGGGTGATCCTGGCCACCGCCGCCAACTATTCCTCAATGCACCAGGATGTCAGCAACGGGCGGCGTACCGAAATCAGCTACCTGCTGGGTTACGCCTGTGAAGCCGCTGCCCGGCATCGCCTGCAACTGCCTCATCTGCAGCAGTTGCAACAGCGCCTGGTGAACCAGCTGCAGCAACGCGGATTGCCCAGCGCCTGAGCAGCGGCTACGCTCCCCACTTGCTCATTTCCAGCGATATAGCCGATGCCATTGCGCCAGCGCCTCGAAAACCTGCCAGTGGGCCAAAAGCTCCTGGCCGCCCTGCTTGTCCTGCTGACCACCGTTCTGCTGGTCGCCAACCTGACCTTTATCAGCGCGGCCTACTGGATCTCCCAGGAAAGCATGGCGCCCCAGGCGCTGCAGACCATTGGCCGCCTGGTGTCCAATCCGACCCTGGCGATCCAGGCGCTGAACTCCCCCGAAGATGCCGAGAAGCTGCTCAACGAACTCGACAGCTATACCCCGCTGCGGGCTGCCGCACTCTATGACGGCAAGGGCCAGCGCCTGGCCCAGTTGCAGCACGGCGAACGCCTCAAGCTGCCCGAACGCTATCGGCACATCGAAGCCTGGCAAATGACCGAGTTTCGCAGCAACCAGGTCATCACCCTGCCCCGCCCGGGCCAGGCCCCCGGCCACCTGCTGCTGGTGGCCACCAGCGAACTGCCGATGGCCTTCTACACCGGCACCCTGACCGCCAGCCTGGGAATCCTGATCTTCAGTGTGCTGCTGTGGCTGGTCATCGCCCGGCAGATCAAGCGCCTGATCACCCAGCCGATCCACCAGCTCGAGGAACTGTCGCGCCAGGTCACCCGCGAGGAGAACTACGCCCTGCGCGCAGCCCGGGGCAACCACGATGAAATCGGCAGCCTGGCAGAAGCCTTCAACACCATGCTGTCGCGCATCGAAGCTCGCGAGCAGCAGCTCAAGCGCGCCCGGGACGACTCCCAGGCCGCCTACGACCAGGCCCAGGGGCTGGCGGAGGAAACCCGCCATACCAACCGCAAGCTGGAACTGGAAGTCCAGGTGCGCAGCAAGATCGAGAAGAAGCTCACCGGCTTTCAGAACTACCTCAACAGCATCATCGACTCCATGCCCTCGGCGCTGATCGCTCTGGATGAACAGCTCTACGTCACCCAGTGGAACCAGGAAGCCAGCGCCCTGTCCGGCACCCGGCTCGACGAAGCCCTGAACCAGCCGATCTTCCTCGCCTTCGAACCGCTCAAGCCGTTCCTGCCGCAGCTCAAGGAAACCGTCGAACAGCACACGGTGACCAAGGTCGAGCGGGTCACCTGGTTCAAGGACGAAGAATCCAAGCACTACGCCCTGACCTTCTACCCCCTGATGGGGGGCGCCGGACGCGGGGTGGTGATCCGTATCGACGACATCACCCAGCGCCTGTCCCTGGAAGAGATGATGGTGCAATCGGAGAAAATGCTTTCGGTGGGCGGCCTCGCGGCCGGCATGGCCCATGAGATCAACAACCCGCTGGGAGCGATCCTGCACAACGTACAGAACATTCGCCGACGACTGTCTGCCGACCTGCCAAAGAACCTTGAGCACGCGCAGCAGATCGGTGTTGAACTGCAGACCGTCAATCGCTACCTGGAAAGCCGCGAAGTGCCGCAACTGCTCGATGGCATTCAGCAGGCCGGAGCCCGGGCGGCGAAGATCGTCACCCACATGCTCAGCTTCAGCCGGCGCAGCAACCGCCAGATGGCCCCCTGCGACCTGCCGGCGCTGATCGACCAGGCGGTGGAGATCGCCAGCAACGACTTCGACCTGGCCATTGGCTTCGACTTCAAGGGCCAGGCGATCATTCGCCAGTTCGACCCGAACCTGGGCCCGGTTGCCGGCACTGCCAACGAACTGGAACAGGTGCTGCTCAACCTGCTGAAAAACGCCGCCCAGGCCATCCATCAGCGCGAAGATGACAGCGAACCCGGACGTATCATCCTGCGTACCCGTTTGAATCCGCCCTGGGCAGAGATCCAGGTGGAGGACAACGGAATCGGCATGAGCGAAAACGTGCGCAAGCGTACCTTCGAGCCCTTCTTCACCACCAAGGAAATCGGCCAGGGCACCGGGCTCGGCCTGTCGGTGTCGTACTTCATCATCACCAATAACCACAAGGGGCAGATGGAGGTGCAGTCCACCCGCGGCCAGGGCACTTGCTTCACCTTGCGCCTGCCCCTGGCCAGCAGCCAGCCGCTGGTCCAAGAACCGTTACCACTGGAGAACTGAACATGGGCTTTCGCTTGTCGAAGATCTACACCCGCACTGGCGACAAAGGCGAAACCGGACTGGGGGATGGCCGTCGGGTGCCCAAGGATCACCCTCGGGTCGAAGCCATTGGCGAGGTTGATACCCTGAACAGCCAATTGGGCCTGCTACTGGCAGGCCTCGGTGAGCAGAGCGGTGTCTGCCCCGGGCTCGAGGAAGTGATCACAGTGCTGGCTCCCTGTCAGCATCGGTTGTTCGACCTGGGTGGCGAGCTGGCGATGCCGGTCTATCAGGCCCTCAACGAGGCCGAAGTACAGCGCCTGGAGGCGGCCATCGATCTGTGGAACGAGGAGTTGGGCCCGCTGGAGAACTTCATCCTGCCCGGCGGCTCGGCGCTGATCGCCCAGGCCCATGTCTGTCGCAGCCTGGCCCGCAGCGCCGAGCGTCGCTGTCAGCACCTGAATGCCGTTGAGCCTTTGCAAGGGGTTGGGCTGGCCTACATCAATCGCCTGTCGGACCTGCTGTTTGTCGCCGCGCGACTGATCGCCAAGCGCCAGGGCATTGCCGAAATCCTCTGGCAGGCCGCCGCCAAGCCCTGACCACGCGGCTTGCGGGCGAAAGGGCCTGCAAGCGCCCGACGATGCCTCTCAGGCAAGCCTGCTCCCGCAGACCTGGGCCCAGGCTGCCATTGAGGATGTCTTCAATCCTGCGGCCAGAAGGCGCGGATACCCGCTACACCTTGAGCACCCGCTGCCCAGGCCTGCTGGCATTCGGCGGGCCCCACGCCACCCAGCAGATACACCGGCTTGTTGAAACCGCCGATCAGTTGCTCGGCCTGTTGCCAGCCCAATGGCTGTGCATCCGGATGGGTCTGGGTGGGCTGTACCGGAGACAAGGTCACGAAGTCCACGTCCATCTGCTGGGCCAGGGACAGCTCCTCGGCGTTATGGCAGGAAGCCGCCAACCAGCGATCCTTGCCGAACGGCCGCCCGGCGCTGGCGTACTTGCGCAGTTGCGCCGCAGTGATGTGCCAGCCCGCCGAGGGGAAATCCCCCAGCCATTCGAAGGGCCCCTTGAGCATCAGTTGCGCCTTGCCGGCGCACAGGCCCACCGCATCCACCGCCAGGTCGCGGTACTGCGGGTCGTAGCCGCCGGGAGCCCGCAGTTGAATCAGCTTGCAGCCCTGGGCCACGGCTTTTTGCATGCCTCGCAGCAGGGTCGGGGTTTCCAGCCCTTCCGGGGTAATCAGGTATTGGGCTGGCAGACGCGCGGCAGCGACAATCGGCTGATTGGCCGCGGGGAACTCATAGTCGGCCAGCTCACGAGCAGTGACCCAGGCCAGAGGTTGCCCTTCGGCGCCGTGAGGCTCACCGCTGAACGCCGAGACTTCCCAGACATCCAGCAGTACCTGCTTGTCCGGATAATCGTGCTGCACCTTGATCAGCGGGCGCGCTGCGGTGACGACGATGCCCAGCTCTTCCTGTAGCTCGCGGGCCAGCGCGGCTTCGACCGCCTCCCCGGGCTCGACCTTGCCGCCGGGGAACTCCCACAGGCCACCTTGATGTTGAGTATCGGCACGCCGGGCAATCAGGATCTTGCCGCTGGCATCCCGGATAACGGCCGCAGCCACATGTACTCGTTTCACCGCACTACTTCCTCTGCTCAGGCATGTTGGCCAGGCCCTTGCGGGCCGGGCGTTGGATCTGCGCTTCGCCGGCAAGCCGGCTCCTACAGCAGGAGCGGCAACGCCGGCGAGGTTCTTAGGTGCGGTATTCCGCGTTGATCTTCACGTATTCGTGAGACAGGTCGGTGGTCCAGATGGTTTCGCTGCACGCGCCACGGCCCAGTTCGATGCGGATGGTGATTTCTTCCTGCTGCATCACCGCCGCGCCCTGGGCTTCGGTGTAGCTGGCGGCACGGGCGCCACGGCTGGCAATGCAGACTTCGCCGAGGAACACGTCGATCTTGCTGACATCCAGGTCCGGCACCCCGGCACGACCTACTGCCGCCAGGATGCGGCCCCAGTTCGGGTCCGAAGCGAACAGCGCGGTCTTGATCAGTGGCGAGTGAGCCACGGTGTAGCCCACGTCCAGGCACTCCTGGCAAGTAGCCCCGCCGTTGACTTCCACAGTGACGAACTTGGTCGCGCCCTCACCGTCACGGACGATGGCCTGGGCCACTTCCATGCACACCTCGAACACCGCCTGCTTCAGGGCAGCGAACAGCGGGCCCTCGGCCTTGGTGATTTCCGGCAGCTTGGCCTGCCCCGTGGCGATCAGCATGCAGCAGTCGTTGGTCGACGTGTCGCCGTCGATGGTGATGCGGTTGAAGGACTTGTTGGCACCGTCCAGCAACAGGTTCTGCAGCACTTCGCGGGAGACTTTGGCGTCAGTGGCGATGTAGCCGAGCATGGTTGCCATGTTCGGGCGGATCATCCCCGCGCCTTTGCTGATGCCGGTCACGGTGATGGTCACGCCATCATGCTGGAACTGGCGGCTGGCGCCCTTGGGCAGGGTGTCGGTGGTCATGATGCCAGTGGCGGCGGCAGCCCAGTTGTCCACGGACAGGTCGTCCAGCGCAGCTTGCAAAGCGCCTTCGATTTTCTCAACCGGCAATGGCTCGCCGATCACCCCGGTGGAGTAAGGCAGCACGGCGCTGGCATCGACGCCGGTCAGCTCCGCCAGCTTGGCGCAGGTGCGGGACGCCGCGGCCAGGCCCGGCTCACCAGTGCCGGCGTTGGCGTTACCGGTGTTGGTCAGCAGATACCGCACCGGGCCTTGTACCCGCTGCTTGGCCAGAATCACCGGTGCGGCGCAGAACGCGTTGAGGGTGAACACCCCCGCCACCGTGGAGCCTTCGGCACAACGCATGACCACCACATCCTTGCGCCCCGGGCGCTTGATGCCGGCCGAAGCGATACCGAGCTCGAAGCCGGCAACCGGGTGCAACGTAGGCAAAGGACCAAGACCAACAGCCATGAATGCGCTCCTCTTATCAGGTGTCTGCACCGTCGTCTCAAAAGACGGTGCCGCAAATGGAAAAACGCCGCGACGGCTGATGCCGTCACGGCGCGGGTGTTTCAGTGTCTGGCGGGGATCTTAGTTGATCTGGCCGTGACAGTGTTTGTACTTCTTGCCCGAACCGCAGTAGCACAGTTCATTGCGGCCAAGCTTCTGCTCGTTGCGCACTGGCGCGGTGGCCAGGGCCACATCGACCTCGACGCCCTCTTCCAGGGCTTCCGGCTGATCCAGCCCCGGTGCCTCGGCGTGTTCAAACTGCATGCGCTGGGCCAGAGCCTCGGCTTCCTGACGCAGGCGAGCCTCTTCCTCGGCCGGGTCTTCGCGACGCACCTGGACGTGGGACAGCACGCGGATCGAGTCGCGCTTGATGGAGTCGAGCAACTCGGAGAACAGGGTGAAGGATTCGCGCTTGTACTCCTGCTTCGGGTTCTTCTGCGCGTAACCACGCAGGTGAATACCGTGACGCAGGTGGTCCATGGTCGACAGGTGGTCTTTCCACAGGTCGTCCAGTACCCGCAGAACAATCTGCTTCTCGAAAGTGCGCAGGGCTTCGGCACCGGCCTGGTCTTCTTTCTCGTTGTACGCGGCGATCAGCTCGTTGAGCAGCTTCTCGCGCAGGGTTTCCTCGTACAGGTGATCGTCTTCGTCGAGCCATTGCTGGATCGGCAGGCTGACACCGAAGCCACTCTGGATGGCTTCTTCCAGGCCTGCCACGTCCCACTGCTCAGGCAGCGATTGCGGCGGGATGTGGGCGCTGACGGTAGCGTTGAGCACGTCCTGGCGGAAGTCGGCGATGGTTTCGCCAATGTTGTCCGCGGCCAACAAGGTGTTGCGCATGTGATAGATCACTTTACGCTGCTCGTTGTTGACGTCGTCGAACTCCAGCAATTGCTTGCGGATGTCGAAGTTGCGGCCTTCGACCTTGCGCTGGGCCTTCTCGATGGCGTTGGTCACCATGCGGTGCTCGATCGCCTCGCCGGACTGCATGCCCAGGGCCTTCATGAAGTTCTTCACCCGGTCAGAGGCGAAGATACGCATCAGGCTGTCTTCCAGGGACAGGTAGAAGCGGCTGGAACCGGCGTCGCCCTGGCGGCCGGCACGGCCACGCAGCTGGTTGTCGATACGACGGGACTCATGGCGCTCGGAAGCGATCACCTGCAGGCCACCGGACTCCAGCACTTGCTGGTGACGCTTCTGCCAGTCGGCCTTGATCTGGGCGATCTGCTCCGGAGTCGGGTTCTCCAGGGAAGCCACTTCCACTTCCCAGTTGCCGCCCAACAGGATGTCGGTACCACGACCGGCCATGTTGGTGGCGATGGTCAGGGCGCCCGGGCGACCGGCCTGGGCAATGATTTCCGCTTCCTTTTCGTGGAACTTGGCGTTCAGGACCTTGTGCTCGATGCCTTCCTTGTTGAGCAGGTTGGACATGTGCTCGGACGTTTCGATGGTCGCGGTGCCTACCAGCACCGGACGGCCCTGGGTCATGCACTCCTTGATGTCGTTGATGATCGCGGCGTATTTCTCGTCCGCGGTCAGGAACACCAGGTCGTTGTAGTCCTTACGGGCCAGCGGCTTGTTAGGCGGAATCACCATCACCTGCAGACCGTAGATCTGATGGAACTCGAAGGCTTCGGTGTCGGCGGTGCCGGTCATGCCGGACAGCTTGGTGTACAGACGGAAGTAGTTCTGGAAGGTGGTCGAGGCCAGGGTCTGGCTCTCGGCCTGGATATTGAGGTTTTCCTTGGCTTCGATGGCCTGGTGCAGGCCTTCGGACAAGCGGCGACCGGGCATGGTACGACCGGTGTGTTCGTCCACCAGGACCACCTGCCCATCCTGGACGATGTATTCAACGTTGCGGTTGAACAGCTTGTGCGCACGCAGGCCGGCGTAAACGTGGGTCAACAGGCCCAGGTTGTGCGCCGAGTAGAGGCTTTCGCCTTCAGCCAGCAGGCCGACCTGGGTCAGCATTTCTTCGATGAACTGGTGACCGGCTTCGTTGAGCTCGACCTGGCGGGTCTTCTCGTCGACGGTGAAGTGCCCGGCCTTGGTGACCTGGCCTTCCACTTCCTCGATGTGCTGCTCGAGGCGCGGGATCAGCTTGTTGATCTCGGTATACAGGCGGGAGCTGTCCTCAGCCTGGCCGGAAATGATCAACGGAGTACGGGCTTCGTCGATGAGGATCGAGTCGACTTCGTCGATCACGGCAAAATTGAGCTCGCGCTGGAACTTGTCTTCCATGCTGAAAGCCATGTTGTCGCGCAGGTAGTCGAAACCGAATTCGTTGTTGGTGCCGTAGGTGATGTCGGCGGCGTAAGCAGCACGTTTCTCTTCAGGCGGCTGGAACGGCGTGACCACGCCGACGCTCAGGCCGAGGAATTCGTACAGCGGGCGCATCCAGTTGGCGTCGCGGCGAGCCAGGTAGTCGTTCACGGTCACCACGTGCACGCCCTTGCCGGACAGCGCATTGAGGTACACACCCAGGGTCGCTACCAGAGTCTTGCCCTCACCGGTGCGCATCTCGGCGATCTTGCCTTCATGCAAGGTCATGCCGCCGATCAGCTGCACATCGAAGTGGCGCATTCCCATGATCCGCTTACCGGCTTCACGGGCGACCGCGAAGGCTTCGGGAAGCAGTTTGTCGAGGGTTTCACCCTTGGCGATACGGGCCTTGAACTCGGCAGTCTTGGCACGCAATTGATCGTCCGAAAGGGCCACCATTTGCTCTTCGAAGGCATTGACGATCTGTACCGTCTTGAGCATGCGTTTGACTTCACGCTCGTTCTTGCTTCCAAAAAGTTTCTTTAACAAAGGCGCAAACATATCGGCAGGATCTTCCACACATAGGGTTGGAGGGCGGCCCCGTGAGTCGCCCGAGCAGCCCTCATGGCCGCATGCGAACGAGCATTCTACCCGGAAACGATGGTGAGGAAAGTGGCGTTATTCCACGATGCTGGCACAGCGCTGTGACGGGGCTCACCTAAAATAAGGGCTTTTCGCTGAACTTCAAGCCCATTGACCACAGAAGTTAATGATTACGATCAGCAAAGAACTAGAAATTGATCAAAGTACGAACAAGCGATGGCACCGGCGTGGCGGGCGCTTTCTGCTACCATGGCGCCTCTGTAACTTCAGGTTTCTGATCATGGCATTTCGCCCCCTTACGGCACGCGCTCCCGCCGTTCTTCTTCGCGAAGCCAAGCCTCTGAAAGCCATACTCGGCCACGCCCAGCGCCTGGCACATCTGCAGCGCCTGCTGGAAAGCCAGCTGCAGCCGGCCGCTCGCGAACATTGCCACGTTGCTTCCTGGCGTGAAGGCAGCCTGCTGCTGATCGTCACCGACGGGCACTGGGCAACGCGCCTGCGCTATCAGCAAAAGCGCCTGCAACGTCAATTGCTGGAGTTCAACGAGTTCAGCAACCTGACGCGCATCCTGTTCAAGGTCCAGCCGCCGACGGTCCAGCAAGGGGCCGCGGGACACACCATGGACCTGTCGAACAACGCCGCTGAAACCATCCAGGCCACCGCAGAGGGCATCACCGATCCCAACCTGCGCGCGGCCCTGGAGCGCCTGGCCAGCCACGCCAAACCGCGGGGCTGACTCAAGCCTGTACTTCAGCGCCGCTTGCTGCCGCCGAGCAGGGAACCCATCAAGCCCCGCACCAGTTGCCGTCCCAATTGATTAGCCGCCTGGCGCATGGCCGACTTCAATGCCTGCCCGGCAGCCGTGCCAAGGAACTCACCCGCCCGGTCGGCCAGGCTGGGCTCTTCAGCCGCTGCTTTGCCAGAAGGCTGCTGATCCTGCGGTGCCAACTCCTTGCGCCCCAGCAACACTTCATAGGCTGATTCGCGGTCGATCGGTTTGTCATAGCGCCCCAGCAGCGGCGAACTGGCGATCAGGGCCTGGCGCTCGGCCTCGGTCAGCGGCCCGATCCGCGACTGCGGCGGCGCCACCAGTACCCGCTGGACCATTTCTGGCGTGCCCTTGTCCTGCAAGGTGCCCACCAGCGCTTCGCCGATGCCCAGCTCGGTCAGTACCGCCAGCGCATCGAAGGCGGGGTTGGGACGGAAACCATCCGCCACGGCGCGCAGGGACTTCTGTTCCTTGGCAGTAAAGGCCCGCAAGCCATGCTGGATACGCAATCCCAATTGAGCCAGGACATTGTCCGGCAGGTCCCCGGGCGACTGGGTAACGAAATACACCCCCACACCTTTGGAACGAATCAGCCGCACCACCTGCTCCAGCCGGTCCTGCAAGGC
The DNA here is from genome assembly GCF_018326405.1 of Pseudomonas sp. Eqa60. Taxonomy (NCBI): domain Bacteria; kingdom Pseudomonadati; phylum Pseudomonadota; class Gammaproteobacteria; order Pseudomonadales; family Pseudomonadaceae; genus Pseudomonas; species Pseudomonas sp. Eqa60. The sequence goes on from NZ_AP024342.1 coordinate 5,433,077, forward strand.
CTTGGGAGTACCGGCGAACAGCAGGTGCGCTTCGTCGAAGAACAGCGCCAGCAGCGGTTTTTCCGCATCGCCCCGCTCCGGCAGTTGCTCGAACAGCTCGGCCAGCAGCCATAAAAGGAAGGTCGCATAGACTTTCGGCGCCTCATGCACCAGGCGGCTGGCATCGAGCAGATGAATCCGCCCACGACCATCGGCGGCCGGCTGCAGAATGTCCTCCAGCTGCAACGCCGGCTCACCGAACAGTGCTTCGGCGCCCTGCTGCTCCAGGGTCGCCAGGCGCCGCAACAGCGCCTGGCTTGAGCCGGTAGTCATCAACGCAGCATCGTCCCCGAGCAGCTGCGGGTTGTCCTTGAGGTGGTTGAGCAGCGCCTTGAGGTCCTTCAGGTCGAGCAGCAACAGGCCTTCGCGATCAGCCACCTTGAACGCCGCATACAGCGCCGACTGCTGGCTGTCGGTGAGTTCCAGCAAACTGCCCAGCAGCAGCGGGCCCATTTCGCTCAGGGTGGTGCGCAGAGGATGACCGCTTTGCCCATGGATATCCCACAGGGTCACCGGATAGGCCTGTGGTTGATGCTTGAGCCAGGGCATGCCGGCGATCCGCTCGGCAACCTTGCCCTGGGGGTTGCCCGCAGCCCCCAGCCCACAGAGGTCGCCTTTGATGTCTGCGGCAAATACCGCTACCCCGGCATCACTGAAGGCTTCTGCCAGGCGCTGCAGGGTGACGGTCTTGCCGGTGCCCGTGGCGCCCGCCACCAGACCGTGGCGGTTGGCCAGGCGCATGGCCTGGGCGATCGGCAGGCCATCGAGGCCGGCACCGATTACGAGTTGCGATGAGTCAGGCATTTTGTCACCCCTGGTTAATCTTTGGCCTTACACGGTCGATATGAATAAATGATGGATCAGAAGTATCTGAAATAAAGGTCAGGTAATTCCCTTGGGATAGATGGAGATATCAGCTTACTTATAACACCGCCCTTCTGTGCGTTTTTCCAACCCGATGCCCTGGACTCAAAGACCTTAGCGGACACCCCAAGCCATGAACAAAAATCTGCGCTTCAGCCACAAGATCCTGCTTGCCGCCTCGCTGATCGTCATAGCTGCATTTGCACTATTCACGCTCTACAACGATTACCTGCAACGCAACGCCATTCGTGATGATCTGGACAACTATCTTCAGGAAATGGGCGACGTCACGGCAAAAAATATTCAGACCTGGCTCGCCGGTCGCGCCCTGCTGATCGAGAACATCTCCCAGTCGGTGGCCCTCAACACGGACCCTGCGAATGTCAGCAACCTGCTGGAACAGAAATCCGTCAGCTCGACCTTCATGGGGGCCTACCTGGGCAACAATGACGGCACCTTCATCATCCGTCCCAACAGCAAGATGCCGGATGGCTACGATCCTCGCGCCCGCCCCTGGTACAAGAGTGCCGAGAGCAGCAGCGGCTCGGCCCTGACCGAACCCTATATCGACCTGGCGTCCGGCCAGTTGGTGATCTCCATCGTCGACAGCGTGATCAAGGCCGGCCAGAGGATCGGTGTGGTCGGCGGCGATCTGAGCCTGCAAGTAATCACCGACAGCATCAATGCCCTGGACTTTGACGGCATGGGCTACGCCTTCCTGATCAGCGCCGACGGCAAGATCCTGGTGCACCCGGACAAGAACCTGGTGATGAAGACCCTCAAGGACGTCTACCCCCAGGACACCCCCAAGATCAGCAGTGAACTCAGCGAGATCACTGTCGATGGCAAGCCGCGCATTGTCACCTTCACCCAGATCAAGGGCCTGTCCTCGGTGAACTGGTACATCGGCCTGTCCGTGGACAAGGACAAGGCTTTCGCCATGCTCAGCGAGTTCCGCACCTCGGCGATCATCGCCACCCTGACGGCCGTGGCCCTGACCATTGCCCTGCTGGGCCTGCTGATCCGCCTGCTGATGCAGCCGCTGCACGTGATGACCCGGGCCATGCAGGACATCGCCGATGGCGAAGGCGACCTGACTCGACGCCTGAACATCCATAACCAGGACGAGTTCGGCATCCTCGGCACCGCCTTCAACCGTTTCGTCGAACGCATCCACGGCTCGATCCGCGAAGTGTCCTCGGCCACCGAGCACGTCAACGAAGTCGCCCTGCGCGTGGTCAGCGCCTCCAACTCGTCGATGCTCAACTCCGACGAGCAGGCCAGCCGCACCAACAGCGTGGCCGCCGCCATCAATCAGCTCGGGGCCGCCGCCCAGGAAATCGCCCGCAATGCCGCCCAGGCTTCGCAACAGGCCAGCGATGCGCGCAACCTCGCCGAAGACGGCCAGCAAGTGGTGGATCGCAGCATCCAGGCGATGAACCAACTGTCGGACATGATCAGCGCCTCCAGCAGCAACATCGAAACCCTCAACAGCAAGACCGTGAACATCGGGCAGATCCTCGAAGTGATCACCAGCATTTCCCAGCAGACCAACCTGCTGGCCCTCAACGCAGCCATCGAAGCGGCCCGGGCCGGCGAGGCAGGACGCGGCTTTGCCGTGGTTGCCGATGAAGTGCGCAACCTGGCGCACCGCACCCAGGAGTCGGCGCAGCAAGTGCAGGGCATGATCGAGGAGCTGCAAGTGGGCGCTCGCGAATCGGTGAGCACCATGAGCAACAGCCAGCGCCACAGCCAGGACAGCGTGGAAATCGCCAACCAGGCCGGGGAACGACTCAACAGCGTGACCCAGCGCATAGGCGAGATTGACGGCATGAACCAGTCGGTGGCCACGGCGACCGAAGAGCAGACCTCGGTGGTGGAGTCCATCAATATGGACATTACCGAGATCAATACGCTGAATCAGGAAGGCGTGGAAAACCTCCAGGCCACCTTGCGGGCCTGCTCCGATCTGGAGCAGCAGGCAGCACGCTTGAAGCAACTGGTGGGCAGTTTCAGGATCTGAAAGCGCCCAACGCCCTGTCGCCGGCTAGCCGGCGGCAGGCTCAAGCAGGCTTGGGCCGGGATGGCGCCTGGGGTTCCTGCTGCAATTGCTCCCACAACTGCGCGGCATCGGGAAAATCGGTGCCGTCGTCAGGGCTCAACTCATCGGGGTCATAACGGCTCAGGCAACCTTCGCCGAGGGTGGCGGGTGCCTTGGACGTGGCTTTATCCAGTGGATCGGTCATCGGGCTGACCTCGTGAGGTGCAAAACCAGGAGCGGGGTATTGAACCCCCGCGCCTGGTTTTTTTTCAATCAGAACACCACAGTCTTGTTGCCGTGCACCAGCACACGGTCTTCCAGGTGATAGCGCAGGCCGCGGGCCAGGACCATTTTCTCCACGTCACGACCGAAACGCACCATGTCCTCGATGCTGTCGCTGTGGCTGACCCGCACCACGTCCTGCTCGATGATAGGACCGGCGTCCAGTTCCTCGGTGACGTAGTGGCAGGTTGCGCCGATCAGCTTCACACCGCGCAGCGAGGCCTGATGGTAAGGCTTGGCACCGACAAAGGATGGCAGGAAGCTGTGGTGGATGTTGATCACCTTGTGCGCGTACTCGCTGCACAGCTCCGGCGGCAGGATCTGCATGTAGCGCGCCAGCACCACCACTTCGGCGTCGTGCTGCTTGACCAGGCGCGACACCTCGGCGAAGGCCGGCTCCTTGTCCTGCGGGTTGACCGGCACGTGGTAATAAGGAATGCCGTGCCACTCGACCATGCTGCGCAGATCATCGTGGTTGGAAATCACGCAGGCGATCTGGCAATCCAGCTCATCGCTGTGCCAGCGGTGCAGCAAGTCGGCCAGGCAGTGGGATTCGCGGCTGGCCATCAGTACCACGCGCTTTTTCTCGGCGGTATCGGTAATGCGCCAGTCCATCGAGAACTCTTCGGCGATCGGCGCAAAGGCCTCGCGAAAAGCCTCCAGGCCAAAGGGCAGTGAATCGGCACGAATCTCGTGGCGCATGAAAAACCAGCCACTGAGATTGTCCGAGTGGTGGCTCGCTTCGGTGATCCAACCGTTGTGGGAGGCTAGAAAGTTACTGACTTTGGCAACGATGCCAACGCGGTCAGGGCAAGAAATCACCAACCGAAAGGTGCGCATGGGGGGAAACTCCAGAACTTCGCAAAGGTCGCCATTCTAGCGATTGCGCGACAAAACTGCAGTATTCATTGCATCCAGCGCCCCGGGCAGATCACCAAGGGCCGCTCCGGCCCGGCTTAGCGGCCGCTACTCCAGGCGCCGTAATGGCACTTGTAAATAGTGCTTAACTAGTTTGTGAATAACCGGCCCGAATGCATCAACCTATTAAATAGCGAAATGTCTTTTACGCCTAAACACACTAAGAGAGACGAATAAAACAGCGGTATTATGTTTACTTGCTCAAACTCCCTGACTATTATTGCGACACTGTCACCCAGCCACTCAGCGCTCAATAAGGTAGTCCTCATGTCCCTGATCAACGAATACCGTGCCACTGAAGAAGCCATCAAAGAACTGCAAGCGCGTTTGAAGAACCTGTCCCAAGACGACAAACTGAAAGCCGAACTGGAGTTCGAAGGCAAACTGCGCAGCCTGATGGGCGAGTACTCCAAATCCCTGCGCGACATCATCGCCCTGCTGGATCCGGACTCGAAAGTTAAAGCACCTCGCGCCGCGGTTAAAACCACCGGCACCAAGCGCGCCCGTAAAGTTAAACAGTACAAGAACCCGCACAACGGCGAAGTCATCGAAACCAAAGGTGGCAACCACAAAACTCTGAAAGAGTGGAAAGCCAAGTGGGGCGGCGACGTGGTAGAAGGCTGGGCCACCCTGCTGGGCTAAGCCTCTCCGTTGAGCGCCCGGGCTTTGCAGCCCTACAGAGAAAACGCCAGCATGCTGGCGTTTTTTTATGCCCTGGCAACCCGCTCAAGGAGCGGGGCCGCTGCTCAAAGAGCCAGGCGCCTCGTCAGGGCCTGCACATAGTCCTGCCATTGATCCAGAACCTGACGCTGCACCGGGTCCGCACTTAACAACGATTGCTCAATCCCTTGCCGGAAACTTTCCAGGGTATTGGGAGCACCGAGTTGCGGATCTAGCAAACGCTGCTGACAAAAAACCAGCCAACGTTCTTGCTCGGCTTTGTTCAATGTTTCTGGAAAGTTGCGGGCACGGTAGCGAAAGAGTAATTCCGGCAAGCGCTCATCATCGAATGGCCATTGTTGCTGGGCCAAGTGCAACGGGTCAGCCTCACGTACTTGCTCACACAAACGCCGGTCACGGTCACCAATAAAACCGTCGTACAACTGTTGCTCCGGGTCATCGCTTGCGGCAAATTCATCCGGCCCATAAATCACCGAAAGTTTATCCTGCCAAACTTCTTGAGCTTCGCTCAAGGCCACAGCCCGACGCTGATATAGCTCCATGTCCAAGTGCAGCCGCTGTTGATCTTCACTGCGCAGAACACTCAATGGCGCCACGACCGGGCAGCGATTGATATGGATGAGTTTCAACGGCACCGGCAACTCGCCTTCGAGCAGATCTTCCCGGCGCGTGTACAAACGCTGGCGCAGGGTTTCGGCGTCCAACTCCAACAGCCCCTGAGGGTCCAGGTGCAGGTCGCAGACAATCAAGGCATTGCGATTGCGTGGATGCCAGGCCAGGGGCAGGACCACGCCGATGTAGTGGCGCGCCGCAGAAAAGCGCCCGGAGATGTGCACCATGGGTTGCAACAGGCGGACCTGATCCATCACCCGCTGCTTGCTGCGCAACTGGAACAGCCAGTCATAGAGTCTGGGCTGTTTGTCGCGAACCAATCGCGCCAGGGCGATGGTCGCCCGGACATCGGACAGCGCGTCATGGGCCTGGCCGTGATCGATGCCGTTGGCTGCGGTCAGGCGCTCCAGCTTGAGGCTTACCTGCCCCTGCTCCTCGGGCCAGACGATCCCCTGGGGGCGCAACGCATAAGCCGTGCGCACCACGTCGATCAGGTCCCAACGGCTGTTGCCGCCCTGCCACTCCCGGGCGTAGGGGTCGAAGAAATTGCGATACAGGCTGTAGCGGGTCATCTCATCGTCGAAACGCAGGGTGTTGTAGCCCACGCCGCAGGTCCCGGGGCGCGCCAGTTGCTCGTGCACCCGGGTCATGAAATCCGCCTCCCCCAGGCCTTGTTCGGCCAGACGGCCAGGGGTGATGCCAGTGATCATGCAAGCCATCGGATGGGGCAGGATATCGTCGCTGGGCTGGCAGTAGAGGTTGACCGGCTCGTCGATCTCGTTGAGTGCCAGGTCGGTGCGGATACCGGCCACTTGCAACGGGCGATCACAACGCGGATTGATGCCGGTGGTTTCGTAGTCGTACCAAAAGAGGGAAGTCACGGCCTGTTCCTGAACTGAAAGACCGCCGCAGTCTAGGCGCTCAGGCGTCGTCAGGGCCAGCCGCACGAACCGGGGCGAAGGCATTGGACTTGGCGAATTCGTAGTTAATGATGTCGTTTGCCCCTCAGACACTGCTAGCATCGGCGCTGGATTTTTTACCAGACCAAGCCGATAAGTTACCCATGCTTGAGACGACAGCAACGCCAAGGAACGCATCGCTGCACCCGCCACTGGATACGCGCTACCAGGTCGAAACCCCCGAGGGCATCGACCTGCCGCTGCGGCCTGCGGGGTTGCTGGTGCGCACCCTGGCCTTCAGTCTCGACCTGGGCATCCGCGGGCTGGTGCTGGGCCTGCTGTTCATCATCCTGGGCTTTTTCGACGAAGTCGGCCTCGGCTCCATCCTGCTGTTCCTCATCAGTTGGTGGTACATGGTGCTGTTCGAGGTGCTGAACCAGGGTCGCTCCCCCGGCAAGCAACTGATGGGGCTGCGAGTGGTGCAGGACGACGGCACCCCGATTGGCTGGAGTGCCTCCCTGACCCGCAACCTGCTGCGCTTTGCCGACATGCTGCCTTTCGGCTATTTCCTCGGCGCCATCAGTTGCCTGCAGCACCCGACCTTCAAACGCCTCGGCGATCTGGCCGCCGGCACCCTGGTGATCTACCGCGAGCAGCCGGTCAAACGCCCCGAACTGCCGCCAACCGCCCCCCGCACTGCGCCCTTCGCCCTGAGCCTGAATGAGCAACGGGCGATCCTCGGCTTTGCCGAGCGCCAGGGCCAGCTGTCGGCCGAACGTACCCGGGAACTGGCCGGCATCCTCGCGCAACCGCTGCATGTACCCAGTGCCCAGGCCACGACCGAACTCAATGGCATTGCCCGCGGCTTCCTGGGAACCCCATGAAACAAAGCCTTTTCGAACACCGCCACCAGGCGCAATGGCAGCAGTTCGAGCAATTGCTCGAGCGTCTGGAACATGGCCGGGCCAAAGCCGAGGAATGCCAGAGCTTCGTCCAGGACTACCGGCGCCTGTGCCAGCACCTGGCCCTGGCCGAAGAACGCGGCTACAGCAGCTACCTGATCGATCCGCTGCAACAACTGGCCCTGCGTGGCCACCAGCAGCTGTACCGACAGCGCAGCGCCTTCGGGGCCAATCTATTGAGTTTCGTGCTGGCCGGTTTCCCCCGCCTGGTGCGTCAGGAGTGGCGCCTGGTGCTGCTGGCCAGCCTGCTGTTCTTCGGCAGCCTGCTGGCCATCGGGGTGCTGGTGTACCTGTTTCCCGATCTGATCTACAGCCTGGTGAGCCCGCAGCAAGTCAGCGAGATGCAGAGCATGTACGACCCTACCGCCGGGCGCCTGGGGCGGGCCGCCGAACGGGCCTCGAGCGAAGACTGGGTGATGTTCGGCTACTACATCATGCACAACATCGGGATCGCCTTTCAGACCTTTGCCAGCGGCCTGCTGTTCGGCGTGGGCAGTGTGTTCTTCCTGTTTTTCAACGGCCTGATGATCGGCGCCATTGCCGGCCACCTGACCCAGATCGGCTTCGGCCAGACCTTCTGGCCGTTCGTGATCGGCCACGGCGCCTTTGAACTCAGCGCCATTGCCCTGTCTGGCGCCGCCGGGCTGAAGCTTGGCTGGGCGTTGATCGCGCCGGGCCGCCTGACCCGCGGCGAAGCCCTGCTGCAAGCCGCGCGCGTCAGCGTGCAACTGATCTACGGCGTCATCGGCTTCTTGCTGATCGCCGCCTTTGTCGAAGCCTACTGGTCCTCCATGACCTGGCCGGCCGCCTGGGTCAAATACAGCGTCGGCAGTGCCCTTTGGGGCCTGGTGGCGGCCTACCTGACCCTGGCCGGACGTGAATCCCATGCGCCTGAGTGATGCCAGCGTGGTGATCCGCCCCCGCAGCGCCTGGGAGGCCATGGACCTGGGCGTACTACTGAGCCAGCGTCATCGGCGCTTGCTGATGACCAGTTGGGCCATCGTCAGCCTGCCAGTGTTCGCCCTGCTGAGCCTGCTGCTCTGGGAATCGCCGTCGCTGGCGATCCTGCTGTTCTGGTGGCTGAAGCCGGCCTTCGAACGCCTGCCGCTGTTTATTCTGTCTAAAGCCCTGTTCGGCGAAACACCCAGCCTGGGGCAAGCGCTGAAACAATGGCCTCGCCTGCTCAAGCCGCAACTGCTGGCCAGCCTGACCTGGCGCCGCTTCAGCATGAGCCGCAGCTTCACCTTGCCGGTGGTACAACTTGAAGGCCTGAGCGCCGACGCCCGGCAACAACGCCTGGCGGTGCTGCTACAGAAAAATGCCGGTGCCGCGCGCTGGCTGACCCTGATTGGCATGCACCTGGAAGGCGCCCTGTGGATTGGCCTGATGGTGCTGTTCTACCTGCTGCTGCCACAACAGGTCGAAGTGGACTGGAGCTGGCAGAGCCTGATGATCGCCGCCCAACAGGACTGGCTGTGGCTGGAACACCTGACCAACGTCTTCTACGCCCTGGTCCTGGTGATCTGGGAGCCGATCTACGTGGCCTGCGGTTTCAGCCTGTACCTGAACCGACGCACCGAGCTGGAGGCCTGGGACATCGAGCTGGTATTCCGTCGCCTGCGCCAGCGCCTGACCGGTGCCAGCACGCTGCTCTTGCTCGCCGGCCTGCTGCTCCTGGCACCGACCCAAGCGCTCTGGGCCGCAGCCCCCAGCAGTTCCGCGGCCGGCCCCGAGACCCCGCGGCTGCTGCAGCAACCGCTGACCAGCAAGGCCTCCAGGGACAGCATCCAGGCCATCCTGGACAAGCCCCCCTTCAAGAACCAGGAGTCGGTCACTCGCTACCGTTTCGGTGACGAGCAAACCCAGAAGAAGGACGCCAAGGGCAAGCCTCCAGGCTGGCTCAAGAACCTGCTGGAAAGCCTCGGCAAGGACAGTTTCGGCGGGGTCGCCAAGGGCCTGGAGATTCTGCTCTGGGGGTTGCTGCTGGCGGCTCTGGGCTGGCTGATCTGGCGCTACCGCGATTGGCTGCAGGCCTTCGTCAGCCGTCGTCCGCTGCCGCGCAAGAAACGCCCCGCGGCCATGCCCCAGCAGTTGTTCGGGCTGGAAGTCAGCAGCGAAACCCTGCCCGCCGATGTCGCTGCCCGCGCCGCTGAACTCTGGGCCAGCCAGCCCCGGGAGGCCCTGGGCCTGCTGTACCGGGCGCTGCTCAGCCGCTTGCTGGAAGACTTCCACCTGCCCCTCAGCGTGGCCGATACCGAAGGCCAGGTGCTGGAGCGCATCAAGGCGCTGCAGCAGCCACAATTGGAGGCCTTCAGCATCAGCCTGACCCGCCACTGGCAGAACATGGCGTACGGTCATCAGGTACCCGGCGCCGACCTGCAACCACAACTGTGCGGCGCCTGGCGCAGCCTGTTCGGCCCCGGAGCACAGCCATGAAGCGCTACCTGTGGGGCGGCCTGGTCCTGCTCCTGGCTCTGGTGCTCGGGGCCGGCGGCTATTACCTGTATCGCCATGCCACGCCCTATCAGGAATTGGTCGATCACGGCCCCTCCCCCGAGGCCCGGGCCAACCCCTACCTGGCGGCCGAGATGTTCCTGCGTGAACGTGGCCTCAAGGTACAACACGCCAATAGCCTGGATGTCCTGGCCAGCTTGCCCCCGGCCGGCAACAGCCTGTTGCTGCTGGGGGAGCGCTCGAACATGAGCCCGCCCCAGGTCGACCAGCTCCTGGAGTGGGCCCGCGCCGGCGGCCGCCTGCTCTTCGTCGCCGAGGCCCTGTGGGACGAGGACAGCCAGAAGAGCGGCGACCTGCTGCTGGACCAGGTGCAGATCCACCAGCAGCTCAGCCAGGACCTTGACGAGCCACCGGAGCCGGAAGCCGACGATGCCTATCCGAAGCTGACCAAGGTCTACCTGGAAGACGAACAGGCTCCGGCCTACATCAGTTTCGACACCGACTTCCACCTGGACGACCCGCAAAGCCTGGCGCAGTCCTGGGCCAACAGCGGCGTGGCGACCCACATGATCCAGCTTGAATACGGCAAGGGCGCGGTCATCGTGCTCACCGATGCCGATATCTGGAAAGCCCCCGCCATCGGCCTGTACGACAACGCCTGGCTGCTGTGGTACCTCAATACCGATAGCGCTGTGACGCTGCTGTTCAATACCGATCACCCGGACCTCTGGCAGTTGCTCTGGCGCTATTTCCCCCAGGCGCTGGTAGCCCTGGCCCTGCTGCTCGGCCTGTGGCTCTGGCAGGCCGGCATGCGCCACGGGCCGTTGCTGGCTCCAGCCCCCAAGGCGCGGCGCCAACTGCGTGAACACCTGCGGGCCAGTGCCGACTTCCTGCTGCGCCATGCTGGCCAGGGTGCGTTGCTGCAGGCCCTGCAACTGGATATCCGGCGCCGTGCACGGCGCCGTCACCCGGGCTTCGAGCAATTGCCGGCCGAGGCCCAGTGGGACGTGCTGGCCCTGCTCAGCCAACAACCTGTCGAGGCCATTCGACAGGCCCTGCAACCCTTGTCCGGACAGCGCCTTTCCAGCGTTGATTTCAGCCACCAGGTCGCCCGCCTGCAAACTCTCAGGAATGCCCTATGAGCGAACAACCGATCGAATTCCCCGAGCCTTCCGAGGCTCCACAGCCTCAGGTCCATGCTGCCCAGCAGCGCCAGCGGGCCAGCCAGCTGGCTCAGGCGGTGCGCCTGGAACTGCAGAAGGCGGTGATCGGCCAGGAAGCGGTCATCGATGATGTGCTGACCGCCCTGATCGCTGGCGGCCATGTGCTGCTCGAAGGCGTACCCGGGCTCGGCAAGACCCTGCTGGTACGAGCCCTGGCCCGCTGCTTTGGCGGCGAGTTCGCGCGCATCCAGTTCACCCCCGACCTGATGCCCAGCGACGTCACCGGGCATGCGGTATACGACCTGCAGACCGAGCAGTTCAAGCTGCGCAAGGGCCCGCTGTTCACCAACCTGCTGCTGGCGGACGAGATCAACCGCGCGCCGGCCAAGACCCAGGCCGCCCTGCTGGAAGCCATGCAGGAACGTCAGGTCACCCTCGAAGGCCGAGCGCTGCCCATCGCCCAGCCGTTCATGGTCCTGGCTACCCAGAACCCCATCGAACAGGAAGGCACCTACCCGCTGCCGGAGGCCGAGCTGGATCGCTTCATGCTCAAGCTGCGCATGGACTACCCGGATGCCGAACAAGAACTGACCATGGTCCGCCAGGTGACGCGCTCGACCCGCGCCGACATGCTCGACGTACAGCCTCTGCGCACCGTACTCCAGGCCAAGGACGTACTGGCCCTGCAGCGCATCGCCAGCGAACTGCCCCTGGACGAGCAGGTGCTCGATTATGCCGTGCGCCTGGCCCGGGCCACCCGCAGTTGGCCAGGCCTGACCCTGGGCGCCGGCCCCCGCGCCTCCATTGCCCTGGTACGCGGCGCTCGTGCCCGGGCCCTGCTGCGTGGCGGCGAATTCGTGATTCCCGATGACATCAAGGGCTGCGCCATGGCCGTGCTGCGGCATCGAGTACGGGTCGCCCCGGAGCTGGACATCGAAGGCCTGTCGGTGGAACAGGTGCTCAAGCAGATGCTCGAACAGATTCCGGCACCGCGCCTGTGAGCCGCCCACGCCAATGAAGCCGACCCGTCTGCTGTTGATCTGGCTGGGTACTTTGACCGGCCTGTACACCCTGCTCGGCGCCGCCCGCGCCCTGGGCAGCGAGGCCCTGCCGCGCCTGGACTCGATTGCCTGGGGCCTGCTGCTGGCGTTGTTGCTGCTGGCATTGCTGGACGCCCTGCGCCTGCTGCGCGTGGCCTCGCCGCAGATCCAGCGCCAGCTACCCGGCAGCCTGCCCCTGGGCCGCTGGAGCGAGGTGCAACTGGAGATCCTGCACGACTACCGGCAACCACTGGATGTGCAACTGTTCGACCACCCGCCCCAGGGCCTGGGCTTCGAGCACCTGCCGCAGTCCACGCGCCTGGAGCCGGGGCAGGTCAGCCGGATCGGCTATAACGTGCGCCCACTGCAGCGCGGCCACTTCAATTTCGACCAGTGCGAAGTCAGCCTGCCCAGCCCTCTCGGATTATGGAGCGCCAGGCGCCTGCTCAAGGTGCACGACAGCACCCGGGTCTACCCGGACTTCGCCCGGCTCTACGGCGCACAATTGCTGGCGGTGGACAACTGGCTCAGCCAACTCGGTGTGCGCCAGCGGCAACGCCGCGGCCTGGGCCTGGAGTTCAACCAACTGCGGGAGTTTCGCGAAGGCGACAGCCTGCGGCAGATCGACTGGAAGGCCACGGCCCGCCAACGCGCGCCCATCGTCCGGGAGTACCAGGACGAACGCGACCAGCAGATCATCTTCATGCTCGACTGTGGGCGCCGCATGCGCAGCCAGGATGGCGAGCTGGCGCACTTCGACCACGCCCTCAATGCCTGCCTGCTGCTGAGCTATGTCGCCCTGCGCCAGGGCGATGCGGTGGGCCTGTACAGCTTTGCCGGGGAACGCTCGCGCTACCTTGCACCGGTCAAGGGCTCGGCCCAGTTGAGCGTGCTGCTCAATGGCGTCTACGACCTGGACACCAGCCAGCGCCCCGCCGATTACCAGGCCGCCGCCAGCGAGCTGCTGGCCCGGCAGAAACGCCGGGCACTGGTGGTGCTGATTACCAACCTGCGGGACGAGGATGACCAGGAACTGCTGACGGCGGTCAAGCGCATCGGCCGCCAGCATCGGGTGCTGGTGGCCAGCCTGCGCGAAGAGGTGCTCGACCAGTTGCGCCAGAGCCCGGTGCAAACCCTGCCCGAAGCCCTGGCCTACAGCGCGACGGTGAACTACTTGAACAGCCGCGCCGAGCTGCACGAACGCCTGAGCGCCCACGGCGTCGCCCTGCTCGACGCTCGCCCGGGAGAACTGGGGGCCGAACTGGTCAGCCGCTATCTGAGCTGGAAGAAAGCCGGCAGCCTGTAACTGCTGCCGAGCGCCTCAGGCCGAGGTCTGCAACGGGTGAAAGCTGAAGTAATGACGCAACGCCTGCTCCAGCTCGACAAACTCCGCACCGGCCCGCAACAGGCTGAAACCGCTGTCGTAGTGGTGCGGCGTCAGGTCCTCATGGCACCAGAGGCAGCAGGCGCTGAAGTCGATGAACTGCACCTGGCCGTCACCGCCGGGGACTTTCACCCGCAAGTCGAATTCGGCACCGATCAGCATCGGCAACTGGCTGATCAGCATCAGCCCGTCGGCCGACAGGTTGCCAAGGAAACCCACCGGCTTGTCGGTGAAACGATTGAATACTTTTAAAAAGGACGGCAGTTGGTGCCGCTCGATCCGAGGTTCCATGAACATGCTGGGTATCGCTATGAAAGGTCATTAAGCATGACCGCACTAGTGCTTCGGAACAGGCCCTGATATCGGCCCGCCCTCCCGGATTCGATGCGCGAGGAAGACTGCCAGAAGGATTCCAACGCCACTGCCACCAGCCGGGCCGGGGCAGTTTTCGAACAGCCTGTGCAGATGTTAGCTCAAGCACGAGGGGCAATTACACCGCCCCCTAGTGAATCTCTTTTACAACGCCGTGCGACGAACTTGAGCGGCGCCATTTGCCGGGTAGTGCCCCAACTGTTGCAGGGTATCCAGGCGAGCCCGGGCGCGAAACGCGTACTCGCTGGTGGGGTACTGGGTAATGATGAACTGGTAGGTCTGCGCGGCATCGACGAACAACTTCTGGCGCTCCAGGCATTGCCCGCGCAGCATCGACACTTCCGGCTGGATGTAGCGACGGGCACGGCTGTCACGGTCGACCTGGCTCAACTCGAGCATCACGCTCTCGCAGTTGCCGCGGTCATAAGCGCGGTAGGCGTTATTCAAATGATGGTCCATGGACCAGCGGGTACAGCCGACAACACTGACGGCCAGGGCAGCAATGAGTACGAATCGCATGGGGTATCTCCTGTCTTGTGCAGTGTATCGACTCATCGGCAAAAATCTTCAAGGTTGTTGCGGTAAACAAACAAAGCAATAAGTAGTGCAAACGAACAATGACTACAACTTCGGAGCATAGTAGCCTCTCGTTGCGCTTGAACTCAGGAGTCCGTGCATGTCCGTTCGTCGTACCAAAATCGTTGCCACCCTTGGCCCGGCCAGTAACTCGCCGGAAGTTCTCGAACAGCTGATTCTCGCGGGCCTGGATGTTGCCCGTCTGAACTTCTCCCACGGCACTCCGGACGAGCACAAGGCTCGCGCCAAACTGGTCCGCGACCTGGCAGCCAAGCACGGCCGCTTCGTGGCCATCCTCGGCGACCTGCAGGGCCCGAAGATCCGCATCGCCAAATTCGCCAACAAGCGCATCGAGCTGAAGATCGGTGACAAGTTCACCTTCTCCACCAGCCATCCGCTGACCGAAGGCACCCAGGATATCGTCGGCATCGACTACCCGGATCTGGTCAAGGACTGCGGTGTGGGCGACGAGCTGCTGCTGGACGACGGCCGCGTGGTGATGCGTGTGGAAACCGCCACCGCCACCGAATTGCATTGCGTGGTGACCATCGGCGGCCCGCTGTCCGACCACAAGGGCATCAACCGTCGTGGTGGTGGCCTGACCGCTCCGGCCCTGACCGAGAAAGACAAGGCCGATATCAAGCTCGCGGCCGAGATGGAAGTCGATTACCTGGCCGTGTCCTTCCCACGGGACGCCGCCGACATGGAATACGCGCGCAAGCTGCGTGACGAAGCCGGTGGTACTGCCTGGCTGGTAGCGAAGATCGAACGCGCCGAAGCGGTGGCCGACGACGAAACCCTCGACGGCCTGATCAAGGCCAGCGACGCGGTCATGGTTGCCCGTGGCGACCTGGGCGTGGAAATCGGCGACGCCGAGCTGGTGGGCATCCAGAAGAAAATCATTCTGCACGCCCGTCGCCACAACAAGGCGGTGATCGTTGCGACCCAGATGATGGAGTCGATGATCCAGAACCCGATGCCGACCCGCGCCGAAGTGTCCGACGTGGCCAACGCCGTGCTCGACTACACCGATGCGGTGATGCTCTCGGCGGAAAGCGCCGCCGGTGCCTACCCGCTGGAAGCGGTGCAGGCCATGGCGCGGATCTGCGTCGGTGCGGAAAAGCACCCCACCAGCAAGACCTCCAGCCACCGCATGGGCAAGGTGTTCGAAAGCTGCGACCAGAGCATCGCCCTGGCTGCCATGTACACCGCCAACCACTTCCCGGGCGTGAAGGCGATCATCGCCCTGACCGAAAGTGGCTACACCCCGCTGATCATGTCGCGCATCCGCTCCTCGGTGCCGATCTACGCCTACTCCCCGCACCGCGAAACCCAGGCTCGCGCAGCCATGTTCCGTGGCGTCTACACCATCCCGTTCGACCCGGCTTCCCTGCCGCCCGAGCAGGTCAGCCAGGCAGCGATCGATGAGCTGCTCAAGCGCGGTGTCGTAGAGAAAGGCGACTGGGTGATTCTCACCAAGGGCGACAGCTACCACACCACCGGCGGCACCAACGGCATGAAGATCCTGCACGTGGGCGACCCGATGGTCTGAGTCTTCGCCTTGCTGAACAAAAAGCCCCGGTGCCGAAAACACCGGGGCTTTTTCATGCCCGCGTGAAACCGCTTTCCAGGGCTTCAGCCCTTGCTGAGAAACCCGGACAACGCGGCGATGGCTTCCGGGGACTGCAGGCGCCGGGTGAATTCCACGCCCTCTTGCTCAATGACCTGGCGCAGTTGCTCGCGGCCCGGCGCCTTCATCAGGCGCTTGCTCACCTGCACCGCTTCGGGCGCCAACTGGCTGAAACGCAAGGCCGCCTCCCGGGCCTTGGCCAAGGTGGCCACACCATCCCCCAGGGCGGCGCTGGCAATCCCCCAGGCGGCGGCCTGTTCGCCACTGAAGCCTTCGCCCAGCAACAGCAACTCCGCCGCCTTGGCCTGCCCCAGCAAGCGCGGCAGGATCAGGCTCGAACCAAATTCCGGGCACAGCCCCAGGTTGACGAACGGCATGCGCAGCCGTGCATCGCGACTGACATAGACCAGATCGCAATGCAGCAGCATCGTGGTGCCGATGCCTACTGCCGCGCCGGCCACTGCGGCCACCACCGGCTTGCGACATTGCACAAGGCTGCGCATGAAGCGAAACACCGGGCTGTCGAGGTCCGGGGCGGTTGCTGGAGGAAGTCGGCGATGTCATTGCCGGCGGTAAAGCATTCGCTGCTGCCGCAGATCATCACGGCGTTGATCTCGGGATCGCCATCGGCCTCGCTCAGGGCGTCGGCCAGGCGAGCGTACATGGCGCGGGTCAAGGCGTTTTTCTTGTCGGGACGGTTCAGGCGCAGGGTCAGCAGCCCGCCCTCACGTTGCAACTCGATGGCATCGGTCATGGGGATCTCGCTCTGGAAGAATCAGCGCTCAACCGCGGGGCAGGAACACATCGGCCAGCAGTTGATTGCGCGGCAGCCCCGCCAGGTACAGGCGCCGGGCGAAGGCTTCGACACTGTCAGGGTGACCGCAGAGTAAGGCCTGGGTTTGCCGGGAAACAAGCCGCAGTTGCGCCAAAGCGGCTGTCAGCTCGGCCCCGGTCCACAGCTCGACGGACAGCTGGGCCCGGTTCGCCGCCAGGGCCGCCAGGGGTTTGGCCAGGTAATGCTCACTGCTGTCATGGGCCAGGTGAATGATACGGATAGGGCCCTGGTGATCCTGGCGCAAGGCCTCGCGCAGTATGCCGAACAGCGGCGCCAGGCCGGTTCCCGCGGCCAGTAGCCAGAGTGGGCGCTGCTGCCAGTCCGGATCGTAGTGCAAGGCGCCGCCCCGCAACTCCCCCAGGCGCATCGGGTCGCCCAATTGCAACTGGCGCGCCGCATCGCTGAACTGGCCCGGATGCCGGCAATCCAGGTGGAACTCCAGAAAGCGGTCGTCTTCCGGCAGGCTGGCCAGGGAATAAGGCCGGGCGATCTGGCCGGCGGCCCACAGCACCAGATGCTGGCCGGCGCGGTAACGCAAGGGCCGCTGCGGCTGCAGGCGCAGGCGCAGGACCGAGCTCGACAACCAGTCCAGGCCGCTCACCGTCGCAGGCAGGCCATCACGCACAGGGTCGAAGGTCTCGACGTGCAGGTCCTCCACCACCTGGCACTGGCAAGCCAGGCGCCAGCCGAGCCGGCGCTGTTCGTCGCTCAAGGCATCCGGCCGGCTATCGCTGGGCAAGCCCTGGACACAATGCACCAGGCAGGCATGGCAACTACCGGCGCGGCAACTGTAGGGCACCGTCACGCCAGCCTGATTCAGGGCATCCAGCAGGTTGCTTCCAGGCGCCACCGGCCAGCACCGGCTGCCAACGGTCAATTCAGGCATCGAGGTTTTCCCAGGCTGCAGAGCAACGATTGCGACCGTCGCGTTTGGCCCGATACAGCGCCTGATCGGCGCGTTGCAGGGCATGGTCCAGATCGTCGCCGGCCCGCAGCAGGGTCATCCCCGCCGACAGGCTCAGGTCTCGTACGTTAAGGCCCACCAGTTGCACTTCGGTGAACGCCAGGCGCAAACGCTCGCAGCAGGAGGTCAGGCGCTCGGCGTCACACTCGGGCAGCAGTACCACGAATTCCTCGCCACCGTAACGGGCCAATACGTCACCATCGCGCAGGCAAGCCGTGGCCACCGCGGCGAAGGCCTGCAGTACCTGGTCGCCGGCAGCATGGCCGTGGAGATCGTTGATGCGCTTGAAATGATCCAGGTCGATCAGCGCCAGCCCATGCACTTGCTCCTGATCCATGGCTTGCAGCTCGCGGCTGGCAATGCGCAGGAAATGCCGGCGGTTGAACAGGCCGGTCAGTTCATCGGTGGCTACCAGGTCCTCCAGCTGTCGCATCATGCCTCGCAGCGTGTCCTGATGGGCCTGCAAGGCAAAGCGCCGCTGGCGCATGCGTGAGCGCGAAGCCTGGACATAGGCGGCATACAGGCACATCCACACCAGCATCACCAGCAGCACGCAGACCTGCAGTGCGGCCAGTTGCGGATCACCGAGGAGCAGGCGATAGCCGTCCCACAGGTTGACCGCGGCAAAGCAAAAGAAGATCAGCGCCGCGCTGCGCAGATAGGCCCGGCGGGAGAGGTGAAACAGGCCGAACAGCAACGGCAGCAGGTAGAACACCAGGAACACCCCGCGGGCCTGATCCAGATGGGCCATCAGCCAGGTCTGCCAGGCGATGCCCAGCACCACCTGGACTTCGGTCAGGCTGGGGTCGGCGAACTGCAGGTTGCGTCCGCTGACGAACACCCAGCACAGCAGCGCCTGGCTGGCCAGCACCAGGCCAGTGCCCAGCAGCGCGCTGCCGCTCGAAGCACGGGAATGCCCCGTGACGACGGCCAGCCAGAACAGCAGCAGGATCAGTGCGTAAGTGCCCGCGGCAATGGCGAAGCGCTTGAATAACAGGCTCTGGATGGCTTTATGGGTCAATCGTTGACTCACCGTGAGAAAGGAGGCTTAAAGAGTTTCCTACCCTGCAGGCCACTTGCCACTTTAGTGCTGAGCCCGGCAAATGACTATTCAAATTTAAAACCCCGTCGCCAGGTTTCAGCGCCGACTCAGGCAAGAACAGTGCCCATCCGATGGGCGACTTTGGTTGGCCCGGCCGGCGGGTGTACCCAACCCCCAGGCGAGGTATACTGCCGCGCCTTTTTAGCGTCGCGCCAGTTGTCTGTCCGGCGTGCCTTAGAAGGTGCCTGCATCCGACCGATGCACCCAAGTGCAGGCACCTTATTAAATGTTCCCGTCTTTTAGAGGAGCGCGACTCATGACCGTGATCAAGCAAGACGACCTGATTCAGAGCGTTGCCGACGCCCTGCAGTTCATTTCCTACTACCACCCCGTGGACTTCATCCAGGCGATGCACGAGGCCTACCTGCGGGAAGAATCGCCGGCTGCCCGTGATTCCATAGCGCAGATCCTGATCAACTCGCGCATGTGTGCCACCGGCCACCGGCCGATCTGCCAGGACACCGGCATCGTCACGGTATTCGTGCGCGTGGGCATGGACGTGCGCTGGGACGGCGCCACCATGAGCCTGGACGACATGATCAACGAGGGCGTGCGTCGCGCCTACAACCTGCCGGAAAACGTCCTGCGCGCCTCCATCCTGGCCGACCCGGCAGGTAGCAGGAAAAACACCAAGGACAACACCCCCGCGGTGATCCACTACTCCATCGTCCCGGGCAACACCGTGGAAGTGGACGTGGCGGCCAAGGGCGGCGGCTCCGAGAACAAATCGAAGATGGCCATGCTCAACCCGTCCGACTCGATCGTCGACTGGGTACTCAAGACCGTTCCGACCATGGGCGCCGGCTGGTGCCCACCGGGCATGCTAGGCATCGGTATCGGCGGCACCGCCGAGAAAGCGGCAGTGATGGCCAAGGAAGTGTTGATGGAATCCATCGACATCCACGAGCTCAAAGCCCGTGGCCCGCAGAACCGCATCGAAGAGATCCGCCTGGAGCTGTTCGAGAAGGTCAACCAGCTGGGCATCGGCGCCCAGGGCCTCGGTGGCCTGACCACCGTGCTCGACGTGAAGATCATGGACTACCCGACCCACGCCGCTTCCCTGCCGGTGTGCATGATCCCCAACTGCGCCGCCACCCGTCACGCGCACTTCGTACTGGATGGCTCCGGCCCGGCGAGCCTGGAAGCGCCACCGCTGGACGCCTACCCGGAAATCGTCTGGGAAGCCGGCCCGTCGGCCCGTCGGGTCAACCTCGACACCCTGACCCCGGAAGAAGTGCAAAGCTGGAAGCCGGGCGAAACCGTACTGCTCAACGGCAAGATGCTCACCGGCCGCGACGCTGCGCACAAACGCATGGTCGAGATGCTGAACAAAGGCGAAACCCTGCCGGTGGACCTCAAGGGTCGCTTCATCTACTACGTCGGCCCGGTCGATCCGGTCGGTGACGAAGTGGTCGGCCCGGCTGGCCCGACCACCGCCACGCGGATGGACAAGTTCACCCGCCAGATCCTCGAGCAGACCGGCCTGCTGGGCATGATCGGCAAGTCCGAGCGCGGCCCGACCGCGATCGAAGCGATCAAGGACAACAAGGCCGTGTACCTGATGGCCGTCGGCGGTGCTGCCTACCTGGTAGCCCAGGCGATCAAGAAGTCCAAGGTCCTGGCCTTTGCCGAACTGGGCATGGAAGCGATCTACGAATTCGAGGTCAAGGACATGCCGGTGACCGTCGCCGTCGACAGCAAGGGCGAGTCGGTGCACATCACAGGTCCCGCCATCTGGCAGAAGAAGATCAGTGACAGCCTGGCGGTAGAAGTGCAGTAAGCCCTTCCTCCGTTCGGCCCAGGCGGCGGTGCTGTTCATTGAATGGCCCGCCGCTTTTTTTATGCACCGCCCTTTCCCGACACTGTCCGCGATCAACGTTAGCCCCGGCGCTCATGCTATCGTTCCCGCCCCCATTGCAGCCTGCCCCGACTCATGGCCCAGATCTCTCGCCCCCTCCGCTTGACGTTCTATATCCTGGTGATTCTTGCTGGCACCGTGCTCAGCGCCGGCCTGGCCATGCGCCATGCAGAACGGCAGACGCTGGTGGAGGAAGCCGCCCGTGCCAATGAGCAGTTGGGGCTGTATGCCAACTCGCTGCATACCCTGATCGAACGCTATCGCGCCCTGCCGGCGGTCCTGGCCCTGGACCCGGAACTGCGCGCGGCGCTGCAGGGGCCGGTGGCCACCGAAACCCAGGACGCATTGAACCGCAAGCTGGAAAAGATCAATGGCGCGGCCCGCTCCTCGACCCTGGAGCTGCTGAACCATGAGGGCCTGGCCGTGGCCGCCAGCAACTGGCGCCTGCCCAGCAGCTACGTGGGCCACAACTACGGCTTTCGCCCCTACTTCAAGCAGACCCGCAGCCAGGGCAGCGGGCGCTTCTACGCGGTGGGCGTGACCAGCGGCATCCCGGGGTATTTCCTGGCCAGCGCAGTCAAGGCCGACAACCAGGACTTCCTCGGGGCCATGGTGGTGAAGCTGGAATTCCCCGAGCTGGAACATGAATGGAGCCAGGGCAACGACACCCTGCTGGTCAGCGATGCCCGGGGCATTGTGTTCATCGCCAACCAGCCAGGCTGGCGCTACCGGCACTTGCAGCCGCTGTCGAGCAACGACCTGGAAGAAATCAAGCTCACCCGCCAGTACGACAAACAGCCCCTGACCCCGCTGCAGCACCAGACGCTGCAACGCTTTGACGACAACAGCAGCCTGGCCCGGGTCGAAGGCCCCGAGGGCCGCGCCAGCTACCTCTGGGAGTCCCTGCCGTTGGCCGCCGAAGGCTGGACCCTGCACCTGCTGCGCAAACCGCCGAATGCCTTCGAGGAAACCCGCAATGCCGGGCTTGCCGCCGCCGGTGCCTGGCTGACCCTGGTGTTCCTGCTGCTGTTCCTCAACCAGCGCTGGCGCCTGGGGAAAGTCCGCCAGCGCAATCGCCAGGAGCTGGAGCAACTGGTGGAGGAACGTACCCGCGATCTGCGCACCGCCCAGGAAGGCCTGGTGCAATCGGCCAAGCTCGCGGCCCTGGGGCAGATGTCCGCCGCCCTGGCCCACGAAATCAACCAGCCCCTGACCACCCAGCGCATGCAGCTGGCAACCCTCAGGCTGTTGCTGGATCACGGCAGGGTGGACGAAGCCTACAAAGCCCTGCGCCCACTGGACGACATGCTGACCCGCATGGCCGCCCTCACCAGCCATCTCAAGACCTTCGCCCGCAAGAGCCCCAGTGGCCTGCGAGAACGCCTGGACCTGACCGCTGTGGTGGACCAGTCGCTGCACTTGCTGGAAGCCCGGCTGCGTGCTGAAGACGTCGAAGTGGTGCTGCAACTGACCCGCCCAGCCTGGGTCCGGGGCGACGCCATCCGCCTGGAACAGGTGCTGATCAACCTGCTGCGCAATGCCCTGGACGCCATGCAGGACAAACCGCACAAGCGCCTGGAGATCAGTCTCGAAGCCGAAGACCAGCTCTGGCAACTGCGGGTGGCCGACAACGGCGGCGGCATTGCCGAGGAACACTTGCTGAGCGTCTTCGATCCATTCTTCACCACCAAACCGGTGGGTGATGGCCTGGGGCTGGGGCTGGCGGTGTCCTATGCCATAGTCCACGAGCTGGGTGGCCGCCTGAGCGTGGCCAACCAGGAGCAAGGGGCGGTGTTCACCCTGAGCCTGCCCATCGACCTGGAGGCCCATATCCAATGCTGAACTCAGTGATCGTGGTGGACGACGAAGCCAGCATCCGTACCGCCGTCGAGCAGTGGCTGAGCCTGTCGGGCTTCGAGGTCCAGCTGTTCAGCCGGGCCGAGGACTGTCTGGCGCAACTGCCGAAGAACTTTCCCGGGGTGATCCTCAGTGATGTGCGCATGCCCGGCATCAGTGGCCTGGAACTGCTGGCCCAGGTCCAGCGCCTGGACCCGGACCTGCCGATCATCCTGCTCACAGGCCACGGCGATGTGCCCATGGCGGTGGAAGCCATGCGCGACGGGGCCTACGACTTCCTGGAAAAACCCTTCAGCCCCGACACCCTGCTCAGCAGCCTGCGCCGGGCCCTGGACAAGCGCCGCCTGGTCCTGGAAAACCGCCGCCTGCACCAACAGGCCGACAGCCGGGCCAAGCTCGACGCCACCTTGCTGGGGGTCTCCAGGGCCTTGCAGACCCTGCGCCGCCAGGTACTGGAACTGGCAGCCCTGCCGGTCAACGTGCTGATCCGCGGCGAGACCGGCAGCGGCAAAGAACTGATTGCCCGCTGCCTGCACGACTTCGGCCCGCGGGCCGGCAAGCCCTTCGTCGCCCTGAACTGCGCGGCGATCCCCGAGCAGTTGTTCGAGGCCGAGCTGTTCGGCCATGAAAGCGGCGCCTTCACCGGCGCCCAGGGCAAACGCATCGGCAAGCTGGAATACGCCGACGGCGGCACGCTGTTTCTCGACGAGATCGAAAGCATGCCCCTGGCCCAGCAGGTCAAGCTGCTGCGGGTGTTGCAGGAGCAGAAGCTGGAACGCCTGGGTTCCAACCAGAGCATCAAGGTCGACCTGCGGATCATCGCCGCCACCAAGCCCGACCTGCTGGACGAGGCCCGTGCCGGGCGTTTCCGTGAAGACCTGGCCTACCGCCTGACCGTGGCTGAACTGCGCCTGCCACCATTGCGCGAGCGCCGCGAGGACATCCCACTGCTCTACGAGCACTTTGCCCAGAATGCCGGGGAACGCCTGGGGCGCAGCGTCGCGCCCTTGAGCGGCGCGCAACTGAGCCGCCTGCTCAGCCACGACTGGCCGGGCAACGTGCGCGAGCTGGCCAACGCCGCCGAGCGCCAGGTGCTGGGCCTGGGCGAGCCGGAACCCGACGCCATCGAACCCGGCCAGTCCCTGGCGGCGCAGCAGGAAGCCTTCGAGGCCCAATGCCTGCGCGCGGCCCTGAGCCGGCACAAGGGTGATATCAAGGCGGTGCTCAACGAGCTGCAACTGCCCCGCCGGACTCTTAACGAAAAGATGCAGCGCCATGGACTGACCAGGGAACAGTTCCTCAAGGAGGAGTAACCCCTATAGGACCCGGCTTGCCGGAGAATCAGCCCTCAAGCCCGGCCCCCCATCGACGCCTTCGCCCACATGCCCAGGGGCACGGCCGCTTTCGGCAATTTCCCGCTTACCCGCAAGGTGCCGATAGGCGGATTTCCGCTCATCACTCCCGCCTCCCCCCCTCTAGCCCGGGCTTCTCGCCCTTGGCACAGGTCCTGCTATAGCCCCAGCAGGCTGCGCTCGCGCGCACTCCACAAAAACAATGAATAGAAGGGTCCTTCATGGATATCTCTAATACCCTGCCTGCCGGGTCGGCGGCTGCGCCCGCCACAGAAAAGACCACCGCCAGCCGCCTTAAGTCGATCTTCAGCGGTTCCGTGGGCAACATGGTCGAGTGGTACGACTGGTACGTCTACGCCGCCTTCTCGCTGTACTTCGCCAAAGTCTTCTTCCCCAAGGGCGACACCACTGCCCAACTGCTGAACACCGCCGCGATCTTCGCCGTGGGCTTCCTGATGCGCCCGATCGGTGGCTGGCTGATGGGGCTGTATGCCGACCGCAAAGGGCGTAAGGCCGCCTTGATGGCCTCGGTGCTGCTGATGTGCTTCGGCTCGCTGATCATCGCCCTGACCCCGGGTTACGAAACCATCGGCGTCGGCGCCCCCATCCTGCTGGTGCTGGCGCGCCTGATGCAGGGCCTGTCGGTAGGCGGTGAATACGGTACCTCGGCCACCTACCTCAGCGAGATGGCGACCAAGGAACGTCGTGGCTTCTTCTCCAGCTTCCAGTACGTGACCCTGATCTCCGGCCAGCTCATCGCCCTGGCGGTGCTGATCGTGCTGCAGAACATTCTGACCACCGAGGAACTGCAGTCCTGGGGCTGGCGGATTCCGTTCGGCATCGGTGCCCTCTGCGCCGTGGTAGCCCTGTACCTGCGTCGCGGCATGGAAGAAACCGAGTCCTTCACCAAGAAGAAGGAAAAGCCCAAGGAAAGCCTGATGCGCACCCTGATGCGTCATCCCAAGGAGTTGATGACCGTGGTCGGCCTGACCATGGGCGGCACCCTGGCCTTCTATACCTACACCACCTACATGCAGAAATACCTGGTGAACACTGTCGGCATGAGCATCTCCGACTCCACCACCATTTCCGCCGCCACGCTGTTCCTGTTCATGTGCCTGCAACCGGTGATCGGTGCTCTCTCGGACAAGGTTGGCCGGCGCCCGATCCTGATTGCCTTCGGTATCCTCGGCACCCTGTTCACCGTGCCGATCCTCACCACCCTGCACACCATCCAGACCTGGTGGGGCGCGTTCTTCCTGATCATGGCGGCGCTGATCATCGTCAGCGGCTACACCTCGATCAACGCGGTGGTCAAGGCCGAGCTGTTCCCTACGGAAATCCGCGCCCTGGGCGTGGGCCTGCCGTACGCACTGACCGTGTCGATCTTCGGCGGTACCGCCGAATACATCGCCCTGTGGTTCAAGAGCATCGGCATGGAAACCGGCTACTACTGGTACGTCACCGCCTGCATCGCCTGTTCGCTGCTGGTCTACGCGACCATGAAAGACACCCGCAAGCATTCGCGGATCGAGACTGACTGAAAACAACAACGCCCGGGTGCAAGGCCCGGGCGCTTTTCGCGATCTGTGGGGAAGCTTTCGCCGGCAAGCCGGCTCCTACAGAGGCTGTACAGGTCAGGAAAGTTCGGCTGCGCCCTGGCGCCCATCGCGGTTCTGGGCCCAGGCCGCCCCCACGATCATCACCAGCAGGATTCCCGCCAATACCGCCGACGAGCCGATGGTGCCGAAATCCAGGCCGCCTTTTTCGTGGGGTTTGGTGAGGAAGTCGCCCAAGGTTGCGCCGAACGGCCGGGTCAATACGAAAGCGACCCAGAACAACAGCACCGACGAGAGCCTGGTGAAGTACTTGAGCAGCACCACCACGGCGATGGTCAAGCCGATCAACAGCGCCCCGCCGGCAAAGCCCAGCCCCGAATCGTCCGCCAGGTAGTCGCCGAGGGCGGTGCCCAGGGTGTTGGAAAACAGGATCGCCATCCAATAGAACATCTCGCCGCGAAAGGTCTGGATCTTGTTGACGTTCAGCGAGTCGCCACTCAGACGCCAGAGCGCGAAGATCGCCAGCAGAATACCGATCAGGATCAACGAGCCACTGGCATAGCCCAGGCCCAGGGTGCGGTCCATGAAATCCGACATGGTGGTGCCGGCGGTACTGGTGGAGAGGATCACGATCCAGTACAGCACCGGGTTGTAGGTCTTGGACCACAGCTGGGTGACCAGGGTCAGCAGGAACACACTGATCAGAATCATCGAGCTGATGGCATAACCCACATTCAGGGTCATCGACAGCAGGTCCCCCGCTGTTTCGCCGAGGGTGGTCGCGCAGATTTTCATGACCCAGAAGGCCAGGGTGATCTGGGGTAGCTTGTTCATTCGCAAAGGTGCTCCAAAGGTCGCATTCAAGGCGGCCTGTCTATGGACTGCAGGCCTGCGCGGAGGCTGAACGTCAAGGGGTGAAAAACAGGTAAGGCGCGGATGAAAAAATCGTTGAAATATTTTCTTACAAGCAATCTGCTCAATTAATGATCAGTTAATGCTGGATGCATAGCCTGCTAATGAATCCAAGTGGGTACTTGGCTCTTCTATGCAGTGAGGCTTGAACGCGGTATTTGGCGGCGAGGGCCGACCTAATAAATATCGATAAAGCAGATATTTATAAGCATTAATTTGCGCTTTTATATCAACTTTACCGGAGTAGGATTCATACCAAGCCCAACGCATTCATCTCAACGAACCCGGAGTCACCATCATGAAAAGCAAACTGATCCTCGCCCTGACCCTCTCGGTACTGGCTGCCAACACCTTCGCCGCCGATGGCTACGATCGCACCGGCTCCGCCACCTTCGCCGCTGATGGCTACGACCGCACCGGTTCCGCTACCTTCGCTGCCGACGGCTACGACCGCACCGGGTCCGCTACCTTCGCTGCCGATGGCTACGACCGCACCGGGTCCGCTACCTTCGCCGCTGATGGCTACGACCGCACCGGGTCCGCTACCTTCGCTGCCGATGGCTACGACCGCACCGGTTCTGCTACCTTCGCTGCCGATGGCTACGACCGCACCGGTTCTGCTACCTTCGCTGCCGATGGCTACGACCGCACCGGTTCCGCTACCTTCGCTGCCGATGGCTACGACCGCACCGGTTCCGCCAGCATCAGCTGATTGATGCACCTGACACCACAGCCCGGCCTTGGCCGGGCTTAGTCGTTTCTGGCCAGGGGAAAACACCCACAGCGTGGAACGCTCAAGGGCCAGGACGCTGGAATTGGGCGATTGCGCACTGCACTATGACGCCCTTAACTCGCCCCAAGCAGGAACCTTGAGCCATGCCCGACGATATCCACTTTTACCAACCTGCCCTGGGCCACGGCCTGCCCCACGACCCGTTCAATGCCATCGTCGGCCCGCGCCCCATCGGCTGGATCTCTTCCCAGGATCGCGAGGGGCGCCTGAACCTGGCGCCCTACAGCTTCTTCAACGCCTTCAACTACATTCCACCGATCATCGGTTTCTCCAGCGTCGGGCGCAAAGACAGCCTGAACAATATCGAGCAGACCGGCGAGTTCGCCTGGAACCTGGCCACCCGACCTCTGGCCGAGCAGATGAACCAGAGCTGCGCCGCAGTCCCGGCCGAGGTAAACGAGTTCGAACTGGCCGGCCTGACCCCCGTGGCGTCGAAAGTCATCAGCGTGCCCCGGGTAGCCGAGAGCCCGGTGTCCTTCGAGTGCAAGGTCACCCAGATCATTCAATTGCAGCGGGCGGACAAGGAACTGGTGCCGAGCTGGCTGATCCTCGGCGAAGTGGTCGCCGTGCATATCGCCAAGTGGCTACTCAAGGACGGGATCTACGACACCGCCGCGGCAGAGCCGATTCTGCGCGGCGGCGGGCCGGCGGATTACTTCCAACTGGGGCCAGAGGCTCTGTTCAGGATGCACCGCCCGGGGGCAGTCAAATAGCGCTTGGACTCAGTAGCTCTTCCAGCTCAACTCGCCGTCCTGATCGACGTCGGCCAACTGTTCGAGTTGTTGTGCGGCAGCTTGGTCGGCGTCATGCGCCGTCTTGAATTTCTGCTCATCCAGGACTTTATGAAAGCGTGGTGCGCTTGATGCGCCGAGAGCCTTGACGGCGATGGCGGCGCTGTATCCCCCTCCCCTGGAACCACAGCGGAAACTGCTTCGTAGTGTGCAAACTCTTTGCGTGCCATGTTGCGAGTCCTGGCCAATGAAAAGTCGGCCATTCTAAACCTTCAACTGGCCAGCTTGTGCACCGGCGCCTGCTGTAGTTGCGGATATTCGCCATGGGCTTGCAGCGCCGACACGGTACTGAAGGTATGAAAATCCAGGCTGTTGACCACCAGGTCCTGCACCAGCTCGGCAAAGATCGCCATGGCCGGGGAATTGAAATAGGCCGTCATCGCCTGCTGGCTGCTCCAGAAACCGGACACCAGCCACAGGTCGGCATCGCACTGCGAATGCTGCAGGGCAAAATGCAGGCAACCACAGGCCTGGCGGGACGGTTCGATCAGGCTGCTCAAGCGCGCACCCAGCTCCTTGGAACGCCCGGCCCGGGCTCGGACAAAGGCCATGTGACTGACGGGAATATGCGTGGACATGTGCGACCCTCCCAGGGTGTTGTCGAGGCAGCCATGGGACGGGCTGCGACAGGATCAACGATACGGGGCAGGCCCTCGCGCGCGTTAGTCGATTTCTGCCGTTGATTTGCCCAATCCTGCGACAAGCCCTTTGCTCCCTCCCCGACTCCGCGCCATTGGGCAAAAGCATGACAACGGTGTTTCAAGCAAGTGAAGCTCAGGAGCATCGGCTGATCTTGCCTATCGCGCGCGCAAGCAGCAGGATCAGGCAAGTTTTACGCAGGATTCGCCTACCCGCGCTTCTTGCACAAACTTAAGCTGTGCCGACTGCAAACACTCGGAGGCTGCCCCATGCCATCACTGGAAACCCCGCCACCGCCCCTGGCCCCGGAGATGGAACGGCAGCGCGTGGAACTGGCCGCGATCATTGCACGCAACACCGCCGAGGACGGCAGCTACGCCACGGCCATCGACTCGTTGTTCGTCTCGCGCCACAGCAGCTCTCATCAATTCGGTTCGGTGCTGGCACAGCCGGCGCTGTGCATCATGGCCCAGGGCCGCAAGGAAGTACGCCTGGCCGATGAAAGCTACAACTACGACCCCTTGAATTACCTGGTGGTCTCGGTTTCCGTCCCCCTGAGCGGCAAGGTGGCGATCGTTTCACCAGAGGAGCCGATCCTGGCCCTGCGCCTGGACATCGACCCCGGGGAAATCAATGCATTGATTGCCGATGCCGGCCCCATCGGCGCACCCGCCCGGCCTACCGGGCGCGGCCTGTACGTGGAACGCCTGGACCCGGCGATGCTCGACGCGGTGCTGCGCCTGACCCGCCTGCTGGACACCCCGAAAGACATCGCCATGCTCGCGCCGCTGGTACGCCGGGAAATTCTCTATCGCCTGCTGCGCAGCCCCCAGGGCCACCGCCTGTATGAGATCGCCACTGCCAACAGCCAGGGCCACCGGGTCAACCAGGCCATCAAGTGGCTCAACGGCAATTTCGTGCACCCGTTGCGCATCGATGATCTGGCCCGGGAGGTGAACCTGAGCGTCTCGACCCTGCACCACCGTTTCAAGGCCATGACCGCCATGAGCCCGCTGCAGTACCAGAAACAGTTGCGCCTGCAAGAAGCCCGGCGGCTGATGCTGGCCGAGGGGCTGGAGGCTTCGGTGGCGGGCTATCGGGTGGGTTATGAAAGCCCGTCGCAGTTCAGCCGCGAGTACAGCCGCTTGTTCGGCGCGCCGCCGTTGCGGGATATGGCGCGCCTGCGGGTGAGCAACTGAGGCCTGCCTAACGAGCGCGGATCACATGCTTGATTTCCTGAAAGGCCTGTAGCCCCCAGGGCCCCAGTTCACGACCGATGCTGCTCTGCTTGTAGCCGCCCCACGCCGTCTGGGGAAAGATCACCTGTGGCGCATTGATCCACACCAGACCGGCCTGCAGGGCATTGGCCACTTGCTCGGCATGCGCTGCATCCGCTCCCACTACGCTGGCCACCAGGCCGAACTCGCTGTCATTGGCCATTTCGATGGCCTGCTGCTCGTTGCTGAAACTGCGCACGCAGAGCACCGGGCCAAAGATCTCCTCACGCCATAGCGCACTGTCCAGCGGCACCTCGGTGAACACCGTGGGCTGGATGAAATACCCCTGCTGCAAGCCGGCCGGGCGGCCACCGCCGCAGACCAGCTTGGCCCCCACATTCAAACCTTCCTCGATATGGGCCTGCACCCGCCGGTATTGCACCTGATTGACCAGCGCGCCCATTTCCACCTCGGGGTCGAACGGGTCGGCCACACGAATGGCTTCGGCCCGGGCCTTGAGGCGCAACAGGAACTCATCGGCCAACTCATCGGCCACCAGCACCCGGCTGGTGGCCGAGCACATCTGCCCGGCGTTGAAGAAGCCGCCGCCACAGGCCAGCTCCACCGCCAGATCCAGATCGGCATCCGCCAGCACCAGCAACGACGACTTGCCCCCCAGCTCCAGGCTCACGCCCTTGACGGTTTCCGCCGCGCGTTGCATCACCTGGACCCCCACGGCGTTGCTGCCGGTGAAGGAGATTTTCGCCACTCGCGGGTCGGCTGCCAGGGGCGCGCCCACCGCCAGGCCGGTGCCGCAGACCAGATTGAACACGCCCCGGGGCAAGCCGCTGCCGGCGATGATTGCCGCCAGTTCCAGCTCCGGCAACGGGGTGACTTCGGAAGGCTTGAGCACCACGCTGCAACCGGCGGCCAGGGCCGGAGCGAGCTTCCAGGCGGTGGTGACCATGGGGAAGTTCCACGGCACGATCAGCCCGACGATGCCACAGGGCTCGCGGCGCAGGCGGGCACTGAAGGCCTCGCTGGGCAGAGCCACATTGGCGTCCTGAGCGGCATCCAGGCCTTCGGCCAGCCCGGCGTAGTACTCGAAGGTGGCAATCACATCGTCCACATCCATGGCGGCCTCGAATTGCGGCTTGCCGTTGTTGCTCGACTGCAGGTGCATCAGTTGCTCCCGGCGTTCGGCCACCCCGGCCGCAATCCGTCGCAGGACCGCGGCACGTTCAGCCCCGCCGCTGTGCGACCAACGCGCAAGGCCAGCGCTGGCAGCGCACAGCGCCTGCTCCACGGCCTCGGGACCGCCACCGGCAACCTGGGCCAGTACGCCCTCGGTGCTGGGGTTGATCACCTGCAGATGCTCGCTGCCCGCCAACCATTGGCCGTCGATGTACAGCCCGTTCAACAGGGGGTGCGCGCTCATGCCTGTACTCCTTGGGTCCAGCGGTTCTGATCGACCTCTATCAGGGTCGGGCCCTGGCGATCCGCCGCCGAGCGCAGCGCCGCGCGCAGTTGCTCGACGCTGTCGATGCGCTCGGCGGCGCAGCCCAGGCCCTTGGCCACGGCAATGAAATCCGGGGTGTAGATGTCGACGCCCACCGGCTCGATGGCGCGGTTGACCATGTATTTCTTGATCTCTTCGTAGCCCTGGTTATTCCACAGCAGGACGATGATCGGGGTGCGAGCCTCCACCGCGCAGGCCAGTTCCGAAAGGGTGAACTGCAAGCCGCCATCGCCGATCAGGCAGGCCACCGGCCGTCGCTGGCTGGCGTGCGAACCGCCGCCGAGCCAGGCGCCAATGGCCGCCGGCAAGGCATAACCCAGGGTGCCATACCCGGTGGAGGAGTTGAACCAGCGTCGTGGCTGCTCGGGGTTGAAGGTCAGGTTGCCGCTGTACACCGGC
This sequence comes from Pseudomonas sp. Eqa60, assembly GCF_018326405.1. Lineage (NCBI taxonomy): Bacteria > Pseudomonadati > Pseudomonadota > Gammaproteobacteria > Pseudomonadales > Pseudomonadaceae > Pseudomonas > Pseudomonas sp. Eqa60. The sequence goes on from NZ_AP024342.1 coordinate 5,464,791, forward strand.
TGGGTGGAGTCGCCCACCAGGACAATCTCCGGCAGTTCCTGGACCACGGTCTGCAGAAACAGGGTCTGGGCCTGGGTCGGGCCGTCCCAGAGCTGGCTCAGCTCACTGCGCAAGGCGGCGGCGCGGACCTGGCCCCAGTCGCTGCGACGCGCTGCCAATTCCAGCCCGGCAAGTTGCGCCAGCAGCGCTTCGGCAGCGATCCGGGCGTCGGCCACCAGTGCCACTTTCGGCGGATAGTTGCGCACGGTCTGGTCGGCATCGATATCGATACGCAGCAGGGTAGCGGGAATCTCGAAACCACCGGCGAAGGTCACGTCGTAATCGGTTTCCGCCAGCTCGGTGCCAATGGCCAAGACCACATCGGCCTCGGCCACCAGGGCCCGGGTCGCCACCATGGACTGGGTGGAACCGATCAGCAGCGGATGCGCCGAAGGCAGCATGCCCTTGGCATTGATGGTCAGGGCCACCGGCGCTTGCAACAGCTCGGCCAGGCGGGTCAGGGCCGGGGCGGCATCGATGGCGCCCCCGCCCGCGAGAATCAGCGGCCGCTTGGCACTGGCCAGCAGTTGGCTCATCTGCGCGACAGCGGCCGGGGCGGCGCCGGCGCGGGCGATCTGCACCGGCTCGCTGGTCAACAGGTGGTCGGCGTCCTGGACCAGCACATCGAGGGGAATCTCGATATGCACGGGGCGTGGGCGCCCGGCCTGGAACAGGGCAAAGGCCCGGGCCAGCACCGCTGGCAACTCGTCGGCACACATCAGGGTGTGGGAAAACGCCGCCACGCCACTGACCAGCGCACTCTGGTTGGGCAGCTCGTGGAGCTTGCCGCGCCCGCCCCCCAACTGGCTGCGGGCCTGCACGCTGGAGATCACCAGCATGGGAATCGAATCGGCGTAGGCCTGGCCCATGGCGGTGGTGATGTTGGTCATGCCGGGGCCGGTGATGATGAAACACACACCGGGCTTGCCGCTGGTTCGGGCGTAGCCGTCGGCCATGAAGCCGGCGCCTTGCTCATGGCGCGGAGTCACATGATGGATGGGCGAACGGGCCAGGCCGCGATACAGCTCCACAGTATGTACCCCGGGAATGCCGAACACCTGCTCGACGCCATAACCTTCCAGTAGCTTGACCAGTACTTCACCGCACGTCGCCATCTCATCGCCCTTCTTATTGGAGGAAAACCGCACGTCGGCCACAGGCTGGAAAACGCCTGCGGGCGCCGATAGAGGGGCTATTGGAACGGTGGGCCTGTAGCCGCAACAATGGATAAAAAGTCATACTAGCCATGTCCCCACGTCATGCCTCGGCCAGCCATGAAACGCCTTCCTCCCTTGCCCGCGCTGCACACTTTTCTGATCACCGCCCAGTGCTGCAACTTCACTCGCGCCGCCGAGCAGTTGCACATCACCCAGGGAGCGGTGAGCCGGCAGATCGCCGGGCTGGAAAGTCACCTGGGCTATCCGTTGTTCCTGCGCCAGGCCCGGGGCCTGAGCCTCACCGCGGAGGGGCTGGAATGGCTGCCACGGGTGCAGCAGGTGTTCGAAATGATCAATGGCGCGGTGGACGAGATCGGCGGCCAGAAGCGCAACCTGCGGCTCAAGGCCCCGACCTGCGTGATGCGCTGGCTGCTGCCGCGGTTGCTGCAGTGGCAGAAGGAGCGCCCCGATGTACCGGTGCAGCTGACCACCACCATTGCCCATGGTGTGGATTTCGGCCGCGAGCCGTTCGACGCCGCGGTCATGTACGGCGCACCACCGGCACCGACCCTGGGCTCGCGACACCTGTTCAATGAACAGCTGACTCCGGTCTGTTCCCGGCCCCTGCTGGAAGGCCCGGTGCCGCTGACGAGCCCCAGAGACCTGCAACAGCACCTGCTGCTGCACCCCTCCCATGATCAGCGGGACTGGCAAACCTGGCTCAAGGCCGCTGGCACACCCCTGGACACCCTGGGCAAGGGCCAGCACTTCGAGACCCTGGACCTGGCGATGTCCGTGGCCTCCCAGGGCACAGGTGTGGCGATTGGCGACTGGGCATTGATTGGCGATGACCTGAGTGCCGGACGGCTGGTCATGCCCTTTGAATTGAAGGTACCTACAGGGCAGGCGTATTACCTGGTGTACCCGGAGCGCCCGGGGCCTTCGCCGGCCCTGCAGGAACTGCTGGACTGGCTGGTGGAACAGGCCCGGCAGCGCTGAAATACCGACAGACAGCGAAAAGCCCCGCGAGGGGCCTTCAACGCTTGCCGGAACAACCCGGTAACCGCCTGCTGCAGGCGGCTAACGGGTCAATCGGTCAATGATCAGTAGCCGACGGTGAAACGCTGACGGCTATGAGCCGGCTTTTCCACCTCGTCGAGCATGGCGATGGCGTAGTCGGCAAAAGTGATCCAGCTACGGCCCTCTGCGCTGACCAGCAGGTCGTCCTGGCCCAGGCGGAAGTGCCCGGTACGCTCACCCTCGACGAACTCCGCCGATGGCGAAAGGAAGGTCCAGTCCAGGTCCTGCTCCTTGCGCAGGGTCTCCAGGTACACCCCGCCGGCGCTGGCTTCGGCCTTGTATTCCTCCGGGAAGCCCGGGCTATCGATGACCTTGCTGCCACCCGGCAGCAACAGCGAACCGGCACCGCCTACCACCAGCAGGCGCTTGACCCCGGCCTTTTTCACCGGGTCGATGATGGCATTGGCAGCGATGCTGGAAAAATGCGCCGCGCTGATCACCACATCGTGACCGGCCACCGCCGCTTGCAGCGCGGCACTGTCGGCCACATCCACATCGCGGCTGACCACGCCGGCACGCGGACCGATCTTCGCCGTGTTGCGGGCGATGGCGGTCACGCTGTGGCCGCGACGCAGGGCTTCTTCCAGCAGTTGGCTACCGGCACGGCCGGTGGCACCAATGATTGCGATCTTGCTCATGACATGTCTCCAGTTGGCTAAGAGAGTACAGAGGCATCCGCCCCCACAAGGGAGCGGGTCAAACCGTTTTCACCACTTCATTTCGCCCTTGGCGACCTTGGCGCTCAGCTCCAGGGAGCTGTCCTCGCCCAGGTCCGGGTAACGCTTTTTCATGGCCGCGATCAGCTCGGCGGAATCCTTGGCCTTGGCGGTTTCCTCGTCGAAGGCCTTGATGTAGTCCGCGGTGAAGTGCACCGGGGCCAGGGAACGCGCGCTGTCACCGAGGAAGTGCCCGGGGATCACGGTCTTGGGTTGCAGGCTGTCGATGGTCTTGAGGGTAGCCAGCCAGTCCGCATGGGACTGCGGGGTCTGGGTGTCGGCCATCCACACGTGGATGTTTTCCGCGACCACCACGCCACCGACCACCGCCTTGATCGACGGGATCCACACAAAGCTGCGGTCCGGCTGCTTGCCGTCCAGGCCAATGACGTCGAGCTTCTGCCCTTCCAGGGTCAGGCTGTGGCCCTTGAGCACGCCCGGCACGATGGTCTTGGCCGGTACGTCGGTGCCCATTTTCGGGCCCCAGAACGCCAGCTTGCCGTCCACCGTGGCCTTGATGTGATCCACGGTCGGCTGCGAAGCCACCACCTTGGCGTCGGGGAAGGCGGCGGTCAGGGTGTCGAGGCCGAAGTAGTAGTCCGGGTCACCATGGCTGATGTAGATGGTGGTCAAGTGCTTGCCGCTGGCGCGGATCTTGTCCACCAGTTGCTGTGCCTGGGACTTGCCGAACTGGGCGTCCACCAGGATCGCGTCCTTCTTGCCGCTGACCAGCACCGAGGTCACCGGGAAGATTGCGTTGGCGCCCGGGTTGTAGACATCCAGGCTCAGGGGCGGCTCGGCGGCCGCGGCATGGGCGGCAAAGCCCAGGGTGGCAGTGGCCAGCAGCAAGCGTTTGAGTGAAGTGAATCCGATCATGAGGGCAGCTCCGGCATCTGTTGGCTGGGTTGGGATGGACAGAGCTTAGTTGCCAGACTCGTTACAAAAAATGCGATGCTTGAACATAGTTTGTTTCTGAAAGCGGGCAAATCATGGATCGTCTCCAAGCAATGCGGGTCTTCGTCACCGTCGTCGACCTGGGCAGCCAGTCGGCCGCCGCCGATCACCTGGACCTGTCGCGTCCGGTGGTGTCACGTTATCTGGCGGAATTGGAGGACTGGGTCGGCGCCCGGCTGATGCACCGAACCACGCGCAAGCTCAGCCTGACCGCCGCCGGCGGTGAGATTCTGCCCCGCTGCCGGCAGATGCTGGAGCTGTCCAGCGACATGCAGGCCGCGGTCGGCGAGCCGGACGATGCACCCCGCGGTCTGCTGCGCATCAGCGTCAGTACCTCGTTCGGCCAGTCGCAACTGGCGGATGCCGTGGCCGACTACGTCAAGCGCTACCCGGGGGTCAGCATCGACCTGCAGATGCTCGATCGCACGGTGAACCTGGTGGATGAACGCATTGACCTGGCGATCCGTACCAGCAATGACCTGGACCCGAACCTGATCGCCCGGCGCCTGACGGTCTGCCGCTCGGTGATCTGCGCCTCGCCGGCCTATCTGCGAGAGCACCCCGCGCCCCAGCGGGTGGAGGAACTGAACCGGCACAACTGCCTGACCCACTCCTACTTCGGCAAGAGCCTGTGGCATTTCGAACAGGATGGCGAACAGGTATCGGTGCCGGTGCAGGGCAACATCAGCGCCAACGAGGCCAGCACGCTGCTGCGCACCACCATGGCCGGCGCCGGGATCGCCATGCTGCCCAGCTACCAGGCCGGTGAGTACATCAAGCGTGGAGAGCTGGTACGCCTGCTGCCCCACGCCGAACCGCGCACGATGAACATGTACGCGGTCTATGCCTCGCGCAAGCACATGCCGGCGACCTTGCGCAGCATGCTCGACTTCCTGGTCCTCAGGTTTCCCCAGCAACCGCTCTGGGACGAAGGTTTGTAGATAGATGCACGGCGCTGGCCGGGCTGCTCGATCCAACTGCTGAATACCCTGCCAAACAGGCCGGGCAAGCCCCCGCAACTGACCTATGCTGATAACAGTACCCCTTTAAACCAAAGGGGTATGGGTTCAGAGGTCGTTGCCATGAACGTCAAGACAAGAAGGTACCTGGCCATCTTCATGACCTGCACCGTGACCCTGGCGCTATACGGTACTGCCGCTTATCGCGTGGAGCAGGCGCGCATGCAACCGCGCAACTACGCCAGTTGCAACCTGGAACGCTGCATGCCCCACAACGCCACCTTGAACGCCCTCAGGTGAGCGTCAGCGAATCGGCGTCCCCAGCCTGATCGGCCTTCAGGCGGTCGCGAAATACCTTGGGCGAGATCCCCTCCCGGCGCCGGAACAGCCGGGTGAAGTTGGTGGGGTCGGAAAACCCCAGGTCCGCGGAAATCTCGTAGATGGTCATCCCGGTGTAGGTCAGCAGCCGCTTGGCTTCCAGTAGCTGGCGTTCGTGCATGATCTGCAGCGCGGGCTGCCCTGCCAGTTCACGGCAGGTGCCGTTGAGGTGCGACACGGAAATGCCCAGCTTGTGGGCCAGGTCCTCGACCTTCACATGCTCGCGGTAATGGGCTTCCACCAACTGGATGAAGCCATTGAAATACTCACGGGCCCGCTGGGGACGCCGGCTGGCACTGCTGCGCTGCAACGCCTGGCGCCCGACCCAGACCACAATCATGCTGACCAGCGCATGCATGAGCATTTCCCGAGCCGGCTGCTGCCCCTGGTACTCCTGCTGCAAGGCGGCGAACAAACCGTTCAGGTACGCCTCGTCTGCCCCCGTCGGATATCCCTCGGGCCTGGCCAGGGTATTTTGCCCCTGCCCCAGTTGGGTTTGCAGATGGCTTACCAGCGGCGCTGCCAGCGTCACCACATAACCTTCTATGTCTTCGGAAAACCGGAAGCCATGGACCGACAGCGGCGGCAGGACCTGGACCATCGATTTGTCCAGGAGGGTACGCTGGCCTTCGATCTCCAGTTCCGCCTGCCCACGGTATACAAACAGCAACTGGCAGAGGTCTGCATGCCGATGGGGCTTGATTTCCCAATGGTGCTCGCGGCTGCGCTGGCTGATGGGCTCGCAATGAAGCAGGTCCGGGGTAGGCCAGTCCAGGCTCTCGCCATAGAGCTTGAACACCGGAATCGACGCAAGGGCAGGCTTGTTCATCACTACAGTCCAGGCCTCAGTGTGACGGGCGACGGGGGCGCCAGCGGGCGAACCATCAGACAACCGCCGGGGCTCTTCGATAAACGAATACGCCCGGGCGAAATGCAAGCAACAGCAACATCAATGGACATTGACCGGGCCGGCGTTCAGAGCACCAGCCCAGTGCCGGGCACTATACAGAATGCGTCCCATTACCAGCTAATTACCGCCAAATAATCTGCGTTTTCGTCTGACCGCCCAGGTCTTCACAGAGCATCGTTCCCATCAGTTAAGCCCAGATGAAAAATCCCCGGAGACTTCCTTGTATGGCTATCTAGTAGGCTCCTATCTAGTACACTGAAGCGCACTTCCACCGGCCTTGCTCCGCCGGGTCAATCTCTGCCCGCAGGTTCTTTCGTGACCCACTTCCAACAGCCCGTCTCGCCCAAACCGGCCATTCGCAGCGTGCTGATCGCCCTGATGCTGGCGATCTTTCTCGGCGCCCTGGACCAGACCATCGTCGCCGTCTCCATGCCGGCCATTTCCGCCCAGTTCAAGGACGTCGGCCTGCTGGCCTGGGTGATCTCCGGCTACATGGTGGCGATGACCGTGGCAGTGCCCATCTACGGCAAGCTCGGCGACCTCTACGGCCGCCGCCGCTTGATGCTGTTCGGCATGGGGCTGTTCACCCTGGCCTCGCTGTTCTGCGGCCTGGCACAGAACATGGAGCAACTGGTACTGGCGCGGATTTTTCAGGGTATCGGCGCCGGCGGCATGATCTCCGTGAGCCAGGCCATTATTGGCGACATAGTTCCGCCTCGGGAGCGCGGTCGCTACCAGGGCTACTTCAGCAGCATGTACGCAGTGGCCAGCGTCGCCGGCCCGGTGCTGGGCGGCTACATGACCGAATTCCTTTCCTGGCGCTGGGTGTTCCTGATCAACCTGCCTCTGGGCCTGGGCGCCTGGTGGGTGGCGCATCGCACTCTGATCGGGCTGCCGGTGCCCCAGCGCAAGCCGATCATCGACTACCTCGGTACCGTGCTGATGATCATCGGCCTGACCGCCCTGCTGCTGGGTATCACCCAGGTAGGCCAGGGCTATTCCTGGCGCAGCGCCGAAGTGCTCGATCTGCTGGCCATCGCGGTCATCGTCCTGGCACTGTTCGTCTGGCATGAGCGCCGGGCCCGGGAACCCCTGCTGCCGATGCACCTGTTCACCAACCGCAACGCGCTGCTGTGCTGGTGCACGATCTTCTTCACCAGCTTCCAGGCCATTTCCCTGATCGTGCTGATGCCGCTGCGCTTCCAGAGCATCACCGGCGCCGGGGCCGACAGTGCCGCCCTGCACCTGCTGCCGCTGGCCATGGGTCTGCCAATGGGCGCCTATTGTGCCGGGCGCCTGACCTCGGTCACCGGGCGCTACAAGCCGATGATCCTCAGTGGCGCGCTGCTGATGCCGCTGTCGATCCTCGGCATGGCCCTGGTGCCGCCGCAGTCGGAGCTGCTCAGCGGCCTGTTCATGCTGCTCTGCGGGATCGCCGGCGGCATGCAGTTCCCCACCTCCCTGGTGGGCACGCAGAACTCGGTGGAGCAACGGGATATCGGCGTGGCCACCAGCACCACCAACCTGTTCCGCGCCCTCGGCGGGGCGGTGGGCGTGGCGCTGATGTCGGCGTTGCTGCTGGCCTTGCTCCAGGATTCCAGCCTGGCCCATCTCTGTGGCGCCGGGCTGATGGTTGAAGGGCACTCCGGCAATGCCCTGCTGGAAGGCCTGAACGCCGCCCCCGGCCCGGCGCGGGACGCCTTGCGAGCCGAGTTGCTGACGACCTTCAAGCATCTGTTGCTGGTCAGTGCCGGGGTATCCCTGCTGGGGCTGGCAGCGGCGATCGCCATGCCCAATCGCCTGCTGCGCGGTCGTGAAGACAAGGCGCGTTAACCCGCCCCGAGCTCCTGTAGCCGCTTTGGTCGAAGCGCTCCAGCCTTTGCTGAAGCAGCCTGCGGCAGCGGCTGCAGGGCAGCATGATCAAGGGCTGTAGTAGCCCACCGCAACGAGCAGATTCCCTACTTTGCGCAGGTAGGCGTGCTTGTCCTCCACCTTGCCGGTCACCGGGTTCTTCCAGCGGTATTGGTATTCGCCCTGATCCTCGCGAGCCATGAGCGCCAGCATCGGCTCGCCCACCGGCTTGCCTTCGGGATCCCTGATCTTGGCGAAGTCGGTGTTGAGCAAACGCAGGTTGGTGCCATGGGCCAGGTAGCGCCGGCTGTCCATGTCCACCACGAACACGTACAGATCGTCTTCAAGAAAACCGCCCTGCAACTGGTTGATCGCCTTGAGCGTGCCGTTGCGGTCCGTGCTCAGGGCCGTGGCTGCCCTCTCCAGCAATGCCCTGGCCTGCTCGGCCGACGCCCGGGGCTGGTAGTAACCCACCGCCAGGATGCGTTCGCCGACCCGCTGGAAATACACATGCTTGCGCTCGATCTTGCCGTCGGCCCAGTTCTGCCAGCGGTACTCGGCCTGCTGGATGCCATTGCCCTCGGGCGTCTTCAACGCTTGCTTGAACGCCTTGCGCAGGTCCGGCCCCAGGACTTGCGACACATCACGGCCAATCAACGCCGACGAGGGACCGCCACTGGCCAGCATCACGCCTTGGGTATCCACCACGAACACATAGCGGTCGTGGTCGACGAACTCGCCCTGGCGGCTGAAGGCAGCGAATGCCTTGTCGCCCTGATCGTGGTAGTAGCCCAGGGCCTTTTCCAGCAGCGCCCGGGCCGCCGCGCCATCATCCACCGACGGCGCCGCCTGCAGCGGGCCCAAGCACAACAGCAGCAGCCAGCCCACCCAGGTATTTCCAAGCCACAGTCTCATCGCCCGCTCCTCGTTCGTGTTGGCGTTCGAAGAGCGTAGACGGCTGCAGGATATGCGGAAACATTCAGCACACGGGGGGGAACCGACGCCTTCCCACGCCTGGCGTGGGAAGACGGCCCCCATCAAGGGCGGGTGTTGATCTGCTGCTGCAGGTTCTGGATCTGGCTTTGCAGCGTGTTGATGTTGCGGGTCACCTGGCCGCGAAAGGCGTCGAACTCGGCAGTGCTGGCACCGTTTTGCGCAGCGGCGGGACGGTTGTCCTGCTGGCTCTTGAGCACGATCAGGTCCTGTTCCAGACGCTCGATGGCGGCGCTCGGATTGCCCTGTTTCTTCAGCGTGGCCAGGTCGGCGCCCAGGCTCTTGAGCTGGGCATCGACCTTGCCATTGTCGGTCTGGGCGCTTTTCAGGCTCGCCAGTTCACCGCTCAAGGCTTTCACCTGAGCCTGCAACTGGCTGTTGGCTGCTTGCTGTTCGGCGTTCTGCGCGCTCATCTGCGCCAGGCGCTTGTCCAGATCGGTGGCCTGCCCCGCCACGCCCTGCTGCTGTCGGCTCTGGTCCTGCAGGCGGCTCTCCAGTTGCTTGATCTGCAGCTTCAGCGCTTCACTGTCCGTGGTGACATTGGTCTGGCTGGCCACCACCTTGCCGGAGATGTCCTGCAGGCGTCCGGCCGCTTCCTCACTGATCCTGGCGAAGCTTTCCTGGGTCGCCACCAATTGCTGTTCCATCAGCGAAATCTGCTGGAAGCTCCACCAGGCAAGGCCGATGAAGGCAAAGAACAAGGCGCCCACCAATGCCCAGAGCGGGCCGGTGCTGGGGCTCTTGACCTTGACTACCGGCGTGCCGCGCGAATGCACGGAGGTACGCTCGCGGGCAGCGCTGGTGGTGGGGAAGACATCGTCGTCGAGAGGATCGGCGCGCAGACTGGGAACGTCGTCGAAGTCATCGTTTGCATCGTTACGCATGGGGCAACCTTTGTGAAACGCGGTGGTGGCTGAGTGCGGCGAGTATAAACCGCTAATTCGCCCGGCCAATGGACCGGGCCGGGCAAACTCGGTTCAGTCTTTGGTTTCAGCTTATGTCCTGGGCTTTCCACCAGGCGCAGAACTCATCCAGGGCCGCCCACAGGCTGACCTTGGGCTCATAGCCGAGATAATGCCGGGCACGGCTGATATCCAGGGTGAAATTCTTGTTCATGACCTGCATTCCCAGGCGCGACAGAGTCGGCTCCGGCCGCCCCGGCCAGAGCTTGCAGAAACCTTCGTTGAGCGCCGCCACGCCATAAGCCAGGCCGAAGGAGCGATAACGGGTGACTTGCGGCACCTGCATCTGGCGCATCACATAATTGACCACATCCCACAAAGGCACCGGTGTGCCGTTGCTAATGTTGTAGGCCTTGCCCAAGGCCGAGCCGCTGGCGTGCAGGCTGCTGAACAACGCCTCGTTGAGGTTGTGCACACTGGTGAAATCGACCTTGTTCAGGCCGTTGCCGACAATGGCCAGGCGGCCCTTGCGCTGCATCTTCAACAGCCGCGGGAAGATGCTCATGTCGCCGGCGCCGGTGACGAAGCGCGGGCGCAGGGCAAGCACTTCAAGGCCGAACTCCTGGGCGCCGAAGACCTTTTGCTCGGCCAGGTACTTGGTGGCCGCATAAGGATGCCGGAAGCGCTTGGGCACTTGTTCCTCGGTCAACCCCAGGTGATCCCGGCCGTCGAAGTAGATCGAGGGCGAAGACAGGTGCACCAGCCGCTGCACCCGCTGCTTGAGGCAGGCTTCGACCACGTTCTCGGTGACCAGCACATTGCCCTGGTGGAAGTCCTGGTAGCGCCCCCACAAGCCCACGGCACCGGCGCAATGCACCACGCTGTCGACGTCACGGCACAGCTCGCGCACCAGATCGGCATCGCTCAGGTCACCCTGGACGAACTCAGCGCCACGGCGCACCAGATGCTCCACGGCTTCGGCGCGACGGCCATTGACCCGCACCTCCAGGCCCTGCTCAAGGGCAAAGCGGGCGAAGCGCCCGCCGATGAAGCCGCTTGCGCCGGTAACCAGAATCTTCATGAAATATTCCTAAGAAAGCAGTGACGAGCTACGAGCTACAAGCTGCAAGTTAAAAATCAGTGCGCAAGCTGTCTACTTGCAGCTTGTCGCTTGACGCTTACGGCTGCTCCCAGGGCACCAGCCATTGTGCCGACAAACGTGCCAGGTGCTCGGTGAGCAGCCCCAGCAATTGGCCGCCGTTGCGCCAATGATGCCAGTACAGCGGCACATCGATGGGTTTATCCGGCAACAGTTCCAACAGCAGGCCCCGCTCGAGCTGCTCGCGGACCTGCAACTCGGGCACCAGCCCCCAGCCCAGGCCGGCCTCGGTCAGGCGAATGAAGCCCTCGGAAGACGGGCACAGATGATGCTCGAAAGCACCGTCCACGCCCAGGGAAGCCAGGTAGCGATGCTGCAGGAAATCGTCGGGGCCAAACACCAGCGCCGGTGTGCGCGGCAACTGCTCGGCACGCACGCCCAGGGGAAAATGCCGAGCGATGAATTCCGGGCTGGCCATGGCCCGGTAGCGCATGGCCCCCAGCAGCAGGCTGCGGGCCCCGGCCACCGGGCGCTCGCTGGCACAGACGCAGGCCGCCACTTCCCCGGCGCGCATGCGCTTGAGGCCGACGGTCTGGTCTTCCACCACCAGGTCCAGGAGCAGATGGTGCTCGGCGCAAAAATCGCCCACTGCGCCCGCCCACCAGGTGGCCAGGCTGTCGGCGTTGAGGGCGATGCGCAAGCGCTCCGGCAGGCCCTCCTCGTCCAGGGCCGGCACCAGGCTTTGCAGGTCGCGCTCCAGCAGGCGCACCTGCTGCACATGGTTGAGCAGGCGCCGGCCGATTTCCGTCGGCGCCGGCGGCGTCACCCGCACCAGCACTGGCTGGCCGACCCGGGCCTCCAGCAGTTTGATCCGCTGGGAAATCGCCGACTGTGACAAACCCAGCACCTGGGCCGCCCGCTCGAACCCTGCCTGCTCGATCACTGCGGCCAAGGCCGAGAGCAACTTGTAGTCGAACATCAGTTTTCCTAATGAGAGATCAGTAATATTGGTTTTTCTTATACAACCCGGGCCGGGAAAATAGCCAGCGTAAAGCCTCAGCAATGCCTCTTCGTTCAAGGATTCCGTTCATGGCCGGTGAAACCTCCCTCGCAACCCTGCTGCGCAGCATGAGCCCGCAGCTCAATGACGGCGAGTACGTGTTCTGCTCCCTCCCCGACCGCAGCCTGCTGCAGGACTGCGAAGTGCTGGGCAGTTTTCGCGAGCGCGAAGGCCTGACCGTGATTCTCCCGCGCCAGCAGGCCGAGCGCCTGGGCCTGGGCTTCGACTATGTAGCCGCCTGGATCACCCTCAACGTGCATTCGGCGCTCGAAGCCGTGGGCCTGACCGCTGCCTTCGCCGGGGCCCTGGGCAAGGCCGGGATCAGTTGCAACGTGATCGCCGGCTACTACCACGACCACTTGTTTGTCGGCCAGGCGGATGCCGGGCGGGCCATGCAGGTATTGCAACAACTGGCCGCCGGCGAGGAGCAATAACCATGTGGCAAAGCTATGTGAATGGCCTGTTGGTGGCCTTCGGCCTGATCATGGCCATCGGTACTCAGAACGCTTTCGTCCTGGCCCAGAGCCTGCGCCGCGAGCACCACCTGCCGGTGGCGGCACTGTGCGTCACCTGTGATGCGCTACTGGTGGCGGCCGGGGTGTTCGGCCTGGCCACCGTGCTCACCCAGAGCCCGATGCTGCTGGCGGTGGCACGCTGGGGCGGCGCGGCATTCCTGATCTGGTATGGCGCCCAGGCATTGCGCCGTGCCTGCTCGAAACAGAGCCTGCAGCAGGGCGAAGGACAGACCGTGCGTTCGCTGCGGGCGGTGATGCTGAGCGCCCTGGCGGTGACCCTGCTCAACCCCCACGTGTACCTGGACACGGTGCTGCTGATCGGCTCGCTGGGGGCCCAGCAGACCGAGCCGGGCGCCTATGTGGTGGGGGCCGCGAGCGCTTCGCTGCTGTGGTTCTTCACCCTGGCGCTGGGCGCCGCCTGGCTGGCTCCGTGGCTGGCGCGCCCGAGCACCTGGAGGATACTCGACCTGCTGGTGGCGGTGATGATGTTCAGCGTCGCCCTGCAGTTGATCAGCGCCGCGTGACTTATTCCAAAAGGCTCTGGAACCTCTATCCCACACAGTTGTTGCGTGGTTAAGCCGCACCCCCGGTGCTATGATCCGAACCCTGCGCCGCAAAGAGTACAAACTCCCCGGCGCTTGTCTGGCCGCCCGTGATCGGCCTTGCGCTCACCGCAACTGACCTGATTAGGAGAATCATCATGGCTTTCGAATTGCCGCCGCTGCCCTATGCACACGACGCTCTGCAGCCGCACATTTCCAAGGAAACCCTGGAATACCACCACGACAAGCACCACAACACCTACGTCGTGAACCTGAACAACCTGGTGCCAGGCACCGAGTTCGAAGGCAAGACTCTGGAAGAGATCGTCAAAACCTCTTCGGGCGGCATCTTCAACAACGCAGCCCAGGTCTGGAACCACACTTTCTACTGGAACTGCCTGGCGCCAAACGCCGGCGGCCAACCTACCGGAGCCCTGGCTGAAGCCATCAACGCTGCGTTCGGTTCGTTCGACAAGTTCAAAGAGGAATTCACCAAGACTTCGGTTGGCACCTTCGGTTCCGGCTGGGGCTGGCTGGTGAAAAAGGCTGACGGTTCCCTGGCCCTGGCCAGCACCATCGGCGCCGGCAACCCGCTGACCAGCGGCGACACCCCGCTGCTGACCTGCGACGTCTGGGAACACGCCTACTACATCGACTACCGCAACGTTCGTCCAAAATACGTCGAAGCGTTCTGGAACCTGGTCAACTGGAAATTCGTGGCTGAGCAGTTCGAAGGCAAGAACTTCGTCGCTTAAGTCCGTTTGCAGTGTAAAAAACCCGGCCTGGCCGGGTTTTTTTTGCCTGTGGCAAAGCCGGGATCTTGTCCCGCCCACCTGAAGCGCTAAGATTCATGGCAGGTAAAAAACAACGCCGCCCCTCAAGTTGCAAGGCGTCGCTACCGACACACTATCCACAGCACGAGCAATCCTGATTCTGATCACCCGGGTCTGGCCCGCAGACATCCTGTTCTCGGCACTAATGTCACTTTGACGGCCATCACGGGATTGCCAATACTCATGGCAACTTGACGCTACACGCACGGAACAAGGAATAGCCCTTTGAAGCTGGAACTCAAAAACAGCTTGTCGGTGAAGTTGCTCCGGGTTGTGCTGCTGTCGGCACTCATAGTGGGCGTAGTCCTGAGCTGCGCCCAGATCGTCTTCGATGCCTACAAGACTCGGCAGGCGGTAGCTAGCGATGCCCAGCGCATTCTCGACATGTTTCGCGACCCATCGACACAGGCGGTCTACAGCCTGGATCGGGAAATGGGCATGCAAGTCATTGAAGGCCTGTTCCAGGATGACGCTGTGCGCATGGCCTCCATTGGCCACCCGAACGAGACCATGCTCGCGGAGAAATCCCGCGACCTGCAGAAATCCTCCAGCCGCTGGCTGACCGACCTGATCCTCGGTCAGGAACGCACCTTCACTACGCAATTGGTGGGCCGTGGCCCCTACAGCGAATATTACGGCGACCTGAGCATCACCCTCGACACCGCCACTTATGGCCAGGGCTTCATCGTCAGTTCGGTGATCATCTTCATTTCCGGAGTCCTGCGGGCCCTGGCCATGGGCCTGGTGCTGTACCTGGTCTATCACTGGCTGCTGACCAAGCCGCTGTCGCGAATCATCGAGCACCTGACCACCATCAACCCCGACCGCCCCAGCGAACACCAGTTGCCCCTGCTCAAGGGCCACGAGAAGAACGAGCTGGGTATCTGGATCAATACCGCCAACCAGTTGCTGGCCTCCATCGAACGCAACACCCACTTGCGTCACGAGGCGGAAAACAGCCTGTTGCGCATGGCCCAGTACGACTTCCTCACCGGCTTGCCAAACCGCCAGCAGTTGCAACAGCAACTGGACAAGATCCTGGTGGACGCCGGGCGCCTGCAACGCCGGGTGGCGGTGCTCTGTGTCGGCCTGGATGATTTCAAGGGCATCAACGAACAGTTCAGCTACCAGACCGGCGACCAGCTGTTGCTGGCCCTGGCCGACCGCCTGCGCGGCCACAGCGGCCGGCTTGGCGCCCTGGCGCGCTTGGGGGGCGATCAGTTCGCCCTGGTCCAGGCCGATATCGAACAGCCTTACGAAGCTGCGGAACTGGCCCAGAGCATCCTCGATGACCTGGAGGCCACCTTCGCCCTGGATCACCAGGAAATCCGCCTGCGTGCCACCATTGGTATCACCCTGTTCCCGGAAGACGGCGACAGCACGGAAAAGCTCCTGCAAAAAGCCGAACAGACCATGACCCTGGCCAAGACCCGGTCACGCAATCGGTATCAGTTCTATATCGCCAGCGTCGACAGCGAGATGCGTCGCCGCCGCGAGCTGGAAAAAGACCTGCGCGAGGCCCTGGCCCGGGATCAGTTCTTCCTCGTCTACCAACCGCAGATCAGCTATCGCGACCACCGTGTGGTGGGCGTCGAAGCGCTGATCCGCTGGCAGCACCCCGAGCATGGCCTGGTGCCGCCAGACCTGTTCATTCCCCTGGCGGAACAGAACGGCACCATCATCGCCATCGGCGAATGGGTGCTGGACCAGGCCTGTCGCCAGCTGCGGGAATGGCACGACATGGGCTTCAGCGACCTGCGCATGGCGGTCAACCTGTCCACCGTGCAACTGCACCACGCCGAGTTGCCACGGGTGGTCAACAATCTGTTGCAGATCTACCGCCTGCCGCCCCGCAGCCTGGAGCTGGAAGTCACCGAAACCGGCCTGATGGAAGACATCAGCACCGCCGCCCAACACCTGCTGAGCCTGCGCCGCTCCGGCGCCCTGATTGCCATCGACGACTTCGGTACTGGCTACTCGTCCCTGAGCTACCTCAAGAGCCTGCCCCTGGACAAGATCAAGATCGACAAGAGCTTCGTCCAGGACCTGCTGGATGACGACGACGATGCCACCATCGTGCGCGCGATCATCCAGCTGGGTAAGAGCCTGGGCATGCAGGTGATCGCCGAGGGCGTGGAAACTGCCGAGCAGGAGGCCTACATCATCTCCGAAGGCTGCCACGAAGGTCAGGGCTACCACTACAGCAAACCCCTGCCCGCCCGGGAGCTGGGGGCCTACCTGAAACAGGCCCAGCGCAGCAATGCGGCAATCCTCTGAGCCAGGCACGGCGCTGGCGAACCTGACCCAGCGCAATCCCCTGTTGAATAAGAAATATTTCCAGGCACAACCCTTTACACATAATGCAAATCTTTCGCATTATGTCGCAGCTTTTGCGCGCCCCCGCGCCGTCCACTCCCCTCTCGAAGCAGGATGTTCGCCATGATTCGTATGCCTCTGGCTACCGCCAGTCTGTTGGCCATCGCAATTTCCCTCGCCGGCTGCGGCGAAGGCAAAGACGACAAGGCTGCCGCCCAAGCGCCGACCCCGGCCACCAGCACTGCCACCCCAGCGGCCGATGCAGCCGGCAAGGTCGACGAAGCGGCTGCCAAGGCCGTGGTCGCGCATTACGCCGACATGGTCTTCGCCGTATACAGCGACTCCGAATCCACCGCGAAAACCCTGCAGACCGCCATCGATGCCTTCCTCGCCAAGCCCAACGACGACACCCTGAAAGCCGCCAAGGCTGCCTGGGTCGCCGCTCGCGTGCCTTACCTGCAGAGCGAAGTGTTCCGCTTCGGCAACACCATCATCGATGACTGGGAAGGTCAGGTGAACGCCTGGCCCCTGGACGAAGGCCTGATCGACTACGTCGACAAGAGCTACGAGCACGCACTGGGCAACCCAGGTGCCACCGCCAACATCATCGCCAACACCGAGATCCAGGTCGGCGAAGACAAGGTCGACGTGAAAGACATCACCCCGGAAAAACTCGCCAGCCTGAACGAGCTGGGCGGTGCCGAGGCCAACGTCGCCACAGGCTACCACGCCATCGAATTCCTGCTCTGGGGCCAGGACCTCAACGGTACCGGCCCTGGCGCCGGCGCCCGCCCTGCTTCGGACTACCTGGAAGGTGCCGGTGCCACCGGTGGCCATAACGATCGTCGTCGTGCCTACCTGAAGGCCGTGACCCAACTGCTGGTCAACGACCTGGAAGAAATGGTCGGCAACTGGAAGCCGGACGTGGCCGACAACTACCGCGCCACCCTGGAAGCCGAGCCGGCCGAGACCGGCCTGCGCAAGATGCTGTTCGGCATGGGCAGCCTGTCCCTGGGTGAACTGGCCGGCGAGCGGATGAAGGTTTCCCTGGAAGCCAACTCCCCTGAAGACGAGCAGGACTGCTTCAGCGACAACACCCACAACTCGCACTTCTACGACGCCAAGGGCATCCGCAACGTCTACCTGGGCGAGTACACCCGTACCGACGGCACCAAGATGAGCGGCGCCAGCCTGTCGTCCCTGGTGGCCAAGGCCGACCCGGCCGCCGACGCGGCCCTGAAAGCCGACCTGGCGGCCACCGAAGCCAAGATCCAGGTCATGGTCGACCACGCCAACAAGGGCGAGCACTACGACCAGCTGATTGCGGCGGGCAACGAGTCCGGCAACCAGATCGTGCGTGACGCCATCGCCGCCCTGGTCAAGCAGACCGGCTCGATCGAGCAGGCCGCCGGCAAGCTGGGCATCAGCGACCTGAACCCGGACAACGCCGATCACGAATTCTGATCAGCATTGCGCCAGGCAGAAAGGCGACCCTCGGGTCGCCTTTTTTGTGCCCGCCGCAGCCGTTTGCACAACCTGCAACATCGTTGCCTGCGCCCCGTCCAGCTTGTCCTGGGTCAAACCAAACGATAATTCCTCTTATTCAATCCAGGCCGCCCTGTTAGACTTTGCGCCCTTGTTTTGCTCGTCTTGCAGGATGTCCGATGCCCTCGTTGCCGCTTCGCTGGTCCGCTCTGTTCATGGCCCTGAGCCTGAGTGCCTGCGATGACGCGCCGCGCTTTACCCAGGCCGAACCTGGAGAAGCCCGGGCAGGCGGCGCGACCACGGTCAACAAGAGCGATCGCAATGCCTTCTCCCTGCCGTCGGCCAACCTGCCACCCACCCGGCGCCTGGACTTCAGCGTCGGCAACAGTTTCTTCCGCAGCCCCTGGGTCATCGCCCCCTCCACCACCACCGCCCGCGACGGCCTCGGCCCGTTGTTCAACACCAACGCCTGCCAGAACTGCCACGTCAAGGACGGGCGCGGCCATCCCCCGGCGCCGGATGCGCTGAACGCGGTGTCAATGCTGGTGCGCCTGTCGATCCCCGACGATCCGGCCTTTGCCAGGCTCATCGAACAGGCAGGCATCGTTCCGGAGCCGGTGTACGGCGGCCAGCTGCAGGACATGGCCATTCCCGGGGTCGCTCCGGAAGGCCGGGTACGGGTGGACTACGATCCCCTGCCGGTACGCTTCCAGGACGGCACCCAAGTGGAGCTGCGCAAACCCAAGCTGCAGATCACCGACCTGGGCTACGGGCCTATGCACCCGGACACGCGTTTTTCCGCCCGGGTGGCGCCACCGATGATCGGCCTGGGGCTGCTGGAAGCCATTCCCGAAGAGGCGATCCTGGCCAATGCCAGGCCGGCGAATAAAAATGCCATCGCCGGCCGGCCCAACTGGGTCTGGGATGACGCCCTGCAAAAGACCGTACTCGGGCGTTTTGGCTGGAAAGCCGGGCAACCCAACCTCAATCAACAAAATGTTCACGCGTTTTCTGGTGATATGGGCCTGACCACCCGCCTGAGACCCTTCGATGACTGCACCGACGCGCAAACCGCCTGCAAGCAGGCCCCCAATGGCAACGGCCCGGATGGCGAGCCGGAGGTCAGCGACAACATCCTGCGCCTGGTGCTGTTCTATACCCGCAACCTGGCGGTGCCGGCACGTCGCGATGTCGACTCGCCCCAGGTCCTGGCCGGCAAGAACCTGTTCTTCCAGGCCGGCTGCCAGTCCTGCCATACCCCAAGTTTCACCACCGCGGCTAACGCCGCCGAACCCGAGCTGGCCAACCAGGTGATACGCCCCTACAGCGACCTGCTGCTGCATGACATGGGCGAAGGCCTGGCGGACCACCGCACGGAGTTCAAGGCCAGTGGCCGCGACTGGCGCACCGCGCCGCTGTGGGGCATCGGCCTTACCGAAACCGTCAGCGGCCACACCCAGTTCCTGCATGACGGCCGCGCCCGCAACCTGATGGAGGCGGTGCTCTGGCACGGCGGCGAAGCCGAAGGCGCGAAACAACAGGTCTTGACCTTCAATGCCCAGCAGCGCGCCGCGTTGCTGGCATTCCTGAATTCTCTGTAACGCTCGACTCACACGTTTTCTCCACAATAAAGGGAGCCCGAACATGTTCCGCCCCAAACTGCTGTTCACCAGCCTTGCCGCACTCGCCCTGGGCGCCTGCTCGCCCCAGGACCCACAAGCCGTCACCTCGGCGGCCATCGCCAAGCAGGTCATCCTGCCGACCTACAGTCGCTGGGTCGACGCCGACCGCCAGCTGGCCATTAGTGCCCTGGCCTTCTGTGAAGGCAAGGAAAGCCTGGACACCGCCCGGGCCGACTTCCTCCATGCGCAAAAAGCCTGGGCCGAGCTCCAGCCGTTGCTGATCGGCCCACTGGCCGAGGGCAACCGCTCCTGGCAGGTCCAGTTCTGGCCGGACAAGAAGAACCTGGTGGGCCGTCAGGTGGAGCAACTGGTCACCGCCAACCCGCAGATCGATGCCGCCGCCCTGGCCAAGTCCAGCGTCGTGGTGCAGGGGCTGTCGGCCTACGAATACATCCTCTTCGACAGCAAGATCGACATGGCCGACAGCACGCAGAAAGCCCGCTACTGCCCGCTGCTGACTGCCATTGGTGAGCGCCAGAAACAACTGGCCGAAGAAATCCTGTCGAGCTGGAACACCAACGACGGCATGCTCGCGCAGATGAGCAAGTTCCCCAACCAGCGGTACGCCGATTCCCACGAGGCCATCGCCGACCTGCTGCGGGTCCAGGTCACGGCTCTGGATACCCTGAAGAAGAAGCTCGGCACGCCGATGGGCCGCCAGACCAAGGGCATCCCGCAGCCGTTCCAGGCCGATGCCTGGCGCAGCCAGTCGTCCCTGCAGGGCCTGGAAGCCAGCCTCAGCGCTGCCCAGACAGTCTGGGCCGGGGTCGACAACAAGGGCCTGCGCGGCCTGTTGCCTGCCGATCAGAAGCCTCTGGCCGACAAGATCGACGCCGCCTACGCCGCCTCGCTGAAACTCTTCGCCAGCACCCAGCGCTCGCTGACCGAAATGCTCAGTGACGACGCTGGCCGCCAGCAACTCAACGACCTGTATGACAGCCTCAACGTGGTCCACCGCCTGCATGAAGGCGAATTGGCCAAGGCGCTGGGGATCCAACTGGGCTTCAACGCCAACGACGGTGACTGATGATGCTGCGACGTCAGGCTTTGGCGCTGGGCAGCCTGCTGCTCAGTGCGGTGACCTTGGGCGGCTGGACGCTGTTCAAGCAAAAGGGCAAGCAGCCCCTGCTGCTTTCGGCCAGGGACGATGGTGACGGCAAGCATTACGCCGTCGGTTATCAACTGGACGGTAAACAGGTGTTTGCCACCCAGGTCGGCCAACGTTGCCATGACATCATCAACCACCCGCAACTGCCCATCGCCCTGTTCGTGGCGCGGCGCCCGGGCACCGAAAGCTACCTGATCGACCTGCGCAACGGCGCGCTCCTGCAGACCCTGACCGCGCAACCGGACCGGCATTTCTACGGACATGCGGTGATCCACAAGAGCGGCGAATGGCTGTACGCCACCGAGAACGATACCCGGGACCCGGGCCGGGGCTTGCTGGGTGTCTACCGCTTCGAGGGTGAGCGCCTGGTGCACAACAGCGAGCTGTCCACCCATGGCATCGGCCCCCACCAGGTGTCATGGATGCCCGACGGGGAAACCCTGGTGGTGGCCAACGGCGGTATCCGTACCGAAGCCGAAAGCCGGGTGGAGATGAACCTTGACGCCATGGAACCGAGCCTGGTCCTGATGCAGCGCGATGGCACGCTGCTGAGCAAGGAAACCCTGGCCCAGCAGATGAATAGCGTGCGCCACATGGGCATTGCCGGCGACGGCACCATAGTCACCGGCCAGCAGTTCATGGGCGCTGCCCACGAATCCTCGGAACTGTTGGCGATCAAGCGTCCCGGCCAGCCTTTCGCCCCCTTCCCGGTAGCCCAGGAACAATTGCAGGCCATGGGGCACTACACCGCCAGCGTGGCAGTGCACAGCGACCTGCGGCTGGTGGCCCTGACCGCTCCCCGGGGCAACCGCTTCTTTATCTGGGACCTGGACAGCGGTGCCGTGCGGGTCGACGCCCCGCTGCCCGATTGCGCCGGTGTCGGAGCGGTAGCCGATGGCTTCGTGGTGACCTCGGGACAAGGTCGCTGCCGCTTCTACGACTGCCGCCAGACGCAAATCGTGGCCAAGCCCCTGGACCTTCCAGCGGGCCTGTGGGACAACCACCTGCATCTGATCTGATCATTTCCGGGCAAACAAAAGGCCTCGCATTGCGAGGCCTTTTTCTAGGGGCTGAACAAGCTTCAACTCTGGGGTTTCAATCCTTGAGCCATGCCGAACATGAACAGCAACAGGTCATGATCGGGCTTGACCGCCACAGAGGCTTTGGCCACCCGCGGCAACGGGCAATGGGCGTCTCCCTGGGCGCTCAGGACCTGCGTGCGCGGCTGCTCCCAGGCAGCTACGGCCAAAGAAGCGACTGCCAAGGCTCCTGCCAGAAACAAACCTCGTGCAATTTCTAGCTTCATCGCTATAAACCTTTGATGGGGCTGCCAAACACCGTCTTGTAAAAGTAGTAGAGCTTTTGCCAGTCCGCGTCATTCCACGACGAATGGCGACGCAGTTGCTTGAGGTCATGGGCTGCGGCCCGGCGGCTGCTCAAGCGCTGGCGGCATTTCTCGAAATCCAGCAGTGCGACTCGCACCTGAGCCTGCTCGCCCTCGCCGTCCACCCGTACGAAAACGTGCTTGGCGTACAGGCAACCATGTTGCCAGCGCCCTTTGTGCATGCGCGCCAGGGTCGCAGCCACTGCCTGCAACAAACGATCATGAAAGGCTTCACCATGGCGCTCGCGCCCACCGGCGGCATACCAGTTGTCGACCTCCATGAAGCCCTCCAGCGCTGCGGTGACCAGCAACGCCTGCCATTGTCGCTCCGGGCCACGCCGGGCCCCGCAGAACACCAGTTCCGGGACCTCTACGTCCAGCAGGCGCAGGCCTTGCAGAGCCTCGCGCTCACGCAGGACCGTCGGTCGCCCGAAAGGGTGCAACCAACTGCGATGAATGTGCCCGATCTGCCGCTTGGCATAGAGCAGGCCGCCGCTACTGCTTTGAATGCGTTGGACGCCGCTCTCGCCGCCTCGACGCTGATTGGGTTCCTCGACCCATTCACCTTGTTTATTCCAGAAGTATTCGAAGCAATCTGTGGGCGCGGCATCCAGTTCCGAAGCACATTCAACAGCCATCCTCTTACCTCTTGCGTAATACGTAGACCCGCCACATGGCGTAGAGCGGAAAGAAGTCCAGGTGCTCCTGGACACGAAAGCCGGCTTGCCTGAATTCTTCTTCGACCGTGGCCGCCGGTAACACAAAACGATTCTGGTAACCCTCCTGCCCAACTTCAGCCTGGCGCTTGCGCTCCATGCGCTTGCGTTTCCAGGCCTTGAAGTTGCCATCGACCCACAACGAGATGATCACGCTGTCACGGCTGACCCGCTGAAACTCCCGTAGCAGCGCCATGCGGTGCTCCGCTTGGCCTATGTGGTGCAATAAACGCATGGAGAAAATGCAGTCCACGGCGTTGTCCGGCAAATCAATGGCAAACGCAGAGGTCTGCAAGGGCCGTACCCGTTTTACCACGTCGGCCGGCTGGGCCACCGTGGCGGTACTCAGCATAGCTGCTGAATTGTCAGCGCCAATGATCACTCGATTGGTTTTTTCTGCCAGCAGCGGCCAGAAACGACCGGCACCGCAGGGCAGGTCCAGTACCAGCCCGGGCTCTCCCGCCAGGGCCAGCGCAGTACGGGCCAATTGTTCGTCACGCTTGTGGGACAACTGCCGCGCCAGACCATCCTGGTGCTTGAGCAGGTATTCCTGGGCGTGTTGGGCATCGTATTTTTCGGAAAATTCCAGCTTGATCGGCGTAGCCATCATCAAAGTCTCCTGCAACTGATGGCGCCACCTTAAGCAGCGACGTGTCAGCGACAGGTCATCCCTTTGTGAAAACTTCGTACCGTCCAACGAGGAAATATTTCAGGGTTTTACAGGCTGAGGACAGTGGCCTGGGGCCACTTAAGAGGAAAAAACGACAAGTGACCGGCCCCGTAAAACAGGGCCGGGAAAGAACAATCAGGCCTTGGCCGAGTTCAGCTGAACGAAAAAACGACAGCCATTGGGCGTCATGGTAGTGAGGCTGACAGTCCAGCCCTGGTTCTCGCAGATCCGCTGCACCAGGGACAGCCCCAGCCCCAGGCCTTCCCCACGCTTTTCATCGCCCCGCACAAACGGCTGGAACATTGCCTCGCGCTTCTCCTCGGGAATGCCCACGCCGCTGTCCTCCACCACGAATCCATCGGGCACCAGGCTCAGGCGGATGAAACCCTGTTCGGTGTAGTGCAAGGCGTTGCGCAGCAGGTTGCCCATCACCGCATGCAGGAAGGTGGCGTTGTAGCGATTGTCACCTGGGGTTCCGGGCTCGAAGATCAGCTCGAGCCCCTTGGCCTCGATGGCTTCGCGCCAGATACCGGTCAAGTCACTGGCCGCCTGGCTCAGGCTCAGCTGCGGCGACATGCTGGCATCTTCACGCTGGGCTCGGGCCAGCATCAGGAAGGTCTGCACCAGCTCGCGCATCTCGTCGCAAGCGCGAGCGATGCGTTCGACCTGGGCTCGCCCACGGGGGTCCAGCCGTGGATTCTCCAGCAGCAGCTCGCAGGAGGTGGCCAGAACCATCAATGGCGTGCGCAGCTCATGACTGACGTCACTGGTGAACAGCCGCTCGCGGCTCAAGGCCTGGCGCAAGCGCCCCAGGGTTGCGTCAAAGGCGATGGCCAGTTCGCCGACCTCGTCCGCGGCATAATCCGGCGCCAAGGGCGGGGCCAGCCCCAGCAACTGGTCCCGGTGACGTACCTGGCGGGCCAGGCGGACCACCGGCGCCATCACCCGGCGAGCCAGGATCCAGCCGAGAAACACCGCCAGCGCCAGGCTCAGGACAAAACCTACCAGCACCACGGCGAACAGCACTCGCTCGCGCTCTTCGAAATCGCTCTGGTCCTGCAGCAGCACATAGCGCCGACCGTCCACCACCTCGACCATGGCGTGATAGGACAACTCCTCGCGGAACACCTCGTGGAAACCCGGATCCAGATGGCGCAAATCCTTGGGCAGCTCGAAGTCGCCGCGCCCGCCACTGTAGTAGAACAACTGGTCGGGCTCGGGACGGTGGCTCCAGTCGCCGACGTTATCCATCAGCAACAGGCGTTGCAGGTCACCGCCCAGGCCTGCGGAGATGAGCTTCTCCTCCACCAGGTGCACCGTCGCCACGATACCCATGGCGAACGCCCCCGCCACCAGTGCGCTCATCAACGCAAAGGCGATGATGATGCGCTGGGCAAGGCTCTGCTTAAACTCCATCTCGGCCCTCGGCCAGGCGGTACCCGACACCGTGCACGGTGTGCAGCAGCGGCTTGGCGAACGGCTTGTCGATCACCTGGCGCAATTGGTGAACGTGGCTGCGCAGGCTGTCGCTGTCCGGGCAATCGTCGCCCCACAGGGCTTCTTCGAGGATCTCCCGACGCAGCACATGGGGGCTTTTCTGCATCAGCACCGCCAGCAGCTTGAGGCCCACGGGGTTGAGCTTGAGCAAGCGGCCTTCGCGGGTGACCTCCAGGGTATCGAGGTCGTAGCTCAGGTCGCCAACCTGCAGCGACCGACGGCCACCACCCTGGGAACGGCGCATCACCGCCTCGATACGCGCCGCCAGTTCCGAGAGAGCGAAGGGTTTGAGCAGGTAGTCATCCGCCCCGGACTTGAAGCCCTGAAGGCGGTCGTCGAGCTGGTCGCGGGCGGTGAGCATGATCACCGGAGTATCACGCCGGGCGTCTTCGCGCAGGCGCTTGCACAGGGTATAGCCATCGATTCCCGGCAGCATGATATCGAGCACGATCAGGTCGTAATGCTCAGTGGCCGCCAGGTGCAACCCGGACAGGCCATCCTGGGCGCAATCCACGGTATAGCCCTTGAGCCCCAGGTAGTCAGCCAGGTTGGCGAGAATATCGCGGTTGTCTTCAACCAGTAGAATTCGCATCGGCACTCTCTCCGTACAGGGTTACGGCCATCTTGGCTCGCGCAGCTTAAGGCCAAGTCCGGCTCGCCGCCAGCCTTGTCGGCCGGTGCCTGGCAGAGTTTTCCCGAGCCTGGGGGCTTAACAATATTTTCACCAGCGGTTCACAAGCTGACTACAGGGACAACCCCAGACTGCGGGCCATTTGCCCCCAAGGAACACCCTCTGATGGATCTTCTCAAGACAGCTCCGGCGCGATTCGTGCTGCTGCTGACCAGCACCTGGCTGGCGATTTTCCTGCTGACCCGCGGCATTTTGCTGCTCACCCACCTCGACGAAGCCGGTAGCGGCTGGCTGCCGCTGTTTGGCGTCGGCCTGCTCTACGACCTGGGTTTCCTGGCCTATGCCGCCCTGCCCCTGGGCCTGTACCTGGTGCTCTGCCCACCCGCCCTGTGGCGTCGGCGCGGCCACCGCTGGCTGTTGCAGGGCCTGTTCAGCCTGAGCCTGTTCGCCATGCTGTTCACGGCCGTGGCGGAGTGGCTGTTCTGGGATGAGTTCGGCGTGCGCTTCAACTTCATCGCCGTCGATTACCTGGTGTACTCCGACGAGGTTCTCAACAACATTCTCGAGTCCTACCCGATCGGCCTGTACATGAGCCTGCTGGCCCTGACGGCAATCGCCCTGAGCCTGGCCCTGCGCAAGCCCCTGAAGGCTGCGCTGGATGCGCCCTTGCCGCCTCTGCGTGGCCGCCTGCTCAGTGCCCTCGGCCTGCTGCTGGTGGTCGGCGCCAGCCTGCAACTGCTCAGCCAGGACAGCCCGCGCAGCCAAGGCGGCAACGCCTATCAGAACGAACTGGCGAGCAACGGCCCCTATCAGTTCTTTGCCGCCTTTCGCAACAACGAGCTGGACTACCAGCAGTTCTATCGCAGCCTGCCCGCCGATGTGGTGGCCCGCCAGATGCGCGCCGAACTGAATGAACCCAATGCCCGCTTCATCGGCAAGGACCCGCTGGATATCCGGCGCGCCATCGACAACCCGGGGGCTCCACGCACCCCCAACATCGTCCTGGTGACCATAGAAAGCTTCAGCGCCAAATACATGGGCAGCAACGGCGACGACCGCAACCTGACCCCGAACCTGGATGCGTTGCGCGCACAGAGCCTGTACTTCAACAACTTCTACGCCACCGGCACCCGCACCGACCGCGGCCTGGAAGCCATCACCCTGGCGATTCCCCCCACCCCGGGGCGCTCCATCGTCAAGCGCATCGGTCGTGAAAGTGGTTTCGCCAGCCTTGGCCAGCAACTGCGGGCCGTGGGTTACGACAGTGTGTTTGTCTATGGCGGCCGAGGTTACTTCGACAACATGAATGCCTTCTTCAGCGGCAACGGCTACCGCGTGGTGGACCAGAGCAGCGTCGAGGAATCCGAGATCCACTTCAAGAACGCCTGGGGCATGGCCGACGAAGACCTTTACACCCAGACCCTGAAGCTGGCGGACGCCGACTACGCACAGCAGCGGCCCTTCCTGTTGCAACTGATGACCACCTCCAACCATCGCCCTTACACCTATCCCGATGGCCGGATCGACATCAAGTCCGGCAAGGGCCGGGACGGCGCGGTCAAATACACCGACTACGCCATTGGCGAGTTCCTCAAGGCCGCCCGCCAGAAGCCCTGGTTCGACAACACCATTTTCGTGTTTGTCGCCGACCACACCGCAGGCAGCGCGGGCAAGGAAGACCTGCCCATCAGCAACTATCAGATTCCGTTGTTCATCTATGCGCCCAAGCTGATTCCGGCGCGGGAGAATGCACAGCTGGCCAGCCAGATCGACCTGGCGCCAACCCTGCTGGGCCTGTTGAACCTGGACTACGAGTCGACCTTCTTCGGACGCAACCTGCTGCAGGACAACCCTCTGCCTCCCCGGGTGCTGGTGGGCAACTATCAGCACCTGGGCCTGTTCGACGGCCAGGACCTGGCGATTCTCAGCCCGCGCCAGGGGTTGCGCCGGCATGACCAGGCCCTGGGCGCCAGCCAGGAATCCCGGGTAGCGGACAGCGATCCGTTGATCCAGCGCGGCATCAGCTACTACCAGAGCGCCAGTTATGGCTTCAAGCAGCAATTGCTGGGCTGGAAGGCGCCGAAGGCAGCGGCGAATGAACTGAGCCAGCGCTGAAGTCGTTCGCGGGCAAGCCCGCTCCTGCAGAAGTGGAGCAGGCTTGCCCGCGAAGATCCAGGCGCCCCCCATATCCGGGGCATAAAAAAGCCCCGCCGGCTTTCACCGGCGGGGCTTTTTCAGTACAGGGGTAAGGCTGGCTTACATCATGCCGCCCATGCCACCCATGCCGCCCATGTCTGGCATGCCGCCAGCTGCAGGCTTGTCTTCCACGATTTCAGCAACAGCGGCTTCGGTGGTCAGGATCAGACCGCCGATGGACGAAGCTGCTTGCAGCGCGGAACGGGTTACCTTGGTTGGATCCAGGATGCCCATTTCGATCATGTCGCCGTATTCGCTGGTAGCAGCGTTGTAGCCGAAGTTGCCGGCACCCTGCTTGACCTTGTCCACGACAACGCTTGGCTCGTCACCGGAGTTGGCAACGATCTGGCGCAGTGGAGCTTCGATAGCGCGACGCAGTACAGCGATACCCACGTCCTGGTCGGCGTTGTCGCCTTTCAGGTCGTTGATGCCTTGCAGAGCACGGATCAGGGCTACGCCACCGCCAGGTACCACGCCTTCTTCAACGGCTGCACGGGTAGCGTGCAGGGCGTCTTCAACGCGGGCCTTCTTCTCTTTCATTTCAACTTCGGAACCAGCGCCAACCTTGATCACTGCAACGCCGCCGGACAGCTTGGCCAGACGCTCTTGCAGTTTTTCACGGTCGTAGTCGGACGAAGTGTCGGCGACTTGTTGACGGATCTGAGTCACACGAGCCTGGATGTCCGCTTCAACGCCAGCACCGTCGATGATGGTGGTGTTTTCTTTGGACAGGATCACGCGCTTGGCGTTACCCAGGTGCTCCAGGGTGGTGCTTTCCAGGCTCAGGCCGATCTCTTCGGAGATGACGGTACCGCCGGTCAGAACGGCGATGTCCTGCAGCATGGCCTTGCGACGGTCGCCGAAGCCAGGTGCCTTGACGGCAGCGACTTTGACGATGCCACGCATGTTGTTCACAACCAGAGTCGCCAGGGCTTCGCCTTCAACGTCTTCAGCCACGATCAGCAGTGGGCGGCCGGCTTTGGCAACGGCTTCCAGCACTGGCAGCATTTCGCGGATGTTGGAGATCTTCTTGTCCACCAGCAGGATCAGCGGGCCGTCGAGTTCGGCGACCATGGTGTCCGGCTTGTTGATGAAGTAAGGGGACAGGTAGCCGCGGTCGAATTGCATGCCTTCTACGACAGACAGTTCGTTTTCCAGGCCCGAGCCTTCTTCAACGGTGATCACGCCTTCTTTACCAACTTTTTCCATGGCTTCGGCAATGATGTCGCCGATGGAGTTGTCGGAGTTGGCGGAGATGGTGCCGACCTGAGCGATGGCCTTGGAGTCAGCGCATGGCTTGGACAGACCCTTCAGTTCTTTGACGATGGCGATGGTCGCCTTGTCGATACCGCGTTTCAGGTCCATCGGGTTCATGCCGGCAGCGACGGCTTTCAGGCCTTCGTTGACGATCGACTGAGCCAGAACGGTAGCGGTGGTGGTGCCGTCGCCAGCGTCATCGTTGGCACGGGAGGCAACGTCTTTGACCAGCTGCGCGCCCATGTTTTCGAAGCGATCTTTCAGCTCGATTTCTTTGGCAACGGAAACGCCGTCCTTGGTGATGGTCGGAGCGCCGAAGCTCTTCTCGATGATCACGTTACGGCCTTTCGGGCCCAGGGTCGCTTTTACTGCGTCAGCCAGAACGTTGACACCAGTGAGCATTTTCTTGCGGGCGGAATCGCCGAATTTAACTTCTTTAGCAGCCATGATCGATATTCCTTAAATACTGTGTAGTAGCGGGAAAATACGCGGGAAATCAGCCTTCGATAACAGCGAGAATCTCGTTCTCGGCCATTACCAGCAGATCTTCGCCATCGACTTTCACGGTGTTGCTGCCGGAGTACGGGCCAAACACCACTTTGTCACCCACTTTCACGGCCAGCGCACGTACTTCACCGTTGTCCAGCACACGGCCGGTACCTACAGCGACGATTTCGCCACGGTTAGGTTTTTCAGCAGCCGAACCAGGCAGAACGATACCGCCGGCAGTTTTCGATTCTTCTTCGCTGCGACGGATGACGACGCGGTCATGCAGAGGACGAAGCTTCATTGTCGATCTCTCCTAATTGTGGTTTTCAACGGCCGGTGTCGATACCGGCGGGTTAGCAAATCCGGCTTTGCCGGGTGCGGCTCGACAAGCGAGCCGCGGAAGTCTGTCTGGTGTCAGCACCAGAAACCTTGCGGTGACCGTTACATAAGGGCGCATAAGGTTATTACAAGGGCTGGCCGATGAAATTTTTTACATCGCTGGCGCCAAAACGAACACGGCACCCGAAGGTGCCGTGAGACGTGAGCTTCTGACTCAGGAGTCGCGGTGCTCGAATTCGCCTTCGATCACGTTGGGCTCGCGGCCCAGCGGCTGCTGGGGCGCAGGGCCGCCACGGGCGGCACGCATGTCGTCGGCAAAGGCGCGCTGGCGCAGGGCCTGCTCCTCGGCACGCTGGCGCATTTTATTGGCCAGCAGGCGACGGCTGATCGGCAATAGCATCAGCAGGCCGAACACATCGCTGATGAAACCCGGCAGGATCAGCAAACCGCCACCCAGGGCCAGCATCAGGCCCTCGAGCATTTGCTGGGCCGGCAGCTCACCGCGATTGAGGCTTTCACGGGCACGCAGTGCCGTGGCCAGACCGGCCACGCGCAACACCAGCACACCGAGCATCGAACCGAGAATGATCAGCAGCAGCGCCGGGAAAAACCCGATGGCCGCGCTGACCTTGACGAAGACGAACAGCTCGAGCACCGGGAAAAGTAAAAAGAGCAACAGAAAAGGGCGCATCAAATGGTTTCCTCTGCGGAAGAATGCCTTCCAGTAGACCGTAAATGACGTCGCCAATTCGTGAATTCAAGCACCCAGGGGCGGATTTTTCGGCCATTGATCAGCTCGGGCCAGGAAAACCAGGGCCTCGCGTACTTGTGTCGGCGTATTGCAAGGCGCCTGGAAGGGCAGCCAATACAACGCCTGGCCGATGCGCAGGTGCATGCCTTCGGTATCGATCCCGGCCATCTGCGCCGGCGCGTTGTCCGGCAACCCGGTCAACTGGACATAGTGGGCAATGGCCTTGGCATGGTCGCTGTTCATGTGTTCCACCATGCTCAGTTCGGCCTTTCCGGCGAAGGGGTTGGCCAGGGTCAGTTGGTCGACCCAGTGGATCGCCCCGAAGCCGCCGATGTAGCGGTGGCGTACCGGCTTGAGCACCCAGAAATCGAAGTCATGGGCCTTGTGGTAGTTCTGTGACTCGGGAAAGTAACGGTAGTAACGCTCGGCTGCGGCTTCGATGGCAGCCTCATCCTCGAGCTTCTCAGCCTCGGCCAGGTAGGTCAGGCGACCGACTGCCTGCACGTCATCGGCATCGCGCTCACCCACCAGCAGCGAGCACTTGGGATCCTTCTGCAGGTTGTGGGTGTGCTGGGCGATACGGCTGATCAGGATCAGCGGCCGGCCCTCGGCGTCCAGGCAATAGGGCACCACGGACCCGAAGGGAAATCCCGGCATGGCCTTGGAGTGAGTGGACAGCACCCCACGATATTCCTTGAGCAGCAGTTCTCGTGCATTCTTGGCAGCTTCAACGCTCACTTTATGACTCCTTATGTAGAATCCGTCGAAAACGGACGGGCGCCTGGAGCATTGTTCCAGCTACGCCAACAGGGCAATTCTCATCTGCAGCCAGGCCAGGTCCGGCCGCCGAGCGAGGGTTCCCGAAAAGGACTCCCCTCAAGACCAGCTAGCGGGACATGCGAATGCAACTCACTGACAAAGTAATCATTATCACCGGCGGTTGCCAAGGTCTGGGCCGCTCCATGGCCGAGTATTTCGCAGCCAGGGGCGCGCGCCTGGCGTTGGTCGATCTGAACCAGGAAAAGCTCGACCAGGCTGTCGCGGCGTGCAAGACCCACGGCGTCGAAGCCCGTGCCTATCTGTGCAACGTCGCCGATGAAGAGCAGGTGAACCACATGGTGGCCCAGGTCGCCGAGGACTTTGGCGCCATCCATGGCCTGATCAACAACGCCGGGATCCTGCGCGACGGCCTGCTGGTCAAGGTCAAGGACGGCCAGATGACCAAGATGAGCCTGGCCCAGTGGCAGGCGGTGATCGACGTCAACCTGACCGGGGTCTTCCTCTGTACCCGGGAAGTGGCGGCGAAGATGATCGAGCTCGGAAACAACGGCGCGATCATCAACATTTCTTCGATCTCCCGCGCCGGCAATATCGGCCAGACCAACTATTCCGCAGCCAAGGCCGGGGTCGCGGCAGCCACGGTCACCTGGGCCAAGGAGCTCGCGCGTTACGGCATCCGCGTGGCGGGCATTGCCCCGGGCTTTATCGAAACCGAGATGACCCTGGGCATGAAACCCGAGGCCCTGGAGAAGATGACTGCCGGTATTCCCCTCAAGCGCATGGGCAAGCCGGAAGAGATCGCCCACTCGGCGGCCTATATCTTCGAGAACGACTACTACACCGGGCGCATCCTGGAAATGGACGGCGGCCTGCGGGTCTGATCCTGCCGTCGCAACGGTAGGAGCCGGCTTGCCGGCGAAAGCGATCTTGAGGACGCCTTCGCCGGCAAGCCGGCTCCTACATGACTCACCCGCCTGGGGCTTCAGTCGTCGCTGATGGTGATATTGGGCATCGCCGGGGCGGCCGCTTCTTGCAAGACAATGCGCGCGCCCACATGCCGCGCCAACTCCTGGTAGACCATGGCAATCTGGCTTTCCGGCTCGGCGATCACCGTCGGCTTGCCGCCGTCGGCCTGCTCGCGGATCAGCATCGACAGCGGTAGCGAGGCCAGCAGCTCGACGTCGTACTGGCTGGCCAGCTTCTCGCCGCCGCCTTCGCCAAACAGGTGCTCGGCATGGCCACAGTTGGAGCAGATGTGCACCGCCATGTTCTCCACCACGCCCAGCACCGGGATGTTGACCTTGCGGAACATCTCCACGCCCTTGCGCGCATCCAGCAGAGCCAGGTCCTGGGGCGTGGTGACGATCACCGCACCGGCCACCGGGACTTTCTGCGCCAGGGTCAGCTGGATGTCGCCGGTGCCTGGCGGCATGTCGATCACCAGGTAGTCCAGGTTGCCCCAGTCGGTCTGGGTCACCAGTTGCAGCAAGGCCCCGGAGACCATAGGACCGCGCCAGACCATCGGCGTGTTGTCATCGGTGAGGAAGGCCATGGACATGACCTCCACGCCGTGGGACTCGATCGGCACGAACCACTTCTGGTCCTTGATCTTCGGACGGGTGCCTTCGGCGATGCCGAACATGATGCCCTGGCTCGGACCATAGATATCGGCGTCGAGAATCCCCACCTTGGCGCCTTCGCGGGCCAGGGCCAGGGCCAGGTTGGCCGCGGTGGTGGACTTGCCCACACCGCCCTTGCCGGAAGCCACCGCCACCACGTTCTTGACGTTGGCCAGGCCCGGGATCTGCGCCTGGGCCTTGTGCGCGGCAATGACGCTGCTGATCTCGACCTTGGCCGAGCTCACGCCGTCCAGGCCCTCGATGGCCAGTTGCAGCATCTGCGCCCAGCCACTCTTGAACAGGCCGGCGGCATAACCCAGTTCCATGCGGACCGTGACCCGGTCGCCCTGGACCTCGATGTCCCGCACGCAGCCGGCGCTGACCGGGTCCTGGTTCAGGTAAGGGTCGGTGTATTGACGAAGGACGGCTTCCACCGCTGCGCGATTGACGGCGCTCATGGGCAACTCCGATAACAAGACAGGAAAATCAGCCGGCTATCCTACGCCGCCGACTCCTTCGTGGCGAGAAAGCTTGCTGCGCACAATGTGCCTGGAAGGGTGAAAATTCCGCTCCGGCGCTTTATAGTGGCCGACCTCCGTTTCATCAAGTAGCCGAGCCCCATGTCCGAGCCACGCAAGATCCTCGTCACCAGCGCCCTGCCCTATGCCAATGGTTCCATCCACCTTGGCCACATGCTTGAGTACATCCAGACCGACATGTGGGTGCGCTTCCAGAAGCTACGCGGCAACCAATGCATCTATGTCTGCGCGGACGACGCACACGGCTCGGCCATCATGTTGCGCGCGGAGAAGGAAGGCATCACCCCGGAGCAGTTGATCGCCAACGTGCAGGCTGAACACTGCGCCGACTTTGCCGAGTTCCTGGTGGATTTCGACAACTTCCACTCCACTCACGCTGAAGAAAACCGTGAGCTGTCGAGCCAGATCTACCTCAAGCTGCGGGACGCCGGGCACAT
The DNA here is from genome assembly GCF_018326405.1 of Pseudomonas sp. Eqa60. NCBI lineage: Bacteria > Pseudomonadati > Pseudomonadota > Gammaproteobacteria > Pseudomonadales > Pseudomonadaceae > Pseudomonas > Pseudomonas sp. Eqa60. Next base: position 5,498,675 of record NZ_AP024342.1, read on the forward strand.
CGCCACGCGCTCCATCACCCAGTATTTCGACCCGGAAAAGAAAATGTTCCTGGCCGACCGCTTCATCAAGGGCACCTGCCCGAAATGCGGCACCGAGGACCAGTACGGCGACAACTGCGAAAAATGCGGTGCCACCTATGCCCCGACCGACCTGAAGGATCCTAAGTCGGCGATCTCCGGCGCCACTCCGGTGCTCAAGGACTCCCAGCACTTCTTCTTCAAGCTGCCGGACTTCCAGCAGATGCTGCAGAGCTGGACCCGCAGCGGCACCCTGCAGGACGCCGTGGCCAACAAGATCGCCGAGTGGCTGGACGCCGGCCTGCAGCAGTGGGACATCTCCCGCGATGCACCGTACTTCGGCTTCGAGATCCCGGATGAGCCGGGCAAGTACTTCTATGTGTGGCTGGACGCGCCGATCGGCTACATGGCCAGCTTCAAGAACCTCTGCAGCCGTCGTCCGGAACTGGATTTCGACGCCTTCTGGGGCAAGGACTCCACCGCCGAGCTGTATCACTTCATCGGCAAGGACATCGTCAACTTCCACGCCCTGTTCTGGCCCGCCATGCTCGAAGGCGCCGGCTATCGCAAGCCGACCGGCATCAACGTCCACGGCTACCTGACGGTCAATGGCCAGAAGATGTCCAAGTCCCGTGGCACCTTCATCAAGGCCCGCACCTACCTGGAGCACCTGTCGCCGGAATACCTGCGCTACTACTACGCGTCCAAGCTGGGCCGTGGTGTCGACGACCTGGACCTGAACCTCGAAGACTTCGTGCAGAAGGTCAACTCCGACCTGGTGGGCAAGGTGGTGAACATCGCCAGCCGTTGCGCCGGCTTCATCCACAAGGGCAATGGCGGGGTGATGGTGGACAGCAATGCCGCCCCCGAGCTGACCGAGGCTTTCCTGGCCGCGGCGCCAAGCATCGCCGACGCCTATGAAGCCCGTGACTTCGCCCGGGCCATGCGCGAGATCATGGGCCTGGCCGACCGCGCCAACGCCTGGATCGCCGACAAGGCTCCATGGTCGCTGAACAAGCAGGAAGGCAAGCAGGATGAAGTCCAGGCCATCTGCGCCACTGGCATCAACCTGTTCCGCCAGTTGGTGATCTTCCTCAAACCGGTGCTGCCACTGCTGGCTGCCGATGCCGAGGCCTTCCTCAACGTGGCCCCGCTGACCTGGAACGACCACCAGCAACTGCTGGCCAACCATCAGCTCAACGAATTCAAGCCACTCATGACGCGGATCGACCCGGTAAAAGTGCAAGCCATGACCGATGCCTCCAAGGAAGACCTGGCCGCCAGCCAGACCGACACCGGTGGCCCTAAAGGCAACGGTGAACTGGTGAAGGACCCGCTGTCCGCGGAAATCGACTTCGATGCCTTTGCCGCCATCGACCTGCGTGTCGCCCTGATCGTCAAGGCCGAAGCCGTGGAAGGTGCCGACAAGCTGCTGCGCCTGACCCTGGATATCGGCGACGAACAGCGCAACGTGTTCTCCGGCATCAAGAGCGCCTACCCTGATCCGTCCAAGCTCGATGGCCGCCTGACCATGATGATCGCCAACCTCAAGCCACGGAAAATGAAGTTCGGCATCTCCGAAGGCATGGTGATGGCTGCCGGCCCTGGCGGTGAAGAAATCTACCTGCTGAGCCCGGACAGCGGCGCCAAGCCCGGCCAGCGGATCAAGTAAGGCTGCAGGCTGGACCCCATCCCCCCGTTGCGCCCGGCGCAGCGGGGGGATTTGCATATCTGGCGGGCCCTGCGCCGACGCTGGAGTTTGCCTACTCTTGAAGGACAGCCTGCCCGTACCGGCCCCGACCATGACCGACTTCCTCCTCGCCCTTGTCAGCACTGCCCTGATCAACAACTTCGTGTTGCAGTGGCCGCTGGGCGTCGACCCGCTGCTGCAGGCCTCAGCTGATAGCGCTCGGCTTCGGATCCATGCGCTGGGCCTGGCAACGACGGTCTTGATGCTGGTCAGTTGCGTACTCGGCCATGTCCTCTATCGTGGCGTGCTGGTGCCCTGGGGGCTGCAGTCCTTGCAGCTGTTTGCCTGGTTGTCCCTGAGTGTGCTGCTGATCAGGCCGGCGCTACACTGGCTGCCCCGGGCCCTGCCCGGTTTGCCATTCGATGGCCTCTGGCCCTTGTTGCTGGCCAATGCCGGGATGCTCGGCCTGCTGTTGATCGCCAGCGGGGAAAACCTCGGGCTGGCGACCCTCGGCGCCATGAGCCTGGGTGCCGGGCTGGGCTTCTGGTTGGTACTGAGCCTGTTCAATGACCTGCGCCAGCGTATTTCCACCAACGATATTCCCCTGCCCTGGCAAGGCCTGCCGATCGACCTGATCAGCGCCGGCCTGCTGGCAGTGGCGTTTTTCGGCTTCAACGGACTGCCCAAGACATGAGTCTGATTCAACGCATCGACGCCCTTCTGCCCCAGACCCAATGCGGCAAGTGCGGCCACGCCGGATGCAAACCCTACGCCCAGGGCATCGCCAGTGGCGAGGCCATCAACAAGTGTCCGCCAGGGGGCCAGGAAACCATCGCCGGCCTGGCACAACTGCTCCAGCTGCCGGTGGTAGAACTGGACCACAGCCGTGGCGAAGCCCCGGCGCAGATCGCCCATATCCGCGAGGCCGAATGCATCGGCTGCACCAAGTGCATCCAGGCCTGCCCGGTAGACGCCATCGTCGGCGCGGCGAAGCTCATGCACAGCGTATTGATCGACGAATGCACCGGCTGCGACCTCTGTGTGGCGCCCTGCCCGGTGGATTGCATCGACATGCTGCCGTTGCCCATGGCCCGAGTGCTGCCCATTGTCGGCGGCCTGGCCAGCAGCGCCGAGCAGTTGCAGGCTCGCGCCGCCAAACGCGATCACGCCCGGCGCCGCTTCGAGCAGCGCAATGATCGCTTGCAGCGCGAAGAGGCCCGGCGCCTGGCCGAACGTCAGGCCAGGGCCCAGCGCGCCACCCAGGCCAGCGACGCCAGCCAAGACCCGGTTCAGTCGGCTATCGAGCGGGTCCGCGCGCAGAAAGCCGCGGCGGCCGATGCCGCCTTGAAAAAGGCCAAGATCGAGCTGGCCATGAGTCGCGCCCAATTGCACAAATCCCTCAAGGCCTTCGGTCATCCGCCGACCTTCGAGCAGCAATCGCAGTTGGTCGTCCTGCAGCGCCAGTTCGAAGTGGCCGAGCAGGCACTGGCCCAACTGGAAACCCAGGCGCCTCCACCGACCGCGCCGGTGGCCCGGGATGCCGACCTCAAGCGAGCCAAGATCCAGTTGGCGATGCGCCGCGCCGAACTGAAAAAGGCCCAGGCCGCAGCAGCCCCCGAAGCCGAACTGCAAACCCTGGCCGCGGCCCTGGCGGCGGCCGAACAGGCGCTGCACGCCGCGGAAGACGCCAGTGGCAAACCGGCACCAGTACTGGAGCGGATCGAGAAACGCCCGATCGCCCCACAACTGCGACAACTGAAGACCGAACTGGCCTACGCCCGAGCCGAACTGAGCAAACTGCAACGCCAGACCGATACCAGCCGCGAACAACTGGCCCAGGCCCAAGCCCGCCTGAGCGAAGCCGAGCGCCAGGTAAACGCCCATGACGTGCCCTGAAACAGTCGACCCGCGCCTGCGCCAGGCCATGCAGCGCGTGCTGCTGGCCACGCTGCCGGGGCTGCTGGTACTGCTGTGGTTGTATGCCTGGGGGCCACTGCTGAATCTACTGCTGGCAGCCAGTGGGGCCCTGGCCATGGAAGCCTTGGTGCTGTTCCTGCGGCGGCGTCACCTGCAACCTGCCCTCAGCGATGGCAGTGCGCTGGTCAGTGCCACCTTGCTGGCCCTGGCCCTGCCACCCTATTGCCCCTGGTGGCTGCCGCTGAGCGCTGCCGCCAGCGCCGTGCTCTTGGGCAAGCAGGTGTATGGCGGTGTCGGCCAGAACCCCTTCAACCCGGCCATGCTGGGCTATGCGCTGGCCCTGTTGTGCTTCCCGCAATCCATGACTCACTGGCCCACGCCCCATGCCCTGGATCTGCTCGGCGGGCTGCAACAGGTATTCGGCCTGGGAGGCAACCCGCCCCCGGACGCCTGGGCCCAGGCCACGGCGCTGGACAGCCTGCGGATCAACAAGAGCCTGACCGTCGATGAACTCTTTGCCGGCAACCCCGCCTTCGGTCACTTCGGCGGCCGTGGTGCCGAGTGGGTCAACCTCGGATTTCTCGCTGGCGGCCTGTTTCTGCTGCAACAGCGGGTCATCGGCTGGCAAGCGCCCGTGGGCATGCTTGGCAGCCTGCTGCTGATCAGCCTGCTGTGCTGGAACGGCAGCGGCTCCGACTCCCACGGTTCGCCGCTGTTCCACCTGCTCAGCGGCGCCAGCATGCTCGGTGCGTTCTTTATCGTCACCGAGCCGGTGTCCGGCCCCAAGGCCGCCAAGGCCCGCCTGCTGTTTGGCGTTGGCGTTGGCCTGCTCACCTACCTGATCCGCACCTGGGGTGGCTACCCCGACGGGCTCGCATTCGCCGTGCTGCTGATGAACCTGGCGGTACCGGCCCTGGAGCGCCTGAGCTCCGAAAAACCGCTGGAGCGCCCCTCATGAAAGGGGCTAGCAGCCTGTTGCTGCTGATGCTGCTCGGCTCCCTGGGCATCGGTGCCACCCTGTGGCTGCAATATGCCGCCACTCCACGCATAGAAGCCGAACAACGGGCCTTGCAGGCACGCAAGCTGTTGGATGTGCTGCCCGCCGGCAGCTATGACAACCAGCCCCTGGACCAGCCATTGCCCTTGGCCGATGGGCAACTGAGCAACAGTCGCCTGCTCGATGGCTACCTGGCCACCCGCAATGGCCGGCCCAGCGCCGTGCTGCTGCGCAGCCAGGTCACAGGCTACGCCGGCCCCATCGAGTTGCTGATTGCTATCGACCCCCAGGGGCGCCTGCTGGGCAGCAAGACCCTCCGGCAGGATGAGACTCCGGGGCTGGGAGCACGTATCGCCAGCTGGCCCAATGCCTGGCTCCAGGGGTTTTCAGGAAAATCCCGCAATGATCCGGGCGACAGCGCCTGGGCCTTGAAAAAGGACAACGGGCAGTTCGATCAGATTGCCGGCGCCACCATCACTTCCCGTGCGGTGATCAGTGCCTTGCATGATGCCTTGCGCTACTTCGACGAACACCGCGGACAACTGCTCCCTGGAACGCCTCATGAATAAGCCGCTGTCATTGCCGGGGCTGCTGATGCTGCCAACCCTGATCGGGGCTACGGACTCCTGGGTCAAGGCAATCGGCCTGGCCCTGGCCTGGGTATTGCTGATCGGCCTCTACGGCGCCGGCATGCGCTTGCTGCGTCCGCCCATCGAGGCCCGCCACCACTGGCTGGCCAGCCTGCTGCTCAGCGCCAGCCTCGGCAGTTGCCTGTGGCTGGCGCTGCAGGCCTGGAGTTATGAGCTGCACCAGCAATTGAGCCTGTACCTGGGCCTGCTGCCCCTGCAATGCGTGGTACTGGAACAGGCGGGTTTCTTCCAGCACCGCAACCGACTGCGCCTGGCCGGCGCTTTCTGTGTGGCCCTGATCGGCCTGGGTGCCCTGCGCGAGCTGCTGGGCGCTGGTACGCTGGGCAGCCATCTGGGCTGGCTTGTCGGCCAGCCGGATGCAGGCAGCGGCTGGGTCGTGCTGCCATATGGGGGGCTACGCCTGCTGACCCTCGCCCCCGGCGGTTTTATCCTGCTGGGTGCGCTGCTGGCCGCAAAACGGGCCTGGGCCGGCCCCTGGACCTTAAACCGACCGCCTTCGAGGAAATGAATCACCCATGAATGCCGCCAAACGCCTGGAAATCTTTCGCCGGCTACACGAAGACAACCCCGAACCGAAAACCGAGCTGGCCTATTCCTCGCCGTTCGAGCTGCTGATCGCGGTGATTCTCTCGGCGCAATCGACCGACGTCGGGGTCAACAAGGCAACTGCCAGGCTCTTCCCCGTAGCCAATACCCCAGCGGCAATCTACGCCCTGGGTGTCGAAGGCCTGTCCGAATACATCAAGACCATCGGCCTGTACAACAGCAAGGCCAAGAACGTCATCGAGACCTGCCGCCTGCTGGTGGAACGCCATAACAGCGAAGTGCCACAGACCCGGGAAGAGCTGGAGGCTCTGCCCGGGGTGGGCCGCAAGACCGCCAACGTGGTCCTCAACACCGCTTTCCGGCAACTGACCATGGCGGTGGACACCCATATCTTCCGGGTCAGCAACCGAACCGGGCTGGCCCCGGGAAAGAACGTGGTCGAGGTCGAAAAGAAACTCATGAAGTTCGTGCCCAAGGAGTTTCTGCTGGACTCCCATCACTGGCTGATCCTCCACGGCCGCTACGTTTGCCTGGCACGCAAGCCACGCTGTGGCAGCTGTCGAATCGAAGACCTGTGCGAATACAAGCAAAAGACTTCCGACGATTGAGCAAGCATTGATTTTGCCGATAGATCGATTGAAAAAATCTTTTTTACCCGCCAGGAGAATATCGATATAAGGAGCGCCAATGGCAGTCCTAGCCTGGAGTCGACCTTATGAGTACTGGCAAAGAACAACTGGACGTAGAAGACGATTTCGTCGCAGCTGAAACAGATGACGCAGAACCGGTGGTCGAAGTAGCGAAAACCAATCTGAGCAAGCGCCGGACCATCGACAATCTCCTCGAGGAACGGCGCCTGCAAAAACAGTTGGCCGATTACGACTTTGACCTCTAGTCACAAAAGAACCTCCCCATGGAGGTTTTTTGTACCTGTGCCCAGCCGCAAATCTGGCCGGTCAGCCTCCCCCACTGACCGGCTGCGTCGGCACTCAAGCGAGCCCATCCAGCAACACCGTCTCAATGCGCACGTGCTCTAAAGGCTCATATCAACCGATGCCGTTGAGCGAACTCGATCAGATCAACCAGTGAACGAGCATTGAGCTTGGCCAGCAACCGGCGCTTGTAGGTACTGATGGTCTTGTTGCTCAAGCACAACCCCTCGGCAATTTCCTTGTTACTCATGCCGTTGGTGAGTTGTTTCAATACGATCAATTCGCGCCCTGAAAGCAGCTCGATCATCTGCTGCTCACTGCTGATGCCCTGGCTTGAGCGAAAAGTATGCAAGGCCTCATTGGGGAAGTAGCTGTATCCCGCAAGCACCGCACGCACGGCACTCAACAGCTCGGTGATGTCCTGCTGCTTGCACACATAACCGGCAGCACCGGCCTGCATGCAGCGCATGGAGAAAGGCCCAGGAACTTGCAGGGTCAATACCAGAATCTTGATCGACATACCTCTGGACATCAGCCGGTTTATAACTTCGAGCCCATCAAGTTGCGGAATTCCAATATCCAGAATCAAGATGTCTGGAACATATTCAAGAGCCAACTTCAATGCATCCGTGCCGTTATCTGCTTCCGCTACTACTTCAAGGCCATGGCGCTCCATCAACATGCGCACAGCCAAACGGACAACAGGGTGATCATCCACGATCAATACTCTTTTCATAGGTCCATCTCAGTCCTGAGAGTTTTTTTAGAGCCCGCACAATACCCCAGAGAATTGACTCTGACACCGTGCTACAGAGGGCTACGACCTTACGAGGACGATCCTTACAAACAATACCGAATTGCCTTACAAAACGACCTAGATAAAAGTGGTTCAATATCCAAACCGCCTAGGATCAATCGTCAAATCAGCTACTTTTCGTACTAATAAAACTCCAACCTACAAGCACTCTCAGTAGCGGTACTTGGTACTTCGCCCATCAAGAAGTGGCTTACCTTGCCCAACAGCCATTTGCTGATCTGAATTAGGCCCCGACGCTCACTGCAATTATCCAGGGCAAAAAAAAGCCCCGCTTATCGCGGGGCTTTCTTCAACCACTCAAAGCATCAGACCAGGGTACGACCCTTGTTCGCGGCAATGCGCATGCGCAGGGCGTTGAGCTTGATGAAGCCAGCTGCGTCCGCCTGGTTGTAGGCACCGCCGTCCTCTTCGAAGGTAGCGATGTTGGCGTCGAACAGCGACTCGTCAGACTTGCGACCGGTCACGATCACGTTGCCCTTGTACAGCTTCAGGCGTACCACGCCATTCACGTGGGCCTGGGAGGCGTCGATCATCTGTTGCAGCATCAGACGCTCAGGGCTCCACCAGTAGCCGGTGTAGATCAGGCTGGCGTACTTGGGCATCAGCTCGTCTTTGAGGTGAGCCACTTCGCGGTCCAGGGTGATGGACTCGATGGCGCGGTGAGCACGCAGCATGATGGTGCCGCCAGGTGTCTCGTAGCAGCCGCGGGACTTCATGCCCACGTAACGGTTCTCGACGATGTCCAGACGACCGATACCGTGTTCGCCACCAATGCGGTTCAGGGTCGCCAGCACGGTGGCCGGGGTCATCTCGACGCCGTCCAGTGCCACGATATCGCCGTTGCGGTAGGTCAGTTCCAGGTATTGCGGGGTATCTGGGGCCTTCTCCGGGGAGACAGTCCAGCGCCACATGTCTTCTTCGTGCTCGGTCCAGGTGTCTTCCAGCACGCCACCTTCATAGGAGATGTGCAGCAGGTTGGCATCCATCGAGTACGGGGATTTCTTCTTGCCGTGACGCTCGATCGGGATCCCGTGCTTCTCGGCGTAGTCCATCAGCTTCTCGCGGGACAGCAGGTCCCACTCGCGCCAAGGGGCAATCACCTTCACACCCGGCTTGAGGGCGTAGGCGCCCAGTTCGAAACGCACCTGATCGTTGCCCTTGCCGGTGGCGCCATGGGAAATGGCGTCGGCGCCGGTTTCATTGGCGATTTCGATCAGGCGCTTGGCGATCAACGGACGAGCGATGGAAGTACCCAGCAGGTACTCGCCTTCGTAGACGGTGTTGGCGCGGAACATCGGGAAGACGAAATCACGCACGAACTCTTCGCGCAGATCGTCGATGTAGATCTCTTTGACGCCCATGGCTTGCGCCTTGGCGCGGGCCGGCTCGACCTCTTCGCCTTGGCCCAGGTCAGCAGTGAAAGTCACTACTTCACAGTTGTAAGTATCCTGCAGCCACTTGAGGATCACCGAAGTGTCCAGGCCGCCCGAATACGCCAGAACGACCTTGTTAACGTCCGCCATGCCATCACTCCACGGGGTTGTACGGAAAGCCGTCAAGTCTACCGATCCACGCGGATAATTTACAGAGGCGCGACAGCTTATGACGACCAAGCGACAGATTATGTCGAGCGAGCGACGACGACAGCCGTATCAGGAAGTCGCCGCTGCGCTGGATCCGGAAGCCGCCTGAGGCGCTGGGGCCGGCTTTTCGGCAGGAGCGACCCGCTCCAGATGCACATTGACCCGCCGGTTCTTCGCCCGGTTGGCCGCATTGGTGTTGGGGGCCAGGGGATAGCGCTCGCCATGGAAGCGCACCACGATCTGGTTTTCCGCCAGGCCATTGGCCTTGAAGAACTCCATGACCGCCAGCGCACGACGGCGCGACAGGTCACGGTTGGTCAGGCGGTTGCCACTGTTATCAGAGTGCCCGTCCAATTCGACATGATTGACCGTGGGGTCGGCCTTGATGAAGTCCACCATCACTTGCAGCTTGGCCTTGGCCCGGGCGTCCAGGTCGATGCCCCCCCGGGGAAACCGATCTCGGCCTGCTTGACCTGTTCATAGTTCATCGGCAACAGCTTGGCCATGCAGCTTTGATAGTCGCTGTAGGCCTTGCTGAACTTCACCGGCAACAGGCGTACCTCGGACACTCCGCCTTCGCGGGAGAAGTGCCGGACCACCGGGCTGCGCCCCTCCAGCAAACCGACGATCAGACGTCCGGCCTGCATCTGGTTGCTGTTGAACAGCACCCCATCGGTACCGGCCTTGACCGCCCCGAGGTTGATGTCGCCACGCCCCGGCTGCCAGGGGGCGGCGGCCGCAAGCAGGGTCGCGGAACCACCGGCCTGCATGGGGTTGAAACTCTTGAGGCGGAAAATCGCCTGCTCGCCGGCGCGACGAACGAATTCGCCGGAACCGAAATCGGTAACCGGTTGGATCAGGCGGCACTCGAACTTGTCACCTTCGACCGTCCACTCAATGCTCTCCAGGCGAGTCTGGAAAGTGAGAGCCATCGCAGGCAGGCTGGCAAACACACTGAGCAAGGCTAGATAACGCTGGCGCACGGGAGGCTCCACTGACGTGTACAACAGAAAAATCGACAGGCGTTAATACGCCATACCTTCGGGATATCGGTTGCTCGTCGCAAAACTTGATAGCGAGTGCCTGGAAGAGTCTTTTCCGGTAGCATTCCCCCGAGTTTTACCCGCCTGGAACCTCCAATGTCCGACCGCCTGACCCTGCTGCGTCCCGACGACTGGCATATTCATCTTCGCGATGGGGCCGTGTTGCCCAATACAGTCGCAGATGTCGCGCGCACCTTTGGCCGCGCCATCATCATGCCCAACCTGGTACCTCCGGTGCGCAACGCCGCGGAAGCCGACGCCTATCGCCAGCGCATTCTAGCTGCGCGCCCGGCCGGCAGCCGCTTCGAGCCACTGATGGTGCTCTACCTGACCGACCGTACCCAGCCGGAGGAAATCCGCGCGGCCAAGGCCTGCGGTTTCGTCCACGCCGCCAAGCTGTACCCGGCCGGCGCGACCACCAACTCGGATTCGGGCGTGACCAGCATCGACAAGATTTTCCCGGTGCTTGAAGCCATGGCCGAAGTCGGCCTGCCGCTGTTGATCCACGGCGAGGTAACCCGCGGCGACGTCGACGTCTTCGACCGCGAGAAAATCTTCATCGACGAGCACATGCGGCGTGTGGTTGAACGCTTCCCCAGCCTGAAAGTGGTGTTCGAACACATCACCACCGCTGAAGCCGTGCAGTTCGTCAAGGAGGCTTCGGCCAACGTTGGCGCAACCATCACCGCGCACCACCTGCTGTACAACCGCAACCACATGCTGGTGGGCGGTATTCGTCCGCACTTCTATTGCCTGCCGATCCTCAAGCGCAACACCCACCAGGAAGCCCTGCTGGATGCGGCCACCAGCGGCAACGCGAAGTTCTTCCTCGGCACCGACTCGGCACCTCACGCCCAGCACGCCAAGGAAGCCGCTTGCGGTTGCGCCGGCTGCTACAGCGCCTACGCCGCCATCGAGCTGTACGCCGAAGCGTTCGAACAACGCAATGCCCTGGATCAGCTGGAAGCTTTCGCCAGCCTCAACGGCCCGCGCTTCTACGGCCTGCCGGCCAACACCGACAGCATCACCCTGGTCCGTGAAGAATGGACCGCTCCTGCCAGCCTGCCGTTTGGCGAGCTGACTGTCATTCCGCTGCGCGCCGGTGAAAAACTGCGCTGGCGCCTGCTGGAGGATCACTCGTGAGTGACGACCATTTCGACGACGAACAAGAAGGTAGCAGCGGCGGTCCTCGCCATCCGATGGCGGCACGCTTTCGCGGTTACCTGCCGGTAGTCGTCGATGTTGAAACCGGTGGCTTCAACTCGGCCACCGACGCCCTGCTGGAAATTGCCGCAACCACCATCGGCATGGACGAAAAAGGCTTCGTGTTCCCCGAACACACCTACTTCTTCCGGGTCGAGCCTTTCGAAGGCGCGAACATCGAAGCTGCAGCCCTGGAATTCACCGGGATCAAGCTTGACCATCCCCTGCGCATGGCTGTGAGCGAAGAAACCGCCCTCACCGATATTTTCCGCGGGGTGCGCAAGGCGCTGAAGGCCAATGGCTGCAAGCGCGCCATCCTGGTAGGCCACAACAGCAGCTTCGACCTGGGCTTCCTGAATGCCGCCGTGGCGCGCCTGGACATGAAGCGCAATCCGTTCCACCCGTTCTCCAGCTTCGATACCGCCACTCTGGCTGGCCTGGCATACGGCCAGACCGTGCTGGCCAAGGCCTGTCAGAGCGCAGACATCGACTTCGACGGTCGCGAGGCCCACTCGGCTCGCTACGACACCGAGAAGACCGCCGAGCTGTTCTGCGGCATCGTCAACCGCTGGAAACAGATGGGCGGCTGGCAGGATTTCGACGACTGAATAGTCGCTTACCTTTGCCGCATAAAAAAACCGGCCCTAAGGCCGGTTTTTTTATGCGTGACGCCAAGCCTTACAGCTTGCCGGCGTTCTCGCTCAGGTAAGCAGCAACGCCTTCTGGCGAAGCGGTCATGCCCTTGTCGCCTTTCTTCCAGTTGGCAGGGCAGACTTCGCCGTGCTCTTCGTGGAACTGCAGAGCGTCGACCAGACGGATCAGCTCTTCCATGTTGCGGCCCAGTGGCAGGTCGTTGACGATCTGCGAGCGGACAACGCCTTTGTCGTCGATCAGGAACGCGCCACGGAAAGCCACGCCGCCTTCGGACTCAACGTCGTAGGCCTTGGCGATTTCGTGCTTCATGTCAGCAGCCATGATGTATTGAACCTGACCGATGCCGCCGGCATTGATCGGGGTGTTACGCCAGGCGTTGTGAGTGAAGTGCGAGTCGATGGACACAGCGATCACTTCAACGTTGCGTGCCTTGAAGTCGGCCATGCGGTGGTCCAGAGCGATCAGCTCGGACGGGCACACGAAGGTGAAGTCCAGTGGGTAGAAGAACACCAGGCCGTATTTGCCTTTGATGGCCGAGGACAGGGTGAAGCTGTCGACGATTTCGCCATTGCCGAGAACGGCCGGAACGGTGAAGTCAGGGGCTTGTTTGCCTACGAGTACGCTCATTGGATATCTCCTGGTGTGGACGTAGTAATGAAGAAGAAGGGTTGGCCCCGAGCCTGCCATGCTGATACGACAGCCCCGTGACGTGCGCCCTCTTCGCAAGGACCGACCATCATACACGGCGTTTTTAAGCTGTCCTTAGTGGTTTTTCCTCTGGCCGGCCTCCAACGCGAAAAATGCGAATGATCTGTCATTAATGCCAAGAAAAGCCGTTCGTCACTCAAGCAAGAATCAGCAACAAAGGGCGTCGAAACCACTTTGACAATCATTCTCGTTAACATTAAGATCCATCGCCATTGAGCCCTAACCAGCGACGGTTCTCATCTTATGTATGTCTGCCTCTGCACCGGTGTCACCGACGGACAAATTCGCGAAGCGATCTACGAAGGTTGCTGCAGCTACCGCGAAGTACGCCAGGCCACCGGCGTTGCCAGCCAGTGCGGCAAATGTGCCTGCCTGGCCAAGCAAGTGGTTCGCGAAACCCTGACCGAATTGCAGAGCAGCCAAGCGGCAATCCCCTACCCTGTGGAATTTAATGTCGCCTGATTTAATCAATAATTAGCGGCGTTACAAACAACCGGACCTGGCGTCCGGTTTTTTTATGCCTGTAATTCAATCGCTTAGAGACAAAACGCGGAACACAAACATTCTTATTCCGATTAATTTTCATATATTATTCAATAACTTAGGTTTGACAGTAATGTTCATGCAGCTCAGACTCTGCCCATGTTCCACTAAATACAGGGCAGGACCCCATCATGAAAGGCGACATTACAGTCATCCAGCATCTCAATAAAATCCTTGCCAATGAACTGGTCGCGATCAATCAGTACTTCCTGCATGCGCGCATGTATGAAGATTGGGGCCTGAACAAGCTGGGCAAGCACGAGTACCACGAGTCCATCGACGAGATGAAGCATGCGGACAAGCTGATCAAGCGCATCCTCTTCCTCGAAGGCCTGCCCAACGTCCAGGACCTGGGCAAGTTGCATATCGGTGAGCACACCAAGGAAATGCTCGAATGCGACCTGCGTATCGAGCGCACCGGCCATGCCGACCTCAAGGCCGCGATCGCCCATTGCGAATCGGTTGGTGACTTCGGCAGCCGTGAACTGCTGGAAGATATTCTGGAATCCGAAGAAGAGCATATCGACTGGCTGGAAACCCAATTGGGCCTGATCGATAAAGTGGGTATCGAGAACTATCTGCAATCGCAAATGGGTGACGAGTAACTCAACTCGTAATACCCGAAGAATAAAAAAGCCCCGCTTCTCTTATGAGAGCGGGGCTTTTTTTATTACGCGGATATGTTCGCGTAACAAACCGAAGCAGAGTGCTTGCCGCAAGTTTCCGAGAATCACACGAGTAGCATGTCGATTCCCGGAAACCCTCGCGAGCAGGCGCGCTTTACGCTTCGGTCTTGGCAGCGGCTTTTTCGGCAGCGGCCTTGATCAGGCTCTGCAATTCACCGTTGGCGAACATTTCAGCCATGATGTCGCTGCCGCCGACCAGCTCACCGGCCACCCACAGTTGTGGGAAGGTTGGCCAATTGGCGTACTTGGGCAGGTTGGCGCGAATTTCCGGGTTCTGCAAGATGTCCACGTAAGCGAACTTCTCACCACAGCCCATTACGGCCTGAGCGGCTTTGGCAGAGAAGCCGCACTGCGGGGCATTCGGCGAGCCTTTCATGTAAAGCAGAATGGTGTTGTTGGCAATCTGCTCTTTAATAGTTTCGATGATATCCATGGAACACCTCGGCTGAACTTTCCGACTCTGTTGTCGGCACGGTGGCGCATTGTAACGGAATCCTGAGCACCCTGCTCGGCCTCTCCGACAGACATCTCAGGCCGCCTGCACCCTGACCGGCACCCCGTTCAACGCCGCATTTCCCGACAGCACATCGAGCTGGCGCTCGTCGGTCAGGTCATTGGCGCTGCAACCCGGCTGCTCCGTGGCTATGTTCATCTGCACGCCCGGACGCCCATGCCCCCAGCCATGGGGCAGGCTCACAACCCCCGGCATCATCTCGGCGCTGGCCAGCACTTCGACTTCCACCGCGCCGACCCGTGAACTGATGCGTACCCGTTGACCGTCCTGCAAACCCCGGTGAGCCAGATCCTGCGGATGCATCAGCAGTTGGTGACGAGGCTTGCCCTTCACCAGGCGGTGATAGTTGTGCATCCAGGAGTTGTTACTGCGCACATGCCTGCGGCCGATCAACAACAATTCCCCCTCCTGCGGCGCCTCCAGGGCAGCAAAGCGCTCCAGGTCGGCCATGATCGCCGGCGGCGCAGCCTGGACCCGCCGGTTTTCGGTTTTCAGGCGCCCGGCCAGATTCGGCTGCAGCGGCCCCAGATCGATGCCATGGGGATGCTCGGCCAGCGTCGCCAATGACAGCTTGAACGGCGAGGCGTCGCCATAAGGCCCGGCACGCAGCCCCATATCAATCATTTGCGCCGGCGCCATAGTCGGCTTGAGCGAGCTTTCGGTGCGCTCGGCAAAGGCCTTGGCCAGGCCGACGAAGATCTCCCAGTCGTGCAGTGCACCTTCGGGCTTGGGCAGGATCGCCCGGTTGAAACGGCTGACATTGCGCACCGCGAACAGATTGAACGTGGTGTCGTAGTGATCATTTTCCAGGGCCGAGGTGGACGGCAGGATCAAGTCGGCATAGCGGGTGGTTTCGTTGATGTACAGGTCGATGCTGAGCATGAACTCCAAGCCATCCAGCGCCTGCTCCAGCTGCCGGCCATTGGGCGTGGACAGCACCGGGTTGCCCGCCACCGTGATCAGCGCCCGTACCTGCCCCTCCCCTTCGGTGAGCATCTCTTCTGCCAGGGCCGACACCGGCAACTCGCCGCCGTATTCCGGAAGCCCGGAAACCCGGCTCTGCCAGGCATTGAAGTGGCCGCCCGAAGTCGCCGCTACCAGATCCACCGCGGGGCTGGTACACAAGGCGCCACCCACGCGGTCGAGGTTACCGGTGACCAGGTTGAGCAATTGCAGCAACCAATGGCACAGCGTGCCGAAGGCCTGGGTCGAGACGCCCATGCGCCCGTAGCAGACCGCTCTGTCGGCCGAGGCGAAATCCCTGGCCAGTTGGCGGATCTGTGGCGCCGCAATGGCGCACAGGGGGCTCATGGCCTCCGCCGTGAACCGGGATATGGCCTGGCGCACCTCGGCCAGCCCATCCACCTGCAAGTGACTGTCGCGGGTCGGCCCCTCTTCGAAGATGCTGTTGAGCAGGCCAAACAGCAGCGCGACATCGCCCCCCGGGCGGACAAACAGATGCTGGTCGGCCATGGCCGCGGTTTCGCTGCGCCGCGGATCGACCACCACTACCTTGCCGCCACGGGCCTGGATCGCTTTCAGGCGCTTTTCCACATCCGGAACGGTCATGATGCTGCCGTTGGACGCCAGGGGATTGCCGCCAAGAATCAACATGAAATCGGTGTGATCGATATCCGGAATCGGCAACAGCAAACCGTGGCCATACATCAGGTAGCTGGTCAGGTGCTGAGGCAATTGGTCGACCGAGGTAGCCGAGAAGCGATTGCGCGTCTTGAGCTGGCCGAGAAAGTAGTTGCTGTGGGTCATCAGCCCATAGTTGTGCACGCTGGGATTGCCCTGGTAGGTCGCCACCGCGTTGTTGCCATGACGCTGCTGAATACTCGCCAGCCGCTCGGCCACCAGGGCAAAGGCCTCGTCCCATTCGATCGGTTGCCACTCATTGCCAACCCGGCGCACCGGCTGGCGCAGGCGGTCCGGGTCATTCTGGATATCTTGCAAGGCCACGGCCTTGGGGCAGATATGACCGCGGCTGAAACTGTCCTGAGGATCGCCCTTGATCGAGCTGATGCGCGGAGCACTGCCGTCTTCTTCAGTGATTTCCAGGGTCAGGCCACAGATGGCCTCACACAGGTGGCAGGCACGGTGATGGAGAGTCTTGGTCATGGCCAGTCTCTATTGTCTGAGAGCGCAGCGTATTCGCTTGCCGGAAGCAAAAACTATGGGCGCTCCCCTGACAGGACACCAGTGACGTTCGTCCCATGAATTCACGGCCATCAGCCCCGGCCATGATCGGCGCCTTCAGTTGGAGGGCAACCGTGGCGGCCCATCCGCTGAGACGTGGGTGGTTGCATCCACGGCCTCCCGCTCTCCATAGCCACCCGAGAGTTGTGCGAGCAATCGCCAATGCTCGTCCAGGCCTGCACTGAGGCTCATCATCCGGTCGATCATCTTGCGCGCGGCCGCTCGGGTCACAGGATCTTCACTGCGCAGCAGCTCGAAGGAAAACGCCGTCACCGAAGCTGTCATGTCGGTGAGTGCCCGGGCCGTGAGCCCCAAGAGCGTCATCAGTTGTTGCTCCCTGGATTCCATCGTTCACCCGTCCCTGCCACTGATTCGCCTTTATAACCTCAGCACTTTGCATTAGGAAATGTTTCAGGCTGCCAGCCCGCGGATTATCCGGGACGCAGCCCCCGCCCTCCAGGTCAGAAAACGACTGCATGGGCATCACCCGCGCCGCGCTCGATTGCCAAGGCGCGCCGGGGCAGTGTACAAATGCCCGGCTGCTGTCTGGAAACTGGTCTCAAAAGTGCCAGCGCATTCGCGTCCTGGCCTCTCATGCCCATAATCGCCGTAGCACTACTATTGGTAAGACGCGACATTTAATTATAAGATCGCGCCTTCCCCTATTTCGTCGCCCCGTGCGGCTTTCGCCGCAGGTCCAGCCCGTTGTTCGACTAAACAAGGCTTTGAGAATCTGCGGTCCGTTGCAAAAAGGTAGTTAATGATGAGCGCAAGGCACTTTCTCTCCCTGATGGATTGCACGCCCGAAGAGCTGGTCAGTGTGATTCGTCGAGGCATCGAGCTGAAGGACCTGCGTAACCGCGGCGTACTCTTCGAGCCCTTGAAAAATCGTGTGCTTGGCATGATTTTCGAGAAGTCGTCGACCCGAACCCGACTGTCCTTCGAAGCCGGCATGATCCAACTGGGCGGCCAGGCCATCTTCCTTTCGCCACGGGACACTCAACTGGGGCGCGGCGAGCCCATCGGCGACTGCGCCATCGTCATGTCGCGCATGCTCGATGCCGTGATGATCCGCACCTTTGCCCACAGCACCCTGACCGAGTTTGCGGCCAACTCCCGCGTACCGGTGATCAACGGCCTGTCCGATGACCTGCACCCCTGCCAACTGCTGGCTGACATGCAGACGTTCCTCGAGCATCGCGGCTCGATCCAGGGCAAGACCGTGGCCTGGATCGGCGACGGCAACAACATGTGCAACAGCTATATAGAAGCGGCCATCCAGTTCGACTTCCAACTGCGCATCGCCTGCCCTGAAGGCTACGAGCCGAACGCAGACTTCGTCGCTCAGGCCGGCGAGCGCGTGACCATCGTCCGCGACCCTCGCGAAGCCGTGCGTGGCGCCCACCTGGTGAGCACCGATGTCTGGACCTCCATGGGCCAGGAAGAGGAGACCGCCAAGCGCCTGCAACTGTTCGCTCCCTTCCAGGTCAACCGTGCACTGCTGGACCTGGCCGCCGAGGACGTTCTGTTCATGCATTGCCTGCCCGCCCACCGCGGTGAAGAAATCAGCCTCGACCTGCTGGACGACCCGCGTTCGGTGGCCTGGGACCAGGCGGAAAACCGCCTCCACGCACAAAAGGCCCTGCTCGAATTCCTCGTCGAGCCGGCGTACCACCACGCATGAGCCAGCCCTTGCTACTGAACCTGCGCAACCTCGCTTGCGGCTACCAGGACCAACGCGTGGTGCAGAACCTCAACCTGCACCTCAATGCCGGGGATATCGGCTGCCTGCTGGGCTCATCCGGCTGCGGCAAGACCACCACCCTGCGCGCCATCGCCGGGTTCGAGCCGGTGCACGAGGGGGAAATCCAGCTGGCGGGCGAGACCATCTCCAGCGCTGGTTTCACCCTGGCGCCGGAGAAACGCCGGATCGGCATGGTGTTCCAGGACTACGCCCTGTTCCCGCACCTGAGCGTGGCCGACAACATTGCCTTCGGCATTCGCAAACACCCGCAGAAAGAGCGGGTGGTGGCCGAACTGCTGGAGCTGGTGAACCTGAAGAACCTCGGCCAGCGCTTCCCCCACGAACTGTCCGGTGGCCAGCAACAACGGGTGGCCCTGGCTCGTGCCCTGGCTCCCGAACCACAACTGCTGCTGCTCGACGAGCCCTTCTCCAACCTCGACGGCGAACTGCGACGCAAGCTCAGCCACGAGGTGCGTGACATCCTCAAGGCCCGTGGCACCAGTGCGATCCTGGTCACTCACGACCAGGAAGAAGCCTTTGCCGTGAGCGATCAGGTAGGGGTATTCAAGGAAGGCCGCCTGGAGCAGTGGGACACACCGTACAACCTCTACCACGAACCCCAGACGCCCTTCGTCGCCAGCTTCATCGGTCAGGGCTACTTCATTCGCGGCCAGTTGAGCAGCCCGGAATCGGTACAGACCGAACTCGGCTTGCTGCAGGGCAACCGTGCCTACACCTGGCCAACCGGCGGTGCGGTGGATGTGCTGTTGCGTCCGGACGACATCGTCCACGCCCCCGACAGCGCCTTGAAAGCCCGCGTCGTGGGCAAGACGTTCCTCGGCGCCTCGACCCTGTATCGCCTGCAACTGCCCACCGGCAGCCAGCTGGAATCGATCTTCCCGAGCCACGCCGATCATCAGGTCGGCGCCGACGTGGGTATCCGGGTCGCGGCGGAACACCTGGTGCTGTTCCAGGCTTCGGGCAGTACCGCAGCGCAGATCCCGCAAAGCGACTCAGGGGTGCGCCGCTACAGCAGCGCGCATTGAGCCGTCTTCGCTGGCAAGCCAGCTCCTACGACAGCGCACTGTAGGAGCCGGCTTGCCGGCGAAACACCCAGCACAGTCATTGCAGATGCAACTGCCCACTGGCAATCAGCCGGGCATGCCCACCGATCTTCACCCGCTCACCTTCCAGACGACAAAACAACGCGCCACCTCGGGCAGAGCACTGGTAGGCGCTCAACTGCGGCTTATCCAACCGCTGCGCCCAGTAAGGCGCCAGGCAGCAATGGGTGGATCCGGTCACTGGGTCCTCATCGATACCGATGGCAGGGGCAAAATAGCGCGAGACAAAGTCGTGCTGCTCCCCACGCGCAGTCACGATCACCCCGGGCCAGGGCAGTTTCGCCAGCGCCGTCATATCCGGCCGGCACTCACGCACCGCCTGCTCCGACTCCAGCACGGCCAATAGCTCGTTGGCCCCCAGCAATTCGACGACCTCAACCCCCAGCGCTTGCGCCACCGCCTCCCGCCCTGCCTGGCTGCTCGGGCTGCGCAGCGGGAAATCCAGCCACAACAGGCCCTCTTCACGGGTGACACTCAGGGGCCCGGACTGGCTGAGAAAGTCGATACGCTGCGCGGCCTGGCCATAAACCTCGAACAACACATAGGCAGTGGCCAAGGTTGCATGCCCGCACAACGGCACTTCAGTCACCGGGGTGAACCAGCGAATCCGCCAGCCCTGGGCCTCACGCACCACAAAAGCAGTTTCTGCCAGATTGTGCTCGGCGGCAATCTGCTGCATCAGCCTGTCATCGAGCCAGGACTCAAGCCGGTAAACCATGGCCGGATTACCCGCGAACGGGCGCTCGCTGAACGCATCTACCTGATGAAACTCAAGCTGCATATCCCTTCTCCGTGAATAACTGGCCCCCAGCATGGGCCCTGGCCCCCGACGGGGGACAGACACAGAAGTCGGGATTTTCCTGCATACAGCAGCGGCCCTAGCCGCAGCCGCTGCGACTCAAGGACGACCGATATCGGCGAACCTGGCCTGGGTATGCTCGGCCAGTACCGCCGGCGCCAGCTCGACTTCCAGGCCACGGCGCCCGGCACTGACAAAAATGCTGGCGAACGGCTGCGCACTGTTATCGATAAAGGTCCGCAGGCGCTTCTTCTGCCCCAGCGGGCTGATGCCTCCCAGCAGGTACCCCGTGGCGCGCTGGGCGGCAGCCGGGTCGGCCATTTCAGCCTTTTTCACGCCCGCTGCGTGGGCCAGGGCCTTCAGGTCAAGACTTCCGACGACCGGCACCACCGCCACCAGCAACTCACCCTTTTCACTGCTGGCAAGCAAGGTCTTGAACACCTGCGCAGGATCAAGATCAAGCTTCTCCGCGGCCTCCAGGCCATAGGAGGCGGCCTTGGGGTCATGTTCGTAACTGTGGATGCGATGTTCGGCGCGAACTTTTTTCAGCAGGTCCAGTGCAGGGGTCATGGCAGCTCCAGGCGAGGAATGAAAAGGCAAAACCAAGCGCGCGAATTTTAGGTCATTCACCAGCAAAAGGCTCTATTCCAAGCCTTGATAACCGGCCCGTGTGCCTACGAAAGCAACCACGCCTGTCGTTCCCGCGACTATGCCCCAGAATCATTCATTTGATTGATATCTATAAAATGACCATCCGTTCACTTTCGACCTTTGACAGCGGTGTTTCTTGTCTATATTTTTTCGTTTCTGAATATCATGCGGTAGATCCAAGGTTGTACCCAGTAGCAAGGCGAGGTCGGAATGGGGATTCCGCCTTCGTTTGAAGTCGCGCTCCATGCCTTTTGCAGCAGCGCCAGACAACAACAAAAATCGAGGTTCACATGACAACTGCTCTGCAACAACCGTCGCTATCGGGCCAATGCATCGCCGAGTTTCTGGGTACTGCGCTGTTGATCTTCTTCGGCACCGGTTGTGTCGCCGCGCTCAAGGTCGCGGGGGCCAGCTTCGGCTTATGGGAAATCAGCATCATCTGGGGGATCGGCGTGAGCATGGCGATCTACCTGACCGCCGGAGTTTCCGGCGCGCACCTGAACCCGGCCGTGAGCATCGCCCTGTGCCTGTTCGCCGATTTTGAAAAGCGCAAACTGCCGTTCTACATCCTCGCCCAGATCGCTGGCGCCTTCTGCGCGGCGCTGTTGGTTTACACGCTGTACAGCAACCTGTTCTTCGATTTCGAACAAACCCACCAGATGGTCCGTGGCTCCCAGGCCAGCCTGGAACTGGCCTCGGTGTTCTCCACCTTCCCCAACCCGGCGCTGTCCACTGCCCAGGCGTTCCTTGTGGAGCTGGTGATCACCGCCATCCTGATGGGAGTGATCATGTCCCTGACCGATGACAACAATGGCCTGCCGCGCGGCCCGATGGCTCCGCTGCTGATCGGCCTGCTGATTGCCGTGATCGGCAGTGCCATGGGCCCGCTGACCGGGTTTGCGATGAACCCGGCGCGGGACTTCGGGCCTAAACTGATGACGTTCGTGACCGGCTGGGGTGAAATTTCCTTCACCGGCGGCCGTGATATTCCGTATTTCCTGGTGCCAATCTTCGCTCCGATCCTCGGCGCCTGCCTGGGTGCTGCAGCCTATCGCGGCTTGATTGCCCGCCATTTGCCCAGCGCTGCTGTCGCCCCGGAGGCCGAACAGGTCACCGAAGGCAAAGTCAAAGCTTCCTGAATCCAGTGGCGCGTGATCCTGCCCAAATCGATCGCGCGCCTGTTCTCACTCCCTTATTTCGTCCAAGGCAATCGACATGACCGACATTCAGAATAAGAACTACATCATTGCCCTCGATCAGGGTACGACCAGTTCCCGGGCGATCATTTTCGATCGCGACGCCAACGTGGTCTGCACCGCCCAGCGCGAATTCGCCCAGCATTACCCTCAGGCCGGCTGGGTCGAACATGACCCGATGGAAATCTTCGCCACCCAGAGCGCGGTGATGGTCGAGGCCCTGGCACAAGCCGGCCTGCATCACGACCAGGTGGCCGCCATCGGTATCACCAACCAGCGTGAAACCACTGTGGTCTGGGACAAGAACACCGGCCGGCCGATCTACAACGCCATCGTCTGGCAGTGCCGCCGCAGCACCGAGATCTGCCAGCAGCTCAAGCGCGACGGCCTGGAAGACTACATCCGCGAAACCACCGGCCTGGTGACCGACCCCTACTTCTCCGGCACCAAGCTCAAGTGGATCCTCGACAACGTCGAAGGCAGCCGCGAGCGTGCGCGCAACGGCGAGCTGCTGTTCGGCACCATCGACAGCTGGCTGATCTGGAAATTCACCGGCGGCAAGACCCACGTCACCGACTACACCAACGCCTCGCGCACCATGCTCTTCAACATCCACACCCTGGAGTGGGACGCGAAGATGCTGGAGGTGCTGGACATCCCGCGGGAAATGCTCCCGGAAGTGAAGTCCTCGTCGGAAATATATGGCCGCACCAAGAGCGGCATCGCCATCGGCGGTATCGCCGGCGACCAGCAGGCCGCGCTGTTCGGCCAGATGTGCGTCGAGCCGGGCCAGGCCAAGAACACCTACGGCACCGGCTGCTTCCTGCTGATGAACACCGGCGACAAGGCGGTTAAATCCCAGCACGGCATGCTCACCACTATCGCCTGCGGCCCCCGTGGCGAAGTGGCCTACGCCCTGGAAGGTGCAGTATTCAACGGCGGTTCCACCGTACAGTGGCTGCGTGATGAACTGAAGATCATCAACGACGCCCACGACACCGAATACTTCGCCGGCAAGGTCAAGGACAGCAACGGCGTGTATCTGGTGCCGGCCTTCACCGGCCTGGGTGCTCCCTACTGGGACCCCTATGCCCGTGGCGCGCTGTTCGGCCTGACCCGCGGCGTGCGCGTGGACCACATCATCCGTGCCGCCCTGGAGTCCATCGCCTACCAGACCCGCGACGTGCTCGACGCCATGCAGCAGGACTCCGGCGAACGCCTCAAAGCCCTGCGGGTGGACGGCGGCGCCGTGGCCAACAACTTCCTCATGCAGTTCCAGGCCGACATCCTCGGCACCCAGGTGGAACGCCCGCAAATGCGTGAAACCACCGCCCTGGGCGCTGCCTACCTGGCGGGCCTGGCCTGCGGTTTCTGGGGCAGCCTGGAAGAACTGCGGGGCAAGGCGGTGATCGAGCGCGAGTTCGAACCACAACTGGCGGAAGCGGAAAAAGAAGGCCTGTACGCAGGCTGGAAGAAGGCCGTCAGCCGCACCCGCGACTGGGAACCCCACGACGAGGCCAAATAAGCCAAGCCGTGGATTGGTAACCGCTTGTAACTGGTAGGGAGGGGATTCCTGCGGCATCATGGGCAAATTTTGCACGGCAGCCCAAAGGAAGCCCCATGAATCTGCCTCCCCGTCAGCAGCAAATCCTCGATCTGGTTCGCGAACGCGGCTACGTCAGCATCGAGGAATTGGCCCAGCTGTTCGTCGTAACCCCGCAAACCATCCGCCGCGATATCAACCAGCTGGCGGAAGCCAATCTGCTGCGCCGCTACCACGGTGGCGCAGCCTATGACTCCAGCGTAGAAAACACCGCCTACGCCATGCGCGCCGACCAGATGCGCGACGAAAAGCAGCGCATCGGCGAAGCCGTTGCCGCGCAGATCCCCGATCACGCCTCGCTGTTCATCAATATCGGCACCACCACCGAATCCATCGCCCGGGCCCTGCTCAATCACAGCCACCTGAAGATCATCACCAACAACCTGCACGTGGCCTCGATGCTCAGCGCCAAGGATGATTTCGACGTACTGCTCACCGGCGGCAATGTGCGCCGTGACGGCGGCGTGGTAGGCCAGGCCAGTGTCGACTTCATCAACCAGTTCAAGGTCGACTTCGCCCTGGTGGGCATCAGTGGCATCGACGAGGACGGCAGCCTGCTGGACTTCGACTACCAGGAAGTGCGGGTGTCCCAGGCGATCATCGCCAATGCCCGGCAGGTGATCCTGGCTGCCGACTCCAGCAAGTTCGGGCGCAACGCCATGATCCGCCTGGGGCCCATCAGCCTGATCGATTGCCTGGTCACCGACCAGCAACCGGTACCGGCCCTGACCCAACTGCTCAACCAGCACAAGATCCGCCTCGAAGTGGTCTGACTGCTCCCCCTCCTGCGGATCCGGCCGCGCTCGAACGACAAGCCTCGACGCTTCATCGCTTTCGAAATCGCCGCGGCCGATCCCGCCATCCAGCCCAAGGCAACAGCAGCGGCTACAGTTACCCGTCGACAATGTTCGAAAACTTTCCTTTAGCGCTGCTTCGATCAGTTTTTTCAATCGAAGCACGCTGGATGCGTGCATCTTTATGCGCTAGTATTTTCGAAAATGAACATTAATGTTCGAATTCAAATATCAAAGTAACACGAGGCCTGTCGATGCCCACTTCTACCTTGCCCGCGCGCCCTCTTTCCGAGGTTTACGATATCGCCGTCATTGGCGGTGGGATCAATGGTGTTGGAATTGCCGCCGATGCGGCAGGTCGCGGCCTGTCCGTGTTCCTTTGCGAAAAGGACGACCTGGCCAGCCATACCTCCTCGGCCAGCAGCAAGCTGATCCACGGCGGCCTGCGCTACCTCGAACATTACGAGTTCCGCCTGGTGCGCGAAGCCCTGGCCGAACGCGAAGTGCTGCTGGCCAAGGCCCCGCATATCGTCAAGCCCATGCGTTTCGTCCTGCCGCACCGGCCGCACCTGCGCCCGGCCTGGATGATTCGCGCCGGCCTGTTCCTGTATGACCACCTGGGCAAGCGGGAAAAACTCGCCGGCTCGCGCAGCCTGAAGTTCGGTGCCGACAGCGCCCTGAAAGCCGAAATCACCAAGGGCTTCGAATACTCCGATTGCTGGGTCGACGATGCGCGCCTGGTGGTGCTCAATGCCATGGCCGCCCGCGAACACGGCGCCCACGTTCATACCCAGACCCGCTGCATCAGCGCCCGTCGCAGCAAGGGCCTGTGGCAACTGGAGCTGGAGCGCGCCGATGGCAGCCTGTTCTCCATCAGCGCCAAGGCCCTGGTGAACGCCGCGGGCCCCTGGGTCGCCAAGTTCATCAAGGACGACCTCAAGCTGGAGTCGCCATACGGTATCCGCCTGATCCAGGGCAGCCACCTGATCGTGCCCAAGCTGTACGAGGGCGAGCACGCGCACATCCTGCAGAACGAGGACCAGCGCATCGTCTTCACCATTCCCTACCTCAACCAGTTCACCCTGATCGGTACCACCGACCGCGAATACACCGGTGACCCGGCCAAGGTGGCGATCACTGAAGGTGAAACCGATTACCTGCTGCAAGTGGTCAATGCGCACTTCAAGAAACAGCTGAGCCGCAGCGATATCCTGCACAGCTATTCCGGCGTTCGCCCGCTGTGCAATGACGAATCCGACAACCCTTCGGCCGTGACCCGCGACTACACCCTGGCCCTTTCCGGCCATGGCGAGGAAGCCCCCCTGCTGTCGGTGTTCGGCGGCAAGCTGACCACCTACCGCAAACTGGCGGAATCGGCGATGGCGCAGCTGGCGCCGTACTTCAAGCAGGCCAAGCCGAGCTGGACAGCCCAGGCCACCCTACCCGGTGGCGAGAACATGAGCACGCCACAGGCACTGGCAGAAGCCATCCGCAAGAAGTTCGACTGGGTACCCAGCCAGATCGCCCAGCGCTGGGCCACCAGCTACGGCAGCCGTACCTGGCGCCTGCTGGAAGGCGTGCACAGCCTCAGCGACCTGGGCGAACACCTGGGCGGCGGCCTCTATACCCGCGAAGTGGATTACCTGTGCAGCGAGGAATGGGCAGTGAAAGCCCAGGACATTCTCTGGCGCCGGAGCAAGCTCGGGCTGTTCACCACCGAGGCGCAGCAGCAGCAACTGCAGGATTATCTGCAGAAAGTCGAGCACAATCGCGGCAAGATCAAGGCTGCCTGAGCCACATAGGCAAGCAAAGCCCCTGCACCGGAAGGTCCAGGGGCTTTTTTGTGGGCCCGCAGGATTGAACGTTTCGCCGGCAAGCCGGCTCCTACAATGGCAGGGGCACGTTCGGTTTTCCGAATGGAGAAGCCGCAGGGGTTCGGATAACCGGATACAGCCGCTGAAATCCCCAGGTCATAAATATTCTATAGGCTTGAAAATCAAGGGTTTGACGATGATCAATGGGTCTGGCACGACTCATGCTCTACACTGTGCGACGAATGCCTGTCGTGCCAACACAACAGGAGCCGTCAAGGCATTCGCTGTATAAAAGAGCCGTCGAACTGGCTTCATAAAAAAAACAAATGTCGAGGAAATATTGATGCGCATCGTTCCCCATCTGTTGGGCGCAGCTATCGCTGCCGCTCTGATTAGCACTCCAGTTTTCGCTGCCGAGCTCACCGGCACACTGAAGAAAATCAAAGAGTCCGGCACCATCACCCTCGGACATCGCGACGCTTCCATTCCGTTTTCCTACATCGCTGACGCTTCCGGCGTGCCTGTGGGTTACTCCCACGACATCCAGCTGAAAATCGTCGAAGCGATCAAGAAAGACCTCGACATGCCTGACCTCAAGGTCAAGTACAACCTGGTCACCTCCCAGACCCGTATCCCGCTGGTGCAGAACGGCACCGTGGACGTCGAGTGCGGCTCCACCACCAACAACGTCGAGCGTCAGCAACAAGTCGACTTCTCCGTTGGCATCTTCGAGATCGGCACCCGTCTGCTGTCCAAGAAGGACTCTTCCTACAAGGACTTCGCGGACCTGAAAGGCAAGAACGTGGTAACCACCGCCGGTACCACTTCCGAGCGCATCCTCAAGGCCATGAACGCCGACAAGCAGATGGGCATGAACGTGATCTCCGCCAAGGACCACGGTGAGTCGTTCCAGATGCTGGAATCGGGCCGCGCCGTAGCCTTCATGATGGACGACGCGCTGCTGGCCGGTGAAATGGCCAAGGCCAAGAAACCGACCGACTGGGCCGTGACCGGTACCCCTCAGTCCTACGAAATCTACGGCTGCATGGTGCGCAAGGGCGATGCCCCGTTCAAGAAAGCCGTGGATGACGCCATCGTCGCCACCTACAAATCGGGCGAAATCAACAAGATCTACGACAAGTGGTTCCAGTCGCCGATCCCGCCAAAAGGCCTGAACCTGATGTTCCCGATGAGCGACGAGCTCAAGGCCCTGATCGCCAACCCGACCGACAAAGCGGCTGACGACAAAAAGTCCTGATTCCTGACTAACCTTATCTCCTGAAGGGGCCCTGCCCTTTCAGGAGTCTGTCACTACCTGCTGGCATTTTTTGGAAACACTCGAACCGGTGGTTGTCGAGCCGATCGTGTGTGCCTGATCGTCATGATCAGGCGGGAACGGACGTCCCCAGGCGGGTGCTTGTACATCGAACGATCTGAGGGGTAACCCTAATGAATTACAACTGGGACTGGGGCGTGTTCTTCAAGTCCACCGGCGTGGGCAGCGAGACCTATCTCGACTGGTTCATCTCCGGCCTGGGCTGGACCATCGCCATCGCCGTGGTGGCCTGGATCATCGCGCTGCTGCTGGGCTCGATCCTGGGCGTCATGCGCACCGTGCCGAACCGCCTGGTGTCGGGCATCGCCACCGTGTACGTGGAGATCTTCCGCAACGTGCCGCTGCTGGTACAGCTGTTCATCTGGTACTTCCTGGTGCCGGACCTGCTGCCGGAGAACCTCCAGGAGTGGTACAAGCAGGACCTCAACCCGACCACCTCGGCCTACCTGAGCGTTGTCGTGTGCCTGGGCCTGTTCACCGCCGCACGGGTTTGCGAACAGGTACGTACCGGTATCCAGGCCCTGCCCCGTGGCCAGGAATCCGCCGCACGCGCCATGGGCTTCTCGCTGCCGCAGATCTACTGGAACGTGCTGCTGCCTCAGGCCTACCGGATCATCATTCCGCCGCTCACCTCGGAATTCCTCAACGTATTCAAGAACTCCTCCGTGGCGTCGCTGATCGGCTTGATGGAATTGCTGGCCCAGACCAAGCAGACCGCCGAGTTCTCGGCCAACCTGTTCGAAGCCTTCACCCTGGCTACCCTGATCTACTTCACCCTGAACATGAGCCTGATGCTGCTGATGCGCCTGGTGGAGAAGAAAGTTTCGGTCCCCGGCCTGATCTCCGTGGGAGGTAAATAATGGAATTCGACTTCTCGGGCATCATCCCGGCCATTCCCGGCCTGTGGAACGGCATGCTGATGACCCTCAAGCTGATGGTCATGGGTGTGGTCGGCGGGATCATCCTCGGTACCTTGCTGGCCTTGATGCGCTTGTCTCACAACAAGCTGCTGTCGAACCTGGCGGGCGCCTACGTCAACTACTTCCGCTCGATCCCGCTGCTGCTGGTGATCACCTGGTTCTACCTGGCGGTGCCTTTCGTGCTGCGCTGGATCACCGGCGAAGACACCCCGATTGGCGCATTCACCTCGTGCATCGTGGCTTTCATGATGTTCGAAGCGGCGTACTTCTGCGAAATCGTCCGTGCCGGCGTGCAGTCGATCCCCAAGGGCCAGATGGGCGCCGCCCAGGCACTGGGCATGAGCTATGGCCAGACCATGCGCCTGATCATCCTGCCCCAGGCGTTTCGCAAGATGACCCCGCTGCTGCTGCAGCAGAGCATCATCCTGTTCCAGGACACCTCCCTGGTGTACACCGTGGGCCTGGTGGATTTCCTCAACGCCTCGCGGTCCAGCGGCGACATCATCGGCCGCTCCAATGAATTCCTGATCATCGCTGGTCTGGTCTATTTCACAATCAGCTTTGCCGCCTCGCTGCTGGTCAAGCGTCTGCAAAAAAGGTTCGCCGTATGATCTCTATCAAGAACATCAACAAGTGGTATGGGGACTTCCAGGTGCTGACCGATTGCAGCACCGAGGTCAAGAAAGGTGAAGTGGTGGTGGTCTGCGGGCCGTCCGGCTCCGGCAAGTCGACCCTGATCAAGTGCGTCAACGCCCTGGAACCCTTCCAGAAAGGCGACATCGTGGTGGACGGCACTTCCATCGCCGACCCCAAGACCAACCTGCCGAAACTGCGTTCCCGCGTGGGCATGGTGTTCCAGCATTTCGAGCTGTTCCCGCACCTGACCATCACCGAGAACCTGACCATCGCGCAGATCAAGGTGCTGGGCCGCAGCAAGGAAGAGGCCACCAAGAAAGGCCTGCAACTGCTGGACCGCGTCGGCCTCGCCGCCCACGCCCACAAGCACCCGGGGCAACTCTCCGGTGGCCAGCAACAACGTGTGGCCATCGCCCGCGCCCTGGCCATGGACCCGATCGTCATGCTGTTCGACGAACCGACCTCGGCCCTGGACCCGGAAATGGTCAACGAAGTGCTGGACGTCATGGTGCAACTGGCCCATGAAGGCATGACCATGATGTGCGTGACCCACGAAATGGGCTTTGCCCGCAAAGTGGCGAACCGGGTGATCTTCATGGACAAGGGCCAGATCATCGAGGACTGCCAGAAAGAAGAGTTCTTCGGCGATATCAGCGCCCGCTCCGAACGTGCGCAGCACTTCCTCGAGAAGATCCTGCAGCACTAAAACCCGCGTTCCTGTAGGCACCGGCTTGCCTGCGACGGGACGGTATCTGACTCCCCTATCGTCAGTGCCGCCCTGGTCGCCGGCAAGCCGGCTCCTACAGACACTGCGCAGTGGTTGACCCAAGGCATCTGTGATGAAATGCGACCCCACTCTCTATCGCGCCGCGCCGCCATCACTCGCCGTGAAACCCCGCCTGATCCGACATCTGTTCCTGCCGCCCCTGGTCATCCTGCTGATGATCGGCCTGGGCTACGTCGGGTTCTGGATCAGCGAGCACAACGGCATCCGCACCCTCGGCGAAAACGGCCAGCGCCAGCTGGAGCTGCATGCCCGCGCCGTAGAAAGTGAGATCAGCAAGTACACCTATCTGCCAAGCCTGCTGGAACTGGAATCCAGTGTTTCCCAGCTGCTGGGCGATCCTTCGCCGGAACACCGGCAAACCGTCAATCAATACCTCGAAGGCCTGAACCGCCGCAGCCGCAGCCGGGCCATCTATGTCATGGACACCACGGGCCGGGTGGTAGCCACCAGCAACTGGCGTGACGTCGACAGCTACCTGGGCGAAGACCTGTCGTTCCGGGCCTACTACCAGAACGCCGTGCGCGGCCAGCCCGGGCGCTTCTACGGCATCGGCAGCACCAACGGCGAACCTGGCTACTACCTGGCCCATGGCCTGGAAGAACAAGGCAAGATCATCGGCGTGGCGGTGGTCAAGGTACGCCTGGAGGCCCTGGAGGAACGCTGGCAGCGTGCCCGCCTGGAAGCCTTCGTCAGCGACGAAAACGGCATCATCATCCTGTCCAGCGACCCGGCGCGCCGCCTCAAGTCGGTCCGCCCGCTCAGCGACGACACCAAGGAACGCCTGGCCCGCAGCCTGCAATATTACTGGTTCCCCCTCAACGAACTGGAACCCCTGGCCCGGGAACGCCTGGCCGAAGGCGTGGAAAAGCTGACCTTTCCGGCCAACACCGAGCTGGTGTCCGACGAGAAAGCCATCAGCTACCTGTCCCAGACCCGGCCCCTGAGCGATACCCCCTGGAACTTCACCCTGCTCACCCCGTTGCAGGACCTGCGCCGCGAAGCCATCAACCAGGGCATCCTGGTGGCGGTGGCCTTTGCCCTGGTGGCCTTTCTGCTGATCGCCTGGAACGAACGGCGCAAGGTCATCGCCACTCGCCTGGCCGCCCGTGAAGCCCTGCAGGAAGCCAACAGCCAGCTGGAACGGCGGATCACCGAACGCACCGCCGACCTGCGGGCCAGCAACGAACGGCTCAAGGGCCAGATCCGCGAACGCCGCCAGGCCGAGGAAACCCTGCGCCGCGCCCAGGACGAACTGGTCCAGGCCGGCAAGCTGGCGGCCATCGGCCAGATGTCCACCAGCATCGCCCACGAGCTGAACCAGCCCCTGGCGGCCTTGCGTACCTTGTCCGGCAACACCGTACGCTTCCTCGAACGCGGCGCCCTGGACACCGCCAGCGCCAACCTCAAGACCATCAATGAACTGATCGACCGCATGGGCCGCATCACCGCCAGCCTGCGCTCCTTCGCCCGCCGTGGCGACGACCAGGGCCAGGCCAGCCTGGACAAGGCCGTTGACGCAGCCCTGCAAGTGCTCAATGCACGCCTCGAACCCCTGCCCCTGCAACTGCACCGCGACTTCACCGAGCAGACCCTGCAGATCGACCAGACCCGCCTGGAGCAGATCCTGGTCAACCTGATCGGCAATGCCCTGGATGCCATGCAGGCCCAACCGGAGCCGCAACTGTGGCTGGAGGGCGAATTCAGCGAGGGCAAGTACCGCCTGCGGGTGCGCGACAACGGCCACGGCATCGATCTTGAAGCGCGCAAGCACCTGTTCGAACCCTTCTTCACCACCAAACCCGGCGAGCAGGGCCTGGGCCTCGGCCTGACCCTGTCCGCCAGCCTCGCCGCCGCCACCGGCGGCAGCCTGGGGGTGGAACACCCGGCAAGCGGCGGCACCGCCTTTGTCCTCAGCTTGCCCCTGGCAAGCCCCACTCAAGCCGAGCCGATATGAACAACGAGCTGACCGTGCTGATCGTCGAAGACGACCCCCATGTCCTGCTGGGTTGCCAACAGGCCCTGGCCCTGGAAGACATTCCCTGCATCGGTGTGGGCAGCGCCGAAGAAGCCCTGGCCCAGGTCGGTGAAAACTTTCCCGGCATCGTGGTCAGCGACATTCGCCTGCCGGGCATCGATGGCCTGGAACTGCTGAACCGCCTCAAGGCCCGGGACCGCAGCCTGCCGGTGGTGCTGATCACTGGCCACGGCGATATTTCCATGGCCGTGGGCGCCATGCAGAAAGGCGCCTACGACTTCATGGAAAAACCCTTCTCCCCCGAGCGCCTGGTGGATGTGGCCCGCCGCGCCCTGGAGCAACGGGGCCTGGCCCGGGAAGTGACCTCGCTGCGCCGCCAGCTGGCCGAACGCAGTTCCCTGGAAGGGCGGATCATCGGCCGCTCGCCGGCCATGCAGAACCTGCGGGAGCTGATCGCCAACGTTGCCGATACCTCGGCCAACGTGCTGATCGAAGGCGAGACCGGCACCGGCAAGGAACTGGTCGCCCGTTGCCTGCACGACTTCAGCCGGCGCCACCAGCAGCAGTTCGTCGCCCTGAACTGCGGCGGCCTGCCCGAGAACCTCTTCGAAAGCGAGATCTTCGGCCACGAGGCCAACGCCTTCACCGGCGCCGGCAAACGGCGCATCGGCAAGATCGAGCACGCCCACCAGGGCACGCTATTCCTCGACGAAGTGGAAAGCATGCCGATCAACCTGCAGATCAAGCTCTTGCGAGTGTTGCAGGAGCGTACCCTGGAGCGCCTCGGTTCCAACCAGAGCGTGGCCGTGGATTGCCGGGTGATCGCCGCCACCAAGTCGGACCTGGACGAAATGAGCCGGGCCAAGGAGTTTCGCAGCGACCTGTACTACCGCCTCAACGTGGTGACCCTGGAACTGCCGCCCCTGCGCGAACGCCGCGAAGACATCCTGCAGTTGTTCGAGCATTTCCTGCAGCAGTCGTCCCTGCGCTTTGACCGCGCGGTGCCGGAGCTGGACAACCAGACCCTGTCGACCCTCATGAGCCACGACTGGCCGGGCAACGTGCGCGAGTTGCGCAACGTCGCCGAACGCTTTGCCCTCGGCCTGCCGGCCTTCAAGAAGCCCGGCAGCAGTGTCGCCCAGGGGCTGGGCTTTGCCGAGGCGGTGGAAGCCTTCGAGCGCAACCTGCTCAACGATGCCTTGCAGCGCAGCGGCGGCAACCTGACCCAGGCCAGCCAGGAGCTGGGCATGGCCAAGACCACCCTGTTCGACAAGGTCAAGAAGTACGGCCTGAGCCACTAACCCAAGGCGCGAGTAACCATGGATCTATTGTTGAAGGCCGCCCTGGGCGCGGCGGTGGTGGTGATTCTGGCGGCCCTGGCCAAGACCCGGAACTACTACATCGCCGGCCTGGTGCCGCTGTTCCCGACCTTTGCCCTGATCGCCCACTACATCGTCGGCAAGGGCCGCTCCCTCGATGACCTGAAGACCACCATCCTGTTCGGCATGTGGTCGATCATTCCCTACTTCGTCTACCTGGCGACCCTGTATGTGATGGTCGATCGCCTGCGCCTGGAAGCTTCCCTGGCGGTAGCCGCCGTGGCCTGGCTGATCGCCGCGACGATCCTGGTCAGCGTCTGGGTGCGCCTGCACGCCTGAGCCCTGCCATTCCCGTAGGAGCGAGCTTGCTCGCGAAGCCTGCGCCGCGGTCTTTCGCCGGCAACCCGGCAACGACCCTGGCCCGACCCTTGCATTTACCCGGCAAAGCCCGTCCAGCCTGCGTTTCAGCCTGATCACGCAGTTTTCTGGAGGGCGCTGCCATGGGTAAAGAACACCTTGAACATCTTAGATCTCGACCACAGCCTGACCGCCCAGGAGCCGATCATCCGACGCCTGAACAGCGGCCAGGCGCGGCGTCTCGACC
This sequence comes from Pseudomonas sp. Eqa60, assembly GCF_018326405.1. Taxonomy (NCBI): domain Bacteria; kingdom Pseudomonadati; phylum Pseudomonadota; class Gammaproteobacteria; order Pseudomonadales; family Pseudomonadaceae; genus Pseudomonas; species Pseudomonas sp. Eqa60. The sequence goes on from NZ_AP024342.1 coordinate 5,532,680, forward strand.
TGCTGGACCTGGGGCCCAAGCTGCGCCTGTGGTCCACCGAGCGCACCTACCGTCACTTCACCGAACGCCTGCGCCAGCGGCCCCGCCACAGCGGCCCGCAGCCGGAAATCTTCTTTGTCGGCTCCGGTGACTATCACCACCTGACCCCGGCCTTTCTCGGCGACCTGCAAGAGCCGGTGAGCCTGATCCACTTCGACAACCACCCGGACTGGGTACGCCTGGCTCCGCGCCGGCATTGCGGCTCCTGGGTCAACCGGGCGCTGAAACTGCCGCACATCCAGCGCATCGTCACCCTTGGCCCCTGCAGCGAAGACCTGCACAACCCACAACTGCGCGGCGGCAATGTCGCCGCCCTCAAGCACGGCAAGCTGCAGCTGTTCCCCTGGCAGCACGCGCCGTCCAAGATCTGGGGGCGGGTCGGCGACGGCGCCGGGCACCAGCAGCAGGAAAACCACCTGCATTGGCGCAACCTGGCGGAACTGGACTGGCAGGCCTTTCTCGAACAGATGATCGACAGCCTGCCCACCGAGGCGATCTGGATCACCATCGACAAGGATGTGCTGGCCAGCGAAGACGCCGCCACCAACTGGGACCAGGGCGGCATGCGCCTGACCCACCTGCTGCAGGCCCTGCGCACCCTGGCCGCGCGCAAGCGGATCCTGGGCATCGACGTCTGCGGCGAGTTCGCCCAGCCGGCCTTCAGCAACGCCTTCAAACGCTGGGAAGCCAAGTCCGACCAGCCTCCGGCCGAGCGCTGGAGCCAGGACGACCTGCTGCGCAACTCGGTGACCAATGAAGCCCTGATCTCGCTGTTCGAGGAGCTGTTCCCGTGACCCTGACCGTTGTTCTGCTGGTGGCCTTTTCCATTGTCCTGGACGTGGTCGGCCAACTCTGTTTCAAGCTCGGCCTGGACCGCCTGCCAGAGCTGGAAGGCGGTTTTCGCCTGAACGCTTTCTGGGGCCAGGTGTTCAACGCGCCCTTGCTGTGGTGCGGCATCGGCGCCTACGCCATCGAGTTCTTCGTCTGGCTCGAAGCCCTGTCCCGGGCGCCCCTGAGCCTGCTGTTCCCCGCGGCGGCCCTGGCCTATTGCGGCGTGGTACTGGCGGGCAAGGTGGTGCTGGGCGAGACCGTCAGCCGCCGTCGCTGGCTCGGCACCCTGGTGATCACCGCCGGGGTGATGCTGGTGTGCGTGGCCAGTACCTGAGCCTTGTTCAACGAATAGAAGGAAGCGTTTGATGAGTTCCAATACCTCCCACGGCTGGCTGCACGAGCGCCTGGGCACCATCGTGCTCTGGGCCCTGCTGATCGGTTTCGAGAGCGCCGGGCAGATCGCCACCAAGGTTGGCGGCGACCAGCTGGGCCAGATGGATTTCAATCTGCAGTGGCTGGCGGCGGTCGCGGTCAACCCCGGGGTGCTGATGGCGATTGCCTGCTATATCGGCGCGTTTTTCGTGTGGATGCTGATCCTGCGGCGCAGCAGCCTGTCCCTGGCCTTCCCCTTGAGCTCCCTGGTATTCGTGGTGGTGCTGCTGGGCTCGTGGCTGGGCCTGGGCGAGCAGATCAGCCTGCTGCACTGGGTCGGGGTCTTTGTGATCATCGGCGGGATTGCCCTCTTGGCGGAGGGTGAAGAGGCCTGAGGGCCTCTTTGCTACAGCGAAGGGATGTTGTGCAGGAGCCGGCTTGCTGGCGAAGGCGATCTTGCCGGCCCCTTCGCTGGCAAGCCAGCTCCTACAGCCACGGGGTTTAGGTCTTGCGGTGGGACACCAGGAAACCCAGGCCGTGGGACACCGGAATCACTTTCACCCCGGCAGCCCGTTGCTGCTCGCGGATCTCGCGGTGGAAAGCCTTGACCTTGGTCCAGTGCATCTTCGGCCGGTAGTGATGCTCGGCGTGGTAGCCGTTGTTCATCCAGATCAGGTTGTACAGCGGGCTGTAGGAGCTCACGCCCCAGGCGATCGGCAGGTCCGGGTTGCCCCCCAGGTGCTCGTAGTAGCCATTGAGCGACGACAGCGACTGCCCCAGGTACCAGAACGGCAGCAGCACCAGCACCGCATGCCAGTCATACAGCGCCAGGGCCAGATAGAACGCCACTGTGACGCCGATCTCCACTTTTACCCAACGTGCATCGTCAGGCCGTTTGCGCTGCATTTCCTGGTAGATCTCCTTGGGGTCGTCGCGGAAAAAGCTCAGGAAGGTGTAGGCCCAGGGGTTGTCCGGCTGGCCATCCTTGCCATGCAGGTAGATGGAGAGCGGGTCGACGGTCTTGCCATTGGCGTCCGGCAGGTCGGAGTTGCCCCGGTGGTGGCGGTTGTGGATGTCGCGGTACAGGGTCTGGGAAAAACCTATGGTCACCGAGAGCAGCAGGTCGAAGCCGCGGTTCATCCACCCGGGGGTGAAATAGGCGTTGTGGATCTGGTTATGGGAAATGCTGTTGATGCTCCACGACAGGCTGACTGAATACAGCAGCGCTGCCGGGACGATGACCCACCAGGACAGGGCGTGGAAATCCAGCACCAACCACAGTACAAAGGCGAAATGTACCAGTGCCATGGCAATCGGGATCAGGTCCCAGAGGGAATAGGCGAGTAGACGATAGGCAGGTCGAGCCATGAAGAACTTCCTGAGAAATTGAATTCATGGCGACCATTGCAAAGGCCAGACCAGTTTTTGCTGTTGCCGCCCCAGGCCGTGCTCAGGCCTGGGCGGCGCCCCTCAGAACTTGTAGCTGATGGCGGTCTGCACCTGCCCCTGGTTGACCTCGCCCTTGTCGCGGACGATGGTGCTGTCGGCGGCGGAATTGACCAGGCGCGTCCAGCTGGCACTGGCCACCAGCGCCCAGTTGCCCCCCAGGGGGAAGTGGAAATTCTGGCTCAGGGTGAAGTTCTGCATGCCACCGCTGGCGTTGTACTGGCCAATGCCGGAAGCGAGGGACTCCTTGGCGTCGACGCCGAAGAAGGTCTGGCTCTGGCGGCCATCGGCGAAGTGCAGGGTCAGGTTGTTGCTGCCAATGATGCCCAGGCCCAGCGGGTAGCCGATTTCACCCCCGACCTTGCCCAGCACCCCGCCCTGGCCCCCGGCACCGCCCACCGCCTGGCCCACGGCGGCGAACAGCCGCCAGAAGTCGTCGGGGGCGTACTCGATGAAGGCGCCGATATCGGCCATGTCGCGAACATCCCGCAGGCCGCGCAGCGCACCGTCGGAATTACGCCCCTGCAGGTAATTGATGTAGGGGCCGATACTCAAGCCATTGCTCTTGAAGGCATCCCAGGTCAGGCCATCGTCACCGTTCAGGCTGACATCTCCCCAATCCAGGTCCATGTACGGCAGCGGCACGGTGTCGTAGCTGCTGCCTGTGGGGTCATGGGGTTGGTAGCCCAGGCCCAGGCCCAGTTCACCGGTGATGCCGGAGTCGGCCATGGCGCCACTGGCGAGGGTCAGGGAGAGCAGGCCGGCCAGTAAGGCGGGGGATGAAAGCCTGGGCATGAATGAGTTTCCTTGTCTGAACATGCGCGCATCAATCATCAGAGCGGCCCTTGGGCGCAAGCACTGATGTTCTTTGTAGGGACCTACAAAAATTGTAGCCAGAACTCTACAAATCCCCCTCTTTCCTCGCCAAGGCCCCAGCCCCGCTGGGTTTTCGCCACTTGGCACAGTCCCTGCTCTACCCCTGCCACAAGCGCAAAGAGCGCTCTTATTCAACAGGTAACAGCAGATGATGCACTGGCATATCGTATGTGACTTCGACGGGACCATCTCCCGCGCCGACGTGATCGATAACGTTCTCCAACGCTTCGCCGACCCCAGCTGGGAAGGCATAGAGCAGGAATGGCTGGACGGTCACATCGGCTCCCGAGAATGCCTCAGCCGCCAACTGGCCCTGGTCAAGGCTTCGCCCGCCGAACTGCTGGGCTACTTCGACAGTGTCGAAATCGACCCCGACTTCCCCGACTTCGTCGATCACGTGATCGGCCTGGGCGCTTCCATCGAAGTGGTCAGCGACGGCATCGAGCAGGGCATCGCCCGCATCCTGGCACGCAACTACGTGACCCTGCTGCCGATCCTCGCCAACCGCCTGCGCCAGGTCGACCACAACAGCTGGCGCATCGACTTCCCCTACGCCAGCGACGCCTGCCGCGCCGCTTCCGGCAACTGCAAGTGCAAATCCACCCCGCGGGGCAAGCGCGTGCTGGTGATCGGCGATGGCCAGTCGGATATGTGCGTGGCTTCCACCGCCGACTTCGTGTTCGCCAAGGATCGCCTGGCCGACTACTGCGAACGCAACAAGATTCCCCATGCGCGGTTCGACTCCTTCGCCGAACTGCCAGCGCTGCTGGCCAAGCTGCCGAATAACGCCGCCAACGCGACCAACTTCTCTCTTGAAACCCAGGAACTCTTCCACCATGTCTGATATCCGCATCGCTACCGCAGAAGACCAGATCCTTCTGGAAAAAGAAGCCAAGTACTGCTCCTACGGCGATACCGTTCACTACATCGAACCACCGCGCATCTTCAGCCGCTGCGAAGGCTCCTACGTCTGGGACACCAGCGACCAGGCCTACCTCGACCTGCAGATGTGGTACTCGGCGGTGAACTTCGGCTACGCCAACCCACGCCTGAACAACGCCCTCAAGCAACAGATCGACACCCTGCCGCAGATCGCCAGCCAATACCTGCACAAAGGCAAGATCGAGCTGTCGGAAATGATCGCGGTCGACGCCAAGAAGAAGTTCGGCCTCGACGGCCGCGTGCACTTCAACGTCGGCGGTTCGCAGTCGGTGGAGGACTCGCTGAAAGTGGTGCGTAACGCCACCAACGGCAAGAGCCTGATGTTCGCCTTCGAAGGCGGCTACCACGGCCGTACCCTGGGCGCTTCGTCGATCACCTCCAGCTACCGCTACCGCCGCCGCTACGGCCACTTCGGCGAGCGTGCGCAGTTCATTCCATTCCCGTACCACTTCCGCGGCCCCAAAGGCATGACCAAGGAAGAGTACGGCAGCCACTGCGTGCAGCAGTTCGCCCGCCTGTTCGAAACCGAATACAACGGCGTCTGGGACCCGAAGGTCGGCCAGAGCGAATATGCCGCCTTCTATGTCGAGCCGATCCAGGGCACCGGCGGCTACGTGATCCCGCCGATGAACTTCTACAGCGAGCTCAAGCACGTGCTCGACCAGCACGGCATCCTGATGGTGGTCGACGAGATCCAGATGGGCTTCTACCGCACCGGCAAGCTGTGGTCGATCGAGCACTTCGACGTCAAGCCGGACGTGATCGTGTTCGGCAAGGCGCTGACCAACGGCCTCAACCCGCTGGGCGGCATCTGGGCCCGTGAAGAGCTGATCAACCCGGGCGTGTTCCCGCCAGGTTCGACCCACTCCACCTTCGCCTCCAACCCGCTGGGCACCGCCGTGGGCCTGGAAATGTTCAAGATGACCAGCGAGATCGACTACGGCGCGATGGTCATGGAGAAAGGCAAGTACTTCCTGGCCGGCCTTCAAGACCTGCAGAAGCGCTACCCGATCATCGGCGACGTCGACGGCCTGGGCCTGGCCCTGCGCTGCGAGATCTGCACCACCGACGGCTTCACCCCGGACAAGGCGACCCTGGACTACATGGTCGAGGAAGGCATGAAGGGCGACATCGAAATCAACGGCCAGCGCCTGGGCCTGATCCTCGATGTGGGCGGCTACTACAAGAACGTCATCACCCTGGCCCCGTCGCTGGAAATCAGCTACGCGGAAATCGACCTGGGCATCGCACTGCTGGATCGCCTGCTGGATCGGGCCATGAAGCGATGAGCAAGGCTGAGATCGATCTGGGCGAAGGCAGCGCCGGCTTCGTTCTCGGCACGGGTCCGGTCGGGGTCTTGTTGATCCACGGCCTGACCGGCACCCCGACGGAACTCCGTCGGGTGGCCCAGGGCCTGGCCAAGGACGGTACGTGCACGGTGTACGTACCGACCCTGCCCGGGCACTGCGGGGACAACAGCGATCTGCAGGCCACCGGCTGGCAGGACTGGTACGAGGGCGTGCGCAAGACCTTCGCCGATGTAGAGCAGCGCCACGAGCAGGTGTTCGTCGGCGGCCTGTCCATGGGTGCGGTGATGTCCATGTACCTGGCCTCCGAGCATCCGGGACGGATCAGCGGCCTGCTGATGTACTCCACCACCCTGAAGTACGACGGCTGGAGCATCAACAAACTGGCCTTCCTCACCCCGTTGCTGATGAAGATCCCCTTTGGCGTGCACATCTGCCGCTTCGAGGAAAAGCCACCCTACGGCATCAAGAACGAACGCCTGCGGGCCATCGTCGAGAAGCAGATGAAAGCCGGTGAAAGCAGCAATGCCGGGCTCCTGACCATGGAGGGCGTGACGGTGCGCGAATTGCACCGGATGAACGCCGTGGTCAAGAAACGCATGCCGTCGATCCTGACCCCGGCCCTGGTGCTGCACTCCAGCGAAGACGACATCACCAGTACCTGGAACGCCGACTACGTGGAGCGCAAGCTCGGCGGCCCGGTGACCAAGATCCTCCTCGACAACTGCTATCACATGATCACCGTGGACCTGCAGTACCAGCGGGTGATCGAACTGAGCGCAGATTTCATCCAGCAGCGAGTGGTGGCACCTGCGGTGCGCGAAGACTACCGACAGCTGGCGTGACTTAAGGAAGAGACGTGATAACCGCCCAAGCCTTTTCAACCATCCAGGCCATCGATCGCAGCGCCTGGAATGACTGTTTCCCAGGGGCCCTGGAGGATTGGGACTATTACCTGGCCGTGGAAAAAGCCGCGATCGCCGATTTTCGCTGGCGCTACCTGGCGCTCTACGAGGGTTCGACTCTGGTGGCAGTGGCGCCGGCCTTCACCACCCAGTACCGGCTCGATACCACGGTCTCCGGGCTGGCCAAGCGCTTCACCGAACGCCTGGCACGCCAGTGGCCCGGGGCCCTGGAGCTGCGCCTGTACGCCATAGGCTCGCCTGTGGCCGAACAGTGCAATGCCGGCACCGCCAGCCATGTGCCTGCGCAACGCCGCCAGGAGCTGCTGGAGCAGCTGCTGCAACTGGCGCGACGCGATGCCGACAGCTTCGGCATCGGCCTGATGGCGGTCAAGGATGCGCCAAGCAACGACCGGCAATGGGCTGCCAGTTGCCTGGCCGCGGGCCTGCAAGCCATGCCGAGCCTGCCCACGGCGCTGCTGCCGGTGCCCTTTGCCTCGATCGACGCCTACCTGGGCACCCTGGGCAAATCCACCCGCAAGGACCTGCGCCGCAAACTCCGGACACCGGCGCCACGCATAGAATGGCGACGCCAGATCGACGACGTGCTGCCGGACATCATGCGCCTCTACGAGGCCACCCTGAATCGTAGCGACCTGCAGTTCGAACGCCTGCCGGCAGGCTACTTCACCGGCATCCTCGAGCAGTTGGGGGAACGCGCGGCCTGTGTCCTGTACTGGGTCGACGAGCAACTGGTGGCCTTCAACCTGGTGCTCATCGACCAGCATCGGCTGATCGACAAGTTCTTTGCCCACGACCTCAGTGTCACCCGTGAGCACAATCTGTATTTCCGCAGTTGGCTGGCCAACGTCGACTACTGTATTCAGCAACGCATTCCCCTGTACGAGTGCGGCCAGGCCGGTTATGCCAGCAAGTTGCGCCTGGGTTGCCAGTTCACCGGTAACATGTTGTTTTTCCGGCATCGCAATCCCTTGCTCAATGCCCTGCTCAAACTGATAAAACGCTTTGTCCGCCCGGATCGCTCCGACCCCGCCATGGCTGCTGCAATAAGCGAAAGTACATGACCAGAAAAGATCGTCGCCCTCCTCGCCCCTTCGCCATTTCCCGCTGGAGCCTGCAACGCAAGCTGGTGCTGGCGTTCTGGCTGGTCAGTGTGATTCCCACCATGATCGCCGCGGAACTGGCGGCCACTACCCTGTCGGAAATCTTCGACAGCAACGTGCGGATCTGGCTGCAGGAGTCCACCAAGATCGTCGAGGACGAGATCACCGAAATCCTCCATGACAACGCGCGGATCGCCCAGCTGTTCCTGCGCTATACGCGCCCGCCCACGGACCGCAATGCGGCCAAGCATGACAAGCTCACCGCCGACATCGCCGACTCCATGGGCATCGACGTGGTGGCGCTGATCCGCAAGAACGATCACAAGGTGGTGTTCACCACTGCCGCCGATGACGTGGTGGGGCAGATCAGTACCGCCTCCAATGCCGTGCTGCAGACCATCCAGGTCGGCGGCGTGGCCACCGGGGCGGTGGTCTCGACGTTCCAGACCCAGCTCGACGGGGTCGACTACCAGTTGCTGATCGCCACCTACCTGGACGCCAGCTTCCTCACCAGCGTGGCCGACGTGCATTCCCTGGACCTGCGCCTGTACCTGGCCAAGGCCGATGACTTCTCGGAAATCTTCGCCACCCAGCGCTTCGAGGACCACCCGCCCCAGGTGCCGCACAAGATCGAAGACATCCTGCGCGCCACCCGCCAGCCCACCGAGCAGTTCACCAGCCGCTACAGCGGCCTGTACCGGCCGATCTTCAACGACAGCGGCGACCTGGTGGGGGTGATCTTCAGCGGCCTGCTGCGCCATAGCAGCCTGGTGGGCCTGGTCAACCAGAGCAACCTGTTCATCCTGATCTTCCTGCTCAGCTCGGCAGCCTCGCTGTGCGTCGGCTGGCTGGTTTCCCAGCGCCTGACCCGACCGCTGCGGGGCCTGTCCAAGGGCGTGCAGGCGGTGATCGCCGGCGACTACCGCCAACGGGTGCCGGTGATCGGCGGCGACGAACTGGCGGAGCTGAGCAGCACCTTCAACCACATGACCGAGCGCCTGGGGGAACTGCAGCATCTGGAAGCCCAGTTGCGCCGCCGCGACCGCCTGCATGCCCTGGGCGAAGTGGCCATGGGCCTGGCCCACGAGATCCGCAACCCGCTGGGCATCATCAAGACCGCCACGCAGTTGCTGCACCGCCGGGCCAACCTGCCGGAAAACGACAAGCGCCACCTGGAATACGTGATCAGCGAGGTCAGCCGGATCAACGACCTGATCACCGAATTTCTCGATTTCGCCAAGCCCAGCGCGCCGATACGCGCCACCCAGCTGGCCCGCCCGCTGGTGGAGGAACTGCTGGGCTTCTGCACCCCGGAACTTGCCACCCACAACATCGACGCGCGGATCGACGACCAGGCCCCCGGCGCGACCCTCCACGCCGATGCCCGGCAACTCAAGCAGGCCTGCCTCAACCTGATTCTCAACGCCATCGACGCCATGCCCGACGGCGGCCGCCTGACCCTGGGCATTTCCCAGCGCGACGACGAAACCATCATCAGCGTCAGCGACACCGGCCAGGGCATCGAGCCGGACATGCTGGAACGCATCTTCACCCCATTCGTCACCACCAAGGCCTCGGGCACCGGCCTGGGTTTGGCTAAAGTCTTCTCGATCATGGAAAGCCATGACGGCCATATCGAGTGCACCAGCGAAAAAGATGCTGGCGCCACCTTCAGCCTGTACATTCCGGCCAACGGTGAAGAAGACGACGAGGACAGTGATGACGCATAACCTGCTGGTGGTCGATGACGAGCCGAAACTCTGCGACCTGCTGTCCTCGGCCCTGAGCCAGAACGGCATCCAGGTATTCACCGCAGGCAACGGCCTGCACGCGCTCAAGGTGCTGGAGCAGGAAGACATCGACCTGGTGATCAGCGACTGGCGCATGCCCGGCATGGACGGGCCGCAGTTGCTGGGGGAAATCAAGCAGCGCTACCCGCAGTTGCCGGTGATCGTGATGACCGCCTACAGCACGGTGAAGAATGCCGTGCAGTCCATGCGCAACGGCGCCTACGACTACATCGCCAAACCCTTCGACATCGACGAACTGGACATCACCGTCAGCAAGGCCCTGCAGTTTCGCGACATCCTCAAAGACAACCAGCGCATGCGCGCCGAGCTCGCAGAGCATCAGCAGATCGACAGCCTGGTGGGCGACAGCCCGGCCTTCCGTCGGGTGCTGCAAGCCGTGGATTCGGTGCGCGAAAGCAACGCCACCATCCTCCTGACCGGGGAAAGCGGCACCGGCAAGGAAATGGTCGCCCGGGCCATCCACAAGCACGGCAACCGGGCCGACAAGCCCTTTGTCGCGGTCAATTGCGCGGCCATTCCCGAGGGCCTGCTGGAAAGCGAGATGTTCGGCCACCGCAAGGGCGCCTTCACCGGCGCCGTGGCGGACCGGGTCGGACGTTTCCAGCAAGCCGACAAGGGCACCCTGTTCCTCGACGAAGTCGGCGACATGCCCCTGGCCCTGCAGGCCAAGATCCTGCGTGCCCTGCAGGAGCGGGTGATCGAGCCGGTGGGCGATCCGCGGGAGCGCAAGGTGGATGTGCGGGTGATCGCCGCCACCAACAAGAACCTGCTGGAAGCGGTGGCCAACAAGGAATTTCGCGAAGACCTGTACTACCGCCTGAATGTATTCCCGATCCCCTTGCCGGCACTGCGCGAACGGGTCGAGGACATCGCCCTGCTGGCCCGGCACTTTGCCCACAGCCTGGGTGCCACCGCCGGCAAGCGCATCAGCGGCTTCAGCCCCGAAGCCCTGCAGGCCATGGCCAGCTACGCCTGGCCGGGGAATATCCGCGAACTGCAGAACTGCGTGGAGCGGGCCACCATCGTCGCCAGCGGCCAGGTCATCGAAGAAAAGGACCTGCCAGGGTATCTGTTCGGTCCCCAGGCGCAGGGCACAGAGAGCAGCGCAGCCATCAGTGTCGGCCCGCAAGTGCCCAGCGACCTGGAAGCGGCCCTGGCGGAAGTGGAAAAAGCCTACATTCTCGCCGCCCTGCAGCAGAGCAACGGTGTCCAGGCGGCAGCGGCGCAGTTGATCGGTATTTCCGAGCGCAGCTTCTGGTACCGGCTGAAGAAACTCGGCATCCAGGTGGACAAGATCGTTCGCTGAAACCGCAGCGCTTCATTCGCCGGCAAGCCGGCTCCTGCACCCAACCGCAAGAGCCGGCTTGCCGCGCTGCCCTAGAGGATGTTGCTGCTATCGAGCGGCTCGATCTGCGCCCAGTGGGAAGTGTCTTCCCGGTGGGTTTGCAGGTATGGCAGCACCGCCGCCAGCAGCGGCGCCTTGAAGGCTTCCTGGAACCGGTGGGCCAGCCCCGGAATCAACTTCAACTGGCTGCCCTGGATCTGCGCCGCCAGGTGCACGCCGTGCATCACCGGCAGCAACGGGTCGGCGGTGCCATGCACCACCAGGGTCGGCACCCGCAGTTGCTTGAGCAATGCCACCCGGCTCGGCTCGGCAAGAATCGCCATGATCTGGCGCTTGACCCCTTCCGGGTTGAACGCCCGGTCATAGGCCACCGCCGCCTGTTGCAACAGGACCTGGCGGTCATCGCTGACCTTCGGGCTGCCCAGGGCCGCCAGCAGGTCGGCCTGCTGCTCCAGCGCCGCTTCCCGGCTCGGTGCGTTGCGCCGCGAGAGCAGTTGCACCAGCGCCGCGTTCGGCGCCGGCAAACCTTCGGCCCCGGAACTGGTCATGATCAGCGTCAGACTCTCGACCCGCCGCGGCTCCATGGCTGCCAGGTGCTGGGCGATCATCCCGCCCATGCTCGCCCCCAGCACGTGGAATTGCTCGATATGCAGGGCGTCCATCAGGCCCAGGGCGTCATCGGCCATGTCGGTCAGGGTGTAGGGCGCCGCCACCGGCAGGCCCAGCTTGTAGCGCAGCACTTCGAAGGTCAGGTTGGCGCTGGCCGGGGCCTGGCGCCAGGTGGACAGGCCGACATCGCGATTGTCGTAGCGGATCACCCGAAACCCTTGCTGACACAGGGCCACCACCACCTCATCCGGCCAGTGGATCAGTTGCCCGCCCAGGCCCATGACCAGCAGTAACGCCGGGTCGGAGGTGCGCCCAATGCTCTGGTAGGCCAGGCTCACCTGCGGCAGGTCGACCCGTTGGGTCGGGACATTGACATCGCAGCGCGCGGCCGCAAAACACAGCGGGCCGAGCAACAGCCCGGCCAAGAGTAGAACAGTCGAAAGAAATCGTACCCGCATGAAAAACACCGAAACGCAGAACCCCAGTGGAGCGCGAGTCTGATGAACCTGGATGATTCGCGCTGCCACAGTTGCGTGACAATTTGATGAAGATTGCCCCAGCGGTACTTTTTCCGCGGCAAGGGTCGGCGCTTGCCCCCGGCACCCGGTGCACAACACACAGGCGCTGTCGCCCGTATCGGCAAAGATGCCCGCGAATCGATGAACGCGGGATGGTCGACAGGCCCGTCAACATGAGACAAACTCAATCTTTTCGCTTTAACCACAAAATTTACTCATGGAGATCCTGGTGCTCGAAATCCGTCACCTGAAGACCCTGCACGCCTTGCGCGAAGCCGACAGCCTGGTGGAAGCCGCTGAACGCCTGCACCTGACCCAGTCCGCCTTGTCCCATCAGTTCAAGGAGCTGGAAGAGCGCCTGGGCATGCCGCTGTTCGTGCGCAAGACCAAGCCCGTGCGTTTCACCAGCGCCGGTCTGCGCCTGCTGCAACTGGCGGATGCGACCCTGCCCCTGCTGCGCGGCGCCGAACGCGACATTTCGCGGCTGGCCGGCGGTACTGCCGGGCGCCTGCACATGGCCATCGAATGCCACAGCTGCTTCCAGTGGCTGATGCCGACCATCGATCAGTTCCGCGACGCCTGGCCGGAAGTGGAGCTGGACCTGGCCTCCGGCTTCTCGTTCGCTCCGTTGCCAGCCCTGGCCCGGGGCGACCTGGACCTGGTGGTGACCTCCGACCCCCTGGAGCTGGCGGGTATCACCTACGTGCCGCTGTTCACCTACGAAGCCATGCTCGCGGTCGCCAACCAGCACCCGCTGGCAAGCAAGCCATACGTAGTCCCGGAAGACCTGCTGAGCGAAACCCTGATCACCTACCCGGTGGAACGCGACCGCCTGGACATCTTCACCCGCTTCCTGGAACCGGCGGACATCGAACCGGCCCAGGTACGGACTTCGGAACTGACGGTGATGATGATGCAACTGGTGGCCAGCGGCCGGGGCGTGTGCGGGATGCCTCACTGGGCCCTGCACGAGTACAGCTCACGGGGTTATGTGAAGGCCAAGCGGCTCGGGGAAAAGGGCCTGTTCGCCACCCTGTACGCGGCGATTCGCGCCGACATGCTGGATGCGCCCTACATGCGCGACTTTTTGCTCACGGCCAAGGACACCTCGTTCTCGACCCTGGACGGCGTCAGCGCCGTACGCTGACCCCAAGCTGGCTTGCCCAGGAGCCGGCTTGCCAGCGAACCGGGGTCAACCTTCGACCGGCAATTGGCGCCACATGTGGATCTTGTCGAAATAGTCCTCGCCCACCCGCACTGCCTGGGGTTCCAGGCCGAACTGGACGAAGCCGCAGCGCTGGTACAGGGCCAGCGCCGCTTCATTGCCGGCCGTCACGGTCAACTGGATCAGGCGCAGCCCTTCGTATTCAGCCGCTTCGGCCAGCAGCCCCTGGACCAGGCGGTAGCCCAGCCCGCTGTTGCGCTGCGTGCCGGTGACATAGAGGCCGAACAGGGTCGCCTTGTGCCGGGCCTTCTCCCGCAGCTCGAAGGCCAGGCCGACGATCCCCAGCAACCGCCCTTCGGAAAACGCCCCCAGCAACAGGTCGAGCTCGCCGTCCAGGCGTGCGGCCCACCAGGCCAGAGGCAGTTTTTCCCGCTCTTTGACGCTGGAGGTGAAGGCCTGGGGATGGCGCTCATAGGCCTCGAGCATCAAGGCCCGGTATTGCTCCACATCGTCAGGGGTCAGGCGCTGGATCTGCATGCTCAGTCGAGGGTCTTGTGTCCGGTAATGAATGAAGCGCATTTTATCTTGCCGCCCTGCACTTCATAAATGGCCACGGTTTCCAGGGTGCCGCTGCCGTCGGCGAAGGTGCGGCTGATCAGTTCGTGATCGACCACCACGTTGCCCATGACCGTACGCTGGATCAGCCGGGCATGCAGGTTGGGTTCCTGGAAACGCACCACGGCCCGAGCTCGTATTTCCTCGTGCCCCCTGGCCAGCAAGGTGGCCGGATGTTCGTATTGCCGGGCATCTACGGCATAAGTCGCCAGCCAGGCCTCCAGATCCTTGCGGTTGTAGGCCTGCAGTTGTGCTTCGACCACCGCTTGCGGGCTTGGAAAATCACTCATGCTGGCGCTCCTCGATCAGTTGACGCGACGCTGTTCGAACATCAGGCGCACGGCCAGCCCCGCCAGCACAAAGCCCATGAAATAACGCTGCACCGAGAGCCAGGTGGGGTTGCTGGCAAACCAGGAGGCGATACCGGCGGCAAACAGGGCGATCATCAGGTTCACCGAGAAACTCACGCTGATCTGGGTCAGGCCCAGGATGATGCTCTGGGAGAACACCGAACCGTGCTCGGGGTGGATGAACTGCGGAAAGATCGACAGGTAGAACACCGCGATCTTGGGGTTCAGGGCGCTGGTCAGAAAGCCCATGGTCACCAGCTTGCGCGGCGAATCCGCCGGCAGCTGCTGGGCTTCGAAGGGCGAGCGCGCGCCAGGCTTGAGCGCCTGCCAGGCCAGCCACAGCAGGTACAGGGCGCCGGCCCACTTGAGCACCTCATAGGCCATGGGCACCGCCATGAACACAGCGGTCAGGCCCAGCGCGGCGGCGAACAGGTGGACAAAGAACCCCGCCACCACCCCCAATAACGACGTCACCCCAGCCTTGCGCCCCTGGCAGATCGAACGGGAAATCAGGTAGATCATGTTCGGCCCCGGGGTCAGCACCATCAGCAGGGAAGCAGCGGCGAAGATCAGGTAGTCGTGGAGTGGAATCATGGCAATCCTTGGCAATGGGAGGGGGTCAGGCGTGGCCCGCTCGGGCCTTGCGATAAAACGGCAAGATCAGATCGCGTGTCAACGGCGCAAGGAACAAATCTCCATCGCCGGCCGGGTCGATCCAGCGTACTTCCTCGATCTCTGCCGCCGGGGTCACCGGGCTATGGATATGGACCAGGAACACCTCGGCCTCCACCACATGCCCCGGCTCGTTGGCCGCCGGTGCCGAGAACTGTTGCAGGTAACGGGCCTGGGCCGGGTCGATGCGCAATCCCAGTTCTTCTTCCAGTTCACGGGCCAGGGCGTGCACCGGTTGTTCACCGGCTTCGATCTTGCCACCGGGCTGCATGAAGGCCTGGGTGCCGCGCTTGCGCACCAACAGGGTCTGGCCGTCGGCACCGATCAGCAGGGCAGCGGCGATACGAATGATGGAGGGTGCAGCAACGGACGACAGCGACATGGGAATCCGCGAGCCTTGAGAATGAGGGCGCAAGGATCACATGCGCGGCGGCGGCTCGTCATCCGCCGCCGGCATTTTTCGATGTGACCGCACCCGGCTTCAGGCCCTTGCCTGATGTTCCTGGGGCAACTTGACGAACACGCTGTAGCGGGCGCCCTCCATGGTTTCAAAAGCGATCAGCTTGTCCACTAGCGGCAGGTTGAGCACCTTGCCGGCGTTGAGCAGCAGCATGCCGTTATCGGCATTCAGGTTGCGCGCCAGGATCATCCCCGCCGCCAGCTCCCGGGTACTCAGAACCTTCACCGAAGGGTCGCCCAGGGTCACGTCGCTGAGGTAGACCGCACACACCTGGATGAAACCTTCCACCAGGTCCGGGTCGTACAAGCGGCCGGCGTACTTGCGGATGAACACCAGGGCCTCGTCGCTGTTCATGTGCCGTTCCAGGATCAGCCCGCACTGCAACTCGATGAAGTCCACCGCCAGCTTGAGCAGCCGCGAGCCCAGGGGAATCGCGTCGCCCTTGAGGTGGTCGGGAAAACCGCTGCCGTCCCAGTGTTCCTGATGATGGCGGATCAGCCGCGCGGCGTCCTGCACCGGTTCCAGGGTCATCAGCAACGATTCGCTCTGCGCCGGATAGGCCCGATAACGCTCGCGCTGATGGTGATGCAGCAAATCCGCCGGGCTGGTCATCATGCTGTCGCTCCAGCTCAGCTTGCCGATGTTGTGCAACGCCGCGGCCATGGCCAGGTCACGCTGGGCGCCAGGGTCGATGCCCTGGACTTTGCAGTAGGCCCGCACCAGCTCGATGATCCGCCGGTTGGTCTGCTTGTCCGCGGGCAAGCGCTGGTTGACCAGCAGGGAAAACAGCTCGGCGCCAGTGGCGTAGCTGTGCTTGAGCTCCTCATAGGCCAGGTCGAGCATGTCGGCGGTCTGCTGCAGCTCCGAGGTGCGTGCCGCCACGCGTTTTTCCAGCAGCGTGTTGAGCGCCTTGAGCTCGGCATTCTGCTGCTGGGCCAGATCCTGCAGGCGCAGGCGCTCACGCTCGGAGTGCTGATGCTCAAGGGCCTGGCGCAAGGCCAGCAGCAATTCCTGGTCATCCCAGGGCTTGCTCAGGTAACGGTAGATCTCCCCTTCGTTGATGGCCTTGGCAATCAATTTCAGGTCCGGGTCGCCGGTCAGCAGGATGCGGGTGGTGCTCGGGTACTGCTGATGGATACGCGCCAGCAGGGTCGGGCCATCCATCTGCGGCAGATGGGCGGCGCTGATCACCAGGTCCACCTCCC
This sequence comes from Pseudomonas sp. Eqa60, assembly GCF_018326405.1. Lineage (NCBI taxonomy): Bacteria > Pseudomonadati > Pseudomonadota > Gammaproteobacteria > Pseudomonadales > Pseudomonadaceae > Pseudomonas > Pseudomonas sp. Eqa60. The sequence continues at coordinate 5,549,269 of NZ_AP024342.1, forward strand.
GGCTGGCCAGGAGCTGCAGGGCCTGGGTGGCATCGCGGGCGAAATGCAGCGTGTAGGGAAGCGGGCTGAGCAACTGCTGCAGGCGTTGCAGGATCACTTCCTGGCTATCGACCAGCAGAATCTCGGGTCGGCGTGTGACAGTGGCAACGTTTAGCTCACCCATGAGACACCTCGGGTCAACGTCGATGCACGTGTCCTTCATTGTTAGAGCTGGCAACGGTAATCCCTGTTGCCTGATTGAAGACTAGAAGAATTTCCAATCGAGATAGTGGCTTTTTAATACCATCGGTCCGCTGCGGCTGCGCCGCCAACCACCTTCAGCGAGTGTTGCGCAGTCGCAACACTCGCCGTGCACGCCGTCACTGGGCGGCTTTGGCGCCGGAACCGAAGGAAGCGAAACGCTTGTTGAAGCCGGCGATGCGGCCTTCGGACTGGGTCTTGCGCTGCTGGCCGGTGTACACCGGGTGCGAGGCGCTGGAAACGTCCAGCGCCACATAGGGGTAAGTCTTGCCGTCGCTGTAGGTGTGGCTGCGATCGGTATCGACGGTGGAGCCGATGAGGAAGTACACGTCGGCAGCGGTATCGTGGAAAAGCACGGTGCGGTAGTCAGGATGGATACCGGGTTTCATGAGGCCTCCTGGGCATCTGGGTGAGCTGGATGCGTTATACAATAACATATCCAAATCACCCAAACGAGAACCGATTGCAATAAGGAAACTGCCGACAGTTCTATGCCGCTTCCTGAAAATCCATTTCCGGAGGCTGGCGGGAGAAACCGCGAGTGAGGAAACCCAGGTACACCAGGCCAATAACCAGCCAGCTTGCCCCCAGGTAGATCGCCAGGTGATCGAGGCTGGACATCAGCCACAGATCGGCCGCCAGACCGATGAGGGGAAAGATCAGGAACAGGATCAGCTCCCGCAGGCCACGCTGCCGGGCCCCCACCCAGTAATGAAAGATCACCGACAGGTTGACCAGGCTGAAGGCCAGGAAGGCGCCGAAGTTGATGAAGGACGTCGAGGTGGTGACATCCAGCTTCAATGCCAGCAACGCCACCACGGCGCACAGCAGGATGCTGTTGACCGGGGTACCGAAGCGCTCGTGCAGGCTGCCGAAAAAGCGCTTGGGCAAGACCCCGTCGCGGCCCATGGCGAACAGCAGTCGCGAGCCGCTGGCCTGGGCCGAAAGCCCCGAGGCGAACTGACCGACAATCAGCCCGATCAGGAAGATCGAGACGAACAGGTCGCCGCCGATATTGCGCGCAATCTCGTAGGCCGCCGAATCCACATCGGCGAACTCGAAGGACGGATGGGCAACCTGGACGAAGTAGGACACCGCGACAAAGATCAGCCCGCCCACCAGGGTAATCAGCATGATCGCCCGGGGAATGGTCCGCCGTGGGTCGCGGGTTTCCTCGGTCAGGGTGCTGACCGCGTCAAAGCCCAGGAATGAATAACAGGCGATTGCCGCCCCGCTCATGATCAGCGGCAGGTGCATCTGCCCGTTGAAGAACGGTGCCAGGGTGAACAGCGGCCGCCCGGCCTCGCCACCAAGGTAGTGGATGCACAGGCCGACAAAGGCGATCAGCACCAGGAACTGCACCAGCATCAGCAGGCCGTTGATGCCGTTGGCCAGTTTCAGGCCAACGATATTGATCGCGCTGGTCACCCCGATGAAAGCCAGCACCCAGACCCACTGCGGTACACCGGGAAACGCCGAATGCAGGTAAGCGGCGCCGATCAGCCAGATGGCCATGGGCAGGAACAGGTAATCCAGCAGCACCGCCCAGCCGGCGATGAAACCCAGCTTGGGGCTGATGGCCTTGCGCACATAGCTGTAGGCCGAGCCGGCCACGGGAAACGCCGCGGCCATGCGCCCGTAGCTCATGGCGGTGAAGAACATCGCCACCAGCGCTGCCAGATAGGCTGCCGGCACCATGCCAGCGGTGGATTGGGCGAGGATGCCAAAGGTACCGAGGACAATGATCGGCGTCATGTAAGCGATACCGAACAGCACCACCGCGCCCAATGAAAGGGTGCGTTGCAAGCGAGCCATGAGCGAGTACTCCGCAATTATTAGATTTATGGCAGGACTGAAAAGAGTGCAGCAGGGGGCTTTCTTATGGGATTGGCCGACCGCGGACGGCCCTTTCAGCGGATCGGAATCAGCAGTTCACGCACGCCATCGCCGTGTTCGAGCACTTCGCCCGCAAGCTTCAGGCGCTGGTCTTCGAGGTAGCGGTAGTCCTGGCGCGCCACCTGCAGTTGCTTGAGATCCAGCTCGACCTTGAACTGACCTTCCTCGCGCCCGGCTTCGAACAGCAGGCTGCCCAGGGGGTCCACCAGGGCGCTGCCGCCGGCGAACAGCAGGCCGCCATCGCCTTCTTCCACTCGGTTGACCATTAGCGCGAACGCCTGGTTTTCCTGGGCCCGGGCCATGATCGCGGTACGGTGGGTGGGCCCGTAGGGGTCCATGTTGCCGTTGGTCACGATCAGCAGTTCGGCGCCCAGTTGCGCCAGGGCCCGGGCGCTTTCCGGGAACTCGATGTCGTAGCAGATCAGCAGGCCGACCCGCACACCGTTCCACAGGCAGGTGGTGTAGCGGTCACCGGGGGTGAACACACCGCGGTCGGACGCCCACAGGTGGGTCTTGCGATAACGCAGGGCGATGCCCTCGGGGGTAATCAGCAAAGTGGTGTTATAGAATCGGCCGTCGTCGTTTTCGGCCATGCCGATCACCACCGCGATATTGCGCGCCCGGGCGGCCTGGATCACGGCCTGCACGGTGGGGCCATCCAGCGGCTCGGCCACGGCGGCCACGGTCTCGGCGCTGGGGAAACCCATCAGGTGGGTTTCTGGAAATACGATCAACCGGGTATCGGCGGCGCAGGCGGCAATGGCCGCCAGGGCTCGTTCCAGGTTGTAAGCTGTGGCGTTATCACGGCCCGCCAACTGGGCCAGTTCAACCTTCATGGGTATTCCTTGTTCTTTGGCTGTGCCGCAGTATGCGCAGCAGCAACCGGCCCGCAAATCACGCAGCCGGGGTAACCCGATAGGGGTAGATGCATGACATTGTCGCTGGATGACATCGCCTGGCACCGCTCGGTGGGGCAGATGATCGAAGCCCTGGACCAGGCCAGTTTCTGGCCCCAGCTGGTGCGCCTGCTGGAGCAGTACGTGAGTTTCGACAGCTGGGTGGCGCTGCTGTTTTGCAGTGAGCGCAAACCCCTGGTGTTCGCCGAATGCCCGGGGGAGGACGGCAGCCCCGACCAGTTGTTCCAGGACTACCTCAACGGCCTGTACCTGCTCGACCCCTTCTACGTTGCCAGCCGCGAACAATCGCGCAGCGGCCTGTTGCGCCTGGCGGAAGTGGCCCCGGAACACTTCCAGCTGACCGAGTACTACCAACGCTACTTTCGTCTGAATGTGGTGGCCGATGAGATCCAGTTCAATTGCCAGCTGGCGGACGACCGCACCCTGTGCCTGTCCCTGGGTTCGCGACAACGCTTCGCCCCACCCCAGATCGCCCTGCTGTCACTGATCGAGCCCTGGGTGGTGGCCTTGCTGCGCCAGCGCCTGCCCCACGAAAGCATTGAGCAAGACAACCCAGCGCAATTGCATCCAATGCCCGATTGGCGCAGCCAGCTGGACCACTCCATGCAACAACTGCGGGGCGCACAACTCACCGCCCGGGAGCTGGATGTGGGGCGTCTGATGCTCAGCGGTTGCTCCAACAAGGAGATCGCTCGTAAGCTGGAAATCTCCGCCGAAACCGTGAAAGTTCATAAAAAGCACATCTACAGCAAGCTGGGCATCAAATCCCAGTCCGAGCTGTTTTCGATTTTTCTCCAGGCGCAAAGCGCCTGATACCCCTTCAGGGCCGCCCCGGCAGCCCCACACAACAATAAGATCTTGTGCACCCATAAGAATGAGTACTGATAAACGACCTTAATGAGTCCGAACCAAGGAAACCGTATGAGCCTGTCCCTTCTGAGCCGCTACGCCTTCTTTGCCGCCTGTGTGATTTTCACCCTCGCCAGCCTGCCCTTTCTCGAACACGACTGGCTCTGGCCATTCGCCCTGGTCACCGGCCTGCTGAGCCTGCTGGGGATCTTCGACCTGCTGCAAAGCCCGCACGCGGTGCGGCGCAATTACCCGATCCTGGGCAATATCCGCTACCTGGTGGAAGGCATCCGCCCGGAAATCCGCCAGTACCTGCTGGAATCCGACAGCGACGCCCTGCCCTTTTCCCGCGCCCAACGCTCCCTGGTGTACTCCCGGGCCAAGAACGAAAGCGCCGACAAACCCTTCGGCACCCTGATCGATGTCTACCAGTCGGGCTTCGAATTCATCGGCCACTCCATGCGCCCGGCGCCCCTGAGTGATCCCAACAGCTTTCGCGTGACCGTCGGCGGCCCGCAATGCACCCAGCCCTACTCGGCCTCGGTGTTCAACATCTCGGCCATGAGCTTCGGCTCCCTCAGCGCCAACGCCATCCGCGCCCTGAACCAGGGTGCCAAGCTCGGCAACTTCGCCCACGACACCGGTGAAGGCAGCATCAGCCCCTACCACCGCGAACACGGCGGCGACCTGACCTGGGAACTGGGCAGCGGCTACTTCGGCTGCCGCACCAGCGACGGCCGTTTCGACCCGGAGCGCTTCGCCGTGCAGGCGCAGAACCCCCAGGTGCGGATGATCGAGATCAAGATGAGCCAGGGCGCCAAGCCTGGCCACGGCGGCATCCTGCCCAAGCACAAGGTGACCCAGGAAATCGCCGACACCCGGGCATCCGCATGGGTGAGGACTGCATTTCCCCGTCGAGCCACAGCGCCTTTTCCACCCCGATCGAGATGATGCATTTCATCCAGCAACTGCGTGAGCTGTCCGGCGGCAAGCCGGTGGGCTTCAAGTTCTGCCTGGGCCACCCCTGGGAGTTCATGGGCATCGCCAAGGCCATGCTGGAAACCGGCATCCTGCCGGACTTCATCGTGGTGGACGGCAAGGAAGGCGGCACCGGCGCGGCCCCCGTGGAGTTCACCGACCACATCGGCGCACCGATGCGCGAGGGCCTGCTGTTCGTCCACAACACCCTGGTGGGCCTGAACCTGCGGGACAAGATCAAGCTCGGCGCCAGTGGCAAGATCGTCAGCGCCTTCGACATCGCCAGCGTGCTGGCCATCGGTGCCGACTGGGCCAACTCGGCCCGGGGCTTCATGTTCGCCATCGGCTGCATCCAGTCCCAGAGCTGCCATACCAACAAGTGCCCCACCGGCGTCGCCACCCAGGACAACCTGCGCCAGCGCGCCCTGGTGGTGCCGGACAAGGCCCAGCGGGTATTCAGCTTCCACCGCAACACCCTCAAGGCCCTGGCGGAAATGCTCGCTGCCGCCGGCCTGCAACACCCTTCGCAACTGGAAGCCAAGCACCTGGTGCGACGCATGTCGGCCACCGAGATCAAGCTGTTCTCCCAGTTGCACGTGTTCCTCAAGCCCGGCGAGCTGCTCACCGGCGAGGTCAACGGCGAGTTCTACTCGCGCATGTGGCAACTGGCCCGGGCCGACAGCTTCGAACCCAACACCGAAGCCGCCGCTTAAGCCCCATTGCCCAGTGCTCCCCGGTTGCCGGGGAGCGCGGGGCATCACCCAAGGAAGATTGCAATGCTCAAGGTCATCGCTGAAGATTTCATCCAGCCCGAACACCTGGACACCGTGCGCCCGTGGTACGCCGAACTGGTGGAAAAAACCCGCCAGGAACCGCTGTGCATCGCCTACGATCTGTTCGTCGATCAGAAAGACCCCGGGCACTTCATCTTCGTCGAACAGTGGCCGGACCAGGCGGCCCTCGACACCCACTGCCAGACCGAGCACTTCACCCGCCTGGTGCCGCAGATCAATGCTTTTCAGCGCCGCGAATGCCGTGTGCTGTTGATGAACGAGTTCTAGAAAACCCGACCCAGACCTTGCTTGACCGGACCACCGAAAGCAGACCCCAACCCCACTGACCTTTCGGAGACCCGCCATGCCCTTGCTGTCATTCGAACAACTGTCCCGCCAACTGCCAGCGCCCTGGCAATCCACGCTGGTGGGCCAGGTCGGCCCGGCCCGCATCAAGGTGCTGCGCATGGACGGCCAGCCCTACCCGGAAGAAACCCACGACTTCAACGAAGGCCTGCTGGTGACCCAGGGCTGCCTGCACCTGGGCATTGGCCAGGCCGTGGTGGAAGTGGCGACGGGCCAGATGTACCTGGTGGAGGCCGGCCAGGCCCATAGCGTGCTGCCCGGCAGCCACGGCACCCTGGTGATCATCGACGTCTAGCCTGTCTCGCATCGACTCAATCGCGGTAACCACCTGCCCAAGGTCGGTCCGACCAGAGGGCCCATGCACGGAGAAGCCCATGCCTCGTCGTCTGTTTGCAGTGATCGCTTTACTGATGTCCTTCAACAGTGCCTTTGCCGGCGAACGCTGGCAGAGCCTGCCGCCCACACCGGCCCCGGTGGCCGGGGCGCAAGCCGGTTATGCCGAAGTCAACGGCATCCGCCTGTATTACAGCAAGCTCGGCCACGGCTCACCGGTGGTGCTGCTGCATGGCGGCCTGGGTAATGCCGACTATTGGGGGCTCCAGGCCAAGGCCCTGGCCGCCCGGCACACGGTGATCAGCGTCGACAGCCGCGGCCACGGGCGCAGCACCCGGGACGCCCGGCCCTACGGCTACGACCTGATGGCCGACGACGTGATCGCCCTGCTGGACCAGCTGAAGATCCCCCGCGCCGATTTCGTCGGCTGGAGCGACGGCGCGATCCTCGGCCTGGACCTGGCCATGCGTTACCCGCAGCGGGTCGGCAAGGTCTTCGCCTACGCCGCCAACTCCCAGACCTCAGGGGTCAAGGAAGGCGTGGAGAACAACCCGACCTTCGCCGCCTACATCGAGCGCGCCGGCCAGGAGTACACCCGCCTGTCACCCACGCCCAAGGAGTACCCGGCCTTTGTCGAGCAGATCGGCCACATGTGGGCCAGCCAGCCGAACTGGAGCGACGCCGACCTGGCGAAGATCAAGACGCCGGTACTGATCGTCGATGGCGACCACGATGAAGCCATCAAGCGCGAGCACACCGAATACATGGCCCAGGCGATTCCCGGCGCCGGGCTGCTGATCCTGCCCAACGTCAGCCACTTCGCCTTCCTCCAGGACCCGGGCCTGTTCAATGCAGCCCTGGAACATTTCCTCGACGAAAAATAGCCCCGGCCATCGCCATGGATGCCCCTCTTTCCAGGGACGTCCACGGCAGACAATATGCATAAACGCATACTTTAATTGCATTTACGCATCAATCCTCTAAGGTTGTTTGCAGACCCGGTCAACGCAGGCCATCGAGGCTGGCCCAGCGCAGCGTCACGTCCCGGGTCCGGCTACGCGCAGTAGCCCGACACGCAACGACGACACCAGCCGGAGGCTGGATTTCATTCATGGAGGATGAACATGTTAAGTAGCAACCTGACCCCAGGCCACGCTTCCCAGGCCCTGCCCCAGTGCCTGGCCAGCAGCCTGCTCGACCCGCAACTGAGCGAAGTCGATCCACACACCGAAGCCGCGCCCCAGGCCGCTGCCCGGCTCAACTTCAGCGTGCAGCAGCAAACCCAGAGCAACTGGTGCTGGGCCGCATTGTCCGCATCGGTGGGCAACTACTACGGCACCGGTTCCTGGACCCAGTGCGGAGTGGCCAACGCCGAACTGGGCCGCAACTCCTGCTGCAGCCAGCCCGGGCCGTGCAACGTCTACGGCTACCTGGATTCGGCCCTGCGCACCACCCGCTGCTACGGCGGCATGCGTGAGGACCGGATGCAAATGCCGGCCATCGACAACCAGCTCGGCATGGGCCGCCCCGTGGGCCTGCGCTGTGCCTGGTACGGCGGCGGTGCGCATTTCCTGACGATCTACGGCAGCGATGGCGGCTACATCCTGGTGGCGGATTCGATCTACGGTTACTCGACCCGCGCCCTGAACAGTTTCCCCGGTTCCTACAACGGCGGCGGCAACTGGACCCACACCTACTTCACCCGAAAAAACTAGGAGGCGACATGCAACTGACTTACCCCAAGGCGCCTGTCGATGGCGTCCAGCACCTGCGCTCGGCCCTTCAGGCGGCCCTGCAGACCCAGGGTTTCGGTATCAACCGCGGGTTTGCCAAGGCCAGTGCCCGTAACCTGAATTTGTCCCAGGCCTTTCGCGGCTACGCCCTGAGCCTGGAGGACCTGGCCCAGGGCAAGGGGCTGGCCGAGGCCAAGGCCGGTGACTGGCATTACCTGGTGTTCGATGCCGGAGTGTCGATTGCCGATGCGCAGTTGACCGAGGTGGCCGGCAAGGTCGGCTTCTCTGCGCTGAACCATGGCAGCCTGGCGGCGTCCGCCGTCAACGCCCTGGACCTGGCGGAACAGGCGCCGCAACTGCAGGGAAAAAGCTATGAACTGCGCCTGCTGTTCATCTCGGCGCTGCAGGTCACGGCGATCTGGCTGCATGGGCCCGGCGAAGAGGTGCTGATTCCCATCGAGCCGACACCCAAGACCCTGGCCGCCCATCAGCTCCACAGCGAAACGGCGTTGCTCGCCCTGCTGGCGCCGGCGGCGCTGCAGGCCAAGGCCATCTTCGACGCCGATACCAGCGGCACCCTGGGCGGTTGACCCGGGCAAAAAAAATCCGGCGGCCTTTGCAGGTCGCCGGATTTCTGGTCTCAGCGTTTCAGTCCGGGATGCTCAAGCCAGCCGCATCACCCAAGCGCAGGTCAGGACGCCGACCGCGCCGAACCTTGCTGGACATTGGTCGGTTGCAGCTTGAACAGATAGAACAGCACCGTCAGCAGCACCAGGAACGCCGGGCCGACATACAGCGCCACACGGGTATCCGGGAAGTAGGCCATCAGCCCCACCACCAGTACCAGGAAGGCCAGGGCCAGGTAGGAACTGATCGGGTACAGCCACATGCGGTACTTCAGGCCGGCACGTTCTGCCGGGCTCAGGCCCTTGCGGAACTTGAGCTGGGCCAGAAGGATCATCACCCAGGTCCAGATCGCACCGAAGGTGGCAATCGAAGTCACCCAGACGAACACTTTTTCCGGCACCAGATAGTTCAGCAGCACGCCCAGCAGCAGGGCGAAGATCGACAGCAGCAAGGCGCGACGCGGCACGCCGTTGTTCGAGGTCTTGGCGAAGCCGGCCGGGGCCTGGCCGTTCTGCGCCAGGCTGTAGAGCATGCGCCCGGTGCTGAAGATGCCGCCGTTGCAGGACGACAGCGCGGCAGTGATCACCACGAAGTTGATGATGCCGGCAGCGGTCTTGATCCCCAGGCGTTCGAAGGTCATCACGAAGGGGCTGCCCTGGGTGCCGATCTCGTTCCACGGGTAGATCGACAGGATCACGAACAGCGCGCCCACGTAGAACAACAGGATGCGCCAGAACACCGAGCCGATGGCGTTGGGAATGGTCTTTTGCGGGTTGCGCGCTTCACCGGCGGTGAGGCCGATCATCTCTACGCCCAGGTAGGCGAACATCACCATCTGCAGGGACATCAGCACGCCGGTCACGCCATTGGGCATGAAGCCGCCGTGGGTCCACAGGTTGGAGATGCCCAGGGCCACGCCGTCATTGCCGAAACCGAAGGCGATGATGCCGATGCCGCCGACCACCATGGCGATGATGGTGACGATCTTGATCAGGGCGAACCAGAACTCGAACTCACCGAAGGCCTTGACCGCGATCAGGTTGATCGAGCCCATGCTCACCAGGGCCGCCAGGGCCCAGATCCAGCGCGGCACATCGGGGAACCAGATCCCCATGTACACCGCCACCGCGGTGATTTCCGCCACACAGGTCACCAGCCACAGGAACCAGTAGTTCCAGCCGGTGAGAAAGCCCGCCAGCGGGCCCAGGTAGTCTTGTGCGTAACGGCTGAAGGAACCTGCGACCGGGTTATGCACCGCCATCTCGCCGAGGGCGCGCATGATCACCAGGATCGCCAGGCCGCCGATGATGTAGGACAGCATGATGGCCGGGCCGGCCATTTCGATGGCCTTGGCCGAGCCGAGGAACAGGCCGACACCGATACAGGCGCCGAGGGCCATCAAGCGAATATGCCGTTCGCCGAGTTCGCGTTTCAGCGGGCCGCCCTGAGCGGTCTCGCCGTGGGGCAGTTGGTTGCCAACTGGCATAGAGATACAACCTCATTTTGTTATTGGATATGAACCACCGAGCCTTCGAAGCACCAGCGGATAGCCGAAGCTTGCTCGACCGCACCGGCCTTGTGGGACGGAGCGTCTGGTAGGACAAGACCTGCCAGATCAGCGGGGTGCGCAGTATAAAAAGCTCCCGACAGGGCTTTTCACTCTATAAGTTGCAATATTCAGAGAGAAATCTCGGCAAATACCGCTTTCACGGAGAAGCATTACCTGCTTTTTGCCCTGAAACCTCACTCGGAAAGGGCCGGGAGTATTGCACAGGCCTGGTGCATCGTCATGCCCCTACCTAGGGCGTATTTACCTGGGAAAAGGCTCTACCCAGTGGCGAGGGAGCTTGCTCCCTTGCCACAGAAGCGGGGCCGGGTCGTTTTCACATTTTCTTCACCGACGCCCACCACCGACTAAGCTTCAGGCAAGTCCGATCAATCTGCGTGAATGGATCAATCGACTATGGGCGCTCTGTGGCAGACCGATTCGCATAAGAACGCAGTGCCAAGCCACAGCGAGGACGAAACGCCTTTACCGAAACGCCGCAAATCCCGCCGTTATGCCTGGCGCCTGTTCTGGCTGTTGCTGCTGATCGCCCTGATTGCCCTGGGCTTTGCCGCTGCCCGGGAGATGCGCACCTCGAAACTCCAGGCCCGGGAATTCAGCCGGCTGGCCGCTGACCTGAGCTACTCCCTGGAGCCCGGCCCCAGTGATGCCGTGCTCTACCCCGGTGCCGGGCCGTTCGACCGGCGCCTGGGCTACAGCGCCCTGGGGGAGTTCCTGCCACGCTTGCTCAAGCGCGGTTACCTGATCGACGCCCAGACGCGTTTCTCCCCGGCACTGATGGACTACAGCAAAAGCGGATTTTTCGTGCCTTACACCGAAAAGATCCAGGCTGGCCTGTCCATTACCGACTGCCGCGCCGCGCCCCTGTACCAGTTCAATTACCCGCAACAGCTGTATGAGAGCTTTGCCAGCATTCCGCCGCTGGTGGTGCACAGCCTGCTGTTCATCGAGAACCGCGATCTGCTGGCCCCCAAGCCGGCCGAGGCCAACCCGGCGGTGGACTGGCCGCGCTTTGCCAAGGCCGCCTGGTCGCAGATCGCCCGGCTCTTGCACCTGCCGGGGCAGAGCGCCGGGGGTAGCACCCTGGCCACCCAGTTGGAAAAATACCGCCATTCGCCGGATGGCCTGACGGTATCCGGGGGCGAGAAGATCCGGCAGATGGTTTCCGCCAGCGTGCGGGCCTATCAGGACGGCCCACAGACCCTGGAGGCCCGCAAACGCATCGTGCGCGACTACCTCAACAGCGTGCCGCTGTCCGCGGTGCCCGGCCACGGCGAAGTGCACGGCATGGCCGAGGGGCTGCGGGTCTGGTATGGCGCTGACTTCGACAAGGTCAACCAGGTGCTCGGCAGCACCGCCATGGACTCGAAAAGCCTTGCCGCACGAGGGCTGGCCCTGCGCCAGGTGCTGTCACTGATGATTGCCCAGCGCCGTCCCTCCCATTACCTGGCCAAGGGTCGCGCAGAACTGGCGGATCTGACGGACAGCCATATCCGCCTACTGGCGCAGAACAACGTCATCGACCCGGCGCTGAGCAGCGCCGCCCTGGCCAGCCAGGTGACCTACCGGGACTGGCAGCAGCAGCCGACCATTCAGCCGATCGAGACCAACAAGGGCATCAGCGTCGCCCGCAGCCGCCTCGCCGCCCTGCTCAACCGGCCGCTGTATGACCTGGACCGCCTCGACCTCTCGGCCACCAGCACCTTGCAGAGCGACCTGCAGCGCCAGGCCACCGAATACCTCAAGCACCTTGCGGACCCGGCCTTCGCCGCGCAGATTGGTGTGCTAGGCGAACGCCTGCTGACCCCCACCAGCACCACCCAGGTGCGCTACAGCTTCACCCTGCTCGAACTGACCCCCGACGGCTCGCGGGTGCGGGTGCAGACCGACAGCACCGACCAGCCTTTCGACATCAACGAAGGCAGCAAGCTGGAACTGGGCTCCACCGCCAAGCTGCGGGTGCTGACCACCTACCTGCAGATCATTTCCGAGCTGCACGACAAGTACGCCACGCAAACACCCGCGCAGTTGAAAAAGATCCCGGTGAACGAGCAGGACCGCCTGAGCCGCTGGGCCCTCGACTACCTGATGCAGAACAGCGACCGCAGCCTGCCGAAGATGCTCGACGCCGCCCTGGACCGCACCTACTCCGCCAGCCCCGGTGAGGCCTTCTTCACCGGTGGCGGGGTGCATCACTTCCACAATTTTCGCAACGAAGACAACGGCCGCAGCCCGACCCTGCGCGATGCCCTGCGCGAATCCATCAACCTGCCGTTCATCCGCCTGATGCGTGACCTGGTGCGCTACAGCACTTATGGCGGCGACAGCAGCAGCGCCGAATTGCTCAAGGACGACCAGAACCCGCGGCGCCAGGAGTACCTGGCACGCTTTGCCGACCGTGAGGGCACCTCGTTCCTGCTGCGTTTCTGGAAGAAGTACCGCAACAAGGACACCCAGTCGCGCCTGGAAACCTTCCTCGACAGCATGCACCCCACGGCAATCCGCCTCGCCGCCGTGCACCGCTACCTGCTGCCGGACGCCAGCCAGGAGAGCTTCAACCGCTTCGTCCGGGCCCACATGAAGAGCGCCAAGGTCAGCGAGAAGCTCACCGACGAGCGCCTGGACAAGCTCTACGCCAGCTACGGCCCCGGCGCCTATGACCTACCGGACCAGGGCTACATCGCCAAGGTCCACCCCCTGGACCTCTGGCTGCTGGGCTACCTGATGAACAACCCGGAGGCGAACTTCACCCAGATCGTCAAGGCCAGCGAGTTCGAGCGCCAGGAGGTCTACAGCTGGCTGTTCAAGAGCCGCCATCGCAGTGCCCGCGACAGCCGTATCCGCACCATGCTGGAGATCGAGGCCTTCCTCGATATCCACCAGCGCTGGCAGAGCGTCGGCTATCCGTTCGACCACCTGGTACCGTCCCTGGCCACTGCTATCGGCAGCTCCGGCGACCGCCCCGCGGCGTTGGCGGAACTGGTGGGCACCATCCTCAACGACGGCGTGCGCCTGCCAACCTTGCGCATCGACAGCCTGCACTTCGCCGCCGGCACGCCCTATGAAACCCGCCTGCTCAACGACCCGGACAAGGGCAAGCGGGTGATGCCCTCGGAGGTGGCCACGGCGCTGCGCGGAGCCTTGTCGCAGGTGGTGGATGCCGGCACCGCGAAACGGGTGTCCGGCAGCTTCAAGCTGGCTGATGGCACGCCATTGGCCATGGGCGGCAAGACCGGTACCGGCGACAACCGCATCGAAGCCATTGGCGCCGGCGGGCGGGTGTTGAGCTCCAAATCCATCAACCGCACCGCAACCTTCGTGTTCTACATCGGCGACCACCATTTCGGCACCCTTACCGCCTACGTGCCGGGGGCCTCGGCCCAGGCCTTCAGATTCACCTCGGCCTTGCCGGTGCAGGTGCTCAAGGGCATGGCGCCGATCCTCATGCCCTACCTGCAACCGGGCAGTGGCACCCAATGCCTGGGCAGCGTGGCGCAACGCTGAATCACGACAGGCAGCCCCCTCTCTCTCCGACAAACGGCAGCATTGCCGCAGGCAGAAGTGCTTGCGTGGCTCATAAGATATATCTTAAGTTATGTCTAAATCGAAACGGAGAAAGAGAAAATGAGAGAGCACCACCACCCTCCCCATCGCGAGCACGGGGACAGCCATGAGATCTTCGAACGCCGCCCGGGCCGCGAACGCGGTGGCCGCGGGCCCCGGGTATTCGCCCCCGGCGACCTGAAACTGCTGCTGTTGGCGCTGATCGCCGAGCAGCCCTGCCACGGCTACGACCTGATCCGCCAGATCGAAAGCATGTTCGACGGCGCCTACAGCCCCAGCCCCGGGGTGATCTACCCGACCCTGACCTTTCTCGAAGAAAGCGAAATGATCCAGGGCGATGCCGAAGGCGGCAAAAAGCGCTACAGCGTGACCGACGCCGGACGTCTTTCCCTGCAGGAGCAGGCCATCGCCCTGGACGGCGTGCGCATGCGCATCGAGGTCAGCAAGCGTTCCCTGCGCGGACATGATCGCCCCGCTGAAATCCACGAGGCGGTGCACAACCTGCGCCACGCCCTGCAAATGCACCATGGCCGCTGGAGCCCGGAAGAAATCCTTCGGGTGCGCGACCTGCTGAACAACACCGCCAAGGCCATTGTCGATGGTCCTGTGAGCCACCCCGCCCCGGAGAAAAGCCAATGACTGCCAGCCCAGAACTGTCCATCCATCGGGTCATGCACGAGATCAAGCGCCGCCGCCTGGAGGTGCTGCGCGTGGTCGACCTGACCCCGCGCATGCGCCGCATCACCCTGGGCGGCCCTGAGCTGGCCGGGTTCATCAGCCTGGGCAGCGACGACCATGTGAAGCTGCTGTTCCCGCAGAACGCCGAACAGCAAGCCGCCCTGGAAACCCTGGTACTGGGCCCGGGCAAGGACAGCGGCCCGATGCCCGCCATGCGCGACTACACCCCGCGCCGCTATGACCTGGAGCTGGGCGAACTGGACATCGACTTCGTGCTCCACGGCGACGGCCCCGCCTCCACCTGGGCCGAACAGGCCGCACCGGGCCAGTTCCTGCACATCGGCGGGCCACGGGGCTCGATGGTGGTGCCGGATATCTTCGACAGCTACCTGCTGATCGGCGATGAAACCGCGCTGCCGGCCATTGCCCGGCGCCTGGAAGAACTGCCGGCCGGGCGCCAGGTGCTGGCGGTGATCGAGGTGCAGAACGCCGCCGAACGCCAGGCTCTGGACAGTGCCGCCCAGGTGCAGGTGATCTGGGTTGAACGGGACGCAGGCGGGCAGGACCTGATCAGCACGGTGCGCCAGGTGCAGGTGCCGCAAGGCAAGCTGTATGCCTGGGTAGCCACCGAGAGCAAGGTGTCGCGCCAGGTGCGTCGAGTGCTGCTGGATGAGCACCAGCTCAACGACGAATTCGTCAAGGCCGCCGGTTACTGGCGCCTGGACAGCAGCGAAGAAGAATAATCGCGCATCAGGGTAGGAACTGGCTTGCCAGCGAAGGCGGTCCCAAGGGCCCCCTCGCCGGCAAGCCGGCTCCTACGGGGCCCGGGACCGGAGTTTACCCAGCCAGCGGTCCAGCCCCAGCAACAGCAGGGATACCAGGACGAACCCCGCCAATATCCCGAGGGCATTGAGCAGCACCCGGGGGTAGCCCAGCCTGTCCACGGAGATGAAGGGATAGGGGTACAGCCCAAGCAAGTGCCCGCGCAGCAACAGGTAGGCGAAATACACAATCGGGTAGAGCGTCCACCACCCGATGTGCCTCATCCGCAGCCCGCCCTTGGGCACGCAACACCACCAATAGACCAGGAACAGCAGCGGCATCACGTCATGCAGCAACTCGTCCGCCAGCCATTGCCAACCCTGGGGATGCCAGAGGTGGCGCAACAGCAGGCTGTAGGCCAGCCCCACCAGCAGAATGCTCGCCGCCACGGCGCCGCTGACCCAGGGCTGGAGCATGAACGCCTGCCCCTTGGAAACCCGCAGGTTGAGGGCGCAGGTCAGCACGCTGGCCACCAGGGTATTGCTGAGCACGGTGAAGAAACTGAAGAAGTTCACCAGCCCGCCCAGCAGGCTGGCGCCACTGTCCCAGCGCAACAGCAGGATCAGGTACAGCTGGACGGTCAGCCCGAACCAGCCAAGGATCGCCGCCACGGCAATCAGGCCACGCCGAGTGCACAGCCCCGGCAGCGAGAAGCCAGCCATAGGGCTCCTTAAAGCGGGCGCTTGGTGCGTTGCAACTTCACATAGAGTTTCTCGACCTTCTCCCTCGCCCAGGGCGTCTTGCGCAGGAAGGTCAGGCTCGACTTGATGCTCGGGTCGCTCTTGAAGCAGCGGATATCAATGCGTTCGGCCAGCCCCGACCACTCGTAGTGTTCCACCAGCGCCTTGAGGATCTGTTCCAGGGTCACGCCATGCAGCGGGTCGGTGTGGGTGTCGGTCATGCCAGGCCTTTGCGGGAAGAAAATGAGGAAAGCCGCGCACCTTAGCCGAGGGCTTGGCCCCGCGCCAGCACGCTTGAGTAACTGTAGTCGCAGCCCGTCACCGAGGCGATCGGGCATGAACAGCGAAAAGTTCCTGGCTTTTCGAAATAAAAGAGATGTTATATTGTATCAATCAATAACAACTCACCCGCATTTTGGGCGCCCCCGTGTCCCGCCTGCTCACTGACTCAAAGCGCCTAGCGCTCTGTTCGCCAAGGAATGACCGATGTCCCGCTCAACTCACCGCCCTTCTCGCTCCCTGCTCTGGCGCCTGTCGCCACTGTCCGCCGCGCTGCTGATCGCCTCCCAGGCCCATGCCGTGGAATTGCCCCAGCAGGTCATCACCGCCAACCCCCTGGGCAGCACCGAACTGGCCGCCCCAAGCACTGTGCTGGAAGGCGACCAACTGACCCTGGAACAAAAAGGCAGCCTCGGTGAAACCCTGAACAAACAGCCGGGCGTGTCTTCATCCTACTTCGGGCCGGGGGCCAGCCGGCCGATCATTCGCGGCCTGGATGGCGACCGGATTCGCATTCTGCAGAACGGCGTCGGGGCCCTCGACGCCTCGTCGCTGTCCTACGACCATGCGGTGCCCCTGGACCCGGTTAACGTCGAGCGCATCGAGATCGTCCGCGGCCCGGCGGCCCTGCTGTACGGCGGTAACGCCATTGGCGGGGTGGTCAACAGCTTCGACAATCGGATTCCCACCGAGGCCATCGAGGGCATCCACGGGGCGGGCGAGTTGCGCTACGGCGGCGCCGACACCACCCGCAGCAGCGCCGGCAAGCTGGAAGCCGGCGATGGCACCTTTGCCCTGCACCTGGATGCCAACTCGCGGCAGTTCAATGACCTGAAGATTCCCGGCTACGCCCGCAGCCGTCACGCTGCGGCCAGTGAAGACGGGGATGGCAAGAAAGGCCGCCTGGGCAACAGCGACGGTCGCCAGGACGGCGGTGCCATCGGCGGTTCCTACACCTGGGACGACGGCTATGCCGGCCTGTCCTACAGCAACTACGACTCCAACTACGGCTCCCCCGCCGAAGAAGACGTGCGCATCCGCATGAAGCAGGACCACTACGCCTTCGCTTCGGAACTGCGCAACCTCCAGGGCCCGTTCAGCTCGCTCAAGTTCAACGCCGGCTACACCGACTACGAACACCGCGAGATCGAGGGCGGTGAAACCGGCACCACCTTCAAGAACAAGGGCTACGAGGCCCGTGTCGAGGCCCGGCACCAGCCGCTGGGCCCGCTCGAAGGGGTGATCGGTGCACAGGTCAACCGCAACGAATTCTCCGCCCTGGGCGAAGAAGCCTTCGTGCCACAGACCGATACCAACAGCGGCGCGCTGTTCATCCTCGAAGAACTGCAAGCCACCGAACGCCTGCGGCTCAGCCTCGGCGGGCGCCTGGAACACACCACCGTGGACCCGGACAGCAAGGGCAACGCACGCTTCGCCCAGGCCGACAAGTCCAGCAGCTTCACCGCCGGCAGCCTGTCCTCGGGGGCGGTCTACACCCTGACCCCGGTCTGGTCCCTGGCCGCGACCCTGGGCTACACCGAGCGCGCCCCGACCTTCTACGAGCTGTATGCCAACGGCGCCCACGTCGCCACCGGCACCTATGAAGTGGGCAGCGCCAAGCTATCGAAGGAAAAAGCCGTGTCCAGCGACCTGGCCCTGCGCTTCGACAACGGCATCCACAAAGGCAGCGTCGGCGTGTTCTACAGCCACTTCTCCAACTACATCGGCCTGCTGGGCACGGGGCGCACCCTCAACGATGAAGGCGAAGAAGATGCGACAGGTATCCCGGAATACGCCTACAGCGGAGTGCGGGCACGCTTCAGTGGGATCGAGGCCCAGGATCGCTGGACCCTGGGGGAAAACGCCTACGGCAAGTTCGCCCTGGAACTGTCCGGCGACTACACCCGGGCCAAGAACCTGGATAACGGCCAGGACCTGCCCCGCATCGCTCCATTGCGCCTGAACAGTGGCCTGCTGTGGGAACTGGACCGCTGGCAGGCACGCCTGGATGTACAACATGCCGCCAGCCAGGGCCGGGTGCCGGACAACGAAAGCGGCACCGATGGCTACACCACCTTTGGCGCCAGTGCCGGTTATCGCTTCGATATCGGACATAGCCAGTGGCTGGCCTTCGTCAAGGGCGAGAACCTGACCAACCAGACCGTGCGCTATGCCAGCTCGATCCTACGGGATATCGCGCCGGCCGCCGGGCGCAGTGTGGAAGTGGGGTTGCGTACTACCTTTTAAGGCCCTGTTCGCCGGCAAGCCGGCTCCTACACGGCCCCGTAGGAGCCGGCTTGCCGGCCAAGGGTTTAGCGGTAACGCCGCGGGTCAGCCTCGATCAGGCTGGCCAGCTGGGTCAGGGCAAAGCGCAACTCGTCCTGGGTGGTGGGCGACATCAATACCACCCGCACACAACGGGAGCTGGCACCGCGTTCCACCTGGAACTGGCTGCCGCTCATCACCAGCACGCCATTGGCTCGGGCCAGGGTGGCGAACTCATCGCCCGTCCAGGGCTCCGGCAAGGTCAGCCACAGGTGATAGCTGTGGGGCTGGGTCCGGATCTCCAGGCCGGCAAACACGTCCCGGGCAATCGCCTGGCGCGCTGCCGCTTCATTGCGCTGGGTCTGTACCAGCTTGCGGTCCAAGCCTTCGACAATCACATTGCTGGCCAATTGCGCGGTCAGCGGCGACGGCATCCACACGCTGCTACGGACCATGGAACTCAGCCGCGACAGCAGCTTTGGCGGGCTGTAGAGGTAACCCACGCGCAACGCCGGCATGATCGCCTTGGACAGGCTGGTGAGGTACACCGAACGCTGCGGCGCATAGCTCGCCAGCGGCTTGATCGACGGATCGGTGGCGAGAAAGCCGTAGATATCGTCGTCGATGATCAGGAAGTCGAACTCTTCGGCGATTGCCGCAATTTGCGCCCGACGCCTTGGCGACATGATCGCCGTGGTGGGGTTCTGGCAACTGGCGACGCACACCAGCAGCGCCGGTTTTTCTCGCAGGCACTGCTCGCGCAGGGCCTCGGGGAGTATTCCCTCTTCATCCATGGCCACGCCCCGCAGGCGCCGCTCCAGGCCGTGGGCCACGGAGATGATGCCCGGGTAGCAGAGCGACTCGCAAAGCACCAGGTCGCCGGCGTTGCTCAGGGCGCTGATGGCCACCATCAGCCCGTGCTGGGCACCGGAGGTAATGACCACCTGCTGCCAGTTGGCCTCGGGCAAGGAATGCCGCAACCACTGCGCCCCGGCCTCGCGATGAGCCGGGTGGCCTCCATCGGGGGCGTAGTCCAGCGCCCGGCCGAAGTCACTGCTGCGGGCCATGCCCACCAGGGCGCTACGCAACCAGTACTCCAGGGTTTCGCTGTAGGGCTTGATGATCGACAGGTCCAGGGCTTCGGCCTGCCCCAGGGACAGGGACGGAGCGCTGGAACCTTCGGGCAACACCAGCGGCGGCTGCGCCAGCACGTAAGTGCCGCGGCCGACTTCGCCCTGCACCAACCCACGCCGCTGAGCTTCGCTGTAGGCGCGGCTGATGGTGCCAGGGGTGACATTCAGGGTTACCGCCAGCTCGCGCAGGGTCGGCAAGCGGTCACCATCATTCAACAAACCGCTGCCGATATCCCGCGCCAGGGCGTCGGCGATGGACAGGTAGACCGGTTGATTGAACTCGCTTAACTGGGGAACCCACATGGAGGCTGATGACCATCGGCTGCGTTGAGGTGGACCGGAGCATATCACAGCCATGGATCGCCTCTTAACATCGACTCATTTGGAAAATTGATTCGATCTTCAAGCCAAACTGGCGACTCAAAACCGCTAAAAAGTTTTTATATTATCTATAAATTCTTATAAATCATTAACTTACCAACAAAACATAGCCAGCTTCGGTAGAGCCATCCCGAGAAACAATTGAATCGATTCAATTCATTGAAATACACTCAACCAACACCAACCCAATCGACTCAATCCCTCCCACCCATGCCCAGTCGAGATGCCATGCACAGTCTCAGCAAGGACCTGTCCCTCTCCGCCGTGATCGCCGGCCTGATCGCCGTGATCATTTCCTACGCCGGCCCCTTGATCATCGTGTTCCAGGCCGCCCGCGAAGCCCATCTGCCCAGCGACCAGGTGTCATCGTGGATCTGGGCCATCTCCATCGGCAGCGGCCTCACCGGCCTGCTGCTGAGCTGGCGCCTGAAAGTGCCAGTGATCACCGCCTGGTCCACCCCCGGCGCGGCGCTGCTGGTGTCGATGCTGCCCACGGTGTCGCTGCCCCAGGCCATCGGCGCCTACATCGTGGCCTCATTGCTCATCGCGCTGGTCGGGCTTTCCGGGGCCTTCGACAAGCTCATGAGCCGCCTGCCCAAGGCGATTGCCGCCGCCATGCTGGCGGGTATCCTGTTCCGCTTCGGCGCCGGCCTGTTCACTTCGGTCAGCCTGCAACCGGCCTTGGTGCTGGCGATGATCGCCGCCTACCTGCTGGGCAAGCGCCTGTCACCCCGCTACGCGATCCTCGCGGTGCTGCTGGTGGGCTGCGCGATGGCCGCAGGCCTGGGCGAACTCAATGGCGGTGCCATCACCCTGGCGGTGGCCCAGCCGATCTTCATCGCTCCCGAGTGGAGCTGGCACGCCATCATCAACATCGGCCTGCCCCTGGCCCTGGTCACCCTGACCGGGCAATACGTGCCGGGCATGGCGGTGATGCGCAGCGCCGGCTACAACACCCCGGCCCGCTCGATCATTTCCTGGACAGCCATCACCTCGGCACTGCTGGCGCCGTTCGGCTCCCACGGGATCAACCTGGCGGCCATCACCGCTGCCATCTGCACCGGCCGCGAAGCCCATGAAGACAAGGACAAGCGCTACATCGCCGGGATCGCCTGCGGCCTGTTCTACATCCTCATGGGGATTTTCGGCGCGACCCTGGCCTCGGTGTTCGCCGCCCTACCCAAGGAACTGATTGCGGCACTGGCCGGCCTGGCCCTGTTCGGCGCCATCAGCGCCGGGTTGAGCGGCGCCATGGCCGACGAAAAACAGCGTGAAGCGGCGCTGATCACCTTCCTGGTCACGGCATCGGGCATGAGCTTCCTGGGCCTGGCCGCCGCGTTCTGGGGGTTGATCTTCGGCCTGGTGGCGCACTTTGCTCTGAGCCACACCCGGCACAAACCCAGCCTCGCCCAGGCCAGCGCCCCACGCTGAGCAGAGCCCGGGCCGGGAACTGTTACCGATTGCGAAACTGTTCATGTCAATAAAAGCGCTTTCTCTCCCGGAGACGGCGCTTTATCCTTAGCCCCCTAATAAAGCTGAACCGTTTCATCTTTCCCTTTGAAATCAGTGGCCTGCCGTTCTCGATCAACCTGCATCGATGCTACGCGCCATGCCCTTGCTTCTGCCTATTCCTAGAAAAAGACCTTATCCGAATGCCTATGCCCACTTTTCAGCGTTTAAAAGACAGCGCTGTCCTGACTTCCGTCGCCCTGCCCAAGAGCCTGAGCCTACTCGGCGCCCTTGGATTTGCCGCCTGCGCCCAGGCCGCACCGGCCTTCGACAGTGACTCACCGTGGATGCTCGGCGACTGGAATGGCACCCGCACGGAACTGGCCAACAAAGGCTACGACTTCAAGATCGACTACGTCGGCGAGATGGGCGCCAACCTGCACGGTGGCTACGACCACGACCGCACCGCGCGCTACAGCGACCAGTTCGCCTTCGGCAGCCACCTGGACCTGCAGAAGATCCTCGGCTGGGACGACGCCGAATTCCAACTGACGGTGACCAAGCGCGACGGCGACAACATCAGCAACGACCGGATCAACGACCCGCGGGTCGGCGGCTTCACCTCGGCCCAGGAAGTCTGGGGCCGCGGCCAGACCTGGCGCCTGACGCAAATGTGGTACCAGCAGAAATTCTTCGACCAGAAGCTCGACATCAAGGCCGGCCGCTTCGGCCAGGGCGAAGACTTCAACAGCTTCCCCTGCGACTTCCAGAACCTGGCGTTCTGCGGCTCCCAGGTGGGTAACTGGGCCGGCAGCGTCTGGTACAACTGGCCGGTCAGCCAGTGGGCCCTGCGGGTCAAATACCACCTGAACGCCGAGCTCTACGCGCAGATCGGTGCCTATGAGCAGAACCCCTCGAACCTCGATCGCGACAACGGCTTCAAGCTCAGCGGCAGCGGCACCCAGGGCACACTGTTGCCAGTGGAACTGGTGTGGACACCCAAACTCAACGGCCTGGCCGGTGAGTACCGCGCCGGCTATTACTACAGCAGCGCCAAGGCCAGCGACGTCTACAAGGATGGCAATGGCCAGCCTGCAGCCCTGACCGGCGAGGCCTACCGCAGCAGCTCCAGCAAGCACGGCCTGTGGCTGGGCGCGCAACAGCAGGTCACCAGCCAGGCCAGCGACCACTCCCGCGGCCTGAGCCTGTTCGCCAACGTCACCGCCCACGACAAGAAGACCAACGCCATCGACAACTATGTCCAGGCGGGCCTGGTCTACAAGGGGCTGTTCGATGCCCGGGCCAAGGATGACATCGGCTTTGCCCTGGCCCGGGTCCATGTCAACCCGGCGTACCGCAAGAACGCCCAGGCCAGCAACCAGGCCCGGGCGCTCTACGACTACGACAACCCGAGCTACCTGCCGCCCCAGGACACCGAATACAGCGCCGAGCTGTACTACGGCGTGCACCTGGCCAACTGGCTGACCGTGCGCCCCAACCTGCAATACATCCGCCACCCCGGCGGCGTGAGCCGGGTGGACGACGCCCTGATCGGCGGGATCAAGATCCAGAGTTCGTTCTAAGGCCGACAGGCACACAACGACGCCATTCACAGTTTTCAGCTGAACCAAGCCCGCGCCTGATCGTCATCTACAGTGAACATGCGCGGGAACACTCTAAACGTCACGGAGAACCACACTATGAGCACTGAGGGTGCTTCAAGTCCGAGCCGCTTGCTGCCAAGCCTGCTCGGGATCTTGCTGCTGCTAATGGGCCTGGCCTTGCTGGCCGGGGGGATCAAGCTGAGCATGCTCGGCGGCTCGCTGTACTACGTTTTGGCCGGTATCGGCCTGACGTTGACCGGCCTCTTGCTGCTGGCCGGTAAACGCGCGGCGCTGGGCCTGTACGCCCTGGTACTGTTCGCCAGTACCGTCTGGTCGCTATGGGAAATCGGCCTGGACTGGTGGCAACTGGTGCCACGCCTGTCGCTGTGGTTCGCCCTCGGCGTGGTCCTGCTGCTGCCCTGGTTCCGTCGCCCGCTGCTGCGCGATGGCCCGGCCCCGCTGGGCACCGCTGCCCTGAGCGTGGCCGTGGTCCTGGCCGGTGGCGCCGCCATTGGCAGCCAGTTCACCAACCCCGGGGAAATCTCCGGTGACCTGGGCCGCGACACCGCGGACATGACCAGCACCGCGCCGGCCATCCCCGACGGTGAATGGCAGGCCTACGGCCGCACCGAGTTCGGCGATCGCTACTCGCCGCTGAAGCAGATCACCCCGGCCAACATCGGCAAGCTGCAGGAAGCCTGGCGCATCCGCACCGGCGACATGCCGACCGACAAGGACCCGGTGGAAATCACCAACCAGAACACCCCGCTGAAGGTCAACGGCAAGCTCTATGCCTGCACCGCCCACAGCAAAGTGCTGGCCCTGGACCCGGATACCGGCAAGGAAATCTGGCGCTTCGATCCGCAGATCCAGGGCCCCAACGGCGACGACTTCCGTGGCTGGGCACACATGACCTGCCGTGGCGTGTCGTACTACGACGAAGCCAACTTCAAGAACGCCGACGCCATCAGCCAGCCGGCCACCCTGTCCCCCGCGGGCCAGGCCATCGCCACCAGCTGCCCGCGTCGCCTGTTCCTGCCTACCGCCGATGCGCGCCTGATCGCCATCAACGCCGACACCGGCAAGGTCTGTGAAGACTTCGGCACCAAGGGCGCCGTGGACCTGAAGGCCGGTATCGGCCCATTCACCCCGGGCGGCTACTACTCCACCTCCCCGGCGGCCATCACCCGTAACCTGGTGATCATTGGCGGCCACGTGACCGACAACGAGTCGACCAACGAGCCGTCCGGCGTGATCCGCGCCTTCGACGTGCACGACGGCCACCTGGTGTGGAACTGGGACTCGGGCAACCCGGACGAGACCACTCCGCTGCCGGAAGGCAAGACCTATACCCGCAACTCGCCGAACATGTGGTCCCTGGCCAGCGTCGACGAGAAACTGGGCATGGTCTACCTGCCACTGGGCAACCAGATGCCTGACCAGTGGGGCGGCAACCGCACCGCAGGCGCCGAGAAATTCAGCGCCGGCACCGTGGCCCTGGACATCGACACCGGCAAGCTGCGCTGGAACTACCAGTTCACCCACCACGACCTGTGGGACATGGACGTGGGCAGCCAGCCGACTCTGCTGGACATGAAGACCGCGGACGGCGTCAAGCCGGCGCTGATCCAGCCGACCAAGCAAGGCAGCCTGTACGTACTGGACCGTCGCGACGGCACCCCGATCGTGCCGATCCGTGAAGTACCGGCCCCGACCGGCGCAGTCGAAGGCGACCACACCGCACCGACCCAGGCCCGTTCGGACCTGAACCTGCTGCCGCCGCCACTGGACGAGAAAGCCATGTGGGGTGCCACGCCGTTCGACCAGATGCTGTGCCGCATCCAGTTCAAGGAACTGCGCTATGAAGGTCAGTACACCCCGCCATCGGTGCAGGGCAGCCTGATCTACCCGGGCAACGTCGGCGTGTTCAACTGGGGCAGCGTCTCGCTGGACCCGGTCCGTCAATTGCTGTTCACCAGCCCGAACTACATGGCCTTCGTTTCCAAGCTGGTGCCGCGTGCCGAAGTGGCCGCCGGGAGCAAGCGCGAAAGCGAGACCTCGGGCGTGCAACCCAACACCGGCGCGCCTTACGCGGTGATCATGCATCCGTTCATGTCGCCGCTCGGCGTACCTTGCCAGGCTCCGGCCTGGGGCTACGTGGCCGGTATCGACCTGACCACCAACAAGGTGGTGTGGAAGCACAAGAACGGCACCAGCCGTGACAGCTCGCCAATCCCGATCGGCCTGCCGATGGGCGTGCCGAGCATGGGCGGCTCCATGGTTACCGGTGGTGGCGTGGGCTTCCTCAGCGGCACCCTGGACCAGTACATCCGCGCCTATGACGTGAAGAACGGCAAGGAGCTGTGGAAGTCCCGCCTGCCAGCGGGTGGCCAGGCCACGCCGATGAGCTACACCGGCAAGGATGGCAAGCAGTACGTGCTGGTGGTCGTGGGCGGCCACGGCTCCCTGGGCACCAAGATGGGCGACTACATCATTGCCTACAAACTGTCGGAATAAGCTTTACCGGCAGGCATGAAAAAGGCGGCTACCTTCTGGTAGCCGCCTTTTTTGTGCCGTTCGCCCTCTGCGTAGGAGCTGGCTTGCCAGCGAAGACGCGGGCCCGGGCGCTGCATGGCTTGCGGGCCTCTTCGCCGGCAAGCCGGCTCCTACAAGGGGCTTGTCATTCCATCTTGCTCGACCGGCAGCCCTTCAAAGGACGGTCACCGAAAATTCCTACAACTCACGTCCCATCGCATCACCTTGCCCCTCAAGGGCTCTGCCCTTAAGGTCTGGGGGTCATTGAAAACTCAGTGACAGGGGTGTGGAAGCCCCCCATATCGTCAGGCGCGCAAAGCACCAGCAACTGCCTGACCTGTTTGTAGCCTGCACTTTGGACAAAGCCGTGGAGCAATACATGCCCCTCACCAGCAACGACTACAACATCCCCGCCCTGCTGGTGGACACCCAGGCCCCGCTGGACGCTCTCCACGAAGCCGCCGCACACCGCATCCGCGCGGCCACCCAGTTGCTGGAGAACATCGCCAGCCACGACAACCTGCAGAGCAACCCGGCTCTGCTCCAGGACTTCGCCCAGCTGTGCGTCATCCCCCTGCGCGATGGCTGCGACCTGCTGGACGTACTGGGCCGACGCCTGCAGGAACAACTGCTGACCTGACCCCGGCTCCAGGACCGGCGGCGCCTCGCCGGCCCTCTCAAGCGGCCCTGTTCGCCTGCCCAGCAGTCCCTTAATTGCAAAGCGACATTAGCCCATTTGTGCTAATCGACCCTCCCCCAACCCGGGGCTATAGTGCCGAGCAACCATCTGATCTCCCCACCGTTGCCAGCCTGCGGTGTCGGGAGCGGCTGCGCCGTTGAAAACACAACAACACCAAGGAAGATTCATCATGAAACTCCAGTCCAGCCTCCGCCCCGTTGCCCTGCTCAGCCTCCTGGCACTCGCCCTGGGCGGTTGCGCCATCGCCAAACCGAGCAACGACGACCTCAAGAACCGCGCCCAGATCACCCTTGGCAAGCCGGTTTCCACGGTTTCCAACGTGCGCAGCGACGCGTCCCAGACCTACTTCACCGCCAGCACCAGTGCCGGCGAATACAATTGCGTACTGCCCAGCGGCGGCATGGTCGCCTTCGCCACCATGGGTGGAGCGGTAGCGCTGCCGGCCGAGTGCAGCAAGCAATAAACCGCTAGCCCCTGGCCAACCAGGTTCGCCGCGACGGGCTGCACCGGTGTAGCAGCGGGACAGCGTCGGGCGAGCACCACTCCCTCCTGAAAAGGTCCTGAGTTGATGAAACCCCGTCTCTTCATGGTGACAGGCCTGGCCCTGCTCGCCTGTACCCTGATTGCCTGCGCGCCGCGCCAAGGGCGAACCCTGGACGAATACCCGCCAGTCAAGATTCCCACCGTGCAGTACCCCGACGAGCCCTTCGACACCCAGGCCGCGCGCGCCGCGCTGCAACCCGGCACCGCAACGCTCACCGGCAAGTTCTGTATCGTCGGCAATGACGGTATCGAAGACAGCCGCAACGTCGAGATCTATCTCTACCCGGCCACCCCGCACTTGCAGGCCTGGCACAAGTTGCGCGCGTCCCAACCCGAAGGCGCACCGGTGAGCATGGTCCCCGAGGCCCTGGCCGTGCACCGGGTGACCCGCACCGACGGCAACGGCATCTTCCAGTTCACGGGGCTGCAACCGGGCCGCTACTTCGTCCAGGGCCGCGATATGGTGTACGGCACCAGCCGCTGGAACGAGTACGTGGGCACCGGCCAGAGCAACACCAACTACGGGCCGGTGACCACCCACTACTACACCGAGCGCAGTTCGATCTCTTCGTACTCGGGCATGCTGGATGACTTCGTCGAACTGGCCAGCGGCGAGAACAAGAAGCTGACCATGACCAACTACCCCCTGCTTATCCCGTGCCGGACCTGGTAACTGCCTCTGGCGCCGCAGCCCTGTGGGCAGGCACCAGCGGCGCCTCGCGCAGGGCTCGCAAGGTGCTGCGCAGTTCCACCGGCCGCACCGGCTTGGACAGGATGGCGATGTTGCGGTCGTGCAGGGCGGCGTGGATTTTCTCGATGTCGTGCCCGGTGATGATCAGCGCCGGCACTTCCCAGCCCCGCTGCTGACGGATGCTGTCGATGCATTCGATACCCGAGGCCCGGGTGCCCAGGTCATAGTCGGCGACGATAATGTCGCAATCGGTCAGCAGGTTCTCCCCGCTCGATTCGGCCTGGACCACGCAGCCCCAGCGCTCCAGCAGCGCCGAAGTGGCCAGCAGCACGTTACGGTCATCCTCCACCAGACAGACCCGCAGCCCGGTCAGCAAGCCGCTCTGCAACGCCTCGTCACGACCGTGCAAACGCTGTGGCGCGGCCAGTGACAGGCCGTGCAGGCTGACCGTGGTGCCGTGGTCGACCCGCGAACGAATCGTCACCTGCAGGTCAGTCATCTGCCCCAGGCGCTTGACGATGGACAGGCCCAGGCCGACGCCTTCGACGTCCTTGTCCCGTACCTGGCGAACCCGGTAGAACTCATCGAAGATCTTCGGCAGATGCTCCTCGGCAATCCCCCGACCCTGGTCATAGATGACAATGGCCAGGCCTTGGCCACGCCGGCGCACGCCAATCAGCACCGGCCGTTCCGCGGCGTACTTGAAGCAGTTGGACAGCACGTTCTGCACCATGGTCGCCAACAGCCCCGGGTCGACCCGCACCCAATGGGCGCAGGGCCGCAGCCGCAGTTCGACACCGGCCCAGCGCGCCGCCTCGGAATTCTGGCGTACCAGGTCGCGCAGCAGTTCGCCCAGGTGGACGGTTTCGTACTTGGGCTGCACTCGCCCGTTGTCCAGGGTGTAGAGGTCGAGGATCGAGCGGAACAGCTGCGAGACGTTGAGCAGCGAACGATCGATGTTGTCCACCAGGCGCCGCTCATCCACCCCCAGGCTGGCTTCGCGCAGGCAGGCGGTGAACAGGCCGATGGAGTGGATCGGCTGGCGCAGGTCATGGCTGGCCTGGGCCAGGAAACGGGACTTTTCCAGGTTGGCGGCAATCGCCTCTTCCGAAGCAAGGCGGGTGCGCTTGAGCAGGATGTGGGCGTACACCGGGATCACCGTGCTGGTGATCATCAGCATCAGCACCATGTAGGGCTGGGCCTGCCAATAGGGGGTCAGCAGGTAGACCATGAACAGCGCGAACAGCGCCAGCACGGTGGCGATGGCCAGGTAGCGCGAGCCGAAACGCATGCCATTGCCCAGGTTGACCCAGACCATCACCGCATAGATCGGCAGCGCCCCCTCGCCGCCTACCACCAGGCCGTAACAGGTGCCGGTGTAGTCATAGACCATGCCCAGGATGCGCCGCGCCGGGTAGTGCCCGGGCCAACGGGCAATGGCCATGCGCAGCACGATCGAACCCAGCATGAACAGGGAAATGTAGATCATCACCGGCACGTAGGGATCCACATCCTGCCCCGGCAGGAAGCCGATCACGCCAAACCAGACCAGGGCGCATCCGGCCACGATAATCCGCAGGGTGGCCTGATCGAGTTCACTGTCTTTCTCAACTTTCATGCAATCACCTCCTTGTGCAATATGCGCTGCCGTGGTCTTTTGCCGTTCGGCAAACTGGCCCATCGGACACGACCAGCGGGCAGTTACAACGCCGTGCGCCAAGTTAGCATGCCCACAGGACTGGATGTTTCAAGGAGTTTCAAACATGACATGCCGGATTATCGTCGCCGACGACCACCCGTTGTTTCGCGAAGGCATGCTGCGCACCATCCAGCGCTTGCTGCCCGATGCCGTGCTCGAAGAGGCCGGCGACCTGGCTGCGGTAATGGCCCTGGCCGAGAGCGGCGAGGAGCCGGACTCGCTGATTCTCGACCTGCGCTTTCCCGGCCTGACCTCGGTCAGCATGATTGCCGGCCTGCGCCAGCAATTGCCGCGCACCTCGATCATCGTGGTGTCGATGGTCGACAACCAGGACCTGATCGCCGAAGTCATGGCCGCCGGGGCCGACGGTTTCATCGGCAAGAGCATCAGCCCGGACGAGATCGGCCAGGCGATTCAGGCCATCCGCGAAGGCGACGTGGTGGTCAAGTACGCGCCTTCCGGCCTGCTGCTGCCCCTGGACGCCTGCGCCGAAGTGAGCCAGCTGACCACCCGGCAACAGGAAGTCCTGCGCCTGATCGCCCAGGGCAAGACCAACAAGGAAATCGCCCGAGAGCTGGATATCTCGCCGTTCACCGTGCGCATCCACGTGTCTTCCCTGCTGCATACCCTCAAGGTGCCGTCACGCGCCGCGGCGGCGGTGAAGTTCGCCGGCACCTGGTAAACCGGGACAATCGGGGCCGCGCTATCGGGCGGCCTGCACCAGAATGCCAAGACACGGTTGGTCAGCGCGCGCCGTTAATGCTGGGAAGCCCTGCGCAAATGAGGCAGCATCGGTTCTGGCACGCCGGTATAAACGCCATGGCATTGGGCGGCACGCCAGGAACAGCGTGCTGGCGCGACCGCCCTCGCAGGAGAAAGACATCATGAGTACGGATAAGCGTGATGAGTTGTTTGAACGGTTACACCACTGGTTCGGTGACTCGGAAGCCGCCAACTGGAACGAATACACCACCGAGCAGGTGGCCAAGGGAGTCCTCCACGCCTTTACCCCGGCGCAATGGCAACGCCTCGGCGAAACCCTGCTGTCGCGCCCCGAGTACTGGCAGCACCGCTGCGCGGTGTCCCTGGGAGAGTTGCGCAGCCCGCCGGCCATCGAGCTACTGAAACGCCTGCTGGTGGATTCGCCCTACCTGGACGTAAGGGTCATGGCGATCTATGAACTGGACTGGTCGGAAGCGGCCATCGAGCCCCGCTATGCGCCCTGCATCCTGGAAATCATGGACAACCTCAGTGAGGAAGGCATAGAGCCGGAGCTGCAAAGCCTGTTGACCAAGGCCGAGTCCGCCGCCCCCTGAGCGCGCCCCCTGGATGGCCCCTCGGCCATCCAGCTTTCAGCTCGACACCCGGGAGTTCACCAGCCAGCGCTCAAAGGCCTCGGTCGGCAACGGTCGGCTGATCAGATAGCCCTGCACCGTGTCGCAGCCCCAGCTTTCCAGCAATTTCAGGCAATGCTCATATTCCACGCCTTCGGCCACCACCTTGAGCCCCAGCTTGTGGCTCATTTCAATGGTGGAACGCACGATCACCGCATCGCCGCTGGTTTCATCCAGATTGCGGATGAACGACTGGTCGATCTTCAGTTCCTGCACCGGCAGGCGCTGCAACTGCGCCAGGGATGAATAGCCGGTACCGAAATCGTCCACCGACAGGCTGATGCCGCAGCCGCGCAAGCGTTGCAGCACGGCCAGGGCCTGCTCCGGGTCGCGCATGATGGCGCTCTCGGTGATCTCGAACACCAACTGTTCGGCTGCCACCTGATAGCCCTCAAGGTAATCGCTGACCCGTACCTCCAGGCCGTCGTCCTCCAGGTCGCTGGCCGAGATGTTCAGTGACAGGCGTACGGGCAGGGCCCGGCGGTTCCACTCCGCCAGCTGGCGGATACAGGCTTCGATGACCCAGGCGGTGAGGCTGTGCATGCTGCCGGTGCGCTCGGCCAGGGGAATGAATTCCGCCGGCGAGACCACGCCGAACACCGGGTGCTGCCAGCGCAGCAGGGCTTCGGCCTGGTGCAGGTAGTCCCGGCGCAGATCGAGCTTGGGCTGGTACAACAGGAACAGCTCACCTTCGGCGGCCGCCCGGCGCAGGTCGCGGATCAGGCTGATCTGCCGCTGGTGAGCCAGGTCTCGGTCCTGCTGGTAGACCTGCAAGTAACCGGGCTTGAGCGAAGCATCATGGCGGGCGATGGCGGCGCGGCTGATCAGTTCCTCGGCGGACTTGCCGTCGGCGGGGTACACCGCCATCCCCATGCAGATCTGCCGGCGCACCTCATCGCCCTGGATCAGTTGCGGCCGGCTGAGCAGGTCATGCAGCCGGTCAGCCATGGCCATGGCCCCGTCCAGTTCGGTGTTCTCCAGCAGCAGGAGGAATTCACTGGCGGTGATCCGGGCCGCCGTATCGCCCTGGGACAATACTTCCCGCAGGCGCCGGCTGAGCTCGCCCATCATCTGGTCCAGGCCTTCTGTGCCAAAGCCTTCGTTGATCGCCCGATAGTTGTCGATGCCCAGGTAGAGCAGCACCACATTGCGCCGGGCGGCAATGGCCTTGGTCAGGCGTTCGATGGCCAGGGCCCGGTTCGGCAGCCCGGTCAGCGGATCATGCAGAGCGTTGTGGGCCAGTTGCCGTTCGCGGGTGGCAATGGCGCTCTGCATGGCGTTGAAGGCATCTGCCAGCACCCCGAACTCGTCGCTGCGCTTGATGGTTACCGGGGCCTGATAGTTACCGGCACCGATGCGTCTTGCCGCCTGGGCCAGGTCTTCCAGGGGCCGCGATACCCGCCGCGCCATCAGCAGGGCGCAGACCAGGGAGACCACCAGCGCCACCATGGCGATCCACATGAACTCCCGGTCCAGCGGGGCAAAGGCCTGCAACGCCTGCTCCAGGGGGCTTTGCAGCAAGGCCATGACCCGCGGATCGCCGGCATCCCCGGTATTGGCCAGTTGCAAGGCCTGGTTGAGGAAACGCTGGCCATGGGTCTCGCTCAACTGCGGCAGGGATTGCCACAGGGAGTCGGCCAGGACATTGATGATGGGCGACCAGAAGAACTCCGGCTGGGTGCTGAACAGCTCGCCGGGATGCTGACCATCGACCGTCAGAAACGACACTTCCAGGTTGCTCATGGAGCGCAGTTCCTGGGCAAACAGCTCATCCATGGGAAAGCCCATCACTACCCGGGCGATGGGTAGCGACTCCAGCACTTCCCCCTGGACCAGCAGATAGGGCCGGCCCTTGATTGCGACGAAGAGCATGTGGGTGTTGTGCCGCATGGCCCGGCGCAGGGCCTGGTCGTAGGGAAAGTGCTGGTCCCGGGCGATCACCGGCAGGGTGCTGGCGATGACCCGGCCCTCGGGGCTGAGCACGAACATCTCGCTGGAACGGATGCCGCCGCTATGCTGGGCCAGGGCGGCAAGGATATCCACCGGCTTGCCGCTGAGCACCGCCCGGCGAAACTCGGAATCCACCACCAGCCAGTCGACACCGTACTGCAGGTTGCGACCGCGCAAGTCCAGCAGCCGTTCGAATACCCGGGTGCCGATCTTCAGTTGCAATTGCGCCTGGCGCTCCACCGCTTGGGTGGTGGCGGTCTTGACCGCGAAATACACCGCGGCAATCAATACCAACAGCAATAGCGCCAGCACCCCGACAATCCTTGCCTGAAAGGTTCGGCGCCACTTCATAAGGCTGCTCTCAGTCGCTCCAAGTCCCCGGCGGGCCTTGAAAAGGCCGACGCGGATAACCCCTGCCGGAAGCTGAAAAATCCCTTCTTCATACCCATCCCTCTGAGAAGCTGAATGCGCGCGTCAAATAAATGCCAGCTTCATTCCGGCATTCCGGGCAATCAGATTAATCCTCAAATTACACAAGATCACGCAATAAAACAGGTGACATCGCAGTCATTTTATTGACAACCCATGTCAAACAGCCCCTTCAAGTGAGCTTGAATCCCTTCGCAAAAACCCCCAGGCATGCAGCAAGAACAGCCTAGACCGCGGCTATGCAACGCTTCTCTGCCAGAGCAAGGGGCGATGCAGCGGCATTTCCCACCGCTTCGGAAAAACGCTGAAACCAGTCCCCCATTGAAACCCGCGGCGACCTGCCCCATCTAAGCTGCATAGTCCATCGCGCAGGAGCCTCCATGAGCGACCAGCAAGAATTTCCCGAAGATCCACGTGACTACGTCGATCCGGAAAACACCGAACACCAGGCTGCCCATGGCACCGGCCTGGCCCTGCCCGGACAGAATCTGCCGGACAAGGTCTACATCATCCCGATTCACAATCGTCCCTTCTTTCCTGCGCAAGTATTGCCGGTCATCGTCAATGAAGAGCCCTGGGCCGAAACCCTGGAACTGGTGAGCAAATCCGAGCATCACTCCCTTGCCCTGTTTTTCATGGACACCCCGCAGGAGGACCCGCGACACTTCGATACCTCCGCGCTGCCGGAGTACGGCACCCTGGTCAAGGTCCATCACGCCAGCCGTGAAAACGGCAAGCTGCAGTTCGTTGCCCAGGGCCTGACCCGGGTGCGCATCCGCACCTGGCTCAAGCACCATCGTCCGCCCTACCTGGTGGAGGTCGAGTACCCCCATCAGCCCAGCGAGCCCACCGACGAGGTCAAGGCCTACGGCATGGCGCTGATCAATGCGATCAAGGAGCTGCTGCCGCTCAACCCGCTGTACAGCGAAGAGCTGAAGAACTACCTCAACCGCTTCAGCCCCAACGACCCGTCGCCCCTGACCGACTTCGCCGCCGCCCTGACCTCCGCCACCGGCAACGAACTGCAGGAAGTGCTGGACTGCGTGCCCATGCTCAAGCGCATGGAAAAAGTCCTGCCGATGCTGCGCAAGGAAGTCGAAGTGGCGCGCCTGCAGAAAGAGATTTCCGCCGAGGTCAACCGCAAGATCGGCGAGCACCAGCGCGAGTTCTTCCTCAAGGAGCAGCTCAAGGTGATCCAGCAGGAGCTGGGGTTGACCAAGGATGACCGCAGCGCCGACCTGGAGCAGTTCGAACAGCGCCTGACTGGCAAAGTGCTGCCGCCCCAGGCGCAGAAACGCATCGACGAGGAAATGAACAAGCTGTCGATCCTGGAGACCGGTTCGCCGGAATATGCGGTTACCCGCAACTACCTGGAATGGGCCACCGCCGTGCCCTGGGGCGTCTTCGGCGACGACAAGCTCGACCTCAAGCACGCGCGCAAGGTGCTGGACAAGCACCACGCCGGGCTCGACGACATCAAGAACCGGATCCTCGAATTCCTCGCGGTGGGCGCCTACAAGGGCGAGATCAGCGGCTCCATCGTGCTGCTGGTAGGCCCACCCGGTGTCGGCAAGACCAGCGTCGGCAAATCCATCGCCGAATCCCTGGGGCGGCCGTTCTACCGCTTCAGCGTCGGCGGCATGCGTGATGAAGCCGAGATCAAGGGCCACCGCCGCACCTACATCGGCGCCCAGCCGGGCAAGCTGGTGCAGGCCCTCAAGGAAGTGGAGGTGATGAACCCGGTGATCATGCTCGACGAGATCGACAAGATGGGCCAGAGCTACCAGGGCGACCCGGCCTCGGCCCTCCTGGAGACCCTGGACCCGGAGCAGAACGTCGACTTCCTCGATCATTACCTGGACCTGCGCATGGACCTGTCCAAGGTCCTGTTCGTGTGCACTGCCAACACCCTGGATTCGATTCCCGGCCCGCTGCTGGACCGTATGGAAGTGATTCGCCTGTCCGGCTACATCACCGAAGAAAAACTGGCCATCGCCAAACGCCACCTGTGGCCCAAGCAGCTGGAAAAGGCCGGTGTCGCCAAGACCAGCCTGAGCATCAGCGACAGCGCCCTGCGCACGGTGATCGATGGCTACGCCCGGGAAGCCGGGGTGCGCCAGCTGGAGAAACAACTGGGCAAGCTGGTACGCAAGGCCGTGGTCAAGCTGCTGGACGAGCCGGACGCCACGATCAAGATCGCGCCCAAGGACCTGGAGGCTTCCCTGGGCATGCCGGTGTTCCGTAACGAGCAGGTCCTGAGCGGCACCGGGGTCATCACCGGCCTGGCCTGGACCAGCATGGGCGGCGCCACCCTGCCTATCGAGGCCACGCGCATTCACACCCACAACCGCGGCTTCAAGCTCACCGGGCAACTGGGGGATGTGATGAAGGAATCGGCGGAGATCGCCTACAGCTACGTCAGCTCGCACCTCAAGCAATTCGGCGGCGACAGCAAGTTCTTCGACGAAGCCTTCGTCCACCTGCACGTTCCCGAAGGCGCCACCCCCAAGGACGGCCCCAGTGCCGGGGTGACCATGGCCAGCGCCCTGCTGTCCCTGGCGCGCAACCAGCCGCCGAAGAAAGGCGTGGCCATGACCGGCGAGCTGACCCTCACCGGCCACGTGCTGCCCATTGGCGGGGTGCGCGAGAAAGTCATCGCCGCGCGGCGCCAGAAGATCCACGAGCTGATCCTGCCGGAGCCCAACCGCGGGCATTTCGAAGAACTGCCGGACTACCTCAAGGAAGGCATCACCGTGCATTTTGCCAAGCGTTTTGCCGACGTGGCCAAAGTGCTGTTCTAACCCCTTTCGCCGCAAGCCGGCTCCTGCAGGGCCCCCCTCGCAGGAGCCGGCTTGCCGGCGAACAGGCCATAACCGCCAACCTTTATTCCCCTCCCCACACCGCCCATCATCTTCAGTTATGCTCGCCGTTCGTCATGAATGATCGGAGCTTCCTGACCCATGCCCACACCCCGCCTTCTTGCCCTGCTCAGCCTCGCCCTGCTGACCGCTTGCGCCAGCCAGCCCAAGCAGAACGTCACCGTTGAAAACCAGAGTGAATGCCCGCTGCAACTGCACAATGGGCAGAACCTGATCCTCACCCTGCCAAGCAACCCCACCACCGGTTATCGCTGGGCGATCCAGGATTCGGCCGGCGGCATCCTGCGCAAGGTCAGCCCCGAGGTCTACAGCAACCCCGAAGACACCGGTCTGGTGGGCAGTGGCGGGCAGTCGACCTGGCGTTTCCAGGCCTTCGCCAGCGGCCAGGGCCGGCTGCTGCTGACCTACCAGCAACCCTGGGCACCGGAAGAGGCCCCGGTGAAGGCCTTCGACTGCTCGATCACGGTGAACTGACATGGGCTGGCTGATACTGGCGCTGATGGGCGCCGCGACCTTCCTCTACGGCGTCAGCGTGCATGCCACCCTGCTCTGCCTGCTGGTCAAGCCACTGCCGGTGCTGGCCCTGCTGGGCTGGCTGCACGATGCACCGCCCGGGGACTACCGGCGCTGGATCATCATCGGCCTGCTGTTCTCGGTGCTGGGGGATGTCCTGCTGGCCTGGCCCACGGACCTGTTCGTGTTCGGTCTCGGAGCCTTCCTGGTGGCGCACCTGGCCTACCTCAAGGCTTATCTCAGCGACTGCCGGCGCCCGGCGCTGCTGCCCTTGCTGGTGGCACTGGCCATTGGCGCGGTGCTGTTGAGCATCCTGATCTCCCACGGCCTGGGGCCGTTGCTGGTGCCGGTGATCGTCTACGCCCTGACCATCAGCGCCATGCTCTGGCGCGCCCTGGCACGCCTCGGCTCAGCGGTGCCCACGCGGTCCGCGGTACTGGCAGCGCTGGGCGCCCTGAGCTTTGCCTTCTCCGACAGCCTGATCGGCATCAGCCGCTTCGTGCTGGCCTTCGACGCCGCGCCCTACCTGATCATCATTTTCTACTGGCTGGGCCAGTGGGGCATTGCCGCTTCGGCGTTCAGCCAGAAGCCACGCTGAGCCGCCTGCGCCGACAGGCCGGTCCCTACTCTCCGTAGGAGCCGGCTTGCCGGCGAAAGGCCCCCACCTTGCGTCGCCCTTGCGCCCCTGAAGGCCCTGCGGGCCTTATCGCAGCCTGCGGCAGCGGCTACAATGCCGCCCTCTTTTTATCTCCATCGCCGGAACCGCCGTGAGCAAAGAACCCGACCGCCTTTTCGCCCAGCCACTGGCCCAGGTGCCCGACTTCGCCTTCAACGAGGATGTGGTGCGGGTGTTCCCGGACATGATCAAGCGCTCGGTGCCGGGTTACCCGACCATTGTCGAGAACCTCGGGGTGCTGGCGGCGCAGTTCGCCCAGCCCAACAGCGTGCTCTACGACCTGGGCTCTTCCCTGGGGGCAGTGACCCAGGCCCTGCGCCGCCATGTGCGCACGGATGGCTGCCGGGTCATCGCGGTGGACAACTCCGCAGCCATGGTCGAACGGTGCCGGGAATACCTCAACGGCCAGGACTCGATGTTCCAGGAGCTGCTGCCGGTGCAGGTGATCGAGGGCGATATCCTGGCCCTGGAATTCCAGCCGGCCTCGGTGGTGGCCCTGAACTTCACCCTGCAGTTCATCGCCCCCGAGCAGCGTCTGGCCCTGCTGGGGCGCATCCGCCAGTCACTGCTGCCCGGTGGCGCGCTGATCCTCTCGGAGAAGCTGCGCTTCAACGATGACCAGGAACACGCCCTGCTCACCGACCTGCACATCGCCTTCAAGCGCGCCAACGGCTACAGCGAACTGGAAATCGCCCAGAAGCGCAGTGCCATCGAAAACGTCATGAAGCCCGACAGCCTCGAAGAACACCGCGAACGCCTGCTGGCTGCCGGGTTCTCGAAAGTGGTGCCGTGGTTCCAATGCCTTAACTTTGCCTCGTTGATTGCCCTGCCATGATTGATCTGTCCCCCCTCGCTCGCCGTCTGGCGGGTACGCCCCTGGCCACCTGGGCCAACGGGCTGCAAGCCCAGCTCGACGCCAAGATGGAAAAAGGCCATGGCGACCTGGAGCGCTGGCAAAGCGCCCTGGATGCATTGCCGAAGATCCAGCCCAGCGAAATCGACCTGATCAATGGCCTGCGCCTGGACACCGACTGCGACAACGCCACTCGGGCGCAGATGCGCACCGCACTGATGGGCCTGTCGCCGTGGCGCAAGGGCCCGTTCGACCTGTTCGGCGTGCACGTGGACACCGAATGGCGTTCGGACTGGAAGTGGTCGCGGGTCGCCCCGCACCTGGACCTTGAGGGCAAGCGCATCCTCGATGTCGGCTGCGGCAATGGCTACTACATGTGGCGCATGCTTGGCGCCGGCGCCCACAGCGTGATCGGCGTCGACCCCAACTGGCTGTTCTTCTGCCAGTTCCAGGCGGTGCAGCGTTACTTGTCGGAGCCTTCGGTGTGGCACCTGCCCTTCCCCTTCGAAGACCTGCCGGCCAACCTGGAAGGCTTCGACACGGTGTTTTCCATGGGGGTGTTCTACCACCGCCGTTCGCCCATCGAGCACCTGCTGGCGCTCAAGGACTGCCTGGTCAAGGGCGGTGAACTGGTGTTGGAAACCCTGGTGGTGGAAGGCGACCAGCACCAGGTGCTGGTACCGGAAGACCGCTACGCGCAGATGCGCAACGTATGGTTCCTGCCGTCCGTACCGGCCCTGGAACTGTGGCTGCGACGCGCCGGTTTCAGCGATGTGCGTTGTGTTGATGTGAGCGTGACCAGCGTCGAGGAGCAGCGCGGCACCGAGTGGATGAAGTACCAGTCCCTGAGCGACTTCCTGGACCCCAACGACCACAGCAAGACCATCGAAGGCCTGCCGGCGCCGATGCGTGCGGTGATAGTCGCCAAGAAATAACCCGCCTTCCCCCGCAGGAGCTGGCCGGGCGGCGTTCCGCTTGCCAGCGAAGGCGCCCGCCAGAGCGGCGCAAGGCTCAAGGGCCTCTTCGCCGGCAAGCCGGCTCCTACGGTTTTGTGTAGGCCGCGAACCGGTTTGAGATCAGCGCGCTCGACGCGCCTTGAAGAATTCGCTCAGCACCGTGCCGCACTCCTCGGCCAGAACTCCGCCCTCGTACAGCACTCGATGGTTGAGAAACCCTTGGGTGAAGAACTGCCCCTGGCTCTGCACAATGCCGGCCTTGGGTTCCAGTGCGCCGTACACCACCCGGGCAATGCGCGAATGGACGATCAGCCCGGCGCACATGCTGCAAGGTTCAAGGGTCACGTACAGGGTGCTGCCGGGCAGGCGATAGTTGCTCACCGCCTGGGCCGCTTCGCGGATCGCCACCATCTCGGCGTGGGCGCTGGGATCGCTGCCGCTGATGGGGCAGTTGTAGCCACGGCCGATGACCTGCCCATCCAGCACCAGCACCGCGCCAACCGGCACCTCGCCCAGGGCAGCGCCCTGCGCGGCCAGGGCCAGGGCTTCACGCATGAAGTCCTGGTCGCGGCTGCGGTCGATGATCGGCGCCGGGCGTATCTGGCGCATCACACCACCTCGATGGCGGCCATCAGGCCGGTTTCCATGTGGTCGATCACGTGGCAGTGGAACATCCAGACCCCCGGGTTATCCGCCACCAGGGCGACCCGGGCACGCTCGTTCTTGCCCAGCAGGTAGGTGTCGGTGAAGTAGGGGGTGATCT
This sequence comes from Pseudomonas sp. Eqa60, assembly GCF_018326405.1. Taxonomy (NCBI): domain Bacteria; kingdom Pseudomonadati; phylum Pseudomonadota; class Gammaproteobacteria; order Pseudomonadales; family Pseudomonadaceae; genus Pseudomonas; species Pseudomonas sp. Eqa60. Next base: position 5,588,984 of record NZ_AP024342.1, read on the forward strand.
TCTTGCGGTTCGAGGCGATGACCTTGAAGCTCATGCCGTGCAAGTGGATCGGGTGCTGGTACTGGGTCATGTTCTTCAATTCGAAAATGTAGCTCTTGCCCTTTTTCAGGGTGGCAATCGGGCGGTCGGCGCAGGTCTTGTCGGTGATGTCCCAGGCCTGGCCGTTGATCTGCCACAGGCTAGGCGGCTTGCCATTGTCCACGTTCACCGAGACTGAGCCAACCCATTCGAAATTGAAGTTGAGCTTCTCGGCGTTGTCGAGATCCGGCTCGGCCACGGGGTTGGCCGGCAAGGCGGCGGGCCACTGGGTGGGCGCGTCGTTGTTGGCCACCGAGCGCAAAGTGCCCAGGCGCACCGGTCCGTTGCGCAGGGACAACTCCACACCGGCCGCCGGCGCCTTGATCGCCAGGCAGATGCGCATGCCCGGGCCCAGCCAGTATTCCTTGCCCAAGGGGCGCGGCTCGATGGGGTTGCCGTCCAGGGCGTAGATCTGCGCTTCGACATCCGGGATGTTGATGCGGTAGGTCAGGGTGTTGTCCAGGTTCAGCAGGCGCACCCGGGTGATCTGCCCGGCCGGCAGGTCGATCACCGCCTGGGACACACCGTTGATGGTGGACAGGCGCCCGGCCGTACCACCGCGCGCCGCCTCCCGAGGGATGCTGAAGGGCATGAACGCGCCCTCTTCATCCACGTGCCAGCTTTTCAGGCTCAGGGTGCGCTCGTACTTGAAGCCGGTGGGTTCGCGCTCTTCGATGATCAGCGGGCCCACCAGGCCGCGACCCAGTTCTTCGCTGCTGTTCACATGGGGGTGATACCAGTAGCTGCCGGCATCCGGTACGCGGAATTTGTAGTCGAAGTATTCGCCGGGCAGCACCGGCAGTTGCGAGACGTAAGGCACGCCGTCCATTTCCAGGGGCAGGCGGATGCCGTGCCAGTGGATGGTGGTGGCCACCGGTAGGTGGTTGATAAAGCGTACCCGCAGCCACTCGCCCTGGCGTACCCGCAGTTCGGTACCCGGCGCCGAAGGGCCGAAGGCCCAGGCCTCGGTCTTGTGCCCCGGCACCAGCTCCACGTCCAGTGGCGCGGCGATCAGCTCGTAATCGTGCCCCGCCTCGGCGTCAGCCATCTTTCCCAGCCAATAACGCGATGCGCCGCCCGCCCCCACGCCCACCACTACCAGACCGGCCAGACCACCGAGTATTTGTCGACGGGTAAAGGACATGGACTCAACTACCTCACGTATCAGCCGCGGGCCCAGGCCCGCAAAAGGCGAATACGATACACCCGCAGTTGAGAAACAGTAAGGCCGGCGCGGCGACGGGACGCAGGCGAGACGGGGAAACGATGGGTGTTTTCGAGAGTCTGCTCGCTGGCAAGCCCGTTGCTCTTGCAGGAACCGGTTGGCCGGCGAACAGGCCCCTCAGCCCTGCAACCCCAACAGCAGGTGCACCACGCCACCGGCCAGGGGCATCACCGCCGGTACCCCCGCCACGCGCAGGGCGCTGCTGTCCAGCAGTTGCGGATCATGCAGCTCAAGGCGCAGGCGGGTCAGGGCCAGGGGTTGCTGGCTCTTGATGTTGGCGCTGCCACCCAGCGCCGCCAGCATTGCGTCATTCAGAACATTGCCGTTGGCCCTGGGGGCCTTCGGTTGATCAGGGATCAGGTCTGGAGTCAGGGCTTTCCAGAACGCGCGTTGCAATTTCTCGAACATTTTCAGTTCTCCAGAACCAGTGAATCGGCTGCGACTTGCTGCTTGTGCAGGTATTCACGTACCTGAACCGCGTCCTCCAGATCGATGATCCGAGCTGCCAGCGCCTGGCATTCGCTCAGATCCAGCTCGCGTACCCGGGCCTTGATGGCCGGAATCAACGGCACGCTCACCGACAGTTCGTCCACCCCCAGGCCCAGCAACAGCGGCACTGCCAGGGTTTCGGACGCCAGTGCACCACAGACTCCGACCCACTTGCCGTGGGCATGGGCGGCCTGCACCGTTCGCGCGATCAGGCGCAGCACCGACGGGTGGAAGCTGTCGGCCTGACTGGCCAGGCGCGGATGATCACGGTCCATGGCCAGGGTGTACTGGGTCAGGTCGTTGGTGCCGATGGAGAAGAAATCCACCTCCGGAGCAAAGCGGTCTGCCATCAGGGCCGCCGAAGGCACCTCGATCATGATGCCCAACTTGGGCCTTTCCGCCAGGCCCAGGGCCCGAACCTCGTCATCCAGTAGCTGCCGCGCCTGACGCAGCTCCGCCAGCTGGCTGACCATGGGCAACATGATGTGCAGGCGTGCCTGCCCGGCGCTGGCGAGAATCGCCCGGAACTGCTCCCGCAGCAGTTCGGGACGCTCCAGGCACAGGCGGATGCCCCGCAGGCCGAGAAAGGGGTTGGCTTCACTGTCCATGGGCACATAGGCCAGGGGCTTGTCGCCGCCCACGTCCAGGGTGCGTACCACCAGATTGCGCTCAGGCCCCAGGGCCTGGGCGATGGCCCGATAGGTTTCGGCCTGCTCCTCCAGGCTGGGGGCGTGGCTGCGGTCCTGGTAGAGGAACTCCGAACGCAACAGGCCGACGCCTTCGCCTCCCAGGCTCATGGCCTGCTCGGCCTCCGCCAGAGAGGCAATGTTGGCCGTGACCTCCAGATGATGACCATCGCGGGTCACCGCCGGTTGCGCCGCCTGGGCCAGGTCCTGACGCTGGCGCAGGCGTTGCTGCTGACGCAGGGACTCCAGTTGCTGTAAGCGTTGCGGGTCAGGGTCCGTATGCAGTTCGCCGCGATCGGCATCCAGCAGCACCCGGGTGCCGTTGGCCAGGGACAGGACCCGGGGCGACAGCCCACAGATCGCCGGCAGGCCCAGGGCTCGGGCGAGAATCGCCACGTGGCTGGTGGCGCCGCCGCCGACAGTGGCAAACCCCAGCACCTTGGCCGTGTCCAGGCTGGCGGTCTGCGAGGGGGTCAGTTGCTCGGCAATCAGAATGGCCTGGTCCGGCAAGCTCACGGCATGCTCTTGCACCCCGAGAATCAGCTTGAGCACCCGTTGGCCGACGTCCGCCAGATCCACCGCGCGTTCAGCCAGCAGCGTACTGCCCAGGCCCTTGAACAGCTCGGCGGTAACCTCGATGGCACTGTTCCAGGCAAAGGCGGCGCTCTTGCCGGCGACGATCAGGGCTTCGGTTTGCTGCAACAGGCTCGGGTCGTCGAGGAGTTCCTGGTGGGCGCGGAAGATTTCCTGCTGTGCTTCACCCGGGGCATTGTCCCGCAGCTGTTGCAGGCCCCGCACCGCCTCTCGCAAGGCCCGCTCAAGGACTTCGCGCTCCTGCTGCGGGTTCGCCGCCCACTCGCTTATCTGCAGGCGCTGCTCAGCCACATTGACCACCTGGCCGACCGCCGAACCCGGTGACGCACAGACACCCCGCAGAACCGTCTCCAACGACTCATCCCGCGCCGCTACTGGCTCAGGACTCGGCGCCGCAGCACTGACTTTCTCGCCACAACCCGAGGCCAGCAGTTCCACCAGAACCTGGATCGCCTGCTCGGCATCCGCACCCGCAGCACTGACCTGCAAGACATCGCCCTGCACCGTCTGCAACGCCATGATCGACACCAGGGACTTGGCATTGGCCGAGTCCTGGCGCCGGTGCAGGCAGATATTCGCGGCAAAGCCCTTGGCGGCCTGGGCCAGCAACGCCGCCGGACGTGCGTGCAGCCCCTGGGGGTTGCCCAGGATCAGCGGTTTGGAAAACAGCGCCTCTGCTTCAGCGCCCTCGACCTTGGCCCCCTCCTCTGCGCAGGCGGGCTCGATCTGCAACACCGGCTGTCCCAGCTCCACCAGCAGGCTGCCGGACACCAGCCCCGTCACCGCCTCGCCACTGACCACCAGCATCAGGGTCAACAGGCTGCGCGCGTGCCGGGCCAGATAATCAGCATCGAACTCGATCAGCGGCTGGCCTGCCGAGATCTGCTGCCCCTCCTCGACCAGACAGGTGAAGCCCTTGCCCGCGAGGTTCACCGTGTCCAGCCCGATGTGCATCAGCACCTGCTGGCCCTGTTCACCGGTGATGCTCACCGCATGGCCGCTGTGTTGCAGGTTGCTGATCACCCCGGACAGAGGCGCACAGAGGGTCTGGGAAGTCGGGTCGATGCACAGCCCGTCACCGATCACCCGGCTGGAAAACACCGGGTCCGGAACCTGGTCCAGGGGCAGCAGCACCCCGGACAGGGGCGCGAGCAATTGCAAGGGTTGGGTTATGGCCATGACGTCACCTGCTAATGATTCCTTGAAGTGCCGATGGAGCGCGAGCCCCGACAGCATCGCTTATTTCCACCAGTACTCGACCTGCAAACCGACGTTCGCCCCGTGCCGGGCGGTGCCGAAGACACCACTGTCGGACAGCGCGGAGCCGGCCGCCAGTTCGTTGGCCGCGCGTTTGGCGGCCTCGTTCCAACTGGCATAGGTGTAATACAGGCGCACCTCGGGCCGCGCCCAGAACTCCGGCCCCTTGGGTGACCAGGTGGGCGCGAAGGTGAACTTGCTGAGTTTGCGGGTGCCCCCGGGCGCCTCCACCTGATCATGACCAAACTCGGTCACCAACTTGAACTGTTCGGTGATGGCATAGGCCGGGCGCACACCCAGGGAGATCCAGTTCTGGTCCTGGCCGTCGGGGCGAATGTCCTTCTGATAGACCGCCTCTACCTGGCCGCCGAAGCGCGGGGTGACCTGCCAATCGAAGAACTCCACCAGGCGATAGCTCTTGTTGCCGTCATCCAGGTAGGGATTGCCGGTGTAGCCCAGGCCGGTACCGGGCCCCTCACCGTATTGCAGAGCCAGTTTGTTCTTGCCACCGAAGAAGTCTTTCTGCACATGCTGGGTGGTGATCGCCCAGCCATTGTGGGCACCACGGCGATCGGGCTTTTCCAGGTAACTCAGGCCCAGCTCCAGCTCGCCGCCGGGGTTGGTCTGGAAACCGGCAACGTTGAAGTCATGACGGCTCACGGCCTGCTTCTGGTAGAGGTTGTCCTTGCGGGAAAAGGCGTAGCTGTATTTCAGATCGCCGATGCGCACGTCCTCGACCCCGCCGCCGGTGGCGCTCTGGTTCCAGTAGTAGAAGTCGGAAATATGGATGTCGTTACGCTTGTAGTAACGGCGCCCGGCCCACAGCGAGCCGCCATTGAGGCTGGGCAGGTTCGACCACTGGGCGTACATCTGCGGCATGCGCGCCGAGCCGTTTTCGCCCTGGAAGGTCAGGTTGCGGTCGTAGCGGTTGTAGAGCGAAGCCATGCCGTCGACGCTGAGCACCGAGCCGTCTTCCAGGGTGTACAGGTCCTGGCGCAGCTCAAGCTCGGCGTACTGCTCGCACTCGTTGCCCAGGCGGTACTTGGAGGGCGCGCCGGGTAGCTGAAAGCAGGATTGCGGGCCGCTGTTGACCGAAGTGCCAAGGCCGCTGCGCAGGTAGCCGGCGAACTCCAGGGCCTGGGCCGGAAAGGGCAATGCCAGGCACAGGCAGGACGCCGCCAGGCCGCGATTTATTGTTGTTTTCATAAGCCACCCCATTATTTTTATTGTGATATTTCGATCCGCAGAAGCCGGCTTGCCGACGAACGAAGCCCTGCGCTGTATCTGCAACAGCGCATTCACGGCAGACGCAAACCGCCCGGCAGCTTCTGCGAGGATTGTCAGCAGTCGGTCAGGTGCAGGACGAAGGACTCATAGGGCCGCAGCCGCAAATGCCGGCTGCGGGCGCCATCCCCCGGGTAGTTGCTGATCAGCAGACGCTGCTGCATGCCCGGCTCGATGACCTCCTGCGGCAATTCAACCTCGCACGGCGAACCGTAGAAGTTGTTCACCACCAGCAGTCGCTCGCCCTGCCCTTCCCGCACGTAGGCCCAGACCTGCGGATGCTCGGGCAGCAATTGGCGATAGACGCCGTGCTGGATCAAACCCTGCTCACGGCGCAACGCGATCAATTGGCGATAGTGGTGCAGCACTGATTGCGGGTCGTCGAGCTGTGCCTGGACATTGATCTGGCCAGCGTTGGCCGCAACCTCGATCCAGGGGGTGCCGCTGCTGAAACCGGCATTGGCCCCGGCACTCCACTGCATTGGCGTACGCCCGTTGTCCCGGGACTTCTGCTGGATCGCCGCCATGATGGCCTGCGGCTCTTCACCGGCCTCGCGCTTGAGGCGGTAGATGTTCAGGGTCTCGACGTCGCGATACTGCTCGATGCGCTGGAAATGCGGATTGGTCATGCCCAGCTCTTCGCCCTGATAGACAAAGGGCGTGCCCTGCAGCAGGTGCAATGCGGTGGCCAGCATCTTCGCCGACACCACACGGTGTTCGCCGTCGTCGCCAAAGCGCGAGACCACCCGGGGCTGGTCGTGGTTACACCAGAACAGCGCATTCCAGCCGCCACCGGCCTGCATGCCGCACTGCCAGTCGGACAGGATGCGCTTGAGTTCAAGGAAGTCGAAATCGGCCCGCAACCACTTCTGCTGATTGGGGTAATCCACCTTCAGGTGATGGAAGTTGAAGGTCATGGACAGCTCCTTCGACTCCGGGTTCGAGTAGCGGATGCAGTGTTCCAGGCGGGTGGACGACATCTCGCCGACATTCACCAGGTCATGGCCGGCGAACACTTCCCGATGCATTTCCTGCAAGTACTCATGAACGTTCGGGCCATCGGTATAGAAGCGCCGGCCATCGCTCTGGTCCTCGGGGAAGTCCGCAGGCTTGGAGATGAGGTTGATCACGTCGAGGCGAAAGCCGCCGACGCCCTTGTCCCGCCAGAAGCGCATCATCTTGAAGACTTCGGCGCGCACCCGTGGGTTGTCCCAGTTGAGGTCGGCCTGGGTGTGGTCGAACAGGTGCAGGTAGTACTGCCCGGTCTGTGCCTCGTATTCCCAGGCCGAGCCGCCAAACTTGGACTCCCAGTTGTTGGGCTCATCGCGCCAGATGTAGAAATCCCGGTAGGGGTTGTCCAGGCTGCTGCGGGCCTGCTGGAACCAGGCGTGCTCGATGGAGGTGTGGTTGACCACGATGTCCAGCATCAGCTTGATCCCGCGCTTGCCGGCCTCGGCGATCAGCAACTCGCAGTCGGCCATGCTGCCGTAGCTGGGATCGATGGCGTAGTAGTCGCTGATGTCATAACCGTTGTCGCGTTGCGGCGAACGCAGGAACGGGGTCAGCCACAGGCAATCGACCCCCAGCCAGTGCAGGTAGTCGAGCTTGTCTACCACTCCCAGCAGGTCGCCGGTGGCCTGCCCTTGGTGGCTGTGAAAACTTTTCGGGTAGATCTGGTAGATCACCGAACGCTGCCAGTCTTGCATGGGGGAATCCTTTGGAAAGTGCGAGGGCATTCGCCGGCGAGCCGGCGCCTAGAAGGCCGGTCAGGCCACTCGGTAGCCGGGACGGATGATCTTCAGGCTCAGGCCGCAGGTCAGGACGAAAGGCACCACCAGGGCGACGACCATGCCGATCACGAACATCGGGATGTATTGCGGAATGATCGAGATGAACCCCGGCAGCCCACCGACGCCGATAGCCGAGGCCTGGACCTTGTTCAGCGAGAGGAAGATGCTGCCCAGGGCCGAACCGATCAGCGCGGCATAGAACGGAAACTTGTAGCGCAGGTTGACGCCGAACATCGCCGGCTCGGTGATGCCGAAATAGGCCGAGATCGCCGAGGTCGAAGCCATGCTGCGGTCCCGGGCATTGCGGCTCATGGTGAACACCGCCAGGGCCGCGCTGCCCTGGGCCAGGTTGGACATGACGATCATGGGCCAGATAAAGGTGCCGCCCTGGGTGGAGATCAGTTGCAGATCGACCGCCAGGAACATGTGGTGCATGCCGGTGATCACCAGCGGCGCATAGAGGAGGCCAAAGATCGCCCCACCCACCACCGGCGCCAGGTCGAACAGGGTGACCACGCCTTCGGTGATCAGGATCCCCAGATGGCGGGTCACCGGGCCGATGATCGCCAGGGCCAGCACCCCGGTGACCACGATGGTGGTGATGGGCACCACCAGCAGGGTAATGGCGTTGGGCACCCGGGCCCGCAGCCATTTTTCGATCACGCTCATCACATAGGCTGCCAGCAGGATCGGCAGGATCTGCCCCTGGTAGCCGACCTTCTCGATCTGGAACAGGCCGAGGATGTCGAAGTACGGCAGGCTCTGGCCATCCAGCCCGGCCACGGCCTTGCCGTAGTTCCAGGCGTTGAGCAGGTCCGGGTGCACCAGCATCAGGCCCAGGACGATGCCGAGGATCTCGCTGCCGCCGAAGCGCTTGGCCGCCGACCAGCCCACCAGGGCCGGCAGGAACACGAAGGAAGTGTTGGCCATCAGGTTGATCAGGCTCCACAGCCCGTCCAGGCCCGGGTAGGCCTCGAGCAGGGTCTGGCCCTCGATGAACATGCCCTTGGCACCTAGCAGGTTGTTCACCCCCATCAGCAGGCCGGCGATGATCAGGGCCGGCAGGATAGGCATGAACACATCGGAGAACACCCGCACCAGACGCTGCATGGCGTTGGTCTTTTCCGCGCCCTTCTGCTTCACGTCGGCAATGGTGGAAACCGCAAGGCCCGTCTGTTCTCGCAGGGCCGCGTAGACCTTCTCTACCTCGCCAGGGCCGATCACCACCTGGAACAGACCACCGGTGAAGAACGAACCCTTGACCAGATCGATCTGGTTGAGTGTGGCGCTGTCGACGAGGCTCGGGTCCTTGAGGGCCAGGCGCAGGCGGGTCACGCAATGGGCAGCCTGCTCGAGGTTGTCGGCGCCACCGAGGCTGTGCAGCAACTCGCTGGCGATCGTTGAATAGTCGTGGCTCATGCTCGTTCTTCCACCTGAGTTTTTTGTTATTGGCAGCACGCCGAGGAGGAAACTACTCGTCTGTACGAGTTAAATCAACAACTCGTACAGACGAGTTTGGATTTTTCTTCTGGCCAACGCTCGAAATGTGCTTTTCCGAGCCGACTCCGGCCTGCCAGGTACATGGACAAATACCCCGCGCAGCCCTTAAGGTGCCTGCCTTGAGCACAGCGCGGCGCAGAGCCATCCCATGAGCAAATACAACCAGATCTACAGCGATCTGCTTGCCAGCATCACCACCGAACGTCTGGAGCGTGGCGCCCGCCTGCCTTCGGAAAGCGAACTGATGGACAGCTACCAGGCCAGCCGCGGCACCGTGCGCAAGGCCATCGAACTGCTGCAGGAGCGCGGCTTCGCGCAGAAGATCCACGGCAAGGGCACCTTCGTGCTCTCGCCCAATCCCATCGAGTTCCAACTGGGCGGCATCGTCAGCTTCCAGGAAACCTATCCAGGCCTGGGGGATGACGTCAGCACCGAGGTGGTGGAGTTCAGCCAGTTTCCTCTCGAAGGCCCGCTGCGGGCCCATCTGCAAGCCGAAGAAGGCAGCCTGATCACCCGGATCAAGCGGGTCAGGCGCATTGACGGCAAACGGGTGATTCTCGACATCAACCACTTTGTCGCCGATCTGATTCCAGGGCTGGACCGGCAGATCGCCGAGCAGTCGATCTATGCCTACATCGAACAAACCCTGCAATTGAGCATCAGCTACGCCCAACGCACCATCGAGGCCAGCCCGCGGAGCAAGGACGACCAGCAGTTGCTCGACCTGGACGGCCAGAGCCACGTGATCGTGGTGAGCAACCAGACCTTTCTCCAGGACGGGCGCCAGTTCGAGTACACCGAATCACGGCACACCCTGGACAAGTTCTACTTCTCCGACGTGGCGCGGCGCTAAGCCCCACCCTGCCCCATCAGCCCAGCAAGGCCACCAGTTCACCGCTGAGGGGGCCGATGCGCTTCGACTCCTTGGCGGTGTTCACCTGCTGTGCCACCCGCGCCACCTCGATCACCGGGTGCTTGAGGGCGTAGCCGCCCTTGCTGTCCAGCCAGCTCAGGACCTCCGCCAAGTGCCACAGCGAAGCGCTGCCTTCATGGATCGCCAGGGGAAAGCTGTCGGCATGGCCGAGCATCAGCTTGCGCATGTTCTGCCGGGACACGCCGACGATCTCGGCGATCTCGCTGAGGCCGACAAAATCCGGGCTGGCCTCCACCAGCCGCGCTTCGGGAATGATCCGCTTGATATCCCCCAGGGCACTGAGCAGCGCCGCTTCGGCACTCTCGGCCTCGCGACTGAACTCCAGGGCCAGGCGCCCGGCCAGGCCGGTGCCCACCAGAACGTCGGTGCAACCCGCCGCACCGAGGCGCTCCACCAGTTGCAGCGGATCACAGCCCTCCAGCGGCAGCAGGTAGTTGAGGGTGAACAGGTATTCCATGGTGCTTACTCCTTGCGGGCTGCCGGCGACTTGGCTCCACGCAGCTGGTTCAGGGTGCAGTTATCGATCACCCGGCATAACGCCCGGGCGTGCTGGGTCGGATTCTTCGGCGTGCGCCATACGCTGGTGATGCAAAACTCGCCACAGCGACACACTTCGTTGTTGTACGGACAGTAGATCCGCCCCCAGGCATGACCACCGCCGACCTCGATGCGCCAGCCCTGCCATTCGGCGTAGCGCAGGGCCATTTCAATGTCCTTCTTGGGATGAGTTGCACGAGCCATCCATAGCCTCCAGTATCGCCAGCACAATTTAGTTGTCAACTGACAACCATGAGAATTCCGAACAAACCCGCTCGGCGGACAAGCCGCGACGCAAACAGCGGGGGGAGACACAAGGGTAGAGAGAAGGCCGGGGCACGGCGAAGAACATGTCTTGCGTGATATTGCCGAACGGCTGAAAAGTGTCGTTTGCAAAAACGCTGCAACACAAATGCCTGAAGCGCGGATTCAAATGTCCAGAAACGACAATGGCGATCTCCCCCTAAGGTCCCGATCGCCATTGTTTACCGCGAATGAATCAATTACCGATCAACCACTCTATTATCAACGAGCTGGTGAACATCAAGAAGCAGATTGTGCTGTAGCACTCGGGAGTAATTCCCCTTACTGACTCGCCTAACCTTCATCGACCCCCATCCGGTTGATGGATCAGTCGCTGGCCATCTGAACAAACTGGATCAGGCCAGCCGGGATCGAGCAGGACTCGAAAGCTGCCCAGGAAAGTCCTCTTCATAAGTGTATTCAGAAGGTTGGCAACTGCCTGCAACAGGTGGCCGGCCCCTTCGGCCCGCCCCCCGGCGATGGAGTAGAACCCAAAGGTAATCATTCCTGTTCCCCACCGATGCGCCCACGGCTTTTGCTTTGTGATCGCGGTGGATGGCCTCGAGCAGCTGGGATGTTGACTCCACCAGCGCTATTGACGGGCCATATCTGGCGGCTTTAGAGCAAAGTCTCTGGCAAGGTTCAAGAAACGCTGACTTTCCCGCGAGTTCCAGCCAATCCTGCGCACAAGGGAAAAAGGAACCCAAATACTGTCCCCAAGCGCCCTTCTAATAATTGCTTTTTCATTGAGGAGATCGTCCCTCAAGTCGAAGCTGGCAATGATGATTTTTTCCAGACTAAGCGTGCGATCCAAAAGAGCCTGGTTGAGCTCCACAAACGGAATCAGCTTGGCGCCAGCCTCCTGCCACTTTGAGTAAATGGAATCAAACAACTCAGGATGGAGCGCCTTATTGAATACCGCAATCGTCTGGTTCTTGAGGTCAGAAGAAACCAGCTCCTTCACGGTAGCAAGCGGGTGATCGGCAGCCATTATCAGCTCTACACGAAGTTCGCAGAGCGTCGTTACTTCAAGCTCAGTACTACGAATGTCGCCTAATACAAAAGCCAAATCTAACGACCCTGACAACACCCGATCAATCAGCCCAGGCGTCCAGCCAACATCGAGTTCCACGCTAACATCAGAATAAAGTAAGCAAAAGCGATCAATTAGTTCGCCTCTGGGGGCAACTTGGTAGCTGTATGGGGGCACACCTAGCCTCAGTCGACCCGCGCTCCCGCGTTGCAACTGAGATGCCAATGCTTCCATCGCTGACATTGAAACTTGGACACTACGAGCTACCTGAAGCAGTTCCCATCCCTTATCGGTCAACGCAATACTACGTGTGTTGCGGACAAACAGCGGGAAGCCCAACTGTTCCTCGAATTTACTCAAACGTCTCGACAACCAAGGTTGTGCTACACATAAACGCTCAGCCGCCCGTGTGAACGAGGCCTCTTCTGCGATCACCGCAAACTGCACCACCATGCGAGGGTCAAGCTTCATACCTTCGCTCCAATTCATTAAGCAGGCGTCAGGTCAGCCTTGAGCAATGTTAGCGCGCAATCGGGAATTGCACGCTGACATTGAGCCGTTAGACCTAAGCGTTCAGGGAAAAGCCATCCCAGCGGCGATAGATGGCCCCGGGAGGCATCGGACCAAACAAAAGTTGTTCCTTGCGGCCTGACCTCTACTACTGGCGAGTACTGAAAATGGGGGGATTACCTGTCGAAAGTCCAGCTGTCGCGCTGCTGCACGCTAGACGAACTCGACAGGGAAGCCATCGACCCTTTCGAGGTAGAAGAAGTAGTACTTGCCATTGTCGATGATGTCGGGGAGCTGCCCCTCAAAGGACTTACCATCCATGATCCCGAAAAGGGTGTTGTCATCGACCTTGCGCAAGTGATCATAAATCGGAACGCCATCGTAGATCATCGTAGTCGAAACCTTGCCACGAAACGCCACCTCCCAGAGAGAGGCCTCACCTTTCATGATCTTGTTGGAAAATAGTCGGCCCTGTTCGTCGTAGCAGACTAGGGGAACGGCATCCAACTTGCTCCGGTACCACTTTCCGTACCACTTCATTCCGGTAAGTGCGTCATTGCCCCAGTGTCCTGTCTTGAAGTCACCACCTTGCCAACGGCCCAACGCGCCATCGATTGTGACTGGAGAAAGCGAGTCAAAGAAGTCCAACAGTACTTCATCATTAAGACCTTGCGTGCTCTTAAGCTGTTCAAACTTTTCTTTCGTATTCATTAGCATTCTCCAAGATACAACCAGCGGACCTGCCCACAAAGCTAGCTATCCTGGGGCGGACTAAGCTAGGAAAAAAATAGCCTGTGATCGAGATTTTTTCCGCACTCCGTTTGCTCAAAGATAGTATTAAGCGCCCTACAATCACCCCAGACCGGTTGTTATATAACCGGAGCAAAGAGCTACCTTCCAATACAAGCCTGCTTGAATGAGCTCTTGCTATCTAGAAGTGTCGTTTCATCGAAAGCAGATGTCCAAGACGAAACCTCAGAGCATCTAGACGAAAACCATATAAATCATCGACCAGAGCACCGGCGGAAAACTGTTCACGAAAATAGAGTAGCCATGGCCCGCGCTCTAAGCCCCTTGACCTTTTTGCACGACGCTTACTGGTCTTCGGCCCGATTCTCGGTCAGCAGGCAATTGTGAAAGACCGTTAGGAGATCTCGGTCGATGATGCGCTTGCGCATGGCACGGGTGCTGTCGGCCAAACGTGCATTGGCCAGCCATGCGTCCATCGCCGCGCCGAAAGTCTTGATGGCGACCACCCACTAGCTCTGGCGTTGTTTTCAAACGCAAAGGATGTGCCTGCCTGAACAGGTTTGCGCGCCTCCAGGAGCAGTTCGCGCACCATCGCTAGCCAGATACCACCCGAGCCATAGCGTTCCCGGGGCAGCGCCTCACAGCGGCCGTGAAGCCGGTAGTCATAGCGGAAGGTGACGGTACCGCTGGGCGATACCGTCACGTCCTCCTATCTCGGTCAGAAGCCCTATAAACCTTGGACTTAGGCTTCAGACTTCGCAGTGCAGCGTCGGTCGGCCTCAAGGTATTCCTCCAGTTTTTCGACAGTTTTTACTGTCAAGGATCAGGAGGCCTGCTGATGCCTTGAAAGCCGCGTAAACGAGCTTCCCCGAGAAATTTTTTACCGTCAAAGACGGTAAAAGTCTGAGCAGTGAACGAGCGTTTCTTTATCCAACCTCGACTCTTACCGCCAGCGCCACAGTCAACTTGTTTTGTTAGCCGACGCTAGCCAGCGGTAGCCTTCGAAGAACGTCCAATCATTCCCACTCAATCGTGGCCGGCGGCTTGCTCGACACGTCGTAGGTGACGCGGGAGATGCCTTCGATCTCGTTGATGATCCGGCCGCTGACGGTTTCCAGCAGTTCGTAAGGCAGGTGCGCCCAACGTGCGGTCATGAAGTCGATGGTTTCCACGGCGCGCAGGGCCACGACCCAGGCGTAACGACGGCCATCACCTACCACGCCCACGGATTTCACCGGCTGGAACACCACGAATGCCTGGCTGACCTTGTGGTACCAGTCGGCCTTGCGCAGCTCTTCGATGAAGATGTGGTCGGCGCGACGCAGCAGGTCGGCGTATTCCTTCTTCACTTCACCAAGGATGCGCACACCCAGGCCCGGGCCCGGGAACGGGTGACGGTAGACCATGTCGTACGGCAGGCCCAGTTCCAGGCCCAGACGGCGGACTTCGTCCTTGAACAGCTCGCGCAGTGGCTCGACCAGCTTGAGGTTCATTTCCTCCGGCAGGCCGCCCACGTTGTGGTGCGACTTGATCACGTGGGCCTTGCCGCTTTTCGCGCCAGCCGACTCGATCACGTCCGGGTAGATGGTGCCCTGGGCCAGGTACTTGATGTTTTCCAGCTTGCAGGATTCGGCATCGAACACGTCGATGAAGGTACGGCCGATGATCTTGCGCTTCTTCTCCGGGTCGGCTTCGCCGGCCAGGTTATTGAGGAACTGCTCCTCGGCGTTGGCGCGGATCACCTTGACGCCCATGTTCTCGGCGAACATGGCCATTACTTGCTCGCCTTCGTGCAGGCGCAGCAGGCCGTTGTCGACGAAGACGCAGGTCAGCTGGTCGCCGATGGCCTTGTGCAGCAGGGCCGCGACCACCGAGGAGTCGACGCCGCCGGACAGGCCCAGCAGGACGTTGTCGGTGCCAACCTGGGCACGGATCTGGGCAATGGCGTCCTCGGCGATCTTCGACGGGGTCCACAGCGCTTCACAGCCGCAGATATCGAGGATGAAGCGCGACAGGATGCGACCGCCCTGCTTGGTGTGGGTCACTTCCGGGTGGAACTGCACGCCGTAGTAGCGCAGGTCGTCGTTGAACATGCCGGCAATCGGGCAGCTCGGGGTGCTGGCCAGGATGTGGAAGTCTTCCGGCATCTTGGTGACCTTGTCACCGTGGCTCATCCAAACGTCTAGGCCGAACAGGCCGTCGGCGTCGACGTGGTCTTCGATGCCGTCCAGCAGGCGGCTCTTGCCGACTACATCAACCCGGGCATAGCCGAACTCACGCAGCTCGGAACCTTCGACCTTGCCGCCCAACTGCTCGGCCATGGTCTGCATGCCGTAGCAGATGCCGAAGACCGGGACGCCCAGGTCAAACACCGCCTGCGGGCAGCGAGGGCTGTTGGCTTCGTGCACGGATTCGGGGCCGCCGGCGAGGATGACGCCTTTGGGAGCGAATTCGCGGATCGCTTCGTCGTCCATGTCGAACGGATGCAGTTCGCAGTAGACCCCGATCTCGCGCACACGGCGGGCGATCAGTTGGGTGTACTGGGAACCGAAGTCGAGGATCAGGATACGGTGAGCGTGAATGTCGAGGGCCATGGTCAGTCTCGTCTAATTTCAGAAACGACACGGGGCTGAAAAACACAGCCCCGGTTACTAAATTCGTCAATCGCCTCCGGGCCTTGGCCTGGAGGCGATCACTATCAACCTACGCGATAGTTTGGCGCTTCCTTGGTGATCTGCACGTCGTGGACGTGGGATTCAGCCATGCCGGCACCGGTGATGCGGACAAACTCCGGCTTGGTGCGCATTTCTTCGATGTTGGCGCTACCGGTGTAGCCCATGGAAGAACGCAGGCCGCCCATCAGCTGATGGATGATCGCGGTCAGGGTGCCCTTGTACGGCACGCGACCTTCGATACCTTCCGGCACCAGCTTCTCGGCACCCGCGGAGGAGTCCTGGAAGTAGCGGTCGGAAGAGCCCTGGGCCTGGGACATGGCGCCCAGGGAACCCATGCCACGGTAAGCCTTGTAGGAGCGGCCCTGGAACAGCTCGATCTCGCCTGGAGCCTCTTCGGTACCGGCGAACATCGAACCCATCATCACGCAGGAAGCACCGGCGACGATGGCCTTGGACAAGTCACCGGAGAACCGGATACCGCCGTCGGCGATCAGCGGCACGCCAGTGCCTACCAGCGCCGCTGCAACATTGGCGATGGCGCTGATTTGCGGCACGCCAACACCGGCAACGATACGGGTGGTGCAGATCGAGCCTGGACCGATACCGACCTTGACTGCGTCGGCGCCAGCTTCGGCCAGGGCCTTGGCGGCAGCGCCAGTGGCGATGTTGCCGCCGATCACCTGCACTTGCGGGAAGTTCTCCTTGACCCAGCGAACGCGGTCGATCACGCCTTTGGAGTGACCGTGGGCGGTGTCCACCACCACCACGTCGACACCGGCATTGACCAGCGCAGCAACGCGATCGCCAGTGTCCTTGCCAGTACCGACCGCAGCGCCGACGCGCAGGCGACCCTGGTCGTCCTTGCTGGCCAGCGGGTAAGCCTTGGCTTTCTCGATATCGTTGACGGTCATCATGCCCTTGAGAGCGAAGGCGTCGTCGACGATCAGTACACGCTCGATGCGGTGCTTGTGCAGCAGCTCGCGGACGGCGGTCTTGTCGGCGCCTTCCTTGACCGTGACCAGGCGTTCTTTAGGCGTCATCACTTCACGGACGCTGACTTCCAGACGGCTTTCGAAACGCACGTCGCGGGAAGTCACGATGCCCACCAGGTCGCCGTTGTGCAGTACCGGCACACCGGAGATGTTATGCATGCTGGTCAGTTCGAGCAGGTCACGCACGGTGGCGTCGGCCTCGATGGTGATCGGGTCCTTGACCACACCGGCTTCGAAACGCTTGACCTTGCGCACTTCGGCAGCCTGCTGCTCGATGGTCATGTTCTTGTGGATGATGCCGATGCCGCCTTCCT
The DNA here is from genome assembly GCF_018326405.1 of Pseudomonas sp. Eqa60. Classification (NCBI taxonomy): domain Bacteria; kingdom Pseudomonadati; phylum Pseudomonadota; class Gammaproteobacteria; order Pseudomonadales; family Pseudomonadaceae; genus Pseudomonas; species Pseudomonas sp. Eqa60. The sequence goes on from NZ_AP024342.1 coordinate 5,605,935, forward strand.
GAGCCATGGCGATTGCCAGACGGGCTTCAGTGACGGTGTCCATGGCGGCGGAAACCAGTGGAATATTCAGCTCGATGCCACGGGTCAAACGGGTCTTAAGACTGACTTCATTAGGCAGTACTTCGGAATAACCGGGCACTAGGAGAATGTCGTCGAAGGTGAGGGCTTCTTGGCTGATACGCAGCATCGCGGGGGCTCCCGGGCGGGAAAATGGAAGCGCGCCATTATACTCAGACAGCTACCCGGGCTCAATGTAAAACTCTGGCTAATATCGCTGGAGTGATAGATGGAGATATCCGCGCGCTACAACTCGACCTTGACCCAACTTATCGGCTGATCCAGCCAGTCGGCGAACTCGTCGATAAAGCTCTGTTTAAAACCCGCTTCGGCCCAGTTGTTGAAGATGAAGCCCAAGTTGGAAAAACCGCATTCCTGAAGAAACAGAAAGCCGTTGATGTCATCTTCATGGCCACATTCGGGGCAGGTGAAGTTGTCGGTACGCCCTGGCATCCAGTCTTCCAGGCTTTCGAACAGCGCCTCACCGATTTCCTGCCGGCACTCGGCACAGCCCGCTTCCTCGAGAAAGCCCTTGGCCGGGGTATAGATGCAGCGCTTGGTGATGATTTCCAGGCCATTGATCGGCTCGCCGAAGGGCAGCGCCTCTGGCCGCAGCACCACCTCCCGTGCCCCGGCGGCAATGGCGTGCCCCATGCGATTGCCCGTGCGCCCGCAGGTGCTGAGGCTTTCCTCGACGATGTTCTTGCGCACCAGCCAGCGCACGATCGCCCGGGCCCGGGGCTCGTGCACCGGCAGGGTGGAAATTTTCGGGACGAGGATGCTTTGGGAGTTCATGGATAAGCCTGGAACATGCGGGGACGGTACTCACGCTTTCGCCGGCAAGCCGGCTCCTGTCATCAATTGTAGGAGCCGGCCTGCCGGCGAACGAATTCAAAGGCCCGCAGCTTAATCCCTGGCCCCAGCAGGTCAAGTACTCAGGTAACGGCCGATCAAGGCAACGCCACTGGCCAGCACCAGCCAGGTCACCAGGCGTACAAAAGCCTCCCGGGACAGTTTCATCGTCAGCCGGCGGCCAATCCACAACCCCAAGGCCATCGCCGGCAACAGGCATAGCGCCAATAGCAGCAGCGGCAACTCGGCATAGACCCCGGCCAGGGCGAACAGGCTCAGGCGCACCACGGTGCTGCAACTGATCAGCGCGCTCTGGGTCGCCCGCGCCGGGTCCTTGGGCAGGCGGCTGTTCAGGTAGATGGCATATAGAAAGCCGCCGCTGCCGAAGAGGGCGCCAAACAGCCCACCGACAATCCCCATCGGCACCGCCCAGCCGGCCGCCAGTTGGGTCGGACGCGCCTTCACCCACAGGCTGTAGATGGCATAAGCACTGATGAACAGCCCCATCAATAGCAGCAACAGATCGGATTTGAGGTTGAGCAGGAAGATCACCCCCAAGGTGCAACCTACTGCCATGCAGGGCAACAGGCGCAGCAACTCCGGCCTGGCCACATCCTTGCGCGAGGGCAGAAGGTTGCCAAAGGCCGCGACAAAATCCAGGAGCACCAGCAGCGGCACGATCTTCGACAGCGGCATGAACAGGATCAGCACCGGCCCTGCCACCAGCGCCGTACCGAACCCGGCAATGCCGAACACTATGTACGCCAGCGCGATGCCCAGGCCGATCACCAACCAACTGCCCGGGCCGAAAGACCACTGGTTCAAACCCTCGATTACCACGCTCATCGCTGCGACTTCCCAGTTGAATACGCAGTGACTTTAGCCAGCAGTGAGCCTTGCGACTAATATCGTCGAAGTCGCCAACTCATCGCAAAAAGGCATGCCTCGTGATTTCGACCCGCCAACTGCGCTATTTCGTGGAAATCGCCGAATGCGGCAGCTTCAGCGCCGCCGCCGAGCGCCTGTTCGTCGCCCAGTCAGCCCTCAGCCGGCAGATCAAGGAGCTGGAAAACCAATTGCAGACCCCACTGTTCGAGCGCACCGCGCGCCTGCCGCGGCTGACGGCGGCCGGTGAAGCGTTCTTCCCCAAGGCACGCAACCTGCTGAGTGAATTGCACAAGGCCAGCGAACTGGCCACTCAGGTAGGCATGGGGCAATTGGGCACCTTGCGCCTGAGCCACTCCAGCACCGTGCCCATGAGCGGCCGGCTACTCCAGGGCATCGGCAGCTACTTGCAGCATTGCCCTGGAGCCTCGATGGACATCGCCAAGCTGTCTTCCGAGGCGCAACTGGAAGAGTTGGCGCAGGGGCACCTGGATATCGGCCTGTTGCGCCTGCCGGTGTTACGTCAACGGGCAGGTGTACAGATCACGCCCCTGTTCGCCGAACCCTTGCTGCTGGCGGTGCCACCTCAGCACCCACTGGCGCTGGACCCTCCGGCCGGGGGCGTCGACCTGGCCCAGCTTCGCGAGGAAGCCTTCATCTCCATCCCCCACCCCCAGCGGGGCGGCTTGAGTTACCTCTCGGCCGAGCTGTGCATGCGCCAGGGCTTTTTTCCCAGGGCGGCGCGGGTGATGTCGCGCAAGACCACCCAATTGCAACTGATCCAGGCCGGCTTCGGCATCGCCCTGCTGCCGGAGTCGATGCAGGACATCGCCCCGGCCAGCATCCGCTTCCTGCCGCTGGCGGATGCCGATTGCCAGAGCACCGTGGCCCTCGCCTATCGACAGGAGCCGACGCCGCTGGTGGCGCAATTCGTCGAACATTTTCGCAATCACTTGTAGTTGATTTGCGTTGTTCCATTCAGAGACAGGCCTTTAAACTGCGCCCCATGATTAAAGATCCCTTCGCACGACTCGGCCTGGACCGCGAGGTCCTCACCGTCACCCAGCTCAACGGCCGCGCCCGGGTGCTGCTCGAGGACGTGTTCAGCAATATCTGGGTGGAGGGCGAGATCTCCAACCTCGCCCGCCCGGCTTCCGGCCATGTGTACTTCACCCTCAAGGACAGCGGCGCCCAGGTGCGCTGCGCACTGTTCCGGCAGAACGCCGCGCGGGTCCGCCAGGCGCTGAAGGACGGCCTGGCGGTCAAGGTGCGGGGCAAGGTCTCGCTGTTCGAAGGGCGCGGTGACTACCAGCTGATTCTCGACACCGTGGAACCGGCCGGTGATGGCGCCCTGCGCCTGGCTTTCGATGCCCTGAAAGACAAGCTGAGCGCCGAAGGGCTGTTCAGCGCCGAACGCAAAGTGCCACTACCGGCCCATCCGCAACGCATCGGCATCATCAGTTCGCCCACCGGCGCGGTGATCCGCGACATCATCAGTGTGTTCCGGCGCCGCGCACCGCAGGTCGTGCTGACCCTGATCCCTACCGCCGTGCAGGGCCGCGAGGCTACGGCGCAGATCGTCCGGGCCCTGCAGCTGGCCGACGCCCGGGGCTTCGACGCGCTGATCCTGGCCCGTGGCGGCGGCTCCCTGGAGGACCTCTGGTGCTTCAACGAAGAAGCCGTGGCCCGTGCGGTGGATGCCTGCGTGACACCGATCGTCAGCGCCGTCGGCCATGAAACCGACGTCTCCATCAGTGATTTCGTGGCCGACGTTCGCGCGCCCACGCCTTCCGCAGCAGCCGAACTGCTGGCCCCCGATTCCAGTGACCTGCAACGCCGGGTCGACAACCTGCATCGACGCCTGGTGATGCGCATGCGCGACCGGCTGGTGCGCGACCGGCTGCGCCTGGACGGCCTGGCCCGACGCCTGCGCCATCCCGGCGAACGCCTGCGCCAGCAGGCACAGCGCCTGGACGACCTGGACATGCGCCTGCGCCGCGCCTTCGAGCGCAGCCTCAATACCCGTCGCGAACGCTTGATCCGCCTGGAAACCCGCCTCGGAGCCCAGCATCCAGGGCGGCAACTGGCACTGCTGCGCCAGCGCCTGGACAGCTTGGCCGAACGCCTGCCCCGGGCCATGCGCGAAGGCCTCAAGGGCCGCCGCCTGCAATTGCACAGCCAGATGCAGACCCTGCATGTGGTCAGCCCCCTGGCCACCCTGGGGCGCGGTTACAGCATCCTGCTGGACGATCGCGGGCAGGCCATTCGCAGTGCCGGCCAGACCCGCCCAGGCCAGCGCCTCAGTGCCCGCCTGGGCGAAGGCGAGCTGCAAGTACGCGTCGAAGACAACCACCTGACGCCCGTCACTCTTTCTCTACTGGATTGATCCATGCCGCGTTTTCTCTGCTCCCTGCTGTTGCTGTGCCTGGCCTTCAATGCTCACGCCGACAGCTACATCACCCGCCTGCTGAACAAACCCGTGCCCGGTGGCGTAGCGGTGGTCGACCTGGGCAGCGCCGCCCAGGCGCCCAAGGCCAGCTACCAGGGCAAGCCGGTGCTGGTGGTGAAGGAGCAGAACAACTGGCTGGCGATTGTCGGCATCCCGCTGACGGTCAAGCCCGGCACTCAACAAGTAAGCACCGGCGGGCGCAGCCTGAACTTCGTGGTCGGCAACAAGAAATACCCGGAGCAGCACATCACCCTGAAGAACCAGCGCCAGGTCAATCCGAACCCGGCGGACCTCAAGCGCATCGACGGCGAGTTGGCGGAACAGATCCGCGCCTACCGCAGCTTCAGCCCCAACACCCCAAGCAACCTGCTATTGGACAAGCCGGTGAATGGCCCCCTGTCGAGCAAGTTCGGCGTACGCCGGTTCTTCAACGGTGAAGAGCGCAACCCTCACGCGGGCCTGGACTTCGCGGTGCCGGCAGGCACACCGATCAAGACCCCGGCGGCGGGCAAAGTGATCCTGATCGGCAACTACTTCTTCAACGGCAACACCGTGTTCGTCGACCACGGCCAGGGCTTCATCAGCATGTTCTGCCACATGTCGAAAATCGACGTGAAGGTCGGCCAGTCCCTGGCCCGTGGCACCGTGGTGGGCAAGGTGGGGGCGACCGGCCGCGCCACCGGGCCGCATATGCACTGGAACGTCAGCCTGAATGATGCGCGTGTCGATCCGGCCATCTTTATCGGGGCCTTCCAGCCCTGATCGCGCAGCGCCGCTTGCCTGCATCAGGCATTGATTCAGCGGCGAGCCGACGCCCACAGGGATTGCGCAGCCCTACTCGACTGCGCAATCGTTAGTATTCTTTCAAAGAATACCCAGCATAAAATCTCGATATAGCTTTGTTTTCGAGTATTCCTCTCAATTTTTTTCGACTGCTTGCCATCTCTCACCCCAGTGGTTAGGGTTGAGCACATGAAAACCTCTCACACCCTCATTCAGCGTCGTCAACACCGGAGCCTCTGCCTCGTCAGCGCACGACTGCCAGGCTGAATCGCGGTGCCTCACCCCCTTGCGTCAACCTCACTCTTGACTCACCGGCAGGCCGCCTCTTTTCGGCCCGGACAATAAGGATTTCTCCATGACCATGCTCAAAGACCCATCCTCCAAGTACCGCGCGTTCCCGACCATCAACTTGCCGGACCGTACCTGGCCGTCGAAAACCATCACCAGCGCGCCGATCTGGTGCAGTTCGGACCTGCGTGATGGCAACCAGTCGTTGATCGAACCGATGGATGCCGTCAAGAAGCTGCGCTTCTGGAAGACCCTGGTAGCTGTGGGTGTGAAGGAAATCGAAGCTTCTTTCCCGGCCGCTTCGCAAACCGACTTCGACTTCGTGCGCACCCTGATCGAAGGCGGCCACATTCCGGACGACACCACCATCCAGGTATTGACCCAGGCCCGCGAAGACTTGATCGCCCGCACCTTCGAGTCCTTGCGTGGAGCGAAAAAGGCCATCGTCCACCTGTACAACGCCACCAGCCCTTCGTTCCGCCGCATTGTCTTCAACCAGGACAAGGCCGGTGTGAAAGAGATCGCGGTGAATGCGGCCAAGCTGTTCGTCAAATACGCCGCCCAGCAACCGGAAACCCAGTGGCAGTTCGAGTACTCGCCAGAGACCTTCAGCGCCACCGAGCTGGAGTTCGCCAAGGAAGTCTGCGACGCCGTGGTGGAAGTCTGGAACGCCACGCCAAGCAACAAGGTGATCCTCAACCTGCCGGCCACCGTTGAAGTCGCCACACCGAACATCTACGCCGACCAGATCGAGTGGTTCTGCCGCAACATCAACCGTCGTGACAGCGTGCTCATCAGCCTGCACACCCACAACGACCGCGGTACGGGCGTGGCCGCCACCGAGCTGGGCCTGATGGCCGGCGCCGACCGTGTCGAAGGCTGCCTGTTCGGCAACGGCGAGCGTACCGGTAACGTCGACCTGGTCACCGTGGCCTTGAACCTCTACACCCAGGGTGTAAACCCTGAACTGGATTTCTCCGACATCGACGGCGTGCGCAAAGTCGTGGAAGAGTGCAACCAGATTGCCGTGCACCCGCGTCACCCTTATGTCGGCGACCTGGTCCACACTGCGTTCTCCGGCTCGCACCAGGACGCGATCCGCAAGGGCTTCGCCCAGCAGAAAGCCGATGGCTTGTGGGAGGTGCCGTACTTGCCGATCGACCCGGCCGATATCGGTCGCAGCTACGAGGCGGTGATCCGCGTCAACAGCCAGTCGGGCAAGGGTGGTATCGCCTACCTGCTCGAGCAGGAATACGGCATCAGCTTGCCACGCCGCATGCAGATCGAGTTCAGCCAGGTGGTGCAGCGGGAAACCGACCGCCTGGGCCTGGAAATGACCGCCCAGCAGATCCACGCGCTGTTGCACAGCGAGTACTTGCAGGCCAACACTCCCTACGCGCTGGTCAGCCATCGCTTGCAGGAAGAGAACGGCCACAGCGCCGTGGAAGTGGAAGTCTCGAGCAAGGGCCAGGGCGAGACCAACCTCAGCTGGCGCGGCAAGGGCAACGGTGCCCTGGAAGCGCTGGTAGCCGGGCTGCCGGTTCCGGTGGAGATCATGGACTACAACGAGCACGCCATCGGCGCCGGCACCAACGCCAAGGCGGCGGCCTACATCGAACTGCGGGTCAACGGTGAGCGCGCCGTGCACGGCGTCGGTATCGACGAAAACATCACCACCGCCAGCTTCAAGGCGCTGTTCAGTGCGCTGAACCGCTCCTTGAGCGAGCAGCAGGCCAAGGCAGCCTAAAGGCTGCCAAAAGCGAAAGGCCCCGAGGAGCTCGACTCCCCGGGGCCTTTTTTATGCCGGAACAGATAACACCAGCTAAATGTCAGCAACGACTGTTTCAGGCATGCACATCAACGCTGAACATGGCTTGCAGCAAAGCCGCCTGCAGCACCTGCAAGGTGCTGTTGGTCACGGCGATCTGCGCCTGGACTTCCATCACCTGCTGGGCTTTCTGTTCGTCGCTGGCCTGGCCCTTCTGCACATTGGCCAATTGGGCCTGCTGTTCGGTCAGGGTTTTCTGGGTCTGCTCGATCTGTTTCTGCAGCGCCTTGACCGGATCACCACCGGCCTTTACCGCATCGATATTGGCATCGCCAGAGTTGACCCGCAGCTCCTTATCCTGACCGTCCTTGCTGTCATCCACCGGCGCCAGCGGGCTGGCGCTGTTGCCTTCGGCTTCAGTCGAAGCAGTTTTGGGTGCCGACAGGGGTAAGGATTGACGATGGTGGCAGTGATGGTAGTCATGGTTGATTCCTCCTGAACTGATCCTGCTATCGGCCTTCACCCTCGAAGCTTGATATTCACAACCTGTAAAAAAGTGTGCAGTGCCGAAGCGATCCTAAGTGAACATGAAGGTATCGGCGTCGAGGTTCGCCGGAAAACGCGCACGGTAAGCCGCCAGTTCACCCGCGTTCAGGCACACCTGGAAGACGCCATCGGCCTCTCCGGCGCTGAGCAGGGTTTCGCCCTGATAGTCCAGAACCTGGCTGTCTCCGGTATAGGCAAAGCCCTTGCCGTCGGTGCCCACCCGGTTCACCGCCGCAACGTAGCAGAGGTTTTCAATGGCCCGGGCTGGCAGCAGGCGATTCCAGTGCAGGCGGCGGGCACCCGGCCAATTGGCGGTGTAGAGCAGCAGGTCGGTGTCCTGGGCGTCCCGGCTCCACACCGGGAACCGCAGGTCGTAGCAGATCAGCGGGCGAATACGCCAACCCTTGAGCTCGAACTGTACCTGCCGTTCCCCCGGCGTGTAGTGATTGTGCTCGCCGGCCATGCGAAACAGGTGGCGCTTGTCGTAGTGCCAGACCTCACCGTCAGGGCGCGCCCACAGCAAGCGATTGCGATGGCTGCCATCCGCTGCCTGGATTATCACGCTGCCGGTGATCACCGCATTCAGCTTTTTCGCCTGGCCACGTAGCCATTTGCTGGTAGGGCCATTCTCCGCTTCCGCGAGAGTCGCGGATTCCATGGAGAATCCGGTGGTAAACATTTCCGGCAGGATGATCAGATCTGCACCACGGGCCTGCTCCAGCAACTGCTCGAAATGCTCGAAGTTGGCCTGGCGGTCGTGCCAGGCCAGGGTGGTCTGGATCAGGGCCAGATTCAGATCGGGTAATGCACTCAGATCACGCATAGTTTCTCCGCTGCTTGGCGCAACGTCTCCTCGCGCTTGGCAAAACACAGACGCACCAGGCGCTGCCCCTGGGGCGGCTGCTGATAGAACACCGACACCGGAATGGCCGCCACGCCGTGTTCGCGGGTCATCCATATCGCCATGTCGACATCATTCAAGTCTGGACGAATCTGCGAATAGTCCACCAATTGAAAATAGGTACCCGACACCCGGTTGAAGCTGAAACGCGAGGCGCTCAGCAGATCGCAGAACAGATCACGCTTGGCCTGGTAAAAGGCCGGCAACTCTTCGACATGTTCCGGGTGGTCGGCCATGAAGTCCGCCAGAGCGTACTGCAAAGGCGTGACCCCGCAGAAGCTGACATATTGATGCACCTTGCGCAGCTCGGCGCTCAGGGCCGGTGGTGCAACCACATAACCGGTCTTCCAGCCGGTCACGTGGTAGGTCTTGCCGAACGAGCTGACCACGAAGGCCCGCTGATACAGCTCCTCATGGGCCAGCACACTGACATGGGGTACGCCATCGAACACCAGGTGTTCGTAGACCTCGTCACTGACCAGATAAATATCGCGATCACGGATCAGGGCGGCCAACTGGTCCAGCTCGGCGCGGCTGATCAAGGCACCACTGGGGTTGTGCGGCGAATTGAGGATGATCATCCGCGTGCGCGGACTCAGGGCTTCACCGAGTTTCTGCCAATCGAGGGCAAAGCCCTGCCCGGCCAACGGCACATGCACACAACGCCCACCGGCCAGCTCCACCGACGGCTCATAGCTGTCGTAACTGGGGTCGAACACAATGACTTCGTCACCGCGCTGGATCACCGCCTGGATGGCACAGAAGATTGCCTGGGTCGCACCGGGGGTGATGGTCACCTCAGCGTCCGCATCGACCTGGACGCCATAGCTGCGGGCGATTTTCGCGGCGACCTGCTGGCGCAGTGCCGGTAGGCCGGTCATGGGTGCGTACTGGTTATGGCCATTGGCGGCATGCCAGCCAAGCGCATCACGCAGGGCTTGCGGGCCATCGAAATCAGGAAAGCCCTGGGACAGGTTGAGCGCTCCGGTTTCCACCGCGAGCTGGGACATTTGCGTGAAGATGGTGGTGCCGACATTCGGCAACTTACTGATGATCATGAGGATTCCCTGCTGAGCAGTCCGCACTACGGCGGCGCGGAGGTCCCCGAGAATAGCCCAAACGCCAGGCATGAAAAAGGGCGCCCGGGGCGCCCTCTTATCCACACAGATCCCGTAGGAACTGGCTTGCCAGCGAAGCTCTGAAGCAGGTCCGGAGCTTCACCGGCAAGCCGGCCCCTAAGCCGGTCAGCGCTTGTCGCGGCGCTTCTTGTCGGCCTTCTTGTGGTGCGACATCAAGCGACGCTTCTTGTTGACCTGGCGGTCGGTCAGCGTGTTCTTGTTGCCTTCGTACGGGTTCTCGCCGCCCTTGAACTCGATGCGGATCGGCGTACCTACCAGCTTCAAGACTCGGCGGTAGGTGTTTTCCAGATAGCGCACATAAGACTTGGGCACCTTCTCCACCTGGTTGCCGTGGATCACGATCAGCGGCGGGTTGGCACCACCCAAGTGGGCGTAGCGCAGTTTGATCCGGCGATTGTTGACCATGGGCGGCGCGTGCTCGCCAACGGCATCTTCGAGGATCTGCGTCAGGCGGCTGGTGGGCCAGCGGGTTACCGCCGACTTGAAGGAGTTCTGCACCGACTGGTAGAGGTTGCCCACACCGGTACCGTGCAGCGCCGAGATGAAGTGGATATCGGCGAAGTCGACGAAGAACAGCCGGCGTTGCAGCTCGGTCTTCACATAGTCGCGCTCGCTCGGCTGCATGCCGTCCCACTTGTTCAGGGCGATCACCAGGGCCCGACCGGCTTCCAGGGCAAAGCCCAGCAGGTTCAGGTCGTGGTCCACCACACCTTCGCGGGCGTCCATGACGAAGATCACCACGTTGGCGTCCTTGATCGCCTGCAGCGTCTTGACCACCGAGAACTTTTCGACTTCCTCGTGGATCTTGCCGCGCTTGCGCACACCGGCGGTGTCGATCAGGGTGTACTTCTCGTCGTTGCGCTCGAACGGGATGTAGATACTGTCGCGGGTGGTGCCGGGCTGGTCATAGACGATCACCCGGTCTTCACCGAGCATGCGGTTGACCAGGGTCGACTTGCCGACGTTGGGACGACCGATGATGGCGATCTTGATCCCGTCCTTCTCGCTCGGGCCCGGAATGCGCTTGGCTTCCTCACCCTCGGCAACGATCTCTTCCTCGCCTTCTTCCGGCTCGTCAGCGTCATCCTTGGGGAATTCGCTCAGGGCGATTTCCAGCATCTGGGTGATACCGCGGCCATGAGCACCGGCGATCGGGATGGCATCGCCCATGCCCAGCGGCGCGAACTCGGCGCGGGCCATGTCCGGGTCGATGTTGTCGACCTTGTTGGCGATCACGTAGGAAGTCTTGTTACGTTTGCGCAGGTGCTCGCCGATCATCTGGTCGGCCGCGGTAAACCCGGCCTTGGCGTCCACCAGGAACAACACCACATCAGCTTCTTCGATGGCCAGCAGCGACTGCTCGGCCATCTTTTCATCCATGCCATGCTCGTCACCGGAGATACCGCCGGTGTCGATCAGAATATAGGTACGCCCTTGCCACTTGGCCTCACCGTATTGGCGATCACGGGTCAGACCGGACAGGTCGCCGACAATGGCGTCGCGAGTCCGAGTCAGGCGGTTGAACAAGGTGGACTTGCCGACGTTAGGTCGGCCCACCAGGGCGATTACGGGAACCATGCGGCTCTCCACTGCGTTAATTCAGAAAATACAAAAGCCGCTGCGAGGCAGCGGCTGGTGCTCGGGGCAGCACTGTAGGAGCGAGCGTGCTCGCGATTAACTCCATGGCGCCGCGCTCGTCCAGCAAGCTGGCGTCACCTGGCATCCATCGCGAGCACGCTCGCTCCTGCAGTTCGCTTGGGGATCACCCCAAGCATAGTCAAACCATTACTTGATGGTCAGGGCTTCCAGTTTGCCGCTGTTGCCATACACATAAATCATGTCGCCCACCACCAGCGGACGAGCACGCAGGCCGTCGCTATCGATGCGCGTACGACCGACGAAGCGACCGTCAACCTGGCTCAGCAGGTGCAGGTAACCTTCCAGGTCGCCCACGGCTACGTAGCTGGAGAAGACTTCCGGTGCCGACAGTTGGCGGCGAGCCAGGGAGTCGTTGCTCCACAGCGCGGTAGTCGAACGCTCGTCCACGCCTTCCACGGTACCCGAGGACAGGCTGACATAAACGCTGCCGAACCCTTGGGCCACACCGGCGTAGCTGGAAGCATCACGCTGCCACAGCGGACGGCCGCTCTCCAGGTCCAGGGCAACCACACGCCCCTGGTAGCTGGCAACGTACAGGGTGCCACCGGACAGCAGCAGGCCACCGTCGATGTCCACGACCCGATCCAGTTCGGAACGGCCTTGTGGAATGGCTACACGCTGCTCCCACACCGGCACGCCGTTGCGAATATCCAGCGCGACCACCTTGCCGGTGGATAGACCGGCCAGGGCCAGACGGTTGGTCGCCAACGGCGCACTGGTGCCCCGCAGGGTCAACACCGCTGGAGTGCTGTCGTAGAGCCAGATCTGGTGACCGGTGCTGGCTTCAAGGCCAATCACGCGGTCGTCCTGAGTCTGCACCACCACCACGTCACCGTTGGTAGCTGGCGGAGCCAGCACTTCACTGGTCACACGGGCACGCCATTTCTCTTCACCGCTGGAGGCATCCAGGGCAACCACTTCGCCTTTCAGAGTGCCGATCATGACCAACCCATAACCCACGCCCACGGCGCCGGAAACAGGCAGTTCGAGATCTTTCTTCCATTTGACGTCGCCGTTCATGCGATCCATGGAAACCACCACGCCGGTCACGTCAGCGGCATAGATGGTGTCACCATCGATGGCTGGCACCAGCATGTTATAGGTTTCGCCCTGACCGTCACCGATCGAACGGCTCCACTGCTTCTGCAGGACCACTTCTTCTTTGAAGTCGACCAGTTCCGCCGGTGGCAGTTCTTTCTTGCTGTTGCTGCTGCAACCCGCGGCCAACAAGGCCAGAGCCAGCAATGCTGCATGTTTCCAACGGATCACGTCATGCATCCCCTTTGGCCAGGTCGTCCAGCTTGATTTGTAGGCCACCGACTGCCGCTTCATCCGAGAGCGCCGCCTTGGCTTTTTGGTATGCCGCATGGGCTTCGTCCACACGGCCCAGCTGGACCAGCAGATCGCCCTTGAGTTCTTCACGAGTCGCCAGGAATGCCTTGTCGGCATCGCCGTCGAGCAGCTTCAGAGCCTCGTCGGCCTTGTTCTGCGCCGCCAGTACCTGTGCCAGGCGCTGACGCGCCACTTCACCCAGGGTCGGGTTGGCGGGCTTGTCGGCCACGGCCTTGAGCTGTGCCGCTGCATCGTCCAGCTTGCCGGTGTCTACTGCCACCTTGGCCACGAACAGGTTGCCGTACTGCGCGTAGGCAGTACCGCCGAACTCGCTGTTGAGCTTGCCCGCCAGGTCCGTAACACGAGCCGCATCCGGCTTGCCATCCGGCGTCAGGGTAGTTTCCAGCAGTTGCTGATAGAGCACCGAAGCGCCTTGCGACTGATTGTTCTGATACTTGTGCCAGGCTTGCCAGCCGAACACGATAACCAGGGCCAGCAGGCCGCCAGTCACCAGGGGTTTGCCGTTACGCTGCCACCAGTCTTTCAATTCCGCCAGCTGTTCATCTTCGGTACTCGACACCCCAATACTCCTTATTCGCTAAATCGGCTGTTTGACAGCTTCAACCCTGCACGACGCAGGTGGCCAGGTGCGCAGCGAGTGCATCCCAGGCAATGCTTTGTTGTTCGCCCTGGCCACGCAGGGGTTTGAAACCTACCACTTGCTGGGCCAGTTCGTCGTCACCGAGGATCAGCGCATACAGCGCGCCGCTCTTGTCGGCCTTCTTGAATTGGCTCTTGAAGCTGCCGGCACCGGCATTGATCTGCAGACGCAGGTTCGGCAATTGATCGCGAACACGCTCGCTCAGCGCCAGCGCAGCCAGTTCGGCGGCCTCACCGAAGGCGCAGAGGTAAACGTCGACCTGGCGCGAGATTTCTTCCGGGACCTGCTCCAGGGTTTCCAGCAGCAGCACCAGACGCTCGATCCCCATGGCAAAGCCAACGCCCGAGGTAGGCTTGCCGCCCATCTGCTCCACCAGGCCATCGTAACGGCCACCGGCACAGACAGTGCCCTGGGCACCGAGCTTGTCGGTGACCCATTCGAAAACGGTCTTGCTGTAGTAATCCAGCCCACGCACCAGCTTGGGGTTGATCACATAGGGGATACCCGCAGCATCCAGGCGAGCCTTGAGGCCTTCGAAGTGCACGCGGGACTCTTCGTCCAGGTAGTCGGCCAGCTTGGGCGCCTCCACCAGCACGGCTTGAGTGTCCGGGTTCTTGGTATCCAGCACCCGCAGCGGGTTGGTCTTCAGGCGGCGCTGGCTGTCTTCGTCCAGCTTGTCCATGCGCGCCGACAGGAACTCCACCAGCGCGTCGCGATAGCGCGCGCGCGCTTCGGCGGTACCCAGGCTGTTGAGTTCGAGCTTGACCGCATCACGGATGCCCAGCTCGCCCCACAGGCGCCAGGTCAGCACGATCAGTTCAGCATCGATGTCCGGCCCGTCGAGGTTGAATACCTCGCAACCGATCTGGTGGAACTGGCGATAACGGCCTTTCTGCGGGCGCTCGTGACGGAACATCGGGCCGATGTACCACAGCTTCTGCACCTGGCCACCGCCGGTAATGCCGTGCTCCAGCACTGCACGGACACAGGCAGCGGTGCCTTCCGGACGCAGGGTGAGGGAGTCGCCGTTGCGATCCTCGAAGGTGTACATCTCTTTTTCGACGATGTCGGTCACTTCACCGATGGAGCGCTTGAACAGCTCGGTGAACTCGACGATCGGCATGCGGATCTGCTTGTAACCGTAGTTATCCAGCAGGCGCGCCACAGTACCCTCGAAATAACGCCACAGGGGCGTCTGCTCGGGCAGGATGTCATTCATGCCACGAATGGCTTGCAGAGACTTGCTCACAAAAAATCCTTAAATACGTTCGGTTAGCCGCGAGCGATCAGCGCTGCGTCGGCCTCGACCTTTTCGGCCGCCTTCTGCCGGATCAGCTTTTCAAGCTCGTCCACCAGATTGTCATTGGTCAGTTTCTGTGCCGGCTTGCCATCGATGTAGATCAGGTTCGGTGTACCACCGGTCAGGCCGATGTGCGCCTCTTTGGCTTCACCCGGGCCGTTGACCACGCAACCGATCACTGCAACATCCAACGGCACCAACAGGTCTTCAAGCCGCCCTTCCAGTTCGTTCATGGTTTTCACCACATCGAAGTTCTGCCGCGAGCAGCTCGGGCAGGCGATGAAGTTGATGCCACGGGAACGCAGGTGCAGGGACTTGAGAATGTCGTAGCCGACCTTCACTTCCTCGACCGGGTCGGCCGCCAGCGAAATGCGAATGGTATCGCCAATTCCTTCGGCCAGCAGCATACCGAGGCCGACGGCGGATTTCACTGTGCCTGAACGCAAACCACCGGCTTCGGTGATCCCCAGGTGCAGGGGCTGGATGATTTCCTTGGCCAGCAGGCGATAGGCCTCGACGGCCATGAACACGTCCGAGGCTTTCACGCTGACCTTGAAGTCCTTGAAATTCAGGCGTTCCAGGTGCTCTACGTGACGCAGCGCCGACTCCACCAATGCAGCCGGGGTCGGTTCGCCGTATTTTTTCTGCAGGTCTTTTTCCAGGGAACCGGCGTTGACCCCGATACGGATCGGGATCCCGCGATCACGGGCAGCATCCACCACCGCGCGTACCCGGTCTTCACGACCGATATTGCCCGGGTTGATCCGCAGGCAATCGACGCCCAGTTCGGCCACGCGCAGCGCGATCTTGTAGTCGAAGTGGATGTCGGCCACCAGCGGTACCTTGACCTGCTGCTTGATCCGGCCGAACGCCTCGGCGGCGTCCATGTCCGGCACCGAAACCCGCACGATATCGACACCGGCGGCTTCCAGGCGGTTGATCTGGGCGACGGTTGCGGCCACGTCGTTGGTGTCGCTGTTGGTCATGCTCTGCACCGCAATCGGGGCATCGCCTCCGACCGGTACCGAGCCGACCCAGATCTTGCGGGATTCGCGACGCTTGATTGGAGATTCGCCGTGCATGACTTATTGACCTAACTTCAGGCGAGCAGTCTCGCCACTGGTGAACGGGGCGATATCCACCGCCTGACCGTTGTAAGTGATTTGTGCGCCACGGGCATAGCCCAGACGTACGGCAAAAGGCGGCTTGCCGCTGACATCGACATTTTCACCCTTGCGCTTGAGGGCGCTGAGCAGAACCTTGCCGTTGGCATCGATGACCTGGGCCCAGCAGTCGGCGCTGAACTGGATCTGTACCTGGCCCGCGCCTGCAACTGCAGTTGCCGCAGCGCTGCCCGGTGCAACCGCAGCAGCAGGCGCGGTCGGCGTGACAGGCGCTTGCGCCACGGCAGCCGGTGCGACAGGCGCCGGAGCCGGCGCGTTGTGCACGGGAGCTGCGGGGACGGACGCAGTGGCAGCCGGTGCCGGAGCGGTCGAAACGGCTGGGGCGGCAGGAGTCTCGCTCGCTGCCTGGCCTTCGCTTTGAGCGGCGTTGTCCAGCGCCTCGCTCTGCCCCTCGGCAACCGCTTGGTCTTCGGGCTCGTCGATAGGATGAATCTGGGTAGTGCCGTCGGCGCCTTCGACCTCGACATGCTCGGGGCTCAGGGAGACCGGCTCCTTGCCGCGCTGGGAGGACTGATCCTGCCACCAGATGAAACCGCCACCAACCACCGCCACCAGCAGCAGCAAACTGACAATGCGCAAGATAGTGTGGGAAACCCGCACCGGCTCTTCGATGCGCCCCAGGGCATGGACGCTGCTGCCCTGGGAGTCGGTACCGGTGTATTGATCGAACTCCTGGACCAGTACCGCCTGATCCATGCCCAGCAATTTGGCGTAGGCACGAATATAGCCACGGGCGAAAGTGTGCCCCGGCAGCTTGTCGAAGGCGCCAGCTTCCAGGTTGCTCAGGGAGCTCACGGTGAGGTTGAGCTTGTGGGCCACTTCGGCCAGCGACCAACCATTGCTTTCGCGGGCCTGACGCAGGGTCTCACCGGGGTTTACGCGAGTCACTGCTTGAACTTCGGGATGGGCCGCTTTCATCATTGCTCCGACAGGTATTGCTGATATTCCGGCGTACCGGGATAAAGTCGTTTTAGTTGCAGACCGTAACTGGCGGCCTTGTCGCGATCTTCGAACACCGTTGCCAGCCGAACGCCGAGCAATAGACTACGTGCATTTTGCTCGCCGAGCAGGCTAAAACGATCGTAATAGTCGCGCGCGGGCACATAATGCCTGTCTTCGTAAGACAACTCAGCCATTTCCAGCAATGCACGGGGCTGTTGATGATTGAGACGCAAGGCCTTTTCCAGCTGCAGCTGGGCCAGATCACGCTGGCCGAGCCTTGAAGCGGTCATGCCGAGGTTTTCAAACACTCGGGAACGTTCGGGGTACAGAGTATCAGCAGCGGCTTGCTCAAAGCGCTGATAAGCCTCTTTGTAACGTTTTTCCTGGAACAGAAAGCTGCCGTAGTTATTGAGGATCCGGGCACTCTCCGGACGCGCCGCCAGGGCCTGGCGAAAATGCTCGTCGGCCAGGGCCGGTTCCATCTCGGCCTGGAACACCAGTGCAAGGGCAGCATTGGCGTCGGCATCGGCGGGGGCCAGTTCCAGGGCTTTCTTCAGTGGCACCTTGGCCCGCTCGCTCATGCCCTGCTGCAAGTAGCCCAGGCCCAACTGCACATACGCCTCGCGCGCCTCGTCGCGCCCCTTGCTGGTGTTCATCGGGTTGGAATCACCCGACAGAACACAGCCAGCACACAGGCTGGCAACAAGCAGGAGCAGCGCAAAGCGCAGGGCCATGGAGATCCTCTCTCAGGTACGGGTTGCGGCGCTTTGCGGCATATCGGCGTCGGCGCTCAACTCACGCACGGCGATATAGCGTTCGCTACGACGGGTGCGGTCCAGCACCTGCCCGACCAACTGACCGCAGGCGGCATCGATGTCTTCACCACGCGTGGTGCGCACGGTGACGTTGAAACCGGCGTGATGCAGCTGGTCCTGGAAGCGACGAATGGCATTGTTGCTCGGACGCTCGTACCCGGAATGCGGGAACGGGTTGAACGGGATCAGGTTGATCTTGCACGGTACATCCTTGAGCAGCTCGATCATCTCCACCGCGTGCTCAAGCTTGTCGTTGACGTCTTTGAGGAGGGTGTACTCGATGGTCAGCACACGCTTCTCACCCAGGGCCGACATGTAGCGCTGGCAGGACTCGAGCAGCATCTTCAGCGGGTACTTCTTGTTGATCGGTACCAGCTGGTTGCGCAGCGCATCATTGGGTGCGTGCAGAGACAACGCCAGCGAGACGTCGATGTGCTTGGCCAGCTCATCGATCATCGGCACCACGCCGGAGGTCGACAGGGTCACCCGGCGCTTGGAGATGCCGTAGCCCAGGTCGTCCATCATCAGGTGCATGGCAGCAATGACGTTGTCGAAGTTCAGCAGCGGCTCACCCATGCCCATCATCACCACGTTGGTGATGGCACGGTCGACGGTCGCCGGGACGCTGCCAAAGGATTTGTTGGCAATCCACACCTGGCCGATGACTTCGGCGGCGGTGAGGTTGCTATTGAAGCCTTGCTTGCCGGTGGAGCAGAAACTGCAATCCAGGGCACAGCCCGCCTGGGACGAAACGCACAGAGTGCCGCGCTTGCCCTGGGGAATGTAGACGGTCTCGACGCAGCTGCCGGACGCCACGCGCACCACCCATTTACGGGTGCCGTCGCTGGAGATGTCCTCGCTGACCACTTCCGGACCGCGAATCTCGGCAACAGCCTTGAGCTTTTCGCGCAAGGCCTTGCCGACATTCGTCATGGCGTCGAAATCATCGACGCCAAAGTGGTGAATCCATTTCATTACCTGACCGGCACGGAAACGCTTCTCCCCGATTGAGTCGAAGAATTTCTCCATTTCCGGTTGAGTAAGCCCCAACAGGTTAGTTTTGCCGATCGATGCAGTCATGGTTTCACCTCTCACGCGCAAGCCTTACTCAGCGAGCGGTTACTTCAGTAGCTGCGAAGAAGTAAGCGATTTCGCGAGCAGCGGCAGCTTCGGAGTCCGAACCGTGAACGGCGTTGGCGTCGATGGACTCGGCGAAGTCAGCACGGATGGTGCCGGCAGCAGCTTCTTTAGGGTTGGTGGCGCCCATCAGCTCACGGTTGCGAACGATGGCGTTTTCGCCTTCCAGAACCTGAACAACAACCGGGCCGGAAGTCATGAAGGCAACCAGTTCGCCGAAGAAGCCACGCTCGCTGTGCTCAGCGTAGAAGCCTTCAGCTTCAGCCTTGGACAGTTGCTTCATTTTCGAAGCTACAACGCGCAGGCCGGCTTCTTCAAAACGGGAAACGATCTTGCCGATAACGTTTTTTGCAACAGCGTCAGGCTTGATGATGGAGAAAGTACGTTGAACAGCCATGGTGTAACTCCAGAAACGGTGATTAAAGCGAAAAATTAAACCCGCGAATTATACGCGGGTTTATAGGGATTGCCTAACTGCGTAGCCCGCGGATTCAGTCAGCTTCGTCGATCCAGGCGGCCTGAATTGCTTCAAGAACCTTCTCGCCTCCGCGAGCCGGATCGTCGCTGAACTCCGGCAGTGCCAGAACCCATTGGTGCAGATCGACAAAGTTCACATAACGCGGATCCACATCCGGCTTGGACTCAGCCAGTTGGATCGCGATTTCCAGTACATCAACCCACTTGAGGCTCATGCCAGTTCCTTGAAATCAGTGCGGCGCTTCGGCTGCATGGTTGAGCGAGTATTTTGGAATTTCGACGGTCAGGTCTTCATCGCCGACGATGGCCTGGCAGGACAGGCGCGACTGCGCTTCCAGGCCCCAGGCCTTGTCCAGCAGGTCTTCTTCCAGCTCGTCAGCCTCGTTCAGCGAGTCGAAGCCTTCACGAATGATGCAATGGCAGGTGGTGCAGGCACAGACGCCGCCACAGGCACTTTCGATCTCGATGTGGTTGTCATGCGCCACCTCGAGCACCGAGACGCCAGGCTCGACCTCTACAACCAGGCCGTCCGGACAGAACACGGCGTGTGGCAGAAAAATGATCTGCGGCATCAGTTATTCCTCGATTTCATTCAGGTTGCGCCCCGCCAGCGCGGCTTTCACCGTCGAATCCAGGCGTCGGGCAGCAAAGGCATCGGTCACTTGCGACAGACGCTTGGTCTGCTGCTCGATGGCATAACCATCGGTGCCACGCATCAATTCACTCAATTCCTGCATCTGCAGCTCGATAACCATGCGCTCTTCGGCGTCCAGCAGACGCTCGCCATCGGCGTCCAAGGCACCTTGCACCGCCTCGATCAGGCGCTGAGCATCAACCTGCTGCTCGCGCAGTACACG
Source organism: Pseudomonas sp. Eqa60 (assembly GCF_018326405.1). Taxonomy (NCBI): domain Bacteria; kingdom Pseudomonadati; phylum Pseudomonadota; class Gammaproteobacteria; order Pseudomonadales; family Pseudomonadaceae; genus Pseudomonas; species Pseudomonas sp. Eqa60. The sequence continues at coordinate 5,625,967 of NZ_AP024342.1, forward strand.
GGCCACCTTGTCGTCGCCGGCGTACTGGAAGGAATCCTTGAGCATCTTGGCGATCTCGCCGTCGGTCAGACCGTAGGATGGCTTGACCTGGATGCTGGCTTCGACGCCCGAACCCAGCTCTCGCGCAGAAACGCTGAGCAGGCCATCGGCGTCGACCTGGAAGGTCACGCGGATCTTCGCCGCACCGGCCACCATCGGTGGGATGCCGCGCAATTCGAAACGCGCCAGGGAGCGGCAGTCGCTGATCAGCTCGCGCTCGCCTTGCAGCACATGAACCATCATGGCCGTCTGGCCATCCTTGTAGGTGGTGAAGTCCTGGGCACGGGCAACCGGAATGGTGGTGTTGCGCGGAATCACCTTCTCCATCAGCCCGCCCATGGTTTCCAACCCCAGGGACAGCGGAATCACGTCCAGCAGCAGCAATTCGCCGCCTTCGCGCTTGTTGCCGGCCAAGGTATCGGCCTGGATCGCGGCCCCAATGGCCACCACTTGATCCGGATCGATCTCGGTCAACGGCTGGCGACCGAACATTTCAGCCACCGCCTCACGCACACGCGGCACACGGGTCGAACCGCCCACCATGACCACCGCCTGCACTTCATCCAATTCGACATTGGAATCGCGTACAGCACGACGACAGGCCTTGAGGCTGCGGGCAACCATCGGCTCGATCAGGGCGTCGAAGGCGTCGCGAGTCAGGGTGGCACGCCAATCGCCATACACCACTTCCACGGACGCGGCGCCGGTCAAGGCTTCCTTGGCTGCACAAGCGGCTTGCAACAGACTGCGCTGGGTACCCGGGTCGAGGTCGGCGGACAGGCCCGCGCCCTCGATGATCCAGCCGGCAATGGCGTGATCGAAGTCATCGCCGCCCAGAGCAGTATCGCCACCGGTAGCCAAGACTTCGAAGACGCCGCCGGTCAGGCGCAGAATGGAAATATCGAAGGTGCCGCCACCCAAGTCATAGATCGCCACCACGCCTTCGGCGTGCTGATCCAGACCATAAGCCACAGCCGCCGCGGTCGGCTCGTTGAGCAGGCGCAGCACATTCAGGCCGGCCAGCTTGGCCGCATCCTTGGTGGCTTGACGCTGGGCGTCGTCGAAATAGGCAGGAACGGTGATGACCGCACCTACCAGCTCGCCACCCAGGGCCGCCTCAGCACGCTGACGCAACACCTTGAGCACTTCAGCCGATACTTCCACCGGGCTTTTCGGCCCCTGGATGGTCTCGATGAACGGCATGTGCGACTCGCCCTCGACGAAGCGATAGGGCAGTTGCTCACCCAGCTGCTTGACGTCGGACAGGCCACGCCCCATCAGGCGCTTGACCGAAAGCACGGTGTTCAAAGGGTCGGTAGGTGCAGCCAGGCGGGCCGACTCGCCCACCTCGACGCGGTCGGCGTGATAACGCACCGCGGACGGCAGAATCACCTGCCCCTGCGCGTCGGCCAGCGGCTCGGAAAGACCACTGCGCAAGGCAGCGACCAGCGAATTGGTAGTGCCCAAGTCGATCCCCACAGCCAGGCGACGCTGGTGCGGTTGAGGACTTTGGCCGGGTTCGGCGATCTGCAGTAGGGCCATGCTTATCTGGACTTATCTGTATATCAGGCGTGCGACCGGAGCGGCACTGGGTTAATCGTCGAGGCGCTCTTCTAACTGGCGCACTTCGTAGGTGAGCTTGTCGAGGAACTGCATGCGCCGCATCAGGCGCTCGGCCTGCTCGCGTTGCGCCGCATCATCCCAACAGGCTGCGAAGCTTTCATTCAGTTCATCCTGGGCTGTCTTGAGCCGACGCTTGAATGCCGCCACTCCGGCCAGGTCGGCGCTGTCCTGCAAATCCTCGAGCTCTTCGCGCCATTGCATCTGCTGCAGAAGAAACTCCGGATCATGCACCGTGACTTCCAACGGCAACTCGCCGCCATTCAAAGCCAGCAGGTAACGGGCGCGCTTGGGCGGGCTCTTGAGGGTCTGGTAAGCCTCGTTGAGGCTTGCCGACTGCTCCAGGGCCAGGCGCTGCTCGCGCTCGGAAGCATCGGCAAAACGGTCTGGATGAACCCCACGCGCCAACTCGCGGTAGCGCGCGGCCAACTGCTCGAGATCCAGGCGGAAGCTCGGTTGCAGCTCAAATAAAGCGAAATGACAAGGAGTACCCACGACAAGCCTCAGATGTTGAAGCTTTCGCCGCAGCCACACTCACCGCGCACGTTGGGGTTGTTGAACTTGAAGCCTTCGTTCAACCCTTCCTTGACGAAATCAAGTTCGGTGCCGTCCAGATAGGTCAGGCTTTTCGGATCGATGATCACTTTCTCGCCGTGACTCTCGAATACCTGATCGTCCTCGCCAATCTCGTCGACGAACTCCAGCACGTAGGCAAGGCCGGAACAGCCCGTGGTGCGAACACCCAGACGAATCCCATCACCCTTGCCGCGCCCGTTGAGGGAGCGTCGCACGTGTTGAGCAGCCGCTTCTGTCATGCTGATAGCCATCGTGACTCCTTACTTGTCGCCAAATCTGTGAAAGCCGATCGGTCAGATCAGGCCTTTCTTCTGCTTGTAGTCGCGTACGGCGGCCTTGATGGCGTCTTCGGCGAGTACCGAGCAGTGAATCTTCACGGGAGGCAGGGCCAGCTCTTCAGCCAGCTGGGTGTTCTTGATGGTTTCGGCTTCATCCAGGGTCTTGCCCTTCATCCACTCAGTGGCCAGGGAGCTGGAAGCAATGGCGGAACCGCAGCCATAGGTCTTGAACTTGGCGTCTTCGATGATGCCCTGCTCATTGACCTTGATCTGCAGGCGCATCACGTCGCCGCAGGCAGGAGCGCCGACCATGCCGGTGCCGACATCCGGATCTTCCGCGTTCATCTTGCCGACGTTGCGCGGGTTCTCGTAGTGGTCGATGACCTTTTCGCTGTAAGCCATGATTCTTAATCCTCACTCATCAGAGAGTCGCTCTTGGGTTCTGCAAATCGCCGTTATCGGTACGCTCTACAGAACCCTGTGCGGCGACTTATATTCAGTGCGCCGCCCACTCGATCTTCGAGATATCGACGCCATCTTTGTACATGTCCCACAGCGGCGACAGAGCGCGCAGCTTGGTAACGGCTTCGCAGACTTTCTGCGCCGCGTAATCGATTTCTTCTTCAGTGGTGAAGCGGCCGAAGGTGAAGCGGATCGAGCTGTGAGCCAGCTCGTCGTTGCGACCCAGGGCACGCAGCACGTAGGAAGGCTCCAGGGAGGCCGAAGTACAGGCCGAACCGGAAGACACTGCCAGGTCCTTGAGGGCCATGATCAGCGACTCGCCTTCAACGTAGTTGAAGCTCAGGTTCAGGTTGTGCGGTACGCGGGCAGTCATGCTGCCGTTGATGTACAGCTCTTCCAGGTGCTCGACCTGCTTGTAGAAGCGGTCGCTCAGGGCCTTGATGCGCAGGTTCTCGGCGGCCATGTCTTCCTTGGCCACGCGGAAGGCTTCGCCCATGCCGACGATCTGGTGAGTAGCCAGGGTGCCGGAACGCATGCCGCGTTCGTGACCACCGCCGTGCATGGTTGCTTCCAGGCGCACCCGCGGCTTGCGGCTGACGTACAGCGCGCCGATCCCTTTCGGGCCGTAGGTCTTGTGGGCGGAGAAGGACATCAGGTCGACCTTCAGGGCCTGCAGGTCGATGTCGACCTTGCCGGTGGACTGAGCGCCGTCGACGTGGAACAACACGCCCCTGGAGCGGGTCAGCTCGCCGATGGCAGCGATGTCGTTGATGGTGCCGATCTCGTTGTTCACATGCATGATCGAAACCAGGATGGTGTCGTCACGCAGGGCTGCTTCGACCATGGCCGGAGTGATGAGGCCGTCTTCGCCCGGCTCGATGTAGGTCACTTCGAAGCCTTCACGCTCGAGTTGGCGCATGGTGTCCAGGACAGCCTTGTGCTCGATCTTCGAGGTGATCAGGTGCTTGCCCTTGGTGTGGTAGAAATGCGCGACACCCTTGATTGCCAGGTTGTCGGATTCGGTAGCACCGGAAGTCCAGACGATTTCACGCGGGTCGGCGTTAACCAGGTCGGCCACTTGGCGACGGGCGTTTTCCACCGATTCTTCGGCTTTCCAGCCAAACACGTGGGAGCGGGACGCCGGGTTACCGAAGTTCCCGTCGACCAGCAGGCATTCACTCATTTTCTGCGCGACGCGCGGATCAACCGGGGTGGTCGCTGAGTAATCAAGGTAAATCGGCAATTTCATGGACTCTCTCCTAAATCAGGCTGGCTGGCGTGCCGCTAGCTCTTTGGCTGTCATTCGACGGCGGACGCTTCAATCTTGTCCAGGCGCGGCGCCTTGCCATTACAACGGCGCTGGTCCTGACGCTGGGCTACTTCTTGCACCTCACGGCGAGTGACAAGGTCAGCCAAGCTGATACCGCTTAGAAATTCGTGGATCTGCAGGCTCAGATCGCACCACAGGTGGTGCGTCAGGCAGGTGTCGCCGGCATGGCAATCACCCAGCCCCTGGCATTTGGTTGCATCGACCGATTCGTTCACCGCATCGATCACCTGGGCCACCTGGATCCCCTGCATGTCGCGGGACAGCTGATAGCCGCCACCAGGACCCCGGACGCTGGACACCAGATTGCTACGGCGCAATTTGGCGAAAAGCTGTTCGAGATAGGACAGGGAAATGCCTTGGCGCTCGGAGATATCGGCCAGGGAGACCGGGCCATGTTGCGCGTGCAACGCCAGATCGAGCATGGCGGTCACGGCGTATCGGCCTTTAGTAGTCAGTCGCATGGACAAGTACCACGGAGTTTCGGAATGGAGGCGAGTATGCAATACCCGAGTAATCAGGTCAACTATAAGACCAACTACTTTAGTCGGATTTACCCGCAAAAGAGCGCGCGAATCATAGCAAAGTCTGCGACGTAATGGCACAGCGCGATGGCAACAACTGACCCGCGGGTCGCTTATGGCATCTCAGGGGCTTTTTCGCCGGCAAACCGGCTCCTGCAGGAGAAGCCGGTTTGCGGGGCATCAGCCGACCTGGCTGTCGCCCTTGCCCTTGACTTCAGCAAAGTCTTCTTCACGCAGGGCAGGCAAGTCCTTGGCGCAGTAGTCACTGCCCAGATCCTTCAGCGCGCCACACATCCCCTCCAGACGACCATCGACCGCTTGCAGGTGATCAAGCAACTGACCAATGGCCCGCGCCACGGGGTCAGGCATGTCTTCGCTGACGCCATAGGCATCGAAGCCGAGCTTTTCCGCCATGGCCTTGCGCTTGGCTTCCTGCTCATCATTGGATTTCATGATGATCCGCCCCGGAATCCCCACTACGGTCGCACCGGCCGGCACCGCCTTGGTCACCACGGCATTGGAACCGACCTTGGCCCCGGCCCCGACCGTGAACGGCCCCAGCACCTTGGCGCCAGCCCCCACCACCACACCATCTTCCAGGGTCGGGTGGCGCTTGCCTTTATTCCAACTGGTGCCACCCAGGGTCACCCCCTGGTAAAGCGTGACGTCATCACCGATCTCGGCGGTTTCGCCAATGACGATGCCCATTCCATGGTCAATAAAGAAGCGACGACCGACCTTGGCCCCCGGATGAATCTCGATCCCGGTCAGCCAGCGCCCGAAGTTCGAGACCAGCCGCGCCAGCCACTTCCAGCCCATCCCCCACAAGGCGCCGGACAGGCGATGGATCCAGATCGCATGCATCCCCGGGTAGCAGGTCAGCACCTCAAAGGCGTTGCGCGCAGCCGGGTCACGATGGAAAACACTTTGGATATCTTCACGCAGACGTTCGAACATCACTGATCCTTCCGCTTCTGTAGCTCCCCACGAGCCGCTTTCTGGGTTTCCGTGAGGATACCTCGCAATATATTCACTTCCGCCCGACTGACCGAGCTGCGACCGTACAACCGACGCAAGCGCGCCATCAAGTGTCGAGGTTTCTCCGGATCGAGGAAGTCGATGGCCACCAGGGTTTGCTGCAGGTGCTCGTAGAACCGCTCCAGCTCATCCATGGTTGCCAGCTCATCACTGCGCGGCGACGCCACCTCATCCTTCTCCACCTTGCTCGGCCGCCCCTGGGCTGCCAACCAGGACATGCGCACTTCATAGGTCAGCACTTGCACCGCCGTGGCCAGGTTCAACGAGCTAAACTCCGGATCCGACGGGATATGCACATGGAAATGACATCGCTGCAGTTCGTCATTGGTCAGGCCGGAATCTTCACGACCGAACACCAGAGCGATCTGCGCCCCCTGCCCGGCCTCCTCCACGACCTTGAGGCCCGACTCGCGGGGATCCAGCAGCGGCCAGGGAATGCGCCGATCACGAGCACTGGTGCCGAACACCAGGGTGCAACCCGCCAGAGCATCCTCCAGCGTCGCCACCACCTGGGCATTTTCGAGAATATCGGTGGCACCAGAAGCCCGCGCATCCGCCTCATGAGACGGAAATACCCGCGGCTCCACCAGCACCAGCCGCGACAAGCCCATGTTCTTCATGGCACGCGCAGCCCCGCCGATATTGCCCGGATGACTGGTATTGACCAGGACGACACGAATGTTCTGCAGCAAGGGAGGCGCTCTCGGACACGGGAAGGGGGAGCAAATATTACAGAACAGGCTGCACCACCGCCTCAAAAATAACCATCTGCCAATTCCGCTGCCTTATTGAGAGCCCGCGACAGGAGCGGCCAATACCCGCTGACGAAATGCGCCACACAGCGGATCAATGCAATCAAAGCGAACGCCGACCTTCATCTGCAAAAGTTTTCTGCTAGAATGCTCGGCTTTCTTTAACAACCTTAGGTGACCTATCCATGCAGCCAATGCTGAATATCGCGCTGCGCGCCGCCCGCAGCGCCAGTGAATTGATTTTCCGCTCCATCGAGCGCCTGGATACCATCAAGGTCGACGAAAAAGACGCCAAAGACTACGTATCCGAAGTTGATCGCGCTGCCGAGCAGAAGATCATCGACGCGCTGCGCAAAGCCTACCCGACCCACGCCATCCTCGGCGAAGAAACCGGCCTGCACGCCGGCAGCGGCGAAGGCGAAGACTACCTGTGGATCATCGACCCACTGGACGGCACCACCAACTTCCTGCGCGGCATCCCGCACTTTGCCGTGAGCATCGCCTGCAAATACCGTGGCCGCCTGGAACACGCCGTGGTTCTGGACCCGGTTCGCCAGGAAGAATTCACCGCCAGCCGTGGCCGCGGTGCCCAGCTGAACGGTCGTCGCCTGCGGGTCAGCGGCCGCACCAGCCTGGACGGCGCCCTGCTGGGCACCGGCTTCCCCTTCCGTGACGACCAGATGGACAACCTGGACAACTACCTGGGCATGTTCCGCGCCCTGGTTGGCCAGACTGCAGGCATCCGTCGCGCTGGCGCAGCAAGCCTGGACCTGGCCTACGTCGCCGCCGGTCGCTTTGACGCCTTCTGGGAATCGGGCCTGTCCGAATGGGACATGGCAGCAGGCGCCCTGTTGATCCAGGAGGCCGGCGGCCTGGTGAGCGACTTCACCGGCGGTCACGACTTCCTGGAAAAAGGCCACGTCGTGGCCGGCAACACCAAATGCTTCAAGGCAGTTCTGACCGCCATCCAGCCGCACCTGCCGGCTTCGCTGAAGCGCTAAGCACCAGCGACAAAAAAAGCACCCCGAGGGGTGCTTTTTTTATGCCCGCAATTGCCGTAGAAGCCAGCTTGCCGGCGAATGGGACCTTGAAATCGCCTTCGCCGGCAAACAGGCTCCTGCAATTGAGGGTTACTGGCCGGGCTGATTCTGGTTCTGACCGAGAATCAGGTGCCCTTCTTTATCCACCGGAATCTGGTTGCCCGGATCCCGATCCATACGCACCTGGCCCTGCTTGCCACCCAGGTCGTACTTCACGTCATAACCAACGATCTTGTCACTGATGTCATTGACCGTGTTACAGCGAGTCTGCGTAGTGGTGTAGGTATCACGCTCCTGCATGCCTTCCTGCACCTTGTTCCCCGCATAGCCCCCACCAACAGCACCGGCAACCGTGGCGAGTTTCTTGCCATTGCCATTACCGATCATGCTACCCAACAGGCCACCGCCCACTGCGCCAGCCACGGTGCCCAGGATCTGATGCTCATCCTTGACCGGACGCTGCCGGGTCACGGCGACGTCCTTGCAGACCTCCCGCGGGGTCTTGATCTGTTGCTTGACCGGCTGAACGGCCAGCACTTGCGCATACTCAGGGCCGCTTTTAACCAGGCTGTAGGTGGCAACAGCACCCCCGGCGGTGACACCGACAGCACCCAATACCGCACCAACCAGCAACGACTTGTTCACGTGAACCTCCTGACCATACATGCGGGTCAAAAGCCCGCGCTTCTCCCAGCCTTGGAGCAAAAAAAAAGGCGCGAGTTCAACACTCGCGCCTTTTTAACTGACAGCCGGAACAGGTCAGGCCATCAAGGACGGTCGTCCACTTCCTTCTCGGTATTGGCCGGAGGAATCAGGTCTTCACTGTTCAGGTTCAGCCAGATCAGCACCACGTTGGCGATGTAGATCGACGAGTAGGTACCCGCCAATACACCGACGAACAGGGCGATGGAGAAGCCCCACAGGTTGTCGCCACCGAAGAACAGCAGGGCCACGATCGCCAGCAGGGTGGAGATCGAAGTGGCCATGGTGCGCAGCAGGGTCTGGGTGGTCGAGATGTTGATGTTCTCGATCAGGCTGGCCTTGCGCAGCACACGGAAGTTCTCACGCACCCGGTCGAACACCACGATGGTGTCGTTGAGCGAGTAACCGATGATCGCCAGCACCGCCGCCAGCACCGTCAGGTCGAAGGTGATCTGGAAAAACGAGAGGATGCCCACGGTCACGATCACGTCGTGGATCAGCGAGACGATGGCACCGACCGCGAACTTCCACTGGAAGCGGAACGCCAGATAGATGAGGATGCCGCCCAGCGCCATGAGCATGCCGAGGCCACCCTGGTCGCGCAGCTCTTCACCCACCTGCGGGCCGACGAACTCGACGCGCTTGACCTGCGCCGGGTTGTCACCGCCAACCTTCTGTAGCGCTTCAGCCACCTGGTGGCCCAGTTGCGGGTCTTCGCCCGGCATCCGCACCAGCAGGTCGGTGGTCGCACCGAAGCTCTGCACGATGGCTTCGTGATAACCGGCGTCGTTCAGCTGCGAACGCACCTTCATCACATCCGCCGGACGCTCGTAGGTCAGCTCGATGAGCGTGCCGCCGGTGAAGTCCAGACCGTAGTTCAAGCCTTTGTGGAACCAGCTGAACAACGCCAGGATGGTGAGCAGCACAGTGACGCCGAACGCAACGTTGCGCACGCCCATGAAGTTAATAGTACGTAACATGGCAGCCCCTTAAATCCACAACTTCTTGAAGTCACGACCGCCGAAGATCAGGTTGACCATCGCGCGGGTCAGCCAGATGGCCGTGAACATCGAGGTAAAGATCCCGAGGGACATGGTCACCGCAAAGCCCTTGACCGGGCCGGTGCCCATGGCAAAGAGGATGCCACCCACCAGCAATGTGGTCAGGTTGGAGTCCAGAATCGCGGTGAATGCCCGGCCGAAGCCTTCGTTGATTGCTCGCTGCACGGTCATGCCGGCGGCGATCTCTTCACGTATCCGCGAGAAGATCAGCACGTTGGCGTCCACCGCCATGCCCATGGTCAGCACGATACCGGCGATACCCGGCAGGGTCAGCGTAGCCCCCAGCAGGGACATCAGGGCCAGCAGCAACACCATGTTCAAGGCCAGCGCCACAGTGGCGATCACCCCGAAGAAGCGGTAGATGGCGATTATGAACAGCGACACGAACAGCATGCCCCACAGCGACGCATCGATACCCTTGGTGATGTTGTCAGCACCCAGGCTCGGACCGATTGTGCGCTCTTCAGCGAAGTACATCGGCGCCGCCAGACCACCGGCACGCAACAGCAGCGCCAGTTCGGAGGACTCGCCCTGGCCATTGAGGCCAGTGATACGGAACTGACTGCCCAGCGGCGACTGAATGGTCGCCAGGCTGATGATCTTCTTCTCTTCCTTGAACGCCTGGACCGGCACGTCCTTCTCGACGCCGTCGACCACCTGCTTGGTATAGGTGGTGATCGGCTTCTGCTCGATGAAGATCACCGCCATGCTGCGGCCGACGTTGCTGCGGGTCGAACGGTTCATCAGCTCGCCACCGTGGCCATCAAGCTTGATGTTCACCTGTGGGCGGCCATGCTCGTCGTAACCGGCCTGGGCATCGGTCACCTGGTCACCGGTGATGATCAGGCCACGCTCGATCTGCGCTGGAGGACGATTGCCCTCACGGAATTCGAAGGACTCGGAAGTCGCCTTGGAAGCACCCGGCTCGGCGGCCAGACGGAACTCCAGGTTGGCGGTCTTGCCCAGGATCCGCTTGGCTTCAGCGGTGTCCTGCACGCCCGGCAGCTCAACCACGATACGGTTGGCACCCTGGCGCTGAACCAGAGGCTCGGCCACACCCAGCTCGTTGACCCGGTTACGCACGGTGGTCAAGTTCTGCTTGATGGAGTATTCGCGGATTTCCGCCAGCTTGGCTGGGGTCATCGCCAGACGCAGCACCGGTTGGCCATTGAGGTCGGCCGGTACGATATCGAAATCATTGAAGTTCTTGCGGATCAGCGAACGGGCCTGCTCACGGCTGTCTTCATCGCTGAAGCCCAGCTGGATGGCGCCATTGAGCTGCGGCAGGCTGCGATAGCGCAGGCGCTCTTTGCGCAGCAGGCTCTTGACGTCGCCTTCATAGACTTTCAGGCGGGCGTCGAGGGCTTTGTCCATGTCCACTTCCAGCAGGAAGTGCACACCACCGGACAAGTCCAGACCCAGTTTCATCGGGTGCGCACCGAGGTTGCGCAGCCATTGCGGAGTGGTTTGCGCCAGGTTCAACGCCACCACATAGTCATCGCCCAGCGCCTTGCGCACTACATCCTTGGCCGGAAGCTGGTCTTCCTTGTTGGTCAAGCGCAGCAGGCCACCCTTGCCGTTGGCGGCAATGGAAGAAGCCTTGACGTTGATGCCGGCGTCGGTGAGCGCTTTGCTCGCACGATCCAGATCCGCCTGAGTAACCTGCAACGCGGTACTCGCGCCGCTGACCTGAATGGCCGGATCATCAGGGTATAGATTGGGAGCGGAATAAATAAAACCGATCGCCAGCACCGCCAGGATCAGTAGGTACTTCCACAGAGGATATTTGTTCAGCATCACGCCGCCCGTTTATGACGCGGGGCGCCTTGCGCGCCCCGTCGATTGGTAAAAGATGAAACTTAGATCGCTTTCAGCGTGCCTTTTGGCAGCGTGGCAGCGATCGCGCCCTTCTGGAACTTCAGTTCAACGGAGTCCGACACTTCCAGAACCACGAAGTCGTCGGTCACTTTGTTGATCTTGCCGGCAATACCGCCGGTGGTCACAACTTCGTCGCCTTTCTGCAGGCTACCCAGCAGGTTCTTCTGCTCTTTGGCGCGCTTGGCCTGTGGGCGCCAGATCATCAGATAGAAGATGGCCAGGAAGCCGATCAGGAAAATCCACTCGAAACCAGTGCCGGCAGGACCGGCAGCGGCAGGTGCAGCGGCGTCCGCATACGCGGCAGGGATCAAAAAGCTCATTTAACACTCCGATAATTTCAGAATTAGTGTCTTAACGTCTTTAGAACTTACTCTAAAGGCGGCACGGGTAACCCGCGTTTGGCATAGAAGGAATCGACAAAGGCGGCCAATGTACCTTGTTGAATAGCCTCGCGCAAACCAGCCATAAGACGCTGGTAATGGCGCAAATTATGGATGGTATTGAGCATACTCCCGAGCATTTCCCCACACTTGTCCAAGTGGTGCAGATAAGCACGGGAGAAGTTCTGGCAGGTGTAGCAATCACAAGTTGGGTCCAGCGGCGAATCATCATGGCGATGGAACGCGTTACGGATCTTCAGCACGCCTGTATCGATGAACAGATGCCCATTGCGGGCATTGCGGGTTGGCATCACGCAATCGAACATGTCCACACCGCGGCGCACACCCTCAACCAGATCTTCCGGCTTGCCAACTCCCATAAGGTAACGAGGTTTGTCGGCTGGCATCTGGCCTGGCAGGTAGTCCAGGACCTTGATCATTTCATGCTTGGGCTCGCCCACCGACAGGCCGCCAATGGCCAGGCCGTCGAAGCCGATCTTGTCCAGGCCTTCCAGGGAGCGCATGCGCAGGTCCTGGTGCATGCCGCCCTGGACGATACCGAACAGCGCCGCGGTGTTGTCGCCGTGGGCATTCTTCGAGCGCTGGGCCCAGCGCAGGGACAGCTCCATGGAGATCCGCGCCACGTCTTCATCAGCCGGGTACGGCGTGCATTCGTCGAAGATCATCACGATGTCCGAACCCAGGTCGCGCTGCACTTGCATCGACTCTTCCGGGCCCATGAACACCTTGGCGCCGTCCACCGGCGAGGCGAAGGTCACGCCCTCTTCCTTGATCTTGCGCATGGCACCCAGGCTGAACACCTGGAAGCCACCGGAGTCGGTCAGAATCGGGCCTTTCCACTGCATGAAATCATGCAGGTCACCGTGGGCCTTGATCACTTCCGTGCCCGGGCGCAGCCACAGGTGGAAGGTGTTGCCGAGGATAATTTCGGCGCCGGTAGCGACGATATCCCGCGGCAGCATGCCCTTGACCGTGCCATAGGTGCCCACCGGCATGAAGGCCGGGGTTTCCACCGTGCCGCGGGGGAAGGTCAGGCGACCGCGACGAGCCTTGCCATCAGTGGCCAGGAGCTCGAAGGACATACGACAAGTGCGACTCATACAGTTTCCTCGGGGGCCAGATCCTTGGGAGCGGTCGGCGCGGGATTACGGGTGATGAACATCGCATCACCGTAGCTGAAAAAGCGGTATCCATTTTCCACCGCGGCGCGATAGGCGGCCATGGTTTCGGGATAGCCGGCGAACGCCGAAACCAGCATCAACAGCGTGGATTCCGGCAGATGGAAGTTGGTCACCAGGGCATCGACCACATGGAACGGCCGGCCCGGGTAGATAAAGATGTCGGTGTCGCCACTGAACGGCTTGAGCACGCCATCGCGCGCGGCGCTTTCCAGGGAGCGCACGCTGGTGGTGCCCACTGCCACCACCCGGCCACCGCGAGCCCGGCACGCAGCAACTGCATCCACCACGTCCTGGCCGACTTCCAGCCACTCATGGTGCATATGGTGATCTTCGATGCGCTCGACCCTCACCGGCTGGAAGGTACCAGCCCCCACGTGCAGGGTGACGAACGCGGTCTCCACGCCCTTGGCGGCAATGGCCTCCAGCAGCGGCTGGTCGAAATGCAGCCCGGCGGTCGGTGCCGCCACCGCGCCCAGGCGCTGGGCGTACACGGTCTGGTAACGCTCGCGATCGGCGCCTTCATCCGGACGGTCTATATAAGGAGGCAACGGCATGTGCCCGACCCGGTCCAGCAGCGGCAGCACTTCTTCGGCAAAGCCCAGCTCGAAGAGCGTGTCATGGCGCGCCAGCATCTCGGCTTCGCCACCGCCGTCGATGAGGATCTTCGACCCAGGCTTGGGCGACTTGCTGGAGCGCACATGGGCCAGCACACGGTGGCTGTCCAGCACCCGCTCGACGAGGATTTCCAGCTTGCCGCCGGAAGCCTTCTGACCGAACAGACGGGCCGGAATCACCCGGGTATTGTTGAACACCATCAGATCGCCCGGGCGCAAATGCTCAAGCAAATCAGTGAATTGACGGTGGGCCAAGGCGCCGGTTGGCCCATCCAGGGTCAACAGACGGCTGCCGCGACGCTCGGCCAGTGGATGGCGGGCGATCAGCGAATCAGGAAGCTCGAAGGTAAAGTCAGCAACGCGCATGATGGGGTTCGTCTAGCAGGGCCGGAAAGTTTAGCGGATTAAGCAAAAATTGACCATGAAAGCCGATTGACCAACGGTAAGCGCCTCTCTATACTTCGCCGCCATTGAGCCCTGATGGCGGAATTGGTAGACGCGGCGGATTCAAAATCCGTTTTCGCAAGAAGTGGGAGTTCGAGTCTCCCTCGGGGCACCACATAGCAGTATCTGAGAGTATCTACCAGCCTCTCAGACCCAGAGAAACCGGCCACTTGGCCGGTTTTTTTGTGCCTGTCTGTTTATCCCTGTCTCCCCTTATCCGTTGTATCCCTGTATCCCTGCTTGTATCCTGAGAAAAATACCGAACTTTGGGATACAAGGATGAAACGCGCAGACATCAAGCGCCGCCCTCTCGCTGACACGACACTTGCGGGATTGGAGCCGGAATCAAAGGAATACCGGGAGCTGGACGGAAACGGCCTCTACTTCAGGGTTAAACCTGATGGTGGTAAATCCTGGCAGCTCCGCTACAAACGTCCGGCGGGCAATTGGGCTTGGATGGGGCTAGGGGGTTATCCGGAAGTGAGTGGTGCGTTGGCGCGGGACAAAGCTGCCGAACTACGCAAGGTAGTTAGCAGCGGGGCCGATCCTCTCGAACAGAAACGCTCTGCCAAAGCTGCCATTGACGCTGCCAGGACTAGGACCTTCCGAGCTGCTGCGGAAGCTTGGCTTAAGGCCAAAGAAGGAAAGGGCCTCGCGCCCTCCACTCTTAACAAAATCCGCACTTACCTCGATAAGGACATTCTCCCGGCATTGGGAGATAAGCCCCTCGACGAAATCACCCGTACCGACTGCGCAGACCTCCAGGCATCCCTCGAAGCGCGAAACGCACACAACGTGGCGGAAAAGTGTCGCACCTGGATCAATCAGATCTTCGGCCGAGCCATCGGCTTAGGGCTCACCGAAAACGATCCGGGCAGCCGCCTCCGTGACATTGCAGCCCAAGCCCCCAAGACTCAGCAGCATCCACACCTGCTGGAACCTGAGCTGGCTGAATTCCTCCACGCACTCAAAAACACACCAAGCAGACTGACAGCCCGCACCGCCGCTTGGCTTTGTGTCTGGACAGCATCGCGCCCTGGCATGGTCCGCTTGGCTGAGTGGAAAGAGTTCGACCTTGAGAAAGCTATTTGGACGACACCTGCTGCCAAGATGAAGATGCGTCGGGATTTTGTATGCCCCCTTCCCCATCAAGCTGTTACCGCTTTGAAAGATCTGCACTGCTTAACAGGGCGGAGTCGCTGGCTTTTCCCCGGCGTAGGAGCCAAGAACCCAACTATTAGTGAAAACACAATCAACAAAGTCTTCGCCACCATCGGCTACAAGGGTCGCCTTGTTGGACACGGTACTCGGCACACCGCAAGCACGTTGCTTCGAGAACATGGCTGGCCGAAGGAGCATGTTGAAGCGCAGCTGGCTCACAAAGAGGAAGGCATCTCAGGGGTATACAACAAGGCCCAATACCTTGAGCAACGCGTAACGATGATGCAGTGGTATGCCGATCATCTTGATGGACTTGCAGCTGGCAATGTAGTGCAAGCCGAGTTTGGAAAGGCGGTATGAGATCACTTATCCAGGCTATCTCTAAAACCGGTGTAACGGGTGTTACTCGTGTAACGATCCTATCCAAACCATTGAAAAAATTAGATTTTTTTAAAGTTACACCGAATCCGAGCTCAACAAACTCCGCGTGTAACGCTGCTGACGTGTGTAACTGTCATCGAACCACAAGCCCCCTGCTGGCAGCTGTTTTGCCAGATACACCTCGCTGGGGCAGTACGCACGGTACGGGGCGAGGGGTATCTTAATGAACAGGAATCTTGGCACCGAAGCTTTAGAGCTTGAGATTGCCGGAGTAGACGTTGGCTGCCTGCTTTGGGATCTTGACGAGGTCGAACTCGCTGTCCGTGAGTTGGCGCTATACAGCCAATTCTCCGAGCACTTCCGTGATGCGTTTACCTGCATCCACAATGCAACATCGTTCTGGCTCGCGGACGGCCAATACGCTGACTGTGCTGAATCAGCGACAAAGACAATGTTTCGACTTCGCGACCCTATTGAAGAGCGTTTCTACTTTTCCGAACCGACCTCACTGCCCAGAGTCGTTCGCCGCTTCCTTGGCATTGATCATCCCGCAAGCGACACGCAACTCGTAGCGACTTATGCGCTTATTCAAGCGGTGCAGGCGGTAAAAGTCCTTGCGAACTGGCTATTCGACCTAGAACGCTCCCTCTACGATCTGGATCTAGATCTGGTGGAGCAGATCAGACAGACCGACCCCAAACAATACCTCCTCCTCATTCAGAGAGAACGAAAGCGAAAGAGCGACTTCGAAATCGAGGCACGAGAGGCGTTTGCTGATTTCAATGGCGAGGCCTCCAAGATTTTGATGCTTGCTTCACTTTATCAACAAGCGGATTGGGCGGACATTTCGCGCAATGACTTTAGCGCATCAGGTTTTCTGCGAAAAGCGCTGGAAAAGGCTTTTGCCGCAAAAGCGTCGGAAAAGGGCAAAGCGGCCGGAAAGGCTAACGCCAAGCCAGGCACAATCAAACAAGAGAACACCAAAAAGCTTTTTGAGGACATAAGCAAAGCGGCAAAAAGCCAAATCTCTTCCAACCCCAACATAACGGAAACCGAATTAGTCAAAGCGCTAGTCGACCTGGGCAAGGCATCAGCCCCGACCGTTAGAAAATACCTGAGAAAAGGTAAATTTCTCCCTAGATAAATTTTCGCTGTACCGACGAAAAGCAAACCATGTTTGCTTTTTTTTCGTCTTTTAGTCTGCGCCTGTCTCTCACCTTACAGGCACGACTATGTCTAACTCCCGCGCATCAACAATCAACCAAATTCCTTATCGCGACCCCGCGACAACCTTGATCAGAATCTCTGAAGTCATGGCTATCGTTGGCCTGGCACGCCCCACTATTTACAAGCTAATGCAGTGCCCAAAGAGCGGCTTTCCACGCCCTGTAAAACTGAGCACAAGCACCGCACGCGGAGCGCCAGTGGCGTGGGTTCTTTCCGAAATCCAAGCATGGGCACGCAGCCGCATTGAGGCGCGTGATCAGGTGGCCGCATGAATCGCAAAATCGCAGAGAAAGCTTTGATGCATCCGTTTTCAGTGCTGCGTCAAATCGGGTTCTCACCTCGCCTTATGCAGCGCCTCGAGCGGTATCGCAGCAAGCAGGACAAGTTAGGTCGCGTGGTCAGCGTGCTCAGCTGGGCCGACGGCACCTGGTGCGCCCTATCCCTCCATTGCGAAAAGACCGGGGCTGTTGTTGTCGACGAGGGCCAGCAGGTCGACGCCTACGAAGACGCCCGCTCCATGCTCAGCGGCGGATTTCTGCCCCTTCTCTCCCTGCGCTGGGAAGCTCACGCTTGAAATGAAAACGCCTCCGGGGGCGATCCGGAGGCGTTGAGGTCAATCTACATGCCCGAACAATTTATGCCGCACCTGAAAAATCCGCAAGCCATCAGCGCAGTTGCACTTTCGAAACACGGACGTTACTCTCTGGCCGTCGCTGCAAATTCAGCGACCGGGTTTGACGGCCCGATCAACAATAGGCGCACAGGCGCCCCCCATTACGATTGCAGGCGCTTTTTTTGTGCCCGCATTCCTGTTTATGGTGGCTGTGCGTGGGAGACCTTCGGGTCTGCCGGGTTCCTATTGTCCCGGTCCGTCAACCTGCGCACAGCTACCACCCTAATTCGTTTGACGGCGGACGGTGGTAGCTCCTCAACAATAGGAGTTTCACCACATGCACGCCCTCAATCCGTCCAAAATTCGCGCCACTGCACACCGTGCAATGGCTCTCGCCGCTTTACACGCCAATTCCAGCCTCGCTACACGCCTCTCCCGCTACAACGCTCACATGGCCAAAGCCCGCGCACTCGAAACCGCAGGCGGTGCCCAATGAACAACGCCCTGGGTTTTGCCCTGCCCGAAGATCTGCTCTGCGTGAATCCGAGCGCGGAAGCCGGCGTTCCTATCGACGCCATCACCTGCGCGATTGACCGTGCTGACTCGGTGCTGACCCTACTTGAGGATCACTTCGAAAACGAATCCTCGCGCCTTGCCAATCACGTGATTGCCGCCGTCCTCTGGGACGTGCGCGGCACCCTCGGGTTGATCAAAACGCTGGCCATGCACGGTGACACCACTTCGTCGCCTGCGGTGCAGAAAGGCGGTGCGCTATGAGCATTTCCACCACACCGGGCCACGCTACCTTTTCTCGCGTTAATGCCACCGACCTCAAGCTGTTTCGCGTCAACGCCGGTGTGCCAGTCGAAGACGCACTGGAGATGGTGTCATTGCTGCAGCATCACGCGAACCAGCTCATTTTCGATGCGGCCATGAGTGACCACGGCGAGCGTTTCAGTTGGCCCGCCTTGTACCTGGGCGAGATGGCCAAAGCACTGATCGACGACATCAACGATGCGCTGTTTTTGCCGAGGGCTGACACATGAGCCAACGACCGAACAGCACCGCGAAACGCCCAAACTTCGCCGACGTGAAAGCCGCCTCGCTGAAAGACATTGATCGTGTCTTGTCGCATTGGCTGCCCAACGGCAAGCGTGTGGACGGCGGCAAGGAATACACCGCTCCTAACCCGACTCGCAGCGACAAGCGTGCGGGTTCGCTCAAGGTCAATTTGAGCAAGGGCACCTGGGCGGATTTTGCCACCGGCGACAAAGGCGGCGACCTGATCGATCTGGTGCGCTATCTCGACGGCGGCACCGACGTTGAAGCCTGCCACAAACTGGCGGACTGGCTGAACGTCGCGCCCGGCGCCGCCAAGGTTAAGGCCGCCCCGTGCAAGCCCAAGGCAGCAACATGGAACGCCATCCAGCCGATCCCGACCGAGGCCATGAACAAGTGCCCGGCCAAGCACCGTGATCACGGTGTGCCGTCCAAGGTCTGGATCTACCGCGACGCACAGGGTCACCCACTCATGGCGCTGTATCGCTTCGACCTCGGCCCGGATGAAGACGGCAAGCCGAAGAAGGTCTTTGCGCCCCTGACGTGGTGTCAGCGCACCGATAGCCAAACCCAGCAATGGCGCTGGCAGGGTCTGCAGGATCCGCGTCCGCTGCTGCGCCTTGATGAACTGGCCCAGCGCGCTGACGCACCGGTGGTTCTGTGCGAAGGCGAGAAAGCGGCCGATGCCGCCGCCGAGCTGTTGCCGACCTACGTCGCCACCTGCTGGCCGAATGGCTCAAACTCCTGGCACAAAGCCGACCTGACGCCGCTCAAGGGACGAGACGTTGTGTTGTGGCCGGACAACGACGACAGCGGTAAAGCCTGCATGGCTATCGTTGCCGAAAAGCTGCGTGAAATCGGCGCCGCTTCGGTCCGGGTCATCGCGCTGGAGGTGTTCAAACGCAAGCCGACGCTGAAAAACGACCGCGCCGTGTTTGCCAAGGGTGGTCAATGGGATGACGGCGACGATGCCGCCGATGCACTCTCCAAAGGCTGGACCGCCGACCACTTCGTCGTACTGCAAAGCAACGGCGAACTGTTCGGCGTGATCGAAGAAAAACCGGTAGTTGCCCCGGTAGAACCCAAGCAGGAACCGGAGCCAGAAGCGAAACCCAAAGCAGCAGCCAAGCGCCCGGCAAAATCGAAAAACGACTTGATGCCCGGTGGCTTTCGCCTGACGCCCGAAGGTGTGTTTTATGCCGGCGACGACGGTGAAGCACGCCCGGTGTGTTCGCCGCTGGCAATCCTTGCGCGTACCCGTGACGAAAAGGGCCACAACTGGGGCTTGCTGGTCGAATTCGACGACCCCGACGGCACCAAGAAACGCTGGAACATCCCGGCACGCACCATGACCGGCGACTTCGGCAAGGACGTGCTCGGCCCGTTGGTGGACATGGGGTTGCGTCTGGCAGGCAGTCGCTCGGGGCGCAACGCACGCAACGATTTGCAGAGTTACCTCGGCGGCTTCGACAGCGCGCAACGTGCGCGACTTGTCACCCGTTTGGGTTGGCATGACAACGCCTTTCTGTTGCCCGAGCAACAGGTCGGCATGCACGCGGAACACCTGCACTTCTACGAGGCCGGCGCGCAGCTTCCGCCGATCAGCGAAGCGGGCACGTTGGAACAATGGCAACAGCAAATCGGTGCGCTGTGCATCGGCAACCACCGTTTGGCGTTTGTCGTCGGTGTGGCCTTCGCCGGCCCCCTGCTACACATGCTCGGCCACGAATCGGGCGGCTTTCACCTGTACGGTGACAGCTCCGGCGGCAAGACCACTCACCTGCAAGTAGCCGCCTCGATCTACGGCGGGCCGCGTCTGGTGCGCTCGTGGCGGTCGACCGACAACGCGCTGGAGTCAATCGCTGCCGCGCATTCCGACGGGCTTCTGGTGCTCGATGAAATCGGCATGTGTGATGCCCGCATCATCGGCGAGACGGTGTACATGCTGGGCAACGGCACCGGTAAGGCTCGGGCCAATGATCGAGGCCAAGCAGGCCGGCAGGTGCAGGAATGGCGTCTGCTGTTTCTCTCAACCGGCGAGAAGACCTTGGCCCAGCACATGGCCGAAGCCAACAAGGAACTGAAAGCCGGTATGGAGGTGCGAATGCTCGCCGTCCCGGCCGATGCCAGCAAAGGCCTTGGTATGTTCGACACGCTCAACGGTTTCGAGGATGCCGCCGCCCTATCCGACGCACTCAAGGCCCGTGTGGCGAACTACTACGGCACGCCGCTGACCGCGTTCTTGACCGCGCTGTGTGAACCCGGCAAGCGCCACGGCTGGGCGGCAATCCTGCGCCGCACGCTGGAAGGCTTTATTGCCAAGTCGCTCCCTGCGTCCGCGAGTGGACAGGCACACCGTGCCGCTGCTCGCTTCGGCCTCGCCGCCGCAGCAGGCGAGCTGGCCACCGCGATGGGCATCACCGGCTGGCCGGACGGCACGGCCACCACCGCCGCTCGGGTGTGCTTAAACGCATGGCTCCACGAGCGCGGCGGCGCCGGAAACTTCGAGGGCGATGCGATCTTGGCGCGGCTGCGCCAGGTCATCGAGCGTTTTGGTGAAAGCCGTTTCACACGCTGGGAATCGGCAGCGGCCAAGATCGACGAACACGGCCCGCGCACTATTGACCGCCTGGGCTTTCGCAAGACGCTGGAGCACGGCATGGGCGACACCATGCACACCACCAACACCTATTACGTGCTGACCGAGGCGTGGCGCTCGGAGATCTTCCGAGGCATGAACCTCACGGCGGTGAACAAGGAACTGTTGCAACGCGGCGTGCTGGAACCGAGCAGCGACGGCAAGGCGTCGAGTCTGGTGCGGCTACCCGGCCTCGGGCAGCAACGCTGCTACATCGTGAAGGCTATTCCAGGACCGGATGACGGCGAGGCTCGGGCTGCCTGAGGGCATCTCCGCTGATCGAGGTAGCGCCGGCTTATTCCCGGCCTCGCCAGCCACTCATTCAACCCAAACCCATTTTCTAGGAACAAGACAGATGAACGAATTCCAAACTTCCACCGAACAACACGAACTGCTGGCCAGTGATCCAGATGGCCATGAAACAGGGCTCTCATTGCCCGTAGCAGCCACCGGCGAAGTAATCGGCGTATGTGAAAAGAAGCGAGTGTTGATGGGCGAAATCGAAGAGTGGACCAGCCACCGCGATAGCCTGCTGAGGGAGGCAGCGGAGCACTACGTGCAAATAGCTCCATTGGAAGCGCTCTTGGAAAACGAGGACGAACTCGATGCAGATCGACTGCATGAAATTCGAAAACAGTACAACACCCTCAAAATTCCTTACGACTCCTGCAAGACACGCGCTAGTTACGCAGACGCTCGAATTCGACGACGCGAACAGCTAGTCAATCATGAAACCCTGATGGCGGGCTACGTCGAATCGATGACGAACTGGAAAACCGACGAACAGGAGCTCAACGAGAAACGCGACAGCCTCAGCACCCGCTTGGCCCAGATCCAGCAGCAGGCAGAAGAGGACATAGCCAAGGCTCGGCAAGCCGAAACCGATGCAGCGACCGCTTATGCACAAGCCGTGGCCTGGGGCGACACCGAGGGCGAGAAAACCGCCAACGCCGACGCCCAGAAGGCTGCAAAGAATCTGGCGACTGCGAGCGAACAGCATCGCCGGCAGCTTCTGATTATTGCCGCGCTGGAGCAGGAACTCGTCATCGTGGATCAACACATCGACGAGGCGCGGAAAGAGCACAAAACCATCGAACGAAGGGCGTTGCTCTTGGCGCAGACTGTTCTCGAGGAACAGTGGAACGAGAAAGCTCAAGAGTTGCTGGAAATGGGAGGCAAGCTCTGGTCTGCCATCAATCTCGTTGGCGGCGACCAAATCAGTCTCAGGAAATTGGTACTTCCTGAAGAAGGCGAAAATTTCCGCAACTGGACCAGCTCCGATTTGTGGAATCGCGCCTCCAAATACTCAATCCAAGAAGTTCTCGCGTTGTAATGCGCTGAGCCACCGAAACAGCTTACGCAGGTAGGCTGTTTAACCTCCACAGGTTACAAAATGATCATTCAATTTGACCTTAGAAACACCCCCAACTGGAAAGACCTACTGAATGCACGAATAGTCTCCTTAAAGGAAATGCTGGAATTCGCGGACAAACCTCGCATAAAAACGAAAGTCGAGACTCTCACCGTGAAATTGATAAAAGCAGAGATCATCAGCATCCGAGAGTATCTTAAACTGTCAGAATAGCGCTGAACTTGTGAGCCGCATGAACATTCAAACTGTCATCAAACAAATGTAGGAATCAAACATGTCCAAACTTGCCGAATACCGCCAGCTCGAAAAGCACCTCGCCGAACAGCTTCAGGCTTTGGAAGCACTGAAGAGCGATGGCGCGCTGAAAAAAGAGATCGAGTTCGAAACCAAGCTGCGCGAGTTGCTCAACCAATACGGCTTCAGCCTCAAGCACATCATCAACCTGCTGGATCCGCAAAGCACGAAGCGCGCTTCAACACCAGCGGCGGCACCTGGCAAGCGTAAGCCTCGCGCTCTGAAGGTCTACAAGAACCCGCACACCGGCGAAGTGGTCGAAACCAAAGGCGGCAATCACAAGACGCTGAAAGAGTGGAAAACCAAGCACGGTGCCGACGAAGTTGAAAGCTGGGTGAAGAAATAACGCAGCTTGAATAAAAGGCCTCTCAGAGGCCTTTTCTTTTGTTGATCACATCCTTCGCGCCTGCGACCTCACCATCTAAGAATCGCTACCATCAGCAAAAGGAGTCAACGTTGTGGACACAATGAGCAGACGTGAAATTGACGACCTGTTGTCTTGGCGCCTCCCGCAATGCGCTATCACCTGCTCGATACATGCCGACCATAGTCTATCTGTCGAAGTGATCGCCCCCCGACCAGCTACAATTCACCATAGCGAACATTGATCGCTCCAACGCAGCTCTACCCATCTTGGCTAATGCTAGGTGCCTTGCCCTACTCCCTCGACTGCTTTCCTGTAGTTCGCTGCAGCCTTCTCGATCATCACTCTGCGTTCCTCACGGGTGATGAAGCCTTCCGCGAAGTATTACTCTGCCCTCCCAACTGATAGAAACGAGCTGCTCCTGGCTGCTCTCGACGATTTTTTCTCGACGACCGCGTCTGCCCACTAGCCGCCGCTCACGGACGTCTGCTTTCGGCCAGAAGCGGACATCGGCAAGCGACCGCTGTCGGCCAAAAGCAGTCTCAGTCTTTCTTTCCTTTGGGGAGTTACACTTTCCAGCCATCTAAGGTATTGAAAAAAAATCATCGCTGGCTCGAAAGTATCGAAAATTTGTGCTAGGAATAGCAAATGGCCACGCAGCACTTCAGGCGCTGTTAATTAATCGTGGGGAGAACCAATGAAGTACAGGGAAAGTAATTTAGATAAGAAATTACGAAATTGGTTCTGTAAGGATAATACCAAAGCCCTGCTTCGGAGCATTCAAATCTCAACTGGCGGCATTCGCGGGCTAACATCATTCAAGGTGAGTCTCGACTATCCTATAACTGCGTTTGCCGGAGTTAATGGATCCGGAAAGTCAACTATGTTGGCGCTCGCTGCTTGTGCCTATCATAACAAGCCGGATGGTTTCAAACTTCCTAAGCGCAGTAGGAGCTATTACACTTTTTCTGATTTTTTTGTGCAGCACTCAGAAGAAATTGCTCCTCCTGGCGTAGAGATTTGGTATAGCTTTGCTCACAACAATTGGAAAAGTTCACCTGAAGGAATCGCGTCGCAAATAAGAAAGAAAAAAGCAGGTGGAAAGTGGAACGACTATGACACCAGAATAAAAAGGACGGTAGTGTTTTTGGGAATTGAACGAATTGTCCCTCACGCCGAACGCAGTCAGTCAAGATCTTATTCACGATCCTTTAAAGATTTGAGGGTTCACGGCTGGGAGCAGAAGGTTAAAGACGCTGTTGGTTATATCCTTGGTAAACGTTACGATGATTACCGACAGCTAGAATATAGAAAGTACGGTCTTCCGATTGTTAAAGTTGGTGATGTGGTTTACTCTGGTTTCAATATGGGTGCAGGTGAAAATGCGCTGTTTGATATTTTTTCTACCATATATGCTTCTGGCGAGGGAGCTTTACTGGTTCTCGATGAAATTGAGCTTGGCCTACATGCAAGAGCCCAAAGGTTGTTTATGGAGCGCTTGAAAGAAGTATGCATGAGTACGGGAACTCAGGTTGTATGCACAACACATTCAAAACAAATATTTCAATGCTTGCCTGACGATGCTAGGTTTTTTATTGAGAGGACAGGGTCTAAGACAAAAATAACTCCTGGTGTATCAGCGGAGTTTGCCTTCTCAAAAATGGGAGCTATTGGCGAGAAAGAACTTGAGATATTTGTTGAGGATCCAGTCGCAAAAGTTATCATTGAAACAATTTTAGATGGAAGTTCACGCAGTCGGATAAATATCACTCGAATAGGCTCCGCCGCCGCTGTAGCTCGCCAGTTAGCTGCAAATTTTTTGAGAGATGAGCATGCGAATATATTAGCTGTATACGATGCAGATCAGAAAAAATTGCAGTCGAAGAATATCGAACATGCCAAAAGCATGGCAGAGAGGAAAGATGCTGAGATTAATAACTGGTTGGTTTCACGCACAAGTTATCTACCAGGCGACACATGGCCAGAAGCCTGGCTTTTGCAAAAATGCAGCGAGATCCCGCACGAACTAGGGATTGAGCTAGGCGTTGAAGGTCAGCGAGCTACCGAAATCGTGGAATACGCATTGCAGGCAGGCAAGCATGAAGAATTTGTCGAAGTGGGTGAGCAAGTAAATCTAGACCCTGAACGCTGTTTAATACTTGTGTGCGGTATTGTTTTTAAAAATTTTCCTGAGGAATTCGACGGCTTAAAAAGTAAGATATCAAACATGTTGCCTTAAGCCTTATTACCGGGAAGCTCGAAAAAATCGATTGGTAATATGTCTGCTTTTGGCCGACTGCCGTCGCTCGTGATAGCGGCAGTCATCAGGAGCGTACAAATACGGTTCTTAGGTGCACAACCCAGCCACTGGGCCAATAGCAATGACTCGAGTACAGTAGCACTAATGATATTCCACAATTATGGTAGTGGTTCAGATGACAAGTGCTCATACAGATCAAGATCTGCAGCGATTTAAAATGGCCACCACTGCTGTTCAGCAAAGCCTGATGCGGCACTCAGTGACTCTGCTTATCTGGGACCTTGATGCCGATCAGCCAAAGGACATAGGAAGCGCAACATGCATCGAACTGCAAGGTGTTCGCTACCTCTTAACTGCAGCACACGTGGTGATCGATGATCAGGGGCAGCACCTAGACTCGCGTGCGATCGCAGTGTTGTTCAGCAAGGATGGCAACACGAAAAACATTTTCATCCAACGGATTCTATCGGTCGGTGGAGGGGAGCGCGATCCTCTCGACATTGCATTGCTCGAACTGACTCCAGAAGGGGGAGACCAAATCGCGACATGCAGAGAGTTTCTTGCCGAGACGCGCATTCTCCATGGGGTCTCAGCAGATGAATCACGGCTTTTTGCTGTCTATGGCGCACCGAGCGCCTGGTCGCGGGCATCAATGGTTAATAAAACAGTCGGCGCAGGGACTATGTGTTACGTCACGAATTCTTGCGATCCATTTCCCTCTCATCTGAATCCGGCGCACGACATTGCGCTCGAGTACAACATGACGTCGAACATCTCGCCGTCCCAAGAAGGAACCGTTGAAGCTCCGGAGCCGCCGGGCCTCAGCGGCGGTGGCATTTGGCTAATTACTGAATCACGAGAGGGGTTGTTCTGGACCCCAAGTGAATCTAAATTGGTCGGAGTTCAGAATCGCTGGCGGCAGAGCGCCGGATATGTTCGAGGAACTCAAGTGCAGTTCGCTGTCTCTCTTTTGAATGACGCCGGTCCATGTGCCATCTAGACCTCGTTGGATAGAGAAGCTTTGCCCCACAAGTAATGAGTGAATCGCCCCCTAATTTCCCAGACTCCATTCGGAAGTCCGCTTTTGGCCGAAAGCTGACGGCCAGAAGCGGACCGTAGACAGGTAGCCGCGGAGGTCTCTACGCTGATCGATCTGGTGACAGCACACCACTAAAAAGGAGCAGTCATGTTGGTAGTTTCCATTGATCGAGATAGCGTTCATGCGGGGGATGATTTGGAAAGCCATGCAATGTCGATCACACTCGATCCATCAGCCACACTGCGCACCTTAATCGAAGTGATACAAGATATGGACTACCTACCTCGTATCAGTGGTGGCAAGGCGACTTGGGTTGTTTATTCATCTGGCAAACCATTAGGTGTTTTTGCCCAGCAATGGCCAGAACCTAATTTGACCGTGCCCCCCGAGAGCATCGTGGATCAACATTTCGGAAATATCGAGCCTCGCCTACTGTTCAGATATTGGTGTCAGGCAGATCCGGATGAGATCTTTTCGGATATTAAGGCCGGAAATGAGCTGCCATCACGATTTTAGGGCTGGCAGGTGGCATTGCTGTCGATCAATGCGGTTCAGATGACTGCTATGGGTCGTTTTCAGCCTGTTACCATCGAAGGCTTTTGGACTGAGATCTCACCTTTAAGTGACGGTCTGATCATTTTTCGTAGAAACTTTTTTAACCTTATCTAATAGCCCATTCAACGACTCGAACATTTCAACCATGTGATTCATATCGCCCGACTTAGAATTCAGCGCATCGGGCCATTTTATCTCCTCCGCCAAAACTTTTAGAATTTGAATTTTTGACTCGGCCATGCCCTCAGCCCCCTCGACGGAGAACTCTTTAATTGCATAATATGACAACATATAACGATCAAATACGGACTTGGCCTTCATGAACTGAACCGATGAATCAATAAAGCTTCGATACTGCCTCAAAAACCAAGCCGCCAAAAACTCCACGACAAGAAATGTGAGGGAACAAGAGATTACGCCATATATCAGCGGCTTGTTAACTCCCCAAATGTGAGCAACTAATTGCCAAACAAAAATCGACGCAACATAGAAATATATACCGCGACGCAAATACATTGTGCCTGTATCCAATAGTTTGGAAGCTTTCTTGTCAGACGTCTCAATGTGCATGTCGAGAGATTTAGTTAACCTATTAATGTAATACTCAATAGCGCTTGACTGATGAAACTCCGCCTTGGGAATATCTGCGGCCACTTCTTCCTGCGTATTATTTGCCCCGCTGTCCCTTGATGTTTTAAATTTCAGAAACTCCTGTCTAAGTTCGGACAGTCTTAGGTCAATTTTGCTTGAGCTAGCGCGCTCATCTATGTCCACAAAACTTGAAGGCAGGGGCTTGTTATTAACAAACATTTGATAATGCAAAACGACAAACAAAACCGCTCCAATCCCAAGCCCGGTCACGACGACCAAAGTTTTGTAGTCAAAGGAACCCCATATTCTTTGCAGGATGTCAGACTCAAAGTCACTCGGAAATGTTATCAAAAAAATCGACAAGAACATAGCAAGTATAGTTGCAATTAGATACTGCATGCTCTTATAAAGCTTTAGTTTTTTGGCCTGTTTACTTGGAGCCCATTTATAAACAATTTCATCCGGGCTTTTTAAGAAGGAACCTTCAGCGTCTAAGGAATCGTTAGGCTGATATCTATACCCGTGAGCATTTCCACTGTGAGACTCGTTATTCATGCGATTGGCGCTCCTTGCATCGGATACGTGGGAATGATTCAGGCTGCGACGGAGCACCCAAAACAGGCGAGTTTAAGACGACTGCTTCCCGAAGGGAAGTTTTTGATCGCATCGTTAGGAATTTACATTGCGACTGCTGTAGTAGTCAGTTCGTGCCTTCTTTGCAGCCTCAGATAAATCCTTTACACCTAACTGTATAGAAATGATTCGGACCACCGACTCGAGAGAGAAGGAAGTCAGTTTTACAAGATGGCGCAGCTCTTTTTTTCGAAACTCACCCATCTCGTCTGGTTTCGACAAAGGTTTTCCTACCTCCATCGCCCCCCATGAGAACAATGTGCCAAATAGCGTGCCATGAGCTATTTCCGATGCATGTCGGTATATAAGCAGACCGAACGCCAAGCCACGTGTTGTGTTAGATCCAAATTTCGAATACACCGCTTCTAGTCGCTGTGAGACATTTTCGGGCGTCCAAGATGTCACCTCTCTTCCCGATTTCGAGGTGAACTCCTCAAGCCATTCCTTGTGCTTCGGACGCTGCATTAGTGCCTCGACGCCTTCAGCTTTGAATTCGAATATTTTTTCGCCCGAAATTTCAATGGCTCGGACCAAGCCTCGAAGCGCTTTCTGCTTTGCATGGGTATGCGCCCGCAATGAAAGTACTTGAGGGTCGGTTATAAGAAAGCAAGCATTAAGCGAGGTCTCGTAGACTACGCGCGCTATAACATACGCATCGCGCAACTTAAGCTGTTTAACAAGTACGCCCAAGGATGCAAGAGATTCATTGGCGGAGTCCAAGAAAGGGAATATCGCAGAAAGTTCTGGCGAGTCACATTGCTGAATCCGCGAAATCGCGTCTTCGAGAAGATGTTGCATGGTCTCGAACCAGCGCCATTCAGGCCAATTTTGAACCATCACATCGCGTTCTTCTTTCTTCATAAGTTTTGTAAAACATATAGAAAAATTGGGCTAGCTAGCTGTGTCAAAAGTGAGACGTCGGATGAATATATTTCCGCCCGCTTCACCGGAAGGTAGCATTTCGCTGGCACATCGTCGAGTGACTGCTCTTGGCCGAAAGCGGCCCGTTACGACTGCTGACTGATCGCTGGCAAAGCGGCCAAACTGATGATTACAGCCCGTAAATCGCATCAATTGGGCGGACTGGGAGTGGGGAATTACCTGGTCTCCTGCGCATGGATATGACCTCCTCCGTCCCGCTTTCGAGCATCGGAGCGTTACACCAGATGGCAGAGTTACACGACTAAATGTTTGTGTACGCAGCCGATGTAACATCATAAATAATCAATAAATACAGTTACTTAACAACCATCGTTACACCAGTTACATGAGTTACACCGCATTTTTGAGGGGTACATTGCCCCCACACCCCGTAAGCATCAATCCCACCAGCGAACGTCAGGTGTATCTCCCGCAGTGTGCCGGGGCCCCTGAGGTTTTCTTCGAGACACGGGGTCGGAAACCCGCCGGACCTTGTTAGCGGGAGAACTCCCAGCTTAGTGAACAGGTGAACCCGGTGAACTGCCTGTTCACCTGTGCATCTGCACTACGAAGCAATCGATCCAAGGTCACCATTACCGGTACGGTAAAGATGTCCTTTTTTCTTCAAGATCCTTTCAATTTCAACGTTGAAATTTCAGTAAGCTCCAGCATCTCCCGCTACCACAGTCCCGCGGGTTTCCGACCCCGTGTCCTTCAGATACTCCCAGGGTCCCCGGCGGCATTTCTGCGACTGATTGCTTTCTGCCATCCCCCAGCTAACCTCCAACCCTGCTGGTCAGCATGCTCAGCCAGCACAACAGACATAGTTAAAAATGTTGAGTCATTACCGATCCGACACACGGAAGCGAGGACTAGCAAATGCAATCATTTATCATGAACAGAAACGTTCAACCCAACGGCGACTATGAAGTGCACAACACGACGATTGGATGCAGTTTCATGCCGCAGCCGCAGAACCAGGTACCACTTGGAAGTCATCTCACCTGCATCGGTGCTGTAGACGCCGCTCGAGCGGTAAACCCAACTCTGCGAATCAATGGTTGCTACTACTGCTGCAACCCTTGTCACACCAGCTAGGTTGCTGGGAGTGCATGGCTGGCTACGGGTTGCTTATGCCTAAAACTACGATTGTGCGATCATAGGCCCAAGCAAGCTGTATCCCCGTGTGTATCCCTAACCATCTAATCCGGCTGTAGGCAACGGATTACATGGAAGACTCCAGTCTCCCTCGGGCACCAAACATGAAAAAGACCTTGAAATCCAAGGTCTTTTTTTTCGCCTGCAGAAAAGTGCCAGCACGACGCACACCTCCCGTTGCGGGCCTCTTTCCCGCCCTGCTCAGTCGTACAAGTCCTCCACGTAGTACTCGTAGTTGTCGGCATTCTCCACCGCGTCGCTCGGGCGGTTGGCTCCCAGGTTCTGCGATCCCGCCACGCCGTAGGCGCCGGGGATATCGGTGGTGTGGCCAATGGAATGGGTCAGTTCATGCACCACGGTACCGGCCTGGGTATCGAAACCCACGCGCGGCGGCAGGGCAAAGAATGCCGTGCAGAACCAGGCCTGCACGTCCCCGCGGGCGTTGACGTAGGTGGCGGCGATATCCCCGGGCGCGTCGCAAGGGTCATTCGGGTTGACCCGGCAATAGGCCGTCAGGGTGTTGCCACTGTTGAGCTTGAAACGCACCCCGTCGAGCACTGCACGCACCCGCTGGTAGCGATCCTGGCTGAAGGTACCGAACCAGGTCCGGTAGGCCAGGTCCTGATTGCGGCGAAAGGTCGCTTCATTGTTGTTGACCTGGTTGTAGGCATTGGTCGACCAGGTAGTAGCGACGGCCACAGCATTGCTCACCGCGGTACGGTCAGCCTGGGTGGCACAGGAGCCGTCAAACGCCACGTTGATGGCGAGCGCCGATTGCGCCAGCGCACCCAGGCCCAGTAGCAGCAACAGATTTTGCCAGCGACGCGCCAGAAGACGGCGGCTTGAATGAACAACGGTATCAGTATCCATATTCAGCATCCTTCCATGCAGGTTCCGAGGAATGTCGCTCCCCCTGCCAGGGGCGACACTCGCATTGGATTCCCGAGGCTCGCGGTGCATCAGCAGGAATTGCTTCCGTAGCCGGCGCCAGGGCCCCGCGCGCCTGATACAAGCATCTCTCGGGCACATCCTTGATGGAGGTCAAAGAGCCGACGTTTGAGGGCCATACACTTGTAAGTGAACATTTGAACGAGACGCACAGGCCCTCCTTATATGAGTGAAGAATCCACCCTCCGCACCCAGCCCAAAGCCTTGCCGGAAGCCAGCTCCGCCAGCCCTGCCAAGAGCACCCCGCGCAAACCCGCAACGCCGCGCCCGCGTCGCCCACGCACAGCGAGCAAGGCTGCACCGGTGAAAGCCGCCGAGGCCGAAATCAGCGCCATCAGCCAGAAGCCCATGGCCCTGCAGGTGGCCAGCGCGCCGCGCGGCTCCAACGAAGACAGCGTGTCCGCTGCGCTGCCGGGCAATTATCCGTACCGCAACCGCATGCGCCGCGCCGAGTACGAAAAGGCCAAGAACGAACTGCAGATCGAACTGCTCAAGGTGCAAAGCTGGGTCAAGGAAACCGGGCAGCGCATCGTGGTGCTGTTCGAAGGCCGTGACGCTGCTGGCAAGGGCGGCACCATCAAGCGCTTCATGGAACACCTCAACCCCCGCGGCGCGCGGATCGTGGCCCTGGAAAAGCCCTCGGAACAGGAAAAGGGCCAGTGGTACTTCCAGCGCTATATCCAGCACCTGCCCACCGCCGGGGAAATGGTCTTCTTCGACCGCTCCTGGTACAACCGCGCCGGGGTGGAACGGGTGATGGAGTTCTGCTCGCCCCTGCAATACCTGGAGTTCATGCGCCAGACCCCGGAGCTGGAGCGCATGCTGTGCAACAGCGGCATCCTGATGTTCAAGTTCTGGTTCTCGGTGAACCGCGAAGAACAGCTGCGCCGCTTCATCTCCCGTCGGGACGACCCGCTCAAGCACTGGAAGCTCTCGCCCATCGACATCAAGTCCCTGGACAAGTGGGACGAGTACACCGCCGCCAAACAGGCGATGTTCTTCCACACCGACACCGCCGATGCCCCTTGGACGGTGATCAAGTCCGATGACAAGAAGCGCGCGCGAATCAACTGTATCCGCCACTTCCTGCACGAGCTGGACTACCCGGGCAAGGACCTGAAAGTCGCCCACGCCCCGGACCCATTGCTGGTGGGCCGCGCCTCGCGGGTACTGGAAGAGGATGAAGGCACCCAGGCCCAGGCTGCGACAGATCCGCGAGCCACGCGCCTGGCCTTGTCGGCCTGAATTCCGGGCAAAAAAAACTGCGCGCAGACAGGCGGGTCTGTGCGCAGCAAAAGTCGAGCGGATCTATGAATCAGAGCACTGGATCAGCTCGAGGCCTCAGGCAGCCTCGGTCACCGGCGTCACCTTCTCCGGTGGTTTGATAGAGCCGATGTACAC
This sequence comes from Pseudomonas sp. Eqa60, assembly GCF_018326405.1. NCBI lineage: Bacteria > Pseudomonadati > Pseudomonadota > Gammaproteobacteria > Pseudomonadales > Pseudomonadaceae > Pseudomonas > Pseudomonas sp. Eqa60. The sequence goes on from NZ_AP024342.1 coordinate 5,658,519, forward strand.
CGCAAAGATGGTCAGCAGCGCACCCGCGATCTGCAGCGCCGAGCTGGCCTTGCCGAGAAACGCCACATCGACGAAGTAGGTGATCACCGGCTCCAGCAGCAGGATCAGCCCCGCCAGGCCCAGGCTGATGGCACCGATGGAGCGGTTGACCAGCAACCAGCCCACGAATTGCACCATCACCCCATAGATGATCAGCATCACCAGGGTCTGCCCATCGACGATGGCCAGGCTTTCCCCCATGGCCAGGGCATACACCAGCAGCACCAGCGCGGCCCACAGGCTCAGGTTGAGCATCTGTGCGATCTTGTCGCCCCCACCGTCAGGCAACTGCGTGTTGACCTTGAGGAAATACACGCAAATGGCGTAGGCCAGGCCCGAGAGCACGCCATAGACCACACCCTTGATGCCCACTGCACTGGTCATTTCCGGCAGCAGCAACAGGTACAGGCCGATAAACGCCAGGGTGATGGAGATCAGGAAGTAGATCGACGGCTTCTCCTTGAGCAGGTACAGCCCCAGCAGGGTCATGAAGAACACCTGGCAGTTGGTCAGGATCGAGCCGATGCCCGGGCCGACGATGTAGATGCTCTGGTGCCAGAGCACCAGGTCGATGGCCAGGAACACCCCGGCCAGGGCCGTGTACAGCTGCGCCTTGGCGCTCTTGAGCAGCACCGGGATGCGCCGCACCTTGAGCAGCAGGAAGAACAGGATCGAGGCGAACAGCATGCGGTAGAACCCGGCCCCACCGGCGCCGATGTGGGCAAAGGCCACGGCCAGCGCCGACAGGCTGAGCATCAAGCCACCAATGGTCAGCTCGATGATGGCGCGGTTGGTATTAGTCGACATGCGCGACTCCATTAATGAAGACCAGAGGATCGACGTCCTGGTCCGGGTCACTTAACTTGCCCTGCTCCAGCACCTGTTGCATGGCGTCGAAAATGCTCGCCAGGCCGGCCTGCAGCGTTTCGCTGCTGATGGTCAGCGCCGGCATCAGCTTGAGTACCTGGTCCACCGGACCGCAGCGCTCGATGATCAGGCGGCGGGCGAAGCAGGCACGCATCACCGCGGCGGCCAGGGCCGGGTCGTGGAACTCGATGCCGTAGAACAGCCCGCGTCCGCGCACATCCTTGATATGCCCGGCGAAGCGTTCGGTCACCTCAGCCAGCCACTCCTTGAGCTGTGCTTCGTTGGCCTGGATGTGCTTGACCAGGCGGTCGTCGCTCCAGAACTCCTGCACGGTCTTGGTGGCGGCGACAAAGGCCAGGGTGTTGCCGCGGAAAGTGCCGTTGTCCTCGCCAGGGGACCATTGGTCCAGTTCCGGGCGATGCAGCAGCAGGGCGAACGGCAAGCCGTAGCCGCTGAGGGACTTGGACAGGCACACCATGTCCGGGGTGATGCCCGAGGGCTCGAAGCTGAAGAAGGTCCCGGTGCGGCCGCAGCCGGCCTGGATGTCGTCGACGATCAGCAGGATGCCGTGCTCGGCGGTCAGCTGGCGCAGGCGCTGCAGGAACTCTGCCGAAGCCACGTTGATCCCGCCTTCGCCCTGGATGGTTTCCAGGATCACCGCTGCCGGCAGGTCCATGCCGGAACTGTTGTCCTTGACCAGGCGCTCGAAGTAGGCGATGGAATCCAGGCCTTCCAGGTAACCGTCGAACGGCATGCGGAACACATAGGGATCCACCCCTGGCTGGCGGTTGTCACGGTTGCCGGTCAGCCCCAGGGAGGTGTTGGACATGCCGTGGAAGCCGTTGGTGAAGGCCACGATGTGCCGGCGCCCGGTGACCTTGCGCGCCAGTTTGACCGCCGACTCCACCACGCTGGTGCCGGTGGGCGAGGTGAACTGCATTTTGTAGGGCAGGGCCCGGGGCGCCAGGATGATCTTGCGGAAGTTGTAGATGAACTCCTGCTTGGCCCGGCTGTGCATGTCCAGGGCGGCCTGGATGCCGTCCCGTTGCAGGTAGTCGATCACCGCGGCCTTCACCGCCTTGGGGTTGTGGCCATAGTTCACGGACCCGGCGCAGCTCAGGAAGTCGATATAGGCCTGGCCTTTCAGGTCATACAGATGACTGCCCTGGGCCTGGTCGAAGACCACCGGAAAGCTGCGGCAGTAACTGCGCGCCGAAGACTCCACATCCGCAAATACGCCCAACTCATCCATTTCTGAAATATCCATTGCTGCCTGCTCACATAAAGGGGTCGAGGTTCAGGATTCGATGCAGCGGCTCAAGCGATCTTTTCTGCAGCCTGGGCCAGGCCCAGTTGCTGGTTCAGCGAGTTGAAAATGTCCCGCGAGCGCAGCGACAGCAGGCTGAAGGAGCCGGCATCGCCATAGCCGTGGGAGGATTCGCACAGACCATTGAGGTACAACGCGGGCAGATGGCTGCCCTTGGCTGCGGCCAGGCTGTAGTCGCGCCCGATGCGGATCACGCCCTGAGCGTCGCTCTCCAGGTGTTCGGCCAGGTCCTTGAGGATCGCCGGGTAGCGTTCTTCCTGGGGGCCGGTGCCGAGGTTGCGAAAACCCGTGGCCAGGACGATCGCGTCCAGCCCGCCCAGCTCCTCGGTGGCGTGGGTGCTGCTGTTGCGCAGCGACAGGCTGTAGCCCTCGCCGTCCGGCGTGCAGCCCTGGATCTCGCTGAGCCCCTTGATGATCACGCGCTCGCGGCCCTGCAGCTTGTCCTCATACATGCCCACGTAGAGTTCCTTGATTACGTCGGCATCGGCAGCGGAATAGTTGGTGTAGTGCAGGTGGCGGTTGATGTTCTTCTTCGCCTCGGCGGAGCTGTTGTAGTACTGGTCGACGAAGGACGGGAAGTACACGTGCTCGCTGAACTGGCTGGTGTCCTTGAGGCGGAAGCCGTAGCCGCGCTGCACGCTGACGATTTCCAGGTTCGGGTAGGTGTGGCGCAGGTGCAGGATGATTTCGATGGCGCTCTGGCTGCCGCCGACCACCGCCACGCGCTTGAGCTCACCCTTCTGCGCCAGGCTGGCCAGGCGCCCCAGGTACTGGGTCAGGTGGAACACCCGGTCCGCCGCGGCGTTGGCGAACACCTGCGGAATCACCGGGGTGCGGCCCGGGGCCAGGACCACGGAGCGCGCCTGGTACTGCACGCCGGCCTGGGTGGTGATGGTGTAGAGGTTGCTGGCCGGGTCGACCTGGATCTGGCTCACGCTCTGGTTGTAGGCCACGTCCCGGGCGAAAAAGCCGGCAACCCAGCGTACGTACTCGGCGAACTCGCTGCGCAGGGGGAACTCCAGGCCCAGGTTCAGGTGTTCGAACAGGCGGTCGTTCTCGAACAGGAAGTTGGTGAAGGTGTAGCGGCTGCGCGGGTTGCGCGGCGTTACCAGGTCACGGCTCGGGTGGTTCTGGATATCGCTGCCGGAGAGCATCATCTCCGGCTGCCATTGAGTGCTCGCGTGACGCTCGAGAAACAGCCGGGTGCCGGCAAATTCCATCTCTTCCATGGCGATGGCCAGGGCGATGTTCGCCGGGCCAAAACCGATGCCGATCACGTCGTAAACTTGCCCTTCACGGCCAACATCCTTGGCAGTCACTTTATGAACACTCATAAATTCCCCTTCCTGCAACAAAAGTCAGACTCGAAAAAGCAGAAAAAACACCAGGGTCTTTTCTGCCTTCCGTCAAATAGCCATTAATTTTTAGTTAGCGTTATTCGTTATAACTAGTTCGGCTTTTTCAAACTTCTTCCGCAGCCAACTTCAGCCACTTTTGTACTGGCGGGTAGGCCAGAACTTGTTCGACATAAGCCTGAAGTTGTGCCGGCACCGCCACGCCATAACGACGGAAGCGGAACACCACCGGTACGAACATGGCATCGACGATGCCGAAGTCGCCGCACAGGAACTGCTTGGAGCCGCTGGCGTGGCGCAGGTTGGTCCAGATGTCGAAGATCCGCTGGATCTCTTCCTGGGTGTCGGCGGTCAGCGGCTCGGGGGTATCGCCGGTGTTCAGGCCGAAGGACATCTGGGTACGCAGGTTGACGAACCCGGAGTGCATTTCCGCCGCGGCAGCGCGGGCCTGGGCCTTGACCAGCGGGTCCTGGGGCCACAGGTTGGCCGCCGGATAGGCACCGGCAACGTACTCGCAGATGGCCAGGCTGTCGTTGATCACCACCTTGTCCAGCAGCAGTGCCGGCACCTTGCCCGAGGGCGAATAGCGCAGGATCTGCTGGCGGGTGTCATCCTGTTCCAGCTTGACCTGAAGGGTCTCGAAGGAGACGTCTGCCGTTACAAGAACCAGCCATGCACGAAATGACCATGAAGACTTTTTGTAATCCCCAATAACTAGTTTTGTAGGCATCACTTCCCCTAGCTCGCGTTGTGAAATGGGTGCTAAATTTAGCGGCCCTCTTTTCCAACGTATTGCACAAAACTGGACAAACTCATGGATGAGCACCAACCCGGCAAAGTCTTTAGGCCAGACAAGGATTTCGTGCAGTTTTGGCGAATACCAGAAGGCGACTGTGAGTTGTTATCGGCGCGTTACAGCACTCAGTCTTTTGGCAGGCATTCACATGATCGGTATGCAGTAGGCGTTATAAGCAGCGGGGTGGAAAAACTCTTCTATAGAGGCAGCTACTACTTGGGCAGCGCCGGCAGCGTGGTCACCATCACCCCGGGGGAAATTCATGACGGCCTCCCCGGGCATGACCAGGGCTGGATGTACCGCATGCTTTACCTCGACCCGGGCTGGGTCAACCGGGTGATTTTCCAGGGCCGCTTCGGCGCCGAGCACATCCATCTGTTCCAGAATGCCCTGAACCTGGACCCCAGCTTTGCCCTGACCTTCCTCCAGCAACACCAGATCATCGAAAATTCCCCACCCAGCCTGGAGCGCGAATCCATCCTCCTGGACCTGGTGACCCAACTCTTCGAACGCAGCGGCGCCCCCATTGCCGCCATCGCCAGCGCCGAGCGCAGCGCCGTCAAGTTCATCAAGAAGAAGCTCGAAGACGAATACGCCCGGCACATTCCCCTGGAAGAACTGGCGCAACTGGTGGACATGGACCCGCTGTACCTGATCCGCGTGTTCAAGAAGACCGTCGGCGTCTCGCCCCACAGCTACCAGATCCAGAAGCGCGTGGCCCAGGTGCAGAACCTGCTGCGCACCGGCGCCAGCCTGGCGGAAGCCTCGTTCAGCTGCGGCTTCTTCGATCAGAGCCACATGACCCGCGCCTTCAAGAAGGTGGTGGGCATTACCCCCGGCAGTTTCCGTAACAGCCGCGCCTGAAGCGCGCGGCCTTCTTTCCCTGTCACTCCCGTTTGTTCAAGGACCCGCAACATGCCCGCAATCCCGACCCCGGAACTCACTCAGCTGCCTGCCGGCGCCGTCGCCTACCCCGACGCCCGGGAGCTGTTCGTCGCCGACCAGCAGGAACTGGCCGAACATCTGCTGCCGCTGCTGTCCATCGACGCCAGCCAGATCAACCCCGAATGGTCCGGACGCCTGCACCTGCTGAGCCCCATCGAACCCGATGAAGGCCTGGTGGGCGAACTCACCCAGGACGAAGGTTTTGGCAGCGAGCTGCTGAAGACCAACTGGATCGGCTTCAAGATCGAGAACGGCCGCTATCGCCTGTGCGGCGATCCGCGCTACTTCTTCCTGCACCCGGGCAACGCCCAACTGCCCGAATCGCGGCGCAACCAGCGGGCCCAGCTGCAACGCCATTACGCTCAGGAGCACGCGGCTTACCAGACGGCGCGCCAGCGTTACCAGGAGCTGGGCTATCTGACCTGGCCGGAAGATGACGAGCAGCGCCTGACGTTTATCAATGAAATGGGCGGCGTGGCCGAGGGTTACGGCAACTGGGTGGAAACCGTGGAATTCCCCATGGATATCGTTGAAGCCACGGACGACAGCGGCGACATCGACGTCTGGCCCCTGAGCCCCGCGGGCCGGCGCTTCCAGCACGTGCTCGGGGTTCCGGCCTACCACTACGGCATCAGCGGCGCCGACCTGATCGTGATGTTCTATGAGCCGGTGGAGGGCCTGGTGCTGTTCTGCTTCGACTGGTCCTGATATGACCCGGTAGCCGCCTCAGGCCGTGATCGGTTGGGCGGCGTTGCCTCTGCAACGCCGTCCTGCAGAAGCTCGCCAAATCCTGCAGGGTTTTGTTGGCCGGAGCCCTGACTACACCGGCAATTCCACCCGCGCTTCCAGCCCACCCCCCTCACGATTGAGCAGCCGCAACTCGCCACCATGCTCGCGGACAATCGCCCTTGCAGCCGACAAGCCCAGGCCCACGCCGCCGGTGCTCTTGTTGCGCGATGACTCCAGCCGGAAGAACGGTGCAAACACCTGCTCCAGCGCCTCGGCGGGAATCCCCGGGCCACGATCCAGCACCCGCACGCGCAATTGATGCGCATCGTGTTCCAGCACAATGGCCGGCTCGCCCCCGTACTTGATCGCGTTGTCCAGCAGGTTGGTCATCACCCGTTTCAGTCCCAGGGGCCGACCGCAATACACCAGGCGCGGCGGGCCGCTGAAAACGATCGGAATCGACTGGTCGCGATAGTCGTCCACCAGGGTCTGCAACAGCTCGGCCAGATCGAAATGGGTGGCCTGTTCCAGCCGCGCATCGTCGCGAAAGAACTCCAGGGCCGAATTGATCATGGCCTGCATCTCGTCCACATCGCGGAACAGGCGCTGCTGCTGGTCGGCATCCTCGATGAACTCACCGCGCAGGCGCATGCGGGTCAAGGGTGTGCGCAGGTCATGGGAAATGGCCGCGAGCATCTGGGTGCGGTCCTTGATGAAGTGCTGCAACTGCGCCTGCATGGCGTTGAAGGCCAGGATTGCCTGGCGGATCTCGTGGGGCCCCACCGGATCGATGGGCGGCGCGCGAAAGTCCACGGCAAAGCGCCGGGCGCCCTGGGCGAACTGCTGCAGCGGCTTGGCCAGCCGGCGAGTGGCGATCAAGGCCACCAGGCCGGTGGAAATCAGCACCAGGGCAATTACGATCAGGTTGCGCGTGCCCTCCTCCAGCCCCCAACTGCGTGACGCCGAAGAAAACATCAGCCAGCTTTGGTCGCTCAACTGCACCAGCAGCGCGTAGCGACCTTGGTCGCTTCGCCAGTCGCTGGGCTGATAGGCCTCGATATGCCGCTGCGGTGGGCCGAGCAAGGCGCGAAATGCCTCGGAGCCGTCGCGGTATTCGGAGTCTTCCAGCAGCGGCAGATCCAGGCCCTGCCGTGTCGCCTGCCAGACAATGCTCAGGTGATCGGTGCTGACCGAAGCCGCCAACCGCGAGCGCTGGCCCGGCTCCGAGGCCTCGACCATGCGCACGATGGCCGCGGACTTCTCCAGCAACCCGGTTTCCGCCAGTGGCGGATAAGCCCAGACCCCGGCCAACTGCACGAACAGTGCATTGAACGCCAGGGCCGTGAGCATGGCCATGATGATGGTCAGGGCGATCCAGCGCGCCACGGTGTCGCGCAGGCGATAACGCCACAAGGGCTTGATCAGCTTCACTGGCGGGTCACGCTGGGGGTGAACAGATAGCCGCCGTTGCGTACCGTGCGAATCATCGCCGGGCGCTTGGTGTCGAACTCCAGCTTGCGCCGCAGGCGGCTGACCTGGACATCGATGCTGCGATCGAAGGCGTCATGGGCCTGGCCCCGGGCCAGGTCCAGCAACTGCTCGCGGGTGAGGATGCGTTGCGGGTGCTCGACAAACACCAGCAGCAGGTCGAACTCCCCCGCCGACAGCGGAATCATCACCTGGTCCGGCGAGCGCAGTTCGCGGCGAGTCAGGTCCAGCTGCCAGTCGGCGAACTTGATCAGCGGCCGCGGCACGTCCGCGCTCATCGGCCGGTTCTCCCCGGCCCGGCGCAGCACCGCCCGCACACGGGCCAGCAGTTCGCGGGCATCGAAGGGCTTGCTCAGGTAATCGTCGGCGCCCATCTCCAGGCCCACCACCCGGTCGCTCAACTCGCCCATGGCGGTGAGCATGATCACCGGCGTGGCGTGCTGCTGGCGCAAGCGCTGGCACAGGGTCAGGCCGTTGTCGCCGGGGAGCATCAGGTCGAGGATGATCAGGTCCGGCACCTCCCGCTCCAGAGCCGCCCACAGCGAAGCGCCATCGGTGGCCACCACCACCTGGTAGCCCTGTTGGACAAAAAATTTCTTCAGCAGAGCGAGGACTTCAATGTCGTCGTCCACGATCAAAAGACGGCTCACCAGCAGGCATCACTCAAGGTCGGAAAGAGCCGTTATCTAAAACCATTCGGCGCGGCCCGTCATATATTTCAACGTGGTAACAAACCTTCAGCCACGCAATAAAGCAGACATCTTTGCGCAAGGTTCACCTGCCAGCATCGGCTTCCCCTTGCTGGAGAACCCTGACCATGCGCCTGCTCAAACCCGCCTCGGCCCCAGCCCCTCTTGCCGCAAAGGAGCTGCCCGTGCCCACCTGCGAACAACACGCCCTGATGCTGCTGCAACGCGTGACCAAGCTCGACAACGCCAGCCTGCATTGCCGCGAAGTCAGCCTGCGCATGTCTGAAGACCAGAATCACCTGGTGCTGACCCGCTACAGCGAGCACTACAGCCCCGAGGGCATGGAGTGGGTGGAGCGCAAGCATCGGGTGTCGGTGACCGACCTGCTGCGCTGGGTGATCGAGCAGGGCCAGCCGCAGAGCATTGAACGCGGAGAAGAACACAAGGCCTCGGCCTGAGACCTGTAGGGGCGAGCTTGCTCGTGACGATCGCGCGCAAGCCCGCCCCTACAGAACTCCGCTAACTGATCTGACTGGCCGTGGCCACAGAGGCGCCCCTAAGCCTCTTCGGCAGACGCCTGTCTGCCCTCCTCCCCACGGACACCAACCTCTCGACACGCCAACGCACTCACCGCCAGACACCCCGCCGCCAGCGAATACACCCACACCGTGGACGCCACCGGCAGCAGCAAGCCGGCGATCAAGGGCCCGACCCCGGCGCCGATATCCCGCCACACCGCATTGGCCGCCAGGGCCCGCACCCTTCCCGTACCCGGATGCCGTTGCGCCACCACCGTGACCACCAGCGGCAATTGCATGGCCCGCAACACCAGCACCAGGGCGCCGCCGACAATCAGCCAATGGCAACCAAAGCCCACCAGGGCCACAGAGGTCAGCAGGGAGAAGACGATCAACATCCGCGTCGCGCCCCAGCGTTGTGCCGCGAGGCCGCCCAAAGGGCTGAGGAGCATTTCCGAGACGTAGCGCAGGGCCAGAAGCCCGCCCGCCACCAGCACCGCGTTGCCCGCCTTCAGCTGTTCGGCCTGCAGCGACAGGCCAATGATGAACAGGCCGTCCAGCACCAGGCCTTCGATAAAGGACCAAACCGCCACGCTGTCGGGACGCCGGAAGCGGCGGCTGGAACTGGCCAGTGGATGGGGCTTGCTCGGCAGGCCGAAGGCCAGGAGCAGGGCGACCAGCGACGTCAGGGCCATAAGAAGGAAGATCACTCGCGGGCCATATTCGACGCTGACCAGCGCGCCCAGGGGCAAGGCCAGCATCGGCCCGGTGGCGATCAGCGCCCGGGAGCGGCCGGTGCGGCGGGCGGCGCCCGTGGGCTCGGCGGTGGCCATAACCTGGGTTGAAAGGTTGAGGGCCGCGTAGGTCAGGCCCCAGCCCAGGCGCAACAGCAGCAGCCACCAAAAGCCGGACAAGGTGGCGTAACCCAGGGCACAGAGGGCGGCGGTGGCGGCGGCCAATACGCAAACCGGGCGATCACCGCGCCGGGCGTAGAAGCGCATCACATGGCTGTAGCCGAAGATCCGCACCAGGCGGTTGGCTGCCAGCAACAGGCCGGCTTCGGCCAGGGTCACGCCGAAGGCCTCGTGCTGCATGGGCAGCAACAGGTAGAGCAAGGTGTCGCCGGGCAGGCACAGGCCGAGGATCGAGGCGGCGCGGGCGGAAGCCTTATCGGTGGTGCGGGCGTGGGTATCGGGCATGGCAGGCAAACCGGCAGGTCATGAACGGCGTTCAGCGTGACCTTCTGTTGCGACACTGACAAACGCTTTAATTGCGCCATACATGTGACTAAATTAGACACATGATCACTGACCTGCCGCCCCTGAACGCCGTCCGCGCCTTTGCCGCCGCTGCTCGCCACGAGAGTTTCAGCCGCGCCGCCGAAGAACTGCATGTGAGCCACAGCGCGGTGAGCCGCCATATCAAGTTGCTGGAAGAGCACCTGGGAGTGCTGCTGTTCGAGCGGCGCATTCGCCAGTCGGTGCTGACCCCCGCCGGGCAAGCCTTCTATGAACAGGTCAGCGTGGCCCTGACCCAGATCGCCAATGCCGCCGCCTCCCTGCGCCGCGGCGCGGCCCTGCGCAAGGTCATCATCAATGTGCGGCCGTCCTTCGCGGTGCGCTGGCTGATTCCGCGCTTGCCGCAGTTCATGGCGCTGTACCCGCAGATCCAGCCGGAGGTGGTGACCAGCACCCTGCTCCCCGATCCGGCCAAGGAAACCTTCGATCTGGTGATTCGCCGCGGGCGCTCGGGCTGGGCAACCACGCTGCAACCCCAACGCCTGCTGGAAGACGAAATCCTGGTGGTGGCAGCGCCGTCGCTGTTGCACAGCACAGCACTGAACAGCCCCGATGATCTGCCGCGACATACCTTGCTGGTCAGCCGCACCCGCGCCAGCGACTGGCAGAAGTGGCTGGAGCACTGCGGCCTGAAACCGCTGCGTACCTCGCCAACCTTGCATTTCGACCATATGCACTTCGTGCTCCAGGCCTGCGTCGACGGGCTGGGCCTGGCGCTGTGCCCGGCCTCGTTGCTGGCCAAGGACCTGGCCAGCGGCCGCCTGATCTGCCCCTTGCCGGAACTGCTTCAGCCCCTGACCCGCTATTACTACGCGCTGGCCAGCGATGCGGCCCCCGAAGCCCAGGTGTTTATCGACTGGATGCTGGCGCAAATTCGCCAGGACGCCATGGATCATCAGGTACAACAGCTTGCGGGCAATGCGGGCCAACGCCCATAAATAATCGGATACAAAAGCCTTGCTCCAGCCCGCGCAACCGACGTTTCTTCGACATCGGCTGCGCTACCATTTCGCCCCCTTTGCAACCGCTAGAGATCCCACAGCAGATGCTCCCGACCACGCCCCCCACTGCCCTGCCTCCTGTTCTCGCCGGCCCGTTGCTGCGCCGCCTGGAGCCGACGCGGCTGGTGCTGTGGCTGGTGGGTTCCAGGGCGTTGGCGCTGACCCTGCGCCTGCAGCCCGCTGGCAGCACGACCCTGGATCTGGCCCTCGACCCGCAGCAATGCCAGGTCATTCCCGTCGGTCGCCATGCCTTCATCCATCTGATCGATGTGGCACTGGACGATGCCCTGCCCCTGGACGTGACGATCGCCTATGACCTGCTGATCAACGATGCCGAGGACAGCGCCCGGGCCATTGCCGATTGGGCGCCGCACCTGCTGTATGGCGATGCCGGGTCCCCTGAGTTCGTGCTCCACAGCCGCATCGACAACCTGCTCCACGGCTCCTGCCGCAAGCCCCATCACCCGTCCGCTGACGGCTTGCTCTGCGTCGACCGCCTGCTGGCGCAACACCCCGAGCCTGCACAACGCCCGGCCTTGCTGATGATGAGCGGCGATCAGGTGTACGCCGACGATGTGGCCGGGCCCATGCTGCGGGCCGTCCACGCCCTGATCGAGCGCCTCGGGCTGTTCGATGAAGAGTTGGACGGTGCCGTGGTGGCCGACAGTCAGGCGCTGTACCGCCATGGCGCCAGCTACTACCAGCGGGCCGAATTGCTCCCGGCGCTGAAGAGCAATGAAACCCTGCGCGAGCGGTTTTTCGGCGGGGTGAAAAAACCGATCTTCACCAGCAGCAATGCTGACAACCATCTGGTGACGTTCGCCGAGGTGCTGGCCATGTACCTGCTGGTTTGGTCACCGCTGCCCTGGACCCTGATCACGCCGCAGCCGCCACGACTGACGCCGGAACAGCAAACGCGCTACACCCGGGAACAGCAACGCATCGACGATTTTGTCCAGGGCCTGAAGGGTGCCGCGCGGGTCTTTGCCCACCTGTCGTGCCTGATGATCTTCGACGACCACGACATCACCGACGACTGGAACCTCAGTGCCCAATGGGAAGAAACCGCCTACGGCCATCCCTTCTCCAAGCGCATCATCGGCAACGCGCTGCTGGCTTACATGCTGTGCCAGGGCTGGGGCAACAACCCGGATGCCTTCGCCCAACTGCTGGAACACACCCGGGCCTTGAGCGCCACGGCACAAACTCCGGAACGCATGCTGGAATGCCAGGCCCAAAACGACCTGATCGACCAGTTGCTGGGTTTCCAGCAGTGGCAATACGTATTGCCCAGCACCCCGGCCCTGGTGGTGCTGGACACCCGCACCCGGCGCTGGCGCAGCGAGTCCAACCTGGGCCAGCCTTCCGGCCTGCTGGACTGGGAAGCCCTGAGCGAACTGCAACATGAACTGCTGGATCACCCCTCGGCGATCATCGTTTCACCGGCGCCGATCTTCGGCGTCAAGCTGATCGAAACGGTGCAGAAGGTCTTCAGTTGGTGCGGCTACCCGCTGCTGGTGGACGCGGAGAACTGGATGGCCCATCGCGGTTCCGCCCAGGTGATCCTGAACATCTTCCGCCACTCGCGAACCCCGGGCAGCTACGTGATTCTCTCGGGGGATGTGCATTACTCCTTCGTCTACGAAGTGCTGATCCGCCACCGCCAGGGCGGCCCGCGGATCTGGCAGATCACCAGCAGCGGCATCAAGAACGAATTCCCCGCCGCCCTGCTGGAATGGTTCGACCGCCTCAACCGTTGGCTCTACTCGCCGCGCTCGCCGTTGAACTGGTTCACCAAGCGCCGGCGGATGAAGGTGATGCCCCATGTGCCCGAGCATGCCGAGGCCGGGGAGCGGCTGTGGAACTCGTCGGGGATCGGCCAGGTGTTTTTCAATGAGCAGGGGCAGCCCGTGGCGATCTATCAGCACAATGCCAATGGCGCGGCGCCGACACGGATGATTGCGCCGAGATAGAATCCGCTGTCGCCGGCCACCAGGAAGGACCCGCCCGATGGAAAAACAACCGTTGTATCGCAAGGTCAACACCCGGACCCGGGGCGTGGGGCACAAGAACTCACCGTCCTACGCCAAACAGCGCCACAGCAAGGCCCTCCTGGCCAGGGAACAGCAACGCGGCAGCATGCACTCCGACAAGCGCCTGGGGCTGGATTACACCCCATTGTTCCGTTTTCTGCTCAGCCGGGTCGGCCAGCCGTGGGATGGGGTGTTCAGCGAAGCGAAAGGCCGGCTGGATCGGGAGGAACCGATTTTCTGGTTGGTGGCCCTGCATGAGCACGAACAACAGGATTATGTGGGGCTCAGCGGCTGCGCCTATTTCAGCGGTCTGTACGTCGATACCCAGGGCCTGCTGCAGAAGGTCAATCCCCAGCTGAGCGCAGCCACCATGAGCCCCAATTGCCCTTGCTGCACTCACACCTTGAACGGGGTTCCCTTCGGCCAACCCTATCGTCGCTGGTGAGCCCGTCGCAGCGCGTCGCATCCGGCGCACAGATTGCCTCAGATCGATTGCCAAAGCCCCAGGAAGGAGCGCTCCGTGTCATCAGCAATCACCCCGGAACAGCTGGACGACATTCGCTACGTACTGTCGGACGCCTTTGTCGATAACGAGGTGGACTACGCCTACATCGCCCGCGAGACCCAAGCCTATGACCGGGCCGAGGTGGAGCGCATTCTCTACGAAGAGGTGGCGCCGGTGTGCTACGTCAACCTGATGGCGGTGATCCCGGAAATCTGGATGGGCTTCGCCCGCGAGCCTTTGCTGGAGGAGATCGAGGCAAGCCTGGCGCTAAGGCGCAACAGCCGCTGGCAGGCGTTTCGCGTGCGCTTGTTCATCCGTTGGATCCGCTTTCGCGGGGCCTATATCTGGGAGGAAATCTGCAGGCACTACGCCCCATAGGTTCGTACGCTATCGCGCGTCGGCGCGGCAGAAATCGGTGGGCCGCAGAACCACCAGGTCCGGCAATGCCTCGCCACGCTCATCGATCTTGCGCAGCCTCGCGGTGCACATCTGGTCCTGGAGAAATTCCATCTGATAGGTCGCGCCGGCTTCGGGAACGAAGGTCACGCTTTGCTCGCAGACGGCACGGTAGTCCTTATCCATCCCCGGTTCCGTGTTGTAGAACATGAAGGCGAACGGACGATTGGCCGGGATCTTCAGCTCGTTGGCGCCAAAGCCCTCCTGGCGCCGCATGCGGTCGGTGGCGGCGGTCATGGGAATGCCCAGGTTGCGGAAGTTGGGATGGGCGATGCCGCGATGGGGCCGAACCATCAGCCCCGACGCAGGCTTGCTCCAGTCGATGCAATCGCTGTAGGGCACACCCCGCACCAGCCCTTGGGCGACGATGCGGATCAGTGCGGTGTCACCGGCATCGGCCGGCACCCGGTAGCTGACGGTGGTCGCTTTGAGCGCGGAAACAAAGGCACAACCGCTGAGCCCCAGAGACAGGCTCAGCAACAGGATCGAGCGAAGCCGCATGATTCATCCTTGAAGGACCGACAGCGAAGGCTGACGCAAAGGATGGCAATCTTACCTCGGCGCCAGGGCGCGTCGGCAGATTTTTCTGCGGGGCCTGTAGCCGCAGCCAAAGGCGGCGACTACAGGGTCAAGCCCTCAGTAACGGGCGTCCGCTGGGCGGCCACCGTTGGGCCAGTCCTTGACCTTGTCCGGGAAGTCCGGGCGCGGTTGGTGAGAGAAATACTCGGCCACGTCCAACGCCTCCTGATCCGAAAGACCGCCCTGGCCCAAGGGGAATTTCTCGTGGAAGCCAATCGGCATGTTGCGTTTGACGAACGCCGCAGCGGTGTAGGTGCGGGCCATGCCAGCGCCGATGTTGAAGGATTGATCGCCCCACAGCGGCGGGAAGATCAGGCTGCCGTCGGCACGCTTCAGGCCTTCGCCGTCGGCGCCGTGGCACACCGCGCATTGCTTGGCGTACACCTGCTTGCCATTGTCGGCATTGGGCTTGAGGGCCGGGTCGATCTTGCCCACACCGCGGCCGGCCACCTTGTCTTCTGGGCGGGTGTTCATTTTCATCCACTCGAAGTAAGCCACCATGGCTTGCATGTCGGCGCCGTTCACCGGCAGCGGCTTGCCGTGCATGGAGCGGCGGAAGCAGCCGTTGATGCGCTCTTCCAGGGTGATGGTCTTGCCCGCCCGCGGCGCGTAGCCGGGGAAGAACGCCGAGACGCCGACAAAGGGTGAACCGTCGGCCACGGTGCCGGCGTTGAGGTGGCAACTGGTGCAGTTCAGCGAGTTGCCGACGTTGTCCGGCAGCAGGGCCTTGGTTTCCAGATGCAGGCGCATGCCACGCACCACTTGCTCGGCATTCGGCGCCGCCAGCAGGTTGGCCAGGCGCGGGGTTTCGAACAGGGTGCTTTCCACTTGCGGGCTCAGTTGCGCCCGCATCTTCTTCACTTGCTCGGCGCTGATGGCGGAGCCGTTGTTGCCCCAGCTGCTGCGGACAAAACTGAGGATCTCGGCGATCTCGCCATCGGCCAGCTGGGCAAAGCCGGGCATGGTGTAAACCCGTGGATGGGCCGCGGTCTGGGCGGTCTTCCAGCCGGTCAGGGTGATGTGCAGCAAGGAGGTCGGGTTGGCCGAAGCGACGCTGGGGTTGCCGGCAAGGGACGGGAACATCTGCGGCACACCAGCGCCGTCCTGACGGTGGCAGTCGGAACAGAATTGCGCGTAGCCCAGGCCGCCACGGGAGGTGAACAGGTCGTTCGGCGGGGCCGCCGGGGTCAGGGCCACCGATGGCATGGGCAAGTCGTCCTTGCCGGCCGGCAGGGACTTGAGATACGCGGCGATCGCCGTCAGGTCGGCGTCGGTGAAGTGCTGGGTGCTGTGGTGGATCACGTCGGCCATGTTGCCGGATACCGTGGCAAAGCGGTTCTGCCCGGTCTTGAGCAACTGCACCGTGTCCTCCACGGTCCACAGGTTGCGCAGGCTCAGGGCTCGCCACTCTTCCACCGTCTCGCCGGCCAGGTAGTGCTGGCCGCCGGATTCGCTGTCGCTCATGGCCTTCTCCTGGAAGGCGATGCCCCGCGGGGTATGGCAGGAACCGCAGTGGCCCAGGCCCTGGACCAGGTAGGCGCCGCGATTGAGCTGTTCGTCCTTGGCCGGGTCAGGCTTGAAGGGCTGCTTGTCGACGAACACCAGGTTCCAGAACCACAGGCCCCAGCGCTGGTTGAAGGGGAACCCCATGTCGGCTTCCAGGTTGCCCTGGGCTACGGGTTCCACCCCGTGCATCAGGTAGGCGTAGAGGGCGCGCATGTCCTCTTCGGTCATCTTGGCGTAGGACGGATAGGGCATGGCCGGGTACAAATGACTGCCGTCAGGGGTTACGCCTTCGCGCATGGCGCGGTCGAATGCTTCGAAGCTGTAACTGCCGATACCGGTGTCTTTATCCGGGGTGATGTTGCTGGAGTAGATGGTGCCCATGGGCGTCTTCAGCTCCAGGCCACCGGCCATGGTGGCCCCGCCCTTGGCGGTGTGGCAGGCAATGCAGTCGCCGAGCTGGGCCACGTACTGGCCACGCTGGATCAGTTCGGAATCTGGGGTCGAGGCCGCCGCTGCCGGGGTCGGCTCGCTGGCATGCAGTAGGGGTACGCAGAGCAACGCAGCGCCCAGAAGGCACAGGCGTGACAGAGAAAAAGCCATCAGGTTATTCCTTTAAAATCCGCCTGGGGTGGTCCCCTCGGCCGATATCCACAAAGGTTTTTATTGGTTATCCCGGCCTTCACGGTACAGGCCCGGGGCTCGATACCTTGTGGGTCCGAGCCTGATGCCCTTGTAGCGGATTTTTCTGAAAACCCTGTTGATATGGATCATGGCCCTATAGGCAATGTCCTGTATGGCCGACTCTGCGACACTTTTACCGGGTGGTTTCCACCCCTAGGCCGGCGGCCTGCCAATCGACGAAACCGTCGTCCAGGCGCCGCACCCTGAAACCCTTGGCGCGAAGCAAGGCCGCGGCATTGTGTGACAGCACGCAGTAGGGCCCGCGGCAGTAAGCCACCAACTCCTGGCCCGCGGGCAACTCGGCCAGACGCTGCTCCAACTCTTCCACCGGGATATTGATTGCCCCCGGCAAATGCCCAAGGGCGAACTCCTGCGGCGAGCGCACGTCCAGCAGGGTCATGCCGCCCTCCTGCAGGCGTTGGCGCAGCTCTTCCCGGGAGATGCCCTCCAGGCGCCCCGGCTGCTGCTCGCTGTCGGCCAGCAGCTCACGGATCTGCCCGTGGTTGTAATCGACGTATTGGCGCAAGCCCCCCAGAAGTGCGGCCAACGGCCCCTGGCTGAGGCTGTAGAGCACCCGCTTGCCGTCGCGCCGGGTCTGCACGAAACCGCCCCGGCGCAGCTGTTGCAAATGTTGCGAGGTGTTGGCCACCGAGAGTCCCGAGGCTTCCACCAGGCGCTCCACCGGCTGCTCGCCACGAGCAATGTGCTCCAGCAGGATCAGGCGATGGTGATGGCCGAGAATACGTGCCAGCTCGGCCATGTCCGCCAGAGGCTGTTGAGGGGAAATCGAATCGGTCATTGACAGCTCCTGCTGCTTTATTGATCATTCAATTACTTAATTGAATGAAACATTATCACACCCATAGCCGAGGCTGAAGTGCAGCCATCCATACCCAGGAGTCTTTATGCATGAGTTCATGGCGTTGATTTTACCGGCACTGCTGATCGGTGTCGGCGCTACCTTGGTCCTTGATTTGTGGACGCTGTTTCTGGCGCGAGTGTTGAACATTCCTGGCCCCAACTGGGCCATGGTCGGACGCTGGATCGGGCATTTTCCTCGTGGCCAGTTCCTGCACCAGAGCATTGCCCAAGCCGCCACGGTTCCGGGGGAACGGGCCCTGGGCTGGCTGGCCCACTACCTGATCGGCGTCCTGTTTGCCGCCCTGTTGCTGCTGGCCTGCGGCCTGGAGTGGGCGCGGCAACCGACCCTGGCACCGGCCCTGATCATCGGCGTATTGACGGTGGCTGCGCCGTTCCTGCTGATGCAACCGGGCATGGGCGCCGGGATCGCGGCGAGCAAGATGCCCAAGCCGAATGTGGCCCGGCTGCGCAGCCTGATGGCGCATTCGGTGTTCGGGCTGGGCTTGTACATGGCCGGGATGTTCTGGGCGTGGGTGTTGGGGCAGACTGCGTGACCTCAGCCCAGAGGCCGAGCATGCCCAGAGAGATCGATCGATGAAGCCACCTGTATGCGACCTGTGCCACAACGATTTTTCCTCGGAGATGTGCCATGCCGGAACTGGCGGCGGCATGGTGCAGTTCGCCGATTATCGCCCGCTGGGCCAAGGGTGCGCGGGGCACCCTCATGGCTACGAGTGGTTCTGCGATGAACATCTGGCCAGTGCCCGGGCCCTGGCTTCGCTGAGCTATAGCGATGCCAGGGCAGTGCTGACCCGGCAGTATGCTCCGCTTGCGGACTACCCGCCCCTCGCCTCCAGTGATCCAGCACTCTGGATCACCGAGGTGGGCCCCAACCCCGCGAAGATCTTCGCGCTGATCAGGCAAGCCATGGGCGTAAGCCCCAACGTGGCCAGAAACTTGCTGACCAGCGTCCCCTTCAAGGTGATCCAGGCCTGGCCGCAACAGTTCAGTGTCTGGCAGGAGTCCCTGATTCAAGCCGGCGCCCAGGTTGAAGTACGCTATCCCTCGTCCAAGTCCGCCTGGGCCGAGCAAGCCGACGCAGATAACGACTGATCCTGCTCGCGCATCCAGTCTGCACTCGCAGGGGCTTTCACATACCCGCTGAACCCAGTTTGCTCCACACAAGCAATATCCGTAGGTCTAGCCGTGTCCGCCGCCGAGGCTGGCGTCTACGCTGGGTTCTGATGGACTGGCAGGCGCCCTGGCGGTACCTGCGCTGGAAGATCCCGGGCACTTGTGCCGGTGAAAGGAATCAGAGCCATTTGTAACCTGATCATCGCCCGGCTTGTTTTCATGCCCCCTGCGGAAGCCCTTGCCCATGCTCGAACACCTCGACCTCAACGCGCTGATCGCCGCCTACGGCTACTGGGTGATCTTCATCGGCTGCCTGCTGGAAGGCGAAACCGTGTTGATTCTCGGCGGCATGGCGGCGCATCAGGGTAGCCTGCAATGGCCGCAAGTGATCGGCTGGGCCACCCTGGGGGGCATCCTCGGCGATCAGTTGCTGTTCTGGACCGGGCGCTATGGCGGGGCGCGCCTGCTGCCCAAGCTCAAGCGCCATCAGGCGGCCATCGAACGGGTCCAGGGCCTGATCCAGCGTTACCCCTCGACTTCGGTGTTCGCCGTGCGCTTTCTCTACGGCATGCGCCTGGTGGGCCCGATGGTGATCGGCGCCAGTGGCCTGGCACCCTGGCGTTTCGCCCTGCTCAATGTGCTGGGGGCTGCGGTATGGGCCATCTTGTTCGTCAGCGCCGGTTACTGGGCCGGCGAAGCCTTGCAGCATTTTCTTGGCGACCTGAAACCCTATCGCCTGCCGATCTTCCTCGGGGTGATAGCGCTGGTGGTCCTTGCGGCACTGGTGCGGCATTTGCGTAATAGGCACAAGGCCCAGCAGCACTGAGACAAGGGCTTTGGCACATCGGGAATTTTCATACTGACCCGGCGACTTTATTTCGTTTGTCCAGGCCCCCCGGCCCCGGCTTAGATAACGGCTTGTTTCCGGCACCCAGAGCCCGCATCCATGAGCCACGAGAACATCAGCCGTTCGATCTCCACCGTCCACCCGATCCGCCTCAGCCACGGACGCAACGCCGAGGTCTGGGACGTCGATGGCAAGCGCTACATCGACTTTGTCGGCGGTATCGGTGTGCTCAACCTCGGGCACTGCCACCCACGCATAGTCTCAGCCATCCAGCAGCAGGCCACCCGGCTCACCCACTACGCCTTCAATGCCGCGCCTCACGGGCCCTACATCGAGTTCATGCAGCGCCTGGCGAACTTCATCCCGGTGAGTTACCCGGTCAGCGGCATGCTCACCAACAGCGGCGCCGAGGCCGCGGAAAACGCCCTGAAGATCGTGCGCGGAGCTACCGGGCGCAGCGCGGTGATCGCCTTTGACGGAGGCTTCCATGGGCGCACCCTGGCCACCCTCAACCTCAACGGCAAGGTGGCGCCCTACAAGCAGAAGGTCGGTGTACTACCCGGGCCTGTGTACCACCTGCCCTACCCCAGCGCCGACAACGGCGTCACCTGCGCCGAAGCGCTGAAGGCCATGCAGCGCCTGTTCAGTGTGGAAATCGATGTCGAGGAAGTGGCCTGCTTCATCCTCGAACCGGTGCAGGGCGAAGGCGGCTTCCTGGCCCTGGACGCCACGTTCGCCCGGGCCTTGCGCAGCTTCTGCGATGAACATGGCATTTTGCTGATCGCCGACGAGATCCAGTCCGGCTTCGGCCGCACCGGGCAGCGTTTTGCCTTCTCCCGCCTGAACATCGAGCCGGACCTGATCCTGCTGGGCAAGAGCATTGGCGGCGGGGTTCCACTGGGCGCCGTGGTGGGTCGCAAAGCATTGCTGGACGTGCTGCCCAAGGGCGGCCTGGGGGGCACCTACTCGGGCAACCCGATTGCCTGCGCGGCGGCGCTCGCGACCCTGGATGAAATGACCGACGAGCACCTGCAGGCCTGGGGCGGGCGCCAGGAGCGGGCGATCGTGCAGCGCTATGAGCATTGGAAAAGCAGTGGGCTCTGCCCCTTCCTGGGCCGTCTGACGGGGGTGGGAGCCATGCGCGGCATCGAGTTGGTCAATGCCCGGGGCGAACCGGCGCCAGAGCAACTGAGCACGCTGCTAGGCAGCGCCCGGGATGCGGGCCTGCTGCTGATGCCCAGCGGCAAGTCGCGGCACATCATTCGCCTGCTGGCGCCCTTGACCACCGAGCCTGAAATCTTCGAGGAGGGCCTGGATATTCTCCAGGAATGCCTGGCGCGCCTGTGATTCCCGGCGCGCCTCAGGGCGAGGCTAGAACAGGTAGCCCATGTAGGTGGCAATGCCGCCACCGGCCTGTGGTCCGACGTTCATGCCAGCCATGACCACTGCGCCCTTGGCCGAACGCAGCAGCTGCTCGTTGACCTTGATCGAAGCCATCATGGTCGCCGGGTTGCTTCCCAAAACGACGGCCAGGGCCAGTAGCTTGGGGTCCAGGCCGAACAGCAGGGCCGTGGCCGAACCGCCCACCACCAGTCCACCACCGACCTCGGTATAGAAGCAAGGCCCGGTGATGTCGTCCTCGGTCAGGTCCCGGCTGCGAAGGGCATCGCTGACAAAGACCTTGCCGGTGCTGGGAAAAGCCTCCGCCGCACCGGCACCACTGACGCTCTTGCCCTTGACCTGGATATTGACCTTGCCGAAACGCGGCAGGCGCCCACCAAAGCCGGCGCCCACCCCCAGGCCGCCGTAGCGATAGCTGACGTCCTTGCCCTGAGGCGAACGCAGGGTGATCGAACCACCACCGCCGGCCACGAGGGCTACGGTCAGGCCGCCGCCGCTGGCGGTCTGGTACAGCCATTTACTTTCGTTGACCGGAATCGGAATGCTGAGGTTCATGGGGTCAAAGTCCTTTTGCTCGTTGTGTGGCTCGTCCGCGATGGCTGATGACACCCACCAGGCCGGCCAGGGTAAATACCAGACCGATCAGGCCGAGCACACCCGAGGTGGCCCAGAGCGCTGCCGGGTCGTCGATGATTGCACTGTTGGCCGGCCGCTCGGGCTGGTAATACACCCGCACCGGCTGGTCCTTCTGGTAGCCGAAGATAAAGCCACCCTGGGGGTAGGAAATCTTCTCACCGGTACTGCTGGTGAAGGCGATCTCGGGGTGCGAACCCCCGGCATTCAAATCGCTGACGATACCGTCGGCGGTCTGGGCGCTGGCGAGGAACTCGCGGCGATCAAGGGTGAGATTGACTGCAATGACCAACAGGCCGATGCCGATCAGGGCGAACAGCAGACCCTGGAGGATCTTGCCAAAGCGTGACGGGGTGGAGTTAGCCATGGGCTGTCTCGATATTCGTCCGTGAAAGAGGGAGGCCACGATAACAAGAAACCTGCCTCCAGAAAAACCACTGCCGCGACGCAAGCGCATTCCGGCAACGGCGTTCAGGCGCCCTGGAAAGCGGCCTGAGCGCCTGTCGCCAGCGCTTGCAAACCGAATTTCCGACGGGCATTGCCCTGGAGGAATTTGTCCGCAAATACCGGCGGAAGTTCCAGGCCCCGGACCTGCTCCCGGCGTTTTTTTCAACACACTAGGAGGAATTGGCCGGCGAGCAGCACGTTGCCCTGGCCACAAATCCGTGGCCAATGCCTGAACGCCGCGAACAGCCGTACGAGTTTCGAAGAGCTCCCTTGGCCGGTTGCGTTCAGGCACCGAGGGCTGCCAGTTTCCGAGGCAGGCTTGTATCCTCCAGGTCGCCCACGGTCGAGCCGGCACGCCGCTGCGACAACGATGCCCACTGGGCCGAAGCACTCAACTACATGGGTCGGCCCCGAGCACAGTCGGGGCGCGATCTGCCCGTACTTGCCCATTGGAGAGTTCACCATGCTGATCCGCGACGCACACGCAGCTGAAAGCGAAGCACTGCGGCAGTTTCTCGGCGATAACGGCTGGGGCCATCGGGTGGGCAGCAGCGAATACTTCGCCCAGTTGCTGGCAAACTCCCAGCGCACGGCGGTCGCCCTTCTGCAGGGGCAGATCGTCGGCTTCGCCCGAGGCATCTGCGACGGTCTGTCCAACGGTTACCTGTCCATGGTGGTCGTTGCCGAGCAGCACCAGCGGCGTGGTATCGGCCGCGCCCTGGTGCATTGGGTGATGGGCGACAACCCCGAGATCACCTGGGTCCTGCGGGCCGGGCGCCCCGGGGCAGCGGAATTTTTCAGCTCGCTGGGCTTCGAACCCTCGATCATCACTCTGGAACGCACGCGCCATCGCGCATAATCACTCCCCCGCCTCCAGCTCATCCAAGGAAGACCCATGTCCGAACAGCACGACTCCAACGCCGACTGGCCCCCCGCCGGCTGCCCGCCCCTGGCCTGGCCGGACCTGCCTGACCAGGCTGCACGGCTGAACTGGTACCTGGCCGCGATTGGCGCCTACGGCGCGCTATGGGAAGGGCACGTCAACGAACCGGAATTGACGCCTGTCAGCGAGGACGCCCTGCAGGCGCTGGAGCAACGCCTGGGCTGCCCGTTGCCTCGATCGCTGCGCGACTACCATCGGCAATTGGGGGTGCTGTCCCTGGCGGAGGTCCTGTGCAGCGTCGGGCCCGGGCACACGCCGATCCAGCCGTTGCTGGAGGCTTATCCCGGTATCGTCGAGATCAGCGATGTCGACCTGATACTGGCAGGCAAGCTGGTGGCCTTCGGCGACTACCTGGGCAATGGCAACCTGTTCTGCTTTCACCGCGAATCCGGCGCGGTCTACTACTTCGATCACGACACAGGTGCGGCGCTGACACGCTTCTTCGACTCCCCCGAGGAGTACCTGGATACGCTGATGCTGCTCTGCCTGGCGGAGGTATACGACGACGATGATGCTGCCGAAGCATTGATCAGCCAGCGCTACGGCGAGGACCTGGTACGCAAGTGGCGCTATTGATGAACCAGGATTCCAGCCTCTGCCGAAGCTAATGCCAGCACACGACCTGCGGTTCCTACCCTCGAACAAGGATGCTTCATGTTTCAGCGTGCCCTGATCTGCACACTCCTGGTACTGCTTGCCTTAACCGCCAGTGCCGCGCCAGCCAAAGTCGAACGCCGGTGCGGCTGGTTCGAGAACCCGACGCCAGCCAACGCCACCCTGACCGACCGCGATGGCGTCTGGGAGATCGCCAGCCAGGGCGGCTATCAGGCCGAGGGCGAGTGGCCCACTTTCAACGACCAGCAATGGGTGCGCACCAACAATCACTACGGCTACGGCTGCGCTTGTGTCAGCGCCAGTGCGGATCCCCGGACTCATCGCCTCGACCAATTGCACAAGGCCAAGGCCCGACCGCTGTCAGCCTGTCGCAACGATCCCAGCCTGTACGAACCCTTGCGGGAGGAAGACGGGGTTCCGGTATTGCCCAAGGATTCGCAACGCTTCAAGGGCCCGGGATTCAGCCTGCAGTACCCCAAAGGCTGGAAGCTCAGCCAGACGCAGAACTGCCTCACCCTGGACCACCCGAAAAAACGCCCCCAGGAGGAATACACCCTGCACCTGTGCCTGCGGCAGGGCAGCCTGGAACAGGCCGCCGAAGAGCTGTTTTTCTATCAGGAAAACGGCGTCTGGATGCGCAGCGCCGGAAGGGATGCACCCAGCCCGGTGCAGGACATCTCAGGCCCCGGCTGGAAAGGCTTGCGGGCCTATCAGACCTGCGGCATCAGCGATGAGGAAACCGGCTTTCACGCCTATGGTGGCACCTGCCTGATGGCGTTGCTCGACAGTGGCCGGCGCCGGGTGGTGGCTGACAGCGTGGGGTTCTTCCAGGACTTCGCGATCCTGGACGCGATCCTGCACTCGATCCGCTTCGACCCGGTGCCAGCGGCGCAATAGAACCCGCACTAAGGCACGGCCCGATACAGGGTTTGCAGGTGGGACAAGCGCAAGCCGCAGTGCTCCAGGTTGCGCCGGCTTTGCGAGTTCACCAGGGCGGTGGCTGCCACGCTCCGGGCCCCCAAAGCAGCAGCCTGCTGCAAGCGATGGGCGATCAGGGCCCGGTGAAAACCCAGGCCCCGCGCGGCCCGGGTGGTAAAGGCGGTGCCCAGGTACGCCACGCCGTTGTCGGCGACGAACAGCGCCGCGCCGGCCACCGCAACGCCCTGCTCCCGCAACAGGTACAAATGCCCGCGCCCATCGTTGAGCAAGCCACCAAAGGCCGCCTGGGTGGCTGGCCGAGCGGCCGCAGGGGTATTGAAGCCTTCGCGGTGCAGCGTGCAGAACACTTCCAGCGTCGAGGCGGTCACCGGCTCGATATCCAGCACTGAAGGCGGCGCCACAATCTCGCCCACAGGAGCGAACAGCTGCCCATGAGTCCAGCCCTTCAGGCGCTGCAACGGCAGCCCTTGCAGCTCCAGGGTGGGCACAACCTTGGCTGACTCGGCGATCAAGGCGATCGCCGGGGCGTAAGCCACGCAGCTCTGCAGCAGATCGACCAGGCGCCGGGCATCCTGCGCCCTGTCGCCATGTACCCGGTTCATCATCGGGCTGGGGTTGCCGCCGACGACGAAGACACCACAACCCGGCTCACCATACAGGCAGGCCCGATAAGGGTTGCCCGGCAGGCTCGCCAGACCCTGGACCCGGGCCCGCAGGTATTGGGTTTCGGCATATTCAAGCGCCAGCGCGCGGCTCAGGTGCATATCAGCGGTTACCCACCGGGGTTTCACTGACCCAGGGCACCCGCACCTGCTCGGCGATGCTCGTGGCCTGCTGCTGCAACACCTCCAGTTGGGTCCGGCGGCCGAACAAGCCAGTGAAATGCAGCAGCAAGCGCCCGGCAAACCCCAGGCCATCGCCGCGTTTGCGCGGGATCAAGTGCAGGTGCGCATGGGGAATGTGCTGGTTGGTGGCGCGGCCATCATTGACCAGCAGGTGGGTGCCTTCGACGCCGTAGCCGGCACGCCGTTGCGCCGCCAGCAGGCCATCGAAGACCTGGTACAGGTGCTGGCGGATGAAACCGGGCAATTGCTCGAGCTTCTCTACGTGCTGCTGGGGGATCAGCAGCAGGTGCCCTTCACCCAGCGGATGCACGTCCATGAAGGCCATGCAGTGCTCATCGCGGTACACCAGTGCGGCGGGCAAGGTGCCGGCGGCAATCTGGCAGAAAATGCAATTCATCCCTGAATCCTCAAGTGGCAAGGCGCGCCCAGGCGGGCGCCGCCAATGTAACCCACCTGCATCCTGTAAAGCGCGTTCCTTGTGCCCGGCTTGGGTTCAGCCCAGCGCCAGGTAGGCGCCGGCATCGACCTCGATCATCACCGGCTGCCGGTTGTCCTTGAGGGTGTGCAACAGGTCTTGCAGCTGCGCGGGGGTGTCGGCGCGGTGGTGCGCCACATGGAAGCTTCGGGCCATGGCCTGGAAGTCCGGGGTGAGGATGTCCACCCCCAGCGGCACGATATCCCGCGCCTGCATGTAGTCGCGGATCTCGCCGTAGCACTGGTTGTTCCACACCAGCAGGATCACGCCGATCTGTGCTTCCTTGGCCGCGATCAGCTCGCCGCTGGCGAACTGCAAGCCACCGTCCCCCACCAGGGCCACCACTGGCCGCTCGGGGCGCGCCAGCTTGGCGCCCATGGCCGCCGGCAAGCCGTATCCCAGGGTGCCGTAACCACTGCCGGCGTTGAACCAGCTGGCCGGAGCCGGGGCCTGGTAGCCACAGGCGCCCTGGTACACCGGCTGGGTCGAGTCGCCCACCAGGATCGGTGCATCCAGATTGTCCCGCAGCAGGTCCAGCAGGCCCTGCAAGCCTTGCTGCTTGGGCGTCCAGCCGGCGCGCTCGGTCTGGTTCACCCGTTGCACGCTGTCCAGTGCCCAGCGCCCGCGGGAATTGGCAGGCGCCACCTTGCCCAGCAGTGCCTGCAAACCTTCCAGGGCATCCCCCACCAGGCCGACATGGGCCCGCTGCACGCCCATGACCTGCATCGGGTCGATGTCCAGGCGAATCAGCGAACCCTTGAAGCGCAGCGGCCCGAGGCCAAAGAAGTCGTAGTCGGTTTCCCCAAGCTCGGTGCCCACGGCGAGCACCACATCCGCTTCGTCGATCAGCGCCCGGCCATGGGCCGAGGACTGCACGCCATCGAGCAACAGCGGGTGGCCGCAAGGCAGCAGGCCGCGGGCGTTGGTGGTCAGGGCCACCGGCGCCTGCAGGCGCTCGGCCAATTGCCGCAGGACCTCGGCGCAACCCCGGGCACCACCACCGGCCAGGATCAACGGGCGGTGGGCACTGTTGAGCAAGGCCAGCGCCGCCTCGATCGAAGCCCCGGCCGGCGCCGGCGCGCCAGGCAGGCTGCGGGGCATGAGGTTGAGGTTATCGGCGGGCATCTCCAGCACGTCCAGGGGAATCTCTATGTGCACCGGCCGCGGCCGTGCGCACTTGAATACGGCAAAGGCCCGCGCCAGCAGTTCCGGCAACTCCGAAGGCGCTTGCAGGGTGTGGCTGAAGGCGCAGACCCCGGCCACCATTGCTCGCTGGTCCGGCAGTTCGTGCAGGTGGCCGTGGCCCAGGCGCAGGTGCTCGCGACGGTTGACGGTAGAGATCACCAGCATCGGCACCGAATCGGCATAGGCCTGGCCCATGGCCGTGAGGATATTGGTCATGCCAGGGCCAGTGATGATGAAGCACACCCCAGGCTTGCCGCTGGCCCGGGCGTAGCCGTCGGCCATGAACCCGGCCCCCTGTTCATGCCGTGGGCTGACGTGGCGCAAGCGGCTGCCGTGCAGGCCGCGATAGAGCTCGACGGTGTGTACGCCGGGAATCCCGAATACCGTGTCCACGCCATAACCTTCCAGCAAACGAACCAGGGACTGCGCACAGGTGGTCATCGACTACTTCCTCTTGTTCTTATGTGCGGGCGACACCCTGCGCCCGGCTGATGTCGAGGGACATTAGTCGCTGCACCCAAGGGGCAACAATCGAAAAAAATCGCGGCGATTGCTCAATAAAATTCACGCT
Organism: Pseudomonas sp. Eqa60; assembly: GCF_018326405.1. Classification (NCBI taxonomy): domain Bacteria; kingdom Pseudomonadati; phylum Pseudomonadota; class Gammaproteobacteria; order Pseudomonadales; family Pseudomonadaceae; genus Pseudomonas; species Pseudomonas sp. Eqa60. The sequence continues at coordinate 5,686,227 of NZ_AP024342.1, forward strand.
TTGCCGTTGCGACGGGGTTCCGGGTGCAAGCGGGTGATGCCCTGCAGCTGGGACTTGACCCACTCGCTGAACGCCAGCACCACCGGCCGCTCGGACTTGAGCAGGTCGGCCACCAGGTAGTAGCCGCGATTGGACTCGATCTCGGTGCCGAAGGGCTGCACCAGTTGGCCCCGGGCCAGGGCTTCGCCGCTGATCAGGTTGTCGCCCATGGCAATGCCCTGGCCGGCGATGCAGGCCGACTGCACGAAGTGCGCGTCGGCAAACACGATGCCCCGGCGCACGTCGACATTCGGCGCCCCGGCGGCCGCCAGCCAGACCCGCCAGTCGGAGTAGTCGATCATGTGCAGGAGCAAGGCGTGATCCAGGCCATCAAGGGTTTTCAGGCCACCCATGGCATTCACCAGGCTCGGGCTGCACACCGGGAAATAGCGCAGGGAGACGATCTTCTGCACGTGCTGGTTGGGCCAGTCGCCCATGCCATAGGCCACGAACAGATCGACGCTGCTGTCGCTGGTGTCCCCCGGAGTGCGGGGCGACACCAACTGCAGTTCAACCTGGGGATACAGCGCCTGGAATTCGGCGATATGGGTGCACAGCCAATAGGTGGCGAACCCCGGCGGGCTGCTGATGCACAGCCGGCCGCTGACCTGCTGGCCATCGGAGCGCTGGCCGGCCTCGAGGATATTGGCCAGCAGCAGGTGGATGTCCCGGGCATAGCGCTCCCCCTGGTAGGTGATGCGAATGCTGCGGCCCTGGCGCTCGGTCAGGGCAAACCCCAGGGTCTGCTCCAGGCTCTTGATCTGGTGGCTGATGGCGCTGGGCGTCAGGTTCAGCTCATTGGCGGCCTCGGCGACACTGCCCAGGCGGGCCACCGCGTCCAGAGCGCGCAACGCGGTCATGGAGGGATAACGCATACCGATCATGCCTCGACTACAAAAAAACGAGTGGCAGCACCATAGCTGCAATCGGCGTCCGGCAATAGCCTTGCTCGTCGCCGAAAAAAAAGCCCATTACTGAAAAAAATTACCGTATCCCACTAAAAATGCTCGATTGACCCGCCGCCGTCGATGGCTAATTCTCAAGCCCTACCCTGTGCCGGGTACTGCCCGGCCATCGCACAATAACAAGAGGGTCGACCCTTGCAATCGCAGCCCAACTCCGTCAATCCCGTGGTGGCGATCGATGATCTGCACAAGAGCTACGCCGATCACCACGTGCTCAAGGGCATCGCCCTGCGCGCCAATGAAGGCGAAGTGGTGTCGTTGATCGGCTCCAGCGGCTCGGGCAAAAGCACCCTGCTGCGCTGCATCAACCTGCTGGAGATTCCCTGCAGCGGCAGCCTGCGCATCAATGGCGAAGAAGTGCGCATCAGGACCGACCGTGCCGGCAACCCGCAGGTCGCCGACCCGGCCCAGGTGGCGCGCCTGCGCACCCAGTTGAGCATGGTGTTCCAGAGCTTCAACCTGTGGCCCCACCGCACCGTCCTGGAAAACGTCATCGAAGCGCCGGTGTATGTCCTCGGTGAAGACCGCAAGGACGCCATCGCCCATGCCGAGCACCTGCTGGAAAAGGTCGGCCTGGCCAACAAGCGCGACGCTTTCCCTTCCTTTCTCTCCGGCGGCCAGCAGCAGCGGGTGGCCATCGCCCGGGCCCTGGCCATGCGCCCCCAGGTGCTGTTGATGGACGAACCGACCTCGGCCCTGGACCCGGAACTGGTGGGCGAAGTGCTCAAGGTCATCCAGGGCATCGCCGAGGAAGGCCGTACCATGATCCTGGTGACCCACGAAATGGCCTTTGCCCGGGACGTGTCGAGCAAGGTGATGTTCCTTCACCAGGGGCTGGTGGAAGAAGAAGGGCCACCCCAGCAAGTGTTCCTCAACCCGGTCAGCGAGCGCTGCCGGCAATTCGTCATGGCTCAGGAAAACCGCGTCTGACGTTTCGCTTCAATCCTTGAAAACAACAACTTCGATAAAGGGTAAAGCCATGAAAAACCTGCTCAAGGTGCTCGCCACCGGTTGCCTGTTCAGTGCACTGGCCAGCCACGCCGTGGCCGCCGACAAGATCGTCTTCGGCATCGCCCTGGAACCCTACCCGCCGTTCTCGATGAAAAGCGGCAACGGCGACTGGAGCGGCTTCGAACCGGAGCTGATCAAGGCTCTGTGCGACCGCATGCAGGCCCAGTGCCCACTCAAGGAAGTGGCCTGGGACGGCCTGATCCCGGCCCTGCAATCGAGCCAGATCGACGCCATCCTCAACTCCCTGAGCATCACCGACGAACGGGAAAAGGTCATCGACTTCTCTGCGCCCTACTACCAGACCCCGGCCATGTGGGTCGCCGACCAGAGCCTGGAGCTGGTCACCACCCCCGAAGGCCTCAAGGGCAAGCTGATCGGCGTGCAGGGTTCGACCTCCAACGCGACCTTCGCCAAGACCTACTACGGCAAGACCTCGACCCTGCGCTACTACACCACCCAGGACGACATGATCGCCGACCTGCAGAGCGGGCGGATCGACGTGATGCTGGCCGACGCCCTGACCATCGAGCCGATCCTCAAGACCGCGGCCGGCGCCGGTCTGGCGGACAAGGGCCTGGCGCCCAAGGACCCGCTGTTCGGTTCCGGCATCGGGGTCGGCCTGCGCAAGGGTGACAGCGCCCTGCAGCAGCGGATCAACACCGCCCTGGCCTCGCTCAAGGCCGATGGCACCTACGACAAGATCCGCAGCCGCTACTTCAGCGTCGACATTTCTGCCAACTAAGCCGTCCGGCCGGCCCGTTTGCGCGGGCCGCCGGCGTTGACTGGATACGTCATGATTTCTCTGTCCGACCTTTCCCAACTGTTCGTCGCCGACGGCTGGCTCGGCGCCCTGGCCCAGGGCGCGCTGGTGTCCCTGCAGATTTCCGCCGGGGCCTTTGTGCTCGGCCTGGGCATCGGCCTGCTGGTGGCGATGATCAAGCTCAAGGGCCCGCGCTGGCTGGTGAAGCTGGCCAACGCCTACACCACCCTGTACCGGGCCATGCCCGAACTGCTGCTGATTCTGCTGCTCTACTACGCCGGCACCGACCTGCTGAACATGGCCATGGCGGCCATGGACCGGCCGAGTGTCACGGTCAACGGCTTCATTGCCGCGGTACTGGTGCTGGGCATCGTCCAGGGCGCCTATTCGGCGGAGATCATCCGGGGCGCGATCCAGGCCATCCCCCACGGTCAGATCGAAGCGGCCCGGGCCTACGGCATCGAGCGCTGGCTGCTGGTGCGGCGCATCCTGTTGCCGAGCATGCTGCCCTACGCCATGGCCGGGCTGTCGAACCTGTGGCTGGTGCTGGTCAAGGACAGCGCGCTGATCAGCATCGTCGGCTACAGCGAGCTGCTCTCGGTGGGCAAACAGGCGGCCGGTTCCACCAAGCATTACCTGGTGTTCTACCTGGCGGTCGCGGCCTTCTATTTCGTCATCACCCTGGTGTCCGGCAGCGTGTTCCGCGTGCTCGAACGACGCACCAACCGCTGGCTGCCCCAGCACTAGGAGGCTCGGATGGACTTTTCCTGGATCAACGGTTTTTCCAGCGAGCTGCTGCGCGGCCTGGGCATCACCCTCAAGCTCCTGCTGCTGAGCGGAATCTGCGGCTTTGCCCTGGCAGTAGTGGTGGGCCTGGGCCGGGTGTCGCGCAACCCTCTGATTCGTGCGCCGATGCAGTTCTACATCAGTGTGTTTCGCGGCACCCCGCTGCTGGTGCAGATCTACATCCTCTATTACGGGGTCGGCAGCCTGTTCGCCGCCTACCCGCCGATTCGCGGCAGCTTTCTCTGGCCCTACCTGCGCGAAGGTTTCTGGTATGTGGCCTTGGCCCTGACCCTGAGTGTCGGCGCCTACGTCGGCGAAGTGCTGCGTGGCGGCCTGCGGGCCGTGCCCCGAGGCGAGCTGGAAGCCGCTCGCGCCTATGGCATGGGCCACTGGCTGACCCTGCGCCGGGTGTGGCTGCCCCGGGCCCTGGAACTGGTGCGCCCGACCCTGGTGGGGGAATGCGTGCTGCTGCTCAAGGCCACTGCACTGGCGTCCACCGTGGCGGTCACCGACCTGCTGGGCGCGGCCAACCTGGTACGGGCCCAGACCCTGAAAGTCTACGAGCCGCTGCTGGCCGTGGCACTGATCTACATCGTCCTGGCCTTTGTCATCGAACATCTGTGCGCACGCCTGGGCAAGGTCCCCCAGCGTCAGGCCTGAACCCATTCATTGCGCGGGCAGCGAGGCCCGTGAGGAGAACAACATGCGTTACTCACCTTTCGTACAGCGCATCAGCGGCGAATCCGTCAGCGCCTGGGACATCCACTACGCGGCCATCGAGGCCCGTGGGCGCGGCGAAGACGTGATCGTGCTCAGCGTCGGTGACCCGGACTTCGCCACCGACGAGCGCATCAGCGCTGCCGCCAGTGCCGCCCTGGAGCAAGGCGACACCCACTACACCCACGTCCTCGGCCGCCCGGCCCTGCGTGAGGCCATCGCCGCCAAGCAGCGCCGCCTGCTGGGCATCGAGGTCAGCGCCGACAACGTGGCGCTGGTGGCGGGTGCGCAGAACGGCTTGTTCGCCACATCGCTGTGCCTGTTCAGCAGCGGCGACGAAGTGCTGGTGCCAGAACCCATGTACCTGACCTACGAGGCCTGCATCCACGCCTCGGGGGCGCAGATCGCCTGCGTCCAGCAGCCGGCGGCCAATGGCTTTCGCCTGACCGCCGCGGCCCTGGAAGCGGCGCTCACCGACAAGACTCGCGGCATTGCCCTGGCCACCCCGTGCAACCCCACCGGCAACGTCTACAGCCGTGAGGAGCTGGAAGCCGTGGCCGAGGTGGCGCGCAAGCATGACCTCTGGGTGATCTCCGACGAGGTCTACGGGCAACTGACCTACGACCGCGAACACCTGAGCATCGCTTCGCTGCCGGGCATGGCCGAGCGCACGGTAATCCTCAACAGCCTGTCGAAAACCCATGCCATGACCGGTTGGCGCGTGGGCTGGGTGATCGCCCCGCCGGCCCTGGTCGGGCATCTGGACAACCTCTTGCTGTGCATGCTCTACGGCCTGCCGGGGTTTATCCAGGAAGCCGCGCTCAAGGCCCTGGAACTCGATGAAGAAGTGATCGGCAGCGCCCGCGAGGTCTATCGCCGGCGCCGCGACCTGGTGGTGGCGGGCCTCAAGCAGGTGCAACTGCTGGACTGCCGCGAGCCGGAAGCCGGGATGTTCATGCTGGTGGACGTACGCCGCACCGGCCTGTCGAGCATGGATTTCGCCTGGCAGCTGTTCCGCGCCACCGGGGTCTCGGTGCTCGACGCCCAGGCTTTCGGCGCCAGTGCCGAGGGCTTCGTGCGGATCTCCTTCACCGTCGCCGACGAGGTGCTCAAGGACGCCTGCCAGCGCATTGCCGGCTTTGTCGAAACCCTGGGCGCACAACGCTGAACGCATGACCCGGGCCGCCCAGCGGCCCTGGTACCTCCGACAAGAACACTGCTGCGCCTTACTTTTTTGCCCACCTTTGAAGGGCCCCCTGCTTGAGAGGTTGACCCCGTGACCGCTTCCGACCAATTCAACTCCACCCATAGCGCCGTCGATCAATACGCTGAACTGGTGCTGCACAACGGCCGGATGTACACCCTCGATCCGGCCCAGCCCTGGGCCGACGCCGTGGCCATCCGCCAGGGCAAGCTGATCGCGGTGGGCAGCCTCGCCTCCCTGGCTTCGCTGATCGGCCCCAACACCCGCCAGCACGATCTGGACGGGGCCTTCTGCATGCCCGGCCTGCATGACATGCACACCCACCCGGACCTGGCCCTGGCCCCGCGCTACGCCGACGACCTGGACGTGGGCATCGAAGACCCGACCCCGGAGCAACTGGCAGCCGCGATCCACGCCTATGCCGACAGCCATCCCGGCGACGGCTGGATCTACGGCCAGTACTGGGTGCGCTACACCTTCCGCGAAGCCGGGCTGACCCCGGGCCGCGAATGGCTCGACAGCGTCATGCCGCACCGCCCGGTAGCCCTGCTGGACCGCATGTGGGGGACCATGATGGTCAACTCCAAGGCCCTGGAACTGGCCGGCATCGACCGCCACACCAGCGACCCGCGCAACGGCTACCTGGAGCGCGACGAGCTGACCGGCGAACCCAACGGCTTGTTGATCGACGGTGCCTACGCCCTGATCCATGCCGCCATGCCGCCGACTCCGGTGTCGGTGCTGCGCCGCGCCTATCGCGATGGCGTGCACTTCCAGACCTCTCGCGGGGTCACCGCCACCAAGTACGTGCACGTCTGCGAAAACCGCCTGCAGGCCCTCAAGGAACTGGACGATGCCGGCGAGCTGACCCTGCGGGTGGAAGCCGCCATCAGTTGGCAGGACGACATCTTCCCGGTGCGCCGGCGCTGGGAACTGCTCAGTGGCGAGCGGCATTTCTATCGCAGCGCGCGCCTGAGTGCCAACGCGGTGAAGTTCCACTTCGATGGCACCGTGGAGCCCAAGTCTTCCTACCTGCTGACCCCCTGGCCGGAAGAGTCGAGCTGGCGCGGCAAGCTCAACCTGACCCCGGAACACATCACCGACATGGTGGTGGACATGGACAAGCGCGGCCTGCGGGTGATCGCCCACTGCACCGGCGACGGCGCCTCCGACGTGTTCCTCGATGCCGTGGCCGAGGCCCGGCGGCGCAACGGCAACAGCGGCATCCGTCACCAGTGCGCCCACAGCACCCTGCTGCACCCGGGCAACCTCAAGCGTTTCCAGGCCCTGGACGTGATCGCCGAGTTCTCTCCGGCAGCCTGGTACCCGACTCCGTTCGCCAGCGGCGCACGCTCCGGCTACGGCCAGGAACGCCTCAAGCGCATCTATGACTTCAAGGGCGTGCTGGCAGCTGGTGGCATCGCGGTGTTCGGCACCGACTGGCCGGTGGCGTCCATCGATCCATGGCTGGCCCTGGAAACCATGGTCACCCGGCAGAACCCGTGGAACCAGGAACCTGACACCTTCGGTGACCCCATCAGCCTGGAACAGGCCCTGCAAGTGGCGACCCTCAACGGCGCCCATGCCATGGGCCTGGAACACCTGACCGGCAGCCTGGAGGCCGGCAAGTCGGCGGACCTGATCGTCCTCGACCGCGACCTGTTCGCCCAGGGCGCACGCAACTACATCCACCACACCCAGGTGCAACTGACCTTCGTCGAGGGGCAACTGGTCTACGACCGCCAGGGCACCTTCAGCGACACCCCGCTGCAAGCGGTGTGGGAAGGCCTGCCACCGGTGATCGAGGGCAAGGAATAATGAACAGCACCCCGAGCATCCCGGTAACCGTGGTTGCAGGCTTTCTCGGCGCCGGCAAGACCACCCTGCTCAACCGCATGGTGCAACGCGCCGACAGCGGCCGGCTGGCGGTGATCGTCAACGATTTCGGCGAGCTGAACATCGATGCGGCGATCATCGCCGAGGTCACCGACGCGGTGTACAGCCTGCAGAACGGCTGCATCTGCTGCACCGTGCAGGAGGACCTGCTGGCGCAACTGGTGAGCCTGTCCAAGCTGCGCCCGGCCCTGGAGCGAATTGTCATCGAGTGCAGCGGCGTCTCCGACCCGCAGCGCATCGTGCAGACCATCGGCTACCCGCAACTGCGCAACCGCCTGCACCTGGACGCGGTGATCACCCTGGTGGACGCCAGCGGCTACCAGGACCTGGAAGGGGAAATGGCCCGCCTGTCCCGAGCCCAGGTGGCCTGCGCCGACTGGGTGCTGCTGAACAAGGCCGACCTGGTGAGCGCCGAGCAATTGCAGAGCATCCGCGCCAGCCTCGGCAATCGTGCCCCGGTGTTCGACACGGTGCAGGCCGAGCTGCCCCCCGAGCTGCTGCTGGCGCCGCCGGTGCGCTCCACCGAAGTGCTGTTCAAGGCCCTGCCCCAGGCCCACGACCAGTTGTTCGAAAGCTGGGTGTGGAAAAGCTCGCGACCGCTGCAGCCCAAGGCTTTGCGGGACTGGCTGGCGCGCCTGCCAGCCGACCTGCTGCGCCTCAAGGGCCTGGTGCGCCTTGAAGGCAATGAACAACCTTATTGGTTGCAGCATGTGGGCAACCGCAGCCAGTTCACCCTGGCCGCCGATCAGCCCACCGAGCATGCCGCGCAATTGGTATTCATCGCCCGCCGAGGCAGCGATCTGCGCCAGGAACTGGAGGCTGGGGTCAGCGATACACAAGTGCTTTGAACGACAGGGAATCTGTGGCGCGAAGGCCGGTCTGAAAGAGGCGCGGCTGCCGGGCCGTCGCTTGGTCCGTGACAATAGGGCCCGGGTCCAATAGATTAGGCGCCCCCGAAAATCCCCCTGGGCCTTTCGCGCCTCAAACCTGTTAAACCAAGTAGTGGATGTTCAATGCCTGATTCCAACACCGAAGAATCCGTAGTCGCCCTGTCCAACAAGGCCGAATACGAAAACGCCATTCATCTTTCACAACACGTGTCCCAGGCCAAGACCATCAGCGAGATGGTGCTCGACGCCTTCCACACCTCGAAAGAAAGTGACCAGATTCGCGAACTGCGCGCAGCGATTCGCCAGGCCCACGACCGCTTTGACGACGACACCGCCTATGAACTCATGGGCCAGCTCAAGCAGCTCAAAGACGCCGAGGCCGCCGACCTCGCCGCCCTGGAAGACCTGAGCAAGAAATTCCCCATCAGCCGGATTCTCTCCAGCTACAAGGACGATCCGGACTTCCAGGAGCTGGTCTACGGCCTGGCCCTGAAGGTGCTGAACCAGACCCACCAGGCCATCAGCAACCCCAGCGGCGGCAAGAGCAAGGCGCGTCCGAAGAAGGAAATGGAAGTGTTCGCCATCAGCAAGGACGGCGTCAGCGTCACCCTGCCGATGCGCCCGCGCTCCAAGGCCAACGTCGACCGTGAAGCCTTCGAATTCCTCGGTTTCAGCTTTGTCGGCGAAGGCGACGAGGCGGAACTGGAAAGCGAGATGTTCCTCGACAAGGATGGCAACGAACAGCAGGCCACCCGCAAGAACATCGTTACCGCGATCCAGCAGCAGACCGCGTTCGAAGGCTACAGCGCGCAACAACAGCTGTAACCCGCCGCTGCATGAGCGAGCTTGCTCGCGAAGCGCCAGCACAGCCTTCTGCAGACCTGAAAAGCCCCGTATTCCAGCGTGAAGACGGGGCTTTTCTTTCTTCAGCGATCCCCGTACTCAAGGATGGGGTACATCGCACACAACGCCTCGGTCTCCAGCCGGAAGCGCTCCTGCTGCGCGGGCTCCAGAACGTATGGCTGCTCGCCCCGCGGCTGCAGCTGATCCAGTATCCGGCACACCAGGTCGACGATCTGCCGACAGCCCTGGGGGTCCACATAGCGCTGTGCGATGGAGCCCGTGCCGATACACAAGCCATTGGCGGCAAATGACGATCGAGTCTCCCCCGGTGCGCGTTTTTTGCTGACGATGATTCCGCACTTTTCCAATGCCGATTCGGCGAGGGAGCCGCTGATGCCCTTAGGCAAGCGCAACAGGATCGTGTGGTTTTCCGTCCCGCCGCCCATTACCTCGTAGTCCCGCGCCATGAACGCGCAGGCCATTTCATCCGCCGTGGCGCGAATCCGCCCCATGTAGGCATCGAACTGTGCAGACATGGCATAGCCCAGCGCGGCCGCCTTGGCGGCGATCATGTTGACTGCAGGCGCCCCCTGCATCCCGGGGAAAACTGCCTGGTCGAGCACCCGACGAAAGCTCGACCTCAGGCCGGGCACCTTGGTGTCCGCGTCCCGCCCGGAAAGAATCAGGCCGCCGCGTGGCCCGGCGAGCTGTTTGTGGGTGCAAGTGGTGGTGACGTGCGCCACATCGATCGGGCTCGGATGACGCCCCGTGGCAACCAGGCCGGCGATATGGGAGATGTCGGCAAGGACGATGGCCCCGGCTTCATCGGCAATGTCGCGAAAACGCTGGAAGTCCACGACCCGCGAATAAGCCGTTGCCCCACAGATGATGATGCGCGGGCGATGGGCCATCGCCAGCTGACGTACCTCCTGGTAGTCGATGGTGCCCTGGGCCGTGGTGCCGTAGCGGATCGCCTTGTAGTGGGCACCGGTAAAAGCGAGGGAGCTGCCGTGGGTCAGGTCGCCGCCATGATCCAGGGCCATCCCGAGCAGGGTGTCCCCCGGCTCAAGCAGCGCGGACAACACCTGGTAGTTGGCGTTCGAGGCCGAGTGCGATTGCACCGCGGCGTATTGCGCGGCAAACAGCTCCCGTGCCCTGCGGATCGCCAGGGATTCCACCAGATCGACGTTTTCGCACCCGGCGTGATGGCGTTTGCCCGCAACCCCCTGCGCCGTCACGTTGACCAACGCCGAGGCCGAGGCGGCAAGGCTTCTGGGGGTGGCTGCACAGGAGGATGAAACCAGGGAAAGCGTGCGTTGTTGCCGGCTTACTTCAGCGTCCAGGATCCTGGCCAGCTCGGCGTCTTCTGTTCGCAGGTCCGCCAAGCCACATCGCAGCAAGTCGGCCTGGTTCCTCAGTGGTTCGGTATCGGCTGCCATAAATCTGTGCCCCTTCCTTGAGTGCTGCGCGCCACGAACGAGGGCGTGCTTCCTGGGTTTTACGTTCGTTGGTGTGAATCGGGCTGATCCGGGCCCTAGGTCAAGACTGTATAAGGCGTAACAGAATTAATCAAAAAATTAAACATCCCCAAAGTTAAATGCTTCTTTTTTGAAGTGGAAGGACATCGGCGCAGCCTTGCCGGTGCAAGCCTCAGGGCGAGAGTGATAATGCCCAACCCCTGGGGCTTTATTGTCATGGCTGACGCATGCAACACTTGTCCGTTGCGGCCCTGTGCAAACCGGCCCCTCTCAGCGACTTGATCGCCCACAGTCCCCGTAGCGAAGTATCCCAGGACGGATACAGGCTGGCTAAAGGAGCACTAGCGAATTACCAGACAACACACAAGCAACTGACAGGCTTCTGCCACAGTGATCCCGCTATTGGCACCAGGCAATCGATGTCATGCGCGATGTGAACGCTAAAAAATTCGATGCATTACGACTATAAGGAAATGGTGAGGCATTTGATGCACAGAAGAGAAAGAACAGAGTATTTAAAAAGCAATATCAAATACCTGATTAAAAGTCGAGGAGAGACACAACTGTCTTTATGCAACGCCAGTGGCCTGACCAGAACAACCATATACAACATCCTGGAAGGCAAGGTCAGCAACGTCCAGCAGTCCACCATTCGAAAAATCTCCGACTTCTTCGGCATTTCCTATGAGGAAATAGAAACCGTCGACTTTGAAGAGAAGGAGATCATCGAAAGCAGCATTTCCCCGCAAGGGAACATGAACCCGGCTGCTGTTCCGATCCTCAAGGAAAGCCAGTTGATGGCCAACATGGATAAACGTATTGGCGAACTCGCCACTTGTTTCCCATTGACCTACTACTTCGGTACATCCTCTAACTTGATAGCCGTGCGCCTGGAAAACGATATCAAGGGCATGTATGAGGTCGGCGGCCTGCTGATCGTGCAAAAGGGGACGATCACCGATGAAAAGGAAAAACTGGCTTACGACAAACAGACCAGGAAACTGCTGATCATGAACGAGGTCGTCTTCGACCCAGATCGTATATCCGTTGTCGGCGATATCATTGAGGAACGCTTCAATGACTGCCTATGAAGGTGATATCGAGAACAGCAAGTACAAGCTTCTGGGGTTTGAGAACAATAAAAACCTGGCCGTGATCATGATCATCGACACCGGCAAGGTCATAAAAATAAAGCTGAGCGAAGTAGTGAACAGCGAAATAATGGATAACTTAAACAAAATGGAAGTTAAAAACCTGTATAAAAAGTTCTACTCCCAAGGAGGAACACTTACTGCATACGACTTGAACGACCGCAATGAAAACTCATGGATGATCTACATCATCCTCAACCTGCTGCTCTTTACCTTTTATATTTTCACCAGCATCGCTGCAACAAAGCCGATCTACCTTGAATCCCTCGACATCATTATTACCCCCGGCACCTTTCTGTACCCTCTGACATTCCTGATCGTTGACCTGCTGAACGAGAACTTCGGACTCAGGCTCGCCAGAAGAGCCATTCTGTTTGCATTTGCAAGCAACGCCATGATCATCATCCTGCTCTACGCGTCCACTTTTCTCCCCGGACTGCCAGGCTGGAAACTCGATACACCTTATAACGACGTTATTATCCAGGTGTCGTCTGTACTCGTAGCGTCTTCCGTTTCCTTCCTTGTTTCTGAAAACATAAACTCATATTTGCTGTGCAAGATAAAGGAACTCACAAATTCCAGATTCCTATTTCTGCGGATATTCCTCAGCACCTTGTTTGCGGTCATCATCGACAGCTTCGTGTTTTGCTACATCGCATTCTATGGATCCATGCAAAACAACGACATCCTGAACATGATTTATGTTCAGATCGCAATCAAGGTCTGTTTTGCATTCTTCAATATATTGCCCGCCTATGGCGCACGATCACTGTTCAAGAGATACATAACGGATAGCCAGGCAAAATGATCGATCGCTGTTTGTAGAGCGACGCCGGAGCTCAACACCTATCTGCCAGGCAGGTTCAGTGTTGGGCTCCAAGGGCAGCAAGCTGCTCAAATCCTCACTTCAGACCCATCTTGCTCTTCAGGCTATCCATGACTTGCGTCTTGTTCTCCAGATAAGCGTTCAAGCCTTTTGCCCGCAGATTGCAGGCGTCGCAGTTGGCGCAGCCACTGCCCATGATGCCGTTGTAGCAAGTCAGGGTTTGCTCGCGAACCAGCTCCAGTTGATTGTGGTAGTCCGCCAGAGCCCAGGTTTCTGCCTTGTTCAGCCACATCAGTGGAGTCTCGAGGCGCAACTTGTACTCCATGCCCAGTTCGAGGGCCTTGTTCAATGCCTTTACAAATTCATCGCGGCAATCGGGGTAACCCGAGAAATCGGTCTCGCACACTCCGGTAATCACGGTCTCGGCTTTTACCTGATAGGCATAGATAGAGGCCAGGGTAAGGAACAGGATGTTTCTTCCGGGTACAAAGGTGCTGGGCAAGCTCTCGCCTGAACTGTTCACCGTGGGCACCGGAATGTTGTCCCGAGTGAGGCTGCTGATCGCCAGTTCGTTGAGTAACGAAGCGTCCAGCACTTTGTGCACGGTCGCCCCCAACTGCTTGGATAGCCGCTGCGCGGTCTCGATTTCCGCGTGGTGCCGCTGGCCATAGTCGAACGTAATGCAGTGCACTTCGTCATAGAGCGGCAAGGCGTGGATCAGACAGGTTGTCGAGTCCTGTCCGCCGCTGAACACGATAACCGCTGTTTTCTTCATCATTCTGCTTCCTGCATGAGTTGGGTCATTTGAATAGTTGGGCAGCCCACGCAAGGGCTCTCAATAAAATACCCCGCGCGTCTCTCGAAGGCGGGGCTTTTCCGTGTTCGGGTGCGCGGCTCACGCCGAGCGTGCACTGCCGGCCATGCGCCGCAGAATATGCCCCTGGCCCTTGATGCAGTGCAGGATCAGCGCCGCCACATGGCCGACGATCAGCACCAGCAGGGTCCAGCCCAGGAGGCTGTGGAAATTGTTGCCCAGCTCGGTCATCCACTGGATCTTCGGCCCGTCGAAGCCGTTCATTACCGGCAGACCGAAGGCGGAAAAGGCGCGACCCGAGCCGTACTGACGCAACAGGCCGAGAAACGGAATGGCAAACATCCCGGCATACAGCAGCCCATGCCCCAGGGTTGCTGCAAGGTTGAGGCTCGGCGGCCGGCGATGACGGTTCAACAGGCTCCAGACCACACGCACCAGCAGCAGGGCCATCAACAGCAGGCCGACTTGCTTGTGGGTCGGCCAGAGGAACTTGTCCAGGGCCGAATCGGCCAGCAGGTAATGCGCACTGGTGGTGCTGTAGATCCAGGCAAAGGCCAGGGCCATGGCCCAGTGCAGTCCGCGACTGATGACGCCATAGCGCGCCTTCGAGTCGTACAGTTCAATACGGTTTTCCATTGCATCCACTCAGGTTCTATCCACGAACGGCGCATTTTACCCGGCCAGGCCAGGCCTTCGGGCCGAAAAACTTTAAATGATGTGACCATCAATCCAGCGCAATGAAAAAAGCCCCGCGCTTCTTGCGAAGGCGGGGCTTTTCCTGTGGCCTGGACAGCTTAGTGTGCGTAGGTCAGCAGGAGCTCGGTCGGGGCCTTGAAATCCACCGACATCATCACGCTCAGCGCGGTGATGGTGAAGATCGAGAACACGAAGAGTTTGCGCGCCCACACGGTGTCATCCACTGCCTTGTAGCCGGTCCAGGCCATGTACAACCAGTACATGCCCATGGCCGCCGCTACCGCCAGGTAGCTCATGCCGGCATAACCGCTGAAGGTCAGCATCAGGGTCGCCACCAGGAATGCCAGGATGTAGAGCAGGATGTGCTTCTTGGCCACGCGGATGCCACGCTTCACTGGCAGCACCGGAATCGATGCGGCCAGGTAATCGTTGAAGCGGAAGATCGCGATGGCGTAGGAATGCGGCATCTGCCACAGGCTGAACATCACCAGCAGGGTCAGCGCAGCCATGTCGAAGCTGTTGCTGACCGCGACATAGCCGATCACTGGCGGCATGGCCCCGGACAGACTGCCCACCAGCGTGCCGTGAACCGACTTGCGCTTGAGGTACAGGCTGTAGAAGCCGACGTAGATGACAAAGCCGATTACCGCGAACAACGCGGCCAACGGGTTGGCCACGTAGTACAGCAGGGCGACGCCGGCGACACCGAGGATAGAGGCGTAGACCAGTGCCACTTCCAGGGAAATCAGGCCCTGGACCAGCACGCGGTTCTTGGTGCGCTCCATCTTCAGGTCGATGTCACGGTCGATGCAGTTGTTGAACACGCAACCGGACGCTACCACCAGCGAGGTGCCGATCATGGCGGCCAGGAAAATGGCCAGATCGACATGCCCTTTCGAGGCCAGGAAGAACCCGCCTGCCACAGAAAGCACGTTACCGAAAATGATCCCCGGTTTGGTGATTTGGATAAAGTGCTTGAGCGACATCGGGTTTACCTCACTTCGCCATCATGACGGTGTGGATGCTGAACATGATCCACAACGACAGACCAACCAGCAGAACAATGACCAACGCGGCGAAGATGAACGCCACCACGTTGTTGCGCTGTGCTTCGGAACGGTCCAGGTGCAGGAAGTACACCAGGTGCACCAGCACCTGGATGACTGCGAACGCCAGGACGATCCACAGGGTCACGTCTTTGGGCAGCGATGGGTACATCACCAGGCCGAACGGGATCAGTGTCAGGATGACCGACAGGATGAAGCCGATGGCGTAGGACTTGACGCTGCCGTGACCGGCTTCGTCGTGGGAGTGTGTGTTGGCCATTTACATAGTCCCCATCAGGTAAACAACGGTGAATACGCAGATCCACACCACGTCCAGGAAGTGCCAGAACAGGCTCAGGCAGCTCAGACGGGTCTTGTTGGTCGCCGTCAGGCCGTTTTTCTGCACCTGGTACATCATGATCGCCATCCAGATCAGACCGCTGGTCACGTGCAGACCGTGGGTACCGACCAGGGTGAAGAACCCGGACAGGAAGCCGGAACGGCTAGGGCCATAGCCTTCGGAGATCAGCAGGTGGAACTCGTTGATCTCCATGCCGATGAAGCCCAGGCCAAACAGGAAGGTCATGGCCAACCAGCCCAGTACCTGCATCTTGTTGCCCCGGAAGAACGCCAGCATGGCGAAGCCGTAGGTGATCGAACTGAACAGCAGCAGGGCGGTTTCACCCAGTACGTATGGCAGTTCGAAGATGTCGTGGCCCGACGGGCCACCCGCTACGTTGTTAACCAGTACCGCGTATACCGCGAAGATCGACGCAAACAGAATGCAGTCGGTCATCAGGTAGAGCCAGAAACCGAATACGGTCATCTCGCCCGAGTCGTGGTGATGGTCATCGTGCCCATGGTCATCGACATGGGCGTGTCCAGCATTGGTCACTAAGTTCGACATGGATTAAGCCTGTTCCAACGAGGTTTCAACACGGGTAGCCGGGATCTTGTTCTCCGATACCAGACGCTTGTGCTGTTCGGCTTCGATGCGCTCGATCGTTTCGACCGGCACCATGTAGCCTTGATCATCACGGGCAGCGTGGATCGCGAAATAGATCACGGTGCCGGCCAGGCTTGCGATGGCCAGCCACCAGATGTGCCAGATCATGGCGAAACCGAACACGGTCAGCAGAGCACCCATGACCAGACCGGTAGCGGTGTTGTTGGGCATGTGGATCGGCTGGTAGCGGCCAGGCTGCGCGTAGGCAGTGCCGTTTTCCTTGGCTTCGGTGAACGGATCGATGCCTTCGGCTTTCGGCAGTACCGCGAAGTTGTAGAACGGAGGTGGCGACGAGGTCGACCATTCCAGGGTGTGGGCGTTCCAAGGGTCGCCGGATACACACATGTTCTGCTTGCGGTCACGCACGCTGACGTACAGCTGGATCAGCTGGCAGGCGATACCCACGGCGATCATCACCGCACCTACCATGGCGACGTACAGGTACGGCACCCACTCAGGGTTGGTGGTGGCGTTCAGACGACGGGTCATGCCCATGAAGCCCAGTGCATAGAGCGGCATGAACGCGACGAAGAAGCCGGAGATCCAGAACCAGAACGCAGCCTTGCCCCAACCTTCATGCAGCTTGAAGCCGAAGGCTTTCGGGAAGTAGAAGCTGAAGCCGGCGATGTAGCCGAATACCGCGCCGCCGATGATCACGTTGTGGAAGTGAGCGATCACGAACAGGCTGTTGTGCAGAACGAAGTCGGCACCCGGAATGGCCAGCAGTACGCCAGTCATGCCGCCGATGGCGAAGGTCACCATGAAGCCCAGGGTCCACAGAACCTGGCTGGTGATGCGCAGACGGCCGTGGTAGATGGTGAACAGCCAGTTGAACAGCTTCACCCCCGTCGGAATCGAGATCAGCATCGTCGCCAGGCCGAAGAAGGCGTTGACGCTGGCCCCCGAACCCATGGTGAAGAAGTGGTGCAGCCAGACCATGAAGCCCAGTACCGAGATCGCGCCGGAAGCGTAGATCATCGAATGGTGGCCGAACAGGCGCTTGCCGGAGAAGGTCGAGATCACTTCGGAGAAGATACCGAACGCCGGCAGGATCAGGATGTACACCTCGGGGTGACCCCAGGCCCAGAACAGGTTCACGTACATCATTGGATTGCCACCAAGTTCATTGGTGAAAATGTGGAAATCCATGTAACGGTCAAGCGTCAGCAGTGCCAGGGTAGCGGTGAGGATCGGGAACGAAGCCACGATCAGCACGTTGGCCCAGGTGCAGGTCCAGGTGAAGATCGGCATGTCCATCATCTTCATGCCCGGGGTACGCATTTTCAGCACGGTGGCCAGGAAGTTGACCCCCGTCAGCGTTGTCCCCAGCCCTGATAGCTGTAGCGCCCAGATGTAGTAGTCCACACCCACGCCCGGACTGTATTGCAAGCCCGACAGCGGCGGATAGGCAACCCAGCCGGTCTTGGCGAATTCGCCAACGCCCAGGGACAGGTTGATCAGCACCACGCCCGAAACCAGCAGCCAGAAGCTCAGGGAGTTGAGGAACGGATAGGCCACGTCACGCGCGCCGATCTGCAGCGGCACGACAAGGTTCATCAGGCCGGTGAAGAATGGCATCGCCATGAAGATGATCATGATCACACCGTGAGCGGTGAAGATCTGGTCATAGTGTTCAGGTGGCAGGTAGCCAGGCGAACCCTCGGTGGCCATGGCCAGCTGGGTACGCATCATGATGGCGTCGGCAAAACCACGCAGCAGCATGACCATGGCGACGATGATGTACATCACACCGATTTTCTTGTGGTCGACGGACGTCAGCCACTCGGTCCACAGGTAGGTCCACTTCTTGAAGTAGGTGATTGCCGCGAACAGCGCCACGCCACCGAGCAGAATCATGGCAACGGTGACCATGACAATCGGCTCGTGGAACGGAATCGCTTCCAGACTTAATTTACCAAACATCGTTTACTCCTCTGCCCCGGCAGCTGAATGCGAACTCACGTCCATCCCTTCCGTTGCGGCCACTTCCTTTTCTTTCTTCTCGTGCTTGAGCGGCTTGCCCGGTTTCATGCCTTCATACTTGTCGATGACGGTCTGGAACAGGTTTGGCGCGTAGGCGGAGTAGAGCTCTACAGGATTGTTCTGGCTTGGCTTGGAAAGGGCTTCGTATTCAGCGGTGTCCAGCTGTTTAGGTGCCTTCTTGACTTCGTTTACCCAGGCGTCGAAATCTTCCTGACTGGTAGCGATCGCTTTGAACTTCATGCCGGTGAAACCCGCGCCGCTGTAGTTGGCGGAGATACCTTCAAGTTCGGTGTTCTGGTTGGCAATCAGGTGCAGCTTGGTGGTCATGCCCGCCATCGCGTAGATCTGGCCGCCCAGGCCCGGGATGAAGAACGAGTTCATCACGGTGTCGGAGGTCACGCGGAAGTTCACCGGGGTATGGGCCGGGAAAACGATCTTGTTGACGGTGGCGATCCCTTGGTCGGGATAGATGAACAGCCACTTCCAGTCCATGGCGACCACTTCGATGGTCACTGGCTTGACGTCGGAATCCAGCGGACGGTAAGGGTCCAGGGCGTGGGTCGACTTGTAGGTGACATAACCCAGGGCAATGATGATGAGCACCGGAACCAGCCACACCGCGATCTCGATCTTGGTGGAGTGGGACCACTTCGGCGCGTAGGTCGCGTCCTTGTTGGAGGCGCGGTATTTCCAGGCGAAGGCGAAGGTCATGATGATGACCGGCACAACCACCAGCAGCATCAGGATGGTTGCCGTGATGATCAGGTTTCGTTCATCCAGACCGACCTGACCCTTGGGATCGAGCAAGGTCCACTTGCAGCCTCCCAGCATTAACATGCCGAGCAGCGGCAATAAGCCTAGTAATCTGGGGTACCTGTTTTTACTCATCTCACGACCTCTAAAGCAGCTTGCGCAATGCAGTTGGGTTTTGATCGCCAACACTTCACCCTGCCAAGGGTTGGCATTTTTCTTCAATTGAATAAGGGCCTGCCCGTTGCGTTAAGCGCTCAACGACACATCCCGGGCTAGCAGTGGTTCTTATTCGATCTCGTGGTCAAAGGCCTTGTTACAGACCAATTCCATTTGGTGCGGAAGTTTGGAAGGCGCCGACACCCGCAGTCGCATGGAGCGCTCTATCCGCCCCTCGACCGTCCTCGTGTGCTCAGGGTTGAGCAGCGTCGGAAATTCAGTGCGGGCGATTGTAGATATGTCGCGTTTTATAAACCATGTCTTATCCCGAAATAATTTTTATCCCATGGCGCAACAATCCCTCATGATTGTTGCGAAGGATCGCAATCATAGCGATTTTCATTTGCAACAAAAAGCCCCAAAAAGGACCTGAAACACTCCCCTTCCAGGACTCTCGATCCCCCCTGAGGGCCGCCTTCCATCAGGCTTCACCCCTTGTAAAACGGGCGCTGTGAAGATTTGTATCGATAGCAGGCTATGGTTCTCGGCCGACAGGCTCGCGTACACAAACTGACAGGCTCTCATTGAACCAGCGCGCCAGAATGCAGTCTGTTGCAGCGACTCAACCGCCCCTCTGCGACCGCGGCACTGTGACAACATGTCGCACTTTTGCCGCACCTGCGCTTGCCGCAAATCACGGACTTTTCAGGTGCCGAATGAACGGCACAAAAAAGCCCCGGCCCCCCATCGGAAGGCCGGGGCTTTTACGAGTGAATCAGTAGGTTTTCTTGCGATTGCGTACCACACCCAGAGGCACCAGGATCACCGTCAGCACGAACGCCACCAGCGCCCACTGGGCCAGGGACAGACCGAGGATCGGCGGGTACGGCGTGGAGCAGAAACCGTCCACCTGAAAGCCCAGGGGGAAGATCTTGGCCAACGGCAGGCTGTCGACAATCGGCTGCAGTACATCGATGCCACAGCTCACCGAGGGGTAGAACTGGGTGTACACATGGTGCCCCGCCACGCCCGCGCCGGCGAGGGCGCAGATGACCACCAGGGTTTCCATGACCGTGACCCCACGTCGCGAACTCATGGCCGCGCCGATGAAGGCAAACAGTGCAATCAGCAGCAAGGCATAACGCTGCAGGATGCACAGCGGGCACGGCGCCTCGCCCAGCACCACCTGCATGTACAGGGCTCCGCCGATCAGTGCCAGGCAGATAATCCCCAGCAGCACCAGGAAACGCCGCTCGCGTCCCAAACCCAGTCTGTCGTCACTCATCCCTATTCCTTTTTCTGTTGTGTTCAGCCTGCCCCCGAGACCCGAGGCGGCAGACCGAGATTGTCTTCGATGAACCCGTCGATCGCGTGCAGGCCAATACTCGCAGAGGCACACCCGGCTGCCGGGAAGTCTACACGTTGAACATGACCTTTGAATGCAGGGACGTACAGCGCCACTGCAACGCGGCTTCGGGCGCTTTGCCAGTTGCGGACAATAGCGACAAGCAGGTTAAGAGTGGATTAACCGCCATACCAAATACGCCGAGAATAAAGGCGGTTTCGGGAAAATCAGCGAATACCGGAGCGACATGAAACGAAGGGGAGAGAGAAAAGGCCGGCGCCCGTGGGGAGCCGGCCGGGGTGGTTATTCCAGGGTCGCTGCCGGACCGAAGAACTCATAGCGGCTCTGCTGCTCGGGAATGCCCAGGGCCTGCAGGTGGCGCTTGATCGCGGCCATGAAACCCTTGGGCCCGAGGAAGTAGGCGTCCAGGTCGCGTTGCTCCGGCAGCCACTCGGCCAGTTGCTCGCGGGTCAGCATGCCCAGCTTGTCCGCCGCCGGGCTGACACCGTCATCCTCGGCGTAGCAATAGAAGCGCTTGAGCTGTGGATACCGCTGGGCCAGTTCATCGACCCAGTTGCGAAAAGCATGCACCTGGCCGTTGCGGGCGCAGTGGATGAAATGCACCGGACGCTCGGTGGCCAGCGCCGCCTCCAGCATCGGCAGGGTTGGAGTGATGCCCACCCCGCCGCTGATCAGCACCAGCGGTTTGTCGCTGGCCGCCAGGGTGAACTCCCCCGCAGGAGGGAACAGCATGACGCTGGTGCCCACCGGGCATTGGTCATGCAGGTAGTTGGAGGCCACGCCGCCGGTTTCGCGCTTGACGCTGATGCGGTACTGGCCCTGGTTGGAAAGTGCCGAAAGGGAGTAGTTACGACGGATTTCCTCGCCCCCTATAAAGAGCTGCAAACCGATGTACTGCCCCGGTTCAGCGGCGAGGATCGGCCCCTGGTCCAGCGGTTCGAAATAAAAGGAGGTGATTTCCGCGCTTTCTTCCACCTTCTGCACCAGCCGGAACTCACGGGCACCGCGCCAGCCGCCGGGCGCCTGGGCTTTCTCGTCGTAGATCGCCGCCTCGGCGCCGATCAGGATATCCGCCAGCTGGTTATAGGCGGCGGCCCAGGCATCGATCACTTCCTGGGTGGCGATCTCGCTGCCCAGCACTTCGGAAATGGCCCGCAGCAGGCAACCGCCAACGATGGGGTAATGTTCCGGAAGGATCTGCAAGGCGACGTGCTTGTTGATGATCTTGGCCACCAGGTCCCCCAACTGGTCCAGTTGGTCGATGTGCCGGGCATACATCAGAACACCATTGGCCAAGGCCCGGGGCTGATCGCCGCTGGCCTGATGCGCCTGGTTGAACAGTGGCCGCACTTGCGGGTACTCGGAGAGCATCATCCGGTAGAAGTGGGTAATCAGGGCTTCGCCGCCGCTTTCGAGCAGGGGCACAGTGGCTTTGATAATGGCACGATCTTGAACGCTTAGCATAAGGACAACTCCTGGACTTTATGACTGCTTGCAGGTTTCCTATGCCTAATCAGTTTTCGTGCCAAAAATAAATACGTTAAATATCAACAAGTTAAAATAAATATAGTCATAAAGACACTCTGTCTTTTATAGTCATTAAGACACCACGGAGTCATTATGACTGCAAAATCCCTGCTCACCGCCCTGCTTCCCCTGGTCACCGACCTGTCCCGCGAACTGCCCGAAGGCGAGCGCTATCGCCGCCTGCTGGAAGCTCTGCGCGCCCTGCTGCCCTGCGATGCCACCGCACTGCTGCGCCTGGATGGCGAGTGGCTGGTGCCCCTGGCGGTCAACGGCTTGAGCACCGACACCCTGGGCCGCCGCTTCAAGGTCAGCGAGCATCCGCGCTTCGCCGCCCTGCTCAGCAGCCCGGGCCCGACCCGCTTTGCCAGCGACAGCGACTTGCCCGACCCCTACGACGGCCTGGTGGAGGGGCTCGATGATCACCTGGAAGTGCATGACTGCATGGGCTGCCCGCTGTTCGTCGACGAGCGCCCCTGGGGCCTGCTGACCCTCGATGCCCTGGACCCGCAGCGCTTCGAACCCATCGAGCTGGATGCCCTGCAAGCCTTCGCCAGCCTCGCCGCCGCAACGGTCAGCGCCGCCCAGCGCATCGAACGCCTGGCCCAGCGCGCCGAAAACGAGCACCAGCGGGCCGAGGTCTATCGCCAGGCCAGTGGGCAGAACCGCGAGATGATCGGCCAGAGCAAGGCCCACAAACGCTTGCTGGAGGAAATCAAGCTGGTGGGCGGCAGCGACCTGACGGTGCTGATCACCGGAGAAACCGGCGTCGGCAAGGAACTGGTCGCCCAGGCTATCCACGCGGCTTCGCCCCGGGCCGAGCAGCCGATCATCAGCCTCAACTGCGCGGCCCTGCCCGACACCCTGGTGGAGAGCGAGCTGTTCGGCCACGTGCGCGGCGCCTTCACCGGGGCCACCCAGGATCGCCGGGGAAAATTCGAACTGGCCAATGGCGGCACGCTGTTTCTCGATGAAGTGGGCGAGTTGTCGCTGACCGTGCAGGCCAAACTGCTGCGGGTGCTGCAAAGCGGCCAACTGCAACGCCTGGGGTCGGACCAGGAGCATCGGGTCGACGTGCGCCTGATTGCCGCCACCAACCGCGATCTGGCGGAAGAAGTGCGCAACGGCCGCTATCGTGCCGACTTCTACCACCGTCTCAGCGTCTACCCCCTGCGGGTGCCGGCACTGCGCGAGCGCGGCCGCGATGTGCTGCTGCTCAGTGGCTACTTCCTGGAACAGAACCGCTCGCGCATGGGCCTGGGCAGCCTGCGCCTGAGCGTTGAGGCGCAACAGGCGCTGCTGGCCTACCACTGGCCGGGCAACGTTCGCGAGCTGGAGCACTTGATCGGGCGCAGCGCTCTGAAAGCGCTGGGCAACCACCCCGAGCGACCGAAGATCCTCAGCCTGGATGCCGGCGATCTGGACCTGCCCCGGGCCAGCGAAAGAACCAGCGCCCCCGTCGAGCCTGCTGTTGCAACCCAGGCCATGCCTGCCGTAGCCGGCGACCTGCGCCAGGCCACCGACCACTACCAGCGCCAACTGATCAGCAGTTGCCTGGAGCAGCACCAGCACAACTGGGCCAGCGCCGCCCGTGAGCTAGGCTTGGACAGGGCCAACCTGAGCCGCCTGGCCAAGCGCCTGGGCCTGCGGTAAACGCCAGCGCCGACAAAGCGCCCCGCCCCTCTGCAGGAGCCGGCTTGCCGGCCAGGGTCGCGCCGCCGACGGAAAGCGGGAACACCGCTAAAGCCAGCCCTGAACACGTCGATAACCCGTTATCAATGGTTGTCCGTGGCCCGTGCCACGAGCCAATTTTCTCCAGAGAAGGTTTTTATGTCCTCCAACAAAGCCCGCGCAGATTCGCTATCGCTTCTGCTGTTTACCTTGCGCAGCGGCAAGCTGATGGCAATCAACCTGCTTAAAGTCAGTGAAATCATTCCCTGCCCGCCGCTGACCAAGCTGCCCGAATCCCACCCCCACGTGAAAGGCATCGCCACCCTGCGGGGCAACTCGCTGTCGGTGATCGACCTCAGCCGGGCCATCGGCGAGCGGCCCCTGGCCGACCCCGACAGCGGCTGCCTGATCGTCACTGACGTCAGCCGCTCCAAACAGGGCCTGCACGTGCAGGCCGTGAGCAAGATCGTGCATTGCCTGACCACCGATATCCGTCCACCGCCCTTCGGTTCCGGCGGCTTGCGGTCCTACATCACTGGGGTGACCCAAGTGGACGGCACCCTGGTGCAGGTACTGGATATCGAGAAAGTGATCCATGGCATCGCCCCGGCCCAGATCGAGATGGCGCCCACCGAGCTGAGCATGGAAGACGCCGAAGCCCTGGGCAACGCGCGGATCCTGGTGGTGGACGACAGCCAGGTGGCACTGCAGCAATCGGTACACACCTTGCGCAACCTCGGCCTGCAATGCCACACCGCCCGCAGCGCCAAGGAAGCCATCGACTGCCTGCTGGAACTGCAAGGCACGGCCAACGAGATCAACCTGATTGTCTCGGACATCGAGATGTCGGAGATGGACGGCTACGCCCTGACCCGCACCCTGCGGGAAACCCCGGACTTCGCCCATCTCTACGTGCTGCTGCACACCTCCCTGGACAGCGCCATGAACAGCGAGAAAGCCCGTGTGGCCGGTGCCAACGCCGTGCTCACCAAGTTTTCCTCGCCAGAACTGACCCGCTGCCTGATCGACGCAGCCAAGACCATTGCCACCCAGGGCGCCTGAAGCATGAGCCAGATCCACTGTTTGTTGATGCGCCGCGATCTCACTGCCCCTTTGGCAGCGCCGCAGTGGCCTGCCGGCGTCACTGTGTACAACTACAGCCCCGAGCATGCGCAGGCTGTGCATCAGTTGATGCATCTGGGCTACCAGGACGGTGGCGGCGACGTCCCGGTGCTGGACAGCTGGCGCCAGGCCTTCGAGAGCGATGCCGAATACGACCCCGAACTGTGCCTGGTGGCCCGGGATGCCGAAGGTGTGATCGGCGTCGCCCAGTGCTGGACCAGCGCCTACATCAAGGACCTGGTGGTACACCCCCGAGCGCGCGGCCAGGGCCTGGGGCGCGCCTTGCTGCAGCAAGCCTTCATCCTGTTCGCCGAACGCCGGGAAGGCTGCGTCGATCTGCGGGTACTGGAAGGCAACCTGGGGGCCCGGCGCCTCTACGAAAGCGTCGGCATGTACATCGTGCGTCACGAAACCCTCGACTGATCCGCCGGTCACTATCCTGTAGCTGCCGCCGAAGGCTGCGAACGGTCGGATCAGCCCCGGCGATCCCAAAGCCCCTGCGCCCCAAGGAGCCGCCCCCATGAACGCCAAGACTCTGTGCCTGCTCTGCCTGGCCACCCTCACCGGCCAGGCCAGCGCCTCCAGCGACGATGCCTGGGCCGCCCTGGAGCAGGCCATCCGAATCAGCTGTACCCAGGCCAGCGGCCTGCAAAACCCCAAACCCGTGGGAACCATCGCGCAATTTCCCGACCAGGTCGGCGTCAGCGCCCTGTTGCTGCAAGGCCGCTACCCGCAGAAACACATGCGCGGCCAATCGGGCATCGAACTGTGCCTGTACAACAGGCAGACCGGCCAGGCTGCGGTCAGCGAGTGGGACTCGATCCGGCCGGCCCTCAAGGCCCGGTGAATGGCGCATAACTTGCTTCGGCATGGACCCGGGTAGCGTCCATGACGGTTTTCCCACCTGACTCCTGCTGATCCACAAGGCGCTTCGTGCAATGAACACTCAGTTTTCCTGCGTCGGCTGCGGCAAATGCTGCAACGATCACCACGTGCCCCTGACCCTGCTGGAAGCCCGCGACTGGGCGGCCGACGGCGGCCAGGTGATCATTCTGGTGGAAGCCTTCCTCGGCAATGGCCTGGGGCTGCCGATGCAGCAGCGCGAGCACGCCGAACGCCGTTCCTGCCGGGTCCGCAGTGGCGCCACCGAAGCCTATGTGGCGATCACCTTCGCCGCCTACAACGTCGGCCCCTGCCGGAATCTTGACGAAGACCAGCTGTGCCGCATCTACCAGCGCCGGCCACTGGTGTGCCGCATCTACCCCATGGAAATCAATCCGCACATTCCCCTCAACCCGCAGGCCAAGGAATGCCCGCCGGAATCCTGGGAACAGGGCCCGCAACTGATTCTGGGGAATGAACTGGTGGATCAGGAGCTGGCCGAGCTGATCCGCCGCTCACGCCAGGCCGACCGTGACGACATCCACACCAAGGAGGCCATTTGCGCCTTGCTGGGCATTCGCACCACAGCGCTCAAGGGCGACGGTTTCACCGCTTACCTGCCGGACATGGGCGCCCTGGCTAACGCCATCGACCAGGTCCAGGCTGCACCACCCGGAGCACCGGGCCAGCCCTGGCGCTTTCACCTGTCCGGAGACGATATCGCCGGTCAGGTCCAGGCCGCCGGTGCCCAGGTGGTCAGTGAAACGCCTCTGGACTACGCCTTCATTTCCCTGCGCGCCGCCTGAGCCGCGGACAATGGCGGGGCGGCGAACAGCCCTAGCCGCGCTTGTGCCAGAACTCCAGGGCCAGTTGCCGCAAGTCCCCCGCCAGCCCGGCCACGTCGCCTGAGTTGACGTGGCTGAGCTGGCCGGCACTGACGGTCGCCTCACAGGCATTGCGAATGCCGATGATGTTGCGGTTGATGTCCTCGCTGACTGCGCTCTGCTCTTCCACCGCTGCGGCGATCTGCAAGCTCATCTCGGTAATCTGGTTGACCCGCTGGCTGATGCCGTCCAGGGCCACCGCCGCGCGCTTGGCCTGGTCGACACTGCTCTCCAGGTGCTGGCTGCTGTGCTGCATGGCCTCCACCGCATTGCGCGCGCCCATTTGCAGGGTGCTGATCATGCGCTGGATCTCGTTGGTGGAATCCTGGGTACGCTGGGCCAGCCCGCGCACTTCATCGGCGACCACGGCAAAACCCCGGCCCTGCTCCCCGGCCCGCGCTGCCTCGATTGCCGCATTCAGGGCCAGCAGGTTGGTCTGCTCGGCGATGCTGCGGATCACCTCCAGCACCCCGGAAATGTCGGTGCTATGGCTTTCCAGTTGATGGATGACCTCGGTGGCCCGCTCCAGCTCGCTGGCCAGGCGCAGCACCGCACTGCGGCTTTCGCCCACCAGCAGGTGGCCCTCACGGGTTTCGCTTTCCGCCTGGTCCGCCGCCACCGAGGCCTGCTGGGCATGGGTGGCGACCTCGGCGACGCTGGCCGCCATCTGGTGAATGGCCGCCGCCACCTGATCGGTTTCCGCCTGCTGTTCCAGGGTGCTGTTGTGGCTGCTGTGCAGATGCTCCACCAGTTCCGCGGCATGCCCCTCCAGGCGCTGGGACGCATCGCCGATGCGCCCCACTACCGCGCCCACCTGGGCTTCGAGCATCTGCAGGGCGAACTCGATGCGCCCGAACTCGTCGGTACGGCCGGTATAGATGCCCTGGCTCAAGGGGTTGTCACCGATCTGCCGGGCGCGCTCGGCCAATCGATCCAGTGGCCGCGCTTGCACGCCGACCGCCGTCAGGCTCAGGCACCACCCCATGGCCATCACGGCCCCCTGGACCATCCAGGATTCGGGCAGCAGCCACACTGAAACGCCGTAGCTGCCGATGAAGCCGGCGCTGATGGAGGCCCAGAGACGCAACCGCAGGCTGATCACCGGCAACAGGCTCCACCACGAGGGGCCGGCACCGTTGAGCTGGGCATAGGCCCGCTCCGCCGCCTCGATCTGACGGACGCTGGGTTTGGTGCGCACCGACTGGTATTCCACCGCCTGGCCATCGCGGGTCACGGGCGTGACATAGGCACTGACCCAATAGTGATCGCCGTTCTTGCAACGGTTCTTCACCATGCCCATCCACGAACGGCCGCGCTTGAGGGTGCGCCACATGTGGGCGAAGGCCGCGGAGGGCATGTCCGGGTGGCGCAACAGGTTATGCGGCGCGCCCAGCAACTCCTCACGGCTGTAGCCACTGATCTTGATGAAATCAGGGTTGGCGTAGGTGATCGCGCTAGTCAGATCAGTGGTCGAAAGGATATTCGCATCAGGGGCAAAGTCCACGTTTCGCCCAGTAACCGGAAGGTTGATCTTCATGGATAGCGCGCTCGTATGTGTTGGGTGGAGTCGGCAGGGCTGCTGACTCTAAGCGCACTGATGCCACAAATACTGATCCAGCTCAGGTTTAAAGCAATTAGCCATCATTGCGATTAAAAAAGCGCAAATCGGGATTTTTTCTGCGAATGTCGGCGATATCAGCGTTTGCCCATGGAGCGACGAGTGCCGGGAGGCGCTGCGCCGGGGGTCTTGGTGTGTCCGTTGCTGGCACCATTTTTGTACCAGGGCTGCTGGGCATTCTTGGCAGGAGCAAACTCGGAAGGCTTGAAGGGAAACTTGAACGCCGGGATCGCCGCTGTGCTCGGGGTGTCGGTAGCGGTTGCGTCAGCGGCCGGGTCGACGTTCAGGGCGTCATCCGCAGCGGGTTGTGCAGGGGAAGTCATGGAAACTCCAGGAGAGAAAGGAAATCCGCGCCGGGGTGCAGGCCGCAGTGGGCGCCAGTATACCTGTGCGCCAGCCATCTTTGATCGGGGCCCACCGGGAGTTTTCTGACAGCGCTGACAGCTGGCCGTCACGGTGCTGACCGGGTTGTCGGGCTATAACTGTGCCCAGATCATGGCCATCCTTCCGACATCATTGCCCGGCGCTCTCTCCCCATGCCCATTGCCAAGAAAACAGTCGTGACCGCAGCGGTACTCGTGATGCTCATCGCCGGCCTCGCGTGGTTCCTGAACAAGCCCGCCACCGCCAGGCTGGCCGCGCCCACGGCCATTCCGGTACGGGTGGTCAGCGTGCACCAGCAGGATGTGCCGCGTTACGCCAGCGGCATCGGCACGGTACTGTCGCTGCACAGCGTGGTGATTCGCCCACAGGTGGATGGCATCCTGACCCGGCTGCTGGTCAAGGAGGGGCAACTGGTCAAGACCGGCGACCTGCTGGCGACCATCGATGATCGTTCGATACGCGCCAACCTCGATCAGGCCCGGGCCCAGCTGGCGCAGAACCAGGCCCAGTTGCAGGTGGCCCAGATCAACCTCAAGCGCTACAAGCTGCTGTCGGTGGATGACGGCATCTCGAAGCAGACCTATGACCAGCAAGTGGCCCTGGTCAATCAGCTCAACGCCACGGCCCAGGGTAACCAGGCTGCCATTGATGCCGCTCAGGTACAGCTTTCCTACACTCAGATCCGCTCTCCCGTCAGCGGCCGGGTGGGGATTCGTACCGTTGATGAAGGCAACTTCCTACGCATGAGCGATACCCAGGGCCTGTTCTCGGTAACCCAGATCGACCCGATTGCCGTGGAGTTTTCCCTGCCCCAGCAAATGCTGCCAACCCTGCAGCAACTGATCCGCGCCCAGGACCCGGCGGCGGTCAAGGCCTTCCTCGGCGCTGACAGCAACAGCGCCGGGGCCCTGCTGGGCAACGGCCACCTGACCCTGATCGACAACCAGATCAACGCCGGGACCGGCACCATCCGCGCCAAGGCGGAGTTCAGCAACGCCCAGCAGCAGCTGTGGCCCGGGCAACTGGTGACGGTGAAAATCCAGACCGCCCTGGACCAGAACGCCCTCACCGTACCGCCGACCGTGGTCCAGCGCGGCCTGGACCAGCACTTCGTGTACCGGGTCAAGGGCCAGCAGGTGGAAGTCGTGCCGGTGCAGGTGGTGTATCAGGACAGCGGGTTGAACATCATCTCCGGGGTCCAGGCTGGCGATGTGCTGGTCAGTGACGGCCAGTCGCGGCTCAAGCCCGGCTCCCAGGTCCAGGTACTGAGCGATCCACCCCAGGTGGTACAGGCGACGGAGCCCCAGCCATGAAGGGCCATGGCTCGGTGTCCGCCTGGTGCGTCGACCATCCGGTTGCCACCGTCCTGCTGACCTTCGCCCTGGTACTGTTGGGCGCCATTGCCTTCCCGCGCCTGCCGGTGGCGCCGCTGCCAGAGGCCGAGTTCCCGACCATCCAGGTGTCCGCCGCCCTGCCCGGTGCCAGCCCGGACACCATGGCCTCTTCCGTGGCCACGCCCCTGGAGGTGCAATTCAGCGCCATTCCCGGCATGACCCAGATGACCTCCAGCAGCGCCCTGGGCTCGTCCTTGCTGACCCTGCAATTCACCTTGAACAAGAGCATCGACACCGCCGCCCAGGAAGTGCAGGCGGCGATCAACACCGCCGCTGGCAAGTTGCCCAAGGACATGCCCACCCTGCCCACCTGGAAGAAGGTCAACCCGGCGGACAGCCCGGTGCTGATCCTCAGCATCAGTTCGACGCAGATGCCCGGCACCGAGCTCAGTGACTACGCGGAAACCCTGCTGGCCCGACAGATCAGCCAGATCGACGGGGTCGGCCAGATCAACATCACCGGCCAGCAGCGCCCGGCGATCCGGGTCCAGGCTTCGGCGGACAAACTGGCGGCCATCGGCCTGACCCTGGCCGACATCCGCCTGGCGATCCAGCAGACCAGCCTCAACCTGGCCAAGGGTGCACTGTATGGCGAGTCGAGCATCTCCACCCTGTCCACCAACGACCAGTTGTTCCATCCCGAGGAATACGGCCAGTTGATCGTTTCCTACAAGGACGGTGCCCCCGTGCACCTGCAGGATGTGGCGCGGGTAGTCAACGGTTCGGAAGATGCCTACGTCCAGGCCTGGTCCGGCGACCAACCGGGGGTCAACCTGGTGATCTCGCGCCAGCCCGGGGCCAATATCGTCGAGACCGTGGACCGCATCCAGGCTGCCCTGCCAGGCCTGGAGGCCATGCTCCCGGCCTCGGTGCAGGTCAAGGTGCTGGTGGACCGGACCCAGACCATCCGCGCCTCATTGCACGAAGTGGAGATCACCCTGCTGATCGCCGTGCTGCTGGTGGTGGCGGTGATGGCGCTGTTCCTGCGCCAGTGGTCCGCGACCCTGATCGTCTCCGCGGTGCTGGGCGTGTCCCTGACCGCCAGTTTCGCCTTGATGTACGTGCTGGGCTTCAGCCTGAACAACCTGACCCTGGTGGCCATTGTCGTGGCCGTGGGCTTTGTGGTGGATGACGCCATCGTCGTGGTGGAGAACATCCACCGCCACCTGGAAGCCGGCGACGGCATGCGCGCGGCGGCAATCAAGGGCGCCGGCGAGATCGGCTTCACCGTGGTCTCCATCAGCTTCTCCCTGGTGGCGGCGTTCATTCCCCTGCTGTTCATGGGCGGCGTGGTGGGCCGGCTGTTCAAGGAGTTCGCCCTGACCGCCACTTCCACCATCATGATTTCGGTGGTGGTCTCGCTGACCCTGGCCCCCACCCTGGCGGCCCTGTTCATGCGCGCGCCGGTGCACCCGGCCCATGCCAAGCCGGGCTTCGGCGAGCGCCTGCTGGCGGTCTACGAGCGCGGCCTGCGCAAGGCCCTGGCCCACCAGAAACTGATGCTGGGGATCTTCGGCCTGACCCTGAGCATGGCCATTGCCGGCTATATCCTGATCCCCAAGGGCTTCTTCCCCGTGCAGGACACCGGCTTCGTGCTCGGTACTACCGAAGCTGCGGCGGACATTTCCTACCCGGACATGGTGAAAAAGCACCAGGCGCTGGCCGAGATCGTCGCCGCCGACCCGGCAGTGCAGGCCTTCTCCCACTCCGTGGGGGTCTCGGGCAGCAACCAGACCATCGCCAACGGCCGCTTCTGGATTTCCCTCAAGAACCGTGGCGACCGGGACGTGTCTGCCAGTGCCTTCATCGACCGCATCCGCCCGCAACTGATGAAGGTGCCCGGCATTGTCCTGTACCTGCGGGCCGGCCAGGACATCAACCTCAGCTCTGGTCCCAGCCGCGCCCAGTACCAGTACGTACTGAAAAGCAACGACGGCCCGACCCTGAGCACCTGGACCCAGCGCCTGACGGAAAAGCTGCGCAGCAACCCGGCCTTCCGTGACATCTCCAACGACCTGCAACTGGGCGGCAGCATCACCCACATCCAGATCGATCGCACGGCTGCCGCGCGTTTCGGCCTTACCGCCAGCGATGTCGACGAGGCACTGTACGACGCCTTCGGCCAGCGCCAGATCAACGAGTTCCAGACCGAGATCAACCAGTACAACGTGATCCTTGAACTCGACACCCAGCAACGGGGCAAGGCCGAGAGCCTCAACTACTTCTACCTGCGCTCGCCGCTGACCGGAGAAATGGTCCCGCTCTCTGCCCTGGCGCGCTTCGATGCGCCCACCATCGGCCCGCTGTCGATTGCCCACGACGGCATGTTCCCGGCGGCCAACCTGTCCTTCAACCTGGCCCCCGGCGTGGCCCTGGGCGATGCGGTCATCCTGCTCAACCAGGCCAAGAGCGAGATCGGCATGCCAACGGCCATCAGCGGCAATTTCCAGGGCGCGGCCCAGGCCTTCCAGAGCTCGCTGGCCAGCCAGCCGTACCTGATCCTGGCGGCGCTGGTGGCGGTGTACATCATTCTCGGGGTGCTGTACGAAAGCTTCGTGCATCCCTTGACCATCATTTCCACCCTGCCCTCGGCCGGGCTGGGCGCCTTGCTGATGCTCTGGCTGTGCGGCCAGGACTTTTCCATCATGGCGCTGATCGGCCTGGTGCTGCTGATCGGCATCGTCAAGAAGAACGGCATCCTGATGATCGACTTTGCCCTGGAAGCCCAGCGCCACGGCGGCCTGCCTCCCGAGGAGGCGATCTACCAGGCCTGCATCACCCGCTTCCGGCCGATCATCATGACCACCCTGGCCGCCCTGCTCGGTGCCCTGCCGCTGATGCTCGGCTACGGCGCCGGCGCCGAACTGCGCCAGCCCCTGGGGATTGCCGTGGTGGGCGGCCTGCTGGTCAGCCAGGCCCTGACGCTGTTCACCACGCCGGTCATATACTTGTGGCTTGAGCGGCTGTTCCACCGGCCCCAGCCGGCCCTGTTGCCGGCCACCACTACCTGAGGCGGGTCATGCGCGTTCTGATTATCGAAGACGAAGAAAAAACGGCCGATTACCTGCACCGCGGGTTGACCGAGCAAGGCTACACCGTCGACCTGGCCCGGGACGGCGTCGAAGGCCTGCACATGGCTCTGGAGGGCGACTATGCCGTGATAGTGCTGGATGTGATGCTGCCCGGCCTGGATGGCTTTGGCGTATTGCGAGCACTGCGTGCGCGCAAGCAGACCCCGGTGATCATGCTCACCGCCCGCGAACGCGTGGAAGACCGCATCAAGGGCCTGCGCGATGGCGCCGACGACTACCTGGGCAAGCCCTTCTCCTTCCTTGAACTGGTGGCCCGCCTGCAAGCCCTGACCCGTCGCAGCGGTGGGCATGAGCCGGTGCAGATCAGCATCGCCGACCTGTGGATCGACCTGATCAGCCGCAAGGCCAGCCGTGCCGGCAGCCGCCTGGACCTGACCGCCAAGGAGTTTTCCCTGCTCAGCGTGCTGGCCCGGCGCCAGGGCGAGATCCTGTCCAAGACCGCCATCGCGGAAATGGTCTGGGACATCAATTTCGACAGCGACGCGAATGTCGTCGAAGTGGCGATCAAGCGCCTGCGGGCCAAGCTCGACGGCCCCTTCGAACAGAAACTGCTGCACACCATCCGTGGCATGGGCTATGTGCTGGAGAGCCGCGGTGCCGAGTAACTCCATTGCCCTGCGCCTGAGCGGGCTGTTCACTCTGGTGGCGCTGCTGATCTTCCTGCTGATTGGCGGGGCCCTCTACCAGCAGGTGGACAAGGGCCTGGGGCTGCTCCCGGAAGCCGAACTGGATGCGCGCTACAGCGTGCTGGAGTCGGCCCTGACCCGCTACGGCAACCCCGAGCACTGGGCCAAGATCAACGCCAAGCTCAAGCTGCTGAGCGAGGAAGACAAGCGCATCCGCTTCTGGGCCATCAGCGGCGACCCCGGCTATGAATACGGCAACCCCGACGCGCAGATCCGCGAATTCGCCCAAGGCCCCCTGGGCATGCGTGACCTGAACCTGAGCGATCACCCCTATCCGCTGAAAGTCCTGGTCAGCCAGTTGCCGGCCAAGGAACAGCGCCCGGCCCTGCGCTTTCTGATCGCCATCGACACCGACACCTTCCACCAGACCCAGCATCAGTTGCTGATGGCCCTGATCGGCCTGGCCATTGTCGGCGTGCTGCTGGCCTCGGCCCTGGGCTATTGGGTGGCGCGGATCGGCCTCAAGCCGCTGATCAAGCTCTCCCAGGAAGCCCAGCGCCTGGCACCGCCACGGCTGTCCGGGCGCCTGCAATTGTCGCCACTGCCGCCGGAACTGAAGCAGTTCGTCAATTCCTTCAACTCCACGTTGGAACGGGTCGAACACGCCTACTCGCGCCTGGAGTCGTTCAACGCCGATGTGGCCCACGAACTGCGCTCGCCCCTGACCAACCTGATCGGCCAGACCCAGGTCGCCCTGACCCGGGGGCGCTCGGCGGAGCATTACTTCGAGGTACTGCAATCGAACCTCGAAGAGCTGGAGCGGCTGCGTTCGATCATCAACGACATGCTGTTCCTGGCCAGTGCCGACCAGGGCAGCAAGGCCACCAAGCTCACCACCAGTTCCCTGGCGGCGGAAGTGGCAACGACCCTGGACTACCTGGACTTCATCCTCGAAGACGCCCAGGTCAGGGTCGAGGTTCAGGGCGATGCCCAGGTGCGGATCGAGGTTGCCCACCTGCGCCGGGCCCTGATCAACCTGCTGAGCAACGCGGTGCAGCACACCGCAGCCGGGGAAGTGATCCAGGTGCGGATCGAGGTCCAGGAACACCAGGTGGCGATCGCCGTCAGCAACCCGGGGCAGGACATTGCCAGTGAACACCTGCCACGGCTGTTCGAGCGTTTCTACCGGGTGGATCCCTCGCGCAGCAACAGCGGTGCCAATCACGGCCTGGGGCTGGCCATCGTCAAGGCCATCGCCCTGATGCATGGCGGCGATGTGTTCGTGCGCAGCGACCGGGGCATCAATACCTTCGGCCTGTACCTGCCTCTCTGACTCGGGATTCTCGGATTCTGTAGGAGCCGGCTTGCCGGCGAAGGCGTCAACACATCCGGCGCAAGGCGATAGGGCGCGTTCGCTGGCAAGCCAGCTCCTACTATTGTTTTTTTTGTAACAGTCCTTATCCTGTTCGGCTCTTTTTCCAGCAGCCACGTGGTTATATTTTTGTCGCACCGAATTGAACTTGCTCTGCAAGAAGGTCTTCAGAAATGTCCAACAGTATGGGTATCGCCAGCGCGTTCGTTTTGTCTTCCCTGTTCGTGGCACCAATGGCCATGGCCGAAGAATCCCAGGGATTCGTGGCAAGAAATGCCGCACGCGCCGCCGCTTTCGAACAAGCCCAGATCGCCCAGGCAGCCCAGCAGCAAAACACTCAGCAAGCCCAGAAGATCACTGCCGAGCAAAGCAAGAGCGACACTCAGAAAGACAGTTGATCCACGCTTCCGACTTGTTTCCCTCGACAACTTCTCTGCTTTCAACCCGGGAGTAAGTTGTCTTAAAGCCGCTGAGTTCAGCGGCTTTTTTTTGCCGTATAGAAACCCTCGGCACACTCGTCATACCCAGAACAAGAAACACCCGAATTCACAATAAGAAGCCATTGTCTTCACCAAAGGAGCTAAACGTTGTTCAAGACCTCACTGAAGATCAGCCCCCTGTTCATTGCAATCGCCGCAACGATCCCGACACTCGGGCAAGCCGCCGAAGAAACCAAGGCCGAGGGTTTTGTCGAGGGTTCGAGCCTCAAGCTCAACGCCCGCAACTACTACATGAACCGCAACCGCCTGCAGCAGAACAAAGACAACATCGAATGGGGCCAGGGTTTTCTCGGCGTCTTCGAGTCGGGCTACACCCAGGGCACCGTGGGTTTCGGCCTTGATGCCAACGCCATGCTCGGCCTCAAGCTGGACGGTGGTGGCGGCACCACCAAGTCGAGCATCCTGCCTATCAGCGACGATGGCCGGCACAAGGCACCCGGCTCGTTCTCCACCGCCGGCGCCACCTTGAAAATGCGGGCCTTCGATACCGAGCTCAAGGCTGGCGACCTGTTCCTCAACAACCCGGTGATCGCCGGCGGCATGAGCCGCATGCTGCCCCAGACCTTCCGCGGCGTGAGCCTGACCAACCACAGCTTCGACGGCTGGTTGATCGAGGGCGGCCAGGCCAGCTTCACCAAGCCGTACAACCAGAGCGGACACAAACGCATCGGTACTTCCTACGGCAGCCTGCGCGAGGGCGACGAGAGCCTGCACCTGAACTGGGCCGGCGTGGCCTGGAGCGGCGTGCCAGGGCTGACCAGCAGCCTCTACGCGTCCGAACTCAAGGACATCTGGAACCAGTACTACTACGACCTGGACTACACCTACGCGGTCAATGAACTGGTCAGCCTCAACCCGGGCCTGCACTTCTATCACACTCAGGACACCGGCCAGGCGCTGCTGGGCAACATCGACAACAACACCTACAGCCTGCACTTCACCGTCGGCGTGGGTAACCATAGCGTCACCGCGGCCTATCAGCGGGTCAACGGCAACACACCGTTCGACTACATCGCCCAGGGCGACAGCATCTACCTGGACAACTCCCAGCAGTATTCGGACTTCAACGGCCCCAACGAGCGTTCGTGGAAGCTCAAGTACGCCTATGACTTTGCCGGTCTTGGCCTGCCGGGCCTGACTTCGGCGCTGTCCTACTCGCGCGGCGAGCTGGACCTGACCAAGGTCGATCCGGCCAGCCGCGGCTATGCCAGCTGGTACAGCGCCGACGGCAAGAACGCCAAGCACTGGGAGCGCGACCTGGACCTCAAGTACGTGGTGCAGGGCGGCAGCGCCAAGGACCTCGCCGTACGCCTGCAGTGGGCCACCAACCGTGGCGGCAACGGCTACGGCGCGCTGGACAACGACACCGACGAATACCGGGTGATCGTCGACTACCCGATCAACGTCTTCTAAGCCGCCCAAACAAAAAGACCAGCATGTTTTGCTGGTCTTTTTTTTATCGGAGATTTATACAAGCGCGCAGGCGTGACCGATTTCTGTAGCCCACGTCCACACTAGACTCAAAACTGTCGACGCAGCAGAAATCAAAATCATGAACGTGAGTAGTGCGACACCCCGCACAGGGAAGATCGCGTCAAATACCGAGCGCCTGCTGATCCTCTCCAGCTCGCTGATCGTTGTAGCCATTCTCGGCATCGTCACCTACCTGTTGATCCGCGAACACGCCGCTGCCGAACAGGCTGCCACACGTGCCGCCAACAACATCGTGCAACTGATCGACGCCGATGTATTGCGCAACGTCGAGCTCTACGACCTGTCTCTCAAGGGACTGATCAGTGCCGCGCAACGTGACGATCTGAAGGATGTTTCGGCGTCCATACGTCACCTGGCGCTGTTCGACCGGGCCACCGCAGCGCCCTACAAGGGCGACATCCTGCTGCTGGACAGGCACGGCGACGTGCTGGCCGACTCGGCCTCGGTCGTGCCGCGCACGGGCAACTACGCCGATCGCGAGTACTTTCGATCGCACATCGACAATCCGGACCCGAGGATGATGATCAGCCCGCCGTTCCGCGCGCGCACCGCCGATCACGACTGGCGGATCAGCTTCAGCCGCCGGCTCAGCGACGAGCATGGCCAGTTCATCGGGGTGGCCGAAGCGGCCATGCGCCTGAGCTACTTCAACGAGCTGTTCAGAAATCTGGATATCGGTCGCAACGGTACGATCAACCTGGTGAGCCGCGACGGCGTTCTGCTGGCCCAGCAACCGCCGCTGGCAGACGACCTGATAGGCAAGAACTTCAGCAGCCGCCCCAACTTCGTCCGCATTCTGCGTGAAGGCAACGGCAGCTTCAGCAGCGTCTCCAGCGTTGATCAGAAGCAGCGGCTGTACACCTTTTCCCAGGTCGGCGATCTGCCCCTGATCGTGATTGTCGCGCTGTCCATCGACGAGGTCTTCGGAGCCTGGCAACGCACCGCGGTGCTGATCAGCGGCGCCACTGGCGCCCTCTGCATCGCCCTGTTCTGGCTGACCTGGCAGTTGTGCCGCGAACTGCGGCGCCGGCAGAGCGCCGAGCAGGAACTGGCGCGCCTGGCAGCCGTCGATGCCCTCACCGGCCTGGCCAATCGCCGGACCCTGGACCAGGTGCTGGGCAACGAATGGTCGCGGGCCCGGCGAGCCAACCTGCCGTTGTCGCTATTGATGGTCGATGTCGATCACTTCAAATCCTTCAACGACCGCTTCGGCCATCCGCTGGGGGACCAGGCCTTGCGTGCGGTGGCACAGAGCATTGGCGCCTGCGTCGGGCGCCCATCGGACCTGGCGGCGCGCTATGGCGGCGAGGAGTTTGCGGTCATCCTGCCAGGTACCGACAGTGCCGGCGCCGCCGTACTCGCCGAGAAGATCCGCACCAGCATCGCCGCCTTGCCGGCCATCAGCGAACACGCCGCGCCGCTGACCGTGAGCATTGGCATCAACACCTGGTCGGGTAACCTCGATATCGGTCTTGAACAGTGGGTGAGCGACGCCGACAAGGCGCTGTATCAGGCCAAGTACAGCGGGCGCAACCGGGTGGTTTCCAACATGTCCCAGGGCGGCTCCAAGCGCGGCGCTTGAAACCGCAGGCATAAAAAAAGGCCATCCGGGGGATGGCCTTCAAAAACAAAAGGAAAGAGAGAGTGACTTACACGGCCGCAACCGGACGCATGTAAGAGATCGGTGCAGTGCTGGCATCTTCGAAGGTCACGACTTCCCAGGCATCTTTCTGCTCAATCAACTTGCGCAGTAGCTGGTTGTTCAGTGCATGGCCCGACTTGAAGCCTTTGAACTCACCTATCAGGCTGTTGCCCAGCAGGTAGAGGTCGCCAATTGCATCCAGGATCTTGTGCTTGACGAATTCGTCTTCGTAGCGAAGACCGTCTTCATTCAGTACGCCATCCGAATCGACCACAATTGCGTTTTCCACGCTGCCGCCGAGTGCGAGGTTGTGCTTGCGCAGGTACTCGATATCACTCATGAAACCAAAGGTACGGGCGCGGCTGACTTCTTTTACAAACGAAGTGCTGGAGAAGTCCACGCTTGCACTCTGGGTGCGGTCACGGAAAACCGGGTGATCGAAATCGATCTCGAAGCTCACTTTAAAACCATCGAAAGGCACGAAAGTGGCGCGCTTATCGCCGTCTTCCACGGTCACTTCACGAAGGATGCGGATGAACTTTTTAGCTGCGTCCTGTTCTTCGAGGCCAGCAGATTGAATCAGGAATACGAAGGGTCCGGCACTGCCATCCATGATCGGGACTTCAGACGCGGAGAGCTCGACGTAGGCGTTATCGATGCCCAGGCCAGCCATGGCCGAGAGCAAGTGCTCCACCGTGTCCACTTTGACGTCACCGTTGACCAGAGTGGTCGACATCGTGGTTTCGCCAACATTTTCCGCGCGAGCAGGAATCTGCACCACAGGGTCCAGGTCGGCACGACAAAACACAATGCCGGTGTCGACAGGCGCAGGCTTGAGGGTCAGGTATACCTTCTCCCCGGAATGCAGGCCTACACCTGTGGCACGGATAATATTCTTCAGGGTGCGTTGTTTAATCATGGCTTGGGCCGCTTCAGCGCAAATTGCGAACTGGTATCAACAAAGGCTGGCGATAATAGCAGACCATGCCTTTGCTGAACACCAATCACCCTAATACCCCTGATGCATTCCATCAATCGGCCTGACGACGCAGGAATGCCGGGATGTCCAGGTAGTCCAGATCATCTTGCGGATTCAGCTTCGCCGCGGTCGCCGCGTTCGACTGCGCCTGATTGCGCATGACGGTCGGACGGTCCAGGTCACGGTAGTTCACCGACGGCAGTTCCTGGCGAGCAGGGGCTGGCGCTTGCGACTGGGCGGACATGGAAGTCTGGACGGTGTTGTCGATGACCTTCACAGGCTTCTCGATTTTTGCGCCCAGGCCGGTGGCCACTACGGTTACATGCAGCTCATCACGCATGTCCGGATCGATAACGGTACCGACCTTGACCATGGCGTGTTCGGAAGCGAAGGCCTCGATGATGCTACCCACGTCGGAGTACTCGCCCAGGGACAAGTCAGGACCGGCGGTGATGTTCACCAGGATGCCGCGTGCGCCTTCCAGGTTCACGTCTTCCAGCAGCGGGTTGCGGATCGCCGCTTCAGTGGCTTCACGTGCACGGTTCGGACCGCTGGCGCAGCCAGTGCCCATCATCGCCATGCCCATTTCGCTCATCACGGTACGTACGTCGGCGAAGTCGACGTTGATCATGCCCGGACGCTTGATGATGTCGGAAATACCGCGAACGGCACCGGCCAACACGTCGTCCGCCTTGGCGAAAGCCGACAGCAGGCTGGCGTCCTTGCCGAGGATGGTCAGCAGTTTCTCGTTGGGGATGGTGATCAACGAGTCAACGCTTTCGCTCAGCGCGCGGATGCCCTCATCGGCGATCTGCATGCGCTTGCGGCCTTCGAACGGGAACGGACGGGTCACCACCGCAACGGTGAGAATGCCCATTTCCTTGGCCACTTCAGCAATGATCGGCGCCGCACCGGTACCGGTACCGCCGCCCATGCCGGTGGTGATGAACACCATGTTGGTGCCCGCCAGTACTTCAGCGATACGCTCACGGTCTTCCAGGGCGGCTTGACGGCCGACTTCCGGATTGGCACCCGCACCCAGGCCCTTGGTCACGCCGGTACCCAGTTGCAGGATGGTCCGCGCGCCGATGTTTTTCAGCGCTTGAGCATCAGTGTTGGCGCAGATGAACTCGACGCCTTCGATGTTGCTCTTGACCATGTGATTGACCGCGTTGCCGCCGCCACCGCCAACACCGATAACCTTGATTACCGGACTTTGCGGGATGTTGTCTACGAGTTCGAACATTTTCCCTCTCCTTTCATTTCTCTAGTTTTTCGCCTACTGCCTACTGCTTTGAAACGGTGTTGCGGTAAATCTTTAGAAGTTGCCCTGCACCCAGCTCTTGATGCGATCGAGCAGTGCCGCCTTGGGCTCGTCGCTGCTGTAGCTGTCGCGGCTGCCGATGCCGGAGAACGAGATGCCGTCGGACTGTTTCTGCAGCCCGTACAGCAGCAAGCCGACACCGGTGGAATAGATCGGGTTGCGCACCACGTCGGACAGGCCCTTGACACTGTGGGGTACGCCCAGGCGAACCGGCATGTGGAAAATTTCCTCGGCCAGTTCCACCGCGCCTTCCATCTTCGAAGTGCCGCCAGTGAGCACGATGCCCGCCGGGATCAGGTCTTCGTAGCCACTGCGGCGCAGTTCGGCCTGGATCAGGGTGAACAGTTCGTCGTAACGCGGTTCGACCACCTCGGCCAGGGCCTGGCGCGACAGTTCGCGCGGTGGGCGGTCGCCAACGCTTGGCACCTTGATGGTTTCGCCGGCACCGGCCAGCTTGGCCAGGGCGCAGGCGTAACGGATCTTGATTTCCTCGGCGTACTGGGTCGGGGTACGCAGGGCCATGGCGATGTCGTTGGTCACCTGGTCGCCGGCAATCGGAATCACCGCGGTGTGGCGGATCGCGCCTTCTGTGAAGATCGCCATGTCGGTGGTGCCGCCGCCGATATCCACCAGGCACACGCCCAGCTCTTTCTCGTCGTCGGTGAGCACCGAGTAGGCCGAAGCCAGCTGCTCGAGGATGATGTCGTCGATTTCCAGGCCGCAGCGGCGCACGCATTTTTCGATATTCTGCGCGGCATTCACTGCACAGGTGACCACGTGCACCTTGGCTTCCAGGCGTACGCCGGACATGCCCAGGGGTTCACGCACGCCTTCCTGGTTGTCGATCACGTAATCCTGCGGCAGGGTGTGCAGAACCCGCTGGTCAGCCGGGATCGCCACGGCCTGGGCAGCGTCGAGGACCCGCTCCAGGTCCGCCGAGCTGACTTCACGGTCGCGAATCGCCACGATGCCGTGGGAGTTCAGGCTGCGGATGTGATTGCCCGCCACACCGACGAACGCCGAGTGGATACGGCAGCCCGCCATCAGTTGCGCCTCTTCCACCGCCCGCTGGATCGACTGCACGGTGGATTCGATATTCACCACCACGCCCTTCTTCAGGCCGCGGGAAGGATGGGTACCGATGCCGACGATTTCCAGCGAGCCATCGGCCGCGACTTCGCCCACCAGCGCCACAACCTTGGAGGTACCGATATCCAGGCCGACGATCATTTTGCCGCTTTGCACATTTGCCATGGTCCTGCCTCTTCTTAATTCTTCGCGACGGCAGGTTGCGCCGTCGTGGGTGCCGCCGGATCGCGCCAGCCGACGGCCAGGCCGTTGGCGTAGCGCAGATCGATGCGCGCGATGTTCGTGATCTGTTCTTTCAGCGTTTTTTCATAAATGGCAATGAAGCGGCGCATCTTCTCCACCAGGTGATCGCGGCCCAGGAGCAGTTCGATACCCGGGCCGGCACTGCCGGCGCCTGTGGTCAGGAACCAGCTGCCGCGCTCGCGCAGCTCCAGACGGGCGATCGAAAAGCCCAGCGGCCGCAGCATCTGGCTCAACACCTGATACTGCTGCATCACTTGCTGCTGGGCCCGCTGCGGCCCGAACAACTGCGGCAAGTGCTCATAGTTCGCCAGTTCACGCGGGGTGAAGGCCTGGCCCTGGTTGTTCAACAGCGCCTCGTCGCCCCAGCGGGCCACCGGCAGTTGTTCTTCCAGGCGAATCACCACTTGGTCCGGCCACACCCGACGTACCTCGGCGTGGGCGATCCAGGGCATCTGCTCCAGCTCGGTGCGCATGCTCGCCAGGTCGATGGTGAAGAAGCTCGCCGCGACATAAGGCGCGATCCGCTGCTGCACCGCCTGCTGGCTGATATAGCTCAAGTCCCCCTGCACCGCGATCTTGGTGATCGGGCGGTCGGCGTACGGCAGCAGGCGCTGGGCCCCTTCATAGGTGCCAAACCCCAGAGCCACCAGCAGCACCGGCCAGAACAGGCTTTTCAGAAAGCCGAAGTTGGCTTTCGGCAGGCGCGCCGACATCGGCTCTTTGGCCACCATTCGGCTGGCACCCCGCGGCACCGGCTTGCGGCCGGGTGCGGGTTGCTGATGACGAAGCGACGCGCCTTGCATGGACTTAACCTCTCGCCTCAAGACTGGCTGCCAGGATGGCCAATACCAGTTGCTGGAAATCCAGGCCGGCCGCGCGGGCCGCCATCGGAACCAGACTGTGATCGGTCATGCCCGGAGCGGTATTCACTTCCAGGAACCAGAACTGCCCCTTGGCGTCCTGCATCACGTCGGCACGTGCCCAACCGGCGATACCGAGCGCCTCACAGGCTTTCGCCGTGAGTTCCATGAGTTCCTGTTCCTTGGAGCTGTCGAGCCCGCACGGGATCCGGTACTGGGTATCGGAAGCCAGGTACTTGGCGTCGTAGTCGTAAAATGTGTGGGGAGTGCCCAGGGCGATGGGTGGCAGCACCTGGTCACGCAGGGTCGCGATGGTGAACTCCGGACCCTGGATCCATTGCTCGACCAACACTTGCGAATCGTAGGTACTGGCCGCCTTCCATGCGTCGAACAATTCGGACGCGGAAGTCACCTTGGCCATACCGATACTGGAGCCTTCATGAGCCGGTTTGACGATCAAAGGCAGGCCCAGTTCCGCCACCGCGGAAATACAATCGGCCTCGGAGCTCAATACGGCGTGGCGCGGCGTCGGAATGCCCAGGCTGTGCCAGACCTGCTTGGTACGCAGTTTGTCCATGGCCAGGGCCGAAGCGAGGATGCCGCTGCCGGTGTAAGGAATCCCCAGGCACTCCAGCAGCCCTTGCATGCTGCCGTCTTCACCGCCACGACCGTGGAGAATGATGAAGGCACGATCGATCTTCTCGCTCAAGAGACGTTGCAGCAGATCATCGCCGACGTCGATGCCGAAGGCGTTCACACCGCCGCTCTGCAGCGCTTCAAGCACGGCCTTGCCGGACTTGAGCG
This sequence comes from Pseudomonas sp. Eqa60, assembly GCF_018326405.1. Lineage (NCBI taxonomy): Bacteria > Pseudomonadati > Pseudomonadota > Gammaproteobacteria > Pseudomonadales > Pseudomonadaceae > Pseudomonas > Pseudomonas sp. Eqa60. The sequence goes on from NZ_AP024342.1 coordinate 5,730,117, forward strand.
ACACTTCGCGCTCGGCGCTCTTGCCACCGTAAAGAACGGCGACGCGACCGAAATCGCTCGGTTTCACGGTAGAGAACAGGTTAGCGTAGGCAGCGGTCATTTCGCCCCCTTGCCAGCGGCTACAGCACCGGCGAACAGCGGGCTGCCGAGCAGTTTTGGCGCCAGGCCACCGATGTCACCGGCACCCTGACACAGCAGGATGTCACCGGCGCGCAGCAACGGCTTGACCAGCGGTGCCAGGTCGACCCCACGCTCGATGTAGATCGGGTCCAGTTGGCCACGCTGACGGATGCTGTGGCACAACTGACGGCTGTCGGCGCCCGGGATCGGCTCTTCGCCGGCCGGGTAGACCTCCATCAGCAGCAATACGTTGGCATCGGCCAGTACCTGCACGAAGTCGTCGTACAGGTCGCGGGTACGGCTGAAACGGTGCGGCTGGTAGACCATCACCAGGCGGCGTTCCGGCCAGCCACCGCGCACGGCCTTGATCACCGCAGCGACTTCGGTCGGGTGGTGACCGTAGTCGTCCACCAGCATCACGTTGCCCCCTTCCACTGGCAGTTCGCCATAGACCTGGAAGCGTCGGCCCACACCCTGGAAGCCCGACAGGCCCTGGACAATGGCTTCATCGCTGATGCCTTCGTCGGTGGCGATGCAGATGGTCGCCAGGGAGTTCAGCACGTTGTGGTTGCCCGGCATGTTCACCGACACGTCCAGCGGCTCGCGGTCGCGACGCAGTACGGTGAAGAAGGTCTGCATGCCTTGCTGGCGTACATTGATGGCGCGCACGTCGGCTTCTTCGCTGAAGCCGTAGGTCACGGTCGGACGCTTGACCTGCGGCAGGATCTCGCGCACCACCGGATCGTCCAGGCACATCACTGCCAGTCCGTAGAACGGCAGGTTGTGCAGGAAGTCGACAAAGGTTTTCTTCAGTTTGTTGAAGTCACCGTCGTAGGTCGCCATATGGTCGGCGTCGATGTTGGTGACCACAGCCACCAGCGGTTGCAGGTGCAGGAAGCTGGCATCACTTTCGTCGGCTTCGGCAATCAGGTAACGGCTGGTGCCCAGTTGTGCATTGGTGCCCGCTGCATTCAGCCGCCCGCCGATGACGAACGTCGGGTCCAGGCCGCCAGCGGCGAATACCGAGGCCAGCAGGCTGGTGGTGGTGGTCTTGCCGTGGGTGCCGGCCACGGCCACACCGTGACGGTAGCGCATCAGTTCGGCGAGCATTTCCGCCCGCGGTACCACTGGAATACGCCGTTCCAGAGCGGTGGCGACTTCCGGGTTGGAGGTGTTCACGGCGCTGGAAACCACCAGCACATCGGCATTGGCAGCGTTCTCGGCGCGGTGGCCGATGAAAATCTGTGCGCCAAAGGACTCCAGGCGCTCGGTAACCGGCGATGCCTTGAGGTCGGAACCGGATACCTGGTAGCCCAGGTTCAGCAGCACTTCAGCAATCCCGCACATGCCCACGCCGCCGATACCGACGAAGTGGATGCGGCGGATGCGGCGCATTTCCGGCTGCGGCATGGCTTTCTGATTCTCAACCATGGGCCACCTCCAGGCAGATATTCACTACGTCGTGGGTGGCGCCGGGCTTGGCCAGGCGGCGAGCAGCCTGGGCCATGTTGTCGAGTCGTTCTGGTTGCATCAAAACCTCTGTCAGGCGAGCGGCAAGGTCCGCAGCACCAGTCGTTCTTTGCGGCATCAGGAAGGCAGCACCTTCACGAGCCAAATATTCGGCATTGCGGGTCTGGTGGTCGTCGATCGCGTGGGGCAAAGGCACCAGCATCGAGGGCAGACCGGCGGCAGCCAGTTCGCTGACGGTCAACGCGCCTGCGCGACAGACCACCAGGTCGGCCCAGCCATAGGCTTGGGCCATGTCTTTGATAAAGGGCTGCACCTGCGCCTCGACGCCGGCGGCGCGATAGCGCTCTGCAGTGACTTCATCGTGGTTTTTGCCGGCCTGGTGGAACACCTCAGGGCGCAGCTCGGGGGCGACCTGTGCCAAGGCTTCCGGCAACAGCTTGTTCAACGGCTCTGCGCCCAGGCTTCCGCCCAGGATCAGCAAACGCGCCTTGCGTCCGGCCAGGGCCTCGCGCGGTGTTTCGAGGAACAGTTCGGTGCGTACCGGGTTGCCCGTGGTGCGCCGGCTTTGCGAGGCACCGAAGGTGTCCGGGAAAGCTTCGCAGACTCGGGCAGCCAACGGCACCAGCAGCCGATTGGCGGTACCGGCCACGGCGTTCTGTTCGTGAACGATGACCGGCACCCCAGACAACTTCGCGGCAACTCCACCAGGGCCGGTCACATAACCGCCAAAACCCAGGACACAGACCGGCTTCAACTGGCGAATGACCTGCCGCGCCTGGAGCACGGCCTTGATCAACACGAACGGCGCCTTGAGCAGGGACAGCTTGCCCTTGCCCCGCAAACCGCTGACGTTGATCAGGTGCAACGGCAGCCCGGCCGCAGGCACCAGATCGTTTTCGATGCCACGTGGGGTACCCAGCCAGTGCACGGTGTAGCCACGGGCCTGGAACTCGCGGGCGCAGGCCAGTGCCGGGAACACGTGGCCACCGGTGCCGCCGGCCATGATCAGGACGTTAGCGCCCATGGCTCGGCTCCTCGGCAAAGTCACTTTCACTGAACTCCATCTCTTCACTGCCCAGGTGGGTCCTGCTCTCCCATTCGATACGCAGCAACAACCCCAGACAGGCGCAGCAGATCACCAGCGAGCTGCCGCCATAACTGAGGAAAGGCAAGGTCAGGCCCTTGGTCGGCAACAGGCCGACGTTCACCCCGATGTTGATCAGGAATTGGCCAATCCACAGGAACGACAGTCCGTAGGCGACATAGGCGGCAAAGAACTGCTTGGCCTTTTCCGCCCACAGGCCGATGTACATGCCGCGGATACAGACAAAGACGAACAGCGCTACCGTGCACAGCGAACCGACGGCGCCCAGCTCTTCAGCCAGTACCGAGAACACGAAGTCTGTGTGAGCCTCCGGCAGGTAGAACTGTTTCTGCACGCTGTTGCCCAGGCCGACACCCAGCCACTCACCGCGACCAAAGGCGATCAGTGCCTGGGACAATTGATAACCGGCACCGAACTGGTCCGCCCAGGGGTCGGCAAAGTTGGTCAGGCGCGCCATTCGATAGGGCTGCATCTGAATCAGCAAGACAACCGCTGCCACCGCCAGGACCACCATCAGGGAAAACCGGAACAGCCCGACCCCTCCCAGGAACAGCATGGCCGCAGCGGCGCCCATCATTACGACAGTGGCGCCGAAGTCCGGCTCCATCAGCAGCAGGCCAGCCATGGGCAGCAGCACGATGAACGGCTTGAAGAAGCCCATCCAGCTCTCGCGCACTTCTTTCTGGCGCCGCACCAGGTAACCGGCGAGGTAGATCACCACGAACACCTTGGCGATCTCGGAAGGCTGGACGTTGAAAAAGCTGAAGCCGATCCAGCGCATCGAACCGTTCACTTCCCGGCCGATCCCCGGAATGATCACCATCACCAGCAGGCCGAAGGCACCGATCAGCATCAACCAGCCCAGGCGCTGCCAGGTGGCGATCGGGATCATCATGGTGACGATGCAGGCCCCCAGGCCCAGCAGGATGTAGATCAGGTGGCGAATCATGTAGTACAGGGCGCTGCCCGACTGCGCCGCCGCCACTTCAGTGGAGGCCGAGGCAATCATGACCAGGCCCAGGCCGAGCAGGGTCAGGCAACCAGCGAGCATCGGGAAATCGAGGTCGATGCCCCGACCGGTGATGATCGGCGATGGATAGGGCTTGATGATGTTTCTCAGGTTCATGCCAGTTCCTCCACAACGCGGACGAACTGGTGGCCACGGTCTTCGTAGTTCTTGAACATGTCGAAACTGGCGCAGGCCGGCGACAGCAGCACCACATCACCGGGCTGGGCAGTGGCGCGGCATTGCTCCACGGCTTCCTGCAGCGAGCCGACACGAATCAGCGGCACGGCGTCACCGATGGCTTCGCCGATCTGGTCGGAGTCGCGCCCCATCAGGATCACCGCGCGGCAGTTGGCCGCCACCGGGCCGCGCAGATCCTTGAAGTCGGCGCCCTTGCCGTCACCACCGGCGATCAGCACGATCTTGCCTTCGATGTCGGCGCCAAGGCCTTCGATGGCCGCCAGGGCGGCGCCCACGTTGGTGGCCTTGGAGTCGTTGTAGTACGCCACGCCATCCAGGTCGCGAACCCACTGGCAGCGATGCTCGAGGCCGGCGAAAGTGCGCAGCGCCGCGAGCATGGCGTCGAACGGCAAGCCCACTGCATGACCCAGGGCCAAGGCTGCCAGGGCGTTGGACTGGTTATGGGCGCCGCGGATCTTCAGCTCGCGCACGGGCATCAGGTTCTGGAACTCGAAGGCCAGGTACTTCTCGCCGTCCTCTTCGCGCAGGCCGAAGGCCTTGAAATCAGGCTTGCTCAGGCCGAAGGTCCAGCATGGCAGGCCTTCACCGATCAATGGCCGGGTCAGAGCGTCCTGGCGGTTGAAGACCACCTGCCGGGCGCCACGGAAGATCCGGTGCTTGGCCAGGTGGTAGGCCGGCAGGCCGCTGTAACGGTCCATGTGGTCTTCGCTGATGTTGAGCACGGTGGCCACTTCGGCGCCCAACTGGTCGGTGGTCTCCAGCTGGAAGCTGGACAGCTCCATCACGTACAGCTCGACGTCATCGCTGAGCAGGTCCAGGGCCGGGGTCCCGAGGTTGCCGCCGACCGCCACGCGCTTGCCCGCCGCCGCTGCCATCTCGCCCACCAGGGTGGTCACGGTGCTCTTGGCGTTGGAACCACTGATTGCCACGATCGGTGCCTTTGCGTTACGCGCGAACAGCTCGATATCACCGGACAATTTCACCCCACGGGCAGCAGCAGCCTGCAGGGCCGGGGTCGCCAGGGCCAGGCCGGGGCTCACGTAGAGTTCGTCGGCACGGCACAGGAAGTCCACGTCCAGCTCGCCACAACGCACCTCCACCTGCGGGTAGTCACGCCGCAGCGTGACCAGCTCAGGTGGATTTTCCCGCGTATCGGCCACCGCAAAGGCAACGCCCCGGCTCGCCAGGAAGCGAACCAGGGACATGCCGCTCTTGCCGAGGCCGACAACGATGCGGAAGTGGTCAGAAGCGATCAGAGACACTCGTTCTACCTCAGCTTCAGGGTGGCAAGGCCGATCAGCACCAGAATCACGGTGATGATCCAGAAACGGACGATCACGCGCGGCTCGGGCCAGCCCTTGAGTTCAAAATGGTGGTGAATCGGCGCCATGCGAAACACACGGCGGCCGGTCAACTTGAAGGAGGCAACCTGGATCACCACGGACAGGGTTTCCATCACGAACACGCCGCCCATGATGAACAGAACGATTTCCTGACGGACGATGACCGCGATAGTGCCCAGGGCCGCGCCCAGCGCCAGGGCGCCAACATCACCCATGAACACCTGCGCCGGGTAAGTGTTGAACCACAAGAAGCCCAGGCCCGCGCCAATCAGCGCACCACAGAAGACAATCAGCTCTCCCGCCCCCGGTACATAAGGAATCAGCAGGTATTCGGCGAACTTCACGTTACCCGACAGGTAGCAGAAGATCCCAAGCGCACCGCCCACCATCACCGTAGGCATGATCGCCAGGCCATCGAGGCCATCGGTCAGGTTGACCGCGTTGCTCGAACCGACGATGACGAAATAGGTCAGGACCACGAAGCCGATGCCAAGGGGAATGCTCACGTCCTTGAGCATCGGGATCAGCAGAGTGGTTTCCACCGGACTCTGGGCAGTCATATAAAGGAAGATCGCCGCGCCCAGGCCGAACACCGATTGCCAGAAATACTTCCAGCGGCTGGGCAGGCCACGGGAATTCTTCTCGATCACCTTGCGATAGTCGTCGACCCAGCCGATGGCGCCAAAGGCCAGGGTCACCAGCAGCACGACCCACACATAGTGGTTGCGCAGGTCGGCCCACAGCAGGGTGCTGATACCGATGGCCGAGAGAATCAGCGCACCGCCCATGGTCGGTGTGCCCGATTTGGACAGGTGAGATTGCGGACCATCGTTACGCACGGACTGGCCGATCTGGCGGTTCTGCAGAGTGCGGATCATCCACGGACCCAGGCACAGCGCCAAAGACAGCGCAGTCAGTACCCCGAGGATCCCGCGCAGGGTCAGGTACTGAAAGACCGCGAAGCCTTTGTAGAACTGTTGCAGGTACTCCGCTAGCAGCAGCAGCATCAATGTTTCTCCGTACTGGAGCCGCACAAAGCCGCGACGATGTTTTCCATCACCGCGCTGCGCGATCCTTTGATCAAAATGGTGGTATTTGGGTCTTGCTCGACGCCCAGGGCGGCAATCAGGTCAGCCTGGCTGGCGAAGTGGCGCGCGTGCTCGCCGAAGGCGGCAACGGCATGAGCCATCATCGGGCCTACGGCGTAGAGGGCCGAAACCTTGCCAGCGGCATATGCACCTACTTCGCGGTGCCCCTGCTCCGCCCACTCGCCCAACTCGCCGATGTCTCCGAGCACCAGGACGGTGCGGCCGGAAAAGCCGGCGAGTATATCAACGGCGGCGCACATTGAGGTGGGGTTTGCGTTGTAAGTGTCATCAATGACCCGCATGCCGTTCTTGGCCAGTTGGGCGACGGTACGCCCCTTGACCGGCTGCACCGCATTCAGGCCGGTGACGATGCCGAACAGCGAGACGCCCATGGCGTGGGCCGCGGCTGCCGCAGCCAGGGCATTGGCAACGTTATGGGTGCCCAGCAGGTTCAATTGCACCGCCTCCACACCCTTGGGGCTGTGCAACTTGAAGGATGGGCAGCCACGGGCATCGCGACCGATATCGGAGGCAAAGAAATCGGCAGAACTGTCAGTCAGGGCGAAGCTCAGCACCTGACGGCCGGCAGCACGGGCCTTCCAGATAGGGAAAGCCTTGTCGTCCAGGTTGAGCACGGCGATCCCGGCGCTATCGAGGCCCTCCAGGATTTCCCCCTTGGCCTCGACAATCTTCTCCGGCCCGCCAAACTCACCGACGTGAGCGGTACCGGCGTTATTGATGATCGCTACGTGGGGGCGAGTCATGGCCACGGTGTAGGCAATCTCGCCGATGCGCGAAGCGCCCAGCTCTATCACTGCGGCTGTGTGTTCCGGGGCCAGTTCCAGCAGGGTCAGGGGCGCACCCAGGTCATTGTTCAGGTTGCCCCGAGTGGCGTGTACCGGACCACGGGTGCGCAGGATGCTGGCGAGCATTTCCTTGACCGTGGTCTTGCCGCTGGAGCCGGTTACCGCAGCGACCGGGCGGCTGAACGCGGCGCGATTGAGCGCACCCAACTGCCCCAGCGCCAGGCGAGTGTCCTTGACCAGCAGTTGCGGCAGCGTGCTGTCGGGAACCTCACGTTCAACCAACGCCGCCACGGCGCCCTTGGCCGCCACTTCATTCAAGTAATCGTGGCCGTCAAAACGTGGGCCGGTCAGAGCAATAAACAGTTGGCCGGCCTGAATCGCCCGGCTATCGATACTGACGCCGCTAAAACGAGCATCGCCCGCGATCAGGCGGGCGTCCAATGGAGCCGAGACCTCACTGAGTTGCAGGGCTTTAAGCATGGCCCACCTCCCACGCGGTCAAGGCTTTGTCCGCCTCGGCGAGATCAGAAAAGTCATGTCGCTGGCCGTTTATTTCCTGGTAATCCTCATGGCCTTTACCGGCCAGCACCACCACGTCATCGGCCGACGCGGAAGCGATCAGGCGAGCAATGGCCAACCCGCGACCGGCTACGAATTTCACCTTTTCTGCCGCGCTGAAGCCGGCACGAATATCGTCGAAGATTTGGGCCGGCTCTTCGCTGCGCGGGTTGTCATCAGTCACCAGCACGCCGTCGGCCAGACGCTCGACCACCTCAGCCATCAACGGACGCTTGCCGCGGTCCCGGTCGCCGCCACAACCGAACAGGCACAGCAGGCGGCCCTTGGCGTGCGGACGCAGGGCCAGCAAGACTTTTTCCAGGGCATCCGGGGTGTGGGCGTAATCCACCACCACCAGCGGCTGAGTACCGCCACCCAGGCGCTGCATGCGTCCGGCGGGGCCTTCAAGCTTGGGCAGGACCGCAAGAATTTCGTCCAGCGCGTATTCAAGACCCAACAACGCACCTACCGCAGCCAGCACGTTGCTCAGGTTGAAGCGCCCGAGCAGGCAACTGCGCAGGTGGTGCTCACCCTGTGGAGTCACCAGGGTCGCGCGCACGCCATCATCGTCAAAACGCGCTTCGCGGCAGTACAGATAAGCAGCGGCGTCTTCGAGGCTGTAAGTGATCAGTCGTGACTCATGTTTGTCCGCCGCCAGTTGCCGGCCAAAATCGTCGTCGAGGTTGATCACCCGGCAACGCAGGTCGTTCCAGGCAAAGAGCTTGGCCTTGGCTGCGCCATAGGCTTCCATGGTCCCGTGGTAATCCAGATGGTCACGGGACAGGTTGGTCAGCACCGCCACATCGAAAGCCAGTGCCGCCACGCGCCCCTGATCCAGGCCATGGGACGAGACCTCCATGGCCACCGCCTTGGCTCCTGCATTCTTCAAGTCCGCCAGGGTGGCCTGCACGGCAATCGGGTTCGGCGTGGTGTGCATCCCGCTTTGCAGCGCGCCATGAAACCCGGTCCCCAGGGTACCTACCAGGCCACAACGCTGGCCGAGCAAATCCAGGGCCTGAGCCACCAGTTGGGTAACGCTGGTCTTGCCGTTGGTGCCGGTCACGCCCACCAGGTTCAACTGGCGGCTCGGGTCACCATAGAAGCGCCCGGCTATGTCCGACAGCTGCGCCGCCAGGCCCTTGACCGGAATCAGCGGTACATCGGTCAGCGGCAACACAGTTGCCCCTTCCACTTCATAAGCCACCGCGGCAGCGCCGCGCTGCAGGGCATCGGCAATGTGCGCACGCCCATCGAACTTGGCGCCGGGCACCGCAAGAAACAGGTCCCCGGCCCGCACGTTACGGCTGTCCAGGGTCAACTCACGAATCAGCAGGTCGCGACCGGCGTGGGCGAAAATCTTGTTCAGGCTAAGAGACATCAGCCGCGCCCTCCATTGGCTCGTACAGGGGTGCCGGATGCGGCGTTGGCCTGCTGCGTGGTCGGCAGGTTGTCCGGGGTGATGTTCATCAAGCGCAGGGTGCCGGACATCACTTTGCTGAACACCGGCGCCGATACCAGGCCACCGAAGTAACCGGCTTTGCTCGGTTCGTCGATCACCACCACGATCGCGTAGCGTGGATCACTCATCGGACCGAAGCCGGCGAACAGCGAGCGGTAGGAGTTCTCGGCGTAGCCCTTGGTACCCACCGAAGTCTTGCGCGCAGTACCACTCTTGCCGGCCACGTGATAGGCCGGAACCTGGGCACGGAATACTCCGCGCGGGGCCTCGATCACTTGCTGCAGCATGCCCTGCATGGTCTTGGCGACATTTTCCGGAATCACCTGGGTGGTCTGCGGAGTCTTGTCGGACTTGATCAGTGTCAGCGGCGCAATACGGCCGTTGTTGGCCAATGCGGAAAAGGCGTGCACCAGCTGGATCGCGGTCACCGACAGGCCGTAGCCATAGGACAGGGTCGCGGTTTCCGCCTTGCGCCATTCGCGGTAGTTCGGCAGGTTGCCGACCCGCTCACCAGGGAAGCCGAGCCCCGTGTCCTGGCCCAGACCGATTTTCTGTGCCAGGCGGAAAATGGTTTCGCCGCCGATATCGAAGGCCACCTTACTCATGCCGACGTTACTGGAGTTGATCAGGATGCCGGTCAGGTCGAGTACCGGACCTTCGGTCTTGGAAACGTCACGGATGGTGTATTTGCCCAACTGCAGGGTGCCCGGGTAGACCTCGACGGTATCGCTGGGCTTCCAGCGTCCGGTTTCCAGTGCGGCACTCATGGAGATCGCTTTCATGGTCGAGCCAGGCTCGAACACGTCGATCATCGCGCGGTTGCGCATCATCGCCGGCTGCAGGTTGCGCCGGTTGTTCGGGTTGTAGGTCGGCTGGTTGACCATGGCCAGGATCTCGCCGGTCTTCACATCCATGATCACCAGGCTGCCAGCCTTGGCACCGTTCTCGACGATGGCGTTGCGCAGCTCGCGGTTGGCCAGGTATTGCAGGCGCAGGTCAATCGACAACGCCAAGGGCTTGCCGGCCTTGGCGTTCTTGGTGACCTGGACGTCCTTGATCAGCCTGCCGCGCCGGTCCTTGATCACCTGGCGCTTGCCCGGAACCCCTGCGAGCCATTCGTCGTAGGCCAGTTCCACCCCTTCGCGACCGCGGTCGTCGATATCGGTGAAACCCACCATGTGCGCGGTTACTTCGCCGGCTGGATAGAAGCGTCGGAATTCCTCGATGCCATAGACACCGGGGACCTTCAGATCCAATACGGACTGGCCCTGTTCAGGCGTCAGGCCTCGGACCAGATAGATGAACTCTTTATTGGCCTGGGCTTCAAGCCGCTCGGCCAGGGCTTTCGGGTCTTGGCCAAGTGCCATGGCCAGCGCCGGCCAGCGATCCTTGGCCAGCTGCATTTCCTTGGCATTGGCCCAGAGGGTGGTCACGGGCGTACTGACGGCCAGAGGCTCGCCATTGCGATCGGTGATCAGACCGCGGTGCGCGGGAATCGGAATGTGCCGGACACTGCGTGCATCGCCCTGCCCCTTGAGGAAGTCACGGTCGACCACTTGCAGGTCGATGATGCGCCAGGCAATCGCCGACACCATGACCGCCAGCAAACCCAGCACTACACGGAAACGCCATGGATAGAGCGCGCCTTCGAGCTTCATGGCGCCACCATGCGGACTTCGGCCGCGCCGGGAATGTGCATTTTCAACTGTTCGGTGGCCAGCACTTCAATGCGGCTGTGAGCAGTCCAGGTGCTTTGCTCAAGAATAAGGCGACCCCATTCGGCCTGGGCTTTGTCACGCACGCTCAACTCGCCGTACAGCGTATTGAGCAACTGACGGTTCCAGTGGGCGCTGTAGGACACCGCAATTGCGGAAACCAGAACGCCGACGAATAGCAGGAACATGAAAAAGCTTCCGCCCGGAAGTGGCTTGGCGAAAAGCTTGCTCACCGAAGCTTCTCCGCGACGCGCATGACGGCACTGCGGGCACGCGGGTTGGCCTTGAGCTCTGCCTCGGAGGCGAACTGCGCTTTGCCGTGGATCTTGATTTTCGGCACAAAGGCTTCGAAACGTACCGGCAGATTGCGCGGCAGGTTGTCCGATTCGCCCTTGACCAGACGACGCATGAACAATTTGACGATGCGGTCTTCCAGGGAGTGGAAGCTGATCACCACCAGGCGACCACCCACTTCCAGGGACTCCAGTGCAGCTTCAAGGCCCGCCTCGAGATCACCCAGTTCATTGTTGACGTGAATGCGCAGCCCCTGGAAAGCACGGGTAGCCGGGTTCTTGCCCTTCTCCCAAGCCGGGTTGGCGACTTTCAACACTTCAGCCAGATCGGCGGTACGCTCGAACGGCTGGATCTCGCGGCGCTCGACCACGGCTCGCGCCATGCGACCGGAGAAACGCTCCTCGCCGTACTCCTTGAATACCCGGGCAATTTCCTCTACCGGAGCGGTGGCGATGAACTGCGCAGCACTGATGCCGCGAGTCGGGTCCATGCGCATATCCAGCGGGCCGTCATTGAGAAAACTGAAGCCGCGTTCAGGGTCGTCCAGCTGCGGCGAAGACACCCCCAGATCCAGCAGGACACCGCTGACCTTGCCCGCCAGGCCGCGTTCGGCAACTTCCGAACCGAGCTCGGCGAAACTGCGCTGTACAACGACAAAGCGGCCGTCTTCGGCCGCTAGCGCTTGCCCGGTGGCAATCGCCTGGGGATCCTTGTCGAATCCGAGGAGGCGCCCCTGGGGCCCGAGCTTGCTGAGAATCAGCCGGCTATGCCCGCCACGCCCGAAGGTGCCATCCAGATAGCAGCCATCAGGACGTACGGCGAGAGCCTCGACGGCTTCGTCAAGCAGTACGGTGATGTGGTTAAAGCCGCTATCAATAGTCACAGGATCAAATCACGCAGTTCATCAGGCATGGCGCCCGGTTGTTGAATAGCTGCCAGGTCCGCTGCGGAAACAGCATTCCAGGCATCCTCGTCCCACAATTGGAACTTGTTCAGTTGGCCCACCAGCATTGCGCGCTTATCCAACTTGGCATATTCACGCAGGCGCGGAGGCACCAGAAAACGACCACTGCCATCGAGTTCAAGGTCGACGGCGTTACCAATCAGCAAACGCTGCAAACGACGGTTCTCTTCACGAAGAGAAGGCAGTGCGCGCAGCTTGGTTTCAATCAGCTCCCACTCATCGAGGGGGTAAACACACAAACAGGGATCAACGGCATCGATGGTGACGATTAACTGCCCGGAACTTCGCGAAACGAGCTCGTCACGATACCGGCTCGGCATGGCGAGACGGCCTTTTGCATCGAGACTGATAGCGTTAGCTCCGCGAAACACGTCAGCGTTTCTCCAAATTTTAGCGTTTTGCGCTCAAAAAACCCACTTCATGCCACTTTCCGCCACTTGCGCACACTATAGGAATGCGCCCACACCACCGTCAAGGCGCGCGGCGACGGAAAAGCCTTATAGAACGGATATTTAGGAGACTTAAAGGAGAGGTAACGGGAATTCGAAGGGTGTTTCAGAGCATCAACTTCCAACAGCTCAATAAGCTGCAGCGCGAAGTTAAAGTAATTTATTAAGAGTAAGATTTTTTCGGTATTACAAAAACGCTTCTGCTATTGATTCAAGCAGGGAGGGAAAAGGTGGAGAGTCGATCTGTAAGCCGGGTTCTGTCGAGGACAGTCATTCCTCTACGATGGCCATCACTGGACATCTTTAGCAACCTACCCGGTTCCAGCGCGGGCCACGCCTTGGAACCCTATTTGGTCTTGCTCCGAGTGGGGTTTACCTAGCCACGAACTGTTACCAGACGTGCGGTGCGCTCTTACCGCACCTTTTCACCCTTACCGGCACCGAAGTGCTTAGGCGGTTATTTTCTGTGGCACTTTCCGTAGGCTCACGCCCCCCAGGCATTACCTGGCACTCCGCCCTATGGAGCCCGGACTTTCCTCCCCCCTCTAATTTTCATAGAGGGCAGCGACTGTCCAATCGACTCTCCGCCGCGCAGGTTAACGGCAGAGCGAACGAAGAACAAGCGCTAAAAGCCTTTGGCCACCCTGCTACGCAATTTATTGTTCTTTCTGTTTATCCAGGGCCACCTGATACAGCACATTCTTGCGCTCGCCAGTGATTTCCGCAGCCAAAGCAGCAGCCCGCTTCAGCGGCATTTCCTTGAGCAACAGGTCGAGGATACGCATCGACTCACTACTGATCGCCTCATCACTTTCCGGTGCTGTCCACCCCGCGACCAGCACCACGCACTCCCCACGCTGCTGATTGCTGTCGGACTCGACGAACTGGCGCAGCTCGGAAAGTGGCAGCCCCTTCAGGGTCTCGAAGGTCTTGGTCAATTCACGCGCCAGCAATGCCGGCCGCCCACCACCGAATACCGACTCCATATCCTGCAGGCATTCAAGTATGCGATGCGGCGCCTCATAGAAAATCAGCGTACGCGGCTCTTCCTTGACCGCTTCCAGGCGCGCCCTGCGCCCGACCGCCTTGGCCGGCAGAAAGCCTTCGAAGATGAACCGGTCCGAAGGCAAGCCCGCCGCCGACAACGCCGCGATCAGAGCACAGGCCCCCGGTACTGGAACCACGTTGATACCCGCCGCCCGCGCCTGGCGCACCAGGTGGTAGCCGGGATCGGAAATCAGCGGCGTGCCCGCATCGGAGATCAAGGCGACATTATCCCCAGCCAGCAGACGAGTAATGAAGCGACTGCCCTCATCACGTTCGTTGTGCTCATGGCAGGCAGCCAGGGGCGTGGAAATACCAAAGTGCTGCATCAGGCGCTGGGAATGCCGGGTATCTTCGGCAGCGATCAACGACACCTCGCGCAACAGCTTCAAGGCCCGGGCGCTGATATCGTCCAGGTTGCCGATGGGCGTCGCCACCACATAAAGCGAGCCAGCAGCGGAATTCAAAGGACCTGGAGCAGTCAAAGCGCACACCTCTTGATCGGCAAAAGCGCCATTGTAGCGCGTTGAAGCATTCTCAATACGCCTTGCGATCAGCCGGTATGGCGCTGCGCTGCGACCTTTCAGGCAGCCAAGCAACATTTGCTTGAGCTAAATCGACGGTTTATCGCCAGTAACATCGCACCCCAGCCAGCGCTTGGGTACAATTCCACGCTCATTTGATCGAGTATCAGGAACACTTACATGATCGCTTGCCTGCGGCTGTTTCTTGCCCTCTGCCTGGCTACCCTTCTGGTGGCTTGCGCCAGCTCGCCCTCTTCCAGCCTTGGCGAACTTCCACGGACACCGGATGCCAGTATCGAGCAACTGCTCGAACAGGCCGCCACCAGCAAAACTCCGGAAAAAGCAGCCCTGCTGCGCCTGAGCGCCGCCGACCTGGCGTATCGTCAAGGCAATGCCGGACGCGCCGGACAAATCCTGCAGCAAGTGCCGCTGGATCAACTCAAGCCTGCCCAGCAAATCTTCGCCAGCACCCTGTCCGCAGAGCTGGCCCTGGTGCGCAACCAGCCAAAGGCTGCCCTCACCGCACTGAGCCATCCAAGCCTGCAACACCTGAGCGAACTGCCGGCAGCTCAACAGATTCGCACCGGCAGCGTTCATGCTCGCGCACTGGAAGCCGACGGCCAGACATTGGCCGCCGCCAAAGAGCGCATCGTTATCGCGCCCTTGCTCAAGGATGATGCAGCAGCCAAAAACCACGAAGCCATCTGGGCACTGATTGCCGCCCTGCCGACCGATCAGTTGCAGCCTGCCGGCAATGACGACCTGGCCGGCTGGATGAGCCTGGCCCTGGCAGTCAAGAGCGCCGGCACCTTGGAACAGCAGCAGGCAGCCATCGATACCTGGCGCGCCCAGAATCCAAAGCACCCGGCAGCCATTCAACTGCCCCAACCCCTGATCAAGCTCAAGGAACTGGCCAGCCAGCCGGTATCGAAAATTGCCTTGCTGCTGCCACAGGACGGCCCCCTCGCATCGGTTTCCAAAGCACTGCGCGAAGGTTTCATGGCTGCTCACTACCAGGCTCAGCAAGCCGGACAGAATCCACCCAGCATCGAGTTCTATGACAGCTCGCGCCTAAGCTCGCTGGATGACTTCTACCGCAAGGCTCAGGCCGCTGGCGTGCAACTGGTCGTCGGCCCACTGGAAAAACCCCTGGTCAAGCAACTTGCCGCTCGCCCGCAACTGCCGATCACCACCCTGGCCCTGAACTACAGCGAAGGCGAACAAGGCCCGGCGCAGTTGTTCCAGTTCGGCCTGGCAGCCGAAGACGAAGCCCGCGAGGTTTCCCGTCGCGCCCGCGCCGACGGCCTGCACCGCGCCGCCGCTCTGGTTCCGAAAGGCGAATGGGGCGATCGCGTGCTCAAGGCATTCCGTCAGGATTGGGAAGCCAACGGTGGTAGCGTAATCGGTATCGAACGCGTCGATCAGCCCGTCGCCCTGGCACAGCAGATTGCCGACCTGTTCCAGCTGCGCCAGAGTGAAGGCCGCGCCAAGAGCCTGCAGAGCACCGTAGGCACCCAGGTAGCCGCACAGCCATCACGTCGCCAGGATATCGAGTTCATTTTCCTCGCCTCCACTCCGCAACAGGCTCAGCAGATCAAGCCGACCTTGAACTTCCAATACGCTGGTGATGTACCGGTCTACGCCACCTCCAATGTGTTCAGCGCCAGCGGCGACCAGAACCAGTACAACGACATGAACGGCGTGATGTTCTGCGAAACCCCATGGCTGCTGGATGCCAACGGCCCGCTGCGCCGCCAGGTCACCGCACAATGGCCGCAAGCTGGCGGCAGCCTAGGGCGCCTGTATGCCATGGGCGTCGACGCCTACCGATTGGCGCCACGCCTGGGCCAACTCAAGGCCCTGCCAGACAGCCGGATAGAAGGTGAATCCGGCAGCCTGGGCATGGCTGCCGGGCAACGCATCGAGCGTCAGCTGCCATGGGCCAAGTTCGTCGGGGGCCAGGTGACCCGCCTGCCCGACACGCCGCGCTAATGCTCCAAGGATCAAGCCAGCACAGCGGACGAGATGCCGAAAGCCAAGCGCTTCGGCATCTCCAACAGCACGGACTGCGCCTGCTGGCGCAGAACTGGTTGTGTAAACGCGGCGAGCTTGATCTGGTCATGCTTGACGGCGATACAGTAGTATTCGTCGAAGTCCGCTACAGAAAACACACGCAATGGGGTGGCGCACTGGGCAGTATCGATGGGCGCAAGCGTCAAAAACTGATCCTTGCCGCGCAGCTTTTCCTGCAAAGCGAATCACGCTGGTCCAGCCATCCTTGCCGTTTCGACGTGGTCGCCATTGACGGCGCCTCGGGTGCAGAAGCCCGCTTGAACTGGCTACGCAATGCCTTCGACAGCTGAAAGAAGCCCTCAGGCCGCACCCATTTTCACTCAACTTTTTTGCTCTTTGCTTTGCGGGCTGCACATTTACGTGCCACCAAGCCGCGCCACTTAAGGTCACACAGATGGACATGCAATCCCGAATTCGCCAGCTTTTTCAGGCCAGCATCGACACCAAGCAACAGGCGATGGACGTACTTGCACCGCACATCGAGCAAGCCAGCCAGGTCATGGTCAACGCCCTGCTCAACGAGGGCAAGATGCTCTCTTGCGGCAACGGCGGCTCCGCCGGCGATGCCCAGCATTTCTCCTCCGAACTGCTCAACCGCTTCGAGCGCGAACGCCCGAGCCTGCCGGCCATTGCCCTGACTACCGACAGCTCTACCATTACCTCGATCGCCAACGACTACAGCTACAACGAAGTCTTCTCCAAGCAGATCCGCGCCCTGGGCCAGCCCGGTGACGTATTGCTGGCGATTTCCACCAGCGGCAACTCCGCAAACATTATTCAAGCGATCCAGGCCGCACATGATCGCGAAATGATTGTCGTAGCATTGACCGGTCGTGACGGCGGCGGCATGGCTTCCCTGCTGCTGCCTGAAGATGTCGAGATCCGCGTACCGGCCACCGTCACTGCACGCATTCAAGAAGTCCACCTGCTGGCGATCCATTGCCTCTGCGATCTGATCGACAGCCAATTGTTCGGGAGTGAAGAATGACCCCTAATCGCCTTGGCCTCCTGGCCTTGACCTTGTGCCTGAGCATCACTGGTTGCAGCTCGGTGATTACCGCCACCCGCGACAAACCCATCGATGATGACCGCGGCACCCGCACCTTTGGCAGCAAGATCGACGATTCGCTGATCGAGACCAAAGTCGCCGTCAACGTCGCCAAAGCCAGCCCAGACCTGGAAAACAACTCGCACATCGTTGTCACCAGCTTCAACGGCATCGTCCTGCTGGCCGGACAAACACCCCGCCCGGACCTCAAGGCCATGGCCGAACAGGCCGCCAGCGAAGTGCAGCGCGTCAAGAAGGTGCACAACGAACTGCAGGTACTGCCACCTTCCGGCTTCCTGGCCCGCCAGAACGATGGCTGGCTGACCACCAAGATCAAGACCCAGATGCTCACCGACGCCAGCGTGCCCGCCTCGCGAATCAAGGTGGTGACCGAGAACGGCATCGTCTACCTGCTGGGCTTGCTGACCCAACAGGAGGCCACCCAGGCCACCAACCTGGTTCAAGGCGTGTCCGGTGTGCAGAAGATCGTCAAACTGTTCGAATACATCGACTGACACACAACCGCGAGATACAAAAAAGGCGATCCGGATGGATCGCCTTTTTTATTACTTGACCACTTTCAAGCTCGGTCGGCCACTGGGGCGCGGCGGCTCACTGTCCGGTGGCGGCAGGTCGTCATCCGGCTCGAGATCATCCTCTTCATCCAGAGGCGACTCCAGATCGAAGACCATGCCCTGGCCATTCTCACGGGCATAGATCCCCAAGATCGCCGCAACCGGCACATGCAGGCTGTGCGGCACACCACCGAAGCGCCCTTCGAAGGTCACTACGTCGTTATCCATATGCAGATGACGCACGGCACTGGGAGAAATGTTCAGGACGATCTGCCCATCACTGGCAAAGCCCTGGGGCACCTGCACTGCCGGATAGTCAGAATTGACCAGCATGTGCGGGGTGCAATCGTTGTCCACAATCCACTCATAGAGCGCGCGGACCAGATAAGGTCGACTGGAGTTCATAGCGGCTCCTTAAGCCTCAGCGCATATCGCGTTCGACACCAGACAGACTCGCCTGGAAAGCCTCACGCGCAAATTGGCGTTCCATATAATCAAGCAACGGCTTGGCCTGCCGCGGCAGTTCGATACCCAGGACCGGCAATCTCCAGAGTATGGGCAGTAGGCAGCAGTCCACCAGACTTTGTTCCTCACTGAGGAAAAATGGCTTGTCGGCAAACAAAGGAGAAACACCCGTCAGGCTTTCACGCAATTCCTTGCGCGCCTGCACTCGAGCAGCCTCCTTGGTCCGCGGATCAAGAATCAGATCCACTTGCCCGCACCAGTCACGCTGGATCCGGTGTATCAGCAGACGGCTGTTGGCTCGCGCCACAGGATAAACCGGCAGCAGTGGCGGATGCGGATAACGCTCATCCAGGTACTCCATCACCACTGTCGACTCCCACAACGCCAGGTCGCGGTCGACCAGCGTTGGCAAGCTCCCATAAGGGTTCACTTCGATCAGCTTCGGCGGCTGACGCCCCGCCTCCACACTGATGATCTCGGCGCTGACACCCTTCTCTGCGAGCACAATGCGCACCCGGTGGGAATAGTGGTCGGCGGGGTCGGAGTAACAGGCCAACCGATTGGTCACGCCCATGGCGATCCTCCTCGCTTGTTGAAATTATCGGAAGCAGAAAAAACGAGCGCGCCCTCAGGGCGCCTCTGGTAACCCCCGAATGATACAGGGTTGTTACAGTTTCAGAGACGCCCTTGGGCGCGCACGTTCAACAACTGATGCTTAAAACGCTATCAATGCACATCCTTCCAGTATTCGCGCTTGAGCAGATAGGCGAACACGAAGAAGAAGGCCAGGTACAGCAGTACGTAGGTACCGATGCGCTGGTGCTGCAGCTTGACCGGGTTGGCCGAGTAAGCCAGGAAGGTCACCAGGTTCTTGACCTTCTCGTCGAACTGAGCCTCGTTGAGAGTCCCGGTGTTCTCCTTGATGGTCAGCTGGTCACAGGCTTCATGAGTCAGCGGCGTGCCAGTCAGCGGATCGTATTGCTTCTTGCCGTCTTCGACGATCTGCACCTGCTTGCAACCGATCACCTGGCGACCCTGCAGGCCAACCAGAACGTTAGGCATGCCCACGTTCGGGAAAACCTTGTTATTCACACCCCAAGGGCGCGCCGGGTCCTCATAGAAGGACTTGAGGTAGCCATAGAGCCAGTCGGTACCCCGCACACGGGCCACCAGGGTCAGATCCGGTGGCGCAGCGCCAAACCAGGTCTTGGCATCTGCCGGCTGCATGCCGATGTTCATGTGGTCACCGATCTTGGCGCCGGTGAAGACCAGCTTGCTCAACATCAGATCGTGAGGGATACCCAGATCGTCGGCAACCCGCTCATAACGCTGGAACTTTGCGCTGTGGCAGCCCATGCAGTAGTTGGCAAAGGTACGCGCGCCGTCTTGCAGGGCAGCTTTGTCGGCCAGGTCGATATCGACCTTCTCCAACTCAGGGCCGCCGTGCTCGGCCGCGAAAGACAATACAGGCATAGCAGCAAGAATCAGTACAGCAAATAGCTTTTTCATCAGCCAGTCACCCTTTCCGGAACCGGTTTGGTCTTCTCGAGCCTGGTGTAGAACGGCATCAGAATGAAGTAGGCGAAGTACAGGAAGGTACATACCTGCGACAGCAGCGTACGGCCCGGAGTCGGTGCCAATACACCCAGCACCCCCAGGATCACGAACGAGATGCAGAACACCAGCAGCCAGATCTTGCTCAGCCAGCCTTTGTAGCGCATGGACTTGACCGGGCTACGGTCGAGCCAAGGCAGCACGAACAGCACGGCAATGGCAGCACCCATGGCAATGACGCCCATGAGCTTGTCCGGCACCGCACGCAGGATCGCGTAGAACGGGGTGAAGTACCAAACCGGAGCAATGTGCTCAGGCGTCTTGAACGGGTTGGCCTGTTCGAAGTTCGGCTTCTCGAGGAAGTAGCCACCCATTTCCGGGAAGAAGAACACGATCGAGCAGAAGATGAAGAGGAACACCACTACGCCGACGATATCCTTCACGGTGTAGTAAGGGTGGAAAGGAATACCATCCAGCGGGATGCCGTTCTCATCCTTGTTCTTCTTGATGTCGACGCCATCCGGGTTGTTCGAACCCACTTCGTGCAGTGCCAGGATGTGCAGCACCACCAGACCGAGGATCACGATCGGCAGGGCAACAACGTGCAAGGCGAAGAAGCGGTTCAGGGTGATACCGGAAATCAGGTAGTCACCGCGGATCCACTGAGTCAGGTCGTCGCCGATGACCGGGATCGCACCGAACAGCGAGATGATCACCTGGGCGCCCCAGTAGGACATCTGGCCCCACGGCAGCAGGTAGCCCATGAAGGCCTCGGCCATCAGTGCCAGGTAGATCAGCATGCCGAACAGCCACACCAGCTCACGGGGCTTCTGGTAGGAACCGTAGAGCAGGCCACGGAACATGTGCAGATAGACCACGATGAAGAACGCCGAAGCGCCGGTGGAGTGGAGCAGACGCAGGATCGCGCCGTACTCGACGTCGCGCATGATGTATTCAACGGAAGCGAAGGCCTCTTCCGCCGAAGGGGTGTAGCTCATGGTCAGCCAGACACCGGTTACGATCTGGTTGACCAGAACCAGCAGCGCCAGGGAGCCAAAGAAATAGAAGAAGTTGAAGTTCTTCGGAGCGTAATACTTGCTGAGATGGTCTTCCCACATCTTGGTCGCGGGGAAGCGCGCATCAACCCAATCCATGAACTTGCTCATCACGCTTTCTCCGTGTCGACGCCAATGACGATGATGTCATCCGACTCATAGGAATGCGGGGGTACTGGCAGGTTCAAAGGCGCAGGTTGCGACTTGTAGACGCGACCAGCCAGATCGTAGTGGGAACCGTGGCAAGGGCAGAAATAGCCACCTACCCAGTCCTTGCCCAGATCCGCGGGCGCCACTTCAGGACGGAAGGTCGGAGAACAGCCCAGGTGGGTGCAGATACCGATCAGCAGCAGAATCTCTGGCTTGATCGAACGCACTTCCGGGTCGACGTAGGTTGGTTGTACTGAGTTCTTGGAGTCAGGGTCAGACAACTGGCCCTCGATCTTTTTAAGATTCCCCAGGATTTCCTCGGTACGGCGGACGATGAATACCGGCTGACCACGCCATTCAGCAATCATCTGCTGACCTGGGTCGATCTTGCTGATATTCACCTTCACCGGTGCACCTGCGGCTTTCGCCTTGGCACTGGGAAACCATGACCCCACGAACGGGACCGCAGCCCCCACCGCTCCAGCAGCACCCACCACGGATGTGGCTGCTACTAGGAAGCGACGCCGGCCTGCATTCACGCCGTCATTGCTCATTCAGTCCTCTCCCATCAGCTTTGTGGCCTGTTAAATCAGGCATCTACTAAGTAAAAATCTGAACTTATAAAAATTTTGCCGAATGGTAATGAAAAGCCCCTATTCTGACAAGGTAATTACCAAGCCGAGCCGGCCCGAAGCCTTGCAGTATAGGGCCTCCGCGGATGTGGCAAGTTGTCACAGAGCAAATTCTAGACAATAAAAAACGCCCAGCTCCGCGAGGAGACTGGGCGTTTTTGAACGCAGTAGCGAATTAACGCTTGGAGTATTGCGGACGCTTACGCGCTTTACGCAGACCCACTTTCTTACGTTCAACTTCACGTGCGTCACGGGTTACGAAACCAGCTTTACGCAGCGCGCTGCGCAGAGTTTCGTCGTAATCCATCAGAGCGCGAGTGATACCGTGGCGGATTGCGCCAGCTTGACCACTTACACCGCCGCCGATAACGGTGACGTAGATATCGAACTTTTCAACGGTCTCGGTCAGCTCCAGCGGTTGACGAACTACCATGCGGGCAGTTTCGCGACCGAAGAAGTTATCCAGGGAGCGGTTGTTGATCGAGATGTTGCCAGTGCCCGGACGCAGGAAAACGCGTGCGGTTGCAGTCTTGCGACGGCCAGTGCCGTAATTTTGAGTCGCCGACATAATGAACTATTCCGTTAAATCTTCAGTTCTTGGGGCTGCTGAGCAGTATGAGGGTGTGCAGCGCCCGCATAGACTTTCAGCTTACGGTACATGTCGCGACCCAGCGGGTTCTTAGGCAGCATGCCTTTTACCGCGGTCTCGATCACGCGCTCAGGGGCTTTGGCGATCAGCTTTTCGAAGTTGATCGACTTGATGCCGCCCGGGAAACCGGAGTGGGAGTAGTACATTTTGTCAGTGGTTTTAGCGCCAGTAACACGTACCTGCTCGGCATTGATCACGACGATGTAGTCGCCGGTGTCAACGTGAGGAGTGTACTCAGGCTTGTGCTTGCCACGCAGACGGCTCGCGATTTCGGTGGCCAGACGACCCAGGGTCTGACCAGCAGCGTCGACGACGAACCAGTCGCGCTTTACTGTTTCCGGTTTAGCAGTAAAAGTTTTCATTCTTTATAGCCTCAGGGGCCGCCCAGCAAAATAGACGGCGGATCTTACTGAATAGTGCTTACTTTGACAAGGTCAAAGGCAGCCGGACACAGACGCTATCGGGGGCTCGGGTCAGCGCGTCTGATATACGGCAAGATTCTTCGGCAGGCGGCGCATCACTTCCACTGCAGAAAGAGCTGCCGAATTATGCAGATTGCGAAAAAAATTTCAACCTGCTTTTATGATTGTTTTGCCAAGGGAGCACCCGATGGACTACCGCCAGCTGGGCCGAACCGATCTGAATGTGAGTGCAATTTGCCTGGGCACCATGACCTGGGGCGAGCAGAACACCGAGGCTGAAGCCTTCGCTCAGATCGAGCGGGCCAAGAACGCCGGAATCAACTTCATCGACACTGCCGAGATGTACCCGGTGCCGCCAAAGGCCGAAACCTACGCCACCACCGAGCGCTATATCGGCAACTGGTTCAAGCAGCGTGGCGACCGCGCCGACTGGGTCCTGGCCAGCAAGATCGCAGGTCCGGGCAACACCATCGACTACATTCGCGACAAACAGCTCAAGCACAACCGCAAGCATATAGTCGAAGCCGTGGATGCCAGCCTCAAGCGCCTGCAGACCGACTGGATCGACCTGTACCAACTGCACTGGCCCGAGCGCAGCACCAACTTCTTCGGCCAACTGGGCTACAAGCACCAGGCCGATGAAGACTTCACTCCGCTGGAAGAAACCCTCGAAGCCCTGGACGAGCAGGTCAAGGCCGGCAAGATCCGCCATATCGGCCTGTCCAACGAAACGCCATGGGGCACCATGAAGTTCCTTGCCCTGGCCGAGAGCCGTGGCTGGCCGCGGGCGGTTTCGATCCAGAACCCCTACAACCTGCTCAACCGCAGCTTCGAAGTAGGCCTGGCGGAAATTGCCATTCGTGAACAATGCGGTCTGCTGGCCTACTCTCCTCTGGCCTTTGGCTACCTGTCCGGCAAGTACGAAGGCGGCGCGCGGCCAGCCAAGGCACGGCTGAGCCTCTACAGCCGCTTCAGCCGCTACTTCAACCCTCAGTCGGAAGCGGCCTGCAGCCGTTATGTGGCGCTGGCTCGCGAGCACGGCCTGGATCCGGCACAAATGGCCCTGGCCTTCGTCACTCAACAGCCGTTCGTGACCAGCAACATCATCGGCGCCACCACTCTGGAACAGCTGGACAGCAACATCGCCAGCGCCGCCTTGAAGTTGTCGGAGGAGATCCTCGCCGGGATCGAGGCAATCCACAAGGATCACCCCAACCCCGCGCCTTAATAGGCCCACAGTTGCTGGCTTGCCAGCGAATGGATACGTCGCACAACCCGCTTCGCACCCTTCGCCGGCGGCCCCCGTCCTATAGTGAGCGGGCAATGATCTCCTTCATGATCTCGTTGGTCCCGGCATAAATGCGCTGCACCCGGGCATCGGCCCAGGCCCGGGCCACCGGGTACTCCCACATGAAGCCGTAGCCGCCGTGCAACTGCACGCATTCATCAAGCACCTTGCACTGCAGGTCAGTCACCCAGTACTTGGCCATGGCCGCCGTCGGCACATCGAGCTTGCCCTGCAAGTGCAGCTCCAGGCAGCGATCGACAAATACCCGGCCGATCTGAATTTCCGTGGCCATTTCCGCCAGCTTGAAACGGCTGTTCTGGAAATCGGCAATTGCCTTGCCGAAGGCTTTGCGTTCGCGGGTGTATTCCAGGGTCCACTGCAATGCAGCCTCGGCACTGGCCAGGCCACCAATGGCCACGGTCAGGCGCTCCTGGGGCAACTCCTGCATCAAATAGGCAAATCCTGCCCCAGCCTGCCCCAGCAGATTCTCCTTGGGCACTCGCAAATCCTGGAAGAACAGCTCGGAGGTGTCCTGAGCCTTCATTCCCACTTTCTCCAGGCGCTTGCCCTTGGAGAACCCGGGAGTATCGGCCTCAACCAGAAACAGACTGGTGCCCTTGGCTCCGGCCTTGGGATCGGTCTTGGCCACGACTATCACCAGGTCCGCCAGGTAGCCGTTGGTAATAAAGGTCTTGGAACCATTGATCACGTATTCGTCGCCATCGAGCACTGCCGTGGTCTTCACCCCTTGCAGGTCGGAGCCCGCCCCCGGCTCGGTCATGGCAATGGCCGTGACCATTTCCCCCGAGACCAGCCGGGGCAGGTACTTGTGCTTCAGCGACTCACTGCCGTAATGCAGGATGTAGGGCGCGACAATGTCCGAATGCAGGGAAAAACCAATGCCCGTCAGGCCCAGCCGGCCAATCTCCTCGATCACCACCGCGCTGTAGAGAAAGTCCGCCCCCAGGCCGCCGTACTCCTCGGGAATGTGCGAACACAGCATTCCGGCCTCCCCCGCCTTGCTCCACAGCTGACGGTCGATATAGCCCTGTTTTTCCCATTCGCCATGGAAGGGCACTGCCTCTTTCTCAAGGAATGTACGCACGCTGTCACGGAAGAGTTCGTGCTCGGAGCTGAACAAGGTTCTAGGGATCATGCAGGCACCTGTGATGATTATTGATCATGGGTTGGCTGCCAGAGCCTAAGGCTAGCCACCTGCACGGGACACTGGACACATCCGACAAAAAATAAGACGATCCAGCCGTCTGGTGACCACTTTCCCCTATAAGAACAATTGAATTATGTCTAACCAAACCTCCACGCCCTTGCGGCGCGTCAGCATCCTGGCTATCGACCGGGTTTTCGCTTCCACCCTCATGCAAGCCAAGGATTTCTTCCATCTGGCCAGCCTGCGCTACGGCAAACAACTGGGCCAAGGCCTGACCCCGGCGTTCGAAACCCGCCTGGTCAGCCCCGACGGTCAACCCGTATGCAGTTTCAGCGACGTGATCATGCCGGTGGACGGCCCGCTGGAAGACACCGATATCATCATCCTCCCGGCGTTCTGGGACGACTTCGACACCCTGTGCCAGCGTTACCCGCAGATCTTGCCCTGGCTGCGCGCCCAGCACGCTCGCGGCGCGGTGCTCTGCGGCGAAGCCACCGGGGTGTTCTGGCTGGCGGAAGCCGGCTTGCTCGATGGCAAGGAAGCCACTACCTACTGGCGCTTCTTCAGCGCCTTCAATGAGCGCTTCCCCAAGGTCCAGCTCAATCAGGACAAGCACCTGACCGACGCCGACAACCTCTACTGCGCGGGCGGTACCACCTCGGCCTGCGACCTGTACATCTACCTGATCGAACGCTTCTGCGGTGCCAACGTGGCCCAGGCCGTGGCCCGGGACATTCTCTATGAAGTACAGCGCAGCTACGCCCCAGGGCGCATCGGCTTCGGCGGCCAGAAGCTGCATCAGGACGTGATCATCCTGCAGATCCAGCACTGGCTCGAAGAGCACTTCGCCGACAAGTTCCGCTTCGAGGACGTGGCCCGCGAGCACGGCATGAGCATTCGCAACTTCATGCGCCGTTTCCAGACCGCCACCGGCGACAAGCCCCTGCATTACCTGCAGCGCCTGCGCATCGAAACCGCCAAGGGCCTGCTCTCGGGAACGCGCAAGAGCATCAAGACCATCAGCTACGAAGTCGGCTACGACGACGCCAGTTTCTTCGCCCGACTGTTCCGCCAGCACACCGAACTTTCACCCAACCAGTACCGCCAACAGTTCCAGCAACAGGCGGCATAAAAAAAGGGCCTGCAATGCAGGCCCTTTTTCATCTGGCGATGCTTATGGCTTGTGCGCCCGCGACAGGAACTCGTGGGACTGCATCTCCAGCAGACGGCTAAGGGTGCGCTGGAACTCGAACGTCAGGCGGCCACCGGTGTAGAGGTCCTTGAGTTCGACCTCGGCGGAAATGATCAGCTTGACGTTGCGGTCGTAGAACTCGTCGACCATGTTGATAAAGCGCCGGGCGATGTCGTCGGTGGTGACGCTCATCTGCTCCACGCCACTGAGCAACACGGCATGGAAGATCTTGCCCAGCTCGATGTAGTCGTTCTGGCTGCGCGGGCCGTCGCACAGCTCCCGGAAGTCGAACCAGGCCACATCATCGCAGGTACGCAATGCGCGGATCTCGCGGTTCTCGATGATCAACACATCGTTTTCCACCGCCTGGGTGCACTCCGGCGTCAACGCCCGGAAGCTCTTGCGCAAGCTTTCCTGTGCTTCTTCGTTCAATGGATAGTGGAACAGCTCCGCCTGCTCCAGGTGACGCAGGCGGTAGTCGACACCGCTGTCGACGTTGACGATCTCGGTGTTCTGCTTGATCAGGGCAATCGCCGGCAGGAAGCGCGCGCGCTGCAAGCCATCCTTGTACAAGCCGTCGGGGACGATGTTCGAGGTGGCGACCAGGGTCACGCCATTCTTGAACAGCTCCTCCATGAGGGTGCCAAGAATCATCGCGTCAGTAATGTCAGACACGAAGAATTCGTCGAAGCAGATCACCCGCGCCTCTTGCGAGAAACGCTTGGCGATGATGGTCAACGGGTTCTTCTCACCGCCCAGGGTCTTCATTTCTTCGTGTACGCGCTTCATGAAACGGTGAAAGTGCGTGCGTACCTTTTCCTTGAACGGCAAGGCTTCGAAGAAGGTGTCCACCAGATAGGTCTTACCGCGCCCCACTCCGCCCCAGAAATACAGCCCCTTGACCGGCGTCTGGTCCTTCTTGCCAAAGAGCTTGCCGAGCAGGCCCGGCTTGTTTTGCTCGGCCGCGATCAGATCGTCATACAGGCGCTGCAGATGACGCACAGCCGTTTCCTGTGCCGCATCATGAAAGAAATCCGGGCGTTTCAGATCTGCTTGGTATCGTTCTAGGGGCGTCATAATTCGTTAGCAAGGCAACAAAAACGGGCCGTCACTTTAGCGACGGCCCTGGGGAATGGCAATCAGCCCTTGGTCGGGAAGACGCCGATTAGTCCTGCGCCGGGGTCAGAGCGATGCGCAGTGCATCTACAGCCGCGTCACGGGCGCTGGCATCGGCAAAGTCCGGGCTGTCCGCCACACAGGCGCCGTCCAGCCAGATACCGAATGCATTGCCCTCGGTCCGCAGATCCAGCTCCTGGCCCGATTGCAGTTGCTTGGTGACAGCACCTGCAGCCTTGCCATCAGCGAAATTGCGCGACAGCAGCAGTTGCTCGCCATCGGCCGACAGCAAACGGAAACGGAAGCTGCCATCATCCTCTCGAAAGCTGATGAAACGCGCGGCCTTGGCGGCTTTTTTCTTGGTGGTGGCTGCCACCTGTACCTGGGCGGCGAAAGAGCGCAGGCCCACGGCTTCGCGCAGTTCGTTGAGGAACGGCGTGGCCACGGCACGGGCCTTGACGGCGCCGGCACGCAAGATGTCTTCCAGGTCCGAAGGGCGTGCGATCAGTTGGTGATAACGCTCGCGGGCTTCGCCCAGTTCGGCATCCAGCAATTGGAACAGGCGGTTCTTGGCTTCGCCCCAACCCAGGCCCTGAAGCAGCTCGCTGCGGAACTCGGCGGCTTGCGCAGGGGTGGAGAACGCCTGGTACAGGGTGAACAAATGAGAGTTGTCCGGATCCTTGGCCTCGCCTGGCGCCTTGGAGTCGGTGACGATCCGCGAGATCGCGTCCTTCATGTCCTTGGCGCTGGTGAACAGCGGGATGGTGTTGTCGTAACTCTTGGACATCTTGCGGCCATCGAGGCCTGGCAAGGTGGCAACACTTTCCTCGATCAGCGCCTCGGGCATGGTGAAGAACTCCTTGCCCTGGCCGAACAGGTGGTTGAAACGCTGGCCAATGTCCCGGGCCATTTCCACGTGCTGGATCTGGTCGCGGCCCACCGGCACCTTGTGCGCGTTGAACATCAGGATGTCCGCCGCCATCAGTACTGGGTAGCTGTACAAGCCCATGGTGATGCCGGCGTCCGGGTCTTCACCGGCCTCGACATTCTTGTCCACCGAAGCCTTATAGGCATGGGCACGGTTGAGCAGCCCCTTGGCCGCCACGCAGGTCAACAGCCAGGTCAGCTCGGGGATCTCCGGGATGTCCGACTGGCGATAGAAAGTCACGCGCTCCACATCCAGGCCACCGGCCAACCAGGTGGCGGCGATTTCCTGGCGCGAACGCTGGATACGCAGCGGGTCATCGCACTTGATCAGTGCGTGGTAGTCGGCCAGAAAGTAGAAGGAGTCGGCATTGCTGTCGCGGCTGGCGACGATCGCCGGGCGGATCGCACCGGCATAGTTGCCCAGGTGCGGGGTGCCGGTGGTGGTGATGCCGGTGAGGATACGCGTACGAGTAGTCATGGGTAATCGCTTATCAGACTGCTATCAATTCGAAAGTCGCGGCAGCACCAGATCTTTCAGATCGGTGAGCTTGCCATGAAAAAAGTGCCCGCATTCTGCCACTTTCAGCAGCTCATGGGGGCGAACAAGCGCGTCGGACCAGTCGTAGACCGCCTGAGGGTCGATGACCTCATCGGTTTCCGGCTGGATCAGGGTCAACGGGCAGTTCTGCGGCAGCAGGTCGCTATCACGCAGGCGGGTGACTGCCGGCGCCACCATGAACAAGTGCTTGAGCTGCGTGCCCTGGCCTTCCAGACGCCCGCCAAGGCTGGCCGCGACAAAACCGCCAAAGGAGAACCCGAACAGGGTCAAGGGCAGTTGCGGATGCTGGGCCTGCAACCACTGGGCTGCCGCCTGGGCATCGTCGACTTCACCGCTGCCCATGTCGTGGCTGCCTTCACTGGCGCCCACGCCACGGTAGTTGAAGCGCAGGGTGGTCAGGCCGGCATCCCGCGCAGTGCGCTGCAAGGTGGATACCACCTTATTGAGCATGGTGCCGCCCTGCACCGGATTGGGGTGGCAGATCAGCGCCATCCCACGTGCATCGGGCACCTGCAGATACAGGGCTTCCAGTTGGCCCACCGGGCCGGCAATCACTACAGGGGTTTCACGCATAAGCAAGGAAGGAACTCCGTGACCTCGAAGGGGGTCGACTCGTCTAGCAAATGGTCTGTGCCAATCTATTGCGAGTGAATCGCGGTATACAGCGCAGGTTCGAGCCGTTAACGTAAAGCAAAGCCGTTTATAGAGGAAGGACTCGTGGAACACTCGCTCTTAGTTTGGTTGTTGCCGACTCTTGCCCTGGTCGCGGGTGTCGCCATTGGATTCCTGGTCGCTCGCCTGCTGCCCAATGCCGCGCCTAACCGCACGCAGCGTCAGTTGGATGATATTCAGGAACGTTTCGACAATTATCAGAATGAAGTGGTCACTCACTTCAACAGCACCGCAACCCTGGTCAAGAAACTGACCCAGAGTTACCAGGAAGTGCAGGATCACCTCGCCGAGGGCGCCAATCGCCTGGCATTGGACGAACTGACCCGCCAGCGCCTGCTGGCCGCCTTGCACTCGGAGTCGGTGCAGGCTCCACGTGAGCGCCTGACCCCTCCACGGGACCAGGAACCACCACGGGACTACGCGCCGAAGACGCCGAATGCCCCAGGCATGCTCGACGAACAATATGGCCTGAAGAAGTAATACGCCTCAGCCATTAAAAAAGCCCGCCCGATCTGCATCGGGCGGGCTTTTTTATGCCTGGGGTTCAGCCAGTCCGGTCAGGGATACTGCTGGTATTGCTGACCTTGCTGCTGATAGGGCTGCTGGTACTGCTGGTTCGGTTGCTGGTATTGCTGGCCCGGAATCGCCTTGAGGTTGACCTCGACCCGACGGTTCTGCGCACGTCCGTTGACATCGGCGTTGCTGGCGATCGGGTTGTCCGGACCGGCGCCACGAGCGGACAGATTGGAACCGCTGACCCCCTGGGACGTCAGGTAGGTCGCTACGCTCTGGGCGCGACGCTGGGACAGATCCATGTTGTGCTGACGGCTGCCGGTGCTGTCGGTGTAGCCGACGATCTCGATCTGGTTCTGGTTGAACTCACGCAGGGAGTTGGCCAGGTTGTTCAGGGGCTGGTAGAAGCTGGGCGCGATATTCGCCGAGTCAGTGGCGAAGGTGATATTGCCCGGCATGATCAGCTTGATCTGATCGCCCTGGCGCTGCACCTCGACCCCGGTGTTAGCCATGCTGGCACGCAGTTTTTTCTCCTGCTGGTCAGCGTAGTAGCCATAACCTGCAGCGGAAGCACCGACCACTGCTGCACCGATCAAGGCCCCCTTGCCACGGTTGTTGTGGTCGATGGCAGCACCAGCCAACGCACCGGCCAAGGCTCCCAGCCCACCGTACTTGGCGGTTTTACTCATGCCAGACGAGCCGCCGTCGGCCTGCCCCTGGTTGTCATAGGGGTTAGGCGAAGCGCAGCCGGACAACAAGGCCACAGCAGTAGCGACAACAATCAAACGACGTGAGGTGAACATGGAAAGCTCCTACATTTTGCATTCTGTGGTGCAGCGGACGTTGGCAATAGACCTTTGCCGGCGTTGGAACACGCAGAACGGCAAAAATTCCGTGAACCAACGGTCAAATAGTCAGGCTCGCACGAACGGGTTCTGACGCATCTCATCTCCCAGCCGGGTGTCTGGGCCGTGCCCGGCAACCACTGTGGCGTCCTCGTCGAGGGTATAGAGACGCTGCTTGATCGAACGCACCAGCGTGGCCTGGTCGCCACCCCACAAATCCGTGCGCCCGACCCCGCGCTTGAACAGCGTGTCGCCGGCAATCAGAAGCTTAGCCTCGGAAAACCAAAAGCTCATGGAACCAGGGGTATGCCCTGGAGTGTGCAAGGCCACGCCGCAACCGCAGGCCAGCTCTTCGTCATCACCCAGCCAGCGATCCGGGGACGGCACAGGGGTGTAGGGCACGCCGAACATGCTGCACTGCATCTCAAGGTTCTCCCAGAGAAACTGGTCGTCCTTGTGCAAATGCAGGGTGGCGCCGGTCTTTTCCTTCATCTGCCCGGAGGCCAGGAAGTGATCCAGATGGGCATGGGTATGGATGATGCTCACCACCTTCAGGCCCAGTGCGTCCAGGCGCGCCATGATCAGGTCGGGGTTGCCGCCCGGATCGACGACTATGGCTTTCTTGGTCAGCGGGTCGCCAATGATGGTGCAGTTGCACTGCAGCGGGCCGACGGGGAAGGTTTCGCGGATGAGGCTGGGCTTGGCGGCGTCCATGGGAAGGCTCCAGAAAAATCGATGGGCCATTCTGTCACAGCTCGCCGCCACTGCTTACTCAGAACGCCAGTTGCAACGTTTCCTCGCCTTCTAGTGCCAACAGGAACTGCTTGGCCTCAAGACCGCCGGCGAAACCGGTGAGGCTGCCCGAGGCGCCGATCACCCGGTGGCAGGGGGCGACGATCGAGATCGGATTACGCCCATTGGCCGTCCCTACCGCACGCACGGCAGTGGGATTGCCGATCTGTCGGGCGATCTGGCTGTAACTGCGGGTTTCGCCGAAAGGAATGGTCAGCAGGGCTTGCCAGACCTGGCGCTGGAACTCGGTGCCGACAAAGTCCAGCTCAAGCTCGAAACGCTCGCGGGTACCGGCAAAGTATTCGCACAACTGGCGCTCGGTCTCCAGCAACAGCGGATGCTCCGCGGCTTCCTGCAGTGGGCCCAGGCGCACCCGGTTCTGCCGCTCGTGCTCCCACAGAATCGCCGCCAGCTTCGCTCCTCGGGCGACCAGGGTCAGTTGGCCAACCGGGGACGCCATTTTCTTGAATACGCAGGACATCGCAGTTCTCCTTCAATCCGCCAGGGAAATCAGGCCGGCAACCCTGGGGTTCGCCGCCTTCATCTCAGTACGCCTGCACTGTAGAACGAGATTTCAGCGCAAGAACCTCGTTTCTTGCGCTGGAACTCGAAGGCGGATCATTCTGGGCGCTGCCAGGCGGCGAGGCTAGTCGTCCTCATCCACCAGGTAGCAATTGTCGCTGCTGCTAAGCCGCCCATGGGGGTCGACGATAAAGGCCCCCCGCCCCTGACCACACTCCAGCAAGTGCACCGGCGACAGCTCGCGCTGGCGGTCGATCTGGGCGTTGAAGCGCACGATATAAGCACCCAGGGAAATGGATACACACAGGATCAGCATCAGGCACAGCACCAGCTGGTCGGTGTAGCCGGCGCCGCTATCGTCAGACGATACCCGCGACATGCTCGGCCTCCGCCCGTTGCAGGTCATGCCCCAGCAGGAACAAGCTCAAGGGGCCGCCGTCCCCAAGGCGCACCATGGGTGCCCCGGACGGCAGGACGCAAGCCATCAGGCCGAGAAGAATCAACACCAGCAGGATGCCTTTGAGCACTGAAGACAGGTTCATGGCTGTGCCGCGCTCTGCAGTTAA
Source organism: Pseudomonas sp. Eqa60 (assembly GCF_018326405.1). Taxonomy (NCBI): domain Bacteria; kingdom Pseudomonadati; phylum Pseudomonadota; class Gammaproteobacteria; order Pseudomonadales; family Pseudomonadaceae; genus Pseudomonas; species Pseudomonas sp. Eqa60. Next base: position 5,763,046 of record NZ_AP024342.1, read on the forward strand.
GAAGAGCCTGAGCTTAGAGAGCGCTGGGTTAAGAGCGGGTAAACATGAATGGAAAAGCCTCGGCTTCCGCTATCCTTCGGCCCATCGAGTGCCAAGGGTCCAAGGGGACGTTTCCGTGCATATTCACCTGCTGCTGGTCGAGGACAACCTCGACCTGGCCAATACCGTCATCGAGTACCTGGAAATCGGCGGCATCGTCTGCGACCACGCCAGCAACGGCCAGACCGGCCTTAACCTGGCCCTGAGCCAGCATTACGACGTGATCCTCCTGGACATCATGCTGCCGCGGCTGGACGGCCAGCAGCTGTGCGAACAACTGCGCCAGCACGGCAGCCAGACCCCCATCCTCATGCTCACCTCGCTGGATGCCCTGTCGGACAAGCTCGCCAGCTTTGCCGCCGGTGCCGACGATTATCTGGTCAAGCCCTTCGAACTGGCCGAGCTGGTGGCCAGGATCCGTGCCCTGAGCCTGCGCCGCAGCGGCCAGGCCAGCCGCCTGCAGGTGGCCGACCTGGTAATGGAGCTGACCACCCGCAAGGTCAGCCGCGCCGGCCAGGAACTGCACCTGTCGCCCATCTGCTGGACCCTGCTGGAATGCCTGATGCGCGCCAGCCCCGAGCCTGTCACCCGGGAACGCCTGGAGGCGACGATCTGGGGCGACGAACCGCCCGACAGCAACACCCTCAAGGTGCATATGCACCGGCTGCGCAAGACTGTGGACAAGTCCTTCGACCAGCCCCTGATCCACACCCTTCCCGGTATTGGCATACAGCTGAGGTCACATGCGTAACGGCCTGAGTTTGAAATGGGTGATCAGCGGCAGCTTCCTGCTGCTGATTGCCGTGGTGCTGCTGATCTACAGTCTGCTGCTGCCGGAATACAGCGTCCGCGGCCTGCTCTACACCGCCAGCGCGATGATGGAGGAAGAAGCCCAGTACTTCGCCAGGCACTACAACAAGGACCCCACGACCCCGCCGCCGCACAACTATTTCTATACCAGCGTCATCGGCAAGGAGGCGCTGCCCGGGAAGGTCCGCCAATTGCTGGACACGCCCCCGAGCCTGTCCTTCGGTGCAGTCCAGGTCTTTGGCGATCTGGATTCCGATGACGACGATGAAGGCCGGGCGATCCTTGCCCAACCCCTGGCGGACGGCAAGACCCTGTACATGTACGACGTCGACCATGACCAGGAAGAAGGCGGCGAAGTCGAGACGCCACTGTCCGACGCCTACCTGGACCGTGAACTGCACGGGGTGATTTTCATCAGCCTGGCGGTGTTCATACCGGCGCTGATCATCATTGCCCTGCTGGTCTGGTGGCTGGTACGGCCCCTGGGCCGCCTGTCCCAGTGGTCCAGTACCCTCAAGGACCCCGACACGGTGGCCGGCGAACGGCCCAATTTCAGCTTCAAGGAATTCAATATGCTGGCCGACGCCCTGGCCCAGAGCATGCAACAGGTCCAGGCTGCCAGCCTGCGTGAAGGTCGGCTGCTACGCTACACCAGCCATGAACTGCGTACCCCGCTGGCAGTGCTCAAGGCCAATATCGAGCTGCTGACCCTGCAATCCGGCGGCGCCCTGCCGCCGCCCCTGCAACGTATCGAACGCTCGGTGCTGAACATGCAGCGCATCGCCGAGACCTTGCTGTGGATGAGCCGCGAGCTGCCCGAAGCCCTGCCCGAGGAGCCCATCGACATGAGCGGGCTGGTCAACGAGCTGATCCAGGAGCAGCGCTACCTGATCGGGACACGGGATATCGAACTGACCCTGGACATCAGCACCACGCCCTGCCGCCTGCCCCTGACCGCCTGCCGAATCGTGGTCGGCAATTTCCTGCGCAACGCCCTGCAATATGCCGATGACGGCACCATCGAGATCCACTTCGACTACCCGCGCCTGCGCATTCTCAACCGCATCCGCGAAGCCAAGCAGATCGAGCCTTCCAGCGACTACGGCTATGGCCTGGGTCTGGAACTGATGCGCCAGTTGTGTGCCCGCCTGGGCTGGCGCATCGACGTGCTGGTGGAGGAGCAACACTTCAGCGTCACCCTGGACTTCGACGCCACCCCGACCGAGGAAGCCCCGCCCGCCGCCCCCGGCGAGGAGAGTGCCTGAAGCCAAGCGAGGAAAAATGTGCTCGCAAGCGATGAAAAAACTGCCTTGGTCATGCCCTCCCTCCCGGCACTTGTGAGTATTGTTGCGGGACAAAAAAACACGCCGGGGGAGCCTTGCCGGTGCGTAACTTGCTTGCATCAAGCGCACTGCATGCGCGGTGATGCATGCAAGTCCCGGGTCACCCTGACCCGGCCGCCCTTCCCCCGTGCCCGGGCAAAGAACGAGGTTCGCTGTGGCTGCCTACAATCTGCGTCAACTGAAGTACTTCATCACCACCGTCGAGTGCGGCAGCGTCGCCGAGGCATCACGCAAGCTGTACATTGCCCAGCCGTCGATCTCCACCGCCATCAAGGGCCTGGAGGACAGCTTCGGCGTGCAATTGCTGATTCGTCACCATGCCCTCGGCGTCTCCCTGACCCCCAGCGGGGCACGTTTCTACCGCAAGGCCCAGGAGCTGCTGCGCATGGCCAAGGAGTTCGAGCAGAACGCCCTGGCAGACAACGACGTGGTCGCCGGACAGATCGACATCGGCTGCTTCGAAACCGTGGCACCGCTGTACCTGCCACAGCTGATCGCCGGCTTCAGCGCGCTCTATCCCGGGGTGGAAATCCGCATCCGTGATGGCGAGCAGCAGGAACTGGTACAGGGCCTGACCGGTGGCGCGTTCGATCTGGCGATCCTCTATGAGCATGACCTGGACGGCACCATCGAAACCGAGCCACTGATGCCGCCGCAACGGCCTTACGCCTTGCTGCCGGCCGGCCATCGCTACGCCAAGCAGCCCCAGGTATCGCTGCGCGACCTGTGCCTGGAGCCGATGATCCTGCTGGATGTGCAACCGAGCCGCACCTATTTCGTCAGCCTGTTCGAAGAATTGGGGCTGACGCCGCAGATTGCCTTCAGCTCACCGTCCATCGAGATGGTGCGCGGGATGGTCGGCCAGGGCTTCGGTTTCTCGATCCTGGTCACCCGCCCCCACTCGCCTTTTTCCTACGATGGCAAGCCGGTGGTGTGTGTCGACATTGTCGAGGACGTCACAGGTTCAGGCCTGGTGGCCGCCTGGCTCAAACGTGGCCAATTGACCAAGCCGGCGCGGTTGTTCGCCGACTACTGCAAGGAGCACCTGGCCCGCTAGCCCCGGCAGCCAGTGGCGCAGCGCCTACCCCAGCAACCCCAGCTCCTGGGCCCGGGCCACGGCCTGGGTCCGGCGCTCTACCCCCAGCTTGCTGTTGATATGGCTGGCATGGGTCTTCACCGTATGCAACGAGATGAACAGGCGCTCGCTGATTTCCTGGTTGGAGCAGCCCTGGGCGATCAACTGCAACACTGAAAGCTCCCGGGAGCTCAAGGACTCGTTATGGGCCACGATCTCCTGAGGTTCACGCGATGCTGCCGGCAACCGCTCCAGCAACGCCTGGGTCAGGGCTGTCGATACGCCCTGCTGCAACTGCTCACGCATCCAGCCGGGATGGCCATGGAGCAATGCCATGAACGGCTGCACCGCGCCTCCAACCCCGGCCTCCAGAGCCTGGGCCAGGTCCTGGCGGGCCTGCGGACCGCGACCGGCCGCCAGCAACAGTGCGGCTTTCTGGGTCAGGGCCATGACGCTCAGCAACTGCCGGCCGCTTTGCTGGCCATGCTCGACCAACCGATTCAAGCGCTGCTCCGCCCGGCTCAGGTCGCCCTTGATGCTTTCAAGCTGGGCTTGCTGCAATTCGATGTGCAACGGCAGTTGCGGGTGGAACTCCGGTGGCGCCGCCGCCTGTTCGCCGGTGTAGGTCTGGCCCAGGCGGGCCAGCCAGGCTTCGGCCAGATCGGTACGCCCCTGGGCCAGCCACAGCTCGCATTTCACCAGGGTGATCATTGCCAGGTAATAGATCGGTGGCACGTCCCAGATGTGCATCAAGCGCTCGGCTTCCGCCAGCTCGGCGAAGGCTCGGGAGAACTCGCCACCCAGGCCTTCCTGCTTGGCGATCACGCAGTGACCGATCAGCACGCTGATATCGCGACAGGCCCGGGCCTCCACCAGGCCGGCCTGCAAGCGCAACAGGCCGGCCTCGGGCTGGGCGCGCAGGGTCAGCAGATAACCGTCATACAGGGTCAACCGGGCCCGCACCGCATACAACCGCTGGGCCGACAGGCCCTGCAAGCGCCGCAGCCCCTGGTGTACCTCCTCCTGCGCCCGCAGCACTTCGCCGCGGGCCTGCAGGACCCGGGCACGGTCGTAGTGGGCCAGGGCTTCGAACAACGGATTGCCGACCCGTTGCGCCAGCTCCAGGGATTCGCGATTGAGGCTGCGGGCCCGCCACAGATCGGCATCGGTAATGGCCAGGTTGGACAAGGTCGACAGGCACATCAGGCGCTGCCCATAACGTTTGGGCGGCAGGCTTTCCAGGGCCTCGCTGCAATAGGCCAGGGTGTTTTCCCGCTGGCCGCGGCCACGGGCGATGATTCCGCTCAGGGCCAGCCATTGCGCCAACATCGACTTCTGCGCCGTGGCCGAAGGGGCCGGCAGGAAACGACTCAGGTGATTGGCCAGTTCCTCCGCCGCATCCAGCTGGCAGGCCAGGCCCAGGGCCCAGCTGTAGAGCACGATCAGCCGCGGCGTGCTGATCAGCAGGCTGTCGGGCAGGTCCATCTTCCAGCGCAGCAGCATGCCGACGTTCTGTTCCGCCAGCAGTTGCTCTTCGGACAGGTTCTGCACCAGGTTGGCCGCCACGTCCAGGTGCCCGGCGCGCAGCGCTTGCTCCACCGCCTCGTCGAGCAGCCCCTGGGCGTTGAACCAGCGGCAGGCGCGCAGGTGCAGGCTGGCCGCTGGCACCAGGGCATTGGCCGTGGGCCGGCTGCGCAGCAGGTCGGAAAACAGGTGGTGATAACGATACCAATGGCCGTGTTCATCCAGGGGCACCAGGAATACCTGGTGGGCCTGGAGGAAACCCAGGATCTCGGCGCTGTCATGGGCTTCGCGCAGGGCATCGCACAGCTCGGCGCAAAACCGCTCCTGGGGCGCCGTGTCATACAGGAATGACTGCACTTCGGCGGGCAGGCAGTCGATGACCTCTTCCAGCAGGTAGTCGCGGATCAGCCCTTCCCCGCCATGCAGGCCCTGGGGTAGCGCGCCCCCGGCTCCCGCCTCGGATGCCGCCAGCAACCAGAAACGCAGCCCGGCCACCCAGCCTTCGCTGCGCTGAATCAGGTTTTCCAGGGCTTCGCCGCGCAGCGAACTGCTGTGCCGGTCGAGCAGGCTCAGGGATTCGTCGTGGGTCAGGCGCAAATCCTGCTCGTGCAGCTCCAGCAGTTGCCGGGACAACCGCAGCCGCGCCAGGTGCCAGTCCGGGCGTTGGCGGCTGGTGACCAGCACCAGCAAGCCATCGGGCAGGTGATTGAGAAAAAACTGCAGGCAACGATCGAGGACCGGCCCCTGGGCCAGGTGATAGTCGTCCAGCACCAGCAATAACGGACTGGCACCGGTCAATTGCACCGCCAGCTCATCCAGCAGGCCGTCCAGCCACTCTTCAAAGGCGAAGGGCTGGTGGCGCTGACGCATTTTCAACAGGCCCAGGGACTGCCGTCCCAATTGGGGAAAGTACTGCTGCAGACCGGCCAACAGACGCTCGAGGAAGCGCCCGGGATCGCTGTCCCGGCGGCTCAACCCCAGCCACAGGCTCTGCCAGTTATCCGGCAGGCCCTGGCAAAACTCCACGGCCAGCGAGCTCTTGCCAAACCCGGCAGGCGCACAGACCAGCAGCAATCGCCCCTTCAACCCGGCGCCCAGGCGCTCGCAAAGACGCGGCCGCTGCACGTATCCATCGGGCAGGGGGGGTCGATAAAAACGCCCCTCCAGAGCGGGGATCACCGCGCTGGCAGGCCGTTGCAGGGGGGACAGGTCAGTCATGGCCAACTCTTATTGATGTACGGTTGTCGGCGTAGCAGATGTCCGCAGACTAGCGGTAAAAGGCCACCTGTTGAAGATTTTTGCGACCATTCGGGCGAAAAAGACTATGAGCAAATTGGTCAGATAACTCTGAATGATTAAAAGATATTTCGTTTATTTATTGATTAAGTGGCTAATTAGCTTCGAGAAAGCTGCCTGTACCTGGATGGATTCCAAGGCCGGGCCCTCAGGCAAAAAAAAGCCCCGAACCAGGTCGGGGCTTTTTCCGAGGATGCGGCCTCTATTTGCAGCGGCTCAGCGAACCCCGTCCTGACGCAGGGCGGCTGGGGTGAAATCGCTGGTGGTGGCGGTGAAACCGAAGTCGTAGGCCTGTTTCTCTTCGTTCTTCATGCCCAGGGCCAGGTAGCGGCCGGACTGCAGGTCGTAGAGGGTTTCCAGGGCGTACCACGGCACTTGCTTGTCGTAGTAGTTCTCGGCGTGAGCCTCGGCCACGCGCCACAGCTGGCCACGACCGTCGTAGTGGTCGATCACCGCTGCCTGCCAGGTGTCTTCGTCGATGTAGAAGTCACGCTTGGCGTAGATATGGCGCTGGCCTTCCTTCAAGGTTGCCACCACATGCCAGACCCGGCGCAGCTCATAGCGAGCCAGGTCCTGGTTGATGTGGCCGGCCTTGATGATGTCGGCGTACTTCAGGGTCGGCGAGTCGAGCTTGTAGCTGTCGGAAGCGATGTACATCTCCTTCTTGCCTTCCAGCTTCCAGTCGTAGCGATCCGGCGCACCGTTGTACATGTCCAGGTTGTCGGAAGTACGCAGGCCGTCGGCAGCGGTACCCGGACCGTCATAGGACACTTGCGGGGCGCGGCGTACGCGGCGCTGGCCAGCGTTGTAGACCCAGGCCGAACGCGGCTCCTTCACTTGGTCGAGGGTTTCGTGCACCAGCAGCACGCCACCGGCCAGGCGCGCCGGCGCGGTCACTTTCTGCTTGAAGTAGAACAGGATGTTGCCCGGGTTCTTCGGATCGTAGTCCTTCATCTTGTCGCGGAACACGAACTGGTCCTGGAAGTACACCAGGCTGTAGGAGCCGTTGGCCTGTGGCGTGGCCTGGGTCACCAGGCGGGTCACACTGCCACCGCGATAGCGGGTGATGTGGTTCCAGATGACTTCCACGCCGCTTTTCGGGATCGGGAACGGAATCGCGGTTTCGAAGTTCTCCAGGCCGTTGCCGCCGGACACCAGGTTGGTGCTGGTGGCGTTGCGCTTGATCGCGGCGAACACGTCAGCCGGCACGGTGGCCCCGCGATGGGACGGGTAGACCGGCATCTTGAAGGTTTCCGGGTAGCGCTTGAACATCGCGTACTGCCCCGGCGCCAGCTTGTCCTTGTACTGCTCGACGTTCTGCGCGGTGATGGTGAACAGCGGCTGCTCGCTGCCGTAGGGGTTGGACAGGAAACCCTTGCTGTCCACGGTGCCAGCATTGGTCGCCAGTGGCTTCCAGGCCGGAATGGTGCCGGCGGCATTGCCGGCCATTTCCGCGCCCATCGGAGTCAGGCTGGTACCCAGCTTGGCGGCTTCATCGGCCGAGACCGCGGCCATGACCCCGGTGGCCAGCAGTGACAGTCCCAGCACACCGACGTGCAACAGACTCTTGGTGATTTTCATATTGTTGTTCTTCCTGAAAATGCAGTGTGCTTAGAAGTTCACGCCAACGCTCAAGGCGAGGAAATCCCGGTCATCCACGGTGCTGTAGTCGCCACCGAAGAAGTTGGTGTAGGCCAGGCTCGCGGTGTAGGTGTTCTGGTACTCGGCATCCAGCCCCAGGCTGATGGCCTTGCGGCCTTCTTCGAAGTTGCCGCCAGGACCTGGCGAGTAACCCTTGACGTCATGGGACCAAGCCACGTTCGGCTTGAGGTTCACACCAGCGAACACATCCGGGTACTCCCAGATGGCACGGCCGCGGTAGCCCCAGGAGGTGGCGGTGGTGAAGCCATCGTTGTTGCAGTTGGCGCTCAGATTGCTGGCGTCTGCACCAGGACCTGCACCGGCAATGGTGGTGGAGTTAAGCGCACGACAGGTGTTTTGCCCGCCGGTGGCTGGCAAGGCGCCAGGACCAAACACCGGATCACGTCCATAGCGGACATCCGACTTGCTCTCAAGGCCTCCGACGTGGGTAACCCCCACCTCACCCACCAGCGTCAGACGGCTGGCGCCCATGACCTGATCGAAGAAGTGCGTGAAGGTAGTCTGGAACTGAGTGACTTCCTTGCGGCGATAGCCGTGAAGGTCCTGCCCCGCTACACCTTCAAGCAGCGAGGCGTTGGCGAATGCCCCCTTCAGAGGTCGAACGGCGGAATAGAGAATATCGGTAGAGTTGAGTTGTACAGGCGCATTCGGCCGGTAGCTGATTTCACCGCTCCACGCCGTCCCCGTAGGCAGGGTGGTGGAGAAACTCAAGCCATACAGGCGAATGTCTTCTGGATACTCAACGAAGTACTTCGAATTACCGGCGATCCACACCGGCGCCAGAGAGCCAAAGCCAGGAGCGATGTTGTAAGCCGACTGTGGTGCCGCCGTGGCACTGAAGATCGGCGCTCGGCTGTGATAGTTCATGAAGTAGGCACCGAACTCGGTGTCCAGCGGCTCGAAGTTGTAGTGGAACGCCGCACCGAACTGGCCGCTGTCACGGGCATCTCGGTCGCCACTGCGACGCACCAGCGTGCCTTCTTCGTTGACGTCGACGCCACGAGCCTGCATCGCGGCCAGGGCCGCGCGCCCCGGCGCCGTGGCGGCGATGGTCGAACGCTTGGCGAGCAGACGCAGATTGTCGTCACAGCCATCGGAAATGTTGTCCGGCTGCGAGAAGAAGGTTCCGCAGTTATCGGTAACGGTCTGGTCCCACTCCAACTGATAGAACGCTTCGGCCGACAGGTTCTCGGTCAGGTTCTGGGAGATGTAGAACATGTTGACCGGAATCAGACCTTCCTTGACCTCGGCACCAGGACGGCGGAACGCCGACACGTCGATCGGGTTGATCGAGTTGATACCGCCACCAATGAAGGTACTTTCGCCCCAACTCACCACCTGCTTACCGAAGCGCACCGAACCTGGCTCATCGGCAATGGAGTAGTTGTGATAGACGAAAGCATCGAGGATCTGACCGCCGGAAGACTTGGCGCCTTCCTTGCGGTTGTTGTCGCTGATGTTCTTGAAGTCCATGTCTTCGTCTTTGAGCTTGAAGTCATACCAGTACTTGCCACGGACAAACACACCGGTATCGCCGTACTTCAATTCCAGGTCATGGATACCCTTGAAGATCTTCGAGAAGGTCTGGCCCTTGTTGAAGTTCAAGTGGCCGTCATCGGTGGTCTGGGACAGGCCCTTGCCGCCGTTGTTGACCCCGATCAGGTCCTTGTTGCGCCCGGCGGTCGACCAGCTGGCCCCCACCGACAGGGACGAATCGAAGCTGCCTTCGATTTCACCGATGTTGAAGCTGACGCCGAATGCCGGCCCGGCGAGCGTGGAGGCGAGACCGACGGCCAGGGGCAGTTTCGCCCGGCGCCAGAACTGGTTTGCTGATGTCATCGACGCTACTCCATGTGCATTATTGTTATGGCAGTACGCTTTTCTGAAAACGCTTCGAATACCGGTTGAATGAACACTTGTCCCGGCTCCGAAGTTGCGTGGCGCGAGCCCCCCGCAATGCTCCGTCGTTCAGAAAAATCCGTGAACGGACTATATCCAGCAGGGATTACTGCTTGATCCCTCTAAAGTGTGATTTGCAGCCACCCACCGCACTGGAACAGCCCTTTGCCATAACCTTTGAAAAACGGCGCGGCAAGAATGACTGAAAAATCCGTGAGTACAAGGCAAAGGCTTGCCGGGTGGGCATGCCGTGCCCTGGCGGGCACGGCAGAGGACGCTCAGAGCGTGGAGAGGAAGGTGCTGTTGCTGGCCTGCCACTCGCTGATGTCGACGCGGATGCGCTTCTTGTCGAGCTTGCCAACGCTGGTCTTGGGAATTTCAGTAACAAGGGCGATCTGACTGGGAATCGCCCACTTGCTCAGGTGGCCCAGCTCGACGAAGGGCTTGAGGTGTTCCTTGAGCTCGCGGGCGCCAATCTCATGGCCCTCGCGGATGACCAGCAGGGCGAATGGGCGTTCGCCCCACTGCGGATCGGCAATGCCCACCACTGCTACTTCACGTACCGCCACGTGGCGGCTGATGAGGTCCTCCAGGTCCAGGGAGGAGATCCACTCGCCACCGGTCTTGATCACGTCCTTGATCCGGTCGCGGATGTCGATCACCCCCATGCTGTCCAGGGTTGCCACGTCACCGGTATGCAGCCAGCCGCCTTCCCAGAGCTCGGCGCCTTTTTGCGGCTCGTTGAAATAACCTTCGCTCAGCCAGGGCGCCCGCAGCACCAGCTCGCCCTGGGCCTCGCCGTCCGCCGGGAGGAAGTTGCCTTCGGCATCGATGATCGCCGCCTCCACCAGCGGCCCCGGTACTCCGGCCTTGATGCGGTAGGTGGTGCGCTCGTCCTCGCTGCCCGCCATCAGTTCATCGTTCAGGTGTGCACAGGACACCAGCGGTCCGGTTTCCGACATGCCGTAGGCAGCCGTCAGCTGGATGCCCTTGGCCTTGGCCGCCTCGTACAGCGCGCGGTTCAGCGCACTGCCGCCGATGACGATCTTCCAGCCGCCGAAATCCGTACCCTGGGCCGCCTTGGCATTGAGCACCATCTGCAGGATGGTCGGCACGCAGTGAGAGAAGGTGACCTTCTCCCGGCGCCACAGCTCCACCAGGTACTCCGGGTCGTAGCGCCCGGGATAGACCTGCTTGAGCCCGAGCATGGTGGCCACGTACGGCAAGCCCCAGGCGTGCACGTGGAACATCGGGGTGATGGGCATGTACACATCGTTGGTGCCCAGCAGGCGCACGCTGTCGATGGCCCCCATGATGGTGGACACCCCCAGGGTGTGCAGCACCAGCTGGCGGTGGGTGAAGTACACGCCCTTGGGGTTGCCGGTGGTGCCGGTGGTGTAGAAGGTGGTGGCCACCGAGTTCTCGTCGAAATCCTCGAACGCGTACTGGGGGCCGGCGGCGGCGAGCAAGGTCTCGTACTCGCCCACCAGGTTCGGCAGCTCGGCAGTTTTCTCCGGGGCATCGGTGAGCAGCAGGGTTTTCTCCACCGTGGTCAGGTGCCCGGCAATCGCCTGGTACAGGCCGACGAACTCGCTGTTGACCAGCACGAAGCGGTCCTCGGCATGGTTCATGGTGTAGAGAATCTGCTCCGGCGACAGACGCACGTTGATGGTGTGGATCACCGCACCGATCATCGGGATGGCAAACATGCACTCCAGGTAGCGATGGCTGTCCCAGTCCATGACCGCCACGGTGTCCCCCGCCCTGACCCCGGCCGCGGTCAGCACATTGGCCAGGCGCGCCACCCGCTCGATCAGGGTCGGATAGGTGTAGCGCAACTGGTCACGGTAGATGATCTCGCGGGTTTTTTCGTAGCGGGTGCCGGACATCAGCAAGCGCTTGATCAGAAGTGGGTATTGGTAGGCGCCTTCGGCGGGAGGAATAACGCGAGTCTGCAACATAAGAATCCCTTTTCTGACGGCTCGGTCGTGACTGGAGGATAACCACTCTAGAGCTCCTGCGCGCCCGCTAAATCAGCCAAAGGAATGATTTGCAGGGCCGTACAAATACTAGCTTCAGGCCAGTATTGTTACGGCCCTGCACGACCTCAGGCGCTTTGCCCCACGGCTGCCTCCGCCGGGGTGCGGGGAAAGGCCAGCGCCGCGGCAAACGTCAGCGCCGCGACCCCCGCCAGGACCAGGTACAGGCCACTCAGGCCCTGACGCGGTTCCACCAGAGCAATCAGCGGAATCGCCGTGGCACTGGCACCGAACGACAGGCAGTAACGCAAGGCGAAGATTCGCGACTGCCACTGGGGCGCAACGAAGTTGGCGACCATGGCATCGTTCACCGTGACCTGGCCGAACACCACGAACATGAAGGCCGCACCCAGGACGATCACACCCCAACCCTGGCTGTCGGCCATCGCCAGCAGCAACGGGGCCTGGAGCAGGGTCAAAATGATGAACGGCCACTTCAGGCTGAAGCGGTGCAATACCCGGCCGATCAACAACTGCGCCACTGCGCCGAAGGCATAGGCCAGGCTGACCACCACCCCCAGGGTCTGCGGCGAGGTGAACAATTCATGCAGGCGTTCCTGGAACAGCTTCGGGTAAGTCATGGTGGTGGCGTTGAAGACCACCCCGCCAGTGGCTGTGGCCAGGGCCAGCACGCCGAACACCAGGAACATGGAGATCTGCTGCCCGCCCTTGCCCTTGAGCGGCACATGGGCGCGTGCGGGGGCAGGCTCGTCACGCACCTGCAAGGCAAAGCCGACACCCAGAAGGATGGCCACGCTCCCCGGCAGGATGAACGCCGAGCGCCAGCCGAACTGCGCCACCAGCAAGCCGGTAATCAAGGCCGAGAAGGCCACGCCGAGGTTGCCCCACATACCGTTGATGCCGATCTCGCGCCCGCGATTCTGCGCATAGGCCACCAGCATCGCGGTGCCCACCGGATGATAGATAGCGGCGAATATTCCCATCAGGGTCAGCCCGATCACCAGCATGCTCGGGCTATTACTGAGCCCGGTGAGGATCGAAGCGCCACCGATGCCGAAAAAGAACAGCAGCATCATCTGCCGCCGACTCCAATGATCCCCCAGCCAACCGGCCGGTAGCGAACAGGCGCCAAAAGCGATGAAACCACCCAGGGACAGACCGATCAGCCCGGCATAGTCCAGGCCAAAGGCCTGGGTCATGCCCAGCACGGCAGCGGGAAAGATCAGCATGAACATGTGATCGATGACATGGGCGGCGTTGACGTAGCGGATGACGTTTCGGGCTTGATTCATGGCGACACACCGGGGGTTGGTTGTTGTGCCGCCTATGCTAATTTGGCAATCCACCGCATTTCTGACAACAAAGTCATTGGACCGGACATGTTAATCGACCACTTCCACCATGGGCCGGTCAGCGCCTATCCCCGGGACTACCCCGACGCCGGGCATCAACCATTGCACCGCCATCGCGAGGCGCAGTTTCTCTACGCCGCCTGCGGCACCATGCGCCTGGTCACCGCCCAGGGCGCCTGGGTGATCCCACCGAGCCGGGCGGTGTGGATCCCGCCACTGGTGGAGCATGAAATCTTCATGGTCGGCGAGGTGCGCATGCGCTCTCTGTTCATCGACCCGGAGCTGTCAGCGCCCGCATTGCGCCAATGCTGCGTCCTGGCGGTCACACCGCTGCTGCGGGAGTTGATCCTGCGTGCCGTGCAAGGTCCGGAACAAGCGGAAAACCCCTTGATCCAGCAATTGATGCTGGAAGAAATCGCCGCCCTGGAAAACCTTCCGCTGCACATTCCCATGCCCCAGGACCGGCGCTTGCAAGCCATCTGCCGGACCTTGATACAGACCCCGGATCACCCCCACACCCTGGAAGACTGGGCGCAGCAGGTCGGCGCCAGTTCACGAACCCTGGCGCGGCTGTTCCAGCAGCAGGTGCAGATGAATTTCAATGCCTGGCGCCAGCAGGTGCGCCTGATGGAAGCCCTGCCACGCCTGCTCGCCGGGGAAAGCGTGCACAGCGTGGCCGACTCGCTGGGATACGGCAGCGCCCGGGCCTTCAGCGCGATGTTCTGCCGTTTGCTCGGGGATACGCCACGGCATTACGTGGCGGCCTTGAATCAGCTCAGCGCAATCAATGCATCTCGGTGAAGGCCAGCTTCACGCCGATGGCGATCAGCACTGCGCCCATGGTGCGGTCGAACCAGTGGCCCATGCGGGCAAAGCCGGCACGAACCCGCTGCTGGCTGAAGAGCATGGCCACCAGGCAGAACCACACAGCGGTGGCCACCGCCAGATACACGCCATACCCGGCCTGGATCGCCAGCGGCGTATGCGGGTTGATCACCACGGTGAACAGCGAGAGAAAGAACAGCGTCGCCTTGGGGTTCAGGCCATTGGTGACAAAGCCTGAAGTGAAGGCCCCACGCGCAGTGCGGACCCCGGCTTCCTTGTGCAGGTCGTCGGCCGCCGGTTTGGCCGGCTGGGCACGCAGGGCCTTGTAGCCGATGTACAGCAGGTAGGCCGCAGCCAGCCACTTCAGTGCGTTGAACAGAACGATGGACTGGGAAACGATCAGGCCGATCCCCAGCAGCGAGTAACCCACGTGCAGGAAGATTGCGCAGCCCACGCCCAGCGCGGTCCAGGTGCCGGCTCGACGGCCGTGGGTCACGCTTTCACGCACCACCACGGCGAAGTCCGGGCCGGGGCTGGCCACTGCCAGAAGATGGATGAGGGCAACGGTCAAGAACTCGGTGAAGTACATGCAGGCTCCTGTGTATGTCTAATTATTTCATCTGTTAGGCTCGGCAGATTACGCCTTAGAACCCTCGTGCAAAAGGTACAGTTCATGACTAACAATCGCCGCGCCGTCTTCCTCGATCACAGCTCACTGGACCTCGGTGACCTGGACCTGGGTGCGCTGCATGACAGCTTCAGCCCTCTGCAAGTACATGCCCACACAGCGCCGGAACAGGTCGCCGAACGCCTGCAGGGAGCCCGGGTGGCCATCAGCAACAAGGTGGCACTGACAGCCGAAACCCTGGCCGCCTGCCCCGACCTGCAACTGATCCTGGTGGCCGCCACCGGCACCAACAATGTCGACCTGGCCGCAGCCCGCAAGCAGGGGATCACCGTCAGCAACTGCCAGGGCTACGGCACTCCCTCGGTGGCCCAGCACACCCTGATGCTGCTGCTCAACCTGGCCACCCGGGTCGCCGATTACCAGCAGGCCGTGGCTGCCGGGCGCTGGCAACAGGCCAGTCAGTTCTGCCTGCTGGACTACCCGATCATCGAACTGGCGGGCAAGACCCTGGGCCTGCTGGGCAATGGCGAACTGGGCAGCGCGGTGGCCCGCCTGGCCGAAGCCTTTGGCATGCGTGTGCTGCTGGGGCAGATTCCAGGCCGCCCGACCCGCCCGGACCGCCTGCCGCTGGAGGAACTGCTGCCGCAAGTGGACGCCCTGACCCTGCACTGCCCCCTCAACGAGCACACCCGCCACTTTATCGGTGCCCGGGAACTGGCCCTGCTCAAGCCCGGAGCCCTGGTGGTCAACACCGCCCGCGGGGGGCTGATCGATGAACAGGCCCTGGCCGATGCATTGCGCAATGGTCACCTGGGTGGTGCAGCCACCGATGTGCTCAGCGTCGAACCCCCGGTGGCTGGCAACCCCCTGCTGGCCGGCGACATTTCGCGCCTGATCGTCACTCCACACAACGCCTGGGGCAGCCGCGAGGCCCGCCAGCGAATCGTCGGTCAATTGACGGAAAACGCCCACGCCTTCTTCAGCGGCGCCCCGCTGCGGGTCGTGAGTTGATAAACTTCGCCACTTTTTTCGGGGGCGGATCATGGACACACGCAGTGAAGTACTGTTGCGTCAGGCTGAATTGTTTCAAGGCTCACTGCTGCTGGCCGGCCTGGCCGCCGACGATCTGCTGGGCCGCCTGCCCAATGCCCGGGGCTGGAGCTGGCACGCCGGCGACCAGGCAGCCCTGGAGGCGCGCTTTCCCGGCCGCAGTCACTTTGGCGTAGACGCACCGGCCCAATCCTTCGACAGCGCCGTGCTGTTCCTGCCCAAATCCAAGGACCTCACCGACTACCTGCTCAACGCCCTGGCCTCGCGCCTGGCCGGGCGCGAACTGTACCTGGTGGGCGAGAAGCGCAGCGGCGTGGAGAGTGCGGCCAAGCAACTCAACCCCTTCGGCAAACCGCGCAAGCTCGATAGCGCCCGGCACTGCCAGCTGTGGCAGGTCACGGTGGCCAATGCTCCCGAACCGCTCACCCTGCAGAGCCTGGCCCATGAGTACGAACTGCCGCTGGCCGAAGGCCCGCTGAAAGTCATCAGCCTGCCGGGGGTGTTCAGCCATGGCCGGCTGGATCGCGGCACCGCGCTGCTGCTGGAGCACCTGGACCACCTGCCCGCCGGCCACCTGCTGGACTTCGGCTGCGGTGCCGGAGTGCTCGGGGCCACCGTGAAACGCCGCTACCCGGACAGCCGCGTGACCCTGCTGGATGTGGACGCCTTCGCCGCCGCCAGCAGCCGCCTGACCCTGGCGGCCAACGGCCTGGAAGCCGAGGTGCTGACCGGTGACGGAATCGACGCCGCGCCCATGGGGCTGAACGGCATCCTGACCAATCCGCCCTTCCACACCGGGGTCCATACCGACTACCAGGCAACGGAAAACCTGCTGCGAAAAGCAGCCAAACATCTGCAAAAAGGTGGAGAACTGCGAGTAGTTGCCAACAGCTTCCTGCGCTACCAGCCGCTGATCGAAGAGCACCTGGGGCCCTGTGCGATCAAGGCCGAAGGCCAGGGCTTTCGCATTTATCGGGCCAAGCGCGGCTGAAATCCTTTTTCGCAAACAAGGCTTGCCGAAAGGGTTTTGCCTAGGCAGAATCCGCTCCGTCCTAGGGGAGTAGTCTCCCACGAGCGCCACGCTCGTCCGGCATGCGTCAACATACTTGGTCAACAGACCATGGCGCATGCGACCCAAGAGTCCGCACAGACGGACCGCAGGGTTTGACAAGACCTATGACACGCACACCTTACCCGGGGCGGGAAGGCTGTACGTGTCATAGCCGTGTCGACCCGCCCCTTAGGAAAACCCTGATGATGCTGGACTCCCTACTCGTTCCCACCGCAATCGTTGCCTTGGCCGAAATCGGCGACAAGACGCAACTGCTTGCCCTGATTCTCGCCGCACGTTTTCGCAAACCCTGGCCGATCATCGCCGGCATCGTTGCCGCGACCCTGGCCAACCACGCGGCGGCCGGTGCGGTAGGCGCCTGGTTCGGCAGCTTCTTCTCGGACTCGACCCTGCACTGGATCCTCGCCGCCAGCTTCACCGCCACCGCGCTGTGGACCCTGGTTCCGGACAAGATGGACGACGACGAAGCCAATACCGCACGCAAGTTCGGCCCATTCCTGACCACCCTGATCGCCTTCTTCCTGGCAGAAATCGGTGACAAGACCCAGGTCGCCACCGTCATGCTGGCGGCGCAGTACCCGGATCTGTGGCTGGTGATCATTGGTACCACCCTGGGCATGCTGATTGCCAACGTACCGGTGGTCCTGGCAGGCAACTTCGCCGCAGACAAGCTGCCCCTGACCCTGATCCGTCGCCTGGCGGCGTCGGCCTTCTTCATCCTCGCCGTGGTGGCGGTGTACAAGGCCATGCAGATCAGCGGCTGGGTATAAACGAAATCGCCGGCAAGCTGGCCCCTACGCAACCCGTAGGAGCCGGCTTGCCGGCGATGGCATCATCGACAATGACGCGAAGGGATCAGGACTTCTTGGCGGCCTGATACAGCGGCATCACCTTGGGAATCGCCGCCTGCAAGGAAGCGATACGGCTGGTGGAAGCCGGGTGAGTGCTCATGAACTCGGGCGGCGCGGAGCCACCGGCAGCCTGGCCCATCTTGTTCCACAGGCTGATGGCCGCATTCGGGTTGTAACCGGCACGGGCGGCCAGTTCCAGGCCGATCAGGTCCGCTTCGTTTTCATTCTCGCGGCTGTTGGGCAGGGTCATCAGCAGGTTCACCCCGTTGTCGCCCAGGGCTACGGTTTCCTGCGGAACGCCGAACAAGGTGGCGATCTGCTTGCCGGCACCGACCGCGTACTGCTTGGACATGGCTTCGCGACCGTGCTCGCGCAGGGCGTGGGCAATTTCATGGCCCATGACCGCGGCGATTTCATCGTCGGTGAGTTTGAGCTTCTCGATCAGCCCGGAGTAGAAAATGATCTTGCCGCCAGGACCGCAGTTGGCGTTGAGCTCGTCGCTCTTGATCAGGTTGACTTCCCATTTCCACTGCGCGCAGTCGGGGCGGAAAGTCGGCGCCTGGGCAATCAGGCGGTTGGCAATGACCTGCAGGCGCTTGGCGTTGGCGCTGGTCTTGTCCAGTACGCCCTGGCTGCTGGCTTCACCCAGAGTCTGCTGATAGGACTGGGCATAGGACTGGTTCACTTCAGCGCTGGAAACCATGCTGAACATGGATTGCTTGCGATCCACACCGACCACGCCACCGCTGGTGGTATTGACCGTTTCACAACCGCTGAGCAGTACTGCGGCACTCAATGCACATACGACCAATGACTTCTTCATCATGAAACCTCCCTGAAAACGTGGCGCGTATCCTAAGGGCGGAAATGTATCCGCGCCAGATGTAAAAACAGCAATCGGTCGCATTTCAGATACATATCTGCCTTGCAGGAGAAAATTCATTCCTCCCGCAAATCCCGCCCGGGTTACCCCCACAGCTTGCCAAGAACGACATCAAGCTCCCTGAAACAGTCATTTTTCCGTGTAAGGCTAATGGCCAGCGCTGCAGCGGCCGATACAGCTCGGCAGACCTAAATTCCTGCGCCCGGAGCCTCTATGAAGTTCAAGTCGATCCAGTTTTCCGTCGCCGCCCTGGCCGGCGCCATCGTTCTCAGCGTGGTTGCAGCCCTGGTGCTGTACGCCCTGTTCTCCGGGGCCAGGACCCAGCAGATGGTGCAAGACCGTACCCAGGCCCAGTTCGAACAGGTCATCGAACAACGCCTGAGCGGCCTGGCGCAGACCCAGGTCAGCCAGATCCAGCGCGAACTGGAAGCGCCCCTGCTGATCGCCGGCGGCCTGGTGCGGGTCAATGCGCTGATGGGCACCCAGGACTCGCAAAGCCATGCCGGGCTGAGCCTGAGCCGTGAACAGCTGATTGCCCTGATCAAGGAAAACGTCACCCAGAACCCGAAGATCCTCGGTGCGTACATTGGCTGGGAACCCGGCGCCATCGACCATGACGACGCTGCCTACGTAGGCACTTCGGTGGTGGGTATCGATGCAGCAAACGGCCGCTTCCTGCCCTGGTGGTTCCGCAATGAGGACGGCAGCCTGGGCCTGGACAAACTGGCCGACGTCAATGATCGGACCCTGCTTTCCACCGGCGTGCGCGCCAGCGAGTACTACCTCTGCTCCCAGGACAGCCTAAAGCCTTGCGCCATCGACCCCGCTCCCTACAAGGTCGGCGACAAGGTGGTGATGCTGGCCTCCTTTATTCAGCCGATCCTGCTCAAAGGCAAGTTCCAGGGCATCGTGGGTGCCGACCTGTCAGTGAACTTCATCCAGGACATGCTGGTGGGAGCCAACCAGAAGCTCTACGGCGGCGCCGGGCACATGGCCCTGATCGGCGGCAACGGTCGCCTGGTCGCCTATACCAAGGACTCGAGCAAGTTCGGTGAAAAAGTCAGCGACGTGCTCAGCAGTGATGCACTGACCAAGCTGTCCAGCCTCAAGCGCGGCGAAGTGACCTACGACGTCGACCAGGCCAACGGCACCATCAGCCTGTACCTGCCCTTCGGCATCGGCCAGACCGATGCGCACTGGACCCTGATGCTGCAACTGCCGCTGAGCGCGGTGATGGCCGACCTCGACAAACTGCAAGGTGACCTGGCCGAACAACGCAAGGCCGACACCTTCGGCATGGCCATGGTCGGGCTGGTGATTGCCGGCCTCGGCTTGCTGGTGATCTGGCTGGTGGGCCACGGCATTGCCCGGCCGCTGCGGCAGATGGTGGCAATGCTCGACGACATCGCTCAGGGCGAAGGCGACCTGACCCGACGCCTGACCAGCGATCGCGCTGACGAGCTGGGCTCCATCGCCAAAGGCTTCAACACCTTTTTGGCCAAGCTGCAGGCGATGATCAGCCAAGTGGTGACCTCGGTTCAGAGCGTCAGCGATTCTTCGGAACACACCGCAGACATCGCCATTCGCACCAACCAGGGCGTGCACAAGCAAATGGTTGAAATCGATCAGGTAGCCACCGCGGTGCACGAAATGACCGCCACCGCCCAGGACGTCGCGCGCAATGCCACCCAGGCCGCGCAAGCCGCCAGCCACGCCGACCAGGCCGCAAGCCAGGGCATGCAGATCGTGCGCGACACCTCCAGCGCCATCGGCGCCCTGGCCGAGGAAATCGGCCGTGCGGTGGGCGTGGTGCAGACCCTGGCCAAGGACAGCGAGAACATCAACGCCATCCTCATCGCCATTCGCGGGATTGCCGAGCAGACCAACCTGCTGGCGCTTAACGCGGCAATCGAGGCGGCCCGGGCCGGCGAGCAAGGCAGGGGCTTTGCGGTGGTTGCCGACGAGGTGCGCAACCTGGCGCAGAAAACCCAGCAGGCCACCGAAGAAATCCAGTCGATGATCCAGCAACTGCAACAGGGCACCCGGGAAGTGGTGCGGGTGATGGAGGACAGCCAGCACAAGACCGACCAGAGTGTGGAACACGCGGCCAAGGCGGCCCAGGCCCTGGAAACCATCACCCAGGCGGTGTCGGTGATCAACGACATGAACACCCAGATCGCCAGCGCCGCCGAGGAGCAGAGCGCGGTGGCCGAGGACATCAACCGCAATGTGATCAATATCGGCCAGGTGGCCAATGAAGTGGCGGGCGGTGCCGATGAGTCCAGTGCGGCCAGCGCCGGGCTGACCAAGCTCGCCGAACAGCAACGACGCCTGATCAACCAGTTCAAAGTCTAATCACGGACCTGTAGGAGCCGGCTTGCCGGCGAAAGCGATCCTGGCTTGGGCAGCAAACCAGGGGGCCTCTTCGCTGGCAAGCCAGCTCCTGCAGCCAGCTCCTGCAGTTGATGCTTCAGGCGGGGGTCAGGCACTCGGGGCCGTTGAGCTTGGGGTCATTGACCAGGTTGGCCAGGACCCGCTCGCGCAGGGCTGCCGGCGGGCTGGCCAGCAAGGCTTGCAGGGCATGCAAGGGGGTTTCGGGATCGAGCCAGGCTTGCTGGCCGGCGGCATCGAGGATCAGCGGGCGGCGCAGATTGGAAGCCGCCTGGGTTACCACTGCAGTGCTCAGCCAGACCTGCTCCTGCACCGGGTAGGCCTCCCATATCGCGGCAAAAAAGATCGACGAACCTTCCCCCGGTGTCAGCCAGTAGGGGCGCTTGCGGGTGCCGCCGCGCCATTCGTAGAAACCATTGGCCGGCAGCAGGCAGCGCCGCTCGCGAAAGGCCTGGCGAAACATCGGCTGCTCCGCCAGGGTTTCCGCCCGGGCATGGGCGGGCGTCCGGGAAAGGTCCGTGAGCCACGGCGGTGTCAGCCCCCAGCGGGCCCGGGCCAGGGTGCGCTGGCCGTTTTCCGCGCGCTGGATCAGCACCGAATCATTGGGCGAGATGTTCCACTGCGCCTTCTGGTCGGCGGGAAATCCCGGCAAGGCGGCAAACGCGGGGTTCCAGCGAAACAGGGCATAACGTCCACACATGGGGCAATACAACTCTCGGCAAATCGGCGCTCAGCCTAACAGACCAGCACCCCGGCAAAATTGTCCGGTTCATCAAAGGGCAACGGCAGGGCCGCATTGTACGCAGCGATCAGCTCTCGCGCCTGTTGCGCCTGGTGGTTTTCCACCGCCAGCCCCAGCAGCCCGAACAGCGGCAGCTCCCCTGCCCCGCCCAACAGATCGCGCCCCTGCAGATGGGCCTCGATCCCCTCGCTGGCCAGCATGCACTGGAGCAACTCGCCTTCCAGTAGGTTTTCCGGCTCGTAGATGCGCTGCATAAGGGCCACTCCCCATTCAGTCGTTTTCACTGTGAACGTCGAGCATCCATTCCCGACCGTCGGTTTGCAGGGTGAATACAATGGGCCGGCAGCACACCGGGCAGTCTTCGATATAGGTCTGGTCGCCGCCAGACAGGTCCAGCACCGCCTCTGCCTGTTCACCACAGTAAGGGCACTGATAATGGTCGGTTTCCAGCATCGCCGTCTCCAGAGTGACTTATGCGTATAATCGCCGGTCTATTTGCAGGGCTTTTTTTGTTTGAGCTGAATTTTCAGACCGTGCCCGGCTTTTTTTCGATCCGAACCTTTTCTTACCCTAGCCGTTTCTAACAAGAGAGCATGATGGGCGAATTCGATGCCATCCGACCTTACCACGACAGCGAAGTACCAGCGGTGCTGGCCCGGCTGCTCGGTGACAAGGCGTTTCTAGATATCCTCACCCACTTTCGCTTCCCGCGTTTTGCCAAGACTTTCGGCTGGCTGCTCAAACCCCTGATCGCTCACCGCCTGCGCCGTGAGTTTGCCGGGGTCACTTCGGTGGCCACCCTGCAGGACAAGGTCGAATTCTACGTCGACCACACCATCGAGCGGGCCACCGACGGCGTGACCTACACCGGCGTCGAGCAGTTCAAGTCGGGCACCGCCTATGTGTTCCTGGCCAACCACCGCGACATCGTCATGGACCCGGCCTTCGTCAACTACGCGGTGTACCACGCCGGCCTGCCGACGCCACGCATCGCCATTGGCGACAACCTGCTGCAGAAACCGTTTGTCAGCGATCTGATGCGCCTGAACAAGAGTTTCATCGTGCACCGTTCCATCAGCGGTCGCCGGGAAAAGCTCGCGGCCTACCAGCTGCTGTCGGCCTATATCAACCATTCGATCCGCAACGACGGCCAGTCGATCTGGATCGCCCAGGCCGAGGGCCGGGCCAAGGATGGCGACGATCGCACCGAGTCGGCGATCCTCAAGATGTTCCACATGAGCCGCAAGGACGAGCCGTTCGGCGAGGTCATCCAGTCGTTGAACCTGACGCCGGTGTCCATCAGCTACGAATACGACCCCTGCGACCAGGCCAAGGCCCGCGAGCTGTACATCCGCGCCACCACCGGCACCTATACCAAGGCACCAGGCGAGGATGACGTGAGCATCGCCAAGGGCATCACCGGCTATAAAGGCCGGGTCCACGTAAACTTCGCCGCGCCCATCAGCGAATCCTTCGAGGACACCAAGCAACTGGCCATGGAAATGGACCGGCAGATCCTCGGCGGCTACCGCCTGTTCCCGGTGCACTACCTGGCCTATGCCCAGTGGAGCGATGCCGATCCACAACTGCAGGTGCCAACGGCCGCCGAGGTCTTCCCGGCCCAGGAGCTGGCCAAGGCCGAACAGGAATGGCAGCGCCGGCTGGATGCCTGCCCGGCAGAACACCGGCCGTACCTGGTACTGCAATACGCCAATCCGGTGCGCAACCAGTATCGGGTCAAGGCCGGTCTGGCGCTGTAACGGCCGGACTGGAAAGCACAACGGCGCCTGCGGGCGCCGTTGTCGTTTCTGCAACCTGGGGGTTGATCAGAACCGGGTGCTGATCCAGGACACCAGCAACGCCAGGCCAAGGCAGGCGAAGCCGAAGCGGTAGAAAAACCTATTGATGCGCAAGGTTGCGGGATCCAGCATCAGCAGCGGCTGATCCACCGCCCGTCCCTCGCTCTGCACGGCCAGATTGGCCAGGGCCCGCAGTTCACGACGGCGGGTGGCGTGCAGCAGCCAGCTGCCTGGGCAGGCGAACAGCAGGGCAAGCAGGTTGATCAGTTTGGCGGGATGGGCGTTGAACATCGACCAAATCAGTTGCAGCGACATCATGAACCTCGGAGGAAAGCCGTATACGGGCCGTCGAGTGCACCCGCGGCGCGGATTCTACTCAATCCCCGACAAAACGCGGGGGCTTTCCGACCAGTAACGAGACGCCGGTCCATTAATTTAAAGCGTCATCTTTTCGTCATCTAAACAAGCCAGTCTGTCGCCCCTCGAAACCCACGGAGCTTGTCATGCTGCACGCCGAAAACCAGGACCGCCTTTACCTGATCGCCCCCAGTGAAGAACAGCAGGCGCTGGTGGGCGCCCTGGCGTTCAACGTGCAGGACCGGCACTGGCTGGTGTATTGCGCCCTGGGCGGCCACCAGCACGCGGACCTGCCGGAAACAGACCTGCTGACAGGCGTCAGCATGCTGGACTTCTACGTCGAGGCGGCCTGATCCGCGCCCATAAAAAAGCCCGGCGCGCCATCAGGCAGCCGGGCTTTTTCGTTGCTTGGCCAGGGCTCAAACCCCAGCCAGGCGCGGGTTACTCGCCGAGGATCTGGCCCACGGTCGGATCCTTGAACAGGCGGGTCAGGGCATCGCTGAGCACATCACCCACCAGCTTGGTATTGGTGTCCTGGTTCGGCGCCATGCCGAAACGCTGGTCCAGGGAAGCACCGTAACGGCCGCTGTAACGACGGTTGGCGTTCTGCACATCCGAGCGGAAGGTGGCACCGATGGTAGCCTCGGTCACGTACAGGCCTTCTTTAGGCGACTGGTACTTGAGCTCGGCCAGGGTCACGGTCAACTGAGGGGCGTTGGCGCCACCGGCGGTCGGGGTAAAGCCCAGCAGGCGCACTGCCGCTTCGGCCTGGGCCTGCAGCTTGGGCAGGATCTGCGCGCTCTGCACGGTGATGGCACTGGTTTCCGGGTACAGGCCGCCACGGGTGCCCAGGGTCGGCGAAGGACGTCCATCAACCACTTTCACCACCACCGGCTGGCCATGGCCGACAGGCGCCAGCTGGGCAGTGAGCTTGGGCTCCGGGCTCAGTTGTTGCGGGCTGTGGGCGCAACCCACCAGCGACAGGCTGGTCACAGTGATCAAACCGAACAACAGGCGTTGCAACATGCTCATCTCTCCAGGAATCAGGCACAAACAGGCCCGCAGTATAGCGGTGCACAAGGACGGCAAACCAGCGCCAGGCATGACTTAGTCAAGACTCAGACAGGTCCCGTACAACCGGGTTCCTGTAACCTGCCGTTCACTGGCAATACATCATGATGTAACGGCTCAAGGGCATTCTTATCGTCAATGACACATTCAGGTACCTGGTCATGAACTTCCTCCGCTCCCTGTTCGCCCCGCGTCAACAGTTTCGCAGCTTCGCCCTGCTGGACAGCCAGGGACGTTGCCAGGCCTTCAAGCACTGCCTGCTGGCCCCGGTAGGCGATGGCTGGGTGGAAATCCAGGAAATTCGCCTGAACTGGTTGCACCAGGCGCTGCCCGCCAGCGCCCGGGTCAGCCCGCGCTGCGCTCGCTCCCGGGTGCAACCGATACTGGCCACCTGACCAAAAGCCTAATAAAAGTCGCGAAACAGGATCATTTCTGCGCATTTCTTCGTTACAATCTCCCCCCGATTATAAGGACGTCTCCTGATCGGGCCTCGCAGTACCGCCAACGCCACTGCTTTGGCACCCCGCACCGCCCACAGAGAGCCGCCCACACAGTTCGAGTGAAGCTGGCGTGCTTGCTGTTCACCTTGCAAACCTCCACTTTTCGCGAAACTGCAGAGCTGCCGTTGCTCGGCCACTTAAAGCTGTTTGCCCGTCGTGCCCGCATCCTTTGCCGGCATCACCGCGCGGGCCAGGTGCCAGGCTGAGGCAGCCCTTTTTTGAGGTTCACGTCTTCAAAAGAGCGTGAAAAAACGGGTTTTCACAACTTCACAAGAGTGTGGCGAGCAAATGAATAGTTTTGCGTCTGAACTGGCACCATTGGCCTCTACAACAGCCCGATTACACAGGACCGAGCACTCCTCAAGAACTGGTGCTTGAAGCCTGTCCGCTGACGGATTTGGTTGCACGAGCGGATGTATCGACCATAAGTCGAATTGCCCGAGGCTCCCCGAGATGCGTTCATACGCACCTTGAGGCCCGGTTGGCAGCGTCCGTGGTAGTTGCAAAAAATTGCGAAGATTCGGACATGGCGATCCTGGCCATGGGTAACCTGGGGCATTACGTGAACCGCCCCGTCACTCCTGGCAGCCATGCCGTCAATTTGGTGCTGCAGATTTTGGAGACGCGTTAATGGCGCATAACGAAGCAGTAGACGTCGTATTGGTCGGGGCCGGCATCATGAGTGCCACCCTTGCTGTACTGCTCAAAGAGCTCGACCCCGCGATCAAGCTGGAAGTCGTCGAGCTGATGGATTCGGGTGCCGCGGAAAGTTCCAACCCGTGGAACAACGCCGGTACCGGCCACGCCGGCCTCTGTGAGCTGAACTACACGCCACAGGCCGCCGATGGCAGCATCGACATCAAGAAAGCCGTGCACATCAACACCCAGTTCGAGGTGTCGAAGCAGTTCTGGTCCTACCTGACCAAGAAAGGCACCTTCGGCTCGTCCAAGTCCTTCATCAGCCCCGTGCCGCACCTGAGCTTCGTACAGGGCGAAAAAGGCGTTTCCTTCCTCAAGAAGCGCTTTGAAGTACTGAGCCAGCACCATGCCTTCGCGGACATGGAATACACCGAAGACAAGGCCAAGATGGCCGAGTGGATGCCGCTGATGATGCCGGGCCGCCCAGCGGACGAAACCATCGCCGCCACTCGCGTGCTCAACGGTACCGACGTCAACTTCGGCGCCCTGACCAACCAGTTGCTCAAGCACCTGACCAGCGCTCCCGATGCCCAGGTCAAGTACTGCAAGCGTGTCACTGGCCTCAAGCGCAACAAGGCCAACTGCTGGACCGTGAGCATCAAGGACGTCAACAGCGGCAGTACCCGCGAAGTCGACGCCAGGTTCGTGTTCCTCGGCGCCGGTGGCGCGGCCCTGCC
Organism: Pseudomonas sp. Eqa60; assembly: GCF_018326405.1. Taxonomy (NCBI): domain Bacteria; kingdom Pseudomonadati; phylum Pseudomonadota; class Gammaproteobacteria; order Pseudomonadales; family Pseudomonadaceae; genus Pseudomonas; species Pseudomonas sp. Eqa60. Next base: position 5,789,591 of record NZ_AP024342.1, read on the forward strand.
CCTGCTGCAGGCCTCGGGCATCGAGGAAAGCAAGGGCTTCGGCGGTTTCCCGGTGAGCGGCCAGTGGCTGCGTTGCGACAACCCGGAAGTAGTCAAGCAGCACCAGGCCAAGGTCTACAGCCAGGCGGCCGTGGGCTCGCCACCGATGTCCGTGCCGCACCTGGACACCCGCGTGGTCGAAGGCAAGAAGTCCCTGCTGTTCGGGCCTTATGCCGGCTTTACCACCAAGTTCCTCAAGCACGGCTCGTTCCTCGACCTGCCGATGTCGGTACGCGCCGGCAACATCGGCCCGATGCTGGCCGTGGCCCGGGACAACATGGACCTGACCAAGTACCTGGTCAGCGAAGTCATGCAGTCCATGGAGCAGCGCCTGGAATCCCTGCGCCGCTTCTACCCCGAGGCCAAGGCCGAGGACTGGCGCCTGGAGGTGGCCGGCCAGCGGGTGCAGATCATCAAGAAGGATCCGAAGAAAGGCGGCATCCTGCAGTTCGGTACCGAACTGGTGGCAGCCAAGGACGGCTCTCTGGCCGCCCTGCTCGGCGCCTCGCCAGGTGCCTCGGTGACCGTTTCGATCATGCTGGAGCTGATCGAGCGCTGCTTCCCGGCCAAGGCCAGCGGCGAATGGGCTGCCAAGCTCAAGGAAATCTTCCCGGCACGGGAAAAGGTCCTGGAAACCGACGCAACGCTGTACCACCAGATCAACAGCGAAAACAACCTGAGCCTGGAGCTGGTCGAGCCAAGCAAGGAAACCGAAAGCTGCGCCTGATCCGCGCTGAATGAAAAACGCCCCGTCCTTCGCAGGACGGGGCGTTTTTTTATGCCTGGCGAGAAGATCAGCCGCGGGCGTTGTCCATCAGCTCGATGTAGTCGGCGGCGTTGCGCTGATCGCGGATCAGGTCGACGAAGGTCTGGCCGTGCTCATCCTTGCCATCCAGGTCGAAACCAGCTTCGACGAAGAAGGTCAGGAAGCGTTCGAAATCATCGATGCGCAGGCCACGATAGGCCTTGATCAGCTTGTGCAGGGACGGCGAAGTTGCATCGACCGGCTCGAAATCGAGGAACAACTTGATCTGCTCGTCGCTGATCTCGTCACCAATCACTTGTTTCTTATCTTTACGCATTGCCGACTCCAGCTCGCAGACATTTCACGGGGCGGGCAGTTTACCTCCAGCCCGCATATGGCCTCAACGCGAACGCACGCTGCCAGTATGCAGGTCAGCCCAGATGTGCCCGTTGGCATAGCTGAGGAACTGGCAATACACCGTGTCATTGCGCAACAGGTCCATCACCGCTCGGTACTGGGCCAGCGGGTAATACAGGGTCAGGGTCCGGCTCTTGGCATCGAATTGCGGCTTTTTCAGGCTTTTGCTTTCACCGTCGAAGTTCACCAGCACCTGGCTGATGGTGGCGCCCTTGTTCAACGGCTTGCCCTTGAGCCTCACCCACACTGGCGAAGTCACGGGAATCGGTTGCTGGTTCGATTGGCGCTGGCTGCCGATCACCACCGAATACTCGGTGACCTGCAACAACTGCTGCTGTTGCGGAACGCTGTCGCGCAGGGTCAGATCATCGGGAGGCAGGAACTGCCCGTGCAAGGGGGCCGGGGCGGCTGCCAGGGGCAGGCTCAAGCACAGAAGAAGGGCCGCGCTACTGCGAATCAACAGGCTCATGACAGGCTCCAGACAAGGGCCGAGCACTCTAGCACGGGTTTTTACCGCAAATCTTGCACCGTTACCGACGGTAGGCCGCTGTCTCTGGCGCGGGCCTGTTCAGTCGAAGTGGGCGCGCATCCAGGCCTGGTATTCGGCCACGCCGGGCTCGCCTTCACGGGGCGCCCAACTGGCCTGCTCACCCTCGCCCACTGGGCGATAAGGGCCGGCCTTGCATTCGAACATCAGGCTGTCGGGCTCCAGCACCACCAGGCCGTGGAAAACCCCGGCCGGCAAGTCCACACCGACGCAGTCGCCGCCGGCCTGCAGCACCCGCTTGCCCTGGACCTGGCCCGCTTCATCGAAAATCAGCACGCCCAGGCGCCCCTTGAGCACCAGCAGGGTCTCGGCCTTGTCAGCGCTCAGGTGGCGATGCGGCGGAACATAAGTGGAGGGTTGCAGCCCCACCGCCATGCGGTGGCAAGGCTCTTCCATGGCATGGAAGTTGTGGTGCTGACGACCGCGGGGGTTGGCCGCGGCTTTCTCAGCCAGGTCGCTGAACAACGCTTGATCGAGAAAGCTCGGCCCGGTCATCGCTTACATGCCCTTGACGGCATAGATGCCGGCAGCGTTACGCCAGTAGCCCTTGTAGTCCATGCCGTAGCCGAACACGTAGCGGTCCACGCAAGGCAGGCCCATGTAGTCGGCCTTGAGGTCCGGACGGGCCTTGCGGTCGTGGTCCTTGTCGATCAGCACGGCCGTGTGCACGGCGCGGGCGCCGGCGTGTTTGCAGAAGTCGATGATCGCGCCCAGGGTGTGACCTTCATCGAGGATGTCGTCGATGATCAGCACGTCGCGGTCGATAAAGGAGACTTCCGGCTTGGACTTCCAGAACAGCTCACCGCCGCTGGTTTCGTTGCGGTAGCGGGTAGCGTGCAGGTAGGAGGCTTCCAGGGGAAAGCGCAGGTGGGTCAGCAGCTTGCCCGCGAAGATCAGGCCACCGTTCATGACGCAGAACACCACCGGATTGCGCTCAGCCAGTTCTTCAGTGATTTGTGCACCGACCCGGGCGATGGCCGCCTCGACTTCAGCTTCGGTGTACAGGCAGTCAGCCTCGCGCATGATTTGACGGATATGCTCGAGATCAGCGGACATGGCGCTCTCCAAGGGGTGGCAGTTTCGGAAAAGCGGGCAAAGGTACGCATCCGGCCCGGTCAGATCAAGCGTTTCTGGACTAACGTACTTTATGTCTATAGGACAACAACCCCGGATAGATTAATCTAGGCCGTTTTTTTTGCCCGCCGCCGGAGCCTTTCCCTATGCCCATCCGTGAGATCCGCCATCCGCTGATCCGACACAAACTTGGCCTTATGCGCCGCGCAGACATTAGCACGAAGAACTTTCGCGAGCTCGCTCAGGAAGTCGGTGCCCTGCTGACGTACGAAGCCACCAAAGACCTGCCCCTGGAAAGCTACGAGATTCCAGGCTGGTGCGGCCCTGTCCAGGTCGAGAAGATCGCCGGCAAGAAGATTACCGTGGTACCAATCCTGCGTGCCGGCATCGGCATGCTCGAAGGCGTGCTGAGCCTGATCCCGGGCGCCAAGGTCAGCGCCGTAGGCGTGGCGCGCAATGAGGAAACCCTGCAAGCCCACACTTACCTGGAAAAACTGGTACCGGAAATCGACGAGCGCCTGGCGATGATCATCGACCCGATGCTGGCCACCGGCAGTTCCATGGTCGCCACCATCGACCTGTTGAAAAAGGCCGGCTGCCGTGACATCCGCGCCATGGTCCTGGTGGCCGCCCCCGAGGGCATCGCCGCCGTCGAGCAGGCGCACCCGGACGTGACCATCTACACCGCTTCCATCGATCAGAAGCTCAACGAGCATGGCTACATCATTCCTGGCCTGGGTGATGCCGGTGACAAGATCTTCGGCACCAAGCAGAAGGATTCCTGATCATGCAGGACGAGTTCAACGATCCGCTCTGGCGCCAGGTACTGTCTGGCGCCCAGATGCTCTTCGTGGCCTTCGGTGCCCTGGTGTTGATGCCGCTGATCACCGGTCTCGACCCGAACGTGGCGCTGTTCACGGCGGGTCTCGGGACTCTGTTGTTCCAGGTGGTGACCGGGCGCCAGGTGCCGGTCTTCCTGGCGTCGAGCTTTGCCTTCATCACCCCGATCATTCTCGCCAAGGGCCAGTTCGGCCTCGCCGCGACCATGGGCGGGGTAATGGCGGCGGGCTTCGTCTACACCTTTCTCGGCCTGGCCGTGAAGATCAAGGGCACCGGTTTCATCGACCGCCTGCTGCCGCCGGTGGTCATTGGCCCGGTGATCATTTCCATCGGCCTGGCCATGGCCCCCATCGCCGCCAACATGGCCATGGGCAAGGCCGGTGACGGCAGCGAGCTGATTCATTACCAGACGGCGATGATGATCTCGATGCCGGCGCTGCTCACCACCCTGATCGTCGCGGTGTTCGGCAAAGGCATCTTTCGCCTGGTGCCGATCATTTCCGGCGTGCTGGTGGGGTTTGCCCTGTCGTTCTACTTCGGCGTGGTGGACACCGCGAAGATCGCCGCCGCCCCCTGGCTGGCGCTGCCGCACTTCACCGCACCGGAGTTCAACTGGCAGGCGATCCTGTTCATCGTCCCGGTCGCCCTGGCACCGGCCATCGAGCACATCGGTGGCGTGATTGCGGTCGGCAGCGTCACCGGCCGCGACTACCTGAAGAAGCCCGGACTGCACCGCACCCTGTTCGGTGACGGCATCGCCACCACCGCTGCCGGCCTGTTCGGCGGGCCGCCCAACACCACCTACGCCGAAGTCACTGGCGCGGTGATGCTGACCAAGAACTACAACCCGAAAATCATGACCTGGGCGGCGGTCTTCGCCATCACCCTGGCCTTTATCGGCAAGTTCGGCGCGCTGCTGCAAAGCATCCCGGTGCCAGTGATGGGCGGGATTCTCTGCCTGCTGTTTGGCTCGATCGCTGCGGTGGGGATGAACACCCTGATCCGCCACAAGATCGACCTGGGCGAAGCCCGCAACCTGGTGATCGTCTCGGTGACCCTGGTGTTCGGCATTGGCGGCGTGCTGGTGGGAACCGGTACCGGTCCGGATGATTTCGGCCTCAAAGGCATCGCCCTGTGCGCCGTTGTCGCCATCGTGCTGAACCTGGTGCTGCCGGGGAACGACGGCTGGAAGAACAAGAAGGCCGATGAGCCGTTGATCTAGAGAACCCTTCGCCGGCAAGCTGTCTCCCCCGCAGGAGCCGGCTTGCCGGCGAAGCTATTTACAACGCCAGCGGCGCTCGCTCGCACAAGGCGTTCAAGGCCTTGGCCCATTGTGGGTCGTCATTCAGGCAAGGGATCAACACCAGGTCCTCCCCTCCCGCCTCGCGAAACTGCTCGCGACCGCGATCACCGATCTCCTCCAGGGTTTCGATGCAGTCGGCGACAAATGCCGGGCACATCACCATGACTTTCTTTACTCCCTGCTTGGCCAATTCATCAAGCCGCGCCTCGGTGTAGGGCTCGATCCACTTGGCCCGTCCCAGACGAGACTGGAACGACACCGACCAGGTGCCATCCGCCAATCCCAAGTGCTCGGCCAAAGCCGATGCGGTGCGCATGCACTGGGCGCGGTAACAGGTGGCCAGCACCGCCGGCGAAGCATTGCGGCAACAGTCGGCGTCCTTGAAGCAATGCTGGCCGGTCGGGTCGAGCTTGGTCAGGTGGCGTTCCGGCAGGCCGTGAAAGCTGAGCAACAGATGATCATGCTCCCGGGCCAGGTATGGCTTGGCGCTGGCCGCCAGGGCCTGGATGTACTCAGGCTGATCGTAGAACGGCTGTAGCACGCTGAATTGCACGTCCAGCTTGCGCTCGCGCACCACGCACCTGGCCTCTTCGATCACGGTGGTCACCGTGCTGTCGGCGAACTGTGGGTAAAGTGGTGCCAGGGTAATCTTCTTCTGTCCCTGTGCCACCAGCTTGAGCAGCGCCGACTCGATCGAAGGTTCGCCATAACGCATCGCCAGCTCGACCGGCCCCTGCTTCCACTGCTCGCTCATTACCTTCTGCAGACGCCGGCTGAGCACCACCAGCGGCGAACCCTCTTCCCACCAGATCGACGCGTAGGCATGGGCCGATTGCTCTGGCCGCTTGATCAGGATCAGCGACACCAGCAAACGTCGGACCGGCCAGGGCAGGTCGATCACATAAGGGTCCATGAGGAATTGGTTGAGGTAGCTGCGCACGTCCGCCACCGAAGTGGAAGCCGGCGAACCCAGGTTGACCAGGAGCAACGCGTGATCGGTCATGCAACGTCCTATTTCAGAGGCGGCTGGACACAGGCATCCAGGGCCGCAGGCAAATCAGTGAACCGGAAAGTGAAACCCGCTTCCAGCAACCGCGCGGGAACGGCACGCTGGCCTCCCAGCAACAGCAACGACAATTCACCCAAGGCCAGGCGCAGGAAAAACGCCGGCAGCGGTATCAGTGCGGGCCGGTGCAGCACCCGCCCCAAGGTCTTGGCGAACTCGCGGTTGCGCACCGGTTTTGGCGCGCAGGCATTATAAGGACCCTGTGCCCCAGGCTGATGCACAAGAAAATCAATCAGGGCGATTTGATCGTCGATATGAATCCACGGCATCCATTGCCGGCCGTTGCCGATCGGCCCGCCCAGCCCCAGCTTGAAGGGCAGCAGCAGGCGCGACAAAAAGCCGCCCTCGGGCGACAGCACCAAACCGGTGCGCACCAGCACCACACGCACGCCCATGGCTTCGGCGCGCTGGGCAGTTTCTTCCCAGGCTATGCACAACTGGCTGGCAAAGTCCTCGTTGACCGGGGGCGAATCCTCGCTCAGTTCCCGTTCTCCACCGTCGCCGTACCAGCCCACCGCCGAGCCCGACACCAGCACACCGGGTTTGTGTTCGCGGCTTTCGAGCCAGGCCAGCAGGGTTTCGGTCAGGGCGATGCGGCTGTGCCAAAGCAGCGCCTTGCGCTTGTGGCTCCAGGGCCGATCGGCGATCGGCGCCCCGGCCAGGTTGATCACCGCGTCCACCGGGATCTGGTCCAGCTCTTGCAGCGTCTTGACAGCCCGCACCTGGGGACCGCACAGGGCGGCAACCTTATCGGGTTGGCGAGTCCATACACTCAACTGGTGACCCTGGGCCTGCCAGTGACGACACAGGGCACGCCCGATCAAACCAGTACCGCCGGTCAGCAATATATGCATGACATCTTCCTCGCGTGGCGTTTTACCCGAATCACTAGTCTATTTTTATAAGCAGGGATCTTTTCAATCGGACAGGCTGTGTTTTAACGATAGACAACCTGAACAACCGATGACGCCGAAAGCTATACCAAAAAACAATATTGTACAGGTTTTGGCGGCGGCGTAATCTGTACAGAAAGGTAAACGAGGCCCCTATGACAGTACCCATCGCAATCATTGGTACCGGCATCGCCGGACTCTCCGCCGCCCAGGCGCTACGAGATGCCGGGCATACCGTCCACCTTTTCGATAAAAGCCGCGGCAGCGGCGGGCGCATGTCGAGCAAACGCAGCGATGCCGGCAGCCTGGACCTGGGAGCCCAGTACTTTACCGCCCGTGACCGTCGTTTCGTCACCGAAGTCCAGCGCTGGCAAGCCAAGGGCTGGGTCGCCGAATGGACGCCACAACTCTACAACTCCCACGGCGGCCAGCTCAGCCCCTCGCCGGATGAACAGACCCGCTGGGTCGGCACTCCCCGCATGAGCGCCATCACCCGCGCGCTGATCGGCGACCTCGAGGCCCACTTCGCCTGCCGCATCACCGAAGTCTTCCGCGGCGAACAGCATTGGCATCTGCAGGACGCCGAAGGTTTCACCCACGGCCCTTTCAGCCACGTCGTGATCGCCACGCCGGCACCACAGGCCACTGCCCTGCTGGCCGCCGCGCCGAAGCTTGCGGGTGTCGCCGCCGGGGTGAAAATGGACCCGACCTGGGCCGTCGCCCTGGCCTTCGATACCCCTCTGGAAACCCCCATGGAAGGCTGCTTCGTCCAGGACAGCCCGCTGGACTGGCTGGCCCGCAACCGCAGCAAGCCCGGGCGCGACAGCCACCTCGACACCTGGGTCCTGCATGCCACCAGCGCCTGGAGCCGGCAGCACATCGACCTCTCGAAAGAAGCCGTGACCGAACAACTGCACGGTGCCTTCGCCGAGCTGCTGCACAGCGTCATGCCCGCCCCCACCTTCAGCCTGGCCCACCGCTGGCTCTACGCCCGCCCGGCCACCAGCCATGAATGGGGCGCCCTGGCCGACGCCGATCTGGGCCTGTACGTTTGCGGCGACTGGTGCCTGTCCGGCCGCGTCGAAGGCGCCTGGCTGAGCGGGCAGGAGGCCGCGCGCCGGCTCCACGAGAGCCTGCAGTGAATCGCCTCAACCCGCGCAAACTGCTGCTGTCGAAGTGGACAGCAGCCCACCCGCAACGCCGTGAGAAACACTTCCTGGTCACTGAGCTTTTCTGCGACGAAGAAGGCACTGTGCTGGACATCGAACTGCAAGCCGTACTCACCCGACGCAGCCAGCGCATGAGCTGGCAAACCCTGCTCAACGACAGCGACTGGCGAATGGGCTGGAAATAACCCGACAACCTACCAGGCAATACCTATACAAATAATTTGACTTGTACAACTTTAATTCTATGATGAAGAAAAGTTGTACAGCGTTACTTTTTTGTACAGGTAAACCCCGGAGGTTGCACCATGTCCGCCAAGCCGAAAATTGCCATCAGCGCCTGCCTGATGGGCGTCGAGGTCCGCTACAACGGTGGGCACAAGGAGTCTCGCCTGTGCAGCCGAGTACTCAGTGACTACTTCGATTTCGTGCCTCTGTGTCCGGAAGTTGCAATCGGCATGGGCACCCCCCGCGAACCTATTCGACTGGTCGGCGACCCCGAGCAACCCCGGGCCGTAGGCACCGTGGATGCCAGCCTGGATGTCACCCTGCCCCTGGCGGAATATGGCGAGCGCATGGCGGCCCAGGTAGACGATATCTGTGGCTATATCTTCATGCAGAACTCACCATCCTGTGGTCTGGAGCGGGTCAAGGTGTACCAGGCCAACGGCATTCCCCACCGAAACGGCGGCCGGGGAATCTATGCCCAGGCATTCTGCGCACAGCATCCCAATCTGCCGGTGGAAGAAGCCGGACGCCTGAACGACCCGGTACTGCGGGAAAACTTCCTGACCCGGGTCTACGTCTATCGCGACTGGCAGGCGTTGCTCAAGCAAGGCCTGACCCGCCGCGCCCTCACCGACTTCCACTCGCGCTGCAAATACCTGCTGATGGCCCATCACCCCGAACAGTACAAGGCCCTGGGCAATCTGTTGGGCAGCATGGGCAAGGGCGATGCGACGCTGATCGGCCCACGCTACTTCAGCCAGTTGATGGAAGCGCTGAGCCGCTGCGCCACCCGTGGCACCCACAGCAATGTGCTGCAGCACATCAGTGGCTACTTCAAGCGGGCCATCAGCAGCGAGGACAAGCAGGAAATGCAGCGCCTCATCAACCAGTACCGCCAGGGCATCGTGCCGCTGGTGGTGCCCCTGACCCTGCTCAAGCACCACTTGCGCCAGAACCCCGATCCCTACATTGCCCAGCAACTGTACCTGCAGCCGCACCCCGAAGACCTCAGCCTGCGCAACGCGATCTGAGCCATGAAACTCTTCCCCCCAGCGGTCGACGAAGACACCGCCCCGGATACCGACTGCCAGGAACAGGGCTGGCTGCCGATCCGCGAGGTGGCGCGCCAGACCGGTGTCAACGCAGTCACCTTGCGGGCCTGGGAGCGCCGCTACGGGCTGATCGTGCCCCGGCGCACGCCCAAGGGCCACCGGCTGTATTCCAGCGAGCAGGTGCAGCAGATCCTGACCATCCTCACCTGGCTCAATCGAGGGGTTGCGGTGAGCCAGGTCAAGCCCTTGCTGGACAGCGACACCTGCTCCAGCCCCCAGGTGGAGAATGACTGGCTGCACCTGCGCGCCGCCCTCGCCCGGGCCATCAGCCAGCTGGCCGAGCGCAAGGTCGACGACACCTTCAATCAGGCCATGGCGCTGTACCCGCCACGGACCCTGTGCGAGCACCTGTTGATGCCGCTGCTGGCGGAACTGCAACAACGCTGGCAAGGCCAGTTCGGCAGCCAGATGGAACAGGTGTTCTTCTATTCCTGGCTGCGCAGCAAGCTCGGCGCCCGGATCTATCACAACAACCGCCAGGTGCAGGGCGCCCCGCTGCTGCTGGTCAACCAGTCGGACCTGCCACTGGAGCCGCACCTGTGGCTCACCGCCTGGCTGGCCAGTAACGCCGACTGCCCGGTGGAGGTCTTCGACTGGCCGCTGCCCGGCGGCGAACTGGCCCTGGCCACCGAACGCCTGCAGGCCCGGGGCCTGCTGCTGTATTCCGGCAAGGCACTCAACCCCGCCCAGTTGCCCAGGCTGCTCAGCGGCGTGGCCTGCAAAAAATTCATCGTCGGACCCGCGGTGTGCATCCACCCCGCCCAGTGGTCCGTATGTACCACTGAAATCGCCGATCTGTACCTGGCCCAGGACCCGATAGCGGCCTGCCAGCTACTGCTCGAGCGAGGACTTTTCTGATCCGGGAACCGACATGCAATTGATCTGGCTGCGCAGCGATCTGCGCCTACATGACAACACCGCCCTGAGCGCCGCTGCCCAGCGGGGCGCGGCCGTAGCGGTGTATCTGCTGAGCCCGGAGCAGTGGCTGGCCCATGACGATGCACCGTGCAAGATCGATTTCTGGCTGCGTAACCTGCAGTCGCTGAGCACCGCCCTGGGCCGCCTGAATATCCCGCTGCTGATCCGCAGCGCCGCCACCTGGGAGCAGGCGCCTCAGGTCCTGCTGGAGCTGTGCCGGCAATTGCAGGTGCAGATGCTGCACTTCAACCAGGAATACGGCATCCACGAAAGCCGCCGCGATGCGGCCGTGACCCGGGCCCTGCAACACGCCGGAATCAGCGTCCAGGGTCATCTCGACCAATTGCTGTTCCAGCCCGGCAGCGTACTGACCAAGAGCGGCGGCTACTTCCAGGTCTTCAGCCAGTTTCGCAAGGTCTGCTACAGCCGCCTGCATACCGCACTGCCGGCCCTGGTGAAGGCACCCGGGGCTCAGTTGCCGCTGTCGATCAACGCCGATCCGCTCCCGCAGCGGGTCGAAGGCTTTCCCAGCCCCACCCAAGCCCTGCGCGAGCTGTGGCCCGCCGGCGAGGACGAGGCGCAAAGGCGCCTGGAGCAGTTCAGCGATGAACAGATCCACTACTACCAGAGCGAACGCGACTTCCCGGCCAAACCCGGCACCAGCCAGCTTTCGCCCTACCTCGCCGCCGGCGTGATCTCGCCCCGCCAGTGCCTGCACGCCGCCTTGCGCGGCAACCAGGGCGAGTTTGAAAGCGGCAGCCCCGGGGCCGTCACCTGGATCAACGAACTGCTCTGGCGCGAGTTCTACAAACACATCCTGGTGGGCTACCCACGGGTGTCCCGGCGCCGGGCCTTTCGCCCGGAAACCGAGGCGGTGAAATGGCGCCATGCCCCCGAGGAACTGGCGGCCTGGCAGGAGGCCCGCACCGGCCTGCCGATCATCGATGCTGCCATGCGCCAGCTGCTGGAGACCGGCTGGATGCATAACCGCCTGCGCATGGTGGTGGCGATGTTCCTGACCAAGAACCTGCTGATCGACTGGCGCGAGGGCGAGCGTTTCTTCATGCGTCACCTGATCGACGGCGACCTGGCGGCCAACAACGGCGGCTGGCAGTGGAGCTCGTCCACCGGCACCGATTCGGCGCCCTACTTCCGCATCTTCAACCCCATCAGCCAGTCGCAGAAGTTCGACAGTGAGGGGCGCTTCATCAAGCACTGGCTACCGCAACTGGCGGGGCTGAACAAAAAAGATATCCACAACCCGGCGGCCATGGGCGGCCTGTTCGGCGTGCCTGGCTACCCGGCGCCGATCGTCGATCTTTCACGCTCCCGGGAGCGGGCCCTGGCGGCGTTCAAGGCGCTGCCCGCGCGAATGGATGCAGGGGTGAGCCATGAGTGACTTTCTCGACAACTTCGCCCGGGAGTTCGCCGCCCTCGACCGGCACAATCTCGACCGACTGGAGCAGCTCTACAGCGATGACATCCAGTTCACCGATCCTCTGCACGAGGTCCAGGGGCTGGCCCAGTTGCGCGGCTACTTCGCCGAGCTCTACGCCAACGTCCGTGAGCTGCGCTTTGAATTCCACGGCAGCGACCTGTGCGCCGAGGGCCAGGGCTACCTGCGCTGGACCATGAGCTACCGCCACCCGCGCCTCAACGGCGGCGGCCTGATCCAGGTGGCGGGCTGCTCGTACCTGCAATGGCGCGACGCCAGGGTCTACCGCCACCGCGACTATTTCGACGCCGGTGCCCTGCTCTATGAACACTTGCCGCTACTCGGGGCGATGATCGCCTGGCTGAAACGGAGGCTCGGATGAAGCCTGCCATGCCACGAAGGGTCTGGCTCACCGGTGCCAGCAGCGGCATCGGCGCAGCCCTGGCCGAAGAACTGCTCAAGGCCGGGGCCCAGCTGGCGCTCAGCGCCCGTTCCCGCGAGCCCCTGGAGGCCCTGGCCAAGCGCTATCCGGGCCGAGTGCTGGTGGTGCCCGGCGACCTCACCGATGCCTTGCAGGTACGCGAGATCGGCAAGCGCATCGCCCAGGCCTGGGGCGCCCTGGACACGGTGATCCTGAATGCCGGGACCTGCGAATACATCGAGGTACAGCAGTTCGACGCAGCGCTGATCGAACGGGTGCTGAACACCAACCTGCTGGCCGCCAGCTACTGCATCGAGGCCGCACTGCCGCTGTTGCGCGCAGGCAATCGCCCGTACCTGGTGGGCGTGGCCAGTTCGGTGACCTGTTTGCCACTGCCCCGGGCCGGTGCCTATGGCGCCTCCAAGGCGGCGCTGCGCTATCTGCTGCAGTCCCTGCGTATCGATCTTGCTGCCGAAGGCATCGACGTGACCCTGGTCAGCCCGGGTTTTGTCGACACGCCACTGACCGCACGCAACGATTTCCCGATGCCCATGCGCTGGACCGCCGAACAGGCCGCCCGGCATATCCACCGGCATCTGGGCAGGCGCCCCCTGGAGATCGCCTTCCCAGGTCTGTTCATCTTCGGCCTCAAGCTCTTGGCCTGGCTGCCCGGCCGCCTGCAACTGGGCATTGCCAGGCGCCTGGCCCGTAGCGGGGAAACATCGTGAAAATCGCCATCATCGGCAGCGGCATCGCTGGCCTGACCTGCGCCTATGTGCTCAACCGCCGGCATGACATCCGGGTCTACGAGGCCGGCAGCTGGATCGGCGGCCATACCCACACCGTGAACGTCAGCCTCAATGGCGAGACCCAGGCCGTGGACACCGGCTTCATCGTCTTCAACGACTGGACCTACCCCAACTTCATTCGCCTGCTGAAGCAGCTCGGGGTGCGCTACAAAGCCACCGAGATGAGCTTTTCGGTGTGCGACCCAGCCTCCGGGCTGGAGTACAACGGCAACAACCTCAACAGCCTCTTCGCCCAGCGGCGCAACCTGCTGTCACCGGGGTTCTGGGGCATGCTGCGGGACATCCTGCGCTTCAACCGGGCCTCCCAGCAGGACCTGCTGCAACAACGCATCGCCGCCGACACCACCCTGGGCCAGTACCTGCAAAGCCAGGGCTACGGCGAGCGTTTTATCCGCCACTACATCGTGCCCATGGGCGCAGCGATCTGGTCGATGTCGCCGGGGCAGATGCTCGGTTTCCCTTTGCAGTTCTTCGTGCGTTTCTTCAAGAACCACGGCTTGCTCTCGGTGAGCAACCGCCCGCAATGGTGCGTGATCGAAGGCGGCTCCAGCCGTTACATCGAGCCGCTGACCGCAAGCTTTCGCCAGCACATCCGTCTCGACTGCCCGGTGCGGCGGGTCGAACGCGATGAGCAGGGCGTACTTATCCACAGCGACGCCGGCAGCGAGCGCTTCGACAAGGTGGTGTTCGCCTGCCACAGCGACCAGGCCCTGCAACTGCTATCCAGCCCGAGCCTCGCTGAACAGGAAATCCTCCAGGCCCTGCCCTACGCCGACAACGACGTGGTGCTGCACACCGATACCCGCCTGCTGCCACGCCGGCGCCTGGCCTGGGCCAGCTGGAACTACCGCCTCGACGCCAGCGCCGAAAAGGCCGCAGCCGTGACCTACGACATGAACATTCTCCAGGGCCTGCAAAGCAGCAGTACCTTCTGCGTCAGCCTCAACCAGAGCGCCGCCATCGACCCTTCGAAGATTCTTGCCCGCTACACCTACGCCCACCCGCAATACAGTCTCGGCGCGCTGGCCGCACAAGCGCGCTGGGGCGAACTGCAGGGCGCGCACCACAGCTTCTATTGCGGAGCCTACTGGGCCAACGGCTTCCATGAAGACGGCGTGGTCAGCGCCTTGCGCGTGGCCCAGGCCTTTGGAGAGCAACTGTGAACAGCGCCCTGTACAACGGCTGGATCAGCCACCGGCGCTTCGCCCCCAAGGACCATGCCTTCCGCTACCGGATCGGCCTGCTGTACCTGGACCTGGACGAGCAGGAAGCGGTGCTGGGGCTCTCGCCCCTGGCAGGCCGCAGCCGTTTCGCACCCTTCGCCTTCCGTGAAAGCGACTACCTGCCGACCTTCACCGGCCAGGGCATGCGCCTGATCGACGCGGTACGCCAGCAGGTGGCCGCGGCCATCGGCCACGCTCCCAGCGGCGCAATACGCCTGCTGACCCAGGTGCGCAGCTGGGGGCTGGCGTTCAATCCGGTGAGCTTCTTCTATTGCTTCGAGGCCAACGGGCAATTGGCGGCGATTCTCTGCGAAGTCACCAACACCCCCTGGCGCGAGCGCTATCACTATGTGCTACCGGCCCGCCCGGGCACTGCCACAACGCCCGAGCACCAGCACTTCGCCGTGGCCAAGGCCTTCCACGTATCGCCATTCCTGCCCCGGGATCTGGAGTACCGCATGAGCTTCAGCCCGCCGGCCGAGCGGCTGGGCGTGCACATGGCCGACTGGCAGGGCGAGCTCAAGGTGTTCGACGCCACCCTCAACCTGCAACGCCAGCCTCTGGATCGACGCAGCCTGCACCAGTACCTGCGACATTTTCCATGGATGACCGCCAAGACCTGCCTGGCGATCTACTGGCAGGCCCTGCGCCTGGCCGCCAAGGGCATGCGCTTTTTTCCCCATTGGGCCGCCGTTGGCGCCTATCGCACAGCCGTCGTACAACCCAAGGATCGCCGCCATGAAATCCTCTAGCATCTCGGCCAGAACCCCCTTGCTCAGCACCCACAGCCTCACCGCCAGCCTGCTGCGCCGTGGCGTGCTGCGACAACTGGCGCAGCTCAGGCACGGCCAACTGGTGGTCTGCGAAGAGGGCGAACGCCTGGTGTTCGGCAGCAGTGGTGCCGCCCTGCTGGGGGAAATCCACATCCACGACTCCAGCGCCTGGGGCCTGGTGGCCAGCAGCGGTTCGATCGGCGCCGGCGAGGCATTCATCCACGGCTACTGGAGCACCCCGGACCTGACCGCGGTGATCCGCGTGTTCGTCAGCAACCTGGACGTGCTGGACGCCATGGAAGGCGGCCTGGCGAAACTGGGCCGGCCGCTGATCCGCGGCCTGCACTGGCTCAACCGCAATACCCGCAAGGGCTCGCAGAAAAACATCGCGGCCCACTACGACCTGGGCAACGAGCTGTTCGAGCAGTTCCTCGACCCCACCATGATGTACTCCGCCGCGCAGTTTCGCAGCGCCGAAGACAGCCTGGAGCAGGCCCAGCTGAACAAGCTGCAACGCATCTGCCAGAAGCTGGCGCTCAAGCCCGAGGACCACCTGCTGGAGATCGGCACCGGCTGGGGCAGCATGGCCCTGTATGCCGCGCAACACTACGGCTGCCGGGTGACCACCACGACCCTGTCCAGGGAGCAGTTCGCCTATACCCGGCAGCGGATAGAGGCCGCCGGCCTGCAGGACCGGGTAACCCTGCTGCTGGAGGATTACCGCGACCTGCGCGGCCAGTACGACAAGCTGGTGTCGATCGAGATGATCGAAGCCGTGGGCCACCGCTTCCTGCCCACCTACTTCAAGCAATGCGCGCACCTGCTCAAGAGCAACGGCCTGATGCTGCTACAGGCCATCACCATTCGCGACCAGCGCTATGAGCAGGCGAAAAATGGCGTGGATTTCATCCAGCGCTACATCTTTCCCGGTGGCGCCCTGCCCTGCGTACAGAAGATGCTCGAAGTGGTCAGCCGCGACACCGACATGAACCTGCTGCACATGGAGGACTTCGGCCTGCATTACGCCCGCACCCTGCGCCTGTGGCACGAGAACTTCCGCCGCGCCCATGGCCGCCTCGGCGAACTGGGCTACGACGAATACTTCCTGCGGCTCTGGGAGTTCTACCTGTGCTATTGCGAAGGCGGCTTCCTGGAACGCAGCATCGGCACCGCCCAACTGCTGCTGGCCAAACCTGCGGCCGCGCCACAACCGCTGCTCGGGCGCCTCGATGCCTAGGCAACTGGTCAATGCCCTGCTGTTCCAGCTGGGCTGGTTCATCTGCGTGCTCAGCGGCGACAGCCTCTGGCTGCTGCTGGGGGTGGCGATCCTGCCGGCGCATCTGCACTGGATCGGCCGCTGGGCCGACGAAGGCCCGATGATCGTCGGCATTGCCCTGATCGGCATCGCCCTGGACAGCTTCCTCAGTTGGCTCGGGGTGTTTCAGTTCCAGCAAGTCAGCCTGCTGGTGCCCTTGTGGCTGATGCTGCTCTGGGCCCTGCTGGCCACCACACTGCGCCATGGCCTGGCCTGGAGCGCCCGGCCCTGGTGGCTGGGGTGTGTGCTGGGGGCATTGGGCGGGCCGCTTTCCTACTACGCCGGGGGTCGCCTGGCGGGAGTGACCTTTCCCTACGGCACCGGCCCCACCCTGCTCGGCCTGGGGCTGCTCTGGGCGCTGCTACTGCCGCTGCTGCACGTGCTCGCGCGGCCGGCCCCGCAAGAGCCGCCACTGGTCACCGGAGACTGAGCATCCGTCCGGGCTTTAACACAGCCCGGGCTCACTGCCTTACACTGCGCGCCTATGACCACCATCCCCGTTACCTCCATCGCCGCCGAACCCGCCGTCAGTTGCTCCACCTGCGCCGCCTGTTGCTGCCAGCTGGAGGTCATGCTGATCACCGACACCGGGGTGCCCGAGCGCTTTATCGATACCGACGATTGGGGAGGGGAAGTCATGCGCCGCCTGGATGACGGCTGGTGCGCGGCGCTGGACCGCGACAGCATGCGTTGCAGCATCTATGAGCTGCGGCCGCTGATCTGTCGCGAGTTCGAGCTGGGCGAGGCCGATTGCTTGAGCGAACGCCGGGGAATTGCCACGGCGTATCGCTGATAGCGGCCTTAGAGCGGCATCGTGTAATGCAGCGCGTAGCTTTCGATACCGTCGTTGGGGGTCTTGATGCCGGCGTTGGAGTAGTGCGTGGCGCGGATACCGACTTCATGGCCACCGGCGAAGCGCAGGCCGAAACCGATGCGGTCTTCGAACTGGAAGGATGACCCCAGCTTGTTGTCCTCGACCTGGGTATGGGCAAAGGCCGCTACCCCGATGCCGGCCTCGATGTAGGGCTTGACGCTGGCCCCGGCGAATTCGTAGACCAGCACCGGGGAGAACGACAGGCTGTGGTTGCTGGAGGTCTTGTCGCCATCCCAATAGGTGTAGGCGCCGCTCCAGTAACCCGTGAGACGGCCGACGTCACTTTGCAGCCAGCTCTTGTCCCAATCCCATTGCATACCCAGCCGATAGGCCTGGGTCGAATCGCCGGTTTGCCCCACGGAGAACTCGACTCCGGCCGCCTGCGCGGAAAAACTGTGCCCCAACAACCCGGCCGCAAGTGCAGCCAAACACAACAGTCGCTTCATCAGGAACATCCTTTTCGAACGGTTTTATATGGTGTTGTACAACCCTGTGGATAGGCTATAGAAGCCAGCGCGCATTCAGAAGTTCAGCGCCAGCGAAGGGATTTTTCACGATTTTTTCACAACTGCAAAGGCAGGACTTCAGCAGATTCTTTCCACAACAGAGGCAGCACCCGGGCAAAGTGCGGGACATCGCCACTGGTCCAGAAACAGGTTTCCCGGGCTGGCCCCTGGGCGCGCAGATCGCCTTCGTCGAGCAGCCGCTGCAATTGCCGGGCAACCGCGGCGCCGGTATCGATCAGGCTGATGGGCCCGGGCAGCATCTGCGCCAGCAGCGGCTTGAGAAACGGATAATGGGTGCAGCCCAGGATAATGGTGTCGCAGCCGGCAGCCAGCAGAGGCTCGAGGTAGCCGTGCAACAGTTGGCGCAGAGCGGCACTGTGCAAGTCGCCATTCTCGATCATCTCCACCAGCCCCGGGCAGGGCTGCGTGACGACCTTCACATCAGTGGCGAAACGGTCGAGCAAGGCGGCGAACTTGGCACTCTGCAAGGTGCCGGTGGTGGCCAGCACCCCGACCACGCCGCTGCGGGTCGCGGCCGCCGCCGGCTTGACCGCAGGCTCCATGCCAACGATGGGCCAGTCCGGATAATCGCGGCGCAGGTCGGCCACCCCGGCCACGGTAGCAGTGTTGCAGGCCAGCACCAGGGCCTTGGCGCCCTGTTCACGAAAGAACCGGGCCATCAGGCTGCAACGCTGGCGAATGAACTCCGGGGTCTTTTCGCCATAGGGAATATGCCCGCAGTCGCCGAAATACAGCAGCGACTCGTGGGGCAGCAACTGTTGTATTTCCGCCAGCACCGAGAGGCCGCCGACGCCGGAGTCGAACACCCCGATCGGCGCTTCACTCACGATGGGTACCACAGACGCTGCACCCCGGATCGCGCTTGACCCGCAACTCGCGAAAACGCGTACCCAGAGCATCAATCAATAACAGCCGGCCAACCAGCGGCTCGCCAAACCCGGCCAGCAGTTTCAGGGCTTCCAGGGCCTGCAGGCTGCCCACGGTGCCCACCAGCGGGCCGAGCACCCCGGCTTCGCTGCAGGTCAGTTCGGCTTCGCTGCCATGCCCGTATAGACAGTGGTAGCAGGGGCTTTCCGGGCGCCGCGGGTCGAAGACCGACAATTGCCCTTCCAGGCGGATCGCCGCACCGCTGACCAGGGGCTTGCCGGCCGCCACGCAAGCGGCGTTCACCGCCTCGCGGGTACTGAAGTTGTCGGAGCAATCGAGCACCAGGTCCACCGCCGCCACGGCAGCGGCCAGGGTATCGACATCCAGCGCCTGGCGATGGGGCACCAGGCGGACCTCCGGGTTGAGGGCAGACAGGCGACTGATGGCCGAGTCCACCTTGCTGACCCCGACGCTGTGGCTGTCGTGGATGATCTGCCGTTGCAGGTTGGTCAGGTCCACGCTGTCGAAGTCGGCCAGGTGCAGCTCACCAACCCCCGCCGCCGCCAGGTACAAGGCTGCGGGAGCACCGAGACCGCCGAGGCCGACGATCAGCACGCGGCTTTCCTTGAGGCGCAGCTGGCCGTCGATATCGACATGCTGCAACAGAATCTGTCGGCTATAGCGCAACAGCTCCTGGTCGGTCAGCACGGCCGGCACCCGAGGCTAATGCGCTCATGCCCACCGAGGTCGACCCGGCTGTGGACTTCGATGAAACCCTGGGCAGCCAGCAACTCGCGGACCGCCGCGGCCTGATCGTAACCGTGCTCCAGCATCAGCCAGCCACCGGCCTCCAGGTGCTGCGGAGCCTGGGCGACGATCAGGCGCAGGTCGTCCAGACCATCCTTGCCCGCCACCAGGGCGCTTTCCGGCTCGAAACGCACGTCGCCGGCCACCAGATGGGGGTCAGCTTCGGCAATGTAGGGCGGGTTGCTGATGATCAGATCAAAGCGCCGGGACTCAATGGAGCTGAACCAGTGGCTGCTGAGCACGCTGACGTTGTCCAGTTGCAGGCGCTGGCGGTTGCGTTCGGCCAGGGCCACGGCTTCAAGTACCCGGTCCACCGCCGTGACCTGCCAGGCCGGGCGCTCGCTGGCCAGGGCCAGGGCGATGGCACCACTGCCGGTGCCCAGGTCAAGGACCGTGGCTGGGGTCGCGGGCAACAGTTCCAGCGCCGCTTCCACCAGTAGTTCGGTGTCGGGGCGCGGGATCAGAGTGTGGGGCGCCACCTCCAGGTCGAGCTTCCAGAAGCCCTGCTGGCCAAGGATATAGGCCACCGGCTCGCCGGAGCGGCGTCGCTGCAGGTAGTCGGTGAACACCAGGGCCGCCTCGCTGGGCACGATGCGCTCCGGCCAGGTGTGGAGAAAGCTGCGGGGCTTGCCCAGGGCCGCGGCCAGGAGCAGCTCGGCATCCAGGCGCGGGGTCGGCGAGTCGGGCAGTTGGGCTGCGCGCAGCAGGCTGGCGATGATGGTCATTTACTCACCCAATGCCGCAAGTTGATCGGCCTGATATTCAGCCAGCAACGGCTCGATGACGGCTTCCACGCCCCCGGCGAGGATTTCGTCCAGGGAATACAGGGTCAGGTTGATGCGGTGATCGGTGACCCGGCCCTGGGGGAAGTTGTAAGTGCGGATGCGCTCGGAACGGTCCCCCGAGCCCACCAGCAACTTGCGCTCGCTGGCAATGGCATTGGCCGCGGCACTGGTCTGCTGGTCGTTGAGCTTGGCCGACAGCCAGGACATGGCCCGCGCCCGGTTCTTGTGCTGGGAACGCTCTTCCTGGCACTCCACCACGATCCCCGAAGGGATGTGGGTGATGCGGATCGCCGAGTCGGTCTTGTTCACGTGCTGGCCACCGGCACCCGAGGAGCGATAGGTGTCGATGCGCAGGTCCGCCGGGTTGATCTCGATGGCTTCCTGTTCATCCGGCTCGGGCAGTACTGCCACGGTGCAGGCCGAAGTGTGGATGCGGCCCTGGGATTCGGTGGCCGGCACTCGCTGCACGCGGTGCGCGCCGGATTCGAACTTGAGCTTGCCGTAGACGCTCTCGCCTTCGACCCGGGCAATGACTTCCTTGTAGCCGCCGTGCTCACCCTCGTTTTCCGAGAGGATCTCCAGCCGCCAGCCGCGCCGCTCGACGTAACGGGAATACATGCGAAACAGGTCGCCGGAGAAGATCGCCGCCTCGTCGCCGCCGGTGCCGGCACGGATTTCCAGGAATACGTTGCGCCCGTCGTTGGGGTCCTTGGGCAGCAGCATGCGCTGCAGGCTGCTTTCCAGTTCGGCCAGTTGTTCCTTGGCCTCGCGCACTTCCTCGGCGGCCATTTCCCGCAGGTCCGGGTCGTTGTCCTTGAGCAGCGCCTGGGCGCCTTCAAGGTCCGCCTGGACCTTGAGCACCTGTTTATAAGTAGCCACGATCGGCTCGACTTCCGCGTATTCCTTGGAGTAGGCGCGGAACTTGGCCTGATCGGAAATGACCTCAGCATCGCCGAGCAAGGCGGTCAGTTCCTCGAAACGATCCTGGAGAATGTCCAGCTTACTGAGCAGTGACGCTTTCATTACGGGGTTTTATCCGATGAGCCCTCACCGAGGGCAAAGAGTTCTTGGGCCATGGCCAGCGCATCGAGGCGGCCTTCGGCGGAGAGCTTTTTCAACTGCACGCTCGGCGCGTGCAACAGTTTATTGGTCAGGCCGCGGGCCAACTGGGCCAGCACGTCCTCGGCGCCGCTGCCGTTGGCCAGCATGCGCAGGGCTTTCTGCAGTTCTTCATCGCGCAGGCGTTCGCTCTGCTGACGATAGGCCTTGAGCACATCCACCGCCGCCAGTTCCCGCAGGCGCACCATGAAATCCTCGGCGCCGATGTTCACCAATTCCTCGGCGGCCTGGGCCGCGCCCTGGCGGCTCTTGAGGTTTTCTGCCACCACTTCGTGCAAGTCGTCGACGGTATAGAGGTAAACGTCGTCCAACTCGCCGACTTCTGGCTCGATATCCCGGGGAACGGCGATATCCACCATGAAAATCGGCTTGTGCTTGCGCAGCTTCAAGGCACTTTCCACTGCGCCCTTGCCGAGTATCGGCAACTGGCTGGCGGTGGAACTGATGACGATGTCGCTGTGCACCAGTTCCTGGGGAATATCCGAGAGCAGCACGGCGTGGGCACCGAATTGCTCCGCCAGGAGGCTCGCGCGCTCCAGGGTACGGTTGGCCACCACGATACGCTTGACTCCCAGGTCGTGCAGGTGCCGGGCCACCAGGGTGATGGTCTCCCCGGCGCCGATCAGCAGTGCCTGGCTGCGTTGCAGGTCGCTGAAAATCTGTTTCGCCAGACTCACCGCGGCGAAAGCCACGGACACCGGGTTCTCACCGATGGCGGTGTCGGTGCGCACCTGCTTGGCGGCGCTGAATGTGGCCTGGAACAGCCGGCCCAGCAGCGGCCCGACGGTGCCGGCCTCGCGGGCCACGGCGTAGGCGGACTTCATCTGCCCGAGAATCTGTGGCTCGCCCAGCACCAGCGAATCCAGCCCCGACGCCACCCGCATCATGTGACGAACTGCCGCATCGTCCTCATGCACGTAGGCACTGGCGCGCAGCTCGTCTAGGCTCAAATGGTGATATTCCGCCAGCCAGCGCAGCACCACATCCGCAGAAAGATGATCCTGTTCTATATAGAGCTCACTGCGATTGCAGGTGGAGAGGATCGCAGCTTCGCGGCTGTCGGTGAGTCGGCAGAGCTGCTGCAAGGCCTCAACCAACTGCTCAGGGGTAAAGGCCACGCGCTCGCGGACGTCTACAGAAGCAGTCTTGTGGTTAATACCGAGTGCAAGGAAGGCCATTCAAGGTCGCTGATGATGTCGAGAAGCCGGCAATTGTCCTACTTCGCCCGACTCAGAACAACTACCGCCGACTATTGTCCTAGTTTTGTGCCAAAACTCGCCGAGCGAAGATCAGGCAAGGCGAAAACAGGCGAGGAAGCGGAGTTTAGGAGCCTAAATGAGCATTCCGAGCCTGTTTCTGCGTAGCGCCAAGGCCGCCCAGCGCGCAGCATGGTCGAAGCGCAGGCAGTTTTCGCGCAGAAACTAATAGACTGCCTCTGTTCTGGCATCCCGTTGAGTCTCGGTTATGTTTGGCCGAAGGCTTGTGTCATGATGATCCGACCGCAGGTTAGTCGCCCTCTTCCTATATGAATAGATCTTCCGCGTTGCTCCTCGCCTTTGTCTTCCTCAGCGGTTGCCAATCTCTGGCACCCGTTTCATCGGACGCTACGTCGCCGGTGGAAGACAGCACCTCCGCCCCTGAAAAGCCCAAGGTCTATTCCTCGTTCAGCGAAGACACCGTCTTCAGCCTGCTGAGCGCTGAACTCGCGGGCCAGCGCAATCGTTTCGACATTGCCCTGGACAACTACGTGACCCAGGCCATCAACACCCAGGATCCGGGCATCTCCGAGCGGGCCTTTCGCATCGCCGAATACCTGGGCGCCGACCAGGCTGCCCTGGACACATCGCTGATCTGGGCGAAAAACGCCCCCGACGACCTGGAAGCGCAGCGAGCCGCCGCGATCCAGCTGGCCCGGGCCGGGCGCTATGACGACTCGATGGTCTATATGGAGAAGGTCCTGCAAGGCAAGGGCGATACCCACTTCGACTTTCTTGCCCTGTCCGCAGCCGATACCGACCAGGACACGCGCAACGGCCTGATGAAAAGCTTCGACCGCCTGCTGCAGAAACACCCGCACAACAGCCAGTTGATTTTCGGCAAGGCCTTGCTCATGCAACAGGACGGCGACGCCAAGGAAGCCCTGGCCCTGCTGGAACAGAACCCACCGGAAGACGGCGAAGTTGCGCCATTGCTGCTGCGCGCCCGCCTGCTGCAAAGCCTGAACCGGGGTAAAGAAGCCCTGCCGCTGCTGGAAAAAAGCATCCGCAAGTACCCGGACGACAAGCGCCTGCGCCTGACCTACGCCCGCATGCTGGTGGAGCAGGACCGCATGGAGGATGCCAAGACCCAGTTCTCCAGTCTGGTCCAGCAATATCCGGAAGATGACGAACTGCGCTATTCCCTGGCACTCGTCTGCCTGGAGGCCAAGGCCTGGGAAGAAGCCAAGGGCTACCTGGAAGACCTGATTGCCCGTGAAAGCCACGAAGACTCCGCGCACCTGAACCTGGGCCGGATTGCCGAAGAGCTCAACGACCCGCAAGGGGCCTTGATCGAATACGGCCAGGTCGGCCCGGGCAATGACTACCTGCCCGCACAGTTGCGCCAGGCCGATATCCTGATGAACAACGGCCGCACCGACGAGGCGCAAAAACGCCTGGTGGCGGCCCGCGACGCCCAACCCGACTACGCCATCCAGCTGTACCTGATCGAAGTCGAGACCCTGTCGGCGAACAACCAGGGCGAGCGCGCCTGGAAAGTCATCCAGCAGGCCCTGCAGCAATACCCCGACGACATGAACCTGCTGTACACCCGCGCCATGCAGGCGGAAAAACGCAATGACCTGGCGCAGATGGAAAAGGATCTGCGCCTGATCATCCAGCGCGAACCGGACAACGCCATGGCATTGAACGCCCTGGGCTACACCTTGTCTGACCGCACTACACGCTATGCCGAAGCCAAGACCCTGATCGAGCAAGCCCACCAGCTGACTCCGGAAGACCCGGCCGTCCTCGACAGCCTGGGCTGGGTGAATTTCCGCCTGGGCAACCTGGACGAAGCCGAACGCCTGCTGCGCCAGGCCCTGGAACGCTTCCCCGATCAGGAAGTGGCGGCGCACCTGGGTGAAGTGCTGTGGAACAACGGCAAGCAGCGCGAGGCCAAGCAGATCTGGAGCAAGTTCCTAAAGGATCAGCCCGACAGCCCCGTGCTACGCGGCACCATCAAACGCCTGACCGGATCAGAGACTCTTTAAGACCATGTTTTTGCGCCACTTTATCGTTTTCAGCTTTATCGCCCTGCTGGCCGGCTGCGCCGGCTTCGGTGCCCGCGAGTCCGTCCAGGGCCAGGGCAACCCTGCGCAATGGCGCTTGCACAAGGATCAACTGACCGGCCTCGACGGCTGGCAGATCAACGGCAAGATCGGCATTCGTGCCCCCAAGGATTCCGGCAGCGGCACGCTGTTCTGGCTGCAACGCCAGGACTACTACGACATCCGCCTGTCAGGCCCGCTGGGCCGTGGCGCCGCACGACTCACCGGTCGTCCCGGCCAGGTCAGCCTGGAAGTGGCCAACCAGGGTCGCTATGAATCCGCAAGCCCGGAAACCCTGCTGGAAGAACAGCTGGGCTGGAAGCTGCCGGTCTCGCACCTGGCCTGGTGGGTTCGCGGCCTGCCCGCGCCCGACAGCAAAAGCCGCCTGACCCTGGACGGCGACAGCCATCTGGCGAGCCTGGAGCAAGATGGCTGGCAGGTGGAATACAGCAGCTACTCGCAGCAGAACGGCTATTGGCTGCCCGAGCGGATCAAACTGCACGGCAGCGACCTTGACGTCACCCTGGTGATCAAGGAATGGCTGCCGCGCAAGCTGGGGCAATGAAATGTCCGTGGAAAAACTGACCCTGCCCTCCCCGGCCAAACTCAATCTGATGCTGCACATCCTCGGTCGCCGTGAAGATGGCTATCACGAGCTGCAGACCCTGTTCCAGTTTCTCGACTACGGCGATGAAATCACTTTCGCCCTGCGCGATGACGGCGTGATTCGCCTGCACACCGTATTCGAAGGCGTGCCCCACGACAGCAACCTGATCGTCAAGGCGGCGAAGAAACTCCAGGAACAATCGGGCTGCACCCAGGGCATCGACATCTGGATCGACAAGGTCCTGCCCATGGGCGGCGGCATCGGCGGCGGCAGTTCGAATGCCGCCACCACCCTGCTGGGCCTCAATCACTTGTGGCAACTGGGCTGGGACGAAGACCGACTGGCTGCACTGGGGCTGACCCTGGGCGCCGATGTTCCGGTTTTCGTCCGCGGGCATGCTGCCTTCGCCGAAGGTGTGGGGGAAAAACTGACCCCTGAATATCCCGAAGAACCCTGGTATCTGGTACTGGTCCCGCAAGTGTCTGTTAGTACAGCAGAAATTTTTTCAGATCCTTTGTTGACACGGAACACCGCGCCCATTAAAGTGCGCCCCGTTCCCAAGGGAAACAGCAGAAACGACTGCCTTCCGGTAGTCGCAAGGCGTTATCCAGAAGTACGTAACGCATTGAATTTGCTAGGTAAATTTACCGAAGCAAAACTGACTGGAACTGGAAGTTGTGTGTTTGGGGGCTTCCCAAGCAAAGCTGAAGCTGATAAAGTCTCGGCCCTTCTTACAGAGACCCTTACAGGGTTTGTAGCCAAAGGAAGCAACGTTTCGATGTTGCATCGCAAGCTGCAAAGTCTGCTCTAAAGGAACCGAGTGCCAGGCATTCGAAGCAACAGATACAGGGGCGTCGCCAAGCGGTAAGGCAGCAGGTTTTGATCCTGCCATGCGTTGGTTCGAATCCAGCCGCCCCTGCCATTTTCCTATACTCATCCAGGTATACCCTCAGCCTTCAGGTACTGCGCGTGTCCAAGATGATGGTCTTTACGGGGAACGCTAACCCCGATCTGGCTCGGCGTGTCGTACGTCAGCTGCATATCCCTCTCGGTGACATCTCTGTTGGAAAATTTTCCGACGGCGAAATTACTGCCGAGATCAATGAAAATGTCCGCGGTAAAGACGTCTTCATTATTCAGCCGACTTGCGCTCCGACCAACGATAACCTGATGGAACTCGTGGTGATGGCCGACGCCTTCCGCCGTTCCTCAGCTACTCGTATCACTGCTGTTATTCCTTATTTTGGTTATGCCCGTCAGGATCGCCGTCCGCGTTCCGCACGTGTGGCTATCAGCGCGAAAGTCGTCGCTGACATGCTCACCGTAGTCGGCATCGACCGTGTTCTCACGGTTGATCTGCATGCTGACCAGATTCAGGGCTTCTTCGATATTCCGGTAGATAACATCTACGGCTCCCCGGTTCTGGTGGATGACATCGAAGATCAGCGTTTCGAAAACCTGATGATCGTGTCCCCGGACATTGGCGGCGTCGTGCGTGCACGTGCCGTGGCCAAGTCCCTGGGCGTTGATCTCGGGATCATCGACAAGCGTCGTGAGAAAGCCAATCACTCCGAAGTGATGCATATCATCGGCGACGTCGAAGGACGCACCTGCATTCTGGTCGATGACATGGTCGATACCGCCGGCACCCTGTGCCACGCGGCCAAGGCCCTGAAAGAGCATGGCGCAGCCAAGGTCTTTGCCTACTGCACACACCCTGTGCTGTCGGGTCGGGCCATCGAGAACATTGAAAATTCCGTGCTGGACGAGCTGGTGGTGACCAACACCATCCCGCTGTCCGCTGCAGCACAAGCCTGTGCGCGTATCCGTCAACTGGATATCGCACCGGTAGTTGCCGAGGCGGTTCGCCGTATCAGCAACGAAGAATCGATCAGCGCGATGTTCCGCTAGGGCCCGTCCCTGGCAGAACATCCCGATGACGAAAAGCGCCCCGTCCCAACCTGTGTTGGGACGGGGCTTTTTTGCCCATATCGCCTTTAGCGCTGGTCGCAAACGCTGGGGCGAGTGTGGTTATTTTGGAGATACAACATGAACGATTTTACTCTGAATGCTGAAGTGCGTTCCGACCTGGGGAAAGGTGCGAGCCGCCGCCTGCGTCGTCTCGCAAGCCTGGTTCCAGCTGTAGTTTACGGTGGCGACAAAGCCCCTGAATCCATCAGCATGCTGGCCAAAGAAGTTGCCAAGCTGCTGGAAAACGAAGCTGCCTACAGCCATATCATCGAACTGAACGTTGGTGGCACCAAGCAGAACGTCGTGATCAAGGCCCTGCAACGTCACCCGGCCAAAGGCCACGTGATGCACGCTGACTTCGTTCGCGTGGTTGCTGGTCAGAAACTGACCGCCATCGTTCCAGTGCACTTCATCAACGAAGCTGCTCCGGTCAAGAAAGGCGGCGAGATCTCGCACGTAATCGCGGAAATCGAAGTTTCCTGCCTGCCCAAAGACCTGCCTGAATTCATCGAAGTCGACCTGGCTGACGCTGAAATCGGCACCATTGTTCACCTGTCCGACATCAAGGCCCCTAAAGGCGTTGAATTCGTGGCCCTGGCACACGGCAACGACCTGGCAGTAGCCAACGTTCACGCTCCACGTGTTGCTCCAGAAGCTGCAGAAGGCGCTGCAGAGTAATTCACTCTGACGCGGGAGTTAAGCGGAGTACATCGCGGACTGGAACGTAGCGAGAAAGCGGGCGAGAACGCGAAGTTTGCCGCAAGGCAACCCAGCTTTTGTCGTCCACTTTCGCCGTAGCACCGGTTGCGGCGATGTCATCCACCACTCCAAAGAAGGGCCCCCATCGTGACTGCCATCAAACTGATCGTTGGCCTGGGTAATCCAGGCACCGAATACGAACAGACCCGGCATAACGCAGGGGCCCTTTTTGTTGAGCGCATCGCCGAAAAACAAGGGATCAACCTTGTCGCCGATCGCAAATATTTCGGCCTGACCGGGCGCTTCAGTCACCAGGGTCAGGACATTCGTCTGTTGATTCCCACCACCTACATGAACCGCAGCGGCCAGGCCGTGGCGGCGCTTGCCGGCTTCTTCCGCATCAAGCCGGAAGAGATCCTGGTGGCCCACGACGAACTCGACTTGCCGCCAGGCGTCGCCAAGCTCAAGACCGGCGGCGGCCATGGCGGGCACAACGGACTGCGGGACATCATCGCGCAGCTCGGTAATCAGAATACCTTTCACCGCCTGCGGCTCGGCATCGGCCATCCGGGCGTTGCCAGTATGGTTTCAAACTTTGTCCTGGGTCGTGCGCCACGCGCCGAACAGGAAAAACTCGATGCCAGCATCGATTTTGCCCTCGGCGTGCTGCCGGATATCTTCGCCGGTGAATGGAACCGCGCGATGAAAAACCTGCACAGCCAGAAGGCCTGACTCTACTCCTCGGGGAATACACCATGGGATTCAATTGCGGCATCGTCGGCCTGCCTAACGTCGGCAAGTCCACCCTGTTCAACGCCCTGACCAAATCCGGGATCGCGGCCGAGAACTTCCCCTTCTGCACCATCGAGCCCAACAGCGGTATCGTGCCGATGCCCGACCCGCGCCTGGACGCCCTGGCCGCCATCGTCGTGCCCGAGCGCGTGCTGCCCACCACCATGGAGTTCGTCGACATCGCCGGCCTGGTGGCCGGTGCTTCGAAAGGTGAAGGCCTGGGCAACAAGTTCCTGGCCAACATCCGCGAAACCGACGCCATCGCCCATGTGGTCCGCTGCTTCGAAGACGACAACGTGATCCACGTGTCCAACAGCGTCGACCCCAAGCGCGATATCGAGATCATCGACCTGGAACTGATCTTCGCCGACCTCGACAGCTGCGAAAAACAGTTGCAGAAAGTCGCCCGCAACGCCAAGGGCGGTGACAAGGATGCCGTGGCCCAGAAAGCCCTGCTGGAGCAGTTGATCGCCCACTTCACCGAAGGCAAGCCGGCCCGCAGCCTGATGAAGGACATGAGCGCCGATGAGAAGCTGATCATCCGCGGCTTCCACCTGCTGACCACCAAGCCGGTGATGTACATCGCCAACGTTGCCGAAGACGGCTTCGAGAACAACCCGCTGCTGGACGTGGTCAAGGCCATCGCCGAAGAAGAAGGCGCCATGGTGGTGCCGGTATGCAACAAGATCGAAGCGGAAATCGCCGAACTTGAAGACGGCGAAGAAAAGGACATGTTCCTCGAGGCCCTGGGCCTGGAAGAGCCCGGCCTGAACCGGGTGATCCGCGCCGGCTACGAAATGCTCAACCTGCAGACCTACTTCACCGCAGGTGTGAAGGAAGTCCGCGCCTGGACCGTGCGTGTCGGTGCTACCGCGCCCCAAGCGGCCGCGGTGATCCACACCGACTTCGAGAAAGGCTTCATCCGTGCCGAAGTCATCGCCTACAACGACTTCATCCAGTTCAAGGGTGAAGCCGGAGCCAAGGAAGCCGGTAAATGGCGTCTGGAAGGCAAGGAATACATCGTCAAGGACGGCGACGTGATGCACTTCCGCTTCAACGTGTAATGCCCCTTCAGCCCCATTGCCTGGCAATGGGGCTGATTCCCCCCGCTACATCCAGCGGCCTCAGAAGTAAGTGGTCGCCCCCGCGAAGAACGCCCGCCCGGGCACATAGAAGTTGGTCGATCCGTCCCGCAGGTCTTTATCCAGCAGGTTCTGCACGCCGCCATTCAGGGTCAGCCACTTGGTCAGCGCCAGGTTCGCCGTCAGGTCGTAGGTGGTGTAGGACTGCACGAAATCATTGCCCATGCCCCGCTGCTTGCCGACGTGCTGAGCCGAAAGCTCGGTGCTCAAACGGTCGGTGACCTGCCAGTCCAGCGCACTGAATGCCGACAGTTTGGGTGAACTGATCAGGTCTTCACCGGTGGACAGGTTCTTGCTTTCCAGCATGTAGGTGGCGTTGGTGCGCCAGTTCACGGAGTCGCCCAGCGGCACCCGGGCGGTGCCTTCCCAGCCACGGGTACGGGCCTTGTCGACGTTTTCCAGCATGGTCCACCAGCGGCCCTGGTACTGGCCCAACGGGCCGTATTCGATCTTGTCGGTGAAGTCGGTGTGGAAGTAGGTCAGGCCCGCTTCCCAGCCATCGTGGTCGAACGATAGGCCGATTTCCTTGTTGGTGCTGGTTTCCGGTGTCAGGTTCGGATTGCCCGCCATCCAGCAACTACCAGTGACATAGCCCAACGGCCGTAACGAACCACAGCCCCGGCCTGCGGATTCGGTAGCCGCCCCCGCACTGCCCTCCTTCAGGCTTGGCGCACGAAAACCCTTGGAAACACCGCCACGCACGGTCCAGTCCGGGTGCGGGTGATAGACCACATACGCCCGCGGGCTGTTGTGGTTACCGTACTTGTCGCTGTGGTCGAAGCGGTTGCCCAGGGTCAGGGACAGGTTGTCCAGCAGGAACAGTTCATCCTCGATAAAGGCCGCCGAGTAATCGCCCTTCAAGGTCGAGCCACTGACCGGCGCGCCCTGATAATCCACGGGTACCGTGCCCAGGGTATCGGTGTTGGTCAGCTCTTCACGCTTCCATTGCCCGCCCACCGTCAGGCGCTGGTCCAACAGCAATTGGAAGGGAATATTCAGGCTGCCCTCGACGATCTTCTCTTCCGAGTTGGCTTTGCCCAGGTCAAGGTCGTTGCGGTACTTGTTCAGGTAGGCATCGAGCTTCGAGGTACCAAAGCTCCAGTCGCCGGTATGGGACAGAATGTAGCTGTCGCGGGTCAGGCGGCTGGGGCCGAAGGCGCCACCAACGGTCTCGTTCCAGTCACCAAAGGTCTTCTTTGATGCCCAGGAATGCTCAACGCCATGCACCGCCTCGAAGGACAGGCTCTGCTCCTGGTTGATCTGCCAGTCCAGCAGTGCATTCACGCTCTGATCCTTGGAGCCGCCCGCGCCATCGTCGTACATGAAATCGCCCTGGGCATCGCGCCGCGCCTCTACCTCATCCGCAGCCCGACGCGTGACGTTGGCCCCCAGGCGCAGCCCCAGGGACTCCGTCAGCGGACCTGCCGCATTCACGCTGTACTGAGTGGTCTGGCCGCGGTCGGAATCCTTGGGCACGGTGATATTGGTGCTGGCCGAGCCGGTCCAGGTCCGCGAGACCTTGCGGGTGATGATATTGATCACCCCGCCCATGGCGTCCGAACCATACAGCGACGACATAGGCCCGCGGACGATCTCGATGCGCTCGATCATGTTCGGCGAGATCCAGTTCAGGTCCTGGCGCGCCAGGTCGCGGCGATAACTCAGGTCCGCGGAACTGCCGACCCGCTTGCCATCCACCAGGATCAGCGTGTATTTGTCGTCCAGCCCCCGCAGCTTGATCTTCGACTGCTCGCCCACCGGGCCGAAACCACCGGTCACCCCCGGCACCCGGCGCAGCAGGGTATTGAGGTCATAGACCGGCTGGCGCTCGATTTCCTCGCGGGTGATGACGCTGACACTGGCCGGGGCATCCTTGAGATCCGTGGCACCGCCAGTAGCCGTGACAAAGGCGGTATCCAGTTCCAACGATGCAGGCTTGGCCTCTTCAACCGCATCGCCGGCCTGCGCCAGCGGGGCCAGCAGGCCGACACCGGCGCTTAGCAGAAGCGAATTGAACAGGCATGAGCTGACTTTCATTACAAACGATCCTTGTCGATTCAATGCACCCGGATGGTGCATCAAGGGAGAGAGGGATCGGAGTGTAATGCTAATGAATATCATTTATAAATAGGAATGTTTCCGCACTGTTACATTACGGCTTGCCGCCCGTTGCAGGCAGCGCCCTGAAACGGCCCACTGCATGCGGGTCGCTTCAGGGTCGTGGGCTCAGCAGATTTCTTCGTAAGGCAGGCCCACATAGTTCTCGGCAATGTTCACCAGGCCAGCGTGGGAGTTGAGGAAATATTCGCGATCGGCCTGCTGCATCTTGTGGTCCCAGGCATCCTGCCGGTCGCCGAAGTCGTGCAGCAGGTTGGTCATGAACCAGCTGAAGCGTTCGCCCTTCCACACCCGGCGCAAGGCCAGTTCGGAATACTTTTCCAGCAGCTCGGTACGCCCTTCGCGGTAGACCTTGACCAGGATCCGGTACAGGTAGCACACATCGGAGGCCGCCAGGTTCAGGCCCTTGGCACCGGTAGGCGGAACGATATGGGCCGCGTCCCCCACCAGGAACAGCTTGCCGTACTGCATGGGCTCCACCACATAGCTGCGCAGCGGCGCGATGCTTTTCTCCAGCGCTGGCCCGGTCACCAGGTCAGCCGCCACCTCTTCTGGCAGACGGGCCTTGAGCTCGTTCCAGAAGCGCTCGTCGGACCAGTCCTCGACCTTGTCGCTCAGCGGCACTTGCAGGTAGTAGCGGCTGCGGGTCAGGGAGCGCTGGCTGCACAGCACGAAACCACGTTCATGCTGCCCATAGATCAGTTCGTGATTGACCGGTGGGGTATCGGACAGCAGCCCCAGCCAGCCGAAGGGGTATTCGCGCTCGTAGTGGGTCAGCACGTCTTCGGGGATGCTCTTGCGTGCCACACCATGAAAACCGTCGCAGCCGGCAATGTAATCGCAGTCGATGCGCTGCAGCTGGCCGTCTTTTTCATAGGTGATATAGGGCTGCGCGCCCTTCATGTCATGGGGCTGCACCTTGTCCGCCGAATAGATGATCGGCGCTGCGCAGGCAGCGCGGGCCTCCATCAGGTCGCGGGTGACTTCGGTCTGGCCATAGACCATCACCGTCTTGCCGCCGGTCAGGGCCTTGAGGTCGATACGTACGCGCTTGCCGCCCATCAGCAGCTCCACCCCTTCATGGACCAGGCCTTCAGCGTCCATGCGGCGGGCCACACCGGCCTCGCGCAGCATGTCCACGGTGCCCTGCTCCAGCACACCGGCACGGATGCGGCCCAGCACGTAGTCCGGGGTCTGGCGCTCGATAATCACAGTGTCGATGCCGGCCTTGTGCAGCAGTTGGCCCAGCAGAAGGCCGGAAGGTCCGGCGCCGATAATCGCAACCTGAGTTTTCATTGTTGTCGTCTCATAAGGGCATTCCAGTCACCGTGCAGGCGAAATCCGGAATTTATGGTTATTGTTGTACCCCTGCATTTTTGCCGACAAAAATCGCAAAAAATGGTGATTAACCGCCGTAAAAATGCACTTTTGAAAACAGCGTTCGATTATCGAGCATTCCAATCCCTCACCCCCAGGGCCGCGCCCGATGAAAGCCAGTCGCTCCAGCATCCCCGTATTCAAGCTCTACGGCGAAAACCAGGCCTGGCCGACTCCGGACCTGCTGCACTGTGAATCCATCCCCAAGCGCAGCAGCCTGCACCACTGGGAGATCAAGCCGCACCGCCACGCCGACCTGTATCAACTGCTCTATGTGCAAAGCGGACAGGCCCTGGTGGAAGTCGAAGGGCGCCGCGAGGACGTGCGCGAAGCAACCATCCAGGTGGTGCCGCCGCTGATGGTCCACGGCTTTCAGTTTTCCGAGAATATCGAGGGCTACGTGCTGACCCTGGGTGCGCCGCTGGTGGCCCAGCTGGAAAGCCAGCTGGGGGCGCCGCTGGCGGTCCTGGCCGCGGCCGGGCGCTACCCGGTGGGCCGTGACCGGCAGCGCCTCAACAGCCTGTTCAAGACCTTGCTGGAGGAATACGAAGGCAGCGCCTCGGCGCGGGACCTGCTGCTGCATTCGCTGGTCAACGTACTGCTGGTGTGGATCAGCCGCCGACGCCAGCAGAACGTGACGCCCAGCAACCGCAGCGAGCGCAACCAGCAACTGTTGGGGCACTTCATCAAGCTGGTGGAGCAGCATTACCAGGAGCACCCGACGGTGGAAGCCCTGGCCCATCGCATCGGCCTGTCCAGCGTGCACCTCAATACCCTGTGCCGGGAACTGGCCGGGCAGACCGCGCTGCAGATCATCCACCAGCGCCTGATGCTGGAGGCCAAGCGCAACCTGATCTACACCAACATCAGCATCAGCCAGCTCTCGGACAACCTGGGCTTCAGCGACCCCACCTACTTTTCCCGCTTCTTCAAGCGCCTCGGCGGCCAGACACCCAACGCCTTTCGCCAAGGCACCGGGCACACCCGCCAGGGCGGCTGAAGCCCAGGCAAAAAAAAGCCCGGGGCCAGTACCCCGGGCGTTCTATCGCCAGCACGCCTCAAGCCATCAGGCTTTGCGGGTACGCGGCAGGAAGATCGCCAGCACCCCGAACAGCGGCAGGAACGAGCACAGGTAGTACACATACTCGATGCCATGAATATCCGCCAGGTGCCCCAGCAGCGCCGCACCGATCCCGCCAAAACCGAACATCAGGCCGAAGAACACCCCGGCGATCATGCCAACGTTGCCCGGCACCAGTTCCTGGGCGTACACCACGATGGCGGAGAATGCCGAGGCCAGGATAAAGCCGATCACCACGCTCAGGACGCTGGTCCAGAACAGGTCGACATGGGGCAGCAACAGAGTGAACGGCGCCACCCCGAGGATCGAGAACCAGATCACTGCCTTGCGCCCGATCTTGTCGCCGATCGGGCCGCCGAAGAAGGTTCCCGCCGCCACGGCCCCCAGGAACAGGAACAGATGCAGTTGCGAGCTGGCCACCGACAGGTCGAATTTCTCGATCAGGTAGAAGGTGAAGTAGCTGGTGAAGCTGGCCATGTAGAAATACTTGGAAAACACCAGCAGCCCGAGGACCACCAGGGCGCTGATCACCCGGTTCCTGGACAGGCCGTGAGTCGCCGCCTGGCCCTGCTTGAGCTTGTACAGGCGCAGGTGGTTGGCATACCAGCGGCTGATGGCGTACAGCACCACCAGGGCAAACAGCGCGAACAGGCCGAACCAGGCCACATTGCCCTGGCCGTAGGGAATGATGATGGCCGCAGCCAGCAAGGGGCCGAAGGCGGTGCCGGCATTGCCGCCGACCTGGAAGCTCGACTGGGCCAGGCCATAGCGCCCGCCCGAGGCCAGCCGCGCGACCCGCGAAGCCTCCGGATGGAAGGTCGAGGAGCCAATGCCGATCAATGCTGCTGCCAGCAGGATCAAGGGAAAGCTGCCGACCTGGGACATCATCAGGATGCCGATCAGGGTGCAGATCATTCCCGCCGGCAGCAGGAATGGTTGAGGCCGGCGGTCGGTGTAGTAGCCGACCCAGGGCTGCAACAGCGACGCGGTCAGCTGGAAGGTCAGGGTAATCAGGCCGACCTGGGTGAAGGTCAGGCCGTAGCTGTCCTTGAGCATCGGGTAGATCGCCGGCAGCACTGCCTGGATCAAGTCGTTGATCAGGTGCGCCAGGGCCACCGCACCAATGATGCGCAGGACCAGGGGACTGCTTTGCGAAGCCGGGGAAGCCGTCGCGGCGACGCTCGGGGAGTTGCTGCTAGCCATAGGATTTTCCGTACAACGGGTGGGTGCACAGGGGCAGGTGCGTCAATGTGCCATTTTTCGGTGCAGTCGCGCCATCCCATTAGCTTGCTAACGAACCCCGATTCGCGCCTCGGGGAAATCCGCTTCCAGCTCGGCCTTGAGCCACTGGATAAACCATTCCACGTCCTCCGACCACTCGCTGGCCGGGGTCAGCACCCGGTAGCTTTCCAGCTGCACCTGGTCTTCCAGCACCCGCACCAGGGTGCCGGCCTTGAGCTCCTCGCGCACCAGCACTTCGTTGGCCAGGGCAATACCACCGCCGCTTTCCGCCACCGAAAGCGCATGGTCGTTGTTCACGTAGATCAGGTCGGACGTGAGCTGGATATCCAGGCCATTGGCGGCGAACCACATGTTCCACCACTCGCCGTCATCGAAGTGGATCAACTCATGGCGGGCCAGGTCCGCCGGCTCGCGAATCGCCTCGATACTGGCCAGGTAGGCCGGGGTGCAGATGGGAAACACCCGGGGGCAGATCAGGCTGACCCGGGACTCGGCGTATTGCCCGTCCAGGCCGTAGGCGATCCCCAGGTCGCTGCTCTTGGCATCCACTTCGCTAAAGGTCGAGTTCGGCTCGATGGCGAACTTCAGGCCCGGGCGCACGTGGCGCAGCGCCTCCAGGCGCGGGGTCAGCCAGCGCTTGGCGAACCCCGGCACGACCATGATCCGCAGCCAGCGCTCGGCGGCCCTGGGCTGTACCTCGCGCCCGGCCTCGATGATCAGTTGCAGGGCGGCGGCGATCTTGCGATGGTACTTCTCCCCCGCCGGGGTCAGGTTCACGCCGCGGGACGTGCGCTCGAACAGCTGCACCCCGAGCCAGTCCTCCAGCAGCTTCACGTGGCGGCCAATGGCCGGCTGAGTTACATGCAAGGCCCTGGAGGCTTCGACATAGCTGCCAAGACGGGCGGCGGCATCAAAAGCACGCACTGCATTCAACGGTGGCAAACGCTGCTCGACCATGATTTCGCCCGCCTCTTGCTATTAATTTTTTTAACAGCCGGTATGTTAAAATTGATGTTTCGCCCCCCGCAACCCCTCACTGATAATCAGCCCCAGCAGAACCCGGTAAAACCCGCGCAAAGCCTGCAAAGACAAGCTTTCCACGCACCCGACACATTTCGATCCTGCCCAAGAAAAACAAGATCCATGGCCTGCACGACAGCTCATGGGGGAATCGGAGGTAAGGCATGAATGCCCTGCATGCGCTGCAAACGCTGGCGGTGTCCATCCGTTCAGTGCGCAAGGTCTACGGCGATCCACACAGCGGCCCGGTGGCCCTGAAGAACATCGACCTGGATATCCGCGACAACGAATTCTTCACCCTTCTCGGCCCCTCGGGCTGTGGCAAGACCACCCTCTTGCGGATGATCGCCGGGTTCGAGTTCCCGACCCAGGGCGAGATCCTTCTCTATGGCGAGAACATCGCCGACCGGCCGCCCTTCGAGCGCCCGGTGAACACGGTGTTCCAGCATTACGCACTGTTCCCCCACATGACCCTGGCCGAGAACCTGGCCTTCGGCCTGGAATCGCGCCCTATGGGCCAGGTATTGAGCAAGGCGCAGATCGCCGAGCGGGTGCGCGAGATGCTGGCCCTGGTGCAGATGGAGCGCTTTGCGGCGCGCAAGCCCAACCAGCTGTCCGGCGGCCAGCAGCAACGCATCGCCCTGGCCCGGGCCCTGGCCCCCCACCCCAAGGTACTGCTGCTGGACGAGCCGCTGTCGGCCCTGGACCTCAAGCTGCGCCAGGCCATGCGCGAAGAACTCAAGGCCATCCAGGCCAAGACCGGTATCACCTTCATCTTCGTCACCCACGACCAGGAAGAAGCCCTGACCCTGTCCGACCGCATCGCCGTGCTCTCCGAAGGCGAAGTGCAACAAGTGGGTCGCCCGGAAGAAATCTACGAGCAGCCGCGCAATCGCTTCGTCGCCGACTTCATCGGTGAAACCAACTTCATCCCGGCCACGGTCAGCCGTGTCGAAGCGGGCCTGGCCTGGTTCAGCGGGCCCGCCGGGCAGGCGCTGCCGGCGCAACCCTGCACCACCGCCAAGGTCGGCCAGCAGGTCACCCTGTCGGTGCGCCCCGAGCGCTTGCACATGCGCGGTGATGCCTCGCAAGGCGCCCTGGCGTGCCGCATCGAAGCGCTGATCTACCTGGGCACCGACCTGCAATACCAGGTCAGCCTCGGCGACGGCACGCGCCTCACCGTGCGCACGCCCAACAGCCTCGAACACCACCCGCGCCTGAGCGTAGGCAGCAGCGCCGGGCTGCTGTTCGAACGCGGCAGCGCCAGCGTCCTGCTGGATTGACCACGAGGATTCGCCATGCACGCTTCTTCGATTTCCCAGCACCTGGAACGACGCAAGGCCCTGCGCAGCTTTCTCGGGGTCAGCCCGGCCCTGGTCGCCATCGGCCTGTTCCTGATCGTGCCGATCCTTATCGTCATCGGCTATTCGTTGATGGAAGCCAACCCCTATGGCGGGGTGAACAAGGTGTTCAGCAGCGACGCCTACACCTCCCTGCTGTTCGAACGGCAACTGGACGACAGCCTGGCCTTCGCCGATTCCTACCTGCTGATCGCCCTGCGCTCGATCGGCATCGCCGGGTTGACCACGGTGATCACCCTGCTGATCGGTTTTCCGGTGGCGGTGTGGCTGGCCATGCAACCGGTGCAGCGCCGCGGCCTGCTGATCTTCCTGATCACCGTGCCGTTCTGGGCCAACCTGCTGATCCGCACCTACGCCTGGATCCTGCTGCTGCGCAACACCGGGGTGATCAACAACAGCCTGATGGGCCTGGGGATCATCCACGAGCCGTTGCAGTTGCTGTACACCGACGGTGCGGTGCTGCTGGGGCTGGTCTACACCTACGCGCCCTTCGTGGTGCTGCCGATCTACGCCACCCTGGAAAAGATGGACACCCGCCTGCTGGAAGCGGCCCAGGACCTCTACGCCGGGCGCATTCGGACCCTGCGCAAGGTGGTGCTGCCCATTGCCAAACCGGGGATTTTCGCCGGGGCGATCCTGACTTTCGTGCCCTGCCTGGGGGCGATGATCGCCCCGGAACTGCTGGGGGGCGGCACCCGGATGATGCTTGGCAACCTGATCTTCCGGCAGTTCAGCGATGCCCGTAACTGGCCCTTCGGCGCAGCCCTGTCGCTGGTGCTGATGGCCGCGGTGATGCTGGTACTGACCGTCTACGCCCTGCGCGCCCAGCGCCAGAAAACCCTTCAGGAGGGTGCATGATGATCCGCCTGTTCAAGCGCAACGGCCTCGGTGTCCAGGACTTTCCCGGCTTCGGCGGTTTCAGCTTCCTGTTCTACCTGTACCTCTACGCGCCGATCCTGGTGCTGGTGGTGTTCTCCTTCAACGCCAACCAGTCGGCCACGGTGTGGAGCGGCTTCAGCCTCGACTGGTACCGCGCGGCGTTCGCCAACCAGGCCCTGCGCCAGGCGGCAGGCAACAGCCTGCTGATCGCCGTGTGCGCCAGCATGGCGGCCACCGCCATCGCCACCCTGGCGGCCCTGGGCACCTCACGCGGGGCGAAATTCAAGGGCCTGCAACTGTCCATGGGCGCCATCATGCTGCCCCTGGTGCTGCCGGAAATCGTCGTCGGCGTGGCCACCCTGGCGCTGTTCTCCACCCTGGGGCTGTCCCTGGGCTACGGCAACCTGATCATCGCCCACACGGTGTTCTGCATCCCCTTCGCCTATTTGCCGATCCGCGCCCGCCTCAACGACATGGACCTGTCCCTGGAACACGCCGCGGCAGACCTGTACGCCGGCCCCTGGCGCACCTTCCGCAAGGTGACTCTGCCGCTGCTGATGCCGGGGATCGTCTCCGGGCTGATGCTGGCCTTCATTGTCTCCCTGGATAACTTCGTGATCTCGATGATGGTGTCCCAGGCCGGCACCACCACCCTGCCGATCTTCATCTTCGGCCTGTTGCGCATGGGCGTGACACCCGACGTCAACGCCGTGTCGACGCTGATCCTCGGCGTCTCGGTGCTGTTCGTCAGCCTCTCTTACCTGTTGAGCAAGAAACACGCTTGAACCTTCCACTGACCTTGGGGAAATGACATGAGCAAGTTGATCGCAAGCCTGGGTACCTCGTTGTTGCTGAGCCTGCCACTGGCGGTGCAGGCCGCAGAGAAACTCAACGTCGTGAGCTGGAGCGGCTACTTTTCGCCGGAAATCCTCGCCAAGTTCCAGAAGCAGACCGGTATCGAGGTCACGGTGGATTCCTACGATTCCAACGAAACCCTGCTGGCCAAGCTGAAACAGGGCGGCACCGGTTATGACGTGGCGATCCCCTCCCACCAGTTCATCCCGATCCTGATCAAGGAGCAGTTGCTGGAGCGCTTCGACCCGGCCAAGCAGCCCTATTACGCCAGCGTGGTCGACAACCTGAAGAACCCGACCTGGGACCCGGAAGGCGCCTACTCGGTGCCCTTCATCTGGGGCACCACCAGCGTGGTGCTCAACGGCGAGCGCTACACAGGCCCGAGCGACAGTTACAAGGTGCTCTACGAGCCGCCAGCGGAGCTGCAGGGGCGGATCAACATGTTCGACTCGGTGAGCGAAGTGATCGACATGGCCAGCCTGTACCTGAACATTCCGCTGTGCAGCGAAGACCCCAAGCAGATGCAGCAGATCCTTGGCCTGCTCAAGGCGCAGAAGCCCTTCGTCAAGACCTACAGCTCCAAGGCCGGGGCGATCCGCGAGAACCTGGCGGCTGGGGAAATCGACATGTCGATGTTCTGGGGCGGCTCGTCCATGCGCGCCCGGGAGATGAAGCCCGGCCTGAAGTACCTCTACCCGAAAGAGGGCGTGCTGGCCTGGGTGGACAACATGGTCATCCCCAAGGGCAGCAAGAACCCGGCAAACGCCAAGGCCTTCATCGCCTTCCTCAGCCAGCCTGAGAACGCTGCCATGACCCAGAATTTCCTCAAGCACCAGAGCCCGATCAAGGGCGTCGAACCCTTCCTCGACGCCGGCCTGAAGGACGCCCCCGAGCTGCACATTCCCGAGGGTACCAAGGTGGTCTTCAGCCAGACCTGCGGCGAAGGCGCAATCCGCCTTGCCGACCGCCTATGGACCAACCTGATGCGCTGAGCTGCGTTGACTTCTGCCGCCCCGGCCTGGATGCCGGGGCGTTTCCAAAGCCGTTTGAAAGGCCCTCCTGCCATGATCGCCAAGCCCCCCAGCGAACTGGTCCTGCTCCAGGCCCATGAACTCGCCGAGCGTATCCGCCTGCGTCAGGTTTCCTGCCGGGAAGTGATGCAGACCTACCTTGCCCACATCGAGCACTACAACCCCCTGGTCAATGCCCTGGTCAGCCTGCAACCGGCCGACAGCCTGCTGGCCGAGGCCGACCAGCGCGACGCCGAACTGGCCCGTGGCCAGTACCGTGGCTGGATGCACGGCCTGCCCCACGCCATCAAGGACCTGTCCCTGACCCGGGGCATCCGCACCACCCTGGGTTCGCCGCTGTACCGGGATTTCATCCCAGAGCGCGACGGCATCATGGTGGAACGGATCAAGGCCGCCGGGGCGATCCTGATCGGCAAGAGCAACACCCCGGAATTCGGCCTCGGCTCCCAGACCTACAACCCGCTGTTCGGCGCCACCGGCTGCGCCTATGACCCGAGCAAGACCGCCGGCGGCAGCAGTGGCGGCGCCGCCGCAGCCCTGGCCCTGCACCTGGTACCAGTGGCCGACGGCAGCGACATGATGGGCTCACTGCGCAACCCGGCGGCTTTCAACAACATCTTCGGCTTCCGCCCGTCCCAGGGCCGGGTGCCCTTCGACGACAGCAGCGACCTGTTCATCGACCAGCTCGGCTACGAAGGCCCCATGGCCCGCAGCGTGCGCGACGCGGCCCTGCTGCTGTCAGTACAGGCCGGCGGCGATGCACGGGCGCCGCTGTCCATCGCCGAGTCCGGCCAGGGCTTCGCCGCCCCGCTGGAACGTGACTTCAAGGGCTCGCGCCTGGGTTGGCTGGGGGACTTCAACGGTTACCTGCCAATGGAAAAGGGCCTGCTGGAGCTCTGCGAAAAGGCCTTGGGCGATTTCCGCAGCCTGGGCTGCAGCGTCGAACCGGCCAGCCCCGACTTCGCCCCCGAGCGTCTGTGGAGCAGCTGGCGCACCCTGCGCCACTGGATGGTCGCCGGGTCCCTGGGCAGCGCCTATGCCGACCCGCATAAGCGTTCACAACTCAAGACGGAAGCCATCTGGGAAGTGGAGAACGGCCTCAAGCTGTCCGCCAGCCAGGTGTTCGAGGCCTCGGTGATCCGCAGCGACTGGTACCGCGCCATTTCAAAACTGTTCGAACGCTTCGACTACCTGCTGCTGCCCAGCGCCCAGGTCTTCCCTTTCGACAAGAACAGCCCCTGGCCGCGCAGCATCGAAGGCGTGGCCATGGACACCTACCACCGCTGGATGGAGGTGGTGATTCCCGGCACCTTGTCCGGCTGCCCGGTGGCCAGCGTGCAGGCCGGCTTCAATGCCAACGGCCTGCCCATGGGCTTGCAGATCATCGGCAAGCACCAGGCCGACTTCGCCGTCCTGCAATTGGCCCACGCCTACGAACAGGCCAGCCGCTGGTTCCAGCGCTGCCCATCGCCACTGATTTTCGGGGGGAAGGGATAAACGGTTGATAGCGTAGATAATTTTTTTATAAAAACGCTTGACGCATTGTCGTTCCGAGCGAATAATGCGCGCCACTTGGCTACATAGCTCAGTTGGTTAGAGCATAGCATTCATAATGCTGGGGTCCGGGGTTCAAGTCCCTGTGTAGCCACCAAGTACTAAAAACGGCTTACCGCAAGGTAGGCCGTTTTTTTATGCCCGCGAAAAAGTACCGGGGATTACGCCGCATTGATCCACAAACGCGACACCCGCATTGAGCACCGCCACTGACTGGGATAGAACACTCCGGCAGTGTTTGTGAGAGCTGCGCAATCCTCACTTCAAGGGCTCGAAAATGAAAACAAAAATCACCCGAACCGCGGTCGCTCCCTGGCTGTTCTCGCTCCTGGCAATCACCTGTACCTCAACCTTCGCCGAGCAGGCTCCTACCCCGCCCTCCAACCTGCTGACCGCCGCCGTGGCCTGGAAGCAGACCGCCGCAGAGTTCGAGGCGCTGTACTACCAGGGCTTCAACATCGCCCGTCTGCAACTGGACCGCGCCCTGCAGGAACACAAGGCCGGCGAGCGGCCACTGGCGATCATCAGCGACGTTGACGACACCGTGCTCAGCAGCAACAGCTACTGGGGCTACATGATCAATTCGGGCAAGGAGTTCTTCGACGACGAGGCCTGGGACAAATGGGTCGCGGACAATGGCCCGGTGGCCACCCCGGGCGCCGTGGAGTTCCTCAAGTACGCCCAGTCCAAGGGCGTCGAAGTCTTTTACGTCACCAGCCGCGACCAGGGCGAAAAGACCTACGAATACGCCCTGGCCAACCTGCGCAAGAACCAGCTGCCCTATGCCGATGAGCAGCACCTGACGGTGTACCGCGACAGCTCCAACAAGGAGCCGCGGCAGCAGGAGATCGCCAAGGACCACAACGTGGTGCTGATGCTGGGCGACAACCTCAACGACTTCAAACGCAAGTACTACGTGGCCGACGTCAAGCAGCGCAGCAGCCTGATGACCGAGGACAAGGAGCAGTTCGGCCGCAAGTTCATCCTCTTCCCCAACCCCACCGATGGCCATTGGCTGAAGGCGATCTTCGGCGACTCCGAACCGCCGGCCACTCCGGAAAATCGGGCCAAGTTCAAGGCCGCGGCCAGCTCGACGGCCTGGCAGATGAAGCCCTGACAGGGCGCCGCAACATCAACGCAACGCTGGCCCGCCATGGCCAGTGTTGCGCCAAGCCCCCAGGGATGTCATAAACGCCAGCCCCTGCACTCAGGCAGGAACAAGGAGTCGTTTTCTCATGTGGGCAAGGAAGCTGCTGTTGCTGATCTCGTGCGGGGTACTTGGGGCCTGCAGCACTCCCGAGCCGATCCAGTACCTGCCCGGCCGGGTCATCTACCGCATCGACTCATCACGCTTTTTCGAGATCGACCGGACCACCTTCAAGCTCTGCAACGGTTCCTCGCCGGTCATCGCCAGCAGTGGCGACATGGTGCACTACACCGACACCCGGCTCGGCATCCACACCCCGGTTGCACCCTTTGGCTCATTCAACGGCATCACCGTGCATGGCCGTGGTTCGCACTTGATGATCGATGCTGCCAACTCCAACTACCTGGTGATTCCGATTGCC
Source organism: Pseudomonas sp. Eqa60 (assembly GCF_018326405.1). Lineage (NCBI taxonomy): Bacteria > Pseudomonadati > Pseudomonadota > Gammaproteobacteria > Pseudomonadales > Pseudomonadaceae > Pseudomonas > Pseudomonas sp. Eqa60. The sequence continues at coordinate 5,833,498 of NZ_AP024342.1, forward strand.
CAAGGACCGGGCTTCAGCAAGGGCGGGGCCGGCTTGCCGCGCCTGTACTTTTCCCAGGATGCCGGGCGTACCTGGCTGCGCATCACCGCGCCCAGGTACCTGGAAAGCCCTGAGCGAACCTGGCTGACCGGCTCCGTCCTTTCGATCGAAGGGCCCCTCCTGCACGGCGCTGCGCAGATCGACCTGTCCTTGAACTACGAGACGCTCAAGGACCACTCGCCCTACTCGATGCTGTCTTACCCACAACGCTGGCAACGCACCGATAGCACTCGTACACCTGGCTACTTCGAACCCGCTCGCCAAGCCCCCATCGATGACCGATTCAATTGCGCCACGGGGGCCAGGCAGGGCTGACCCAGCACGTAGGGCTTGAAAAACCGCAGCAGGCTGCGGTTTTTTTCGCTCAGTTGAACGGCTGCGGACGCGGTGTCTGCGCCGAGGACGGCGGCAGGATCGGCAGCTTGAAGTCCGGCTGGTCACCGGTCAGGGTTTCAAGGAAGGCCACGATCTGGCTGACCTCCTCGGTACCCAGCTTGCGTCCCAGTTGCAGACGGGCCATCACGTCCACCGCCTCTTCCAGCTTCCAGTAGGCGCCGTCGTGGAAGTAGGGATAGGTCAGCGCCACGTTGCGCAGGGTCGGCACCTTGAACAGCATGCGGTCGGCATCCTTGCCGGTCAGTCCGGCCACGCCCTGGGCCGGGTTCTGGGTGACATAGGGCTCGATCATGCCCATCTTCTGGAATGAGCCACCGCCCACCGCCTCGCCGTTGTGGCAAGCCACGCAGCCGATGGACTTGAACAGTTGGTAGCCCTTGAGCGCGGTGGGGCTGATGGCCGCCTTGTCGCCCTTGAGCCAGCGGTCGAACGGCGCATTGGGGGTAACCAGGGTTTCTTCGAACGCAGCGATGGCGTTGGTCACGTCGTCAAACTTGATGCCGTCGTCGCCGTAGACATGCTTGAAGGAGGCCCGGTACTGGGGAATGGAACGCAGTACGTCCACCGCCAGGTCATGGGTGAAGCCCATCTCCCCCGGGTTGGCGATGGGGCCACCGGCCTGTTCCTGAAGCGTGGCCGCGCGGCCGTCCCAGAACTGCGCGACGCTCATGCCGGAATTGAGCACCGTGGGCGAGTTGATCGGCCCCTGGTGCCAGTTGTGGCCAATGGAGGTGGGCAGGTTGTCGCTGCCGCCCATGCTCAGGTTGTGGCAGGAGTTGCAGGATATGAAACCGGACTTGGACAGGCGCGGGTCGAAGAACAACTGCTTGCCCAGCTCCACCTTGGCCACATCGGTGATCTTCACCGGCTGTACCGGCTGGATCGGTTCGCTTGGCGTTTCCCCCCTGACCTCCCCCCCAACAGCAATCCGAAAACAAGTAACCACTTACAACGGTGCATGACGTCCCCTCATCAGGCTTATAGTTTGTTTCACCCTGTACCCAACGCCCCCTCCCGCCCTGACTCAGATCAATCGACGGCCGGGTGAAAGACTGCCTGCGACCCTGTGTACAGGGGAGATGGCCCACTCCAGCCAACTGCCCAGGGCTACATCCGGGTCCAACTGCCGGCGCCACTGCTGTACATTCCCCCGCACGGACGACCCCTCATTTCCCTGTGAACGGAGCTCAACGCGTGTTCTCGAACTTCCCTCCCCGTCACCGCCAACTGCTCGGCTTCAGCCTGCTGGCTGCCGCCCTCAGCCTTGGCGCCTGCCACAACCCGCCCTCTTCCAACACCCTGCCCGCTGCTCCGGAAATCGCCTCGGGCTACCGCACCGACATGCAGACTCGCCATGCCGACAAGCACATGGCCGCCGCTGCCAACCCGCTGGCCGCCGAGGCCGGGCGCGAAATGCTGCGCAAGGGCGGCTCGGCCATCGATGCGGCGATTGCCATGCAAGCGGTGCTGACCCTGGTAGAACCGCAGTCCTCGGGGATTGGCGGCGGCGCGATGATCGTGCTCTGGGACGGCAAGGCCGTGCGCACTTATGACGGTCGGGAAACCGCGCCGGCCGGCGCCACCGAGAAGCTCTTCCTGCAGGCGGACGGCAAACCCATGGCCTTCCCCCAGGCGCAGATCGGTGGACGCTCGGTGGGCACCCCGGGCGTGCTGCGGGCCCTGGAAATGGCCCACCAGAAACACGGACGCCTGCCTTGGGCGCAATTGTTCGAACCGGCAATCCGCCTGGCCGAGCAAGGCTTCGCCATCTCGCCACGGCTGCACACCATGATCAGCGCCGATCCTTTCCTGGCGCGCTCGCCGGACATGGCCGCGTACTTCCTGAATGCCGACGGCACGCCGAAAGCCGTGGGCACCTTGCTGAAGAACCCGCCACTGGCCGCGGTGCTCAAACGCATCGCCAAGGAAGGCCCGGACGCTCTGTACAAAGGCCCGGTGGCTGCAGAAATCGTCGCCAAGGTCCAGGGCCACGCCAACCCCGGCAGCCTGTCGCTCAACGATCTGCAAGGCTACCGCGCCAAGGAACGCGCACCGCTGTGCAGCGACTACAAGCGCTGGCAGGTGTGCGGCATGCCGCCGCCCTCTTCCGGCGGCGTGGCGGTGGCGCAGATCCTCGGCACCCTGCAGGCCCTGGAACAGCGCGACCCGCGCTACACCCTGGCCAACCTCAAGCCGCAGAAAACCAGCCTGCCCGCCGGCCTTGAGCCAGCGCCACAAGCGGTACACCTGATCGCCGAAGCCGAACGCCTGGCCTATGCCGACCGTGGCCTGTACGTGGCCGACAGCGACTTTGTGCCCGTGCCGGTGGCCGGCCTGATCGCCCCGGACTACCTGGCCAAACGCGCAGCCCTGATTGGCGAACGCAGCATGGGCAAGGCCGAACCGGGCAAGCCTCAGGGCATCCAGGTGGCTTACGCACCGGACCGTTCGCCAATGCGCATCTCCACCTCGCAAGTGGTGGCGGTGGATGACCTGGGCGGCGCCGTATCGATGACCACCACCGTGGAAGCGGCGTTCGGCTCGCACCTGATGGTCCAGGGCTTCATGCTCAACAACCAGATGACTGACTTCTCCTTCATCCCCGAGGAAAATGGCCAGCCGGTGGCCAACCGCGTCGAACCGGGCAAGCGCCCCCGCTCGTCCATGGCGCCGACCCTGGTCTTCGACCGCGCCAGCGGCGAACTGCTGGCCAGCGTCGGCTCCCCCGGCGGCTCGCAGATCATCGAGTACGTGGCCAAGTCGGTGGTCGGCATGCTCGACTGGAACCTCGACCCGCAAGCCGCCGTCGGCCTGCCCAACTTCGGCAGCCGCAACGGGCCGACCGAACTGGAGAAAGGCCAGTTCAGCCCGGCCCTGAAGCAGGCACTGCAAGCTCAGGGACATGAGGTAAACGAGATCGACATGACCAGCGGCACCCAGGCCATCGTTCGCGTGCGTGATGCACAGGGCAAGGCGTCCTGGGCCGGCGGCGCCGATCCACGGCGTGAAGGGGAAGCGCTGGGGATTGAGAGTAATCGGATGAACCCGAGGGCTGGCCGTGAGGCTGGCCCTTTTTTGTGGGCGGGAAACAACGGCGCTGTATGCAAAATTTTGCGCTGGTCTGTGTCTGACCCGGCCGGGGGATCTGCCCTAGCATCGTCCCTGTCCACCGAGGAACCGACGATGAACGAAATTGCAGCCGACCTTGATATCACGGGCCTGAGCCCGCGACGCCTGACGCCCCAGGACCTTGAGCTGATCTGCCGCCATCGCAAGGCGATGTTTCTCGATGCGGGTAAGGATCTCTCCACCTTGCAAGTGATGACCGAGCACTTTCGCCCCTGGTTGCGCGAACGCCTGGAGGACGGCCGCTACTACGGCTTCGCCCTGATGGACGCCGAGCAGAGCGTGGCCAGCATCGGCCTGATGAGCATCGACTGGCCGCCCCACCCTTCCCATCCGACCCAGGATCAACGCGGCTACGTGCTCAACGTCTACGTCGAACCGGCCTACCGGCGGCGCGGCCTGGCTTCGGCGCTGATGAAACTGGCAGAGGCCGAGTTCAGCCAGCGCGGGCTGGGCTTTGCCGTGCTGCATGCGACCGAGGCCGGCAAGCCGCTGTATCAGGGGCTGGGTTGGGCGGCGACCAGTGAGATGGCGAAACAGGGCTTTCTGTAGCCGCTGCCGCAGGCTGCGACAAGGACCGAAGGGCCTTCGGCGCCTGGGAGATCGCTGCGACCGTTCCGGTCGTTCGCAGCCTGCGGCAGCGGCTACAGGGTTGGTTCACAAAATGTCGCAGTAATGCCGTTGCGACGCCCCCTACTCCAACCTATGGTTCGACCGTCGCTGCAAAATCAGCGAACAGGCTTGGCGGCCTGATAGAATCGAGGCGCAACAGCGCCCCCACCAATCATGCAGGCGCTTTTTTTGCGCCCGCATACCTGCGTTATGGCGGGTTGCGTGGGAGAACCTTCGGGTTCGCCGGTTCCTTGATTCCCGGTCCGCCAATCCTGCGCAATCCGCCACCCTGATCTGCTTGGCGGCAGACGGTGACGGTCCTTCGAATCAAGGAGTCGTGACCATGAACTGCTTCTGCAATCTGTTTCCCCAACACCTCCCGTCACACAAAACCGGAGGTGCCCGATGACCACTCAATCGCCCCTGACCACCCTCGGTGAAATCCGCTTTTCCCACTGCGGCGAACACTCGCATCCGCTGTTTCGAGTGAATGCCGACGTGCCGATCAACGACGCCCTGGAACACGCCTCGACCCTGTTGCATCTGGCAAAGCAATTCAGCCATGGAACCGCGGTGCGACCGCTATGCTTGGGCGGCACACTACCTGGCAGAGATGGGCAAGGCACTGATGGACGACGTGCACGCCACGCTCTCTGCATGACCTGATCGTCCCTGAACCGACGTTGCCTCTGCGGGCAGATCCAGCGATCTGCCCGTACATCGCTTGACGCACTCAGCGACTTGTTTAAGTCCCAGCACGGGACTAGGATCTCGCCATGAGAATTATTGCAGTCAGCCAGTTGAAGGCCTTCTGGGCAAAGCACCCGGACGCAGAACAGCCTCTGCTGGCCTGGATCGATGAAGCAAGGAATGCCGAGTGGTCCAACCCTGCGCAGATCAAGGACCAATATCGCAACGCGAGCATTCTCAAAAGCCGCAGGGTGGTCTTCAACATCAAGGGCAACGAGTATCGACTGATCGTTGCCGTGGCCTACCGCTTTGGTGCGCTGCACATCAAGTTCGTGGGCACTCACCAAGAGTACGACGCCATTGATGCCGACAGCGTAGACATGGAGCAACCCGCATGAACATCCGCCCTATCCACACCGACCAGGATTACCGCGCCGCGCTGAAAAGCGTCTCGCCCCTGTTCGACAACGAACCGCAGCCCGGAACACCTGAAGGCGATTACTTCGACGTCATGATTACCCTGATCGAGGCGTACGAAGCCAAGCAGTTTCCCCTGGACCTGCCCAACCCGATCGAGGCGATCAAGTTCCGCATGGAACAGTCCGGCTTGTCCGCCGCCGACCTGGCGCCCGCCATCGGCCGCACCAACCGCGTCTACGAAGTGCTCAACGGCAAGCGCGCGCTGACCCTGCCCATGATCTGGAAACTGCACCAGCTGTTCGGCATTCCTGCCGAAAGCCTGATCAAGCCGATCAAATCGTCCTGAGCCGTGCTGCCGGGCTTGAGCTTGCCCCTGGGTAAAGGCTCAGCATGCCCCGCATCCCAACAACACCAAGGACGCTCCATGCTCACCATCGGACAAATGGCCCGCTGCCACGGCCTTACCACCAAGACCCTGCGCCATTACGACAGCATCGGCCTGTTCACCCCGGCCCTCACCGGCCGGGACAACGGCTACCGCTACTACAGCCCGGAACAGATCGTGACCCTGGGGCGCATCGTCTGGCTGCGGCAGTTGGGCATGTCCCTGGAAGACATCCGCCATCTCGCGGACCAAGGCGGCCTGGACAGCGTGCTGCACATGCAGCAGTCACTGCAGGCGCATGCCCGGCAGTTGCAAAGCGAGATCGCCCGCAGCCAGAAAGTACTGGGCCATCTGCAGCGCTACCTGGCCCAGCCGCAGCGCCAACTCCCAGCCGCGCAGACACCACAGAAGGTATTCCTGGCGTCGCAGCGGATCATCGGCATGGCCTGGCAGCAGGATGACCCGGGCACCATCGCCGAGCTCTGGCAACGTTTCGAACCTCGGGAACAGGAGATCCAGCGCCTGGCCGAGCCGGTGGGCACCTATGGCATCTGCCAGCCCCTGGAGGACGGCCAGTGGCGTTATGTGGCCGGCCTGCCGGTCGCCGCCGACGCGCCCCTGGTGCCCGGCATGGTGGAGCTGGAAATCCCTGCCCGCCATTACGCGCGAGTCGAGCATCACGGTAGCGTGGCCACCCTGCCGGAAACCTTTCGCGCCGCCTACAGCGAGTGGTTGCCCGCCGCCGGGCTGATGCCCATCGACGCGGTGGAGTTCGAGTACACCGGCGAGCGCTTTCTGGGGCCCATGCACCCGGACAGCGTGGTGGAACTGTATATCCCACTGAGCGCCTGAAACGCCCGGTGAAGGGGCCGACCAGCAGGCTACCGCTGGTCTGCCCCGGCCTATCCAGCGTTGTCTGTCAGCAAAAGTACCTCGGATACCGCTATGCTCTGCAGCCATTCCCAGGTTACCGAGCGAAGGCCCGATGAGTTTCCAGGCAGGTGTGTTGAACCAGATATCCGGCATCCGTCATGCGTTTTCGACCCTCGGCGCCGCCCTGCCGGCCAACCTGTTCTTCTGCTCGCAGATCCACAGCGGCGAGGTGGTGGAAGCCAGTACCACGCTGCCCAGCGGAATCATCCGCGGCGACGCGGTACTCACCCATTCCAGCCGGCCCATCGCAGTGGTCACCGCCGACTGCCTGCCATTGCTGATCAGCAGCGAGGACGGTACCTGGGTCGCGGCAGTGCACGGCGGCTGGAAAGGCCTGCATGGCGGGATCATCGCCAATGTGCTGCAACACTTCGCCAGCAAGGGCATCGCCCCACAGCAATTGCGGGTGGCCATCGGCCCGTCGATCAAACCCTGCTGCTATGAAGTCAGCGCCGACTTCATCGACACCCTGTCCGCCACTCAGGATCCACTGTGGCCGGCCGCACAGGCCCCCTGGAGCCGTGAGCAACCGGCCCCGCTGCTGCCGCCGCAGATTCCGCCACCGCAACCGACCCAGGTCGATTCCCTGTGGTTCGACCTGAGCCGCTATGCCGTGCACTTGCTGCACGCCGCTGGAATCAGTGATGAACAGATCGAAATCAGCGAGCTGTGCACCTACTGCTCGACCCCGGCCCTGGCCAGCTATCGCCGACGCATGCATCGGGGTGAGGCCAAGGCCTTCCAGTACTCCTGGATCGGCCGGACATGAGCCTCGGCTTTGCGCTACTCCCGACCTCTCTAACCGACCTGGAAACCCTGGTCCAGATGCGCATCGCGGCGATGCGCGACAGCCTTGAGCGCCTGGGTCGCTTCGACCCACAGCGCGCCCGGGAGCGTTTTGCTGCAAGCTTCGCGGCCGAACGCTGCCACTTCATCCTCAGTGACGAACAGCCCGCAGGCTTTATCCAGAGCCAATCACACGGCGATCATCTGAGCCTGCAGCACCTGTACGTCCTACCGCAATTCCAAGGGCGGGGCCTCGGCGCCAAGGCCCTGGAACAGCTTTTGGAACGCTCCGCCAACGAGCAGCTACCCATCCACCTCGATGCGTTGCGCGGCAGTGACTCGAATCGTTTTTATCGACGCCTGGGCTTTGTTCAGGTGGGTGAAAGTGAATGGGATATTCACTACGTTCGGCCGGCGGATCCACCCCGGGCCTGAACCTGGTTCCGGTTGGTCACCGAGAGCATGCTGGTTCTTGGCCAGCAACCTGAGCTAACGTTGCCTCCCCCCTCAGGCCCAACCCAAGGAGTGCCCGTGTCTGACAACCTCTATGCCCCGCCCCAGGCGGATCTGGTCGCCCCCTCGCCCGAAGCGGCGCAACAGCCGTTCTACGTAGTGTCCAAGGCCAAGTTCCTGACCCTGTACATCCTCACCTTCGGTATCTACCAGGTGTACTGGGCCTACAAGAACTGGCATCAGTTCAGGCACGCCAGCGGCCAGGAGCTGTGGCCGGTGGCCCGGGCCTTCTTCGCGATCTTCTTCACCCATGCGCTGTACCGCGAAGCCGATGCGACGCTCAAGCGCGACGGCCGCAGCCATGACTGGCGGCCCGGTGAACTGGCAACCCTGTTTGTGGTGGGGGTGATCATCAACAACGTGGTGGACGCGCTGTCGCGCAAGAATATCGGCTACCCGGTGACCGACATTGCCAGCCTGGCGCTGCTGCCGGTACTGGCGTGGATCACCTGGCTCGGCCAGCGCGGCCTGAATGCCGCCGCGAAAGATCCCGAAGGCCGCAGCAACGCCCGTTTCACGCCGCTGAACTATGTGTTCATCGTGCTCGGGGCGGTGCTGCTGGCCCTGGCGTGCATCGGAGTGATGCTGCCGCCGGAGTGAGCCGAAGACTCAGGCGCTGACGTAGACCCAGGCCTGGATGCCCGAGGCCAGGGTCACGCTGACCCGCTTGTAGTCCGAGACTTCATAGCTGTCGGCCGCTGCCAGCTCCCCGGGGGTGATGCAGAACACGGTGCCGGGAATCGGCGCGCTGTCCGCCGCCCCCGGGCGCAGGATCGGGTGGTGGGTCTTGCCGCTGGCCGCCAGCACCTCGGGGTCGGTGATTTCCACCCAGCTCTGTTCGTAGCCAAGCATGGCATCCGCGCTGCCACTCAACTCACGGCCAAAGTTGGCGATCTGCACCGCCTTGTCTTGCAGGGTGCCGTAGGAAAAAAGATAAACCGATGCATCTGTTGCCGAACTCATTCGTCACGTCCTTAACCACGATGATCCGCTTCAGCGGTTGATTTTCAGCCCTTGCCGTTCAGCGTGACGCTCCAGCGCCAGCTCGATCAGGCGGCTCACCAGCTCGCTGTAGCTCATGCCGGTGGCCTGCCAAAGTTTGGGGTACATGCTGATCCGGGTGAAGCCCGGCAGCGAGTTGATTTCGTTGATCAGCACTTCCCCCTCATCGGTTAGAAACACATCGACCCGAGCCAGCCCGGAGCAGCCCAGCACCTGGAATGCCTCGACGGCCAGGGCCCGAATGCGCTCGCTGTGCTCGATGCTGATGTCCGCCGGCACCAGCACCTGGGCCGCCTCTCCGTCGATGTACTTGCTGTCGTAGGAATAGAAACCGTTGCTGACCACGATCTCGCCGCAGCCACTGGCAATCGGCTGGTCGTTGCCCAGCACCGCGCATTCGATTTCCCGCCCACGCACCGCCGACTCCACCAGCACCTTGTGATCGAAGCCCAGGGCCAGTTCCACCGCGGCCTCGTATTCGGCCTCGTTGTCGACCTTGCTCACCCCCACCGATGACCCCTGGTTGGCCGGCTTGACGAACAGCGGCAGGCCGAGTGTTTCCCGGGCCAGGGCAAAACCGTAGCGGCCACGGGTGGCCCGGGTCAGGGTGATGAACGGGGTCACCGCCAGCCCGGCGTCGCGCAGCAGGCGCTTGCTGATGTCCTTGTCCATGCACACCGCCGAACCCAGCACGTCGGAGCCGACAAAGGGCAGGTCGGCCATGCGCAGCAGGCCCTGCAGGCAACCGTCTTCGCCCAGGGTGCCGTGGACGATGGGGAAGATCACATCGACATGCCCCAGCAGTTCCTGGCTGGAGGTTTCCACCAGTTGCTGGCTGGCCTTGCCCGGCACCACCGCCAGTTCGCGATTGGACTGGTTGAGGGCGATCAGCGCCGGGTTTTCCTGGTTGATCAGGAAGTTCGAGGTGTCGTTGAGGTGCCAGTGCCCCTGTTTGTCGATGCCGATCAGCACCGGCTCGAAACGCGTGCGATCCAGGGCATCGACGATATTGCGCGCCGACTGCAGCGACACTTCGTGTTCGGCCGAACGGCCACCAAAAATAATCCCGACCCGCAACTTGCTCATGACTGCTTCCTGTTGAAAAAATGATTGCTGACGGTTCTTCAATTCAGCTGGGGCTGTAGCGCAAATGGATCAGCGCCACTCGCTCCTGCTCCTTGTTCTTGCGCTCTTCGATGGCGAACGGCACAAAGCCCAGCTTCGGATAGAGCAGCAACCCCGCCACGTTGCTGTTGAAGCACGACAGCGTCACCTCGCTGGCCTGGTGCTTGCTGTGGGCGATGTGGATCATCTGCCCGATCAATTGCGCCGCCAGGCCCGTGCCGCGCACCTCTGGGTCGACGATGACATTGCCGATGGTACAGGTGCCGCCCTTGGCCCAGCGGTAGAAGTTGGCAAAGCCCGCTACCTGCCCGTCACGCTCGATCACCGTCGAGTCGCTGCGCTGGGCGATGGAGTCGCGCAACTGCTCGTGGGTCAGTGGCCAAGTGGCAGCGGGAAAGAAGAAATACAACTCCTGCGGATTGCCCACGAAACTGCAGATCCGCGGAATGTCCGCCTCTGCCACCGGGCGAAAAACAACAGCCATGTTCAGTCTCCTGATACGGGGACGGATCGTCCTTGTTGGGGGGTGGATACTGGCCGGCGCAAGGCACCGGCCGTTCAGCGATTGGCCAGCAGATGCCCGCCGAACAGCACATAGCAACCACCGGCCAGGCGGTCCAGCCAGCGCCGGGCCCGGGCATAGAACCCGGCCACCCGGCTGCTGGCGAAAAACAGCGCCACGCAGCAGTACCAGGACAGCGACAGGCCGGCCATGGTCAGCACCGCCAGCCCCAGTAGCAGAGGTGGCGGGGAGGCCGGCATCGAAGTGGCAAAAATGGTGGCCACGAACAGCGCCGACTTGGGGTTGGTCATGTTGCCGAGAAAGCCCAGCCGGTAGGCCGAGAACAGGCTGCGCGCAGCATGGCTCGCGCCATCGGTGGTCGGGGTCTCCAGGGCCGGCTTGCGCTTGAACTGCTTGAGCCCCAGGTAGATCAGGTAACAGCCACCGGCAACCTTGAACAACACGAACAGCGCCGGCGCCGCGCTGAACAGCGATTTGATGCCCAAGCCTCCCGCCAGCCCCCAGAGCACGGTGCCGCTGGCCACCCCCAGGGCGGCGAACAGGCCATGGCGCCGCGAACAGCCCGCCGCCAGTTGTGCAGTGGTGAAAAAGTTCGGCCCGGGGGTGATCACCGCCACGCTCCAGAGCAGGGCCAGCGACAACAACGGGGCGAGGTAAACCAGGTGTGAGGCGTACATGGGAACAGATGGCCATGAAGAGGGTCCGGGGGAACGACGCTACTCCACTCGCGCCTGCCCAGGCAACCGCCGATTGGCCTCGCAACCCGGCTCAGGCAACAAGCCATCGTGCAGCGCCGGAGCCCTCCTGCAAGCCGCCCTTCTTCCGGCAGAACCGCTACGGCGTAGAACCGAGGGGCAAGACAGCCAGCGCGCCCCTGAGTTAACGTACGGCCCTTGGTTTCATCCATCAGGACCGTTCCATGGCCAAACCCGCAGCTGTCACCGACTGGGTTCACCGCGCGCCGCCCGCCCGGGGCCTGGAGCGCATCGAGGCGTATTTCGCCGGCCATGGCTATGACATGCACCGCCATGACACCTACGCCATCGGCCGCACCCTGCACGGGGTGCAGAGCTTCCAGTACCGCGGCGGCTGGCGCCACAGCCTGCCCGGCGCCACCATGGTCCTGCACCCCGACGAAGCCCACGACGGCGAGGCCGGCACCCACGACGGCTTTCACTACCGCATGCTGTATGTCGAGCCGGCGCTGATCCAGCAGATCCTCGGCGGCCAGCCGCTGCCCTTCATTACTGGCGGCCTGTCCAACGACCCGCGGCTGTTTGCCGCCACCGAGGCCCTGCTGCGTGGGGTCGACAGCCCCCTGGACCCGCTGGAACAGGAAGACGCCCTGTTCGACCTGGCCCATGCCCTGAACAGCGTCTCCGGGGTCGCCCAATCACGGCAACGTTTCGACTATGTGGCGGCCGAGCGGGCCCGGGAATACATCCACAGTGCCCTGGACCGCACCCTGACCCTGGAGGAACTGGCGGCCCACAGTGGGCGCGACCGCTGGAGCCTGTCCCGGGATTTTCGTTTGCTGTTCGGCACCAGCCCCTACCGCTACCTGAGCATGCGCCGCCTGGACCTGGTCCGCGCGCTGCTGGTGCAGGGCCAGACCCTGGCCAACGCCGCACTGATCGCCGGCTTCACCGACCAGAGCCACATGACCCGGCAGTTTCGCCAGACCTACGGCCTGCCACCGGCGCGCTGGCTGAAGATGCTCGGCCGCTGAGGCCACACACGATCGTTCAAGAAGCCCTAGCCCCTGGCTGTTTACCCTCAGCGCTCATTCATCACTGAGGTGGACCACACCATGCAAAACCCTGCCCCGCAAGACGCCTACCAGAGCATCAACTTCGCCAGCAAACTCGGCCTGTTCAGCGAACACTGGACCCCCAAGGTGATCGCCGAGATGAACGACTACCAGTTCAAGATCTCCAAGTTGCAGGGCGAATTCGTCTGGCACTCCCACGCCGACACCGATGAAACCTTCATCGTGCTCGACGGCCAGTTGTACATCGACTTCCGTGACGGCCGGGTGGCCATCGGCAGTGGCGAGATGTTCGTGGTGCCCAAGGGCGTCGAGCACAAACCCTGGGCCGAGCAGGAGGTCAAACTGCTGCTGATCGAACCCAAGGGCGTGCTCAACACCGGCGATCAAGGTGGCGAACGCACCGCCCAGAACGACGTCTGGATCTGATCCTCACCGCTGAACCTGCGAGACGGAAAAAGGAATTTCTGCCTCTTGAACACAGTCAGACACAGCAACACGTCATCGATCGACTACCCTTGGCCGACCAATGGTGCGTCAAAAACTGTACGTCAGTGCAAAAAGCACAGGTAGAGTGACGCTCTTATTTTTCTGTGCGATGGCTCTAGTGCAGGGACTAGAGTCTGGTCCCAGCTTTCGATGACGCCCATGGCGCGTCCATTACCTGTTGCGACCCCTGACCCCTGAATGCCCAAACCGCACCAAGACACCGCCGCCCCCACCCTGCATCAAGACCTGCGCGCCGGCACCGCGACCTTGCACGAGGCCCTGGAAAAGCGCCTGCCGTTCTTCTCTGAGCATCTCGATGCGGCCTGGTATCGGCGCCTGATCCAGGCCTATTTCGGCTTCTATCAGCCCCTGGAGGCGGCCCTGTTTGACAGCGGCCTGATCCCTGTCGGCTTCGACCCGGAGCAGCGCCGCAAGACCCCGGCCCTGGCCGGCGACCTGCAGGCCCTGGGCCTGGCCCCGGAGCGCATCGACGCCCTGCCCCGTTGCGACCATCTGCCCGCACTGGCCAGCCCCGGCGCGTGCCTGGGCGCCCTCTATGTACTGGAGGGCGCGACCCTGGGCGGGCAGATCCTGCGCCGGGAAATGGCCCAGCGCCTGGACCTGCACAGGGATAACGGCGGGGCTTTCCTCGACGTGTATGGCGCCGCCACCGGGCGGCGCTGGAAAGATTTTCTCGACTACCTGGGGCGCATGCCCGAGGACGCGAGCGCACGACAACAAGTGGTCAGCGCCGCGCAATCCACATTTGCCTGTTTCGAGCACTGGCTCGACAGCCGCGAGGTGCTGCTATGACCCCACAAGACGCCCAAGCCTTCGAACAACTGCTGGCCAACTGCGCCGATGAGCCAATCCGCTCCCCCGGTGCGATCCAGCCCCATGGCGTGCTGCTGACGCTGTCGGAGCCGGACCTGCGCATCCAGCAGATCAGCGCCAACGTCGAGGCCCTGCTGGGCCAGCCTGCCGCGCAGGTCCTCGGCCAGCCCCTGGAGCAACTGCTGGGAGACACCGACGGCCAGCGCATCCGCGAGGTGCTGCAACTGCCGCGCTTGTCCGATGCGCCGCCGCTGCACCTGGCCGTCAATGACGCGCGCTTCGAAGGCTTGCTGCATCGCCACCAGGGAGTGCTGATGCTGGAGCTGGAAATCCAGCTCGAACACCTGCAGCCCCAGCACCTGAAAGAGCAGACCGAGAACCTGGGGCGCCTGCTGCGGCGCTTGCAGACGGCCAAGACCCTGAATGAGCTGTACGCCATCAGCGTCAGCGAAATCCAGGCGATGACCGGCTACGACCGGGTGCTGATCTACCGCTTCGAAGAGGAAGGCCACGGCCAGGTGATCGCCGAAGCCACCCGCCCCACCATGGAAGTGTTCAATGGCCTGTTCTTCCCGGCCTCGGACATTCCCCAGCAAGCCCGCGAGCTGTACCGCAGCAACTGGCTGCGGATCATCCCCAACGCCGATTACCAGCCAGTGCCCCTGCTGCCGGCACTGCGCCCGGACACTCAGCAGGCCCTGGACCTTAGCTTCGCCACCCTGCGCAGCGTGTCGCCGATCCACTGCCAGTACATGAAGAACATGGGCGTGCTGTCTTCCATGAGCATTTCCCTGCTCAAGGGCGACCAGCTCTGGGGCCTGATCAGTTGCGGCAACCGCCAGCCGCTGCTGGTGCCCCACGAGCTGCGCATTGCCTGCCAGACCATCGGCCAGGTGCTGTCGTTACAGATCAGCGCCATGGAAGCCCTGGATATCAGCCGCCAGCGGGAAGAGAAAGTCGCCGCCCTGGCCAGCCTCGACCAGACCATGCGCGACACCCCTGACAGCGTCTTCGACGGCCTGACCCAGGTGCCGCAACTGCTGCTGGACCTGACCCAGGCCGGTGGCGTGGCAATCATCGAAGACAAGCAGCTGCACTGCTTCGGTAACTGCCCGCCCCAGGACGAAATCCGCGCCCTGCACCGCTGGCTGCAAGGCACCGGGCAGGCGGTGTTCGCCAGCCATCACCTGGCCAGCGTCTACCCGCCGGCGGCGAGTTATCAACAAGTGGCCAGCGGGGTCCTGGCCATGACCCTGCCCAAGCCTGTGGATAACGGCGTGCTGTGGTTCCGCCCGGAAGTGAAGGAAAACATCAACTGGAGTGGCAACCCGCAAAAGCCCTTGGACCTGGAAAACTCCGACGCCGGCCTGCGCCTGCGGCCGCGCACCTCGTTCGAGATCTGGAAAGTGGAGATGGCCGGGATCTCCACCAAGTGGAGCCACGGCGACCGCTTCGCCGCCAATGACCTGCGCCGCTCGGCCCTGGAGCACGATCTGGCGCGCCAGGTGCTGCGCGAGCAACAGGCCGTGCGCGCCCGGGACGAACTGGTGGCGGTGGTGTCCCACGACCTGCGCAACCCGATGACCGTGATCTCCATGCTCTGCGGCATGATGCAGAAGGCCTTCAGTTCCGATGGCCCGCATACCTCACGGCGCATTTCCTCGGCCATCGACACCATGCAGCAGGCCGCCAGCCGCATGAACAATCTCCTGGAAGACCTGCTGGACACCTCCAAGATCGAGGCCGGGCGCTACAGCATCGCCCCGCAGCCGCTGGACGTCAGCCAGATATTCGAAGAGGCCTATTCATTGCTGGCGCCACTGGCCCTGGACAAGGCCATCGACATCAGCTTCCACGCCGAACCGGACCTCAGGATCAACGCCGACCCCGAGCGCCTGTTCCAGGTGCTGTCGAACCTGGTGGGCAACGCCATCAAGTTCACCCCCAAACAGGGCAAGGTCGGAGTGGTGGCGATGTCCGACGGCGAGCAGATCGTGTTCAGCGTGCGCGACTCCGGGGAGGGCATTCCCACCGACCAGTTGCCGTTCATTTTCGACCGCTACTGGACCATGAAGGAAGGCAACCCCAACGGCACCGGCCTGGGGCTGTACATCACCCAGGGCATCATCCACGCCCACGGCGGCAAGATCGAAGCCCACAGCGAAGTGGGCAAGGGCAGCGAGTTCCGCTTCAGCGTGCCGCGCGCCAGCCTCTAGACCGCACTCCGGGGCTCCCTGCCGAGCCCCGCCCCCTCATTCAACAGATTGCGCCACCAGCCAGTCGCGAAACAGCTGGCCGCTGGCGGACAGGCGCTTGTGCCGCACATGCACCAGAAAGTCTGCCTGCCCGGTGCGAAACGCCCACTGGCCGACGCGCTGCAACTCGCCCTGGGCCACCAACTCACTGGCCATGAAATCCCAGCCCAGGCCAACCCCCATGCCCTGCTGCACGGCACTGAACATCAGCGTCAATTGGTTGAACCCCATGGCCCCTGGCGGTGCGCTGTAGTCCAGTCCGAAATGCCGGAACCAGTCGCGCCAGTCGATGCAGTTCCAGGCTGAGGCATCCAGCTGGATCAAGGGCAGCTCGGCCAGTTGTGCCAGCGCGTCAATGGCCGGCAACTCCAGGCGCCGGCTGGCGATGGGATAGACCATCTCGGCGAACAACGGCGTGGCGGTCAGGGACGACCAGTGCCCGGCGCCGTAGAGAATGGCGAAGTCGTGCTCGGCCACGCTGGACTCGTCCATGTCGTTGTTGGCGTGGATGCTCACGGTGATGTCCGGGTGTTGTTTGTTGAACGCCAGCAAGCGCGGAAACAACCAGAACTGTGCCACTGCATGGGTGCATTGCACGGTGATGGTGTTGGCGTCGCGCCCGGCCCGCAGACGGCTGACGCTGCGCAGTAACGCTTCCAACTGGGTACTGACCTCAGCAAACAGCGAGGCACCGCTGACGGTGAGTTTCACCCCCCGGGCCTGGCGCTCGAACAGCTCGGTCTTGAGCGACAGCTCCAGGGCACGAATCTGCTTGCTCACTGCACTCTGGGTCAGGCACAGCTCGGTGGCGGCGCGGGTGAAACTGGCGCTGCGTCCCACCGCCTCGAAGGTCACCAGGGTTTCCAATGGTGGTAAATGGCGGGCAAAGCGGCTCATCAGGCATTCCCCAGAAGAATAGATGGGTGCCTATATATCCTTTGTCCGGTCGGTCAGCAATGACTAGGCTGCGCGCTTTGATGAATCGCTGCGAGTGTGTGCATGAAACGCGGAGTTGCTTACGCCGCCCTGGCCGGCGCGGTCTGGGGCCTGGCGATTGTGGTGCCCAGCCTGTTGCCGGAGTTCAGTCCGCTGATGCTCAGCTGTGCCCGCTTCACGCTGTATGGCGCATTCTCCCTGCTCCTGGCTGCGCCTCAGGCCCGGGAGCTGCTGCAACGCCTGACCTGGGGCGATGCCGTGCTGTTGGTGAAGCTGGCGCTGACCGGCAACCTGATCTATTTCATGCTCCTGGCCAGCGCCATCCAGTGGGCCGGCGTAGCCAGCACCGCGCTGATCGTCGGCCTGCTGCCCCTGACCATCACTCTGGCCGGACGCGCCGACGCCGACGCGCTGCCCCTGCGCCGACTGCGCTGGCCGCTGCTGCTGGTGTTCGCCGGCATCTGCTGCATCAACCTCGACACTCTGCTCACGGCACACAGCGATTCCGTGGAACTGGGCCAGCGCGCCCTGGGCCTGCTCTGCGCCTTCGGCGCCTTGCTGTGCTGGACCTGGTTTGCCACCGACAACGCCCGCTACCTCAAAGGCAGCCGTTTCAACAGCAGCCAGTGGTCGACCCTGTGGGGCATTACCACTGGGCTGATGAGCGCCCTGGTCTGGCTGCTGGCGGACGGGTTCTCATTGCCCGGCACCCGGGCCGAGGCCAGCGAGCAGCGCTGGATGCTGTTCTGGGGCCTGAGCCTGTCCAGTGCCGTGTTGGGTTCCTGGTTCGGCAATCGCATGTGGAATGCCTCGACCCGGCGCTTGCCCTTGACCCTCAGCGGCCAATTGATCGTGTTCGAGACCCTGTTCGCCCTGCTGTACGGCTTTATCTGCCTGCAACACCTGCCGAGCCTGATGCAAAGCTCGGCAGCCCTGCTGTTGCTGGCCGGGGTGCTGTGGGCCGTGCGCCGCCACTTACCCCAGCCCGATTAAATCCCCCTCAGCCCTGGGCCACGGAACAGGCCGGCAAGGCCGCTGAGGCCCGGGGCAGGCGCAGCGCCAGGAGTGCCCCGAGCAAGGCCAGCAAGGCGCTGGCCGCAGTGGCCATTTCGATGCCATAAGCCTGGTTGCCCGTAGGGCTCAAGGTATTGGCCAGGGACACCAGCAGCGCCAGCCCCAGGGCGCCGCCGATCTGCTGGCTGGTGGAAGCCACACCCGCAGCCACCCCTTGCTCGGACGCCGCGATACCCTGCCCGGCCGAGACCCACATCGAGGTCCAGGTCATGCCCTGGCCGATGCTCATGATCACGATCCCCGGCAGCAAGCCGACAAAGCCGCTACTGCCCGGCAGGGCCAGGTACATCAGGCCGATGCCCAGCGCCCCGAGCAGCAAGCCGCTGACCAGGGTCGCCCGTAAGCCTACGCGCAGCAGGGCCCGCTCCGCGACCCAGATCCCGGCCGTGCACAGCAGGGTCGAGGGCAGGAACGCCAGTCCGCTCTGCAACACACTGAACTGATAGACCTGCTGGAAATACAGGTTGAGGAAGTAGTACTGCACGCCGAAGCTGCTCATGAACAGCGCGGTAATCACCATGGCCATGCGCAGTTGTGGATAACCCAGCAGGCGCAGGGGCATCAGCGGGTCGGCGCTACGCTGTTCAAGGCGCACGAACAACCCGAGCAGGGCCAGGGACAACGCCAGGCAGCCCAGGGTCGCCGGGGCGCTCCAGCCCCACTCCGGGCCCTGGACGATGGAAAACACCAGCAGGGTGCCACCCAGGGTCACGGTCAGCGCGCCGCGCAAGTCGAACTGACGGCCGCGCTGGCGCGCAGGGTCGGCGGGTATCCAGTGCCGGGCCAGCAACGCACAGGCCCCAGCCAGGGGCACGTTGACCAGGAACACCGCCTCCCAGCCCCAGTACTGGGTCAGCACCCCGCCCAGCAGCGCCCCCAGGGCCAGCCCCGCCGCCGAGGCTGCGCTCCACACCGCAAAGGCCCGGTTGCGCGCCGGCCCCTCGGCGTACCAGGTGTTGATCAGGGCCAGGGTCGCGGGGAACAGCATTGCCCCGCCCACGCCCTGCACCGCCCGGGCCAGCACCAGCAGCAGCGCGCTGCCGCCCAGGCCGCCGGCCAGCGAGGCCAGGGCGTACAAGGACTGGCCGACGATGTAGAAACGCCGCTTGCCCAGGAGGTCCGCCGCCCGTCCGCCCAGCAGCAGGAAACCACCGAAAGCCACGCTGTAGGCACTGACCACCCATTGCAACTGCTGGGCGGAGAAGCCCAGGTGGCTGCCGATTTCCGGCAGGGCGACAAACACGATGGTGGCGTCCAGGGCGATGATCAATTGCGCGGTGGCCAGCAGTAACAGCATCCAGCCCGACGGCTTGGCTAACGGGGTCGCGGACATCGCGAAGATCCTTGTGTGGAAATAACCGGCGGCCAGTGTCATCGATGCTGTTTAAATGATAAACAAGCCATTATCTCTTTCAGTAATGACTTTAATCATGGATCTGAACGCCCTTCGCCTGCTGGTCCGGGTTGCCGAAACCCGCAGTTTCACCCGTGCCGCCGGTGACCTGGGGCTGACCCAGTCCGGCCTGTCCCGAGCCATTTCCCGCCTGGAACAGCAGCTCGGTGTACGCCTGCTGCAACGCAACACCCGCAGTGTCAGCCTGACCCCGGACGGCCAGGTGCTGGTCGAGCGCGCCGCGCCCCTGCTGGCGGAACTGGCCCATGCCGAACACCTGCTGCTGGACCGGCGCGAATCCCCCAGTGGAATGTTGAAGATCAGTACCCCGTCACTGTTCGGGCGCAAGGTGGTGATGCCGGTGATCGGCGAGCTGACGGCCCAGCACCCGGGGCTGAGCATCGAAGCGGTGATGACCGACCGGGTGGTGGACATCATCGATGAAGGTTTCGACGCGGTGGTGCGCACCGGGGTGATCCAGGACCAGCGCCTCATTGCCCGGCCCCTGGCGCCCCTGCGCTGGGTCACGGTGGCGGCGCCAGGCTACCTGGAGCGCCATGGCACGCCCCGGCACCTGGCCGACCTGCAGCAGCACAACTGCCTGGCCGTGCGTAACCTGCGCAGCGGCCGGCTGGTGGACTGGCAGTTCATGGACCAGGGCAAGCCCCTGGACCTGGCCGTCCAGGGCCGGCTGATCTTCGATATCGGCGATGCCCTGGTGGACGCGGTGCTCGGCGGCTTCGGCATTGCCCAACTGATGGAGTTCGCGGTACGCGAAGCCCTGGACACCGGCCGGCTGGTGCCGGTGCTGCAGGAGCATGCCGGGCGCAGCCGCGAGCTGTCGCTGGTGTATCCGCCCTCGCGCCAGTGCTCGCCGAAGCTCACCGCCTTTGCCGAGGCCCTGGTTCGGTTGAGCTGGTAGCCGCCTTCAACCGGGCTGGGCGCTGTCGCTCTCCAGGTCCCGGGTCACGCTCAGCAGCAGCGGCTGGGCGACCCTCAGGTAGTCCTGGGTATCGAGCACCATGGAGGCATCCAGGCGCCCGGCGTTGAAGGCGATCTCGCTGTAGCGGGAGGTCAGTTGCGGGTCGACGATCAGCCGGATGCGCGGATCGAAACTCAGCGGAGCTATGGCGCCGATCACGCAACCAGTCAGCTCCCTGGCCAGCTCCGGCGATACCAGTTGCGCCTTCTTGCCCCCCAGGGCCGCGCCGACCTTTTTCATGTCCAGCTTCTGGTCGCCGCTGAGAATCACCAGCCCATACACCTCGTCTGTGCCCTTGAGGCTGCAGAGCATGGCCTTGGCCCCCTGCCCAGGTTCGGTGCCGCGGATCTCGGCAACCCGCGCCGACTGCCCTTCGGCCGGGTGAAAAATCACCCGATAGCGCGCCTGGTGGCTGTCCAGCAGGCTCACCAGTCGTTGGAAAACTGCATGCATGTTCTGTCCTTGGAAAAGTCGCCAGGGGGTTGATTCAAGCATCCGTCGCCACGCCTGACCAGTGGCGGCTACAAGCGCACCCGCTGCGCCAGGAAGTCGATGAACACCCGCACCCGCGACGGCACGTGGCCGCCCTGGCCGACATACAGCGCATAAAAACTTTCCAGCGGCGCCTGGTTGAAGGCTTCCAGTACCGGTACCAGCCTGCCGCTGTCCAGGTCATCGGCGATGGTGAAAGCCGCCAGTTGCGCCAGCCCGGCACCGTGTAGCGCCAGATGGCGCAAGGCTTCGCCGTCGCTGGCCTGCACCCGGCCATTGGGCTGCAGCAGTTGGCTCTCGCCCGCCGCGCCCAGGCGCCAGCCCGGCACGGCCCGGACGTAGTCGAAACCGAGCAGGTGGTGCGCGGCCAGATCCTCCGGGGTCTGCGGTACGCCACAGCGAGCCAGGTAGGCCGGGGAGCCAACGACAACGCCGCGGGTTTCCCCGAGCTTGCGGGCAATCAACTGCGAATCCGCCAGCGGCCCGGTGCGGATCGCCACATCGGTCTGTTCCCCCAAGAGGTCTACCAGGGCATCGCTGTGCACCAGGTCCAGGGACACCTGCGGGTACAGCTGGAGAAACTCCGCCACCAGGGGCGCCAGTACATGCAGGCCAAAGGAGGCGCTGGTGTTGACCCGCACCCGGCCCACCGGAGCCCGGGCGCTGCTGGCCTCACCCTCCACTTCTCGCAGGTCTGCCAGCAGGCGCACGCTGTTTTCATAGAAGCCGCGGCCTTCCGCGGTCAGTTGCAACTGGCGAGTGGAGCGGTTGAGCAAGCGTACGCCCAGGCGTGCTTCAAGCCGCGCCAGCAGCTTGCTCACCGAGGAAGGCGTCACCTGCCTCAACCGCGCAGCGGCCGACAAGCCGCCACACTCCACCACCGCGACAAAGGTTTCCATCTCGGCAAACCGGTTGATCTCGCTGCCCGCCATATGAATTCAACTCACAGCTGCTGTTCCGGCCGGCAGTCTATTTCACTCAAAGACCCGACTCTATGCTGGCGATCCCTTTATTCGAGGTATCCCAGATGAGCGTTTCAACTTCCCCGGACCGTCACTTGCTGGTGATCGGCGGCTATGGCGTGGTCGGCACCGCAGTGGTCGAGCTGATGCACCGTACCCCGGGCTGGCAACTGACCACCGCCGCCCGTCGCCGCCCACCGACCAGCCTGCTGGACGGCAGCCCGGCACCGGCGCACATCAGCGCCGACCTGCTGGACGCCGCCGGCACCGCTCGCGCCTTTTCCGGACTGGGCAGCGTCACCGACCTGGTGTTCTGCGCCTACAGCGAGCGGGAAAGCATGGCCGCCACGGTGGCGCCGAACCTGGCGATGCTGGAGCACAGCCTCAAGGCCCTGCGCCAGGCCGGAGCCAGGTTGCGCCAGGTGGTGCTGATCGGTGGCGGCAAATCCTACGGTGAACACCTGGGGCCCTATAAGACGCCAGCCAAGGAAAGCGACCCGCGCTTCATGGGGCCGATCTTCTACAACGATCAGGAAGACCTGTTGTGGCATGAAGCCGAACGCGAGGGTTTTGCCTGGACGGTATTGCGCCCGGACGGGGTCATGGGCCCCAGCCTCAACTCACCGATGAACATCCTCACCGGCATCGCCAGCTTCGCCGCCATCAGCCAGGCACTGAACCTGCCACTGCGTTTTCCCGGCAGCCTGCAGGCCTGGTCGGCGCTGCACCAGGCCACCGATTCCCGGGTGCTGGCCCAGGCCGTGCTCTGGGCCCTGACTTCACCGAATGCACAGCAGCAGGTCTTCAACGTGACCAACGGCGATCACTTTCGCTGGCAGCACCTGTGGCCACAGATCGCAGGGTTCTTCGGCCTTGCCAGCGCCGCGCCGCAACCGATGAACCTGGGGGTGCAGATGGCCGACAAGGCGCCGCTGTGGGCGCGCATTGTCCAGGAACAGCAACTGCGCCCCACGCCCTGGGAGCAGATCGCCGCCTGGCCCTTCGTCGATGGCTGGCTCAATACCGGCTACGACATGGTGCAAAGCACCATCAAGATCCGCCAGGCCGGCTTTACCGGTTGCATCGACAGCCACCAGAGCGTGCTCGAACAGTTGCAACGGCTGCGTGACTACCGGCTGATCCCCTGACTCAGGGCTCGCCGACCAGGGGCAGTTGCCGACCGTCAACGGCGTCACCGATGGTCAGGAAATGCCCGCCCGCAACATGGTGCAGGGTACGCAGCCGGTCGTGCCCGTCGAAGTGCCAGCGCCCTTCGCTGAACACCCGGGCATCGGCCTGGGCGGCAATCACTTCGCCAAGGAACAGGTCGTACTGCTGGTGGTTGTGGGGCTCGGGCAGCAGCCGGCATTCCAGCCAGGCCACGCAACCTTCCAGCAGCGGCGCCGCCAGTTGCTCGCCGGCAAAGGCCTGCAGACCGTAGGCGGCGAACTTGTCGCTACCGCCCTGGCTCAGCTCAAGCCCGGAGCTGTTGCCCAGGCTCTGCACGATATCCACCTGGGCCACGCAAGGCACATTGAGCACGAAGGTGCCCGAGGCCTCCAGCAGTTGTCGGGTCCAGGTGGACTTGTCGAGCACCACGGCGACTTTCGGCGGCTCGAAATCCAGGGGCAGGCCATGATGTTGCGCTGCCCGCCATGGGCTGCGCTGACCAGCACCGTTGGGCCGTGGTTGAGCAAGCGGTACGCCTTGTCCAGCGGTACCGGGCGACGAAGATCGGACATGACTGGCTCCTGAAAAAAACTGCGATTGTAGCCCCATCGCGGCCGTCGGCAGGCAAGGTCATTGGCCGGTTTTTCTGGATAATCCGTCCAGCCGCCGACGGCTTATCAACAGCGGTGCAGACACTAGACTCAGCCTTCACCCCAATTGTTGAAGGACCCGCGCCATGACCGATCACTCCCTGAACAACAAAGTCGTGCTGATCGCCGGTGGCGTGAAGAACCTCGGCGGCCTGATTGCCCGCGACCTGGCCAGCCACGGTGCCCGGGCGGTGGCCGTGCACTACAACAGCAACGCCAGCCGGGCCGACGCCGAGGCCACGGTGGCGGCACTCAAGGCCCTGGGTGTGGAAGCCCAGGCGTGGCAGGCCGACCTCACCCGCGCCAGTGCCGTGGAGCAGCTGTTCAACGAGGCCAAGGCGCGCTTCGGCAAGATCGACATCGCCATCAACACCGTGGGCAAGGTGCTGAAGAAACCCATCATTGAAATCAGCGAGGACGAGTACGACCAGATGTTCGCGGTCAATGCCAAGAGCGCCTTCTTCTTTATCAAGGAAGCCGGCAAGCACCTGGAGGACAACGGCAAGCTGGTGACCCTGGTGACTTCGCTGCTGGGGGCCTTCACTCCGTTCTATGCCGCCTATGGCGGCTCCAAGGCGCCGGTGGAACACTTCACCCGGGCCGCGGCCAAGGAGTTCGGTGCCCGCGGCATTTCAGTGACTGCCGTCGGCCCCGGGCCCATGGATACCCCATTCTTCTACCCGGCCGAAGGCGCCGACGCCGTGGCGTACCACAAGAGCGCCGCAGCCCTGTCGCCTTCGAGCAAGACCGGGCTCACCGATATCGAGGACGTGGTGCCCTTCATTCGCCACCTGGTCACCGAAGGCTGGTGGATCACTGGCCAGACCTTACTGATCAACGGCGGCTACACCACCAAGTAATCCTGGCGCCCAAGGGGTAAATTGGCCTGCCGAGCCGCAGCATCGATCGCCTCGGCCGATGCTGCGATCCACTGCCGTCAGGCGCCCCCGAACCAGGATCGTTCAAACGATGGATAAGCTTGAGCAATACCGCGTGTTCATCCAGGTGGCCGACATGGGTAGCTTCATCAAGGCTGCCCATGCCCTGGAACTGCCACGGGCCACCGTCTCTTCCGCCGTGCAGCAACTGGAAACCGGCCTCGGCACCCGACTGCTGCACCGCACCACCCGCCACGTGCAGTTGACCGCCGACGGCGCCATTCTGCTGGAACGGGCGCGGCGCCTGCTGGCAGACGCCGCCGAACTCAACCAGTTGTTCCACCACCGCCAGATAGACGTCAGCGGGCGCTTGAACATCGATGTGCCCAGCCGCATCGCCCGGCGCCTGATCGTCCCCGCCCTGCCCCGATGGCTGGCGCAATACCCCGGCCTGCAACTGGCCCTGGGCGCCAGCGATCGCAGCATCGACCTGGTCCAGGAAGGCATCGACTGCGCGATCCGCGTCGGCAGCCTGGCCGACAGCAGCCTGGTCGCCCGCCCCCTGGGGCAACTGGCGCTGATCAACTGCGCCAGCCCCGCCTACCTGGCCGAACAGGGCGAGCCCCACACCCCCCAGGACCTGCAGAACGGCCAGTGGATGGTCGGTTATGCCTCCCCGGACACCGGCCGCGAGCAGCCCTGGGAATACCTGCTGGAAGGTCGCGAGCACCTGCTGGGGCTGCCCAGCCGGGTGATCGTCAACAACGTCGAGAACTACATCGCCTGCTGCCGGCAGGGGCTGGGGCTGATCCAGGTGCCACGCTTCGACGTGCAGCACCTGCTGGACCGTGGCGAGCTGGTGCAGGTGCTCCGTGAACTGCCGGTGGCGCCCATGGATATCTGCGCGCTATACCCCGACCGGCGCCATCGCTCGCGCCGCCTCAACGTGTTCATCGAATGGTTCGCCGAGCTGATCAAACCGCACCTGGAGGCTTGCTGAACACCCGCGGATCGTGAGAAGAAAGCGCCTTCACGGATTGAGGCACTGGCACCATGACCCACCTGCACATCAGCGCTCCACACCTCGACGACCTGGATGACCTGCTGGCCTTCGAAGGGGAAAACCGAGCGTTCTTCGAAGCCTCGATCAACGCCCGGCCTGCCACCTACTACTCCCGCGAAGGGGTCGCCGAAGCCATAAACCAGGCGTGCGAGGATGCCGAGGCAGACCGCGGCTATCAGTTCCTGATCCGCGACAACGCAGTGCTGGTGGGGCGCGTCAACCTGCACCGGGTGCAGCGCCCCTACTTCAATTGCGCGGAACTGGGCTACCGGGTCGGCGCCCGCTTCAACGGCCGCGGCATTGCCCGCACTGCGGTGCAGCAGGTGCTGCTGCGCGCCTTCGGCGAACTGCAACTGAGCCGCATCGAAGCCAATGCGCGGCCGCAGAACACCGGTTCGGTGCGGGTGCTGGAAGCCTGCGGCTTCTCTTGCTACGGCCATTCGCGGCGCAGCTTCCTGTTGCACGGCGAGTGGTTCGACCGCTTGCACTACGAGTGCCATGGGCCTGCGCCACGCTAGCAACCCGGGCGTGCGCCCCCAAGACGCACGCCCACGCCCTCAGGCCGACAGCTGGTTGGCGAACTGGCCGACCGCGCTGACCACTTTCTGCGCACCGTCCTGAATCTCGACGATGACCGTGCCAGCCTCCGCTGCCAGGGTCAGGCCCTGTTCCGCCTGCTGCCGGCCCTCGGCCATCAGTTCCACCGCCGAGCGGGCCATGTCCTGGTTCTGGCGCACCACGCCGACGATCTCGTCGGTGGCATTGCTGGTGCGCGAGGCCAGTTGCCGGACCTCATCGGCGACCACCGCAAAACCCCGCCCCTGTTCACCGGCCCGGGCCGCTTCGATGGCCGCATTGAGGGCCAGCAGGTTGGTCTGTTCGGCAATCCCGCTGATGGTCTTGACGATGCTCGCTATCACCAGGGACTGCTCGTTCAGGGCTTCGATGCCGTCCCCGGCCTGCTGCATGCAGGTAGCCAGGTCACGCATCACGTCCAGGGTCTCGGTGACCACCGCCGAGCCGCGCTGGGCGCTGGTGTCGGTCTGTCGGGAGATGCTGTAGGCGATGTCCGCCGCCTCGGCCACCCGTTGCTCCTGGTTCACCTGATCGGTGATCAGGATGGCGAACTTCACCACCTTGTAGAGCTGGCCACTGGCGTCCAGCACCGGGTTGTAGGAAGCGTCGAGCCACACCACCCGGCCCTGGCTGTCGATGCGCTTGAACCGCTGGGCGATGTATTCGCCGGCGTTCAACCGTGCCCAGAACTCCTGGTAGCCGGGCCCTTCGTATTCCTGCGGTTCACAGAACAGGCGGTGGTTCTGGCCCTGGACCTCATCCAGCCGGTAGCCCATGCAGGCGAGAAACCGCGAGTTGGCCGTCAGCACCCGGCCTTGCAGGTCGAACTCGATCACCGCAGAGGAGCGCAGCAGCGCCGCCATCAGGTTTTCATGCTCGCAGGCACTTTCCACCGAAGCGCTCTGGTCGGTGCAGATCAGGTTGTAATGATCGAGCCGCCCGGCGCCATCGCGGATCGGCTGCACGCAGACCTGCAGCCAGGCCTCGCGGCCGCCTCCGCGTTGCAGGCGCAATTGGCCGGTGTAGCTTTCGTTGCGCCCCAGGGCCGCCTTGAATTCGCGATACAACGGCACAGCCTGCGGGTGGCGCGAGATGATGCTCTCCAGGGCCACGCCGGCCAGTGGCTGGCCATCGAGTTCCAGGGCCTGGATGAAGTTCTGGTTGGCCCGGCGGATGGCCCCCTCGCCATCGAGTTCGAGATTGAGCACCTGGCTTTCCAGGCAGGCCTTGAATTGCTGCAGAGCGTTCAGCTCGTCGCTCAGGGTGGCAAGTTGCTGCTTCAAACGTTTGTTGAACATGGATACACCGACAGACTAGGAGTGGATACAACAACCCCTAGCCATCGGCGCAGTTTGGGCTTTCTCCAAGCCCCGCAGCGCTTTCCAGACACTTCCTACAAGCCTCTAGGAAATTTCTTGGTTTTTCTTGGGCGCAGCCGTCGCCCGGGGCCCTATCGGTCAGGCCCGAGTGTCTCAGCGTGGGAAATGAATGGCGCCAAGGGCGCCGGGGCTGGCCGGTGCCGCCCTGAAATCCACAGTGCCCCATGGCGGGAGCACTGTGCTGGGGAGCAATCAGGAGGACAGTTGGTTGGCGAACTGGCCGACCGCGCTGACCACCTTCTGCGCGCCGTCCTGGATCTCGACGATCACGGTGCCGGCTTCCGCCGCCAGGGCCAGCCCCTGCTCGGCCTGCAGCTTGCCTTCGGCCATCAGTTCCACGGCTTCGCGGGCCATGTCCTGGTTCTGGCGCACCACGCCGACGATTTCCTCGGTGGCCTTGCTGGTGCGCGAGGCCAGTTGCCGGACTTCATCGGCCACCACGGCGAAACCACGCCCCTGCTCACCGGCCCGGGCCGCCTCGATGGCCGCGTTGAGTGCCAGCAGGTTGGTCTGCTCGGCAATCCCGCTGATGGTCTTGACGATGCTGCCGATCACCAGGGATTGCTCGTTGAGGGCACCAATGCCTTCGCCGGCCTCCTGCATGTGCTTGGCCAGATCGCGCATCACGTTCACCGCCTCGGTAACCACCGTGGTACCGCGCTGGGCGCTGTTGTCGGTCTGCAGCGAGGTGTTGTAGGCAATGCTCGCCGCCTCGGCCACGGCCAGTTCCTGGTTTACCTGGTCGGTGATCACGGTGGCGAACTTCACCACTTTGTAGAGTTTGTTGTTGGCGTCCATGACCGGGTTGTAGGAAGCCTCCAGCCAGACCACCCGGCCATGAGCGTCGATGCGCTTGAAGCGCTCGGCGATGAACTCCCCGGCGTTCAGGCGTTTCCAGAAGGCCTGGTAGGCCTGGCTGTTGTACTCCTCCGGCTCGCAGAAAATACGGTGATGCTTGCCCTGAATCTGCGCCAGGCTGTAGCCCATGCTGGAAAGGAAGCGGTCATTGGCCGTCAGCACGTTGCCGTTGAGGTCGAACTCGATCAGCGCGGTGGAACGCATCAGCGCGCCAATCAGGTTCTCGTGCTCCCGAGAGGCCTCGATGGTGCGGGTCAGGTCGCTGGAGAAGATCGCGAAATACTTGATCCGCCCCTCGGAGTCGCGAACCGGCTGAGAGATGGAACGCAGCCAGGCTTCCTGGCCATTGCCGCGCAGCAGCCGCACCGCCCCGGCAAAGTGTTCGCCCCGGGTCAGGGTCGCCTTGAACCGCAGGTGAAACTCATCATGCTTGACGTGTTCCGGGACGATGTCCTCCAGGGCCCGGCCCACCAGATCGCCAGTCTTGTAGAGCATTTCCTGGGCGAAATTGTGATTGACCGACTGAATCCGTCCATCGGCGCTCAGGTTGATGACGAGCATCTCGCTTTCAAGGCTCTCCTTCACTTGCTGAAGGCTCGAAAGTTCTTCGCGTAGAGTCGACAACTCCTGCTTCAAGCGTTTATTGAACATGAGGATGTACCGGGGGGGGCTGAAAAAGTGGACTGCTTTGGGCCTAACATCGGCCCTGAAAGATTTTTCTTAATAGCCATTGAGGCTTGTCTGACAAAAATAATTCCGCAGCCAGCAAGGCCGCAGAATTCGGGCCCGCAGCCGGGGATTTCGCGCAACCAAGGAGCGCGTATAGTCGGCGACGGGAAATTCCAGGGCGATCGACGGAGTTGGACTATGGATGCATCACGCAAGGCACTTTTCCAGCAGGCCGCAGCACAGGTCGGACACAGTTTCGAAGGCGAGATGCGCATTGGCGGCAATTACGTGCCGGCGGTGCGCAATGGCGATGAGGTGTATGTCAGCGGGCAGATCCCGCGTATCGACAATACCGTGATGGTGGTTGGCCGGGTCGGTGCCGAAACCTCCCTGGAACAGGCCCGGCACGGGGCGCAGATCTGCACCCTGCGGGCCCTGGCGATCCTCGAGCAGATGCTCGGCGACCTGCAGCGGATCAAGCGCATCCTGCGGATCAACGTCTATGTACAGAGTGCGGCGGACTTCACCCAGCAGAGCGAAGTGGCGGACGGCGCCTCCGCAGTCCTCTATTCGATCTTTGCCGACGCCGGCGTACACACCCGGACCTCGGTGGGGGTCTATCAATTGCCCAAGAATGCCTCGGTGGAAGTGGACATGATCGTCGCCCTGCACCCCGGCTCCGGCAACGACTGAGTACAGCCACGCTGGCCGGGCCCACCCCTGCGGGCCCGGCACAGCAGCGCCGGCGGCCCATCAACTGCCGTTGTTGCGGCACTGGCCCATGACCTGGTACTCGATGGTCTTGAGCTGGCCGGCGGAATCCTCATACGTCATGCGCGAAGGCACCACCTCGCAGGACTTGATCGGCGGGGTCACGTTGACCACCTTGGCGACATCCAGCTTCATGCCGTAGCGGTACGCCTGCACCACCGGCGCCGGCTTGCCCTGGTTCGCCGCATAGCGCTCCATGGCCTTCTGGTTTTCCACCATGGCCCGGGCGAACGTACGGTCGCCTCCCCCTTCGGCCTGCACCAGGGAAGCCAGGCTCAACAGCAGCGCGGCGAGACTCAGGTTGATTGCTTTCATCACAGTTTCCTCGTCCAGTTGACGCCAGCGAGGATAAGCAACCGACCCTGTCAGGATGATCGCGGGCAGATTACTTATCTGTAATGGGCGCTGCCGACAGCCCGCCCTACCCGGGATAACCCCCGGCCCGTCGGGGTTTTGGCCCGGGCCCTGGACGGCTTTCTTGCACAATTGTAATGACCGGGTCACCCCGCCGTTATCTGCCGTTTGCAACTATCGACAGCGACTGGGCAGGCGTTGCGACGCCTGCCGGTCGAGCCCAATAAGAACGCCTCTGGCGATATAAAAGTTGATAGCTGCCAACACTCAGGAGCGACCCCCATGCGTATCAATCCCCCCTTGTCCCTGTCCGTGCTCGCTGCGGTACTGGGGCTCAGCCCTATGGCGGCAGTGGCCGCCGAGGAACGGCCCGAAGGCTTTGTCGAAGGCAGCCGCCTCGACCTGCTGCTGCGCAACTTCTACTTCAACCGCGACGACCGCAAGGGCCAGTCCAGCCCCACCGGCAACGGCTATTCCGAAGCCTGGGCCCAGGGCCTGATCGGCCAGTTCGAATCCGGCTTCACCCAGGGCACGGTGGGCTTTGGCCTCGATGCCTTTGCCATGTACGGCCTCAAGCTCGACTCTGGCACCGGCCGCAGCGGCGGCGGTGGCTCCTTCGGCATGCTGCCGCTGAACCACGACAACCGGCCCGCCGACAGCTACGGCAAGGCTGGGGGTGCGGTGAAAATGCGAGCCCTGGATACCGTGGTGAAAGTCGGCGATGTGTTTCCCAAGACCCCCGTGGTGCACTACGGCGACTCCCGCCTGCTGCCGGAAAGCTTTCGCGGGGTGACCCTGGAGAACACCAGCATCGACGGCCTCAACCTGCAGGGCGGCCGCCTGCATGCCATGAGCCAGCCCGACAGCAGTGGCATGCGCGATGGCTTCGCCACCTTCTACGCCGGCAAGGTGGACTCGCCCTGGGTCGGCTACTTCGGCGGCGACTACCGGCTCAACTCCAATCTCAACTTCAGCCTCTACAGCAGCCGCCTGAAGGACGCCTGGGACCAGTACTACTTCGGCGTCGCGGGCAACTACCCGCTGTCCGACCAACTGAGCCTGTTCAGCGGCTTCAACTATTACAAGGCCGTCGATGAGGGCAAGAAACTCCTGGGCGAGTTCGACAACAACATCTGGAGCGCCAAGGTCGGCGCCACCTACGGCGCCCACACCCTGGCCCTGTCGCATCAGCGCAACAACGGCAACGACGACTTCGACTACCTGCGCCAGTCGGACTCGATCTTCCTCGACAACTCGATCCAGTACAGCGACTTCAACTCGCCCAAGGAACGCTCGTGGATGGTCCGCTACGACCTCGACATGCAGCCCCTGGGCATTCCCGGCCTGTCGTTCATGACCCGCTACGCCCGCGGCAGCGGCGCCGACTACAGCCACGCCAACTCGGTGTACATGCGCCGCGATGCGGCAGGTGACCCACTGACCGACCAGCGCCGCTGGGAGCGGGATATCGAAGCCAAGTACGTGTTCCAGGGCGGCAGCCTCAAGGATCTGTCCCTGCGCATCCGCCAGGCGACCATCCGTTCCAGCCAGTTCGAATCCGACCTGGAAGAGTTTCGCCTGATCGTCGAGTACCCCCTGGCCCTGCTCTAGAGAGCGGCTCCGGGCAGGCGCCAGGCCTGCCCGGTGTTAAAACTTCTTCACAGACTCATGCCTTTCAGAACTGTAATATCGGCCTCACCTTCTCGTTAGGTTGGCCTTCATATACTCCCGGACACACTGGCAGCCACCGTGTTTTTCACGGCCGCCCAACGTGTCAGGAGAAGCTCATGCGCCCAACCCAACTGTTATTGATCGGCCTACTGGCCACAACCAGCTCCGCCACCTGGGCCGCTGATGGCAGCGAACGCCCACAGCAGGTCCGCGAAGCTTTCCTGGCCAGCCAGGAACAGATCCACGGCGACGCCAACCAGGAAACAGCCGCCACCGGCAGCACCGGCAAAGCCCCTCGCGATGCTTCTGCGCCTACCACGGCCGAAGAAGACATCTGACAGCGATTGCCTACCGAGCACATTCATCTCTTGAAGCGTTTTTTCTGATGCTCCTTTGGAAAGAGATGAATTTTTAGCGCCCCCTTGGGGCGCTTTTTTTTGCCCGAAAATTGCCGCAGGACTGACACCTGTAGCCGCTGCCTGCGGCAGCGGCTACAAGAAGCGGCGCGCGATCAGTCTTCTTCCCTGCGATGCGCCCATTGGTACAGGGCAGGCAGCACCAGCAAGGTGAGGATGGTGGAGGACAGGATGCCGCCAATCACTACCGTGGCCAGGGGCCGTTGCACCTCGGCGCCGGTGCCGGTGGCCAGGGCCATGGGGATGAAGCCCAGGGAGGCCACCAGGGCGGTCATCAGTACCGGGCGCAGTCGGGTCAGGGCGCCTTCATGAATCGCCAGGGACAACGAGCGCCCTTCCTCTCGCAGGTTACGGATAAAGGCAATCATCACCAGGCCGTTGAGCACGGCGACCCCGGACAAGGCAATGAAGCCCACCCCCGCCGAGATCGACAGCGGTATGTCCCGCAGCCACAGGGCCATGATCCCGCCGGTCAGGGCGAAGGGAATCCCGGTGAACACCAGCAGGCCATCCTTAAGGTTGTTGAACATCATGAACAGCAGCCCGAACACCAGCAGCAAGGCCACCGGCACCACCACCTGCAGGCGCTGGGAGGCTTCCTGCAATTGTTCGAACTGACCGCCCCACGTCGTCCAGTAGCCGGCCGGGACTTTGACCTTCTCGGCAATCAGGCCTGTGGCCTCTTCGACGAAGGAGCCGATATCCCGCCCGCGCACGTTGGCGCTGACGATCACCAGGCGCTTGCCGTTCTCACGGCTGACCTGATTGGGGCCCAGCACCAGATCGAGGCTGGCCACTTCCGACAGGGCGATGAAGCCGATCTGCCCGTTGGCCGTGCCCGCCGTCGCCGGTATGGGAATCAGCAGCCGGGACAGGCCGTCGATATCGGTGCGCAGTTGATCGGACAGGCGCACCACCATGTCGAAGCGCCGGTCGCCTTCGTACAGGGTGCCGGCCTGGCGCCCGCCCACCGCAACGGCGATGGTGTCTTGCACATCCCCCACGTTGAGGCCGAAACGTGCGGCCTTGTCGCGGTCGATATTGATGGTCAGCACCGGCAGCCCCGAGGTCTGCTCGACCTTGACTTCCGAGGCGCCAGGCAAGCTCTGCAAGACCGTGGCAATTTGCGTAGCGGTCTTGTTCAGCACCGCCATGTCATCGCCAAACACCTTCACCGCAACATCGCTGCGCACCCCGGAAATCAGCTCGTTGAAGCGCAGCTGGATCGGCTGCGACAGCTCGTAGGCGCTGCCCGGCACCAGGGCACTGGCACGCTGGATATCAGCGATCAGCGCCTCTCGAGACTTGTTCGGGTCCGGCCACTGGGCCTTGGGCTTGAGCATCAGGTAGCTGTCGGAAATATTCGGCGGCATCGGGTCCGAGGCGATCTCCGCGGTGCCGGTGCGGGCGAACACCCGCTCGATCTCCGGCACTTGCGCCAGCAGGGTTTTCTCCAGGCGCTGCTGCATGTCCACCGACTGAGTGAGGCTGGTGCCGGGCACCCGCAGGGCCTGCTGGGCAAAGTCGCCTTCGCTGAGGCTGGGGATGAATTCACTGCCCATGCGGCTGGCCAGCAGCGCACTGCCAGCGAGGATCAAGCCGGCCAGGGCGAAGGTCAGGCCACGCCGGGCCATCACCCAGTCCAGCACCGGGGCGTAGCCGCGCTTGGCGCTGCGCATCAGCAGGTTTTCCTCTTCCTTGACCTTGCCGGTGACAAACAGCGCGATGGCTGCCGGAACGAAGGTCACCGAGAGAATCATCGCCCCCAGCAACGCCATGACCACAGTGAAGGCCATGGGGTGGAACATTTTCCCGGCCACCCCGGTAAGGGCAAAGATCGGCAGGTACACCACCATGATGATCAACTGGCCGAAGATCAGCGCGCGCCGGGCTTCCTTGGCCGCGGCAAAGACTTCATGCAGGCGTTCGGAGCGGGTCAGCATGCGCCCGTGGTGCTGCTGGGCATGGGCCAGGCGGCGGATGGCGTTCTCGACGATAACCACCGCGCCGTCGACGATGATGCCGAAATCCAGGGCACCGAGACTCATCAGGTTGGCGCTGACCTTGTTACTGAACATGCCGGTGAAGGTGAACAGCATCGACAGCGGGATCACCAGGGCGGTGATCAGCGCCGCGCGGATATTGCCCAGGAACAGGAACAGAATCACGATCACCAGCAGCGCGCCCTCGAAGAGGTTCTTCTTCACCGTGGCGATGGCCTTTTCTACCAGGTTGGTGCGGTCGTACACCGTGACCGCCACCACGCCTTCGGGCAGCGAGCGGTTGATCTCCTCAAGTTTCTTCGCCACCGCCTGGGACACGGTACGGCTGTTCTCGCCGATCAGCATGAACACGGTGCCCAGCACCACTTCCCGGCCATTCTCGGTGGCCGCGCCGGTGCGCAACTCGCGGCCGATCTGCACGTCGGCCACGTTGCGCACGCGGATCGGCGTGCCGTCGCTGCTGCTGATGACGATGTTGGCGATGTCCTCGATGGACGCCAGTTGCCCCGGCGCGCGGATCAGCAACTGCTCGCCGCTGCGCTCGATGTAGCCGGCGCCGACGTTGGCGTTGTTGCGCTCCAGGGCCGTCACCAGGTCGCTCAGGGTCAGCTTGTAGGCCGCCAGGCGCTTGGGGTCCGGGGCAATCTGGTACTCCTTGGCAAAGCCGCCGATGGTGTTGATCTCGGCCACGCCCTGCACGTTGCGCAGTTGCGGCTTGATGATCCAGTCCTGGATCACCCGCAGGTCGGTGGGGGTGTAGGGCGTGCCGTCCTCCTTGCGGGCGCCCTCCTCGGCCTCCACGGTCCACAGGAAGATCTCCCCGAGCCCGGTGGAAATCGGCCCCATCACCGCCTCCACACCGTCGGGCAATTGCTCGCGAGCCACTTGCAGGCGCTCGTTGACCAGTTGGCGGGCGAAGAACAGGTCGGTGCCGTCCTTGAAGATCACGGTTACCTGGGACAACCCCGAGCGCGACAGCGACCGGCTCTGCTGCAACCCCGGCAGGCCGGCCATGGCCGTCTCGATGGGAAAGGTGATGCGCTGTTCGGTTTCCAGGGGTGAGAACCCCGGCGCCGCGGAGTTGATCTGCACCTGGACGTTGGTGATGTCCGGCACCGCGTCGATCGGCAGCTTCTGGTAGCTGGCGATGCCGACGCCGGCCATCAGCAGCACCGCCAGCAGGACGATGATGCGCTGCTCGATGGCGAATTGAATGATGCGTTCAAACATGGGAAGTCACTCTCTGATGAGGCCGATCAATGGCCGTGGTCGGCCGCGCCCTTGCCCAGTTCGGACTTAAGGGTAAAGCTGCCGCGGGCGGCTACCTGGGCCCCGGCTTCGAGGCCCTCGCGGATCTCGACAAAACCGTCCTGGCTGGCCCCGGTGACCACAGGCGTGGCCTGGAACCCCTCGGCCACGCGGACGAACACCGAGGGCCGGTCTTCCACGGTCTGGATCGCCGTCTGCGGCACGCTGACCGGTGCGTCGAAGGCTTCGGTGGCCACCTGTACCGAGACGAACAGCCCCGGGCGCCAGGCGTCATTGGGGTTGGCCAGGGTCACCCGCACCGTGGCGGTGCGGGTCTGTTCCCCCAGCAGGCTGCCGACGTAGGCCACCTGGCCCTGGACCTGGGTCCCCAGCTCACTGGAGCTGACCTGCACCGGCTGGCCGACCCGGACCTTGTCCAGGTCCTTGGGAAACACGCCGAAGGTGGCCCAGACCCGGGACAGGTCCGAGAGGGTGAACGCGGCGCTGGTTTCGCCCACCACTTCGCCCACGCTCAGGTGTTTTTCCACCACCACACCGTCGAACGGCGCGCGCATTTCATAGCGGTTGCCGCCCACCAACTGGGCGCTGCCGCTCAGGGCATTCATCTTCTGCCGGGCATTGTTGAGGGCGATTTCCGCCTCTTGCAGGGCCTGGCGTGCCAGCAGGTAATCCTGCTCGGCGGAGATCTGGTCGACCCACAACTGGCGCTCGCGCTGGAAGGTGGTACGGGCCAGTTCCACCCGCCGCCCGGCGGCGGCCAGCTCGCTGCGCTGATCGGAGATCTGCTGGCTGGCGATCACCGCCAGCAGTTCGCCGCGCTTGACCGACTGGCCGAGGTTGACCTGTACCGACTCCACCACACCGGCGGCCCGGGGCACGATGTGCGAGGTACGGTCCTCGTCGAAGCGGATCTCTCCCGGCAGGCTGAGTACCCGGTTGAGGCGCCGCGGACCGGCTGCGGCCAGCTCGATGCCGGCGGCCTGGATCTGTTCCGGGCTGAGTTCCAGATGGCCCTCGGGCTCCTGGGCGCCGTGCCCGGCCTCCTCGGCCTGGGGCACCGTTACCGGGCTGGCGAACAGGCCCGGCAGCAGCAAGGCCGCCAGCCCGAGGCCGACCACTGCCGTGCTGGCCAGAACAAGGCTGCGTTTTTTATCCATGGGGACTCCTGAATCGATCGAGGGTCGGTAGCGCCAGGCGCTGCC
Source organism: Pseudomonas sp. Eqa60 (assembly GCF_018326405.1). Taxonomy (NCBI): domain Bacteria; kingdom Pseudomonadati; phylum Pseudomonadota; class Gammaproteobacteria; order Pseudomonadales; family Pseudomonadaceae; genus Pseudomonas; species Pseudomonas sp. Eqa60. Next base: position 5,870,162 of record NZ_AP024342.1, read on the forward strand.
TTACGGGGTAGAGGGAAACAGCCATTGACCAATGGCCCGATGCAGCTCATGCACGCACCAATGCGCGGGTGGGTCTTCGGGGGCTGTCGGGGGTGCGCCACTGCAGTCGCTCACCAGCAACGCGGCAAGGCACGCCAGGCCCATCAGCCAGGGTTTCACCAACGGCTGAGGTCGCCGTAGATGCGCTCGATCCGTACCCAGGCATCGGTGGTTTGCGCCACCGCGGCGAGGTACTGGGTACGCGCGCCGATCAGGGTGCGTTGAGCATCGAGAACGTCGAGAAAGCTGAACTTGCCCATCTCGAAGCCCTGGGTGGCGCTGTCCACCGCACGCTGGGCGGCGGGCAGGATGGTCTGGTTGAAGGACTGCACCTCGCCCCGGGCGGTGTTCCACTGTTCCAGGGCCTGGCGGGTTTCGGTACGCAAGCGCAATTCGGTGGCGTTGCGCAGGTCCCGGGCCTGGTCGGCGCGGCGGGCGGCGGACAGCACGTTGCCCTGGTTGCGATTGAACAGCGGCAAAGGCATCGACAGCCCTACCAGGTTGACCCGCTCCCGGGCGCTGGCGTCGTACTGGCTGCCCACGCTGACGTCCAGGTCGGGAATGCGCTGGGCCTTCTCCAGCCCCAGGGACGCCTCGCGCTGCACCACTTCCTGCTCCGCCAGGCGCAGTTCGGTGGTTTCCGGCAGGCGGCCAAGCAACTGTGCCGGAGCCGGCAGCGCCGCCAGTGCCAGGGGCTGCTCCTGCACCCCGGCAAAGTCGCTGGTGGCCGCGCCAGTGACCATGGCCAGGCGTCGGTAGGCATTGTCCTGCTCCATCTGCCCCCGGTTCAGTTCCAGGCGCACCTCGGCCAGTTGCACCTGGGCCCGGGTGGCTTCCACCGGCGAGGCCTTGCCGGCGTTGACCCGGCCCTGGGCTACCGCCACGCCCCGTTCGGCCAGGGCCAGGGAGCGCCCGGCCAGTTGGGTGCGTTCCTGGGCCCGCAGCGCCGTGTAATAGGCATCCAGAACATCCGCACGCAACTGGTTGCGACGCCGCTCCAGCTCCAGGGCCGCCAGTTCCTGACCGCGACTGGCCACGTCGATCCGTGCTCCGCGCTTGCCCCCCAGCTCCAGGGCCTGGCCGAGCTTGACCGAAGTGGTGCGCGAATCCCGGCGGGTGTCCTCGGCGTCCACCGAAAGCACCGGGTTGGGGATGAGCCCGGCCTGCTGGCGGGCGCCCTGGGCGATGTCGATCTCCCAGCGTGCGGCGGCCAGTTCAGGGTTGTTGGCAAAGGCTCGGGCCAGGGCGCTGTCCAGGCTCAACAGCGGTTGCTCGACGGCGCTTGCAGATTGGCTCGCCAGGGCCAGCAACAGGGTCAGGACGCAGGTGCGTGCTGCCAGGGCAGATATTCTCGGGAAAGTCGGCATAACAAGTTCCGGCCCCTATGGAGGCAAAGTGTCTGCGAAGTTGCAGCGCACCATATCGACGCTTATCCACAGGAGTTCCGGCCGATATGAAACTGCAGCAGTTCGCCCATTGACAGGGAGAGTTTCAAGTTCGGCCAACTGTAACTTTCAGTGCTTATCAGCAGGGTGGCGCAAAGATTACAAATCCGTTAGCAAAGGCTCTGTCTCAAGGTTCTGTATTAACATCCGGCTATTCGAAGTGAACATCAAGAGCACTTTTCAAGTGCCAGCAAGCGAACTTTAAAGAACACGAATACGGCACGGGGCCGCACAACTTTCGAGCATTGGCCCGCTGATTACTCGCGTCTTTTCGTTACTGTCCCCCACCTGCCGAGAACCTCATTTTCATGCGTATTCTGGTCATCGAAGACGAACCCAAGACCGCTGACTACCTGCATCAGGGGCTGACTGAAAGTGGCTACGTGGTGGATTGCGCCAACAACGGCGCGGACGGCCTGCACCTGACTCGCCAGCATGCGTACGACCTGGTGATCCTCGACATCAACCTGCCGCACATCGACGGCTGGGGCGTGCTCGGGCAAATCCGCCAGGACAGCAGCACCCGGGTGATGATGCTCACCGCCCAGGGCCGGCTGGCGGACAAGATCCGTGGCCTGGACCTGGGCGCCGACGATTACCTGGTCAAGCCGTTCCAGTTTCCGGAATTGCTGGCCCGGGTCCGCACCCTGATGCGCCGCAGCGAACAGGCGCCGGTGCCGGATGTGCTGCGGGTCGCCGACCTGGAGCTGGACCAGGGCCGGCACCGGGCCTTTCGCGGCAAGCAGCGCATCGACCTGACCACCAAGGAGTTCGCCCTGCTGCACCTGCTGATGCGCCAGAGCGGCGTGGTGCTGTCGCGGACCCAGATCATTTCCTTTGTCTGGGACATGAATTTCGACTGTGACACCAATGTGGTGGAAGTCTCGATCCGCCGCCTGCGGGCGAAGATCGACGACCCTTTCGAACGCAAGCTGATCCACACCCTGCGCGGTGTGGGTTATGTCCTTGAAGAACGCGACTGAGGCGCGGCCGTGTTCGCCGGCAAGCCGGCTCCTGCACAAGACGCAAGCGCGGCTCCCTCAATGTTCATGCACCTGCTCATGAAACCCTGCCTGCTCCACCTGCAAGGTGACGTGGGCAATGTCGAAGCGCTCCTGCAGCAGCTCGGTGACCTCGGCCAGGATCGCCTGTTCATCCCGCCCTTGCAGGTGCGCCACCAGATGCGCGCTAAGCACGTTCTTGCCGCTGGTCAGGGCCCAGATATGCAGGTCGTGCACATCACTGATCCCCAGCACCTGGCGTATGGCCTGCTCCACCTGGTCGATGTCGACCCCGTCCGGCACCCCTTGCAGCAGCACGTTCATGCTCTCCTTGAGCAGGGTCCAGGTCCGAGGCAACACCCACAGGCCGATGGCCGCGGCCACCAGGGAATCGACCCAGCCCCAACCGGTGAACATGATCACCAGCGCGGCGATGATCACCCCCAGTGAACCGAGCATGTCGCTCCATACCTCCAGGTATGCACCCTTGACGTTGAGGCTCTGGCTGCTGCCGGAGGCCAGCAGGCCCATGGAGATCAGGTTGACGATCAGCCCCAGCACCGCGATCACCAGCATTCCCGTGGACTGGATCTCGGCCGGTGCCTGCAGGCGTTGCCAGGCCTCGAACAGAATGTAGAACGCCACCACGAACAGCAGCAGGGCGTTGAACGCCGCGGCGAGGATCTCGAAGCGCGCATAACCGAAAGTACGCTTTCGGTCCGCCGGGCGCTTGGCGACCTGGATCGCCACCAGGGAGATGGCCAGCGCCAGGGTATCGGTGAGCATGTGCGCGGCATCCGACAGCAGCGCCAGGGTATCGGTGAGCATGTGCGCGGCATCCGACAGCAGCGCCAGGCTGCCGGTGACAAAGGCCCCGATGACCTCGGCGAGCATGAAGCTGCCGGTCAGCCCCAGGGCCATCCACAACTTGCGTTCATGCCCGGCCCGTACCTGGCCGTGACTGTGTCCTGCGCCCATGAAAGATCCTCGTTTGGCTGGTAAAGCGTGGCTCTGATGATAGTTCGATTGGCCAGGTGCCCAGGGCTGGATAAGCGAATTGTCATCTGCCGGTTATCCGCCGGTTATCCAGGGCAGGCCCATAGTTAGCCGGCTAACGAATGCACCAAAAGTGCGCATAAGCCCTCTGCGGCGGGCGCCTCGGGTATGCTCCCGAAAAAGTGAAACAAAACGTAACAGATAAAAATAGCCGATTGAGGAGTCCCGCCTTGGATGTATCGACTGCCGCCTGGATGGTCCACGACACCCGCCTGATCATCTGCTGCCTGGTGGCCATCGCCAGCATCATTGTGCTGATCAGCGCCACCAAACTGCCGCCGTTCCTGTCGATCCTGATCGGCACCTTCATTGCCGGGGTGGGCGCAGGCCTGCCGCCGGAGGAAGTGGCCAAGGCCTTCAGCAAGGGCGCCGGGGCGATTCTCGGCGAGGCCGGGATCATCATTGCCCTGGGCTCGATGCTCGGCGCATTGATGGCCGAGTCCGGCGCCGCCGACCGCATCGCCTCGACCTTGCTGGGCCTGGGCAAGGGCAAGTCGCTGCCCTGGGTCATGGCCCTGGTGGCGATGGTCATCGGCCTGCCGCTGTTCTTCGAAGTGGGGCTGGTGATGATGGTGCCGATCATTTTCGTCATGGCCCGCCGCTCGGGCCTGCCGCTGCTGAAAATCGCCATTCCGGCCCTGGCCGGGATGACCACCCTGCACGCGCTGATGCCCCCGCACCCGGGCCCGCTGATTGCCGTCAGCGCCCTGCACGCCGACCTCGGCCTGACCATGCTGCTGGGCTTGTGCCTGGCCGTGCCGGCGGTGATCCTGGCCGGCCCGCTGTATGGCAACTGGTTGTCCAAGCGCATGCAGGTCAGCGAACCGGCGGAGCTCGGCGCGCTGTTCAGTGCTGCGCCCAAGGCCCCGCGCCAGCCGGGCTTCGGCGTGTCGCTGCTGATCATTGTGCTGCCGGTGCTGCTGATGCTCGGCAGCACCCTGGCCAAGGTCGCCATGAGCCCGGAGAACACCCTGGCCCTGACCCTGAAGTTTCTCGGCGAACCCCTGATCGCCCTGGGCCTGGCGGTGATCGCCGCGGTGATCTGTCTGGGCTGGGCCAACGGCATGGCTCGGGACCAGGTGGGCAACACCCTGCGCAAAAGCCTGGCACCGATTGCCGTGCTGCTGCTGACCATTGGCGCCGGCGGCGGGCTCAAACAGACGCTGCTGGATGCCGGGGTCAGCCAGACCATCAGCAAGGTGGCCGAAGGCGCGCACCTGCCCTATATCCTCCTGGCGTGGCTGATCGCCGTGGCCCTGCGCCAGGCCACCGGCTCGGCTACCGTGGCCACCACCACGACCGCCGGCATCCTGGCGCCGATGATGGCCGGTCTGGCCGCCACCCAAAGCTCCCTGGTGGCGCTGGCCATCGGCGCCGGCTCGGTGTTCTTCTGCCACGTGAACGACGCCGGGTTCTGGATGGTGCGCGAGTATTTCGGCCTACAACTCAAGCAGACACTCTGGGTCTGGTCGGTGCTGCAGACCATTGTTTCCGTGGTCGGGCTGGTGGGGACGCTGCTGCTCTGGCACTGGCTGCAATAACCGCTGGCCGTGGTGGGCAGGCCAGCCCTTCTGCATTGGGAACAGCGCTGTAGAATGCCCGCTTCATTCTCAGCGCAAGGGACCGACATGCCTTATCAGCCCTGGATCTTTGGCCTCGTCATCGCCGTAATTGCAGGCGCCGCTGGTTGGGCGCCTGCCCAGGCCGCAGCGCTGGATTGCGAGCACATCAGCGTCAGCGAACAGGTCGACCGCTGCGCCCAGCAGGACAAGGAGCGGGCCGACGCCGCACTCAACCAGAGCTATCAGGCGCTGCTGGTCCGGGTGCACAACCTGTACCCCAGCAGCCTGCTGCAAGAACAGGAATACCTCGGCAAATTGAAGAACGCCCAACGCGCCTGGATCAAATACCGCGACAGCACCTGCGTGCTGGAGGCCTTCGAAGTGGAACCGGGCAAGCCGGCCCATGTGACCCTGATCAACCTCTGCGTGACCCGCCTGAGCACCGAACGCACCCGCTATCTGGAACAACTGCTGCCCGAATGACAGCAGGCCCGGGGGCCTCTTCGCCAGCAAGCCGGAGCACCTGCAGGAGCGGGCTTGCCCGCGAAAGCGGCCTCAGGAGCCCGCTCGCGGCCAGAACGGTCGATGCTCCAAGCCATGCAGCAGTCCGCAGATCAGGCTGACGAGCCAGGCAAAGCCCAGCATGCCAACACACGAGTCGCCCTGGCGCAGGCGCTGCTGGCACTCTGCGGCGCTGGAACACAGGGCGCTGCACCCGGGTTGATCGTCGCGGCGACAACTGAGCAGGTACCCCCGCAGGTGGCTGAGTACCAGGGTCTGCCCCGGCAGTTGAGCGAGTGACAGCTGGAGCCGGGTCAGTTCGCGGTTCAGGCGCAAGCGTTGGCGCTCCCCGGTGTCGAGTTCCTCCACCAGCAGCGCCCCGGCCTCCACTGCGATCACCCGGGCGCGCAAGCTGTCGGGGCTGGCGCCCTCCAGGCCGTAGTCCAGTTGCGTGCAGGTCCAGGCCTGGATCAGGGCAAACACCAACCCCAGCACGAAGCTCATCAGCGCCACTTGTAACAGTGGCGCCAAGGCGGAGAAATTTCGCAAGGAACACAGCGTCGAACGAATCAAGACAGCTCCCGGAAACCCAAGCGCAGGCCGCGCGTTCCGGGAGATTAGCGGGAAAAAACCGGGGGCTGAAAGCTCTTTTTCAGCCCGGTTTCACGCGGGATCAAGAGGCGTTTTGGTGAAGGCTCTAGCTCGCCGCTTCGCTGAATCACAGCAGGCCGAAGAAAAGTCCTAGCGTTGGTCAGCCATGCAGCTTTCTCTCGCTGCCGCAGGCCCTTCCTCACCCACACGGCCGCCGAAGTAAGCGGCGCTGACGACTCCCACCGCTCCCATCACTGCGCAGTAGATCACGCAGATCCAGGGGCTCCAGGGCATCAGGGCGATCAGCAGCAACGGCGTGGTACTGGCCCAGAGGGCATAAGCGATGTTGTAGGTGAAGGAGATCCCCGACACGCGAATCCGCGCCGGAAACAGGCCCACCATCACCGACGGCACCGCCCCCACCACGCCGCAGCCCAGGCCGGCGATGGCATAGGCCAGGCCGATCCAGGCGCCGCCGCTGATCAGGCAGCCATAGAGCACGGCGATGCCCAGTGGCAGCAGCAGGCTATAGAGCATCACCGTGCGCCAGGCACCGAGGCGGTCGACGACCAGCCCCGCCAGCACGCAACCAATGTTGAGAAAGACAATCCCTAGGCTGCTCAGGGCAAAAGTGTGGCTGGCGCTCATGCCGAAGCCTTTTTGCATCATGGTCGGGGTGATGACCACGAACACCACCACCGCCGAGGTCAGCACGCAGGTGAGGATCAGCGCCGGCAGGATCGCCAGCCGGTGTTCCCGCAACACGGTGCGCAGGGGCAGTTCGGCGGCGGCATCGCGCTGGTGCTGCAGCGCCACGAACACCGGGGTTTCGCTCAACCAGCGGCGCAGCCAGACGCCGATCACGCCGAACACGCCGCCCAGCAGGAAGGGATAGCGCCAGGCGTGGTCGAGGATTTCCTCGGGGCTGAAGACCCGCGCCAGCAGGGTCGCGGTCAGGGCGCCCAGCAGGTAGCCGAAGGTCAGCCCGGCCTGGAGAAAGCCCAGGGCATAACCGCGATGGGCCCGCGGCGCGTGCTCGGCGACGAATACCCAGGCGCTGGGCACTTCACCGCCCACGGCGGCACCTTGCAGCACCCGCAGCGCCAGCAGCAGCAAGGGCGCGAAATAACCGATCTGGGCATAGGTCGGCATGATGCCGATCAGCAGGCAGGGCAGCGCCATCATCAGGATGCTCAGGCTGAAAACCTTCTTGCGCCCCAGGCGGTCGGCGAAATGGGCCATGAGGATGCCGCCCAGGGGCCGGGCCAGGTAGCCGGTGACGAAGATCCCGAAGCTCTGCAGCAGGCGCAGCCATTCGGGCATTTCCGGGGGAAAGAACAGCTGGCTCAGGGTCAGGGCGAAAAATACGAAGATGATGAAGTCGTAGATTTCCAGGGCACCGCCCAGGGCGGCCAGGCCCAGGGTCTTGTAGTCGGAGCGGGAAAAGCGCGCCGGCGACGACTCAGTGGAAGGGGTCATAAAGCAACTCGATGGCAGCACAAAGCAAAGGCGCTCATGGTCTACGCAAAAGATCCGGGGAACAACCCGTTCCCGGCCCTGGGTTGGTTTTCCGGGGTTTTCTGTACCTTGAACGGCCGCGCGCCAGGCCAATAATCGGGCACTTTCCCACCCAAGCAGAATCAGGAAAGTCGTCATGAGCAGCCATACCCGCACCCAGCGCCTGAGCGTCCCGCAACTGGTGGCCATGAAAGGCCGGCAGAAGATCGTTTCCCTCACCGCCTATACCAGCCACATGGCGCGGCTGATGGACCCCTTCGTGGATTTCATCCTGATCGGTGATTCCACCGCCATGGTCGGTTACGGGCGCACCTCGACCCTGGACATGAGCCTGGCGGAAATCATCGCCCACACCCGCGCGGTGGTGGCCGGCAGCCGCCTGGCCTGCGTGATTGCCGACATGCCCTTCGGCAGCTACCAGGAATCCCCGCAACAGGCCTACCGCAATTGCGCCGAGGTGATGGCCCGCACCGGTTGCGCCGCCCTCAAGCTGGAGGGCGGCCGGGCCCTGGCGCCCACCGTGGAGTTCCTGGTGCAGCGGGGCATTCCGGTGATGGCGCATATCGGCCTGATGCCGCAGTTCGTCAACCAGATGGGCGGGTTCAAGGCCCAGGGGCTCGACAGCGAGGCGGCCCGCAAGATCGAGGAAGATGCCCGGGCCCACCTCGAGGCCGGCGCCTTCAGCCTGTTGCTGGAAGGGGTTGCGGAGCCCCTGGCGCGGCGCATCAGCGACTTCTCGCCGATGCCGACCATTGGCATCGGCGCCTCCCCGGCCTGCGACGGCCAGGTACTGGTGACCGAAGACCTGCTGGGGCTGGGCGGGCCCCAGGTGCCGCGTTTCGTCAAGCAATACGCCGATGCCGGCGCCCTGATCAGCCAGGCCTGCGAACGCTTCGCCGCAGAGGTTCGGGAGCAGGCCTTTCCGCAGTTGCAGCATTGTTATGGGGTGGTTCAGGAGGCCTGACTCACCGCCCGCGCCAACAGCCCGAGGGCGCCCTGGATATCCTTGCTCCAGTCCAGGGTGAAGCTCAGGCGCAGGTGCTGCTGCCACAAGCCCTGCTGGCTGAAGATCGCCCCCGGGGCGATGACGATGCCGTCGGCCAGCAGGCGCTCGTAGACCCGGGTCATAGGCACCGGGCGCCTGGCTTCGACCCACAAGGTCGCGCCGCCGGCGGCAAGCGGCGCATGCAACAGCCCGCCGGCCTGCTCGTCCAGCAGTTGCTGCAACTGCTTCATCCGCTGTTGCAGCATGCCCCGCAGTTTCAGCACGTGCTGGTCTACGCGACCGGAACTCAAGAGCCGGGCCACGGCCTTCTGGCGGATCGGCGACAGGCGAAAGCGCCGCTCCAGGCACTGGCGCTGCAAGGCCGGGCCCAGGCTGCGGCTCAGCACGTAGCTCAAGGGCGCCTCGGCGCCGATGGCCTTGTCCAGGCTGGCGAACACCAGCAGGCGCTCGGGGTCGGCGAAATCCCGATAGCGAGCAGCGCCGGGCACGAAGCTGAATGCTCCGTAACTATCGTTCTCCAGCAGCCAGATCCCCCGCTCGGCGAACCAGCGGCACAGCTGCTGCTTGTCGGCGGCGGGCATCAGGCTGCCGTGGGGGATGTTCACCGTCGAGGAGAACACCGCCAGGCGCACCGGCTCGCGCTGAAGCAGCGCTTGCACCTGCTGCAGATCGAAGCGCCCGCCGGCATCCAGGGGCAGCTCGATAATCCGCAGGCGCGCCGCCCGCAACTGGCGCAGGATCGCCCAGGAACACGGGGACTCCACCAGCACCACGCCGCCGTCCAGGTCCAGCGCCCGCAACGCCAACTCCACCACGCTGTGCAGATCGGCCCCCAGGAACACCTGGTCGGCCTGCCAGTAGTCGCGGCTGGAGCAGGTGTAGCGCCGGGCCAGTTCGCTGCGCAGCTCCTGCTCGCCCAGGGGCTGGTACAGCGGTGCCTGGTTGCGCGGGTACTGGCGGGCCAGTTCGCGCTCGGTCATCAGCAAGGGTTGCTCCAGCGACAGCAGCATCGCCGGCGCATCGCTGCACAGCGCCAGGCGCCCCGGCAGGCGGGCCTGGGCATAGAGGTTGTCGAGCAGGTCCTCACCGGTCTCGGGCACGGTCGCGGCGGCCAGGGCCCGGGTGAAATAGCCCTGGCGCGGCCGCGAACAGATGCGCCCCTCGTCTTCCAGCAGGGCGTAGGCGTACTTGATGGTGGACAGGGAAACCTTCAGCCGCTGCGCCAGTTCGCGCAATGACGGCAGGCGTTGCTCCTGATCGCTGGCGGCGTTGTCGATCCACTGCGACAGGTAGCGGTAGACCGCCTGATAGGCGAAAGACGGGTGGCGCTGCACCGCTTCAGTTGCCTTTGGCCATGGCGATCGCCGCCTGGATCGCCGCGCGGGCCTGGGGGCTGTTCTTCCAGCAACTGGAACCCACCAGGGCCGAAGCCTGGGTGACGATGTGCAGGGCATCGGCGGCGGCCAGCTGGGCCAGGGAAGTGATGCCCAGTTGTTCCAGGCGAGCGACCACGGTAGAACCGACACCCTTGACCTTGAGCAGTGCGGCGCGTTCTTCGGGGGAAAATGACATGGGCGTTGAGATCCTTTGCAGTCCGTGGCAATTGCCGCATTCTTGCACAGTTCTCGGCCGCCTCTGCCTGGGGCGGCCGACCTCCTTATAAACATAAGAAATCCGAGGTACTCACGTGGCCGCTGATATTCAAGATAGCCGCTCCGCCCGCTTTGCCCTGCGCTGCTCAAACTGGGCCGAACGCTGGTTTCCCGACTCCTGGGTGTTCGCCGCGCTGGCGGTGATCATCGTTGCCCTGGCCACACTGGCCATGGGCGCCAAGCCCACCGATGCCGCCATGGCGTTTGGCGACGGCTTCTGGAGCCTGATCCCCTTCACCATGCAGATGGCCTTCGTGGTCATTGGCGGCTATGTGGTAGCCAGCTCGCCGCCGGCGGTGAAGCTGATCGACAAGCTGGCGCGCATTCCCAGGAACGGCCGCTCGGCGGTGGCCTGGGTGGCGCTGATTTCCATGGTCGCCTCCCTGCTCAACTGGGGCCTGTCCCTGGTGTTCGGTGGCCTGCTGGTGCGGGCCCTGGCCCGGCGTACCGAACTGCGCATGGACTACCGCGCCGCCGGCGCTGCCGCCTACCTGGGCCTGGGCGCGGTCTGGGCCCTTGGGCTGTCGTCTTCGGCGGCGCAGTTGCAGGCCAACCCGGGCAGCCTGCCACCGTCGATCCTGGCCATCACCGGGGTCATTCCCTTCACCCAGACCATCTTTCTCTGGCAATCCGGCGTCCTGCTGCTGGCCCTGGTGGTGGTCTCGCTGATCGTCGCCTACGCCACGGCGCCCGGCCCCGGCAGCGCCCGGGATGCCCAGGCCTGCGGGGTCGACCCGAGCTTCAGCATGCCCAAGCCGCAACTCCGGACCCGACCTGGCGAATGGCTGGAATACAGCCCGCTGCTGACCCTTCTCCTGGCGCTGCTGGCGGCCGGCTGGCTGTATCACGAGTTCGCCACCAAACCGGCGATCACCGCGATCTCCGGACTCAACACCTACAACTTTCTGTTCCTGATGGCCGGCGCCCTGCTGCACTGGCGGCCCCGCAGCTTCCTCGATGCAGTGGCCCGCGCGGTGCCCACCACCACCGGGGTGCTGATCCAGTTCCCGTTGTACGGCTCCATCGCCGCACTGATGACGGTGGTCAAGGGCGTGGACGGCCAGACCCTGGCCCACCACATCTCGACCTTCTTCGTGCAGATCGCTTCCCACGACACCTACGCGCTGCTGATGGGGCTGTACTCGGCGGTGCTGGGTTTCTTCATTCCTTCGGGCGGCGGCAAGTGGATCATCGAGGCGCCCTACGTGATGCAGGTGGCCAATGACCTGCAGTACCACCTGGGCTGGGCGGTACAGATCTACAACGCCGCCGAGGCCCTGCCGAACCTGATCAACCCCTTCTACATGCTGCCGCTGCTGGGGGTGCTGGGCTTGAAGGCCCGGGACCTGATCGGCTTCTCCTTTGTCCAGTTGCTGGTGCATGCGCCCCTGGTGCTGGTGCTGCTCTGGGCCCTGGGCACCACCCTGTCCTACCTGCCGCCGGTCATTCCCTGACAGAGCCACAGGCCCGCTGCACAGCGAGCCTGTGGATAACGGCCCGCCGGCCCAATCGCAGATTTATCCAGGGCCCAGACAGCCAGGCCGTGCCGCATTCCTGTAGCCTTTGCGTCATATTCGGTTGTTACCGTGCGACCGAAATACTTTGTAACGAATCCTCAGAGAGCCGAGCAAGGAGCCGACATGAGCGACGATACCGACCTGCGCGACACCCCCGAATCCGCCACCGACCAGCCTACCGATACCAGCCGCCGCCGCTTCCTAGGCGGCGTTGCGGTTCTGGGGGTCGGCGCCACCCTGAGCGCCTGCGGCCAGCCCGGCGAGCCAGGAGGCAAACCGCCGGTGGAACGCCCCTTGTCCCCGGCCGAACTGGACAAGGCGCTGCAGGAGCAGGTGAAAAACGTAGTGGTACTGTTCGCCGAGAACCGCAGCTTCAACAACCTGTTCGCCAACTTTCCCGGGGTGGAGAAACCGCTCTCGGCCCTCAAGCCCGAAGACTTCCAGCAGCGCGACCGCGACGGCAACCTGTTGCAGAAACTGCCGCCGATCTGGGGCGGCATTCTCCAGGTGGGCCCGCAGACCCTGGACGGCATCACCTACCCGGTGGAAACCCAGTTCCAGGAAAACCTGCCCAATGCCCCCTTCGCCCTCAAGGGGCCCAGTGGCGAGGACCTGCCCCTGGGCCTGGTGACCCGCGACCTGTGGCACGTGTTCTACCAGAACCAGATGCAGATCAACGGCGGCAAGAACGACAGCTTCGTGGCCTGGGCCGACTCCGGCGCCCTGACCATGGGCCACTACGCCCAGACCCGCTACTCCCTGCGCCTGTGGGACGTGGCTCGGGAGTTCGTGCTCTGCGACAACTTCTTCCAGGGGGCATTCGGTGGCTCGTTCCTCAACCACCAGTACCTGATCAGCGCCAAGGTGCCGTTCTACCCCGATGCCGCCAACTCGGTGGCCAAGTCGCAGATCGCCACCCTGCAGGGCGACGACCCCAAGGGCACCCGCCTCAAGCCCCTGGACAAGTCCCCGGCCAGTGCCATGGACGGCGCCCCGCAGTTCGGTCCCAGCGCCCTGACCCCGGACGGTTTCGCGGTCAATACCATGGCCCCGCCCTACTGGCCAACCTGGATCCGCGACCCGGAGCGCCCGGACTACGCCAAGCCGGACCTGCCCAGCGTACTGGTGCCTCAAACCCACGAACACATCGGCGACAAGCTGTCGAAGAAGAACGTCGACTGGGCCTGGTACGGCGGCGCCTGGCAGGCGACCCTGGAGCAGTTCAAGGATTCCGGCGGGATTCCCAAGATCCCCAACTTCCAGTACCACCACCAGCCCTTCAACTACTTCGTGCGCCAGGGCCCGGAAAACCCCGCCGAACGGGCCAAGCGCCTGCGCGACGGCGGCCTGGGCGATGAGTCGAGCACCAACAAGTTCTTCGCCGATGCCGAGGCCGGCAAGCTGCCGGCGGTGACCTTCTACAAGCCCCAGGGCAACCTCAACCTGCACGCCGGCTATGCCGACGTGGCCGCCGGCGACCGGCATATCGACCGGGCATTGAAAGTGCTGCGGGAAAGCCCGCAATGGAAAAACATGGTGGTGATCGTCACCGTTGACGAAAACGGCGGCTGGTGGGACCACGTGGCACCGCCCCAGGGCGACCGCTGGGGCCCGGGCACGCGGATTCCGGCGCTGGTGGTATCGCCGTTCGCCCGCAAGGGCACGGTGGACCACACGGTCTACGACACCGCCTCGATCCTGCGGCTGATCACCCGGGTGTTCCAGCTGGAAACCCTGGACGGCATCAAGGAACGTGACCAGGCCATGATCGCCCGGGGCCAGAAGCCCATGGGCGACCTGACCAACGCCCTGCACTTCACGGCCTGACCCCGGCCGGGCCCGCAACGGGCCCACCTGCCACCGCAGAACCGAAACCCAAGCCCGGCTTCGGTTCTGCGGCACCGGCACAAATGATAGCCATATAACATCACCCACTTTACCCATCCACCCGGCGGGTAATATCCTGCGCGCCACCTATTTGTTTCATCTGTTTTCCGATTGGAAAGGGAGTTCGTCGTCATGATCGTAGGTATCGACCTGGGGACCACCAACAGCCTGGTCGCGGTCTGGCGCGAAACCGCCAGCGAGCTGGTGCCCAATGCCCTGGGCGAACTGCTCACCCCCAGCGTGGTGGGCCTGGACGACGAAGGCCGGATCCTGGTGGGGCAAGCCGCCAGGGAGCGCCTGCACACGCACCCGCAGCTCACCACGGCGCTGTTCAAGCGCTACATGGGCAGCGCCACCGAAGTGCGCCTGGGGGAACGTACCTACCGCCCCGAAGAACTCTCGGCCCTGGTGCTCAAGAGCCTCAAGGAAGACGTTGAGCGGGCCTATGGCGAACCGGTGGAGGAAGCGGTGATCAGCGTGCCAGCCTACTTCAGCGATGCCCAGCGCAAGGCCACGCGGATTGCCGGCGAACTGGCCGGGCTCAAGGTGGAAAAACTGATCAACGAACCCACCGCCGCAGCCCTGGCCTACGGCCTGCACCAGCGTGACCGGGAAACCTCGTTCCTGGTCTTCGACCTCGGTGGCGGCACCTTCGACGTGTCGATCCTGGAGCTGTTCGACGGGGTCATGGAAGTCCGCGCCAGCGCCGGCGACAACTTCCTCGGCGGCGAGGACTTCGACAACCTGCTGCTGGAACACTTCCTCGAACAGCAGGCCCAGGCCGCGGGCTTTCCCGAACGCCAGAGCGTGCTCCAGGCACTGCGCCGGGAAGCCGAGCGCGTGCGCCGCGCCCTCGGCCAGGAGCCCAGTGCCGAATTCAGCCTGCGGGTCGATGGCCGGCAATGGACCCAGACCATCACCCAGGCGCAACTGGCCAGCCTCTATGCGCCGCTGCTGGAACGCCTGCGGGCGCCCATCGAACGCGCCCTGCGCGATGCACGGATCCGCGTCAGCGACCTGGATGAAATCCTCCTGGTGGGCGGCGCCACCCGCATGCCCCTGGTGCGCAAGCTGGCGGCCGGGCTGTTCGGGCGCTTTCCCTCCATCAGCCTCGATCCCGACCAGGTGGTGGCCCAGGGCGCGGCGGTCCAGGCGGCCCTCAAGGCACGCTCGGCGGCCCTGGAAGAAGTGGTGCTGACCGACGTCTGCTCCTACACCCTGGGGATCGAGACCTCCCAGCAATACGGCAACCAGATCGAGAGCGGGCACTACCTGCCGATCATCGAGCGCAACAGCGTGGTGCCGGTAAGCCGGGTCAAGACCGTGCAGACCTTGCATGACAACCAGGAGCAGGTGCTACTGAAGATCTTCCAGGGCGAAAGCCGCCTGGTACGCGACAACGTCGCCCTGGGCCAGCTGGAAATGCGCGTGCCCAAGCGCCCCGCCGGCGAAGTCTCGCTGGACGTGCGCTTCACCTACGACATCAACGGCCTTCTGGAAGCCCAGGTGAGCATCCCGCTGACCGGGGAAAGCCATTCCCTGGTGATCGAAAACAACCCCGGCGTGCTGACTCCGGAAGAAATCCAGGAGCGCCTCAAGGCCCTGGCGCAATTGAAGATTCACCCCCGCGACCAGCAGGTCAACACGCTGCTCAGCGCCCGACTGGAACGCCTGTATCAGGAGAGCCTGGGGGAGTTGCGCGAACAGATCGGCTATTGGGCCGGGCAATTCCAGCAAGTGCTGGAAACCCAGGACGAGCGCAAGATCCGCGAAGTGCGCAGCCAGCTCAGTGAACAGCTGCAACACCTGGAAAACGGCCACTGGCACTGAGGAGCGGCAACATGGATTGCTGGTCCCTGCTGGAGTTGCCCGAGGACGCCGACGAACGCAGCATCAAGCGCAGCTATGCCCGGCAGTTGAAGATCACCCGTCCGGACGAGGATGCCGAAGGCTTCCAGCGCCTGCGTGAAGCCTATGAGCGGGCGCTGCAACTGGCCCGCTGGCGGGAAGAGATCGCGGATGAAGTCGTGGTGATCCAGACCGCCTCCACTAAGGCACCGCCCCCGGACAACCTGCAGGCCTGGTCGGGCCTGATAGAGATGGACGCGGCCGCCCCGCGGCCAACGCCGAGGGGCCCTTCCCAGGCCCAGCAATGGGCCAGCCTGCTTGAAGACGTCCCCCTGTCCGTCGAACCGCTGGCGGACTGGGTCCCGCCCGCCCCGCAGGATCCCGCCCCCCTACCCGCTCCAGCCACTAGCGCATTGCCGCTGCTCAAGGGGCTGAGCGTCGAGAACCTGCCAGAGCGCTGGCAACAGGCTCGGCAGGAGGGTTGCGAGAACGATTTCCTGCAGCGCCTGCTGGTGGCGTGCTGCGCCCACCCCGAGCAATACGCCGCGATCATCGGCTGGGCCGCCGAGCATCTGGACTGGCTGACACCCTGGCAACAACCGCCCATGGAGGCCTGGCAAGAGGCATTCCTGGTCAAGACGCTATTGCAGGAATACCGCCGGACGCTGGAAGCGTTGCTGCAAGCCGGCCAGGAGCGGGCCTTCCTCGAACGTCTGACGAGCTACTGCGCACAACCCTGGCTGCGGATCTTCGATCATCGCCAGAACTGGCAGCATGAAATGCTGCAGTTGCTGCAGCAGCAAGCCTGGCAGGTACCCTTGTTCGATCGGGTATGCCAGTTGTTCGGCTGGGACGAAAGCCGTGGCAACACCCCTGAACCGGCGTGGCTCTGGCAGTCGCTGATCGAGCGCTGCCAGCAGGAGGCCTTCTATCAGAAGCTGCAGGCCAACGCTGGGGAACCCGGCGAAGCGACGCCGGACGTTGCCGCGGCTCGCCTGCTGCTGAACCCCATGCCCCGACGTCGCCAGGTCGCCCTGACCCGGCACTTCGAAGACGAACATTGGCAGGCCTGCATGGAGCTGTCGCAGACCCTGGCCTCGCGTTTCCCGGCGCTGCTGGAGCGGCTGCCTCGCAGCGATGTGTTTTTCTGGCAGAACCTGATGCCGCGTCCGCAGGGCGTGGACAGCTGGATCAGGTCAGGGGTCGCCATGGGGTTGGCCCTGAGCCTGTACTTCATGAACAAGCCTCAACACAGCAAAGAACTTGCAGTGATGATGGGGCTGTTCTGTGGGGGTGTCCTGGCGATTTTCGGGCTGATCCTGCTCAACACCTGGGCCCCTGCGATCGCCCGCCTGCTGGCCATCGACCTGTGGTTGAGCGAGCGCCTGGTGCCCAAGCGCCTGAATCCGCACCAGCACTGGCTGGTGCTGCGCCACGGGGTGCCGCAAGCGGTCATGCTGGGCCTGTTCGGCTATTGGCTGGGGGCCCTGGGGATACTGGCCTACCTGGGCTTTGTGCTGATCGGCCTGCTGCATTCGCGGCGCATCGGCCAGCCGGACCCGGATTTCTGTGCCCGCAGCCCCTGGCTGGGCGCCTTGCACTGGAATCACTTCAGCCCCTGGCAGCCGATCTATCTGGTCGTCATGATCGTGGTCATCCGGGTCTGTCAGCTCCATACCCCGGGGTTTCCCTGGACGCGCCTCATGCCTGGTTGAACCCTGCGCGGCCGGGGCAATGGATATTTTTTCACTCCCGGCTGTTTCTCCGCTCGGTGCTGTTTCAGTATGTCCTGCCCCCCCTTCGAAGGGGTTCACGCTGAAAAGGATCTGAGCATGTTCAAATTCGCAGGAATGACCCTGGCGCTGACCGCTGCTGCCCTGAGCGCGACGGCACAGGCCGATGTCGAAGTCGATCTGGGCAGCCCCCAGCGCGTCACCCAACTCTTCGCCTACCCCAACAACTGCAACGTGATCTGCTATCGCAACTGGACCCTGGAGGAGACGGTGGCTCACTACCTGACCCAGAGCGTGCAGCGTGACGGCTACAGCGCTGCAAAAGTCAGTGTCAAGACCACCGGCGACAAGGTCCTGGCCTCCATCAGCGGTGTGCCGGACGGCTACGACAAGCCCCTGAGTGCCCTGCTGGATGCCGGCGACCTGGCCTACAAGGGCGCCAGCCAGCTCAATGCCGATGGCAAATGGGCCTACAGCTGGTACCTGTTCCTGCCCCTGGGCATGGCCCTGGAAAACCGCAAGAGCGTCGAGCTGCTGCACTTCCCGCCGGACTATTCATTGACCCAGGCCCAGGACTATCTGGAGTCGGCCACCACCGACCGCTGGGCAACCCTGTTGACGGCCAACGGCATCGCCGCCGAGCAGACCCCGGCCTACCAGACCATCGTCGACATCGCGCCGATTGCCGCGCCATCGAGTGCCGGCAAGGACCTGGAGGGGGTCTACAGCTACTTCAACAGCTACCAGACCAGCATGGTCAAGCAGGTCAGCCAGAGTACCAGCGGCGCGGCCCTGCCGATGGTGGCCTTCGGCGCACCGGTGCGCAATTGGCTCAAGCAGCAGTACGGGGTCACGGTGAATGTGCTGGGCCTGGCACAGATCAGCCCCAGCGAGGGGGTCAAGGTGCCGGTGCTGGGCTCCAACCACCCGAGCTATATCTGGTACGCGGCAGACCCGGCGAACTACGACGATGACCAGGCCAAGGCCGATGCCGCGGGGTTGAAAGTGATGGGCCAGGACCTGAGCGCGGCCTGCTGGCAGGCCGGCATGGGCAGCAAGCCGGGGACGGACCCGAGCACCCTGCTCGGCAGTTGCACCCAGACCTGGCAGGTGACGCAGAAAGTGCAGACCTGCGAGCTGTTCTACACCTCGGTGCGCAAGCTGAGCGAGCAGCAAGCCGCGGCCAAATGCACCAGTGCACCGGTCAAGACCCAGCTCAACCAGCTCAAGGCCCCGGCACCGGCGCCAAGCACCGAGGTACCGCACCTCTGAGCCGGCCGCTAAACCTGTAGCCGCTGCCGCAGGCTGCGATCGACCCGCAGGGTCGCGGTGCTCTGACAGAGCCCGCAAGCCTGCGCCCTATCGCCGCCTGCGGCCAGCGACGATCAGACCGCGCCCACCGGACGCAGCCGATACTGCGGCGGCAACTGCTCGAAGCCGCTGATGGTGGCGTTCAGGCTCTTCCAGCGACCGTCCTTGATGCCGTAGATGCAACCGTGGATCGACAGGCTCTGCCCGCGATGCCAGGCGTTCTGCACGATGCTGGTATGGCCGACGTTGGCCACCTGCTGGATCACGTTCAGTTCGCACAGACGGTCGACCCGCTCTTCTTCCGTGGGCAACTGCCCCAGCGCTTCACGGTGCTCGTAGTACAGGTCGCGGATCGAACGCAGCCAGCCGTCGATCAGGCCCAGCTGGCGATCCTGCATAGAGGCGCGCACGCCGCCACAGCCGTAGTGGCCGGTAACCAGGATGTGCTTGACCTTGAGTACATCCACCGCGTACTGGATCACCGACAGGCAATTGAGGTCGGTGTGCAGTACCACGTTGGCCACGTTGCGGTGCACGAACAGATCGCCCGGCAGCATGCCGACGATCTCGTTGGCCGGCACCCGCGCGTCCGAACAGCCGATCCACAGGTATTCCGGGGTCTGCTGGCGAGCCAGTTTGGAGAAGAAGTCCGGATCTTCCTGCTTGATCGCTTCGGCCCAACGCTCGTTGTTATCAATCAGATCTTGTAGTTCGTTCATGCTGTGAAGCCTCAAGAATGATGCGCTGCTTTGACAGACGGCCGCCCGTCGAGGTCACGCCTATTGCTACAGATACCGGCCATCCCTTGCGGGGGAATCTTCAGGGGCGTGCAAGGGTCCACCCTTTATCCAGTCCCGAAGTATGAGTAATCGCCATGAACGAATCACGACGCCCCTACAACGCCCCCCAGCCCGAACCCATCGACGACGATCAGGACCGCATGGGCTCCATGGAGGAGCTGCATTTCGATGACGACGAACCCGCCGCCCGCGCCAGCAACCGCGTCACGGACGACGGTGCAAGCGATGATGACCTGAGCCCGGAAACCCTGATCCGCGAAGACGGCGCCCGCTCCGCCCATGAGGCCGGTGCCGACAAACCGGCCGACTGGGACCTGAGTATTGTCGAAGAAGAGAACATTGGTGGCGGCAATGGCCTGGATGAAGCCGAACTGGCCCGCCGCGACCCGCTGGACGGCAAGCCCTGAGCCCTGCACCGCATTCAATGACGCGCTCTCCCGCAGGAGCCGGCTTGCCGGCGAAGAGGCCCTCAAGCCGTGCATCGCCCCGAATGGCGCCTTCGCTGGCAAGCCAGATCCTACAGCGGCCCGCGTGCGGTTAAAGGCTCAGTCGACCAGCGTGCAGGCCATGACCAGGGCGTCTTCGCGACCACCTACCGCCGGATAGTAGTCGCGGCGGCGCCCCACTTCATTGAAGCCATAACGCTCGTATAACCGATAGGCGGTCTGGTTGCTGGAGCGCACTTCCAGGAAACACTCCCGGGCGTCCTTCTGGTAGGCGCGCTTCATCAGCTCTTCCAGCAACCGCAGGCCCAGGCCGCGGCCCTGGCTTTCCGGCTTGACGGTGATGTTCAGCAGATGCGCTTCGTCGATGATCACCTGGATCACCCCGTGGCCCACTTGCTGGCTGCCTTCGAACATCAGCCAGACCTCGTAGGACTTGAAGGCATCCATGAAAATGCCCCGGGTCCAGGGGTGGCTGAACGCCGCATATTCGATTTTCAGGATGCTATCCAGGTCCGCTTCGGTGGCCAGGCGGAAGGTCAACGCGTCACTCATTGGTCATTTTGCTCATCAGTGCTTTTCCAGCGCGTCATCAAGCGACGCATGGCTTGCCAGACATCAGCCTTACGCTGTGGCTCTTCCATCAATAGTTCCAGGCCAGGCAGGGCCCAGGCCGAACCCAGGCCTTCGACCTGGAGTTCGCGGTTGTAGGATTCGGCATTCGCCTCGCCGGCAAATCGCACCGCCGGCAGGCCGATCAGCCACAGACAGACACAGGGTTCCTGCTCGATCCGCACGCCGACAAAGGCCTGGACGAAATCCCGCGCAGCCTCGGGGCCCTGGTCCAGGTTGCCCCGGGTCAGCATCGGCCAGCGCACCGGCTCGGCGAGGATCTGCGGGCTGTCCGGCAGGCCGGCGGCGCGCAGCATGTCCTTGAGCAACAGGTAGGCCGGGTCGCGGCTCTGGAAGGCTTCGCCTGTGGGTAACTCCACCAGCAGCAGGCAACGGCCGGCCCGCAGCAACTGCAAGGCAAAACGCGGCGGCGGTACCACCGGGGCCTTGACCACCGGGGCCGGGGCCTCTTCGCCCTCGGTCGGCGCCTTGCTGGCTGGGCGCGCAGGGGCGGTGGAGGGGCGCGGCACCTCGATCTTCGGCCGTTCGACGTTCCTTGCCGCCGGCGCCGCGGGGGCCTTGGCCTCGACCACAGGGGCAGGCGGCGCCTCCACCTCCGGTTCCGGCAGGGCCAGCAACTCGGGGCGCGAAGGGGCGGCAAAGGGCAATTCGCTGCGCGGCAGCCAACTGACCACCTGCATGGCGGACAGATAAGCGCGACGACGGGACTCGATAAGCAAAGGTCGGCCACTTGTGGATAACTGAGGAGGGGGATTCTACCGTCCTTCGCCGAAGATCGCCCGCAGTTGATTGCGCACAAAAGCGACTGTCCGTCTCATACCTGGACCTGGGGGTGAATCGTCAGCCCCCTGATGCAGTACAATCGCCGCTTTTCATTGCCAACCAGCCGGCCATTCCGATGATCGAACCCAAGCGCGTCTTGCGCGCCCTCGCCGAACACTGGGCACTTCTGGAGCCGCTGTGCGAGCACTTCGACCAAGGCACCCTGAGTCTTGCCGAACTGCGTTCACAGCTGTCTGCCCAACAACTGGACAGCACGCCCCAGGACATCACCCACCTGCTGGACGTATGGATACGCCTGGACATCCTGGTCCCGGTGGCGAAAAGCCCGAACCGTTTCGAGCTCAATGCGCAGATCCACGACTTCCTCGCCTACCTGCGCCGTGAGCACCGCCTGGGCCTGTGCCTGGAGATCGAAGCCTACCTGCGCCACCTCGAGCGCCTGGCCGGTTACATCCAGGACGCCTTCGACGTGCGCGACGGCAACGACCTGGCCCGTCAGCTGCGGCTGCTGGACATGCGCGTGCGCGATGTCCTGAAGAAGCTCGCCAACGACGAACAGGCCCTGGTCGCGGTGGCCGAGCGCGCCAAGACCAGCGACCGGCAGATCCCCCTGCGCCAGCGCTATGCCGAGGTGCTGGCCACCTGGGACGAATACGTTGAACCGATGATCCAGCTGGTGAACGCCGACGGCGCCTTCGAACAGGGCGTGCGCAAGGTGGAGAACGTCCTGCTGCGCATGCTCACCGAACAGCAGCGCCTGGGCCACCTGGTGGACGACGACATGCTGTTGCGCACCCACGCGCGGATCCTGGAAATGCAGACCAGCGCCCAGTTGACCCTGCGCCATGCCCGGGAACTGCTGCTGCCGCTGCGTGAGGAGGCGCGCCGTCATAACGCCGTGACCCGCGGCGCGGCCCTGGCCCTGTCGGCCATCCGCCGCAAGGGCATCGACGCCGTGCCCCAGGCCGCCATGCCGATGTTCACCCGTCCGCAAAGCACCTTCCTCGGCAGCTCCGGCCAGGTGGAAGCCTATGTCTACGCCCTGGCCCGCTTCGAACCCAAGCCCGCGCGCTTCCCCAAGGCCCACAAGACCCACAAGGGCGTGGCCCCCAAGGCGCCGCGCACCGTCCGCGAGATGCTCGAGCGCTGCGAAGACGCCCTGCCGATGCCGGACCTGATGAGCTGGCTGCTGGACCAGGAGCCCGATGGCGCCACCGACGAACTGCTGTACTGGTTCTCGCGCCTGTCCCGGGAAAAACGCTTCAAGCGCGAGCGCCTCGAACGCCGCGACTACCACACCCAGGAGCACCAGGTCAGCCTGCGCTCCTTCGCCCTGCTCTCGGCCCGCGATGACGCCGCCGAGCATTCTGCGAGCAACGCCAATGCATCTTGATCTTTCCGAACTGTCCCAGCTGGCGCCGATCTTCCGCGAGCTGTTCAAGGGTTACCACGTCAGCCGCCGCGACCCGGAGCTGTACGCCCAACTGTCGAATTTCCAGGACCAGTACCGCACCCTGTTCAAGGCCCTGGGCTTCGAGCTGGTGTGCGATACCCGCGGCTTCTACTACTTCGTGCCGGACAACGCCGCCGCCCAGGTGAACAAGACCGCCCAACGCCTGGCGCTGTTCACCTTCATCCTGGTGGAGCACCTGGCCGACCAGGGCCGCGACCCGATCGCCGTGCTCGACGGCGGCAGCCTGGGCCGCGACGAACTGCCGTCGCTGCTGGAAAAATACCGCGACCTGTTCATCCAGGCCGAAGTGCAGACCCAGGAAGAGCTGGAAGAGAAGATCATGCGCCGCATGACCCAGCTGGGTTTTGCCGCCGAGGAGCCGGGGATCTATCGCTTCCTGCCGCCGATGCACCGCTTCCTCGATGTCTGCCTGTCGGTGCAACAGGACCGCGACCTGGCCGCCAGCCTGCACAGCGTGCTGCCGTTGCCGACCCCGGTGCTGGTGGACAACGACAGCGACGAGAAACTGCTGCAGACCGATGACCCGCTGGACCTGAGCGAATTCGACGAGTCCGAAGAAAGTGAAGAAGACGCGCTGGCCCGAGCCATCGCCGAAGAACAGGAGCTCGACGCATGAGCAAGGAACGCTACGGCATCCGCCGCTTTGCCCTACTGAACACCGCCGGCTACAGCCTCGGCCTGTTCCCCCTGGAAGAGCCGCTGTCGGTCTACGGGGCCAACAACCTGGGCAAGTCGGCGTCGATCAACGCCCTGCAATTCCCGATTCTGGCGCGCATGTCGGACATGAGCTTCGGCAAGTACAGCCTGGAGCAATCCCGGCGCTTCTACTTCGCTTCCGACACCAGCTACATCCTGGTGGAGGTCTCGCTACCCCACGGCCCCCATGTGATCGGCGTGGTCGGGCGCGGCCCGGGCGGCGGTTTCGGTCACCAGTTCTTCGCCTACGCCGGACAGCTGGACCTGGCGCATTACCAGAAGGACGACACCTGCCTGCGGCAGAAAGAGCTGTTCACCAACCTGGAGCGCCAGGGCCTCAAGGCCTATGAACTCAAGCCGGATGAACTGCGGCGCCTGCTGGTGGGCGGCCATACGTCGATCCCCCTGGACCTGACCCTGATTCCGCTGCGCTCCACCAGTGAACAGAGCCTGAAGACCTTCCGTGCGCTGTTCATCAACCTGCTGCACATGCGCGAAATCACCGCGGCCAAGCTCAAGCAGCTGTTCCTCGATGCCTTCGAGCACAGCCTGCGCTCCGGTAGCGTCGACTACATCGCCGCCTGCGACGAAGCCTTCCGCGATGTGCGGCGCATGGAGCAGGACTACAACTCCCTGGTGGCTGCGGGCCCTCTGGTGGAAGCCCTGGCCAACGGCGTGAAGCAGCGGGACATTCTGCGGGGCAAACTGCATCGCCTGTCACCGTTGCTGGACTCGCTGCTGGGCACCTGGTCGGACTACGCCGGCGCCCGCAAGGAAGAGCTGACCATCCAGGCCGAGCATTACCGCAACGAGCAGGACGCGCTGCAGAACGACCAGCGCAGCAGCACCCAGGAAATGATGCGCCTGGAGCGGGAAATCACCGGCACCCAGCGCTGGCTCGGCGAACTGTCGGTGCTCAAGCACCGCTTCGCCCTGGTGGATGACGTCAAGGTCCTGGAACAGCAACTGCTGGCGGCCAAGGATGCCCACGATGAACTGGCCGGCGCCCTGGCCCAGTCGCGGCAGTTCTCCGCCGAAGACCTGGAAGAGCGCCTGCGGGACCTGGAAAAACGTCTGAAGTCGGTCAAGCAGCAACTCGATCACGCTGACAACAACAGCTATGCCCGCCTGCGCGAGGAGTTCTCCCAGCAGGACGTGGAGCGCCTGATGCGCCTGTTCAACAGCGCGCTGTTCAGCCTGCCCCTGGGCGAGCACGGCATCGCCCTGGACGACAACGGCGAGTGGGTGAAGTCGGTGGAGCTGATCCTCGATGGCTTCAAGGGCGAGCGTTTCGAAGTGCCGGGGCTGTCCATCGACATCTCCCACATCGAGCCGCCAGCCCTGCAGGCCCTGGCTGACCGCGCCGCCCTGCGGGATCAGAAAGAGCGCCTGGAAAAAGAGCTCAAGCAGCTCAAGACCCAAGCTGCCGTGGCTGCAGACCGCGCCGCGAGCAAGACCCAGACCGAAGCCCTGTACCAGCAGGTACTGGATGCGCAGAAGGCCCTGGAAGACTTCCGCCGTGCCCAGACCCTGAGCGCCGAGGAAGGCGAGAAGCTGGAGCAGCTGGCACAGATGGAGGCCGCCCAGGACGAACTCAAGCGCTCCAGTGACGCCTTCACCGAACGCGTCCAGCAACTGTCGGCCAAGCTGCAACTGGTGGGCCGGCAGATTGCCGACATGGAAGCCAAGCAGCGCACCCTCGACGACGCCCTGCGTCGCCGTCAGTTGCTGCCGGCGGACCTGCCGTTCGGCACGCCGTTCATGGACCCAGTGGACGACTCCATGGACAACCTGCTGCCATTGCTCAACGACTACCAGGACAGCTGGCAGGGCTTGCAGCGGGTCGACGGGCAGATCGAGGCGCTGTATGCCCAGGTGCGCCTCAAGGGCGTGGCCAAGTTCGACAGTGAGGATGACGTAGAGCGGCGCCTGCAGCTGCTGATCAACGCCTATGCCCACCGCACCGACGAAGCCCTGACCCTGGGCAAGGCGCGCCGCGCCGCGGTCACCGATATCGCCCGGACCCTGCGCAATATCCGCAGCGACTACGACAGCCTGGAACACCAACTGGCGCTGTTCAACCGCGAGATCAACAAGCGCCAGGTGTCCAACCTGCAGAGCTTCCGCATCGTCCTGGCGCCGAACAAGGAAGCCCTCAAGCACATCGACCAGATCATCCACAGCGCCGGGCAATACGAAGAAGGCGAGACCCTGTCGGTGTTCGACCTGAGCCAGAGCGCCGAGCAGGACAACAAGAACGAAGAAGCCAAGGAGTACCTGGCGCGGCTGGTGGCGGCCAACCACAACCAGCTGGGCCTCAAGGACCTGTTCGAACTGGCGTTCGAGATCACCAAGGTCAACGGCCAGCCGGTCATCCACACCGACATCGATGGCGCGGCGTCCAACGGCACCACCATGACCATCAAGGCGCTGACCAACATGTACCTGTTGCTGCACTTGATGGACCGCGACCAGGCCGGGCGCATCCGCCTGCCTTACTACCTCGACGAGGCGGCGGACATCGACGAGCGCAACCAGGCGGCGCTGCTGGAAACCAGCCTGCAATTGGGCTTCGTGCCAATCCTGGCCAGTGTGAAGCCCCAGGTTTCGGCCCAGGTGGCCATCGACCTGGAAGGTGGCAGCGGACCGAACGGCATCTACATCGACGAGGCCGACTGGAAGTTCATCCGTCGTCACGATCAGGTCAAGGCCGTGCTGAACGCAGAGCCGGAAGCAGAAGCGGAGCTGGACGAAGTCTGATTTCGTAACGCTGCAACGAAAAAGGCCGCGCTCTTCCGAGCGCGGCCTTTTTTATGGGAAAGCTGCTGTAGGAGCTGGCTTGCCAGCGAAGGCGTCCTCTGGCGCGACGCAGGGCTGAGGGCCTCTTCGCCGGCAAGCCGGCTCCTACAAGAAGGTTATTTGCCCAGGGGGATCTTCGGTGCCCAGGTCAGCCATTCCTCTTCGAACTTGTCGAACAGCGGGAAGGTCTGCTGAGGCCGCGCCGGGTTGCCCATGCGCTCGCCATCCGGCGTCGCGAAGGCAATCCCCCCCTGGATCAGGGTCTCCAGGGATTCGGTACGCACCGTCGCCCCTTTGAACAGGCCAAAGTCGACACCAAATCCACTGCTGTTCCAGAAGCGCGTACCACTGCGAACCAACGGTGCGTACTTGGGTTCGATGAGGATGTGGATCAGTACCCGATCGGCCGTCTGGCCCAGCTCGTAACCGGTCACCTTGCCCACCGCCACTTCGCGGTAGGTTACCGGCACTCCGACTTTCAGCGAGCCACGCCGAGCAGCGCTCAACACCAGGCTCAGGCCGGCTTCCTGAACGCTGGCTTCCGGTGGTTGCGGCAAGGCGACAAAACTGGTCTGCACGCCCTGACTCTTCGTCGCAGGCTGGACCTCGATGTATTGGCCGGTGACCAGGGTTTCCAGGTTCGAGGTCTTCATCAGGCCCAACTCCGGCTTGACCACCCAGAACTGGCTGCCGACCCGGGCGATGCGCTCGGGCACTTCGGTGATCCGCGCCTTGAGCATGACCGATTGCATGTCGGCGCTGAGGGTCACTTCTTCCAGCTTGCCCACGTCCAGGCCCTTGAAGCGTACAGGCGTGCCGGCCCGCAAGCCGTCGGCGCGATCAACCTTGATGCTCACCAGGGTGCCGCGCTGCGCCGCCTCCTCCTGGTTGGCGAACAGGCGGAAACGTGGAATGCGCTTTTTCAGCGGTACGTTGGGCAGCGGGGTCTCGAAGGCGATGCCACCCGCCATCAGGCTTTGCAGCGACTCGCTCTTGATCTGGATACCGCCGGTCAGGCCCCCGGTCAGGGTGATACCACTGACGTTCCAGAAGCGAGTCGAACCGTTGACCAGGCCTTCATATTCCTTCTCGATATGGACGCCGATCACCAGTTGCTTGCGGGTGTGGGAGAACTGGTAGCTCTGCACCGACCCGACCTTGACCTGTTTATAGAGAATCGGGCTGCCGACATCCAGGGACCCCAGGTTGTCGGTGAACAGCACCATGTGCAGGCCGGGGGCACGCAGGTCCAGCGGCGGGGCCTTGGCCCGGGCCTCGAACTCGCGCTGGGGCGCGGCGCCCTTGTCACCGGGACGGATAGCGATGTAGTTACCCTTGACCAGGGCCTCAAGACCGGTGATGCCGGCCAGGGAGATCGAAGGCTTGACGGTCCAGAACTGGGTGCCCTGGACCAGGTAATCCTCGGCCAGGGGATCGAGAGTCAGCTCGGCGGTGGCGCTGCTCAGGTCGGAGTCGACCTTCAGGGCCTTCAGGCTACCCACCTGGATGCCCTTGTACATCACCGGGGTGCGCCCGGCCTGCAGGCCTTCGAAATCGGTGAGCTTGACCTTGACGCGGATCCCGGCCTGGGCGGCGTCGAAGTCCTCATACAGACGGAACGGCAGGCTTGGGTCGGTGGGCGGGCTGTCCTTGCGATTCTCCGGCGTGGCAAAGGCGATCCCCCCGGCGACGATGCTGGACAGGGACTCGCTGCGTACTTTTACCCCGGACAGGTTGGCGTCGATGCTGATGCCGCTGGCGTTCCAGAAACGTGTGTGTTTGCGCACCAGATTGGCATAGGTGGGCTCGATATAGACCTTGAGCTCCACCGTGTTCTGGTCTTCGGAGAGCAGGAAGCTCTTGATCTGGCCAACCTGGATCTGCTTGTAGAACACCGGGCTGCCACGGTTCAGCGACCCCAGGCGCTCGGCCTTGATGGTCAGGTGCAGGCCCGGTTTGGCATCAGATAAAGGAGGCTCCTCGGCCAGGGCCTTGAACTTGCGACTAGGCTCACCATCCCCGGGGCTGACGGCGATGTAGTTGCCCGAGACCAGAGTTTCCAGGCCTGTGATCCCGGCCAGGCTGACACTGGGTTTGACCAGCCAGAAGCGCGTGTTGGTCTTCAGGTACTGCTCGACGTCCTTGTTCATCTCGACCGAGGCAATCACTCCCTTGGAGTTGCCCTCATCGTCCAGAGCCAGGGTCTTGACCTTACCTACGGGCATGCCCTTGTAGACCACTTCAGTCTTGTTGGCCTGGATCCCCTCGCCGCTTTCAAAGCGCAACTGGATCTCGATACCGGTCTGGCTGTAGGCACGCCAGCCCAGCCAGCCGCCGATGATCAGGGCAATCAGGGGCAATACCCAGATAGCCGACCAGTTGGAGGCCGGGCGGGTTTTGGCGGTAGGCAAATCACTCATGGTCGTCGTCCGACTCCGTGTTATCCCAGATCAGTCGGGGATCGAAAGTTACTGCAGCCAGCATGGTCAGGATCACCACGCTGGCAAAGGCGACCGCACCGAGATTGGCCTCGATACTGGCCAGCCGGCCAAAGTTGACCACCGCCACCAGGATGGCGATGACAAAGATATCCAGCATCGACCAGCGGCCGATGAACTCGATAAAGCGGTACATGATGATCCGCTGTCGGGCAGAGAGCGGCTGGTGACGCTGCACCGAAAACAACAGTAAGGCAATGCCCACCAGCTTGAAGGTGGGCACCAGGATACTGGCGACGAACACCACCGCAGCGATGGGAAACATGCCGTGCTGCACCAGCTGGATGACCCCGGACATGATGGTGCTGGGGTCACCCTGGCCCAGGGAACTGACGGTCATGATCGGCAGCAAGTTGGCCGGGATGTAGAGGATCGCGGCGGTGAGCAGCAACGCCCAGGTGCGCAGTATGCTATTGGGGCGACGAGGATGAACCCTGGCCCCGCAGCGAGTGCAGGTCTGCTCTTCGCTGTCAGCCTCCTGCCGATTCAACTCGTGGCATTCAGTACAGATCAGAATGCCTGCCTCAATCGCCCGCATGTATGTCCTCTCCCGATAACGCTTGCCAGATCTGGTGAGGCGACATCACCACCTCCAGCCAGACCTGCACCAACAACAGACTGATAAAACACACCAGGCCCAGGCCCACGGTAATGGATGCCATGTCGGCCAACTTGACGATGGCCACCAGCACCCCCATCAGGTAGACCTCGAGCATGCCCCAGTCGCGCAGATGGTGATAAATGCGATAGAGCAGCAAGCCGTAACTGCGGCCGATGTCCCAACGAATACTCAGCAGGACTAAAAGCTGGCAAATCAACTTGAGCAGGGGAATGCCCATGCTGCACAGGAACACCACCACCGCCACGCCTTCCATACCGGTGTCGAACAGCCCCTGCACACCGCTCCAGACCGTGTCTTCGGAAGACTGTCCCAGGAGATTGAGCTGCATGATGGGTAGAAAGTTCGCCGGCACATATAGCAACAAGGCCGCGATCACCAGGGCCAGGCTGCGTTCGACCACATTGTGCCGGTGCGCGTAGAGCTCATAGCCACAACGCGGGCACTGGGCTTTCTCACCGAGGGCGAGCTTGGGCTTGCGCATCAGCAAGTCGCATTCATGGCAGGCAACCAGGTCGTCCAGTGGTAATTCTGACAACCCGGGGGCGTCAACCGGTTCTGGCATAGAAGGCTCTGGGAGTGGAGAAAGTAACGGTTATTCTAGTGTTCCAATCCGAAAATAACTGTGCAAATTTGTTTGCGAATAAGAGCAAATTTTCCACGCGCAAAAACAAAACCCCAACTGCATGCGCAGTTGGGGTTTCGGAATTTAATCTTGACGATGACCTACTCTCACATGGGGAAACCCCACACTACCATCGGCGATGCATCGTTTCACTTCTGAGTTCGGGATGGGATCAGGTGGTTCCAACGCTCTATGGTCGTCAAGAAATTCGGTAGCCAGTCCGTTGCTTGTGCAACGTGCCAGCGAATGGGTATGTAATAGATTTTTGTGTTCGCAAACTTTCGGTTTGTATCGTCTTCACACACCGCAACTCGCTTCTTAAGCAAATTGCTTGGGTGTTATATGGTCAAGCCTCACGGGCAATTAGTATTGGTTAGCTCAACGCCTCACAGCGCTTACACACCCAACCTATCAACGTCGTAGTCTTCGACGGCCCTTTAGGGAACTCAAGGTTCCAGTGAGATCTCATCTTGAGGCAAGTTTCCCGCTTAGATGCTTTCAGCGGTTATCTTTTCCGAACATAGCTACCCGGCAATGCCACTGGCGTGACAACCGGAACACCAGAGGTTCGTCCACTCCGGTCCTCTCGTACTAGGAGCAGCCCCTCTCAAATCTCAAACGTCCACGGCAGATAGGGACCGAACTGTCTCACGACGTTCTAAACCCAGCTCGCGTACCACTTTAAATGGCGAACAGCCATACCCTTGGGACCGGCTTCAGCCCCAGGATGTGATGAGCCGACATCGAGGTGCCAAACACCGCCGTCGATATGAACTCTTGGGCGGTATCAGCCTGTTATCCCCGGAGTACCTTTTATCCGTTGAGCGATGGCCCTTCCATACAGAACCACCGGATCACTAAGACCTACTTTCGTACCTGCTCGACGTGTCTGTCTCGCAGTCAAGCGCGCTTTTGCCTTTATACTCTACGACCGATTTCCGACCGGTCTGAGCGCACCTTCGTACTCCTCCGTTACTCTTTAGGAGGAGACCGCCCCAGTCAAACTACCCACCATACACTGTCCTCGATCCGGATAACGGACCTGAGTTAGAACCTCAAAGTTGCCAGGGTGGTATTTCAAGGATGGCTCCACGCAAACTGGCGTTCACGCTTCAAAGCCTCCCACCTATCCTACACAAGCAAATTCAAAGTCCAGTGCAAAGCTATAGTAAAGGTTCACGGGGTCTTTCCGTCTAGCCGCGGATACACTGCATCTTCACAGCGATTTCAATTTCACTGAGTCTCGGGTGGAGACAGCGCCGCCATCGTTACGCCATTCGTGCAGGTCGGAACTTACCCGACAAGGAATTTCGCTACCTTAGGACCGTTATAGTTACGGCCGCCGTTTACCGGGGCTTCGATCAAGAGCTTCGCGTTAGCTAACCCCATCAATTAACCTTCCGGCACCGGGCAGGCGTCACACCCTATACGTCCACTTTCGTGTTTGCAGAGTGCTGTGTTTTTAATAAACAGTCGCAGCGGCCTGGTATCTTCGACCGGCATGAGCTTACGGAGCAAGTCCTTCACCCTCACCGGCGCACCTTCTCCCGAAGTTACGGTGCCATTTT
Source organism: Pseudomonas sp. Eqa60 (assembly GCF_018326405.1). Classification (NCBI taxonomy): domain Bacteria; kingdom Pseudomonadati; phylum Pseudomonadota; class Gammaproteobacteria; order Pseudomonadales; family Pseudomonadaceae; genus Pseudomonas; species Pseudomonas sp. Eqa60. Next base: position 5,901,767 of record NZ_AP024342.1, read on the forward strand.
GCCTAGTTCCTTCACCCGAGTTCTCTCAAGCGCCTTGGTATTCTCTACCCAACCACCTGTGTCGGTTTGGGGTACGGTTCCTAGTTATCTGAAGCTTAGAAGCTTTTCTTGGAAGCATGGCATCAACCACTTCGTCACCTAAAAGGTAACTCGTCATCAGCTCTCGGCCTTAGAACCCCGGATTTACCTAAGATTCCAGCCTACCACCTTAAACTTGGACAACCAACGCCAAGCTGGCCTAGCCTTCTCCGTCCCTCCATCGCAATAACTAGAAGTACAGGAATATTAACCTGTTTTCCATCGACTACGCTTTTCAGCCTCGCCTTAGGGACCGACTAACCCTGCGTCGATTAACGTTGCGCAGGAAACCTTGGTCTTTCGGCGTGGGTGTTTTTCACACCCATTGTCGTTACTCATGTCAGCATTCGCACTTCTGATACCTCCAGCAAGCTTCTCAACTCACCTTCACAGGCTTACAGAACGCTCCTCTACCGCATCACTTACGTGATACCCGTAGCTTCGGTGTATGGTTTGAGCCCCGTTACATCTTCCGCGCAGGCCGACTCGACTAGTGAGCTATTACGCTTTCTTTAAAGGGTGGCTGCTTCTAAGCCAACCTCCTAGCTGTCTAAGCCTTCCCACATCGTTTCCCACTTAACCATAACTTTGGGACCTTAGCTGACGGTCTGGGTTGTTTCCCTTTTCACGACGGACGTTAGCACCCGCCGTGTGTC
>NZ_AP024342.1:5907500-6252500 GCF_018326405.1 Pseudomonas sp. Eqa60
AACATCGGCATAACGCGACGCGTCCTGTGCTGCTGCCCATCGCGGCAAGCTGGCAAACGCCATGCCCGCAACCGCACCACTCAGCAGGCTGCGTCGAGAGAGGTAAAGAGATTCGGGCGTAACCTCAGACTCATTGCAGTCGGACGACTTGGGGAATTTGAATAACATGGCAACTCCGCAGTATTGGAGGACAGATGTACCAATAGACTGCGGAGTATGGGGGAAATTACATCACTCGACGCTTTTGCGACGACGCAGGTGCAACAGGTACTGGATAGGGCCCGACGCCGCATAGGCGAGGAACACCAAAAGCAGAATGCGCGGCGGATCACTGAACACCACCGCAAACACCAGCACCACCGCCAGGATCGCCACAAAAGGTACGCGCCCTTTCAGGTCCAGGTCCTTGAAGCTGTTGTACTTGATGTTACTGACCATCAGCATGCCTGCGGCGGCCACCATCAACGCCACCAGGAACGACATCTTCGACCCCTGGATCCCGTAGTCGCTGAATGCCCAGACGATACCAGCCACCACACCCGCCGCTGCCGGGCTGGCAAGGCCGATGAAATAACGCTTGTCGGCAGTACCGACTTGAGTATTGAAACGCGCCAGACGCAAGGCCGCGCCTGCCACATAGATGAAGGCGACCATCCAGCCGACCTTGCCCATGTCACCCAGAGCCCAGCCAAAGGCCAACAACGCCGGCGCTACGCCGAATGCAACCATATCGGACAGCGAGTCGTATTCAGCGCCGAAAGCACTCTGGGTGTTGGTCATGCGGGCAACACGCCCATCCAGGCCATCGAGCACCATGGCCACGAAAATGGCGATCGCGGCAAAGGCAAAGTACTTGCTCGCCCCGGCCGAATCTCCGGCGCTCATTGCACTCTGGGCGCTCATGGAGCTAATGATGGAATAGAACCCCGCGAACAGGTTCGCAGTGGTGAACAGATTCGGCAGAAGATAGATACCACGATGCCGGACTTTACGGCCTTCAGCGTCATGCCCTTCTTCGACATGCTCATCGATCGGTAGCAGGCTTTCGGCGTCAGAGGCCTGGTTTGGCTCTTCGGGACGTTCGCTCATGGACATTACCTTGCAACGGTGTGAAAAGTTTCGACAGATACCCAGGGCCGCGATTCGGCCACAAAGGATCCAGCTTTATACCAGAACCTATCCATGCAAACGAAAAAACGCGGCCTAGGCCGCGTTTTCCCTGACAAGACTCGAACTTAGTTCTTGGCTTTGTCGACGATTTTATTGGCACCGATCCAAGGCATCATCGAGCGCAGTTGCTCGCCGATGATTTCGATACCGTGAGCAGCGTTGTTACGACGCTTGGCGGTCATCGATGGGTAGCCGGTAGCGCCTTCGCTGATGAACATCTTCGCGTATTCGCCGTCCTGGATGCGCTTCAGAGCATTGCGCATGGCCTGGCGGGATTCGGCGTTGATGACTTCTGGACCAGTCACGTACTCGCCGTATTCGGCGTTGTTGGAGATCGAGTAGTTCATGTTGGCGATACCGCCTTCGTACATGAGGTCAACGATCAACTTCAGTTCGTGCAAGCATTCGAAGTAGGCCATTTCTGGAGCGTAGCCAGCTTCAACCAGGGTTTCGAAACCGGCTTTGACCAGCTCGACGGTACCGCCACACAGAACAGCCTGCTCACCGAACAGGTCGGTTTCAGTCTCGTCCTTGAAGGTGGTTTCGATGATGCCGGTACGGCCGCCGCCCACGCCTGCGGCGTAGGACAGGGCAACGTTCTTGGCGTTGCCGGAAGCGTCCTGGTAGATCGCGATCAGGTCAGGAATACCACCGCCCTTGACGAACTCGGAACGTACGGTGTGGCCTGGAGCCTTCGGCGCGATCATGATCACGTCGAGGTCGGCACGAGGCACAACCTGGTTGTAGTGGATCGCGAAGCCGTGGGAGAAGGCCAGAGTGGCGCCCTTCTTGATGTTCGGCTCGATTTCGTTCTTGTACAGCTGGGACTGGAACTCGTCCGGGGTCAGGATCATGACCAGGTCGGCACCGGCAACGGCTGCAGCAACGTCGGTCACTTTCAGGCCGTGGGCTTCAGCCTTGGCAACGGTAGCCGAGCCTTTACGCAGGCCGACAGTCACGTCTACGCCGGAATCCTTCAGGTTGCATGCTTGAGCGTGGCCCTGGGAACCGTAGCCGATGATGGCAACTTTCTTACCTTGGATGATCGACAGGTCGCAGTCTTTATCGTAGAAAACTTTCATGAATTTCCCCTATATCAGGCCGTTCCGGCCATTCGCTAATTTGAGTTAGATGCTCAGTACTTTGTCGCCACGGGCAATCCCGGTGACACCACTGCGTACGGTTTCCAGAATCGATGCGGTGCCGATCGATTGAATGAAGCTGTCGAGCTTGTCGCTGGTACCGGTCAGTTGAACGGTATACACGCTGGCGCTGACATCAACGATCTGCCCACGGTAAATATCGGTAGTGCGCTTGACCTCGGCGCGCTGGGCGCCAGTGGCCTTGATCTTGACCAGCATCAGTTCACGCTCGATGTGCGCGCTTTCCGACAGGTCTACCAGCTTCACCACCTCAACCAGCTTGTTCAGGTTCTTGGTGATCTGCTCGATGATCTCGTCATGGCCAACGGTGGTCAGGGTCAGACGCGACAGTGTCGGGTCTTCAGTCGGCGCCACCGTCAGGCTTTCGATGTTGTAGTTGCGTTGCGAGAACAGACCTACAACACGAGACAGAGCACCCGGTTCGTTTTCCAGAAGCAAGGAAATAATGTGCCGCATGATTAAGTACGCTCCGTCTTGCTCAGCCACATATCGCGCATGGAGCCGTCTTTGATCTGCATCGGATAGACGTGCTCGCTGGTGTCGACCTGGATATCGAGGAACACCAGGCGATCCTTCATGGCGAACGCTTCTTCCATCTTCGGCTTCAGATCCTTCAGATCCGTGATACGCATGCCCACGTGACCATAGGCTTCGACCAGCTTGACGAAGTCAGGCAGCGATTCCATGTAGGAGTGCGAATGACGGCTGCCGTAGCTCATGTCCTGCCACTGGCGCACCATCCCAAGCACACCATTGTTCAGATTGATGATCTTGACCGGCAGATCGTACTGCAGGCAGGTCGACAGCTCCTGGATGTTCATCTGGATACTGCCTTCACCGGTGACGCAGGCGACATCATTATCCGGAAAGCTCAATTTCACGCCCATGGCCGCCGGGAAACCGAAGCCCATGGTGCCCAGGCCACCGGAGTTGATCCAGCGGTTGGGCTTGTTGAACCGGTAGTACTGCGCCGCGAACATCTGGTGCTGCCCCACGTCGGAGGTCACATAGGCATCGCCCTTGGTGACTTCGCACAGGGTTTCGATCACGGTCTGTGGCTTGATGATGCTGCCGTCGCCCTTGTCGTAAGGGAACAGGCCGCGATCGCCACGCCATTCCTCGATCTGCTTCCACCAACTGGCGACCGTCTCCTTGTTCGGGGTATCGCCGATTTCCTTGAGTGCCGCGACCATTTCGGTCAGGACGCTCTCCACTGGACCGACGATAGGCACATCGGCCTTGATGGTCTTGGAGATGGAAGCCGGGTCGATATCGACATGGATGATCTTGGCATTCGGGCAGAACTTCGGTGCGCCGTTGATCACCCGGTCATCGAAGCGCGCGCCCACGGCCAGGATCACGTCGGCATGGTGCATGGTCAGGTTGGCGGTGTAGCTGCCGTGCATGCCGAGCATGCCCACGAACTGCCGGTCGGTGCCCGGATAGGCGCCCAGGCCCATCAAGGTATTGGTCACTGGCAGATTGAGCATCTTGGCCAGTTCGGTCAGCGGTGCGGAACCGCCGCCGAGAATCACGCCGCCGCCGGCATAAAGCACAGGGCGCTTGGCCGCCAGGAGCATTTCTGCCGCCTTGCGGATTTGCCCGGAGTGACCGCGAACAGCTGGGCTGTAGGAGCGCAGCTTGGCTTTCTTGGGGAAAACGTATTCGAACTTTTCAGCCGGGTTGGTCATGTCCTTGGGGATATCGACCACCACCGGACCAGGACGACCGGATTGCGCCAGGTAGAAGGCTTTCTTCATGACTTCCGGGATTTCCGAAGCGTGCTTGATCATGAAGCTGTGCTTCACGATCGGCCGGGAGATACCGATCATGTCGGTTTCCTGGAACGCGTCGGTGCCCACCATGGTGCTGGGCACCTGGCCGGAAATGATCACCATGGGAATCGAGTCCATATAGGCGGTGGCAATACCGGTAATGGCATTGGTCGCGCCCGGGCCGGAGGTCACCAGTACCACGCCGGCTTTACCGGTGGCACGGGCATAGCCGTCAGCCATATGGGTCGCCGCTTGTTCGTGACGAACCAGGATGTGGGTCACTTCCGGTTCTTTGAACAGGGCATCGTAAACATGAAGGAGAGCACCACCCGGGTACCCGTAGATATATTTGACGCCTTCGTCACGCAAAAAGCGGACGAGCATCTCACCGCCAGATAAAAGCTCCACGTTGTTCACCTCTAAAACGCCAGAATACCGCCCTCAAAAGGGAGCGGGTCTTAATAGGTTTACTTCTCAGCAGAGCATGAGCGACGGTGGTCGCCGACTACGTCAGCACTGACTGAGCAAGTATTGGGAGCGCCCCAAAGTGTTGCGGGGTTTTCCCACCCAGCGCGAGGTAACGCGTTGCGGGTGTAGCACTTCGGCGCGGATGTGCGCCTCATGATCTGCTGAGTGGGTCTGCTTCTGGCAGTCCCTCTACAGCGGACTTTGGATTCTTCTGTTTCGTCCTCTTCAAGTCAAGTCGTCTATGTGGTTAATTCGAACTAAGCGCATGAGAACGCAAGAAAAAACCCAAAAACGACTGCTGTCTGCGCTTCAATTGCGCAATCTTCGGCAAGCAACTCAGAAATGCGAACCCGGACTTTGGGCGAAACCCCATTGCCAGAGAGCCGAGAGGAACGTCATGCACTACAACAACAGCAATGCACGGACAGACATGAACCCTCCGAAGTTGTCACCTCGAGAGAGCGAGACTGAAGTGGGCAGTATGGAGGGAGGCGACTGCCAGGCATACCTGGCAGTCGTGTTTCAGCGAGTAGCAACGATGAGCTGATCAAACTCTTTGAGCAGAACTCGCAACTGCTGGTCGCGCCCCTGCATCGGACGAGTGGAGAACACCATCTCGGCCATTTCCTGAATACCTGACGCATTGGGCAGCGGCAAATCCTGCTCCAGAATCATCTTCATGCGGGGCAGAAAGATCCACTGCAGCCATTGCTCGAACTCCAGAGTATCCACGGCAAAGGGCTGAGTGCTGGCCAGTGCCTCGGCGCTGGGCACAGCGTCGTCCCACAGGCCCTGCACACGCAACTCACGCTCGATCAGCAGCAACTGCTCGGCGATCCTGGGAAAGCGCCCATCCATCACAGCGAAACCCGAGCTTTCTGGCGCGCCTGCGCTGCACCTGCGGCATCACCCTGTTTCTCACGCGCCTGGGCAATCAGCTCCCACAGGCTTGCCTGGAGATCAGGGCGGCCGTTGGCAAAGCTCAGGCCACGGCGAGCGAACTGCTCGGCCTGGGGCGCATCCCCCTGGGCCATGCGTACCTGAGCCAGGCGATACAGCACCTGCGGCTCGCGTGGTGCAACACGCTGCGCTCGCTCGAGGCTGGAAGAAGCACCGTTCAAGTCACCACTGGACTGCTGCTGTTGCGCAGTGGTCAGCAACGCCAGCACCGGGCCATCCAGTTGCTCATCGGCCGACAGACCACCGGCCCGGGCCGAAGGGATGCCACTGGGCGTAGAGGGCATGTTGTAAGTGCCCTGACTGATCGGTGCCGACTGATAACCGGAGCCGTCCACCGGCCCCGGGGTAATAGGCCCTGAAGTGACCGGCCCCGGAGTAATAGGCGAACTGCTGATCGGCGCCGAGGCCGTAGCGCCGCCGCCCGGAACCATTACCACTACGCCGGAATCTTCCGGAATCGCCTGTGCCTGAGCCTGCGCCGGGCGCTTGATGGTCGTCTGGCGAAAGCCTCCGGAGGCGGAAATCCGCTCGCTGTTGGACACGGCAGTGCCGGAATCCACGACGGGAATAGAGCCGCGCTGCACACTGGCGCAACCGTTGAGCAACGCCAGAGCTGTAATAGCTGGAATCCACCACTTGTTCACGTCAAACCCTCATCGCTTAGTTCATCCAGCCCTTGACCCAATCCATCACCGAATCGCCGCCTGCCGGGTTTTCTCCCCCACAGGAAGCACCGGGAGGCGGTTCGCTGCCGCGAATATACGGCATCTGCACAGCCCCCGGACAGTTGGTATCGGAGCCCTGCCCGGTACGCGAATCGACCCAGGCCTGAACCACGTTGTCCGGCTGCGGCATATCCAGCGGCAGCGGGTCGGCCTTGCGCATGAAACTGGTCCACACCTGCAAGGCGCCGGTAGCACCGGTAAACGGCGTCTTGCCGTTATCGTCGCGACCCAGCCAGACCACGGCTAGCAGGTCCTGGCTGAAACCGGCGAACCAGCTGTCACGGGAGTCGTTACTGGTACCGGTCTTGCCCGCCAACGCTAGAGTCTTGGGCAACACGTTGTACACCGAGCTGCCCGTGCCCTCGCGCATCACCCGTTGCATCGCGCTTTGAATCAGATAGATCGAGCCGGCATCAAAACGCTGCTGAATCTGGAAGGGATAGCGCTTGAGCGGCTCGCCTTCCGCTGTCAACACGCTGCGAATCCCGCGCATCGGCGTATTGAAGCCGCCATTGGCCAGCGTCTGGTACATGGTCGCCACTTCCATCGGGCTCATGCCCCCTGCCCCCAGCAGCATCGATGGGAAGGCCGGGAACTCGCGGGTCACCCCCAGGCGCCCAAGGGTCTTCAGGACATTGGGCACACCCACTTCCAGGCCGAGCCGTGCGGTAGACAGGTTGTAGGAGTGAGCCAGGCCCTGGTACAGGAACACCGTACCGTGGGAGCGCCGGTCATAGTTCTGCGGCTTCCACACCTGGCCGTCTGCACCTTTTACCGAGAACGCCTCATCCGACAGCCAACTGGTCAGGGTGTACTGGCTGGGCTTTTCCAGGGCGGTCAGGTAGACGGCAGGCTTGATCAGCGAGCCGATCGGACGCACCGCATCCAAGGCCCGGTTGAAACCGGCAAAGCTGGCCTGACGACTGCCAATCATGGCCTGGACCTCACCGGTTTCCGGGTTGGTCACCACCATCGCCGCCTCGACGTCTTCCGAGCCCTTGCGCCCGGCCAGGCGCTTGAAGGTGTCGTTGACCGAGGCTTCGGCCTTCATCTGCAGGATCGGATCGAAACTGGTGAAGATCCGCAGGCCTTCTTCAGTCAAGTCTTCATCACGGTAGTCTTCGCGCAACTGACGTTTGACCAGGTCGAGGAAACCGGGGAAGGAACTGTCCGCCAGGCTGCCGCGCTTGGTTACGCCCAGCGGCATCTTCTTCGCCGCCTCCACCTGTTCCGGGGTAGCCACGCCCTGCTGTGCCAGCAGATCGAGCACCAGGTTACGCCGCTCCAGAGCACGTTCCGGGTAGCGCCGCGGGTTGTAATAGGAAGGCCCTTTGACCATCCCGACCAACAGCGCCACCTGGTGCAACTTGAGTTCGGACAGGGGCTGGCTGAAGAAGAACTGGCTGGCCAGACCGAAACCGTGCACCGCACGCTGACCGTCCTGGCCGACGAAGACCTCGTTGAGGTAGGCCTCGAGAATCTCGCGCTTGTCGTAATGCAGCTCCAGCAACAACGCCATCATCGCTTCATTGAGCTTGCGCGACAGGCTGCGCTCGTTGGTCAGAAAGAAGTTTTTCACCAACTGCTGGGTCAGGGTACTGCCGCCCTGGCGCATCTGGCCGGACGAGGTGTTGACCCAGATCGCACGGGCAATCGACTTGGGCGACACCCCGTGGTGTGAATAGAAGTCGCGGTCTTCCACCGCCACCAGAGTTTCCAGCAGATACGGCGGAACCTGATCGATCTTGATCAGGATCCGGTCTTCGAGGTTCTTCGGGTACAGGCCGCCGATCAGCAATGGCTCCAGGCGCACCACCGCGAGCTTGGCCCCCTTGCTGCCGGACAGTTCCGCCACGTAATCGCCGGAGAAGCGCACGCGCACCGGCTGAGCCTGCTCCAGCCCTTCATAGAACTGGAAGCCGCGGGTGTTCAGGTCCACGGTATTGCCATTGACCGAGGCTGCGCCCGGGCCGTTGGCGACACTTTCGCGGCGATAGCCCAGAGCGTCGAGTTCCGTAAGGAAATCGTCCTTGCTGAGCTTTTGTCCGACGAACAGCTCAAGCGGGCGGGCGTAGACCTTGGCCGGAATGGTCCAGCGCTTGCCGGAGAATTTTTCCTGGACCACGGCATCGAGGTAAACCGCAAAGCCGGCGAGCACCACCAAACCGACCAGACTGAGCTTGAGGGCCCAGCCCAGCCAGGGGCGCAGGCCACCAGACGGCGTTTTTTTAGCAGAACGAGGGGATCGGGTACGAGTCATGGCGGCGGATTATACGCACTTTATTCATCGTCAACATGCGCCACCCGAGGTTTGCCTTAGTGCGTTCAGCGGCCATAATGACGCCCTCGATTTTCCCGACTCTGAAGGATCGCCTGTGAGCCAGTCACTGATCGCTGCCCTGCAAAACCCCGCCTTGTTTCCTCATCCCGTAGAAGGGTTTCAGGTCATCGAAACCCACATCTCCTGGGTTCTGCTCACCGGCCCCTTTGCCTATAAAGTGAAGAAGCCGGTCAATTTCGGCTTCCTCGACTTCACCAGCCTGGACGCCCGCGAACACTTCTGCGGCGAAGAGCTGCGCCTGAACCAGCGCCTGACCGAGGACCTGTACCTGGAAGTCCTGCCGATCACCGGTAGCGCCGAAGCCCCGGTACTGGGCGGCGATGGTCCGGCTATCGAATACGTACTGAAAATGCGTCAGTTCCCGCAAAGCCAGTTGCTCAGCACCCTGCAGGCCAACAGCGAGCTGACCACTGCGCACATCGATGAGATGGCCAGGCAGATCGCCCACTTCCACCTCAGCGCGCCCAAGGTTCCAGCTAAGCATGAAGCCGGCACCCCGGAGAGCGTGATGGCTCCGGTGCGTCAGAACTTCGAACAAATCCGCCCATTCCTCAGCGAGAAGGCCGATCTGCAACAACTTGAAGCCCTGCAAGCCTGGGCCGAAACCAGCTTCGAACGCCTCAAGCCTCTGCTGGCCCAACGCAAGAGCGAAGGTTTCATCCGTGAATGCCATGGCGATATTCACCTGGGCAACGCCACTCTGATCGACGGCAAGGTGGTGATTTTCGACTGCATCGAATTCAACGAACCGTTTCGTTTCACCGACGTCTACGCCGATACCGGCTTCCTTGCCATGGACCTGGAAGACCGCGGCCTGAAGAGCCTGGCGCGACGCTTCATCAGCCAGTACCTGGAGCTGACCGGCGACTACCAGGGCCTAGAGCTGCTCAATTTCTACAAGGCCTACCGTGCCCTGGTACGCGCCAAGGTCAGTCTGTTCAGCATGCCTGCCGATGCCACGCCGGTGCAGCGCGCTACCACCCTGCGCCAGTACCGCAACTACGCCAATCTGGCGGAGAGCTACAGCACCATTCCATCGCGTTTCCTGGCCATCACCTCAGGCATTTCGGCGGTCGGCAAGAGCCGCGTGGCCATGCGCCTGGTAGAGGCACTGGGCGCCATTCGCCTGCGCTCCGACGTAGAGCGCAAGCGCCTGTTCGGCGAGCAACAGGTGCCCAACGACCCACACGCTGGCATCTATAGCAGCGAAGCCAGCAGCGCCACCTACGCGCGCCTGCATGAAATCGCCGAAACCATCCTGCGTGCCGGCTTCCCGGTAGTGATCGACGCGACCTACCTCAAACGTGCCCAGCGCGATGCCGCGGCCAAAGTGGCCGAGGCCACTGGTACGCCCTGCCTGATCATCGACTGCAACGCTCCTGAGGCAGTGGTTGCCAGCTGGCTGGCCCAGCGCCAGGCCGATCAGAACGATCCATCCGACGCCACTTTGGAAGTGATTGCCAACCAGCAAGCCACTCGCGAAGCGCTGACCGACGAAGAGCTGCTGCGCAGCAAGCGCATAGAAACCAACGAAAGCGGCAGCCTGGACGCCCTGGTTGCCAATATTCGCCAACGCCTCCCAGGCCTGTAAACGGTCATTTCAGCCGTGAAGTGGCAAAGACTTCACGGCTGAAAAATAGTGGCACTATACTGGCGTCATAAATCCAACACTGGTGACGTCGCCATGAGCCAACCGAAACTTCTCGACACTCCGCTTTACGCCCTGCTGCATAAAGACGACATCGTCGGCTTCAACCGCGAACGCCCGAAAGATCAACCCATCGACATGCGCGGCGGGGATTTCCGCGGCCTCGACCTGCGGGAACTGAACGCACAAGGCATCGATTTCACTGACGCCTACTTTCGCTCCGCGGATCTGCGGGGGCTGGACTTGAGAAACTCGTCCATGGAAGGCGCCAGCCTCGCCCATGCACAGATTTCCGGCGCCTACTTTCCGGTGGAACTGAGTGCCGACGAGATTCTCATGTCGGTCAATTTCGGCACCCGCCTGCGTTACCGCACTCGCTGACCCCCGCCGCCCGTCTTTGTCCGGCGTTCTGTTCAGCGCCGGACCTGGTCCGCTTTCTCGCCTGCACCCCGCCCTTCGCATGGCCTGCCCCCCTCCCTTCGAGCTTCACCGCTGCGCCCTTAGAAGCATTTGCGCCAAACCCGACCAAAGAACAGCGCGTTTTCTACTGAGCGCTACACTCCTCTGAGGCTGCCCACTCACCATTCGGCCATCGCCAGGAGGCTTAATGAATGATGAACTGCAACACCTGAAGAACCTTGGCAAGACATCGGCACAATGGCTGCATGCAGTGGGCATCCATAGCGCTTCCGACTTGCGCCGCCTGGGTGCGGTGGACGCCTACCGGGCCGTGCGGACCCGTGGTTTTCGTGCGTCGAAAGTCTTGCTCTATGCCATCGAGGGCGCCCTGATGGACATGCACTGGAACGACCTTCCCGCCGAACGCAAAGAGGCGTTGAACAAGCAACTGGACGCCATTTCCTCTCGTCACAAAAACTGACTGGCAGAGCCAAATGTATCTAATGGGGGAGCAGCCGGCTTACGCCGACGCCTTGATCAACAGACTGCAGAGCATTCCGCCGCAATTGCTGGACGGGCTTGCGCCCAGCGGCCCGACGTTGGAGCTTGGCCCCATCGCTGAGCTGTCCAGCGTATTGCCCGGCGACCAGTTGTTCCTGCTGGCAAGTGGCGTGATCCAGGCCAGTGTCGAAGAGCGGCCACTGTTCTACCTGCATGAAGGCGACCTGGTGGGGCTGCGGCGCGGCATCGAACTCCCGCAGTGGCAACTGCACTGCGATACGCCGCTGCAACTGATTCCCTATCTGAGGACTGAAGTGTTTCGGCACATCCAGGCCGACGTACAACGCTCGGAACTGCTCGTACAGTACCTGATCGGCCAGACCGCCCTGCTGTCCGATGCCATTGCCCGTCTCAAGCCGCCAGAGTTGCGCAGCAGCAACGGCTTCAAGCGCGTGGAGGCGGGCGAAAGGCTGATTACCCAGGGGGATGAGGCAGATCATGTGTTTGTAATACTCGAAGGCCATGCACAGGCCTTCGTCGACGGGCACAAGGTCGGCGACGTCCCCAAGGACGAGATTTTCGGCGCCATGGCAGTGTTCACCGGAGAAAAACGCAGCGCCAGCGTGATCGCCAGCGAACCCAGCACAATCATGCTGATTCCCAAGGACCAGTTTCTCAGCCTGACCCAGAGCAATCCGCGCATTGCCCACAGCCTGATCGAAAGCATGGCGCGCCGCATCGACCTGTTGAACAAGGAAGTGACCCGGCTCATGACCTTGAACAACCCGAACTGACCCCGGATTCCAGGCAGATCCAAACGGACGTTTGGCAAAATATGCAGAAATCTGAAAAGCCTTGTTGACTTCGAAATGAGAATCGTTATGATTATCACAACTGGTCGCGAGATCAGTCGATAACCTGGAAGACCAGTGGTTCGGACTCTCAGATTATCTCCTCATCAGGCTAATCACGGTTATTTGACCCGGCTCTTGCCGGGTCTTTTTTTGCCCGCAGAAATGCCCTCCGATCAGGGCCTCAGTTGCGCGCAATAGTCCTTGGCGGGCTGGGGCGGCGTATACCAGACGTAGTCGGCCGATGCCGCGGCAACCTGTTGCCCCTGCTCCGCCAGAATCAACACCACCACCTCCTGGCTTCGGTCCAGATCGGCAAGATGCAGGGGCACGCCAAGATCCTTGCGACCGTGAAACGCCCCGGCCAGCAACAGGGCCGGAGCCGGAGCCGCCAGCAGCTGTTCAGCCATGCGTCGGTCCCGTTGCTGCTGCACCGCCCGCATTGCCGGCACCTGGCTCTCCGGCAGCAAGCCACAGTGCGATTCGCGGATTTGCCCGGCCAATGCCTCGATCACCGACGGTGCGTTGCTCCGTGTGCCGGTCAGGACGGGCGCCCGTGCATAAATGGCACGCACCTCCTGGCGATCCAGATTGGCAGCGAGCAAGGGATAGGGCTGACGCAGGGCAAAACCCACCAGCGGGCCGTAGAGGCTCCAATCCCAGCCTGATTGCCAGGCCAACCTGCCGGGTAGGTCATCAGGCAAACGCCCCCCATCAATGGAGCGTTTTACCCCATCGACTTCTGGCTGCTGATCCGGGTTGAGCATTTCCAGCAACAGACTGCCCTGTGGCCGCTCCCGGGCCATGGAGCGCAAGAGCCAGAGTTGCAGGGCATGATGATCGGGATTGTCATGCTGCTCGCCAATGATCACTCGGGGGCCCGTGCCAGGCGCCCTACCAGTTCGACAGGGGTCAGCGCCTTGGCACTGCGCAGCTCAATGATACTGCCGGGCGCCGAAGCCACCGGCGGCGGCAGGATCCCCGGCATGCTGTGACAGGCGGCCAGCAGCATGGCCAGCAACAATGGCAATACGCGCATCAGGTCTCTCCGGGCTTCGCCTCAGCGGGCGATGATCAACGGGTGCCCGCGTTCGGGATGCTCCTGCACCAGAACTTCCAGGCCGAACACCGCCTTCAGGGGCTCAGGCCGCAGTACCGCGGTCGGTGTTCCCAATGAATGCGGGCGGCCGCCTTCAAGCAACAAGACCCGGTCACAATAACGCGCAGCCAGATTCAGGTCATGCAGGATGACCAGCACCGCCGCGCCGCGGTCGGCGAAGGCTCGAATGGCCTGCAAGGTGACGTGCTGGTGCAAGGGGTCGAGTGCAGAAGTCGGCTCATCCAGCAGCAGGTTGTGCCCTGGCTGGCCCGGCCACAGTTGCGCCAGGACCCGCGCCAGATGCACCCGCTGGCGCTCGCCGCCGGACAGCGCGAGATAGCTGCGCCCCGACAGGTGCGCCACATCGGCAGCATTCAAAGCAGCGTTGACGATTTCCTCGTCACGCACGCGCCCGGTCTGATGGGGCAAACGCCCCAGCGCCACCACCTCCTCCACACGAAAGGCGAAATCCAGGCTCGAAGCCTGGGGCAGCACTGCCAGGCGCTGCGCACGCTCGGCGCCCGACCAATGAGCCAGTTCCTGATCATCCAGCAGCACCTGTCCCTGATGAGCCGCCAGTTCACCACTCAAGCCCCCCAAGAGGCTGCTTTTACCTGCACCATTAGGGCCGAGGACTCCCAGCACCTCGCCCGGCAGCAACTGCAGGTCGATGCCAGCCAGGACGTCTTTGCCGCCGCGCCGCACATGCAGGTTCTCGACTCGCAGCATCAGGCACGCCCTCGCAACAACAGGTACAGAAAGAATGGCGCACCGATAAAGGCCGTGACGATACCGATGGGCAACTCGGCAGGCGCCAGCGCCAGGCGCGCCACCAGGTCAGCCAACAGCAGCAGGCTGGCTCCGGCCAGGATCGAGGCCGGGAGCAAGGTTCGGTGATCCGGACCGGACAACAGTCGCACCAGATGCGGCACCACCAGGCCGACAAAACCGATCATTCCCGCCGCCGCCACGGCAGCGCCCACACCCAGCGCGGTGCAGAACACCAGCTCGCGCTTGAGACCTTCGACATCGATGCCAAGGTGCTTGGCCTCGGACTCGCCCAACAGCAGTGCATTCAACGCCTTGGCTCGGCGCGGCAGCCACAGCGCAACCGCGGCGGTCACCAGCAGCAAGGGCCACAAGCGCTGGTAACTGGCACCATTCAGGCTGCCCAGGTTCCAGAAAGTCAGAGTGCGCAACGTGGCGTCGTCCGCCAGATAGGTGAACAACCCCACCGCCGAACTGGCCAGCGCCGTCAGGGCAATCCCCGCCAGCAGCATGGTTGCCACATGGGTCTGCCCGTTGCGCCGCCCCAGGCGATACACCAGCGCCGTCACCCCCAGGCCGCCAAGGAAGGCACACAGGGAGAGCAAATAAGGGCCGACAGCCTCTGGCAGGCCGCCGAACATCGAGCCGCCAACAATGGCGATGGCCGCACCCAATGCTGCACCACTGGAAACCCCCACCAGCCCCGGGTCTGCCAGGGGGTTGCGAAACAGCCCCTGCATGGCGACCCCGGACAGCGCCAGAACTCCGCCCACCGCAAGACCGAGCAGAGTCCGGGGCAAGCGAATCTGTCCCAGGATCAGTTCCGCCTGCTCCAGGCCCTGCCCGTCGATCGGCAATCCAAGCAGGCGCAAGGCGGCACGCAAGGTATCAAACAAGGGCAGGCTGACAGGGCCCAGGGCCAGGGACAGCCAGATCGCCACAAGGCACAGGACGCCCAGCCCGATAAACAGTGTTCGAGGCTTGACCAGACGATTCATTGGGCCGGCTTGGCCTGGGGATAAAAGGCGCTGGAGAGGCGTTTCAGGCTATCAGGCAAGCGAGGGCCCAGGCCTCCCACCAGCAAGGTCGGGTCCAGTTCCACCACCCGCCCGGCCTTGGCCGCCGGTGTGGATGCCAGCACCGGGTTCTCCTTGAACAGTGCGGCACGAGCGGCATCGCCGGTCAGGCTGCGATCGGAGAACACCAGTACATCCGGATTCAAGCCCGCCAGGGATTCGACCGAGAATGGCTTATAGCCGGTATGAGTCGCCAGGTTGCGCCCACCGGCCTGTTGCAATAGCCAATTCGCGGCGGTGTCCTTGCCGGCGATCAGGGGTTTGCCGCCGGCATGCCCGAGCAACAACAGCACCCCGGGCGCCGCGTGCTGCGCTTGAGCCTGGGCGACCCACGCCTGCTGCTGCCCAAGTTGTTGCTGATAGCCCTGGAACAGTTGCCCGGCCTGCTCTTCTCGGCCCAGCAATAGCCCCAGGTGCTGCAGGGTAGCTTGCAAGGTCGGCAAGTCGGCCTTGGCAGAAAACAGTTCGACCTTGACCCCGGCACTGCGGATCTGCGAAAGCACTGGCGGCGGCCCCATCTCCTCGGTACCCACCAGAATCTGCGGCCGCAGGCTGAGAATGCCTTCGGCCGACAACTGACGCTGATAGCCGATGCTCGGCAGCGCCTTGAGCGACTCCGGGTGCTGGCTGGTGGTATCGACGCCCACCAGCTTGGACTCGGCCCCCAGAGCCGTTATCCACTCGGACAAGGCCCCACCGGCACTGACCCAACGCTGCGGCAACTCATCAGCGGTGGCCCACTGGCTCACCAGCAATCCGGCACAGAACGCAATGGCGCAGGCACTCAGGCGCATAAGAACATTTCCTTCATTAAAGTGGGGGCCCGCGCAGCTGCTGTCCATGTGACATGCCGGACAGGCCGGGCATCGAAAGGAACAAGCGCCCCGTAACGGGCGGGGCGGCCATTTGATAATTGTTTTCATTTAGCCGTCAAGCGCCGACATGTTTCATCCTGCAGCCGGAAAGAAACTGTGACAGCCTGGACGCAGAGCCTTCGGACCAAGAGGATAGCCATGAAATTTCTTTGCGCCGGCAACGATCTGCCCGAAGCCGGCAGCCGGGGCTTCCAGCTCGCGGGGCTGAAGCTGTTCGCCGTGCGGCGCGAGCAGCGGGCCTATGTCTATGCCAATCGCTGCCCGCACCGGGGAGTGGCGCTGGAGTGGCAGGCTGACCAGTTCCTCGACCCCAGCGCCAGCCTGATCCAGTGCGCCACCCATGGCGCCCTGTTTCTGATCGAGAGCGGAGAGTGCGTGGCCGGACCTTGCGCCGGCCAGTTCCTGGAGAGCATCGACTGCCATGAAGACAGCCTGGGGATCTGGGTGGACCTCTAATCCCCGAGCAACACTTCAAGACGTCGGTCGATGCACACTTGCTCGGCCGTCAGGCACACACCATAGGCCAGCACCTCAACCCCCGCCGCGCGGGCTTCGCGCAGGGCAGCGGCGTAACCCGGATCGATCTCCTGCGCCGGCCGCACCGCGTCGATGCCCGAAAGGTTGACGCAATACAGCTGAACCGCCCGCACGCCCTCCCGGGCCAGGCTCGCCAGTTCCCGCAGATGCTTGGCGCCGCGCTGGGTCACGGCATCGGGAAACGCTGCCACCGGCGTGCCATCGAAGCCCAGGGTGACGCTTTTGACCTCGACGTACGCCGGACCGTCCGGGTAATCCAGGCGAAAATCGATGCGGCTGTTCTCTTGCCCGTAAGGCACCTCGCGCTTGAGCCCGGTGAAGCCGTTCAACTCGCTGATAAGCCCCGCCCGCAAGGCTTCTTCCACCAGCCCGTTGGCCCGCCCGGTGTTGACGCAGGCCAGGCGGCCTTGAGGGGTTTCGCTGATTTCCCAGGTGCCCGGCAACTTGCGCTTGGGGTCATTGGAGCGGCTGAACCACACCTGCCCGCCCTCGACCATGCAATTGAGCATCGAGCCGGTATTGGGGCAATGGATGGTCAACAGCTCGCCGGTGGTGGTTTCGATGTCCGCCAGGAAGCGCTTGTAACGACGCAGCAGACGCCCCTCTTCCAGGGGAGGATCGAAGCGCATCAGGCGTGCCAGCTCTGCAGGCCACGGGCGATACGCTCAACCGCCTCCTGCAGGCGTTCCAGGCTCTGGGTATAGGCAAAGCGCACATGATGGCCAGCCTGATGCCGGCCGAAGTCCAGGCCAGGGGTAAAGGCCAGGTGCTCGGTTTCCAGGAAGTGCCGGCAAAAGGCGAAGGCATCACCGCCGAAGGCGCTGATGTCCGCGTACAAATAGAACGCCCCTTCAGGCTCCACAGCGATGCCGAAGCCCAACTCACGCAAGGCTGGCAGCAGGAAATCCCGGCGGCGCCCGAACTCGGCACGGCGCTCCTCGAGGATCTCCAAGGTCTGCGGCTCGAAGCAAGCCAGCGCAGCATACTGGGCCATGCTCGGCGCACTGATATAGAGGTTCTGTGCCAGCTTTTCCAGTTCACCCACGGCTGCCGGCGGAGCTACCAGCCAGCCCAGGCGCCAGCCGGTCATGCCGAAATATTTGGAGAAACTATTCAGGACGAAAGCGCTGTCATCCACTTCCAGAACGCTGGCGGCATCGGTGCCATAGGTCAGGCCATGGTAGATCTCGTCCACCACCAGATGCCCGTTGCGAGCCTTGATCGCGGTGGACAACCCCGCCAACTCGTCCCGGCTCAGGACCGTGCCGGTGGGGTTCGCCGGCGAGGCCACCAGGGCGCCCACGCTGTCCTGATCCCAATAGCGCTCCACCAGGTCCGGCGTCAGTTGGTAACGCACATCCGGCCCCACCGGGACCAACTGCGCAGCGCCTTCCACTAGACGCAGAAAATGCCGGTTGCACGGATAACCCGGGTCCGCCAGCAGCCAGTGCTTGCCCGGGTCCACCAACAGGCTGCTGGTCAACAGCAGGGCACCGGAACCTCCGGGGGTGATCATGATCCGCTCGGGATCGATGTCCAGGCCGTAACGCTGCTGATAAAAGCCGGAAATCGCCCCTCGCAGCTCGGGAATTCCGCGGGCTGCGGTGTAGCGCGTCTTGCCGGCGCTCAGCGCGGCCTGCCCGGCCTTGATGATTGGCTCGGCGGTGGTGAAGTCCGGTTCGCCGATTTCCAGGTGAATCACATCATGCCCGGCGGCTTGCAGCTCATTGGCGCGGGCCAGCAAGGCCATGACATGGAAAGGTTCGATAGCGCGACTACGCGCACTGTAGGGCTGAGCCATTAGCCTTCCTTCATTGATTCGAGGGGGAGCAAAGGACCGATTCTACCCATCTGATCAAGCCCGGGAGAACCCAGGCAGATCCGAGCGGTCTGTTGCTTGCGCCAACTGGCGCCAACACAACCCGCAGACTTGACTAAAATCAATGATTGAACGAACCGATCAGCAAGCCATGTCAGGCTTTTCCCATATCCATGGACGAAGCAGGACATAGGCTCGACAACCGGGAGTAGCGCGCTCTGGTTTGATCTGGTAAGTTCGCCCGCTTGCAGCCGCAGGGCCGGCAAGTGTCGGAGATGGAGCAATCCTGCGCAATGGATTACAAGAGTAGAGGCGGTCCATTCATGCCCACCCAAGCAAAGCAACAGATTCAATCGATCAGCGGTTTTGAACCTTACGTTGAAACTGCGGGCGAAGAGTACATGGGCAAGCCCATGCGCGAGCACTTCACCAAGATCCTGAACAAGTGGAAACAGGACTTGATGCAGGAAGTCGACCGCACTGTTGATCACATGAAAGACGAAGCGGCCAACTTCCCCGACCCGGCTGACCGTGCCAGCCAGGAAGAAGAGTTCAGCCTCGAACTGCGGGCCCGCGATCGCGAGCGCAAGTTGATCAAGAAGATCGACAAGACCCTGCAACTGATCGAAGACGAAGAATACGGCTGGTGCGAATCCTGCGGCGTCGAGATCGGTATCCGCCGGCTGGAAGCCCGCCCAACCGCCGACATGTGCGTCGACTGCAAGACACTGGCGGAAATCAAGGAAAAACAGGTCGGCAAATAATCGCCGGCTGGAACCTGAAACGGAGCGTACCCACGCTCCGTTTTCGTTTCTGCCTTCCCTGCAAGAGCAAGCCCGCTCGCCAAAGCGATCCCCCGGCACCATCGTCACCCCGGGGCCAGACGAAGTAACATCCGCTCCATGACTGCCTCCACCTCTTCCTCGTACATCGGGCGCTTCGCCCCCACTCCCAGCGGCTATCTGCATTTCGGCTCTCTGGTTGCCGCGCTTGCCTCCTATCTTGATGCCCGCGCCGTCGGCGGCCGCTGGCTGCTGCGCATGGAGGACCTTGACCCGCCTCGGGAAGAGCCCGGTGCCCAGGCGGCCATTCTCAAGGCTCTGGAAAGCTACGGCTTCGAATGGGACGGGCAGATGATCCGCCAGAGCGATCGCCACGACGCCTATGGCGAAGTCCTCAATCGCCTGTTCCAGCAGGGCCTGGCCTATGCCTGCACCTGTTCGCGCAAACAGCTGGAGCCCTACCATGGCATTTACCCGGGACTGTGCCGCAACCTCGGCCACGCCCAGGACGACGCCGCGATCCGCCTGCGGGTACCCGAACTGGAGTATCGCTTCGTCGACCGGGTCCAGGGCGAATACCGCCAGCACCTGGGCCGGGAAGTGGGGGACTTCGTGATCCGCCGCCGCGACGGTCTCTACGCTTACCAACTGGCCGTGGTGCTCGACGATGCCTGGCAAGGCATCACTGATATCGTGCGCGGCGCCGACCTGCTGGATTCCACACCGCGCCAGCTGTACCTGCAGGAACTGCTGGGCCTTTCCCAGCCCCGCTACTTGCATGTACCGCTGATCACCCAGCCGGACGGGCACAAACTGGGCAAGTCCTACCGCTCGCCCCCGCTGACCGAGGATCAGGCCCCGCCCCTGCTGCTGCGCGCCCTGCGGGCACTGGGCCAGAAGCCACCGGCCGACCTCGATGGCGCCAGCGTCGCGCAGATAATGGCCTGGGGCATGGCCCACTGGGATGCCGCCCTGATTCCACGCACACTGAGCGTGCCGGAAGCGCAATTAAGCTGACGCCACTTGCAGCTTGGCGCCCATCCGTTACCATCGCCGCACGTTTTCGGGCACGCACACAATAAAGAGAGGCCGAGATGTACATCTATCGCTTGGTCCTGCTCCTGGTAGTGGGGATCTATCTGTTCTCCCCCGCCATCATGGATTGGTGGATCGATGCTACTGGCGCCTGGTATCGCCCGTATCTGCTCTGGCTGATTCTGATCGTCGTGACCTTCATCCTGCAGAGCCAAAAAGATGCCGATGAGCTTTAGCCTGACCCAGATGATCCTGATCAGCGCCGCCTACCTGGCGGTGCTGTTCGGCGTTGCCTGGATCAGTGAGCGCGGGATGATCCCCCGCTCGATCATTCGCCACCCGCTGACCTACACCCTGTCACTCGGGGTCTATGCCAGTGCCTGGGCGTTCTACGGCACGGTTGGCCTGGCCTACCAGTACGGCTATGGCTTCCTGTCCAGTTACCTGGGGGTTTCCGGGGCCTTCCTGCTGGCACCGGTACTGCTCTACCCGATCCTGAAAATCACCCGCACCTACCAGCTGTCATCCCTGGCCGACCTGTTCGCCTTCCGTTTTCGCAGTACCTGGGCCGGTGCGCTGACCACGATCTTCATGCTGATCGGCGTGCTGCCATTACTGGCGCTGCAGATCCAGGCCGTGGCCGACTCCATTGGCATTCTCACCCACGAGCCAGTGCAACATCGGGTGGCGCTGAGCTTTTGCGCGCTGATCACCTTGTTCACGATCTTCTTCGGCTCGCGGCATATCGCCACCCGGGAAAAACATGAAGGCCTGGTGTTCGCCATTGCCTTCGAATCGGTGATCAAGCTGATCGCCATTGGCGGTGTCGGCTTGTACGCGCTGTACGGGGTATTCGACGGCCCGCAACAACTGGAACTCTGGCTGCTGCAGAACCAGACCGCCCTTGCCGCACTGCATACACCCCTTCAGGAAGGCCCGTGGCGCACCCTGCTACTGGTGTTCTTCGCCTCGGCGATCGTCATGCCGCACATGTACCACATGACCTTTACCGAGAACCTCAACCCTCGCGCCCTGGTCAGCGCCAGTTGGGGGCTGCCGCTGTTCCTGCTGCTGATGAGCCTGGCAGTGCCGCTGATTCTCTGGGCCGGCCTCAAGCTCGGCGCTACCACCAACCCGGAATACTTCACCCTGGGCATCGGCATCGCCGCCAACAGCCCGGCCCTGGCTCTGCTGGCCTATGTCGGCGGGCTGTCGGCCGCCAGCGGCCTGATCATCGTCACCACCCTGGCGCTCTCGGGGATGGCCCTGAACCACCTGGTGCTGCCGCTCTACCAGCCGCCGGCGGAGGGCAACATCTACCGCTGGCTGAAGTGGACCCGCCGCGCCCTAATCGTCGCCATTATCATGGCCGGCTACGCCTTCTACCTGCTGCTGGGCGCCGAGCAGGACCTGGCCAACCTGGGGATAGTGGCCTTCGTCGCCACCCTGCAATTTCTTCCGGGCGTGCTGTCGGTACTGTACTGGCCGACCGCCAACCGCCGGGGCTTCATCGCCGGCCTGCTGGCGGGGATCCTGGTGTGGCTGGTGACCATGCTGCTGCCGTTGATCGGCAACCTGCAGGGTTTCTACATCCCGCTGCTGAACATGATCTACGTCCTGGACGACACCAGTTGGCATATGGCGGCCATCGCCTCGCTGGCGGCCAACGTCCTGATGTTCACCCTGATCTCGCTGTTCACCAATGCCAGCACCGAGGAGGCCAGCGCCGCCGAAGCCTGTGCCGTGGACAACGTGCGCCGTCCGCAGCGCCGGGAACTGCACGCCGCCTCGCCCCAGGAGTTCGCCACCCAGCTGGCCAAGCCGCTGGGGGCCAAGGCAGCCCAGAAGGAAGTGGAGCAGGCCCTGCGTGATCTGTATCTGCCCTTTGACGAACGCCGACCTTACGCCCTGCGGCGCCTGCGCGACCGCATCGAAGCCAACCTGTCCGGGTTGATGGGCCCCAGCGTCGCCCAGGACATGGTGGAAACCTTCCTGCCCTACAAGGCCGGTGGAGAAAACTACGTCACCGAGGACATCCACTTCATCGAAAGCCGGCTGGAGGACTACCACTCACGCCTCACCGGCCTGGCCGCCGAGCTCGATGCCCTGCGCCGCTATCACCGGCAAACCCTGCAAGAGCTGCCGATGGGAGTCTGCTCCCTGGCCAAGGACCAGGAGATCCTCATGTGGAACAAGGCCATGGAGGAGCTCACAGGCATACCAGCCCAGCACGTGGTGGGCTCACGCCTGAGCACCATTACCAACCCGTGGAAGGACCTGCTGCAGGGCTTTATCAACCTGCCGGACGAACACTTGCACAAACAGCACCTGGCCCTCGATGGTCAGACCCGCTGGCTGAACCTGCACAAGGCCGCCATCGATGAGCCTCTGGCCCCGGGCAACAGCGGCCTGGTACTGCTGGTGGAAGACCTGACCGAAACCCAGACCCTGGAAGACAAGCTGGTGCACTCCGAACGCCTGGCCAGCATCGGGCGCCTGGCGGCCGGGGTGGCCCATGAGATCGGCAACCCGATTACCGGCATCGCCTGCCTGGCGCAGAACCTGCGCGAAGAACGGGAAGAGGACGGCGAACTGACGGAAATCAGCGAGCAGATCCTCGAACAGACCAAACGCATCTCGCGCATCGTCCAGTCGCTGATGAGCTTCGCCCACGCCGGCAGCCATCAGCACAACGACGAGGCGGTGTGCCTGGCCGAAGTGGCCCAGGACGCCATCGGCCTGCTGGCGTTGAACCGGCGCAATTTCGAGGTGCAGTTCTTCAACCTGTGCGATCCCGACCACTGGGTCGACGGTGATCCCCAGCGCCTTGCCCAGGTACTGATCAACCTCCTTTCCAACGCCCGCGACGCCTCCCCTCCTGGCAGCGCGGTACGCGTCAAGAGCGAGGCTTTCGAGCACACGGTCGACCTGATCGTGGAGGACGAAGGCAGCGGCATTCCGAAGAACATCATGGACCGATTGTTCGAACCGTTTTTCACCACCAAGGACCCTGGGGAAGGCACCGGTCTGGGCCTTGCACTGGTCTATTCCATCGTTGAAGAGCATTATGGACAAATCACCATCGACAGCCCGGCCGATCCTCAAAGCCAACGCGGCACCCGTATCCGGGTGACTTTACCGCGTCATGTCGAAGCGACGTCCGCTGTGAACTGAGACCGTCGAGAGAATTGAATCAATGCCGCATATTCTGATCGTCGAAGACGAAACCATTATCCGCTCCGCCCTGCGCCGCCTGCTGGAACGCAACCAGTACCAGGTCAGCGAAGCCGGCTCAGTGCAGGAGGCACAGGAACGCTTCAGCATTCCCACTTTCGATCTGATCGTCAGTGACTTGCGCCTGCCAGGCGCCCCGGGCACCGAATTGATCAAGCTCGGCCAGGGCACTCCGGTGCTGATCATGACCAGCTACGCCAGCCTGCGCTCAGCCGTGGACTCGATGAAAATGGGCGCGGTGGACTACATCGCCAAGCCGTTCGATCACGATGAAATGCTCCAGGCCGTGGCGCGGATCCTGCGGGATCGGCAAAGCGCCGAAAATGCCCCGCCAGACCGTCCGGCCGCCAAGGCTGGCGCCACTGCGGAGCGGGCCGGTGCGGGCAACAACAATGGCGAAATCGGCATCATCGGTTCCTGCGCTCCCATGCAGGATCTGTACAGCAAGATCCGCAAAGTGGCGCCCA
This sequence comes from Pseudomonas sp. Eqa60, assembly GCF_018326405.1. Taxonomy (NCBI): domain Bacteria; kingdom Pseudomonadati; phylum Pseudomonadota; class Gammaproteobacteria; order Pseudomonadales; family Pseudomonadaceae; genus Pseudomonas; species Pseudomonas sp. Eqa60. Next base: position 5,931,194 of record NZ_AP024342.1, read on the forward strand.
CTGACTCCAATGTACTGATTCAGGGTGAATCCGGTACCGGCAAGGAACTGGTAGCCCGGGCCCTGCACAACCTGTCCAAGCGTGCCAAGGCACCGATGATTTCGGTGAACTGCGCAGCCATTCCGGAAACCCTGATCGAGTCCGAACTGTTCGGCCACGAGAAAGGCGCGTTCACCGGGGCCAGCGCCGGCCGTGCCGGCCTGGTAGAAGCTGCGGACGGCGGCACCCTGTTCCTCGACGAGATTGGCGAGCTACCGCTGGAGGCGCAGGCGCGATTGCTGCGAGTACTGCAGGAAGGCGAGATCCGCCGTGTCGGCTCGGTACAGTCACAGAAAGTCGATGTGCGCCTGATTGCAGCCACTCACCGCGACCTGAAAAGCCTGTCGAAAATAGGCCAGTTCCGTGAAGACCTGTACTACCGCCTGCACGTGATTGCCCTGAAACTGCCGGCCCTGCGTGAGCGCGGTGCAGACGTCAATGAAATTGCCAATGCCTTTCTGGCCCGCCAGAGCGCACGCGTCGGCCGCACGGACCTTAAGTTCGCCGCCGATGCAGAACAGGCCATCCGCCATTACTCCTGGCCGGGGAACGTGCGCGAACTGGAGAACGCTGTCGAGCGTGCGGTCATTCTGTGCGAAAGCCCGGAAATCTCGGCCGACCTGCTGGGCATCGACATCGAACTGAGCGACCTGGAAGACGACGACTTCGTCGGCCTGCCCCCACAAGCGGGTAACACCAGCCACGAACCGACCGAAGACCTGTCTCTGGAGGACTACTTCCAGCACTTCGTCCTCGAACACCAGGACCACATGACCGAGACCGAGCTGGCACGCAAACTGGGCGTCAGCCGCAAGTGCCTGTGGGAACGTCGTCAGCGCCTGGGCATCCCACGGCGCAAGAGTGGAGTCGCCAGCGAAAGCTGAACTACGGCTGACGAAATCGCGGGTAACACTCGCTTTTGTGAAAAAAACTGTTACCTGCTCCATCGCACGTAACAGGAACCGGGGCTAAAGGTAACGAAGCCCCGGTTTTTTTTGCCCTGAAAAACACCCAACGGCACGCCTAACCCCTTGTTTTACTGGGGATCGCAAAAGTTGGCACGGCACCTGCTATATGTTTGGTACAAGAACAATAACAAGCAATGCACAAGACAATAAAAATAAGACGAATCGACTCACGCATAATAAAAACAACACGGCGGAGGCGCAGCTAACTGATTCTTTTGGAGAGGCGTTGTATTTGGGGCTTGCCCCACAACCAGGCCGAGAACAACAAAAACTGCCCTAAGGCAGAGCCTGAACTGGTTGGATCGAAAGGTCATTGCAACTCAGCGATCAAAGCAATCCGTTTGCTCTTGGCTCCCGATTGGGAGGGTCATCCTGGGTAAACCAGATGACAAGGGCGTTTAACAAAAATAAGAAGCCCGAAACCAATAATAAAAATAGAGCACGCAACTATTCTGGGGGAGCTTCGGCTCCCCTTGTGGTTTCCGGAATTCGTGTTTTCACTCCCCCGCCCCCCATCCAACCTCGCCAAACCGCAGCTCAGCGCCAGCCTGTACAAGTCGCGGCAGCTTCCTACACCATCCTTCGACTAAATGCTAGAATCCCCGCCCATCATGCGGCCACTCTTCGTTTTGGCCGAATATTCCTTCAAACAGTGCATCCCATGCTGAAGAAGCTGTTCCAGTCATTCCGTTCTCCCTTGCGTCGTACGCAACATAAACGCAGCACGCCTGAAGTGCTCAATAGCAGCCAGCATTCGCTGCAACGTGCCCAGTTCAGCCGGTATGCGGTGAATATCGTCGAACGCCTGCAGAACGCCGGCTACCAGGCCTACCTGGTGGGTGGCTGCGTGCGCGACATGCTGCTCAATATCACCCCCAAGGACTTCGACGTCGCCACCAGCGCCACGCCGGAACAGGTCAAGGCCGAGTTCCGTAACGCGCGCATCATTGGTCGGCGTTTCAAGCTGGTGCACATCCACTTCGGTCGCGAAATCATCGAAGTTGCGACTTTCCGCGCCAATCACCCGCAAAACGAAGACGACGAGGACAGTAACCAGTCATCGCGCAACGAAAGCGGGCGGATCCTGCGGGACAACGTCTATGGCACCCTGGAAGAGGACGCGCAACGTCGCGACTTCACCATCAATGCCCTGTACTACGATCCGGTCAGCGAACGCATTCTCGATTACGCCAATGGCGTACACGACATTCGCAACAACCTGATCCGCCTGATCGGCGATCCTCGCCAGCGTTATCAGGAAGACCCGGTACGTATGCTTCGAGCAGTACGCTTTGCAGCGAAACTGAACTTCGGCATCGAGAAACACACCGCCGCGCCCATTCGCGAACTGGCACCGATGCTGCGGGAAATCCCCTCGGCGCGCCTGTTCGAAGAAGTGCTCAAGCTGTTCCTCTCCGGCTACGCGGCGGACACCTTCGAAATGCTGGTGGACCTGCAACTGTTCGACCCGTTGTTCCCGGCCAGCGCCGAAGCCCTGGAGTACAACCCGACCTACACCCATACGCTGATCAGCGAAGCCTTGGTCAACACCGACCTGCGGATCAAGCAGAACAAGCCGGTGACCCCAGCCTTCCTGTTCGCCGCCCTGCTCTGGCCAGCCCTGCCGGCCCGGGTGCTGCGCCTGCAGGAGCGTGGCATGCCGCCGATTCCGGCCATGCAGGAAGCCGCCCACGAGCTGATCGCCGAACAGTGCCAGCGCATCGCTATTCCCAAGCGTTTCACCATGCCGATCCGCGAAATCTGGGATATGCAGGAACGCCTGCCACGGCGCAGCGGCAAGCGCGCCGACCAGTTGCTGGACAATCCGCGCTTCCGCGCCGGCTACGACTTCCTGCTGCTGCGCGAAAGCGCCGGCGAGCAGACCGATGGCCTGGGAGAATGGTGGACCGACTATCAGGACGCCAATGACGCCGAACGCCGCGACATGATCCGCGACCTCAGCGGCAAGGAAGACGCCAGTGGCGCGCCACGCAAGCGCCGGCGCAGCAGCGGTGCCAAGCGCAAGCGCAGCAGCGGCGCATCGGGCGAGTAATAGATGGAACGCATCTACATCGGCATGGGCAGCAATCTGGCAGCCCCTGAAGCACAACTGCGCAGTGCCACCGAGGCCCTCGCGCAGTTGCCCGAAAGCCGCCTGCACGGCGTATCGGCCTTCTACCAGAGCGACTCATTGCTCCCAGGCCAGCCACGCTATACCAACGCCGTCGCGGCGCTGGACAGCGCGCTGGCGCCGCTAGCCCTGCTGGACGCCTTGCAGGCCATCGAAAACCAGCAAGGCCGCGAGCGAAATGAGCGCTGGGGCCCACGTACCCTGGATCTGGACATCCTGTTGTTCGGCGATCGACTGATCGACGAACCCCGCCTCAAAGTCCCCCATTACCACATGCAGGCGCGCCCCTTCGTGCTCTACCCGTTGGCGGAACTGGCCCCTGCCGACCTGCAACTGGCTGACGGCCGCACCCTGCACGAACTGCTCGCTGCCTGCCCATTTGTCGGCCTGGAACGCCTGGCCTGACCGCTGAAACGCATCAGTAACGGCGGTAACACTGGCAGCGTAACAATGCGGTAACACATCTAATTGACTTCCCGAGTTCTCCTCACGACTATAGGCGTCCCGTTGCCGCCATCACGGCGCTAAAGGGCGCAATTCAAGTGAGGCCGGTTCGCGGCGAGCCCGGGAAACGCCAGGCAGGGGCAGTTGTGCAACGGCGGTGGCACCCGCTGGCATGGCACCTCTTCTGGGCACAGAATGATGGGCCCGACGCCACAGGCGCGACTCCCGCAAGCCCGTTCAAATCGCTTGGAACCAGGCTGTATAAGCACGACAAAAGACCGTGCGCCTGAATAACGAAGAATCACGCGCGTTACTCGCAGTAGTTTCCAAAGCGCCTGAAATGAGGACCCCTTTCATGCCAGATATCACTCTGACCACCCTGCAAAGCCTCAAGCAGAAAGGTGAGAAAATCACCATGCTGACCTGCTACGACGCCACCTTCGCCCACACCTGCTGCGAGGCAGGCGTCGAAGTCCTGCTGGTAGGCGACTCCCTGGGCATGGTGCTGCAAGGACACGACAGCACCCTGCCCGTCAGCACCGCTGACATGGCCTATCACGTCGCGGCGGTCAAGCGCGGCAACAACGGGGCACTGATCCTGGCCGACCTGCCATTCATGTCCTACGCCACCACTGAACAGGCCCTGAGCAGTTCGGCCCAGCTGATGCAGGCCGGCGCCCATATGCTCAAGATCGAAGGCGCAGCCTGGCTGGCCGAGCCGGTGCGCCTGCTGAACGAGCGTGGAGTGCCGGTCTGCGTGCACATGGGGCTGACGCCACAGACCGTGAACGTTCTGGGCGGCTACAAGGTCCAGGGCCGCAATGAAAGCCAGGCACGGCAGATGCGTGCCGATGCCATCGCCCTGGAGCAGGCCGGCGCGGCAATGCTGCTGCTGGAGTGCGTGCCCAGTGAACTGGCGGCGGAAATCACCCAGGCGGTGAAGATCCCGGTAATAGGTATCGGTGCCGGCAATGCTACCGACGGCCAGGTCCTGGTGCTCCACGACATGCTGGGGCTGTCCCTCAGTGGTCGCTCGCCGAAGTTCGTGAAGAACTTCATGGCAGGCAAGGACAGTATCCAGGCCGCCTTGAGCGCCTATGTCGAAGAAGTCAAAGCCGTCACCTTCCCTGGCGCCGAACACGGGTTCTCTGCATGAATACAGTCAAAACCGTGCGCGAATTGCGCGCCGCGGTCGCGCGCGCGCGCAGTGAGGGCAAGCGGATCGGCTTCGTGCCCACCATGGGCAACCTGCACAGTGGCCACGCCGCCCTGGTGGCCAAAGCCGCCCAGCGGGTGGACTTCGTGGTCGCCAGCATCTTCGTCAACCCACTGCAGTTCGGTGCCGGCGAAGACCTGGACAAGTACCCACGCACCCTCGCCGCCGACCAGGAAAAATTGCTGGAAGCCGGTTGCCACCTCCTGTTTGCCCCCAGCGTCGAAGAAATGTACCCCGACGGCATGGCCGGGCAGACCCGGGTCAGCGTTCCCCAGCTGTCCGAAGGCCTGTGCGGCGCCAGCCGTCCCGGGCATTTCGAAGGCGTGGCTACAGTGGTCAGCAAGCTGTTCAACATGGTCCAGCCCGATCTCGCGGTGTTTGGCCAGAAGGACTACCAGCAGTTGGCAGTGATTCGGGCCCTGGTGCACGACCTGAACATGCCGATCCAGATCATCGGTGAGCCAACGGTACGTGCCGCCGACGGCCTCGCCCTGTCGTCGCGCAACGGCTACCTGAGCGAAGAGCAGCGCGCTATCGCCCCGGTGCTGTACCGCAGCCTGAGCCAGATTGCCCAGGCCATCAGGAACGGCGAACGCGACTATCCCAAGCTTGTGGCCGAACAACAGCAGCAGCTTGAAGCCGCCGGTCTGCGCCGTGACTACCTGGAAATCCGCCAGGCACAGAACCTGCGTCCAGCCACCGCGCAAGACCGTGAACTGGTGATTCTTGTAGCAGCCTATCTGGGCGCGACACGGTTGATCGACAACCTGCACCTGGACCTCGACACACCGGCATGAACGCCCGATTGCCCGAACTCCAACCTTCGGGCAAACTGCCGCCGGCTGGGGCCTGCAGCCCATGACTGCGGGCCCCGTTCAAGGATCCGCCCCAGGGAACACCCCATGTACACCATCATGTTCAAGGCCAAGGTCGGTGATCGAGCGACCCTCTGTACCTATGCTCCCTGCAGTGAAGCCGAACCGCTCGGTTCCAGGCCGCGCATGCTGCACATGGCCCCTGGCAATGAGCAGAGCCTTACCAGCCCTGCGATTGCGGATCAGGTCGCCTGACGCTTCCCCCTATTTCTACCCATTGAAAACCCGAATCCAGACCAGGCAGGCCCGCTGAGTACAAAATAGTACTGGCCACCAGTCGGACAAAGCCAAGACAGAACAGCACGCCGGGGTTACTGTTATCCCCCCGAGTGATTAAACGTATCAGCACAAGGCCGGCCCAACGGGTCCTTGAGACCGCGCAGGACGTTCCGGGCTTTTCAGTGTCCAAAAGGCAGTTCAAGCAAAAGGAAAACCGCAGCGATGGCGTACTACCGCACTCCTCATGACGTTACCGCTCTGCCCGCCTGGCAAGCGTTGAAAGACCACCGCCAAGCCATGCAGGATTTCAGCATGCGCGAGGCGTTCAATGCCGATCCGCAGCGCTTCAGCCAATTCACCCTGAGCAGCTGCGGGCTGTTTCTCGACTATTCGAAAAACCTGATCACCAGCGAAACCCGCGACCTGCTGGTGAACCTGGCCAAGGAAGTCGGCCTCTCAGACGCCATCAAGTCCATGATCACCGGCGAACTGGTCAACGCTTCCGAAGGCCGCCCGGCCTTGCACACCGCACTGCGCCGCCCGGTGGGCGACAAGCTGTCGGTGAACGGTGTCAACGTGATGCCAGAAGTGCACAAGGTACTGAACCAGATCACCGAGCTGGTGGGCCGCATCCACGACGGCCTGTGGCGCGGCTACACCGAGAAGCCCATCACCGACGTGGTGAACATCGGCATCGGCGGCTCCTTTCTCGGCCCGGAACTGGTCTCCGAAGCGCTGTTGTCCTACGCCCAGAAAGGCGTGCGCTGCCATTACCTGGCGAACATCGATGGCAGCGAATTCCATGAGCTTTCTGCGAAAATCCGTGCAGAAACTACGCTATTCATCGTTTCCTCCAAGTCTTTCAATACCCTCGAAACCCTGAAGAACGCCCAGGCAGCACGGGCCTGGTACCTGGCCCAGGGCGGCTCGGAGGCCGAACTGCACCGCCACTTCATCGCCGTGTCGAGCAACAATGCGGCGGCAGTGGCCTTCGGCATTCGCGAAGAGAACATCTTCCCGATGTGGGACTGGGTCGGCGGGCGCTACTCGCTGTGGTCCGCCATCGGCCTGCCGATCGCCCTGGCCATCGGCATGTCCAACTTCAAGGAGCTGCTGTCCGGTGCCTACACCATGGACCAGCATTTCCAGAGCGCCCCATTCGAACAGAACATGCCGGTGCTGCTGGCGCTGCTGGGCGTGTGGTACGGCAATTTCTGGGGCGCGCAGAGCCACGCGATCCTGCCGTACGACCACTACCTGCGCAACATCACCAAGCACTTGCAACAATTGGACATGGAATCCAACGGCAAGAGCGTGCGCCAGGACGGCACTCCGGTGGCCACCGATACCGGCCCGGTGATCTGGGGCGGCGTGGGCTGCAACGGCCAGCATGCCTACCACCAGTTGCTGCACCAGGGCACCCAATTGATTCCGGCCGACTTCATCGTGCCGATCGTCAGCTTCAACCCGGTGGCCGACCACCATCAGTGGCTGTACGCCAACTGCCTATCCCAGAGCCAGGCACTGATGCTGGGCAAGACCCGCGCCGAAGCCGAGAGCGAACTGCGCGAGAAAGGCCTGAGCGAAGCCGAAATCGCGAAACTGGCACCGCACAAGGTGATTCCCGGCAACCGTCCGAGCAACACTCTGGTGGTGGAGCGCATCAGCCCGCGGCGCCTTGGCGCACTGGTGGCGCTGTATGAACACAAGGTGTTCGTGCAAAGCGTGGTCTGGGGCATCAACGCCTTCGACCAGTGGGGCGTGGAGCTGGGCAAGGAGCTGGGCAAAGGCGTCTACAACCGTCTGGTCGGCAGCGACGAAACCCTGGCCGACGACGCATCGACCCAAGGCCTGATCAACTACTTCCGCGGCCGTCACCGCGGCTGATCGACCCTGTCACCCCAGGAGCCGGCCACACCGGCTCCTGTCCGGGCCCCGGCCCTTCCCCACTTGAACCTTCCCGGCACTTGTGCGCACCCTTATGACTTGTCGCAAAACAAGAATAAGGAACCGTCATGTTCGATATCAGCACTTTTCCGAAAGCCGATGCCGTCCGCCGGGCGGCACAAATGAGTCAGGACGACTACCACCACCTCTACCGCCAGTCCATTGAGCAGCCGGACCAGTTCTGGGCCGAGCAGGCCAGGCGCTTCCTGCACTGGAGCAGCCCCTGGGACAGCGTCCACAGCCACGACATGCGCACTGGCGAGGCCAACTGGTTTCGCGGTGGCCAACTCAACGTCAGCTACAACTGCATCGACCGTCATCTGGAAAAACGCGGCCATCAGGCGGCGATCATCTGGGAAGGTGACAACCCGGCAGACTCCCAGCGCATCACCTACCAGGAACTCCACGACCGGGTCTGCCGCCTGGCCAACGTGCTGAAAAGCCGTGGCGTGAAGAAGGGCGACCGGGTGTGCATCTACATGCCGATGATTCCCGAAGTGGCCTACGCCATGCTCGCCTGCACCCGGATCGGCGCGGTGCATTCGGTGGTGTTCGGCGGTTTTTCGCCGGAGGCCCTGCGCGACCGCATTCTCAATGCCGACTGCCGCACCGTGATCACCGCCGATGAAGGCGTGCGCGGCGGCAAACTGATTCCGCTGAAGAGCAACGTCGACAAGGCCCTGCTCAGTTGCCCGGATGTCAGCAGCGTGCTGGTGGTCGAGCGCACCCGCAACCCGGTGAACTGGGTGCCAGATCGCGACATTTCCTATGAACAGGCCGTGGCTGGCGCCAGCAACCAATGCGCCCCCGAGCCGATGGACGCCGAAGACCCGCTGTTCATCCTCTACACCTCCGGCAGCACCGGCAAACCCAAGGGCGTGCTGCACACCACCGGCGGCTACCTGCTACAGGCCGCCATGACCTTCAAGTACGTGCTGGACTACCGCGACGGTGAGGTCTTCTGGTGCACCGCCGACGTCGGCTGGGTCACCGGCCACAGCTACATCCTCTACGGCCCCCTGGCCAACGGCGCGACCACGCTGATCTTCGAAGGCGTGCCCAACTACCCCAGCACCTCGCGTTTCTGGGAGGTGGTGGACAAGCATCAGGTGAACATCTTCTACACCGCGCCCACCGCTCTGCGTGCCCTGATGCGCGAAGGCAGCGCCCCGCTACAGAACACCTCCCGCGCCAGCCTGCGCTTGCTCGGCAGCGTCGGCGAGCCGATCAACCCGGAAGCCTGGGAGTGGTATTTCAACGTGGTCGGCGAACAACGCTGCCCGATTGTCGATACCTGGTGGCAGACCGAAACCGGCGGCATCATGCTCAGCCCCCTGGTCAGCGCCCGGCAGATCAAGCCCGGATGCGCCTCGACCCCGATGTTCGGCGTACAACCGGTGCTGCTGGACGACCAGGGCAAGGAAATCCATGGGGCAGGCAGCGGCATCCTGGCAATCAAGGCCAGTTGGCCGGCGCAGATCCGTAGCGTCTATGGCGATCCCAAGCGCATGGTCGAAACCTATTTCGCTCCCTACCCCGGCTATTACTTCACCGGTGATGGTGCCCGGCGCGACGAGGATGGCAGCTACTGGATCACCGGGCGCATCGACGACGTGATCAACGTTTCCGGGCACCGCATCGGCACCGCCGAAGTGGAAAGCGCCCTGGTGCTGCACGACAGCATCGCCGAAGCGGCGGTGGTCGGTTACCCCCATGATCTCAAGGGCCAGGGAATCTATGCCTTCGTCACACCGATGCAGGGCGTCGAGCCCGACGAGGCACTGAAGAAGGAACTGCTGGCCCTGGTCAGCCGCGAGATCGGCAGTTTCGCCAAGCCGGAGCTGATCCAGTGGGCTCCGGCCCTGCCGAAAACTCGCTCGGGCAAGATCATGCGGCGTATCCTGCGCAAGATCGCCTGCAACGAACTGGATACCCTGGGTGACACTTCGACCCTGGCGGACCCCAGCGTGGTGGACGGCCTGATCGACAAACGCCTGAACGTTTGAAACCGGCGCGGCATCCGCCGCGCTTCTTTTTTAAATAGCCACACCGAGCTGTCATGGAATTCATTCGCAGCCGCATCGAAAGCCAGGTCATGAGCCTGTCCGGCCTGTCTCTGGGCCAACTCGACCTGGAACATCCCAAAGGTGACCCCGGCCTGTTCGGGCCGGGGTCCGTCAGTTGGCAGGTGCACGCCGACTTCAGCAGCATGCTGATCGGCGGCATCAGCGCCCTGTTGATGCAGGCCCTGCATCCTCTGGCCTTGGCCGGCGTCTGGGATCACTCGAACTTTCGCCAGGACATGATCGGCCGGCTGCGCCGCACCGGGCAGTTCATCTCCGGCACCACCTTCGGCTCCCGCCAGGACGCCGAATGGCTGATCGACAAGGTACGCAGCATTCACTTGCACATAGTCGGCACCGCCCCCGATGGCCGCCCCTATGCCGCCAGCGACCCCGATCTGCTGACCTGGGTTCACGTGGCTGAGGTCAGCAGCTTTCTTGCCGCGCACTTGCGTTACCTCAACCCTCATCTCTCCGGGGCTGACCAGGATCGCTACTACGACGAGATCGCCCTGATCGCCGAACGCCTGGGAGCCCGGGACGTGCCGCGCTCGCGACGCGCCGTGGCCGACTACCTGCAGGCCATGCGCCCCCAACTGCTCTGCGACCAGCGCAGCCGGGAGGTCCTGCGCCTGCTGCTGGCTGCCCCAGCCCCCAGCCGCCTGGCCAAACCCTTCGGTTCGTTGATGATGCAGGCCGGCATCGACCTGCTGCCGGACTGGGCCAGCGCCATGCTCGAGGTCAATCAGAACCCGCTGCAACGCCAACTGATTCGTGCCAGCGTCAAGCGCAGCACGCCGATGCTGCGCTGGGCGGTACGGGACAGTTCCGTGCACCGGGCGAAACGACGCATGGGCCTGTAAAAACCGACCGTTCAAGCACAACCCGACCGGCCGGTTCGCGATTGGCCGGCTCCCGGGGTTGTGTGCAACCATGATTTCGCCAATTTCCAGTGCCTGTGCCGCCCGGCCAACACCCGCACCACGCCACAGGTCCCCGCCACCGAACACAAGGACCCGATCATGCAAGACGTCGTAATCGTTGCCGCCACCCGCACCGCCGTGGGCAGTTTCCAGGGCTCCCTGGCGAACATTCCCGCCGTTGACCTGGGCGCCGCGGTCATCCGCCAATTGCTGGCCCAGACCGGCATCGACCCGGCCCAGGTCGACGAAGTGCTCATGGGCCAGGTGCTCACCGCCGGCGCCGGGCAGAACCCCGCCCGCCAGGCCGCGATCAAGGCCGGCCTGCCCCACGCGGTACCCGCCATGACCCTGAACAAGGTCTGCGGCTCCGGCCTCAAGGCCCTGCACCTGGGCGCCCAGGCCATCCGCTGCGGCGATGCCGAGGTGATCATCGCCGGCGGCCAGGAAAACATGAGCCTGTCCAACTACGTGCTGCCCGGCGCCCGCACCGGCCTGCGCATGGGCCACAGCCAGATGGTCGACTCCATGATCAGCGACGGCCTGTGGGATGCCTTCAACGACTACCACATGGGCATCACCGCCGAGAACCTGGTGGAGAAATACGGCATCAGCCGTGAAGCCCAGGACGCCTTCGCCGCCGCTTCCCAACAGAAAGCCGCGGCGGCCATCGAGGCCGGGCGCTTTGTCGACGAGATCACCCCGATCCAGATTCCCCAGCGCAAGGGCGAGCCGCTGACCTTCGCCACCGACGAACAGCCGCGCCCCGGCACCACCGCCGAGGCCCTGGCCAAGCTCAAGCCGGCGTTCAAGAAAGACGGCAGCGTCACCGCCGGCAACGCCTCGGCGCTGAACGACGGCGCTGCCGCGGTGATGCTGATGAGCGCCAGCAAGGCCCGGGCCCTGGGCCTGCCGGTGCTGGCAAAAATTGCCGCCTACGCCAACGCCGGCGTCGACCCGGCGATCATGGGCATCGGCCCGGTCTCGGCCACCCGCCGCTGCCTGGACAAGGCCGGCTGGACCCTGGACCAGCTGGACCTGATCGAAGCCAACGAAGCCTTCGCCGCGCAGTCGCTGTCGGTGGCCCAGGAACTGGAATGGGACGCCAGCAAGGTCAACGTCAACGGCGGTGCGATCGCCATCGGCCACCCGATTGGTGCATCGGGCTGCCGGGTGCTGGTGACCCTGCTGCATGAAATGATCAAGCGTGATGCCAAAAAGGGCCTGGCGACCCTGTGCATCGGCGGCGGCCAGGGCGTGGCCCTGGCGATCGAGCGCTAACCTCCGCGCAAAACCGCCCTCCTTGTAGGAGCTGGCTTGCCAGCGAAGGTGCCCGTGAGAGCGCTTTCGCCAGCAAGCTGGCTCCTACAGGCAAGGCGCGTGCACGATCGCCTTCGCCAGCAAGCTGGCTCCTACGGGCAAGGCGTGCGCATGATCGTCTTTGCCGGCAAGCTGGCTCCTACAACGGACGGGACGCTGGTAAACTGCCGCGCCTCACTCCTCAGCTCCAAGGCGCTCCGCATGTCCTCCTTGAATCAGGCGCTGCGCGCCGCTCTCGATCACCGCCAGGACCTGCTCGCCGAGCTGCATCAGCAAGGCACCGACTGCTATCGCCTGTTCCACGGCAGCCAGGAGGGTGCCGGCGGCCTGACCATCGACCGCTATGGCCCGCAATTGCTGGTACAGAGCTTTCACCAGACGCTGGAACGCGACGCCCTGCTGCAACTGCACGACAGCATCAATCAGCATCTGAACCTGTCGACCCTGCTGGTCTACAACGACCGCTCCCGGGGCAACTCGCGGATCGACCGCGAAGACTCGGTGTACCGCGCCGAAGAGGCTGCCCTCGAGGACCTGGTTGGCCACGAATGGGGCCTGAATTACCGCGTGCGTGGACGCCACGCCGGGCAGGACCCACTATTGTTTCTCGACCTGCGCAACGCCCGTGGCTGGGTCAAGCAACACAGCGCGGGTAAAAGCGTGCTCAACCTCTTCGCCTACACCTGTGGCGTAGGCCTCAGCGCCGCAGCTGGCGGCGCGCGCGAGGTGTGCAACCTGGACTTCGCCGAGGGCAACCTGGCCGTCGGACGGGAGAACGGCCAGCTCAACCCGCAATTGCCACAGATGCAGTTCGTGCAGTCGGACTATTTCCCGGCCATCCGCCAACTGGCGGGCCTGCCCATCAGCCAGCGCCGCGGGCAGAAACTGCCCAGCTATCCGCGCCTTGAACAGCGCCAGTACGACCTGGTACTGCTGGACCCGCCAGCCTGGGCCAAGAGCGCCTTCGGTACGGTCGACCTGCTGCGTGATTACCAGAGCCTACTCAAGCCGGCACTGCTGGCCACCGCCGAAGACGGCGTGCTGATCTGCTGCAACAACCTGGCCAAGGTCTCGATGCCGGACTGGCGTGAACAAGTATTGCGCTGCGCCGAGAAGGCCGGGCGTCCGGTGCGCGACTGCCAGGTCTTGGTACCCGCCGTGGACTTCCCTTCCCAAGACGGGCAACCCCCACTGAAAACCTTGATCCTGCAACTTTGACCAAGAGCAGGAAATCTGAACAATCCTGAAGACTGGAGTGGTTTCGGAACCGTAAACGCGTGCCATACTCCAAGGCACTTCCGATTCAGATAGATGAAGCCTCGCATGACCAAAGGATTGATTCGCGCTCTTTGCGCCTTGTTGACCGCTCTCGCCCTTTACAGTCTGCTGGGCTTTCTGATTCTGCCGGGCATTGCCTTGCGGGTGGCCAACCAGCAATTGGCCAACTACGCCACCACCCCAGCCCATATCCAGCGCATCGAGCTCAATCCCTTCAGCCTGGAGCTGACCCTCTGGGGCCTGAGCATCGGTGAACCTGGCAAGGAGCAGATCGCCTTCGATCGCCTCTACGCCAATCTGCAATTGGACAGCCTGTGGAAACGTGCGCTGCACCTGGCGGATGTCGAGCTGGACCAGCCCAAGACCGAAATCCTCTTCGACAAGGAAGGCAAGCTCAACCTCCTGGCCCTGTTCAAGCTGCCGGCCAGCGAACCGACCCCAAGCGACCCCAACGCCAAACCCTTCCCGGTACGCATCGAACGCATCAATCTGGCCGGCGGCTACCTGCATTTCCAGGACCTGCGCCCCAGCGAACCCATCGAATTCCTCTACAACAAGCTCGATTTTGAGCTGAAGAACCTCAGTACCCTGCCGGACGACAGCGCCGACATGACGCTGGTGGCCACCGGCCCCGAGGGCGGGCAGATCGACTGGAGCGGCAACTTCAGCGTGACGCCGCTGACCTCCGAAGGCACCTTGAAAGTCACCGACGGCAAGATGAAAGCCTGGTGGCCCTATGTGCGCGATGCGGTGCCGCTGGTGCTGGAAGACGGCGTGGTCAACCTCAGTACCCACTACAAATTCAGCCTGACCAAGGAAACCGAGCTGCTGCTGGACAACACCTCCATCAGCGTCGCGCCCTTTGCCATCAAGGCCCCGGACGGTCGCCCACTGGCGCGTCTGGAGCGCCTGGACGTCAGCGAAACCACAGTCGACCTGGCCAAGCAGCACGTGATTGTCGGCAAGGTCCGCAGCCAAAAGCTCGAAACCTGGGCCGCCCTTGAAGCCGACGGCCAGTTGGACTGGCAAAAGCTCTTCGCCAGTCAGCCGGCCAAACCGGCGCCAAAACCCGAGCCGGCCGCCGCCGACGCCCCCAAGGAACCGGCAGTACCGAGCAAACCCTGGCAGGTGCTGCTCAAGGACGTGCAACTGCGCAACTACCAGGTGCACCTGGCCGATCGCAAGGCCAAGCCCGCCGTAGCCCTGGAGCTGGGGCCGCTGAACCTGGACCTGCAGAACTTCGACAGCCTCAACCAGTCGCCCTTCACCCTCAAGCTCGATACTGGCCTGGGCAAACAAGGCAAGGTCAACGCCACTGGCGAGGTCAACCTCAACCCCGTCAGCGCCAAACTCAAGGTGCAGACCCGGGACATCGACCTGCGCGTCGCCCAGTCCTATATCAGCCCGTTCATCCGCCTGGAACTGCGCAGCGGCATGCTCGGCAGTGACCTGGCAGTGGACCTGAAGAAAGTCGAACCCCTGACTTTCAGCGTCACCGGCCGGGCCAATGTGGACCAGTTGCACACCCTGGACACCCTCAAGACCCGCGACTTCGTGAAATGGAAACAAGTGGTGGTCGAAGGCCTGAACTATCAGCACGGTGACAGCCTGACCATCAGCCGGGTCAACCTGATGCAGCCCTATGCACGCTTCATCATCAACGATGACCGCACCACCAATATCGACGACCTGCTGATTCCACAACCACCCAGCAGTGGTGGCAAATCCTCGACGAAGTCCGAGCCCAGCTCAAGCAAGCCCCTGGGCATCCACATCGGTGAAATCGCCATCAACGACGGTTCGGCGAACTTCGCCGACCTGAGCCTGACGCCTAACTTCGCTACCGCCATCCAGCAGCTCAACGGCCATGTCGGCACCATCGACAGCCGCCAGGCCAAGCCGGCAGACGTGGACGTCAAGGGCAAGGTCGACCGCTATGCGCCGGTGACCATCAAGGGCAGCGTCAACCCGTTCGATCCGATGGCCGCCCTGGATATCGCCACCAGCTTCAAACGAGTTGAACTGACCACCCTGACCCCCTACTCCGGGAAATTCGCCGGTTTCCGCATCCGCAAGGGCCGGCTCAACCTCGACCTGCACTACATGATCACCAAGGGCCAGCTCAAGGCCGAGAACAAACTGGTGGTCGAGCAGTTGCAACTGGGGGAAAAGGTCGACAGCCCGGACGCCGTGGATCTGCCGATCCGCCTGGCAGTGGCCTTGCTGAAAGATACGGACGGCAAGATCTCCATCGAGCTGCCTATCTCCGGTGATTTGAACAACCCGCAGTTCAGCGTGATGCCGATTGTCTGGCAGACCCTGCGCAATCTGGTGCTGCGCGCCGCCCAGGCACCCTTCAAGTTCATTGGCGGGCTGGTCAGCGGTGGTGGCTCGGAAGACCTGAGCAACGTGTCCTTCGCTCCAGGCTCCAGCGACCTGAGCAAGGAATCCGAGTCGGCCCTGACCACCCTGGCCAAGGCGCTCAAGGAGCGTCCGACCCTGCGCCTGGAAATCGAAGGTACCAGCGCCCAGAGCAGTGACGGCCCGCTGATCGCCGAGCAGCGGCTGGAGCGCGAATACCAGTACAACTACTACAAGATCCTCCAGCGCCGCGGTGACAAGGTCCCCGCCCAGGCGTCCCTGCTGCAGGTTCCCGAGGGCGAAAAAGCCCCTCTGCTGGAAGGCATCTACCGCACCCGCCTGAAACAGCAGCCGCCGGCGGAATGGACCCAGCTCAGCCGCGACGAACGCAGCGCCAAGCTGCGTGAAGGTTTGATCAAGTTCTGGAGCAGCAGCGACGTGCTGTTGCGACAACTGGGTCAGGAGCGCGCCAGCAGCATCAAGGACTTCCTGGTGGACAAGGGCCAACTGGCCGACGACCGGGTCTACTTCATCGATGCCAACCTGGGCCAGGCCGAAAGCGATGGCCGGGTCGTCACCCCGCTGCACCTGGACAGCGAATAAACCTCTCGCGCCGGGCTCCACCCAGCCCGGCCGGTATCTCCTGCAGCGCCTGCCTGGCGCCCACAATAGAACAGGCCCCGACACTCAGTGCCGGGGCCTGTAATGATCACTTCCCTGTGATCTTCCGCATGAACCCTTTTGAGAAGCGGCAGACGTATCACTCGGCTCGTCTACCGCACCCTCTCCCTGTCCAGGCGAGAAGCGTGAGTGTTACTCGGCTTTCAGGCCGTCAGCAGAAACTGCCTTGACGCCTTTGATTTTCTTGGTGATGGCCACGGCGGTAGCTTTCTGAGCCTCGGTTACCGCAACAGTGGACGACAGCGAAACAACGCCCTTGTTGGTTTCAACCTTGATGTCGGTGCCAGGAATGCCTTTCTCGGTTACCAGATCGCTTTTCACTTTGGTGGTGATCCAGGTATCGGAGGTGGCCTCTTTGGCCTTGGTCACTTCACCGGCAGCCACCACCATGGGCGACTGGGTGTTTTGAGTGGTCTGCGCAAATGCTGCGTTAGCCATGGTCAGGGTCAGAGCGGTAGCAGTTGCGGCAGCGATAGCGAACTTCTTCATACGAGTAACTCCTGTTCTTTAAGAAAGCCTGCGCCGTGTCCTGGCAACAGGGTTATGAGGGATATTGCAGGTGCTGTGCCAAGTCTGGGAGCCTATAAATATTCATAAAAATCAATAAGTTATAAAATCCAAAATAATTCGGCATCATGCAAAATGCATGACTGCCCGCCAATCTGCATGCAAGTTGCGGCTTTTTCAGCGCGGCCTGGCCAATCGTGAAAAGCCTCCTCAAGCCCCCTCCGCACCACAGCCTTTGGGCGCATAGTCGGCCTCCACAGTGGTGGTGCATGTCCATCCTGAAGTCGCCGAACGGGTCAGGGTCAGGGTCTTGTTCAGCACCGGCCCCGGCGCATTGAGCAGGGTGCAGCCAATGCTTCCTTCACCGGTGGCCGCCGTCCCGCCGGCACTCATCCGGCAGTTGGCGGTCTGGGCCGTGCCCCCGGCCAGGGCCAGGGTCGGATCGGTCCCCTGGTTCAGCAGATCCTCGACGTTGACCTTCAGGGCCGACGCCTCGGCCAGGGCGGCAATCACCTTGGCCCGCGCCTGGTACTTGGCATACATCGGCATCGCCACGGTGGCGAGGATGCCGATGATGGCTACCACCACCAGCAATTCGATCAGGGTAAAACCGGATTGATGTTTCATGGGTTGCCTCCTGGCATGGACGAATGTTGCATGAGCACAAAGGCGTGAAGCACAGCCTGTGCCAGGGGATAACCCACGGATTACGTGGCCTGCAGGCGCGATAGCCCATGGCCTTGAGCGCAAGGAGTCGCACAAACTGACAAATTTCGTCAGCCCCTGCCCCTCTCGGGCAGCGCCTCGCCAGCTAGGCTTGGACAGGTGCATGGCGACCCGACAGTCGGCTCGCGCCCCCACCAAGGAACGTCCGGGGGTCAGGGTGATCTATCACCCGTTCGAACACAGCAGGGCGCTTGCGCCTCCCTATCCACCCTTGCACCAAGGATCGAACCATGGCGGTAAAAGCACCCGCGACCAGTGTCTATCTCTGGCACGGCACCGACAGCCAGGGCCGCCCCCTCACCGGAGAACTCAGCGCCGCGACCCCGGCCCTGATCAGGGCGCAATTGCGCAGACAGGGCATCACCCCAACCCGAGTCCGACGCAAACCCAAGGGCTGGCTGCGCCTGCATCAGCGAGTAGGGGCACGGGACATTGCCCTGCTCACCCGGCAGTTGGCCACGCTGATGCAGGCCGGGGTGCCGCTGCTGCAATCCTTCGACATCATTGCCGAAAGTTTCGAGCATCCGCAGATGCGTCAACTGCTGGCCAGCCTCAAGCGCGACATCGAGGCCGGCTCCAGCCTGGCCACGGCATTGCGCAGACAGCCGCGCCACTTCGACCCGCTGTACTGCAACCTGGTGGACGCCGGCGAGCAGGCCGGCGCCCTGGATACCCTGCTGGAAAGAGTCGCCACCTATAAGGAAAAGAGCGAGAACCTGAAGGCGCGGCTGAAGAAAGCCATGGTCTATCCCTTGGCGGTGATCGGCGTGGCGGTCGTGGTCAGCAGCATCCTGCTGCTCAAGGTGGTCCCCCAGTTCCAGAGCTTGTTCGCCGGTTTCAATGCCGAGCTGCCACTGCTCACCCAGTGGGTCATCGCTCTGTCACATTTCATCCAGCAGCAGGGGGCGCTGCTGCTGGCTGCCGGTGTGCTGGGCGGGCTCGCAGCGCGCCTGGCCTATCAGCGCTCCCCGAGCTTGCGTGACCGCCTGGATGTCGGCCTTTTGCACATGCCCCTGGCCGGGCCACTGCTGCATAAATCCGCGGTGGCCCGCTACGCACGGACCCTGGCCACCACCTTCGCCGCCGGCGTTCCCCTGGTACAGGCCCTGGATTCAGTGGCCGGAGCCAGCGGCAACCCTGTCTTCAGGCAAGCGGTGCAACGGATCCGCCAGCAGGTCGCCGCCGGCATGCAATTGAACTTTGCCATGCGCGCCAGCGGCGTCTTCCCGACCATGGCGATCCAGATGACCGCCATCGGCGAAGAGTCCGGAACCCTGGATCATCTGCTGGAAAAAGTCGCGATCCATTACGAGGTCGAGGTGGACAACCTGGTGGACAGCCTGACCAGCCTCATGGAGCCGTTGATCATGGTGGTCCTGGGGGGTATCGTCGGCGCCCTGGTGGTTGCCATGTACCTGCCTATCTTCCAACTCGGTACAGCGATCTGAACATGCCCCTGACTGACGCCCTCACTCTCTACCCCATGGCATTCGTGGCTGCGGCCCTGGTATTGGGCCTGATCGTCGGCAGCTTTCTCAACGTGCTGGTGTGGCGCCTGCCGAAAATGCTCGAACGCGACTGGCGAGCCCAGGCCCGCGACGTGCTGGGGCTGGAGCCGGAACCAGTGACTGCGCCCTATAACCTGATGCTGCCGCGCTCCCAGTGCCCGCACTGTGCGCAGGCAATCCGCCCCTGGGAAAACATTCCGCTGCTCAGTTACCTGTGGCTGCGTGGCCGCTGCGCCCACTGCAATAGCTCCATCAGCCCGCGCTACCCGTTGACCGAACTGGCTTGCGGGCTGATCTCGGGTTTTATCGCCTGGCACTTCGGCTTCGGCTGGGCGGCCGGGCTGATGCTGATCCTCAGTTGGGGGCTGCTGGCAATGAGCCTGATCGACGCCGATCACCAGTTGCTGCCGGATGTGCTGGTGCTGCCACTGTTGTGGCTGGGGCTGATCGCCAACAGTTTCGGCCTGCTGATCAGCCTGGAGGATGCGCTGTGGGGGACGGTGATCGGCTACCTGTTCCTGTGGTCGGTGTTCTGGCTGTTCAAGCTGCTGACCGGCAAGGAGGGCATGGGCCACGGTGATTTCAAGCTGCTGGCCCTGTTCGGGGCCTGGGGCGGCTGGCAGATCCTGCCGCTGACCCTGCTGCTGTCATCCCTGTTGGGGGCGATTCTCGGCACGATCCTGCTGCGCCTGCGCCGGGAAAAGACCTCGACGCCAATCCCCTTTGGACCCTTTCTGGCCATTGCCGGCTGGATTGCCTTGCTCTGGGGTGGTCAAATAACCGACTTCTATCTGCAGTTTGTCGGTTTCCAATGACTCGCTCCGTTAACACACCCTGGACCCTCGGCCTGACCGGCGGCATCGGCAGCGGCAAAAGTGCCGCCGCCCAGCACTTCATCGACCTGGGGGTACATGTGATCGATGCCGATCATGCCGCCCGCTGGGTAGTGGAGCCCGGCCGCCCGGCCCTGGAACAGATTGCCCGGCACTTTGGCCAAGGCGTGCTGCAGGCCGACGGCCAACTGGATCGCGCGGCTCTGCGCAAGCTGATCTTCGAGGTACCCGAACAGCGTCGCTGGCTGGAGGCCCTGCTGCACCCGCTGATCGCCGAGGAAATTGTCAGCCACCTGGCCCGCGCCGAATCGCCCTACGCAATCCTGGTGTCGCCGCTGCTGATCGAATCCGGCCAGTCGCGGATGACCCAGCGGATTCTGGTGATCGACGTGCCCCAGCAACTGCAGATCGAGCGTACCCTGCAGCGCGACCAGATCAGCGAACAGCAGGTCCAGGCGATTCTCCAGGCCCAGGCCAGCCGTGAGGAACGCCTGCGCCATGCCGATGACGTGCTGGTCAACGACCGCGACCACGCCTGGTTGCGCAGCGAGGTCGAGCGCCTGCATCACTTTTACCTAACTTTGCGTGGAGGCCAGTCATGAGCCAACCCCTGACCGTCGAATGCCCAACCTGTGGCGCCCCTGTGGAATGGACCGCGACCAACATCAACCGGCCCTTCTGTTCCGATCGCTGCAAGCTGATCGACCTGGGCGCCTGGGCTGCCGAGGAGCACAAGATTCCGGTGAGCCCGGATGCCGAGGACGAGCTGTTCTCCGAAGAGCTGCCCCCTCGCGCTCACTGAGTGCTCACCCCGGCGCCGGTCAGGGCCGCATGAAGCTGTAGTCCTGATCGTCGTCGAGGTTCTCCGCTAGAAACTGCAGCTCGTCTGCCAGGTCCTCGATGCTGCGCACACTCTTGCTTTGCTGCACCACCGCACTGAGCAGGGCGCGCAGGCTCAACCCCGGTTCAAAACCTTCCTGCTGAGCATTGTGCAGACTGTCGCGCACTTCCTGCCGGGCCCACTGGTAGACACTCATGACCGCACTCCTGAGATTTTTACCGAGCATGCAGCCCGGCAAAACACCGTGGATTGATATGGATCAAGGGCGCGGATCCTCGTCTTTCCAGGGCGCCGACAGGTAGCGGGTGCGGTTGAAGGTTTCCAGCCATTCCGGGCAGAACACCACCAGGGCGCTGATCACCATGCCGTTGATAAAGGCTTCCGGGAAGATGATCAGCCACAGGTAGCCGACAAAATCTTCCAGCCATTCGGGCATGGCAAAGCGTTCGTCGAACCACAGCAGGCCCAGGCCGCAGAGCAGGCATAACAATGCCGAGAGTGCCGCGGCAAAGAACCCCGAGCAGAAGATATAGACGAAGGGACTGCGCGGTTGGGCCCGTTCCACCAGCCAGGCGCAGGCCTCGGTGACCGCCACCGGCAGCAGGATCAGCAAGGCTCCATTGACCCCCAGCGCCGCCAGGTCCTGCCGGCCCAGGGCCAGCAGGCCCAACTGTGCGATCAAGCCGCCAACTATCGCCAGCGGCCAGTCCAGCAGCAGGGTTACTGCGGTCATGCCGATGAAGTGGTAGGAGACCCCGGTGTCGAAATCCCGGCGCACCAGCCACAGCAGAAACAAGGCGAACACCGTGCCAAACAGCAAGTGCTGGCGCCGGCTGTCGGTAAACAGCTCGACCCAGGGCGCCCGCAGTACCGCCCAGATCAGTACTGGCACATACAGCAGCCAGCCGCCAATCAGGCTTTGCGGCGACAGCAGCGCCGCGCTGATCATGGCTGGGCCCGCTCCAGCGCCGCAGCCAATTGCGCGGCCGTGGCGAACGCCTGCCGGGCGACCAGTTGCCCATCCTGCAGCTGCAGCCACAGCACCTGATCCTCGGCGGCGGGATAGCGTGGTGCCACGCGCCCATCGCGATCGAGCATCACTCGGTAGGGGTAATCCTTCATGGCCGGCACCGCAAACAGTTTGGCGATCACTGTCGGCATGCGCTGGATATCGGCGACAAACACCCCGTGGCGCTCCTGCAGGTAGCCCTTGGGTTTGTCCTTGAGCGCCGCGTTCACCACTTTGGCGGCGTCCATGCTGCGTGCCACCAACAGGATCCGCGCCTGGGAATCGAGGCTGTAGGGCTGGTCGAATTGATCCAGCAGGGTCCAGGGCGCCAGGCGCTCTCCTATTTCCAGGGCCTGGGCCCACAACGGCAACAGGGCCAGCAACAGCATTGACCAGCGCTTCACTGCGCACTCCTTATCGAATGGTTGGACGGCAAACAGTCTACACCGCCCTTGGGCAGGCTCCAGCGAGGTTGCCGGCAACGCCTGCGGAGGTTTTTGCACGGCCGTGGTTTTTAAGGTCATATTTGAGCGCTAAGCTTGGGGTATGGATGACTCAGATTTTTTGCGCCTGCTTACCATCCAGGCCGAACAAGCCAACGCGTTCCTGTCCAATGCCCGCAAATGGGAGCGTGAGCGTTGGGTCTGCCAGCGCCTGCTGCAAGGCCTGAACATTCCCTACCGCAACGACGAGTTCACCGCCGCCGGGCAAGAGCCCCCCGATGTGCTGTTTCGCGAGGCCAGCTTCGAAGTGTTCTTCGTCCTCGACGAAGGCCGCAGGCTCAACGATGAATGGCGCGACGAATTGCAGCGCCGGCGCAGCGCGTTCTCCCTGAGCCAGCTGGTGCGCCGCGAAGCCAAGCCCAAGCGCATCCCGGCTAGCGAACTGTTGCTGCGCCTGGCACCGACCTTGCGCAAGAAGGCCCACAACTATCAGGAGCGCGGAATGAACCTCGGCGAGCTGGACATCATTGCCTTCGCCGCCCTGAAACGCGAAGTCCTGGACCTCAACAGCCACTTCCCGCCCCCCACCGAATACCTGCGCCAGGGCTGGCGCTCGCTGTCCCTGGTGGGGCCGACGTTCGCCCGCGTGCTGTTCGCCCACCCGGATGCGCCGGAGTTCCTGCGCAGCAACCTGGGCCGCAGCATCCTCTTCGACGTCGGCATCAGTTTGTAACGCCGGTCAATGCGGCCTGTGTAGCCATGGCGCAATCCGCCCGGCAATGGTAAAAAAGCACACTTGCCTGCCAACGCCGGGCCCGTGCCAGCGAGCCCTCACGCGGCAGCGGCTATGCTCCGTTCATGCCGGATAACACCGCGCTGTAACATTCCTCAACGTTGCGACGTCTATCTGACGAGGTCTTTTATGAGCAGCCGCCTGAACCCCGACGACCAACGCCATGTCGAAGAATACCTGCAACTGCCCCAGCATCGAGTCGAGCGCCGGCCCTTCCGGCCGTGGATGCTCCTCGTGGTGGTGATTGCGGTGACTGTCGCCCTGGGCCTGTTGAGCCGTTTCATCAGTTACCTGACGCTATGAGCTGCTTCGCGCTCGCTCGGTTGACTGCACCGATTTCTTTTAGCCTTGCGAGATATCCCCATGACTCATCGTATTGTCATCGTTGGCGGCGGCGCCGGCGGCCTGGAGTTGGCGACCCGCCTGGGTAAGACTCTGGGCAAGCGCGGCACCGCCAGTGTGATGCTGGTGGACGCCAACCTGACCCACATCTGGAAACCGCTGCTCCACGAAGTGGCTGCCGGTTCGCTGAACTCTTCCGAAGACGAACTCAACTACGTCGCCCAAGCAAAATGGAACCACTTCGAGTTCCAGCTGGGCCGCATGAGCGGGCTCGATCGGCAGCGCAAGAAGATCCAACTGGCCGCCACCTACGACGAAGAAGGCGTGGAGCTGTTGCCGGCCCGGGAGCTGGGCTACGACACCCTGGTGATCGCCGTGGGCAGTACCACCAACGACTTTGGCACCCAGGGCGCGGCCCAGCATTGCCTGTTCCTCGACACCCGCAAGCAGGCCGAGCGTTTCCACCAGCAACTGCTCAACCACTACTTGCGAGCCCATGCCGGGCAGACCGATGCCGTGGAGCAGATCAGCGTGGCCATCGTCGGCGCCGGCGCCACTGGCGTGGAACTGGCGGCAGAACTGCACAACGCGGCCCATGAACTGGCGGCCTACGGGCTGGACCGGATTCTCCCGGAAAACATGCACATCACCCTGATCGAGGCCGGGCCACGGGTGCTGCCTGCCCTGCCCGAACGCATCAGCGGCCCGGTGCACAAAACCCTGGAGAAACTCGGGGTCAAGGTGCTGACCAACGCCTCGGTCAGCGAAGTGACCGCCGACAGCCTGATCACCGCCGACGGCCAGACCATTCCCGCCAGCCTCAAGGTCTGGGCCGCGGGCATTCGCGCGCCAGGCTTCCTCAAGGACATCGACGGCCTGGAGACCAACCGCATCAACCAACTGCAGGTACTACCGACCCTGCAGACCACTCGCGACGAGAACATCTTTGCCTTCGGCGACTGCGCCGCCTGCCCGCAACCAGGCAGCGACCGCAATGTGCCGCCACGGGCCCAGGCCGCGCACCAGCAAGCCTCGTTGCTGGCCAAGTCGCTGAAGCTGCGCATCGAAGGCAAGGACCTGCCGACCTACAAGTACACCGACTACGGCTCACTGATCTCGCTGTCGCGCTTCTCGGCGGTGGGCAACTTGATGGGCAACCTCACTGGCAGCGTGATGCTCGAAGGCTGGCTGGCGCGGATGTTCTACATCTCGCTGTATCGCATGCACCAGATGGCGCTGTACGGAGTCTTCCGCACCGCGATGCTGATGCTTGGCAGCCGAATCGGCCGCGGTACCGATCCACGCCTGAAGCTGCACTAGGCCCCTGAAAAACCACGCCCCCCGCTACGTAACGTAGCGGGGGCTGCTGGCGTGCGGTTACAGGCATTCATCGAGAAAATTCACGACGGTGCCCATGCAGGCGACCCGCTCCTCGACGTGGGGCATGTGGCTGGAGTGTTCGAACAACGCCAGGCGAATGCCGGGAATCTTCTCCAGGTAGGGTCTGACCACAACTGGCGTGGCTTCATCGTAGCGGCCACAGATCAAAAGCGTCGGCACCTCGATGCGTTCCAGGCGCTCGACGATGCTCCAGTCCCGCAGGTTGTCCATCAGCGGAAAACCTCCCCCCCGCTCCGCGCCATCGGTACCACGGCCCTGGGCAAACATCCGCGCCACCTCTTCAGGCCACGGGCGCAGCCGACATACATGCCGTTCAAAGTACAACTGCCAGGCCTGCACATATTCGGCGCCACGAGGGGAGCCCGGCTGCTCATGCCAGGCCAGCACCTGCAACGCTTCCTCAGGCAGGGCTGCGCGCAGTTTCAGGGTCTCGGCTTCCCAGGTGCGCATGTCGGCTGGCGCATTGGCCAGGATCAGCGCACGCAAGCCGGCCGGCGCGCGCACCCCGTGCTCGCTGGCCAGCGCAGCTCCCCAGGAGTGACCCAGCAGGGCGTAGTCCTGGCTGATGCGCAGGTGGTCCAGGAGGTTGTCCAGCTGCTCCAGGTAGAATTCAAGGCTCCAGAACGACGGCGGCTTGCCATCCAGACGAGTGGAGAGGCCACTTCCCAGGTGATCGAATTGAACGATCGCCCGACCACTGGCGGCCACATCCCTGAAGGCGTCCAGGGTGTCATGGGTGCAGCCCGGACCGCCGTGCAGAATCACCAGGGGCGTAAGTCCGCTGTGCAGATCCCCGGTGACCCGATACCACGTCTGATGGACGCCAAAGGAGGCATAGCCTTCCAGTGGTGGTTTGCTTGCATTCATTGCGCATCGCTCCCTGATGACAATCAGCCTGTGTCGTTCAATCTTCCGTTCCGCGCTCCGACGCCTCCAGTGCGGCAGAGCCTGTGCTACTCGCCTCAGTTACCCAGCAGGCGATAGTGAACCGCGCGAACCACCGCCTGAACCCGATTCCTGGCGCCCAGCTTGTGCATCGCCGAGGTCAGGTGCAGGTTGATCGTGGCCTGCGAACGCTGCAGGCGCTCGGCAATCTCGCCGGAAGTCATGCCCTCTGCAGCCCATTTCAGGCACTCGCGTTCACGCCGGGTCAGATCAACCGGATAACTGCGAACGCATTTGCTGAGCTGTGGATAGAGATGCTCCTGCAACGCATGAGCAAGCAGGGTGAAGTGGCCCTGAACCTGTTGCAAGTCCTGTAATGCCACCGTGGCATTGCCGGAGCGCAAACCGGTGAGGCTGGCGAAACCGCCCCTGGGTAAATGGATGGGCACGGTCATGCCGTGGGCCATTTGATGATGGTGCAGGTAACTGGATACCGGAGCGTGCTGCTGCCCGAGGGCCTGACGCAGGACGGTTTCCGCCTCGGGCTTGTAGGACCAGATAAAGGGCGAGGAGCTGTCCAGAGCAACCTGCTGGACCGGGTCGATATGGTAGTAACCCTGATCGCACCAGAGCTCCAGCCAGTCTCTGGGGGTATTGCAGACCATGGCACTGGGGATGATCAGCTCGCCTGCCTGATCGAAAGGCACCGGGCTGTAGTCATAAACCAGGGCATCGAAACCCAGTTCCGAGGCCAGTGTCATGGTTCCCGTCATTCGCTCATGCAGCGAGTTTCCGGACAAAAGATGGGTATCAAATTCCGCGAGCCTGCTCTGCATCCTTGCCGCTTCCTTACTGTTGATCCTTAACAGCGAAGGGCCAGAATGCCACGCCCGGCAGCAACGGGCCAGGCAAAACCTATAAGAAATACCAGGTTTGCGGCACAACCAGCGCTTGCCCCAGCGTCATCGGCGCCCATGGCCATGACCCGCAAAACAGCGCTGACAACCAGCTCAAGGTCGGTACCGCACATGCCTGCCCCCGCCCTATCTGCTGCAATGCAGTGTCACGGCCCACCCCGTGTGGCGCCATGCATCGCTCATAGCAGACAAGGACCCAGGCCATGCAGATGCCCCAGACGCTTGAGTTGCACAACGGTGACAAAGCCCCTGCCACCTTCTCCCCCAAAGAATACGCTCGACGCCTGGGCGCCCTGCGGGCCTACATGGCGCAACAGGACATTGACGCCGCGCTGTTCACCTCGTACCACAACATCAACTACTACGCCGGCTTCCTGTATTGCTCCTTCGGCCGCCAGTACGCCCTCGTGGTGACCCAGGACCACAGCGTGCTGATCAGCGCCAATATCGACGGCGGCCAACCGGGGCGGCGGGCGACCTGCGATGCCCAGGTGATCTACACCGACTGGCAGCGGGGCAATTTCTTCGTCGCGGTCAAGCAGGCCCTGCCCCGCGCTTCGCGCCTGGGGCTGGAGTTCGATCATCTGACCCTGCCCAATCACCGGGCCTTTGCCGAGCTCTATCCCCAGGCACAGTTACTGGACATCGCCGCGCCCTGCATGAACCTGCGCATGCTCAAGTCCGCCGAAGAGCAAGCGCTGATCCGCCAGGGTGCGCGGATTGCAGACATCGGCGGGGCCGCCGCCATCGAAGCCCTGCACGACCAGGTACCGGAATACGAAGTGGCCGGACACGCCACCCAGGCCATGGTGCGGGCGATTGCCGAGGCGTTTCCGGGGGCCGAACTGATGGATACCTGGACCTGGTTTCAGTCCGGGCTCAATACCGATGGCGCCCACAATCCACTGACCTCGAGACGGGTCAGCCCAGGAGAAGTGCTGAGCCTCAACTGCTTCCCGATGATCGCCGGCTACTACACCGCCCTGGAGCGCACGCTGTTCCTCGGCCATTGCCCCGACGCCTGCCTACGATTGTGGGAGATCAACGTCCAGGTGCATGAAGCCGGGCTGCAACTGGTCAAGCCCGGCGCACGCTGCAGCGATATCGCTCGACAACTGAACGCCCTCTACCTGGAACACGACCTGCTGCAATACCGTACCTTCGGCTATGGCCATTCGTTCGGCATCCTCAACCACTACTATGGGCGCGAGACCGGGCTGGAGTTTCGTGAGGATGTGGAGACCATTCTTGAGCCCGGCATGGTGGTGTCCATCGAACCGATGATCAGGCTGCCCGAAGGCCTGCCCGGTGCCGGCGGTTATCGGGAACACGACATCCTGATCGTCGACGAGCACGGCGCGTGCAATATCACCGGGCTGCCGTACGGGCCGCGGTACAACATCATTGGCAGTTGACTCAACTGCCTGGAAAACGCCCTCCCCCACAGAAAAGGCTCGCCGCTTCAGCCATGACTCGAGTCATCAGCCAAATACAGTGACGGAGAACATTCAGCACAAGCACAATCGAGGCATCAAGGGCCGTAGGTACCCTACCCAGGCTCGACGCCAGCGGGGCTGCGAACTTTTCCACGGACATACGAAAAAGGGCACCTCAATGAGGTGCCCTTTTTCGTGAATATGGTCGGGGTAAGGGGATTCGAACTCCTGACATCCTGCTCCCAAAGCAGGCGCGCTACCGGACTGCGCTATACCCCGGTAAAAAAAAGGCACCTTCTAGAGGCGCCTTCTTCGAACAGCGCTTTTGGCCTCTGTTCTTAAGATTCGATTCCAGCGCTAACTGGTTTCAAAAATGGTGGGTCGTGTGGGATTCGAACCTACGACCAATTGGTTAAAAGCCAACTGCTCTACCAACTGAGCTAACGACCCAAAAATGGTCGGGGTAAGGGGATTCGAACTCCTGACATCCTGCTCCCAAAGCAGGCGCGCTACCGGACTGCGCTATACCCCGGTTTGAAATTGGCTCCGTGACCAGGACTCGAACCTGGGACCCAATGATTAACAGTCATTTGCTCTACCGACTGAGCTATCACGGA
This sequence comes from Pseudomonas sp. Eqa60, assembly GCF_018326405.1. NCBI lineage: Bacteria > Pseudomonadati > Pseudomonadota > Gammaproteobacteria > Pseudomonadales > Pseudomonadaceae > Pseudomonas > Pseudomonas sp. Eqa60. The sequence goes on from NZ_AP024342.1 coordinate 5,959,914, forward strand.
ACTACATATTTCAAGTTACAACTTTTTACTTCATCCTCTTCGACTTGTTCGTATCGCTACGTTCATGTCTCTGAGGCGCGCTATTTTACAATCTTAAAAACCCCTGTCAACCCCTTAAATTGCTTTTAAGACAATGATTTGCGACTTCATTGCCGGTTTCTTCTTGAACAGAAAAAACCTCGGGGGTGACTGACTGCGGGGCGCACTTTACAAGCCTTTTCCTTACAGTTCAACGCCCTAGTGAAAAAAAAGGCCTCGCAATGCGAGGCCTCCTCTATAAACCCACCGATCAGCGATCAGGCGAAGACGATTTCGTCGTCCTGCACCGAGGCGGTAACCGTAGCTCCCGGCAGGAAACCGCCGGAGAGGATCAACTGCGCCAACGGGTTCTCGATCCAGCGCTGGATGGCCCGTTTCAGCGGCCGTGCGCCATACACCGGGTCGTAACCCACAGCGATCAGCTTGTCCAAGGCCTCGTCGCTCAGTTCCAGGCTCAGCTCGCGCTCCGCCAGGCGACTGCGCAGGCGACCCAACTGGATCTGCGTGATGCCGGCGATCTGATCCCGTGCCAGAGGCTCGAAGATCACCACTTCGTCGACCCGGTTGATGAACTCCGGCCGGAAGTGGGTGGACACCGCGTCCATCACCGCCGCACGTTGTGCCTCGCGATCCCCTACCAGCTCCTGGATCTGCGCCGACCCCAGGTTGGAGGTCATGACGATCACCGTATTGCGAAAATCCACGGTACGCCCGTGGCTGTCCGTCAGACGGCCATCTTCCAGGACCTGCAGCAGGATGTTGAACACATCCGGGTGCGCCTTCTCGACTTCGTCCAGAAGAATCACCGAGTACGGCTTGCGACGCACGGCTTCGGTCAGGTAACCGCCCTCTTCATAACCGACATAGCCTGGTGGCGCACCGATCAGGCGAGCCACGGAATGTTTCTCCATGAACTCGGACATGTCGATCCGCACCATGGCCTCTTCGGTATCGAAGAGGAATTCCGCCAGGGCCTTGCACAGTTCGGTCTTACCCACGCCGGTCGGGCCGAGGAACATGAACGAACCGCTGGGCCGGTTCGGGTCGGACAACCCGGCTCGGGAACGGCGCACAGCGTTGGCCACCGCCACCACGGCTTCGTTCTGGCCAATCACCCGCTCGTGCAGCAGGCTTTCCATCTTCAGCAGCTTGTCGCGCTCGCCTTCAAGCATTTTCGACACTGGAATGCCGGTCCACTTGGACACCACTTCGGCAATCTCTTCCTCGGTAACCTTGCTGCGCAGCAACTGGTTCTCGCTGTGGCCGTGCTGATCGACCATCTGCAGGCTGCGCTCCAGGTCCGGAATCACCCCGTACTGCAGCTCGGCCATGCGATTGAGATCGCCTTTACGACGCGCCGCTTCCAGTTCCTGGCGCGACTGCTCGATCTTCTGCTGGATCTGCGCAGAACCCTGTACTTCGGCTTTCTCCGAGGTCCAGACTTCTTCCAGGTCAGCGTATTCACGCTCCAGGCGGACAATCTCTTCCTGGAGTTTTTCCAGGCGCTTGATCGCGGCCTCGTCGTCTTCTTTCTTCAGGGCCTGGGATTCAACCTTGAGCTGAATCAGGCGCCGCTCCAGACGGTCCAGCACTTCCGGCTTGGAGTCGATCTCCATGCGGATGCGGCTGGCGGCCTCGTCGATCAGGTCGATGGCCTTGTCCGGCAGTTGCCGGTCAGTGATGTAACGATGGCTGAGCTTGGCCGCGGCAATGATCGCGCCGTCGGTGATCGCCACCTTGTGGTGCACCTCATAGCGCTCTTTCAGGCCGCGCAGGATAGCAATGGTGTCTTCCTCGCTCGGCTCATCCACCAACACTTTCTGGAAGCGCCGCTCGAGGGCTGCGTCCTTCTCTATATATTGGCGGTATTCGTTGAGCGTGGTGGCGCCCACGCAGTGCAGCTCGCCACGGGCCAGGGCCGGCTTGAGCATATTGCCCGCATCCATCGAGCCTTCGCCTTTACCAGCGCCGACCATGGTGTGCAGCTCATCGATGAACAGGATGATCTGCCCTTCCTGCTTCGACAGTTCATTAAGCAAAGACTTCAGGCGTTCTTCGAACTCGCCACGGTATTTGGCACCGGCGATCAAGGCGCCCATGTCCAGGGACAGCAAGCGCTTGCCTTTGAGGCCATCGGGCACTTCGCCGTTGATGATCCGCTGGGCCAGGCCTTCGGCGATGGCGGTCTTACCCACGCCTGGTTCACCAATCAACACCGGGTTGTTCTTGGTCCGGCGTTGCAGCACCTGGATGGTCCGGCGAATTTCGTCGTCACGGCCGATTACCGGATCAAGCTTGCCGTCTTCGGCGCGCTTGGTCAGGTCGACGGTGTACTTGTCCAGGGCCTGGCGCGACTCTTCGACGTTGGCGTCATTCACCGCCTCACCGCCACGCAGGTTGTTGATGGCGTTCTCCAGGGCTTTCTTGCTCACGCCCTGGCCCAGCAACAATTTGCCGAGTTTGCTGTTCTCATCCATGGCGGCCAGCAGCACCAGCTCGCTGGAGATGAACTGGTCGCCTTTCTGCTGCGCCAGGCGGTCGGCCTGGTTGAGCAGGCGCGCCAGATCCTGGGACATGTTGACGTCGCCAGTGGGGTTCTGGATTTTCGGCAGCTGGTCGAGCTCTTTGCTCAGTTCCTTGCGCAGGCTGTTGACGTCGAAGCCCACCTGCATCAGCAGAGGCTTGATCGAGCCGCCCTGCTGTTCCAGCAGCGCCTGCATCAGGTGCGCCGGTTCAATGGCCGGATGATCGAGGCCAACCGCCAGAGATTGAGAATCGGATAAGGCCAGCTGCAATTTGCTGGTTAATCGGTCTATACGCATTAGTCACCTTCCTTTTGAGCAGGCCGGAGCGATGGACACACCTAAATAGAGAAACCTGCCAGATGTTTCACTAGATGCGGTCGATTCTGGGAGATTCAAGCGTCAGCAGCTTGACACAAGTCAGATTAGTCTAGCGCTCAAGCCAGATAAGGGAGGCAAAACGCCCGGTGCGCGGGCTGCGCCGGTAGGAAAAGAAGCGGGGATCGCTGACGGTGCAATAGCCGCCACCGTACACGGCAGTCACACCACAGGCAGCCAGTCGCAGGCGCGCCAGCTGATAGATATCGGCCATGAAGCGCCCGGCATTGGCGCTCGGCACAAAGGCCTGCTCGGCTGCCGGCAACTGGGCGACGAAGGCTTCACGCACCTCGGGCCCCACTTCAAAGCGCTGCGGGCCAATGGCCGGCCCCAGCCACACCAGCACCTCGGCGCAGGGCGTATGCAGGCTGTCGAGGGTGGCTTCCAGCACTCCCGCCGCCAACCCGCGCCAGCCGGCATGGGCCGCGGCGACTCGGGTTCCGGCATGGTTGCAGAACAGTGCCGGCAGGCAGTCGGCCGTCATCACCGCACAGGCAACGCCCGGGGTGGCGGACCAACTGGCGTCCGCGGTCGCGACCATGGAAGGGTCGGCGTGGGCCACGGCCACCCCGTGCACCTGTTGCAGCCAGGCCGGGGCGATGCCGAAGTGTTCGCTCAGGCGACGGCGATTCTCGGCCACTGCTTGCGGCTGATCGTCGACATGGTCGCCCAGGTTGAGGCTGTCGAACGGCGTCAGGCTGACGCCGCCAGCGCGGGTGGTAGTACAGGCTTTGACTCCGGCCGGCGCGGGCCAGTCGGGAATCAGCCAGTCATTCATCCGATGAACGCCTCACGGTCCTGCTTGAGCAGCGACAGCAGCCAGACGAAATCGTCCGGCAGCGGCGATTCCCAGCTCATGCGGATACCGGTGGTCGGATGATCCAGCTCCAGGAAGCGTGCATGCAGGGCCTGGCGCGGGAAGTTCTTCAGCGAGTCGACCATGGTCTGGCTCGCCGCCGGCGGAATGCGGAAGCGGCCGCCGTAGGCTGGATCCCCCACCAGCGGGAAGTTGATGTGGGCCATGTGCACCCGGATCTGGTGGGTACGACCGGTTTCCAGCTTTACCCGCACATGGGTGTGGGAACGGAAACGTTCCAGGACCCGGTAGTGGCTGACGGCCTGCTTGCCGCCTTCCATCACCGCCATGCGCTGGCGCTGCTGGCCATGACGGCCGATCGGAGCGTTGATCTTGCCCCCGGCGGTTACCACGCCGATCACGATGCATTCATAGATGCGGCTGACACTGCGGCTTTGCAGCTGGGCCACCAGTTGGGTCTGCGCCTGGATGGTCTTGGCCACCACCATCAGTCCTGTGGTGTCCTTGTCCAGGCGGTGGACGATACCGGCCCGCGGCACATTGATAATGTCCGGGATGTGATGCAGCAGGGCATTGAGCAGGGTGCCGTCGGCATGGCCGGCAGCCGGGTGCACCACCAGGCCCGCAGGCTTGTTGATCACCAGGATGTCGTCATCTTCATAGACGATGTCCAGCTCGATATCCTGGGCGATCCACTCGCCCTGGGCCTCCTGCTCGGCAGTCAGCTCAAGAATGGAGCCGCCGTGCACGATGTCCCGCGGGCGGATGACCGCTCCGTCCACAGTCAGGCGGCCGTCCTTGATCCAGGCGGAAAGGCGCGAGCGCGAATGCTCAGCGAATAGTTGGGCGGCGACTTGATCGAGGCGTTGACCGCCCAGTTCGGACGGCACCTCTGCGCGAAGTTCAATTTTATCGGACATGCTCGGACTGGGCGTCGGCACAGCCTTTGGTTTCGGCTGCGCGCTTGTGGTTAAATACGGCGTCTTTTGCCCCGAGGCTTTCAACGGGGCGCTCATCATAACAGGACGGCCCCGCCCAAGACAGCGGCCGTCATAGGGACGCAAGCCGCCATGCAAGTGAAACACCTGCTGCTGATCGCCATCCTCGCACTGACCGCTGCTTGCTCATCGAAGGAAGTCGTTGACGAAAACCTGAGCGAAGTCGAGTTGTACCAGCAGGCGCAGACCGACCTGGACAACCACAGCTATACCAGCGCCACCGCCAAGCTCAAGGCCCTGGAATCGCGCTATCCCTTTGGTCGCTACGCCGATCAGGCACAGCTCGAGCTGATCTACGCCAACTACAAGAATGCCGAGCCGGAGGCCGCCAAGTCCGCCGCCGAGCGCTTCATTCGCCTGCACCCCCAGCACCCGAACGTGGACTACGCCTACTACCTCAAGGGCCTGACCTCGTTCGACCAGGACGTCGGCCTGCTGGCGCGCTTCCTGCCGCTGGACATGACCAAGCGTGACCCGGGTGCCGCCCGCGACTCCTACAACGAGTTCGCCCAGCTGACCAGCCGCTTCCCCAACAGCCGCTACGCGCCGGACGCCAAGCAGCGCATGATCTACCTGCGCAACCTGCTGGCTGCCTACGAGATCCACGTAGCCGACTATTACCTGACCCGCCAGGCCTATGTCGCCGCCGCCAACCGTGGCCGCTACGTAGTGGAGAACTTCCAGGAAACCCCATCGGTCGGCGACGGCCTGGCGGTGATGACCGAGGCCTACCAGCGCCTGCACCTGGATGAACTGGCTGCCACCAGCCTGGAAACTCTCAAGCTCAACTACCCCAACCACCCTAGCCTGGTGGACGGTCAGTTCGTGCCACGCGTGGCTGAAGCCGACAACCGTTCGTGGCTGAGCAAGGCCACCCTGGGCCTGATCGAGTCCCGTCCTCCGCTGCCGCCGGGAGAAACCCGCGCCAACCAGGACGTGATGAAGCAGTACCAGGATGCCAAGGACGCCATTCCGTCCGAGCTCAAGCCTAAAGACAGCAACGGCGACGTGGTCGAGGAAGAAGAGCACGAGGCTGCCGGCAACAACAATAGCGACCGCTCCTGGTTCAGCTACATGACCTTCGGCGTGTTCGACTGATCACCCCGCAGGCCGGAAAGGGAGACTTGAAGTCTCCCTTTTTTATGCCCGCACACTGATGGGCCTGTGCGCCCGTCGGGCGCTTGGCTAAACTGCCCCCTCCCCCTTCAAAAAGCTGGTTGCCATGGTTCGTCTACTGTTCTGGATCGCTCTGATTGCCGCCGCGGTATGGTTCTGGCGCAAGTTCAAGCGTCCTGTCGCCGCCCCTCGCTCCCCCAATGAACCGGCCACTACGCCCATGGTGCGTTGCGCCCATTGCGGCGTGCACCTGCCCCAGGACCGGGCCCTGAGCCAGTCGCAACAGTGGTACTGCAGCCAGGCACACCTGCAACAAGGGCCGGGAAACCAGGACCGCTGAGCCCCCAGGCCCACTGCGGATACCCGAGGCAAGGAACTCGGGGGCGAAAAATGGCGTCTGACACGGACTATTCCAGGCCTTGGTCAGCGCATGAACCGGCTCGTCGCCCCCTTCCTCCCTCGCCTCTCCCAGGCTTCGAACCTCTACCCAGGAACGGGAAGGCCCAAGTGCCAACCCCGGCCGAACAATTGGCGACAAAATAGCCTGTTGGCGCCCACTCGCCGTTTCGCTCTCGGGCAGAGCGCTGTAGCCCCCCATCCATGGGCACCACAACGTCCCGACGACGCGCACCTTCAGGATGCCCGGCAGGATGACCAGTGGCCCATCCCCTGCGCCGCTACCCCGTCGGGCCTAGACTTGAGTTCACGCCCATCGGGCGAGCACTGTCGCCCGCTCCTCACTCACGGATGAAAACTGCAGCCGCCATGAACCCACGGCAATCGGTGCTGGTGGTCGATGACGCCACGGAAACCCGCGCCCTTGTGGAGATCACTCTGGGCCGAATGCGCTTGCACACCCAAAGTGCGCGCACCCTGCAGGAAGCCCGTGGCCGCCTGGCCCGGGAGCGCTTTGACCTGTGCCTGACCGACCTGCAGCTACCGGACGGCAGCGGGCTGGAGCTGCTGCGGCACATCCGCCAGTCCCACCCCAACCTTCCTGTGGCGCTGCTAAGCAACGGCGCCTGTGCACAGGCCAGCGCGGGCGCCCTGCAGGCCGGAGCCTGCCAGTTGCTGCACAAGCCTCTGGACCTCAAGCAACTGCGCGCTTGGGTAGGTGCCAGCCTGAAGCAGGCCACGGACTGCGCAACGGATGACCCAGCCCGGCAATTGCTGGGAGACTCGGCGCCCATGAATGCCCTGCGTCGCCACATCGACAAGCTGGCCCACAGCCTGGCGGCGGTCTATATCAGCGGTGAATCCGGCAGTGGCAAGGAACGGGTCGCCCGCCTGCTCCACCAGCTTGGCCCCAGGGCCCGATACCCGTTCGTCCCGGTCAACTGCGGGGCGATTCCTTCCGAATTGATGGAGAGTGAACTCTTCGGCCATTGCAGAGGCAGCTTCAGTGGCGCCGTCAGCGATCAGCCCGGGTTATTTCTGGCCGCCCACGGCGGCACCCTGTTTCTTGATGAGGTCGCCGACCTGCCCCTGGCCATGCAAGTAAAACTGCTGCGAGCCTTGCAGGAAAAATCCGTGCGCCCTGTAGGCAGCCAACAGGAAAAAACCGTCGACGTGCGGATTCTCTGTGCCACCCACAAGGACCTGAAAAACGAGGTAGAGACCGGACGCTTTCGCCAGGACCTCTACTACCGCCTGAACGTCATCGAGTTGCGAGTCCCTGCGTTGCGCGAGCGCCGTGGCGACATCCCCGCACTGGCCGGGCACGTCCTGCAGCGCCTGGCCAGGGACAGCGGACAGCCTGCCGTCCAGCTACGTCCCGAAGCCCTGCAAGCCCTGGAGCGCTATGACTTTCCGGGCAACGTGCGAGAGCTGGAAAACCTGCTGGAACGGGCGCAGACCCTATGCGAAGGACGCTGGATAGAAACAGACGACCTGCAGTTGCCCAGAGCCGACAGCCTTGAAGCCCGATCATCGGCGGCGGCCACCCAGCTAGACCTGGCGCTGCACCTGCAACAGGTGGAGCGCCAGCTGCTGCTCCAGGCCCTGGAGGAAACCCGCTGGAACCGCACGGCGGCGGCCCGGCGGCTGAGCCTGTCGTTTCGTTCGATGCGTTACCGCATGAAGAAGCTCGGGCTGGACTAGATCCGACCTTCAGGCGCATAAGGCGCCGGGTCGATGATCGGCGGGTTCCCCAGCAGCAGGTCGCAGAACAGCTGGCAGGAGGCCGGCGCCAACACCAGGCCATTGCGGTAGTGCCCGCAGTTGAGCCACAGGCCAGCAAAGCCCGGAACCGGCCCCACGTAGGGAATGCCTTCCGGAGAGCCCGGGCGCAGCCCGGCCCAGTGCCCGACCACCTCGGCCTCGGCGAGGGCGGGAATCAGCTCGACCGCGGAGGCCTTGAGGCTCTCCAGGGCCGAAACGGTCGGGGTCTTGTCGAAGCCTTCATGCTCCAGGGTGCTGCCCACCAGAATGTGGCCATCGCGCCGCGGGATGGCATAGCGCCCCTTGGCCAGGACCATGCAGGACAGAAAGTCGGCAGCACACTTGTAGAGGATCATCTGCCCCTTCACCGGCTCCACCGGCAGTTCCAGGCCCAGGCTGCCCAGCAGTTCGCCACTCCAGGCCCCCGCGCAGAGCACCACCTGATCAGCGCGAACCTCGCCCAGCGAGCTATCGACCCCCACCACTTGCTGGCCTTCGCGGATAAAACCACTGACGGTGCATTGCTCATCGATTTGCACATTAGGCAACGCCTGTAACGCCGCCTTCAGGGATTTGACCAGGCGCGGGTTGCGCACGTTGGCCACATCGGCCATGTAGATCGCCTGTTGAAAACCATTGCCCAGCACCGGCACCGCGTCATACACCGCCGAGATATCCACAGCACTCAGCGGCCGGCCTTCACGCTTGGCCCACTCCAGGGCCTGGGCTTCATCCTCCAGGTCCAGCCAGTAGAGGCCGGTGACATGCACTTGCGGGTCGACACCGGTGGCATTGAACAGTTGCTGGGCCAGTTGTGGGTAGAAATCCTGCGACCAGTGCGCCAGGGCTGTGACCGCCGGGCTGTAGCGCCAGGGGTAAAGCGGCGAGACGATCCCACCACCGGCCCAGGACGATTCACGCCCCAGGTCCGAACGTTCCAGAAGCCGTACCTGCTGGCCCTGGGACGCCAGATTGAAGGCGGTGAGCAGGCCGATCACCCCGCCGCCCACCACCAGCACTTGCTGTTGCTTAGCCATAGTCCGATCCAATCATGAGAAAGACAGTGGGCGCCGCGGCCCGAATCAGGTGCTCAGCGCCCCCAGCAATCCTTGGCGGTCAGCCCTTCGGCCTGGCCGCTGATGCGGGTCGCGCCGGTCTGGTCGATGCTGAAACTGCCGCATTTATCCGCCGCCATCAGCCCATCGTCCTTCGGGGTCGCGGTCAGGGAGAAGCCGGTGTCGGTCAGGGTTGCGGCAATGCTGTAGTACTCATTGCCGGCGCTCAGGTCCGGGGCGTTGCTGTAGACCCCAGCCTTGGAGAAATGCCGTTCAAGCTGCTGTGCCTGCTCGGTAAGCAGTACCGCGATTTCGCTGCGGTGCGGTTTTTTCACGTATTCGGTGATGCTGGGAAGGCTCAACGTAAGGACCAGACCGATGATCGCAATCACGATCATGATTTCGATCAGGGTAAAACCTTGGTTGGATCTGCGCATGGTCAAGAATCTCGCTTACTGGATTTGTCGCCACAGGATGCGCCGGCTGCCACCGCCGGGCCTTTCCACCAGGGTGCTGATGCCACCCCTGGAGTCACTGATGATCTTGCGGGCGCCATTGCTGGCAACTCCGCCAAGGCTGGGCACGGTGCCGACGTAGCGCACGCCGCTGGAGGGCTGGTCCTGGTCATCCACGACCCCGTCGCCATTGGTGTCGAGCACCGCAGCGTCGAGCATCTTACCGCTGAACGCCTCCAGCTCGATCAATTTCCCACTGCCGGCACTCGAACAAGGGTCGTCGGGCTCCAGTTGCAGGGTGCTGAACACCACCCTGCCGGCCACCAGGGTCGCCTCGTTGAGCACCCGCTCGCCGGCTGCCAGGCCACCTTGTACCAGGGGCAGGTACCAGCCGCGCTGCGCCGGATAACGCACCTCGTTGAGGGTGCTGCGCAGGAAACTGCCGGCCGCCGCGCTGAACCCGGCCTCAAGGTGCTGCACCTGCAACTGACTTTCGCCAATGCCCCCAGGACCGCCCTCGGCGTCCCACACGCCATAGAATCCCTGGCGCGCCCGGCTTTGCTTGTCCCGGGTCTCGTTGAGCTTGCCCGTACCGAACAGCACCAATTGGCCACCACGGGGATGATCGAGCAGGCGCGGCGGTACGCTGATCGGCTGGCTGGCGCCTCCCGCGGTGCGGAACAAGGGCTGCCCGGCAAATGCCAGATGCCAGCTGGCGCTATCGTTGCCGGACAGCTCGAATTTCCACAGCCGCCCCTTGAGGTCGCCCGCATAGGCCGCCTGCACTTCATTGCGTGCATTGACCTTGAGGGTGACGGACGACAGGCCATTGTCAGGCTGGTCGTCAATGGCGATCTCGCGAATCAGCGAGCCATCATTCAGGTCCACCACATACAGCGCTGCCACCCCGGAATGGCTGCCGTAGCCATTGCCGATGAAGGCCGCCCAGCGACCATCGGCCAAGCGCGCTACTTGTGGGCGGGCATAGGCATACCCCAGGTCATTGAAAGGATGATTGCGGTCCGGCTCGGGAGGAGCGCCGATTTCCCACAAGGCGCCAGGCGTATTGCCGTGCACGGCGTCGAACAGACGCACCGCAAAGAAACTCTTGCCGCCCGCCCCGACGCCCCCCAGGGCCAGGGTTTGCCAGGCACCGCCCCGCTGCCCATCGAACACCGCCAGGGGACCATCCACCAGATAGCGATGGCGCTCGCCCCGCCGATAACCGGGATCGGCGACCTGCGCCAGGGCGCCCAACGCGCTGGAGGGCATGTAGCCATAGAGGCGCTCACCGCTGGCCGGGTCCAGCACATTGAACAACCCGTCATTGCTGTTCACCAACAAGCGCGTCGCCATGGCCGTGGCTTTCTGTGCCAGGTAGCGGCTGTAGTCGCCCCCGGCAGCCCCATCGACAGCACTGCGCTGCCCGGCAGTTGCCAGCACCAGCGGCGAATTGACGATATCTCCCAACTGATAGCGGCGCTCCCTGAGCCCGCTCACGGAGCGGCCCTGGCTCCAGCGCAGTAACTCGGCGCCACTGACACCTGCAGGCAACGACTGCTCAAGTTCGCCACGCTGAGCGGTGGACAAGTTGCCGTAGGCCAGGCTCACCGGACGCCGGCTGGCAGTGTTCCAGGTCTCATGGATTACCGCCGCGCCGGCACCATCCACGCCACTATCGCTGCTCCACAACGGCGAACCGACAGCCACTCGGCCCTGATTGTCGATGCCGTAGGCGCGGATCGTGCCATGCCAATCGACCGGGTCGTACTGGCTCTGGTAATAACGACCACTGGCGGCATCCAGTACACCACTGCCGGCAGTCACGGCACTGGCTACGCCTTCGCCCAGAACGCTTGCCAGCACGCGTTCAAGGTTGCTGCGGGCCTGGAAATACTCACCCTGGCCGTAGTCCGCAGCGCCCATCAGCAGAGGATTGTGGGCCTGGAAACCCACCGTGAAGGTATTCAGGTACTGACGGGGGAAATCCACCGCCGCCCAGCTTTTACCGGCCTCATCCACTCCTGGGCCACGCAAGTCGATATCGAAGGCGAACTTGGCCAGGTCATCGAGGAACAGGGTCTGCCCATCGCGCTCGCCACCATCGTTGCCGATCCCGTCCCAGTTGGGCAGGCGCCCCGCCCCCAAAGGGTCGTTGAGCGGGAACTGAGTATCGTGATCCGCCGCGCCGGCACTGATCACCACCCCGTAGTTCTTCTGGCAACGGTATTGAATGGGGCTGCTGTAGAGCGCCGGTGAAAGGTTGTAGTACGGCACCATGCCGCGCAGGTAGCGGGTGATCTCGTAGTAGGTTTCCGCCAACGGCGTATGACCGCCGGCCTTGAGGCCGTTGATTGTCGCCAGCAGGGCCTGGTAATTGGCCTCGGCCTGGACCGGGCTCACAGCGCCTTCAATGGCCGACAGGTCGCTGATGGGACGGGCAATGTAACCCCCAGGGCCCGGATCACCCGGGGCCGGCGGGTTGAAGGTGGCCAACCCCAGGCGCAGCCAGCGATACCGGGTAACCAGGGCCGTGGCCAGCCGCCGAGCCACATTCATCCGGTAGTCGTTGGGAATGGAACCGTCAGTGAAGTCTCGCTCCCGTCCCTTGGCCTGCGCCAGTAGCCAGGACAGGTAGTCCGCGGAGTACAGCGTATTTCCCGCCCCAACCGGGTCCGGCAGCTTCAGGCAGCGCACCCCACGCTCGGGATCATGGAAGCTGTGAAAGCCTGCCCGGCACCCCGACTCGCCGAGGCTGGACAAGGCAATCGCCTGGCCTGCAAGCCGCTCACCCCGAGCACACTCGCCCCCCACTCCGGCACAGCGCCAGACCGCAGCCCGGGCGAGCAGCGGATCGAACTCCCGGGCATGGACAATGCTGTTCATGCCCAGGGAGTCATCCAGCACCAGCATCACGTTCGGCGCCACCGCCGCGGCACCAAGAAGCGGGGTGCTGGCAGGGTTGAACGCCATGGCTAGAGGCACCGGCAACAGGCTCAGCAGCAGCGCGCCCAGGCTTCGCCAGCCGGGCCGACGCATGCCCCGATCAATACTTGGCATAGATGCTCTCCAGCACACTGCGCGATTGCCCGGCCAGACCGACAGCGGTCACGCGATACAAGGTGGCTGGAGTATTGCTCGGCACATTCACCGCATCCTGTGAAACACCGAGGTTCTGCACCCCGTAGAAGCCAGAGCCGCTAGCGATCCACAGCACCGCCGAAGCAGCATTGACTCCAGGAGCCTTGACCAGCGCTGATTCGGCGGGAGGCGCGCACTGAGCAGGGCTGGCACATACCGGCAAGCGAAAATCATCCTGCTGCACCGCACTCTCCCCCACCCGCAGCGCGGCTTCGGCGGCCTGGAATGCGCGGTTGTGCAGAGCCAGGCTGGCGGCCATTTTTTCCTGCAGGGTGGCGTTCTGCAGCGACGAGAGCCCGATCAGGGTCAGCAGCAACAGGAACACCAGGCTGACCAGCAACGCCATGCCCCGCTGCCCGAGAGGAACCCGACCTCGCAAGCGCGTCATCAGGGCAACCTGTTGCGCAGGGCCGCGACCACGCTATAGGTCTGCGGGCGCACGCGGTCATGGGGGTCGACCAGGGTCAGGCGCAAGCGCACACTGCGGATCCGTTCCGGGTCCAACGGGTTGCGACTGTAGCTGGAGGCGGCAATGTCTGTGGCCGAACGGGCCATGCCGAAACTCACATCAAAGGCTTCGACGTTGTCCAGCAGCACCGCTTGCTGCTTGCCAAGGCCACTGCCCAGCAGCAACTGGCGATTCTTCAGGCTGTAGAACAGCCGGCGCAGGGCGAACACCTGCTCAGCGCCGGCCCCTCGATGAGCGCCTGAATAGGCTACGGCGCTGCGCTGGCAGTCGCTGACCACGCTCCAGGTCGGCGTACCGCCATCGTCCCCGACATCGGCGGTGATCAGGGTCAGTTTCTGCTCGGCGTTGTCCCATTGGATCGGTGTCGCCGCATAGTGCGAGAACTCCCGTGCCGTGCTGGCATCACTGATGGTCCGCAGGCAACCGAACAGCCCCACCATGCGGATTTCCTGAAGCATCTTGCTCAGGACAAAGCGAGCATCCTCCTGCAGGTAGGCGGCAGCGCTCTGACTCTGGTAGGTGTTCTTCGCCGCAATGAATACCTGGGCCACCCCCAGTACCAGCACCAGGCTCAAGGCCAGTGCCAGCATCATCTCCACCAGGCCGAAGCCACTATCGGCCCGGTTCACGGCAAGCCTCCCGGTTGCGCTGCAACCCGGCTGCTGAGCTCCAGGCTCCGCAGGCTGCCCCCCCGGCCTTCGGCCCGGGAGTCGTCCCAGGTGATGCGAATGGTGTAGACATGCTGCTTGACGCTGATGCTGCCCTTGCCGCTGGGGCCGGCGAAGCTCGCGATATTGGCGGCGAAGTCGTACAGGTCCTGATCCCGCACATTGCCCGGGTTGCCCTCTGCCGGTATCGCCACGCTGTAGTCGGCGGCGGCGTTGGCGCGGATCCGGTCGAGCATGTCATAGGCGATAAAGCTGGCCTGGGTGGTCATCCGCGAGCTGTCGGTGTACTGCAGCGCCTTGATCTGCACCGCCGCCGCACCCAGCAGGCCCACCGCCAGTATCAACAGCGCCACCAGCACCTCGATCAGGGTCATGCCATCCTGTGCATCCCGCACGTTCATCCGCAGTTCTCCGCTGCTATCACCCGCCCATTGAGACAGACACTGATCACCCGCCGCTGCTGGTCCAGTCCATAGACGATGTGCAGCGCATCACTGGCCACCAAGCCGCCGAGGCGATTGAAATCGATGCTGTGGTCATCTGAGGTTAGCGTCAGGGTGGCCCCCGGACTGATGGCTGGAACAACCCGCAATACATTGCCTTCGGGGTCCTGCCCCGCATACACCATCAATTCGCCGTTCCAGGGAGCGTCCTTGGCAGCCGGGCGAATCCCGACCCTCTGGCGGCGATTGATCGCTTCCAACCGTGCGTAAGCCAGGGCCTGGCGTAGTTGATTGATCTCGGTGTCGGCACGCACTCGCTGCACGGTGGCGCGATAGGCTGGCACCACCAGGCCCAGAAGAAGGGCCGCGATCGCCAGGGCGACGAGCAATTCCAGCAAGGTGAAACCCTTTGTATGCAAATTCATGGCCGGCCTTGGAAGTGTCATCGGCTATAACAGGCAAGCGCCCGGACCCTCCATAGACCGGCGCTTTGGCCATTTGCTCAATGAACACGCACGGATTGCGTGAAACCGTCGTCCCCAGGGAGGGAGACCCCATGCATGAGAAAGGCTTCAGCCTGATTGAACTGCTGACCGCACTGGTTCTGCTGGCCCTGCTGCTGCCGCTTTCCGGTAGCGCCATGAGTGAGCTGCTGCGCTCCAATCGCCAGCAGGACGCCGCGCAGATGCTCGCCAGTGGCCTGCGCAACGCCCGGGCGGCAGCGATCCTGCACCAGCGCACGGTCCTGATCCATGGTCTGGAGGACGACTGGAGCCGGGGCTGGAGGATCATCCTGGATATCAGCGGCAAGGGCGCCCAGGACGCACGCAACCCGCAACTGATCGAGCGCCAAGGCAGTGGGCAGGTATTGATCGTGGGCAATCGCCCGGTGCAGCACTTCGTGCGCTTCAGTGCCCTGGGCCATCCGCTGCTGCCCAGTGGCGCCTTCCAGGCCGGAACACTCCATGTCTGCCAGGCAGGCCAGGAGTACAGCCGCCATCAAGTGGTGCTGTCACGTAGCGGGAGGGTCAGCCTGCGCAGCGAAAACGCCGAGCAGGCCTTGTGTGCAGGCGTCGGCTGATCAGAGCAGCGAGCGAACCCGCAGCTCTTTGGGCATGGAGAAGGTGATGTTTTCTTCGCGGCCGGCCAGCTCATCGGCGCCGGTGGCACCCCAGGCCTGCAGTTGCTGGATCACGCCACGCACCAGCACTTCCGGGGCCGAGGCGCCGGCGGTAATGCCGATGCGCTCCACACCATCGAACCAGTTGCGCTGCAGGTCTTCGGCACCGTCGATCAGGTAGGCCGGGGTGGCCATGCGTTCGGCCAGCTCGCGCAGGCGGTTGGAGTTGGAGCTGTTGGGGCTGCCGACCACCAGCACCACGTCGCATTCGTCGGCCAGTTGCTTGACCGCGTCCTGACGGTTCTGTGTGGCGTAGCAGATGTCGTCCTTGCGTGGCCCGCCGATGGCCGGAAAGCGCGTGCGCAAGGCATCGATCACCCGGCTGGTGTCATCCATGGACAAGGTGGTCTGGGTCACGAATGCCAGGCGCTCGGGGTTGCGCACCTGCAATTCGGCCACATCCTTTTCGTCTTCCACCAGGTAGATGGCGCCGCCATTGCTGGCGTCGTACTGGCCCATGGTGCCTTCGACCTCGGGGTGGCCAGCGTGGCCGATCAGGATGCATTCACGGCCGTCGCGGCTGTAACGCGCCACTTCGATATGCACCTTGGTCACCAGCGGGCAGGTGGCGTCGAACACTTTGAGGCCACGACCTGCAGCCTCGCTGCGCACCGCCTGGGAAACACCGTGGGCGCTGAAGATGACGATGACATCATCCGGCACCTGGTCCAGCTCTTCGACGAAGATCGCTCCACGATTGCGCAGGTCTTCGACGACAAATTTGTTGTGCACCACTTCATGCCGGACGTAGATCGGCGGCCCGAAGACTTCCAGGGCGCGATTGACGATTTCGATCGCCCGGTCCACGCCGGCGCAGAAGCCACGGGGGTTGGCGAGTTTGATTTGCATGCTGTGCCTCGTGTCTTGCGCGCAAGAAGTTAGATCGTTGTAGACAGCGGATCGCCGGCAGCCGGCTCCTGGATAATAGAAGACGGCATGCCGGCGATGCTTTTAAAGCGCTTTGACGTCGATGATTTCAACGTCGAAGGTCAAGGTCTTGCCGGCCAGCGGGTGGTTGAAATCGATGGTCACCTGCGCGTCATCGAAAGTTTTGACCACACCTGGCAACTCGGTGTTCGCCGCATCGTTGAAGATCACCAGCAAGCCTTCCGAAAGCTCCATGTCCTGGAACTGCGAACGCGGGATGACCTGCACGTTCTGCGGGTTGGGCTGGCCGAAGGCGTTTTCCGGTTCGATGGTCAGGTTGCGCTTGTCGCCGGCCTTGAAGCCGAACAGCGCCGCCTCGAACCCTGGCAGCAGGTTGCCATCGCCGACCTTGAAGGTCGCCGGGGCCTTGTCGAACGTGCTGTCTACGGTGTCGCCGTTCTCCAGGCGCAATGCGAAATGCAAAGTGACTTCCGTGTTCTGACCGATGCGTTGCTCAGTCAATACCTGTTCAGTCATGAACGGCTTCTCCGGTTTTCTTGCTCTTGAACATATCCAGGGCCAGCATCACCGCGCCAACGGTAATGGCACTGTCGGCGAAGTTGAATGCCGGGAAGTACCAGCGGTTCTGCCAGTGCACCAGGATGAAATCGATCACATGGCCCAGGGCGATGCGGTCGTACAGGTTACCCAGGGCCCCGCCCAGCACCAGCGCCAGAGCGATGGCCAGCCAGGTTTCATTGCGCCCCAGACGCTTGAGCCAGACTACCAGCACCGCACTGACCGCAATCGCGATCAGGGCGAACAGCCAGCGCTGCCAGCCGGAGCCGTCGGCGAGGAAGCTGAAGGCGGCGCCAGTGTTGTAGGCCAGGGTCCAGCTGAAGTAATCCGGGATCACCACGATCTGCTGGTACATGCTCAGCGAACTTTCGAAGTGCAGCTTGCTGACCTGGTCGATGACCAGGACCAGCACGCTCAACCACAGCCAGCCCAGACGGCCGAAACGGCCTGCGGCGTTAGGCATAGTGACGGACCTCGCCTGCTCCGCTGATGTTGTCTACGCAACGACCGCAGATTTCCGGGTGCTCAGGGTGCACGCCGACGTCTTCACGGCAGTGCCAGCAACGGGCGCACTTGGGGAAGGCCGACTTGACGACTTTGAGCTTGAGGCCCGGTACTTCAGTGGCCACGGCGTCCGCTGGTGCCTGGGCAAACGGGGCCAGGCTGGCGGTCGAAGTGATCAGCACGAAACGCAGTTCGTTGCTCAGCTTGGCCAGGTCAGCGGCCAGGCCATCCTCGGCAAACAGGGTGACTTCGGCTTGCAGGTTGCCACCGACGGCCTTGGCCGCGCGCTGAACTTCCAGCTCCTTGTTCACCGCAACCTTTACGGCCATCACGCCTTCCCAGTACTCGCGGCCCAGTTCGAAGTCAGCGGGCAATTCGGTCAGGCCTTCGTACCAGGTGTTGAGCATCACGGATTCGTTACGCTCGCCCGGCAGGTATTCCCACAGCTCATCGGCGGTGAAGGCCAGGATCGGTGCGATCCAGCGCACCAGCGCTTCGGAGATGTGGTACAGCGCGGTCTGCGCCGAACGGCGCGCCTTGCTGTTGGCGCCGGTGGTGTACTGGCGGTCCTTGATGATGTCGAGGTAGAAGCCGCCCAACTCCTGCACGCAGAAGTTGTGCACCTTGGAGTAGACGTTCCAGAAGCGGTATTCGCCGTAGTGCAGCTCCAGCTCGCGCTGCAGCAACAAGGTACGGTCCACGGCCCAACGGTCCAGGGCCAGCATGTCTTCGGCCGGCAGCAGGTCGGTGGCCGGGTTGAAGCCGCTCAGGTTGGAAAGCAGGAAACGCGCAGTGTTGCGGATCCGCCGGTAGGCGTCGGCGCTGCGCTGCAGGATCTGATCGGAAACCGCCATCTCGCCGGAGTAGTCGGTGGCCGAGACCCACAGGCGCATGATGTCGGCACCCAGGGTGTCGTTGACCTTCTGTGGCGCGATCACGTTGCCCAGGGACTTGGACATCTTGCGGCCGTTCTCGTCCACGGTGAAGCCGTGGGTCAACAGTTCGCGGTACGGCGCGTGGTTGTCGATGGCGCAACCGGTGAGCAGGGACGAGTGGAACCAGCCACGGTGCTGGTCGGAGCCCTCCAGGTACAGGTCGGCCCGCGGACCGCTTTCGTGGCCCATGGGGTGCGAACCGCGCAGCACGTGCCAGTGAGTGGTGCCGGAGTCGAACCAGACGTCCAGGGTGTCGCTGATCTTGTCGTACTGGGCGGCTTCGTCGCCCAGCAGCTCAGCGGCGTCCATCTTGAACCAGGCCTCGATGCCTTCCTGCTCGACGCGCTGGGCCACTTCTTCCATCAGCTCGACAGTGCGTGGGTGCAGGTCGCCGCTTTCCTTGTTCAGGAAGAACGGGATCGGCACACCCCAGTTGCGCTGGCGGGAGATGCACCAGTCCGGGCGGTTGGCGATCATCGAGTGCAGGCGTGCCTGGCCCCAGGCCGGTACGAACTGGGTGTCTTCGATGGCTTGCAGGGCGCGTTGGCGCAGGGTGTCGCCGGCTTCCGGCTGCTTGTCCATGCCGACGAACCACTGCGCGGTGGCGCGATAGATCAGCGGGGTCTTGTGGCGCCAGCAGTGCATGTAGCTGTGGCTGATGGTTTCGGTGTGCAGCAGCGCACCGACTTCGCTCAGCTTGTCGACAATGGCCGGGTTGGCCTTCCAGATGAACTGGCCGCCGAAGAACTCCAGCGATGTCGCGTAGACACCGTTGCTCTGCACCGGGTTGAGGATGTCGTCGTTGACCATGCCATAACGCTTGCAGGTCACGAAGTCGTCTTCACCATAGGCCGGGGCCGAGTGAACCACGCCAGTGCCGGCACCCAGCTCCACGTATTCGGCCAGATACACCGGCGACAGACGATCGTAGAACGGATGACGGAAATTGATCAGTTCCAGGGCCGAACCTGGAGCCGTGGCAATCACCGAGCCTTCCAGGTTGTAGCGGGCCAGGCAGGATTCCACCAGCTCTTCGGCCAGCACCAGCAGGCGTGCGCCGGTGTCGACCAGGGCATAGTTGAACTCGGGGTGTACGTTCAGCGCCTGGTTGGCCGGGATGGTCCAGGGGGTGGTGGTCCAGATCACGATGGCAGCAGGCTTGGCCAGCTTGGCCAGGCCGAAGGCGCCGGCCAGCTTGGCTTCGTCGGCGACCGGGAAGGCCACGTCGATGGTCGCGGACTTCTTGTCCTGATACTCGACTTCTGCTTCAGCCAGGGCCGAGCCGCAGTCGAAGCACCAGTTCACCGGCTTCAGGCCCTTGAACACGAAGCCGCCCTTGACCATTTCCGCCAGGGCACGGATCTCGCCGGCCTCGTTGGCGAAGTTCATGGTCTTGTAGGGATTGGCCCAGTCGCCCAGCACACCCAGGCGGATGAACTCGGCCTTCTGCCCTTCGATCTGCTCGGAAGCGTAGGCGCGGCACAGCTCGCGGGTCTGGTCCGAGGACAGGTTCTTGCCGTGGGTCACCTCGACCTTGTGCTCGATCGGTAGACCGTGGCAGTCCCAGCCAGGAACGTAAGGCGCGTCGAAACCCGCCAGGGTTTTCGAGCGGATGATCATGTCCTTGAGAATCTTGTTGACCGCATGACCGATGTGAATCGAGCCGTTGGCATAGGGAGGACCGTCGTGCAGTACGAACTTGGGACGATCCTTGCCAATCTCGCGCAACTTTCCGTACAGGCCAATGCTGTCCCAACGCTGCAGAATCTGTGGTTCGCGCTGAGGCAGGCCGGCCTTCATTGGGAAGGCGGTGTCCGGAAGGTTTAACGTGGCTTTATAGTCGGTCATTTAAGGCTCTTCATTAGCGATTGGCGCTATGGATACGTGCCACTTGGGCACGGGCGGCGGCAACATCCGCATTGATCGCCGTCTTCAACGCCTCCAGGGAGGCGAAACGCTGCTCTTCACGCAGCTTGTGGTGGAAAACCACCGTCAAACGCCGGTCATACAGATCGCCGGCAAAATCTAAAAGATGTACTTCCAGGTGGGCCTTGCCATCACCTGCAACCGTGGGCCGCACGCCGATATTGGCGACGCCGGGCCAGGTCCTGCCATCGAGCTCGACGCTCACCAGGTACACCCCGGAAAGCGGCACGCGACGGCGCTTCAACTGCACATTGGCAGTGGGCGTACCCAACTGGCGCGCCAGTTTCTGGCCGTGCAACACCCGCCCGGCAATGCGGTACGGGCGACCCAGCAGGCGCTCGGCCAGATCGAAATCGGCGGCGGCCAGGGCATTGCGGACCTGGGTACTACTCACCCGCAGGCCGTCGAGCTCGACGGTCTGCGCCGCCTCCACGGTAAAGCCGTGGGTGGCTCCGGCCTGCTGCAAGAAGTCAAAATCACCGACCCGGTCGCAACCGAAGCGGAAGTCATCACCCACTTCCAGGTGCTGTACACCCAGGCCATCCACCAGGATTCGCTCGACGAACTCGCTGGCGCTGAGTTTGCTCAGGCGCTGGTTGAAGGCCAGGCACAGCACCCGGTCGACACCGGCGTCAGCCAGCAACTGCAGCTTGTCCCGCAGGCGGGCCAGACGCGCCGGAGCCGTCTCAGGGGCAAAGAATTCTCGCGGCTGGGGCTCGAAAATCACCACGCAGCTGGGCACGCCCAACTCGAGCGCACGTTCGCGCAGCCGGCCCAGGATAGCCTGGTGACCACGGTGAACACCGTCAAAGTTGCCAATAGTGGCGACGCAGCCCCGATGCTGGGGGCGCAGATTGTGGAGGCCTCGAACCAGCTGCATAACGCGCTTCTTGCTCATAAAGTGGTCGATTATAACCACACCCGGCGGCCGACGACAGGCAGCACCGCACCCAATGTGGTTGATCCGACAAAACCGATGCCTGCCCTGCCCTGGCGACTAAACAGCCGTCAGTTCAAGGCTTTGCGATTGAAGTCGCGCAAACGGAAGCCCAGCAGCGCCAGCATGCCGAAATATGCCACCACCCCAGCCACCACCAGCACGCCCAGGCGCAGGAACCGCTGGAGCATGTGGCCTTGATCCCAGGCCGGCATGAAATGCATCAGGCCCAGCAATACCGCGGACATGACCGCTACCGCCAACAGCAACTTCAAGGTGAACCGCCCCCACCCCGGCAGCGGCTGGAACATCTGCTGCTTGCGCAACTGGTAGAACAGCAGTCCGGCGTTGATACAGGCCCCGGCGCTGATGGCCAGGGCCAGGCCCGCGTGTTTCAGGGGGCCGATAAAGGCCAGGTTCAGCAGTTGGGTGACGATCAGCGTAAAGATGGCGATTTTCACCGGTGTACGAATGTTCTGCTGCGCATAGAAGCCCGGCGCCAGCACCTTGATCACGATGATCCCCAGCAAACCCACGGCATAAGCCACCAGCGCACGCTGGGTCATGGACGCATCGAAGGCACTGAACTCACCGTATTGGAACAGTGACACGGTCAGCGGCTCGGCGAGGATACCCAGGGCCAGGGAGCACGGCAGCACCAGGATGAAACACAGGCGCAGGCCCCAATCGAGAATCCGCGAATACTCGTGGCGGTCCTTGCTGGCGTAGGTCTTGGCCAGGGTCGGCAGAAGAATGGTGCCCAGCGCCACCCCCAGCACACCGGACGGCAGCTCCATCAGGCGGTCGGCGTAATACATCCACGACACCGAACCGGCTACCAGGAAAGAGGCGAAGATGGTGTTGATGATCAACGAGATCTGGCTCACCGAAACCCCGAGAATCGCCGGCAGCATCTGCTTCATCACCCGCCAGACCCCGGTATCCCGCAGGTTCAGGCGTGGCAGCACCAGCATGCCGATCTTCTTCAGGTGCGGCAGCTGATACAGCAACTGCGCCAGGCCGCCAGCCAGTACCGCCCAGCCCAGAGCCATCACTGGCGGATCGAAATACGGCGTCAGAAACACCGCAAAAATGATCATGCTGACGTTGAGCAGGGTCGGCACGAAGGCCGGCACCGAGAAACGATTCCAGGTATTGAGGATTGCCCCGGCCAGAGACGACAGCGAGATCAGCAATATATAAGGAAAGGTCACCCGCAACAGGTCAGAGGTCAGGGCGAACTTTTCCGGAGAGTCGACGAACCCCGGTGCCGTGGCCCAGATCACCCAGGGCGCGGCGATGATGCCCAAAGCCGTCACCAGCGCCAGGACCAGGGTCAGCAGACCCGAGACATAGGCAATGAAGGTACGGGTCGCCTCTTCCCCCTGCTGGCTCTTGTATTCCGCCAGGATCGGCACGAACGCCTGGGAGAACGCTCCTTCGGCAAAGATGCGCCGCAGCAGGTTGGGCAGCTTGAAGGCAATGAAGAAGGCATCGGTGGCCATCCCGGCACCGAAAGTGCGCGCGATGATGGTGTCACGCACAAACCCCAGTATCCGGGAAAGCATCGTGATAGAGCTGACGGCGGCCAACGACTTGAGCAGGTTCATGAAAAGGTTTTGCGCCTTGTAGATAAACAGCAGGCGAAAAGACACCCACTTATGCGATACTCCGCGCCGCAACAGCACAGAGCCAAAGCTCGCGAGTTTACAGGTCAAGCGCCGGAAATAAATATCCCGCCTCTTCAGATCGACCACTCAGCGGAACGCATCACCCGCCCTTGACAAGACTTCAACTCATCGGCATGATTCGCGGCCTATTTTGTTTGCTATTTCCCAAAAAGTCTTTCGAGGAGCTCGACGGTGGCCAACTCACCTTCCGCCAAAAAACGTGCAAAACAGGCTGAGAAGCGTCGCAGCCACAACGCCAGCCTGCGTTCCATGGTTCGTACCTACATCAAGAATGTAGTTAAAGCCATCGACGCAAAAGACGCTGAAAAAGCGCAAGCTGCTTATGTTCTGGCTGTGCCAGTTATCGACCGCATGGCCGATAAAGGCATCATCCACAAGAACAAGGCTGCTCGCCATAAAGGTCGTCTGAATGGCCACATCAAGGCTCTGAACCTTGCTGCTGCAGCCTAAGCGACACGCTTGTTAAAAAACCGACCCAAGGGTCGGTTTTTTATTGCCCGCGATTTACCCACCCGGCAAACCAGCCCCGCCTTCAACAGAGGGCCAGCATGCCAGGAGAAACTCCGTTACGGGTGCGGCCAGGGCAGGATCGGGATAGCCGTCACCGCATTCTGCGGACTGCCCTCGATCAGGCGATCGCTGTAGACCAGGTACACCAGGGTATTGCGCTTCTTATCCAGGAAACGCACCACCTGCATGGTCTTGAATACCAGCGAGGTGCGCTCCTTGAATACCTCGTCGCCATCCTTGAGCTCACCCTTGAACGCAATAGGCCCCACCTGACGACAGGCAATGGAGGCCTCCGCACGATCTTCCGCCAGGCCCAGGCCACCCTTGAGCCCACCCGTCTTGGCTCGCGACAGATAGCACGTCACCCCATCGACCTTGGGATCATCGAACGCCTCGACCACGATCCGGTCATTCGGCCCGACAAACTTGAACACCGTGGACACCTGGCCAATCTCCTCGGCCGAAGCCATGAACGGCATCGCCAAGAGCAAGCCCAACAATCCTTTTGCTACGCGCATACGCTTTTCCTTACGCCACTTACACCAGAATCAGGTTATCGCGGTGTACCAGTTCAGGCTCCGCCATATACCCCAGGACACCGACAATAGCGTCGGACGGCTGACCAATGATCTTCTGCGCCTCAAGCGCACTGTAGTTGGCCAGGCCACGAGCAATCTCACGACCATCCGGCGCTACGCACACCACCATCTCACCACGCCGGAAACCACCCTGGACCTGCTTGACCCCCACCGGCAACAGACTCTTGTTACCCTGGGACAGAGCCGACACCGCCCCCTCATCCAGCACCAGGGTGCCGCGGGTCTGCAGATGCCCGGCCAGCCACTGCTTGCGCGCCGCCAGCATGCCGCGCTCCGGCGACAGCAAGGTGCCGATGCGCTCGCCAGCCTTGAGGCGGTCCAGCACGCGATCCAGACGCCCACCAACGATGATCGTATGCGCCCCGGAACGCGCAGCCAGCCGCGCCGCACGCAACTTGGTCTGCATGCCGCCACGCCCCAGCGCACCGCCCGTACCACCGGCCACCGCATCCAGCGCCGGGTCGTCGGCCCGCGCCTCATAGATCAGCTGGGCATCAGGATTGTTACGCGGGTCGGCATCGAACATGCCGTCACGGTCGGTAAGAATCACCAGCAGATCAGCCTCAACCAGGTTGGCCACCAGCGCCGCCAGAGTATCGTTGTCGCCAAAGCGGATCTCGTCGGTCACCACGGTGTCGTTCTCGTTGATCACCGGGATCACCTTGAGCTCCACCAGGGCACGCAAGGTACTGCGAGCATTGAGGTAGCGCTTGCGATCGGAGAGGTCGTCATGGGTCAGGAGAATCTGTGCAGTATGTCGGCCATGCTCGGCAAAGCTCGACTCCCAGGCCTGCACCAGCCCCATCTGGCCGATGGCCGCAGCGGCCTGCAACTCATGCATCGCACTCGGTCGTGCGGTCCAGCCCAGGCGGCTCATGCCGGCCGCTACAGCACCGGAGGAAACCAGTACCAGCTCGACGCCGGCCTCATGCAAGGCCACCATCTGCTCCACCCACACACCCATTGCCGTGCGATCCAGCCCCTTGCCGTCCGCCGTCAGCAGCGCACTGCCGATCTTAACGACCCAGCGCTGCGCACCTGTCACCTTGCTCCGCATCTTATTCAACCTTTGCCAGCGAGCGACGCGACCGAGCGCCACTCATGGGGTTATTCGTATTTGTATCCTGCAGACACCAAAACGCCGCTCAAATGAGCGGCGCCTTGGAAGCTGGCTTGGCTGCGATGATAACACCGCACCCTGCCAGATAAACCGTCTTCGCGGGGCAAGCCCGCTCCTGCCGAATCAGTCGCGGACGTAAATGATTTCCGGACCATCTTCATCGTCAACGTCTTCTTCGTCCCAGTCATCATCACCGATGTCATGGACACTCTTCACGCCACTGCGGCGCAGAGCACGCTGATCGTCGAGGGCTTGCAACTGGGCACGCGCCTCGTCTTCGATGCGCTGATCCAGCTCAGCCAACTCGTCGGCATAGGCAGGGTCGGCTGCCAGGCGATCGGCACGATCCTCCAGGTAACGCATGATGTCGCGGCTCAGGCGCTCGGTACCATCCCTGGAGATGGCCGAGATCACGTATACCGGCCCCGTCCACTCCAGGCGATCAACGATTTCCTTGACCCGCTCTTCACGCTCTTCCTCGAGGATCTGATCGGACTTGTTCAGCACCAGCCAGCGCTCGCGCTCGGCCAGGGACGGGCTGAACTTCATCAACTCATTGACAATCACCTCTGCCGCATCCGCCGGGCTGCTTTCATCCAGCGGCGCCATGTCCACCAGGTGCAGCAGGATGCGCGTACGCGCCAGGTGCTTGAGGAAGCGAATCCCCAGGCCGGCACCATCGGAAGCACCCTCGATCAGACCCGGAATATCGGCGATCACGAAGCTCTTCCAGCGATCGACGCTGACCACACCCAGGTTCGGCACCAGGGTGGTGAACGGGTAATCGGCCACCTTCGGCTTGGCCGCGGACACCGAGCGGATAAAGGTACTTTTACCCGCATTCGGCAAGCCCAGCAGACCCACGTCCGCCAACACCTTCAGCTCCAGCTTGAGATCACGCTGCTCACCCGGCTTGCCCGGAGTGGTCTGGCGCGGCGCACGGTTGGTACTGGACTTGAAACGGGTGTTGCCCAAACCGTGCCAGCCGCCCTGCACCACCATCAACCGCTGGCCAGCCTTGGTCAGGTCGCCAATGACTTCCTGGGTGCCGGCATCGATGATCGTGGTACCGACCGGAACCCGCAGCTCCAGATCCTCACCCTTCTTGCCAGTGCAGTCGGTGCTGCCACCATTGGAACCGCGCTCGGCATCGAAATGCCGGGTGTAGCGGTAGTCCACCAGGGTATTGAGGTTTTCGTCGGCGACCATGTAGATCGAGCCACCATCACCACCATCACCACCGTTGGGACCACCGTTTTCGATGAACTTTTCCCGACGGAAACTCATGCAACCATTGCCGCCGTCGCCAGCCTTTACTCGAATCGATACTTCATCAACAAACTTCATGTTCAAACGCCTCTCGCCACACGGGCGAGCTGAAAAGCACTAAGACATAAGACTCTTGCAAAAATGAGCGCAGCGACCTCAATCAACGACCGAAACATCCAACGCTGGCAGCTCGTACAAACAGTTTTGCAAGAGACTCATCCCACAAACGAAAAAGCCCCGTCGCGAGACAGGGCTTTTCCAGCGATCGCGCAATTAAGCTGCGACGACGCTCACGTAACGACGACCGAAGGCGCCTTTTACTTCAAACTTGATCACGCCTTCGATTTTCGCGAACAGGGTGTGATCTTTACCCATGCCAACGCCGTAGCCAGCGTGGAATTGGGTGCCGCGCTGACGCACGATGATGTTGCCGGCCTTGATGACCTGGCCGCCATACATCTTCACGCCAAGGCGTTTGGCTTCTGAGTCGCGACCGTTACGGGTACTACCACCAGCTTTTTTGTGTGCCATGAGTTCAATTCTCCTAGTGAGGAATTAGGCTGAAATTAAGCCTGAATACCGGTGATTTTGATCTCGGTGAACCACTGGCGGTGGCCCATACGCTTCATGTGGTGCTTACGGCGACGGAACTTGATGATGCGGACTTTATCGTGACGACCTTGGGAGATCACTTCAGCCTTGACGGTTGCGCCAGCAACAACAGGTGCGCCGATGTTCACGTCGTCGCCGTTGGCGACCAACAGAACGCGGTCAAAAGTCACGGATTCGCCAGTAGCGACTTCCAGTTTTTCGATCTTCAGGTATTCACCTTCAGCGACCTTGTATTGCTTACCGCCGGTAACGATTACTGCGTACATGGTATTTCTCCGATAATCCTGCTCACCCAGCTCTTTATAAGAAGAGGTATTGGCTGGCATGGCTGCATGGGGCTGGAACGGCCCAAGTGCAATTGCGTAAGGCAGGTGCTGCCCAGGAAGTTCAGGGTGCGCGATTGTACGCAAGGCTCCATGGCCTTGCAAGTGCCGTTCAGGCCACGTCGGACAACGCTGCCAGCCCTGGCGCCGGGGACCTAACCCCCTGAAACCAGGGTTTAATGGCAGCACGCGACTATACCCCAGTGTTTTACCCTGACAAATTACAGCCCGTCGGGGCTTTAGCCGTGCGGGACCGCGCCTTGACACCCGCGGACGTGGGTCCTAGCATGCCGCGCAACCCTTCTGGAGCACCTGTCGCTGATGCAACCCCAAGCTTTCTACCGCGCGGTGGCGGACGATTTTAGCGCCGTCGACGGCATCATCAAGAAACAGCTGACCTCCCGAGTTCCGCTGGTTTCCAAAATCGGCGATTACATCACCTCGGCCGGAGGCAAGCGCCTGCGTCCTTTATTGGTGCTGCTGTGCGGCAAGGCCCTGGGCCGCGAAGGCGACGACCTGCGCCTGCTGGCCGCCACCATCGAATTCCTGCACACCGCCACTCTGCTGCATGACGACGTGGTCGACATGTCCGGCATGCGCCGTGGCCGCTCAACCGCCAACGCCATGTGGGGCAACGCTCCCAGCGTACTGGTGGGCGACTTCCTGTACTCGCGCTCGTTCGAAATGATGGTCGAGCTCGGCTCGATGCCGGTCATGCGCATCCTGTCCCAGGCCACCCGGATCATCGCCGAAGGCGAAGTCCTGCAGCTCTCCAAGGTGCGTGACGCCAGCACCACCGAAGAAACCTACATGGAAGTCATCCGCGGCAAGACCGCGATGCTCTTCGAAGCCTCGACCCACAGCGCCGCCGCACTGGCCGGCGCCACCGAGGAACAGGCCGAGGCCCTGCGCACCTTTGGCGACCATCTGGGCGTGGCCTTCCAACTGGTGGACGACCTGCTGGACTACCGCGGCGATGCCGAGACCCTGGGCAAGAACGTCGGTGACGATCTGGCAGAAGGCAAGCCGACGCTGCCGCTGATCTACACCATGCGCGAAGGCACACCGGAACAGGCAGCCCTGGTTCGCCAGGCGATCCAGAAAGGCGGCATCGAAGATCTGGAAAGCATCCGTGCCGCCGTCGAGGCCTCGGGTTCCCTGGACTACACCGCACAACTGGCCCGCGATTACGTTGCGCGCGCCATCACTTGCCTGGAAGCCCTGCCACCGAGCGAGTACCGCGATGCCCTAGTGGAACTGAGCGAATTCGCCGTCGCCCGCACCCACTAAACAGCCCGGCTCCTGCTCATCACAGGAGCCGGCTCGTTGCCCTGCCCCCCCTTCATCCCCTCTCGCCCACAAAACCCTATACAATGTGCGCTTTTTAGCCATCCTGACTTTGAGGAGCTTAAGTGAGCACTTTGCCACCCTGCCCAAAATGCAATTCCGAATACACCTACGAGGACGGCACCCAGCTGATCTGCCCTGAGTGCGCCCACGAGTGGTCCGCCAGCGGTGAAGCCGAAGCCGTATCCGATGAAGCCGTGAAGAAAGATTCGGTGGGCAACGTGCTGCAAGACGGCGACACCATTACCGTGATCAAGGACCTCAAGGTCAAGGGCACCTCGCTGGTGGTCAAGGTCGGCACCAAGGTCAAGAACATCCGCCTGTGCGATGGCGACCACGACATCGACTGCAAGATCGACGGTATCGGCCCGATGAAACTCAAGTCCGAGTTCGTCCGCAAGGTCTGAGTCCCCCCCCTCTCGCGCCCGCCGCGAGAGGGTCCCCCCTACGCCCCTCCCCACTCGGTCATCCCGCAACCTTACTAGCAGAAAGCCAGTCGATTTGATCGAAAACAATTTCTGCACAGAAAAAAGCAGAAACCGCCAATAGGCACTTGCTATTCATTGAATAAGAATTATTCTCATTGAACCCCATTCAAGGAGATGACGACCATGACTTATTTGATTGATGCCTGGCTGGACCGCCCACACCCTTACCTGCGAATCCTGCATCGGGAAACCGGGGAAGTCTGTGCGGTACTGGAAGAGGAAGCCCTGAACGAGCTGCAGGACCAGGGAGATCTGGACCTGAACGGCCTGAGCTCCAGCGAACCGCTGGTACTCAAGGAATTGGTGCGCAACCTGTTTTTGTTCTGCTACGCCAGAGCCTTGCGGCCGACCGGTACCGATGGTCAAAGCCTGGGCGCAAAAATCCGTCTATGAAACCTAAGCCGATCAAGGGGCAAGCTTGCCGGCGATGAGCAGACCGCGAGTGCGCAGCCTTCATCGCCAGCAAGCTGGCTCCTACAGGGGTTACAGAACGTCCAGCAGCTCGACGTCGAACACCAGGACGCTGTGCGGCGGGATGCTGCCCACGCCTTGTGCGCCGTAAGCCAGTTCGCTCGGCACGTACAGACGCCATTTGCTACCGGCGTTCATCAGTTGCAGCGCTTCGGTCCAGCCAGCGATCACGCCGCCAACCGGGAATTCGGCAGGCTGGCCGCGCTCGTAGGAGCTGTCGAACACAGTGCCGTCGATCAGGGTGCCGTGGTAGTGAGTGCGAACGCTGTCTTCACGGGATGGCTTGGCGCCTTCGCCCTGGGTCAGCACTTCGAACTGCAGGCCGGAAGCCAGGGTGGTGATGCCTTCACGCTTGGCGTTTTCCGCCAGGAATGCCAGACCGGCACCGGCAGCCGCTTCGGCCTTGGCAGCGGCTTCAGCCTGCATGATTTCGCGGATGACCTTGAAGCTGGCAGACATTTCTTCCTGACCCACACGGCTTGGCTTACCGGCGAAAGCGTCGGTCAGGCCGGCCAGGATTGCATCCAGGCTCACGCCCGGTGGCGGGTTGTCACGCAGTTGGTCGCCCAGCTGACGGCCGATGCCGTAGCTGACGCGGGTTTCGTCGGTGGACAGATTTACTTCGGACATGACACTGCTCCGCTGTGCGGACGGCTCGGGAAAGGCCGTGGAAACACAGCACCTTCCGGAGCGCCCGGAACCAAAAGGGCGAGCAGACTAGCACAGAAGTCCGGCGACAATCAGCGCAACCCCGGCGCTACCAGCCGGAGTGCAGGGTGATCGGCACCTTGAGGCTTTCCTCGGCGCTGGCAGACAACCCGCACATCTCGTCATGTACCGAGGTGTGGATCAGGTTGAACGGCAGCTTGGGAAACGACTGCAGCACTTCACGGGCATGCTCCACCGAACGCAGATGAAACATCTGCCCATGGGCGTCGCTCAACGGGTATGCAGCCCCGTGCATGCGCGCCTCAAGCAGGTAGATTCCGCCTTCCAGCGAAATCAGGTTCAACTCATCGACTTTTCCGGCAATGGCGTAGGCATTCATTTCCTGCAGGTTCATGAGCGCACCTCGTGCAATTGAAAGCCATGACCCCTACAGGCATATGCCCCGCCCGGAAAAAGCACAAGCCACAAACAACGCCGCCCGTCCGTTTCGCAACGGCCGGGCGGCAGGTGTCCGGTGGGCAGGGGGCGGTCAGTGCTTGGTCAGCTTGTCCAGGTACCCCATGGCAAATGCCGAGATCACGAAGGTCATGTGGATCACCACGTACCACAGCAGGTACTCGGTGGGGGTGTTCTTGGCGTCCATGAACACCCGCAGCAGGTGGATCGAGGAGATCGCGACGATGGACGCCGCCACTTTCATCTTCAGCGACGAAGAATCCATCTTGCCCAGCCAGCTGAGCTTTTCCTTGTCCTCATCGATGTCCAGCTGCGACACGAAATTTTCGTAGCCGGAAATCATCACCATCACCAGCAGGCCACCCACCAGCGCCATGTCGATCAGCGACAGCAGCACCAGGATCAGGTCGGACTCGGCCATGGAGAACACATTGGGAATAACGTGGAAAACTTCCTGGAAAAACTTCAATGCCAGTGCCAGCAGGCCCAGGGACAATCCGAAGTAGATCGGCGCCAGCAGCCAGCGTGAGGCATACATTGCATTTTCGATAAAACGTTCCATTGAATCTCGTACCCGGTGTAAAAACGGCGGCGAGTATATCAGCGCGCCAAAAGCCCATAAACCACAGACAATCCCCTGACCCACGGGTTTTTCCGAACGTTTTTTCTGCTAGTGTCGAAGCCATTGCCACCGCCCACCGACACTGGACAGGAAGACTGGAAAATGGATTTGCGATTGCCTTTGGCCAGCTTCGGCCTTGGTCTGGCGCTGCTGATCAGCGGCGGCTGTTCACCCAGCGACGAAAAGAAGCAGGCCAGCCTCGAAGAGAGGACCGCACAGTTTGAAAAATCCCTGGACGCCATCCAGGACCCCAAGCTCAAGGACGCCATCGCCGACCTCGGCGGCTCACTGCTGCTGCTGGAGCGTGCGCAGATCAAGCTCGACAGCAAGCCGATCGAAACCGAATACGGTGACGACAGCCTGGCCCTGCTCAAGCACTACCCCACGGCCCAGGCGCTGGTGGACACCTACGTCAATGGCCTGTTCGTGCTGCGCAAGCCCTCCAGCTCGGACTACCTGACCGACCTGCAGCCGGTGTTCCCCTTCAGCTTCAACATGCCCGCGCAGTTCCCCTTTCCCCATGGCCTGGAGTGGCAGTCCGTCACCCTGAGCAACAAGAAGGTCATCCCCTTTCAGCCCGAATGGTCGGAAACCGACCCGGGGATTCAACTCAGCCCGTCCAGTTCCAACCTGACCAACCCGGATGACCTGACCGTGACCTATCCCTTCATCGAGGGCCTGGAAGTGGACAACAAGAACCAGCCGCAGCCGGTCTCGCTGCAGGGCAAGCTGGAAGTGATAGCTCCCGGCCGCACCCTGACCTTCGAACTGACCCGGGCCGACATCGGCAAGCCACGCCAGGACGGCAACATCAGCCTGACCTTGCTGGCGCTGGAAAAGAATGTCGCCGAGATCGAACTGAGCAATAACGCCGCCCTGCCTGAGGAAGCCGACGACGCCTCCCTCAACCCCTTGCTGGCGCAGGCTCGGGACAGCAGCGGGCAAATCCTCTCTCGGTCGGGCTCGATCAATGAGAGCGCCCAGCAGGTCGCCTTTTACCGCCAGCAACTGGCCGAGATGCAGAAGCAGAAGAGCTGGAGCGAGGCCTTCGAGAAGCAACTGGAGGATGAGCAGAAAGCCTTTGACCAACAGCACACCCAGCATTAC
The DNA here is from genome assembly GCF_018326405.1 of Pseudomonas sp. Eqa60. Taxonomy (NCBI): domain Bacteria; kingdom Pseudomonadati; phylum Pseudomonadota; class Gammaproteobacteria; order Pseudomonadales; family Pseudomonadaceae; genus Pseudomonas; species Pseudomonas sp. Eqa60. Next base: position 5,992,387 of record NZ_AP024342.1, read on the forward strand.
GCCAAGGTGTATTTCAACGGCCAGATCGACAAGCTGGAGGTCGCCGTACTCGACTTCGCTCAGGCCAGCGTGACCCGCAAGAACCTCGACCTGCCGGTACACCGCTTCGATCGGCTCACCACCGACAAGAACATCCAGCCACTGCCGATGCCGGTGGTGGTCTATGACGATCAGGCCGCCAGCTACCTCAAGGGCGCGGAGCTTGATGAGGACTCATTGAAAAAGTCCGTGACCATCAGCCAATCGGTGGAAGATGCCAGTGCAGCACGCATTGAGTTCAGCCATCCGCGGACCTTCAACGACGAACTGCTGGGCTCGGAGTTCAATGCCGGCGACACCCCGCTGACCTTCTTCACTCAGGACGACAAGGGCCAGCGTGGCGAACCGATCGAACTGCCGGACGAGGCCTTTGAAATCGACCCCATGCGTGGCGTCATCACCTATGACCTGAACCTGTTCCCGGAAACCCCGGCCTATGCCGTCGGCTCTATCCCGCTGTTTCTCGCCAACATCGAGAAAAAGACCATCAGTGCCCAGCAACTGCCCAAGGGCCTGGAGCTCCAGGGCAATGCCCTGATAGTCGATCAGAAGCTCTTTCCCGCGGATGCCTGGCGCTTCTATGCCAAGGACGACAGTGGCCAGTACCTGAAGGAGATCCTTGCCGTCAGCCACGGAGCCTCGAACAACGGGCCCGCGCTGTTCGACGTGCATTACTTCTACGGCCAGCCCAGCCAACTGGAAAGCTACGAGCGCAGCGAACTCAATGCCGTCGAATACGGCTTCGAGGTCAAACTCGACAAAGCCGAGCCGACACCACCCTAGCCATCAATGTTCGGGATGGAACTGGAAATCCCCGGCGTGACGCCCCCGCTCACCGTTGATCTGCCGCAGTTGGGCCTGCAGATGCAGGCACCATATCTGCGGATCGTCGGCCAGTTGGTAACCGTGGGTGGTCAGGCTTTCAACGATCGAATCGAGGATCGATTCGGCCACAACAGGTCCGCAGAACGGCCCCTGGGACTTGATCGCCGAGGGTTGTTCACCGGCCATTCCGGCGGCGAAGAGAAGGGTCCACATACCGTTGTCCCCCGCCAAAGGGCGAACAATGCATTCGATACGGGTAACCAGGCCAAGGCATTGGCGAGTAAGGCAAAGGTTGCGCGACATGGCGGCGACCCTCGGTAGATCCACTATTCAGCCTTCAACGCAAGGCTGTTTCGATCCAGCGACGACTGTCGTTCTCCTTGCCCTGAGAATAGAAGAAAAGCCTGATAAACAAAGTTGACCGATCCAACAGGCGCCGAATGGTCTATTTTGAAAAATTGGCGTCAGCGGCCTGGCGCCGATGGCGAGGGAACACCCCCCTCGCCATCGAACAGCATCACGCCGGCTTGGTATCGGCCAACGCCTCCTGGGCCTGTTCCTTCTCGGCCTCCTTCAGGTCGTCTTCGCTGATCATCTCGGCAATCACCCGCAGCCGCTCCACCACACGCGCATTGACGCTGCCCTCGGGGAACTGCCCTTCGGCATCCGGCTCGCCAGCCGGCTCGCCCACCAGGAGGCTCAGGGCCTCATCGGCCTGGCGCACCGCATACACATGGAACTGCCCGGCTCGCACCGCCTGCAAGACCTTCTCGTCGAGCATCAGAGTGGCGACGTTGGCCTGGGGAATGATCGCCCCCTGCTCCCCGGTCAGGCCACGGGCCTCGCACAGACGGAAGAAGCCTTCGATCTTCTCGTTGACCCCGCCGACCGCCTGCACCTCACCAAACTGGTTGATCGAGCCGGTAATGGCGAAGCACTGCTTGAGCGGGGTTTTGGAGAGCGCCGAAATCAGCGTGCAGGCCTCGCCCAGCGAAGCACTGTCACCGTCCACATAGCCATAGGACTGCTCCAGGGCGATGCTCGCGGAAATCGCCAGGGGGAACTCCTGGGCGTAACGGCTGCCCAGGTAACCCGTGAGGATCATCACCCCCTTGGAGTGGATCGGCTGGCCGAGATTGACCTCGCGCTCGATGTCGACGATACCGCTGCCGCCGGGGTAGACCGTGGCCGAGATCCGCGCCGGCACGCCAAAGGCCGAGTCCCCGACCTCCAGCACCGTCAGGCCGTTGCACTTGCCTACCGCAGCACCATCGGTGTCGATGAGGATGATGCCCGCCAGCATGTCGTCGAGAATCCGCGCCGACACCCGCCCGGTACGCGTGGCCTTGGCCTTCAGCGCGCGCTCGATATGCCCGGCGTCGGTCATTTCATCCGAAGCCAGGTGCCGGATGAAATCGGCTTCGCTGACCAGTTGGAACAGATCACCGATACGCGCCGACAAGCGCCCCTGATGCTCCGCCAGGCGTGCACTGTAGGTGGCCAGCCGCGCCACGGCGTCGGCGGTCAGTGGCGCCATGCCCTCTTCCGAGGTGCGGGTTTTCAGCAACTGGGCGAACTGCTCCAGGCTTTCGTCCACCATCGGAATGTCTTCGTCGAAATCCACCAGTACCCGGAACATCTCCTGGAAGTCCGGATCCAGGTCCTGCAGCGTGTAATACAACTGGCGGGCGCCAATGATGATGACCTTGACCTGCAGCGGAATCACCTGCGGCGTCAGGGTCACAGTGGCCAGGCGGCCCATCTCGCCCAGTGGCGACTCCATCTTCAGCTTGCGCGATTGCAGGGCACGCTTGAGCGCGTCCCAGACAAAGGGTTCGCTGAGCATCTTCTCGGCTTCCAGAATCAGGAAACCGCCATTGGCCCGGTGCAAGGCGCCAGGGCGCAACTGCCGGTAGGTGGTGTAGAGCGCCCCCTGGTCGGTGCTGTACTCGATGCGCCCGAACAGGTTGTCGTAGGTCGGATGAGGCTCGAATACCACCGGGGCACCACCGCTGGCCGGGTGACCGACCACCAGGCTCGGGCAGTACTGTTCTTCCAGCAGCTTGCGCGCCACGGCGTCGGTCTTGCTGTCGTCCACCAGTTGTTCGACCACGGTCTTCAACAGATAGACCTGCATGGCCTGCAGGTAACCGCAGACCGCGGCGTTTTCCGCGTACTTCTCGGACAGCGGCGCGAGCAAGGGCTGCAGGGCCAGGGTGATGGTTTCTTCATTGAGCTGGCGCAACTGGTTGCTCGACTCGCGCTTCCATTGCGGCAGGCTCGCCAGTTCTTCGTTGAGGCGCTCCTCCAGGGCGGAAATGTCCTCGTGGAAGCGTTCTCGATCGGCCTCGGGCAACTGGGCAAACTCAGCCTCGTCCAGGGCCTTGCCTTCGAACATCGGGGTAAAGGCGATGTTGCTGCTGTCGCGGTACAGCGCCACGTCCTTTTCCAGGGCCAGGCGCTCGATCACATCCAGGGCGCGGTCATAGCGCTGGTTGAAGGCGCGATCGATGGCGCTCTTCTTCTGCTGGTACGAAGGGTGCTCGAAGACCGCCGGAAAGGTGGCCAGCAGGTTATCGATCAGGCCGTTGATGTCGCTGATGAAACTGCCCGCGGCCCCCGCTGGCAGCTCCAGTGCCCGGGGTTCCCGGGGCTCGTCGAAGTTGTTGACATAGACCCAGTCCGACGGGGTCTGCAGGCGCTTGCCTTCGGCCTTCAGATAGCGTTTGACGAAAGAGAAGCGGCCGGTGCCCGGCTCGCCCATGACAAAGACGTTGTAGCCGGGGCGCGGCATGGCCACGCCAAACTGCAAGGCTTCGACCGCACGTTCCTGGCCTAGCACACCGCGGAAGGGCTCCAGATCATTGGTGGTGGAGAAGCTGAACTGTTCAGCAGAGAAAGGACGGGTCAGCGCTTCAGGCGCAAGACGCAGGCTGGCAGCAACAGGATCAGGCATCGGGCTTCCTTACATCAGGCGGGGCAGATGGCGGCATTCTGGCGCCGGGTATGCCCGGCTGGCAAGGCGCGCCTCAGGGGAAAGCATAGACAAGCCGCAGGCCACGACCCGCACCAAGTAAAACCAGCTGTTTCAGGTATTGTTTTGTAAATAGTTACGGAACCTGAGGAACCTGCCTAAACTCCAAACTGCGCGGCTGGATAGATAACCGGCCCACTGGCGCCCACACGGGCCAGTCTCCCTGTCCATTGGTATGCACACAAAGAGAACAACGCTATGAAACGGATTCTTCTCGGTACTCTTTTCACCGCTGTATCCCTCAACGCCATGGCCCAGGCGCCAGGCGGCCCGGATTGCGGCTGGGGCAACATGCTGTTCGAAGGCCAGCGCGGCACTCCGGCGCACTTCCTCGCATCCACCACCAACGGCACCTCAGGCAACGCCACTTTCGGCATGACCTCCGGTACCAACGGCTGCTCGACCAATGCCTCGCTGACCTATGGCGGTAAGTCCTGGTTCGCCATGAACGGCATGATGAACGAGCTCTCCGAAGACATGGCCAAGGGTCAAGGCGAAGCCCTGACCACCTACGCCGTGGTACTCGGTGTAGCCCCTGAGGATCGCGCGCACTTTGCCGCGGTTACCCACGAGCACTTCCAACAGATCTTCAGCAAGGCTGACGTGACCGCGGAAGATGTGCACACCAATACCCTGGCCGTGTTGAAAAACGACGCGCGCCTGGCCAAGTACGCAACCCCAGCTTAAGCTCGCCCCACCCGCTCCTCGCGAGGAGCGGGTTTTATTTTCCGGACCTTGCCCACCTTGGGTCTTTGTATTTCCGACTTAAGTTGCCCAACATGCTCAAACGCCTTGCCTACCTGGCGCTCTGTGTCTGCGCCCCGCTGTATGCCGCGCCTCACATCGACCCTCAACGTTTGCAGCAACTGGCCAATGACCCCTTCTGGATATCCATAGGTCACTACGAAACTGCCAAGCTCGGCGGCTGGCGCAGTTATGTCAGCGACCCGAAATTCTTCCTCGCTGCCGACGGTGCCCATCATCCCGACGCTGAGCTGGCCGCGACCCTGAACGCCCTCTACGCCCCCGCCGATGCGGGTGACCAGCATGCCCAGTGCGTCTATCCGTCCCGCACCCGCTGGCTCAAGGCGCAACTGGGCCTGAATGACTTGCCTGCGGTGGAGTGCGCCGAGTTCAAGCAATGGTTCAAGGATGTCTCGCCCCACAGCACGGTGATGATCTTTCCCGCGGCCTACCTGAACAGCCCCTCGTCGATGTTCGGCCACACCCTGCTGCGCATCGATCAGGCGGACGTACAGAGCAACAACACCGCGCTGCTCAGCTACGCAATCAACTTCGGGGCCTATATCGAGGGCTCGGACAACAGCATTCTCTACGCCTGGAAAGGCCTGATGGGCGGCTATCCGGGGCTGTTCGCTCTGGTGCCCTACCAGGAGAAGCTCTCGGAATACCGCAGCCTGGAAAACCGCGACCTGTGGGAATACCGCCTGAACCTGACCCAGGCCGAAACCGAACGCATGGTGGAGCATGTCTGGGAACTCAAGCAGATCAAGTTCGACTACTTCTTCTTCGATGAAAACTGCTCCTACCGGCTGCTGGAACTGCTGCAAGTGGCGCGCCCCAGCCTGCGCCTGACCGAACAGTTCCCGCTGACGGCGATCCCTACCGATACGGTCAAGGCAGTCAAGGACGCCGGGCTGGTGGAACGCATCGACTATCGCCCTTCCCGGGAGCGGGAGCTGCTGAGCCGCGCCCAGCCCCTGGACCCGGAAGAACAGCAATGGGTGCTCAAGGTCAGCGCTGACCAGAAGCAATTGCAGGCCCCTGAGCTGAAGGCTCTGCCCCAGGATCGCCAGGCCTTGATCGTGGATGCCGCCTACCGTCTTGAACGCTACCGGGCCAACGGCCTGGAACGAGATGCGCAGCGCTCGCAACGCAGTTTCGAACTGCTGCGGGCAATCAACCAGAACCCGGCACCGGAGCTGCAGATCCAGCGCCCCGGCCTGCCGGAAGACGGCCACCAGTCGCGCACCTGGCAGCTGGGAGTCGGCACCCGGGACGACAAGGCCTTCGCCGAGTACGGCCTGCGCATGGCCTATCACGACCTCAACGACAACGCCGAAGGCTTCCCCCTGGGGGCGCAGATCGAGATCCTGCAGATGAAGCTGCGCCAGTACGAAGGCAACCACTGGCAGTTGCAACAGTTGGACCTGGCGACCATCCGTTCCCTGACCCCACGCAACGACCTGCTGCAACCCTGGTCCTGGCAGGTCACCGGCGGCCTGGAGCGAGTACCGGGCAAACACGACGACGAGACCCTGGTCAGCCACGTCAACGGCGGGGCCGGCGGCACCTGGCAGTTGGGCGAGGACACCCTGGGCTTTGTCCTAGGCACGGTGCGGGTCGAGCACAACGCCGACTTCGCCGGTTTCATCGCCCCGGCAGCAGGCTTCAACTCCGGGCTGCTGTGGAAAAACCCGCTGGGCAACTTCAGCCTTGAGGCCAAGGGCGACTACTTCACCAATGGCGAGGTACGCCGCAGCCTGAGCCTCAACCAGCAGTGGGAGCTGTCGCGCAACCTGGGCCTGCGCCTGAGCGCACAGCGGGAGTTCAGCCAACTGGCGACTCCGGTCAACGAGGTCATGCTCGAACTCAAGTGGTATCACTACTAAAGGCAGCCAGAGGCCGCTCTCAAGGGCCCTGGAAGGTGCTGCGAGCCTTGTCGCAGCCTGCACCAGCGGCCACGGATAAATGGGTTGATCACCCGGCTTTCACGGCTTGCTGACAAACGCCCTTCTAGACTTCACGCAGAGGAAGCCTGGGAGACGAAAATGTGGCGGTACGGGTGGGCAGCGCTGTTGCTGGCGCTAGTCGGTGGCTGTGAATCAACCCATGAGCATCTGCTGGCGCAGGGCTATCCGCCGGCCTTTGCCGATGGCTTCGATGCCGGCTGCGTCAGCGGCCGCCAGGCGGCAGGCTCCATGAGCGGAGAGTTTCGCAAGGACGTACCGCGCTACCTCAAGGACGCGCAATACGCCGAAGGCTGGAACGATGGTTTCCGCCAATGCCAGGCCATGCTGGAGAACCAGGACCGCAACGAGTATCGAGAGCGGCACTGGGACGAGCGCGAGCGAGCCTGGCAGCAGGAAAAGGACCGCGATGCGGCCCGAGCCTATCGTTCGCCGTAGGTCGCTTTCAGGTAACCGCCCAGGTGAAAAGCCTGCAACCATGGTCCACCCGCCTCCCTTCAAGGAGAAAACCGTGAGCCGCGCTTTCGTCAATGAAGATCAAGCCGCCCAGGCCGAGCAGCCGGTGGAGCGCCAGATCAGCGCCCAGCCCAATTACGTCACACCCCAGGGCCTTGCCGAATTGCAGGCCAGGGTTGCCCTGCTGCACAGCCAGCACAGCGAGCAAAACGACCTGGGAGATGACGCCGACAAGCAGCGAATGGCAGAGCTTGAGCGCGACCTGCGCTATTTCACCCAGCGCCTGCACAGCGCCCAAGTGGTGACGACGGCCAATTCAACCGACAAGGTGCAGATCGGCAGCCGGGTGACCTTCGCCGATGAACAGGATCGCCAGCAAAGCGTGCAATTGGTGGGGGAGGATCAAGCGGATGCGGCCAAGGGGCTGATCAACTGGGCCTCGCCCCTGGGTCGTGCCCTACTGGGAGCACAACCGGGGGACGAAGTCCTGTGGCAAAGGCCGGCGGGCAATCAGTTGATCGAGATCATCCGCATCGAACCGGCCTGAGACGGTTCAGACCACGCCCTGGGCCAGCATGGCATCGGCGACCTTGACGAAGCCGGCGATGTTCGCACCCTTCACGTAGTTGATCCGGCCATTCTCTTCGCCATAGTGCACGCAAGCGTGGTGGATCGACTGCATGATGTTGTGCAGCTTGCTGTCCACTTCACCGGCGGTCCACAGCAGGCGCATGGCGTTCTGCGACATTTCCAGGCCACTCACCGCCACGCCACCGGCGTTGGACGCCTTGCCCGGGGCGAAGAGAATGCCCGCGTCGATAAAGATATCCACAGCCTCCAGAGTGGTCGGCATGTTGGCACCTTCGGCGACACAGGTGCAGCCGTTGCGCAGCAGGGTACGGGCCGCCTCGGCGTCCAGTTCATTCTGCGTGGCACAGGGCAAGGCGATATCGCACGGCAGGTCCCACGGAGTCTTGCCGGCACGGAACTCCAGGCCGAACTGGCTCGCCAGCTCGCTGATACGCCCACGCTGCACGTTCTTGAGTTCCAGTACCGCCAGCCACTGCTCTTCGCTCAGGCCCGACTCGCAATACAGGGTGCCTTCGGAATCGGACAGGGAGATCACCTTGCCACCCAGGTCCATGACCTTGCGCGCCGCATACTGGGCCACGTTGCCGGAGCCGGAGATCGCCACGCGCTTGCCTTCGACCCGATCACCGCGGCGCTTGAGCATTTCCTCGGCGAAGTACACGCAGCCAAAGCCCGTGGCCTCGGGGCGGATCAGGCTGCCGCCGTAGCTGATGCCCTTGCCGGTCAGCACCGACGTGAACTGGTTGCTCAGGCGCTTGTACTGGCCAAAGAGGAAACCGATTTCCCGGGCACCCACGCCGATGTCACCGGCCGGGACGTCAACGTCGGCACCGATATGCCGGTACAACTCGCTCATGAAGGCCTGGCAGAAGCGCATCACCTCGGCGTCGCTCTTGCCCTTGGGGTTGAAGTCCGAACCGCCCTTGCCGCCGCCCATGGGCAGGGAGGTCAGGGAGTTCTTGAAGGTCTGCTCGAAGGCGAGGAATTTCAGCACGCCCATGTTGACCGAGGGATGGAAGCGCAGGCCGCCCTTGTACGGGCCGATGGCGCTGTTCATCTGGATGCGGAAGCCGCGGTTGACCCGGACCTTGCCCTGATCGTCGACCCACGACACGCGAAACACCACCGCGCGTTCCGGCTCGCAGATCCGCTCGAGAATACCGGAGCTCAAGTAGTGCGGATTGGCTTCGAGAAACGGCCAGAGGCTGCGCAGGACCTCTTCCACCGCCTGATGGAATTCAGGCTGGTCCGGATCGCGTTTTTTCAGGCGGGCGAGGAAGTCTTCGACGGATTCGATCATGGGAAGTCTCGGCAAATTTATTGTCGTTAAGAAGAGATTTGCCCGGGACTTTATCAATTCAATCCGCACCGCGACAGCGCAAAATGTCGCAGATATGAATTTAAATGGTGCAATAAATATAAATAGCCCGGTTCTACAGGTGTTTTACGCACCGAATTGGTGACAAAAACTGACTGCTTTGCACTCACTTTGAACGTTGAGCCACGCCCCCGAATTAACCGCCCAGGTTTCTGCCAGGCATAAAAACGGAGCCCGAAGGCCCCGTTTTTTTCAAGCAGCTAACCGATCAGGCCAGCTTCTTGTGCCGTACCCGGTGCGGTTGCGCTGCGGCTTCGCCCAGGCGTTTCTTGCGATCGGCTTCGTACTCGGTGTAGTTGCCTTCGAAGAACACCGCTTGGGAGTCGTCTTCGTACGCCAGGATGTGAGTGGCCACCCGGTCCAGGAACCACCGATCGTGGGAAATCACAATGGCGGCGCCCGGGAAGTCCAGCAGGGCTTCTTCCAGGGAACGCAGGGTTTCAACGTCGAGGTCGTTGGAAGGTTCGTCGAGCAGCAGGACGTTGCCACCCTCCTTCAGGGTCAGGGCCAGGTGCAGGCGGCCGCGCTCACCACCGGACAGGTCCTTGACGAACTTCTGCTGGTCGCCGCCCTTGAAGTTGAAACGGCCGACGTAGGTACGCGACGGGATCTCGTAGTTGCCGATGCGGATCTGGTCGGAGCCGTCGGAGATCTGCTGGAACACGGTCTTGCTGCCGTCCAGGTCCTCACGGCTCTGGTCCACGCAGGCAAGCTGCACGGTTTCACCGATCTCGATGCTGCCCGAATCCGGGGTTTCCTTGCCCATGAGCATGCGGAACAGGGTCGATTTACCGGCACCGTTACCGCCGATCACGCCGACAATGGCGCCCTTGGGCATGGAGAACGACAGGTTGTCGATCAGCACGCGATCGCCGTAGCCCTTGGTGACGTTCTTGAATTCGATGACCTTGTCACCCAGGCGCGGGCCGGCCGGGATGTAGATCTCGTTGGTTTCGCTGCGCTTCTGGAATTCCTGGGACTGCATTTCCTCGAAGCGTTGCAGACGAGCCTTGGATTTCGACTGGCGGGCCTTGGCGCCTTTGCGCACCCACTCCAGCTCTTCCTTCATGGCCTTTTCATGGGCCGACTGCTGCTTGGATTCCTGGGCCAGACGGTCGGACTTGGCTTCCAGCCAACCGGAGTAGTTGCCCTCGTAAGGAATGCCGGCGCCGCGGTCGAGTTCCAGAATCCAGCCGGCAACGTTGTCCAGGAAGTAACGGTCGTGCGTGATCGCAACCACGGTGCCCGGGAAGTCGTGGAGGAAGTGCTCCAGCCAGGCGACGGAGTCGGCGTCCAGGTGGTTGGTGGGTTCGTCGAGCAGCAGCATGTCCGGAGCGGACAGCAGCAGGCGGCACAGGGCCACACGACGCTTCTCGCCACCGGACAGGTGCTCGACCTTGGCGTCCCAGGCCGGCAGGCGCAGGGCGTCGGCGGCCACTTCCAGCTGGCGCTCCAGGTTGTGGCCGTCGCTGGCCTGCAGGATGGCTTCCAGCTTGGCCTGCTCGGCGGCCAGCTTGTCGAAGTCGGCATCCGGCTCGGCATAGGCGGCGTAGACCTCGTCCAGGCGCGCCTGGGCGTCCTTGATCACGCTGACCGCTTCCTCGACCACTTCACGCACGGTCTTGGCCGGGTCCAGCTGGGGTTCCTGGGGCAGGTAACCGATGTTCAGGTCCGGCATCGGGCGGGCTTCGCCCTCGAACTCGGTGTCGACGCCGGCCATGATCTTCAGCAGCGTGGACTTGCCCGAACCGTTGAGGCCCAGCACGCCGATCTTGGCGCCAGGGAAAAAGGACAGGGAGATGTTTTTCAGGATTTCCCGCTTCGGCGGAACAACCTTGCCCAGCCGATGCATGGTGAAGACGTATTGAGCCATGGTGAACCTAGCGTCAGTGACAGATGAATAGAACGGGCCGGGCCCGGGCCAGGCCATGCGCTGCGCCGGCATTGACCATGATCAATACCGACGGGCGGAAAAAGCCTGATTGTCTGGAGCTGGAACGCTCCCGCGTAACCGGCAAAACTACCTCAATGCACGATCCAGGTCCAGCCAGGCGGGACTGGCACTTTGCCACAACTCAAGGCATGCTAGCCGCCCTTCGGGCGTCCGGCTTATAGTGCACGTCGCGCCAGCCCAGCCAAACCGCAGGATCACAGCTTGTTCAACGTCACTTCGCCAAAGCCCGCGCGCGCCGCTGCCCCCGGGCCGGCCTATCCTATGCGTGGCACACTCAAAGGCGCACTGGCGACGCTGGTGCTGTTGCTGCTGGCCCTGTTGTTCTGGCAGTTGCTCGATCAACTGCAACAGACCCGCCAGGACCAGCGTCAGCATGCCATCGACTACAGCGCCGACCTGGCCGACCACCTGAGCCTGAACCTGGCGCTCAACGCCCAGATCGCCCTCAATCTGCTGCCCATCATCGAAGCACCGCAAGACAGCCAGCAGCAACAGCAACTGCTTCAGAAACTCCAGCGCTCGCTGCCGGACGTACGCAGCTTTGCCCTGCTGGACAGCAAGGGGCAAATCCTCAGCGACAGCGCCACCGATAGCCAGGACGCCCTGTGGCTCGCCGAGCTGGTCCAGCGCAGCCGTGCCCAACGCTACTACTACAGCAACCCCGCCGATGGCTCGGTGGTGCATGTCCTGCTGCACCAGTCCAGCGGCGGGAGCCGCGGCTACTGGGTCCTGCGCCTGGCTCCAAGCTTTCTGCAGACCCTGGTGCGGCAAAGCGAAGAGGGCTTCAAGCCCACCTGGGTGATCGAGAACCGCCTCAGCCACCAGGTGATCAAGCGCGATGAGCGCAGCACTTCGACCCCAGGCATGCTGGATCCCGACGAAATGGCCAGCAGCGTACTGCTGGTGCCCCTGAGCAACAGCGACTGGCAACTGCGCGGCCTGTTCGACCAGCGGGCCGTGCTCGAGGCGCTGCTGCCGGCCTTCATTGGCAAGTGCCTGCTGGGCCTGGCCTTCTCCCTGCTGCCGGTGATCGCCCTGCTGAACATGCGCCGGCGCCAGCGCCAACTGCACGAAGGCCGGCGGCGCTATCAGGACATTTTCGAAGGCACCGGCGTGGCCTTGTGCGTCATGGATATCTCCGGGCTTCCAGGGTTGCTCGACAAGCACAACCTGCACAACAGCGACCAACTCAAGCGCTGGCAGGCCAGCGATCCTGGCCACCGCCTGCAACTGCTCAGTGAATTGCGCATCACCGAGGTCAACCAGGTTGCCCTGCGCCTGCTCAACGTCGAATCCAGCGAGCAGGCCTGGCAACTGCTGATCGAAGGCAGCCCGAAGAACGGCAACGCCATCGGCAGCCAGTTGCTCGAAGCCGTGATCAACCAGCAGAAACAGCTGGAACTGGAGATCAAGCTCAGCGACGCCCAGGGCAACGACCAGCATCTGTGGCTGGTCCTGCGCCTGCCCGAGGCCATCGCGGACTACAGCGCGGTGATCCTCAGCATCAGCGACATCACCAGCCGCAAGCTGATCGAACTTTCACTGCTGGAGCGCGAAGGTTTCTGGTCGGACGTGGTGCGCACCGTGCCCGATCACCTGTACGTACAGGATGTGATCAGCCAGCGGATGATCTTCAGCAACCACCATCTGGGCCAGACCCTGGGCTACAACAAGACCGAGCTGCACCAGATGGGCGAGTACTTCTGGGAAATCCTCCTGCATCCGGAAGACGCCGACCTGTACCACCGCCTGCGCCAGGAACAGCGGCATTCGGCCTACGCCCAATTGCTGCAATGCCAGTTGCGCTTCCGCCACCGCAGCGGCCAGTGGCGGCGCTTCGAGATCCGCGAGCAGGCCCTGGCCCGGGACCGCTACGACCAGGTGACGCGGATCATCGGCGTGGCCAAGGACATCACCGACCAGATCGAGGCCAGCGAGTCCCTGCGTGACAGCGAGCAGCGCTACCGCATGCTCGCCGAAAGCATCAGCGATGTGATCTTCTCCACCGACAGCAAGCTTTCGCTGAACTACGTCAGCCCTTCGGTGCACGCGGTGCTCGGCTACGACGTGGAGTGGATCTTCCAGAACGGCTGGCAGTCGACCATCGCCAACCCGCAGCAGCTGAGCGGCATCTACACCCTCATGGACCGGGTCAGCAAGGCCCTGGACAAACCCGAGCAACTGGCGCAATTGCGCAGCCAGGTGCAGACCCAGCTGTTCCTGTTCGACTGCCTGCGGGCCGATGGCCGCAAGATCCCCATCGAGCTGCGCCTGGTACTGGTGTGGGACGAGCATGGCGCCTTCGAGGGCGTGCTCGGGGTCGGCCGCGACATCAGCCAGCAGCGCCGAGCGGAAAAGGACCTGCGCATGGCGGCCACGGTATTCGAGCACTCGACCTCGGCGATCCTGATCACCGACCCCGCCGGCTATATCGTCCAGGCCAACGAGGCGTTCAGCCGGGTCAGCGGCTACGCGGTGTCCCAGGTGCTCGACCAGTTGCCGAACATGCTCACCGTGGACGACCAGCAGGAAGCCCACCTGCGCTATGTACTCAAGCAGCTGAACCAGCACAGCACCTGGGAAGGCGAAGTCTGGCTCAAGCGCCGCAATGGCGAGCACTACCCGGCGTGGGTCGGGATCACCGCAGTGCTCGACGATGAAGGCGACCTGGCCAGCTACGTGTGCTTCTTCAGCGACATCAGCGAACGCAAGGCCAGTGAACAGCGCATCCACCGCCTGGCCTACTACGACGCCCTGACCCACCTGCCCAACCGCACTCTGTTCCAGGACCGCCTGCACACCGCCCTGCAATCGGCAGAACGACAGAAGTCCTGGGTGGTGCTGATGTTCCTCGACCTGGACCGCTTCAAGCCGATCAACGACTCCCTGGGCCATGCCGCCGGCGATCGCATGCTCAAGGAAATGGCCACGCGCCTACTGGGCTGCGTCGATGACGACGACACCGTGGCACGCATGGGCGGCGACGAATTCACCCTGCTCCTGCAGCCGCGCTCCAGCCGCGAGATGGCCCTGAACCGGGCGATCCATGTGGCCGAGCAGATTCTCGCCAGCCTGGTCAAACCCTTCGTCCTCGAAGGCCGCGAGTTCTTTGTTACCGCCAGTATCGGCATCGCCCTGAGCCCCCAGGACGGCAACGAGCTGAGCCAGCTGATGAAGAACGCCGACACCGCGATGTACCACGCCAAGGAACGCGGCAAGAACAACTTCCAGTTCTACCAGGCGGACATGAACGCCAGCGCCCTGGAGCGCCTGGAACTGGAAAGCGACCTGCGCCACGCCCTGGAGCAGGAAGAATTCGTGCTTTATTACCAACCGCAGTTCAGCGGTGACGGCAAGCGCCTGACCGGCGCCGAGGCGCTGCTGCGCTGGCGTCACCCGCGTCGCGGCCTGGTACCGCCGGGTGACTTCATTCCGGTGCTCGAAGAACTGGGGCTGGTGGTGGATGTGGGCGACTGGGTGATCAGTGAAGCCTGCCGCCAGCTCAAGTCCTGGCACCAGGCCAAGGTGCGGGTGCCGAAGGTTTCGGTGAACATCTCCGCCCGGCAGTTCTCCGACGGCCAGCTGGGCATGCGCATCGCCACCATCCTCAAGGACACCGGCCTGCCACCGGCGTGCCTGGAGCTGGAACTGACCGAAAGTATCCTGATGCGCGAAGTCAGCGAGGCGATGCAGATTCTCGATGGCTTGAAGAACCTCGGCCTGAGCATCGCGGTGGACGACTTCGGCACCGGCTACTCATCGCTGAACTACCTCAAGCAGTTCCCCATCGACGTGCTGAAGATCGACCGCACCTTCGTCGACGGCCTGCCGTCCGGCGAGCAGGATGCGCAGATCGCCCGCGCCATCATCGCCATGGCCCACAGCCTGAACCTGGCGGTGATCGCCGAAGGCGTGGAAACCCACGAACAGCTGGAGTTCCTGCGCGAACATGGCTGCGACGAGGTCCAGGGCTACCTGTTCGGCCGGCCGATGCCGGCCAACCGCTTCGAGGCGCAGTTCAGCAACGACGCCCTGTTCATGTTCGACTAACATCCCCTGCTTGCGTAATTGCCGGCCTGCCGGCGAAGGCGGTCTCAGGGGCCTCTTCGCTGGCAAGCCAGCTCCTATACAAGCCCGTACCCAAGTGAAGGCCACTTGTCTGCGACATGATGTCCTTTCATATGCCATCTAAAACCCATTGGGTTAGAATGCCTCCCTTTTCTGCCCCCGATCCTTGAGGACCGCCATGTTCAGCCGTGATTTGACTATTGCCAAGTACGACGCCGATCTCTTTGCCGCCATGGAGCAAGAAGCTCAGCGCCAGGAAGAGCACATTGAGCTGATCGCTTCGGAAAACTACACCAGCCCAGCGGTGATGGAAGCTCAAGGCTCGGTA
The DNA here is from genome assembly GCF_018326405.1 of Pseudomonas sp. Eqa60. Classification (NCBI taxonomy): domain Bacteria; kingdom Pseudomonadati; phylum Pseudomonadota; class Gammaproteobacteria; order Pseudomonadales; family Pseudomonadaceae; genus Pseudomonas; species Pseudomonas sp. Eqa60. The sequence goes on from NZ_AP024342.1 coordinate 6,007,771, forward strand.
CTGACCAACAAGTACGCCGAAGGTTACCCGGGCAAGCGTTACTACGGCGGCTGCGAATACGTCGACGTGGTTGAACAGCTGGCCATCGACCGCGCCAAGGAGCTGTTCGGCGCCGACTACGCCAACGTCCAGCCACACGCCGGCTCCCAGGCCAACGCCGCGGTCTACCTGGCCCTGCTGCAAGGTGGCGACACCATCCTGGGCATGAGCCTGGCCCACGGCGGTCACCTGACCCACGGCGCCGCGGTGTCCTCCTCCGGCAAGCTGTACAACGCTATCCAGTACGGCATCGACGCCAACGGTCTGATCGACTACGACGAAGTCGAGCGCCTGGCCGTCGAGCACAAGCCGAAAATGATCGTGGCCGGTTTCTCCGCCTACTCGCAGATCCTCGACTTCCCGCGTTTCCGCGAAATCGCTGACAAAGTGGGCGCCTACCTGTTCGTCGACATGGCCCACGTGGCCGGTCTGGTCGCCGCTGGCGTCTACCCGAACCCAGTACCATTCGCCGACGTGGTCACCACCACCACCCACAAGACCCTGCGCGGTCCACGTGGCGGCCTGATCCTGGCTCGCGCCAACGCCGACATCGAGAAGAAGCTCAACTCCGCCGTATTCCCGGGCGCCCAGGGTGGCCCGCTGGAGCACGTGATCGCCGCTAAAGCGATCTGCTTCAAGGAAGCGCTGCAGCCTGAGTTCAAGGCCTACCAGGAACAAGTGGTGAAGAACGCCCAGGCCATGGCCGAAGTGTTCATCGCCCGCGGTTTCGATGTGGTTTCCGGTGGTACCAAGAACCACCTGTTCCTGCTGTCGCTGATCAAGCAGGACATCTCCGGTAAAGACGCCGACGCCGCTCTGGGCAAAGCCTTCATCACCGTGAACAAGAACTCCGTGCCAAACGATCCACGCTCCCCGTTCGTCACCTCCGGCCTGCGCTTCGGTACTCCGGCCGTGACCACTCGTGGCTTCAAGGAAGCCGAGTGCAAGGAACTGGCCGGCTGGATCTGCGACATCCTGGCGGACCTGAACAACGAAGCGGTGATCGACGCTGTGCGTGAGAAGGTCAAGGCCATCTGCAAGAAGCTGCCGGTATACGGCGCTTAATCAGCCCGCAGACTGCAGCAGAAAAAGCCCGGCCCAGTGCCGGGCTTTTTTGTGCCCGCAGGGCCGCGGCGACAGGCGGTGAAAGGAGCCTGCGAGGTCTTGCGAACGCAAGATGCCCGGGCGGCTGGTCCGGCCGATCGCAGCCTGCGACACCGGCTACAGTGGCCAGGGGAGGAAAAACCACTGGTCAGACCGGTAAAGCCAATCTGCACCCTCCCCCTTGTAAACCCATAAAACCCGAGCGTAGACTGCGCCTGCACTGGACATACCGGTAAGACCACAATAATTAAGTCCTCCATCCGCTGCGCATCCCCCGCGCACGGCAGACAGGACACCGACCAGGATTCCCCCCATGCTCAGATGGTGCTCGCGTTCGATTTTCCTCCAGGTTGTCCTCGGACTGATGCTCGGCATCGTGTGCGGACTCACCCTCCCCGAATACTCCTCCCAGCTCAAACCCCTAGGCGATGGTTTCATCAAGCTGATCAAGATGCTGATCGGGCTGATCGTGTTCTGCGTGGTCGTCAGCGGCATCTCCGGTGCCGGCGACCTGAAGAAGGTCGGCCGCATCGGCCTCAAGTCGGTGATCTACTTCGAGATCCTCACCACCGTGGCCCTGGTGATCGGCCTGATCATGGCCTTCAGCACCGGCATCGGCAGCGGCGCCAACATCCATCTGGAGCAACTGTCCACCGCGGACATGGGCGACATCGCCCAGCGTGGCCAGCACATGCACACCACCACTCAGTTCCTCATGGACCTGATTCCCACCTCGGTGATCGGTGCCTTCGCCGAGAACAACATCCTCCAGGTACTGCTGTTCTCGGTGCTGTTCGGCAGCGCCCTTAACCTGGTGGGTGAAGCCGCCTCGGGCATCTCCCGGCTGATCAACGAACTGAGCCATGTGATCTTCCGCATCATGGGCATGATCGTGCGTCTGGCGCCCATCGGCGTGTTCGGTGCCATCGCCTTCACCACCAGCAAGTACGGCCTGGATTCGCTGCAGCACCTGGGCAGCCTGGTGGGGCTGTTCTACCTGACCTGCTTTGCCTTCGTCGCGGTGATCCTGGGCCTGGTGATGCGTTTGTCGGGCCTGCGCATGCTGCCCTTTCTCAAGTACCTGCGCGAAGAGTTGCTGATCGTCCTCGGCACCGCTTCCTCCGACGCCGTGCTGCCGCAGATCATGCGCAAGCTGGAACACCTGGGGATCGGCAGTTCCACCGTAGGCCTGGTGATTCCCACCGGCTACTCGTTCAACCTCGACGGCTTCTCCATCTACCTGACCCTGGCCATCGTCTTCATTGCCAACGCCACCGGCACTCCGCTGTCCATGTCGGACCTTTTGACCATTCTTCTGGTGTCGCTGATCACCTCCAAGGGCGCCCACGGCATCCCCGGCTCGGCGCTGGTGATCCTGGCGGCAACCCTGACTGCAATCCCGGCGATTCCGGTGGTGGGCCTGGTGCTGGTGCTGGCGGTGGACTGGTTCATGGGCATTGGCCGCGCCTTGACCAACCTGATCGGCAACTGCGTGGCCACCGTCGCCATCGCCCGCTGGGAAAAGGACATCGACGTGCAGCGGGCCAACAAGGTGCTCAGCGGCCAGCAGGGCTACACCTTCCAGGCCCGAAAACCGGTGACCGGCGCCCACCAGCAAGAATTTTGACCCGACCTTGTGCCTGTCATCGGCAGGCACAACACTCGGCGCGGCAACAGCGCGCTATTAATCGTTCATGGAGTCAGCAGTGATCAGCTCGTCAACAGTGGTGAATTCAGTGGTAGAAAAGCTCCGGGCCGCCCTGGCCCGCGGCCAGTGGCGCTCCGGCGACATGCTGCCAGGGCAACGCGAATTGGCCGAGCAACTGGGCATCAGCCGCCCCAGCCTGCGCGAAGCGGTGATCGTCCTGGAGACCCTGGGCCTGGTGCGCTCCATGCCCGGCAAAGGCGTGGTGGTGCTGGACACCCCCCTGGACGAAGCGCAGAACAGCGACAGTGCAGTGGCCGGGGCCAGCCTCGAAGACGTGCTGCAACTGCGCTACACCCTGGAGCCCTTCATCGTCGGCCTGGTGGCGCAATCCATCAGCAGCAAGGAAGTCGGCCAGTTGCGCCTGACCCTGATGGACATGCGCGAAGCCCTTGAAGCCGGCGACAGCGAAGCCGGGGTCAATGCCTACATCGCCTTCCACGAGGAACTCTTCACCCTGACCAGCAACCCGATCTTCCAGAACGTGGTGCAACAGACCAGCAATGCCCTCAAGCAAAGTGCACAGATCCTGCGCAATTCACCGGAGCACCTGGCCGAACGCCTGGAAGAAAACGAGGCGGTGGTGCGGGCCATCCGCAACAAGAACAGCGCCCTGGCCAGCGCCGAGATGCGCCGGCACATCCTCCAGGAAGGCCAGCGCATGGGCATCGAACTGAATATCCCGGACGATCACCTGGGCAACAGCGCCCAGTAATCCCCCCCGAGTCAGCAACCGGACTGGAGACAGGCCATGGTCAGCTACGCCCTGAAAAACAATCCCTTCACCCGGGTGGCTAGCCTGCCAAGGCGCCCTCGGGGCGAAAGGAAGCTGCTGGTGGATGATGTCTACCCGCAGATCTTCGACGCCATTCTCGAACAGCGCATCGCTCCCGGCAGCCGCTTCACCGAAGACAGCCTGGGGCAGGCCTTCGGCGTCAGCCGCAGCATAGTGCGCCAGGTCCTGGCGCGGCTTTCCCATCAGCAAGTGGTGATCCTGCGGCCCAATTACCGGCCCCAGGTGGCGGCGCCGGACCTGGAACAGACCCGGCAGATCCTGCATGCCCGGCGCCTGACGGAAATCACCCTGGTGCGCCTGGCCTGCCAGCAGCCCCGGCGCCAGTTGCAACCCTTGCGCGAGTTGATCGCCCAGGAGCGCGAGGCCATTGCCCGCGACCAGCGCGGGCCGGCTATCCGCCTGTCCGGGGAGTTCCATCTGCAACTGGCGGAAATCGCCGGCAACGGGCCCCTGGCACAGTTCCTCGGCAGCCTGGTGCCCCTGACCTCACTGGCCATCGCCCAGTTCGAGGGCCAGACCCGCAACTACTGCTCCTGGCAGGAACACTCGAAGATCATCGATGCACTACAGGAGGCCGATGCCGAAAAGGCCGAAACCCTGATGAACCAGCACCTGGCGCACCTGGAGCAGCGCCTGCTGGGCGGCCTGTAGCCGCCATCAGCCCGCGAGCATCCGCTCGAACCCCTGCCGGATCTTCTCTTCCGGCAGATCGTCGGCAATGAACACCATCACGCTCTCGCGCACTTCGCCTTCGGCCCATTCGCTGTCCCAATCGAAGCCATAGAGCTTGAGCACGCCCTGGAACACCATGCGCCGGGGCTCGTCGATAACGCTCAGCACACCTTTGTAGCGCAGCAGTTGCTTGCCGTGGTCTTCCAGCAGCTCATTCATGAATTCGCTCAGGCGATCCAGGTCCAGGGCTTGCTCGGTGCGCAGCACCAGGCTGGAAATCCGGTCCACTGACGGCGCCTTGCTCACTGGCCGCAGGCTGAGACCGCCCCCCAGGTCGGCATTGAGATTGAACCCCCGCACATCCAGCAGTTCGGCCAGGTCGATCTGGCCGTGCTCCACCAGGCGGATCGGTGCCCGGCGGTTGATCCGGGTCAGGCGCTGGCCGAGGGCTTCGAAAGTCGCCTCGTCCACCAGGTCACGTTTGCTCACCAGCAGCCGGTCGGCAAAACCGATCTGCGCCTGGGCAATGGTCTGGGTCAGGTGGAACTCGGCGTGCTTGGCGTCCACCAGGGTGATGATGCCGTCGAGGATATAGCGTTCGCGCAGTTCCTCATCGATGAAGAAGGTCTGTGCCACCGGCGCCGGATCGGCCAGCCCGGTGCACTCGATCACCAGCCGGTCAAAGGCGATCTCGCCGCTGTCCAGACGCTCCAGCAACAGGTACAGGGCCTTGGTCAGGTCGGTGTGGATAGTGCAGCAGACGCAGCCGTTGGACAGGGTCATGACCTGTACCGGCTGCTCGCCCAGCAACTGGGTGTCGATGCCGGCATCGCTGAATTCGTTCTCGATCACGGCGATTTTCAGGCCGTGCTCGGCCTTGAGCAGGTGGCGCAACAAAGTGGTCTTGCCGGCGCCAAGAAAACCGCTGAGCACGGTCACGGGAATAGGGTTGTGCAAAACAGGATCTCCCACGCATAAAAACGTAGAAGCCGGCTTGTCGGCGATGGCGTCCGAAGAACCGCTATCGCCGGCAAACCGGCTCCTACAGGGGTGTGGCTCAAACGCTGTATTTCAACAGCACTTCGGACCGCCCTTACCGCCGTATCGCGCCTCCTGGCGTTCCCGGAAGAACGCCTCGTACGACATCACCGGCTTGTCCGGGTGCTTGGTTTGCATATGCTCGACGTAGTTGTCGTAGTCGGGCATGCCGACCATCAGGCGCGCGGCCTGACCGAGGTATTTACCGAGGCGACTCAGGTCATTGAACATCGTTGCAATCCTCGAGTTACGCGTCCGGCACGGCCTGATAGGGCGATTCTTTATCCGTACGCTCCTTGCTGCCCCAGGCGGCGATGCCGACCTTGAGCGCGTAGAACAGGATGCTGAACACCACCAGCAGGAACAGGGCTGTCAGGGTCGCGTTGGTGTAGGCGTTGAAGATCACGTGCTGCATCTGCGTGATGTCCTTGGCCGGGGCGATGATCTGGCCGTTGGCCATTGCATCGCTGTATTTCTTCGCCAGCGACAGGAAGCCGATCGCCGGGTTGGCGTCGAACAGCTTGATGAAGCCTGCGGTGGTGGTGCAGATCAGCAGCCACACAGCCGGCAGCAGGGTGACCCAGATGTAGCGCTGGCGCTTCATCTTGATCAGCACCACGGTACCCAGCATCAGGGCGATACCGGCCAGCATCTGGTTGGAGATGCCGAACAGCGGCCACAGGGTGTTGATGCCGCCCAGAGGATCGATCACGCCCTGGTACAGCAGGTAGCCCCAGAGCGCCACGCAGCCTGCGGTGGCAATCAGGTTGGCGGTCCACGACTCGGTGCGTTTCAGCGCCGGAACGAAGGAGCCCAGCAGGTCCTGGAGCATGAAGCGCCCGGCACGGGTACCGGCGTCCACCGCAGTGAGGATGAACAGGGCTTCGAACAGGATCGCGAAGTGGTACCAGAAGGCCATGGTGTTCTCACCCGGCAATACATGGTGGAGGATCTGCGCGATCCCCACTGCCAGGGTCGGCGCGCCGCCGGCACGGGCCAGGATGGTGTTTTCACCGATGTCCTTGGCCACCGCCTGCAGTTGGTCCGGGCTGATCGCAAAACCCCAGCTGCTGACAGTCTGGGCTACCGCTACCACGTCGCCGCCGACGATGGCCGCCGGACTGTTCATGGCGAAGTACACGCCCGGCTCGATCACCGAGGCCGCGACCATGGCCATGATCGCCACGAAGGACTCCATGAGCATGCCGCCGTAGCCGATGTAGCGGGCGTTGGCTTCGTTATCCAGCAGCTTGGGCGTGGTGCCCGAGGAGATCAGCGCATGGAAGCCGGAGACCGCGCCACAGGCGATGGTGATGAACAGGAAGGGGAACAGGCCGCCTTTCCACACCGGGCCGGTGCCGTCGGTGAACTGGGTCAGGGCCGGCATCTTCAGCTCGGGCATGGTGATCAGGATGCCGATCGCCAGAGCGATGATGGTGCCGATCTTGAGGAAGGTCGACAGGTAGTCCCGCGGTGCCAGGATCAGCCACACCGGCAGTACTGCCGCGACGAAACCGTAGCCGATCAGCATCCAGGTGATCTGCACGCCGGTGAAGGTGAACATCTTGCCCCACACCGGATCCGCCGCCACCTGGCCACCCAGCCAGATGGAGCCGAGCAACAGCAGCACGCCGATCAACGAGATCTCACCAATGCGGCCCGGGCGGATGTAGCGCATGTACACGCCCATGAACACCGCGATCGGGATGGTCGCCATCACCGTGAAGATGCCCCACGGGCTCTCGGCCAGGGCCTTGACCACGATCAGCGCCAGCACCGCGAGGATGATGATCATGATCAGGAAGCAGCCGAACAGCGCGATGGTCCCCGGGATACGGCCCATTTCCTCACGGACCATGTCGCCCAGGGAACGGCCGTTACGCCGGGTGGACAGGAACAGCACCATGAAGTCCTGCACCGCACCGGCCAGGACCACCCCGGCAATCAGCCACAGGGTGCCGGGCAGGTAGCCCATCTGCGCCGCCAGCACCGGGCCCACCAGGGGGCCTGCGCCGGCAATGGCCGCGAAGTGGTGACCGAAGAGAATGTGCTTGTTGGTCGGGACGTAGTCCAGGCCATCATTGTTGACCACGGCGGGCGTGGCCCGGCCCGGGTCCAGCTGCATCACGTTATTGGCAATGAACAGACTGTAATACCGGTACGCCACCAGATAGATGGCCACGGCGGCGACCACAATCCACAAGGCGTTGATCGCCTCGCCGCGACGCAATGCAACTACGCCAAGGGCGCAAGCTCCTACGATTGCCAGCAGCAGCCAAGGAACATGGCGCAACAGGCTATTATTATTTTTCATTTTTTTATTCCAGCCAGGAGGATAGAAAAACCGCGTTTCGAGTGTAGCGCTACTGCTCTTAAAGACCACCCCCCACGTTGGTCTAGAGCCTTCTTTTAACTTATGAGGGCGGTTTTTCTTGCTCCCGATCTGCCTGAGCGGCGCCCGCCAGGAAAAAACCGGAACCCTGGGCACTTGCCGACAGTCGCACGCTTGAGCCCTGGTGCAGGAACCTCCATGTCAACGCCACCCGAACAACCGCCATTGCCACCGCCACTCCTGTATTTACTGTGCCTGACCCTGGCGCTGTTTCTCAGCGGCTGGCTGCCCTTGCCGCTGCCGGTCAATAACGGCGTGCGCAGCCTGGCAGTGATCCTGATCGTCTTCGGGCAGGGCTTGTCGTTCTGGGCCATGTGGCGTTTCCGGCAACAGCGCACCACCTCCAGCAACTTCGACCAGCCCGACCAGTTGCTCCGCGATGGCCCCTTCGCCATCTCGCGCAACCCGATCAACCTGGGCGACACCCTGGGCTACTGCGCCATTGCCCTGCTGCTGGGCAACCTGTGGCCCTGGCTGTTGCTGCCGGGGCTGCTGTACCTGATGAACCGCACGGTGATCCGCCCGGACGAGAGACAACTGCTGGAGCTCTTTGGCCAGCCCTACCGTGACTACTGCCGCAAGGTCCGGCGCTGGTTGTAGCGACAGGCGCGAACCGGGGTCTATAGTTCAGGGCACCATGCAGAGGGCCAGCCCATGACCGAGCAACACGACGACCGCCGACGCTTCAAACGCATCGCCTTCGATGCCCGGACCGAACTCAGCCAAGGCACCCACCGCTGGCCGGTACGGCTGCTGGATCTTTCACTGAAGGGCCTGCTGATCGAGCGCCCCGATCCGTGGCTGGGCGACCCGGCGCGCCCCTTCGAGGCCGACATTCACCTGAGCTCCGACGCCGATGTGCGCATGGACGTACAACTGGCCCATGACAATAAGGGCCAACTGGGCTTCGTCTGCCTGCACATCGGCCTGGAGTCCATCGAGCACCTCAGGCGCCTGATCGAGTTGAACCTGGGAGACCCCGAGGAGCTTGAGCGCGAGCTCGGGGCCTTGATCGATATCTGATGCCCTTTCAGGGAAACAGCGCGGGCTCGGGAAACTCGCTTTCCGTGTCCCAGTAACCCGCCTGCTGGCGCGTGGCGACAGTCCACTGGCCGTCGGCATAACGGAAGGTGCGATAGGTGGTAACGAACTCTTCGTTCTCCATCGATGAAGCGGACGACACCTGCTGGATGCTTTCCGTGCCGCCACCAACGGACGGTACGATCTGCCAGGCCGCCTTGCCGGTCTGGGCAAACACCAGCGGCTGCTTCTCCGCGCCCTCCCCCTGGCACAGCACCGGGTCCAACTGATTCTGTTCCGGCATCAGCACTTGGGTGGCCGGGCCGCTGTAGCTGCCCATGGGAGCGGTCTGGTCGATGGTCAGGAAAAACGCCGGGGACGGCAGGCCGTTCAGCGGTGCCTTTTCCACGGTGGCCATCGGGTAGCCCAGGGACTTCTGCGCCAGTACCTCGCCGCTATCGGACACCAGGCGCGCCTGGGCTCCCAACGGCGCGCTCGGCTGATCCCCCTCCGGCTCGGCAAAGCTGTCGGCGTCCAGGCCATTGCCCCAGCTATCGGCATGCAACTGGGGGGTGATGCGCACATCCTCCAGCACCTCCAGCACCGAACCGTCGCCCACCAACACCTGCTGGGCAATCCGATAGCCTTCCGGCACCTCGGCCGGCTGTGCCAGGGCCAGGCCGCAATAGCCCAGCAACCCCCAACCCAACACCCGCCCCCTGAATCCGCTCATGGCCATATCACCTGCTTCCTTTCAAAAAAGACCTACATGCTTACTCGAAAAGTGCATCCAGCGCCTGCTCCAGGCGGGTCACGGCAATGATCTTCAAGCCCGGCGGCGCCTCTTTCGGCGCGTTGCCCTTGGGCACGATAGCTCGCTTGAAGCCGTGCTTGGCCGCTTCCTTCAAGCGCTCCTGACCGCTGGGCACCGGGCGCACCTCACCCGACAGGCCGACTTCGCCAAACACCAGCAGGTCATGGGGCAACGGACGGTTGCGCAGGCTCGACATCACGGCGGCCATCAACGCCAGGTCGGAGGCGGTTTCCAGCACCTTGACCCCGCCCACCACGTTGAGGAACACATCCTGATCGTGGGTGGGGATGCCGCCATGGCGATGCAGCACCGCCAGCAGCATGGCCAGGCGGTTCTGGTCCAGGCCCAGGGTCACCCGGCGCGGGTTGGCCAGGTGGCTGTCATCCACCAGCGCCTGGACCTCCACCAGCATCGGCCGGGTGCCTTCCCAGGTGGCCATCACCACGCTGCCCGGAACCTCTTCCTGGGCACGAGTCAGGAAAATCGCCGAAGGATTGGAGACCTCCTTCAATCCGCGGTCAGTCATGCCGAATACACCCAGCTCATTCACCGCACCGAAACGGTTCTTCACCGCCCGCAGCAAGCGCAGGCGCCCGTCGGATTCGCCTTCGAAATACAGCACGGTGTCCACCATGTGCTCCAGCACCCGCGGCCCGGCCAGGGCGCCTTCCTTGGTCACGTGGCCGACGAGGAAGATCGCCGTGCCGCTCTGCTTGGCGTAGCGCACCAGCAAGGCCGCGCTCTCGCGCACCTGGGACACGCCGCCCGGGGCCGACTGCAGTTGTTCGGTGAAAATCGTCTGGATCGAGTCGATCACCATGACCTTGGGTTTTTCTACCCGGGCCGTGGCGATGATGGTTTCGATGCAGGTCTCGGTCATCACCCGCAGTTGGTCCTGGGGCAGGCCCAGGCGCCGGGCGCGCATCGCCACCTGCTGCTGGGATTCCTCACCGGTGACATACAGCGCCGGCATGCGCGTGGCGATATTGCACAGGGTCTGCAGCAGGATGGTCGACTTGCCGATCCCCGGATCACCACCGATCAGCACCACCGAACCGTCCACCAGGCCGCCGCCCAGTACCCGATCGAGTTCACCGGAAGCGGTGGAGAAACGCGGAATTTCCTCGACGCTGACTTCCGCCAGGGTCTTGATCTGCGCCTGCTGCCCGGCCCAGCCGGTGCGCCCGGCAGGTGCCGCCGCGCCGCCGCTTTCGATCATGGTCTCGGTCAGGGTGTTCCAGGCCCCGCACTCACCGCATTGCCCGGCCCATTTGGGAAAGGTGGAGCCGCACTCGGTGCAGCCGTACATGCGCTTGGCCTTGGCCATCTGAACCCCCGGCAAAAACCGCGATGATAGCTCAGCTGGCGCGGATCAGCGCGGTGCGGCGGTACGTATCTGCCCGCTGGCCAGGCGCGTGGCGCTATTGCCCAGGGGATCCTCGGCATTCAGGTCGGCGCCCTTGGCGGCCAGGGCGTCGAGCAATTCGACCCGCTTGAACAACCCGGCGTACATGGCGGCGGTCTGCCCGGCGCCATTGCGCTGGTCGGGACTGCAATCGGCGGCCAGCAGGCGCCGGGCGATCTGCACCTCGCCCTTGAAGATCGCCCCCATCAAGGCCGTGTTGCCACGCTTGTCCTGGGCGCAGGCGTTGGCCCCAGCGGCCAGCAGGCGCTCCACCGCCGGGCCCTGGCCGTGATAGGCCGCGAGGATCAGCGCGGTGTAGCCCTTTTCATCCTGGGTATCGAGGGAATAGCCGGCCGCGATAAAGGTGTCGAGCATTTCCACATCGCCACGGCGGGCGGCATCGAAATAGTAGTTTTCCAGCTGGACCTTGACCGCCACCGGGTCGGCGGCGGCCGCTGCTTCGGCCGTAGGCTGCGCGTAGGCGGCAAACGACCAGGCCACTGACAGCAGCGCTATAAAAAGACGCATGGCGCGACTCCTCTGTCGGAAAAAGACGTCACGCCCGGGCGGGCGTGACGGGTAAGGCTCGCTCGATCAGTCGCTCAACTTCACCGCCAGGGCCTTGACTCGGGCCAGGTCGCCCTTGGCCACCTTGGTCACCCCAGTGCCGTATTCCGGGTCGGCCTTGTAAAGGAACGACAGCATGACGTGCTTGCTCTCATCATCAGTGGTGGCCAGGGAGCCGCCGAAGCTGTCGATCAGGTCCTGGCGTTCCTTCTTGCTGAAGGAGCGATACAGGTCACCGGCCTGCTTGAAGTTCTGCTCGCGCTGGATCTTCGCCTGCTGGGTGCTGCCCGCCAGCGCCATCTGGCTGTAGCGCGCGGTCTGCGGCTCTTCGCGTGGCATCAGGCGGCTTGGCTGGTAGTTGACCCCCGTGCTGCTGTGGCCCAGGTTCATCGCGCCGTCCTGGTTGCCGTTGTTCACCGGGTTCTTCGGCGCGTTGATCGGCAGTTGCAGGGCATTGGCGCCGATGCGGTACATCTGGGTATCGGCATAGGAGAACACCCGTCCTTGCAGCAGGCGGTCTTCCGACGGTTCGATGCCCGGCACCAGATTGGCCGGCGCCATGGCCACTTGCTCGGTTTCCTGGAAGACGTTGGCCGGATTGCGGTTCAACACCATCTGCCCGACTTTGCGCTCGGGCACACCGGGCCAGATCTTGGTAGCGTCCAGCGGGTCGAAATCAAACTTGGCCAGGTCTTCGGGTTTCAATACCTGGACATACAAGTCCCACTTGGGAAAGTCCCCTTTATTAATGTGGGTTACCAAGTCATTAGTCATATGGCTGTAATCGCGGCCCTGTACCTCCACCACTTGTTTCGGGTCGAGATTCTTCAGACCCTGCAGGCTCTTCCAGTGGAACTTCACGTAGTGCACTTCGCCCTTGGCGTTGATCAACTTGTAGGCATGCACACCATTACCGTCCATTTCCCGGTAACTGGCCGGAGTGCCGGAGTTGGAATACAGCTCGGTCAGAGTACGGGTGGCTTCTGGAACATGGGAGAAGAAGTCGAAACGCCGCGAGTCATCGTCGAGATTGGTGCGCGGATCGGGTTTGAACGCATGCACCATGTCCGGGAACTTGATGGCATCACGAATGAAGAAGGTCGGGAAGTTGTTGCCCACCAGGTCCCAGTTACCGTCCGCGGTATAGAACTTGGTGGCGAAGCCCCGTGGATCGCGCAAGGTTTCCGGGGAGTGGTTGCCATGCACCACCGCCGAGAAACGCACGAATACCGGGGTCACTTCGCCGGCGGCAAACACCTTGGCACGGGTCAGGTCCGTGAGGTTGTCGGTTACCGTGAAAGTACCGTGGGCACCCGTGCCACGGGCATGCACCACACGCTCTGGAATGCGCTCGCGGTCGAACCGCTGGAGTTTCTGAATCAACTGCACGTCTTGCAACAGCACCGGGCCGGTGGCGCCCGCAGTCTGCGAATTCTGGTTGTCGCCCACTGCCGCACCGTTGTCGCGGGTCAGCGTGGCGGCCTGTACGGAAAGGGAAAGCATACTGGCGGCAAGCACGCCCAGTACGCGTCGCTGGGAAAGACTCCCAAGGCCAAGAGAAGCGGTCATGTTGTATTCCTCTAGTTATATAAGGCGCATCTCGATGCGCCTGCTAGAGGCTAGTGACTAAATATTTGAAAGATAAATAGAAAGGCCGTAACCGTTCGATTGACAGAATGTACTGGTTATATCGTGGGGCGCGGGGTATATCGCGCGCGATTTGATGGCACTTTGAATAAACTATTTGCCTCTTTATCGGTCGATAACCCCGCGAGCTGTAAAAAGTTGTTTCGGCAAAATGCTTTTTGCTGAATTACACTGCCGTAACCAACCTCATCTGTAGCAAGGAATAACCTATGGGCGTGCTAAGTGAATTCAAGGCCTTCGCGGTCAAAGGTAATGTGGTCGATATGGCCGTCGGTATCATCATCGGCGCCGCGTTCGGCAAGATCGTCTCGTCCTTTGTTGGCGACGTGGTCATGCCGCCAATCGGCCTGCTGATCGGTGGGGTGAACTTCGGGGATCTGGCGGTCACGCTCAAGGCGGCTGCGGGCGATACGCCGGCAGTGGTCTTGGCGTACGGCAAGTTCATCCAGAGCATCATCGACTTCGTGATCATTGCCTTCGCCATCTTCATGGGGGTCAAGGTGATCAACCGTCTCAAGCGCGAAGAAGCCGTGGCCCCGACGCTGCCGCCGGTGCCGACCAAGGAAGAAGAGCTGCTGGGGGAGATCCGCGATCTGCTCAAGGCTCAGAACAACAAGCCCTGAGGCTGATCCCGCAATACGACAACGGCGCCCTGATGGCGCCGTTTTCATTACCAGTAGTTTTCCACCGCCACCTGCCCCGGTCGCCGGGTCAGGCTCAGGCTCATGCCCCGCTGCTTGAGCAGGGCGCGGGTGTCATCGATCATCTGTGGGTTGCCGCAGAGCATCACCCGGGAGTGCTCGGGGCTCAGATCCACGCCGGCGGCACGCTCCAGCTCACCGCTCTCGATCAACTGGGTGATGCGCCCGTTGAGGCTGCCCGGATGCTGCTCGCGGGTCACGGTGCTGATGAATTGCAGCTTATGGGCAAATTCCGCCAGGTATTCGCGCTGGGGCAACTCGGCCAGCAGGCGCTGATAGGCCAGCTCCTTGGCCTCGCGCACGCTGTAGACCAGGATGATGCGTTCGAATTTTTCCCACACCTCGAAGTCCTGGAGGATCGACAGGAACGGCGCAATCCCGGTGCCGGTGGATAGCAACCAGAGGTCGCGACCATCGACGAAACGGTCCAGGGTCAGGTAGCCAAAGGCCTGGCGATCCACCAGCAGGCTGTCCCCCACTTCCAGGCGGCTCAGCTCGCTGGTGAACTCGCCGCCGGGCACCACGATGGAAAAGAACTCGAGAAACTCATCGAACGGCGACGACACCATGGAATAGGCGCGCCACACCGTACTGCCGTCGGCCTTGGTCACCCCGAGGCGAGCGAACTGCCCGGCACGAAAGCGAAAACCCGCATCCCGGGTGGTGCGCAGGGTGAACAGGCTGGAGGTCAAGGGCTGGACCTCGAGCAGGGTCTGGCGGGTGTACTTTTCTTCACTGGCAGTCATGACAGGCTCCACAAAACCGATGCGCTAGTGTCCCGCAAAGCGCCGCGCAGAAACACCGGCGGTTTGTAGTGGCATAGAGCGCGGGCAATCAGCGACAAAAAAACGTACCATTTAGCCCCGCTTCGAACAGCCCGCACTGCCGCTGTCCGAGGGTTCCCGTGCACTCGACAACCCCCACCGCCGGGACATTCACCGATTACCTAGAGTCCGCCCCATGCCCCTGCTTGCAAGCCCCTTCGCCCAGCTCGACCTGATCCGCCAGCCCGAACAGCAGAACGAGCCACTGCAAGCCTTCGACGCGGCGGACGAATACCTGCTCAATCACCTGGCCGAACAACAACCGGCCAGCGACACCCGGGTGCTGGTGCTCAACGACAGCTTCGGCGCCCTGGCCGCGAGCCTGCTGGGCAAGGTCCAGGTCAGCAGCAGTGGCGACTCTTACCTGGGCGCCCTGGCCCTGGAAAAGAACCTGGTGCGCAACGGCCTGCCCTTCGACGCCGTGCGTGTGGTGCCGGCCAGCGAGCCCCTGGCCGGCCCCTTCGACCGGGTGCTGATCCGCGTCCCCAAGACCCTGGCCCTGCTGGAAGAGCAACTGATCCGCCTGCAAGGGCAGCTGGCCCCCGGCGCCCAGGTGGTGGCGGCGGCGATGGTCAAGCACCTGCCCCGCGCCGCCGGTGATTTGCTGGAGCGCTACATCGGCCCGGTCCAGGCCTCGCTGGCGGTGAAAAAGGCTCGGCTGCTGATTGCCACGCCGCAAGACAAGCAGCCCGTCGTGTCGCCCTACCCGACCCGCTATCGCCTGGAACAGCCGGCCATCGAGCTGCTCAACCACGCCAACGTGTTCTGCCGCGAAGGCCTGGACATCGGCACCCGCGCCTTCCTCCCGCACCTGCCGCAGAACCTCGGCAGCGCCCGGGTCGCGGACCTGGGCTGCGGCAACGGCGTCCTGGCCATTGCCAGCGCCCTGGACAACCCCCAGGCCCATTACACCCTGGTGGACGAATCCTTCATGGCGGTGCAATCGGCCCGGGAGAACTGGCAGGCCGTGCTGGGCGAGCGCGAAGCCCAAATGCGAGCCGGCGACGGCCTGGCCGGACAGGCAGCGCAATCCCTGGAGGTGGTGCTGTGCAACCCGCCGTTCCACCAGCAGCAGGTGGTGGGCGACTTCCTCGCCTGGCGCATGTTCCAGCAGGCCCGGGAGGCCCTGGTGGTAGGGGGCGCACTGTACATCGTCGGCAACCGCCACCTGGGCTACCACAGCAAGCTGGCGCGGCTGTTCCGCGGCGTCGAGCAAGTGGCGGCAACCCCCAAGTTCGTCATCCTCAAGGCCCGCAAGTAAGGTCTCGCCAGAACACAGCGGCCTTTTCGACAGGCAAAAAAAACCCTCCACCAAGGGAGGGTTGAAACCGTGCCGCAAGGCAACGGGATGGGATGATCAGTGGGTGGTCAGGCCTGCGGCATTCATGAACATGCGCATCAGGCTGGCGACCACGAACAGGGCCAGGACACTGCCGCCCCAGATCATTACCAGCCAACCCAGGCGCTGCCACAGCGGCTTCTTTTCCGCCTGTTCGATTTCCTGCAAAGAGTGTTTACCGCTCATGACCTCAACTCCTGCCTAACCCGGATTCCCGTAGGAGCTGGCGTGCCAGCGAAAGCGACCGCAAGCTCGGCGCAAGGCGCGAAGGCCTCTTCGCCGGCAAGCCGGCTCCTACCTAGTGATAACCGTCTTCGTGGGTGACCTTGCCGCGGAACACGTAGTAGCTCCAGAAGGTATAACCCAGGATGAACGGGATGATGAACAAGGTGCCCACCAGCATGAAGCCCTGGCTCTGCGGCGGCGCGGCGGCGTCCCAGATGGAGATCGACGGTGGCACTATGTTCGGCCACAGGCTGATGCCCAGGCCGCTGTAGCCGAGGAAGATCAGCACCAGGGTCAGCAGGAACGGCGTGTAGTGGGCGTTGCGGGCCACGGCGCGGAGCAGGCCGTACATGGTCACCAGCACCAGGATCGGCACCGGCAGGAACCAGAACAGGTTCGGCAGGGTGAACCAGCGCGCGGCAATCTCGGCGTGGGCCAGGGGCGTCCAGATACTGACGACGCCGATCACCGCCAGCACCACGTAGGCCAGGGGCCGCGCCAGGTCATGCATCTGCAGTTGCAGCTTGCCTTCGGTCTTCATGATCAGCCAGGTGCAACCGAGCAAGGCATAGGCCACCACCAGCGCCAGGCCGCAGAACAGGGTGAACGGGGTCAGCCAGTCCAGGGAACCGCCGGCGAACTGGCGGTTGACCACCGGCAGCCCATCGATGAATGCCCCCAGGGCCACGCCCTGGAAGAAGGTCGCCGCCACCGAGCCGCCGATGAAGGCCTTGTCCCAGATGTGGCGCTTGTCTTCCTTGGCCTTGAAGCGGAACTCGAAGGCCACGCCGCGGAAGATCAGGCCCACCAGCATCAGGATCAGCGGCAGGTAGAGTGCCGAGAGCACCACCGAGTAGGCCAGCGGGAAAGCGCCGAACAACGCCGCGCCCCCCAGTACCAGCCAGGTTTCGTTGCCGTCCCAGACAGGCGCGACGGTGTTCATCATTACGTCACGGTCGCGGTCGTCCTTGACGAACGGGAAGAGAATCCCGATCCCCAGGTCGAAGCCGTCCATGACCACGTACATCATGATGCCGAAGATGATAATCACGGCCCAGAGCAGCGGAAGATCAATACCCATGACTCAGTTCCCCTTGTTCAGGCGGGTGCCGTGGTCGGCGTCGTGGTCATCGTCGGCTGCGGACAGCGGACGGGCCGGGGTGCGTTTCTGGCCGGGGCCACCGTGGCTGGTTTCGGCACCTTCGTTGGTAACCGGGCCTTTGCGCACCAGGCGCATCATGTAGCCGATACCCACGCCGAACAGCGAGAAGTACACCACCACGAACAGCGCCAGGGTGATGCTCATCTGCACAAAGCTGTGGCCGGAAGAGGCATCCGCCGTGCGCATCAGGCCATAGACCACCCACGGCTGGCGACCGATCTCGGTGGTGAACCAGCCGGCCAGGATCGCGATCAACCCGGAGGGGCCCATCCACAACGCCAGGTACAGGAACGGGCGCGAGGTGTAGAGGGTGTCGCGCTTGCGCAGCCAGAGGCTCCACAGGCCGGTGAAGATCATCAGCATGCCCAGGCCGACCATGATCCGGAACGACCAGAAGACGATGGTCGAGTTGGGCCGGTCCTCGGGTGGGAACTCCTTGAGTGCCGGAACCTGCTTGTCCAGGGAGTGGGTGAGGATCAGGCTGCCCAGGTAAGGGATTTCCACCGCGAACCGGGTCTTCTCGGCTTTCATGTCCGGCCAGCCGAAGAGAATCAGCGGGGTCGGCTCGTTGCCGACATTTTCCCAGTGACCTTCGATGGCGGCGATTTTCGCCGGCTGGTGCTTGAGGGTGTTGAGCCCGTGGAAGTCGCCGATCACCGCCTGCACCGGCGCCACGATCAGGGCCATCCACATGGCCATGGAGAGCATGCGACGAATGGCCGGGTTGTCCCGTCCCCGCAGCAAGTGCCAGGCTGCCGACGAGCCGACGAAGAACGCCGTGGCAACGAACGCGGCTACGGCCATGTGCGCCAGGCGGTAGGGGAACGACGGGTTGAAGATCACCGCCAGCCAATCCACCGGGATCACCTGGCCGTTGACGATTTCATAGCCCTGGGGCGTCTGCATCCAACTGTTGGACGAGAGGATCCAGAAGGTCGAGATCAGGGTGCCGATGGCCACCATCACCGTGGAGAAGAAGTGCAGCTTGCGCCCGACCTTGTTCCAGCCGAACAGCATCACCCCGAGGAAACCGGCCTCGAGGAAGAAGGCCGTGAGCACTTCATAGGTGAGCAAGGGGCCGGTAACCGAACCGGCAAAATCCGAGAAGCGACTCCAGTTGGTGCCGAACTGGTAAGCCATCACCAGGCCGGAGACCACGCCCATGCCGAAGTTGACGGCAAAGATCTTCGACCAGAAGTGGTAGAGATCGCGGTAGGTGTCGTCGCGGGTCTTCAGCCAGAGGCCTTCGAGTACCGCCAGGTAGCTCGCCAGGCCGATGGTGATCGCCGGGAACAGGATGTGGAACGAGATGGTGAACGCGAACTGAATTCGGGCGAGATCAAGAGCCTCTAAACCGAACATAAGCTTTCCTCTATCAGGTAATACCGGCTGCCGGCCAGAGGCCTGCACCCACTGCCCCCACGGATATGGAGTGCGGCGAATTCGGATTCGTTCTTTTTTAAACCATCGCTACGCAGGGAGTCTGGCACTTGGGCCACCACATCAGCCTTTGCAAAAAGGTTTTGATCTGGATCAAGCAACGTTGAAAGAGTAGTCCTAATTTCGCCATGCAACTCTGTGGTTATTTGCCGCGTGACAGCTTGCCTCACCCTCTCAAGCCCAGGGTTTTCCCGGCTTTTTCCCACACAAAACGCCTGTAGCCGCTGCTGAGCCTGCGAAGCTGCGAAAGGCCGGGCCGCGTTCGGTACGTAGGGCCTTGGCTGGCAACTTCCCGTCGAACCTGCGGCGTATTCAAGATCCTGGCGTCTCCTTCGGAGCCGTTCGCAGCCTGCGGCAGCGGCTACAGGGTTCGCGACCAGGTGTTCGAGCGAAAAACAAGATAGATGCGCGGCTAACGAATTTTCCCCGGGCCGCAACTATTGGTTACACCTTGGTGATAATCTCGTGGCACTCCCGCTCAGATCTACCGCCCGATGCCCAGCCAAGACCCTCTGCTGCTCCGTCACCATCGTCCGTTCATCGCGTTCTGGCTGGCGCGGATCTTTACCGCCAGCGGCTTCCAGATGCTCACCGTGGCCATTGGCTGGAACCTCTACCAACTGACCGGCAATGTGCTGGACCTGGGCTTGGTGGGGCTGGTGGAATTCGCCCCGCGGGTGCTGTTCATGCTGCACACCGGGCATGTGGCCGACCGCTACGACCGGCGTCGGGTGGCGGCCATCTGCCAGTCGCTGCAAGCCCTGATCGCCCTGGCCCTGGCCGTCGGCAGCCTGACCGACAGCGTCACCCGGGAAATGATCTTCATCCTGGCCTTCCTGCTCGGCGGCGCCCGCTCCTTCGAAATGCCCACCACCCAGGCCCTGCTGCCGAGCATCGTGCCCGCGGCGCTGTTTCCCCGGGCGGTGGCCGCCGCGCAATCGGCGCAGCAGTCGGCGACCATCGTCGCCCCGGCCCTGGGCGGGTTGCTGTACGCCTTCGGCAGCGTCTGGGTCTACGGCCCCACCGTGGTCCTGTACCTGATCGCCTGCGTGCTGATGCTCAACCTGCCGGCCCGGCAGACCCCGTTGAACAAGGGCAAGGCCACCCTCGATTCGCTGCTGGCGGGCATCCGCTTCATCCGCAGCCGCCCGGACATCCTCGGCGCCATTTCCCTGGACCTGTTCGCGGTATTGCTGGGTGGCGCCACCGCGCTGTTGCCGGTGTTCGCCAAGGACATCCTGCTCACCGGCCCCTGGGGCCTGGGGCTGCTGCGTTCGGCGCCAGCGGTGGGGGCCTTGCTGATGTCCCTGTGGCTGGCGCGTTTTAGCGTCGAGCGCAAGGTCGGGCGGGTGATGTTCACCGCGGTCGGGGTGTTTGGCGTGGCCACCATCGCCTTCGGCCTCTCGACTTCGTTCTGGTTTTCCCTGGCGGTGCTGGTGGTGCTGGGGGCGGCGGACATGATCAGCATGGTGATCCGCGCCTCCTTCGTGCAACTGGAAACCCCGGACGAAATGCGCGGCCGGGTCAGCGCGGTGAACGGCCTGTTCATCGGCGCGTCGAATCAGTTGGGGGAGTTCGAATCCGGGCTGACCGCCCACTGGTTCGGCACAGTGCCGGCGGTGGTTCTGGGCGGGGTCGGCACGCTGCTGGTGACCGGCGTCTGGATCAAGCTGTTCCCGACCCTGGCCCAGCGCGATCGGATGATCGAACGGCTCGAGCAACCCAAGGCCTGAAGCCGCGCCGGGCTGGCGCGGCCAGGTTCAAGCCTCAGTGGCTGGGCTGAGCTTCAGCAGCGGCTCGCCATTTCGCCGCCTCCAGCAGGTCGCAACCATCCTGGGTCAGTACATAGAGCACGTCGATGATGTGCGGGATGTCCTTCACATCGCCATGGCTGAAATTCAGGCAGCAGAGGGTTTCCAGCAGATTGGCAGCCGTGCGCATGCGTTGCTCGGCGGCTTCGTGCAGCGCCTCAGGGGAGGCGTTGGCGTTGATAAAAAATACTCCTGGCCGGCTTATGTTGGATTTAAGCGGCACATAGTGGGCAGCAGTTTTCGGGGTATTCATCATTAGATCCTTCTTTATGAATGACCGCCCCAATCGTGACCAAACGATGGGTGGCGGACTGTGCACAGGTTGGTCAACCGGGAAGAAGGCACCCGGCACACCCGAAGGTGTCCCGCGCACAGCCCACCATTAAGCGTGCGGACACGAAAAAGTGCCTGCAAACCAGGGTGGCGCGTGCGCCTTCTAATTTCGGGTGACCAAACCCGGCCGCTGAATTGGCAGCGACGGCGCGAACTATAGGGGTGATGGGACGGGCGGTGCAACAAGCGGCTGGTTAGCCTTTGTTACCCGTTCACAAGCCCCGTGCCCGACTCCTTGCCGAACCGAGCTGCGACAGAGAAACGCCCCGTGGGGGGCCTCGTAACAGGTTGTTGATCATTCTCTGCAATACAAAACCGCTACGAAGCGTGTAAGGTATCGCCTTACACTCGCACTCCATGATCAAGTCCTTTCAGCACAAAGGCCTGCGCGCCTTCTATGAAACCGGATCAACTCGTGGAATACGGGCTGAGCATGCACGCCGGCTGGCGCGCCAGCTGTCGTTCATGGATCACGCCAGCGAACCGGCCGGGCTCAACCTGCCGGGCTGGCGGCTGCATCCACTCAAGGGCGACCTGCATGGCTATTGGTCTTTGGTGGTGTCCGGCAACTGGCGAGTGATCTTTCGTTTCGTAGGTTCGGATATCGAGCTGGTGGATTATCTGGACTACCACTGAACAGGAGGCAGGATCATGCCCATCCACAACCCGCCCCACCCCGGTGACACCCTGCGCCTGGATATCTTGCCCGAACTGGGCATCAGCGTGACGGAGCTCGCGCGGCATATCGGCTACGCCCGCCCGCACCTGTCCAAGGTGTTGAACGGCCATGCGCCAATCCGCGCGGAACTGGCGGTCAGGCTGGAACGCGCCGGAATCGGCAAGGCCAAGGTCTGGCTGGCGGTACAGGCCGATTACGACATCTGGCACACCGAGCAGGAACTGCAACCGGTGATCGAGCCCATCGTGGCCCATGTTGGCTGAGCCCTAAACCAGCAGCTCTCCAGCCACCTTGGCGCGCTTGCCGCGACCGCACAGCGCTTCCACCAAGGCCAGGGCAAACGCCAGGGCCGCGGCGGAGCCCTGGGCGGTGATGCAGTTACCGTCCACCACCACCGGCTGGTCGACAAAGGTGCAGCCCAGCAGATGATGGCTGGCGCTGGGCAGGCAGGTCATGCGCCTTTGGCGCAGCACGCCGAAGGATTGCAAGGCCAGGGCGGGGGCTTCGGCGATGCCGGCGAACAGGCGTCCCGCTGCGGCCTGATCCTTGAGCAGTTGCTGCAGCGGTTGATGGGCCGCCAGGTGCTGGGCGCCCACCGCGCCGCCGGGCAATACGATCAGGTCGAAGCGTTGGGCCAGCACGTCCACCAGCATGGCGTCGGCGGTCAAGCGGGTGCCCCGGGCGCAGGTGAGCATGCGCCGGCCTTCGACGCTGGCGGCCAGCACTTCGACTTCGGCACGGCGCAGTACGTCGATCAGGGTCACGCTTTGCAGGTCGTCGATGCCTTCGGCAAGGGTGACCAGGGCTCTGAAGGTCATGGGGATGACTCCGCGTGGAGGTCTTTAGAGCTTAGTCAGCTTTGCCGGCTGCCGTTCAGGGCGCCGTCACTTGATGTAGATCTGCGCGCCCAGGCTGTTGCCCGGGGCGTTGAGCGAGGTGTTGCGAAAGCTGAAGGTGCCCTCCTGCTTGTCCGCCAGGTCGAAGACATAGACATAGCCGACGGTAGTCCCCGAGTTGCCGCAGGGCACATAGCTGGAGCCGTCCTCGCACACCGGCGAACGGGTGCCATCGACCTCAAAGCCGTCCAGGGTCACATGGGGCTCGCGGCCGTAGCCGATCTCCAGCACGTAGACCTTGATGTTCGGGCCGTTGTGATCGCACTGGGTCCGTTCACGGCCGTCGGAGACATCCTCCAGGCCGCAGGAAGGTGACAGCACCTTGAGAATCTCCACCCGGCTCAACGGCGGGGCCGAGCGCGCCATGGCCGGGGCCGCCAGCCAGCAGGCTGTCGCGCCGAGCAATGCCAGGGCTGTCATTTTCACTGTGCTGCGCATAAATCCCCCCTAAAACCAGGGCGCAGTATGCGCTACTTGCCAGCGCGGCAAAACATCGCCGACGATCGCAGCCATTGGCCCACGCTGCTGGTATGATGCGCGGCTTTTTCCGACCCAGAGCAAATCCGCAGGCACCTTATAAAGTCTGTGCTTTGCTGTTGGAGTCGATACATTCACGGCGCCCGGCGGCGCCACGGGGAGCAGACATGCTGGAAAGGCTGTTTCAACTCAAGGCACACAACACCAACGTGCGCACCGAGATTCTTGCGGGCGTGACCACCTTCCTGGCCATGGCCTACATCCTTTTCGTCAACCCGAGCATTCTCGGCGAGACGGGCATGGACAAGGGCGCGATCTTCGTTGCCACCTGCCTGGCGGCGGCCATCGGTTCCACCGTCATGGGCCTGATCGCCAACTACCCGATCGCCCTGGCACCGGGCATGGGCCTGAACGCCTTCTTCACCTACACCGTGGTCCTGCACATGGGCCACACCTGGCAGGTAGCCCTGGGTGCGGTATTCATCTCGGCGGTGCTGTTTTTCATACTGTCGATCTTCAAGATCCGCGAATGGATCATCAACAGCATCCCCCTGCCCCTGCGCTCGGCCATTGCCGCCGGTATCGGCCTGTTCCTGGCGCTGATCGCCCTGCATAACGCCCAGATCGTCGTGGGCAACGAGTCGACCCTGGTCGGCCTTGGCGACCTGAGCAAACCGGCCCCCATCCTCGCTGCCCTGGGTTTTGCCCTGATCGTGGCCCTGGAAGCCCTGAAAGTGCGCGGCGCGGTGCTGATCGGCATCCTCGCGGTGACCGTCGTCTCCATTCTCATGGGCGTCACCCCGTTCGGCGGCGTGACCTCGATGCCACCGTCCCTGGCCCCGACCTTCCTGCAACTGGACATCAAGGGCGCCCTGGATATCGGCCTGATCAGCGTGATCTTCGCCTTCCTGTTCGTCGATCTGTTCGACAACTCCGGCACCCTGATCGGCGTCGCCAAGCGCGCCGGGCTGATGGGCAAGGACGGCCACATGCCGAAAATGGGCCGGGCGCTGATCGCCGACAGCACCGCCGCCATGGCCGGTTCCTTGCTGGGCACCTCGACCACCACCAGCTACATCGAATCCGCGGCGGGCGTGAGCGCCGGCGGCCGCACCGGCCTGACCGCCATCGTGGTGGCGATCATGTTCCTGCTGGCGCTGTTCTTCTCGCCACTGGCAGCCAGCGTGCCCGCCTTCGCCACCGCACCGGCCCTGCTGTTCGTCGCTGTGCTGATGACCTCGGGCCTGGCAGAAATCGACTGGGAAGACATCACCGTCGCCGCTCCCGTGGTCGTCACCGCCCTGGCCATGCCGTTCACCTATTCCATCGCCAACGGCATCGCCTTCGGCTTCATCGCCTGGACCGTGATCAAACTGCTGTCGGGCCGTGCCCGTGAGCTGAACGCGCCCCTGGTGATCCTGTCGATCCTGTTCGTGATCAAGCTCGGTTACCCCGCATGACTTTTGACGCCGCAAGCTACACCACCCAGTTGAATGACAAGGTCGCGCGCTTGCGCGACCTGCTGGCCCCCTTCGATGCGCCCGAGCCCCAGGTCTTCGACTCGCCCCTGCAGCACTTCCGCCTGCGGGCAGAGTTCCGCCTGTGGCGCGAGGCCGGGGAACGGCACTACGCGATGTTCTCCCAGGACGACAAGCGCACGCCGATCCTCATCGAGGAGTTCCCCATCGCCAGCCAACGCATCAACCAGTTGATGCCCCGGCTCAAGGCCGCCTGGCAAGCCAGCGCGCCCCTGAGCCACAAGCTGTTCCAGGTGGAGTTCCTCACCACCCTGGCCGGCGACGCGATGATCACCCTGTGCTACCACCGCCCGCTGGACGAGCACTGGCACAAGGCCGCGAGCCAGTTGGCCGCCGACCTCAAGGTCAGCGTGATCGGTCGCTCCAAGGGCAAGCGCGAAGTCATCGGCCAGGACTACGTAGTGGAAAAGCTCGAAGTCGGCGGGCGTACCTTCAGCTACCGCCAGCCCGAAGGCGCCTTCACCCAGCCCAACGGCACGGTGAACCAGAAGATGCTCAACTGGGCCCATGAAGCCCTGGGCGAGCGCCAGGACGACCTGCTGGAACTGTACTGCGGCAACGGCAACTTCACCCTGCCCCTGGCCACCCGGGTGCGCAAGGTGCTGGCCACCGAGATCAGCAAGACCTCGGTGAATGCGGCCTTGAGCAACCTCAGCGAAAACGCTGTGGATAACGTCACCCTGGTGCGCTTGTCGGCCGAAGAGCTGACCGAAGCCCTGAACGAAGTTCGGCCGTTCCGACGCCTGCAGGGCGTGGACCTCAAGAGCTACGAATTCGGCAGCGTGTTCGTCGACCCGCCCCGGGCCGGCATGGACCCGGACACCTGCGAACTGACCCGGCGCTTCGACAACATCCTGTACATCTCCTGCAACCCGGAGACCCTGGCGGCCAACATCGCCCAGCTGCAAGACAGCCACCGCATCACCCGCTGCGCGCTGTTCGACCAGTTCCCCTGGACCCACCACATGGAATCCGGAGTCTTGCTGACCCGCCGCTGATTTGCCCCGCTCCCCAACGGCCATCCTCGAGACGGCCGTTGTCATTCCGCAGCCCTCCGCCTCCGTAGGAGCGGGCTTGCCGGCGAAGAGGCCCTGAGCCTTGCGCTGTTCAGACGGGCGCCTTCGCTGGCAAGCCAGCTCCTACAAGGCCAAACCAGACGTAACGCCCCCCTCCGTAGGAGCCGGCTTGCCGGCGAAGAGGCCCCTGAGCCTTGCGCCAATCCAGCCGGCGCCTTCGCTGGCAAGCCAGCTCCTACAAGGCCAAACCAGACGTAACGCCCCCCCCTCCGTAGGAGCCGGCTTGCCGGCGAAGAGGCCCCTGAGCCTTGCGCCAATCCAGCCGGCGCCTTCGCTGGCAAGCCAGCTCCTACAAGGCCAAACCAGACGTAACGCCCCCCTCCGTAGGAGCCGGCTTGCCAGCGAAGAGGCCCCTGAGCCTTGCGCCAACCCGACCGACGCCTTCGCTGGCAAGCCAGCTCCTGCAGGGGTAGGTGCGGGCGCAGTGGTGTCAGCCCAGGGGGCGGAAGTAACCGGCCAGTTGCTGCAGGTCCTGTTCGTTGAGCAGGCCGGCGTAGTACTTGAGCTGGATCCGCGCCAAGAGGTAGGCATGACGGGCATCCGCCAGGTCGCGGCGGGCGGTGAACAGTTGTTGCTCGGCGTCCAGTACATCCAGGTTGACCCGCTCGCCGCCGTGCACGCTCTTCTGGGTCGCGGTCACCAGGGCCTCGGCGGAGCTGACGGCCATTTCATAGGCCCGGACCTTGGCCGCGGCGCTGGTGTTGAGGTTGAACTGCTTGCGCAGTTCGTTGAGGGTGGTGGCGGTCTTGGCATCCAGTTCGAACTGGGCCTGGGACAGCTGGCTGGCCGCCTGGCGGGTCGAGGCCGATACCGAGCCACCGGCAAACAGCGGCAGGCTGACCTGGATGCCCACGGTATTGGTGTCGTACTTCTGGTTGTAGGAGCTTTCCGAATCGGAACTGGTCTGACGGCTGCTGGCATACAAACTCACCTTGGGCAGGTGCCCGGCGCGCTTGCGCTCCACTTCATACTCCGCCACTCGCAGCGCCTGCTGCTGGGACGCCAGGTCCGGGTTGTTGGCCATGGCCAGGTCACGCCAGCTGTCGAAGCGGTTGGGCAGCAGCGGCTGGATCTGGAACTGCCGGGTCAGCGGATCCAGTTCGTCGATCTGCAACGGTTCGCCGACTATGGCTTGCAGCTCGCGCAGGGCGGCATCCTGCTGGTCCTGGGCCTCGATCTCCTGCGCCAGGGCCAGGCTCAGCCGGGCCTGGGTCTCCAGCACATCGGTGCGGGTGCCCTCGCCGCCCTTGAGCAGGCGCTCGTTGAGCTGCAAGCGTTCGGCGTAGGCACGCTTCTGCGCCCGGCTCAGTTCGATACGCTCCTGGGCCAGCAGCGCCTGGCTGTAGGCACTGAGCAGGCGCACCGCCAGTTCCTGGCTCTTGCCGCGAAAGCGTTCGTCGGAAAACAGCGCCTGGGCCGAGCCCTGGCGGTAGCGCGCATAGGCTTCGTAGTCCAGCAGCGGTTGCTGCAGGGTCAGGGTCGAGGCGTAGCTGCGGTAGTCCCGGTCATTGGTGACATCACCGCGAACGGTCTCCTGGGTCACTTCGGACTGGTTGCGCGAATTGTTGTAGCTCCAGGACAGGTTCGGCAGCAGCCCGGCACGGCCGATGGCCCGGTTCTCTTCCCCGGCATCGCGCTCCTTGATCGCCGCCTGGAAGGTCGGGTCATTGCGCAAGGCCAGGTCATAGGCGTCCAGCAACCCCAGGGCCTGGACCGACGTGCTGCTCAACAGGCACAGCAGGGGCAGGTAGTAGCACCAGGCTCGAATCATTCTTCCACCAACGCCATGTGAGTCCGATCCAGCAAGGGCTTGAACAGGTAATTGAGCATCGAGCGTTCGCCGGTACGGACAAAGGCTTCCACCGGCATGCCCGGGCGGATCTGCAAGCCCTGCAACTGCTGCATGCCCTGGGCGCTGACCGTGGCCCGCAAGGTGTAGTAAGGCTCCTCGGTGCGCTCATCCACCTGCCGGTCGGCGGACACCAGGGTCACCTCCCCCGGCACCCTGGGCGTGGTGCTCTGGTTGAAGGCCGAGAACATCAGCTCCACTGGCAGCCCCGGGTGCACCTTGTCCACCAGTTGCACCGGCACCCGCGCCTCCACCAGCAACGGCTCATCCTGGGGCACGATGTCCATCAGCGGCTGGCCCGGCTTGATCACCCCACCTTCGGTGTAGACCTCCAGCCCCACCACCACCCCGGCGGCCGGGGCACGTACCTGGCTGTTGGCCAGTTCGAACTCGGCGGACGCCAGGCGATTGCGCAGGTCTTCGGTACGGATCCGGGTATCGGCCAACTGGCTACGCAGGTCTTTCTGAAAATCCTCGCTGGACTGGCGGATGCGCAGGCGCAATTCGAGGATCTGCCGCTGCAACTGGCCGATGCGGCCGAAGTCCTCGGCGATCGAGCCGTCGATCTGCGCGTACAGGCGCTCGCTGTCCAGCAGCCGGTTGCGCGGGATGTAGCCGTCCCGGGCCAGTTCCCGCAGGCCTTGCAGCTGTTCGTTCAAGGCACTGCGCTGTTGCCGCTTGCTGGCCTGGGAATCCCGAGTACCCCGCAGTTGCGCCTCGGAGCCGGCGATGGTCTCGGCGATCCCTTGCTGTTCCATGCTCAGGGCCTGGCGCCGGCTGCTGAACAGCTGCCGTTGCAGGGCCAGGCTGGCGACCACGTCCGGCTCGCTGGCCAGGGCCTGAAGTTGCGGGTCGAAGACGATATCGCTGGCGCCATCGCGCTCGGCATTCAGCCGCGCTTCGCTGGCCAGGGAACCCAGGTACTGGCTGCGCAGGGATTGCATCTGGGTGCGCAGCGGCGTCTCGTTGAGGCGCAGCAGCACCTGCCCGGCACTGACCCGGTCGCCCTCCTTGACCTCGATCCGCTCGACGATGCCGCCGCTCTGGTGCTGCACGGTCTTGCGATGGCCCGAGACCATGACCTTGCCCGACACCGCCACGCCCTTGTCCAGCGGCGCCAAGGCGGCCCAGCCGATGAACCCGGCAAAACCTCCCAGCACCAGGAGCCAGCCGAGCCGTGAGTACTTCCTGTCGTCCAGGGACAATACATTGCTGGCGGCTGGCCCAGCGACCGGCGCAACAGAGCCTGTGGATACACTCGCCTTCATGCTTTTTTCCCTTCGCCGCCGGCCACGCCCAGGCGGTAATTCATGTTCAGACTGGTCACCGGATTGCTCACCGGTACAGCTGGCGGCGGCGCGGCCTTGGCCTTCTGGTTCGCCTCCAGCACCCGTGCCGTCGGGCCAAAGGCTTGCAACTGGCCCTCGCGCAGGATCATCAGTTGGTCGGTGAGGGTCAGCACGTTGGGCTTATGAGTGATCAGCACCAGGGTCCGCTGCCGTTGCTTGAGTTGGCTGATGGCCTGCAGCAGCGCCTGCTCGCCGGCTTCATCAAGGTTGGAGTTGGGTTCATCGAGCACGATCAGCGCCGGCAAACCGTACAACGCGCGCGCCAGGCCGATGCGCTGGCGCTGCCCGCCGGACAACCCGGCACCGCCCTCGCCCAGGCGCGTGTCATAGCCCTGGGGCAATTGCAGGATCAGTTCGTGCACCCCGGCCATTTGTGCGGCCTGCAGGACCTGATCCGAGTCCAGCTGGGCAAAACGCGCGATGTTCTCGGCGATGCTGCCGGCGAACAGCTGGATGTCCTGGGGCAGGTAACCGATATGCGGACCCAGTTGCTGCCTGTCCCACTGAGCCAGGTCTGCGCCATCCAGGCGCACCTTTCCCGTCAGGGGCATCCAGGCACCGACCAACAGCCGGGCCAGGGTGGACTTGCCGCAACCGGAAGGGCCGATCACCCCCAGCACCTGGCCGGCCTCCAGGGTGAAACCGAGGTTGCTCAGGGCCGGGCGCCGGCTGCCAGGGGCACAGGCACTCAGCTGTTCGACGCTCAACTTGCCCTTGGGCGTCGGCAGGCTCATGCGCGCCGGCCGTGGCGGGTTGGCCTGCAACAGCTGCGACAGGCGCTCGTAGGCCAGGCGCGCCGAGCTCCATTGCTTCCATACCGCGATCAACTGGTCGATGGGGCTGAGCACGCGGCCCATTAGGATCGAGCCGGCGATCATCATCCCGGGGTGATCTGGCCCTGCACCGCCAGCCAGGCGCCCAGGCCCAGCACCAGGGACTGCAGGGCCATGCGCACGCCCTTGGACCAGGCGCTGATGGTGGCGGTCTTTTCGCTGGCCAGGTTCTGCTGGGCGAGAAAGCCCTGGTGGCCGATGAACCAGCGCTCGCGCAGGGCACCGAGCATGCCCATGGCTTCGATCGCGTCGGCATTGCGCAGGTTGGCGGTGGCCTGCTGGCTGGTGATGATCGACAACTGGCTGGCCTGGGCCAGGGGTGCCTGGCAGATATGCTGGTTGATCCAGGCCAGCGCCACCAGCAGCACCGCGCCGGCCAGGGCCAGCAGGCCGAGCCAGGGGTGAAAGAGAAAGATCACCAGCAGGTAGACCGGAAACCAGGGCGCATCGAAGAACGCGAACAAGGCATTGCCGGTGGCGAACTGGCGCAGCGCGGTCAGGTCGTTCAAAGCCTGGCCGGCGGCCTGGGGGCTGCCCTTGAGCTGGGCTTCGAAAGCGGCGTCATACACCCGCTGGTTCAGGCGCATGTCCATCTGGGTACCGAGGTGGATCACCACCTGGCTGCGCACCCACTCCAACGCCCCCATCAGGCCGAACAGGCCGAGGATCATCAGCGTCAGCATCAGCAGGGTCATCTGATTGCCCGAGGCCAGCACCCGGTCGTAGACCTGCAGCATGTAAAGGGCCGGGGCCAGCATCAGCAGGTTGATCACCGCCGAGAACAGGCCGATGTTGAAAAAGCCGCCCTTGTAGGCCGTCAAGGCCGCCAGCGTCTCGGAAGCGGCAAGTGGATTCGGCCTGCTCATCAAGGTGTCCTGTGGAGAGTGTAGGGTTACAGGGCCTTCCGCTCGGGCAGAGCGGAACGACAAGAGGCGCGCCCGGTGCGTTGACAGGCACCACGGCGCTCCCCAGAATTTGCCACCGCCGCCGCCCTGGCCTTCGAAAACTCGGGCGACGGAGGTGAGTCAAGCCAGCGAATGGAGGAGCGATCCTGCATTCGCTTTTTTATGCCTCAGGCCTGCACTCAGGCGGCCAGCGCCCAGTCCTGGGCCACGTCCTGCACACCCACCAGGCCAACATCGGCAGCGGCTGCGGCAGCCGGATTGACGTGAGCAACGCCAGCAGCGGCCAGGTCGTCGAAGGTGGAGTTCACCGACAGGCTTGGGTCGATCGCCTTGAGCAGGGCATCGATCTCGCCGGCCAGCGCCGAGCTGTCGCCACTCATCAGGCCGTAGACCACCTTGTGCACTTCGCCTGCACGGCCTTCTTCCTTCAGGCTGTTGAGGCCCAGGTTGGTGAAGCTGACTTCCTGGCTGACCAGGTTGTAGTTGCTGCCCGAACCACCGGCGAGGGTGTCGCCCAGGGAGATAGTGTCCACCGAGCCCCAGAGGGTGTGGCTCGGGTTGCTGAACAGGGTGTAGTGCAGGTTGCCGTCGGCGACGAAGGCCGCATCACTGGCGGTGCTCTTGATGGCGTACTGGGTGCCGTCGAACGGGCCCGGGTTGAAGCCACCGGTGTTGGTGCCGTCGACCACTTCGCCTGGGCGGTGGTTGACGTCGCCGAAGTAGGCCGACCAGTCAGTCAGGTATTGCGCAACAGT
Source organism: Pseudomonas sp. Eqa60 (assembly GCF_018326405.1). Lineage (NCBI taxonomy): Bacteria > Pseudomonadati > Pseudomonadota > Gammaproteobacteria > Pseudomonadales > Pseudomonadaceae > Pseudomonas > Pseudomonas sp. Eqa60. Next base: position 6,039,162 of record NZ_AP024342.1, read on the forward strand.
ATTACCGCCGTAGGTAGCGCTGTAAGAGATCGAAATGCTCATGCAAAACTCCAATACATTAGGGGGGTCATGTCCGCAGCACGCCACTGCCTGCTGCGGTTTTGCCCATCAATGGGCAAAAGCGGTCAGAACTGATACTCCACGGTGCCCTGCAAGGTCCGGCCACGGCCGAGGGTGAAGGCCAGGACATCGCCGAGGGGCACCAGGTAGGCGCGGTCGGTGACGTTTTCCATGGCCAGGCGCAGGGTCAGTTCTTCAGTGGCCCGGTAGCTGCCATACAGGTCGTAGACGGTGTAGGGCTTCCAGTCGGCCGGGTAGACGCCGGTCTGGCTCACGGTGCCGGTGGCGGAGCCGGCGATCGAATAGCCGGCGCTGTAGCGGGCCCGGGCGCCGATATCCAGCTTGCGGTCGAAAAAGCGTGCGCCCAGGGTCAGGGTGCCGCGGTCCATGGGCATGTGTTCGGCCGAACCGAGGATCGCCGCATTGCAGCGGCTGGCATTGTTGGCCGCATCATCGGGGCGCATGCCGGTGACGATCGCACCACGCCCACTGCCATTCTTCACCGGCTGGGTCACGCCTCCCAGCCAGGCGATTTTCGTGCAGAAATCGTTGTCGCCGATCATGCGGGTGTAGTTCAGCTGGCCGTAGGCGCGGCCGGCGTCATAGTCCAGCTGGTACTCCACGCCCTTGAAGCGGGTGCTGCTGAGGTCGTTGACATAGGCACTGTTGCCGATGCCGGGCGAGCCGTAGCCAGGGGGCTGCACACCCATGGCCATATAGATGAAGTCATCGACCCGGGTATCGAAGTACGCCACCTTGATCCCCAGGCGGTCATCGTTGAACCAGAGGTTTTCCTTGAAGACGTTGACCCCCGCTTCCCAGGTGCTGGAACGCTCCGGCTTGAGGAAGGGGTTGGGGAAGGTGCTCTCCGAGCCGCCGCCGTGGGGCCGGCCGGTGATCATGGTTTCGGTCACCGCCGGTGGCCGCCAGCCCTTGCCATAGCTGGCGAACAACTGCAGCCATTCGACGCCCGGCTTGACCGACAGGCCGAAGGTCGGCGAGAAGCGCCCTTCCTCGTTGTCGATGTCATAGGCCACCGGCACCGAAATCTGCCGGGGCGTCTTGCCGATCACGAAGGTGCGGGTGTTGATTCCGGTCTCGCCCCGCAGGCGGTAGCGGTCGTAGCGCAAACCGGCGTTGAGGTTCAGCCAGCCGTCGTAGTCGAAATCCAGGCGGGTGAACAGGCTGCCCAGGGCACGATCGCCCTCGGGGGTCATGCTGGCCGCGGGCGAAGCGCTGACCGCCGACCCTTTGGGCACCGGCTGGCTGGAGTCGGGGCGGACCTTGTCATAGAAGAATTCCAGGCCGTAGTTGGCCTTCAGCGTGGCCAGCTCGCCGAGCGCGAAGGTCGAGGTGTTCTGCGCCTGAGCGCCATAGGTGTCGGTCTGGTAGGTGATCGAGTAGCCGGGGCTGCTGCGCCGGGTCAGGGTGCTCTGGTCGTTGCTGTTGTCGACATAGTAGAGCTTGGCCTTGAAGTCGATCAGCGGGTTGTCCGGGGTGTAGCTGTAGTCGAGGCCGAAGTTCTGCGAGCGCACATCGCTGCTGCCGAGCTTTTCCCAGAGCTGTTGCTGGTTCTCGACGTTCATCATGTTGGCGTCGTCGTAGGACACCTGGGTGGTCAGGTAGCTCAGTTGCAGACGCTGGTCCTGGGGCAGGTTGAGCCCCAGCTTGGCCAGGCGCGAACGCATCACGGAAGCGGAATAGGCCACCTTGGAATTCTTCACCCGGTCATTGATCGACGGGTCCATCCAACTGCCGGTACGCAGCTCGCCAATGCCGCCCTTGGTCCCCGGGTTGTAGTCCCCCAGGTGCCGTTCACTGGCGGCCAGCAGCATGTCCCAGACCTCGGTGCCGATGGCGAAGGCGGTGCTGCCGATGAAATGGGTACCGTTGCTGCGGCCACCCAGGCCGCTGGTCACGCGGATCCGGCCACCGATTTCCTGGCCGGGCTTGAGCAGGTCACGGGCTTCGACGGTGCGAAAATTGGCGACCCCGCCAATCACCCCGGCGCCGCCCATGGTCGAAGTGGCGCCCTTCTCCACCACCACCTCGGAGAGCAGCTCGGGGTCGACGTAGAGGGTGCCGTTGCGCTGCTGGTGGCCGCTCTGCTGGTAGTTCTGGCGCATGCCGTCCACCGACATGTTGACCCGGCCATAGTCCTGGAGGCCGCGGATATTCACGGACAGGCCCGGGTCCTGCTGGCTGACTGCCGAATACACACCGGAGGTTTCCTCCAGCATGTCGGCCGCGTGCCGGGGCGGGTTGCGATCGAGCTGCTCGCGGCCGACCACGCTCACCGAACGTGGCGCGTTATACACCCAGTCGCTCTGGCGGCCTTCGAGGTTGCCGGAGATGGTGGTGGGCGCCAGGGCCAGGGCGCCGTCACGGCCGGTTTCCACCCGGTTCAGGGTCACTTGGCGCTCGCCGGTGAAGCGGTACTGCACCGGCGCATTGCCCAGCAGCCGCGCCAGGCCCTCCTCGGCGCTGTAGCGGCCCTTGAGCGGCGAGCTGTGCAAGCCATGCAGGCGCAGGCTGTCGAACAGCACCTGCACCCCGGCCTGCTCGGCAAACACCAGCACCGCACTGCCGAGAGCCTGGGCGGGGATATCGAAATCCATCTCGCGTTGCTGCTGGGCGCTCTGTGGGGCTGCACCCACAGGCTCTGCCGCGTGCAGCAAACCGCCTCCTGCCAACAGCCCTGCGACGCCCAAGTGAATGGCCAGGGCCAAACGACTTGCTGCGTGAATTCCAGTGCGACTGCCTACCCTCATGTCCCTTGTTCCTGCGCTGGCTATTTTTGTTTATGCGAATGCATCTCAATTAGCTAGACGTGCCAGGCAGGAAAACTCAGTAAGGTTTTTTTGAATTATTTTGCACAAGGGTGGAAAAAGGCCCGCAGGCCTCAGTAAATCAGGCTGACGCCGGCCAGGTCGAAACGCTGCACCTGCAATTCCTGGGTCAGGGTAACCAGGGCTGCATCGAGCATGTCCAGGCGGAAGACACCGCTGACCTGACGCTGGGCCAGGGCACTGTTGGTCAGCACCACCCGCCCGGGCCGATAGCGATTGAGGCGCTCCACCACCAGGCCCAGGGGCTGGCGGTCGAACACCAGGACGCCGCGCCGCCAACTGGTAGCCCGCTGCAGGTCGAGCCCATCAAGCGCCACCACCCCCGACTGCGGGTCATAGCGTACGCTCTGCCCCTCTTGCAGCACCCGCTCGGAGGCCCCACGTTGCGCCGGGGCATCCAGGCTCACCGCGACACTGTGCTGCAACACGCCGACCCAGGCCTGTTGAGCACTCTCGCGCCCGACCACGAAACGGGTGCCCAGGGCGCGGGTCTGGCCGCCGGCACTCTGCACGATAAAAGGTCTTTTTTCCTCGCCGGCCATAGGCGCCACGTCAAACACCGCGGAGCCGGCCAGCAATTGAACCTGGCGCTTGTCGCCGCTGTAGTCCAGGCGAATGGCGCTGCCCGAATCCAGCTCCACCTGGCTGCCATCGGCCAGTTGTACGGTGCGCACCTCGCCCTTGCCGGTAAGGTAGTCAGCCTGCAGGTACAGCAGCGCCTGCGGCCCTTGCAGCCAGCCCAGGGCCACCGCCAGTACCAGCATCGCCACGCTGGCGGCCCGCACCAGCCGGCGTCGACGGCGCGGGCGCGGTATTGTCGCCGCAGGCCGCGCCGCCTGGCGCCGTGGTGGGGCAGTGGCCGCCAGTTCGGGGTCCAGGCGCAACTCGCCCAGGGCCTCCCAGGTCTGCCGGGCAAACACCAGAGCCTGGGGATGACGCGGGTCGGCGGCCTGCCATTGGGCAAGCTGCGCCTGCTCGGTGGCGCTCAGGCCTCCCGCGTGCAAACGCACCGCCCAGTCGGCGGCGGCCTCGGTGATACTGCGCTCTTGCGGACCCTGGCTATTCACGTGTGAATCTCGATTTCTCGTTATATATAAGCAGTGACGTCTGACCCCGACTTTTACCGTAACTCACTCGTCGACCGGCCGACCGTCGGTAGCCTGCAAACGCTGCATCACATAGGCCAGCGCCCGGGACAGGTGCTTTTGCACCGAGCTGTCGGAAATATTCAGGTGCCGGGCCACCTCGGCGTGGGTCATGCCTTCGATACGGTTGAGGCGAAAGATTTCCTGGGTCCGCGGGGGCAGTTCCATGATCGCCTGTTTCAGTGCCTTGCGCTGTTGCTGCGCCATCGCCTGAGCCTCCAGCCCGGCCGCCTCATCCTCGATGTCGGCCAGCACTTCATGGGGCACGGTCTCGGTCTTGCGCCGCGCCTCCTGACGTACATGGTCGATCAGCAGATTGTTCGCCGTGCGGTAGAGATAGCCCTGGGAGTTGTCGATACGCTCGCCGCGCGTGTGCTCGGCCAGCCGCAGGAAACTCTCCTGCACCAGATCAGCGGCCAACTGCGGGTCCCGTATCTTGCGCGCCAGGTACCCACGCAAGGCAGCGGCATGCTTGAGAAACAGTCCCTTGAGATCCACGTCCGACAAACCGACTCCCTGGAACATGAAGGAAATTGCCGGGCATCTTACGGTCAGTCGAGAATGATTTTCAATTGATATAAGCACTCATTGGCGTCAGCCTTGCACCTGCGAGCCCTACGCTGCCGTTCGATTACCGAACACTTAATCCGCCCGCCCCCCGTTGCGCATCTACCGCCAATTGACCAAATTAACCAGTTAGTACAATTTACCTTTCAACGCCTCGTACGCTCTCCCGAGGCCGACAATAACAACGGAGATTTACCCCATGCGTCCTATCGTTCTGGTGCTCAACGGCCCGAACCTGAACCTGCTCGGCACCCGCGAGCCGGCCACTTACGGCCACGAAACCCTGGCTGACATTTCCGCCCTGTGCGGCCGCGCCGCCGAGGAGTTCGGCCTCGCTGTGGAGTTTCGCCAGACCAACCACGAAGGCGAGTTGCTCGACTGGATCCACGGGGCGCGTGGTCGCTGCGCCGGCATCCTGATCAACCCGGCCGCCTGGACCCACACCTCGGTGGCAATCCGTGACGCCCTGGTGGCCAGCGAGCTGCCGGTGATCGAAGTGCACCTGTCCAACGTCCACGCGCGCGAACCGTTTCGTCATCACTCCTTCGTTTCCGCCATCGCACAGGCGGTGATGTGCGGCTTTGGCAGCCATGGCTATCGCCTGGCGCTGGAACACTTCAGCCAGCGGTTCAAGGAGCAAGGCGCATGAGCCGGCAAGCCAGTGTTCTGGCCGGGCTGATTGGCGCCGGCATCCAGGCCTCCCGCACCCCGGCCCTGCACGAACAAGAGGGCGATGCCCAGCATTTGCGCTACCTGTACCGCTTGATCGACCTGGATCAACTGGGCCTGGACAGCAGCGCCCTGCCTGAACTGTTGCGCGCCGCCGAGCAGATGAGCTTCACCGGCCTGAACATCACCTTTCCCTGCAAGCAGAGCATCCTGCCGCTACTCGACGAACTGTCCCCGGAAGCCCGGGGCATCGGTGCGGTGAACACCGTGGTGCTCAAGGATGGCAAACGAGTCGGCCACAACACCGACTGCCTGGGTTTTGCCGAGGGCTTTCGCCGCGGCCTGCCGGACGTGGCAAGGCGCCAGGTGGTGCAGATGGGCGCCGGCGGTGCCGGGGCCGCAGTGGCTCACGCCCTGCTGAGTGAAGGCGTGGAGCAACTGAACATTTTTGACGTGGAGCCGCAGCGGGCGCAAAGCCTGGCGGACAACCTCAACCAGCATTTCGGCAGCGCCCGGGCCCGGGCAGGCGGTGATCTGTCGAGTGCCCTGCACAGCGCCGACGGGCTAGTGAACACCACGCCCATGGGCATGGCCAAGCTGCCGGGCATGCCGGTGCCGGTGGAACTGCTGCGAGCGCAGCTGTGGGTTGCCGAGATCGTCTACTTTCCCCTGGAAACCGAACTGCTGCGCAACGCCCGGGCCCTGGGTTGCAGGACCCTGGACGGCGGCACCATGGCGGTGTTCCAGGCGGTCAAGGCGTTCGAGCTGTTCAGCGGCCAACGCGCGGACCCGCAGCGTATGCTGGCGCACTTTCACAGCATGAACGGCTGAGACAGGGCTCGGTAGCAGCTGCTGCCTTCAGGGCGCTGGCGAGCCTGCGGTAGCGGCTACAGCCTGCTTAGTCGGATTTGAGCTGCAGGCGCGAGAGCAGGCCGATCAGCAGCACATTGAAGAGAATCATCAGCAGGCTGCCAAGGATGCCCACCAGACTGATCACCGACGACGGCAACCAGTCGAACATGCTGAACCCGGTGAGGGACAGCAGGCGCTCGCCGAACCAGAACGTGTCGACCACGATCATCAGGATCAGGATTATTTTCAGGGTTGGAACGGGGTTGCCCATGGTGCCTTCCTTGTCGTGGTGCAGGTTGCAGAAGCCTTGGTGGCGATGGCGATCTTACGGGCGCTTTCGCTGGCAAGCCAGCGCCTGCCAAGCCAGCTCCTACAAAGAGTGGGATCAGGCCTGCAGGTAGCGCAGCACCGACTCGCAGATCATCTCCCGGTGGCGTTGCTTGATGCCTTCATCCGGCAGGTCGATCTGGAAGATCTCGCCAAAGGTGTGGCGGTTCGAGACCCGGTAGAAACAGAACGAGCTGATCAGCAAATGCACATCCAGCGGATCCAGGCCGCCGCGGAACACGCCTTCGCGCGCGCCGCGCTCGAGGATCTCGCCCAGGGCATGGAGAATGGTGTTGTTCATGGCCTTGATCACGCCGGACTGCTTCACGTACTCGGCCTTGTGGATGTTCTCGATGCTGACGATACGCACGAAATCGACGTTGCGGTCGTGGTGATCGAAGGTGAACTCCACCAGCCGGCGAATCGCTTCCTGCGGCGCCAGCTCTGCCAGGTGCAGGCGGCTCTCGGTGCTGCGGATATCGCCGTAGAGCTTCTCCAGCACCTCGACGTACAGCTGCTCCTTGCTGCCGAAGTAGTAATAGATCATGCGCTTGGAGGTATGGATGCGTTCGGCGATCGCATCCACTCGCGCGCCGGACAAGCCCTGCTGGACGAACTCGACAATGGCTTCTTGAAGGATGTTCTCGCGGGTCTTTTCCGGGTTGTTCTTGCGACTCTTGCGCGGTTCGAGAGCAGGCTCATCGGGCGCAATCGAGCGTTCACTGGTCATTGTCATTCTGGGCTCACGGCCATCACTGCACACGCGGGCGATTATGGGCCGCGTCACCCTGCGAAAGAAAGCGCGACGGCGGCCGTTACCGCCGTCGTTAACAATCTTCTACAACTTGGCCTGGCGCACGGCACCGCTGCGTGATTTGGCCATGGCCGCCAGGCGCACCGCGACGTTGGCCGCACCGTAGCCGGCATAGCCGTTCTTGCGCTGGATGATCTCGAAGAAGAAGCGCCCTTCGAAGGGCTCGGTGTAGACGTGAAACAGCTCGCCGCCCTGGGCATCGCGGTCGTAGAGGACGTTGTAGTAGGCCAGTTCGCTGAGAAATTCGTCGTCGAAATCAAAGCGTGCCGCCAGGTCGTCGTAGTAGTTGAGCGGGATGTCCAGCAGCGGCACTCCAGCCTCCTTGGCCCGGCTGACTTCGGCAAAGATGTCGTCGCAATCGAAAGCGATGTGGTGCACCCCGGAACCGCGATAGCTGGACAAAGCATGGGAGATCGCAGTATTGCGATTTTCCGAGATGTTCAGCGGCAGGCGGATCGAGCTGCAACGGCTGCGCAGGGCGCGGCTTTTCACCAGGCCGTAGGGGTCGGGCAGCACCACTTCGTCGTCGGCCTCGAAGTCCAGCAGGCTCTTGTAGAACAGCACCCAGCTGTCCAGGCTGTCCGCCGGCAGGGCCATGGCCATGTGGTCGATGCGCTTGAGGCCGCCCTTGGCCACCACGCCGCTGTGCATATTGAAATCGGTGTCGTACAGGTGCTGGCCGCCCTGCTGCTGATCCACCAGGTAGATCAGGCTGCCATCGGGCTCGCGCACCGCCGCCAGCTCCAGCTCATTGGGGCCCACCAGGCCGCGATAGGGCTGGCCCTTGTAGGCCACCGCCCGCTCCAGGGCCTTGGCGCTGTCCTTGACCCGGATTGCCGTGGCACACACCGAAGGGCCGTGGGCCTCGAAGAAACTGTGGGCGAAGGAATAGGGCTCGGAGTTGAGGATCAGGTTGATATCCCCTTGGCGCATCAGGCTGACGCTCTTGGAGCGATGCTGCCCGGCCCTGGCGAAACCCAGGCGCTCCAGCCAGCCGCCGAGCTTGGCGCCCAGGGCCTCGTCCACGGCGAACTCGAGAAACTCGGTGCCGCCATAGGCCTGCACCGCAGGCGGCGCGAACAGGGTGTCGATGTTCGCCACCGGCTGGCCTTCCTGCAGCAGGCGCTCGCGGGTCTTCTCTTCCAGGTACAGCAGCGAGCGCAAGCCATCGGCTGCGTTGGCCCGCGGCGGCGCGGCGCGAAAGCCGTCGTTGAAGATCTCCAGGGACAGCGGCCCGGTGTAGCCGCTCTTGATGATCGGCGCCAGAAAACCCGGCAGGTCGAATTCGCCCTGGCCGGGGAAGCAGCGGAAATGCCGGCTCCACTCCAGCACATCCATGGCCAGGATCGGCGCATCGGCCATCTGCACGAAGAAGATCTTGTCCCCCGGAATCTCGGCAATCGCCGCCGGGTCGCCCTTGAGCGACAGGGTGTGGAAGCTGTCCAGCAACACCCCGAGGCTTGGGTGATCGGCGCTGCGCACGATGTCCCAGACCTGTTGATAAGTATTCACGTGACGGCCCCAGGCAAGGGCTTCGTAGCCGATGCGCAGGCCCCGGGCACCGGCCCGCTCGGCCAGCAGGTGCAGGTCGTCGATGAGGATCTGCCGGTCCCCCAGGCTGTCCGCCGAGGCGTTGCTGCACACCAGCACCAGGTCGGTGCCCAGCTCCTGCATCAGGTCGAACTTGCGCTCGGCGCGCTCCAGGTTGCGCGGCAGACGGTCGCGACGACAGCCCTCGAAATCCCGGAATGGCTGGAACAGGGTGATGGCAATGCCCAGGTCGGCGCACATCTGCTTGATTTCCCGAGGGCTGCCGTCGTAGTAGAGCAGGTCGTTCTCGAAGATCTCCACGCCGTCGAACCCGGCGGCGGCGATGGCTTCGAGTTTTTCCGGCAGGGTACCGCTCAGGGACACGGTGGCAATGGAACGCTGCATGATTCGACTCCCGGGTAAGGACGGCCAGTCGGGCACAGGGGGACCGCGGCTTTTTATTGGATGTTGCGGATTATTCCACAGGCCTTGTTAAAGTGTACGAACCAGTTAGTTTTGTGTTCGATTATCGAACAAAATACAGATTGGCGAATTGACGATTTTTCAGCCACTGCGCACCATCGATAGCACGTTGAGCCGGCCCCAAACCCCGGCTTCAATCACCCAGACCCAGAACACACCATAAAAATTTCAAAAATCGGGTACACCCTCATGCTTGCACTCAACGCCCTTCACTGCTGCACATCCCTTTGGCTGATACCGCCAACGGCCTCAACCGGCACCCTGGAATACGCCGCGCTACAGCCCTGAGCTGCAGCCGACCCGATGGCGCTCACCTGCCCGGCATCTGCCGCAGCGACGCGCCGCCCCAGCCGATCAACCCGCAGGTTCCCGGGCTGCCATGCCCCCGCCGACGGTTGGTCACGCGCCCTTGAGTTCCGACGAGCCCCGGCTCGCCAGTCACTGAACGGATGGCCCACATGACTCCTTCCCAAAGCTCTCGCATCGCCCCGAGCCTCAGCGTTGCCGGCGGCATCGGCGACAAGATCCGCGGCGCCATGGCGGTCGGCAAGACCCGCTGGGGCATGCTCGCCCTGGTGTTCTTCGCCACCACCCTGAACTACATAGATCGCGCCGCACTGGGCGTGATGCAGCCGATCCTGGCCAAGGAAATGAACTGGACGGCGATGGACTACGCCAACATCAACTTCTGGTTCCAGGTCGGCTACGCCGTAGGCTTCGTGCTCCAGGGCCGCCTGATCGACCGGGTTGGGGTGAAGCGGGTGTTCTTCTTCGCCGTGCTGTTGTGGAGCCTGGCCACCGGCGCCCACGGCCTGGCCACTTCGGCGGCGGGCTTCATGGTTTGCCGGTTCATTCTCGGGCTCACCGAAGCCGCCAACTACCCGGCCTGCGTGAAGACCACACGGCTGTGGTTCCCGGCCGGCGAACGGGCCGTGGCCACCGGGATCTTCAACGCCGGGACCAACGTCGGCGCAATGTTCACGCCCATGCTGCTGCCGCTGATCCTCCACGCCTGGGGCTGGCAGGCCGCGTTCCTGTGCATGGCCGCGCTGGGTGGCATCTGGCTGCTGTTCTGGGGCCTGAAGTACTTCAACCCTGAAGATCATCCAAGCGTCAAAGCCTCCGAGCTGGCCTACATCCAGCAACAGGTGGAGCCGGAAGAAACCCGCGTGCCCTTCAGCCGCATCCTGCGCATGCGCGGCACCTGGGCCTTCGCCCTGGCCTACGCGATGACAGCGCCGGTGTTCTGGTTCTACCTGTACTGGCTGCCGCCGTTCCTCAACCAGCAGTACAACCTGGGCATCAACGTGACCCAGATGGGCATCCCGCTGATCATCATCTACCTGACCGCCGACTTCGGCAGCGTCGGCGGCGGCATCCTCTCTTCGTTCCTGATCGGGCGCGGCATGAACCCGATCAAGGCGCGGCTGCTGTCGATGTTCCTGTTCGCCTGCTGCATCATCGGCGTGATCATGGCCGCCGGCACCGCCAACCTGTGGCTGGCCGTGTTCGCCATCTCCCTGGGGATCGGCGCGCACCAGGCCTGGACCGCCAACATCTGGAGCCTGGTGATGGACTACACGCCCAAGCACATGATGAGCACGGTGTTCGGCTTCGGCGGCATGTGCGCGGCCATCGGCGGCATGTTCATGACCCAGATCGTCGGCCACATCCTGACCGTGACCAACAACAACTACACCCTGCTGTTCACCCTGATCCCGGCGATGTACTTCATTGCCCTGACCTGGATGTACTTCATGGCCCCGCGCAAGATTCCCCGCGTAGAAGACTGATGCTCCTTTCACGCAGGCCCACTCCGGGCCCGCGTTTTTTTATCGGCTCGCCCTCCCCCCTTTTGTTTTTCCAGACTCGGAGATCGTCCCATGACGCTCGGTAACCTGAGCATCGCCCAACGCGCCGTGATCAGCTTCGGCGTGATTGCCCTGCTGGTCCTGCTGCAGGGGCTGTTCGCCCTCAAGCAAGTGGCCGAGGTCCGCTCCACCGGCCAGCACACCGAAAACATTTCCCTGCCCAGCACCCGCTACCTGGGGGAAGTGCGCGACTATGTGTTGAGCATCCGCGTGCTGAGCCTGCGCATGGCCCTCAACCGTGAACCGCAAGTGCTGGAAAGCACCATCGCTCGCCTGCACCAAGTGCAAGCCTGGCTCGACCAGGCCCTGGCCAGGTTCGCGCCGCTGGTGGGCGATCACAACCGGGTGCCATACGAGACATTCCTCGCCACGGTAAAGAGCTACCAACAGGCCCTGGCCCAGTATGAAGCCCTGTCCCAGGACAACCGCAGCGCCGAGATGACCGCCCTGCTCAACGGCAAGATCCAGGATTACTCGACCCAGACCGGCGACCAGTTCGCCGAACTGATGAACCTGACTGCCGAGGAAGTCAGCCAGTCGGCGCAGCATGCCGACGCGCTGTACACCCAGGTCAAAGTCACGGTGATCGGCGCCCTGCTGGCCGTCGCCCTGCTGACCCTGTGCCTGGCCTGGCTGTTGATTCGCAGCATCCTCGTGCCCATCCGCCAGGCTGTGGACGTGGCCGAGCAAGTGGCCGCCGGCGATCTCGGCCGCCCCATCCACTGCGAGGGCAGCGATGAAACCGCGCGCCTGCTCAAGGCCCTGGCCAGGATGCAGGCCAGCCTGCGTGAAACCCTGCAACTGATCAGCAGCACCTCGACCCAACTGGCCGCCGCCGCGCAACAGATGAGCCAGAGCACCCATCAGGACTCCAGCCGGCTGCAGCAGCAACACAACGAAATCGAGCAAGCAGCCACGGCCGTCAATGAGATGACCGCGGCCGTCGAGGAAGTGGCACGCAACGCAGTGTCCACCTCCGACACCACCCGCCAGTCCACCGCCCAGGCCACCCAGGGGCAAGCCCGGGTGACCCAGACCCTGGACGCGATCCAGGCCATGAGCAGCGATGTCGGCATCGCCCTGCAGCAAGTGCAGACCCTGGCCGAGCAGTCACGGGAAATCGGCAAGGTGCTGGACGTGATCCGCGCCATTGCCGAACAGACCAACCTGCTGGCCCTGAACGCCGCCATCGAGGCCGCGCGGGCTGGGGAAGCCGGCCGTGGTTTTGCCGTAGTGGCAGACGAAGTGCGGGCCCTGGCCCATCGCACCCAGCAGTCGACCCAGGAAATCGAACAGATGATCGGCCGGGTCCAGGGCGACACCGACAGCGTGGTGCAGTCCATGCACGGCAACAGTCAGCGGGTGGCCCAGACCCTGTCCATCGCCGAGCAGGCCGGGCTGGCCTTAGGGGAAATCACCCGGGCCATGGAACAGATCCACGAGCGCAACCTGGTGATCGCCAGTGCCTCGGAAGAACAGGCCCAGGTGGCCCGTGAAGTGGACCGCAACCTGCTGAACATCCGCGACCTGTCCCTGGAAAGCGCCGACGCAGCCACCCGCACCAACGCCACCAGCCAGGAGCTGTCACACTTGGCGGCCGGCCTGCAGAACCTGGTGGTACGCTTGCGTTTCTGAATCGTCTCAGCCGCGGCGTTGCTGCCAGGCCGCCGCCAGCCCGCTGAGGCAGATCACGATGATGCCCACCTGGGTGATCAACGACGGCGCGTGGCCGAACAGCAACCAGCCCAGCAACCCGGCAAAGACAATCTGGCAATAACCGAAGGGCGCCAGCAGCGCCGGCGCCGCATGACGAAAGGCCTGGGTCAGGAACAGGTGGGCACTCATGCCGCAGGCGCCCAGCGCCAGCATCAGCAAGCCATGGAGGAACCCGGGGGTCTGCCAGAAGAACGGCACCAGCGCCGTCATCACCAGGGTGTTGCACAGCCCGGCAAAGAAGTTGCTGCTGGTGGGGCTGTCATGCTCGGCCAGCTTGCGTGTGAGCAGTTGATAGAAACAGAAGAACAGCGCCGAACAGAACGGCAGCAACACCGCCGGCGTGAACAGCTCGCCGCCCGGATGCACGATGATCAGCACCCCGACGAAACCGCAGATCACCGCCAGCCACTGGCCGCGCGTCACCTGTTCGCCGAGCAAGGGCACCGACAATGCGGTGACCAGCACCGGGGCGAGAAAGTTGACCGCCGTGGCCTCGGCCAGGGGGATGAACAGCAACGCCGAGGTGAACAGCAGACTGGTGCTCAACAGACACAGAGCCCGGGCCAGTTGCAGCAGTGGGAGCTTGCTGCGCAGCACACGCAGGCCCGATTGCGGCAGGAAGATCCCGGCCATCAGCAAGGTATGGATCAGGTAACGGGCCCAGACCACCATGATCACCGGGAAGAACCCCGACAGGTATTTGGACAGGGCATCGTGGCTGGCGAACAGAAAGGTCGCCAGGACGATCAGCAGAATGCCCTTGAAGGGGTGATTGATCCCGGAAAGTGGCGTGCTGCGGGTCATGGGCATTCCTTGGGGTGATTGAAAACACAGCTTCGCGGTCCGCCAGCGCCTACCGGGTATTTGTAGGAGCCGGCTTGCCGGCGAAAGTCCTCCCGCCGACTCAGATCCTGGCCAGCAGCGCGCGAGTTGCATCCAGCGCCATCTGCGCTCGCTGCAAAGCACTCACACCCTGCTCCAGCAACTGCACCGTGGGTATTTCCAGGCTCAGGGGCAGTTCTGGCGGCAGGCACTTGAGCAGCCCCGCCAGATCACAATCGCCCTCCCCTGGAAAACGCCGCTCGTTACGGGCCTGGCGCAGGATCTCCTGCATATCGGCCGGACAGGGCCCGGCGACATCGCACAACTGTGCATAACGCAGGCGCGCCGGATCAACCTTGGCCAGGTCCTCCAGGCGCGATCCCGAACGATCGAAGTGGAAGGCATCCACCAGCACACAGCCATTGTCACGGCCGGCGTTTTCCACCACCCGCACCGCCTGCTCCAGGTTGCGCGCATCGGTCCAGGGCATGAACTCCAGATGGGGATGCAGTCCGTACTGCTGCGCCAGATCGCACAAGGCGGCGAAGTTGTCGGTCATGCGCGCCTCATCGGGATCATTGCCCGCCACCAGCAACTCGCTGGCGGCAAACTCGGCGCCCACCGCCAGCACCGCCTCGAAGTCGCTGATCCGGGTCTGCGGCTTGAGCCGCAGGATCTCCACATCCAGCACCCGCACCCCGGTATCGCGCAGGCGATCCCGGGTTTGCCGACGCAAGCCGGTATCGGCCACCAGCGGAAAGTGATGTTCCTCCGGGGTTGCCGGCACCAGCCGCAGGCCCAAATGGCTGTAGCCGGCACGGGCCGCCACTTCCACCATCTCTGGCGGAGACAGCTCCAGCACGGTCAGGCTGGCCAGGGAAAAAATCCGTTCACTCATCAGTTGTTCACTCAATGGGGGTTGGGGTGCAGGCGCGACCCGTGGCGGCGGCCTGGCGAATGGCTTCGATCAGGGCCAGGGTACGAGCGGCATCGGCGGCGCTGACCAGGGGCGCGACTTCGCCCCGGGCGACCTTGACGAAATGCTGCAGTTGCAAGCGCAGCGCCTCATCCGGCACGAAGCTTTCCTGCTGCATCAACAAGGGCTGGTGCCAACCGGCGCCCGCTTCGGCGTAGTGCCAGCGCTTGAGCTGAGGAATGCTCAAGGCTCCCTGAGTGCCGGCCAGCAGGTAGCAAGGCTGATCGGCCTGGCGCGGATACACCGGGTTCTCCCCGGAATCCAGCTCCCAGCTCCAGGGCGCCGCCACCGCATCGGAACCGGTGAGGCTGCCCAGGGCGCCGTTGTCGAACTGCAGCAGCACCGCCGCACAATCCTCATTGGCGTAACCACGCACGGTGTTGCTGGTGATGGCCTGCACCTGTCGCACTTCTCCGCACAGGTGCCGCAACAGGTCGAGGTCGTGGATCAGGTTGGTCAGCAACATGCCGGCGCCGGGCTCACGACGCCAGGGCACATCGAAGTAACTCTCGGGCTTGTGCAACTGCCAGAGCGCAGTGACTGTGGTCAGCCGGCCCAGGGCGCCGCCGTGCACCAGTTCATGGGCCCGGGCGATCAACGGATTGTGTCGCCGATGATGCCCCACCAGCACCGGCACGCCGTTAGTGCGCGATGCCGCCACCAGCTCGCGCACTTCATCCAGGTGCACGCCCACGGGTTTTTCCAGCAGCACCGGGATACCCGCCGCCAGACAATTCAGGGCAGTGCTGACGTGAAGGTTATTGGGGTTGGCGACGATGACCGCATCCGGGCGCGCGTCCTTGAGCAAGGTCCGGTGATCGCTGAAATGCGGCACCTGCCATTGCCCCGCGATGGCTTGCGCCTGGGGCCCGGGGTCGGCCACGGCGCACAGACTGGCCTCGGCCAGGGTCTTGAGGTGTTGATAGTGCTGCTGCCCCATATTGCCGACGCCGATCAGGGCAATGCGCAGTGGCGGGTTCAATGGCGAATCCTCTTGTGATTGTTATCGGGACGCTGATATTCAATTATTTAGAACTCAGTTCCAATTTCACACAAGAGCGATAAAAAATACTGTCCGATTACCGAACGGCTTTGTAAGGATTCGCGGAAACCCTGCGCCTTCCTGCTCTGCCCGTAGCCGCCAGGGCAAGCAACGGCTACGGGCAGAGCGCGTGGCGTCAGTTGAACAGTTCGGAAGCCTGGCTGGCGGCCGACAGCTCTTGGGCAAATTGCAGCAGCAATGGCGCCAGTTCATGCAGCCGCGCCAGGGGCAGGCGCGCGCTGGGGCCGGCAACGCTGAGCACACCCACGACCCGGCCATCGATGGGATGGCGCACCACCGCGGCAATCGCCGAGGTGCCGACCGCCGAGCTTTCCTCGACCCAGGCGTAGCCCTGCTCGCGGGCCAGGCGCAGGCGCTCCAGCAACTCGATGTTCGAGCGCGGCGCATTGGGCCCCAGGTCCGCCGGGGTTTCCACGCGCTGGCGCTCCACCAGGGACAACGCCTCGGCGTCACTCAGAGTGGCCAGCCAGGCATGCCCGGAAGCGGTGTAGAACAGCGGCGCCTCGCGGCCCATGTCCGGGTCGTAACGCAGCCCGGAACGGGCGCCCTGGGACTTGGCAATCCAGGTCTGGCGCTCGCCTTCGATCACCCCCAGGCGTACCAGCTCGCCGGACTCCTGGGCCAGGCGATCGAGTACCGGCTGGACGATGTCCGCGCCGCTGGCAGACAGGTAGCGAAAGCCCATGGCCACCAGCCGGGTGGACAGCTGGTAGCGCAGGTTGTCCGGGTTCTGCCGCACATAGCCCAGGCGAATCAACTCCGCCAACAGGCGATGGGTTGCACTTTTGGGGATTTCCAGCTGTTCCGCCAGGGTCTGCAACGGCAGGCCGCGGGGATCACCGGTAAGACGTTCGAGAACGCTGAAGACGCGTTCGATTTGACTGCCAGCCATGGTCGGGTCCCGACAAAATTTGGCCGATTCTAGTGACAACGGGCCGGTTGGGGAACTGCAGGGCGTGGTTCGATTACCGCCCGGAATCGACGAAAGCGGGCTTTTCACCCGACACAACGCCTTGTGCGCAGGTTAGCCGAGCTCGTATATTTTTTGGAATCACTTTCCATAAATACAACAACCACCACAGGCCTCCACACTCGATTCGCCGGGCATTTTCTGTGCGGCTGCGCTGTCCAAACCAGCGACGCCCGACAGCCCTCGCCGACCCGGCCGTGTTCTTTTATCCACAGGGAGATTGCCCATGCCTCACTCCGTAGATTGCCCAGTCCTGACCCACAGTGGCCTGCACATGCCCAAGCTTGGCCTCGGCACTTGGCCGATGCTCGATGACGAGTGCACTCGCGCCGTGGAACAGGCCCTGGACCTGGGTTACCGACACATCGATACCGCCCAGGCCTACAACAACGAAGACGCCGTGGGCCAGGCCCTGACCAACACCCCGGTGCCCCGGGAGCAGATCCACCTCACCACCAAGGTCTGGTGGGACCAACTGCGCCCCGAGGCCATGCGCCATTCCCTGGAGCGCAGCCTGAAAGCCCTGCGCTGCGATTATGTGGATCTGTTTCATATCCACTGGCCCACCAGCGATTGGGAGCTGGAACGCAGCATCGAAACCCTGGTGTCGTTCAGGGAACAGGGACTGGTGAAGCACATTGGCGTGGCCAATTTCCCCCTGGCGCTGCTGCGCCGAGTGATTGAAGGGCTGGGCGCACCGCTGTCGGCGATCCAGGTGGAATACCACGTGCTGCTGGGGCAAAGCGGCCTGCTGGACTATGCCCGCAGCCGCGACATGGTGCTGACCGCCTATACGCCGCTGGCACGCAACAAGGTGTCCGAGGTGGCCGAGATCCGGCAGATCGCCGCCAAGCACGGCGTGCTGCCGACCCAGGTGGCGCTCAAGTGGTTGCTGGATCAGAACAACGTCGCGGCCATTCCCAAAGCCAGCAGTCGGGCCAACCAATTGGCCAACCTGGAGTCCCTCAAGCTGCAGTTGGACGATGAAGACCGGGCACTGATCGCCGGCCTGCCCAAGGATCAGCGTCAGGTCAGCCCGGACTTCGCTCCGGTCTGGGATCATTTCGATCATTGACCCACTGCGGCCATGGGTGGGCCCCGCAGGGTGCCATGCATGGCCTCAGGCTTTTTTCAGAAGTCGAAGAACACCGTCTCGCCTTCACCCTGGATGCGAATGTCGAAGCGATAGGCGCGCTGGCCATTCACCTCGCAAGGATGGGCCAGCAGGGTTTCCCGGCGCTGGGGCTGTTCGATCAGGTTCAACACCGGGCACTGGGCGTTGGCCTCCGGCTCGTCGGCAAAGTACAGCCGGGTGTGCAGGTGGATATTGATCCCCGGGCAAACAGCGACAGGTTGATGTGCGGCGCCATCGGCACGCCAGCTGCGTTGTTCACCACCCCGGGCTTGACCGTGTTGAGTGTCCATTCCCCGGCATCGAAGGTGGTGGCGGTGCGACCGAAGCAGTTGAACGGTTTCTCCGTATCGAACACCGGGTCGTAGACCCCGGCGTGGTCGGCCTGCCAGAACTCCAGGAATGAATCGCGCACCAGGTGGCCATTGCCATCGTAGACGTGGCCGATCAGCAGGATCCGCTCACCCGGCGCATCGGCCTTGGCCATCTGGTTCCAGATTTCCTCGGGGCGCGGCGGGTTTCCCGCGGCCGCCAGGGCCAGGCCGATATGCACATAGGGGCCGGCCGTTTGCGAGGGGGTTTCAGGCAGCAGTTGAACAGGCATGTCAGGCTCCTCAGCAGTTCTCGAAGTGGGTCTTGCGCTGGCCGCGCAGCACGATGTCGAAGCGGTAGGCCAGGCAATCCATGGGGTTGGCGCCGCCCATGTCCAGGCGCGCGATCAGGCTCTGTACCGCGTCCGGGTTGGCGATGGACTTGACGATCGGGCACAGCGGGATCAGCGGGTCGCCTTCGAAATACAGCTGGGTGATCAGGCGCGTGGCGATCGACGGGCCACTGATGGAGAAATGGATATGCGCCGGGCGCCAGTCATTGGGGCCGTTGCGCCACGGGTAGGGGCCGGGCTTGATGGTGCGGAAACTGTAGTAGCCATCACGGTCGGTGAGGGCCCGGCCGACGCCACCGAAGTTCGGGTCCAGGGGCGCCAGGTAGCGGTCGTTCTTGTGCCGGTAGCGGCCGCCGGCGTTGGCTTGCCACATTTCCACCAGGGTATGGGGAATGGGTTTGCCGTACTGATCGCAGACCCGCCCGGAAACGATGATCCGCTCGCCCACGGGCAAGCCACCGTTGTTGAAGTTGAGCAGCAGGTCGTTGTCGAAACGCCCGGTGCGCAGGTGGGAAAAGTCCGGGCCTGTGGTTTCACTGACCGATTGTGGGATGCTCACCAGCGCCTGGCGCGGGGAGCGAGTGACGGAGGTCTTGTAGTCGGGGGTCAGGGCCTTGGGGTGCCAATTACGGTCGCGAATCACGAAGCGACTGCTGTCTGCATCAGACATGTCGATCTCCTGTTGTTTGATTTATGGAGCGCAGCCGGCGCAGTTTCAAACAAACCAGGAGCGGGGAAAATTGAAATGCCGCCCTCAATCAATAACCAAATGGTTATGGATAACTGCCCTCGCGATAGGCCAGCCCCACTTCCCGGAGCACCTCCACCGCCCATTGCGCCGCCAGGGACAAAGGCAGGCTGGCATTGCTGGAAATCCCCACCGAGCCACCGGGTTCGTGCAGGCCCAGGTCCAGCTCCTGCAGTTCGCCATTGGCCAGGTCCAGGCGCACGGCATCCAGCGGCGCGATCCACAGCGCGTCGCTGGACAAGGTGTAGCGCCGGCTCAGGGCCACCGAGAGGGTTTCCAGACGCTGCTGCGACGGGGCAATGCCGCACTGGATGAACAGGCTGTCGGCGTGCTTGCGAATGCTGGTGCCGGCCAGGGGCAGCACCAGGGGATAGGCGCTCACCGCGTCGCGGTCCAGAGGGCCGGTTGCCAGTGGATGCTGCGGGCGGGCCACCAGGGTCATGGATTCGCTGTACAGATGCTCGAAGCTCAGGCCGTGGATCTCCGGACTCTCGGTCATGCGCCCCACCACCAGGTCCAGGTCGCCGACCCGCAATTGCGACAGCAGGTAAGCACTGGGGCCGGTCAGCACACTCACGGTCAGCGCCGAATGGCGCTGATGCAGGCGCCGCATCACCTCCGGCAGCAGCAGGCTTTCCACCGTGGAAAGCACACCGATGCGCACCAGCCCGGCGGCGTACTCACCGCCGCGCAGGCTGCTGACACCTTCCCGCAGGGCCTGCACCGAAGGCCCGGCATAACGCAGGAAGGCCCGCCCGGCCTCGGTCAGGCTGAGGCCGGCCTTGCTCCTGGCAAACAGCCGGGTCTCCAGCAACGCTTCCAGTTCCTTGAGGGTTTTCGACATCGCCGGCTGGCTCACCGCCAGGACATCGGCCGCCCGGGCCAGGCTGCCCTGGCGGGCCATTTCAAGAAAACACACCAAGTGACGGAATTTGATGCGGGTATCGATGTTCAATAGGGAGCCCCGAATGCACCTGGATCGGATCGATCCGTAACCGGGCCATGGTAGCGTGCAGAAAAATCCCTGACGACCGGACTGGCGCCGGTTCGAGCCACCAGCAACACTGACCAGCAGAAAAAACGAGGACACCCCCATGCTTTGGAAAAAAGGCCGGCGCAGCGACAACGTCGTGGACGCGCGAGATGACAGCAGCGCCGGCGGTGGCGGTGGCATGCGGTTCGGTGGAGGCAAGGGCTTGAGCCTGACGGCGATCGTACTGATCGTCGGCATCGGCTGGGCCACTGGCCAGGATCCGCTGCAGATCCTCGGGCAACTGCTGGGCCAGCAGAGCGGGCAGACTTCAGCGCCGGCCACCACCCAGGCACGCAAGGCACCACCGGCCAATGACGAACAGGCAGAGTTTGTCCGCGCCATCCTCGGTGACACCGAAGACACCTGGGGCCAGATCTTCCAGCAAGCCGGCCGCCAGTATCAGCCGCCCAAGCTGATCCTGTTCCGGGGCCGGGTCAATTCCGCCTGTGGCGCGGCCACTTCCGCCAGCGGGCCCTTCTACTGCCCCGCCGACCGCCAGGTGTACCTGGACATGGACTTCTTCCGGGAGATGGCCCAGCGCTTTTCCGCCGCCGGCGACTTCGCCCAGGCCTACGTGATTGCCCATGAGGTCGGGCACCACGTGCAGACCCTGCTCGGGGTCTCGGCAAAAATCCAGGCCGCGCGCCAGCAGGGCCAGCAGATGCAAGGCGATGGCGGCCTGCTGGTACGCCAGGAGCTGCAGGCCGACTGCTTTGCCGGGGTCTGGGCCTATCACGCACAGAAGCGCCTGAACTGGCTGGAACCCGGGGATGTGGAAGAAGCCCTGAACGCCGCCAATGCCATCGGTGACGACCGCCTGCAGCAGCAAGGCCAGGGCCGGGTGGTGCCGGACTCCTTCACCCACGGCACCTCGGCGCAGCGAGTGCGCTGGTTCAAGACCGGCTTCAGCCAGGGCCAGGTCAGCCAGTGCGATACCTTCAGCGCCAGGAGCCTGTAGATGCGCCGCTTGCTGGTCCTGCTGCTGTGCCTGGGTGGCTGCGGCGTCCAGGCGGCGGAACAGGGGGTCAAGGTCATCAGCCCGCAACGCCTGCCCCTGGAGGGCGGGCAACTGGCGCTGGGCCTGAGCCAGGATTGGCGCCAGCCGCTGCCGGGCGTAGAGCGGGCCCTGATCATCGTTCACGGCCGGCTGCGCAACGCCCAGACGTATCTGCACAGTGGGCAAAGCGCTGCCGGGCAGGCCGGGCAAAGCACAACAACCCTGGTGATCGCCCCGCAGTTTCTCAACCAGAGCGACATCGCCCGCCATCAATTGCCAGACGCGCTACTGCGCTGGAAGGGCAATGGCTGGATGGCCGGCGAACCTTCAGTGGGCCCGCAGGCCGTCAGCTCCTATGCGGTGCTCGATGCCATCCTCCAGCGCCTGGAAGACCGCAAACGTTTTCCAGCACTCAAGGAAGTGGTGATCGCCGGTCACTCCGGCGGCGCCCAGGTGGTGCAGCGCTATGCGCTGAGCACCGGCAGCCACCCCGAGCTGGAAAAGGCCGGGATCGGCCTGCGCTACGTGATCGCCAATCCGTCGTCCTACGCCTACTTCGACGCATGGCGCCCGGTGGCATTCGAACCGGCCAGTTGCCCGGGCTTCAACGACTGGAAGTACGGCCTGAACCGGCTACCGGCCTATGCCGGCGGCCATTCCCCGGCGCAGCTTGAACAGGGCTACGTGACGCGCGACATCACCTACCTGCTGGGCCAGCAGGACACCGATCCCAACCATCCCGCCCTGGACAAGAGCTGCGCCGCCGAGACCCAGGGCGCGTACCGGTTGATTCGCGGGCACAACTACTTCGACTACCTGGTGCGGCGTCATCCGCAAGGCTTGCTGCAACGGCTGGTGGAGGTGCCCGGGGTCGGGCATGACGGTGACCGGATGTTCACCTCGCCCGAGGGGCAGGCGGCAGTGTTCAAGTAAAGAAAGGCGCTGCCTGGAATGACGCTTTCGCCGGCAAGGCTCCGACGGGAGCCTTGCCGGCGAACAGAGCCCTCAGGCCGACAGCAGGTCGCGCAACTGCGCACAATCCCGGGCATGCCAGTCGGTCAGCTCCGGCCAGGGGTTGTCCGGCAGGTTGACCAGCACCGTATGGGTCCCGGCGGCCCGCCCGCAGTCCAGGTCGAAGCGGTAGTCCCCCACCATGACCATCCGTGACGGCGAGATATCCCAGGCTTCGGCCAGCTTCAGCAAACCGCCCGGATGGGGCTTGGGCGGTGCTTCGTCGCGGCCCAGCACGTCGGCCTCGGCAAAGCAGTCCGCCAGGCCGATGGCCTCCAGGGTCACATGGGCCAGCTCCCGCGCATTGCGGGTGAGGATGCCCAGGCGATAACCGCGCCCGGCCAGTTCCCGCACCAGTTCCACCGCACCCGGCGCCGGGCGCGAACCCTGGGCCAGGTCGCGCTCGTGTTCCAGCAGCCAGGCATGCTTGGCCGCGGATTCGTCCGCCGGCAAGGCCGCCAGGTGTGTGAGGATGTCATCCTCGGCAGGAATCGACAGCGCCTCGCGGATCGCCGCGAAATCATGCACAGCGATGGTCAGGGTGCCGTCCATGTCGAACACCCAATGTTTTATCTCTGAAAGACTCATGCCCAATCCTTGCGATGGCGGATCAACCCTTCCTGAGTCACCGAGGCCACCAACTGCCCGGCACGGTTGAACACGCTGCCCCGGGAGAAGCCCCGGGAGTTTCCGGCCCAGGGGCTGTCCATGGCATACAGCAGCCAGTCGTCAGCACGCAGGTCGGCGTGAAACCACAGAGCGTGGTCGAGGCTGGCGACCTGCATGTCCTTCTGCCACACCGACTTGCCGTGGGGCAGCATCGAGGTGGTCAGCAGGCCGAAATCCGAAGCGTAGGCCAGCAGGTACTTGTGCAGCGCCGGGCTGTCGGCCAGGGCGCCGTCGGCGCGGAACCAGACGTACTTCACCGGATCCATGGGCTGCGGGTTATAGGGGTCCTTCTCGGTCACCGGGCGCACTTCGATCGGCTTGGGGCACAGCAGCTTCTCGCGCATGTGCTCGGGAATCAGGTGGGCGCGCTGGGTGGTGATCTCCAGCTCCGATGGCAGGTTTTCCGGCCCGACCACCTGGGGCATGCTGTTCTGGTGCTCGAAACCCTGTTCGTCGTACTGGAACGAGGCGCTGCAGGTGAAGATCGGATTGCCCTTCTGAATCGCCGTCACCCGGCGGGTGCTGAAACTGCCACCGTCACGGACCCGATCCACTTGGTAGACCACTGGCAAGGCGGCGTCCCCCGGACGCAGGAAATAGCCGTGCATGGAGTGCACGTGGCGTGCCTCCTCGACTGTCTGACTGGCTGCGGACAACGACTGGCCGAGCACCTGGCCGCCAAACAGCTGGCGAAAACCGAGGTCCTGGCTGCGACCGCGAAACAGGTTTTCTTCAATGGCTTCCAGGGTCAACAGATCGACCAGATCATCCAGCACATGACTCATTCAGACTCTCCTCACACAGGGCAACACCGCGCAATCTCGGCTGCGGCAGTGATATCAATTGGGGCCAGGTATCTCATCGGCACATTCTAAACGTGCGCGCCTGCTATCCATGCAAGGTTTCCAGCCATTGTTCGCGGGTAATGCGGTACAGCACATGCTCACGCAGCGGGTGATCGCCAGCGAGGTTCGGATGCTCGAAGTCGTCCGCAGCAGCGTGATGCATACCAATGGCCTGCATCACCTTCTGCGACGGCAGGTTGTTGCGGGTGGTAAAGGCCACGACTTCGTCGAGGGACAGACGATCGAAAGCGCAACGCAAGGCTGTCCAGGCCGCTTCGCTGGCATAACCCAGGCCCCAGTGCTCGCGAGCCAGGCGCCAGGCGATTTCCACTGCCGGGGTGAACGACGCCTCGAAACCGACGACGCCCAGTCCGGTAAAACCGATGAACGCACCAGTGTCCTTACGCTCCAGGGCCCAGACCCCGAAGCCGTGCTCGGCAAAATGCCCGCGTATCCGCCCGATCAGCGCGGCACTTTCCAGACGACTCAAGGGCGCGGGAAAGTAGCGCATGACCTGTGGATCGGCACACATTGCCGCAAATTCCGGCAAATCATCGTCGCGCCATTGACGCAGCAGCAGGCGCGCGCTTTCGAGTTGCAGTATCGGCTCCATCAGTGCCCTCCGTTTCCGTGGGTGCAAGTCTACATCGCTGGTAGGATCCTTCACGGGTTCCTCTAAGAAAATGCCATGCCATTGCCATTGATCTATCACGACGACTACAGCCCCGAGTTCCCGGCGGAGCACCGCTTCCCCATGGACAAGTTCCGCCTGCTGCGCGATCACCTGGTGGACAGTGGCCTGACCCGGGACGCCGATTTGCTGCGCCCGCAACTGTGCCCCACGGATGTCCTGGCCCTGGCCCACGACCCTGGCTATATCGAACGCTACATGAGCGGCGAATTGTCCCGGGAAGATCAGCGGCGCCTCGGCCTGCCCTGGAGCGAAGCCTTGGCCCGGCGCACGGTGCGTGCCGTCGGCGGCTCCTTGCTGGCCGCCGAACAGGCACTGGAACATGGCCTGGCCTGCCACCTGGCCGGCGGCACCCACCACGCCCACTATGACTACCCGGCGGGGTTCTGCATCTTCAACGACCTGGCGGTGATCAGCCATTACCTGCTGGAAAGCGGGCGCGTGGGCCGGGTACTGATATTCGACTGCGATGTGCACCAGGGCGATGGCACCGCGCGGATCCTGCAACATACCGCCGACGCAGTGACCGTCTCGTTGCACTGTGAAAAGAACTTCCCCGCGCGCAAGGCCCAGAGCGACTGGGATATCCCGCTGCCCATGGGCATGGGCGACGCCGACTACCTGAACGTGGTGGACGACACGCTCAACTACCTGCTGCCCCTGTACCAGCCGGACCTGGTGTTGTACGACGCCGGGGTCGACGTGCATCAGGACGACGCCCTGGGCTACCTCAAACTCACCGATGCCGGCGTGGCCGAACGCGACGAACGGGTCATGCGCCACTGCCTGGGCCGCGACATCCCGGTGGTCGGCGTGATCGGCGGCGGCTACAGCAAGGACCGCCAGGCCCTGGCCCGGCGCCACGGCATTCTTCACCACAGTGCCCAGAAGGTCTGGGAATCGTCAGGGTGCTACTGACATCCGCAGGCCTTACCCACATCCACTGTGGAACCGCTTGTGGATAAGCTGGGAGAAAGCCTCTGCAGCCCTTGTCCCACGGGGCCTCAAGGCCATCGCCTGTTTTTTGATCAGTGACATCAGATGGTCATACAGTTGTGAGTGTCTTACCCCCAATCCCTGTGGAGCCGCCTGTGGATAACCTGCGCGAAAGACGCTAGGCCCCTTGCTCTGCAAGGCCTGCAGAGCGGTGCCTGTTTTTTGATCAGGGCGCAGCAGGCCTCCGGCGACGCCGTAGCGCTTACCCCCAATCGCTGTGGAGCCGCCTGTGGACAACCTGCGCGAAAGTCGAGCCAGCCCACGGGACACAAGGCCCGCAGCCCGCTGTCTAGTTTTTGACCAGGCATCATCGACCCAGCAAGCCCCCTGCACCTCGGGTAGAATGCCCGGCCTATTTCCTCAGCCCCGCCTCTGCCATGACTGCATCGCACTCTTCCACGCCCCACCACGTCGCGATTATCGGCGGTGGCCCCGCCGGCCTGATGGCCGCCGAGGTACTGAGCCAGGCCGGGGTTCGGGTCGACCTGTACGACGGCATGCCATCGGTGGGCCGAAAATTCCTCCTGGCTGGGGTCGGTGGCATGAACATCACCCACTCCGAAGCCTATCCGGCCTTCCTTTCCCGCTACGCCGAGCGGGCGCCGCACATCGCCCCGTTGCTGCGGGAATTTGGCGCCGAGGCGCTGTGCCAGTGGATTCATGAGCTGGGTATCCAGACGTTTGTCGGCAGCTCCGGCCGGGTGTTTCCTACCGACATGAAGGCTGCGCCGCTGCTGCGCGCCTGGCTCAAGCGCCTGCGCGATGCCGGAGTCGTTATCCACACTCGGCACCGCTGGCTGGGCTGGAATGCCGACGGCAGCCTGCGCATCCGGCATGCCGAGGGTGAAAGTGCGGTACGGGCGGATGGGGTCCTGCTGGCATTGGGCGGCGGCAGTTGGGCACGACTGGGTTCCGACGGGGCTTGGCTGCCCCTGCTGGAACAGCGCGGTGTGCAGCTTGCGCCCTTGCAACCGAGCAACTGCGGTTTTGAGGTCAACGCCTGGAGCGAACTGCTGCGCAGCAAATTCGCCGGCGCGCCGCTGAAGAACGTGGCCATCGGCCTTGATGACGACGCACCACGGCTGGGTGAATGCGTGATCACCGCCAGCGGCATCGAGGGCAGCCTGATCTATGCCTTGTCGGCGTCGATTCGCGAATCCATCAACCGGCACGGGCAGGCGACGATCCATATCGACCTGCTACCGAACAAGCCCCAGGACAAGGTCCAGGCCGCCCTTTCCAAGCCACGCGGCTCGCGGTCCATGGCCAAGCACTTGCAGAGCCAGTTGGGGATCGAGGGGGTGAAGGCGGCGTTGCTGCGAGAACTGACACCCGCCCCGGCCTTCAATGACCCGGCGCTCCTGGCGGCAGCCATCAAGGCCCTGCCCCTGACGCTGATCAAGCCTCGCCCACTGGACGAAGCCATCAGCAGCGCTGGCGGCGTAATGTTTGAAGCCCTGGACGACGACCTGATGCTTCGGCAGTTGCCTGGAGTGTTTTGCGCAGGGGAAATGCTCGACTGGGAAGCGCCGACCGGCGGCTACCTGCTGACCGCCTGCTTTGCCAGCGGGCGCCAGGCGGGGCTGGGTATGCTGAAGTGGTTGCGGCGCCAGCCATAAACAGCTTCGCCGGCAAGTCGGCACCTACGCAAGGGTAGGAGCCGGCTTGCCGGCGAAGGGCCCGGCGCGATGTCAGATCAAGGTTTGCGCTTGCGCGGCCCGGTGTTGAAAGCCGGCACCTTGCGCACCGGTTTCACCACCGGAGCTTCGGCCACTTCGCCGCTGTCCACCCACTTGCCCAGGTTGCGCTTGCCGCCACCGCCGGAGGTTTTCGGCTTCTTGGGCTTCTTCGGCTTTTTCACCACCTGGCCGCTGGCGTCGGTTTCCGGCACCCGGTGCTCGGGTTCGAAATCCTGTTCCTCATGGCGCTTGAGGGTCTGGCGGGTGAGCATCTCGATCGCCGAGAGCAGGTTCACCTCGTCGGCGCACACCAGGGAAATCGCCTCGCCGGTGGAACCGGCACGGCCGGTACGCCCGATGCGGTGGATGTAGTCCTCGGCCACGATCGGCAGGTCGAAGTTGACCACCAGGGGCAGGTCTTCGATGTCCAGACCGCGGGCCGCCACATCGGTGGCCACCAGGATCTGGATCTCACTGGCCTTGAACCGGTCCAGGGCGCGCTGACGCGTGGCCTGTGGCTTGTCGCCATGGATACCGTCGGCGTTCACGCCCTGGCCCTGGAGTTTCTCCACCAGCGCATCCACACCGTTACGGGTCTTGGCGAACACCAGCACCTGCTTCCAGCGGTTCTTGCGCAGCAGGTGGCTGAACAGCTCCGGCTTGCGCTTCTTGTCCACCGGCACCACCCATTGCTTGACCGTATTGGCGGCCACGTTGCGCGGGCTGACCTCGATGCTCAGCGGATCGTTGAGCATCTGCCCGGCCAGCTGGCGGATGGCGTCGGAGAAGGTGGCGGAGAACAACAGGGTCTGGCGTTTCTTCGGCAGGGCCGCGTAGATGCTCTTGAGCTCTTCGGAGAACCCCAGGTCGAGCATGCGGTCGGCCTCATCCAGCACCAGGGTCTGCAACTGGCTGAACTTCACCGCATTCTGACGGAACAGGTCCAGCAGACGCCCCGGAGTCGCCACCAGCAGGTCCACGCCTTTGCGCAGCTTCATCATTTGCGGGTTGATGCTGACCCCGCCGTACACCGCATAGGTGCGCAGCGGCAGGTGTTCGGCGTACTGGCGCACGCTTTCGTGGACCTGCTCGGCCAGTTCCCGGGTCGGCACCAGGATCAGCGCGCGTACCGAGTTGCTATCGACTTTCGGCCCTTCCAGGGTCAGCAACTGCAACAGCGGCAGAGCGAAACCGGCGGTCTTGCCGGTGCCGGTCTGGGCCGCGGCCATCAGGTCACGCCCGCCCAGCACTGCCGGAATGGCTTGCGCCTGCACCGGGGTCGGGGTCTGGTAGCCGAGGGTTTCGAGGGCGCGCAGCAGGGGTTCGATCAGGCCAAGAGTGGCGAATGTCATGGGGGTACCGTAGGAAAAAGTCAGCACAGGGACGCAATGGGCGGCAGTTTACCCTAATTCAGGGGCTCGCTCCCGGGCCGCCCCAGGCCTGCCAAGCCCGCCCCGGTGAGTGTATGCTCGCCCCACTGTTTGCCACGGGTCGCGCACAAGGGCAGCGCAACACCCGAGCTGGCACTCAACCGCCCCTTTGCCCTTCCCAAGGAGCCTCACCGCGCATGGACAACCAAAACCCCTTCCAGGCCCCTGCCGCCGAACTACTGGCCAGCAAGCCAACCGATCAGAGCCTGTGCCTCTACAGCGTGGCGGCCATTGGCCTGAGCACCTTCATCGGCACCTCCGTGGCCGGCGCCTATTTCATCAGCCAGAACCTCAAGGCCATGGGCCGCGAGAGCGAAGTGAACAAAGTCTGGGCCATGGGCATCGGCCTTTTCATTGCCATGAGCGTGGCAGGCTTTTTTCTTCCGGAAAGTATCCCTGCGGTGGTGTTCATCCTGCCGCCGATCTACGGGATGAACGCCTACGCACGCCAACTGTTCGGCCCCCAGGTGATAGAGCACAAGGCCGGTAACGGGCGCTTCTTCTCGCTATGGCGAGTGGCGGGAATCAGCCTGCTGTTTTCCCTGGCCCTGGCGGCAGCGTTATTCGCCCTCGTCCTGCTGAGCGGGTTCGAGTGACCCGTTCAGGCTGAAGCCACCGCGCCGGGCATTGCCCGGCGTTTTTTATTGCAACCACGCTGTCTCCCCGGCCGTTCTGGCCAACTCGCCGGCCCTTCTGCACCCTCCGCCGGCAGCACCCGACACACGGCAAACGCCCCTGGCACAACAGTGCTCTTGCCCTTCGTACGGGCAAGTTCCCTAGGACAGGTACTAAAAGCCAGGCTTCGAATATACGGCACCAGCGCCGCTGCCTATGATGCCCGCCGCCGGCACAACTCCTCATCCACATCATCAGCGCGGACGCTTTCACGATCCTGTTCGCCAGGTTTGCGCCGCGCTGTGTATATCCAGGAATGGTTATGCCGACCTTCAGATTGAACACCCTGTCCCGTGCCACCCGCCTTTGTGTGGCCAGCCTGGGAACTGTCGTATTGCTACCCATGACGGGCCTGGTACAGGCCGCCGATGAACCTGCCGATGCGGCCCTGCCACGCGCCGAAAGCGCGGCCGACGGCCCCTTCATCAATATCCAGGCGCTGATGGCCAATCCGGCCCAGCGCAACATCGCCGACGCGGGAACCGAACGTCTGCAGCAGGAAATCGGCATGCGCCTGCGCAGCCTCATTCCGGACCGGAACAACAGTTTCAAGGGCCTCAAGGTCATGGTAGGCACGCTGCAAAGCAACAACCGCTCCCAGAGCGCCGCACAGGAAATGTTTGTCGCCGCCCGTGGCGACGGCAGCTTCATCGCCCTGATGCCTGACAGTAATCTGATGATTCGCGGCAACGCCAGTGGCGAACAGTCGCTGATTCGCCTCAACAACCAGCACTCCTTCGACCCGCGCAATATCGACTCCGTGCCCAACGAAGGCAACGACGTACCCAACCTGATCGAGACCCAGAGCGGTCAGCGCAGCTACCTGACCCACCGCAACGCCCAGGGCGAGATCGTCATCGATCTGCTGGCAGGCTTCACCCAGAAAGCCGCCAACTACATCGGTGACCATGAGGCCTACGCCCTGGCCCAGGTCGCCTCGGTCAACCGTGCCGTGGAAAACTCGCAGATCAAGAATGTGCGTGTGCGCCTGGCCGGCACCCAGGTGATAACCAACGACTACCCGATCACCACCCCGGTGCTGGCCGATGTCAAAAACCTGTTCGCCGATGGCATGCGCAAATACAGCCCGGACCTGGTCGCCGCATTCACCGTTGGCACACCCGGGGTGGACACCGCCGCCGGCTGGGCCTACGTGAACGGCCGCTACTCGGTCAACGCCATCAGCGCCTCGGCCGCCTTCCGCCACGAACTGGCGCACAACATCGGCGGCAGCCACTGCAACGACGGCAACGACAACTACCGCTTCGGCCACAACAACGGTCGGGTCGGCACCATCCTCTGCGGCAACCACGTCGGCTACTTCTCCAACCCGGACCTCAAGGACCACCTCGGCGTGCCCCTGGGCGATGCTCGAACGGCGAACATGGCCCGGGTCTGGCGCGAGAACGCTGCGAAAATTTCCGCCTACGCCCCCTCAGTCGTGCCGCTGGACAGTGAAAACCTGATCACGATTCTCGAAGAACGGATCAACCAGGCCAAAGGCCAGACCCGCTACTTCCCACTGGATGTACCGGCAGGCACCCAGCGCCTGGCCTTCACCGTGGTGCCCGGCACCAGTACCAACAAGGGCGGCCAGGTCCAGTTGTCGCTCAAGTATGGCGCTCAACCAACCACCACCAGCTACGACTACCGCTCGGCCCTCAGCCAGATAGTCGGTCTCGGGGCCAAGGATCCAAAACCGGGCCGCTGGTACCTGGCTATCAGGACCGAAGGTATGGCGGCTGAAGACCTGATCCTGCAAGGCAACGCTTACGGCCACACCCGGGAAACGGCCCAAGGCACCTACCTGAAGCTCGTGGCGACCTCTTCGGTGGACGGCAAGAACAACGCCAGCATCGCCGAACTGATGCTGGCCAGCGCCAAAGGCGAGCCCCTTCCTCGAAACAGCTGGCGTGTCCACTCAACCAGCAGCGTGGCATCCGGCACCACCTCGGGCTCGAACGTGCTCGATGACAACCCCAACTCCTACTGGAGTTCGGCCGCCGACGCCCGTTATCCCCACCAGATCGTGATCGACATGGGCAGCAATAACAGTTTCTCTCAGTTGCGCTACCTGCCACGCCAGGGCCAGACGGGTAATATCAAGGGCTACCAGGTGTACTCCAGCCACAGCTTCAATGGCCCCTGGAGCTTGCTGGCAGACGGTGAGTTCAGCGCCGACAACCAGGTCAAGGTGACCTCGCTCAAACCTGTGGATGCCGGCACCCCGCCAGTGGCCGTGATCCGCGGCAAGACTGAAGCCAATGCAGGTGAACAGATCGTGCTGGATGCGTCCGCCTCCAGCGACCCACAAGGCGCGGCCCTGAGCTTTGCCTGGGAAGCCTCGCCCAAGCTGGACTTTACCTACGACGGTCCGCGTATTGCCTTCACCGCTCCAGAATTGGCTGAAGACACCCGCTACCGTTTCACCCTGAGCCTGAGCAACGGCAAGCAGAGCACCCTCAAGACCCACGAAATGCTGATCAAGGGCAAGGCCGGCAGCGGCAGCTGCAAGCCCCAGTGGCAGGTTCGCGGTACCTATGTAGCCAAGGACCAGGTGCAGTGGAAAGGCCGTCAATACGAAGCGCGCTGGTGGACCCAGGGCAGTGAACCGGGCACCCCGGCCTTCACCGGGCCCGATGGCTCCGGCAAGGTCTGGCGTGACCTGGGTCCGTGCGCCAGCGAAGGCGAACAGCCGGCGGTCAAGCCGCCACTGGCCAGCATCGACGGCCCGGGCCAGGCCAAAGCCGGAGCAACGGTGGTGCTCGACGCCAAAGGTTCCAGCGACCCTGCTGGCCTGCCGCTGAATTACCGCTGGAATGTGAACCCGAGCGTGGACTTCCAGGCGGCCGGGACCTCGATGAAGTTCGCCGCCCCCAAAACAGCACAAGACGTCACCTACCGCATCACCCTGAGCCTGGGCAACGGCCATCACAGCGTGACTCGCGAGCACAGCGTGACGGTCAAGGCAGAAAGTACCGCTTGCCAGGGCCCATGGTCGGCCCAGGGCACCTATGTGGCGAAGGACCGAGTCAGCCATAACGGGCGCTTTTACATCGCTCGCTGGTGGGTCAAGGGCAATGAGCCGGGCAACCCGGCGTTCACCGGGCCAGATGGTTCCGGTAAGGTCTGGCTCGACGCCGGAACCTGTAACTGATGCGAAGTGGGTGACCGCCAGCTGCACAATTGGGTCACCCTTTCCCGGCAATGTGGGTTAAAAGGGTGGGCGGCGACTGCCCCGGTCGTCGCCCACCCACTGCCCTCGATCGCCGCTCGATTCCACCCAGCGCGCCCATTGGCAGGCCACTGACGTTTTGCCCATGGAGTTCTTCAATGCCCAAGACTGCCCTGTCCGCACGGATGCTAGCGGGCCTTTCACTCTTCCTGTTCCTGCCCCTGGCCTGCGCCGCCGAGCTCGTCGGTTTTCGTGAAATAACCCTGCCCGATGCAAGCAAACAGCGCCCCCTGCATGTCGCCCTCTGGTACCCCACCGAAACCGCCAGCCCGCTTCTGGTATCGGCAGAGAACCCGGTCTTCCAGGGCCTGCCCACCATCAAGGATGCCTCTCCTGCCCCTGCGGCCCATCCCTTGGTGGTCCTGTCACACGGCTATCGCGGCAACTGGCGCAACCTCAGCTGGCTGGTCACTTCGCTGGTCGGCCAGGGTTATGTGGTCGCCGCCCCTGACCACCCGGGCACCACGAGTTTCGACCAGCGTCCGGAAGAAGCGGCGAAGCTTTGGCAGCGTCCCCGGGATCTGAGCCGGGTCATAGACGCACTGAGCGCAGACCAGTCCCTGGCAGGCGCGGTCGACCCACAGCGCATCGCCGCCATCGGCCATTCGCTGGGCGGCTGGACGGTCACCGCATTGGCCGGCGCCCGCTATAGCCCGCAACGCTTCCTTGAGGAATGTCGGCTGCATCCCAACCCGCGTCTGTGCGGGCTGGCTCCGGAACTGGGGATTGCACCGCAAAACCAGGGCTCTCTGGGCACCGACCTGCGGGACCCGCGAGTCAAGGCGGTCGTCTCCCTGGACCCGGGGCTGGTCCGTGGGTTCACCCCGCAAAGCTTGTCAGCGGTGCAGACGCCAACCCTGATCCTGGGAGCAGGAGTCGATATTGCCAGCATGCCGGTGGAGCAGGAGTCGGGCTACCTGGAAACCCACCTGCCGTCGGCCACCTCCAGCCTGCTGGTGATCGCCGATGCCAGCCATTTCAGCTTCATGCAAATCTGCAAGCCAGGCGCCACGGCCCTGCTCCGGGAAGAGAACCCCGAGGATGAAATCATCTGCCGGGACGGCGGCCAGCGCAGCCGCGAAGCGATTCACCAGCAAGCGAGCCAGGTCATCGGCGACTTTCTCCAACGGAGCCTGGCCGGCCTGCCACCGGGACAGTGATCAGGCCGCCTCTTCCTGGGCCGCGGCCTTGGGCTTGCGCCATTGGGGCAGGCCGATCAGCACTACGGCACTGATGATCACCAGCATGGCCATGGCCTCCTCGATGCCAATGGTTTCGCCGACGAAGACGATGCCCAGCAGCACCGCCACCGCCGGGTTGACATAGGCGTAGCTGGTGGCCGCGGCTGGGCGCACGTGCTTGAGCAGGTACATGTAGGCGTTGAAGGCGATGATCGAACCGAAACCGGCCAGGTAGGCCAGGGCCAGCCAGCCTTCCATCGCAGGCATGGTGT
This sequence comes from Pseudomonas sp. Eqa60, assembly GCF_018326405.1. Lineage (NCBI taxonomy): Bacteria > Pseudomonadati > Pseudomonadota > Gammaproteobacteria > Pseudomonadales > Pseudomonadaceae > Pseudomonas > Pseudomonas sp. Eqa60. Next base: position 6,073,134 of record NZ_AP024342.1, read on the forward strand.
CCAGATGTTCACCGCTCAGGGCACTGCCGATCATCAGCACCACGCCACCGACAAGCATTTCCGCGGCACTGGCCATGGCGCCCTGGGGCAGCGGCAGATGCTTGCTCCACACCGAGCCGAAAGCCCAGGCCGCCGCAGCGAACAGCAGCAAGGCGGCGCCCATCGGGCTCGACTGCAGGTTGGACCCCAGGTTGAGCATGCCGATGCCAATCATCCCGAGGACGATCCCGGCCCACTCCAGGCGCGTGTTGCGTGCACCCCAGAAATACCCGCAGAGCAAGGTGAACAAAGGCACCGTGGCCACCGCCAGCGCCGCGACGCCGGAGGTCACCCCGGAGTGTTCGGCCAGCGTTACCGCGCCATTGCCACAGCTCAACAGCAGCACACCGATGATCCCTGCGGCCTTCCATTGCGCCCAGGTCGGCGCCGGCACCCCGCGCCAGCGCAGAAAGGCGTACATCAGGCTACCGGCGATGATGAAGCGAATGCCGCCGAGCATCAGTGGCGGCCAGTATTCGACACCGATGCGAATCACCAGGTACGTCGAGCCCCAGATTACATAGAGGGCAAAAAAGGCGGCTATCAACGGCAGCGGAAAACGGCTTTGGCCAGGCATGGGAGGCGGCTCTGAGGCAGACAGGGGGAGGTCTATTCTAGAAACTCGGCCCAGGGAACTTAAGTTACAAAACCTGTTTATAACGCCCGTACACTTTCCAAAAGATGGAGATAAGGGCTATATACCGTGCTTTCGAAAGCTGGATAGATCGAGAGCCTTCCATGGACAAGTACGACCGCATGCTCCTGGCCAGCCTGCTGGAAAATGGCCGGGCGAGTTACGCCGAGCTGGCACGCAAGGTGAATCTCTCGGCACCGGCGGTGGCCGAACGCGTGGCCAAGCTGGAGGCCAGCGGAGTGATCACCGGCTACCAGGCCAAAGTCGACATGGCCAAGGTCGGCTTGCCGATCCAGTGCGTGATCGAACTGCGCCTGGCCCAGCACGGCAACCAGAAGGCCTATGACGAACTGATCAAGATTCCCCAGCTCACCGAGTGCCACCGGGTCACCGGCGACCCTTGCGTGATCATGCAGGCCGCAGTGGGATCGATGCCGGAGCTGGAGGAGTTGATCAACCGCGTGGCCCAGTTCGGTTTCAGCAAGACCTCCATCGTGCTCTCCAGTGCCATTGAACGGCGCGTGCCCCTGGGGCAACTGGAAAGCAAATGAACCTCGGGACTCAGAACCCGCGGTGGCGCTTGAGGTGTTCGGGGACTTTGGCCGCGGGAACCTTCTGCAGTTTGCACAGGAAGTCATGGGACAGCTCGCGCAGGCCATGCTTGTGCCTCAGTTCGCCGGCCAGGTGGGCCACCAGGTTGGCTGCCATTTCCGCATCGGCCATGGCCCGGTGAGCCTGGCCGGTGTGCGGCAGGCCGGCGAATGAAGTCAGGGTGCCCAGCTTGTGATTAGGAGCCGCCGGCATCAGGCGCCGGGCCAGCAGCAGCGAACAGGCGAAGTTCTGCAGGCGGGTGCGCTTGATCCGGCCCAGCTCGAAATCCCAGAACTTCTGGTCGAAGGCCGCGTTGTGCGCCAGCAACGGCGTGATGCCGACGAACTCGTTGACCTCGTTCATCACCTGCTCTGCCGGGGGTGCGCTGCGCAACATGGCATTGCTGATGCCGGTCAGTTGCTCAATAAACGCCGGCACCCGCACGCCGGCGTTCATCAGGCTCTGGTAACGCTCGACGATGCGCCCCTGCTCAAGGATCACCACGGCTATTTCCGTGGCCCGGCAACTGCTGCTCGGGGAGATCCCGGTGGTTTCAAAGTCGATGACGGCAATGCGTTCCAAACCTGTCCTGCTCCGTATGAAAATTGATCAGCTTTTAAGCAGCAAGGCGCCTTCGATCGGCACATAGCGCGTAGCCGCGCGAATCAGCGAATTGGCGGTCAGCCCCGGCACGCCATAGGCCACCGCGCTGACCCCGTGCTTGTGGATGATGCGCTCCAGCAGCAGGTCGAAATCACCGTCGCCGGAAGCCAGCACCACTTCGTCGACATGGGCCGCAGCGTCCATGATGTCGATGGTGATGCCCACGTCCCAGTCGCCCTTGGCCGAGCCGTCGCTGCGCTGGATGTAGGGCTTGAGTTTTACCGTGAAGCCCAGGTTGCGCAGGATCTGCTGGAACTGCTGTTGCTTGCTGTCACCACGGTCGATGGCATAGGCATAGGCTTCGACTATCTGCCCTTGCTTGCTGATATCCGCCCACAGCGCCGCATAGTTGAAGTGGCAACCATAGGCCTGACGAACGGTGTAGTAGAGGTTCTGGACATCGGCGAACACAGCGATTTTCTTCACCGCTAATCCTCATGGCGCAGCAGCGCAAGGGCTGGATCGGGCCTCAGGCCCCGAAAAGTCGCCCAGTATGCCAGTCGCAGGGATTGTTCCGCGAATAATCGGTCCGGGGCAGGTGTCTGCCCCGGACCGACGCAGGTCAGACGAAGGAGTCGTCGTCGGAGAAGAACGAGCTGTCGTCGTTGTCGTAGTCGGCGTTGCTGAAGCCACCCTGGTCGTTGTTGCCCCAGGAGTCGTTGTTGGCCAGGCGCTGGTCGTCATTGCCCCAGCCGCTGTTGTCGCTGGCCGGCGCCGGTTCTTCCTTGATGACTTCGACGATTTCCTGGGGCTGCTGGTTGTTGTGGAACAGGCTGCTGATGCCCTGGGCCAGCATGACCCCGCCCGCAACGCCGGCGGCAGTTTTCAAGGCGCCGCCCAGGAAACTGCTACCCGCCGCCGGTGCCTGCTGCGGTGCATAGTTCTGTGGCGGTGCGGCGTAATTCTGCTGCGGCGCGCCGAAGTTCTGTTGCGCGGGGGCGCCAAAGGAAGAACGCGCCGGTTCACGCCAGCCACCACCGGACGACGGTGGCGGTGCACTCTGGCTCGGTGCCGGCTGTGGCTCGCGGGAACCGCCGAAGATGCTCGACAGGAAACCGCCACCGGCCGCCGGTGCCGGAGCACTGGCCTGGGCCCGGGCCTGTTGCAGGTCAGCCTGCAATTGCTGGACTTGCTGGGTCAGCTGCTGGTTCTGCTCGTTGAGGCTCTTGAGTGCGGCCTCCTGCACCAGGATCGCCTGGGTCATGAAATACCCGGCCGCAGGCTGGCGGGTCAGATGCTCCTTGATCCGCGCCTCTGCCTGGGCGTCGCGCGGGGCTGAATCCGTTTCGGCTTGCTGCAACCGTGAAAACAGTCCATCGATCAGGGTTTGCTCTTGGTTGTTCATGGCGACCTCTTTAGATTGCCGGTAGAAATCTGGTCCGCCGCTCGGACAGAGCGGTGGTACGCACCAGTTATGGGGCTGGTGCGACGACTTTCAATGGTCTTTACCCAAGGTTTACGTTTGCTCGGGCGGGGCCTGCATCGGTTAAAGTGTGCAACCGCTTCTTCAACTGCGATCTCATCGAATGAATCCGTTAGATGTACTGCGTGACTCTCTGTATTTCTTCCAGCGCAACCTCGGGCAGATCGCCCAGCTGTGCCTGCCGCTGGTGATTCTCGAAGCCTTGCTGCAACAAGGGGTCAACAGCGCCCTGGGCCCCGACACCTTCCCGGGCTACAGCGTGGTGGTGGGCCTTCTGGTGTATCCGTTGTACACCGGTGCGCTGATCCTGTTTCTCGACGCCCGCACCCGGGGCGAGTCGCCACGTACCCGGGACCTGCTGGCCATGGCCCTGGCCCTGTGGCCGCGTTTTGCCCTGCTGACGGCGGTCAGCACCCTGCTGATCCTGCTGGGGTTGTCGCTGTATTTCCTGCCGGGGCTGTGGCTGATGGTGGTACTGGCTTTCGCCGAGTACCTGCTGGTGCTCAAGGGCATGGCGCCGCTGGCGGCCATCAGTGAAAGTTTCCGCCTCAGCCGTGGGCACTTCCTGCGGATCCTGGTGTGCATCCTGGCGGTAATGACCCCGCTGTGGCTGCTCAAGGGTGCCAGTGAAGCGGCCTATTCCGAACCGCTGAACCCGCTGCTGTCCCTGGCTATCGACAGCGCCTACAGCTTTCTGCAGCTGTTCACCAGCGTGGTGCTGTTCCGCCTGTTCATGCTGATCAGCGAGCAGCCGGACAAGCGCTGAATCCTCCCTCGGCCGCTCTGCCCCTTGGGTGACGGCCGTGCTCTCGGTTATGCTCCGGGGCCATCCTGCAACGCCATAAGCCGAGCCGATGATCCGTCTACTTCGCATCACCCTGTTGAGCCTGTTGTTGATCGGTCTGGTGCTGGCCGGGCTGGTCTACAGCCTGACCTGGCGCCCGGAAGCCAAGGAAAGCCTCGCTGTCAGTTGCAGCGCCCAGGCCGCGCCGCTGGTGCCGGGCCAGGCCCTGAAAGTGATGACCTGGAACCTGCAGTACCTGGCGGGCAAGCGCTATGTGTTCTGGAACGACCAGGCACAGGGCGAGGACGAGCAGCCGACCCTGGAGGACATGGCCTTCAGCCTCGACGAAGTGGCTCGCGTGATCCGCGACGAACAACCGGACCTGGTGCTGCTGCAGGAAGTGGACAACGGTGCCAAGGCCAGCGCCTACCAGGACCAGCTCAAACTCCTGCAGGAACGCCTTACCGATCTCTACCCCTGCAGCACCCAGGCTTACGACTGGAAAGCCGATTTCGTACCATCGCCGCATATTTTCGGCAGTGTCGGCCGACAACTGGCCACCCTCAGCCGCTATCGCATCGATCACGCCGAACGCCTGCAACTGCCCACAGCCGAACACGGCTTCATCGGCCGGCAGTTCCAGCCCAGGGAGGCCCTGCTGCTGAGCTACCTGCCCCTGAACGACGGCGGCCAGGTGGCGGTGCTCAATACCCATCTGGAACGTGCTCGCACACCTGGCCAGACGCAATCAAGGCAGGTCGCAGCCATTGGCAAAGTCCTGGATAAACTCGAAGGCCGCGGCACGCCCTGGCTGATTGGCGGGGATTTCAACCTGTTGCCCCTGGGCCAGTACCAGCGACTGAGCGACGTGCAACGGGCGCCCTACAGTGCCGACAGCCCGCTGCACCTGCTGTGGGACAAATACCCGATGATCCCCAGCAACACCCAGGCCAGCGGCGTCGACCGCGCACATTGGCTGACCCACTACCCCAACGACCCGAGCCTCGACGGCCCGGATCGCACGGTGGACTACCTGTTCTACAGCCCGCGGCTCAAGCGAGTCGAATCCCGGGTGCGCCAGGACGACACCTTGCGCATCTCCGACCACCTGCCGGTGCTGGCCCGCTTCCTCTTGCCGGCGCAATAAACCCCAGAGCGGCACCCATCACCTGTAGCCGCTGCCGAGGCGGCGATCGAGCGTGTAGCGCTCGCAACGGCTTGGCCCAGATTCCGTCTGACACACCGCGGCGTCCGTTTTGCGGGGGCTGCGCCCCCGGGCGCAGCCTCGCACGCTCGGCAGCGGCTACAGGGCAGCACGGGAGTTCGGGTTATTTGCGCGGTTTGACCCGCGCCGTGGCTTCGGCGATCAGCGGGTCATCCGGCCAGTAGTGCTTGGGGTAACGGCCCTTGAGGTCCTTTTTCACCTCGGCGTAGGTGCTGCGCCAGAAGTTCGCCAGATCCTGGGTGACCTGTACCGGACGTCGTGCCGGAGACAGCAGGTGCAACTTGACCACCTGGCGGCCGCCGGCAATGCGCGGTGTTTGCGCCAGGCCGAACAGCTCCTGCAGGCGTACCGCCAGGATGGGTGGATGCTCGCTGTAGTCCAGGCGAATCGACGACCCGGAAGGCACCGTCAGGTGATGGGGGGCCAGCTCATCCAGGCGCTGAGGCAGTGGCCAGGGCAGCAGGTTGTGGATAATTCCGGCCAGTTCCAGGTTGGCGAAGTGGCTGAGCCGCGAGACCTTGCCCAGGTAGGGCTGCAACCACTGCTCCAGCCCCTTGAGCAAGGCCCCGTCACTGACATCCGGCCATTGGCTGGCGCCCGTGGCCTCCAGGTCCAGCTGGCGCAGCAACGCTACCCGGGCCTGCCACTGGCGCAGCTCCGGGGTCCAGGGCAGCAGCTCCAGGCCTTTGCGCCGGACCAGATTGACCAGGGCCTGAGTGCGGGCGGACTCATCCAGCCCGCTTAGCGGTTCGCGACTGAGCACCAGTTCACCGACCTTGCGCTGGCGTTCGGCCCGCAACACGCCTTCGCGTTCGTCCCAATCCAGCTGATCGACTTGCCGCACCTGCTCCGCCAGTACCGAATCGAACAACACCGGATCGAAATCCGCCGCCAGGTAGATGCGCTCCTCGCGCTGCCCCTGGCGGCTGCCCAGGTCGGCGATCACCAGCCAGGGTTGCTTCATCAGGCTGTCAGTTTCGCTGAACAGCGCCGCGCGACCGTTGGCCAGGCGGTATTCGGCACCGCCGGGGCGCCGCTGCTGGGCCACCCGATCGGGATAGGCCAGGGCCAACAGGGCGCCGAGCCAGCGCGGGTGCTCGGGGTCGGCCACCGCAGCCTCGGGCTGCCCGCGCAGATAGCCCCGGTACTGGCGCGCCAGTTGTCGGGCACGCTGCACCCCGCCCTGGGCTCCGCGAGCGGCACGCTCTTCCCCGCCAAGCAGCACCAGGCGGCTGTGCAGGTCGGCGCCGGCGCCGCGCAGGATATCCCGTTCCCCCAGCAGCGCCGCGACATCGCAAGCCATCGGCGCCAACCCCAGGGACTGGCCGCGCAGCAGCAGATGGGCGATGCGCGGGTGAGCCGGCAACTCGGCCATGGCCTGGCCGTGGCGGGTCAGGCTGCCATCGTCATTCAACGCCCCCAGGCGCACCAGCAAGTCCTGGGCCTGGGCATAAGCGGCACTGGGGGGAGCGTCCAGCCATACCAGTTGATTTGGCGTCACGCCCCAGCGCGCCAGTTGCAGGGCCAATCCGGCCAGGTCCGCCTGGAGGATTTCCGCACTGGCATAGGCGGCCAGTTGCTCCTGTTGATCGGCCGACCACAAGCGGTAGCACACGCCGGGCTCCAGACGCCCGGCACGCCCGGCGCGCTGGGTGGCGCTGGCCCGGGAGATACGCTGGGTATCGAGGCGGGTCATGCCGCTGCCGGGATCGAAACGCGGCACCCGCGCCAGCCCGGCATCCACCACCACCCGCACGCCATTGATGGTCAGGCTGGTTTCGGCAATGTTGGTGGCCAGCACCACTTTGCGCTTGCCCGACGGCGCCGGGTCGATGGCTGCGCGCTGGGCTGCCAGGTCCAGCTCGCCATGCAACGGGCAGAGCAGGATCTCACTGCGCTCACCCAGGGCTTCGGCCAACTGCTGGTGCACCCGGCGGATCTCCGCCTGGCCGGGGAGGAACACCAGCAGGCTGCCGCTTTCATCGTTGAGGGCCTCGAGCACGGTCTGCACCACCCTTGGCTCGATGAATTCACCGGGCTGGAAGGGTCGGCCCCAGCGCTGGGTCACCGGGTACATGCGCCCTTCACTGCGCAGGATCGGCGCATCGCCGAGCAGGGTCGACAGGCGCTCGCCTTCCAGCGTCGCCGACATCAGCAGGATCTTCAGTGGTTGCTCGTCACGAAACAGCTCGCGGCCATTGAGGCTCAGGGCCAGCGCCAGATCGGCGTCCAGGCTGCGTTCGTGGAATTCATCGAAGATCAGCAGGCCGACGCCTTCCAGGGCCGGGTCATCCTGCAGGCGCCGGGTGAGGATGCCTTCGGTGACCACCTCGATGCGGGTACGCGGGCCGACCTTGCTGTCCAGGCGGATGCGATAACCCACGGTCTCGCCGACTTTCTCTCCCAGCTCGCTGGCCAGGCGCTCGGCGGCGGCCCGGGCGGCCAGGCGCCGGGGTTCGAGCATGAGGATGGTCTGTCCGGCCAGCCAGTCCTGGTCCAGGAGCGCCAGGGGCACGCGGGTCGTCTTGCCGGCACCGGGCGGGGCTTCGAGCACCGCTTCATGGCGTGTCGCCAGGGCGGTACGCAGTGCAGGCAAAACTTCATCAATTGGCAAAGAATTCATGCTGGCTCCAAAACAGAGGCGCGAGTATAACGGCGAACTGCCTGGGGTTAATCATGGTCTGAGTGCTGATCGACAAGACTCAACACCCCGCTTCATCCCTCGTTGCTTTCGTGCTTGCTAGGAGATTTCCATGCGTATTTCCCACCGTGTCATCGGCGGCGTTCTGGTGGCCACCCTGCTGACCCAACTCACCGCCTGCGGCTCGATCTTCTTCCCCGACCGGCGCGGCCAGATCGACGGCAAGATCGATCCCCTGGTGGCTGTGCTGGATGCCGTTGGCCTGCTGTTCTACGTGATCCCAGGGCTGATCGCCTTCGGCGTCGACTTCGCCACCGGGGCCATCTACCTGGAGCCGGGCAAGACCGCGCAGATCGCGCCGGAAAAACTGCAACAGGCCATCGGCGCCGACGGTAAAGTCGACAACCGCAAGCTGCAGGCCATCCTGGAAAGCGAACTGGGGGGCAGTTTCCCCCTGGATGACCCACGCCTGATCCAGCACAAGGGCAGCGTGCAGCAACTGGCGCTGTACGGCCTGCAACCTGCTGCCTGATCACTTTTACCCAGGAACCCGCCGTCGATGACCGCCAACTCGGAACACGCCCGCCTCCTGCGCCTGGCCACCCGCGCCTCGGTCACCGTGGCGGGCATACTGATCGTGACCAAGGCTGTCGCCTGGTGGCTCAGCGGCTCGGTGAGCATGCTCGCCGGGCTCACCGACTCGGTGCTGGACGGTTTCACCTCGCTGCTCAACCTGCTGGCAGTGCATTACGCCCTGCGCCCGGCAGACGACGACCACCGCTATGGCCACGGCAAGGCCGAGTCCCTGGCGGGCATGGCCCAGGCATTGTTCATCGCCGGCAGCGCAGTTCTGATTGCCTTCCAGGCGGCGCAACGCCTGCAACATCCGGAACCGGTAGGCGCGCCCTGGCTGAGCATCGGGGTGATCGTCCTGTCGCTGGCGCTGACCATCGCCCTGCTGCTCCTGCAGCACCGGGTGATCCGGGCGACCGGCTCCAATGCAGTGCGCGCCGACTCCCTGCACTACCGCTCCGACCTGATGCTCAACGGCAGCATCCTGCTGGCCCTGGTGCTCGCGGCGTTCGGCCTGCATCAGGTGGACGCCTGGTTCGGCCTGGGGATTGCCGTCTACATTCTCTGGAGCGCGATCCAGATCGCCCGGGAGAGCTTCTCGGTGCTGATGGACCAGGAGCTGCCACCGGACGTCAGCCAGCACATGCTGGAGCTGGCGTGCAGTGTGCCGGGAGTACTGGGGGCCCATGACCTGCGCACACGGATTTCCGGCAGCCACTGGTTCGTCCAACTGCACCTGGAATTACCCGGGGAACTGACCCTTTCGGTGGCCCATGGCATCAGCGACCAGGCCGCCGATGCCATCCAGAAGGCCTATCCACGGGCCGAAGTGCTGGTGCACGCCGACCCGCAGGAAGTGGTGGAGGCAGCCAGGGCTCAGTAGGTCACCTGATAGCCCCGTGAGCTCAAGCAGTTGCCCTGGGCCTGGCGGTAAGCCTGGACCACTTGCGGGGCCGGCTGATAGGTCACACTCGCAGGATCGAAGCCGCTCTGCTGCACCGCCCAGCGATAGCAGTCGTAACGGTCCTGGTCGATCTGCTGCGGCGACTGGCCGTTGACCGGGTAGGCCAGCACGTCATAGCCATTGCCGCTCTGCTGCGGGTCCGCAACCGGCACGCCGGCAGGTGGCTCGACCACCACGTACTGCTGGGTGTTGGCTTCGTAGGTGTAGTAAGCCCCTGCCGCCAGAAAGAACAGCGCGCTGCCGATCCAGACTTCCCGCGCATAGTCGGGCAGGTACGTCACGCGAATGCCATAGGGCGGGCGCACCACCACATAGCGCGGGCCTTGCGGGCGGTACCAGTAACCACCGGAAAAAAAGTAATCCTGGCCGCGATAGGCGACCCGGTCATTGCGCCCGGGGAAGCGGTCGATCACATACCCGGGGCGGTACTGCGGCCCGGGGCCCCAGCCATTGCCATGGCCATCAGGGCGGCCCGGCCAGCGGTAGTCGTTGGGATGGCCGCCACCTGGCCGAGAGCCCGGGCCGCCAGCCTGCCAATGCTGGTTGTAGTCGTTGCGCCGGGGAATGTCCTGATAGTAGCCACGCTGTGGCTCCTGGGTCTGGCGCACGGTGTCGGGGCGGCCCTGGATCGGCAGGTTGTTTGGCTGCTGCACCTGGGGTTGTGGCACAGGGGCCGGGCGAACCTGCTGATTGGGATCGTGCTGAGGCCGGTTCTGCCACTGCCCTCCCGGGTTCTGGCCGTTGTGCTCGAACTGACGGCTGTTATCGCCGCGAATGATTTCATTCTGCGGCCGCTGTGGCTGCGCACTGGGTGGTGGACGGTTGGGAACATTGGCGGGCCGCGGCGGGGCATTTTCCGGGCGGCCCTGGCCTTGATGCTCTCGCTGCTCGCCCCCGGGAACGCCATGCTGCGCAGGCGGCCGATTCTCGTCTCGCTCATCGGCGAGCAACTGAGCGTTGACGCTCAGGCACAACACACCAACACCTGCCATACGCCAGATGCGCGACTTCATGCTATTCCTCACTGCGGATAGGGGGGGCCTGTACATAAGACTGAAAAAGCCCTGGGCGGTTCTGCATCAGGTTATCAGTCACGAGACTTATTTCGCAGGCAATAAAAAAGGGCGGCCCGTCGGCCGCCCTTTGAGATTTTGTCCGTGCTCGGCGCTTTTGACGCCGGCTCACCTCACTCCGTCTTCTGGACAGTGTGTAGCCCGGGGGCCGGCTCAACCCTGTGGGATTGGCGGCCGCGGCAGGCCTGATTCGGCGGGCCGCAGTGGACTCTATGTCCGGGCAGTGATTCTGGTGATAAGAATAGGCGCGCAGCGAAGACAGAGGATTGCGAAGATTGCTTGTAAAAACACCACTTGCGCAATTTTTAACTCAAGATAGATAATTCAACGCAATAGTTACGACAAAGGCCTGATTGATGAGCAAACTCGACCGCTACGACCTGAGCATTTTGGCGGAGTTGCAACGCGACGCCCGTATCTCCAACCAGGAACTGGCCGAGCGCATCGGCCTGTCGCCCTCCCCTTGCTCGCGCCGGGTCAAGCAGCTGGAGGACGATGGCTACATTTCCCGCCAGGTCGCCCTGCTGGACCGCAAGATGCTCGGTCTGAGCCTGACCGCGTATGTCCTGATCGGCATGGACCGGCACACGCCGGAACGCTTCGAGAATTTCGAAGCCGCGATCCGCAGCCTGCCCCAGGTGCTGGAGTGCAGCCTGGTGACCGGGGTCGATGCCGACTACCAGCTCAAGGTGGTGGTACCGGACATGGACCATTACCAGAAGCTGCTGCTCGGCCATCTGACCCGTATCGAGGGCGTGACCAGCGTGCGTTCGAGCTTCGTGCTCAATCAGGTGCTCAACAGCACCGAACTGCCGCTGACCCACCTGCGCAACTGAATCCCGGCCCCCGCTGTGGCGACATAACGCATGCAGATCAATGCTTGGGCCGCGGGCGTTGGCGTATACTCGCCCGGCATTTTTTGCCCTGCCTGCACTGGAGATGAGTGATGGACCCAGCAGTATTCGAAGAGTGGATGATGACCGGCCTGGTCAGCATCCTGATCATTTTCATGGGTTTCATCGTCTGGGACCTGGCCAAGAAGTCCAAGGCCGGGCGCTTCGGCTCGTTCATCCTGTTCTTCGTGCTGGGCCTGGGCGTTGCAGCATTCATCATCAAGAGCGTGGTGATCGGCCTGATCGAGTCCGGCGCCTTATAAGCGCGCAGCCACCTCTTTCCACTGGCCCTGCTCCAGGCCCTCCAGGGTCCAGTCGCCGATCCTGACCCGCACCAGGCGCAAGGTCGGTAGCCCCACCGCAGCGGTCATGCGCCTTACCTGGCGGTTGCGCCCCTCGCGTATCACCAGCTCCAGCCAACTGGTGGGCACGCTCTTGCGAAAGCGCACCGGCGGGTTGCGCGGCCATAGCGTCGGTTCTTCGAGCTGGCGCGCCTCGGCCGGCAGGGTCATGCCGTCATTCAACTGCACACCCTCGCGCAAGTGCTGCAACTGCTCGGCACTGGGCTCGCCCTCGACCTGCACCCAATAGGTCTTGGCCAGCTTGTGCTTGGGATCGGCGATGCGCGCCTGCAACTGCCCGTCATTGGTCAACAGCAGCAACCCTTCACTGTCGCGATCCAGGCGCCCGGCCGGGTAGACCCCGGGGACCGCAATGAAGTCCTTGAGCGTGGCCCGCCCCTCGCCATCGCTGAACTGGGTCAGCACATCGAAAGGCTTGTTGAACAGGATCAGCTTCGGCTCGACCGGCGCGGCCTTGGCCACACGCTTGGCGGGAGAGGAGGAAAACGGCTTGGCGCCAGGGCGGCGGGAAGCGGGACGGGGCGGACGGGACATGGGAGCAGGAACATTCAGCGATCAGGACCGACAATGCTAGTGGCCTGACCGCCAAATGACCATGGCTTAAACGCTTAGCGGAAAGGCGGCTCGTCGAAGCTGCGCAGTTTGCGCGAGTGCAGGGAGTTGAGCTCGCTGCGCATCAGGTCCACCGCTTCGATACCGATCTTCAGATGCTGGCTGACCGCACGCTCATAAAAGGCGTTGGCCGCGCCCGGCAACTTGATTTCACTGTGCAATGGCTTGTCCGAGACACACAGCAAGGTGCCGTACGGCACCCGCAGGCGATACCCCTGGGCGGCGATGGTGCCGCTTTCCATGTCCACCGCCACGGCCCGGGACAGGTTGATCAGCGGACGTTCTTCGGCCCAACGCAACTCCCAGTTGCGGTCGTCGTAAGTCAGCACGGTGCCGGTGCGCAGGCGTTTCTTCAGTTGTTCGCCCTTTTCCCCGGTGACATTGGCCGCCGCCTGCTGCAACGCCAGCTGGACTTCGGCCAGGGCCGGAATCGGAATGTTCGGCGGCACCACGCGGTCGAGAATGCCGTCGCGCCGCATATAAGCGTGGGCCAGCACGTAGTCGCCAATGGTCTGGGACTGCCGCAGGCCGCCGCAGTGGCCGATCATCAGCCAGCAATGCGGACGCAGCACCGCCAGGTGGTCGGTGATGTTCTTGGCGTTGGACGGGCCGACACCGATATTCACCAGGGTCACACCGTGGCCATCGCTGGCCTGCAAGTGGTAGGCCGGCATCTGGTAGCGGTGCCAGACCACACCGGCGGCGATGGCCGAGGCCTCGCCGTGATCCATGCTTTTCTCGATGATCACGTTGCCCGGCAGGACCATGCGCACAAAGCGCGGATCGCTGCGCAACTGCTCCAGGCCATGAACGATGAACTGGTCCACATAGCGGTGATAGTTGGTCAGCAGGATCCACGGCTGCACATGACGCCAGTCGCTACCGGTGTAGTGCACCAGGCGCCGCAGGGAGAAATCCACTCGCGCGGCATCGAACAGCGCCAGGGGCAGCGGATGGGTATTTTCCCAATCGTAGAGGCCATCGGCGATGCCATCGGTGGCGGCCGACAGGTCGGTACTCGGGAACACCCGCGCCAGCGCCGCAGCGGTCACGCCGGAACCTGCCAGCTCGTCGCCCTGCTCCACGACATAGGGATAAGGAATGTTCTGCTCACTGACGCCCACTTCCACCGTCACGGTGAAGTCGTGCATCAACGGCACCAATTGTTCGAGCAGATAATTACGGAAGGCTGCAGGATGGGTCACGGTGACACTGTAGGTGCCCGGCAACTGGACCTTGGCATAGGCCCTTGTGGTCTGTGGGACTTCGCCGTGGCAGTGGTAGGTCAGGCGCAACTCAGGGTAGCGAAACAGTGCTCGTTGCTCGGCATCCGGCTCGACCCGGTCCTTGAGATAACGCTTGAGCGCCTGGCTCAGCGCCGTGGTGGCCCGCTCATGCAGGGCGGCAAGCCGATCCACGGCTTGCTCGGCGGTTTGAACGACAATAAAAGCTTCGGTCACGATAAGCATCCTGTGTTCTGAACTTGCAGGCGTTCATCTTGCCTGCAAGACCGTCCCACGGGAACAGCGTAATCACCGCAGGCGCCGGGAAGCCGGCGCCAGGGAGGGTCAGAAGCCCTGAGGGGAGGAGCGGGCGACAATGGCTGCCACGTCCAGGCCACGCGGCAAGGTGCCGTAGACCCGCCCGCCCTGGCCGCCCAGGCGGCTGGCGATAAAGGCGTCGCTGACCACCTGGTTGCCGGCTTCCAGCAAGAGCTTGGCCTGCAGGCCCAGGGCAATGTCCTCGGTGAGTTGACGAGCACGGTATTGAATGTCGCCGGTGTCCTTGAAGCTCTCCTTCAGCCCGTTGATATGGGCGGCCAGGCGCTTGTCGCCATGGCCATTGCCCAATTCGGCGAACAAGGCGTCCAGCACGCCCGGCTCCTTCGACAAGGCTCGCAGCACATCCAGGCATTGCACGTTGCCGGAGCCTTCCCAGGTGGAGTTCACCGGCGCCTCGCGGTACAGCCGTGGCAGGATGCTGTCCTCGACATAACCGGCACCGCCCATGCACTCCGCCGCCTCGTTGATCATCGCCGGGGCCCGCTTGCAGATCCAGTACTTGCCCACCGCCGTCACCAGCCGGGAAAACTTCGCCTCCTGGGCATCGTCCAGATGATCCAGGGCCCGCCCCATGCGCATGCTCAGGGCCAGGGCCGCTTCGCTTTCCAGGGCCAGGTCGGCCAGCACGTTCTGCATCAGGGGCTGCTCGCTGAGCACCCGCCCGCCCACGGTGCGATGGGCACAGTGATGGCTGGCCTGGGTCAGGGCCTGGCGCATCAGGGAGCTGGAGCCGACCATGCAATCGAAACGGGTCATGGCCACCATCTCGATAATGGTCGGCACGCCGCGGCCTTCCTCGCCAATCATCCAGGCCAGGGCACCGCGGAACTCCACTTCGCTGGAAGCGTTGGAAAGGTTGCCGAGCTTGTTCTTCAGGCGCTGGATATAGAACTGGTTGCGCGTGTCATCGGGACGGTGCCGGGGCAGGAGGAAGCAGGTCAGGCCCTTGTCGGTCTGGGCCAGGGTCAGGAAGGCATCGCACATCGGCGCCGAACAGAACCATTTGTGGCCCACCAGCTCGTACGCCTGCCCGGGGCCGCCAGCCCCCACCGGGTAGGCCCGGGTGGTGTTGGCACGCACATCGGTGCCGCCCTGTTTCTCGGTCATGGCCATGCCGATGGTCAGCCCGGCCTTGTGTTGCATGCCGACATTTCGCGGGTCGTACCGGGTGGCAAGGATCTTGGGCAGCCACTGGTCGGCGATATCGGGTTGCAACTTCAAAGCCGGTACACAGGCGAAGGTCATGGTCAGCGGGCATCCGCTGCCGGCCTCGGCCTGGCTGTGCAGATAGGTCATGGAGGCGCGGGCAACGTGGGCCCCCGCTTGCGGATCGGTCCAGGGCAGTGAGGTCAGGCCGGCTTCGATCGCCGCCTGCATCAATTGGTGATAGGCGGGATGAAACTCCACCAGATCGATCCGGTGGCCAAAGCGGTCGTGGCTGGAAAATACCGGTTTGTTCTGATTGGCCAAGAACCCCGCCTCCATCAACGGACCACCGGCCAGAGCGCCATAGGCGTCGACCCGCGACTCGGCCCAACCGGCATCGAAACGGCGCATCCATTGCTGCAGCGGCAGGTCGATCCGATAGAGATTGGCGCCGTCCAAAGCTGGCGGCTGGTTGGTGACTTCGTGGGTTTCAGCGAACTGGTGGAGGTTCATCGCGGGGCTCCTTCAGGGTGTGCCAAGACCCCAGTTAAGCACCGCCCCCACCCCGAACAAAGTGGCATACCTGCCTAAATGTCGGCGCTTTCGCCCTGTTCCACAGAGAGCACATATCTCGACAATGCCGTTTGCAAGGCCTCGAACTTCACCGGTTTAGCCAGATAGTCGGAGCCAGCCCCCGCCGGGCAGCCCTCTTTGCCGGGCACGCAGGCCAGCAGGATGGGCAATTGGGAATAGCCGGGCAGCGCCTGGGCCTGCAAGCGAAACGCCCCCAGTTGCGCCGTGGACATCTCGCCATCGATCAACACCGCACTGACCAGCTCACGCCCGAGCAATTGCAGGGCATCAGTAGGGCTACCGGCGGTGCGCACCTGGTAGCCCAGCTTGAGCAGCATGCCCCTGACCACCAACTGATTGACGTCGTTGTCGTCCACCAGCAGCACGGTACAGTCCCGGGGCAAGCGTCGCGCCACTGCCGCCGGCGAGCGCGGGGCGGGCTCCTGGGCGTCGAACTCCACCAGCAGGCGGAAACAACTGCCCCGGCCGGGTGTGGATTCGTGGGTCAATTGCCCGCCCAGCAACTCCACCAACTGCCGACAGATCGCCAGGCCGATACCCAGCCCGCCATATTCGCGGGTCATGGAGCCATCGAGCTGGAAGAAACGCTGATACAGGGTCGCTTCATCCAGGTTGACGAAGCCAATACCGCTGTCGATTACTTCGAAACTCAGACTGACCCGCTGCGCCGACACGGAACGCGTGAGCACCCGCAGCACCACGCTGCCCGAAGGGGTGAACTTGATGGCATTGTCCAGCAGGCACTCCAGGCAGTGGCTGAGTTTGCAGCGGTCGCCCTGCAAGCGATCGGGCAGCCCGGCGCTCAAGTCGATCTGGAAAGCCAGCGACTTGGCGGCGGCACTGGCGCCGTATTGGGTCTGCAGTGTCGTCAGCAGGGAGCGCAGGCTGAACGGCTGACGCTGGGCGCTGAGCTTGCCGGCCTGCAGCTCGGTCAGGGTCAGAATGCCGTTGACCATGCGCATCATGTCCCGCGCCGAGCCGGCCGCTGTCTGCTGGTATTGCTCCAGCTCCGGATCCAGTTCCAAGGTCTGCATCAGTTCCAGGGAGCCGATGACGCCGTTCATCGGGGTCCGCAGCTCATGGGTCAGGGTGGCCAGGAATTCGTCCTTGAGCCGGTTGCTGTGGGCCAGTTGCTGGTTCAGCACTTCAAGCTTCTGCCCGGCTTCGAGCAGTGTCTGGGCCTGTTGCTCACGCATGGCATTGATGCGATCGGCCAGGGCCAGGGACAGCAACGCCACTTCGATCGCCGAGCCGATCTGGCTGGCGTACATGGTCAGGAACACATTCGGCAGGTAACCCAGCACCATCAAGGTGTTGATCACCCCTCCAAACAAAAAGGCCGACCAGGCGATGATGAAATAGCGTGCCACGCGCAGGCCTCGACACCAGGCGACAATCCCGGCCACGTAGATCACCACGGTGAACACCAGGGCCAGGGTGGTGGCCAGGCGCAATGCCAGGGCATAACTGGTCATCAGTGAAAGCGCCATGACCAGCGCGCCAAAGGCCATCAAGGCCAGGAGTACACGGTCGACCCAGGGGCTGTGGCGGGAAGTCTGCAGGAAGCTGCGGGCGAACTGGCTGCCGAACAAACCTGCCGAACCGATGAAGAACGGTGTCGCGGCATTGGCCCACCAGGGGCTGTCGGGCCAGAAGTACTCCACTGCGGCGCCATTGACCGACAGCTGATAGAGACCGAAGGAAGCGATATAGACGATGTAGTAGAGGTAGCTGGTGTCCCGCACGCTGAGGTAGATGAACAGGTTGTACACCAGCATCCCCAGCAGCACGCCGTAAATCAGCCCGAGCACATACAACCGCACCGGCTGGGCTTCCAAGTAAGCACTGCTGGACCACAGACTCACCGGCGCCTGGATCGAGCCTTCGCTGGCCAGCCGCAGGTAGACGGTCTTGTGCTCGTGGGGAGAAAAATTCAGGTTGAACAGGTAATTGTTCTGGCGAATCTCTCGACTGTCGAAGGGCAAGGCATCCCCGGTACGACCCGCCAGGCGATAACCACCAGACTCGTCAGGGACGTACAGTTCAAGATGGTCCAGAGGCGGATAGGCCAACTCCAGCAACCAGCTGCGTTGTGCGCTCGGGTTGGCGGGGCGATAGTCGAGGTCGATCTTCAGCCAGAACGCCGAGCGCGAATAACCGGCGTTGAGGGTGTCTTTGTCGTGGGGTCTGAATTGTTCAGCCAGAGGCCCCGAGCTGACATCGGCAATGGTCGCCTCACCCCCGCGTCTTCGAGTACTTGCATCACTCGGCCCAAGGGCAGGCGTTGAGTGAACTCGTCGAACTCGGCGGCGCCAGCCAGCATCGGCAAGCTCAACAGCAACATCAGCAAATAGTGCATAAAGCCCCAGCGTGGCTTGTCCGGTGGTGTCAGGAAGTCCCCCATTTCCCTTGAGCAGACGTAGAACCGGCATGACCTGTTATTGATTTGAATCCACTCTAGCATAGCCGCTGATGGCCATTGAACACCATTGTAAGTTTTAGTCTAAAGGCTCTAGAACGGGGCTTTCAGCGCAATCCAGCGGGCTAGAGCTGTTGCTTCGGTCAAGTGGGCTGGCCGGCGCCAGATCGCCCCTCTCTTATATGTCGAGCGCCGCGAAAAAAAACGTTTGGTGGTAAGCTCGCCGCCCATGAATATCTACAGCTCTCGCCCCGTTGTCCTCTGTCTCTCCGGCCACGACCCCAGTGGTGGCGCCGGCCTGCAGGCAGATATCGAAGCCCTGCTGGCTCAGGGTTGTCATGCAGCTCCGGCTGTCACCGCGTTGACCGTGCAGGACACGGTCAATGTCAGCGACTTCCGCGTCCTGGATCGCGAGTGGGTATTGGCCCAGGCCAATGCGGTGCTCAACGACTCCACGGTAGCGGCGGTCAAGCTGGGCATGCTCGGTTCCCTGGAAATGGTCGACACCGTGGTCGAGCTGCTCCAGGCCCACCCGCACCTGCCAGTGGTCTGCGATCCGGTGTTGCGCGCCGGCGGCGGTGGCCGGCTGGGCAAGGATGAAGTCGGCTACGCCATGCGCGAGCGCCTCCTGCCCCTGGCAACCATTGCCACCCCCAACCTTCCCGAAGCCCGAATTCTCGCGGAACTGCCTGAAGGCAGCGCCGACCAATGCGCCGAAAAACTCCTGCCCTTCGTCAAGCATTTGCTGATCACCGGCGGCCACGGCGATGAACACGAAGTCCACAATCGCCTGTACAGCCGTGACGGCCTGCGCAAAACCTATACCTGCCAGCGCTTGCCGGGCAGCTACCACGGCTCCGGCTGCACCCTGGCCAGCGCACTGGCCGGCCGCCTGGCCCAAGGTGAACACCTGGCCAGTGCGGTGAAGTCCGCCCTGGATTACACCTGGCGCACCCTGCGCGATGCCGAACAGCTTGGCCGTGGCCAGTTCGTTCCGCGCCGCTTGCCGCTGGATTTCTGCTCGTAATGTCATGAGGCCTGCTCAATGAAACTACGTGGTCTGTACGCCATCACCGACAGCCAACTGTTGGCCGGCAAGTTTCTGAAGTACGTGGAGGCGGCGCTGGAAGGCGGTGTCACGCTGTTGCAGTACCGCGACAAAAGCGACGACCAGGCCCGCCGACTGCGGGAAGCCGAAACCCTGCTGGCCTTGTGCGAGCGCTACAAGACCCGTTTGATCATCAACGATGATGCCGAGCTGGCGGCGCGTATCGGTGCCGGCGTGCACCTGGGCCAGACTGATGGCCCATTGACCCCGGCCCGAGCCTTGCTGGGCCGCCAGGCGATCATCGGTGCCACCTGCCACAGCCAGTTGCCACTGGCCGAGCAAGCCGCCAAGGATGGCGCCAGCTATGTCGCCTTCGGCCGTTTCTTCAATTCCACCACCAAACCCGGCGCGCCTGCGGCCAGCCTGGAGCTGCTGGACCAGGCCCGGGCCAGCCTGCACCTGCCGATCTGCGTGATCGGCGGCATCACCCTGGACAACGCCGCGCCACTGGTGAACCACGGCGCCAACCTGCTGGCGGTGGTCCACGGCCTGTTCGGCGCCGAGAGCGCCGAAGAAGTGACCCGCCGCGCCCGCGCCTTCAACGCCCTATTCAACAGCTGATTTTTGAGAGCCCGATCATGTCTCGTTCCGAAACCCTGTTTGCCAACGCCCAGAAACACATCCCGGGTGGCGTCAATTCGCCTGTCCGCGCCTTCAAGAGCGTGGGCGGCACCCCGCTGTTCTTCAAACACGCAGAAGGTGCCTACGTCACCGACGAAGACGACAAGCGCTATGTCGACTACGTTGGCTCCTGGGGCCCGATGATTCTTGGCCACAGCCACCCTGATGTCCTGGACGCCGTGCGCAAGCAACTGGAACACGGCCTGTCCTACGGCGCCCCGACCGCCATGGAAACCGAAATGGCCGACCTGGTGTGCTCCATCGTGCCGTCGATGGAAATGGTGCGCATGGTCAGTTCGGGCACCGAAGCCACCATGAGTGCCATTCGCCTGGCCCGAGGCTTCACCGGCCGGGACAGCATCATCAAGTTCGAAGGCTGCTACCACGGCCACTCCGACAGCCTGCTGGTAAAGGCTGGCTCCGGCGCCCTGACCCAAGGCGTGCCGAGCTCCGCCGGTGTGCCCGCGGCTTTCGCCAAGCACACCCTGACCCTGCCCTTCAACGACATTGCGGCGGTGGAAAAGATGCTCGCCGAAGTAGGCCAGGAAGTGGCCTGCATCATCGTTGAACCAGTGGCCGGCAACATGAACTGCGTACCCCCGGCACCAGGTTTCCTCGAAGGCCTGCGTCGCCTCTGCGATCAGCACGGCGTAGTGCTGATCTTCGACGAAGTGATGACCGGTTTCCGTGTTGCCCTCGGTGGCGCTCAGGCCCATTACGGCGTGACACCCGACCTGTCGACCTTCGGCAAGATCATCGGCGGCGGCATGCCGGTAGGCTGCTTCGGCGGCAAGCGCAAGATCATGGAACATATCGCGCCCCTGGGCCCGGTCTACCAGGCCGGCACCCTGTCCGGCAACCCGCTGGCCATGGCCGCAGGCCTCACCACTCTGCGCCTGATCAGCCGCCCGGGCTTCCACGCCGAACTGAGCGACTACACCAGCCGTCTGCTCGAAGGCCTGCAACAACGCGCCGATGCAGCAGGCATTCCGTTCGTCACCACCCAGGCTGGCGGCATGTTCGGCCTGTACTTCAGCGGTGCCGATGACATCGTCACCTTCGACGATGTGATGGCCAGCGACGCCAACCTGTTCAAGCGCTTCTTCCACCTGATGCTGGAAGGCGGCGTATACCTGGCGCCGAGTGCCTTCGAAGCGGGCTTCACCTCCATCGCCCACGGCGAGGCCGAGTTGCAGCTGACGCTGGATGCGGCAGAGCGGGCATTCGCCGCCCTGAAGTAAGCGCTGGACGGCGGGCGTGTGAAACATCACGCCCGTTGTAGTCTTTACTTGAATTTTCTGCAGTGAAACCTGCAAATGCTGATGAATCCTTGGGATATAGCGCCCACGCAGCAGAAAAACGAGTAAAGACTTTGTAAGGTGGGCCCTGCTTATTTCATAATGCGCGCTTATTGGGCCCCACGCTGGGCCCCGCGCCCCTCAGAGGTAAGTCGATTCCCATGAACCGCACCGGCCGCGCCCTGACACTGGGCTGCCTGTTGCTCCTTCAGCCCCTGCTCGCGCATGCACAAGCAGGTGGCAACTCGTTGTTGATCCCGGCGCTGGGTCGCTGCACCCTCGATCCCCAGGCTCAGGACCAGGCCGAGGCCCTCACCGCCTGCCAGAAGGCCGCCGACGAGGGGGATGCCGAGGCGCAATACGAGTTGGGCGAGTTCTACTACGAGGGCAAAGGTGCGCCGCAAGATTTCAATCAAGCCCTGAGCTACTTCGAAAAGGCCTCCTTGCAAGGCCATGCCCAGGCGCAATTCAAGCTGGGCACCATGTTCTTCCACGGTGAAGGCGTGCCGGCCAATAACGTCCAGGCTTACATCGTGCTGAAGATGGCTGCGGTCAATGGCGCCGAAGACGCCCTGGACACCGCCGACGAAGTCGCCGAGCACATGCAGCGCGACGAACTGGAAGTTGCAACCCAGGTACTGGGACAGATTTTCCGCAAATACCTGATGGAACTGCAGAGCGCCGATGGGCGCTCACCCTTCTCGCCCCTGCCGTAGGCATTTGCGCCTCAGTCGCCGGTGAGCCGGCTTCCACACAGACAACCGCCCTCCCGGAAAGACGGAGTCGGCCAGGCTTATTTTTCCGGCATCGGCATCGGGAACGGCATGACGTTGCTCACCCCGCGGGCCTCGCTGATCTTCGGCGTACCCAGGCGCTCGACTTCATCGATGCGCACGATCGAATGCATCGGCACAAAGCTGCGCACTACACCTTCGAACTGGGCCTTGAGCTTCTCCTCGCTCGGGTCAACGACCACTTGCGTGCGCTCGCCAAAGACGAACTCTTCCACTTCCAGGAAACCCCACAGATCACTCTGATAGATCTGCTTGGCGTACATTTCGAACACCTGGCCCTGGTTGAGGAAAATCACCTTGTAGATTGGAGCTTCACGTTTGGTCATGGCGGGCGGGTAACACATCGGGGGACAAAAATAGGGCGCGAACTATAGCATAGCTACCCGATGCACAACCCTAGGAACCTGTGGGCATGGCCCCTATAATGCGCGGTTCTTTGAATCACGTGATGATCCCGTCCATGGCCAAGAAGCTTTACATCGAAACCCACGGTTGCCAGATGAACGAGTACGACAGCTCGCGCATGGTGGACCTGCTGGGCGAACATCAGGCCCTGGAAGTCACCGCACGCGCCGAAGATGCGGACGTCATCCTGCTCAACACCTGCTCCATTCGCGAACGCGCCCAGGACCGGGTGTACTCCCAGCTCGGGCGCTGGCGTGAGCTCAAGCTGGCCAATCCGGACATGGTGATCGCCGTAGGCGGTTGCGTGGCCAGCCAGGAGGGCGCGGCCATCCGCGACCGCGCCCCCTATGTGGACGTGGTCTTCGGCCCGCAGACCCTGCACCGCCTGCCGGAAATGATCGACGTCGCGCGCATCACCAAATTGCCGCAGGTCGACGTCTCGTTCCCGGAAATCGAAAAGTTCGACCACCTGCCCGAGCCCCGGATCGATGGCCCCAGCGCCTATGTCTCGGTGATGGAAGGCTGCAGCAAGTACTGCACCTTCTGCGTCGTGCCCTACACCCGCGGCGAAGAAGTCAGCCGGCCCTTCGACGATGTGATCGCCGAGATCATCCACCTGGCGGAAAACGGCGTCCGCGAGGTGACCCTGCTGGGCCAGAACGTCAACGGCTATCGCGGCCAAACCCACGACGGGCGCATGGCCGACCTGGCCGAATTGATTCGTGTGGTTGCCGCGATCGATGGCATCGAGCGAATCCGCTACACCACCTCACATCCGCTGGAGTTCTCCGACAGCCTGATCCAGGCGCATGCCGAAGTACCAGAACTGGTGAAGCACCTGCACCTGCCGGTGCAATCCGGTTCGGACCGGATCCTCGCGGCCATGAAGCGCAATCACACCGCCCTGGAGTACAAGTCCAAGTTGCGCAAGCTCAGGGCGGCTGTTCCGGGAATCTGCATCAGTTCGGACTTTATCGTCGGCTTCCCAGGCGAGACGGAGAAGGATTTCCAGCAGACCATGAAACTGATCGAAGACGTCGGTTTCGACTTCTCCTACTCCTTCGTCTACAGCCAACGGCCGGGAACACCGGCCGCAGACCTGGCCGACGAAACACCGGAGGCGGTGAAAAAGGAACGGCTCAACGCCTTGCAGCACCGCCTCAACCAGCAAGGTTTTGAAATCAGCCGACAAATGGTCGGCTCTACCCAGCGCATCCTGGTGACCGACTACTCGAAGAAAGACCCGGGCGAACTGCAGGGACGGACCGAGAACAACCGCATCGTCAACTTCCGCTGCGACAATCCCACGCTGATCGGCCAGTTCGCCGACGTGTACATCGACTCGGCGCAGCCTCACTCGCTGCGCGGCTCCCTGCTGCAATAACCTGGCAGGGAAAAGCCCCAGCAGCCCTTGCTCCGCATAAGAGCTTTCGCACCCAGGCTGCTGGCGTTATCCTTGAATTCATCTTAATTGCCGTTGGGCGGCTAAAAACGACCTTGAACGCACCCATAGAACCTCATCGTTTCATCCTCGAGCCCTTCGAGGCTCGCCGCTTCGCCAATCTGTGCGGGCAATTCGACGAGCATCTGCGCTTGATCGAACAGCGCCTGACGATCGAGATCCGCAACCGCGGCAATCAGTTCGAACTGATCGGCGAACCCAAGCAAACCACCTCCGCGGAAAACCTTCTGCGCCGTCTCTACCGGGAAACCAAGGGCACCGAGCTGTCGCCGGACCTGGTCCACCTGTTCTTGCAGGAGTCTGCCGTGCAAGAGCTGGACAACCCTTCGGTAGCCGATGCCGCCGTGGCCCTGCGCACCAAGAAAGGCATGATTCGCCCCCGCGGCCTGAATCAGCAGCGCTACGTCAAAGAGATCCTCGGCAACGACATCAACTTCGGCATTGGCCCGGCCGGTACCGGCAAGACCTACCTGGCCGTGGCCTGCGCCGTGGACGCCCTGGAACGCGAGCAGGTGCGACGCATCCTGCTGGTGCGCCCGGCGGTAGAAGCCGGCGAAAAGCTCGGTTTCCTGCCCGGCGACCTGGCCCAGAAGATCGACCCCTACCTGCGCCCGCTGTACGACGCCCTGTATGAAATGCTCGGCTTCGAACACGTGGCCAAGCTCATCGAACGCCAGGTCATCGAGATCGCGCCCCTGGCCTACATGCGCGGCCGCACCTTGAACAACAGCTTCATCATCCTCGATGAGAGCCAGAACACCACCGTGGAACAGATGAAGATGTTCCTGACACGGATCGGTTTCGGCTCCACTGCGGTGATCACCGGCGACATCACCCAGGTCGACCTGCCCAAGGGCACCAAGTCCGGCCTGGCCCATGTGATCAACGTACTCAAGGATGTGCCTGGTATCAGCTTCACTCACTTCATGCCCAAGGACGTGGTGCGCCATCCGCTGGTGCAACGCATCGTCGAAGCCTACGAGCGCTTCGAACTGCACGCTGCCGACGAGGCCGCCAAGGCTGCCGCAGACCGAGGCAACCGCCACGATGCTTGAGCTTGACCTGCAGCGCGCCAGCCAACAGCCGGCCCCCAGCGATGAACAGTTCCGCCAGTGGTGCGAGCTGGCCCTGCGCCAGCGCACCGCCGATTCGGAACTGACCATCCGCCTGGTGGACGAAGCAGAAGGGCGTGAGCTGAACCACACCTGGCGTCATAAGGATTACGCCACCAATGTTCTGTCATTTCCTGCCGATGTACCGGATGAGCTGCTGGATATCCCATTGCTGGGGGACCTGGTGATCTGCATTGCGGTGGTCGAGCGCGAAGCGGCTGAACAAGGCAAGGAACTTCAGGCCCACTGGGCCCATCTGGTGATTCACGGCTGCTTGCATCTGTTGGGCTACGACCATATAGATGACGACGAAGCCGAAGAAATGGAAGCGCTGGAACGAACGTTGCTTGCAGAACTGGGTCATCCGGACCCTTATGCAGACGACGAAAGCTGATCAACAACCCCCTGTAACAACCAAGGATTCAGAGCAATCGCTATGAGCGAAGATCGATCGAGCAACGGGCAAAAGTCATGGCTGGGCAAACTGACCCAGGCTTTTGCCCATGAGCCGAAAAACCGCCAGGAGCTGCTGGAGCTGCTGCGCGAAGCCCATCAGAACAAGTTGCTGGACAGCGAAGCGCTGGCCATCGTCGAAGGCGCCATCCAGGTCGCTGACCTGCAAGTCCGGGACATCATGGTTCCGCGCTCGCAAATGATCAGCATCAAGGCGACCCAGACCCCTCGGGAGTTCCTGCCCGCAGTCATCGATTCGGCGCACTCGCGCTACCCGGTGATCGGCGAAAGCCATGACGACGTGATGGGCGTCCTGCTGGCCAAGGACCTGCTGCCGCTGATCCTCAAGGAGAACGGTGACAGCTTCAACATCAAGGACCTGCTGCGCCCGGCGACCTTCGTCCCCGAGTCCAAGCGCCTGAACGTGCTGCTGCGCGAGTTCCGCGCCAACCACAATCACATGGCCATCGTCATCGACGAGTACGGCGGCGTGGCGGGCCTGGTGACCATCGAAGACGTGCTGGAACAGATCGTCGGCGACATCGAGGACGAGCATGACGTCGAGGAAGACAGCTACATCAAGCCACTGCCCAGCGGCGACTTCCTGATCAAGGCGCTGACGCCCATCGAGAACTTCAACGAGTTTTTCGACAGCGACTTTTCCGACGACGAATTCGACACCGTAGGCGGCCTGGTCATGAGTGCGTTCGGCCACTTGCCAAAACGCAACGAAATCACTGAAATCGGCGCCTATCGCTTCCGCGTGCTCAACGCCGACAGCCGGCGGATTCATCTGCTGCGCCTGACCCCCATTTCCCGCTGAGGAAACGGGTCATCTGCCCTCCCCCGCACCGCGATATCGTCTTGAGGCCACTTGCCTGGCCTCAGGCGATACAGGGCGGGGACGCATCGGCCGAGCAGCGCTGCGTGACTCGACGCTCATCTGAAACAACCCAACCATTCTCCTCGTGCCTCGCGCGGTACGACACAGGAAAGAGCTGATGAAACGCCTCTTGCAGCGCTCAACCCGCCCCGGCTGGCCCGGCAACCTGCTGGCCGTGATCGCCGGCGCCATCACCACCCTGGCCCTGGCCCCCTACAACATCTGGCCTCTGGCGCTGCTGGCAGTCGGCCTGTTCTACGCCGGGCTGCGCGAGCTGACACCGCGCCAGGCCCTGGGCCGCGGCTGGTGCTTCGGCTTCGGCCTGTTCGGGGCTGGCACCAGTTGGATCTACGTCAGCATTCACACCTATGGCGGCGCCTCGGCCCTGCTTGCCGGCCTGCTGATGCTGGCCTTCATCGCCGCCATCGCCTGGTTTTTCGCACTGCCTGCCTGGCTCTGGGCCCGCTGGTTACGACGCAATGAAGCGCCGCTGGCGGACGCCCTGGCATTCGCGGCCCTGTGGCTGGGCCAGGAAGCCTTTCGCGGCTGGTTCCTCACCGGTTTTCCCTGGCTGTATTCCGGCTACAGCCAGCTTGACGGCCCACTGGCCGGGCTTGCGCCGCTGGGCGGCATCTGGCTGATCTCCTTCTCCCTGGCCCTCACCGCAGCGCTGCTCTACAACCTGCCGCGACTGATCAAGGCCGGGCGCAAAGCCTTCATCGTTGCGGGCCTGCTTCTGTTGGCAGCCCCCTGGATCGTGGGCCTGGCCCTGAAAGGCCATGCCTGGACCAGCCCCGCCGGAGAGCCGCTATCGGTCGCCGCCATCCAGGGCAATATCGAACAGAGCATGAAGTGGGACCCGGCCGAGCTCAACGCCCAGCTGGCGCTGTATCGCGACATGAGTTTTCGCAGCAAGCGCGTAGACCTGCTGGTCTGGCCGGAAACCGCAGTACCGGTGCTCAAGGAGTCGGCCGAAGGCTACCTGACGATGATGGGCAACTTTGCCGCCGACCGTCATTCCGCGCTGATTACCGGCGTTCCAGTGCGCCAACTGGTACGCCATGAAAAACGCTACTTCAACGGCATCACCGTGACCGGCGAAGGGGACGGCACCTACCTCAAGCAGAAGCTGGTGCCTTTTGGCGAGTACGTGCCCCTGCAGGAAGTGCTGCGCGGCCTGATCGACTTCTTCAACCTGCCGATGTCGGACTTCGCCCGCGGCCCGGCCGACCAGCCGCTGCTGCAGGCCAAGGGCTATCAGATAGCGCCGTTCATCTGCTACGAAGTGGTCTACCCCGAATTCGCCGCCAGCCTTTCGGCCCGTAGCGACCTGCTACTGACCATCAGCAATGACACCTGGTTCGGCACTTCCATCGGCCCCCTGCAACACTTGCAGATGGCGCAGATGCGCGCCCTGGAAGCCGGGCGCTGGATGATTCGCGCGACCAACAACGGCGTCACCGGGCTGATCGATCCGTTCGGCAGGATCACGGTACAGATTCCCCAGTTCGAACGCGGCATTCTGTACGGCGAGGTCGTGCCCATGCACAACCTGACGCCGTATCTGCAATGGCGCTCCTGGCCGCTGGTGGTGCTCTGCACCCTGCTGTTTGGCTGGGCCTTGCTGGCCAGCCGTATTGCCAAGACCGTTTGAGGGCCCTCACTGGCAATCCGGCTCCCGAGGGAGCCGGATTGCCATCAGCGATAGAACAACCGGTAGCCCAATTGGCCCATTGCCTCATTGAGCAACTGCCCGCTCTGCCAGATCGACTTGAACTCAGGCATCCAGCCTCCGAGCGGACGGGCGTTATCCATTCCCAGGAACCCCACTGGCGCAGGCACCACTTCAAACCCGGCGTGCTCGAAACTCCACACCGAGCGGGGCATGTGCCAGGCCTGGGTCACCACCACCACACGCTTGATCCCCAATGGCAGCAGGACTTCGGCGCTGAACTGCGCGTTTTCCCAGGTAGTGCGGCTGCGGCCTTCCTGCCAGCGCACCGTCACGCCAAAGTCATCGAGCAGGGATTGCGCCATCAACGCAGCCTCGGTGGGCGGCGTACCGTAATGCAAGCCGCCGCTGGTCAGCACCGGCAGCCCGGAGGCCTTGGCCAGGCGCGCGGCATAACGTTCGCGCTCCAGGCCCACGCCGGTGGGCTGATCGGAGCCCCACGCCGGATCGCCCCGCTCCCGCCCCGAACCCAGCACCACAATCACATCCGCCTGCTCGGCCAGGCTCGCCCATTGGCTTTGCGGCAAGGGCGGCAGGCGCTCCAGACCGCGCGCCCCCCACTCCACCATGACCGGCAGACTCATCAACCAGAAACCACCCAGCCCCAAGGCAAAACACCAACCTGCCAGCCGTGGCCGGGAACGGCGCAAGCCCCAAGCAAGCAGCAGCAACAGCAACAGAATGCCGGGCGGCAGCAGCAACTGTTTGATGAAATAGCGAAAAGGCATCGAGCATCTCCAACAAGATGCCCGAAGCCTAAAGGGGATACCTGTCCGGCAACAACCAATGCCTGGTATTTTTGCTCCCGAGGTCCTCGGCCGCGACCTCGCTCGACCCGATAAGGGGCCCTGGGACCTACTTGAACTGCTGAGATCGGACTTTCACCGATGCCTTGACGGGCGCCTGATCCTTCAGCCAAATGATCTTGGCCGAACGAGGCACCTCCTGGTGTTGCAGACTGCCCATTGGATTGATCTGCATTTCACGTTGATGGCGGGCCAGATAGGCCCTGATCAATTCAAACTCCGCCCGGCTCAAACCCCGCAGCTCCAGCTCGATAGGCCGCTCATTGCGCAGTCGATCCGCCGTTTTTGCCGCATCCAGGGCCAGAGCCAGTCGATTGAGGAGCCTTTCATACACCTCCGGTTCTGTTGCTTTTCGCTGCGATTCAAGCATCCGTTCACCTCATCGAAGATAAGACTCACTCCCCTTTTTGAGCTTAGTCGGACAGCCGAAAGCGACGCGCCGCCGCGACCAACGGCCCGCCCGAGCAATCAGGGTTTCCCTCGGCAGAGTGCGGTCATGTATGCTACGGCGTTTCCTGTAACTCCACTTCCAGCTCCATCGGGCACTGAAAAACGCCGCATTTGGCGTCATCGCCACCCGAAGTTGCGTTGAAGAGGATTAGGCCACCCCTATTCAGTACAAAAGTAGCCATGCACGAACACTATCAGCCCCGTGAAATCGAAGCCGCCGCCCAGTCGTTCTGGGACGAGCAAAAGTCCTTTGAAGTCAGTGAACAGCCAGGCAAGGAAACTTACTACTGCCTATCGATGTTCCCTTACCCCAGCGGCAAGCTACACATGGGGCACGTGCGCAACTACACCATCGGCGACGTGATCTCCCGCTACCAGCGCATGCAAGGCAAGAACGTTCTGCAACCCATGGGTTGGGACGCCTTCGGCATGCCGGCGGAAAACGCCGCGATGAAAAACAACGTGGCTCCCGCCAAGTGGACCTACGAAAACATCGCCTACATGAAGACCCAGTTGCGCAGCCTGGGCCTGGCGGTGGACTGGTCCCGCGAGGTCACCACCTGCAAGCCGGACTACTACCGCTGGGAACAGTGGCTGTTCACCCGTCTGTTCGAAAAAGGCGTGATCTACCGCAAGAACGGCACCGTGAACTGGGACCCCATCGACCAGACCGTGCTGGCCAACGAACAGGTGATCGACGGCCGCGGCTGGCGTTCCGGCGCGCTGATCGAAAAGCGCGAAATTCCGATGTACTACTTCAAGATCACCGCCTACGCGGATGAACTGCTGGAGAGCCTCGACGAACTGCCGGGCTGGCCCGAGCAGGTCAAGACCATGCAACGCAACTGGATCGGCAAATCCCGTGGCATGGAAGTGCAATTTCCCTACGACCAGGCCTCCATCGGCGAAGCCGGGACCCTGAAAGTCTTCACCACCCGTCCAGACACCCTGATGGGCGCGACCTACGTTGCCGTGGCAGCCGAGCACCCGCTGGCCACCCTGGCAGCACAGGACAACCCCGAGCTGCAGGCCTTCATCGCCGAATGCAAGGGTGGCAGCGTCGCCGAAGCCGACATGGCGACCCAGGAAAAGAAAGGCCTGCCGACTTCGCTGTTCGTCGAGCACCCGTTGACCGGTGAAAAACTCCCGGTCTGGGTCGCCAACTACGTGCTCATGCACTACGGCGACGGCGCAGTCATGGCGGTACCGGCCCACGATGAGCGCGACTTCGAGTTCGCCACCAAGTACAACCTGCCGATCAAGGCCGTGGTACGCACCAGCGCTGGCGATGAAACTCCGGCGCCCTGGCAGGACGCTTACGGCGAGCATGGCGAGCTGATCAACTCCGGCGAGTTCAACGGCCTGGACTTCCCTGGCGCGTTCGATGCCATCGAAGTGGCGCTGCTGAAGAAGAACCTCGGCCAATCGCGCACCCAGTTCCGCCTGCGGGACTGGGGCATCAGCCGCCAGCGCTACTGGGGCTGCCCGATCCCGATCATCCACTGCGACAGCTGCGGCGATGTACCCGTCCCGCAAGAGCAGTTGCCGGTGGTATTGCCGGAAGACGTGGTTCCCGATGGCGCCGGTTCGCCACTGGCGCGCATGCCCGAGTTCTACGAGTGCAGCTGCCCGAAATGCGGAGCACCTGCCAAGCGTGAAACCGACACCATGGACACCTTCGTCGAGTCCTCGTGGTACTACGCCCGTTACGCCTCGCCGCACTTTGAAGGCGGCCTGGTAGATCCGGCCGCAGCCAACCACTGGTTGCCGGTGGATCAGTACATCGGCGGTATCGAACACGCCATCCTGCACCTGCTCTACGCGCGCTTCTTCCACAAGCTGATGCGTGACGAAGGCCTGGTGAGTTCCAACGAGCCGTTCAAGAACCTGCTCACCCAGGGCATGGTGATTGCCGAGACCTACTACCGTCGCGAAGCCAATGGCAGCTACACCTGGTACAACCCGGCGGATGTCGAGCTGGAGCGTGACAGCAAGGCCAAGATCATTGGCGCCAAACTCATCTCCGACGGCCTGCCGGTGGAGATCGGTGGCACCGAGAAGATGGCCAAGTCGAAGAACAACGGTGTAGACCCGCAATCGATGATCGAACAATACGGCGCCGATACCTGCCGCCTGTTCATGATGTTCGCCTCGCCGCCCGACATGAGCCTGGAATGGTCCGACTCCGGCGTTGAAGGTGCGCACCGCTTCCTCAAGCGCGTCTGGCGCCTGGCCCAGGCCCACGTCAGCCAGGGGCTGCCGGGGGCTCTGGATGTAGCGACCCTGAGCGACGAGCAGAAAGCCATTCGCCGTGCAATCCACCTGGCCATCAAGCAGGCCAGCCAGGACGTAGGCCAGCATCACAAATTCAACACCGCCATCGCCCAGGTGATGACTCTGATGAACGTCCTGGAAAAAGCGCCGCAAGGCAGCGAACAGGACCGTGCACTGCTGCAGGAAGGCTTGCAGACCGTAGCCCTGTTGCTCGCCCCGATCACTCCGCATATCAGCCATGAGCTGTGGGGCCAACTGGGTCAAAGCGGCGCGATCATCGATGCCGGCTGGCCAGCATTGGACGAAAGCGCGCTGGTGCAGGACAGCCTGCAACTGGTGATCCAGGTCAACGGCAAACTGCGTGGCCAGATCGAGATGCCAGCCAGCGCCAGCCGTGAAGAAGTCGAAGCGGCCGCTCGCAGCAACGAGAACGTACTGCGCTTCACCGAAGGTCTTACGATTCGCAAGGTCATCGTGGTGCCGGGCAAACTGGTCAACATCGTCGCCAGCTAATTGGATCAGGCGCCCGATCCGGGATCGGGCGCCGAATAAAACCTCCAGGGCCACAAGGTTGGCCCATCTGGTTTCAAGGGGAGCAATACATGATCAAACGTAATCTGCTGGTGATGGGCCTGGCCGTGC
Organism: Pseudomonas sp. Eqa60; assembly: GCF_018326405.1. Taxonomy (NCBI): domain Bacteria; kingdom Pseudomonadati; phylum Pseudomonadota; class Gammaproteobacteria; order Pseudomonadales; family Pseudomonadaceae; genus Pseudomonas; species Pseudomonas sp. Eqa60. Next base: position 6,105,372 of record NZ_AP024342.1, read on the forward strand.
TGCTGAGCGCCTGCGGCTTCCAGCTGCGCGGTACTGGAACCCAGGAGCTGTCCATCAAGGAACTGGACCTGAGCGCCCGGGACGCCTACGGCACCACCATCAAGATGCTCAAGCAGCAGCTGGAAAGCAGCGGTGTGCGAGTCCATGCCGGCGCACCTTACAAGCTGGTGCTGCTGAGCGAGGAGAACTCCCAGCGTACCCTCAGCTACACCGGCGGTGGCAGCTCGGCCGAGTACGAGATCGGCACCACGCTCAGGTATGAGATCCTGACTCACGACAACCTGCACCTGCTGGATGACAAACTGGAAGTGCAGAAAGTCTTCCTGCACGACGGCAACAACATCACCGGTTCCGACCAGGAGTCTTCCGAGACCCGCAAGGAAATGCGTCGTGACCTGATCCAGCGCATGCTGATCCGTCTGCAATTGCTGACCCCGGAACAGCTTGCCCAGCTGCAGGCGACCGCCGAAGCCAAGGCCAAGGCAGAAGCCGACGCCCTGGAAGCCGCACGCAAGGCTGAGGCGGAAACCCCGCGACAGTCCCCTATGGAACTGCCGAACCAGTAAGCCATGCGGGGCGCTCCGGCGCCCCCCCCTGGCACCCGCCTATGAAACTAGCCCCCGCCCAACTCGGCAAACACCTGCAAGGCACTCTCGCACCGATCTACGTGATCAGCGGTGATGATCCACTGCTTTGTCAGGAAGCCGCCGACGCCATTCGCTCTGCCGTACGCCAGCAGGGCTTCGATGAGCGCCAGGTATTCAGCGCCGACGCCAGTTTCGACTGGGGCACCCTGCTGCAAGCAGGCGCCAGCATGTCGCTGTTCGCCGAAAAACGCCTGCTGGAATTGCGCCTGCCCTCGGGCAAGCCCGGTGACAAGGGCGCAGCAGCGCTGATCGAATACTGTTCGCGGCCTGCCGAAGACACGGTGCTGTTGATCAGTCTGCCCAAACTCGATGGCAGCGCGCAGAAAACCAAATGGGGCAAGGCGCTGGTCGAGGGTGCCCAGACTCAGTTCGTACAGATCTGGCCGGTGGATGCCAACCAGCTGCCGCAGTGGATTCGCCAGCGCCTGTCCCAGGCCGGCTTGTCCGCCAGCCAGGATGCCGTCGAATTGATCGCCGCCCGGGTCGAAGGCAACCTGCTGGCTGCCGCCCAGGAAATCGAGAAGCTCAAGCTGATGGCCGAGGGCGGCCAGATCACCGTCGAAACGGTCCAGGCGGCGGTGGCCGACAGTGCCCGCTTCGACGTATTCGGCCTGGTGGACGCCATCCTCAATGGTGAAGCGGCCCATGCCCTGCGCATGCTGGAAGGCTTGCGCGGCGAAGGCGTGGAACCACCGGTGATTCTCTGGGCACTGTCCCGGGAACTGCGCCTGCTGGCCAACCTGGCCCTGCAGTTCAGCCAGGGCGTGCCATTGGACAAGGTCTTCAGCCAGGCTCGCCCGCCCGTCTGGGACAAACGCAAACCCCTGATGAGCAAAGCCCTGCAGCGCTACTCCGCACAACGCTGGGGCCAACTGCTGCTCGATGCCCAGCGCATTGATGCGCAGATCAAGGGACAGGCCAGTGGCTCGCCCTGGAGCAGCCTGAGCCGCTTATCGCTGCTGATGGCCGGCCAGCGCCTGGCGCTTGCGGCCGAGTAAAGCGGCCACCCCGTCACGCTTACAATTTTCTGCATCCATGATGCTGGACAGCGGCCCGACTCTGGCCGATGATCTGCGCCGCAACACCTCCCTCCCAAAGTGAGTATTGAGCATGAGCAAGCCATCCAAGCATGGCCCCAACAAGGCCAAATCCATCGTCGCCCAGCCACTGTTCCGCAGCCGTCAGGAACGCCCGGCCAAGGGCAAAGGCAGCTACCGCCGCGAAGCCTTCCAGTCTAAAAGCTGGGAGGCTTCTTACTTTCTGGCTGCCTGAAGCCCAGAACCCCGCCGGCATGATAAGGTCTGCACCTGATTGTTATTCTCTCTGGACCCGTGCATGCCCTTTTGTCTTTCCCGTCGTTGGCACATGCGCCAACTGATCGCTGCCTCCAGCCTTATTCTGCTAGTCGCCTGCGCGGAAAAACCCACCGCCGCCGACGCCCAGCCACTGCCCAGCCTCCAGGCAGCCCCTCTTGCCGCACCTGCCACTGTCGCGCCCCTGACCGTCGACAACCTGGATATCCAGCCCACCCAGACCTTTGACCAATGGTTGAACGCCTTCCGTGCCGAAGCCTTGGGCGCCGGTATCCGTGCCGAAGTATTTGATCGCGCCTTTGCCGGCGTGACCCCGGACATGAGCGTGATCAAGGCCGACCGCAGCCAGCCCGAGTTCAGCCGCCCAGTATGGGAATACCTGGAGGGGGCGCTGTCCCCGGTACGGGTACGCAAGGGCCAGGCACTGCTGGTGCAGTACAGCGACATCCTGCAACGGATCGAACAGCGCTATGGCGTCGACCGCCAGGCATTGGTGGCGGTGTGGGGCATGGAAAGCAATTTCGGCGACTTCCAGGGCAACAAATCGGTCATTCGCTCCTTGGCCACCCTGGCCTATGAAGGTCGGCGCCCGGCGTTTGCCAACAGCCAATTGATCGCTGCGCTGCAGATCATCCAGCATGGCGATATACAGCCCGAGAAAATGCTCGGCTCCTGGGCCGGAGCCATGGGCCAGACCCAGTTCATTCCCACCACCTACAACACCCACGCCGTGGACTTCGACGGCGATGGCCGCCGGGATATCTGGAACAGCCCGGCCGATGCACTGGCCTCCACCGCGCACTATCTGCAGAGTTCCGGCTGGCAACAGGGACAGCCCTGGGGTCTTGAAGTACAGCTCAACAGTGGTTTCGACTACGCCCTGGCCGACGCCTCCACCCGCAAGACCGTGGGCGAATGGATGCGCCTGGGCATGACTCCTGCCAATGGCAAGGCCCTGCCTTACGGCTCGGAACACCTGTCGGCCTCACTGCTCTTGCCAGCGGGTTACCGCGGCCCGGCGTTCCTGATCCTGGACAACTTCCGGGCAGTGCTCAAATACAACAACTCCTCGTCCTATGCCCTGGCGGTGAACCTGCTCTCCGAACGCTTCGGCGGAGCCGGCCAGATCAGCGGCAGCTGGCCCAAGGACGACCTGCCCCTGAGCCGCTCCGAGCGCATCGAGCTACAGACACTGCTCAGTGCCAACAGCTATGACGCCGGCAATCCCGACGGCATCATCGGCGCCAACACCCGCAAGGCCATTCGCAATGCCCAACAGGCACTGGGCTGGCCCGCGGATGGCTATCCGACCCACAAGCTGCTGGAAAGCCTGCGCAATCGTTAGGACCCGCTCCAGCCCAGGGGAAACACTCCCCTCGCCGGCCCTGCGATTACTTGAAGACCACATCCTGCGCCAGAGTCAGTTCCCGGGCTCCCGCATCCAGCCTGACCAACGCGCCCATGGGCAAGGTCAGGTTGGGGTCGCAGTGACCACTGCGCCATCCCGCCAGCACCGGAATCCGCAGCGGTTCGAAGGTCTGCTTGAGCAAAGCGCACAACGCCGCAAAATCCACACCGGCCACATCCCCCACCAATACCCCACGCAGATTTTCCAGCTTGCCGGCCAGGCGCAGGTGATTGAGCAGGCGATCTATGCGGTACAGCGGCTCATTGACATCCTCGATAAACAGGATGATGCCGTCGGTATTGATCTCATACGGGGTGCCCAGGGTACTGGCGATCAGCGACAGGTTCCCGCCCAGCAGGGAGCCCAGCGCAATGCCCGGCTCGATGGTGGTCAAGGGGAAGGCCACGGGATGGGGCAGCAGGCTGCCAGCCCGGGCCTGGCCTCGAAGCAGATTGAAAAAAGAGGCCTCGGTGGGCGCCTGCTTGTCGCCCAGCAGATCGGCGTTGAGCATCGGCCCGTGAAAGCTCACAAAGCCGGCATAACGGTTGATCGCCAGGTGCAGGGCGGTGATATCGCTGTAGCCGACAAAGGGCTTGGGATTGCGCCGCAACAGATCGAAATCGATCTTGTCCAGCAGGCGGGGGCTGCCGTAGCCGCCACGCAGGCACAGAATGGCGTCTATGTCCGTGTCGGCGAAAGCCTCATGCAGGTCCTTGAGGCGCGCTTCGTCGCTACCGGCCAGGTACCCCTCCTGCAACCCGACACCCGGGAAGATCCGTAGGCTGTATCCCCTGGAGCGCATCCATTGGTGGGCTTTTTCAGTATCCAGCGCTGCGGGACCGGCAGGTGCAATAAGGCCGATAACGCCTTCTGCGGCCAGCGCCGGCACCGGCAGGTGGGCGTTCAGCGCAGCAGTCGGTTGGATAGGCATGCAGATTCTCCCTGTGTGAATTCACTCAAGCACAGTAGCCATGAATGGTGTCAAACAGAAGAGGCGGGATTTAAAAAGCGGCAGGTGTTGCGAAAGCGCTCGAAAGAGCCGGGGAACTGCCCGCAAGACGTGCGCCTTGCGGGCAGGCAGATCAGGAAACCAGGCCTGCCTTGGCCAGTTTCGCTTGTTCGTCGGCATGGTACGAAGAACGTACCAGCGGGCCGGAAGCAACGTTCTTGAACCCCATCCGATAACCTTCCTCGGCGAACCAGGCGAAGGTGTCAGGGTGCACGAAGCGCTGGACCGGCAGGTGGTTGCGCGACGGTTGCAGGTACTGGCCAAGGGTCAGCATGTCGATGTCGTGCTCGCGCATGCGCTTCATGACCTCGATGACTTCGTCATCGGTTTCACCCAGGCCCAGCATCAGCCCGGACTTGGTCGGCACATGCGGCACCAGTTGCTTGAATTTCTGCAGCAGGGTCAGCGACCACTGGTAGTCCGAGCCAGGACGGGCGGCCTTGTACAGGCGCGGCACTGTTTCCAGGTTGTGGTTGAACACGTCCGGCGGCGTGGCGGCGGTGATTTCCAGGGCAACATCCATGCGGCCACGGTAGTCGGGAACCAGGGTTTCCAACTGCACGTTCGGCGACAACTTGCGGATTTCACGGATGCAGTCGGCAAAGTGCTGGGCACCGCCGTCACGCAGGTCATCGCGGTCCACCGAGGTGATCACCACGTATTTCAGGCGCAGATCGGCGATTGCCACCGCAAGGTTCATCGGCTCGTCGACATCCAGAGGCTTCGGACGGCCATGACCAACGTCACAGAAGGGGCAGCGACGGGTGCAGATGTCACCCATGATCATGAAGGTCGCGGTGCCACCGGAGAAGCACTCGCCCAGGTTCGGGCAGGACGCCTCTTCGCAGACGCTGTGCAGCTTGTGCTTGCGCAGCAGTTGCTTGATCCGATCGACTTCCGGGGAGACGGGGATGCGTACGCGAATCCAGTCCGGTTTCTTCGGCAGTTCGGTAGTCGGAATGATCTTCACCGGAATGCGCGCGACCTTTTCCGCACCGCGCAATTTGACGCCGGTTTCAACTTTCGGACGGGCCGCTCGCTCGGAGATATCCAGCGTCGGGATCAGGGTTTGAACAGCGTCTTGCGCAGTAGTCATATCAGTCGATTCCGCCCGTTAGGGTCGTCTGCTCAGCATAGTCGAGGTGTTTGACGAGCTGCGCACGCAGCCGGGCACTTACCTCGGCAAATTCAATCGGCCCTGCATGGTCGCTCAGCTGGGTCATCGCCAACCCGGCATAACCACAGGGGTTAATCCGTCGAAACGGCTGCAAATCCATGTCCACGTTCAAGGCCAGACCGTGAAAAGAGCATCCGTGACGGATACGCAGGCCCAGGGAGGCGATTTTCGCCCCATTGACGTAGACGCCCGGTGCATCGGGCTTGGCCGCCGCCGGCACGCCGTAGCTGGCCAGCAGCTCGATCAGGCAGTGCTCCATGCGGTTGACCAGGTCCCGCACACCGAAACCTAATCGGCGCACATCCAGCAGCAGGTAGGCCACCAGCTGGCCAGGGCCGTGATAGGTCACCTGGCCGCCGCGGTCCACCTGCACCACGGGGATATCCCCCGGGAGCAACAGGTGCTCGGCCTTGCCGGCCTGGCCCTGGGTGAATACCGGTGGATGCTGCACCAGCCAGACTTCATCCGGTGCATCGGTACCGCGTTCATTGGTAAAGCGCTGCATAGCTTGCCAGACCGGCTCGTAAGCCATCTGGCCAAGCTCACGAAAGCCCAGCGTCTGTGGCATCACAGCACCATGTGGACGACACCGGTAGCACGCAGGGCACTATTGATATCACGCAGTTGGTCTTCACCGGTGGCGGTGATGTGCAGTTGTACGGTGGTGTACTTGCCGTTGCTGCTTTGACGCTCGGCCAGGGACTTGATGTCCAGCTTGGCGTACTTGGCAAGGATCTCGATCACGGTGTCCTTGAAGCCGACAACCGTGTCACCGATCACCTTGATCGGATAGTCATCGACGGGAAACTCAATCTTGTGCGACTTAACGTCAGTGTCTGTCATGGCAGTAACGGCCTCGTATAGCCGGACGACGGACATGGCCCCCGCTCCACTGGGGAACGAGGGCCACGCAGGTCGACAATATCAGTTGAACAAGCCGTAGAAGAATAGACGGATGCTATCCCACATGCGACGGAAGATACCACCTTCGTCGACCGCTTCCAGGGCGATCAGATCAGCGCTGTGCACCACCTTGTCGTCCAGTTTCACTTCGACTTTACCAATCACGTCGCCCTTGGCGATCGGCGCGATCAGTTGCGGGTTCATGGTCATGCTGGCGGCGAGCTTTTTCAACTGGCCTTTAGGCATAGTCATGGTCAGGTCTTCGGCCAGACCGGCCTTGACCTGATGAGTGGTGCCCTTCCAGACCTGGGCCTGGGCCAGCTCGGTGCCCTTCTGGTAGAAGGTCTGGGTTTCGAAGAAACGGAAACCGTAAGTCAGCAGCTTCTGGGTTTCAGCAGCACGAGCCTGTTCGCTGTTGGTACCGAACACCACCGCGATCAGGCGCATGCCATCACGCACCGCCGAGGACACCATGCAATAGCCGGCTTCGTCGGTATGGCCGGTCTTCAGGCCATCAACGGTCTTGTCGCGCCACAGCAGCAGGTTGCGGTTGGGTTGCTTGATGCCGTTCCAGAAGAACTCCTTCTGCGAGTAGATCGCGTAGTGCGCAGGGTCTTCGTGGATGATCGCGCGAGCCAGCACCGCCATGTCGTGGGCCGACGAGTAATGCTCTGGATTCGGCAGGCCGGTAGGGTTCATGAAGTGGCTGTTGCTCATGCCCAGGTCGGTAGCCGTCTTGTTCATCATGTCGGCGAACGCGTCTTCGCTACCGGCGATATGCTCGGAAACCGCGACGCTGGCGTCGTTACCCGACTGGATGATGATGCCGTGCAGCAGGTCGCTGACGGTGACTTGCGAACCCACCTTGATGAACATCCGCGAGCCGCCGGTACGCCAGGCGTTCTCGCTGACGGTCACCGGATCGTTCTCGCCGATCTGGCCGCGACGGATTTCCAGGGTCGCGATGTAGGCGGTCATCAGCTTGGTCAGGCTGGCCGGCGGCAGGCGCTGGTCACCATTGTTCTCCACCAGCACGTTACCGCTGCTGGCGTCCATGAGCACATAGGATTTGGCGGCCAGTTGCGGTGGCGACGGCATCGCTTCGACCGCCCAGGCGGCGGGCGTGATGATCAGCGGGACAAGCAGGCACAGGCGTTTGGCAAAGGTGGTGATGTTCATCCGTCTCTCGAAGTTGCTAATGGAAACTTGCCCTTGCGGGCAAAACTATTTCAGACAGCCTTCTAAAGGGCTGTCGCGTGTGCAGTTGTTCACTCACTGACCCTTGCCGGGCTTTTGTTGTTCGACGAGCCAACAACCAGGACCCACCCCCCAATACCGCAAGCGGATCTTCAATCTTCAGTATTCTTACTCGGCAGAGACCACGCTGGCCTGCCCAAGGTTCGCCAGGCGCACACTGTTCTGCGCTTGCTGGGCCTCACCCGGCGTGCCGAATGGCCCCAGGCGCACTCGATGCAGCGTCTGTTGATTGCGGACGATCGAGCTGATGAACACCGGGGCGCTCACCATGCCACTCAATTTCGACCTCAACAGCTCGGCAGCGTCAGGGTTGGCGAAGGCGCCCACCTGCAGATACTGGCCAGAAGCTGCTGCCGTGTTTTTCACTTGTACGGGAACCACAGCCGCTGCGTGCTGCTGGGGCGGCGGGGTCCATTGTTCGACAGTGCCGGCCGAGGCCGTAACCACCGGCGCGCTATTCTGGGCCACTTGCGGCTCGTTGAGCATCAGCGGCGCCGGACGGCCACGCTGAGCCCACCATTGCTGCGGATCGATGCCCTCGACCTTGACCCGGGCGGTGCCGGTCTCGGCATAGCCGAGCTTCTTGGCCGCGGCGTAGGAGAGGTCGATGATGCGGTCGGAATAGAACGGCCCACGGTCGTTGACCCGCAGGATCACGCTGCGATTGTTGTCCAGGTTGGTGACCTTCACGTAACTGGGCAACGGCAGGGTCTTGTGCGCGGCACTCATGCCGTACAGGTCATAGACCTCGCCATTGGCGGTGTTCTGGCCGTGGAACTTGGTGCCATACCAGGACGCCGTGCCGGAGGCCACGTAGTTTTTCGATTCCTGGATGGGGAAATAGGTCTTGCCCAGTACCGTGTAGGGGTTGGCCTTGTAGGGGCCGGTATGCAGGGTCGGGGTCGCATCGGGGATGCGCGAAACGTCGACATCCCACCACGGCGCGCCATCCTTGTGGGCGCGGTTGACGTCCAGGCCCGGCATGGAACGCACAGCGGTGGAAGATTTCTGCTGCGGCGAGCGACTCGTCGAGCAACTGACCACCAGCAAGGACAACGCGGCAAAAGCCACCAGCTTCAGGGGTTTGCGAATTGGCATTGCCAGCATTACTTGACGCCCCGTGCTTGGACCAGCTGTTCAGACAACTGATGTACGGCCATGGCGTACATCACGCTGCGGTTATAGCGAGTGATCGCGTAAAAATTCTTCAGGCCCATCCAGTATTCCGGGCCATTGTCACCTTCCAGACGGAAAGCGGTGACCGGCATATCATCGCGCAGCGCATCATGACTCGACCAGCCCAGGGCCCGCAACTCTCCGACGGTTTTCGTCGGTTCGATCCCGGTGGTCAAGCCTTCATCTACCCGATCGCCACGCACATCGGCGCGACTGACCACCGGCTCGCCGGCCACCCAGCCGTGGCGTTTGAAATAGCTGGCCACACTGCCGATGGCATCATCGGGGTTGGTCCAGATATTGATGTGGCCGTCACCGTCGAAGTCCACCGCATAAGCCCGAAAACTGCTGGGCATGAACTGTGGTAGGCCCATGGCTCCGGCGTAGGAACCCTTGAGGCTCAATGGATCGACCTGCTCCTCACGCGCCAGCAGCAGAAACTCGCGCAGTTCCTTGCGGAAGAACTCGGCACGGGGCGGATAATCGAAACCCAGGGTGGACAATGCGTCGATCACCCGGTAATTCCCGGTATTTCGACCGAAAAAGGTTTCAACGCCGATGATCGAGACAATTACCTGGGCCGGTACGCCATATTCCTGCTCGGCGCGGGCCAGCACCGCTTCATGCTGGCGCCAGAAATCCACACCGCGGGCAATGCGCGCGTCGGTGATGAACATCGGCCGGTATTCCTTCCACTGCTTGACCCGCTCGGCGGGCCGCGAAATGGCGTCAAGAATCGACTGCTTGCGCTCGGCCTCGCGGAACACAGCCATCAGCTGCTCCCCGGCAAAACCATAGTCCCGAGTCATTTCGCCCACGAATTCGGCCACCTGGGGCGAACCTTCGTAATCACCGGCGAACGCGGGCTGCGCTGCACCAAGGATGCTTACCAGACCGACCCACGGCGCCTGCCGAGCGGCCCAGCCACGCATTGCTTGCATTGAATTCTTCACCTTAATCAAACCTGCGCGATCCACTTGCGATGGGTATGGATCGACATCAAAACCCCAAACGCTGACAGTAGCGTCACCAGCGAAGTTCCTCCGTAGCTAATGAACGGCAACGGCACCCCTACGACCGGCAACAAGCCACTGACCATACCGATGTTGACGAAAACGTAAACAAAAAACGTCATGGTCAGGCTGCCCGCGAGCAATTTGCCAAACAGTGTCTGGGCCTGGGCGGTGATCACCAGCCCGCGCCCGATCAGCAGCAGGTAGATCAGCAGCAGCGCACAGATGCCCACCAGGCCGAACTCCTCGCCCATGACAGCGATAATGAAGTCGGTGTGGCTCTCCGGCAAAAAGTCCAGGTGCGACTGGGTGCCCAGCAGCCAGCCCTTGCCGAACACCCCACCGGAGCCGATGGCGGCCTTGGACTGGATGATGTTCCAGCCGGTGCCCAGCGGATCGCTCTCCGGGTCGAGGAAAGTCAGGATCCGCTGCTTCTGGTAGTCGTGCATGATGAAGAACCACATGGCGATGGCCACGGGAACCGCAGCCGCCAGCACGCTGAGGATCCAGCGCCAGCGCAGGCCGCCCATAAACAGCACGAAGGTGCCGCCGGCCAGGATCAGCAAGGCCGTACCCAGGTCAGGCTGACGCACGATCAGGATGAACGGAATGCCAATCAGCACCAGGCTGATCCCCACATGCTTGAGATGGGGTGGCAGGGTGCGCTTGGACAGGTACCAGGCGATGGTCGCCGGCATGATGATCTTCATGAACTCCGACGGCTGGAAGCGGATCACCCCGGGGATGTTGATCCAGCGGGTCGCCCCCATGGCGTTGTGGCCCATGACATCTACCACCACCAGCAGCACCACGCCGAACACGTAGCCCAACGGCACCCAGCGGGCCATGAAGCGCGGCTCGAACTGGGCGATGACGATCATCGACACCAGTCCGATACCGAATGAAGTGGCCTGCTTGGCCAGCAGGTCCCAACTCTTGCCGCTGGCGGAATACAGCACGAACAGGCTGCCGGCAGCCAGGGTCAGCAGCAGCACCAGCAGCGGGCCATCAATATGCAGGCGCTGCAACAGCGTCGCGCGACGACGCATCACATCCTCACTGGAGAGGATGCGGTCAAAATTACTCTTCACGGGCCGTAGCCTCCGCGCTGATAGGGCTGGCGAACTCGGGCTTGAGCTGGCCGTCCTGGCCGAGAAGCCAGGCATCCATCACCTGACGCACTACCGGTGCCGCGACGCCGGAGCCCGACTCACCGTTCTCGACCATGACCGAGACCACGATCTTGGGGTTTTCCGCCGGAGCGAAGCCGACGAACAAGGCGTGGTCACGATGCCGTTCCTGGACCTTGGAGCGGTCGTACTTCTCGCCCTGCTTGATCGCCACCACCTGGGCGGTACCACTCTTGCCGGCAATCCGATACGGCGAACCGGCCGCGGCCTTGCGCGCGGTGCCCCGGGCACCGTGCATCACCTGCTGCATGCCATGGTTGACCTTCGTCCAGTCCGAGGGGTCACGCAGGACAATGTCCGGCATCGGGTTGTGATCCACCGGCTTCTCGCCCTCGATGCTTTTGGCCAGGTGGGGCCGGTTCCACTTGCCCTTGCTGGCGACCAGGGCGGTGGCCTGGGCCAGTTGCAACGGCGTGGACTGCATGTAGCCCTGGCCGATCCCGAGAATCAGGGTCTCCCCCGGGAACCAGGCCTGGCGCCGGGTGGCGCGCTTCCATTCGCGGGTCGGCATCAAGCCCGGCGACTCCTCGAACATGTCCAAAGAGACCTTCTGGCCGATACCGAACTTGCTCATGTAGGCGGACAGCCGGTCGATCCCCAGCTTGTGGGCCAGGTCGTAGAAATAGGTGTCGTTGGACCGCATGATCGCGGTATCCAGGTCGACATAACCGTCACCGGTACGGTTCCAGTTGCGGTACTTGTGGTCGTAGTTGGGCAACTGGTAGTAGCCCGGGTCGTAGACCCGGGTCGAAGCCGTGACCACGCCGGCATCCAGCCCGGCAATGGCCACCGCCGGCTTGATGGTCGAACCCGGCGGATAGAGGCCACGCAGCACCCGGTTGAACAGCGGCCGGTCGATGGAATCGCGCAGCTCGGCATAGGCCTTGAAGCTGATGCCGGTGACGAACAGGTTGGGGTCGAAGCTCGGCTGGCTGACCATCGCCAGCACTTCACCGGTACTCGGGTCCAGGGCTACCACCGCGCCACGGCGCCCGCCCAGGGCCAGTTCCGCGGCTTCCTGCAACTTGATGTCCAGGCTCAGGACAATGTCCTTGCCGGGAATCGGGTCGGTGCGCTTGAGCACTCGCAGCACCCGGCCACGGGCGTTGGTCTCGACCTCTTCGTAACCCACCTGGCCGTGCAGCTCAGGCTCGTAGAAGCGCTCGATGCCGGTCTTGCCTATATGGTGGGTGCCGCTGTAGTTCACCGGATCGAGGGACTTGAGCTCTTTCTCGTTGATCCGCCCCATATAGCCCACGGAGTGCGCAAAGTGCGCGCCCTGGGGGTAATGCCGGACCAGCTGGGCCACCACTTCCACACCGGGCAGGCGGAACTGGTTCACCGCGATCCGGGCGATCTGCTCTTCCGTCAGCTCGAACAGGATCGGCACCGGCTCGAAAGGCCGACGCCCCTGCTTCATGCGCTTTTCAAACAGCACCCGGTCTTCCGGAGTCAGCTCCAGCACCTCGACGATCACGTCGAGCACCTGCTGCCAGTCGCCGGAACGCTCGCGGGTCATGCTCAGGCTGAAGCTGGGCCGGTTGTCCGCCACCACCACGCCATTGCGGTCGAAAATCAACCCGCGAGTCGGTGGAATCGGCTGCACGTGGACCCGGTTGTTCTCCGAAAGGGTGGAGTGATAGTCGTACTGGATCACCTGCAGGTAATACAGCCGGGCAATCAGCACACCGATCAGGCAAACCACCATGATTGCGCCGAACACGACACGGCCACGCACCAGACGGGCGTCTTTTTCGTGGTCCTTGATGCGGATCGGCTGGGACATGAGGGGCGCGGGCTACTTGTGGTAAGGGTGCCCGGACAGCACGGTCCAGGCGCGATACAGCTGTTCACCGATGAGAATCCGCACCAGCGGGTGCGGCAAGGTCAGCGGCGACAGCGACCAGCGCTGATCCGCCCGCGCACAGACCTCCGGCGCCAGCCCTTCCGGGCCGCCGACCATGAAATTCACGGTGCGCGAATCGAGACGCCAGCGATCCAGTTCCACCGCCAGTTGCTCGGTGCTCCAGGGTTTGCCATGCACCTCGAGGGTGACGATGCGCTCGTTATGCCCGACCTTGGCCAGCATGGCCTCGCCCTCCTGACGGATGAAGCGAGCCACGTCGGCGTTCTTGCCCCGGGTATTGAGCGGAATTTCCACCAGTTCCAACGCCAGCTCGGATGGCAGACGCTTGGCATACTCGTGCCAACCCTCTTCCACCCACTTGGGCATGCGTGAACCGACAGCGATCAGACGCAGGCGCACAGCCGTCCCTTATTGCTGGTCTTTGTTGAGCTTGGTGAAGTGCTCGTGACCATGCTCCGGGCTGTGGTGCTTGCCATCGGCCGCGCGGCTCTGCTCGGCGCCCTGCCACAGACGCTCCAGGTCGTAGAACTGGCGGGCCGAGGCGGTCATCATGTGCACGATCACGTCGTCCAGGTCCAGCAGCACCCAGTCGCTGTCGCCCTTGCCTTCTTCACCCAATGGGCGCACGCCTTGGGCCTTGACCATTTCACGGACCTTTTCCAGCATCGCGCCGATCTGGCGGTTGGAGGTACCGGTAGCGATGATCATGTAGTCAGTGATGCTCTGCTTGTCGCGAACATCGATCACCAGGACGTCCTGGGCCTTGACGTCTTCCAGCGCGGCGACAGCCACCTTGACCAGATCTTCGCCTTTCATTACTTGGTTAGTCATATAAAACTCGTTTAGCTCGTATGTTTGGAACGCCGCTCAGCACAGGCCGGCAGCGCTCCTTCAGTTCGGCGCACGGTAAAGCCCGTGTGCATCGATATAGGCCAGGACCGCGTCAGGCACCAGGAAACGTACCGACTTACCGCTGGCCAGCAGTTGACGGATCTGGGTGGCGGACACCGCAAGCGGCGTCTGCCAGACGAATGCAATGTGTCCCCCAGGCCCTTGCAAGGCCAAAGGGTCGCTCACCGAACGCGCTGCCAGCAGGTTGCGCAAGGCATCCGGCGGTTCGCTGTCGGCATCCGGGCGTTGCAGCACCAGGATGTGGCAATGCTGGAGTAACTCTTCCCAGCGATGCCAGGTGGGCAGGCCGCAAAACGCGTCCCAGCCCAGTAACAGAAACAACTGGTCATCTGCGGCCAGCTCGGCCCGCATCTGTTCCAGGGTGTCGATGGTGTAGGACGGCTTGTCCCGTTTCAGCTCACGGTCGTCCACCACCAGGGGTGAAACGCCCGCCACCGCACACTCGACCATCGCCAGACGATCGAGGGCCGACACCTGCGGTGTATCCCGATGGGGCGGCCTGGCACTGGGCACCAGGCGCAGCTCATCGAGTTGCATGGATTCCGCCACCTCCAGCGCGCCACGCAAGTGGCCGATATGCACTGGATCGAAGGTGCCGCCCAGCAGACCGATACGTTTGCCCATCAAGTACGCACGTGACCGTCGCCAAAGACTACGTACTTCTCGCTGGTCAGCCCTTCCAGCCCAACCGGGCCACGGGCGTGCAGCTTGTCGGTGGAAATGCCGATCTCCGCGCCCAGGCCGTACTCGAAGCCGTCGGCAAAGCGCGTCGAGGCATTGACCATGACCGAACTGGAGTCCACTTCGTTAAGGAAGCGCCGGGCGTCACTGAAGTTTTCGGTGACGATCGAGTCGGTGTGGTGCGAGCCATAGGTATTGATGTGCTCGATGGCCTGCTCCAGGTTGTCCAGCACGCGGATCGAGAGGATCGGCGCGGTGTACTCGGTGCGCCAGTCTTCTTCGGTTGCTTCCAACACACCGGCACCGAGGAGTGCGCGGGTTTGCGCACAGCCACGCAGCTCGACGCCCTTGTCGCGGTAGATCGCGGCCAATGGCGGCAATACGCGCTCGGCAATGGCGGAGTGAACCAGCAGGGTTTCCATGGTGTTGCACGGTGCATAGCGCTGGGTCTTGGCGTTGTCGGCAATGCGAATGGCCTTGTCCAGGTCCGCCGCGACATCGATATACACGTGGCAGACGCCGTCCAGGTGCTTGATCACCGGCACCTTGGCGTCACGGCTGACCCGCTCGATCAGGCTCTTGCCGCCACGGGGCACGATCACGTCGACGAACTCGGGCATGGTGATCAGCGCTCCAACCGCAGCGCGGTCGGTGGTTTCCACTACCTGCACCACGTGAGGCGGCAGGTCGGCCGCCGCCAGGCCCTGCTGAATGCAGGTGGCGATGGCGCGGTTGGAATGGATCGCCTCGGAACCGCCGCGCAGGATGGTGGCGTTGCCCGACTTCAGGCACAGGCTGGCCGCATCGATGGTCACGTTCGGGCGCGACTCGTAGATGATGCCGATCACCCCCAGGGGCACGCGCATCTTGCCCACCTGGATGCCCGACGGCAGGTAGCGCATGTCGCGGATTTCACCGATGGGGTCAGGCAGCTTGGCCACCTGACGCAGGCCTTCGATCATTTCGTCGATACGCGCCGGGGTCAGCGCCAGGCGATCCAGCAGAGCCGGCTCCAGACCATTGGCCCGGCCGTTGGCCAGGTCCTGCTCGTTGGCCGCAGTCAGTTCCGGTCGTGCCGCGTCCAACGCATCGGCAGCCGCCAGCAGCGCACGGTTCTTTTGCGCGGTGGTGGCACGGGCGATCACCCGGGAAGCCTGGCGGGCAGCGCGACCCAGGCGGGTCATGTAGTCAAGAACGGACTCAGTCATGGTCTGGTGTGGTCTTGGCAAAGAGGAAAGCGGCTGATTATAGCTGTCGCGCCGGCCCACGGACAGCGGTCACGGGCGGATGGTCGAAATGGAGTGCAAATACCCGGCGTTCAGCCTGAATTAAGCCTGGAGTTGTTACCATTGCGTCACCTTTTCCGCCATAACCCTTCGCCACCATGTCCATTCTGACCTCTGCAAAACTGCCAAAAGCCCTGCCGGACGGCTTTTTCGACCGTGATGCCGAGCTTTTGGCCCGCGAACTGTTGGGCAAAGTCATCCGCCATAAAGTCGGCGATCTGTGGCTGTCCGCGCGCATTATCGAAACCGAAGCCTATTACTGCGAGGAAAAAGGCAGCCACGCCTCCCTCGGCTACACAGAAAAGCGTAAGGCTTTGTTTCTGGACGGCGGCCACATCTATATGTACTACGCCCGCGGCGGCGACTCCCTGAACTTCAGCGCCCGGGGCCCTGGCAATGCCGTACTGATCAAGTCCGCCTATCCCTGGGTCGATGAAGTCTCCGGCCCTGCCAGCCTGGCGCAGATGCTGCTGAACAATCCGGACGCCAGTGGCCGGCCGCGCCCCGCGCAAAAGCTCTGCGCCGGCCAGACCCTGCTGTGCAAGGCCCTGGGCCTGAAGGTTCCGGTCTGGGATGCGAAACGCTTCGATCACGAGATTCTCTTCGTCGAAGATGTGGGTGCCGCCGTGCCACACATCCTCCAGACCACCCGCCTGGGCATCCCCCATGGGCGTGACGAACACCTGATGTATCGCTTTGTCGATGCCGCCTACGCCCCCTACTGCACGCGCAACCCTATGCGTCGCGGCCAGGTCGAAGGGCGCGACTACCTGGTGCTCGGCTGACGCCACCGTCCCACCTCAGCAAAAAACAACAACGGAGTTGAATTTATGGGCCCATGGCTCGACAGCGTGACCGCCTGGCTAACCAGCAACCCCCAATGGCTGGCAGCCGCAGTGTTCATCGTGGCCTGCATGGAATGCCTGGCGATCGTGGGCCTGATCGTGCCGGGCACGGTCCTGCTGTTCGCGATTGCGGTACTGGCCGGCAATGGCGCCCTGTCACTGGGGGAAACCCTGCTCCTGGGTGCTGCCGGCGGATTGCTGGGGGACGTGATGTCCTATCTGCTGGGACGGCATTTCCACCAAGGCATTCGCCGCTTGCCCGGCCTTCGTCATCACCCTGAATGGATCAGCGGTGCGGAAAGCTACTTCCAGCGCTATGGCATCGCCAGCCTGCTGGTGGGCCGCTTCATCGGCCCGCTACGACCAATGCTGCCGATGGTGGCCGGAATGTTCGACATGCCGTTCCCACGTTTCCTCGCCGTCAGCCTGCTGGCGGCGGCGGGCTGGTCGCTGGCCTATCTGCTGCCGGGCTGGGCCACGGGCGCGGCGATTCGCCTGCCCCTGCCCGAAGGCTTCTGGCCCCAGGCGGGCATCGTCATTGGCAGCCTGGTGGTGCTTGTCGGCCTGAGCGTCAACAGCAGCCTGCGGCGCCATCGCCGGGCAACCCTGTTGATGTCCGGCCTGAGCCTGCTGATTCTGGCAGGGCTGTTCATCGGCTATCCGTACCTGACGCAGTTCGACCAGGGCCTGATCGCCCTGGTACAGGAGCACCGGGACCCGGCTCTGGACAAGATCATGGTCATGGTCACCCAGATCGGCGAGTTCCGCGCCATGTTCATCCTCAGCGCAGTGCTGACCCTGCTGCTCCTGGCCCTGCGCCAATGGCGCCAGGCCACGTTCGCCGGAGCGACCCTGCTGTGTACTGCCCTGGCCAACACCGGCAGCAAATGGTTCTTCGCACGGGTACGCCCTGAAGTGCTGAGCGAGCCTCTCACCAGTTTCAGCATGCCCAGCGGTCACTCTTCCGGCTCCTTCGCCCTGTTCTTGACCCTGGCAGTTCTGGCCGGCCGTGGCCAGCCACCCCGCATGCGCCTGACCTGGCTGTTGCTGGGCTGCCTGCCGGCGGCCTCCATTGCCTTATCCCGGGTCTATCTGGGGGCCCATTGGCCAACCGACATTCTCGCCGGTGCCATGCTCGCGGCCTGTGTCTGCGCCGCCAGCCTGACCCTGAGCCAATGGCAAGGCCCGCTCAAGCCGATGCCGGCCAGGGCCTGGTGGCTGCTACTGCCGGTCATGCTGTTGATGTGCGGATACATGGCGACACGGCACTTGCCTCACGCCCTGCTGCGGTACGCCTATTAAAAACGCCAGAGGCAAGCTGCGGCCGCCACTACAGGCTGCGGCTCAGGCGAAGAGTTCGCCTTGCAGCTCGTCCAGCAACTGCTGGATGGCATCCAGACGCTGCTGTGGATCATCCAGTTGCAGCAGGTCGATCTTGTCCTGTTCGGAAAAAGGCAGCAGGTAGGCCAACTGATTGGCCAGTGACAGCTGCCCCGTAGCCTCGACCCCCATATCCAGGGCCTCGACCATCGGATGTTCGGCCAAGGCCTTGAGCAGCGCAATCAGGTCCGCATCCTCATCCTGCAACGGCTGTTCGGGGGCCTCTTCCAGCCATTGCACCCGGGCCACCGTCAGTTGGTCTTTCTGCACTTCGCTTTGCAGAATGCGAAAACGCCGACCGCCCCTGACCCTGATTCCCAGCAGCCCGTTGTCCTGCTGGTGGAAGTCGGTGATCAAGGCTTCACAGCCAATTTGCGCATAGCCCTGGGCGGCCGTCCCGACCTCCTCCCCTTCAAGGATGCACACCACCCCAAACCCGCTGCCCTGCTTCATGCAGCGCCCGATCATGTCGAGATAACGCGCCTCGAAAATCTGCAGATCGAGAATGCAATCGGGAAACAGCACGGTATTCAGAGGAAAAAGCGCCAGGTTCATACTTCCTTCCTTAAACCAGCAACGACACCGCCAACGGCAGCAACACTGCCGTGGCCACGCCCATCAGACTCATCGCCAGCGCCGCAAAGGCGCCGCACTCCTCACTTTCCTGCAAGGCCACCGAGGTGCCCACTGCGTGGGCGGTCATGCCCAGGGCCATGCCTCGCGCTTCCGGGCCATGCACCCCCAAACGGTTGAGCAGGCCCGGGCCAAATATCGCTCCGATCACTCCGGTAATCAGCACGAAGACCGCCGCCAACGCCGCCACGCCACCAATCTGCTCGGCCACCAGCATGGCAATGGGCGAGGTCACCGACTTGGGCGCCATGGTCATTAGGATCATGTGCTCGGCACCAAACCACCATCCCAGCAGTACGCCCAGGCTGGTAGCTACGACGCCACCCACCACCAGCGTAGCCAATATCGGCCAGAACAATTGGCGGATCCGTCGCAGGTTGAGGTACAGCGGCACCGCCAGGGCTACCGTCGCCGGGCCCAGCAGAATGCTCAGGATTTCGGTGCTCTTGCGGTACTCGGCATAGCTCAGGCCGCAGCCGAGCAGCACGCCGATCACCAGTAGCATGGACACCAGCACCGGCTGCAGGAACATCCAGCGGGTCTTCTCGAACGCCGCCAGCACCAGTTGATAGGCACCCAGCGTGATGCCGATGCCAAACAGCGGGTGATGGATCACCGCGGCCCAGGCCCCCTGCCAATCGAAGATCATTGACTGTCCTCCTGCCGGCCCTGGCGCTTGACCAGGCGCTGCATCAGCACGCCGACAAAGGCCATCGAGATCACCAGGGACAACACCAGCGCGCCGGTAATGGCCCAGAAGTCCGCGGCGATGTCCCGGGCATAGACCATGACCCCCACCGCAGGCGGCACCAGCAGCAGCGGCAGGTAACGCAGCAGGCTGCCAGCCGCGAGATTCAGCGGCTCGCCCACTTCACCGCGCACCACCAGGAAAACCAGCAGCAGCAACAGGCCGATGATGGGCCCGGGAAGCACGGGCAACAGCAGGTGATTGAGCGCCGTTCCGAGCAATTGGAACAGCACCAGCCATGTCAAACCGCGTAACAACATACCGCCTCTCCAGCCAGATCCCGTCGCGCATTATAAGCACGCAGGTGCTATGAACCGGCATTCGCCAAAAGCATGGATGTTTACCGGGAAGGATCGCCATGATGATCTAAAGTGGAAGTTTCAGAGCGCACCACACAACGTCGAATACTAATAAATCGTTGATCCAAGGAGAGTCTCAATGCCCCATGTTCCTGTTGCAGAGCTCAAAGATTATGTCGGGAAGGAACTCGGACGTTCCCCATGGCTCACCATCGACCAGGAGCGCATCAACCTCTTCGCCGAGGCGACCGGTGACTTCCAGTTCATCCACGTGGATCCGGTCAAGGCCGCACAGACCCCGTTCGGCAGCACCATTGCCCACGGTTTCCTGACCCTGTCGCTGATCCCCAAACTGATGGAAGACATCCTCGTGCTGCCCCAGGGCCTGAAGATGGTGGTCAACTACGGCCTGGACAGCGTGCGTTTCATCCAGCCGGTGCCAGTCAATTCCAAGGTGCGGCTCAAGGTCGACCTGACTGAAGTCACCGAAAAGAAACCCGGTCAGTGGCTGCTCAAGGCGACCGCCACCCTGGAAATCGACGGCCAGGAAAAACCGGCCTATATCGCCGAGCCGCTGTCGCTCTGTTTCGTCTGAAATCCCTCCGATGCGAAACAGCTCACGCTGTTTCGCTCAACCTCTCTATATATAAGACACACCGCTGCGGCATACTCGGTCCCCTAATTATCCGGAACCCGTTATGCGCCCACTTGCACCCCTGGTTTTGACCCTATTGCTCAGTGCCTGTGGCGACGGCGAATCGCTGTTGCCGCCCGATGCCCGCCTGCCGGACGGCGGGCGCTATCGAGGCGACCTGGTCAATGGCCTGCTCCAGGGACAAGGGCGCATCGACTATCCCAACGGCAGTTGGTACGCCGGCCAGTTCGACAAGGGCCAGTGGCATGGCCAGGGGGAATGGCACGGCAGCAACGGCGAGGTCTATCGCGGCCAGTTCCAGCAAGGGCTGTTCCATGGTCAGGGCACCCTGACCACCAAGGACAGCAGCTACAGCGGCGGCTTCAAGCTCGGCCGCCGGGATGGCGAAGGCACCCTCAAAGAAGACGGCATGACCTACCGCGGCGAATTCAAGGCCGACCTGTATTCGGGCCTCGGGCGCCTGGAACTGGACGACGGCAGCCAGTACCAGGGCCAGTTCGCCAAGGGCAAGCCCAATGGCGAAGGCCAGCGCAGCGACGCCAGCGGCAACCAGTTCACCGGCAACTTCGTCAACGGCCAGCTGGAAGGCAACGGCACCTTCAACAGTGCCGAAGGCGACATCTACGTCGGCGGCTTCAAGCACAACCAGCTCAACGGCAAGGGCCGCTACGAAAACTCCGACGGTGACGTCTGGATCGGCCAGTTCAAGGAAGGCGCCCTGAGTGGCAAGGGCGAACTGACCGGCGCCGACGGCAGCCACTATGTCGGCACCTTCAGCGACTGGCGCTTCAGCGGTGAGGGGCGGCTCAACCTCAGCGATGGCAGCTTCTACGTTGGCGGCTTCGACAGTGACAACTACCAAGGCCACGGCGTACTGGTACTGCGCGATGGCAGCGTGCAAAGCGGTGTATGGAACAACGGCCTGCGGGTTCGCGACGCCGATGGCAAGCTACTGCCAGACCCGCTGGAAACTGCGCTGCTGGTCCAGGGCCGCTTGCTCAAGGAAGCCCTCGATACGGTGCCCGCCTCCACCCCGGCCATCGAACTCTACAGCCTGACCCTGGCCGGCGACGGCAAGCAGAGCGTGTTCCTGCGCGAGGCCGACTATGTCAGCAACATGCTCGCCAGTCGCTTCGGCGCCTACGGCCAGATCCGCCTGGTCAATCACCGCGACCACCTGATGAACCGGCCCATGGCCACCCGGGAAAACCTGCGCCGCGCCGCCCAGACCCTGGCCGAACGCAGCGGCCCGGAAGACCTGGTGTTCATCTACCTCACCAGCCACGGCACCAGCGCCCACGAACTGGTGCTGGACCAGCCGCGCCTGGAGCTGGCAGACCTGCCCGCCGATGAACTGGCCACCGCCCTGGCCCCGCTGAAGAACCGCGACAAGATCATCGTCATCTCTTCCTGCTACTCCGGCGGCTTCATCCCGGCCCTCAAGGATGAGCGAACCCTGATCATGACCGCATCCCAGGCAGACCGGGTGTCCTTCGGCTGCTCGGAAGAGGCCGACTTCACCTACTTTGGCGATGTCCTGTTCGCCCAGGCGCTGAACCAGACCGACGACCTGGAGCATGCATTCAAGCTGGCCCGGGGCATCGTTGCCGAGCGTGAGCAGGCAGACGGCTTCGAAGCGTCGGAACCGCAGATCTGGGCGCCCAGAGGCGTCATTGCCCATTGGCAACAATTGCGCAAACAGCAGGCACGAAAGGCCCTGCAGAGTGTCTCTATAAGCAGCAAGGAAGCACAGAGCAACTAAGCTGAAACAGTATCAAGGGGGAATGACCATGTACTTGACGCCTCAGCATATCCTGCTCGCCGGCGCCTCCGGCCTGACCGGGGAGCAACTGCTCGATCGTCTGCTCAACGAGCCCACCATCACCCGCGTCCTCGCGCCCAGCAGACGCCCACTGAGCGAACACCCACGCCTGGAAAACCCGGTCGGCGACCCCGCCGTATTCCTGCCGCAACTCAGCGGCAAAGTGGAAATCGCCTTCTGCTGCCTGGGTACCACCCTCAAGCAGGCCGGTTCCGAAGCCGCTTTTCGCGCGGTGGACCTGGACATGGTGGTGGCCTTCGGCAAACGCGCGCGGGAGCTGGGCGCACGGCACCTGATCGTGATCAGCGCCCTGGGCGCCGACCCCAAGTCGTCGATCTTCTACAACCGGGTCAAAGGTGAAATGGAAGAAGCGCTGAAACTGCAGGGCTGGCCACAACTGACCATCTGCCGGCCATCACTGCTGCTGGGGGATCGCATCGAGCCGCGCCTGGGCGAACAGCTGGCCGGACCACTATCGCGGCTGATACCGGGCAAGTACCGCGGGATCGAAGCCTGCCAACTGGCCCGGGCCATGTGGCGCCTGGCCCTGGAAGAGCAGACCGGCACGCGGATCGTCGAGTCCGACGAACTACGCAAGCTGGGCAAATGAATCGCTCGCCCGCGAGCCGCTCCTGCACGTACCTGTAGGAGCCGGCTTGCCGGCGAAGCACTACAACCCGCCCGTTGCCTGAAACCCCACCCCCAATACCGTCAGCACCGACAGCGGCAGCAACAGGGTATCGAGCAGGGCACTGGCTGGCAGATCCACGCCAGGATAGCTCGGTGCCTCGGCGCCAAAGCGGTCCATGGCGCAGCACCCACCCTGCATCGCATACAAGTCCAGGCGCGTCCCCGAATACACCACCGGCGCCCCGGGCTGGGCGGCATTCAAGGTCCGGGCCGTGGCACAGCCGCCCAGTTGCAGGGCGGCCAACAGCACCAGCAGGGGCTTACTCATCGCTGCTCAGATGATGCTCGCCCCAGCGCGGCAACATGTCCTGCGGGATGTTCAACAGATTGAGAATCCGCGCGACGACAAAATCCACCAGGTCATCGATGGTCTGCGGCTGGTGATAGAAGCCCGGCGAGGCCGGCAGAATGGTCACGCCCATGTTCGACAACTTGAGCATGTGCTCCAGGTGAATGCTGGAGTACGGCGCCTCGCGAGGCACCAGAATCAACTGCCGGCGCTCCTTGAGGGTCACGTCCGCGGCGCGCTCGATCAGGTTGTTGCAGGCACCGGTGGCAATCGCCGACAAGGTGCCGGTGGAGCACGGCACCACTACCATCGCCGCCGGCGAGCCGGAGCCCGAGGCCACCGGCGACATCCAGTCCTCCTTGCCATAAACGCGGATCTGCCCCGCCGACGCACCGGTGTATTCGGTGAGGAAGGCCTGCATGGTCTGCGGCTTGGGCGGCAGGGTCACATCGGTTTCCGTGGCCATGACCAATTGCGCAGCCTTGGAGATCAGAAAATGCACCTCCCGGTCCTCACGCACCAGGCAGTCCAGCAGGCGCAAGCCGTACTGGGCGCCCGAGGCACCGGTCATGGCCAGGGTGATGCGTTCCGGGCCGTTGTTCATCGCAGCGCCTCGGCCAGTTTGCCGTGCAGGCCGCCAAAGCCGCCGTTGCTCATGATCACCACCTGGGTGCCCGGCTTGGCCTGGCTCTTCACCCGCTCGATGATGCCTTCCAGAGAGTCGCTGACAATCGACGGCACCGTGCACAAGGCCGCCGTGGCGGCCAGGTCCCAGCCCAGGTTGGCCGGGGCATACCAGATCACCTGATCGGCCTGGTTGACGCTTTCCGGCAGGCCATCGCGGTGCGCGCCAAGCTTCATGGAGTTGGAGCGCGGCTCAATGATGGCGATCACCGGGGCATCGCCAACCCGCTTGCGCAAGCCATCCAGCGTAGTGGCGATGGCCGTCGGGTGATGGGCGAAGTCATCGTAGATGGTCACGCCATGCACTTCGGCGACTTTCTCCATGCGCCGCTTCACGCTCTTGAACGCGCTCAGGCCGGCAATGCCCATCGATGGCACCACGCCCACATGGCGTGCCGCAGCCAGGGTGGCCAGGGCATTGGCGACGTTGTGCTGGCCGGTCAGCTCCCACTCCACCACGCCCTGGCTCACGCCTTCGAACATCACCTCGAAGGCCGAACCGTCGGCGCTCAGCAACTTGACCTGCCACTGGCCACCGGCGCCGGTAGTCTGCACCGGGGTCCAGCAGCCCATCTCGATCACCCGCTGCAAGGCAGGCTCGGTGGTGGGATGGATCACCAGGCCTTCGCTGGGAATGGTCCGTACCAGATGGTGGAATTGCCGCTCGATAGCCTGAAGATCAGGGAAGATGTCCGCATGATCGAATTCCAGGTTATTGAGGATCGCGGTCCGTGGGCGGTAGTGGACGAACTTCGAGCGCTTGTCGAAGAAGGCGCTGTCGTACTCATCAGCCTCGATCACGAAGAACGGCGTACCGCCCAAGCGTGCGGAGACGGCGAAATTCTGTGGCACGCCGCCGATCAGGAAGCCCGGGCTCATGCCCGCATGCTCCAGGACCCAGGCCAGCATGCTGCTGGTGGTGGTCTTGCCGTGGGTCCCGGCCACCGCCAGTACCCAACGCCCCTGCAGCACATGGTCGGCCAGCCATTGCGGGCCGGACACATAGGGCAGGCCCTTGTTCAGCACATACTCCACCGCCGGGTTGCCGCGGGACATGGCATTGCCGATCACCACCAGGTCCGGCGCCGGGTCCAGCTGGGCAGGATCGTAGCCCTGGGTCAGCTCGATGCCCTGGGCCTGCAACTGGGTGCTCATCGGTGGATACACGTTAGCGTCGGAACCGGTGACGTGATGGCCCAGCTCTTTGGCCAGAACCGCCATCGACCCCATGAAAGTGCCGCAGATACCGAGAATATGGATGTGCATAGTCGACCTCGAAAAACATCGGCGCAGGTTAGCGTAGAGGGCTGCAAATCGCACCCATTAGCTGACCGGGAGGTTGCTGCTGGCCTGCGCCGGCGCAAGCCCGACGGGCCAGCAGCGGCCGGCAGCTCGGACTAGCGCGCGATGCCGTGCTTGCGCAGCTTTCTATAGAGGGTGTTGCGGCTCACGCCCAACTGCTCGGCGGTATGGGTCATGTGCCAGCGCTGCTGCTCCAGGGCCGCCAGCAACGCCACCCGCTCGGCATCCTCCAGTGGCCGCTCCGGCACCTCTGCTTCCGCTTCGCCCAGCGGCGCCGGGCGGCTGTGGCGGATCAGCGGCGGCAGATCATCCAGGCCAATGCGGCCGTTTTCACACAAGGCCGCCAGGGTACGCAGCACGTTGCGCAATTGTCGCACGTTACCCGGCCAGGAATAACTCAGCAGGCTCTGGCGCACCGCGTCCTCCAGCATCACCGGCTGGCCGCCCGCCTCTTCGGCCAGGAGGAAATCCAGCAACTGGGATTTGTCGCTGCGATCGCGCAAGGCCGGCAAGGCGATCTCCAGGCCATTGAGCCGGTAATACAGGTCCTCACGGAAGCTACCGTCGCGCACCCGCTCCAGCAGGTCACGGTGGGTCGCGCTGATGATGCGCACGTTGACCGGTTGCGGCTCGCCGCCAATCGGCACCACCAGCCGATCCTCCAGTACCCGCAGCAAACGGGTCTGCAGGGCCAGGGGCATATCGCCGATTTCATCGAGGAACAGGGTACCGCCATCGGCCTGCTGCAACTTGCCGCGCATGCCCTCCTTGCGCGCCCCGGTAAAGCTGCCGCCGCGATAACCGAACAGCTCGCTCTCGATCAGGCTTTCCGGGATAGCCGCGCAGTTGAGCGCGACAAAGGCCTTGCCCGCCCGCGCGCTGCCCTGGTGCACCGCCTTGGCGAAGGCCTCCTTGCCGGAGCCGGTCTCGCCATTGATCAGCAACGGTACATCGCGCTCGAACACTCGCGAGGCGCGGCGAAAATCGTTCTGCAGGCCGTCATCCCCCAGGCAGATCCCCGAGGGCCGCGCCGGCGCAATGGCCTGCGGTGCCCGCAGCACCGCTGGTTGTGCGGCCGGCTGTGGCTGGCCGCGCAACAAGGCGAACAGGCGTCGCCCGTCCCGGGTGCGCAATGGCCAACTGGCGCTGGCATTGATACTGGCGCGGCCGAGCAGTTCATCCAGGGAGCAGTCGAAAAAGCTTTCCACCGGCTTGCCCAGCAACCCGCCGCGAATATGCCCCAGCAGGTTCAGGGCGCTCTGGTTCACCGCACAGATCCGGCCATCGCCATCGAACGCCAGCAGGCCCTCGCTGAACAGCCCCACCGACTCCGCCTGCAGATGAAAGCGCAGCAGCCACTGGTTCTCGAAATAACGCAGGAAATAGCAGCTCTCGATCATCTTCGCCGACAGATTGACCAGGGCCATGGTGTGGAACTGGCTCTGCCGGGACACGTCCTGGCGCGCCGACGACACATCCAGCACCGCCAGCAACTCGCCATGGGGGTCGAACACCGGGCTCGCAGAGCAGGTCAGGCCGGTGTGCCGGCCACGGAAATGCTCACCCTGGTGAATGGTCAGCGGCTGACGCTCCACCAGGCAGGTGCCGATGCCGTTGGTGCCCTCCCGGGCCTCGCTCCAATCGGCGCCCAGCCACAGTCCGGCATGCTCGAAGATCTTGCGTTCGCTGGGGGCGGTAATGCAGTTGAGGATCACGCCCCGGGCATCGGTCAGCAGCACCGCATGCCCGGCGCCGGACAGTTGTTGGTGCAGGTTGGCCATCTCGGTGCCGGCAATCTGCAAGACATCTTGCAGGCGCTCGCGGCTCTCCAACAGGCGGCCATGTTCAAGCACCGTAGGGGCCATGACCTGGGCCGGGTCGAGATGATAGTCCTCGAGGCAGCGCAGCCAGGAGCGGGCAATGGAAGGATCGCTGCCCGGGCCCTGCAAATGAGCCTTGCCCTGGGCCACGGTGAGCACCTGCTGGGCATGCCGGCTCAAGTAATTGCTAGTGTGCATTTCTTATTATTCTCCTGCTGCGCTGTCACGCTCAGACGAAATACTGTCGCCACTGCCGGGCTGCAATCGACTACGAAGGAGGAATGCTCATCAGACTTGTCCGACAAGATTCGACACGCGAACCAGCATCCTCCAGGCGCTGCTGCATTGCAATGCCGGCTTGACTCCCGAGTCACAGGTTGTGCCACTTAGGTTACAAACTGTCACTCAAGCCTGTACCGGATCCGTCACAGCGCCCCGTAGCGGTCCCCTCGAAACATCCGCAAACCCTTGATGCATATGGCCTGTAGCACGCTGGCCCGACCTTTGCTCTACGCTTGATATGCGCTACGGCGCGTCCTCCCCCATAAGCATAAAAGCCAGGAGATACCCACCATGCGTTACGCACACCCCGGTACTGAAGGCGCTATCGTTTCGTTCAAGAGCAAATACGGTAACTACATCGGCGGCGAGTTCGTCGCGCCTGTCAAAGGCCAGTACTTCACCAACACCTCGCCGGTCAACGGCCAGCCGATTGCCGAATTCCCCCGCTCCACTGCCGAAGACATCGACAAGGCCCTGGACGCCGCCCATGCCGCCGCTGACGCCTGGGGCGCGACCTCGGTGCAGGCGCGCTCGCTGATCCTGCTGAAGATTGCTGACCGCATCGAACAGAACCTCGAACTGCTGGCCATCACCGAAACCTGGGACAACGGCAAGGCCGTGCGTGAAACCCTGAACGCCGACATTCCCCTGGCCGCCGACCACTTCCGCTACTTCGCCGGTTGCCTGCGGGCCCAGGAAGGCAGCGCTGCGGAAATCGACGGCAACACCGTGGCCTATCACATCCATGAACCCCTGGGCGTGGTCGGGCAGATCATCCCGTGGAACTTCCCGATCCTGATGGCCGCCTGGAAACTCGCCCCGGCCCTGGCAGCGGGCAACTGCGTGGTACTCAAGCCCGCCGAGCAGACCCCGCTGGGCATCACCGTGCTCATGGAAGTGATCGGCGACCTGCTGCCACCCGGCGTACTCAACGTGGTGCAAGGTTTTGGCCGCGAAGCCGGCGAGGCCCTGGCCACCAGCAAGCGCATCGCCAAGATCGCCTTCACCGGCTCGACTCCGGTGGGCTCGCACATCATGAAGTGCGCCGCCGAGAACATCATTCCGTCCACCGTGGAACTGGGCGGCAAGTCGCCGAACATCTTCTTCGAAGACATCATGCAGGCCGAGCCCAAGTTCATCGAAAAGGCCGCCGAAGGCCTGGTGCTGGCATTCTTCAACCAGGGTGAAGTCTGCACCTGCCCATCCCGCGCCCTGGTGCAGGAATCGATCTACGACGAATTCATGCAAGTGGTGATGAAGAAGATCGAGCAGATCAAGCGTGGCGACCCACTGGACACCGACACCATGGTCGGCGCCCAGGCTTCCGAGCAGCAGTTCGACAAGATCCTCTCCTACCTCGACATCGCCAAGAACGAAGGTGCGCAGCTGCTCACCGGCGGCAAGGTGGAAAAACTCGAGGGCGACCTGTCCAGCGGCTACTACATCCAGCCGACCCTGCTCAAGGGCACCAACAAGATGCGCGTGTTCCAGGAGGAAATCTTCGGCCCGGTGGTCAGCGTCACCACCTTCAAGGACGAAGCCGAAGCCCTGGCGATCGCCAACGACACCGAGTTCGGCCTGGGTGCCGGGGTCTGGACCCGCGACATCAACCGCGCCTACCGCATGGGCCGCGGGATCAAGGCCGGCCGCGTCTGGACCAACTGCTACCACCTGTACCCGGCCCACGCCGCGTTCGGTGGCTACAAGAAATCTGGTGTCGGCCGTGAAACCCACAAGATGATGCTCGACCACTACCAGCAGACCAAGAACCTGCTGGTGAGCTACGACATCAACCCGCTGGGCTTCTTCTGATCGATCCTCCCGGCGGCCCAGGCCGCCGGGAGGCCTTTTCGCGGCCCTGCCGCACAGGTTCACCTGCTCTGATCCGGTGCCGACGGCTTGCCGGACGGGACACTGCTGTCGGAAGTTCTGCGCCAAACCAGTCGTGCACAGACCCTGCTTGAAAAACAATAACAAGGGACAAACGCAATGGATCAGATCGGCAACTACGTGCTCTACCTCATCATGCTCTGCGCCGTACTTGGCGCCTTCGCCGCCATTTATGACAGCGAGCGAGGCCTGGGCAAGGAATTCATGGAAGGCATTCACGCCACCGGCTACATCTTCGTGCCGGCCGCGGGCATCATGGCCTCCATCCCCTATCTCACCGTGGTCATCGAAACCGTATTCGGACCGTTCTTCAATTCCCTGGGAGCCGATCCGGCCCTGGCGGCGACCATGATCATCGCCTCGGACATGGGCGGCTATCAGCTGGCCTCGGCCCTGGCCGCCAGCAAGGAAGCGCTGGTAATGGCGCTGATCACCGGCTTCATGGGTGGCGCCACCATCGTCTTCTCGATCCCCATGGGCCTGGCGATGCTCGACAAGCGCGACCACAAGTACATGGCCCTGGGGATCATGTCCGGGATCCTCACCATTCCCGTGGGCGTAATGATCGCCAGCCTGATCCTGGCCTTCAGCAACCCGCAGGTACGCGAACTGGTCAGCACCAGCGGCGAAGCCAGCTACCAACTGGCCCTGGGCCTGGGCAGCATCTTCGCCAACCTGCTGCCGATCCTGATCTTCGTCGTGGCCCTGGCCCTGGGCCTGCGCTTTTTGCCGGACATGATGATCAAGGGTTTCATCATCTTCGGCCGGGCCATGGACGCGGCGATCAAGCTGGTACTGGTGTTCTCCATCGTCGAGTACTTCACCGGGGCCTTCTCCGCGGTGTTTGGCGGCTGGGGCTTCCACCCGATCATCGCCGACGCCGAGGACCAGACCCGCGCCCTGGAAACCGCCGGCTACATCGGCATCATGCTGGCCGGCGCCTTCCCCATGGTCTACCTGCTGCGCAAGTACCTGGGCAAGCCCCTGGAAAACCTCGGCGGCAAGATCGGCCTCAGCGCGGTAGGCAGTGCCGGCATGCTGGCCACCATCGCCAACATCCTGGCCATGTTCCGCCTGGTGCGCTTCATGCCGCCCAAGGACAAGGTGGTGAACATCGCCTTCGGTGTCTGCGCCGCCTTCCTGCTGGGGGACCACCTGTCCTTCACCGCCAACTTCCAGCCGACCATCATCCTCCCGGTATTGATCGGCAAGATCAGCGCCGGCTTCGTCGCGGTGGGACTGGCCTATTGGCTGTCGGTGCCCAAGGCCCTGCAACTGGAAGCCCAGGACCGGGCTGCCGGAATCATCGGCGAAGGCGAGTACCTGGGCGGCACGGCCCTGGAAACCCCGGAACCGGCAGGCCAGAAGGCCACGGCCTGACTCCGGCGCGGCGAGGAACGCCTGCATGCAAGCCTTCACCGGCGGCGCCCAGGTCTTGCTGCTGGGGCTGGACTTCGGGTCCACCACCAGCAGCGTGCTGATTGCCCAGGCCAGCCTCAGCAGCCACTGCATCACCGGGCGCATGGCCCTCAACGAACCCCGGGTGCTGTTTCGCGGCGACCCGGTGTTCACGCCCTTCAAGGATGAGGTCATCGATGAAGCCGCGATCCGCGGCCTGATCGAAACCTGGCTTGAACAGGCGGACGTGCGCCCGCAGCAGTTGTTTTCCGGCGGGGTGATCATCACCGGGCTGGCGGCCCGGCGGCACAACGCCCAGGCCCTGGCGCAACTGGTGGGGCAACTGATCGGTAACGCACTGATCACCCGTGCCGACGATGGCGGCCTGGAGTCCTGGCTGGCGTTCATGGGCAGTTGCTCGGCCCTGAGCCGCTTTCACGCGCAGCAGCCCATGCTCAACCTGGATATCGGCGGTGGCACCACCAATGCCGCCTGGGGCCTGGAGGGCAGTGTGCTGGCCAGCGGTTGCCATTTCATCGGTGCCCGGCACCTGCAATTCGAGCCGGGCAGCTATCGGCTCAGCGGAATGTCGGAGTTCGGCCGGGCCCTGCTCGATCACCTGGCGATTGGCAAAACATCCGGACAACTCCTCGACAGCTCACAACTGCAGGCCGTGCTGGATTGGTACATCGACGCCCTGCTGGCGCTCGTGTCGGGGGACCGAGCGTTCTTCGCCAGCCCGCTGGGCCGGTTGACGGAGCAACTGCCGCTGAACCTGCCGGCTCACGAACCTGATGTGGCGCTGACCTTTTCCGGTGGCGTCGGCGAGTTGCTGTATCGGCACTTGCAGGGTGAAACCCTGCCCGGCACCACCCACTACGGCGACCTGGGCATCGACCTGGCCCTGGCCATTGCCCGCCAGCCGCGGCTGGTGCGTGACGCCCGCCGCCTGGTCCCGGAAAACCGTGGCCGGGCCACGGTCTACGGGCTGACCCTGCACAACACCGAAATCTCCGGCAGCACCTTGTTCCTGCCCCGGCCCGAAGCACTGCCGCTCAAGGACCTGCCCATCGTTGCCCGTCTATCGGTACGCGCCTCCCGGCAGCAACTGGAGGCGGCCCTGGAACTGGCCCTGAGCAGCCGCGACGGTGCCTGCCTGCAATTGCTCGATGGCGGCCAGGCGCCGGGCCTGGAAGAAATACGCCACCTCGGCGCCCTGCTGTGCCGGGCCCTGGGCACTGCCCGCCCGGCGCCCCAATGGCCGCTGGTGCTGCTGTTGGAGAGCAACGTCGGCAAGGTCCTGGGCAACTACGCCACGGATTGGGGGCGCAGTTCTTGCAACCTGATCGTCATCGACGAAGTACGTGAACGCTCGGCGCACTTCATCAATCTGGGAACACCCCATCAGCACATAGTGCCCGTCGCCTTTTACGGTGTGCACTGATGCCGATGCCGGCCAAGGAGAGTCTTGCCATGTCACTCACCGAACTGCAGCACATCCGCCTTCCCGTCGTCCCGGCCGAACGTGGCTACAGCACCCGGGTGCTGGATCGCCAGATCGCCTTCGACAGCCTCAAGGCGGTGCTCGGCGCCGCCGACATCAGCAAGGCAGGGGACCGTGTGGCGGGGCTGGCCGCCGTGGATGAAATCACTCGCGAAGCAGCGCGCAAGGTGCTCTCGGAACTGACCCTGGATCACTATTTCCAGCACCCGCTGACCGACCGCCACGGCCATATCGACAGTGTCATGCAGGTCAACTACGACATCGACCACGAAGTGTTCGGGGAAATCGCCCCTCTTACCCTGGGCGCCCTGAAAGATCGCCTGCTGCGCAGCCACGGCACCGAAATACGCCGCATCGGCCGCGCCCTGACCGGGGTAATGGTGGCCGCCCTGGCCAAGCTGCTGGATGTGCATGAACTGATCCTGCTGTCGAAAAAGCTCAAGAGTGGCGCGGCCGCCAAGGCCCGAACCCTGGTGGGCCTGCCCGGCACCCTGTCGTCGCGGCTGCAGCCCAACCATCCCACCGACAACCTCAGCGGCATCACCCTGCTGGTCTACACCGGCCTGAGCATGGGCTCGGGGGACGCGTTGATCGGCCTCAACCCGGCCATCGACACCGTGGACAACATCAGCGCCACGCTCCACCACCTGGACAAGCTGCGCCGGGAAACCGGAGCACCCACCCAAATCTGCGTGCTGTCCCATATCAAGACCCAACTGGCCTGCCTCGACCAGGGCGCTCCAGTGGAGATCATGTTCCAGAGCCTGGCGGGCACCGAACGTACCCTGACCGACGAGTTCGACGTTACCGTGCAACTGCTGGACCAGGCCTGGCAGACCATGGCCGAGCGCGGCCCGCTGCGGGACGTGGCGGAAAACTTCATGTACTTCGAGACTGGCCAGGGCAGCGAGCTGACCTACGGCAAGCACGAAGGCATCGACATGACCACCTGCGAAGCCCTGTGCTACGGGCTTGCCCGGCGCTACCGGCCGTACATGGTGAACAACGTCACCGGCTTCATCGGCCCGGAAACCCACCTCGACAACTTCGAGATGACCTATTCCTGCCTGCAGGACCAGTTCATGGGCAAGTTGCTGGGGCTGCCCATGGGCATGGCCCCCTGCTACACCCTGCACTCGCAAGTGACCCTGGAAGGCCAGCAGATGGCCACCGAATTGCTGACTGCCGCAGGCGCCAACTTCTTCATGGACGTGTACCTGAGCACCGACCGCATGCTCGCCTACTTCGACACCAGCGCCCACGACAACCAGACCCTGCGCGAGGTGCACGACCTGGCACCGGCCCCGGAATACCTGCGCTGGGCCCTGGGCAAGGGGATTTTCCAGGAAGACGCCCACGGCAACGTGGAACGCGGGCCGAACTGGGGCAACCCGCGGATTTTCTGCCAGTCGGACATCGACTTCCAGCGCCTGCTGGAATCCACCCCGGCCACCTACGGCTTCGACAACGCCGGGCCGCGCCCGGCCAACAGCGTGTCGCGTACGGTGCGCGCCAACCTGGCAGTGGCCCGCGAGGCAATCTACGTCGACTTGCGCCCCAGCGAAATCGGCGCCATTGCCCTGCGCGAGCTGCGTACCGCTGCCCCGGACAAGCTGGCTCACCTGCAAGACCCGGAGCTGGGCGCGCGGCTGACCGAGGAAGTGCTGCGGCGCCTTAAACCGGAATACAACGACGTGCAGATCGTGATTTCCGACGGCCTCAGCGCCGAGGCCATCCACCACAACATTCCCGAGCTGCTGCCGGTGCTGATGGATGGCCTGCTGAGTCGCGAGCTGCGCATCGGCCAGCCAATCCTCGCGCCCTATGGCCGGGTCAAGCTGGCGGAGTCGGTGGGCGAGGCCCTGCAACCCCAGCTGATCATCGTGCTGATCGGCGAGCGGCCCGGCGGCGATGCCCTGGCCTCACGGAGCATGTCCGCCTATCTGGGCTACCGCCTGCCGGACGACCAGGCGCGCCGCGCCGCCGCCCAGTTCAGCGGCAATGCCGACATTCGCTATGAATACACAGTGATCTCGAACATCTACAGCGGTGGCCTGCCGCCGCTGGAAGGCGGCAGCCTGGTGGCGGAAAAGGCCTTTGCCATCCTCCATCACCGGGCTGCCGGCAACCGTCTGGAAAACCTGCTGAAGAAGGTGGCATCCTGATGATCCGCCAGCACTCGGCAACGCCCCTACATCGTTGAAACGGAGACTGAGATGGCCCAATTTTCCCACAGCGTAGGTTCTCAGACCTATCGCTTCGACAGCCTCAAGGACGTCATGGCCAAGGCCAGCCCGGCCCGTTCCGGCGACTTTCTGGCCGGGGTTGCCGCCCTCAACGACGGCGAGCGGGTTGCCGCCCAGATGACCCTGGCGGATATCCCCCTCAAGCACTTTCTCGAAGAGGTGCTGATTCCCTATGAGTCCGACGAAGTCACCCGGCTGATCATCGACACCCATGACCGCGAGGCCTTCGCCACGGTCAGCCACCTGACCGTGGGCGGCTTTCGCGACTGGCTGCTCAGTGACGCCGCCGACGAACAGAGCCTGCGGGCCCTGGCGCCGGGCCTGACCCCGGAAATGGCCGCCGCGGTGTCGAAGATCATGCGCGTGCAGGACCTGATCCTGGTGGCGCAGAAGATCCGCGTGGTGACCAAGTTTCGCGGCACCCTGGGGCTGCGTGGACGCCTGTCCACCCGCCTGCAGCCCAACCACCCCACCGACGAGCCGGCGGGCATCGCCGCAAGCATTCTCGACGGCCTGCTGTACGGCAACGGCGACGCGATGATCGGCATCAACCCGGCCACCGACAGCATCGCCTCGATCTGCGCCATGCTGGAAATGCTCGATGCCATCATCCAGCGCTACGAGATCCCCACCCAGGCCTGCGTGCTGACCCACGTCACCACCTCCATCGAGGCGATCAATCGCGGCGTGCCCCTGGACCTGGTCTTTCAATCGATTGCCGGCACCGAAGCGGCCAATGCCAGCTTCGGCATCAACCTCAACGTGCTCCAGGAAGGCTATGAAGCAGGCCTGAGCCTGAACCGCGGCACCCTCGGGCAGAACCTGATGTACTTCGAGACCGGCCAGGGCAGCGCCCTGTCGGCCAACGCCCACTTCGGCATCGACCAGCAGACCTGCGAAACCCGCGCCTATGCCGTGGCCCGGCACTTCAAGCCGTTCCTGGTCAACACCGTTGTCGGCTTCATCGGCCCGGAATACCTCTACAACGGCAAACAGATCATCCGCGCCGGCCTCGAAGACCACTTCTGCGGCAAGCTGCTGGGCGTGCCCATGGGCTGTGACATCTGCTACACCAACCACGCCGAAGCCGACCAGGACGACATGGATAACCTGCTGACCCTGCTGGGGGTGGCAGGAATCAACTTCATCATGGGCATCCCCGGGTCCGACGACATCATGCTCAACTACCAGACCACGTCCTTCCACGACGCGCTCTATGCCCGGCAGACCCTTGGCCTGAAACCCGCTCCCGAATTCGAGCAATGGCTGGCCAGGACCGGCATCTTCACCCAGGCCGACGGCAAGGTGCATTTCGGCAACAACCTGCCGCCGGCTTTCCGCCAGGCGCTGGCCCAGTTGGGATAAGGAACAGGCTCATGCAAAAACACCCGACCGATTCGCAGAACCCCTGGCTGGAACTGCGCCGTCTGACTCCGGCACGCATTGCCCTGGGCCGTACCGGCACCAGCCTGCCCACCGATGCTCAACTGGACTTCCAATACGCCCACGCCCAGGCCCGGGACGCCGTGCACCTGCCCTTCGACCACGCCGGCCTGAGCGCTCAATTGGCCGAGCGCGGACGTGACAGCCTGCTGCTGCACAGCGCCGCCACCGACCGCCACAGCTACCTGCAACGCCCCGACCTGGGACGCCGGCTCAGTGACGACTCGGCCCAGGCCCTGCGCGACTACGCCAGCGCCCATCCCGGCGGGTTCGATCTGGCAGTGGTGGTAGCCGATGGCCTGTCGGCCCTGGCGGTGCATCGCCATACCCTGCCATTTCTGGCACGCATGGAGGAACAGACCGCCGCCGAAGGCTGGTCGCTGTCGCCCGTGGTGCTGGTGGAACAGGGCCGGGTGGCGGTGGCCGACGAGGTCGGGCAACTGCTGGGGGCGAAGATGACGGTGATCCTGATCGGCGAACGCCCGGGGCTCAGTTCCCCCGACAGCCTGGGGCTTTACTTCACCTACCAGCCGAAAATCGGCCTCACCGACGCCTATCGCAACTGCATCTCCAATGTGCGCCTGGAGGGCCTGAGCTACGGCATGGCCGCTCACCGCCTGCTCTACCTGATGCGTGAAGCCTGCCGCCGCCAACTGTCGGGGGTGAACCTCAAAGACGAGGCGCAAGTGCAGACCCTGGACAGCGACGAGCCGGCAGATATGAAGGGCAACTTCCTCCTGGGCCCGCCCCAAGCGTGATTTTGCAAGACGATTGCGCTTTTTCGCCGCTTTGGGCAGCATCGCAACACGGCTGCCCGAGTCATCCAACCTGTGCCGTCACATCCACTTGAAGTTGAGAGCCACCATGCGGATTACTCAAGCAACCCTCGAGCACCTGGATCTGTTGACCCCCTTATTCGTCAAATACCGCGAATTCTATGGCGCACTGCCCTACCCGGATTCGTCCAGGGCCTTCCTGGAAAAACGCCTGCGGCGCAAGGAATCGGTGATCTACCTGGCCCTGGCCGACGACGACAGCAACAAATTGCTGGGCTTCTGCCAGCTGTACCCGAGCTTTTCCTCCCTCTCCCTCAAGCGTGTGTGGATTCTCAACGATATCTACGTTGCCGAAGACGCCCGACGCCAGCTGGTGGCGGACAACCTGATGCGCACCGCGAAGAAGATGGCCAAGGAAACCAACGCCGTGCGCCTACGGGTGTCCACCAGCAGCAACAACGAAGTGGCACGCAAAACCTACGAGTCCATGGGTTTTCGCGAAGATACCGAGTTCAAGAACTACGTCCTGCCCCTCAGCGACGACTGACTCTGCAGACAGCGGCCCCAGGGCCGCTTTGGTATTTCCGCCCCTGACGCGCGCCCTCCCGGCAACCTACCAAGCACCGGCCAAGCCGAAACGCCCCGCTACAATCTGAACACGCATTTCACTTGTCAGCCCTTATAATGCCGACCTTTTCGGATCGTAAGAAAAGCTACACACCCCTGTAGTCCCTTTCTCCGAGTCATCGCACAGGCCTGCCGAGCCAGGCTGTCATCACAGGTGCCCCAATGGATTTCAACCCGATCGACCTAATCCTTCATCTCGACGTTTATCTCGACATGCTGGTGACCAACTACGGGCCCTGGATCTACGCCATCCTGTTCCTGGTGATTTTCTGTGAGACGGGCCTGGTGGTAACCCCCTTCCTGCCCGGCGACTCCTTGCTGTTCATCGCCGGCGCGGTGGCCGCAGGCGGCGGCATGGACCCGGTGCTGCTGGGCGGCCTGCTGATGCTGGCGGCGATCCTTGGCGACAGCACCAACTATGTGATTGGACGAACGGCAGGGGAACGGCTGTTCAGCAACCCCAACTCGAAGATCTTCCGTCGCGACTACCTGCAGAAAACCCACGACTTCTATGAAAAGCACGGCGGCAAGACCGTGACCCTGGCGCGCTTCCTGCCGATCATCCGCACCTTCGCGCCCTTCGTCGCCGGCGTGGCGCGCATGCCTTACCCACGGTTCTTCGCTTTCAGCGTGGCCGGCACCATCCTCTGGGTCGGCGGCCTGGTGACCCTGGGCTACTTCTTCGGCAACGTGCCCTTCATCAAGAAAAACCTCTCGCTGCTGGTGGTGGCCATCATCCTCCTGTCCCTGGTGCCGATGATCATTGGCGTACTGCGCAGCCGTTTTGGCCGCAGTACCGAAAAAGCCGAAACCCGCTAAGCACCATGTGGTCCCTCAGCGCCTGGCGCCGCAAGCGCCGGCTGGCCAGGCACCCGGTCAGCGATGAAACCTGGCAGCGGGTACGCCAGCACCTGCCCTTCCTCGACGGCATCAGCGCCGCCGAGGACCAGTGGCTGCGCGAGGCCAGCGTGCTGTTTCTCGACGACAAGCACCTCACCGCCCTGCCCGGGGTCGAGCTGCATCAGGAACAGCGCCTGCTACTGGCGGCCCAGGCACAGCTGCCGCTGCTGCACCTGGGGGACCTGAACTGGTATCAGGGCTTCCACGAAATCATCCTTTACCCCGACGACTTCCTCAGCCCGCAACGCCATCGCGACGCCAGCGGTATCGAGCACGAATGGGATGGCGAGCACAGTGGCGAAGCCTGGCAGCAGGGGCCGGTCATCCTCGCCTGGCCCGGAGTCCTGGCCAGCGGTGGCTGGGAAGCCTACAACCTGGTGATCCACGAACTGGCCCACAAGCTGGACATGCTCAACGGCGACGCCAACGGCCTGCCGCCGCTGCACAGCGACATGCGGGTCAGCGAGTGGGCGCAAGTGATGCAAAGCGCCTACGACGACCTCAACCACCAACTGGACCGCAATCCGGACGCAGAAACCGCCATCGACCCCTACGCCGCGGAAAACCCGGCGGAATTCTTCGCCGTCACCAGCGAATACTTCTTCAGCGCCCCGGACTTGCTGGTGGCGGCCTATCCGAAAGTCTATGCACAACTACAGCTGTTTTATCGGCAGAATCCACTGGCCCGGTTACAGCAACTTCAAGCAGAAGATCCGGTCTATCAAACGCACCACTAATGTCCTGTCGCGCTATTTAAGCTGTTCATCTGAAGACCGGTTACCTGACAACCAGGCCGCCGGTCGCTCGGTAAACCCGAACACGCCCGCAACACAGTACAACCAAGGTTCTACGACCCTTGGCACGTGGCATCGGTAGCGGAGTGTGTCTATAATCGCCGCCACTTTTTGGTCAATCCGGCCAAGTCATTTGGTCAACTAACGGGGGCAACGCCCAATGAGCTACAGCAAGATTCCGGCGGGCAAAGACCTGCCGAACGACATCTACGTCGCTATCGAAATCCCGGCCAACCACGCGCCGATCAAGTACGAAATCGACAAAGACAGCGACTGCCTGTTCGTTGACCGCTTCATGGCCACCCCGATGTTCTACCCGGCCAACTACGGCTTCATCCCCAACACCCTGGCTGACGACGGCGACCCCCTCGACGTACTGGTCGTGACCCCTTACCCAGTAGCGCCAGGCTCGGTGATCCGTGCCCGTCCAGTGGGCATCCTGAACATGACCGACGACGGCGGCGGCGATGCCAAAGTGATCGCGGTACCACACGACAAGCTGTCCCAGCTGTATGTCGACGTGAAGGAATACACCGACCTGCCAGCCCTGCTGCTGGAACAGATCAAGCACTTCTTCGAGAACTACAAAGACCTCGAAAAAGGCAAGTGGGTGAAGATCGACGGTTGGGGCAATGCCGATGCAGCCCGCGCCGAGATCCTGAAGTCGGTTGCTGCCTACAAAGGCTAAGAAGCAACTGCACGCTTGGAGCAACAGGCTTCAAGAAAGAGCCCCGGTCATCCGGGGCTTTTTTATGCCTGCACGCAGCACCAATTGCCTGCTGGCGCCCGCTTGCCGGTGAACCGCTTCCTCGGCCGACCACGCATCCAGCAACATATTCTTCGCACTTTTTACTGCTTCAAGGCCTCTGGAACGCGCTTCGCACTGGGAATTCCCGGCGAATATGCGTATGCTGCGCCCCACATTTGCGCATCGACCCTTGAAGCGGTCAGAGCGCCTGACGAAGCGGATGACTTTCTCGCCCAGTCCCACAGCCAGCCGCAAGAGCTGGGTGTACGTTTTGAAGGCTGGTGCGGTTTACCAAAAATGAACCAAGCCAGTCCCCGAGAAGCCGGCCACAAGCCGGCTTTTTAATGCCTGGAACCCGGGCACGGGAAGGACCGGCCACTCCTACAGCAGGTGCAGGATGCACGACCTACGCAGCTTTGCAGCTCCCACAAGATCCCCTGCGGTGAATTTTCAGCCCCTGCGGCGAGCCATCAACGGTGCATTGCTAGCGGCGCTGACAGCCCTTGGCCTTTGCGGGTGCGTGGGTGCCTGGATGGATATGCCCGAAAGGCAAGTCACCAAGACCGACGCTCACCAAACGCTGGTGGGCCACTCCATGACCCCGGTCATCACCCGCACGCAGAAGAGCCCCGCCGAACGCCAGTGGTGCGGCACCACCGTTTTGCTCGTGATCCTGCCAATCCCGCTGAAACTGCCGGTTTGCGAGTCCTACAGCGCCACCTCGTACGGCAACGATATAAACGGCGCCGAAGCTGCATTGCTGTATGTGAACCAGAAAGTCAGTTCGGACTTCTACGCCTGTGGCCCATTCATGTTCCTCGGGCCAATCGCGCACGGTTACCAGGGCAACGCGCTTTGCGGGAGGTTCCGCTAGGCCCTTCACTCCTTGCTCCCCACACCAAGGCCCTCACGTTCTCGCTACAATCCCGCCCATTGATGGCAATTCGCCCGCTCTGCAACGGCCGGCTTCGACTCCTGCCCCTTGAGCGCGACGTTAACGAGAATTCCGGACATGGCCCTGCACATCCCCACCCTGCTCGTAGTCTCGGTGTTCATTTTCTTTCTGATGAGCCTGCTGACCTTCCACGCCTGGCTACGGGAAACCCGTGAGCGGCCACTGGCTTATCTGGGCGGCATGATGCTGCTGGCGGCGGTGGGCGTGGTGCTGGTCAGCCTGCGCGACATGGGCATGGACTTCGTGCCGAAAATCCTCGGCAACGTGGTCCTGCTGCTGAGTGCCGGCCTCAACTGGACAGCGATGCGCGTCTTCGCCGGGCGTCGCCCCCATGTCCCGGGCCTGCTGGCTGGGGCCGGCATCTGGCTGATCCTGTGTGTGGTGCCGGCGTTCTACCAGTCAATGCCGGTTCGGGTCTCGGTGTATTCGCTACTGGCGGCGGCCTATGGCGTGCTGACCCTGCTGGAGTTCTGGCGCAGCCGTCAGCAGTTGGAGGTCGCCTATATGCCGGCGGTGGTCCTGACCCTGCTGCACACCACGTACTACATTGTGCGCGCCGTTATTGACCAGGGCGTGGCCATGGATCAGGCGCTCAAAGGCTACGGTGCCGGGGTGCCACTCTTCTCCTTCATGCTGTTCGAATCGATGCTGTATGT
Organism: Pseudomonas sp. Eqa60; assembly: GCF_018326405.1. NCBI lineage: Bacteria > Pseudomonadati > Pseudomonadota > Gammaproteobacteria > Pseudomonadales > Pseudomonadaceae > Pseudomonas > Pseudomonas sp. Eqa60. The sequence continues at coordinate 6,146,597 of NZ_AP024342.1, forward strand.
GATCGGCATTGCCTACGTGACCCTGTGCATGGTCAAGGAACGAGTCGAACTGCGCTTCAAGGCGGCGGCCTTCTGCGACGCCCTGACCGGTATTGGCAACCGCCGGGCGTTCATGGTCAATGGCGAGCGGATGCTGATCGAATGCCAGCGCCGGGGCTCACCAATGGCCTTGCTGCTGTGCGACCTGGACCATTTCAAGCGCCTGAACGACGCCTACGGTCATCAGACCGGCGACCAGGTGCTGGTCGCATTCAGCCAGGTGCTTGCAGAAACCCTGGGTACAAAAGACGTATTTGCCCGCATTGGCGGTGAAGAGTTCGCCTGCCTCCTGGCCGCGACCGATGAGCAGGCCGCAGTAACGGTAGCCGAGCGGGTTCGCCAGGCTTTTGCCCGCTTGCCTCTGCTGGAACCCGGGCTGCTCGGCGTCAGCATCGGTGTGGTCAGCAGTGAAACCCGGGGCTACGACCTGCCGCGCCTGTTGTCCCTGGCCGACGAAGCCCTGTATGACGCCAAGCACCAGGGGCGCAACCGAGTGCACACGGTATCGCGCAGCGCCCTGGAGTTGCAGTCGGACTGAACGACCAGGCCGCCTGGCTCCTGCGTGGTTTTGCCAATCAGCGGGATAACTGTGATACGCCCCCCAAAGGCGGCAAATAAGGCACTTGGCCAGTATTTCCGGCGCCCTTGGGCAAGAATAAACTCGCCGCTCTCCAGGACTCTCGGATGACAAGGAATGTGGAATAAAGAAGCCGCTATCAGTCACTTGAACGCTCACGCTCACGCCGGTAGTACGGGGCGCTGTGCGGCCTATACTCGCCAGGCGATCGAAGCCGGTGGCGGTGGGGTAATTCTGCACAGGAAGCACTCGGCCAAGGACTTCGGCTCATCATTGACTTCTGCCGGTTTCATCGAACAACCGGCCGGCCAGACGCCCGCAGCGGGCGATGTGGTGATCATCCAGCCCATTCCCGGGCACCCCCACGGTCACATGGCGATGTTCAACGGCACACTCTGGGTGTCAGACTTCAAGCAACTGCACGGTTTCTACCCGGGGCATTCCTACCGGGTGCAGAAACCTGCCTATAAAATCTATCGCCATCCGTAAGGGGTCCTCCATGAGAATGCTGTTCTGCTCGCTGCTGGCAGCGGTCGCCATGCATCAGTCAGTCGCCCTGGCCGACTGCGCCAGTTCGCCAAAGCCCGCAACCCAGGCGTTTTATAGCTGGTACCTGCAAACCTTCAGCGAAGACAAGGATCCGTTGACCGACAACGTGGCGGAAATGAAGAAGTACGTCTCCGACTCGCTGATCACCAAGATCAAGAAACAGATGGCCAGCCCCGACGGCCTGGAAGAGGACTACTTCCTCAAGGCCCAGGACTACATGGATGAGTGGCTGACCCAGATCAAGGTCAGCGAACCACAAGTCCAGGGCTCCAGCGCCAAGGAGCAAGTGACGTTGGGCAACACCCCGGACACCACCCAGATCGTCGATGTGCGGATGATCAAGGACAAGGGCTGCTGGAAGATCGATGAAGTGATTTCCACCGCCGACCAGAGCGATTGACCTACCGCTTCGGCGCTGACTCCGGCCACAGCGCGGGTCGTCCATCCGGGCGATCCGCCATGCTAAGCTGCGCGCCGTTTCGGGCAACGGCCCGGGACCTCCTTCACTGAAAAAGGACTCTCAGTCATGTCGTTGCCGGCCGCAGTACGCCTGCCCCTGTCATTTCTCTCGCTGTTCAGCGTTCTCAGCCTCAGCAGTTCCTGGGCCCATGCCGATGCGCAACAGGACGTCGCCAAGGGGCGCTGGCAAGGCCTGGCCGGCATGGCCAACCTGTACCTGGACGAAGCCACGCCAGCGGATTTCATCGAGGCCGGGGACAATGAGAAGAGCCAGCACGACAACTACGCCGGCGCCCTCGCCTATTACCTGACCGCTGCCCGCCTCGATCCGAAGAATGCCTACGCCTCCTACCAGGCCGCCGGCAGCCTGGCGGCCATGGACAAGAACAAGCGCGCCGCCGAATACCTCGACCAGGCCCGCGAGCGTGGCTTCTGGCAGCTGGTGCTGCTCAAGGAAGACGACGAACTGGAATCGTTGCAGCAGGACCCGGCCTACAAGAAGCTGTTGCAGGCCGCCGAGAAAAACTACCCGGCCAAGGCCAGGGATGCGGGCCTTGCGGCCTTCAGCATTCCCCAGGGCAAGACCCCGAGCGAGGGCTGGCCGGTAGTGGTCTGGCTGTCGGGGTTCGGTACCGAAGGCAGCGACGGCATCGACATGCGCACGGACCTTGTGGGAGAGAACGCCGTGCTGGTGGGCATCAACGGCACTCTCAAGCGCGATGAGCACCAGTTCATGTGGCAGCAGCATTCGGTAGCGCCGACCGAAGAAGCGGTCAGCGCAGCGCTGAAGAAACTGGAAAAGCAGACCCGTATCGATCGCTCGCGCATCGTCCTGATGGGTTTCTCCCAAGGTGCCGAGCACGCCTCGCACCTGATCGCCGAGTACCCGCAGCACTACAGCGGCGCGCTGCTGCTGTCACCCGGCGGCTACCGGATTCCCTTCGGCGAAACCAAGGCCCGGGACAAGCGCATCGTCATCGTCCATGGCGCCAAGGAGCACGAGAGCAACCAGAAGCTCACCGCCGCCACGCAACAGGCCCTGGAACCCGGCAACCAGGTCCAGAGCCATGAGCATGAGCAAGGCCATACCTTCCAGGACGACTGGCGCCAGGCGTATGCGGGCTACCTGAAGTTCGCCCTGAACCTCTGATGCCAGGTGCCGGGGCCTGAGCCCCGGCCGCCATCACTTGGCCGGAGTAATGGGCCCGGGGGCCTTTACCTGGGTCATCAGGTCATCGTCCCACTGCCCTTCGACCTTGACCTGGGCCAGCGCCCCCAGCTCCATGGCCTCGATCAGGTTGTGGTTGAGGTACACGTAGGTGCCCGGCTGCTTGAAGGTGTAGAGCGCCGCCAACGCCGAGCCGCCGGGGATGAACCAGGTCTCCAGGTTGCGTTGCGGGGCATTGGCGAACTTGCCGGTGGTCCAGACCCAGTCGCCATGGCCGCCAATCAGGTGCGGGCGGCTGTCGCGGTTGGCCTGGGAGTGGATGAACAGCACGCTTTCGCCGACCTTGGCGGTCAGCGCGTTGGCCCCGGTCAGAGCGCCAACCCGTCCGTTGAACACCACATGGCTCGGGGTCAACGTACGCATCACCTCGCGGGTGTCCTGGTAGCTGGAGGCCAGGTCCGGGTAGGACTTGTAGTGCCCGTCCTTGTCCTTGGGAATGTACAGGTCGAACTCGCCGATGGTGTAGGCGCGGTCATAGTGCAAGGGTTTGCCGGCAGGGTCTTTCAGGCCTTCGCGCGGTAGCACCATCAAGGTCCCGCTCATGCCCGAGACCACGTGCCAGGGCACCATGCCCGGTGGTGCGCAGTGGTAGACGAAGGTTCCGCTGCGGTCGGCCTTGAAGCGCAGCACCACTTCCTGCCCCGGCAAAACCTGAGTCAGGGCCGCCCCGCCCAGGGCCCCGGTGGCCGCATGAAAGTCGATGTTATGGGGCATGCTGTTGCTGGCCGGATTGCTCAAGGTCAGCTCGACGTAGTCGCCCTCGTGCACCACCAGGGTCGGGCCGGGCATGGAACCGTTGAAGGTCATGGCCTGCAAGGTGGTGCCCTGGTCATCCACCACCATCTTTTTCTCTTCCACATTCATGCGGAACTGCACGACCTTCGGCGGCCCGTTGACGGCCTGCTCATGGACATGCACCTGGGGCGGCGCCACCAGGTCAACCTTGACCCTCTGCAAGCCATCGGCCCCGGCGGCCAACACCAGGCCGGAGGCACAGCTGCCGGCCACCACACAGCACTTCAACCACGTTTGAAAGCTACCCATGCTCTGCATTTCCCTGCCAATGAATGGTGATTCATTGCAAGGCAAATACCGGACATTGGTATTGTCTCAGGGCAATAAACGAATGCCCGGGCCGCCGGATAGGTTGAGCTCGATCATGGATAGCTGAAACTGCGCACCAGGGTCAGTTCTCCGGGGGCACGCATTGGCACGATGAAGGACTCGCTCTTTTCATCCGGCGTGCCTTCTTCGGTAATCACCGTGACCTGGGCCGTGGTCAGGGGCTGCACGGCGTTTTCCTGGCCGCCGTCCTCATCGTCATCGCTGCGATAGCCCCCGCCGTAGTAGTTCACATAGACCAGGTACTGGCCCTTGAGCGGCGCCGGCATGGAGAAGATCTCCGGGCCGTAGCCCGTGGTCACGTCCACATCCAGGGTCGCGCCGTTGGGAGCCACGCGGTCGCCGTACCAGATGTGCGCGCCGTCCGGGGTTACCAGGTGCAGGTCGAGGTCGGTGTTGTCGCTGTCCCAGGACAGCAGCACGCGCAACTTGGGCGGGGTCACGCCACCGCCGGTGTTGAGAAACTGCACGCGCTTGCGCTGCTGGCCATCCGGGCTGCGCACTTCGACGCTGTTGCTGCCGTTGGGGAAGGCGTACGGCCGGTCGAAGCTGCCTTGCTCATCGAACTTGAGCGGCATGCTGACGCCATTGACGATCAGCTTGCCGGGCTCTTTGTTCGCCTTGGGCGCACCCTTGATCTGCCCGCGAATACGCGCGGTATCGGCCTGGCCCTGGGGGGTATTCACCGAGGAGGCCGGGTAGTTGACCTCCTGAATGTACTGTTCACCATCCATGGCTCGAGTGCGCCAGCCGCCCTTGGGGTGTCGAGCTGGATGCCGCTGTCGGCCAGGGCCATGGGCAGGCTGAACATTCCACAAAGGAACAGGAGGACCGGGGGAGCAGGAAGTTTCATGGCCTATTCCAATAAAAGATGACGGGCGAGCCCTTCGATGTAGGTTTCATCCTGGCCGTTGGGATGAGCTTCAAAGGCCAGGTGCAGGTATTCGTGAGTCAGGTCGAGGCGGTCTTGCAGCGAGAGCACGCCCCGCACATAGATGCGTTGCCGTTCACGGTCGACGTAGGGCCGGCCGAAACTCAGGCGGCACACGGCGAACTGGCTGATTTCGTTGTAGCCGATCTCTTGCTCCAGCGGTTGGCGCCAGCGCCGGCGCTGCTGCAGCAGCCACTCCTGGGCCGCCGGCAAGGGTTCGCAGGAGGCCACGGGGTTGTCCCAGCGGCTGAGGCTGGCCCGGGGATAGGCGTGCAGCAGGATGGCGTCGTAGCGTTGCCCAGACCGGGCCTGCTCCACGGCCTGTTGCCAGGACAGTTTGTCCGGCGCCTTCAGGTCCGAGTGATAGGTGACTTGAGTGCCGGCCAGCACCAGGTCGCTGGTCCAGGCGGCAATGGCCCGGGCCTGGGCAGTGGCCGGGCGCGGCGCGACGCGCTGGCGGTTGCTGCTGTCGTCGATGCTCAGGCATTCGCCGCTGCGCCCGGCGTTCTGCAACAGGTAGGTACGGATGGCCACGGCCAGCGCCTTGGCGGCCTCCACTGGCTCACTGGTGGCTTCGCGCTGCAGTACCCGAGCGACATATTCCTCACGGTCCAGGCGCGCCACCAGTCGCTGGGCCGCAGGGTCTTGCTGCAGGAAGAGCTCGCCGGCGCTGTGGATATCCAGCTGGTTGCCGTTGGCAAACTCCACCCGGTAATCCCCTTGCAAGGCACCCGGTTTAGCCGGCTGGCCGCCCTGGCTGACGCTTTTGAGCGGGTAGCGGGAAAACAGGCTGACCTCCACACAGCGGCCTTTATCCACAGGCGGGTTGTCCGGCAGTTCCTGGTTCAGGGCCTGGGCGTAGTCCTTCAACACCCGTTGGCTGGTGCCACGCCCGCCCACCCACAGCGGTGTGCCATCCACCAGCCAGCCGGCAAAACCACCCTGGCGCGACTGCGGGTCCTGATCCGCCAGCCAACTCCAGGTCTTGACCCGCAAGCGCCCGCCCAAGGCGCCCACTACTGCGCCGTCGGCGGCATTGAGCACCACATCCAGCAGCACGCGCCGGGCCGTGTCCCGGGCCGGCAACAGCGCCAGCACCTGCAGCAGTTCCGCCACCGGGACCCGGGTCTGGGGCTGCAGCTGGTTGAGGTCCTGCAACCAGTCGGGGGCGTTGCGGGCCTGCCAGTAATGGCGCCAGTCAGCGGCGGACAGTTGCAAGCGCTGGGGCTCGAAATACAAACCGCAGGAACGTACCAGCGCCTGATCACGGGCGATGCTGGCGCCCACCGCACAGCAATAGACCTCTTCCTTGGACTTGCCCTGGCAGGCATAGGCCGGCTCCTGGGCGCCGGTGTCCACCAGCCAGGCGTAGACAAAGAGTTTCCAGACACTGCCCAGGGGCGCTTGCAGATCCTTGGGCAACGGCTCGCGAGACAGAACCTGGGTCTTGCTCAGGCTCACCAGCTCACTGTCCGGGGCGTTTTTCCAGGCCAGGCGCAGGGGCTCGTCCTGGGCCGTCACCCACCCAGGAAGCAAACACAGACATAGCCAGGCCCAGCACCGCGCCATGTTATTTGACCGTGACCTGACCCAGGGCCGGGGTGCGTTCCTGAGCCTGATGCTCCGGTGCGTACACCTGGTAGAAACGTGCCGGCGGCAGATTGAACTGGCCTTTCTGGGAGAAGCGAACCAGATGGCGCAGGCGCACTTCGCTGCTGTCGTTCAACGCATCCAGCGGCACCGCGTAGCTCATCTGCCCCGGTTCGGAGCGAGCCTTCTCCAGGGAGGCCGCTTCCGTACCGGCCGGGCCGGCCAGCTTGATGCCCCAGGTGGTGCGCTCGACATCGGCGCCCGGCGGCAGCGGCACTTCCAGCATGCCGTACAGCAGCGGCCGGTTGCCTTCGTTGGCGATGATCACTTCGTCCAGGTACAGGCCGTCACTGGCGATCGGCTTGTTGCCCACCGGTTCCAGCTTGAAGGTGAAGGCTTCGTCCCCCGGCACCAGGCGCAACAGGCGGCGGGTGATGTTCACCGGCGACGGCGTGCCCATGTCCAGCTTGCTCAGGTAGCTCACCGACGCCCGCAGCGGACGTTCCGGCACAGAGCCCAGGGCCAGTACCGTCGGCACCTGCGCCCCTTGCCACTGCCAGTAGCTTTCACCGCTGGCGCCCTGGCGCTGTTGCCAGCCCTGCCCCGGGTTCAAGGCCACCGCCGGGGTCGACTGGGCGATGCTGCGCTGCAACCAGGTCAGGGCCAGGGCCCGTTCCAGGGTCGATTGCGACGGCAGCAGGCGTTGCAGCAAGGCACGCGCCGCGCCTTGGTCGAACGGTTTGAGCGACAGGCTCAGGGCCTGGGTGAACGGCTGGGAGCTGATATCCAATTGCTGCTGCGCCGCTTCCAGTTGGGCGACGAACGCCGCGGGTGGCGTGACCTTGGCATCCCGCGCCAGGGCCGCGGCCAGCACCCGGGCGCTGGCCAGGCCGAGGGCCGAATCCGGATCGTCCATCACCAGGCTGTCGCTGCCGTTATCCTGCATGCTGGCTGCCGGGCCGCTACCGGCCTTGGCCAGGTCGTCCATCAGGCCGCTGACCAGGGTGTTGATCGGCAGTTTCATTTCACGGGCGAACGACAGGATCAGCGCCCGTTGCAGCAACGGCGTATTGCCAGCCTGCTTGGCGTAGACCTCCAGCACCCGCTGCCAGTGCTCCGGCGGCAGGTTCAGGTCCAGCACCTTGCTCGCATTCCAGTCGGCGTAATAGGCGTAGGCGGTGAGGAAGGCATCCGGCTCGGCATCTTCGCCCCACCAGGTGAATGCCGCTTCCGGCCCAGCCATGTGCACCAGGCGCAGACGACTGTTCTGCATCATCAGCCGCAGCCGGTCGCGGATCTGCGGATTGCTGGCCAGCGCCGGGTAGGCAACGCTCAGCGGCAGCAACTGGCTGGCGGTCTGTTCTACGCCGCCATACGGGTATTCCAGCAGGTCATCCAGGGCCGAACGGAACAGCGCTTGCGGGCTGTCGTCCAGGCGCAGGCGAATGTCCGCAGCATCGGCCGGCAGGCCCAGCGGCGTGCTGATGGTGACCACGTCCAGGCTCTGGGTCTGCACGCTCTGCCAGCCGGCCGCACTGCTCACCAGGCGCACCGCCAGGGCATCCACGGTCTTGCCGCCCTGCACCAGCTCGGCGCTCCACTCGCCATTGCCCGGGGCAATGGCCGGCAGCGCCACATAGTTGATGCCGCTGTTGAGGGTCAGCGGCAGGCGCTGGGACTCCCCGGCGTAATGGATCACCAGTTCGGCCTTGGTGGATTGTTCGGACTGGCTGAAGGCGAATACCCCCAGGTCCGGCTTGTCACCCGTGCGGAAGCGGGTCGGACCGCTCCACTTCAGGTACAGGGCCTTGTCGGAACGCACGAACTGCTTTTTCTGCCCCACTTGGCCATCATCGGCGATGGCCCGGGCAGTGATGCGCCAGCGGGTCAGGGAATCCGGCATGCGGAAGGTGAAACGCGCCTTGCCGCTGCCGTCGGTGACCAGCTCAGGCTGCCAGGCAGCGGTGTCGACGTCTTCGCGCCGCGGACGCTCCAGTACCTTGACCCCGCGTTCGCTGCGGTTGGCCTTGCCCGGGGCGGTGGGGCTGCCCGGCAGGGCCACGTCGTAGCTGATGAACGACAGGCTGGCGCTGGTGCGCACATTGTTGCGCCGCGGGTGGTAGAAGAACTGGTCGATGCTCGGCGCCACTTCCGGTTGCAGGGCGTAGACCATTTCGTCCACCACGCTGACCGTCAGGTGTGCGGGCACCGGCTTGCCGGCGAACTGGGTAGACAGGTCGACGGTAACCATGTCACCCGGCTGGTATTTGTCCTTGTCGGTATGGATGGCCACATCGATCTGCGGCGTCAGCACCTTGATCCCGGCGTTCTGGAAGCTGTACTCGCCGCCCTTGGTGTAGAGCACGGAAAAGGTCAGGTTCGGCGCAAAGCCGTCCTTCACCGGCACCCGGGCGCGGTATTGGGTGGGGCTGAGTTTTTCCACCTTGAGCCAATCGCCGCCCTTGGACAGCAGCGCCGTGGCCTCGACCTTGTCCCGCTCCAGGGACAGCAGGGCGTCGTTGATCGGCTCCGGGAAGGTGATCAGCGCCAGGGCTTCGTCACCAGCCTTGTACTCGGGCTTGTCGAGGACGATTTCCACGGTGCCCGGCACCGCTTTCACGCCCTCGCCAGTGACCGAGTGGCTGGTGCCGCCCAGTACACGATCGTGCTCGTCGCGCAGGGTCAGGTTGTAGGTACCGGGGCGCTCGAAGGCCAGGGCGAAACCGCTGTCGGCGGCAGCCAGCTTGCCCTCGCCGGTGGACTGGTCCTCCATGCGCACCCAGCCGTAGCGGCTCGGCTTGACGTTCTTGCTCTGCTCGCTGGTGTTCTGGTTGGCGTAGCTGAACTGCACCTTGTCGCCGGCAGCGCTGAAACGCTGCGGCGCGCTGAGGCTGAAGCTCGCCGCGCCACGCTCGATGAGGATTTCCTTGGTGGTCTTGACCCGATACGCAGCGCCATCACTGGCGAATACGGTGAGCATGTAGCGGCTGGGCTTGTCCGCCGCCGGCAGGTCGAGGGTCGCACTGCCCTTGGAATCGGTGGTCAGTTCGGCGCTGGTCAACTCCACCGGGAACTGGCCCATGTACTGCAGTTCGTTGTCCACCATGGACAGTTGCTGGGCCCGCAGGCTCAGTTGCAGGCGAGCGTTGGCCACCGGCTTGCCGTCGGGGTAGAGCAGCACCAGGTTGCCCTTCACCGGCTCGCCGGTCTTGAAGTCCGGCTTGGCCAGGGCCAGGGAAACCTCAAAGTGCGGCTTGATGTACTCAGCCACGCGGAAGGCACTGCTGTAGACCTGGCCCTTGTAGCCAAAACGCAGTTCATAACCACCGGCCACGGCATTTTCAGGCAGTTGGAAGCGGCCCTGGGCGCCGGACTTGGAATCCAGGTCCAGGGTCATGTTCTGCAGGGCGGTGCCGGCGGCATCCAGCACGCTGACGTTCACCGTGCCGGCACCCGGCTGTACCGAGTCCCGGGCGTTCTTGAACTCACGACCGACGATCTTCAGCGATACCCAGTCCCCGGGGCGATACAGCGGCCGGTCGGTGAAGGCATACAGTTTGGTGTCGTAGATTTCGCTGTCGTAATAGAAGTTCTCGGAGACGAACACCCCGCCTTCCTGGTCTTCGCCGATCACGTAGGAGCGCTCGGGGCTGACGTGCTTGAGGCGCACCAGGCCCTGTTCGTCGGTGGCGCCGCTGTTCATCACGCCGAGGCCGTCGGTCCACAGCACATTGACCTTGGGCACCGAGTTGCCTTCATGCTTGCCCGCGGCCCAGACCAGCAGTTCGTCGCCGGCGATCTTGCTCACCGCCACGGTGTTGGAAACAAAAACCATGGTGGTGGCGCGGTACTTGCCTACCAGGGCCTCCACCAGGTACAGGCCGGGCTTGAGCTGACCCAGCGGGATGTAGACGTTGCCCGGGGCGACGTTGATGAACTGGCTGGAGGAACCGGACAGGTTTACCCCGGCCGGCGGCTGGATCGGCTTGGCCTGCCACAGCGGATAACGGAACTGGGTCACCAGGGGCAGACCCGGGATCAGGGCAAATTGCGGCTGGGCGTCATACGGCGTCGGCGCCAGCATGGAGTTGCCCACCTTCAGTTCCGGCACCTCCTCGGTGACCTGCTTGCGTGACTCGTAGGAGAAGGCGCGCTGCATCACCCGGCGGGATTTGCGGTACCAGTTGTCCCACAGGTAGGCCAGGGTGTTGGACAGGCCCTCGCCCTTGAACTGGCCATCGCTGACCACTCGGTGCAGGTTCTTCTGGCGCTTGAGAAAGTCCAGCGGCTGGTCGATCCGGTACACCCGGATGTCCGCGCCGCCATAGGGCTCCATGCGAAAGCGCCGGTAGTCACGGCCCGGGGCCTCGAGGCGCACCATGGCCTGTTCGTCGCTGGCGAAACTGCTGTCGGCCAGGAGGAAGAAACTCTCGCCGGAGACCGCCGCATAGTCGCTGGACGGCACCGAGTCTTCGGCGTTGACCAGGGCCACGGGGGTGAGCAGGGTCAGGGCCAGGGTCAGGCGAAACAGAAAACGGGACATACGGGATTCGCTCATTGGGTGAGGAAGTTCAGTCGATAGATGCCGATGAAGTTGGGGTTGGCTGAGTCGGGTATCCATCGAGTGTCCTTCCATGTCATCAGTTGCTGCACGCTAGCCGAGCGCATGCCGTTGTCGGTGGGAGTGGTGGTGCCGGTGTGATAGGCGATGTTGCGGCCCATCCAGATCATCAGGTGCTGGTCGTCGCCCTGGTCGAAGAACAACAGGTCACCGGGGCGCGCCTGCCCCAGATCACGGCTCACCAGATGGCTGTTGAACTGGATCAGCTTGATGGCATTGACGTAGGGCCCGGTCTGGCCGCCGCCCTGCTGCCACTGCTGGGCCAGGCCGCGCTGGCCTTCGCTCAGTTGCAGCTCCGGCGGCAGGTAGCGATTGGACATGCCGTTGGCCCGCAGCCATTTGTTGTCGTGGACCTTGAGCGCTTCGTTGGCGGCAAAGCGCACCAGGCCCGCGCAGTCCTGCTGGTACCAGCGCGGGCTCGGGCCCTGGCTCAACTGCTCCTGGGCGATGCGCACGAACCAGGCACGGAACACCTGGGACTGCTGCACGTCCAGCGGCGGAGCCTGGGTCGCGCCCACGGCGCTGCTCAGCAACAAGGCCAACAGGCCAAGGCTGGTCAGACCTTTGCGCAGTGCACTCACAGGGCACGCCATTGCAGAGGCAGCCATTGCCAGTGACCGTCGGGCTCGCTGCCTTCGGGCAGGGTCAGGGCGTACTTGCCATAACCGCCGAGGGTACGCAGCTTGGGCACCAGGTAGGTTTGCGCGGCGTTGTTGAACACCGGCTCCATGTCCTGGGGCAGGCTGTCGAAGGTTTCCTGCTGGATCAGCTGGGCCAGGGACTGCGGGCCCAGGTACACCGGCATCAGTGCATCCTTGGGCACCACGTCCGCCAGGGGCGGGAAGCGCTTGTCCAGGGTGCCCAGGGCCTTGTTCACCAGCTTGTCATCCAGGGAGAACACCAGGGTCGAGCCATGGCGGGCCAGGCTGACCTGCATGAAGGCGCGACCGGTGATGGTTTGCGGGTCCTTGGCTTCCTTGGCCGGGTACTGGCCGAAGTTGGAACTGACCTGGCGCTGCCACTGGTGCACGTCGCCGTTCTGCTGCTCGACCACCGGGAAGATGCGCTCCGCCACCTTGCTTTCCCGGGTGCCGACCATGGAGCCGAACAGCTTGCCCAGGTCCGCATCGAGCTTGGCATTGTCCTTGTCCTTGAGGCTGGCCACCAACAGCGGTGTGTACAGCCGCGAGTCGGCGTACCAGCACAGGCCGGCGGTCCCGGCCATGTGCTCGGTCAGGGTGGTGGCCACCGCTTCTTCGGCCCCCAGCTTGACCAGCAACGGCTTCTGCTGCTCCGCCGCCAGGGGCAAGGCTACGCAGGCGCTGGCGCCCATGGGCATGGCCTGCCAGATCGGCTTGAAGTCGAACGCCGGCTGGTTGTCCTGCTCTTGCATGGCCAGGTAGCTGTGCCAGCCCTTGTCGTCCATGTCGAAGCGCAGGCCGGCGAAGTTGGGGATAAAGCGCTGGTAACCCATGGCCAAAACGCTGGAATTGACTGCCAGCCGCTGCTGCACTTCAGGCTTGCGCGCTTCCAGGCCAAAGGCCTCGGGGAACAGTTTGTCGCCGTTGAGCAGGGCCTCCAGGGCGGTGGTGGACACCGCACCATGCTCGTCGTCGGCGCCGGTGGCGGGGTCGTACAGCTTGGCGGGGTTGGACAGCACCACCAGCTTGTCGCCGTGGGAGGCGAATGCCAGGGACCGGCTGGCGTTGTAATTCAACTGGTACAGGGTCACCGCATCGCCACCGACCTTCAGGTCCGCCAGCTTGCTCAACTGGGTGTCATCCAGGGCCACCTTGGCCAGGGGCTCCAGCAGCTTGGCCAGGCCGCCGCGGTCCATCACCAGCAGGAAGTCCTTGAGACGCCCGTCGGCGCCGCGCCACAGCGCCACGTCGGCCGGCTGGTCGAACAACTGCTCGATCAGGTTGTCCTGCAGCTTCAGGTCATGCTCGTAGATGATCCGCCGCAGGCTGCCGATCAGGCCCAGGCGGTCGGCGTGGGTCTGGTAATAGAAGACGAAATCCTCGGTCAGGGTTTCCTTGAGGAAAGGCACCGCCAGCAGGTCCTTGGGCAATTGCGCCAGGGAATGGGTTTCCAGCAGCCCATCGGGGCGGCTCAGGCCCAGCTTGTCGCCGGCCAGCTCCGCCACCGGAGTCTTGGGCTTGCAGCCCACGCCGGTGACCGCGGCCGCCACCAGGCACAGGCCCATGACCAGGACCGGCCAGCGCCGCTTGCTGGCGGGTTGTTCAGTACCGGGCACGCCGGCTGCCGGGGATGCTGTGTTTTCGCTCATGATTCACAAAGCCCAATTCATCCGTGGTGCGGGATGTTCAATAGTTGAAAGACTTGACCAGCAACAGGTCGCCGATGGCCCGCATGGGCACGATAAAGGTCTCGCGTTTCTCATCGACGGTGTTTTCGTTAAGGATCAGGTTGATCTGCGAGGTGATCACCTCGTTCTGATTGCTGCCTTCGTCGAAGTTGTATCCGCCGCTGCCGAAGTTGCCCCAGTAGTTCACGTAAATCAGGTAGGTGCCCCGCAGCGGTGCGGTCATGGTGAACATTTCCGGGCCCGGGCCATCGACGCCGTCCGGGTCCAGGCCGCCGCCATTGGTCAGGCCGGGGTGGCCGAAGAAGGCGTGCTGACCGTCCGGGGTAATGATGTGCATGTCCAGCTCGGCCTTGGGATCGTCCCAGCCCAGCACTACGCGAATGCGCGGTGGAGTCTTGTTCAGGTTGGCTTCATAGAACTGCACGCGCTTGAGGGACTTGCCCTCGGAGCTGCGCACTTCGACGCTGTTGGAGCCGGCACCGAACGCATAGGGCCGGGCAAAACGGCCCTGCTCGTCGGTGTAGAGATTCAACGGGTTGCCGTTGACCGACAGGCTGTGGGGCTGGCGCAAATGGCCAATGGCCTTGAGCTGGCCTTCGATCAGGGTGCGGTTGCGCTGGATGCCGCGGTCGATGGGCGGCGTCGGATAGGCCACGCGATCCTGCTCGGTGCGGTCCAGCAGGCCGGAATAACGCCAGCCGGCCAGGGGTTCCTGCAGCTCGGCAGAAGGCTCGGCGAATGCCGGCCCGGCCAGCAGCAAGGTCAGCAGAAGGGAGGATAGAGCGCGCATGTAATGCGTCCTGCCATGCATGGGAAAACCCTGGCGCCAGATCCTCGGCGCGGCTGCAAATATTCAGAAAGAGTGCCCGGCAACAAAGGGCGTTGGAAAGGCCGCAGATTAGCGACTTGGCGCCTGTTGCACAATTGCCGAAAAAGGAATTTGCGAGGGAATCGGCAATGCCCTGAAACCCCCGCAGCAAGTGCCATTACAGCGCCATCACCCCCTTCACTCCCGGGAGCAACGCGCGTCGTGAAAACCCCCGCCCCCCCTACCCCAACGCCCCCGCCCGAAGCCCGCCAGCGGGCGCTTCTCATTTGCCCGAAACCCCGCTGTCTGCTAGTGTCGCGCCGGTTTAACGTCAACCGGGATAGCCGCCATGGCCCGCAAAAAAGCTGCCTTAGATTTCGAACAATCCCTCGCCGACCTGCAAACCCTGGTCGAGCGTCTGGAGAACGGCGAGCTGTCGCTGGAAGACTCGTTGACCGCCTTCGAGCAAGGCATCGGCCTGACCCGCGATTGCCAGGCGGCCCTGGCCCAGGCCGAGCAGAAGGTGCAGATCCTCCTGGAGCGCGATGGCGAGCTGGCGGAACAGCCCTTCGATGCGGAACAGCCGGAATGATTACCGCCTATCAGGCCTCCAGCCAGGCCCGCGTCGACGCTGCAATGCACACCCTGTTCACCGCCCCTAGCCCCGAACTTGCCCGCCTCTATGAAGCCATGCGCTACAGCGTGATGAATGGCGGCAAGCGCGTGCGCCCGCTGCTGGCCTACGCCGCCTGCGAGGCCCTGGGCGGCAAGCCCGAGCAAGCCAACGGCGCCGCCTGCGCGGTGGAGCTGATCCACGCCTATTCCCTGGTGCACGACGACCTGCCGGCCATGGACGATGACGACCTGCGCCGCGGCCAGCCCACCACCCACAAGGCTTTCGATGAAGCCTGCGCGATCCTCGCCGGCGACGGCCTGCAGAGCCTGGCCTTCAGCGCCCTGCTGGACCCGGCCCTGAGCGACGCCAGCGCCGAGATCCGCCTGCGCATGGTCACCACCCTGGCCCAGGCCGCGGGCCCGGCGGGCATGGTCGGCGGCCAGGCCATCGACCTCGGCTCCGTGGGGCTCAAGCTGGACCAGCAGGCCCTGGAATACATGCATCGGCACAAGACCGGGGCACTGATCGAAGCCAGCGTGATCCTTGGCGCCCTGGCCAGCGGCCGGGCCGAAAAGGGCGAGCTAAAGGCCCTGCAAACCTACGCTCAGGCCATTGGCCTGGCGTTCCAGGTGCAGGACGACATTCTCGATGTCGAAAGCGATACCGCCACCCTGGGCAAGCGCCAGGGCGCCGATATCGCCCGGGACAAGCCGACCTACCCGGCCTTGCTGGGCCTGGCCGCGGCCAAGGAGTACGCCCTGGAACTGCGCGACCAGGCGCTGCATGCCCTGCGTCCGTTTGACGCAGCGGCCGAGCCGCTGCGCGAGCTGGCGCGCTATATCGTCGAACGCCGCAGCTGATCGGCGGTCCGTAGCAGGACCGCATATCGGCCAAGTTCGGCGCTCTGCGTGGGCAGCTTGCGATGCATAAGGTAAACTGCCGCCTCTTTCTATACCTATAACGATTCGCCTGATGCCCACGACGTTTCATGAGATTCCCCGCAAACGCCCGACCACGCCGCTGCTCGACCGCGCCCAGACGCCGGACGGCCTGCGCCGGTTAGGCGAAGCCGAGCTGGAAACCCTGGCCGATGAGTTGCGCCTGGAATTGCTCTATACGGTCGGCCAGACCGGCGGGCACTTCGGTGCCGGCCTCGGGGTCATCGAGCTGACCATCGCGTTGCATTACGTGTTCGACACCCCGGACGACCGGCTGGTGTGGGACGTGGGTCACCAGGCGTATCCGCACAAGATCCTCACCGGGCGCCGTGAGCAGATGGCCAGCCTGCGCCAGAAAGACGGCCTGGCCGCTTTCCCGCGGCGCTCCGAGAGCGAGTACGACACCTTCGGCGTCGGCCACTCCAGCACCTCCATCAGCGCTGCCCTGGGCATGGCCATCGCCGCACGCCTGCAGAACAGCGAGCGCAAGGCCATCGCCGTGATCGGCGACGGCGCCCTGACCGCGGGCATGGCCTTCGAGGCCCTGAACCATGCGCCGGAGGTGGACGCCAACATGCTGGTGATCCTCAACGACAACGACATGTCGATCTCACGCAATGTCGGCGGGCTGTCCAACTACCTGGCCAAGATTCTCTCCAGCCGCACCTACGCCAGCATGCGCGAAGGCAGCAAGAAAGTGCTGTCGCGCCTGCCCGGGGCCTGGGAAATCGCTCGCCGCACCGAAGAATACGCCAAGGGCATGCTGGTCCCCGGCACCCTGTTCGAAGAACTGGGCTGGAACTACATCGGCCCCATCGACGGCCATGACCTGCCGACCCTGATCGCCACCCTGCGCAACATGCGCGACCTCAAGGGCCCGCAGTTCCTGCATGTGGTGACCAAGAAGGGCAAGGGCTTCGCCCCGGCGGAAGTCGACCCGATCGGCTACCACGCCATCACCAAGCTGGAACCCCTGGACGCCCCGGCGGCCGCGCCGAAAAAGGCCGGCGGGCCGAAGTACTCCGGTGTGTTCGGCGAATGGCTGTGCGACATGGCCGCCGCCGACCCGCGCCTGGTGGGCATCACCCCGGCGATGAAGGAAGGTTCGGACCTGGTGGCCTTCAGCGAGCGTTTCCCGCTGCGCTACTTCGACGTGGCAATTGCCGAGCAGCACGCCGTGACCCTGGCGGCCGGCATGGCCTGCGAGGGCGCCAAGCCGGTGGTGGCGATCTATTCGACCTTCCTCCAGCGCGGCTATGACCAGCTGATCCACGATGTGGCGGTACAGAACCTCGACGTGCTGTTCGCCATCGACCGCGCCGGCCTGGTGGGCGAAGACGGCCCGACCCACGCCGGCAGCTTCGACCTCTCCTACCTGCGTTGCATCCCCGGCATGCTGGTGATGACCCCGAGCGACGAGAACGAGCTGCGCATGATGCTCAGCACCGGGCACCTGTACAACGGCCCTGCGGCCGTGCGCTACCCGCGCGGCACCGGCCCCAACGCACCGATCGACAAGAGCCTGGAACCGATCGAGATCGGCAAGGGCGTGATCCGCCGCCAGGGCAGGCAAGTGGCCCTGCTGGTGTTCGGCGTGCAACTGGCCGAAGCCCTGCAAGTGGCCGAGAAACTCGACGCCACGGTGGTCGACATGCGCTTCGTCAAGCCACTGGATGAAGCCCTGGTACGCGAGATCGCCAGCAGCCACGAACTGCTGGTGACCATCGAGGAAAACGCCATCATGGGTGGCGCCGGCGGTGCGGTCAGCGAATACCTGGCACGGGAAAACATCCTCAAGCCGATCCTCCACCTGGGCTTGCCGGACGCCTACGTCGAGCACGCCAAACCGGCGCAGATGCTCGCCGAGTGCGGCCTCGACGAAGCCGGCATCGAGGCCTCGGTGCGCCAGCGCCTGGCGCTGCTGGGCCTGGCTTGATCCACAACGGCCAGCTGTAGCCGCTGTTGCACGCCCGCCATGCGGGCGTCGCTTTTTGGCCTTCACTGTGCAGCCTCTCCCACTTTGCGGCAAAGGCCGAGCCGCGCCAACGGAATAGCCATGAAACTCTCTCGCCTGGCCCTGCCGCTTTGCCTTTTGCCCTGCGCCGAACTCTTTGCCGACACCCCCGACCGCGATCAGGCCCTGAAACTGCCCGAAATGCTGATCAGCGCCAACCGCCAGGTGGAAGCACGCAACGACAGCAGCGCCGCCAACACCGTGTTCACCCGGGAAGACATCGACCGCCTGCAACCCACCAGCCTGACCGACCTGTTGCAACGGGTGCCCGGGGTCCAGGTTGCCCAGAGCGGCGGCCGCGGCAACCTGCCGAACATTTTCATCCGCGGCACCAACTCGGCCCAGAGCCTGGTGCTGGTGGACGGCCAGCGCATCAGCAGCTCATCGAGCGGCGACAGTAACCTGCAGTTCATCAGTATCGAGCAGATAGAAAGGGTGGAAGTACTGCGTGGCTCGCGCTCAGTGATCTATGGCAGCGACGCCATTGGCGGGGTGATCCAGATCTTCACCCGGCGCGGAGCGGACTCAGGGCTCCATGGGCGCATGCGCGTCGCCGCTGGCAGCAACCAGACCTGGGAGCGCAGCCTGGGACTGTCCGGTGGAGATCAACAGACACGCTTCAGCCTCGGCGCCAACCTGGATGAAACCGCCGGGATCGACTGGACCCACGAATCGTTCCCCAGCGATGCCGACCATGATGGTTACCGCAACAAGTCGTTGAGCTTCACCCTCAGCCATGCGCTGAACGATGACCTGGAGGTAGGCCTCAACCTGCTGGATAACCGTGGTCGCACGCGCTATGACAACCCCTTCGGGCGCTACGACTCAAGCTACGACGTCTTCGCCCAGGATCCTTACACCGATTTCAGTGTCAGCAGCGTCAGCGGCTATCTCGATGCGCACATCAATGATTACTGGACGTCGCGAGTAGAGCTGGGGCATAGCGAGAACCGCGACCTCAAGCGCGACAAACTCAGTGACGAACGAAACGTATTCAATACCTACCGGGACTCGCTGAACTGGCAGAACGATCTGCGCCTGGACGAACACAACAGCCTGATCCTCGGCGCTGACTGGTACGAAGACCGGCTCAATACCAGCCCGACGCGATTTGCCGAAGACAGCCGCTGGAACCGGGCAGCCTTCATTCAGCACCGCTTTCGCGGTGACAGTTTCTCCACCGAGCTGGGTCTGCGCCGCGACCAGAACCAGCAATATGGCAGCCAGAACACCTGGAGCGGCACCTTTACCCTGCCGCTCAACCCGGACAATGACTTGCTGCTCTCCTATAGCGAAGGTTTCCGAGCGCCCAACTTCAGCGACCTGTATTACCCCGGCTTCAGCAACCCCGACCTCAAGCCGGAACACTCCAAGAGCTATGAATTGCAGTGGCGTAACCAACTGACGCAAAGCACTCGCCTGGAGACCTCGATCTTCCGCACCGATATCAAGGACGCAATCATTTATGACCGCATAGCCCAACGCCCGGAAAACGTTGGCGCAGCGAGAATCAACGGTTTCGAAGCGGCCCTGAAACAGGAACTGTTCGGCTGGCAGACCAGCATCGGCACCGCGATCATTGATCCGCGCAATCGCAAGGATGGCCATCAACTGCCGCGCCGTGCCCGCCGCACCTTGAATCTGGATCTAGACCGGCAGTTCGACCAATTGGCGCTAGGTGCCAGCTGGCAACTGGTGAGCAAGAGCCGTGAGGACTTGAGCACGAAAAAGCAGGTCCCGATTGGCGGCTACGGCCTGCTCGGACTGCGAAGCAGTTGGGCGATCAATCAGGAAGTGAAGCTGGACCTGAAACTCGACAACATCTTCGACAAGTCCTATAGCCGCGCGCTCTACGAGTACAACGGCAACGACTATGGCTACCGCAGCGAAGGCCGTACCTGGATGCTCGGCGTGACCTGGACGCCTGAGCTGTAAGGTCCGCCGCCTTCGTCGGCAAGCCGGCTCCTACAGGCCCCTAGGGCAAGGCCTGCCGGTGAAGGGGCTCAGCGCTCAGGTGCGATCAAGGCACAGAGCCTGGCCGTCGCGGCAATCATCTGCCCGCTGGGCCGCTCCAGGCCCTTGTCCCTTACCAGCAGCAACCGCCCTTGCCGCACCGCCGCGACCTGCGGCCAGTCCTTCCAGGCATCCAGTTGTCCCTGGGCGGTGGCGAGGATCGCCTGCGGATTGCGCTGCAACACCGACTCGATACTGACCTGGGGCGCCGGCAGTTGCTGGTCGGCAAACACATTGCGCGCGCCGCAGACACTCAAGGCTTCGCTGATGATCTGCCCACCACCCACGGTGTACAGCGGCTGGTCCCAGACCTGATAGAACACCGGCAACGGCGGTTCGCGGTGATAGCGGACGCGTAATGCAGCCAGTTGCCCGTTCAACTCGGCGACCAGCTCGCGGCCGGCCGCCGGGCGACCCAGGCGCTCGCCGATCTCGGCAATCTGTGCGGTCAGTTGCGGGAAGTTATGGGGTTCGGCAACCAGGGTGGGGATCCCCAGGCGCGCCAGCTGATCGCGCTGGGCCGGGCCGACACTGCCCGGCCAGAGCAACAGCAGATCAGGCTTGAGACTCAGCAAGCGCTCGATATCCAGCTGGCCGTAGCGCCCCACCGAAGGCAGGTCCTTGAGCGGCGCGGGCCGTTCACCGGCATCCAGCACGCCCACCAGCAGCTCGGCGGCCCCCAGCTCTACAACGATTTCCGAGAGCGATGGCGCAAGACTCACCACCCGCTGCGCCGCCAGCGCCGGAACACTGGCCAGCAGGCACAGGACCGCCAGCCAGCGCAGCATCAGCCCAGTTGACGCGGAATGCGATAGAGGTAGAACAGCACCGCCGTGGACACCGCCAGAAGCATCAGCGGCACCGCTTCCAGGCCGACGAACACCGCCAGGGTGCCGATCCAGGCCGGCAGCGACGCCGCCAGGAACGCTACCCGCCGGCTGGCCGCAAGGTTGATCCAGGCCGCCGGTTCCTCGGGAGTGTCCAGGGCTTTCTGGGTGGCGATCAGGGCGTGCTTGTAGCCGCCGAAAAAGCGCAGGCTGACGAACATCGATGCCACCCCGGCAATGAAGAACGGCATCGCCAGCACCGGCAGGATGGGCTCGCCCTGGCCGAACAGCGCGTTGATCACGAACAACGGCAACAGGCCCAGGGCCAGGTATTGCCACCAACTGACGGTCAGGCGCCGCTTGACTTGGCCCCGGGTCACGCGCGGTCGACCTCGCCCTGGTGCTCGTTGCCCATCATGTGGTCGAGCTTGCTGGCCTTGGTCGCCAGGTAGAGTTTGTTGTGCGGGTTGTGGCCGGTGTGCAGCGGTACGCGCTCGGCGACCTGGATCCCCATCTCGGTCAAGGCCTTGACCTTGCGCGGGTTGTTGGTCATCAGGCGCAGGGACTTGACCCCCAGGTGCTCCAGCATCGGCAGGCACATGGCGTAGTCGCGCTGGTCGGCGGCAAAGCCCAGGCGTTCGTTGGCCTCCACGGTGTCGGCGCCACCGTCCTGCAGTTCGTAGGCGCGGATCTTGTTCAAGAGGCCGATACCCCGGCCTTCCTGGCGCAAGTACAGCAACACCCCACGACCTTCGCGGGCGATGGCCTGCAGGGCGGCTTCCAGTTGCGAGCCGCAATCGCAACGCTGGCTGAACAGTGCATCGCCGGTCAGGCACTCGGAGTGCAGGCGGCCGAGAACCGGAGCGCCGTCGGCGATATCGCCCAGGCTGAGCACCACATGCTCGCGGCCGGTAGCTTCATCGAGAAAACCATGCATGGTGAATTGCGCAAAAGGCGTAGGCAGCTTGCAAGCAGCAACAAAAACGACGGGCACTGTTGTGCTCCTGATCTGTATGAGGACTGGAGATTCGCAGAGGCGGCATTGTAACAGCAGCCTCCACTGGACGCTTAGGCTGAATTATCGGAGATAAAGATCGATAAGTTTGATCAACGCACCGCCGGCTAAGGGCTCCCGTCAAAGGGATAAGGCTGTTTCCAGCGCTCGAAGATCGGCCGCAAACGCCCGGTGCTCACCAGCTGTGCCATGCGCTGGTCGTACAGTTCGCGCATTTCCCGCCCGCGCGGGTTGCTGGCGAACCCCAGGTACAGCGGCAGCTCGGTCAGGTGGGTACGCTTGAACTGGCTCGGATCGGAGGCCTGCCCCAGCACGTAGTCGATCTCGGTCTGGGCATCGATGTAATAGTCGGCGCGGCTGTACAGCAGCATCGGCAGGATGCCGATGCGCCGGCGGATCTCGTTGTAGCGACGGATATTGGGCAGGTAGTCCTGGTACTTGTAGCCGCGCACCCAGACCAGTCGGTAACTGGCGATAGTCGCCAGGCTCAACTCGGGGTTGCTGGCCAGTCCCAGGGCGTAGATGTGATCGGTGTCGTAGTTCCAGTGGGGGTAAAGCACACCCGGCGACTCATCGCGGTAGGCACCCATGTGGGCGTCCACTTCGCCGCGCTGTACCAGCCCGACCGAACGGGTATAGGGCACGCTGCAACGTTCGATGGTCACACCCAGCGGCTCGAAGACTTCGCGCAGGATGTCCCAGCCCAGCCCCTCGCCGTTGGCTTCGGTGTAATCGCTCCAGACCTCGCTGGCGATGCGAATGTGCCTGGGCTGCGCCTGCGGCTCCGCGGCCCGGACGCTGCAACAGCTCAAGGCAACCAGCAATACCAGCAGCGCGCGGCACACACCCATGCCTATTTCCTCAGCTGAAGCACCACACCAGCCCTTGCATCGCCAGCCAGGCAAACACCCCGGCGAGGACGTCGTCGAGCATGATGCCGACGCCGCCATGCACATGCCGGTCGATCCAGCGAATCGGCCAGGGCTTGAGAATGTCGAAGAAGCGGAACATCAGGAAACCTGCCAGCAGCCAGTACCAGCCTTCGGGCACCAGCCACAGGGTGATCCACATGCCGACCATTTCATCCCAGACGATGCCTTCGTGGTCATGCACCCGCAGATCGTCGGCCACCTTGCCGCACAGCCAGAAACCGAACAGCATGGTGATGCCGAGCATCAGCCAGTAGCCCCAGTCCGGCAACATCTGCCACAGCGGGATAAAGGGTAGCGCAACCAGCGAACCCCAGGTGCCCGGCGCCTTGGGCAAGGTGCCGGAGCCAAAGCCGAAGGCCAGGAAATGCCAGGGGTTGCGCCACACCGACGGCGGTACGAACTCCGCCGGGACCTGTTTGGGATGATCTGTCACTGTGTCTCCGGAAAGTGTTGATAACCCCGGGTGCCGGGGGTGATGTCCTGCCCATCGGCATCCAGCAGGGTCACCCCCTGCCCGGCCACCACTCGCCCGACCACCCGCACTGGCCAGCCGGCCGTCAGTAGCGGCGCCAGTTCGGCCGGTGGCAGGGTGAAGGCCAGGACGTAGTCGTCACCGCCACTCAGGGCCGCGGCGCGAGCGCCCTGCTGGCCGAGAAAGCCCAGCAGCGCCGGCGACAGCGGCAGCTTCTCGACCTCGACCTGCAAACCAACCGCCGAGGCCGTGGCGATATGGCCGCAGTCGGCCAGCAAGCCATCGGAGATGTCCAGCGCCGCCGTGGCCTTGCCCCGCAGCGCCTGGCCCAGGGCCAGTTGCGGTTGCGGCGACCAGTAATGGGCCAGCAGTGGCTCAGCCAGCGCCGGCTCGGCGCTGCGCTGGCCCAGAACCAGCGGCAAGGCGCCGGCGGCGTTGCCCAGGTCACCGCCGACGCACAGCAGATCGCCTGCCCGAGCACCGCTGCGGGTCAGGGCCAGGCCGGCAGGTACCCGGCCGAATACCGTCAGGGTCAGGGTCAAGGGGCCGCGGGTGGTATCGCCACCGATCAGGCGCACCCCGCAGTTCTGCGCCATGGCATTCAAGCCTTGGGCATAGGCCTGCAGCCAATCGGTGCTTACCGTCGGCAGGGTCAGGGCAAGGGTAAAGGCCAGTGGCGTGGCGCCCATGGCGGCCAGGTCGCTGACAGCCACCGCCAGGGAGCGTTGGCCAAGAAGAAAGGGCTCGCAGGGATCGGCGAAATGCACACCGGCCACCAGGGTGTCGGTGGAAATCGCCAACTGCTCGCCAGGGGCAACTGCCAGCAAGGCGCAGTCGTCGCCGATCCCCAGGGCAACACCCTCGCCGCCCTGCGCACAAGGCGCGGCAGCGAAGAAGTTGCGGATCAGCTCAAACTCGCCCATGGCAGCTGCAAGCGCGGTTCAGCGCTTGAACGCCTTCACTTCAGCTTCGCGCAGGCGTGGGGCCAGCTTGTCGAGTACGCCATTGACGAACTTGTGGCCATCGGTGGAACCGAAGACCTTGGCCAGTTCGATACCTTCGTTGATCACAACGCGGTACGGCACGTCGACGCGCTTGAGCAGTTCCCAGGTGGACAGGCGCAGAACCGCCAGTTCCACAGGGTCCAGCTCATCGATGGCCAGGTCCAGGCAAGGCACGAGCGCGGTGTCGATCTCGTTCTTGTTGGCCGGAACCCCGTGCAGGATCTCACGGAAGTAGGCGCCATCGATGTCAGTGAAATCGTTGTCGACCCGGAACTGCGCTTCGATCTCGTTCAGCGAATGCTTGGCCATGTGCCATTGATACAGCGCCTGGGTCGCGAGCTGACGGGCTTCGCGACGCTTGGCGCTCTTGGATGGCTTGCCGGCATTGGCAGGCTTGGGATCGCGCGGGTTGAAACGATCGCTATCGTCGCTAATCACTTGGCCTCCAACTGCGCCAGCAGGCTGACCATTTCCAGGGCGGACAGGGCAGCTTCAGCACCTTTGTTGCCGGCCTTGGTGCCGGAACGCTCGATGGCTTGTTCGATCGAGTCAACGGTCAGCACGCCGAAGGCCACTGGCACGCCGAACTCCATGGACACCTGGGCCAGGCCCTTGGTGCACTCGCCAGCCACGTATTCGAAGTGCGGAGTACCGCCACGAATGACCGCGCCCAGGGCGACGATTGCCGCGAACTCACCCTTTTGTGCCACTTTCTGTGCAACCAACGGAATTTCGAAGGCGCCAGGAGCACGGATGATGGTGATGTCGCTTTCGCTCACGCCGTGGCGAACCAGGGCGTCAACCGCGCCGCTGACCAGGCTTTCGACGACGAAGC
This sequence comes from Pseudomonas sp. Eqa60, assembly GCF_018326405.1. Taxonomy (NCBI): domain Bacteria; kingdom Pseudomonadati; phylum Pseudomonadota; class Gammaproteobacteria; order Pseudomonadales; family Pseudomonadaceae; genus Pseudomonas; species Pseudomonas sp. Eqa60. The sequence continues at coordinate 6,171,516 of NZ_AP024342.1, forward strand.
TGTTGAAACGGCCGACCACCAGGGCATAGCGGCCTTTAGGGGCGATGAAGGTACCTTCGATGGTCTTCAGGGTCATTCGACAAATCTCTTAAAGAGCCAGAGCGTGTCTAGTACACGCTCTTCAGTGATATTTGAACCGCGAATAGGCTGCCGGAAACAGGCGGCTTTTATTCGGAGGGCACGTATTCTACAACTTCCAGGTCGAAACCGGATATCGCATTAAACTTCATCGGCGCACTCATCAGGCGCATTTTGCGTACGCCCAGGTCGCGCAGGATCTGCGAACCGGCACCGACGATGCTGTAGGTGGTGGGCTTCTTCGCCGGCTGGTGCTCCGCGGTTTCACGGATATGTGCCAGCAGCACGTCGCCATCCAGCGGGTGCCCGAGCAACAGCACCACGCCACTGCCGGCCTCGGCCACCGTGGCCATGGCCGCCCGCAGGCTCCAGCGGCCCGGTTGCTTGACCATCAGCAGGTCGCGCAGCGGATCCATGTTGTGCACCCGTACCAGGGTCGGCTCTTCAGCGCAGATCTCGCCCAGGGTCAGGGCCATGTGCACGTCGCCTTCCACGGAATCACGATAGGTCACCAGGTTGAACTGGCCCAGTTCGCTATCCAGCGGCTGCTCGGCAATCCGCTGAACGGTACGTTCGTGGATCATCCGGTAGTGGATCAGGTCGGCAATGGTGCCGATCTTGATGTTGTGCTCGGCGGCGAAGGCTTCCAGTTCGGTGCGACGGGACATGGTGCCGTCGTCGTTCATCACTTCGCAGATCACCCCGCTGGGCTCGAAACCGGCCATGCGCGCCAGGTCGCAGGCGGCCTCGGTGTGGCCAGCGCGGGCCAGGGTGCCGCCGGGCTGGGCCATCAGCGGGAAGATGTGGCCCGGGCTGACGATGTCCTCGGCCTTGGCGTCCTTGGCAGCGGCGGCCTGCACGGTACGGGCGCGGTCAGCGGCGGAGATGCCGGTGGTCACGCCTTCGGTGGCCTCGATGGAGACGGTGAACTTGGTGCCAAACCCCGAACCGTTGCGCGGCGCCATCAGCGGCAGCTTGAGCAGCTCGCAGCGCTCGCGGCTCATGGGCATGCAGATCAGGCCGCGGGCGTGCTTGGCCATGAAGTTGATGTGTTCGGCCTTGCAGCACTCGGCGGCCATGATCAGGTCGCCTTCGTTCTCGCGGTCTTCGTCATCCATGAGGATGACCATCTTGCCTTGGCGGATGTCTTCAACCAGTTCTTCGATGCTGTTGAGCGCCACTCGGCACCCCCTTGAGTCAGGATTTGAGATAGCCGTTAGCGGCCAGAAAACTTTCGGTAATGGTGCCGCCCGTGGCCTCGGCCGCCTTGTCGCCCAGCAGCAGGCGCTCCAAGTAGCGCGCCAGCAGGTCCACCTCAAGGTTGACCTGCCGACCCGGCCGGTAGTCGGCCATGATGGTTTCCGCCAGGGTGTGGGGAACGATGGTCAGCTCGAACTCGGCGCCATTGACCGCGTTGACCGTCAGGCTGGTGCCGTCGACGGTGATCGAGCCTTTATGGGCGATGTACTTGGCCAGCTCTTTCGGTGCGCGGATGCGGAACTGGATGGCCCGGGCATTTTCTTCCCGCGCCACCACTTCACCGACGCCGTCGACATGGCCACTGACCAGGTGACCGCCCAGGCGGGTGGTCGGGGTCAGGGCTTTCTCCAGGTTCACCCGGCTGCCGGCCTTCAACTGATGAAAAGCGGTGCAGTCCAGGGTTTCACGGCTGACATCGGCCCAGAAACCATCGCCAGGCAGTTCAACAGCGGTCAGGCAGACGCCGTTCACCGCGATGCTGTCGCCCAATTTGACGTCGGCCAGATCAAGCTTGCCGGTTTCTACATAGACCCGCACATCTCCGCCTTTTGGGGTCAATGCGCGAATGCTGCCGATGGATTCGATGATGCCGGTGAACATGGAGTCCTCCTCGAGAACAGGGCCGCCGGGTAGGCGAAAGTCGGGAATTATACGCTCGCTGGCGGGGCCGGGATGGCAGTGACTCGCCAGTCATCGCCCACCGCACGCATTTCTATGATCTTCAGCAATGGCGCCTGGCTCATCTGCGCCAGCGGCCAGTCCAGCAACGGCCGCGCAGAGGAACCGAGGAACTTGCCGGCGACGAATATCTGGTACTCGTCCACCAGGCCCTGCTGGGCAAAGGCCCCGGCCAGGCGTGGGCCGGCTTCCACCAGCACTTCGTTGACCCCACGGGCCGCCAGCTCCAACAGCAGGAGACGCAGATCCACCTGGCCATCGGGGCCTGGAACAATCAGGCATTCCGGGCCGTTGGCGTATTGCTCTTCCACCGCCGCACAAGTGGCAACCAACGCTGGGCCGGCCTTGAAGAATGGCGCATCCAGAGGCACCCGCAGGCGGCCGTCGATCAGCACCCGCAGCGGCGGCCGGCTCATGGCCAGGGCGGTCTGCTCGGCATCCAGGCCCAGTTCGGCGGCGCGCACGGTCAGCCGCGCGTCGTCCGCCAGCACTGTGTCGGCGCCGGTCAGTACCACGCTGGACTCGGCCCGCAGGCGCTGCACTGCAGAGCGCGCCGCAGGGCCAGTGATCCACTGGCTCTCGCCACTGGACATGGCGGTGCGGCCATCCAGGCTCATGGCCAGCTTGACCCGCACATAAGGCAAGCCGTGCTCCATGCGTTTCAGAAAGCCTTTATTGATCGCCCGCGCCTCGCCTTCCAGCACACCGCCATGGGTGTCGATGCCGGCCTGGGCCAGGCGCTGCAAGCCACGGCCGGCCACTTCCGGGTTGGGGTCCTGCATGGCCGCGACCACCCGTGCCACACCGGCATTCACCAGGGCGTCGGCGCAGGGCGGCGTACGCCCGTGATGGCTGCAGGGTTCGAGGGTCACATAGGCGGTGGCGCCACGGGCCAGTTCACCGGCCGCGCGCAGGGCATGCACCTCGGCATGGGGCTCGCCGGCCCGCACGTGCCAGCCCTCGCCCACCACCTGGCCGTCGCGCACGATGACGCAGCCGACACGCGGGTTGGGATGGGTGGAGTAGCGACCCTTGCGCGCCAGTTCCAGAGCACGGGCCATGTAGTGGGCGTCGAGGACCGCTTGCTCGGCAGGCTGGCTCATTGCTTGGCCGGCTCACGGGCGAGACGGTCGATCTCTTCACGGAATTCGTTGAGGTCCTGGAAACGGCGATAGACCGAGGCGAAGCGGATGTAGGCGACTTCATCGAGCTTCTGCAGCTCGGTCATCACCAGCTCACCCACGACCAGCGACTTGACCTCGCGCTCGCCGGTGGCCCGCAGCTTGTGCTTGATGTGCACCAGCGCCGCCTCCAGACGCTCGACACTCACCGGGCGTTTTTCCAGGGCACGCTGCATACCGGCGCGCAGTTTTTCTTCGTCGAAGGGCTGACGGCTGCCGTCAGTCTTGATCAGGCGCGGCATCACCAGTTCGGCGGTTTCAAAGGTGGTGAAACGTTCACCACAGGCCAGGCATTCACGCCGGCGGCGCACCTGTTCGCCCTCGGCGACCAGACGCGAGTCGATGACCTTGGTGTCGTTGGCACCGCAGAAGGGACAGTGCATGGTGGCAGGCAACAAAAAAAGGGAGGGCCATGGTAGCGCATCCCACTGGCAAGACAAGCCATAGCCTTTACGGTATACAGACCGACTATTATGTTTCGCACACGGACATTCGCCTTGTTGGAGCTTCAGATGCCGCTCAGACCGCTCGTTCTGCTCAGTCTTGTCAGCCTGTTGGTCGCTTGCAGCAGCGATACGCCAAAAACCGCGGCCCCCTCCACTTCACAGCAGCAGGCGGTGAAAAAAAATCAGGAACCGGCCGATCCAGGCCCCTTGCCGGCCTACCAGCGCGAGTTGAGTGGCACCCTCGAGGGCGTACCGGCCGGCGCCGACGTCGAGCTGGCCCTGCTGGTGATCGATGAGCGCGGCCGTCCGCAACGCCTGCTGGCCAGCAGCAACCTGAGCGGCACCAGCCAGGCCCTGCCGTTCCGCCTGCGCTTTGCCACCGAAGCCTTTCCGGCCGGCGCCCGGGTCGAACTGCGCGGCCGCGCCAGCCAGTCCGGCCAACTGATCCTGCACCTGCCGGCCCAACGCATCGACCAACCCACCAGCCAGGCCCTGGGCCAACTGCAATTTGTCAAAGCCCCATGAATGTCCCGCTCGACCTGCAAGCTGCCCTCAGCGAACTGCTGGGGGACGCGCGACTGGTAGCCTGCGAGCTGCCCGATACCACGCTGAAGCTCTGGCTGATCGACGCCGACAACATGGACCGCGCCTTCACCCCGGAAGAAACCCGGCGCATCCTCCACGAGCCGCCCTACTGGAGCTTCTGCTGGGCCAGCGGCCTGGCCCTGGCGCGCTACCTGGCCGAGCAGCCGCATTGGGTCGCGGGCAAGCGGGTGCTGGATTTCGGTGCCGGTTCCGGCGTGGCGGCGATTGCCGCGGCCAAGGCCGGGGCCCGGGAAGTGGTGGCCTGTGACCTTGACCCGCTGGCCATTGCCGCCTGCCGGGCGAATGCCCGACTCAATGGCGTCGAGCTGAGCTATTCCATGGATTTCTTCGCCGAGGCCGACCGCTTCGACCTGATCCTGGTGGCGGACGTGCTCTACGACCGGGCCAACCTGCCGCTGCTGGACCAGTTCCTCAGCCGTGGTCGCCAGGCCCTGGTGGCGGATTCCCGCGTACGGGACTTCCAGCACCCGCTCTATCAGCGCCTGGAAATGCTCAATGCCCTCACCCTGCCCGACCTGGCCGAACCCTGGGAATTTCGCAACGTGAGCCTCTATCACGCACAGCGGCGATAGCGATTTTCAGCCTCCCGGCCAGCCTTTATAGTGGTTCCATTCCCGCTTATTCGAGATACCCCATGAGTCAGGAAACGCCCTACATCTTCGACGCCCGCACCGCTGATTTCGACCAGTCGGTGATCGAGAACTCCTTTCACAAGCCGGTCCTGGTGGACTTCTGGGCCGAGTGGTGTGCGCCCTGCAAGGCGCTGATGCCGATGCTGCAGCAAATTGCCGAGAGCTATCAGGGCGAACTGCTGCTGGCCAAGGTCAACTGCGACATCGAGCAGGACATCGTCGCCCGCTTCGGCATCCGCAGCCTGCCCACCGTGGTGCTGTTCAAGGACGGCCAGCCCGTAGACGGCTTTGCCGGTGCGCAACCGGAATCCGCGGTGCGGGCCATGCTCGAACCCCATGTGCAGATGCCGCCACCGCCGGCCGCCGATCCGCTGGAACAGGCCGAAGCCCTGTTTGCCGAAGGTCGTATCGGCGATGCCGAGGCCCTGCTCAAGGTGCTGCTGGGCGAAGACAACAGCAACGCCAAGGCGCTGATCCTCTACGCCCGCTGCCTGGCCGAGCGTGGCGAGCTGGGTGAAGCCCAGACCGTGCTCGACGCGGTCAAGAGCGATGAGCACAAGGCGGCCCTGGCCGGAGCCAAGGCGCAGATCACCTTCCTCAAGCAGGCCGCGGACCTGCCGGACGCCGCCGAGCTCAAGGCGCGCCTGGCCAAGGACCCGCAGGACGATGAAGCGCTGTACCAACTGGCGATCCAGCAACTGGCGCGCCAGCAATATGAAGCGGCGCTCGAAGCCCTGCTCAAGCTGTTCATGCGCAACCGCAGCTACAACGAAGGCATCGCCCACAAGACCCTGCTGCAAGTCTTCGACCTGCTGGGCAACGACCACCCGCTGGTGACCGCCTACCGCCGCAAGCTGTTCGCCGCCCTGTACTGAGCCGGCTGGTGCAGGAGCTGGCTTGCCAGCGAAAGCGTTCTGACAGGCCGAACGCGTTCGCCAGCAAGCGGGCTCCTGCAGGGTCATTGCACCCAGCTGTAGATCGGCGTATCGGCGCCGCTCACCACCTTGACCTCGGCGCAGTGGCGCAAGCGCACCAACAAGCGCTTGCCTGCCGCCGCGCTACCGGCCAGCCCTTCCAATTGCTCCAGCAACTCCGGCCCGCTGAGCTGCCCGGCCTTGCGCAGCAACTCCTTGGTGGTCTGCCACAGGGCATCGTCCTGGCTGGCCGGCTTCGCCGCCACCGCGACGCTCTCGGGCTTGGCCGCCTGCAACTGCGCACCCAGTTGCGCCCAGTCGCCTTCGTCCAGTTCAAGGGTCAAATCCACCGGCCAGTCGCCGATGCTTCCACGAATCCGCAACATTGCTGTGCTCCTGAATTTTTCTGACGAGCATGCTCCCACGCGTCTTGCACAACGCCAAGCGGCCGGTCAAACTCAGCGGCCGATTGTTATAAGATCACATAACATTTATTTCATCTTCGCTCCGGAGACTTGCTATGCGCCGTCTGCTACTCGCCCTGCCGTTCGCCCTGTTGCCGCTGGCCGCCGCCCAGGCCGCGCAAGCCCATGATCACGAGCATGAACATGGCAGCCTCGGCGCCCACGAACATGGAGTCGGCCGTTTGAACGCAGTGCTCGACGGCCAGACCCTGGAACTGGAGCTGGAGAGCCCGGCAATGAACCTGGTGGGCTTCGAACACGCTCCGAGCACCGACGCCGACAAGGCCAAGGTGGCTGCCGCCCGCACCCAGCTGGAACAGCCGCTGGTGCTGTTCAGCCTGCCCAAGGCAGCGGCGTGCGTGGTGGCCAAGCAGGAGCTGGAGAGCCCGCTGTTCGGCGACCAGCCCGATGCCGATGATCACGATGACGACGACCACGACGAAGATGCCAAGGACACCGCTGGCCACGAGCATCACCATGAGCACAGCGAGATCCACGCCCACTACCAGTTCACCTGCGCCAAGCCGGATGCCCTGAAGACCCTCGATCTGGGGCAGGTCTTCAAGACCTTCCCCGCCACCCAGAAAATTCAGGTACAACTCATTTCGCCGAATGGCCAGCAGGGCGTCGAAGCCAGCGCCACGGCGGCAACCCTGAAGTTCTGAGCGCCAACCCTGTAGCCGCTGCCTTCGGCGGCTACAACACTCATCCGATGATCGACCCGACATGACCCAAGCACTTATCGAACTGTCCAACCTGGGCTTCAACTGGCCCGGTCATCCACCGTTACTGGACATCCCGGACTTTCGCCTGGAAGTCGGCGAAACCCTGTTCCTCAAGGGCCCCAGCGGCAGCGGCAAGACCACCCTGCTGGGCCTGCTGGGCGGCGTGCAGAAACCCAACCAGGGCAGCATTCGCCTGCTGGGCCAGGAGCTGACCGAGCTTTCGGCCGGCGCCCGCGACCGCTTTCGCGTCGATCACACCGGCTACATCTTCCAGCAGTTCAACCTGCTGCCGTTTCTCTCGGTACGCGAGAACGTCGAGCTGCCCTGCCACTTCTCCAAGCTACGGGCCGGCCGCGCCGCACAGCGCCATGGCAGCGTCGACCAGGCCGCAGCCACCCTGCTGGCCCACCTGGGGCTGAAGGACCCGGAGCTGCTCGGCCGCCGCGCCGATTCGCTATCCATCGGCCAGCAGCAGCGGGTCGCTGCGGCCCGGGCGCTGATCGGCCAGCCGGAACTGGTGATTGCCGACGAACCGACTTCGGCGCTGGACCACGACGCCCGGGAAGCCTTCCTCCAATTGCTGTTCGCCGAATGCCGTGAAGCCGGGGCCAGCCTGCTGTTCGTCAGCCACGACCAGAGCCTGGCAGCGCTGTTCGATCGCAACCTGTCGCTGGCCGAACTCAATCGCGCCGCCAAGCCCGCAGAGGTCTGAGATGTATCTGTTCCGTCTAGCCATGGCCAGCCTGGCTAACCGTCGCTTCACCGCGATCCTCACGGCCTTCGCCATTGCCCTCTCGGTCTGCCTGCTGCTGGCGGTGGAGCGGGTGCGCACCGAAGCCCGGGCCAGTTTCGCCAGCACCATCAGCGGCACCGACCTGATCGTCGGCGCCCGTTCCGGTTCGGTGAACCTGCTGCTGTACTCGGTATTCCGCATCGGCAACGCCACCAACAACATCCGCTGGGACAGCTTCGAGCACTTCGCCAGCAACCCCAAGGTGAAATGGGCAATCCCGATTTCCCTGGGCGACTCCCACCGCGGCTACCGGGTGATGGGCACCACCGACGCCTACTTCCAGCACTACCAGTACGGCCACCAGCAGAACCTGCAACTGGCGGTGGGCCGGGCCTTCGCCAGCGACCCCTTCGAAGTGGTGCTGGGGGCCGAAGTCGCCGATGCCTTGCACTACAAGCTGGGGGACAAGCTGGTACTGGCCCATGGCGTGGCGGCCATCAGCCTGGTCAAGCACGACGACAAGCCCTTCACCGTGGTCGGCATCCTCAAGCGCACCGGCACTCCGGTGGACCGCACCCTGCACATCAGCCTGGGCGGCATGGAGGCGATCCACATCGACTGGCACAACGGCGTGCCGGCCCGTGGCGAGGGGCGCATCAGCGCCGACCAGGCGCGCAACATGGACCTGACGCCCCAGGCCATCACCGCCTTCATGCTGGGCCTCAACAGCAAGATCTCGACCTTCGCCCTGCAACGGGAGATCAACGAATTCCGCGGCGAGCCGATGCTGGCGATCCTGCCCGGCGTGGCCCTGCAGGAACTCTGGAGCCTGATGGGCACCGCCGAGAAAGCCTTGTTCGTGGTGTCGCTGTTCGTGGTCCTGACCGGCCTGATCGGCATGCTCACGGCGATCCTCACCAGCCTCAATGAACGCCGGCGGGAGATGGCCATCCTGCGCTCGGTGGGCGCTCGCCCCTGGCACATTGCGACCCTGCTGATCTTCGAAGCCTTCGCCCTGGCGCTGTTCGGGGTGCTGGCCGGGCTTGGCCTGCTGTACCTGGGCATCGCCCTGGCCCAGGGCTACGTGCAGTCGAATTACGGCCTGTACCTGCCACTGTCCTGGCCCAGCCAGTATGAGTGGACGCTGCTGGGCGGTATTCTGATCGCCGCGCTGCTGATGGGCAGCGTGCCGGCCTGGCGCGCCTACCGGCAATCCCTGGCCGATGGCCTGTCGATTCGTTTATGAGCCCTGGTTTATGAAGACCCAACGCTTGCTGCGCTCTCTGCTTGCCCTGTCGCTGCTGTTCAGCTCGCCGCTGTGGGCGGCGGGGGCTCCGAAGGAGCTGACCTGGTCGGAAATGATCCCGCCGGACGCGCCGCCGGAAGTGCCGAACATGAAGCCGCTGCACGACCTGTCGCAGATGAGCGATGCGCTGTCCGCCGAATCGGCTCCCGCTGCCAAGCAGGACCTGCCCAATGCCCCGGTGGTGAAGAGCCTCGACGGCCAATCGGTGCGCCTGCCCGGCTACATCGTGCCCCTGGAAGTGAGCGAGGAAGGACGCACCACAGACTTCCTGCTGGTGCCCTACTTCGGCGCCTGCATCCACGTACCGCCACCGCCGTCGAACCAGATCGTCCACGTCACCAGCGAAGTCGGGGTGAAACTCGATGAGCTGTACCAGCCGTACTGGATCGAAGGCGACATGCAGGTCAAGCCCTCCACCAGCGAGCTGGCGGATGCCGGCTACCAGATGGCGGCGCAGAAGATCTACGTCTACGAGTTGCCGGAGTAAAAGAGTGCGGGCGGGCGACGCCCGGGGAACGTCAAAAGAGTGCGGGGCAAAAGAATAGTTCACCCCGCCAACCGGGGTTTGCCATTTCATTGAGCTGAGTCAAGGCGGTCAACTTGACGATCCTTACCATTGGACATAGCCAATCTGAATCGTCCTTTGGAGCTCCCATGCACAAGTCTCTGCTTAGCGCCTCCCTGATCGCGCTCGCACTCGCCGCCCCGATTGCCAACGCCCACGAAGCTGGTGACATCATCGTTCGTGCCGGTGCGATTACCGTCAAACCCAAAGCCAACAGCTCCGACGTCAAGGTCGACAGCGGCCCACTGGCTGGCGCCAACCTGGGCGGCAAGGCGACCATGGACAGCGACACTCAGTTGGGCTTGAACTTCGCCTACATGCTGACCAACAACATCGGTATCGAGTTGCTGGCCGCCACCCCGTTCGAACACGACGTGAAGATCCGCAACACGTCCCTGGCTCCGGCCAACGGCAAGCTGGGTACTCTCAAGCACCTGCCACCGACCCTGAGCGTGGTGTACTACCCGCTGGACCACAAGTCGGTGTTCCAACCCTACGTCGGTGCCGGTATCAACTACACCTGGATCTACGACGAGCACGTCGGCAGCCGCGCCCAGTCCGAAGGTTTCGACAACTTCCGCGCCAAGAACTCCTGGGGCCTGGCCTGGCAGATCGGTGCCGACTACATGCTGACCGACAACATCATGATCAACGCCCAGGCACGCTACATCGACATCGATACCCGCGCCTACGTGGACAACAACGCCCTGGCCGCCGGCACTCGTGCCAAGGTCAATGTGGACGTCGACCCATGGGTCTACATGGTGGGCCTGGGTTACAAGTTCTAAACCCGCCAGCAATAAAAAAGGCGCCTGCAAGGCGCCTTTTTCATGTGCGTGTTTTCCCTCAGCGCCCCATCAGGCGGGCGAGGCCGACGCTCATCGAGGTCGGCTCGGGGAACTTGAAGCGCTGCAGCAGGCGCTGGTTGCCAGCCCGCGAATGGCGGATATCGCCCGCCCGAGCCGGGCCGTAGCTGATGGGTGGCAAGGCACCCACCACCTCGGCCAGGGCCGCGAGCATCTGCTTGAGGGTCGTGGCCTGGTTCAAGCCAACGTTGACCGCTCCCACTTCCAACTGCGGCGCCTCGATGGCCTGCACCAGCACCTGAACCAGATCGCCGACGTAGACGAAATCCCGGGTCTGCTCGCCATCGCCGAACACGGTGATCGGCAAGCCTTGCTGGGCCCGTTCGCTGAAGATGCTGATCACCCCGGAATAGGGCGAAGACGGATCCTGGCGCGGGCCGAAGATGTTGAAGAAGCGAAAGATCGCCGGTTCCAGCCCGTGCTGGCGCCGGTAGAAATCCAGGTAGTGCTCGCTGGCCAGCTTGTCCGAGGCATAAGGGGTCAGCGGCGCCTTGGCCGTGTCCTCATCGATGGACTGGCCTTCCCCGTTGTTGCCATACACCGCGGCGCTGGAAGCGAACAGCACTCGCTTGACGCCGTGCTCACGCATGGCCTCACAGACATTCAGGGTACCGATGAAATTGCTCTGATGGGTCTGCACCGGGTCGTCCACCGAGGCCTGCACCGAAGCCACCGCTGCCAGGTGCGCCACAGCGCAGCAGCCTTGCATGGCCTGGCTGACCAGCGACGCATCGGCCACATTGCCCTCGATCAGCTCGACCCGCGGATCAGCCAGCGGCAGGTTACTCGGTTTGCCGGTGGACAAGTCGTCCAGCACCCGCACCGCGTAGCCCTTGGCGAGCAGGGCATCGGCCAGGTGCGAGCCAATGAAACCGGCACCGCCGGTGATCAATACGAGGCCTTCAGCCATGACGATAAAACCTATCCAGTAAAGCCGGGAGCGCGGCACGCCAGGCGCGCGGCTTGATCCCGAAGGTATGAAGGATTTTCTTGCAGGCCAGCACTGCGTGCTGCGGTTCCTCGGCGGCATCGGCGCTGGCGGCATGGGCCTGGGCGGTCGGCGCCTCGATGGCCAGCGGGTGCAATTGCCGGGCTTCGGTCAGCACCGCCTGCCCCAGGGCCAGGGGCGTGGTGGCTTCCTGGCCGGCGTAGTGGTAGGTGCCCCAAAGCGGCGCGGCGCAATCGAGCTGCTTGAGCACCGAGATGATCACCCGCGCGGCATCGTCCACCGGGGTCGGATTACCCCGCCGGTCGTCGGCCATCACCAGTTCGTCCGGGGATTCGGCCCGGGCCAGGAAACGCCCGAGAATGCCGTCCGGGCTGTCATCCAGCAGCCAGCCGAAACGCAGCAGCACGTGCTGCGGGCAGGTGGCGCGAACGCTTTGCTCGATCCGCCACAGAGCCTGGCCGCGCAGGCCCAGGGGCACCGGCTCGTCCTTTTCGCTGTAGGCAGTCGCCCGGGAGCCGTCGAACACCCGGTAGCTCGAAGGTTGCAGGAGGATGATGTTGTGATGCTGGCAAAGCTCTGCCAGGCGCTCGACCGCCCGTTCCTGGCCGCTCAAGCGCGCCTCGCTCACGCTCTCCGCCTGAAACCAGTCGAAGTAGTAAGCCAGGTTGATCAAGGCATCCGGGCGGGTGTCGTCGAGCAGTTGCGTAAGGCTCGCGGCATCCCAGCCGTCTTGCGGCGGACGGGGGGCGAGGAAACCGATGTCTTCCTCCGCACCCAGGCGAATCAGCGCCTGCCCAAGGGCATTTCCGCCGCCCAGTAACATAAGGCGCATTCGCATAGAGTCAGCAGGCCCAGTCTGTTCAGAACGATGGTTGGAGTCGGCCAGTCTCGTGGGGCTGGCCGTCGATAATTGCCGGAATCGTTGCATTTTGCGGGTTTGTGGCGCAAGCGTCACTCAGAAAGTGTCGAGGCCCCATGGAATCAACGGTGCTTGCAAGTTGCCGGATGCGGCCGCATAAATCCATCCATGAACCTTGCCCAATCCGTGAATCCGGTGCTGGACGGCTTCCACCCCGCTGTCAGCGCCTGGTTCAAGCATACCTTTGCCGCTGTGACCCCGGCCCAGGCCCGCGCCTGGCCGCTGATCGCCCAGCGCCGCTCGACCCTGATCGCCGCGCCCACCGGCTCCGGCAAGACCCTGACCGCCTTTCTTGCAGTGATCGATGACCTGGTGCGCCAGGGGCTGGCCGGCGGTGGCCAGCTGCCGGACGCCACCCTGGTGGTGTATGTGTCGCCACTCAAGGCCTTGAGCAATGACATTCAGATCAACCTGCAGCAGCCACTGGCGGGCATCACCGAGCAATTGCGCCGCATGGGCCTGCCGGAACTGTCCATCAGCACCGCGGTGCGCACCGGCGATACTCCGCAGAAAGACCGCAACGCCATGCGCAAGAGCGCGCCGCAGATCCTCGTCACCACCCCGGAATCCCTCTACGTGCTGCTGGGCTCGGATTCCGGCCGCAGGATGCTGGCCAGCACCCGCAGCGTGATCGTCGACGAAATCCACGCCCTGGCCGGCAGCAAGCGCGGCAGCCACCTGGCCCTGAGCCTGGAACGCTTGCAGGCCTTGTGCGCCGAACCCTTGCTGCGCATCGGCCTGTCCGCCACGCAGAAGCCCATCGAAGCCGTGTCGCGCTTTCTGGTGGGCCACGGCCGCCCTTGCGAAATTGTCGATATCGGCCACGCCCGGCCCCGGGACCTGGACATCGAAGTGCCGCCGGTGCCGCTGTCGGCGGTCATGGCCAATGACGTCTGGGAGCTGGTGTACGAGCGCCTCGCCAACCTGGCCAGGGAACACCGCACCACGCTGATATTCGTCAACACCCGGCGCCTGGCCGAGCGCCTGGCCCGCCACCTCAGCGAGCGCCTGGGCAAGCAGGCGGTGGCCGCGCACCACGGCAGCCTGGCCAAGGAGCAGCGCCTGGAAGCCGAGCAGCGACTCAAGGCCGGCGACCTGCAAGTGCTGATCGCTACCGCTTCCCTGGAGCTGGGGATCGATATCGGTGATGTCGACCTGGTGTGCCAGATCGGCTCGCCGCGCTCGATCTCGGCCTTTCTGCAGCGGGTCGGCCGCTCCGGTCACCAGGTGGGCGGCACGCCCAAGGGCCGGTTGTTCGCCCTGACCCGCGACGACCTGATCGAATGCGCCGCCCTGCTCGACTGCGTGCGCCGGGGCGAACTGGACACTCTACTGATTCCCCATGCCCCCCTGGATGTGCTGGCCCAGCAAATCGTCGCTGAAGTCAGCTGCCAGGAGTGGTCGGAAGCCGCGCTGCTGGACATGCTGCGCCAGGCCGCGCCCTACGCCGACCTGGATCAGGCCCACTACCAGGCGCTGTTGCAGATGCTCGCCGAGGGCTTCAACGGGCGCCAGGGCCTGCGCAGCGCCTACCTGCACCGCGACGCCCTGGCCCGCACCCTGCGCGGGCGCCAAGGCGCCCAACTGACCGCGCTGACCAGCGGCGGGACCATCCCCGACAACGCCGACTACAGCGTGCTGCTGGAGCCCCAGGGGCTGAACATTGGCAGCGTCAACGAAGACTTCGCCGTGGAAAGCATTGCCGGCGACGTGTTCCAGCTGGGCAACACCTCCTATCGCATCCTGCGGGTGGAAACCGGCAAGGTGCGGGTCGAGGATGCCCAGGGCCAGCCGCCGAACATTCCCTTCTGGCTCGGCGAAGCCCCCGGGCGCAGCGCCGAACTCTCCAGTGCCGTGGCACGCCTGCTGGCCCAACTCGACGAGTTGCTCGGCGCCACGCCCGGCCAGTTGCAAGCGGCCATCCACTGGTTGCACCACGAACTGGGCCTGAACCTGGCCAGCGCCGAGCAACTGGTGGATTACCTGGCACCGGCGCGCCTGGCCCTGGGCGCGCTGCCGTCCCAGGACACGCTGATCATGGAGCGCTTCTTCGACGAGTCCGGCGGCACCCAACTGGTGATCCACAGCCCCTTCGGCAGCCGCATCAACCGCGCCTGGGGCCTGGCCCTGCGCAAGCGTTTCTGCCGCACCTTCAATTTCGAATTGCAGGCGGCCGCCAGCGAGGACGCGATCGTCCTTTCCCTGTCCACCAGCCACAGCTTCGCCCTGGACGAGGTCTGGCGTTACCTGCACAGCAACAGCGCCGAACACATCCTGGTCCAGGCGCTGCTGGACGCACCGCTGTTCGGCGTGCGCTGGCGCTGGAACGCCGGAGTGGCGCTAGCCCTGCCGCGCTACAGCGGCGGGCGCAAAGTGCCGCCGCAGATCCAGCGCATGAAAAGCGAAGACCTGATCGCCAGCGTGTTTCCCGACCAGATCGCCTGCCTGGAAAACCTGGCCGGCGAGCGCGAGATTCCCGACCATCCGCTGGTGGAGCAGACCCTCGACGACTGCCTGCACGAAGCCATGGACAGCGAAGGCTGGTTGAACCTGCTGCGGCGCATGGAACAGGGCCAGGTGCGCCTGCTCAGCCGCGAACTGCCGGCGCCCTCGCCCCTGGCGGCGGAAATCCTCAGCGCCAAGCCCTACACCTTTCTCGACGACGCGCCCCTGGAGGAACGCCGTACCCAGGCGGTGCTGGCCCGGCGCTGGAGCGACCCGCAAGCCACCGACGACCTGGGCGCCCTGGATGCCGAAGCGATTGCCGCGGTGGCCGCCGAAGCCTGGCCAGCCCCGGCCAGTGCCGATGAAATGCACGAAGCGCTGATGAGCCTGGCCTGTATCAGCGAAGCCGAGGCCCAGGCCAACCTCCACTGGCCCGAGTGGCTGCAAGCCCTTTCCAGCCAGGGCCGCGCCTGCCGCTTGCAGGCCGGCCCGGGCGGCGGCTTGTGGCTGGCCCTGGAGCGCATCTGCTGTCTGCGGGCGCTGTACCCTCAGGCCGCCTTGCAACCCGCGCTGCAACCGGTGCCCGGTTTCGACCAGGCCTGGGAGGCACAGCCGGCCCTGGTGGAGCTGATTCGCGCCCGCCTCAGCGGCTTCGCTCCCCTGACCCTGGCGCAGATCGCCGCGCCCCTGGGCCTGCCCGCTTCCAGCATCCACCAGGCGCTGATCCAGCTGGAGAGCGAAGGTTATGTGCTGCGGGGGCGCTTCAGCCCTGGCGGCGATGAAGAACAATGGTGCGAACGTCACCTGCTGGCGCGGATCCACCGCTACACGGTGAAGCGCCTGCGCCGGGAAATCGAACCGGTGGCCTTGCAGGATTTCATGCGCTTTCTGTTCGACTGGCAACACCTGTCGCCGGGTACCCAGGGCCAGGGCAGCGCCATGCTGGCCGAGGTGGTCGCGCAGTTCGAAGGCTACCCCGCAGCGGCCTCGGCCTGGGACAGCGACCTGCTGCCGGCGCGCCTGAAGGATTACTCCGCCAGTTGGCTGGATGACCTGTGCCGCAGCGGCAAGGTGGTCTGGAGCCGGATCAACAGCAGCGGCAAGATCGCCGCCAGCGCCCTGCGCAGCACCCCCATCGTGTTGCTGCCCCGGGCCCGCGTGGCGCTCTGGAACGCCCTGACCTGCCCCATCGACAGCAGTGACCTGTCACCCAAGGCCCAGAAGGTTCACGCCGTACTGAGCCAGCTGGGCGCATTGTTTTTCGATGAACTGCTGCAGGAAGCCCACCTGCTGCGCAGCGAACTGGAAACCGTGCTGCAGGAACTGGTAGGCGCCGGATGGGTGAACGCCGACAGCTTCGCCGGGCTGCGGGCCCTGATCACCCCGGCCAGCAAGCGCCAGAACCGCAGCAGCCGACGGGGTCGCGGCGCCTTCGTCGGAGGAATGGACGACGCGGGGCGCTGGGCCTTGTTGCGCCGCGCCGCCAGCGAGGATAGCGCCGCCACCCTGGAGCACGTGGCCATGACCCTGCTACGCCGCTATGGCGTGGTGTTCTGGCGCCTGCTGGAGCGCGAGGCCGACTGGCTGCCCAACTGGCGCGATTTGCTGCGTACCTTCCATCGCCTGGAAGCCCGCGGAGAAATTCGCGGCGGGCGCTTCGTCAGCGGCCTGGCCGGCGAGCAGTTCGCCCTGCCGGAAGCCATCCCGCTACTGCGCGAAGTGCGCCGCCGGCCCCATGACGGCAGCCTGATCGCGGTGTGCGGCGTCGACCCGCTGAACCTTGCCGGGACCCTGCTGCCCGGGCCCAAGGTCCCGGCCCTGAGCGGCAACCGCCTGGTGTTCCGCGACGGCCTGCCGGCGGCCGCCGACATCGGCGGCACCCAGCACCTGTGGCTGGAGCTGGAACCCCAGGCCGCCCAGGCCCTGCGCAACAAGCTCATCCGGCACTGACCTCCCCCCGTAGGAGCCGGCTGCCGGCGAAAGGGCCCGTGAGCCCTGCGCCACATCTAGCGGCCTCTTCGCTGGCAAGCCAGCTCCTACCCAGGCAGCAGGCGCCCTTCCAGACAATCCACGCCCACCCTCGTAGGAGCCGGCTTGCCGGCGAAAGGGTCCGTGAGCCCTGCGCCAGATCCAGCGGCCTCTTCGCTGGCAAGCCAGCTCCTACCCAGGCAGCAGGCGCCCTTCCAGACAATCCACGCCCACCCTCGTAGGAGCCGGCTTGCCGGCGAAAAGGCTCGTGAGCCCTGCGCCAGATCCAGCGGCCCTTGCGCTGGCCGTCGTTGCCCAATCATTGCGGGCGTGGGGATTCGGGGAGCAGCAGCGCCGAGTCGTCCTGTTCCGGTTCGTCTTCATGCACCCGCCGCGCCGGTAGCACCACCGGCTGTGGATAAGTCTGGGCGAAATGCACCCAGGGGCAGTTATCCACAAGCTTTTTCAGACGCTGGTTGAAGGCCCGGCTCACCGCGTACTGGCCGCCGGACACCGTGCGGAACTGGGCCGTCAGCACCACGCCGTTGAGGTCCATCTTGTCCACCCCGAACACGTCCAGGCCGCCTTGCAGGTTGTAGCGCAGGAAGCTGTCCTCGCTGATGGAGCGCCCGGCTTCGCGGATCAGTTCGATGGCCTTGTCGACGTCGGTGTCGTAGGTGAACTGCACCGAGAAGAAGGCATAGGCGAACTGCCGCGACTGGTTGGTGACCGCCTTGATCTGGCCGAACGGCACCGAATGCACGAAACCCTTGCCGTCGCGCAGGCGCAGGGTGCGGATGGTCAGGCCCTCGACGGTGCCGGCATGGCCGGAGTCGAGCACCACCCAGTCACCAATGGACAGGGTGTCTTCGATGATGATGAACAGGCCGGTGATCACGTCCTGCACCAGTTGCTGGGAACCGAAACCGATGGCCAGGCCTACCACCCCGGCACCGGCCAGCAGCGGCGCGACGTTGATCCCCAGGTTGGCCATGGTGGTGATCGCGCAGATCACCACCAGGATGATTTTGATCGCATTGCGCAGCAGCGGCAGGATGGTCTTGACCCGGGTACTGGGCTGACGCGCCGAACGCTTGTTGGCCGGTGGCTTGAGGGCCTCCTGGATCGCCGTGTCGAGCACCACCCACAGCAGCCAGGTCACCAGGAAGATCAGGCCGATGCTGCTCAGGGAGTCGCTGATGGCCCGGCCCACGGTATTGCGCTGGGCGAACTCGAACAGCGAGATCCCCCAGATGCGCCCGAGGATCTCGATGAAGGCGATGGCCATGACGATCCGCAGCAGGGCGTGCAACAGGCTCAGGAAACGCTCCTTGTAGGCGCTGCTGCGCTGAATCGTCTGGGCGCTACGGGACTTGAACAGGTGCTGCAGCACGGTGCTGAGGAACACCGTGGCGATCAGCAGCACGGTGGTCAGCAAGGCGCAGCGCAGGGCCTGCTGGCTGTCCTCGCCGGCACCGATCAGGCTCACCGCCGAGACCAGCACCATCAGCAGGATCGGCCAGTACCAGAGCCCGGAAAAGATCCGCAGCGACTCCTGCAACGCCGGCTGTTTCAGACGCTGGGCCAGGGAGCGGTTGCGGATCAGGTGCGCCACCGGCCGGCGCAGGCCGATCACCAGCACCGCGAAGATCAGCGAGGCCAGCAGGCCGGTGAACACCGCCACGCTGCTGGTGATATTGCCCCCCAGCTGGCGGGCGATCTGCGGGCTGGTGAGGGCATCGCTGAGAGCCGCAAGGAAACCGATCAGAAACAGCGGTTTCGGGCAGTAGCCACGGATGATCCGCACCGCGGGCCGCTTGTGCCCGACGTTGAACATCACGATCAGGCACAACAGCACCGAGGTCGAGACGATGCCGCTGCTGGTGGCATAGGCCAGGCACAGGGCCAGCGCCCGCCCCACCGAACCGTTCAGGGAATGGCTGACGTAAAGCGTCAGCGGCAGGCAGACCAAGGCCGGCAAGGTGTAAGGCAGCAGGTATTCCAACAGGCCCTGGCCTCGGGGCCGGGCTTGCAGCCAGGGCCGCTGGCTCAGCCGCCGTACCAGCAACCCGGCCAGCACCGTGAGCAGGGCGAAGCTGCCCAGCCAGGTGCCGGACAAGGTGAGGAAATCCCCGGCCACGCTCCAGCCCGAGCGGTCCGAGGGCTGGTTCACCAGGCGCCCCACTTCGTCCGCCGCGCGGTCGGCCCGCAGGCGCCAGGCGTCGATCAGGTTTTCATTGAGGTCGAGCTTGTCCTGGACATCGTCGATGCTCGAACTGATGGCGCCCAGCAGGCCCCCTTCCACCAGCAGTTCCGGCTTGGCCGCGGCCGCCGCCGGGGCTGTTGCGGCAGTGGCGGCGCAGAGCTCGCTGCTGCCCAGGACGAGCAGCATCCCGAGCAAGATCGCGGTCTTGAAATTCAACACAACGCAGGGCTCCTTCAGCAGGGTCTGTAAGGAACTGATCAGCAAACGCCCGGCAAGTTCGCTTCAGTTGCCCCCGGGGCCGGCGCGCCGGTGAACGACGGGCTCCGGGATCCTTGACCCACAGGCAAATATCTTGTGCCGATAGGGCTATTTTTCCGCACGAGTCAAACCCGGACACTGCGCGCCAATCCCACTTTCACCGGAGTTGCAGTGATGCCCATTGCCCTGCTCGCGCTGACCCTCAGCGCATTCGCCATCGGCACGACCGAGTTCGTTATCGTTGGCCTGCTACCCACCATAGGTACCGACCTCGGGGTCAGCCTGCCGTCCGCCGGCCTGCTGGTCAGCCTCTACGCTCTGGGCGTGGCGATTGGCGCCCCGGTGCTCACCGCCCTCAGCGGCAAGGTGCCGCGCAAGCTGTTGCTGCTGTCGCTGATGGTGCTGTTCACCCTTGGCAACCTGCTGGCCTGGAAGGCACCCGGGTATGAATCCCTGGTGCTGGCACGGATTGTCACGGGCCTGGCCCACGGGGTGTTCTTCTCCATCGGCTCGACCATCGCCACCAGCCTGGTGCCCAAGGAAAAAGCCGCCAGCGCGATCGCCATCATGTTCACCGGGCTCACCGTGGCCCTGGTCACCGGCGTACCCCTGGGCACCTTTATCGGCCAGCATCTGGGCTGGCGCGAAACCTTCCTCGCAGTGTCCGCCCTGGGGGTGATCGCCTTTATCGGCAGCCTGCTGTTCGTGCCGAAGAATATTACCCACCGCCCGCCGGCGTCGCTGCTGCAACAACTGCAGGTGCTCAAGCAACCGCGCCTGCTGCTGGTGTACGCCATGACCGCGGTGGGTTACGGCGGCTCGTTCATCGCCTTCACCTTCCTGGCGCCGATCCTCCAGGACATTTCCGGCTTCAGCGCCGGCACCGTGAGCCTGGTGCTGCTGGTGTACGGCGTGTCGGTGGCGGTGGGCAATATCTGGGGCGGCAAGCTGGCGGACCGGCGCGGACCGATCGGCGCCCTGAAGATCATCTTCGCCCTGCTCGCCGCGGTGCTGCTGATGCTCAGCCTCACCGCCGGCAACCCATGGCTGGCGCTGCTGACCGTGCTGCTGTGGGGCGCGGTGGCGTTTGGCAACGTACCGGGGCTGCAGGTCTATGTGGTACGTCAGGCCGAGCACTACACACCCCAGGCGGTGGACGTGGCGTCCGGCCTGAACATTGCCGCCTTCAACCTGGGGATTGCCGGTGGAGCCTGGCTGGGGGGCTTGATCGTCGCTCACCTGGGGCTGATCCACACCGCCTGGATCGGCGCGCTGGTGGTGCTGGTGGCCCTGGCCCTGACCGTGTTGAGCGGCCACCTGGATCGCCGCAACCCGCTAGCGTTCGCGCCGGCCGGCGGCAGCGTCCGGGCAGTGGCCGGCCACTGAACAGGCCGCAGCCGGGTTACGGTACCCGGCTTGCAGCCGTTGAGGTGGCACCGAAGCGATTGCGATATTCACTGGGCGCCAGCCCGGTGATTTTCCGGAACAGGCTGCGAAAGGTGGCAGGGTCCTGATAACCCACGGTCCAGGCGATGTGATCGATGCTGCCGTTGGTGAACTCCAGCAGTTCCCGGGCCTTGCCCACCCGCAGGTGCTGACAGTACTGGGTCGGCTTGAGGCCGGTGGCCGCCCGGAAGCGCCGCAGCAAGGTGCGCGGCTCAAGCCCCGCCTGCTGCGCCATCACCGGCAGCGAAACATCCACCGCGCCATTGGCCTGCAGCCAGTGCTGGAGCTTGAGAATCGCCCCGTCGCCGTGGCTGAGGATCGGTGCGAAATTGCTGCCGCACTGGCTCGCGCTGGCACTGTGTTCCATCACCAGAAAGCGCGCCGTGGCACTGGCGATGCTCGGCCCCAGCAAGCGGTTCACCAGGCGCAGACCAAGCTCGGCCCAGGCCATCAGCCCGGCGCTGGTGATCAGGTCGCCGTCATCGACAATGGGTTTGTCCGCTTCCAGGCGCACCTGTGGGTAACGCTCGGCGAAGGCCTGGGCCGAGGTCCAGTGGGTGGTGGCGCTGCGGCCATCGAGCAGGCCGCTTTCGGCCAGCAGGATCGAGCCCACACAGACCCCGCCCAGGGTGGCTCCGGCGGCGTGTTGCTGGCGCAGCCAGTCCATCAGGGCGGCAGATGACTGATGGCTTGAGAAGCCCGCCAGCGAAGGCGGGATCAATACCGCCAACAAGGCCCGGGGGCTTCGGCCAGGCTGTCGTGGACCCGCACCGGAGGCAGTTCGCCGCTGGCCTGCCAGTGGCTGACGCGCAACCGCGGCAACTGCGCCTGCGGCTGTTCGCCGGCAATCCGGTTGGCCACCTCGAACAAGTCGCTCAGGCCATGTACCGCCGCCATCTGCACACCGGGATAGAGCAGTACCCCCAATTCGGCGTGCGTGCCTTGAATACCCACTGTCAGTTTTCCCCCGGTTAATGTCGGTGCGGCCAATCCTCGAAGGAACGACCGATGGCGATACTGGCTCCCACGTCAATCACTCACCCGCAGGTATTACCCATGGCCAGACAGGCACTCATCGTAATCGATATCCAGAACGACTACTTCGCCGACGGCAAGTGGCCCCTGATCGGCGTCGACGCTGCAGCGGACAACGCCGCCCGGCTGATCCAGGCATTTCGCCAGAACGCTGAACCTGTGGTGCACATCCGCCACGAATTCACCTCCGACGACGCTCCCTTCTTCACTCCCGGCTCCCCAGGTGCGCAGTTGCACCCCAAGGTCCAGAACCACGCCGATGAGCCGGTGGTGCTCAAGCATTTCGTCAACGCATTCCGCGACACCGAGCTGCAATCGCTGCTCACGCGGCAGGGCATCGAGGAACTGGTGATCGTCGGCAACATGAGCCACATGTGTGTGGAAGGCACTGCCCGGGCCGCTGCCGACCTGGGCTACCCGGTCAAGGTGATCCATGACGCCTGTGCCACTCTCGACCTGGAGTTCGCTGGCCAGCGCGTGCCCGCCGCCCAGGTACAAAGTGCGGTGATGGCGGCCCTGGCGTTCGCCTATGCCAGCGTGCTGTCCACCGAGCAGTTTCTGGCGGCCGGGCAGGCCCCTGCGGCTTGATCACCCGCAAGCGGTGAGCCGTGGCTCACCGCAACTTCATGGCACCAGGCATTTCCCGGATTAAGTTCGCCGCTGTTTACCAAGAGGTTAATAGCGGCAAATGCCAATAGTTGCAGGACCTACAAGTTAACCATAATGCGCACGAATGATTCCCATTAACAAAAAACACTCCCCGACAACCCGCTCGGACAGCTCTATGGAACAACTAAATAAAACCCCATTAATAAGCAAGCCATTAAATAGCTGACTAATAGTAATCAAGGGTTAATCCGTTATTTCAAAACCTGATTTGAAACATTTGTAAAAATCCATCAAGAGCTGCCCTCGCACATGACTTAGTGCGCTTTCATGAAACGATTTTTTCTATATATCCAATTTTCATAATCTTTATAGCAAAGTAAAAAACAGCCCCACCGCCTATACCATCCCCAGCATTCATTGAGCAAGAACAGGCTCCACCAAACTTCTTGCAAGACGTTCAGCGGAGCCGCCCCGGACTAAACACGCACTTTCCCCTGAAGCCATAAAAATGCCTTGCAGGCCACTTCATTCAACTTACTTGCAAAACCCTCGGCCTTGACTAAGTTGATAGCTACTCGCCACTGAAGTGTTCTTCAGCCGCCAGAAGATCAATAAAAACCGTCGAGGAATTCAATAACCAGACGCCCTCCTGCCCTACCCAGCTGACACTGACACGGAATCCAGTCATATCAATCAAGAGGGACGCTTGATGAAGCGCAGCTCGTTGTCTCGTGCCTTTTCACTCAAGGGTGCGGCCGAAAATTACTGGCTCTCGTTATTACTATTCTCGATCCTGGTTATCGCCAGTTTCCTGTTGTTTGAACAGCAGATCCAACAACTGCTGAGTCACCTGGGCACCTTCCTTCCCACCGATCCCGTACAACGCCTGAGCCTGGCCCTGTTGCTGGTAACCCTGTTGGCCCTGGACGTGCTGCTGCCCGTGCCCTCCAGCCTGGTGGCACTGCTGGCCGTGGCGGCCCTGGGCGCCATTGGCGGCTACCTGGTGATTTTCATCGGCCTGTGCCTGGGGGCCAGCCTCGGCTACTGGCTGGGGGCCGGCTACTTCCGCCTGCTGTCCAATTGGCTGGGGCTCAGGACCTGGCAACCCGGGCAACTGGCCTATCGCCTCAGCACCCTGTCGCTGGTGTGCCTGCGTGGCGTGCCGGTGCTGGCAGAAACCTCGGTGCTGGCCGCCGGCATGCAACGTTATCCGCTGCGCCAGTTTCTCCTGGTCACCACCCTGGCCAACGCCGGGCTGGCCCTGGCCTATGCCGCCATCGGCAGCCTGCTGGTGGAACAGAACGCCCTGCTGGCAACCATTCTCGCCAGCATGGTGCTGCCCGGGCTGTTCCTCGGCACCCGCAGCCTGTTCAAGAGCCGCCTGGCCCAGCCCCGGTACGATCAGGCGCAGTCTCTGGAGGGCCGCTTCCAGGTGAGCTACCACTACCCGGTGCTGTTCACCGATCACATCTTCCAGGCCGACAACCCCTGCCTGCACCAGCAACTGACCCGGCAGAACCCGGGGCGCACCACGGTGCTGGTGTTTGTCGATGAACAACTGCTGCTGTGCTCGCCCCAGTTGCCGCTGCAGATCGACCACTACTTCAGCGCCCACGCCGCCGACCTGCATCTGCAGGCCGCACCGATCGCGGTGCCGGCCGGCGAATTGAGCAAGACCCCGGACGTGCTCCAGCAGCTGTACGCGCAGATGCTGGAACACGGCCTGGATCGCCACTGCTATGTGCTGGCCCTGGGCGGCGGCGCAGTGCTGGACGCAGTGGGCTATGCCTGCGCCACCTTCCACCGGGGCATGCGCCTGATCCGCATCCCGTCCACCGTGCTGGCGCAGAACGATGCCGGCATCGGGGTGAAGAATGGCATCAACGCCTTCGCCCAGAAAAACCTGCTGGGGGCCTTCTACCCGGCCACAGCGGTGATCAACGACTTCCAGCTGCTGCTCAGCCTTTCCCACCGGGACCAGATTGCCGGCCTGGCCGAAGCGGTCAAGGTCGCGGTGATCAAGGATGCCGCGTTCTTCCAGTGGATGGAGCAGCAGGCCGAAGCCCTGGCCGGTTTCGAGCACAACGCCAGCCGCTACGCCATTCGCCGCTGCGCCGAACTGCACCTGGGTCATATCACCGGTGCCGGCGATCCGTTCGAACGGGGCAATGGCCGCCCCCTGGACTACGGGCACTGGGCCGCCCACAAGCTGGAGAACCTCAGCCAGCATCGCTTGCGCCACGGTGAAGCGGTGGCCGTGGGCATGGCCCTGGATGCGCTGTATGCCAACGCCAGCGGCCTGCTGTCTGACGCCGACTGCCAGCGCCTGTTGCGACTGCTGGACAGGCTCGGCTTCAACCTCTGCCCGCCGGAACTGAGCCTGCGGGACAGCCAGGGGCGTTCGCCGATCCTGGTGGGCCTGGAAGAGTTCCGCCAGCACCTGGGGGGCCAGCTGTCGATCCCGATGCTCAACCGCCTGGGCCAGTCGGTGGATGTGCACCAGATCGACATGCCGCTGATGGAACAGGCCCTGCTGCGCCTGGCGGGTTTCGGCGGGCCGGATTTCGCCTGGGGCCCGGGGTGCGCGCAATGACCCAATCGTCGCTGACCACCTGGCTGACCCTGGGCCGGGTCTCCAACCTGCCAACGGTATGGACCAATGCCTTGGCAGCCGCGCTGCTGGCCAGCAGCGCTACCACCCTGGCGCCGCCCTCGCCGCTGGTCTGGACCCTGCTGCTGGTGGCGCTCTCGGCGCTGTACCTGGCGGGCATGCTGCTCAACGACCTGATGGACGCCGACTGGGACCAGCAGCACCACAACCCGCGGCCGATCGTTCTCGGCCTGGTCAGCCGCGCCCAGGTCCGCCTGGCCACTGCCGCGCTGCTGCTGCTGGCGGCGCTGGCGGTCCTCGGCCTGAGCCGGATGATTGCCCAGCCCCACTGGCTGCTGGCCAGCGCCGGATTGCTGCTGCTGTTTATCCTTGGCTACAACCTTCTGCACAAGAAATATCCCCACAGCGTCTGGCTGATGGGCGGCTGCCGCTCGGCGCTGTACCTGACCGCCGCCGCCAGCCTGGCCATGCCGCCCCAGCCATTGTGGCTGTGCGCCGCGCTGCTGGGCACCTACATCGCCGGCTTGACCTACCTGGCCCGCCTGGAGCATCGCAACCAGTTGCTCAGCCGCCTGCCGCTGCTGCTCATGCTCAGCCCTCTGCTCCTGGCCGCCTATGCCGGCAACAGCGTGTTCTGGCTGGTCCTGCTGCTGTGGCTGGGCTGGTTGGGCTGGCACTACCAGCGCCACCTGGCCAACCCGCAACAACGGCAGGTCCGCGCCTTCATCGGTGCCGGGCTGGCCGCCCTGCCGCTGTTCGACGCCCTAGTGCTGGCGGTGGCCAACCAGCCCTTGGGCAGCCTGCTGTGTGTGCTGGTGTTCTTTCTGCTTCCCCACCTTCAACGCTGGATCAAGCCGACATGAACATGGATCCCATCGCCCCTGCGCCGCCGGCGCTTGCCATTCGCCATGGTGCCTTCGCCGAGCGCCAGCAATTGCTGGAACGGCATCTGGACGACGACAGCCGAAGCTGGTGGCAGCAAGCCCGGGAACAACTGGCCCGGCAGCCCTCGGCCAACACCCTGATGCTGCTCAGCAGTCAGTGTCGGCGCCGCTTGGCCAGCGCACCGCTGGCCCCCAGCCCGGACTGCAACTGCACTCAACTGGCCCGGGCGCTGCTGCTGGCCCAGTTGCTGGAGCAGCAGGCCGGCGCCGGGCAACTGGCCCTGTTGCGCCAGCTGTTTCTCTGGGGCGACGACCAGGAAAAGGCTGCCCTGCTCAAGGCCCTGGATGACCTCGACAGCCAGGGGGCCAGCCTCGACCTGGCGCTCCAGGCCGGGCGCACCAACAACCGCGAGGTGTTCGCCGCCATCGCCCTGGACAACCCCTTTGCCGCGCGCCACTACCCGGAACGGGCCTTCCACCAGCTGGTGCTCAAGACCCTGGGCATGGGCCTGGACAGCCGCCACATCCACGGCCTGGCAGAACGGCGCAGCGTCGACCTCAACCAGTTGGCCCTGGACCTGATGGAAGAACAGCTGGCCGCCGAGCGCGAGGTCGCCGACGGCCTGCCCCAGGCCATTGCCTTCGAGCTGTTGAGCCAGGCCCAGTTGCAGCGCCTGCGAGGCCTGTACCAGCAGGGACGATTGCCTGCGCACTGGCGCGACCACTTCCCGGCAGGCGGTTGACCCCCGGCAGCTGAGCCCACGATTTTTCCCGCACTCAAGCAAGGAGCCACCATGGCGAAGTACTTCGACCCGCACATTCATATGGTCAGCCGCACCACCGACGACTACCAGAACATGGCCGCCGCCGGCATCACCGGGGTCATCGAGCCTGCGTTCTGGCAAGGCCAGGCGCGCACCAGCGTCGGCAGCTTCATCGACTACTTCGACACCCTGCTGGGCTGGGAGCGCTTTCGCGCCAGCATGTTCGGCATCCACCATTTCTGCACCATCGGCCTCAACCCCAAGGAAGCCAACGACCTGTCGGTGGCTAACGAAGTGCTGGAGATCCTGCCGCGCTACCTGGTCAAGGACGGCGTGGTAGCGGTAGGGGAAATCGGCTACGACGACATCACCCCGGAAGAAGATCGCTTTCTCGCCGCGCAACTGGAACTGGCCAGACAGTTCAACCTGCCGGTGCTGGTGCACACCCCGCACCGCGACAAGATCGGCGGCACCAAGCGCACCCTGGCGGTGATCCGCGAGGTGGGCATCGCCGAAAACCTGGTGATCATCGACCACCTCAACGAACTGACCCTGCCCCTGGTGCTGGACAGCGACTGCTGGCGCGGGCACTCGATCTACCCCAACACCAAGATGTCGGAACAGCGCATGGTGGCCCTGCTGCAGGAATACGGCAGCGAAAAAATGGTGGTCAACAGCGCTGCCGACTGGGGCATCAGCGACCCGCTCAAAGTGCCCAAGACCGGCCAGGCCATGCTCGCCGCCGGCTTCAGCGAAGCCCAGGTGGAGCAGGTGCTGTTCCACAACCCGGTGGATTTCTTCGCCCAGAGCGGGCAGTTGGACAAACAACTGGTGAGCACCCCGCTGCCGATCGACCAGCGCCGCCAGTGGCAGGACAACTCGGCCCTGAGGGGCCAGGAACCGGTGGTCAAATGAGTGCCCGGGCCGGCTGGCACG
This sequence comes from Pseudomonas sp. Eqa60, assembly GCF_018326405.1. Classification (NCBI taxonomy): domain Bacteria; kingdom Pseudomonadati; phylum Pseudomonadota; class Gammaproteobacteria; order Pseudomonadales; family Pseudomonadaceae; genus Pseudomonas; species Pseudomonas sp. Eqa60. The sequence continues at coordinate 6,199,000 of NZ_AP024342.1, forward strand.
CCGCGCAGATCGGCTATTGCAGCAACGTGCACCCGGCCCGTGACGTGGCCGGCCTGCGTGCGTCGATCCAGGAACATTTCCAGGGCGTGCGGCGTCAGCGTGGGCTGGCGGTGCAGGACAGCGGCCTGTGGATCAGCGCCCAGGCCGCCGCCGAACTACAGGTGCCCGAGGTGCGCGAGGCCTTCATCGAACTGCTGCACGATTGTGGCCTGCGCCTGACCTCGCTCAACGGTTTCCCCTATGGCCAGTTCCATGAAGGCGCGGTGAAGGCCGAGGTCTACCGGCCCACCTGGGCCGAACCCCAGCGCCTGGAATACAGCCTGCAACTGGCGCATCTGCTGGCCGCCGCTCTGCCCCTGGATTGCCAGCAGGGGGTGATTTCCAGCGTGCCCTTCGGTTATGCCGCCACCTGGGACGAGGCCCAGCAGCAACAGGCCGAAACCCACCTGCGGCAACTGACCGCCGAGCTGGCCAGCCTGCATCGCAACAGCGGCAGAAAGATCCTGGTGTGCCTGGAGATGGAGCCGGATTGCGTGCTGGAAAACACCGATCAGGCCCTGGCCTTTTTCAAGCACTGGCAGGCCACCGATCCCCATCATGGCTACCTGGCGCTGTGCTTCGACGTCTGCCATCAGGCGGTGGTCTTCGAAGACTGCTATCAATCCCTGCAACGGCTGCTGGATGCGCGGGTTCCGGTGGGCAAGATCCAGCTGTCCAACGCCCTGATCTGCCAGTTGCCGTTTGCCGATCGCCCACGCCGCCAGCAGGTACTGCAGGCCTTGGGCAACTTCGCCGAAGCCACCTACCTGCATCAGGTCAAGGCCCGGGATATGGCCGGGCAGCTACTGGCCTGGGCCGACCTGCCCGGGGCCCTGGACGCCGCCGAACCGGCCCAGGGGCAATGCCCCGAGTTGCGCATTCACTTTCATGTGCCGCTGTTCAGCGAACAGTTTCTACTGGCCGAGCTCAGCGGCAGCCAGCAGGCCTTGCTGCGCACCTTCGACTTTCTCGCCGCGCACCCGAACTTCCAGCCGGTGCTGGAGGTGGAAACCTACAGCTGGAACGTGCTGCCCGGTGCGCTGCGCCCGGACAGCGAGCAGGCCTTGCTGCAAGGCATCGCCGCCGAGCTGCAATGGGTCGAGGGCCAACTGCGCCAGCGGCATCTGCTGCGTACCCACTCGTCTGCCCTGGAGGCTCCGGCCCATGCCTTCTGAACGCCCGCGCCAGCCCTTGCTGCTGATCAATGTGGTGGGCCTGACACCCAGCCTGCTGGGGTCGGCCACGCCGCGGATCAACAACCTGCTGCAACGGGCGCGAATGGCCCGGCTGCGCCCGGTGTTCCCCGCCGTGACCTCCACCGTGCAGGCCTCGATCCTCACCGGGCTGCCGCCTTCGGAACACGGCATCGTCGGCAACGGCTGGTATTTCCGCGATCAGGCCGAGGTGCGTTTCTGGCTGCAGCCCAACGCGCTGATCCAGGGTGAAAAGGTCTGGCAGGCGCTGCAACGGGAGATACCCGGCCTGCGCTGCAGCCAGCTGTTCTGGTGGTTCAACATGTATGCCCAGGTGGAGGCAGCCATCACCCCGCGCCCCCACTACCCGGCCGACGGGCGCAAGATGTTCGGCCTCTATTCGTCGCCTCCGGGGCTGCACGAACGCATCGAACAGCAGATCGGCGAGTTCCCCTTTCCGAGCTTCTGGGGCCCGGCCGCGGGGATTGCCTCCAGCCGCTGGATCGTCGACTGCGCCATCGCCGAGTTCCAGATCAGCCGCCCCGACCTGCAACTGATCTACCTGCCGCACCTGGACTACAGCCTGCAACGCCTGGGGCCGGAGCATCCGTCCATCAGCGACGAAGTGCGGGCCATCGACCATGAAGTCGGGCGCCTGCTGGATTTTGCCCAGCAGCAAGGCGCGGCCGTGATGCTGGTCTCCGAATACGGCATCGAGGCGGTGCAGCAGTCCATCTCGATCAACCGCGTGCTGCGCGAGCAAGGTCTGCTGCAGGTACGTCGTTCACTGAGCTGGGAGCTGCTGGACCCCGGCGCCAGCGCGGCCTTCGCCGTGGTCGACCACCAGATCGCCCACGTCTATGTGCGCCAGCCCGAGGACATTGCCCGGGTCAAGGCCCTGCTGCTGCGCCAGCCCGGTATCGAGCAGGTGCTGGACAGGAGCGAGCAGCGGGCCTGCCAGCTCGCTCACCCACGCAGCGGCGAGCTGGTGGCGGTGGCCGCCCCGGGCTTCTGGTTCGATTACTACTACTGGTTCGACGACCGCCTGGCCCCGGATTTCGCCCGCACTGTGGATATCCACCGCAAGCCGGGCTACGACCCACTGGAGCTGTTCATCGACCCGGCGATCCGCTTTCCCAAGCTGCGGGTCGCTCGCCGGCTGCTGCAGAAGAAGCTCGGCTTTCGCTACTACATGGACCTGATTCCCCTGGACACCTCACTGATTCGCGGCAGCCACGGACGCTTGCCCAGCAGTGCCGAGGCAGGGCCCCTGCTCATCACCGATTGCGATTTACCCCTGCCGGCGCACCTGCCGGCCACCGCGGTAAAGCACCTGCTCCTAGAGCATTTCCTAGGGCGCCCCTATGACGATACGGCTCAGGCCAAGGAGATTCCATGCGGCGAACCATCCCTATAGTCGTGCTCGGTGTGTTGAGCGGCCTCGCTCACGCACAGACCACGCCCGCCTTCAATTGCAGCAACTTCCTGACGTTCAATGGTGACCAGGCCGGCACCCTGAGCACCTTCAAGCAGAGCCCGGAAACCATGGCATGGAACTGGTTTGTGTGCCTCAACCAGCCGGCCGGCTCCGGTAGCCCGGAGCGGCTCTGGGAGACGTTCAAACCATCCGATGAGGTCTACCTGAGCAAGGGGCAGGCTCCCCAGCCCTACAGCACCCAGGCCAACCTGCCGAGCCAGGTGCAGACCCAGGCGCAGAAGATCCCGGGCATGAACACCAGCGGGCTGTTCCTCAACCTGGGCAACGACACCGACGGCAGCACCGACAACGGCACCCAGCAGGTCGATGGCCTGGCCCTGGAAATGGGCAACCAGGTGCCGGAAGCGCAACGGGGCCAGTCGGTGCGTTTTCACATGTTGATGGGCCAGGACACCTTCAACTACATCGTCCAGCAGAAGATCTACAACCGGAACGGCATTGCCGCCCTGACCAGCAGCCTGAACTTTCCCGCCACGGCCTGGGAGCTGAAGACCTCCTGGTTGTGGATCGGCAGCGATAGCACCTTCCAGGCACAACTGGCAAAGGATGGCTACTTCATCGCCCAGGCCTACTACGTCGACAAGCAGGGCCAATACCACACCGGCTACGCCGGCCTCAGCGGCATGCACGTCATCAACAAGCTGACCCACGACTGGGTCTGGACCACCTTCGAGAACCGCAACAACAGCAAATACACCGTGACCAACGGCACGCCGGCCAAGCCCATGACCAACATCACCGGGCCCACTGCCGCGGCCCAGCCGGTGAATGCCACCTTCCAGCAGCAGAATCCCACGCTGGCCCAGTACGAGTTGATCGGCGTGCAGTACGACCAGGCCCAGGCCGAGCCCAAGCTGCTGGCCAACTCCCAGCTGGAATCAGCCTTCCAGAGCCACTCCTCGTGCCTGGCCTGCCACAACACCGCGGCCTATTCGAGCAACAACACCTACTTCAACTTCGCCTTGAAAGAGGATGGCGGGATCGTCTACCCCACCACCGTACTACCGGACTCCGACTTCGTCGGCTACCAGAAACTGGACTACGTCTGGTCGCTCAAACGCGCCCAGTGGCAGCGCTAAGGAGCAGCTCATGAGCGTCTTGAACTTTCCCCGGATCTACTTCAATGGCCACATGTTCTGGAACCCACCGACGGCCAACAACAACGACGTTTTCCCGCTATATGACGCGGTGAAGATGCGCATGAACTGGCCGTTCCTGTCCTACTACGGGATCAACGACCAGAACGCCCCGCAACAGCTGATGCCCTGGACCATCGCCCCGCTGGCCTACGAGAACGTGCCGGACTACGTGCTGCAGGTGCCCACCAATGGCTCGCCCAGTGGCTACCCGATGATTCCCGCCGAATGGGACCTGTTCGGCGACAACGCCTGCGGCTTGGTCGACTACGAGCAGACCCGCTCGGTGATCGTCGGTGGCGAGTTCCAGGCCAACACCTACATCGACAACGACCCGCTGGTGAACAAGTGTTACCAGTTGCAGGGCAACCCGTTCGGCAGCGCCGCGCCCACAGCCGCGCGCTTCGTCGATATCAGCCCCTGGCAGAACACCTTCACCGCCCTGTACTTCGACAAACTGGTACTGGGGGACGCCACCTGCGGCCTGACCTTGAAGCGCCGGTACCGCATGCTCGACCGCTTCCTCAACTTCAACTGGGGGGCCTTCGGCGGCTTGAGCTACGTGACTACCACCTGGCAGACCTGCTTCCCGAAAGACCAGCTGCAGTGGATCGTCGGCGACTCGCAACTGCTGAAGACCCTGCAACAGGAGATGATCAACCAGAACGCCAAGGGCCTGATGTTCCGGTTCACCACCTACCTGACCTTCTACGACAAGAACGGCATCTTCAACGACTTCCCGGTGGTGGACAGCCACTCCAAGACGCCCGAAGCCATGGCCGCGCTGCAGGCGATGTACCAGAAGGGCCTGGATAACGTCGCCGACATCTTCTTCAACCCGGCCTACAGCCGCACCGCCGGTACTCTGGGCCTGTGGTTCGACAATGAATACCCCACCGCTCCGGCTGGCCGGCGCCTGGAACCCAAGGCCCCGGTACCGGTGTGCAAGGCGGTTCCCAAAGACACCAAGCCTGCGGCCATGACCCTGGGGGTGATCAGCGCCCAAGTGCACGACAACACCCTGTCCCTGGACCTGGGCAATACCTTTCCGTTCTATCCCGCCGGAGACAGCGCCGCACTGCCGCCCACCAACACTGACCTGAGCCAGGGAATTCCGGTGCCCGGGAAATACCTGGCCGGTGATTACGACATCGGGGTACGGCCCACTGGCGGCGCTTTCCACAAAGTCGCCAGTTTTGGCTTCGAACAGTATCGCCAGACCGCCTTCGACAAGCGCGCCGGCCTGCTGGACCTGCCCATCAGCTCCGCCGACCAGGCCGCGTTGCAACAGGGCGCCCTGGAGCTGCAGTTGCAGGGCAGCCAGGAACTGGTCGCCGCCGCCCAGAATATGTGGACCGCCGAGGTCCTCGACAGCGGCTGCTTCATCGATGTGGGCGACACCCGGGTCCTGAGCATCATGGTGCAGTACGACGGCCAGCCCGCGCCCGCGGGCACCGCGCTGTGGGTGGCGGAGTACAACAACGCCTACATGCTGACCACCAGCGACTATTACCTGGCCTTCAGTAACGCGGCCAACTTCACCCTGTTCAACAACTACCCGAAGGACCCCGGGAGCAACACGTCGAACCGACCGCAGTTCGTCGGCACCCAGACCGCTGAAAGCCTGTTGCACGTGGGCAGCGGCCGCCGGCTCAGCGCGGTGCTGAAGGTCGACGGCAGCGAGCCACCCGAGCCCATGCTCTACCAGAGCTTCCTGACCACGCCCTCGGCCGCGGCCCTGAGCCCCCGCCTGCAGTTCACCAATGGGCAGGCATGCAGCGGCACCCTGGCAGACCCGCTGAACGCCACCGTGCAGTACAGCCTGGCGCAGATCCTGACCGACGCCAATGGCATCGCCCAGGTATCGGTCAAGGCCGTGGCGGCCGGCTTCCCGACCTTGCGCTTCTTCATCCAGGACGGCCAGCAGCAACCGCCGGTGCCCTTCAGCTTCAACTACACCGACGCCTACACCGACTTCCTTGCGCCCCTGCGGGTCCTGCCCCAGGAGCCGGAGATGCTCAAGGACTTCATCGACTGCTGGAACCGGGTGTGCACCCAGGACGACGCCAGCGTGCGGATCTGGAAGGAGTTCATCTTCCCCAGAATCCTCCAGCCCTTCTATTACCTCTACCCGATCATGAACAAGTTCATGCCGCTCAACTCCCTGCAACGCATCGAGGGCGCGATCAACCAGTTCATCGTGCTGATCAGCAAGGACTACCAGGAGGAAAGCACCCTGGCCATGCCGATCACCCGGGACCTGCCGCAAAGCCGGCGCAGGGTGCTGGAAATCTGGGCCCAGGACCTGGTGAGCAAGGGCTACCCACCGATCCCGCTGAAACTCAACGACTACCCCCACGGCTGAGCCGCAAAGGCCAGCCCATGGAATGCCGGGCGACCCCGTCGCCCGGCGCTTTCAAAGGAGTGTCAGATGAACGCCAGTCTCTTCAAGCAACTGCTGTTGGCCGCCAGCCTGCTGAGCGCCAGCCAAACGCTATGGGCCGAGACCTACCCCGACAACGTCTACTTCAACATGGGCGTGCACAACGACCGGGGGTGCGACGCCAAGACCAACAACTGCATCGCCAAGCGCAAACCCGGCGAGCCGGCCGATCCGCTCTACCCGGCAACCTGGGTCAGTGACTGGATCATGTACCGGGTCACCGCCAACTACGTGAAGAACCCACCGCCCTACAGCAGCCCGCCCAGCACCCTGAAACCGGCCGACTACACCGTGTCCCGGGGCACCAGCTACTACGACAACGACTATGTGCCGGCCGACAAGGACGGCACCGGGGCGATGATGGAGCACTACGAGAAGTACTGCCTGCCGATCTTCCCGATCAAGGACAACAACTACACCTGCTCCTTCGTTTCCCTGGGCAACAAGGCCTACTTCCTCACCTACCCCGAGGACCGGCCAAAGGACATGCCGGCCTGCTGCATGTTCTCGCCCATGAACCACCCGCCGCGCCGGGACTTCATCAAGCACCTGCCCTACAGCGCCGCCCGCAGCCAGCATCTGGATGGCAGCGTGCAGGCCTACGCGCTGGAGATCCCGGTCCAGCCGAGCCCGATTCTGTTCGGCTATGCGTTCTACAAGAAAGCCAGCAGCGACGGCCCGGGCCAGCCGGCCTATCAGCATCCGCAATCGTTCTATTTCTCCGGTGACGAGAGCGTCGCCAACGCGCCAATCGTCAGCCAGAACTACCTCAACTGGCGCACCGAGAAACCAAATCCGGCCACGACCTGGGACCAGGTGGCGAAGATGTGCCCGGCCAACCCGCCGGACTGCCAGCTCTTCACGCCACCGCCATCGCTGAAGAACGGTGCGCGGCCGCAGTGGAACCAACTTTCGCCCCCCTCGCCATGACAGGAGCCGCCTCATGAACCCCTTGAGCCGTTTCACCGCCCTGTTGTTGCTTGGCCTGGGCAGCCAGCAGGCCAGCGCCCTGCAGCCCAGCGCAGCGGCGCCGCAGACCAGCTGCCCACCCACGGCTGCGGTGCCTGCTGCGGGCGCGTCGCAGCAGGCTTTCGATCAATACAGCTGGAAGATGTTCATCAACCTGAACTGGCCGGCCCAGGCGGGACAGCGCGGAGTGGCCGATTGCAGCAAGCCCCTGGGCAGCCCTGGCGATACCGTGTGGCAGACCTACAAGAGCGTCAGCGAGACCTTCCTCCCCGGGGCCAAGAATCCGGGCCTCTGGAACTCGCAACTGCCCCGCAGAAATCTCAGCCTGATCAACATCGCCGCGGTCAAGAACACCCAGGTGGTGCAATCGGACAACCAGGCGGTGGGCGGCTGGCTGATTGACCAGCGCGGCAACCCGACCTACTACGACATCGCCGCCAACGAGGTCTCCTACAACTACATCGTCGATAACGACTTCTACAACGCGGTGGTCGTCAACGCAGCGAAGAACATCAGCTTTCCCAACAACGCCGGCGAGATCAAGAGCAGCTGGCGCATCCTCGGCAGCGCCGACGACAGCAGCCGCTATCTGACAATGAAGGCCCTGGTCACCCAGTTCGACAGTCAGGGACAGCCCAACGGCACCACCGAGGCCACTTTGGGATTGGTGGGGTTGCACATCATCAGCAAGGTGGAGGGGTTCCCGCAGTGGGTCTGGTCGACCTTCGAGCAGGTCGACAACGTGCCTCCCAAGACCCAGCTGGGGGGCCGTTGGGTGGACCAACCGGTCTCGGGGATTTTCTACTCCTACTTCAACGCCAAGGCGCCCGCCGAAAGCCTCAACCAATCCCCCTGCCTGTGGCAGCAACAAGCTGGACAAATGGTCTGTACCCCAAAACCCGGTAACAGCTTCAGTACCCCGGACCCACTGAACCGGGTCACCCCGATCACGGACGTCACCCAGCAGATCAATACCCAATACCAGGGCGATCCGCAGGTACAGCAAAGCGTGTTCAAGTACTACCAGTTGATCACCACCCAACGCCCGCAGTCGCCGGATAACCCCGGCAACCCCTTGGGGCAACCAACGCCATCACTGTCGGCCAACGTCACCATGGAAAGTTACATCCAGACCAACAGCAGCTGCATGAACTGCCATTCCATGGCCGCACCGCTCAACAGCCAGTACAAGAGCGACTTCTCCTTCCTGTTCAGATTCGCCCAAGCCCCAGTCACCAGCGTCGCCAAGGATAAGGAATAGATCATGAGCATATTGAATGGACCCCGACTGAACTTCTGGGGCGGCATCTCTACCGACGTCAGCGTGCCAAACAACTCACCGACCTTGCCCAATGGCATCGCCACCTCCCTTGAGCTGTTCGACCTGACCACCTCGACCGTGGCGGACCAGGCCAAGACCTATAGCGATGAGCACCTGTACCAACTGATCAACGCCCCGGACCCGAGAATCGGCCCCAACAGTCGGTACACGGCCGGCGGCTGGAACCACTATGGCGAACACGTGGTGACGCTGCACAACGCGCTGATCAGTTCCCAAGGCACCCCGGGCAACATTGCGCTGGAAGGGGATATGGTCGGACAGCCGGTTTACCTGCTCGGCTCCGTGACCCCCGGCACCGGACAAGGTCCCTACTCCGGCCCAATGATGGTCGACCTGGACCCCACAGCCAGCACCACGACCCAGATCTTTGTCGGAGGCCTGCAGATCGGCAACGGCAACACGCCTCAGCTCTTGATTCGCTGGGATACCGTGTGCAGCAGTTTCGACCTCAATACCCGGGTGCTGGAACCTGCAACCATGGACTCGCCGGGCTCCTTCCACGCCAGCGGCACCTTTCAACTGACCTTTCCGCTGAGCAGCATCGTCAGCTACAACAAGGAAAGTGCCGGACTCCGGGCCCTGATCGAGGCGCCCAACGCTACCGGGATCGTGCTGCGTTTCGTGATGTTCGAAATGTGTCCGACCCTGACCACCGAGCAACTGAATGCCGACTACGCAGCCAACCAGTTCAGCCCGAACCCGAGCATCGGCCGGGTCATCGGTACCCTGGCCACGGCGTTTACCGATGAGCCGCAGATCTGTCCGCCGGGCCGCCAAATCATCAATGCCGACAAAGACCTGAACATCAACAGCGTGGCCTATGCCGAGGTCGCCAACGGGCAACTGAGCATCGACATGGTCAACCTGATCCCCAAGCAGACGTTCAGGGCTGTACGCGACGACATCACCAGCCCCATCGGCCCCAACGCCGACTTCGGGACCGTCACCATCGCGGCCGGAACCACGCCCCTGGCGAGCTTCGAGCCCAGCAATCCGCTGCTGCAAGACTACTACCGGTACGGCGGCATCATCGACGTGCCGCTCAACTCGACCCAGACACAGTTGGTGCAGAGCACGCCCTTGTGCATTAGTGCCCCCGGGACCACCCGCAACCCGGCGCTGTGGGCCCCGAATGCCCGTATCGGGTCTACAGCGATCAGCGCAACACCTACCTCGATCCCGACAGCACAGGCGTGCAGATCACCTTGCAAGTACGTTACCTGGGAGCGCCGGTGCAGAAGGCTACGCCGATCAGCATCGATGCCTCGGCGACCGCCGTCTATCAAGCCAACCGCTACTGGAACTTCCTGGAGCTTCCGAACTCGGTAACGGTGCCGGCCGGTCAACCTTCGGTGAGTTTCAACGTCGTTCCCGTCGCCGGTTCCAATACCCAGGCTGGCTTCACCACACTGACCTACACCATCAACAACAACCCTCTGACCCAGAGCTTCAGCAACTTCCGCAAGTACGCCTGGAGCGACTTCGGCGTTCCAACAGGCAGCATCGTCACCTGGGAACAGGCGTTTCAAAACGTGCTGCGCTTTCATTACCTGGCCTTCCCCGCCATGTCGCGCTACATCCAGCTCAATCAGCCCGACGCGGTGATGGGTTACAAACAGGCGATCCTGGCCCGGATATCCCCCGAGTACCAGAACACCACCTTGTACATGTCCGTGGTGCGTTCGATGTCGCCAAGCCAACGCTCCCTGCTGACCGCCTACCTCAACGGCACGCCCTGGCAGCCTTGAACAAGGAGAAGACCATGCCCGTTGCTCTGCATATTCCCACCCAGCTCGAGCAGGTGCTGCGACCGGATCACGTCATCGCCGAGGGCCTGCTCAACCCTCGCGGGGTTTGCCTGCAAGGCGATGGCAGCCTGCTGCTGGCGGAAGCCGGCTCAGGCCTGCCGGACCAGCCGTTCAGCGGCCGCATCAGCCGCCTGCGTCCGGATCCGGGCCAGCCGGGCGCCTACCTGCCGCCCCAGGTCGTGGCCCAGGGTTTTCGTTCGATGAACATGCAATCGCGCATGCTGCGCGACGAAATCATGGGCCTGTCGGACATCGCCCTGGGCGACGGGCGCTGCCTGGCCAGCCAAACCGACTACGTCGCCGGCTCCAAGCTGCTGGACCTGCAATACAACCCGCCCGAGCCGCTGTTCCATAGTCGCGGCAACCTCAACTCGCTGTGCTATCACCCGTCGCGCCGCAGCTGGCTGGCGGTCAAGCCCGATAGCAACCAACTGGTGGAGTTCACCGAAGGCGGTGAACAAGTCCTGGCGCAGCTGCCCGATCTGGATCAGGGCCAGGAAGCCGTGCCGGTGACCCTGGTGCACGAGCCGCAGACCGATGCAGTGCTGGTCAGCCTGTTCTCCGGCGAGCTGCGCCGGGACCCGCCGCGGATGGGTATCGACTTCGCCGACAAGGCGGGCCAGGTGATCCGGGTCTGGCCCGAGAGCGGCAGGATCGAGGTGCTGATTCGCGGGTTGCAACTGCCCACCGGGCTGGCGCTGGACCCGCAGGAGCGGATCCTGGTGCTGGAACTGTGCGACCGGCTGCTGCAACCGTTGCCGACGGACTGGGCCGGCGAAGTCCTGCACGGCGGCTTCGCCCGCTTCAGCGGCCGCCTGCTGCGCTGCGATTTGCAGCAACGCAGCGTGCAAGTACTCGCCAAGGGCCTGGATACGCCTTCCAACCTGTGCTGCGTCGCAGACGCGGTGCTGGTGAGTGAAGGCATGGGCCTGAGTGGGCGGCCGATTCCGACGCCGGAGCAGCAGGTGGTCGCACTGAGCGGCCGACTGCGGCGGGTGGCGCTTTGAGCTGAGTGATACGGCACACCGGTTAAACCCGGGCATAAAAAAACGGGGCCATCTGCATGGCCCCGTTTTTATCGATGCTGAACGCTGAAAACAGCGATCAGAACGGAATATCGTCATCGAAGCTGTCGAAGTCCGGAGCCGGCTGTGGAGCGGCCTGCTGTGGAGCTGGACGCGACTCACGCTGAGGCTGCGGAGCAGGACGGGACTGCTGTGGACGCGGTGCCGAGTTGGACATGCCGCCCTGGCCTTGCTGGTCGCCCTGTGGACGGCCACCCAGCAGCTGCATGGTGCCCTGCATGTCGACGATGATTTCGGTGGTGTAGCGCTTGATACCGTCTTTTTCCCACTCGCGGGTCTGCAGCTTGCCCTCGATGTAGACCTGCGAACCCTTGCGCAGGTATTCACCGGCGATCTCCGCGACCTTGCCGAACATCGACACGCGGTGCCACTCGGTGCGCTCGACCTTCTGACCGGTCTGCTTGTCGGTCCACTGCTCGCTGGTGGCCAGACTCAGGTTGGTCACGGCGTTACCGTTAGGCAGGTAGCGAACTTCGGGATCCTGGCCGCAAGTGCCGACCAATATGACTTTGTTAACCCCACGGGCCATAACGTTCTCCTAGGCTTCGCTCGCCGACGGCGCTGGATTGACCAGCTGCTCGAGGGTCGTGCGATCCAATAATTCGGTGTCCAATTTGATGTAAATGGCGGCCTCTTCGGCCACCACTACGGCATCTGTTACCCCAACAACGGCCTTCAGGCGCTCGACCAGGCCGGCTTCGCGGATCGCTTCGGGCGATAACGGCAAGCGCAGGCTCGTCACATACGGGGGCTCGCGCATGGTAACAGCAAAGGCCAGCCAGAGTGCAGCCAGGACTGCGCATCCAAGGAACACAGCCGACAAACCGCCATGCTGGAACAACCAGCCGCCGAGGATGCCGCCCAGTGCCGAACCGAGGAACTGGCTGGTGGAATACACCCCCATCGCCGTTCCTTTACCACCCGCCGGCGAAACCTTGCTGATCAGCGACGGCAAGGACGCTTCCAGCAGGTTGAACGCGGTGAAGAACACCACGGTACCAATCACCAGCGCCCGCAGGCTGTCGCCGAACTCCCAGAAGAATAGCTCGGTGAGCAGCAGCGTACTGACCGCGCCCAACAGAACTCGTTTCATTTTGCGTTTCTTCTCGCCGTAGATGATGAACGGGATCATGGCGAAGAACGAAATCAGCAGTGCGGTGAGGTAGACCCACCAGTGCTGCTCCTTGGGCAGGCCGGCTTTTTCCACCAGCGCCAGGGGCAAGGCCACGAAGCTCGACATGAGCATCGCGTGCAACACGAAGATACCAAGATCCAGGCGTAGCAGATCGGGGTGCTTGAGGGTCGGGATCAGCGCCTGGCGCGCCACTCCGGATTCCCGGTGCTGCAGCGGCCCGGTTGAGCGCGGCACCATGAAGGCGATGATCAGAATGCCCACCAGGGCCATGGCCCCGGTGGCCAGGAACAGCCCCGAAAGCCCGAAACTGCGGGTCAGCAGCGGGCCCACCACCATGGCCACGGCAAAGGACAGGCCGATGGTCATGCCAATCATGGCCATGGCCTTGGTCCGGTGCTGTTCGCGGGTCAGGTCGGAAAGCAGTGCCATCACCGCCGCGGAAATTGCGCCGGCGCCCTGCAGGATACGCCCGGCGATCACCCCCCAGATCGAATCGGCGTTGGCCGCCAGCACACTGCCCAGGGCGAACACGATCAACCCCAGGTAGATAACCGGACGACGACCGATACGGTCGGAAATGATCCCGAAGGGAATCTGGAACACTGCCTGGGTCAGGCCATAGGCACCAATCGCCAGCCCGATCAGGGTCGGGGTCGCTCCTGCGAGATCCATTCCATAGGTCGCCAGGACCGGCAGTACCATGAACATGCCAAGCATACGGAAGGCGAACACCAGGGCCAGCCCGCTTGCCGCGCGGGTCTCGCTGCCACTCATGCGTTCGTTGTGGGGATCGTGCATGGATAAACCTCATGTGAACCGGCGGCGATTCTACCAGTCGGATCGATTGAGGGGGTATATGGCGACGCTTTGCCGCGCAGCCCATGCCAGCGATCAAAAAAGCGCCGAACGATAGTGTGCATCCATCCAGTGTTTGGTTTTATACTCCTGCCTTTACGCCCGCCGATCGAGGCCACTTTTGGACAAGATTCTGATTCGTGGGGCCCGCACCCACAACCTGAAGAACATCGACCTGACCCTGCCGCGGGACAAGTTGATCGTCATCACCGGGCTGTCTGGGTCCGGCAAGTCGTCCCTGGCTTTCGACACGCTGTATGCCGAAGGCCAGCGCCGCTATGTCGAGTCGCTCTCGGCCTATGCCCGACAGTTCCTGTCGATGATGGAAAAGCCCGATGTCGACACCATCGAAGGCCTCTCGCCGGCGATTTCCATCGAACAGAAATCCACCTCCCACAACCCGCGCTCCACCGTCGGCACCATCACCGAGATCTACGACTACCTGCGCCTGCTCTATGCCCGCGTCGGTACTCCACGCTGCCCGGACCACGACATCCCGCTGGAAGCCCAGACCGTCAGCCAGATGGTCGACCTGGTGCTGGCCCAGCCCGAAGGCAGCAAGCTGATGCTGCTGGCCCCGGTGATCCGCGAGCGCAAGGGCGAACATCTGTCGGTCTTCGAAGAGTTGCGAGCCCAGGGCTTCGTTCGCGCCCGGGTCAACGGCAAGCTGTTCGAGCTGGACGAGCTGCCGAAGCTGGATAAACAGAAGAAGCACTCCATCGATGTGGTGGTCGACCGCTTCAAGGTCCGCGCCGACCTGCAGCAGCGCCTGGCCGAATCCTTTGAAACCGCCTTGAAACTGGCGGACGGGATTGCCCTGGTGGCGCCGATGGACGACGAGCCGGGAGAGGAGATGATCTTCTCCGCGCGCTTCGCCTGCCCGATCTGCGGCCACGCCATCAGCGAACTGGAACCCAAGCTGTTCTCCTTCAACAACCCGGCCGGTGCCTGCCCGACCTGCGACGGGCTGGGGGTCAAGCAGTTCTTCGACATCAAGCGCCTGGTCAATGGCGAGCTGACCCTGGCCGAAGGGGCGATACGCGGCTGGGACCGGCGCAACGTCTATTACTTCCAGATGCTCGGTTCGCTGGCCTCTCATTACGGCTTCAGCCTGGAAGTACCGTTCAACCAACTGCCGGCGGATCAGCAGAAGGTCATCCTGCACGGCAGCGGCACCCAGAACGTCGACTTCAAATACCTCAACGACCGGGGCGACATCGTCAAGCGCTCCCACCCGTTCGAAGGGATAGTGCCGAATCTGGAGCGCCGCTACCGGGAAACCGAGTCGGCCACCGTGCGTGAAGAGCTGGCCAAGTTCCTCAGCACCCAGCCCTGCCCGGATTGCCGTGGCACCCGCCTGCGTCGCGAAGCGCGGCACGTCTGGGTGGGCGAGAAAACCCTGCCGGCAGTCACCAGCCTGCCCATCGGCGACGCCACCGATTATTTCGGCACCCTGAAACTCACCGGGCGCCGTGGCGAAATCGCCGACAAGATCCTCAAGGAAATCCGCGAGCGCCTGCAGTTCCTGGTCAACGTCGGGCTCGACTACCTGACCCTGGACCGCAGCGCGGACACCCTGTCCGGCGGCGAAGCCCAGCGTATCCGCCTGGCCAGCCAGATCGGCGCCGGCCTGGTGGGGGTGATGTACATCCTCGACGAGCCGTCCATCGGCCTGCATCAGCGGGACAACGATCGCCTGCTGGGAACCCTGAAACACCTGCGCGACATCGGCAACACGGTGATCGTGGTTGAACACGATGAAGACGCCATTCGCCTGGCCGACTATGTCGTCGATATCGGCCCGGGGGCCGGTGTGCACGGCGGGCGAATCGTTGCCGAAGGCACCGCCGCAGAGGTCATGGCCCATCCGGACTCCCTGACCGGCAAATACCTCTCGGGCCGGGTGAAGATCGTGGTGCCGGCCAAGCGCACGCCGCGCAACAAGAAGCTCTCCCTGACCCTCAAGGGCGCTCGCGGCAACAACCTGCGCAATGTCGACCTGGAGATCCCCATTGGCCTGCTGACCTGCGTCACTGGGGTATCGGGCTCGGGCAAGTCGACCCTGATCAACAACACCCTGTTCCCCTTGAGCGCCACCGCACTGAATGGCGCCACCACCCTGGAAGCCGCGCCACACGACAGCATCAACGGCCTGCAGCACCTGGACAAGGTAGTGGATATCGACCAGAGCCCGATCGGCCGGACTCCGCGCTCCAACCCGGCGACCTACACCGGGCTGTTCACCCCGATCCGCGAGCTGTTCGCCGGGGTACCCGAGTCGCGCTCCCGGGGCTACGGGCCCGGTCGCTTCTCCTTCAACGTCAAGGGTGGGCGCTGCGAGGCTTGCCAGGGTGATGGCCTGATCAAGGTGGAAATGCACTTCCTGCCGGACATCTACGTGCCCTGCGACGTGTGCAAGAGCAAGCGCTACAACCGCGAAACCCTGGAAATCAAGTACAAGGGCAAGAGCATCCACGAGGTGCTGGAAATGACCATCGAGGAAGCCAGGGAGTTCTTCGACCCGGTGCCTGCCCTGGCGCGCAAGCTGCAGACCCTGATGGATGTAGGCCTGTCCTACATCAAGTTGGGGCAGTCGGCGACGACCCTGTCCGGTGGCGAAGCGCAGCGGGTCAAGTTGTCTCGCGAGCTGTCCAAGCGCGACACCGGCAAGACTCTGTATATCCTTGATGAGCCGACCACGGGCCTGCACTTTGCGGATATCCAGCAGTTGCTGGACGTACTGCACCGCCTGCGCGATCACGGCAACACCGTGGTGGTGATCGAACACAACCTGGATGTGATCAAGACCGCCGACTGGCTGGTGGACCTGGGGCCGGAAGGCGGTTCCAAGGGCGGCCAGATCATTGCCGTGGGCACCCCTGAGCAGGTTGCGGAGATGCCGCAGTCCCATACCGGGCACTACCTCAAGCCGTTGCTGACCCGCGACCGAGCCTGAGGCCCATGAAAAAGCCCCTGGCACTTGACGGTGCCAGGGGCTTTTTTGTCTCTAGGGGTTGCTGCGCTTCCCGCAGAAGCGAGCTTTGCTCGCGAACAGGCAGCAAAACCTAAGGCAATCAGAACTGCGATTGCAGGTAATTCTCCAGGCCGATGGACTTGATCAGGCCCAACTGCTTCTCCAGCCAGTAGGTGTGATCTTCCTCGGTATCCGCCAGCTGGATGCGCAAGATGTCGCGGCTGACATAGTCCTTATGCAACTCGCACAGCTCGATGCCTTTGCACAACGCGGCGCGCACCTTGTATTCCAGGCGCAGGTCGCTGGCCAGCATCTCCGGCACCGTGGTTCCGGTGTCGAGATCGTCAGGGCGCATGCGCGGAGTGCCTTCGAGCATCAGGATGCGGCGCATCAGGGCGTCGGCGTGTTGCGCCTCTTCTTCCATTTCATGGTTGATACGCTCATAGAGCTTGGTAAAGCCCCAGTCTTCGTACATCCGCGAGTGGATGAAATATTGGTCGCGTGCTGCCAGTTCGCCCGTCAGCAACGTGTTGAGGTAATCGATTACGTCCGGGTGACCTTGCATCGCCCTACATCTCCCTGCTTGAAAGTGGATAGTTTGAACCAAGCTGACTTGCAGGTCACTTAGAAATAGCTGAAAAAGTGAAGAATATCTGAGAAAACCAGTAGAAATAACGCAAAAACCGCCCAAATGAGGGCGGTTCTGCTTCTTATTTAGACTTACTTGAGCGATACGCCCAAAGCTTTGGCGATGCCTTCGCCGTAAGCCGGGTCGGCCTTGTAGAAATGCTGCAACTGCCGATCAACCACATCAGCCGTCACTCCAGCCATGGCGCCCGCGATGTTATTGATCAGCAATGCCTTCTGCTCATCGTTCATCAGGCGGAACAACGCACCAGCGTGGCTGTAGTAGTCGGTGTCTTCACGATGATCGTAGCGGTCCGCAGCACCGCTGAGTGCCAGGGCCGGCTCGGCATAACGTGGAGCCTGCTTCGGCGCATCGCCATAGCTGTTGGGCTCGTAGTTAGGCGCCGCACCACCATTGGTACCGAAAGCCATGGAGCCGTCGCGCTGGTAGCTGTTCACCGGGCTCAATGGAGCGTTCACCGGCAACTGTTGGTGGTTGGTACCCACACGGTAGCGATGCGCGTCGGCGTATGCGAATACCCGGCCTTGCAGCATGCGGTCCGGCGAAAGACCTACCCCAGGTACCATGTTGCTAGGGCCGAATGCAGCCTGCTCGACCTCTGCAAAGTAATTCAACGGGTTGCGATTCAGTTCCAGCTCACCCACTTCGATCAACGGGAACTCTTTCTGCGACCAGGTCTTGGTCACATCGAAGGGGTTCTCGTAATGCGCGGCGGCTTGAGCTTCGGTCATGACCTGGATGCACACGCTCCATTTCGGAAACTCACCGCGCTCGATCGCATTGAACAGGTCGCGCTGGGCATAATCAGGATCGGTACCGGCCAGGCGCGCTGCGTCAGCCGGCGCCAGGTTCTTGATGCCCTGCTTGGTCTTGTAGTGCCACTTGACCCAGTGCCGCTCACCCTTGGCGTTGATCAGGCTGTAGGTGTGGCTGCCAAAGCCATGCATGTGGCGGTAGCCGTCCGGAATACCCCGATCGGAAAACAGAATGGTTACCTGGTGCAGCGCCTCAGGCGAATGGGACCAGAAATCCCACATCATCTGGGCACTTTTCAGATTGCTCTGGGGCAAGCGCTTCTGGGTGTGAATAAAGTCGGGAAACTTCAGCGGGTCGCGAATGAAGAACACCGGGGTGTTGTTGCCTACGATGTCCCAGTTGCCTTCTTCGGTGTAGAACTTGAGGGCAAAGCCGCGTGGGTCCCGCTCGGTGTCTGCCGAACCACGCTCGCCGCCCACCGTGGAAAAACGCAGGAAGGTCGGAGTCTTCTTGCCTACCGCCTCAAACAACTTGGCGCTGGTGTACTCGATGATATCACGAGAAACGGTGAAAGTGCCATAGGCGCCTGAACCCTTGGCGTGCACGCGACGCTCGGGAATATTCTCGCGGTTGAAATGGGCGAGCTTTTCGATCAGGTGAAAATCGTCGAGAAGCAGAGGGCCCCGGGGGCCGGCGGAACGAGAGTTCTGGTTATCAGCGACAGGAGCGCCACTTGCGGTAGTAAGAGTTTTGGTCTGGCTCATGCTCAATCTTCCTCTGTCAGTCTGTGAAACTGCCGGCTAATCGGCTGACAAAGAGTATTGACCACCAGTGTTACAACATCCAATGCATTACACATTAGCTAACGATAGAAATATCCAATATAGGCAGACACAAAAAACCGGGCGCTAGGCCCGGTTCCTTGTTTCAGACTGACGTCTTACTCAGCGGATACAGCTTCACCGCCGACAGCACGATCAACCAGTTCAACGTACGCCATAGGAGCGTTGTCGCCAGCGCGGAAACCGCACTTGAGGATGCGCAGGTAGCCACCCTCACGGGTAGCGTAGCGCTTGCCCAGGTCGTTGAAGAGCTTACCAACGATAGCTTTCGAACGAGTACGGTCGAAAGCCAGACGGCGGTTAGCCAGGCTGTCTGTCTTGGCCAAAGTGATCAGCGGCTCGGCAACGCGGCGCAGTTCTTTAGCTTTCGGCAGTGTAGTTTTGATCAGCTCGTGCTCGAACAGCGACACCGCCATGTTCTGGAACATGGCCTTGCGGTGCGAGCTGGTGCGGCTCAGGTGACGCCCACTTTTACGATGACGCATGGTTCATTCCTTACCAAACACAACGTTCGGTGATTACGACGATCAGGCAGTCGCCTTGTCGTCCTTCTTAAGACTTGCAGGCGGCCAGTTGTCGAGGCGCATGCCGAGGGACAGACCGCGGGAGGCCAGAACGTCCTTGATTTCAGTCAAGGATTTCTTGCCCAGGTTCGGAGTCTTCAACAGTTCTACTTCGGTACGCTGAATCAGGTCGCCGATGTAGTAAATGTTTTCCGCCTTAAGGCAGTTAGCCGAACGTACAGTCAGTTCCAGATCGTCAACCGGGCGAAGCAGGATCGGATCGATCTCGTCTTCCTGCTCGACTACCACTGGCTCACTGTCACCCTTGAGGTCGACGAACGCAGCCAACTGCTGTTGCAGGATGGTTGCAGCACGACGGATAGCCTCTTCAGGATCCAGAGTACCGTTGGTTTCCAGATCAATAACCAGCTTGTCCAGGTTAGTACGCTGCTCGACACGGGCGTTTTCCACCACGTATGCGATACGGCGAACCGGGCTGAACGAAGAGTCGAGCTGCAAGCGACCAATGCTGCGGCTTTCGTCTTCATCGCTCTGACGCGAGTCGGCCGGTTCATAACCACGACCACGAGCTACTACGAGCTTCATGTTCAGGGCGCCGTTAGACGCCAGGTTAGCGATTACGTGATCGGGATTAACGATCTCGACATCATGATCCAGCTGAATATCGGCAGCGGTAACCACCCCCGAACCCTTCTTCGACAAGGTCAGCGTAACTTCGTCACGGCCGTGCAGCTTGATAGCCAGACCTTTAAGGTTCAACAGGATTTCAATTACGTCTTCCTGTACACCTTCGATGGCGCTGTACTCGTGGAGCACACCGTCAATCTCGGCCTCGACTACTGCACAGCCGGGCATTGAGGACAACAGGATGCGGCGCAGCGCGTTGCCCAGGGTGTGGCCAAAACCACGCTCGAGAGGCTCGAGGGTGATCTTGGCGCGGGTTGGACTGACAACCTGCACATCAATGTGGCGGGGTGTCAGGAACTCATTTACCGAAATCTGCATGGATGCACCTATTTTCTAGCCCTTACTTGGAGTAGAGCTCGACAATCAGGCTTTCGTTGATGTCGGCGGACAGATCACTGCGAGCTGGAACGTTCTTGAAAACGCCCGACTTCTTCTCAGTGTCTACTTCTACCCATTCTACGCGGCCACGTTGAGCACACAGATCGAGAGCTTGGACAATGCGAAGTTGATTTTTTGCTTTCTCGCGAACAGCGACCACGTCACCAGCACGAACCTGGTAGGACGGAACGTTAACGGTCTGACCGTTTACGCTGATCGACTTGTGCGATACCAGCTGACGGGATTCGGCACGAGTAGAACCGAAGCCCATGCGGTACACAACGTTGTCCAGACGGCATTCGAGCAGTTGCAACAGGTTTTCGCCGGTTGCGCCCTTCTTGCCAGCTGCTTGTTTGTAGTAGCCGCTGAATTGACGCTCGAGTACGCCGTAGATACGACGAACTTTTTGCTTTTCACGCAGCTGGGTGCCGTAGTCGGATTGACGACCGCGACGCTGGCCGTGGATGCCAGGAGCTGCTTCGATGTTGCACTTGGATTCGATAGCGCGCACGCCGCTCTTCAGGAAGAGATCGGTGCCTTCGCGACGAGCCAGTTTGCATTTTGGACCAATGTAACGAGCCATTCTTTACAATCTCCTGGATTACACGCGGCGCTTCTTCGGCGGACGGCACCCGTTGTGCGGGATTGGCGTCACGTCGGTGATGCTGGCGATCTTGTAGCCACAGCCGTTCAAAGCGCGGACTGCGGATTCACGACCTGGACCTGGACCCTTGACGTTGACGTCGAGGTTTTTCAGGCCATATTCCAGCGCAGCTTGACCAGCACGCTCAGCAGCTACTTGAGCAGCGAACGGGGTGGACTTGCGAGAACCGCGGAAACCCGAACCACCGGAGGTTGCCCAGGAAAGAGCGTTACCTTGACGGTCGGTGATGGTCACGATGGTGTTGTTGAAAGACGCGTGGATGTGGGCGATGCCATCAACCACTGTCTTTTTAATCTTTTTACGAGGACGAGCAGCAGGTTTTGCCATGACTAAATTCCTGTCGATTCGCTGGTGCGATTACTTGCGGATCGGCTTACGCGGACCTTTGCGAGTACGCGCGTTGGTCTTGGTACGCTGACCGCGCACTGGAAGACCACGACGATGGCGCAGACCGCGGTAGCAGCCCAGATCCATCAAGCGTTTGATTTTCATGTTGATTTCGCGACGCAGGTCACCTTCAGTGGTGAACTTCGCCACTTCGCCACGCAGCTGTTCAATTTGCTCGTCGCTCAGATCCTTGATCTTCGCAGCTGGGTTGACCCCAGTCACCGCGCAGATTTTCTGCGCAGTAGTGCGACCAACACCATAGATGTAGGTCAGCGAGATAACAGTATGCTTGTTATCTGGAATGTTAACGCCTGCAATACGGGCCATTCAGTGGGACTCCAATTGACAGCTACCTACGCCCCGGAAGCCAAGAAATAGGGCGCGAGATAATATCGCTGTAATAACAAATAATCAACCCGGCAGCGCACTAGCTGCCGGGCTTGAAGCACAATCACACTCAGCCTTGGCGCTGTTTGTGACGCGGTTCCGCGCTGCAAATTACTCGAACAACACCTTCGCGGCGAATAATCTTGCAGTTACGGCACAGCTTTTTCACCGATGCACGAACTTTCATCACCAACTCCTCGAACCTTATGGATTAGCGCAGCATGCCGCTGCCGTAACCCTTCAGGTTGGCTTTCTTCATCAGGGATTCGTACTGGTGGGAAACGAGGTGCGATTGTACTTGCGACATAAAGTCCATAACAACCACGACCACGATCAGCAACGAGGTCCCGCCAAGGTAGAACGGAACGTTTGCAGCAACCACCAGGAACTGGGGCAACAGGCAGACGGCCGTCATATATAGAGCACCGAACATGGTCAAACGAGTCAGAACGCCATCAATGTAGCGCGCCGACTGCTCACCTGGACGGATGCCCGGAATAAAGGCACCGGACTTCTTCAGGTTTTCCGCTACGTCTTTCGGATTGAACATCAACGCCGTATAGAAGAAGCAGAAGAAAATAATCCCTGCACTAAACAGCAGAATATTCAACGGCTGACCAGGAGCGATCGACTGCGAGATGTCCTGCAACCAGCCCATACCTTCAGACTGACCGAACCAGGCACCCAACGAAGCCGGAAACAGCAAAATGCTGCTCGCGAAGATAGCAGGAATAACACCGGCCATATTCACTTTCAGCGGCAAGTGGCTGGTCTGCGCAGCAAATACCTTGCGGCCCTGCTGACGCTTGGCGTAATGAACAGCAATACGACGCTGACCACGCTCAATGAACACCACAAAACCGATAATCGCTACTGCCAGCAAACCGATCGCAACCAGGGCAAAAATGTTGATATCACCCTGACGTGCAGACTCGAAAGACTGCCCGATCGCTCTCGGAAGACCGGCGACGATACCTGCGAAAATCAACATCGAGATACCGTTGCCAACACCACGCTCAGTAATCTGCTCACCCAGCCACATCATGAACATCGCACCAGCCACAAAAGTGGATACCGCGACGAAATGGAAGCCAAAGTCACCAGTGAACGCAACACCCTGACCCGCCAAGCCAACGGACATGCCGATAGCTTGAACCAGGGCCAGGATGACAGTGCCGTAGCGGGTGTACTGGCTGATCTTGCGACGGCCAGCTTCACCTTCCTTCTTCAACTGCTCCAACTGCGGGCTGACGGCTGTCATCAACTGCATGATGATCGATGCCGAGATATACGGCATGATCCCCAGTGCAAAGATGCTCATCCGTTCCAGCGCGCCGCCGGAAAACATGTTGAACAAGCTAAGAATGGTCCCCTCATTCTGTCGAAACAGGTCCGCGAGTCGGTCAGGGTTGATACCTGGAACCGGGATGTGTGCGCCTATTCGGTAGACGATAATCGCCAAGAACAGAAAACGCAGACGAGCCCAAAGTTCAGACATACCGCCTTTGCCGAGCGCAGAGAGAGCACCTTGCTTAGCCATTTATTCCTCGAACTTGCCGCCAGCTGCTTCGATAGCCGCACGCGCACCTTTGGTGGCTGCGATACCCTTGATGGTCACAGCGCGAGTAACTTCGCCGGACAGCATGATTTTCACACGCTGAACGTTTTGGTTAATCACGTTGGCATCTTTCAGGGACTGCACGGTGACGATGTCGCCTTCCACTTTAGCCAGCTCGGACAGACGCACTTCTGCGCGATCCATGGCCTTCAGGGAAACGAAACCGAACTTCGGCAGGCGACGATGCAGCGGCTGTTGACCGCCTTCAAAGCCTGGAGCAATGGTGCCACCGGAGCGGGAAGTCTGACCTTTGTGACCACGGCCACCAGTCTTACCCAAACCACTACCGATACCACGGCCCGGACGATGCTTTTCGCGACGGGAACCCGGCGCTGGACTCAGATCATTGAGTTTCATCGATTAACCCTCGACACGCAGCATGTAGTAAGCCTTGTTGATCATCCCGCGATTCTCGGGAGTATCCTGGACTTCTACAGTGTGACCGATGCGACGCAGACCCAGACCCTTAACGCACAGTTTGTGGTTAGGGATACGGCCGGTCATGCTTTTGATCAGCGTTACTTTTACGGTAGCCATGATCAGATGATCTCCTGGACGCTTTTGCCACGCTTGGCGGCAATGGATTCAGGGGACTGCATTGCTTTCAAACCCTTGAAAGTGGCGTGAACCACGTTTACTGGGTTAGTCGAGCCGTAGCACTTGGCCAGAACGTTCTGAACGCCAGCTACCTCGAGGACAGCACGCATAGCGCCGCCAGCGATGATACCGGTACCTTCAGAAGCAGGCTGCATGTACACCTTGGAAGCGCCGTGAGCGGACTTCATTGCGTACTGCAGAGTGGTGCCGTTCAGGTCAACTTGGATCATGTTGCGGCGAGCAGCTTCCATTGCCTTCTGGATCGCAGCAGGCACTTCACGCGACTTGCCACGGCCGAAGCCAACACGGCCCTTACCATCACCAACCACGGTCAACGCGGTGAAAGTGAAGATACGGCCGCCTTTTACGGTTTTGGCTACGCGGTTAACTTGAACCAGCTTCTCGATGTAGCCTTCGTCGCGCTTTTGGTCGTTATTTGACATAACTTAGAACTCCAGCCCAGCTTCACGAGCAGCATCAGCCAGCGCCTTGACGCGGCCGTGGTACTTGAAGCCAGAGCGGTCGAAAGCCACCTGCGAGACGCCAGCGGCTTTCGCACGCGTAGCGACCAGCTGGCCAACCTTAGTGGCCGCGTCGATGTTGCCAGTGGCACCATCACGCAGTTCTTTATCCAAAGTCGAGGCACTTGCCAGGACTTTGTTGCCGTCGGCCGAAATGACCTGGGCGTAGATGTGCTGCGAAGAGCGGAACACGCAGAGACGCACGACTTCGAGTTCGTGCATTTTCAGGCGTGCTTTGCGAGCGCGACGCAGTCGAGTAACTTTTTTGTCGGTCATTTGCTATGCCCTACTTCTTCTTGGCTTCTTTACGACGGACGACTTCGTCCGCGTAGCGCACACCTTTGCCTTTGTAAGGCTCTGGTGGACGGAAGTCGCGGATCTCAGCGGCCACTTGACCTACCAGCTGCTTATCGATGCCCTTGATCAGGATATCGGTCTGGCTAGGAGTCTCAGCGGTGATGCCTTCCGGCAGTTCGTAATCCACTGGATGCGAGAAGCCGAGGGCCAGGTTCAGCACTGTGCCTTTTGCCTGTGCCTTGTAACCAACACCGACCAGCTGGAGCTTGCGCTCGAAGCCTTGGCTTACGCCTTGGACCATGTTGTTTACCAGAGCACGAGTGGTACCGGCCATTGCGCGAGTTTGTTGGTCGCCGTTGCGAGCAGCGAAACGCAGCTCACCAGCTTCCTGAACAATTTCAACGGACGAGTGTACGTTCAGTTCGAGAGTGCCCTTGGCACCCTTCACCGAAAGCTGTTGGCCGGCGAATTTGACTTCGACACCAGCTGGCAGCTTAACGGGGTTCTTAGCGACGCGAGACATGCTTATCCCCCCTTAGAACACAGTGCAAAGAACTTCGCCGCCGACACCGGCAGCGCGCGCAGCACGATCAGTCATCACACCTTTGTTGGTGGAGACGATAGACACGCCAAGACCGCCACGTACTTTCGGCAGTTCTTCAACGGACTTGTACTGACGCAGGCCTGGACGGCTAACGCGCTTCACTTCTTCGATGACCGGACGGCCTTCGAAGTACTTCAGCTCGATGGACAGCAGAGGTTTGATTTCGCTGCTGATCTGATAACCCGCGATGTAACCTTCGTCCTTCAGGACTTTTGCTACAGCCACCTTCAGCGTGGAAGACGGCATGCTTACGACGGACTTTTCAGCCATCTGGGCATTACGGATTCGAGTTAGCATGTCCGCTAACGGGTCCTGCATACTCATGGGCTAGATGCTCCTGATACAAAAAGAATTAGCCTTGCGGCTACAACTGTCGCCGAGAAATTCCGGGCAAAAAACACGGGCTCAGGCGAGCCGGTCATTCTAGACACACCCCAGAAATGAATCAAGCCCCAAAAGGGGCTTGATTCACGTTCAAGGCCACCGGCGATCGGGATCTTGCGAGCCCGAACACCGAGACTTTGATAGCTATTACCAGCTGGCTTTAACCAGACCTGGTACGTCACCACGCATTGCAGCTTCACGCAGCTTGTTACGGCCCAGGCCGAACTTGCGGTAAACGCCGTGCGGACGACCAGTCAGGCGGCAGCGGTTACGCATGCGCGAAGCGCTTGCATCACGTGGCTGCTTCTGCAGAGCTACGGTAGCTTCCCAACGAGCTTCTGGACTTGCGTTCAGATCCACGATGATAGCTTTCAGCGCTGCACGCTTGGTGGCGTACTTGGCAACGGTGAGCTGACGCTTCAGCTCACGGTTCTTCATGCTCTTCTTGGCCATTTTCCTACTCCAATCAGTTGCGGAACGGGAATTTGAAAGCACGCAGCAGAGCGCGGCCTTCGTCATCGTTCTTAGCAGTGGTGGTCAGGGTAATGTCCAGACCGCGGAGAGCATCGATCTTGTCGTAATCGATTTCCGGGAAAATGATCTGCTCTTTAACGCCCATGCTGTAGTTGCCACGACCGTCGAAGGACTTGGCATTCAGGCCGCGGAAGTCGCGAACCCGAGGCAGGGAGATCGACAGCAGACGATCCAGGAACTCGTACATACGCTCACGGCGCAGGGTCACTTTGACGCCGATCGGCCATCCTTCGCGGACTTTGAAGCCAGCGATGGATTTACGAGCGTAGGTCACAACGACTTTCTGGCCGGTGATCTTTTCCAGGTCAGCAACAGCATGCTCGATGACTTTTTTGTCGCCGATTGCTTCGCCCAGACCCATGTTCAGGGTGATTTTGGTAACGCGCGGAACTTCCATCACGTTCGAAAGCTTAAGTTCTTCCTTAAGTTTCGGAGCGATTTCCTTCCGGTAAATCTCTTTTAGTCGTGCCATGGTCTTCTACCTAGCAGTGTTCAAGCATCAACCGCTTTTTGGGTCGACTTGAAGACACGAATTTTTTTGCCGTCTTCTACTTTGAAACCAACGCGGTCAGCCTTGTTGGTTTCGCTGTTGAAAATGGCGACGTTGGAAGCGTGCAGTGGCGCTTCTTTCTCGACGATACCGCCCTGTACGCCCGACATCGGGTTAGGCTTGGTATGACGCTTGACCAGGTTCAGGCCACCGACGACCAGACGGTCGTCAGCCAGAACCTTAAGCACCTTACCGCGCTTACCTTTGTCTTTGCCGGCGATCACGATGATCTCGTCGTCACGACGAATCTTTTGCATGTCGGATCTCCTTACAGCACTTCTGGGGCGAGCGAGACGATCTTCATGAACTTCTCGTTGCGAAGTTCACGGGTCACTGGCCCAAAGATACGGGTGCCGATCGGCTCTTGCTTGTTGTTCAACAGAACAGCAGCGTTGCCATCAAAGCGGATGATGGAGCCGTCTGCACGACGAACACCATGGCGAGTGCGGACTACAACAGCAGTCATCACTTGGCCTTTTTTCACCTTACCGCGAGGAATTGCTTCCTTGACGGTAACTTTGATGATGTCACCGATACCAGCGTAACGACGATGGGAGCCACCCAGCACCTTGATGCACATAACGCGGCGAGCGCCGCTGTTATCGGCCACATCGAGCATGGATTGAGTCTGAATCATATAATTTCTCCGACCCCTAGCCCTTAGACTTCCACAGCGCGTTCGAGAACATCAACCAGGGCCCAAGACTTGGTCTTGGCCATCGGACGAGTTTCACGAATAGTGACTTTGTCGCCGATGTGGCACTGATTGGTTTCGTCGTGCGCGTGCAGCTTAGTCGAACGCTTAACGTATTTACCGTAGATAGGGTGCTTAACGCGACGCTCGATCAGAACGGTGATGGTCTTGTCCATCTTGTCGCTGACAACACGGCCAGTCAGCGTACGGACAGTTTTTTCGGCTTCAGCCATGATTACTTACCTGCCTGCTGGTTGAGCACAGTCTTCACGCGAGCGATGTCACGCTTAACTTGCGAGAGCAGATGAGACTGCCCCAACTGGCCAGTTGCTTTCTGCATACGCAGATTGAACTGGTCGCGCAGCAGGCCGAGCAGTTGCTCGTTCAGCTGCTGTGCGGATTTTTCACGAAGTTCATTCGCTTTCATCACATCACCGTCCGTTTAACAAAGGAGGTGGCGAGCGGCAGCTTTGCAGCAGCCAGGGCGAAAGCCTCACGCGCCAGCTCTTCAGAAACACCCTCGATTTCATACAGGACTTTGCCTGGCTGAATCTGGGCTACCCAGTATTCGACGTTACCCTTACCTTTACCCATCCGAACTTCGAGAGGCTTTTTGGAAATAGGCTTGTCCGGGAATACACGGATCCAGATCTTGCCACCACGTTTTACGTGACGGGTCAGAGCACGACGCGCTGACTCGATCTGACGAGCGGTGAGACGACCACGAGCAACAGACTTCAGCGCGAACTCGCCGAAGCTGACTTTGCTACCGCGCAATGCCAGACCACGGTTGTGGCCGGTCATTTGCTTGCGGAACTTCGTACGCTTTGGTTGCAACATTTGGCGTACCCCTTACTTAGCAGCTTTTTTACGAGGCGCAGGTGCTTGCGGCTTCAGCTCTTCTTGGCGACCACCAATTACTTCGCCTTTGAAGATCCAAACCTTCACACCGATCACACCGTAAGTGGTGTGAGCTTCGTAGGTGGCATAGTCGATATCGGCACGCAGGGTGTGCAGTGGCACACGACCTTCGCGATACCATTCAGTACGTGCGATTTCAGCACCGCCGAGACGACCGCTCACTTGGATTTTGATGCCTTTGGCACCAATGCGCATGGCGTTCTGTACGGCGCGCTTCATAGCACGACGGAACATTACGCGACGCTCCAGCTGCTGAGCTACGCTCTGCGCAACCAGCATACCGTCGAGCTCCGGCTTGCGGATCTCTTCGATATTGATGTGCACAGGCACACCCATTTGCTTGGTCAGGTCCTGACGCAGCTTCTCAACATCTTCACCTTTCTTGCCGATCACGATGCCGGGACGAGCGGTGTGGATGGTGATGCGTGCAGTTTGAGCCGGACGATGGATATCGATACGGCTTACGGACGCGCTTTTTAGTTTGTCTTGGAGATACTCACGCACATTCAGATCTGCGAGCAAATAGTCCGCATAAGTCCGACCGTCTGCGTACCAGACGGAGGTGTGCTCCTTGACGATTCCCAGGCGAATGCCAATGGGATGTACTTTCTGACCCATCTCTTCGACTCCGTTACTTGTCAGCAACCTTGACAGTGATATGGCAAGACCGCTTGACGATGCGATCAGCACGGCCTTTGGCACGTGGCATGATGCGCTTCAGCGAACGCCCTTCGTTGACGAAAACGGTGGAGACCTTCAGGTCATCAACGTCTGCGCCTTCGTTATGCTCGGCGTTGGCTACGGCCGACTCCAGCACTTTCTTCATGATCTCGGCGGCTTTCTTACTGCTGAAAGCCAACAGGTTGAGCGCTTCGCCCACCTTCTTCCCGCGGATCTGGTCGGCGACCAAGCGGGCTTTCTGGGCGGAGATTCGAGCGCCCGACAACTTAGCGGCTACTTCCATCATTCCTTACCCCTTAACGCTTGGCTTTCTTGTCAGCCACGTGCCCGCGATATGTACGGGTACCGGCGAACTCGCCCAGTTTGTGGCCGACCATGTCTTCGTTCACGAGAACTGGAACATGCTGACGACCGTTATGCACAGCAATGGTCAGACCGACCATTTGTGGCAGGATCATGGAACGGCGCGACCAGGTCTTAACTGGTTTGCGATCGTTCTTTTCCGCCGCCACTTCGATCTTCTTCAGTAGGTGAAGATCAATAAAAGGACCTTTTTTCAGAGAACGTGGCACTGTCGTATCCCTCTATTTACTTGCGACGACGGACGATCATTTTGTCGGTACGCTTATTACCACGAGTCTTCGCGCCCTTAGTCGGGAAGCCCCATGGCGATACCGGATGACGACCACCAGAGGTACGACCTTCACCACCACCATGTGGGTGGTCAACCGGGTTCATGGCAACACCACGAACGGTTGGGCGAACGCCACGCCAGCGTTTGGCACCAGCTTTACCCAGCGAACGCAGGCTGTGCTCGGAGTTCGAGACTTCGCCCAGGGTCGCGCGGCATTCAGCCAGCACTTTACGCATCTCACCAGAACGCAGACGCAGGGTCACGTAGACACCTTCACGAGCGACCAGCTGAGCCGAAGCACCAGCCGAACGAGCGATTTGCGCGCCTTTACCTGGCTTCAGTTCGATGCCGTGTACGGTGCTACCAACTGGAATGTTGCGCAGTTGCAGAGCGTTGCCCGGCTTGATCGGTGCCAGAGCACCTGCGATCAGCTGGTCGCCAGCGCTCACGCCTTTAGGGGCGATGATGTAGCGACGCTCGCCATCTGCGTACAGCAGCAGAGCGATGTGAGCAGTACGGTTTGGATCGTATTCAATACGCTCGACAGTGGCAGCGATGCCATCTTTGTCGTTGCGACGGAAGTCGACCAGACGGTAATGCTGCTTATGACCACCACCAACGTGACGAGTGGTAATGCGGCCATTGTTGTTACGACCACCAGACTTCGATTTCTTCTCGAGCAGCGGTGCGTGAGGAGCGCCTTTATGCAGCTCCTGGTTGACCACCTTGACCACAAAACGGCGGCCAGGGGAAGTCGGTTTGCATTTAACGATTGCCATGATGCACCCCTTCCTTACTCAGCACTGCTGCTGAAATCGAGATCTTGGCCTGGCTGAAGGGAGATAACTGCCTTCTTCCAGTCATTACGCTTGCCCAGACCGCGAGCGGTACGCTTGCTCTTACCCAGAACGTTCAGGGTAGTAACGCGTTCCACTTTCACGCTGAACAGGCTTTCGACGGCCTTCTTGATTTCCAGCTTGGTTGCGTCAGTAGCAACCTTGAAAACGAACTGGCCTTTCTTGTCTGCCAGAACCGTAGCCTTCTCGGAAACGTGCGGGCCAAGCAGAACTTTAAATACGCGTTCCTGGTTCATCCCAGCAGCTCCTCGAATTTCTTCACGGCCGACACAGTGATCAACACTTTGTCGTATGCGATCAGACTAACTGGATCGGAACCTTGCACGTCACGAACATCAACGTGTGGCAGGTTACGAGCAGCCAGGTACAGGTTCTGATCAACAGCGTCCGACACGATCAGAACGTCGGTCAGGCTCATGTTGTTCAGCTTGCCCAGCAGATCTTTGGTTTTCGGAGTTTCAACAGCGAAATCCTGAACCACGACCAGACGATCAGTACGCACCAGCTCAGCAAGGATGGAACGCATTGCTGCGCGATACATCTTCTTGTTCAGCTTCTGGGAGTGATCCTGAGGACGAGCTGCGAAAGTGGTACCGCCGCCACGCCAGATTGGGCTACGGATAGTACCGGCACGAGCACGGCCAGTACCTTTCTGACGCCATGGGCGCTTGCCGCCACCGGAAACGTCGGAACGGGTCTTTTGCTGCTTGCTACCTTGACGGCCGCCGGCCATGTAGGCCACGACTGCTTGGTGAACCAGCGTCTCGTTGAATTCGCCGCCAAATGTCAGTTCGGAAACTTCGATCGCTTGAGCGTCATTTACATTTAATTGCATGTCAGCTTCCCCTTAACCGCGAGCCTTGGCCGCCGGACGTACAACCAGGTTGCCGCCAGTAGCGCCAGGAACAGCACCCTTGACCAACAACAGATTGCGTTCAGCGTCGACGCGCACTACTTCCAGGGACTGCACGGTCACGCGCTCAGCGCCCATATGACCGGACATTTTTTTGCCCTTGAATACACGACCAGGAGTCTGGCACTGGCCAATAGAGCCCGGGACGCGGTGGGAAACGGAGTTACCGTGGGTGTTATCTTGACCGCGGAAATTCCAACGCTTGATGGTACCGGCGAAGCCTTTACCTTTCGACTGACCGGTAACGTCTACCAGTTGGCCAGCAGCGAAGATTTCTGCATTGATCAGATCGCCAGCTTGGTACTCGCCTTCTTCAAGACGGAATTCCCAAACGCCACGACCGGCAGCAACGTTCGCTTTAGCGAAGTGACCTGCTTGAGCAGCAGTCACGCGCGAAGCACGACGCTCACCTACAGTGACCTGCACTGCACGATAGCCATCGGTTTCTTCAGTTTTGAACTGGGTGACGCGATTCGGCTCGATCTCAATGACCGTGACCGGAATGGAGACACCTTCTTCGGTGAAAATACGGGTCATACCGCATTTACGACCGACTACACCAATAGTCATGTTGTAAACCTCATGAGTGTACGGGGCTTTCACCCGCTATGGCCGCCCATTTCAGAGCGTTACACGACTAAGACCGAGTCTTAGCCGAGGCTGATCTGCACTTCCACACCTGCCGCAAGATCAAGCTTCATAAGAGCATCAACGGTTTTATCCGTTGGCTGGACGATGTCCAGCACGCGCTTATGAGTACGGATCTCGTACTGGTCACGCGCGTCTTTGTTGACGTGCGGGGAGACCAGAACGGTGAACCGCTCTTTACGGGTAGGCAGTGGAATTGGACCACGCACTTGAGCACCAGTACGTTTCGCGGTTTCCACGATTTCCTGGGTGGATTGGTCGATCAGGCGATGGTCGAAAGCCTTCAACCTGATACGGATTTGCTGATTTTGCATTGGATTTCAGACTCCAGGCTGCTATTCCCACCGGGCGCAATACGCCCGTTAAAAGGAGGCGCAATTCTATAGACGGCCCCACAGAGTGTCAACCCAATAAAAAAGCCCCCGCAAGCGGGGGCTTCTTCATGAGTCGTCGATTACTCGATGACTTTGGCTACGACGCCAGCGCCGACGGTACGACCGCCTTCACGGATAGCGAAACGCAGACCATCTTCCATCGCGATGGTTTTGATCAGAGTGACAGTCATCTGGATGTTGTCACCTGGCATTACCATTTCAACGCCTTCTGGCAGCTCGCAGTTACCAGTCACGTCAGTAGTACGGAAGTAGAACTGTGGACGGTAGCCTTTGAAGAACGGAGTATGACGGCCGCCTTCTTCCTTGCTCAGAACGTAAACTTCAGCGGTGAACTTGGTGTGCGGCTTAACGGTGCCTGGCTTAACCAGAACCTGGCCACGCTCAACGTCGTCACGCTTGGTACCACGCAGCAGAACGCCGCAGTTCTCGCCAGCACGACCTTCGTCGAGCAGCTTGCGGAACATTTCAACGCCGGTGCAGGTGGTTTTCTGAGTGTCGCGCAGACCAACGATCTCAACTTCTTCCTGGATGCGAACGATACCACGCTCAACACGGCCAGTTACCACGGTGCCACGACCGGAGATCGAGAATACGTCTTCGATTGGCATCAGGAACGGCTTGTCGATTGCACGCTCTGGCTCTGGGATGTAGGTATCCAGAGTTTCTACCAGACGCTTAACAGCGGTGGTACCCATTTCGTTGTCGTCTTGGCCGTTCAGAGCCATCAGAGCCGAACCGATGATGATCGGAGTGTCGTCACCTGGGAAGTCGTAAGTGCTCAGCAGATCGCGCACTTCCATCTCAACCAGTTCCAGCAGCTCAGCGTCGTCAACCATGTCAGCCTTGTTCAGGAAGACAACGATGTACGGAACGCCTACCTGACGGGACAGCAGGATGTGCTCACGAGTTTGTGGCATCGGACCATCGGCAGCCGAGCAAACCAGGATCGCGCCGTCCATCTGGGCAGCACCAGTGATCATGTTTTTGACGTAGTCGGCGTGACCTGGGCAGTCAACGTGCGCGTAGTGACGAATGTTCGAGTCGTACTCTACGTGCGCAGTGTTGATGGTGATACCACGAGCTTTTTCTTCTGGGGCGCTGTCGATCTTGTCGAAGTCAACACGAGCCGAACCGAAAACTTCGGAGCAAACGCGAGTCAGAGCAGCGGTCAGAGTGGTTTTACCGTGGTCAACGTGACCGATAGTGCCAACGTTGACGTGCGGTTTGTTACGTTCAAATTTTTCTTTAGCCACGACAATTAACTCCTAGCCTAAAGGGGAGACTGAATCAGCCTTGTTTTTTAACGAGAGCTTCGACGATGTTCGACGGAGCTTCGGCGTATTTGGAGAATTCCATGGAGTAGCTCGCGCGACCCTGAGACATGGAACGAACGTCAGTTGCATAACCGAACATTTCACCCAGTGGCACTTCAGCACGGATAACCTTGCCGGACACCGAGTCATCCATACCCTGAATCAGACCACGACGACGGTTCAGGTCACCCATCACGTCACCCATGTAGTCCTCTGGGGTTACAACTTCAACCTTCATGATCGGCTCGAGCACAACGCCGCCACCCTTCTGGGCCAGCTGCTTGGTCGCCATGGAGGCTGCCACCTTGAACGCCATCTCGTTGGAGTCGACGTCGTGGTAGGAACCATCAAACACGGTAGCCTTCAGGCCGATCAGCGGATAACCGGCAACGACGCCGTTCTTCATCTGCTCTTCGATACCCTTCTGGATAGCCGGGATGTATTCCTTAGGAACCACACCACCAACAACCTCGTTGGTGAAGACCAGACCTTCGGTGATGTTGCCGTTCGCATCGACGTCTGGCTCCGAGAAACGGATCCAGCAGTGACCGAACTGACCGCGACCGCCGGACTGACGAACGAACTTGCCTTCGATCTCAACGTTGCTCTTGCTGATCTTCTCGCGGTACGAAACCTGCGGCTTGCCGATGTTGGCTTCGACGTTGAACTCGCGCTTCATGCGGTCAACGAGGATGTCCAGGTGCAGCTCACCCATACCGGAGATGATGGTCTGACCAGTCTCTTCGTCGGTCTTGACGCGGAACGACGGGTCTTCCTGAGCCAGCTTGCCCAGTGCAATACCCATCTTTTCCTGGTCCTGCTTGGTTTTCGGCTCTACCGCTACCGAAATTACAGGCTCAGGGAAGTCCATACGCTCAAGAATGATCTGCTTGTCGAGATCGCACAGAGTGTCACCAGTGGTGACGTCCTTCATGCCGATCAGAGCAGCGATGTCGCCTGCACGTACTTCTTTGATCTCTTCACGCTGGTTGGCGTGCATCTGCACCATACGACCAACGCGCTCTTTCTTGCCCTTGACCGAGTTGATCACGGAGTCGCCCGAGCTCAGGAAGCCCGAGTAAACGCGCACGAAAGTCAGAGTACCAACGAACGGGTCGGTAGCAATCTTGAATGCCAGAGCCGAGAACGGTTCAGCATCGTCAGCATGACGCTCGTCGTAGTCAGCCTCTACCAGCTCATCCTTCGGCTTCTCGATGAGATCCGGATGGATACCCTTGATCGCCGGGATCTCGGTAGGAGCAGGCAGGAAGTCGATAACGGCATCGAGAACCAGGGGAACGCCCTTGTTCTTGAACGACGAACCGCAGACAGCCGGAACGATCTCGCTAGCCAGGGTGCGCGCACGCAGACCGGCCTTGATCTCTTCGACAGTCAGGTCACCTTCTTCAAGGTACTTGTTCATCAGCTCTTCGTTGGCTTCAGCAGCAGCTTCAACCATGTTGGAGCGCCACTCGTTAGCCAGGTCCAGCATATCGGCAGGAATTTCTTCCTCGCGATAGGTAGTACCCTTGTCGTCGTCGTTCCAGTAGATAGCCTTCATCTTGATCAGATCAACCTGACCTTCGAAGTTATCTTCAGCACCGATAGCCAGCTGGACCGGAACCGGGGTATGACCCAGGCGGTTCTTGATCTGGCCAACAACGCGCAGGAAGTTGGCACCAGCACGGTCCATCTTGTTCACGTAAACAACACGTGGAACACCGTACTTGTTGGCTTGACGCCATACGGTTTCAGACTGAGGCTCAACACCGGAAGTACCGCAGAACACAACGACCGCGCCGTCGAGTACACGCAGAGAGCGCTCTACTTCAATGGTGAAGTCAACGTGGCCAGGGGTATCGATAACGTTTACACGATAGTTATCGTATTGGCCGCGCGAACCTTTCCAGAAGGTAGTTACAGCAGCGGAGGTAATGGTGATACCCCGCTCCTGCTCCTGCACCATCCAGTCGGTGGTCGCAGCGCCGTCATGCACCTCACCCATCTTGTGGCTGAGACCTGTGTAGAACAGGATCCGCTCGGTAGTGGTAGTCTTGCCCGCGTCAACGTGGGCACAGATACCGATGTTACGGTAGCGGTTGATTGCTGTAGTACGAGCCATAAAGCCCTCGCAAAATGAATGATGCCGATATTAGAAGCGGTAGTGCGAGAAAGCCTTGTTGGCTTCAGCCATACGGTGAACGTCTTCACGCTTCTTAACTGCAGCACCTTTGCCTTCGGCAGCGTCCAGCAGTTCGCCAGCCAAACGCAGAGCCATAGACTTCTCGCCGCGCTTGCGGGCGAAGTCTACCAACCAGCGCATTGCCAGAGCGTTACGACGGGACGGACGAACTTCGACCGGAACCTGGTAAGTAGCACCGCCTACACGGCGCGACTTCACTTCGACCAGCGGAGCGATGGCGTCGAGAGCTTTCTCGAAGATTTCCAGGGGATCGCTGTTCTTGCGCTCTTTAACTTTTTCCAGCGCGCCATAAACGATACGCTCGGCAACGGCTTTCTTGCCGCTTTCCATTACGTGGTTCATGAACTTGGCGAGGATCTGGCTTCCGTATTTCGGATCGTCCAGAATCTCACGTTTGGCTGCTACGCGACGTCTTGGCATTGATAAGCCCTCAAACGGTCTTCAGGTTAGCTCGGGACAGTTGATCCAATGGACGCGTGCCCGACCTTACTCTTATCGACTCAATATAATTAAAAACTGCAAAACGACCGATTACTTCG
Source organism: Pseudomonas sp. Eqa60 (assembly GCF_018326405.1). Lineage (NCBI taxonomy): Bacteria > Pseudomonadati > Pseudomonadota > Gammaproteobacteria > Pseudomonadales > Pseudomonadaceae > Pseudomonas > Pseudomonas sp. Eqa60. The sequence continues at coordinate 6,235,654 of NZ_AP024342.1, forward strand.
GACGCTTGGTACCGTACTTCGAACGACCTTGGTTACGACCTTTAACGCCGGAAGTATCCAGGGAGCCGCGAACGGTGTGGTAACGAACACCTGGCAAGTCTTTTACACGGCCGCCGCGAATCAGTACGACGCTGTGCTCTTGCAGGTTGTGGCCTTCACCGCCGATGTACGAGGAAACCTCGAAACCGTTGGTCAGACGCACACGGCACACTTTACGCAGTGCCGAGTTAGGTTTTTTCGGCGTAGTGGTATACACGCGAGTGCACACGCCACGACGTTGCGGGCAGTTCTGCAGCGCAGGCACGTCGGATTTCTCGACGATACGCTTACGCGGCTGACGTACCAGCTGGTTGATAGTTGCCATCTACTAGCTCCACTGTTGTCTTTCGACATAAACAAAATGGCAGAGCAGGAGCTCCACCAAATTTAGGGGTACAAGAGTCTAAAGAGGATCTTGCCCCCAGTCAAGGCAAGGCCCCGGCCTCCCCGATCAGCGAACCTCGACAAAAAGTGTCTTGATTCTCAATCGAAAAAGCCGGGGCCCCGTCTCAATCTACTGCAGACCTCAATTACCGCTGGAGTTCAGCGCTTCAGTCAGTGCTGCTTCGACTTCGCTTGCGCTTACGCGCAGCGGCTTGTCTGCATCACGACGACGCTTACGCTCGCTGTGGTACGCCAGGCCAGTACCGGCCGGGATCAGACGACCCACGACCACGTTTTCTTTCAGACCACGCAGGTAGTCGCGCTTGCCAGTTACCGCCGCTTCGGTCAGTACACGGGTGGTCTCTTGGAAAGAGGCCGCCGAGATGAACGATTCGGTGGACAAGGACGCCTTGGTGATACCCAGCAGTACGCGGGTGAACTTGGCGACGAACTTGTCTTCGGTGCTCAGACGCTCGTTTTCTACCAGTACGTGAGTCAGTTCCATCTGGTCGCCCTTGATGAAGCTGGAGTCGCCGGACTCGGCGATTTCAACCTTACGCAGCATCTGACGCAGGATGGTCTCGATGTGCTTGTCGTTGATCTTCACGCCTTGCAGACGGTAAACGTCCTGGATCTCGTTGACGATGTACTTGGCCAGCGCACTGACACCCAGCAGACGCAGGATATCGTGTGGATCGCTCGGACCGTCGGAGATAACTTCGCCGCGGTTCACTTGTTCGCCTTCGAAGACGTTCAGGTGACGCCACTTCGGAATCAGCTCTTCATACGGATCGCTACCGTCGTTCGGAGTAATGACCAGACGGCGCTTGCCCTTGGTCTCTTTACCGAACGCGATGGTGCCGCTGACTTCAGCCAGAATCGACGCTTCTTTCGGACGACGAGCTTCGAACAGGTCGGCAACACGCGGCAGACCACCGGTGATGTCACGAGTCTTCGAAGTTTCTTGCGGAATACGAGCGATAACATCACCGATCGCAATCTGCGCACCGTCGGCAACACCGACCAGGGCGTTAGCCGGCAGGAAGTACTGTGCCGGTACGTCGGTACCTGGCAGCAGCAGATCCTTGCCATCCATACCCACCATCTTCACAGCAGGACGGATGTCCTTGCCGGCAGCTGGACGGTCTTTGACGTCAAGCACTTCAATGTTGGTCATACCGGTCAATTCGTCAGTCTGACGCTTGATCGTGATGCCTTCTTCCATGCCCACGTAGGTCACGGTACCTTTCATTTCGGTAACGATCGGGTGAGTGTGCGGATCCCACTTGGCCACGATAGCGCCAGCGTCGACCTTGTCACCTTCTTTAACCGAAATCACAGCACCGTACGGCAGCTTGTAACGCTCGCGCTCACGACCGAAGTCATCAGCGATTGCCAGCTCACCGGAACGGGACACAGCAACCAGGTGGCCATCCACACGCTCAACGTGCTTCAGGTTGTGCAGACGGACGGTACCGCCATTCTTCACCTGAACGCTGTCGGCTGCGGAAGTACGGCTTGCCGCACCACCAATGTGGAACGTACGCATGGTCAGCTGGGTACCCGGCTCACCGATGGATTGGGCAGCGATAACGCCGACCGCCTCACCAATGTTCACCTGGTGACCACGAGCCAGGTCACGGCCGTAGCACTTGGCGCAAATGCCATAGCGGGTTTCGCAACTGATCGGCGAACGCACGATCACTTCGTCGATGCTGTTGAGCTCGATGAATTCAACCCACTTTTCGTCTACCAGGGTGCCGGCAGGAACGATGACGTCCTCGGTACCCGGCTTGAATACGTCACGGGCGATAACACGACCCAATACGCGCTCACCCAGTGGCTCTACAACGTCGCCGCCTTCAATGTGCGGAGTCATCAGCAGGCCGTGTTCGGTGCCGCAATCGATCTCGGTTACAACCAGATCCTGCGCAACGTCCACCAGACGACGAGTCAGATAACCGGAGTTCGCAGTTTTCAACGCGGTATCCGCCAGACCTTTACGAGCACCGTGAGTCGAGATGAAGTACTGGAGTACGCTCAGACCTTCACGGAAGTTCGCAGTAATCGGCGTTTCGATGATGGAGCCGTCCGGCTTGGCCATCAGACCACGCATACCGGCCAGCTGACGGATCTGTGCTGCGGAACCCCGCGCACCCGAGTCAGCCATCATGTACATCGAGTTGAACGATTCTTGCTCGACTTCGTCGCCATTGCGGTCGATGACCTTCTCTTTCGAGAGGTTGGCCATCATCGCCTTGGATACTTCGTCGTTGGCCTTCGACCAAAGGTCGATCACTTTGTTGTACTTCTCGCCCTGGGTTACCAGGCCGGAGGCGTACTGGCTCTCGATTTCTTTCACTTCGTCGGTGGCAGCACCGATGATGCGAGCTTTTTCATCCGGGATAACGAAGTCGTTAACACCGATGGAAACGCCGGAAATGGTCGAGTAAGCGAAACCGGTGTACATCAACTGGTCAGCGAAGATCACGGTCTCTTTCAGACCAACCACGCGGTAGCACTGGTTGATCAGCTTGGAGATCGCCTTCTTCTTCATCGGCAGGTTGACGACGTCGAACGACAGGCCCTTCGGCACAACCTGGAACAGCAGAGCACGGCCGACAGTGGTGTCGACGATACGGGTGGCGCTCACGCTGCCGCCATCACGATCATTGACAGTTTCGCTGATGCGAACCTTGATCTTGGCGTGCAGAGCCGCTTCGCCGGCGCGGAATACGCGGTCGACTTCCTGCAGGTCCGCGAACACACGACCTTCGCCCTTGGCGTTGATCGCTTCACGGGTCATGTAGTACAGACCCAATACAACGTCCTGCGACGGAACGATGATTGGCTCACCGTTGGCTGGCGACAGAATGTTGTTGGTCGACATCATCAACGCACGCGCTTCCAACTGGGCTTCCAGTGTCAGCGGTACGTGCACGGCCATTTGGTCGCCGTCGAAGTCGGCGTTGTACGCAGCACAGACCAGAGGGTGCAGCTGGATAGCCTTACCTTCGATCAGTACCGGTTCAAACGCCTGGATACCCAGACGGTGAAGGGTCGGTGCACGGTTGAGGAGAACCGGGTGTTCACGGATCACTTCAGCGAGAACGTCCCAAACCTCTGGCAGTTCGCGCTCGACCATCTTCTTGGCGGCTTTGATGGTGGTGGCCAGGCCACGCATTTCCAACTTGCCGAAGATGAACGGTTTGAACAGCTCGAGAGCCATCTTCTTCGGCAGACCGCACTGGTGCAGACGCAGGGTCGGACCTACGGTAATTACCGAACGACCGGAGTAGTCAACACGCTTACCGAGCAAGTTCTGACGGAAACGACCTTGCTTACCCTTGATCATGTCAGCCAGGGATTTCAGAGGACGCTTGTTGGAACCGGTGATAGCGCGGCCACGACGACCGTTGTCGAGCAGTGCATCGACAGCTTCCTGCAACATACGCTTTTCGTTGCGCACGATGATGTCCGGAGCGGACAGATCCAGCAGGCGCTTCAATCGGTTGTTACGGTTGATCACTCGACGATACAGATCGTTGAGGTCGGAAGTCGCGAAACGACCGCCATCCAGCGGGACCAGTGGACGCAGATCTGGCGGCAGAACCGGCAGAACGGTCAGCACCATCCACTCTGGCAGGTTGCCGGAACCCTGGAAGGCTTCCATCAACTTCAGACGCTTGGACAGCTTCTTGATCTTGGTTTCCGAGTTGGTTTGCGGAATCTCTTCACGCAGACGGCCAATCTCGTGCTCCAGGTCGATAGCGTGCAGCAGCTCGCGGACAGCCTCGGCACCCATGCGGGCGTCGAAGTCATCGCCGAACTCTTCCAGCGCTTCGAAGTACTGCTCATCGTTCAGCAGCTGACCTTTTTCAAGGGTGGTCATGCCTGGATCGATAACGACGTAGCTCTCGAAGTAGAGAACGCGCTCGATATCACGCAGAGTCATGTCCATCAGCAAGCCGATACGGGACGGCAGCGATTTCAGGAACCAGATGTGGGCAACCGGCGAAGCCAGTTCGATGTGCGCCATGCGCTCACGACGAACCTTGGCCAGCGCAACTTCAACGCCGCACTTCTCGCAGATCACGCCGCGATGCTTCAAGCGCTTGTACTTACCGCACAGGCACTCGTAATCCTTTACCGGGCCAAAGATCTTGGCGCAGAACAGGCCGTCACGCTCAGGCTTGAACGTACGGTAGTTGATGGTTTCCGGCTTTTTAACTTCACCGAACGACCACGAACGGATCATCTCAGGCGAGGCCAATCCGATACGGATGGCGTCGAACTCTTCGACTTGACCCTGGTTTTTCAGCAAATTCAGTAGGTCTTTCAAGGCCTTTCCTCCTGGCGGAGCAGAGAGCGGGCAATCCTGCCCCGCTCTCGATTCGCGTCACGTGTTATTCGGTTTCCAGATCGATATCGATGCCGAGGGAACGAATTTCTTTGATCAACACGTTGAAGGACTCGGGCATGCCCGGCTCCATACGGTGATCGCCGTCCACGATGTTTTTGTACATCTTGGTACGACCGTTCACATCGTCCGACTTCACTGTGAGCATTTCTTGCAGAGTGTATGCAGCACCGTATGCTTCCAGTGCCCAGACCTCCATCTCCCCGAAACGCTGACCACCGAACTGCGCCTTACCACCCAGCGGCTGCTGGGTAACCAGGCTGTACGAACCGGTAGAACGAGCGTGCATCTTGTCGTCTACCAAGTGGTTCAGTTTCAGCATGTACATGTAGCCAACGGTAACTGGACGCTCGAACTTGTTGCCGGTACGGCCGTCGGTCAGTTGCATCTGGCCGCTTTCTGGCAGGTCTGCCAGCTTCAGCATGGCCTTGATTTCGCTTTCCTTGGCACCGTCGAACACCGGAGTGGCCATCGGAACACCGCCGCGCAGGTTGTTCGCCAGATCCAGGATCTCCTGATCGGAGAAGCTGTCCAGGTCTTCGTTACGACCGCCGATCTGGTTGTAGATCTCGTCCAGGAAGGTACGCAGTTCTGCGACCTTGCGCTGCTCTTCGACCATGCGATTGATCTTCTCGCCCAGACCTTTGGCCGCGAGGCCCAGGTGAGTTTCGAGGATCTGACCAACGTTCATACGCGAAGGTACGCCCAGCGGGTTGAGGACTACGTCGACCGGGGTGCCATTGGCATCGTGCGGCATGTCTTCAACCGGCATGATCACGGAGACCACACCCTTGTTACCGTGACGACCGGCCATCTTGTCGCCCGGCTGGATGCGACGACGGATTGCCAGGTAGACCTTGACGATTTTCAGCACGCCTGGAGCCAGGTCATCGCCCTGCTGCAGCTTGCGCTTCTTGTCTTCGAACTTGTCGTCCAGCAGACGGCGACGATCAACGATGTAGGCCTGGGCCTTCTCGAGCTGCTCGTTCAGAGCATCTTCAGCCATGCGCAGTTTGAACCACTGGCCGTGCTCAAGACCGTCGAGAACTTCGTCGGTGATTTCCTGGCCTTTCTTCAGGCCGGCGCCGCCTTCGGCTTTATGGCCGACCAGAGCGGAGCGCAGACGTTCGAAGGTCGCACCTTCAACGATACGGAACTCTTCGTTCAGGTCCTTGCGGATCTCGTCCAACTGGCTCTTCTCGATCGACAGTGCACGAGCATCACGCTCAACGCCGTCACGAGTGAAGACCTGTACGTCGATAACAGTACCCTTGGTACCGGTAGGTACACGCAGGGAGGTGTCTTTAACGTCGCTGGCTTTTTCACCGAAGATCGCACGCAGCAGTTTCTCTTCCGGAGTCAGCTGGGTCTCGCCTTTCGGAGTGACCTTGCCCACCAGGATGTCGCCTGCGCCAACTTCAGCACCTACATAAACGATACCGGCTTCGTCCAGCTTGTTCAGTGCAGCCTCACCCACGTTCGGGATGTCTGCAGTGATTTCCTCTGGGCCAAGCTTGGTGTCACGAGCCACACAGGTCAGTTCCTGGATGTGGATCGTGGTGAAACGGTCTTCCTGAACCACACGCTCGGACAGGCAGATGGAGTCTTCGAAGTTGAAGCCGTTCCACGCCATGAACGCGATACGCATGTTCTGACCCAGTGCCAGCTCACCCATGTCGGTGGACGGACCATCGGCCATGATGTCGCTGCGCTGAACCCGATCACCCTTGCTCACCAGCGGACGCTGGTTGATGCAGGTGTTCTGGTTGGAGCGGGTGTACTTGGTCAGGTTGTAGATGTCGACACCGGCTTCACCGGTTTCAACTTCGTCATCAGCAACACGAACCACGATACGGCTGGCATCGACCGAGTCGATCACACCGCCACGACGAGCCACGACGCAAACGCCGGAGTCACGGGCAACGTTGCGCTCCATGCCGGTACCTACCAGCGGCTTGTCAGCACGCAGGGTCGGTACAGCCTGACGCTGCATGTTGGAACCCATCAATGCACGGTTGGCGTCGTCGTGCTCGAGGAACGGAATCAACGACGCTGCAACCGAAACTACCTGCTTCGGCGAAACGTCCATCAAGGTGACGTCTTCCGGCGCCTTGACGGTGAATTCGTTCAAGTGACGAACAGCTACCAGCTCATCGACCAGCTGACCTTTGTCGTTCATCGTCGCCGAAGCCTGGGCGATCACGTGATCGGCCTCTTCGATAGCGGACAGGAACACGATCTCGTCGGTTACCAGAGCATCTTTCACCACACGGTACGGGCTCTCGAGGAAGCCGTACTGGTTGGTGCGCGCATAGGCCGCCAGGGAGTTGATCAGACCGATGTTCGGACCTTCCGGCGTTTCAATCGGGCATACACGACCGTAGTGGGTCGGGTGTACGTCACGGACTTCGAAGCCTGCACGCTCACGGGTCAGACCACCTGGGCCAAGTGCAGAAACACGACGCTTGTGGGTGATCTCGGACAGCGGGTTGTTCTGGTCCATGAACTGGGACAGCTGGCTGGAACCGAAGAACTCTTTCACTGCCGCAGCCACTGGCTTGGCATTGATCAGGTCTTGCGGCATCAGGCCTTCGCTTTCAGCCATCGACAGGCGCTCTTTGACCGCACGCTCTACACGCACCAGGCCAACGCGGAACTGGTTCTCGGCCATTTCGCCAACACAGCGAACACGACGGTTACCCAGGTGGTCGATGTCGTCGACGATGCCTTTACCGTTACGGATGTCGACCAGAGTCTTCAGTACGGCAACGATGTCTTCTTTGCACAGAACGCCGGAGCCTTCGATCTCGGTACGACCGATACGACGGTTGAACTTCATCCGGCCAACGGCGGACAGATCATACCGCTCAGGGCTGAAGAACAGGTTGTTGAACAGAGTCTCGGCAGCATCTTTGGTCGGTGGCTCGCCAGGACGCATCATGCGATAGATCTCGACCAGGGCTTCCAATTGGTTGCTGGTGGAGTCGATCTTCAGAGTGTCAGAGACGAACGGACCGCAGTCGATGTCGTTGGTGTACAGAGTCTCGATGCGAACGACCTGAGCCTTGGCGATTTTTGCCAGGATCTCGGTGTTCAGCTCGGTGTTGCACTCTGCCAGAATTTCACCGGTAGCCGGGTGCACGATAGCCTTGGCGGTGGTACGGCCCAGGACGTAGTCCAGAGGTACATCCAGCTCTTTGATACCGGCTTTTTCCAGCTGGTTGATGTGACGAGCGGTGATACGACGACCCTGCTCGACAATAACCTTGCCCTTGTCATCCTGGATGTCCAGAACGGCAATCTCACCACGCAGGCGCTGAGGCACCAGCTCCAGGCTCAGGCTCTCGCCTTTCACGTGGAATACGTTGGTGGTGTAGAAAGCGTCCAGCACTTCTTCAGTGGTATAGCCCAGCGCGCGCAGCAGAACCGATGCCGGCAGCTTGCGACGACGGTCGATACGGACGAACACGCAGTCTTTCGGGTCGAACTCGAAGTCCAGCCAAGAACCGCGGTAAGGAATGATCCGCGCGGAATACAGCAGCTTACCGGAGCTGTGCGTCTTGCCACGGTCGTGGTCGAAGAATACGCCAGGGGAACGGTGCAGCTGGGAAACGATTACACGCTCGGTACCGTTGATTACGAAGGTACCGTTCTCAGTCATCAGGGGAATTTCACCCATGTAGACTTCTTGCTCTTTGATGTCCTTGATCGCTTTGTTCGACGATTCTTTGTCGAAAATGATCAGACGGACTTTTACCCGCAAAGGTACGGCGTAAGTTACACCACGCAACACGCATTCTTTAACATCAAACGCCGGTTCGCCCAGGCGATAACCGACATACTCCAACGCAGCATTGCCGGAGTAGCTGATGATCGGGAAAACGGATTTGAAGGCCGCATGCAGGCCCACGTCGCGGAACTGATCTTTAGTCGCTCCCGCTTGCAAGAATTCACGATACGAATCCAGCTGGATGGCCAGGAGGTACGGCACATCCATGACGTCCGGCAACTTGCTAAAGTCCTTGCGGATACGTTTTTTCTCAGTATATGAGTAAGCCATCAGCGTTCCCCAGCTTGGTCACCTGCTTATTCGGCCCCTCCCGACGGGAGCAGCCAGAAAATCGTGCAAACCCTTTGGTTTGCGCCACCGCACAGGGTGGGCTACAGCACGTTACTGGCACCGACCCAGTCGGTCGCCAATAACGGAAAAAGGCCGGTGGCAAAAGCCACCAGCCATCAGCCGTTCGCTTAACGCTTGGGCTGGAGACACAAAGTCGATGCTTACTTGAGCTCGACTTTAGCGCCTGCTTCTTCCAGAGCTGCTTTGGCTTTGTCAGCTGCTTCTTTAGCAACAGCTTCCAGAACCATGGCAGGAGCGCCGTCAACTACAGCCTTGGCTTCTTTCAGGCCCAGACCGGTCAGTTCACGTACAGCCTTGATCACGTTAACTTTCTTCTCGCCAGCTTCGGTCAGCATGACGTTGAATTCAGTTTGCTCTTCAACAACAGCGGCAGCAGCAGCTGGGCCAGCAGCGGCAACAGCAGCGGTAACGCCGAAGGTTTCTTCCATTGCTTTGATCAGCTCAACAACTTCCAGAACGGTTTTCTGGCCGATTGCTTCGATGATTTGCTCGTTAGTCAGAGACATGACTATAAATTCCTGTATTGGGGTGACAGCCTACGCAGCCATCAAATTAAACATATGATTTTGAAAGGGCTTGCAGTGCCTTAGGCAGCAGCAGCTTCTTTCTGGTCGCGAATAGCCGCCAGAGTACGAGCCAGCTTGCTGGTAGCGCCTTGAATCACGCTCATCAGCTTCGCAATAGCTTCGTCGCGAGTTGGCAGCGAAGCCAACACGTCGATCTCGTTTGCTGCGAGGTACTTGCCCTCGAACGCAGCTGCCTTGATCTCGAACTTTTCCTGACCCTTTGCGAACTCTTTGAAAATACGAGCGGCAGCGCCCGGATGTTCCTTGGAGAATGCAATCAGGGTAGGGCCGACGAACGCGTCGTTGAGCACGTCATATTGAGTGCCTTCAACAGCGCGCTTGAGCAGGGTGTTACGTACGACACGTACATAAACACCAGCTTCGCGGGCCTCTTTACGGAGTCCGGTCATAGCGCCTACTGTCACACCACGGGCATCAGCCACGACAGCGGACAGAGCGGCTTTGGCAGCCTCGTTGACTTCAGCGACGATGGCCTTCTTGTCTTCGAGTTTAATTGCCACGGGTTTAACTCCTGCTTGTTACCGTTTCATCCAACCGGAGCTGGATGTCGTTTTGGTGTCTGATTCGGTAAGGAACCGGGAGCACCATCTGCGTAGGCTTGAGGTTTAAGACTTGCGTCGCCTACGGTCTTGGATAGCCCCCGCCAGGCAGGGACCCCAATTTTTCAGCGCGCGCAATTACTTGCACGCGCTTGTGTCTTATACGTCCAGCGAACCCTGGTCGATGACCAGACCTGGGCCCATAGTGGTGCTCAGGGTAACGCGCTTGACGTAGATGCCTTTCGAAGAAGCTGGCTTGATACGCTTCAGGTCAGCGATCAGGGCTTCAACGTTTTCCTTCAGCTTGACGGCGTCGAAGCCGACCTTGCCAACGGAAGTGTGGATGATGCCGTTTTTGTCGGTGCGATAGCGAACCTGACCAGCCTTGGCGTTCTTAACTGCCGAAGCTACGTCTGGAGTAACGGTACCGACTTTCGGGTTAGGCATCAGGCCGCGAGGACCCAGAACCTGACCCAGCTGACCCACAACGCGCATTGCATCCGGGGAAGCAATAACCACGTCATAGTTCAGGTCGCCGCCTTTCATTTCGGCAGCCAGATCGTCCATACCTACGCGGTCTGCACCGGCAGCCAGAGCAGCTTCAGCTGCTGGCCCCTGGGTGAACACAGCTACACGTACAGTCTTGCCAGTGCCGTGTGGCAGCACAGTAGCGCTACGAACAACCTGGTCAGATTTACGTGGGTCTACGCCCAGGTTCACAGCAACGTCTACGGACTCGCTGAACTTAACGGTCGACAGCTCGGTCAGGAGAGCGGCGGCTTCTACGAAGTTGTAGGCCTTGCCTGCTTCAATCTTGCCGGCGATAGCCTTTTGGCGCTTGGTCAGCTTAGCCATTACACACCCTCCACGTTAAGGCCCATGCTACGAGCAGAACCGGCGATAGTACGCACGGCTGCATCCATATCAGCTGCAGTCAGATCCGCGTTTTTGGTTTTCGCGATTTCTTCCAGCTGAGCACGGGTAACAGTGCCAACCTTAACGGTGTTTGGACGAGCGGAACCGCTGGTCAGGCCAGCAGCTTTCTTCAGCAGAACCGAAGCAGGGGTGCTCTTAGTTTCGAAAGTGAAGCTGCGGTCACTGTAAACAGTGATGATCACAGGAGTCGGCAGGCCTGGCTCAAGACCCTGAGTACGGGCGTTGAAAGCTTTGCAGAACTCCATGATGTTCACGCCGTGCTGACCCAGAGCTGGACCAACGGGTGGACTTGGGTTGGCCTGAGCGGCCTTAACTTGCAGCTTGATGTAAGCAGTAATCTTCTTAGCCATGAGGCACTCCAATTACGGGTTCAGACGCCTAGATAGGCTCCCCGGTTACTTGCGCGTTTATCCCAGTGACGACAAAACCCCACAGCCTAAGGCTGCGGGGTATGGGATTCTCGTTCAGTTATGCCTTCTCGACCTGACTGAACTCTAGCTCTACCGGAGTAGAGCGACCGAAAATGAGCACTGCCACCTGAATGCGGCTCTTTTCGTAGTTAACTTCTTCAACCGTACCGTTAAAGTCAGCGAATGGGCCGTCAGTAACACGGACCACCTCACCCGGCTCAAACAGGGTCTTAGGCTTGGGCTTGTCGCTACCATCAGCAACGCGACGCAGAATCGCTTCCGCTTCTTTGTCAGTGATAGGAGCCGGCTTATCGGCAGTACCACCAATAAAGCCCATGACACGAGGAGTATCCTTGACCAAGTGCCAAGTACCCTCGTTCATATCCATCTGTACCAGCACATAGCCTGGAAAGAATTTACGCTCGCTTTTGCGCTTCTGGCCATTGCGCATCTCAACCACTTCTTCAGTGGGGACCAGAATTTCGCCGAAGCCATCTTCCATGCCAGCCAGCTTCACACGCTCGATCAACGAACGCATTACATGCTTCTCGTAACCCGAGTAAGCATGCACAACGTACCAACGCTTAGCCACGGGACACCCTTAGCCAACAATCAAGGAAACAAGCCAGCCGAGCAGGGAATCTAGCCCCCACAACAGCAACGCCATGACCAGAACCACAGCCACAACAATCAACGTGGTCTGCGTGGTCTCTTGGCGAGTTGGCCATACGACTTTACGAATCTCAGTGCGCGCTTCCTTAACCAGGACAAAGAACGACTTACCCTTGGCAGTCTGCAAGCCAACGAAGGCAGCAACTGCAGCAATGACAAGCAGCGCCAAGACGCGGTACAGGATCGGCGAAGCAGAGTAGTACTGATTGCCAACAACACCAACAATCACCAAGGCAACAACAACCAGCCACTTGAGCAGATCGAAGCGAGAGCCTTGAGCTTCAGCCTTAGGAGTCATCTATGAAGATCCTGTGAAAAGAAAGCCAGACACATTGAGTGAATCTGGCAGGTCAGGAGGGAATCGAACCCCCAACCTACGGTTTTGGAGACCGTCGCTCTGCCAATTGAGCTACTGACCTAAAAACAAAATCAGGCCGACCATTATGTCGGCCCGATGGAGATATATCAAGAACTTATTCGATGACTTTGGCTACGACGCCAGCGCCGACGGTACGACCGCCTTCACGGATAGCGAAACGCAGACCATCTTCCATCGCGATGGTTTTGATCAGAGTGACAGTCATCTGGATGTTGTCACCTGGCATTACCATTTCAACGCCTTCTGGCAGCTCGCAGTTACCAGTCACGTCAGTAGTACGGAAGTAGAACTGTGGACGGTAGCCTTTGAAGAACGGAGTATGACGGCCGCCTTCTTCCTTGCTCAGAACGTAAACTTCAGCGGTGAACTTGGTGTGCGGCTTAACGGTGCCTGGCTTAACCAGAACCTGGCCACGCTCAACGTCGTCACGCTTGGTACCACGCAGCAGAACGCCGCAGTTCTCGCCAGCACGACCTTCGTCGAGCAGCTTGCGGAACATTTCAACGCCGGTGCAGGTGGTTTTCTGAGTGTCGCGCAGACCAACGATCTCAACTTCTTCCTGGATGCGAACGATACCACGCTCAACACGGCCAGTTACCACGGTGCCACGACCGGAGATCGAGAATACGTCTTCGATTGGCATCAGGAACGGCTTGTCGATTGCACGCTCTGGCTCTGGGATGTAGGTATCCAGAGTTTCTACCAGACGCTTAACAGCGGTGGTACCCATTTCGTTGTCGTCTTGGCCGTTCAGAGCCATCAGAGCCGAACCGATGATGATCGGAGTGTCGTCACCTGGGAAGTCGTAAGTGCTCAGCAGATCGCGCACTTCCATCTCAACCAGTTCCAGCAGCTCAGCGTCGTCAACCATGTCAGCCTTGTTCAGGAAGACAACGATGTACGGAACGCCTACCTGACGGGACAGCAGGATGTGCTCACGAGTTTGTGGCATCGGACCATCGGCAGCCGAGCAAACCAGGATCGCGCCGTCCATCTGGGCAGCACCAGTGATCATGTTTTTGACGTAGTCGGCGTGACCTGGGCAGTCAACGTGCGCGTAGTGACGAATGTTCGAGTCGTACTCTACGTGCGCAGTGTTGATGGTGATACCACGAGCTTTTTCTTCTGGGGCGCTGTCGATCTTGTCGAAGTCAACACGAGCCGAACCGAAAACTTCGGAGCAAACGCGAGTCAGAGCAGCAGTCAGAGTGGTTTTACCGTGGTCAACGTGACCGATAGTACCCACGTTAACGTGCGGCTTATTACGTTCGAACTTTTCCTTAGCCATCGAAATCACCCCTAGGAGAAGAATTGAGCAAGTCACCCAAGCCATTAAAACAAAGGCAGATATTTTCATATCTGCCTTGTTATATGGAGCTCTTGAGCGGATTTGAACCGCTGACCTCACCCTTACCAAGGGTGTGCTCTACCAACTGAGCTACAAGAGCGTAACACCTTGCAAAACCTGCAAACTTGGAGCGGGTAGCGGGAATCGAACCCGCATCATCAGCTTGGAAGGCTGAGGTTCTACCACTAAACTATACCCGCGGAGCCTGCAGCTCTCGCTAAATCTGGTGGAGGGGGAAGGATTCGAACCTTCGAAGTCGTAGACGTCAGATTTACAGTCTGATCCCTTTGGCCGCTCGGGAACCCCTCCTAAGCGAGGCGACATTCTATATCATGCCACCCTTCTGTCAAGCATTTTCTCAATAAAATCTTGAGGTTAGCTGCGTTGACCTCGCTTCGCGACGCTGACTTCGTGAAGTCTTCGCTGCGGAGCGGGCGCCATTCTATGCAACCTATTCGACAGTTGCAACCCCCTCGCAAGGCATTATTTTATGTTTTAACTCATTGAATTCTTTAGCAAGGTTCTGCAGTTGCAGATCATCCAGCAAATGCTTGCTCTCGGGAGTCACACGAAGCCAAAAACTAGAAGAACCAGGAACACTCAAGGACTGCAACCTGACATCAGCCCCCAGCCCTACCAGCCGCTGCTCCAACATCTGAGCCGTATCACGACGAGCAAAGCCCCCAGATAAAGACAGCTTGCATCAACCTCCCCTGACTTACCCTTATCCCGCCGCTCGACCGAATCAGAAGACTCACTCAACAAACGGATATCTTGCTGAGTACCTCGATAGAGCGAGAGAGGCATGACCTCTTTCGCACGAAGCGGCGCTTCCTGCTGATGCCAGATGTAATAAAAGCAATTGAGGACCAATAACAACAGAAACAACCAGCGCATAAAAACCTCAAGACAGAGGACAAGGCTTAAACAACTCGAAAAGATGGATCACGTACAAGCTGATCTTGCGGAACCGATGCAACACTCAAAGTCCCACCCCACACAAGGAATCAGCCCCTACCTCCTAGCCGTAGATCGCGCAAGCGCACATTGATGGCCGAACTCATGAGCCATCACGCAACCTTAGACTGAGCTCCCCGCCGCTATACGTTTTCTCCTCCCCCTCAACGCTCAATCGCAAAGCTCCTTGGCGATCAATACCCAACACAACACCATCGATCTTATTTACGCCCGCGATCAGAGACACAGCACGCCCCTGCCAGAGGTGACCTTGCTCCCACTCGCCCTGGATCGCGGAGAAGCCATTCAGCCGATGACGCTCCAGATAAGACACAAGAACCTCATTCAATCGAGCAACAAGCTGATTGCGATCAATAACCTTGCCAGACTCCAACCTCACCGAAGTCCACTCCTGATCGATCTCTTCAGCGCTTTGCATATTCACATTGATCCCAATGCCCAGGACCACATGACACACATCCGCAGGATCACCCACCAACTCCAAAAGTATCCCCGCGACCTTCTTCTGACCAACCAAAACATCATTTGGCCACTTCAAACCCGCACCAGGAATTCCATACTCACGAAGGGTATGCATGACCGCCAGCCCAACGACCAGGCTAAGCCCTTCCAATTGCCGGAGACCTCCGTCCATACGCAAGACGAGGCTGTAATAGATATTTTCGGCAAAAGGGCTTACCCACTTACGACCACGACGGCCTCGCCCCACCGTCTGGCGCTCAGCTAGCACAAGAAAAGGAGCCACACTCCCTTCTTCAATGGATCGCAGCGCCTGTGCATTCGTGGAGTCGATAGAGTCGAGAATTCGGATATCCCAGGAGCCACTGGAAATAGAGGAACGGCCTATCTCAGCACTGCTCAGCAATGTGATTGGAGTGGCCAGCTGGTAACCGCGGCCTCGCACCTTATGAATGACAAGCCCCAACTCCGCCTCAAGAAGCTGTAACTGCTTCCATATAGCACTACGGCTAACACCCAGCGCCTGACCGAGCGCCTGACCCGAGTGAAATCGCCCATCTTTCAGAAGCTCTAACAACGTCGACATGCAGTTTCCGCCTCACCATGAGGCAGGCATGATAGCCATGCCCAGCGCCATTGCATAGAAACCCCCACCTGACGAGCAAGTCGATCGAGACAGCAAAAAATCAAACCCATTTTTCGCGCACAAAAACAAAACCCCAACTGCATGCGCAGTTGGGGTTTCGGAATTTAATCTTGACGATGACCTACTCTCACATGGGGAAACCCCACACTACCATCGGCGATGCATCGTTTCACTTCTGAGTTCGGGATGGGATCAGGTGGTTCCAACGCTCTATGGTCGTCAAGAAATTCGGTAGCCAGTCCGTTGCTTGTGCAACGTCCCAGCGAATGGGTATGTAATAGATTTGTGTGTTCGCAAACTTTCGGTTTGTATCGTCTTCACACACCGCAACTCGCTTCTTAAGCAAATTGCTTGGGTGTTATATGGTCAAGCCTCACGGGCAATTAGTATTGGTTAGCTCAACGCCTCACAGCGCTTACACACCCAACCTATCAACGTCGTAGTCTTCGACGGCCCTTTAGGGAACTCAAGGTTCCAGTGAGATCTCATCTTGAGGCAAGTTTCCCGCTTAGATGCTTTCAGCGGTTATCTTTTCCGAACATAGCTACCCGGCAATGCCACTGGCGTGACAACCGGAACACCAGAGGTTCGTCCACTCCGGTCCTCTCGTACTAGGAGCAGCCCCTCTCAAATCTCAAACGTCCACGGCAGATAGGGACCGAACTGTCTCACGACGTTCTAAACCCAGCTCGCGTACCACTTTAAATGGCGAACAGCCATACCCTTGGGACCGGCTTCAGCCCCAGGATGTGATGAGCCGACATCGAGGTGCCAAACACCGCCGTCGATATGAACTCTTGGGCGGTATCAGCCTGTTATCCCCGGAGTACCTTTTATCCGTTGAGCGATGGCCCTTCCATACAGAACCACCGGATCACTAAGACCTACTTTCGTACCTGCTCGACGTGT
>NZ_AP024342.1:6257500-6945475 GCF_018326405.1 Pseudomonas sp. Eqa60
TTGGCACACATGGGTTGAACCTACTGCATATATATAGGTGCGATCGACAACCTCACCATCCACCCGCACACCACCCGAACCTAGAAGATCCCGAGCCACCGCGGCGTTCTTCACCAGCCCTGCCTTATTAAGGACAGCCGCAATCGGCATATCCTCGGCAGCAACCAGCTCGATTTCCGGCAGATCATCAGGCAGCTCGCCATCTTTCATGCGATTACCTGCGGCACGGTGAGCATTTGCAGCAGCCTCTTCACCATGGAAGCGCGCAACAATCTCTTCGGCCAGCTTGATCTTGATGTCACGCGGGTTAGCGCCAGCATCTACATCCGCCTTGAATGCATTGATCTCATCCATGGAGCGGAAGCTGAGCAACTCGAAGTAACGCCACATCAACGCATCAGGAATGGACACCAGCTTGCCGTACATCACGCCAGGCGCCTCCTGGATACCGACATAGTTACCCAGAGACTTGGACATCTTCTTGACGCCATCCAACCCTTCGAGCAATGGCATGGTCAGAATGCACTGAGCCTCCTGACCGTAACCGCGCTGCAGCTCACGCCCCATCAGCAGGTTGAACTTCTGGTCGGTACCGCCCAGCTCGACATCGGCGCGCAATGCCACCGAGTCATAGCCTTGCACCAACGGATACAGGAACTCATGAATGGCAATCGGCTGATTGGTCGAATAGCGCTTGTCGAAGTCGTCGCGCTCGAGCATCCGCGCAACGGTGTACTGGGAAGTTAGACGAATGAAGTCCGCCGGTCCCATCTTGTCCATCCAGGTGGAGTTGAAAGCCACCTCAGTCTTGGCAGGATCAAGAATCTTGAAAACCTGGCTTTTATAGGTATCTGCGTTTTCCAGGACCTGCTCGCGAGTCAAGGGTGGGCGCGTGGCACTTTTGCCACTGGGGTCACCGATCATGCCGGTGAAGTCGCCAATCAGGAAGATTACCTGGTGACCCAAGTCCTGAAACTGACGCAGCTTATTAATAAGTACGGTATGCCCGAGATGCAGATCCGGCGCCGTCGGATCGAAGCCAGCCTTAATGCGCAGCGGTTCGCCGCGCTTGAGCTTCTCGATCAACTCGGACTCGACCAACAACTCTTCCGCACCACGTTTGATCAGCGCTAGCTGCTCTTCAACCGACTTCATAACAGACCCGCAAGGCTCAGATTCAAAAGGGAACCAACCATACAAGATCATGGACTAATTACAAGTTTTGCCCGGCGTACGGGAGCATTCCGAAAGCAGAGTGCCCGCGCCCTTGCGTCACAGATGATTTGGTTATATTTTATACAGTTATTTCATCTTCATCATGTCATTCATCTTTTCCATTTCATCTTTTCAAAGTCAAATTACCTATGACCACCGAACCGTCTAAAGCGCCACCGCTTTATCCGAAGAGCCACCTGCTCGCCGCAAGTGGCATCGCGGCCCTTCTCAGCTTGGCCCTTCTGGTATTTCCATCCAGTGATGTAGAAGCAAAAAAAACGACATTGAGCCTTGATCTGGAAAGCCCGATCGAGCAACTGACACAAGATCAAGACGCCGCATCCACCGAACAAGCCACAAGCGAGGCCGTTGCCTCACCTTTCGCACAGATCGAAAACACCGCCGAAGACACCACGCAAACCGCAGAAACCGCACCTGTGCCTGCTGCCGTGGAGGAGCCAAAAGCCCCCGGCCACAGGGAAGTTCTGGTCACCAAGGGCGACACCCTCTCCACACTCTTTGAAAAGGTTGGCCTGCCAGCCACTTCTGTCCATGAAGTACTAGCCAGCGACAAGCAGGCCAAGCAGTTCTCCCAGCTCAAGCATGGCCAGAAGCTGGAGTTCGAGCTGACGCCTGATGGCCAACTGAACAACCTGCACAGCAAGGTCAGCGACCTGGAAACCATCACCCTGACCAAAGGCCCCAAGGGCTTTACGTTCAGCCGCGTGATCACCAAGCCAGTGGTTCGTTCTGCCTATGTCCACGGCGTCATCAACAGCTCGCTTTCGCAGTCTGCCGCACGCGCCGGGCTGTCCCACAGCCTGACCATGGATATGGCCAACGTTTTCGGCTACGACATCGACTTCGCTCAGGATATTCGCCAGGGTGACGAATTCGACGTGATCTATGAGCAAAAAGTCGCCAACGGCAAGGTAGTCGGTACAGGCAATATCCTCTCCGCGCGCTTCACTAACCGTGGCAAGACCTACACCGCAGTGCGCTACACCAACAAACAGGGTTCCAGCAGCTACTACACCGCTGATGGCAACAGCATGCGCAAGGCCTTCATCCGTACACCGGTGGACTTCGCGCGCATCAGCTCGCGCTTTTCCATGGGCCGCAAGCACCCGATCCTGAACAAGATCCGTGCCCACAAGGGCGTGGACTATGCCGCGCCACGGGGCACGCCAATCAAGGCTGCCGGTGATGGCAAGGTGCTGCTAGCTGGCCGTCGTGGCGGTTATGGCAATACCGTGATCATCCAGCACGGCAACACCTACCGCACCCTGTACGGCCATATGCAGGGCTTTGCCAAGGGTGTGAAGACTGGCGGCTCGGTGAAACAGGGCCAGGTCATCGGCTATATCGGTACCACCGGGCTGTCCACCGGACCGCACCTGCACTATGAGTTCCAGGTCAACGGTGTCCACGTGGATCCGCTGGGCCAGAAGCTGCCCATGGCCGACCCGATCGCCAAGGCCGAACGAGCACGCTTCCTGCAGCAGAGCCAGCCTCTGATGGCCCGGATGGATCAGGAAAAGGCCACGATGCTGGCCTCCAGCAAGCGCTAAGCCATGGCGCTCTATATAGGTGTGATGTCCGGTACCAGCCTTGATGGCCTGGACATCGCCCTGATCGAGCAAAGCCCGGCGCTCAGATTGGTCGCCACTCGCTACATCCCCATGCCCGATGCCCTGCGCGCCGAACTCCTGGGTTTGTGCGCCAGTGGCCCCGACGAGATCGCCCGTTCCGCCATCGCCCAACAGCACTGGGTCGAACTGGCCGCCCAGGCCATCAACCAGCTTCTGCAACAACAGCAACTGCACCCTCAAGACATTCGCGCTATCGGCAGCCACGGACAAACCGTGCGCCATGAGCCAAGCCGCGGGTTCACGGTGCAGATCGGCAACCCAGCCCTGCTCACTGAGCTGACCGGGATCACTGTCGTCAGCGACTTCCGCAGCCGCGACGTGGCAGCGGGCGGGCAAGGCGCGCCGCTGGTTCCGGCCTTTCACGAAGCCCTGTTCGACCAGCGCCCGGGAAACCGCGCCGTGCTGAACGTTGGCGGGTTCAGCAACCTGAGCCTGATCGAAACCGCCAAGCCGGTGGCCGGATTCGACTGTGGCCCGGGCAACGTCCTGCTCGATGCCTGGATCCAGGCCCAACGCGCAGAGAACTTCGACCGCAATGGCCAGTGGGCTGCCAGCGGCCAGGTTGATCCGCCCCTCCTGCAAGCCCTGCTCAGCGACCCGTTCTTCGCCACCCAAGGCCCGAAGAGCACCGGGCGCGAGGTATTCAATCTTGATTGGCTACAGCGGCATCTGAGGGCACGGGGCGCTATTGCCGCCGAAAACGTGCAGGCTACCCTTCTCGAACTGACAGCTCTAACCATCGTCGATTCGCTGCAGAGCGCTCAAAGTGACACCCAGGAGCTGCTGGTGTGCGGCGGCGGCGCGCATAACGCAGCGCTCATGGGCCGCCTGGCAGCCCTCCTCCCGCAAACACGGGTCAGCAGCACTGCGGCGTATGGCGTAGATCCCGACTGGGTAGAGGCTATGGCGTTTGCCTGGCTGGCCCACTGCTGCCTGGAAGGCATCGCTGCCAACCGGCCCAGCGTCACCGGCGCCCGTGGCCTGCGTGTACTAGGCGCCATCTACCCGGCTTGAACAGCAGACAGCAAAACGCCGCAGGATCCCAGGCCCCTGCGGCGTTCGGCGAATGGCTACTGCCGGCTGGTCAGATCGAGAACGACGACCCGCAACCACAGGTAGTGGTGGCATTGGGGTTCTTGATCACGAACCGCGAACCTTCCAGGCCTTCCTGGTAGTCCACTTCAGCACCGGCCAGGTACTGGAAGCTCATCGGATCGACCACCAGGCTCACGCCCTCGCGCTCGACGATGGTGTCATCCTCGGCCACTTCCTCATCGAAAGTGAAACCGTACTGAAACCCCGAACAACCGCCGCCCGTAACGAATACGCGCAGCTTCAAGCGATCATTACCCTCTTCATCGACCAGGGTCTTCACCTTGTGCGCTGCACCTTGAGTGAATTGCAAAGCCGTGGGGGTGAAGGATTCAACGCTCATGCTGACTATCTCCCGGCGTTAAGCCGCCATACTGCGTAATGACGCGCATTATCCGCTTCTCCCAGAAAAGCGGTCAACTATTGTTACGGTATATCAATAGTCGTACAGCCACCCGTATAAAGCAGAAAGGCCCGTCAGACGGGCGTTTTTGTTCACGCAAAAACGACGTTAAGGCAGCATGCCCGCGTGGGACAGCCCCAGACGCTCATCCAGGCCGAACAGGATATTGAGGTTCTGCACCGCCTGGCCCGAAGCGCCCTTGACCAGGTTGTCGATGACCGACAGTACCACTACCAGATCATCATCCTGCGGCCGGTGCACGGCAATCCGGCACACGTTGGCACCCCGCACACTGCGGGTCTCCGGATGGCTGCCGGCCGGCATTACATCGACAAACGGCTCATTGGCATAACGCTTCTCGAACAACGCCTGCAGATCCACCGACTTATCCACCACCGTGGAGTAGAGCGTGGAGTGGATACCGCGAATCATCGGCGTCAGGTGCGGTACGAACGTCAGGCCAACTTCCTTGCCTGCTGCCCGGCGCAGGCCCTGACGGATTTCCGGCAAATGACGGTGCCCCTTGACCGCATAGGCCTTCATGCTCTCGGAAGTTTCCGAGTACAGCGACCCGACGCTGGCCCCACGGCCAGCACCGCTGACACCGGATTTGCAGTCGGCGATCAGCCGGGAAGTGTCGGCAAGACCGGCTTCCAGCAGCGGCAGGAAACCGAGCTGGGTTGCGGTTGGATAGCAGCCAGGAACCGCAATCAAACGGGCTTCCTTGATCTGTTCGCGATTGACTTCCGGCAGGCCGTAGACCGCTTCCTCCAGCAATTGAGGGGCACCGTGAGGCTGACCGTACCACTTGGCCCACTCATCGGCATCCTGCAGGCGGAAGTCTGCCGATAGGTCGATGACCTTGGTCCCCGCAGCCAGCAGTTCGCCAGCCAGTGCATGCGCCACGCCATGGGGGGTGGCAAAGAACACCACGTCACAGGCACCAAGGGTCTTGATATCCGGCACGCTGAACGCCAGGCCGTCGTAATGGCCACGCAGGTTCGGGTACATGTCAGCAACGGCCAGGCCAGCCTCGGATCGCGAAGTGATGACTTCCACTCGCGCTTGCGGATGCTGTGCCAACAGACGCAGCAGTTCGACACCGGTGTAACCCGTGCCGCCGACGATACCGACCTTGACCATAAACCTGCCCTCAACGAACCCACTGGAAAGCTGCCGATAATAGGGGCGGCGCGCCCCTGCGACAACCGTCAAGGTGACGTGCGGACGCTCTACCCTCTACTATCTTCGCCACCGTGAACCTGGGAATAACTAAAAATGCTCTATCTATGGCTCAAAGCCTTTCATATCGTCAGCGTGGTCTGCTGGTTTGCCGGCCTTTTCTACCTGCCACGCCTGTTCGTTTACCACGCCCAAAGCGAGGACAGCATCAGCCGCGAGCGCTTCTGCCTGATGGAACGCAAGCTGTACCGCTTCATCATGGGGCCTGCGATGATCGCGGCACTGATCTTTGGCATCTGGCTGATCAGCCTCAACCCCAGCGCGTATTTCGGCCAGGGCGGCTGGATGCACGCCAAACTGACCTTGGTGGTCATCCTCATCGGCTATCACCACATGTGCGGCGCGCAAGTGAAGCGCTTCGCCCGTGGCGAAAACACCCGCAGCCATGTCTTTTATCGCTGGTTCAATGAAGTACCGGTTCTGATATTGCTGGCTATTGTAATTTTGGTCGTTGTACGGCCGTTCTAACTCTAACTAGTCGCTTCCCTGGGGGTACTCCAATGTCACTGCCCGCTTTGCTCGAACAACGTCTGCGCCTGCCCCTGGTGGCCGCGCCGATGTTTCTGATCTCCAACCCGGAACTGGTCCTGGCCTGCTGTCGCAATGGTGTGGTGGGTAGCTTTCCCGCCCTCAATCAGCGCGAAAGCAGCGGTTTCAAGGCCTGGCTGGAGGAGATCGAAGCGGGCCTGGCCAAGCTGGAGAACCCTGCTCCCTACGCCGTGAACCTGATCGTGCACAACAGCAATCCACGGCTGCAGGCCGACTTGCAGATCTGCATCGAGCACAAGGTACCGATCGTCATCACCAGCCTCGGCGCGGTCAAGGAAGTAGTGGACGCCGTGCACAGCTACGGCGGCCTGGTATTTCATGACGTGACCACCCGCCGGCACGCAGAGAAAGCCGCCGAGGCGGGTGTCGATGGGCTGATCGCCGTCGCAGCCGGAGCGGGTGGCCATGCAGGCACCTGGAGCCCCTTCTCTCTGGTCGCCGAGATCCGCCAGTTCTTCGACAAGACCCTGCTACTGGCCGGCTGCCTGAACCGGGGCCACGAGATTCTTGCCGCACAGCTGCTTGGCGCCGACCTTGCCTACTTGGGCACCCGCTTTATCGGTACCACCGAAAGCCACGCACCGGATGCCTATAAAGAGATGCTACTCAGCTCTCGAGCCGCCGACATCGTGCATACCGCCGCGGTTTCTGGAGTACCTGCCAGCTTCATGCGCCAAAGCCTGGAGAACGCAGGTTTCGACCTGGCCGCCCTGCAAGGCAAAGGTGAGATCAACTTCGGCTCCAAGCTCAAACCCATCAGTGATGAGGCAAAAGCCTGGAAAACCGTCTGGTCCGCAGGCCAGGGGGTCTGTGAAATCGACGACCTGCCCAGCGTCGACCAATTGATCGCGCGCCTGGACAGCGAATATCAGGCGGCCCAGCAACGCGCCAGCCAACTGAGCAAACGCTGGCCACGTTAACCCGTTCTCATTAGTTTTTTGGCCAGCCGAGGGGCGCTGGCCTTAAACTGTCGGTCTTTTATGTAAACCTTCTTTTCAAGTGACAGGGATGCCCCCATGAGCGAAACCCGCTACAAGATCGTTTTCGACGGCACATTGCTGCCCGGCGTGGAAAAAGCCACTGCCCAACTGAACCTCGCCGAACTGTTCAAAAGCGATACGGCCGCCGTAGAACGCCTGTTCAGCGGCCAGCAGGTGGAGCTCAAGCGCGACCTGACGCAGGCCGACGCCCAGCGCTATCTGGAAGCATTGAAGAACGCCGGGATCGATGCCCGCATCGAATCCGAGCAGGCCCTGAAGCTGGATCTAGACGCAGTAACCCCCACACCCAGGGCCAGCAGCCTCAGCGAGTCGCCCTATGCGCCCCCGCAAGCCGTAGTAGGCGATGCAATCCCACAATACGCCGCACTCAACGTATTCAGCTTCGAAGGCCGTATCGGTCGCCTGCGCTACCTGGCCTGGACTCTGGTCCTGACGGTGGCCATGCTGGCCGTGGTCGGGGTAGGCGCCTTCTTCGGTATCCTGTCCGCGGCGGTGTTCAATTCCACCCTGCTCACCGGCCTGGGAATTGTCGGCGGCATCGTGGTCTTCATCGGTTTCCTCGTGGTCAGCATTCAGATCAGCGTGCAGCGCCTGCACGATCTCGGCTGGTCGGGCTGGCTGTGGCTGCTGAACTTCGTGCCCATCGTCGGCAGCATCTTCCCTCTGGTGCTGATGGTCAGCCCGGGCAGCAACGTGGCCAACCGCTACGGCGCCCCACCACCGCCCAACACCACCGCCGTCAAGGTGCTGTCCTGGATGTGGGTCGTCCTGATCGTCGCACTGATCGTGGGCATGGTGGCCGGCGGCCTGAGCTCCCTGGAAGATCGCTACAGCGAAACCAGCTACAGCGAAAGCATCGACTCCAGCAGCGCCGATGAAGATGCCGAACCCGCCGATATCGCCGCCCCTGTAGAATCCGAGTCCGAGCAAGAATAAACGCGCCCGGGCCTGCGACCCTCCCCCGTCGCAGGCCGCCGGCCGTTGCGATGGAGAAATGCATGACCCGTTACGCTCTGATCACTGGTGCTTCCAGCGGCATAGGCCTGGCCCTGGCCGAAGCACTGGCCCGGCGCGGCCGTAACTTGATTCTCGTGGCCCGTCAGCGTGATCAGCTGGAATGCATCGCCCTGGAATTGACCCAGCGCTTCGGCGTCGAAGTGCTGTTCCGCGCCTGCGACCTGGGCGAACCACTGCGCCTGTCCGGTTTCCTGCTGGAGCTGGAGGAGGGTGACCGGCAGATCGACCTGCTGGTCAATTGCGCCGGCATCGGCACCAGCGGCCCGTTCCTGGCCCAGGACTGGATGACCGAGCAGGACCTGATCGAGGTCAACATCCTCGCCCTCACCCGCCTGTGTCATGCCCTGGGCAACAGCATGGCGCTGCTGGGCGGCGGGCAGATCCTCAATGTCGCCTCGGTGGCAG
This sequence comes from Pseudomonas sp. Eqa60, assembly GCF_018326405.1. NCBI lineage: Bacteria > Pseudomonadati > Pseudomonadota > Gammaproteobacteria > Pseudomonadales > Pseudomonadaceae > Pseudomonas > Pseudomonas sp. Eqa60. The sequence continues at coordinate 6,266,077 of NZ_AP024342.1, forward strand.
CCTTCTATCCCGGCCCCTGGATGAGCAGCTACTACGCCAGCAAGGCCTATGTCCTGCATTTCTCCGAAGGGTTGCGCGAAGAATTGAAGAAGTGCGCGGTGAAGGTCTCGGTACTCTGCCCGGGGCCGACCCGCACCGCATTTTTCCGCACCGCACAAATGGACACCACCAAACTCAAGGACAGCAAGCTGCTCATGAGCCCCGAGGAGGTCGCGCTGTATGCGATCCGCGCCCTGGAAAAGAACCGCGCCATCATCATTCCCGGCCGCCTGAACCGCTGGATGGCCTTCAGCGCCCGCCTGAGTTCACGCTGGCTGACCCGCAAGATCGTCGGTTACGTCAATCGGGCCTACTGCCCACGTTAAGAGTCGGGGCTGGGCGCACCTTGTGCACCTGAGTACACTCGGCCCGGACCAACCCAATGGAGAAACAGCTGTGGATACTCTGTTCACCAAGATCATCAACAGAGAAATACCCGCGAAGATCATCTACGAGGACGACCAGGTTCTGGCCTTCCACGATATTGCCCCGCAAGCGCCGGTGCATTTCCTGGTGATCCCGAAGAAACCCATCCGTACCCTCAACGACCTCACCGAGGACGACAAGACCCTGGCCGGACACATTCTGTTCACCGCCCAGCGCCTGGCCAAGGAGCAAGGCTGCGAAGACGGCTTCCGGGTGGTCATGAACTGCAACGAGCTGGGTGGGCAGACCGTGTATCACATTCACATGCACGTGCTGGGTCAGCGCCAGATGAACTGGCCGCCGGGCTGATTGCCCCCACCCACCCCTTGCGCAGCGCCCTCTCGGACCATCGAGGACGAGGGTGCGCTGATCCAGCGCAGTTTTCGCTCCTTTGATTGGAGTAAACTGGCCGCCGAGATTTCTCCCGGAGATAAGCATGACTACCCAACGTCACTACTCGCCGATCGACCGCCTGCTGTTGCAAGCCGATATGGCGATGCGCACGCTGCTGCCTTTCAGCGGCCAACCTTATCGCCCGTCGCCGGCCATCGTGCAGCCGGAAGCGCAGATGAGTGACGAGGACACCCGGCACGTGGCCGGCCTGATGCGCATCAACCACACCGGGGAAGTCTGCGCCCAGGCGCTGTACCAGGGCCAGGCCCTGACCGCCAAGCTGCCTCAGGTACGCCAGGCCATGGAACATGCCGCCGAAGAAGAAATCGACCACCTGGCCTGGTGCGAACAGCGCATCCGCCAGTTGGGCAGCCACCCGAGCGTGCTCAACCCGCTGTTCTACGGTTTGTCCTTCGGCATCGGCGCCGCGGCAGGCCTGATCAGCGACAAGGTCAGCCTGGGGTTCGTTGCCGCCACTGAAGACCAGGTGTGCAAGCACCTGAACGAGCATCTGGAGCAACTGCCGGCCGAAGACGAAAAGTCCCGAGCGATTCTCGAACAGATGCGCATCGACGAAGAACATCATGCTGAAACCGCGCTCGAAGCCGGCGGGTTCCGCTTCCCGGCACCGGTGAAATTCGGCATGAGCCTGCTGGCCAAGGTCATGACCAAGAGCACCTACCGGATCTGATTCCAAACCACGGGCATCAAAAAGGGCGCTATCGAAGCGCCCTTTTCTTTTACCGCCAGAATCCGCGCGGGTTCAGCCCAGCTCGACGATTTCGTAATCATGAGTGATGGCCACACCGGCCGCGCCGAGCATGATAGACGCCGAGCAGTATTTCTCGGCAGACAGCTCGATGGCCCGCTTGACCTGGGCTTCTTTGAGGCCTCGGCCCTTTACCACGAAATGCATGTGGATCTTGGTGAAGACCTTGGGGTCTTCGGTGGCACGCTCGGCATCCAGGAACACCTCGCAGCTATCAACCGCCTGGCGCGACTTCTTGAGAATGCTGACCACATCGAAGTTGCTGCAACCGCCCACGCCGAGCAGGAGCATTTCCATAGGGCGAACACCCAGGTTGCGGCCACCGGCTTCCGGCGGGCCATCCATCACCACTACGTGGCCACTGCCCGATTCGCCGAGGAACATGGCTTCGCCAGCCCATTGGATGCGTGCCTTCATCGCCAAGACTCCACTGTTAAAAAAGGGTCGCCAGCTTAGCACAGGGTTTTCCAGCCACAGCGCTTTGACCGTTTGTCCCTCAATACCGGTTTTCGATAAGAAAAATCTTAATTGAGCCAAGGACGTGTCTGTTAAGCTGACGCCAAATGACTGGCGCATCGCCAGCGTTCAACACCTTCGTTTTACGCCCCATAAAAAAAACACCTCATACCGTGCAGTCTTTTCGGGATACAACCATGGTTGCTATTGCCCCCACCCCCAAGATCAAAAATCTCGACAAGTTGCTCATGCACTGTCAACGCCGCCGGTATCAGGCCAAGAGCAACATCATCTGCGCCGGTGATGTGTCCGACAGCCTGTACTTCATCATCAAGGGCTCGGTGACCATCCTCATCGAAGACGATGACGGTCGGGAGATGATCATCGCCTACCTCAATGCCGGAGACTTCTTCGGCGAACTGGGGCTCTTCGAAGAGGCCGGCCATGAGCAGCAGCGCAGCGCCTGGGTGCGCGCCAAGGTAGAGTGCGAGGTTGCCGAGATCAGCTACGCCAAGTTCCGCGAACTGTCGCAGAACGACCCGGACATCCTCTATGTGCTCAGCGGGCAGATCGCCCAGCGCCTGCGCAACACCACGCGCAAGGTCGGCGACCTGGCATTCTTCGACGTGACCGGGCGGGTGGCCCGCTGCCTGCTGGAGCTGTGCAAGCAACCGGACGCCATGACCCACCCGGATGGCATGCAGATCAAGATCACCCGCCAGGAAATCGGCCGGATCGTCGGTTGTTCACGGGAAATGGTCGGTCGCGTCCTCAAGGATCTGGAAGAACGCAACCTGGTTCACGTCAAGGGCAAGACCATGGTGGTATTCGGCACCCGCTAATCCCCAAGGAAGCCCTTGAGCATCTGCCGGTACAGGCTCTCCAGCCGCACTAGCGCATCGGGCGCCGCAAAGGCCTCGTGCAGGGCGATATGACTTTCGGCCCGGCAGCGCTGTTCCAGGCCACAGGCCTGATTGAAAGTATTGACCGCGTTCACCATCGAATCGCGTTCGTTATCCAGCAGCAAGGCACCATGCACCAGGCCCACTGGCCGCTGGCCACCCTTGCTCTGACGCCAGCGCTGGGCGGTGCCGACCATCTTGCGCCCGTCCAGGTTGACGTTGAAGCGACCATCGCAGAACGCCCCTTCCACTTCGCCCAATGACGGGTTGCCCCCCAGCTCGCTGAGCAGGTCGCAGATCGGCTGACACAGGCGCCGGTACGCGGTTTCGATCCGGCCCTGATCCCCTTCGCTGCGCGGCGGGGCGTAGACCAGTGCGATGTTCACCGTGGCCGCCGACTGCGGCACCGGCTCGCCGCCGGTTTCGCGCAACAGCACCGGCCAGCCGTTGGCGGCCGACTCCTCGCAGGCCCGTTCAAATCCAGGCAGGCGGCTCAAGCGCCGAGGCATCACCAGCGCCCGGTCACTGGGCTGCCAGAACAGCAGGCCGAACTCTTGTTCACCGGTACACACCAGGGCCAGCAGATCTTGCTCGGCCTGCAGGCCGGCTTCGACAGTCAAGGCAAGGGGTTGAGTCATGGCAGTAGAAATCCTTGGCGATAGGCATGAAAAAGCCGGCATCGCCGGCTTGTTCATTGTCACGGGTTCAGTCCAGGGTCGAGCCGCTGACCGGCACGCCGCGCTCAGGGAAGAACAGACGCTGCAATTCGCTGCCCGGGCTTTCGGCACGCATGAACGCCTCACCCACCAGGAACGAATAGACATCGCTGATTTCCATCAGCTCGACATCGGCACGGTTGAGGATGCCGCTCTCGGTAATCACCAGGCGCTCGCGGGGAATGCGTGGCAGCAGGTCGAGGGTGGTCTCCAGATTGACTTCGAAGGTGTGCAGGTTGCGGTTGTTGACCCCAACCAGCGGTGTGTCGAGGGTCTTCAACGCCCGCTCCAGCTCATCACCATCATGCACTTCCACCAGCACATCCAGGCCAACGCCCTTGGCCACCGCCGCCAGCTCCGCCATCCGCGCGTCATCCAGCGCAGCGACAATCAGCAATACGCAGTCGGCGCCCAGGGCACGGGCTTCGACGATCTGGTACGGGTCGATCATGAAGTCCTTGCGGATCACCGGCAGCTTGCAGGCGGCGCGGGCCTGCTGCAGGTACGCATCGGCACCCTGGAAGTAATCGACATCGGTCAGCACGGACAGACAAGTGGCACCGCCTTTCTCGTAGCTCTTGGCAATGTCCGCCGGAACGAAGTTCTCACGGATCACGCCTTTGCTCGGCGAAGCCTTCTTGATCTCGGCTATCACTGCCGGCTGCTTGAGCTTGACCTGATCCTGCAAGGCCCGGGCGAAACCCCGTGGTGCATCGGCAGCACGCGCCAGGGTTTCCAGCTCGGCCAGGCTGACGCGGGCGCTGCGCTCGGCAACCTCCTCGGCTTTACGGGCGAGGATTTTTTCCAGAACTGTCGGCACACTCATCCTTCATTCTCCTGCTTGAACACCGCGGTAAAGGCACCCAGCTCTTCGAGCTTCTCCCGGGCCAGGCCGGTGTGCAAGGCGTCGTGAGCCAGGGCCACGCCCTCTTTCAGGCTACTGGCATGATCGGCGGCATACAGCGCCGCACCCGCATTGAGCACAATCATTTCGGCGGCCTTCTGGCCATGCTCGGTCTTGCGGCGCCCCAGGGCATCGCGGATCAGCTCCAGGGAGGCCGCCGGGCTTTCCACCACCAGGCCGAACAGACTCTGGCTCTTCATGCCCAGATCCTCGGGCTGTACCCAGTACTCGGTGATCTGGTCATTCTTCAGCTCGGCCACATAGGTGGGCGCAGCCAGGCTGAACTCGTCCAGACCATCCTGGGAATGCACCACCAGAACGTGCTTGCTGCCCAGGCGTTGCAAGACTTCGGCCAAGGGCCGGCACAACGCCTGAGTGAACACGCCTACCACCTGATGCTTGACTCCGGCCGGATTCGTAAGCGGGCCGAGCATGTTGAACAGGGTGCGCAGGCCAAGGTCGCGACGCGGGCCGGCGGCATATTTCATCGCCCCGTGATGGGACTGGGCAAACATGAAGCCGATGCCGACGTTATCGATGCAGCGCGCCACCTGGACCGGGGTCAGGTTCAAATAGATCCCTGCCGCTTCCAGCAGGTCGGCGCTGCCGCTCTTGCCGGACACCGCGCGGTTGCCGTGCTTGGCCACAGTGCAACCGGCCGCTGCGACCACAAAGGAGGAAGCCGTGGACACGTTGAAGATGTTCGCCCCGTCGCCGCCGGTGCCCACTACATCCACCACGCCATCCAGGGTTTTCAGCTCGACCCGGTCCGCCAGCTCGCGCATTGCCGATACCGCACCGACGATCTCGTCGATGCTTTCGCTTTTCATGCGCATGGCCATCATGAAGGCGCCAATCTGCGCATCGGTGCATTGGCCGGTCATGATTTCACGCATTACCGAACGCATTTCTTCGGTGCTCAGGTCCAGGTGGCCGACGATACGGCTCAAGGCAGTCTTGATATCCATGAAAAGTCCTTAGCGCGTGCCGCCGCTCTGTTTGAGAAAGTTGGCGAACAGCTCGTGGCCCTGCTCGGTGAGAATAGACTCGGGGTGAAATTGCACCCCCTCGATATTCAGCGTCTTGTGGCGCAACCCCATGATCTCGTCGACGGAGCCGTCTTCCAGCTGGGTCCAGGCCGTGACTTCGAGGCACTCGGGCAAGCTCTCGTGCTTGACCACCAGCGAGTGGTAACGGGTTACGGTCAGCGGCATGTTCAGGCCGTTGAACACCCCCAGGTCACGGTGGAACACCGGGCTGGTCTTGCCGTGCATCACTTGCCGGGCACGCACCACCTGGCCGCCAAAGGCCTGGCCGATGGACTGATGCCCCAGGCATACGCCGAGAATCGGCAGCTTGCCGGCGAAATGCTTGATCGCCTCGATGGAAATACCGGCTTCGGTCGGCGTGCAAGGCCCGGGCGAGACCACGATGCGCTCGGGCTTGAGCGCCTCGATCTGAGCCACGGTCAGTTCGTCATTGCGCACTACCTTCACCTCAGCTCCCAACTCGCCCAGGTACTGGACGACGTTGTAGGTGAAGGAGTCGTAGTTATCAATCATCAGCAGCATACATGCTCCAACTTATTGATTTTAAAGTAGGTGTGCATGCAACTCAGGGTGTCGATATGCACATTGATATACACAAGCGCAGTGGAGCGTGCCGGGCGAGCTTGCGCACCCGAATGCTGCAAGCTGTCGGCAGGGCAGACAAGGTGATGGAATTGAACCGCCTTATCTATGCAATGTCGCTCAGCTCGCCACGCCATCGTCGGCCATCGCCAGCGCAAGCCGGCAGAACGTTGGGCATGACGATGCACCCGATGGCATTGCCGCCGGGCGAAGGTGTACTGCGTGGGGAGACTGATTGGCATGCAGCGTTCTCCTGGGGTTTGGAGCCGCCGTGCCGGAGAGCTATTAGATCCTTGATCCCTGCTTGCCGATTACGGCGGCAGGGTTCGGTTAAAAAACCGCAACGACGTGCCGCTTCCTATTGGAAGCGCCACCACTGACTAAAACGAATCGTTGCAATGTAAAGCATAGGACCTAACCGTAATTGAGCACTCGACGGCGTTCCGCAGCCGAGCTTCGAGGCGCGATTGTACCGTTCATCAAGGGGCTGCGTCGATTGCAATTTGCCGCTGGGTCTTGCGGCACTCACTCCGATGGTTGATACCTGCCCCACTCCGTTGGAGCGCAATGCATGGCTGGCCCCGCGTATGCCGTGCGCTCCAGAGCGCCGGGCGGCACGACATGCAAACCGTTTTGCGCAGCCCGCCTCGGCAGCTGGCTTGGAGGCCCTTTAAACGCCACAAGTCCATCACCGAAACGGCGCGGTTCGTAATGTGGTGGCCGCCTGCTTGCTCTCCTTTGTCGTGCGGCTCAAGGGGCATTACGCCTCTGCCAGAACAGGAAGCACGGCCACTTGATCAAAGGGGCGCTATTCTTACCATGGCCAAGTCAGGAAACCAGCGCCCTTTTCTCCAGCAAATGGTCGAGCCAGTCCGGATCCATTTCTGGCTCACTGGAGAACAACAAGCCGGTGTAGTCGCGGTACGGCGGGGTAAAGATCTCCTCCCGGCAGCCGTGATCGACCACCTTCCCACGCTGCATCACCAGTACCTCGTCGGCAATGGCGCGCACGGTGGCGACGTCGTGGGTGATGAACAAGTAGGCCACGCCCAGTTGCTGCTGGATGCGGTTGAGCAGCTTCAGAACGCCTTCGGCCACCAGTTGGTCGAGGGCCGAGGTGACTTCGTCGCAGATGATCAGTTGCGGCTCGGCCGCCAGAGCCCGGGCGATACAGATTCGCTGCTTCTGCCCGCCAGACAGTTCGCGGGGCTGGCGATCCATGTACAACGCCGGGTCCAGCTCGATCATCTCCAATAGCTCGGCGACCCGCTGGCGCAGCGCCTGGCCCTTGAGGCCGAGGTAGAAACTCAGCGGCCGGCCGATGATGTCGACGATGCGCTGGCGCGGGTTGAGCGCGGTGTCGGGGATCTGGTAAATCATCTGCAATCGGCGCAATTGCTCCTTGCTGCGCTGGCGATAATCAGCTGGCAGCGCTTTTCCGTCATACAACACCTGGCCGCTGGTCGGCGGCAACAACCCGGTGATCAAGCGTGCCGTAGAGCTCTTGCCGCTGCCCGACTCGCCGATCACCGCCAGGGTCTGGCCACGATAGAGCTTGAGCGAGACATCATGCAGCACCGGCTGATGGCCGTAGCTGGCGCTGGCCTTGCGTACCTCCAGCAGCGGTGTTGCCTGCGGTGGGCACGGCTTGGGTTCGGTGCGCAAGCTACGTACTGCCCACAGCGATTTGGTGTAATCCTGCTGCGGGGCGTCGAGCATGGTCCGGGTGTCGGCCTCCTCCACCAACTTGCCGTGACGCAGAACCATGATGCGATCGGCCATTTGCGCCACCACTGCCAGGTCGTGGCTGATGTACAAGGCGGCGCTCCCGTAGGTTTTCACCGCATCGCGAATCGCCACCAGCACTTCGATCTGGGTGGTGACATCCAGCGCCGTGGTCGGTTCGTCGAAGATGATCAGGTCCGGGTGGCAGGCCATGGCCATGGCGGTCATCACCCGTTGCAACTGACCGCCGGAGACCTGGTGCGGGTAGCGCTGGCCGATCTGCTCGGGGTTGGGCAGACGCAGTATGCGGTAGAGCTCCACTGCTTCGGCTTGTGCCTTGGCACGGTCGATACCAGCGTTCCTTACCGCGGTTTCGACATGCTGGTCGATCAGCCGGTGCGCGGGGTTGAACGAGGCCGCCGCGCTTTGCGCGACATAGGCGATACGCAGGCCGCGCAGCTTGCGCAGGGCTTCGGGCTTGGCGCCCACCAGTTCCTGGCCATCGAAGCGCACCGAGCCACCCGTGATACGGCAACCGTCGCGCACATAACCCATGGAGGCCAGGCCCAGAGTCGACTTTCCCGCCCCCGATTCACCAATCAGGCCCAGTACTTCGCCCCGCTGCAAGCTCAAGTCGATGCCTTTGATCAGCGGGTGCCAAGCGTCCTGATAATGGCCTTCAATACGCAGGTCGTGGATTTCCAGTAGCGGCTTGTCACTTGGATGAACGGTCATGCTCAGCACTCCTTCAGGCCGCTGGAAAGATGCAGCACCCAGTCCACGACAAAGTTGACGCTGACGGTGATCAGCGCCACTGCCAGGGCCGGCAGCAGCGGGCTGATATCGCCGAAGGTGATCAGCACGGCATTGTCGCGGACCATGCTGCCCCAGTCGGCGGTCGGCGGCTGGATGCCCAGGCCCAGGAACGACAACGCACTGATGAACAGAAACACGAAGCAAAAACGCAGGCCGAACTCGGCAATCAGCGGCGCGGCGGCATTGGGCAGCACCTCGCGGCTGACCAGCCACCACAGCCCTTCCCCACGCAGCCGGGCGGCCTCGACGAAGTCCTGGACCACCACGGTCATCGCCACCGCCCGTGACAGGCGAAACACCCGGGTGGCATCCAGCAGCGCGATCACCAGCACCAGCGAGGTGGCGTTGGTGCCGACCACGCTGAGGATCAGCAAGGCAAAGATCAGCTGCGGGATGGCCATGAGGATATCCACCAGCCGCGACAGGCCCTGGTCGATCCAGCCGCCCCTGATCGCCGCTACCAGCCCGCAGAAACCGCCGACGGCAAAGGCCAATAGCGTCGTCAGGAAGGCAATCCCCAGAGTGTTGCGCGCGCCATACACCAGGCGGCTGAACATGTCGCGGCCCAGGTTATCGGTACCCAGCAGGAACTGCCCGCCCCAGGGCGCAAAACCTTCGCCGACCACTTCAGTCTCGCCATACGGCGCCAGCACCGGCGCGAACAGCGCCACCAGTATGTAGGCAACAATCACCAGCAGGCCGAACTGGGCGCTCATGGGCGCCCGCAACAACGCTTTGATCAGGCTCATGGCTTACCCCTTCGGATGCATCAGGCGTGGGTTGCTGGCAATCGACAGCACGTCGGCCGTGGTATTGAGCAGGATGTAGGTGGCGGCGAAGATCAGGCTGCAGGCCTGCACCACCGGGATATCGCGCTTGGACACCGAGTCGACCAGTAACTGGCCGAGCCCCGGATAGACGAACACCACCTCGACCACCACCACGCCGACCACCAGGTAGGCCAGGTTCAGTGCCACCACATTGATGATCGGTGCCAGGGCATTGGGCAAGGCGTGGTGGAAGATGATCCGCGCCTGGCTGATGCCCTTGAGCCGGGCCATCTCGATATAGGGGCTGGCCAGCACGTTGATCAAGGCCGCGCGGGTCATGCGCATCATTTGCGCGACCACCACCAGGCTCAGGGTCAGCACCGGCAGTAGCGAGCGCTCCAGCACCTCGGCGAACGATGCCCCCGGAGCCAGGTTGGAGATACTCGGCAACCAGTTGAGCTTGACCGCGAACACCAGGATCAGGATATAGGCGACGAAAAACTCCGGGAACGACACCGCGCTCAGGGCGCTGGTGTTGAGCAGGCGGTCGAACCAACTGTTGCGGTACAGCGCCGCGAGCATGCCCAGCAGCAAGGCTACCGGCACCGACACCAGCGCCGCCAGCAAGGCCAGGGTAAAGGTGTTGCCCAGGCGCGTGCCGATCAGCTCGGCAATCGGCCGCTGGTTGGCCAGCGACAGGCCCAGGTCACCGTGCAGCAGTTGCCAGGCCCAGTGGCCGAAGCGGGTCAGCGGCGGCAGGTCCAGGCCCAGTTGGGCACGGAAGGCAGCGACGGTCTCGGGAGTTGCCGCCTGGCCGAGCATGGCCTGGGCGACATCGCCCGGGAGCATGCCAACGGCCAGGAAGATGATCACCGACACCGCCAACAGCGACAACAGGCCCAGGGCCAGGCGCTGGAGCAACAGTTTGCAAAGGCTATTCACCGTACAGCTCCTCGAACAGGATCAACGAAGAAAGGTGCAAAAAGTGTCGGGCTTACGCCTGCCACCAGCGCTCGATCAAGCGCAGGCCGTCGAGCTCGCCATAGGGCGCGGTCAGCCCGCCGTGGGCCACGCGCTTGGAGCGTGCGGCCACGGAGCTTGCGAACAGCGGCACGATCGCCCCGCCCTCGTCACGGCACAGGGCCTGCATTTCGTTGTACATCTCCTGGCGCAGCGGCGCGTTCATCTCGCCGCGAGCGGCGTTGAGCAGCTGGTTGAAACGGGCGTTGTCCCAGTGCGTCTCGTTCCATGCCGCGCCCTTGGCGTAGCCGATGCTGAACATGCGGTCGGCGGTCAGGCTGCTGTACCAGAACGAGGTGGTGAAGGGCTGCTTCATCCACACATTGGAAAAAAAGCCGTCGGCAGGTTCGCGCACCACGTCGATGTCGATACCGGCCTGGCGTGCCTGCTCCTTGAACAGCACCGAGGCATCCACCGCGCCGGTGTAAGCGGCATCAGAGGCCTGCAGGCGCACCTTGAGAGAGTCGACCCCGGCCTGGCGCAGGTAGAAACGCGCCTTGTCCGGGTCATAGCCACGCTGCTCCAGGGCGCTGTTGATGAAGCGACTACCGGGCTGGATCGGGTGGTCGTTGCCAATCTGGCCATAGCCATAAAGCACCGAGGCCAGCAGGGTTTCGCGGTTGATCGCATGTTTGAGCGCCAGACGGATGTTGTTGTCCTGGAACTGCTGGCTGTCGGTCAGCATCGGGAAGGTGTAGTGCTGGGCTCCCTTGGTCTCTTCGATGACCAGATTGGGGTTGCGCTTGAGCAAGGCGACAGTCTTGAGATCGACCTTGTTGATCACATCGACCTGGCCGGTGACCAGGGCGTTGACCCGCGCGGCGCCATCGGCGATGGCCAGCAGCTCGGCGCTGGCGAAATGCGCGCGGCCGGCTTTCCAGTAATCCGGGCTGCGCTCAAGGTCCATGCGCACGCCGGGTTCGAAGCCCTTGAGGCGATAACCGCCGGTGCCGATCCCGGCCTGCCAGTCGGCGGCGCCGTCCTTGGCGGGCATGATCACCAGGTGATAATCGGCCACCACGTAGGCGAAGTCGGCATTGCCCGAATGCAGTTCGAACACCACGGTGTCATTGCCCTGGGCGCTGACCTTGGCAACATCGCCGAGCACGGTCTTGGCCGCCGAGGTGGACTTGTCGCCCAGGTGATGCCCGATTGAGGCGACCACATCGCCGGCATCCAGAGTCTTGCCGTTATGGAAGGTCACCCCCTGGCGCAAGGTGAAGGTCCAGATGCGTGCATCGGGGCTGGATTCCCAGCGCTCGGCAAGCTCGGGGATCGCCGTGCCATCGACGCCGATTTCGCTCAGGGTGTTGTACACCGCCGAGAAACCGACAAAGGTAAAGGTGTCGCTCCATGAACCTGGATCACGAGAATCGGTAGTACTGCCACCGGCCAGGCCCATGCGTAGCACGCCGCCCGCTTTCGGGGTGGCCTCCCCGGCCCAGCCGCGTTGCGGCAAGCCCATTGAAAACGCCCCGGCCACGGCAACCGCCGCTGCGCTGTACTTGAGAAAATCCCGACGCGGCAGGCCGCTGTCGTGCATCGCTTGAGTTATTTTGTTGTTGTTATCGCTCATGGCATTGCCTCTGTTGAACCGCAGAGAAAAGGATTCAGCCGACCTCGCACGCACTGATGCTAAATATTTGTAATTGTCATCGTGACAAATACATTAAGCTCAAAAACAGGTCGCTGCCAATCCCCTTCTCTTTACGAGCGAGGCTCTTGCTAGGCGGGGTTTTGTCAGTACTATCGGTTCGAAGGGGCAGATCGGAATGTCGCTACTGCCCTACCACTGAAGAGAGAATTCAAACTAGATGAGTCAGTCGACCCGCCTGATCACCGCCTCATACATCCTCTCGTTCGTAGCGGCCAACGCGCCGCAGAGGTTGCGTACCGAGACCATTGCCAAGTGGGTCAAGACTCATCCCACCCGGGTACGCAGTCTCGTGTCGTTGATGGTCAAAGCCAATATTCTGAAGTCATGGCGCGGCGCCCACGGCGGCCTGACCCTCGCACGCCCAGCCAGCGATATCACCTTGCGTGAGGTCTATGACGCCGTACAGGAAAGCTCGCTGATCGCCGAGAAGATCGACAACCCGTTCTCAGGCATGGAAGAACATTGCAAGGTATTCGATGTATTCACCCGCCTGTTCGCCATGCTTGAAGCCAACATGCGCCTGGACCTTGGCACTATCACCGCAGACCAACTGTTCGTTGCCTTCGAAAAGCCGCAGGAAAATATCAGGCAGGCCTAAGACCTTAGGGCGCAATGCTCGGGACCTTCATCAGCGCAACAGCTGGGCGCTTATCGCTCCCGCGCTCGATTGATATACACCACAGCACTGGATTTCATGAGGACCTGATAGACATCAGGATCCTCATAAAACCAATCAACGACAGCAACTCCTCAAGCCTTGGATGCAGGGGTCTGTTCCGCCAGTGCCACGGCACGGAACATTGCGCGACGCTTGTTCAGCGTCTCTTCCCACTCCAGGGTCGGCACCGAGTCGGCAACAATCCCGCCGCCGGCCTGTACATGCAGCTCGCCGTTCTTGATCACCGCCGTGCGAATGGCAATGGCGGTGTCCATGTTGCCGTTCCAGGCGAAGTAACCCACGGCGCCGCCATAGATCCCACGCTTGACCGGTTCCAGCTCGTCGATGATTTCCATCGCACGGATTTTCGGTGCGCCGGACAGGGTGCCCGCCGGCAGGATCGCCCGCAGCGCATCCATGGCCGTCAGCCCGGCCTTGAGCTGGCCGGTGACGTTGGAAACGATGTGCATCACGTTGGAATAGCGCTCGATGACCATCTTTTCGGTGAGTTTCACCGAACCGATTTCCGAGACCCGACCGGTGTCGTTGCGTCCCAGGTCGATCAGCATCAGGTGCTCGGCGATCTCCTTGGCGTCCGACAGCAGGTCCTGCTCCAGGGCCAGGTCGGCCTCCTCGGAGGCGCCCCGCGGGCGGGTACCGGCGATCGGCCGCACAGTGATCAGGTTGTCTTCGACCCGCACCAGCACTTCCGGCGAGCTGCCCACTACGTGGAAATCACCGAAGTTGAAGAAGTACATGTAAGGGGTCGGGTTGAAGCAGCGCAGCGCCCGGTACAGGTCGATGGGCGCCGCCGAAAAATCGATGGACATGCGCTGGGACGGCACCACCTGCATGCAGTCACCGGCCAGGATGTATTCCTTGATGGTGTCCACGGCCCGTTCATAGTCAGCCTGGGTAAAGCTGGAGCGGAACAGCGGATCGGCGGCCAGCTGCTTGCTGAAATCCAGGCCCGGACGCGGAGTGATCGGCTGGCGCAGTTGCGCCAGCAATTCCTGCAAACGTGCCTGGCCGGCTTCGAAGGCGTTGTCCTGGCCAGGGTCGGCCAGCACGATGGCGTGCACCTTGCCCGCCAGGTTGTCGAACACCACTACCGCGTCGGAGACCATCAGCAGGATATCCGGCACACCGATCGGATCCGGGTTCGGGCACGGGCCCAGGCGCGGCTCGACATAACGCACGCAGTCATAGCCGAAATAGCCCACCAGGCCACCGTTGAAACGCGGCAGGCCGGCAATGGTCGGGACGTTGTAGCGGGCTTTGAATTCCTCGACGAAGGCCAGCGGGTCGGCCACTTCGTGACTTTCGATCTCCACGCCATCATGGGTCACGCTGACCTGGAAGCCGTGCACCCGCAGCACAGTGCGGCACGGCAGGCCGATGATCGAGTAACGCCCCCACTTCTCACCGCCCTGCACCGACTCCAGCAGATAGGAGTTGGGCTGGTCGGCCAGTTTCAGGTAGATCGACAGCGGGGTATCGAAGTCGGCAAGGGTTTCGCAGGCCAGCGGGATACGGTTGTAACCGGCTGCGGCCAAACGCAGGAATTCTTCGCGAATCATGGGGTGCCTCGTGGCTTGAGGGTCTAACAGTCAGGTATGCAAACGCGCCGGCGGGGCCGGCCAGACAAAAATCAGGCGCGCCAACGCCAGCGGGCCAGGGCCTTGATGACTTTCATCCAGAGTTTGCGAGTGACCACCACGATGGAGTTTCCAGAATGGGATGGAACAGCGTCGGGCAACGTTATCTCAGCGGCAGGTTCTAAGCAACCGGGGATCAGCGCCCGCAGGTTGTCGATCACCAGCGCCGGCGACTCCTCGGCAATCGGCCGGCCGTGGTTGTAGCCGTAGCTCAGGGCGACGCACTTGACCCCCGCCGCCTTGGCTGCCAGCACGTCACTGCGCGAATCGCCGACGAACAGTGATTGCGAGGCTGGCACGCTGGCCATCTTCATCACAAAGAACAGCGCCGCTGGGTCGGGTTTCTTCTGCGGCAGGGTATCGCCGCCGATGATCCAGCGGAAATACCGACCGATTTTCATCTGGTCCAGCAAGGGGGCCACGAAACGCTCGGGCTTGTTGGTAATCAGGGCCATTTCCACGCCCTGCTTGTGCAGCCACTTGAGAGTCTCGCGCGCACCGGGATAGACCACGGTCAACTCGTGGCTGTCCTCGTAGGCGGTATTGAACAGCTCCAGCGCATACTCGGCCTCGACATCGTCGACACCCTGGGCCTCCAGGCTGTTGGCCAGGGCCCGGCGCACCAGCATGGGCGCACCGTTGCCAACCCACTCACGCACCGCCTCGACACCGGCAGGCTTGCGCCCCAGCTTGAGCAGCATCTGATCCACGGCGGCCGCAAGGTCCGGTACCGAATCGACCAGGGTGCCATCCAGGTCGAACATCACCAGCCGTGGCAGGCGCCCCTGGAACAGCTGCTCAAAGGCGCTCATGGTCGCGCCAACGCCAGTTCGGCACGCATCTTCTCGATGACTTCCTGATAGTTCGGCGCATTGAAGATCGCCGAGCCTGCCACAAAGGTATCGGCGCCTGCGGCAGCGATTTCGCGGATGTTGCCCACGTTCACCCCACCGTCGATTTCCAGGCGGATATCCCGCCCGGAGGCATCGATCACGGCACGAGCCTCACGCAGCTTGTCGAGGGTGCCCGGAATGAACTTCTGCCCGCCAAAGCCCGGGTTGACACTCATCAGCAGCACCATGTCGACCTTGTCCATCACGTACTTGAGCACGTCCAGCGGAGTTGCCGGGTTGAACACCAGGCCGGCCTTGCAACCGCCTTCGCGGATCATCTGCAGGGAACGGTCCACATGCAGCGTGGCTTCGGGGTGGAAGGTGATGTAGGTGGCGCCCGCTTCGATGAAGTCACCGATGATGCGGTCCACCGGAGTGACCATCAGGTGTGCATCGATCGGCGCGGTGATCCCGTACTTGCGCAGTGCAGCGCAGACCATCGGGCCGATGGTCAGGTTCGGCACATAGTGGTTGTCCATGACATCGAAATGCACGATGTCGGCGCCGGCGGCCAGGACATTGTCCACTTCCTCGCCCAGACGGGCGAAGTCGGCGGAGAGAATCGACGGAGCAATAGCGAAGGGCTGCATGACGCACCTTTTTTGAGCAGAATCACGATGGCGCGCATTGTATACCTCATGCTTTGGAGCGCACACCGTAACCGCGATGATCAGTAGGCCGCGCGATAGATCTTCTCGATATCGGCGGGGCTCAGCCGGCGCGGGTTGTTGCGCATCAAGCGCTCGATACCCGCGGCCTCGACGGCCATGGCCGGGATCGCATCCTCGGGCACGCCGAAGCTGCGCAAGCCGCTGGGAATTTCCACCGCCGCACACAACGCTGCCATGGCCTCCACTGCCCGGTCGGCCGCCTCGCTGGCGCTCAGGTGCGCGGTCTGTACCCCCATGGCCTCGGCGATATCCTGCATACGCTCGACGCAGGCCATCTTGTTCCAGGTCATGACATAGGGCAGCAGCAAGGCATTGCTGACCCCGTGGGACATATGAAAGCGTCCGCCCAGGGGATAGGCCATCGCATGCACCGCACCGACCCCGGCATTGCCGAAGGCCATGCCGGCCATCAGGCTGGCGGTGGCCATGTCCTCCCGGGCCTGCAGGTGGGCCGGGTTGGCAAAGGCCTTGGGCAAAGCCTTGACGATCAGCTTGATGGCGCCGATGGCCAGGGAGTCGGTGATCGCGGAAGCATTGAGGGACAGGTAGGCCTCGATGGCATGCGCCAGGGCATCGACGCCGCTGGCCGCGGTGACACGCGGTGGACAGGTCAGGGTCATCTGCGGGCTGACCAGGGCCACGTCCGGCAGCAGGTAGTCGCTGATGATGCCTTTCTTCAATTGCGCGACCCGGTCCGAGAGGATCGCCACATTGGTCACTTCCGAACCAGTGCCTGCGGTGGTGGGAATGGCGATCAGCGGCGGCCCCTTGCGCGGCACCTGGTCGATGCCGAACAGGTCCTCCAGGGCGCCGTGATAGCCGGCATAGGCCCCGACACTCTTGGCAATATCGATGGCGCTGCCGCCGCCCAGGCCGATCAGCCCGTCATGCCCGCCCTCGCGGTACACCTGCATGCAGTCCTCGACGATGGCGATTTCCGGATCGGGCTGCACCCGGTCGAAGACTTCGTAACTGCGCTCCCCCAGGTGGGCCAGCGCCAGCTCCACCGTGCCGGACCTGAGCAGGGCAGTATCGGTGACGATCAGCGGGTTATCGACATCCAGGCGGGTCAGCTCGGCAGCCAGTTGCTCGATGGCGGTGCTGCCGGTCAGCAATTTATGGGCGATCTTGAAAGAGGAAATACTCATGTGCGCAGCCTCTTATATAAAGGTGGGAGCCGGCACAAGCGTAGCTGGGGATTGCGCAACCGGGCTGTCGCGATGCCCGATCGGCATCACGACAGTGCTCACGTTGCCCGCGAAGGCTCAAGCCACCTCGCTTTCCACCGCCCGGGCGGGCTTGGCCTGGGGCCCTGGCTGGGCACCCGGGACGGCAGTTGCGTCCGCGGCGCCCAGGTCCTTGCTGAAAGTCCGGTCGTTCTCGCCCTTGAAGAAGTTCTTGCCGTAGATCAGCAGGCACAGCACCACGCCAATGGCAAAGCCCCAACTGGCGCCCTTGATCGCCAGCACTGCACCGATCACCCCTGCGATGCCCAGGTCACGCTGGCTACGGGCCTCGAGAATGCCCAGGCGCACGCTGACGTAACCCTGGATCAGCAAGGTCAGCGCCAGCGCGACCCCGAGAATCGGCTGCACCAGGGTCACTACCGGCAACAGCAGCAAGCCTGTGTTGGTGCCCCAGCGGAACGAGCCCATGCCGCCATAGATCGACTTCATGGCCTTGGGCCCGCCCTTGAAGCGCTCGATCACCACCACCAGCATCGCCGCCCATTTCGGCCCGCACATGGCAATGTCCGGACCGAAGATGCTCATGAATGCGTTGCGCCCGCCGAAGATCAGGTGCGAGCGGTCCGGGTCGTAGTCGACCTTTTCGTCGGTGCGGATCTGCTCGGCCTCGTCCAGCAACACCTTGGCGCTGAGCACATCGCCAAAGACGATGATGTACACCGCGAGCATGGTTGGCAGCGCGCTGATGAACATCGACAGCGGCGGCATGCCCAGGCCGAACACGGTGTAGTTGTTCCACAGGCCGATGAAGTCCGGCTTGCTCAGGCCCCACTGGATGGTCGGCCACGGCGCTTCACCGAACAGCGGCGCCAGCACTACCGCCAGCAGGATGATCGGCAGGATGCCCAGCTTGGCGAAGTTCCACCAGAAGCGGTTGCGCAGCTTGAGCTGGGCAAAATGCTGGGAAAAGATCAGGTAGAAGGCAATGCCGATGGCGATGGAAATGGTCCAGGGAAAACTGTCGAATTTGCCGCCCACCTGGAACACCGCGGTCACCGCACTGAGCCCGGCGCCGACAATGATTCCCGACTTGATCGCCGAGGGCACGAAGCCCACCACCTTGCGTGCCATGCCGGTGGCCCCCAGGGCGATGGAGAACACCCCGAGCATCAGCTGGAAGGCAATCAGCGCGTGGACACGCTCCGGGCCCACGGGAAACTGCGCGCAATAGGCCATCAGCAGCGGCACTGCCGGGGTGATCCAGCCGGGCACCACGGGGTCGCCCAGCAGATGGTGGGCCAGGTACAACAGGCCGTTGAGCATGACCACGGCCAGGGCCATCTCGAAGGGCATGCCGAGGAACTCGGTCATCAGTGGAATGGCCGCCAGGTCGACGGCGCACATCAGCAAGCCTTGCAGGTAGTCCGGCAGCTCGAATTTGTAGTGGATAAAGGGCAAACGCACCTTGAACGGGCCAAGGGCGATGTACGGCGTTTCGTGCCGAGTGTCGGAAGGCGTTGGCATCAACTGCACCTGTCTTATTGGTATTGGTGGCGGTGTAAAGCGGCCCGCGCCAGTTGGCACGGGCAAGGATCGATCAATAGGCAGCCCGGTAGATCTGCTCGATATCGCCGGGGCTCAGTTGGCGCGGGTTGTTGCGCATCAGCCGCTGGATACCCGCCGCTTCCACGGCCATGGCCGGGATCGCGTCCTCGGGCACACCGAAGCTGCGCATGCCCGTGGGGATGTCCACCGCAGCGCACAGCGCAGCCATGGCCTGGACCGCCTGCTCTGCGGCCTGGCCATCACTGAGCCCGGCGATCGGCAGGTCCATGGCCTGGGCGATATCGCGAAAGCGCTCGACACAGGCCATCTTGTTCCAGGCCATGACGTAGGGCAGTAGCAGCGCGTTGCTCACCCCGTGGGCGATATTGAAGCGCCCGCCCAGGGGATAGGCCAGGGCATGCACCGCACCGACTCCGGCATTGCCGAAGGCCATGCCGGCCATCAGGCTGGCGGTGGCCATGTCTTCCCGGGCCTGCAGGTTGGCCGGGTTGGCGTAGGCCTTGGGCAGCGCCCTGACGATCAGGCGGATCGCGCCCAGGGCCAGGGAGTCGGTGATCGGCGAACCGTTGAGCGACAGGTAGGACTCCACCGCATGCACCAGCGCGTCGACGCCACTGGCGGCGGTGACGCTGCGCGGGCAGGTCAGGGTCATCACCGGGCTCACCAGCGCTACGTCCGGCAGCAGGTAATCGCTGACGATGCCCTTTTTCAACTGGGCCACCTTGTCCGAGAGGATCGCCACGTTGGTCACCTCCGAACCGGTGCCCGCAGTGGTAGGAATGGCAATCAGCGGCGGCCCCTTGCGCTGCACCTGATCCACCCCGAACAGTTCTTCCAGCGCGCCTTCATGGCCGGCGAACGCCGCCACCGCCTTGGCGATATCAATGGCGCTGCCGCCGCCCAGGCCGATCAGGCCATCGTGGCCACCGGCCCGGTAAGCCTGGGTGCAGGCCTGGACTATGGCGATTTCCGGCTCCGGCTGGACCTCGTCGAAGATCCGGTAGGCGCGCCCGCCCAGGTGGGCCAGGGCCAGATCGACGGTGCCGGACTTGACCAGGATCGCATCGGTGACGATCAGCGGGTTGCTGATCTGCAGGCGCGCCAGTTCGGCGTCCAGCTGCTCGATGGCGCCCTGGCCGGTAATCAGTTTGTTGGCAATCTTGAACGCAGAGATACTCATCAGCTCGGCCTTGTTTAATTGTTGTGGCAAGAGCGCCGTCAGGCGGCCACTCTCGAATGGGCTCGCAGGCTGTAGAGCGAAAGCTGTGCCAAGATACGCAAAGCCTTGATCTACAAGGCTCTGGAAGGAAATCCAGGGGAATGACCGGGCCGTCGCGATTGAATTGCTGATCGCTGCAGGCAGCTCTGATCAGAATCCTAATCAGAGTGTTCCCAGCGCTTCATCTTCTGCACCACCGTGGCCTGGCTCACCCCCAGCGCCTTGGCGGCCAGGCGGGTGGTCTTGTGCAGTTGCAGGGCCGCGCGAATCGCCTGGCGCTCGGCGTTCTCCAGCACCTTGCGCAGCGGCAGGCGGCTGTCGTCGGTGTTGCGGGCCTGTTGCTCGATCAGGTCCTCCGGCAGGTCCAGGGCCTCTATCACCTGGCCGGAGCAGGTCACCACCAGGCGCTCCACCACGTTGATCAGCTCGCGGATGTTCCCCGGCCAGGCGTACTCGCCCAGCAGTTCCAGGGCCTCCAGGCTCCACTGCACCTGACGCTGATAGCGCTGGTTGAAGTGCTCCAGGTAGTACTCCAGCAAGGGGCCGATTTCCTCGCTGCGCTCGCGCAGGGCCGGGATCGCGATGGGCACCACATTCAGGCGGTAATACAGGTCGGCGCGGAACTTGCCCTCGGCCACCCGCTGCTTGAGGTCGTGATGGGTGGCGCTGATGATGCGCACATCCACCTCCTTGAGCTCCAGGCCGCCCACCGGAATGAAGCGGTTCTCTTCGATGACCTTGAGCAGCTTGACCTGCACCGCCAGGGGCAGATCGCCGATCTCATCGAGAAACAGCGTACCGTTGTGTGCCAGTTCCAGCAGCCCGCGCTTGCCCTTGCTGCCGGCACCGGTGAAGGCACCCGGGGCATAGCCGAACAGCTCGGCCTCGATCAGGTTCTCCGGCAGCGCCCCGCAGTTGAGGGCCAGGAACGGTTCGCGGGCACGAGCACTGGCGTTGTGGATAAATTGCGCCACCAGGGTTTTACCCACACCCGTCTCCCCTTGCAGCAGCACCTTCACGTCGCAGTCGGCCACTTGCCGGGCCTGGGCAAAGACCCGCCCGGAAACCTCCTGGTCGGCCATCAGCGGTGATTGCAACAGGTCGTCACGCTGGCCCGCATGCAGCCGCGCAGTGCTGGTGCGCAGCTGCTTGAGCTGCTGCAACTCGTCGCGCTCGCGCTTGATGCGCAGCAGCTCGGTCATGTCGCGCACGGTGCTGACCACATAGCGAATGCTCTGGTCGGCGGCGAGGATCGGCGTGGCACTGACCAGCAACTTCTTGCCGTGGCTGAGGCTCTGCATCACCGACACCGGCCGACCGTCCTGCAGTACCCGTAGTGAAGCGGACTGGGAAATCACCCCGCTCTTCACCAGCTCCTGCATCGGCCGCCCCAGCAGCTCGGCGCCGTTCAGGCCGGTGAGGCGCTCGTAGGCCTGGTTGACCTTGAGGGTCTGGCCCTGGCCATCGGTGATGTAGACGCCGTCATGCAGCGCATTGAGCAGCTCTTCGAAACTGGCATCGTTGAAGTTCACCCGCGACTCCACAGTAAGCATGGGAAGCGCGCAGTTTACGGGTGAACGACATGCAGAGGGGACGGGACGGCCCAGACCTTAGTACAAGGCCGCCCAAGGGGCTCAGGCCTGAGCCGTGCGCAGTTTCTCGCTGCGCCCGCGCAGCCATTCCAGGGTCAGCAGCAGGATCACCGAGAAGGCGATCAGCAACGTGGCCGCAGCGGCGATGGTCGGGCTGAGGTTCTCGCGGATGCCGCTGAACATCTGCCGCGGCAGGGTGGCCTGCTCCGGGCCGGCGAGGAACAGGGTCACCACCACTTCATCGAACGAGGTGGCGAAGGCGAACAGCGCGCCACTGATGACCCCGGGGGCGATCAACGGCAAGGTCACCCGGCGGAACGTGGTCAGCGGCGAGGCGCCCAGGCTGGCCGCGGCCCGCACCAGGTTGTGGTTGAAGCCCTGCAGGGTTGCCGACACGGTGATGATCACGAAGGGCACCCCAAGCACCGCGTGCACGATGATCAGCGAGAAAAAACTGTTGCCCATGCCCAGCGGGGCGAAGAACAGGTAGCTGGCCACACCAATGATCACTACCGGTACCACCATCGGCGAAATCACCAGGGCCATCACCAGCGCCTTGCCGGGGAAATCACCGCGGGTCAGGCCGATGGCCGCCAGGGTGCCGAAGACCATGGCCAGCAAGGTTGCGGCCGGCGCCACGATGACGCTGTTCTTCAGCGCGCGCATCCACTCGGCAGAGGCGAAGAAGTCCTGGTACCAGTGCAGCGAAAAGCCCTGCAGCGGGTACACCAGGAAACTGCCGGAGTTGAACGACAGCGGGATGATCACCAGCACCGGCAACACCAGGAACAACAGGATCAAGCCGCAGAGAATCCGCAAGCTGTAGAACCAGACCCGTTCGACGGGCGACATGTAGGGGCTCAGCATTTCGATTCTCTCCTTAGCTCAGGCGCAGGCGGCTTGCGCCCACCAGCCAGCTGTAAATCAGATAGAGCACGATGGTCGCCAGCAACAGCAGGCCGCCCAGGGCCGTGGCCATGCCCCAGTTGATGCTGGTGTTGGTATAGAAGGCGACGAAGTAGCTGACCATCTGGTCGTTCGGGCTGCCCAGCAATGCCGGGGTGATGTAGTAACCAATCGCCAGGATGAACACCAGCAGGCAACCAGCGCCGACCCCGGCGTAGGTCTGCGGAAAATACACCCGCCAGAAGCTGGCGAACGGATGGCAGCCCAGGGAGATCGCCGCACGCATGTAGGTGGGCGAGATGCCTTTCATCACGCTGTAGATCGGCAGGATCATGAACGGCAACAGGATGTGCACCATGGAGATGTAGACCCCGGTGCGGTTGAACACCAGTTCCAGGGGCTTGTCGATCACCCCCATGGCCAGCAGCGCGCTGTTGATCAGGCCACCCGATTGCAGCAGCACGATCCACGCCGCCACTCGCACCAGGATCGAGGTCCAGAACGGCAGCAGCACCAGGATCATCAGGAGGTTGCTCTTGCGCGCCGGCAGGTTGGCCAGCAGGTACGCCAGGGGATAGGCCAGGGCCAGGCAGATGGCGGTGATCACCAGGCCCATCCAGAAGGTGCGGGCGAAGATGTCCAGGTAGATGGACTGGTCCGGGGTGGCCGGGGCCAGTTCGCCCAGGTCGTCGATGCGATGGTCCACCGCCGCCAGCAGGTAGTAAGGGGTCAGGCTGCTGGTGTTGCGGCGGATCGCCTGCCAGTAGGCCGGGTCGCCCCAGCGCTCATCCAGGCTTTCCATGGCTTCTTTATAGGATTCGGGCTCGGCCTTGAACGGCAGGGCGCGAGCGGTCTTGGTCAGCAGGCTGCGGTAGCCGGCCAACTCCATGTTCAGGCGCTTGGACAGGTCGCCCAGGGTCTGATTCTTGCGGGCATCCGCCAGGTCTTCGCTCAACGCCTTGTAGGCCCCTTCGGCAGGCAGGCCACGACCGTCCCAGGCACTCACGGCCGCCACAGTACGCGGCATGCCGCCGACCACTTCCGGGTTGCCGACGCTCTTGTACAGCAGCGCCACGATCGGTACCAGGAACACCAGCAGCAGAAACAGCACCAGGGGCGCGATCAGCGCCTGGGCCTTCCAGCGGTTGACCCGCTCGGCACGGGCCAGCCGCTGCTTGAGGGTCGGGCCGGTGACCGCGTTCAGGGGAACGGTGATGGTCATGACAAACTCCGCGAATCGATCTTTCGAATACAAACCACCAGGCGGCAGGAGCGGGCTTGGCCGCGCATCGAAGGCTGTGCTTCACCATCAAGGTTGATGCTGATGACGCCTTCGCGAGCAAGCTCGCTCCTACAACGGCAGGGGGTGGTTACTTGGCTGCCCAGGCGTTGAAGCGCTGTTCCAGTTGCTCACCGTTGTCAGCCCAGAAGCTGACGTCGATCTGCACCTGGTTGGCGATGTTTTCCGGAGTGGTCGGCATGTCCTTGAGGATGTCCTTGGCCAGCAGCGGCACGGCCTGGGTGTTGGCCGGGCCGTAGGCGATATTCTCCGAATAGGTCTTCTGCTGCTGCGGTTGCACCGAGTAGGCGATGAACTTCTTCGCCGCTTCGGCGCGAGCCTTGTCCAGGCCTTTTGGAATGGCCCAGGCGTCGAAGTCGTAGATGCCGCCGTTCCACACCACTTTCAGGTTGCTTTCCTTCTGCACCGCGGCGATCCGGCCGTTGTAGGCCGAGCTCATGACCACGTCGCCGGAAGCCAGGTACTGCGGCGGCTGGGCGCCGGCTTCCCACCACTGAATGTAGGGCTTGAGCTCATCGAGTTTCTTGAAGGCGCGGTCCTGGCCATCCTTGCCGGCCAGGACCTTGTACACGTCCTTGGGCGCGACGCCGTCGGCCATCAGGGCGAACTCCAGGGTGTACTTGGCGCCCTTGCGCAGGCCGCGCTTGCCCGGGAACTGCTTGACGTCCCAGAAATCAGCCCAACTGCTCGGAGCGGTTTTCAGCTTGTCGGCGTTGTAGGCCAGTACCGTGGACCAGACGAAAAAGCCCACGCCGCACGGCTGGATCGCGCCCTTGACGTAGTCTTCGCTGTTACCGAACAGCGCCGGGTCCAGTTGCTCGAACATGTCCTCGTCGCAACCGCGGGACAGTTCCGGGGACTCCACTTCTACCAGGTCCCAGGACACGCTCTTGGTGTCGACCATGGCCTTGATCTTGGCCATCTCGCCGTTGTATTCGCCGGCGATGATCTTGCCCTTGCCCGCCGCTTCCCAAGGGGCATAGAAGGCCTTGACCTGGGCCGCCTTGTTCGCCCCGCCAAAGGACACCACGGTCAGGTCCGGGCCCGCCGCCATGGCGTGCGCCGCACCCATCATGCCCAGTGCCAGGGCGGTGAATTTCAGGGATCTCAACATTTATTGTGTTCTCCACGTGCAGGTTGGTGTTGCAGGGGGGCGATCAATTCGCCTCTAGAAGCGGGTCGAGCGCGCGAACGTGCTCGACTTGCCAGCCAAGCGGCACCACGTCACCTACTGCCAGCGCAGGATCGAGCTCGGCAATCGGCTGTTTCACGAAGAAGTCGCTCTTGCCGCAGACTTCCAGGCGCACCCGGACGTGGTCGCCCAGATAGATGAATTCCGCCACCCGGCCGGAGAAGCGGTTGACGCAGCTTTCGCTGGAACCGTTGAGGCTCACCCGCTCCGGGCGGATGGACAAGGTCACCGGGCCGCCGACCTGGCCGACATTCACCGCCAGCGCCTCGACCTTCTCGCCACGCCCCAGCTCCACCACGCAACGCTCGCCGTTGTGGCTGTGCAGGCGGCCGTTGAGGCGGTTGTTCTCGCCGATGAAGTTGGCGACGAAGGTGTTCTTCGGCTCTTCGTAGAGAGTGCGCGGCGGCGCGATCTGTTGGATCTCGCCCTGGTGGAACACCGCCACCCGGTCGGACATGGTCAGGGCTTCGCCCTGGTCGTGGGTCACATAGACCACGGTCACGCCCAGGCGCTGGTGCAGGTGCTTGATCTCCATCTGCATGTGTTCGCGCAGTTGCTTGTCGAGGGCACCAAGGGGTTCGTCCATCAGCACCAGCTGTGGCTCGAACACCAGGGCCCGGGCCAGGGCCACCCGCTGCTGCTGGCCACCGGACAGCTGGGCCGGGTAGCGCTGGGCGAAAGCGTCGAGCTGGACCATGCTCAGCACGCGCTTGACCCGCTCGCTGATGTCGGTCTTGCCGAGGCCGCGCACCGACAGCGGAAAGGCCAGGTTCTCGGCCACGGTCATGTGGGGGAACAGCGCGTAGTTCTGGAACACCATGCCGATGTCGCGCTTGTGCGGCGGCACATTGTTGATCGAGCGCCCGGCCAGCTGGATCTCGCCGGCGGTCGGGGTTTCGAAACCGGCCAGCATCATCAGGCTGGTGGTCTTGCCGGAACCGGACGGCCCCAGCAGGGTGAGGAACTCGCCTTTGCGAATTTCCAGGTTGAGGTCTTTGACGATCAGGTTCTCGCCGTCGTAGCTCTTCTGGACACCACGAAAGCTGACCAGAACATCGTTGGCCCCAGCACTTGAAACGACCTCGCTCATACCCGCACCTTTTGTTTTAGACGGCTGTGGAACAAGCCTAGAGGAGCCTGCAGAGCGCGCAAATCGGGGGCCAGGAGAGATTCGCCTCAGCCCTCTGGAAGGTTGCGTGTAGGGATTGCCCTACAAGAATGGCGCGATTGGATAAGGGCGGAGGCAAACGGCAGGCTGCAAGCGGCAAGAAACGGCGAAAGCCTGAAAGCGCGGAATGTCGCAAATGGATAAGTGCCCTCCCCCAAGGGGAGGGAGAGCACCGCAGAGGGTGTCAGAGCAGCTTGTGTTCCATGGCGTATTTCACCAGTTCGGCCAGGGAGGTGATGTTGAGCTTCTGCATCAGCCGCGCCTTGTGGGTACTGATGGTCTTGCTGCTCAGGGCCAGTTGCTGGGCAATGTCGTTGACATTGGCGCCCTGGGCCAGGCGCTCGAAAACCGAGAATTCACGCTCGGAAAGCAGCGAATGCAAGGGCCGGGTATCGGTCAGGCCGACCTCGAAGACCATACGGTCAGCCAGGTCCGGGTCGATATAGCGGCCGCCGGATGCCACCTTGCGAATGGCCGTCAGCAGCAGCGACGGATCACTGTCCTTGGTGGCGTAGCCGGCAGCGCCGATCTTCAGCGCCCGGGCGGCCATCTGCGCCTCGTCGTGCATCGACAGCACCAGGATCGCCGGCGGATTGCTCAGGGCACGGATCCGCGGAATGGCCTCCAGGCCGTTCACCCCGGGCATGGAGATATCCAGCAGCACCACTTCGCAGGGCACCTGACGCAGGGTCTCCAGCAACTGCTCGCCGTTGCTCGCCTCGCCCACCACGACCAGGTCCTTGGCCAGGCCAATCAGTTGCTTGATGCCTTCGCGAACGATGGTGTGGTCTTCGGCTACCAGTACACGGATCACGCGTGTCTCCTCATTATTGTTCTTGGTCCAGGGGCACCCGGACACTCAGGGTGGTGCCTTCGCCCCGCTCACTGTGCAGCGACAGGCTCCCGCCCATGATCAGCACCCGCTCGCGCATGCCTACCAAGCCAAAGGACGTCGGGCGCGCCGAAGCGGTGTCGAAGCCCAGGCCGTCATCGCTGATGCTCATGCACAGCTCGTGTGCTTCCAGGGTCAGGGTGAGTTCCACAGTATGCGCCTGGGCATGGCGCATGACATTGGTCAGGGCCTCCTGGAGGATACGGAACAGGCCGACGGCCTTGGCGTCGCTCAAGCGCGGCAGGTTGTCCGGCACCTGCACCAGGCAAGGGATCTGGGTGCGGGCCTCGAACCGGCGGGCCTGCCATTCGATGGCCGAGGCGATGCCCGCATCGAGGATCGGCGGCCGCAGTGCGGTAGCCACATCCCGCACCAGCTGGAACAGCTGGGCGATCAGGCGCTTCATGCTGTTGAGGCGTTCATGCAGGCCCGGGTCGAGCTGGGCATAGGCCAGCTCACACATGGACGTTTCCAGCTTGAGCACAGTCAGCATCTGCCCCAGTTCGTCATGGACTTCCCGGGCAATGCGGGCCTTTTCCTCTTCGCGCACGCTTTCCAGGTGCGCCGACAGCTCCCGCAACTGTTCACGGGAGCTGGCCAGTTCCAGCTCGATGCGCTTGCTTTCGCTGATGTCCCAGACAATGCCGTCCCAGACAAACGCGCCGTCATCCAGGCGCCGGGTGATGGCCTTGATCTCGGCCCAGCGCTGCTGGCCCTGGCGAGTGAGGATGCGGCCCTGCCAGGACCAGTCGCTGTCGGTGTCCAGGGCCTGGTCCTGGGTCTGGTGATAGCTGGCCTTGTCGTCCGGGTGCACCAGGCTGCGCAGGCCCTTGTCCCGGTGGGCCAGCACTGCTGGCGAGTAGCCCACCAGGGTCTCGCTGCCTTCGCTGATATAGGCGAAGTCGATCTGCCCGGTGACCGGCGCCCGCTCCAGGCGGAACACCAGGCCCGGCACGTTGGCTGCAATCCCCTGCAGACGCGCCTCGCTTTCGCGCAGGGCCGCCAGCGCGCGACGGCGCTCGGTCACGTCATTGAGATAGACCACCAGGTATTCGCTGTCGCGAAAGCGCAGGAAGCTCAGGGACACGTCAGCCGGCAGGATGCTGCCATCGGCACGCACACACTGGGTCTCGAAACTTTGCACGCCCTCCTCGCTGGCCCGGGCCCGCTTCCACAGGTTGAGCCAGCGATCCATATGCAGGTTGGGCTCGAAATCGATCAGCGGCCGGTCGATCACCCCGCCCGCCGGGTAACCGAGCATCTCTTCGGCTGCCCGGTTGGCGTAGCGCACATGGCTGTCCCAATTGACCCAGAGAATGCCCACGGTGCTCTGATCGATGGAGAACTGGGTCAGGCGCAGGGCTTCCTCGCTGGCGGCACGCAAGGCGATGTCCTCCCGCGCCGCCAGCAGGCGCTGCTCCAGGCTGCGCTGCTGGCGGCGCTGCCAGAAGACGATCGCCAGACTCGCCAGCAGCAGGATCACCAACAGCAGGCTGAGGTTCTGCCAGACTCCGGGGGACTCGCCAAGCCGCGGGTACTTGGGCTGCAGCCAGCGGCCATGGAGCTGCTCCAGCTCCTTGGCCGGGATC
Organism: Pseudomonas sp. Eqa60; assembly: GCF_018326405.1. Classification (NCBI taxonomy): domain Bacteria; kingdom Pseudomonadati; phylum Pseudomonadota; class Gammaproteobacteria; order Pseudomonadales; family Pseudomonadaceae; genus Pseudomonas; species Pseudomonas sp. Eqa60. The sequence goes on from NZ_AP024342.1 coordinate 6,294,792, forward strand.
GCATGCAAGGCCGCTTCGACAATGCTCGCCAGTTCCGGCCAATCGCGGCGAGTGGCTACCCGCAGCAATTGCGGCAGGCCGATATCCCCCACCACGGCCAGCCCGGCGAACTCCGCCTCCCCCGAAAGGCGACTGAGCTGAGCCTCGTCCACCACCGCGTAGCGGGCCTGCTGGCTCAGCAGCAACTGCAGGGCCTGGCGCTCCAGGGGCACTCCTTGCAGGTTGAGGTTGGGGTAAGTCAGGCGCAGGTAATCGGCCACCGCACTGGGCATGCGCACGGCGACCCGGGCCTGGCTGTCGAGTTTTTCCAGCTCCACCGCACCTGCGCCCTTGCGCTCCCCGACCACCAGCTGCGGCACGCGCATATAGGGGTCGCTGAACAACCACAGGCGCAGACCGGCCGGGGTCTGGGTCAGGCCCGGGGCCATGTCCACCTCGCCGTCGCGCAGGGCCCGCTCCAGCTGTGCCTGGTCAGGGAAGTTGCGCCAGCTGAGCTCGATGTTCAGCGCCTTGGCCAGGGCTTGCATCAACTCGACATTAGCCCCGGACAGCCGCTGCAGGCGCCGGTCGTACTGGGCGAACGGCGCCTGCAACACCAGCCCCACCCGCAACTCGGGGTGCTGCGCCAGCCACTGGCGCTGTTCCAGGCTCAAGGGCGCAGTCGGCACCTGGGGCGCCGGGGCCGCATGACCTATCAAGGGAAGGCACAGACAGCCGATAAGCAGAAGGCAGCGAAAACGCATCATCTGAAGTCTCACACCCTGACAAATACTGACCAACCCATTAGGCTGCCGGAATTACTTCTGGCCTGGAATATCCGATGCCCCTTGTCCACCGCTCGGCACTGCCCGCATTGTGCCTGTCGCTGATCCTGCCCTGGACCTTTTCTGTGCAAGCTGCCGACCCGGCTCCAGAAACCAAGACTCCCGAGGAACAACCGGCGCAACGCCAACCCCTGCCTGAGCGTAGCCAGGAAGACGCCGCCGCCCTGGAGCGCCAGTTGCCCGCCCTGGAACAGCAGCAGTTGCAAGCCGGCGGCGATACCTTCCTGGCCCTGTGGAAGCCGGCCAACACCAGCGACCCCAAGGGCGTGGTGATTATCCTCCCGGGAGCGGGTGAAACCGCTGACTGGCCGCAAGCCATTGCACCTTTGCGCAACAAATTGCCGGACACCGAGTGGGCCAGCCTGAGCCTGACCCTGCCCGACATGCTCAGCGAGGCCGCGCAACCACGGGTGGTCGAAGCCGCACCGGCCCCTACGGACAAGGCCAACACCGCCAAGGATGCCAGCACCGAGGCCAAGCCGATCGAGCAGGTCGCTGGCGGCGAAGCCGACGTGGCCGACCGGGTAGTAGCAGAAAGCACGGAAGAGCAGATCAAGGCCGATGCCGAGCGCATCTTCACCCGCGTCGATGCTGCCCTGGCCTTTGCCGAACAGCAGAACGCCCGCAGTATCGTGCTCCTGGGTCATGGTACGGGTGCCTACTGGGCCGCACGCTACCTCAGCGAGAAACAGCCGGCCCAAGTACAGAAGCTGGTGATGGTAGCAGCCCAGTCCCCGGCCAATGGCAAACCGCAACTGGTGGAGATCACGCCTACGTTGAAGCTGGCCACTGCCGACTTCTTCTATGTCGACAAGCCTCTGGCGCAAAAAGCCGCCCTGGAGCGACTGCAAGCGAGCAAGCGCCTGAAGCACTCGAACTTCAGCCAGATTCCCCTCAAGGCCCTGCCCGGCAACAACACCGCCCAGCAAGAGCAGCTGTTTCGCCGGGTACGCGGTTGGTTGAACCCTCAGAACACCGATAGCTGAGCCCACAGGCCGCGACTGCCGCAGCGGCAATCGCGGCCTGCACCCTCAGCGGAATTCCCGGCGCTGGCGTATCAGGGCATAGGCGCTGTGCAGCTCCCGGGTCTTTTCCGTAGCCTCACGCACCTGTGCCTCGCTGGCGCCGTTGCCGGCGATCTTGTCCGGGTGATGGCGGCTGAGCAGGCGCCGATAGGCCCGCTTGATCTGCGCCGGCTCGCTGGTAGCTGCAACCCCCAACAGGCGCAGCGCCTCTTGATAAGTCAGGGCGCCTTCGGCCAGTGACTTCCTCGCCGGACCGTAGTCCTGCGCCAACGCCTGCACCTGCTCACGGGTCCAGCCCAGCCATTTGCCCCAGAGCTGGATCAGTTCGCGCTCCGCCGGCCCGACCCGGCCGTCGGCCCAGACCATGCGCCAACAGGCCCGCAGCACGCCTTCGGCGGCATGGGGCTGAGCCGCGAGGCGACGCAGATAGCCGCGCAGACGGTCATTGCCCGACTTGCCGCGGTTGAATGCGGCAATCGCCCGGCGCTGGGCCGCATCGTTCATCTCCAGCGAGCGCATTTCCTGGCGCGCCTGCTGGATATGCCCGTCCATCACCCGGCCATCACTCTTGGCCAGCCGCCCCAGCAGCACGAACAGCAATTCATCATTGCGCAACGCCGGGCGACCGCCCAGGCGTTCACGCACCTGCGCCCAGCTGTGCAGTTGCAGGCGCCGGTCCAGCGCCTGCCCCAGCAACGCACCGAGCATGGCCCCCGGAATACTGGCGATTGCAAATCCAGCTCCGGCTCCGATCAGAGTCCCTGGCCACCACATATCAGCGACTCGCTTGCAGCAAGTGTTCAACCTGGGCCAGACGCTCGACGGTGCCGACATCGACCCAGTGCCCCTGCATATGTTCGCCACTGACCTGGCCTTGGGCCATGGCTTCGCGCAATAGCGGCGCCAGCTTGAACGGACCGGCAACACAACCCTGGAATAACCGCGGATGCAGCACCGATATGCCGCTGAACGTGAGCGCCGCTACGCCTGGCTGGCGGTCGTGCAACTGGCCGTTTACCAGGCAGAAGTCGCCACCACTGGGGTGGTGCGGCGGGTTGTCCACCATCACCAGATGAGCCAGCCCGGCCAGGGGCCGGCGCAGGGCGGCAAAATCGTAGTCGGTCCAGATATCGCCATTGACCACCAGGAACGGCGCGTCCCCCAACAAGGGCAATGCCTGGAAAATCCCGCCGCCGGTTTCCAGCGGCTGGCCTTCGGCCGAATACTGAATGTTCAGGCCCCAGCGCTGGCCATCGCCGAGGGCATCCTCGATCTGCTGGCCGAGCCAGGCATGGTTGATGACGATGTCGCGAAAACCTGCCGCCGCCAGGGCCCGCAGGTGGTACTCGATCAGCGGCATGCCCGCTACAGGCAGCAAGGGTTTGGGAGTGGTCAGGGTCAGGGGGCGCATGCGCTCGCCCTTGCCGGCTGCCAGGATCATCGCCTTCATGCATGGGCTCCCGCCGGCTGGCGCAGGCTGAGCAGCAGTTGCGACAGCTCTGCAAGCTCGGGGCGTCGGGACGTCACCGCCTCTATATAAGCAAAGAAGCGCGGCACGTCGGCCAGGTAGCGTGGTTTGCCATCGCGGTGGCAAATCCGCGAGAAGATACCGATCACCTTGAGGTGACGCTGCACGCCCATCAGGTCGCTGGCCCGCAGAAACTCGTCAAAGTCGTCCTGCACCGGGATACCCCGCGCCCGCGCCTGGTGCCAGTACTGGCTCAGCCAGCCTTGTACCCGGGACTCCGGCCAGCTGAGGAAGGCATCCTTGAACAGACAGGTCACGTCATAGGTCACCGGGCCGTAGACCGCATCCTGGAAGTCCAGCACGCCGGGGTTCGGTTCGCTGTGCATCAGGTTGCGTGGCATATAGTCGCGGTGCACCAGCACCTTAGGTTGCGCCAGGGCGCTGTCGATCAGCAGGTCGCTGGCACGCTGCCATTGCTCGCGCTGCTGCGGACTCAGGCTGATGCCCAGCTCACGGCCGATGTACCACTCGGGGAACAGCTCCAGTTCGCGGCGCAGCAGGGCCACGTCGTAACTGGGCAGGGGCGTGTCCATCGGCAACTGCTGGAAGGCCAGCAAAGCCTGGAATGCATCCTCGAACAGTGCGTCGGCATTATGTTCGTTGATCACGTCCAGGTAGGTCTGATTGCCCAGGTCATTGAGCAACAGGAAGCCGCGAGGCAAATCTTCTGCATAAATTTTCGGCACGTTGATGCCGCAAGTCGCCAGTAAACGGGCGATATCCACGAAGGGTTTGCAGTTTTCCTGGGGGGGCGGAGCGTCCATCACCACGAAGCTGCGACCCGCGCCCTGCCAACGGAAATAACGACGGAAACTCGCGTCGCTGCTGGCTGCGGTCAATGTTGCCGGGGGCACTTCACCCCAGCCCTGTGTTGCATAAACAATCGCCAACTGCTCATCGAGCCAAACTTTCAGGTGTTGCAAGCGTACATCTTGGTCATGCATTACAAGGGTCTCCGACGGCGCTAGCCGTCAAGCGGGTCATGCTTTATTATCCAGCATCTTTTTCAGACCATCGAGAGGCGTGCGGCCCACACCGCGGGCAGATGGCACGCAGGAAGCCCGGACTAATAAGATGGCATTGAAATCCCCCGCGTTTCGTAAAAAATTTCCGTTGCTGGTTACCGGCAGTTTGCTGGCCCTGCAACCTCTAGCCACTTCCTTCGTGGTCGCCGCGGAACAGTATGACTGCTCAGTCTCTGCTTCGGGTGGCTGGGCCTGTGCGCCGAAAACCAGCGCCGCCCAACTGCCGCCGCGCCCGGTCCACGACGCCAACTCGGTCAGCTCCAGCGTTGCCACGGCAGCCGATGCTACGGGCGAAGAAGCCAGCGGCGACAAGTCGAAGCTGGTGACCGAGGCCAAGGGCCGTGGCCTGAAGTCCCGCAGTGCGGACTACAGCCACCTCGACTGGGTACCGCGTGAGAAGCTCACCGCCGCTCAATTGGCCGAGACCGGTCCTTACTGCTCTGGTTCCTATATCGAACCGATTCGTCCTGGCATGAATGACAAGACGAATAAAAGTGACGCTCCGACCTTTATCGGCGCCAAGGCTTCCCGCTATCAGCAGGAAGAACAGGTGGCGACCCTGGCCGGTGACGTGGTCATGCGCCAGGGCAGCATGCAGGTCGAGGCCGACGAGGCCAGCCTGTATCAGGCCGAGAACCGCGGCGAACTAAGCGGCAACGTGCGCGTACGCGACAATGGCGCGCTGCTGGTGGGCGACCACGCCGACATCCAGCTGGATACCGGTGAAGCCAAGGTCGACAACGCCGAGTACGTACTGCACAAATCCCGCGTCCGCGGTAATGCGCTGTACGCCAAGCGTGCGGAAAACGCCATCATCCGCCTCAAGGATGGTACGTACACCACGTGCGAGCCGAACAGCAACGCCTGGCAGCTCAAGGGCAACAACATCACCTTGAACCCGGCCACCGGCTTCGGTACCGCGACCAACGTGACCCTTCGGGTCAAAGATATTCCGGTGCTCTACACCCCGTATATCTACTTCCCGATCGACGATCGTCGCCAGTCCGGCTTCCTGCCGCCTAGCTTCAGTACCGGCAGCGATACCGGCTTCATGCTGGTGACCCCGTACTACTTCAACCTGGCACCCAACTACGACGCCACGTTGTACCCACGCTACATGGCCAAGCGCGGCCTGTTGATGGAAGGCGAGTTCCGCTACCTGACCAAAAGCAGCGAAGGTCAGTTCGGCGCGGCCTACCTCAACGACGACGACACCGATCGCAAGAAGCAGACCGACTACGAAAAAACCCGCTATATGCTCAACTGGCAGCACAAGGGCGGGCTTGATTCGCGTCTGATGACCGAAGTCGACTACACCAAGATCAGCGATCCGTACTACTTCCAGGATCTGCAGACCGACCAGATCGGCGTGAAGTCCACCGATTACGTCAACCAGCAAGGTGCCGTGACCTACCGTGGCGACAGCTACACCGCACGCCTGAACGTACAGGCGTACGAGCTGGCCAGCGTGTCCAACATCACTCCGTACAACAAGCTGCCGCAAATCACCTTCAACGGCGCGCTGCCGTACCATCCGCAAGGCCTGGATTTCACTTATGAAACCGAGTTGGTGCGCTTCGATCGGGATCTGCTGACAGGCAATTATACGGACAAGGACGGTGGGCCGATCGATCCGGTTACCGGTGCAGTGGGCACGCGACGCCTGGATACCAACGTCGCTGGGCTAGCCCGCGCGAATGGCGATCGTCTGAACCTCAAGCCGGGCGTCAGCCTGCCGCTGAACTGGAGCTACGGCTACCTGACGCCGTCCTTGAAGTACATGTACACCCAATACAACCTTGATCTTGATGGTACTGGCAAAGAAGGCATCGTCGCGGCACGCAACTACGCGACCGCTACAGGCACCCGCTATGTCGGCGGCGACTACAGCCGAAACCAAAACCGCGGCGTCCCGATCGCCAGCCTCGACGGTGGCCTGTACTTCGACCGCAACACCCAATGGTTTGGCAAGAACTATCGTCAAACCCTGGAACCACGCGCGTTCTACCTCTACGTTCCTGAAGAGGATCAGAAAGACATCCCGGTATTCGATACTGGCGAGCCCACGTTCAACTACGCCTCCTTGTTCCGCGACAACCGCTTTTCCGGCTCTGACCGTGTCGGCGACGAGAACAAGCTGTCCTTGGGTGTGACCAGCCGCTGGATCGAAGACAACGGTTTCCAACGCCAGCGCATCAGCGTCGGCCAGGCTCTGTACTTCAAGGACCGTACCGTCCAGCTCCCGGGCATCGATTACCGTACCCGCGCGGACGCCACCTCGAACGTCTCGCCTTACGCACTTGAGTACGAATACCGCTACAACCGCGACTGGCGTGCAACTGCCGACTACAACTGGGACCCGGACAGCCACAGCCCGCGTTCCGGCAGTGCGATGTTCCACTATCAGCCTGAAGACAACCCGAACAAGGTGGTCAACGCCGGCTATCGCTATCGCAACGACCAGATTCGCTACGACCAGAACAGCGGTACCTGGAAAATGGGTGGCGACTACGGCACTCCAGGCCAGCCTGGCTACGTGAAGGACTACTACAAGATCCAGCAGCATGACTTCTCGGTGATCTGGCCGATCGTGCCGCAATGGAACGCCATCAGCCGTTGGCAGTACGACTACAACCGTAACCGCACGCTCGAGGCCTTCGGTGGTTTCGAATACGACAACTGCTGCTGGAAACTGCGCCTGATCAGCCGTTACTGGGTCAAGTATGACGAGTTCAGTCAGAACGCTCCGGAGAACGAAAAAGGCGACCGCGGCATCTTCCTCCAAATTGTTCTGAAGGGTCTCGGTGGCGTCATGGGCACCAAAGTAGAGAGCTTCCTCGACAAAGGCATCCAAGGTTATCGTGAACGTGAAGACCAAGCTTTCTGATTGTCTGCGCCCGCTGATGCTGGGCGCGCTGTTCCTGAGTACTGCGGCCAGCGCCGCAGTACAGTCCATCGACAAGGTCGTGGCCATCGTCGACAACGACGTAGTCATGCAGAGCCAGTTGGACCAACGGGTTCACGAAGTCCAGCAAACCATCGCCAAGCGTGGCGGTGGTGTACCGCCTACCAGCGTCCTGGAGCAACAGGTTCTGGAACGCCTGATCGTTGAAAACCTGCAACTGCAGATTGGCGAACGCTCCGGCATCCGCATCACCGATGAAGAACTGAACCAGGCGATCGGCACCATTGCCCAGCGCAACAGCATGAGCATCGAGCAATTCCGTGCCGCCCTGGCCCACGATGGTCTCTCTTATGAGGACGCCCGTGACCAGGTTCGCCGCGAGATGATCATCAGCCGCGTGCGCCAGCGCCGTGTGGCCGAACGCATCCAGGTATCGGAACAGGAAGTGAAGAACTTCCTGGCCTCGGACCTGGGCAAGATGCAGCTCTCCGAAGAGCTGCACCTGGCCAACATCCTGATCCCGACCCCGGAAAGCGCCAACTCCGAAGCCATTCAGAGTGCTGCCCGCCAGGCCATGGAGGTGTACCAGCAGCTCAAGCAGGGTGCGGACTTCGCCCAGCTGGCAATCGCCCGCTCCGGCAGCGACAACGCTCTGGAAGGCGGCGACATGGGCTGGCGCAAAGCGGCTCAACTGCCCCCTCCATTCGATCGCGAACTGAGCGCCATGGCCGTGGGCGACATTACCCAACCGGCCCGTACCCCTGGCGGCTTCATCATCCTCAAGCTGCTGGACAAGCGTGGCGGTGGCAATCAGGTGCGTGACGAAGTGCACGTGCGTCACATCCTGATCAAGCCAAGCGAAATTCGCAGCGAAGAAGAGACCAAGCGCCTGGCGCAGAAACTCTACGATCGCATCGAGGCCGGCGAAGACTTCGCCGAACTGGCGAAAAGCTACTCGGAAGACCCAGGCTCCGCCCTCAACGGCGGCGACCTCAACTGGATCGACCCGAACGCCCTGGTGCCGGAATTCCGCGAAGTGATGGCCAAGACCCCACAAGGTCAACTGTCCAAGCCCTTCAAGAGCCCTTACGGCTGGCACGTACTGGAAGTCCTTGGCCGTCGCGCCACCGACAGCACCAGCCAGGCCCGCGAACAGCAAGCCATGACCGTCCTGCGTAACCGCAAGTACGACGAAGAGCTGCAGACCTGGTTGCGGCAGATCCGTGACGAGGCCTACGTCGAAATCAAGCTGCCCGGCGCTGAACAGGCCGCACAGTGAAACCCAGACGTTTCGCTCTGACACCCGGCGAACCGGCGGGTATAGGTCCTGACCTGTGCCTGCTGCTCGCTTCGCAACCCCAGCCTCACCCCCTGATTGCCATTACCAGCCGCGACCTGCTCCTAGAGCGGGCCGCGCAGCTGGGCGTGGCCGTCGATCTGCTGCCGGTAACCCTGGAGCAACTGCCGACTGAACCCGCCCCGGCGAACAGCCTGTATGTCTGGGACACGCCCCTGGCCAAACCTGTGATCAGCGGCCAGCTGGACCAGGCCAATGCGGCTTTTGTCCTGCAAACCCTGACCCGCGCCGGCCAGGGCTGCCTGGACGGGCACTTTGCCGGCATGATCACCGCCCCCGTGCACAAAGGCGTGATCAACGACTCCGGGATCGCCTTTTCCGGCCATACCGAATTCCTCGCCGACCTGACCCACACCGAGCAAGTGGTGATGATGCTGGCCACCCACGGCCTGCGCGTGGCGCTGGTAACCACCCACCTGCCCTTGCGGGAAATCGCCGACGCCATCACTGTCGAGCGCCTGGAGCGGGTCACGCGGATCCTGCATGCCGACCTGCAGCACAAGTTCGGCATCGCCCGGCCACGCATCCTGGTCTGCGGGCTCAACCCCCACGCCGGTGAAGGCGGTCACCTGGGCCGCGAAGAAATCGACATCATCGAACCTACCCTAGAGCGCCTGCGTACCGAAGGCATGGACCTGCGCGGTCCGTTGCCTGCCGACACTCTGTTTACCCCCAAATATCTGGAGCACTGCGACGCAGTGCTGGCGATGTACCACGACCAAGGCTTGCCTGTGCTGAAATACAAAGGCTTCGGCGCGGCCGTCAACGTGACGCTCGGCTTGCCGATCATCCGCACCTCCGTCGACCACGGCACCGCCCTGGACCTGGCCGGCAGCGGCAAGATCGACACCGGCAGCCTGCAGGTCGCCCTGGAAACCGCCTACCAGATGGCCGAGAACCGTATATGACCGAGCAATACCAACACCGGGCGCGCAAGCGCTTCGGCCAGAACTTCCTGCATGACGCTGGCGTCATCGACCGCATCCTGCGGTCCATCCACGCCAAGCCCGAGGACCGCATGCTGGAAATCGGCCCGGGCCAGGGCGCCCTGACCGAGGGCCTGCTGGGCAGCGGCGCCCAGCTGGACGTGGTGGAACTGGACAAGGACCTGATCCCGATCCTCAACCAGCAATTCGCCGGCAAGAGCAACTTCAACCTGCACCAGGGCGACGCCCTGAAGTTCGACTTCAACACCCTGGGCGCAGCGCCAGGCAGCCTGCGGGTGGTCGGCAACCTGCCCTACAACATCTCTACTCCGCTGATCTTCCACCTGCTGCAGAACGCCGGCCTGATCCGCGACATGCACTTCATGCTGCAAAAGGAAGTGGTCGAACGCCTGGCTGCCGGCCCTGGCGGTGGTGACTGGGGCCGTCTTTCGATCATGGTCCAGTATCACTGCCGTGTGGAGCACCTGTTCAACGTCGGCCCGGGCGCCTTCAATCCGCCGCCAAAAGTCGACTCGGCGATCGTGCGCCTGGTGCCCCACGCCGTACTGCCCCACCCGGCCAAGGATCATCGCCTGCTCGAGCGCATCGTCCGCGAAGCCTTCAACCAGCGCCGCAAGACCCTGCGCAACACCCTCAAGGCACTGCTCAGCAGCGCCGAGATCGAGGCGGCCGGCGTCGACGGCAGCCTGCGTCCCGAGCAACTGGACCTGGCCGCCTTCGTGCGCCTGGCCGATCAGCTGGCAGACCAGCCCAAGCCCGCCGCCGACTGAAACGCCCTCGGCTGATATCGGGTAGGACGCCAGACGGGATGTCTGGTCTACTACCCGATACTTGACCTAGACTGACCTCCATCAGTCCCGTCCCGCGTCCCGCTTTGCTTTAAAGGCCTCTTGCATGTCCGATCCTCGTTACCAGGTCGACGTCAGCGTCGTCACTCGCTTTCTGGCAGACCAATCGCAACCCGAGCAGAACCGCTTCGCTTTCGCCTACACCATCACCGTGCAGAACAATGGCTCGCTTCCAGCCAAGCTGCTGTCCCGGCACTGGGTGATCACCGATGGCGACGGGCATGTCGAAGAGGTCCGTGGTGCCGGCGTGGTGGGCCAGCAACCGCTGATCGCCGCAGGCAAAAGCCACACCTACAGCAGCGGCACGGTAATGACCACCCGGGTTGGCAACATGCAGGGCAGCTATCAGATGCTCGCCGAGGATGGCAAACAGTTCGACGCCGTCATTGCGCCCTTCCGCCTGGCCGTGCCCGGAGCCTTGCACTGATGGCGACCTACGCCGTCGGCGACCTGCAAGGCTGCCTGGAACCTCTGCAATGCCTGCTTGAACAAGTAGCCTTCGATCCCGCCCGGGATCGCCTGTGGCTGGTGGGCGACCTGGTCAACCGTGGCCCGCAGTCGCTGGAAACCCTGCGCTACCTGTATTCGATCCGCGACTCGCTGGTCTGCGTGCTGGGCAATCACGACCTGCACCTGCTGGCCGTCTGGCGCAACGTCGAGCGCCTGAAGAAATCCGACACTCTGCGCGAGATCCTGGAGGCTCCCGATTGCGAGGAGCTCTTGCAGTGGCTGCGCCAGCAGAAGCTGATGCATTACGACGAAGCCCGCAACATCGCCATGGTGCACGCCGGCATAGCCCCCCAGTGGTCGCTGAAGAAAGCCCAGAAATGTGCCGCCGAGGTCGAAGAAGCGTTGCGCGACGACAACCTCTTCGACCCCTTCCTGGACGGTATGTATGGCAATGATCCAGCGAAATGGGACAGTGATCTCAAAGGCGTGACTCGCCTGCGGGTCATCACCAACTACTTCACCCGCATGCGCTTCTGTACCAGCGACGGCAAGCTGGACCTCAAGAGCAAGGAGGGCCTGGACACCGCGCCACCGGGCTACGCCCCCTGGTTCAGCCACAAGGAGCGCAAGACCCGGGACCTGAAGATCATCTTCGGCCACTGGGCAGCCCTGGAAGGCCATTGCAACGAGCCCGGCATCTTCGCCCTGGACAGCGGCTGCGTCTGGGGCGGGGCCATGACCCTGCTGAATGTCGATAGCGGCGTACGCCTGACCTGCGACTGCGATGCCCAAGGCCGCACCGCCGCTCTTTCCCCCGAACCCCTGCCGGCACCGGCAAAGCGCTAGCCGGCGCTGATTATCAAGCTCCAGGAGCCCGCCATGAGCGAATTCAAACGCATCCCCCCAGAACAGGCCCAGGCACTGCGCGAGCAAGGTGCCGTGGTGGTGGACATCCGCGATCCGCAAACCTACGCACTGAACCACATCAGTGGCTCGCAACACCTGGACAATCACTCCATTTCCGACTTCATCCGCGCGGCTGACCTCGACGCTCCGCTAGTGGTGGTTTGCTACCACGGAAACTCGAGCCAGAGCGCGGCAGCCTACCTGGTCAGCCAGGGCTTTTCCGACGTCTACAGCCTGGATGGCGGCTTCGAACTGTGGCGCAGCACTTATCCAGCGGAAACCGCTCAGGGCAACCCTGAATAATTTTTTTCCGACGCTCTAGCCCGCGTACGACGCGGGCTGACGCAGCACCAGACGAACGGTAGCGGGCAACTAATTCCCCATCTCGCCTTGACCTCCCGGATTCCGAACTATCCTTAGCCTCAGGCCATCCAAATCAGGGGAGAGCCGGTACACCGGCGAGCGGGTCATCGGTACTAGCTTTCAAGGTCGATAGCTTTGAAAGTGTTCTGGGGGGTAAACAGCAGCTGGAAACTCAGCTGCATGCCAGCACTTGACTGACTGATCCGACGCCGGCTCCACGTATCGAGCGAGGTGACGTCATGAGTATTTTTAGCCACTTCCAACAACGCTTCGAATCCACACGCCAGGAAGAGTTTTCGCTGCAGGAATACCTGGAGCTGTGCAAGAAGGATCGAAGCGCCTACGCCTCGGCCGCCGAGCGCCTGCTGCTGGCCATCGGCGAGCCCGAATTGCTGGATACCTCGACCAATTCGAGGCTGTCGCGAATCTTCTCCAACAAAGTGATTCGCCGCTATCCGGCGTTCGAAGACTTCCATGGCATGGAAGAATGCATCGATCAGATCGTCTCCTACTTCCGTCATGCCGCTCAGGGCCTGGAAGAAAAGAAACAGATCCTCTATCTGCTGGGGCCGGTGGGCGGTGGTAAATCCTCCCTCGCCGAGAAACTCAAGCAACTGATCGAGAAAGTGCCCTTCTACGCCATCAAGGGCTCTCCGGTCTTCGAATCACCGCTGGGCCTGTTCAACGCCACGGAAGATGGCGCGATTCTCGAAGAAGACTTCGGCATTCCCCGGCGTTACCTCAACACCATCATGTCGCCCTGGGCCACCAAGCGCCTGTCGGAGTTCGGCGGTGACATCAGCCAGTTCCGAGTGGTGAAACTCTATCCGTCGATCCTCAACCAGATTGCCGTGGCCAAGACCGAGCCTGGGGATGAGAACAACCAGGACATCTCGGCCCTCGTGGGCAAGGTGGATATCCGCAAGCTGGAAGAATTCCCCCAGAACGACGCCGACGCCTACAGCTACTCCGGGGCGCTGTGCCGGGCCAACCAGGGCCTGATGGAATTCGTCGAAATGTTCAAGGCACCGATCAAGGTGCTGCACCCACTGCTGACCGCGACTCAGGAAGGCAACTACAACAGCACCGAGGGCCTGGGGGCGATTCCGTTTACCGGCATTCTGCTGGCGCACTCCAACGAATCGGAATGGCACACCTTCCGCAACAACAAGAACAACGAAGCCTTCATCGACCGGATCTATATCGTCAAGGTGCCGTACTGCCTGCGGGTCACCGATGAGGTGAAGATCTACGACAAGCTACTGTTCAACAGCTCCCTGGCCAAGGCCCACTGCGCCCCCGACACCCTGAAGATGCTGGCGCAGTTCACCGTGCTTTCGCGCCTCAAGGAACCGGAGAACTCCAACATCTACTCGAAGATGCGGGTGTATGACGGCGAAAACCTCAAGGACACCGATCCCAAGGCCAAGTCGATCCAGGAGTACCGTGACAGCGCCGGCGTCGACGAGGGGATGAACGGGTTGTCGACTCGCTTTGCCTTCAAGATCCTGTCGAAGGTCTTCAACTTCGACCCTCACGAAGTGGCGGCGAACCCGGTGCACCTGCTGTACGTGCTGGAACAACAGATCGAGCAAGAGCAGTTCCAGGCAGAAACCCGTGAGCGCTACCTGCGCTTCCTCAAGGAATATCTGGCACCGCGCTATATCGAATTCATCGGCAAGGAGATCCAGACCGCCTACCTCGAGTCCTACAGCGAGTACGGCCAGAACATCTTCGACCGCTACGTGCTCTATGCGGACTTCTGGATCCAGGATCAGGAATACCGCGATCCGGAGACCGGCGAAATCCTCAATCGCGTGGCCCTCAACGAGGAACTGGAAAAGATCGAAAAACCGGCCGGGATCAGCAACCCGAAGGATTTCCGCAACGAAATCGTCAATTTCGTCCTGCGCGCCCGGGCCAACAACAACGGCAAGAACCCCACCTGGCTCAGCTACGAGAAGCTGCGGGTGGTCATCGAGAAGAAAATGTTCTCCAACACCGAGGACCTGTTGCCGGTCATCAGCTTCAACGCCAAGGCGAGCAAGGAGGATCAGCAGAAGCACAACGACTTCGTCACACGAATGGTCGAGCGCGGCTACACCGACAAACAGGTACGGCTGCTATCCGAATGGTATCTGCGGGTCAGAAAGTCGCAGTAAAGCAGCTGCAAGCTTCTAGCCCCAAGCTGCGGGCACCTTGCCGTAGAGCCCTTGGGGGCTCTGCTGCAACGCTGCCTACCGCTTGAAGCTTATGTCTTGAAGCTCCCCGGAGGGGCCCATGAGCTATGTGATCGACCGACGTCTCAATGGCAAGAACAAGAGCACGGTAAACCGCCAGCGGTTTCTGCGGCGCTACCGTGACCACATTAAAAAGGCCGTCGAAGAGGCGGTTAGCCGGCGCTCCATCACCGACATGGAGCACGGCGAGCAAATCAGCATTCCCGGGCGGGATATCGACGAGCCGGTGCTGCACCACGGCCGTGGCGGCAAGCAGACCGTGGTTCACCCTGGCAACAAGGAATTCACTGCCGGCGAGCACATTGCCAGGCCTCAAGGCGGCGGTGGGGGCGGTGGCGGCCGGGGCAAGGCCGGCAATTCCGGCGAAGGCATGGACGAGTTCGTGTTCCAGATCACCCAGGAGGAATTCCTCGAATTCATGTTCGAGGACCTGGAACTGCCCAACCTGGTGAAACGCAACCTGACCGGAACCGACACCTTCAAGACCGTACGAGCCGGGATCAGCAACGAAGGCAACCCGGCTCGGATCAATATCATCCGTACCTTGCGGTCGGCCCACGCGCGACGCATTGCCTTGTCCGGCAGCAGCCGGGCCAAGCTGCGGGAAGCCAAGGAAGAACTGGCGCGCCTGAAGCGGGAAGAACCGGACAATTTCGGCGATATCCAGGAGCTTGAGGCGGAAATCGAGCGCCTGAGTGCCCGGATTCACCGCGTGCCCTTCCTCGACACCTTCGACCTCAAGTACAACCTGCTGGTGAAACAGCCCAACCCCAGCTCCAAGGCGGTGATGTTCTGCCTGATGGACGTTTCTGGCTCCATGACCCAGGCCACCAAAGACATCGCCAAGCGTTTCTTCATCCTTCTGTACCTGTTCCTCAAGCGCAACTACGACAAGATCGACGTCGTGTTCATCCGCCACCACACCAGTGCCCGGGAAGTGGACGAGGAGGAATTCTTTTATTCCCGGGAAACCGGCGGCACCATCGTCTCCAGCGCCCTGAAGCTGATGCAGGAGATCATGGCCGAACGCTACCCGAGCAACGAGTGGAACATCTACGCTGCCCAGGCCTCCGATGGCGACAACTGGAACGACGACTCGCCGATCTGCCGCGACATCCTGATCAACCAGATCATGCCGTTCGTGCAGTACTACACCTACGTGGAAATCACCCCGCGCGAGCACCAGGCCCTGTGGTTCGAGTACGAACGCATCGCCGAGGCCTATTCCGATACATTCGCCCAGCAACAACTGGTTTCGGCCGGAGACATCTATCCGGTCTTCCGTGAACTCTTCCAGCGCAGGTTAGTGACATGACCGCCAGAGAGCAGAAGCGCCAACCCATCTCCACCGGCTCGGAATGGACCTTCGAGCTGATCCAGGCCTACGACCGTGAAATCAGCCGTATCGCGGCCCGCTATGCCCTGGACACCTATCCCAACCAGATCGAAGTGATCACCGCCGAGCAGATGATGGACGCCTATGCCTCGGTGGGCATGCCCCTGGGCTATCACCACTGGTCCTACGGCAAGCACTTCCTCAGCACCGAAAAATCCTACAGCCGGGGCCAGATGGGCCTGGCCTACGAAATCGTCATCAACTCCGACCCTTGCATTGCCTATCTGATGGAAGAGAACACCATCTGCATGCAGGCGCTGGTGGTGGCTCACGCCTGCTATGGCCATAACAGCTTCTTCAAGGGCAATTACCTGTTCCGCACCTGGACCGATGCCAGCTCGATCATCGACTACCTGGTGTTCGCCAAGCAGTACATCATGCAATGCGAGGAGCGCCATGGCATCGATGCCGTGGAAGATCTGCTGGACTCCTGCCATGCCTTGATGAACTACGGTGTCGACCGCTACAAGCGGCCCTACCCGATTTCCGCCGAAGAAGAACGGCGCCGGCAGAAAGACCGGGAGGAACACCTGCAGAAACAGATCAACGACCTGTGGCGCACCATTCCCAAGGGTGCGGACAAGTACAGCGACAAGGACAATGCGCGCTTCCCCGCCGAACCTCAGGAAAATATCCTCTATTTCATCGAAAAACACGCGCCACTGCTGGAGCCCTGGCAACGCGAGATCGTGCGCATCGTGCGCAAGATCGCCCAGTACTTCTACCCGCAACGCCAGACCCAGGTGATGAACGAAGGCTGGGCTACCTTCTGGCACTACACCTTGATGAACGATCTGTACGACGAAGGCCTGGTCACCGATGGCTTCATGATGGAATTCCTCACCTCCCATACCAGCGTGGTATTCCAGCCAGGCTTCGACAGCCCCTACTACAACGGCATCAACCCCTATGCCCTGGGCTTTGCCATGTACCGCGACATCCGACGCATCTGCGAGGAGCCCACGGAAGAGGACCGGCGCTGGTTCCCGGAACTGGCCGGCACCGACTGGCTGTCGAGCATCAAGTTCGCCATGAGCAGCTTCAAGGACGAGAGCTTCATCCTGCAGTACCTGTCGCCCAAGGTCATCCGCGATCTCAAGCTGTTCAGCATCATGGACGACGACCAGAAGGACGACCTGCTGGTACCGGCAATCCATGATGAAAGCGGCTATCGGATCATCCGTGAAACCCTGGCCGCGCAATACAACCTGGGCAACCGCGAACCCAACGTGCAGATCTGGAGCATCGACCGCCGGGGCGACCGCTCCTTGACCCTGCGTCATCAGCAACACGACCGTAAACCCCTGGGGGATTCCACCGACGAAGTGCTCAAGCACCTGCACCGCCTCTGGGGCTTCGACATTCACCTGGAAACCCTGCAGGGCGACCAGGTGATGAAAACCCACCACGTACCGCCAAAGAGCGATCACAACGAAAACGACTACGGTCGCCTGGACCTGGCAGTTATCCACCTTTAAGCCCGATAACAAGCCTCCGGATGCGCGATACAAGGGTTATCCTGTCGCGCTAACGGAGGTTTTTTTATGCGGATTTACAAAGTCGGCGGCGCCGTGCGCGACCGCCTGCTCGGCAGGCCGGTTACCGATATCGACTGGGTGGTAGTGGGTGCCAGCGCAGAGGAGATGCTCGCCAAGGGCTTTCGCCCCGTGGGCGCGGACTTCCCGGTGTTCCTGCACCCCAAGAGCGGCGAGGAATATGCCCTGGCCCGCACCGAGCGCAAGAGTGGGCGGGGTTATGGCGGTTTCACCTTCCATGCCAGCCCGGAAGTCACTCTGGAAGAGGACCTGATCCGTCGCGACCTGACCATCAACGCCATGGCCGAAGATGAACAGGGCCGCCTCACCGATCCCTACAACGGTCAGAAGGACCTTGAAGAGCGGCTATTGCGCCACGTTTCCCCGGCATTCGCCGAAGATCCCCTGCGAGTACTGCGGGTCGCCCGCTTCGCCGCCCGCTACGCCGGGCTGGGTTTTCGCGTGGCGCCAGAGACACTCGAGCTGATGCGCGAACTCAGTGAATCCGGTGAGCTTCAGGCCCTGACGGCCGAACGCAGCTGGAAAGAGATATCTCGCGCCCTGATGGAGGATCAGCCCCAGGTCTTTATCCAGGTATTGCGCGACTGCGGCGCGCTGGCGGTGCTGATGCCCGAAATCGACGCACTGTTCGGCGTACCTCAACCCGCGGTCCATCACCCGGAGATAGACACCGGCGCGCACACCCTCAGCGTTCTGCTGCAAGCCGCGTTGCATCAGCAACCCCTCAGCGTGCGCTGGGCCTGCCTGCTCCACGACCTGGGCAAAGGCCTGACACCCGAGGAGGAGTGGCCACGGCACATTGGCCATGAGCGCACAGGCCTGGAACTGATCAAGGCGGTCAATGAACGCTTCAAGGCGCCCCGGGAATGCCAGGAGTTGGCACTGCTGGTGGGCCAGTACCATACCCACGGCCACAAGGCGCTGGAACTCAAGGCCTCGACACTCCTGGAACTATTGCAAAGTTTCGACGTGTTCCGACGCCCACAGCGTTTCGAAGAGTTCATAGCGGCATGCGAAATGGATGCTCGCGGCCGTCTTGGGCTGGAGTCGCGGCCTTATCCGCAAGCCGATTACCTGCGAGGAGCCGCCGAGGCGGCGCGCGAGGTGGCGGTTCAACCCTTGCTGGAACAGAGGTTCAAGGGGCCGCAACTGGGCGAGGCACTAAGGCTGGAACGACTGAAGGTCATCAAGGCCTACAAGGAACAGCACGCGCCTTGAGTGAGTCGCGAACCGCCCCGCCGGGTCCGCGATTAGTCGAGCGCAGCTACAGGTCTGGTGGGGTCAGTTGCATGCCCCGCCATTGGAAGGCGACCGGGGCCAGCACCTGATCGATCTGCGCCTCGGCCCAGAGCGCCCCGAGGCTCTTGCCCGCCAGCGGATGCACCCGCTCGGGCGCCATCAGCGACAGCGGCCAGAGCACGAAGGCGTTCTTCAGAATCTCTGCCCGGGGCAGGATCAGGCCATCGAAATTGCCGGTCAGTTCACCGTAGAGCAATACATCGATATCCAGCGGCAGGCCTTTACGATCAGGGGCATAACGGCCGTTATCGGCCTCGATGAACTTCAGGCGCCGGTCCAGCTCGATCAGAGGCAAGTCGGTAAAAGCCGTCACCACCAGGTTGAAAAACGGGCCGCTCTTGATCCCCACCGGCTGGCTTTCGAACACCGGCGAGCAACGCATATCCACCAGAAAACCGGCCAGGGCATCGAGCCCGGCCCGCAGATGAACTTCACGCTCGATATTGCTACCGAGCCCCAGATACACCTGAGTCAGCGACATCCGCGCTCGATCTCCACACCCACACCAGAGGCAGCCGGGACGGCGCCAGGCTTGGTCAGTTTCAAGCGCAACCAAGGGATGTGAAATTCATTCATCAGAACCTCGGCAAGACGCTCGGCAAAGGTTTCCACCAACTGGTACTGGGCATGCTCGGCAAACGCCTGGATCCGGGTGGAGACACTGGCATAGTCCAATGCCAGCGTCAGATCATCTCCAGCAGCTGCCGGGCGATTGTCCCAGGCAAAGCTCAGATCAAGACGCAGGCACTGTCGGATGCCGCGCTCCCAGTCGTAGGCACCAATCACGGTGTCCACTTCCAGCCCTTCGATAAACACTCTGTCCAAGCACTCTTCTCCGCAGCACGACAAGGGCGCAATGCGCCGTTAGAATCAGGGCTTCCTCGCCCGGAATAGTTAGCATGTTTTGGTTACTGGCGATTTTCGCCTACCTGCTCGGCTCTCTGTCCTTCGCCATTTTGCTCAGCCGCCTTACGGGTAATCCCGACCCGCGAATGAGTGGCTCGGGTAATGCCGGCGCCACCAACATGCTGCGCCTGGCCGGCAAGAAACTCGCAGTCCTGACCCTGCTGGGAGACCTGTGCAAAGGCCTGGCACCTGTGCTGATCGCCCACCTCGCGGGCTTGTCCCTGCAACAACAGGCCTGGGTGGGGCTCTATGCCGTCCTCGGCCATCTGTTTCCACTGTACTTCCGCTTCCGCGGCGGTAAGGGTGTCGCCACCGCCGCCGGCATGCTGCTGGGGCTCTACCCCCCGGCCGCGCTGCTGGCCATCGCCGCCTGGGCGCTGACCTTCTATCTCACTCGCACCAGTTCACTGGCCGCACTGATCGCCACCCCCCTGACCTTGCCACTGCTGGCCTGGCAGGAACCGGAGGCGCTATTGCCGATGAGCGTGCTGACACTGCTGATCGTCTGGCGCCACCGCGGCAATTTACGCGACCTGTTTGCCGGGCGCGAACGGCATTTTTGAATCCCTCAGATGTAGAGGCCTCAGCCCGAGCCTCCCCGCATGAAATCAGAGAGCTGACAGCTGCTCCATCGGCCAACGCGCCTGTACGCTGATCGCCAGACTTTCCTGCTGCCCGGCCTGCAAACGCTGGCAACCGGCAAAGGCGATCATCGCTCCGTTGTCGGTGCAGAACTCGGGACGGGCATAGAACACATTGCCCTTCATTTCAGCCAGCATCTTTTCCAGCGAAGCGCGCAATGCCTTGTTGGCACTTACACCTCCCGCAATAACCAGACGTTTGAGACCGGTCTGCTTCAAGGCACGCTTGCATTTGATGGTCAGAGTCTCCACCACCGCCTGCTGGAACGCGAGGGAGATGTCGCAACGGGTTTGCTCGCCGTCGTCTCCAGCGCTGACGCACTGCTGCCAGGTGTTCAAGGCGAAGGTTTTCAAGCCGCTGAAGCTGAAATCCAGCCCCGGGCGATCGGTCATCGGCCGCGGAAAGACAAAGCGCCCTGCTACGCCCTGAGTCGCCAGGCGCGCAATCTCGGGGCCGCCCGGATAATTCAGGCCGATCATCTTCGCCGTCTTGTCGAATGCCTCGCCTGCGGCGTCATCCAGGGTCTCGCCCAATAACTCGTATTGGCCGATACCATCGACCCGAACCAACTGGGTATGACCACCGGACACCAACAAAGCGACGAACGGGAATTGCGGAGGTTGCTCCTCCAGCATCGGCGCTAGCAGGTGGCCCTCCATATGGTGCACGCCCAGGGCTGGAATGCCCCAGGCAAAGGCCAGCGCCTGGGCGCAGGAAGCCCCCACCAGCAAGGCACCGACAAGGCCGGGGCCAGCGGTGTAGGCAATCGCGTCAATCTCGGTAGGCACGCAGTCGGCCTCGGCCAGCACCTGGCGGATCAAGGGCAGCATGCGCTTGACGTGATCCCGGGAGGCCAGCTCCGGCACCACGCCACCGTAGGCGCGATGCAGGTCGATCTGGCTGAACAGCGCGTCGGCCAGCAGGCCCCGCTCACTGTCGTATAACGCGACGCCGGTTTCGTCGCAGGACGTTTCTAATCCCAGTACTAGCATGGGTTTGCGCCTTGTAGAGGCTGAATTCGAAGGCGCGCATAATAGTCGCCACTCCCGCGCCCGACCAGCGGTTTTCGATCAGAGGCTTTGCATTCCGAGCGTTGAGGGGTTAACATCCGCAACCCTTAAAAACCGACGACCTCAGCCGCGATTTTTGCGACGAGAACGTTGACCCCGGTAATGAATGAAGGTAGCTCTGGATGCCAGCCGTCAAAGTTAAAGAGAACGAACCCTTCGACGTAGCTCTGCGTCGTTTCAAGCGCTCCTGCGAAAAAGCCGGTGTTCTGGCTGAAGTTCGTAGCCGCGAATTTTACGAGAAGCCGACTTCTGAGCGTAAGCGCAAAGCAGCTGCTGCTGTTAAGCGTCACGCCAAGAAAGTTCAGCGCGAACAGCGCCGCGCCGTACGTCTGTACTAATACACAGACGTTCGTTGCAAGCTTCTGCCAAGCCCGGCCCTCAGCCGGGCTAATGGCATTTGCGGAATACGCTTGATGCTTCACCGTCGAAGCCGCCCATGCGACCCAGACGATTCTGCTTCACCACGTCAGACCTGGCTTCTTGCCAGCGGTGCACGTCTTTTCTGACGAGCCTTCCAAGGCTACTGACGAGCACACCCTTATCTGATTCCTACAGACGATCAGCCCAAGGCGCCCTTCTCCAGCGCCCGCTTAATGAGCTATCCGAGGCCAGCCCAAAGCCACTGTCGGACTCAGCGCAACACCTTCAAATAGTCGAATACTGATTGAAACTAACGTCAGTGGACGTTCGGCAGATACACTTCCCGACTGCGATCACGCCGAAAACCAGGGTCGAGCCGCGCAACCTCACGCTTGGCCGCCACCCGAACTTTCGACAGTGTCGCCAGGGCTATCTTTGCGCGCAGTGATGACGAGAACGCCATGGCCGGGCTTATTCCCCAGAGCTTTATTGACGACCTTCTGAACCGCACCGACATCGTCGATGTCGTCAGTTCGCGCCTGCAAATCAAGAAAGCCGGCAAGAACTACACCGCCTGCTGCCCCTTCCACAAGGAAAAGACCCCCTCCTTCAGCGTCAGCCCCGACAAGCAGTTCTACTACTGCTTCGGCTGCGGCGCAGGCGGGAACGCCCTCGGCTTCATCATGGACTACGACAACCTGGACTTTCCCCAGGCCGTCGAGGAACTGGCGAAGGCGGCTGGCATGGAAATCCCCCGCGAAGAGAGCAGCCGCGGCCAGCGCAAGCCTCGGCAACCCACCGACTCACCGCTGTATCCGCTGCTCACCGCCGCCGCCGATTACTACCGCCAGGCCCTGAAAAGCCATCCAGCGCGCAAGGCTGCGGTCGACTACCTGAAGGGGCGCGGCCTTACCGGCGAGATCGCCCGGGACTTCGGCCTGGGCTTCGCTCCGCCTGGCTGGGACAACCTGTTCAAACACCTGAGCAGCGACACCCTGCAGCAGAAAGCCATGATCGATGCCGGCCTGCTGATCGAGAACGCAGAGACCGGCAAGCGCTATGACCGCTTTCGCGACCGGGTGATGTTCCCGATCCGCGACACTCGCGGTCGGATCATCGCCTTCGGCGGCAGGGTTCTGGGGGACGACAAGCCCAAATACCTGAACTCTCCGGAGACCCCGGTCTTTCACAAGGGCCAGGAACTCTACGGCCTGTTTGAAGCCCGCAAGAACAACCGCAACCTCGACGAAATCATCGTTGTCGAGGGCTACATGGACGTCATCGCCCTGGCCCAGCAAGGCCTGCGCAACGCCGTGGCCACCCTGGGGACCGCCACCAGCGAAGAACACCTCAAGCGCCTGTTCCGCATCGTACCCAACGTACTATTCTGCTTCGACGGTGACCAGGCCGGGCGCAAGGCCGCCTGGCGCGCCCTGGAGGCGACCCTGACCTGCTTGCAGGACGGGCGCCGCGCGCGCTTTCTGTTCCTTCCCGAAGGCGAAGATCCGGATACCCTGGTCCGCGCCGAAGGCACCGATGCCTTCCGCGCTCGAATCAACCAGCACGCACAGCCGCTGGCCGATTACTTTTTCCAGCAACTGATCGATGAAGCCGACCCGCGCTCACTGGAAGGCAAGGCCCATCTGGCGACCCTGGCCGCGCCCCTGATCGAGAAAATCCCCGGGGCCAACCTGCGCACCCTGATGCGCCAGCGCCTCAGCGAAATCACCGGCCTGACCAACGAAACGGTCAACCAACTGGCCCACAGCGCACCGCCCGAAGCGCCACCCGCCTACGACGCAGGCATCGATTACGACGCGATGCCGGATTATGCCGACTACCATGAGCCGCATCAGGAGGCGTACGCCCCACAACAAGAGTGGACGCCAAAGAAAAATGCCGGCGGCAAGAAATGGGAAAACAAACCCTGGGACAAGAACGGCAAGGGCAAGCGCCAGGGCGATCGCGACCAGCCACGCGGCCCGCGCATTCCCGCTGCAGTGGAACCGCCGACCCTTTCAGCCTTGCGCACTTTGCTGCATCACCCGCAATTGGCAGAAAAAGTTGAAGATGCCGGGCATTTTGCCGATGACGACAACACCAATACCCAGTTGCTGGTGGCTCTGATCGAAGCCGTGCAGAAAAATCCTAAGCTACGCTCTATTCATCAATTGATGGCGCGCTGGCACGGCACCCAGCAAGGGCATCTGCTCACCGCATTGGCGGAAAAAGAATGGCTGATCGACGGAGATAACCTTGAACAACAGTTTTTCGACACCATTAATAGTTTGTCAGCTCGCCAACGCGAGCGTGTTTTAGAGCAACTTCTCAGGAAATCGCGTCAAAGCGAGCTCAGCAGCGAAGAGAAAAAGCAGCTGGTTGAGCTTCTAAAACGCAATGTTCCCGCATCAAACCCGACCTCAACTGGCGCGTGAGGTCATAGCTCGGGTATAATCCTCGGCTTGTTTTTTGCCCGCCAAGACCTTCAGTGGATAGGGTGTTATGTCCGGAAAAGCGCAACAGCAGTCTCGCCTCAAAGAGTTGATCAGCCGTGGACGTGAGCAGGGTTACCTGACTTACGCGGAGGTCAACGACCACCTGCCGGAGGATATTTCAGATCCGGAACAGGTGGAAGACATCATCCGCATGATCAACGACATGGGGATCAACGTATTCGAGAGTGCTCCGGATGCGGATGCCCTTTTGTTGGCCGAAGCCGATACCGACGAAGCAGCAGCTGAAGAAGCCGCCGCAGCGTTGGCGGCTGTGGAAACCGACATTGGTCGCACTACCGACCCAGTGCGCATGTATATGCGCGAAATGGGCACGGTAGAGCTGCTCACACGTGAAGGCGAAATCGAAATCGCCAAGCGTATCGAAGAGGGTATCCGTGAAGTGATGGGCGCAATCGCGCACTTCCCTGGCACGGTTGATCACATCCTCTCCGAGTACACTCGCGTCACCACCGAAGGTGGACGCCTGTCCGACGTTCTAAGCGGGTACATCGACCCGGATGACGGCATTACGCCGCCTGCCGCCGAAGTGCCGCCGCCTGTCGACACCAAGACCGCGAAAGCGGATGACGACAGCGAAGACGAAGAAGCGGAAGCGACCGAAGACGAAGAAGAAGCCGAAAGCGGTCCGGATCCGGTCATCGCCGCACAGCGCTTTGGCGCCGTCGCCGACCAGATGGAAGTCACCCGCAAGGCGCTGAAGAAACACGGCCGCGAGAACAAGCAAGCCATCGCCGAAATGCTGGCCCTGGCTGAACTGTTCATGCCGATCAAACTGGTTCCGAAGCAATTCGAAGGCCTGGTTGAACGTGTACGCAGTGCCCTGGATCGCCTGCGCCAGCAGGAACGCGCCATCATGCAGCTCTGCGTGCGTGATGCCCGCATGCCACGTGCCGACTTCCTGCGCCAGTTCCCGGGCAACGAAGTGGATGAAAGCTGGACCGACGCCCTGGCCAAAGGCAAGAGCAAGTACGCCGAAGCCATCGCCCGCCTGCAGCCGGACATCATCCGTTGCCAGCAGAAGCTGACCGCTCTTGAAGTCGAAACAGGCTTGAAGATCGCCGAGATCAAGGACATCAACCGTCGCATGTCGATCGGTGAGGCCAAGGCCCGCCGCGCGAAGAAAGAGATGGTTGAAGCCAACCTGCGTCTGGTGATCTCCATCGCCAAGAAGTACACCAACCGTGGCCTGCAGTTCCTCGACCTGATCCAGGAAGGCAACATCGGCTTGATGAAAGCCGTGGACAAGTTCGAATACCGTCGCGGCTACAAGTTCTCGACTTATGCCACCTGGTGGATCCGTCAGGCGATCACTCGCTCGATCGCCGACCAGGCCCGCACCATTCGTATTCCGGTGCACATGATCGAGACGATCAACAAGCTCAACCGTATTTCCCGGCAGATGCTGCAGGAAATGGGTCGCGAACCGACTCCGGAAGAGCTGGGCGAACGCATGGAAATGCCTGAGGACAAGATCCGCAAGGTATTGAAGATCGCCAAAGAGCCGATCTCCATGGAAACCCCGATCGGTGATGACGAAGACTCCCATCTGGGCGACTTCATCGAAGACTCGACCATGCAGTCGCCAATCGATGTCGCCACGGTTGAGAGCCTGAAGGAAGCAACTCGCGAAGTACTCTCCGGCCTCACTGCCCGTGAAGCCAAGGTACTGCGCATGCGCTTCGGCATCGACATGAATACCGACCATACCCTCGAGGAAGTCGGTAAGCAGTTCGATGTGACCCGTGAGCGGATCCGCCAGATCGAAGCCAAGGCGCTGCGCAAGCTGCGCCACCCGACGCGAAGCGAGCATCTGCGCTCCTTCCTCGACGAGTAAGCCCAAGACCCCCAGCCCAGCTGGGGGTTTTGCTTTTTGCAGCCCGTCCTTCTTTCCTTCCCCGCCCCATAGCCGGTCTACACTCGAAACATTCCCCGTGCCATAACGAGACGGTTATGCCCAGACTGTCGGCCATGCTCCTGCTGGCGCTGCTCACCTGGACCGCAACGGCTGGCGCGCTGACTCTCACCGACGAAGAACGTAGCTGGCTCAAGACTCACCCGGAACTGCGCCTGGGTGTGGACGCTTCATGGCCGCCTTTCGAGTATCGGGATGAAGAAGGCCGCTATCAGGGCCTGGCCGCGGACTACATCCACCTGATCCAGGAACGCCTGTCCGTAAACCTCAAGCCCGTCGAGCCCGCCAGCTGGACCGCGGTGCTAGAGGACGCCAAGCAGGGCAAGCTGGACCTGCTGCCCGGGATCATGTCGACCCCCGAACGCCAGAGCTACATGGCCTTCACCCGGCCTTACCTGGACTTTCCCATCGTCATCCTCGCCCATGAAGGCGGCGCGCAACCCCACAACCTCAAGGAACTGTACGGCCTCAAGATAGCGGTGGTGGAAAACTACGCCCCTCACGAACTGTTGCGCACCCACCACCCGGACCTGAACCTGGTGGCCATGCCCAATGTCAGCTCGGCGCTGCAGGCCCTGGCCACCGACGAAGTGGACGCCGTGGTCGGCGACCTCGCCTCCAGTGTCTGGAGCCTGCGTCAGCTCAAGCTCGACGGTCTCTACGTCAGCGGCGAAACCCCCTATCGCTATCAGTTGGCGATGGGCGTCCCGCGGAAAAACAAGGTCCTGGTAAGCATTCTCGACAAGGTGCTCGCCGACCTCAGCCCCGAGGAAATCAGCACCATCCAGCAACACTGGGTGGGCAGCGTGCTCGACCACAGGACCTTCTGGTCAGATGTCCTGATGTATGGCCTGCCCGGTCTACTGCTGCTGGTGACCGTGCTCGCGGTGGTGATCCGTATCAACCGCCGCTTGAGCTCGGAAATTTCCCGGCGGGTCGCCCTGGAACAGGAACTGCGCAGCAGTGAATACCACTACCGCAGCCTAGTGGAAAGCCTGTCCGCGATTGCCTGGGAAGCGCGCATCAGCGACTTTACCTACAGCTATGTCTCGCCCCATGCCGAAGCCCTGCTGGGCTATCCCCTGGCCCATTGGCTGATTCCCGGTTTCTGGCGCAACATCATCCACCCCGCGGACCTGACCCGGGCCCAGGCCTTCTGCGACCACGAAGTGCAGGCCGGGCGGGATCACAGCCTCGATTACCGGGTGATCGCCGCCGACGGTCGCTGCCTCTGGGTGCGCGACATCGTCAGCCTGATCGAGCATGGCCACGAACCGGTGATGCGCGGGTTGATGATCGACATCAGCGAGACCAAGCACACCGAAGAGGCCCTGCGCCTGTCCGAACAGAAGTTCGCCTCGGTGTTCCAGCAATGTCCGGACATCCTGGTGATTGCCCGGCTGTCCGACGGCTGCCTGCTGGAAGTCAACAAGGCCTTCGAGGAGCAGATCGGCCTGAGCGCGCAAAGCGTGGTTGGCCAGACCGCCACCGAGCTCAATATCTGGGGCATCCCCGGGGTCGGGCCAGGGCTGCTGCAACGCTTGCAGGCAGGCAGCATCCGCAATCTGGAAATGCCCTTTCGCCGGCATAACGGCCAGTTGTTCACCGGCCTGATCTCCGCCGAGCCCTTCGACCTCGACACCACGCCGGCGCTGGTGGTAGTGGTACGCGACATCAGCCAACTCAAGGAGACCCAGCAACAACTGCAGACCTCCGAGGAGAAGTTCGCCAAGGCCTTCCATGCCTCCCCCGATGGCCTGCTGCTGACCCGTCAGCGCGACGGGCTACTGATCGAGGTCAACGAAGGCTTCAGTCGCATCACCGGCTTCAACAGCGCCATGTCGCTGGACCGCTCGACCCTGGACCTGGGCATCTGGGTCAATCTCAATGAGCGCAAGCAGATGCTCGACCTGCTGCAGCGCGATGGTTTTGTCCGCGACTTCAACTGCCATATCCGGCGCAACGATGGCCAGATCCGCCTCTGCGAGCTGTCGAGCCGGCCACTGCCCATCGGCGGTGACGACTGCATGCTGACCATCGCCCGGGACATCACCGACCGACGCCTGATGCAGGAGAAGCTGCAACAGGCGGCGACCGTATTCGAAAGCACAGCCGAAGGCGTGATGATCACCGATACCCAGCAGCGCATCAGCGCAGTCAATCGCGCCTTCAGCGAAATCACCGGCTACAGCGAACGTGAAGCCCTGGGCCACACTCCGCGCCTACTTGCCTCGGGCCTGCATGACAGCGCCTTCTACGCCGCGATGTGGCATCAGTTGACCCTGGAGGGCCACTGGCAGGGTGAGATCTCCAACAGGCGCAAGAACGGTGAGCTTTATCCCAACTGGCTGACCATCAATGCGGTGCGCAACCGGGAAAACCAGATCACCCATTTCGTCGCGGTGTTCGCCGATATTTCCAGCCTCAAGCACGCCCAGGCGCGGCTCGACTACCAGGCTCACCACGACCCCCTGACCGGCCTGCCAAATCGCACCCTGTTCGAAAGCCGACTGCTCAGTGCTCTCAATAGTCAACAGGACAACGGCAGCCAGGGCGCGGTACTGTTCCTAGACCTGGACCGGTTCAAGCACATCAACGACAGCCTCGGCCACCCGGTGGGCGACCTGCTGCTCAAGGGCATCGCCGTGCGTCTGAAGGAACAGCTGAGGGATATCGACACCGTGGCCCGCCTGGGTGGCGACGAATTCATCATCCTGCTGCCGGGCCTGCACCAGGCCAGCGATGCCGATCACATCGCCACCAAGCTGCTGAACTGCTTTACCGCCCCCTTCCAGGCCGGCGAACACGAGTTTTTCATCAGCGCCAGCATCGGCACCAGCCTGTACCCTAAGGACGGCTGCGATGTCGCCACCCTGATCAAGAACGCCGACGCCGCCATGTATCGCTCAAAGGCCAAGGGCCGCAACCGCGTGGAGCGCTACACCCGCGACCTGACCGCCCAGGCCAGCGAACGGGTAGCCCTGGAGCACGAGCTGCGGCGAGCCATTGAGCGCAACGAGCTGTCGCTGTATTTCCAACCCAAGATCAGCCTCAGCAACCACGAGCTGGTGGGCGCCGAAGCCCTGATCCGTTGGCATCACCCCACTTTCGGCGATGTGCCCCCCGAGCACTTCATTCCCCTGGCCGAAGAAAACGGCATGATCCTGCTGATCGGCGACTGGGTACTGGAACAGGCCTGCCTGCAACTCAACAACTGGAACCGACGCTTTGAGGATTTCGGCCCCCTGTCGGTGAACCTCGCCGGCGCCCAGTTGCGCCAGCCCAACCTGCTGGGGCGCATCGAGCAACTGCTGCGCGACTATGACCTGCAGCCCGGAATGCTACAGCTGGAAATCACCGAGAACTTCATCATGAGCCAGGCAGAAGAAGCCCTGGAAGTGCTGCATCAGCTCAAGCGCCTGGGCGTGCAACTGGCCATCGACGACTTCGGCACCGGCTACTCGTCCCTCAGCTACCTCAAACGCCTGCCCCTGGACTTTCTCAAGATCGACCAGTCCTTTGTCCGCGGGCTGCCGGACGACCCCCACGACGTGGCGATTGTCCGCGCCATCATCGCCCTGGGGCGCAGCATGCAGTTCACGGTGATTGCCGAAGGTGTGGAAAACCAGGAGCAGCAGACTTTCCTCACCCTGGAAGGCTGCGAACAGATCCAGGGTTATATCGTCAGCCTGCCCCTTGAAGCCGAGGAGTTCTGTACGACCTTCCTGCGAATCCGAGTTTCCGATTTTTCGGATAGCACAGCCGAGAAACCATCGCTATAATCCGGCGCCTACTGAGGGCCTATAGCTCAGTTGGTTAGAGCAGAGGACTCATAATCCTTTGGTCCACGGTTCAAGTCCGTGTGGGCCCACCAAACAAGAAAGCCGCGCAATGCGCGGCTTTCGCTTTTCTGAATCGTTCAACAAATAGCCCCCTTTCCTTTCCACCCACACAAGCTCAGTTAACCCTGGACAGGGTTGGTATAGACCCTAGAAGCCCCTTCTGCCCTCATCGCCGACCGCCGATACATACAGTCAACTTCTACTGCCATAGCGCAACTTCATCAGTTGCGCGGAGAGTTAAACCTCCACTAAAGACGTGCGGCGGATACTGGTCTGACGCGAACTGGCGGCGACCCTGACCGATCCGCCGCTCCTGAATCTGAAGCACGTCGTTCTGTGAGACGTCCAGATCCTGGCGCATGGTCAGAGCCTGCAAGCGCCAAACAGCTGGATCCGATCTAAGGACGTGAATCTATTCAAGATTGTTTGCAATACGCTCACCCCACTGGCGGGTATGAACACTCAACTCGCCGAGCATATTTATTAGCAGGCCCTGCCGCCGAGCAATGCTAATGCACTCAAATATACTCATGCGATTCCAAGCTTTAAAAAGTCAACTGACAACAAAACAATTAACATCACATTATCGACCAACTACAAGAGAGAGCCTAAATAGATATATCAATCAGCCAGAACCTTACAATTCAACAATCAAACATCAACGCAAAAACACCATCATGCATACCCATACAGCAACTACATCGTATTCACAATTAAAGCGAACTTATTATCAGCGTAAGCACCACCTGAATTCTTCCTGCTTCAATATTTTTAAAATCGCGCTCTAACCTAGCCAAAAAGTGGTGCGTTATTCTTTCTCCGCTCAGGCTATAATCACCACCTCTCATCAAATAAGATTTATTTAAATCAATCATTTCCCCCTTAGCATTTGCCACTGTGATCAATATGCCTTTGGCGCACCCCTCGCATCGGTCATTTTCCAGCCTTCCATCTGTTCGTATATTTTTCGACTGAAAATGGAAACTGGCAACGCTGTTGAATTCTTCGGCTGCGCTTTGGCTGCCACAACTCCCAAGCGTAAGATCAAATTTCTTTTCTACCATGCCGCCATCTGCAAGGTGATATGGATTCACTCCTTCGAAGTCAACTGTTTTGTTTGCGTCAACCATTCGGCAGTCTGCTACCAGCAGTTTGGCGGCTGAATAAAATGCATAGTGCCCCCAAGTATTGCTAGTGGTTATACCTTTCCAGTATGAGTAGATATAGCTACTTGGAGGCAGTCGCAGCTCATGCAACCCTGGCCCGAGGGAGGTTCTCGGCTTGGTTTTAATGAACTCCACTGCTTGATCCAATGAGACCGCGTAGTACCCGCCTTTTTTTGGCTGGACCAGGAAAACTTCGTCCCAATGGTCACATGGTATGGCTCTACCATAAGCCGATCTATATCGCACTCCAACTCCATCAATCGGCGTGCTGCAAATGTCACCAGGCTCGCCTGTACCAGGAACAACTTGCAGACTAAAGCCCAACTTTCCGTAAGGTTCTTCTACAGCGTTACATGTCACTGCACCCACCAGCGCTGCGGTTCCGAGAACACCTCCAACTTCCACCTCAGAGAAAGGGCGTAAGTATCCGAGCTTAAAAGATATAGAGTTACTACCCAACTCCGCTCCGGAGTTACAGTAATTATTTCGATAATCCGCACTTACGAAACCGGAATAGATCACACAAACAAAAAATATTACAAGATAGCTCCGAAAAAAACTGTAACCGCCTAAATAGCTAATCATGACTTCATCGCCCTAGTCGCTTGAAAAACTCACCTCTTAAAATTCTATTTCATTCAAACCGACCACGATCTAAGGCAATTCTTAAAAAACACGCCTAAAGACAGATTTTCGGAGGTGGGACACACCTTGAACAAGTTAAATTCTTAGTGAGTGATACGGCACCCTGAAAACAAATAGAGCGCCCAAAAATTCGTATCTATCGAAAAGATCGAATTTCCAACTGTGAAACATCCGACCGACCAAATCGCAGTTACTTAATGACGGGGAAGTAGTAGTGGGCGATAAACCTCCAGCTGCAAGCCTCCGCTCTCCGATGGACACTTTTTTAGGCAGCCACCGATGATAATCCGTATAGGTATACATTAGTAACCACACATAAATCGGATGTAGAAAGCATTCCCCGCTCGCCGACGAGTTCTGCACTCACTTTTTTACCCATCTCAAGATCGCGGCGCTTACCGACTGCAGAGGCGGCGGGGCGTATGTCTCGAAGCCCACCAAACACAAAATCCATGCAATGCGCAGCTCTGTGTTATTGCTTGAAAAGCAAACCTCATCAAGTCTTGTTCCGATAGCGCTCTTTCAACATGGGGCGAATTTTCAGGCGATCTTCCGGCGCCCACTCCCACACGGTTTCCAGTTCTTCGGTGACGGTTTGCACACTGATTCCCGGAAGCAGGACGACGAAGGTATTCCTTTGCAGACAGTGCAATTCTGCACGGCCTGCGCCAGGTGCATCCCCCTCCCTCTCCTGAAGGCTTTCATAGAAGGCCAGGGCCTCGACCACCGTGTGGAAATGCTCGACCGCATCCTGAAAGCCTGAAAGAGACAGCCTGTACGTCATGCCGAAATCCATATTCATTCCCACTATTTCGGGACCTGGAAAAGGCGGCTTTTTTAGCAAAATGCCCACAAACAGTATCTAAGACAGTTCTTATTTACACTCCCCTGCAGGCAACCACCAACGCCCTCCCGGAACATGCCCCGCCTTCCCCAAATCGCACGGGGCTGAAGCCCGTTGCCTGCGCCCATGAAAAAGCCGCGCATTGCGCGGCTTTTCATGGTGTTGCCAGGCTGCGCTTATTTCTTGGGCAACGCGTAAGCAATCACGTAGTCCCCACGATCCGTCGACTGCCGCGCACCGCCAGCGGTGAGCAGGATGTACTGGCGACCGGTCTTGGGCGACACGTAGGTCATGGGGCCCGACTGGCTGCCCACGGGCAGGCGCGCTTTCCAGATCTCATTGCCATTGCCGGTATCGAAGGCCCGCAGGTAGAAATCCTGGGTACCGGCGAAGAACAGCAGGCCGGATTGGGTAGCCAGGGACGCGCCCAGGGTCGGCATGCCAATCGGGATCGGCAGGTGCATGCGGATCCCCAGCGGGCCGGTGTCCTGCACGGTACCCACCGGCACTTGCCACACCAGCTTGCGGGTCTTCAGGTCGATGGCCGACATGGTACCGAACGGCGGCTTCTGGCAGGGAATGCCCGCCGCCGAGAGGAAGCGCTGGCGCATGGCGCCGAACGGCGTGCCTTCCTGGGGCACCACGCCCATCTCGATGCCACTGGCACCAGCGGCGATCTGGTCCCGGGGAATCATGTAGTTGGCCAGGCCCAGACGCATGTCGTTGACGAACATGTAGTTGCTGGTGGGGTCCACCGACACGCTGCCCCAGTTCATGCCGCCCAGGGAGCCCGGAAACTGCAACGCATGATCCAGGCCCGGCGGGGTGTACACACCCTCATGGCGCATGCCCTTGAACTGGATACGGCACATCAGCTGGTCGAAGGGAGTCGCGCCCCACATGTCGGACTCGGTGAGGGTCTGGTTGCCGATCGACGGCATTTCCACCGAGAACGGCTGGGTCGGCGAATACCGCTCGCCCGGCACATTGCCCTGGGGCACGGGGCGCTCTTCCACCCGGGCAATCGGCTTGCCGGTCTCACGGTTGAGCAGGAATATCTCGCCCTGCTTGGTGACCTGGGCCAGCGCCGGTTGCACACCGCCCTTGTCGTCCGGAATGTCGTACAGCAGCGGCTGTGCCGGCAGGTCGAAGTCCCAGAGGTCGTGATGGGTGGTCTGGAAGTGCCAGCGAACCTGGCCGGTCTTCACGTCGATGGCGACGATGGAGGAGTTCCACTTGTCGTCGAACTCGGTGCGCTGGCCGCCGAAGAAATCCGGGGTGGCGTTGCCAGTGGGCAGGTACACCAGGCCCAGCTTGGCGTCATAGGACATTGCCGACCAGACGTTGGGCGTGCCACGGGTGTAGGTTTCACCCGCCGGCGGGCGCTTGGTGGTGGCCGGATTGCCCGGGTCCCAGGCCCACATCAGCTCGCCGCTGCGCACATCGAAAGCCCGAACCACGCCCGGCGGTTCGCCGGTGGAGAAGTTGTCCGCCACCCGGCCGCCGACGATCACCACGGTGCCCGCCACCAACGGTGTCGAAGTCTGCTGGTAATAGCCCGGCTTGATCTCGCCCATGTCGGTTTTCAGATCGACCGTGCCCTGGTTGCCAAAGTCTTCACAGGGCTTGCCGGTTTCAGCGTTGATCGCGATCAGGCGCGCATCACCGGTCGGCAGGAACAGGCGCTTGGTGCAGGCCGCCGGAGCAGCGGGCGCCGAAGCATCGGCTACCGGGGTGGCAGAGGCGTCGAAATAACCCAGGCCGCGGCAGCGCTGCCAGTTTGGCGCGTAGCCCTGAGGGTCGAACTTCCAGCGCTCGGCGCCGGTGTCGGCGTCCAGGGCGAACACCTTGCCGTAGGCGGTGCAGGTGTAGACGGTATCGCCGATCTGGAGGGGTGTGTTCTGGTCTTCGGCACCAGCGCCGTTGCTTTCGGGCAGGTCACCGGTGCGGAAGGTCCAGGCCACCTGCAACTGGTCGATGTTGCCCTTGTTGATCTGGTCCAGTGCGGCGAAGCGGTTGCCCGCAGTGGTATTGCCCCAGTGGGCCCAGTCTTTCTGTTCCGTCCCGGGAGCCACCGGCTGGACCGCTGGCACCTTATCCGCCTTGACCACATGGGTCGGCACGAACATGTAGGCCAGGGTCGCGACCACACCGATCCCCAACAGCCCAGCCAGGCCATAGGCACCGCGCCCGGCATGGGCTCCGGAGGCACGCACCAGGGTCGGGTAGATCAGCGCCACCACGAGGCCGATCACGGCGAAGGTCAGTACCCGCGAGACCAGCGGCCAGTATTCCAGGCCCGCATCCCAGACCGCCCAGATCGCCGTCAGCACCAGGGCCACCCCATACAGCCAGGCACCACGCGGGTTGCGCCGCGCGATCAACAGCCCGGACACCAGCATCGCCAGGCCCATCAACAGGAAATAGGCACTGCCGCCCAGGCTCAGGAGGTAACCCCCGCCTGCGGCCAGGCCCAGCCCAATCAGGGCAATCAAAATACCCAGCCCCCGAGCAACCATTTGCTGCCGGCGGCAGCCCCCATGTTTTTCATCTTAAAAACTCTCCCATCTTCAAAACCTGACGGCGAGAATGTACTAACCAGTTACTTATGACAATCTGTCGCAGGTCATTTGTTTCAAAAAAATTCCCGACTTGCAGAGCGTAGCTGTCGCTTGCGCCATGTTCTCCGGGAGCTGCGGCGGGTGTTCACGGGAGCCTGTAACATGTGCGCTCCCCCGATAGCCGTGCTGGAGCCCACCTTGTCCGATAGCCGCCCTCCCGTTCTTGACGAAGTCGACCGTCAATTGATCGCAGCCTTGCAGATCAACGCCCGCGAAAGCGTGGCGATGCTGGCCCGGCAGTTGGGTATCGCCCGCACCACCGTGACCTCGCGCCTGGCCCGCCTGGAAAAGACCCGGGTCATTACCGGATATGGCGTGCGCCTGGGGCAGCGGGTAGTCGATGGCGGCTTGCAGGCGTATGTCGGCATCAAGGTCCAGCCGCGCTCTGGCAAGGAAGTGCTGCGGCGCCTGAGCGGCATGGCGCAGGTCCAGCAACTGTGTGCGGTCAGCGGCGAATTCGACTATGTGGCCTGGCTGCGCACCGACTCACCGGAACAGCTGGACCAGTTGCTGGACCAGATCGGCAGCGTTGACGGCGTGGAGAAAACCACCACCTCGATCATCCTCAGCAGCAAGATCGATCGCGGGCACGCGCTGTAAGGTGCGCCCTGCCAATCAGCCAATCTGACGCACAAATTCGTCATATCGATAAATAACCGAGCATAACGACGACAGTTTGCGTCTTATTTACGTGTTTCACCCTCTCTAGAATGGCTGCCATCTTTTCCTATACTCAGCACTCTGCTGAGCCGCCCGCCAAGGTCAGCCATGAACAAGAACAATCGCCATCCTGCAGACGGTAAGAAGCCGATCACCATTTTCGGCCCGGACTTCCCTTTCGCCTTCGACGACTGGATCGAGCATCCTGCCGGCCTGGGCAGCATTCCCCAGACACGGCACGGCACCGAAGTGGCGATTGTCGGCGCCGGTATCGCCGGGCTGGTGGCGGCCTACGAGCTGATGAAGCTGGGCCTCAAGCCAGTGGTCTATGAAGCCTCGAAAATGGGCGGCCGCCTGCGCTCCCAGGCCTTTGAGGGAGCCGAGGGGATCATCGCCGAGCTGGGTGGCATGCGCTTTCCGGTGTCGTCCACGGCCTTCTACCATTACGTCGACAAGCTCGGCCTTGAAACCAAGCCCTTTCCCAACCCGCTGACCCCGGCCTCGGGCAGTACCGTCATCGACCTCGAAGGCCAGACCCACTACGCCCAGAAACTCGCCGACCTGCCGGCGCTGTTCCAGGAAGTCGCCGATGCCTGGGCCGATGCCCTGGAAGATGGTTCGCGCTTCAGCGAAATCCAGCAGGCAATCCGTGACCGCGACGTGCCGCGCCTCAAGGAACTGTGGAACACCCTGGTGCCGCTGTGGGACGACCGCACCTTCTACGACTTCGTCGCCACCTCCAAGGCCTTCGCCAAGCTGTCGTTCCATCACCGTGAGGTGTTCGGCCAGGTGGGCTTCGGCACCGGCGGCTGGGACTCGGACTTCCCCAACTCGATGCTGGAAATCTTCCGCGTGGTCATGACCAACTGCGACGACCACCAGCACCTGGTGGTGGGCGGCGTCGAGCAGGTGCCCCTGGGCATCTGGCGCCACGTGCCGGAGCGTTGTGCCCACTGGCCGGCCGGTACCAGCCTCAGCTCGCTGCACCACGGCGCGCCGCGTACCGGGGTCAAGCGCATTGCCCGGGCCGCCGATGGCCGTTTCAGCGTCACCGACAACTGGGGCGACACCCGGGAATACGCCGCGGTGCTGACCACCTGCCAGAGCTGGCTGCTGACCACCCAGATCGAATGCGAGGAATCGCTGTTCTCGCAAAAGATGTGGATGGCCCTGGACCGCACCCGCTACATGCAGTCGTCGAAGACCTTCGTCATGGTCGACCGGCCGTTCTGGAAGGACAAGGATCCGCAAACCGGTCGCGACCTGATGAGCATGACCCTCACCGACCGCCTGACCCGCGGCACCTACCTGTTCGACAACGGCGACGACAAGCCGGGGGTGATCTGCCTGTCCTACTCGTGGATGAGCGATGCCCTGAAGATGCTCCCGCAGCCGGTGGAAAAACGCGTGAAGCTGGCCCTGGATGCGCTGAAGAAGATCTACCCCAAGGTGGATATCGCCAGCCGTATCATCGGCGACCCGATCACCGTCTCCTGGGAGGCCGACCCGCATTTCCTCGGTGCCTTCAAGGGCGCGCTGCCGGGCCACTACCGCTACAACCAGCGGATGTACGCGCACTTCATGCAGGACGACATGCCCGCCGAGCAGCGCGGTATCTTCATCGCTGGTGACGATGTCTCCTGGACTCCGGCCTGGGTCGAGGGTGCGGTGCAGACCTCGCTGAACGCGGTGTGGGGGATCATGAAGCACTTCGGTGGCGCTACCCACGCCGAGAACCCGGGCCCGGGGGATGTGTTCCACGAGATCGGGCCGATTGCCCTGGCCGACTGAAACCGGCGGCCGGGCAGGCGCTCGTTCCCGCAGGCTTGCCCTGCGGGGATGTCGTACGAACCTGCGACAGCGGCTACAGTGGCCGGTCTGTCAGTGAGTGGAGTGAAGACCATGCGCGTCGCCCTGTATCAGTGCCCGCCACGGCCGCTGGATGTGGCCGGCAACCTGCAACGCCTGCATCAGGTGGCCATGGAGGCCACCGATGCCGATCTGTTGGTGCTGCCGGAGATGTTTCTCAGCGGCTACAACATCGGCCTGGAAGCGGTGGGCGCTCTGGCCGAGGCCCAGGACGGCCCTTCGGCCCAGCGCATCGCCGCCATCGCCCAGGCCGCCGGCACGGCGATCCTCTATGGCTACCCGGAGCGCAGTGACGACGGCCAGATCTACAACGCCGTGCAGTTGATCGACGCCCAGGGGCAGCGCCTGTGCAACTACCGCAAGACCCACCTGTTCGGTGACCTCGACCACTCGATGTTCAGCGCCGGCGAAGATGACTTTCCCCTGGTGGAACTGGACGGCTGGAAACTCGGCTTTCTGATCTGCTACGACATCGAGTTCCCGGAGAATGCACGACGCCTGGCACTGGCAGGCGCGGAGCTGATTCTGGTGCCGACCGCCAACATGATCCCCTACGACTTCGTCGCCGACGTGACGATCCGTGCCCGGGCCTTCGAGAACCAGTGCTACGTGGCCTATGCCAACTACTGTGGCCATGAAGAACAGATCCGCTATTGCGGCCAGAGCAGCATCGCCGCCCCCGACGGCAGCCGGATTGCCCTGGCCGGTCTCGACGAGGCCCTGATCATCGGCACCCTGGACCGCCAACTGATGGGCGAATCCCGGGCGCTCAACCGCTACCTGTCCGATCGCCGCCCCGAGCTTTACGACGACCTGAGCAAGCGCTGATCCGGGGATATCCGCTAGCATGAGCGCTTCTCTGTTCTGGAAGTGCTCATGCCCGCGCCGAATCACCCTCTGCCCCCACTGGAGACCCTGGCCAACGGCCTGCGGGTTTCCCTGCGTCATGCTCCCCATTTGAAACGCTGTGCCGCGACATTGCGCGTCGCCGCCGGCAGCCACGATGTGCCGCTGGCCTGGCCGGGCCTGGCGCACTTTCTGGAACACCTGCTGTTTCTCGGGACCGAGCGCTTTCCTGTCGAACTGGGGCTGATGGCCTATGTACGGGCCCAGGGCGGGCAACTGAACGCGCGAACCTGCGAACGTGCCACCGAGTTCTTTTTCGAGCTGCCGGCCAGCGCCTTTGCCGGTGGCCTGGAACGTCTGTGCGAGATGCTCGCTCAACCGCGCATGAGCCTGGAGGACCAACACCGGGAGCGGGAAGTCCTGCACGCGGAGTTCATCGCCTGGTCCCGGGATGCGACAGCGCAGCGTCAGTTCGCACTGTTTGACGGTCTTCATGCCGCGCACCCGCTAAGGGCCTTCCATGCCGGCAACCGCTACAGCCTGAACCTGCCCAATAACGCCTTCCAGCAGGCCTTGCAGCAGTTCCATCGCGAGTATTACCAGGCCGGGCAAATGGTCTTGAGCCTCGCCGGCCCCCAGCCACTGGAGGAGCTCCGAGCCCTGGCGGAACGCTACGGCAGTTGCCTGCCGAGCGGTCGACACCTTGAGCAGGCAGCGCCTCCCGCCCTAATGGCCACGGGCAACCAGACTTACCAACAACTCAGCGGCCAGCGGCTGGACCTGCTGTTTGCTCTAGAGCGGCTGCCCGCGGGCGCTACTGCCGCTGTGGATTTTCTCTGCACCTGGCTGCAATCGGCCAAGCCCGGCGGGTTGCTGGCGGAACTCCAGCAGCGCCAACTGGCTCACAGCCTCAAGGCAACGCTCCTGTATGAGTTCGCCGGCCAGGCCCTGCTGCACCTGGAGTTCGATCTGACCAGCGTGGCGGCATCAGCCCCGGTTCAGGTACGCGAGCTGCTGACAGAGTGGCTGGGGTTCTTCAGTGCCCAGGCCGACTGGGCACCGTTGCGCGAAGAATATGTCTTGCTGCAACAGCGCCAGATCGAAGTTGCCAGCGCCCTGGAACTGTCCCGACGCGACAGCCGCCAAGCTGCCGATGGGCTGGATGAGTCGGGGCTGGCCGCCCTCAAGCAGGTGCTCAAGCAGTTGCAACCCCAGGCTGTGGAGCACTTCAGCCACGACTGGCGCCTGCCTCCTGCCAACCCCTTTCTACGCAGCACGATCGAGGCACCACGGGCCGGGTTGATTCGCGGGCAGACCAGCGCTCATCGCGGGCTGCGCACCTTTGCCCAGGATCGCTCCCGGGGCCGCAAGGAAAGCTCGGCCCTGAGCTTCAGCCAGGCGCTGCCAGCAGATCCTTCTGGTAGCGCCCTGACTCTGCGCTGGCAACTGGCCTCGCCTGCTCCGATGGGCTTGCATGCCCGGTTGCTGCGCAGCCTGGCGACATTGCGCGACGATGCCCGCCAGGCCGGCGTAGAGCTGATTTTCACCTCTTGTGGCAAAGACTGGCTGCTGAAACTGCACGGTTTGCCGTCCCCCATGCCCGCAGTACTACTGCAAGCATTGAAAGCCCTGGGACGACCTGCCGAGTCGTTCTGGCAGGAGCAGGCAAGCGTCAATGCTGAAGCGCCCCTGCTGCCGATCCGCCAATTGCTCAAGGCATTCAGCGAACAGCCACAGCCCGACAGCCCGGCCCAGCCCGACCCAGAGGCCTTGCAAGCACTCTGGGCCAGCGCTCGTTGGGACGGACTGGGCCTGGCGCTGCCAGCCGCCATCCAGGAAGCCTTGAGCCGAACCCTGCAACAGATGCCCGGCACAGCGGACGCCACCCTCTGCCGGCCGGTGCCAGCAGGCACCGGCCAGCAGTGGCAGAACCTGCCCGGGAGTGCCGGTGAGCATGCCCTGCTGCTGTTCTATCCCGTGCCCAGCGCCAGCCTTGCCGATGAAGCCGCATGGCGCCTGCTCGGCCAGCTCTGCCAGACCCCGTTCTATCAGCGCCTGCGGGTTGAGCTGCAACTGGGCTATGGCGTCTTCAGTGCCGTTCGCCAGCGCAACGGCCGGACGGGTCTGTTGTTCGGCGTGCAATCCCCCGGCGCGACAGTCACCGAGATACTTCAGCACATCGCACAATTCCTTGAGCACCTGCCCGAACAACTCCAGGCACTCGACGAGCCCAGCTGGAATGATCAGCAACAGGCCCTGGCTCAACAGTTGCAGCCCGCGACCCTGCCCCTGGACCAGGCCATGGAGCTGTTGTGGCAGGCAAAACTGGCCGGCCACTCGTCGGATTACCTGCCGCAGTTGCAAGGCTGCATAGAGGCCCTGACGCCCGCCATCGTGATCCAGGCCGCCCGCCAACTCAGAGAGGCTGCCGGCGGCT
The DNA here is from genome assembly GCF_018326405.1 of Pseudomonas sp. Eqa60. Classification (NCBI taxonomy): domain Bacteria; kingdom Pseudomonadati; phylum Pseudomonadota; class Gammaproteobacteria; order Pseudomonadales; family Pseudomonadaceae; genus Pseudomonas; species Pseudomonas sp. Eqa60. Next base: position 6,335,797 of record NZ_AP024342.1, read on the forward strand.
GCAGCGCGCTGGCCAACAGGCCGTGCCCGGGTACACCCTGGCAAGTGGCAGAATGATCATTACCAGCGCTGCAATGAGCTTTCTTCAGAATTGCGGGCAACCTTCCGCGGGAATTTAGTAAGATAGCCTCCTAAGCATCTGAACATCTCCCGCCGGAGGTGGACTATATGTATAGGCAACACCCGTCCCACCCACCTCAAAGGAGCAATTTTATGACCTGGTCCAAACCTGCTTACACCGACCTGCGTATCGGCTTCGAAGTCACCATGTACTTCGCCAGCCGCTAATTTCTGCCTCTGGCCAGAAACGCAGCGCAACGCCTCGGCCCGTCCGGGGCGTTTTTATTTTCAGTTCTCCGTCCTTTTTTCAGTCTTGAGCCCAGGGAGCGTCCATGTTTGTCCAGATTCTAGGTTCCGCCGCCGGCGGTGGTTTTCCGCAGTGGAACTGCAACTGTGTGAACTGCGCCGGATTTCGCGACGGTAGCCTGCGGGCCCAGGCGCGCACTCAATCGTCCATCGCGATTTCCGATGACGGGGTGAACTGGGTGCTGTGCAACGCCTCTCCGGATACCCGCGCGCAGTTGCAAAGCTTCGCCCCCATGCAACCGGGCCGCGCACTGCGGGACACCGGCATCGGCGCCATCATCCTCATGGACAGCCAGATCGACCACACCACCGGCCTGCTCAGCCTGCGTGAAGGCTGCCCGCACCAGGTCTGGTGCACCGACATGGTCCATGAAGACCTGAGCACCGGTTTCCCGCTGTTCAAGATGCTCAGCCACTGGAACGGCGGCCTGAGCTGGAACCGCATCGAGCTGGACCAGAGCTTCAGCATCCCCGCCTGCCCCAACCTGCGCTTCACGCCGCTGCCCCTGCGCAGCGCAGCGCCGCCCTATTCGCCCCACCGTTTCGACCCGCACCCGGGGGACAACATCGGCCTGATCGTCGAAGACCTGCGCAGCGGCGGCAAACTCTTCTACGCGCCGGGCCTGGGCAAGGTCGACGCGCCACTCCTGGAGATCATGGCCGCCAGCGATGTGCTGCTGGTGGACGGCACCCTGTGGGAAGACGATGAAATGCAGCGTCGTGGCGTGGGCACCCGTACCGGCCGGGAAATGGGCCACCTGGCGCAGAACGGCCCCGGCGGCATGCTCGAAGTGCTGGAACAGTTGCCCCGCCAGCGCAAGGTGCTGATACATATCAACAACACCAACCCGATCCTCGATGAAGACTCCGCCGAACGTGCCGAACTGGTACGCCGAAAGGTGGAAGTGGCTTACGACGGAATGAGTATTGAGCTGTAGGGCGAATCGCCCACAAGCTCGCCCCACGAGCCTTGGCCCCTTTGCGTAGGAGCGGGCTTGCCCGCGAAAGGGCTGCCCCCGGAGAACACACATGACCGACACCCCGCTGTCCGCCGCCGAATTCGAGCAGGCACTGCGCGCCAAAGGCGCCTACTACCACATCCATCACCCTTATCACGTGGCGATGTATGAAGGCCGGGCGACCCGCGAGCAGATCCAGGGCTGGGTCGCCAACCGCTTCTATTACCAGGTGAACATCCCCATGAAGGACGCGGCGATCCTCGCCAACTGTCCGGACCGGGAGATTCGCCGCGAATGGATCCAGCGCCTGCTGGACCATGACGGCGCCCCGGGCGAGGACGGCGGCATCGAGGCCTGGCTGCGCCTGGGCCAGGCCGTGGGCCTGGACCCGGACCAGTTGCGCTCCCAGGAACTGGTGCTGCCCGGTGTGCGCTTTGCCGTGGACGCCTATGTCAATTTTGCTCGCCGGGCCAGTTGGCAGGAGGCGGCCAGCAGCTCGCTGACCGAACTGTTCGCGCCGCAAATCCACCAGTCGCGCCTGGACAGCTGGCCCCAGCATTACCCATGGATCGACCCCACTGGCTACGAGTACTTCCGCACCCGCCTGGGCCAGGCCCGCCGCGATGTCGAGCACGGCCTGGCGATCACCCTGCAGCACTACACCACCCGTGCCGGCCAGGAACGCATGCTGGAAATTCTCCAGTTCAAACTGGACATCCTTTGGAGCATGCTCGACGCCATGAGCATGGCCTATGAACTGAACCGCCCGCCCTATCACAGCGTCACCGATCAGCGGGTCTGGCATAAGGGGATCACCCTATGAGTTTCGACCGCAGTAAAACCCCACGCTGGCGCCCCGGCTACCGCTTCCAGTATGAACCGGCGCAAAAGGGCCACGTCCTGCTGTACCCCGAGGGCATGATCAAGCTCAACGACAGTGCCGCCCTGATTGGCGGCCTGATCGATGGCGAACGTGACGTGGCGGCGATCATCAGCGAGCTGGAAATCCAGTTCCCGGGGGTGGCCGAGCTCGGTGAAGATATCGAGCAGTTCATGGAGGTCGCCCGTGCTCAGCACTGGATCGAACTCGCCTGAACCGGCGGTTCTGCCCGGCAAACCGGAAGTTGGCCTGCCGCTGTGGCTGCTGGCCGAGCTGACCTACCGTTGCCCGCTGCAGTGCCCCTACTGCTCCAACCCCCTGGACTTCGCCGAGCAGGGCAAGGAGCTGAGCACCGAGCAGTGGATCAAGGTATTTCGCGAAGCGCGGGAAATGGGTGCAGCGCAGCTGGGTTTCTCCGGCGGCGAGCCGCTGGTGCGCCAGGACCTGGCCGAACTGATCGGCGAGGCGCGCAAGCTGGGCTTCTATACCAACCTGATCACCTCCGGCATCGGCCTCACCGAGCAGAAGATCAGCGACTTCAAGAAAGCCGGCCTGGACCATATCCAGATCAGCTTCCAGGCCAGCGACGAACAGGTGAACAACCTGCTGGCCGGTTCGAAAAAAGCCTTCGCGCAGAAGCTGGAAATGGCCCGTGCGGTCAAGGCCCACGGCTATCCGATGGTGCTGAACTTCGTCACCCACCGGCACAACATCGACAAGATCGACCGCATCATCGAGCTGTGCATCGCACTGGAAGCCGATTTCGTCGAGCTCGCCACCTGCCAGTTCTACGGCTGGGCCCAGCTCAACCGCGTGGGCCTGCTGCCGACCAAGGAGCAACTGGTGCGCGCCGAGCGCATCACCAACGAATACCGCGCCAGGCTGGAAGCCCAAGGGCATCCCTGCAAGCTGATCTTCGTCACTCCGGACTACTACGAGGAGCGCCCCAAGGCCTGCATGAACGGCTGGGGCAGCATCTTCCTCACCGTGACTCCGGACGGCACCGCACTGCCCTGCCACGGCGCGCGGCAGATGCCGGTGCAGTTCCCCAATGTGCGCGACCACAGCATGCAGCACATCTGGTACGACTCATTCGGTTTCAACCGCTTTCGCGGGTACGACTGGATGCCCGAACCCTGCCGCTCCTGCGACGAGAAGGAAAAGGACTTCGGCGGCTGCCGCTGCCAGGCCTTCATGCTCACCGGAGATGCCAGCAATGCCGATCCGGTGTGCAGCAAATCGCCACACCATGGGATGATCCTCCAGGCCCGTGAAGAATCTGAAACGGCCACCCACACCATCGAGCAACTGGCTTTTCGCAATGAACGAAACTCCCGCCTCATCGCCAAGGGTTGAGCCCTTCAGCGCCAGCCAGGCCACTACGGCCGGGGTCGATTTTGCTGAACTGCAACTGACGACCCACGGCCTGTTCTGGAATGAATATCGTCCCGAGGACGGCCGCTGTCGGATCTGGCAGTGGCATCAGGGCCAGCCCCAGTGCCTGACGCCAACCGGCTTCAGCGTGCGCAGCAGGGTCTATGAATACGGTGGTGGCGCCTTCTGCCTCAGCGATGATGCCCTGCTGTTCGTCAACGAGGCGGACCAGCAGCTGTATCGCCAGCCCCTGGCCGGTGGAGCGCCCAGCGCCTTGACTCAAGGCACGTGCCGCTACGGTGACCTGCGATGCCACGCTGGCCAGGTGCTGGCCGTCGAGGAGTGCGCCGAACAACACCAACTGGTGAGCATTGACAGCATCACCGGTCAACGCCGGCTACTGGCTGCCGGGGCCGACTTCTATGCCGCTCCTACCCTCAGCCCCAATGGTCTGCGCCTGGCCTGGATCGAGTGGGACCGGCCCCATCAACCTTGGACCAGCACCCGCCTGATGCTTGCTGAGCGCCTGGGCAACGGGACCTGGGGGGATCCCCGCTGCGTGGCGGGCGATGGCGAGCCAGAGTCACTGCAACAGCCGCGCTTCGACCAGCACGATCATCTGTATTGTCTCAGCGATCGCGGCGGTTTCTGGCAACCCTGGACCGAGTCGAGCGATGGTTTGCGGCCGTTGCCCAGCACCGCCGCGGACCATGCCCCGGCGCCTTGGCAACTGGGAAGTTGCACCTGGCTGCCCCTGGGCGGCGATGCCTGGTTTGGCAGCTGGACCGAGCAGGGTTTTGGCCGCCTCGGGCTGCGTCAGGACGACGGTTTCCAGCAGGACTTTAGCGGCAACTACAGCCGCTTCCGCAGCCTGGCGCTGCACCAGCACTACCTGTACTGCATCGCGGCCTCGCCTGTCAGCCCCTCGGCCGTTATCGCCATAGACCGCAAGACCCGGCAGGTCCAAGTCCTGGCGGGAGGGATTGCCCCTCTACCGGCGGAACGCATCAGCCGCCCGCAGACCCTGTGCTACCCCAGCGGCGACGGCCAGGCCCACGGTTTCTTCTACCCGGCCATGAACGGTGTCAACCGGCCGCCCCTGGTGGTGTTCATCCACGGCGGCCCGACTTCGGCCTGTTACCCGATACTCGACCCGCGTATCCAGTTCTGGACCCAGCGCGGCTTTGCCGTGGCCGACCTGAACTACCGCGGCAGCACCGGATATGGCCGGGCCTATCGCCAGGCCCTGCACCTGCGCTGGGGCGAGGTGGATGTGCAAGACGCCTGCGCCGTGGTGGCCCACCTGGATGAGCAGGGGCTGATCGATCCGCAACAGGCATTCATACGCGGCGGCAGCTCGGGGGGCTACACCACCCTCTGCGCCCTGGCCTTCGCCAAGGTCTTCTGCGCCGGAGCCAGCCTCTACGGAGTCAGCGATCCGATCAGCCTGGCCCGCGCCACCCACAAGTTCGAAGGCGACTACCTGGACTGGCTGATCGGCGATCCTGAACGCGACAGCGAACGTTATCTGGCCCGTACTCCCCTGGCCCACGCCAGCAGCATCGGCGTGCCGGTGGTGTTTTTCCAGGGCGAGCAGGATGCGGTGGTGGTGCCCAAGCAGACCCGCGACATGCTCAAGGCGCTACAGGACCAGGGCATCGCCGCCGAGGCCCACTACTATCCCGATGAGCGCCACGGCTTTCGCAAGGCTAGCAACCAGGCCCACGCCCTGGAGCAGGAGTGGCGGTTTTACCGCCGAGTGCTGCAGGCACAGCACTGATCAGCTACTGCCCGTTCCCCTGGAACGGGCAGACCATCAGCGTTTGGCGATGATGTACACCGCATGCACGATCCCCGGAATGTAGCCGCACAGGGTCAGCAGGATGTTCAGCCAGAAAGCGCCGCCAAACCCCACTTGCAGGAAGACCCCCAGGGGCGGCAAGAGAATGGCGAAGATGATGCGGATCAAGTCCATGGGCAGCTCCTGATAACAATCGGCTCGAATGAGCCTTACCTGCAATCGACCTTGGCCATACGCCAGGGTTCAGAGCGATTCGAGGCCGCGCTGCCACTCGGGCGAGGATCTGGAGGCCATGTCCCTGCACCACGCTCAACAGCTTGATGGCCATGGCGCCCGTACAACGAGCCGGTACTTGAAGGAGGTTGCAAGAACAAAGAAGGGGTTTGAAAAAGCTGGAGATAAAAAAACGCCCCGTGCGAAAAATCGGACACGGGGCGATGCGTTATACCGCGAGACGGTTCAGGAAGTCAGTCAACGTAAGGTCGCATGTGGCCCGGAAAGGTAATCCAGCACCCGGAACAGCGTGGGTGCCAGACCACTGCAATGCGGGATTCCGGCGAGAATCGCCTGTTGATCCTCGACGCTATCGGGCTCGGCGCTGTGTTCAGCGCTCAGCCAACCGTTGGGGCGCGCCTGCAAAAGTGCCTCGATGCTGTGCAAGTCGCTCTGCAACAGGCATTGCAAGCCGATGGCCCGCTCCTGCCAGATAAAGCCCTGGTGATCGCAGGCCGCCGAGCGATAGAGCGGCAACGCGCCCTTGGGCAGATCGAAGCTTTCGCCGTGCCAATGAAAGGCCATCAGACGTTCCGGCAAGGCCAGCCCCAGAGGCGAGTCCTGGGCGTTGGGGTACTTTTCCACAGGCCACCAGCCAATCTCCCGCGCTGCACTGGGGCGAACCTGCGCTCCCAGCGCCTGCGCCAGAAGCTGGCCACCCAGGCCGATGCCCAGCACGCGCTTGCCGGCAGACAGGGCCTTGCGCAACAGGCGTTTTTCCGCAGCCAGCCACGGAGTCTGGGCCTCGTCGTGCACACTCATGGGCCCACCCAGAGCGATCAGCAGGTCGAAACTGTCGAGCCGCGGCAAACGTGCCTGGGCGTACAGATGGCAGATGTGCACGGCGCTCGCCCGCTCCAGCAGCCACTGGTTGATCCGCCCCGGTCCGGAGGCAGGCGAATGTTGCAGGATCAGTACACGCATCAGACGGCCACTCCCTTGCGACATTGCAATTGCGCCGTGCGCACCCGGGAAAAAGCCCGAGCCAGGCGCAGGAGCATTTCGTCGATATTGCCTTTGCTGACACTCAATGCCGGGGTAAAACGCAGGCAGTCCGGTTGCGGCGCGCTGAGCAGCAAGCCTTCATGCAAGGCGGCCTTGATCACCGCGTCGGCGGACTCATCCGCCAGGGTCATGCCCCACAACAAACCCTGCCCCCGCACTTGGCCCTGTGCATACCGGCTCGCCAGGCGGGTCAGTTCCTGCCCCAGGTACTGGCCGTTATGGCGCGCCTGCTGAAGAAAGCCATGCTCCTGCAAGCTGTCCAGAACCGCCAGGCCGGCCGAGGTCATCAGCGCATTGCCATGGTGAGTACCATCCAGCTCGCCCGCCTCGAAACAGCAGGCCTTGCCCCGTGCCAGCAACGCCGCCAGTGGCACGCCACCGCCGAGCCCCTTGCCCAGAGCGATGATGTCGGCACGCACGCCATACAGCTGTTCGGCCAGCAGGGTGCCGCAGCGGCCGATGCCAGTCTGGACCTCATCGAGAATCAGCAGGATGCCCAGTTCACGGCACAGGCGCTCGACACCCTTGAGGTAATGCTCGGTCGCCGGAATGACACCAGCCTCACTCTGGATCGGCTCCAGCATGATCGCCACGGTTTGCGCATCCACCGCCGCGTGCAAAGCCGGCAGATCGTTGAACGGCACCTGGCTGAAACCCGGCAGCCCGGGGCCGAAACGATTGCCCGGAGCGCCGCTGCCAGCCGCCGACAACGCAGCAAAGCCACGACCATGGCAGCTCTGGCTGGCGGTGATGATGCCAGCCGCGCCGCCACGATGCAGTTGCCCCCATTTACGCGCCAGCTTGATTGCGGCCTCGCAAGCTTCAGTGCCGCTGCTCAGCAGGTAGGCCTGGTCGCTGCCGGTGCTGCGGCACAGGCGATCGGCCAGCTTGAGCATGCCACGGTTGTAGAACCCGGAACCCGGGTTGATCAGCGACTGCGCCTGCTCGGCAAGCGCGGCGACCAGGACCGACGGGCTGTGGCCAAGACTGTTGGCGGCCCCGGCCTGGGTGAAGTCCAGGTAAGTGCGGTCTTCACTGTCCCATAGCCAAGAGCCCTGGCCGCGCACGAAGACCGGTTGGGGACGCTGCACACTGGGCATCAGGCACTCGTTGGAAAAGGCCGGGGCCGAAGCGTTTGCATAGGGCTCGGCGGCCAGATCTTCCAGGCTCGGCACAGTGCGGCGCAGGTTGAACAGATTCATGCCCGCAGGCCCTCCAGCGGCAGCCCCAGCAGGCGCGCGGACCAGTCTTCAACCCGGCCAGTACGCATGCGCTTGATAGCAATATCACGCCAGCGCGAGGAAAGCGCCGGGCAATCAATGAGGGTTTTCAAGCCAGCATGCTCCAGAGGTTCCTGGAAAAAACAGCGCAGGGCCCAGGCCACGGTGAGGCCGGGGTAACTGCGCTGAATCAGTTCAAAAGGTTCATCCGCTTGTACGAAACCTGGCTTGAGGACCCGGTAAAACCAGCCGCAACGACCATTGTCCTGGGCCTGTTGCGGCAGATTGGCCAGGCCCCAGCGATGGCTCAGGCGATAGCAGGGCGAACGCGGCTGGCTGACCTGCAATAGTGCACCGCCCCAGCGAAACAGATCGCCCAGGCACACCTGTTCTTCGGTGAGGCCATGGGTGGACAGGTTTTCACCGAAGGCCGGCGCGCACCAGGCGAACTGTGGGTAACGTTTGCGCCAGTGGTCATAGTGTTCAGCGGGGTAATGATGCAAGGCGCGCTCGGGACCGGTGTGAAAGCGCGGATCGCCGTGCTCATCGCTGCCCAGGCCTTGTGGCCACAACCAGAGTCGGTTGGCAACCGGGTACTTGTCAGTGTCGCTGACCAGACCCTGGCCGAGATTTTTTGCCTTGCCTATGTAAACACCATCGACGTAAACGGTATTCATCGCCCTTCGTGGCCCTGTAAGCCTTGTGAATAGGCGCTAGACTAGGCCCCTCCGGGGCTTCGGGCCATTTCGTTTTTTAAGCTTTTTCGATAAGAAATACTTATGGATTTTAAGCAGCTGCGTTATTTCGTCGCGGTGTATGAAGAAGGTCATGTGGGACGTGCCGCCGAACGGCTGTCGATCTCGCAACCGGCGCTTTCCCAGCAGATCCGCCAGCTGGAACAGAACCTCGACGTCAGCCTGTTCGAGCGCAGCAGTAAACGCCTGTTGCCGACACTGGCGGCGCATACGCTGTACAACCACGCCCTGCCCCTGCTCGACGGCTTGCAACAGGCCCGCGAAGCCTTGCGCAACTTCAAGGGCCAGGCGCTGCGCACCTTGGCGATCGGCGTACTGCAAACCGTGCATACCAGCCTGGTGCCGCAGATGCTTGAGCGTGTACGCAAGGCCCAGCCCCATCTTGTGGTGCAGATCTATGAATTGACCGGCCTGGAGATCGAAAGACGCCTGCTCAATGGCTCGCTGGATATCGGCATCAGCTACTTGCCGCCACGCCAGCCAGGTCTGCATGGGGTACCGCTGTACGAAGATGAACTGACTCTGGTCATCCCGGAGCAGCATCCGCTGCGCGAGTTCAAGAAGGTCTCCATGAGCCAGGCAGCAGAGTTGCCGATGCTGTTGTTGGGAGAGGAGTTCCAGATCCGCCAGATCTGGCAGGCTCAACTGGCCAATCTGGGGCGGCGCCCGCAGGTGCAGGCGGAGCTGAACAACATGGCCGGGATTCTCGACAGCCTGCCCCATACACGGCTGGCCACCGTGCTTCCCGGGCGCTCCCAACAGCAGCACGGCAACAAGGAACTGTTGTGGAAACCGCTGAGCGAGCCCAGGGTGCCGCTAAAGGTGGGGTTGGTCTGCCGGGATCTGCAGCGTCAACAGGGGACGCTGGAGCTGCTGCGCAGCTTGTTGGAAGACTCGATGAATGCGCAGGAGCCGCGCCTGGGGGGAACTTCCGCCGTGGAGGTGCCGGGATAAGCCTGCCAAAATAAAAAACCCGGACAAAAGAAAACCCCGCCGAAGCGGGGCTTTGCAGACTGTTTCCCTGACATCCTTTTCACTCCACCATCCTGGCGGAATCCTACGTGTCCGTGTTGTTGCTTTGCGCTTCCTGCGCGACGTCCATGTGAAGTAGATTAGCTTCAGCCGTCATCTACCGATATGGACGATCAGCAGCACGTTATGTAAGAGATGACTTACAAACGCCCTTGCTGGTTAAAACTGCTCAGCCTGCAACAGGAACAGCGATTCGCTACCGGCCTTGACCGAGGCGCTAAGCGAGTGGATACGCGGCAGCAGGCGGGCGAAGTAGAACCGCGCCGTCCCCAGTTTGCTGGCATAGAAGTCGTCTTCCTGCTCCTTGCCCAACGCAGCCTTGGCCATCAGTGCCCACATGTAGGCGTAGGCGGTGTAGCCAAATACCTGCAGGTATTCCACCGACGCTGCCCCGATTTCGTTGGGGTTGCTGGCGGACCGGTCCAATACCCAGGCGGTCAGCTCATCCAGATTGTCCAGCGCCGCGTTCAGCGGGCGGGTGAACTCCCCCCATTGCTCATCCGCCGTAGCGGTGAAATGGCGGATCTCGTCGGCAAACAGCTTATAGAACGCACCGCCGCTCCCGACGATCTTGCGTCCCACCAGATCCAGAGCCTGGATACCGTTGGTGCCCTCGTAGATCTGGGTAATCCGTACATCGCGTACCAGTTGTTCCTGGCCCCACTCACGGATATAGCCGTGGCCGCCGAATATCTGCTGGCCATGAACCGTGGTTTCCAGACCCAGGTCGGTCAGGAAAGCCTTGGCCACCGGGGTCAGCAAAGCCACCAGGCTTTCCGCGCGCTTGCGGGTATCCGGATCTTCGCTGAACTTGGCGGTATCCAATTGCATCGCCACATAGGTGGAAAATGCCCGGCCGCCTTCGTTTGCAGCCTTCATGGTCAGCAGCATGCGCCGCACATCCGGGTGCACAATGATCGGGTCGGCTACCTTGTCCTTGGCTTGCGGGCCGGTAGGCGAGCGGCTCTGCAGGCGATCACGGGCATATTCAATAGCGTTCTGGTAGGAACGCTCGCCAGTGGCCAGCCCCTGGATACCTACCCCCAAACGCTCGTAGTTCATCATGGTGAACATGGCCGCCAGGCCCTTGTTCGGTTCACCCACCAGGTAACCGATGGCCTGATCGAAGTTCATCACGCACGTGGCCGAAGCCTGGATGCCCATCTTGTGCTCGATCGAACCACAGGTCACCGGGTTGCGCTCGCCCAGGCTGCCATCGGCATTGACCATGAACTTGGGCACCAGGAACAGGGAAATACCCTTGGGACCAGCCGGCGCATCCGGCAGCTTGGCCAGCACCAGGTGAATGATGTTTTCCGTCAGGTCGTGCTCACCACCGGTAATGAAGATCTTGGTTCCGCTGATGGCATAGGAACCGTCGGCCCGAGGCTCGGCCTTGGTGCGGATAATCCCCAGATCGGTACCGGCATGGGGCTCGGTCAGGCACATGGAGCCTGCCCAGACACCGGCATACATGTTCGGCAGGTAGGTGGCTTTCAGCTCTTCGCTGGCATGGGCGTTGATCGACAGGCAGGCCCCGGCAGTCAGCATCGGGTACAGGCCAAAGGCCAGGCTCGCGGAGTTGACCATTTCCTCGACCTGGGCCGATACCGCCTTGGGCATGCCCATGCCGCCGAACTCGGGATCGCCACCCACGCCGACCCAGCCACCTTCGGCGTAGGTCTGATAGGCCTGTGGGAAACCTTCAGGGGTGGTCACCACGGTGTTGTCCCAGTGGCAACCTTCCTCGTCGGCACCGCGACTCAGCGGAGCGATGCTTCTGGCGGTGACTTTGCCCGCTTCCTCCAGAATCGCCTCGACCGTCTCGACATCCACAGTCTCAGCCAGAGCCGGCAACTGGGCCCAGAGTTTGGCGACCTCGAAAACTTCATTGAGGACGAAGCGCATATCGCGCAAGGGCGCTTTGTAGTCAGCCATGGCAAACCTCGCAAGAACTAAAAAAGCGGGCCGAAACGGACCCATTTAGAAAACCAGAGTGTACCCGAACAACTTTTGCGACACATAGGGTCAACTAGTGACCTTTATGTAATTTTTAGTCACAGATATTCCCAAGCACGAAAAAACCCGCAGCAGCGGGCTTTGTTCGTGCCGCCCTAGCAGTTACAAGGCGAACAACTGCGCGGGAAGCTTCATCAGGCAATCACTGCCGGCCTCGATGGCCGCCCGATGAGCCCCCGTACGGGGCAGCAGGCGCTTGAAATAGAACTCGCAGGTGATCAGCTTGGCGGTGGCGAAGTCCTGGTCGCCCTGCCCGGCGTCCAGTTGCTGCTGGGCGACCAGAGCCATGCGCAACCAGAAATAGGCCAGGACGATGTAGCCGCTGTACATCAGGTAATCCAAAGCCGCGGCCCCCACTTCGTCGGGGTTGTTCATGGCTGCCATGCCGACCTTGGTGGTCAACTCGCCCCACTGACGGTTCAAGGCATCGAGTTGCGCGACATAAGCCTGGAGCTGCGGATGCTCGGCATGCGCGCTGCAGAACTTGTGCACAATCCGGGTAAAGCCCAGCAGCAGCTTGCCCTGGCTGCCCAGCACCTTGCGGCCCAGCAGGTCCAGGGCCTGGATGCCATTGGTACCTTCATAGATCGGCGCAATGCGGCAATCACGTACCAACTGCTCCATGCCCCATTCGCGAATAAACCCATGACCGCCGAACACCTGCATGCCGTGGTTGGTCACTTCCAGCCCGGTCTCGGTCATGAAGGCCTTGCAGATCGGGGTGAGGAACGCCAGGAGGTTCTCGGCGTCCTGGCGCTGGGCTTCATCGCGGCTCAGATGCGCCACATCCAGCAACTGGGCGGTGAAGTAGGCCAGGGCCCGGTTGCCTTCGTTGAACGCCTTCATGGTCAGCAGCATGCGCCGCACATCAGGGTGGACGATGATCGGGTCCGCCGCCTTGTCCGGAGACTTGGGGCCGGTCAGCGACCGCATCTGCAAACGATCGTTGGCGTATCTGATCGCCCCCTGGAAGCTGGTTTCGCCCAGACACAGGCCCTGCATTCCGGTCCCCAGGCGGGCGTGGTTCATCATGGTGAACATGCAGTTCAGGCCTTTGTTGGCCTGACCAATCAGAAAGCCCCTGGCACCGTCGAAGTTCAGTACACAGGTCGCGGACGCCTTGATCCCCATCTTGTGCTCGATGGAGCCGCAGCTCACGCCATTGCGCTCGCCGGCCTCACCTGCCGCATCCGGCAGGAACTTGGGCACGATGAACAGCGAAATACCCTTGGTTCCGGCCGGCGCGTCCGGCAGCTTGGCCAACACCAGGTGAACGATGTTCTCGCTCATGTCGTGCTCGCCGGCGGAGATGAAGATCTTGCTCCCCGTCACCGCATAGCTGCCGTCTGCCTGGGGCACCGCGCGAGTCTTGATGATGCCAAGATCAGTGCCGCAATGGGCTTCGGTCAGGCACATGGTGCCGGTCCATTGCCCGGCGGTGAGCTTGCCCAGGTACAACTGCTTCTGTTCCGCGCTGCCGTGGGCATGAATAGCCGACATGGCACCGTGGGTCAGGCCCGGGTACATGCCCCAGGAGGTGTTGCTGGAGCCCACCATCTCGCTGATCACCAGCCCCAGCGAGTGGGGCAGTCCCTGGCCGCCATAGGCCGGATCGGCGGCCAACCCGTGCCAGCCGCCTTCAACGTACTGGGCGAAAGCCTGCTTGAAGCCCTTGGGCGTGGTGACCACGCCGTTATCAAAGTGGCAACCTTCCTCGTCACCGGAACGGTTCAACGGGGCCAGGACGTTTTCGCAGAATTTCGCGCCTTCCTCGAGGATGGCACTGACCATGTCCGGGCTGGCGTCAGTGGCCCCCAACGCCGCGTAACTGGCATGAAAGTCGAAGACGTGATCGATCAGAAAGCGCATGTCGCGCAAGGGGGCTTGATACTCGGGCATGGTGGTTTCTCCGGCAGCAGATCAGACCAACCTACTGCCGCCGCCCTCAGCCTGCCAATGACTGTGCAGGCGCTGAATGCGCCATCATCACTCAACCCGCAGCTGTATCCATGCGCACCGCACCGCGGCGGTTCTGCCCGAATGCAATGACACAGTTACGCCCCGCCCCCTTGGCGCTGTAGAGCGCCTGGTCTGCAGCCTTGAGCACTTCCTCCGGAGTCCGGTGCTCTGCCAGCCGCTCGGCGACGCCGATACTGATGGTCACCGAGACACTGGACGCGGCAGCGACACCGCGACGCTGGCGACCCTGCTGGTCGTCCTGAGGGCGGTTGTCCTGATTACGCAGTTGAATGTTGTAGGTGGCGATGATCTCGCGAATCATCTCCAGATGCGGCATGCATTCGTCCATGGTCTTGCCGGCGAACACCACGGCAAACTCCTCGCCTCCGTAACGGTAGGCCCGGCCGCCCCCGGTGACTTTCGAGAGCTTGCTGGCCACCAGGCGCAACACCTGGTCGCCCACATCGTGCCCGTGGGTGTCATTGAATTTCTTGAAGTGATCGACGTCGGTCATCGCCAGCACATAGTTGCGCCCCAGGCGCTGCATGCGCTCATTAAGCGCCCGACGTCCCGGCAGGCCGGTCAGCTCGTCGCGGAACGCCATCTGGTAGGCCTCGTGGGCGACAGCAGCAGCGATCATCAGCATCACCTGGCTGCACATGATGTTCAGGGTGAACGGCAGGATGAAGGTCTTGGGCAGCATCCAGAACAGCCCCAGAAGCCCCACCAGCTGCGCCGCGTGCAGCGGACGCGGGCTGCGCCAGTACTGGATCGCCAGCAGCAGGAAGGCTGCGAAGAACACTGGATACGACAACTGGATCAAACTCATCCAACTGCCATGCAGGGCCGGCCAGCGGATCTCCGCCAACCAGTTCAGCAGAGCCTGCGGGTAACTCTGCTCGAGCCCCAGAGCCACACTGCCGAAAGCCAGCAGCACGGCAAAACGCGCCACCATGTCCTGGAACAGGTGCGTGCGCTCCTGCCAGGCAGCGAACAGGCCGAACAACAGGGGCAGCAACAGGCAGCAGAGATGGAACACCACCGCCGCGTCTTCCCGGACCCTGCCGTTGTCCCGGTAGTAGTCGGTCTGGGTGTCCAGCAGGAAATAGGCGATGTACACGGTGACCATCAAGAACAGTTCGCGCTGGCGCCGATACACCGCACAATACGCCCCGCCCAGCAACAGCACCAAGGTTGGCAGCACGTTGAACAGCGAGGTGAAGAAGACGTTGAGGTCCTTGACGTAGGCGGCCGCCAGCCCCGCAAGCAGAAGCAGTAAAGACGGTACAAAGTGACTGAAACGTACAGCGAAAGAACGCGGCAAGGGTAAAACTCCGACCCGGCTGATCAATGAATGGCATTGTGCCTTCATTTGTTGAAGTTAAGCACACGCGGTGTGATGGACATCACATTGCCATCTCTTTAACGGCAGGAAATCGCTTCTGCTTAGCGATTTAGTCGGGAATTTTCATGAAGATTCTGCGGGCATAAAAAAACCGCTCGCCCCAAGGGGCGAACGGCTTTTCGAACCACTGCGGTCGGGCTTAGTAAGCCAGGCCGAAGTCTTCTTCCTTCATGTCCATCAGGTTGTTGGCACCCGAAAGCATGGTTGCAACGTGAGTGCGGGTACGCGGCAGGATGCGCTGGAAGTAGAAACGCGCAGTCTGCAGCTTGGCGGTGTAGAACGCCTCTTCGGTGGTGCCGGCTGCCAGCTTTTCTGCCGCCAGGCGTGCCATGTCGGCCCAGAAGTAGGCCAGGCAGGCATAACCGGAGTACATCAGGTAGTCCACGGAGGCCGCGCCGACTTCTTCGCGATCTTTCATGGCAGCCATACCGACCTTCATGGTCAGCTCGCCCCATTCTTTGTTCAGTGCAGCCAGGGGTGCGACGAATTCCTTGACGGCTTCGTTGCCTTCGTTGTTCTGGCAGAACTTGTGGACGATCTTGGTAAAGCCTTTCAGAGCCTCGCCCTGAGTCATCAGCACTTTACGGCCCAGCAGGTCGAGTGCCTGGATACCGGTGGTGCCTTCGTACAGCATCGAGATACGGCTGTCGCGAACGTTCTGCTCCATGCCCCACTCGGCGATGAAGCCGTGGCCGCCATAGATCTGCACACCGTGGTTGGCGGATTCAAAACCAACTTCAGTCATGAACGCCTTGGCGATCGGAGTCATGAACGCCAGCAGTGCGTCGGCTTTCTTCTTCTCTTCTTCATCCACACCGTACTTGACGATATCGACCTGCTTGGCAGTGAAGTAGACCATTGCCCGGTTGCCTTCGGCGAAGGCCTTCATGGTCAGCAGCATGCGGCGCACGTCAGGGTGCACGATGATCGGGTCGGCAGCCTTGTCCGGCGCTTTCGGGCCAGTCAGGGAGCGCATTTGCAGGCGATCGCGAGCGTACTTCAGGCCGCCCTGGAAGCCGATTTCGGCATGGGCCAGGCCTTGCAGAGCGGTACCCAGGCGCGCGGTGTTCATGAAGGTGAACATGCAGTTCAGGCCTTTGTTCGCCGGGCCGATGAGGAAACCGGTGGCCGCGTCGAAGTTCATCACGCAGGTGGCGTTACCGTGGATCCCCATCTTGTGCTCCAGGGAACCACAGCTCACGGCGTTGCGCTGACCTACGCTGCCATCAGCGTTAGGCAGGAACTTGGGCACGATGAACAGCGAAATACCCTTGGTACCGGCCGGTGCGTCCGGCAGGCGGGCCAGAACGATGTGGACGATGTTGTCGGCCATATCGTGTTCACCGGCAGAGATGAAGATCTTGGTGCCAGTGACTTTGTAGGAACCATCGGCCTGAGGTTCGGCCTTGGTGCGCAGCATGCCCAGGTCGGTGCCGCAGTGCGGCTCGGTCAGGCACATGGTGCCGGTCCACTCGCCGGACACCAGCTTGGTCAGGTAGGCCTCTTGCTGCTCGGCAGTACCGTGTTCGGAAATGGTGTTCATCGCGCCATGGGACAGGCCAGGGTACATGCCCCACGACCAGTTGGCTTCGCCAACCATTTCGCTGACCGCCAGGCCCAGGGATTCAGGCAGGCCCTGACCACCGTGCTCAACGTCGTGAGCCAGGCTTGGCCAGCCGCCTTCGACGAATTGCTTGTAGGCTTCCTTGAAGCCGGTAGGGGTCTTAACGCCGGATTCACTCCAGGTGCAACCTTCCAGGTCGCCCACACGGTTCAGCGGAGCCAGCACCTGCTCACAAAACTTGGCACCTTCCTCGAGAATGGCGTCAACCATGTCCGGAGTGGCGTCCTGGCAAGCCGGGAGGCTCTGATAATGCGCCTCATAGCCGAGCAGCTCGTCACGAACGAAGCGAATATCACGCAAGGGGGCCTTGTAGTCAGGCATAGCGATAAACCTCTGCTGATGTAACCGGGAATGAACAACCGCGTTGAGTTTTTATAGCGGTCAAACAGTTGTTTGAAACATACGTTTACGCCCAAATCTTGTCAAGCGTCGCGCCAATGCCTTTCGTCATCGAAACAAAATGCATACGCAGGCGAACACCCACGGCACTGCCATGAAGTGTAGGAGCCGACGCACCGGCAATCAGTCAGGGAAAGGAATCAGCGAGAGCCGCTATCAACAGAAAAGGCATGAAAAAGCCCGGTCTCTCTGGGAGGCCGGGCTTTTGCAGAGGGTAATCAGGCGTAGGTATCGATCAGGGTGCCGAGGACTTCATCCGAGGCCTTGGCGACATTGACGCCCAGTTCTGCCTGGATCTTGCCCATGGACATCTCCACCATGCTGCTGGCCAGATCCGATTCCTGGCTGCGATCCACAGCGCGCAGGCGGTCAACCTGAACATCCGACGACTGGCTGCCGGCAGAGCGTTCAACTGCAGTGCTGGCAATCTGGCCGGCGGCTTGATCGACGCGATTCTGCCCGGTCTGGATAGCGTTCAGCCCGGCGTAGAAAGCGGTGTTCCCGGAGATTTGCATGGGAGAACTCGACCTTGAGAATGAGTGACAGGTGTCATTGAAGCAGACCCGTCAAGAAAACACCCGTCAAAAACACTAATGGCAATATGCCTTGCAATAGGCAAAATCTAGTCCAGCAGATCCAGTTGCAAATGCTCGGCCACCGCCTCGGCGCTGGCCGGCTTGAGTTTCGGCACCCTGCCCAGGCACGGGGCCGGCAAGCGCTCGGCCAGGGTTGCGAGGTTTTCCTCCAGACGAGAGGTCTTTGGATCGATGATATTGGCCACCCACCCCGCCAGTTGCAGGCCGTCCTGAGCGATGGCTTCGGCCGTCAGCAACGCATGATTGATGCAACCCAGACGCACGCCCACCACCAGGATCACCGGCAACCCCAGCGCCATGGCCAGATCCGACAGATTGTCCTGGTCTGCCAGGGGGACCCGCCAACCACCCGCGCCTTCAATCAGCGTGAAGTCCGCGCCCTTGGCCAGCAGATGGCGCATGGGCGTCAACAGCGACTGCACGGTCAGCGCAACCCCGGCCTCTCGCGCTGCCAGATGAGGGGCGATGGCCGGTTCGAAGGCAACCGGATTCACTTCTGCATAGGCCAACGGCAACGAAGACTGCGCCTGCAATGCCAGGGCATCGGCGTTACGCAGGCCCTTGGCCGTCAGCTCGCAACCCGAAGCCACCGGCTTGCCCGCAGCAGTACTCAGGCCGGCCAGACGCGCCGCATGCAGCAAGCCGGCCGCAATGGTGGTTTTCCCCACATCGGTATCGGTACCCGTAATGAAGTAGGCAGGGCTCATAGCGGTTTCTCCAGCACGGCATAGACCACTTGATAAGTCGCCGGCAGGCCCTTGGCCTGTCGGAAACCCTCGTAGGCATCGATCAACCCGGCGATCCGCGCCCGTCCGGTCAAGCCGCCCGGGCGTCCGGGATTGAGGTTGTGCGCGCCCAGGGCTTTCAAATCATGGGTCAGGCTGCGCACATCCGGGTAATACAGGACATGGGGCGCCTTTTCCAGACTGCGCACTTGCAAGCCACTGGCTTCACACAGCTGTCGATAATGTTCGAACTCACGGAAGCGATTGACGTGAACCTGGCCATCGACCTGCGCCCAACTTTCGCGCAGTTCCTGCAAAGTACCCACGCACAGGCTGGCAAAAGCCAGCACGCCGCCCGGCTTGAGCACCCGCATAGCCTCACTGAGCACAGCAGAGAAATCGTCGCACCACTGCACCGCCAGGCTGGAGAAGATCAATTGGCAACTGTCGCCTTGCAACGGCAGGCGTTCAGCATCCCCGGCGATGAAATGGTCCGCGCCACCCAAAGGCCGGGCGTGATTGAGCATGCCCTCGGCAATATCCAGGGCCAGCCCCTGGGCAGCACGGAAACGCTGCCCCAGCACCCGGCTGAAATGCCCGGTGCCGCAGCCCAGGTCCAGCCAGCACCGTGGCTCAAGGCCCGGGGGCAGACGGCTGAGCAATTGTTGCCCGACCGCACGCTGCAGCTCCGCGACACTGTCGTAGCTGGCCGCCGCGCGGGAGAACGAAGCCGCGACCTGGCGCTTGTCAGGCAGGCGACCGGGAAAGGCAGTCAGAGAAAGATCAGTCATCACCGGACTCATGCAAGAAAGCCTGGATCGCTCCCGCCACTCCATGGGGGTCCTCCAGGAGAAATCCGTGGCTGGCGTGTTCAATCAGGCCAACTTCAATATCCGGCAGCAAGGCCAGCAATTCACCGGCCGCCTCGGCAGGCACCAGAGCATCGAGCCCGGCAAACAAGTGCAACTGCGGCCCGCGAAAGCCTTGCAAGGCTTCGCGGGTATCCAACTGCGCCAGCAACTCCAGCCCGGCCATCAGCACCGCCGGCGCCGTGGTCGGCGCGCCGCTCAGGAGCAACCGCGACAGGCCTCGCGTGTCCGCGGCGCCCTGGGCGCAGAGCAAGGCAAAACGCTTGAGGGTGGTTCGCGGATCGGCCGCGCAGCCGGCCAGGAAGCCGTCGAAGGTTTCCCCGGCCATGGCACTGGCCCATTGTTCATGGGCGACAAAACTGGGATTGCTGGCCAGGGTCAGCAGGCCGCAGCAGCGCTCACCACGGCGCGCCGCCAGTTCCGAAGCCAGCATGCCGCCGAGGGACCAGCCACCCAGCCAGGCATTGTCCGGCACGGCGTCATCGAGTTCGTCCAGCCAGTCCTGCGGGTCGCTGGAGGTCAACTCCGGCAAGGGCTCGATCTCCACCCGCAAGTGTTCATCCAGCCCCTGCAAGGCCGCCGCCAGAGGTTCCAGCGGCGACACGCCCAAGCCCCAGCCCGGCAACAGAATCAGTCGATCACGCATGGCTCGGCTCCGCTTGCAGTTCTCTGAAACAGTCTGCCAACGCGCTTAACAATAGCTGCACCTGGGCCTCGCTGTGGGCCGCGGACAAGGTCACCCGCAGCCGCGCGCTGCCGGCCGGCACGGTAGGCGGGCGAATGGCGCTGACCATGACTCCCCGTTCACGCAGCATCTGCGACAGGCGCACGGCCCGAGCACTGTCGCCCACCAGGATCGGCTGGATCGGGGTGAAACTGTCCATCAGCTGCAGGCCGATCTGCTCGGCGCCCTGGCGGAATTGACGGATCAAGGCCGCCAGGTGCTCGCGCCGCCAATGCTCGCTGCGCAGCAGCTCCAGGCTTTTCAGGGTGGCGCAGGCCAGGGCTGGCGGCTGGCTGGTGGTGTAGATATAAGGCCGGGCAAACTGGATCAGGCTCTCGATCAGATCCTCGCTGCCGGCGACAAAGGCTCCGGCGGTGCCGAAAGCCTTGCCCAGGGTGCCCACCAGTACCGGCACCTCATCCAGCCCCAGGCCGAAATGCTCCACCAGCCCGCCGCCATTGGCCCCCAGCGCCCCGAAACCATGGGCATCGTCCACCATCAGCCAGGCGCCACGGGCCTTGGTTGCCCGAGCCAGGGCCGGCAGGTCGGCGACATCGCCGTCCATGCTGAACACCCCATCGGTGACCACCAGGGTATTGCCGGTGGCCTTTTCCAGACGATTGGCCAGGCTGTGCGCATCGTTGTGCAGATAGCGGTTGAAGCGCGCGCCGGAAAGCAGCCCCGCATCGAGCAGCGACGCGTGGTTGAGACGATCCTCCAGCACCGTATCGCCCTGCCCCACCAGCGCCGTCACCGCCCCTAGGTTGGCCATGTAGCCGGTGGTAAACAACAGCGCCCGAGGGCGGCCAGTGAGTTCGGCCAGCGCCTCTTCCAGTGCGTGATGGGGCGTGCTGTGGCCGATCACCAGATGGGAAGCACCACCGCCCACGCCCCAGCGGCTGGCACCGGAACGCCAGGCTTCGATCACTTGCGGATGGTTGGCCAGGCCCAGGTAGTCGTTGTTACAAAAGGCCAGCAATGGCTGACCGTCGACCACCACTTGCGGCCCCTGGGGGCTCTGCAGCAGCGGGCGCTGGCGATAGAGGTGTTCGGCACGGCGGGCAGCAAGGCGCGCGGCGAGATCAAAAGACATGCAGGCCTCGATGTTGGCTTACGGACAGTTCATCGCCAGGAGCTGGCTTGCCGGCGAAGCAGGCGACGCGAAATCCATGAGGCTCGCGAGATTCGCCGGCAAACCGGCTCCTACGGCAGAAGGTCAGACGGCGGCGTTGTAGAACTGCTCGCTGCTTTTCTGCTCCACCAGGGCCTGTTCGATGGCGGCCTGGTGCACCTCGTCGGCGTGTTCTTCGCGGGCTTCGGGCTGGATGCCCAGGCGCGCGAACAACTGCATGTCCTTGTCGGCCTGCGGGTTGGCGGTGGTCAGCAACTTGTCGCCATAGAAAATCGAGTTGGCGCCGGCGAAGAACGCCAGGGCCTGCATCTGCTCATTCATCGCCTCACGGCCGGCCGATAGCCGCACATGGGATTGCGGCATGAGAATCCGCGCCACCGCGAGCATGCGGATAAAGTCGAAGGGGTCTACCTCTTCGGCATTTTCCAGCGGCGTACCCGCCACCTTCACCAGCATGTTGATCGGCACCGACTCCGGATGCTCCGGCAGGTTGGCCAGCTGGATCAGCAGGCCGGCGCGGTCATCCAGGGATTCGCCCATGCCGAGAATGCCGCCGGAACAGATCTTCATGCCCGCGTCACGCACATAGGCCAGGGTCTGCAGGCGCTCGCTGTAGGTGCGGGTGGTGATGATGTTGCCGTAGAACTCCGGCGAGGTATCGAGGTTGTGGTTGTAGTAGTCCAGGCCGGCCTTGGCCAGCGCCTCGGTCTGGTCCTGATCGAGACGGCCCAGGGTCATGCAGGTTTCCAGGCCCATGGCCTTCACGCCTTTGACCATCTCCAGCACATAGGGCATGTCCTTGGCCGAAGGGTGCTTCCAGGCCGCGCCCATGCAGAAACGGGTAGAACCGATGGCCTTGGCCCGGGCGGCCTCTTCCAGGACCTTCTGCACCTCAAGGAGCTTTTCCTTTTCCAGGCCGGTGTTGTAGTGACCGGACTGCGGACAATATTTGCAATCTTCCGGGCAGGCGCCGGTCTTGATCGACAGCAGCGTGGAAACCTGGACCCGATTGGCGTCGAAATGCGCGCGGTGCACCGTCTGCGCCTGGAACAGCAAGTCATTGAAGGGCTGGACGAACAGGGCTTTGACTTCAGCCAAAGTCCAGTCATGACGCAGGGTGGCGGTGGTGCTGGCGCTCATGGGCGATTCCTTGATTATGCTTGGCAAGCGGTGCGGGACAGGAAAGCCCACAGCCGCGACACGGATGTTCGGCATATTTAAGGAAGAGCCATGCACTGTCAACCCAGATACAAAGGACCGGTTTACATCTGGTTAAAAAACAATCAGGCATGTTTATTGTGTGACGAACCCAGCGATTCGGCCCTGGCCCTGTGTGCTCCCTGCCTGGACGAGCTGCCCTGGCTCGGCGCCCAGTGTTCAGTCTGCGCCCTGCCCCTGCCTGGGCCCGGCCTCACCTGTGGCCAGTGCCTGCAAGAGCCGCCGGCGTTTCAGCGGGTGATCGCACCCTGGCGCTACGATTTCCCGGTGGACAGCCTGATCAGCCGTTTCAAGCACCATGAGAAATGGCCTTTTGGCCGGCTGATGGCCGAACTTCTCGGCCAGTTCCTCCACTATCGCTTCGATGAAGGCCTGCCACGGCCTGATTGCCTGCTGCCGGTGCCACTGTCCCGCAGGCGGCTGCGCCAGCGCGGCTTCAATCAGGCAGGCATGCTGGCCCAGTGGCTGGGCGCTTCGTTGCAATTGGTGGTGCAACCCGAGCTCCTCCTGCGCACCCAAGACACCCCCGCCCAGCAGGGCCTGGATGCCCGGGCCCGCCAGCGCAACCTGCGCCAGGCCTTCGCCCTAGCAGATCAGGCCCAGGTTGCAGGACGACACCTGGCCCTGGTGGACGATGTCCTGACCACCGGAGCCACCGCCCAGGCCCTGGCCCGTTTGCTGATCAACGCCGGTGCCCGTCGGGTGGATATCTACTGCCTGGCCAGGACCCCAAGCCCCGGCACCGGCGACTGACTTGACTCTCGTCGCCCAAGCCGCAAACTCCCAGTCCACCCCCAGTGTTCAAAGCGCCCCCCGCCATGTCCTTGCCCACTCTGTTGACCCAGCACATCGTCCGCCGCCCGCAACGCATTGCCTTGCTGCAACACATCGCCGAACAAGGCTCCATCACCCGCGCGGCAAAAAGCGCCGGCCTGAGCTACAAGGCAGCCTGGGATGCCATCGACGAACTGAACAACCTGGCCCAGAGCCCGCTGGTGGAGCGCAGCGTCGGCGGCAAGGGCGGCGGCGGCGCCAAGCTGTCCGCCGAGGGTGAGCGAGTGCTGCGTCTTTACCAGCGCCTGCAAGCTCTGCAGGCCCAGGTACTGGAAGCGGCGGAAGACACCAGCGACCTCGACTTGCTCAGCCGCCTGATGCTGCGCACCAGCGCGCGCAATCAGTTGCATGGCAAGGTCCGGGCTGTCGAAAGCCAGGGCTGCAACGACCTGATCGTCCTGGAGCTACCCGAGGGCCTGCAACTCCAGGCGCAGATCACCCACGACAGCACCCTGCGCCTGGAACTGCTGCCGGGGACCGAAGTGGTGGCACTGATCAAGGCTGGCTGGCTGGACGTACAAGCCGCGGGCGCCCAAGTAACAACTGGACACAATTGCCTGAGGGGCACGATCGAGCAAATTCTCGACGCCGAGGACGGCCCCTGCGAGGTGCGAATTGCCCTGCCCAATGGTCAGACGTTGTGCGCCCTGGCCGAGCCGTTGCTGCTCAAGACCCTGGAGTTGAAGGAATCCTCGACCGTCCAGGTGCAGTTCTCACCGTCCCACGTGCTGATCGGAACCCCGCTCTGACCAAGGCTCCACCGCCATTTCACTGCAACATATTCGTCATGGGGGCTCATTAAGGTGGCTGCAAAAACCTGCAGGGAGCCTGATATGAGCCTGTTACTAGAAGAAGACCAACCCACCGACCTGGAACAGATGGTCGGCCTCAGCCGCCGCGGTTTCATCGGTGCCGGCGCCCTGTGCGGTGCAGCGCTGTTCCTGGGCGGCAACCTGTTGAGCCGCAGCGCCCTGGCCGCCAGCGTCAGCGCCGGCACCAGCCAGTTGCTGGGCTTTGCCGGCATCCCTGCCGCCACCAGCGACAGCATCACCTTGCCACCTGGCTACAAGTCCTCGGTACTGATCAGTTGGGGCCAGCCCCTGGCCAAGAACGGCCCGGCCTTCGACCCCAGCGGCAATGGCACCGCCCGGGCCCAGGAAGTGCAGTTTGGCGACAACAACGACGGCATGAGCCTGTTCGCCTTCCCGGACGACCGCCACCGCGCGCTGATGGCCATCAATAACGAATACACCAACTACCGCTACCTCTACCCCCATGGCGGCTTGCCGCAATCCGCCGAAGACGTGCGCAAGGCCCAGGCCAGCGAAGGCGTGTCGGTGATTGAAGTGCAGCGCAAGAATGGCCAGTGGCAGTTCGTCCAGGGCTCACGCTACAACCGACGGATCCATGGCAACACGCCGATCCGCCTGAGTGGCCCCGCAGCCGGTCACGATCTGCTCAAGACCAGTGCCGACCCCAAGGGCAGGAAAGTCCTCGGCACCTTCCAGAACTGTGCCAACGGCAAGACCCCATGGGGCACCTACCTGACCTGCGAAGAGAACTTCACCGACTGCTTCGGCAGCAGCAACGCCGAGCAGAAATTCGACGCCGCGCAGAAGCGTTACGGCGCCGTGGTGGCCAGCAAGGAGATCAACTGGCACCTGTACGATCCGCGGTTCGACCTGGCGAAGAACCCCAACGAACTCAACCGTCACGGCTGGGTGGTGGAAATCGATCCGTTCGACCCGCAATCGACCCCGGTCAAGCGCACCGCCCTGGGTCGTTTCAAGCACGAAAACGCCGCCCTGGCCGAAACCCGCGACGGCCGCGCCGTGGTCTACATGGGCGACGACGAGCGTGGCGAATTCATCTACAAGTTCATCAGCCGCGACAAGATCAACCACCGCAACCCCAAGGCCAACCGCGACCTGCTGGACCACGGCACCCTGTACGTGGCGCGCTTCGATGCCGGCGACGGCAACCCGGACCACCCCAAGGGCCTGGGCCAGTGGATCGAGCTGACCCACGGCAAGAACGGCATCGACGCCAGCAGCGGCTTCGCCGACCAGGCCCAGGTGCTGATCCAGGCTCGCCTGGCCGCCAGCGTGGTCCAGGCCACGCGCATGGACCGCCCGGAATGGATAGTGGTCAGCCCCAAGGACGGCCAGGTCTATTGCACCCTGACCAACAACTCCAAGCGTGGCGAGGACGGCCAGCCGGTAGGCGGCCCCAACCCGCGGGAGAAGAACGTCTACGGGCAGATCCTGCGCTGGCGCACCGGCGGCGACGATCATGGTGCCATGAGTTTTTCCTGGGACCTGTTCGTAGTGGCCGGCAACCCGGGGGTGCACGCCGGCCAACCCAAGGGTGGGTCGTCCAACATCACCCCGCAGAACATGTTCAACAGCCCCGACGGGCTGGGTTTCGACAAGGCCGGGCGCCTGTGGATCCTCACCGACGGCGACTACAGCAACAGCGGCGACTTTGCCGGCATGGGCAACAACCAGATGCTCTGCGCCGACCCGGACAGCGGTGAGATCCGCCGTTTCATGGTCGGGCCGGTGGGTTGCGAAGTCACCGGCATCGCCTTCGCCCCGGACCAGAAGACCCTGTTCGTGGGTATCCAGCACCCTGGGGAAAACGGCGGTTCGACCTTCCCCGAACACCTGCCCAACGGCAAGCCACGCTCCTCGGTCATGGCCATCACCCGGGAAGACGGCGGCGTCATCGGCGCCTGACCCCGCCTCGCGCCCGGCCGGCTTCTGCACCCGCAGGAACCGGCTGGGTTGCGAACCCGACGCACGGCCGAACCACCGGCAAACCCTCCCCCGCTGGCTCCCCGTCTGCGTTACCATGCTTGGCCGGACGCGGCAGCCTGCTGCGCGCAGGAGTAAGCATGTCGCACCCGTTTGAAACACTGACCCCCGATCTGGTCCTGGACGCCGTTGAAAGCATCGGCTTTCTCAGCGACGCCCGCGTGCTGGCGCTCAACAGCTACGAAAATCGCGTCTATCAAGTCGGCATCGACGAAAGCGAGCCACTGATCGCCAAGTTCTACCGGCCCCAGCGCTGGACCAACGAAGCGATCCTGGAAGAACACCGCTTCACCTTCGAACTCGCCGAATGCGACGTGCCGGTGGTGGCGCCGATCATTCACGACGGCGCCAGCCTGTTCGAACACGCGGGCTTTCGTTTCGCCCTGTTTCCCCGCCGCGGCGGGCGCGCCCCGGAGCCAGGCAACCTGGACCAGCTCTACCGTCTCGGCCAGTTGTTGGGCCGCCTGCACGCGGTGGGTGCCACCCGCCCGTTCGAACACCGCGAAGCCCTGGGGGTGAAGAACTTCGGTCACGATTCCCTGGCAACCCTGCTGCAGGGCAACTTCATCCCCAAGAGCCTGCTGCCAGCCTACGAGTCGGTGGCCCGGGACCTGCTCAAGCGGGTGGAAGAGGTCTACCAGGCCACGCCACACCAGAACATCCGGATGCACGGCGACTGCCACCCCGGCAACATGATGTGCCGCGACGAGATGTTCCATATCGTCGACCTGGATGACTGCCGCATGGGCCCGGCGGTGCAGGACCTGTGGATGATGCTCGCCGGCGACCGCCAGGAATGCCTGGGCCAGTTGTCCGAGTTGATGGATGGCTACAGCGAGTTCCATGATTTCGACCCGCGGGAGCTGGCCCTGATCGAACCACTGCGAGCCTTGCGCCTGATGCACTACAGCGCCTGGCTGGCACGACGCTGGGACGACCCGGCGTTCCCCCACAGTTTCCCCTGGTTCGGCAGCGAACGTTATTGGGGCGATCAGGTGCTGGCCTTGCGCGAACAGCTGGCGGCCCTCAACGAAGAACCCCTCAAGCTGTTCTGACCCGGCCTGCAGGAGCCGGCTTGCCAGCGAAGGGGACCCGAGAAATCGCCTTCGCCGACAAGCCGGTACCCACACAAGGGCGCCAGCCGTAGGAGCTGGCTTGCCAGCGAAAGGGCCCGAGAGATTGCCCTCTTCGGCAAGCCGGCGTCCACAGTGGGCAGCGGGGTAAAAGTCAGGACAGGTCTAGACAATTGTCCTTACAATTGCGGCTTTGTTAGCTGCCTAAGCAAGGATTCTGCATGCAAGCCGCCAACCCGCGCCGCGGGTACATCCTGGGTCTGACCGCCTACATCATCTGGGGTCTGTTCCCGCTCTATTTCAAAGCTATCGCCAGCGTTCCCGCGGTCGAGATCATCATCCACCGGGTGCTCTGGTCGGCGCTGTTCGGCGCCCTGCTGCTGATGGTGTGGAAGCACCCCGGCTGGTGGCGCGAACTGCGGGACAACCCCAGGCGCCTGGCGATCCTGGCCCTGAGCGGCACCCTGATCGCCGCCAACTGGCTGACCTACGTCTGGTCGGTGAACAACGGGCGCATGCTCGAAGCCAGCCTGGGCTACTACATCAACCCACTGGTCAACGTGCTGCTGGGCATGCTGATTCTTGGCGAACGCCTGCGGCGCATGCAGTGGCTGGCGGTGATCCTGGCGGCGGTGGGCGTGGCCCAGCAAGTGTGGCAGGTAGGCAGCCTGCCCTGGGTCTCGCTGATGCTGGCGCTGAGCTTCGGCTTCTACGGGCTGATCCGCAAGCAGGCGCCGGTCAAGGCCCTGCCCGGCCTGGTGGTGGAAACCTGGATGCTGGTGCCCATCGCTCTGGGTTGGCTGCTGCTGCACCCCGATGCCAGCAGTGCCCATGCCGAGTTCTGGAGCAGTTCCCAGGCCTGGTGGCTGGTGGCCGCCGGCCCGGTGACCCTGGTACCTCTGGTGTGCTTCAACGCTGCCGCACGGGACCTGCCCTATACCACCCTGGGTTTCCTCCAGTACCTGGCTCCCACCCTGGTGCTGCTGCAGGCCGTGCTGCTGTTCGACGAGCACCTGTCCTCCAGCACCCTGCTGGCCTTCATGTTTATCTGGGCCGGCCTGGCGGTATACAGCGTGGATGCCTGGCTCAGCCTACGCGGGCGTCGCTGATCAATAAACGCACAAAGCCCTGCAGGCCACGTTCTTCGTGGCTTGCAGCGGTTCTTCCCAAGGTTATCCACAACCTGATCCCCGTCCTTTGTGCACAAGCCCTTGAAACTGCTGGTTTTTTGATCAACTGGCGCAACGCCGCGCTGGCTCTGGGCCAGGGCCTGGTCTCTACAGGTTATCCACAGGCACATGCACGGTTTACTGGGATAACCCTCACAAGGCTCAGGGCTCGCTGCGCAGGACCAATTCCACCATCAAGTCGTCCGCCAGGGTTTCCAGGCGCGCCTGCAGCACTTCCAGGGACAGGGTCAGCGGCACCGCAAGGATCGCCTCGGCGTGGAACAGCGGCTCGCTGCTCATGGGCGCTGGGCGCACCTCGGTCACCAAGCGCTCCAGGTTCACCCCCTGCTCGGCCAGCAGCCGGGTGATGTCGCGCACGATTCCCGGGCGGTCGTTGCCCACCAGTTCCATGGCGATGGGTTTCCAGGTGCAGGATTGCTCCACACCGCTTTCGGCGATCAACACGCGAATGCCCTGGGCCGACAAGCCTTGCAGGGCATCCACCAGTTCATCGTAGGCTTCGGCCGGCACTGCCACCCGCAGGATCCCGGCGAACTGCCCGGCCATGCGTGACAGGCGGCTTTCCAGCCAGTTGCCGCCATGCTCGGCGATGCACTGGGCAATGCGCTCGACCTGGCCGGCCTTGTCCGGGGCGAATACCGTGAGAACGAGATGGTCCATGGCGCAGCCCTCTTTGAGCAATGAAAGATCCAGTATAGGCAGCCTCATTCCCCGCGCCTTCCAGCCCATAGCAGCAGCTTGTGCAGGAGCTGGCTTGCCGGCGAATGCGCCCGCAAGGCCGACGCAAACCCCGAAGGCCCATTCGCCGGCAAGCCGGCTCCTACGAGGGTGCGCAAGGCAAAACACAAATCGTGTACAACTTTTTGTATTTATATGGAACAATCCACCGGTTTTTTGAGAACATCGCATTCCCCTGCGTGACCGCACTGCACTTTAAAGTCGCGGAACGACGCTTTTAGTCTAATTTTCACAACCGCAGTTCATCATGTAGTATGCCGCAGCGCGCACTACATAACGTTGGAACGATGTTCGCCAAGGCCTGATCGCAACCCCCGCAACAGCCCGTCAGCAAGGCTCCGCCGTTGATTGGAAGGACCCAGCCGCCAGCGATGGCATGTACTGGAGAACAGGGTTGTGCTTTAAATGGCCGCCGGCTTCATTGTTAATTTGAAGAGCTGAAAAGCGAAATAGCTGAGCAGAGTGAGGCAAGCAATGACTGAGCACGTTCAAGTCGGTGGCCTGCAGGTCGCCAGAGTCCTGTTCGACTTCGTGAACAACGAAGCCATTCCCGGTACCGGCCTCACCGCCGACTCGTTCTGGGCCGGTGCAGACAAGGTCATTCACGACCTGGCGCCGAAGAACAAAGCCCTACTCGCCAAACGCGATGACTTCCAGGCACGTATCGATGCCTGGCACCAGTCCCGTGCCGGCCAGGCGCATGACGCTGTGGCTTATAAAGCCTTCTTGCAAGACATCGGTTACCTGCTGCCAGAAGCGGCGGATTTCCAGGCCACGACGCAAAACGTCGATGAAGAAATCGCCCACATGGCCGGCCCGCAGCTGGTGGTGCCGGTGATGAATGCGCGCTTCGCCCTCAACGCTTCCAACGCTCGCTGGGGCTCGCTGTACGACGCCCTGTACGGCACCGATGCCATCAGCGAAGCCGATGGTGCGGAAAAAGGCAAAGGCTACAACAAGGTCCGCGGCGACAAGGTCATCGCCTTCGCCCGCGCCTTCCTCGATGAATCCGCGCCGCTGACTGCCGGCTCCCACGTGGACTCGGTGAGCTACAAGATCGTCGGCGGCAAGCTGGTGGTCGGCCTCAAGGGTGGCAGCAACAGCGGCCTGCGCAACGACGCGCAACTGATCGGCTACCAGGGCGACGCTGCGGCCCCTACCGCGATCCTGCTCAAACACAACGGCCTGCACTTCGAGATCCAGATCGACGCCACAAGCCCGGTCGGCCAGACCGACGCCGCCGGGGTCAAGGACCTGCTGATGGAAGCGGCCCTGACTACCATCATGGACTGCGAAGACTCGGTCGCCGCAGTGGATGCCGACGACAAGGTGGTGATCTACCGCAACTGGCTCGGCCTGATGAAAGGCGACCTGGCGGAAGAAGTTTCCAAGGGTGGCAAGTCCTTCACCCGCACCATGAACGCCGATCGCGAATACACCGGGGTCAATGGCGAGCCGGTGAAACTGCACGGTCGTTCGCTGCTGTTCGTGCGCAACGTCGGCCACTTGATGACCATCGATGCGATCCTCGACAAGGATGGCAACGAAGTGCCGGAAGGCATCCTCGACGGCCTGGTCACCAGCCTGGCGTCGATCCACAACCTCAACGGCAACACGTCGCGCAAGAACAGCCGCACCGGCTCGATGTACATCGTCAAGCCGAAGATGCACGGCCCTGAAGAAGCGGCGTTCACCAACGAGCTGTTCGGCCGCATCGAAGAGGTGCTGAACCTGCCGCGCAACACCCTGAAAGTCGGGATCATGGACGAGGAGCGCCGCACCACGGTCAACCTCAAGGCCTGCATCAAGGCGGCCAGCGAGCGCGTGGTGTTCATCAACACCGGCTTCCTCGACCGTACCGGCGACGAAATCCACACCTCCATGGAAGCCGGCGCCATGGTGCGCAAGGCCGACATGAAGGCCGAGAAATGGATCGGCGCCTACGAGAACTGGAACGTCGATATCGGCCTGAGCACCGGCCTGCAAGGCCGCGCGCAAATCGGCAAGGGCATGTGGGCGATGCCGGACCTGATGGCAGCGATGCTCGAACAGAAAATCGCTCACCCACTGGCCGGCGCCAACACTGCCTGGGTTCCATCCCCGACCGCCGCTGCGCTGCACGCGCTGCACTATCACAAGGTCGACGTATTCGCCCGCCAGGCCGAACTGGCCAAGCGTGCCCGCGCCTCGGTGGATGACATCCTGACCATCCCGCTGGCGGTCAACCCGAGCTGGACGCCAGAGCAGATCAAGAACGAACTGGACAACAACGCCCAGGGCATTCTCGGTTACGTGGTGCGCTGGATCGACCAGGGCGTGGGCTGTTCGAAAGTGCCGGACATCAATGACGTCGGCCTGATGGAAGACCGCGCCACCCTGCGTATCTCCAGCCAGCACATCGCCAACTGGCTGCGCCACGGCGTGGTCACCCAGGAGCAGGTGCTGGAAAGCCTCAAGCGCATGGCTCCGGTGGTTGACCGGCAGAACGCCAGCGACCCGCTGTACCGCCCCCTGGCACCGGACTTCGACAGCAACATCGCCTTCCAGGCCGCCCTGGAACTGGTGATCGAAGGCACCAAGCAGCCAAACGGCTACACCGAGCCGGTCCTGCACCGCCGGCGTCGCGAGTTCAAGGCCAAGAACGGTCTGTAAGCCCGCGTAACCAGCAGTAATTAAAAAAGCCCCGGTCGCAAGGCCGGGGCTTTTTTTCGCCTGTGTGGCAAGGGATCGGCTAGAGCACCACGCCCAGCTCGTGCTTGACCAGGGCCAGCAGCTTGGTGGTGTCGATCGGCTTGAGCAGGAAGTCCACCACGCTCAGGTGCATGGCGGCGATGGCATCGCGGACATCGGCGTCGCCGGAAATGATGATGATCGGCAGCGCCGCCCGCTCCGATTCACGCACCTGACGGATCAGGTCCAGGCCATTGCAGGGCGCCATGCGCAGATCGGTGATCAACAGGCCGATGGATTTATTCGATTCAAGCAACTCAAGTGCGGCCTTGCCACTGGCCGCCGTGATGCAACGGATGCCATCCAGGCCAAGAATCTCCGCAAGCAGCTCCCGTGCATCCTTGTCGTCATCGGCGATCAGCACCCGCTGGGGCGGCAGATCCGGTTCCAGCATGACCGCACTCAGGGCCTCGCGCTCGGCGTCACTCAAAATATCGTGGTCGGGCATACATTTCTCTACATGAACAGATCAATCCCCTAGCACAGTGGTCAGACATCGCTAAGCAGGCCTCCAATGTGCACTTCGTCGGAAAAATTGCCAAGAGTCTTGATCAGAGCTTTTTCGCATTGATTGCCGACGCTTCAAAGCCAAATGTCCGGCCCCTAGGGCGCTACCTAGACTTACGTCCAATGGGCACCCCAGACGTTGCAGCCGACCATGCCGTGATCCGACCACAACAAATCCAAAAAGACTGCGGTAATCGTTATGAGTAAAGCGGACGCCTTCACCCAGGCCGGGAAGACCGCGGTGTTGCAGAACATCCAGGGGACCGTGCAGTTCCTGCAACGGTTCCCGCCGTTCAACCAGATGGAGCAGCTGCATCTGGCCTACCTGGTAGAACAATGCCAACTGCGCTTCTACGGCCCCGGCGACAGCATCATCAAGCCGGCCGACGGCCCGGTCGAGCACTTCTATATCGTCAAGCAGGGCCGCGTGGTGGGCGAACGCACACACGCCGCCAAGGGCAGCACCGAGACCACCTTCGAAATCACTTCCGGCGAGTGTTTCCCCCTGGCCGCGCTGCTGGGCGAGCGCGCGACCCGCACCGAGCATCGCGCCGCCGAAGATACGTTCTGCCTGCAACTGAACAAGGGCGCTTTCATCAAGCTGTTCGCCCTGTCCGCGGAGTTTCGCGACTTCGCCCTGCGTGGAGTCAGCAGCCTGCTGGACCAGGTCAACCAGCAAGTCAAACAGAAAGCGGTGGAAACCCTCGGCACCCAGTATTCGCTGAACACCCGCCTGGGCGAGCTGGCCATGCGTCATCCGGTGGCCTGTTCACCGCAGACGCCGCTGCGCGAAGCCGTGGCGCTGATGCATGAGCAGCAGGTCGGCAGCATCGTCGTGGTGGACGAACGCAAGGCCCCGCTGGGGATCTTCACCCTGCGCGACTTGCGCCAGGTGGTGGCCGACGGCACCCAGGACCTCAACCAGCCCATCGAACAGCACATGACCCAGGCGCCGTTCTTCCTCAGCCCGGACCACAGCGCCTTCGACGCCGCCATCGCCATGACCGAGCGGCATATCGCCCACGTCTGCCTGGTGAAAGAACAGCGCCTGTGCGGGGTGGTTTCCGAGCGCGATCTGTTTTCCCTGCAGCGGGTCGACCTGGTGCACCTGGCGCGGACCATCCGCAACGCGCCCCGGGTCGAACACCTGGTGGCGCTGCGGGGCGAGATCGGCCAGTTGGTGGAGCGCATGCTGGCCCACGGTGCCTCCTCGACCCAGATCACCCATATCATCACCCTGCTCAACGATCACACCGTGTGCCGGGTCATCGAACTGACCCTGGCCGACAAGGGCGACCCCGGCGTGCCTTTCAGCTGGCTGTGCTTTGGCAGTGAAGGCCGACGCGAACAGACCCTGCACACCGACCAGGACAACGGCATCCTGTTCGAGGCCCGGGACGCGGCCCACGCCGCGGAAATCCGCGGCAAGCTGCTACCCATCGCCCAGCAGATCAACCAGAGCCTGGCCATGTGCGGTTTCACCCTGTGCAAGGGCAACATCATGGCCGGCAACCCCGAGCTGTGCCTGTCCCGTGCTGAATGGGCCCGGCGCTTCGCGGCCTTCATCCGCGAGGCCACCCCGGAAAACCTGCTGGGTTCGAGCATCTATTTCGACCTGCGGGTGGTCTGGGGCGATGAACAGAGCGCCGAACAACTGCGTCGGGGCATCCTCGACCAGGTGGCGGACAACCGTCTGTTCCAACGCATGATGGCGGAAAACGCCCTGCGCCAGCGCCCGCCCGTGGGGCGTTTTCGCGAGTTCGTGCTGGCCAGGAAAAATGGCGAAAAGGCCACCCTGGACCTCAAGGTCCAGGGCCTCACCCCCTTCGTCGACGGTGCCCGGTTGCTGGCCCTGGCCAACGGCATCGGCGCGATCAATACCCTGGAGCGCCTGCGCCAGCTGGTGTCCAAACAAGTGATCGAGCCCCTGGACGGCGCCGCCTATGAAGAGGCCTATCACTTCATCCAGCAGACCCGCATGCAGCAGCACCAGCGCCAGACCCGGGAGAACCAGCCCTATTCCAACCGGGTCGACCCGGACAGCCTGAACCACCTGGACCGGCGCATCCTGCGTGAATCCCTGCGCCAGGCCCAGCGCCTGCAAAGCAGCCTGGCCTTGCGGTACCAGCTATGAGCCTGTTTGCCTGGTTCCGCCCCGCAGTCAGCCTGCTGAGTGCCGAGCAGCAACAGCGTCGCGATCGGCTACCGGCCTTCACCGAGCTGAATGAAAGCAGCCTGCGAGAGCAGCGCTGGGTAGTGGTGGACGTGGAAACCACCGGCCTCAACCTCAACCGCGACCAGGTGCTGTCCATTGGCGCGGTGGTGATCGAAGACGGTGCCATCGACTTCAGCCAGCAGTTCGAGCGCACCCTGCAACGCCAGGGCCACAAGCTCAGCCCCAGCGTACTGATCCACGGCCTGGGGCCCAGCGCCATCGCCGCCGGCTGTGATCCGGTGGAGGCCCTGCTGGATTTCATGGAGTTCGTCGGCGATAGCCCGCTGCTGGCCTTTCATGCCCCGTTCGACCAGCACATGCTCGGCCGGGCGCTGAAGGACAGCCTGGGCTACCGCCTGCAACACAGCTTCCTCGATGTAGCGGACATGGCGCCGTTGCTGTGCCCCCAGGCCCAGATCCGCGAAGCCGGGCTGGACGACTGGGTGCGCTGGTTCAACCTGCAAGTGGTGGAGCGCCATAACGCGGCGGCCGATGCCCTGGCCACCGCGGAGCTGGCGCTGATCCTGTTCAACCGCGCCCGCCAGCAGCAGATCCACAGCCCGCTGAACCTGCAACAGCGCCTGGGCCAGTGGAAACGCCGGCAGCAGGCCCCTTCGTTCTGAGCAGCCGCACTGTGGCGAAGGAGCTTGCTCCCGCTCGGCCGCGCCGCGGCCGTAGAACCGGAGTCCTGGATCTAACAGATACAACGCCTTGGGCGTGCTGCGCACGCCAACGGGAGCCAGTTCCCTCGACACAACTGGTTCCTTGTCTTGGGCACCCGCCCTCTTCAGCCACCAGGCAGCCGACCAGCGTCAATTGCGCCACTGTTTCGCCTCTGCCACAATCGCGAATAATTCTCGTTAGTTTAAACTTCTCGATTGGTGAGTTCCGTTGTCGTCAGTCCAAAGCCCTCACAATGAGCTGGTTGGTGCGTTGTATCGCGACCATCGTGGTTGGCTGTTGGCCTGGCTACGGCGCAACGTTGCCTGCAGCCAGCGGGCCGAGGACCTGAGCCAGGACACCTTCGTGCGCCTGCTGGGCCGCGACGAACTCAAGGCGCCCCGGGAGCCGCGGGCGTTTCTGCTGGCCATCGCCAAGGGCCTGCTGTTCGACTATTTCCGGCGCGCCGCGCTGGAACAGGCATACCTCAGCGAACTGATGCTGATCCCCGAAGGCGAACAACCGTCGCCCGAAGAACAGCAGATGATCCTCGAAGACCTCAAGGCCATCGACCGCCTGCTGGGCAAGCTCTCCAGCAAGGCGCGCATGGCCTTCCTCTATAACCGCCTCGACGGCCTGAGCCACGCCGAGATCGCCGAACGCCTGGGGGTCTCGGTGCCAAGGGTGCGCCAATACCTGGCCCAGGGCATCCGCCAGTGCTACATCGCCCTGTACGGGGAGCCGCTATGACCCCCATGAGTTCCAAGCCGGTGTCGGCCCAGGTGCTGGATGCCGCCATCGCCTGGCAGCTGTCGCTGGATGGCGGCGCAAGTGCCGTGGAGCGCGAAGAGTTTGCCAAGTGGCACGCTGCCCATGAAGAACACGCCCGCGCCTGGCGCCAGTTGGGCATGCTCGACCAGCGCTTTGGCGTGGCCACCGGCCCGGCCCGCAACGCCTTGCTGCAATCGCGCGAAGGCTTGCGCCGGCGGGTACGCAAGCTGGGTCGCGGGGTCGCCAGCGTCGTGCTGTTCGGCGGCCTGGCGCTGTTTGCCGGGGAACGCTACCTGCCGATGGACTACTGGCTGGCAGACCAGCGCACCGCCACCGGTGAGCAGCGCACCCTGCGCCTGGCCGACGGCACGGTGATCAACCTCAATACCCACAGTGCGCTGGATGTGCGCTTCGATGAGAAGCAGCGGCGGATCGTGCTTCAGGAAGGCGAGATCCTGATCGAGACCGGGCACAACGACAGTCGGCCGTTCATCGTCGAAACCCGCGACGGCCGAATGCGCGCCCTGGGCACACGGTTCCTGGTCAAGCGCGAGGACCAGGGCACCCGCCTCGGGGTGCTGCAATCGGCGGTGGCGGCGCGGCCGCAAGCCGGTCAGGACGAGCACGTGTTCAAGGAAGGCCAGCAAGTGCTGATGCGCCGCGATGGCCTCGGCCCGCTGCAGGCCCTGAACCTGGGGGCCGACGCCTGGACCCGGGGCATGCTGGTGGTGGACAACGCCCGGCTCGGTGACCTGATCGATGAGCTGGGCCGTTACCGCCGTGGTCACCTGGGCGTCGCACCGGAACTGGCCGACCTGCGGATCACCGGCAGTTTCCCATTGCAGGACACGGACCTCGCGCTCAATGCCCTGCTGCCGACCCTGCCGGTGAAGATCGAACGGCACACCCCCTGGTGGGTGACGGTGGTGGCCAAGGCCGACGCCAAGCACTGAGGTCGGTGTCGCAGCCTTCGCCGGCAAGCTGGCTCCTACACCGGTCCTGTAGGAGCTGGTTTGCCAGCGCCCCCCCGACCGACCTAAATCTAAATTATTTTCAATCCGCCCCTATCACTTTTCCAATCTCGTCCGGCACCTAGGCAATTGCGAAACATTTCCATTCAGGAGCCGCCGTATGTCCCGCCCCCTAGACACCCTGTTGCGCCCCAGTCTCCTGGCCGTTGCCATCGCCCTCTGCGCCCCGCTGGCCAGCCAGGGACTGATGGCCGCCGAGCAAGCGTCCAGCGTGCGCGCCTACGACCTGCCCGCCGCGCCCCTGGCCAGCACCCTGAACCAGATCGCCAGCCAGGCCGGCCTGGCCCTGAGCCTCGATCCGTCCCTGGCGGCGGGCAAGAGCTCGGCCCCGGTCAAGGGCCAGTTCGATGCACCGGGCGCCCTGCGTGAGGCCCTGCGTGGCAGCGGCCTGCAGCTGCAACGCAGCCCTGCCGGCAGCTACAGCCTGGTGGCGATTGCCGACGACGTAGTGACTCTGGCGCCCACCAGCATCACCGGCCAGCAGGCTGGCGAAAGTGCCTGGGGCCCGGTCGACGGTTACCTCGCCACACGTACCGCCGCCGGCACCAAGACCGACACTGCGCTGGTTGAAGCGCCGCGCTCGATTTCCGTCGCTACCCGCCAGCAGATGGAAGACCGCAACGTGCAGAACCTCGACGATGCCGTGCGTTACATGCCCGGTATCGTCTCTGCCAGCTACGGCAGCGACACCCGCTATGACTGGATGCGGGTCCGTGGCTTCGAGCCCACCCAGTTCCTCGACGGCCTGCCCCTGCCCCGCGGCGTGTATGCCAACCCGAAAGCGGAAACCTGGAACCTCGACCGCCTTGCCCTGCTGCGCGGCCCGGCTTCCTCGGTGTATGGGCAGACCCCACCGGGCGGCCTGCTGGATATGGTCAGCCGGCGCCCAAGCGCAGACACCAGCCATGCCGTCCAGATTCAGTACGGCAGTGACAACTACCGCCAGATCAACTTCGCCAGCACCGGCAAGATCGACGATGAAGGCCAGTTCCTTTATGGGCTCAGCGGCGTCGTTCGCGACGCTGGCACCCAGGTCGACCACATCGACAACAAGCGTTACAACATCGCTCCCAGCCTGACCTGGAACATCGATACCGATACCAAGCTGACCCTGCTCACGCAGTTCACCCGCGACGATACCGGTGCCACCAGCCAGTTCATGCCGATCCAGGGCACCAAGATCAAGTCGCCACTGGGCGACGTTTCCCATCACAAGAACCTGGGTGACCCGAACTACGAGTTCTACGATCGGACCTACTACGCGCTAGGCTACGCCTTCGAGCACCGCCTCAACGATGTCTGGCAGTTCCGTCAGAACCTGCGCTACACCAAATCGGAGCTGTCCTTCCAACAGTTGACCGTTGGTTCTTACGCCTACTCCCCGGCTGATGCAGCGGGCAACATCAGCCGTACCTCGACCAACGTCGACGAAGACATCGGCCAGTTCGCGGTCGACAACAATTTCCAAGCGGACTTCACCACTGGCGACATCAGCCACACCGTGCTGCTTGGCCTGGATCACCAACGTACCGACACCTCCTACCTGTCGATCTACGGTAACGGGGGCACCACCAACATCTTCAACCCGGTCTATGGACAGTCGATTGTTCGTCCGTCGCGCGCCGACGCCTATTACGACTACGACCAGAAGACCATTCAGACCGGCCTCTACGTCCAGGACCAGATGGCCCTGGACAACTGGCGCCTGACCCTGGGTGGCCGTGAGGACTGGGTGCACCAAGGCACCACCTACCTCAACAAGAAAGGCGTGACCAACACTGATCGCAGCAAGAACTTCAGTGGCAATGCGGCGCTGAGCTATGTGTTCGACTCGGGTGTTGTGCCGTACATCTCCTACGCCGAATCGTTCCAGCCAGCGAGCAACGCCAGCGTTTCACCGACCGAATCGTATAAACCCACGGAAGGCAAACAATGGGAGCTGGGGGTCAAATATCAGCCACCAGGTTCGAATACTCTGCTGAGCGCGGCGGTCTACGACCTGACACAGAAAAATGTCCTGGTGACCAGCATTGGCGCCGGTGGCGAATCGATCACCAACCAGACCGGCGAAGTGAAGGTCAAAGGCCTGGAACTGGAGGCGGTGTCTGACGTAACCGAAAACCTCAAGGTCATCGCCGCGTATACCCTGGCCAAGTCTGAGGTGCAAAAAGGCATCTACAAAGGCAACCGCTTGCAACTGATGCCAAACCAGCAAGCCTCCCTGTGGACTGACTACACCTGGCATTCCGGCGTACTCGATGGTTTCGGCATCGGTGCGGGCGCCCGCTACACCGGCAATACCTATGGCGACCAAGCCAACACCTGGCTGGGCAAGGCCGACGCCTACACGGTGTTCGATGCCGCCGTGCATTACGACCTCGGCCGCCTGGACAACAGCCTCAAAGGAGCGTCGCTGAAACTCAACGCCACGAACCTGTTCGACAAGGATTACCTTTCCACTTGCGATGGTTCCTACTGCTATTTCGGCGATCAGCGTAGCGTGGTCGCCAGCGCCACCTATCAATGGTAACCAGCTGAGTTAACAACCAGGCCGTCCGACAAGGGCGGCCTTGGTGTGTCTGAAGGCTAAGAAATGAAAAGCAAGACAATCCGCCGCTGGTCCTTTATCCACACCTGGACCAGCCTGATCTGCACGGTGTTCCTGCTGATGCTGGCGCTCACCGGCCTGCCGCTGATCTTCCACCACGAGATCGACCACCTGCTGGGGGATTCCCCCGAACTGCGGGAGATGCCTGCCGACACCCCGCACCTGGACCTGCAACAGCTGGTCAAGGCCGCCGAGGCTCATCGCCCGGGTGAGGTCATGCAGTACTTCGGCTGGGACGAGGACGAACCCAATGGCGTGATGACCATCATGGCCAGGACCGCCGGCACCGAGCCCAACTCCTCCCACACCTTCATGCTCGACGCCCGCACCGGCGAGGCCGTGGCCATGCCCTCGGCCAATGGCGGGTTGATGATGGTCATGCTGCGCCTGCATGTGGACATGTTCGCCGGGCTGCCGGGCAAGCTGCTGCTGGCCTTCATGGGCATCCTCTTCGTGCTGGCGATCATCTCCGGCACGGTGCTCTACCTGCCGTTCATGCGCCGCCTGAAGTTCGCCACGGTGCGCCAGGACAAGTCCAGCCGCCTGCGCTGGCTCGACCTGCACAACCTGATCGGCGTGGTAACCCTGACCTGGGCCCTAGTGGTGGGCGTTACCGGCGTGATCAGCGCTTGTGCCGACCTGATCATCGCCGCCTGGCGCAACGACAGCCTCAGCGCCATGGTCGCGCCCTACCGCGACGCGCCGCCACTGACCTCACTGGCGCCGGCCAGCCGCCTGCTGGATATCGCCAGGGAAGCCGCCCCGGGCATGCAGCCGGACTTCATCGCCTTCCCCGGCACACGCTTTTCCAGCGAGCATCACTACGCGGTGTTCCTCAAGGGCAGCAGCCACCTGACTTCGCACCTGCTGACCCCGGTGCTGATCGACGCCAGTAGCCTGCAGGTCACCGCCGTGGCCGGGCGGCCCTGGTACATGGACGCCATGGGCATGTCCCAGCCGCTGCATTTCGGCGACTACGGCGGCATGCCGATGAAGGTGCTGTGGGCGGCGATGGACGTGCTGACCATCATTGTCCTGGGCAGCGGCCTGTACCTGTGGCTAGTCCGCCGGCGAGCCGGCAAGTCGATACCGCAGGTGCGCCCATGAAACCCCGGCAATCGAACTTCTGGAAGGTCTTCGCCGCGCCCCTGGGCATTGGCCTGCTCTGCGCCGCCGGGTTGTTCGCGGCGCTACTGGGAGACGGGGCCTGGGACAGCTTGAGCTGGCTGGGCCTGGGCCTACCGACGCTGATCGCCCTGCGCGGCCTGTTGCGGCGCAAGCCGGTGGCCTGAACCTGGCGCCGGGAAACCACGCCACAGGTACATCGAGAGCCCGAGGCCGATCAGCATCACCGGGATGAACAGGCGATTTTCCAGCAGCGCCTCGATGGCCACCAGCACGCTGAACAACGCCAGCCCCAGCAGCGGCACATAGCTGGCCGCCAGGCTCCAGCGCCAGGGCTGGGTCACCGGGTCGGGCCCGCGCCAGGCCAGCAGTGCGCAGCCCAGGCCCGGCAGGGCCAGTGCCGGCAGGGCCCAGTACCAGGCCATGTAGGCGAACGCCATGACCAGCTCCGGCTCCCCTTCACCCTTGCGGCGGAACTCGTATTGCAAGGCCAGATACACCGCCAGCGCGCCCAACAGGGTCAGGGCCAGGCTGTACAACCCGTGTAGAAGATAGGACCTGCGCACTCATCACTCCTCGTCTGTACCGCCAATCGCCCCTGTGGCCAATGCCACAGGCTGCGCTAAGATCCCCGGGCTGCGAGACTTCCACCCGCGAGGAATATTCATGTCCACCCCAAGCATGACGCTGTTCCACAACCCGGCATCACCTTACGTTCGCAAAGTCATGGTGCTGCTGCATGAAACCGGGCAGTTGAACCGGGTCGCCCTGCAAGCCAGCCAGTTGAGCCCGGTAGCTCCGGACGCCGCGCTGAACCAGGACAACCCCCTGGGCAAGATCCCCGCCCTGCGCCTGGACAACGGCCAGGTGCTGTACGACAGCCGGGTAATCCTCGACTACCTGGACCAGCAGCACGTCGGCAACCCGCTGATCCCCGGGACGGCTCGGCCCGCTGGCGGCGCCTGACGCTCGCGGCCCTGGCCGACGGGATCATGGACGCCTCGGTACTGGTGCGCTACGAGCTGGCCCTGCGTGCCCCGGAAAAACACTGGGAACAGTGGCTCGACGGCCAGCGCGACAAGATCCGCCGAGCCCTGGCGGTGCTGGAAGCCGAAGCGATTGCCGAACTGGCCAGCCACTTCGATATTGCCGCCATCAGCGTTGCCTGCGCCCTGGGCTACCTGGATTTCCGCCACCCCGACCTGGAATGGCGCCAGGACCATCCCCAGCTGGCCGCCTGGTACTTCGAGATCAGCCAGCGCCCGTCGATGCTGGCGACCCGGCCGCCGGTCTAATCGGTCAGGCGATCGGGCCTCTTCGCCGGCAAGCCGGCTCCTGCAGCACGGGGCATGGCTTGCTGGCGTACCAGCCACCAGGCATCGAGCGGAAACAACTGGCCGATGCGCTGCGCCAGATGCTCCCGCTGGCGCTGATCCTCACGCAAACCCAATGACCTACTCATGGACGGCCTCCAGATCGAACTGCAAAGGCTGCGCTGCCTTGCGCTGGCCAATGCCATACCAGTCCAGCTTGCGGGTCAGCACCATGAACACGCCCAACAGCCCGAACAGCAGCAGCGAGCCCATCAGCAGCGCGTAATCCTCGGCGCTGAGCAGGCCATAGAGCAGGCCGTACAAGGCCGCCAGCGCGATCGCGAACAGCGCGCCGTTACGCCAGCTGTGCAGCACATGGCTGACATAGAAGCCGATCAGCCCCACACAGGCTGCCGCCGACACGCCATAGGCCAGCGCAAAGCCCAGGTGCTCCGATAGCGACAGCAGCAACAGGTAGAAGAACGCCAGGGCCACGCCCACCAACCCGTACTGGATCGGGTGCACCGACAGGCTCTTGAGTACCTCGAAGAGAAAGAAGCCGGCGAAGGTCAGGCCGATGAACAGCAAGGCGTATTTGATGGCCCGGTCGCTCTTCAGGTACTGGTCCACCGGGTCGATGAAACTCACGCCGAAGCTGCGGCCGTTGAAGTCCTGGCATTGCGTGCCGAATGCGCAACGCTCCATGGCCTGTTCCAGGTTGGTGGAGAAAAACGAGGTCTGCCAGATGGCTGAAAAGCCCTGCTCGGTCACTTCACGCTGCACCGGCAGGTAGTTGCCGATAAAGCTCGGGTGCGGCCAGTTGGCCGTCAGCAGGACCTTGCTGGTCTTGCCCACCGGCAGCACCTGCAACTGGCCGGTGCCCTGCAGGCGCAGGTCGAAGGCGAAATCCAGGCGGGTGTTCTTTTTCAGGTCCAGGGGCGGCAGCAGCACATGCACGCCTTCATCCAGCCAACTGACAAAGGTGCCCGGGGCGAAGTCCAGGGTCTGGCCGTTGAGTTGCAGTTGCAGGGCGTTCTCGATGCCGCGGATATCGCTGATGCCCACCGCCAGGAAGGGCTGGTCGAACTGGTAGTCGGCAAAATCTTCCTTGATCCCGTATTGCTCGGGCACGGCGAAATGGCCGCTGATGTGGTTGTCGGCGTGGAACAGCCGAGCCTCGTAGATGCCCCGGGCACGCAGCTCGGTCTGGGCCTTGCCGTCCAGCTCGAAGTGTTCCGGCAGGAAGAACATGCGCCCTTGCTCCTCGCCGATTTCCTGATAGCGCTTCTTGGTCTTTTCGTCGGTCTTCCAGGTGCGCACGGTCTTGCGGTAATCCACCACCATCACCGGGCCGCGGATCTGCTGCTGGGTGCTGGAGCTGCGGGCAATATCGTCGAGCACGCCGTCGCGCAGGCTCTGGCGCTCGCTGATCAGGCCGCTGATCATCAGCAGCGGTATCAGCAACAGCAGGATCAACAGGCCAATGGCCCCGAGTTTGAAGGTCAGGTTGCGGTTCATGAGGCTCTCCCGGTTCGAATGGAGGAGAGTCTGGAACGCGGCTATGGGGGTTTTATGGAAGCAATGTGGAGAGTCTGTGGAGAATCCCCGCTCAGGGCAGGCGCAAGGTCACCTGCACCCCGCCGGGAACGTTGTCGATACGCATCTGGCCGCCATGCAACTGCACCACTTCCTCGACGAAGTTCAGCCCCAGGCCGGTGCTCTTGCGTCCGCTGTCCGGGCGCGGCAGGGAATAGAACCGCTCGCACAGGCGCGGCAGGGCATAGTCCGGAATCGGCTCGCCCTGGTTGAACAGCACCAGCTCCACGCCCTCCTCCACAGGTTGCGCGCTGCAACGCAACAGGCCGCCCACGGGGCTGAAGTCCAGGGCATTGGTCAGCAGGTTGCCCAGGGCCTGGCGCAGCAGGAACGGCTCGCCGGACCAGGCCAGGTCCGCCGGCACCCGAAGTTCCACCTGCAGTTGCTTGCCTTCGATACGCCCGTGCTGGCTGTTCAGCAGCTCCTTGCACAACGGCGCCAGGGGCACATTCACCCGCTCTTCCAGGCCCTGGCGCTGCTCCACCTGCGCCAGGTTCAGCAGGCGCTCGATCAACTGCTGCATGCGCGCGCTTTCGCTGTCGATATTGCCGACGAAACGCTGGCGCTGTTCCAGGGGCATTTCGCCCTGCAGCAGCTCCGCCGCCCCGCGAATCGCCGCCAGGGGGCTTTTCAGTTCGTGGGTCAGGGTATGCACGTAGCGCTCGACGTAGGCCTTGCCTTCGAGCTGGGTGCGCATGTGTTCCACCGCCGTGGCCAACTGCTC
Source organism: Pseudomonas sp. Eqa60 (assembly GCF_018326405.1). Classification (NCBI taxonomy): domain Bacteria; kingdom Pseudomonadati; phylum Pseudomonadota; class Gammaproteobacteria; order Pseudomonadales; family Pseudomonadaceae; genus Pseudomonas; species Pseudomonas sp. Eqa60. The sequence goes on from NZ_AP024342.1 coordinate 6,380,062, forward strand.
CATTTCACCGCCGCGATAGTGCGGCAACTCGGCCCGGCGCCCTTCGCTGACCGCCAGGGCATAGGCGGTCATGCGCCGCAGCGCGGCGCTCAGCCACCAGGACAGCAAGGCACCGAACAGCAGGCCCATGGCGATCAGCCCGGCGCCGTACCACAGCAGGCGGCGTTCGGTGCGGTCGACATAGGGCTGCAGGGAACTGTTGGGCTTGGCCACAGTGACCACGCCGATGATCTGGCCGTTGTCGCGGATCGGCGCACCCACGTGCATCACCGAGGAATTGGGATCGTCGGCCAGCGAGCGCGACGAGCGCGCGCCGTACTGGCCGCGCAGGGTCAGGTACACGTCGTTCCAGCGCGAATAGTCCTGGCCCACCGCCAGGCCGCTGGAATCCAGGACCACGATGCCCTTGGCGTCGGTCACGTAGATGCGGTGGTTGACCTGATTCTTCGGCAGGCCCCAGATGGTCGCCGCCGGTTGCCGCTCGCCATAGGCACGCAACAGCTGCGGCCAGCGGTTCTCGCTGAGGGTGCCGGCCTTGAAGTCATCCCGCAGGATCTCCGCCAGCAGGTTGGCGGTGTCCACCAGGGTTTCCTCGGTGGACTGGCGGACCCCGGGACGAATCTCCTTCATCACCGTGCTCAGCACGAAATAGCCGGTCAGGCTGATGAACAGCAAATAGACCAGGAAGATCCGCAGCCCCAAGGTCATCAGGCGTGGCTCGGGCTGTAGCTGTAGCCCAGGCCGCGATGGGTCTGGATCGGTTCGGCCTGGGCCGCCACCAGGCGCAGCTTGGCCCGCAGGCTTTTGATATGGCTGTCGATGTTGCGCTCATAGCCCACATCCGCCATTACCCCCAGGGCGTCCAGCAACTGCTCGCGGCTGAACACCCGCTCGGGCTGTTCCAGCAGGCATTGCAGCAGGCGGAACTCATGCCGGGTCAGGCTCAGGGGCTGGCCACGGTAACTGATCTGCACCCGCTCAGGGTCAATCACGAACAACGCCGCGACCGCCTCGGGAGCCGCCCGCGGGACCATGCGCTTGAGGATCGCCTTGACCCGCGCCGCCACTTCCCGCGGGCTGAAGGGCTTGACCACATAATCGTCGGCACCGATTTCCAGGCCCACCACCCGGTCGATCTCGCCGTCCCGGGCACTGAGGAACATCACCGGCACCTCGCTGAAGCGCCGCAGTTGCTTGCAGGTTTCGAAGCCGCTGATATCCGGCAGGCCGATGTCGAGGATGATCAGGTCCGCCGGGCTCGCCTGTTGATGCTCCAGGGCCGCACGGCCCAGGCTCAGCCAGGTGGTAGTGAAGCCTTCGCCTTGCAGGGCAAAGATCAGGGTGTCGGCAATCGCCGCTTCGTCTTCGACAATCAGGATATGGGGCATGGCATCCAAGCACGCAAATTCAGTGGGCGAACGGTGCCGGATGCCTGGTAAGTCGTCAATCAGCAGTCGGGTTTATCGGCGGTATAACGCCGCGCCGGGTTCACCGCCGCACCGAATTCGCGCAGGGCCTTGGCGCCAATCAGCAGCGGGTAGTTGAAGCTGCTGCGGTCGGTGAGGTTGACCTCCACCGTGCGCTTGACGTTGCCCAGGCACATTTCCAGTTCCACCACCGGGCGCTTGGCCGCCTGCGGTTCTTCCCGGTCATCGTCCTCGTCGGAACGGCTCTTGATTTTGCTGATGCGCGCCACCTTGTGTTCGTAGACCTTGCTGCCAGCGTCCTTGGTGGCCAGGCGGAAGCGCACCCAGTCCTCGCTATCGCGGGTGAAGGTCTGGATATCCTTGGCCGACAGCGAAGCGGTCAGGGCCCCGGTGTCCATCTTGGCTTGCAGGGTTTCGCCGATTTCCGGCAGGCGGATGTATTCGTAACGGCCATACAGGGTCGGCTCGGCAGCCATCACCGGCAGCGCCAACAGAGACACAAGAGCAAGGACAGATTTCACGACGGTGGATTCCTTGAAGAAAGTGGGCAGCGGGATTTTAGACCGCTGCCAACGAATTGGTTCTACCCGAGCCCCGTAGGAGTCGGCTTGCCGGCGAAAGGGCCCCGATAGACACCCCAGCCAATTGCCACCCACCGTACCCGCCCCCAGGTGAAACATTCGTCAGCACACTAGAATTTGGCCTGCCCGCCGAAGCTGCTTATCATGGCGCGCCCAAAAGATTGCAAAGAGTGCCTTATGCGCCGCCTGCTCACCGGCTGTTTCGTCACCCTGCTCCTGCTGCTCAACACCCTGGTGCTGTTCGGCCCGTTGATGGTGTTCGCCCTGCTCAAGCTGGTCCTGCCTGGGCGCCTGCGTGACTACGCCTCGGCCGCGGTGATGTGGATCGCCGAGACCTGGGCCGAGATCGACAAGCTGATCTTCGCCCTGTGCATCCCCACCCGCTGGGACATACGCGGCGGCGAGGGCCTGCGGGTTGACACCTCCTACCTGGTGGTGAGCAACCACCAATCCTGGGTCGACATCCCGGCCCTGATCCAGACCCTCAACCGGCGCACGCCGTTCTTCAAGTTCTTCCTCAAGAAGGAACTTATCTGGGTGCCGTTCCTGGGGCTGGCCTGGTGGGCCCTGGACTACCCCTTCATGAAGCGCTACAGCAAGGCCTTCCTGGCCAAGCACCCGGAACTGCAAGGCAAGGACCTGGAAATCACCAAGGCTGCCTGCGAGCTGTTCAAGCGCCAGCCGGTGACCGTGGTCAACTACCTGGAGGGCACCCGCTTCACCCCGGCCAAGCGCCAGCAGCAGGGCTCGCCCTTCCAGCATCTGCTCAAGCCCAAGGCTGGCGGCGTGGCCTTTGTCCTCGCGGCCATGGGCGAACAGCTGGACGCCATGCTGGATGTCACCGTGGTCTATCCCCAGGAGCGCATTCCCGGTTTCTGGGACCTGATCTGCGGCAGCGTGCCCAAGGTGATCATCGACATCCGCACCCGCGAACTGGACCCCGCGCTGTGGCAGGGCGATTACGAAAACGACCCGGCGTTCCGCCAGCAGGTGCAGGACTGGGTCAACCGGCTGTGGACCGACAAGGACCAGCGCATCAGCGAGTTGCTGGGCGAAAGCCGCTGATCAATCGCTGATCACGTGGGGCAGGAAGCGGCTGCTGTCCTTGGTGATCGGCGAGTTGTCCTCACGAATGCCGATACCCGCCGGCTGGTCCCCGATCACCCAACTGCCGATCACCGTGTGGTTGCCGGCAAACACCGGCAAGGGGTGGAACTGCTGGCGGATGCAGGGCCCGCCGCCGTAGGGCCCGGCCTCGATCAAATGCTCGCCGCCTTCGGTGCAGATTTCCACATTGGCGCCCTCTCGGGAAAAGAACGGCTTGCGCACCCACCCCGGGCCCAGGCTGGCGGCGGGGTCGTCGTCGATAAACGCCGGCAGCAGGTTCGGGTGCCCCGCATGCCGTTCCCAGAGCAGGGCCAGCGCGCCCTTGTTGGAGAGAATGGCTTTCCACGGCGGCTCGACAAACTGCGTGCGGCTGCCGGCAATGGCCGGGCCAAAGGCTTCGTTGAACAGGTGCTCCCAGGGGTAGAGCTTGAACAGGCTGTCGATGGGGGTGCCCAGCAGGTCGACGAAACGCCCGCCGGCATTCAGACCGATGTCCTCGATGTCGAGCAACCGCGTCCCCAGGCCAGCCTGACGGGCAATGTCGCGCAGGTATTCGACCGTGCCGCGGTCTTCGAGCGAATCCCTGACCGAGGCAAAGTGCATCGGCGACTTGAAGCCGCCCTGGACGAAGGCCTGGAGCAGCTTGTCCTCGATGCTGTTGAACTGGTCGCAGCCGGCCGGCAATTGCCCGCGCTGCATCTGCTGTTCGAGCCAGACGTACTGGAAGAAGCTCGCCTCGTACAGCGAGGTCGGCGTGTCGTAGTTGGTTTCCAGGAGCTTGGCCGGGCCGGTGCCGTCGTAGCACAAGTCCATGCGCCCATAGAGGTGGGGGTCGCCCTGCTTCCATGACTGGCGGATCAACTCATGAAAGGTCGCAGGGATAGCCAGGCGCTCCAGCAGTTCCTCGCTGTCCACCACCTCGGCCACCAGGGCCATGCACAGCTCGTGCAGTTCCTGGGTCGGGTCTTCCAGGTCGTCCTCGATCTGCCGCAGGCTGAAGCGGTAGTAGGCCGACTCGTCCCAGTAAGGCTCACCGTCGAAGGTGTGGAAGGCAAAACCCAGTTGCTCCGCCGTGGCTTGCCAGTCCGCACGCGGGGTGCTGGGGATGCGCTTCAAGAACCGAAGCTCCAACTGCTGCGGCTGGAGGAACCGAAGCCGCTGCGGCTGACCACTTCATGGGCGCCGGCCAGCGGGTTGCCGGCGCTGGTGAAGTGTTCCGGGCTGGATATCCCGAAGCGCCCGCCACTGGCGCCGGAGAAGGTCTTGCCGGCCTCCACCTGCTGGCTGAGGGTACTCAGCTGGGTAGCGCCACGACCATCGCGCTGCTTGTACAGGGCCTCGCTGAAATAGCGCGGTTCAGGGGTCGAATCCAGGCCGATCCAGCGCCAGAAGCGCGAGCCTGAGCTGGAGCCACCACCACCACCACCACCACTGGAGCTGGTCTGTTGTTCTTCTTCGGGCTTGTCCGGCACCGTGCGCTGGGAGGTCAGGGCAAAACCGCTGGAAATCGGCACATAGGCTCGGTTATCGCGCGAGACCATGCAGTTGGCGGTGAAGAAATCCTCCTCGCAACGTTGCAGGTCCAGGTAACGCGGGGCCACACGCTCCCCACGTTCGCGGGCGTCATCGCGGGCGGCCTGGCAAATGGCGGACGGAATCTGTGCCCGTTCGCATTCACTGACGTTGCTGAAATTCTGGGTCTGGCGCACTTCCCGGGTCGCCTGGGGCTGGCCGTCACAGGCGGCCAGGGCAAACGGTACGCTGCCCAGCAGCACCAGGCGCACGCTCTTGCTGCGTTTCATGGCCGCGCCCTCAGACCGAAGGGGTCATGCAGGCCGCGTTCAGCAGGCCGACACCGACAGAAACCGATGCCACCAGGATCGCTGCGGCGTTTTCCTGGTTGGCGATGCGCTGGGACAGCCCCTTGAGGATCAGGCTGACCACAAAGAACGCCAGCAACTGCACCACCGCGGCGATGCCGGCCCAGAGCAGGAAGTCGATGATCGAGATGGAATGGGAAATAGCGCTGGCCACCGGAATGGCAAAGCCCAGCAAGGCACCGGACAGGGCGATGGAAGCCGCGCTGTTGCCCTCGCGGATCAGGGCGAATTCGTTATAGGGGGTCAGGCGCGTATAGATGAACGCATAGAGGGCAAAGACCAGGGCCGCGCCCAGCATGTAGAGCATGAAACCGAGCACCGCATCGGCGGGCAGAGACATCTTCAGTGCATCCATGAACATCGCGTTCAAGCTTCCTTGGAAAACGGGGCGCGAGATATAGCACAGGCCCGATTCGGCGAAAACTCCGGGAAAGGTAAAGACCGGGATTGCAGGAAACTGGGAGGGCCCCGGCGCGCCAGGCGCCGGGGCCGGAGCGCGCTACTTGGCCACGCCCCAGATGCCGCTCAGGCTTTGCAGCAGGGAGCCGCCAACGCCCTGCTGGCCCAGGTACTGCAGGATCACCGGCGCAAACTGGCCGATCATGCCGCTGTCCATGCCCAGGGCGCCGAAGGCGTTGTTCAGGTCATTGGTGTCCTTGACGTCGCCCAGGGCGCTGTCCAGGCCCTTGGTCTGCCCGGACGACTGGCCCAGCAGGCCGCTCAGGGCACCCAGGCTGCCCAGGGCGTTGCTGCCCGAGAGCTTGTCCAGGCCCGGGACACTTTTGCTCAACTGGGAATAGTCGGTGCTGCTCAACTGGTTCTTCGCCAGGCCAAGCATGGCGCCCGTACCGCCGATGGCTTGCTGGGGAGTGACATTCAGTTGCGAACCCAGGGCTCCGAGCAGGCCGGCGGTCTGGGAAGTGGGGGCCGCGGCGGCAGCCTTGTCGCCGCCCTGCATGCCGGAAATGGCATTGGCCGCGTCGTTCAGGCTGAAACCGCCGGCCAGGGCCGAACCGGCTGCCAGGGTCATCAGGGTAGCCAAGGCGAAACCGCGTGGAATATTCATCGAAACAACCTCATGGGGCAGGAAACCACCCGTGTTCGGATGGCTGGAAAACAGCCTTTTGACTGAAGCATCGGGCGAATGTTCCGAAAGTGACGCAGCGGCGCCCGCACCCTGGGGATTTTAGTCGAGAATCACGCATCCACGGCTCGCCGCTCTGCGTATATGCAGCAACGACGACCGGCGCAGGCACATCGGCACCGGCCGTAGCAGGAGGTCGCAACCCGTGAATGGAACAACCGCCCACCCTGGACTACCCTCTGGCTGGATCGACCGTTGCCAGCCGTGGTCCATTCATTTGCCACCTGCCTGGAGAACCGCCATTTCCGCTCTCGACCCCGATCAACTGCGGCACTTGCTGGCCCAGTGTTCACTGGGCGATCGCCGCGCCTTCGAAACCCTGTACCGCAGCGTTGCCCCGTGCCTGAATGGGGTGGCCCTGCGCTTCATGGGCCGCCGCGACCTGGCCGAGGAGGTGCTGCAGGAAAGCTTCGTGCGCATCTGGAACAACGCCGTGCGCTACCAGCCGCACCTGTCCGCCCCCCTGACCTGGATGATCAACATCACCCGCAACCAGGCCATCGACCAGTTGCGCAAACAGCGCGAGCGGCCCCTGGGCGAGGGGGAGCAACAGCAACTGATGGACGACGCCCCCTCGGCCCACGAACAACTGGACAGCGCCCGCCAGGCCCGGGCCCTGAACCGCTGCCTGGAAAGCCTGGAGGGCATGCAACGCCAATCCATCACCGTGGCCTACTTCCAGGGCCTGTCCTGCTCGGAACTGGCCGAGCAGCTGGCCGCACCCCTGGGCTCGGTCAAGTCCTGGATCCGCCGCGGCATGGAACGCCTGCGCAGGTGCCTTGAATCATGAATTATCGAACCCCCGAACGGCGCCGCGCCCTCGCCGCCGACTACGCCATCGGCCTGATGCAGGGCGCCGCGCGCCGGCGCTTCGACATGCTCCTGCTGGACGACCCGGCCCTGCGTGAGGAACTGGCGCAGTGGCAGGAGAGCCTCGCCAGCCTGACTGCAGGCCTGCCCGAGCAGGAAGTGTCGGAGCATGTGTGGAAAGGCATCCAGGCGCGTATCCAGCCCCAGGTCCTGCACATGCCGCAGAAAAACCCGCTGTGGATGCGCCTGCGCCTGGCGATCGCCGCCTGCGCCGTGCTGGCCACCCTGTACATCGGCTTTATCCGGCAGGACGACCAGGTGCGCTACAGCGCCACCCTGCTCAGCGCCGACCAGCAACCGGCCTTGCAGATCAAGGCCCACGCCCAGTACCTGCAAGTGGAACCCCTGACCCTGGCTGCCATCGGCCTGGACCGCAGCCTGGAACTCTGGGCGATTCCTGCCGATGGCAAACCGATTTCCCTCGGCGTGGTGCCGGTAGGCGGCCAAGGCAAGATCAACCTGAGCCCGGCCCAACGCGAACTGCTGGGCACCCCGATCGCCCTGGCCGTGAGCCTGGAGCCCCACGGCGGCTCGCCTACCGGGCAACCCACCGGGCCGGTGTTGTACCAGGGGCAATTGGCGGCGCTGTAACAGGCACCTGCTGCCGCAGGAACGGGCTTGCCCGCGAACGCCGTCAGGGTAAACTCCGCGCCCAGGCCCCCCGCCGCGTCCTTGCAGGCAGGCCCTTGCCTGCCATGCAAGCCCCCGCCTCGCCTGGCGCCATCCATCGAACGGACTCTTATGAAAGCTGCGCTCTACAGCGGTCTCCTGCTGGCCCTGGCAATCGCCGTCTTGCTCTGGCGAATCGGCACCCCGGTCGATAGCAGCCAATGCGCCGACACGCCCCCGGGCCCCCTGACCGGCTTCATCCGCCAGCACTTCAGCGATCGCCAGGGAGCCGACTGGCGCGACGACGGCAGTGCCTTGGGCATTCTTGGCGTTGCCGAGGCCCAGGCGTTCGCCCGCCAACCCGAGCGTTACTACTGCGAAGCCCTGAACCTGCTGCAGGACCCAGAGCGAACCCAGACGGAAAAGGTGCATACCACGGCCCTGATGCTGTCCCTGCCCCTCGACTACTACCTGGACCTCATGGACCGCAGCCACCAGCTGTACCAACGCGGCGCCATGGACCGCCCCGTCCTGACCCTGGTGCTGATACCAAGAGGCACGGCGCTGAACTACTGGTGGCTGCCCCAGTGGCGCTCGCGCTTCCAGCGGGATGCGCCAGGCATCCTGGCCGAGACCGACATAAAGGAAATCCTGAGTGGCGAACACTGGTTCGACTACCCGGGTAGAGGCTATTGATCAGGCTTGATTGGCGGGCAACACAAACCCGCCAATAGGCGGGTTTGTGCAATCTGCATTAGGCTATCTGAACAATTCGGCATGGCTGCCAAGGTCGACAAAGGTCACAAGACCGGCTCGGGCCACGTCATAAATCAGCAGAAAATCGCCACCGATATGACACTCCCTGAAACCGTCCCACTCCCCCTTCAGCGCATGATCGAGATACTGCGCCGGTAGCGGCTCCCCCAGGAACAGCAGCACCATGACCTTGCGCACTTCGTGCATGTCACGACGCCCTGCACGCCGATAGCGCTCCCAGGACTTTTTAAACTCCGGCGTTTGTGCGCATTGCCTGGGCAGGTCAGCGCGCTTTGGGTTCCTCTCCGGCTTCGCCATCAGCATCCCTCAACATGTCGTCAATCGAGTCGTACTGACGACGAATCTCACGCGCCTGCGCCATGGCTCGAGCGGTTTTCTCCGATGGGACACGCACTTCGAAAGGCAGCCCCTGCACGGCCACAACCTGACGCAGGAAAAGACGCATGGCCTCGCTCAGGCTCAGCCCGCAGGCTTCCAGCACAGCAGTAGCACTCACCTTCAAGTCCTCGTCTATGCGGCAACGCACGTCAGTGGTTTTCAGTAATGCAGCCAAGGTATCACCTCTACTGGTTATTTGTAGCTACATTGTGGCTACGTTTTTCCATTCTGCGAGGTCGACTCTTTGCGGTCAACCGATTTCAGTGGACCGGACTCGTAAACAGGACCTCATGCACGTTCAGCGACGCCACAGCGGACGAAACCTTCTGCAAGACATCAACCACCCGACGCCTTGCCGCCCCTGCGCCGGCGGCTTATAGTCCGCCGGTCGCCCAGATGGCGACCGGGTTTGGCGACCCGTTAGATACAAGGCGTACACGGTTTCCGCACACAGTGGAAAACGTGAGCGCAAGCGCATCCGTTGCTTTATGGCAGCTGTGCGCGGGAGACCTTCGGGTCTGCCGGGTTCTTGTGTCTCCGGTTCGCCAACCTGCGTACAGCTGCCACCCAATGCTTGGCGACAGATGAGTGGCGGCATTCAGGAAGACGACACAGGAGTGTTATCGAATGAACCGTTACATGCCGATCACCGGCCACGACTGCAATATCCCCTCCCTACTGATCGACACTCAGGCGCCGCTGGATGTGCTCCATGAAGCCGCCGCCTTCCGTATCCGCGCCGTGACCCAGGTGCTGGAGCAACTGGCCTTGAGCGATGCCCTGGGCAAGGACCCGGTACTGGCCCAGGAGCTGGCCCAGCTCTGCGCTATTCCCCTGCGCGATGGCTGCGACCTGATGGATGTGCTGGGACGGCGCCTGCGCGCCACGCTGATCGCCTGATTGAAAGCGGCCGCTGTGGCGAGGGAGCTTGCTCCCGCTCGGCCGCGCAGCGGTCGTAAAACCTGAATCCGCGACTCGACTGGCACAACCGTGTCGCAACCATCGGGAGCAAGCTCCCTCGCTACAGAAGAAAAAAACGCCGCCTTCTCGGCTAGAGAAGGCGGCGTTTTTCGTTACTGACGGTCCTCAGGCAGCGCTGAACAGCTTGTGCGGGTCGATGACGAATTTCTTCGGCACGCCGGCGTCGAACTCGCCATAGCCGCGCGGGGCGTCGTCGAGGCTGATGACTTCAACCCCCACCACGTCGGCGATGTTGATGCGGTCCCACATGATGGCCTGCATCAGTTGGCGGTTGTATTTCATCACCGGGGTCTGGCCGGTGTGGAAGCTGTGGGACTTGGCCCAGCCCAGGCCGAAGCGGATGCTCAGGCTGCCCATCTTCGCCGCGGCGTCCACCGCGCCCGGGTCTTCGGTGACGTACAGGCCGGGAATGCCGATCTTGCCCGCCACCCGCACCACGCCCATCAGCGAGTTGAGCACGGTGGCCGGGGCTTCGTGCTGAGCACCGGCATGGCCGTGGCCACGGGCTTCGAAGCCCACGGCGTCCACTGCGCAGTCGACTTCCGGCTCACCAAGCAAATCGGCGATCTGTTCGTGCAGCGGGGTGTCCTTGGACAGGTCGGCAATTTCAAAACCCTGGGCCTTGGCGTGGGCCAGGCGCACCGGGTTGACGTCGCCGACAATCACCACCGCCGCCCCCAGCAAGCGCGCAGAAGCGGCGGCCGCCAGACCGACCGGACCGGCACCGGCCACATAAACGGTGCTGCCCGGGCCAACGCCAGCAGTGACGGCGCCGTGATAACCGGTGGGTAGGATGTCGGAGAGGCAAGTCAAGTCGCGGATCTTCTCCATGGCCTTGTCGCGATTCGGCAGTTTCAGCAAGTTGAAGTCGGCGTAAGGCACCAGCACGTACTCGGCCTGGCCACCGGTCCAGTCGCCCATGTCGACGTAGCCGTAGGCACCACCGGCGCGAGCCGGGTTGACGGTCAGGCAGACCCCGGTGTGCTGTTCCTTGCAGGAGCGGCAGCGCCCGCACGCGACGTTGAACGGCACCGACACCAGGTCACCGATCTTCAGGTTCTCGACGTCGCTGCCCTTCTCGATGACTTCGCCGGTGATTTCGTGGCCCAGGACCAGGCCGACCTGGGCGGTGGTACGGCCACGGACCATGTGTTGGTCCGAACCGCAGATGTTGGTGGAGACCACGCGCAGGATGACGCCGTGCTCAATCTTCCTGCCACGCGGGTCCTGCATTTTTGGATAGTCGATTTTCCGTACTTCGACCTTGCCGCTGCCGAGATACACGACACCACGATTACCAGACATGCTTTCACCTCGCTGTTGTTGTTATGGAACCGCGTAACCCAAAGGGGAAACACGTGGATTGCTCGGGTACAGATGCTGTTTCGTTTTCAAAATCGCTTTCGCGCGAACAGGCGCAACGCCTGTAGGAGCGAGCTTGCTCGCGAAGGGCTGCGCAGCAGCCCCGGGAATCATCAGAGCACCACCGTGCGGTTGCCGTTCAGGAACACCCGCCGTTCGATGTGATAACCCACCGCCCGGGCCAGGGTCAGGCCCTCGATATCCCGGCCCTTGGCGATCAGGTCCTCGGGGTAATAGCTGTGGTCCACCACCTCCACGCCCTGGGCGATGATCGGGCCTTCGTCCAGGTCGTTGTTGATGTAGTGCGCCGTGGCCCCCACCAGTTTCACCCCCTTGTTGTAGGCCTGGTGATAAGGCTTGGCGCCCTTGAACCCCGGCAGCAGCGAGTGGTGGATGTTGATGGCCTTGCCATCGAGCTTGCGGCACAGCTCCGGCGACAGCACTTGCATGTAGCGGGCAAGGATCACCAGTTCGGCGCCGGAGTCCTCGATCACCTGCCACACCTGGCGCTCCTGGGACGGCTTGTCGTTGGGGTCTAGGGGGAAGTGGTGGTAGGGAATCTGGTGCCAGTCGGCCAGGGGCTTGAGGTCCGGGTGGTTGGACACCACCGCCACCACGTCCATGGGCAACTGGCCGATGCGCTGGCGGTAGAGCAGGTCGTTGAGGCAGTGGTCGGCCTTGGAGACCATGATCACCACCTTCGGCCGGTAGTGCGGCGCGGTCAGTTCGAAGTTCATCTCGAAGGCCTTGGCCCGCTGTGCCAGGCCCTCGCGAAAACCCTGCTCGTTCAGGCCATCGGGCTGGCGGAACTCCACGCGAATGAAGAAACGGCCCGAGAGCCGGTCATCGAAGGAATGGTGCTCGGTGACGTAGCAGCCCTGCTCGAACAGAAAGCGGGTCACCGCGTCCACCGTGCCGAGCACGCTGGGGCAGTCGGCGGTGAGAATCCATGTGTCGGGGGCGCGGCTCATGCGGGATAACTCCTGTTCGTTAGGGCAACCGCAGCGCGGTCGGTTCTCTGTAGGAGCGAGCTTGCTCGCGAAAAATCCAAGGGCGCTGTGGTCTTCCGGAAAATCCATCCTTCGCGAGTTCGCGAGCCAGCTCGCTCCTACCAAGCCAAGCTGGGTTCAGGCCTGGACGCTCAGGCCATATTCGGCCGCGGCATCCTGCAGCCACATCCACCAGTAATCGGAAAAGCTGCGGCGCACCAGCAGCTCCCAGGTGTCTTCGGCGGTACGGCGGATCACCAGTTGCGACTTGGCGAACACCGTGCCCACGGCCTTGCCCACCGGGAAGTTGTTGGGGTGCACGTCGTAGCTGGTGGACTTCATCAGCACCTGGCGCACGTTGGGCCCGGACAATTCGAGAATCTGCTGGCCGCCGCTGACGTTGACGATCTGGATATGCAGGTCGCCCAGGGCTGCGCGCAGGTTCTGCTCGGCGGCGAATTCTTCACCGCTGGGCACGATCAGCAACCACTCATCCGGGCCCAGCCATTGCAGGCTGGTCTCGCCCTTGACCACTACGCTCAGGGCGCCCGGCAGTTCGATGCCCAGGGCCTTGTGCACGCCGGCGGCGAAGGCCGGATCGTGGCCGTCGCCACGGATCGTCAGGTGGCCGAGGAGTTTTTTCTCGCGCAGGGTCACCCCGGCGTTCTTGCGGCCCTTGCCCACCAGGCTCGGCAGGTCGGCGTGGTGCAACGACGACTCGGCCTTGGCCCCGGTGGTCGGGCGCTGTTGGTAAACGTTGACTACGGTCATAGAGCACCTGTCCTGAATTCTGTTGATAACACCCTGTAGGAGCCGGCTTGCCGGCGAAGAGGCCCTTGGGCCTTGTGGCAGCCTTGAGGCCGCCTTCGCTGGCAAGCCAGCTCCTACATGAGCGTGTTGTGCCTTAGATGTTCTGGCGGTCGCCTTTGGGGTCGAAGAACACCGAGGAAACGATTTCCGCCTCGATCACCCGGCCATCGGCCAGCGGTGCGAAGACCCGCTCGCCCAGGCGCTTGAGCCCCCCCTTGACCACACCCAGGGCGAAGGAATAACCCAGGGAGTTGTGGGCATAGCTGGAGGTCACGTGGCCCACCATGCTCATCGGGATCGCCTGCTTGGGGTTGAACACCAGTTGCGCACCTTCCGGCAGCCACTGGGTCGGGTCGATCGGCTTGAGGCCCACCAGTTGCTTGCGCTGCTCGCGCACGCAGTCTTCACGGTTCATGCCGCGCCAGCCGATCCAGGAGAAGGGCTTGGTCCGGCCCACGCACCAGCCCATGTTCAGGTCGTCCGGGGTCATGGAACCGTCGGTGTCCTGGCCGACGATGATGAAGCCCTTCTCGGCCCGCAGCACGTGCATGGTCTCGGTGCCATAGGGGGTCAGGTTGTACTTCTTGCCGGCCTCGACGATCTGCTCCAGCACGCCCATGGCGTAGTCGGCCTGGACGTTGACCTCGTAGGACAGCTCGCCGGTGAACGAGATACGGAACACCCGCGCCGGTACGCCACCCACCAGGCCTTCCTTCCAGGTCATGAACGGGAAGCCGTCCTTGTCCAGGTCGATGTCGGTGACTTCGCTCAGCAGCTTGCGGCTGTTGGGCCCGGACAGGGTCATGGTGGCCCAGTGGTCGGTGACAGAGGTGAAGTACACCTTGAGGTCCGGCCATTCGGTCTGCTGGTAGATCTCCAGCCACTGCAGCACGCGAGCCGCGCCGCCGGTGGTGGTGGTCATCAGGAAGTGGTTGTCGGCCAGACAGGCGGTGACGCCGTCGTCGAAGACCATGCCGTCTTCCTTGCACATCAGGCCGTAGCGGGCCTTGCCCACGTCGAGCTTGGTCCAGGCGTTGGTGTAGATGCGGTTGAGAAACTCCCGGGCGTCCGGGCCCTGGATGTCGATCTTGCCCAGGGTCGAGGCGTCCAGCAGGCCGACGCTGTCGCGCACGGCCTGGCATTCGCGCTTGACCGCGGCATGCAGGTCTTCGCCGTTTTTCGGGAAGTACCAGGGGCGTTTCCACTGGCCGACGTCTTCGAACTCGGCGCCATTCTTCACATGCCAGGCATGCAGCGCGGTGAAGCGCACCGGCTCGAAGATGTGCCCGCAGTGCCGGCCAGCCACGGCGCCGAAGGTGATCGGCGTGTAGTTCGGACGGAACATGGTGGTGCCCATCTGCGGAATGCTGACGTTCAGCGAGCGAGCTGCAATGGCCAGGCCGTTGACGTTGCCCAGCTTGCCCTGGTCGGTGCCGAAGCCCAGGGCGGTGTAGCGCTTGACGTGTTCCACCGACTCGAAGCCCTCGCGGGTCGCCAGTTCGATGGCGGCGGCGGTGACGTCGTTCTGCAGGTCGACGAATTGCTTCGGCGCACGCGCCGTGCCTTTTTCGTGGGGCACCTGGAACAGCGCCAGGGTCGGTTCCTCAAGACGGGCCAGGGCCTTGGGCAGAACGCCCTCCACGGCCTGGAAACCGGCTTCGCTGGCGGCGCGCACACCGCCTTCGAAACCGTCGGCCAGGGTATCGCCGAGGCTGTAGACGCCGTTGATGCCACCGACGCACACACGTTTCTGCGGCGCTTCACCGGGCACGAAACCGAGGATGTCTTCGCGCCACACCGGCTTGCCGCCCAGGTGCGAGGCCAGGTGCACCACCGGGCTGTAGCCGCCGGAGCTGGCGATCAGGTCGCAGTCGAGCCATTCGCCGGGGCTGGTGACCTTGTGTGCCTTGACGTCGATGGCCGCTACACGCGCGCCGGTCACATGCTTGCTGCCACGGGCCTCGATCACCGCGCTGGAGGTGAGGATGCGAATGCCCTTGGCCCGGGCTTCTTCCACCAGGGCGCCGCGCGGGTTGTGCCGCGCATCGGCGATGGCCACCACTTGCAGGCTGGCGTCGAGCCAGTCCAGGGCCACACGGTAGGCGTGGTCGTTATTGGTGGACAGCACCAGTTTCTTGCCCGGGGCCACGCCGTAGCGGCGCACATAGGTGGAGACCGCGCCAGCCAGCATGTTGCCCGGCACGTCGTTGTTGCCGTAGACCAGCGGCCGCTCATGGGCGCCGGTGGCCAGCACCACGCGCTTGGCGCGTACCCGGTGGATGCGCTGGCGTACCTGGCCGATGGGCGCGCGGTCGCCGAGGTGATCGGTGAGGCGCTCGTGAATGGTCAGGAAGTTGTGGTCGTGGTAGCCGTTGACCGTGGCCCGCGGCAGCAGCAACACATCCGGCAGCGACTGGAGTTCGGCAACCACACTGGCCACCCACTCCGCCGCCGGCTTGCCGTCCAGGCTCTCGCGGCTGTCCAGCAGGGTACCGCCGAACTCTTCCTGCTCGTCGGCCAGGATCACCCGGGCGCCACTGCGGGCCGCTGCCAGGGCGGCGGCAAGGCCCGCGGGGCCGGCGCCGACGATCAGCACGTCGCAGTGCTGGTTCATGTTGTCGTAGGTGTCCGGATCGTTCTCGGTGGGCGAACGGCCCAGGCCCGCGGCCTTGCGGATGTACTTCTCGTAGGTCATCCAGAACGATTGCGGGTACATGAAGGTCTTGTAGTAGAAGCCCGGTGGCATCAGCTTGCCGCCGACCTTGCCGAGAATCCCCATCATGTCGTTGTTGACGCTGGGCCAGCCGTTGGTGCTGGTGGCGACCAGGCCCTGGTACAGCGCCTGCTGGGTGGCGCGCACGTTGGGGATCTGGGTGGCTTCGGTGGCGCCGATCTGCAGCACCGCGTTGGGCTCCTCGCAGCCTGCGGCGAAGATGCCCCGGGGCCGGGAGTACTTGAAGCTGCGGCCGATGATGTCCACGCCGTTGGCCAGCAGGGCCGAGGCCAGGGTGTCGCCCTCAAAACCCTTGTAGCTCTGGCCGTTGAAGGTGAAGGTCAGGACCTTGTTGCGGTCGATGCGTCCGCCGTTGGACAGGCGATTGGTCTGGCTCATACCTTCTCTCCAGCAGCCTTGGCGGTGAATTGCGGCTTGGTGCCGATCTTGTAGGTCTCAAGAATTTCGTAGGTGACGGTGTCGCGGGTAGCGTTGAAGTACTGGCGGCAACCGGCGGCGTGGATCCACAACTCGTGGTGCAGGCCGCGAGGGTTGTCGCGGAAGAACATGTAGTCGCCCCACTCCTCGTCGGTGCAGGCGTTGGGGTCCAGGGGCCGTGGAATATGCGCCTGGCCGGACGAATGGAATTCCTCTTCGGAGCGCAGCTCGCCGCAGTGAGGACAGAAGATATGCAACATAGGTAGTTGTCCTTTTAGTGGGCGACCGCAGCAGCGCCGTGTTCGTCGATCAGCGCGCCGTTGTGGAAACGGTCGATGGAGAAAGGGGCGGCCAGAGGATGCATCTCGCCCTTGGCCAGGCTTGCGGCAAACACGTTGCCCGAGCCCGGGGTGGCCTTGAAGCCGCCGGTGCCCCACCCGCAGTTGAAGAACATGTTCGGCACCGGGGTCTTGGAAATGATCGGGCAGGCGTCCGGGCTGGTGTCGACGATGCCGCCCCACTGGCGGTTCATGCGCACACGGGAGAGGACCGGGAACATCTCGACGATGGCCTGGATGGTGTGCTCGATCACCGGGTAGGAACCGCGCTGGCCGTAGCCGACCCAGCCGTCGATACCGGCGCCGATCACCAGGTCGCCCTTGTCCGACTGGCTGATGTAGCCGTGCACCGCGTTGGACATGATCACGCTGTCGATGATCGGTTTGATCGGCTCCGACACCAGCGCCTGCAGCGGGTGGGATTCGATAGGCAGGCGGAAGCCCGCGAGCTTGGCCATGTGCCCGGAGTTGCCGGCGGTGACCACCCCGACGCGCTTGGCACCGATAAAGCCCTTGTTGGTCTCGACGCCGATGCACACGCCGTTTTCCTTGCGAAAACCAATGACTTCGGTCTGCTGGATCAGGTCCACGCCCAGGGCGTCGGCGGCCCGGGCAAAGCCCCAGGCCACGGCGTCGTGACGGGCCACACCGCCGCGGCGCTGGACCGTGGCGCCGAGCACCGGGTAGCGAGTGTTCTTCGAGCAGTCCAGGTAGGGGATCTCGTCCGCCACCTGCTGGGTGTTGAGCAGTTCGCCGTCGATGCCGTTGAGCCGGTTGGCGCTGACCCGGCGCTCGGAGTCACGGATGTCCTGCAGGGTATGGCACAGGTTGTAGACCCCGCGCTGGGAGAACATCACGTTGTAGTTGAGGTCCTGGGACAGGCCTTCCCACAACTTCATCGCATGCTCGTAGAGCTGCGCCGACTCGTCCCACAGGTAGTTGGAACGCACGATGGTGGTGTTGCGCGCGGTGTTGCCGCCGCCCAGCCAGCCCTTTTCCACCACCGCGACATTGGTGATGCCGTGTTCCTTGGCCAGGTAGTAGGCGGTTGCCAGGCCATGCCCGCCGCCGCCGACTATGACCACGTCATAGACTTTCTTCGGGGTCGGGGTGCGCCACATGCGCTGCCAGTTTTCATGGTGGCTGAGAGAGTGCTTGAAGAGGCCGAAGCCCGAATAGCGTTGCATAGTCATTGCTCCAGTTGCGGCTCTCAGCGGTAAACCGGGAAATCAGCACACAGGGCCGCCACCTGACGGGCGACATTGGCCTCGACGTCGGCATCGCCGAGATGGTCGAGAATGTCGCAGATCCAGCCCGCCAGTTCGGTGCACTGGGTGACCTTGAAACCGCGGGTGGTGACCGCAGGGGTGCCGATGCGCAGGCCGGACGTGACAAACGGCGACTGCGGGTCGTTGGGCACGGCGTTCTTGTTCACGGTGATGTGGGCGCGGCCCAGGGCGGCATCGGCATCCTTGCCGGTCAGGCCCTGGCGAATCAGGCTGACCAGGAACAGGTGGTTGTCGGTGCCGCCGGACACTACATCGTAGCCGCGTTTGATAAACACGCCGGCCATGGCCTGGGCGTTGTCGATCACTTGCTGCTGATAAGCCTTGAAGCCAGGTTCCAGCGCTTCCTTGAAGCACACCGCCTTGGCCGCAATCACATGCATCAGCGGACCGCCCTGGGCACCCGGGAAAACGGCAGCGTTGAGTTTCTTCTCGATCTCTTCGTTGGCCTTGGCCAGGATCAGCCCGCCACGGGGACCGCGCAGGGTCTTGTGGGTGGTGGTAGTGACCACGTCGGCATAGGGCAGCGGGTTGGGATACAGACCGGCGGCCACCAGCCCGGCGACGTGGGCCATGTCGACGAACAGCAGCGCCCCGACCTTGTCGGCGATCTGCCGGAAGCGCGGGAAGTCCAGGGTCTTGGAGTAGGCCGAGAAGCCGGCGACGATCATCTTCGGCTTGTGTTCCACGGCCAGGCGCTCGACTTCGTCGTAGTCGATCAACCCGGTGCGGGTGTCGATGCCGTACTGCACCGCGTTGTACAGCTTGCCCGAGGACGACACCTTGGCCCCGTGGGTCAGGTGGCCGCCATGGGCCAGGCTCATGCCGAGGATGGTATCGCCGGCCTGCAGCAGGGCCAGGTACACCTCGCTGTTGGCCGAAGAACCGGAGTGCGGCTGGACGTTGGCGTAGTCGGCACCGAACAGTTGCTTGGCGCGCTCGATGGCCAGGGCCTCGACCTTGTCCACGTGCTCGCAGCCACCGTAGTAGCGCTTGCCCGGATAGCCTTCGGCGTACTTGTTGGTCAGCCCGCTGCCTTGCGCCTGCATCACCCGCTTGCTGGTGTAGTTTTCCGACGCGATCAGCTCGATGTGATCTTCCTGGCGTTGTTCCTCGGCATTGATGGCCGCCAGCAGTGCATCGTCGTAACCCTGGATCTGGTCTTGCTTGCTGAACATCACGTCTCTCCCAGCGGCGGCGGTGCGCCTTTCGTCTCGGTGAGGCGAGCCTTACAGCTACGCCCTTTGGATGCGATGGTATGACCGGGAAGGGGAACTCAAATGCCTATGGACGCCACGCAAAGGTGCGTTTACGACATGCCCTGGCGTGCGGAGATAAATGCCTGCCCGCACCACCCGCCAACGGCTCTGGATCGGGCCTGTCCTTCCCCCGCAACGCAACGCCCTCTGCCGTAGGAGCTGGCTTGCCAGCGAAGAGGCCCGCAAGCCGGGCGCAAATCCTCACGGGCGCCTTCGCCGGCAAGCCGGCTCCTACAGGGCTGCGCGCAGGGCCAGCAGCAGGAGAAAGTGCGCCGGGTACAGCAGGTAGGCCCAGCGGCGCATGGCCGGCACCGACCTGCCACGCAGCCCCCGCAGCAGCATCAGCCCCAGCCACGGCGCCAGCAGACAAGCGGCAATACCGCAGGTCGCCACCTGATTGCCCAGGCGCGCCGCCGGGAACAAGGTTTCCCATTGATTGGCCGCCAGGCACAGCGCCCCAGGCAGCAGGCTGAAATACCAGGGCCGGCGCAACACCAGTACCAGGGCCAGCGGCAGCAACACCCCGAAGGCGCCGAACATCAGCCGCTCGCTGAAAACCACCGCCAGCAGCAAGGCCAGCAGGCCAAGCCCCAGGTCCAGGTCTCTGCGCCGCTGCCAGCCGCGAGCCACCAGCAGGCCCAGGGCCAGGGTGGGCAACACATTCAAGGTATCGGGGTCGGGAATGAACAGACGATAGGGAATCTCGCTCAGCAGGCTGAACAGCAGCAACCAGCCCAGGTAGCGCCATGGGCCGGGCCGGCGGTCGATTTCATCCCTGGCCCGGGTCAGGTTCACCGCCATGGCCAGGCAGAACCAGGGAAACGCCAGGCGCCCGGGTACGTAAAGCCAGTCCAGGCTCAGGCCCACATAACGCAGGTGATCGAGGACCATGCTCAGCAGCGCCAGCCATTTCAGCGCATCCAGCGCCCCGTCGCGCCGAGCAGTGTCGGGTTTCAGCATCGCGTCACGCATAAATCCTTATGGGCCATGCATTATTCCGGCATAAACAGAGCGTGTGCTGGGCCATTATTCTTGGTTAAAGTGCGCACCATCATCGACCACGGAGCCGGCCATGACCGACAAGAGCCAACAATTCGCCAGCGACAACTACTCCGGCATCTGCCCCGAAGCCTGGGCCGCCATGGAGCAGGCCAACCACGGCCACGAGCGCGCTTACGGCGACGACCAGTGGACCGCTCGCGCCTCGGATCATTTCCGCAAACTGTTCGAAACCGATTGCGAAGTGTTCTTCGCCTTCAACGGCACCGCCGCCAACTCCCTGGCCCTGTCGTCGCTGTGCCAGAGTTACCACAGCGTGATCTGCTCGGAAACCGCCCACGTCGAAACCGACGAGTGCGGCGCCCCGGAGTTCTTCTCCAACGGCTCCAAGCTGCTGATCGCCGGCACCCAGAACGGCAAGCTGACCCCGGAATCGATCCGCGAGATCGCCCTCAAGCGCCAGGACATCCACTATCCCAAGCCGCGGGTGGTAACCCTGACCCAGGCCACCGAGGTGGGCAGTGTCTACACCCCGGAAGAAGTTCGCGCCATCAGTGCCACCTGCAAGGAACTGGGGCTGAACCTGCACATGGACGGCGCGCGCTTCTCCAACGCCTGCGCCTTCCTCGGCTGTACCCCGGCGGAGCTGACCTGGAAGGCCGGCGTGGACGTGCTGTGCTTTGGCGGCACGAAAAACGGCATGGCGGTGGGTGAAGCGATCCTGTTCTTCAACCACAAGCTGGCGGAAGACTTCGACTACCGCTGCAAGCAGGCTGGCCAGCTGGCCTCGAAAATGCGCTTTCTCTCCGCGCCCTGGGTCGGCCTCCTGGAAAACGACGCCTGGCTCAAGCACGCCCGCCACGCCAACCACTGCGCGCAGCTGCTGGCCCAACTGGTGGCCGACATTCCTGGCGTGGAATTGATGTTCCCGGTGCAGGCCAACGGCGTGTTCCTGCAACTTTCGGAACCGGCCATTGCCGCACTGACGGCCAAGGGCTGGCGCTTCTATACCTTCATCGGCAAGGGTGGCGCACGCTTCATGTGCTCCTGGGACACCGAGGAAGACCGCGTGCGCGAACTGGCAGCCGACATCCGCACCGTCATGAGCGCCTGACCCACCACCCCCGCCTGTAGGAGCTGGCTTGCCAGCGAAGAGGCCCGCAACCCGGGCGCCGCGCTCACCGACGCCTTCGCCGGCAAGCCGGCTCCTACAATGGCCAGCGCACCTCCCACCCCGTAGGAGCTGGCTTGCCAGCGAACAGGCCCGCAACCCAAGCGCCGCGCTCATGGACGCCTTCGCCGGCAAGCCGGCTCCTGCAACGGCCAGCGCACCTCCCACCCCGTAGGAGCTGGCCTGCCAGCGAAGAGGCCCGTCAAGCACGCCCCCTTCATCAGTTCACAAATTCCTGAACTGATTATTTGCCCCCACTGATTCAACAACCGCAGCGTTTGTCCGAGACTCCGGGGTCGACCTATAAAAATAAGGCTGTACCCCATGACGACTTCTTCTTGCGTCACCGAGAAAGCCCAGCCTCCCGGCCTTGCGATCGAAACCCGTTCCATCGACTACGTGCCGCGCAACGAGCGCCACGGCAAGGTCTGGCACCAGGGCCCCTTCTGGTTCACCGGCAACTTCGTGCTCACCACCATGGTCACCGGTTTCACCGGCGCAGCCCTGGGCCTCGCCCTGCAATACGCCATCCTGGCGATCGTCATCGGCGTCTGCCTGGGCACCTTCTGCATGGCCTTCCACGCCAACCAGGGCCCGCGCATGGGGCTGCCGCAGATGATCCAGTCCCGCGCCCAGTTCGGCCTGCGTGGCGCCATCGTGCCGTTCACCGCCGTGGTGTTCGTCTACATCGGCTTCAACGTGTTCAACGTGATTCTCGCCACCGATGCCATCAACACCGTGATTCCCGGCGCCCGGGCGCCCTGGTACACCCTGATGATCGCCGTGGCGGTGCTGATCGCGGTGATCGGCCATGACCTGCTGCACACCGTGCAGCGCTGGCTGACCTACGTGATGATCAGCGTGTTCGCGGTGCTCACCGTCAGTGCCCTGCTGACCCTGCAGGCCGACTCGGCCCTGGCCGACCCGCAGTTCTCCTGGTCGGCGTTCCTGATCCAGCTGTCGGCCGCCGCCGGCTACCAGATCAGCTATTCGGTGTACGTCTCCGACTACTCACGCTACCTGCCGCACCAGACGCCGTCGCGCCAGGTGATCTTCTGGACCTACCTGGGCGCCGCCGGTTCGGCCCTGTGGCTGATGTCCCTGGGGGCGTTCCTGGCTTCGGCCCTGCCCTCCCCCGATGCCATCGCCAGCGTGCGCGAAGTGGGCAACCGGGTGATCCCCGGCTTCGGCACCTTCACCGTGCTGATCGCAGTGCCGGCGCTGGTGGGCATCATGGCGGTCAACTGCTACGGCGCCATGCTCACCGGCATCAGCGCCATCGACGGCTTCAAGTCGATCAAGCCCAACCTCAAGAGCCGGGTCTGCGGAATCGTGCTGGTGGCGGTGGTGATCTTTCTCATCGCCATGAACATTCCCGAGAGCTACCTGGGCAGCTTCAACACTTTCGTGCTGCTGATGCTGTATTTCCTGGTGCCCTGGACCGCAGTCAACCTGGCGGACTTCTACCTGGTGCGCAAAGGTCGCTATGCCATCAGCGACATCTTCAATCACACCGGGATCTATGGCCGCTGGTCCAGCGCCGGGCTGCTGGCGTATTTCCTCGGCCTGCTGGCGATGGTGCCGTTCATGTCCCTGAGCTTCTTCCAGGGCCCGCTGTCCCAGGCCCTGGGCGGCGCCGACATTGCCTTCGTGGTTGGCCTTGCCGTGGCCGCGCTGGTCTACTGGGCGCTGACCCGCAACCTGGACCTGGACGCGGAGCGCCTGGCCATCCAGGCCAGCGAGCAGCAACTGGAAGGAGGCGCGCAATGATTCCTCAGGCATCCCTCAAGGTGGCCTGCCAGCAAGTGGCCCCGCGCATCGGCGACCTTAAGTACAACCGCGCCCTGGGCGCCGAGGCGATACGCCAAGCCGCCGCCCGCGGCGCCCAGGTGGTGGTGCTGCCGGAACTGGTGCAGAGCGGCTATGTGTTCAGCGACCGCAATGAAGCCCTGGCACTCTCGGAAAGCCTCGACGGGCCGACCCTGAGCCTGTGGAAAACCCTGGCCGAAGAGCTGCAGGTGGTGATCGTCGGCGGCTTCTGCGAGCGCCTGGACCAGGAGCACGTGGCCAACAGCGCGGCGCTGGTCGAACCCGAAGGCAGGCTGACGCTGTACCGCAAGGCCCACCTGTGGGATCGGGAAAACCTGATCTTCACCCCGGGCGACGAACCGCCGCCGGTGGTGGCGACCCGCTTCGGGCCGATCGCCATGATGATCTGCTACGACCTGGAGTTTCCCGAGTGGGTGCGCCTGCCAGCCCTGGCCGGCGCGGCCCTGCTGTGCGCCCCGGTGAACTGGCCGGATGGCCCGCGCCCGCTGGGCGAGCGGCCGGCGGAGATGGTCCGGGTGCAGGCCAATGCGGCGGTCAACCGGATGTTCATCGCCGCCTGCGACCGCTGCGGCGAGGAACGTGGAGTGAACTGGGTGGGCGGCTCGACCCTTGTCGATGCCGACGGTTATCCACTGGCGGGCAGGGATCGGGAAAGCGCCGAGCAGTTGCTGTTGGCGGAGCTGGACCTGACCCAGGCCTGGCACAAGTCCATCAGTGAACATAACCATGTGCACCTGGATCGGCGCCCGGCGTTGTATCAGTAACCGAAGGATCAGCTTGCACCTGTTCGCTGGCAAGCCGGCTCCTACAGCAAACGGATGCAGGGGCCGGTTTGCCGGCGATCAGAACTCCACGCGCACGTCGCCCTTGGGCACGCTGCAGCAGGACAGGATGTAGCCTTCGGCTTCGTCTTCCTCGGTGATCCCGCCGTTGTGCTCCATCTCCACCTCGCCCCCCAGCTTGAGCACCTTGCAGGTGCCGCAGATGCCCATGCCGCAGGCCTTGGGAATCATCAGGCCAAGCTTGGCGGCCGCCGCGTGCACGGTTTCCCCGGGGGCCACGCGGATGCTCTTGCCCGAAGCGGTGAACTCCACCTGATGCAGGTCCGCCAGGTCCGGCTCCGGCGCCTCGGCCGCCTGTTCGGCGTGTTCCACCGCATCGGCCCGGGCTTCGGCCGGGGTCGCGCCGAAGGATTCCTCGTGGTAGCGCGCCATGTCGAAACCGGCGGCCTCCAGCAGCCGCTTGACCGCGCTCATATAGGGCGTGGGGCCGCAGCAGAACACTTCCCGCTCCAGGAAATCCGGGGCCATCAACTCCAGCATCTTGTGGTTCAGGTAACCGCGATAACCGGCCCAGGGCTCGCCCAGGCCGTGCTTTTCGCAGATCAGGTGCAGGCTGAAGTTGTCGATCCGCGAGGCCATGTGCTCCAGCTCGCGGTGGTAAATGATGTCCTTGGGGGAACGGGCGCTGTGGATGAACACCATGTCGACGTTGGCGTTGGTGTCGTAGAACCAGCGCGCCATGGACATCACCGGGGTAATGCCGACGCCACCGCTGAGGTAGAGGATCTTCGGCGCCGGAAAGTCGATGGCGTTGAACAGCCCCACCGGCCCGTGCACCGCCAGTTCCTGGCCTTCGTGCAGGGTGTCGTGCAGCCAGTTGGAGACCTTGCCGCCGGGCACGCGCTTGATGGTCACCGAGAAGCTGTAGGGCACCGAGGGCGAGCTGGAGATGGTGTAGGAACGCATCACCGGCTGGCCCTCGATCTCCAGCTCCAGGGTGACGAACTGCCCAGGCTTGAAGAAGAACATGATCGGCTGGTCGGCCATGAAGCAGAAGGTCCGCACGTCCCAGGTTTCCTGGATGACTTTGACGCAACGGACGATGTGACGGCCATTGGCCCAGGTCTGGGTGGTTACCGGGTTGAGGAAGGTGTTGGACATGCTGTTCTCCACGGCCGACGGTCGGCGTCTTGTCAGCGATTCTGCGTAAGGCTTCTCGCGCCCATTTACCTATCTGCGACATTCACATGCTTATCGCGACCAGCCCCCAGCTGCCGGGGCTGGCGCGTCGGGAACAGATTGGGCCATGTCGCCCATGGATAAGGTTCTTGGCGCCTGCGGACCCACACTCGCCTCAACGACAACAGCCGTTTTTTTCGTGACTTGCGTAGCACCCACCGTAGCCACTAATTAATTCGCCGGCCGCACTGAACGGCCATGAGGACTTGAACGATGGACGTCACCGCAACCCTGAGCTTGGGCGATCCGCTGGAACCTGCACGCAAGGCCACTGCACAGATGCTGCAGGAACGTGAGCGGACCTTTTCCCTGCCGCAGCCGTTCTACTGCGATGAAAGGCTGTTCGATATCGACATGCAGGAGATCTTCCAGAAGGAATGGCTGATCGCCGGCATGACCTGCGAGATCCCTACCAAGGGCAACTACATCACCCTGCAGATCGGCAAGAACCCGATCATCGTCATCCGCGGCGCCGACGGCGTGGTCCACGCCTTCCACAACGTCTGCCGCCACCGCGGCTCACGGCTGTGCACCAGCGACAAGGGCAAGGTCGCCAAGCTGGTCTGCCACTACCACCAGTGGACCTACGAACTGGACGGCCGCCTGCTGTTCGCCGGCACCGAGATGGGCGCCGACTTCGACATGAAGCAATACGGCCTGAAACCGGTGAACGTGAAGACCGCCGGCGGCTACATCTTCATCTCCCTGGCCGAGAACCCGCCGGCCATCGACGACTTCCTCGCGACCCTGGCCCATTACATGGAGCCCTACGACATGGAGAACACCAAGGTGGCGGTGCAGACCACCTTGCATGAAAAGGCCAACTGGAAGCTGGTGCTGGAGAACAACCGCGAGTGCTACCACTGCGGCGGCTCGCACCCCGAATTGCTGAAAACCCTGCTGGAATGGGACGACGTCACCGACCCGCGGGCCGACCAGGCGTTCAAGGACCACGTGGCCGCCTCCGCTGCCGCCTGGGAAGCCGAGAAGATCCCTTACGCCCACGCCAGCTTTGGCCTGCGCAACCGCATCGTGCGCATGCCGCTGCTCAAGGGCACCGTGTCCATGACCCTGGACGGCAAACAGGGCTGCGCCAAACTCATGGGCCGGATCAAGAACCCGGACCTGGGCTCGATGCGCATCCTTCACCTGCCCCACTCGTGGAACCACTGCATGGGCGACCACATCATCGTGTTCACCGTGTGGCCCATCAGCGCGCAGGAAACCATCGTCACCACCAAGTGGATCGTGCACAAGGACGCCGTGGAAGGCGTGGACTACGACGTCGAACGCATGCGCCAGGTGTGGGACGCCACCAACGCCCAGGACCGGCGCCTGGCGGAAGAGAACCAGCGCGGCATCAACTCCACCGCCTACCAGCCCGGCCCGTACTCCAAGACCTACGAGTTCGGCGTGGTCAACTTCGTCGACTGGTACAGCGAGCGCATGCTGAGCAACCTGGGGGCGGAACCGGCGCCTTACCTCAAGGGTGTTCCGGTCACCGGCTGACACTGCAAGCACCGCAGCGGCTACAAGGCTTGTGTAGCCGCTACCGCAGGCTGCGAACGGTTTGGGCGGCATTCCGACGCAGCAGGCGCAGCGATCTTGAGAGCGCCTGAGGTCCGGCGGAAAACCGTCAAGCAAGGTCCTGCGGACCTTGTCGCAGCCTCGCGGGCTCGGCAGCGGCTACAGGGCCTTCGGGGCCGCGACCAGCTGACCGCGCCGGTCTCGCCGATGAAGGTCTCGCTGATCTGCGGGCCGTCCAGCCTCACCTTCACATAGCCATTGCGCACCCGTAGCGGGTAGTTCGGGTCGTCTGCCGAAAGGGTTTCCGACCATTGCACCTGGGTGTTGCCCTTCAGTTCGCTGGTAACGCCATAGGGAATCGCCCCATGGCCGATGCAGCGCCCATACATGCCGTCCCTGGGCGCTGTCCAGGTACTGGAAGCGCACGATCCAGCCGTCGCCGTCACGCTCCAGATGGCGCACCTGGGCCTGGCAGAAAATCTGCGCACCGTGATTGCGGTGGTGTTCTTGGCCTTGTTGTTACAGCCCCAGACGCAGTCGCCACAGTGGTTGCACGGCAGTTGCTCGACCCCGACGTGGTTGAGGTTGTTGGGTAACTTGGCGAAGGTCACGTTGATCGGCGGCTTGTAGAAATGCGCCTCCTGCTTGAGAAAGTCCGCGGACTTCTGGTTGGCCTGGAGCTTGGCCAGGGAAACACAAACTGTGGAAAAAGTGCCAACCGGCGGCAGCCCGGGGGTGCAGCTATAGGCGGGCACGCTGGTTGGTGGCGCGGCGGCGGGTGCGTCGAGGGAGAAAGGCGCGGATCGCGGAAGCCTGTGATGAACGACAGTCCATTGCCTGAGCTCCCGGGAACCGGATGTGGATAAGTAACTGCCAGGTCCTTGTGGCATCAGTGAAGACAGGCCACTTGCCAGTGTCAAGGCAGCCATTAGAACTGTATGAAATTTGATCTATTGCCGTGCAAGCCATGGATTACAAGGGGTGCAGCCTTCGACGAACACCTTATCCACACCTTGGCCCACAGCAACTGTGGGCAAGTTCCTCTGGCTTGGGGATATTTCGCCGGGCAATGGCAATAAAATCCGTAACTTATGTAGAAAGTGCTGTTTTACAAGACATTGATCATTTTTTGAACACATCCATCAAAGCCATGTATTCAGAAGGCTACAGAGGAAGGCGAACACCTTATCCACAGAACGGCCAACAGACTTTGGGGGCAACTCGGGTGCACGAGTCATGCACTGTGGAAAACCGCCAAACGCCGCGCATTATCAGGGCCACGCCAGGATATTCTGCGGAAAAACCAGCATTTGGTCGTTTTTTGAACAAAATCTTGAAAGCCCCGTTCTGCAAGGGATACAGCGCTAAGCGAACATCTTATCCACAGAAGCGCCAACAGACTTTGGGGGCAACTGCTGTGCAAAAGTCTACCCGAGGGTTTTCCCATCATGGAAAAAACGCCATAAAAAACGCCGACTTAGCCTGATCAAAAATCGTACAGGCGGCGCCAGGGCCCGCTGCACAAGGGCTGGAGCGAGGCGCGAACACCTTATCCACAGGTCCGCACACAGGGATTGTGAGTAACCCTACCCCCCTGTCGCGAAAGACGGCCGGGAATTGTGCAAAACCGCGCCGGCCTCTTCGCCGGCAAGCCGGCTCCTACAAGGCATGGGTACATTTCCCTCCCGTAGGAGCTGGCTTGCCAGCGAACAGCGGTGCCAGGGGTTGTGCATAACCCTGAGGTCAGCGCACTACGCCTTCTTCGATGAGCAATTTGAGAATGGCTTCGGCACCCGCCTCAGGGCTGACGCCCTTGAGTACCTGGCCGGTGCCGCCGCTGGCCTTGGCGGTAGCGGCTTTCATGCGGTCGGCGCCGCTCTTGGCCTTGATCACTTTCAGGCGCTTGGGGCGCGGCTTGGCCGGTTGCAGGCTGGAGCCTGTGAACAACTCGTCCTCCACCACCAGCACCTGGTCGGTTTCGAGCACGCCCCGGCGCGCCGGGCCGTAGGCGCTCTGGCGCGGCTTGGGTGCGGCGTTATCCACAGTGGCGAGGAATGGCAGGCGCACCTTGAGCCGGCGTCGCTGGCCGCGAGGCAAGGCTTGCAGGACATGGGCCACGCCATCGCCCAGGGACTCGACCTGGGCCAGCCCCACCACCAGCGGCCAGCCGAGGTTTTCCGCCAGCAGGAATGGCAGCATCCCCGAGCCCTCGCCGGTTTCCGCCTGGCTGCCGGTGAGCACCACCTGGGCGCCGGCATGACGCAGGTACTGGGTCAGTGCCGGCAGGGCATCGGCGCCCGCCGGCTGCTCCAGCACATGCAGCTGTTCCAGGCCCATGCCCAGGTAGGCGCGCAGGGCCGGTTCGGCTACATCGCCGGCATGCAGCACCTGCAACTGCGCACCGGCCAGTTGCAGGCCCAGTTCCACTGCCCGGGCATCCTGTTCGGCACGCCGCGGGCGGCCGGAGGTGGGGTGGGCGCCAATCGAAATCAGGCTGATTACATTGCTGTGCATAACATCCCCTTAAGCCGCATCGCGCTTGGCGTCGTTGCGGTAGGCCGCTACCGCCGCGATCAAGGCCTTGAGAATCTCCGCGCTGTCGCCAATCACCGACAGGTCGGCACGCTTGATCATGTCGCAACCCGGGTCGAGGTTGATCGCCACCACCTTATCGCAGGCACCAATGCCTTGCAGGTGCTGGATCGCTCCGGAAATCCCCACCGCCACATAGACCCGCGCGGTGACCCAGATACCACTGGCCCCCACTTGCCGGTCGCGGGCCATGAAGCCGTCGTCCACCGCCACCCGCGAAGCGCCTTCGGTGGCCCCCAGGGCGGCGGCGGTCTGGTGAAACAGCGGCCAGTCCTTGACCCCGTTGCCCCCGGAAAAGATGAATTCGGCCTCGGCCATGGGAATCGCCGCCGGGTCCACCGCCACTGCGCCCAGGTCTTCGATCCGCGCCAGGCTGCGGGCCACGCTTGTGGATAACTCCACCGGCAAGGCTTCGTGGCGGGTTTCGCTGACCGGCTCCGCGCATTCGGCGGCGGCCAGGATCAAGCGCGCCACCGGCCGCGCCAGGTCCTGCAGGCCGGCGCCGGCACGGCCGATGCACTGCCCGTCCTTGACCTGCCAGACCCGGGTCGCCGGGCGTTCGCCCAGGGCCGCGGCAAAGCGCCGGCCCAGTTCGCCGCCGCCGGTGCGGCTGTCGGGCAGCAGCCAGTGACGCGGGCTGAACTGGTTATCCACAGCCCGCAGGCCCTGCACCCGTTGCTCCGGTGCATAACCTTCGAACTCGCTGCCTTGCAGCACCAGCAGGCGGTCGACACCCGCGGTGGCGAAGGCCGATTCCTTGTGCTCGCCGAACACCACCGCCAGCACCGCGCCGTCCTGGCCCGCCAGCTGATGGGCCAGGCCCAGAAGGTCGCGGTCGTGGCTGCTCAGGCGGCCACCGACCATGTCCGGCACCACGCTGATGTAGAACGCCGGCTGCGCCACTTGATGCAGCGGCAACTGCACCTCGGCCGCTGCCGTGCGCTTGGCGCTGCCGCCCTGCTGGGCGCCACTGCGGTCGATGCGCTTGAGGCCGTTGGGGCCGATGAAACCGATGCCGTGGGGGTTCTTGCGGATCAGGCCATTGGGCCCCATCCAGCTGTGTTGCGCCGGCTGCATGGCCGCGTGCAGCGGGTGCAGGCGGTTGCGGGCGATCCACTCGGCCCGGGGATCGCGGCGGATAATGTCGCTCATCAGTGCACCTCCGCAGGTTCAGGTTTCACCGACGCCGGCGCTTTGCTCGGGGCGGCGTCTTCGAGCAAGGCATCGGCTACCAGTTCGGCGATGTCCTTGATCATCGGCCGCGGCTCCACCACCCCTTCGAGCATCGCCGTGCACTGTGGACAACCCACGGCCACCAGCTCGGCGCCGGTTTCGCGGATGTCCTGCATGCGCATGTCGGGAATCCGTTGCTTGCCCGGAATGTCGGTGATCGGCGCGCCGCCGCCACCGCCGCAGCAACGGGAACGGAAGCCCGAGCGCTGCATTTCCTTGATCTCGATGCCCAGGGCCCGCAGTACCTCGCGCGGCGCTTCGTATTCCCCGTTGTAACGGCCCAGGTAGCAGGGGTCGTGGTAGGTCACGCTATTGCCTTTGTGCTGGCCCAGATTGAGGGTACCGGCACCAATCAACTCGGCCAGGTAGGTGCTGTGGTGCTGCACCAGGTAGTTGCCATCGAAGGCGCCGTACTCGTTCTTCAGCACATGGAAACTGTGGGGATCGCAGGTGACGATGCGCTTGAAGCGGTACTTGGCCAGGGTCTGGATGTTGCGCTTGGCCAGCAGCTGGAAAGTCGCTTCGTCGCCCAGGCGCCGGGCCACGTCACCGCTGTCGCGCTCTTCCAGGCCGAGCACGGCGAAGTCCACCTTGGCCGCCTTGAGCACTTTGACGAAGGCCCGCAGGGTGCGCTGGTTGCGCATGTCGAAGGCGCCGTCGCCGACCCAGAACAGCACGTCGGTGCTTTGTTTGTCGCTGAGCAGGGACAGGTTCAGGTCCGCCGCCCAGTTCATCCGCCCGCCGGGGTTGAAGCCGCCGGGGTTGTCGGTGGCAATGAGGTTTTCCAGGACCTCGGCGCCCTTGTTCGGCGTGGCGCCCTTCTCCAGGGTCAGGTGGCGACGCATGTCGACGATGGCATCGACGTGTTCGATCATCATCGGGCATTCCTCGACACAGGCCCGGCAGGTGGTGCAGGACCACAGGGTCTCGGCATCCACCAGGCCGTTGACGATGGGCTGGTGCGGGTTGCCGCCGTGTTCGCCGATGGCCTTGCCAGGGTACGGGCTGCCAGCGAACTGCGCGTCGGTACCGCCGGCCAGGCCGACCACCATGTCCTGGATCAGTTTCTTCGGGTTCAGCGGCTGGCCGGCGGCGAAGGCCGGGCATGCCGCCTCGCACTTGCCGCACTGCACGCAGGCGTCGAAGCCCAGCAACTGGTTCCAGGTGAAGTCCTTGGGCTTTTCCACCCCCAAAGGCGCGTTCGGGTCTTCCAGGTCCAACGGTTTGAGGCCGGTGGAGCGCCCGCCACCAAAGCGCTCGGCGCGCCGGTGCCAGGCCAGGTGCAGGGCACCAGCGAAGGCGTGCTTCATCGGCCCGCCCCAGGTCATGCCGAAGAACAGCTCGGACACGCCCCAGAGCACACCCAGCGCAAGCAGCGCCGCCAGCAGCCAGCCACCGAAGTTTTCCGGAAGGATCCCGGCCACCGGCAGGGTCGCCACGAAGAAGCTCACGGAGAATGCCAGCAGGCTTTTGGGCAGGCGCATCCACGGCCCTTTGGACAGCCGCGCCGGCGGGTTGCGCCGACGCTTGGCGACGAACAGCGCGCCGACGAACATCAGCGTGGCGGCCAGCAGCAAGGCATAACCCAGGATGCGGTTGTGCAGGCCGAAACCGTGCACCAGGATCGCCAGCACGGCGGCCAGGACAAAGCCCCCCGCCGTGGCCACGTGGGTGTTGGCCATGTATTTGTCCCGGGCCACCACGTGGTGCAGATCCACCATGTAGCGCTTGGGCATGGCCAGCAGGCCGCCAATCAGATCGACCTTGGAGGCTCGCCCCCGGCGCCACATGGCCACGCGTCGCAGCGCGCCAAGGACCGCAAGGCCGATGGCGGCGAACAACAGAATGGGAAGAAGGGTGTTCAACATGGTGGAGCTCCCAAAGACCTGGGGCCTTGTAGGAGCTGGCTTGCCAGCGATCAGGCAGCACGCGGTATCTCGCCAGTGCCGATCGCCGGCAAGCCGGCTCCTACAGGAAGTGGCTTAGAAATCCTTGCACAGGCGCAGTGCGTCGTAGATCGCGGCATGGGTGTTGCGCTGGGATACGCAGTCGCCGATGCGGAACAACAGGTAGCCCTCCCCCGTCTCGCTCAGGCACGGCTGCGGCTTGATCGCGAACAGCGCCTCGACGTCCATCTGGCCCTTGTTGCGCGAACCTTCCTTGAGCCCGTAGTAGAGCTCTTCGTCGGGACGCACGCCGTTTTCCACCACCACCTGGTCCACCACCCGTTCTTCCCGGGCGCCGGTGTATTCGTTTTCCAGCACCGCCACCAGCTTGTCGCCCTCGCGGTAGACCTTCTCCAGGGTCAGGTCCCCGGTCATGATCACTTCCTTGGGGTACAGGCTGCGGTAGTAGGTAGGGAACGAGGTGCCGCCCACGGCGATGCCCGGCTTGATGTCGTCGGTGACGATTTCCACTTGTGAACCCTTGTCGGCGATGAAGTCGGTGACCGACATGCCGGTGAACTCGCAGATGGTGTCGTACACCAGCACGTTCTTGCCCGGCGCCACCTTGCCGTCGAGGATGTCCCAACTGCTGACCACCAACCCTTCGGCGGCGCCCCAGTGCTCGTTCTGCTCGATGAACGGATGGCCGCCCACGGCCAGCACCACCACGTCGGGGCGCAGGTCGAGAATGGTCGCGGTGTCCGCCGCGGTGCCCAGGCGCAGGTCGACCTTCAGGCGCGCCAGTTCCAGCTGGTACCAGCGGGTGATACCGGCGATCTGGTCCCGTTGCGGGGCCTTGGAAGCGGTGGTGATCTGCCCGCCAATGGCTTCCTTCTTCTCGAACAGGGTCACGTCGTGGCCGCGTTCGGCGGCGACGCGAGCGGCTTCCATACCGGCAGGACCGGCACCGACCACCACCACCTTGCGCTTGATGCCGGTGGTTTTCTCGATGATGTGCGGCACGCCCATGTATTCACGGGACGTGGCGGCGTTCTGGATGCACAGCACGTCCAGGCCCTGGTACTGGCGGTCGATGCAGTAGTTGGCGCCGACGCACTGTTTGATCTGGTCGATCTGGCCCATCTTGATCTTGGCGATCAGGTGCGGGTCGGCCATGTGCGCGCGGGTCATGCCGACCATGTCGACGTAACCGCCTTCGAGAATCCGCGTGGCCTGGTTCGGGTCCTTGATGTTCTGTGCGTGCAGCACCGGCACCTTGACCACTTCCTTGATGCCCGCCGCCAGGTGCAGGAACGGCTCCGGCGGGAAGCTCATGTTGGGGATCACGTTGGCCAGGGTGTTGTGGGTGTCGCAGCCCGAACCCACCACGCCGATGAAGTCCAGCATGCCGGTGTCGTCGTAGTACTTGGCGATCTGCTTCATGTCCTCATGGGATAGGCCGTCCGGGTGGAACTCGTCGCCGCACAGGCGCATGCCCACGCAGAACTCGTCGCCCACTTCAGCGCGTACCGCCTTGAGCACTTCCAGGCCGAAACGCATGCGTTTCTCGAAGGTGCCGCCCCATTCGTCGGTGCGCTTGTTGACCCGTGGGCTCCAGAACTGGTCGATCATGTGCTGGTGCACCGCCGACAGCTCGACACCGTCCAGGCCACCGGCCTTGGCCCGGCGCGCGGCCTGGGCGTAGTTGCCGATCACCCGCCAGATCTCCTCCGGCTCGATGGTCTTGCAGGTGGCGCGGTGCACTGGCTCGCGCACCCCGGACGGCGACATCAGGGTCGGCCAGTTGAAACCGTCCCAGCGCGAGCGCCGGCCCATGTGGGTAATCTGGATCATGATCTTGGCGCCGTGCTTGTGCATGGCGTCGGCCAGGTTCTGGAAATGCGGGATGATCCGGTCGGTGGACAGGTTCACCGAGCTCCACCACTCCTGGGGGCTGTCGATGGCCACCACCGAGGAACCACCACAGATCGCCAGGCCGATGCCGCCCTTGGCCTTTTCCTCGTAGTACTTCACATACCGTTCAGTCGTCATGCCGCCGTCGGTGGCGTAGACCTCGGCGTGCGCAGTGCTCAGCACACGGTTGCGGATGGTCAGTTTGCCGATCTGGATCGGCTGGAACATCGCTTCGAAAGCCATTTTTCTTAACTCCGCTTACAACGGTTTGACGACGAACAGGCCATCGTCGTGGCCTTCTTCGGAACCACCGTAAACCTGCTCTGCCACGGTGCGGATCTTGCTGCCACGGGCCGCCAGGATCTGGTCCATGGCACCGGCGAACCAGCCGGTGAACATGTAGTCCACCTTGCGCCCGACCTTGCCGTACACGTAGACGAAGGCCGAGTGTTCGAGCTTGACGCTGGCGGTGCCTTTATCCAGGTCGATGTCCTGGATCTTGAACAGGCCCCAGCCGCGCTGGGACAGGCGCTTCATGTAGTGCTCGAACACCGCCACGCCTTCCAGGCCGTGGCATTCGGCTTCTTTTTCACACCAGTGCCAGGCGGACTTGTAGCCGGCCTTGTAGAGGATCTCGGCGTAGGCATCGGCGCCCAACACCTCCTCGATGCCCATGTGGTTGTTGACGAAGAAATGCCGTGGCACGTAGAGCATCGGCAGGGCGTCGGAGGTCCAGACACCGGTTTCGCTGTCGACTTCGATAGGCAATTGCGGGGCGATCTTGGCCATGTTTCAAAACTCCGGAATTCTGTGGATAAGTACGTCTGTAGCCGCTGCCGCAGGCTGCGAAAAGGCTCGAAGAGCCTTCCGAGGGCCGCAAGAGCGCGTCTCCTTCGGAGCCGATCGCAGCCTGCGGCAGCGGCTACAGGAATGTGCTGTGGGGGGTGGCCTTATTCGCCCCAGACGTCCTTCAGGACGCTGACCCAGTTCTCGCCCATGATCTTGCGCACCACGCGCTCGCTGTGGCCGCGCTTGAGTAGGGTCTCGGTGAGGTTGGGGAACTCGCCCACGGTGCGGATGCCCAGGGGATTGATGATCTTGCCGAAGTTGGTCAGGCGCCGGGCGTAGCCCTTGTCGTGGGTCAGGTATTCGAAGAAGTCCTGGCCATGGCCCTGGGTGAAGTCGGTGCCGATGCCAATCGAATCTTCACCGACGATGTTCATGGTGTATTCGATGGCTTCGGCGTAGTCGTCGATGGTCGAATCGATGCCCTTGGCCAGGAACGGCGCGAACATGGTCACGCCGACGAAACCGCCGTGGTCGGCGATGAATTTCAGTTCGGCATCGGACTTGTTGCGCGGGTGCTCCTTGAGCCCCGACGGCAGGCAGTGGGAGTAGCAGACCGGCTTCTTGGATTCGAGGATCACTTCCTCGCTGGTCTTGGAACCAACGTGAGACAGGTCGCACATGACCCCGACGCGGTTCATCTCGGCGACGATCTCGCGGCCGAACCCGGAGAGCCCGCCATCACGCTCGTAGCAGCCGGTGCCCACCAGGTTCTGGGTGTTGTAGCACATCTGCACGATGCCCACGCCCAGCTGTTTGAACACCTCGACGTAGCCGATCTGGTCTTCGAAGGCATGGGCATTCTGGAAGCCGAAGAGGATGCCGGTCTTGCCCAGCTCCTTGGCCTTGCGAATGTCCGCGGTGGTGCGCACGGGCATCACCAGGTCGCTGTTTTCGCGTATCAGCTTCTGGCTGGAGGCAATGTTGTTGATCGTGGCCTGGAAACCTTCCCAAACCGACACGGTGCAGTTGGCTGCGGTCAGGCCGCCCTTGCGCATGTCCTCGAACAGCTCGCGGTTCCACTTGGCAATGATCAGCCCGTCGATAACGATGCTGTCGGCGTGTAGTTCGGCTGGGCTCATCAGGCTGTCCCCTTATTGGCGATTCTTGCGCCGAATCGTCTGCCGGCGCTTTGGGGTCAGCATATGCTTGAGGGCCGGGGCGCCTGGGTGCAAAAACGACAGGGGAATTGCCGAAAGCGTCAAGCGCCGACAAAGGGCCGGACGGAGGGCATGGGTGGCCTCTGTTCTTTGCCCGGGGCTTGCGCCAGAATTCGCCGCTTCAACGAAAGCGTCACTGGATGAGGGCAGCGCTGCAATGAAACCGATCTTCCTGGCCTTGTTACTGATAACGACAGGCGTACAGGCGGCCGAAGAGGCCGACAACACGCCCTGCGACGGCGTGGAAAACAACGTGCAGACCCTGGAATGCGCGACCTACAACAGGACCACCGCCGAACAGTTGCTGGGCGACAACGTGCAGAGCCTGCTGGAACGCCTGGGCACCCTCTATGGCAGCGACAAAGGGCAACTGGCCGACATCAGCGCCAAGGTCAAAAATGCCCAGCAACTGTGGCAGAAGCAGCGCGACGCCGACTGCGCGATGGAGTCCTTTCCGGCCAAGCCCGGCACCAAGGCCTACACCATCGCCACCAATGACTGCCTGGCGCGCATGAGCGACGAACGCTCGGAGTTCATCGAATCCATCGCCCAGGAATGACCCGCCACCGCTAGGAGCGGGCCGGCCCGCGAAAAGCGCTCTGCCGAACCGGTTGTGGTGGCTGCGAGCGTTTCGCGAGCAAGCTCGCTCCTACAGGTCAGCGCCGGGTCAGGCGCCACCGCGAAAGCACGAGACGCCCCAGGCGGTGAGCTTGAACGGCAGGTGGTAGTGCTGGCGCGGATCATCCAGGCCGAAGCGGTACACCAGCACCTCGAGGAAGGGCACCGGCGGCAGCGCCTGGCCTTGCTCGCGATAGAACGCCGCCACCTCCAGCTCCACTTCGTAGACGCCCTGGCCGAAGCTCGCCGAGCGCTCGGCAAGCTCGCTCAGCAAGCCGTTGCCGGCAATTCGCCCTGCGCAGAGCAGCTCGCCGCCCAGGCGGCGCACCCGCACCGCCATGCCTTCGGCCACCTTGCCGCTGGCGACGTCCACCACATGGATGGATAGGCCGCCGTTCATTTCCAGAAGCCCTTGTGCGCCAGGGCGGCCTCGCTCTCAAGCATCGGCCCGAACACCGGGATCTGCCGCTGCCCACGGGCGAACACTTCGCGGCACGGCAGGGAAAAGGTCGGGTTTTCCGGGTGGTCGCCGGTCAACTCCAGCAGCTCATGTTCGGACAAGGCGTAGACCACCCGACCAATGCCGGTCCAGTAGATGGCCCCGGCGCACATGCAGCAGGGCTCGGCGCTGGTGTACAGGGTGCACTCGGCCAGGGCCTGGGGGCTGAGGCGCTTGGCCGCCAGCGCCGCTGCCGCCAGTTCGGCGTGCTGGGTCGGGTCGCCTTCGGGGGCATCGAGTTGTTGCCGGCGCTGGCGATGACCTTGCCGTCGCGATCGGCCACCAGGGCGGCGAACGGATGACGGCCGCGGGCCTTGGCCTCTTCGGCGAGCTGGATGCTCTGGCGCAGCAGGTGCAGGTCCAGTTCGGTGACGCCGGCAGGGATGGAAGAAAGAATCTGGGTCATCTTGACCTCCTTTTCATGGGCAGGAGCCGCCACAGCAATGGCGGCGAGAAAAACGTCAGTCATTGAGCTCGACATGGGCTGCCAGCACCTGGGCGGCGGCCTCACGGGGGTTGAGCAGCAGGTTGAGAACGATGGCGGTGATGGCGCCAAGGAAGATGCCGCTTTCCAGCACCAGCCTGAGGGGACCGTGCAGATGGGCGAACAGCGCCGGGAAGGACATCGGCAGCACCCCGACGCTGACCGACACCGCCACCACGATGGCGTTGCGCGTACCTTCGAACGGCACCCGCGACAGTTCCTGGATGCCGGCCACTGTAGTCATGCCGAACATCACGATGGCGCAACCGCCAAGCACCGGGGTCGGCACCGCGGCCACCAGGGCACCCAGCTTGGGAAACAGCCCCATGAGCACCATGATTGCCCCGGCCGCAGCCACCACGAAGCGGCTCTTGACCCTGGACAGCGCGATCAGCCCGGTGTTCTGGGTAAAGGCGTTGTAGGGAAAGCTGTTGAACAGCCCGCCGAGCAGGGTCGACAGGCCATCGGCGCGGAACGCATCGCCCAGGGTGCGCTGGGTGGTCGGCTTGCCGGTGAGCTTGCCGATGGCCAGGCAGTTGCCAGTGGTCTCGGCCATGATCACCAGCATCGCCAGGGTCATGATCAGGATCGGCACCAGGGAAAACTGTGGAGCCCCAAACGCCATGGGCCGGCTCAGTTCGAACCAGGCCGCCTGGCTCACCTGGGCAAAGTCGGTCATGCCGAACGCCGCGGCGATCAGGCTGCCCACCAGCAAGCCGATGAGCACGCTGAGGTTGCCGATAAAGCCCGAGAACTTGCCGTAGATCACCAGCGTCACCGCTACCGTGGCCAGCCCCAGCAGCAGGTTGGCCGGCGCGCCGAAATCGTCCGCCGCGGGGTTGCCGCCGCCGAGCCAGATCGCCGCTGCCGGCATCAGGGAAATGCCGATGATGGTGATCAGGCTGCCGATCACTACGGGCGGGAAAAACCGCAGCAAACGGCTGAACAGCGGCGCCAGGGCAATGGTGATGACGCCTGCGGCGATCACCGCGCCGAACACCTCGGTCAGGCCGAACTGCTTGCCGATCATGATCATCGGTGCCAGGGCGATGAACGAACAGCCCTGGATCAACGGCAGCCGCGCGCCAAAACGCCAGAACCCCAGGGTCTGGACCAGGGTGGCGATGCCCGAGGTCAGCAGGTTGGCGTTGATCAATAGCACCACCTGCGCCGGGGTCAGGCCCAGGGCATTGCCTAGAATCAACGGCACCGCCACCGCACCGGCATACATCACCAGCACATGCTGCAGGCCGAAGGTGAACAGCTGGCGGACGGGCAGGACCTCGTCCACGGGATGCACGCGGGAAATTGTCATGTCGCAGGTCTCCTGAAGGTGCAGCTTTTGCTTTTGTTTTGGCAGGCATCCGGGGCAAGCGCCGCCGGCAGGAAGTACGGACGTCGGGGCCATGATCTGTGCTTGAATACGATGAAACAAATGAGCAGCCATCGTTTTTAACGATGGATCAGACAGCCCTCTTCCAGGGCCGGGAGCCGCGATGCGCTTTTCGCTGGATCAACTGCAGATGTTCGTACAGGCCGCGCAAAGCGGCTCGTTCTCGGCCGCCGCACGCAAGCTGGGCAAGACCCAGTCCACGGTCAGCGTGGCCATCGGCAACCTGGAGGCGGACCTGGGGGTCGAGCTGTTCGACCGCAGCGCTCGCAGCCCGGTGCTGACGGCCACCGGGCAGAAGATGCTGCTGCAGGCCGAGGCGGTGCTGGAGCGCTGCCTGACCCTGCAGGCCAACGCCGACTGCCTGTCGCAGGTGGTGGAGCCACACCTGTCGATCGTCATCGAAACCCCCTATGGCCCGCTGATGCCGGCCCTGCGGGAGTTCGAACAGGCCTTTCCCTATGTCGACCTGCTGATCCGCCACCCGCTGTCCGGGGACGCCAGCGAGCTGGTGGCCCGGGGTGAGGCGGTGCTGGGCATCGCCTTCTCGCAACCGGGCTACCCCCAGGAGCTGGAGTTCCAGCAATTGGGCAAGCTGATCATGTTGCACGTCTGCCACCCGGACCACCCGCTGGCGCAGCTCGACAGCGTGACCTTCGACGACCTGCATGTGCACCGGCGCCTGGCCTTCAGCGCCCACGCCAACAAGCTGCCCAGCAGCGAATACCTGCGCTCCACCCAGCTGTGGCAGGCGGAAAACTACCTGGCGCTGCTGGAAATGGTCCGCGCCGGCCTGGGCTGGGCCACCCTGCCGCGGCAACTGATCCAGCGTGAACTGGCCAAGGGCGAGCTGGTGGAACTGCAACTGGGGGCCTACCCCCATACCGACTGGCTGATCGGCGTCGACCTGCTCTGGGCCCGACAACGGGTGATGGGCAAGGCCGAGCGCTGGCTCAAGGAGCGGCTGCTGCGCCAGAAGGTGTACGAGGTGGACCGGCGCGGGCAGTCCACGACCTGGTAACGTTGGCGCGGGCAACAAAGGGACAAGGTTCTGCACTTGGCCGGGCAGGAAATATAAGCAAGGTTTCGCATTGCTTATAAAAGACTTATATAGTCCGCCATGAACGAGATCCTCTGGAGTAGAAAAGCGGTCAAGCAGTTGATGCGACTGCACCACGAGCATCAGGTCCAGGTTCGCGATGCGATTGCCCTGCTGGCCGACATGCCCGCCAGTGGCAACGTCAAAGCCCTGTCCGGCCACACTTATGCCTATCGTCTTCGGGTCGGGCAGTACCGGGTCCTGTTCGACTGGGACGGAGCCATACACATCGTCAGTGTTCAAGAGGTCAAGAAACGTGATGAACGTACCTACTGACATCCAGATCATCCACGGCCCGGACGGCAGCCCGGCATTCGTGGTGATTCCCTACGCGCAGTACATGGCGCAGTACAAGGAAGCCGATCTGATACCCCATGACGTGGTCAGCCGCATGGTCGACGGCGCCACGCCGATCCGCGCCTGGCGCGAGCACCTGCACCTCACCCAGGACGAAGTCGCCAGGCGCCTGGGGATCTCCCAGCCGGCCTTTGCCCAGCAGGAAAGCGTCGCCCGGCCGCGCCGGGCCACCCGGGAAAAGATCGCCGCCGCCTTCGGCATACGCGCCGACCAGCTGGAGCTGTAAGCTGCGCCTCACTCACTGATTGAAAGGGTTCCCCATGAGCATCTGCGGTATCGAGATCAAAGGCAGCGAAGCCATCTTCGCCCTCGCCACCCTGCAAGACGGCGCGGTGCAACACCAGCCGCTGGCCACCAAGAAAATCGCCCTGGAAGACGATGACGAGGCCGCCAACGTCAAGGCCTTCGCCAGCCAGGTCGGGGCCTTCGTGCGCGAACACGGGATCACCCGCATCGCCATCAAGAAGCGCAGCAAGAAAGGCGAGTTCGCCGGCGGCCCCACCACCTTCAAGATCGAAGGCGTGTTTCAGTTGCTGGAGAATTGCGAGGTGACCCTGCTGTCGCCCCAGACCATCAACGCCCAGTACAAGAAGCACGGCTTCGCTCTGGCCGCGAGCCTCAACAAATACCAGCACGAAGCCTACAAAGCCGCCTGCGCCGCCCTGCTGAAAAAGTAACCGTAGGAGCCGGCTGGCCGGCGCTACGGAGCCCGAGTCAAGCCAGCTCGCGGCCGCCGCCCGCCGGGCGCCGGTCTTCCCGCGGGCACCGCACGAAACGCGCGCGGTAACTGCGGGTGAAGTAGGACGGCGATTCAAACCCGCAGGCAATG
Organism: Pseudomonas sp. Eqa60; assembly: GCF_018326405.1. NCBI lineage: Bacteria > Pseudomonadati > Pseudomonadota > Gammaproteobacteria > Pseudomonadales > Pseudomonadaceae > Pseudomonas > Pseudomonas sp. Eqa60. Next base: position 6,421,466 of record NZ_AP024342.1, read on the forward strand.
CTCACCTCCAGCACGCTCATGTCGGTCTGGCGCAGCAGTTTGCGGGCTTTCTCCAGGCGCAGGCCCAGGTAGAAATTGCTCGGGGTGTCGTTGAGGTACAGGCGGAACAGGCGCTCCAGCTGGCGCCGAGTGACCTTGATCGACTCGGCCAGGGCCAGGGTGCTCAGGGGCGGTTCGCTGTGCTGTTCCATTTCGCCGATCACCTGCACCAGCTTCTTGTTGCTGATGCCGTAGCGGCTGGCGACTTCCATGCGCTGGTGATCCTTGCGCGGGCGGATGCGCCCCAGCACGAACTGCTCGCTGACCTGGACCGCCAGTTGCGGGCCGTGGGCCTGGGCGATCAGGTCGAGCATCATGTCGATGGACGCCGTGCCGCCGGCACAGGTGATGCGCCGTCGATCGATCTCGAACAGCTCCTGGGTCACGCTCAGTTGCGGGTAGGACTCCTTGAAGGCCTCGATGGCCTCCCAGTGCAAGGTCACCCGGTGCCCCTCCAGCAAACCGCTCTCGGCAAGGATCACGCTACCTGTGTCGATCCCGCCCAGGGTCACGCCCTCCACCTCCAGCCGCCGCAACCAGTGCTCCAGGGCCGGGGTGAGAAACTTCAGCGGCTCGAAACCGGCCACCACCCACAAGGTCGCGCCTTTCTTCAGCGGCTCCAGGGCCGCATCGACATTCACCGACATGCCATTGCTGGCCAGCACCGCGCCGCCGTCGGCGCTCAGCACATGCCAGCGGTACAGCTCGCCACGAAAGCGGTTGGCCACCCGTAGCGGCTCGATGGCCGAGATGAAACCGATGGCGGAAAACCCCGGCATCAGCAGGAAATAGAAGTCCTGGGACATGCAACGCACTCCGGTGACGGCCAGCGTGGGCCTTGTGATACGCCAAATGCCCCCGTGCCACAAGGGGGCAGGTCGCTGCAGTGCAAGAGTCGGTCGCCGCTGTGCGCTTGCCACCGGCAGCGCCTGCGTACCTTGGCAACACCTGCGCACAAAGACGCCGGGACCGACAATAACGACCTGCCGAGGAAAGCATCATGAAACGACTGATCAGCAGCTGTGTGCTTGCGCTTAGTGGTAGCGTTTTTCTGAGCAGCGGGGCCCTGGCCGCCGATGCCGCCAGTTGCCAGAACGTGCGCCTGGGCGTGGTCAACTGGACCGACGTGATCGCCACCAGCGCCCTGACCCAGGTCCTGCTCGACGGCCTCGGCTACAAGACCAAGCAGACCAGTGCCTCCCAGCAGATCATCTTCGCCGGCATCCGTGACCAGCGCCTGGACCTGTTCCTGGGCTACTGGAACCCGCTGATGACCCAGACCATCACCCCCTTCGTCGACGCCAACCAGGTCAAGGTCCTGGCCGAACCGAGCCTCAAGGACGCCCGCGCCACCCTGGCCGTGCCGGCCTACCTGGCGGACAAGGGTCTGAAGACCTTTGCCGACATCGCCAGGTTCCAGAAGGAACTGGGGGGCAAGATCTACGGCATCGAACCGGGTTCGGGAGCCAATACCCAGATCAAGGAAATGATCGCCAAGAATCAGTTCGGCCTGGGCAAGTTCCAGTTGGTGGAGTCCAGTGAGGCGGGCATGTTGTCGGCGGTGGCCCGGGCGGTGAAACGCAACGAGGCCATCGTGTTCTTCGGCTGGGCGCCGCACCCGATGAACGTCAACTTCAAGATGACCTACCTCAGCGGCAGCGAAAACGCCCTGGGGCCCAACGAAGGCCAGGCCACGGTGTGGACCGTCACCGCGCCTAACTACGCCGAGCAGTGCCCGAACGTGCACCGGCTGTTGACCAACCTGACCTTCAGCGCCGAAGACGAGAGCCGCATGATGCAGCCGCTGCTGGATCACAAGGATGCCCTGGAATCCGCGCGGCAATGGCTCAAGGACCACCCGCAGGACCAGCAGCGCTGGCTGGAAGGGGTCACCACCTTCGATGGCAAGCCGGCCGCCGAGCACCTGCAACTGACCAGCAAATAAGCCACCGCCACTGCCGCCCCGCAGCCCGCCCTGGGCTGCGCACGGCCACCTCACGCCCTCAGCAAACACGCCTGTAAGGAACCGCACCATGAACCACGACGTCATCATCACCTGCGCACTCACCGGTGCTGGCGACACGACCGCCAAGAGCCCGCACGTGCCGGTCACCCCGAAACAGATCGCCGCGGCCGCCGTAGAAGCCGCCAAGGCCGGCGCCACCGTGGTGCACTGCCATGTGCGCGACCCCGCCACCGGCAAGTTCAGCCGCGATGTGGCGCTGTACCGCGAAGTGATGGAGCGGATCCGCGAGGCCGACATCGACATCATCGTCAACCTCACCGCCGGCATGGGCGGCGACCTGGAGATCGGCGGCGGCGAGAACCCCATGGAGTTCGGCCCCAACACCGACCTGGTCGGCCCCTTGACCCGCCTGGCCCACGTCGAGGAACTGCTGCCGGAGATCTGCACCCTGGACTGCGGCACCCTGAACTTCGGCGACGGCGACACCATCTACGTCTCCACCCCGGCCCAGCTGCGGGCCGGCGCCAAGCGTATCCAGGAGCTGGGAGTGAAGGCCGAGCTGGAAATCTTCGACACCGGGCACCTGTGGTTCGCCAAGCAGATGATCAAGGAAGGCCTGCTGGACAACCCGCTGTTCCAGCTGTGCCTGGGCATTCCCTGGGGCGCCCCGGCGGACACTACCACCATGAAGGCCATGGTCGACAACCTGCCGGCGGACGCGGTCTGGGCCGGCTTCGGGATTGGCCGCATGCAAATGCCCATGGCTGCGCAAGCGGTGCTGCTGGGGGGCAACGTGCGGGTCGGCCTGGAAGACAACCTGTGGCTGGATCGCGGCGTGCTCGCCACCAACGGCCAACTGGTGGAACGGGCCACGGAAATCCTCAGCCGCCTCGGCGCCCGGGTCCTGACCCCGGCCGAAGGCCGCCAGAAGATGGGCCTGAAGCAACGCGGCTGACCCCAATCCACCTCTCCCCCCATAGGAGCGAGCTTGCTCGCGAAGAGGCCGTCACATCCGAGCTCGTAGCAGCCGGCGTGCCGGCGAAGGGGCCCGCAAGGCCGCCAATAGCTTCGCTGGCAAGCCAGCTCCTACGAACTCTTTATCCAGGAAGACGCGATGACTTTTATTACCGACATCAAAACTTTCGCCGCCCTGGGCAGCGGCGTGATCGGCAGCGGCTGGGTGGCCCGAGCCCTGGCCCACGGCCTCGACGTAGTGGCCTGGGACCCGGCGCCCGGCGCCGAAGCGGCCCTGCGCAAGCGCGTCGCCAATGCCTGGGGCGCGCTGGAAAAACAGGGGCTGGCCCCCGGAGCATCACAACAGCGCCTGCGCTTCGTCGACACCATCGAGGAATGCGTGAAGGATGCCGACTTCATCCAGGAAAGCGCTCCCGAACGCCTGGAGCTCAAGCTGGAACTGCACAGCAGAATCAGCGCCGCGGCCAAGCCTGAGGCGCTGATCGGCTCCAGCACCTCGGGCCTTTTGCCCAGCGAATTCTACGAGGGCTCGACCCACCCGGAACGCTGCGTGGTGGGCCACCCGTTCAACCCGGTGTACCTGCTGCCACTGGTGGAGGTGGTGGGCGGCAAGCGCACCGCGCCCGAAGCGGTCCAGGCCGCGATCAAGGTCTATGAATCCCTGGGGATGCGCGCCCTTCACGTGCGCAAGGAAGTCCCGGGGTTCATCGCCGACCGTCTTCTCGAAGCGCTGTGGCGCGAGGCCCTGCACCTGGTCAACGACGGCGTGGCGACCACCGGGGAAATCGACGATGCGATCCGCTTTGGCGCCGGCCTGCGCTGGTCGTTCATGGGCACCTTCCTCACCTACACCCTGGCGGGCGGCGACGCCGGCATGCGCCACTTCATGGCCCAGTTCGGCCCGGCGCTGCAACTGCCCTGGACCTACCTGCCGGCCCCGGAGCTGACCGACAAGCTGATCGACGACGTGGTCGAAGGCACCGCCGAGCAACTGGGCACCCACAGCATTGCGGCCCTGGAGCGCTATCGTGATGACTGCCTGCTGGCGGTGCTGGAGGCGGTGAAAACCACCAAGGCCAAGCACGGCATGCACTTTCACGACTAACCCAACCCCGTGGGAACTGGCTTGCCGGCGAACGGGCCGCCAAGCCAGGCGCAAACCCAACGGACGCCTTCGCCGGCAAGCCGGCTCCTACCGTTATCCGGTGACCTTATGCCTGCCCTGACCACCTACAGCACCCGCATCATCAGCGACTGGGTCGATTACAACGGCCATCTGCGCGATGCCTTCTACCTGCTGATCTTCAGCTATGCCACTGACGCCCTAATGGATCGCCTGGGGCTCGACAGCGACAACCGCGAAGCCAGCGGCCACTCGCTGTTCACCCTGGAACTGCATCTGAACTACCTGCATGAGGTGAAGCTCGACACCGAGGTCGAAGTGCGCACCCAGGTCATCGGCCACGATCGCAAGCGCCTGCACCTCTACCACAGCCTGCACAGACTCGATGATCCCCGGGAGCTGGCAGGCAACGAGCAAATGCTGCTCCACGTCGACCTGGCCGGGCCGCGTTCGGCGCCGTTCAGCGAGCCGGTGCTGCAACGCCTGCAAACCCTGGCCGCCGAGCAGGCGGACCTGCCGCGCCCGGCCTGCCTCGGCCGAGTGATCGCCCTGCCCGCGGAAAAATAGCCCTCAGAAGAAAAGGAGATCGCCGTGAACACCGCCGCCCTTGCCGACTACCGCAGTTACCCGTTGATCAGCGCACTGGCCACTGTCCAGGTCCTGCCGGACCGGCTCCAGGTGCACTGGGCCGACGGCCGTCTCAGCCCTTTTCACCATCAATGGCTGCGGGACAACTGCCCTTGCCCGCAATGCGTCTACAGCGTGACCCGCGAACAGGTGCTGGAAATCGTCGATGTTGCCGAAGACCTCGAGTGCAACGCCGCACGCATTGATGCCGACGGCTGCCTGAACCTCGACTGGGCGGACGGCCACCGCAGCCGCTTCGACCCCGGCTGGCTGCGGGCCCATGCCTATGATCGACAGTCGCGCGAAGAACGGCAGGCCGCCAAGGCCCGGCACTCGCTGTGGGACGCCAGCCTGCAACTGCCCGAGTTCCAGTACCAGGCGCTGATGGAGGACCCCCAGGTGCTGCTGCAATGGCTGCTGGCCCTGCGCGATACCGGCCTGACCCAGGTCCGTGGCGCTCCCACCGAACCCGGCTCGCTGGCCCTGATTGCGCGGCGTATTTCGTTTATCCGCGAAAGCAATTTCGGCGTGCTGTTCAACGTGCAGTCCAAGGCCGATGCCGACAGCAACGCCTACACCGCCTTCAATCTGCCGCTGCACAGCGACCTGCCGACCCGCGAGCTGCAACCGGGGCTGCAATTCCTGCATTGTCTGGTGAATGACGCGGTAGGCGGCGAAAGCATTTTCGTCGACGGCTTCGCCATTGCCGACGCCCTGCGCCGGGAAGACCCCGAGGCGTTCCGCGCCCTGTGCGAAATCCCCGTGGAGTTTCGCAACAAGGACCGCCACAGCGACTACCGCTGCCTGGCGCCGGTCATCGCCCTGGATGCCCGGGGCCAGGTCGCGGAAATCCGCATGGCCAATTTCCTGCGTGGCCCCTTCGACACCACGGAAGAACAGATGCCCCGGCTGTACCGCGCCTACCGGCGCTTTATCGCCCTGACTCGCGAAGCCCGGTTCCGGGTCATTCGCCGCCTGGACCCGGGCCAGCTCTGGTGCTTCGACAACCGCCGCACCCTGCACGCGCGCAACGCCTTCGACCCGGCTAGCGGCGCCCGGCACTTCCAGGGCTGCTACATCGACCGCGACGAACTGCTCTCCAGAATCCTGGTGCTGCAGCGCTGATCCTCACCCCTCCCGCCCCCGGCTCCCCTGTAGGAGCCGGCTTGCCGGCGAAACTTGCCGGAGAGCTTTGCACAGGCAAAAAAAGCCCCGATCAAGCCGTGACAGGATCGAGGCAGGGACTACTTCTGAGGAGCTGCGGTGAGAAGGTGACCAAACCGACACGACGCGAGCTGGTTTCAGTCTGCCCACTCTGCCTTCCCGCGAGTTAGCCGAGAGCGACCTGCTCATAGGTAATAGGGCCACTGCCACGCCTTCAGATGTCCTCGGTATACAGCACCACCGTCACATAGAAATAGCCGATCTTGTGCCAATCCTGGCGCTGGTTGTAGGGCGTCTCTTCAGAGCCCATGCCAATCTGGTAATTACGCCCGGTCTTTTTATCCCTATAGGAAATGAAACCCTTCGTTTCCCAGCCGCAGCAGACAAACCTGAGCCCCTCCTGAACCCCCAACTCCCGCTGCAGATAGCGCTCTACCTCATGGGCATCCTGACCTTTGACCCGGTAACTGGCGGTCAGCGGTGCGCCCTGATCCTGGGGCTTCGACTCACAACGGAAAAACTCCAGGGACTTCGGTGGATCGGTCATGGCCTTCAGAAAATCGCCACACTCGGGAGCTGCCAGAGCAGCGCCGGAAACCATCAACAACAAACAGGCGAACCCCATTCTGAACATCACTTTCATCCACTCCAGCTCCATGGTTTGCCACTCGGCGGCCATCCTACCGAACACCCAGCGCTTGCACAGAGTGTCTTTGCGCGGCAGGAGCGCTCATTACCCCACCCTTCAGGCAAGCCCGAGGCCTCACAAGCAGGCGCCGCAAGACTTGATTGCGCCGCCTTTTCCCAACGCTGTGGCAACCGGCCATGGCCATCGACTTAGCCGAAAACGACCTGTTCATAGGTAAACGGGCCATCGCGACAATCTGCCCTTGCCGCCACCCGGACGCCCTACCAGAATCGGCTCACGACCACGCTCCCTGAACAAGGATAAGAGTCATGATGCACGCGGATCTGATTGACCAGGACGACCTGCTGGGACAACTCCGGGCACTGGGTTTCGAAATGCCCGCAGGCGCCAGCGCCGAGCAGGCCTGCGAATGTGCGGTAAGGGGCTTGAGCGATGCACGGGCCAAGGCGCTCAAGGGCATGGTCGAGCAGATGCTCACCGGCAATGCGACCATCCTGCCTGCCGTACGCCAGGCCATCGACCGCCAACTACTGCCGGCCCTGGCCGAGTACCAGCAGCAAAAACGCGCGTGAACGCCCCCGGGGCCCGGGCGGGTTGCTAAAGTGGGTTTCCTCCACAAACCACAGGCCCGCTCATGACCCCCATTGAACCTGGTTCATCCGCCAACGCTGGCGGGTGGCTGCAATTGCGCCAGGGCCTATGGCCCGATTGCCCGCAGGATGAACACCAGGCCGAAATCCAGCAGATTCTGGCCGAGCCCCAGCGCTACGGCTGCTGGCTGGCCTGCACCGAGAACGGTGAGGCCGTGGGCCTGGCCGAGGCTGCATTGCGCCACGACTACGTCAACGGCACCGACAGCTCCCCCGTGGTCTTTCTTGAAGGCATCTATGTGGCCCCCGGGCATCGTCGCCAGGGCATTGCCCAGCGCCTGATCGAGCAGGTCGCCTATTGGGGGCAACAACGGGGATGCGTGGAAATGGCCTCGGACACCAGCCTCGACAACCTGGCCAGCCAGGATCTGCACCACGCGCTGGGTTTCGAGGAAACCGAGCGCGTGGTGTATTTCAAGAAACGCCTGTGACTACAGGCGCACGCTGGCGAAGGTCGATTCGTTGCGTGCCTGGCTCAGGGCCGACAATGGCCCGGACAGCGGCGCCAAAACCATGGCTTGCGGCAACGGCATCATCGCCACCTGCTGGGTGGTGTTGGAACCGATGCGCTCGTCACGCGGTGGAATGCCGAAGTACTCGCGGTAGCACTTGGAGAAGTGCGGCGTGGAGACGAAACCACAGACCGACGCCACTTCGATGATCGACATGGGAGTCTGCTTGAGCAGTTGCCGGGCGCGGATCAGCCGCAGCTTGAGGTAGTAGCGCGACGGCGAGCAATGCAGGTACTTCTGAAACAGCCGCTCCAGCTGTCGCCGGGACACGGCGACGTATACCGCCAGTTCGTCGAGGTCGATCGGCTCTTCGAGGTTGGCTTCCATCAGGGCGACGATTTCCTGCAGCTTGGGCTGGTTGGTGCCCAGCATGTGCTTGAGGGGTACGCGCTGGTGATCCTGCTCGTTGCGGATGCGCTCGTAGACGAACATTTCCGAGATCGCCGCCGACAGCTCGCGGCCATGATCGCGGCTGATCAGGTGCAGCATCATGTCCAGCGGCGCGGTGCCGCCGGAGCTGGTGAAGCGGTTGCGGTCGAGGGTGAACAGGCGGGTGCTCATGGCCACCCGGGGAAAGGCTTCCTGCATCGACGCCAGGCATTCCCAGTGCACGCTGCAATCGAAGCCGTCCAGCAGGCCGGCGCAGGCCAGGGCCCAACTGCCGGTACATACCGCGCCCAGACGGCGCGACTGGCGGGCCTGGCTCTGCAGCCAGGACACATGTTCGCGGGTGACGGTGCGCTGGATGCCGATACCGCCGCAGACAATCACGGTATCGAGGCTGGGGGCTTTGTGCATCGCGGCATCGGGGGTGATCTGCAGACCGTCACTGGCCCAGACCTGGCCACCATCGACGCTGAGGGTGGTCCAGCGATACAGCTCGCGACCGGACAGTTGGTTGGCCATGCGCAGGGGTTCGACTGCGGAGGCCAGGGAAATCAGCGTGAAATTGTCCAGCAGCAGAAAGCCGATGGATTGAGGCGCACGGTTCTGGGGTTGGGCCCCGGAGTTGAACGACGTCATCGCGATATCTCCTCACACAAAGCGGGTGATGGCCTCAGGCGGAGGCTCTTTTTATGTGCCCTGTTCCTCAAGGGAGACGGGCTTGATATTCACAGAGCAATTGCCATGCCTAAAGTTGAATGGGCATTCAATAACTCCTGAAAACGACGTCGCGACGTGTCTACATAGCCCTTGTCAATGTGCGGATAAGAAGCGCCGCCGTCGGCGTGCGGTGGCCAGGCCCAGAGAGCTGTGAGCAGTTAGGTAGCACTTGCGCGGCAAGCACTTCGCACAGGGGCGGGCGAGTGTCACTCAAAGCACAACCGGGCCACGGGCACGGGGGCTGCCCGGCCCGGTTGGCGACTTGTCTATTCACGACGCGCTAAAAGGTGGCGCGCCCCTGGGCATGTGAGCGATTTGTGCGCGCCGGCAATCAGCACTCCACGGCGCTGACCGCCAGGCCGCCACGGGAGGTTTCCTTGTATTTGTCGTGCATGTCGGCGCCGGTATCACGCATGGTGCGAATCACCCGGTCCAGGGAAATGAAATGCTGGCCATCGCCGCGCAAGGCCATTTGCGCGGCATTGATCGCCTTCACCGCGGCAATCGCGTTGCGCTCGATGCACGGCACCTGCACCAGCCCGCCCACCGGATCACAGGTCAGGCCGAGGTTGTGCTCCAGGCCGATTTCCGCGGCGTTGCACAACTGCTCAGGGGTCGCCCCGAGAATTTCCGCCAGCCCGGCCGCCGCCATGGCGCAGGCCGAACCCACCTCACCCTGGCAGCCGACTTCGGCACCGGAGATGGAGGCGTTCTTCTTGCACAGGATGCCGATGGCCGCCGCGCCGAGAAAGAAATCCACCACGTTGGCGTCGGTGACGTCTTCGCTGAACTTCATGAAGTAATGCAGCACCGCCGGAATGATCCCCGCCGCGCCGTTGGTGGGGGCGGTGACCATGCGTCCGCCGGCGGCGTTCTCTTCGTTCACCGCCAGGGCAAACAGGTTGACCCACTCCATGGCGCTGAGGGTGGAGCCGATCACATTGGGCTTGTTCAGTTCCTGCAGGCTACGGTGCAACTTGGCCGCGCGGCGACGCACATTGAGCCCGCCAGGCAGGATGCCCTCGTGCTTGAGCCCCTGTTCCACGCAGTCCTGCATGGCACGCCAGAGCGCCATCAGGCCGCTGCGAATTTCCTCTTCCGAACGCCAGACCTTCTCGTTGGCCAGCATCAGTTCGGCGACCCGCAGGTTGTGCTTCTGGCACAGGCCCAGCAGTTCCACCGCACTGGAAAAATCGTAAGGCAGCTCGCTGCGGTCCAGGTCCGCCACACCGCTGTCGGCCTGGGCCTGGTCGACGACAAAACCGCCGCCCACCGAATAGTAGGTATCGCGGTGCAGCTCACCCTCTTCGCCCGCGGCCACCAGGGTCATGGCGTTGGGATGGAATGGCAGGTTGCGGTCCACCAGCTGCATGTCCCGGGCCCAGATGAAAGGCACTGGCAGCCGCCCGTCCAGCAACAGGGTGTCGGTTTCCCGCAGCAGCTCGATGCGCGTGCCGATCAGCGACGGGTCGATCGCGTCCGGCCACTCCCCCATCAAGCCCATGATCACCGCGTTATCGCTGCCATGGCCGATGCCGGTGGCGGACAGCGAACCGAAGAGCTGCACCTCGACCCGGCGTACCTGCTCCAACAGTTGCCTTTCCTTTAACACCTGGACGAACAAAGCCGCTGCGCGCATGGGCCCGACCGTGTGGGAACTGGAGGGGCCGATGCCGATCTTGAACAGGTCGAAAACACTGATAGCCATTGCTGCGTAACTCCTGGTTGAGCACTGTCCGGGCGCCGGAAACGCCCTCTGACGGAGCTGCTACGCTCAAGCTGCAATCCGCCGAGAAGGGCGCATCATCAGGCTTTTGCCAAGGCCCGCGACGTCTGACACCGACTCACTCATGCCCACTAACGCCGCCAGGCGCAACGCAGGGGTTTTGGGCGTTTTTTGCGGCTCAGTTGTAGGAAAAATCGCTCGAAAACACTGTAAGCGACCTCACCGACACTGGATGCGACCCTCCCTGTACTGGATACGACGCACCCTGTAGGCGACAGATTTTCACTGGTACATGATCAGTCTCGACTCGATTGCAAGGCACGGTGGTAGAGCTGTTCCCGACACACCAACCGCCACACTTATAAGCGCGGTCCAAACGCCGCCAAAAAAACATCCAGGAGTCCCCCCTATGAAAGGTTCCCCGTCGTTGTTGTTGGCCGCCATGCTGAGTCTGCCGCTTCTGGCACAAGCCGCAGAACCGGCACAATGCAGCACCGTAAACTTCTCCGATGTCGGCTGGACCGATATCACCGTGACCACCGCCACCACCAGCGTCGTGCTCAACGCCCTGGGCTACAAGACCAAGACCACCATGATTTCCGTGCCCGTGACCTACAAGTCCCTGGCCGACGGCAAGAACATGGACGTGTTCCTCGGCAACTGGATGCCGACCATGGAAAACGACATCAAGCCCTACCGCGACGCCGGGACCGTGGCCACCCTGCGGGCCAACCTGGAAAACGCCAAATACACCCTGGCGGTGCCCGAGTCGCTGTACGACAAGGGCCTGAAGGACTTCGCCGACATCGTCAAGTTCAAGAAGGAACTGGACGGCAAGATCTACGGCATCGAGCCGGGCAACGACGGCAACCGCACCATCCAGACCATGATCGACAAGAATGCCTTCGGCCTGAAGGACGCCGGTTTCAAGGTGGTGGAATCCAGCGAGGCAGGCATGCTGTCCCAGGTCGAGCGCGCACAGCGCCGTGACACTGCGGTGGTGTTCCTGGGCTGGGAACCGCACCCGATGAACACCCGTTTCAAGATGAAGTACCTGACCGGCGGCGACGAGTTCTTCGGCCCCAACTTCGGCCAGGCCACCATCTACACCAACACCCGCAAGGGCTATGCCGAAGAGTGCAGCAACGTCGGCCAGTTGCTGAAGAACCTGTCGTTCACCCTGAACATGGAAAGCACCCTGATGGGCAACGTGCTGGACGACAAGATGAAGCCTGAGGCGGCCGCCAAGGCCTGGCTGAAGCAGAACCCTCAGGTGCTCGATACCTGGCTCGCCGGCGTGACCACCATTGACGGTAAACCTGGCCTGGAGGCCGTGAAAGCCAAGCTTGCACAAGCTTCAAATTAAGTAGTGCGCTTACGCCGGGCGGGCTCGCCCGCCCGGGCTGTTTTTCCCTTGCATGCGGACGTTCAATACCATGCTCACTGATCAGAAAATCCCCCTGGGCCAGTACATCGCGGCTTTCGTCGAGTGGTTGACGAAGCACGGCGCCAGCACCTTCGACGCGATCGCTACCACCCTGGAAACCATGATCCACGGCGTGACGTTCGCGCTGACCTGGTTCAACCCCCTGGCCCTGATCGGCCTGATTGCCCTGCTGGCGCACCTGATCCAGCGCAAATGGGGCCTGACCGCCTTTGTCGTGCTGTCCTTCCTGTTGATCCTCAACCTGGGGTACTGGCAGGAAACCATGGAAACCCTGGCCCAGGTGCTGTTCGCCACCCTGGTCTGCGTGCTCATCGGCGTACCGCTGGGCATAGTCGCGGCGCACAAGCCGCTGTTCTACACCATGATGCGGCCGGTGCTGGACCTGATGCAGACCGTGCCCACCTTCGTCTACCTGATCCCGACCCTGACCCTGTTCGGCCTGGGGGTGGTACCCGGCTTGATTTCCACGGTGGTGTTCGCCATCGCCGCGCCGATCCGCCTGACCTACCTGGGCATTCGCGATGTTCCACAAGAGTTGATGGACGCCGGCAAGGCCTTTGGCTGCTCGCGCCGTCAGTTGTTGTCGCGCATTGAACTGCCCCACGCCATGCCGAGCATCGCCGCCGGCATTACCCAATGCATCATGCTATCGCTGTCGATGGTGGTGATCGCCGCCCTGGTGGGCGCCGATGGCCTGGGCAAGCCGGTGGTCAACGCCCTCAATACCGCTGATATCGCCCTGGGCTTCGAAGCCGGCCTGGCCATTGTGCTGCTGGCGATCATGCTCGACCGCATCTGCAAGCAACCCGAAGCCAAAGTAGGAGGTGACGCATGAGCATTATCCGCTTCGACAAGGTCGACGTGATTTTCTCCAAGGACCCGCGCGAGCCCCTCAAGCTGCTGGACCAGGGCATGACCCGCAACGAGATCCTGAAGAAGACCGGGCAGATCGTCGGCGTCGAGAATGCCAGCCTGGACATCGAGAAAGGCGAGATCTGCGTGCTGATGGGCCTCTCCGGTTCCGGCAAGTCGAGCCTGCTGCGCTGCATCAACGGCCTGAACACCGTGAGCCGCGGCAAGCTGTTCGTCGAGCATGAAGGCAAGCAGATCGACATCGCCTCCTGCAGCCCCGCCGAGCTGAAGATGATGCGCACCAAGCGCATCGCCATGGTGTTCCAGAAGTTCGCCCTGATGCCCTGGCTGACCGTGCGCGAAAACATCAGCTTCGGCCTGGAAATGCAGGGCCGCCCGGAAAAGGAACGGCGCAAGCTGGTGGACGAGAAGCTTGAGCTGGTGGGCCTGACCCAGTGGCGCAACAAGAAGCCCGACGAACTCTCCGGAGGCATGCAGCAGCGCGTGGGCCTGGCCCGTGCCCTGGCCATGGACGCCGATATCCTGCTGATGGACGAACCCTTCTCGGCCCTCGACCCGCTGATCCGCCAGGGCCTGCAGGACGAACTGCTGGAGCTGCAGCGCAAGCTGAGCAAGACCATCGTCTTCGTCAGCCACGACCTGGATGAGGCCCTGAAGCTGGGCAGCCGCATCGCCATCATGAAAGACGGACGGATCATCCAGTACAGCAACCCGGAAGAAATCGTGCTCAACCCGGCGGACGACTATGTACGGACTTTCGTTGCCCACACCAACCCACTGAACGTACTGTGCGGGCGCAGCCTGATGCGCAGCCTGGACAACTGCAAGCGGGTCAACGGCTCGGTATGCCTGGACCCGGGCGGCGATTCCTGGCTCGACCTGGCCGAAGGCAACACCATCAAGGGCGCACGCCGCAACGGCTCGCAGCTGGACCTGCAGAACTGGGTTCCGGGGCAAGCCGTGGAAGAACTGGGCCGACGCCCGACCCTGGTGGACTCCAGCATCGGCATGCGCGATGCCCTGCAGATCCGCTACCAGACCGGCAACAAACTGGTGCTCCACGACAACCAGAAAGTGGTGGGCATCCTTGGCGACAGCGAGCTCTACCACGCGCTGCTCGGCAAGAACCTGGGTTAAGCAGCAGACACAAAAACGCCGCGAGCAATCGCGGCGTTTTGCTTTGACGACACACCCCCTTCTGTAGGAGCTGGCTTGCCAGCGAACAGGCCCTGAAGCCTTGCAGTGCCCTTGAGGACGCCTTCGCCGGCAAGCCGGCTCCTACAGCGGCTGGAACCGCCCCCCGCGGGAGCGGCCCGTGACTTCACTCAGCTATAGACACGGCCAAGGAGCTGCCGATGGCTTTCGAACTGATCGAGCACATCCCGGGTGATCTGCTCCTGGGTGAAGCCCATCAAGTCGTATTCCTGGCTGCCGTTGTGCAGATACACCTCGGCGCGGTAGAAACGGCTGCGCACTTCGCTGTCGGCCCCTTCCGGCTGGGTCGATTCGCTAGGCGTCGCCAGGTAGCCGTCCAGGCTCACTTCATAGACGAAGGGATTGCCTTCATCCATTTCCACGCGCAGGCCCAGCAGGTTCTTCGACTTGCCCAGGTTGGTCTGCACTTCCAGGCTCAGGTTGCGCAACTGCGCCGCCGCTTCCTGCAAGGCCGGGCTGACGTGCTTGTCCATGTAGCGCTGCACCACCGACTGGGTCGGTTGCAGGTCCAGCTGGCTCAGGCGCTCGCTGAAACCGCGGCGGCCACGCTCGGCCAGTTGCGCCTGCTCCTGCTCGATCTGCACGTCCTGGCGCATGGCCTTGTGCAAGCCGAACATGAAGCAGATCAGCACCACCGAGAACGGCAGGCCGGCCAGCACCACCATGGTCTGCATGGCTTCGAAGTTGCCGGCGAACAGCAGGCCGATGGTCACCAGGGTGATCACCACCGACCAGAAGATCCGCAGCCAGTGCGGGGCGTCTTCGTCGACGTTGCCGCCCTTGCACGAAAGGTTGGCCATCATCACCGCCCCGGAGTCGGCGGGGGTCAGGAACAGCACGAAGCCGACGAAGATCGACACACCGATGACAATCTTCGAGGCCGGGTAGTGCTCGAGCAGTTGGTAGATCGCCATGGACGGCTGTTCCAACGCCGTCTTGCCCAACTCCACGGCTCCCTGATTGACCACCAGATCCAGGGCCGAGTTACCGAAGATCGACAGCCAGGCCAGGGTGAAGCCCAGGGGAATCAGCAGTACGCCGGCCACCAGTTCACGCACGGTGCGACCACGGGAAATACGCGCGATGAACATGCCTACAAATGGCGCCCAGGAAATCCACCAGGCCCAGTAGAACAGGGTCCACAGGCCCAGCCAGCGATCGGACTTGGCGCTGTCGCCCTCATACACATAGAGGTCGAAGGTCTTGAGCACTACACCGTTCAGGTAGTCGCCGATGTTCTGCACGAAGCCGTTGAGCAGGTGCAGGGTCGGGCCGAACAGCAGGACGAAGATCAGCAGGCCGCTGAACAGCACGATGTTCAGGTTGGACAGGCGGCGGATGCCGTTTTCCACGCCGGACACCGCGGCGATGGTGGCCACCGTGCTCATGACGATGATCACGATCAGCAGGTTGGTGTTGCTGTGCTCCATGCCGAACAGGTTTTCCAGGCCGGAAGACACCTGCATCGAACCAATCCCGAGGTTGGTCACCAGGCCCAGCAGGGTCACGAACATGCCGAAGCCGTCCACCGCGTGGCCGGCCGCGCCCTTGACCCAGCGCTCGCCCACCAGCGGGTACAACGCCGAACGCAGTGCCAGTGGCTGGTTATGCCGATAGGCGAAGTACGCCACCGCCAGGCCCACCAGGGCATAGATGGCCCAGCCGTGCAGGCCCCAGTGCAGGAACGTCAGCTGCAGCGCCTGGCGTGCGGCCAGGTTGCTGCCCGGTACGCCTTCCGGCGGGTTGAAGTAGTGGTCCAGCGGCTCGGAAGCACCGAAGTACAGCAGCGAGATGCCGATGCCGGAGGAAAACAGCATCCCCGCCCAGGCGCCGTAGCTGAAGTCCGGGGTGTCCTGCTTGGTCCCCAGCTTGAGCTTGCCGTAGGAGGAGAACGCCAGGCCCACCACGAACACCAGGTAGGCGGCGATCACCACCATGTAGTACCAGCCGAAGCTGCGGGACAACCAGGCCTGGGCAATGCCCAGCAGTCGGCCGGCCTCTTGCGGGGCAATGATCAGAATGGCGGTCAACAACAGGATCAGCGCGGTGGAGGTGTAGAACACCCAACCGTTGACCCGCACCTTCTCCGGTGGGGTCTTTATAAGAGAGGCAGAACTCATTGCGCAGATGCTCCGGGCAGTGCGAGAGAAGGACACAAGGCAACACGGCACCCGACCAATCGGTTAGTTGGCAGCCGATCATCGGGTGTTATAAAGACACCCCGAAAACACCCGAAACCGCAAAAGCCGCGTTGCGCAACCGCATCCGGGGCCGGTGACGAACCTGCAGTTCGTCGCCTGGAACCCGGAGCGTCCTGCCCCTTCAACACGTGTGCTCTCTTGCCGGTCCACGCTATGCCGCGTGTAAGTTTCGGGCGTTTTCGGAGGTCGTTTTTCCGCCATCTGCGAGCAGGAGAAACTCCCCAGGCAGCGACGATTTGTCGCAGATCTTATTCTTTGTTGATTGAACGTTCAATCAAAACAAAATAGACTGGCCCACAAGTCGACGGGCGTCATACGCCAATCGACAGGCCTAAGGAGAGGTATCAGATGCCCAAGGTCGGTATGCAACCCATACGCCGCCAGCAATTGATCGAAGCCACGCTGCAAGCGGTCGATCAGGTCGGAATGGGGGACGCCAGCATTGCGCTGATCGCCCGTTTGGCCGGTGTCTCGAACGGCATCATCAGTCACTACTTTCGGGACAAGAACGGCCTGATCGCAGCGACGATGGGTTACATCATGAGCATGCTCAACGAAGGCGTCAGAGCACGCCGCCAGGCCCTGACGGACGACAGCCCGCGCGCTCATCTGAAAGTGATCATCGAGGGCAACTTCGATGCCAGCCAGGTGAACGGCCCGGCAATGAAAACCTGGTTGGCCTTCTGGGCTTCCAGCATGCACCAGCCCGATTTGCACAGGTTGCAGCGGATCAACGACCACCGCTTGTATTCCAACCTGTGTTGCCAGTTCCGCCGTGCCCTGCCGCTCTACCATGCGCGCAAGGCAGCCCGCGGCCTGGCGGCCTTGATCGACGGTTTGTGGCTGCGTGGTGCCTTGTCGGGTGATGCATTCGACACCGACCAGGCGATACGGATCGCTTACGAATACATGGATCTACAACTGGCTAAGCAGGAGCGCTAGAGCACAAAAGAGACGCTCGGCCCCTGAACCACCACTGATCAGCGCGCCCCGAACTTAGGGGCATGCCCGGTGGTCAAGCCCACTACTTAATGCACTTGCGAGGACACTATGGCCCGTTTCGAACTGCAAAAACTCTACATCGACGGCGGCTACACCGATGCCGGCAGCGACGCCACTTTCGATGCCATCAACCCGGCCAACGGTGAAGTTCTCGCACAAGTGCAGCGTGCGACCAAGGAAGACGTTGAACGCGCCGTGGTCAGCGCCGAGAAAGGCCAGAAGATCTGGGCCGCCATGACCGCCATGGAGCGTTCACGCATCCTGCGTCGCGCCGTGGAAATCCTCCGCGAGCGCAACGACGAACTGGCCGCCCTGGAAACCCTGGACACCGGCAAGGCCTTCTCCGAAACCAAGTACGTGGACATCGTCACCGGCGCCGACGTGCTGGAATACTACGCTGGCCTGGTACCGGCCATCGAAGGCGAGCAGATCCCGCTGCGCACCACTTCCTTCGTCTACACCCGTCGCGAGCCCCTGGGCGTAGTGGCCGGTATCGGCGCGTGGAACTACCCGATCCAGATCGCCCTGTGGAAATCCGCACCGGCCCTGGCGGCCGGTAACGCGATGATCTTCAAGCCGAGCGAAGTGACCTCGCTGACCACCCTGAAACTGGCCGAGATCTACACCGAAGCCGGCCTGCCGGATGGCGTGTTCAACGTCCTGACCGGCAGCGGCCGCGAAGTCGGCACCTGGCTGACCGAGCACCCGCGCATCGAGAAGGTCTCCTTCACCGGCGGCACCGACACTGGCAAGAAGGTCATGGCCAGCGCTTCCAGCTCCTCGCTGAAAGACGTGACCATGGAACTGGGCGGCAAGTCGCCACTGATCATCTTCGACGACGCCGACCTGGATCGCGCCGCCGACACCGCCATGATGGCCAACTTCTACAGCTCCGGTCAGGTCTGCACCAACGGTACTCGCGTGTTCGTACCGAGCCACCTGAAAGCCGCTTTCGAAGCCAAGATCGCCGAGCGCGTTGCGCGCATCCGCATCGGCAACCCGGAAGACGAAAACACCAACTTCGGCCCGCTGGTCAGCTTCCCGCACATGGAAAGCGTGCTGGGCTACATCGCCAAGGGTAAAGAAGAAGGTGCCCGTGTACTGTGCGGCGGCGAGCGCCTGACCGACGGCGAATTCGCCAAGGGCGCCTTCGTTGCACCGACCGTGTTCACCGACTGCACCGACGACATGACCATCGTCCGTGAAGAAATCTTCGGCCCGGTCATGGCGATCCTGACCTACGAAACCGAAGAAGAAGTGATCCGCCGCGCCAACGACACCGACTTCGGCCTGGCTGCCGGCCTGGTCACCAAGGATCTGAACCGCGCTCACCGCGTGATTCATCAGCTCGAAGCCGGTATCTGCTGGATCAACGCCTGGGGCGAGTCCGACGCCAAGATGCCGGTTGGCGGCTACAAGCAGTCGGGCGTGGGCCGTGAGAACGGCATCAGCTCGCTGAACAACTTCACCCGCATCAAGTCGGTGCAGGTCGAGCTGGGCGACTACGCCTCGGTGTTCTAAGCAGCTGTCAGCTACAAGCGGCAGGCCCAGGCAACAGCCTGGCTTGCCGCCTGCTCCCCATTCAATGCCAAGCCCGCTTCGCTGCTTTCCCTGCAGCTTGAAGCTTGAGGCTTGCAGCTCTCCACGGAGGCTCCAATGGCCCAAGAATACGATTACATCATTGTGGGTGCCGGCTCGGCCGGTAACACCCTGGCGACCCGTCTGACTGAAGACGAAGGCGTCACCGTCCTGCTGCTGGAAGCCGGTGGCCCGGACTACCGTTTCGACTTCCGTACCCAGATGCCGGCGGCACTGGCCTTCCCACTGCAAGGCCGTCGCTACAACTGGGCCTACGAGACCGATCCAGAGCCACACATGGACGGTCGTCGCATGGAATGCGGTCGCGGCAAGGGCCTGGGCGGCTCGTCGCTGATCAACGGCATGTGCTACATCCGCGGCAACGCCATGGACTACGACGGCTGGGCCAAGCTGCCAGGCCTGGAAGACTGGACCTACCTGGATTGCCTGCCGTATTTCCGCAAAGCGGAAACCCGTGACATCGGCCCCAACGACTACCACGGCGGCGAAGGCCCGGTCAGCGTGACCACGCCCAAGGCCGGCAACAACCCGTTGTTCCACGCCATGGTCGAAGCCGGCGTGCAGGCTGGTTACCCGCGTACCGAAGACCTGAACGGCTACCAGCAGGAAGGCTTCGGTCCGATGGACCGTACCGTCACCCCTAAAGGTCGTCGCGCCAGCACCGCCCGCGGTTACCTGGACACCGCGAAAAAGCGTTCGACCCTGACCATCGTCACCCACGCCCTGACCGACAAGATCCTCTTCGAAGGCAAGCGCGCAGTGGGCGTGAGCTACCTGCAAGGCAGCACTGAAGAGCGCGTGGAAGCCCGTGCGCGCAAGGAAGTCATCGTCAGCTCCGGCGCCATCGCGTCGCCGCAATTGCTGCAACGTTCCGGCGTAGGCCCCCGCGCCCTCCTGGAAAGCCTGGACATCCCGGTGGTTCACGACCTGCCGGGCGTGGGCGAGAACCTTCAGGACCACCTGGAACTGTACCTGCAGTACGCCTGCACCCAGCCGGTGTCGCTGTATCCATCGCTGCTGTGGTGGAACCAGCCGGCCATCGGTGCCGAGTGGCTGTTCAACGGCACCGGCATCGGCGCCAGCAACCAGTTCGAAGCCGGCGGTTTCATCCGTACCCGCGAAGAGTTCGAATGGCCGAACATCCAGTACCACTTCCTGCCGGTAGCGATTAACTACAACGGCAGCAATGGTGTGAAAGAGCACGGCTTCCAGGCGCACATGGGCTCCATGCGCTCGCCGAGCCGTGGCCGCGTGCAGCTCAAGTCCAAGGACCCGCGCCAGCACCCGAGCATCCTCTTCAACTACATGGCCACCGAGCAGGACTGGCAGGAATTCCGCGACGGCATCCGCCTGACCCGTGAAATCATGCAGCAGCCGGCCCTGGACCCTTTCCGCGGCCGCGAGATCAGCCCGGGCATCGAGGTGCAGACCGACGAGCAACTGGACAAGTTCGTCCGCGAGCACGCCGAGACCGCCTTCCACCCATCCTGCTCGTGCAAGATGGGCACCGACGACATGGCTGTAGTGGATGGCCAGGGTCGCGTGCATGGCATGCAAGGCCTGCGCGTGGTGGATGCCTCGATCATGCCGATCATCACCACCGGCAACCTCAACGCGCCGACGATCATGATGGCCGAGAAAATCGCCGACAAGATCCGTGGCCGCCAGCCACTGCCACGCAGCACCGCGGCCTACTACGTAGCCGGTGAAGCCCCGGTACGTGGCAAGCCGATGCGCGATGTGACTCCCGCCGCGCAGTAAGCCTGACGGGCGCCGACCGCAAGGGTCGGCGCCCTTTTTCTCTTCCCTTCATTCCTTCAGAACTACTTCCTTGATCGCAGCCTTCGGCAGCGGCTACAGTTCTGCAACTTGCACATCCCCTTTCGCCCCCGCGCCCATCAGCACCTATACCTGTAGGAACCGCCGGGCGGTGTTCCGTTTGCTGGCGAAACGCGTCGACCCGCTATCGCGCCTCACAAGGAGGTCCTCCATGTTCGACTTTCACCCCCAGCTCAAGCAGCGCTTCGCTGCCTTGCGCACGGGCGCCGAATTCTTTTCCCTGCGTTATGTCCGCGAATCGGACCAGTACCTGTCGGTGCGCAAGAACGTCGCCGAGCCGCCAAGCCTGGGCCGAGACGAAGGGGCGATGCTGACCGTGCGGGTGCGCGGCGTGGAAGCCTACGCCGCCACCAACGACCTGTCGCAAAGCGGCCTGCAGGCCGCCCTGGACCGCGCCGAGCAGCAGGCCCGGGTCATCGCCGCCCATGCCCTGCTGGACCTGCGTGAGCAACCGGTCTCCAGCCACCGCGCGGACTATTTCTCGCCCAACCTGGAGCAGCCCTTCCCCTCCCTCAGCGACTGCTATCAGCTGCTGGGCGATGAGTCGGCCTCGGTGCCCAAGGATGAACGCCTGGTGAACTGGCAGGTGGGCATCGGCGTGACCCAGGTCGAACAGATCTACCTCA
This sequence comes from Pseudomonas sp. Eqa60, assembly GCF_018326405.1. Lineage (NCBI taxonomy): Bacteria > Pseudomonadati > Pseudomonadota > Gammaproteobacteria > Pseudomonadales > Pseudomonadaceae > Pseudomonas > Pseudomonas sp. Eqa60. The sequence continues at coordinate 6,442,803 of NZ_AP024342.1, forward strand.
ACAGCGCCGGCGCCGAGCTGCGCCAGGCCCAGCGTTTTGTCTACCCGGGCCTGGACGTGACCGCCTACGACGGCAGCGACAGCCAGACCCGCAGCCTAGGCCGGGAGAACTTCGGCCAGCAGGGCGCCGGCGATGTGATCAGCCGCTGCGGCCTGCTGGGGGCCGCACCGCGGGTCGCCGACCAGGCCCTGCAACTGCTGCTGGCGCCCAATACCCCCCAGGGCCCGCGGGACCTGCTGCTGATGCCGGACCAGATGATGCTGCAGATCCACGAATCCATCGGCCATCCCCTGGAGCTGGACCGCATTCTCGGCGACGAGCGCAATTACGCCGGCACCAGCTTCGTCAAACAGCAGGATTTCGGCCATCTGCAATACGGCTCCTCGCTGCTCAACGTGACTTTCGACCCGCAGATCCCCGAGGAACTGGCCAGCTACAGTCACGACGACGACGGCACCGCGGCCAGCAAGCAGTTCCTGATTCGCGAGGGCCTGCTGGTACGCCCCCTGGGCAGCGCCCTGTCGCAATACCGCAGCGGCCTCGACGGCGTTGCCAACAGCCGCGCCAGCAGTTGGAACCGTGCACCGATCGACCGCATGGCCAACCTCAACATCGAGCCCGGCGACCAGCCCCTGGAGCAAATGATCGGGCACATCGAGCACGGCATCCTGATGTCCACCAACCGTTCCTGGTCCATCGACGATGCGCGCAACAAGTTCCAGTTCGGCTGCGAATGGGGCCAGTTGATCGAGAACGGCGAACTCCGGGGCGTGGTCAAGAACCCCAACTACCGGGGGATTTCCGCGCAGTTCTGGCGCAACCTCAGCGCGGTCGGCGACCGCAGCACCTTCCAGGTGCTGGGCACACCCAACTGCGGCAAGGGCGAGCCCAACCAGGTGATTCGCGTCGGCCATGCTTCGCCGGCCTGCGTATTCAGCAAGATTGATGTATTTGGAGGAGACGCCTGATGACCAGGACAGCCGATCAGGCCCAGCCATTCAAGGCCTTGGTGCAGTGGCTCAAAGACGCGCTGCGCGAGACCGAGCAGTTCACCCTGAGCTACGCCGCCGAAGCCTCGGAGTTCATTCGCTTCAACCACGCCAAGGTGCGCCAGGCCGGGCAGGTGCAACAGGCCAGCGTGCATTTCAAGCTGATCGACAATGGCCGCCACGCCGACCTCAGCATCACCCTGAGCAATGACCCCGAGGTGGATTGCCAGCGCCTGGCCGATGGCCTGCAACAACTGCGCGAGACCCTGCCGCTGCTGCCGGCCGACCCGTACCTGATGCTCAACCACACCCATTGGCAAAGCCATCACGTGCAGGACCAGCCGCTGCCCGGCAGTGAGCAGGTGGTGGAAGAAATCGGTCGCGCCGGCGCCGGCCTGGACCTGGTGGGCATCTACGCTGCCGGCCCCATCAGCCGTGGCTTCGCCAGTTCCGGCGGGGCCTTCGGCTGGCACCAGGCCAACAGCTTCAACTTCGATTTCAGCCTGTTCCACGAAAACGGCGAGGCGGTGAAGGCCAGCTACGCCGGGCACGCCTGGGACAGCCAGGCCTTCGCCCTGCGCTTCCAGCAGGCCCGGGAACAACTGGAATTCCTTGGCCGGCCACTGCGCACCCTGGCGCCCGGGCAGTACCGGGCCTACCTGGCGCCGGCGGCCCTGGAGGAGATCATGGGCATGCTGGCCTGGGGCGGCTTCTCGGCCCAGTCGATCGCCAGCAAGCACAGCCCGCTGCAGAAGCTCTATGCCGGTGATGCCGCGCTGAACCCGCTGGTGTCGCTCGACGAACAGGTCAGTGGCTCCCTGAGCCCGGCGTTTTCCGACGAAGGCTACCCGCGCAGCGACCTGTCACTGATCGCCGCGGGCAGCGCCAATGCCCAACTGATCAACTCCCGCAGCGCCGCCGAATACGGCCTGACCACCAATGGTGCCGGCAGCGGCGAGTACCCCAGCGCGCTGAACATGGCCGCGGGGCAGTTGTCCCAGCAGGAGATCCTCAAGCAGCTGGGCACCGGGCTGTACATCAGCAACCTGTGGTACCTGAACTACTCGGACCTGCCGGCGGCGCGCCTGACCGGCATGACCCGCTTCGCCACCTTCTGGGTGGAGAACGGCGAGATCCAGGCGCCCGTGAGCACCATGCGCTTCGATGACAGCGTCTACAGCCTGCTGGGCTCGCAGCTGGAGGCCCTGACCGAGCAACGCGAGCTGCTGCTGTCGGCCAGTACCTACGGCCAGCGCCAGACCGCTTCGATGCACTTGCCCGGAGCGCTGGTCAGCCGCCTGACCCTGACCCTGTAGAAACCGCCCTCAAACCTGAACTCACCCAGAGGTCCCATGCCCGAACGCGCGCCACTCGATGCCACCACCGCCCGCTGGCTGCCCTGGGTGGTGGCCATCGCCTTCTTCATGCAGTCCCTGGACGGCACCATCCTCAATACCGCCCTGCCGGCCATGGCCCAGGACCTGGCGGAAAACCCCCTGCGCATGCAGGGGGTGATCATCGCCTACATGCTCACTGTGGCCCTCTTGATCCCGGCCTCGGGCTGGATCGCCGACCGCTTCGGCACCAAGCGGATCTTCTTCGGCGCCATCTTGCTGTTCAGCATCGGTTCCCTGCTCTGCGCCCTGTCCAACACCCTGACCCAGCTGATTGGCGCCCGGGTGATCCAGGGTCTGGGCGGTGCGCTGATGCTGCCGGTGGGACGGCTGGTGGTGCTGCGTGCCTACCCGCGTTCGGAACTGGTGCGGATCATGGGCTTCATCACCATTCCCGGGCTTCTGGGGCCGCTGATCGGCCCGACCATGGGCGGCTGGATGGTGCAGTACCTGACCTGGCACTGGATCTTCCTGATCAACCTGCCGGTAGGCGCCGTTGGCTGCTATGCGGTGTGGCGTTTCATTCCCGACCTGCGCGGCAGCGAGCGCACACGCTTCGACAGCCTGGGCTTTGTGCTGTTCGGCGCGGCGATGGTGCTGATCACCATCGCCATGGAAGGCCTGGGGGAACTGCACCTGCCGCACTTGCGGGTGATGTTGCTGCTGTTCGGCGGGCTGGCCTGCCTGGCGGCCTACTGGCTGCGGGCCGTGCACACCGACAACCCGCTGTTCGCCCCGTCACTGTTCAAGGTGCGGACCTTTGCCGTGGGCATTCTGGGCAACCTGTTCGCCCGCCTGGGCAGCGGCGCCCTGCCGTTCCTGGTGCCCCTGCTGCTGCAAGTGGCCCTGGGCTATTCACCGTCCCAGGCGGGGATGAGCATGCTGCCCCTGGCGGCCGCGGCAATGCTGGCCAAATCCATCGCCCGGCCACTGATCGAGCGCCTGGGCTACCGCATCGTGCTCACCGGCAACACCCTGGCCCTGGGCATCATGCTGGCCAGCATGGGGCTGGTCAGCGAACAGACGCCCTACCCGCTGCTGCTGGGCATGCTGGCGGTGCTGGGGGCGATCAACTCGCTGCAGTTCACGGCGATGAACACCGTGACCCTGATCGACCTCGACGATGCCGCCGCCAGCAGCGGCAACAGCCTGCTGTCGGTGGTGGCGCAACTGTCCCTGAGCCTTGGGGTGGCCTGTGCCGGCGCGCTGCTGGGCGGCTTTACCGCTGAGTTGGGCAACGATGGCGTGGACACCGTGCTCGGCGCCTTCCAACTGACCTTCCTCACGGTAGGCATCATGGCGATGCTGGCGGCGGCGATCTTCCTCCAATTGTCGCCCACCGATGGCCGGCGCGCGCGCAAGCTCGAGGAGCAGCACATCGAACACTGAACCCACGCACCTCACCCCGTAGAAGCCGGCTTGCCGGCGAAGAGGCCCCCGGGCCCTGCGCCAACCTCGCGGCCGCTTTCGCTGGCAAGCCAGCGCCTACACAAAACCGCCCCTGCACGGCTGCTCGTCCAGAATTTGCAGGTTGTGGGAGCGGGACTGATACACTGCGCGACATTTTGTTTTGCAGGCCAGTCCCGTGACCACCATTGCCACCGCTTTTAATACTTTGCCCCTGTCTCCCGCCATGCTGGCTAACCTCGACTCCCTCGGTTATGCCCAGATGACGCCGATCCAGGCGCAGAGCTTGCCGGTGATCCTCAAGGGCATGGACCTGATCGCCCAGGCCAAGACCGGCAGCGGCAAGACCGCGGCCTTCGGCATCGGCCTGCTGAACCCGATCAACCCGCGCTACTTCGGCTGCCAGGCCCTGGTGATCTGCCCGACTCGCGAGCTGGCCGACCAGGTGGCCAAGGAAGTGCGCCGGCTGGCTCGCGCCGAAGACAACATCAAGGTCCTGACCCTGTGCGGCGGCGTGTCGTTCGGGCCACAGATCGCCTCCCTGGAGCACGGTGCGCATATCATCGTCGGCACCCCAGGGCGTATCCAGCAGCATCTGCGCAAGGGTTCGCTGGTGCTCGACGGCCTGAACACGCTGGTGCTCGACGAAGCCGACCGCATGCTCGACATGGGCTTCTACGACGCCATCGAAGACATCATCGAAAAGACCCCGTCGCGCCGCCAGACCCTGCTGTTCTCCGCCACGTACCCGGTGGGCATCAAGCAACTGGCGTCGAAATTCATGCGCGATCCGCAAACGGTGAAAGCCGAAGCGTTCCACGACGATACGCAGATCGAGCAGCGCTTCTACGAGATTTCACCGGAAGAGCGCATGAGCGCAGTGACCAAAGTCCTGCACCACTTCCGCCCGGCCTCCTGTGTGGCGTTCTGCTTCACCAAGCAGCAAGTGCAGGAAACCGTCGATCACCTGACCGCCAAAGGCATCTCCGCTGTCGGCCTGCACGGCGACCTGGAGCAGCGTGACCGCGATCAGGTGCTGGCGATGTTTGCCAACCGCAGCACATCGGTACTGGTCGCCACCGACGTTGCCGCCCGTGGCCTGGACATCGATGCGCTGGACATGGTGATCAACGTCGAGCTGGCCCGCGATTCGGAAATCCACATTCACCGCGTTGGCCGTACCGGTCGCGCTGGCGAGAAAGGCATCGCGGTCAGCCTCGTCGCACCGTCCGAAGCCCATCGCGCGCAAGCCATCGAACAACTGCAGAAAGCCCCGTTGAACTGGGATCAGGTCGATAACCTCAAGTCCCAGGGCGGCGCCCCGCTGCAGCCACCGATGAGCACGTTGTGCATCGCCGGCGGGCGCAAGGACAAGGTACGTCCGGGGGATATTCTCGGCGCACTGACCGGCGACGCCGGCATCCCGGGCGCCCAGGTCGGCAAGATCGCGATCTTCGACTTCCAGTCGTATGTGGCGGTTGAGCGCACCGTGGTCATGCAGGCGCTGCAGCGCCTGAACAACGGCAAGATCAAGGGCCGTTCGCTGCGCGTGCGCGTCCTCTAACCCCACTGCTTGACCTGTAGCCGCTGCCGCTGGGTCGTTCGCTCCTAATGAGGACACCGTTTTGCGTTCTACCGAAGTCGTGATCATTGGCGCCGGCGCCGCCGGCCTGATGTGCGCCCTGACCGCGGCCGGCCGGGGCCGCCAGGTGTTGCTGCTGGACCACGCCAACAAGGCCGGCAAGAAAATCCTGATGTCCGGCGGCGGTCGCTGCAATTTCACCAATATGTACACCGAGCCGGCCAACTTCCTGTCGCAGAACCCGCACTTCTGCAAATCGGCCCTGGCGCGCTACACCCAGTGGGATTTCATCGGCCTGGTGGCCAAGCACGGCGTGCCCTACCACGAGAAGAAACTCGGCCAGCTGTTCTGCGATAACAAGTCCAGCGACATCCTCGGCATGCTGCTCGACGAGTGCGATCAGGTCGGCGTGGAGCTGCGCCTGGACACCTCGATCCAGACCATCGAAAAGGTCGAAAGCGGCTACCTGCTCGACACCACCCTCGGCCAGGTTCAGTGCCAATCGCTGGTGATCGCCACCGGCGGGCTGTCGATCCCGACGCTGGGCGCCACCGGCTTCGGTTATCAGGTGGCCAAACAGTTCGGCCACGAACTGCTGCCGACCCGTGCCGGCCTGGTGCCGTTCACCATCACCGACCAGCTCAAGGAACTGTGCAGCGAGCTGTCGGGGACCTCGGTGGATTGCCTGGTGAGCTGCAACGACCAGAGCTTTCGCGAGAACATCCTGTTCACCCACCGCGGCCTCAGCGGCCCGGCGATCCTGCAGATTTCCTCCTACTGGCAGCCCGGCGACAGCGTCGAGATCAACCTGCTGCCGGACCACGACGCCCTGGGCTGGCTGCAACAGCAGCAGGCCGAGCGCCCCAACAGCGAGCTCAAGACCCTCCTGGGGGAGATCTTCACCAAGAAGATGGCCGGCCTGCTGGCCGACCACTGGTTCGTCTCCAAGCCGATGAAGCAGTACACCCCGGCGGAGCTGGCGGACGTGGCGCAGAAACTCGGCAGCTGGCAACTGGTACCGGCGGGCACCGAGGGCTACCGCACCGCCGAAGTGACCCTGGGCGGCGTCGACACCCGGGAAGTTTCGTCCAAGACCATGGAATCGCTGAAGAGCCCGGGGCTGTATTTCATCGGTGAAGTGCTGGACGTCACCGGCCACCTGGGCGGCTTCAACTTCCAGTGGGCCTGGGCCTCGGGCTACGCGGCGGCCCAATACGTCTGAGCCGCTGCGTCTCCCTGTAGCCGCTGCCGCAGGCTGCGAACGACCCGAAGGGGCGCGGCGATCCGATGTCCGCTGAGGTCCTGCGGACCTGTCGCAGCCTGCGGCAGCGGCTACAGGTGTCCGACCGGCAACGGCAACAGAATTTGCCGGCCGATGTGACGACGGCATTGCGCCGTCGTCAATACTGGCTCAATTTAGCTGCATCGCCCCGGAAGGCCTGCCCTACTCCATGTCCTCGACCTCTTTTCGCCAATCCCTGCGCCGCCTCTGGGCGCTGGATAAATTCAGCTACAGCGTGCGGGTGTTCATCGCCCTGACCGGCAGCATGGCGCTGTGCTGGTATCAGGATGAAATGGCCCTGCTGATCCCGCTGTTCCTCGGCATCATCGCCAGCGCCCTGGCGGAAACCGACGACAGCTGGCAAGGCCGGCTCAATTCCCTGGCCGTAACCCTGGTGTGCTTCAGCATTGCCGCGCTGTCGGTGGAACTGCTGTTCCCCTACCCCTGGATCTTCGCCATCGCCCTGGCCCTGGCCAGCTTCGGCCTGACCATGCTGGGGGCGCTGGGCGAACGCTATGGCGCCATCGCCTCGGCGACCCTGATCCTCTCGGTCTACACCATGATCGGCGTCGACCAGCGCGGCGGCGCGGTGATCGATTTCTGGCACGAGCCGCTGCTGCTGGTGGCCGGCGCCGCCTGGTACGGCCTGCTGTCGGTGCTGTGGCAGGCGCTGTTTTCCAACCAGCCGGTGCAGCAGAGCCTGGCCCGGCTGTTTCGCGAACTGGGTTACTACCTCAAGCTCAAGTCCTCGCTGTTCGAGCCCATCCGCCAGCTGGACGTGGAGGCCCGGCGCCTGGAACTGGCCAAGCAGAACGGCAAGGTGGTGGCGGCCCTCAACGTCGCCAAGGAAATCATCCTGCACCGGGTGGGCAACGGCCGGCCGGGGTCGAAGGTCAGCCGCTACCTGAAGCTGTACTTCCTGGCCCAGGACATTCACGAGCGCGCCAGCTCTTCCCACTACCCGTACAACGCCCTGACCGAGGCGTTTTTCCACAGCGACGTGCTGTTCCGCTGCCAGCGCCTGCTGCGCCAGCAGGGCAAGGCCTGCCGTGCCCTGGCCGAATCCATCCAGTTGCGCCAGCCGTTCGTCTATGACGCCACCTTCGCCGAGGCCCTGGGCGACCTACACGCTTCCCTGGAACACCTGCGGATCCAGAGCAACCCGGCCTGGCGCGGGCTGTTGCGCTCATTGCGAGCCCTGGCGGCCAACCTCGGCACCCTCGACCGCCTGCTCAGCGACGCCAGCAACCCCGACGCCCTGGCGGACGCCACCGACAGCAGCTTGCTGGACCGTTCGCCACGCAACTTCAAGGATGTCTGGACCCGCCTGCGCACCCAGCTGACGCCAACCTCGCTGCTGTTCCGCCATGCCCTGCGCCTGCCCCTGGCGCTGAGCATCGGCTACGGCATGGTGCATTTGATCCACCCTTCCCAGGGTTACTGGATCATCCTCACCACCCTGTTCGTCTGCCAGCCCAACTACGGCGCTACCCGGCGCAAGCTGGGCCAGCGGATCATCGGCACCGCCATCGGCCTGACCATTGCCTGGGCGCTGTTCGACCTGTTCCCCAGCCCCTTGGTGCAGTCGCTGTTCGCCATTGCCGCCGGGGTGGTGTTCTTCACCAACCGCACCACCCGCTACACCCTGGCCACGGCGGCCATCACCCTGATGGTGCTGTTCTGCTTCAACCAGGTGGGCGACGGTTATGGGCTGTTCCTGCCGCGGCTGTTCGATACCCTGTTGGGCAGCCTGATCGCCGGGCTGGCGGTGTTCCTGTTCCTGCCGGACTGGCAGGGCCGGCGCCTGAACAAGGTGCTGGCCAACACCCTGACCTGCAACAGCATCTACCTGCGCCAGATCATGCAGCAGTACGCCGCCGGCAAGAGCGACGACCTGGCCTACCGCCTGGCCCGGCGCAACGCCCACAACGCCGACGCCGCGCTGTCCACCACCCTGGCCAACATGCTCATGGAACCCGGGCATTTCCGTAAGGAAGCGGACGTGGGCTTCCGCTTCCTGGTGCTGTCCCACACCTTGCTCAGCTACCTCTCGGGCCTGGGCGCACACCGCGAGACCCGGCTGCCGGACGAGGTTCGCGAGCACTTGATCGAAGGCGCCGGGGTCAGCCTGGCGGCCAGCATCGACGAGATTGCCCAGGGTCTGGCCAACAAGACCCCGATCGATATCCAGAGCGATGCCGAAGAAGCCCTGGCCAATGAGCTGGAGCAGATGCCCGACGAGGTCGACGAAGGCCAGCGCCTGGTGCAGACCCAACTGGCGCTGATCTGCCGTCAGCTGGGCCCGTTGCGGACCATGGCGGCGCATCTGATCAAGGACACCAGCGACAACGCAAAACCGTAGGAGCCGGCTTGCCGGCGAAAGGGGCCGCACGACTCATGCACGGTCCGGAGTCGCTTTCGCTGGCAAGCCAGCTCCTGCATCTTCGGTTACATGCCGTGCTGGCGCAGCAGGCGGTCGTAGCTGCCGTCAGCTTTCATGGCAGCGATTTCCTTGTCGAACCTGGCCACGATCTGCGCATGCTCGGGGTTCTTCAGGCTGACCAGGATATGCAGGCTGTTCTCGCTCAGGGGCTTGGGCAGGAACTCCACCGCATTGCGTACCCGCGGTGACTCCCGGGCCAAGTAGTAGCGGGCCACGTATTCGTCCTCCAGGGTCAGCTTGACCCGATCCGCCGCCAGCATGCGCACCGCCATGGCGAAGTTGTGCACCGGCACCTTCTGCAGGTCGGGGTCATTGTCGAATTCGGGGGAATAGGCGTAGCCACGCACCACTGCCACCGGGTACTCATGCAGCTGCTTGAGGTTGCTGTATTCCAGCGGCGCGTCCTTGCGCTTGATGAAGCGCACGCGGTTGACCATGTATTCCGCGGAGAACTGCCCCAACTGGGTGCGCTCTTCGTTGTACCAGGCATTCACCAGCACGTCGTAGCGCCCCTCGCCGATGCCCAGCAGGGCCCGGGCCCAGGGCACCTGCTCGAATTCGCTGGAATAGCCGGCGCGGGACAGGGCGGTGCTGACAATGTCGGTGGCCACGCCGCCATTGACCAGGGTCGCGTCGGTAAAGGGTGGCCAGGCATCGGCGACCAGCCGCAGCCTTTCGGCAAAAGCGCTCTGGCCCAGCAACAGCAATCCGATCAAAGCCAAAGCTCGATGCAGTCGCAGCATGCTAATAGATCCTTAGCGGGCCCTGGGCCCAGCGCGTTCCAACCCATACCCCAGGGTCGCGGCCTGTGCGGCACAGGTCGGCCCAGCTCCTAACATTAGCTCATCAGAACCCATGCACAGGTCTTGAAAACAGATTACACAAAGAAGACAAATACCAGTGATCTCAGTAGTGGCATTTTGACCCATCTCACAGAAACAATCTCTGCGTGACAACCGGCAAGACATCCCGTGGCGATGTGCTTACTATTTCGCGCAGCACTCAATACAGGATATGAAGATGACCATCGAATGGGTCTGCAAACACCACACCGACCTGGGCAAGGAACAGTTGTACGCGATTCTGCAATTGCGCACCGAAGTCTTCGTGGTGGAACAGAAATGCCCTTATCAGGAAGTCGACGGCCGCGACCTTGAAGGCGATACCTGCCACCTGATGGCCTGGGACGGCGACCAGTTGCTGGCCTACCTGCGCCTGCTGGACCCGACTTCCCAGGGCGGCGACGTAGTCATCGGCCGCGTGGTCATCGCTGAACAGGCCCGTGGCCAGGGCCTGGGCCACACCCTGATGGAGCAGGCGCTGAAGCAGGCCGAGCGACACTGGCCGCAAACGCCGATCTACCTCTCGGCCCAGGCTCATCTGCAGGCCTATTACGGCCGCTACGGTTTCGTGGTGGCGGGCGAAGCATACCTGGAGGACGGTATTCCTCACATCGGCATGCGTCGCTCCTGAGCCTCAGGGATAGCCCAGCACGGCCTTGATCTGCCGGAGGTTGGGCTCGATCCAGCCCTTGTCGATGGCGCCCCAGTTGTGGATCCGGTAACGCCCGGCATGGTTGCGCGCGCCGTCCTGCTGCTCGAACTCGCAGAGGATGTCCAGGTCCGCCAGGGCCGCGATGGTGTCCTGGGCGGTGCGCCGCGGCATGCCGGTGACCTCGGTCAGCGCCGGCACGCTGCTGGCCAGGCCGCTGTCGATCAGGTACGCCACATACAGGCGGCGGTAGAAACTGCTCTTGGTCTTGCTCACATCCATCGCCCACTCCTTGCCTTCAGGGGTTAATCCGGCGCTCCCGCCTTGCCTTGCAGGTCGCGCCAGGTCAGGTAGACCCGCAGGTCGAACTCCAGCTGGTGATAGCCCGGCAGCATATGCTCGCAGAGCTTGTAGAACGCCTTGTTGTGATCCGACTCCTTGAAGTGGGCCAGCTCGTGCACCACGATCATCCGCAAGAATTCCGGCGCCGCCTCCTTGAACAGCGAAGCGATGCGGATCTCTTTCTTGGCCTTGAGCTTGCCGCCCTGCACCCGGGAAACCGTGGTATGCAGGCCCAGGGCACGGTGGGTCAGGTCCAGACGGTTGTCGAACAGCACCTTGTCGATGGCCGGCGCATTGCGCAGGTATTCCTGCTTGAGCTCCAGAGCGTAGCTGTACAGCGCCTTGTCGCTCTGTACGGCGTGCCGGCCCGGGTAACGCTGGCTCAGGTAGCCGCCCAGGCGCTGTTCATCGATCAACTGGCGCACTTGCTGCTGCAAGGCAACAGGATAGGCCTGGAGGTATTTGAGTGCGGTCATGAAGGGGCAACGCAGGGCATAAAAGGCGCCAGTGTAGCGAATTCAGGCCTGTAGCGCGCTCCAGTCAAAGGGCTGGGCAAACTGGCTGGCGATACTGGCGGTCAGCGGCCGAGCCACCAGGAAACCTTGCACATACTCGCAGCCATTGGCCTTGAGCCACTGGTATTGCTCGAGGGTTTCCACACCCTCGGCGATCACCAGCAGGTCGAACTGCTTGCACAGGTCGATCACGCAGCGGGCAATGGCGGCATCCCTTGGCGAGGTCAGCAGGCGGGCAATCAGGTGGCGATCGAGCTTGAGGGTGTCCAGTTGCAGGTCACGCAGGTAGGCCAGGCAACAACTGCCCGAGCCGAAGTCATCCAGGGCCACCCGCACCCCCAGCTGACGCAGGAGCTGCAACTGTTTGCGGGTGTCATCCAGGTTCTGGGTCAAGGCGGCCTCGGTAACCTCCACCTCCAGTTGGCGCGGTTGCAGGCCATGGCGCGACAGCACCTGGCGCAGCTCGGCCACCAGGTTGGGCATGTTGAACTGGGTGGCACTGAGGCTGACGCCCAGCACCAGGTCGGGGCTGAACACCTGCTCCCAGTCCTTGCGCTGGGCCGCGCCCTGTTGATAGATCCAACTGCCCAGGCGGCTGATCAGCCGTGCCTCCTCAAGCAGGGGCAGGAACAGCCCCGGAGGCACGTCGCCCACACTCGGATGACGCCAGCGCAGCAAGGCTTCGAAACCGCGCAGGCGCCCGTCGGCAATGGCCACCTGGGGCTGGTACACCAGGGTGAATTCCTTGCGCTCCACGGCGCTGCGCACGCTTTCCTCGAGCATCAGCCGCGAACGGGCGCGGCCATTCATCTCGTGATCGTAGTAGCGGTACTGCTGGCGGCCGGCGCGCTTGGCTTCGTACATGGCGATGTCCGCCGCCCGCAACAGGCCGTCCAGGTTGGAGCCGCAGTCGGGGTAGATGGCGATGCCGATACTCGCCCCCAGCACCACCTCCAGGCCATCGATCTGCTGGTTGATGGACAGGCGTTCGATCAGCTTCTCGGCGATCTTCGCCGCCTGCTCGGGGAAGCTCAGCTCCAGCAGCGCGGTGAATTCGTCGCCGCCCATGCGCCCGAGAATGTCGAAGGAGTGCAGGCAGTCCTTCAGTTGTTCGGAAACCCAGCGCAGCACCCGGTCGCCGGCGTCGTGCCCCAGGGAGTCGTTGACCCGCTTGAAGCCGTCGAGGTCCAGGTAGAGCAGGACCAGGGACTTTCCCGAGCGGTCGCTGCGCAGCAGGATGTTTTCCACCGTCTGATAGAAGCCGCGGCGGTTGAGCAGGCCGGTCAGCGGGTCGGTCACGGCCTGGTATTCCAGTTGCTGGTGCAGGTGACGCACTTCGGACATGTCCAGCAGGGTGACCACCATTGCTTTCTGGTCACTGGGCAAGGGCGCACAGGACAAGGCCACGCTGATCAACTGGCCGGGCACGGTGCGCATCTGAGCGTCGTGCAGGCGATAGGTTTCGCCCCGGCGATAACAGGCGTAGAGCTCGGAGCCGCTCCAGTCGGGAACGTGGGGCTTTTGCAGGTAGTCGAGAAAGGGCGAGCCTTCCAGTTCCTTGACCTGGGCATTGAGCAGGCGCGAGACCGCCGGATTGGCGAAACGCACGCACCCGCCCTCGTCCACCACCAGGATGCCCTCGGCAGCGTTGTCCAGCACCGAGGCATTGAAGGCCCGTGCCACCTCCAGGTCGTGGCTGAGGTGCTGCAGGGCCCGGCGGTTGCGCTGATGCTCCAGCAGGGCCTGGACCTTGGGCTTGAGAATCTGTGGGTCGAACGGCTTGAACAGGTAGTCCACGGCGCCACTGGCATAGCCCTTGATCACAGCGTCCTGAGACTGTTCGTTGGCGGTGAGAAAGATGATCGGGGTCAGCCGGGTACGTTGGCTGCCACGCATCAGGCGGGCGACTTCGAAACCATCCATGCCGGGCATCTGTACATCGAGCAACACCAGGTCCACTTCATGTTCGAGCAGCACGCCCAGGGCCTCGACCCCCGAGGCGGCGGTCATCACCTGCCAGTCCTGGCGCTGCAACAGAGCACGCATGCTGAGGAGGTTTTCAGGATAGTCATCGACGATCAGAAGAGTGGAGTGGCCTTCGGCTGCCTCTGGTTGCACGCATTCCATGCTGCTTCTCTTGTCTGTAATAAGACTGAACGGATTTAAAAACCCGGTAAAACCTGAGGTTTCACTCTAGACCCGGATCCTCAAAAGCAGAAGCAGTCAGCACGCCATCACTTCGCCAATGGCCGCAGCTCCCGACTAACGGTCACAGAGTTGCCGCATAAGAACCGGGATAGATGGCATTTCGACATTTTGCTGACGCCATATATCCGCCATACGGGCCTCGCCAAGCGCCGCTTCTGCGCTATAAAGACCCCCTAAGAAGCGCAGGCTAAAGCCTTCGGCCACCTGCATCAGTCATGCCTTGCGGAAAACCACCATGATCGACCTGGCAACCTGGAACCTCAGCGTTCCCGTCGGCAGCCCGCCGGCGACCATCGACACCCCGACACTGGTCAAGGGGTTCAAGGACCAGTACTTCCACTCCGATACCGGCACCCTGTTCTTCTGGTCGCCGGTGACCGGCTCGAAAACCGAGAACGCCATCTACCCGCGCACCGAGCTGCGCGAGACCTACTCCAATGGCACCTTGCGCAACTGGACCTACCCCGAAGCGGACAACCTGCTATACGCGACCCTGGCGGTGAACCAGGTGCCCTCCTCAGGCAAGATCGTCATCGGCCAGATCCACGCCTACAACAGCACCAAGCCGCTGGTGAAGGTCGAGTACCAGTACAAGGCCAGCAAGGGCAGCGGCAACATCGTTGCCAAGGTGCGCCTGCACCCGGACGACGAGGAAGGCCGTGTCATCACCATTGCCGAGAACGTGCCCATGGACCGGGAGTTTTCCTACCTGATCCACCTGAGCCCGGGCGGCGCCCTGGGCGTCAGCGCTGCCGGCTATCAGTGGGACAGCCAGTTGAGCGCGACCTGGCGCGACAAGCCGCTGTACTTCAAGGCCGGGGTTTATGTGCAGGACAACACCGGCTATACCAGCGAAGGCGGCAAGGTGACCTTTTCCAAGCTGGACATCGACCACAACAAGACCTGACCCCCCTCCCTGCGTAGGAGCTGGCTTGCCGGCGAAGGCGCCCTTGAGCCCGGCATCCGCCCAAAGGCGCTCTTCGCGGGCAAGCCAGCGCCTACGAAGGCAAGAGCTTCGAATACAAAAAAGCCCGCATCGCTGCGGGCTTCTTCGTTCGACGCTTAGGCTCAGTTGACCTTGGCGTTCAGCTCACCCTTGAGGTAACGCTGGAACATGGCTTCCAGGGAGATCGGCTTGATCTTCGAGGCGTTGCCGGCGGTGCCGAAGGCTTCGTAACGGGCGATGCAGACATCGCGCATGGCGGTCACGGTGGCGCCGAAGAACTTGCGCGGGTCGAACTCGCTGGGGTTGGTGGCCATCAGGCGGCGCATGGCACCAGTGGACGCCAGGCGCAGGTCGGTGTCGATGTTGACCTTGCGCACGCCGTACTTGATGCCTTCGACGATTTCTTCAACCGGCACGCCGTAGGTTTCCTTGATGTCGCCACCGTACTGGTTGATGATCGCCAGCCACTCTTGCGGCACCGAAGAGGAACCGTGCATCACCAGGTGAGTGTTGGGGATGCGCTTGTGGATTTCCTTGATACGGTCGATGGCCAGTACGTCGCCGGTAGGCGGCTTGGTGAACTTGTAGGCGCCGTGGCTGGTACCGATGGCGATGGCCAGGGCATCCACCTGGGTCTTCTTGACGAAGTCCGCGGCTTCTTCCGGGTCGGTCAGCATCTGGCTGTGGTCCAGCACGCCCTCGGCGCCAATACCGTCTTCTTCACCGGCCATGCCGGTTTCCAACGAACCCAGGCAGCCCAGTTCGCCTTCTACCGACACGCCGCAGGCGTGAGCCATGGCTACGGTTTGCTGGGTAACACGGACGTTGTATTCGTAGTCGGTCGGGGTCTTGCCGTCTTCACCGAGGGAGCCGTCCATCATCACCGAGGAAAAGCCCAGTTGGATGGAGCGCTGGCAGACGTCAGGGCTGGTGCCGTGGTCCTGGTGCATGCACACCGGGATATGCGGAAACTCTTCGATGGCAGCCAGAATCAGGTGACGCAGGAAAGGCGCGCCGGCGTATTTGCGGGCGCCGGCCGAAGCCTGGACGATCACCGGGGAGTCAGTCTTGTCAGCGGCTTCCATGATGGCGCGCATCTGCTCAAGGTTGTTGACGTTGAAAGCTGGAACGCCGTAGCCGAACTCGGCTGCGTGGTCCAGCATCTGGCGCATGCTGATGAGTGCCATTGTGTGTGTCTCTCCCGGTCGAGGGTCGTTAATCGTGCAAGCCTGCCGTAGCGGCGACTGCTATTCAAGTGATTGCAGATCGGGGGTCAACCCGCTCTGTTCCATTCGTTAAAACCAAATCTCTACAGCCACGCAGGAGCCGGCTCGCCGGTGAAAGGGGCCTTGAACCTTGCACAGGTCTGGAGGCCGCCTCCGCTGGCAAGCCAGCCCCTACATGGCCTTGCAGCCGCGGCCGATCAGGTCATTGGTGGCGACCCAGTAGACCAGGCCCTCCTCGCCCTTGACGTGAAACGCCAGCATGTCGTCGCTGTACAGCGAGCCCGAACCGCTGGGCTCAAGCTTCAGGCGGCGTACCTGGTCGTCGCCCCCCAGGCGCACGTCGACGGCCTTGCGGCTGTCGTCGGTGTAGCGCCAGAGCACCTGGGCCTGGCTGTCGCAGGTCCAGGTGGTCCAGTTGTCAGTGGTCGGCGACTTGAGCAGGTTCAGGTTGGCACAACCTGCCAACAAGCCCAGCATCGCCACGGCGATCAAACCTTTCATCAATGTTCCTCGGCGGGCGGCCAACAGGCCCCGGCGCGTTGCGTTAACCCATCTGACCCGTCAAGGGCAACCCTGTTCCCTGGCCTTTGACGGCGTCTCGTACTTCTCCAGGCCCTCAGGGCCCAGGCGCTTGTTGATCACCGGAGCCGTCTCGGCCTGCCAGTCAGCCTGGTAGCAGCCTTTCTGCACCTCGCCGGCATCCTCCGCAGGCGTTGCCTTGGGGGCACTGGAGCAGCCCGCCAGCAACGCCACGGCGATCAACAGTGGCAACGTCTTGACCATCAGAACACTCCTTTGCCCGGCCAATCGAGGCCTCAGGCCTTGGCCCGGGCTTCCAGGACTTCAACCGCCGGCAGCACCTTGCCCTCGACGAACTCGAGGAAGGCGCCGCCACCGGTAGAAATGTAGGAGATCTGCTGGGCTACGCCATATTTGTCGATGGCTGCCAGGGTGTCGCCGCCGCCGGCAATGGAGAACGCGGCGCTGTCAGCGATGGCCTGGGCCAGGACCTTGGTGCCATTGCCGAACTGGTCGAATTCGAACACGCCCACCGGACCGTTCCAGAGGATGGTCCTGGAGGATTTCAGCAGTTCGGCGAACTGCGCGGCAGTCTGCGGGCCGATGTCGAGAATCATGTCGTCATCGGCCACATCGGCGATCAGCTTGACGGTGGCCGCAGCGCTCTCGGCAAATTCCTTGGCCACCACCACGTCCACCGGCAGCGGTACGCTGACCTTGGCGGCGATGGCGCGAGCGGTGTCCAGCAGGTCCGGCTCGTACAGCGACTTGCCCACCGGATGCCCGGCAGCGGCGAGGAAGGTATTGGCGATGCCGCCACCGACGATCAACTGGTCGCAGATCTGGCTCAGGCTATTGAGCACGTCCAGCTTGGTCGACACCTTGGAGCCGGCAACGATGGCCGCCATCGGCTTGGCCGGGTTGCCCAGGGCCTTGCCCAGCGCGTCCAGCTCAGCGGCCAGCAAAGGACCAGCAGCAGCCACTTTGGCGAACTTGGCCACGCCATGGGTCGAACCCTCGGCGCGGTGCGCGGTGCCGAAGGCGTCCATCACGAACACGTCGCACAGGGCGGCGTATTGCTGGGCCAGCTCGTCGGCGTTCTTTTTCTCGCCCTTGTTGAAGCGCACGTTCTCGAACAGCACGATGTCGCCGGCCTTGACCTCGACACCACCCAGGTAGTCGGCCACCAGCGGTACTTCGCGACCCAGGGCGCGGCTCAGGTAGTCGGCTACCGGCTTGAGGCTGTTCTCGGCGGAAAACTCGCCTTCGGTCGGGCGGCCCAGGTGCGAGCAGACCATCACTGCCGCGCCTTTTTCCAGGGCCAGCTTGATGGTCGGCAGCGAAGCCAGGATTCGCGCATCGCTGGTGACAACACCGTCCTTGACTGGGACGTTGAGGTCTTCACGGATCAGCACGCGCTTACCTTGCAGATCGAGGTCGGTCATCTTCAACACGGTCATGGGTCGCAATTCCTGGGTTACTGTTCTTCAGAAACAGAGAGTTGAGTGTCAGTGCGTGGAGCGGCTGTGTGCAGGTAGTGCCCAGCTACGTCCAGCATTCGGTTGGCAAAGCCCCATTCGTTGTCGAACCAGGCCAGGATGTTCACCAGCCGGGGGCCGGAAACACGGGTCTGACTGGCATCGACGATCGCCGAATGGGGATCATGATTGAAATCACAGCTGGCATGCGGCAGCTCGGTGTAGGCCAGCAGGCCCTTGAGCGGACCGCTGGTGGCGGCCTCGCGCAGGATCCGGTTGACCTCGGTGGCGTCGGTATCGCTCACGGTCTGCATGGTGATGTCCAGGCAGGACACGTTCACCGTCGGCACCCGCACTGCTTTGGCCTGAATTCGCCCGGCAAGTTCCGGCAACAGGCGCTCGATACCCCGCGCCAGACCGGTGGACACCGGGATCACCGACTGGAAGGCCGAACGGGTACGCCGCAGGTCTTCATGGTGATAGGCGTCGATCACCGGCTGGTCGTTCATCGCCGAGTGAATGGTGGTGATCGATACGTACTCCAGGCCAATGGCCTGATCCAGCAGGCGCAACAGCGGCACGCCGCAGTTGGTGGTGCAGGAGGCGTTGGACACCAGCCGTTCGTCGCCGCTCAGGCAGTCCTGGTTCACCCCATAGACGATGGTGGCGTCGACATCCGCCTCGCTGGCCATCGGCTGGGAGAACAGCACCCGCGGCGCGCCGGCGTCGAGGAAACGCTGGCCGTCTTCGCGGGTGTGGTAGGCACCGGAGCATTCCAGCACCAGATCGACGCCCAGGGACGCCCAATCGATGCCTTCGGGGGTGGCACTGCGCAACACTTTCACGCAGTTGCCATTGATATGCAGACAATCGCCATCGACCTTCACCTCACCGGGAAAACGCCCGTGGGTGGAATCGAAGCGTGTCAGGTATTCAACGCTGGCCATGTCGGCCAGATCGTTGATGGCAACGATCTCGAACCCGGCCGCAGCCCCTCGCTCGAACAGAGCACGCAAGACGCAACGACCAATCCGGCCGTAGCCGTTGAGTGCAACTTTGTAGGGACGCGGTTGAGGCATGGGGTTCTCAATGACCGGTGGTGAAACCATCAGCTTCGTGCTGCCTGCGCCATCGTCATCGCGAGCAAGCTCGCCCCCACAAGGACGGTATACATCCCTGCAGGAGCGAGCTTGCTCGCGATTGCGTCAGTACAGACAACCCGGCTTCCGGGTTTAGTCTTCCAGCAACTCTTCGGCCTGGCCCAGGATGTTGTCCAGGGTGAAGCCGAACTCTTCGAACAGTGCCGAAGCCGGAGCCGATTCGCCGTAGGTGGTCATGCCGATCACGCGACCTTCCAGACCCACGTACTTGAACCAGAAGTCGGCATGAGCCGCTTCGATCGCGATACGTGCGCTGACCTGCAGCGGCAGAACCGATTGCTTGTAGCCAGCGTCCTGAGCATCGAACACGCTGGTGCAAGGCATGGAAACCACGCGCACCTTGCGGCCTTGCTCGGTCAGTTTGTCGTAGGCCTGAACGGCCAGGCCGACTTCCGAACCGGTGGAGATCAGGATCAGTTCAGGCTCGCCTGCGCAGTCCTTCAACACATAGCCACCGCGGCTGATGTCGGCGATCTGGCCGGCATCGCGGGTTTGGTGCTGCAGGTTCTGACGCGAGAAGATCAGCGCCGAAGGGCCGTCTTTACGCTCCAGCGCGTTCTTCCAGGCCACCGCCGATTCAACGGCATCGGCCGGGCGCCAGGTGTCCAGGTTCGGCGTGGTACGCAGGCTGGTCAGTTGCTCGATCGGCTGGTGCGTCGGGCCGTCTTCGCCCAGACCGATGGAGTCGTGGGTGTAGACATGGATCACACGCTTCTTCATCAGCGCCGACATGCGCACTGCGTTGCGGGCGTATTCCATGAACATCAGGAAGGTCGCGCCGTAAGGCACCAGGCCGCCGTGCAGGGCAACGCCGTTCATGATGGCGGTCATGCCGAACTCGCGCACGCCGTAGTACATGTAGTTGCCGCTGGCATCTTCAGCGCTGACACCCTTGCAACCTTTCCACAGGGTCAGGTTGGAACCGGCCAGGTCGGCCGACCCACCGAGCACTTCCGGCAGCAGGGGGCCGAAGGCATTCAGGGTGTTCTGGCTGGCCTTGCGGCTGGCGATGGTTTCGCCCTTGGCGGCTACTTCGGCGATGTAGGCGTCGGCCTTCTCGGCGAAGTCGGCAGGCAGGTCACCGCTCAGGCGACGTACCAGTTCGTTGGCTTCGGTTGGGAAGGCAGCGGAATAGGCCGCGAAACGCTGGTCCCACTCGGCTTCGGCAGCGCGCCCTTTTTCCTTGGCATCCCACTCGGCATAAATGTCGGCCGGGATTTCGAACGGGCCATAGTTCCAGTTCAGCGCCTGGCGGGTCAGGGCGATTTCCGCGTCGCCCAGTGGCGCGCCGTGGCAATCTTCCTTGCCCTGCTTGTTCGGCGAACCGAAACCGATGGTGGTCTTGCAGCAGATCAGGGTCGGCAGCGGGCTCTTGCGCGCGGTGTCGATGGCGGTCTTGATCTCTTCCGGATCGTGGCCGTCGACGTTGCGGATCACTTGCCAGTTATAGGCTTCGAAACGCTTGGGCGTGTCGTCGGTGAACCAGCCTTCGACTTCGCCGTCGATGGAGATGCCGTTGTCATCGTAGAAGGCGATCAGCTTGCCCAGGCCCAGGGTGCCGGCCAGGGAAGCGACTTCGTGGGAAATGCCTTCCATCATGCAGCCATCACCCAGGAACACGTAGGTGTGATGGTCGACGATGTTGTGGCCTGGACGGTTGAACTGCGCCGCCAGGACTTTCTCCGCCAGGGCAAAGCCCACAGCGTTGGCCAGGCCCTGGCCCAGCGGGCCGGTGGTGGTTTCCACGCCTGGGGTGTAACCGAACTCCGGGTGGCCCGGGGTGCGGCTGTGCAGTTGGCGGAAGTTCTTCAGGTCATCGATCGACAGGTCGTAGCCGGTCAGGTGCAGCAGCGAGTAGATCAACATCGAGCCGTGGCCATTGGACAGCACGAAGCGGTCGCGGTCGGCGAAGGATGGGTTGCTCGGGTTGTGCTTCAGGTAGTCACGCCAAAGTACTTCGGCGATATCCGCCATACCCATAGGGGCACCTGGATGGCCGCTGTTGGCTTTTTGCACGGCATCCATGCTGAGGGCACGAATGGCGTTGGCACGCTCACGACGGCTTGGCATCGCTGATCTCCTGGGGATTGAATAAAACGAAACGGAAAAAAGGCCTGCATTTTCCCTCAGGCGTCAGGCGGGGGCAATGACAGATAGTCACTCAGGCATGTTTTTCCCCTGTTGAAGACACAATCCATTGATGAAACCCCTTCGCCGCTCGTTGACTGTAGAAGCAGAGGCTCTGGAAAAGCCCCTACAGGCACCAATATCAAAACTTTTTGATATTGGCCTTGCGAGCATTTGCGGGCATCTCTAGACTGCTGCCCCATGAACCTGCCCGCGCCTGCCATCAGCCATGACGATTGCGACGAACTGGCGGCCCTGTGCAAGGCCGGCGGCGACCCCCTGCGGCTGAATGTATTGCGCGCGCTGAGCAACGATTCGTTTGGTGTGCTGGAGCTGGCGCAGATCTTCGCCATCGGCCAGTCGGGCATGAGCCACCACCTGAAGGTCCTGGCCCAGGCCAGCCTGGTGGCGACCCGCCGTGAAGGCAATGCGATTTTCTATCGCCGCGCCCTGCCCCATACCGGGCTCCTGGGCGGCAAACTGCACGCAGCCTTGCTGGAAGAGGTCGACCAGCTGAACCTGCCGGGCGAGGTACAGGCCCGGATCAGCCTGGTGCACCGGCAGCGGGCTGCAGCCAGCCAGGACTTCTTTTCCCGGGTGGCGGAAAAATTCCGCGCACAGCAGGACCTGATCGCAGGACTGCCCCAGTATCGCGACAGTGTGCTGGCGCTGCTGGACAAACTGAGTTTCGACCCAGTGGCCACGGCCATTGAAGTCGGCCCCGGCGACGGTGGATTTCTCCCCGAGCTGGCCCGACGCTTTGCCCGGGTTACCGCGCTGGACAACAGCCCGGCGATGCTGGAGCTGGCACGCCAGCTGTGCGAACGCGAAACATTGGCTAACGTCAGCCTGCAATTGGCCGATGCACTGAACGGTGTACAGCTGCAGGCCGATTGCGTGGTGCTGAACATGGTCCTGCACCATTTCGCCGCGCCGGCCGAGGCCCTCAAGCAGATGGCCCAATTGCTGCAACCAGGCGGCAGCCTGTTAGTGACAGACTTGTGCAGCCACAACCAGAGTTGGGCCAAAGAGGCTTGCGGCGATCTCTGGCTAGGGTTCGAACAAGATGATTTGGCCCGTTGGGCCACCGCTGCGGGACTGACTCCCGGGGAAAGCCTGTATGTAGGCTTACGTAATGGTTTCCAGATCCAGGTTCGCCATTTTCAGCGACCGGCTGGCGACACTCACCATCGGTAAATTTAGGAAACCTTCAAGATGAGCGAATACTCCCTTTTCACCTCCGAGTCCGTGTCTGAAGGGCATCCGGATAAAATCGCTGACCAGATTTCCGATGCGGTGCTGGACGCCATCATTGCCCAGGACAAGCACGCCCGCGTAGCGGTCGAGACCCTGGTCAAGACTGGCGTGGCCATTGTTGCCGGCGAAGTCACCACCAGTGCCTGGGTCGACCTGGAACAGATCGTTCGCGATGTGATCTGCGATATCGGCTACACCAGCTCCGACGTCGGCTTCGACGGTGCTACCTGCGGCGTGATGAACATCATTGGCAAGCAGTCCCCCGACATCAACCAGGGCGTCGACCGCGCCAAGCCGGAAGATCAGGGCGCTGGCGACCAGGGCCTGATGTTCGGCTACGCCAGCAACGAAACCGAGGTGCTGATGCCGGCGCCGATCACCTTCTCGCACCAACTGGTCCAGCGCCAGGCCGAAGCCCGCAAATCGGGCCTGCTGCCTTGGCTGCGCCCGGACGCCAAATCCCAGGTCACCTGCCGCTACGAAGGCGGCAAGGTGGTGGGTATCGATGCCGTGGTGCTGTCGACCCAGCACAACCCCGAGGTGTCCTACAACGACCTGCGCGAAGGCGTGATGGAGCTGATCGTCAAGCACGTGCTGCCTGCCGAGTTGCTGAGCAAGGACACCCAGTTCCACATCAACCCGACCGGCCAGTTCATCATCGGTGGCCCGGTGGGTGACTGCGGCCTGACCGGCCGCAAGATCATCGTCGACAGCTACGGCGGCATGGCCCGTCACGGCGGTGGCGCGTTCTCCGGCAAGGATCCATCCAAGGTCGACCGTTCCGCCGCTTACGCCGGCCGCTACGTGGCCAAGAACATCGTTGCCGCCGGCCTGGCCGAGCGCTGCGAGATCCAGGTGTCCTACGCCATCGGCGTGGCCCAACCGACCTCGATCTCGCTGAACACCTTCGGCACCGGCAAGATCAGCGACGACAAGATCATCAAGCTGGTACGCGAAGTGTTCGACCTTC
This sequence comes from Pseudomonas sp. Eqa60, assembly GCF_018326405.1. Classification (NCBI taxonomy): domain Bacteria; kingdom Pseudomonadati; phylum Pseudomonadota; class Gammaproteobacteria; order Pseudomonadales; family Pseudomonadaceae; genus Pseudomonas; species Pseudomonas sp. Eqa60. The sequence goes on from NZ_AP024342.1 coordinate 6,466,139, forward strand.
GCCCCTACGCAATCACCACCATGCTCGACCTGCTGCACCCGATGTACCAGGAAACCGCTGCCTACGGTCACTTCGGCCGGGCTCCGCAAACCAAGACCGTGGGTGACGACACCTTCACCACCTTCACTTGGGAAAAGACCGACCGCGCCGACACCCTGCGCGCCGCTGCCGGCCTGTAAGCTTCACCTGGCAACATCCAAAGCCCCGCCCGGCTCGCCCGGCGGGGCTTTTTTGTCGCCTGAGGTTTCTTGCTCATCCTGCAAACCGCTGCTGGTACGGGGCCGAGCGAGCAAGGACACAGGTGTTCCCTGACGGGGAAACACCTCGCAACCACCTTCGTCCCGGCCGTCAGCCAATCCCCTCTAGCCTTTAGCGCATGACCCACAGAGCAAGGATGCTCCCCATGCTGCCAAGAGCCGTTGTGCTGCTGAGCCTCACTCCATTCTTCGCCCAGGCCGCCTGCCCCGACTGGCCGGTTCCCCGTGCCACCGATGAAATCACCGCCCTGCAGCAGCAACTGCAGCGCTGGGATAGCAGCTATTACCGTGACGGCCGATCACTGGTGGCGGATGAGCTCTACGATCAGGCCCGCCAGCGCCTGCTCACCTGGCGCCAGTGCTTCCCCCAGGCTCCCCGGGCAACGGACCAGCCCCTGCTCGGCGCCGGGGGCAGCATCCGCCACCCCATCCCCCACACAGGGGTGGAAAAACTCGCCGATGCCAATGCCGTGACGGGGTGGCTCAAGGGCCGCGACGACATCTGGGCGCAACCCAAGGTCGACGGCGTAGCGGTGACCCTGATCTACCACCGGGGGCAGTTCCAGCAAGCACTCAGCCGTGGCGACGGCGTGCATGGCCATGACTGGACCCGTGCAGCCTGGCAAATCGAGGCCATACCCAAACGACTGCCACGGCCCGTCGACCTGTTGCTGCAAGGAGAGCTCTATCTGCGCCTGGAGCAGCATGTCCAGGCTCGCTCCGGCAGCCTCAAGGCGCGCAACCGGGTGGCAGGCTGGATGGCTCGCAAACAGCTGACAGCGGCGGAGGCCGCGCAGATCGGGCTGTTTGTCTGGGACTGGCCCCAGGGCCCGGCTACATTGAGCGAACGCCTGGAACAACTGGCAGACCTGGGCTTTGTCGAACCCCGCGAGTACAGCCGGCCCGTAGGCGGCTTCGCCGATGCACAACAGTGGCGGGCCCGCTGGTATCGCTCGCCACTGCCCTTTGCCAGTGACGGCATCATCCTGCGGCAAAGCCGGCGTCCCGCCGCCGAACGCTGGCAGGCCAAGGCCCCATACTGGATTGCCGCCTGGAAGTACCCCTACGCCCAGGTGCTGGCCAGCGTTCGTCAAGTCGATTTTCGTATCGGCCGCACGGGGCGCATCACGCCCCTGCTGGAGATCGAGCCGGTGACCCTGGACGACCGGCAGATCCGCCGTGTCAGTCTCGGCTCACTGCAACGCTGGCGATCCCTGGATATCGTTCCCGGCGATCAGGTAGCCATCAGTCTCGCCGGGTTGAGCATCCCGCGCCTGGATGAAGTGGTACTCAGAAGCACCCTGCGCCAAAGCATCCAGCCCCCGCGAGAAGCCGACTTTCACTTCCTGAGTTGCTGGCAGCCATCACCCGGCTGCGAGGAACAATTTCTGGCCCGACTGACCTGGCTCAGCAGCAAACAAGGCCTGAACCTGCAGAATATCGGCAGCCGGACCTGGGCCCGGCTGGTTGAAACAGGCCGTATCAAAGGCCTGCTGGATTGGCTGACCCTGGATCAGGCAGAGCTTGCTAACATTGCCGGCTTTGGTGATCGCAGCAGCAAGCGTTTGCTCGAGAGCCTGCACAGCGCCAGGCAACAGCCCTTCCCACGCTGGCTCAAAGCCCTCGGCATCCCGCCCAGTGGCTCGGCCGACCTGAGCGGGCCATGGCAGGCCCTGGCCATGAAAAGCAGCCTGGACTGGCAGAATGAAGCCGGTATCGGAGCGGAGCGGGCCGCACAACTGGTGGCGTTTTTTCGCGCTCCAGAGGTCCTGGCCTTGCAAGGCGCCCTGAACAGCGCCGGTATCGAAGGTTTTTAGCCCGATGGCACGTGGAACCACCCAAGCCGGAATACGCTCCAACAGCCCATTCCCGGTACAACAGTCAGTATTTTTATTGGTTATTTCTTGATCTTTTTCACCTGGAGCCTTCAATGAAACTTTTTCCATCGCTCGCCACCCTGACCCTCTGCAGCCTGATGAGCGCGCCACTGCTGGCCGCCGAGCAGGCCCCCGAGCTGACCGGCTGCGCCGCCAAGCGCCAGGCCATCATGAACCAGATCGAACAGGCCAAGGCCCACGGCAACAGCAATCAGCAGGCCGGCCTGGAGCGCGCCCTGAGCGAAGTGACCGCCCACTGCACCGACGCCTCGCTGAAGAAAGAGCGGGAAAACAAAGTGCTTGAGGCCAAGCATGAGGTCAGCCGACGCCAGGCCGACCTGGAAAAAGCCATGAAGAAAGGTGACTCGGAGAAGATCAACAAGCGCAAGGACAAGCTTGCCGAGTCGCGCAAGGAACTGCAGCAAGCCCTGGACGAACTGGACAAGTAAGCAACCTGATGCCGCGGCCCTGCTCAGCAGAGCCGCCAATCAGTGATTGCGGAACTCTTTGTGGCAGGCGCTGCAAGCATCCTCGACCTTCTGCACCGCCGGCCCCAGATTGCTGGCCTTGTAGGGCTGGACCTGGCTGATCGTCACCAGCTCACCGGTGGCGGCTTCCAGGGTGCGGGCCAACTCCTGGAAACGCGCCTGCTTGCGCCAGACGTCATCGGTGGCGCTGCTGTGATCCTCTTCCTTGACCTCGGGGAAGTGCTTCCACGGCTCATGGGACAGGCTGTCGAGTTTCACCGCGCCTTCGGCAAAGCGCGCGCCGTCGAAAGGAATCCGCCCACGCAACATGCCCCCCAGGTCCTCGCCGGTCTTGAGCATCTGCTTGAAGATCGCCTTGCGCTGGCCCAGGGGAGAATTGGGATCGACACCGCCACAGGCGGAAAGCGTCAGGCAGGCCAGCAATACAACAGAAAGTCTTTTTAGCGTCATGGTGGCTTCAGGTCTGGTCACGGAAACGGCGGCCAGTATCCTCGCCTCCCCGGCAAAGACCAATAGCCCTATTAATAATATGGGTTGTCCCCCATCACCAATGCGGCGGGCAGCCTCTCAAGGAAATACAGCATGAACCCGAGCCCGCTCCGCTGGCCTCGCCATCTGCTCTGGGCCCTGCCGGCCCTGGCGCTGCTCGCTGGCTGCAACGGCGGCGACAATACCAAGCCAGCCCCCACCCACGCCCTGGCCACCTACAACAGCGCCACCTGGGACGCCCTGCCCAACGTCGCCGACAACGACCTGCTGGCCGGTTTCGGCTCCTGGCGCAGCGCCTGCACCCGCCTCAAGGCCGACCCGGTGTGGGGCGCCACCTGCGCCGCAGCCGCGACGGTGCCGCAAACCCCCGAGGCCATCCGCGGCTTTCTCAAGGAGCACCTGCAGGTCTACGGCCTGCGCTCGGGCAACGGCAGCAGTACCGGCCTGATCACCGGCTACTACGAACCGGTCTATCCCGGCAGCCTGACCCAGACCCAGGTGGCCAATGTGCCGGTATACGGCGTGCCGGAGGACATGATCATCGTCGCCCTGGACAGCCTCTACCCGGAGCTCAAGGGCAAGCGCCTGCGTGGCCGGCTCGAAGGCCGGGTACTCAAGCCCTATGACGATGCGGCGACCATCGAAAGCAAGGGAACCAAGGCCCCGGTGATTGCCTGGCTGACCGACCCCATGGACCTGCAATTCCTGCAGATCCAGGGGTCCGGGCGAATCCAGCTGGATGACGGGCGCCAATTGCGGATCGGCTATGCCGACCAGAACGGCCACCCCTACCGTCCCATCGGCCGCTGGCTGGTGGACCAGGGCGAGCTGAAGAAAGAGGACGTGACCATGGGCACCATTGCCGCCTGGGCCAAGGCCCACCCGGCACGGATTCCCGAGCTGCTGGGCAGCAACCCCAGCTACGTGTTCTTCAACCGCAACCCGGATAGCAATGAAGGCCCGCGGGGCTCGTTGAACGTACCGCTGACGTCAGGCTATAGCGTGGCCGTGGACCGCAAGGTGATCCCCCTGGGCAGCCTGCTGTGGTTGTCCACCACCCGCCCGGATGGCAGCAGCCTGGTACGGCCGGTAGCCGCCCAGGACACGGGCGGCGCAATCACCGGTGAGGTGCGCGCCGATCTGTTCTGGGGCACGGGCGATGCCGCGGGGCAACTGGCCGGAGACATGAAGCAGCAGGGCCAGATCTGGATGCTCTGGCCCAAGGGCGTAGCGCTGCCCAAGGTGCCGGAAGTGCCCGACGCCCCTTGAGCCCCTGCAGGAGCCGGCTTGCCGGCTCCTGCAAAAGGGTGTCTCAGACTGAAACGAAGAAGAAACTGGCGATCAGGCCCATGCCCACGAACCACACCAGGGACCGCAGGATCGCCCAGTCCGCCAGGTAGCAGATCATGTACAGCAGGCGGCTGGTGATAAACAGCACCGCCAGCACGTTGATCGTCACCAGCTCGGCGTTACCTGCTACATGGGCGATGATCACCGCCGCAGCGAATGCCGGGGTCACCTCGAAACCGTTGAGCTGCGCGTTGTGGGCACGCTTGGGCAAACCCTCCAGAGTACTCAGGAACGCCCGTGGGTCATGGTTGTAGCGAAGCCCGTATTTGCCGGCGCCCTTGGCGATGGCAGTACAGAGATAGGGCAGGATGATTGCAATCAACACACACCAGAAAGCGACAGTCATGGAGCAAATCCTTTTTTAGAGTTTTTAGGGAGCCTTCAGAACTTCATCACCAACATGCCAATCAGCACCAGTCCACAGGCTAAGAGCCGTGGCCGGCCGAAAGGTTCTTTCAGGTAGCGCATGCCGAACAGCACCACCAGGATCACACTGATTTCACGCAACGCAGCCGCTTCGGCGATCGATCCCAGTTGCATGGCCCAAAGCACCAGAGCGTAGCTGAACAACACGCAAAACCCGACGCTCAGCCCCAGGCGCCACTGCTCGCGCCAGAACAGGGCAAAGGCCGGGCGCTTCCAGACCACCGCCACCAGCGGAAAGGGCCAGGCGCTGAGCAGCGTGACCCAGGTCAGATAATCCAGCGGGTGCGACCAGCGGCGCAGCGCCTGGCCGTCAATATAGGTGTAGCAACCGATGCACAGGCCGATCAGCGCCACCACCGGCAGCATCGACCAGGGCAACCGTGCCCCGCCGCCGCCCTGCCAGAGCAGGCAGAGCATGCCGAAGGGAATCAGCAGAATGCCTAGGACCTGCTGAGTGCTCAGCGCCTCGCCGGCGAAGACCAGGGTCAACGCCAGCACCACCAATGGCGAAAGTCCGCGCATCAACGGGTACACCAGCCCGAGATCCCCCACGCGATAGGCCTGGATCAGCAGATATCGATACAAGAGCTCGAATGCCGCCGAGGCGATGATCCAGGGCCAGATCTCCAGTGGTGGGGATTCGAGAAAAAACAGCATGATGGCCACGAACAGCAGGGCCACGGTGTCCATGCAGGCCACCACCAGCAAGCGCTCGCCACTGAACTTGATCAGGGTGTTCCAGGCTGCGTGCAACAACGCCGCCACCAAAACCAGACTTGTCGCCAGCACCTTGCACTCCCTGGTTGCCTGAAAAAGCCGGATACCGCACATCCGGGCAGAAGCCGGGAATCCTCGCATGCCTGCGGCCCTGCTTGCACGGGCTACCGGCGCATTTGGCAGTGCCAGCAGCCAATTCGGCAACATGGGCATGTTCGAGGTACTTTTCCCCAAGTGCCTGCAACGTCGGGTCGAGGCTGTGGTCAATGGCTGCGGTCAGGCGACGATGGCGAAAACTGTGTCCCTCGCCGACGCCGGTACATCAAACCCTTAGCCTGAAAGCATTCAGGTCGCTTTTTCTGTAATCATCCAAAGGAGTCCGGATGCTTGAACTTGTCGCTGCCTTTATCTGCCTGACGACGCTGCTCACCTACGTCAACTTCCGCTTTATCGGCTTGCCACCGACCATCGGCGTGATGGTCACCGCCCTGCTGTTCTCGCTGCTGCTGCAAGGCCTGAGCTACCTGGGCTACCCCGGCCTGGAAGAACATGTGGAAGAATTGATTGGCAAGATCGACTTCGGCGATCTGCTGATGAACTGGATGCTGTCGTTCCTGCTGTTCGCCGGCGCCCTGCACGTCAACCTCAACGACCTGCGCAGCTACCGCTGGCCCATCGGCCTGCTGGCCACGGTCGGCGTGCTGATCGCCACCTTCGTCATCGGCAGCCTGGCCTACTGGATCTTCGGCCTGTTCGGCTGGCACGTGAGCTTTCTCTACTGCCTGCTGTTCGGCGCGCTGATTTCCCCCACCGACCCGATTGCCGTGCTGGGTGTGCTGCGTACCGCCAACGCTTCCAAGCCGCTGAAGACCACCATCGTCGGCGAATCGCTGTTCAACGACGGCACCGCGGTAGTGGTGTTCACCGTGCTGCTGGGCATCGCTCAACTGGGGGAAACCCCGACCGTGGCTGCCACGGCCTGGCTGTTCGTGCATGAGGCCATTGGCGGCGTACTGTTCGGCGGGCTGATCGGCTACCTGGTGTATCTGATGATCAAGAGCATCGAGCAGCACCAGATCGAAGTGATGCTGACCCTGGCCCTGGTCATCGGTGGTTCGGCGATGGCCAGCGAGCTGCACGTCTCGGCGCCGATTGCCATGGTGGTTGCCGGCCTGATCATCGGCAACCTGGGACGCAACCTGGCGATGAACGACATGACCCGGCGCTACCTGGACGGTTTCTGGGAGTTGCTCGACGACATGCTCAATGCCCTGCTGTTCGCCCTGATCGGCCTGGAGCTGTTGCTGCTGCCGTTCAACTGGCTGCACCTGGCGGCCGCCAGCCTGCTGGCCGTGGCCATCGTGCTCTCTCGCGTGCTCACCGTGGCCCCGGCAATCCTCCTGTTGCGGCGCTGGCGCAGCGTGCCCCGGGGCACTATCCGCGTGCTGACCTGGGGCGGCTTGCGCGGTGGCGTCTCGGTGGCGCTGGCGCTGGCCCTGCCCCTGGGGCCGGAGCGTGACCTGGTGCTGAGCATCACCTACATCGTGGTGTTGTCGTCGATCCTGCTGCAGGGTCTGACCATCGGCAAACTGGTGCGCCATGTCACCCAGGATGCCCCGGCGGCCAAGGCCGAGGCCCACTGATCATTTCTTGATCTGCCGCGGATCGGGCGCCGGTGCCCGGTCCGCGTTCCTGTTCGGCTTGCCACTTTCACTACGCACCTGGGCATGGCTGATCAGGGCGAAGATGAAACTGCCTCCAATGATATTCCCGGCCAGGGTCGGCCCGGCGAACACCATCCAGAAATCCCGCCACGGCAACTCGCCGGCAAATACCAGGTAGGACACTTCCGCCGAGCCCACCACGATGTGAGTGAAATCCCCCAGCGCCATCAGATAGGTGATCAGGATGATGATCCACAGCTTGGCGCTCTCCATGGACGGGATCATCCAGACCATGGTGGCAATCATCCAGCCGGAGATGATGCCCTTGGCGAACATCTGCGCTCTGTCGTTCTCCATGACCTTGCGGCCGATTTCCAGAAAGGCCTGATCGGTCTTGCCGTCGAAAATCGGCAAGTGCAGCATCACATAGGCCACCAGCAGGGTGCCGCACAGGTTGCCCACCAGCACCACGCCCCACAAGCGCAGCAAGCGCCCGAAGTTGTTCAGGCTCGGCTTGCTCATCACCGGCAGCACGGCAGTCAGGGTGTTTTCCGTGAACAGTTGCTGGCGCGCCAGAATCACCGCCAGAAAACCCGCGCAATAGCCAAAGCTGGCAATGACCTTGAAGGCCTCGCCGTCGGGCAGGCGGGAGTTGAGCAGGCCCATGCCCATCAGCGACAGGCCCATGGTCAGGCCGGCAGCCAGGGCCGACCACCAGAGGGCTGCGACAGTGCGCTCCAGTTCCTGGTCGCCCTGGGTGCGGATGATTTCATGCAGGACCGCCGCGCGGGGCGGCTGGTTATGGTCGACCTCATGCTGCTCTTGAGCAGAGAGGCCGGGGGTCTTGCCATCTTTTTGCGCGTCCATAAGGCTCCTGAACCAGGCGGGTCATTTAGCTACGACACGCTGGGCTCGGGGCTGTTCCTTTCTGCGCAAGGCATCAGGCGTCGGAAGCGTCATCCTTGAACTGGTCTTTGACGTATTTGATTTCGGTGCGGCCGTGAGGCGCCGGCAGGCCGTCTTCCCCCAGGTTGACGAAGACCATCTTCTCCACCGTGAGAATGGATTTGCGAGTGATCTTGTTGCGCACTTCGCACGTCAGGGTGATCGAGGTACGACCGAATTCGGTGGCGGTGATACCCAGCTCGATGATGTCGCCCTGGCGCGAGGCGCTGACGAAGTTGATTTCCGAGATGTACTTGGTCACGACTCGCTGGTTGCCCAGCTGGACAATGGCGTAGATCGCCGCTTCTTCGTCGATCCAGCGCAACAGGCTGCCGCCGAACAGCGTGCCGTTGGGGTTAAGGTCTTCGGGTTTTACCCACTTGCGGGTGTGGAAATTCATATGCACTCCTGACCGTCCTGCCAATTGATGCCCGGCATAATGGCAGACCGGGCAGTCATGCTCTACGCAACATCGACTATGGTCGCGATTAACGATCTTCATCCAGGTGACATAAACACTTTTGGAAGTCTGGCTCAGGCGGCTATAATCGCCACCGTTTCAAAACGGTCATCTGCACTTGATACCGTTTTCCCGCCACCTGTCCGAGGGGCGCTGCAGCAGGCATGACCTGTCAGGCTCGGATGGGGCGTTGTTGGTACAGGGCTCCCTGTATGGACACTAAACGCACAACGGCGCCCATTCGCACACTACGAATGGAGGCTCTTGATGAGCGCTGTAAACACGCCTGCAGGTTTTACCGACTACAAAGTCGCCGACATCTCCCTGGCTGCCTGGGGTCGTCGCGAAACCATCATCGCCGAATCGGAAATGCCGGCCCTGATGGGTCTGCGCCGCAAGTACCTGGCTGAACAGCCACTCAAGGGCGCCAAGATCCTCGGCTGCATCCACATGACCATCCAGACCGCCGTGCTGATCGAAACCCTGGTTGCCCTGGGTGCCGAAGTACGCTGGTCGTCCTGCAACATTTTCTCGACTCAAGACCAGGCTGCAGCCTCCATCGCCGCTGCCGGCATTCCTGTGTTCGCCTGGAAAGGCGAGACCGAAGAAGAGTACGAGTGGTGCCTGGAGCAGACCATCCTCAAGGATGGCAAGCCTTGGGACGCCAACATGATCCTCGACGACGGCGGCGACCTGACCCAGCTGCTGCACGACAAGTACCCACAGGTACTGGACCGCGTTCACGGCGTGACCGAAGAAACCACCACCGGCGTGCACCGCCTGCTGGACATGCTGGCCAAGGGCGAGCTGAAGGTTCCTGCGATCAACGTCAACGACTCGGTGACCAAGAGCAAGAACGACAACAAGTACGGCTGCCGTCACAGCCTGAACGACGCCATCAAGCGCGGCACCGACCACCTGCTGTCCGGCAAGCAAGCGCTGGTCATCGGCTACGGTGACGTGGGCAAGGGCTCGGCCCAGTCCCTGCGTCAGGAAGGCATGATCGTCAAGGTTTCGGAAGTGGACCCGATCTGCGCCATGCAAGCCTGCATGGACGGTTTCGAGCTGGTTTCGCCGTTCATCGACGGTATCAACCACGGCACCGAAGCCAGCATCGACAAAGCCCTGCTGGGCAAGATCGACCTGATCGTGACCACCACCGGTAACGTCAATGTTTGCGACGCAAACATGCTCAAGGCCCTGAAAAAGCGTGCCGTGGTCTGCAACATCGGCCACTTCGACAACGAAATCGACACCGCTTTCATGCGCAAGAACTGGGCATGGGAAGAAGTGAAGCCACAGGTGCACAAGATCCACCGCACCGGCCCTGGCGATTTCGATGCACAGAACGACGACTACCTGATCCTGCTGGCCGAAGGCCGCCTGGTGAACCTGGGCAACGCCACCGGTCACCCAAGCCGCATCATGGACGGTTCGTTCGCCAACCAGGTCCTGGCACAGATCTTCCTGTTCGGCCAGAAGTACGCCGACCTGTCGCCGGCCCAGAAAGCCGAGCGCCTGACTGTTGAAGTACTGCCGAAGAAACTCGACGAAGAAGTGGCCCTGGAAATGGTTCGCGGCTTCGGCGGCGTGGTCACTCAACTGACCAAGCAACAGGCTGAATACATCGGCGTAACCGTCGAAGGCCCGTTCAAGCCAGACGCCTACCGCTACTAAGAGCAGCTGCAGGCGGCAAGTCATCAGCGGCAAGCAAAGAGCCAAAAGCTCTGCTTGCTGCAACTGACCTGGTGCTTGCCCTAATCGCTATAGCAGTTTCAAGCAGCAGGCTGCAGGCACAAGAAACCAGCGCACCTCCGCTTTTTCTTGGCGCTTGCCGCCTGTTACTTGCAACTGGAGGTCCCCTCCATGTCCAAAGATCGTCGCTACAGCTTCGAGTTCTTCCCCACCAAGACCGATGCTGGGCATGAAAAACTGCTCGCCACTGCCCGTCAGCTGGCCGGCTACAACCCCGATTTCTTTTCCTGCACCTACGGTGCCGGCGGCTCGACCCGTGATCGCACGGTCAACACCGTGCTGCAACTGGAGAGCGAAGTTAAAGTCCCTGCGGCGCCGCACCTGTCCTGCGTCGGCGACAGCAAGGACGACCTGCGCGGCCTGCTGCAGCAGTACCAGGCAGCCGGCATCAAGCGCATTGTCGCCCTGCGTGGCGACCTGCCTTCGGGCATGGGCATGGCCAGCGGTGAACTGCGCTACGCCAATGACCTGGTGAGCTTCATCCGCGAGGAAACCGGCAGCCACTTCCATATCGAAGTCGCCGCCTACCCAGAAATGCACCCGCAAGCGCGCAACTTCGAGGAAGACCTGGTCAACTTCGTGCGCAAGGCCAATGCCGGTGCCGACAGCGCGATCACCCAGTACTTCTTCAACGCCGACAGCTACTTCTACTTCGTCGAGCGCGTGCAGAAGATGGGCGTGAACATCCCGATCGTGCCGGGCATCATGCCCATCACCAACTACAGCAAGCTGGCGCGCTTCTCCGACGCCTGCGGCGCAGAGATTCCGCGCTGGATCCGCAAGCAGCTGGAAGCCTATGGCGATGACAGCGCCAGCATCCAGGCCTTCGGTGAACAGGTAATCAGTGACATGTGCGAACGCCTGCTCCAGGGCGGCGCACCCGGACTGCACTTCTATACCTTGAACCAGGCCGACCCGAGCCTGGCGATCTGGAGCAACCTCCAGCTGCCACGCTGACAGGCTGCAACCCAAGCTCCGGGCCCTGGTGAAAACCGGGGCCTTTTTGTTTGCAGCAGCCTTGAGCTAGAGCGTCCGGAACTGCCTCTAGCAATTGCATGATCTCTCGTCGTAATCTCCAGCAATGTCCGTCATAGCCCGGTTGCTGACCACCTTTCTCTGCACTTGCCTGAGCCTTGCCGCCCATGGCGAGAAGCTGCGCATTGTCACCGAACCCTGGGCGCCCTATGTCTATGAGGAAAATGGCACGGCCAAGGGCCTGGACTACGAAACCACCGCCATTGTCTTCCAGCGCCTGGGCATAGAGGTGCAGTGGCAGTTCCTGCCCTGGAAACGCTGCCTGGCGATGCTGGAAACCGGCCAGGCCGATGGCGCCCTGGACATCTTCCACAGCGACCAGCGCGACGGCACCCTGCTCTACCCCAACGAGCCGCTCTCGGACGTGGAGTTCGTGATGTTCTATGCCAACCAGCGCCCACACCCGTTCAAGCGCCTGAACGAACTCAAGGGCCTGACCATCGGCACTTCCCCCGGCTATCTGTACAGCGACGATTTCAGCAACTCGACCCTGTTCAACCGCGAACCGGCCCCCACCCACGAAGCCAATTTCGGCAAGCTGCTGCTGGGGCGGATCGACCTGCTGATTACCGACAAACGGGTCGGCCAGCACCTGCTGGACAGCCTGGGGCTGCGTGACCAGGTCAGCCAGAACCCCACTGTCATCAGCCGCCAGAGCCAATACCTGGCCGTGCGCCGCAATGCCGGCATGGACCTGCTGGTACAGCGCTTCGGCGCCGAACTGAAGCGCTTCAAGCGCGAACCGGCCTACGCCCAACTGAGCGCCAAGTACGGTGCTGAACCTGCTCTGCCGCCGGTCAGGTCTTCATCAACCCGCGAGTCAGAAAAAACCGTTGAGCAGCAGGAAAGCAGCGCACACTGATTGCTCTGTTATACTCCGGCCTCCCGCCAGGCTCACGCCCGGACGCTGGACCCTGTTCAAGGCCTCTCCACCCCGCTACTGCGCAGCCAACCGGCCCGCGCGAGCCGCCGGTGAATGACCCTTCAGGCCAGCAGGACCGGACGGGATAGCGTCCTCTTAAACGCCATTCACGCCCGGCAAGATTATCCCTTTGGGCCAAGCCCTCACTAAAACAGGATTACTCATGTCCTTTGCTTCCCTCGGTCTCTCCGAGGCTTTAGTCGGCGCCATCGAAGCCGCCGGCTACACCCAGCCTACTCCGGTGCAACAGCGGGCCATTCCCGCCGTGTTGCAAGGTCGCGATCTGATGGTCGCGGCACAGACAGGTACTGGTAAAACCGGCGGTTTCGCCCTTCCGATCCTGGAACGGTTGTTTCCCAACGGTCATCCGGACAAATCCCAGCGTCACGGCCCGCGCCAACCCCGCGTACTGGTCCTGACCCCCACTCGCGAGCTGGCCGCGCAAGTGCATGACAGCTTCAAGCTGTACGCCCGCGACCTGAAGTTCGTCAGCGCCTGCATCTTCGGCGGCGTCGGCATGAACCCGCAGGTTCAGGCCATGGCCCGTGGCGTCGATGTGCTGGTGGCGTGCCCCGGCCGTCTGCTGGACCTGGCTGGCCAGGGCAGCGTCGACCTGTCCCACGTGGAAATCCTGGTTCTCGACGAAGCCGACCGCATGCTCGACATGGGCTTCGTCCATGACGTCAAGAAAGTCCTCGCCCGCCTGCCGGCCAAGCGCCAGAACCTGCTGTTCTCCGCGACCTTCTCCAAGGACATCACGGACCTGGCCGGCAAGCTGCTGCACAACCCCGAGCGCATCGAAGTGACCCCGCCGAACACCACGGTGGAGCGTATCGAGCAGCGGGTCTTCCGCCTGCCGGCCAGCCACAAGCGTGCCCTGCTGGCGCACCTGATCACCGCCGGCGCCTGGGAACAGGTCCTGGTGTTCACCCGGACCAAGCACGGCGCCAACCGCCTGGCCGAGTACCTGGACAAGCACGGCCTGAGCGCTGTGGCGATCCACGGCAACAAGAGCCAGAACGCCCGTACCAAAGCGCTGGCCGACTTCAAGGCCGGCGAAGTGCGGATCCTGGTCGCCACCGATATCGCCGCCCGCGGCCTGGATATCGACCAACTGCCTCACGTGGTCAACTTCGAACTGCCTAACGTCGACGAAGACTACGTGCACCGTATTGGCCGTACCGGCCGTGCCGGTCGCTCCGGCGAAGCCATCTCCCTGGTGGCTCCGGACGAAGAGAAACTGCTGAAAAGCATCGAGCGCATGACCAAGCAGAAGATCGCCGACGGTGACCTGATGGGCTTCGATGCCAGCGCAGTGGAAGCCGAGAAGCCGGAAGTGCGCGAGCGTCCGGATGTGCGCAACCCGCGCAATCCCCGTGGCCCACGCGGCGATGGCCCGAACGGCGGTGGCGGTGGTGGCGGTCGCAAGGACAAGGGCAAGGACAAGGGCGGCAAGGAAAAACCCGCCCGTGGCGAACGCCCGGCCCGCGAGCAGAAGCCTCGTGAGGGCACCCCGGCCCGCGAACAGCGTCAACCGACGCCCCGTGCCGATCGCGCACCGGACGAGTTCCTCGACGACGACGTGGACAACTTCGGTAACCGCGCTGACTACGTCAGCCCGTACCAGAACAAGAACAACCAGGGCCGCGGCCGCCGCCCAGGGGCTCCGGCCCAGGGTGCGGGCGCTGGCAATCCGCCACGCGGCGGTGCCGGTGGTGGCCAGGGTCGTTCCGGCAACCCGCGCAACAGCAACGGCAGCACCACCGGCACCGCGCCGGCCAAGCGCAGTGGCGGCCCGCGCAACGGCGCCCCTCGTGACAGCCAGGGCCGTCGCGACGAGCCGCGCAATCGCCGCCCGAACCGTGACGATCAGCCACGCCAGGAACCGGCCGTGCAGAATCCTCGGGGCAACCAGCCGAAGATCATGCACAAGGAATCCAAGGCCGATCGTTTCCCGACGCCTGAGCAGCTGGATCAGTTGCCAAGCCGTCCACGGGGCGAAAAGCCGGCGCTGCTGACCCGCAACCGCTGAGCCTCGCGCTGAAATGAAAAACGCCCCTGGCCGCAAGGCCCGGGGCGTTTTTCATGGTGGCTGGTCGAGGGCGTTTCTGTAGCCGCTGCCGAAGGCTGCGAACGACGGGGAACCCGGTGCCAGGACCTGACCGGCTCACCGTGTTTCATGACGGGCAATAAAAAAAGCCCCCGGTTTGTGGTCGGGGGCGTTTTTTTGCTTTCGCAGGTTGCGATCAGTCCTATAAGGGCTGTGCGGGGGAGATCGCGAAGGCCCTGCGGGCCTTGTCGCAGCCTGCGGCAGCGGCTACAGACGAAGCATCACTTCGCTTTCACGCCTTCGAAGCTGATGTACAGGTCGACATTGTTGGAGGCCGGGCCCAGGTCCATCATCTTGCCGAAATCCTGGCGATTGATGCTGGTGGTACCTTCGAAGCCGGCACGGTAGCCGCCCCATGGGTCCTTGCCTTCACCCAGGAAGGTGGCCTTGACCACGACTGGCTTGGTCACGCCGTGCAGGGTCAGGTCGCCGGCCACGTCAGCGGTCAGCTTGCCGTCGGCGTTCTTGCCGGTGGGCTTGACGCTGGTGGAGACGAACTTGGCGTCGGCAAACTTGCCAGCGTCCAGGAAGTCCTTGCTGGTGATGTGCTTGTCACGTTCGGCGTGGTTGGTGAACACGCTGGCGGTGCGCACGTTGACTTCGATCTTGGCGTCTTCCGGCTTGGCCGCGTCAAAGCTGAACTTGCCGTCCAGGTCCTTGAAGGTACCGGTGATGAAGCTGTAGCCCAGGTGGCTGATCTTGAAGTCGACGAAGGCATGCTGGCCTTCCTTGTCGATCACGTAGTCCGCTGCCATCACTTGACCGGCCGCCAATACAGCAGATCCGATTGCCAGAGCGGCGAGAGTCTTTTTCAACATGCTTTCTATTCCTTTTGAGTCAAGGTTGAACATCAGGCTTTGCGACCCAGCATACGGGTAAGGGTCGCATCACGATCGATAAAGTGGTGCTTCAGCGCAGCCAGGCCATGGATACCGGCAAAGATCACCAGTGCCCAGGCCAGGTACAGATGCACCACACCTGCTACATCTGCCTGGTCCGGTAGTCCGGAGATCAGGGCAGGAACTTCAAACAAGCCGAACACCGGGATACCCACGCCGTCGGCGGTGGAGATCAGGTAACCGGCAATCATGACCGCGAACAGGCCGAGGTAGAGGAACGCGTGCCCCAGCTTGGCCCCCAGGCGGGTCAGCGGCCCATGGTTGGCCGGGGCCGGCGGCGGTGGGCTGACCCACCGCCACAACACCCGCAGCAGCATGATTGCAAACAGTGTCAGGCCGATACTCTTGTGCAGGTCCGGCGCGTCTTTGCGCCAGGTGCTGTAGTAGTCGAGGCCGACCATCCACAGGCCCAGGGCGAACAGACCAAACACCGCCAGGGCCACGCCCCAGTGCAGAACAATGCTGATCCAACCATAGCGAGAAGAAGAATTACGTAACTGCATCAGTTGCATCCTGTAAGAAACGCAGATCAAGACTAGCGATTTACCTATCGAATTAAAGCGGAATTTTTTGCTTTGAAATATCGAGAAATACGATCAGTAGTCTGGACCGAACGCGTTAAGAAAAGATTAAGCCTCACGCCAAGCCAGCCTCCTTGCTCCCTCGTGCCGTGCCCTGGGTCTTGCAGGCGGCGTCTTTGCACCTGACGCATCACGCCGTGGCGCGCCTTGCACAATAGGTTGTCCCGCGGCCATGCATTGCATAGGCTTGCCCGATTGTTCGCCCGCGCCGTTGGCGGGCCGCTTCCAGGAGACTGTACATGGGCCTGAATAACCAGTGGATGCAACGCGATCTTGCGGTGCTGTGGCATCCCTGCACCCAGATGAAAGACCACGAACAGCTGCCGTTGATCCCCATCAAGCGAGGCGAAGGCGTCTGGCTGGAAGACTTCGAAGGCAAACGCTACCTGGATGCGGTCAGCTCCTGGTGGGTCAATGTGTTCGGCCACGCCAACCCGCGCATCAACCAGCGCATCAAGGACCAGGTGGACCAGCTGGAACACGTGATCCTCGCCGGCTTCAGCCACCAGCCGGTGATCGAGTTGTCCGAGCGCCTGGTCAAGATCACCCCCGAAGGCCTGACCCGCTGCTTCTACGCCGACAACGGTTCGTCATGCATCGAAGTGGCGATGAAGATGAGCTTTCACTACTGGATCAACCGCGGCCAACCGAACAAGAAGCGCTTCGTCACCCTGAGCAACAGCTACCACGGCGAAACCATCGCCGCCATGTCAGTGGGCGATGTGCCGCTGTTCACCGAGACTTACAAGGCCCTGCTGCTGGACACCCTCAAGGTGCCGAGCCCGGACTGCTACCTGCGGCCCGAAGGCATGAGCTGGGAAGAACACTCGCGGAACCTGTTCGCCGCCATGGAGCAGACCCTGGCCGAGCACCACGAAACAGTGGCCGCGGTCATAGTCGAGCCGCTGATCCAGGGCGCCGGCGGCATGCGCATGTATCACCCGGTGTACCTCAAGCTGCTGCGCGAAGCCTGCGACCGCTATGGCGTGCACCTGATCCATGACGAGATCGCCGTGGGTTTCGGCCGCACCGGCACGATGTTCGCCTGCGAGCAGGCCGGCATCCGCCCGGATTTCCTGTGCCTGTCCAAGGCCCTGACCGGCGGCTACCTGCCCCTGGCCGCGTGCATGACCACCGACGATGTCTACAGCGCCTTCTACGACGACTACCCGACCCTGCGCGCCTTCCTCCACTCCCACAGCTACACCGGTAACCCGCTGGCCTGTGCCGCGGCCCTGGCGACCCTGGATATCTTCGAGCAGGACAAGGTGGTGGAGAACAACCACGCGCTTGCCCGGCGCATGGCCAGCGCCACCGCGCACCTGGTGGACCACCCCCACGTTGCCGAAGTACGCCAGACCGGCATGGTCCTGGCCATCGAGATGGTCCAGGACAAGGCCAGCAAGACCGCCTACCCCTGGCAGGAACGCCGCGGCCTGAAAGTCTTCCAGCACGCCCTGGAACGCGGCGCCCTGTTGCGTCCCCTGGGCAGCGTGGTGTATTTCCTGCCGCCGTACGTGATCACCCCGGAACAGATCGACTTCCTCGCCGAAGTCGCCAGTGAAGGCATCGATATCGCCACCCGCGACCAGGTCAGCGTGGCGGTGCCCAAGGACTTCCACCCCGGCTTTCGCGATCCGGGCTAGAGCAGGTCGTTAGTTGTGGCGAGGGAGCTTGCTCCCTCGCCACAGAACGCTTTCCACCGATTCACATTCAACAGAGAACCCAGATGAGATTGTCCCGCTTCTTTATCGACGCCCCCCTGAGCCTAGGCGAACACGAGTTGCCGGAAGCCCAGGCACACTACATCGGGCGCGTACTGCGCATGGCCGAAGGTGCTGCCCTGCAGGTGTTCGATGGCTCGGGTACCGAGTTTCGCGGGGCTCTGGTGGAAGTGGGCAAGAAGCGGGTTCGGGTCCAGCTGAATGAAAGCTTCGCCGGCCAGGCAGAATCGCCCCTGCGGATTCACCTGGGCCAGGGCCTGTCCCGGGGCGAGCGCATGGACTGGGCGATCCAGAAAGCCACCGAGCTTGGGGTCAGCGAGATCACCCCGATCTTCAGCGAGCGCTGCGAAGTGCGGCTCAAGGACGAACGCGCCGACAAGCGCCTGCTGCACTGGCGCCAGGTGGCCATCAGCGCCTGCGAACAGTGCGGCCGCTCACAGGTCCCGGTGATCCACCCACCCGTGCTGCTGGCGGACTGGATCAAGCAGGCCCGGGCCGACCTGAAGCTGGTGCTGCACCCCGTGGCCCAGCCCCTGGAAAGCCACGCCAAGCCTGCCAGCCTGGCGTTCCTCATTGGCCCTGAAGGCGGCCTGACAGACGCCGAAGTGGAACTGTCCCACAGCGCCGGTTTCCTCCCCGCGCGCCTGGGGCCGCGGGTGCTGCGTACCGAAACCGCCCCGGTGGTGGCCCTGGCCGTGGCCCAGCAACTGTGGGGCGATTTCTAACCCCTCCTGGTGGTGGCTATTGCACCGGATCGCTGGTGGGCTGGGCGATGATCGCTTTGAGTTCACTGGTCATGGGGAATTCCAGGTTCAGGCCCTTGGGCGGAATCGGCTGCTGGAACCAGCGCTGGTAAATGCCGTTGATTTCCCCGGAGCGGTACAGGTCCGCCAGGGCGCCATTGACCAGGGCCAGGAACTGCGGGTCATCCTTGCGCACCATGCAGCTGTAGATCTCCCGCGACTGTTCTTCCCCCACCACCACCCAGTTGTGCGGATCCCGGGCCTTGGCCCGCTCGCCGTACAGCAACGCATCGTCCATGTAGAACGCCGCCGCACGCCCCGACTGGAGCATCTGGAAGGCCTCGCCGTGGTCCTTGGCGCTGATCACGAACATGTCGATCTTGTGCTCGACGTTGTAGCTCTTGAGAAAACGCTCGTTGGTGGTCCCCGCCGTGGTCACCACGTTCTTGCCCCGCAGGTCGGCGAAGCTCTTGATCCCGCTGTCCTTGGCGGTCAGCAACTGGCCTTTGACGTAGATGAAACCGTAGGAGAACGCCACCTGCTTCTGCCGCTCGGCCGTCACCCCGGTGGAACCGCACTCCAGGTCCACGGTGCCGTTCTGCACCAGGGGAATGCGGGTCTGCGAGGTCACCAGGTTGTATTTCACCTTCAGGTTGGGCAGGTGCAACTGCTGCTGGATGCGCTCCACCACCTTGCCCGCCAGTTCCACCGAATACCCCATGGGCTGGCCACTGTTGTCGCCAACATAGGAGAACGGCACCGATGCATCGCGATAACCCAAGGTAATGGTGGAGCTATTGGCGATCTTGGCCAGGGTGCCGTCCAGGGGCACTTCGCTGGCGTGGGAAATGGCGCTGAACAACAGTCCCAGGGTGCAGCCGAGCAACGTGATCTTATGCATTGTTATTCTCCGTTGTGGGTAGAAGTGATTCAGCGGCGAACAGCGATGACGCTGATTTCGATGAGGATCTCCGGACGTGCCAGGGCCGCCTGCAAGGTAGTGCGAGCCGGTGCCTGGCCCGGAGACAGCCAGGCCGACCAGACCACGTTCATGGCCGCGAAGTCCGCCTGGATGTCCTTGAGGTAGAGCGTTGCGCTGAGCAGATGATCCTTGTCACTGCCGGCTTCGACCAGCAAGGCGTCGATCTTCTCCAGGACCTCCCGGGTCTGACCGCCGATGTCGCTGCTAGAGCCCGGCACCTGGCCGGAAAGGAACACCAGTTCGGCAAAGGTGACGGCGCCGCTGAGGCGATTGTTGCTGTGGATACGCTGGATACTCATCTGAAGACTCCTGTTGAACATTCAGGCGACGCGGGGCGCCAGGCCCTGCATGTCGATGCTGGTGGAACGCTGGCCGATCAGTTCGCCAAGCAACTGGCCACTGCCGCAGGCCAGGGTAAATCCCAGCGCGCCGTGGCCAAGGTTGAGCCACAGATTGCGATAGGCGGTGGCTCCGATCAGCGGCACGCCGCTGGGAGTGGCGGGACGCATACCGGCCCATTCGATGGCTGCCGCATAATCACCGGCGGCGGCGAAGGTCTGCTCGGCCTGACGCCGCATCAAGGCCAGCCGAGCCGGGTCCGGGGACGGGTCGAAGCCGACGATGTCGACCATGGCCGCCACCCGCAGTTGCTGGCCGATACGCGCATAGACGATCTTGCGGTTGTAGTCGGTGATGCTGATGCCCGGCGCCCGGTGCTGCGGGCCGATGGGCACGCTGAGGCTGTAGCCCTTGAGCGGATACAGCGGCAGCTGGAGCCCGGGCAGGCGCAGTTCGGCGCTGCGGTGCCCGGCAGCCAGCACCAGTTGGTCCACCGGCAACACGCGCTCCCCCAGGTCGATGGCCTGGACCTTATCTCCCCCATGGCGAATGCCCCGCACCCGCTGGCCCAGTAGGATTTCGCAGCGCCCGGAAGCGCGCAGCCGCGTGGCCAGTTGCTGGCAGAAGGCGTGGCAGTCGGCCACTTCTTCATCCGGGGTATAGATACCGCCGACGAAGGGCGTATCCCCCAGGGCCGGTTCCAGGGCCGTGCATTCGGCGGCGCAAAGCACCTGTTGCTGGCCGCTGTCCGCCAGGTTGTGCCGGGCGTGCTCGAAGCTTTTTTGCTCGCGGAAAGTCACCAGCTTGCCGTTGCGCCGCCAGTCGAAGCCCTGTAGGCCATCCTCTTCGCGCCAGCTTTGCAGGGTGCTCTGGCTGAGCAGCGCCAGGCGCAGCAGGTGCGCGCCATTGCGCCGGTTCACCGAGTGCCGGCAAGCACCGAGGAACCCCGCCAGCCAGCGCCACTGCGCCGGGTCCAGGCGTGGCCGCAGCTTGAGCGGAGAGTCGCCCTTGAGCATCCAGCCCAGGGCCTGCCAGGGCACCCCGGCATCAGCCAGAGGCGCCACATAGCGATAGGACAGCTGCCCGCCGTTGGCGAAACTGGTCTGGCTGCCCAGGGACTCCTGCGCCTCCACCAGCGTCACCTCGAAGCCCTGGCGGACCAGGGCGTAGGCACTGGCCAAACCGATGACGCCCCCTCCAATGATGCAAACCCGCTGACTCATGACTGCCCCTGGCCTGTTGGTCGATGGCCCAAGGTTAGGGGCAGGTGACAGGCGCCGGACAATGAATAAAGATGGACCTCCCAGAAACAAAGGTTATGGACTGCCCCATGCGCCTTCGTCATATCGAGATTTTCCAGGCCATCCGCCAGACCGGCTCCATCAGCGGCGCGGCGCAGTTGCTGCATGTCTCCCAGCCGGCGGTGACCAAGGTTTTGCAGCACGCCGAACTGCAGTTGGGTTTCCCGTTGTTCCTGCGGGTGCGGGGCAAGTTGCAGCCAACCCCGGAAGCCCTGGAGCTGGAGCGGGAAGTGGACAAGGTCAGCGAGAGCCTGCAAGGGGTAAGGCGCCTGGCCCAGAACCTGCGCCGGGCTCCGGGCCACAGCCTGCGCATCGGCGCCACACCGGCCCTGGCCCTGGCCTTGCTGCCGCCCGCCATCAGTGAATGGACCCGCCTTTACCCGGACAGCCTGTGCGAACTGTCCAGCGCCCATAGCCGCGAGCTGGTACAGAACCTGCTGATGCGCGAAATCGACCTGGCGCTGACCCTGCAACCCCCGGATCACCCGGGCCTGAGCGCCCAACCCCTGGCTCAGGGCGTGCTGGTGGCCCTGGCGCCGCTGGGCTTCTGGCCCGAACACAGCCGCGGCCAGCCCCTGGCGCTGCAGGAGCTGGCGGACGCGCCACTGATTGGCCTGAGCAGCGCCGACCCGTTGTCGGCCCGGCTCGACAGCTACCTCAAGTCGGTGGAGCCGCCGCCGCGGGTGAGCATTGCCGTGCAGACCTATTCCCTGGCCCGGGCCATGGTCGAGTCCGGCGCCGGGCTGGCTCTGATCGACCCCTTCACCGCCCTGGGCGCCTCAACGGCCAACACCGCTATCCGCCCCTTGAGCCCGCCGCTGCCAATCACCCTGTACGCCGTGACCCGCGCCGCAGAACCGCCGCCCCACACCCTGGCCAGCCTGCTGGAAATCTTCGCCCGCCAGGCCCAGGCCCAGCTCGACCGCCCCTTGTAGGAGCTGGCTTGCCAGCGAAAGCGTCCGCCAGCCCGGTGCTAATCCAGAGGGCCTCTTCGCCGGCAAGCCGGCTCCTACACCAATCCACAACACCCCGCCCCGCAGGAGCTGGCTTGCCAGCGAAAGCGTCCGCCAGCCCGGTGCTAATCCAGAGGGCCTCTTCGCCGGCAAGCCGGCTCCTACACCAATCCACAACACCCCGCCCCGTAGGAGCTGGCTTGCCAGCGAAAGCGTCCGCCAGCCCGGTGCTAATCCAGAGGACCCGCTGCGCCGGCCAGCCGGCCCCTACAGGACGTAGAACAGGATCGCGACGAAATGCAGCAGGCTGCCGGCGATCACGAACAGGTGCCAGATGCCGTGGGCATGACGCAGGCGGCTGTCGAGGGCAAAGAAGATGATGCCCACGGTGTACAGCACCCCGCCCGTGGCCAGCCAGGCGAAGCCGGCTGGCCCCAGGGCCGCCAGCAGCGGCTTGACCGCCACCAGGACGATCCAACCCATCACCGCGTAGATCACGATGGAGAGAATCCGCGCCTCGGAGCGCGGCTTGATCTCCTGGAGGATGCCGATCAGCGCCAGCCCCCAGACGATGCCGAACAGGGTCCAGCCCCAGGGCCCGCGCAGGGTCACCAGGCAGAACGGCGTGTAACTGCCGGCAATCAGCAGGTAGATCGAAAAATGATCAACCTTCTGCATGATGTTCTTCGCCCGTCCGCGCACGCTGTGGTAGACCGTGGACACGCTGTAGAGCACCAGCAAGGTGAAGGAATAGATCGCCACGCTGACGATCTTCCACGGGCTGCCATCCAGGCTGGCCAACACCACCAGCCAGATGCCGCCGATAAACGCCGCGATTGCCCCCAGCAGGTGGGTCCAGGCGTTGAATCTTTCTCCGTGATACATCAGTCGCTCACCCTTGAAACATTGAAAAAACACGCAAGGCTCAGGCCTGCAGCTTGAAAGCGCAATATGTCTATTGGGGCGCGGCCGAGAAAAAACCAGCGGCCACGTCCTGACCGATCGGGCATCATCAGCCCCTCCTCAGCAGAGTCCGGACCATGCTCATCGACGAAGAGTTGACCCTGAAAAAGCTCGAAGTGTTTCTGGCCTTCATGCGCACCGGCAACCTGGCCCGCGCCGCCGCCGAGTTGCAGACCAGCAATGTCAGCGTGCACCGGGCCATTCACTCCCTGGAAAATGCCCTGCGCTGCCCGCTGTTCAAGCATGAAGGGCGCAACCTGACGCCCCTGGAAAGCGCCTTCGTCCTGGAGGAACGGGCACAGAAGCTGGTGCAGGACGTGGTCGAGAGCGTGCGCCTGACCCGCGAAGCGGCGGGCTTTTCAGCAGAACGCTTCAAGCTCGGCGCACTTTACTCGCTGACGGTGAAAACCGTGCCGCAGCTGATCATGGGCCTCAAGCTGCGCCGCAGCGAGCTGAACATCGACCTGATCCTGGGCTCCAACATCGACCTGTTGTACAAGCTCAAGAACATGGAAGTGGACGCCATCCTGATTTCCCTGGACGACAGCGCCCATGACCCGGACTGCGAGCAACTGCCGTTGTTTTCCGATGACATTTTTCTCGCCACCCCCGCCGATTCGCCCTTTGCCCAGCAGAGCGAAGTGGACCTGGCCGACGTGCGCGACGCCACCTTCATCACCCTGACCCAGGGCTTTGCCACCCATCAGGACGGGGTGCGAGTGTTCAAGCAGGCGGGGTTCGAACCCAAGGTGGCGATGCAGGTCAACGACATCTTCACCCTGCTGAGCATGGTCAGCTCCGGGGTCGGTTATGCGTTGCTGCCGGGGAGGATCGCGGCGGTGTATGAGAACCGCGTGAAACTGATACCACTGCAGGCGCGCTACCGCCTGCAGCAGCATATCGGCGTGGTGTTTCTCAAGGCCAAGGAGCGCGACCCGAACCTGTTGGCGCTCCTGGCCGAATGCCGGATGTACGCCAACCGGCAAAGTACCTAGAGGCCGGTGCCTACGCGCCCAGCAGGCCGCGCATCAGCAGGAACAGCAACGACGGCCCCAGCAGGCAACCCAGGGCGGTGTAGAACGCCGCCGTCAGGCAACCGTAGGGCACCAACTTCGGATCGGTGGCCGCCAGCCCCCCGGCAACACCGCTGGAGGTGCCCATCAGGCCGCCGAAGATCACCGCGCTGCGCGGGTTGTTGAGGCCGATCAACGGCGCCACGAACGGCGTCATCACCATCACCAGGATCGCCTTGATCAAGCCCGCGGCAATCGACAGCGCCATGACTTCGGAACTGGCGCCAATCGCCGCCCCGGTCACCGGACCGACGATGTAGGTCACCGCCCCGGCGCCAATGGTGGTCAGGCTCACCGCATCGGTATACCCAAAGGCCATGGCCACGCCGACTCCAGCCACAAAGGACGAGCCGACCCCGACGAACAGCGCCAGTACGCCGACGAATCCGGCGCGCTTGAGCTCCTCGACACTGACCCCGAAGGCCGTGGCGACAATCGCGAAGTCCCGCAGCATTGCCCCGCCCAGCAGGCCGATGCCCGAGAGCAGCGGAATGTCCACCACGCCCTTCTGCCCACCGGTGAAAGCACCGCCCACATAGGACAGCACCAGCCCCAGCAGAATGGCGATGGCCGAGCCGTGCAGGCGGCCCTTGGTAAAGGTGTTGGAGATCCAGTAGGACACCCACATGGTGATCCCGATCACCGCAAAGCCGCTGATCAGCCCGTAGCCGGTAATGACCTTCATCATCGATTCGTACATGGCCCTTACCCCACTGTTTTCTGAGCAACGGCAGCATCAGGCGCCTTGTTGCCGATGCGCACCAGCACCGGTACCAGGGCGAAGGCGATCACCACCGCCAAGGTACCGGCGAGAATCGCCATCGGACCGCCCTTGAGCGCGCCATAGACGTTCTGCTGGGCGGCCATGGCCACCACGATGGGGATGTACACTGCGCCCCAGAACTCCACGCCCTGTTCGGACTTGCCGGCGAACAGCCCGCGCTTGTGCAGGTAACTGCCCAGGCCGATCAACAGCAGCATGGCGATACCGACCCCGCCGACATTGGCCGGCACGCCGATCAATTTGCCCAGCAGCTCACCGATGAAAATACCCACCAGGGTACAAAAGGCCAGGAAGGCCACACCGTAGATAATCATTGTCGTAGTCCTCAAAGTGCATCGTCGAAGTTGTTGTTCTTGTGCTTCGTCAGCCTGAGTCGGTGCTCTATCGGTCGCGGCTTCCCTCCTCACTCAACAGGGCTTGCAGGGTGTCCAGGCGCGCGCCGTCGAAGGCGATCACCGTCCCTTGGGCAAACACCCGGCGGGCCAGCCCGGTCAGTACCGCGCCGGGAGGCAATTCGATCTGCAGGCGCACCCCGCGCTCGTAGGCGCTTTGCACCGTGCCGCGCCAGTCGACGACGCGGCACATGTTGAAGGCCAGGTCGTCGCGCAACGCTTCCACGGAGCGCATGGGCCGCGCTCGGCTGCCACTGAGGTAGCCCAGCTTCGGCAGTTGCAGGGGTACCTCGGCAAAGGCGGCAGCCAGAGCCTGGGCCGGTTGTTCCAGCAGTGGGCAATGGGACGGCACGCTGACCGCCAGGCGCTTGGCCACGCCGACCCCGCAACCCCGGGCCAACTCGGCCACGGCATGCATCGCGGCATCGCTGCCGGCGATCACCACCTGGTTGTCGGCGTTGATATTGGCCAGGTACACCGGCCTCTGCGGGCTGTGGACCTGGGCCAGCAGCCCTTCCACCGCCGCCAGTTCCAGGCCGATCAATGCGGTCATGCCATAGCCCTGTGGATAAGCCTGCTGCATCAACTCACCCCGCAGGCTCACCAGGCGCAAGGCGTCGGCAAACTCCAGGGCCCCGGCCACCACCGCCGCCGGATAGGCGCCGATGGACAGGCCCGCCACGTAGTTCACCCGAGTATCGGGCTGCAACAGAGTGCGCGCCGCCGCCACGCCGGCGATCAGCAGGCACAGCTGCACCGCCCGGGTGCTGGCCAGGGCTTGGGGTGAATCCAGCGTCAGTACGTCCTGCCCCAATACATCGCTGGCCTCTTGCAGGCAGGCCCGCGTTTGCGGGCTTTGCGGCAGACGCTGGAGCATCCCCGGCTGCTGCGCGCCCTGGCCCGGAAACACCAGCAGGCTGCTCATGCCGCCTGCTCCTGAGGGTTCCAGGGGTCGCTGACCAGGCGCGCGCCACTGGCGCTCTTGAGCAGAACCCGGGCAGCTGGCCCGGCCCATTCGCGCAAGGCCAGGGCGCCGCCGGGCACCTGCAATTGCATATCCACCGGGCAACCGGCGCCGTCCAGCAGCGCCAGCAATTCACGGGCCCGGGCCCGTGGCAGAAGCTCCGGCGTACGCAGGATCAGGTCCAGGTCGCTGTGCTGATGCAAGGCCGCCACGCCGCTCGCCAGCTCGAAACCGGCACTGCCACTCACGCCCCAGATCCACTCCTGGGCATCCAGTTCATCGCGCAAGTGCTGCAACGCCTGCAACGCCGGCCATGGGACCTGGGGCGGTACATGACACAGCTGCTCGGGGCGCACCCCGCGCTGCACGGCTTGCAGATCCAGCAGCGCCGGATAGCGCTGTTCCCGGGAAACACCGCGCAAACCCACCGCAACCTGCCCCGGTGCAGTCAGGGCCCGGCGCACCACCACCGGCTGCCCGGCCTCCAGCACCGCATGGGCCCAGGCCGGCGCATCGCCCGGCAACTGCGCCGGGGTCATGCCCCACAGCAGGTCGTGGGGCAGCCAGGGGCCGCACCCGCTCACCACTGCTCCCGCAGCAACTGCCGGACTCGGCTCGACGCCACCCGGTTCACCGCGCCCAGACGGCTGCCGAGGTCGACGCCCTTGGCCCGCACATCGGCAATCGCCGCCAACAGGCATTGATTGACCCGGGCCAGATCCTCCACCGTCGGCTGCTCAATCTGCCGCACCGACAGGGTTTCCCACAGCAGGCCCAGGCCCGCGTAGCTGTCGATGTCATAGGCCATGGGCGGCACGCTGGCGGCCAGGGCTTCCAGCTCCTCGACGCTGCGCAGGGTCACCCGCGCCGCCGAGGCCTTGCCCATGGCGTGCACCATCACCCCCGGGTCACGCAGGGCGATCAAGCGGTTGGCCTGATACCCATGGGCCAGAAAGGCCCCGGACATGGCCTTGCCCACCAGCAGGGCAATCACCGGGTGCCCAGCCAGGCGGGCCCGGGCATAGCTGTCGGCGGCGCCCGCCAGGGCCTGATGAATGCCCAGCGCCTCTTCGCGCCGGCCATAGGCCTGGCTCGGCACATCGACAATGGCGATCAGCGCCCGCTTGCGCTCCTGGTCCTGATCGGCGCGGATCACCTCATCCACTGCCTTGGCCAGCCCCCAGCCTTCAAGCAGGCCGACCTCGCCCTGGCGGGCGCGGGGAAAACGGTTGTCGGGGTCAGGCACTACCGCAATGAAGCGCGCCGGCTGCCCGTCCAACTGGCCGTCGGCCACTTTCAAGGAAGGTGGCAGGCCGCTCACGGGGGGCGCATCGCCACTCAAGGCGTCGAACCAGTTCAGGCCCCGCAGGGAACTAGCAGTCATGGGCGGTCTCCTTGATACAGGTCGCGAACCGTCGCCGCATCGATTTGCGGCGTCGTGTCCAGGCGGGACAGACGTTGCAGGTACAGCTCGGCCTCGCGGCTGCGTTGCCGCGACGGCAAGCCCAGGGCCAGCAGCTCACGGACCTGGGCCTGGATCAGTGCCACGTCGTCAGCCACGTAGCGGTCCACCAGGCCACTGGCGAAACGCTGCTCGCCGCCGGTCAGGCTCCAGATGAAAGGCCGGTCCCGGGAGTCGTATTCCTCAAGGCCCGCTTCCTGCTCGATCACCTGCGGGCCGTTGAGCCCCAGGCGCGCTTCCTGGGTGACCAGCAGATAACTGCACAAACCGGCGGCAATCGACATGCCGCCAAAGCAGCCGACGCTGCCGGCCACCACGCCGACCACCGGCTGGTACTGGCGCAGGTCGACAATCGCCGCATGAATGTCGGCAATCGCCGCCAGCCCGAGGTTGGCTTCCTGCAGGCGCACGCCGCCGGTTTCCAGCAGCAACACGGCGCGGGTCGGGATGCCGTTGCGGTTGTCCTCGGCGGCCAGCTCCAGGGCGCCGGCAATCTTCGCCCCGCCCACTTCACCGAGGCTGCCGCCCTGGAAAGCGCCTTCGATGGCAGCAATCACCACCGGCGAACCCGCGATGCTGCCCTTGGCGATCACCACCCCGTCATCAGCCTGGGGCACTACGCCCTGGCGCTCCAGCCAGGGCGACATGACCCGCTGGAACGGGTCCAGCAACTCACGAAAGCTGCCGGCATCCAGGAGTGCCCGGGCCCGCTGCCGAGCACCCAGCTCGACGAAGCTGTGCTTGTTCAACAAGCGTGCGCTGTCAGTCATGGCCGATCTCCTCGAAGCCCTGTTCCAGGCGCAGGCGCACCACCCCGGGGGTGGCGCCGAAATCATGGATGTCGATCAACAGCGCCGGCGGCGTCTGGCCGTCGAACATGCGCTCGAACAGGTGCTGCCAGCGCGATGCGCTGCCGTTTACCGAGGTCTGTACCTGGATGCTCAATTTGCCGGGCTGCCCCGGCTCCAGCAGCACTTCCAGGTCGCCGGAGCCGACACAGCCCACCAGGGCGCGGCCACGGCCGGGCTGGCCGGCGGGGAATTCAAAGGACAAGGTTTCCATCAGTTCGCTCCCTGGTTAACAGCATCGCCGGATTCGATCCGGTCCAGCAGCAGGCTGGCCGCCAGCAAGTCGGCAGCGCCGCCGGGCGAGGCATTCAAGGTCAGTAGTTGCAGATCCAGTTCATGCAGGCGACGACGCCCGGCCAGGGTGGCGCTGCCACCAGCATCGAGCACCGCCCGGGCCCCCTGCTGCATGGCCTGCAGGCCCAGCTCACCGGCGCGATAGAGCACGCAGGTGTCCGCCAGCCGGCTCATGATCGCCAGCAAGGCATCGAGCCGGGCATTCTGTTCGCCATGGCCCTGGGCGCGGCTGCGCTTGAGCTGCGGCAGCCCCAGTTGCAGCACGGCGGGAAAGCCTTGCTGGGCTTCTTCGCGGGCACCGCGCACGCCGTAGCGCAGCGCCACCTGGGCGCCATGGCTCAAGGGGCGTGGTGCATAACGGTCTTCGAGCAAGGCCAGGCGCGCGGCCCGCAGCGCGACACTGCCGGCACTCGTGGCTTGAGGTTCCAGCGCGGCGGCGGCCACCAGCAGCCCCAGGGCCCAGATCGCCCCGCGATGGGTATTCACCCCACCAGTGGTGGCGAGCATGGCCTGCTCGCCTTCTCGGCCAATGCGCCCCAGGGCTTCACGCAGGGGCAGGCCCACTTCCCCGAGCAGCAGGGCAGCGTCGGCCATTTCCTTGAAGGCCGGCCACAGCGACAGCGCCGAGGCATGCATCAGGCCCAGGTGCAGGTCGGTGTGGGCGCCATTGCCACGGCGGTCCACCAGGGCCGGCTTGGGCGACAGGTCGGCCTCGTCGATCAGCGCGTCCACCGCCAGGTCCGCCAGGCGCTCGGCCAGGCTCGGGGTGGGTGATTGCAGGTTGAATGCGTGCATTACCAGCTCCTGAACTTGGCGGGCGGGTTGTACAGGCCACCGGACCACTCCACCAGGTCGGCCACGCTTTTCGCCGCCAGCAGCTCGCGGCTGGCGTCGGTGCGGCGGATGCCCAGGTCTTCCGGCAGGGCAATCAGGCCTTCACGGCGCATGCGCGCGGTGTCCTTGGGGTTGTGGCGCAAGCCGATGGCGGTAACCCCGGCCACGGCGGCGATCATCGCCTGGCGCTCTTCCAGGGAACGGGCCTTGTACAGGTAGGCGATGCCTTCCTCGGTCAGCAGGTGGGTGACGTCATCGCCGTAGATCATGATCGGCGCCAGGGGCATGCCGCTCTTGCGCGCCACGTCCACCGCGTCGAGGGTTTCGACGAAGGTCGGTTTGCCGCCTTCCTGGAAGGTTTCCACCATCTGCACCACCAGCTTCTTGCCGCGTTCGAGCATGGCCTGGGGTGCATCGCTCTGATCCTGGCGCATATCGAGCCAGGCCGGGGTGCCGTGGCGGCGCCCGCGGGGGTCGTGACCCATGTTCGGCGCCCCGCCGAAACCGGCCAGGCGGCCACGGGTCACGGTGGAGGAATGGCCGTCGCCATCCACCTGCAAGGTGGCGCCGATAAACAGGTCCACCGCGTACTGCCCGGCCAGCTGGCAGAACATCCGGTTGGAACGCAGGGAACCGTCGCGACCGGTGAAGAACACGTCCGGACGCGCGGCGATGTAGTTTTCCATGCCCAGTTCGGTGCCGAAGCAATGCACGCTGTCCACCCAGCCACTTTCAATGGCCGGAATCAGGGTTGGGTGAGGATTGAGGGTCCAGTTGCGGCAGATCTTGCCCTTGAGCCCCAGGGATTGGCCGTAGGTGGGCAGGATCAGCTCGATGGCCGCGGTGTTGAAACCGATGCCATGGTTCAGCGACTGCACGTTGTGTTTTTCGTAGATGCCGCGAATCGCCATCATCGCCATCAGCACGTGCACCGGCTTGATATGGCGCGGGTCGCGGGTGAACAGCGGCTCGATATAGAACGGCTTGTCGGCCACCACCACGAAATCCACCCAGGACGCGGGAATGTCGACCCGGGGCAGCTCGCTGACATCGTCCACCAGCTGGTTGACCTGGACGATGACAATGCCGTCGCTGAAGGCCGCCGGCTCGATCAGCGCGGGCGTGTCCTCGGTACTGGGGCCGGTGTAGATGTTGCCGGCGCGGTCGGCCATGAACCCGGCAGAGAGCACCACATTGGGGATCAGGTCCACCACCAGCCGCGCATAGAGTTCGATGTAGGTATGGATGGCGCCGATTTCCAGCAGCCCGTCTTCCAGCAACTGGCTGATGCGCAGGCTCTGGGTGCCGGCAAAGGAAAAGTCCAGCTTGCGGGCGATGCCGCGCTCGAACAGGTCCAGGTGCTCGGAACGGCCGACGCTGGGCATGATCATGTGCAGGTCATGCAGCCTGGCCGGGTCGGCCTTGGCCAGGGAGCGGGAGAGAAAGTCCGCCTGTTTCTGGTTGTTGCCTTCCAGCACCACCCGGTCGCCGGGCAGGATCAGCGCTTCCAGGGCCGCGACGATCTTGTCGGTCGGCAACACCACGCCATCGGCGATGGCCCGCACCTGCTCGAGGCGCCGCTGCTTTTCGCTGCGCCGCCGCGACCAGCGCGCGTCGGGGGAAATTATTGTTGTCATGCTCACTCCACGGGTTCGCTGTCGTGGCAGTCACCTTAGGAGTGAAAACAAGGAGCATCAATCAAGCACGGCGTTGGATCGTTACGCTCAGCGTAATGATTTGCGGAGAAATGGCACTCTCATGCTCTCTCGGTACACAATGCCCGCCGTACCGGCCCATGAGCGGCCTGGGCAGACCAAGATGAGAGTCAGCATGGACACACCGATTCGCTCGAACCAGGCGCTGCTGGAGCAGCTCAAGCATGGCCTGAAGCCCGACTACCTGATGTTCTGGGGGCACCAGCCCACCCGGGACGGACGCATCTCCCAGAGCTGTTTCAGCCAGTGGTTCGACGCAGGTCTGGAACTCGATGGCATTCAATACCCCAGCGCCGAGCATTTCATGATGGCCGGCAAGGCCCTGCTGTTCGGCGACCAGGAAACCCACGGGCGGATCCTCAAGGCCGTGACGCCCGCCGACGTGAAGCAACTGGGTCGCGAGGTGCGCGGCTTCGATGACGCCCGCTGGACCGAAGCACGCCTGGATATCGTGGTGCAGGGCAACCTGGCCAAGTTCAGCCAACATCAGGCGCTGGGTGAATACCTGCTGTCCACAGGCGACCAGGTACTGGTGGAAGCCAGCCCGGTGGACCGGATCTGGGGCATCGGCCTGGCGGCAGAGGACGCCAGGGCCAGCCGGCCGGAACAGTGGCGCGGCCTGAATCTGCTGGGCTATGCGCTGATGGAGGTGCGGGACAGGTTGCGCATTGGCTGAGGGGTTGCCTTCGCTGGCAAGCCAGCTCCTACCGGCGGTGTTGTGTAGCGGCCGGCTTGCCGGCCAAGAGGCCTAGAGCCCCGTCACCAGCAGCTCTTCCAGGGCCAGCAGGCCCGGCACCTTGGCCACCTGCTCGGCCACCTGCACCGCGGCCTTTTCCAGCGCAGCCAGGGGCACGTCGACATAGCTCAACTGGCTGTCGAGCTTGCAGGAGCGGGGAATGCCCTGCACCAGCAGGGCCATGAACTTCAGCTCCGGGCGCCCGCCCAGGGCATTGAGCACGACGATCCGCGCCCGCTCGCCAATCACGGTCCTGCCACCGCAGGCCGACTCGAAGCTGATCAGCGGAATCCGCCGCTCGCGCCACAGCACCCGGCCCAGGTACCAGGGCGGTGAATCCAGGTCGAAGGTGCCCTGCTGATAGTCGATCAGCTCGGCCACGGCCACGTTGGGCAGGATCAGGGTACGGTCGGCCAGGGGCAGCAGCAGCCCGGTGAGAGTGCTGGCGCGGTGATCAAGCATGGGTCTTGCTCCACAGGGCGATGCTTTCCAGCAGCACCGACTCTTGATAGGGCTTGCCGAGGTAGTCGTTGACGCCGATGGCCATGGCCCGGTCGCGGTGTTTCTGGCCGGTGCGGGAGGTGATCATGATGATCGGCAGGTGTTGCAGGCGCGGGTCGTTGCGTACCTGGATCGCTACTTCGAAGCCATCCATGCGCGGCATTTCGATGTCCAGCAGCATCAGGTCCGGGGTGTGCTCGGCCAGCAGCGCCATGGCGTCGACCCCATCCTTGGCGGTGAGCACATTCATGCCGTGGCGCTCCAGCAGGCGGCTGGTGACCTTGCGCACCGTGACCGAGTCGTCCACCACCAGCACCAGCATCGGCCGCGGCGGTTGCACCTCGCTGGCCGGCTCGTCGCCCGCCAGGCGCGGCAGCGGTGCCTGGGCCTGCAAGGCGCGGATATGCGCCAGCAAATCGAGAATCAGCACCACCCGACCATCGCCCAGAATCGTCGCCCCGGACAGCCCCTGGACCGCGGCGAACTGCGGCCCCAGGCTCTTGACCACGATTTCCCGGGTGCCGGCGGTGGCATCCACCTGCACCGCGATGCGCTGCTCGTTGCAGTGCACCAGCAGCACCGGCAGCGGCTGCACCTGGCCCAGCAGCTTCGGCCGGGGCACGGTGTGCAGCAGCTCCCCCAGGTAGCACAGCTGATAAGACTGGCCGGCGTACTCATAGCGCGGTGGGTCGAGCTGGTAGTAGCCGTCCAGCTCTGCGGGCAGCACCCGGACAATGCCCTCCACGGTATTCAGCGGAATCGCGTACTGCTCGTCGGCGCACTGCACCATCAGCGCGCGGTTGACCGACACGGTGAACGGCAGGCGAATGCGAAAATGCACGCCCTGGCCGGCAACCGAGTCGATGCTCATGCTGCCGCCCAACTGGCGCACCTCTTCATGGACCACGTCCATGCCCACCCCGCGCCCGGAAATCTGAGTGATCTTCTCGGCAGTGGAAAACCCCGGCTGCATGATGAATTGCAGCACTTCGCGGTCGCTGAGCTGCGCCTCGGGGTCCAGCAGGCCGCGCTTGATGGCTTTTTTGCGCACGGCTTCCAGGGGCACCCCGGCGCCGTCGTCGCGCATGTCGAAAATCATGTCGCCGCCCTCGCGGGACAGGTCCAGGCTGATCCGCCCCTGTGCCGGCTTGCCCGCCGCAAGGCGCGCCTCGGCCGATTCCAGGCCGTGGTCCACGGCGTTGCGCAGCATGTGTTCCAGGGGCGCGACCATGCGTTCGAGGACGTTGCGGTCCATTTCCCCTTCGGCGTTGCCGACCACGAACTCCACGTCCTTGCCCAGCTCTTCGGCCACCTGGCGGACGATACGCTTGAGCCTGGGCACCATGCGCTCGAACGGCACCATGCGCGTGCGCATCAGGCCTTCCTGCAATTCGGTGTTGATCCGGCCCTGCTGCTGCAACAGGTTCTCGGCGTCGTGGTTGCGCCGGTCCAGGGTTTCCTTGAGCTCCAGCAGGTCCGAAGCCGATTCGAACAGGGCCCGGGACAGCTGCTGCAACTGCGAGTGGCGGTCCATTTCCAGGGGGTCGAACTCTTCGTAGCCCAGGCGCTCGGCCTCCACCTGCTGGCGGCTGAGAATCCGCCCCTGGGTTTCGGTGTCCAGGCGGCGCAACTGGTCGCGCATGCGCTCGATGGTGGTTTCCATCTCGCCCAATGCCGTGCGCGCATCGTTGACCTGCTGTTCGATACGGCCACGGAAGATCGAGGTTTCCCCGGCCAGGTTCACCAGGTCGTCCAGCAGCTCTGCCGAGACCTTGACCATGTCCCCCACCACTGCCACTTCCGCCGCGGGCGCAGCGGGCTCGGGCTTGGTGCTGGGCAGTGCAGCTTGCGCGGCAACGCCGGTCGCTACCCGCGGATGGCTCAGGTCGTGGATCGCATCGATGAGCTTCTGGGCCGGCTCGATGGGCTGGCCGGCACGGGCCGCATCGAGCATCTGGGCCAGGCGGTCGTGGCTCTTCTGCAACAGGGTGAACAGCACCGGGCTGGGTTGCAGCAGGCCGGCGGACAGGCCTTCGAAGAGAAATTCCAGTTCATGGGCCAGATCGCCGATGGGGGCGATTTCCACCATGCGCGCACCGCCCTTGAGGGTGTGCAGGTCGCGCAGCAGGGTTTCCACTTCCTGGCGACCCTGGGGCTCGGCCTGCCAGCGGGCCAGGGCCGCGGCAGAGCTGTCGATGATGTCGAAACCTTCTTCGAGGAAGATTTCCAGCAGCTCCGGGTCCTGGGCCGCGCGGTCTGCCTCGACCGTGCCCTGGGCCACTTCGCCGGTGCTGGCGGCCTGCTGCCGGTACGACCGCACGGCCTCGATCTGCGCCCGGGATTCGTCCAGGGGATGCTGCCCCTGCAACTGTTCCAGCAGCAGTGCCAGTTGCTCGTGGCTGCTGCGCAACAGCAGGCCCAGGTGCTGGCTGTGGCTGTAGCGCCGGTCCACCAGCCCCTCGTACAGCGACTCCAGCTCCTGGGCCAGTTCCGCCACCGGTGCCACTTCGGCCATCCGTGCGCCGCCCTTGAGGGTGTGCAGGTCTCGCTGGAGGGAAGACAGTGGCGCGCCATTGTCCGGGTCGGCCAGCCAGCGCTGCAGGGCCTGGTCGGCGCTTTCGAGGATATCCACCGCTTCTTCGAGGAAGATCTCGACAATTTCGTCGTCCGCCTGCAACGGGGCCTCGGCCTGCTCCAGGCGAGCCGTGGCCGCGCCCAGTTCGCTGATGCTCAGGGCGCGGCTGCCATCGCTCTTGATCAGGCCCGTGGCAGAAGGGTCCAGACCTTCATCCAGCAGCTCGCGCAAGGCCTGCACCCGTTCCGGGCGCGGGCTGACTTCCTGGCCTGCGGCCAGCTCGTCGAGCATGTTGATCAAGGCATCATGGGCGCTTTCGGCTTCGTGGAAGAAACGCTCGCTGACGGCCAGGCTGCTCTCTTCCACCGCGCCATAGAGATCGAGCAAGGCTTCGCACAGCTCGTCCACCGGGTGCAGGTCGGCCAGGTGCGCGCCCTCGCCCAGGGTGGTCAACTCATCCAGCAGGGCGCTGAGTTCCTGACGCTCGCCAGGGTGCTGCTGCCAACGGCGCAGCAGGCTTTCGGCATCCAACAGGATGTCCATGCCCTGGGCCAGGAAGTTGTTGATCAACTGCGGGTCGCGCTTGGCCCGGGGCGCGCTGTCCGGGGCGCTGAGCAGGGTTTCCAGGCGCTCCCCCAGCAGGGCCAGGGCGCGGCCCACCAGGGAGCGGGCGCCATCGATGGTCGCCAGCGGGTCGCTGTCCAGCTGCCGCAAGCCCCGGCGCAGCAGGCCTTCGGCTTCCAGCAGCAGCTCCACCTCGTCCAGGTCCAGGGGGATCAAGTGCGCCCGGTATTCCCGGGCCAATTGGTCCAGAGGGCCGGCCAGCTCGGCAATCGGCAGCACTCCGGCCATGGAGGCGCTGCCCTTGAGGGTGTGCAGGGCCCGTTGCAGTTCGTCGCTGGCCTGCAGCGGTACGTGTTCGGCGGCCTGCTCGAGAAAGCGGTTGATGCTGTCCAGGTGGGTCTGGGCCTCGGTGCGGAAGATCTCGAGCAACTGCGGGTCCAAGGCCTCGGCCGGCACTGGCGCCGAGCCTTGCGCGCCATTGGCCAGGGCATGGGCCCGGGCGGCCAGGCGGTCGACATCGTCGCGCTGGCGCTGGGCCTGCTGGGCGAACTCGGCGATCAGTTCCGGCAACAGTTGCAGGGTGTCGGCCACCAGTTGCCGGGCTTCGACACCGGGCTCCACGCTGTGCTCCAGCACCCGGTTGAGGAGGTTTTCCACCGCCCAGGCCAGCTCCCCCAGCACCAGCGCGCGCACCATGCGCCCGCTGCCCTTGAGGGTGTGGAAGGCCCGGCGCAGTTCGCTCAGGGCAGATGTGCCATGGGGGTCCGCGGCCCAGCGCGGCAGGTACTCGCGCAGCATCTCCAGCACTTCCTCGGTTTCTTCGAGGAAGACTTCCCGCAGTTCATCGTCCACCGGCTCCTCGTCCCCTGGCGGCGGCAACAGGCTGCCCGGGGTGATCAGGGCCGGCGGGTTGAGGGCCGAGACCGGCACCGCCAGGACATCCGCCAGGGACTGCGCCACCCGGGGATCGTCCAGCTCTTGCAGGTCCTGCATCACCAGGGCTTCGCTGGGGCTCAGGGGCTGATCGAGCAACGGCACCTGCTCCACCGGCACATAGCCCAGGGCGAGCAGGCCCTGCTGGGCCACATCGAGGATCTTCTCCCCCGGCGCCTCGTGGTCCTCGCTCAGGCGTTCCAGGTAGTACTCCAGGCTGGTGAGCACATCCGCCAGGTGGTCCAGTTGCTGCCAGTCGGGCCGGGAACGGGCCGCCAGCAGGTGTTCGACGACAAACTGCTGGCAAGCCTGCATCAGCCCCGCCGCGCGGGGCAGCGGGATCATCGCCAGGGCGCCGCGCACCTGGGTCAGCAGCTCGGGCAGCGCCTGCAGGTGTTCGGCGTCCCAGTCGGCCTCGATGCACTCGGCGATCAGGTCCTTGGCCTGGTGCAGGCAAACCCGCGCCTCCTGGATCACCAACTGGTGGATCTGGGTCAGGTCGGTGGTGGGCAGGCGGCTTTCCTCACGGCTTTCGGGCTCCACGGTGCCGGCCATGCCGGCCAGGGTCGCTTCCACGTACAGCAGGGCTCCCGCCACATCCATCAGCACCGCGTCGTCCGGCGCGCGCTGGCCCTGGGCCAGGCTCTGGACCACCGCCAACTGATCGATGATGACCTTGCGCGGCTGGCCGAAACCCAGCACCGCCAGGGTGTCGGCGATCTGCCGCAGGGGCGACAGCAGCCCTTCGAGGTCGTCGGTGTGCTGGCGGTCGCTGCGCACGAACAGGTCGAGGCGTTCCTTGACCCGCACCAAGCCATCGCACACCGCAGTCAGCACCGAACGCATGGCATCCCGGTCGGGGCCGGCCAGGCGGGCGCGCTCCTCGTCCACCACCGCGCTGTCGGGCAAGGCGTCATCCAGTCCGTAACGTTCTTTCATGGTCAGCATCAATGGGGTGGGATGGCGCGCCTTGGCAATATAGAACAGCAGGCTCTTGAGCAATTCATCGGGGGCCGGCCGGTTGATCCCGGCCATGCCCTGTTCCAGCAGACGCTTGAGCTCCTTGTCGGCATCCTTGAGCAGGCTGCGCACCGCCGGGCTGTTGGCGATCTCGTCGTGGCGCATGCCCTCCACCAGGGCCGAGGCGATATGCCACAAGGGCGCCAGCGGAGCGTCCTGGCACAAGGCTTCCAGGCGTTCGAAGACCTTGGCCATGTAGCCCAGGCTCTGCTCGTCATCCTGCTCGCGCAGCAGGTCCACCAGGGCGGTCTGCAACATGTGTCGCAGCTTGCGCAACTGGTTGGGCAATTCCAGGGGTTCCAAAGCCGCCAGGGCCTTGTCGCTCAGGGGCGGCAGGCTGGGCAGTTGCGGGCTGAACAGGCTGGTTTCCGAGAGCAGGCTCTCGCCCCGGGCACTGCGCAGGTCGTTGAGCAGCGGCAGCACCACCAGCGGCAGGTCGCGCCGCGCGCTCTGCACCCGGTCCAGGTACTGGGGCAACTGACCGATGGCCTGGCGCAGCAGGCGCAGGGCTTCGTCGCGCTGGGCCACGCGCCCCTGCTGCAGGGCCAGGGCGAGCTTTTCCATTTCTTCAGCCAGCAGCGCGGCGCCGTAGAACTCCACCATCTGCAGGCTGCCATGGACCAGGTGAATGCCTTCCAGGCACTGGTCGATGGCCTCCAGGGCCTGGGGATCGTCCGCCAGATGCTCCAGCGCCTGATGCGCCTGCTTCAGGGTCTCGGCAATTTCGCCCTTGACCCACTCCAGGGCTACATAGTCGTGCCGATCAACCATAACCACTCCAGTCAAAGCCTTGTGTCAGCGGTTGTCATTCGGGGCCGGGCCCCGGGTGGCCGGCAGGGTGAAGCCGGACACCGAGCGGCGCAGCTGGCTGGCCATCTTCGCCAGGTTGCCGATGCTCTCGGCGGTGGCGGTGGAACCGGACGAAGTCTGCGAGGTGATCTGCTGGATCACGTTCATGGTCAGGGAAATCTGCCCGGCCGAAGAGGTCTGCTGCTGGGCCGCGTTGGAGATGCTCTGGATCAGCGCCGCCAGGGTCTTGGACACCCCTTCGATCTCTTCCAAGGCCACCCCGGCGTCCTGGGCCAGGCGCGCGCCGCGCACCACTTCGGTGGTGGTCTGCTCCATGGAGATCACCGCCTCGTTGGTGTCGGTCTGGATCGCCCGCACCAGGGTCTCGATCTGCCGCGTGGCCGCCGAGGAACGCTCCGCCAGCCGCTGCACCTCGTCGGCCACCACGGCAAAGCCGCGCCCGGCGTCACCGGCCATGGAGGCCTGGATCGCCGCGTTGAGGGCAAGGATGTTGGTCTGGTCGGCAATGTCGTCGATCAGGCTGACGATATCGCCGATCTCCTGGGAAGACTCGCCAAGACGCTTGATCCGCTTGGCGGTGTCCTGGATCTGCTCACGAATGTTGTCCATGCCGTGAATGGTGTTGTGCACCACCTCGTTGCCCTTGTTGGCGATTTCCACCGAGCGCTCGGCCACCGCCGAGGATTCCGCGGCGTTGGCCGATACCTGGTCGATGGACTGGGCCATTTCGTTGATCGCCGTGGAGGCTTCGGAAATCTGCTGGGCCTGATGCTCCGAGGCTTCGGCCAGCTGCATGGCGGTGGCCTGGGTTTCCTGCACTGCGCCGGCCACCTGGCCGGCGGTGAGGTTGATGGTGGCCACCAGGTCACGCAGCTGGTCGACGGAATAATTGATGGAGTCGGCAATGGTGCCGGTGAAGTCCTCGGTCACCGAGGCGGTGACCGTGAGGTCGCCGTCGGCCAGGTCCTCGATCTCGTCCAGCAAACGCATGATCGCGTTCTGGTTGCGCTCGTTCTTCTCTGCGGTCTCGCGCAACTGGCGGTTGGTCTCGCGCACCATCACCAGGCCGATGAGGATGATCGAAGCCAGGGCCAGCAAGCCCAGGACGTAGCCGCCGATGGTGTCCAGCTTGCGGCTGCCGGCCAGGTTCTCGAAGCCACTGGCCAGCAGCGAAGCTTCGTCCAGCAGGGTCTGGGACAGGCTGAAGATGTTGCTCGCCGACTCGCGGACCTGGAACAGCTCGGGGGAGGTTTCGAGGATCTCGTCCACGGAGCCGGAGACGAACTCGAACAACTCGGAAATCTCCGCCAGCCGCCCCCGGGCATCCGGGTCTTCCACCTGGCTGATCTTCAGCCCCGGGTTGCCCTGCAACATGCCGTTGAGCACCTGGCCGAAGCGCGCGGCATCGCGACCGAAGGCATCGGCGGCCTGGACCGCGTTTTCGTCCCCGGCCAGCACCGTGTTGACCGCACCGAGAATCCGCTCGGCAAGCAGCGACTGGCGCTGGGCCATGGCCACCTGGGCCGCCGGGGCGCCACGCTGGAGCAGGATCTCGACGACCTTTTCATACTCCACCTGCAATTGCGGCACGGTTTCCGCCAGGGTTGCCGCCACCTGGTGCAGGGACAGCACGGTCTGCTCGCTGGCGAGAATCGCGTCGGTGTTTTTCAGCAGTTTTTCCCAGTCCAGCTGCACCGCGCGCATTTCCTGGCGCAAGGCCACCGGGGCCCCGGGCAGCCCGGTGTCCGGGTCACCCTTTTTCAGGTAGCCCCAGCGCCGGGCGAAATCGTTGCGCGCATCCCCCAGCAGCTTGAACGCCGCAGCCTTGCCCGCCGCCGCTTCGGTGGCGTTCTTGGCAATGCGCTGGGACAGCACCCGCAGCTCGCCAGCATGGCCGATGTACTGTTTGTCGTAGGTGGCCTGGGTATTGAGGTAAGCGAAGTTGGCGAACAACAGCATGATGAACACGATCAGTGCGATGAACAGCACGATGATCTGCGAGCGACTGCGGGAGCCTTCCAGGGGCTTGCCGGTTTTGGCTTTGGTCATCGATCAGGCCTGTGGCGAGCGGGCGGTCCCGCATTCGGGTGCCCGGGGCGCGCGCAACGCCGGGGCAGCATGGGTTGATCCAGGGAAACACGCGCTTCCCGTGGCACGGCCAACGGGTTGCCCAGGCGCCGGGGCGCCCTTCACGCTGCCACCTCCAGGAACCCCGGCGAACGGGCCAGGGCGAAGGGGCTGAAGACCTGCCAGACCTGATCGCGGCGGAACTGGCCCTGCAGGTAGGGGTTGACCGCGGCGTCGGCAAAGTCGGTGATGCCGGGCTCCAGGCTGTCCTGGGCAAAGTGCTGCAGCCCGGCCACCTCGTCCACCAGCAGGCCGGCGAACAGCTCCTTGTACTCCACCACCAGGACCCGCCGCTGCTTGCGCAGGGGCGACAGCTCATGGCCGAAGAAACCGCACAGGTCCATGATCGGCAGCAGCCGCCCGCGCAGGTTGGCTACGCCCTTGACCCAGGGCTTGACCCCGGGCAGCAGGGTGTAGCGCGGCTCGTGCAGGACTTCGCTGATCTCGCCCATGGCGGCCACGTACCAATGCTCGCCCAGGCGAAAGCCGATGCCGCTCCAGCTGTGCTGGCGGGTTTCCTGGGACGGCAGGTCGGCGGCCAGCAAGCGGCAGCGCTGGTCGATCTCCAGCAGCAGCTCGAAGGCGGTCTGGGATTGGCTCATGGCGCGGCTGTCAGCCGGCCAGGACGTTGTTCAGGGTCTTGATCAGGGTCTCTTCGTCCACCGGTTTGGTCAGGTAGTCCTTGGCGCCCTGGCGGGTGCCCCAGACCTTGTCGGTTTCCTGATCCTTGGTGGTGATGATGATCACCGGGATATGGCTGGTCTCGGCATCCTTGGTCAACTGGCGGGTCGCCTGGAAACCGTTGAGGCCGGGCATGACGATGTCCATCAGCACCGCGTCGGGCTTTTCTTCCCGGGCCAGGGCCACGCCGTCGGCACCGTTCTCGGCCTTGAGCACTTCATGGCCGTGCTTTTCCAGCATGCCGGTGAGTTTGTACATTTCAGTCGGCGAGTCATCGACGATCAGAATACGAGCCATGGTCTTCCCCATACGGTATAGGCGCGCGGCCTGCTGGCCGGGCGTCGCTGTGCGTGTCTACTGTGGCGCAAGCGCGACAAAGTCCGGGACATGGGCCTTGATCGCGCTCAGCAGTTCTTCCTTGCTGAAGGGTTTGGTCAAAAACTGGTCGGAGCCGACGATGCGCCCCTTGGCCTTGTCGAACAGGCCATCCTTGGAAGACAGCATGATCACCGGGATGGACTTGAACGCGCTGTTGTTCTTCACCAGCGCACAGGTCTGATAGCCGTCGAGCCGCGGCATCATGATGTCGACGAAGATGATGCCGGGGTGATGGTCGACGATCTTGGACAGGGCTTCGAAGCCGTCCACTGCGGTGATGACCTCGCAACCGACGTTCTTCAGCAGCATTTCGGCCGTGCGGCGAATCGTCTTCGAATCGTCGATCACCATCACCTTCAAGGCGTTGGAATGCTGTTCCATATCTGCTCTGCCATCGCCCCAGCGAATGATTTGGTCCGGTACCGCCGGGCAATGGGTGAAACCCTTGAACTTCAAGGCTTGGGCCCGGCCTGCGAGCCTTTTTAGCACACTCTCCCCCCTGCAATCTATGGACCACGCCAGGCAGTGGTTTTTCCTTGACCCAGGCCCCTGTCAGCGCCACTCTGACGCCACTTTTTTTGCCTCGCTCCCACTCATTTTCTTAAAGGAATCCACCCATGAGCGTTCGCGTCGGGATTGTCATGGACCCTATCGCCAGCATCTCCTACAAGAAGGACAGCTCGCTGGCCATGCTGCTGGCCGCCCAGGAGCGCGGCTGGACCCTCTTCTATATGGAACAGCGCGACCTGTACCAGGGCGCCGG
This sequence comes from Pseudomonas sp. Eqa60, assembly GCF_018326405.1. Lineage (NCBI taxonomy): Bacteria > Pseudomonadati > Pseudomonadota > Gammaproteobacteria > Pseudomonadales > Pseudomonadaceae > Pseudomonas > Pseudomonas sp. Eqa60. The sequence goes on from NZ_AP024342.1 coordinate 6,508,573, forward strand.
CGTGGCCCGGGCCCGCATGCGCCCGCTGCAGGTGTTCGCCAACCCGCAGAAGTGGTTCGAGCTGGACGCCGAGATCGACTGCCCGCTGAGCGATCTGGACGTGATCCTGATGCGCAAGGACCCGCCCTTCGACATGGAGTTCGTCTACTCCACCTACCTGCTGGAACAGGCCGAAAGCGCTGGCGTGCTGGTGGTCAACAAGCCCCAGAGCCTGCGTGACTGCAACGAAAAGCTGTTTGCCACGCTGTTCCCCCAGTGCACCCCGCCCACCGTGGTCAGCCGCCGCGCCGACGTGCTGCGCGAGTTCGCGGCCCAGCATGGCGATGTGATCCTCAAGCCCCTGGATGGCATGGGCGGCACCTCGATCTTCCGCCACCGCGCGGGTGATCCGAACCTGTCGGTGATCCTGGAAACCCTGACCGTGCTCGGCAGCCAGCAGATCATGGCCCAGGCCTACCTGCCGGCGATCAAGGACGGTGACAAGCGCATCCTGATGATCGACGGCGAACCGGTGGATTACTGCCTGGCGCGCATCCCGGCTGCCGGTGAAACCCGCGGCAACCTGGCGGCCGGCGGTCGTGGCGAAGCCCGCCCGCTGAGCGACAAGGACCGCTGGATCGCCGCCCAGGTCGGCCCGACCCTGCGGGCCAAGGGCCTGCTGTTCGTCGGCCTCGACGTGATCGGCGAACATCTGACGGAAATCAACGTCACCAGCCCCACCTGCATCCGTGAAATCGACAACGCCTTCGGCACCAACATCGGCGCGATGCTGATGGATGCCATCGATCAGAAGCTCAAGGCCAAGTGATGTAGAACAACCAAGCACAAACCAACATTGCGTTATCATGCGCCGCCTGTGAAACCGTGATGTTGGTTTTGTGATGCCTCCTGTGATGTCGAACTGCCGATGAGCCTCCCGTCCGATCTGCCCCCCGAGCTTGCCCATAGCGGCGTGCGTGCGGCCGATCGCCTGGGTTTTACCCTTTTCCTCGCGGCGCTCCTGCACCTGGCACTGATCCTCGGCCTGGGCTTTTCCTTCGCCGAGCCCAAGGCCATCAGCAAGACCCTGGAAATCACCCTGGCCACCTTCAAGAGTGAGACCAAGCCGAAGAAGGCCGACTTCCTCGCCCAGGACAACCAGCAGGGCAGCGGCACCCTGGACAAGAAGGCCATTCCGAAAACCACCGAAGTCGCACCGTTCCAGGACAACTCGGTGAAGAAGGTCACGCCGCCGCCCTCGGTCAAGCCCGAGGTCAAGGACACCGCCCCCAAGGCCGCCGTGGCCACCACCGCGCCCAAGCCGAAAAAGACCGTCACCCAGCGTGAAGAGGTCAAGAAAGACCCGACTCCCAAGGCCCCCACTCCGACGTTCGACAGCTCGCAACTGTCCAGCGAGATTTCCAGCCTGGAAGCCGAGCTGGCCAATGAACAGCAGTTGTATGCCAAACGCCCGCGCATCCACCGCCTCAGCGCCGCCTCCACCATGCGCGACAAGGGCGCCTGGTATAAGGACGAATGGCGCAAGAAGGTCGAGCGCATCGGCAACCTCAACTACCCCGAGGAAGCCCGGCGCAAGCAGATCTACGGCAACTTGCGGCTGATGGTCTCGATCAACCGTGACGGCTCGCTGTATGAAGTGCTGGTGCTGGAGTCCTCCGGGCAACCGCTGCTGGACCAGGCGGCCCAGCGCATCGTGCGCCTGGCGGCGCCGTTCGCCCCCTTTACCGGCGACCTGTCGGACATCGACCGCCTGGAAATCATCCGCACCTGGCGCTTCGCCCGGGGCGACAAGCTTTCCAGCAACTGATCGGCCGGCAATCGTCCGCGCGACAGCGCCATGGCTGCACATCGCCAGCTTGTCAGCCGGGCCCGCCACCGCCACACTAGCGCTCATGAAAAATGTCAGCCCAAGCTATCTCAAGCATCATTTCCTGATCGCCATGCCCCATATGGCCGACCCGAACTTTGCGCAGACCTTGACCTACATCGTCGAGCACAACGCCAGTGGCGCCATGGGCCTGGTGGTCAACCGCCCCCAGGACCTGAACCTGGCCGATATCCTCGAACAATTGCGCCCTGACCAAGAGCCGTCCCTGCTGTGCCAGCACGTGCCCATTTTCAGCGGTGGCCCGGTGCAGACCGATCGTGGCTTCGTCCTGCACCCCAACGGCCCGGTCTACCAGGCCACGGTGGAACTCGAGGGGCTGTCCCTGTCCACGTCCCAGGACGTGCTGTTCGCCATCGCCGATGGCGTGGGCCCGGCCAAGAGCCTGATCGCCCTGGGCTATGCCGGCTGGGAAGCCGGGCAGCTGGAAGCCGAACTGGCGGACAACGCCTGGCTGACCTGCCCCTTCGACGCCGACATCCTGTTCAACACCAGCAGCGAACTGCGCCTGGAAGCCGCCGCCCGGCACCTGGGGGTCAACCTCAGCCTGCTCACCAGCCAGGCGGGCCACGCCTGATGACCCTGCGACTGATCCTCGGCTTCGACTACGGCACCAAGCAGATCGGCGTTGCCGTGGGCCAGGCCATCACCGGCCAGGCCCGGGAGCTGTGCACCCTCAAGGCGCAAAACGGGGTGCCCGACTGGAACCAGGTGGAAGCCCTGATCAAGGAATGGAAGCCCGACGCCGTGGTGGTGGGCCTGCCCCTGAACATGGACGGCAGCCCCAGCGACATGTGCGTGCGCGCCGAAAAGTTCGCCCGGCGCCTGAACGGCCGCTTCAATGTGCCCTTCTATACCCACGACGAACGCCTGACCACCTTCGAGGCCAAGGGTGAACGCCTGGCCCGGGGCGGCCAGAAAGGCAGTTACCGCGACAACCCGGTGGACGCCATCGCCGCCGCCCTGCTGCTGCAAGGCTGGCTCGATGAAAACGCCGGCCTGTTGAACACCTGAGACCACATCCTGAAGATGCGCGGCCCCGGGGCTGCGCGCCTCCTGGCCCAACACCAGCCGTAAGTTCCCGCGCCCAGCTGCCCGGCAGCAGGCGCGAGCCCACGAAGGAGCCACCATGAGCCTGCCCAATCCCGCCGCCCTGATCAGCCAGATGGCCGCTGATCTCAACGCCCACCTGGCCCAGCGCGCCATCAGCGAGCCACGTTTCATCGGTATCCGTACCGGCGGCGTCTGGGTGGCCCAGGCCCTGCTGGAAGCCCTGGGCAGCGATTCGCCCCTGGGCGCCCTGGACGTGTCCTTCTACCGCGACGACTTCAGCCAGAACGGCCTGCACCCGCAGGTGCGCCCTTCGGAGCTGCCGTTCGAGATCGAAGGCCAGCACCTGGTGCTGATCGACGACGTGCTGATGAGCGGCCGGACCATCCGCGCCGCCCTCAACGAACTGTTCGACTACGGCCGGCCGGCCAGCGTGACCCTGGTCTGCCTGCTGGACCTGAACGCCGCTGAACTGCCGATCCGTCCGAATGTGGTGGGCGCGACCCTGTCGCTGGCCGCCCACGAGCGGGTAAAATTGTCCGGTCCTGCGCCGCTTCAACTCGAGCTCCAAGACCTCGCCCTCTAACTCGCCCTTTTAAGAGTCCATTGCGATGACGCCTTTAGACGCCAAGCGCCCGCTGCAGCTCAACGATCAGGGCCAGCTGCGCCACTTCCTGTCCCTCGACGGCCTGAACCGCGAGCTGCTGACGGAAATCCTCGACACCGCCGACTCGTTCCTCGAAGTCGGCGCCCGGGCGGTGAAGAAAGTCCCGCTGCTGCGCGGCAAGACCGTGTGCAATGTGTTCTTCGAGAACTCCACCCGAACCCGCACCACCTTCGAACTGGCCGCCCAGCGGCTGTCGGCGGACGTGATCACCCTGAATGTCTCGACCTCTTCGGCGAGCAAGGGTGAAACCCTGCTGGACACCCTGCGCAACCTGGAAGCCATGGCCGCCGACATGTTCGTGGTGCGCCACGGCGACTCCGGCGCCGCGCACTTCATCGCCGAGCACGTGTGCCCCCAGGTGGCGATCATCAACGGCGGCGACGGCCGTCACGCCCACCCGACCCAGGGCATGCTCGACATGCTGACCATCCGCCGGCACAAGGGCGGCTTCGAGAACCTCTCGGTGGCCATCGTCGGCGACATCCTGCACTCGCGGGTGGCGCGCTCCAACATGCTGGCGCTCAAGACCCTCGGCTGCCCGGACATTCGCGTGATCGCACCGAAAACCCTGCTGCCCATCGGCATCGAGCAGTACGGGGTCAAGGTCTACACCGACATGACCGAAGGCCTGAAGGACGTGGACGTGGTGATCATGCTGCGCCTGCAGCGTGAACGCATGCAGGGCGGCCTGCTGCCCAGCGAAGGCGAGTTCTACCGCCTGTTCGGCCTGACCACCGCGCGCCTGGCCGGGGCCAAGCCCGACGCCATCGTCATGCACCCGGGCCCGATCAACCGCGGCGTGGAGATCGAATCGGCGGTAGCCGACGGCCCGCACTCGGTGATCCTCAACCAGGTGACCTACGGCATTGCAGTGCGCATGGCGGTACTGTCCATGGCCATGAGCGGGCAGACCGCCCAGCGACAATTCGAGCAGGAGAACGCCCAGTGAAGCTCAGCATTCTCGGCGCCCGCGTCATCGATCCAAGCAGCGGCCTGGATCAAACCACCGATCTGCACCTGGAAGCCGGCAAGATCGTCGCCATCGGCGCCGCGCCTGGCGGCTTCAATGCCGTTACCACCATCGACGCCAAGGGCCTGGTGGCCGCACCCGGCCTGGTGGACCTGAGCGTCGCCCTGCGCGAGCCGGGCTACAGTCGCAAGGGCAGCATTGCCAGCGAAACCCGCGCCGCAGCCGCCGGCGGTGTCACCAGCCTGTGCTGCCCGCCGCGCACCAAGCCAGTACTGGACACCTCGGCGGTGGCCGAACTGATCCTCGACCGCGCCCGCGAGGCCGGCAACAGCAAAGTGTTCCCCATTGGCGCCTTGAGCAAGGGCCTGGAAGGCGAGCAGCTTGCGGAGCTGATCGCATTGCGTGACGCCGGTTGCGTGGCCTTCGGCAACGGCCTGGAAGGTTTCCGCAGCACCCGCACCCTGTGCCGCGCCCTGGAATACGCCGCCACCTTCGACCTGACGGTGATCTTCCACTCCCAGGACCGCGACCTGGCCGAAGGCGGCCTGGCCCACGAAGGCGCCACCGCCAGCTTCCTCGGCCTGCCGGGTATCCCGGAAAGCGCGGAGACCGTGGCCCTGGCCCGAGACCTGCTGCTGGTGGAACAGAGCGGCGTGCGCGCCCACTTCAGCCAGCTGACCAGCGCCCGCGGCGTGGAGCTGATCGCCCAGGCCCAGGCCCGCGGCCTGCCGGTCACCGCCGATGTGGCGCTGTACCAGCTGATCCTGACCGACGAGGCGCTGATCGACTTCTCCAGCCTGTACCACGTGCAGCCGCCGCTGCGCTCGCGGGCCGACCGCGATGCCCTGCGCGAAGCGGTGAAGTCCGGGGTGGTGCAAGCCATTTCCAGCCATCACCAGCCCCATGAGCGGGACGCCAAGCTGGCGCCGTTCGGCGCCACCGAGCCGGGCATCAGCAGCGTCGAGCTGTTGCTCCCCCTGGCCCTGACCCTGGTGCAGGACGGCCTGCTGGACCTGCCGACCCTGCTGGCACGCCTGAGTGCCGGCCCCGCCGCGGCCTTGCGCCTGCCGGCAGGCAAGCTGGCAGCCGGTGGTGCGGCGGACCTGGTGCTGTTCGACCCGGCCAGTTCCACCGTGGCCGGCGAGCGCTGGCTCTCCAAGGGCGAAAACTGCCCGTTCCTCGGCCATAGCCTGCCGGGCGCGGTGCGCTACACCCTGGTGGACGGGCATATCAGCTATCAGGGCTGATCGCCTGGCAAACACCCTGTAGCCACTGCCGCAGGCTGCGAACGGCGCCGAAGGAGCCGCCGCTCCTGATGGCGCCCTGCGGCAGTGGCTACAGGCTGCGCCATCACCGCCTGCGCCGATGACGGGATCAACGGCGCTTGGCGTTCTCCAGCGATACCTGATCGTTCAGGGTCCAGAAGTCGTACAGCACCCCCAGGAAGAACAGGCCGCCGGTGAACAGGTAGATCACCCCGCTCAGCCATTTGCCCTGGTACATGCGGTGCACGCCGAAAACCCCGAGGAAGGTCAGCAGAATCCAGGCCACGCTGTATTCCACCGGACCTGCGGTAAAGCGAAGGTCCGCTTCCCGGTCCATGGACGGGATCAGGAACAAGTCGATCAGCCAGCCAATGCCCAGCAGACCGAAGGTGAAGAACCAGATAGTCCCGGTCACCGGCTTGCCGTAATAGAAGCGGTGGGCCCCGGTAAAACCGAAAATCCACAACAGGTAACCGATCACCTTGCTGTGGGTGTCATGGGTGGATGCATCCTGACGATAGGTGTTCATTAAGTGCCTCTTTGCAGGTGATAGATAAATATTCTTAAAAACTTTGTGACTTTTTTACAGGCATTCGACGTGCGGGCAATGTTACCTTCTGTTCCGCCAAAGCCTTGTACTGCCTGACTTCTGACGGTTTTCTGCGTCAAGTTGCCACCTCTTTGCCGAAGTTGACCCCAAGGTTGAATCGACAAACGGCCACGGAAGTGACCTGAAAGCTGTTATAAAGTTGCGCGCTAACCAATAAGAGCCTTGCCTAATGCGTCCATTTTTCAAGACATGGCTAACCATTTGCCTATTAATGCCACTGGCCGCCCACGCCACCAACCGTGAGCAACGACTTCCCAACGTTAATGGCTACACCCCGAAACCGCACGTTTCGACGGTCACCGCCAAGAACAAGAGCACCATCAAGCACCCCACCCGCCTGAGCAAGGCCGACAGCAAGCTGGTGGCCAACAACGCCGGCCGGCCGAGCACCACGGTTCTCAGCCGCGCGGTCAATGTCCTCGGTACACCCTATCGTTGGGGCGGCAGCAGCCCAAGCAAAGGCTTCGACTGCAGCGGCCTGGTGCGCTACGCCTTCAACGATGTCGCCGCCGTGGACCTGCCACGCACCTCCAACGCCATGGCCAGCGGCCACGGGCAGAAGGTCGAGCGCAAGGACCTGAAGCCGGGCGACCTATTGTTCTTCAACATCAAGAGCCGCAAGGTCAACCACGTCGCCATCTACCTGGGCGAAGACCGCTTCATCCACGCCCCGCGGCGCGGCAAGGCAGTGACCATCGATACCCTGAAGAAGCCCTACTGGCAGAGCCACTATGTGGTTGCCAAGCGGGTCTTGCCCAAGGAGCACGCGCCCCTGCGGGTCGTGCAACGCTGATACCCCGCTTCGCCGGCAAGCCGGCTCCTGCACCCACCTGTAGGAGCCGGCTTGCCGGCGAATGCATTTCCAGCCCCGTCAAAAGCTCTCCGGCATCCGCGCCTGCTCCCGCGCCTGATCGCGGCTGATCAACCCCTGCCCGAGCAATGCCTTGAGGCTCATGTCCAGGGTGCGCATGCCCTGGGCGCCACCCGTCTGGATCGCCGAATACATCTGCGCCACCTTGTCCTCGCGGATCAGGTTACGGATCGCCGGGCTGCCCAGCATGATCTCGTGCGCCGCTACCCGGCCACCGCCCACCTTCTTCACCAGCACTTGCGCGACCACTGCCTGCAGCGACTCGGCCAGCATCGAGCGCACCAGGGCCTTTTCCTCCCCCGGAAACACGTCCACCAGCCGGTCGATGGTCTTGGCCGCCGACGAGGTGTGCAGGGTGGCCAGTACCAGGTGCCCGGTTTCCGCGGCGGTCAGGGCCAGGCGGATGGTTTCCAGGTCCCGCAGTTCGCCCAGCAGGATCACGTCGGGATCTTCCCGCAGCGCCGCACGCAAGGCCGTGGCGAAGCTCTGGGTATCGCGCTGCACTTCGCGCTGGTGCACCAGGCAGTTTTTCTGCGGATGCACGAATTCGATAGGGTCTTCGATGGTCAGGATGTGCTGCTGGCGGCGCTGGTTCAGGTGGTCGATCATCGCCGCCAGTGTGGTGGACTTGCCGCTGCCGGTGGGCCCGGTCACCAGCACCAGCCCGCGGGGCGCCTCGGTAATCTGCCGAAACACTTCCCCCAGCCCCAGCTCCTCCAGGCTCTGTACCCGCGCGGGAATCAGGCGCAGCACCGCACCGGCGCCCCGGGCGTGCCGGAAGGCATTGACCCGAAACCGCGCCACACCTGGCAGTTCATGGGCGAAATCCAGGTCATTGCAGGCGGCGAATGCCTGGCGCTGAGCTTCGCTCATCAGTTCATGGATCAGCGCCAGCACCTCTGGCCCTTCCAGGGCCGGGCCCGGCAGCGGGCGAATATCGCCATCGATGCGCAACATCGGCGCCAGCCCGGCGGACAGATGCAGGTCCGAAGCGCCCCGGGAAGCGCTCAAGCGCAAGAGTTCGGTGATGTCCATAGTGCCCCCCAATTCCAGTAGAATGCCGCGAGCTTCAGACCCGCCCGCGCCTGGCAGATTCAATGGCCAGGCCGCGGACGATGCCCGGCGCGACCCTTGAGCGTGGCTCGGGCCGGCGGAGAATCGAGGTCTGGTGGATTCACGCGGCAGCCGGTGGCCAGGGCCGCCGGTACTTTTGAGACGAAATCGAATGTCCACGATAGCAGACAACATTGCCCAGGTAGCCGAGCGCATCCGCAACGCCTGCCAGGCCGTACAGCGCGACCCGCACAGCGTCCAGCTGCTGGCCGTGAGCAAGACCAAGCCCGCCGCCGCCCTGCGCGAGGCCCATGCCGCCGGCCTGCGGGATTTCGGCGAGAACTACCTGCAGGAAGCCCTGGGCAAACAGCAGGAACTGGCCGACCTGCCCTTGAGTTGGCACTTCATCGGCCCCATTCAGTCGAACAAGACTCGTGCCATTGCCGAGCATTTTGACTGGGTGCACTCCGTGGATCGCTTGAAAATCGCCCAACGCCTGTCTGAACAACGCCCGGCCGAGTTGCCGCCACTGAACATCTGCATCCAGGTGAACGTCAGTGGCGAAGCCAGCAAGTCCGGCTGCGCCCCGGCCGACCTGCCGGCCCTGGCCAGCGCCATCGGTGCCTTGCCACGCCTGCAACTGCGGGGGTTGATGGCGATTCCCGAGCCTACCGAGGACCGCGCTGCCCAGGACGCCGCCTTCGCCGCGGTACAACGCCTGAACAACGACCTGCGGGACAGCCTCAACCTGCCCCTGGATACCCTTTCCATGGGCATGAGCCACGACCTCGAAGCGGCCATTGCCCAAGGCGCCACCTGGGTGCGGATCGGTACCGCGCTGTTTGGTGCCCGCGACTACAGTCAGTCCTGATGCGACTGACCCCGACCTCTTGTAAGGACCTGTCATGAACACGACTCGTATCGCTTTTATCGGTGCCGGCAACATGGCGGCCAGTCTCATCGGCGGCCTGCGGGCCAAAGGCCTGGAGGCCTCGCAGATCCGCGCCAGCGACCCGGGCGAGCAGACCCGCGCGAAAGTAGCGGCCGAACATGGCATCCAGGTATTTGCCGATAACGCCGAGGCCATCGAAGGCGTCGACGTGATCGTCCTGGCGGTCAAGCCCCAGGCCATGAAAGCCGTGTGCCAAGCCCTGCGCCCGAGCCTGAAGCCGCAACAGCTGGTGGTGTCCATCGCCGCCGGTATCACCTGTTCGAGCATGAACAATTGGCTCGGCGCCCAGCCCATCGTGCGCTGCATGCCCAATACCCCGGCACTGCTGCGCCAGGGTGTGAGCGGCCTGTACGCCACCGCCGAAGTCAGCGCCCAGCAACGCCAGCAGGCCGAGGCGCTGCTGTCCGCCGTGGGTATCGCCCTGTGGCTGGACCAGGAGCAGCAACTGGACGCAGTGACTGCCGTCTCCGGCAGTGGCCCGGCGTATTTCTTCCTGCTGATCGAAGCCATGACCGCTGCTGGCGAGAAGCTCGGCCTGCCCCGGGAAACCGCCGCCCAGCTGACTCTGCAGACCGCCCTGGGCGCCGCCCACATGGCGGTCTCCAGTGACGTTGACGCCGCCGAGCTGCGCCGCCGCGTGACTTCACCGGCAGGCACCACGGAAGCGGCCATCAAGTCGTTCCAGGCCGGTGGCTTTGAAGCTCTGGTGGAAAAAGCATTGGGTGCCGCTGCGCACCGCTCGGCCGAAATGGCCGAACAACTGGGCCAATAAGGAGCCAATGATGATTGGATTGAACACCGCTGCGGTGTATGTGCTGCAAACCCTGGGCAGCCTGTACCTGCTGATCGTGCTGATGCGTTTCGTCCTGCAACTGGTGCGCGCCAACTTCTACAACCCGCTGTGCCAGTTCATCGTGCGGGCCACCCAGCCGCTGCTCAAGCCGATGCGCCGGGTCATCCCGAGCATCGGCGGCCTGGACATGTCCTCGCTGCTGCTGGCGATCCTGGTGCAACTGGCCCTGATGGCCCTGACCCTGCTGCTGACCTACGGCACCACCGGCAACCCGCTGCAACTGCTGATCTGGTCGATCATCGGCGTCACCGCGCTGTTCCTGAAGATCTTCTTCTTCGCCCTGATCATCAGCGTGATTCTGTCCTGGGTCGCCCCTGGCAGCCACAACCCCGGCGCCGAACTGGTGAACCAGATCTGCGAACCCGCCCTGGCCCCGTTCCGTCGCATCCTGCCGAGCATGGGCGGCCTGGATATCTCGCCGATCCTGGCATTCATGGTGCTCAAGCTGCTGGACATGCTGGTGATCAACAACCTGGCGGCCATGACCATGATGCCGGACATCCTGCGCCTGCTGATCTGACCCGGGCGGCCTGCATGAGTTATTACCGCTGGGACGGTGACGATCTGATCCTCGATTGCCACCTGCAACCCAAGGCCAGCAGCGACGAGTTCGCTGGCCTGCACGGCGAGCGGTTGAAGATCCGCCTCACCGCGCCACCAGTGGAAGGCAAGGCCAATGCGCACCTGATGGCGTTCCTGGCCAAGGCCTTTGGCATTCCCAAGAGCAACATCAGCCTGGTCAGCGGCGAACTGAACCGGCAGAAGCGGGTGCGCCTGCAAGCGCCGAAGAAGCTGCCGGACCTGCCGGGGCTGGCTCGCCCCGCCTGATTCGCCGGCAAGCCGGCTCCTGCGCCCCATGTTCACTGCAGGAGCTGGCTTGCCAGCGAACCTCCCACATCATTTCCCGCAACGAAACACAGCCCCGGGCTTTGCTTGCCGCTGGGGGCAGCGGTCTTTAGACTTACGCCTCATTTAAATGAGAGCAGGGTCGATGCCAACTGCCTTTCCCCCCGATTCTGTTGGTCTGGTCACGCCACAAATAGCGCACTTCAGCGAACCCCTGGCCCTGGCCTGCGGGCGCGCGCTGCCGGCCTACGACCTGATCTACGAAACCTACGGTCAGCTCAACGCCAGCGCCAGCAACGCGGTGCTGATCTGCCACGCCCTGTCCGGCCATCATCACGCCGCCGGCTACCACAGCGTCGACGACCGCAAGCCCGGTTGGTGGGACAGCTGCATCGGCCCGGGCAAGCCGATCGACACCAACAGGTTCTTCGTGGTCAGCCTCAACAACCTCGGCGGTTGCAACGGCTCCACCGGTCCCAGCAGCCTCAACCCGGACACCGGCAAGCCGTTCGGCGCCGACTTCCCGGTGCTTACCGTGGAAGACTGGGTACACAGCCAGGCGCGCCTGGCGGATCGCCTGGGCATCGACCAGTGGGCAGCGGTGATCGGCGGCAGCCTCGGCGGCATGCAGGCCCTGCAATGGACCATCACCTACCCGGACCGTGTACGGCACTGCCTGGCCATCGCCTCGGCGCCCAAGCTCTCGGCGCAGAACATCGCCTTCAACGAAGTGGCGCGCCAGGCGATCCTCACCGACCCGGAATTCCACGGCGGCTCGTTCCAGGAACAGGGGGTGATCCCCAAGCGCGGGCTGATGCTGGCGCGAATGGTGGGCCACATCACTTACCTGTCCGACGACTCCATGGGCGAGAAATTCGGCCGTGGGCTCAAGAGCGAGAAGCTCAACTACGACTTCCACAGCGTCGAGTTCCAGGTGGAAAGCTACCTGCGCTACCAGGGCGAGGAGTTCTCCGGGCGTTTCGATGCCAACACCTACCTGCTGATGACCAAGGCCCTGGACTACTTCGACCCGGCGGCCAACTGCGACGACGACCTGGCCAAGACCTTCGCCCATGCCACCGCCAAGTTCTGCGTGATGTCCTTCACCACCGACTGGCGCTTCTCCCCGGCCCGCTCCCGGGAACTGGTGGATGCATTGATGGCCGCGCGCAAGGACGTCTGTTACCTGGAGATCGACGCACCGCAGGGGCATGACGCCTTCCTGATCCCGATCCCGCGCTACCTGCAGGCGTTCAGCCACTACATGAACCGCATTACCTTGTGAGGACACGATGAGAGCCGATCTGGAAATCATCCAGGAATGGATCCCCGCCGGCAGCCGCGTCCTCGACCTGGGCTGCGGTAACGGCGAGCTGCTGAGCTGGCTGCAGGAGCACAAGCAGGTCACCGGCTATGGCCTGGAAAACGACCCGGACAACATCGCCGAGTGCGTGGCCAAGGGCATCAACGTGATCGAGCAGGACCTGGACAAGGGCCTGGGCAACTTTGCCAGCAACAGCTTCGACATCGTGGTCATGACCCAGGCCCTGCAAGCCGTGCACTACCCGGACAAGATCCTCGACGAAATGCTCCGGGTCGGCCGCCAGTGCATCATCACCTTCCCCAATTTCGGTCACTGGCGCTGCCGCTGGTACCTGGCCAGCAAGGGGCGGATGCCGGTCTCGGAGTTCCTCCCGTACACCTGGTACAACACGCCGAACATCCACTTCTGCACCTTCGAGGACTTCGAAGAACTGTGCCGCGAGCGGCAAGCCCGGGTGATCAACCGCCTTGCCGTCGATCAACAACACCGCCATGGGTGGGCCAGTAAGCTATGGCCTAATCTCTTAGGAGAGATCGGCATCTACCGCGTCAGCAGTCCCGGCCTGCAAGATCACAAGGTCGCGGTATAAACCACGTTGCATCGAGGAGAACCATCATGGGACGTCTGGTTACATTTCTACTGGCTGCCTGCCTGAGCGTCAGCGCCCTGGCGGCGGACCCGATCAAGGGCGAACGCCAGGAAGTGTTCGGTGACATCACCGTGCACTACAACACCTTCAACTCCACCTACCTGCAGCCTGATATCGCCAGGGCGGCGGAGCTGGTCCGCAGCAAGAACCAGGGCGTGATCAACGTTTCCCTGATCAAGGACGGCAAGCCGCTGGTCGGCCAGGTCAGTGGCACGGTCAAGGACCTGACCAGCAAGAGCATCCCGCTGAAATTCCGCCAGATCACCGAGCAGGGCGCGATCTACTACATCGCCCAGTTCCCGGTGGAGCAGCAGGAAAACCGTACGTTCACCATCAATGTGCAGACTGGCGGTGACACCAACAGCTTCAGCTTCAACCAAGAGCTATTCCCGGGCGAATAATGAACCTCACGCAACTCGTACTGGCCAGCCATAACGCCGGCAAACTCAAAGAACTCCAGGCCATGCTCGGCGCTTCGGTGCAATTGCGCTCGATCGGCGAGTTCAGCAGCGTCGAGCCGGAAGAAACCGGCCTGTCGTTCGTCGAAAACGCCATCCTCAAGGCGCGCAATGCCGCACGCATTTCCGGCTTGCCGGCACTGGCCGACGACTCCGGCCTGGCAGTGGACTTCCTCGGTGGCGCCCCGGGCATCTACTCGGCCCGCTACGCCGACGGCCAGGGCGACGCGGCGAACAACGCCAAGCTGCTCGAAGCCCTCAAGGATGTCCCGCAAGCCGAGCGCGGTGCGCAGTTCGTCTGCGTCCTGGCACTGGTACGGCACGCCGACGATCCGCTGCCGATCCTCTGCGAAGGCCTGTGGCACGGGCGCATCCTTACCGCCGCCAGCGGCGAGCACGGCTTCGGCTACGACCCGCTGTTCTGGGTGCCGGAACGCAACTGCTCCAGCGCCGAACTGGGCCCCGAGGAGAAAAACCAGCTCAGCCACCGCGCCCGCGCCATGGCCATTCTGCGGCAACGCCTGGGCCTGAAATGAGCCACGAGCCCTCCGCGTCGCCGCTGATTCTCGGCGGCGCGCATACGCCCCGGGCGGCGCTGCCCCAGTTGCCGCCCCTGGCGCTGTACATCCACATCCCGTGGTGTGTACGCAAATGCCCCTACTGCGACTTCAACTCCCACGCGGCCAGCCCGACGCTACCGGAAGAGGAGTACGTCGACGCCCTGCTGGCCGACCTCGACCAGGACCTGCACGCCGTGCACGGTCGCGAGCTGAGCTCGATCTTCTTCGGCGGCGGCACCCCGAGCCTGTTCAGCGCCCAAGCCCTGGGTCGGCTGCTCAAGGGCGTGGAACAGCGCATCCGGTTTGCCCCCGACATCGAAATCACCCTGGAAGCCAACCCCGGGACCTTCGAGCAGGAAAAATTCACCGCCTACCGCGCCCTGGGCATCAACCGCCTGTCCATCGGCATCCAGAGTTTCCAGGAACAGAAGCTCAAGGCCCTGGGCCGCATCCACAACGGCGATGAAGCGATTCGCGCCGCTGGCATGGCGCGCCAGGCCGGGTTCGACAACTTCAACCTGGACCTGATGCACGGCCTGCCGGACCAGTCCCTGGACGATGCCCTGGGCGACCTGCGCCAGGCCATTGCGATGAAGCCGACCCACCTGTCCTGGTACCAGCTGACCCTGGAGCCCAACACGGTGTTCTGGAACCAGCCACCGGTACTGCCGGAAGACGACACCCTGTGGGACATCCAGGAAGCCGGCCAGGCCCTGCTGGCCGAGCACGGCTATGCCCAGTACGAAGTCTCGGCCTACGCCCAGCCCGGGCGCGCGGCGCGGCACAACCTGAACTACTGGAGCTTTGGCGACTTCATCGGGATCGGCGCCGGTGCCCACGGCAAACTCAGCCACCCGGACGGGCGCATCCTGCGCACCTGGAAGACCCGCCTGCCCAAGGACTACCTGAACCCGGCCAAGCAGTTCAAGGCGGGCGAGAAGGCCCTGGGCAACGAAGAGCTGCCGTTCGAGTTCCTGATGAACGCCCTGCGCCTCACCGATGGCGTGGACGCTGCGCTGTTCGCCCAACGCACCGGCCTGGACCTGGGCAGCCTCGCCGAAGGCCGGCGCCAGGCCGAACAAAGCGGCTTGTTGCAGGTCGAACCGTCACGCCTGGCGGCCACGGCCCGCGGGCAACTTTTTCTCAATGACCTGCTGCAATACTTTCTGATCTAAGGAAATCACATGGATCTGGTACTCGACCTGCTCGCCACCGTGTCCCGCTGGAGTCGCAGCAACCTCTCGGAAATCGCCCTGGCACTGGTGGGCTGCCTGCTGGTGCTGTTCGGCGCGGACATCAAGGGCTGGGTCGAACAGCGCCTGGGCGGCATCGCCGGCGCCCTGCGCGTACCGCTGATGGCCCTGCTGTGCATGGTGGGCAGCGGCCTGGCGCTGATCTACGCCACACCGTGGATCGTCCGCGGCCTGAGCCAGTTCAACAACTACAGCCTGGCGCCAGTGCTGTTGGTGGTACTGGTGCTGATTGGCGTGGTCGCTGATCGTCGTTAATTCGCAGGGCCCCTTCGCCGGCAAGCCGGCTCCTACACCAAGCCGGCGAACGCAATCCAACGGCTGCCCCCGTTATCAAGGAAGAACATGAGCAAGAAAGTCATCGAGGACACCAGTAAGTTCCTCAGCTATGTGCTGCGCCACGAGCCCCAGGCCATCGGCCTGGAACTGGACAGCGAAGGCTGGGGCGATATCGACGCGCTGATCAGCGGTGCGGCCAAGAACGGCCGGCAACTGAGCCGGGAACTGATCGAGCTGGTGGTCGAAGGCAACGACAAGAAGCGCTTCGCCCTCTCGGCTGACAGCCGGCGGATTCGTGCCGTTCAGGGGCATTCCAACAAGGCCGTGCAATTGCAGCTTGAGGCAAAGCAACCGCCCGCCGTGCTCTTCCACGGCACCGCCACGCGCTTCATGGATTCGATCAACGAAAAGGGGCTGATCCCGGGTTCACGGCACCACGTGCACCTGTCCCAGGAAATCGACACCGCCCGGGCCGTGGGCCAGCGCTATGGCAAGGTGGTGATCCTGCAGATCGACGCCCAGGCCATGCAGGCCCAGGGTTTCACCTTCTATCAGGCAGAGAATGGGGTGTGGCTGACCAACCAGGTGCCGGTCGGCTTCATCAAAGCCCTGTAGGAGCCAGCTGGCTGGCGAAGGCGACCTTGAAGGCCTCTTCGCTGGCAAGCGGAACGCCGCCCGGCAGCTCCTACAGCAGCGTGTCCGCGGGGCTCAGGCGAGCTTTTCGAACTTCAAATCCCACACGCCGTGGCCCAGGCGCTCGCCGCGACGCTCGAACTTGGTGATCGGGCGTTCGGCCGGGCGCGGTACACACTTGCCGTCTTCGGCCAGGTTGCGATAACCCGGGGCGACGTTCATCACCTCCAGCATGTATTCGGCATAGGGCTCCCAGTCGGTGGCCATGTGCAGAATGCCGCCAACCTTGAGCTTGCTGCGCACCAGCTCGGCGAAGGAAGCCTGGACGATGCGGCGCTTGTGGTGCCGGCTCTTGTGCCACGGATCGGGGAAGAACAGCATCAGCCGGTCCAGGCTGTTGTCGGCGATGCAGCGGTTGAGCACCTCGATGGCGTCGCAATCGTAGACCCGCAGGTTGGTCAGGCCCTGGGTCAGCACGCCATTGAGCAGCGCGCCGACACCCGGGCGGTGAACCTCAACGCCGATGAAATCCTGTTCCGGAGCCGCCGCCGCCATTTCCAGCAGCGAGTGACCCATGCCGAAGCCGATTTCCAGGGAGCGTGGCGCCGAGCGGCCGAATACCTGGTCGTAATCCACCGGGGCGTCGGCCAAGGGCAGCACGTACAGCGGCGCGCCCTGATCCAGGCCGCGCTGCTGGCCCTCGGTCATGCGCCCGGCGCGCATCACGAAACTCTTGATGCGGCGGTGTTGGCGCTCGTCGCCGGCTTCCGGCTGGATTGGCGTGTCGTTTGATTCAGTCATCAATGGCTCTTACTTGATCAGACCATCCAGCGGCGAAGAGGCGCTGGCATAGAGTTTCTTCGGCATGCGACCGGCGAGGTACGCCAGGCGGCCCGCGACAATTGCGTGTTTCATGGCTTCGGCCATCATCACCGGCTGCTGCGCGTGGGCAATGGCCGAGTTCATCAGCACCGCCTCACACCCCAGCTCCATGGCGATGGTGGCGTCGGAAGCGGTACCGACACCGGCATCCACCAGTACCGGAACCTTGGCTTCTTCAAGGATGATCTGCAGGTTGTACGGGTTGCAGATCCCCAGCCCGGTGCCAATCAGCCCGGCCAGCGGCATGACCGCGATGCAGCCCATTTCCGCCAGCTGGCGGGCGATGATCGGGTCGTCGCTGGTGTAGACCATCACGTCGAAACCTTCCTTGACCAGCACTTCGGCGGCCTTGAGGGTTTCCAGCACGTTGGGGAACAGGGTCTTCTGGTCGGCCAGGACTTCCAGCTTCACCAGGTTGTGGCCATCGAGCAGCTCACGGGCCAGGCGGCAGGTGCGCACGGCCTCGACCGCGTCATAGCAGCCGGCGGTGTTGGGCAGGATGGTGTAGCGATCCGGCGGCAGGATATCCAGCAGGTTCGGTTCGCCCGGGTTCTGGCCGATATTGGTCCGGCGCACGGCGACGGTGACGATCTCGGCACCCGAGGCCTCGATGGCCAGGCGGGTTTCTTCCATGTCGCGGTACTTGCCGGTGCCTACCAGCAAACGCGACTGGTACGTCCGACCGGCCAGGACGAAAGGCTTGTCACTACGAACGTTGCTCATCGGAAATCCTCTGTTGGGGTGAGGTTCTTGCAGAATTCTTTATCAGGCCCGGGGCGCTGGTGACCCTCGATCCGGGGCCGGTGAAAGCATGTCGTCCATGAGAGGGCCCGGAGCCGGGCCAGGGCGCTGCGCAGATGGACAGCAGCGCTATTGAAGCCAGTGACTAGCCGCCGCCGATGGCGTGGACCACTTCAACCTGGTCGCCTTCGTTGAGGGCGGTTTCGGCGTGCTGGCTGCGCGGAACGATATCCAGGTTGAGTTCCACCGCGATCCGCCGTCCGGTGAGTTCCAGATGGCTCAGCAGGGCCGCAACGGTCGAGCCGTCGGGCAGTTCAAAGGATTCACCGTTCAACTGAATGCGCATGCCAAGGCCGCCATCATTTTTAGGGGCCAGCATTCTAGCCCGATCATGACCTAAAGGTCAGCTACAAGCGTCAGCCGGCGACTTGCAGGCGCCAGGCGGCAAGCCCCAGCAGGAACCAGCCGACCAGGAAGGCCACACCGCCGAAGGGGGTGATGATCCCCAGCTTGCTGGTGCCTGTCAGGGTCAGCAGGTACAGGCTACCGGAGAACAGCAGGATGCCCAGGGTGAAGGCAGCGCCGGCCCAGGTCACCAGCCGCCCGGGAATATGAGCCGCCAGCAAAGCGACGCCGAACAACGCCAGGGCATGCACCAGTTGATAGGTAACACCTGTATGAAAAATAGCCAGGTAGTCCGTGCTCAGGCGGTTTTTAAGACCGTGGGCGGCGAAAGCGCCAAGGGCAACCCCGGTGAAACCGAAGAAGGCGGCCAGCATCAGGAAGCCACGCAACATGAGGAACTCCAGTCAGATTCAGCACAAAGGGTCTGTATAATGGCGCGCTCAACGGGTTCGGCCAAGCCATCTCTATGCTGCGTTATCTGTTTCGTCGTCTTGTAAAAGCCTTGATGTGGTTCATGGTCGGCAGCGTCCTGCTGGTGCTGCTGTTGCGTTTCGTACCGCCACCGGGCACCGCCCTGATGGTAGAGCGCAAGATCGAATCCTGGGTCGACAACGACCCCATCGACCTGCAGCGCACCTGGAAGCCTTGGGATGAAATCTCCGACAACCTCAAGGTGGCGGTGATTGCCGGCGAAGACCAGAAATTCCCCGAGCACTGGGGCTTCGATATCGATGCAATCCAGGCAGCGTTGATCCACAACGAAAGGGGCGGCTCGATCCGTGGCGCCAGTACCCTGAGCCAGCAAGTGTCGAAAAACCTGTTCCTGTGGTCCGGCCGCAGCTACCTGCGCAAGGGACTGGAAGCCTGGTTCACCGCGCTGATCGAAGTGTTCTGGCCCAAGCAGCGGATTCTTGAGGTCTACCTCAACAGTGTCGAATGGGATGAAGGGGTGTTCGGGGCAGAAGCCGCGGCGCGCCATCACTTCGGCGTCAGCGCGGCCAATCTGTCACGCCAGCAAGCCAGCCTGCTAGCCGCTGTCCTGCCCAATCCAAGGGTGTGGAGCGCAGCACGTCCCAGCACTTATGTGATGCAGCGGGCGGGCTGGGTTCGGCGGCAGATGAGCCAGTTGGGTGGAGCCGATTACTTGAATCGGCTGAACGAGTCGCGCAGGGCGCCTTGGGCGGAGTAACCCGGATTTGGCTTTGCGCCGGTTCTTCTTGAGCATGTTCGAGATGGGTGCTGGGCTGGGGATTCGCCGGCAAGCCGGCTCCTACGCCAACCGCACAAACAAAAACGCCCCGAGGTAATCGGGGCGTTTTGCATGACGCTTCAGGCTTAAGCGGCGATGGACAGTTTCAGCTTGTTCATCGCGCTTTTTTCCAGCTGGCGAATCCGCTCGGCCGAAACGTTGTACTTCTGCGCCAGGTCGTGCAGCGTGGCTTTCTCTTCGGCCAGCCAGCGCTGGTAGAGGATGTCACGGCTGCGTTCGTCCAGCACTTCCAGGGCTTCGTGCAGGTTGCTGGTGGAGTTGTCGCTCCAGTCGGCATCCTCAAGTTGCAGCGCCGGGTCGTAGCGGTGGTCTTCCAGGTAGTTGGCTGGCGACTGGAAGGCGCTGTCGTCGTCCGCTTCCGCAGCCGGATCGAAGGCCATGTCCTGGCCGGTCAGCCGGCTTTCCATTTCCCGCACTTCACGAGGCTCCACGCCCAGGCTTTCCGCCACGCGGTGAACTTCTTCGTTGTTCAGCCAGGCCAGACGCTTCTTCTGGCTGCGCAGGTTGAAGAACAGCTTGCGCTGCGCCTTGGTGGTAGCAACCTTCACAATCCGCCAGTTACGCAGGATGAACTCGTGAATTTCCGCCTTGATCCAGTGCACGGCAAAGGACACCAGGCGCACACCCATTTCAGGGTTGAAGCGCTTCACGGCTTTCATCAGGCCAACGTTGCCTTCCTGGATCAGGTCAGCCTGGGCCAACCCGTAGCCGGAATAGCTACGGGCGATATGTACGACAAAACGCAGGTGGGCGAGCACCATCTGCCGAGCCGCCTCAAGATCCTGCTCATAGTAGAGACTCTCGGCCAGTTCACGCTCCTGCTCGGGTGTCAGCAATGGAATGCTGTTCACCGTGTGCACATAAGCCTCCAGGTTTGCGCCTGGAACCAATGCGTAAGCAGGTTGCAAAGAAGTGGTCATACGAAAAAACCTCCGACTCACATAACTCGTGCCGTTCAGCACTGCGAAAATTGACCGGAAACCGCGAAACAAGTTCCCAAAAATGCTGAAAGGTCAATACAAGCAAAAAGATATTACTTCGGTGCCAGTTCCCTCAGGTGACGGGCCACCGCAATCCACGCACCGATATAACCCAACAGCACCGCCCCTAGCAAGAGCGACAGACCATCGGCAACCGGCACCCCCGCGAGGGCAAAATCGCTGCCATACAAGCCAGCCAGACCGATTACCGCATCGTTCAGCCAGTTCAGGCCAAACGCCAATACACCCCAGGACAGGATCCCCGCGCCGAAACCATACAGCGCCCCCATATAGAGGAAGGGCCGACGAACATAACTGTCCGTGCCGCCGACGAGTTTAATCACTTCTATCTCGGTGCGGCGGTTTTCAATATGAAGACGAATGGTATTGCCTATCACCAAAAGTAATGCAGAAACCAGCAGCACCGTCAGGCCGAAGACAAAGCGGTCCCCCAGCTTGAGGATCGCCGCCAGCCGCTCGACCCATACCAGGTCCAGTTGCGCCAGTTGCACCTTGGGCATTTCCGACAACCGCTGGCGCAGGGCTTCCAGGGTCGCCTTGTCCACTTCGTTCGGTGTGACCAGCACTACACCCGGCAGCGGGTTATGGGGCAGTTCGCGCAAGGCCTCGCCCAGCCCGGACTGCTGCTGGAACTCCTCCAGGGCCTTTTCCTTGCTAATGAACTCGGCATCCGCCACACCGGGCAGGCCCTTGATCTCTTCACTGAGCTTCTCGCCCTCGGTAGCAGAAGCCCCCAGATCCAGGTACAGCGAGATCTGCGCCGCGCGCTGCCAGGAACCGCCCAGGCGCTCGACATTATTGAGCAACAGCGACAAGCCCATGGGCAGGCTCAAGGCCACGGCCATCACCAGGCAGGTAAAGAAGCTGCCGATGGGCTGTTTGCCCAGGCGCCGCAGGCTGTCCAGCAGGCTGGCGCGATGGCTTTCGATCCAGGCGTGCAGCAGGGTGCCGAAATCCGGGCCGTCGTCCTCGTCACGCTTTTTCTTCGGCGGTGGTGCTTCGGAAGCCTTGGGCGCTACGCGCTCCGCCACTTTAGGGGTACGTGTAGCACTCATACGCCGGCCTCCCCGTCGCCGATCAAGCGTCCGCGTTGCAAGGTCAGCATGCGGTGGCGCATGCGGGCGATCAGTGCCAGGTCGTGGCTGGCGATCAGCACGCTGGTGCCCAGGCGGTTGATGTCTTCGAACACGCCCATGATTTCCGCCGCAAGACGCGGGTCGAGGTTACCGGTGGGTTCGTCCGCCAGCAGCAGAGCCGGGCGGTGGACGATGGCCCGGGCGATGCCCACGCGCTGCTGCTGACCGGTGGACAGGTCGCCGGGGTACAGATCGGTCTTGTCCGACAGCGCTACGCGCTCCAGGGCCGAGTCCACCCGCTTGGCGATTTCCGCCTTGGACAGGCCGAGGATCTGCAGCGGCAGGGCGACGTTGTTGAATACGGTGCGGTCGAACAGCAACTGGTGGTTCTGGAACACCACGCCGATCTGCCGCCGCAGGAACGGGATCTGCGCATTGCTGATCTGCCCCAGGTCCTGCCCGGCCAGCAGCAGCTTGCCGGTGGTGGGACGCTCCATGGCCAGCAGCAGGCGCAGCAAGGTGCTCTTACCAGCGCCGGAATGGCCGGTGACAAACAGGAATTCGCCGCGACGCACGCGAAAGCTCAGCTCATGCAGGCCAACGTGACCGTTGGGGTAGCGCTTACCGACCTGTTCGAAACGAATCATGAACGCTCCCGCTCGGCAAACAATGCCTGGACAAAGGGTTCGGCTTCAAAGGTACGCAAGTCGTCGATGCCTTCACCGACGCCGATATAACGGATCGGCAGGCCGAACTGCTTGGCCAGGGCGAAGATCACTCCCCCCTTGGCGGTACCGTCGAGCTTGGTCAGGGCCAGGCCGGACAACTGCACCGTCTGGTTGAACTGCTTGGCCTGGTTGATGGCGTTCTGGCCGGTACCGGCGTCCAGCACCAGCAGCACCTCGTGGGGGGCGTCGGCATCGAGCTTGCCGATGACCCGACGGACTTTCTTCAGCTCTTCCATCAGGTTGTCTTTGGTGTGCAGGCGCCCCGCCGTGTCGGCGATCAGCACGTCAATGCCACGGGCCTTGGCCGCTTGCACCGCATCGAAGATCACCGAGGCCGAATCGGCACCGGTGTGCTGGGCGATGACCGGGATCTTGTTGCGCTCGCCCCAGACTTGCAGCTGCTCCACTGCCGCGGCGCGGAAGGTGTCGCCGGCGGCCAGCATGACTTTCTTGCCTTCCAACTGCAGCTTCTTCGCCAGCTTGCCGATGGTGGTGGTCTTGCCGGCGCCGTTGACGCCCACCACCAGGATCACGAACGGCTTGTTCTGGGCGACGATCTGCAGTGGTTGTTCCACCGGCTTGAGCATGCTGGTGAGTTCGGCCTGCAGCGAGGCATACAGCGCATCGGAGTCGGTGAGCTGCTTGCGTGCCACCTTCTGGGTCAGGTTCTGGATGATCACCGAAGTCGCCTCAACCCCGACGTCTGCGGTCAGCAGGCGGGTTTCCAGGTCTTCCAGCAATTCGTCATCGATGGCCTTCTTGCCCAGGAACAGGCTGGCCATGCCTTCGCCAATGCTGGCGCTGGTCTTGGACAGACCCTGCTTGAGGCGAGCGAAGAAGCCGATCTTGCTCTCTTCGGCGGGACGGACGGGCTCGGTCACAGGCTCGGGCTCTGCCGCCGCCACAACCGGCTCGGCTACAGGAGCAGGAGCAGGAGCAACAGGTTCAGGGGCGACGAATACCGGGGCAACCGGGGCTTGCACCTCGACCACGGGAGCCGGGCTAACCACCGGGGCTTCGACCACCGGCTCAGGGTGCACGGCAACAGCCGGAATCGGCGGAGCCACATGCTCGGCCTGGGCGTCTTCCACCAGGGCCACGGGTTCTTCCGCCACCGGCAGGGTCAACCAGGGCTTGTGCTCGGCGCTTGGCGCCAGCGGCAGGTCGGGGGCCGCGGGGGCCGCCGGTTCAGGCGCGATGTGCGGTTGCAGCACCGGCTCGGCCATTGGCAGCACCACCGGCTCGGCCGGGGCTACGCTGGCGGCAGGTTCGATGACCGGGGTCGGTGCCGGCTCGGCAGGCACTTGCGGCTGTTCGACGACGGGTTCCTGCGGCTTTTTGCGCAGCCATCCGAACAGGCCTTTCTTCTCGCCAGCCGCGGCTGGGGTCTTTTTGTCGTCGTTGGAACCAAACATGGAGACGGCTATCTCAAGGTAGCGATGCGCCACTGGGCGCCTCGGTAAATAAATATTCGATGCAGAACAGACTGTGTTTCATCCAGCTTGTTCACGCGCAACATGTTGTCGAAATGCCCAAAAGCACTTCAAGGAGCGATTTTACTAAAGGACTGGAACGGCAAAATCGGCGAAAAGTCGAAGTCTAGCTGGTAAATCAGGGCTTCTTGCCGGTAACTCATACAACCTGCTCAAGTACATGCTGATCCGCGAAGACCTGATAGGCGTGGCCGCCAGTAAAACGGATCAGTATCCTAGCACCTCCTCGCCCGCACAGGCTAAGACCAAGCGGGCAGCCCAACAGGTTTAAAAACGAATGAATGCTCTAGCCCGCCGCGCCGCAGGCCTGCTGCTCAGCACAGTTTGTCTGCCCCTTGCAGCCCTGGCTGCCGACCCTCAACCCACCCATGAATTCACCCTCGACAACGGCCTCAAGGTCGTGGTCCGCGAAGATCATCGCGCGCCGGTGGTGGTGTCCCAGGTCTGGTACAAGGTCGGCTCCAGCTACGAAACCCCGGGCCAGACCGGTTTGTCCCACGCCCTGGAACACATGATGTTCAAGGGCAGCGAGAAAGTCGGCCCCGGCGAGGCCTCCCTGATCCTGCGGGACCTGGGCGCCGAAGAGAACGCCTTCACCAGCGACGACTTCACGGCCTATTACCAGGTCCTGGCCCGCGACCGCCTGGGCGTGGCCCTGGAGCTGGAAGCCGACCGCATGGCCAGCCTGCGCCTGCCGGCCGACGAGTTCAGCCGCGAAATCGAGGTCATCAAGGAAGAGCGCCGCCTGCGCACCGACGACAAGCCGATGTCCAAGGCCTACGAGCGCTTCAAGGCCATGGCCTACCCGGCCAGCGGCTACCACACGCCGACCATCGGCTGGATGGCCGACCTGAACCGGATGAAGGTCGAGGAACTGCGCCACTGGTACCAGGCCTGGTACGTGCCGAACAATGCCACCCTGGTGGTAGTCGGCGACGTCACCCCGGACGAGGTGAAAACCCTGGCCCAACGCTACTTCGGCGCGATCCCCAAGCGTGACGTGCCACCGGCGAAGATCCCCATGGAGCTGGCCGAGCCCGGCGAGCGCCTGATCACCTTGCACGTCAAGACCCAACTGCCGAGCCTGATGCTGGCCTTCAACGTGCCGAGCATCGCCACCGCCGAGGACAAACGCGCGGTGAACGCCCTGCGCCTGGCCGCGGCCCTGCTGGACGGCGGCTACAGCGCTCGCATCCCGACCCAGCTGGAGCGCGGCGAAGAGCTGCTGTCCGGCGGCTCCACCAGCTACGACGCCTACACCCGGGGCGACAGCCTGTTCATGCTTTCGGCCACCCCCAACAGCCAGAAGAAGAAAACCATCGCCCAGGCCGAAGCCGGGCTGTGGCGCCTGCTGGACCAGTTGAAGACCACCCCGCCATCCGCCGAGGAACTGGAGCGGGTGCGAGCCCAGGTGATCGCCGGGCTGGTCTACGAACGTGACTCCATCACCAGCCAGGCCACCGCCATCGGCCAGCTGGAAACCGTCGGCCTGTCGTGGAAGCTGATGGACACCGAGCTTGCGGAACTGCAAAGCGTGACCCCGGAAGACATCCAGAAAGCCGCCCGCACCTATTTCACTCGGGAACGTATGAGCGTGGCCCATGTACTGCCTGAGGAGTCCGCTCATGAGTAAGCGCAAGAATGCCTCGCCGGTCCTGCTGGGCCTGGCCCTGGTGGCCCTGCTCACCGCCGGCGGCCTGTACCTGTCGCGTTCCGGCGAATCCAATGCCAGCCAGGCCCTGGACAACGCCAAGACCAGCCAGAAGCTCCAATCCCTGGCCGAGCTGGATGGCAAGGCCCCCAGCCACCGCAACCTCAATGTGCAGACCTGGAGCACCGCCGAAGGCGCCAAGGTGCTGTTCGTCGAAGCCCGCGAGCTGCCGATGTTCGACCTGCGCCTGATCTTCGCCGCCGGCAGCAGCCAGGACGGCAACGCGCCGGGCGTGGCCCTGTTGACCAACGCCATGCTCAACGAAGGCGTGGCCGGCAAGGATGTAGGCGCCATCGCCCAGGGCTTCGAAGGCCTGGGTGCGGATTTCGGCAACGGCGCCTACAAGGACATGGCCGTGGCCTCGCTGCGCAGCCTGAGCGCTGTGGATAAGCGCGAACCGGCGCTGAAGCTGTTCGCCGAAGTGGTGGGCAAGCCGACCTTCCCCGCCGACTCCCTGGCGCGGATCAAGAACCAGATGCTCGCCGGCTTCGAATACCAGAAGCAGAACCCCGGCAAGCTGGCCAGCCTGGAGCTGATGAAGCGCCTGTATGGCACCCACCCTTACGCCCATGCCAGCGACGGCGATGCCAAGAGCATCCCGCCGATCACCCTGGCCCAGCTCAAGGCTTTCCACGCCAAGGCCTATGCCGCAGGCAACGTGGTGATCGCCCTGGTCGGCGACCTGTCCCGCAGCGATGCCGAGGCGATTGCCGCACAAGTCTCCGCCGCCCTGCCAAAAGGCCCGGCGCTGGCGAAGATCGAGCAACCTGCCGAACCCAAGGCCAGCATCGGCCATATCGAGTTCCCGTCGAGCCAGACCAGCCTGATGCTGGCGCAACTGGGCATCGACCGTGACGACCCGGACTACGCCGCTGTCTCCCTGGGCAACCAGATTCTCGGCGGCGGCGGCTTCGGCACCCGGCTGATGAGCGAAGTGCGCGAGAAGCGCGGCCTGACCTACGGCGTCTACTCGGGTTTCACCCCGATGCAGGCCCGCGGCCCGTTCATGATCAACCTGCAGACCCGCGCGGAAATGAGCGAAGGCACCCTGAAGCTGGTGCAGGACGTGTTCGCCGAGTACCTGAAGAACGGCCCGACCCAGAAAGAACTGGACGACGCCAAGCGTGAACTGGCTGGCAGCTTCCCGCTGTCCACCGCCAGCAACGCCGATATCGTCGGCCAGCTGGGCGCCATGGGTTTCTACAACCTGCCGTTGAGCTACCTGGAAGACTTCATGCGTCAATCCCAGGAGCTGACGGTGGAGCAGGTCAAGGCCGCCATGAACAAGCACCTGAATGTCGACAAGATGGTCATCGTCAGCGCCGGCCCCACCGTCGCGCAAAAGCCGTTGCCGCCCCCCACTGATAAACCCGCCGAGCAGCCGCTCGGGGTTCCGGAGCATTAATGGCCCGTCCAGCCCGTCCCAGCAAGAAACCCGTCCACAACCAGCACAATGGCGTGGGCCAGTTGCGCATCATTGGCGGCGAATGGCGCAGCCGCAAGCTGAGCTTCCCCGACCTGCCGGGGCTGCGCCCGACCCCGGACCGGGTGCGTGAAACCCTGTTCAACTGGTTGGCCCCCTATGTGGCCGGGGCCAAGGTCATCGACCTGTTCGCCGGCAGCGGTGCGGTGTTCCTCGAAGCCCTGTCCCGTGGCGCCGCCACGGGCCTGGCCCTGGACAGCAGCAGCGTGGCCATTTCCAGCCTGCGCGAGCACCTGGGGACCCTGCGCTGCACCGTCGGCCAGGCCCAGACCGCCGACGCCCTGCGCTACCTGGAAACCCAGCCGGCCACGCCGTTCGACCTGGCCTTCCTCGACCCGCCGTTCAATCAGAACCTGCTGCCCGCCGCCTGCGCCCTGCTGGAAGAGTGCGGCTGGCTGGCGGACGACGCCTGGATCTACACCGAAAGCGAAACCGCGCCATCGACCCTGGGGCTCCCCGGAAGCTGGCGCCTGCACCGTGAACAAAAATCCGGGCAGGTGTATTACTCGTTGTGGCAACGTATGGCAGACAACGTCGCCTAGAACCTGATCACGACCTCGCGAGCAACGCTCAGGCCCGAGCCGCGCAGCAGATCGTAGTCAGGCTCTCAAGCCGACCGGAACAAGGTACGCAGCCCGCCCGGGCTGCGCGCCGCTGCATCGAGACCCTCCCCGTGCCCGACTCGCCTGATCGCTTCACCCCCGCCTTCGGCCTTGGCAACCCGCACCTACAGACCCTGTGGGGCCCGCTGTGGCGCCCGACCACTCATCTTGAGCGCCAGCGCGAACGCTTGTGGCTGGACGACGGCGACTTTCTCGACCTGGACTGGCACGGCCCCCATAGCGCCGACGCGCCCCTGGTGCTGGTGCTGCATGGTTTGACCGGTTCTTCCAACTCGCCTTACGTGGCCGGCCTGCAGCAGGCCCTGGCAACCCGGGGCTGGGCCAGCGCGGCGCTAAACTGGCGCGGCTGTTCCGGCGAGCCCAACCTGCTGCCCCGCAGCTACCACTCCGGGGCCAGCGAAGACCTGGCTGCAGCCATCGCTCACCTGCGGGCCAAGCGCCCCCAGGCGCCGCTCTATGCGGTGGGCTACTCCCTGGGGGGCAATGTGCTGCTCAAATACCTAGGGGAAAGCGGCAGCGACAGCCCGTTGCAAGGCGCCACGGCGGTGTCGGTGCCGTTTCGCCTGGACCAGTGCGCCGATCGCATAGGCCAGGGTTTTTCCAAGGTCTACCAGGCGCACTTCATGCGCGAGATGCTGGCCTACATCAAGGACAAGCAGCGCCAGTTCCAGCACGACGGCCGCCACGAAGGCCTGGCCACCCTGGCGCAACTGGGGCCGCTGACCAAGATGCGCACCTTCTGGGACTTCGACGGCCGGGTCACCGCGCCGCTGCACGGCTTTGCCGATGCCCAGGACTATTACCGCCGCGCCTCCAGCCGCTATTTCCTGGGGCAAATCCGCACCCCGACCCTGATCATCCAGGCCGCGGACGACCCCTTCGTATTCCGTCACAGCCTGCCCGAAGCCAGCGAGCTATCCGCCAGCACCCAGTTCGAGCTGCAGGCCAAGGGTGGCCATGTGGGTTTTGTCGACGGCAGCCTGAAACACCCCGGCTATTACCTGGAGCGGCGGATCCCGCAGTGGTTGGCTGGCCTGGATCGCCATGGATAAGCCAGCCCGGGAATCGATCCGCTTCTGGCAGAGTGCGCCCCTGGCCGGGGTCGAGTTGCTGGCCGCGCGTTACATCGAGCAGCGTTTCGTGCCCCATGTGCATGAGGGCTATGTGATCGGCATGATCATGGCCGGTGCCCAGCGCTACCGCTATCGCGGAGCCGAGCATTTGGCGGGCAGCGGCACCCTGGTGCTGATCAACCCGGACGAGCTGCACACCGGGGCCAAGGGCGTGGAAGACGGCTGGCTGTACCGCGCCTTCTACCCGGAGAACCAGCAGATATTCGGCCTGCTGGATGAACTGGAACTGCCCAGCGGCAGCCTGCCGGCCTTCGGCGCCACCTTGTACCGCGATCCGGACCTGGTACAGGGTTTTGCCCGCCTGCACCACCTGCTGGAAAGCCCGGCCACGGCCCTGCAACAACAGACCCAATGGCGAGAAATGCTGCTGTTGCTGTTGCAACGGCACGCCGGAGTGCGGGCACCAGGTGAACCCGGGCAGGAACACCGGGCCATCGTCCAGGCCAAGGAGTTGCTGCGCTCGCAGCTGGCGGCGCCGCCTTCACTGGAGGAACTGGCAGCAGCGGTGAACCTGTCACCGTTCCATTTCGCCCGGGTGTTTCGCCGGGCTACGGGGATTCCGCCCCACACCTGGTTGATGCAACAGCGCATCGCCAAGGCCCGGGCCTTGCTGCGTGACGGCTGCCTGCCCCTGGAAGTGGCGACACAATTGGGGTTTGCCGACCAGAGTCACCTCAGTCGGCAGTTCAAGCAGGTGTATGGGGTAGCGCCGGCGGCTTATCGCAGTGCCGTGGTGTAGGCGGCGCGGCTATCGCTCCTACAGACTCACCTGCGTCCCTGCCAACGCTATCGCGAGCAAGCTCGCTCCTACAGGTCCGCGCGGCCCTGCCGCCCGTAGGAGCTGGCTTGCCAGCGAAGGGGCCGCGGGTAAAGGCCGTCAGTCACCGGTGGCGACAGGCCGCTGCGCATCGGTGATCCACTCGCTCCACGAACCGGCATACAGCCGCCCCAGGGGGTAGCCGGCCAGGCTCAGGGCGAACAGGTTGTGGCAGGCGGTGACGCCAGAACCGCAATAGGCCACCAGTTGCTGCGGGTCACGCCCGGCCAGTTTCTGCGCGAAACGCTGCTTGAGCTGATCGGCCGGTAGAAAGCGCCCATCCTCCCCCAGGTTGTCGGTGAACGCCGCGCATTGCGCCCCGGGAATATGCCCGGCCACCGGGTCGATGGGTTCCACTTCGCCACGAAAGCGCGGCAGGCCACGGGCATCCAGCAGGGTCAGGTCCGTCTGGCCCAGGCGCTTGCCCAGGTGCTCGGCATCCAGCAGCAGGCTGTGATCAGGGTGCCCGACGAACTGCCCCGGCGCGTTTTCCGGGGCATCCAGGCTCAGCGGCAAGCCAGCGGCGTGCCAGGCTTTCAGGCCGCCATCGAGAATGAAAACGCCATCACGCTTGCCCAGCCAGGCCAGCAACCACCAGGCACGAGCGGCGTAGGAACCGGGGCCGTCGTCGTAGAGCACGATCTCGCTGTCGTTATCGATGCCCCAGGCCTGCAGGCGCGCCACCAACTGCGCGGGCTCCGGCAACGGATGCCGACCGGTCACGCCCTTGATCACCGGCGCGCTCAGATCCCGGTTCAGGTCCGCGAAATGCGCCCCGGCGATATGCCCGTCGGCGTAACTGCGCTGGCCGTAATCCGGGTCTTCCAGAGCAAAGCGACAATCCAGAATCACCAGGCCGGGCTGCTGTTTCTTCTGGTCCAGGGCAAGCGGGCTGATCAACTGCGCGAGGGGCATGGCGGGCTCCTGTGAATAAGTTGGAGGTTGATCCTACTGCACTTCTTCCAGGGCTTGGGCCAAGGGCACATAAAACTCTTCGAACAGGCCGTTGACCGCTTCCCGGGCCTGGTCGGTGACGAAACCGGCCTCCAGCACCAGCACCTGGTACACCCCACGCTTGATGGCTTCTTCGCTCAGGTGCGTGGAGTTTTCCCGGGTCGTGCACAGAAAACGCACCCAGGAGGTGAGGATGATCCAGGCATTGAGGGTCAGGGATTCGATCTGCACCTTGTCCATGGCGACGATCCCGGCGTCGACGAAACGCCCGTAGATGGCCATGCCCTGGATCAGGCAGCGCTGGGAAAAACGTCGGTAGCGCGCAGCCAGCTCGGGGTCGCTGTCCAGCAGGTGCTCCAGGTCGCGGTGCAGGAAGCGATAGCGCCACATGGCCGCCAGCAGAGCCTGCAGGTAGTAGCGCTTGTCTTGCACGGTGACCGCGCGCCCGGGGGGCGGTCGAAGGAAGCTGTCCACCAGGCTTTCGTACTCGGCAAACAGCACGGCGATGATCGCCTGCTTGTTGGGGAAGTGGTAGTACAGGTTGCCCGGGGAAATCTCCATGTGCGCCGCAATATGGTTGGTGCTGACGTTACGCTCGCCCTGCTGGTTGAAGAGTTCGAGGCTGAACTGGACGATGCGTTCGCGGGTTTTTATGCGTGGGGCCATGGGCGTGGGCTTTAATCAGAAGGCTGGCGTGCATCTTACGTTCTATCCCCCGGGGATAAATCGCCACCGGCGCAGGAGGGCAATTGACATTTTAGAGCATAAGCTCTAAAAAACTAGCCACCTTACAAAGACGGAGCCCGTCCATGTCTGCCGAAATCGCTTACCTGCAGGATTCCCTTCAGCAACAGGACGAGCTGCTTGAGCTGTTCGAAGCCCAGCGCCGGGCCTTTGCCGCCAACCCGATGCCCCCCGCAGCGCAACGCCAGCAATGGCTGAAGGCACTGCAGGAGCTGCTTAGCAACGAGCGCCAGGCCCTGATCGATGCCATCAGCCAGGACTTCAGCAACCGCAGCGCCGACGAAACCCTGCTGGCCGAGCTGATGCCCAGCCTGCACGGCATCCACTACGCCAGCAAACACCTGAAGAAATGGATGAAGCCGTCCCGCCGCGCCGTGGGCCTGGCCTTCCAGCCGGCCTCGGCCAAGGTGGTCTACCAGCCCCTGGGGGTGGTCGGGATCATAGTGCCGTGGAACTACCCGCTGTACCTGTGCATGGGCCCGCTGGTGGGGGCGCTGGCCGCCGGCAACCGAGTGATGCTCAAGCTCAGTGAGTCCACCCCCGCCACCGGGCAACTGCTCAAGCAACTGCTGGCCCGGGTCTTCCCCGAGGACCTGGTGTGCGTGGTGCTGGGCGAGGCCGAGGTGGGCATGGCGTTTTCCAAGCTGCGCTTCGACCACCTGCTGTTCACCGGCGCCACCAGCATCGGCAAGCACGTGATGCGCGCCGCCGCGGAAAACCTGACCCCGGTGACCCTGGAACTGGGCGGCAAATCCCCGGCCATCGTCTCCAGCACCGTGCCCCTCAAGGACGCGGCCGAACGCATCGCCTTCGGCAAGACCCTCAACGCCGGGCAGACCTGCGTCGCCCCGGACTACGTACTGGTGCCGGAAGAGCGCGTCGGCGCCTTTGTCGAAGCCTATCGCCAGGTGGTACGCGGTTTCTTCCCGACCCTGGCGGACAACCCCGACTACACCGCCATCATCAACCAGCGCCAGCTGGCGCGGCTCAACGGTTACCTGAGCGACGCCACCAGCAAGGGCGCGCAGTTGGTGCCACTGTTCGAGCAGAGCCAGGAACGACGCCTGGGCCACAGCCTGCTGCTCAATGTCAGCGATGACATGACCGTGATGCAGGACGAGATCTTCGGCCCGATCCTGCCCATCGTGCCCTACCGGACCCTGGACCAGGCCTTCGCCTATATCACCCAGCGTCCGCGCCCGCTGGCGCTGTACTACTTCGGCTACGACAAGGCCGAGCAGCAACGGGTGCTCAACGAAACCCACTCCGGCGGCGTGTGCCTCAACGACACCCTGCTGCATGTGGCCCAGGACGACCTGCCGTTCGGCGGCATCGGCCCTTCCGGCATGGGCCACTACCACGGGCATGAAGGCTTCCTGACCTTCAGCAAGGCCAAGGGGGTGTTCATCAAGCAGCGGTTCAACGCCGCCCGCCTGATCTACCCGCCGTATGGCAAATCGATCCAGAAGCTCATCCAGAAGCTGTTCATTCGTTAACCAGTACAACGCCGGGTAATAACAACAATGACCCCTAGCCTGTCTGAAACACCCGCGCTGTCACGGCGCGGCCTGCTGAAAATCGGCCTCTGCGCCAGCGCTTTCCTGGCCACTGCCGGGCTCGGCGCCAGCCTCAGCGGTTGCTCCGCCAGCACGCCCGCCAGCGGTTTCACCATGCTGCGCAGCAATGACCTGCCGTTCCTGCGGGCGCTGATCCCGGTGATGCTCGAAGGCGCCGTACCGGCGGACAAGATGCCCGCCGCCATCGAAGGCACCCTGGCCAACCTGGACAACGCCCTCAATCACCTGTCGACCGAGATGTTCAAGCTCACCCAGCAGCTGTTCGATGTACTGGGCATGGCGGTCACCCGCGGCCCGCTGACGGGGATCTGGGGCAGTTGGGAAAACGCCAGCGCGGATGACATCCGCAATTTCCTCAGCCGCTGGGAAAACAGCTTCCTGGCCTTGCTGCGCATGGGCCATGCCTCGTTGCTGCAATTGGTGATGATGGCTTGGTACACCCGGCCCGAGTCCTGGGCCCATTGCGGTTATCCCGGGCCACCGAAGGTCTGACCGGCCTTTGTAGCCGCTGCCACAGGCTGCGAACGAGCGAGGCGCTCGCGGGGCACTGGGGGTTCGGCTGCAGATCGTCAAGCAAGGCCCTGGGGGCCTTTTCGCAGCTTCGCAGGCTCAGCAGCGTCTACAGTGGATGCGCGCCGAGCCATCAATAATAAGAGAGCACCCGATATGCCTGTACCTGATCTGTTCCGCGAAGGCCTGAATCGTGGCTGGAAAACCTACAACGGCTCGCAGCTGGAGCAGGACCTGACCCTGGAAGCCGATGTCGCCATCATCGGCAGCGGCGCCGGGGGCGGCACCACTGCCGAGATCCTCAGCGCCGCCGGCTACAAGGTGCTGCTGATCGAAGAAGGCCCGCTCAAGACCAGCGACGACTTCAAGATGCTCGAAGACCAGGCCTACACCAGCCTCTATCAGGAGGGCATCGGGCGCATGAGCAAGGATGGCGCCATCACCATCCTCCAGGGCCGCGCCGTGGGCGGCACTACCTTGATCAACTGGACGTCGAGCTTCCGCACGCCTGACCCGACCCTGGAGCACTGGGCCCGTGAGCACGGGGTGGTGGGCCACAGCTCGGCCGAAATGGCGCCCTGGTTCGAGAAAATGGAACAGCGCCTGGGCGTCGCGCCCTGGGTCATGCCGCCCAACGCCAACAACGACGTGATCCGCAAGGGCTGCGAAGCCCTGGGCTACAGCTGGCACGTAATTCCGCGCAACGTGCGCGGCTGCTGGAACCTGGGCTACTGCGGCCTGGGCTGCCCGACCAACGCCAAGCAGTCGATGCTGGTGACCACCATTCCGGCGACCCTGGAGAAAGGTGGCGAGCTGCTGTACCTGGCCCGGGCGGAGCGCCTGCAGATCAAGGACGACAAGGTCACCAGCCTGCAATGCCAGGCCATGGACGCCCGCTGCGTGGCCCCCACCGGGCGCACCATCACGGTCAAGGCCAAGCATTACGTGCTGGCCGGTGGCGGCATCAACAGCCCGGCCCTGCTGTTGCGTTCCGATGCGCCGGACCCGCATTCGCGGCTGGGCAAACGCACCTTCCTGCACCTGGTCAACTTCTCCGCCGGGCAGTTCGACGAGGTGATCAATCCGTTCTACGGCGCGCCGCAGTCGATTTATTCCGACCACTTCCAGTGGCAGGACGGCACCACCGGCAAGATGTCCTACAAACTTGAAGTGCCGCCCCTGCAGCCGGCCCTGGCCAGCACCCTGCTGGGCGGGTTCGGGCCGCAGAGCGGGCTGTCCATGGAGCAACTGCCCCACACCCACGCCATGCTTGCCCTGCTGCGGGACGGCTTTCACCCCGACAGCACCGGCGGCAACGTCGAACTGCGGGGTGACGGCACCCCGGTCCTCGACTATCAGGTTTCACCCTACGCCTGGGACGGACTGCGCCGGGCCTTCCACAGCATGGCGGAGATCCAGTTCGCCGGCGGCGCCAAGGCGGTCAAGCCGCTGCACAGCGATGCACGCTTCGCCAAGAACCTCGACGAAGTGCGGGCGCAGATCGACGGCCTGGACCTGGCCCTGTACCGCACCCGCCTGGGCAGTGCCCACGTGATGGGCGGTTGCGCCATGGGCGAAGATCCGAAAACCGCGGTCACCGACAGCCTCGGGCGCCACCATCAACTGCACAACCTGTCGGTCCACGACGGCTCGCTGTTTCCCACCAGCATCGGCGCCAACCCGCAGCTGTCGGTCTATGGGCTCACGGCGCAATTGGCCAGCGCCTTGGCGGAGCGCCTGAAATCAGTGTGAAAAAGCGGGATATTCTCGTCGTCTATAGTGCTTTCTTCCCTAAAAGGCGACTTGGCCGACCGGGAAGGCTGCGATACCATCCGACTCCCCAACGGATTCCCGCCAGGACGACGCGATGAACCGAGTGTTGTACCCAGGTACCTTCGACCCTATTACCAAGGGCCATGGCGATCTGGTCGAACGCGCCTCGCGCCTGTTCGACCATGTGATCATCGCCGTTGCCGCCAGCCCCAAGAAAAACCCGCTGTTCCCCCTGGAGCAGCGCGTGGAACTGGCGCGCGAGGTGACCAAGCATCTGCCCAACGTTGAAGTCGTCGGCTTCTCCACCCTGCTGGCGCATTTTGCCAAGGAGCAGAACGCCAATGTCTTCCTGCGCGGCCTGCGGGCGGTTTCGGACTTCGAATACGAATTCCAGCTGGCCAACATGAACCGCCAGTTGGCCCCGGACGTGGAAAGCCTGTTTCTCACTCCGTCGGAGCGCTACTCGTTCATTTCCTCGACCCTGGTCCGTGAAATCGCTGCCCTGGGCGGTGATATCACCAAGTTCGTGCACCCGGCGGTCGCCGACGCGCTGACCCTGCGCTTCAAGAAATAAGCCGCGCGGCCCCGCACCGGGGCCCTCGCCTGACGTCAGCCATCGCGCCCGCGTGCACTGTGGGCGTCAATACGGCACAATTGCGCGCATTCGTTTTTACATGCCCGGGCCTGCCGCCCAGGCCGGAGTACCCCATGTCCCTGATCATCACCGACGATTGCATCAACTGCGACGTCTGCGAACCCGAGTGCCCTAACGCGGCGATTTCCCAAGGCGAAGAGATCTACGTCATCGATCCGAACCTGTGCACCCAGTGCGTCGGCCACTACGACGAGCCGCAGTGCCAGCAGGTGTGCCCGGTGGATTGCATTCCGCTGGACGAAGCCCGCCCGGAAACCGAAGAAGAGTTGATGGCCAAGTACCGGAAGATCACCGGCAAGGCTTGAGTGATATGGCGCCCTTTCGGCTCCCACAAACACCTGTAGGAGCCGGCTTGCCGGCGAAGCTTCTCAGCTCTGGCAACGCGGGCAATAGACACTGGCCCGCTGGCCCAGCTTGATTTCCCGCAGCCCGGTGCCGCAGACCTTGCAGTTCTCCCCGCCACGCCCGTAGACGAACAGTTCCTGCTGGAAGTAGCCCGGCTGGCCATCGCCACCGATAAAGTCGCGCAAGGTGGTGCCGCCGCGCTCGATGGCGGCCGCCAGGATGCGTTTGATCTCGATCGCCAGCTTCAGGTAGCGCGCCCGGGAAATCCCCTTGGCTTCGCGGCGCGGGTCGATGCCCGCGGCGAACAGCGCCTCGGTCGCATAGATATTGCCCACCCCCACCACCACCGCGTTGTCCATGATGAACGGCTTGACCGCCATGGAACGTCCGCGGGACAGCTGATACAGGCGCTCGCCGTCGAACAGGTCGGTCAGCGGCTCGGGCCCCAGGCGCACCAGCAATTCGTGATTCAGCGGGTCGTGGCTCCAGAGCATGGCGCCAAAGCGCCGCGGATCGGTGTAGCGCAGGGCCAGGCCGGACTCCAGCTCGATATCCACATGTTCGTGCTTGGCCGCCGGCAGCCCAACCTCCACCAGACGCAGGTTGCCGGACATTCCCAGGTGGCTGATCAGGGTGCCGACTTCGGCATTGATCAAAAGGTATTTGGCCCGCCGCTCCACCAGCACAATGCGCTGCCCGGACAAGCGCACGTCCAGATCTTCGGGGATCGGCCAGCGCAAGCGCCGGTCACGGACGATGACCCGGCTGACCTTCTGGCCTTCCAGATGCGGCGCGATTCCGCGCCGGGTGGTTTCGACTTCCGGTAATTCAGGCATATGCGCCCCTGGTACTCATCGCGAAATGAACGATCAGTGTGCGCCCAGCTCGCGCACGGTTTCCTTGAGGTTCTCGAAGTCGTAGTCCGACAGGCCGACGTAATCGAGAATCAGGTGGCCGATGCTGTTCCACTCGTGGTCTTCCACCTGGTTGCCCAGCACCCGGTAGGACGCGCAGATGTGCTCGGCCATCTTGAGGATCGCCAGCAGGTTCTTCAGTTGGCTGTTGCGCGAGGATTCGTCGCTGAAGATCGCCAGGGCGTTGTGGTGGTTGGCAATGGCGTTGGTCACGTGCTCCGGCAGGCGCCAGGACTTGGCCGTGTAGTAGCCGACCACCGCGTGGTTGGTATTGAAGGCACGGTTTTCCGTGTCCACCACCCGCTGCTCCGGGCCGGCGCTGCCGTAGGCCTCTTCCAGCACAGTCATGTAGTCGGGGAAGCGCTTGAGCATCAGCGGCACGCCGCAGTCATGGAACAGGCCCAGGGCATAGGCCTCGTCCACGGCCTGGGAGCCGGTACGCTTGGCCAGGGTCAGGCAGGTCATGGCCACGTCCTGGGCGGTGTCCCAGAAGCGGTTGAGGGTGACGATGGTTTCATCGCTCATCTCGCCCTTGATCGACTGCGCATTGATCAGGTTGATGATCGAACGGCTGCCCAGGAGATTCACCGCCCGCTGGATCGAAGCAATCTTGTTGCTCAGCCCGTAATACGGTGAATTGACGATCTTCAGCAACGCGCCGGACAGGCCCGGGTCCTGGGAGATCAGCTTGGCGATCACCTCCAGATCGGGATCGGGCATGTACTGCTCCATCTGCAAATCCACCATGATTTGCGGTTGGGGCGGCACGCTGATGCCTTGCAGGGCCTGTTGAATCTGTTCGGCTGATAGCTCTTGGGACATAAGTACACGCTCTGGGTGAGCCGGGGATTCTAACCTCTAACACGGGAATGTTGGGCGACCGGACAGGAACTTTACCCAATGGTTGCGGCAAAGGGCTCCCGCCGCAGGTCCATTGGCCATCGCTTGCGCCCCGCGACGGGGTATAATCGCGCCCTTTTTTCCGGAGCGACGTCATGTCCCTGCCAAGCCTGCGCCTCAAAGCCAACGCCGATCGCCGCCTGCGCGCCGGCCACCTGTGGGTCTACAGCAACGAAATCGATGTAGCCGCCACCCCTCTGCACGGCTTCAAGGCAGGCGACCAGGCAGTGCTGGAAGCCGCCGGCGGCAAGCCCCTGGGCGTGGTCGCCATGAGCCCGAACAACCTGATCTGCGCCCGCCTGCTGTCGCGCGATGCCAAGCTGGCCCTGGACAAGTCGCTGCTGGTGCACCGCCTGAACGTGGCCCTGTCCCTGCGCGAGCGCCTGTTCGACAAACCGTTCTACCGCCTGGTGTACGGCGACTCCGACCTGCTGCCGGGCCTGGTGGTCGATCGTTTCGGCGACATCCTGGTGGTACAGATCGCCTCCGCGACCATGGAAACCCACAAGGACGACATCATTGCCGCCCTGACCCAGGTGCTCAAGCCCAGCGGCATCCTGTTCAAGAACGACTCCGCCGCCCGTGACGCCGAAGGCCTGGGACGCTACGTCGAAACCGTGTTCGGCCTGGTGCCGGAGTGGGTCGCCCTGGAAGAGAACGGCGTGAAGTTCGAAGCCCCGGTGATCCAGGGCCAGAAAACCGGCTGGTTCTACGACCACCGCATGAACCGTGCCCGCCTGGCGCCTTATGCCAAGGGCAAGCGCGTGCTGGACCTGTACAGCTACATCGGCGGCTGGGGCGTGCAGGCCGCGGCTTTCGGCGCCAGCGAAGTGTTCTGCGTCGACGCCTCGGCCTTCGCCCTCGACGGCGTGGAGCGCAACGCCGCGCTGAACGGCTTTTCCGAGAAAATGACCTGCATCGAAGGCGACGTCTTCGAAGCCCTGAAGGAACTCAAGGCCAGTGAAGAGCGCTTCGACGTGATCGTTGCCGACCCGCCCGCCTTCATCAAGCGCAAGAAAGACCTGAAGAACGGCGAAGGCGCCTACCGCCGCCTTAACGAGCAAGCCATGCGCCTGCTCAACAAGGACGGCATCCTGGTCAGCGCTTCGTGCTCGATGCACCTGCCCGAGGACGACCTGCAGAACATCCTCCTGACCAGCGCCCGCCACCTGGACCGCAACATCCAGCTGCTGGAGCGCGGCGGCCAGGGCCCGGACCACCCGGTACACCCGGCCATTCCGGAAACCCGCTACATCAAGAGCATCACCTGCCGCCTGCTGCCCAACAGCTGAGCCACTGCCTGCCCAGGGACGCCACAGCATCCCTGGGCAACCGCTCGAGCGCCTCGCTCCCCTCTCGCCTCTCCCCTCTCGCCTCTCCCCTCTCGCCGCCCGGGCCATTGGATAACCCAGGGAAACCCGCGCTTATATACCTATGATCCATCAAAGTAACTAGCCAATATCCTACAGTGCTCTAGGCAATCACTTACCTAATAACTACTTGATTCCTCTCTATTGCTGTCTACTCTTCGGAAGTCGCTTAGGAAGCGACATTCATTCAAATCGTTTAGGAGCAATAACAATGAAAGCTATCTCCCTCGAATCGAAAAAGATCGCCAACCTGGCTTGCCTCGCAGCGGCTAAATCCCGCTAAGTAATTGATGAACTGGGGAGTGCCGGCTACCCAGCTTCATCTTTGGTCAAGTTCAGAGTTTTAAAAGAACATGCAAATAAACCCGAACTTTTTCATACTTGCCCGCCCGCCCTTCACTGTTATCTGGAACTATAAAGATCACACTCAGTTCGAACTGGACTCGATCTATTCCACACGCCTCATACAACTTGTCGAAGACCCTTCGCAGTATGACGACAAGAATGAAATAGATAGTGCATTCGCCGCCGCCGGGCTCCTGTCCAACGAGACTTTCGAGCCACTTGAATGGGGCTGGGATGAACTGTCGCGGATCTTCCACATCGGCACCAAGAACCTGCCCTTCGAGCAAGTGCCCCAGGATATTCATGAGTGGTCCGCCCAATACCTCGAGCATTGCGATCAGGTACTGGACACCCCGGCCCCCTCAGCCCGCTTTGCCGAAACCTCCCACAATGGTCTGATCCGCCTGCCCGCGCCGGTATTGGAAACCGCCAGCTCCCTGAACCAGGTGCTGCTGCAGCGCAAGACTTCACGCTCCTTTTCCCAGCAGGCCGTGGCCCTGGAAGAGCTCAGCACCCTGCTCTACCTGTCCCTGGGCTACCTCAAGGAACGGGAAGCCGACACGGACGAGACCGTCCCCGAAGCCCTGCGGCCAAGGCGCAGCAGCCCTTCCGGCGGTGGCCTGAACGCCTGCGAGGGCTATGTCTATGCCGCCAGGGTCCGCGGCCTGGAGCCGGGCCTCTATTACTACCACCCGGAGCTGCACGCCTTGCGGCCCGTGCACCCGCTTCCAGAAGAACCCCTGGGCCTGCTGCTGGCTGGCCAGCACTTCGTCAACGAACTGCCCCTGGGCCTGTTCCTGACCTGCCGCTTCGACAAACTGTGGTGGAAATACGAACACTCCCGGGCCTACCGCATGGCCTATGTCGAGGCCGGGCATATCTCGCAAACCTTCCAGCTCGCGGCCACTGCCCTGGGCCTGGACACCTGGCTGACGGGAGCCCTGAGCGACGAGCGCGTGGAGCAATTGCTGGGGCTGCAGGACGCCGCGGAGCAGCCGCTGTTCTTTGTCGGCTGCGGCCAAGGTGATGGCCAGGTGCAATGCAAGGAACTCAAGGCCCTGATCGAACAGCGGGAGCGCGAACAGTAATGCACCCCGCTGCATCGTCCAAAGAGGCCCCGGCAGGCCGGCGCCCCTACTCCCTCGGCGACTGGGACAACCGCTCCGCGGTGCGCTCGCGCAAGAGCAGCTACCAGCTACCGCCCCACAGCGAGCTCGAACAGGAACTGCAGACCCGTGACTGGTTTCCGCCGGCCTTCATCCCCTACTTTGCCGACCCGGCCATCCAGCACGCCGGGAGGACGGTACAGCAGCGCCTGGCGGCCAACCACCTGGTGTACTTCCTGCACTACACGACGATCCTGGAGCACAAGATCGTCAACCGCTCGGTGGAAACCCTGATCCACGGGGAACTGGCGATCGAGCTGCCGGAGACGATGAAAATCGCGGCCCTGCAGTTGTATACCGACGAGGGCTATCACGCCCTGTTCTCCTTCAAGCTGGCGGAGCAGGTGGCGAATGGTTACGCCATGCCAGCCTGGCAGCCACTGCCCAGGCGC
The DNA here is from genome assembly GCF_018326405.1 of Pseudomonas sp. Eqa60. Classification (NCBI taxonomy): domain Bacteria; kingdom Pseudomonadati; phylum Pseudomonadota; class Gammaproteobacteria; order Pseudomonadales; family Pseudomonadaceae; genus Pseudomonas; species Pseudomonas sp. Eqa60. Next base: position 6,549,756 of record NZ_AP024342.1, read on the forward strand.
ATCCGCCTGATGCACGACCTGCTGGCCCGCTGCGCCGATTCTCAACGGTCCCTGGTCTGGTTCCTGCTGGGTTTCGTCTCCGAAACCATCATTGCCAAGGAGTTGCTGAGCATCACCGATGACGGGCTGGTGTCCACGGTCTACCAGATGTTCAGGGAGCACCTGGAAGACGAGGCCCGGCACAGTCGTTATTTCAGCGAAGTGTTCGACTATGTCTGGGCACGACTGTCGCCGCAGCAGCAGGTTTTTTCCGCCAGCCAACTGATCGATATCATTTTCATCTTCGCTGCCGTGGACCAGGAGTGGCTGAGCGCAAGCCTGAACGAGGCCGGCATTCCCCTCGCCGCGGCACATGCCGCCATCCACAGCCTGATTCAGCCGAGTGCAGAAGTGCTGCGCGCCCGCTCGATCGCCGGCGCCACCCTGCAAGCCATGAAGCGCGCAGGTTTCTTCGAGCACGACGACAACCGCCGACTCTTCACCCAGACAGGACTGATCGATGCCTGAAATCAGGGATGACTCTGCCTCCACGACCAGGAAGGTCGGCGCCATCGTCTTGCTCATGGCCATGGTCATGCTCGGGGTGTTCCCGATCGACGTGCTCTTGCCTTCTTTTCCTGCACTGTCCCAACACTTTGCTACCAGCGCCGCCGACATCGCCCTGTCCGTCAGCCTGTTCGCCATCGGCATCTCGATCTCCCAATTGCTGATCGGCCCGCTGTCGGATGCCCTGGGCCGCAAGACCCTGCTGCTGGCCGGCATGGCCGTATCGGTCGGCGGCGCTCTGGGCTGCGTCTGGGCCAGGGACTACAACTGGTTTCTGGTGTTTCGCGTGGTCCAGGCACTGGGCTGTGGCTGCTTCGTGCTGTCCCAGGCGCTGGTCCAGGACCTGTTCGTCGGCCAGGAGCGCGACCGCCTGCGGATCCTCATGGTCACCGCCAGCGGCCTGTGCATTTCCCTCTCGCCCCTGGCCGGGACCCTGCTGCAAAGCCTGATGGGCTGGCCAGGCAGCTTCTATGTGTTCAGCGCGATTGCCGTCCTGGTGTTTCTCAAGGCGCTGGCCACCCTGGAAAACCCGCCGATCGTCAGGAGCGGCCCGCGCACCGGCATCCTCCAGGCCTACCGACGGGTCTGCAGCAACTTCAGTTTCGTCGCCTACTGGCTGATCTCGGCCATCGTCTTCGCTTGCCACTTCTCGTTCATCGTGGTCTCGCCGCTGATCTTCCTGGAGCAACTGCAGCTCAGCAGCTACGAGTTTTCCCTGACCCTGCTGCTCTACGGCGCGGCCTACGTGATTGGCGGGGTGGTAGCCGGGGTGCTCAACAAATACCTGGAGCCCGGCACCCAGATCATTACCGGGTTGTGCCTGATCTTCCTCGCCGGGCTGGTCATGCTGCTGTTGGCCAGCCAGTTCGGCCTGTCCATCAGCACGGTGCTGGTGCCGATGATCATCTGCACCGCCGGCACCACCATCACCCGGCCCGCCGCCACGTCCAGGGCCATGGAACTGTTCCCGGACAATGCCGGCGCCTCGGCCTCGGCCGGCAACACGCTGATTTTCGTCATGGGCGGGCTGATCAGCGCCGTGATCAACCTCAGCGCCAGCGACCTGCAGACCACCCTGGCCCTGAGTTTCATCGCCCTGAGCAGCGTCGGCCTGCTGGTCAACCAGCGCATCAGCCGCCGCGCCCGGAACCTGCGCCTGGCCTGAAGCCCGGATTGGCCCGGGTCCTGGTGGCCATCAGGCGGTTGTGGCAGCTCCCTCGCTGAAACGGGCCAGCCCGCGGCCAGTCAGGCACAGGCCAAGGGAGAAGGCCAGGGTCGGGCCGGCAAAGAACAGCAGGGACATCCACCCGCTCTTGAAAGGGTCGAGATAACGGTAAGCAAGCCACAGCTTGAACAGCTTCAGCACCAGCCAGGGCCATGGCAAGGCCAGCACCAGCCAGAGGACATTGCCCAGCAGGCGCCGGCCCAATCGTGCCCGCCCTTGCACCCGGCTCACCACGGCCACGGCGACCAGCAGCCCGGCCGCCACGCAGTACTCCATCCGCGGGCTGGAGGGTAGCTCGTCATACAGCCGTACCAGCCCCGCCGCCCCCAGGCCCAGCAGCAACATGAGCCCCCAGGTGCGCCACTGGTGCTGCTGCCCGGCCAACATTTGCAACCCCCCGCCGCCCACCAGTAGCGCAGCGCCCGTTGCGACAATGCCCAGGCCGGACCAATCGCTGTACAACACCAGCCACATCAGCAACAGCCCCTGCAGCAGGCCGACGCCCAGGCAGAACTTGAAGGATTGCAGAGTCGCGGACATTCCAGCTCCATTGGAAGGTAATCGAAGGGCGGCGAGTCTAAACCAGGATGGCAGCGTCCGGTGATATCCAGGCAATCAATGCCACAGAGCGGCCCCGGCATTCCTTCCTGACGCCAGCGGTGTAGAATCGGCGAATTCATCGCCAGTCATCCCCCGGCGGGTTTATGAGCTCAGGCTGAGGCGCGCGGCGATCCCGCGGCGTCATCGGCAGCTTTCGGACACACGGCCATTTCTGAGTGTTCCCGAGGTCAATAGAAGCTCACTCCCCATTTGTTACCTGATTAGCCGCCCGGAGTGCTCCATGCCTGATTACCGCTCGAAAACATCCACCCATGGCCGCAACATGGCCGGCGCCCGCGCCCTGTGGCGCGCCACGGGGATGAAAGATGACGACTTCAAGAAGCCGATCATCGCCATTGCCAACTCCTTCACCCAGTTCGTCCCGGGGCACGTGCACCTGAAGGACCTGGGCCAACTGGTGGCTCGCGAGATCGAACGCGCCGGTGGCGTGGCCAAGGAATTCAACACCATCGCCGTGGACGACGGTATCGCCATGGGCCACGACGGCATGCTGTATTCCCTGCCGAGCCGCGAGATCATCGCCGACTCCGTGGAATACATGGTCAACGCCCACTGTGCCGACGCCATCGTGTGCATTTCCAACTGCGACAAGATCACCCCCGGCATGCTGATGGCCGCCCTGCGCCTGAACATCCCGGTGATCTTCGTTTCCGGCGGCCCGATGGAAGCCGGCAAGACCAAGCTCGCCAGCCATGGCCTGGACCTGGTGGACGCCATGGTCATCGCCGCCGACTCCAGCGCTTCTGACGAGAAGGTTGCCGAGTACGAGCGCAGCGCCTGCCCGACCTGCGGTTCGTGCTCCGGCATGTTCACCGCCAACTCCATGAACTGCCTGACCGAAGCCCTGGGGCTCGCCCTGCCGGGCAACGGTTCGACCCTGGCCACCCACAGCGATCGCGAAGAGCTGTTCCTGCGGGCCGGGCGCACCATCGTCGAGCTGTGCCAGCGCTACTACGGCGACAACGACGAGTCGGTCCTGCCGCGCAACATCGCCAACTTCAAGGCGTTCGAGAACGCCATGACCCTGGATATCGCCATGGGCGGTTCCACCAACACCATCCTGCACCTGCTGGCCGCCGCCCAGGAAGCCGAGATCGACTTCGACCTGCGGGACATCGATCGCCTGTCGCGCCACGTGCCGCAGCTGTGCAAAGTGGCGCCGAACATCCAGAAGTACCACATGGAAGACGTGCACCGCGCCGGCGGCATCTTCAGCATCCTCGGCGAACTGGCCCGTGGCGGCCTGCTGCACACCGACCTGCCCACCGTGCACAGCAAGAGCATGGCCGAAGGCATCGCCCAGTGGGACATCACCCAGACCAGCGACGAAGCCGTGCATCACTTCTTCAAGGCCGGCCCGGCAGGCATCCCGACCCAGACGGCGTTCAGCCAGTCGACCCGTTGGGACAGCCTCGACGATGACCGTGAAAACGGCTGCATCCGCAGTGTCGAGCATGCCTACTCGAAAGAAGGCGGCCTGGCCGTGCTCTACGGCAACATCGCCCTGGACGGCTGCGTGGTGAAGACCGCCGGTGTCGACGAGTCGATCCATGTCTTCGAAGGCAACGCCAAGATCTTCGAGAGCCAGGACAGCGCGGTGCGCGGCATCCTCGCCGACGAGGTGAAGGAAGGCGACATCGTGATCATCCGTTACGAAGGCCCGAAAGGCGGCCCGGGCATGCAGGAAATGCTCTATCCGACCTCCTACCTGAAGTCCAAGGGCCTGGGCAAAGCCTGCGCCCTGCTCACCGACGGCCGCTTCTCCGGCGGCACCTCGGGCCTGTCCATCGGCCACGCCTCGCCTGAAGCGGCAGCCGGTGGCGCCATCGGCCTGGTGCAGGACGGCGACAAGGTACTGATCGACATTCCCAACCGCTCGATCAACCTGTTGGTCAGCGACGAGGAACTGGCGGCCCGCCGTGTCGAGCAGGACAAGAAAGGCTGGAAACCGGTGGAAGCACGCCCGCGCAAGGTGACCACCGCGCTGAAGGCCTACGCCCTGCTGGCCACCAGCGCCGACAAGGGTGCGGTGCGCAACAAGGCCATGCTCGACGGCCTGTGATCGTAGCCCGCCAATGAAAATGCCCCGCCAAGTGCGGGGCATTTTTTTTGACCTTGCCGGCGAAGGCAGCGTTGAACCTTGCATCGCCCTCGACCGCGCCTTCGCTGGCAAGCCAGCTCCTACAGCAGCATTCAAGGTGGTGGCGCCGCCGCTGAAGCGGTGCCGGGAGCTCAAGGCATGCGTTCGCCCAACTGCCCGCGCAGGAAGCGATACAAGCCATCGGCGCTCTTGCGATAACCATCGGCGGTCAGGTGGATCAGGTCGTTGCGGGCCAGGTCGCTGCCCTGCCATTTGCTGATGGAGCAGTCCCCCCCCATGAACGCCTGCCAGTCCCAGAACAGGGTGCGACTGTTCTTCGCCACATCCTTCTGGATCTGGATGATCTGCCGCAACGGCTGGGGCTGGGAGGCCGCGCAACTGCCAGCATTGCGACGCTTGATGGAATCCGGCGGCCCCACCAGCAAAATCACGGTCTTAGGCAGGTTCTTGCGCAACAGCGCGACCTTCTCCTGCAGCTGGCTGCGGTACAACTGCAGATCCAGGTCGTCGTCGAAGGCTTCGTTGGTGCCGTAGGCCAGCACCACCATGTCCGGGCGCAGGGCCTTGAGGGCTTCCAGCCAGCCGGGCTGCCACTTGTCCAGCACGTCCAGGCGTGCACCGTTGATCCCCAGGGCGGAATAGATCACCCCGGCGCTCTTCTGCCCGAGGATGTTCCAGCCGCCCAGGGCCAGGCCCTGGTTATTGGCCACGTTCAGGTCCAGGGGCAGGGTCAGGTTGTTGAACGGCGGGCTGAAGCGCCATTGCCCCCCCGTAGCAGCCAGCATGCGGCTGCTTTTGTTGAGGTTGTCCCGGGCGGTCAGGGTGCTGTTGCTGGACGCCTGGTACAGCGCGGAAATCCGGTACTGCTGGTTGCTCGGCTGGCGTTCGGCGATATGCACCCGCGCGCCTGGGGTCAGGGGCAGCGACAGGTAGCCGCCCAGGGGAAACTGGTTGCTCTGCTGGTTGCGTGCCGATACCAGGGACCACTGGCGCTTGGCGGCACCGAGAATCACCCGCTCATAGCGGGTGCCGGGCACCGGCGTGGCTGCCACGAAACCGATGCCGCCATCGCCGTATTGCGCCTGCAGCAGGCGCCGCACCTCACCGCTGAACAGGTCGGCGGCGGTGTGGGAGTCGCCCAGTTGCACAATGGTGATGGGGGTGCGGTTGGAAGTGCTGAATTTGCGTGCCAGCAGCGCCAGGTTCGGGTCGGTCCCGGTGGTCAGGACTTTTTTCGCCGTCATCCCGGACTTGGCCAGCGCCGAAGCGGGAGTGGCCTGGACCTCGGTGGTCGGGCTGCAACTGCTCAGCAAGGTGATGCCCAGCAACAGCGCAATGCCTTGCAGTCGCCCCATAGTCAGTGCTCCGTCAATTGTTGGCTGGGAAAGTTGATCAGCGAGATCACACGCTCAGCGATCAGCTTCTGCCCAGTGGTGGTGAAATGGATACCGTCGTCGACCCGGGTCTTGACCTTCTTGCCATCGCCGGTGGTGCGGTAATAGGAGAATTCGTCGCTCTGGTAACCGAGAATCTCGTTGGCCGAGACGTAGTGCTGGTGGTACTGCTCGATCTGGCCCTTGTACAGCTGGCTCAGGTAGGCCATGGCTGTAGACAGCTTGGGCTTCTCCATGTTCGGCGGCCCGACCCAGATCACCTGCACATTATGCGCCTGGGCGGTGTCGAGGATCGAATCGATGCGCTGGCGATAGGCTTCTTCCCAGTCCGGGGTCTTGAAGCGCAGGAACGGCTTGCCCTTGACCACCGGCATGTCCCAGGGGTCGTTGGGGCCGAGGAAAATCACCATCAGGCGAATGTTGGGGTTGCTGGCCAGGGTGCTTTCAACCGTCTTGGGCCAGTTGAAGAAGCTCGGGTAGGCAAGGCCGGTGCTCTGCTTGCTGAGGTTCAGGCTCTTGACGTTGTAGCGTTTGCGCAAGGTGTTGGCCATGTGGGGCGCCACGCCCTGCATCAGGGAATCACCGACGAAGAACACTTCATCCCCGGTGGCTAGGCTGGCCATCAGCGGCGTGGTTGCCCCCGGCTCGACCTTGGGCGGGTGGCTGACCACCGGGGCCACGGCCACCGGCTGCGGGTGCACTGCAGCCGGCGCCTGCGGAGCGGGATGCACGGGGCCGGATGCACCGGCGCAGCATGGGCGGTCGCAACCGGCGCAGGTACGGGCGCAGGCTCCTCGGCCAGCGTCGGCAAAGGAGGCAGCTCTTGCTCCGCGGCGGCCTCGGCCACCATCACCTGGCCGGTAAAGCTGCCGACAAAGGCCACCCGGGCATTTTCCAGGGCCTGGTTGAGTTGCGCGCCAAAGCGCCACTGCGGGTTCTGCGACAACCCGGGGACCTCGCAGTCGTCGTGGTACTTCTGCTGGCAGTAGAGGCGGATCGACTGCTGGTTGAACCACACCAGCAGCAGGCTGGTGACCACCAGAGCGTAGAAGACCTTGGCCGCGCTACCGAGGCTGATCGACAAGGGCGAACGGTTAGAAACTGGCATAGATGAACCCCGGCACGCCCGACGGAGAGGCGAAGATGACCACGCAGATAAACAGCCCCAGCGGCACTGGATAGAACAGCCACGGCAAACCGGTGGCGGCATCGAACAGGCGGCGCAGCAGCGCCACGATCCGTGGGTAGAAGGCCACAAACAGCAGGCAGCCCAGCAGGCTGGCGCCGCCGCCAAGCAGGCCGCCCAAGGACAGCTCGCCCAGGCCCTTGAGCATGTCCATGGCATCGGACAGGGTCGCGCAGCGGAAGAAGATCCAGGCGAACGCCACATAGTGGAAGGTCAGCAGCCGCGCCATGAGGTCGGCGCCGATCCAGCTCGGCCCCCGGGCCAGAAGCGGGCTGCACAGCTTGTACAGGGCCAGGCCGATACCGTGCAGCGCGCCCCAGATGATGAAGTTGGCGCTGGCGCCGTGCCACAGGCCGGAAATCAGCATCGCCAGCAGCATGTTCAGGTTGCCGCGCCACACCGGGCCACGGTTGCCCCCCAGGGGGATGTACACATAGTCACGGATGAAGGTCGACAGGCTGATGTGCCAGCGGCCCCAGAATTCCTTGAGGTTGCGCGCCGCGTAGGGGTAGTTGAAGTTCTGTGGCAGGCGGAAGCCCAGCAGCAGGGCGATGCCCGTCACCAGGTCGGTGTAGCCGCTGAAGTTGAAGTAGATCAGGAACGAATAACCGTAGACCGCACGCAGGATCTGCTCGGCAGAATAGGCCACCGGGCTGTCGAATACCGGGTCGACCCATTCGTTGGCCAGCCAGGAACTGAGGAAGAACAGCTTGACCACCGCCACCGCGATCAGGCCCAGGGCGCGCTGCGGCTCCAGCACCTGGCGCAACTGCGGCGGGTTGATCTGCGCCAGCATGGGAATCGCCCGGTTCACCGGACCGGCGATCAGGCTGGGGAAGAAGGCCAGGTAAAGCGCCAGGTCGAAGGGCGAGCCCGGGGTCAGCTCACGGCGGTTGATCGACACCAGGTAACTGACCGAGTGGAAGGCATAGAACGACAGCCCCACCGGCAGCAGCACCTCCAGCAGCGGCAGCGACACCTCGACACCGAACTGGGCGAAGGCGTTCTGCACCGTACTGGTGAAGAAATCCTGGTACTTGAACAGGTAGAACGCCCCGAGCACCAGCAGCAGCATCAGTCCGTTGACCCAGCCGCGCCCGGGGTAACGCTGGCTCAACAGGCCGAGCAGGTACACCAGGGCCGTGTAGCCCAGCAGGATGTAGAGGAAGTTCAGGCTGAAGCTGGCAAGGATCGCGTAACTGGCGACCAGCAGCAGGACGTTCTGCAAGCGCAGGCTGAAGCCCAGGCCCCAGTACAGAACGAAGAACAGGATGAAGCAGAGGCCGAATTCGATCGAGAGATAGCTCACAACGTAGTCCATTACGTGCAGTCGGGGACAAACCCGGCACAAGGGAGAGCAGGCGGGGGGATGGGAAACGGACGCGATTATGGCAGAGGGGGTTTGGCAGTCACAAGTTGAAACATTCTCCGCCTATAGCGGACGCCGGCTCCGCACCGAACGACAGACACCCCTTGCGGGAGCTGGCTTGCCAGCGAAGGCGTCCGCGAGAGCGACGCCCGGCCCAATGGCCTCTTCGCCGGCAAGCCGGCTCCTACAAAAAGATCGCCGGCCTACCGTAGGAGCTGGCTTGCCAGCGAAGGCGTCCGCGAGGGCGACGCCAAACCCAATGGCCTCTTCGCCGGCAAGCCGGCTCCTACAAAAAGATCGCCGGTTTACCGTAGGAGCTGGCTTGCCAGCGAAGGCGTCCGCGAGGGCGACGCCCGGCCCAATGGCCTCTTCGCCGGCAAGCCGGCTCCTACAAATAGATCGCCGGCCTACCGTAGGAGCTGGCTTGCCAGCGAAAGCGTCCACGAGGGCGACGCCCGGCCCAAAGGCCTCTTCGCCGGCAAGCCGGCTCCTACAGAGGGGCGGTGTAGCGGGCAGGCTTACTGGATGTCTTCGGGCTTGACGATCACCCAGTTCTTGTCGGCGGTCACCGGCAACCCTTCCTTGGCCTGGGCCGCGGCGTGCTTGGCGATCATGCCGTTGAGCTGGGTCATGTACTTGTCCTTGCGGTTGATCCACAGGTGGATGCCGCCCTTGGCCACGTCAACATCGTGGAACAGCATGTAGCCGTCGCTGGTGGGGGTGTCGCCGCCCACCAGCACCGGTTTCTTCCACTCGTCGATGTAGGTCAGGATCGCCGCATGCTTGCCCGCCATCCAGGTGGCCGGGGTCCACAGGTAGGGGGTCAGTTCAAGGCCGAGGTTGGCCTTCTCGTCATATTTGCCTTCGCTGATCTGCTTGCGCGCCGTGGTCAGGGCGCCAGTCTTGCGATCCTTGAGCAGGGTGGTCACGCCGATGACGTTCTGCGGCTTGACGTTGTAGCCGTACTTGGGATCGGCGGCGACCATGCGCACCAGCTCTTCTGAGGCGGCGGTCATCACATAGACCTCGATACCGTTCTCCATCAGCTTGTTGTACAGCTCGGCCTGGCCGGTGAAGACCTTGGGCGGGTTGACCTCGATGGTCTTGACCACATCACCGTCGTAATAGGTGCTCGGCACCGGCTTGCCGGAAGCCATCAGCTCATCGACATAGCCCTTGAGCTCCTTGAGGGTAAAGCCGGAGAACACCTGGGCGACCCAGGGGTAGCAGACCATGTCGTCGATTTCACAGAGGCGGTAGTAGTAGCTGAACAGGCTTTCCTTGTGCTCGGCGGTGTCCTTGAACGGGATCAGCTTGAGCGACGGGTCAAGCGTGTCGCGGGTAATCAGGCCCTTGTTTTCCATGAAGGGCAGCAGGGATTCTTCCAGGTCGTAGCGGTAACTGGTGTTGTCCATGTCGAACACCGCGTAGTTACCCTTGTTGGCATTGGCCGCGATCATCGCGTCCAGCTGCTTGGCCTGTTCCGCGGGCCAGTGCTTCAACTCGGTGGCCAGGGCCTGGCCGGCGAGGCCCAGGCAGAGTGCGACTGCGAGCAATTTCGGAGCGAGTTTCATCGGCGGTTTTCTCCCTGAGTGAAAGCCTTCGACGCTAACAAATCCCTGTGACAGTTCTCGTCTCCACGCGACCGCTTGCGTCCCGTAAGCGCCAGCGACATGCGCCTGAACGTCAATCGCTTATTCCAAAAACGACAGTTGCCATGCGATATCGTTATTAATTCAATAGATTTCAAGCTGTTAGGCTTGCCGGTTCGCAATCGCCCTGAGCCGCGATTGGCACAAGCCTTATCGGAGCCCCAATGAATCTGCCGCTGTTCCTCAACCTGCTGGTGTTCCTGGCCTTGCTGCTGGGCCTGGCACAAACCCGCCATACCACCTGGAGCCTGGCCAAGAAAGTCCTGCTGGCCCTGGTGCTGGGCGTGGTCTTCGGCATCGCCCTGCACAGCCTCTACGGCGCCGGCAACCCGGTGCTCAAGGCCTCCATCGCCTGGTTCGACCTGGTGGGCAACGGCTACGTGCAATTGCTGCAGATGATCGTCATCCCCCTGGTGTTCGCCTCGATCCTCAGCGCCGTGGCCCGCCTGCACAATGCTTCGTCCCTGGGCAAGATCAGCTTCCTGACCATCGGCACCCTGCTGTTCACCACCGCCATCGCCGCGCTGGTGGGCATCGGCCTGACCAACCTGTTCGGCCTGACCGCCGAAGGGCTAGTGGCCGGCACCCAGGAAATGGCCCGCCTGCAAGTGATCCAGAGCGATTACGCAGGCAAGGTGGCCGACCTCAACGTGCCGCAGCTGCTGCTGTCGTTCATCCCGCAGAACCCCTTCGCCGACCTGGCCCGGGCCAAGCCGACCTCGATCATCAGCGTGGTGATCTTCGCCGCCTTCCTCGGCGTCGCGGCGCTGCAGCTGCTCAAGGACGATGCCGACAAGGGCCAGAAAGTGCTCAACGCCATCGACACCCTGCAAGCCTGGGTGATGCGCCTGGTGCGCCTGGTGATGAAGCTCACGCCCTACGGTGTGCTGGCGCTGATGACCAAGGTGGTGGCCGGTTCCAACCTGCAGGACATCATCAAGCTGGGCAGTTTCGTGGTGGTGTCCTATATCGGCCTGGGGCTGATGTTCGTGGTCCACGGCCTGCTGGTGGCACTGGCCGGGATCAACCCGCTGCGCTTCTTCCGCAAGGTTTGGCCAGTGCTGACCTTCGCCTTCACCAGCCGCTCCAGCGCCGCCAGCATTCCCCTGAGCATCGAGGCCCAGACCCGGCGCCTGGGCATTCCCCAGTCCATCGCAAGCTTTGCCGCCTCGTTCGGCGCCACCATCGGCCAGAACGGCTGCGCCGGCCTGTACCCGGCCATGCTGGCGGTGATGGTTGCCCCGACCGTGGGCATCAACCCGCTGGACCCGCTGTGGATCGCCACCCTGGTGGCCATCGTCACCCTGAGTTCCGCCGGCGTTGCAGGCGTGGGCGGCGGCGCAACCTTCGCCGCGCTGATCGTGCTGCCGGCCATGGGCCTGCCGGTGTCTCTGGTGGCGCTGCTGATTTCCGTGGAGCCGCTGATCGACATGGGCCGCACCGCGCTCAACGTCAGCGGTTCGATGACCGCAGGCGCGATCACCAGCCAGGTGATGCAGCAGACCGACAAGGCGCTGCTGGACGCCGATGAGCACGAAGAACTGGCTCAGGCCTGATTGATCTCTTCGCCGGCCCGCCGGTTCCTTCGGGAGCCCGGCTGGCTGGCGGAGCGCTCAGCGCTTCTCCCACACCTCGAAGCTGTACGCCGGCTTGTCCCCTTCCGCCGGGTTCGGCACCTCTGACACCCGCTTCCACTGTTGCTCATCGAATTCCGGAAACCAGGCATCGCCTTCCGGGCTCAAGGCTACCCGCGTCAGGTACAGGCGATCTGCCTGCTCCAGCCCCTGGCTGTAAAGCTGTGCGCCACCGATCAGCATCAGCTCGCTGGCGCCCTGCTCCAGTGCCCACTCCTCGGCCCGGGCCACTGCCGCCTCCAGGGAGGGGTAGACCTCGGCACCTTCGAGCACCAGGCCGGTCTGACGACTGACCACGATATTCAACCGCCCCGGCAACGGCCGGCCGAGAGAGTCCCAGGTCTTGCGCCCCATGATGATGGGCTTGCCCAGGGTAGTGGCCTTGAAGAATTTGAAATCCCCCGGCAAATGCCAGGGCATGCTGTTGTCGACGCCGATCACGCGGTTTTGTGCGAGGGCCGCGATCAGGCTGAGAGGGAGAGTTTTTTTCATGCCGGCGAGGATACCAGAGGACCAGGACCTGGCAACGTACCCCGATCCGCGCTGCAGCAGTTATGCTCAGCGCACTTTTGAGCGATGGAATGACGCGTGACTGCACTGACTCCCCTGCAACGCCTGTGGCTGACCGAAACCGTGCGCCTGCGCGAGGAACACGCCGGCCCGCTGGAAGATCAGGAAGCCAATCGCCTGGCCCGCAACCAGGGCGGCGACCTGGCGACCCGGATCCAGAACCGCGCCCTGTGGCTGGCCCAGCGTGACGGCCTGCACAGCGCCCTGCTGCACTGGCAGCAGGGCGCACGCCTGGCCCTGCTGGCGCTCTCGGTTCTGGCGGTGATCAGCGGTGCCGGCCTGGCCTTCAGCGCCCTGGGCAGCACCCAGCAACCGGTGAACGTGTTCTGGGCCCTGGGCAGCCTGCTGGGAATCAACCTGATCCTGCTGCTGAGCTGGCTGGCAGGCCTGCTGTTCGCCGGCGAGCACGGCGCCAGCCTGGGCCGCCTGTGGCTGTGGCTCAGCGAGAAATTCTCCCGCGATGCCAAGGCCGCGCAGTTGCCACCGGCCCTGGTGCTGTTGCTGCAACGGCGCAAGCTCAACCGCTGGGCCCTGGGCAGCCTGATCAACGGCCTGTGGTGCCTGGCCCTGTTCAGCGCCGTGGTCATGCTGCTGGTGCTGCTGACCACCCACCGCTACAGCTTTGTCTGGGAAAGCACCCTGCTGGGCAGCGATGCCTTCGTGGCCATTACCAACACCTTGAGTGCCCTGCCCCGTGGCCTGGGCTTTGGCGCGCCGAGCGTGGCGAGCATCCAGGCCAGCACCCGGGATGTCTACAACACCGAACTGATCCGCCAGTCCTGGGCCATCTGGCTGGTGGTGCTGGTGACGATCTACGGCGTGCTGCCGCGCCTGCTGCTGATGCTGTTCTGCCGCTGGCGCTGGAAACACGGGCAGGCGCGCCTGCAACTGGACCTCAACCTGCCAGGCTACGCTCAATTGCGTGAGCGCCTGATGCCCAGCAGCGAGCGCCTGGGGGTCAACGATGCGGCCCCCGAGCAGTTGCACCGGGTCGAAGGCGGCGTCAGTGCCCAGGACGCCAGCGGCGCCCTGCTGGTGGCCATCGAACTGGACAACCAGCGCCCCTGGCCGCCGCAACTGCCCGAGAGCGTCAAGGACGCCGGTATCCTCGACAGTCGCGAGTCGCGCAGCCGCCTGCTGGAGCAGATGAGTCGTTTCCCCCCGTCGCGCCTGGTGATCGCCTGCGACCCGCGGCGCTCGCCGGACCGCGGCAGCCTGGGGCTGATCGCCGAACTGGCGCGCAACGCCAGCGCCACCCGGGTCTGGCTGCTGCAAGCCCCGCCCGGCCAGGCCCTGGACGCCGATCGCCTGGGCGACTGGCACAGCGCCCTGCACCAGCTGCAGCTGCCCTTCGCCGATTGCGCCCCCCTCGACTGGCTGGAGAACGGTCATGACTGATACCCGCCACAAGCCACTGAAACTCGCCGTGGTCGGCCACACCAACGTCGGCAAGACCTCGCTGCTGCGCACCCTGACCCGGGACGTGGGTTTTGGCGAGGTCTCCCATCGCCCCAGCACCACCCGGCACGTGGAAGGCGCCCGCCTTTCGGTGGATGGCCAAGCCCTGCTGGAGCTCTACGACACCCCTGGCCTGGAAGATGCCATCGCCCTGCTGGATTACCTGGAGCGCCTGGAGCGCCCGGGCGAACGCCTGGACGGCCCGGCGCGGATGGCGCGGTTTCTCGACGGTAGCGAGGCTCGCCAGCGCTTCGAACAGGAAGCCAAGGTCCTGCGCCAGCTGCTGGCCTCGGACGCCGGCCTGTATGTGATCGACGCCCGCGAGCCGGTGCTGGCCAAGTACCGCGATGAGCTTGAAGTGCTCACCGGTTGCGGCAAGCCGCTGCTGCCAGTGCTGAACTTCGTCAGCAGCGCCGAGCAGCGCGAAGGCGACTGGCGCGATGCCCTGGCCCGCCTGGGGCTGCACGCCCTGGTGCGCTTCGACAGCGTGGCGCCACCGGAGGACGGCGAACGGCGCCTGTATGAAAGCCTGGCGCTGCTGCTGGAGCACGCGCGCCCGGCCCTGCAACGCTTGATCGACGACCAAGAGGCCCAGCGCCTGGCCCGCCAGCACAGCGCAGCGCGGCTGATTGCCGAGCTGCTGGTGGACTGCGCCGCCTGCCGCCGCAGCGTAGCCAGCGACGCCCAACAGGAACAACAGGCCATAGGCGAACTGCGCCAGGCCATCCGCCAGCGCGAGCAGCGCTGCGTCGAGGCCTTGCTCAAGCTCTACGCCTTCCGCCCCGAGGATGCGTCGGCCAGCGACCTGCCACTACTGGACGGGCGCTGGGGCGACGACCTGTTCAACCCGGAAACCCTCAAGCAACTGGGGGTGCGGGTGGGCAGCGGCATCGCCGCCGGAGCCGCGGCCGGCGCTGGGGTGGATTTGCTGGTGGGTGGTTTAACCCTGGGGGCCGCGGCGCTGGCCGGGGCTATTGCCGGCGGCGCCCTGCAGACCGCCCGCAGCTACGGCAGCCGCCTGCTGGGCAAACTCAAGGGCCAGCGCGAGCTGACCGTGGACGACAGCGTGCTGCGCCTGCTGGCCCTGCGTCAGCGCCAGCTGGTACAGGCCCTGAACCTGCGCGGGCATGCGGCCATGGACAGCATTCGCCTGGCCACGCCGGAGGACAAGAGCTGGCGCGAAGGCAAGTTGCCAGAGGCCCTGAACAAGGCCCGGGCGCACCCGCAGTGGTCATCGCTCAACCCGCAGAAGCGCCTGAGCCAGGCCGAGCGCCAGGAGCAGATCGAGGCGCTGGCTCAACATCTGCTGTAGCCGCTGTCGAGCCCGCGAGGCTGCGCAAAGGGCCGCAGGACCTTCAACAACCCCAAAAGCGGCACCTGCTGCGGAGCCGTTCGCAGCCTACGGCAGCGGCTACAAAAACCAAGCCTGTACCCGCTAAAGCAATGCCAGCGCCTTGTCCTTGAGCACCTGCAAATCCATCACCGGCACCCACATTTCCTTGGCCTGCTCGCCCCAGTGGCGCATGCGCAAACTCACCGCCCACAACGGGTCGAGTTCGAAGGCTGCCGCCTCTGCCGCGCTCATCACCCCCCCCTGGTATTCCAGGGTGCGCCGGCTGGCTTCGCTCAGCCGCTGGTAATAACCGGGGTCCTTGAAGGTCAGGTAGCGCTTGGCCTGGACGTGGTATTCCACCAGCCGCGCCAGGCGTTCGCTGAAACCCACCCGGCGCAGGTAGTCCGCCCCCAGGCGCTCATGGCTGACCACGCCGAAGCCGCCCATTTTCTCGGCATCCTGCTGGCAGATATGCCCGATGTCGTGGAAGAACGCCGCCAGCACCACCTCGTCGTCATAACCTTCCGCCAGGGCCAACTGCGCGGCCTGGGACATGTGCTCGATCTGCGACACCGGCTCGCCGATGTAGTCGCAGTCGCCGAAACGCTCGTACAGACCGAAGACCTCGTCGACCACCTGCTGTCGCCGCTCCATCACGCTTCCTCCAGCAGTCGGGCGATATTGCCCTCGGCCATGGCCGGGCCAACGCTCATGCCGACCCCGGTGTGCATCAGGGCCACATGGACCCCGGGGGCCGCCTCCAGGAAGGAGAACGGCGCCGGGCCGCGCGCGCCGTAGACACCCTGCCAGCGCTCCACCACCCGGACCCTGCAACCCAGGGTCTGCTCGGCCAGTTCGAGCAGCCAGTTGTCCACCTGTTCAGCATTGAACGGTGAAGGATCGCTACCGTAATCGTGGGAATCACCGATGATCAGTTCACCGTAGGGAGTCGGGCTGATCAACAGGTGGATACCATGCTCGTGCAGATGGGGTGCCTCGCGCAGAATCTGCGCTTGCACCGCGGCGGCTTCCGGCAGGTCGGCGAAGGCCCCGTAGTGCACGCAACTCAGACCGGTCAGCAGGGCATGTTGCAGGTTGAGATTGGCCTCGGGCCGCGCCCGGAGCATCTGCAAGCGGCAGATCTGCGGCTGCAAGGCAGCGATCTGATCCGCCAGCAGGGTCTGATAATCGTGCCCCGAACACAGCACGATTCGCGGCGCGTGGAAGTTGCCGGCGGTGCTGCGCAACTGGCCCGGCTGGATATCCCGCACCAGGGTCGAGAAGTGAAACTGCACCCCCAGGTCCCGGCGCAGGTAGTCGATCAACTGCGGGATCGCTTCACGGGAATACAGCTGCTGGTCGTCCAGGCCGTGCAAGGCCGCCCGGTGATGGCGGAACTGGCCGCCGTACAGATCATTCAGCGCCGCGCCCTGGAGCAGCTCGACGCGGTAGCCGTGCTCCAGCGCACGCCCGGCGCAGAAGGCTTCGAGCAACTGCTCCTCGGCTTCACTGCGGGCGAACAGGAAAGAGCCGTTGCGCTTGAGTTGCAGGCCCGCCAACTGTTGCCAGTCGGCCCAGATCTCGCGGCTGGCCCTGGCCAGCTCCAGCATGGTGCCCGGCGGCTGGCCGGTGACCAGGGCCTGGCCGAAGTTGCGCACCGAAGCGCCCAGGGGCGTGGCGCTGCGCTCGAAAACGTGCACCCGCAGACCGCGTTTGGCGGCGGCATAGGCATGGGACAGGCCCAGGATGCCGGCGCCGACGATCAGCAGATCGCTGTGATTGGTCATGAGTTGTTTCCTGGATGGGGAGCGCCTTCGCCGGCAAGCCGGCGAAGGCGATTGATCGGCTACTGCTTGGCAACCTTTTCCGACTTGCCGTCATAGCGCTTGCGCCATTCGGCGAGGATCTCGTCGCGGTTCTTCGAGGCCCAGGCAAAGTCGTTCTTGATCAGGCGCTGCTCGTAGTCGGCCGGCAGTTCGGTCTGCGGCTTGGCGATGCCCGGCTGGGCCAGCACGGCGAAGTTTTCCTTGTACAGCTCCATGGCCTCGGGGCTGGCGGAGAAGTCGGCGAGTTTCTTCGCCGCCTCTTCATGAGGCGTGCCCTTGATCACCGCGGTGGCTTCGATTTCCCAGCCCAGGCCTTCCTTCGGCAGGACAATGTCCAGCGGCGCGCCCTGGCGCTTGAGCTGCACGGCCGGGTACTCGAAGGAGATGCCAATCGGGAATTCACCGGCGGCGGCCAGCTTGCAGGGTTTGGAACCGGAGTGGACGTACTGGCCGATGTTCTGGTGCAGCTCATCCATGTACTGCCAGCCCTGCTTCTCGCCGAAGGTCTGCAGCCAGGCGCTGACGTCGAGGAAGCCGGTGCCCGAGGAGGCCGGGTTGGGCATGACGATCTTGCCTTTGTACTCGGGCTTGGTCAGGTCCTGCCAGCTCACCGGCTTGGTCAGGCCCTGCTTTTCGGCCTCCACGGTGTTGAAGCAGATGGTGGCGGCCCAGACGTCCATGCCGACCCAGGCCGGTGGGTTGGCGGCGTCGCGGTAGTTCGGGCCGATCTTGCCCAGATCCTTGGGCGCGTAGCTTTGCAGCATGCCCTGCTGGTCGAGGATCGCCAGGCTGGACGCGGCCAGGCCCCAGACCGCATCGGCCTGCGGGCGGGCTTTTTCCGCCAGCAGTTTGGCGGTGATGATCCCGGTGGAATCACGTACCCACTTGATCTCCACGTCCGGATTGGCCTTTTCGAAGGCTTGCTTGTAGGACTTCAATTGCTCGGCTTCAAGGGCCGTGTAGACCGTCAGCTCGGTTTTCGCAGCAAAGGCGTTCAGGCTGACAGCAGAGAGGACGGCAGCGGCAAGAGCCAGGGGCTTGAACATGGTGCGGTTCCTTAGTGAGTGCAGATCAGAGTGGGGGTGGGGGTGGGTGAAGCGCATCAGTGGCCCGGCGTGCCCTGGCGCCAGGCCTGGGAACGGCGCAGCAGGCCGCGCGAAGCCCAGGCCAGGAGCAGCGAGACGCCGGCGGAGGTGAACAGGATCAGAGTCGACATCGCCGCGGCGCCGCCGACGTTGCCGGCGTCGTCCATGTTCAGCACGGCGACGGCGGCGAGGATGGTGTCCGGGCTGTAGAGGAAGATGGCCGCCGACACCGTGGTCATGGCCGAGACGAACAGGTAGCGCACGATGTCCAGCAGCGCCGGCAGGCAGATCGGCACGGTAACCCGCAGGTAATGCCGGTACAGCGGCGCCTTGAGCGACAGCGCGGCCGCCTCGAACTCGGCATCCAGCTGGCGCAGGGCGGTGGTGGCGGTCATCTGCGCGGTGGTCAGGTAGTGGGCGATGGTGCACACCACCAGCAGGGTCATGGTGCCGTAGAACACATGCAACGGATTGCCATTGAGGTTGAAGAAGAAGACGTAGCCCAGGCCCAGCACCAGCCCGGGCACCGCCATGGGCACGAAACTGAGTATGCGCAGCGCCAGGTTCAAGCCGCGCTGGCCGTTGGTCTTCTCCATCAGGTAGGCGCCGGTAAAGATCACCACGCTGCCGATCAGCGCCGTGCACAGGGCCATGGTCAAGCTGTTGCGGTAGGCCAGCCAGCCACCGCCGGCGGTGTCGTTGAACTGGTAGTGGTTCAGCGACAGCGACAGGTTGTAGGGCCAGAATTTCACCAGCGACGAAAACACCGCCATGCCGAACACCAGCAGCAGGGCCGCGCAGATCAGCAACACAATGGCCAGGTAGCAGCCATCGCGCAGCCGCGACGGCGCTGGCTTGAATACCTGGGCACGGCCGCTCATGGAGTCGCCATGGCGCCGGCGCAGCCAGGCGTCGACACCGAAGCTGAACAGGGCCGGCAACAGCAGGACCATGCCGATCAACGCGCCACGGCCGAACTGCTGCTGCCCCACCACCGCCTTGTAGGCTTCCAGGGCCAGCACCTGATAGTCGCCACCCACTACCACCGGCACGCCGAAGTCGGTGATGGTCAGGGTGAACACCAGGCAGAAGGCGGCGAACACCGCCTGCCGAGTGGCCGGCCAGGTGATGCTGCGAAAGGCCTTGGCGGGGCTGGCGCCCATGCTCGACGCAGCGTCGAACAGCCGCGCGTCCGCCAGGGACAGGGCCGAGAGCAGGATCATCAGGGCATGGGGAAAGGTGTAGATGACCTCGCCGAGGACGATGCCCCAGAAGCCGTAGATGTTCTCGGCGAACAGGCCACGCAGCATCCCCTGATTGCCAAACAGATAGACCAGGGCAATGCCCGGGAGCATCGACGGCGCCATCAGCGGCAACAGCGACAGGCCGCGCCAGATGCCCTTGCCGGGAATCAGCGTGCGTTGCAGGGCGTAGGCGAACAGGTAGGCCAGGGGCACGACGATAGCGGCCACGCTAAGGGAGACTTTCAGGCTGTTGCCCAGCAACCAGTGGAAGTTTTCGCTGGCCACTAGCTCGCGAGCCGCCAGCCAGCCTCCGCCCTGCCCGGCCTCGGCGCTGAAGCCGCGCCAGAAGATCGCCAACAGGGGCAACAGCACCGCTACACCCAGCAGGACCAGGAGCAGAACCTTGCCGCCGACGACAAAAATACGGTCGCCGATCTCGGCACGAGAAGCCTGGCGCGCCCGCTTGGCAGGTAGCGGCAGGGACATTGGCACGCTCATCTTAGGCAAACACCTGAAGGCTGCGCGGCGGCAAGGCGACCCAGATGTCCTGGGCGCCCAGACGCGGCATGGCTTCCGGGGCCAGCTCGGCCAGCAGCGCATGCCCCGGCAGCTCGTTGAGTTCGAAGCTCATGCGGCAGCGATTGCCGAGGAAAGTGATCTCGCGGACCTTGGCCGGGAACAGGTTTTCCTCGTGCACCAGCGGATTCACGCTGATGGCTTCCGGACGGCAGAACAGCCGGCCCGAGGCGGTCTTGGCCGAGCCGTCGGCCAGGCGCACATTCATGCCGCCAACCTGGGCATGGCTGTCGCTGTTGCGGCTGAAGGGTAGCCAGTTGCCCTGGCCGACGAATTCGGCGACGAACGGCGTGGCCGGACGGTCGTAGATTTCCTGGGGCGTGGCGTACTGCTCGACCTTGCCGTTATTCATCACGGCAATGCGGTCGGCCATCAGCATGGCTTCGTCCTGGTTGTGGGTAACCATCAGGGTGGTGATCCCCAGACGCCGCTGCAGCTGGCGCAGCTCGGTGCACAGGTGCTCGCGGACCCGGGCGTCCAGCGCCGACATCGGCTCGTCCAGCAGCAGCAACGACGGCGCCGGTGCCAGGGCACGGGCCAGGGCCACGCGCTGCTGCTGGCCGCCGGACAGCTGGCCGGGGTACTTCTTCTCGCTGCCGGTCAGCCCCACCAGTTCCAGCATCTGCGCCACGCGCTTGCGCGCTTCTTCGCGGCCACTTCCGGACAGGCCGTAGGCGATGTTGGCTTCTACCGTGAGGTTGGGGAACAGCGCGTAGGACTGGAACAGGATCCCGTAGTCCCGGGCCTGGGGCGCCAGCAGCGACACGTCCCGATCCCCGAGGTACAACTCGCCCTGGTCCTGGCGTTCCAGGCCGGCGATGCAGCGCAGCAAGGTGGTCTTGCCGCAGCCGGACGGCCCCAGCAGGCACACCAGCTCCCCGGCGGCGACGTCCAGGGACACGTTATCCAGCGCGGTGAAGGCACCGAAGCGCTTGTGGATACCGCGCACCTTCATCGGTGCACCGGGGTTGCTCAGGGCAGTTGCAGTGGAGTGGTTCATGGACGGACCTCATCTAGCAGATGAGGCAAATCCTAGAGTTGCAATGCGTCGGTCATATGGCAGTAAGGCAAAAACGACCGATAGTGGTATTCAGGGATTTGGGTTCACGTGTAAATCATGTGCTGGCTGATCTGGCGCCTTCGCGAGCAAGCTCGCTCCCCCAGGGGCAATGCATTTCAACGCAGGAGCGAGCTCGCTCGCGAAGGCATCGGCATGGCCGATGCAGGTCTTTCAGGCGGGAGCCATTTCCTGGGCCAGGCCGAGAAAGGCGGCGGGCAGGCGCGCGTTCTTGCGCTCCTTGAGGCAATACAGGTACTCGGCGATCTGCGGCGCGTTTTCGATGGTCAGTACCCGCAGTTGCGGGTCGTGGGGCACTTCCTGGCGGGCAATGATGCTGATGCCGATATTGCGCAGCACCGCCTCGCGGATCGATTCACGGCTGCCGATCTCCAGCAGCGGGCCAAAGCTGACGTTGGCGTTCTTCAGCAGACCTTCGGTGAGGCTGCGGGTGGTGGAGCCGGGTTCGCGCATCAGCAGCGTATGCCCGGCCAGGGCGTTGAGGGGCACGTGATCCAGCGCCGCCAGGGGGTGATTGCGATGCACCGCCAGCACCAGCGGATCGCTGCCCAGCACCCGGCGGACCAACCGCGAATCCTCCAGCAGTTGCGAGGAAGCGGCCACATCCACCCGGTAGTCTTCCAGCGCCTCCAGGACCTGCTGGGAGTTGCCGATTTCCACCGAGACCTCCACCTGGGGCAGGCGCTGGCGGAAAGTCTTCACCAGATCGAGGATGTAGTACGGCGCGGTGGCGGCGATGCGCAGCGTGCCCTGCACCTGCCCGCAGTTGCGCAGGAAGAATTCGATGTCCGACTCTTTCTGCAGCAGCTCCTTGACCATCGGCAGCAAGCGCGCGCCCTCATCGCTCAGGCTCAGGCGGCGACCGCCTCGGTAGAACAGCTCCACCGCGTACTGGCTCTCCAGGTTGCGGACCTGGGTAGTCACCGTGGGCTGGCTGAGGCCGAGCTTCTTCGCCGCCTGGGTAATGCTGCCCAGGCGGGCGACCATGTAAAAAGCCTTCAGCTCGGCACTCAGCACAGGGTTCTCTCGTTGCTTATTTGCGCAGCAGGCGCAGACCGTTGAACACCACCAACAGGCTCACGCCCATGTCGGCGAACACTGCCATCCACATGGTGGCCAGCCCGGCAAAGGTTACCCCAAGAAAGATCGCCTTGATGACCAGGGCCAGGACGATATTTTGCTTGAGCACCACCGAGGTCTGGCGCGACAGGCGGATAAACGCCGGGATCTTGCGCAGATCATCGTCCATCAGGGCCACATCCGCGGTCTCGATGGCGGTGTCGGTGCCCGCCGCAGCCATGGCGAAACCGATTTCGGCACGGGCCAGGGCCGGGGCGTCGTTGATGCCGTCGCCCACCATGCCCACCCGATGGCCCTGGGCGTACAGGTCTTCGATGGCCTGCAGCTTGTCGGTGGGCAGCAGGTCGCCCCGGGCCTGGTCGATACCCACCTGGGCCGCGATGGCCTGGGCGGTATGGGGGTTGTCGCCGGTGAGCATCAGGGTCTTGATCCCCAGCTCATGCAATTGCTGGATGGCTTCGCGGCTGGATTCCTTCACCGTATCGGCCACGGCGAACAGCGCCAGCGGGCCATTGCGGTCCAGCAGCAGGACCACGGTCTTGCCCTGTTTCTCCAGGGCGAAGAGTTTTTCTTCCAAAGCCGGGGAGCACAGGCCCAGCTCTTCCACCAGACGATGGTTGCCCAGGTGGTACAGCTCGCCGTTGATCTCGCCGCGTACGCCTCGGCCGGTCAGGGCCTCGAAGTTATCCACAGGGTGCATGGCCAACTGCTTATCCACAGCCGCCTGGGCAATGGCCAGGGACACCGGGTGGTCGGAACGCCCTGCCAGGCTTGCGGCCAGGGCCGGGGCGGTGTCCTGGGCCAGCGGGTCCAGGGACAGGAAGTCGGTCTGCACCGGTTTGCCGTGGGTGATGGTGCCGGTCTTGTCCAGGGCCAGGTAGTCGAGCTTGTAGCCGCCTTCCAGGTAGACCCCGCCCTTGACCAGGATGCCCTTGCGCGCGGCAGCCGCCAGGCCGCTGACAATGCTCACCGGGGTGGAGATCACCAGGGCGCAGGGGCAAGCCACTACCAGCAGCACCAGGGCGCGGTAGATCCAGTCGAACCAGACGCCGCCCATGAACAGCGGCGGAATCAGCGCCACCGCCAGGGCGAAGGCGAATACCGCCGGGGTGTAGATTTTCGAGAAGCTGTCAACGAAGCGCTGGGTCGGAGCCCGGGCGCCCTGGGCCTGTTCCACAGCGTGGATGATCCGCGCCAGGGTCGAGTTGTTGGCGGCGGCAGTCACTCGGTATTCCAGGGAGCCGGCCTGGTTGATGGTGCCGGCGAAAACCTTGTCGCCCACAGTCTTTTCCACCGGCAGGCTTTCACCGGTGATCGGCGCCTGGTCGATGGTGGAGTTGCCGGACACGACCTCGCCGTCGAGGCCGATGCGCTCGCCGGGACGCACCCGCACCAGTGCGCCAAGTTCGACGTTTTTCGCTTCCTGTTCGCTCCAGTTGCCGTCTGCCTGCTGCACCGTGACCCGTTCCGGGGTCATCTGCATCAGGCCGCTGATGGCGTTGCGCGCCCGATCCAGGGAACGGGCCTCGATCAATTCCGCCACGGTGAACAGGAACATCACCATCGCCGCTTCCGGCCATTGGCCGATCAGCACGGCGCCGGTCACGGCGATGCTCATCAGGGCATTGATGTTGAGGTTGCGGTTCTTCAGGGCGATCCAGCCCTTCTTGTAGGTGGTCAGGCCACCACTGAGGATCGACACCAGGGCCACCAGGGCAATCACCCAGTCGGGCGCGGCATTGGTGAAATGGATGACCTCGGCAGCCAGCGCGCCGATACCGGACAGGGCCAGCGGCCACCAGGGCTTCTTCACGGGCGCTGCGGCAGGCGCGGCTTGGTCACCCTCCTGTTCCAGCGGTTCGGCGTGCATGCCCAGTGACTTGACCGCCTCGATGATAGGCGCGGTGCTCGGCAGGTCGTGGGTCACCCCCAGCACGCGGTTCATCAGGTTGAACTCCAGCGCCTGGACCCCGGCCAGCTTGCCCAGCTTGTTCTGGATCAGGGTCTGTTCGGTGGGGCAGTCCATGGCTTCGATGCGAAAGCTGCTCAAGCGCGCGCCGGCGGTCGGGGTCTCGCTCAGGGTGACCCTGGACGGCGCCAGGTCGGCGGAACCGCAGCAGGATGCGCCGCGGGCGGCATGATCGTGTGCCTTGACCGGCTGCAACTTGCCCGCGGGCGCATGGGAATGGCTGTGGCCATGGCTGTGATCGTGATCGTGATCGTGATCGTGATCGTGATCGTGATCAGCCTGGGGCTGCTGATCCGCGGTTTTGCGCGGGCTGTGGAGAGAATCGCTCATTAGGGTCCCTTCCGAATTAAGGTGCTTGTTGCCAAGTGAACACCCTGTAGCCACTATAGGGTCAAGCACCCATTCGGAGACGACGACAATGAAGATTGGCGAACTGGCGAAACTCACCGACTGTCAGGTCGAGACCATCCGTTACTACGAGCGCGAAGGGCTGCTGCCGGAACCGGCCCGCAGTGAAGGCAACTATCGCCTCTACACCCAGGCCCACACCGAGCGCCTGACCTTTATCCGCAATTGCCGCAGCCTGGACATGACCCTCGAGGAGATCCGCAGCCTGCTCAACCTGCGCGACAGCCCCCAGGACCAGTGCGCCAGCGTCAACGCCCTCATCGACGAGCATATCCATCACGTCAAGGCGCGCATCGACGGCCTGCTGGCCCTGCAGGAACAACTGCTGGACCTGCGCCAGCGCTGCAGCGAGGGCCCGGACCTTGAGCACTGCGGAATTCTCCAGCGCCTGGAAGTCAGCGGCTCGGTGGCCCCCAATGAGAGCGAGCCCTCCCATGTCGGGCGCAGCCACGGGCACTGAACCCCTGGCGCGGTTTCAGGCGCCGCGCCGAACGCTGGCCGTCAGCCGCAGATAAGCCCCTTCGAGGATTGCCAGCAGCCGCTGGTCCAGTTGCTGCCAGGCCAGCGCCTGGCGCACCAGCCAGGCGCTGAGCCCCCCCACCAGGCAGCCACCCAGAATGTCGAAAGGGAAATGCACACCCAGGTAGACCCGTGCCCAACTCACCAGGAGCGCCAGGCCCAGCATCACCAGCCCGGTCTTGCGCAGGCTGGCCAGGATCAGCGCGAAAGCCATGGCGAACATGCCACTGGCGTGGTCGCTGGGGAAAGACGCCCCGGGCGCGTGGGCGAGGAAGTTCTGCCCCAGGCCGATCATGAACGGCCGCGGATGGAACCACAGCTCACGGATCAGCAGGTTGCAGACCAGGGCCAGGACAATGCTCAGGCCGGCGAGCAACACGATCATGCGCTGGCGGCGCTCGCCGAAAACCCAGAACACCACCAGCAGCAGCGGCACGCTGAGTACCACCCATTGCGCGAGGAAAACCGCCAGTGCACGCATCGGCATGGACGCCCCGGCACTGGCGTTGATGGCCAGGAACAGGCTGTGATTGAGTTCTTCCATTCGGGGCTCACGTTGAATGTCACAAGGACCACACCCCGCACCTGGCAGGGCCGCTACTCAGAGCGTAGCTGGCCGCCGGGCACAGCCATGCCCGGAACGGCTCCGGGCACAGGTCGATAAGGGCAACAGGATCAATCGGCAAGGGCCGCGCGGCCCTTGCTGCAGTAGCTGGATGCTCAGACCGCCATCGGCGCCGTCATGGGCGCGTGGTGCTCATAGCCTTCCAGGGAGAAGTCGCTCGGTTCGATCAGCTCCAGCCACTCCGGCTGGTAGACGCCGGTCTTGGCGAACTCCGGCACACGCTCGGAAATCACCAGCTTGGGCATCGGGAACGGCTCGCGCTTGAGCTGTTCGTTGAGCATGTCCAGATGGTTTTCATAGACGTGGGCATCACCGATGAAATAGGTGAACCAGCGCGGCGTGTAGCCGGTCAGGCGGCCGATCAGGCTCAGCAGCGCAGCACCCTCGGTGAGGTTGAACGGCGTGCCCAGGCCCAGGTCGTTGGAGCGGATGTAGAGGGTCAGGGAGATTTCCCGGGTCTCGACATTGGGGTGGAACTGGTACAGCAGGTGGCACGGCGGCAAGGCCATTTCATCCAGCTGGGCGCAGTTCCAACCGTGGAACAGGATCCGCCGGCTACCCGGGTCGTTGATGATGGTGTCGACGCACTGGCGCACCTGGTCGATGGCCTTGTACAGCACCACGTAGCCCTGGCCGTCTTCCTCGCCTGCGGCGATCTGCCGGTAGCCCTGGCTCAGCGCCAGGTCGATGGCCGCCTGGTTGCTGGTCTTGATCTGTTTGTAGGCCGGCCACTTGCGCCACTGCACGCCGTAGATCTCGCCCAGGTCGTCGTCGCCCTGGCGGAACGGGTTGGCCAGCCACTGGGCGTTTTCGTTGGCGTTCTGGTCCCAGACCTTGCAGCCCAGCGCACGAAACTCGGCGGCGTTGTTCACCCCGCGCAGGAAGCCGACCATCTCGCCGATGGCCGACTTGAAGGCCATCTTGCGGGTGGTGATGGCCGGGAAACCTTCCTTGAGGTCGTAGCGCAGCATGGCCCCGGGGAAGCTGATGGTGTTCACACCGGTGCGGTTGGCCTGCTTGGTGCCGTTGTTGATGACGTGGGCCACCAGATCAAGATATTGCTTCATGAATTACCTGCATCCTTGAACCCGGGGCACGCCCCGGGGTTCGAATTTATTGCGCCGCGCTCTTGGCCGGAGCGCGATGATAAGCCAGCCAGATCAACCCCAGGCCACCGAGAATCATCGGCACGCACAGAACCTGACCCATGGTCAGCCAGTTCCAGGCCAGGTAGCCCAGCTGGGCGTCCGGCACCCGGACGAACTCGACGATGAAACGGAAGATCCCGTAGAACAGGGCGAACATACCGGAAACCGCCATGGTCGGCCGGGGTTTGCGCGAGAACAGCCAGAGGATCAGGAACAGCGCCACGCCTTCCAGGGCGAACTGATACAGCTGCGAGGGATGGCGCGGCAATTGCGCCGGATCGCTGAACGGCGGGAACACCATGGCCCAGGGCAGATCGGTGGGCTTGCCCCACAATTCAGCGTTGATGAAGTTGCCGATGCGCCCGGCGCCCAGGCCGATCGGCACCATCGGCGCGACGAAATCCATCAGCTCGAAGAAGGTCTTGTTGTTGCGCTTGCCGAACCACCAGGCCGCCAGCATCACCCCGATGAAACCACCGTGGAACGACATGCCGCCCTTCCACACCTCGAAGATCAGCGTCGGGTTGGCCAAATAGGCGCTCAGGTCGTAGAACAGCACATAACCCAGGCGACCACCGACTATCACCCCCATGGACATCCAGAACACCATGTCCGAGAGCTTCTCCTTGCTCCAGGTCGGATCGAAACGGTTCAGGCGGCGCGACGCCAGCAACCAGGCACCGCCAATGCCGATCAGGTACATCAGGCCGTACCAGTGGATTTTCAGCGGGCCGATGGCCAGCGCCACCGGATCAATCTGCGGGTAAGGCAGCATTGCGACTCCTCGTAAGGGTTAGAACTTCAGATTCCCGGGGCAAACTGCCAGCCCAGGATTAAGCCAGGATTGCGTCACCACTCAGAACAGGAAGCTGAGCCCCACGCAGAACAGTAGCGCGGCGAACATGCGTTTCAACAGGCGTGGCGACAGTTTGTGGGCCAGGCGCGCGCCGATGCGGGCGAACACCATGCTGGTCAGGGCAATACCCAACAGGGCCGGCAAATAAACGAAACCGAGACTATGGGCCGGGAGCAGCGGATCATGCCAGCCCAGAATCATGAAACTTAAGGCACTGGCCAGGGCAATGGGCAAACCGCAGGCCGATGAGGTGGCCACCGCCTGCTGCATGGGCACGCTGCGCCAGGTGAGAAAAGGCACGGTGAGGGAGCCACCGCCGATGCCGAAGATCGCCGAGGCCCAGCCAATCACACCGCCGGCGGCCGTCAGGCCCAGCTTGCCGGGCACCTGGCGGCTGGCCTTGGGCTTGAGCTCCAGGGTCATCTGCAAGGCCACCACGAGGGCAAACACACCGATGATTTTCTGCAGGTGCGGGCCGGAGATCGCCTCGGCGGTCAGTGCGCCGAAACCGGCACCCAGGAGGATACCCACGGTCATCCAGGCGAAGATCGGCCAGCGCACAGCGCCACGCCGATGGTGCTCGCGCACCGCATTGACCGAGGTAAAGATGATGCTGGCCAGGGAGGTGCCGACCGCCAGGTGGGTCAGCACCGAGACATCGAAGCCTTGCAGGGTGAAGCTGAACACCAGCACCGGGACTATGATGATCCCGCCGCCCACGCCGAACAGCCCGGCCAGCACGCCCGCACAGGCGCCCAGCAGCAGATAGAGCAGAAATTCCATGGGAGCATCCGAAAAATAGATCGGCATGGTAACGGAAGCGCCGCCCCGGACTCCACTGGATGGCGATGGATACCCGCCGGATCTGTGCGTAAAGTGGGCAAAACACACAGGGGGCCACCTTAATGTGCTTGATCGTTTTCGCCTGGCGGCCGGGTCATGCTCAGCCACTGATCGTCGCGGCCAACCGTGATGAATTCTACGCGCGGCCGAGCCTGCCCCTGGGGCAGTGGCCGGAACTGCCG
This sequence comes from Pseudomonas sp. Eqa60, assembly GCF_018326405.1. NCBI lineage: Bacteria > Pseudomonadati > Pseudomonadota > Gammaproteobacteria > Pseudomonadales > Pseudomonadaceae > Pseudomonas > Pseudomonas sp. Eqa60. The sequence goes on from NZ_AP024342.1 coordinate 6,578,284, forward strand.
CAGATCCACGCCGGTCGCGACCTGGAAGCCGGCGGCACCTGGCTCGGGGTCGGCGCCGAGGGCCGCTTTGCCGCCCTGACCAATATCCGCAACCCGCACCAGCCTCCGGCGCGGCGCTCGCGGGGTGAACTGGTGGCGCGCTTTCTCGCCGGCGACGTGCCCCTGGATGATTATTTGCGCGATGTAGTCGGGCGCTCGGTGGAGTACGCCGGGTTCAACCTGCTGCTGGGCAATGCCGAGCAACTGTGGCACTACAACGCTCGGGACCCGCAGCCGCAACAGCTGGAGCCTGGGGTCTACGGCCTTTCCAATGCCGGGCTGGATACGCCCTGGCCCAAGCTGCTCAAGGCCAGGGCGGCATTGCAGGAGGTGTTGCATGATCCACAGCCCCAGGCACTGCTGGCGCTATTGAGCGACCCGCAGACAGCACCCTTCGCCGACCTGCCGGACACCGGCGTGGGCTTGGCCACCGAAAGCCTGCTGTCCAGCGTGTTCATCGCCAGCCCCAGCTACGGCACACGAGCCAGCACGGCCCTGATCGTCCACGCCGATGGCTCGCGGCATCTGCTGGAGCGCAGCTTTGGCCCCTATGGCGGGCATCTGGGAGAGGTCGAACTGAAGGTCTGAAGCGTTCCCCGGCACGCCGACTCCCACGAACGCTTCTGTGGGAGCCGGCTTGCCGGCGAAGAAAACAACCCGGTTATAGGGTCTTGCTCGAAGCCGGATTGATCATCCGCGCCAGCCCGAGTTTCTTCAGCGCCAGTTGCAGCGAACTGTGGATAACTTGCGGGTTGTCGATGGTCATCATTTCCGCCAGCAGTTCCTTGGCCTTGGTCATGCTGACCTGACGCAGCATCCACTTCACCTTCGGCAGGTTGGTGGCGTTCATCGACAGGCTGTCGAAGCCCATCGCCATCAACAGCACCGCCGCCGCCGGATCACCGGCCATCTCGCCGCAGATGCTCACTGGCTTGCCTTCGGCATGGGCATCACGCACCACGTTCTGCAGCGCTTGCAGCACTGCCGGGTGCAGGTAGTCGTAGAGATCGGCCACCCGTGGGTTGTTGCGGTCCACCGCCAGCAGGTACTGGGTCAGGTCGTTGGAGCCCACCGAGAGGAAGTCCACCTGGCGCGCCAGTTCCTTGGTCTGGTACACCGCGGCAGGGATTTCGATCATCACCCCCACTGGCGGCATCGGTACGTCAGTGCCTTCATCGCGCACTTCGCCCCAGGCCCGGTGGATCAGGTGCAAGGCTTCTTCCAGCTCGTGGATGCCGGAAATCATCGGCAGCAGGATGCGCAAATTGTTCAGGCCTTCGCTGGCCTTGAGCATCGCCCGGGCCTGTACCAGGAAGATCTCCGGGTGGTCGAGGGTCACGCGGATCCCGCGCCAGCCAAGGAAGGGGTTGTCTTCCTTGATCGGGAAGTACGACAGCGACTTGTCGCCGCCGATGTCCAGGCTGCGCATGGTCACCGGTTGCGGGTGGAAGGCCGCCAGTTGTTCGCGATAGATCGCCAGCTGTTCCTTCTCGCTGGGGAAACGCTGGTTGATCATGAACGGCACTTCGGTGCGATACAGGCCCACGCCTTCGGCCCCGCGCTTCTGCGCCCGGGCTACATCGGCCAGCAGGCCGGTGTTGACCCACAGCGGCATGCGATGGCCATCGGGGGTAATGCAAGGCAGGTCGCGCAGGGCATCCAGGCCCTGGGCCAGTTGCCGTTCTTCTTCCACCACATCGGCGAACTGCTTGCGCAGCACGTCGCTGGGATTGGTGTAGACCTCGCCGTGGTAGCCGTCGACGATCATCTGGATGCCGTCGACCTTGGAGTACGGCAGGTCCACCAGGCCCATCACCGTCGGGATGCCCATGGCCCGGGCCAGGATCGCCACGTGGGAGTTGCCCGAACCCAGCACCGAGACCAGGCCCACCAGCTTGCCTTCCGGCACTTCGCCGAGCATGGCCGGGGTCAGTTCTTCACTGACCAGGATGGTGTTGTCGGGATAGACCAGGGTCTGCTGGCGCTCTTCCTGCAGGTAGGCCAGGAGCCGGCGGCCCAGATCCTTGACGTCCGAGGCCCGCTCGCGCAGGTAGGCATCGTCCATCAGTTCGAAACGGTTGACGTGATCGGTGACCACCTGGCGCAACGCGCCCTGGGCCCATTGCCCGGTCTTGATCACGGCCTTCACTTCACTGCCCAGGGAGGCGTCGTCAAGCATCATCAGGTAGACGTCGAACAGCGCGCGCTCTTCAGGGCGCAATTGGGTGGCGAGCTTTTCCGACAGCGCGCGCATATCGGCCCGCACCCCTTCCAGGGCGCTCTTGAACAGGGCCAGTTCGGCATCGATGTCGGTGACGTGCTTGTCCGGCACCACATCCAGGTCGGCTGGCGGCAGCATCACCACCGCGCTGCCCACCGCCGCGCCGGGCGAGCCCGGTACGCCGACGAACTTGGCTTCCTGAATGCCCTTGCCCTGGCGACCCAGGCCACGGATCGACCCGGTGGCCTCGGCATGGGCGATAACCCCGGCCAGTTGGGCGCTCATGGTCACCAGAAAGGCTTCTTCGCCTTCGTCGAACTGGCGGCGCTCCTTTTGCTGGATAACCAGCACGCCCACCACCCGGCGGTGGTGAATGATCGGCGCGCCGAGGAACGAGGCGTAACGCTCCTCACCGGTTTCGGCAAAGTAGCGATAGCGCGGGTGGTCGGCGGCGTTTTCCAGGTTGAGGGGTTCTTCGCGAGTGCCCACCAGGCCTACCAGGCCTTCGTTGGGCGCCATGCTGACCTTGCCGATGGAGCGCTTGTTCAAGCCCTCGGTGGCCATCAGGACGAAACGGTTGGTTTCCGGGTCCAGCAGATAGACCGAGCAGACCTGGCTGCCCATGGCCTCTTTGACGCGCAATACAATAATCCCCAACGCCGCCTTGAGATCCTTGGCGGAGTTAACTTCCTGGACGATCTTGCGCAGCGTATTGAGCATGGCTCGGGGTCGAACTCCGTCGTCAGTCGCGCACTAGCAGGCGCGGGGCAAGCTCTTTGAGAGCGCGGCGATACACTTCGCGCTTGAATGTCACCACCTGGCCCAACGGATACCAATAACTGACCCAGCGCCAGCCATCGAATTCCGGTTTACCGGTCAAATCCATCCGCACCCGCTGCTCGTTGGAGATCAGGCGCAGGAGAAACCATTTCTGCTTCTGGCCGATGCACAGCGGTTGGCTGTGGGTCCGGACCAGACGCTGCGGCAAACGATAGCGCAACCAGCCCCGGGTGCAGGCGAGAATTTGCACATCTTCGCGCTCCAGCCCCACTTCTTCGTTCAGCTCGCGATACAAGGCGTCTTCCGGCGTCTCATCGGGGTTGATTCCCCCTTGAGGAAACTGCCAGGCATCTTGATTGATACGGCGAGCCCATAGCACCTGTCCGGCATCATTGGTCAGAATGATCCCGACATTGGGGCGGAAACCATCGGGGTCGATCACGGCTACAACCTCGCAAACGCATGTCGCCGCATTGTTCCACAAAGCTTGGGAATGCAGCAACGAGGCTGCTTACCTTATGTGCACTCTTGTGAAAAGACCGTATTCTGGGCACCTTTTTCCGCGACTTTTCAGCGAGTAACTGCAATGCGCCTGGCTTTATTCGACTTGGACAACACGCTTTTGGGCGGCGACAGCGACCACGCCTGGGGCGACTATCTGTGCGAGCGGGGCTTCCTCGACGCCGTCGCCTACAAGACCCGCAACGACGAGTTCTATCAGGATTACCTGGCCGGCAAGCTCGACAATGCCGCCTACCTGAACTTCTGCCTGGAAATCCTCGGCCGCACCGACATGGCCGTGCTCGAAGAGTGGCACCGCGACTTCATGCGCGACTGCATCGAGCCGATCCTCCTGCCCAAGGCCCAGGCCCTGCTGGACAAGCATCGCGCTGCCGGCGACAAGCTGGTGATCATCACCGCGACCAACCGTTTCGTGACCGCGCCGATCGCCGAACGCCTGGGCGTGGAAACCCTGATCGCCACCGAATGCGAAATGCAGGATGGCCGCTACACCGGGCGCAGTACCGATGTGCCGTGCTTCCGTGAAGGCAAGGTCACCCGCCTCAACCGCTGGCTGGAAGAGACCGGCCACAGCCTGGAAGACAGCTACTTCTACAGCGATTCGATGAACGACCTGCCCCTGTTGGAGCAAGTGACCACCGCCGTGGCCGTTGACCCGGACCCGAACCTGCGGGCCGAGGCCGAGAAACGTGGCTGGCAGATCATCAGCCTGCGCGACTAGACAGCTCGCCGGCGGGCCGGCTGTAGGCGCTGGCTTGCCAGCGAAAAAACCTACGCCGGCTTGGCCACCATCAGATAGAAAATCGCCATGAAGGCCAGGAACGCCGGCCAGCCCAGGGCGAACCACCAGCGCATATAAAGGGTTGCCCGCAGCGGCATCGGCGTCCCGACCTGCAGGGCCTGCTCGGCCATCTTGTGCACTCGGATCTGCAACCAGACCACCGGCAGCCAGCACAGCCCCGCCACCACATACAGCCCCAGGCTCCACATCAGCCACGCCTGCTGCAGCGACCAGCCTGCCAGATGCACCAGCCCCAGCCCGCTCAACGGCTGGAATACCGCCGTGGTGGCGGTAAAGGCCCAGTCGGCGAACACCAGGTGCTTGAAGGTCACGGCGATCACTTCCACCCGGCCACTGCGCCAGGCCCGCAGGGCGTAATAGGCCGACCCCGCGCCGAGGCCGAACAGCACGGTGGAGGACAGGATATGCAGGGTTTTCAACAGCAGGTAAGCGCTCATTGGCGGGGTTCGGTCCACAGCAGCCATAGGGTCGCCACCATCAGCACCAGGTTCTTGGCGACGGCGGCATAAGGGTCAAACCAGAAGTGCGGCAGGATCAGGCTGATGATCAGGGTGTAGCCGAGCATCAGCCCCAACTGCGCCTGCAAGGCCCGCCGGCGCCAGCGCCGCAGCAGCAGGCCGACACCCAGCAGCGCATCACAGAGTGAACCGCCGATCACCGCCAGGGCCGCCCAGACGCCCTGCACGCCAGCCTCGGCCATGATCCGCAGGCCCCAGTCGTAACCCGGGCCAATGCACACCAGCGCGGTACCCAGCCAGATCAGCACCATCACTGCCAGCAACAGCGGGCGCAGGGCCAGTTGGGTGCTTTGCGCCGCCTGCGGCCAGTCCTGCAAGCGGGCCGCCAGCGGCGCCGCGTGATACCCGCAGACCGAGGCCAGCACCTGCGGATCCGCCAGGTTGTCGTGGCGGGCCATGGCCAGGCTCTGCCGGTTCAAGGCTCGCCAGCCCAGGCGATCGCCAGCAGCAGCCACCAGCCGCAGCAAGACCGCTGGCAGCTTGAAGTAGCGCGCCGGGCCCCAGCCCTGGGCCGACCGCAAGTGATCGAGCAGTTGCGCCATGGTCATGCGTTCCGGGCCGACCAGGGGCAGAACCATGGATTCCTGCGGCCACTGCCTGAGCAGCGCCAGCACCGCGGCACTCAAGTCCTCTATATGCAAGGGCTGCATCTGCGCCTTGGCGGACAGCAAAGGAATCAGCGGCCAGGGCGACAGCCTCGTCAGCCAGCCGCTGCTGGCACCGCCAGCGCCGAGCACCAGCGAGGGCCGCAGCACCACCGCCGGTACCCCCAACTGCAGCAGGTAATCATCCGCCGCCGCCTTGCTGGCAAGGAACGGCACCTGGGGCAGGATCCCGGCCCCCAATGCGGAAATCTGCAGTACCCGCACGCCCCGGGCCGCCGCCAGATCGAACAGCGCGCGGGTACCCAGGTCCTGGGTCAGGCTCAACGCCCGCGCATCAGTGCTCAACAGCCCCGCGGCGTTGATCAGCAGGTCGGTGTCGGCAGGCAGGGCAAAGGGCTGGGGCTCGCGGCCCAGGCAATCGAGATCCAGCTGGCGCCACTCCACCCCGGGCAACCCCTGGGGCTGCGGGCGACGGCTGGTGGCAATCAGCTGATGGCCGGCAGCGTGCAATGCCGCCAGCAGATGACGGCCGACAAACCCTGTGGCCCCCACCAGAACGACCTTCATGGCAATCCTTGAGAGTTAGACCGGCTTGGCGCCCATAAGACCGGCAATGGTCACGAAACATGCGGCGCTGAACACCGCCAGCACCAGGGTGAACGCCAGGCCGCTGGCAACCTTGGCCACCCGCAGGCGGTTGAGGCGCACCATCAGCCACAGCCAGGCCAAGGCCCCCAGGGTGTAGAGCACACTGGAACCCAGGACCCAGGTCTGCCCCAGCGGCCACCCCACCAGATGCACCAGCCACCAACCGCTGAACGGCAATGTCAGCATGCCCAGCGCCAGCAACAGCCAGCCGAACAGGCCCGGACGGTGCAGCACCCGGCTATAAACCGTGGCATCCCCCTGGCGGCGCAGGCGCCAGACCCAGATCGCCAGCCCCAGCGCACTGCCCAATAGCAGCACGGTGGCCAGTACATGAAGCGTCTTCAGCGTGGTCAGTGTTTCCATGTTTTCGCTTCCTTAAGGCTCCGATCCTCAGCGTAGTCGTTCAGCCGAGGAACAGCTGGTAGGCCGGGTTGTCGCTTTCATCCCAGTACGGATAGCCGATCTGCTCCAGCGCCGCGGGCACCAGGTGACGTTCATCGGCCGGCACTTGCAGGCCGGCGACTACCCGGCCATCCGCCGCACCATGGTTGCGGTAGTGGAACATCGAGATATTCCAGCGCCCGCCCAGCTTGTTGAGGAAGTTGAACAGCGCCCCCGGACGCTCCGGAAATTCGAAACGCAGCACCACTTCGTCGCTGACCTTCTCGGCATGGCCGCCGACCATGTAGCGGATGTGCAGCTTGGCCAGTTCGTTATCGGTCAGGTCGATCACCGGAAAGCCCTGCTCGGTCAGGCTGGCGATCAGGGCGCTGCGCGGATCGTTTTCCGGGTGGGTCTGCACGCCAACGAAGATGTGCGCCTCGCTGCCGGTGTTGTAGCGGTAGTTGAATTCGGTGATCTGGCGCTTGCCCACCGCCTCGCAGAAGGCCTTGAAGCTGCCGGGCTTCTCGGGGATGGTCACGGCGATGATGGCTTCGCGGCCTTCGCCCAGTTCGGCGCGCTCGGCCACGTGGCGCAGGCGGTCGAAGTTGACGTTGGCTCCGGAGTCGATGGCCACCAGGGTCTGCCCGCTGATACCGCGCTGCTCGACGTACTTCTTGATCCCGGCAACGCCCAGGGCGCCGGCAGGTTCGGTGATCGAGCGGGTATCGTCGTAGATATCCTTGATTGCCGCACAGATCTCGTCGGTACTGACGGTAATCACTTCATCCACATAATCCTTGCAGATGTCGAAGGTGTGCTGGCCAATCTGCGCCACCGCCACGCCGTCGGCGAAGATCCCCACGGTCGGCAGCACCACGCGCTCACCGGCAGCCATGGCCGCCTGCAGGCAGTTGGAGTCGTCCGGCTCGACGCCGATGACCTTGATCTCCGGGCGCAGGTATTTCACATAGGCCGCGATGCCGGCGATCAGACCGCCGCCGCCGACCGGAACGAAGATCGCATCCAGCGGGCCGGGGTGCTGGCGCAGAATCTCCATGGCCACCGTGCCCTGCCCGGCAATGGTGTGCGGATCATCGTAGGGATGGATGTAGACGTAGCCCTTCTCGTCCACCAGCTTCAGGGAGTAGGCCAGCGCTTCAGGGAAGGTATCGCCGTGCAGCACCACCTTGCCGCCACGGGAGCGCACGCCCTCGACCTTGATCTCGGGGGTGGTCTTGGGCATCACGATAGTAGCCTTGACCCCCAGCACCTTGGCCGCCAGGGCCAGGCCCTGGGCGTGGTTACCCGCCGACGCAGTGACCACGCCGCGGGCGCGCTCGGCATCGCTGAGCTGGGTCAGCTTGTTGTAGGCGCCACGGATCTTGAACGAGAACACCGGCTGCAAGTCTTCACGCTTGAGCCAGATCTGATTGCCCAGCCGCTCGGAAAGCTGGCGGGCAGTCTGCAATGGGGTTTCTACGGCAACGTCATAAACGCGCGAGGTGAGGATCTTCTTGACGTACTGTTCGAGCATCGGAAAGCATCACTGAGCGGGTTGGGCAGGGCCAGGGAGTCTAACCCAGCGTTTGCCCGGGCGACCACACGAATACAGAGGTTTTAGCCGCCCCCTCGCCTTCTCTGAAGCCCGGCCGATTAGCCAAACGGGCAATGACCTGATCTGCCGCGGCGCCTATAATGCCGGCCTTTGTGCCCCCCTTGCCCGCTTCGGAGCCCGCATGACCCAGGATCAACTCAAACAGGCCGTTGCCCAGGCCGCCGTCGACCTTATCCTCCCGAAACTCGATGACAAGAGCATCGTCGGGGTCGGCACCGGCTCCACCGCCAACTGCTTCATCGACGCCCTGGCCCTGCACAAGGGCGCCTTCGACGGCGCCGTGGCCAGCTCCGAAGCCACCGCCGCGCGCCTCAAGGGCCACGGGATTCCGGTCTACGAGCTCAACACCGTGAGCGACCTGGAGTTCTACATCGACGGCGCCGACGAAAGCGACGAGCACCTGAACCTGATCAAGGGCGGCGGCGCCGCCCTGACTCGGGAAAAGATCGTCGCCGCCGTGGCCAAGACGTTCATCTGCATCGCCGACGCCAGCAAGCTGGTGCCGGTGCTGGGCAACTTCCCGCTGCCCGTGGAAGTGATCCCCATGGCCCGCAGCCACGTGGCCCGTGAACTGGTGAAACTGGGCGGCGACCCGGTGTACCGCGAAGGCGTGATCACCGACAACGGCAACATCATCCTCGATGTGCACAACATGCAGATCACCAATCCGGTGGAACTGGAAAGCCAGATCAATGCCATTGTCGGCGTGGTCACCAATGGCCTGTTCGCTGCACGCCCCGCTGATGTGCTGCTGCTGGGTACCGCCGAAGGGGTGAAGACCCTCAAGGCCTGAGCCTGCCCTGCGGATAGGAGCCGGCGGGCGGGCGAAGGCGGTTTTGAAGGCCTCTTCGCTGGCAAGCCGGCTCCTAGATCGGTTTCTTGAAGACGTAGAACAGGTTCGGTTCGCTCACCAGGTACAGGGTGCCGGCGTCATCCATGGCCATCCCTTCCGCCTGAGGCACTGCCTTGCTCAGGCCCTGGCGCCACTTGCCCAGGGCCAGGGTACTCAGCGGGCGCCCCTCGACATCCAGCTCCACCACCAGCCGCGACTCGTCCGACAGTGCCAGCAGGTGGCCACTGCGCTCGTCGTATTGCAGGCTGGAGAGGTCGCGCACGAACAGGCCGGCATCGCGCTTGGGGTTGTTCACCACATGCATCCCGTAGGACTGCTCCGGATCTTGATGGGGGAAGCCCTGCACTTCATAGATCAGCATCGGGTCGCGCTCCTTGGCGACGAACAGGCGCTTGCCCTGGGAGTCGTAGGCCAGCCCCTCGAAGCCTTTGTTGCCGGCAAGGTGCACGCCCAGGGTGATCTGCTCGGCTTCTGCCGCATCCACCGCCGTGGTTTCATCGTCCAGCTGGATCTTGATCAGCCGGTGCTGGCGCTCGTCGCTGATCACATAGGTATTGGCACTGATGAACTCCACCGCTTCCGGATCGCCAAAGCCCACCAGAGCGATGCGGCGCAGGATCTGCCCGTCCAGGGATAGCTCGATCAGTTCGGAATTCTTGTTGGTCACGGTGAACAGGCTGTTGCGCAGCGGATCGTAGGTCAGCGCCGAGACCTCATCCAGACCCTCGATGGGCTGCGCCTCCAGCACGACACGGTAATCGCCCAACCCCAAGGATTGGGGGGCCGCCACCTGCCAGTAGGATTGCCAGTCGAACCAGGCGCGCTGCCACAACCTGTGGTTATGGACAAACACTGCCAGCAGCACGGCCATCAGGCAGAGGATCAGGTAAAGGGGTTGCAGGCGGGTGAGGCGATACATGGCGGGCAGGCTCGAAATCAGGACAGGCTGATGAAATATCACAGCCGCCTGAATTCAAGCTTAATGCCCTGAATGGCCCGGCTCGGGTGCCAGGCCCGGGCTCACTGTTTCTCGAAGCGATAGAACAGGTTGGGCTCGCTGACCATGTACAGGTTGCCGGCCTCATCCATGGCCACCCCTTCGGCCCGGGGAATGGTTTTTTCCAGGCCATTGAAGCCGCCGAGCAGGGCCATGAAGCTGACCTGCTCGCCCTGCTCGTCCAGTTCCAGCAGCAGATGGGAATCAGCCGACAGCACCAGGGTATGGCCGGTGCGCGGGTCGATACCCAGGGCCGAAAGGTTGCGCAAGTCGAGTTCGTCGCTGGCCAGCTTCTGCTTGTTGCCCTTGAGTACCTGGCTACCGTCGCTGCTCCAGGTAAACAACGCCGGCGGGCGCTCCTCCCCCAGCAGCAACTGTTGCTTGCGCGGGTTCCAGGCAATGGCTTCGAACGCCTTGTTCTGGTCTGCCGAAGGGCCCAGGTCGTATTTGGGGAAGTCCGCGACATTCAGCGACCGGGTATTGGCATCGACCTTGACGATCACCAGCGAATGCTCGCGCTCATCGACAACCGCCAGCAGGCCATTCTCCAGGACCGCGACCCCTTCCGGGTTGCTCCAGCCCACCAGAGGCATCTTGCGCAGGACGTCGCCTTGCAGCGACAGCTCCACCAGGAATGGGTGCTTGCCCATAACCGAAAACAGGGTCTTGGTCTGGGGGTTATAGGAAAGATCGGAGGCCTCGTCCCGCTCCATGCCTGGCAGGACCTTGGCATCGATCACCGCCCGGTAGCTGGGCAGCCAGATACTGGAGCTGCGTTCGGCGGTACTGACAAAACCTTCCTGGACCCAGAGAGCCCCACGGTCATCCCAATGCATGAGGCTGGCTACGCCATAGCAGATCACGCCCGCCAACAGCAGCCAGGAATACCAGCGCATGCGCAATCGCAAGCGGCGGATGAGGCGAGGTTTAGGTAGAGGGTGGGCGTCCATCACACAGATTCCAGAAACGCGGCCAAAGTTAATAGCACAGGGATTTTAGATCCGCGAACCATAAACTTCGGAATTATCCGGGAAAAATGTGAAAAAACGGTTAAAGCCGGTGATCTCTCTGCGCCGGGCCCAGGATTACCGGGCCCAGCGCAGAAAGATTCGGATCAACGGACGCTGCTGGTGAAACGGCTGGCACCGGGAAGCTCCAGCACCAGCTCATCGCCGACATTCAGCGGCCCAACCCCGACCGGCGTGCCCGTGAGGATCACATCGCCGGCCTGCAGGGAGAAACAACCGGCCATGTACTGGATCATCGGCACTATGGGGTTGAGCATGATGGCACTGTTGCCGTCCTGGCGCACTTCACCGTTGATGGTCAGGCGGATGCCGATGTCGGTCAGATCGGCGAAGGTACTGCCCACCACAAAAGGAGCGATCACCGCCGCGCCGTCGAACGACTTGGCGATTTCCCAGGGCAGGCCCTTGGCTTTGAGTTCGGCCTGCTTGTCCCGCAGGGTCAGGTCCAGTGCCGGGGCAAAGCCGGAAATGGCATCCAGCACTTCTTCGCGGCTGGGTTTGGTGGAGAGCGGCTTGCCGATCAACACCGCGATTTCCGCTTCGTAGTGCACCGAACCACGCTCGGTGGGAATGGCGAACCCACCTTCCAGGGGCACCACACAACTGCCCGGCTTGATAAACAACAGGGGTTCGGTAGGTACCGGGTTGTCCAGCTCCTTGGCGTGCTCGGCGTAGTTGCGACCGATGCACACCACCTTGCCCACCGGAAAATGGATCCGGGTACCGTCGACATACTGGTGCTGATAGCTCATTACCGACTCCTGCTTGTGTGCTTTATCTGGACACTACCCGGCTTCAGATCGCGAAGATCTTGCCCGGATTCATGATGCCGTTCGGATCGAACACTGCCTTGACCGCCTTCATGTACTCGATCTCCACCGGCGAGCGGCTGTAGGTCAGGTAATCACGCTTGGTCATGCCCACGCCGTGTTCCGCGGAAATCGAGCCGTTGTACTTCTCGACCGTCTCGAACACCCACTTGTTGACCGTCGCGCACTTGGCAAAGAACTCGTCCTTGCTCAGGTTGTCCGGCTTGAGGATGTTCAGGTGCAGGTTGCCGTCGCCGATGTGGCCGAACCAGACGATTTCGAAGTCCGGGTAGTGCTTGCCGACGATGGCGTCGATTTCCTGAAGGAAGGCCGGGACTTTCGACACAGTGACCGAAATGTCGTTCTTGTACGGCGTCCAGTGGGAAATGGTCTCGGAAATGTATTCGCGCAGCTTCCACAGGTTGTGCAACTGGGTTTCGCTCTGGCTCATCACGCCGTCCAGCACCCAGCCCTGCTCGACACAGTGCTCGAAGGTTTCCAGGGCGTGGTTGGCCACTTCCTCGGTGGTGGCTTCGAACTCCAGCAGCGCATAGAACGGGCAGTCGGACTCGAACGGTGCCGGTACGTCGCCACGGGCCAGGACCTTGGCCAGGGCCTTGTCGGAGAAGAACTCGAAGGCCGTCAGATCCAGCTTGCCCTGGAAGGCGTGCAACACGGGCATGATCGAGTCGAAATCAGGGGTGCCCAGGACCATCGCCGTGAGGTTCTTCGGGGCCCGGTCCAGGCGCATGGTGGCCTCGACCACGAAGCCCAGGGTGCCCTCGGCGCCGATGAACAGCTGGCGCAAGTCATAGCCGGTGGCGTTCTTGATCAGGTCCTTGTTCAGCTCCAGCAGGTCGCCCTTGCCGGTGACCACCTTCATGCCGGCCACCCAATTGCGGGTCATGCCGTAGCGAATCACCTTGATCCCGCCGGCATTGGTACCGATATTGCCGCCAATCTGGCTGGAACCTGCAGAAGCGAAATCCACCGGGTAGTACAGGCCGTTTTCTTGCGCCAGGTTCTGCAACTGCTCGGTGACCACGCCCGGCTGGCACACTGCGGTGCGGTCGGTCAGGTTCAGGTCGAGGATCTGGTTCATATAGTCGAAGGACACCACCACCTCGCCGTTGGCTGCCACCGCTGCCGCCGAAAGCCCGGTGCGACCGCCCGAAGGCACCAGCGCAACCTTGTGCTGATTGGCCCAGCGCACAATGGCCTGGACCTGCTCGATGGTTTTCGGAAACACAATGGCTGTCGGGGCCGGGGCGAAATGCTTGGTCCAATCCTTGCCGTAAGCATTCAGGGAGTCAGCGTCGGTCAGCACCTTGCCAGGCTCAACCAGGGTCTTCAGCTCATCAATCAGGGCAGGATTGGTCATCGACAGAACTCTCGAACAATTCATGGTCATCCTGAGAACGCTTCACGTCGCAGGAATGAGTGTTTAGCGGGGCGCGTATGCTAGCATACCGCCCCCGCAGGAGAGTGCCCAAGGGCCTTTCTGCGGTGTCGGCCCAGTGCCGCCCAGGTCAGCTCAAGCTGTCCACTTCCCTGCCATTTTTCTCCGGGACACAGGTTTACGCAGATGAGCAAGACTTCTCTCGATAAGAGCAAGATCAAGTTCCTTCTCCTCGAAGGCGTCCACCAATCCGCTGTCGACGTCCTCAAGGCCGCCGGCTACACCAGCATCGAGTACCTCACCGGTTCTCTGCCGGAAGCCCAGCTCAAGGAAAAGATCGCCGATGCACACTTCATCGGCATTCGCTCCCGCACTCAACTGACCGAAGAGATCTTCGACCACGCGAAGAAACTGGTCGCAGTGGGCTGCTTCTGCATCGGCACCAACCAGGTTGACCTGTCCGCCGCTCGCGAGCGCGGCATCGCGGTGTTCAACGCGCCGTACTCCAACACCCGTTCGGTTGCCGAGCTGGTGCTGGCCGAGGCCATCCTGCTGCTGCGCGGCATCCCCGAGAAAAACGCTTCCTGCCACCGTGGCGGCTGGATCAAGAGCGCGGCCAACTCCTTCGAAATCCGTGGCAAGAAGCTGGGTATCGTCGGTTACGGCTCCATTGGTACTCAGCTGTCGGTCCTGGCCGAAGGCTTAGGGATGCAGGTGTTCTTCTACGACACCGTGACCAAGCTGCCACTGGGCAACGCCACCCAGGTGGGCAACCTGCACGAACTGCTGGGCATGTCCGACATCGTCACCCTGCACGTGCCGGAAACCGCGGCCACCCAGTGGATGATCGGCGAGAAGGAAATCCGCGCCATCAAGAAGGGCGGCATCCTGATCAACGCCGCCCGCGGCACCGTGGTCGAGCTGGACGCCCTGGCGGACGCGATCAAGGACAAGCACCTGATCGGCGCGGCCATCGACGTATTCCCGGTGGAGCCGCGCTCCAACGACGAAGAGTTCGAAAGCCCGCTGCGCGGCCTGGACAACGTGATCCTGACCCCGCACATCGGCGGTTCCACCGCTGAAGCCCAGGCCAACATCGGCCTGGAAGTGGCAGAAAAACTGGTCAAGTACAGCGACAACGGTACCTCGGTGTCCTCGGTCAACTTCCCTGAAGTGGCGCTGCCGGCCCACCCGGGCAAGCACCGTCTGCTGCACATCCACGAGAACATTCCGGGCGTGATGAGCGAGATCAACAAGGTCTTCGCCGAAAACGGCATCAACATCTCCGGTCAGTTCCTGCAGACCAACGAGAAGGTCGGCTACGTGGTGATCGACGTCGACGCCGAGTACTCGGACCTGGCGCAAGAGAAGCTGCAGCACATCAACGGCACCATCCGTTGCCGCGTGCTGTTCTAAGCCTCGACCGCGGCACAAAAAAGGGAGCCCTCTGGGCTCCCTTTTTTATCGTGTTTACGATTATTTCACTGTTACTGTGATTTTCTTGGAAACGATCACCGGGTTGAAAGGCACGTGGTTCTTGTCCCCCAGTTCCAGTTGCAGGGTGTGCTTGCCGGGGGTCAGGGTCACTTCGGTTTCGGTCTGGGCCTTGCCGAAGTGCAGGTGGTTGGCGTCCATCGGGATCGGCAGGTTCTCGGCAGGCAACTGATCGACATCGATCAGCAGGTGATGGTGGCCGGTGTTGGCGGTCTGATCGCCCGCCGGAGCCAGGGCGATGCCTTCAACGCCGAACTTGACCTTGAAGGTCTTGTCCACGGTGGCCCCGTCGGCCGGGGAAACGATAGTCACCTTGGCGCCGGCAGGTGCCTCGGTACGCGGAATTTCCGCTGCACCGGCCAGCATCGAGGTTCCCAGCAACAGACCGGCCAAAGCAGCACGCGACATAAAAATTTTCATTATCTTCTCCAGTTTTTCCGCAAATCTTTTACGGTTATGACAACTTCGTGGCAATTCGTTGTCGAAGGCACTCAACACCTTAGCAAAGCGAGCCTGAACGGCGCATCGCTCATATAAATTCAAGGAGTGACCATGCGTTTCCTGCCTGGCCTGTTACTTTTGCTGCCCCTTGCGAGCACTTGCGCTCAAGCCGAACTGATGGACGATATCAATGACCGCGGCGAGCTGCGCATCGCCCTGGAAGCCGATACGCCACCCTTCAATTTCAAGGACGACGGCAAACTCACCGGTTTCGAGGTGGAGTTGGGGCAACTGCTGGCCAGTGAACTGGACGTACGCGCGGACTTCGTGGTGACCGAGGCCGCCGAACTGCTCCCGGGAGTGGAAAGCGGCAAGTTCGACGTGGCGATCAACCACATAGCAATGACCCCGGAACTCAAGGATCGTTTCGATTTCAGCGAACCCTACAGCTATTCCAGTGCGCAGTTGATTGTGCGCAAGGAAGAGCAGCGTCCGCTGTTTTCCCTGCAGGCCCTGCGCGGCCAGGCGCTGGGGGTGGTCCAGGGCAGCCAGTTCGTCGATCAGGCGCGGACTGTGGAAGGGATCAACCTGCGCAGCTACGCCGATGCCCAGCAGCCGATCAAGGACGTGGCGGACAAGCAGATCGACGCTGCCATCAGCGATCGCCTGCTGATTCCCTACGCCATTCGCGACAGCCGCCTGCCGGTGAAAGAAGGCGCCAAGGTCGGACCGACCCTGAGCCTGGCGATCCCCTTCCAGAAAGGTAACCCGGCGTTTCGCGCGAGCCTGGACAGCGCCTTGCAGCGGATCAAGGCCGACGGGCGCCTGATGGCCCTGTCGGAGAAATGGTTCGGCATGGACGCGAGCAAACCGCCGAAGGCCGAAGCCGGGCAGTAAACGACACAAGCTGCCTGGATTGACCTGTAGCCGCAGCCTGCGAACGGCCCGAAGGGACGCAGGGGCTTCATGGCTGCTAGAGGTCGGCGGGAAATCGTCAAGCAAGGCCCTTAGGGCCTTTTCGCAGCCTCGCTAAAACTCGGCAGCGGCTACGAGGACAATGCGGCCAGGGCGCTGGCGGCCTCGGGCAGTTGCAGCTCGCTGAAGACTTGCACCCCGTGCTGCTTGAGCAACGCGGCGGTGACGCCCTCCCCCGAAACCTTGACCCCGCTGAAGCTGCCGTCATAGGTCAGCAGGTTGCCGCAGGATGGGCTGTGGGCCTTGAGCACGGCAACGCGGATCCGGTGCTTTTCCACCAGTTCCAGGGCCTGGCGGGCGCCAGCCAGGAACTGGGCGCTGACATCTTCACCTTCGCAGGTCATCACCGGTGCCCGCCCCTCGAGCACATCGACACCCTGCCCGCCGGGGATCTCCGCCGGCGCCCGTGGCGTGGGCAAACCCCCAGCAACCTCCGGACACAAGGCAACCACTCGTCCCTCTTGCTGCCAGGCGGCCAGTTGATCGAACGGGCCGCTGGCACCGCCGTCGTAGCGTACGCGGTGGCCCAACAGGCAGCGGCTGACCAGGATCTTGTGCATATTCAGAACGGCTCGTTACCACGGCGCCGGAACCAGCCGGTCAGGGACAGGCGTTCCCGGGTCGCGGGCATGACTTCATGGGGGACTTCGCCGGAAAGAAACACCACCAGCCGCCCCCCGACAGGGACTACATCGTATTGCCCCCGGTCATTGAGGTACATGCGCAATTGCCCGCCCTGCTCGGGCAGCCACTCCTCATTGAGGTAGACCACCGCCGAGACCATGCGCCGGTCGTCATCGCGAAAGCGATCCACGTGGCGCTTGTAGAAGGCTCCCGGCGGGTACATCGCGAAATGGCATTCGAAATCTTCAAGCCCCAGGAACAGGCCTCGGTTCAGAGCCTCGCGCAGGCTGTCCATCAGTTCCAGGTAGCTATCGCAGGCCTGGGCCTGACCGGGCTCGAGCCACTGGATATGGTCGCCGCGAATACCCTCGCGGATCTCCTGGGCCGGCCCGCGTCCTACCGCCGCCGGCGCCAGTTCACCTTCAGCCGCACGTTTACGGCACTCAGCCGCCAGTTCGAGGGTCAGAGCCTCGGACAGGAAGACATTTTGCTGCGACCAGCCACAGGCGGCCAGGTCGTCGACAATGTTCAACAACAGCGGATGATCAGAGGGTATTTGCATGGCGCGCATAGTATCCAGCCTCAGAAAAATCTGACAGAGCCGCAGAGCGGAGGATGAAGCATTTTTTTCAATGGGCTTACACATCATCGGTTTGCCGAGGGATGCTGATACGAATTCTCGACAACCACCCTCTTGCCCCGGAGAATAGTCGCCTGCTGACAGGAGTCCTTATGCGCCGTTTGCTTTTCTCACTGTTGATCTTCTGCGCCTTGCCTGCCTGGGCAGACAGCCACGACCAGTTGTACCAGGTCGCCGGTTGGGCGCAACAGCGCGCGCATTTCAACGATGCCCTCAGCGCCGCCCAGCAGCGCTACCAGAGCAGCCTGCCGCCGGCGGTCTATCAAGCCCTGGTGGACAACAGCAACCAGCGCTTCGCACCCCAGGCCGTGGACCGTCGCGCCGAGGCCCAACTGCGGCAGAACCTGGCGGACCCCGCACCGGCCCTGGCCTTCTTCCAGTCGCCCCTGGGCCGCAAGATCGTCGCCGCCGAACTGCTGGCGACCCGCCGCGACCAGCTGGCCAAGAACGCCCAGGGCCTGCCGAAGATGCAGGCCAGCGACAACCGCCAGTTGATCATCGGCCACCTGGCCCAGGCCCTGCCGGCCCGGGAAGCGGGTGCAGAGGTGAGCCTGGCGATTGCCGGTGTCGCTGCCGATAGCCTGAGCCAGATGATTCCCGGCCTGCTGGGGGGCGGCCAGGCCCAGGGCATGCTCAACGGCCAGCGCCAGCGGCTGATGCAGCAGATCGGCAATGACCTGAACAACACCTTGCTGTACGTCTATCGGGATCTGTCCGACACGGAGCTGGAAGAGTTCGCCACCTTCGCCGAATCCAGCGAAGGCAAGGCCTACTACCAGGCCGCCCTGGCAGCGATTCGCGCCGGCCTGGCGGTCGGCCAGAGCACTTCCAGCCTCGTCCCCTGACCCGGCAACTCGCCTGTGACCGCTGCCGAGCCCGCAGGTCCTTGCCTGGCACTCGCCTGACGAGCCTGCAGTAGCCTGGGGCTCTTGCGTCCCTTAGGGCCGTTCGCAGCCTGCGGCAGCGGCTGCACCAATCTCTAGAGGTGCTGGGTCAGAAAGGCGAAGTACTGATCGCGATACAACGGGATTTCATTGGCCAGGTGGTGCCGCGCATCGGGCAGCATCAATAGCTCGGGCGCGGCGAACTTGCCGCGAATCACCTGCAGATTGTGCTGCCAGTCCACGGTCATGTCCGCATCCCCCTGAACGATCAACGGCTGCCTGGAGCTGCGGGGCGCCGCCTCCAGGCGCTTGATCCAGCGCGACAGCGCTCCCACCCAGGCCGTCGGCAAGCGTTGCGGCTGCAACGGGTCGACCTGCAGGAACGCGAGGAAATCCGGGTCGTTGGAGTTTTCGCTGAAGCGCCGGGCAATGCCGGTGACGAAGGGCCGCAGCGCGTAATAACTGAGCATCGACCAGCCCCAGGCCCGCGGCCGCACCAGCGGCGAGAGCAGCATCACCTGCCCCTGGGCCGGGCTCTCGACGCCCTGGTTGAGCAGGTGGTCCATGATGATCGCGCCGCCGGTGCTTTGCCCGAACAGGTGCCAGGGCTCGGGGAGTTCCAGGGACCGGGCCTCGGCGAACAGGCCTTGCAGCACCCGCTGGTACACCGCGAAATCATCGATACTGGCCCGCTCGCCACTGGAAAGGCCGTGCCCGGGCAGGTCGCAGGAAATCACCACGAAACGCCGTTGCAGCGCCCACTCGATCACATGCCGGTACAAGCCCATGTGGTCGTAGAAGCCGTGGAACAGAAACAGCGTGGCCCGTGGCTGCTCCGGCCACCAGACCTGGCTCACCACTTCGTAGCCGTCCACCTGGAAACGCCCCAGGCGGCTGCGCGGCACCAGCGCCCGTCCGGCGAAATCCAGCCCATAGAAGCGCTGGTAAGCCTGCCCCTCCACCGACAAAGGCTGCCCGGCGACCAGAGGTTGCAGGCTGGCACGCAGGTGGTCGGGGTCGAAAGTGGCGGGCATAGAGAATTCCAAAGCGGGGGTACCGGCGACAAAACGGGCTTTCTGGGCCTGCGATATTCATCTGTCGCGGCAAGCATGGCAAGCTACGCGACCTTCGAGGACCGATCTTAATGCGCCAGTCTTACCGCACGCCCCTGCTTGCCAGCCTGCTCGTCCTGATCTGCGCCGTGGTGCTGTGGAACGCCTACGAATGGTTCCAGGGCCGCTATCTGCGGGCGTTCAGCGAGCACACCGCGATGTTCTCCGGCGACCCGTTGCAACTGCCCGCCGAACTGGCCGGCCCCGGGGCGATCCGCCTGGTACATTTCTGGGACCCGGCCTGCCCCTGCAATGTCGGTAACCAGCAGCACCTGGCCGAGCTGATCGAAACCTATGGCCCGCGGGGCGTGGAGTTCTATGCCGTACAGAAGCCCGGCAGCCATGGCCAGCTACCCGCCACCCTGAGCCGCCTGAAGCACCTCGACAGCGTGCCCGGAGCGGAACAGATCCCCGCCAGCCCGGCAGTGGCGATCTGGGACCGCAACGGCAAGCTGGCCTACTTCGGCCCCTACAGCGAAGGCCTGACCTGCAATTCCAGCAACAGCTTCATCGAGCCCATCCTCCAGGCCCTTGAGGACAATCGCCCGGTCAGCGCCACCCACACCCTGGCCATCGGCTGCTACTGCCCCTGGCCGGCCGAACAAGGCATTCGCGACTAATCAAGGACTGCCTCCTGCGCGGGGCCCCTGACTTGTGCTAAATCTCTGCAGCTCTCCCAAGGCGGCATTGAATACAACAACAGCAAGGAGCCCGCATGAAACGCAGCCTGACCGTCGTCGCCGTACTGATCCTCGCCCTGCTGGCAGGGCTTGCCGGCTACCTGTACAGCAAGCAGCCGACGCGTCAGGGCCAGGTCGAGCTCAATGGCCTGCAAGGCTCGGTCACCGTGCGTTACGACGAACGCGGGGTGCCGCACATTCGCGCCGAAAACGAAGCCGACCTGTACCGCGCCCTGGGCTACGTGCACGCCCAGGACCGGCTGTTCCAGATGGAAGTGCTGCGGCGCCTGTCCCGGGGCGAGCTGGCAGAGGTGCTGGGGCCCAAGCTGGTGGACACCGACAAACTGTTCCGCAGCCTGCGGATTCGCGAACGGGCCGACAGCTATATCGCCGGGCTCGACCATCAGTCACCCGCCTGGAAGGCCCTGGAAGCCTATCTGGACGGCATCAACCAGTATCAGGACAGCCACGCCAGCCCCATCGAGTTCGACGTCCTGGGTATCCGCAAGCGGCCTTTCACCGCAGAAGACACCGTCAGCGTCGCCGGTTTCATGGCCTACAGCTTTGCCATGGCCTTTCGCACCGAGCCGCTGCTGACCTACATCCGCGACGAGCTGGGCAATGACTACCTGAAGGTGTTCGACCTCGACTGGCAGCCCAAGGGCGTGCTGGCCAAGGGCAAGACCCCACCTTCAGCGCCACTGGCCGCCGTCGACTGGCAGGGCCTGGGCCGAATCGCCCGCCTGAGCCAGCAAGCCCTGGAAGAAGCCGGGCTGCCGCAATTCGAGGGCAGCAATGCCTGGGTGGTTTCCGGCTCGCGGACCAAGAGCGGCCGCGCGCTGCTGGCCGGCGACCCGCATATCCGCTACTCGCTGCCGTCGGTGTGGTACGAGGCCCAGCTCTCGGCCCCTGGCTTTGAACTCTACGGTCATCACCAGGCCCTGGTGCCCTTCGCCTTCCTCGGCCACAACCTGGACTTCGGCTGGAGCCTGACCATGTTCCAGAACGATGACCTCGACCTGATCGCCGAAAAGGTCAACCCGGAGAACCCCAATCAGGTCTGGTTCCACGACAAGTGGGTGGACCTGATCACCAGCGAGCAGCAGATCGCCGTCAAGGGCCAGGCCCCGGTGACCCTGACCCTGCGCCAGTCGCCCCACGGCCCGATCATCAACGACATGCTCGGCACCACCGTGGGCAAGGCGCCGATCGCCATGTGGTGGGGTTTCCTGGAAACCCCGAACCCGATCCTCGACGGCTTCTACCAGCTCAACCGCGCAGACACCCTGGCCAAGGTCCGCGCTGCGGCCGCCAAGGTCCATGCACCGGGCCTGAACATCGTCTGGGCCAACGCCAAGGGCGACATCGGCTGGTGGGCGGCGGCGCTCCTGCCCAAGCGCCCGGCGGGGGCCAAGCCGGCCTTCATCCTCGATGGCAGCACCAGCCTGGCGGACAAGGAAGGCTTCTACCCCTTCAGCGCCAACCCCCAGGAAGAGAACCCGGCCCGGGGCTATATCGTCTCGGCCAACTTCCAGCCGGTATCCCCCACCGGCATGGAGATCCCCGGCTACTACAACCTGGCCGACCGTGGTCAGCAACTGGATCGGCAGCTCAGCGACAAGAGCCAGAAATGGGACCTGGAGAACACCCAGAAACTGCAGTTGGGCACCACCACCGCCTACGGGCCGCGCCTGCTGGCGCCGCTGTTGCCGGTGTTGCGTGAAGTAGTCAGCGACCCCGAGGAACTGAAGCTGGTGGAGCAACTGGCGAAATGGCAGGGCGACTATCCGCTGGAATCCACCAGCGCGACGCTGTTCAACCAGTTCCTGTTCAACCTGGCCGATGCCACTTTCCATGAAAAACTCGGCGACGCCTATTTCGACGCCCTGATCCAGGCCCGGGTGGTGGACGCCGCCCTGCCCCGGCTGGCGGCGGACCCCGACTCGCCCTGGTGGGACAACCGCACCACGCCCCAGCGCGAAAGCCGCGCCGACACGGTCAAGCTGGCCTGGCGCGCCAGTATCGACCACCTGCGCCTGACCCTGGGCGCCAACCCGGCGCAATGGCGCTGGGGCCAGGCCCACACGCTGACCCACGGCCACCCGCTGGGCATGCAGAAGCCCCTGGACCGGCTGTTCAACGTCGGCCCCCTGGACGCCCCCGGCAGCCACGAAGTGCCGAACAACCTCACCGCCAAGATCGGCCCGGCGCCCTGGTCAGTGGTCTACGGGCCCTCGACCCGGCGCATCATCGACTTCGCCGACCCGGCCCACAGCCTGACCATCAACCCGGTGGGCCAGAGTGGCGTGCTGTTCGACAAGCACTACGACGATCAGGCCGAAGCCTATATCGAAGGGGTCTACCAGCAGGCGCACTTCAGCGACGAGGAAGTCACCGCCAACACCCGCAGCACCCTGAAGCTGCTGCCGGCACGCCCCCGGGTCCCGGCGCCTTGACCAGCGGCGGGTGTAGAAGCGAGCTGGCCAGCGAAGAGGCCAGCAAGCCCTGCACTCCGCTGAAGGACGCCTTCGCCGGCAAGCCGGCTCCTACAAGGGCACGGTGCTGAAGTTCAGGCGGAACTGTTGCGGGGTCAGCCCCAGGCGCCGGTTGAACACGCTGCGCATGTGCTGGGCATCGCGAAAACCGCAGGCGTAGGCCACGGTCTTGAGCGGCGCCGCGCTGCGTTCGAGCATCCCCCGCGCCGCATCCATCCGCGCGCCTTCGACAAATTCCGCCGGAGTCACCCCCGCTTCTCGAACGAACACTCGGGCAAAATTGCGCGGGCTCATGTTCACCGCCCGGGCCAGCTCGGCAATGCTCAGGTCCGCCTGCAACCGGTCCTGCACATGCTGCTGGACCCGAGCCACGGTGGAGGTGGTCTCGGCCTGGGGCAACAGAAACGGGCTGAACTGCGACTGCCCCCCGTGCGCTGGGTGAACACCACCAGACGCTTGGCCACGCTCAGGGCCACCCTCGCACCATGATCCTGGGCCAGCAGGTACAGCGACAGGTCGATGCCGGCGGTGACCCCCGCCGAAGTGAACAGCCTGCCGTCCTGGACGTACAGGCGATCAGCCTCGACCCGGGTGCCCGGGCACAGCGCAGCCAGCGCCAGCGCATCGCTCCAGTGGGTGGTCACCGTGCGCCCTTCCAGCAACCCGGCCCGGGCCAGGATGAACGCGCCGTTGCAGATCGAGCCGAAGCCCTTGGCCCGGGCGCAGGCCTCGCGCAGCCAGGCGTAGAAGGCCGGGCTGAACTGGCTGCCAGGCACCTGTGGGCCGCCCGCCACCAGCAACAGGTCAAAGGGCTCCAGGGCCTGGGTGAAGGAACAATGGGCCTGCAACAGCAGGCCATTGGAACAGGCCTGCGCCCCAGCCTCGACGCCAATCACCCGCAAGCGGTAATGATCCTCGGCCGGCAGAAACCGGTTGGCTTCGCAAAACACATCCATGGGCCCGGTGACATCGAGGGCCTGGACACCCGGAAAAACCAGCACGGCAACGCTTCTACCCATGGCGCAAACAGCCCTCTATGACCCGCGCCCGGCAACCCCGAGCGGCGGGCAATTGTCGCAAGCAAAGCTCGGGGGAACATAGCACTGGCAGGAAATGCACGCAGGTTGGCCGGGATCGCAGCCCCGGTGCGATTGTGGGCCGAAAGGGCCGGTAACAGACTGAAGGCTCCAGCGCCAGCACGGCGCCCGCCACGAGGAACGCCCCATGAGCTCCACCATCGCCGGGATCCGGATACCCGACAGCGCCCTGGCCCGGGCCACCACCGAGTACATCCGCGATGTCGAATCCGACCTGCTTTATCACCACTCGCGCCGGGTGTTCCTGTTCGGCGCCCTGAGCGGCGAACGCCGGCAGCTGGCTTACGACCCGCAGTTGCTCTACGTCGGCGCCATGTTCCACGACCTGGGGTTGGTGGAGGGCCTGCGCAGCGCCGACCAGCGCTTCGAAGTCGACGGCGCCAACGCCGCACGCGACTTTCTCCAGCCCTACGGCCTCAGCGCCGACGATATCGAGCAGGTCTGGCTGTCCATCGCCTTGCACACCACCCCAGGCATCCCCCAGCACCTGCGCCCTACCGTGGCCCTGGTCACCGCCGGGGTCGAGATGGATGTGCTGGGCATCGACTACGCCGCGTTCCCCGCGGCCCAGCGTGAAGCCGTGGTCCACGCCCACCCGCGCGGTGAAGGCTTCAAGGAATGCATCATCTGCGCCTTCGCCGACGGCCTGCGCCATCGCCCGCAAACCACCTTCGGCAACGTCAAGACCGACGTCCTGGCCGACCAGCAGCCAGGGTTCAAGGCGTTGAATTTCGTCGAGGTGATTCGCCGTTCACCCTGGCAATCCTGACCCATCACCAGCGCTGCAGGAGCTGGCTGGCCAGCGAAGAGACCCGCAAGCCCAATCCCCTTCTGAAGGACGCTTGCCCCGGCAAGGGCCAATAAAAAACCTCGCTCCCGGAAACCGGGGCGAGGTTTTTTGATGACACAACCGCAAGTCAGGCGGTTTCCGGCGCCTGGGCCCGACGCACGTCCGGCTGTTTCCAGGAATCGGCGGCGCTTTCCTCGATGGCCTGCTGGATCGCCCGCTTGCGGGCTTCTTCGGCGCGCCGGCTGAAGAACCAGACCAGGAAGGTCACCAGGGACACCGCCAGCAGGATCAGGCTGGCCACGGCATTGATCTCCGGCTTCACCCCCAGGCGCACCGCCGAGAACACTTCCATCGGCAAGGTGGTGGAACCCGGGCCGGAGACGAAGCTGGCCAGTACCAGGTCATCCAGGGACAGGGCGAAGGACATCATGCCGCCCGCCGCCAGCGAAGGCGCGATCATCGGGATGGTGATCAGGAAGAACACCTTCCACGGCCGCGCGCCCAGGTCCATGGCCGCCTCTTCGATGGACAGGTCCAGCTCACGCAGGCGGGCCGACACCACCACAGCCACATAGGCGGCGCAGAACGTGGTGTGGGCGATCCAGATGGTGACGATGCCGCGCTCCTGAGGCCAGCCGACCGCCTGGGCCATGGCCACGAACAGCAGCAGCAAGGAAAGACCGGTGATCACTTCCGGCATCACCAGCGGCGCGGTGACCAGGCCACCGAACAGGGTACGGCCCTTGAAGCGGGTGATCCGGGTCAGCACGAACGCCGCCAGGGTGCCCAGTGCCACCGCCGCTACAGCGGTGTAGCAGGCGATTTCCAGGGAGCGCATCACCGAGCCCATCAGTTGCTGGTTATCCAGCAGGCCGATGTACCACTTGATTGACCAGCCGCCCCACACCGTCACCAGCTTGGAGGCGTTGAACGAGTAGATCACCAGGATCAGCATCGGCAGGTAGATGAACAAAAGGCCGAGCACCAGCATCAGGCTGGAGAAACTGAAGCGCTTCATTCCTTGCCCTCCATTTCCTTGGCCTGACTGCGGTTGAACAGGATGATCGGCACAATCAGGATCGCCAGCATCACCACCGCCAGGGCGGATGCCACCGGCCAGTCACGGTTGTTGAAGAACTCTTGCCACAGCACCTTGCCGATCATCAGGGTTTCCGGACCGCCCAGCAGTTCCGGAATCACGAACTCACCCACCACCGGGATGAACACCAGCATGCAGCCGGCGATGATGCCGTTCTTGGACAGCGGCACGGTGATTTTCCAGAAGCTGTTGAAGGTACTCGAACCCAGGTCGGCCGCGGCCTCCAGCAGGCTGGTGTCGTGTTTCACCAGGTTCGCGTACAGCGGCAGGATCATGAACGGCAGGTAGGAATAGACCACACCGATATACACCGCGATGTTGGTGTTGAGGATCTGCAGCGGCTCGTTGATCCAGCCCATGGACATCAGGAAGCCATTGAGCAGGCCGTTGTTGCTGAGAATGCCCATCCAGGCATAGACGCGGATCAGGATCGCGGTCCAGGTCGGCATCATGATCAGCAGCACCAGCACCGTCTGCAATTCCTTGCGGGCACTGGCGATGGCGTAGGCCATCGGGTAGCCGATCAGCAGGCAGAGGATGGTGCTGAAGAACGCCATCTTCAGCGAACCGAGGTAGGCGGCGATATAGAGTTCGTCGTCGCCGAGCATCGCGTAGTTGCCCAGGTTCAGCAGCAACTGCAGCTTCTGGTCGACGTAGCTGTAGATCTCGGTGTACGGCGGAATGGCCACGTCCGCTTCGGCGAAGCTGATCTTCAGGACGATGAAGAACGGCAGCATGAAGAACAGGAACAGCCAGATGAACGGAACCCCGATGACCAGCTGACGGCCACCGGGAATTATTCGATTGAGTCGGCGCTTGAGCTTTCGCATGTTCATGAGCGCAGTACCACGCCGCTGTCGTCTTCCCACCAGACGTAGACCTGGTCACCCCAGGTCGGCCGCGCACCACGGCGCTCGGCGTTGGCGACGAAGGATTGCACCAGTTTGCCGCTCGGCAGCTCGACGTAGAACACCGAGTGGCCGCCCAGGTAGGCAATGTCGTGGACCTTGCCGCTGGACCAGTTGTACTCGCAGGTCGGCATCTCGGCAGTCACCAGGAGCTTTTCCGGGCGGATCGCGTAGGTCACCGATTTGTCCTGCACCGAAGTGCTGATGCCGTGGCCGACATAGATGCTGCGGTCCAGGTCCTTGCAGGTGATCAGGGCGTGGCCCTCGGCATCGTCCACCACTTCACCCTCGAAGATGTTGACGTTGCCGATGAATTCGCAGACCAGG
The DNA here is from genome assembly GCF_018326405.1 of Pseudomonas sp. Eqa60. Lineage (NCBI taxonomy): Bacteria > Pseudomonadati > Pseudomonadota > Gammaproteobacteria > Pseudomonadales > Pseudomonadaceae > Pseudomonas > Pseudomonas sp. Eqa60. Next base: position 6,605,070 of record NZ_AP024342.1, read on the forward strand.
CGGCTGACCGGGGTCTCGTAGATGTCGATCGGGCTGCCGATCTGGGCGATCCAGCCCAGGTGCATGATGGCGATGCGTTCGGCCATGGTCATGGCCTCTTCCTGGTCGTGGGTCACCATTACGCAGGTCACGCCCACGCGCTCGATGATCTCCACCAGCTCCAACTGCATCTGCGAGCGCAGCTTCTTGTCCAGGGCGCCCATGGGCTCGTCCAGCAAGAGCAGCTTGGGACGCTTGGCCAGGGAACGGGCCAGGGCCACGCGCTGGCGCTGGCCGCCGGAGAGCTGGTGCGGCTTGCGCTTGGCGTACTGGCTCATCTGCACCAGCTTGAGCATCTCTGCCACCCGGGCGTCGATCTCGGCGGCAGGAATCTTGTCCTGCTTGAGGCCGAAGGCGATGTTCTGGGCCACGGTCATGTGGGGGAACAAGGCGTAGGACTGGAACATCATGTTGATCGGCCGTTCGTAGGGCGGCATGTCAGTGATGTCTACACCATCGAGGAAGATTCGCCCCTCCGTTGGCCGTTCGAAGCCGGCCAGCATCCGCAGCAAGGTGGACTTGCCTGAACCCGAACCGCCGAGCAGGGCGAAGATCTCGCCCTTCTTGATTTCCAGGGACACATCGTCCACGGCAACCGTCTCGTCGAACTTCTTCGTGACCCGGTCGATTTTGACCAGCACCTGCTTAGGTGTCTGGTCGCCCTCGAGGGCTTTCTTATAGGCGCCGGAGGCAACTGCCATTTGCGAAACTCCCAACAAAATTTGCAGCCCGCCCCATGCGGGCGGACCTTGGATAGTTTGAGCCTGTGGAACTATTTACCCGTCTTGACCTTGGTCCAGCTGCGGGTCATCAAGCGTTGGATATTGGGTGGCAACTCGGTGGACACGTAGGTCTTGTCGAGCACTTCCTGCGGTGGGTAGACCGCTTCGTCGGTGCGGATGGACTGCTCCATCAGCTTGTCCGACCCGGGGTTGGGGTTGGCATAACCGACATAGTCACTGACCTGAGCGATCACTTCAGGTTGCAGCAAATAGTTGATGAAGGCGTGGGCCTGCTTGACGTTGGTCGAATCCTTGGGGATCGCCAGCATGTCGAACCACAGGGCACCGCCCTCCTTCGGAATCGCATAGGCGATGTTCACACCCTTGCCGGCATCGGCGGCCCGGGCCTTGGCCTGGAACACATCGCCGGAAAACCCGATGGCCACGCAGATATTGCCGTTGGCCAGGTCCGAGATGTACTTGGACGAATGGAAGTAGGTCACGTAAGGACGCACTGCCAGTAACGTGGCCTCGGCCTTCTTGTAGTCCTGGGGGTTGGTGCTGTTGGCGTTCAGGCCCAGGTAGTTGAGGACCGTGGGCATCATCTCGTCGGCGGAGTCGAGGAAGGCCACGCCGCAGCTGTTGAGCTTCTTGATGTTCTCCGGCTCGAACAGCACGCTCCAGGAGTCGATCTTGTCCACGCCCAGGGCGGCCTTGACCTTGTCGACGTTGTAGCCGATGCCGTTGGTACCCCACAGGTACGGCACCGCGTACTGGTTGCCCGGATCGTTCATTTCCAGACGCTTGAGCAGTACCGGGTCAAGGTTCGAATAGTGGGTCAGCAGGCTCTTGTCGAGCTTCTGGAAAGCCCCGGCCTTGATCTGCTTGCCCAGGAAGTGGTTGGACGGCACGACCACGTCATAACCGGTACGGCCGGCCAGCAACTTGCCTTCCAGGGTTTCATTGGAATCGAATACGTCATACACCGGCTTGATACCGGTGGCCTTTTCAAACTCGGCCAGAGTGTTCTGACCGATGTAATCGGACCAGTTATAAATATGCACGGTCGGTGCAGCCTGGACGCCAGCCATCAGCGTCAGGCCGGCGGCGGCCAGCATGGCTTTGCGAAATAAAGAAATAGGCAAGTGGAGGTCCTCTTAAATAGTTGGGCCCAAGTTGCCCCGCGCTACCTGACAGCCTCCAAGCTGCCCAGCAACAAAACCGGCGCGCAACTTACCCTCGATAAACCAATCCAGCAAAACTTTCTGTCATTTAATTGTTTCCTGTTGCCGCCCTCGCCACGACGACGGCAACAGGGAGTGCTGCAAATCGGCTTATTTACCAGATTTGATCTTGGTCCAGCTGCGGGTCAGGATGCGCTGGGTCGCGGCCGGCAGGTCGGCGATCGCGTACAGCTTGGCCTGCACCTCAGCTGGCGGGTAGACGCCCGGGTCGCTGGTGATGTCTTTATCGACCAATGGGGTTGCAGCCGCGTTACCGTTGGGGAAACGCACGGCGTTGGTGATTTCGGCCATGACTTCAGGCTTTTGCAGGAAGGTCATGAACTTGTAGGCGCCTTCGACGTTTTCCGCGTCTTTGGGGATGGCCACCATGTCATAGAAGCTGCCAGCACCTTCTTTGGGGATGTTGTAGCTGACCTTGACCTTGTCACCGGCTTCGGCGGCACGGGCCTTGGCCTGGTAGATGTCGCCCGAGTAACCCACGGCGACGCAGATGTTGCCGTTGGCCAGGTCGGAGATGTACTTGGAGGAGTGGAAGTAGGCGATCGAAGGACGGATCTTGAGGAACAGCGCTTCGGCTTCAGCCAGTTGCTTCTTGTCCTGGCTGTCGGTCGGGTAGCCCAGGTAGTGCAGCGCCACCGGAATCATCTCGGTTGGCGAATCGAGGAAGCTGACGCCGCAGGCCTTCAGCTTCTCAGCGTTCTCAGGCTTGAACAGCAGGTCCCAGGAGTTGGTCGGTGCATCGGCACCCAGCGCGGCCTTGACCTTCTCGGCGTTGAAGCCGATACCGATCGAGCCCCACATGTAAGGGAAGGCATGCTTGTTGCCCGGGTCGCTCACCGAAACCGCCTTGAGCAGCGATTCGTTGAGGTTCTTCCAGTTCGGCAACTTGGAGCGGTCCAGTTCCTGGTAGACACCGGCCTTGATCTGCTTGGCCAGGAAGTTGTTGGAAGGCACCACAACGTCATAACCGGACTTGCCGGCGAGCAACTTGGCTTCCAGGGTTTCATTGCTGTCGAACACGTCGTAGACAACCTTGATGCCCGACTCGGCTTCAAACTTCTTGATAGTGTCCGGCGCGATGTAATCGGACCAGTTGTAAACGTGCAGCACTTTATCGTCCGCTTGTGCCGCCGCCGCCATCACGCCCATCAGGGACATGGCGAGGAGGGTCTTGCCAGCTAACTTCATACCTAATGCCTTCATGCGTAATGCTCCAATTATTCTTTTTAACCACTCGCTCAGCGGCCAATATCCGGGCAACCAAAACGGCGGGTAGTCTGGCAAGATCCAAGGCCGGCTTTCAAGAAAAGACCAGGCTTTTACATCTGCTTTGAACGCAGTGCCCGCAAGCACCGCGCTCAAAGCCTAGCACTCAGCCCTCGAGCACACTCAAGGTCAGGTCCAGACACTTGCGCGCCTTGGCCACCAGCTCGTCGATCTCCGCCTCGCTGATCACCAGGGGCGGCGCAATGATCATGGTGTCACCCACCGCGCGCATGATCAGGCCGTTGTCGAAGCAGAACTGCCGGCAGATCATGCCCACGCCTCGGCCTTCGTAACGCGCCCGGGTGGCCTTGTCCTTGACCAGTTCGATGGCCCCCAGCAGCCCTACCCCGCGAACCTCGCCCACCAGCGGGTGGTCGCTCAACTCGCGCAGACGTTTCTGCAAATACGGTGCCGCTTTTTCATGGGCGCGCTGGATAATTTTCTCTTCGCGCATGATGCGGATGTTTTCCAGGGCCACGGCAGCGGCCACCGGGTGCCCGGAATAGGTGAAACCGTGGTTGAAGTCGCCGCCCTCGTTGAGCACCGCCACCACTTCGTCGCGCACGATCAGCCCACCCATGGGGATGTAGCCGGAGGTCAGGCCCTTGGCGATGGTCATCATGTCCGGCTTGAGGTCGTAGAAATCGCTACCGAACCACTCACCGGTGCGCCCGAAGCCACAGATCACTTCATCGGCAACGAACAGGATGTCGTACTTGGCAAGGATTTCCTTGATCCGCGGCCAGTAGCTGTCCGGCGGCACGATCACGCCACCGGCGCCCTGGATCGGTTCGGCGATAAAGGCCCCGACATTGTCCACGCCCAGTTCGAGGATCTTCTCTTCGAGCTGGTTGGCGGCCCAGATACCGAACTCTTCGGGGCTCATGTCGCCGCCTTCGGCGAACCAGTAAGGCTGCGGGATGTGGACGATACCCGGGATCGGCAAGTCGCCCTGCTCGTGCATGTAGGTCATGCCGCCGAGGCTGGCACCGGCCACAGTGGAACCGTGGTAGCCATTGACCCGGCTGATGATGGTTTTCTTGTTCGGCTGGCCCTTGATCGCCCAGTAGTGGCGGACCATGCGCAGCATGGTGTCGTTGCCTTCGGAGCCGGAACCGGTGAAGAACACGTGGTTCATGCCTTCTGGCGCGATATCGGCGATCGCCTTGGACAGCTCCAGCACCGGTGGGTGGGCAGTCTGGAAGAACAGGTTGTAATAGGGCAGTTCGCGCATTTGCTTGCTGGCGGCTTCCGCCAGTTCGTCACGGCCATAGCCGATGGCTACGCACCACAGGCCGGCCATGCCGTCGAGAATCTGATTGCCTTCACTGTCCCAGAGGTACACACCCTTGGCATGGGTGATGATCCGCGGGCCCTTTTCCTTCAGTTGCTTGAAGTCACTGAACGGTGCCAGGTGGTGATCACTGCTGAGGGTTTGCCACTCGCGGGTTTGCGGGTTTTTATGAGTCATCAATCTCTCCTTAGTGTCAGTGAAGGCGCCACTGGCGGGCAGTGGCGCCCGGCGGATCAGACGGCGAACAACAGGAACTCCCGCTCCCACGAACTGATCACGCGCTTGAAGTTTTCGTGCTCGGCCCGCTTCACCGCGACATAGCCGGTGATGAATTTCTGGCCCAGGTACTTCTCGATGGTCTTGCTGTTTTCCATACGCTCCAGCGCGTCTTCGATGGTCAGTGGCAGGCGCAGGTTGCGGCGCTCGTAGCCACGGCCCACCACGGGCGCGCTCGGGTTGTGGCCTTCGACCATGCCGATGTAGCCACACAGCAGGCTGGCGGCGATGGCCAGGTATGGGTTGGCGTCGGCGCCCGGCAGGCGGTTTTCCACGCGACGGTTCTGTGGCCCGGCATCCGGCACCCGCAGGCCCACGGTGCGGTTCTCTTCGCCCCACTCGACGTTCACCGGCGCCGAGGTATCGGGCAGGAAACGACGGAACGAGTTGACGTTGGGGGCGAACAGCGGCAGCAGCTCGGGAATGAACTTCTGCAAACCACCGATGTGGTTGAGGAACAGCTGGCTCATGGTCCCGTCTTCATTGGAGAAGACGTTCTTGCCGGTGTTGATATCGATGATGCTCTGGTGCAGGTGCATGGCGCTGCCGGGCTCGCCGGTCATGGGCTTGGCCATGAAGGTGGCGGCCACGTCGTGCTTGAGCGCGGCTTCGCGCATGGTGCGCTTGAACACCAGGATCTGGTCGGCCAGGGACAGGGCATCGCCGTGACGGAAGTTGATCTCCATCTGCGCCGTGCCGTCCTCGTGGATCAGCGTGTCCAGGTCCAGCTCCTGCAGTTCGCACCAGTCATAGACGTCTTCGAACAGCGGGTCGAATTCGTTCGCAGCCTCAATGGAGAACGACTGGCGCCCGGTCTCCGGGCGGCCGGAGCGGCCGATCGGCGGCTGCAACGGGTAGTCCGGATCGTCGCTGCGCTTGGTCAGGTAGAACTCCATCTCCGGCGCCACGATGGGCTGCCAGCCGTGGTCGGCGTAGAGTTTTAGGACCTTCTTCAGGACGTTGCGCGGCGACAGCTCGATGGGGTTGCCCTGCTTGTCGTAGGTGTCATGGATCACCTGGGCAGTAGGCTCGATGGCCCAGGGCACAAGGTACACCGCGTTCTGGTCCGGGCGGCAGACCATGTCGATGTCGGCCGGGTCCAGCAGTTCGTAATAGATGTCGTCTTCGACATAGTCGCCGGTCACGGTCTGCAGCAGCACGCTCTCGGGCAGGCGCATGCCTTTTTCGGCAATGAACTTGTTGGTCGGCGAGATCTTGCCCCGGGTGATCCCGGTCAAATCGCCGATCATGCATTCGACTTCTGTGATCTTGTGGTCTTTCAACCAATCGGTGAGCTGGTCGAGGTTGTTACTCATAAATGCCTCTAGGCTGAGTTTCCTGACTCTCTATTAAGTCAGGCCTTGTGTGACGCTTCGGCGTCGCGTTGTCTTGCCCGCTTGCGGCAGGCATCACCAAAAGCCTGGAAGATTGCCAGGTAGTGAGGGTTGCAGCTTACCTGCCATTCGGGGTGCCATTGCACCCCCAGTGCAAAAGCCTTGCTGGCTTCTACCGAAACCGCCTCTACCAACCCGTCGGGAGCCAGCGCCTCGACCCGCAGCCCCGGGGCCAGACGCTCGACGCCCTGGGCATGGATCGAGTTGACTTGAATCCGCTCCGGCAGGCCCAGCCCCGCCAGAACACCACCTGCCTTGATATGCAGGTCATGGGCGGGCGCGTACCAGGCGTCCAGGGGCTGGTCGGGCTGTTCGGCGTGCCGGTGGTCCATGAAAGGCTGCACCTGCTGCACGTTCTGATGCAGGCTGCCGCCCAGGGCCACGTTCATTTCCTGGAAGCCGCGGCAGATGCCCAGCACCGGAACGCCACTTGCGACGGCGGCGTTCAGCAGCGGCAGGGTGGCAGCATCCCGTGCAGAATCATGAGCAGTGCCCGGCGCGCTGGCAGGACCCTGGTAATGGAAAGGTTCGATATTGGAGGGAGAGCCGGTAAAGAGAATGCCGTCCAGACCGTCCAGAATATCGGACGGGGAAAGCAGTTCCGCCATGGACGGGATAATCACCGGCACGCCCTGGGCTGCGCTGGCTACTGCGTGGACATACTCGTCGCCACTGATGTGATAAGCATGCAGACCGATCTGCCTGGAGCAGGCGGTGACGCCGATTAACGGCAGGCGAGACATGAAACACCCCGGTATTATTGCTGTTATGGGTTTGATTCGAGCTTAGCCTTGTTCATTTTTTTACACAACACCCCCGTAAAAAATACAACACGGCCCGCTCAAGCCTGCGGTACCCAAGGCGGCCGAGCCCCAAAAAACGCCCTGTTTTGCCCCAAAAGAGCCTTGCCAGCCCTTTATTAGGGCATAAAAGGCCTTACTTGACTTCGGCATGCCGTTCGGGTTGACTGAAACCAGAAAAGATCAATGATTGATATTTTTAACAACAAAGGTGTTGCATCATGTCGGTACCCCCGCGTGCCGTTCAGCTCAACGAAGCGAACGCGTTCCTTAAGGAACATCCTGAGGTTCTGTACGTTGACCTTCTGATTGCGGATATGAATGGTGTGGTGCGCGGCAAGCGCATCGAACGCACCAGCCTCCACAAGGTTTACGAGAAAGGCATCAACCTGCCGGCCTCCCTGTTTGCCCTGGATATCAATGGCTCTACGGTGGAAAGCACCGGCCTGGGTCTGGACATCGGCGACGCCGACCGGATCTGCTATCCAATCCCCGATACCCTGTGCAACGAGCCCTGGCAGAAGCGCCCTACCGCGCAATTGCTGATGACCATGCACGAACTCGAAGGCGACCCCTTCTTTGCCGATCCACGGGAAGTCCTGCGCCAGGTGGTGACCAAGTTCGACGAACTGGGCCTGACCATCTGCGCCGCTTTCGAGCTGGAGTTCTACCTGATCGACCAGGAGAACGTGAACGGCCGGCCACAGCCACCACGCTCGCCGATTTCCGGCAAGCGCCCGCACTCCACCCAGGTCTACCTGATCGACGACCTCGACGAATACGTCGACTGCCTCCAGGACATCCTGGAAGGTGCCAAGGAACAAGGCATCCCGGCCGACGCCATCGTCAAGGAAAGTGCCCCGGCACAATTCGAAGTCAACCTGCACCACGTGGCCGACCCGATCAAGGCCTGCGACTACGCGGTCCTGCTCAAGCGCCTGATCAAGAACATCGCCTACGACCATGAGATGGACACCACCTTCATGGCCAAGCCTTACCCGGGCCAGGCGGGCAACGGTCTGCACGTTCACATTTCGGTTCTGGACAAAGATGGCAAGAACATCTTCGCCAGCGAGGATCCCGAGCAGAACGCCGCACTGCGTCACGCGATCGGCGGTGTGCTCGAGACCCTACCGGCGCAGATGGCCTTCCTCTGCCCGAACGTCAACTCCTATCGCCGTTTCGGCGCGCAGTTCTATGTGCCGAACTCGCCGAGCTGGGGCCTGGACAACCGTACCGTGGCCATTCGCGTCCCCACCGGCTCGGCCGATGCAGTGCGCATCGAACACCGGGTCGCCGGCGCCGACGCCAACCCCTATCTGCTGATGGCTTCGGTCCTGGCGGGCGTGCACCACGGCCTGACCAACAAGATCGAGCCGGGGGCGCCTACCGAAGGCAACTCCTACGAGCAGAACGAGCAGAGCCTGCCGAACAACCTGCGTGATGCCCTGCGCGAGTTGGACGACAGCGAAGTCATGGCCAAGTACATCGATCCGAAATACATCGATATCTTCGTCGCCTGCAAGGAAAGTGAGCTGGAGGAGTTCGAACACTCCATCTCCGACCTCGAGTACAACTGGTACCTGCACACCGTGTAAGCGCCAGCTGCATTGAAGAACGCCGCAGGGTTTATCCCGGCGGCGTTTTTTTATGCCCGTGATTCGGATGCGCCCAGGCTGCGGCTACAGGGACAACGGCCCACTCGCGTACAATGCCCGCTGCCCTGTAGGAGAGACTGATGACGCGCACCGCCCCGCTTCGCAAACCCCGTGCACGCAGCCAGGCCCGGATCGACTCCATACTCGACGCCGCACGGACCCTGCTGGCGGCCGAGGGCGTGGCCAGCCTGTCGATCTACAGCGTGGCCGACAAGGCGCAGATCCCGCCATCCTCGGTCTATCACTTCTTCGCCAGCGTCCCGGCCCTGCTGGAAGCCCTTACCGCCGATGTCCACGCGGCGTTCCGCGCCTGCCTGCTGGAACCTATCGACCATGAGCGGCTCAGCAGCTGGCGCGACCTGTCACGCCTGGTGGAGCAACGCATGCTCGACATCTACGGCGAGGACGCGGCGGCCCGCCAACTGATCCTCGCCCAGCACGGCCTGACCGAAGTCACCCAGGCCGACCGCCAGCACGACATCGAGCTGGGGGACCTGATGCACAAGCTGTTCGATCATCATTTCGAGTTGCCGACGCTACCCGTCGATGTCGACGTGTTCGCCCTGGCCATGGAGCTGGGAGATCGGGTGTATGCCCGCTCCGTGCAGCAGCACGGGCAGATCACCCCGCGCATGGCCGAGGAAGGCATGCGCGTCTTCGATGCCTACCTGGGCCTGTACCTGCCGCCCTACCTGGCCAAGCGCCCCACCCCGCCCTGAACGCCGGTTCAGGCCTGACGCAGCAGCAACCGGTCGATGCTGTGGTCCGCCGACTTGTGGATGATCAGGTTGGCTCGCTCCCGAGTCGGCAGGATATTTTCAACCAGGTTCTTCAGGTTGACCCGGTCCCAGGTATCGGAGGCCACTGACAGCGCCTCGGAATCGGACAGGCCCTTGTACTTGTTGAAGTAGGAATCCCCCGACTGGAAGGCAGTGTTCTTCAGGTAGACGAACCGCTCCAGGTACCAGGTCTTGATGGTCGCTTCGGGAGCGTCGACATAGATCGAGAAGTCAATGAAATCCAGGGCGTTCAGGCCCTCGCCCTGCTCACCCTGCAACACATTCAAGCCTTCCAGGATGATGATGTCCGGCGCCTCCACCGACTGCGCCTCATCGGCCAGGATGTCGTAGCGCACATGGGAATAGATGGGAATCCGCGCCGCTTCGCCCCGGCGGCACACCGCCTGGAGAAAATCCAAGAACAGCGGCTTGTCATAGGACTCTGGAAAGCCCTTGCGGTGCAGGATGTTTTTTTCCTGCAGGGTGGCCAGCGGGAACAGGAACGAATCCGTGGTCACCAGGTGCACATTGGGCTTGCCCGGCCAATAGGCCAGCAGCGCCGCCAGGACCCGGGCAAAACTGCTCTTGCCCACCGCCACGCTGCCGGAAACACCGATCACGTAGGGGGCCTTGAAACCTTTCTGCGGCACCTTCAGCGATTGCACCTGCGCCGCATGCAAATGCAGCAGGCGCGACAGCGGCAGGAGGATCTGCCGCACTTCTTCGGACGCCATGGGCTGGGTCGGACTGGTCAGCGTCTCCATCTCGGATGGCGCAAGACTCATCGGCTCACCGGCCCGCAGAGCGGCCCAATGGTCGCGATCGAACTCCAGATACCCCACATTTGGACCCTGCTCTGTTGTCATGTTTACTGTTCAGGTCTTGCCGAAAGCAGGGAAAGTATCAAATCTGACCGGTATTTACAGCGCCCATGAAAAAGCCCCGAAGGGCTCGCACCGTTCGGGGCCGTGATCGGGCGCCGTTCACAACTTGGCGATCGATACCTCGGTGGACTTCACAAAGGCGATCACTTCGCTGCCAATCGACAGCTCCAGCTCTTTCACCGAGCGGGTGGTGATCACCGAAGTGACAATGCCGGAAGCGGTCTGCACGTCGATTTCCGACAGCACGTCGCCTTCGACGATTTCCTTGATGGTGCCCTTGAACTGGTTGCGTACGTTGATGGCCTTGATGGTCATGGTGTTTCTCCTGGGGTCGAAATGAGCGGCTGTTTTAAAGTGCCCAGCGCAGTTGCGTGGGCAAGGGTGAAACGGGTTCCGGTTCCGGCGGCGAGCCGGGCAATGACAGCACGCGGTTGAGGACTTCGGTTTCCAGCGCCGCCAGGCGATGGGAACCCCGTACCCGCGGGCGTGGCAGCTCGACGTGCAGGTCGAGACCGACCTCGCCGTCTTCGATCAGGATCACCCGATCGGCGATCGCCACCGCTTCGCTGACATCGTGGGTGACCAGCAGCACGGTGAAGCCATGCTGCTGCCACAGGCGTTCGATCAACTGCTGCATCTCGATCCGCGTCAGGGCATCCAGCGCCCCCAGCGGCTCGTCCAGCAGCAACAGCCGCGGCTGGTGGATCAGGGCGCGGGCCAGGGCCACGCGCTGCTTCTGCCCACCGGACAGGGCCGCCGGCCATTCCTGGGCGCGGTCCGCCAGGCCCACGGCTTCCAAAGCCTGCAGGGCTTGGGGGCGCCAGTTGCCCTTGAGCCCGAGCCCGACGTTATCGATGACCTTTTTCCAGGGCAGCAGGCGCGCCTCCTGGAACATCAGCCGGGTGTCTTCAATAGCAGCGCTCAAGGGCGCGGAACCGGCCAACAGTTCGCCAGCACTGGGCTGGTCGAGACCGGCCAGCAGGCGCAGCAAGGTACTTTTGCCGCAGCCGCTGCGCCCCACCACCGCCACGAACTGGCCGGCGGGAATGTGCAGGTCGATTTCCCGCAGCACCTGCCGCGAGCCGAAGGTCTTTTGCAGTTTGCGCACCGCCAGGGGAATGCCCTGCAGCAGCCGCGGAGGTTGTTGAGCCGTCATTGGGCACCGCCTTTGGCGACCTGATAGGCCGGATGCCAGCGCAGCCAGACCCGCTCCAGGCCACGCGCGGCCAGGTCCGCCAGCTTGCCGAGCACCGCGTACAGAACGATCGCCAGCACCACCACGTCGGTCTGCAGGAACTCCCGGGCGTTCATTGCCAGGTAGCCGATGCCGGAGCTGGCGGAAATGGTTTCAGCGACGATCAGGGTCAGCCACATGAAGCCCAGGGCAAAGCGCACCCCCACCAGGATCGAAGGCAGGGCGCCGGGCAGGATCACCTGGCGGAACAGGGCGAAGCCGGACAGGCCGTAGCTGCGCGCCATCTCCACCAATGCCGGGTCGACGTTGCGGATGCCGTGGTAGGTGTTGAGGTAGATCGGGAACAGCGTGCCCAGGGCCACCAGGAAAATCTTCGCCGACTCATCGATGCCGAACCACAGGATCACCAGGGGAATCAGCGCCAGGTGCGGCACGTTGCGGATCATCTGTACCGAGCTGTCCAGCAGCCGCTCACCCCATTTCGACAGGCCGGTGATAAAGCCCAGCGCCAGGCCGATGCCGCCACCAATGACAAAACCCAGGCCGGCGCGCCAGCCGCTGATGGCCAGGTGGGTCCAGATATCGCCACTGCGTACCAGGCTGACCCCAGCCTCGATCACCGCGCTGGGGGCCGGCAGGATGCGGGTCGACAGCCAGCCCGCCGACACCGACAGTTGCCACACCGCCAACAACAGCAGCGGCAAGCTCCAGGGCGCCAGACGCTGCACTATGCGTTGTCCGTTCATGGCCGCACCTCAGCTCTGGGACACGGCTTTGGGAATGATGTCGTTGGCGACCATCTCCCCGAACGGGCTGACGTAACCCGCCGCCTCAGGCAGTTTGGGACGTTCGATGTCCAGGTGCGGGAACAGCAGTTCGGCCACCCGGTAGGCCTCTTCCAGGTGCGGATAGCCGGAGAAGATGAAGGTGTCGATGCCCAGGTCCGCATACTCCTGCATGCGGGCCGCCACGGTCGGGCCGTCGCCCACCAGGGCCGTACCGGCACCGCCGCGCACCAGGCCGACCCCGGCCCAGAGGTTGGGGCTGACTTCCAACTGGTCGCGGCGGCCGCCATGCAAGGCGGCCATGCGCTGCTGGCCTACGGAATCGAAGCGCGCCAGGGACGCCTGGGCCCGGGCGATGGTGTCGTCGTCCAGATGGGAAATCAGCCGCTCGGCAGCCTGCCAGGCCTCGGCGTTGGTTTCCCGCACAATCACATGCAGGCGGATGCCGAAGCGTACGGTGCGCCCGAGTTTGGCGGCCTTGTCCCGCACCTGCTGGATCTTCTCGGCCACCGCGGCCGGCGGCTCGCCCCAGGTCAGGACCATCTCCACCTGCTCGGCAGCCAGGTCCTGGGCCGCTTCCGAGGAGCCACCAAAATACAGCGGCGGACGGGGTTGCTGCAGCGGCGGATAGAGCAGCTTGGCGCCCTTCACGCTGATGTGCTGGCCGTCGTAGTCCACGGTTTCACCTTCCAGCACCCGGCGCCAGATACGGGTGAACTCCACCGAAGCCTGGTAGCGCTCCTCATGGTCGAGGAACAGGCCGTCGCCGGCCAGTTCGTCCGGATCCCCCCCGGTTACCAGGTTGAACAGCGCCCGGCCGCCGGACAACCGGTCCAGGGTCGCTGCCTGGCGCGCCGCTACCGTCGGGGAGATGATCCCCGGGCGCAGGGCCACGAGGAACTTCAGACGCTGGGTCACCGGGATCAGCGACGCCGCCACCAGCCAGGAGTCCTCGCAGGAGCGTCCGGTGGGGATCAGCACGCCGCCGAACCCCAGGCGATCGGCAGCCTGGGCGATCTGCTGCAGGTAAGCATGATCGACGGCGCGAGCGCCTTCGGCGGTGCCAAGGTAATGGCCGTCGCCGTGGGTAGGCAGGAACCAGAAGATATTGAGGCTCATGGAGTTGTCTCCTAAGGGGTCGAATTACGGTGCTTTGGCCACGGCGGCGGTGGGCGTCCAGATCACGTCTTTGATGCTCAGCGGCTTGGGAATCAGCTTGAGCTGGTAGAAGCTGTCGGCGATTTTCTGCTGCGCGGCGATCACTTCCGGGGTCAGGAAGCCCGCGCCATAGCCCTGGCGCTTAACCGAAGTGAGGGTGATGTCGGCCGGCAGGCCCAAAAGCGGTGCCACCTGCTGGGTGACTTCCTGCGGATTGCCCTTGGACCACTCGCCCACCGCCCGCACTTCTTCCACCAGGGCGGTAATCACCTCGGGATGCTGTTGCGCGTAGGGTTTGGTGGCCAGGTAGAACTGGTGGTTGTCGACGATGCCCGAGCCGTCACGCAGGGTGCGAGCCTGTAGCTGCTGCTCGGCGGCTGCCTGGTAGGGGTCCCAGATGGCCCAGGCATCGACGCTGCCCCGCTCGAATGCGGCGCGGGCATCAGCCGGCGGCAGGAACACGGTCTGGATATCACTGTATTTCAGGCCGGCGTCTTCCAGAGCGCGGACCAGCAGGTAATGGACGTTGGAGCCCTTGTTCAGCACCACCTTCTTGCCCTTGAGGTCCTGCACCGACTGGATCGGCGAACCCTTGGGCACCAGGATCGCTTCGCTATGGGGGGCCGGCGGCTCGTAGGCCACATACAGCAGGTCGGCACCGGCGGCCTGGGCAAAGACTGGCGGGGTCTCGCCGGTGACGCCGAAGTCGATGGACCCGACATTGAGGCCCTCCAGCAACTGTGGGCCTCCGGGAAATTCAGTCCATTGCACCTCGACGCCCTGCTGCGCCAGGCGCTTCTCCAGGGAACCCTTGGCCTTGAGCAGCACCAGGGTGCCGTACTTCTGATAACCGATCCGCAAGGTCTCGGCCTGAGCTTGAACAATGGCGCCGAAGGACACAGCCGCAGCAAACAGAGCGACCAGACCGCGACGCAAAATGACAGGGCGCATGGCGCTCTCCTTTTTGCTATGGGGTTGTGGCTGCACCTGCTTGCCCGTTGGCGGGCGAGTAAGGCGAGTATTTCAATCGGGGGTGAGGCTCAAATGCTCCAGCGAGCACTCAACAGGCGTTCATTGAGCAGATGCGGATCCAGCGGTTTGGGGCGACGGGCCATGGCGCTGTGGAACTGCTCGAGCGCTTCTTTCAAGCGTTGCTCCAGGGCCTCGGCCAATTGCGGCTGGGCGCTGCCCTCGCCGTAGGCGATCTGGCTGTCCTCGGCAAAGATGCCCTGGAGCATCTCCTGGGCCTTGAGGGCCGAAAGCACCGGCTTCAATGCGTAATCCACCGCCAGCATGTGGGCAATACTGCCGCCGGTAGCCATGGGCAGCACCACCTTGTGGCTCAGGGCCCGCTCGGGCAGCAGGTCGAGCAGGGTTTTCAGGGCCCCGGAAAACGACGCTTTGTACACCGGCGTCGCAATCAGCAGGCCATCGGCCTGTTCGATCTGTTGCAGCAGGTCGATGACCTTGGGGCTGTCGAAGCGCGCGTGGAGCAGATCCTCGGCCGGGAAGTCCCGTACCTGGTAGCTGACCACTTCCACGCCTTGCTGCTGTAACCAGCGCTTGGCCAACTCCAGCAGCACCCCGGAACGGGAGCGTTGGCTGGGACTGCCACCGAGAGAGACCACCAGCATGCAGAGAATTCCTTGAACGAAGAAAGCGATTCGCGGGATGCGATCTCGCCGGATTGGAGAGACCTTAACAGCCTATTTTTATATCCATAAATCTTATTTATTCATTTGTTTATTCCTTAAAAATATATAAGGAAGTATTTTCCGCAGGCAAAAAAATAGGCCGTCGGAACGGCCTTAAACCCCTGCTTTATGGATCTGTTGCTCCTGCGTGCTTCGTAGGAGCGGGCTTGCCCGCGAAAGGGTCCGCGAAACTTGCGCCGGCCTCACGACCGCCTTTGTCGGCAAGCGAGCTCCTACGGCGGTTGGTGTATCAGCGGTTGGGTTGCGGCGTCAGGCGCAGATAGGGCTTCACTGCGCGATAGCCCTTGGGAAAGCGACGCTTGATCTCTTCCTCGTCCTTGAGCGAAGGCACGATCACCACTTCGTCTCCGTCCTGCCAGTTGGCCGGGGTGGCCACCTTGTAGTTGTCGGTGAGTTGCAGCGAATCGATTACCCGCAGGATTTCGTGGAAGTTGCGCCCGGTGCTGGCCGGGTAGGTGATGGTCAGGCGAATCTTCTTGTTCGGGTCGATGACGAACAGCGAGCGTACGGTCAGGGTGTCGTTGGCATTGGGGTGGATCAGGTCATAGAGGTCCGAGACCTTGCGATCGGCATCCGCCAGGATCGGGAAGTTGACCCGGGTGTTCTGGGTCTCGTTGATGTCTTCGATCCACTTGTGATGGGAGTCCACCGGGTCCACCGAGAGGGCAATGGCCTTCACCCCGCGTTGTGCGAATTCGTCCTTGAGCTTGGCGGTAAAGCCCAACTCGGTGGTGCATACCGGAGTGAAATCCGCCGGATGAGAAAACAGCACGCCCCAGCTATCGCCCAGCCACTCGTGGAAACGAATCTTGCCGGCACTGGAATCCTGTTCGAAGTCGGGGGCGATGTCGCCCAGTCTGAGGCTCATGGGTGCTGCTCCTGTGAGTGCGTGATGAAGCTACTCTGCCTGCACGGGAGACTATTTAAAAAGAATATATATCGATTTATTAATAACTGAATTGAATATTAAAAATCTCTTCACTGGACTCGCGGACGAGCGAAGACCACCCTTCTCAACAAGGTTCGAGAAGGCCTTGAGTAGCTGTAAAAAGAGGGGGATTCAGGAAGGGCTCACGGGGGTGGGCCTGACTTGAAACAACACCTCGCCCGGCATTGCGCCGGGCGAGGCTTTATCACGCTATTACAGCAGCGGGATCGAATAGCTGACGATCAGGCGGTTTTCGTCCTGGGAACGAGTCGAAGCCAGGTCGGTACGCCACATAGCGTTTTTCCAGGCAAAGCCGAGGTTTTTCAGCGGGCCTTCCGGAATAACGTAAGCAACAGTCAGGTCACGTTCCCACTCAGTCTTGTCGCCGACGGTGGTCTCGATGTTGTTGCCGCGCAGGTAGATCACGTTAGCGGTCAGGCCTGGTACGCCAACCTTGGCGAAATCATAGCCGTAACGCGCCTGCCAGGTACGCTCGCCAGCACGGGCGAACTTCTGGATTTGCATGTCGGTGATGGTGCTGTTGGAGGAGCCATCACCCTGGTTCAGCCAAGGGAAGTCGCTGTCGCCATTTGTGTACTGATAGCCACCGCCGAAGGTGTGCCCCTCAACCGAGTAAAGGGCCAGGTAGCTGTACAGGTTGTTGTCGACCTTGCCCTTGGTGATGTTGCCGCCGTAGTAGCCTGGGGAGAAGTAAGTGGCGGTATCACCGTTGGCACCGTTGTCACGGCTGCGGTAGTAACGCAGGTCACTTTTCAGGACGCCCGGGCCGATAGCCCAGTTGTGCACCAGACCCAGGAAGTTCTGGGTGTAGAAGTCTTTCAGCTCGCCGTAGTAGTAGGAAGCGGTCAGATCCTTGGTGATCTTGTAGTCCGCACCGGCGAAGTAGAACTTGTTGGTGAACTCACCTTTGCTGTAGTTGGAACCAGCGTTGGCGTTAGCGATCGACAGACCTTCGTTGTTGCTCGAGTTACGGCCTTTGGCGTGCTCGATCTGACCTGCGGTCAGGGTCAGGTCCTTGATCTCGTTCGAAGTGATCTGGCCACCCTGGAAGGTTTGTGGCAGCAGACGACCATCGTTAGTCTTGATAACCGGGTTGTTCGGCTGGAGGGTACCGATCTTCAGTTCGGTCTGGGAGATCTTGACCTTGCCGGTCAGGCCCAGGCTGGCGAAGTCAGGAACTGCACGGTTGCCGTCGCTTGGAAAGATGGTGCCACCGGAAGCACTCCCGCTGGAGTTACCACTCTTGGCAGGGCTGGAATCCAGACGAACGCCGTACAGGCCAATAGCGTCAACACCGAACTGAACGGTACCTTGGGTGTAACCCGAGATGAAACGCAGATCGAAGCCTTGGCCCCATTCTTCGTTCTTGTTCGCGCCAGGACCGTCACGGTTATCAGTATTGATATAGAAGTTGCGCAAGCCCAGGGTGGCCTTGCTGTCTTCGATGAAACCGGCGGCGCCTGCCTGCTGCGCCAAAACCCCTACGGCCACAGCCAGGGCCAAGGTGGACTTGTTCATGTATCGCTCCTCTCGTTTCTAATTCTTGTGGTTCCTGGCCCCGGATCGAACGCCCGGGTGCCACAGATGCGCGATTAGCGCCAGACCGTGACTGATAAGTCAATCGTAACGACCTGTGTCTACGACCATGGTCTAATCGCAGTGATTTGGTCCATGCAGGGTAATGAATTACTCATAAACCCAAAAAGAATTGTTTAATTCTTTTTCATACCTTTCAGGAATAAAGCTCGCCATTATCAAACGGCGAATCGCAGCGTAGACGCTCGCAAGCTTATTTCTGAAAAATATTCCCCTGACTCAGCCCCCAAGATCCCCTGCGTGTACAAGCGCAAAACGTCATTCAGGATCAAAAAAGCGACGCAATCATGGCTAAGAGCCTATCCTCCCGTCAATTTGTTACAGTTTTTGTATCGAAATGAAATTTTTCTGACATGTGCAACTGGCCGCCACGGTTCGATCAATTGATCGGGCCGTGGCGGCCAGTTGCGCAAAGAGGCGGGTTCAGAGGGCTTTTTCGAAGATCTTCGAATTGCGCTGGTAGTTGTACAGCGAGGCCCGGGCCGATGGCAGGCGCTCGACACTGCTGGGCACGAAACCCCGCTCGCGGAACCAGTGAGCGGTACGAGTGGTGAGGACGAACAGCGTCTTCAAGCCCTGGGCCCGAGCGCGGGTCTCGATCCTTTCCAGCAGCTCGTCGCCACGCTTGCCATGGCGGTACTCGGGGTTCACCGCCAGGCACGCCAGCTCACCGGCATCGGAATCGGCAATCTGGTACAGGGCCGCGCAGGCGATGATCATGCCCTCGCGCTCCACCACACTGAACTGCTCGATCTCGCGCTCCAGCACCTCGCGGGAACGCCGCACGAGGATGCCCTGCTCTTCCAGCGGGCTGATCAGCTCCAGCAAGCCGCCCACGTCCTCGATCGCCGCCTCGCGCACCCGCTCGAACTGTTCCTGGGCCACCAGGGTGCCGCCGCCGTCGCGGGTGAAGAGTTCGGTCAGCAAGGCGCCGTCCTCGGCGTAGCTGACGATATGGCTGCGTCCGACTCCGCCGCGGCACGCCTCGGCGGCGGCATCCAGCAGCTCGGCCTGATAGTTGCCCCCCAGGCGCTGCAAATGCGCCGGCACCTGTTGCGGGCGCAATTCGCGCACCAGCTTGCCGTTTTCATCCAGCAGGCCCGGGTCGGCGCCGAACAGCAGTAGTTTGTCGGCCCCAAGGTCGATGGCGGCGCGCGTGGCCACGTCTTCGCAGGCCAGGTTGAAGGTTTCCCCGGTGGGGGAATACCCCAGGGGCGAGAGCAGGACGATGGAGCGCTCGTCCAGCAGGCGATTGATGCCCTTGCGATCGACCCGGCGCACTTCGCCGGTGTGGTGATAGTCGACGCCTTCCAGCACGCCGATCGGACGGGCAGTCACCAGGTTGCCGCTGGCCACCCGCAACCGCGAGCCCTGCATCGGTGAAGAGGCCATGTCCATGGACAGGCGCGCCTCGATAGCGATGCGCAACTGGCCCACGGCATCGATCACGCACTCCAGGGTTGCCGCGTCGGTGATCCTGAGGCCGTGATGGTAATGGGGCGTCAGGCCACGGGCCGCCAGACGGGCTTCGATCTGTGGGCGCGAGCCGTGCACCAGCACCAGGCGCACCCCCAGGCTGTGGAGCAGCACCAGGTCGTGGACGATATTGCCGAAGTTGGGGTGTTCAACGCCGTCGCCGGGCAGCATGACCACGAAGGTGCAGTCGCGGTGGGCATTGATATAGGGAGACGCGTGGCGAAGCCAATTGACGTATTCGGGCATGAACCTGAGCCTGTAAATAAAAAGCAGCCTATGAAAGGACGAAACGGAAAACTCACAGCGGGCTGATGGTTATCGTCGGAACAGGCTTGGCAACACGCTTACTCTCCTCATGGGTACGGACAAGGCCACCGGCAATTTACTGAAATTGGGCCGGCGTCAGGCAGTAATGTTCAATCAATTCACGTAATAGATGCACGGTAGGCTGCAAGCGTGACATTTCGAGGTACTCCCCCGGCTGGTGGGCACAGGCGATATCACCCGGGCCGAGCACCAGGGTCTCGCAGCCAAGGCGCTGAAGATAAGGTGCTTCGGTGCCAAACGCTACTGCTTCGGCACGATGCCCGGTCAACCGCTCTGCCACTCGCACCAACTCGGCATCCTCGGGCTGCTCGAAAGGCGGGACCGCGGGGAACAACGGCGCATAGTCGATCTTCACTTCATGGCGTTCGGCAATCGGCTTGAGCTTCTGCCGGATGGCCTCGCGCAGCACGTCCGGATCCATGCCCGGCAGGGGCCGCAGGTCGAACTCCAGGGAACACTGGCCACAGATGCGGTTGGGGTTGTCGCCGCCATGGATGCAGCCGAAGTTCAGGGTCGGTTGCGGGACGCTGAACTGCGCATTGCGGTACTCGCGCTGCCACAGCAACCGCAGGCCCCGCAGCTCGCCAATGGCATCGTGCATGGCTTCCAGGGCACTGCGACCCAGGCTTGGGTCCGACGAATGGCCGCTGCGGCCGAGGATCTCGATGCGCTCCATCATCACCCCCTTGTGCAGGCGAATCGGCTTGAGCCCCGTAGGCTCGCCGATCACCGCCGCGCGCCCCAGGGGCCGGCCGGCTTGCGCCAAGGCCCGCGCCCCGGCCATGGAGCTTTCTTCGTCGCAAGTGGCGAGGACCAGCAGCGGCTGCTTGAAAGGCTGATCCAGCAGGGGCCGCACTGCCTCGATGATCAGGGCGAAGAAACCCTTCATGTCGCAACTGCCCAGGCCGACCCAGCGGCCGTCGACTTCGGTCAGCTTCAAGGGGTCGGTCTGCCACAGCGCGCTGTCATAGGGCACGGTGTCGCTGTGCCCGGCCAGTACCAGGCCGCCAGGGCCACTGCCGAAACTGGCCAGCAGGTTGAACTTGCCGGGGCTGACCTGCTGGATGTCACAGGCAAAACCCAGGTCGCCGAGCCAACCGGCCAGCAGGTCGATCACCGCACGGTTGGATTGATCCAGTGCTGCTTGAGTGCAGCTCACCGATGGCGCGGCGATCAGCGCGGCAAACTGATCCTTCATGGACGGCAGGGGCATGAGCTGTCTCCGGGAATCCCAATGTGAGGCCCATCATAGAGGCATCCCGCAAGCGGAAGGAACCGCCGCGGCACCTGCGGGCGCCTTGTCCTGTACACTGCACGGCCTTGGCAGCCAACTCTTCCCCGGCTGCGCTCCCGATCCTGGATTTTCCGGCCATGCAGAAAGAAACCGAAATCAAACTCCGCGTCAGCCGCGAAACCCTCGCCGCCCTGCGCGAGCACCCGCTACTGAAAAAACGCAACAAAAGTGGCTGGGAACGCCGTGAACTGATGAATCAGTACTTCGACACCCCAGAACGCGACCTGGCCCGGGCCAAAGTCGCCCTGCGCCTGCGTCGCGACGGTGATGCGGTGATCCAGACCCTGAAGACCAGCGGCCAGAGCGTCGCCGGCCTGTCCGAACGCAACGAGTACGACTGGCAACTGGCCAAGGCCAAGCTGGACGTGAAAAAGCTCGAAGGCCAATGCTGGCCCGAAGCCCTGGCCGAACTGGACAAGAAGACCCTCAAGCCGTTGTTCACCACGGATTTCGTCCGCGAGCGCGCGGAAATCGCCTGGGGCCGCGGCAAGGCCAAGGTGGTGATCGAAGCCGCCCTGGACTTGGGCCAAGTCATCGCCGGCAAGCAAAAGGAAGAAATCTGCGAGCTGGAACTGGAGCTGCGTGAAGGCGAACCGGCTGCCCTGCTGGAGTTGGCAGCGGAGCTGGCCCTGACCCTGCCGCTGATGCCCTGCGATATCAGCAAGGCCGAGCGCGGCTATCGCCTGTTCGACGCCGGCAGCTACTCCCTGAGCCTGCCCGCGCCGCAATTGAGCGCCGAGACGCCCCTGGACGAAGCTTTCGCCGCTCTGGCCTGGCACCTGCTGGGCAGCAGCCAGCGCCTGGCCGAGCAGTACCGCTTCAATGGCCACTGGCGCCTGCTGCAGGACTGGGTGGACAACCTTGCCGAGCTGCGAGCCCTGGCCAGCAGCCTGGGCCAGGCCGCACCGCGCCAGTCCACCGCTGAGTTGCGCAGTGCCCTGGACGCCCTGCTGGAAGACTGGCGTCCGCTGGTACAGGCCGGTCTTGATGACGAAGACGTGCGCAAGGCCGCGCCGGAGCAGTTCATCGAAGAGTTGCAGGACGTGCGCTGGGGCCTGTTCTCGCTGAATACCTCGCGCTGGCTGCTGGCCCGGGCCTGGACCGCTGACCGCAACACCCGGGGCAACCGCCAGGGCGCCGCACAGCTGAGCAGCTGGTTGCCACGCCTGCTGGCCGAGGAAGCCACCTCCCTGCAACTGCCGCGCTATCAGCAGCAACCGGAAGACCTGGCCGAGCAGTTGCCGCGCATTGAACGCATCCAGGCCTGGTTGCACCACGCCCGCTCCGCGCTGGAGATCCCGGAACTGGACCGTCTCTACGGCGAGTTGAACAAACTGGCCCAACTGGCCAACGAGCCGATCACCGACGAAGCCCTCGACGCCCGCAAGCAGCAGGCCATCGCGGTGTTCCAGAACCGTGCCTGGAAAACCCTCCTGCGCCTGTAACCCCGCCCCTCAGCGCATGACCGGCAGGCTGGTGGTGGACTTGATCTCCGACAGGGCAACGATCGAGTTCACCTCCTGGATACCCGGCACCATGGACAGCTTCTCGAAGAAGAAGCGTTCATAGGCTTCGATATCCGCGGTCACGATCCGCAGCAGAAAGTCCACCGCGCCCATCAGCACATAGCACTCCAGCACTTCCGGAAAACCGCGGATCGCCTCGGTGAACTCGGTGAAGTTGGAGCGCCCGTGAGCGTTGAGCTTGATCTCGGCGAAGATCTGCGTGTTGAGGCCGATCTTCTTGCGGTCCAGCAGGGTCACCTGGCCGCGGATCACCCCCTCCTCCTTCATCCGCTGGATCCGTCGCCAGCATGGCGACTGGGACAACCCCACCTGCTCGGCGATCTGCGCACTGGAAAGCGAGGCGTCCTCTTGCAGCAGCGCAAGGATGCGGCGGTCATAGGCGTCCAGGTCGCTATGCATAATAAATACCCATAAACATTAAAAATTGAATTGAACAATTCATATTCAAGCAAAAAAACCCAATCTTAGATAAGAAATACCCGAAACCGAATGTAAAAATTTCTCCACTGACCTGGAGACCGCCATGCCCCCTTTCGAGCCAGCCCCCCGCACCGATGCCTGGAACCTCAACAATGCTCACTGTCGCGTGCACTACCGGATAGTGGCCGACGCCGAGGCCGATGTGCTGTGCCGCATCCTCAACCACTTCGCCCTGCAGTTCCTGGTGCCGCAGCGGGTGTCGATGCAGCAGCAGGACGCCACGCTGTATATGGAGGTGGAACTCGACGACCTGAGCTGGCATCGGGCCCAGGTGATCGGCGCAAAGCTGCGCAACCTGATCAGTGTCTGTGACGTGGAGCTGGAGCTGGCGGAACCTTCGCGCCTGCAGGCCGCGGGTTGATCCCGGCAAAACCCTGCAACCCTTGGCAAGCATTCCCTTGAGGCCCCGGGGACTATTCTTGGCTGTTCGTGGTCAGAGACCCACATCTGGACAACAGCCCCAAGGAATCGCCCATGAGCGCCGCGCACCTTCCCCAGGACCGCTGGCTAGACCTCAGCGAACTGCTGCGTGAATTGCTGGCCCAGGGCCGCATCAGCCAGGATGCCGCCGAACAGGCCATGAGCGTCCGGCATCAGGCAGCCGGTGACCTGCTGCATCCCCTGGAAGTGATCGCCGGCCAGCAATTGCCCGACCTGCAGCATCCCGGCGCACATCTGGACCTGGACAGCCTCACGGCCTGGCTGGCCCGGCAAGCCGGCCAGCCTTACCTGCGTATCGACCCCCTGCGCATCGACGTGGCCAGCATCACGCCGCTGATGTCCTTCGCCTTCGCCCAGCGGCACAAGATCCTTGCCGTGGCCGTGGATGGGCAGAGCGTTACCGTGGCCAGCGCCCAACCTTACGTCAGGGCCTGGGAAACAGACCTGGCCCATGTTCTCAAGCGCACGGTGCGACGGGTGGTGGCCAGCCCGCTGGACATCCAGCGCCTGACACTGGAGTTCTATCGCCTGGCCAAGTCGGTCAGCGGCGCCAGCAGCGAACAGAAAGCCAGTGGCCTGGGCAACTTCGAGCAACTACTGAAACTGGGGGCCAGCGACCAGGAGCCGGATGCCGACGATGCGCACATCGTCAATATCGTCGACTGGCTGTTCCAGTACGCCTTTCAGCAAAGGGCCAGCGACATCCATATCGAACCCCGCCGCGAGCACGGCACCCTGCGCTTTCGCATCGATGGCGTATTACACAACGTCTACCAGTTCCCGCCCCAGGTCACCCTGGCCATCGTCAGCCGCCTCAAGAGCCTGGGGCGCATGAACGTCGCGGAAAAGCGCAAGCCCCAGGATGGCAGGGTCAAGACGCGCACCCCCGACGGCAGTGAAATCGAGTTGCGGCTCTCGACCCTGCCCACGGCGTTCGGTGAAAAGCTGGTGATGCGCATCTTCGATCCCCAGGTCCTGCTCAAGGATTTCGACCAGTTGGGCTTTGGTAGCGATGACCTGAGCCGCTGGCAAGCCATGACCGCCCAGGCCCACGGCATCATCCTGGTCACCGGGCCCACCGGCTCGGGCAAGACCAGCACCCTCTACACCACCCTGAAGAAGCTCGCGACCCCCGAGGTCAACCTGTGCACCATCGAGGACCCGATCGAGATGATCGAACCGGCGTTCAACCAGATGCAGGTCCAGCACAATATCGACCTGAGTTTTTCCAGCGGCGTACGTGCACTGATGCGCCAGGACCCCGACATCATCATGATCGGCGAGATCCGTGACCTTGAGACTGCGGAAATGGCCATCCAGGCCGCACTTACCGGGCACCTGGTGCTGTCTACCCTGCACACCAACGACGCCCCCGGCGCCATCAGCCGACTGCTGGAACTGGGCGTGCCCCATTACCTGATCAAGGCCACCCTGATCGGGGTCATGGCCCAGCGCCTGCTGCGCACCCTCTGCCCGTACTGCAAGGTTCCCGCCGAGCTGACGGCGGATGACTGGGAAAGCCTGACCGGAACCCGGCACCTGCCACCCGCTGCCGGCGGCCAGCGCGCGGTGGGCTGCGCCGAGTGCCGGGGCACCGGTTACCACGGGCGCACCGGGGTCTACGAAATCATGCCCTTGGGCTCCCCCCTCAAGGCCCTGATCCATCGCGACCTGGATCTTGCCCGCCTGCACCACCAGGCCTGTGCGGACGGCATGCGCAGCCTACGCCTGGCTGCCGCGCACAAGGTTGCCCAAGGCCTGACCAGCCTTGAGGAAGTGCTACGGGTCACGCCCGGCAACCAGCCCCCATAGCGGCACAGGAGGCGAACCCCAGGCGCTGGACTACGCTTGAGTCACCGCCGAGATAAGCAGGGAGCCCGGTATGAACATTCGTCAAAACATGCTCGCCACCGGGGTTGTCAGCCTCCTGGCCATTGCCCTGGTGGCCGGGCTGGGTTTATGGGGCCAGTCACGCCTGGCGCGGGCACTGGTGGACAACGAGCTCAACGCCAGCGCCCTGCGCAACCACCTGGAGGCCGACATGATGCACGACGCCCTGCGGGCCGATGTGCTGGAGGCCCTGAGCAGCCAGCCCGGCGATGCCGCCGCTGGCGAAGAGGTCCGCAATAGCCTGCGCGAACACGGCGACTGGTTCCGCAAGGCCCTGGCGGAAAACGCCAAGTTGCCCCTGGCACCGGAAATCCGCAACGCCATCACCGAGCTGCAGCCGGTGCTGGAAAACTACATTCATGCCGCCGAGAACATCGCCGGGCAGGCCCTCAAGGACCCACAGGCCGCGCGCCTGCAAATGCCGGAGTTCTCCCAGCGCTTCAGCGAAGTGGAGAGCCGCAACGCCGCCCTCAGCAGCCAGATCGAAGCCAGCACCGCCCAAACCCGCGAACTCAGTGAAAGTGCGGTCCGCCAGGCCGCCTGGTGGCTGATCGGCGGCAGCCTGCTGGCCGCCCTGGCACTGGCCCTGTTGACCCGGCAGCTGCTCACCCGGGTGCTCAAACCCCTGGAAAAATCCGTGGCCACCGCCCGGGCCATTGCCCAGGGCAACCTGACCACGCCCATCAGCGTCGACAGGCATGACGAGGCCGGCCAACTGCAACAGGCCCTTGGAGAAATGCAAGACAACCTGCGGCAGATGATCACCACCATCCGCCATGAAAGCGAAGAGTTGCGCGGCCGCTCCCACAGCCTCAGCGACACGTCGCTGAGCATTGCCGACGGCGCCAGCGAGCAGGCCGACGGCGCCACCAACATGGCCGCCGCCATGGAGCAGATGATCAGCAATATCGCCCAGGTGGCCGAACACGCGCGCAATGCCCAGGGCATTGCCGCCCAGTCCGAATCCCTGGCCGGTAGCGGCGGCCAGGTAATCCTCGGGGTCGTGGACGGCATGAGCCATATTGCCGAGGCGGTAAACCAGTCTTCCCGCAGCATCACCGCCCTGGGCCAGTCCTCGGAAGAAATCCACTCGATCATCCAGGTGATCAACGGCATCGCCGAGCAGACCAACCTGCTGGCCCTGAACGCCGCCATCGAAGCCGCCCGGGCCGGGGAAGCCGGCCGGGGGTTCGCCGTGGTGGCTGACGAAGTGCGCAATCTGGCAGCCCGCACCGCACAGTCCACCCGGGAAATCACCGGCATGATCGAACGCATCCGGGAAACCACCGAACAAGCCGTGAACAGCATGCAAACCGGGGTCAGCCGGGTCAACGACGGGGTCCAGATGGCCCAGCAAGCGGGCACCTCGATCAATGAGATCCGCCAGGGCGCCCAGCGCTCGGCGGTGATGGTGGAGGAGATTTCCCTCACCATCGGCGAGCAGTCCAAGGCCAGTAGCGAAGTGGCGCAACGGGTGGAGATGATCAGCCTGGTAGCCCGGCGCAACAGCCAGGCCATGCGTGAGCTGACCCAGACCGTGGAGCAGATGGAAAACTCCGTGGCCACCTTGCAGACCTCGGTCACTCGCTTCCAACTGTGAGGCCACGGGCACGCCGGTGATGTGTGTCCTGATGATGCAAGGGCCACGGTATCTCTGCGCGCGACCGGGCGCCGCCGTACACTCGCCCCCCTGTGCCCCTTGATCACATCTGAGCAGGAGAATGTTATGCAGATCGGAAGCGTGTTGTTACTTTTCGTCGGCCTCGCCGTGGCCATCGTCTTCATGGGTTTCAAGGTCGTGCCCCAGGGCTACCAATGGACCGTGGAACGCTTCGGCCGCTACACCAACACCCTGAAGCCGGGGCTGAACATCATCATTCCGGTGATGGATCGCATCGGGCGCAAGATCAACGTGATGGAAAGCGTGCTGGATATCCCACCCCAGGAAGTCATTACCGCCGACAACGCCACGGTGCAGATCGACGCCGTGTGTTTCTTCCAGGTGGTCAACACCGCCCAGGCCGCCTATGAGGTCAACAACCTCGAGCACGCCATCCGCAACCTGCTGCAAACCAATATCCGTACGGTGCTCGGTTCCATGGAACTGGACGCCATGCTCAGCCAACGTGACGGCATCAACGAGAAACTCCTGCGAACCGTCGATGAGGCCACCGCCCCCTGGGGGATCAAGATCACCCGGATCGAAATCAAGGACATCAGCCCACCCGCCGACCTGATGGCGGCCATGTCCGGGCAGATGAAGGCCGAGCGGGTCAAGCGTGCGCAGATCCTCGAAGCCGAAGGCCTGCGGGCCGCCGCCATCCTTACCGCAGAAGGCAAGAAGCAGGCACAGATTCTTGAAGCCGAGGGCGAACGCCAGGCGGCATTCCTCGAATCCGAAGCCCGGGAGCGCCAGGCCGAAGCCGAGGCCCGGGCGACCCAAGTGGTGTCCGAGGCGATTGCTACCGGCAACGTCCAGGCGATCAACTACTTCGTCGCGCAGAAATACATCGATGCCCTGGGCAAACTGGCGTCGGCCAACAACAGCAAGGTGATCCTGATGCCCCTGGAGGCCAGCCAGGTCATCGGCGCCGTGGGCGGCATCGGCGAGATCGTCAAGGCCACGTTCGACAGCAAGAAGGTCTGAGGCAGGCTTCATGTTGGCATTTGTGCAAGCTCTATCGTTCTGGGACTGGCTGGCCCTTGGCACCATCCTGCTGATCTTCGAAGTATTCGGGGCCGGCGGCTACCTGCTGTGGATCGGCCTCGCAGCCGCCACAGTCGGGGTCCTGACCTTTCTCATTCCCGGCCTGTCATGGGAGGTGCAGTTCCTCCTGTTCGGCCTGCTGTCGGTGCTCACCGCACTGTACTGGTGGCGCCGCCAGCGCAGCGTGGTACGCCCCAGCGATCAGCCGAACCTCAACCTGCGGGGCCAGGAGCTGATCGGCAAGACCTTTGTGGTGCACCAGGCGATTGTCGACGGCCGCGGGCGGATCAAGGTGGCCGACGGCGTGTGGATCGCCAAGGGGGCCGACGCCCCCGCGGGCGCCCGGGTGCGGGTGGTGGGCCAGGAAGGCGCAATCCTGTTGGTCGAAAACCTTGACTGATGAGTCACGGAACTCCGCGGGGTTATCTAGAATCAAACGATGCAGATACCCCCTTTCGGAGTCACCCATCATGCGTCTGAAAATTGCTGTCGCCACCCTTGCCCTGCTGTCTCTTCCCGTTGGTTCGGCAATGGCCGACACCTTCTGGCGTAACGTCATTTCCTCCGGGGCCACCACCGGCTCCACCTACCTGACCTTCAAGGACCACAAGTTGATCGTCGCCGCCCAGGATGACGCCGGCAGCTTCGTTGCCAGCGATGGCAACATTCGCGGCCCGTACCTGGAAGCCGCCATGCAGAAAGTCCGCGCCGACAACCCCGGCCTCAAGGCCACCGACATGGAACTGGCCAACGCCATCCTGGCGAAGAACGCTGTCGCTCAGGAGTAACCGTCGCCCAAGGGATGGCCGACAGCAAACGCCGACCCCAGGGTCGGCGTTTTTGTTTGCCCGATCAGCCGGCTAGACCCCAGGTGTGCGGGACACTGCAGCCAGGCCGGCCAGGGCATAACTCATCATGTGCTCGATCAACGCCGGTGGATCCAGCTCCAGGCCGGGCAACACATTGCGCGCCAGCGGCTGATGGGCGATCAGCAGGAACAGGCAGGGCGCAAAAACGCTGACGGCGCTGCGCAGGGTAACCGGGTCCTCAGGCGATAGATCCATGATCTGGCCGAGGATGGTGCGCACGATCTTCGCCTTGGGAAACGCCTGCTCCTCCAGGATCGCCGGCAGCACCGCGGAGGGTGACAACAGTTCGCGGGTCAGGACTTTCAGCGCCCAGCCCTCACGCTGGTTGCCCAGCCCCTCGATGAGCACGGTGATGATCGCCCGCAGCTTGTCCTCGGGGCTGCCCTGGCTTTCACTCAGGCTGATCATGGTCTCGATCCGCACCAGGCGGTCGTGGGCCTCGCGCAGCACCGCCCGATACAGGCCGTCCTTGTTCTCGAAGTGGTAGTTGACCGAGGCGTTGTTGGCCCTGGAGTTCTCGCAGATCTGCTTGCTGGTGGTGTTGGCGTACCCCAGCTCAGCAAAAAGCTGGCCGGCCGTTTCCAGGATCTGTTGGCGGGTAGCCTGGCCATCCTGACGCGGCGTACGGGCCGCAGTTGGCTGCGGGGAAGCGGAAACGGCCATAGGCGCTCTCACTAAGTTAAATTCAAATTTGACTTTTGTTTATGGACTGCTTAGCTACAAAGCGCCAGTTTCTCGTTCAATTCCGTCAAGGGTTGCAGCGAAATGGCGGCTATCTGTCAATTCACGCCAAAGGATATCAGCATGGAAGCGCGCAACATGACTCCCTTCACCTACTTCTCACTGCCCATGCAGAAGCTGTTCCTACGCAATCAGGCGGCGGTCAGGAACAAGCCCTACGCCAAGTATTTCCGGTCGGAAATGCGCGTGCCGCTGTCCGCCGTCCGTAAGATTCAGCAAGGCCCCATGGCCCTGGAAGACACCCTGACCCCGAGCATCGAGGACATCAATCGCCTGCTCGAACCGGACTTTGTCAGCGAGGAATCCGGTTACGCCCTGCTACCGGGCCCGATGGCCTACGTGCAAAGCCGCAAGTTCTTCCCCGGCTGCACCGCGCAGATGTTCAAGTGGTGGTTCATCTGGCACCCCGCGGAATCGGAGCGCTACACCCTGTGGTTCCCCTATGCCCATGTCAGCAACCCATGCGTGCACCACCAACGCCTGTGCGATGAGTCCCTGAGTTTTGAGGAACGGCTGTATGGCAACACCTTCTGCGCGTCGGAATATGTCGGCGATCGCCTGATGCACCTGCATATCGACTTCCAGCAGCCGGCCAGCCTGGGCCTGAACACCGATCTGTATCGCGAAGCGAAGATCGACGGCAGTGTCAGCGCCCTGATGAGCCTGGCGGATCATCCTGAGGTGCCGGTGTCGTTGATGGTGCATCTGTTCAAGGAAGTACCGGACGGCATGTACCTGACCAGCCGTTACTGGGTCGGGGCGCACCCGTCGATGGCCCGCTTTCCTGGGGCAGAAAAGGCTGCATCGCTGCTGAAGGAAAATGGCTTTGGCGAGGCCGAACTGGAGACCCTGGCCTACGAGTTCGCGGTGCACGACATGTGCGAGTTCAATCATCTGGCCAGCTTCCTGCCGGACCTGTATCGAGAGTTTGGCACCCCCGCAGCCTGAAACAACAGCCATTAAGCCCGAGAAACTCCAGGGCTTAATGGCTCGAAAGGATCAACGTTGCGTACCAGGACAAACACCGTTGATCAGCAGAGAAGTGAACTCCTCGATGTCCTGTTCCACCGTCAGTTGCTCAGTCAACAGCCGATACCAGCAAAAGCCGAAGATCATATCCAGCAGTAATTCACGGTTGGTGTCCTTGGGCAGCTCGCCGTTGCTGATGGCATTTTCCACCAGTTTTTTCGGCATTTCCCTTCTGCGCTCCATGAACTGATCCTTGAGCTGGGTCAAGGTTGCGGGATCCAGTTGCGCTTCGGCGATCACACAGCGAAAGGCCTCGCCACAAATAGTCTCCCTCCAGACTTTCCAGAGATTTCGCAGCAAAAAGTCGAGATCTGCCTTGAACGAGCCGAGATCAGGAAACTTTCTGACTTGTTCGCTCTCGTTTTCATAAACCTCGGCGATCAACGCCGCCTTGTTCGTCCACCAGCGATAGATAGTTGGCTTGCTGGCCCCCGCCCGACGGGCGACGGACTCGATACTGAGCCCGGAATAGCCGCATTCCTTAAGGATTTCGATGGTGGAAGTGAGAATGGCTTTATGAGTATGGGGACTTCGCAAAGAGCCGATGGAGCTGCGAGAGGGGGTACGAGCCACAATAAAAAATCTCCAGGCAGGGCGCTTGACAAACGCAACGCAGGGTATAGGATTCCCTCGAATCGAAATGAAACGGTCCGTTTCGTTTCATTCTTGAAAGAATCATGAATTTCTTACACCGATCTATCTAGTTTTTAAAATATCGCGTAAGGGTTGAGCAGCTCAGGCCTTGTAACTTGGAGTTCCTCGAATTCGAGGCTTCGGCCCTTTTCCCTTAAGAGATTAGATCGTCTGAAATTATTACTAAACGAAACGTTCCGTATCATAGCACAGTGAGGTGAATAAAAACAGCTTTCGAGTGGGTTTTCCCCTATTTGGAGTCTGCTGTTAAACCGCTCTGGCCTGCAGGTTTCATCAGGTGTGGCCAGGAGAAAGGCAGCAAAACTGTTTTCCGTATGTTTCAAGGGTGCTTCTGAGCAGGCACGACCCAGTTTTCTGAAAAGAATGGAATCAAGAGGAAAATGAACGTGAAAAAGATAGGTATTGTCAGCTATGGCGCGGGTATTCCGGTATGCCGCCTGAAAGTCCAGGAAGTAATCAACGTCTGGAAAAACACCGACCTCAAGCTGGTGGAGGAAAACCTCGGCGTCACGGAAAGAGCCGTGCTGCAACCGGATGAAGATGTCATCACCCTCGGGGTGCTGGCGGCGCAACGGGCCCTGGATAAAGTCCCCGGTCACCAGATCGAAGCCCTGTACCTGGGCACCTGCACCAACCCCTATGACTCACGGGCCTCGGCTTCGATCATCCTGGAAATGCTCGGCAGCGGCTACGACGCCTATTGCGCCGACGTGCAGTTCGCCGGCAAATCCGGAACTTCTGCCCTGCAGATCTGCCAGGCGCTGGTGGCTTCCGGCATGACGGGCAGCGCCCTGGCCATCGGCGCCGACACCATCAACCGCAACACCGCGCCGGGCGACCTGACCGAATCCTATGCCGGGGCCGGAGCCGCTGCGCTGCTGATCGGCAGCCAGGATGTCATCGCCGAATTCGACGCCAGCTTCTCCTGCGCCGCCGATGTCGCCGACAACATCCGCCCCCAGGGTGATCGCTACATTCGTTCGGGCATGGGCCTGGGCTCGGACAAGAACAGCATCGGCCTGGAAGACCAGACCCGCCGCGCCGCCGAAGGCCTGATGGCCAAGCTGCACACCAGCCCCGCCGACTATGACTATGTGGTGTTCCAGCAAAACCTGGTGTCCACGCCCTACTCCCTGGCCAAGCACCTGGGCTTCAACCCCAAGCAGGTGGAACCGGGCATCTATGCCGGCAACGTTGGCGATGCCGGATCGGCCAGCCCGCTGCTCGGCCTGATCAACGTACTGGACCAGGCACGCCCGGGGCAGAAAATTCTTCTGGTGTCCTACGGTTTCGGCGCCGGCAGCGACGCCATCGCCCTGACCGTCACCGACGCCATCGAGCAGTACCAGAAGCACAACAAGCCTCTGCGCGAACTGCTGGAATCCAAGATCTACGTCGACTACGGCACGTCCATCAAGTACGAGTTCAAGTACCTGCGGGCTGACTACGCCCTGACCGCCTATCTCTGATTACGCCTGTCTACGCAAGGAGCATGCACATGTGCGCACGTCGTGTTGCAATCGTTTCGGCCGCCTATACGCCGAAACCCGGAAGTTCACGAGTTCGGCAGACGTTCAAGGAAATGATCGTCGAGTCCGCCTACAAGGCTCTCAAGGACGCCAAGATGCACCCCCGGGAAATCCAGGCCGTGGCCTATGGTTATCACGGTGAAGGCATTTCCGAATATGGCGGCCTGGGCCCGACCATTTCCGACGCCCTGGGCATCAGCCCGGCGCCGACCTTCATGAGCACCGCCAACTGCACCAGCAGCTCGGTGTCGTTCCAGATGGGCCACCAGATGGTGGCGTCCGGGGAGTACGACATCGTCCTGTGCGGCGGCTTCGAGAAGATGACCGATCACTTCAACTACGCCGAATACATCGGCTCCAGCACTGAATGTGAATACGATTATTTCCTCGGCATCTCCCACACCGATGCCTTCGCCCTGGCCACCGCCGAATACTTCCAGAAGTTCGGCTATGCCGGTCGCGAGGCCGACGTACTGGCCACCTTCGGCCGGCAGATGCGCATCTACGCACAGAACACCCCCACCGCCACCCGTTATGGCCAGCCGATTCCTTCCCTGGAAGCGTTGAAGAACAGCGAGGCCTGCGGCTCGATGCTGGCCTGGGGCGAAGCCAGTGGCTGCGCGATCCTGGTGGCCGAACACCTGGCCCACAAGTACACCGATAAACCGGTGTTCGTACGCGGTTGCGCCTATACCGGGGTCTCCCACTATTTCGGTACGCGCTTTCACAACCCGACCCTGCATCATCCGGGCCTGCCCAAGGATGTGGGCATGGCGGTTTCGGCCAACTCCATCGCCTGTGCGGAGATCGCCTACAAGAAAGCCGGGATCACCGCCAAGGACATCGACGTGGCCCAGGTCTACGACCTGCTCGGCGCCGGGCTGATCCAGATGGAATCCATGGGCATCTGTGGCAAGGGCCAGGCCGGCGACTTCGTGCTCGAAGGCGGCATCGCCCTGGATGGCCAGCTGCCGCTCAATACCGACGGCGGCAACATCGGCCGCGGCCATGCCTCCGGCTGCGACGGCATCCTGCACATCACCGAGCTGTTCCGGCAGCTGAGGGGTGAATCCGACAACCAGGTCAAGGGCGCGCGCATCGGCGTGTCGCAGAACCTTGGCGGTTACGCGGCGCACAACTCAGTGATTGTCCTCTCGAACGACTAAGGAGCCCGGACCATGTCCATGTACCCAGAACAGATCCACAGAATGACCACCGCCAGCATGCTTCGCGAATGGCGCGAGCATGGCGGCAAGTACCGCCTCGAAGGCAGCCAGTGCGAAGAATGCAACGAAATCTTCTTCCCCCGGCGCACCGTCTGCGGCGCTTGCAACTCCCTGAGTGTGAAGCCGTATCGCTGCGCGCGCAGTGGCAAGATCGAGGTCATGGCCCCGGCCGAGAACCCGATCCTGGCCGCCATGGGCTATGGCGAAACCGTGCCGCGCATCATGGCCATGGTGCGCCTGGACGACGGCCTGGTGATCGCTTCGGAAATCGTCGATGTGTGCGATCAGCAACAGCTGAAAGTCGGTGCGCCGGTGCGCATGGTGATCCGCAAGCATGTGCGCGAAAGCAACCTGGCCTGGCAATACGCTTATAAGTTCGTACTGGATATATAAGTTGTTATTCAAGGTGCCTTTATATAAGGCACCTTGAAGTTAGCCATTAAAATAAAATCCAACTTAAAAGTTACATCAACGGCAACTTCACGCCCCGAAGTTGCCTTAAGGCCCTGATTTCCTTTAGGGCCTACAGATTCCTGTGCCTATAAACGGGGACTATCCCCACCCCTTAACTTGTTGGCTTACTTAAAGCCAAGGACCCATCATGTCTACACTTTGCCTTCCACACGTCATGTTTCCGCAACACAAGATCACCCAGCAACAGATGGTCGATCACCTGGAAAACCTGCACGCCGACCATCCACGCATGGCCCTGGCCAAGCGCATGATCGCCAACACCGAAGTCAACGAGCGCCACCTGGTGTTGCCGATCGACGAACTGGCAGTGCACACCGGTTTCACCCACCGCAGCATCGTCTACGAGCGTGAAGCCCGGCAGATGTCGTCGGCCGCGGCGCGCCAGGCCATCGAGAATGCCGGGCTGCAGATCAGCGACATTCGCATGGTGATCGTCACTTCCTGCACCGGCTTCATGATGCCGTCGCTGACCGCGCACCTGATCAACGACCTGGCCCTGCCGACCTCCACCGTGCAGTTGCCGATCGCCCAGCTGGGCTGCGTGGCCGGTGCCGCGGCCATCAACCGCGCCAACGACTTCGCCCGGCTCGATGCCCGCAACCACGTCCTGATCGTGTCCCTGGAGTTCTCCTCGCTGTGCTATCAGCCGGACGACACCAAGCTGCACGCCTTCATCTCCGCGGCGCTGTTCGGCGATGCGGTATCCGCCTGCGTGCTGCGCGCCGATGACCAGGCCGGCGGCTTCAAGATCAAGAAGACCGAGTCGTACTTCCTGCCCAAGAGCGAGCACTACATCAAGTACGACGTGAAGGACACCGGCTTTCACTTCACCCTCGACAAGGCGGTGATGAACTCCATCAAGGACGTGGCACCGGTCATGGAGCGGCTCAACTACGAGAGCTTCGAACAGAACTGTGCGCACAACGACTTCTTCATCTTCCACACCGGTGGTCGCAAGATCCTCGACGAGCTGGTGATGCACCTGGACCTGGCATCCAACCGGGTCTCGCAATCGCGCAGCAGCCTGTCGGAAGCCGGCAACATTGCCAGCGTGGTGGTGTTCGACGTACTCAAGCGGCAGTTCGATTCCAACCTCAATCGCGGCGACATCGGCCTGCTGGCGGCCTTCGGCCCGGGGTTCACCGCGGAAATGGCGGTGGGCGAGTGGACCGCCTGATGTGACTGCCTGTGCCTGTCCCACCTGACGTTGCCGGGCTGCATGGCAACGTCGGGTGGCCTCCCACGGCGCTTGCGCCGGGTTCATGGTTTCACAAGGAAGCTGAGCGATGAACACTGGAATGCCGACCACGGCTGCCAACAGCCGTTACGAAAGATCCATGGTGCTGTTGCTGTCACTGAGTTTCGGGCTGGTGGGGCTGGATCGCTTCATCATCCTGCCGCTGTTTCCGGTGATCATGCACGACCTGCAACTGGACTATCAGGACCTGGGCTACCTGTCCGCCGCGCTGGCCTTCACCTGGGGGCTGTCCGCCCTGGGCATGGGCAGCGTGATCGAGCGCCTGGGCACCCGCCGCGTGCTGGTGACCTCGATTGCCGTGCTTTCGCTACTGTCCGGTTTTTCCGCGCTGGCCACCGGCGTGCTGGGGCTGGTGATTCTGCGCGGGCTGATGGGCATCTGCGAGGGTGCCTTCACCCCCACCAGCATCATTGTCACCAATGAAGTCTCGCGCCCCGACCGGCGCGGGCTGAACCTGGGTATCCAGCAGGCGCTGTTCCCGATTCTCGGCCTGTGCCTGGGGCCGCTGATCGCCGCATACCTCCTGCAAATCACTGGCTCGTGGCGTGCGGTGTTCGCCATCATTTCCCTGCCGGGCCTGCTGCTGGCCGGCTACCTGTGGAAAATCTACCGACCGCTGCCGGCGCCCCAGGCCGACCGCACCGCAGGCACCTGGCTGGCGGCCTTCAAGAGCGGCAACGTGAGCCTGAACATCCTGATCATGTTCTGCATACTCACCT
Organism: Pseudomonas sp. Eqa60; assembly: GCF_018326405.1. NCBI lineage: Bacteria > Pseudomonadati > Pseudomonadota > Gammaproteobacteria > Pseudomonadales > Pseudomonadaceae > Pseudomonas > Pseudomonas sp. Eqa60. Next base: position 6,641,464 of record NZ_AP024342.1, read on the forward strand.
GCCAGTTCGTCCTCTGCGCCATGCTGCCCAGCTACCTGACCGACCATATGCACCTGGAAACCCTGTCCATGGCCTTCGTCATCTCGGCCATCGGCCTGGGCGGCTTCATCGGCCAATTGATCATCCCCGGCATGTCCGACCGTCTCGGGCGCAAGCCGGTGGTGTCGGTGTGCTTCATGACCAGCAGCACCCTGGTGGGCCTGCTGATCGTCAGCCCGCCCCTTCCCTGGCTGCTGTTCCTGCTGCTGTTCCTGCTGTCGTTCTTCAACTTCAGCCTGATCTGCATGACAGTCGGCCCTTTGACCAGCGAATCGGTCACCCCGGCCCTGCTGCCGGCGGCGACCGGAATCGTGGTGGGGTTCGGCGAGATCCTGGGTGGCGGGTTGTCACCGGCCGTGGCCGGGTTCGCCGCCAGCCATTTCGGCCTGCCATCGATCCTGTACGTGGCCCTGAGCGGCAGCCTGGCCGGCTTGCTGCTGTCATTCCTGCTCAAGGAACAGGCCCTCGAACCGCGCCGTTCGCGCGTGCGCGAAGCGCTGCCCATCCTCCCCGCCCCCTTGCCCCTGAAGGACTAGAGAATCATGGACGATTACCTGCTGTTGCTGGATGTCTGCCACAAGGACCAGCGCGCCATCGGGCTGTTCGACTTTCACAATGGCCGCAGCGTGCGGGCCTATTCCGAACACGGCGGGCTGTACGAGACCCTGCTGTTCTGCAGCCGTCGCCATCTGGGCTGGAGCGAACACCTGCGCAGCCTCGCGCCCCACCCGCAACTGCCCGCGGACGGCCCCCAGCAAGGCCCGTTGCGCCCACCGCTCAAGCCTCGGGACAACCTGCTGGTGCAGGTCAGCGAAGTCACCCTGAACACTCCGCACACCCGCCAGGGCTGGTTCTACAAGGGCAATGGCAGCCTGCTGAAGACCGACGGCGAGCCGCTGATGATTCCGTACCACGCCCAGAGCATTTCCAGCCAGCCCGGGGTGGTGTGCGTGTACCTGGTGGACCCCTTCGGCCAGTTGCGCTTTGTCGGCTTCAGCCTCGGCCACGACATTCACGACCCGTTGCTGAGCCATCAGGACGCCAGTTCCTGCGCGCAATCGCGTTTGCGCCAGTGCGCCATCGCCCCGGCGCTGATCCTCGGCGAACTGCAGAACAGCCTGTCACTCAATGTCCGGGTCGAACGCCAGGGCACGCCGTTGCCGCAGCGCAGCTATCGCCTCGACCAGCAGAACTGGTGGGCTATTCGCAAATACTCCCAGGCCTTCCTCGAACAGCACGAACAGTTCCTGCAACCGGGCATGGTCCACTATGTGTTCCACAGCGCCAGCCGGCGCGAGAGCGACCTGCAGTTGCAGCACGGTGACTGGCTGGACCTGGACTGCCCGGAGCTGGAACTGGGCCTGAGCAACCAGGTGATCGAGGAAGAGTTGCTGCACCTCTATCCCCTGGAAACCCAACCTGCCCGTGCCAGTAGCCATGGCAGCCAGCCGGCGCGGACGCGCCACCACTACTGAGGCCCGTTCAGCGATAGTCCGCCAGCGGCACGCAGGCGCAGAACAGGTTGCGGTCGCCATAGACGTTGTCCACCCGGTTCACCGCCGGCCAGTACTTGTGGGCTCGGGTATGGGCGGTGGGCAGCACCGCCTGTTCGATACTGTAGGAGCGCTCCCAGACTCCGGTGATATCCGCCAGGGTATGGGGAGCGCCCTTGAGCGGGTTGTCCTCGGCCGGCCAGTTGCCCTCCTGCACCTGGGCGATCTCGGCGCGGATACTCAGCATGGCTTCGATAAAACGGTCGAGCTCGGCCTTGGATTCGCTTTCCGTGGGCTCCACCATCAGGGTGCCCGGCACCGGGAAGGACATGGTCGGGGCATGGAAGCCGTAGTCCATCAAGCGCTTGGCCACGTCTTCCTCGCTGATCCCGGTCTGGGCCTTGAGCGGGCGCAGATCTAGGATGCATTCGTGGGCCACCCGGCCGTTGCGGCCGCTGTAGAGCACCGGGAAGGCACCGCTCAATTGCTCGGCCAGATAGTTGGCCGCAAGGATCGCCACCTCGCTGGCATCCGCCAGCTGCGGCCCCATCAGGGCGATGTACATCCAGCTGATGGGCAGGATACTCGCACTGCCCCAGGGCGCTGCGCTGACGGCGCCGTTCTCCGGTAACGGCCCGTCGATGGGCACCACCGGGTGGTTGGCGACAAACGGCGCCAGGTGCGCGCGCACGCCAATCGGTCCCATGCCCGGGCCACCGCCGCCATGGGGAATGCAGAAAGTCTTGTGCAGGTTCATGTGCGAGACATCGGCGCCAATGTCCGCCGGCCGGGCCAGGCCTACCTGGGCGTTGAGGTTGGCGCCGTCCATGTACACCTGGCCGCCGTGGCTGTGGATAACTTCGCAGATCTGGCTGATGCCCTCTTCGTACACGCCGTGGGTGGAAGGGTAGGTAGCCATCAGGCACGACAGGCGCTCGCCGGCCGCCTGGGCCTTGGCCTTCAAGTCTTCCAGGTCGACGTTGCCGTCCTCGTCGCACTCGACGATCACCACCTGCATCCCGGCCATCTGCGCCGAGGCCGGGTTGGTGCCGTGGGCCGACGCCGGGATCAGGCAGACATGCCGGCCGCCTTGCCGGCGGCTCTCGTGGTAGCGACGAATCGCCAGCAGCCCGGCGTACTCGCCCTGGGCCCCGGAGTTGGGCTGCATGCAGATGGCGTCGAAACCAGTGATGGCGCACAGCCAACGCTCCAGCTCCGCGATCAGCAGGCCATAGCCGGCAGCCTGCTCCCGGGGTGCGAAGGGATGCAGGTTGGCGAACTCCGGCCAGGTGATGGGGATCATCTCGCTGCTGGCATTGAGCTTCATGGTGCAGGAGCCCAGGGGAATCATCGACTGGTTGAGCGCCAGGTCCTTGTTCTCCAGCTGCTTGAGGTAGCGCAACATTTCGGTTTCGCTGTGATGGGCACTGAACACCGGGTGGGTCAGGTAGCGCGTGCGTCGCAGCAACGGGTCGGGAATCCCCGACTCCAGCGCCTCGGCGTCCAGGCTGCTGACATTCAGCCCGTGATCGGCACCCAGGAACACGTCGAACAAACGGGCCACGGTGCTTTCGTCACAGGTTTCATCCAGGCTCAGCCCCAGCCGGCCACGGCCGAGAATCCGCAGGTTGATCTGCTGCGCCCTGGCGCTTTCGATGATCGCCGTCTGGCTGCCGCCGACCTCCAGGGTCAGGGTGTCGAAGAAGTGCCGATTGACCCTGGCAATGCCGTGGCGCTCCAGGCCGACCGCGAGGATGCAGGTCAGCCGGTGTACCCGCTGGGCAATGCGCTTGAGCCCGGCCGGGCCGTGATAGACGGCGTAGAAACCAGCGATATTGGCCAGCAGCACCTGGGCGGTGCAGATGTTCGAGTTGGCCTTCTCGCGGCGGATATGCTGCTCGCGAGTCTGCAAGGCCATGCGCAGGGCCACCTGGCCGCGGGCATCCTTGGACACGCCGATGATGCGCCCGGGCATCGCGCGCTTGTACTCGTCGCGGCAGGCGAAAAACGCCGCATGGGGGCCGCCGTAGCCCATGGGCACGCCGAAGCGCTGGGACGAACCGAGCACCACGTCGGCCCCCAGTTCGCCCGGCGGGGTCAGCAACAACAGGCTGAGCAGGTCGGCCGCGACACAGGCCAGGGCCTGCTGGGCGTGCAACTGGTCGATCAGCGGCCGCAGGTCGCGGATCTCGCCATGGGTGTCCGGGTACTGCAGCAACGCGCCGAACACCTGGTGCCCGGACAATTCGTCGACCCCGCCGACCACCAGCTCGAAACCGAAGCCTTCGGCCCGGGTGCGGACCACGGAAATGGTTTGCGGGTGGCAGTCTTCATCGACAAAGAACAGGTTGCTCGAAGACTTGCTCACACGCTTGGCCAGGGCCATGGCTTCGGCGGCGGCGGTGGCTTCATCCAGCAACGAGGCGTTGGCCAGGTCCAGGCCGGTGAGGTCGATGGTCATCTGCTGGAAATTCAACAAGGCTTCGAGCCGGCCCTGGGCGATTTCCGGCTGGTAGGGGGTATAGGCGGTGTACCAGCCGGGGTTCTCCAGCACGTTGCGCAGGATCACCGTCGGCGTCAGGGTGGCGTGGTAACCCATGCCGATCAGGCTGGTCCAGACCTGGTTCTGCCCGGCATAACCCTTGAGCCTGGCCAGGGCGGCCGCTTCGTCCAGGGCCGACGGCAGGTCCAGTGCACGGTTGAAGCGGATTCCCGGCGGCACCGTCTGCTCGATCAGTTCGGCCCGGCTGCCCAGCCCGAGGCTGGCGAGCATCGCTTGCTGCTCCTCGGCGTCGGGCCCCAGGTGCCGGTTGAGAAAAGCGTTGGGCTCGCGTAACTGGCTCAAAGATAGCAACTGGGACATGACCGGCTCTCTCCGATAAACGGCGCTCAGCGTCGCTGCAACAGGGTGCCAAGCAGCATAGCAGTCGATTTCCCGCGTCGATGCTCTGGCGTCCCGGGGCAATCGGTACCATCATGCTCGACGTCAACGCGCCAGCCCCGGCGCATCGCAACCTGTGCCCCTATCGTCCGCTTATCGGGTGTCCCATCGTCATGAGCCAACTGCCTTTCCTGCCGTTCTCCAAACCCACCATCGATGAACCCACCATCGCCGCTGTCGGCGAAGTCCTGCGTTCGGGCTGGATCACCAGCGGCCCCAAGGTCCAGGCCTTCGAAGCCCAGCTCTCGGAGTTTTTCGGCGGGCGCACGGTACGCACCTTCAACTCCGGCACCTGCACCATGAAGATCGCCTTGCGCATTGCCGGCATCGGTGCCGGTGATGAAGTCATCACCACGCCGATTTCCTGGGTGGCCACCGCCAACGTCATCCTCGAAGTCGGGGCCACGCCGGTGTTCGCCGATATCGACCCGGTCACCCGCAATATCGACCTGGCCCAGGTCGAAGCCGCCATCACCCCGCGCACCAAGGCCATCATCCCGGTGTACCTGGCCGGGCTGCCGGTGGACATGAGCCGCCTCTACGCCCTGGCCAAGAAGCACGGCCTGCGGGTAGTGGAAGATGCCGCCCAGGCCCTGGGCTCCAGCTGGAACGGCCAGCGCATCGGTGCCGGTGGCGACTTCGTGTCCTTCAGCTTCCAGGCCAACAAGAACGTCACCTCGTCCGAGGGCGGCTGCCTGGTGCTCAACACGCCAGAAGAAGTGCGCCTGGCCGAGAAGTACCGCCTGCAGGGCGTGACCCGCAACGGCTTCGACGGCCTGGATGTGGATGTGCTCGGCGGCAAGTTCAACATGACCGACGTGGCAGCCGCCATCGGCCTGGGGCAGTTCGCCCATATCGAGGCGATCACCGCCCATCGCCGTGAGCTGGCCCGGCACTACTTCGAATGCTTTGGCAGCGATTTCGAGGCCCGCTATGGCGCCCAGCTACCGCCGGCGGACTTCACCAACAGCAACTGGCACCTGTTCCAGCTGGTACTGCCGGAGCGCAAGGATGGCAAGCCGGCCCGCGCCACCTTCATGGAGCAGATGCAGGAACGCGGGATTGGCATCGGCTATCACTACCCACCGATTCATTTGCTGAGCCTGTACCGCGAGCGCGGCTTCAAGGAGGGGATGTTCCCGGTGGCGGAACGGGTCGGTCGGCTGATCGTCTCGTTGCCGATGTTCACCGCCATGAGCAAGGCCGACGTGGAACGCGCGGTGGCGGCGGTGAAAGAGGTGTTGCAGGCTTAAGAGCCTTCGCCAGCAAGCCCGCCCTGCGCAAACGGGGCGGACGCGCCGGCGAGAACGGCTTACTCGCCGATGGCGGCCTTGTAGCCGGCGGCGTCCAGCAGCTTGTCCAGATCGCCCGGGTTGCTTGGCTTGAGCTTGAAGATCCAGGCACCGTACGGATCGCTGTTGAGCAACTCGGGGCTGGCGCTCAGCTCTTCGTTGACCGCAATCACTTCACCGGCCACCGGCGCATAGATGTCGGAAGCGGCTTTCACCGACTCCACCACACCGGCCTGGTCCCCAGCGCCGAACACGTTGCCGACTTCAGTCAGCTCGACGAAAACCACATCGCCCAGGGCTTCCTGAGCGTGGTCGCTAATACCTACGGTCACGCTGCCGTCGGCTTCCAGGCGGGCCCATTCGTGACTGTCGGCAAAACGCAGGTGGGCAGGGATATCGCTCATGTTCTGTGTCCTCAAGAAGAAGTGTCAGCGGCGCAATGCCTGCTGGAAATAGTTAGATCAGGGTTTTGCCGTGACGCACGAAGGTCGGTTTGACCACCCGGACCGGGTACCACTTGCCGCGGATTTCCACTTCGGCACGGTCGGCGGTGGCCATCGGCACCCGCGCCAGTGCGATCGATTTGCTCAGCGTAGGGGAGAAACTACCACTGGTGATCTCACCTTCGCCAACATCGGCGATGCGAACCACCTGATGCGCACGTAAAACCCCGCGTTCTTCGAGCACCAGGCCCACCAGTTTCTGCTTCACCCCGGCCGCCCGTTCGGCTTCCAGGGCACTGCGACCGATGAACTGGCGTGACGCCGGTTCCCAGGCAATGCTCCAGGCCATGTTCGCCGCCAGGGGCGAGACATCCTGATGGATGTCCTGGCCATAGAGGTTCATGCCGGCCTCCAGGCGCAGGGTGTCCCGGGCGCCCAGACCGATGGGCGAGATCCCCGCCCCCACCAGGTCGTTGAAGAAGGCCGGGGCCTGGTCGGCAGGGAGGACGATCTCCAGACCGTCCTCGCCGGTGTAGCCGGTCCGGGCAATGAACCAGTCGCCGTCAAAGCCGGCTTCGAATGGCTTGAGCTGCTGGATCAGGGTGCCGCGGGACTGGGTTACCAGCTCGGCAATCTTGTGCCGCGCCTGAGGACCCTGGATCGCCAGCATCGCCAGCTCCGGGCGCTCGTGCAGCTGCACCTGGAAATCCCCCAGCTGCGCCTGCATCCAGGCCAGGTCCTGATCACGGGTGGCGGCATTGAGCGCCAGGCGATAAGCGTCTTCGAGGCGATAGACGATCATGTCGTCAACGATGCCGCCCCGTTCATTGAGCATGGTGCTGTACAGAGCCTGGCCGGGGTTGTGCAGGCGTTCGACATCATTGGCCAGCAACCGCTGGAGCCAGGCCTTGGCCTGGGTACCGCTGACATCGATCACGGTCATGTGGGATACATCGAACACACCGCAATCACGTCGCACCTGATGGTGCTCCTCGACCTGCGAGCCGTAATGCAAGGGCATATCCCAACCGCCAAAATCGACCATTTTCGCGCCGAGGGCGAGATGCAGGTCATACAGAGGCGTACGCTGTCCCATGGGTTTCTCCTTCCGGGCGTGGCGAGGGTGCGGACTGGCGCTGTTGGTGTGAAAGCCTTGAAATAGATGGCTTTCAGCCGATTTCAGCGTCCCGGCCAAACAACAGGCCGCACCGAATGCCGCGCATTGTAGCTGCAAGGTGCAAGGCTGGCACCTAACCGATTCGATGGGCCGAGCGGCGGATCAGGCCAATCACCGGCAGCAGGCCCACCAGCACCAGGGTCAGTGCCGGCAGCGAGGCCCGGGCCCACTCCCCTTCACTGGTCATCTCGAAGATCCGCACCGCCAGCGTGTCCCAGCCAAACGGGCGCATCAGCAAGGTGGCGGGCATTTCCTTGAGCACATCGACGAACACCAGCAAGGCGGCGCTCAAGGTCCCGGGCAGCAACAACGGCAGATACACTTTGAAAAACAGTCGCGGGCCAGCGACCCCCAGGCTGCGCGCCGCTTCGGGGAGCGACGGGCGGATCCGCTCCAGGCTGTTTTCCAGCGGCCCGTAGGCCACGGCGATAAAACGCACCAGATAGGCCAGCAACAAGGCGGACAGGCTGCCCAGCAGCAGCGGCTTGCCGGCCCCGCCCAACCAGCCGGACAGCGGGATCACCAGCTCGCGATCCAGGTAACTGAAGGCCAGCATGATCGATACCGCCAGTACCGAGCCGGGCAAGGCGTAGCCCAGGTTGGCCAGGCTGACCCCGGCGCGGATGCCCCGGGTCGGCGCCAGGCGTCGGGCAAAGGCCAGGAGCAGAGCCACACTGACAGTGATCAGCGCCGCCATGCCGCCCAGGTACAGGGTGTGGATGATCAAGCCGGCATACCGCTCATCCAGGTCGAAGCGCCCGCGCTGCCAGAACCACGCCAGCAACTGCAGCAGCGGAATCACGAAGGCACAGGCGAATACCAGCAGGCACCAGCCCGTGGCCGCCAACGCCTTGAGCCCGCGCAAGTGGTACAGCGCCTTGCCCCGAGGCCGCTCGTTACCGGTACGGCTGGCGCCACGGGCGCGGCGCTCGCCGTACAGCACCAGCATCACCGCCAGCAGCAGCAGGCTGGCCAGCTGGGCGGCGCTGGAAAGGCTGAAGAAGCCGTACCAGGTCTTGTAGATAGCGGTGGTGAAGGTATCGAAGTTGAACACCGACACCGCACCGAAATCCGCCAGGGTTTCCATCAGCGCCAGGGCCACCCCGGCGCCGATGGCCGGCCGCGCCATGGGCAGCGCCACCCGCCAGAACGCCTGCCAGGGCGATTGCCCGAGGACCCGTGCAGCTTCCATCAACCCCTTGCCCTGGGCCAGGAAGGCGTTGCGCGCCAGCAGGTAGACATAGGGATAGAACACCAGCACCAGCACCAGGATCACCCCACCGGTGGAACGTACCCGCGGCAGTCGCAGGCCGCTGCCGAACCATTCCCGCAGCAGGCTTTGCACCGGCCCGGAAAAATCCAGCAGGCCGACAAAGACGAAAGCCAGCACATAGGCCGGGATCGCAAAGGGCAGCATCAAGGCCCAGTCCAGCCAGCGCCGTCCGGGAAACTCGCAGAGACTGGTGAGCCAGGCCAGGCTCACGCCCAGCAGCGTGACGCCAACGCCCACCCCAAGCACCAGGGTCAGGGTGTTGCCCAACAGCCGCGGCATTTGCGTGTCCCACAGGTGGGACCAGATCTGCTGGTCGACGGCCTGCCAGGACAACAGCAGCACGCTCAGCGGCAAAAGGACCAGGGCTGCTACGGCAAAGACCAGGGGATACCAGCGACGTTGAGCGGGATGGGCCACAAAAAACTCTCGGGCAGGTGGAACAGACAAAAATACTTGCGCAAAACGCGTGGGGCCAGGGAGCGGCACCTGCTGGGCGCCATGGCCGCCCCAACGGCTGCAACCACGTTACGCCAGTTGAATCACGTATTCAGGGCTGGCCACCGCTGCGCGGTGGAACGGGAGCCAGCTCCCTCGCCACAAAAGCCCAGCCGCTAAAGAAAACGCCCCGCAAAAGCGGGGCGCAGTATAACGGCAGGCTCAGTTCCAACCAGCGCGGTCCATCAGGCGAATGGCTTCGGCCTGGCGCTTGCCGGCGATTTCAACCGGCAGGGTGTCGGCTACGAACTTGCCCCAGCTGGCCACTTCCGCGGAAGGCGCTACCGCCGGGTTGGCCGGGAACTCCTGGTTGACGTCGGCGAAGATCTTCTGCGCCTCAGGCGTGGTCATCCACTCCACCAGGGCCTTGGCCGCTTCCGGGTGCGGTGCGTGTTTGGTCAGGCCGATGCCCGACAGGTTGACGTGCACCCCGCGATCGCCCTGGTTCGGCCAGAACAGCTTCACCGCCAGGTTCGGTTTCTGCTTGTGCAGGCGGCCGTAGTAGTAGGTGTTGACGATGCCGACGTCGCATTGCCCGGCGTTGATCGCCTCGAGCACCGCGATGTCGTCGGAGAACACATCGGTAGACAGGTTGTTGACCCAGCCCTTGATGATCTCTTCGGTCTTCTCGGCACCGTGGGTCTCGATCAGCGTGGCGGTCAGCGACTGGTTGTAGACCTTCTTCGCCGTGCGCAGGCACAGGCGGCCTTCCCACTGCTTGTCCGCCAGGGCTTCATAGGTGGTCAGTTCTGAAGGTTTGACCCGGTCGGTGGAGTAGGCCAGGGTCCGCGCCCGCAGGCTCAGGCCGGTCCAGGCGTGGTTGGAGGAGCGGTATTGCAGGGGAATGTTGCTGTCGATGACCTTGGAGGTGAACGGCTGCAGGATGCCCATCTGCTCGGCCTGCCAGAGGTTGCCGGCATCCACGGTGAGCAGCAGGTCGGCGGTGGCGTTCTCGCCCTCGGCCTTGATCCGCTGCATCAGCGGCGCTTCCTTGTCGGTGATGAACTTGATCTTCACCCCGGTCTTCTGGGTGTAGGCATCGAACACCGGCTTGATCAGCTCATCGATACGCGAGGAGTAGACCACGACTTCATCGGCGGCGTAGGCGGTGCCACCGATGAGTGTTAGGGCCAGGGCGGTCAGTAGACGCTTCGGTGCCAACATGGGAGCGGTCTCTCGATTTCAAAGTGAGGCGAAATGATAAGGACTCCCATTTGCCATCTCAACCGAACCCGGCGCTGAGGAGTTACCAGATGTTGCGTAGGCTCGTCCTCGCGACGCTTGGCCAGCAAGCCGGCGCCTAGGCTCTGGCCAGTTCCGGCAAGTCGCCGCTCAGGCCCAGGGCCTGGCGCACGAACAGGGCCTTGGCCTCGGGCATCTGGTCGATCACCTTGAGGCCGGTGTTGCGCAGCCAGCGCATGGGCAGCGGGTCGGCCTGGAACAGCCGCTCGAAGCCCTCCATGGCCGCCATCAGCGCCAGGTTGTGGGGCATGCGCCGGCGCTCGAAGCGGCTCAGCACCTTGACCTCGGCCAGGCGCTCGCCGCGGCTGGCCGCTTGCAGCAGCACTTCGGCCAGCACGGCGGCATCGAGGAAACCCAGGTTGACCCCCTGCCCCGCCAACGGGTGGATGGTGTGGGCCGCGTCGCCGATCAGCGCCAGGCCTTCGGCCACGTAGCGCTTGGCATGGCGTTGGCGCAACGGCACGCAGAGCCGCGGGTCGGCGCTGATCACCGAACCCAGGCGGCCTTCGAAGGCACGCTCCAGTTCGGCGCAGAAGCTCTCGTCGTCCAGCGCCATCAGGCGCTCGGCCTCACTCGGGGTGGTCGACCAGACGATCGAACACCAATCATGCTGCCCGTCCCGTACCAGGGGCAGGAAGGCCAGCGGGCCGGTATCGGTGAAGCGCTGCCAGGCGGTCAATTGGTGAGGCTGGCTGCTGCGCACGCTGGTGACGATGGCGTGATGCAGGTAATCCCACTCGCGAGTGGTACAACCGGTAAGCCGGCGCACGGCCGAGTTGGCGCCATCGGCAGCGATCACCAGCGGCGCACGCAATTGCCGGCCATCCGCCAGGGTCAGCAGCCAGTCGTCGCCGGAGCGGCGCATCTGCTCCAGACGGGCATTGGCCAGCAGGCCGATATCGCATTCATGCAGGCGTTCGAGCAAGGCGTCCTGAACCACCCGGTTCTCGACGATATGACCCAGCACCTCGGCATGCACGCTGGACGCCGAGAAGTGGATCTGCCCGGTGCCGCTGCCGTCCCAGACCTGCATGTCGCAGTAGGGGCTGCTACGGCGCCGGGCAATGCCGTCCCAGGCGCCCAGGCGCTCCAGGATGCGCTGGCTGGCCGCCGACAAGGCACTGACCCGAGGCTCGAACGGCGCCTGGTCATCGAAGGGTTTGACACTCAGGGAACCGCCATCGAGCAGCAGCACTTCCAGGCCGCTGCCCTGCAACGCCAACGCCAAGGCACTGCCGACCATTCCGGCTCCGACAATCAGCACATCTGCGCGCATTTCCATGCTTTAGGCCTGTCTCACTGGCGGCTTGAGCCGCACATAAAGGGTTTTATCGACCCGCGCCACCAGGGTGCCGGAGCCGTCATGAATCTCTACCTGCCACTGCGGCAGGTACTTCTCGCCCGTTGCGGTCTGCTGGCGAACATCGTCGAGCAGCGCCTGGTCGATACTGAGCCGGGCAAACACCGGCCCTCTGCCCGGGGCGATGAAATCGATGGTCGCGGCCTTGTCCCAGACGATGTAGTCGGGGCCCAGGTTCTCCATCAGCATCAGCATGAAGAACGGGTCCACCATGGAATACAGGCTGCCGCCGAACTGGGTGCCGACATAGTTGCGGTTGTACCAGCCCAGGCCCATGCAGACCTGGACGTCACGGAAATCCGCGCTGATGTGCCGAACCCGCACGCCAGCCCCGAGGTAGGGCGGGTACAGGTTCAACACCCAGCGCAACAGGCGGGCCTTGCCGAACCGCCGGGTCAGCCAGTCACGCATCCGGGCGAGTGCCCAGGCCCATGGCCTGGCGAGCGAACCAGCGTTTGGCCGGTGGCAGCAGGTCCAGGCCGAGCAGGCCCAGGTTGCGCCCCACGGACAGCAGCGGCAGTTTGCTGCCGAACAGCCGGGTGACCTGATCGGAGAAGCCCACGGTCAGGTTCTGGTCCAGGCGCTGACGTTCGCGGTAGGCCTGCAGCACGGCAAAATCCCCGGCAGCGCTTCGCTGGCCAACAAGGCGTCCGCCAGTGCCTGGGCATCGCGCAGTGAAAGGTTGAAGCCCTGGCCGGCGATCGGATGCAGGCTGTGGGCCGCATTGCCCAGCACCACCAGGTGCGGGCGCACCTGTTCCTCGGCTTCCACCAGGGACAGCGGGTAGAGATGGCGGGCGCCGACTTGTTTCAGGGTTCCCAGGCGGTAACCGAACACGCCCTGCAATTCACTGAGGAAGCTGCGCTCGTCCAGGTCGGCCAGACGCTGTGCATCCATGCCCTGGCGGGTCCAGATCAGTGCACAGCGATTATCCGGCAGCGGCAGCAAAGCCATTGGGCCATCGTCGGTGAAGCGCTCGAAGGCCATGCCGTTGTGGGCTTCGCTGGGGGTGATGTTGGCAATCAGCGCACTCTGGTTATAGGGGCGGTTCTTGACCCCGATGCCCAGTTGTTCGCGCAGGCCGGAGCGGCCGCCGTCGGCCAGCACGGCGAGATCGCATTCCAGGGCGGTTTCGTCGTTCAGGGTCAGGCGATAGCCGCCTGCCAGGGGCTCCAGACGGGTGACTTCGGCCGGGCAGCGCCAGCTGATCACGTCCTTGTCCAGCCCTTGCCACAGGCATTGGCCGAGCCAGGCGTTTTCCACCACATAGCCCAGGGCCGGCACCCCTTCTTCCATGGCCGACAGGCGCGCGGTGGAGAACCGCCCACGGTCGGACACGTGAATCTGCTTGATCGGCTCGGCCCGCCGGGAGATCGCCTGCCACAGCCCCAGGCGCTGGTAGATCTGCCGGGCGCCAAAGGACAGGGCCGAGGAGCGGGCGTCGTAGCTGGGCTGGAAACTGTCGCCCGGGGCGAAGGGCTCGATCAGCACGATCTTCCAGCCCCGGGCCTTGGCCCCGGCCTGCAGCGCCAGGGCCAGGCTCGCGCCTACCAGACCGCCACCGATGATGGCCAGATTGACCCGGCTCATGACGCCTGGGTCCGCGCAGCGGCCATCAAGGCCTCGATCTCGGCCACGCTCTTGGGCACGCCACCTGTCAGAATTTCACAGCCCTGCTTGGTCACTACCACGTCGTCCTCGATGCGCACGCCGATGCCGCGCCACTTCTTCGCTACCTGCTGGTTGTCCGGGGATATGTAGATGCCCGGCTCCACGGTCAGCGCCATGCCAACCTCCAACACCCGCCACTCGCCGCCGACCCGGTACTCGCCGACGTCGTGTACATCCATGCCCAGCCAGTGTCCGGCACGGTGCATGTAGAACGTCTTGTAGGCCTCGCTGGCAATCAGCTGGTCCACATCGCCTTCCAGCAGGCCCAGTTGCACCAGGCCGGCGGTGATCACCTGGACCGTCGCCTCATGAGCCTGGTTCCAGTGCTTGTTCGGGGCGATCTGGGCAAAGGCCGCTTCCTGGGAAGCCAGCACCAGTTCGTAGATCGCCTTCTGCTCCGGCGAAAACTTGCCGTTGACCGGCCAGGTGCGGGTGATATCGCTGGCATAGCAGTCGATCTCGCAACCGGCGTCGATCAGCACCAGGTCACCGTCCTTGAGCACGGCGTCATTCTGCTGGTAATGCAGGATGCAGCTGTTGCGGCCCGCCGCGACGATCGAGCCATAGGCCGGCATCTTCGCCCCGCCCTTGCGGAATTCGTAATCCAGCTCGGCTTCCAGGCTGAACTCATGCAACCCGGGACGGCTGGCCTGCATTGCGCGGATATGGGCCTGGGCGGAGATCCGTGCGGCCTCGCGCATCACCTTCACTTCTGCCGCCGATTTATACAGGCGCATGTCGTGCAGCAGATGATCCAGGGCAACGAATTCGTTCGGCGGCTGGGCGCCGAGGTGCGCTTTAGAGCGGATCACGTTGATCCAGTCCATCAGGTGACGATCGAATTCGGGGTTGCTGCCCATGGCCGAGTAAACCCGGTCGCGGCCTTCGATCAAGCCCGGCAGGATGTCGTCGATATCGGTGATGGGAAATGCGTCATCGGCACCGTAGTCGCGAATCGCGCCCTCCTGGCCGGCCCGCAATCCGTCCCAGAGTTCGCGCTCCGGGTTGCGCTCGCGACAGAACAGCACGTACTCGCCGTGCTCCCGGCCGGGGATCAGCACGATCACCGCCTGGGGCTCGGGAAACCCGCTGAGGTACTGGAAATCGCTGTCCTGGCGATAGACGTGCTCCACATCGCGATTGCGAATGGCCACGGCCGCTGCCGGCAGAATCGCGATGCTGTTGGGCTCCATCTGCGCCATGAGCGCCTTGCGGCGACGGCTGTATTCCGCTTTCGGGATATGAATCATGGGCGGACGCAGTTCCCTGTCAGTCAGTGCAGAGAAGGCTTGGCAGCCGGCGCAACGGTCTTGTTGGTCTCGGTGAACAGCAGCAGAGGCGCAACCCGCAGGTACTCCATCACTTCCATGTAGTCGCTTTCACCGTCATCGGATTCCTCCAGCGCGTCCTGGACCTGAGCAATGGCTGCAAGGTCCTGCAACACTTCCGTGGCCTCGACGCTAAGGGCACTGCTGTCGCGGGAGTTGAGGCCGAAACCGGCGAGGAAGCCCTGGCACCACTGGCCCAGGGCAGCGGCACGCTCGGCCAGGGGGGCGTCGTCGCTGGGCAGCAGCAGGACCACGGTCATGTCATCGCTGGTGAGCTCGCCCTTGACCATCTCCTGCAGGCCGATCAAGGCGCTGCGCACGTTGTCTTGCGGCTCGCCTTCGAGCAGTTCGGCGGCGTCCACCAGCCAGCCGTCGACTTCGAAGCCGGCGCCGGCGCAGCTGCGACCCAGCAACAGGCCGTGCAGCTCGGCAGGAGAAACAGGATGACCGCTGCTGCTGAGCAGGGTGGCGAAGGCGTTGTACGGGGAATTCTGAATGGGCATGGGCAGCTAGGCGCCAAGCGGCGCAATGTCTAGAATGAAGGCCTTGTATCGTAGGGCGTGTCATCATTCATTGCCAGCGCCGCGTTGTGCTTTGCGCCCCGTTACAGTGGCCCGCAGGGCCTCGGGCGACAGACAGATTGCCGACCGGACAACGCCAGATGCGCCACGACTGCTCAGGCCATTGAGGCGCTGCCCAGCCAGTTGCCACTCATCAGACCAACTTCAGTGGGACACAATGGAAGACACCGACCTGCACGCACTGATGGCCAGACTCGAACTGCTTATTACCCGGGTCGAGCAACTAAAGAGTCAAAACGCACTCTTATTAGCTCAGGAAAAGACCTGGCGCGAGGAACGCGCGCACCTCATTGAAAAAAACGAAATCGCCCGGCGTAAGGTCGAATCGATGATTTCGCGCCTCAAGGCCCTGGAGCAAGACTCATGAGTTCAAGCAATAGCGTTACCGTGCAGATCCTCGACAAAGAGTATTCGATCATCTGCCCCCAGGAAGAGCGCAGCAATCTGGTGAGCGCCGCCCGTTACCTGGACGGCAAGATGCGCGAGATCCGCAGCAGCGGCAAAGTCATCGGCGCCGATCGCATCGCGGTCATGGCCGCCCTGAACATCACCCACGACCTGCTGCACCGCCAGGAGCGTCCGGATGTGCAGGCCAGCGCCACCACCCGGGAACAGGTGAGGGATCTGCTGGAGCGTGTTGACCTGGTTCTGGCCACCGATTCGGACACAAGCAAAGCTGATTCCTGACAGCGGTTGCGGTATACTCCCGCCACTCCCTGGGGTGCTTGCCAGTTGGCGATGTCCCTGAGCCGATTCGCACTACCCTGGAAGTTGCACGTTGGGCTGGTGTGCATGTCCGCTAGACGGAAAGCCTTAAAGCCTGCTGCATCTTCCGCCTTGAACTTTCGGGTTCAAGGGCTAAGTCGACAGCGGTTCGCCTGGGGAGCCTGAATTGTCAGCCAATGCCAGTTATCCATGCTGGCATTGGTTTTTCCGGGTAGGCTGTTCTGCCAAATCCGACCTTCTCATAGCCTCTTTCATGACCGAACCTGCGCCGCTTTCCCGCCCGCAACTTCGCCGCATGCTGCGCAAGGCCCGTCGCGCCCTGAGCCCTGCCGAGCAACGCCAGGCAGCCCTTGGCCTGTACCGCCAACTGGCCCAGGACCCGGTGTTTCGTCGGGCACGGCACCTGTCCCTGTATCTGCCCACCGACGGTGAAATCGACCCGCGCCTGCTGCTGCGTGCCGCCCAGCGCCGGGGCAAGGCCACCTACCTGCCGGTGCTCAGCGCCTGGCCCCGGACCAAGATGGTTTTCCAGCGCGTCCTCCCGGGAGAAACGCTGCGGCCCAATCGTTTTCGCATTCTCGAGCCCCGGGTCAATTGCGCGCGGCAACGCAAGATCTGGGCCCTGGACCTGGTGCTGCTGCCCCTGGTTGGCTTTGATGAAGAAGGTGGACGCCTGGGGATGGGTGGCGGCTTTTATGACCGCAGCCTGGCCTACCTTGCGCGGCGCCAGAACTGGCGCAAGCCGAAGCTGCTGGGGCTGGCCCATGAATGTCAGAAAGTCGGAAAGCTGGACCAGGCCAGTTGGGATGTACCCTTGCACGGTACGGTGACGGATCGGAGGTGGTACTTCGCTCGATAGGTGCCGCGGTCGATCAGCGGCACCCGAGCGGGTTCAGCGCTTGAAAGGCTGCGGCTGCTGTTGTGCGATTTCGATGGGAGCATCGGTCTTGCTGGCCCATAAGCTCTGCGCATAACCGGTGGTCACAACGCCCAAACCGAACAAAATAACCAAAATCCATAGTAAATCCGGTTGGCGTTTCATCGATTGCCCCCCCTCAGGCAAATCACACACGCTCCAGGCATGGTTTCCATAACAGGCCATGCAGCAGCGTCAAGCTTAAAATCCCGGCATTCTGCGATAACGTGAACCGACACGCAAATGCTGACGTCAACCGACCGTCGGTTTGTCATAAAATTGCCCGACAACCTGCCCAATCACCCTTTGGAGGGTAAGAAAGATGGCCTATTGGCTGATGAAATCCGAGCCCGACGAACTCTCGATCCAGGGTTTGCAGCAACTCGGCCAAGCCCGTTGGGACGGGGTGCGCAATTACCAGGCGCGCAACTTCCTCCGCGCCATGGCGGTAGGCGACGAGTTCTTCTTCTACCACTCCAGCTGCCCGGAACCGGGTATCGCCGGCATCGGCCGGATCATCAAGGCCGCCTACCCGGACCCCACCGCCCTGGAGCCGGACAGCGTCTACTTCGACCCAAAATCCAGTGCCGAAAAGAATGCCTGGAGCGCCATCGACGTGGCCCATGTGGAAACCTTCACCAAGGTGCTGCGCCTGGATTACCTCAAGCAGCAGGCAGCTCTCGCCGAAATGCCTCTGGTGCACAAAGGCAGCCGCCTGTCGGTCATGCCGGTCACCGCCGAACAATGGGCTGCCGTACTCGCCCTGCGCTGACCACCCAGCCCCCCTGGCGCCGGGAGTCGGATCTGTCCACGGCGCCAGCCCGAACGTTTTTTTGCCCCGATCATCATGCAGCCTGCAAACAATAGGTTTAGGCTTGGCCCTTTCATTTGACGGGCATCAAGCCGTAGAAAGCCTTGAGCCGTCAGACTTGGACGCTATTGCCGCAGGACGCAGAACACATGTCGACGAACCACCGTTCCTCCCGCCTTTTTGCTGTTTCCCTGTTGATTCTGTTACTCGCCGCCGGTGCTTTCGGCTACTGGAAATCCCTCCAGGATCGCCTGCCCGAAGGCCTGAGCATGGGCAACGGCCGGCTCGAAGCCACCGAAGTGCAGATCGCCAGCAAGATTCCGGGGCGCCTGGCGGAAGTGCGGGTCAACGAAGGCGACAAGGTGCTTCAAGGCCAGTTGCTGGCACGCATGGACACCCGCACCCTGGAAGCCCAGCGCAATCAGGCCGAGGCCGAAGTGCTGCGCGCCCGAGAGAACCTGTCTGCAGCCGAAGCCAATGTGCAGTTGCGCCAGAGCGAACTGCTGCTGGCCAATCAGGAACTCAGGCGCTCTCAGGAGCTGTTCAAGCGCGGCTTCGCCAGCCAGCAGATCATCGACCAGCAGCAGGCCCGCCTGAACACCGGCAACGCAGCAGTCCTGGCGGCCCAGGCCCAGGTCGCAGCGGTGAAGGCCGCCATCGGCGCCGCCCAGGCCCAGGTTGCTCAGCTCACCAGCGAAATCGACGACAGCAGCCTGCGGGCGCCCATCGACGGCATCATCCAACTACGCCTGGCCGAACCCGGCGAAGTGCTGGGCGCCGGCGGCCGTGTGCTGCTGCTGATCGACCCCAATGACCAGTACATGAACCTCTACCTGCCGGCTTCGGTCACCGGCCGCCTGACCGTTGGCGACGAGTCGCGGATCCTCCTCGACGCCCTGCCCAACCAGCCCCTGCCGGCGAAGATCAGCTTCGTCGCGGCCAAGTCCCAATTCACCCCCAAAGAGGTGGAAACCCGGGACGAGCGCCAGAAGCTGGTGTTCCGGGTCAAGGTGCGCCTGACTCAACCCGCCGCCGTGCCCCAGGCCAAACCGGGCATGCCCGGCGCCGGTTATGTGCGCACCGCCCCCGTGGACTGGCCGGCCAACCTGCAATGAGCGCCCTGGCGCTGCAAGCGAACGGCATCAGCCATCGCTATGGTTCACAGCAGGCCCTGAGCGACATCAGTTTCAACCTGCCAGCGGGCACCCGCTGCGGCTTGATCGGCCCGGACGGCGCCGGCAAGTCGAGCCTTCTGGGGCTGATCGCCGGGGTCAAGAAACTTCAGCAGGGCGAGCTCGACGTACTCGGCGGGCCGATCTCGCAACGGCGCCACCGCAGCAGCCTCTATCCGCGCATCGCCTTCATGCCCCAGGGCCTGGGGGGCAACCTGTATCCCGAGCTGTCCATCAGCGAGAACATCCGCTTCTTCGCCACGCTGTTCGGCCTGCCCAAGGATGAATGCGAACAGCGCATGCACAGCCTGTTGCTGGCCACCGACCTGCTGCGCTTCGCCGAACGCCCGGCGGGCAAGCTGTCCGGCGGGATGAAGCAGAAGCTTGGCCTGTGCTGTGCGCTGATCCACGAACCGGACCTGCTGATCCTCGACGAGCCCACCACCGGGGTCGACCCCCTGTCGCGCCGGCGTTTCTGGGAATTGGTCGAAGACGTACGCCGGCAACGCCCGCAACTGACCCTGCTGGTGGCAACCGCCTACATGGAGGAGGCCGAACAGTTCGAGCACTGCCTGATGCTCGACCAGGGCAAGTTGATCGCCCAGGGCTTGAGCCAGGAGCTGGCGCAGATCACCGCCAGCGGCAAGCTGGACGACGCCTTCACCCATTTCCAGGGCGACAGCGGTCATGACAACCAGCCCCTGGTGATTCCGCCGCGTTCCGGCGACAACCAGGACATCGCCATCGAGGCCCATGAGCTGACCCTGCGCTTCGGCGACTTCACCGCGGTCAACAAGGTCAGCTTCGCCATCGGCCGCGGGGAGATCTTCGGTTTCCTCGGTTCCAACGGCTGCGGCAAGACCACCACCATGAAGGTCCTCACCGGGCTGATGCCCGCCAGCGAGGGCAGCGCCAAGCTGTTGGGCAACCCGGTGGACGCCAAGGACCTGGCCACCCGCAAACGGGTCGGTTTCATGTCCCAGAGCTTTTCCCTGTATGGCGAGCTCAGCGTGCGCCAGAACCTGGAACTGCACGCCCGCCTGTTCGACCTGCCGAAAGCCGAAAGCGGCCCGCGCATTGAGGAACTGATCCAGCGCTTCGACCTCGGGGCGATTGCCGAGCAACAGTCCGGCGCCTTGCCTCTGGGCCTACGCCAGCGCCTGTCGCTGGCAGTGGCAGTGCTGCACCGCCCGGAAGTGCTGATCCTCGACGAGCCCACTTCCGGGGTCGACCCGGCGGCCCGAGACGACTTCTGGCGCCTGCTGATCGAGCTGTCCCGGGAACAGGGAGTGACCATCTTCCTGTCCACGCACTTCATGAACGAGGCCCAGCGCTGCGACCGCATTTCGCTGATGCACGCCGGCAAGGTGCTGGCCTGCGACACCCCGGCGGCGCTGCAGCAACAGTTTGCCGGCGACACCCTGGAGGCCGCCTTCGTCCGCTGCCTGGAAGAGGCCCAGGGCACGCCGGACACACCTGCGCCATCACCGGAGGCGGCTACACCCACCGCTGCCGGCACCCTAGCCGCCCCGCGCTCGGGCCTGAGCCTGGCGCGCCTGCTGGCGGTGGCCAGCCGCGAGGGCAAGGAACTGCTGCGAGACAAAGTGCGCCTGGGCTTCGCCCTGCTGGGGGCAATCTTCATGATGGTGATCTTCGGCTATGGCATTTCCCTGGACGTGGAGAAACTGGCCTTCGCCGTCTACGACCAGGATCAGACGCCACAGAGCCGTGCCTACCTGGAAGCCTTCCGCAGCTCACGCTACTTCGAGGAGAAACCGACCATCCGCAGCTCCGCCGAACTGCATCGGCGCCTGCAACGCTCGGAGATCAAGCTGGCCCTGGAGATTCCTCCCGGCTTTGGCCGTGACCTCTATGCCGGACGCCAGCCCGCGGTGGCGGCCTGGCTGGATGGCGGCATGCCGTTTCGTGCGGAAACCAGCCGCAACTATGTCGAGGCCGTGCACCAGGCCAACCTCGAGCTGCTGGCGGAACAAAGCAGCCCGGCCCTCAGCACCAGGCCGGCGGCCAAGCTGGAAACGCGCTTTCGCTACAACCAGGACGTGGTCAGCGTGAATGCCATCGGCCCCGGGGTCATGGCGCTGATCCTGGCGTTCATTCCGGCGATGCTCACGGCCCTGGGCATCGTCCGCGAAAAGGAGCTGGGCTCGATCACCAACTTCTACGCCACGCCCCTGACCCGCCTGGAGTTCCTCCTTGGCAAACAGGCGCCCTACCTGGCCGTCAGTCTGATCAACCTGGCCCTGCTGGTGGCCATGAACCGCTGGCTGTTCGGCGTGCCCTTCAAGGGCAGCGGCCTGACCCTCGCCCTGGGCGGCGTGCTCTATGTGCTGGCCACCACCAGCATGGGGCTGCTGATCTCGGCATTCACCCGCACTCAGATCGCAGCGATTCTGGGCACCATGATCATCACCAGCCTGCCCACCATCCAGTTTTCCGGGCTGATCGTGCCGCGCTCGTCCCTGGAAGGCTCGGCGGCGGTCATGGGCCAGCTGTTTCCCGCCGGTTACTTCCTCGACATCGCCGTCGGCACCTTCACCAAGGCCCTGGACCTGCGCGAACTCTGGCCCCAGTGCCTGGCCCTGGTGGGCTTTTTCCTTGGTTTCACCGGGCTCAGCCTGGTCATGCTGAAAAAGCAGGAGGTCTGATGAATCGTCTCGCCCATATCCTGCGCCTGGGCTTGAAGGAGCTCACCAGCCTGCGCCACGACAGCGTGCTGCTGCTGTTCTTGATGTATGCCTTCACCGTGGCCATCTACCTGCCCGCCGCCGGCTCGGTGATCGGCGTGCACAACGCCAGCGTGGCCCTGGTGGACGAAGATCACAGCGCCCTCTCCCGGCAACTGG
Source organism: Pseudomonas sp. Eqa60 (assembly GCF_018326405.1). Classification (NCBI taxonomy): domain Bacteria; kingdom Pseudomonadati; phylum Pseudomonadota; class Gammaproteobacteria; order Pseudomonadales; family Pseudomonadaceae; genus Pseudomonas; species Pseudomonas sp. Eqa60. The sequence goes on from NZ_AP024342.1 coordinate 6,663,288, forward strand.
CCGAAGCGCTGCAACCCCCCGAGTTCCAGGCTCCGGTGCCGCTGCCCTATGACCAGCTGGACTCGGTGATGGACAGCGGCCAGTACACCTTTGTGATCAACGTCCCGGCCAACTTCCAGAGCGACTTGCTGGCCGGGCGCCAGCCTGCGGTACAGGTCAACGTCGATGCCACCGCCATGAGCCAGGCCTTCATGGGCGCCGGCTACATCGGCCGGATCTTCCAGCGCGAGCTGCTCACCTACGCCAACCAGGCGGACGCCACCAGCAAGGCCCCGGCACTGCTGACCACCCGCGCCCTGTTCAACACCAACCTGGAGGGCGGCTGGTTCCTGGCGGTGATCCAGATCGTCAACAACATCACCATCCTGGCCATCGTACTCACCGGCACCGCGCTGCTGCGCGAACGCGAGCACGGCACTCTCGATCACCTGCTGGTGCTGCCGCTGACAGCGCTGGAGATCATGCTGGCCAAGGTCTGGAGCAACATGCTGGTGGTGGTGCTGTGCACCTGGGTATCGCTGGAGGTGATAGTCAAGGGTGTGCTGGGGGTGCCGCTGGCGGGGTCCATGGCGCTGTTCCTGATGGTTACTGCGCTCTATCTGTTCGCCAGTACCGCCCTGGGGATCTTCCTCGCCACCCTGGCCCGCTCGACCCCGCAGTTCGGCCTGCTGGCGATTCCGGTGATCATCCCGATGCTGCTGCTGTCCGGCGGCAGTACGCCGCTGGACAGCATGCCGCAGTGGCTGCAGTGGGTGATGCAGGGTTCGCCGTCGACGCACTTCGTCAGCCTCAGCGCGGCGATCCTGTTCCGCGATGCGGGAGTCAGTGTGGTCTGGCCCGACCTGCTGGCCCTGGCGACCATCGGCCTGGTGTTCTTCGCCATCGCCCTGGCGCGCTTTCGCAAGAGCCTGGCTTCATGACCCACACCGCGTAGGGGCCGGTTTGCCGGCGAAGGGCCGCAGGGACGCCTTCGCTGGCAAGCCAGCTCCTACGCCTGTAGCGGGGGCAGGCTTACTGAATGATCAGGTTGTTGAACAGCAGGTCTTCCACCACCGGCTTGCCGGTTTCGTCGTTCATGACTTGCTGCACCTGCTTGAGGGCTTCCTGGCGCAGCTTTTCCTTGGCTTCGACGTTATTCATGGTGTCGCTGGTCTGCTGGGCGAACAGCGCCACCAACTGGTTGCGGATCAGCGGCTCGTTGGCCTTGACCGCCTGGGCCGAGGCGTCGCCGGTTACTCGCAGGGCCACGTCGGCCTTGTAGACCTTGAGTTTAGGGCCGCCGTCCAGGCCGTAGTTGCCCACGAAGGGTGGGTTCAGGCTGATGTAGCTGACTTTCGGTGCTTCACCTTCTTTGGCCTCTTCGGCCATCGCTGCCATGGGCAGGGAGAGGGCCAGCAGCAACATGATCCACGCTTTCACAATTCGCTCCTTAATCCGGTTTGCGGCCTAGCATAAAGGCCCGCCCGCCTGAGCCCAAGCACAAGCACAAGCACAAGCACAAGCTTATGGCTGGTCATCAGGACCGGGCATGCTCGTTGACCGCCTGATTCACACTCCTACACTTATCGGCCACCACTCCCAAAGGAATAGCCCTGATGAAAGCCGTGCTGTGCAAAGCCTTCGGCCCTGCCGAAACGCTGGTGCTGGAAGAGGTCGCAAGCCCCGTGCCGAAGAAGAACGAGATCCTGCTGGAAGTGCATGCCGCAGGCGTCAACTTCCCGGACACCCTGATCATCGAGGGCAAGTACCAGTTCAAGCCGCCATTCCCCTTCTCCCCGGGGGGCGAAGCGGCCGGCGTAGTCAGCGCAGTGGATGAGAAGGTCGGCCACCTCAAGGCCGGTGACCGGGTCATGGCCCTGACCGGCTGGGGCAGCTTCGCCGAGCAGGTGGCCGTCCCCGGTTACAACGTGCTGCCGATTCCCGCCGCCATGGACTTCAATACAGCCGCCGCCTTCAGCATGACCTACGGCACCTCGATGCACGCCCTCAAGCAGCGCGGCAACCTGCAGCCCGGTGAAACCTTGCTGGTGCTTGGTGCCTCGGGCGGGGTCGGGCTGGCCGCCGTGGAAATCGGCAAGGCCATGGGCGCCCGGGTGATTGCCGCTGCCAGCAGCGCGGAAAAGCTCGCCGTGGCCAAGGCTGCCGGTGCCGATGAGCTGATCAACTACAGCGAAAGCAGCCTGAAGGACGAGATCAAGCGCCTGACCGGCGGCAATGGCGCGGATGTGATCTACGACCCGGTGGGCGGCGACCTGTTCGACCAGGCCATCCGCTCCATCGCCTGGAACGGCCGGCTGCTGGTGGTGGGGTTCGCCAGCGGGCGCATCCCCGAGCTACCGGTGAACCTGGCCCTGCTCAAGGGTGCAGCGGTGGTGGGTGTGTTCTGGGGCTCCTTCGCCCAGCGCCAGCCCCAGGACAATGCGGCGAACTTCCAGCAACTGTTCGGCTGGTTCGCCGAGGGCAAGCTCAAGCCGCTGGTCTCCCAGGTCTATCCGCTGACGGAGGCTGCGCGAGCCATCGATGATCTCGGCCAGCGCAGAGCGGTGGGCAAGGTCGTGGTGCAGGTGCGCTAAGACCGGCAACAGGGCCTCAATGGGCGTCCGCCCCCTTGCAGCGCTTGAGCCGCGCCTCCAGGTTGCGATCTGGCATGGCGTGGCTGCGCAGGGCCTGGACCGTCTGTTCGACATAATCGCGGGTGGTGCCATACCGCCCGCAAGCGCTTTCGAACACCTGGTTCAGGACATCGTCCGGCAGATTGCCGGCATAGCTGGGCAGGTGTCGCTCCAGCACAAAGCCCAGGGCCTGAACCTGGCTGCCATCCTCAAGGCGGCAGTTGAGCCAGTGCGGGCGATAGGATGGATAAGGCATTTCACGCTGCCACAGGGCGTACAGCGAGGCGTCCAGTTGCTCTTCCGGCAGCCGATAGGCGAAGCCGCTGCAGGAGCCGCCACGATCCAGGCCGAACACCAGCCCCGGCAGCTCCGGCGTGCCGCGATGCTCGTGGGACCACAGGTACAGGCCGCGATGATAACCATGCACCCTGCCCCGCTTGCGTTCGACCGCCGAGCATTCCGGCCGCCAGATCAGTGAACCGTAGGCGAACAGCCACACCGGCCCACCCTTGTGCCGGGCCATGGTGGATTGCATGGAACTGCGAAGTTGGTCGTGCGTCAGCTGCGGGCCCAGATCGAGCCGTGGAGGGTAAGCCAGATTCAGAAAACTGGATTCAAGGGCTGTCATGGCGAATAGCGTTCGGCTCCCCGCGTAAAAGAAGTTACTTAATAGAACGCTTGGCAGTAACTGCAAGACACATGAGTTTCAAGGCAAGTTAAGTGCCACTAAGCAGTGGCACTTAAGTTGGAGGCTTATATATAACCTACCGGCATTTATTTAATTAGATAAATACCGATAGGCTATATACAGAGTTATAACGCGCCGCGCAGGCCCGATGCAGTCAGGGCCGCGGGGCGTAGGCAAACACGTCGGCGCGCATTTGGTGGGCATCCATCCCGGCACTCACCAGCGCATCCAGGGTGGCGTAGATCATCGCCGGCGAGCCGCTGGCGTAAACGTGTACCGCCGACAGGTCGGTAATGTCCTCGCACACCGCTTCATGCAGCATGCCGCAGCGCCCCTCCCAGCCACACAGGTCGCTGACCACTTTGTGCAGGTAGAGGTTGGGCAGTTGCTGCCACTCGTCCCAGTGTTCCAGCTGGTAGAAATCTTCCGGCCGGCGCACGCCCCAGTACAGGTGCACCGGATGCTTGAAGCCGGCGGCCCGACAATGCTCGATCAGGCTGTGCATCTGCGCCATGCCGGTACCGGCGGCGATCAGCACCAGCGGCCCATCCGGCAACTCGGCCAGGTGGGTGTCGCCAAAAGGCAACTGCACCCGAGCCATGCGGTTGCGCTGCAGTTGCTCCATCAGGCTTTGCGCACTGTTCTCGCGCACCAGCACATGCAGTTCCAGATCTCGCCCGCTGTGAGGCGCCGATGCCAGGGAAAAGGCCGACTTCTCACCGTTATCCCGCTCCAGCATCAGGTACTGCCCGGCGTGATAGCGCGGCGGCTTGCCGGCCGGTGCCCGCAGCCTGACCCGCCAGACATCGCCGCCGACCTCCAGGCATTCAGTAAGCTGACACGACAGGCTGCGCACCGGCAATTCTCCCAGCGCAAGGACGCCATCCCACAGCACGATGCAGTCTTCCAGCGGCTCTGCAATGCAAGTGTAGAACTCGCCGTGATCACGCACGTCGCCAGCTTGCTGCACGCTGCCCTCCACCAGCAGCGCCGCACAGACATGACAGTTGCCATTGCGGCAGCTCTGCGGGCATTCATAGCCCAGGCGCCGCGCCGCATCGAGAATCCGCTCGCCGGGCAGCGTCTCAAGCACGGCTCCGGAGGGCTGCAAGGTTACACGCATCAATCTATTCCTAACTGATTCCAGATGGCATCGATCCGGCGGGTGACCGCCTCATCCTTGACGATGACCCGGCCCCACTCTCGGGTGGTTTCTCCAGGCCACTTGTGAGTCGCATCGAGCCCCATCTTCGAACCCAGGCCAGACACCGGCGAGGCGAAGTCGAGGTAGTCGATCGGGGTGTTGTCGATCATCACCGTGTCGCGCTTGGGGTCCATGCGCGTGGTGATGGCCCAGATCACATCGTTCCAGTCCCGGGCATTGATATCGTCGTCGGTGACGATAACGAACTTGGTGTACATGAACTGTCGCAAAAACGACCAGACACCCAGCATGACCCGCTTGGCGTGGCCCGGGTACTGCTTCTTCATGGTCACCACCGCCATGCGGTAGGAACAGCCTTCGGGCGGCAGGTAGAAGTCGGTGATTTCCGGAAACTGCTTCTGCAGGATCGGCACGAAGACCTCGTTCAGCGCGACGCCGAGGATCGCCGGCTCATCGGGCGGCCGGCCGGTGTAGGTGCTGTGGTAGATCGGCTTGATGCGGTGGGTGATGCGCTCCACGGTGAACACCGGAAAGCTGTCGACCTCGTTGTAGTAGCCAGTGTGGTCGCCGTACGGGCCTTCATCGGCCATCTCGCCGGGATGGATCACCCCTTCAAGGATGATTTCAGCCGTGGCCGGAACCTGCAGGTCGTTACCGCGGCACTTCACCAGCTCAGTGCGGTTGCCCCGCAGCAGGCCGGCAAAGGCGTATTCGGAAAGGCTGTCCGGCACCGGGGTCACGGCGCCGAGAATGGTCGCCGGGTCCGCGCCCAGCGCCACCGACACCGGGAACGGCTGGCCCGGGTGCTTCTCGCACCACTCGCGGTAATCCAGCGCGCCGCCGCGGTGGCTCAGCCAGCGCATGATCACCTTGTTGCGGCCGATCACCTGCTGACGATAGATACCCAGGTTCTGCCGGTCCTTGTTCGGGCCCTTGGTCACGGTCAGGCCCCAAGTGATCAGCGGGCCGACATCGCCCGGCCAGCAGGTCTGCACCGGCAGCATGCCAAGGTCGACGTCGTCGCCTTCGATCACCACTTCCTGGCACACCGCATCCTTGACCACCTTGGGCGCCATGGAAATGATCTTGCGGAAGATCGGCAGCTTGGACCAGGCGTCCTTGAGCCCCTTGGGCGGCTCCGGCTCCTTGAGGAACGCCAGCAGCTTGCCGATCTCGCGCAGTTCGCTGACCGCCTCGGCGCCCATGCCCAGGGCCACGCGCTCGGGGGTGCCGAACAGGTTGCCGAGCACGGGGATGTCATAACCGGTGGGGTTTTCAAACAGCAGGGCCGGGCCTTTGGCACGCAAGGTGCGATCGCAGACCTCGGTCATTTCCAGCACTGGGGACACCGGAACCTGGATGCGCTTGAGTTCCGAGCGCTGTTCCAGGCCGCTGATAAAGTCGCGCAAGTCGCGATACTGCATGCGTGAGCCTCGTTTTCGCCGTGGCATTCGGGGCAGGCAGTTTAGCGCCGAACCCACAGGTTCAGAATAGAGAATGTCAGATAGCAAAAAGCCGGGTTTCCCCGGCTCTTGCTGGCCTGATCGATTTACTTGCGTTTCATCGACAGGAAGAACTCATCGTTGGTCTTGGTCTGTTTCAACTTGTCGACCAGGAATTCGATGGCAGCGACTTCATCCATGGGATGCAGCAGCTTGCGCAGGATCCACATGCGCTGCAGCTCGTCGTCGGCGGTCAGCAACTCTTCGCGGCGAGTGCCGGAACGGTTGATGTTAATGGCCGGGAAGACGCGCTTTTCAGCGATCTTGCGGTCCAGGGGCAGTTCCATGTTGCCGGTACCCTTGAACTCTTCGTAGATCACTTCATCCATCTTCGAGCCGGTTTCAACCAGCGCGGTAGCGATGATGGTCAGCGAGCCGCCTTCCTCGATGTTCCGCGCGGCGCCGAAGAAACGCTTCGGTTTCTCCAGGGCGTGGGCATCGACACCACCGGTCAGGACCTTGCCGGAGCTCGGGATCACGGTGTTGTAGGCACGGGCCAGACGGGTGATGGAGTCCAGCAGGATCACCACGTCCTTCTTGTGTTCGACCAGGCGCTTGGCCTTCTCGATCACCATCTCGGCCACTTGCACGTGGCGGGTTGGCGGCTCGTCGAAGGTGGAGGCGACCACTTCGCCGCGCACGGTGCGCTGCATTTCGGTCACTTCTTCCGGACGCTCGTCGATCAGCAGCACGATCAGATGAACTTCAGGGTTGTTGCGCGTGATGTTCGACGCGATGTTCTGCAGCATGATGGTCTTGCCCGCCTTTGGCGGAGCAACGATCAGACCACGCTGGCCTTTACCGATCGGGGCGCACAGATCGATCACACGACCGGTCAGGTCTTCGGTGGAACCGTTGCCGGCTTCCATCTTCATGCGCACGGTCGGGAACAGCGGCGTCAGGTTTTCGAACAGAATCTTGTTCTTGGCGTTCTCTGGGCGGTCGTAGTTGATGGTATCGACCTTGAGCAGCGCGAAGTAACGCTCGCCTTCCTTGGGAGGGCGGATCTTGCCAACGATGGTGTCACCGGTGCGCAAGTTGAAGCGACGGATCTGGCTTGGCGAGACGTAGATATCGTCCGGGCCAGCGAGATAGGAGGCGTCAGCAGAGCGAAGGAAGCCGAAGCCGTCCTGGAGGATCTCCAGCACGCCATCACCGGAGATTTCCTCACCGCTTTTCGCGTGCTTTTTCAGCAGGGAGAAAATCACGTCCTGCTTGCGCGAACGGGCCATATTTTCTATGCCCATCTGTTCGGCCAATTCGAGCAGTTCGGTAATCGGCTTTTGCTTGAGTTCAGTCAGATTCATATAGGAATGACGTAATCATTTATAGAGGGGGGAAATTAAGCTTTTGGCTTAATGAGGCCGCGCCGCAGAGAAGGCGACAGGATCGCGTACTAATTCGAAAAGGAGAGCGTCGGCGACGGCTTGCAGGGGGCAATGGAGAAACCAGTGCGGGGCCGAATGTAACACCTGAGTTTCGGAGCGTCTAGCCCTCAATTACGAAAAAGCCCCGCATTTTGCGGGGCTTTTCCAGGGCACTGAAAATCGACGCTTAGATGTTGGCGTCGAGGAAGGCAGCCAGTTGCGACTTCGACAGTGCGCCAACCTTGGTAGCTTCGACGTTGCCGTTCTTGAACAGCATCAAGGTCGGGATACCACGCACGCCATGCTTGGCCGGGGTTTCCTGGTTCTCGTCGATGTTCAGCTTGGCAACGGTCAGCTTGCCCTTGTAGGTTTCAGCAATTTCGTCCAGAACCGGAGCGATCATTTTGCATGGGCCACACCACTCGGCCCAGTAGTCGACCAGTACAGCGCCTTCGGCTTTGAGTACGTCGGCCTCGAAGCTGGCGTCGCTGACGTGTTTGATAAGATCGCTGCTCATGGAATTCTCCAGGTTGTAAGCAAAAAAACGTGGCCCATCATATCTGCCCTTCCCGCGTTCAGGAAGCCGGAGATGATTGACTCTAACTATGGTGCCCCACGAGTTTGGGTATAGCTCAGCTGGGGACGTTACGCGGGTTGCACAGGCCATTCGGCAACCCCGGCCGGCACCACGCACCTGTTGCAGCTGGGTCTTTGCCTGGCTGCCAAGGAGCGGCTCGCCCGATTGAACGGGATCTTTACTGGCCAGGGAACCGCCGGCCCACCGCCCCGGCGCAGGCTTTTATGCGTTGAATCAACGCATTGGACACTGCGCGTTGGCGCGAGCCGTTGATCGTGGCAGGATGGCGAGGTTATCGACCGAGACCCCCCACCATGCCCCAATCCCAAGCCAAGAATCTGTCCCTGATCGCCGCGATCGATCTGGGCTCCAACAGCTTTCACATGGTCGTGGCCAAGGCCCGGAACGGTGAAATCCGCATTCTCGAGCGGCTCGGAGAAAAGGTTCAACTGGCCGCCGGCATCGACGAAGAACGCCAGCTCAACGAAGAATCCATGCAGCGCGGTCTCGACTGCCTCAAGCGCTTCGCCCAACTGATCAACGGCATGCCCCAGGGCACGGTGCGCATCGTCGGCACCAACGCCCTGCGCGAAGCCCGCAACCGCGGCGAGTTCATTCGCCGTGCCGAGGAAATCCTCGGCCACCCGGTGGAAGTCATCTCCGGCCGTGAAGAAGCCCGCCTGATCTACCTCGGGGTGTCCCACACCCTCGCCGACACCCCGGGCAAGCGCCTGGTGGCCGACATCGGCGGCGGCAGTACCGAATTCATCATCGGCCAGCGCTTCGAACCCCTGCTGCGCGAGAGCCTGCAGATGGGCTGCGTAAGCTTCACCCAGCGCTATTTCCGCGACGGCAAGATCACCCCTGCCCGCTATGCCCAGGCCTACACCGCCGCACGCCTGGAGATCATGAGCATCGAACATGCCCTGCATCGCCTGACCTGGGACGAAGCCATCGGCTCGTCCGGAACCATTCGCGCCATTGGCCTGGCCCTCAAGGCTGGCGGCCAGGGCAGCGGCGAGGTCAACGCCGAAGGGCTGGCCTGGCTCAAGCGCAAGCTGTTCAAGCTCGGCGACGCCGAGAAGATCGACTTCGAAGGTATCAAGCCCGACCGCCGGGCGATCTTCCCCGCCGGCCTGGCAATTCTCGAAGCGATCTTCGATGCCCTGGAACTGCAACGCATGGACCACTGCGAAGGCGCCCTGCGTGAAGGCGTGCTCTACGATCTGCTGGGCCGCCATCATCACGAAGACGTCCGTGAACGCACCCTCAGCTCGCTGATGGAGCGCTACCACGTCGACCTGGAACAAGCCTCGCGCGTAGAAGGCAAGGCCCTGCGCGCCTTCGACCAGGTTGCCGCGGACTGGGACCTGGAAGACGGCATCTGGCGCGAACTGCTGGGCTGGGCGGCCAAGGTCCATGAAGTGGGGCTGGACATCGCCCACTATCACTACCACAAGCACGGTGCCTACCTGATCGAGCACTCGGACCTGGCGGGTTTCTCCCGGGAAGACCAGCAGATGCTGGCTCTCCTGGTGCGCGGCCACCGCCGCAACATCCCCAAGGAAAAATTCGCCGAGTTCGGCGACGACGGCATCAAGCTGATCCGGCTGTGCGTGCTGCTGCGTTTCGCCATCCTCTTCCATCACATCCGTGGCACCCAGCAGATGCCTCAGGTGAGCCTCAGCGCCCTGGGCGATCAGCTGGACGTGGAGTTCCCGGAAAACTGGCTGGATGAAAACCAGCTGACCCAGGCCGACTTCGCCCTGGAGGCCGAATGGCTGACCCGGGTGGGCATCGTGCTCAACGTCAACTGACCCTGCCACGGAGCTGCAGGAGCCGGCTTGCCGGCGAAAAGGCCGCGAACCCTTGCATCGCCCTCAGGGGCGCCTTCGCTGGCAAGCCAGCTCCCACAGTTCTTGCAAGCCGCACAAAAAAGGCCAGCCCGGTGATCGGGCTGGCCTTTTTATTATCGGCGACGCCTGACGCGCTTAGCGCACCGGCAGCACCGGGCTGCCAAGGCGCTCCAGCAGGGTTGCCTGGGCACTGCGCGGGTTCTGGTTGCCGGTCGGCGTGTTGCGGATATAGCGGCCGTCGGACTGCAGGCTCCAGCTGTGGGTGTTGTCGGTGAGATAGCTCTCCAACTCTTTCTTGACCCGCAGAATCAGCTTCTTGCCCTCCACCGGGAAGCAGGTTTCGACCCGCTTGTCGAGGTTGCGCTCCATCCAGTCGGCGCTGGAAAGGAACATCTGTTCCTCGCCGCCATTGAGGAAGTAGAACACCCGGGTGTGCTCCAGGAAGCGGCCGATGATCGAGCGCACGTGGATGTTGTGCGAGACCCCGGCAATGCCCGGACGCAGGCAGCACATGCCACGCACCACCAGGTCGATGCGCACGCCCGACTGGCTGGCCTTGTACAGCGCGCGAATGATCTTCGGATCGGTCAATGAGTTGAACTTGGCGATGATGTGCGCCGGTTTGCCGTCCAGGGCGAACTGAGTCTCCCGGGCGATCATGTCGAGCATGCCCTTCTTCAGGGTGAACGGCGCATGCAGCAACTTCTTCATGCGCAGGGTCTTGCCCATGCCGATCAGCTGGCTGAACAGCTTGCCCACGTCCTCGCACAAGGCATCGTCGGAGGTCAGCAGACTGTAGTCGGTGTACAGACGGGCGTTGGCCGCGTGGTAGTTGCCGGTGCCCAGGTGCGCATAACGCACGATCTCGCCGGCTTCGCGACGCAGGATCAGCATCATCTTGGCGTGGGTCTTGAACCCCACCACGCCGTAGATCACCACCGCACCGGCCGCCTGCAGACGGCTGGCCATCTGCAGGTTGGACTCTTCGTCAAACCGCGCACGCAATTCGATCACCGCGGTGACCTCCTTGCCGTTGCGCGCCGCGTCCACCAGGGCGTCGACGATCTCAGAGTTGGCGCCGCTGCGGTACAGGGTCTGGCGCACTGCCAGCACATGCGGATCCTTGGCAGCCTGGCGCAGCAGGTCGACCACCGGGGTGAAGGATTCGAACGGGTGCAGCAGCAGGATGTCCTGCTTGCTGATGACGCTGAAGATGTTCTCGCTGTTCTGCAGCAGCTTGGGGATCTGCGGAGTGAACGGGGTGTATTGCAGCTCCGGGTGGCTGTCCAGGCCGGTGATGCTGAACAGCCGCGTCAGGTTCACCGGGCCGTTGACCTGGTACAGCTCGGTCTCGTGCAGGTTGAACTGCTTGAGCAGGTAGTCCGACAGGTGCTTGGGGCAGGTGTCGGCCACCTCCAGGCGCACCGCGTCACCGTAGCGACGGGAGAACAGCTCGCCTCGCAGCGCACGGGCCAGGTCTTCGACGTCCTCGGTGTCCACTGCCAGGTCGGCGTTTCGGGTCAGGCGGAACTGATAGCAGCCTTTTACCTTCATGCCCTGGAACAGGTCATCGGCGTGGGCGTGGATCATCGACGAGAGGAATACATAGTTGTCACCAGGACCGCCGACTTCTTCCGGCACCTTGATGATCCGCGGCAGCAGGCGCGGCGCGGGGATGATCGCCAGGCCCGAATCGCGACCGAAGGCGTCGATGCCTTCCAGCTCGACGATGAAGTTCAGGCTCTTGTTCACCAGCAATGGGAAAGGGTGCGTCGGGTCCAGGCCGATAGGGGTGATGATCGGCGCGATCTCGTCGCGGAAATAGCGGCGAACCCAGGTCTTGAGCTTGGTGGTCCAGTAGCGGCGACGGATGAAACGGATCTGATGTTTTTCCAGTTCCGGCAACAGGATGTCGTTGAGGATCGCGTACTGGCGGTCGACATGCCCGTGCACCAGTTCACTGATGCGCGCCAGCGCCTGGTGCGGCTGCAGACCGTCGGCACCGGCCTGTTCGCGAGCGAAGGTGATCTGCTTTTTCAGGCCCGCCACGCGGATCTCGAAGAACTCGTCCAGGTTGCTGGAGAAGATCAGCAGGAACTTCAGGCGCTCCAGCAACGGATAGGACTCATCCAGTGCCTGCTCCAGCACGCGGATGTTGAATTGCAGCTGCGACAGCTCGCGGTGGATGTACAGGCTGCTGTCATCCAGGTTGGGAATGACGATGGCCGGTGCCGGTTGCGTCTCGGCCACCGCGGCCGGGGCCACTGGCTCCAGCTCCGGCGGGGTCTCCACCACTTGCTCGACCACCGGCTGAGCTTCTTTTACGGCAACTTCTGAGAGTCCTTCAGTATTCATCGCGTGTTCCTGGGAGGGCTATTTTTGCTCTCGTAACAATTGAGCAGCACGAACGGCAAAGTAAGTCAGGATGCCATCGGCACCTGCACGTTTAAAAGCGGTCAGGGATTCAAGAATAACCCCCTCACCCAACCAACCATTCTGGATTGCTGCCATGTGCATGGCGTATTCGCCGCTGACCTGATAGACAAAGGTCGGCACCTTGAATTCATCTTTGACCCGCCAGAGGATGTCCAGGTACGGCATGCCCGGCTTGACCATGACCATGTCCGCGCCTTCGGCGAGGTCCGCCGCCACTTCATGCAGGGCTTCCTGGCCGTTGGCCGGGTCCATCTGGTACGAGGCCTTGTCGGCCTTGCCCAGGTTCAGCGCCGAGCCCACCGCATCGCGGAAGGGGCCGTAGTAGGCGCTGGCGTACTTGGCCGAGTAAGCCATGATGCGCACGTTGGCATGCCCGGCCAGTTCCAGGGCCTCGCGGATCGCCTGGACCCGCCCGTCCATCATGTCCGACGGTGCCACCACCTGGGCGCCGGCCTCGGCATGGGACAGGGCCTGGCGCACCAGGGCGTCGACGGTGATGTCGTTCTGCACATAACCCTGTTCGTCGAGGATGCCGTCCTGGCCATGGGTAGTGAACGGGTCAAGGGCAACGTCGGTGATCACCCCCAGGGCCGGAAAGCGTTCGCGCAGGGCGCGGGTGGCACGCTGGGCGATGCCGTCGGGGTTCCAGGCCTCGGCCGCATCCAGGGACTTGAGCGCCCCGGGCGTCACCGGAAACAGTGCCAGTGCCGGAATTCCCAGTTCGACCCAGTTCGCCGCCTCTTCCAGCAGCAGGTCGATGGTCAGGCGCTCGACCCCGGGCATCGAAGCCACCGCTTCGCGGCGATTCTCACCCTCGAGCACGAACACCGGCAGGATCAGGTCATCCACGCTCAGGCGGTTTTCCCGCACCAGACGGCGGGAAAAGTCATCGCGACGGTTGCGCCGCAGACGAGTGGCTGGAAACAGACGGTTGGCGGGGGTAAAGCTCACGGCGGACTCCAGGGCTCGCGCTGGCGGACGAGCGGGACAGTTATAAGCGGGCATTATGACGAACAGATGACAGTTGTGCTCAAGCTGTTGACCGGCAGCAACACTCATTGTCATTGGCCGGATTGTTCACGTCGAGACACATTTCGATACTTTCCCGAACGTCGTCGAAGGGGTAGGCTGCGCGTTCATTTCGCCAGCATCCAGACAATGCTCCAACAATTTCTTCAGGATTTCGGCTACTTCGCCCTCTTTCTCGGCACGTTTTTCGAAGGCGAAACCATTCTGGTTCTTGCCGGATTTCTCGCGTTCCGCGGATACATGGATATCAACCTGGTGATGGTGGTTGCCTTCTTCGGCAGCTACGCCGGTGACCAGCTGTGGTACTTCCTGGGGCGCAAGCATGGCCGCAAGCTGCTGGCGCGCAAACCGCGCTGGCAAATGATGGGTGACCGGGCGCTGGAGCATATCCGCAAGCACCCGGATATCTGGGTACTGAGCTTTCGCTTCGTCTACGGGCTGCGCACCGTGATGCCGGTGGCCATCGGCCTGTCCGGCTATCCGCCGGGCCGCTACCTGCTGCTCAACGGTATCGGCGCAGCGATCTGGGCCATAGCCCTGGCCCAGGCGGCCTACCATTTCGGCGCAGTCATGGAAGGCATGCTCGGCAGCATCAAGAAGTACGAGCTGTGGGTGCTGGGCGCCCTGCTGGTCCTGGGCTTCGGCCTGTGGCTGCGCCGGCGCTTCAAGAACGCACGCCTGGCCAAGCAGATCTACGAAGCCGAACAGGCCTCCGCCCGGGAACCTAAGACGCCAGCCGAGTAACACGCGAGCCGCAGCCATACAGCCCGCAGACACTCAGCAGGCTGTAGCTGCCCAGCGCTACCCAGGCCAAGGGGCTGGCCGGCCACAGACCGACCAGCGGCGCCAGCCATACCAGGGGCAGATTCAGCAGCAGCCGCGCCCCTTCCAGTTTCAGGCTCCAGGGCCGATCCTCCAGAGCCGCGCCCAGTACGAACAGCCCCAAGGCCATAGCGCCCCAGCCCAGCAGCAGTGCCTGGACCGACAGGCTGCTCTGGGCATTCATCAGGTAGCTGCCCAGGGCTACATACACCGCGAACTGCAGCACCACGTACACCTGACGCCGCACATCCAGGGCCACCTCGAATTTGCGAAACTGGCTCAGCTCCGGCTTGGCCAGGGGATAACGGTCCTGCACATCCGCCGGGCGCCAGCCGGTGCGCATGAACCAGATCCGCAGCTTGTCCCGCACATGCTCGGTGCGCCGGGCATCATTCCAGAGCTGGGCATAGAACTGCAGATTGGCCCACAGCGGGTTCCAACTGGCCAGCGGAGTCGTCACGCCGAACACCACGGGCTCGTTGTCGTCCTCTTCCTGGTAGGTGCCGAACAGCCGGTCCCAGAGAATGAACACCCCGCCGTAGTTGCGATCCATATAAAGAGCGTTCTGCGCGTGATGGGCCCGGTGATTGGAGGGGGTCACGAAGAACCATTCGTACCAGCCCAGCTTGCCGATGTGCCGGGTATGTACCCAGAACTGATACAGCAGATTGAGGGCTGCCACCGTGACGAACACCACCAGCGGCACCCCGAGTACCGCCAGGGGCAGGTAGAAGATCCAGCTCAACAGGAAGCCGGTGCTGGTCTGGCGCAGAGCCGTGGAGAGGTTGTAGTCCTCGCTCTGGTGGTGCACCGAGTGAGCGGCCCAGAGGATATTGCGTTCATGACCGCAGCGATGCAGCCAGTAGTAGCAGAAGTCGTACAGGACAAAGGCCCCGATCCACACCCAGAGGCTGTGCGCCGGCAGCTCGAACAGCCCCCAGTGCTGGAGGGCGAAGGTATAAGTGACCAGGCCCAGCCCCTTGGTCAGCAGGCCCGTGGTGGTGGACAACACGCCGGTGCTGATGCTATTGACCGCATCGGCAACCCGGTAGTTATTCACTCCCCGCCAGCGATCGGCCAACAATTCAGCAACAATCAACACAAAGAAAAACGGCACCGCATAGAGGATGAGGTTCATGGCGCGACCCGATCGAAATCGATAACCAAGATTAGGTCCGACGACTCCATCCCCCTATGGCCAGGTGTGACAAACAGGCGGACATTTAGCGCCATGAATCTGGAGAAAAACCCATGAGCAAAAAAGTTGCAGTGATCCTTTCCGGTTGCGGCGTGTTCGACGGCGCCGAAATCCACGAAAGCGTGATCACCCTGCTGCGCCTCGACCAACGCGGCGCCCAGGTGCAGTGCTTCGCCCCGAACATCCCCCAGATGCATGTGCTCAACCACCTGACCGGCGAAACCATGGCCGAGACCCGCAACGTGCTGGTGGAATCGGCGCGCATCGCCCGGGGTGAGGTCAAGGACCTGCGCGAAGCCCGCGTCGAAGACTTCGATGCGCTGATCATTCCCGGTGGCTTCGGGGCAGCCAAGAACCTCTCCAGCTTCGCCACCGAAGGCGCTGCCTGCACAGTCCAGGCCGACGTCCTGGCCCTGGCCGAAGCCTTTGCCGAAGCCGGCAAGCCGGTGGGCCTGATGTGCATCGCCCCGGCCATGGCCGCGAAGATCTACGGCCCCGGCGTGACCTGCACCATCGGCAACGATGCCGACACCGCAGCCGCCCTGGGCAAGATGGGCGCCACCCACGCCGAATGCGCAGTGGGCGAGATCATCGAAGACAAGGCGCGCAAACTGGTGAGCACCCCCGCCTACATGCTGGCGAAATCCATCAGCGAAGCGGCCTCGGGCATCAACAAACTGGTGGACCGGGTGCTGGAGCTGACCCACGAAGGCGACAAGTGAGCCTCTAGCGAGCGCCCCTCAGGCCTGGCGCGCCAAGCGCGTCAGGATGCGGTCCAGGGCGTTGGCGAAGGCCTGTTTTTCCCGGTCGCCATAGGGCGCTTGCCCACCACTGACCTGCCCCTGTTCACGCAGGTCGGTAAACAGGTTGCGCACCGCCAGGCGCTCGCCCATGTTCTGTGCGTCGAACTCCTTGCCCCGCGGGTCCAGGGCCGCCACGCCCTTTTTCACCAGGCGGTCGGCCAGCGGCACGTCACTGCAGATCACCAGTTCACCGGGCACTGCGTGCTCCACCAGGTAATCGTCGGCGGCATCCGGGCCGCTGGGCACCACGATCAGCCTGACGCAGGCGAAGGCCGGCTTGATCTGCGCCTGTCCGGCCACCAGCACCACTTCGAACTGGCGCTTCAGGGCGAAGCGCACTACTTGATCCTTGGCCGCCTTGGGGCAGGCATCGGCATCGATCCAGACACGCATTGAATGTTCTCCCTCCAGAATGCAGAACGGGCAAGCCGCCCCTTCAGGAGCGGGCTTGCCCGCAATCAACTACGCCGGCTCAGGAAGCCTGCACGCGGCGCTTCTCACTCATGCGACTGCGGCTGTAGAGCACCACGATCGCCAGGATCGCCACCGCCTGGGCACCCAGCGAGTAGGCGTCGGCATGAATACCCAGCCAGTCGAAGTCGAAGAACGGCACTGGCCGCGTACCGAAGATACCCGCTTCCTGCAACGCCTTGACGCCGTGCCCGGCGAACACCACCGACAAGGCGCAGAGCAGTGCCGCGTTGATGCCGAAGAACAGCGCCAGGGGCAGCTTGGCCGAGCCCCGCAGGATCACCCAGGCCAGCCCCACCAGCAGCACCAGGGCGGTGGCGCCACCGGCCAGTACCGCGTTGTGCCCGGCAGGGCCGGCCTGCAGCCACAGGGTTTCGTAGAACAGGATCACTTCGAACAGCTCGCGATAGACCGAGAAGAACGCCAGCACAGCAAAGCCGAAACGCCCGCCGCCGCCCACCAGGCTGCTCTTGATGTAGTCCTGCCAGGCCGCCGCATGCCGGCGGTCATGCATCCACACCCCGAGCCACAGCACCATGACACTGGCGAACAGCGCGGTGGCGCCTTCGAGCAGTTCACGCTGGGAACCGCTGACATCGATCACGTAGGCCGCCAAGGCCCAGGTACCCAGGCCGGCCAGCAAGGCCAGTCCCCAGCCGACGTTGACACTGCGCACCGCCGATTGCTGGCCGGTGTTACGCAGGAAGGCGAGGATGGCCGCCAGCACCAGGATCGCTTCCAGGCCTTCGCGCAGCAGGATCAGCAGGCCGGAAATAAAACTCAGAGACCAGCTCAGGCTGTCGCCGCCCAGAAGCTCGGCGGACTCCTTGAGCTTGGCCTTGGCCGCGTCCAGACGCTGTTCGGCCTGGGCCACCGGCAAACCGTCCTGCAACGACTGCCGGTAGGCCATCAGGGCCTTTTCGGTGTCTTTGCGGACGTTGGCATCGACGTTGTCCAGGGAGCTTTCTACCAGCTCGAAACCTTCCAGGTACGCCGCTACCGACAGATCGTAGGCCTGTTCGCGATCACCGCTGCGATAGGCCGCCAGGCTCTTGTCCAGGGTCGATGCGGTGTAGTCCAGCAACTGCGCCGGCCCCCGCTTGACCTGAGGCGGCTGGGCCCGCTGGGCGCGGAAAGTCGCGGCTGCCTGAGGGCCCTGGGCGGCCAGTACTTCACCCGGTGTCTGCCGGGCCAGGTCGGCCAGATTGAAGCTCTGCTCGCCCTTGGCGGCCGCAGGGTCGGCGCTGAAACTGGCGATGTAGGTGGCCAAGTCCCAACGCTGGCGATCATCCAGTTGATCAGCGAAGGACGGCATGTCGGTGCCTTCCACGCCCAACCCCAGGGTGTTGTAGATGGCATACAGGCTCAGGCGGTCGAGACGTTCGACATCCCGCAGGTTGGCCGGTGGTGGGGTCATGCCCACGCCCGCCGGACCATCGCCGGCGCCCTGCTCGCCATGGCATACCGAGCAGTGCTGGGCGTACAACGGCGCGCCACGGGTCGGATCCGGGGTGATGATCGGCGCCTGGCTGACCTCATAGGCTACCGCCAGCCGAGCCCCCATCTGCCGCGCCTGGCGAGCTACCTGATTGCCATCGACGCGGTCATCCACCGCTTTGCGCAGGCTGACAACGCCTTGCTCCAGTTCAGCCTTTTCCGGTTTGGCCGGCAGATCGGCGATCAACCCCTGCAGGACGCCGAGAAACTCCACCTGCTCACGGTACTCGGACTCGTCAATGACCTTGCCCCCCTCGACCGTGGCGGGATAGTCCGCGCCAATGTAATCCAGCAAATGCAGGGCCTTGGGCGCGCCGTCGACGGTATCGGCCAGCAGGTTGAAGCTGAAAAGCGCCAGCACCGGCAACACTAGCAACGCCAGTAAACGGGAAGGGGCAATCATGAATAAATCTCAAAGGGAAATAAGAAGTAACATATTGTTCCCTCCCAACGAGTTTCACTCAAGGCTTATCAGCCCCGCTGAAACATCTTCGCTCACAGGCCACCAGCCCCACGCCCAGCTAGCACCCGCTCTCCTTGCTTGTGCAAAGTGTCCAAGCCCCTGGGCGAAGACGTCACCCGGCAGTTGGGTCGTGACAGCTGCGAGCAACCGCGCCAAGCGCCGATGCACAACAACCAGCCGCCGGACACGGCGCCAGTGATCCTGCGCTAAACCGCACGCAAACGAAAAAGGCGACCCGGTGGGTCGCCTTTTCTTGTTCCTGCAAACCTAGGCCGCCGCTTTGCGGATAGTTGCCAGAAAACCCGCAGCGCCGAGGAACAGGCCGGCGAAGGTGCGGTTCATCCGCCGCTGCTGGACCGGGGTGCGCAACAGGCGCAGGACCTTGGACGCCAGCCCCGTATAGCCGGCCATGACGATCAGGTCGACCACGATCATGGTGGCGCCGAGAATCAGGTACTGCTTGACCAGGGGGGCATGGGGGTCGATGAACTGCGGCAACACCGCCAGCATGAACACCAGCGCCTTGGGGTTGCTGATGTTTACCAGGAAACCGCGAAACACCAGGGCCAGGGGTTTGCCGATGGGGCGAATGGCGGCGTCATCACTGAGGTCGCTGGGCAGCGCACGCCACTGCTTGACCGCCAGGTACACCAGGTAGGCGACACCGAACCACTTGATGGCATAGAAGGCAGTGGCAGAGGCCGCGAGAATGGCCCCGACACCGGCCGCGACAATGGCAATCTGCATGGCCAGGCCCAGTTGCAGCCCCAGGGCGTTCCAGTAGCCGCGCCAGAAACCGTATTGCAGGCCGCAGGACATCGACGCAATGGCGCCGGCGCCCGGGGAAAGACTGATTACCCAACTGGCGGCAAAGAACGCCAGCCATGTCTCAAGCACCATCGCACACCTCGGATCGAATTGGTCGTGACTGCCTAAGCTAATCCTCCGCTTGGCGGCTGACCATATTTTTTTCGCCCAAAGGTGATGCAGCGGCTACAGAGGAAGGGGTTACTTCTCGCCGCTGCCCACGGGCAGCACATCAGTGCCACGCCAGCGGCGCACCGAGCGCTGGAAGAACAGGCTGTTGGGCACCTGGACCATGGCGCTGCCGGTGCCGGCTTCCTCGGCTTCGATCAGGGTGGTGTACAGCAGGTTGATCGCCACGACCCGGCCCTTGACCCCAGGCTTGTCGACGGTGTCCACCAGCTCCACCACGTCACCCAGGCGGAACGGGCCAACCGTGAAGATCAGGATCGCGCAGAGCAGGTTGGAGAGCACGCTCCACATGGCGAAGAAGGCCACCGCCGCCACGGCGACGAAGCCTGAAAGGGCGGTCCACAGCACCGTGGCGGAAACCCCCAGGCGCTCCAGCACGAAGATCACCGCGCTGCCCATGATCAGCCAGCGCAGGCCGCCCCGCAGGGGCATCAGCAACTGCGGCGGGAACGGGTAGCGCTCGCCCAGGCGGGTCAGGCCACGAGCCACGAAGCGCTGGGCCAGGTAGCCCGCCAGGAGGATCAGCAGGATCTGCACGCCAATCCACAACGGGCCGATCCACTGGGCCGGCAACGGTAATTGCAGCGCCTCCATCAGGACAGCGCCTCCAGCTCGGCCTGCATGCTTTCCAGCAGTTCCAGGGCCTCCATCCAGGCTTCTTCCAGCTCGGACTCACGGGTCTTGAGCTTGGCCTGCTCGGCCAGCAGATCCCGCAACTCATCCTTGCGCGCAGCCTCGTACAAACCGCTGTCGCCCAGGCTGGCCTCGATCTTGGCCAGGCGCTCATGCACCTTGCCCAACTCGGCTTCCAGCTTGTCGGCCTCGCGCTTGTGCGGTGCCAGTTGCTGACGCAACGCCGCGGCGGCCTGGCGCTGGGCCTTCTTGTCGGTCTTGTCCGGGTTCACCGGCGTGTTGCTGACCGGGGCATTGCGCTGGCGGTAATCCACCAGCCAACGGGTGTAGTCGTCCAGGTCGCCGTCGAACTCTTCGACCTTGCCGTCGGCCACCAGGAAGAAGTTGTCGGTGGTGCTCTTGAGCAGATGGCGATCGTGGGAGACCACCAGCACCGCACCACTGAACTCTTGCAGGGCCATGGTCAGGGCCAGGCGCATCTCCAGGTCCAGGTGGTTGGTGGGTTCGTCGAGCAGCAGCAGGTTGGGCCGCTCCCAGGCAATCAGAGCCAAGGCCAAACGGGCTTTTTCACCGCCGGAGAAGTTCAGCACCGGCTCGTCGATCCGTGCGCCGCGGAAGTCGAAGCCGCCGAGGAAGTCGCGCAGGGTCTGCTCGCGCTCGGTGGGCGCCAGGCGCTGCAGATGCAGCAAGGGGCTGGCCTTGGAGTCCAGGGAATCGAGCTGATGCTGGGCGAAGTAACCGACAACGGTGTTCTCGCCCCGGGTCAGGCGCCCGGACAGCGGCTGGAGTTCGCCGGAGAGGTTCTTGATCAGGGTCGACTTGCCGGCGCCGTTGGGCCCCAGTAGGCCGATCCGCGCGCCCGGAGTCAGCTGCAGCTTGACCTTCTCCAGGACCGCACGCTCGCCATAGCCCAGGCGGGCATCGGAGAGGTCGATCAGCGGGCTGGAGATCTTCGTCGACTCACGGAAGGTGAAATCGAAGGGCGAATCGACGTGTGCCGCCGACAGCTCCTCCATGCGCTCCAGGGCCTTGATCCGGCTCTGTGCCTGCCGGGCCTTGGTGGCCTGGGCCTTGAAGCGGGCGATATAGCTTTCCATGTGCGCGCGCTGCGCCTGCTGCTTCTCGTAGGCTTGCTGCTGCTGGGCCAGACGCTCGGCACGGGCGCGTTCGAAGGCGCTGTAGCCACCGCGATAGAGGGTGATCTTGCGCTGGTCGACGTGGGCCACGTGATCGACCACGGCATCGAGGAAGTCCCGGTCGTGGGAGATCAGGAGCAAGGTGCCGGGGTAACCCTTGAGCCACTCTTCGAGCCAGATGATGGCGTCGAGATCCAAGTGGTTGGTAGGTTCGTCGAGCAGCAGCAGGTCCGAGGGACACATCAGCGCCTGCGCCAGGTTCAGGCGCATCCGCCAGCCCCCGGAGAAGTCGCCGACCTGACGGTCCATCTGCTCGTTGGTGAAACCCAGGCCAGCCAGCAGCTTGCGCGCCCGCGCATCGGCGGTGTAACCGTCGGCGCTGTCCAGCTCGGCGTGCAAGCGCGCTTGCGCGGCGCCGTCCTGGGCCGCTTCTGCAGCGGCCAGGTCACGCTGCACCTGGCGCAGGCGCAAGTCGCCGTCGAGCACATAGTCCACCGCCAGGCGCTCGAGGGTATCGACCTCCTGGCGCATGTGGGCGATGCGCCAGTCGGCCGGCAGGAAGCAGTCACCCGAGTCCGGGTGCAGCTCACCGCGCAGCAAGGCAAAGAGGCTGGATTTGCCGGCGCCGTTGGCACCGATCAGGCCGGCTTTCTGGCCGGCGTGCAGGGTTAGCTCGGCGTCTTCTAGCAGACGTTGCGGGCCACGCTGTAAAGTCAGGTTCTGAAGTCGAATCATAATGGCGGCGGAGTCTACCAGCTTCGTTAGCAACTGGCGCGAGTAGCAATATGTCCCCTGACCTGTGGAGCTTTGCCCTGAAGACCTATGCCCTGCCCGGTGTGCAGGAGGCCTGCCTGCAACTGCAGGATGGCGGGGCCAATGTCTGTCTGTTGCTCTGTGGCGCCTGGCTTGGCCAAAGGGGGGTCGACTGCGATAAGCAGCGCCTGCAAGCGCTCGAAGAGTTGGCTGCGCCCTGGTATCAGGAGGTGGTCGAACCCCTGCGCAAACTGCGGATTGAGTGGCGAGCCGCCGCGGCCAGCGACGTGCAACTGAGCACCTTGCGCGAACAACTCAAGGCCCTGGAACTGGATGCCGAACGGCAGTTGCTGCTGCGTCTGCAGGAAGGGGCACGAAAGTGGCCCGAAGCTCAGGCCCGGAGCCTGAATGACTGGCTGGAAGGACTGGCGGCCGAAGCCGCCGTCCGGAACCGCAATGCGCTGCAGGTACTGCGCATCGCGGTGGCCGGCGCTTAGGAAGCGCTGGAAGGGTTGCTGGCTGGAGCCGACGCAGGAACAGCGGGTGCACTTGCAGCTGGTGCCGGCGAGGCAGCCGGAGCAGGAGTTGCAGGCTTGGCCGCTGCGGGCGCGGGAGCTGCAGGTTTGGCAACTGGAGCAGTTGGCTTGGCTACAGCAGGCTTGGCGGCTGCGGGCTTGGCAGCAGGCTTTTTCGCGGCCGGCTTGGCAGCGGGTTTTGCTGCGGGTTTGGCGGCGGCAGGCTTGGCCGCCGATGCCGCGGCTGGCTTGGCAGCTGCAGGTTTGCTCGCGGGTTTGGCCGGAGCTTTTGTAGCGGCGGGTTTCGCTGCTGGTTTAGCGGCCGGTTTGGCGGCAGCCGGTTTAGCCGCAGCGGTCTTGGTGGCAGCAGGTTTCGCTGCTGGCTTGGCGGCTACTGGCTTGGCGGCAGGTTTAGCAGCTGGCTTGGCCGCAGCGGCTTTGGTCGCAGGCTTCGCAGCGGGCTTGGCGGCTGGCTTGGCAGCTACCGGTTTGGCAGCCGCCGCTTTGCCGGCAACAGGCTTGGCCGCTGGTTTGGCAGCAGGCTTGGCGGCTGCGGTTTTGGCCGCGACGGGCTTGGCTGCACTGGCAGCAACAGGTCTTTTCGCCGCCGGCTTGGCAACAGGTTTGGCCGGTGCCTTGGCAGCAGGCTTGGCCGCTGGTTTTTTAGCTGCTACCGCTGCCGGCTTGGCATCACGAGAGCTCAATGCCTTGCCTACCGCTTCCTTCACACGACCCACGCCTTGAGCCAGTTTCAGGCTCTCCTGGGCATCGCGCTTGAGTTGCAGAATGTAGCTGCGGGTTTGTGCCTGACGCTCTTTCAGGGCGTCCAGCAAGTCTTCGAGTTCCTTGACCGCGGTCTTCGCCTTGGCTTGTGCCTTGGCCTTGCCGGCCGCCGCAGCGTCCTGCAGTTTGGTGCGCGATTTGTGCAGTTTTTCCTGCGCCTTGCCCCGTTGTTTTTCCAGCTTGGCGAGCAGTTTTTCAGCATCAGCCAAGGCTTGGGAACAAGCGTTTTCCAAATGTTCGAGCAAGCTGCCCGACAGCTGTTGGAGCAAATGCAACGGAGTATTTACAGGCTTCTTATTGGCCGACATGGTTTACCTCCTGGCTGACGTGAGTTGCGGCTCATACTAGACCTCTGCTGCTACCGCCGCTAGGGCATGTTGACAGTATCGAAAGCCTGGCGTTGCAGCCGAACGAAAATGTTCTTCGCCCCCATCGAAGTTGCTCACCAACGAGCGCTTTGTCGCTGGCATAATCCACCGCAACTCAGGCCGGAGAGTGCCCATGTCGCGTTACCTGTTTTTATCCTTGAGCCTGTTCTTGCCACTGGCTCAGGCGGCTGCCGAAGCACCATCCAACAACGCTCACGATCTTGCCTACAGCCTGGGGGCAAGCCTCGGTGAACGCCTGCGCGATGAGGTGCCCGACCTGCAGATCCAGGCCCTGGTCGAAGGCTTGAGGGCCGCCTATCAAGGCAAGCCTCTGGCGCTGAAAAGCGAACGCATCGAACAGATCCTTGCCGAGCACGACGCACAGATCAGCGAACAGTCGGCCAAGTCTCAGACAGAGATCGCGCTGAAAAACGAACAGCGCTTTCTCGATGAAGAAAAGGCCAAGCCCGGGGTCCGCCAACTGGCAGACGGCATCCTGCTGACCGAGTTGAGCCCTGGCAGCGGCAACAAGGCCAGCCCCAACGGCTCGGTCCAGGTGCGCTACACCGGGCGCCTGCCAGACGGCACCGTGTTCGATCAGACCCAGCAGCCGCAATGGTTCCGCCTCGACAGCGTGATCGCCGGCTGGCGTAGCGCACTGTCGCAGATGCCCACCGGAGCCCGGTGGCGCCTGGTAATCCCGTCGAACCAGGCCTATGGCACCGAAGGCGCCGGGGACCTGATCGCGCCCTACACCCCACTGGTGTTCGACATCGAATTGCTCGGTGTCGCTGGCTGAAGCGCCACAACGAAAAACGGCACGCCGAGGCGTGCCGTTTTTCCTGGTAGGTTCCTGTGCTCAGGCCTGAGCCACAGCTTCCTGCTTGTGGGCGTTGTGCAGCACTTCGATCAGGCAGTCTTCCAGCTCGAAGCGTTCGTGCAGCAGGCCACCGAGTTCCTTGAACTTCTGCGCCACGCACTGGCCGGCGTCGCACAGGTCATTGAACGCCAGGAGCTTTTCGGTGATCACGTCGATGCGTGGGTAGAGGGTGTCGGCCAACTCCAGCCCGCGCTTGTCGCCAAACGCCTTGGCTTCGCTGGTCAGCTGTTCGTAGATTTCAAAATGGCCGGCGGAGACGTAGTCCACCAGGATCCCGCAGAATTCCTGCAGCGGCTTCTTGCTCTCACTCAGTGCCTCGGGCTCCGCGCCCAGCGCATCATAGGCTCGAACCAGTTCGTGACGCTCCTGCAACCAGCGGTCGATCAGCAGATGCACTCCACCCCAGCGTTCCTGAGCATTCTGACAACTTTCGAGCATGGTGATCTCTCTTCCCTTATGGGTCATGCCGCTTGCCCGCCGCTCCTTTCTGGAGACTCTGGATCCGGTCAGGCACAACAGCATCGAGCAACATAATTCCAGTGACAGGTGCGGGCCAGATTATGCCCGCTCGACTACAGCATCAAGGTACGCAGGAGATAAAGTTCATACAAGCGTTTAATCCCCGCCCTCCTGCCAAACACTGACTCAGGG
Organism: Pseudomonas sp. Eqa60; assembly: GCF_018326405.1. Taxonomy (NCBI): domain Bacteria; kingdom Pseudomonadati; phylum Pseudomonadota; class Gammaproteobacteria; order Pseudomonadales; family Pseudomonadaceae; genus Pseudomonas; species Pseudomonas sp. Eqa60. Next base: position 6,688,489 of record NZ_AP024342.1, read on the forward strand.
CAACGCCACGGCCTTGCGCGCGCCCCGTAGCTGACGCCACAGGCGGTAGCCGCTAAAGATCAGCATGATCACGAAAAACAGCAGGCTCCACTCCGGCAAGCTCATGTCCAGCAGGGTCCAGGTGACCTCAGCGCAATCGGAGGTGCCCATGAAAGTCAGCTTCAACGCCTGCCACCAGGACAACTGGCGGAGCATGAAGGACATGTCCGGCAGGCAGGCCAGCAACTGTTCGGAAGGAATGTTCTGCAACAGCACATGGCGTCCCGCGGTGACCACCCCCAGCAGGCCCAACAGCAGGTTGAGCCCCCAGTAGACCGCCCGCCCCACGCGCCCAGGCCCCTGGATCACGGCCAGCAGATTGACCCCACCCAATGCCAGCAACAGCAGGCGTTGCACGCCCCACAGCGAACAGGACTCGAGGCCGCCACCCGTTTGCAGGTTGAACGCCGCCCACGAGGCCAAGGCCCCCACCAGGAACACCAGGGAGAACAGCAAGCGGGAGCCGGCCAGCGACATGAGATATCCGTAACGGGAGAAACAGGCAGCCACGGTAGAGAAAGCGCTCGCTGCTTTCAAGAAGCGCTATGTCGCAACTGATCGACAACAGCGCCGCAGGTACAACAGCAAAAGGGCCGGTTGCCTGAAACAGGCAACCGGCCCCGGGACACCTCAGGCCCGCACCGGGACCGGCAGCGGTGAGGCCAGCAGGCGCTCATCGAGCATGCCCAGACCTTCCTGGAACAGTTGGTTACTGCGCTCGGTATCCCCCAGCTGAGCCAGCAGGCGTGCCAGCTCCGCACAGGCTTCGGGGTTGCGTTGCAAGCGCAGGCTGCTTTCCAGATAGTCCCGGGCCTTGCCCCACAGGCTGTTCTGCAGGCACAGGCGGCCCAGGGTCAGCAGCAGGCTCGGATCATCCGCATGCTCTTTCAGCCAGTGCTCAGCGGTCTGCAACTGACGCGACGGATCGCTGCCACGCACCAGGCCATAGAGCCGTGCCAGGTGGCTTTCGTACTTGCGCTTGATTGCCGTGCGCAGGGCCTCTTCCGCCTCGGCCCCCGCGCCCAGTTGACGCAGTTGTTCGGCATAGGCCAGCACCAACTGCGGCTCCTGGCGCTGTGCCGAGGTCAACTGTTGCCAGGCACGATTGAGAGATTGCAGGCCGGCAACCTCATCTTCTTCACGACGCGCGGCCAGGGACAGGTTTTCACCCCAGGCCCGACGCTCCAGTTCCTGCAATTCGCTGGCCGGCAGCGCCTTGTCCTTGCGCAACTCGGGCAACAGACGGATCAGGGCCGACCAGTCGCCGCGCTGCTGATGCAGGCGCTGCAACTGGCGCAACACCTGAACGCTATGGGGATGGCGCTCATGCATGGCCTGCAGGGTGCTCAGGGCTCCCTCGGTATCGCCGCGATCCGTCTGCAGTTGGGCGTGGCTCAGGGCCACGGCCAGCTCTGCCTGGGGCTGGCGGGTCAGCGCCCGCTCCAGCAACCGGTCGCATTCTTCATAGTGGCCCTGCTCGTTGGCCGCCCGGGCAGCGCCGAGGTAGTAGAGCAGCGGCTGGCGCTCGGCCTCGGCGGCACGCTGCAGGTGCTTTTGCGCGCTGGCCCAGCGCCCTTCGGCGAGGTCCATCTGGCCCTGCTCGATGGCGATCTGCACCCGGCGGCTGCGATTGCGCCGTGACCAGGGATTGACTACACCACCGGACACCATCACCAGCTCGATCAGCAGCTTGATGCCCCAGACCACCAGCCAGACCAGCGCCACCAGGGCCAGGGTTGCCCACAGGCTCGATTCGTAACGGAAGTTGCTGTAGGCAATCAGTACGTACCCGGGATGCTCGGCAATGGCCAGACCCAGCAAGCCGATGGCCGCAATGACCAGCAGGACGATCACATAGGTACGCTTCATGGGCTCGTCTCCTGGGCGTTGTTCGCCGCAGGTTTGGCCAGAGGCTTGACCGACTCTTCGACATTCAGGTTACGCCGCTCCAGGTAGGCCTGGACCGTACTCAGGGTCTTGGCCAGGTCCGGGGTGACGACCGTCACCGGCTGCTTGCTCAGCTCGGCCAGGCGCTCGAGCATGATCTTGCTTTGCGGGTTGTCCTGATTGAAGTTGCCGGTGAGCACGTCGCGGGCTTCGGTCAACGCCTGGGTATAGACCGCGGCCTGGCCGTTCAGGGCAGCCCACTGCGCCTGCTCCAGCGCCAGGCTCAGGGCCAGGCGCACTTGGGTCAGGCCCTGACCGGCCAGCAAGGGGCGGATGTTCTTGTCGGCGTTGAAGTCAATGCGGAAATAGCGCGAGATCTGATCCCACCACTGGGCCCAGCGGCTGGCGCCGTCACCATCGGCTGTCAGGCCGAGCAGCGATTCACCGCGGTCCTTGTACTCCGGAGCCACGGCGCTCAGTTCCAGCACCTGGTCACGCAAAGCCCCCAGTTGCAGGAACAGCCCGGTGCGGTCCGGCTGCTCGGTGCTGCGCAGGGCCGCCAGGCTCTTGGCCAACTGCTCGCGGGCTGCGAAGGCTCCCGGATCGTTTTGTTCCCGCAGGATATCGTCGGCGCCCTGGACCAGGGCCCTAGCGCTGCTGATGTCCTGCAGCGCCGAAAGACGCAGGCTGGCCAGGCGCAACAGGTGCTCGGCTTCCGCCAAGCGCCAGTCCTTGCGGCTGGCGCCCAGTACGGTTTCCAGGCGCTGGTTCAGGCGCTGCTGGTCACCCTGCAACTGGGCCACCAGACGCCGCCGGTCTTCCAGCTCATCGGCCGCGGGCAGTTGTTCCAGGCGTTCGCTCAAGCGCTGTTCGCTGAGCTTGAGACTCTGGGCCTGATCCCCCAGGGCCTGCAACTGACTGAACTGCTGCTGGTTATTGGCTTGCAGGTGGCGCACCTGCCAGATCCCCCAGCCACCAACGGCGACGCCCGCCGCCCCCAGCAGCAGGGCCAGAATTGCCAACCCGTTGCCACGACGCTCAACGGTTGGTTTCGTGGGTTCAGCAGGTGTCTCGGGCACCGGCTGGGCTTCATCTTTAGGCAAGGCTGTTTCGCTCACGTATCCATCCTTTGCGTTTAGAGAACGGGCACGGGTTGCTCCCGTAACGCCGTTAGCAAAGCCGCGGCACTGGCGCCGCGACAATCCACAACTTTTTCCGCCCCTGCGGCGTGCGCCATGTCGGCGACCCGGGGGCTTGGAACAAACAACGGCATCTTCGCCAGTTGCGGCCAGGCGGGCCCCGCCAGCTGCCGCAAGTGGCTGAAACCTTGTCCACTGCTGACCACCAGCCCGTTCAAGCGTTCCACTTCAATCCGCTGGAGCAACGCGCCTTCGGCGTAGTGCGGCAGGCAGCGGCGGTAGAGTTCCAGATAATCGACACTAGCACCTAGGGCGCGCAAGCGCTCAGAGAGCAGCTCGCGCCCACCCTCCCCGCGCACGATCAACACCCGTGGATCAGGCCGGCGGATAGCCTCGCGCAATTGGGGAAGTTCAAGCAAGGCTTCACTGTCATCGCCCTGCTGGGGATAGGCCACTGGCAAGCCGGCATCCGCAAGGATCTGCGCGGTAGCGGCGCCTACGGTGAACCAGGCCTGGTCTGGTGGTTGCGGCCAATACTGGCGCAACAGCTCCAGGCCAAGATGCGCCGCCGGCTTGCTGACCACAATCACCGCACAGTACTGGTCGAATGCCAGCAGGGTAGCCCGCTGCGAGTCACTGACCGGCAACGCCTGGATTTCCAGCAATGGCAGGCTGCTGCTCAAGATCTCGGACTGCGCCAGGATCGCCGCCAGCGCGGCGCAGTCCTCGGCCGGCCGGGTCAGCAGCAGGCGCCAGCCAGTCACTCCTCGCCCGCCTCGCCGTAGACCGCGCGCAGAATGTCATCGGCGCCCTGGGCCAGCAGGGCATCCGCCACTTGCACACCCAGCTCGGCGGCCGATGCGCGAGGGCCACGAGCTTCGGCGCTGAGCAGCAGGCCGCCGCTAGGCTCGCCCACCAGGCCGCGCAGCCAGATCTGCTCGCCTTCCAGCACCGCATAGCAGGCAATCGGCACCTGGCAACCACCGTTGAGGTGCTTGTTCAGTGCGCGCTCGGCGGTTACCCGGCTGGCCGTGTCGGCGTGATGCAGGGGGCCAGCAAAGCGTGGATTTCAATATCGGCACTGCGGCACTCGATGCCGACGGCGCCCTGGCCACCGGCGGGCAGGCTGTCGTCGACACTGATGGAGGAACTGATGCGATCCTCGAATCCGAGGCGGATCAGGCCGGCGGCCGCAAGGATGATGGCGTCGTATTCGCCGGCATCCAGCTTGGCCAGACGGGTATTGACGTTGCCCCGCAGAAAACGGATCTGCAGGTCGGGGCGACGGGTCAGTAACTGAGCCTGACGGCGCAGGCTGGAGGTACCCACCACGCTGCCTTCAGGCAACTCGTCGAGGCTGGCGTAGGTGTTGGAAACAAAGGCATCACGCGGGTCTTCGCGCTCGCAGATGCAGAACAGACCCAGGCCTTCCGGGAAGTCCATGGGCACGTCTTTCATCGAGTGCACGGCGATATCGGCCTGGTTTTCCAGCAGCGCGGTTTCCAGTTCCTTGACGAACAGGCCCTTGCCACCGATTTTCGACAAGGGCGAGTCCAATAGTTTGTCGCCGCGGCTGACCATGGGCACCAGGGTCACGACAAGACCCGGATGGGCCTCTTGCAGACGGGCTTTGACGTATTCGGCCTGCCACAAGGCCAGAGCACTTTTGCGGGTAGCGATGCGGATTTCGCGAGAGGACATGGATCAATCCGTACTGAATAGATACGGCAGATAATAACAGCTCAACCAAATCAGCTTTGACTTGTATCAGAAACCTAGCCTCCTCCCGACGCCAGGCTTCACCCATTGCAGGGGTCAAACCCTGGCCTAGAGCTGTTGCATCATCTTGCGCACGCCCGCCACATGCCGCCGGCTGACAATCAGCGCATCGCCATTGAGGCCCTTGAGGTACAACTGGAAGTGCCCCAACGGTGTGCGCTGCAGACGCTCGATACGCTCGCGGGCCACCAGCGCATTGCGGTGGATACGCACAAAGCGGTCGCCGAATTCATCTTCCAGAGCCTTCAGGGGCTCATCCAGAAGCACCTCGCCGCCCTCGTGGCGCAGGGTCACGTATTTATGGTCGGCGATGAAATACACCACCTGGGCCAGGGGGATGAGCTCGATGCCTTTGCGCGTACGGGCGCTGATATGGCTGCGCGGGCCGTTACCGCTTTCGGCCGCGGGCCGGGTCAGTGCCGCCAGTTGTACACGGTTGGGCTTCTCGGCCTTTTTCAAGGCCTCCAGCAACAGCTCGGAGCGCACTGGCTTGACCAGGTGGACGACGCCGCTGGCATCGAAGGCCTCCAGGGCGAATTCGTCCGGCGCAGCGCAGAACACCAGCGCCGGAGGCGTCTCGCGCTCGCACAGCTTGCCGGCGACCTGCAGACCGTCCAGCCCTGGCATGCGGACGTCGAGCAAGACGATATCCGGCTTCAGGCTGTCGATCAGGCTCAACGCCTCTTCGCCATTGGTGGCGCTAGGCTCCAGGACACTGTATCCCTCGAGCTCACTGACCATCCGGCTCAGGCGCTCGCGGGCTAGGGGTTCGTCATCAACGATCAGGACATTCATATTGCGCTGGATTCCTGCGTGAGTCTCGCACAAGGATAGCGTAGACAGGTGGAGTGACGTCCGTCACCGCGATCCACGCTAAGACTAGTGCGAAGGCCAAAAAGTGCCGCAAGTCGGGCACCAATATTTGCCCGTGCCTGCCCGATACCGCTCAAGGTCGGCTGATGCGCGACGACGTCGCAGGGAATGCTGGTATTCAACACAAAGCCCCCTCGTGATTGTGGTCGCCGCCCACCCTGCCCGCACCCGTCTCGTTTGGTGGACGGATTGCCTGGCCCTGTGCGGTGTGAACTTGCTGGAGGGGCCCACTGCGAACACGCGAGGGGTGTTACGCAATTGTGCCGGTCCTCCTGTCCAACTGTAGACGGTTGCCAAGACGATATTGCTCAATCGATAAATATCGTTTGACCGATATCACCTTCCGCACTCAAGGCGCTCACCTCGCAGGAAGCACCTACGACTGCGCCGACCTCAGTCTCTGCGCCCCCGAGGCCGGCGACAAGCCACCCAGGTGTCCGGCGCAGAAAAAAGCTGCCGACCAGCGCCAGCGACAGCCCGGGCAACCCTGTTATTATCGGCGCCTGTTTTTCACGCCATCTTCCTTCAGCAGATCACGAGCGAATTCATGAGCACTGACAAGACCAATCAGTCCTGGGGCGGCCGCTTCAGTGAACCCGTCGACGCCTTCGTCGCCCGCTTCACCGCCTCTGTCACTTTCGACCAGCGCCTGTATCGCCATGACATCATGGGCTCCATCGCCCACGCCACCATGCTGGCCAAGGTCGGCGTGCTCACCGATGCCGAGCGCGACAGCATCATCGACGGCCTGAAGACCATCCAGGGCGAGATCGAGGCCGGCCATTTCGACTGGCGCGTGGACCTCGAAGACGTGCACATGAACATCGAAGCGCGCCTGACCGACCGCATCGGCATCACCGGCAAGAAACTGCACACCGGCCGCAGCCGCAACGACCAGGTGGCCACCGACATCCGCCTGTGGCTGCGGGACGAGATCGACCTGATCCTCGGTGAAATCACCCGCCTGCAAAAAGGCCTGCTGGAGCTGGCCGAGCGTGAAGCCGAGAGCATCATGCCGGGCTTCACCCACTTGCAGACCGCCCAACCGGTGACCTTCGGCCACCACATGCTGGCCTGGTTCGAGATGCTCAGCCGTGACTACGAGCGCCTGGTGGACTGCCGCAAGCGCACCAACCGCATGCCCTTGGGCAGCGCCGCGCTGGCCGGCACCACCTACCCGATCGACCGCGAGCTGACCTGCCAGTTGCTGGGCTTCGAAGCCGTGGGCGGCAACTCCCTGGACAGCGTTTCGGACCGGGACTTCGCCATTGAATTCTGCGCCGCTGCCAGCGTAGCGATGATGCACCTGTCGCGGTTTTCCGAAGAGCTGGTGCTGTGGACCAGCGCGCAATTCCAGTTCATCGACCTGCCGGACCGTTTCTGCACCGGCAGCTCGATCATGCCGCAAAAGAAAAACCCCGACGTGCCGGAACTGGTACGGGGCAAGAGCGGCCGGGTATTCGGCGCGCTGATGGGCCTATTGACCCTGATGAAAGGCCAGCCCCTGGCCTACAACAAGGACAACCAGGAAGACAAGGAACCACTGTTCGACGCCGCCGATACCCTGCGCGATTCGCTGCGGGCCTTCGCCGACATGATCCCGGCCATCAAGCCCAAGCACGCCATCATGCGCGAGGCGGCCCTGCGCGGTTTTTCCACCGCCACCGACCTGGCGGACTACCTGGTACGCCGTGGCCTGCCGTTCCGCGACTGTCACGAAATCGTCGGCCATGCGGTGAAGTACGGCGTGGAAACCGGCAAGGACCTGGCGGAAATGAGCCTGGAAGAGCTGCGCAAGTTCAGCGACCAGATCGAACAGGACGTGTTCGCCGTGCTGACCCTGGAAGGCTCGGTGAATGCCCGTAACCACATCGGCGGCACCGCACCGGCCCAGGTCCGGGCGGCAGTGGCCCGCGGCCAGGCCCTGCTGGCCAGCCGCTAAGCCCTTGCGAGCCTGCCCACACCGGCATCCTCTGCCGGTGCGAGCAGGTTCCTAGCGCCCTGACCTTCTGGCGGCCATCAGTGCCGCCTTGTCAGCGGCGATGCGCCGAGCGTTGGGGGTCTGCTCCAGGCGCTCGAGCAAGGCCCGGGCTTCGGGCATCTCGGCCAAAAAATCGATTCCGAACAACTTGTCCCCGACTATCAGGGCAAGGTTCACGCTGTACTGAAAATACAGGTCCGCCACACTCAAGCTGGCGCCCGCTACATAGGGGGCGAACCGGGCATGCCGGCGCAATGCGGCAAAGCCTTGTAGCAATTCGATCCCGGCCTTCTCCTTGATCGCCTCGGGCAGGGTCGCGCCGAAGAACGCTTCGGGGAAACAGGCCCGGGCCGGCAGCTCTATGTACAGTTCGATCTCCTTGGCCAGTGCCAGCACCTGGGCACGTTCGAACGCGTCCTTCGGCAACAGCGCCGGCGCCGGCCGCACTTGCTCCAGGTAATCGAGAATCGCACTGGTTTCGCTGATGAAGCCCTGCTCCACCTCCAGTACCGGAACCTTGCCCCGAGGGCTGATAGCCAGCGCCTCTGGGCTCTGGCCGGCGTAGAACAGCACCTCTTCGAAAGGCAGCCCCTTCTCCAGCAAGGCCAGCTTGACCATGTTGTAGTAGTTGCTGATGGCGAACCCATAGAGCTTGAACATCCCGTAGCCTCCAGGCCGTGCAGGGGTTGGCAGGGTTTTTTTATAGAAGGTTAATCCCACTCTGGCCAGCAGCATCGAGCCGCTGAATACGAGTAAACTGGCGACCTTTCCTTGAGGAGCCTGCCATGAGCGAGCCAACCGATATCGACACCGACGAAGAAGAGTTCGCCGAAAATACCCTGATCGAAGCGATCGAGAACCAGATCGAAAGCGACAACCCACCAGCGGCCAAGGCCACGTTCAACAAGCTCACCCTGGTGGGCTACGAGCGCGAGGAAATCCTCAATCTGATGGCCCATGTACTGGCGATCGAGATCGACGCGATCCTCGAACAGGACCGCGCCTTCGACACCCAATGGTACGAAGCCGCCCTTCGCGCCCTGCCGGAACTGCCTCCCGAAAAGCAGTGACACCGCGCTGCCGGAGCGCAGGCTCCGGCACTCTTTCCCGCCCGTGCCTCGCGCCCCGACTACACTGCCACCACCCTGCGGCCAAATACCGCTGCACCCGGGGATAAAACTCCTCAGCGAACGCTGGACACGCCGCCTTTCTGCGTTCACCTTAAGAACGCTGACCTCTAATTCCTAGAAAGTCTGGAGTCCCTATGTCGTATACCCCTGAGTTGGTTGCCGAACTGGAAATCCTTGCACTCTTCAACCTGGACAACTCCCAGGAAGGCCTGAAAATCCATCAGACCGCCGCCCCTTCTGCCATCGCCGCCGCCCAACGCCTGTTTGACAAGGAACTGATCACCCAACCCGATGGAGGCTATCTGACCAGCCTCGGGCGGGACGCCGCTGAACATGCCCAGGGCCTGCTGACCATCCTGAACGTCAAAGAAGTCGCCTGAACAACCTGCATCGGCCTGCGGGGTTCCCGTCTGTCGGATTCCGTAGGCGCCTCCTTCTGAATACGCTAGAAATCTGGCGTCAAAAAATAAAATCAGTTTAAGGCTGAGCCCTGTCTGACGGTAAACTGCTCGCCGTCTTCAATACCGCCACGTTCGAGCTCCGCTTGAAATGCCCCATACCCATGAAATCCGTCCCGATCTGGATGAAGGAATCGATCGCAAGGTTCTCAGCCAACTGCGCGCGCGTTTCCTGAAGCTCAATGAAGGGCGCATGGCCCGGGCAATGGAAGGGCTGTCGACACGCCAGCAGTTGGTCCTCAACCTGTTGCCGCTGTTCTTTCACGTCAATCACCCGTTGTTGCCCGGCTATGTATCCGGAGCCACCCCGGCGGGGCTTTCCTGCTACGAACCCGACCCCCAGGCCCTGGCCGAAGCCCAGCGCCTGACCCGATCGTTTTCCTACAAGCCGCGCCACGGCAACCCGCCACGGCCGATTCATGGCCTGTTTCTCATGGGCAGCCTGGGTACCCTGGCCCAGGCAGACCAGAGCGACATGGACGTGTGGGTGTGCCATGCGCCGGATCTGGGCGAAAACGAGCTGGCCGAGTTGCAGAAGAAGTGCCAATTGCTGGAGACCTGGGCGGCCGGCCAGGGTGCTGAAGCTCATTTTTTCCTGATCGACCCCAACCGCTTTGTCCGCGGGGAGCGGGACACTCAGCTGAGTTCGGACGACTGCGGCACCACCCAGCACTACCTGCTGCTGGACGAGTTCTACCGCACCGCAATCTGGCTGGCCGGGCGCACGCCGTTGTGGTGGCTGGTACCGGTGTACGAAGAACGCCGTTACGAACAGTACATCGACACCCTGTTGTCCAAGCGCTTTGTCCCCGCCGAGGAAAACCTCGACCTGGGCCACATGGCACGCATTCCGCCCGGCGAGTTCATCGGCGCCGGGCTGTGGCAACTGTTCAAGGGCATCGAGTCGCCCTACAAGTCCGTACTCAAGCTGCTGCTGATAGAGGTCTATGCCAGCGAGCATCCCAAGGTCCAGTGCCTGAGCCTGCGCTTCAAGCAGGCGGTGTTTGCCAACCGCCTGGACCTGGATGAGCTGGACCCCTACATCGTGGTCTACCGGCGCATCGAGGAATACCTCAAGGCTCGCGGCGAGCCGGAGCGCCTGGAGCTGGTACGGCGCAGCCTGTACCTCAAGGTCAACCGCAAGCTTACCGTCGGCAACGCCACCCGCAGCCCGAACTGGCAGCGCGCTCTACTGGAGCGCCTGGCCAGTGAATGGGGCTGGGACCAACGCCAACTGGCCTTGCTGGACAGCCGCAGCCAGTGGAAGGTGCGCCAGGTCAGCAGCGAGCGCCGGGCCCTGGTCAACGAGCTCAACTACAGCTATCGCTTCCTGACCCAGTTCGCCCGCACCGAGCAGGCCGCCAGCCTGATCAACAAGCGTGACCTGAATGTCCTGGGCCGGCGCCTGTACGCGGCCTTCGAGCGCAAGGCCGGGAAGATCGAGTTCATCAACCCCGGCATTGCCCCGGACCTGGCTGAAGACACCCTGACCCTGGTGCAGTCGCCGAACAAGAAGGAACCCGGACAGAACCATTGGGGGCTGTACAACGGCAGCCTGACCGCCCTGGAGTGGGAGCATTTCGCCCCGATCAAGCGCAGTCGCGAGCTGCTGGAGCTGCTTACCTGGTGCCATCGCAACGGCGTGATCGACAGCAGTACCCGCCTGGCCCTGCACCCGGGCAGCAGCGACCTGAGCGAATTCGAACTGTTCAACCTGCTGGGCAGCCTGCAGCAGACCGTGCCACTGCCTTTGACGACGGTCAGCGAGGAACAATTGCTGCACGCCGCCGTGCCCTGCGAAGTGCTGATCCTGGTGAACGTCGGGGTCGACCCCCTCAAGCACCACCGCGACCTGAACATTCTGATGACCACCGAGCGCACCGACTCCCTGAGCTATGCCGGGGTACGCGAGAATCTGGTGCTGACCCTGGATCAGGTCACCCTCAATAGCTGGAACGAGGTAATGGTCGGCCGCTACGACGCCGAGCATGCGCTGCTCGACTGCCTGCGGGACTACCTGAACAATCTGCCGGGCGGCACGCAGCCGCGGCTGCGGGTACGCTGCTTCTGTCACAACCGCGCGCAATTCATTGCCCGCCGGGTGGAAGAACTGTTCGAAACCGCGCACAACCTTTTGCTCAGCCAGCTCAACTACCGCTACCTGATCCAGGTGCAGCAGCACTACCACGTGCTTGAACTGGTGCCCGGGCAGGTTCGGCACCGGGCCATGGCAACCCCTGCCGCATTGCTGGAGTACCTGGGGCAGGAGCAGAGCCGCTACAGCCCACTGCACCTTGACCCGATGGCCCTGGAAGACCACGACCTGGCGCTGATCCTGCCCATGGGCCAGCCGGACTGCATCCAGGTGTTCTATCGGATCATCGACGAGTACGCGGAGCTTTACGTGCTCGATGAGTACAATGCGCTGTGGCAGCAGACCCTGCCCTATCACGACGAACACAGCCTGTTGGTGCCCCTGCAGCGCTTCCTGCAGTCGATTCTCTACCGCCGCGAGGCGCTGCTGCCGATGGACAGCAACCAGCCCGAGAAACCTTTGGACACACTCTACTTGCAGATTCTGCCCTCAGGCACGGGCCGCGCACGTCGGGTAGAGCCGCGGCCAGCCCCACCGACGCCGGTGGACAAAGCCTTCTATGACGTACAGGCGATCATCGGCAAGGCCGCACCGGGCCAGGTGCAGGTCTCGCTGTACTGCAATCAACGGGAGTTTTCCGATCTGGAATATGGCGATCAACTGTTCGCCGCGGTGGCCCAGGAAATCGTCGGGCAGCGCCATGAAACAGAGCGCTATCGCTGCTACATCACTGACCTGGATCTTTCAGGGCTGCTCGGTGACGTGCAAAGCCCGAGCATCCTGTATCTGCGCTACAAGGCCAGCCTGGAGCGCGCACTGAACGACGCGCTCGAGCAGGTCTAGCCAAGGATCAGAGGTGGTAGTCGCCTGCGGCTTCCGGCTGGTATTCAACTTCCAGCAGGGTCAGCTTCAAGGTCTTGCCACCCGGAGCCGGCCAGTCGATGTACTGGCCTACCTGCAGGCCCAGCAGAGCGCTGCCCACCGGTGCCAGGATGGAAATCTTGCCTTCGTCGGCGTTGGCGTCCTGTGGATACACCAGGGTCAGGTGGTAGTCCTTGCCGCTGCTTTCTTCACGGCAATGCACACGCGAATTCATGGTTACGACACCGGCCGGTACTTCATCGTGACCCACCAGCGTTTCGGCACGATCCAACTCGGTTTGCAGTGCAATGACACCTGGCAGCGAGTCGTCCAGACTGTCGATCAGGCGCTCCAGACGTTGCACGTCAAGGCGGGTAAGGATGATGGATGGTGCAGTACTCATGATCCTGGCTGACTCCTATTTTTTCTGCACAAAAAAGCAAAACCCCGCCAAATAAGACGGGGTTCTCACCGGCCTCGATGTAGCGAGGCGAAGCTGGACACTATCACAGCACACTGAATAAACAAACCGTACGAGTACGAAGCTAAATCTCGCCTGCCGCCGCACTCTGTTTGCGCTGCAGCGCCTGGGCGCAGATCACTCGCCGGCGCTGATCATCGGCCGAACGCCATTCACGGATGTCCTCCACATGGCGAAAACAGCCGCGACAGACCTTCTCCTCATCGAGGCGACAAAGGCTGATGCACGGTGAACTCACCGCCGGGCTGACGTTGCTGTAGAGCGGCTTGGGCGGTCGGGCCGGGGCGGGCTGGGTCACGGTATCAGAGCCCTTCGAACTCAAGCTTGATGTCGGCCTGCTCCAGGACAATGCGTTCCAGCATTTCCCCCAACTGCTCTTCGCTCTTGTCGCACATCCAGCGCTCGCTTTCCTCGTCGTAGTCGAAGTGGAAACCACCCGAACGCGCGGCCAGCCAGAGTTGGCGCAAAGGCTCCTGGCGACTGAAGATCACCTGGCTGCCGTTGTCGAACTTGACGGTGAGCACCCCGGCCGAGCTTTCCAGGTCGATGTCCAGGTCGCTCTCATCGAAAATATCCTCCAGCGTCTGCTGGGTGGCATCCACCAGGTCGTGAAAACGGGCTTCGGTCAAACTCATTGCGGGAACCTCGAAAAATGTCTACTCACGCTCAAGCGCCGCAAGATACGGGCGCTCCCCGGCGAATGCAAAGGATACCGAACGAGGAAATAAATGCGACGCCCATTGCACGAGCGCCCGACCAAAGCCACCGGCCGGGCCTTGGCAAAGGCCCGCTGGACGGGAGTTACGCTGCATAGGCAAGCTGCCGGGTGGCCGGTATACTCGGGCGCAATTTACGCATTCTCAAGGATTTCGCCATGAAGCGCCTGATCTCTTCCCTTGCTGCGCTCGTCGCGGTTGCTTGCCTCGTTACCGCCTGCGGCCAGAAAGGCCCGCTGTACCTGCCTGATGACAGCAAATCCCCTGAAGAGCAGGCGAAGTCGCAATCGCAGTCGCACAAGCACGACACCTACTAAGGGCAAACCATGGACGCTTTTAACTACCGCGACGGGGAGCTGTTCGCGGAAGGCGTAGCCCTGTCCGCCATTGCCGAACGTTTCGGTACGCCCACCTACGTCTATTCCCGTGCGCACATCGAAGCCCAGTACCAGGCCTATGCCCAGGCCCTGGCCGGCATGCCGCACCTGGTCTGCTTCGCGGTAAAAGCCAACTCCAACCTGGGCGTACTGAATGTCCTGGCGCGCCTGGGCGCCGGTTTCGACATCGTCTCCCGGGGCGAGCTGGAGCGGGTCCTGGCTGCGGGCGGGCAAGCCGACAAGATTGTCTTCTCCGGTGTTGGCAAGACCCGTGACGACATGCGTCGTGCCCTGGAAGTCGGCGTCCACTGCTTCAACGTCGAGTCCGCCGAAGAGCTGGAGCGCCTGCAGCTGGTAGCGGCCGAGCTGGGCGTTCGTGCACCGGTCTCGCTGCGGGTCAATCCGGACGTGGATGCCGGCACTCACCCCTATATCTCCACCGGGCTCAAGGAAAACAAGTTCGGCATCGACATTGCCACCGCCGAGGATGTGTACATCCGCGCCGCGCAGCTGCCGAACCTGGAAATCGTCGGTGTCGACTGCCATATCGGCTCGCAACTGACCACCTTGGAACCCTTTATCGACGCCCTCGACCGCCTGCTGGACCTGGTGGACCGCCTCGGTGAATGCGGCATCTACCTGCGCCACATCGATCTGGGTGGCGGCCTGGGCGTGCGCTATCGTGACGAAGAGCCACCGCTGGCCGCCGACTACGTCAAGGCCGTGCGCGAGCGCCTGGACGGTCGCGACCTGGCCCTGGTATTCGAACCGGGCCGCTTCATCGTGGCCAACGCCGGCGTCCTGCTGACCCGGGTCGAATACCTCAAGCACACCGAACACAAGGATTTCGCCATCGTCGACGGCGCCATGAACGACCTGATCCGCCCGGCGCTGTACCAGGCCTGGATGGATGTCAGCGCCGTGCGCCCGCGAGATACCGAACCCCGTACCTACGACATCGTCGGCCCGATCTGTGAAACTGGCGACTTCCTCGCCAAGGAACGCACCCTGGCCTTGGCCGAGGGTGACCTGCTGGCGGTGCATTCCGCTGGTGCCTATGGTTTCGTCATGAGCTCGAACTACAACACCCGCGGCCGTGCCGCAGAAGTACTGGTCGATGGTGACCAGGCTGTTGAAGTACGTCGCCGCGAGACGGTAACCGAGTTATTCGCTGGCGAAAGCCTGCTGCCGGAGTAAGACCATGCTGCTGCGTTTTACCAAGATGCACGGCCTGGGCAATGACTTCATGGTTCTCGACCTGGTCAGCCAGCACGCGCATATTCTGCCCAAGCACGCCAAACAATGGGGTGATCGCAATACCGGGATTGGCTTCGATCAGTTGCTGATCGTCGAGGCCCCGAGCAACCCGGATGTGGATTTCCGCTACCGGATCTTCAACTCCGACGGCTCCGAAGTGGAACAGTGCGGCAATGGTGCACGCTGCTTTGCCCGCTTCGTGCTGGACAAGCGCCTGACCACCAAGCGCCAGATCCGCGTCGAGACCAAGAGCGGCGTGATCGAGCTGGATATCCGCAACGACGGCCAGATCAGCGTCAACATGGGCGCGCCGCGCCTGGTACCGGCGGACATTCCGTTCCAGGCGCCGGCCCAGGCCGACAGCTACACCCTGGACGTCGATGGCCGCCAGGTGCAGTTGGCCGCGGTGTCCATGGGCAACCCCCACGCCGTGTTGCGGGTGGATGACATCAACAGCGCGCCGGTGCACGAGCTGGGTCCGAAGATCGAACACCACCCGCGCTTCCCGGCGCGGGTCAACGTCGGTTTTCTCCAGGTCCTGGACCGCCAGCGCGCGCAACTGCGGGTCTGGGAACGCGGCGCCGGGGAAACCCAGGCCTGCGGCACCGGTGCCTGCGCTGCTGCTGTGGCCGCGATCAGCCAGGGGTGGATGGATTCGCCCCTATTGATCGACCTGCCGGGCGGGCGCCTGTCCATTGAATGGGCAGGCCCTGGCCAACCGGTGATGATGACCGGCCCGGCAGTGCGCGTATACGAAGGACAGGTGCGTCTTTAAGTGAGCGAAATCCATGACTGATCAGCCGCAGGTTCCTGCCGAAACGCCCGACCAATCACCGTCCGAAAACCTGGAGGCGGCAGCCGTCGCCGCCTACCTGGAGGCCCATCCGGACTTCTTCGTCGACCACGATGAACTGCTCCCGGCCTTGCGCATTCCCCATCAGCGCGGCGACACCGTATCGCTGGTGGAGCGGCAGATGAAGATCCTGCGCGAGCGCAACATCGAGATGCGCCATCGCCTTTCGCAGCTGATGGACGTGGCCCGGGACAACGACCGGCTGTTCGACAAGACCCGCCGCCTGATCCTCGCGCTGATGGACGCCACCAGCCTGGAAGAAGTGGTGATGAGCGTCGAAGACAGCCTGCGCCAGGATTTCCAGGTGCCCTTCGTCAGCCTGATCCTGTTCAGCGACAGCGCCATGCCGGTGGGGCGCTGGGTCTCCGCCGCCGAAGCCCAGGGCGCCATCGGCGGCCTGTTGTCCGAAGGCAAGAGCGTCAGCGGCAGCCTGCGCGAACACGAGCTGGATTTCCTTTTCGGCGAAGAGCAGCGCAAGCAGATCGGTTCTACCGCTGTGGTGGCCCTGGCACATCAGGGCATGCATGGCGTACTCGCGATAGCCAGCCGTGATCCGCAGCACTACAAGAGCTCGGTGGGCACCCTGTTCCTCAACTACATCGCCGAAGTCACCGGCCGCGTTCTGCCGCGCTTCACCCACTCGCTGCGCTCGGTACGCTGACCATGCAACAACAGCTGGACGCCTACTGCGCGCATCTGCGCAGTGAGCGCCAGGTGTCGCCCCACACCCTGCAAGCCTACCGGCGCGACCTCGAGAAGGTGCTGGAGTTCTGCGAGAAAATGCAGGTGCGCAGCTGGACCGACCTGGACATCCAGGGCCTGCGCAGCCTGATTGCCCGCCTGCACCAGCAGGGCCAGTCGTCCCGCAGCCTGGCGCGCCTGCTGTCAGCGGTACGCGGGCTCTACCACTACCTGAACCGCGAAGGCTTGTGCACTCACGACCCGGCCAACGGCCTGGCGCCGCCCAAGGGCGAACGACGCCTGCCCAAGACCCTGGACACCGACCGCACCCTGCAGTTGCTCGATGGCGCCGTGGAAGACGACTTCCTGGCCCACCGCGACCAGGCGATTCTCGAACTTTTCTACTCCTGCGGCCTGCGCCTTTCCGAACTGACCAGCCTCAACCTCGATCAGCTGGACCTGGCGGACGGCCTGGTGCAGGTCCATGGCAAGGGCAGCAAGACCCGGGTCCTGCCGGTGGGCAAGAAGGCTCGGTCAGCCCTGGAGCAATGGCTCCCCCTGCGCGCCCTGAGCAACCCGCCTGATGCTGCCCTGTTCGTCAGCCAGAAGGGCCGGCGCCTGGGGCCGCGGGCCATCCAGCTGCGGGTCAAGGCCGCCGGCGAGCGCGAACTGGGGCAGAACCTGCACCCGCACATGCTGCGCCATTCCTTTGCCAGCCATTTGCTGGAATCCTCCCAGGACCTGCGCGCCGTGCAGGAGCTGCTGGGGCATTCGGACATCAAGACCACGCAGATCTACACCCACCTGGACTTCCAGCACCTGGCGGCGGTCTATGACAGCGCCCACCCACGGGCCAAACGCAACAAAGGCGGTGAGTAATGACCATCAAGCTGATCACCTTCGACCTCGACGACACCCTGTGGGATACCGCCCCGGTCATCGTCAGTGCCGAAGCCACCCTGCGCCAGTGGCTGACCGAACACGCACCCAATCTCGGAGGCGTGCCGGTGGAGCATCTGTGGGCCATTCGCGAGCGGGTGCTGCTCGCCCAGCCGAACCTCAAGCACAGGATCAGCGCCCTGCGCCGCCAGGTGCTGTTTCATGCCCTGGAAGAAGCCGGGTATGACCATGCCCAGGCCAACCAGTTGGCCGACCAGAGTTTTGAAGTTTTCCTGCATGCCCGGCATCAGCTGGAGATCTTTCCAGAAGTCCAGCCGACCCTGGAAGCCCTGGCCAATCACTTCGCCCTTGGCGTGGTCACCAACGGCAACGCCGACGTGCGCCGCCTGGGCCTGGCGGACTATTTCAAGTTCGCGCTGTGCGCCGAGGACATCGGCATCGCCAAGCCCGACGCCCGGCTGTTCCACGAAGCCTTGCAGCGTGGCGAAGCGACTGCCGACACCGCCGTGCATATCGGCGACCACCCGGGGGATGACATTGCCGGCGCACAGCAGGCAGGGCTGCGTGCGATCTGGTTCAATCCCAACGGCAAGACCTGGGAAGCCGAACGCGCGCCAGACGCCGAGATCCGCAGCCTGATTGAACTACCCGGGCTGCTTGCCCGCTGGCATCGCGGCGCCTGAACCGGCGCTTTCGCGAGCAAGCTCGCTCCTACAGCAAGCGCCGGCGCTCGGGGCCGTTTCCGAGAAGGGTGCCCATGAAAAAGCCCGCAGCGACGGCGGGCTTTTTCAGCAAGCAAGGTGCAAGGCTCAGATAGGCCGGCTGCCGTACTTGTTATCAGGCTTCTTGGGCGGATCGGCGACCACGTTGGCCTCGACTTCCTGCACTTTGCCGCCACGGGCCAGGAACTCTTCCATGGCACGCGCCAGTGCATCACGCTCCTTGTTCTTGGCTTCTACACTCGGCAGCTCGTCTACCGAGACGGCAGCCTTGGCCTTGCCTTTGGCGGTTGGAGCAGGAACATCACTGCCATCGTCTTCCGCCACATCGTCGGCAGCCGCTTCAAGACCTTCTTCGGTTTCGTCTTCGTCACCTACTTCGAGGTCGTCGTTTTCCAGATCATCGTCGCTCATGTTCTACCTCATGACTTGCGAAAAGCAGATTAGTTATAGCCCAGCTGTGCCGACTGTCGAAGGCCGCTGGAAAAAAATCAACGTCCACTGATACTCAGCGGCTTATGCCTTATCACCGTGCAAGGTGGCAAGGACTTTGCGAGCACCGCCATGATCGCGATGCTCGCCCAGATAAACGCCTTGCCAGATGCCCAACGCCAGACGCCCCGCCGCTACCGGCAAAGTCAGCTGACAGCCTAGCAAACTGGCCTTGAAGTGCGCCGGCAGGTCATCCGCGCCTTCGTCGTTATGTTCGTACCCGGCCATGCCTTGAGGCACCAGGGTGTTGAAGTAACGCTCGAAGTCACGCCGTACCGCCGGATCGGCGTTCTCGTTGATGGTCAACGAGGCCGAGGTATGTTGCAGCCACAGATGCAGCAGACCAACCCGACATGCCTTCAACTCAGGCAGGCCGGCGAGCAACTCGTCCGTCACCAGATGAAAGCCCCGGGGCCTGGCCCGCAGGGTAATCAGGGTCTGTTGCCACATACCGATCTCCACGCTTCGGCGCGCATTCTAGCGCGCTCAGGGAAAAAACAAAGCGCCGAATAATCCTGCTTTAGTGTAAGCATTTGCCCTGCCGGAAATCGTCACGGCAAACACGCCAATGCTTGTCAGAAAATCCTTTCAGCCTTTCTCAATGACAAACATCAGGCAAAAAAATGCCCGGCCGGAGCCGGGCTTTTTTTCTTGCGCGATTACAGGTTGTAACCACGCTCGTTGTGTTGTGCCAGATCGAGGCCGACCGCTTCTTCTTCCTCGCTCACCCGCAGCCCCATGACCGCGTCCAGAACCTTGAGGATGATGAAGGTGACGATCGCGGTGTAAATCACCGTGAAACCCACGCCCTTGGCCTGGATCCAGACCTGAGCGGCCACATCGGTCACGGTGCCGAAGCCACCCAGGGACGGAGCAGCGAACACACCGGTGAGGATCGCACCGAGAATGCCGCCGATGCCGTGCACGCCAAAGGCGTCCAGGGAATCGTCATATCCCAGCTTGCGCTTGAGGCTGGTGGCGCAGAAGAAGCACACCACACCGGCCGCCAGACCGATGATCAGGGCGCCCATCGGGCCAACGGTACCGGCAGCCGGAGTGATTGCCACCAGGCCTGCGACCACACCCGAAGCGATGCCCAGCGCGCTAGGCTTGCCGTGGGTGATCCACTCGGCAAACATCCAGCCCAGGGCGGCGGCAGCCGTCGCGATCTGCGTTACCAGCATGGCCATGCCGGCGGTGCCGTTGGCGGCAGCGGCGGAACCGGCGTTGAAGCCGAACCAGCCGATCCACAGCATGGCTGCGCCCATCAGGGTGTAACCCAGGTTGTGTGGCGCCATCGGCGTGGTCGGGAAACCCTTGCGCTTGCCCAGCACCAGGCAGGCCACCAGGCCCGCGATACCGGCGTTGATGTGCACTACGGTGCCGCCGGCAAAGTCCAGCACGCCCCAGTCGCCCAGCAGCGAGCCCGGACCGCTCCAGACCATATGGGCGATCGGCGCATACACCAGGGTGAACCACACGCCCATGAAGATCAGCATGGCGGAGAATTTCATCCGCTCGGCGAAGGCACCGACGATCAGCGCTGGAGTGATGATGGCGAAGGTCATCTGGAAGGTGACGAACACCGCTTCAGGGAACAGCGCAGCCGGGCCGGTCAGGCTGGCCGGGGTGATGCCCGCCAGGAAGGCCTTGGAGAAACCGCCCACAAAGGAATTGAGGTTGACCACGCCGGCTTCCATCCCGGTGGTGTCGAACGCCATGCTGTAGCCGTAGATGAACCACAGGACAGTGATCAGGCCGGTAATGGCGAAGCACTGCATCATTACCGAAAGAATGTTTTTCGACCGCACCATGCCGCCGTAGAACAGCGCAAGGCCAGGAATGGTCATGAACAGCACCAGGGCTGTGGAAGTCAGCATCCAGGCGGTATCGCCGGAGTTGAGGACTGGAGCCGCCGCTTCGTCTGCCGCCATGGCCAGGCCTGGCATTACGAGGGACAAAAGGGCTCCTAGCCCTGCGAATTTACGCAGAGTCATATTGTTTTCTCCTGGGGCGTTGGGTTTGGCGGCTTAGATTGCGTCGGTATCGGTTTCGCCGGTACGGATGCGAATAGCCTGTTCCAGATTGACCACGAAGATCTTGCCGTCACCGATCTTGCCGGTGTTGGCGGCCTTGGTTATCGCCTCGATAACCCGGTCAAGATCCTTGTCGTCAATGGCGACATCGATCTTCACCTTGGGCAGGAAATCCACCACGTACTCCGCACCGCGATACAGCTCGGTGTGACCCTTCTGCCGGCCGAAGCCTTTGACTTCAGTGACGGTAATGCCCTGCACGCCGATCTCGGACAGCGACTCGCGCACGTCGTCCAACTTGAACGGCTTGATGATGGCAGTGACTAGCTTCATGAAACTCTCTCCCGAATTGGTGGACTTGCCCCAGGAAAACAAACCCGACTCAAGTCTAAGCGCAGTGCCTGGCTTTGTAACGCACCGTCGGCCTTCCTCAGCCCGACCGACGCCAGCTAACCGCTGTCTGACGAAACACTCCCCGCTCCGCCTGCCGCACTGCATTCGTCACAGCGACTGCATCAGTGCATGGGTCACCAGGGTCTAAGCAGAAAGCTTGCCAGCTCGGGAAAAATCAGTGATTTCAGTCCCTTGCCCCGAGCCGGCAGGGAATGCGGGAAAACGGCACCCGGGATACGCACAAAAACGGTGCGCTGGCGCCCGGCCAGATGCGCGAAAAACGTGCAACCCGGGGCCACCTGGAGCGTCGTTGCTGCGTGATACACTGCGGGCCGACTGCAATTCAGGAATCTCCCATGCTCGCGCCCAAAGACCTTCTCGACGCCCTGAGCGGCCACGCCTCGCGGTTGCTCAGCGGTGAAACACCCCTGCCCCGCAATGAAATCGAAAGCCAGCTCAAGGCCCTGCTACAAAGCGGCTTCAGCAAGCTGGACCTGGTCAGCCGGGAAGAATTCGACAGCCAGATGGTGGTCCTGGCCCGCACTCGCGCGCGCCTGGAAAGCCTCGAAGCCAAGGTGGCGGAGCTGGAAGCCCGGCTGAACCCGGCAGCGCAATGATCTGAATCCGGGTTCGCCGGCAGGCCGGCTCCTACAGACCTGTCCTGTAGGAACTGGCTTGCCGGCGAAGGCTCGTGCACCGACGACATATCCTGTGCCCATTCGGGCGCTCCTCTGGCCAGCCCCCTCATCTATCCTTGCAGCACCGCAGGACGCGGTTCCCGCTGTCGCAAGGAAGCTCTCCCCATGTCCCTGGCAATCATCCACAGCCGTGCCCAGGTCGGCGTCCAGGCTCCGGCTGTCAGTGTTGAAGTGCACCTGGCCAACGGCTTGCCGAGCCTGACCCTGGTGGGCCTGCCGGAAGCCGCGGTCAAGGAAAGCAAGGACCGGGTGCGCAGCGCCATCCTCAATGCCGGGTTCAACTTTCCGGCCCGGCGCATCACCCTCAACCTGGCGCCGGCGGACCTGCCCAAGGACGGCGGGCGCTTCGATCTGGCCATCGCCCTGGGCATCCTTGCCGCCAGCGTGCAGGTACCGGCCCTGGCCCTGGACAACATCGAATGCCTGGGGGAGCTGGCACTCTCCGGCGCGGTGCGCCCGGTACGCGGCGTACTGCCCGCCGCACTGGCGGCACGCGACGCCGGGCATACCCTGCTGGTGCCCCGGGCCAATGCCGAAGAAGCCTGCCTGGCCAGCGGCCTAAAGGTGATCGCTGTGGATCATCTGCTGGAGGCCGTTGCCCATTTCAACGGCCACGCGCCGATTGCGCCCTATGTCAGCGACGGCCTGGTGCAGAGCCACTTCCCCTACCCCGATCTCAGCGAAGTGCAAGGCCAGCTCGCCGCCAAGCGCGCCCTGCTGATCGCCGCGGCGGGCGCCCACAACCTGTTGTTCAGCGGCCCGCCAGGCACCGGCAAGACCCTGTTGGCCAGCCGCTTGCCCGGCCTGCTGCCACCGCTGCAGGAAGATGAAGCCCTGGAAGTCGCGGCGATCCAGTCGGTGGCCAGCCACAAGCCCCTGCGCTACTGGCCACAGCGGCCGTTTCGCCAGCCCCACCATTCGGCTTCAGGTGCGGCACTGGTCGGAGGCGGCTCGAAACCCCAGCCCGGGGAAATCACCCTGGCCCATCACGGCGTGCTGTTTCTCGATGAACTGCCGGAGTTCGACCGCAAGGTCCTGGAAGTGCTGCGCGAGCCCATGGAGTCCGGGCAGATCGTCATTGCCCGAGCCCGGGACCGGGTGCAGTTCCCGGCACGCTTCCAATTGGTGGCAGCGATGAACCCCTGCCCCTGTGGATATCTTGGCGAGCCCAGCGGACGCTGCCGTTGCACACCGGAGCAGATCCAGCGCTATCGCAACAAGTTATCCGGGCCGCTGCTGGATCGCATCGACCTGCACCTGACCGTGGCCCGCGAAGCCACCGCCCTCAACCCCGAGCCGCAACCGGGCAATGACAGCGCCGCAGCCGCCACCAGGGTCGCCGGGGCTCGCGAGCTGCAACGCGAGCGCCAGGGCTGCGCCAACGCCTTTCTCGACCTGCCCGGCCTGCGTCGCCACTGCAAATTATCCACCACCGACGAGCGCTGGCTGGAAGCGGCCTGCGAACGCCTGGGCCTGTCGTTGCGGGCCGCTCACCGTTTGCTCAAGGTGGCGCGTACCCTGGCGGACCTGGAACAGGCCGCGCGAATCAGCCGCGAGCACCTGGCCGAAGCCCTGCATTACCGGCCCAGCGCCGATTGAAGGTTCATTCCCGGGGCAGGTCTACCAAGGGTGTTGACCGCACTTCGGTCTGACGCCCATCCTGGATCTGGCTGACACGGCTCAGGGCTTTATCCACCGCGGCTTTATCGGCCAACAGGCTGTAGCGAATCTGGAATTGCCGCTGCTCCTTGGCGCCAATGCTCGGCACTAGATGCAACGGGCGCTGGTAACGGCGGTTGTAGGAAAAGCTGGTGCCCGGTTCCAAACCCGTCACATAACCCTGGCCCTGGGTGTCGGTGTTTTTCCACAGGGAAAACACCGGCAGTTGTCGAGTGTTGAAGCCCAGGGAAACACCCAGGCTCCCGGCCTTGTTGTGCAACACCGTCAGGGTCTCGCCCTGGGCGTCGGCGAAGGGCACGAGGTTGTACACGGTTTCGTCGTAGTCGCGGGTCGGGCCGCGATAGGTCTGCCAGTCCGCCAGGTCGGCCCGGGCCTTGTCATTGAACGGCGAAACCTGCTTCACCGGCGCGGCGAACTTCGCCCCCTGCTCCAGGAACGGCGTGCTGAAGTTACTGTGGTAGAGCGCCTGGTATTCCTTGGGGTAGTCGCCGTTGTTGGTCAGGGTGTCGTTGAGCGCAAACCGGGTGCTGCCGGGTTCGGTCACCAGTTCGGTGGCGACACTGAAATCGACCTTCTTGAACGCCTGCTCCTTGAGCTCGCCCCGCAGGTGAATGGCATACGGCGGTTGCTCGTCGATATGCAGCGTGACCTTGCTCGCCGGGATGTTGGCAGCGCGGCCG
Organism: Pseudomonas sp. Eqa60; assembly: GCF_018326405.1. Lineage (NCBI taxonomy): Bacteria > Pseudomonadati > Pseudomonadota > Gammaproteobacteria > Pseudomonadales > Pseudomonadaceae > Pseudomonas > Pseudomonas sp. Eqa60. Next base: position 6,712,694 of record NZ_AP024342.1, read on the forward strand.
TGCAGGGTCAGCAGCTCGCCATTGTCCAGGCCCGGGTGCCCGACCCACTCATAGCCACAGCGGGCCACCAGTTCGTTGAAGCCCTCCAGCCAGCCCAGGCCGCCGCGGCCGTTAAGCTCGATGAAGGCCGGGTTGACCACCTCCTTGACCGGCGAATCCCAGCCCAGGCGCACATCGCCCACCGAAGCCTGCAGCACGTTCATGCCCCGGGTCGGCACCACCGAGAGCTGCATCACGCCGTTGTCGATGTCGACGATGCTCACCCCCTCCTGGCGTCCGCCATGCAGGGTGCGCAGGGTCACGGAAAACGGCCGCTCGGTCTTGACCCCCAACTGTTCACTGGTCAGGTGCAGGTTGCGGGGAGCCTTGTCGGTATCGAGCAATACATAGTCCCAGGCCATGGCGTGGGAGGTGGCGGCCAGCGCGCCAAGGGTGACCAGCAGTTTCAGCGGAGTCATGCAGGAGTGCCTTTTTTGGAGTTGTGCGGTTTTTATAGCCCTGAAGAATCGTTTCAGCAAGGCCAAAAACCCCAACTAGCCGGACAAACTCCACTCCGCTGGCCGTTTCCTGTCAGCCCTCGAATCCCAGCAGCAGGCCAGCCACTTCCATGACTTCCTGCAACGCCGACTGGGCAGCTTCGGGGGAAGCCCGCAGCAACAGGTCATCGGCGTAACCCATGGTCTGGGCGAACAGTTGCCTTGCCGCGCGCTCGGGGCTGGCGCAGCGGAATACCCCCGTGCGGACCCCATCGGCAATGATCGCCGCCAGCATGTCCCGCCACTGGCCGTTGATCCTCAGGTAGGCCTGCGCCAGCTCGGCGTCATGCATGGCTTCGTCCCAGGCATCGAGCCACAGCGCCCAGCCGGCTTCGGCGGAATCGGGCAGGCAGTCACGGAGAAACCCCAGCAAGGCGTCCATGGGCGCGGCACCGCGCAGGGGCTGGCCCACCGCCTCCAACTGGTCATCGGCAAACCGCACGAAGGCTTCGCGGCGCAGCCCCTTCCAGTCACTGAAGTAGTGATAGACGTGGCTGCGAGACAGCCCCGCATGCTCGGCCAGGTCCCGGGTGGAAACCTCGGCGAAACCCTTGCTGCGGAATAATTCCAGGGCCGCCTGGATGATCTGGTCTTTACGGTCGTTACGCGACATGTGCAATCAGGCCTCTTGGCGCCAGGATGGACGGCGCTTGCATTTTGAGCGTTCGCTCAAAGATAATTGAGCAGTCGCTCAAAGATAATTGAGCAGTCGCTCAATATTAACCGTTATCACTCTTGTGGTGCACTCATGTCCGCCGTCACCCCACTCATCGTCGTGGATCCAACCCAGAAAATCGGCCAGCAGACCGCCAGCCAGACCCTCAAGGCCATTGCTCGGGCCTATCCGGGCAAGCTATTCGTCACCTTGTCCCTGGTGGCCCTGGAAAACGCCCTGCTGCTGGCCTACCCGCTGTTCGCCGGCTTCGCCGTGGATTCGATCCTGCGGGGCGACGCTGCCCATGCGCTGATCTATGCCCTGGTGGTGCTGGGCTTCTGGGTAGTGGGCGCGGCGCGGCGCGCGGTGGACACCCGTACCTTCACCCGCATCTACGCGGACCTGGCGGTGCCGGTGATTCTCAACCAGCGCCTGCAACAGCAGGACACCTCCACCGCCGCGGCGCGGGTGGTGCTGGCCCGGGAGTTCGTCGACTTCTTCGAAAAGCACGTGCCGACCATCGCCACGGCCCTGGTGTCGATCGTCGGGGCGGCAGTGATGCTGCTGGTGATCGAACCCTGGATCGGCCTCGCCTGCCTCACGGCGCTGTTGCTGTGCATGACCCTGCTGCCACGTTTTGCCCGGCGCAACCAGCAACTGCACGAACGCCTGAATAACCGGCTGGAAAAGGAAATCGGCCTGGTGGCCAGGGTCGGCGCGGTCTCGCTGCAGCGTCACTATCGCCTGCTGTCGCGGCTGCGCATCGGGCTCTCGGATCGGGAAGCCGCGGCCTATCTGTTCCTTGGCGCTGTGGCAGCGGTGCTGTTCGTCATTGCCATCAGCCAGTTGGCGCTGTCGCCCGAGATCAAGGCCGGCCATGTGTATGCGGTGATGACCTACCTGTGGACCTTTGTCAGCAGCGTCGATGAAGCACCGACCATGGTCGATCAACTGGCGCGCCTGCGGGACATCGGCAAGCGCGTGGACCCGGGGCTCGGTGAACCGACCGAACCCCGGTGAAGCTCAGAACGGCCGGATGCGATAGCCGCCGGAGTTCTGCTCGGCGAACTTGTAGTAGGCCGAGAGGTTGACCTTCTCGCTGATGTGCTGGGCGAACGACACCCCGTCATCGCCCCAGACCCGGCCCACATGGCTGTAGGCAAAGGCCTGGGCCGCCCACTTCTTGTCGCCCTTGGACATGTTGTTCATGGCCACGTAGCCGGACGACTGGCCGGACATGCCACTGACCTTGCCGCTGACATCGTTCTGGCCATTGGTCACCGGCGAGATGAACACCTTGGCGCTGGAAGTCCGGGCCTCGGCGTACTGCGAGAGCTTCTGGTTTTCCGAGTGGTTGAGCACCAGCAGGACCTTGCCCTGAAGCTGGCTGGCGGTGGGCCAGGACTTGCCCTTGAGGTTGCCCTGCAAGGCGCTTGCGCTGCTGCCGATGTGCGTGGCCAGGTCCTGGGGGGTATAGAGCTTGCCCTGGAAGACCCGGGTCACCAGCTCATCGAAATCCTTGGGCGTGCGCCCCGAGCTTTCCTTCGACCAGCCCTGCTTCTTGTCGAGGATCACCGTGATGGGAAAGTGCCCGGGGTGGTTGTCGCTCCAGTTCTTGACGTCGTTGAGGCAGGCTTCGAGATCGTTCTTGCCGGTGCCATCGCCCGTGCAATTGTTGTCGTTGCCGGACTGGAACAGGGTGCCGGGGTTGTGCCGCACGAACCAGTGCCGGGGCGAGCCGCCGGTCACCGCATCGCGCTGGTCCCAGAAGTCCAGTTCCAGGGTGCGCACACTGTCGAGCACGCTGCTGAAGGTGCTTGCGTATTGCTTCTCGTAGCAGTTGTGACAGGCCACCTGGGCGATGCCGTTGAACGGGGTATTCCAGGTAGCCGGGGCGATGAACGCCGGGCTTTCCTGGCTGAACGCCGCCGGGCTGAGCAAGAGTGCCGACAGCGCCAGGGCGCGGGGGACGAAACGGGAAAGATGAGTCATGCCAGCTCCTGCTGAAAGGGAGGTCCTTGGGGCAAACCACTGCTCATCTGTTTTAGTCGAATCAAGCCTCATTGCAACTTTCGCCCCCCAACCCGGATTGAGGGGCGAGGCGGCAGCCGTCAGCGGAAGCGATCGACTTCCTGGCGCAGGTCCGCGGCCAGGGTTTCCAGCTCACGGGCAGTGACCGCCAGGTTGGACACCACTTCACGCTGCTCGCTGTTGGCCTGGGCAATGCTCTGCAGATTGCTGCTGAGTACCGTGGCGGTGCTGCTCTGCTCCTGGGTCGCGGTAGTGATGGCGGCAAACTGCTCGCCGGCGCTGCGGCTCTGCTCGTCGATCAGGGCCAGGGCCGAGGCCACGTCGGCGTTGCGCGACAGGCCTTCCTGCATCAGGCGGTTGCCCTGCTCCATGGTCTGGATGGCGTGGCCGGTTTCCTGCTGGATGCTGTTGATCATCTGGGAGATTTCATCCGTGGCTTCACGGGTACGCGAGGCCAGGTTGCGTACCTCATCCGCCACCACGGCAAAACCGCGGCCCTGCTCACCGGCCCGGGCGGCCTCGATAGCGGCATTCAGGGCCAGCAGGTTGGTCTGGTCGGCAATCGCGGTGATCACTCCGACAATTCCTCCGATCTCCTGGGAGCGCTGGCCCAGGGTGTTGATCACCGTGGCCGTGCTGTTGAGGGCTCCGGCGATCTGTTCCAGGGAAGACGAGGCCTCTTGCATGGAGGTGCGGCCAATATGGGTCTGCTGGGCGTTTTCCTGGGCCAGGCGCTGGGTACTGCCCATGTTGTCGGCGATGTTCAGCGAGGTGGCGCTGAACTCCTCCACCGCCCCGGCCATGCTGGTGATCTCGCCGGACTGCTGCTCCATGCCTTCATATGCACCGCTGGACAAGCCGGACAGCACCTGGGCCCGGCCATTGACCTCGGCGGCAGAGCGGCGGATGTGCTCGACCATGGTCGACAGGGCTTCGCCCATCTGGTTGAAGCTGCGGGCCAACTGGCCGATTTCGTCATGGCTGGCAACGTTCAGCCGTGCGCTCAGGTCACCGCCGCCCAGGGCCTGGGCCTGGCGCACCAGGTCGCTCAGCGGTGCCAGCTTGCTGCGCAGCAGCCAGACCGTAGCGCCCACCGCCAGCAGCATGGCCAGCAGGCTGCCGATCACCAGCCGAATACCAACGCTCCAGGTCACCGCGCGGATCTCTGCCTTGGGCATGCTCGCCACCACCGACCAGGGGCCCCCCTCGAACGGCACTGCCAGGCTGTAGAAGTCTTCGCCCTGATCACTCCAGAAACGCCCCTTGCCCGGCTCCTTGGCCGCTTGCGCCATGACCTGCGCCGCCTGCTCCGGCGCCTGCACGCCGGCCGGTGGCACCAGCCACTTGTTCTGCTCGTCGAGCAGGGCCAGGGAGCCGCTCTGGCCGATGCGGAAGCGCTTGAGGTTGGCGAACTGGGCATTTTGCGCATCGGTGTAATCGAAGCCGACAAACAGCACCGCGATGACCTTGCCGCTGCGGTCCAGCACCGGGGTGTACTGGGTCATGTAGAAGCGTTCGAAGAGCAAGGCCCGGCCCACATAACCCTGGCCCGCCATGAGTTTCTGATAGGCCGGGTGGGCATGGTCGAGCAAGGTGCCGATGGCGCGGCTGCCATCCTGCTTGCTCAGGGAGGTACTGACCCGCACGAAGTCATCGCCACTGCGCACGAACAAGGTCGCCACACCGGCGGTCATCTGCTTGAACTGGTCGACTTCGGCGAAGTTGTTGTTCAGCACCACATCCCCCAGGTGCAATCCCGGGGTCTGCACCCCGGCCACGCTCACCGGTTGTTCCGGATGCAGGCTCAGGCCGCTGCTGAAGCGGTTTTCGAACAGGCCGCTGAGGCGCTGGGTGCTCTCGCGCAGGCTGCCGTGGAACGTGTTGAGCTGATCGGCCAGCAGGCGGGCTTCACTGGCCAGGTGTTCCTCTCGGGTGTCGAGGTTCGCCGAGTCCAGCGAACGCAAGGCGAACAGGGTGCTGCCGCTGATCACCAGGGCGAGTATCAAGGCAAGGGCGAGCCCTAGCTGAGAGGCTATGCGGGCACGGGGTTGGGACATGATGGCTCCTTGCCGAGAAGGCGGATCATCCTGATCGGTCAGCACCCTCGGCAGTCATAATTCTAAGATTTTTAATCAGTTAGGACCTTCCTGAACGCTGGTTCCATAACCCATGGATTCGGCGGCACAAGCCAATACTTGAGCGCTTTGCAGGGATATTTGCACGCCCCGCCAGCCGGGTACTGCAACGTTTCAGCCCAGGCGCTCTACGGCGGGCAGTTGCATGGCCTGGACCTCGCCCTGAAGGAAGTCGCTGAGGCGCCGCAAACGCTCGCCTCCGGGCCGGGTCCTGGGCCACACCAGATAGTAGTTCAGGCCACTGGCCACCGCTGTCGGCCAGGGCAGGCTCAAGCGACCCTGGGCCACATCCTCGGCCACCATCAGCAAGTCCCCCATGGACACGCCATAACCCCGCGCAGCGGCAATCATCCCCAGCTCCAGGGTGTCGAACACCTGCCCGCCCTTGAGGGACACCTGGTCGGTCAGGCCCATGTGCTCCAGCCAACTGCGCCAGTCGCGGCGGTCCGGGGTCGGGTGCAACAGCTCGGTGGCGGCCAGGCGCGCCACGTCCCAGGGCTGATCATTGAGCAGGTTCGGCGCGCCCACCGGAATCAGCAGTTCGGGAAACAGGTAGCTGGCCTCCCAGTCCGGGGGGAAGTGGCCATTGCTCAGCAGCACCGCGCAGTCGAAGGGCTCCTGGTTGAAGTCCACCGAGTCCACGTCCATCCAGGCACTGGTGAGCTGCACCTCATTGCCCGGCTGCAAATGGCGGAAGCGGCTGAGTCGCGCCAACAGCCAGCGCATGGTCAGGGTCGAGGGCGCCTTCATGCGCAAGATGTCATCTTCGGCACGCAGGGTATTGCAGGCCCGTTCCAGGGCACCGAAGCCCTCGCGTATCCCCGGCAGCAGCAAGCGCGCCGCCTCGGTCAGTTGCAAGTTGCGCCCGCTGCGCTGGAACAGCCGGCAAGCGAAGTGATCCTCCAGGGTCCGGATATGCCGGCTGACCGCACTCTGGGTGATCGACAGCTCTTCGGCTGCCCGGGTGAACGAGCTGTGCCGGGCCGCTGCCTCGAAGGCGCGCAGGGCATACAGCGGAGGAAGACGACGGGACATGCAGGCACTCCAGGACGGGACAGGGCCACGCTACCAGAAAGTGCTTCGCATGAGTTTTAATCATGCCAGCAATCGTTTTTATCCCTTTGTGCTATGGGCCAAGAGCGCCGAGAATCAGCGCTCTCCCGGACTTTCTCCTGATCGAGCCTGATGACCATGCAGCATCCAGCACGTACCGAACTCTGGGCCATCCTGCGGCTGGCGGGGCCGCTGATCGCCTCGCAGCTGGCGCACATGCTGATGGTCCTCACCGACACCCTGATGATGGCCCGCCTGAGCCCCGAGGCCCTGGCCGGCGGCGGCCTGGGTGCGGCCAGCTACTCCTTCGTATCAATCTTCTGCATCGGCGTGATTGCCGCGGTGGGCACACTGGTAGCAATCCGCCAGGGCGCTGGCGACATCGAGGGCGCAGCGCGCCTGACCCAGGCCGGGCTCTGGCTGGCCTGGCTGATGGCCCTGGTGGCCGGCCTGCTGCTGTGGAACCTCAAGCCGCTGCTGTTGCTGTTCGGCCAGACCGAAAGCAACGTCCACGCCGCCGGCCAGTTCCTGCTGATCCTGCCGTTCGCCCTGCCCGGCTACCTGAGTTTCATGGCCCTGCGCGGCTTCACCAGCGCCATCGGCCGGGCCACGCCGGTGATGGTCATCAGCCTGGGCGGCACCGTGGCCAACTTCCTCCTCAACTACGCGCTGATCACCGGCATGTTCGGCCTGCCCAAGCTCGGCCTGGTGGGCATTGGCCTGGTGACCGCCATCGTCGCCAACTGCATGGCCGTGGCCCTGGCCTGGCACATCAAGCGCCACCCGGCCTACGCCGCCTACCCGCTGCGCCAGGGCCTATCCCGGCTGAACACCCATTACCTGCGGGAGCTGTGGCGCCTGGGCCTGCCCATCGGCGGCACCTACGCGGTGGAAGTCGGGCTGTTTGCCTTCGCCGCCCTGTGCATGGGCACCATGGGCAGCACGCAACTGGCAGCGCACCAGATCGCCCTGCAGATCGTCTCGGTGGCGTTCATGGTGCCGGCGGGGATTTCCTACGCCATCACCATGCGCATCGGCCAGCATTACGGCGCCGGGCAATTGCTCGATGCACGATTGGCCGGGCGCGTGGGCATCGCCTTTGGCGCGGTGGCGATGCTGGGGTTCGCCATGATCTTCTGGCTGCTGCCGAACCAACTGATCGGGCTGTTCCTCGACCACAACGACCCGGCCTTCGCCGAGGTGATCCGGCTGGCCGTGAGCCTGCTGGCGGTGGCCGCCTGGTTCGAGCTGTTCGACGGCACCCAGACCATTGCCATGGGCGCGATCCGTGGCCTCAAGGATGCCAAGACCACCTTCCTGGTGGGCCTGGGCTGCTACTGGCTGATTGGCGCACCTTCGGCCTGGCTGATGGCCTTCACCCTGGGCTGGGGGCCGACCGGTGTCTGGTGGGGCCTGGCCCTGGGGCTGGCGTGTGCGGCCATCAGCCTGACCCTGGCATTCGAGTGGCGGATGCGCCGCATGATCCGGCGTGAGCCGCCCGTGCCGGCCATGACTCTCCAGGCCGGCCAGGCGGATTGAGCCCGAACCGGCGCCGGTTTAAACCGTCCCTTCCTGCAGCGCCTGCTGGCTGCTGCCGAAGGTCAGATAGTCCATCAGTTCCGCCAGGGGCAGCGGCTTGCTGATCAGATAGCCCTGGGCCTGGTCGCAACCAAAGCCCCGCAGCAAGGCCAGCTGTTCCGCCGTCTCCACGCCTTCGGCCACCACATTCAGGTTCAGGTTATGGGCCAGGTTGATCATGGCGTGGACCAGCTTGCGGTTCTCTTCGCGCTGCTCCATGCCGCCGACAAAGCTCTTGTCCACCTTGAGCAGGGTAATGGGCAGGCTGTTGAGGTGGACGAAGGAAGAGAAGCCGGTACCGAAATCGTCCAGGGAGAAACGCACTCCCAGGCGCCCCAGGGCATCCATGGTCTGCTTCACCAGGTCACTGCGGCGCATCACTGCGGTCTCGGTCAATTCGAATTCCAGCCACTGGGCCTCGACTCCGCGCTCGGCAATCAGGCGGCTCAGGGTCGAGAGCAGTTGGCTGTCCTGGAACTGGCGGAACGACAGGTTCACCGCCATGTGCAACGGCGGCAGGCCGCGTTCACGCAGGGCCTGCATGTCCCGCAGCGCACGGGAAATCACCCAGTAGCCCAGAGGCACGATCAGCCCGCTCTGCTCGGCCAGGGGCACGAACTCGCTGGGCGGCAACAGGCCGCGCTCGCCATGGCGCCAGCGCACCAGGGCTTCGAGGCCCACGATCTTGCCGTCATGCAGGTTCAGCCGGGGCTGGTAGTGCAGCTCCAGTTCGTCGCGGCGCAGGGCCCGGCGCAGTTCGCTTTCCAGGTCGGCCAGGCTGCGAGCGTTGCGATTGATCCGCTCGTTGAAGATATGAAAGGTGCAGCCCTGGGTGCTCTTGGCCTGTTGCATGGCGATGTGTGCATGCCACATCAGCGGGTCGGCGCCGGCATTGGCCCGGGCATGGGCAATCCCCAGGCTGCAGCCGATCAGCAGGCTTTCGCCATCGACCCAATAGGGCTCGGCCATGGCTTCGGTGATGCGCTCGGCCATCCACTCGGCCCGCTGTGGAGCGCGGCGGGTGTCGATGAGCAAGGCAAACTCATCACTGCCCAGGCGGGCCAGTTGATCGCCGGCCTCAAGCTGGCTTTTCAGGCGCGAGACCACCTGCAGGATCAGCCGGTCGCCGGCCTGGTGGCCCAGGGCGTCGTTGGCGTGGCGGAAATTGTCCAGGTCGAGATGGCCCAGGGCCAGGCCACGGCCTTCGTTTTCCGCCAGGCGCGCGGCCAGCAAGGTCTGGAACCCCTGGCGGTTGGCGATGCCGGTCAGGGGGTCCTGCTCTGCCAGGCGCTGCAGGGTGTTTTCCAGCAGGCCGCGCTCACGTACATGGCGCAGGCAACGGCGCAGGGCATCGGTACTCAGGCAGGAACTCACCAGCCAGTCGCTGACGCCTACAGGGGCTACGGGCGGTTCCTGGTCCAGCAGCAACACGGTGGGCAGGCTGCAACGCCCGGGGCCGGGCTGCAAATGAGGAAGGGTCAACAGGACCGCGTTGCGGTCGTCTTCAAACAAACGGCTGACAGACTCCCAGCTGGGAGCACTGATCAATACCACCGAGTCTCCCAACGGAGCGACACACTCGCGCAACAACGCTGTCCACACCGGCTCTTCAGCCAGTAGCAGCAAACGCAAGGGTTCGACAGGCTTAGACAAGCTAGCTCCCTAGACTCTGCAAATTAAGTTGGCGGCGGGCATTATGGCGCGCAAATAAACAATAACAATTGATATTGATTATCATACGCAATTTCTTGTACCGCTCTAACTCGAACATTAGACGCATATTCAGCGCGCATCCTGAGGGAAAGTATCAAAACCGGCAAATTTAGATCGCGTTGTGCGTCACAAGTCGGACAGAGGCAGCAGAATCCGTCCAGCCTGTTAAAATGCCCGCCCTTTTCGTAACCGATCCCTTTTTACCGTCATGTCCCGACTCAATCCCCGGCAGCAAGAAGCCGTGAACTATGTCGGCGGCCCTCTTTTGGTGCTCGCCGGCGCAGGCTCCGGCAAGACCAGCGTGATCACCCGCAAGATCGCGCACCTGATCCAGAATTGCGGCATCCGCGCCCAGTACATTGTCGCCATGACCTTTACCAACAAGGCCGCGCGGGAAATGAAGGAGCGGGTCGGCACCCTGCTGCGCAGCGGCGAAGGCCGTGGCCTGACGGTCTCGACCTTCCACAACCTGGGCCTGAACATCATCCGCAAGGAGCATGTGCGGCTGGGCTACAAGCCGGGCTTCTCGATCTTTGACGAGACTGACGTCAAGGCCCTGATGACCGACATCATGCAGAAGGAGTATTCCGGGGACGACGGCGTCGACGAGATCAAGAACATGATCGGCTCGTGGAAGAATGACCTGATCCTGCCCGCCGAGGCCCTGGAAAACGCCCGCAACCCCAAGGAACAGACCGCCGCCATCGTCTACACCCACTACCAGCGCACGCTCAAGGCGTTCAACGCAGTGGACTTCGACGACCTGATCCTGCTGCCGGTGAAGCTGTTCGAAGAGCACGCCGACATCCTGGAGAAATGGCAGAACAAGGTGCGCTACCTGCTGGTGGACGAATACCAGGACACCAACGCCAGCCAGTACCTGCTGGTGAAGATGCTGATCGGCAAGCGCAACCAGTTCACCGTGGTGGGCGACGATGACCAGTCGATCTACGCCTGGCGCGGCGCACGCCCGGAAAACCTGATGCTGCTCAAGGACGACTACCCGTCCCTGAAAGTGGTGATGCTGGAGCAGAACTACCGCTCCACCAGCCGTATCCTGCGCTGCGCCAACGTGCTGATCTCCAACAACCCCCACGAATTCGAAAAGCAGCTGTGGAGCGAGATGGGCCACGGCGACGAGATCCGCGTGATCCGCTGCCGCAACGAAGATGCCGAGGCCGAACGGGTGGCCATGGAAATCCTCAGCCTGCACCTGCGCACCGACCGCCCCTACAGCGACTTCGCCATTCTTTACCGGGGTAACTACCAGGCCAAGCTGATCGAACTGAAGCTGCAGCACCACCAGGTGCCCTATCGCCTGTCCGGCGGTAACAGCTTCTTCGGACGCCAGGAAGTAAAGGATCTGATGGCCTACTTCCGCCTGATCGTGAACCCGGATGACGACAACGCCTTCCTCCGGGTGATCAACGTGCCGCGCCGGGAAATCGGCTCCACGACCCTGGAAAAACTCGGCAACTACGCCACCGAACGCAAGATCTCGATGTACGCCGCCACCGACGAGATCGGCCTGGGCGAACATCTGGACAGCCGTTTCACCGACCGCCTGGCGCGCTTCAAGCGCTTCATGGACCGGGTCCGCGAACAGTGCGCCGGCGAAGACCCGATTTCCGCCCTGCGCAGCATGGTCATGGACATCGACTACGAGAACTGGCTGCGCACCAACAGCTCCAGCGACAAGGCGGCGGACTACCGGATGGGCAACGTCTGGTTCCTGATCGAGGCCTTGAAGAACACCCTGGAAAAAGACGAAGACGGCGAGATGACCGTCGAAGACGCCATCGGCAAGCTGGTCCTGCGCGACATGCTGGAACGTCAGCAGGAGGAGGAAGACGGCGCCGAGGGCGTGCAGATGATGACCTTGCATGCCTCCAAGGGTCTGGAATTTCCCTACGTGTTCATCATGGGCATGGAAGAGGAAATCCTCCCGCACCGCTCCAGTATCGAAGCCGATACCATCGAGGAAGAACGGCGCCTGGCCTATGTGGGCATTACCCGCGCGCGTCAGACCCTGGCCTTTACCTTTGCGGCCAAGCGCAAGCAGTACGGTGAAATCATCGACTGCGCGCCAAGCCGCTTCCTCGATGAGCTGCCCCCGGACGATCTGGCCTGGGAAGGCAACGACGACACCCCGACCGAAGTGAAGGCCGTTCGCGGCAATAGCGCCTTGGCGGATATACGCGCGATGTTAAAGCGTTAAAATCGACTATTTTTTAACAGACCTTTGGCCCAGACGTGGCCAGTAGAGGAAGCTCCGTGGAAGCACTGCACAAGAAAATTCGCGAAGAAGGCATCGTGCTTTCCGATCAAGTACTGAAGGTCGACGCCTTTCTGAACCATCAGATCGACCCGCAGTTGATGAAGTTGATCGGCGACGAATTCGCCACGCTGTTCAAGGATTCGGGCATCACCAAGATCGTCACCATCGAAGCCTCAGGGATAGCCCCGGCGATCATGACCGGTCTGAACCTGGGCGTGCCGGTGATCTTCGCCCGCAAGCACCAGTCCCTGACCCTGACCGAGAACCTGCTGTCGGCCACCGTGTACTCCTTCACCAAGCAGGTGGAAAGCACCGTCGCCATTTCCCCGCGGCACCTGACCAGCAGCGACCGCGTGCTGATCATCGACGACTTCCTGGCCAACGGTAAGGCGTCCCAGGCACTGATCTCGATCATCAAGCAGGCCGGCGCCACCGTGGCCGGCCTGGGCATCGTCATCGAGAAGTCGTTCCAGGGCGGTCGTGCCGAACTGGACTCCCAGGGCTACCGCGTGGAATCCCTGGCCCGGGTCAAATCCCTGGCCGGCGGCGTGGTCACCTTCATCGAGTAACCCCGCCCGCCAGAGCAACAGATTTGTGTAGGAACTGGCTTGCCAGCGAAGACGCCCTTGAGAGCAGCGCAAGACTTCAAGGCCCATTCGCCGGCAAGCCGTCTCCTACGACAAGTTGGGGGCCGTGGCCTGCAGACCCGCCAGCAGGAACCGCTGGTACAGGTCTTCACGCAGGCCTTCGGGTTTCTCCAGCCCCATGCGTTCCAAGTGCTCGGCAAACGCCGCGGGCTCCGGTGCGTCGAGTGCCGCCTTGCCCAGCTCGAGGATCTCGCTGAGCTTGAACTTGCTCTTGAGCCAGTTCAGCGCCCGCAGCAGATCGCGCTCCTGGGCGCTGAAATCACTGCCCAGCGGATACTCCGGGAACAGGTGGCGATGACGCGCCTGAATGTTCTGCAAACGCTGTGGGCTGTTGTCGGCAAAACGCGGCTCCAGACGAAAGTCCTTCGCCAGCTTGCCGGCTTTCTGTGCCTGCTCGATCAATCCGGCCTGGAAGCGTGAATCGCTGATATTGAGCAACGCCTCGATCACCTTGGCGTCCGTCTTGCCCCGCAGATCGGCGATGCCGTACTCGGTGATCACGATGTCCCGCAGGTGACGGGGGATGGTGCAGTGGCCGTATTCCCAGACAATGTTGGAGCTCACTTCCCCGCCGACTCGCGCCAGCTGCGCAGGATTAGCACCGAGCGGGCATCCGCCAGGGCATGGCCCTGGGCGACGAAGTTGTATTGCCCGCCCACCCCGCTCAGCACGCGCCCGCCCTGCAACTGGTCGGACACCGCCGCACCCATCAGGGTCATGGTGAAGGCGCTGTTGATAAAGCGCGCATCTCGGCGTTGCAGACGCTTGAGCTCCTCATGGCCATACAGCTCGTTGATGTAGCTGATGGCGGTCATGTTGAACTGCGCCAGCCTGCTCTTGGGCAGCTCCCGCAGGCGCTGATAGAAGCTGCGCGGGCCAAGGAAGAAACCGCCATGGATCGAGACCCCGCCGACAGCCGAATCCGGATCCAGGGTGCCGGCATTGGCTTGCTCTTGCAGCGCCACGGTCGGGTACACCTTGCGCCGCACGATGCCCGCGTCGGCCAGGGCCAGCAGGCCGTTGACGAACATTTCGCTGCAGCCGTAGAGCCCTTGGGCAAAGGGCTCGACACCCCCTTCGCGATCGATCAGCGGCTGCCAGTAATCCACCTGCAGGTCTGCCAGCAGTGCGCGGTAGCCCTCGTTGTCCGCCTGCCGTGCGAGCAAGGCCGCGGTCAGCGCATCGCCCATGGAGCCAATGCCGATCTGCAGGGTGCCGCCGTCGCGCACCAAGGTGCTGGCGTGCAGGCCTATGCAATGGTCCTGGATACCCACGGGCATGTTCGGCGTGGAGAACAACGTACTGCGCTCCTCCTCGTCGATCAGCAGGTCGAGGTCCGCGGCATCGATTTCCGAGTCCCCCGGCATATAGGGCAGGTCGCTGTGGACCTGGCCGAGGATCAGGATGGTTTCCCCCTGCGCCCGGCGCTTGGCAATCATCGGCAACATGTCGAGGGTGATGTCCGGGTTGCAGCTCAGGCTCAGGCGTCCCGCGTCTTGCGGGTCCCTGGCCAGCAGTTGCGCCACCAGGTTCAGACCGGCTGCGTTGATGTCCCGGGCGGCATGGCTGTAGTTGCTGCTGACGTAGTCCTGCTGCGCCGGGGCACTGTGCAGGAGGCTGCCGGGCTGCATGAAGAACTGCTCGACGCGAATGTTCGCCGGCAGGCTGTCGCGATGCAGGTCAGCGAGAAAATCCAGCTCCGGGTAGTCACCGAATACCCGTTCGACGAAGGGTTCGAGAAAGCGCTTCTGCAAACCGTCGCCCAGGGCCGGCCGGCCCAGGCTCAAAGCGGTGTAGATGGTCAGCTGGCGTTCCGGCATCCCGGCGATGCGCCGGTACAGGGCATTGGCGAAACGATTGGGTTTACCCAGCCCCAGGGGCATGCCCATGTGAATGTGTTGCGGCAAACGCGCGAGCACTTCATCCACCGCATGCTCGATAGAACAGGATTGCAGCATCTGACCCTCCGGGGACCGTCCATGAATTGAGGTTGGACCGAGCTTGCCGGGAGTTTGCTGCATTGACCAGTACACAGGGCAAATTACGCCCACAAAAAAGCCGCTCGTAAGCGGCTTTTTCGCTGAAGATGGCGGCTTATTTCAGGCCGGACATCTTCTGGATTGCACCTTTGAGCTCGTCATCGGAGCAATCGGCGCAAGTGCCTTTAGGCGGCATTGCATTGATCCCGGTGATGGCCTTGGCCAGGATGCCGTCGAGGCCGCCCTGGTGATCGGCGCGCTCTTTCCAGGCTGCGGTGTCACCGATTTTCGGTGCGCCCAACAGGCCGGTGCCGTGGCAAGCGTTGCAGTGCTTGGCGATCACGTCATCCGGGGATTTCGCGCCACCGCCACCGCCCGCAGAGGCGGCCACTTCCATACCCTTGCATTCCTGCCCCTGGACGCAGACCTGGCCGACAGGCTCAAGACGCTTGGCAATATCATCATTAGTCGCAGCTTGAGCGCTGACTGCCCAAAGGGCCAATACGGTTGCTGGTGCGGCCAGCATTTTCATAATTAGGTTCACGCGTACACCCTCAATGGTGGCTAGTCACGCCTGCGGCCACGGTTTCGCAGGCGGGCGAAAGTATAACGGTTAGCCCGCCACACTGAAACAACCCCAAAGTCGAAGGGGTCTTATTCGCGGCAAAATGTCGCTGGGGGCCTCTCTGCAAGCCTTGCAGGACGCCTCTTGATCTAGAAGTTCGCTGGAGTGGCTGCGCTGATTAGCCGCGCCGGAACATCGAACGGATTACGGAAACGGTGCGGCTTCGTACTCTCAAAGTAGTAGCTATCGCCGGCTTCGAGGACAAATGTTTCAAGCCCTACCACCAGTTCCAGGCGCCCCTCGAGGAGAATCCCGGTTTCCTCGCCGTCATGGGTGAGCATCTCTTCACCGGTATCGGCACCCGGCGGGTAGATCTCGTTGAGGAAGGCAATGGCGCGGCTCGGATGAGCCCGGCCCACCAGCTTCATGGTCACCGCACCATCGGAGATATCGATCAGTTCGTGGGCCTTGTAGACGATCTGAGAAGGCGTTTCCTGGAGAATTTCCTCGGAAAAGAACTCCACCATGGACATGGGAATGCCGCCCAGCACCTTGCGCAGCGAGCTGATCGAGGGGCTGACGCTGTTCTTTTCGATCATTGAAATGGTGCTATTGGTGACGCCCGCACGCTTGGCGAGTTCACGCTGGGAAAGACCTTTCAGTTTACGGATGGATTGCAGTCGTTCACCGACGTCCAATGCGGCAGCCTCCTAGGCGGGAATCAGGCGTTGTTGTAATTGAGCGTTATCATGGCGACAGCGTTCAGTATTTACAACACTTGCTCCCGATTCCCCCGGGAAGGCGACTTTCGGTACAGCCCACGGAATCTCAGCCTTCGCAGTACACCAACGGCACCCGGCGCAGGTTGCAGAACAGCTGATAAGGGATGGTATCGGCGGCCTGCGCAACATCGCTGGCGAGGATGTTCTTGCCCCACAACTCCACGGTCGAACCAAGACCGACCTGGGGCACGTCCGTCAGGTCGACACACAGCATGTCCATGGACACCCGGCCCAGCAGGCGGCTGCGCTGGCCGGCCACCAGTACCGGCGTACCAGTAGGCGCATGGCGCGGATAACCGTCGGCATACCCCATGGCCACCACGCCAATGCGCATTGGCCTGTCGGTGATGAACCTGGCGCCGTAGCCCACCGGCTCGCCGGCCGGCAGTTCACGCACGCAGATCACCTTGGACTCCAGGGTCATTACCGGCTGCAAGCGCGCGGCCACTGAGTTGTTTTCTTCGAACGGCGTCGAACCGTAGAGCATGATGCCCGGGCGCACCCAATCGCTGGGTACGCTGGGCCAGCCCATGACCGCCGGCGAATTGCGCAGGCTGATTTCCGCTCCGAGGCCCTGGCGAGCCGCTTCGAATACCGCCACCTGCTCGCTGCTACGCGGGCAGTCCAGTTCATCGGCGCGGGCAAAGTGGCTCATCAGCACGATCTTCTCGACCTTGCCGCTGGCCTGCAGGCGCTGATACGCCGCCTGGTAATCCTTGGGATGCAGGCCGACCCGGTGCATGCCCGAGTCCAGCTTGAGCCAGACCGTCAGTGGCTTGGCCACGGCCGCCTGCTCGATGGCTTCGAGTTGCCACAGCGAATGCACCACGCACCAGAAATCATGCTCGACGATCAGCGCCAGCTCGGATGCTTCGAAAAAACCTTCCAGCAGCAGCACCGGCGCACGAATGCCCGCGGCGCGCAGCTCCAGGGCTTCTTCGATGCAGGCCACGGCGAAACCGTCGGCCTCGCCTTCCAGTGCCTGGGCGCAGCGCACCGCGCCATGGCCGTAGGCATCGGCCTTGATCACCGCGAGAGCACGAACTCCCGAGGTTTCACGGGCCAGTTGGTAGTTGTGACGCAGGGCTTGGAGATCGATCAGGGCACGGGCAGGGCGCATGGCGGCAGACTTCTAGGCGGTCATGGGGAATAAAAAACCGGTGCTGGATAACGGCGAGCCGCCACCGGCACCGGGAGAGGGATCTTGTCGCTTAAGGCAGAGCGGCCACTACGGACAGCTCGACCAGGATTTCCGGTTCGCACAGCTTGGCTTCGACCGTGGCCCGGGCCGGCGCCACGCCTTTTGGCAGCCACTGGTCCCAGACACTGTTCATGCCAGCGAAGTGGGCATCGATATCCTTCAGGTAGATGGTCACCGACAGCAGCTTGCTCTTGTCGGTACCGGCCAGGTCCAGCAGGCGTTCGATGTTGGCCAGGGTCTCGCGGGTCTGCTGTTCGATCCCGGCCTGCATGTCATCGCCGACTTGCCCGGACAGATACACCGTACCGCCGTGGACAACAATCTGGCTCATGCGCTCATTGGTGAGCTGGCGCTGGATTGACATGTTTAGCTGACTCCTGAGGGTTACCGTAACGGGAAATATCGAGGCCTTCGGCGCTGATCTGCGGCTTTTTCTTGGCCATCAGGTCCGCCAGCAGGCGACCGGAACCGCAAGCCATGGTCCAGCCGAGCGTACCGTGGCCAGTGTTCAAGAACAGGTTGCGGAACGGCGTGGCGCCCACAATCGGCGTGCCATCCGGGGTAGTGGGACGCAGCCCGGTCCAGAAACTGGCCTGGGACAGGTCGCCGCCCTGAGGATAGAGATCGTTGACGATCATCTCCAGCGTTTCACGCCGGCGCGGATTGAGCGAGAGGTCAAAACCGGCTATCTCAGCCATTCCGCCGACCCGGATCCGGTTGTCGAAACGGGTGATCGCGACCTTGTAGGTTTCGTCGAGGATGGTGGAAGTGGGGGCCATGGCCGGGTTGGTGATCGGCACGGTCAGGGAGTAACCCTTGAGCGGGTACACCGGCGCCTTGATGCCCAGCGGCTTGAGCAATTGCGGCGAGTAGCTGCCCAGGGCCAGCACATAGCGGTCGGCGGTTTCCAGCTTGCCGTCGATCCACACGCCGTTGATCCGGTCACCGGCAAAGTCGATGCGCTGGATGTCCTGGCCGAAGCGGAATTCCACACCCAGCTTGCTGGCCATTTCCGCCAGGCGCGTGGTGAAGATCTGGCAGTCGCCAGTCTGGTCGTTGGGCAGGCGCAGGGCACCGGCGAGGATGTCAGTGACGTTGGCCAGGGCCGGCTCGACCCGGGCGATGCCTTCGCGGTCCAGCAGTTCGAACGGCACGCCGGACTCCTTGAGCACGGCGATGTCTTTCGCCGCACCGTCCAGCTGCGCCTGGGTGCGGAACAGCTGGGTAGTACCCAGGCTGCGGCCTTCGTAGGCAATGCCGGTTTCCGCTCGCAACTCGTCGAGGCAGTCACGGCTGTATTCGGACAGGCGCACCATGCGCTCCTTGTTCACCGCATAGCGGCTGGCGGTGCAGTTGCGCAGCATCTGCGCCATCCACAGGTACTGGTCGATGTCGGCCGTGGCCTTGATCGCCAGTGGCGCGTGGCGCTGCAGCAGCCATTTGATGGCTTTGAGCGGTACACCCGGAGCGGCCCAGGGCGACGCATAGCCAGGCGAGACCTGGCCGGCGTTGGCGAAGCTGGTTTCCATGGCGGCGGCCGGCTGACGGTCCACTACGGTCACTTCAAATCCGGCTCGAGCCAGATAATAGGCACTGGTGGTTCCGATAACGCCACTGCCCAAGACCAGAACGCGCATTTTCATATCCTCATCGCGGCTGACCGCTGACGTTTGTTATTCAGAGCAAAGATGGGCGCAGTGTAAGAAACATTGAGCAGTGATTTTCACTATATAACCGCCTATATTTGGCGAGAATTCTCGGCAATATTGCTTTTCACGGAGGGGCATCCCCTATGCGCACCAACCATCAGACCCGTCGGGCCCTGGACAAGATCGATCGCAATATCTTGCGGATACTCCAGGCCGACGGACGCATTTCCTTCACCGAGCTGGGGGAGCGAGTGGGCCTCTCCACCACCCCCTGCACCGAGCGCGTGCGCCGCCTGGAGCGCGAAGGGATCATCATGGGCTACAACGCGCGGCTCAATCCGCAGCACCTCAAGGGCAGCCTGCTGGTGTTCGTCGAGATCAGCCTGGACTACAAGTCCGGCGATACCTTCGAGGAGTTTCGCCGGGCGGTGCTGAAGCTGCCCCACGTACTGGAGTGCCACCTGGTGTCCGGCGACTTCGACTATCTGGTCAAGGCGCGGATCTCGGAAATGGCGTCCTACCGCAAGTTGCTGGGGGACATCCTGCTCAAGCTGCCCCACGTGCGCGAGTCCAAGAGCTACATAGTCATGGAAGAAGTGAAGGAGAGCCTGAGCCTGCCGATTCCGGATTGAAGCGAGAGGGTGCAGCCTTCGCCGGCAAGCCGGGGTGCTCGGGGCTAGACCAGGACCTGGCGAGTGCTGGCCATGTAGTCGTGGATCTGTTTTTCGACCCGAGGGTGGATCATCTCCACCGGGCGCCGGCCGTTGGGGCAAGGCAGGCTCGGCGTGGTGCCGAACAGGCGGCAGATCAGCGGACGCTCGTCATACACGGTGCAACCGTTGGGTCCCAGGTGCACGCAGTTGAGCTCGTCCATGGCAGCTTCCTGCTCGGCAGCGGTCTTGCGCGGCAGGCGGGACATTTCCTCCGGCGAGGTGGTCACCGGGCCGCAGCAGTCGTGGCAGCCGGGAACGCACTCGAAAGAGGGAATCTGCTGACGCAGGCTGCGGACGATTTGACGGTTACAGCTCATGAAAAAGACTACCGGGGCATGAATAGCCGTGAATTCTGCCCTAAATGCCTGGCGGCAGACAGGACCGGGCGTCCTGCGGTTGCCCCGGCGCAAAGGCCCGACTTATGCTCCGCGCATTTTTACCGACACCATCATCAGGACGCATCCCATGCCCGCCAGCCTTCAGCACGCCGCTTCCTACTATGCCGCCAGCAGCCTGCCGCAACCTGACTACCCAGCGTTGGCGGGCGATCTGACAGCCGATGTGTGCGTGGTCGGGGGCGGTTTTTCCGGGCTCAACACCGCGCTGGAACTGGCCGAGCGTGGCCTCAGCGTGGTCCTGCTGGAGGCGCACAAGATCGGCTGGGGCGCCAGCGGGCGCAATGGCGGGCAGTTGATTCGCGGCGTCGGCCACGGCCTCGACCAGTTCACCAAGGTGATAGGCAAGGACGGAGTGCGGCAGATGAAGCTCATGGGGCTGGAGGCGGTGGAGATCGTCCGCCAACGCATCGAGCGTTTCCAGATCCCTTGCGACCTGACCTGGGGCTACTGCGACCTGGCCAACAAGCCGGCCGACCTTGCCGGCTTCGCCGAAGACGCCGAGGAACTGCGCAGCCTCGGCTATCGCCACCAGACCCGGCTGCTGCAGGCCGATGAAATGCACAGCGTGGTGGGTTCCAAGCGCTATGTTGGCGGCTTGATCGACATGGGTTCGGGCCACCTGCACCCGCTGAACCTGGCCCTGGGCGAAGCCCGGGCGGCGCAGCAACTGGGGGTGCAACTGTTCGAACACTCTGCGGTGACCCGCATCGACTACGGCCCCGAGGTCAAGGTCCACAGCAGTCGCGGCACCGTCCGGGCCAAGACCCTGGTGCTGGGCTGCAACGCCTACCTCAACGATCTCAATCCGGAATTGGGGGGCAAGGTGCTTCCGGCCGGCAGCTACATCATCGCCACCGAACCCTTGAGCCCGGCCCTGGCCCAGGAACTGCTGCCGCAGAACATGGCGGTCTGCGACCAGCGCGTGGCCCTGGACTACTACCGCCTTTCGGCTGACCGGCGCCTGCTGTTCGGGGGGCCTGTCATTATTCGGGGCGTGATCCCAAGGACATCGCCGCCTACATGCGGCCGAAGATGCTGGAAGTGTTCCCGCAACTGGCCGCAGTGAAGATCGACTACCAATGGGGCGGCATGATCGGCATCGGCGCCAACCGCCTGCCGCAGATCGGCCGGCTCAAGGACCAGCCCAATGTGTATTACGCCCAGGCCTATTCGGGCCACGGCCTGAATGCCACGCACCTGGCGGGCAAGCTGCTGGGCGAGGCCATCAGCGGCCAGCACGGCGGCGGTTTCGACCTCTTCGCCAAGGTGCCGCACATCACTTTCCCGGGCGGCAAGCATCTGCGCTCGCCGCTGCTGGCCCTGGGCATGCTCTGGCACCGCTTGAAGGAACTGCTCTGACCCTCCCCGTGGCTGCGCGGCGTCGGCCTACAGCCGCCAGAACGGCTTGAGACCTTCGGCCCGCGCCTCTTCCCGGCTCAGGCCGACATCGCGCAACTGCTCGGCAGTCAGCTCCAGCAACGCCTTGCGCGTGCGCAGCCGATGCCAGTACAGACCCAGCGGGCTCAGCCCAGGCGGTGCGGAGCGTGGCAGGCGTGCCGCCAGTGCCTGCTCCTGCTCTGCCTGCAGCTCCTGACTCCGTAACGACAGACGCACATCGCTCAAGCCGTTCATCTGTATTGCTCCTGTTTGCTCAAAGTTGCCATGAGCCAATAGGATGCTTGGTGCGCAAAAACCATTACAGACTCAATACAGCGGTATTAACTCCATACAGTTTTACCAAAAATCCTGCTGAATCCTGTATTTTTGCCCCATCTGTACCGGTCCTCGCGCCCCCACTACGAGCCAATGCCATGACCCTCTACGTCAACCTCGCCGAACTCCTGGGCACCCGCATTGAGCAGGGCTTCTACCGCCCCGGCGATCGACTGCCCTCAGTGCGCGCCCTGAGCGTCGAGCACGGGGTCAGCCTGAGCACCGTGCAGCAGGCCTACCGCCTGCTGGAAGACAACGGCCTGGCGATGCCCAAGCCCAAGTCCGGCTACTTCGTGCCGCCCAGCCGCGAACTGCCCGCCCTGCCCGCCGTTGGCCGCCCGGCCCAGCGACCGGTAGAGATCTCGCAGTGGGACCAGGTGCTGGAACTGATTCGCGCCGTGCCGCGCAAGGACGTGGTGCAACTGGGCCGCGGCATGCCGGACATCACCACCCCCACCCTCAAGCCTCTGCTTCGGGCCCTGGCCCGCCTCAGCCGGCGCCAGGACATGCCAGGCCTGCACTACGACAACATTTACGGCGTGCTGGAGCTGCGCGAACAGGTCGCGCGACTGATGCTGGATTCCGGCTGCCAGCTGGGGGCCGGCGACCTGGTGATCACCACCGGCTGCCACGAGGCGCTGTCCACCAGCATTCGCGCCATCTGCGAGCCGGGGGATATCGTCGCCGTGGACTCGCCGAGCTTCCACGGCGCCATGCAGACCCTCAAGGGCCTGGGCATGAAGGCCCTGGAGATCCCCACCGACCCCATTACCGGAATCAGCCTGGAAGCTCTGGAACTGGCTTTGGAACAGTGGCCGATCAAGGCCATACAGTTGACGCCCAACTGCAACAACCCCCTGGGCTACATCATGCCAGAGCCGCGCAAGCGGGCACTGCTGACCCTGGCCCAGCGCTTCGACGTGGCGATCATCGAAGACGATGTGTATGGCGAACTGGCCTACACCTACCCGCGCCCGCGCACCATCAAGTCCTTCGACGATGATGGCCGGGTGCTGCTGTGCAGCTCGTTCTCGAAAACCCTGGCCCCAGGCCTGCGCATCGGCTGGGTGGCGCCCGGCCGCTACCTGGAACGTGTACTGCACATGAAATACATCAGCACCGGCTCCACGGCCCCGCAGCCCCAGGTAGCCATCGCCGAGTTTCTCAAGAGCGGCCACTTCGAGCCACATCTGCGCAAGATGCGCACCCAGTACCAGCGCAATCGTGACCTGATGCTCGATTGGGTCAGCCGCTACTTCCCCGCCGGCACTCGCGCCAGCCGGCCACAGGGCAGTTTCATGCTGTGGATCGAACTCCCCGAGGGCTTTGATGCTCTGAAGCTCAACCGAGTGCTGCTCGAGCAAGGGGTGCAGATTGCCGTGGGCAGCATCTTTTCCGCCTCGGGCAAGTACCGCAATTGCCTGCGGATGAACTACGCTGCCAAGCCAACCGCGCAGATCGAAGACGCGGTACGCAAGGTCGGCGCTGCAGCCATCAAGCTGCTCAGTGAAACCTCGGACTGACCCCGACCCGAAGCAGGAAGCCAGCCGTCCCATGCCAACCCGTGCCGTGATGCGAGATGACCTGACTTGAACCCTATACAGGCCTTCACCTGGCTTCTGCTGCTGAGCCTCGGGCTGGGCGGCTGCGCTACCCGCGAGGTGCCGTACCAACCCAGCCAGGCCCTGCCCGCCCGTGATTCGGGCTTTGCCCAGTCGATCCGGGCCCAGGCCGCGCCCTACCAGGGGCGTTCCGGCTTTCGCCTGCTACCCAACAGCACCGAAGCGTTCATGGCCCGCGCCGAGCTGATCCGCAACGCGCAAAGCAGCCTCGACCTGCAGTACTACATCGTCCACGACGGCATCAGCACCCGCATGCTGGTGGACGAGCTGCTCAAGGCTGCCGATCGTGGCGTGCGGGTACGCATCCTGCTGGACGACACCACCAGCGACGGCCTGGACCAGATCATCGCCACCCTGGCCGCCCATCCGCAGATCCAGATCCGCCTGTTCAACCCTCTGCACCTGGGCCGCAGCACCGGCCTGACCCGGGCCATGGGCCGCCTGTTCAACCTGTCGCAGCAGCATCGGCGGATGCACAACAAGCTCTGGCTGGCAGACAACAGCGTGGCCATCGTCGGTGGGCGCAACCTGGGGGATGAATACTTCGACGCCCAGCCCAACCTGAACTTCACCGACATCGACATGTTCAGCGTGGGTCCGGTGGCCGAGCAACTGGGCCACAGCTTCGACCAGTACTGGAACAGCGCCCTGAGCCGCCCCATCGGCGAGTTCCTGTCCAGCACACCTTCCACCAAGGCGCTGGACAACACCCGGCTGCGCCTCGAGGAATCCTTGCAGGACAGCCGCCGGCAGAACCAGGCGCTGTACCGGCAACTGATGACCTACCAGACCCAGCCGCGCATGGACATCTGGCGCAAGGAACTGATCTGGGCCTGGAACCAGGCCCTGTGGGACGCTCCGGCCAAGGTCCTGGCCAAGGGTGACCCCGACCCGCACCTGCTGCTCACCACCCAGCTGGCACCGGAACTGAGCGGGGTCGGCAAGGAGCTGATCATGATCTCGGCCTACTTCGTTCCGGGGCAGCCCGGGCTGGTGTACCTGACCGGGCGCGCGGACGCCGGGGTCTCGGTGAGCCTGTTGACCAACTCCCTGGAAGCCACCGACGTGCCAGTGGTGCATGGCGGCTATGCGCCCTATCGCAAGGCATTGCTGGAACATGGAGTGAAGCTCTACGAACTGCGCCGACAACCGGGCGAGCGCGGTGGCAGCGGGCCGCACCTGTTCCACAGCGGCTCCTACAAGGGCTCCGACTCCAGCCTGCACAGCAAGGCGATGATCTTCGACCGACGAAAGAGCTTCATCGGCTCGTTCAACTTCGACCCCCGTTCGGTGCTGTGGAACACCGAGGTCGGGGTGCTGGTGGACAGCCCCGAGCTGGCTGAACATGTCCGCGCCCTGGCCCTGCAGGGGATGGCGCCGGCCCTGAGCTACCAGGTCAAGCTGCTGGACGGCAAGCTGGTCTGGGTGACCGAGGACCAGGGCCAGTTGCACAGCCTGGGCCATGAACCCGGCAACTGGTGGCGCCGCTTCAATGCCTGGCTGAGCACCCGCATCGGCCTGGAACGCATGCTCTGAGTGGCTACAACGCAGCCTGGGCTTCGCCAAAGGCCCCCTGGCGCAGCAGCAGGACAAGCAAGCCAAAAGCCCCGGCCGCCACCAGCAGCAACATGGCGTGGCCGCTCACCCACTGGCTGCCGGCCCCTGCCACCAGCGGCCCGATCAGGCAGCCAATGCCCCAGAGCTGCGCCACATGGGCATTGGCCCGCACCAGTGCATCATCGCGGTAACGCTCCCCGATCAGGATCAGCGACAAGGTGAACAAGCCCCCGGCGCTGGCCCCGAACAACACCCACAGTGGCCAGATCAGCACGGTGCCCAGCAACAGCGGAATGGCCAGGCTGGAACACAGCAGGATCACCGCGCAGCCGGTGAACAGGCCGCGCCGGGAAATCCGATCCGCCAGGGCGCCAATCGGCAGTTGCAAAAGTGCATCCCCCACCACCACGGTGCTGACCATGGCCAGGGCAATGTCTTCGGTGAACCCCTGGCTCAGGCAATACACCGGCAGCAGGGTCAGAATCAGCGCCTCGAAAGTAGCGAACAATGCAACTGCCCAGGCAATCGCCGGCAACTTCTGACAGAAGTGCCACAGGTCAAACAGGGTCACGCTGCACGACTCGGTGCTCGGCGCCCCGCTGCGCCCCAACAGCAGGAGCGGTGATACCACCAGCAAACCCACCGCGGTCCAGAAGCCGTAATCATGCTCAGTACCCAGCACGCCCAACAGCAGGGGCCCGGCCAGCTGGCTCAAGGCATAGCTTGCGCCATACAGCGCCACCAGCCGGCCACGCCACTGCTCCACCACCAGCTGATTGATCCAGCTTTCCCCCAGAATGAAGATGATGGTCAGGACCACTCCCAGTATCAGGCGCAGCACCAACCACAACGGATAGCTGGGCAGCAGCGCCAGCAAGGCAATGGAGATCGCCCCACCCCACAGGCACAGGCGCATCAGGCTGGCGGTGCCGAAGCGCGCCGCCAGGCGGCTGGAGATCTTCGCCCCGAGCAACACGCCAATGGCCGGCATCGCCGCCACCACGCCAATTGCAAAAGGCCCGTAGCCCCAGCTTTCGAGACGAAATGACACCAGGGGCATGGTCACGCCCAGGGCCAGGCCGACACTCAAGACTGCGGCCAAAACGGCGAAATAGGTCGCCCAACGCATTTCCACGCTCCTGTGGATCATTGTTTCGCAAGGCACAGACAACACAGCCGGACTCCCCTTGCGGAAAGTCCGGCTGCGCTATGGATCGACATCAGGCGGGGCACTGCCCCGCCTCAAACGACAAGACTCAGAGCTTGATCCAGGTGGCTTTCAGCTCGGTGTACTTGTCGAACGCATGCAGCGACTTGTCGCGACCGTTGCCCGACTGCTTGAAGCCGCCGAACGGCGCGGTCATGTCGCCGCCGTCGTATTGGTTGACCCAGACGCTGCCGGCACGCAGGGCCTTGGCGGTCTGGTGGGCCTTGGAGATGTTGGCGGTCCACACCGCAGCTGCCAGGCCGTAAGGCGTGTCGTTGGCAATCTGGATCGCCTCTTCCACGCTGTCGAAGGCGATCACCGACAGTACAGGGCCGAAGATCTCTTCCTGGGCGATTTTCATCGCGTTGCTGACACCATCGAAAATGGTCGGCTCGACGTAGGTGCCACCGGTTTCTTCCAGGGTGCGCTTGCCACCGGCCACCAGCTTGGCGCCATCGGCATGCCCGGCTTCGATGTAGGACAGCACGGTGTTCATCTGCTGGGTGTCCACCAGGGCACCGACATTGGTGGCCGGGTCCAGCGGGTTGCCCGGCTTCCAGCCCTTGAGGGCCTCGATCACCAGCGGCAGGAATTTGTCCTTGATGGAGCGCTCCACCAGCAGGCGCGAGCCGGCGGTGCAGACTTCGCCCTGGTTGAAGGCAATGGCGCTGGCGGCGGATTCGGCGGCGGCCTGCAGGTCCGGAGCATCGGCGAACACGATGTTCGGGCTCTTGCCGCCGGCTTCCAGCCACACGCGCTTCATGTTGGATTCGCCGGAGTAGACCAGCAACTGCTTGGCGATCTTGGTGGAGCCGGTGAACACCAGGGTGTCCACGTCCATGTGCAGGGCCAGGGCCTTGCCGACAGTGTGGCCGTAGCCTGGCAGTACGTTGAACACGCCCGCCGGAATCCCGGCTTCCACTGCCAGGGCAGCGATGCGGATGGCGGTCAGCGGGGATTTTTCCGAAGGCTTGAGGATCACCGAGTTACCGGTGGACAGCGCCGGGCCCAGTTTCCAGCAAGCCATCATCAGGGGGAAGTTCCACGGCACGATGGCCGCGACCACGCCTACCGGCTCACGGGTGACCAGGCCCAACTGGTCGTGAGGGGTGGCAGCGACTTCATCGTAGATCTTGTCGATGGCCTCGCCGCTCCAGCTCAGGGCCTGGGCGGCGCCGGGAACGTCGATATCCAGGGAGTCGCTGATGGGCTTGCCCATGTCCAGGGTTTCCAGGAGCGCGAGTTCTTCAGCGTGCTGCTTCAACAGGCCGGCAAAGCGGATCATCACCGACTTGCGCTTAGCCGGCGCCAAGCGCGACCAGGCGCCGGAGTTGAAGGTGGCGCGGGCGTTTTCCACGGCGCGCTGGGCATCGGCGGCATCACAGCTGGCGATGGTCGCCAGTACGCGACCGTCTACCGGGCTGATGCATTCGAAGGTGTCGCTGGAAGCCGATGCGGTGTATTCGCCGTTGATGTAGGCACGACCTTCGATTTTCAGGTCGCGGGCACGTTGTTCCCAGTCGGCACGAGTCAGGGTGGTCATACGAGTGTCCTCCTCTTATTTGTATACAAGCGCCATGCGAACTACGCCGGCACTGCTGAAGAATTCTGCCCGGCCAGCCTGTTTTCGGCCAAAGGCACCCGCCACCCTAAACCAGCGACACCTGTACTTTCAATATATTTGACAAAGCCCGGGCAAACGCCATTGCTATGTGCATTTTAATAAACATAGACTTTGGCCTTCATAGCCACTCGCGCCGCAATCACGGGGGAATACAACAATGAGCATCCACAACGTCGTCGACTTCAGCCAGGCCACCACCGAGGGCGAACGCTACCGCCCCGCTGCGGAAAAAATCCTCAAGGGCGACCCCGAGCAAGCGGTGTTCAACCATTACGCCAGCCCGTGCGGCCAGCTCAATGCCGGGATCTGGGAAGGCGCCGTAGGCCAGTGGACGGTGAACTTCACCGAGCACGAATACTGCGAGATCCTCCAGGGCGTATCGGTACTGCGTGATCACGACGGCAATGCCAAGACTCTGCGAGTCGGCGACCGCTTCGTGATCCCGGCCGGCTTCAAGGGCACCTGGGAAGTGCTGGAGCCCTGCCGCAAGGTCTATGTGGCCTTCGAACAGAAAGCCTGAATCCCGGGCACAAAAAAACCCGCTTGAAGGCGGGTTTTTTTGTCAGAAGAAAAATCAATTACTTGATTTTGCCTTCCTTGTAGATCACGTGCTTGCGAACAACCGGATCATATTTCTTGATCTCGATTTTGTCCGGAGTAGTACGCTTGTTCTTGTCGGTAGTGTAGAAGTGACCAGTACCGGCGCTCGAGATCAAACGAATCAATTCACGCATGATTAGCTCCCTTAAACCTTGCCGCCATCGCGACGGATTTCGGCCAGCACGACATCAATGCCGCGCTTGTCGATGATACGCATGCCTTTGGCAGATACGCGCAGACGCACAAAACGTTTCTCGGACTCAACCCAGAAGCGGTGATGCTGCAGGTTCGGCAGGAAACGACGACGGGTTTTGTTGTTTGCGTGGGAAATGTTATTCCCAGTCACCGGACCCTTACCGGTAACTTGACAGACTCTAGACATGCCTCAGCCCTCTAAAACCACATGCCCAACCCGGCATGGGTTGGCCGCTTAATCTCTCAGTCATTTGGCGCCAGGCGCCGCGTTTCTTTAGGGTCTTACCGGCTACACCTACAAGCGAAGGAACCGGGCCCCTAGAAAAGAGCGCTGCTTTATACCAGAAAGACCCCAGAGCAACAACAACCGCTGTGCCCAGGATGACGAAAAGTCCTGATTTTCTTGCGCCGGACGCCTGCGGCAAAGGCTACCGCAGAAATCTACCGCTCGTCGCAGAATATATTTCTCCCGAAACCCCAGGCACAAAACCGCCATTGGGCGCGGTCATGCCTGCGGAAAATCACGCCTGGAACCCCGGCCGAGCCCGAGGTTTCGTCACTCGATACAAAAGGGATAGTCATTTTACAAAGAGCCCACTAGGGTAAGGCATTTCCAGACTGCACTCGCAGATGGGCTTTCGATCTGCACAAGGAACCCGACCATGCGTCTTGCCGCCCTCCCGCTCCTGCTCGCCCCTCTCCTGAGCCCCCTGGCCCAGGCTGCCGCGCTGAGCGTCTGCACCGAAGCCAGCCCGGAGGGCTTCGACGTGGTGCAGTACAACTCACTGACCACCACCAACGCATCCGCCGACGTGCTGATGAACCGCCTGGTGGAGTTCGACGCCGATAGCGGCAAGGTAGTCCCCAGCCTTGCCGACAGCTGGGAGGTCTCTGCCGACGGCCTGACCTACGTGTTCAAGCTGCACCCCAAGGTCAAGTTCCACCGCACCGAGTATTTCAACCCCAGCCGCGAGCTGACCGCCGAAGACGTCAAGTTCAGCTTCGAGCGCATGCTCGATCCGGCCCATCCGTGGCACAAGATCGCCCAGAGCGGCTTTCCCCACGCCCAATCCCTGCAGTTGCCCAGCCTGATCAAGAAGATCGATGCCCTGGACCCGCTGACCGTACGCTTTACCCTGGACCACGCCGATTCGACCTTCCTCGCCACCCTGAGCATGGGCTTCGCCTCGATCTACTCGGCGGAGTACGCCGAGCAACTGCTCAAGGCCGGCACCCCGGAGAAGCTCAACAGCCAGCCGATCGGCAGCGGCCCGTTCATCTTCGGGCGCTTCCAGAAAGACGCCTCGATCCGCTACAAGGCCAACCGCGACTACTTTGCCGGCAAGCCTGCGGTCGATTCGCTGATCTTTGCCATCACCCCGGACGCCAACGTGCGCCTGCAGAAGCTGCGCCGCAACGAGTGCCAGATCGCGCTGTCGCCCAAGCCCCTGGATGTCCAGGCCGCCAGCGAGGATCCGGCACTGAAGGTCGAGCACACCGCAGCCTTCATGACCGCCTTCGTCGCCATCAACAGCCAGCACCCACCCCTGGACAAACCCGAGGTACGCCAGGCAATCAACCTGGCCTTCGACAAGGGCAGCTACCTCAAGGCGGTCTTTGAAGGCACCGCCGAAGCCGCCAACGGCCCTTACCCGCCCAATACCTGGAGCTACGCCAAGGACCTGCCCGGGTACGCCCACGACCCGGAAAAGGCTCGCCAACTGCTGGCCAAGGCTGGCCTGAAGAACGGCTTCCAGACCACCCTCTGGACCCGCCCCTCTGGCAGCCTGCTCAACCCCAACCCCAGCCTGGGCGCGCAGTTGCTGCAATCGGACCTGGCCCAAGTAGGGATCCAGGCGGAAATCCGCGTGATCGAATGGGGTGAACTGATCCGCCGCGCCAAGGCCGGCGAGCACGACCTGCTGTTCATGGGCTGGGCTGGCGACAACGGCGACCCGGATAACTTCCTCTCGCCACAGTTCACCTGCGCCGCCGTCAAGTCCGGCACCAACTTCGCCCGCTACTGCGACCAGAACCTGGACAAGCTGATCACGGCCGGCAAGACCACCAGCGAACAGGGTGTGCGCAGCAAGCTGTACCAACAGGCCCAGACCCAGATCCAGCAGCAGGCGCTGTGGCTGCCCCTGGCACACCCGACCGCATTCGCCCTGACTCGCAAGCAGGTCGAGGGCTACCAGGTGAGCCCCTTCGGGCGCCAGGACTATTCGAAAGTCAGCATCAAGTGAACTGCCGGCCGGCTTCAAGGCCCACCCAGGCCTTGAAGCCGGCTGCATTCAGATCCAGCCGTACTCGGCCATCGACAGCGGGTCGCCCTCCCCCACGATGAAGTGGTCCAGCACCCGCACATCGATCAACTCCAGTGCCTCCTGCAAACGTCGGGTCACTACCCGGTCGGCCGGGCTGGGCTCGCAAATGCCTGACGGATGGTTGTGGCAGAGGATCACCGCCGCTGCATTGTGCGCCAAGGCGCGCTTGATCACCTGCCGCGGGTACACCGTGGTGCTGTCGATGGAGCCCTGAAACAGCACTTCGAAGGTCAGTACACGATGCCGCGTGTCGAGAAACAGGCAACCGAACACTTCATGGGGCTCGTGGCGCAGCATCGACTTCAGGTAATCGCGCACCACCAGCGGGTTCTCCAACGCGGACTGGCGATGCAGTTTCTCCGCCAGATGCCGGCGGGCCATTTCCAGCACCGCCTGCAACAAGGCGTACTTGGCCGGGCCCAGCCCCAGTTGGCGGGTGAAGGTCAGTTGATCGGCCTCCAGCAGCCTGCGCAGGCTGCCAAAGCGCCGCAACAGATGCCGCGCCAGGTCCACCGCGCTTTTACCGGCCACCCCGGTGCGCAGGAAAATAGCCAGTAGCTCGGCGTCGGAAAGGCTGATGGCGCCCTGCTCCAGAAGCCGTTCCCGCGGACGCTCCGCCGCGGGCCAGTCACGAATACTCATCACACCTCCCTGTGCATGGCGCCGCTGTTCGACAGCGGGCGCTGTGCTATCTTAGCCCCCTCTTTTTTGCGTGGTATTTCACCTGGGGAGGGGGCATGCCACGCAGCAATCACTGAACGGAAAGACAGGCCTATGCAGCGGCTGTATCGGAAACGCATCGTGCTCGGCGTCGGCGGCGGCATTGCCGCCTACAAGAGCGCGGAGCTGGTTCGCCGACTCCTCGACCAGGGCGCCGAAGTGCGCGTGGTCATGACCCGGGGCGGCAGTGAATTCATTACCCCGCTGACCATGCAAGCGCTCTCCGGGCACCCGGTCCACCTCGACCTGCTGGACCCGGCTGCCGAAGCCGCCATGGGCCATATCGAGCTGGCCAAGTGGGCCGACCTGGTGCTGATCGCGCCGGCCACCGCGGACCTGATTGCCCGCCTGGCCCAGGGCATTGCCGACGATCTGCTGACCACCCTGGTGCTGGCCACCGATGCCATCGTCGCCATCGCCCCGGCGATGAATCAGGCCATGTGGCGCGACCCTGCCACCCAAGCCAATACCCAACTGCTGCAAAGCCGTGGCCTGAAGGTCTTCGGCCCGGCTTCCGGCAGCCAGGCCTGTGGCGATGTCGGCCTGGGCCGCATGCTGGAGGCCAACGACCTGGCCCAGAGCGCCGCCGATTGCTTCCAGCATCTGGCGCTGACCGGCAAGCACCTGCTGATTACCGCCGGGCCGACCCAGGAAAACATCGATCCGGTGCGCTACATCACCAACCATAGCTCAGGAAAAATGGGCTTCGCCCTGGCCGAGGCTGCGGTTGAAGCCGGTGCCCGGGTGACCCTGATCACCGGGCCGGTACACCTGCCAACCCCCGATAGAGTCACGCGGATCGACGTTGTCAGCGCCCGGGACATGCTCGCAGCCTGTGAGTCGGCGATCCCATGCGACGTTTTCATCGCCTCTGCGGCGGTCGCGGACTACCGACCGGAAGTCGTCGCCCCACAAAAATTAAAGAAAGACCCTACGAAAGGTGACGGCCTGTTGCTGCAGATGGTGCGCAACCCGGACATCCTGGCCACCATTGCCAGCCGTCCGGATCGGCCTTTCAGTGTCGGTTTCGCCGCAGAAACCGAAAACTTGCTCGACTACGCTGCACGCAAATTGAAGGACAAGAACCTCGATCTGATCGTCGCCAACGACGTTGCCAACCCGAGCATTGGCTTCAACAGCGAGGAAAACGCCTGCAGCGTGATTGACCGGGAGTTGCACGCAACTCTCTTCGCCCAGACCAGCAAGGGCAAGATTGCCCGCCAGCTGATCTCTTTTATCGCCGAACGGCTGAACCAGGTTTAACTCGCATGCACGCTTTACAAGCCAAGATCCTCGACCCACGCATCGGCAACGAATTCCCTCTGCCGCAGTACGCCACGCCGGGCTCCGCCGGCCTCGACCTGCGAGCCATGCTCAAGGAAGACACCCTTCTGGAGCCAGGCCAGACGCTGCTGATCCCTACCGGGCTGTCGGTCTACATTGGCGATCCGGGCCTGGCAGCGCTGATCCTGCCGCGCTCCGGCCTGGGCCATAAGCACGGCATCGTGCTGGGCAACCTGGTGGGCCTGATCGACTCGGACTACCAGGGCGAACTGATGGTGTCCTGCTGGAACCGTGGCCAGAGCGCCTTCAACATCGCCGTCGGCGAGCGCATCGCCCAACTGGTGCTGGTGCCTGTGGTCCAGGCGCATTTCGAAGTGGTCGAAGCCTTTGATGAAAGCCAGCGCGGCGCAGGTGGCTTCGGCCACTCCGGCAGCCACTGATCTGCCTCTCGGAGTGGGCAGCCTGCCTGCTCCGCCCCCTTGCGAGAGCAATCAAGGACCGAGGACCAGCATTTTTTTGCAGGGTGCCTGGCCCCCGCCAGGCCGGGCTGCTGACCGGTTCCGGAGGGGACGGAGCCCGTCAGATGGCACTTTCGCAGTACGAACTCTATGCTGAAAACGCCGTCATACCCTTCAGTTTGAGCCTGCCGGCCTGTCCTCTCACGGCCGTACTGCACCCCTTCAGATGGAGCACCCTCAGTGATGAGCAACGCAGCTAAAGTCGCCCCGAAATTCCCCGACAGCATCTTCCGCGCCTACGACATCCGCGGCGTTGTACCGCAAACCCTGACTGCTGAAACCGCCTACTGGATCGGCCGCGCCATCGGCTCCCAGAGCCTGGCCCAGGGTGAACCGAACGTCTCCGTGGGCCGCGATGGCCGCCTGTCCGGGCCGGAACTGGTGGCGCAACTGATCCAGGGCCTGCACGACAGCGGCTGCCACGTCAGCGACGTCGGCCTGGTGCCGACCCCGGCCCTGTATTACGCGGCCAACGTACTGGCCGGCAAGTCCGGCGTAATGCTCACCGGCAGCCACAACCCCTCGAACTACAACGGTTTCAAGATCGTCATCGCCGGCGACACCCTGGCCAATGAACAGATCCAGGCCCTGCACGAGCGCCTCAAGAGCAACAACCTGAGCAGCGCCCAGGGCAGCGTCACCCAGGTCGACATCCTGCCGCGCTACGCCGAGGAGATCATCCGTGACGTCAAGCTGGCCCGCCGCCTGAAAGTCGTGGTGGATTGCGGCAACGGCGCCGCCGGGGTGATTGCCCCACAGTTGATCGAAGCCCTGAACTGCGAAGTGATCCCGCTGTTCTGCGAAGTGGACGGCAACTTCCCCAACCACCACCCGGATCCGGGCAAGCCCGAGAACCTCGAGGACCTGATTGCCAAGGTCAAGGAAACCGGCGCCGACCTGGGCCTGGCCTTCGACGGCGACGGCGATCGTGTCGGCGTGGTGACCAACACCGGCAGCATCGTCTTCCCCGACCGCCTGTTGATGCTGTTCGCCAAGGACGTGGTGGCGCGCAACCCGGATGCGGAGATCATCTTCGACGTCAAATGCACCCGACGCCTGATTCCGCTGATCAAGGAATATGGCGGTCGCCCGCTAATGTGGAAGACCGGTCACTCGTTGATCAAAAAGAAAATGAAACAGACCGGCGCTCTACTGGCCGGCGAAATGAGCGGCCATGTGTTTTTCAAGGAACGCTGGTTCGGCTTCGACGACGGCATTTATAGCGCCGCACGGTTGCTGGAGATCCTCAGCAAGGAAAAATCCACCGCGGAAGAGTTGTTCGCCACCTTCCCGAACGATATTTCTACGCCGGAAATCAATATCCATGTGACCGAAGAGAGCAAATTCAGCATCATTGACGCCCTGCACGACGCGCAGTGGGGTGCAGGCGCCGACCTGACCACCATTGACGGGGTGCGGGTCGACTATGCCAAGGGCTGGGGCCTGGTTCGCGCCTCCAACACCACCCCTGTGCTGGTGCTGCGCTTCGAGGCTGATGATGCAGCCGAACTGCAGCGCATCAAGGATGTGTTCCACACCCAGCTGAAACGTGTTGCACCTGATCTCCAACTACCGTTTTGATTGTTTGAAGCACCGGAGCCCTGAATGACCATCGAACGCGATGCCGCCGCCAATACCGCCAAGGTCCTATCCGAAGCGCTGCCTTATATTCGCCGCTATGTCGGCAAGACCCTGGTGATCAAGTACGGCGGCAACGCTATGGAAAGCGAGGAGCTGAAAACCGGCTTCGCCCGCGACATCGTGCTGATGAAGGCTGTCGGGATCAACCCGGTGGTGGTGCACGGTGGCGGCCCGCAGATCGGTGACCTGCTCAAGCGCCTTTCCATTGAAAGCCACTTCGTCGATGGCATGCGCGTGACCGATGCGCAAACCATGGACGTGGTGGAGATGGTCCTCGGTGGCCAGGTCAACAAGGACATCGTCAACCTGATCAACCGTCACGGCGGCAGCGCCATCGGCCTGACCGGCAAGGATGCCGAGCTGATCCGGGCGAAAAAACTCACCGTGACCCGCCAGACGCCGGAAATGACCACCCCGGAAATCATCGATATCGGCCATGTGGGCGAAGTGGTCGGGATCAACACCGACCTGCTGAACCTGCTGGTCAAGGGTGATTTCATCCCGGTGATCGCACCGATCGGGGTCGGCGCCAACGGCGAGTCCTACAACATCAACGCCGATCTGGTGGCTGGCAAGGTGGCCGAAGCATTGAAAGCCGAAAAGCTGATGCTGCTGACCAACATCGCCGGCCTGATGGACAAGTCGGGCAAGGTCCTCACCGGCCTGAGCACCCAGCAGGTCGACGAACTGATCGCCGACGGCACCATCTACGGCGGCATGCTGCCGAAAATCCGCTGCGCGCTGGAAGCCGTGCAAGGCGGGGTCGGCAGTTCGCTGATCATCGACGGTCGCGTGCCCAACGCGATCCTGCTGGAGATCTTCACCGATACGGGTGTCGGCACCCTGATCAGCAACCGCAAGCGTCCTTAAGCACCAGGCACAAAAAAGCCCCCGCCCGGGATCCCGGGCGGGGGCTTTTTTATCGACGCAATCTTTGTGGGAGCGGGCTTGCCGGCGAAGGCACTCACGCGGGCAACTCAAGGCCCAAAGGCCTCTTCACCGGCAAGCCGGCTCCTACAGGTCAGATTCCGTACTGCGCGCGGTAGGCTTCCACCGCCGGCAGATGCTGCTTGAGCGCCGGATCATCCGCCAGGAACTGCAGGACCTGGGTCAGGGAGACAATGCTCACCACCGGAATGCCGAAGTCACGCTCGACCTCCTGGATCGCCGACAACTCGCCGTTGCCGCGTTCCTGACGGTTCAGGGCGATCAGCACCCCGGCCGCCTTGGCGCCGTCCTGGGACTCGATGATCTGCATCACTTCGCGGATCGCCGTGCCGGCGGTGATCACGTCGTCGATGATCAGCACATCGCCGGTCAAGGGAGCCCCCACCAGGCTGCCGCCTTCGCCGTGAGCCTTGGCTTCCTTGCGGTTGAAGCACCAGGGCAGATCGCGCTGGTGATGCTCGGCAAGCGCCACCGCAGTGGCCGCCGCCAGAGGAATGCCTTTATAGGCCGGGCCAAACAGCACATCGAAGGGAATGCCGCTTTCGACGATCGCAGCGGCGTAGAAACGCCCCAGCTGGGCCAGCGCCGAACCGCTGTTGAACAGGCCGGCATTGAAGAAGTAAGGGCTGGTGCGCCCGGACTTCAGGGTGAACTCACCGAAGCGCAAAACCCCGCGATCGATGGCAAAACGAATGAAATCGCGCTGATACGCCTGCATGAAAAAACCCCAGATACC
The DNA here is from genome assembly GCF_018326405.1 of Pseudomonas sp. Eqa60. NCBI lineage: Bacteria > Pseudomonadati > Pseudomonadota > Gammaproteobacteria > Pseudomonadales > Pseudomonadaceae > Pseudomonas > Pseudomonas sp. Eqa60. The sequence continues at coordinate 6,749,299 of NZ_AP024342.1, forward strand.
ACGGATTTAGCTAATTAGGTAGAGCTCGGGTATCATACACGCACGTGATTTTTGGGGCCATTTATGCGGATCATCAGTGTGAACGTCAATGGTATTCAGGCTGCAGTGGAGCGTGGTTTGCTCAGTTGGCTGCAGGCACAGAATGCCGACGTCATCTGCCTGCAGGACACCCGCGCCTCTGCCTTTGAACTGGACGACCCAGCCTTCCAACTGGATGGCTACTTCCTTTATGCCTGCGATGCCGAAGTCCCTGCCCAAGGCGGTGTGGCTTTGTATTCGCGGTTGCAGCCGAAGGCGGTCATCAGCGGCCTCGGCTTCGAGACAGCCGATCGTTACGGGCGCTACCTGCAAGCCGATTTCGACAAGGTCAGCATCGCGACCTTGCTGCTTCCATCAGGGCAGAACGGCGATGAAGACTTGAACCAGAAGTTCAAGCTAATGGACGATTTCGCCCGTTATCTGGATAAACAGCGGCGCAAACGTCGCGAGTACATTTATTGTGGCTCGCTGTACGTGGCGCAACAGAAGCTGGATATCAAGAACTGGCGCGACAGCCAGCAATCTCCGGGCTTCCTGGCACCTGAACGTGCCTGGATGGACGAGATCATTGGCAACATGGGTTATGTCGACGCATTGCGTGAAGTCAGCCGTGAAGGCGACCAGTACAGCTGGTGGCCGGACAACGAACAGGCCGAGATGCTGAACCTGGGCTGGCGTTTCGACTACCAGTTGCTGACTCCCGGCCTGCGTCGCTTTGTCCGCAGCGCTCGCCTGCCGCGCCAGCCACGCTTCTCGCAGCACGCACCGCTGATCGTGGACTATGACTGGACGCTGACCATCTAAGCGTCCTTTCACCGCCACAAAAAAGCCGACATCGCTGTCGGCTTTTTTGTGCTTGCTCGAGCTACTTGATCAGGCGCCAGGTGAAGGGGTAGCGATAAGGCACCCCTTCGCCAGCCTTGACTCCGCCGATGATGGTCAGCACCAGGGCTCCGATCGCCAGCAGGCCGAACATGAAGAACCCGATCACCACGATCATCAACAGGAAGCACACCGCCGACGCAATGGCGACGGTTAGCTGGAAGTTCAGTGCTTCCTTGCCCTGGGCATCGATAAAGGGATCGGTTTCGCGCTTCATCTGCCAGAGAATCAACGGTCCGATCAGTGTGCCGAAAGGAACCCAGATCCCCAGTAAGGCGGACAGGTGACAAAACATCGCCCATTGCCGGACTTCGTGGCTCGGCGTAGGCAGCGGCAGTTGTTCATCACTCATGGTGCTCTCCTTGCTGAAGACCTGCGCCCATCAATCGGCGAGCGCGGCTTGCTGCAGTTGGAAAATCTCGTTCATGCCTTGCTGGGCCAGGGCCAGCATCGCATTCAGTTCAGCCGGCTGGAACGGCGCACCTTCGGCAGTGCCCTGCACTTCGATGAAACCACCGGTGCTGGTCATCACAACGTTGAGGTCGGTTTCGGCAGCCGAGTCCTCCAGATAATCCAGGTCCAGGACCGGTTCGCCCTGGTACATGCCAACGGATACCGCGGCGATCATCTGCTTCAGCGGATCGCCGCCTTTCAGGCCACCGCGCTTCTTGATCACTTTCAAGGCGTCGACCAGGGCCACCATGGCGCCAGTGATCGATGCGGTACGAGTACCGCCGTCGGCCTGGATCACGTCGCAATCGACATACAGGGTGACGTCGCCCAGCTTGGACATGTCCAGTGCGGCGCGCAGCGAACGGCCGATCAGGCGCTGGATCTCCAGGGTCCGACCGCCCTGCTTGCCACGGCTGGCTTCGCGCTGGTTACGCTCGCCGGTAGCCCGCGGCAGCATGCCGTACTCGGCAGTCAGCCAACCCTGGCCCTGGCCCTTGAGGAAGCGCGGCACACCGTTCTCGACGCTGACCGTGCAGATCACTTTGGTATCACCGAACTCGACCAGTACAGATCCCTCGGCGTGTTTGGTGTAGTTGCGGGTGATGCGGATCGAGCGGAGCTGATCGGCGGCGCGACCACTTGGACGTTTCATAGGGGAACACCTGTACGGGGACGGAAAACTGCCGAGCATTATAAAGCCCGCAACCGCGCCAGGGCACGCCTAAAAAGGTCAAAGGAGCATTTACACCGCGGATGAGTCCTGTTGCGACGAGCTGCAATGCATTGGCAGCGCCAGGGTTTGGGGGCTCCGACCGCACTGCGCTACAATCCTGCGCCTTCGCAGCCTGTCGGCTTCAATTCATCTTTATCAGGCCCGCCCACCCCCCCTCACGGTTGGTGCCGGCGCTGAATCGGAGGTACCTCCATGGTGCACAGCATGACCGCCTTCGCCCGGGCAGAACGGGCAGGCACTCAGGGCACCCTGAGCTGGGAACTGCGCTCGGTCAACAGCCGTTACCTGGAGCCGCACCTGCGTTTGCCGGAAGCCTTTCGCGACCTTGAAGGCGCGGTCCGCGAAGCCCTGCGCCAGGGCCTGTCCCGCGGCAAGGTCGAGTGCACCTTGCGCTTCATCGAGGAAACCGCCGGCAAACCGCTGCAGGTGGATCGCGAGCGCGCCGCGCAACTGGTCGCTGCCGCCGAGTCCGTCGCCAGCCTGATCAAGCAGCCGGCCGCGCTCAACCCGCTGGAAGTCCTGGCCTGGCCGGGCGTACTGGTGGCCGACGCCACTGACCCGCAAGCCTTGAACAGTGACGCCCTGGCCCTGTTCAACCAGGGCTTGAAGGAACTGAAGAATGGCCGCGAACGGGAAGGCGCCGAACTGGCCAGGCTGATCGACGAACGCCTGTCCTCCATCGAGGAAGACGTGGCGACCCTGCGTGAACTGGTCCCGCAGATGCTCGCGACCCAGCGCCAGAAGATCCTCGACCGCTTCGCCGACATGCAGGCTGAGCTGGATCCGACCCGTCTCGAACAGGAGATGGTGCTGCTGGCACAGAAAAGCGACGTCGCCGAAGAACTGGACCGCCTGAGCACCCACATCATTGAAGTACGTCGCGTGCTCAAGTCCGGCGGCGCGGCCGGGCGGCGCCTGGACTTCCTGATGCAGGAACTCAACCGCGAAGCCAACACACTGGGCTCCAAGGCCTTCGACCCGCGCAGCACCCAAGCTGCGGTCAACCTCAAGGTGTTGATCGAGCAAATGCGCGAACAAGTGCAGAACATTGAGTAAGGCAACTGACATGACCCACAGCACCGGCACCCTGTACATCATTTCCGCGCCGTCGGGCGCGGGCAAGAGCAGCCTGGTCAAGGCCCTGACCGACGCCAAACCGGAGATTCGTGTCTCGGTCTCCCACACCACCCGTGCCATGCGCCCCGGCGAGGTAGACGGCGTGAACTATCACTTCGTCTCCCGCGAGACGTTCGTGAAGATGGGTGAGCACGGGGACTTCCTGGAGCGCGCCGAAGTGTTCGGCAACCTCTACGGAACCTCGCAAAGCCACTTGCAGCAAACCCTGGACGCAGGTCACGACCTGATTCTGGAAATCGACTGGCAAGGCGCGGAACAAGTACGCAAGCTGATGCCCCAGGCCCGTTCGATCTTCATCCTGCCACCGTCCTTGCAAGCCCTGCACCAGCGCCTGACCAACCGTGGGCAGGACAGTGACGAGGTCATCGACGGGCGGATGCGCGAAGCCGTCAGCGAAATGAGCCACTACGTCGACTACGACTATCTGATCATCAACGACGATTTCGCCCACGCGCTGGGCGACCTGAAGGCGATTTTCCGCGCCAATCAGCTGCAACAGAAACGCCAGCAGCAGCGTTTCGGCAAATTGCTGGCTGAACTCCTGGGTTAAAACAGCACTTCCCAAAACCGCTGCAAGCGCTTTACATTGGCACTTGCAGCGCGTTGAAGGGCTTGGTTAAAAAATCAGCGCTTCCCTTAACGCTGGTGATTTTTTAAACTGTTGAGTCCGCTCGCCCATCCGGGCAGCGCGCATATTGCATTTGCTACGAGGAAGACCATGGCCCGCGTAACCGTTGAAGACTGCCTAGAACACGTGGATAACCGCTTTGAGCTGGTCATGCTCTCTACCAAGCGTGCCCGTCAACTGGCCACCGGCGGCAAAGAGCCGAAAGTAGCATGGGAAAACGACAAGCCTACCGTTGTCGCCCTGCGCGAAATCGCTGAAGGCCTGATCGACTACGCAGCCATCGCCGAAGCCGAAATCGTTGAAGATGAGCCGCTTTTCGCTGCTTTCGAGGACGAGTCCAACGAGGCCGTCTGAGCCTATGCCTGGTCGACGTAGCACGGCGCGGGATCACAGCTTACGGCAGGAGACATCATGCCGAGCATAGACGCCCTCGCCGATCGCTTATCGACCTATCTCGGCACGGACCAGGTCAATCTGGTCCGCCGAGCGTATTTCTACGCCGAACAAGCCCATGACGGTCAACGCCGTCGCAGCGGCGAGGCGTACGTCACGCACCCACTCGCGGTAGCGAACATTCTTGCCGACATGCACATGGACCATCAGAGCCTGATGGCCGCGATGCTGCATGACGTCATCGAAGACACCGGCATCGCCAAGGAAGCGCTCAGCGCGCAGTTCGGCGAAACCGTGGCCGAATTGGTGGATGGGGTCAGCAAACTGACCCAGATGAACTTCGAAACCAAGGCCGAAGCCCAAGCGGAAAACTTCCAGAAGATGGCCATGGCCATGGCCCGCGACATTCGCGTGATCCTGGTCAAGCTGGCCGACCGCCTGCACAACATGCGCACCCTGGAAGTACTTTCCGGCGAGAAGCGTCGGCGGATCGCCAAGGAAACCCTGGAGATCTACGCCCCCATCGCCAACCGCCTGGGCATGCATGCCATCCGCATCGAATTCGAAGACCTGGGCTTCAAGGCGATGCACCCGATGCGTTCCGCGCGGATCTACCAGGCGGTCAAGCGCGCCCGGGGCAACCGCAAGGAAATCGTCAACAAGATCGAGGAATCCCTCAGCCACTGCCTGGCCATCGACGGCATCCAGGGCGAGGTCAGCGGTCGCCAGAAGCACCTGTACGGCATCTACAAGAAGATGCGCGGCAAGCGTCGGGCCTTCAACGAGATCATGGACGTCTATGCGTTCCGCATCATCGTCGACAAGGTAGACACCTGCTATCGCGTACTCGGCGCTGTACATAATTTGTACAAGCCGCTGCCGGGACGCTTCAAGGACTACATCGCCATTCCCAAGGCCAACGGCTATCAGTCGCTGCATACCACGCTGTTCGGCATGCACGGAGTACCCATCGAGATCCAGATTCGTACCCGGGAAATGGAAGAAATGGCCAATAACGGCATCGCCGCCCACTGGCTGTACAAATCCAGTGGCGACGAACAGCCCAAAGGCACTCACGCCCGCGCCCGCCAATGGGTCAAGGGCGTGCTGGAAATGCAGCAACGCGCCGGCAACTCCCTGGAATTCATCGAGAGCGTGAAGATCGACCTGTTCCCGGACGAGGTCTACGTGTTCACGCCCAAAGGCCGGATCATGGAGCTGCCCAAAGGCTCCACCGCGGTGGACTTCGCCTACGCGGTACACACCGACGTCGGCAACAGCTGCATCGCCTGCCGGATCAATCGTCGCCTGGCGCCGCTGTCCGAACCCCTGCAAAGCGGTTCCACAGTGGAAATCGTCAGCGCCCCGGGCGCGCGCCCGAACCCGGCCTGGCTGAATTTCGTGGTCACCGGCAAGGCCCGCACTCATATCCGCCATGCTCTCAAGCTGCAGCGCCGCTCCGAGTCCATCAGCCTCGGCGAACGCTTGCTGAACAAGGTGCTCAACGGCTTCGACAGCTCCCTGGAAAAGGTCCCGGCCGAACGCATTCAGGCGATTCTCCAGGAATACCGCCTGGAACTGATCGAAGACCTGCTGGAAGACATCGGCCTGGGCAACCGCATGGCCTACGTTGTGGCGCGCCGCCTGCTGGGCGAAGGCGAACAGCTGCCAAGCCCGGAAGGCCCGCTGGCAATCCGCGGCACCGAAGGCCTGGTGCTGAGCTACGCCAAGTGCTGCACGCCGATCCCGGGCGATCCGATCGTCGGCCACCTGTCCGCTGGCAAGGGGATGGTGGTGCACCTGGACAACTGCCGCAATATCAGCGAAATCCGCCATAACCCGGAAAAGTGCATCCAGCTCTCCTGGGCCAAGGATGTCACCGGCGAATTCAATGTCGAACTGCGCGTCGAACTGGAACACCAACGCGGCCTGATCGCGCTGCTGGCCAGCAGCGTCAACGCCGCCGACGGCAACATCGAGAAAATCAGCATGGACGAACGCGATGGTCGCATCAGCGTGGTCCAACTGGTGGTCAGCGTGCACGACCGCGTACACCTGGCCCGCGTGATCAAGAAACTGCGCGCCCTGACCGGGGTCATCCGCATCACCCGCATGCGTGCGTAGCCCGTCCATTACAAGGAGTCATTCATGACCAAGACTGTTATCACCAGCGACAAGGCACCTGCTGCCATCGGCACCTACTCCCAGGCGATCAAGGCTGGCAACACCGTCTACATGTCCGGCCAGATCCCTCTGGACCCCAAGACCATGGAGCTGGTGGAAGGCTTCGAAGCCCAGACCGTCCAGGTGTTCGAAAACCTCAAGTCGGTAGCCGAGGCCGCTGGCGGTTCGTTCAAGGACATCGTCAAGCTGAACATCTTCCTCACCGACCTGGGCCACTTCGCCAAGGTCAACGAGATCATGGGCAAGTATTTCCAACAGCCTTACCCAGCCCGCGCCGCCATTGGCGTGGCCGCCCTGCCAAAGGGTGCACAGGTTGAAATGGATGCCATTCTGGTCATCGAGTAACACCCGCGGCGCAGCCCTCAAGGCTGCGCCGTTTTCGTTCTGAAAGGATTTCGTCATGCGCCAAGCGCTAGCTGTTTCGCTGCTCGCCGTACTGCTCGGCGGTTGTGCCAGCGACCCCGCCAAAAACGATGTGGGCGGCATCTGGATCAATCAGGTAGCGATCGACGCAGCCTCCAAGGGCGGCCCTTTGCGTGAAGCCCTCCAGGCCTACGGCCCGAACCTGGAATGGGAGCTCAATACCAAGGCTGGCCAGGCCCGCTACACCAACGGTTTCGAAACCGTCGAAGGCAAGATCATCGGCGACGGTTCCAGCACTGCAAAAGTCGAGTTCTATGGCAGCGCCGCCACCGACTTGAAGCGCAACGGCAAGCAACTGCTGCAAGTGGCCAACGACAATGAGCCCGAGCAGGTCTTCGACCGCCCCAAAGACCCCGCCCCCGAAGGCGCGCCACTAGGCGCCAACTTCGAGCGCGCCTTGTACTCGGCGTACCTGGGTGGCAAGTGGAAGATCGTCAACGGGCCGGGCCTGGGCAACGAAGTGCAGTTCCAGGCAAACGGCGCCGTCCAGGGCCTGCCGGGCGCCGATCGCTACGCCTTGTGCCTGGCTGGCGACTGCGCCTCGATGAGCGGCGGCAACGATAGCATCTGGCTGCAGCTCAACGGCCAGGGCAACTCCTGGATCTTCGTGCGCAAGGATCAACAGCTGGAGATCTTCCAGGCGGTGAATGCCGCCCTGGCGGATGAAGTGCCCTCGCTGACGCCGGGCAGCCAGCAGTGGTTGCTGGAAAAGCAGTAACTACCCTGTAGCCGCTGCCGCAGGCTGCGACAAGGTCCACAGGACCTTCGGCCTGTCGGCAGCGACGCCCTCGGGAAGCCGGTCGCAGCCTTCGACCGCGACCTCAAGCTGCTCGGGCAACTTAGCCCTGCGTCGTCAGAATCGCAGCATAACCTTCGCGATAACTCGGATAGCGCGGCACCCAGCCCAGCGCCCTGGCCCGGGCATTGCTGCAACGCTTGCTGCCGGTACGACGCACGCTGGCATCGTCCGCCCATTCGGTGACGCCCAGGTAATCGCGCAGCCAGTCGACGACCTCCGCCAGGGGCGCGGGCGCATCGTCCACGCCGATATAGCAATCATCCAGCGCCGTGCCACTGCGGTCCGCCTTGATCAGGAACGCCAGCAGGCCCGCGGCATCGTCCGCGTGAATACGGTTGCCGTACAACGGCGGCTCGATCGCCACGCGATAACCCCGGCGCACCTGGGTCAGCAGCCACTCGCGACCCGGGCCATAGATGCCGGTCAAGCGCACCACAGTGGCGGGAATACCGCTGCCCAGAGCCACCTGCTCGGCTTCCAGCATCATGCGTCCGGAGTAGGCCTGGGCCTCGGCCACGGAAGTCTCGTCGACCCACTCACCGTCCTTCTGCTCATAAACGCTGCTGCTGGAGACAAACAGCAAACGCTTGGGCGCCTGGCCGCGCTGCTTGAGCCAGCCCAGTACATGCTTCAGACCATCGACATAAGCCGCGCGATATCCGGCTTCGTCATGCTCGGTGGCCGCCGCGCAATACACCAGATAGTCCGCCGACTTCTGCGGCCATTGCCCGGGGCATTGCTCGCTGAACAGGTCACCTGCAATGCCCACCACCCCCTGTGGCAAGCGCGATACGTTGCGACGCAGGCCGTAAACCTGCCATTGCTCGGCCAGCAGTTGAGTCGCCAGGCGACTCCCGACATCACCGCAACCGGCGATCAATACAGAGGGGGAGGACATCAGAAAACTCCTTTGGGAAAGGTCAAGACTAGCCCTCGCACTGGACGAACGGCTAGCAATCAAGGAAAAAAAGATACTCTATTACTTCTGTTAACAAGAATTACTTGCAATAATAACCGCCCATTTTGTTCTCGGCCCTGCGAGGCCTAGAAGGACATTTCACCCTTTTCTCCTCTCAGGTCCGGCCAGCATGACAAGCAACCAACTCTCCGTCTCGCCAACCAAACGCCCAAGCCCGCTGCGCGCCATGAGCGCGGTTGCAGCGCTGTTGTGCAGCCTGCTGCTGGCACCGACCGCAGCCTTTGCCGACCAGCACGCCCCAGCCACCGCCGCAGCCCCTGCCGCGACCGCTCCAGCCGCTGAACATACGGCCACCGACCCGACCGCTCCAGCCGCAGCCCCAGTGGCCGGCGAGCCAGTCCAGGCCGAAGGCCAGCCCGCTATCGGCGAAGACGCTCCTGAAGTCCTGGAGGCCGACAACACCCTGGGCATGGCCCATGACCTGTCGCCGTGGGGCATGTACCAGAACGCCGACATCATCGTGAAACTGGTGATGATCGGCCTGGCCATCGCCTCGATCATCACCTGGACCATCTGGATCGCCAAAGGCTTCGAGCTGATGGGTGCCAAGCGCCGCCTGCGCAGTGAAATCGCCGCACTGAAAAAGGCCACCACCCTCAAGGAAGCCAGCGCCACCGCCACCAAGGAGGGCACCCTGGCCAACCTGCTGGTGCACGATGCCCTGGAAGAGATGCGCCTTTCGGCCAACAGCCGCGAGAAGGAAGGCATCAAGGAGCGCGTCAGCTTCCGCCTGGAGCGCCTGGTGGCTGCCTGCGGCCGCAACATGAGCAGCGGCACCGGCGTGCTGGCTACCATCGGTTCCACCGCGCCGTTCGTCGGCCTGTTCGGCACCGTGTGGGGCATCATGAACAGCTTCATCGGCATCGCCAAAACCCAGACCACCAACCTTGCCGTGGTTGCCCCCGGTATCGCCGAAGCCCTGCTGGCCACCGCCCTGGGCCTGGTTGCCGCGATTCCCGCGGTGGTGATCTACAACGTCTTCGCTCGCTCCATCACCGGCTACAAGGCCCAGGTCACCGACGCCTCGGCCGAGGTCCTGCTGCTGGTCAGCCGCGACCTGGATCACCAGCCGAACGAGCGTTCCGCACAACCGCACATGGTGAAAGTGGGGTAATCAGCCATGGGCTTGCATTTGAAAGAAGGCGCAGGCGACGACCTGGCCGAAAACCACGAGATCAACGTCACGCCGTTCATCGACGTGATGCTGGTGCTGCTGATCATCTTCATGGTGGCCGCACCGCTGGCCACCGTGGACATCAAGGTCGACCTGCCCGCCTCCAGCGCCAAACCGGCGCCGCGGCCGGAAAAACCGGTGTTCCTCAGCGTCAAGGCCGACAAGCGCCTGTTCCTCGGCGAAGACGAAGTCAAGGCTGAAACCCTTGGCGCCATCCTCGACGCCCGGACCCAGGGCAAGAAAGACACGACCATCTTCTTCCAGGCCGACAAAGGTGTGGATTACGGCGACCTGATGAGTGTGATGGACACCCTGCGCGCGGCCGGATACCTGAAAGTCGGCCTGGTCGGACTTGAGACGGCAGCCAAGAAATGATCACGACGCGCCAAAGACTGACGCGTTACAGCGGTAGCCTGGCGGTGGTGTTGGGCGTCCATGGGTTGGCGATCCTGCTCGCCCTCAACTGGTCCAAGCCACAGCCCATGCCCATCCCCCCCAAGCCATGGTGGTGGAATTGGCACCTGCCCCTGTGCCGCCTCCACCGGCGCCGCCGAAAGTGGTGACCCCACCACAACCGCCGGCCCCCGTGGAAGAACTGCCGTTGCCGAAACTGGCCGAAGCGCCGAAGCCGACCATCTCGGTACCCAAGCCGGTGAAGCAGAAGCCCAAGCCGCAACCGCCAAAGCCGGTGGTCAAGCCTGAGCCGCCCAAGGAAAAGCCTTCCGAGGAAAAGCCCAGCGACGCCCCGGTCACACCGGCTCCGTCCAAGCAGCCCGCTCCTGCGACCCCTGGCCCGTCACCGGCCCAGGCCGCCGCCAAGGCTAACTGGCAGGGGGAATTGCAGGCGCACCTGGCCAAGTACAAGCGCTATCCGAGCGAGGCTCAGCGTCGAGGCAAGGAAGGCACCAACTCCCTGCGCTTCGTCGTCGATGCCGAAGGCAAGGTGCTGTCCTATGAGCTGGTAGGCAGATCGGGCAATGCCGATCTGGACCGGGCCACCCTGGACATGATCCGTCGTGCCCAGCCGCTGCCCAAGCCACCGGCAGACATGCTCAACAACGGCAGCGTGGAAATCACCGCCTCGTACAACTACGAGATCGACCGCAGCCGCGGCCGCCGCTGATCCACCGCAAGGGCACCTTCAAGGTGCCCTTCGCGTTTGTGCCGCCTGAAGCAGGCATTGGCGGGTGTCGCATTCCACCCTCGGTCTGATAACGTGCGTCTATCGATTGCAGCCGTTATGCTTGGCCGCAACCTCACGGACGCCCGCTATGACTCTTACAGAATTGCGCTACATCGTTACCCTCGCCCAAGAGCAGCACTTCGGCCATGCCGCCGAGCGCTGCCATGTCAGCCAGCCCACCCTGTCGGTCGGCGTGAAAAAGCTTGAAGACGAACTCGGCGTGCTGATTTTCGAGCGCAGCAAGAGCGCCGTGCGCCTGACCCCGGTGGGCGAGACCATCGTCGCCCAGGCGCAAAAGGTCCTGGAGCAGGCCCAGGGTATCCGTGAGCTGGCCCAGGCCGGCAAGAACCAGCTGACCGCACCGCTCAAGGTCGGGGCGATCTACACCGTCGGCCCCTACCTGTTCCCGCACCTGATTCCCCAGTTGCACCGGGTCGCTCCGCAGATGCCGCTGTATATAGAAGAGAACTTCACCCACGTACTGCGCGACAAACTGCGCAACGGCGAGCTCGACGCGATCATCATCGCCCTGCCGTTCAACGAGGCCGATGTCCTGACCCTGCCGCTGTACGACGAACCCTTCTATGTGCTGATGCCCAGCGGCCACCCCTGGACCAAGAAGGAAACCATCGACGCCAACCTGCTCAACGACAAGAGCCTGTTGCTGCTGGGCGAAGGCCACTGCTTCCGCGACCAGGTCCTGGAGGCCTGCCCGACCCTGACCAAGGGCAACGACGGCGCCAAGCACACCACCGTGGAATCCAGTTCCCTGGAAACCATCCGCCACATGGTCGCCTCCGGCCTGGGCATCTCGATCCTGCCGCTGTCGGCCGTGGACAGCCATCACTACGCCCCCGGGGTGATCGAAGTCCGCCCCCTGACCCCGCCCGTGCCGTTCCGCACCGTGGCCATCGCCTGGCGCGCCAGCTTCCCGCGGCCCAAGGCCATCGAGATCCTCGCCGACTCGATCCGCCTGTGCTCGGTGGCCAAGCCGCCCGCCGCGAGTTAAGCGCTCGCAATGACTGAGCTGTCGAAAGTGCCGGTCACGGCACTCAAGGGCGTCGGCGAAGCCATGGCCGAGAAGCTGGCCAAGGTCGGCCTGGAAAACCTTCAGGACGTGCTGTTCCACCTGCCCCTGCGCTACCAGGACCGCACCCGCGTGGTGCCGATCGGCGCCCTGCGCCCTGGCCAGGATGCTGTGATCGAAGGCACCGTCAGTGGCGCCGATGTGGTCATGGGCAAGCGCCGCAGCCTGCTGGTGCGCCTGCAGGACGGTACCGGCGGCCTGAGCCTGCGCTTCTACCATTTCAGCAATGCGCAGAAGGACGGCCTGAAGCGCGGCACCCGTGTGCGCTGCTATGGCGAAGCCCGGCCCGGCGCCTCGGGCCTGGAGATCTACCACCCGGAATACCGTGCCATCAGCGGCGACGAGCCGCCGCCGGTGGACCAGACCCTGACACCGATCTACCCCCTGACCGAAGGCCTGACCCAGCAGCGCCTGCGCCTGCTGTGCCAACAGAGCCTGGCCCTGCTGGGCCCGCGCAGCCTGCCCGACTGGCTGCCGGAAGAGCTGGCCCGGGACTATCAGCTGGCGCCCCTGGACGATGCGATCCGCTACCTGCATCACCCGCCGGCGGACGCCGATGTCGACGAACTGGCCCTGGGGCACCACTGGGCCCAGCACCGCCTGGCGTTCGAGGAATTGCTGACCCACCAGCTGTCCCAGCAGCGTCTGCGCGACAGCCTGCGCTCCCAGCGCGCCCCGGTGCTGCCATTGGCCAGGAAACTGCCGGTCAAGTACCTGAAGAACCTGGGCTTCGCTCCCACCGGCGCGCAACAGCGCGTGGGCAACGAGATCGCCTACGACCTGAGCCAGCCCGAGCCCATGCTGCGACTGATCCAGGGCGACGTGGGCGCCGGCAAGACCGTGGTCGCCGCCCTGGCCGCCCTGCAAGCACTGGAGGCCGGCTACCAGGTGGCACTGATGGCGCCGACGGAAATCCTCGCCGAGCAGCACTTCATCACCTTCAAGCGCTGGCTCGAGCCCCTGGGCCTGGAAGTCGCCTGGCTGGCAGGCAAGCTCAAGGGCAAGGCCCGCAGCGCAGCCCTGGAACAGATTGCCGGTGGCGCACCGATGGTGGTGGGCACCCACGCGCTGTTCCAGGACGAAGTGCAGTTCAAGAACCTGGCCCTGGTGATCATCGACGAACAGCACCGCTTCGGCGTGCAGCAGCGCCTGGCCCTGCGCCAGAAAGGCGTGGGCGGCCGCCTGTGCCCGCACCAGTTGATCATGACCGCCACGCCGATCCCACGAACGCTGGCCATGAGCGCCTACGCCGACCTGGACACCTCGATCCTCGACGAACTGCCTCCCGGTCGCACCCCGGTGAACACCGTGCTGGTGACCGACAGCCGGCGCATCGAAGTCATCGAGCGGGTACGCGCCGCCTGCGCGGAAGGGCGCCAGGCCTACTGGGTCTGCACCCTGATCGAAGAGTCCGAGGAACTGACCTGCCAGGCCGCGGAAACCACCTTCGAAGACCTTTCCAGCGCCCTGGGCGAATTGCGCGTAGGGCTGATCCACGGCCGCATGAAGGCCCCCGAGAAAGCCGCGGTGATGGCCGAGTTCAAGGCCGGCAACCTGCAACTGCTGGTGGCCACCACGGTGATCGAGGTCGGGGTCGACGTACCCAATGCCAGCCTGATGATCATCGAAAACCCCGAACGCCTGGGCCTGGCCCAGTTGCACCAGCTGCGCGGCCGGGTCGGGCGCGGCAGCGCCGCCAGCCACTGCGTGCTGCTCTACCACCCACCGCTTTCACAGATCGGTCGCCAGCGCCTGGGCATCATGCGTGAAACCAACGACGGTTTCGTCATCGCCGAAAAGGACCTGGAGCTGCGCGGCCCCGGGGAAATGCTCGGCACCCGGCAGACCGGCCTCCTGCAATTCAAGGTCGCCGACCTGATGCGCGACGCCGACCTGCTGCCGGCGGTACGCGATGCCGCCCAGGCCCTGCTGGAGCGCTGGCCGGACCATGTCAGCCCGTTGCTGGAGCGCTGGCTGCGCCACGGACAGCAATACGGCCAAGTGTGAACCAACACTCAGTTAGTGAACCCTCGCCATAACCAAGCTGGTTATACTCGTCAAATTGTAGAAAAACGGATACCAGACCATGACAGAAGTTGCCCTCGACATTGCAACCCCACACGCTCCGTCTGTTATCCGGTTGCTGCTCGGCAAGCTGGCCATCAGCTACAACGAAGTGATCGACCAGCCGGGCCTGCCGGCTGCGCGCAAGGTCCAGGCGGTACTGCTGGACGACGCCGTCGGCGCGCTGATGGTGCTGTTCCCGCAGAGCCAGTTACTGGACCTCAACCGCCTGGCCGAACTCACCGGCCGCCGCCTGACCGCCGTTTCCACCGAACGCCTGGAGCGCATGCTCGGCAAGCACAGCCTGAGCCTGCTGCCCGGCCTGCCGGCGCTCACCAGCTCACCGTGCCTGTACGAAGAAAGCCTGCTGCGCGAGCCCTGCCTGCTGATCAACTCCGGCGAGCCCGGGGTACTGCTGGAGATCACCAGCGAAGCCTTCAAGAGCATGCTCAGCAAAGCCAGCGCCGGCAACTTCGGCGAGCCCCTGAGCAGCATTCGCCCCAACCTCGACCGCCCGGACGATGACCGCGAGGAGATCTCCCAGGCGATGCAGGCCTTCACCGCGCGGCGCATCCAGCAGCGCCTGGAAGCCACCATCGAGATCCCGCCCCTGGCGGAAACCGCGCAGAAGATCATCAAGCTGCGGGTCGACCCCAACGCCACCATCGACGACATCACCGGTGTGGTGGAAACCGACCCGGCCCTGGCCGCCCAGGTGGTCAGCTGGGCCGCCTCGCCCTACTACGCCTCGCCCGGCAAGATCCGCTCGGTGGAAGACGCCATCGTCCGCGTGCTGGGCTTCGACCTGGTGATCAACCTGGCACTGGGCCTGGCCCTGGGCAAGACCCTGAGCCTGCCCAAGGACCAGCCGCAGCACGCCACGCCTTACTGGCAGCAGTCGATCTACACCGCCGCGGTGATCGAGGGCCTGACCCGCGCCATGCCCCGTGCCCAGCGCCCGGAAGCCGGCCTGACCTACCTGGCCGGCCTGCTGCACAACTTCGGCTACCTGCTGCTGGCCCACGTGTTCCCGCCGCACTTCTCGCTGATCTGCCGGCATTTGGAGGTCAACCCGCACCTGTGCCACAGCTATGTCGAACAGCACCTGCTGGGTATCAGCCGCGAACAGATCGGCGCCTGGCTGATGCGCTACTGGGACATGCCGGAAGAGCTGTGCACCGCCCTGCGCTTCCAGCACGACCCGAGCTACGACGGCGCCTATGCCGAGTACCCGAACCTGGTGTGCCTGGCCGTGCGCCTGCTGCGCAGCCGGGGCATCGGCTCCGGGCCCCACGAGGATATCCCCGACGCCCTGCTGGAACGCCTGGGCCTGACCCGGGACAAGGCGGACGACGTGGTGAGCAAGGTGCTGGAAGCCGAAGTACTGCTGCGGGAACTGGCTTCGCAGTTCAGCCAGGCCTGAGTCCATTCGCCGGCCCGCCCACTCCTGCAGGAGGCGGCTTGCCGGCGAAGTTTCCCGGTCAAGCCTTGGGCTTGGCCTTTTTCGGTTTCAGGTACTTGGTCAGCCCCTGGAACCAGATCACCAGGGCCGGGTTGCCCTTGATCTGGATCGACTTGTCCTGAATACCGGTCATGAATGCCAACTGCTTGTTCTTCGCCTGCAGGGTGGCGAAGCCGTAGGCGGCATCCTTGAAGGCGATGGCGAATGCCGGCTCGGGATAGAACCCCGAACGGCTGGTGACGCGCTGGTCCTTGACGAAAAAATGCCGAGCAACCTTGCCGTCGAGCGTCTGCAGCTGGAACACCAGCTCCTTGTCACCCAACTGTTGCTGGAAAGCAGGATTGTTGCGGCTGGCTTTGCCCATCAACAGGCCAAGCACCCAGAGAAGAAAACGGAATTTCATGCACGGCGCCTCAGTGGAATTATTGGATGGCCGGCGCAGTTTAACCTGTAACTCGAAGAGCGCCAGCCGATCTGTTCGATTGCTCGGAGATCGGCTGGCGTTCAACGCTTATCGCGACATCTTGTCAGACAATCGCCAACTCAGACGTTAGGGCAAGGCACCGGTGCCCAGTCACCCAGGTCCGGGTTCTTGCACATGCTGTTGACCTGGGTCTGGCCGGTGGTCGCGACCTTGTTGCTCTCGGCCTGCTTGATCTTGGCATCCTGGATCGACCTCTCGGTGCTCACCGCTTCCTGAGGCACGGTCGGCAGCTTGGGCTGCTTGACCTTCTGTGGCTGTTTTCTCTTGCCACCGGTGGTCACCGTGGTGGTATCGGCGGTGGCGACTTTCACCACGTCGGTACGCTGCACGCCCACTTGCTGCAGATCCTGCTCGTAGGCCTGGTTGTACTTGCTCAGGTCTTCGCTGGCACGGCCGTTCACCGCGGTGATCAGGTCGTTGGACTCCTTCAGGCCGCTGACGATTTCCGCCAGGCGCTTGCGCCCTTCCACGTCATTGATGGTGTTGGCCTTGCGGGAGCTGATCAGGCTGTCGAAGGCGCGCTGGTAGCAGGTCTGGGAAGCGCGGGCATAGGCCGTGCTGCGGTCGATGTCGGCCGCGCTCTTGTTGACGTCGGCAGCGTAGGAAGCGATGCGCTGGTTGTCGTCGGCGATCTGCTTCTGGCGCTCGGTGTAGTAACCGGCTGCGCCACCGGCCAGGGCACCGCCTGCGGCACCGATGGCGGCGTTGCGGCCACGGTGGTCGCCGTCACCGGTCAGGGCACCGAGCAAAGCGCCGCCGGCAGCGCCCAGGGCAGCACCGGTGACCACCGACTTGGTCATGTCCGAATCCGTGGCGCGCAGGTGCTGCACCGGCTCGTAGCAGCTCGGGTAGTACTCGACCTTGGTGGTCGAGGCGACCTTGGACACCGGAGAGGTCGCGCAACCGGTCAATACGGTGCTGAACCCGGCGGCAACCAACAGCAGGTGACGCTTGGACGTTGAAGCAAATGGGTTGCGGGAAAAAAGCATGTTCGTGATCTCGATTAAGTTTGACCAACTCGGCGCGACGCAATGTCGTCCGAGATCCTCCAGGCTCGACAGACAGCGGCCGGTCATGACTTCTGACCGGTCGATGCGAGCAGTTCCTTCAAAATCGTCGCCGGGTCGGCTCGCCGTTGTTGGCGATAATTCCCGACATGGCGAACGAATAACGTAGCGCGCGTCACCAGGCTCTTGCCGAGCACCGGCTTGCGATTGAGCTCTTCCTTGATTCGTTGAAATTGCGCCTGGATCACCGCGTCGGTGTAACGGGTGCCCGTGGCCAGGTTGTCGATGTAGATCGCCACCGCCCCGTCCAGCGCGCTGCGGCCGTTGTCGATGGCTTCGGCGAACAGCTTGGCGCTGGGCTCGTCCTTGGCATCGATGGCCTGCTGCTGGCTCTTCTTCAGGTTGGTCAGGCGGATGTTGTAGTTGTTGATGGTCTCGGCCACCAGGGCCGACGACTGGATCAGGTTGCCGGCCGCTTCCTCGCGCTGCTGAGCGATCAGCGAGACGTTGCGCTTGAGCTCTTCGTTGACCAGCCCCAGCTCCGCCTGCAGGCGCGGGTCGACGCTGGCGGCGATGATGGCGTCCAGGCGCTTGGTGGGGTCCTGGGCGTCGTCGATGGCATCGGTCAGGGACGCCAGGCGGCCCTCCTTCTGCCACTGGGCAAACAGCTCCTTGTAGCGCGAACGGGGCGCCGACAGCGCGCCGATGGCCACCCGGAAACCGGTGGTTTCGTTGCTCTGCTCAGTGCCGTCGGCGCCAAACAGCGGGTACTCGCGGCGCATCCCGGTGAACAGCGTGCCTTCGCCTTCCAGGTAGTTGCCGCCCTTGACCACGAAACCGCCGTAGGTGCCCTGGCGGCGCCCGGCGCGCACCAGCTGGAAGGACTCCTGGACCATCTCGGCGGCGTTGCCGATCACGTCGAACATGCCGATGGGGTTGGGCAGCTTGGTGCCGATGGGCATCAGGCGCGCGGCCTGGCCGGTGCCGCCGGCCACCTGGTTGAACACCGCCCAGTCCGCCAGCGGGCCGTCGTCTTCGCTGCCCTCCACGCGCCGCGGGAACAGGCGGCCTTCCAGCTCCTGGCGGCTGACCGCCTGGCCGCCGCGGGCGGCGTATTCCCACTCCACCTCGGTGGGCAGGCGCACAAAGCCCAGGCCACCGTCTTCCGAGGAACTGCCACGGCCGCTGACCGGCAGCAGGTCGCGGTGGTTCTTCATCAGCCAGGCGCTGTACACCGCGGCAAAGCGCTCGGCCTCGAAGCGCGACAGCTTGACCTTGGGCAGGCGCCCCTGCAGGCCCTCCGGCGCCTCACAGGCCGGGGCCGGATCACCGCTGGCCAGGGACTGGGCCTGGGCCATGACCTGGGCGTACTGGCGGGCAGTGACCTCGTACTTGCCGATGAAATACAGCATTGGCTTGAGGGGCACCCCGGCGCCACTTTTCGGCAGCGCCGGGCCAATGGTCTTGCCCCAGGCGCCAGGCAGGTCCTTGAGGGTGAACTGGCCGTTGATGTAGTCCCGCCGATAGCCGGAAATGAACGACTGCTGGTAACCGCTCTCACCCTCGCTGAAGGGGTAGCCGAGGTTCACCTCACGGTCGTCCAGGGTGCCCTGGGCCAGCACGTAGACGTAGCGGAACACCATCTCGCCGTCGCAGGGCAGCGGCAGGCTGACGTCGTCCGGCAACGGCTTGGGGTTGTCCATCTTGTTCGCCGGTTCTTCGGCCCACACGGCCCCGGCCAGGGTCATGGCCAGCACGGTGCTGATCAACTTATACATCGCGAATTCCTTCACAGGCTTCTATGCGCGACACCCGCCAGCCGCCCAGCGCGGCGGCCAGGGTACTGACGCCCAGCGTCGCCAACAGGGCCAGCCCGTAATGGGCCGGCAGCAGGTGGCTGGCGTATTCGCCGGGCGCCTGCATGAACAAATGATTCAGCCCGGCCTGGGCCAGGCCATACAGGGCGCCGCTCAACAGCGCGGCAAAACCGGCGCTGTACAGCGCCTGGGCCACCACGAACAGCAGCAGCGCACCGGTGGAAAACCCCAGCAGGCGCAACACCGACAGCTCCCGGCGCTTGCGCTCCACCGCCGCCAGGGCCCCGGCGAAGATCGCCGCGAAGGCACCCGCCAGGGCCAGCCCGGCGATCACCCAGAAGACGATGGCCAGGTTGCGGCTCAAGGACTGCACCTGGGCTATGGTCTGGGCCTGGGTCGACACCAGCAGGCCGCGCTCGGCGAAATACAGACGCAATGGCTCGACATCCCCCAGGTCGCGGGCATACAGGCGAAACGCCGGGTAAACCCGCTGCCCGGCAGTTGCCTGGGCATCGCCGAGCCAGCCCAGGGCCGCCACAGCGCGTCCGTCGCGGTAATCCTCGGCGGCCTCCAGCAGCGCCAGCGGGGCGAACAGCGCGTCCCGGGCAAAGGCCTCCAGCGGCAGAACGCCCTCCACCTGGACCCGGGTCCGCTGTACCTCGCTGCGCCCCGCCACCTGCCGGCCAAAGGTCGCCTGCAACCAGTCCCCCGGCTGCACCCCAAGCTTCTCGGCGGCGGTGCGGCTGAGCAGCACGCCACTCATGCCCCGGGGCGCCGGCAAGCGCCCGAGCAAGGGGTCGCCGGCCGCGGTGGGGAGCATCTCCACGGTCAGGCCGATATCCCCCGTGCCCCGGGACAGGTCCGCGGTGGCGGCGATCTGCCGGGTACGCGGCAAGGCAAAGGCCACGTCCGGACGCTGCCCCAACTGGGCGATGAAGTCGGCGCTGAAGCGCCCGCCGCCCAGGGGAATGATCTCGCGCACCGCCGGGTCCTTTTCCAGGCGCTCGGTGAGGCTGCTCACCAGCCCGAACTTGAGCCCGAACAGCACCAGCAAGGGGGCGATCACCGCCACCAGGGCCAGCACCGAACAGGCCGACAGCCAGCTGTCGGCCCGGTAGTCCTGCCAGGCCAGTGCCGCGGTCAGGGAGGCGCGCATCAGCAGGCCTCCCCAAGCGTGGCAGTGACTCCGCCATCGGCGTCGCGCTGGCAGGCGATGCGTCGTACCTGCAAGCCGTTGGCCCGGGCCAGGGGTTCGTCGTGGGTGGCGATCACACAGCACACCCCCTGGTCCCGCGACTGCTGCACCAGCAGTTGCATCACCCGCTGAGCGTTCAAGGGGTCCAGGGCCGCTGTCGGCTCGTCCGCCAGCAATACCTGAGGGTTGTGGGCCAGGGCCCGGGCGCAGCTGACCCGCTGGCGCTGGCCCACCGACAGCGCGGCGGGTTTCTTGTGCAACTGGTCGGCGATCTCCAGGCGCTCGGCCAGGCGCCGGGGAATGCCCTCGTCCGCCAGCCCCAGCAACTGCCGGGGCAGGCTGATATTCGCGCGCACGTCGAGAAAGCCCAGCAGGCCGCCGGTCTGCAGCACATAACCCAGGTGCCGGCTGCGCAACTGCGCCAGCGCGCTGTGGCCGTCGCCGCGCCAGATCCCGGCAATGTCGATGGCATCCCTGGCCGGGGAGAACTCGAAGCGCGCCGCCGAATCCGGGGCCAGCACCAGCGCCAGCAGGTCCAGCAGCGTGCTCTTGCCGCAACCGCTGGGGCCGACCACCGCCAGTTGATCACCGGCACGCAGTTGCAGCCTGGGGATCACCAGGCTGTAGCGTTGGCGACCCTCGCCGCGGCTCTTGTGCACCTGCGCCAGATTGAGCATCACGGCAGGGTCGACAACGGAACGCGGTACAGGGCATCACCCGGCTCGGCATCACCGAAGCGCACCCAGTTGGCCAGATCGTTATGGAAGGTTTCGTAGAGGCGGATCTTCGAATCCAGCTCGTCGATGAAGTCTTCCTGCTCGGCCACGCTCAGGGACAGCCACAGGTCCTGGGTCATGTTCAGCGACTTGCTGCGGTACGGCAGGCCTTCCAGGTATTCCCCCAGCACGCCGCCGTCGGCCAGGTTGCCGCCCTTGCGCAGGGCCGACGGGTCGCGGCTCATGTAGGCACTGGCGCTGGCGATTTCCTGGAAGAAATCCTTGGGCGAGGTCTGGGTCTTGCGCGCCGCGTCGACGATCAGTTTCAGCGACTGCTGCAAGTCGTTGAGTTGCAGCTTGGTGAGCATCACACAGACCTGGAACGCCGGCAGCGCCGGGTTGGTCAGGTCGCGGTCGGCGGTCCAGGCGCTGACCAGCTGGGGCGCCTGGCTGGCGGACTTGCGGCCGAGGAAGTCCATGTGCATGGCGTAGCCGATGGCCGCCGACTTCTGCGCGATGCTCGGCGCCGCCGCCAGCACCGGGACTTCCTGGCTCTGGTTGCTGCGCACCTGATGCACCAGGTCGGCGAACACCGTGCCGATCTCGTCGACCCGCTCGCCGAACTTGCCCACATCGCCGCCGGGCACCGGAATGTACAGGTCGCCGATCTTCGGGTTGGCGTCGGCGGTCAGCACCCGGTACTGGGTTTCCGCCTGGGCGTGGTTCTTCTTGCCGGCATCGGTACGCAGGTGCAGGGCGTAGATCTTGATCTGCTTGCCCAGGGCTGCCTGGCGCACTTCCGCCTCGTTCATCTGGGTGCGGCTGTAAGGGTCGTTCTTGCGCAGCGCCCCGGCATCGCTGACCAGCAGGATCAGGCGGCCGCCATAGCCCTTCCAGTCCATGCCCTCCACGGCCTGCATCACGCCGGCAAAGGCGTCTTCGTTGAACGAATGGCTGGAGACGCTGGTGGCCTTGACCTGGCTCACCAGCTCCTGGAAGCGCTGGGGATCGCGACCCTGGTCCAGGGTCACCAGGGTCTTGGCCACGTACTCCAGGCCCGGGGTCTTGCTGGTGTTGTTGCGAAAGCCCACCAGGCCGAAGCTGACGCTGTCCAGCTCGCCGCGCTGGGCGATCTTGCTTTGCAGCTCGTGCACCACATCGCGCACCTGGTCGATGTAGGGCTGCATCGACACCGAGGTGTCCACCACCAGCACCACCGCAGTGCGGAAGGCATCGCCGGCCGCCGGAGGAGTATTGGCCGGCAGGCGCTTGCCGCTACTGTCACTGATGCTCTGCGGGCTGTTGCCCGGGTCGATGGAAGCCACATTGAGCAACTGCACCGGCTGGCCGTTCTCGTCGAAACTCTCCTTGGAATCGAAGATCGGCAGCAGGTAGAACTGGTCCTGTGGCACCGCGCTGGCGTTGGGTTCCAGGGCCAGCACCTGCTGTTCGTCCTGGGGATTCTTCTGTGCCTTGAGCAGCAGGTTCTTGGCCGCCGCAGGGTCCGCCAACAAACGCTCCAGCTCGCTGGCCTGACGCACGAACATCACCGGTGCACGACCGGAACGCTCGGTGAATTTCAGCACCAGACTCTGCTTCCAGTCGCTGACCTGTTCGGCCGGCAACCAGCCGGCGCTGCGACCGTCACTGGCGGCCCCCAGGCGCAGCCAGGAGTGGCCGTCGAGGTTCTTGCGCTGATACACGTAGAGCACCGAGAACGCCGGCACCGCCTGGCCCGGCGCAGCCCCAGGCTCACTGGAGAAACTCGCCCCTGGCTTGCTCAGCACCCGCTGGAACAGGGTTTTCTTGCCCGGCATCAGCAGCGGTCGCTGGCCGCCGTCGACATCCGCGGCCACCGGCTGACTGGCCGGGGGCGCCACCACCGCAGGCGTGGTGCCGGCTGTCGAGGCGGTCTTGGGTTCTGGCGCCGGGCTGTCGCCCGACAGCCACCAGTAACCGGCGCCCGCCACTGCCAGGGCCACCGCCACAGCGACGCCGGCCAGGGCCAGCACCGGGCCGCGCCGCTGTTCGGAAGGCCCGCTGCCGGCTGGCGGCAGATTGGCCGTGCGCGGCGGCGCAGGCGGCTCCTCGGGCGGCTCGCGGCGCGGCGCCGGTCGGGGCGCCTGCTGCGGGATCTCGATGGACACCGGGGTCAGCCCGGCCAGGTCGTTGCCCTGAGGTACAGGCTGCGACGCAGCCTGGGGTGGCAGCGGCAAGGGCTGGATCAGCGTCGCTTCCACCTCGGCGGTGGCGGCCGGCAGGTTGTCCAGGGCCGCCAGCAAGGCGGCGGCATCCGGGTAGCGCTCGGCCGGGTCCTTGGCCAGCAGCTTGCGCAGGATGTGCTGGTAGCGACCGTGGTGCAGCGGCAGCTCCGGCAGCGGCTCGGTCAGGTGGGCCAGGGCCGTGGACAGCGCGTCGGTGCCGTTGTAAGGCAGCTCGCCCACCAGGATTTCATACAGCACCACCCCCAGGGCATAGAGGTCGGCGCGGCCGTCGATGTCCTGGCCACGAGCCTGTTCGGGGCTCATGTAGCTCGGGGTGCCCACGGCAAAACCGGCCTGGGTGAACTGGGTGCGGTCGTCCAGGGACTTGGCGATGCCGAAGTCCGAGAGCACCGCGGTGCCGTCGGCGCGGAACAGGATGTTGGCCGGCTTCACATCGCGGTGTACCAGCCCCTGGGCATGGGCATAGCCCAGGGCCGAGGCGATCTGGCGGATATAGGTCAGGCCCTGCTCCGGGGTCAGCCCGGCGGCGATGCGCTCTTTCAGCGTGCCGTTGGGCAGGTACTCCATGGCCATGTAGTACAGCTCGCCGACATTGCCGATGTCGTGGATGGTCACGGTGTGCGGGTGCGACAGCCGCGCCAGGGTCTTGCCCTCGCGCAGGAAGCGCTCGCAGAAGCTCGGGTCGGCGGCCAGCGCCGCGGCCATCACCTTGAGTGCCACCTTGCGTTCCAGGGAACGCTGGGTCGCCAGGTACACGCTGGCCATGGCGCCTTCGCCAATTTCGCCCTGGATGTCAAAGCCGGGAATCAGAATGTCCATGGTCAGTGTCCTGCGGCCTTGATCACGATGGCGGTGATGTTGTCCGGAGCGCCCCGGGTCAGGCCCAGGTGGATCAGGCTGCGCACCACGTCATTGGGCTCGCTGTGGCTGAGCACGTCACGCAGCTCAAAGTCCTCGGCGGTCTTGTTCAGGCCGTCGCTGCACAGCAGGAAGGTGTCGCCGTCCTGCACCTGCAGGTCGACCTGGGACAGCTCCAGCTGGGCCTCGACGCCAATCGCCCGGGTCACGATGTTGGCCCGCGGGTGCACCCGCGCCTCGGCCTCGCTGAGCAGGCCGCTGTCCTGCAGGTCCTGGACGTAGCTGTGGTCCCGGGAAATGCCTTCCAGCTGTTCGTCCCGCAACCGGTACAGGCGGCTGTCGCCGGCCCACAGGCACACGGCCCGGGCCCCGCGTACCGCCAGCAGCACCACGGTGCTGCCCATCATGGTCACCCCACGGTTGGCGGTTTCCTCGCGCACCGCGGCGTTGACCGCGGCCAGGCCGTTGCGCAGCGCGGCGACATAGTCGTCCAGGCTGTCGGCGGCCGGAACCGCCCGCAGGCTGTCGACGATCAGGCTGCTGACATAGTCCCCGGCGGCGTGCCCGCCCATACCGTCGGCCACCAGCCACAGGCCGGTCTCCGGGGCTTCGAGCCAGGCGTCTTCATTGATTTTCCGCACCATGCCGACATGGCTGTAGCTGGCGGACTGGTAGGACAGTTGCGGCGCTGAACGCATTTAGACGGCACCCTCTTGTCCGAGCAAAAATTGCGCAAATTCACTGGCCGGCGGCAAGCCCTGGCAGCGCAACAGCATTGGGCTGATGTGCTGCGAACCGCGCCCCCACCAGGCACTCGATCCCGCGCAGGCCTGGGCTGCAAGTACCGCGCCCCGGGCCTGTGGATCGCTGACGTAAAACCGCTGCAGGCCGGCGTAGTGGCTGCCTTCGATCCGGCTGGCCGGGCTTGGCGCGCCCAGGGCCTGCAAGCCCTCTTCCAGGGCTTCGAAACTGGCGCCCTCTTCCAGGGTCGCCAGCAACAGCTCTTCCACCTGTTCGAACCACTGCTCCGGGCCGCCGACCAACGAAGCCAGGTCAGCCTCGGGCTCCAGCAGCGCAGCCACGGTCAGGGGGAAATAGCGCCCCACCCGGTCGATGCTCGGCATCACCACCCCGACCGCCGCCTGGGGCCCGCAGACCCCAGGGGCCAGGGCGAAGCGCCACAACGGGCTGATCAGGTAGGCGTTCAGCCACTGCTCGCCCAGGGCGTTCTGGCTGGCCAGCAGCCCCGCCGCCAGCCAACTGTCCCAGGGGCCGATGAAACTCTGCGGCAGGCCACGGCTGACAAAATCGCCGCGGCTGGCCAACTTGCCGTACAGGCCCGGCGCCGTCATAGCCGCTCCGGCAGGCTGAAGCCACTGAGCACCCGGCTCTTGAACGGGTTGAAGGCGCTGCTGGCCCGCAGCTCGTAGGAAATGCTCGCACCGTCCACCCGTAGCCGCAGGTTGAAGCGGTCCGGCGAATTGGTGGCGGTCAGGTCCGACTGCTCCAGCAGGCGGAACCAGGCCCAGGGGCCATCCAGGGTGATCCCGGAACGCCCGGTGGCCGAAGGCGGCATGATCGACAGGCGCACCACGCCGATGCTCCCCGGGTTGGGCCATTGCATGGCCACCGGCCGGCTCGGGCCGTGGTCGTAGCTCAGTTGCTGGCCGTCCAGGTCGAGGAGGAACTGGCTGATATTGGCGTCCATCGCCACCGGCTTGAGTTCGAAACGCACGGCCGGCTGGGTACCGCCACTGGAGCGGAAGAAGGCGTCGCGAATGTTCGAAGCGCGCTGGAAGGTCTGCAGCACGCCAGGGGAAATCCCCAGCTTCTGCGCCGCGCCTGGCTGCCAGCTCCAGGTGGTGGTCGAGGTGTTGACGTAGGGCTGCAGGTACTTGCGGAAGTAGTTGTCCATCACCCCGCCGGTGCCGAAGAACTGGCCGAAATCTTCCAGGGTCGCGTCCCGGGAGCTGCCCGGCGACATCGGGTAACGGCCGCTCAGGGACTGGCGATAGACGTTCACCACTTCGCTGACCCAGGCCGCGTTCAGCTGGTTGCGCACCCCGCCCATCATGGTGTTGGTGGTGGAGCCCACCACCGACTTGACCAGCCCCTGGACCACCGGAGGCTGGCGCTCGGCGGTCAGGCTGACCCGCGCCGCAGCGGCGCTGGCTTGGTTCTTGGCCTCGCCCAGCAGCGCGTCGCCGCTGGCCCCGACCATGGCGCTGACCTGCACGTACAGGGCGTTCATGTCCGCCAGCAGGCCGTCGATGGCCGCCGGCTCGCCCTCGCCCTTGCTCACCAGGCTGTTGAGTTCGGCGAAGTGCGCGCTCACCGGGTCTTCGCTGCTGGCCACGGCAGCCGGGTTGGCCGACTGTTCCTGGCCCAGCAGGGTACCCAGGCGTTGCTTGAGCTGGTCCACACCGCCCTCGACCTTCTGGCCCTGGGCCGCCAGCAGGCGTTCTTCCTGTTGCAGGTCGGTTTCCTTGGCCACGGCCACCAGCAGCTTCTTCAGCGGCGAAGTGGGCCCGGACAGAATCCGCAGCACGTCGGCGGCCTGGGCCACGCTGGTGATCGGCACGAAGTCGATGTCCGCCAGCAAGGCGTCCCACTGGCGCAGGTAATCCTGGAAGTACAGGCGGCGCACGTCGGCGGCAAGGCTGGCGACGTTCTGCTGGTCGGCCTGATCGCGACCCAGCACCCACTGTTCTTCCGCCAGGGTGCCTGCCTGGTTGAGGCTGGCCAGGAGGAAGCCCTGGCGGTAGCCCTTGGCGGTGAACAGCCCGCTCAGGGGCTCGCTCAACGGCTTGCCGCTCTTGCGGGTGAACACCAGCGCGGCGTCACGGCCACCGGCCTCGCTGAGGCGAAAGTCCGGCACGCCGTCCGGCAGCTTGGCGCGCTTGACCCGGTCATACACCCGCTGGGCCACCGGCAGCTGCTGCAGCTGGCGGCGCAGGTCGTCGATCAGGCGCTGGTCCAGGCGTGCGTTGGGCGGATGCTTCTCGAACAGCGCCTGCAGGTGGCCGGTCAGGGCCTGGCGTTGCTCGGGCGGCAGGTCGCGGGCCAGGGTGTGATCCCAGTCCAGGGTGATCCAGGCCTTGATGAAGTCCGGGTCGTAGTGCTCGCTGTCCGCCAGCATCAGGTAGGCCTTGAGCCCCTCGTAGAGGAAGTCCGAGTTGCCGCCGCTGTGCAGTTGCTCTTCGATGCGGGTCATCAACCGTGGGGCGAACACCGCCACCAGCAGCTTGCGATAGACGCTGGCGGACTCGGCTTCGAGCATGTCGCCCTGGTACAGGCCCAGGCCTTCGGCCCAGCCCGGGGCGTCGCCGGCCAGGTGGCGGGTGGCGTTGAGCAGCGGCAGCACCGCCAGCACATCGCGCTGGGCCGGGCTGAGGTTCTGCACGTCCTGGCGCACCGGGCCGACGCGCTGGTCGACCTGGGCAATGTAGGCCTGGTTGGCCCTGTAGCTGATGATCCACAAGGTGCTGACCACCAGCACCAGGGCTACGGTGCCAGCCAGGGCGCCACGGGCGATCCATTTGCGCCGGCGCTCGACCTTGGGGTTGACCCCCACCAGTCCGCGCTCGGCAAAGGCCACGGCACTGAACAGCTTCTCGATGAAGTAGCTGCGCCCGGTGCCGGTCTGCCGCGCCAGGTGCTGGCGGTCCAGGTTCATGCTCTGGGCCATGGCGCCGATCAGGCGGTCGATCGGGCTGCCTTCCTGGGTGCCGCTGGTGAAGTACACCCCGCGCAGCAGTACCCGCTCTTCGAAGGCATTGGGCTTGAACACCCCTTCCAGGAAGCTCTGCAAGGATTCCTTGAGCGCTGCGAACTGCTGCGGAAAGCCGTAGATCAGGTCGCGCCGCGCCGGGTCGCGTTCCTGCTGCAGGCGTTCCACCAGGCGCTCGTTGAGCCGCTGCTCCAGGGCCGCCAGTTCCGCCGGCAGGTGGGCCAGGGGGCTGTCACCGCTCTTGCCGTCGTCCAGGGCGAAGGTCATGCCCCAGACCTGGGCTCGCTCTTCCTTGCTCAGGGAGTCGAAGAACTCCATGAAACCCGGCACCAGATCGAGCTTGGTGAGCATCAGGTAGATCGGGAAGCGCACTCCCAACTGGGTGTACAGCTCCTGGATCCGCAGGCGGATCGCTGCGGCGTGGGCAGCGCGCTCCGCTTCGCTGCCGAGCAGCAGGTCGGAGAGGCTGATGGCAACGAAGGCGCCATCGATCGGCCGCCGCGAGCGCTGGGTTTTCAGCAGGTCGAGAAAGCCCAGCCAGGCCGCCTTGTCCACCGTGGCGTGGCTGTCCTGAGTGGTGTAGCGGCCGGCGGTATCGAGCAGCACGGCCTGGTCGGTGAACCACCAGTCGCAGTTGCGGGTGCCGCCCACGCCGCGTACGGCACCGGCGCCCAACTGGGCGGCCAGGGGGAAATGCAGGCCGGAATTGACCAGTGCGGTGGTCTTGCCGGAACCCGGCGGACCGATGATCACGTACCACGGCAGCTCGTAGAGATTGCGTCGCTCGTCACCGCCGAGCTTGGCCTTCTTCAGCAGCGCCAGGGCTTCGTCCATGCGCTGGCGCAGGGCGGCCAGTTCCTCGGCAGTGGCCACGCTGTCCGGGTCCGGCGGGGTGTCGGCGGCCAGGCTCTGCAAGACCTTGGCCGCATTCCGACGGGCCTGGATGATGCAAAACACCCGGTAGCCGATCCATAGCGCGAAGATGAAAATGATCAGCGCCCAACGCCGGCCTTCCGGTACCAGGAACTCCAGCAACGGGCCAATGAACCAGATGATCAGGCTCAGGGCGATCAGCCCCAGCAGCGGGATCACCCAGCGAATCACAAAACTGAAAAACGCCTTCACTCGACCCCCTCCGCCAATACGCTGATTTCTACCCGACGATTACGTGCCCGCCCTTCGGCGGTGGCATTGGTTGCCAGTGGCTCGGTGTCGCTGCGGCCTTCGGCGCTGAAGCGCTCCGGCTGCCCGGTCTTCGCCGCGAGGATCTGCAACACCGATTCGGCCCGCGCCTGGGACAGCTTCCAGTTGGACGGGAAGCGCAAGGTGGCGATCGGTCGGTTGTCGCTGTGGCCGGTGATCCGTACCTGGCCCTTGACCTTGCGCACGGCGTCGGCGATGCGCAGCATCAGCGGCTGGTAGTCGTCGAGGATGCTGGCGCTGGCCGAGGCGAACAGCTCGTCGCCACGGATGGTCACCACCGAACGGTCGACGGCATCTTCCACCGCCACCCGCCCGGCCTTGATGTCCTCGGCGAGGAAGCCCGCCAGGCGCGGACGCTCGACAATCTTCGGCTGGATCACCGGGCGGTCCAGGGTCTGCACCGGGATCTCGCCCAGGGCATGGATGTTCTTGAACACCGGCTCGGCGTCCGCCGCCAGTTTCAGGCGCAGGCCGAACAGCAGCGCCAGGAGCAGGGCCACGCCGATGGCGATGCCGACCCAGGGCGGCATGAACTGGGCCAGCCGGTCACGGGCCACGGTGACCCCGCGCCAGTGTGGCGACAGCTCGCGCTCGTGCTCGCCACGGGCGCTGCGGATGGTGGCCGCGGTGCGCTCGCGCAGGGCCTCGAGCTGGCTGCGACCATCGATCATCACCCGGTAGCGGCCTTCGAAACCCAGGCACATGCACAGGTACAACAGCTCCAGCAGGTACAGGCGCTCGCGCGGGCTTTGCAGGCAGTGCTCCAGCAGCTGGAAGACCTTCTCGCCGCCCCAGGCCTCGTTGTGCACGGTGATCAGCAGGCTCTGCTTGCCCCAGTCGCTGGTGCTGCCCCAGGGCGTGCTCAGCACGGCTTCATCCAGGGCAGTACAGAGCGCATAGCGCGCCAGCAGCACGTCGTTGCGCGGCACGCCGGCCGCTTCCGCGCGCTCCTCGAACTGGCGCAGGTAGGCCAGCAGTTGCGCCCGCAGGCTGGCCGGCGCCGGGTGCGCCAGGGTGCTGCGCAGCCTTGTGAGCAAGGCCAGCAGTGGGCCCGCGGCGCTTTCCAGGGGGTTCAGGCCACGGGCCTGGCCGGCCGGCAGCGGCGCCGCCGGCATGGCCAGCGACGGCGCGGGCGCAACAGCTGGGCGCCCGGGCTCGGGAGCACGGCCACCGGGGCGCGGCATGAATTGGGTACGGTCGTTGGGCGGGGACGGCTGCCCTGGCGAATCGTCGAAAGGATGCATCGCGACTTATCCTCGAATGGCCCAGAAGGCCAGGTTCAAGCCCGGGAATTCTCCCGCGACGTGGAACGCGAAGCCGCCGGAGTGAACCAGTTGTTTCCAGTGCTCGCTGCCACGGTCCAGCTCGTAGTAGGTCGAGCCTGCGTGGTACGGCAGTTGCCGCGGCGCCACCGGCAGCGGCAGCAGGCCGATGCCCGGCAGCTGCAGGTTGACCAGGTCGCGGATGTGCTCCACCGAACCCACCTTGCTCTGCTGGGCGAAGCGCCCGCGCAGGGTTTCGCCCGGCACGTCGGCACGCACCACCAGGATGAAGCTGGCGTTCTCCAGCAGGGTGCGGTCGGCCAGCATCGCCACGTGTACGCCGTAGGCTTTCTCGACGATGGGGATCGGCGTTGCCTTGCTGTCGATCAGCATCGACAGCGCTTCACGCAGGGCCTGCATCACCGGGGCGAAACTCATGGCCAGCTCATCGTGCTGGTACTGCGGGTATTGCTCAGGGCGCCGGGCGCTGTGGGTGAAGGTCGAGAACTCGCCGGCCAGGCTCACCAGCTCGCTAAACAGGCGCTCGGGGTGCAGCGGGCTGATCTGGCTCAGGTGGTTGACCAGGGGCTGGGCGCGGTTCACCAGTTGCAGGAGCATGAAGTCGGCGATTTCCGAAGCGCCCCCCGCGCCCGATGCCACCACGCGCCCGGCCAGGGCTTCGCCGCGCTGGTGCAGCAGGCCCAGCAGCTCGCTGCGAAAGGCGCTCAACGGCTTGGACGCGGCCACGTCCAGCACTGGCGGAATGTAGCTGTCGTCCAGCACCAGAGCACGGTCGGCGCGTTTCTCCTTGACCCGCACCACGCCAATGGCGGCGTAGTCGCTGAGGCCGTCCTGGGCGGTGAGCAGGCGCAGGGCCCGAGAGCCCACGGCCACCGGTGCGCGGTTCTCGAACGGTGCGTTGTCGTCACGCACCTCGCGCACCTGGCTCAGGTAGCGGGCACCGCCCAGCTCTTCGCCCTCGTCCACGGTGTCCCGGGCGCCGGCGCGCTTGAGGGGCAGCGCCAGGTACACCAGGCCGTCACGCAGGTTGTCGTCGATGCACAGCGGGCTGGGCGCCAGGTCGTCATGGGGAATGTTGAACGGGGTACCGTCGGGCAGCAGGCCACGGGCGCTGACGATGGCCAGCTTGCCCTGGGCCAGCAGGCCCTGATCGATACGCAGCTCGGAGAACCCCCAGGCTCCCGTCGACAGCGGGCGGCTGCGGGCGTCGATGAGGTTTTCCAGGTAACGGTCATGCTGCTGGAAGTGCTGGGTTCCAATGAACATGCCTTCCGACCAGACCACGCGATTGTTCCAGGACATGGTTGCTCCGATTGCCTATTGGGCAGGGCTGGATGGGGATGCCACGAGCTCGGCGCTGACCGCGCGGACGTCGAGGACGATCTGATATTGATTGCTCAGGCGCTGCGCGGTGTTGACCCCGACCCGCCACAGGGCCTGGTCCACTTCGCGATAGCCCACCAGCAGGCCGACCTGACGGGTGGCCGGGTCCAGGGTGCGCTTGAGGGTGAACTGGTCGCCGGGCTTGACCAGCACTTCATCCTGGTCGATCAGGTCCGGGCCGAGGGTAGCCGGCGCCCGCTCCGCCAGGGCGAAGTAGTCGGCGCGCATGAAGGTGGCCGGATTCTTCAGCTCGAAGATCCGTACCCGCACCGGCGTGCTCTGGCCATCAGGCCCGGGGTTGAGCCCGCTGACCGCCTGGAAATGCAGCTCCACAGTCGTGGCGCCGGGCGCTTCCTTGGCCGGTTCGCCGGGAGGTGGTGTGTCCTTGGCACAGGCCGCCAGTACCAGCATGGCAACCAATGTCAGCAATCGTTGAATCATCCTGCGTCCTCAATGACGTATCAGCTGTCCGTGTATCCGTGTTTTTCGGGTGTTCCAGGCGCGCTCAGGAACGGCGCAGCCGGTGGGTGTGTTCTTCATAGGCGCGGCTGAACTCACGACCGAAGAGGTCCTGGAAATCGTCCTGGGCCTCTTGGGAAATCTGTTTGTAGAGTGCAGTGAACTGCTGCCAGTTCTGCGCCTGGCGCGAGCCGCTGAACAGGTTGCCCAGGCCGCCGGGGCGAGCCATGCGGGCTTCCAGTTCAGTGGGCTCGAAGCGCCCCAGCAGGTGCTTGATGGCCGCTTCCACACCGGCCATGACCGCCAGCTGGTGCGCCCGCAGGTCATCGAAACTGTCCTGCACGGCCTGATCCGGAGCCATGAATGCCTGGTTGCTGTGACGCAGCAGCAGGAGCATCGCCTCGTCCACATTGGGGGCGAACTTCAGCGGGTTGTTTTCCACCGGGCGGATCATCGTCTGCTGCATGCGGAACTCGCCCTTGAGGCTGCTGCGGGCACGCAACACATCGATCAGGCCCTCGACCATCAACCGGTAGCTGCGACCCAGGCTTTCCATCTGGGCCTGGGCCTGCTGCGGCTCGATACGCAGTTGATCGAGCCCGGCCCCGCGCAGGAAGGCCTGGAGCAGATCCCCCTGGGGGGCGACCGGGGCCGGCGCGGGCGTGACAACAGGAGCCAGCTCCACTTCGGAAACCACCGGTGCCACGGGCGCCTGGGCGATCGGCTGTGGCTGCGGCTGCGGCTGCGCGGGTTCTGCCGCGAACGAGGCCTGGTGGGCAATCGGCGCGGCAGCAACCACCGGCGGGGCAACCACGGGCGGCGCACTGGGCACTGGCGCAGGGCTTGCGGGCGTCGAGCCGAACAGGTCCCAGTCCTCCGGAATCACCGCCCCGCCCTGGGGCGCCGATGGCTCAGGCGGTGCCACGGGCTGGGGCACCGCGGTGGGGGTCGGCGGGCGAAAATCGTGCTGCTCGGCCGGCACGTGGTCCGGCTGGGTGGCCGGCGGGGTCGCGCTGGGGGCGAGAAAGTCGAACAGATCGGGAAAGGTGTCCTGGGCCGAGGCACCCTGGAAGTGCGCCACCGGGGCCATGGAAATCGGTTCGATGGGGGTCGGCGAAGCCGCCTGACGCCCCATCAGCGCCTCGAAACTATTGGAGCTGTCCCCGGAAAAGGGTTCAGCCCCCGGGCGGTTCAGACTGAAATCGATGCGCGCACTGATTTCATAATCGCCAATGCGAATAACCTCGCCATCTTCCAGAGGCTCGCTGCTACCCCGGCGCATACGAATACCGGCACGGACTAACTCCACACCATTAGTACTGTTATCGGTCAAATAATAACGGCCATCCTTGTATTGGATGACACAGTGCCGCGCGGAAACTAAGCGTTCGGGATCAGGAAGTACCCAGTCATTATCGGAACTGCGGCCAATTGCCATCATTCCCTGGTCCATTAGTTTTTCAGGGCATTGACCAGGGGTAATCTTGTGATAACTAGTGATAGTCAAACACAGCGACATCGCGCCTCCTTGCTGTACTTCCGCGTGCGAACCGGCGAAGGGAAAAAAGTTCCGTGAAAAAATGAAAAGTCCGCAAAAAATCCTTTAAACAGCGCCGTTCACAGCATGATCGCTTAACTTAAACTACACGCATGACAAAAGCTTTTCGTACCGCCCCGATCTGACTCGCCGGTCAAGGAGCTATAAGGCGACATAACACTGTCATGCGGGGCGAATAGCTTACCTTGACAAGGCACAACTACTACACCAAAAATGCACAACTTCTTGAACACGGATGATGGCTCACTAGTATCAACGAGTCCATATAAACCAAGAAATGTGCGCGAGTTCACAAACAAACTAGTGCATTAATTGCCTGACTGTCCTGCAGGCTGATAGGGAGATCAAACCAGGTGGATGTACCGATGTTGCTCGCCGCGGTTTCAGCAACTTCGCCTTGTGGCGAAGACCTGGAATATGACGCGGATTTCTTGCACTTGGAGCGGGCCGCACAGGGCCAGCCCGAGCGCAGCATGGGCGACTCGATCCTGCCGGCCGAGCCGCCGGACTGGCGCAGCATCCAGCAACAGAGCCTGGACCTGCTGGCGCGCAGCAAAGACCTGCGCATCACCCACTTCCTCCTGCAGAGCACCCTGGCCCTCGAAGGCCTGCCGGGCCTGGCCACCAGCCTCGAACTGATCGACGGCCTGCTCCGGGATTACTGGGCGGACCTGCATCCGCGCCTGGACGCCGACGACGACAACGACCCCACGGTGCGTATCAACGCCCTGGCCGGCCTGGCGTCCGACACCACCATCGGCCTGCTCCGCGAAGCCATCCTGACCCGTTCCCGGACCTTCGGCCCGGTGAGCCTGCGAGCCGCGCTGAACGCCGCCGGCCTGCAGCACTTTTCCGGCGAGAGCCTGGGCTCCGACCACCTGGCCGGCGCCCTGCAAGACAGCGACCCCGAGCACCTGGATGCGATTCGCAGCGCCTTGAACGCAGCCCGCTCGGCGGCCGAAAGCATCGAGAAACAGGTCAGCGAACAAGTAGGCTCGGCCAGCGGTGTAGACCTCACGGCCCTCAAGCAACCCCTGCGCCTGGCGCTGCAGGTGCTGGGCCAGCACGCCCCGCAAGGCGCGCAGAACGCGGTCGAGGAACACGCCGATGGGCCGTCCACCGAAGAGCCCGGTGCGCCCGCAGCGCCAGCCCCGGTACGGATTTCCGGCGAGATCAGCAGCCGCGAAGACGTGCTGCGCAGCCTTGACCGGCTGCTGGCCTACTACAGCCGCCACGAGCCTTCGAGCCCGTTGCCGGTGCTGCTCAACCGGGCCAAGAACCTGGTCAACGCCGACTTCGCGGCCATCGTGCGCAATCTGATTCCCGACGGCATGTCCCAATTTGAAAACCTGCGCGGCCCTGAATCCGACTAACCCCGGAACAACCGAGCAGTATCGTCAGCGGCAACCACCGACCGACGCCAACACCGTCGCAGCAGCGACCAGGAGCACAACGTGGCGAAGCAAAGTTCTCAAAAGTTCATCGCGCGCAACCGCGCGCCCCGGGTGCAGATCGAGTACGACGTCGAACTCTACGGCGCCGAGAAAAAGGTCCAGCTGCCCTTCGTCATGGGCGTGATGGCCGACCTCGCCGGCAAGCCCGTGGAGCCCCTGGCGGCCGTGGCCGATCGCAAGTTCCTGGAAATCGACGTCGATAACTTCGACTCGCGCCTCAAGGCCATGCAGCCTCGGGTGGCCTTCCACGTGCCCAACGAACTGACCGGCGAAGGCAACCTGAGCCTGGACATCACCTTCGAGAGCATGGACGACTTCAGCCCGGCGGCCGTGGCGCGCAAGGTCGATTCGTTGAACCAGTTGCTGGAAGCCCGCACCCAGCTGGCCAACCTGCTGACCTACATGGACGGCAAGACCGGCGCCGAAGAAATCATCATGAAAGCCATCAAGGATCCGGCGTTGCTCCAGGCCCTGGCCAGTGCGCCAAAGCCTGCTGACTCCGAGCCGAACGCGTAAATCAGGACCAACGATCATGACCGAATTGATGCGTGACAATCAGGCGCAACCCGGCGCCACCGAGCAGGCCAGCGAATTCGCATCGCTGCTGCTGCAGGAATTCAAGCCCAAGACCGAGCGTGCTCGCGAAGCCGTGGAAACCGCGGTGCGGACCCTGGCCGAACAGGCCCTGGCGCAGACCGACCTGGTGTCCAACGACGCCATCAAGTCGATCGAGTCGATCATCGCCGCCATCGACGCCAAGCTCACCGCCCAGGTCAACCAGGTGATCCATCACCCGGAATTCCAGAAGCTGGAAAGCGCCTGGCGCGGCCTGCACTACCTGGTGAACAACACCGAGACCGACGAGCAGCTCAAGATCCGCGTGCTCAACATCTCCAAGCCGGAGCTGCACAAGACCCTGAAGAAATTCAAGGGCACGGCCTGGGACCAGAGCCCGCTCTTCAAGAAGATGTACGAAGAGGAATACGGCCAGTTCGGCGGCGAGCCTTACGGCTGCCTGGTGGGCGACTACTACTTCGACCAGTCGCCACCGGATGTCGAGCTGCTGGGCGAGCTGTCCAAGGTTTGCGCCGCCATGCACTCGCCGTTCATCGCCGCGGCTTCGCCGACCGTGATGGGCATGGGCTCGTGGCAGGAACTGTCGAACCCGCGCGACCTGACCAAGATCTTCACCACCCCGGAATACGCCGGCTGGCGCTCGCTGCGTGAATCGGAAGACTCGCGCTACATCGGCCTGACCATGCCGCGCTTCCTGGCGCGCCTGCCATACGGTGCCAAGACCGACCCGGTGGAAGCCTTCGCCTTCGAGGAAAACACCGACGGCGCCGACAGCTCCAAGTACACCTGGGCCAACGCCGCCTACGCCATGGCCGTGAACATCAACCGTTCGTTCAAGCATTTCGGCTGGTGCTCGCGGATCCGCGGCGTGGAGTCCGGCGGCGAGGTGGAAAACCTCCCGGCCCACACCTTCCCCACCGACGACGGTGGCGTGGACATGAAGTGCCCGACCGAGATCGCCATCTCCGACCGTCGTGAAGCGGAACTGGCGAAGAACGGCTTCATGCCACTGCTGCACAAGAAGAACACCGACTTCGCCGCCTTCATCGGCGCCCAGTCGCTGCAGAAGCCGGCCGAATACGACGACCCGGACGCCACCGCCAACGCCAACCTGGCCGCGCGCCTGCCGTACCTGTTCGCCACTTGCCGCTTCGCTCACTACTTGAAGTGCATCGTGCGCGACAAGATCGGCTCCTTCAAAGAGAAGGACGAGATGCAGCGCTGGTTGCAGGACTGGATCCTCAACTACGTCGACGGTGATCCGGCGCACTCCACCGAAACCACCAAGGCCCAGCACCCACTGGCCGCGGCGGAAGTGGTGGTCGAGGAAGTCGAAGGCAACCCCGGCTACTACAACTCGAAGTTCTTCCTGCGCCCGCACTACCAGCTCGAAGGGCTGACCGTGTCGTTGCGCCTGGTATCCAAACTGCCGTCCGCCAAGGGCGCCTAACCCATAACCGACTCAAACCTGCGGCCGCAGCCACAGGCCGCGCGAGGTCCACAGGGCCTCGCGCAGCGGCGACAGAAGCTGAATCAACATCGTGGCAAGTGCCACACAGGGAGAAAACATGGCTGTTGATATTTTCATCAAGATCGGTGACATCAAGGGCGAGTCCATGGACAAAGCCCACAAGGACGAAATCGACGTGTTGAACTGGAGCTGGGGCATGTCCCAGTCCGGCAACATGCACGTTGGCGGTGGCGGCGGCGCGGGCAAGGTGAACATCCAGGACCTATCGCTGACCAAGTACGTGGACAAGGCATCGCCGAACCTGATGATGCATTGCTCCAGCGGCAAGCACATCGACAAGGTGCGCCTGACCGTGCGCAAGGCCGGCGGCGAAAGCCAGGTCGAGTACATGATCATCGACCTGGAAGAAGTGCTGATCACTTCGCTGAGCACCGGCGGTTCGGGCAGCGATGACCGCCTGACCGAAAACATCACCCTGAACTTCGCTCAGGTGATGGTCGAGTACCAGCCGCAGAAAGCCGACGGCACCAAGGACGGCGGCCCGATCAAGTACGGCTGGAACATCCGCTCCAACACCAAGCGCTGATCCGCTTCGGTCGCCGCCCCGTGGCGGCGACCGGCCCGGCCCTCGCGTTGCGCCTGGCGCAACGCGAGGACGGTTGGCCAGGACCGCGTCCTCGTGAGTCTTTGGTTATGCCCCTTTTCGTGACGTCATGCCTGCGCAATCCGATCCTGGAGCGAACCCCTTGGTAACCGACATCGCCGCCCGCGATCGCTTGCAACCCTCCCTGCTGGATCGTCTGACCGACGATGAACCCGGCAACCTGAAAGAAAGCCCGGACAAACGCGTGCTGTCCCTGAGCCAGCTCAAGGCCTCGGTACTGCGCGACCTGGCCTGGCTGCTCAACACCACTTCCCTGCTGGAAGCCGACGCCACCCTGCACACCCCCGCCGGTACTTCGGTGGTCAACTACGGCCTGCCGGCCCTGGCCGGGTACAGCGCTTCGAGCATCGATATCCCGGCCCTGGAGGCGCTGATCCACCAGGCCATCGCCACCTTTGAGCCGCGCATCCTGCGCAGCACCCTGCGGGTACGCGCACGCACCGCTCCCGGGGAAATGAACCACAACGCCCTGAGCTTCGAGATCGAAGGCGACCTCTGGGCTCAGCCGATGCCCCTGCGTCTGCTGCTGCAAACCGACATGGACCTGGAATCGGGCCACGTACGAGTGGTGCACGCCGACTCCCGGAGGCGCTCATGAACCCGCGCCTGCTGGAGCTGTACAACCAGGAACTGCACCACGTGCGCGAAAGCGCCGCGGAGTTCGCCAAGGAATTCCCGAAGATCGCCAGCCGCCTGACCCTGTCGGGCATGGACTGCGCCGACCCCTATGTCGAGCGCCTGCTGGAGGGCTTCGCCTACCTGACTGCCCGGGTGCAGCTCAAGCTCGACGCCGAGTACCCAACCTTCACCCACAACCTGCTGGAGATCGCCTACCCGCACTACCTGGCACCGACCCCGTCGATGACCGTGGTGCAGTTGCAGGCCGATCCCGACGAAGGTTCGCTGAGCAGCGGCTTCACCCTGGAGCGCGACACCAGCCTGCGCGCCGCCCTGGGCCGCGATACCCAGACCTGCTGCGAATACCGCACCGCGCACTCGGTGACCCTGTGGCCACTGCAAGTGGCCCAGGCCGAATACTTCGGCAACCCGTCGGCAGTGCTCGGGCGCCTGGCCGCCAGCGAGCCCAGGGCCAAGGCCGGGCTGCGCCTGACCCTGCGCACCGGCGCCGAACTGCCGTTCAACAGCCTGGCCCTGGACGAGTTGCCGCTGTACCTGAACGGCAATGACGAACAGCCGTTCCGCCTCTACGAACAACTGCTGGGCAACGTCTGCGCGGTGTTCGCCCGGGCCCCGGGCGGCGACTGGGTCGAGCGCCTGCCCCCGGACGCCCTGCGCTCGCGCGGTTTCGACGACCGCGACGCGGCGCTGCCGGTGGTGCCCCAGGCCTTCCAGGGCTACCGCCTGCTGCAGGAATACTTCGCCCTGCCCAACCGCTTCCTGTTCGTCGAATTCGCCCAGCTGGGGCGCGCGGTCCAGCGCTGCGCCGGCCAGGAGCTGGAGCTGATCGTGCTCTTCGAGCGCTTCGACCAGAGCCTGGAAGGCAGCGTCGGCACCGCTCAGTTCGTGCCCTTCTGCACCCCGGCGATCAACCTGTTTCCCAAGCGCCTGGACCGTATCCACCTGTCCGACCGGGTCAACGAGCACCATGTGATCGCCGACCGCACCCGACCGATGGATTTCGAGGTCCACTCGCTGACCGCCATCAGCGGCCACGGCACCGGCCCGGAACAGCCGTTCCTGCCGTTCTACGCCGTGCGCGATCCATCCCGCTACGGCCGCGACCAGTCCTACTACATCGTCCGGCGCGAGCCGCGGGTGCTGTCCAGCGACCAGCGTCGCAACGGCCCGCGCTCCACCTACATCGGCAGCGAATCCTTCGTCAGCCTGGTGGACAGCCAGCAGGCGCCCTATCGCCACGACCTGCGCCAGCTCGGGGTCAGCGCGCTGTGCACCAACCGCGACCTGCCACTGTTCATGAACACCGGCAACGGCAAGACCGACTTCACCCTGGCCGACAGCGCCCCGGTACAGGCCATCCGCTGCCTGGCGGGCCCGAGCCGGCCGCGCCCCAGCCATGCCCACGACGGCAAGGCCTGGCGCCTGATCAGCCAGCTATCGCTGAACTACCTGTCCCTGAGCGAACAGGGCCAGGGCGCGGCGGCCCTGCGCGAACTGCTGCGGTTGTACGGCGACAGCAACGACGCGGCCCTGCAGTTGCAGATCGAGGGCCTGCGGGAAGTCAGCAGCAAGGCGGTGACCCGGCGCCTGCCGATGCCCGGGCCGATCGTCTTCGGCCGGGGCCTGGAGATCACCCTGGAGTTCGATGAAAACGCGTTCCGCGGCACCGGGGTGTTTCTGCTCGGCGCGGTATTCGAGCGCTTCCTGGCACGTTATGTGTCGATCAACAGTTTTACCGAGACGGTGATCCGTACCACCGAACGCGGCGAGATCATGCGATGGAAAGCCAAGCCCGGACGTCGTCCGACTCTTTGAATACGCTGACGGCGATGCACGCCGAGCCTTGGGAGTACGACTTCTTCCAGGCCCTGCGGCGTATCGAATGCCTGTCGCCGCAACTGCCGCGCTTCGGTCACTCCGTGCGCCTGGCGGACGATCCGCTGCGCCTGGGACAGCAGGCCGACTGCAGCTTCGCCCCGGCCACCCTGGCCTCGGTCACCCCCGGCAGCGACGGCGCCGCGACCCGCCTGGAGCAGTTCTTCTTCGGCCTCGGCGGGCCCAACGGGCCGTTGCCGCTGCACATCACCGAATACGTGCGCGAGCGCCAGCGCAACAACGCCGACAGCACCAGCAAGCGCTTTCTCGATGTGTTCCACCACCGCCTGCTGAGCCTGTTCTATCGGGCCTGGGCCGAAGCCCGACCGACGGTGAGCCACGATCGCCCGGACGACGACTACTGGTCGGCGCGGCTGGCGGCGCTGTCGGGCCGGGGCATGCCCAGCCTGCTCAAGCAGGGTCTGATAGCCGACACCGCCAAGCTGCATTACAGCGGCCACCTGGCGGCCCAGACCCGCTACCCGGACGGCTTGCGGGCGATCATCAGCGAGTATTTCGGCCTGCCGGTGCAGATCGAGGAATATGTCGGCCAGTGGCTGGAGTTGCCCGAACGCAGCCGGGTCGGGGTGCAATCCCATCAGCTGGGGGTGGATTTCTGCCTGGGCAGCCACGTCTGGGACCGCCAGCACAAGTTCCGCATCCGCCTCGGCCCGATGAAACTGGACGACTACCTGGGGATGCTGCCCGACGGCCAGCAATTCCAGGAACTGGTGGCCTGGGCCGCCGAATACCTGGGCTTCGAGCTGGACTGGGACCTGAACCTGGTCCTGCTCAAGGACGAAGTGCCCAAGCTGCAACTCAACGGCCGCCAGCGCCTGGGTTTCAACACCTGGCTCGGCCAACCCGGCAGCGATGCCAAGGATCTAATACTGGCCCGGCACTACGCCGACCTGGCCACTACCTCACGTACACCAAGGAGCACAGAGCATGGGTGAAATCAGTCGCGCGGCGCTGTTCGGCAAACTCAACAGCGTTGCCTACAAAGCCATCGAAGCCGCCACGGTCTTCTGCAAATTGCGGGGCAACCCCTATGTGGAACTGGCCCACTGGTTTCACCAGTTGCTGCAACTTACGGACTCGGACCTGCACCGCATCATCCGCCAGTTCAACCTGGAGCCGGCGCGCCTGGCCAAGGACCTAACCGAGGCCCTGGACCGCCTGCCCCGGGGCTCGACCTCGATCACCGACCTGTCGTCCCACGTCGAGGAGGCGGTGGAGCGCGGTTGGGTCTACGGCAGCCTGATGTTCGGCGAAAGCCAGGTGCGCACCGGCTACCTGGTGATCGGCATCCTCAAGACCCCGAGCCTGCGCCATGCGTTGCTGGGGCTGTCCCGCGAGTTCGACAAGATCAAGGTCGAGACCCTGTGCGAGCGCTTTGACGAATACATCGGCGACTCGCCGGAAAACGCCCTGAGCGCCAGCGACGGCTTCAGTGCCGGTGCGGTGCCCGGCGAAGCCAGCGGCGCCATGGCCCCCAGCGCCCTGGGCAAGCAGGAAGCCCTCAAGCGCTTCACCGTCGACCTCACCGAACAGGCCCGCAGCGGCAAGCTCGACCCCATTGTCGGCCGTGACGAAGAGATCCGCCAACTGGTGGACATCCTCATGCGCCGCCGGCAGAACAACCCGATCCTCACCGGTGAAGCCGGGGTGGGCAAGACCGCGGTGGTGGAAGGTTTCGCCCTGCGCATCGTCGCCGGCGACGTGCCGCCGGCGCTCAAGGACGTTGAACTGCGCAGCCTCGACGTCGGCCTGCTGCAGGCCGGCGCCAGCATGAAGGGCGAGTTCGAACAGCGCCTGCGCCAGGTCATCGAGGACGTCCAGGCCTCGCCCAAGCCGATCATCCTGTTCATCGACGAAGCCCACACGCTGGTGGGCGCCGGTGGCGCCGCCGGCACCGGCGACGCGGCCAACCTGCTCAAGCCGGCCCTGGCCCGTGGCACCCTGCGCACCGTGGCCGCCACCACCTGGGCCGAGTACAAGAAGCACATCGAGAAAGACCCGGCCCTGACCCGGCGCTTCCAGGTGGTGCAAGTAGCCGAACCTTCGGAAGACAAGGCGCTGCTGATGATGCGCGGCGTGGCCTCGACCATGGAACAGCACCATCAGGTGCAGATCCTCGACGAAGCCCTGGAGGCCTCGGTCAAACTGTCCCATCGCTACATTCCCGCGCGCCAGTTGCCGGACAAATCCGTCAGCCTGCTGGATACCGCTTGCGCCCGCGTCGCCATCAGCCTGCACGCCGTGCCGGCCGAGGTGGACGATAGCCGCCGGCGCATCGAGGCCCTGGAAACCGAGCTGCAGATCATCGCTCGGGAACAGGCGATCGGCGTTGCCATTGGCAACCGCCAGGTCAACAGCGAGAACCTCCTGACTGCCGAGCGCGAGCGCCTGGCCGAGCTGGAAAGTCGCTGGGCACAAGAGAAGACCCTGGTGGACGAACTGCTGGCAACCCGCGCCCAATTGCGGGAAAACGTCGGCCTAGTGGACAGCGACGTCGGCGACGACAGCCACGGCCTGCGGGAAAAACTGGTGGACCTGCAACAGCGCCTCAGCACTCTGCAAGGCGAGACCCCGCTGATCCTGCC
Source organism: Pseudomonas sp. Eqa60 (assembly GCF_018326405.1). Lineage (NCBI taxonomy): Bacteria > Pseudomonadati > Pseudomonadota > Gammaproteobacteria > Pseudomonadales > Pseudomonadaceae > Pseudomonas > Pseudomonas sp. Eqa60. The sequence goes on from NZ_AP024342.1 coordinate 6,792,122, forward strand.
GACCGTGGACTACCAGGCCGTGGCCTCGGTGGTCGCCGACTGGACCGGCATTCCAGTGGGGCGCATGGCCCGCAACGAGCTGGAAACCGTGCTCAACCTGGACCAGCACCTGAAGAAACGCATCATCGGCCAGGACCACGCCCTGCAGATGATCGCCAAGCGCATCCAGACCTCCCGCGCCGGCCTCGACAACCCCAACAAGCCGATCGGCGTGTTCATGCTGGCCGGCACTTCCGGGGTGGGCAAGACCGAAACCGCCCTGGCCCTGGCCGAAGCCATGTATGGCGGTGAGCAGAACGTCATCACCATCAACATGAGCGAGTTCCAGGAAGCCCATACCGTGTCCACCCTCAAGGGCGCCCCGCCGGGCTATGTCGGCTACGGCGAAGGTGGCGTGCTCACCGAAGCGGTACGGCGCAAGCCCTACAGCGTGGTGCTGCTGGACGAAGTGGAAAAGGCCCACCCGGACGTGCACGAGATCTTCTTCCAGGTATTCGACAAGGGCGTCATGGAAGACGGCGAAGGCCGCATGATCGACTTCAAGAACACCCTGATCCTGCTCACCACCAACGCCGGCACCGAGCTGATCGCCAACGTCTGCAAGAACCCGCAGGCGGTGCCCGAGCCGGAGGAAATCGCCAAGGCCCTGCGCCAGCCACTGCTGGAGATCTTCCCGCCGGCACTGCTGGGGCGCCTGGTGACCATTCCCTACTACCCGCTGAGCGACGAGATGCTCAAGGCCATCACCCGCCTGCAACTGGGGCGGATCAAGAAGCGCGTGGAAAGCACCCACAAGGTGGATTTCGATTTCGACGACGAGGTCATCGACCTGATCGTCTCGCGCTGCACCGAGACCGAAAGCGGCGGGCGGATGATCGACGCCATCCTGACCAACAGCCTGCTGCCGGACATGAGCCGCGAGTTCCTCAACCGCATGCTCGAAGGCCGCGCCCTGGCCGGGGTGCGCATCAGCCAGCGCGACAACGAACTGCACTACGACTTCAGCGAGCCGGCCTGACCCCACGCCCTGCGCAGGAGCCGGCTTGCCAGCGAAGCGACCGCCACGGTGATGGACCTGGCGCCTTCGCGAGCACGCTCGCTCCTGCAGGGGGCTGACCTGGCACACCACGCATTCAACGAGACTGACGATGTTATTTCAGCAATCCACACGACTGGCACAGGTCAACTGCCCCCTGGGCCCGGACGTCCTGCTGCTCAAGAGCCTGGGCGGCGGCGAGGAGCTGGGGCGGCTGTTCGACTACCAGCTGCAACTGGCCTCCAGTGACGCCAACATCGACCTCAACCAGTTGCTGGGCAAGCCCATGGGCCTCAGCGTACAGCTGGACGGCGGCGGCCAGCGGTACTTCCACGGCATCGTCGCGCGCTGCAGCCAGAACATCGACACCGGCCAGTTCGCCAGCTACGAGGTGACGCTGCGCCCCTGGCTGTGGCTGCTGAGTCGCACCTCCGACTGCCGGATTTTCCAGAACCTGAGCATCCCGCAGATCATCAAGCAGGTGTTCCGCGACCTGGGCTTTTCCGATTTCGAAGACGCCCTGAGCCGCCCCTACCGGGAGTGGGAGTACTGCGTGCAGTACCGCGAGACCAGCTTCGATTTCGTCAGCCGGCTGATGGAACAGGAAGGTATCTACTACTTCTTCCGCCACGAGAAGGACCGCCACGTGGTGGTGCTGGCCGACGCCTATGGCGCTCACAGCAGCGTGCCCGGCTACGCCTCGGTGCCCTACTACCCGCGAGACGAGCAGCAGCGCGAGCGCGACCACATGTTCGACTGGCACCTGGCCCAGGAGGTGCAGCCCGGCTCGCTGGAGCTCAACGACTATGATTTCCAGCGCCCCAGCGCCCGGATCGACGTGCGCTCGGCCATGCCGCGGCCCCACAGCGCCGGCGACTACCCGCTCTACGACTACCCCGGCACCTACGTGCAGAGCAGCGACGGCGAGCACTATGCCCAGACCCGTATCGAGGCCCTGCAAAGCCTGCATGAGCGCATCGAGCTCAGCGGCAACGCCCGGGGGTTGGGGGTGGGCAACCTGTTCAGCCTCACCGGCTTCAGCCGCCAGGACCAGAACCGCGAATACCTGATCGTCAGCATCCGCTACTACCTGGTCCAGGAAAGCCTGGAGAGCGGCGCTGGCGGCGGTTCGGCGCAGTTCGAGAGCCACCTGACCTGCATCGACGCCCAGCAGAGCTTCCGCCCCCTGGCCACCACCCACAAGCCCATGGTCCAGGGCCCGCAGACCGCGCGAGTGGTGGGCCCGGCCGGGGAAGAGATCTGGACCGACCAGTACGGCCGGGTCAAGGTGCACTTCCACTGGGACCGCCACGACCAGTCCAACGAAAACAGCTCGTGCTGGATTCGCGTGTCCCAGGCCTGGGCCGGGAAGAACTGGGGCTCGATGCAGATCCCGCGCATCGGCCAGGAAGTCATCGTCAGCTTCCTGGAAGGCGATCCCGACCGCCCGATCATCACCGGCCGGGTCTACAACGCCGAACAGACCGTGCCCTACGACCTGCCCGCCAACGCCACCCAGAGCGGCATGAAGAGCCGTTCGAGCAAGGGCGGCAGCCCGGCCAACTTCAATGAAATCCGCATGGAAGACAAAAAGGGCGCGGAGCAGCTGTACATCCACGCCGAGCGCAACCAGGACATCGTGGTCGAGGTCAACGAAAGCCATTCGGTGGGCAACAACCGCAACAAGAGCATCGGCCACGACGAGTACGTGACCATCGGCAACAAGCGCACGCGCATCGTCCAGCACGTGGATGAGCTGCGGGTCGGCGAGAAGAAGCTCGACAGCGTCGGCCAGAGCTATGTGATCGAGGTCGGCGAGCGCCTGCGCCTGGTATGCGGGGCCAGCATCCTGGAGCTCAACGCCAGCGGCCAGATCAACCTGTGCGGGGTCAACATCAGCGTGCATGCCTCGGCCGATGCCGAGATCAATACCGGTGGCGTGCTGCACCTGAACAATGGCGGCGGCCCGGGCACCACCACCGAGGGCCAGGGTGTGCAGGGCGCTATCAGCGCCAAGGCCAAAGCCCCCTTTTCCGCCCCCAAAGGCTAATGAACGGACGCCCATGCCATGACCTATCGCCTCAATGAATTGCAGTTCCAGCTGCCTGCCGGCGAACTGCAGGACGCCTCGATCAACATCCTCAAGTTCCCGGCCCTGGGCACTTCGCTGATCGTCAGCCGCAGCCTGCTGGGGGACGGCGAAACCCTGGAGAGCAGCCTGGCCAGTCAGCTGCAGCGGCTGGAACAGCAAGTGCAGGAACTGCGGGTCAAGGGGCCGCAGCCGGTGCTGCTGGGCCCGGCCCAGGACATCCAGGGCCTGGAGCTGCGCAGCCAGTTCAGCAAGGGCAGCGAGCAGGTGTTCCAGTTCCAGCTGGCCCTGGTGCTGCCCGACACCCGGCAGATGCTCGCCATGAGCTACGTCAAGGCGCAGAAACTCGGCGACGCCGAAGCCACGCACTGGGCGCAGATCAAGAACAGCCTGGTGCTGGGCTGAGGCCGGGACGTGTCTGACGCGCTGTGGGCCGCACGACTGGGCGACGGGCTGGAACACACCTCGATGATGGCCGACATCCTCGGCGGTGTGCTGGAGGTGGCGGCCAACGTCGCCATCGGCACCCTGGCGACCATGGCAGTGGCTGCAGCAGCGGGCATCACCGTGGCCACCGGCGGCCTCGGTGCCTGCGTGCTGGGGCTGGTGGTGGGCGTGGTGGTCGGCGTGGTCATGAGCAAGACCGGCGCCGACAAGGGCCTGAGCAATTTATGCGAGGGTATCGCCAATGCCCTGTTCCCGCCCTCGATCCAGGCCTCCATCGCCAGTGGCTCGAAAAAGGTCCTGACCAACAACAAACCGGCGGCCCGCGCGGCCGGTATCGCCCCGCCGTCGCAGATCAACGGCGACGGCGCCGAAGAAGGCGAAGCCACCGACACCCCTTCGGCTACTCCGGAAGAAGGCCCGGGCTTTCTCGACATGGCCAAGGAGTTCTTCTCGCAGATGTGGCGACCCACCGTGGCCTCCCCGGCGCCCGGCTCGCAAACCAAGGAACTGGACCTGGTGACCTGCACCAAGCACCCGCCGATGCCCGTACAGTACCTGGCCGAAGGCTCGGAGAAGGTCAGCATCGACGGCCAGCCGGCAGTGCGCAGCGGCGACCGCAGCACCTGCGACGCCAAGGTGGTATCCGCCGGGCCGATCTCCCCCGACGTGACCATCGGCGGCGGCTCGGTGGTGGTGCGCGAGATCCGCAGCGGCAAGACCCCGGGGGTGGGCCTGGCGGTGACCGTGCTGATGATGCTCAAGGGCGGCAAGGGCAAGTTCAAGGCCAACCTGCCGTGCATGCTGATGGCCGGGGTCAATTCGTTTGTTGTCAGCCAGGCTTCGGGGGCCCTGACCCAGGCCATCGCCGGCTCGCCCAATCCGGTGCATGCCGCGACTGGGGCCAAGGTGCTGGGTGGCGAGGATGACCTGGACTTCGTCCTCCCTGGCATGCTGCCGATCGCCTGGCAGCGCTTCTACAACAGTCGCGATGAACGCCAGGACGGCCTGTTCGGGACCGGATGGAGCGTGCACTTCGAAGTCAGCGTGCAGATCGAGACGCATCCCGAAGGAGGCGAACGGCTGCTTTACACCGATGAGCAGGGACGCCAGATCGACATGGGCTCGATTGCTCCGGGTGGCGCCACGTTCAGCCCCGGAACCGGCCTGAGCGTAAGGCGCAATACCGATGGCCGCTTGCTGATCGAAAGCAGCGATGGTGTGTATCGGCTGTTCGAGCCCAGCCCCGGCAACCCGCTGCGACTGCGCCTGAGCCTGCTGGGGGATCGCAACGACAACCGGATCCATCTCGACTACGACCCGAGTGGACGCATCACCCGCCTGCGGGACAGCTTCGACCTGCTCCAGGTGGAGCTGATTCCCAGCAACCAATGGCCAGGACGGCTGGCGCGGATCGAGCGGCTGCACGCCGACCAGCAGCGCGAGGTCCTGGCCAGTTATGACTACGATACCCAGGGCAATCTCGCCCAGGTGCGCGATGCCAGTGGCCAAGTCAGCCGACGCTTTGCCTATGACCCGCAGCAGCGCATGGTGGAGCATCAACTGCCCACCGGCTTGCGTTGTTTTTACGCCTGGGCCCGGGTCGATGAGCGCGAATGGCGCGTGGTCCGGCACTGGACCGACGCCGGTGACGAGTACCATTTCGACTACGACCTGCAAGCCGGTATTACCCGCGTCACCGATGGTTTGCAGCGTCAGAGCCTGCGCAAGTGGAACCCTCAGCACCAGATCACCGAATACCAGGACAAGCTTGGCCAAGTCTGGCGGTTCCAGTGGAACGAAGAGCGTCAGTTACTCGGCGCCACGGACCCGCAGGGCGGCCAGTATCAGTACAGCTACGACGAAACCGGCAACCTGTGTAGCCATGTCGATCCCCTGGGCCGCAACGAATCGACCCTGTGGCTTGAGCATTGGTCGCTGCCTCTGACAGAAACCGATGCCGCCGGCAACAGCTGGAGCTACCAGTACGACAAGCGTGGCAATTGCATTGGCGAAACCGACCCACTGGGTAATAGCACCCGCTATCGCTACGACCATCATGGTCGGGTGGTGGAAATCATCGATGCCGGTGGCAAGCGTAAGCAACTGACCTGGAATGACCTGGGCCAGTTGCTCAAATACGTCGACTGCTCGGGCTACCCCACCCGCTTCAGTTATGACCGCCACGGCTATCTTCAGGTGGCGACCGATGCCCTCGGTGAGCGCCAGACCTTCGAGCACGACCCACAGGGGCGTCTGCTGAGCATTCAACTGGCCGACGGCCGCATCGAGCAGTACCAGCGCAACACCGCCGGTCAATTGCTTTGCTACACCGATCCGGCGGGACACAGCAGCCGCTACGAATACGATCGGCGCGGCAAGCTCCAGGTGCGCATCGATGCCCATGGCCGGCGTGTCCACTTCAACTACGACACTTACGGGCGCCTGCAGACGCTGACCAACGAGAACGCCGAGAGCTACCGCTTCACCTGGGACGCCGCCGATCGACTGCTGGAGCAGCGCGACCTCGACGGCAGTGCCCGGCGTTTTGCCTACGACCCGATGGATAACGCCGTCAGGATGGAGTTCACCCCGGCGCCCCAGGACGGCAATTCAGCCTCGCCCCCCAGCCCCTCTATCGTCCACCTGTTCGAGCGGGATGCGGTGGGGCGCATGGTCGCCAAGGTCACCGACGATGGCCGCAGCGAGTACCTCTACGACCCGCTGAATCAACTGCTCGGCGCCACCTTTACCGACCAGCATGGCCAGAGCCGCGCATTGGGCTTTACCTACGATGCCCTGGGCCAGCTTCTGACGGAGCAAAGCGCGGCAGGTGAGTTGCGCCACCATTACGACGAACTCGGCAACTTGACCCAGACCCAACTGGCCGATGGGCGCTGGATCAACCGGCTGTATTACGGCAGCGGTCATCTGCATCAGATCAACCTCGACGGCCAGCTCATCAGCGACTTCGAGCGTGATCGCCTACACCGCGAAGTCCTGCGCACCCAGGGGCGGATCAGCACCCACAGCGAATATGACCGCACCGGCCGCTTGCGCTCGCGTATGCGGCGCCCCACGGGCCAGCAGCCACGGTTGTCGGCCTCCCGGGAACGGCAGTTCGCCTACGATCCCGCCAATCAGCTGGTGGGGCGCGTCGATCGCCTACCCCAGGGCGAGCACCGGCAGTTGCTGCACTACGATGCCACTGGCCGGATCATGGCCAGCCAGGACAGCCCTCAAGGCACCAGCGAAACCTTTGCCTACGATGCCGCGGCCAACCTGCTGGACGGACCGCAAGCCGGGGCCGGGCTGGTGGTCCATAACAAGCTGCTGACCTACCAGGACAAACGCTATCGCTACGACGCCTTTGGCCGGGTGGTGGAAAAGCGCAGCGGCAGCCGACGCATCCAGCACCTGCGCTATGACGCGGAACATCGACTGGTGGAAGTACGTACCCAGGATGGAGCCCGGGAAACCCTGGTGCGCATGGGCTATGACCCACTGGGGCGGCGGACCGAAAAGATCGAACTCGACCTTCAGGGTCAGGTACTGAACGAAACCCGCTTCACCTGGAACGGCTTACGACTGCTGCAGGAGCAGAAAAACGGCCTGAGCAGCCTCTATCTGTATGCCGACGAGGGCTATGAAGTGCTGGCGCGAGTCGATGGTATCGGCGCACAACAAAAGATCCGCTATTACCACAATGACCTCAACGGCCTGCCCGAGCAGTTGACGGAAGCCGATGGGCATGTGCTGTGGCAGGCTCGCTATCAGGTCTGGGGCAACTGTCTCGAAGAACAGCGCGAAGCCCATTTCCTCGAAGAGCAGAACCTGAGATTCCAGGGACAGTACCTGGATCGGGAAACCGGGTTGCACTACAACACCTTGCGTTTCTATGACCCGGATATAGGCCGCTTTACCACACCTGACCCGATTGGACTGGAAGGTGGTTTCAACCTCTATCTCTATGGGCCCAGCACGGCCATCTGGATCGATCCCCTGGGCCTGACCGCCGAGGAACTCGGCAAGAACATGGCCAATGCCGGGCGACCGCTGGCACCGGGACAAACCCCGCACCATGCGATCAAGGAGAATGCGACCAATATCTACGCCAAGAACTCACGCAAGATCCTCGAAGACGCCAAGCTGCACCCGGATATCCCAGAGAACGGTGCAAGACTCTGGGGCACGCACCCCAACCAACTGGCCCAGCCTGGGCACCCAGGCAAGGACGCGGCGAAGGCGGCAGGCAACTATCACGGTGGAACTCATATTCACGGCAAGGAAAACGACAAGCTGCTGTACAAGATCCTAAAATCCGCCAAGCGCAAGAATCTGAACATGAGAAACGTGCTTGCCAACATCACGGGAAGAATGGAAAACGGCTCGTGGAAAAAATCCTTCAACGCCTGCGGGGGGAAATAACCCAATGAATGTCATGCACAACCCGGAGCTTGAAAGCCGGCGCAACACCCTCGGCGAGCTGTTCAAGCGTTATGGACCGCAAGTTCACCAGCACTATCAGGCGATCAGGCAAGCCGTGGTCCGCTGGGAGTATTCCCTAGGCCCGACCCTGGAGTTCATCCCCTTTGAACGCTTGATCCCCAGCGTCAGCAAGGAGGGAAAGCCCCTGGCGTCGCTGAGCAAGGCCAACCGTGAGTCGAAGAATCTGCAGGCCTATGGTTTCGATGCCGACGGACAACTGATCCTGAGCATCAGCCGCTTTGACAAGGACGTGACCACCTACGGTGAAAACATCCGCTATCGCCATCTGTTCGATGGCAAGGCCCTGATCGTCAACGCGCACATTTATGAAGCACGACCGGAGGAGTCGCGCCTGATGTCCCTGTGCTGGACCTATAGCGCCGACAACCTGAACTACTACCTGTCCGTCACGCCACCCAGTAACTGGTACGTCCGCGTCGACCAGTTGCAAGCCGGGCGCGTCGCCAGGGCCTCGTCCTTCGCCACCAGTTGGTTCAAGCAGCTCGACTATGACCTCGCCTATGACCCAGATCAGACCCTGTCGACGGTCATGATCGGTGAGCACCTGCATTGGCAGCGCGGCAGCTGACAGGGTTCAAGGCTGGCCGGGAGTCTATTACCAGTAGGAACAGATGATGATCTTGAGCTGGAAGCCCCCGATCCAATCCAACCCGAAGCTGATCCGGCCCTTGCGCCTGGTGGCCGACCAGCAGGAGATCAACCAGCCGTACTACATCGTCAACGCCATTCAAGCCGTCAGCGCCATCGACCACGCGCGTTCCGAAGCGGAGCGCGACGATGACGGCACCCTGCTCTATTTCAACAGGACCTGGTTTCTTGAGAACGCCCCGGGCATGGGCCAGATCACCCGGGAACCGGAGTCCGGGGACTTGTTGATCAGCGCAACGCTGGCCGACCGCTTGATCGACGCGGGCTTCAAGGGTGACAAGGGGCTAGGGCTGTACAGCGCCGAACGGCGTTTCGGGCCTTATCGGAACAATGCCTGAGCCCATGCGGGCAATCCGATCAAATCGCCGAGCCGCGATTCTTGCCCGGCTTGATGATCAGCAACGCGTCCAGCTCGCGCTTTCTGGCGCGGCTGATGAACGCCAGCGCGGCCTGCAGATCCTGTTCGAACAGTTCGAAGGTCGCGCGCTCGATGGCGTAGTACTCCTCGTAGTCGACCACCCCAAGGCTCACCGGAAAGGTCAGGTAGTACTGGCCGGTGGATTCCTCGATGCCCATCGAGAACATCTCCTCGCGACTGACGAACAGATCGTTGAACTTCATGTCGGTTCCTAGAGTTCGGCTACCGGGCAATGCGTCTCAGGGCGGGTTGACCGATCAGGCTTTCGAAGGCTGCGGCTTGAGGCTCTGCATGGCCTGTTTCCAGGCTGGCTCATGATGCACCAGGTCGTTGACCGTGGTGGTCAGGGTGGTGATCAGCACGGCCGGCTTACGCTCGATGAAGACCTGGCGCAGCATCAGCTCGCGCCCTTCGCGTTTCCAGCTGTAGTCCAGCAGCACGGCGGCATGGCCTTGCATGTCGAAGTCCCAGCGCTTGATCAGGTTGAAACCTGGCAGTTGCTGCTCGGCAGCATTCAGCTGCGCGGCGACATAATCGGCAAAGGCGGCGTCGCCCTGGCTCGGGTCGCGGCTGATGACGAAGCTGGCTTCCTGGGCACCGCCAACGGCTGGCAGCTTGAAGATATTGATGCTCTGGTCCTGCCAGGCGTCAGGAATATCGAGATCGGCTTCTTGAATGCGGTAGGTGGACAAGAGTTTGGCGTTCCATGCTGAAAGGGTGATTCGGAGAGTGGCAAATATTCAGGCAACGGCCGGCAACAATCAAGGAACCACTCGGCAACTCTGCGCAGCGGCCGTGGCCCCTCAACGCGCTTCCAGGCAGGACGCGTAGGCACGGGCGAAGCCTTGATCGAACTTGAGGGCCTGGGGCTCTTCGGGGTCGATGCTGACGTTCCACAGGGCCTGCTGCGGCACGTCGTAGCGGACCCAGCCGATGATCCCGCTGCCGGAGGTTTCGTAGAACAGCTGCAAGCTCAGCTGGTCGCCATCGTCGCGGTCGATCAGCAGCTTGAGGTGCTCCGGGGTGGTGAAGTCGCGGTAGGGAAAATCGCTGCTGCGCACCAGTTCGGTGAGGTAGCCGTAGCAACCCTTGCCCGGGTTCGATTCATCCGCCAGGGCGGGCGTGGCCGCGCAGGCGATCAGCAGGCCCAGGCCTGCCAGGTTCAGGTACCGCATGATTGCCCCTTGAGGGTGAGGGTTTCGACCTGGTCGTTCATCTCGATGCGCGCCAGCACCTGGCGGTCGTGAGACTCCTGGTACTCGCTGAAATTGTTGCGCTTGAGGATGTTCAGGGTGACCCGGATATGAGCGCCGGTGTTCTGGTACTCGCTGCGTTCCAGGCCCTGAGCGGCGCCGGTGAGCTCCACCAGCTGGCCGGCGGTCTTGAGGTAAAGAAAGCGCTGGTCCACTTCCACCAGCAGGCGCGGAGCCTTGGGCGCTACGCTGTAGTCCTCGCGGGCCAGGGAATAGCCGCAGAGCCAGGCGCCGGAACTGTCGTATTTCTGGCTGTGGAACCAGCTGAGGGCCTCGCGATAGCCGATCTGCTCCAGTCGCGAGTCGTTGCCGGCAGCGGCCGATGACAGGCCAAGGCTGAACAGGCAGCCCACGACCAGGGCAACTAAACCGGGGCTTGCCAGGCCGTGCAGCAGGGCGGCCCATGAAAGGGGGCTGTCAGTGGGGCGGGTCATCCTTGGCCTTAGATCAAAAATCGAACGATCGCGCATCCTAGCCACGCCAAAGCGGCTTCGCAAGAACATCTGCGGGCAAACGGCAGGCAAAAAAATAGGCACCCGATGCGCTCGGCGTGCCTATTTCCCCTGCGTGCTCCCGCTGCCGGGAGCCCGCTCAATGCTTATGGGTTGACGCTGTCTTTCAGCGACTTGCCCGGTTTGAATGCCACGGTGTTGCTGGCCTTGATCTTTACCGGCTCGCCGGTCTGCGGGTTCTTGCCGGTGCGGGCGCCACGGTGGCGTTGCAGGAAGGTGCCAAAACCAACCAGGGTGACGCTGTCTTTGCGGTGCAGAGCCCCGGTGATCTCTTCAAGAATGGCGTTGAGCACGCGATTGGCCTGCTCTTTGGTCAGGTCCGCTTTTTCAGCAATGGCTGCGGCGAGTTCTGGTTTACGCATAGTGTGAAGCCTCTTTGACGGTTTTTTGTTGTTATGTCCGTGCTGTTCACGGGAACAGCGCCCAAGGCGCCGCAGGCTCTACGCTGCGGCAGACGGGTGTGAGGATGGCACGCGCTTGAGAGTGGCGCCAGTCTCCCCGCGACCTTTGTGAGGGCAAGAACCGGGTTATTCCGACAGAACGACCGGTATTTAAGCCAGCAGCGCAGGAAGTTCCTTGTTCAGGGCCAGTTTTTCCATCACCGCGGCCCCGGTCAGGGCGTAGCCCAGCAACTGGCCATCGGCGTTGCGGCACAGGACCTTGATGTCGGCCCCCTGCCCTTCTGCGGTCCATACGCCTTCGGCGCCACGGGGCGGCGGCGACACCACCAGGGGGCAGACCGGAGTCTTGACGGTGATCGGCATCGGCCCGTAGCTGACCGCTGTCGGCTTGCCCGCCAGGGTCTGCGCCAGCGCCCGGGCGCAGCTCATCAGCGGCATCACGTACAGCAGGTTGAGACCGTCGACCTCGGCGCAATCGCCCAGGGCATAGATATTGGCGTGGGAGGTTTTCAGCTCGCGGTCCACCACCACTCCGCGATTGACCACCAGCCCGGCGGCAGCCGCCAGGTCGATGCGCGGGCGCAGGCCGATGGCCGAGACCACCAGGTCGCAGGCGATCACCTGGCCATCGGACAGGTGGGCTTCCAGACCGTCGGCGCTGCGCTGCAGGCGGTTGAGCACCGGGCCCAGGTGGAAGCGTGCGCCCAGGCTCTCCAGCCCGGCCTGGACCGCCGCCGCTGCGGCCGGGTGCAGCAGGGTCGGCATCACCTGCTCGCAAGGTGCCACCAGGTCCACGCTGTAGCCGCCGAGGATCAGGTCATTGGCGAACTCGCAGCCGATCAGCCCGGCGCCCAGCAGCAGCACCCGACGCTTGCCGGCCGCGGCGCTGCGAAAGCGCGCGTAGTCTTCCAGGTCATTGATGGGGAAAATCAGTTCGGATGCGTCGCCCTGCACCGGCACCCGCACGGTTTCCGCGCCCCAGGCCAGGATCAGGTCGCGATAGGCCACCGCTTCCTCGCCGATCCACAGACGCTTGTGGCCCGGGTCGATGCCGCTGATGCGGGTGTGGGTGCGGACCTCGGCCTTGAGCTGCTCGGCCATGGCGCCGGGCTCGGCCATGCTCAGGCCGTCGGCGTCCTTGTTCTTGCCGAAGCCGGTGGACAGCATCGGCTTGGAGTAGGAACGGCCATCGTCGGCAGTGATCAACAGCAGCGGCGTCTCGCTGTCGAGCTTGCGAAACTCCCGGGCCAGGTTGTAACCCGCCAGGCCCGTCCCCACGATCACTACCGGTGCGCTCATTCCCTGCTCCTTGTTATTGGTTGTTCAAGCCACAAAAGTCGATCAAGCGATCTCGATCATTTCGAAATCCATCTTGCCCACGCCGCAGTCCGGGCAGAGCCAGTCCGCGGGTACATCTTCCCAACGGGTACCCGGCAAAATACCGTCGTCCGGCCAGCCTTCCGCTTCGTTGTAAATCAGGCCGCAGACCACACATTGCCACTTTTTCATTGATGCATTTCCTCAAGGGTTCAGGCTTCGCCGGTGGGTCGGTCGATGGATCGACTCTAGAAGGCCACGCTGATCAGCGTCCGGCACTGGGGTTTTTTACTGATCACTACCGGCAGATGCAAGCACGTTCGTGCCGCCGGGCGTCCTGGATCAATCAAAACCGGCGATCGCCATGCTAAGCTCGCCGCCTCATTTGCTGCCAATACTGACCCACTGTGCCGCACTCAATGCCCCCGCCCCGGCCCCCACCTGGCTGGTGCAAAGCCGTTTGTCCCCCTTCCCCGGCACAGCCGTTGCCAACTGGCTGTTCGATGAAGGGTCGCTGACCCGGCGCCTGACCCGGCTGTCCCACAACGCCTTCAGCGTCACCCCGCTGGTGCAAGAGTGGCAAACCCTGCGCAACGACGAATGCGCCGCCCTGGGCCTGCCCGAACAGAGCGAAGGCTGGGTGCGCGAGGTGTACTTGCGCGGGCACGGCCAGGCCTGGGTGTTCGCCCGTAGCGTCGCCGCCCGCAGCGCCCTGCTCGAAGGCGGCCTGAATATCGACGAACTGGGCAGCCGCTCCCTGGGCGAGTTGCTGTTCTGCGACCAGGCCTTTACCCGCCAGCCCATCGAAGTCTGCCGCTACCCCCGGCACTGGCTGCCCGCTGCCGTTGCCGACAACGGCCTGTGGGGCCGTCGCTCACGCTTTGACCGCGGCCCCCTGAGCCTGCTGGTGGCGGAAATCTTCCTGCCCAGCCTGTGGACCGCCATAGACGCCCGACCGGAGGCCTGCTGATGTACCTGAGCCTGCTCAAATCCCTCAATCGCCTGCACCCGCGGGCCTGGGACTTCCTGCAACTGGCGCGCATGGACAAGCCCATCGGCATCTATCTGCTGCTATGGCCAACCCTGGTGGCGCTGTGGATCGCCGCCGAGGGCCAGCCGTCCCTGAGCCATGTGCTGATCTTCACCTTCGGGGTGGTGCTGACCCGCGCCGGCGGCTGCGCCATCAACGACTTCGCCGACCGCAAGGTGGACGGCCAGGTCAAGCGCACCGACCAGCGGCCCCTGGCCACCGGCAAAGTCAGCGCCAAGGAGGCCCTGATACTGTTCGCGGTGCTGATGGGCGCCGCCTTCCTGCTGGTGCTGTGCACCAACGCCACCACGGTCTGGCTGTCGTTCGGCGCCCTGGCCCTGGCCGCCTGCTACCCCTTCATGAAGCGCTACACCTATTACCCGCAGGTGGTACTGGGGGCGGCGTATTCCTGGGGCATCCTGATGACCTTCACCGCGCAGAACGGCGAACTGCCGGCCACCGCGTGGCTGCTGTACATCGCCAACCTGCTGTGGACCGTGGGCTACGACACTTACTACGCCATGACCGATCGTGACGATGACCTGAAAATCGGGGTCAAGTCCACGGCGATCCTGTTCGGCGATGCCGACCGGGTGATCATTCTCACCCTGCAGGGCTTGTCCCTGGGCTGCCTGCTGCTGGCCGGGGCACGGTTCAATCTGGGGGGCTGGTTCCACCTGGGGCTGGCGGTAGCGGCGGCGTGTTTCGCCTGGGAGTTCTGGTATACCCGGGATCGCGACCGGATGAAGTGCTTCAAGGCCTTCCTGCATAACCACTGGGCGGGCCTGGCGATCTTTGTCGGGGTGGTGCTGGATTACGCGTTGCGCTAGACCGTCAAGCAAGGCCCTATGGGCCTTTTCGCAGCTTTGCCAGGGCTCGGCAGCGGCTACAGAGATCGGTGTAGCCGCTGCCGCAAGCTGCCAATGGCCCGGAGGGCGGCGGGATGTCAGTCGGATTTCGCGACCTTCCAGGCGCCGTCCATCTTGCCTTCGCCGGTCATGTCACCGGCCTTCTTGTCCATCACGAAGCCATACAGCGGCTTGCCGTCGTAGGCCCACTGCATCTTGCCGTCGTCACGCTTGATCACCGTCCACTTGCCCATGGCCTTGTCACTGCCCTCGGCCATCAGCGGCGGCCAGTTGGCAGCGCATTTGTCATTGCACATGGACTTGCCGTCGGCATCCTTGGCAAAGGTGTAGAGGGTCATGCCCTTGTGGTCCACCAGCACGCCGTCCTTGCTCATTGCCGGGTCGGCGGCCATGGCGAATGTCGGCAGGGCCAGGACAGCGCCTACCAGCAGGACTTTCAACGATTGCTTGAACAGAGTCATGGAAACCTTCTTTTGTGGTTGTCAGGAATCGGACTCAAAGCTTAGTCCACGAAGCAGCACCCCGCCCCGCGACCTGAAATACTGTCACACGACTGCAATAATTCCGTTATCTAATGCGGCGCAAGACAGTTAAATGACAAGAGGTTCAAGCATGGTTGGCAGAAGCATTCTGATCGTTGACGACGAAGCGCCTATTCGCGAAATGATCGCCGTTGCGTTGGAAATGGCCGGCTATGACTGCATGGAGGCAGAGAACTCTCAGCAGGCCCATGCCATCATCGTCGACCGCAAGCCGGACCTGATCCTGCTGGACTGGATGCTACCCGGCACTTCCGGCATCGAGTTGGCGCGGCGCCTCAAGCGCGACGAGCTGACCGGGGACATCCCGATCATCATGCTCACCGCCAAGGGTGAAGAGGACAACAAGATCCAGGGCCTGGAAGTCGGCGCCGACGACTACATCACCAAGCCGTTCTCCCCCGCGAACTGGTGGCCCGCCTCAAGGCCGTGCTGCGCCGTGCCGGCCCTACCGATGGCGAAGCGCCAATCGAAGTCGGCGGCCTGCTGCTGGACCCCATCAGCCACCGGGTGACCATCGACGGCAAGCCCGCGGAAATGGGCCCTACCGAATACCGCCTGCTGCAGTTCTTCATGACCCACCAGGAGCGTGCCTACACCCGTGGCCAGCTGCTGGACCAGGTCTGGGGCGGCAATGTGTACGTCGAGGAACGCACCGTGGACGTGCATATCCGCCGGCTGCGCAAGGCCCTGGGCGATGCCTACGAGAATCTGGTACAAACCGTGCGCGGCACCGGCTATCGTTTTTCCACCAAGGCCTGACGGCAGCGGCAAGCGACAAGCGGCACGCCGATGAGTGACCGCTTCAACACTTGCAGCTTGGAGCTGCGCCACCCTCCACGGACGTGTTTCAAGTGAATCAAAACTGGCATGGCACCCTGATTCGCCACATGTTGCTGTTGATCACCGGCTGCCTGCTGGTGGGCCTGATCAGCGGCTACTACGGCTGGAGCCTGGCCGCCGGCCTGGGCATCTACCTGGCCTGGACCCTCAAGCAGTTGCTGCGCCTGCACGAATGGCTGCGCCTGCATCAACCCGACGAAGCGCCCCCCGACGGTTATGGCCTGTGGGGCGAGGTGTTCGACAGCATCTACCACCTGCAACGCCGCGATCAGCGGGTGCGCGGGCGCCTGCAGGCGGTGATCGACCGGGTCCAGGAGTCCACCGCGGCCCTTAAGGACGCGGTGATCATGCTCGACAGCGACGGCAACCTGGAATGGTGGAACCGCGCCGCCGAGACCCTGCTGGGGCTCAAGACGCCCCAGGACAGCGGCCAGCCGGTGACCAACCTGGTGCGCCATCCGCGCTTCAAGGAATACTTCGAGCAGGACAGCTACGCCGAGCCGCTAGAAATCCCCTCCCCGGCCAACGACCGGGTACGCATCCAGCTCTACATCACCCGCTACGGCAACAACGAGCACCTGATGCTGGTGCGCGACGTGACCCGCATCCACCAGCTGGAACAGATGCGCAAGGACTTCATCGCCAACGTCTCCCACGAGCTGCGCACGCCGCTGACGGTGATCTGCGGCTACCTGGAGACCCTGCTGGACAACGTCGAGGAAGTGAACCCGCGCTGGAGCCGCGCCCTGCAGCAGATGCAGCAGCAAGGCGGGCGCATGCAGACCCTGCTCAACGACCTGCTGTTGCTGGCCAAGCTGGAGGCCACGGACTACCCGTCGGACAACCAGCCGGTGCCCATCGACGTGCTGCTGCAATCGATCAAGAGCGACGCCCAGGCGCTGTCCGGGGAGCGCAACCAGCGCATCACCCTGGAAGCCGACGCGTCGGTACAACTCAAGGGCAGCGAAGCGGAGCTGCGCAGCGCCTTCTCCAACCTGGTGTTCAACGCGGTGAAATACACCCCGGCCGAAGGCAATATTCGCATTCGCTGGTGGGGCGACGAACAGGGCGCGCACCTGAGCGTGCAGGACTCGGGGATCGGCATCGACAACAAGCACCTGCCGCGCCTCACCGAGCGCTTCTACCGGGTGGATTCGAGCCGCAACTCCAACACCGGCGGCACCGGCCTGGGCCTGGCCATCGTCAAGCATGTGCTGCTGCGCCACCGTGCGCGCCTGGAGATCAGCAGCGTGCTGGGCCACGGCAGCACCTTCACCTGCCATTTCGTTCCGGCCCAAGTGAAGAAAAACCGCACCCAGAGCCTGACCGACCAGCGCTGACAGCCACTCGCCCCTAGGCAATTGCCCTGTCAGCCGCTACATTGCGTAACTTGTGCCTGCCTTTCAGGCACCGCATTTCCTTCCTTTTCGAATACACGGAACCCGCAAAACTCCATCATGGACCCTTCCCCTGGTTTTACCCTCGCGTCTCTTTTCGCCGACTTCGGCATGATTCTTTTTGCTCTGATCCTGGTCCTGCTCAACGGCTTCTTCGTTGCGGCGGAGTTCGCCATGGTCAAGCTGCGCTCGACCCGGGTCGAGGCCATTGCCCACAAGAACGGCTGGCGCGGGCAGATCCTGCGCACCGTGCACAGCCAGCTCGACGCCTACCTCTCGGCCTGCCAACTGGGCATCACCCTGGCCTCCCTGGGCCTGGGCTGGGTCGGTGAGCCGGCCTTCGCCCATCTGCTGGAGCCGCTGCTGGGCGCCCTGGGCGTGAGCTCTCCGGAAGTGATCCGCGGCGTGTCGTTCTTCACCGCGTTCTTCATCATTTCCTACCTGCACATCGTGGTCGGCGAGCTGGCGCCCAAATCCTGGGCGATCCGCAAGCCGGAGCTGCTGTCGCTGTGGACGGCGGTGCCGCTGTACCTGTTCTACTGGCTGATGTACCCGGCCATCTACCTGCTCAACGCCAGCGCCAACACCATCTTGCGCATCGCCGGGCAGGGCGAGCCCGGCCCGCACCACGAACACCACTACAGCCGAGAAGAACTCAAGCTGATCCTGCACTCCAGCCGCGGCCAGGACCCCAGCGACCAGGGCATGCGCGTACTGGCCTCGGCGGTGGAAATGGGCGAACTGGAAGTGGTGGACTGGGCCAATTCCCGGGAAGACCTGATCAGCGTCGAGTTCAACGCGCCGCTCAAGGAAATCCTCGCCCTGTTCCGCCGCCACAAGTTCAGCCGCTACCCGGTCTACGACAGCGAGCGCAACGAATTCGTCGGCCTGCTGCACATCAAGGACCTGCTGCTGGAACTGGCGGCCCTGGACCACATTCCCGAGTCGTTCAACCTGGCCGAGCTGACCCGCCCGCTGGAGCGTGTATCCCGGCACATGCCGCTGTCGCAGTTGCTGGAGCAGTTCCGCAAGGGCGGCTCGCACTTCGCCCTGGTGGAAGAAGCCGACGGCAAGGTCATTGGCTACCTGACCATGGAAGACGTGCTTGAAGTGCTGGTGGGCGATATCCAGGACGAACACCGCAAGACTGAGCGCGGCATCCTGGCCTACCAGCCGGGCAAGCTGCTGGTGCGCGGTGACACCCCGCTGTTCAAGGTGGAACGCCTGCTGGGCATCGACCTGGACCATATCGAGGCCGAAACCCTCGCCGGCCTGGTGTACGAAACCCTGAAACGGGTGCCGGAAGAGGAAGAAGTACTGGAGGTCGAAGGCCTGCGCATCATCATCAAGAAGATGAAGGGACCGAAGATCATCCTGGCCAAGGTGCTGATGCTGGATTGACGGCCCTTTCGCCGCCAAGCCGGCTCCTACGGGCAGGTTATTGGTTGCCCAGGGCAAAATTCGGCAAATCCCCCAGGGGCTGGTTGAACTGATAGGGAATCGACACCAGCCCCAACCCGGTATTGCGCTGCACCACGAAATGCAGGTGCGGCCCACTGCTGTTGCCGGTGTTGCCCGACAGCCCCAGGGGGCTGCCCACCGCCACTCGCTGGCCCTCCCGCACGCTGACCGAACCCTGCTTGAGGTGCAGGTACACGCCCATGGTGCCGTCGTCGTGCAGCACCCGGACGAAATTGCCCGCCGGGTTATTGCCCCGCCCGTTCTGGGCGTTCTCGGTCTTCACCACCACCCCGCCCCGGGCGGCAATGATCGGCGTCCCCACCGGCATGGCGATATCCATCGCATAGCGGCTCTTGGGGCTGAAATGGCTGTATTGGCCATTGGCGCCCTGGGTCAGGCGAAACGGCCCGCCACGCCAGGGCAGCGGGTAGCGATAGGCCTGGGTGGCGCCTGCCGGATCCCCCAGGGAATAACGGAACCTGGGGGCATAGCTCAGAGGCTGGTCGGCGCGAATCGCCGTGAGCAGCGCCAGGCGCTGCCTGCTGCGGGCCGGCAGCACCTGGCGGATCGGCTGCCCCGGAGCGCCGCTGACATTGTTCAACCCGGCAAAGCTCAACTCCACTTCCACCGGGGCATACAGGTCATTGCGCACATACACCGCATCCACCCCCCTGTGCTTCTGGATATCCAGGCGCACCTGGCGCTCAAGGTGCTCCACCATGCGGTCGCGGAACACGAACTCCTGGGCCCCCGGCGAAGGCCGGTCGCTGTAGGAGACCACGCCATTGGCGTCGATGGACTTGTACACAGTCATCGCCGCCAGCGACGTGGCGGCTAAAGACAATCCACAGAAAAACAGCAGGCGCACAAACATTCGGCAGCTTCTTGGCAGAGGGTGGAATCACGCTAGCAGCCTGATATGGAGCTTGTATGAATCAGGCGGGCGCCAGGGGTTCAATGCCGCCAGCGTCGAAGTGGATGTCCACCCCCAGTTGCGCCGCCTCGCAGAGGTTGACCAGCGCATCGAGGGAGAACTTGTTGATCTTGCCGCTGAGCACATCGTTGAGCCGGGGCTGGGTGATATTGAGGCGCCTGGCCGCCTCCTTCTGCGACACCCCCCAGGCCTGCACGGTCTTGCCCAGTTCCAGCATCAGCTTGGCCCGCAGGCGCATGTTGGCGGCCTCCTGGGGAGTGGCTTCAAGGGCATCCCAGACACTGGCAAAGCGCTGGTTGATCGGTTGGTCAGTCATGGCGTGAACCTGTTTCCTGATATCTGGCACGAGCCAGCTCTATATCCCGCGCCTCGGTCTTGCGGGTGGTCTTGCGCACCGCGTGCAACACATAAATGGCCGCGGCCCGCCGGACCACATAGAACAACCGAAACGCCCCTGAATCCTCATGGATCCTGATCTCGAAAACGCCCGGGCCAATGGTTTTCACCGACCTGCAATCGTAGGGCTGTTCACCCTGCTGCAGCAGATCCAGCTGGAAACCGGCGGCCCGACGGGCATCTTCAGGGAACGCCCTGAGATCCCGCAGCGCGCTCCCGACAAACACCACATCCTTGTGCCTGGGCATCGAACCTCTCCTGTTAATAACCAGGAACAAGGCTAATCAACACGGCCAGGACCGGTCGCGCCGGGTTGTTTCAAGGCATGGCCGCAAGGGGTGAACAACAGAGCGCGCCACCTGAAATCTATATCCAAACAGATATAAATCAAGCGCAAAGAAATTAATCTGACGTACGGCGGAAAGTACCGAGGGGGGCGGAGCACGCCTTGTGGCTTGAGGGTTACAGCCTATGTTGCGAGTTGCTCGCTCGATAGCGGGATGACGCAGCAGCCCGCCTCGGCGGCCGGCAAAAGCCCGCAGTGGGAAAGTGTTTTCAGCAGATTTCCACTGCCTCCCATCACCGCAGGAACCGGCTTGCCGGCAAAGAGGCCTTCAAGCCTTGTGCTGCCCTTGTGGGCGCCTTCGCTGGCAAGCCAGCTCCTACACAGCAAGAGGGTGTTCTCGCGGCTTACGCACCTGCCGCCGTAGGAGCCGGCTTGCCGGCGAAGAGGCCTTCAAGCCTTGTGCTGCCCTTGCGGGCGCACTCGCTGGCAAGCCAGCTCCTACAGCGAGGCGGCCGGCAAGGATCAGGCGCCGGGAACGAAGTGCTTCTGGGCGGTGCCGCGGGCGATCAGGCGGGAGATGTAGTCGAGCTTCTGGGCATCCTGGTCCACGAAGCGGAAAGTCAGCTGCAGCCACTCGCTGTCCGGCTTGGGTTCAAAGGCCACCACCGCATGCAGGTAGCCATTGAGCCGCGCCACTTCGGCGTTGTCGCCCTGCTCCAGGTCCAGCACCGCGCTCTCCAGCACCTGGGGCAGGCTGTCGGTGCGCTTCACCACCAGCAAGGCTTCCTTGATGCTCAGGGCCTTGATCACACACTGCTGGTTGCCGCTGGACAGCCGCAGCTGGCCCTGGCCACGACCACCACCGGCCGCTGCCGCAGGCGCCGGGGCCTTGACCGGAGGGCTGTTGAGCAAACCGCGGGCCGGCGCTGCTGCCGCTGGAGCTGGAGCCGGGGCGGCAGCCGCCGGTTTGGCGAACGGATTGACCGGAGCCGAAGCCGCCCCCACCACCGCCGGCTTGCCGCCAGTCAGGGCGCTCAGGGAGTCGTTGCCAAAGGCCGAGTTCATCTTGGTCGGCGCGCTGTTCATCAAGGTGTCGAGCTTGCCGACCTTGTTCAGCGCCTGCTTGACCTTGGTCAGCAGCTGTTCGTTGGTAAAAGGCTTGCTCACATAACCGGAAACCCCGGCCTGGATCGCCTGCACCACGTTTTCCTTGTCGCCCCGGCTGGTGACCATGATGAACGGCATGGCCTTCAGCGCATCTTGCTCGCGGCACCAGGTCAGCAGCTCAAGGCCGGACATTTCCGGCATTTCCCAGTCGCAAAGGACCAGGTCG
The DNA here is from genome assembly GCF_018326405.1 of Pseudomonas sp. Eqa60. NCBI lineage: Bacteria > Pseudomonadati > Pseudomonadota > Gammaproteobacteria > Pseudomonadales > Pseudomonadaceae > Pseudomonas > Pseudomonas sp. Eqa60. The sequence continues at coordinate 6,813,837 of NZ_AP024342.1, forward strand.
AAGGCTTCACGGGCGAGCATCGCCTGGGCCTTCTTGCCATTGATCGCGTCTTCGATCTTGATGCCAGGGAAGTAGTTGCGCAGGCACTTCTTCACCAGGTCACGAATGAACGAAGCGTCATCCACCACCAACACACTTACCTTACTCATCGACCACCCCTTTAAAAATCCCGGCAAGCATAACGCTGGCTGATGGCACTTTGCCAAAACTCTTCAGTCACGCCGGGACTTTTCGTTCGCGGGTGCTGCTTTTCAATTTCCAGGAGCACAAACAAAAACGCCCGGCCAAAAGGCCGGGCGCTCTTCTCGGGCACTCTTACTTATCGTCAGTTTCATCCGGAACATTAGCGGATTCGCCACTGGTACCTTCAACTTCCTGCTTCATGCGCTTGAGCCCAAGGTGACGAACATCGGTGCCGCGCACCAGATAAATCACCAGCTCGGAAATGTTGCGCGCGTGGTCGCCGATCCGCTCCAGCGAGCGCAGCACCCAGATAATGCTCAGAACCCGCGAGATAGAGCGTGGGTCTTCCATCATGTAGGTGGCCAGCTCACGCAGCGCGGTCTTGTATTCGCGGTCGATGATCTTGTCGTACTGGGCCACCGAAAGTGCCAGGTCGGCATCGAAGCGGGCAAAGGCGTCCAGGGCATCGCGCACCATGTTGCGCACCTGGTCGCCGATATGCCGCACTTCCACGTAGCCACGCGGGGCCTCGCCCTCTTCGCAGAGCTGGATGGCCCGGCGGGCGATCTTGGTGGCTTCGTCGCCGATGCGCTCCAGGTCGATCACCGACTTGGAGATGCTGATGATCAAACGCAAGTCGGAGGCCGCCGGCTGGCGACGGGCGAGAATGCGCAGGCATTCCTCGTCGATATTGCGCTCCATCTGGTTGATCTGGTCGTCGATCTCGCGCACCTGCTGGGCCAGGCCGGAGTCGGCCTCGATCAGCGCTGTGACCGCGTCATTGACTTGCTTCTCCACCAGCCCGCCCATGGCCAGGAGGTGGCTGCGTACTTCTTCCAGCTCGGCATTGAACTGCTGGGAGATGTGATGGGTTAAGCCTTCCTTCGAAATCATCGTGTTCGCTCCGCGAAAGTTGCAAGCTTCAAGCCGCAAGCTTCAAGCAGTTAAATAGTGATCCGGATGTCGCGCACCGCCTCTGTTGCGCCGCGTGAAACCTGCGGCTGGCAGCTGCTTTCTAGCCATAGCGCCCGGTAATGTAGTCTTCGGTCTGCTTCTTCGCCGGGTTGGTGAACAGCGTGTCGGTATCGCCGAACTCCACCAGTTTGCCCATGTACATGAAGGCGGTGTAGTCGGAAACCCGCGCCGCCTGCTGCATGTTGTGGGTCACGATGACGATGGTGAACTTGGACTTGAGCTCATAGATCAGCTCCTCGACCTTCAGGGTCGAGATCGGGTCCAGGGCCGAGCAGGGTTCGTCCAGCAGCAGCACTTCCGGCTCCACGGCGATGGTCCGGGCGATCACCAGACGTTGCTGCTGGCCGCCGGACAGGCCCAGGGCCGAATCATGCAGGCGGTCCTTGACCTCGTCCCACAGCGCCGCGCCCTTGAGCGCCCATTCCACGGCTTCGTCGAGCACGCGCTTCTTGTTGATGCCCTGGATGCGCAGGCCGTAGACCACGTTTTCATAGATGGTCTTGGGGAACGGGTTGGGCTTCTGGAACACCATGCCGACCCGGCGACGCAGCTCGGCCACGTCTTCGCCCTTGCGGTAGATGTTGTTGCCGTAGAGGTTGATCGCACCCTCTACGCGGCAGCCGTCCACCAGGTCGTTCATGCGGTTGAAGGTCCGCAGCAGGGTCGACTTGCCGCAACCGGACGGGCCGATAAAGGCGGTCACGCGCTGCTTGGGGATGTTCATGCTGACGTCGAACAACGCCTGTTTCTCGCCGTAGTACAGGCTCAGGCCGGGCACTTCGATGGCCACGGTTTCCTGTTCCAGGCTCAGGCTCTGCTTGTCGCGGCCCAGGGCGGACATGTTGATGCCATGAGTGTGTGCTTCGTGTTGCATGGGATGCTCCCTGTGCTACCAATTCGTTTGTCGTGAACCGCAGGCATCAGGCCAGCGGCGACATCATTCTGTTCCGTAGGAGCCGGCTTGCCGGCGAAGAGGCCTTGAAGCCCTGCGTCGCCCTTGTGGGCGCCTTCGCTGGCAAGCCAGCTCCTACGCAAGCCAGCGTCCACACAAGCCAGCCGATCAGCTGTCCAGTGCCTTGTATTTTTCACGCAGGTGGTTACGGATCCACACCGCCGACAGGTTCAGGGTGGCGATCACCAGCACCAGCAGCAGCGCGGTGGCGTACACCAGCGGCCGCGCCGCCTCGACGTTGGGGCTCTGGAAGCCGACGTCGTAGATGTGGAAGCCCAGGTGCATGATCTTCTGGTCCAGGTGCAGGTACGGGTAGTTGCCGTCCAGCGGCAGCGACGGCGCCAGCTTCACCACACCCACCAGCATCAGCGGCGCCACTTCACCGGCAGCGCGGGCGACCGCGAGGATCATCCCGGTCATCATCGCCGGGCTGGCCATGGGCAGAACGATCTTCCACAGGGTCTCGGCCTTGGTCGCACCCAGCGCCAGGGAACCTTCGCGCACGGTGCGGGGAATCCGCGCCAGGCCTTCTTCGGTGGCCACGATCACCACCGGCACCGCCAGCAGCGCCAGGGTCAGGGAAGCCCAGAGCAGGCCCGGGGTGCCGAAGGTCGGCGCCGGCAGCGCTTCGGGGAAGAACAGACGGTCCACGGAGCCGCCCAGCACGTAGACGAAGAAGCCCAGGCCGAACACACCGTAGACGATGGCCGGAACCCCCGCCAGGTTGTTCACCGCAATGCGGATCACCCGGGTCAGGGTGTTCTGCTTGGCATATTCACGCAGGTAGACCGCTGCCAGCACGCCGAACGGGGTGACGATCATGGCCATGATCAGGGTCATCATCACGGTGCCGAAAATGGCCGGGAAAATACCGCCCTCGGTGTTGGCTTCGCGCGGGTCATCGCTGAGGAACTCCCAGACCTTGCTGAAGTAGAAACCGATCTTGGTAAAAGTGCCCATGGCGTTCGGCTGGTAGGCGTGTACCACCTTGCCCAGGCCGATCTCCACTTCCTTGCCGTTGGCATCACGGGCGGTCAGGCTGTCGCGGTTGAACTGGGCGTGCAGGTCGCTCAGGCGCGCCTCGATGTCCTGGTAGCGGGCATTGAGTTCGGCGCGCTCGGCATCCATGTCGGCCTGGGCCGCGGCATCCAGCTTGCCGTCCAGCTCCAGCTTGCGGCCGTGCAGGCGGATGCGTTCCAGGCCGGCGTTGATGGCGCCGATGTCGGATTTCTCCAGGGTCTTGAGCTGGGCGGCCAGCTTGTTCACCCGGTCGATCCGCGCTTGCAGCTCGGGCCAGGCGGCTTCGCCTTCGGCGATCACCTTGCCGCTTTCCTTGACGTTGACCAGGTAGCCGTAGAAGTTGCCCCACTCACGGCGCTCGATGGCCATCAGCTCTTTGGGGTAGCTCTGGTTGGTCAGCCACTCGCCGACGATCCAGGTGAAGTCGTTGCCGTTCAGGTCACGGTTGCCGACCTTGATCAGCTCGCGGGTCATGAACTCCGGGCCCTGGTCGGGCACCGGCAGGCCGGCACTCTTCAGACGCGCCCGGGGCACTTCTTCCTTCTGCACCACTTCACCGATAACCAGGTGGTTGGCCTGGCCCGGAACGTCGTAGTTGGCGTGCACCAGGTCGGCTGGCCAGAAGTGGCCGAGGCCACGCACGGCGATCACCGCCAGCAGGCCGATGGTCATGATGACCGCGATGGACACCGCGCCACCGCTGATCCAGACGCCGGGGGCGCCGCTCTTGAACCAGTCTTTTAGGGAGTTCTGTTTCACAGACTTCTACCTTTCTTAAAGCGACGAGTATTTCTTGCGCAGACGCTGACGGATCAGCTCGGCGAGGGTGTTCATGACGAAGGTGAACAGCAGCAGCACCAGCGCCGAGAGGAACAGCACGCGGTAGTGGCTGCCGCCGACTTCCGATTCGGGCATTTCCACCGCGACGTTGGCGGCCAGGGTGCGCAGGCCTTCGAACAGGTTCATTTCCATGACCGGGGTGTTGCCGGTGGCCATCAGCACGATCATGGTCTCGCCCACGGCGCGGCCCATGCCGATCATCAGCGCCGAGAAGATCCCCGGGCTGGCGGTGAGGATCACCACCCGCGTCATGGTCTGCCACGGCGTGGCGCCCAGGGCCAGGGAGCCCAGGGTCAGGCCCCGCGGCACGCTGAACACGGCGTCTTCGGCGATCGAGTAGATATTCGGGATCACCGCAAAGCCCATGGCCAGGCCCACTACCAAGGCGTTGCGCTGGTCGTAGGTGATCCCCAGGTCGTGGGAGATCCACATGCGCATGTCACCACCGAAGAACCAGTTTTCCATGAACGGGCTCATGTACAGCGAGAGGAAGCCGACGAAGATGATCACCGGGATCAGGATCGCGCTCTCCCAGCCGTCCGGCACTTTCAGGCGCAGCGACTCGGGCAAACGACTCCAGGCGAAACCGGCCACCAGGATGCCGATCGGCAGCAGGAGCAGCAGGCTGAAGATGCCCGGCAAGTGGCCTTCGACATAGGGCGCGAGGAACAGGCCGGCGAAGAAACCGAGGATCACCGTCGGCATCGCCTCCATCAGCTCGATCACCGGCTTGACCTTGCGGCGCATGCCCGGGGCCATGAAGTAGGCGGTGTAGATCGCCGCCGCCACCGCCAATGGCGCCGCCAGCAGCATGGCGTAGAACGCCGCCTTCAGGGTGCCGAAGGTCAGGGGCGAGAGGCTCAGCTTGGGTTCGAAATCGGTGTTGGCCGCGGTGGATTGCCAGACGTATTTAGGCTCGTCGTAGTTCTCGTACCAGACCTTGCTCCACAGCGCACTCCAGGACACTTCCGGGTGCGGGTTGTCGAGCACCAGGGGCTGCAGCTTGTCGCCGGCCTCGACGATTACCCGGTTGGCCCGTGGCGACAGGCCGAACAGGCCCTGGCCGTCTACCACCTGGTCCACCAGCAGGGTGCGGTGGGCGGTGCTGTGGAACACCCCGAGCTTGCCGGCGGCGTCTAGGGCCACGAAGCCCTTGCGACGCTCTTCGGCGGTGATTTCAACAATGGGCGCAGAGCCCATCTGGAAGGTGCGGATCTGCTTCAGGCGCAGCTCGCCGTCCGGGTCGCGGGCCATGAACCACTGGGCCAGGCCGCCCTTGGAGGTCCCGATGATCAGCGAGATGCCGCCCACCAGCTGGGTGCTGGCGGTGACTTCGGTATCGGCGTCTTCCAGCAGTTTGTAGCGACCGTTGAGGCTCTTGTCCCGCAGGCTGAAGACGTCGGCCTGGGCGCGCCCGTTGATCACGTACAGCCACTGCTGGCGCGGGTCGATGTACATGGCCTTGACCGGCTCGGTCATCTGCGGCAGCTCGATGCGGCTCTGCTCGCTGGTGACCTCGCCGGTCATCATGTTTTCTTCGCGGGTCAGCTTCAGCACTTGCAACTGCGAAGCGGTAGAACCGGCAACGATCAGCGACGAATCGGTGGCATTGAGGTTGACGTGCTCCAGCGCACCGCCCTGCTCGTTCAGGGTGATGGGGGTTTCGCCGTAGGGGTACTCGATGGCCGGCGAGATAGTCTTCTTGCCGTCCGGGTAGCTGACCTTGTAGGTATGACGGAACACCAGGGCCTGGCCGTTGGACAGGCCGACCACCACCAGCGGGTTGCCGGGCTGGTCCTTGCCGATGGAGGTGACGCTGGCGCCCGCCGGGATCGGCAGGTCGACCTTGCGCAGCTCGGCGCCACTGTCGATGTCGAAGAACAGCGCCTGGCCCTTGTCGGAGACACGCATGCCAACCTGGTTCTGCTCTTCCAGGGAGAACATCAGCGGCTTGCCGGCGTCCTGCATCCAGGCGGGAGTCAGAGGGTCCTTGGCGGTCAGTTCGGCACCCTGGAACAGCGGCGCGACGACATAGGCGAGGAAGAAGAAGATCAGGGTGATAGCACCCAGTACCGCGAGGCCGCCGACAAGGACGTACCAGCGGGTCAGGCGGTCTTTGAGCGCGCGGATGCGACGCTTGCGTTGCAGTTCAGGCGTATTGAAGTCAATGCGCTTGGGGGGAGAAGTCGTAGTCATGGTGGAGTTGGCCAGATCATTCATGCGCACACCCTAGCGATCCTGTATGACAGAAAGATGACAATGCAGTGACGCAACAAATCCGCCGCATGGCAGGGCCGGCAGCGGACAGAAAATGAGGTTGCAGGAGCCGGCAGGCCGACGAACCAGCCTTGAGCCTGGGTCGCCATTTCAGGCGCTTTCCCTGGCAAGCGGAACGCCGCCCGGCCAGCTCCTACGAAAACGAGAGGGTCCGGGGAGCCCGGACCTTCGGAGGCGGCTTATGCGCCTTCTTTCAGGCCCAGGTCAGCCAGTGCCTTGGCGGCCACCTTGGCTGGCAGTGGGATGTAGCCGTCTTTGACGACCACTTCCTGGCCTTGTTTGGACAGGACCAGTTTCACGAACTCGGCTTCCAGCGGGGCCAGAGGCTTGTTCGGGGCCTTGTTGACGTAGACGTAGAGGAAGCGCGACAGCGGGTACTTGCCGTTCAGGGCGTTTTCTTCGGTGTCTTCGATGAAGTCGGTGCTGCCTTTCTTGGCCAGGGCCACGGTCTTCACGCTGGCGGTCTTGTAGCCGATGCCCGAGTAGCCGATGCCGTTCAGCGAGGAGCTGATGGATTGCACCACCGACGCCGAACCAGGCTGTTCGTTGACGTTAGGCTTGTAGTCGCCTTTGCACAGGGCTTCTTCCTTGAAGTAGCCGTAGGTGCCGGATACCGAGTTGCGACCGAACAGCTGAACCGGCTTGTTGGCCAGGTCGCCCTTCACGCCCAGGTCGCCCCAGGTCTTCACTTCTTCCTTGGCGCCGCACAGACGAGTCGAGGAGAAGATCGCGTCGACCTGTTCCATGGTCAGGTGCTGGATCGGGTTGTCCTTGTGCACGAACACCGCCAGGGCGTCCACGGCCACCGGGATAGCGGTTGGCTTGTAGCCGTACTTCTGCTCGAAGGCCGCCAGTTCGGTGTCCTTCATCTTGCGGCTCATCGGGCCCAGGTTGGAGGTGCCTTCGGTCAGCGCGGGTGGCGCGGTGGCGGAGCCGGCGGCCTGAATCTGAATGTTGACGTTCGGGTATTCCTTTTTGTAGTTCTCGGCCCACAGGGTCATCAGGTTCGCCAAGGTATCGGAACCGACGCTGGACAGGTTGCCCGACACACCAGTGGTCTTGGTGTAGCTCGGGATAGCAGGGTCAACAGCGGCAACCGCGTGGGCAGTCGCAACGCCAGCGGCGACAAAGGTCATTGCCGCCATCAAACGCTTCAGTTTCATGCCTTACTCCTAGCAGATAGGGTGTGTTAAGTCGGGGCCAAGTATCTGTAGGCCGTGTGAACACTCTATGTCCGGAATATGACAATTAGATGAAAGGCCAGCATTCCTGAACGGAAGCTGGCCTTTCTTTGTTCGGCGATAAAAACCTCTGTAGCCGCTGCCACAGGCTGCGATCGACCCGCAGGGTCGCGGCGCCCTTCAGCTCATCAGCAGGGCCTGCGCAGCGGCTACAGGGTGGTGGTCAGCGGCCCTTGGCCCACAGGTACAACCCCACCAGCAGGCCGATGCCGCAAATAATTGCAACATAATAGGCCGGGCCCATGGGGCTTTCCTTGAGCAGCCAGGTCACCACCATCGGCGTCAGGCCACCGAAGATCGCGTACGCCAGGTTGTAGGAAAACGACAGGCCGCTGAAGCGCACCACTGCCGGGAACGCCTTGACCATCACATAAGGCACCGCACCGATGGTGCCGACGAACAGGCCGGTCAGGGCATACAGCGGAAACAGCCACTGCGGGTTGTCCAGCAGGCCGTGATAAAAGGTCCAGGAAGTGACCAGCAACAAGGCGCTGCCGAACACGAATACCTTGCCCGCACCGAATCGGTCCGCCAGGGCACCCGAGGCCACGCAGCCCAGGCTCAGGAAGATAATGGCCAGGCTGTTGGCTTCCAGGGCGGTGATGGCCGGGAATTTATAGACGGTCTGCAGCACGGTGGGGGTCATCAGGATCACCACGATGATCCCGGCGGACAGCAGCCAGGTCAGCAGCATGGAAATCACGATCGCCCCGCGGTGATCACGCAGCACCGTGCGCAGCGGCAGTTCCTCGGCCAGGGCCTTGCGCAGTTGCAGTTCGGCGAACACCGGGGTTTCGTGGAGCAGGCGGCGCAGGTACACCGAGAACAGGCCGAACACCCCACCCAGCAGGAACGGGATCCGCCAGGCGTAATCCGCCACTTCCACCGGGGTATAGATGCTGTTGATCGCAGTGGCCACCAGCGACCCCAGGAGAATCCCGGCAGTCAGACCCGAGGTCAGGGTGCCGCAGGCATAGCCGATATGCCGCTGGGGCACGTGTTCGGAAACGAACACCCAGGCCCCGGGCACCTCACCACCGATGGCCGCCCCCTGGATCACCCGCATCAGCAACAGCAGGATCGGCGCCCACATGCCGATCTGCGCGTAGGTCGGCAACAGGCCCATGATCAGGGTGGGCACCGCCATCATGAAGATGCTCAGGGTGAACATCTTCTTGCGCCCCAGCAGGTCGCCAAAGTGAGCCATGACGATCCCGCCCAGGGGCCGCGCCAGGTAACCGGCCGCGAAGATCCCGAAGGTCTGCATCAGGCGCAGCCACTCGGGCATGTCCGCCGGGAAGAACAGCTTGCCGACCACGGTGGCAAAGAACACGAAGATGATGAAGTCGTAGAACTCCAGCGCCCCGCCCAGGGCAGACAGGGACAATGTCTTGTAGTCACTACGGGTCAGCGGACGGGCGGGTTGCGCAGGCTGCGCGGCGCTCGAGGGCACAGTGGTCATGGCAAGGGCTTCTCTTATTAGTCGGTTCTGGAAGCCGCAACAGCGCTGGTTGGGGCCTGGCAGGTTCGGCACGATAGCAAATTGTTCGAATGCGTACACAGCGGCGCACAAATGACTCACAAATTTGCGAACTGGACGGGTCGTCGCGGAGTCTATCGACCGATATACTCGCAGACCTCGAAGCGCAAAGCCGCTTCTGGCAAGGGTTGCTGTGCGAAAACGCTGCTGCGCGCCCCTGGCCCTGGCCAGCGCCAGTCGATTTCGCAGAGTTTCCCTTTAGCACGCCTTAGAAAGAACGTGACGAACGTAGTATGTTCGGGCTGAATCGTTTTTCCTGAAGACGGCTATTCACCTGAAGTACCCATGAAGCGTCACGGGTCAGAGGCCCCCCGGCATGATAGAACTCGAACAAGAAGATCCAATCCCGCAAGGCGACCTGGCCTTGCAAATCACCGCACTGCCCCGTGAAACCAACGGCTTTGGCGATATTTTCGGCGGCTGGCTGGTCGCGCAGATGGACCTGGCGGGCACCGCCATGGCCAGCCGCGTGGCCGGCGGCCGGGTGGCCACGGTGGCCATCGACCGCATGGCGTTCCTGGTGCCGGTGGCGGTGGGCGCGCAGCTGTCCTTCTACACCCAGACCCTGGAGATCGGCCGCAGCTCGATCCAGATGATGGTGGAAGTGTGGAGCGACGACCCGCTGTCCAGCGAATGGCGCAAGGTCACCGAGGCGGTGTTCGTATTCGTCGCCATCGATGGCAGTGGCCGCACCCGCTCGGTTCCGCCGCGCGCGCGCTAAACCTGATGACCGTTCTGCGGTCCATAGCAGCCCACACCTTGCGAACGAGAACAGCAGCATGCCTACGCCCCAGGTCGAAACGGTAAAACTGGATGAACTGAACTGCTGGCGCATCCGCCACGGTGACGCCGAACTGCTGGTGGCCCAGCAGGGCGCGCACATCCTCAGTTATCAAGTGGCCGGGCAACAGCCGCTGATCTGGCTCAACGACGAGGCCGTGTTCAAGCGCGGCAAGAGCATCCGCGCCGGGGTGCCGGTGTGCTGGCCCTGGTTCGGCAACTTTGCCCGCAACCCGCAGGCGGTGCAGGCCATGCGCCAAGGCACTGACCCGGCGCCGGCCCACGGCCTGGTGCGGGCCACCGACTGGGAACTGCTGGGCATCGAAAGCCAGGGCGACAGCCTGCTGGTTGAGCTGCACCTGCCCTGCCCCGCGGGTGGTTTTCCCGGCTGGCCCCATCAAGTGGAACCACGCCTGAGCATCCGCCTCGACCAGCAACTGCACATCAGCCTCAGCAGCCACAACCTGGGCACTGAAAGCGTGAGCATCAGCCAGGCGCTGCACAGCTACTTCGCGGTCAGCGATGTGCGCCAGGTGCAGGTCGAAGGCGTGGACGGGCTGAGCTACATCGAGACCCTGGAAGACTGGAAGACCAAGGTCCAGAGCGGCAGCCTGCACTTTACCGGCGAGACCGACCGCATCTACCTGAACGCCCCGACGCAGCTGGAGATCGTCGACCCGGACTGGCAACGGCGGATCCGCCTGCGCAGCGAAGGCTCGCGCACCGCGGTGATCTGGAACCCCTGGATCGACCGCGCCGCCCAATTCAGCGACATGGCCGACGACGGCTGGCAGCGCATGCTGTGCATCGAGACCGCCAACGTGATGGACGACATCATCACCCTGGCCCCCGGCGCCCGCCACACCCTGAGCGTCAGCATCAGCGGCACCCCGCTCTGACCCCACCTGCCCCGTAGGAGCTGGCTTGCCAGCGAAGAGGCCCTCAGGACCGTCAGCGTTCTTGCGGCCGCTTTCGCCGGCAAGCCGGCTCCTACCGTTCAGAAATACCTTCAGCGGTCTAGTTCAACAGAGCCGTTTGGAAGTACCGTTCAGAAGCACATTCAGAGCTGCGGCTTCAGAGATCCGATTCCTTGACCACCCGCACCTTCGCCGCATCCAGGGCGTAGGCGGCATCGGCCAGGTCGTTGCTGACTTTCTCGATCTTCAGGGTGCCGGTCACCCACAGCGGCGTGTAGATGTCGTCCAGCTTCAAGCCCTTGGGAAAACGCACCAGCACCAGCTGGTTGGGCGGCGGTGGCGGCACGTGGATGCAGGCGCCCGGGTACGGCACCAGGAAGAACAGCGTGCTGCGCCCCTTGGCATCGGCTTCCAGCGGCACCGGATAACCGCCGATGCGGATCTGCTTGTCATTCATGGCCGGCACGGTCTTGGTGGAATACATCACCGCCGGCAACCCCTTGCTCTGCTTCAGGCCGCCCTTTTCGGTGAAGGTGCCATTGGCTTCCGGGGAGTTGTGGTCGATTTCCGGCATCTGCTCCAGGGCCTTCTGGTCCGACTTGGGCATCAGCTCCAGCCAATCGGTTTCCGGCAGTTCGCCAGCCTGGGCCAGGCCGCAGCCCAGCAGAACAAAGGTCAATAGAAGACGGCGCATGTGAGGGTGGCTCGGTCAAAAGGGAAGGACGGGAAAACCCGGGCATTCTAGTGCCCAGACCGTCAGATGCGTTGAAGTTTCAGATGAAGAAAAAGGCTCCCCTCCGCGCGGACGGCAGAGGGGGCTTGTAGCGTGGTTCAGCTCTTCTTGACGAAGCCGTAGATCACCAGCAGGACGATCGCGCCCACCAGCGCACCGATGAAACCGGCGCCCTGGCCAGCCTGGTAGATACCCAGCGCCTGGCCGCCATAAGTGGCCGCCAGCGAACCGCCGATACCCAGCAGGATGGTCATGATCCAGCCCATGCTGTCGTCTCCCGGTTTGAGGAAGCGCGCCAGCAGACCAACGATCAAGCCGATGAAAATGGTTCCAATAATGCCCATGGCTGTTCCTCTGTAAGGGGGGTTCAAGCCAAAGCCTAGCCAGCACTTTGGCATCCTGCTATCAGAGAACGGCGGGAAACGAAGGTTCCCGCCAGCCGGAGGATTTGTTACTCGGCGATCAGCGCTTGCACCTTGAGGATCTGCGCTTGCAGGGTCGCCTGATCGGTGCAGCGCAGGTTGGCGTGGCCGACCTTGCGCCCGACCTTGAAGGCCTTGCCGTAGTGATGCAGGTGGCAGTCGTCGATAGCGATGACCTTGTCCACCGGCGGCACTTCGCCGATGAAGTTGATCATGGCGCTCTCACCGACCTTGGCCGTGGAGCCCAGGGGCAGGCCGGCCACCGCCCGCAGGTGGTTTTCGAACTGGCTGCACTCGGCGCCTTCGGTGGTCCAGTGCCCGGAGTTGTGCACCCGCGGAGCAATCTCGTTGGCCTTGAGGCCGCCGTCCACTTCGAAGAACTCGAAAGCCATTACGCCGACGTAATCCAACTGCTTGAGCACGCGGCTGGAGTAGTCCTCGGCCAGGGCCTGCAACGGGTGGTCACTGCTGGCCACCGACAGGCGCAGGATGCCGCTGTCGTGGGTGTTGTGCACCAGCGGGTAGAAACGGGTTTCACCGTCACGGGCGCGCACGGCGATCAGCGAGACTTCACCGGTGAAGGGCACGAAGCCTTCCAGCAGGCAAGGCACGCTGCCCAGTTCGGCGAAGGTGCCTTCGACGTCGGCGGCACTGCGCAGGACCTTCTGGCCCTTGCCGTCGTAACCCAGGGTGCGGGTCTTGAGCACGGCCGGCAGGCCGATGCGCGCCACGGCGGCGTCGAGATCCGCCTGGGACTGGATGTCGGCGAACTCCGGAGTAGGAATCCCCAGGTCCTTGAACATACTCTTCTCGAACCAGCGATCGCGGGCGATGCGCAGGGCTTCGGCGCTCGGGTAGACCGGCACGAACTGCGAGAGGAAGGCCACGGTTTCCGCCGGTACGCTCTCGAATTCGAAGGTCACCAGGTCCACTTCATCGGCCAGCTGGCGCAGGTGGTCCTGGTCGCCGTAGTCGGCCCGCAGATGTTCGCCCAGAGGGGCGGCACAGGCATCCGGCGCCGGGTCGAGGAAAGCGAAGTTCATTCCCAGCGGAGTCCCCGCCAGGGCCAACATGCGGCCCAGCTGGCCGCCACCGATTACACCGATCTTCATCGTCAACAACCTCAGGCGACGCGCGGGTCTGGATTGTCCAGAACGCTGTCTGTCTGTTCAGCACGGAATTTTTTCAGCACCGCGTGGAACTGCGGGTGCTTGGCGCCCAGGATGCTCGCCGAGAGCAGCGCCGCGTTGATCGCGCCCGCCTTGCCGATGGCCAGGGTGGCCACGGGGATGCCGGCCGGCATCTGCACGATGGACAGCAGCGAATCCACGCCCGAGAGCATCGACGACTGCACCGGCACGCCCAGCACCGGCAGGTGGGTCTTGGCCGCGCACATGCCCGGCAGGTGCGCCGCGCCGCCGGCACCGGCGATGATCACCTCGATGCCTCGCGCCTCAGCCTCATCGGCGTACTGGAACAGCAGGTCCGGGGTGCGGTGTGCGGAAACCACCTTCACCTCGTAAGGGATGCCGAGCTTTTCCAGCATATCGGCGGTGTGGCTAAGGGTGGACCAATCGGACTTGGAGCCCATGATCACGCCAACCAGTGCACTCATCGTCGTGCCTCTTCTCTCTGGGCGCCCGCAGGCGCGTCAAAAACAACAAGCCACGCGAAATGCGTGGCTTAAATTGTACGAATTATGGCCAGGCGAACCGGCCGAAGGCCGCGCAGTATACCGAAAAAGGCGCGTTAAACGCACTTTCGCCGACCATCTGCAAAACAAAGTATTTCCGGCGCAAAACCCCGGTTTTATTGACTCCCAGGTCAATCCAGCCCCCCCTCGCAGGCGCTGGCTTGCCAGCGAAGAGGCCCACCCTGCAATCACCACCCTCCCGGCCGACGCCTTCGCCGGCAAGCCGGCTCCTACAAAAAAACCTGCGCCTATCTCCCGTAGGAGCTGGCTTGCCAGCGAAGAGGCCCACCCTACAATCACCACCCTCCCGGCCGACGCTTTCGCCGGCAAGCCGGCTCCTACAAAAAAACCTGCGCCTATCTCCCGTAGGAGCTGGCTTGCCAGCGAAGAGGCCAGCCCTGCGATCACCGCCCTCCCGGCCGACGCTTTCGCCGGCAAGCCGGCTCCTACGTGGCCGCAGCTTGCGCGGCAGCGCCTTCCAGCTTGCGCCACAGCAAGCGTACGTTGGCCTTGCGCACCAGGGCGCAGCGGTACAGGCGAATCTCCAGCGGCACATGCCATTGCGCCCCGCCGCACACCACCAGCTCGCCCCGGGCCAGCTCGGCGCGCACGCTCAGTTGCGGCACCCAGGCAATGCCCAGGCCTTCCAGGGCCATGCTCTTGAGGCTGTCGGCCATGGCGGTTTCATAGACGGTGGTGAAACGCAGGTTGCGCTGGCGCAGCAGCAGGTTCACCGAACGCCCGAGGAAAGCCCCGGCGCTGTACGCCAGCAACGGCACGCTGGCCTCGCCTTCCAGGTCGAACAGCGGCTTGCCCTGGGCATCGGCGGCGCACACCGGGAGCATCTCGGTGTGCCCCAGGTGCAGCGAGGGGAAGATTTCCGAGTCCATCTGCAAGGCTGCGTCCGGGTCATAGAAGGCCAGCATCAGGTCGCAACCGCCTTCGCGCAGGGCGTGCACCGCATCACCGACGTTGGTGGCCACCAGCCGCGTGGCGATGTTCAGCCCTTCGTTGCGCAGTTGGGCGATCCAGCGCGGGAAGAAACCCAGCGCCAGGGAGTGGGCCGCCGCCACCTGCATCACCTCGCCCTGCCCGCCTTCCAGGTGGTGCAGGTGACGCACCACCTCGCCGAGCTGTTCGACCACGGTGCGCGCGGTCACCAGGAACAACTGCCCCGCTGCCGTCAGCTCCACCGGCGTACGCGAGCGGTTGACCAGGGTCAGGCCCAGGGCCGCTTCCAGGCTGCGGATCCGCCGGCTGAAGGCCGGCTGGGTCACGAAACGTCGCTCGGCAGCCTGGGAAAAGCTGCGGGTGGCGGCCAGGGCACTGAAGTCCTCGAGCCATTTGCTTTCCAGATTCATCACGTCCTCCCGGACACGCACCATTTTAGGTCACACGCTCGCCGGCAACCCGGCGTCACACCGGCATTATGCCGAATATGCATAGCCCAGTGTTTAACAGCATTGGCCCAAAAAATCCCTTCGGCCTAGGATTCGCAGCGTTCCCGGCACAGACCGGGTCCCTACCGAGATGATCTCCGTCATGTCCTCCGCTGCATCTTTCCGCACAGAAAAAGACCTGCTTGGCGTACTCGAAGTACCGGCTCAAGCGTATTACGGCATCCAGACCCTGCGAGCGGTGAACAACTTCCGCCTCTCCGGCGTTCCGATTTCGCACTACCCAAAACTGGTCGTGGCCCTGGCAATGGTCAAGCAGGCAGCTGCTGACGCCAACCGCGAACTGGGTCATCTGAGCGAAGCCAAGCATGCAGCCATCAGCGAGGCCTGTGCCCGCCTGATCCGCGGCGACTTCCACGAAGAGTTCGTGGTGGACATGATTCAAGGCGGCGCTGGCACTTCGACCAACATGAATGCCAACGAAGTCATCGCCAACATCGCGCTGGAGGCCATGGGCCACAGCAAGGGCGAATACCAGTACCTGCACCCGAACAACGACGTGAACATGGCGCAGTCCACCAACGACGCCTACCCGACCGCGATCCGCCTGGGTCTGCTGCTGGGTCACGACGCGCTGCTGGCCAGCCTCGACAGCCTGATCCAGGCGTTCGCCGCCAAGGGCCAGGAATTCAGCCACGTCCTGAAGATGGGCCGTACCCAGCTGCAAGACGCCGTGCCGATGACCCTCGGCCAGGAATTCCACGCCTTCGCCACCACCCTGGGTGAAGACCTGGCTCGCCTGAAGACCCTGGCGCCGGAAGTGCTGACCGAAGTCAACCTGGGCGGCACCGCCATCGGCACCGGCATCAACGCCGACCCGCGCTACCAGCACCTGGCCGTACAACGCCTGGCCACCATCAGCGGCCAGCCGCTGGTACCGGCTGCCGACCTGATCGAAGCCACCTCCGACATGGGCGCCTTCGTGCTGTTCTCCGGCATGCTCAAGCGCACCGCGGTCAAGCTGTCGAAGATCTGCAACGACCTGCGCCTGCTGTCCAGCGGCCCACGCACCGGCATCAACGAAATCAACCTGCCAGCGCGTCAGCCCGGCAGCTCGATCATGCCCGGCAAGGTCAACCCGGTCATCCCGGAAGCGGTCAACCAAGTGGCGTTCCAGATCATCGGCAACGACCTGGCCCTGACCATCGCGGCCGAAGGCGGCCAGCTGCAACTGAACGTGATGGAGCCGCTGATCGCCTTCAAGATCTTCGACTCGATCCGCCTGCTGCAACGCGCCATGGACATGCTGCGCGAGCACTGCATCACCGGCATCACCGCCAACGAAACCCGTTGCCGCGAACTGGTGGAGCACTCCATCGGCCTGGTCACCGCGCTGAACCCGTACATCGGCTATGAAAACGCCACCCGTATCGCCCGCATCGCCCTGGAAAGTGGCCGTGGCGTACTGGAACTGGTGCGCGAAGAAGGCCTGCTGGACGACGCCATGCTCGACGACATCCTGCGTCCGGAAAACATGATTGCCCCGCGTCTGGTTCCGCTGAAAGCCTGACCGCCGCGACCCCGAAACATGCAACACCGCTCACCAGGTTGAGGGACTAGACACCTCTCACCTTTTGAGGGCTTGGAGCTTCGTCTCCAGGCCCTTTTTTTTGCCTGCGTTTTTTTCTCCTGCCGTTGAAATCGCCGCGCCCGCTTCGCGGCCGATCGCAGCCTGCGACAGCGGCTACACCACCCCACCTGAACTGCGCCCGCGACCTCATTTGTAGCCGCTGCCAAGCCCGCGAGGCTGCGAACGGCACCGCAGGGGCCGCAAAACCTGCCAGCACACTCTGGCTGGCCTACCCCACTCGTACACTCAACAAAGCCCCTATCACCCCCTGCCCATTAGCCGATTGATCAGGGAATGCCGCCCAGCGCTGGAGCCGTTTCGCTTTGTTTTGTAGGGCAAATCCGAGAGAATCCCCCACGCCTTTGAGCGCCTTGTACCCCTTCGAACGATCAGGCAGTCTCCCGGTGCCGCTGCCAAATCAGCGGCCCGGATGTGGAAGTTCGGACCTGAGTAAGCATGAGCGCTCATGAGCATGGCTCGACGCATTGTCGTCGGCATCGCTTTATGGCGGTTGTGCGCGGGACACCTTCGGGTGTGCTGGGTTACTCAGTCCCGGTCTTCCACACCCTCGCACAACTGCCACCCCTCATGTGGAAGTGAGCTCGGCAGTCCGTTAACTACTGAGTGAGTGACCGTCATGAAAAAGCTCGTCCCCGATCCACCCTTGCCCACCGATCATCCGCGCCGCGACCCGGAGCTGGACCGCGCCAACGCCAACCTGCTGGCCGCCTTGCACGGCACCCGCCATCGCCCCTTCGGCCTGCGCGACGCCCAGGGCCACCCGCTGTTCGCCGTACAGCCCCAGGTGAATGCCGAAGACGCCCTGATGCACGTTTCCTTGCTGCTCAAATGCGCCGAAGAGGTGTCCGATGAAATCACCGAACGGGCCAGCGGCATCGAACGCGGGCTGATCTGGTCCATGGTGCATTCCGTGGAAATGGCCCGCGCCGTGGTGGACGCCCTGCTCGACGGCGCCCGCCCCGGCCCCGCCTAAACACCGCCCCGTAGGAGCTGGCTTGCCAGCGAAGAGGCCTGCCCTGCCTTCAGCGGCATCCCGGCCGACGCCTTCGCCGGCAAGTCGGCTCCTACACACCGCGTATCCCCCCGTAGGAGCTGGCTTGCCAGCGTTATGGTCCCTTGTTTTAAACCAGCACAATCCATCGCCCGCAGTGGATAATCGCCTCTCTCAAACATCCGCCATCCCCGAGGCACCGCAGTCGATGGACCCGACGCACACCCAAGCTCTGCAACAACTGCGCAAACTGATCCCCATCGGCCTGCGCCATGCCCAGACCCTGCTCGCCCGCTGCGCCAATAATCCGCAGCAAGCCGCCGAGCTCTACAAAGCCGAGCTGTTGCAGGTGCTGGTAGACAAATCCGACCTGCCCCCCGAGCAAGCACGAGAACACTTGCTCAACGCCGGTTACGACCTGAACTGCGCCCTGCACGCTATAGAAGAAGCGCGCTTCACCCTGACCCAGCGCATCCTGCGCAAGCACCACCGGGACCCGGGCCAGGCCCTGGACCTGATCGCCCAGGCCATCGAAACCGCCGAGCAGCTGCCGCGTCAGTACTGGCTGGATTTGCAACGACTGGAGGCGCTGGCCCCGGCACTGCGCTGCTTCATGGTCCTGCACGAATGGCTGGCCTTCGAGGACTGGGAAGGCTTCGATAGCGCCCTGCACTTTCATCTGCCCCAGGCCATCGCTCAGTTCAGGCTCCTGCATCTGGACGCCCTGGCGGACACCCTGGAGCAGGCCGATCAGCGCCAGCAGCAGCTACGAGCCGCCCACGCCGGGAGCGAAGGCCCCGTCGAGCTGGCCATGCGCATCAACCAGGACCCGTTCTTCAACCTCTGCCAGGACCACTTCAACCAGCAGCGGCCGCAGCTGGACGAGCGCCTGTACCAGTGGGTGGAGCAACATCTGGAGCAGTTTCCAGCCTGAACAGCCGCTTGGCGTTGACGCACACGCCGCTGCTCAACACACCCCAGAAGCCGGTAGACTGCCGCCCTCACCGAACACGGACCTCGGATTCAGCCCCCATGGAATTGCACTACCGCATCACCCCCGCCCACACCGAAGCCTGGATTGCCGAACCGCTGAAGCAGGAATTGCTCAAGGATGATCAGCAGCATGTCCGGGCCATGAGCACATTTGCCCGGTGGCAAAGCCGCTTTATCGGTCCCGTGATGTTCACCCTGTGCCTGATCGGCGGCTGCCTGTCGATCTATTTCCCCGAGCGCAACTTCACCGCGGAGAAGGTCATCGCCATGGTGGCGTTCGCCTTGATCTTCATCCCCCTGTGGTGGCGCTTTTCCGGACGCTGGATCAAGCACCTGCAAGCCCGTATTGCCGCCACCCCGATCAAGCCCCAAGCGCCGCTGCGCGGGTTGAGTCAGCGCCTGATCGAAACCCGGTTGCGGGCCGTCGAAGGCACCTATTGCCTGAACTTCGACGACCAGGGCTTCACCCTGCTCAACACCCGCGGAGGTCAGAGCAGCCTGGCCTGGAAGCAGATCGCAAGCGTGCAGGAAATTCCCGACTTCTACCTCGTGGCGGACGCCGATATGGAGCGTCAAGGCGTGGCCTGCTTCATCGCCAAACACACTGACCTGATGCCCACCGAGGCCTACCAGCAGGGGCTGCAAGCCTTCCTGAGCCAATGCCCGGCGGCACTGCCAGCGCACTAACCGCCTCTCTCAACGCCAGCCCCGACGCCCACACACACGGAATTTGCATGCACACATCAGCGTCCTCCCCTCGCCCGGCCCGCGCCCTGGCCATCCTCGGCACCGGCCACGCCCTGCCGCAGCGGGTGGTCACCAGTGCCGAGCTGGACCGCCAGCTCGGCCTGGAAACCGGCAGCGTGGCGCGCATCAGCGGAGTGCAGCAGCGCCACGTCGCCGATCCTGCGGACACCGCCGCCAGCCTCGGCGCCAGCGCCGCGCTCCAGGCCCTGCACGCGGCGGGCCTGGCGCTTGAACAGCTGGACCTGATCGTCTGCGCCAGCGGCACCATGGATCAGGGCATGCCCTGCAATGCGGCGCTGCTGCAACGGGAGCTGGGCCTGGGTCAGTCGGGCATTGCGGCCATGGACATCAACGCCAGCTGCCTGGGCTTTATTGCCGCCCTGGACACCCTGTCCTGGCCGATCCAGGCCGGGCATTACCGGCGCGTGCTGCTGGTGTGCGCCGACATCGCCTCCTGCGGCCTGGACTGGCAGCAGGTGGAAGTCTGCGGCATCTTCGGCGACGGCGCGGCAGCGGTGGTGCTGGAAGCGGGCGACGGCGGCCCGAAGATCCTCGCCTCGCGCCTCAAGACCTACGCCGAAGGCGCCGCGCTGTGCCAGATCCCCGCCGGCGGTTCGCGCTTTCATCCGCGGCGCATCCAAGTGCCGTTCGAGCCCCTGACCAGTTTCACCATGCAGGGCAAAGGCGTGTTCCGCCTCGCGGCCAAGCACCTGCCCGAACTGATGGACGATTTGCTGCAGCAAGCCGCACTGTCCCTTGCGCAGATCGACTGGATCATCCCCCATCAAGCCAGCCAACAGGCCATGCAGCATGCGGCCAAACGCCTGAGCCTGGGGCCGGAGAAAGTCATCGATATCTTTGCCCGGCATGGCAATCAGGTGGCGGCGTCCCTGCCCACCGCTCTGGATATCGCGGTGCGCGACGGGCGCATTCAACGCGGACAAACCCTGATGCTGATCGGCACCGGCGCGGGCCTGTCCCTCGGCGGCATGATCCTGGAGTACTGATGAAGATCCTGGTCACCGGCGGCACCGGTTTTATCGGACGGCATCTGGTCTGGAAGCTGGCCGCCGAAGGCTGCGAGGTGCAGTTCAGCGGGCGCAACCCCGAGGCGGCGGCGCAAGTCATTGCCCACAGCCCGGCGCCCGTGCGCTGGCTGCCCCTGGAGCACGGCAGCCCGTTGGCCAAACGCCTGCTGGCCGATGCCAGCCGCGAGCATGACGCCATCGTGCATTGCGCCGCCTTGTCTTCACCCTGGGGTTCGCCCCAAGCGTTTGCCCGGGCCAACCTCGACTCCACCGCCGAGGTGATCCACGCCTGCGGCAAGAACCGCATCCCGCGGCTGGTGCATATCTCCACCCCCAGCCTGTATTTCAACTTCAGTGATCGCCTGGGCATCCGCGAAGACCAGCCGCTGCCACCACCGGTGAATGACTACGCCCGCAGCAAGGCCCAGGCCGAAACCCTGCTGGCAGACGCCAAGCTGCCCGAATGCGTGATCCTGCGCCCCCGGGCGGTGTTCGGCCCCTGGGACGCAACCCTGATGCCGCGCCTGCTGCGGGTGATGCAACGGGGGGCGATTCCACTGATGCGCGGCGGCCAGGCACAGCTGGACCTGACCTGCGTCGACAATCTGGTGCACGCGGTGTGGCTGGCCCTGACCCGGCCCCTGCCGCGCCCGCTGTGCGTCTACAACCTGAGCAACGGCACGCCCCTGGCCTTCAAGGACCTGCTGCAACAGATGGCCGAGCACTTCCGCCTGCCGCTGCGCACCCGTCGCCTGCCCTGGCCTCTGGTGCATGGCGTGGCGCGCCTGCTGGAGCTCAAGGCACGGCTGGGCAACGGCGCCGAACCCCTGATCACCCGCTACGGCGCAGGCGTCCTGGCCTTCAGTCAGACCCTGGACATCAGCGCCATCCAGCGCGAGCTGGGCTATCGCCCGGTGATCAGCCAGGACCAGGGCATTGCCCAGCACGCCCAATGGTGGCTGGCCCAACAGAGACAAAAACCATGAGCCGCAGCGTCAGCTTGAAGATCCTGCGGGCCGGCTGGTGCCAGCACCTGGAATGCATGGCCGACCGCGGCGGGCGCCTGGCGCCGGTGCAATTTCCGGCACTGTGCGGGCTGATCCAGCACCCGGAGCACGGCTGGATTTTGTACGACACCGGCTACGCCGAGCACTTCTTCCAGGCCACCCGCGCCCTGCCCGAGCGCCTGTACCGCAGCGCAGTGCCGGTGCAGTTGCCGGTGGTCGAGCAGTTGGGGGCGCAGCTGCATGAGCTGGGCATCGGCCCGGGGGATATCCGCTACGTGATCATTTCCCACTTCCACGCCGACCATATCGCCGGGCTGCGGGATTTTGCCAATGCGCGCTTTATCGCCCTGGAAGCCGATTACCGGCATATCGACAGCCTGCGCGGCCAGCGTTGGCGCGCCACCCTTGGCGGCCATCTGCCGAGCTTGCTGCCGGACGACTTCAGCGCCCGCCTGCGCCTGGCCGAAGCCAGCCCCAGCTGTGCGCTGCCAAGCTGGATGGCGCCCTTCGAGCAAGGCCTGGACCTGTTCGGCGATGGCAGCCTGATCGGCGTGCCGCTACCGGGGCACAGCAAAGGCCAGCTGGGCCTGTTCATCCCCGACGCCCAGGGCCGGCCGGTGTTCCTGGTGGCCGACGCCTGCTGGTCGGTGCCGGCCTGCCGCGCCGAACGCCTGCCCGCCGCCCCGGCGCTGTGGTTTGCCAGCGCCGACCGTCAGCAGTACGTGCGCACCTACCACGGCCTGGGCCAGTTGATCCGCCGCGAACCGGCGGTGGCGGTGCTGCCGTCCCATTGCACCCAGGCCTGGGAGGCGTTCGCCCATGAACAGTGAGCGTCTTGTGGGCACCCTGCGCAGCATCGGCGCCTTCGTGTTCAGCCGCTACGCCCTGCGCTTTCGCCGTCGCGAGCGGCTGGAAGCCTGGCAGGCCCGGCGCCTGCGGCACTTCATGGCCAAAGTCCTGCCCCGTGGCCAGCGCTTCAACGGGCTGACCCAAGACGGCCTGCACAACTTGCCGCTCATGGACAAAGCCGCCCTGATGAGCGACTTCGCCGCCTTCAACACCCGCGCCCTGAGCCTGGAACAGGTGTTGCCGGTGGCCCTGCAGGCGGAACGTTCCCGGGACTTCAGCCCGACCCTGGGGGACATCACCGTGGGCCTGTCCAGCGGCACCTCGGGGGCCCAGGGGGTGTTCCTGGTCAGCAGCGTGGAACGCCAGCGCTGGGCCGGCATCCTGCTGGCGCGCACTCTGCCCCGGGCCCTGCTGCCCCGGCTGCTGTGCCCCTGGCTGGCGCCGCTGCGGATCGCCTTCTTCCTGCGAGCCAACAGCCGCCTGTACACCACCCTGGCCAGCCGCCGCATCGACTTCGCCTTTCATGACCTGACCCTGGGCCTGGCCGCCTCCCTGGAACGCCTCAACCAACAGAACCCGGACGTGCTGGTGGCCCCGGCCACAGTGCTGCGGGGGCTGGCCCAGGCGGCCCTGGCCGGGCAGCTGACGATCCGCCCACGGCACATCCTGTCGGTAGCCGAAGTGCTGGAAAGCACCGACGCCGAGCTGGTGCAGCAAGCCTTCGGGCGCAAGCCGCAGCAGATCTATCAGGCCAGCGAAGGCTTCCTCGGCTACACCTGCGAGGCCGGCACCCTGCACCTGAATGAAAGCCACCTGCACATCGAGCCGCAATGGCTGGACCCTGAGCGCACGCGCTTCCAGCCGATCATCACCGACTTTTCCCGGCGTACGCAGCTGATCGCGCGTTATCGCCTCAACGACATCCTGCGGGTGGCCAGCGCGCCCTGCCCCTGTGGCCGTGCGGAGCGGGCGATTGCCGCCGTGGAAGGCCGGGCCGACGAGATCCTCTGGCTGCCCCGGCTCGAAGGCCAGCAACTGGCACCGCTCTACCCTGACGTATTGCGCCGGGCCCTGCTGATGCTGGGGGCGGAACTGGAGGAATACCAGATTCACCAGCGCGGGCTGCTCTGGCAGGCCAACCTGCGTACCTCGGGCGACTACCACGGGCTGTGCCAGCGCTTGAGCGAAGCCCTGGCCGAACTCTGCGCGCAACAAGGGCTGCAGGCGCCGCAGCTGAGCTTCGGCCACTGGCAGGCACCACCGCCACAAGCGAAAAGACGCCGCCTGCTGATGCTGCAACTTCCCGAGGGACTGCCATGCGTGTATTGATTCTCGGCGCCCGGGCCCCGGCCTGCCTGGAGTGGGCCCGGGCCTTTAGCCAAGCCGGCTGGACAGTGACCGTGGCCGATTCCCTGGCCCAACCCCTGAGCCGCTTCAGCCGCGCCGCCGAGCACTTCGTGCGCCTGCCGGAACCCCGCCACGACCCCGAGGCCTGGATCGAAGCCCTGGCGGGGGTCATCCGCCAACAGGCCATCGACCTGCTGCTGCCCACCTGCGAAGAGGTGTTCTACCTGGCCCACGGCCTGGAGCGCCTGCGGCCTTTGTGCCGGGTGTTCACCAGTGATTTCGAGCTGCTGCACCGCCTGCATCACAAGGGCGATTTTGCTGCCATGACCCAGGGCTGGGACGTGGCCGCGCCGCCGACCCGGGTGCTGCATGACCCGGCCGCGTTGCAAGCGCTGGCGGCGGAGCACGACACCCTGGTATTCAAGCCGGCCTATTCGCGCTTCGCCTCCCAGACCCTGATCCGCCCGAGCCCGGCGCAACTGGCGAAAGTCCGGCCCAGTAGCGATGCGCCCTGGGTGGCCCAGCGCTTTGTCCCCGGCCAGGAGTACTGCAGCTTCAGCGTGCTGGTGGATGGCCAGTTGCGCGCCCACAGCAGCTACCAGCCGTGCTACCGGGTCGGGCGCGGCTCGGGGATCTACTTTCACAGCTGCGCCCCGGCGCCGATCCGCGCCTTTCTTGAGCAGTTCGGCCAGGCCACCGGCTACACCGGGCAGGTGGGTTTCGACTTCATCGAAGACCAGCAGGGCCGCTTCCATGTCCTGGAGTGCAACCCCAGAGCCACCAGCGGCGTGCACCTGTTCGACGACCAGCGCGTGCAGTTGGTAGCGGCGCTGGGCAGCGAAGCCGACGCAGCACTGGAGGCGACCCTGGAACCGCGGATGATCGCCCTGGCCATGCTGCTTCTGGCGGCGCCGCAACGGGCCTTGAGCCGCACGTTCTGGCACGACTACCAACAAGCCCGGGACGTGATCGTCCAGGACGGCGATCGCGGCCCGCTGACCGCCCAGCTGCTGAGCCTGAGCGAGATCATCGGCCGCGCCCTGACCCGCCGCTGCGGGCTGCTGGCCGCCTCCACCGCCGATATCGAGTGGAACGGCCAACCCCTGGGAGCGCCGCGCCGATGAAACTGTTGCTGCCCGAGCAACTGGCCCTTGAGCCCCCGAGCACCGGCGACAGCCACGCCCGGCAATACGTGCGCACCTGCGCCGGCGGCGCGCTGATCGGCAACGTCAGCACCGCCCTGGCCCTGCTGGACACCGGCCATCATCAGTTCCCGGTGAGCATCAACCACGGCCACGACCCTGTGGATAACTGTTACGTGGTCTCGCCGCAAACCGCCTACAGCGGCTACGCCCGGGAAGAACTGCAGCGCCTGAAACGGCCCTGGCTGGCCTGGCCCTTGAAGCTGCTGACCCAGGGCGTGGACCGACTACTGAGCGCGGCCAAGGTCGACCGCCTGGTGCAGGTCAATAACTGGCTGTTGTCGACCAACCTCTACCCCGCCGATTGGGATGGTTCGGATTTGCCGGCGATCACCGAACTGCTGCGCCGGCAGTTTCCCGACCACGGCTTTGGCTTTCGCTCGCTCAACGACTTCAACAACCGCGAACTGCGCAAGCGCCTGCAAGCCCTGGGCTACCTGGCGATTCCCAGCCGTCAGGTGTACCTGTTCGACGGCCGCGAGGGCGAACATTCAGCCTTCCTGCGCCACCACAACACTCGCCTGGATGCCACCCTGCTGCGCCGCAGCCCGTATACGGTGGTGCCCGGCAGCGAGTTGAACGAGGCTGACTTCCAGCGCATCGAGCAGCTGTACAACCTGCTCTACCTGGACAAATACAGCCGCCTCAACCCCCACTACAGCGCCCACTGGCTGCAACGCGGGCAGGCCGAAGGCTGGCTGGATGTGCGCGCCCTGCGCAACGCCGAAGGGCGCATTGACGGCGCCCTGGGCTGGTTCGCCAACAGCGCGCTGATCAGCACCCCCATCGTCGGCTACGACACCGCCCTGCCCCAGCGCGCCGGCCTGTACCGGCAGCTGACTAGGCTGTGCCTGCAAGAGGCGGTGAACCGCCGTCAGGTGCTCAACTTCAGTTCCGGCGCCGCCGCCTTCAAGCGCCTGCGCGGCGGTGAGCCAGAGATCGAATACAGCCTGATCCACGTCGCCCACCTGCCCTGGCCGCGGCGCCTGGTGTTGCAACTGATGAGCCTGCTGCTGCAACGAATCGGCGTACCGCTGATGAGGAAGCTCAAACTGTGAACAGTCACGCGGGCTGGTGGCCCGTCGCCCTGAGCCGGCAGCTGCACAAGCAGCCCCTGGCCTGCACCCTGCACGGCGTACCGCTGGTGCTGTTTCGCGATGCCGACGGCGCCGCCGCCGTGCTGCCGGACCGCTGCCCCCACCGCTTTGCGCCACTGAGCGCCGGGCGGGTGCGCGACGGGCAGCTCCAGTGCCCGTACCACGGCTGGCGCTTCGACCCCCAGGGCCGTTGTACTCAGCTGCCCGGCCAGGAGCAGCAGCGGTGCAGCCAGCCCTTGTTGCAGCCGCTGCACAGCTGCGAAACCCAGGGGCTGGTCTGGGCCAGCCTCGCCAGCGAACGGCCGAATGCCCCGCCGGTGGCCGCCGCCGAGCAGGCCCAGGCCCTGGATGTGTTCTGGATCAGCGACCGAGTGCAGTGCAGCTTGCAGGACGCCGCGGAGAACTTCCTCGACGGCTTCCACACCCACTTCGTGCATGCCGGATGGATTCGCCACGACCGCCAGCGCCAGCGCATTCGTGCCTGGGTGCATCAGTTGGAAGACGGGGTCGAAGCCCAATACAGCGAAGAAGGCACCCAATCCGGACTGATCTCCCGACTGTTCGAAGGCGAACGCGGCCTCAGCATGGGGCGCTTTCGCCTGCCGGGGCTGGCGGAAATCGAATACCGCGACCGCCAGGGACGGCTCAACCTGCTGGTCAGCGCCTGGCTCAGCCCGGCCGCCGAGGGCGAACTGCGCCTGTTCGCGCGCATCGCCACGGCCCGCGGCCGCTTGCCGGGCTGGCTCAAGCGCGCTGTGTTGCAACCCTTGTTCAAGGTGATCCTCAAGCAGGACCGGCAGATCCTGGAAAAAGTCAGCGCCAACCAGCAGCGCTTTGCCCAGGTGCCGCTGCGCTGGCACCGGCCCACCCCTCTGGACAGCTCGCTGGATCTGCTGGGGCCGTGGATTCGCCAATTACTGGAACAAGGTGAACTGAAGGACTTCCAAGAACGCCGAGAGGAATTCTGGCTGTAATCCCGTAGGAGCCGGCTTGCCGGCGAACAAGCCTTCAAGACGGGCGCCGCTCAAACGGGCCCCTTCGCTGGCAAGCCAGCTCCTACGGTTGGCAACGGTATCGCGGGGATGATGCGGGCCCCTTGAGGCCCCTGTTCGCGGGGTTTTGAGGGGCGCGACAAGAACCGATTCAGCCCCCCGTACAGCCTGCCGTTCCTCGGCTCGACGCGCAACATGCAGACGGCGAGCCCGCGCACCGGTATAGTGCGCCCCCTCTTCACGTGGTCAGCCGTCGGTAACGAGGCTCAAACCCACGGGAAACCCGAACTAATAACAACCCGCGAATAGAGAACCGGGACGAACAATCGCCCCACCGCTTTGCCGTGCGTGCAATCAGCGGTGTAACAGAATGTTTCCGTCCGCTCTGCTTTTGCCTACACAAAAAACAGCGAGGAATAATCCATGCTCGAAGTCATCAACGACTTCCTCTCAGGGAAAGTGCTGATCGTGCTCATTGTCGGGCTCGGCAGCTACTTCACGATCCGCTCGCGTTTCGTTCAATTGCGCCACTTCCTCCACATGTTCGCGGTGTTCCGCGACAGCCTGAAAAGCAGCGGCGGCCAGCTCAGCTCGTTCCAGGCGCTGATGCTCAGCCTCGCCGGCCGGGTGGGCGCAGGCAACATCGCCGGTGTCGGTATCGCCGTGACCCTGGGCGGCCCTGGCGCGGTGTTCTGGATGTGGGTGACCGCACTGGTCGGCATGTCCAGCAGCTTCTTCGAGTGCACCCTGGCCCAGGTCTACAAACGCGCCGACGGCGACGGCCTGTACCGCGGCGGCCCGGCCTACTACATCGAGCACGGCCTGAAGCGCAAAGGCATGGCGGTGGTGTTCTCCATCCTGCTGCTGGTCACCTACGGCTTCGCCTTCATCGGCCTGCAGTCCTACACCGTGACGCACTCGCTGCAGGACGCCTTTGCCTTCGACCCAAGCCACACCGGCATCGTCCTGGCGGTGCTGCTGGCCATTACCTTCATCGGCGGCATCAAGCGCATCGCCGCAGTGTCCGACCTGCTGGTCCCGATCAAGACCCTGGCCTACATCGCCGTGACCCTGTACGTGATCGGCACCCAGATCGAACAAGTGCCGGCCATGCTGGAGACCATCATCAAGAGCGCCTTCGGCCTCGACCCGGCCTTCGGCGGCCTGCTCGGCAGCGCCATCGTCATGGGCGTGAAGCGTGGCGTGTTCGCCAACGAAGCGGGCCTGGGCAGTGCGCCCAACGTCGCTGCCGTGGCCGCCGTGAAGCACCCGGGCGCCCAGGGCGTGGTCCAGGCCTTCAGCGTGTTCCTCGACACCTTCGTGATCTGCACCTGCACCGCGCTGCTGATCCTGCTGTCGGGCTTCTACACCCCGGGCTTCGAAGGCGACGGCATTGTCCTGACCCAGAACTCGCTGGCCGCCGTGGTCGGTGACTGGGGTCGCCTGTTCGTCAGCGTCGCGCTGTCGCTGTTCGTCTTCACCTGCATCCTCTACAACTACTACCTGGGCGAGAACAGCCTGCAGTTCCTCACCCGCAACCGCACCGTGCTGATGCTGTTCCGCGGCCTGGTGCTGGCGCTGGTGGTATGGGGTTCGATGCAGGACCTTTCGACCGTGTTCGCCTTCGCCGACATCACCATGACCTGCCTGGCCTTCGTCAACCTGGTGGCCCTGGCCATGCTGTTCAAGGTCGGCCTGCGGGTGATGCGCGACTACGACGAGCAGCGCCGCGCCGGCGTCGCCCAGCCGGTGTTCGACTCGCGCAAGTTCGCCGATCTGGACCTGGACCTGAAGGCCTGGCCCGCCGAACCCTCGGCCACCGCCGAGGCCGAGCCGCAAGGCGTGCCCGCAGCGCAACGCTGACGGGTGAACGACGGGCGCATCCTCTGCACCCGTCGGTTACAGTGCGATAAATGTGCGAGCGGGCTTGCCCGCTCCCACAGGTACTCACCGTTTCGGAGAATCCCATGACCCCTTCGACCTACCCTGGCGCCCAGCACGTCATGGTGCTCTACACCGGCGGCACCATCGGCATGCAGGCCAGCGCCGACGGCCTGGCCCCGGCCTCGGGTTTCGACGTGCGCATGCGCGCCTACCTCGACAGCCAGCCCGGGCTGGTGCTGCCGGCCTGGCGCTTTCGCGAGATGGCGCCGCTGATCGACAGCGCCAACATGACCCCCGACTACTGGCAGCGCCTGCGTGAAGCGGTGGTCGAAGCCGTGGACCAGGGCTGCGACAGCGTGCTGATCCTCCATGGCACCGATACCCTGGCCTACAGCGCCGCCGCCATGAGCTTCCAGTTGCTGGGCCTGCCGGCGCCCGTGGTGTTCACCGGCTCGATGCTGCCAGCGGGTGTGCCCGACAGCGATGCCTGGGAAAACCTCAGCGGCGCCCTGTCGGCCCTGGGCCAGGGCCTGGCCCCGGGGTGCACCTGTACTTCCACGGCGAGCTGCTGGCACCGACCCGCTGCGCGAAAATCCGCAGCTTCGGCCGTCACCCGTTCGCCGCCCTGAAGCGCAATGGCGGCGGCGCCAGGGCCGAGGCGATTCCCGCCGGGCTGGATTACCGCCAAGCCAGGCAACTGGCCAAGGTCGGCGTACTGCCGCTGTTCCCCGGCATCGGCGCCGATCTGCTGGACGGCGTGCTCGACAGCGGCATCCAGGCCCTGGTGCTGGAATGCTTCGGCAGCGGCACCGGCCCCAGCGACAACCCGGCGTTCCTCGCCAGCCTCAAGCGCGCACAGCAGCAAGGCATCGTGGTGCTGGCCGTGACCCAGTGCCATGAAGGCGGTGTCGAGCTGGACATCTACGAAGCCGGCAGCCGCCTGCGCGGCGTGGGCGTGCTGTCCGGTGGCGGCATGACCCGCGAAGCGGCGTTCGGCAAGCTCAATGCGCTGCTCGGCGCCGGGCTGGAAACCGCCGAAGTGCGGCGCCTGGTGGAACTCGACCTGTGTGGCGAGTTGGGCTGAAGCTCGGGAGCCGGTAGCTATGCAGTAGCCGCCGGCTCGACGACAAACAGCGGGGGCTGTCAGGTTACTTCTTGACCGAATAATCCTGGCCCCAGACCCGCACCGAACTCGAACTCTCGATCGGCCCCTCAAACACGAACTTCTGCCGCACTGCCGCCTTGGCCGGGATGGTGACTTCGTCCGGGTTGTCGAGGCTGACAGTCAGGTTGTTGGCGTAACCGTCCTGGTCGATCGCCAGCAGGGCGCCGGTCTGCTTGAGGTTGATCAGCCGCAACTGGCTGTCGCTGCTGTTCTTGAAACCCAGGGTGACGTTGAAGCTGTCGCCGACGGCTTCGGTCTTCAATACCTGGACCTCGACGCGGCCTTTCATTTGCTCACGGGAGGAAATGATCGACGCACCGTCGACGCCTTGCGCCGATTGGCGACCATCGAGCACACCTTCGCTGACGCCGCCCAAGAGGTTCTTGCCTGCCGAGATGGCTGACGAGACGGCTGACTTGGCAGAGTCCTTGATGGTGCTTTCGCTGCCTGGCTCAGCCTCGGCCAGGCACAGCGAACTCAGGAGCAAGCCGGACACCAGAAGCAGGGAACGCGCAGGAATGAGGGTCATACATAGTCCTTTATCGGGGTTGCTGCACCGCCACCTCAGGCGGTGAATGGCAGGCAGGTTGCACCAATCAATGCGCCAAGTCACTAGCCACACAACGCCGGGAATGCCGCATGTCGCTGGCCGGCAAACCGCAGGCCTGATCGCGGGCGGCATGCAACTTGCTCCGGTTAAGGGTCTTTCCCAGGCTGGAATCTGCGCATGCTGCACTCGCACCTCACCACCCTCAATGCGGTTTCCCTGATCCTCAACACCTTCAAGGACCAGGGCCAGGCCGGCGGCGCGCTGTTGGCCGGCAGCGGTATAAACCCCGCCGACCTGAGCCGCGCCGACACTCGCATCACCACCAACCAGGAAATGCTGGTGTGCGCCAACGCCGTGGCCTTGCAACGGGACATCGGCCTGGAACTGGGCCGGCGCATGCACGTTTCCTCCTACGGCATGCTCGGCTATGCCCTGCTCACCAGTGCCACCTTAGGTGACGCTTTGCGCCTGGCGCTGCGCTATCCGGCGCTGATGGGAACACTTTTCGAACTGAGCCTGGAAACCGACGGTTCGCGCATCTGGCTGACCGCCGCCGACTACCGCGAAAGCCCGGCCCTGGCCGCGTTCAATACCGAGTTCTGCCTGGTGTCGCTGAAGGTCATCTGCGACGACCTGCTGGGCCACGCCCTGCCGCTACTGGGCGCGCGCTTCGACTACCCGGCCCCGGACTATCAGCAACGCTACCGCGAACCTTTCGACTGCCCGCTGCAATTCAACGCCAGCAGCAACGCCTTCGCCTTCGACCAGCGCTGGCTGGACCAGCCCCTGCCCCTGGCGGACGTGATCACCCACCAGGCCATGGCCGAACGCTGCCGCAAGCAGAACACCGAGTTCACCGGGCGCCAGGCCTGGCTGGGGCGCATCCGCCAGTTGCTGGCGGCGCAGCTGGACGCCGCACCGGGCCTGGAGGGGCTGGCGGAACAGATGAACTGCTCGGCCCGGACCCTGCGCCGCCACCTGCGGGACCTGGGGTGCAGCTATCAGGAACTGCTGGACGAGCTGCGCTTCGAGCGCGCCAAGCAGATGCTCTGCGAAGACCAGATGCCCATCTACCGCATCGCCGAGGCCCTGGGCTTCAGCGAAACCGCGAGCTTTCGCCATGCTTTCATCCGCTGGAGCGGCGTGGCGCCGAGCCAGTTCCGGCCCTGACAAAAACCCCGGCACAACGCTGGCGATTGCATTACATTGCCGACCTTTCTACCGGCAAGGGACTGCACGCTTGAACCTATTCACACACGCCATCGGCATTCGCAGGCTTTGCCTGGCACTGGTGCTGCTGGCTGGCGTCCCTGTCGCCCAGGCGTTCGACCTGTCCAAGATCAAATGGTGGGAGATGCAGAGCGACATCCTCCTGGACGACCCGGAAACCGCCACGCTGCAACTCGAACCCTTTCCCCTGCCCGGGCTGGCCCAGGCGCCGGCCCGAGTGATCCTCAGCCAATACCAAGGGTTGTTCTATCTCAATGGCTATGCGGATGGGCAGTACCGGCAGCGAGTCTACAAGTCGCCGCCCTTGCCGCTGTTCGATGCCCAGGCGCTACAGGTCTGCGTGCCCGAGCAGCGACCCGTTGAGGCCACCGACAACTGGCCGCCGAGCAAGCAACTGGAAGCCGCCCTGAGCCTGACCAAGCTGAGTTTCGACTGCCAGAGCCCAGGCTGGGAGTTGAGCAATCGCTACTTGCTGGTGGACAGCCGCGATCCCCAGCGGCCGTTGCTGGCCATCGGTCAGCGCCAGGGCGAGGCACGGATCGACTTCACCCCGCAGCAACCGACCAGCCCCGAACTGCAGCAGCAATGGCTGCAAGCCCTGCAGAAGTACCCGAAGCTGCTGGAACCCTTTGACGCCAGCAGCGGCCAGCTCAGCGTCAAGCCCTATGCGCCGCCGCCCAGCGCGGAGCAGGTCTGGACAGAATTTCGCCAGCTGCACACGCAATTGCGCGATGCCAAAGACAAGGCCCCGGGCATCGCTCGGGTGGAAGAGTTCTTCAGCCGTCAAGACTTTCGCGCGATCGCCCCCGAGCGCAGTACCTACCCGGGCCTGCTCAACGACATCGCCTATTGGGCCACCGAGGCCGGCCAGTTGCAGAGCGCCCGCCCCTGGCTGGCGTACGTGCTGCGTCGCGACCCGGGGCGCATGCCGACCTACCTCAATCTGGCGGACCTGGATTGGCGCCTGTACGAACAGCAGCCCGCGGACACCCGGCACCGGGGCCGGGCCATGGAGAACTATCGGCTGTATTGCGGGCTGCGCCTGCAACGCCAACTTGGGGTCCCCGCCAGGGTCACCCAACGCCTGGGCCTTGAGGCACCCAGCGAACCGGCCTGCCAAAGCGCCTGGCCGCTGGTGACGGCGGTGGACCAGGGTGACGCGGGCGAAGTCCGGCGCCTGCTGGAGAACGGCCTGAGCGGCGACGTCATCGCCGCCGACGGGCGCCCGGTGCTGTTGCACGCGCTGGACAAGCCAGACCTGGACATCGCCCGGCTGTTGCTGGCCCATGGCGCCCGCCCCGACGGCCAGTACAACGGCCGAACCCAGGTGGTCCTGGCCATGCGCCGCGACCTCAAGGACAACCCCGACCTGAACCGGGCCAAGCGCCTTGGGTTCCTGTTGCAGGCCGGCGCCGCCATCGATGAGCAGGACGCCCAGGGTGGCACCGCGCTGCAGGAAATGGCGAAAAACCGCGAGGACATCGAGCGCTTCAACTGGCTGCTGCTGCACCCCCAGGACCTCGACAAACGCAGCGGGCCAGACGGCGTAACCGCGCTATTCCTGGCGCTCAAGGGAGGCAACTACGCTGCTGCCCGGCAACTGGTGGCGGCCGGTGCCAACCTCAACCTGAGCTACGGCCGCGATTTCTGCGCACAGCAGCCGATTCGCGAAAGCCTGCTGATGATCGTCGCCGAACAGGGCTCGCCCGAAGTCATCAATCCCTGGGTCAGCCAGCAAGAGAGCCTGGACATGTTCACCCTGCTGCTACAACGTGGCGCCGACCCCAACGTCGGCCGCTACTGCAAGAACAACGGCTACACCTGGCTGCTGGAGATCATGGCCCGGCGCAAGCGCGACGACATGCTCAAGGTGCTGCAAGGCTTTGCGCCGCCACCGCCGGCGACGACGTTTCGTCTTTGAGGCGTGGCGCCGAACCCGCTGCGCCTCTGAAACAAAGCCCGGCACAACAGTGCCGATTGCATTACATTGCCGAGCTTTCTATCGGCAAGGGACTGCAACGTTGAAGCTATTCTCAGGCGCCATCGCCCGGCGCATCGGCATTCGCGGGCTTGGCCTGGCGCTGGCACTGCTGGCTGCCACCCCCGTGGCCCAGGCTTTCGACCTGGACCTGGCCTGGTTCAAATGGTCGGGAATGCGCCGCAACTTCGTCCTCGACTACCCGGAAACCGCCACCCTGGAGCTCAAGCCGTTCCCCCTGCCGGGCCTGGCGCGGATGCCGCTGCGGATTGTCCTGAGCCAGTACCGCGGGCTGTTCTACTTCAATGCCTATCAGGACCTGCAGTACCGGCAGCGGGTCTACAAGTCGCCGCCGATGGCCCTGTTCAGCCCTGAAGAGCTGCGGGCCTGTGTGACCCCGGGCGATGACATCCAGGTCAACGACATCTGGCCCACAAGCAACAGCCTGGTCCCCGGCATCACCCTGACGCCCCTGAGCTTCCAGTGCAAGGAGCCATCCGAATGGCAACTTAGCGGGCGCTACCTGCTGATCGACCAACGCGATCCGCAACACCCGTTGCTGGCCATCAGTCACCGCCAGGACCTTGGCCAGATGGAATTCACCCCGTTGCAACCCATCAGCGAGGAAACCGGGCGGCAGTGGTTGCAGGCCCTGGAGACATTCCCGCCGTGGTTCCGCCCCTTCACCCAAGGCAGCGGGCCGATCACCGTCAATGCCTTTGTGCCTGCGCCAGCCTCGACCCCGGACAGCCTGTGGAAAGAGTTCCGCGCGCTGCACGAACAACTGCGCACGGCCAAGGACAAACTGCCGGGCATCCGCGAAGTGGAAGACTTCTTCGTCACCCATGACTTTCGCAGCATCGCCACCGAGCGCCGTGAATACGCCGGCCTGCTCAACGACATCGCCTACTGGACCAGCGAAGCCGGGCAGCTGCAAACCGCCCGCCCCTGGCTCAAGGAAGTGCTGCGCCGCGACCCGGGGCGCATGCCGACCTACCTCAACCTGGCGGACCTGGACTGGGCGATCTACCAACAACGCACGCAGGACAACATCCACCAGGGCCGGGCCATCGAGGGTTACCGGGTGTATTGCGGCCTGCGCCTGAAGCGCCAGATGAGCATCCCGCCCCGGGTGCTGCAGCGCTTGGGCCTGAACGCCGCCAACCCCCGGGACTGCCAGGCCTTCTGGCCGCTGGTGGACGCGGTGGATGCCGGCGACCTGAGCGAAGTGCAGCGCCTGCTGGCCAGTGGCATCAGCGGCGAGGTCATGGCCGACGATGGCCGCAGCGCCTTGTTGCACGCCCTGGACGCACCGCACCTGGACATCGCCCGGCTGCTGCTGGAGCACGGCGCCCACACCAGCGGCCTGTACAACTGGACCACCCTGGCGACCCTGGCCATGCGCCGCGACCTGGGCGACAGCCCCGACCTGAGCCAGGGCGGGCGCCTGAAGTTCCTCATCGAGGCTGGCGTGGCCATCGACGAACCCGACAGCCAGGGCGTGACGCCACTGATGCAGATGGCCGAGAACAAGCGCAGCCTGCAAGGCTTCAGCTGGCTGCTGCAGTACCCGCAGAACCTCGACCTGCGCAACAAGAATGACGGCGAAACCGCACTGTACCGGGCCTTCTCGGGCAACAACTACGTGGCCATGAAGCAGTTGATAGCGGCCGGCGCCAACCTCAACCTGAGCTACGGCCGTGCCGTTTGCAACAACCAGCCCGTCGGCGAAAGCCTGCTGACCCTGGTCGCCGACAAGACCTCCGCCGACGCCCAGTCGCCCTCCGTCAGCCAGCAGGACACCCTGGAGATGTTCACCCTGCTGCTGGAGAAAGGCGCCGACCCGAATGTCGGCCAGCACTGCGAGAAAAAGGGCTACGCAATATTGCTGGAAGCCATTGCCCGGAAAAAACGCGAGGACATGCTCAAGGTCCTGCAGCGCTACGCCCCTACCCCGCCTGCCAGCTGAAACCGGATGGCGCCCCGCAACGGGGCGCCATGCCTCTTTAAGGGGCGAATTTCGGTCAAACACTTTGGCCACATCAATCCCCTTTTGGCCGCTCCTGCCGTTCTCCCAAACCCCGCGCCCCGCAAGACTGTGCTCCACCGAATCAGCCTGCGGAGAACAAGAAAATGCTGACGATCTACTCGGACGATCACCACCTGCACCACGGCCGTTGCGAACTCATCGACGGGCAACTGATGCCCTGCTTCGAAATGCCTTCCCGGGCCGACCACGTGCTGGATCGGGTGAAACATCAAAACCTGGGGCCGGTAGAGGCACCCAAGGACTTCGGCCTGGAGCCCATCGAGCGCATCCACAGCCGGTCCTACCTGGACTTCTTCAAGGGCGCCTGGGCGCGCTGGGCGGCACAGGGCATCGACGGCGACCTGCTGCCCTACACCTGGCCGGCGCGTACCTTGCGCAGCGTGATTCCCACCAGCCTCCACGGCCAGCTCGGCTACTACAGCTTCGACGGCGGCGCGCCGATCACCGCCGGCACCTGGCAGGCGGCCTATAGCGCGGCGCAGGTGGCGCTGACCGCCCAGGCCCATATCCAGAATGGCGCCCACAGTGCCTTCGCCCTGTGCCGGCCACCGGGACACCACGCCGCCGGCGACCTGATGGGCGGCTACTGCTACCTGAACAACGCCGCCATTGCTGCCCAGGCGTTCCTCGATCAGGGCCACAGGAGGGTCGCGATCCTCGACGTCGACTACCACCACGGCAACGGCACCCAGTCGATCTTCTATGAGCGCAGCGACGTGCTCTTCACCTCGATCCACGGCCACCCGGAAGCCGAGTTCCCGTTCTTCCTGGGCTATGCCGACGAATGCGGCGAAGGCGCCGGGGAAGGCTTCAACTTCAACTACCCGCTGGCCGCCGGTAGCGGCTGGGATGCGTGGAGCGCAGCCCTGGAGCAGGCCTGCAACGAAATCCAGCGCTATGGCGCCGACATCATCGTGGTGTCCCTGGGCGTGGACACTTTCAAGGACGACCCGATCTCGCAATTCAAACTCGACAGCCCGGACTACCTGGCCATGGGCAAGCGCATCGCCGCCCTCGGCAAGCCGACGCTGTTCGTCATGGAAGGCGGTTATGCGGTAGAGGAAATCGGCATCAACGCCGTCAACGTTCTCGAAGGCTTCCAAAGCGCCCAGTGAGGGATTCGCATCATGCAAAGACTCAAACGCTTAATGATCCCCGCCCTGTGCGCCAGCCTGCTGGGGACCGCCGCCCACGCCGAAGAACGCACCCTGCGGGTGTACAACTGGTTCGACTACATCACCCCCAAGGCCCTGGAAGACTTCAAGGCCCAGAACAGCCAGGTGAAGCTGGTCTACGACATCTTCGACACCAACGAAGCCCTGGAGGCCAAGCTGCTGACCGGCAACTCCGGGTATGACGTGGTGGTGCCGTCCAACGTGTTCCTGGCCAAGCAGATCGAGGCCGGGGTGTTCCAGCCCCTGGACCGCAGCAAGCTGCCCAACTGGAACCACCTGGACCCCAAGCTGATGAAGCTGATCGAGGCCAACGACCCGGGCAACAAGTTCGCCGTGCCCTACATGTACGGCACCATCCTGATCGGCTTCAACCCGGACAAGATCAAGGCCGCCCTGGGGGACAAGGCGCCGGTGGACAGCTGGGACCTGATCTTCAAGGAAGAGAACATCAGCAAGCTCAAGCAGTGCGGCGTGGCCCTGCTGGATTCGCCGTCGGAAATCCTGCCCCTGGCCTTGCAGCACCTGGGCCTGGACCCCAACAGCAAGAAACCGGCGGACTACGAGAAGGCTGAAGCGCTGCTGATGAAGATCCGGCCGTACATCACCTACTTCCACTCGTCCAAGTACATGGCCGACATCGCCAATGGCGATATCTGCGTGGCCGTGGGCTATTCGGGGAGCTTCTCCCAGGCCGCCAACCGCGCCAAAGAAGCCAAGAACGGCGTGACCGTGGACATGCGCCTGCCCAAGGAAGGCGCGCCGATCTGGTTCGACATGCTGGCGGTCCCCAAGGGCGCGAAGAACCCGGAAGATGCCTACACCTTCATCAACTACCTGCTGCAACCCCAGGTGATTGCCCCGGTCAGCGACTTTGTCGGTTATCCCAACCCGAACAAGGACGCGACCGGACTGGTAGACCCTTCGATCCGCAACAACCCCAACCTGTATCCGACAGAAGCGGCCATGAGCACCCTGTACACGCTGCAGCCGTTGCCCCGTGATGCAGAGCGGGCGCGGACCCGGGCCTGGACCAAGATCAAGTCCGGGACCTGATCCGGCGCAAGCACACGGGCGGTGTTCTGGTGGGCGGCGAACGACGAGGACGCGGTGGGTGATAGACCGCGTCGCCGCTGTTCGCCGGCAAGCCGGCTCCTACACAGTGGCGTTTAGCAGCCGGTGAGGCCTTGGGGGGTGCGCTCTTCGGCGAAGAACCAGGGCCGCAGGCGCACGCCCACGCCGTTGCCGATGAAGGCCGCCACCAGCCACAGCCAGCCATGCAGGCTGCCGGAGGCGATGCCGCTGAAGTAGGCGCCGATGTTGCAGCCATAGGCCAGGCGCGAACCGTAGCCCAGCAGCAGGCCGCCGATTACCGCCGCTACCAGGGAACGGGTGGGGATTCTCAGGTTGGGGGCAAAACGTCCCGCCAATCCTGCCGCCAGCAACGCACCCAGGACGATGCCGATGTCCATGACGCTGGTGATGTCCTGCCACACCGGTGCCGCCAGCGCCTTGGCATTCGCCGCGCCCTGCCAGAACACCCAGCTGCCTACGTCCACCCCCAGCCCGCTGGCGACCTTGGCGCCCCACAGGGCGAACGCCGAGGTAATGCCCCATGGGCGCCCCGCCAGGGCCAGGGTGGCAAAGTTCAGCAGAGCCAGGGCTACCGCGCCCCAGACCAGCGGCCAGGGGCCGCGCAGCAGCCGGCGCCAGCCCTGGTGCTCGCTGGGGACCGGAGCTTCAAGGCTGCCATGACGGCGCTTTTCCAGGGTCAGGGTGAGCACCGCGATCAGCGCGAACAGGCACAGGCTCAGGCCCAGCGCCGGGCCTACACCAAAACTCTGGACGATAGAGATTGGCGGCAGCGACGGCAGCGCAAACCACCAGTCGACGTGATGGGTGGCGATCAGCGAACCGCAAATGAAGAACGCCAGGGTCACCAGCATCCGCGCATTGCCGCCGCCAACGGTGAACAGGGTGCCCGAGGCGCAACCGCCGCCCAACTGCATGCCGATGCCGAAGATGAAGGCACCGAAGATCACCGAGACGCCGGCCGGCGCCACCAGCCCCACCACCGGCTGGCCGAACAGGCTGCCCGCCCCCAGCGCGGGGAAGAACAGCAGTACCGCCAGGGCCAGCATGACCATCTGCGCTCGCAGGCCGGCGCCACGCCGGTCGCGGATGAACACCCGCCAGGCCGAGGTGAAGCCGAAGGCCGCGTGGTACAGAGTCAGCCCCAGGGCAGCGCCCAGCAGCAACAGCAGCACCTGGCGGGCACCCACCTGGGCTTGCAGGAACAGAGCACCGGCCACCAGCAGCAGCAAGGCGAACAGCGGGGCGCCGAACTTGCGTTCAGGCGCCAGGGAGAGGGTCTGGCTCATGGGGGTTCTCGCGCGGGAAATGCTCGCGAGTATACCGCGTCAGGCCCGCCAGGCCTGGCGCAAACGGCTTACCGCAGCCTGTATATCGGCTTCCGGCACAGCCGCGAAGCCCAGCACCAGCCCGGCCCGCTGGTCCTCGGGCAAGGTGGTTTGCGGCAGCCAGTAGCTGCTCAGGCCGGCGACCTCGACCTCCACACTGGCGGCCTGGGCCAGCAGTTCCTGTTCCCGCGCCAGGCTGTCGACCCGCACCGTCAGGTGCAGCCCCGCCGCCACGCCGGGCAGTGGCCCGACGCCGCCGATCGCCTGCGGCCAGGCCGCCAGCAAGGTGTTGCGCCGGCTCAGGGCCGCCCGGCGCATGCGCCGGATATGCCGCTGGAAGTGCCCGGCGGCCATGAACTCGGCCATCACCGCCTGGGTACTGACCTCGGAATGGCGCACGTCCACCGCCCGGCGCTGGGCGAAGGCCTGGACCAGGGTCGGCGGCAGCACCAGGTAGCCCAGGCGCAGGGCCGGAAAGGCGACCTTGCCGAAGGTCCCGACGTAGATCACCCGGCCCTGGCGGTCCAACGCCGCCAGGGGGGCCAGGGGCGCACCGCTGTAGCGGTACTCGCCGTCGTAGTCGTCCTCGATGATCCAGCCCTGGCTGCGTTCGGCCCAGGCCAGCAGCTCCAGGCGCCGGGCCAGGCTCATGATCACCCCGGTGGGGTACTGGTGGGACGGCGTGACATAGGCCAGGCGGCAGCTGTCCAGTTGCTCCAGCTGGCGGCAGTCGATGCCCTCCTGGTCCACCGCCACGCCCTGCAACTGCGCACCCGCCAGGGCGAAGGCATGCCCCGCGGCGCGGTAGCCGGGGTTTTCCACAGCCACCTTGTCGCCGGGCTCCACCAGCAGCTGTGCACAAAGGCTGATGCCCTGCTGCGCGCCACTGGTGATCACAATTTGTTCAGCCGTGCAGTTCAGGCCCCGAGCGCTGCGCAGGTAGGCG
Organism: Pseudomonas sp. Eqa60; assembly: GCF_018326405.1. Taxonomy (NCBI): domain Bacteria; kingdom Pseudomonadati; phylum Pseudomonadota; class Gammaproteobacteria; order Pseudomonadales; family Pseudomonadaceae; genus Pseudomonas; species Pseudomonas sp. Eqa60. The sequence goes on from NZ_AP024342.1 coordinate 6,854,106, forward strand.
GCGATCAGGCTGCGCAGCCGCGGATCGCCCGCCGAGTCGCCGTAGCACAATTGCCCGAGGTCGGGCCTGCGCCAGAAAGCCGCATTCAGCTTGGCCCAGACCTCGAACGGGAACAGATCGAAGGCTGGCACGCCAACCCGAAAAGCCCGTGGCGGCCCCTTGGGCGGGGTACTCAAATGATGGGTTTGCAGGCGCTGCCAGCCACTGCTGTGGATAACTTTACTGGATAAATCACCAGCCATTTCTGCCTGTTTTGTGGATAAACCTGTGGGTAAGCCTGTTGAAAACCCTGTGGATACTTTTGTGGATAGTTTTTTGATCGGCAATCGGGTTTCCGGCAATTGCGCCACATAGGTGCCGTCACCGACCCGCCCTTCGATAAAACCCTCGGCGTACAGCTGGTCATAGGCCCGCACCACGCTGTTGCGGGAAATCCCCAGGGCGGCGGCCAGGTCGCGGCTGGCAGGCAGGCGCGTACCACTGGCCAGGCGCCCGTCCAGTACCCGCTGTCGCAAGGCCTGGTACAGCTGGCGACTGAGGCCCTGGCGGCGGTCCAGCTCGATGCCGGCAGGGTTGAAGGACAACGGGGGTACGGCACTGTTCATCGAGGTTCACCCGGGCAATTGGACCTACAAAATAGACCAGAGATGGCTCTTACAACGAACCATTAGCCTGCCTAGGATGCAGCCACTCGCCAAGGATTTTTTCTATGTACCTACCTCGCGCTTTCGTCGATGAAGACCTCACCCGCCTGCACGGGGTGATGCAGCACAGCCGTCTGGCGACCCTGGTGACCTGGGGTGCCCTGGGCCTGCAGGCCAGTCATCTGCCACTGTTGCTGAGCCCCGAACAGGGCGCCAATGGCACCCTCTACGGGCACTTGGCCAAGGCCAATCCGCAGTGCGCCGAGCTGGCCAGTGGTGCCGAAGCTCTGGTGATTTTCACCGGCGAAGACGCCTACGTCAGCCCGTCGTTCTATCCGAGCAAGGCCGAACACGGCAAAGTGGTGCCGACCTGGAACTACGTGGCGGTGCACGCCTACGGCCAACCCGAGGTATTCACCGACCCGCAGCGGCTGCTGAAGGTGGTGGAGGGCCTGACCGAGCGTCACGAAGCCGGTCGCCCACAACCGTGGAAGGTGGCCGATGCCCCGGCCGACTACCTCGACAGCATGCTGCGGGCGATTGTCGGTTTTGCCCTGCCGATCCAGCGCCTGGAAGGCAAGCGCAAGCTCAGCCAGAACCGCAATGTCGAAGATATTGCCGGGGTACGCGAAGGGCTGGCGGCCAGCGCCGACCTGGGCGACCAACAACTGTCCCGGCTGATGGGTTAGGCGTACAGAACATTTTTCGTACAGAACAACAAAGGAGCCTTCATGAGCCAGATCCAGATCCGCCCCGTCACCGCTGCCGACCATGCCGCCTGGCTGCCGTTATGGCAGGCCTACCTGAGCTTCTACGAAACCGAACTGCCGGACGCCGTGACCCAAAGCACCTGGCAGCGTTTTCTCGATGCCGGCGAGCCGACCCACGCGGCCCTGGCCTGGGACGGCGAGCGCGCCGTGGGCCTGGTGCATTTCATCTACCACCGCTCCAACTGGAGCATCGAGAATTCCTGCTACCTGCAGGACCTGCTGGTGACCCCGGACCAGCGCGGCACCGGCGTCGGCCGCCAACTGATCGAGTTCGTCTACACCCAGGCGAAACAGGACGGCTGCGCCAAGGTGCACTGGCTGACCCACGAAACCAATGCCACAGCCATCCAGCTGTATGAGCGTATTGCCGAGCGCCCAGGTTTCATCCAGTTCCGCAAACCCCTCTGAGTTGCCAAGGAGCCACTGCATGTCGATTTCACTCGCCGATTGGAAAGGCGTTCCCGCCCCTTCGGCCACCCTGCTTGAAGGGCGCTTCATCCGTTTGGAAAGGCTCGACCCGGCGCGCCATGGCGACGATCTGTTCCAGGTGCTGCAAGGCCCTGGCGCCGACCCCGTGCTGTGGAACTACCTGCCTTATGGCCCCTTCCCCGAGCGTGCGGCGTTCGATGCCTGGCTCGCTAACCACGCCGTCGCCAGCGACCCGTACTTCTTTACCGTGATCGACCGCGCCAGCGGCCAGGCCCAGGGCCTCATCAGCCTGATGTCCATCGTCCCGGCCCAGGGGCGTATCGAGATCGGCCATGTAACCTTCGGTGCACCGATGCAACGTTCGCCAAAGAGCACTGAAGCGGTGTACCTGCTGGCCAAGGAAGCCTTCGCCCTGGGTTACCGGCGCCTGGAATGGAAGTGCAACAACGCCAATGCCCGCTCGCGCTACGCCGCGGAACGTTTGGGTTTCAGCTTCGAGGGTGTGTTTCGCCAGCACATGGTGGCCAAGGGGCAGAACCGCGATACCGCGTGGTTCTCGATCCTGGATGGGGAATGGCCGGTGATTGCCAAGGGTTTCGAGCAATGGCTCAGCGATGAGAACCAGAGCGGCTCGGGGCAGCTCAAGTCGCTGGCGGAGTGTCGCGGGTAAGCGGGATTTTCGCCGGCAAGCCGGCTCCTACAGGCCTGTGTAGGAGCCGGCTTGCCGGCGAAGGACTCAACCGAGCTTCTGCGCCAACACCGCAATATGCTCCGGCCCAATGCCGCAGCAACCGCCCACATGGCTGGCACCGCGCTGGTGCCAGTCCGCCACCCATTGCAGATAACCCGGCGGGTCCAGGTCTTCACGCAGCGGGCACAGGCCATCGTTGGCGGTGGCATCCTCGGGCTGCGGCGGGAAGGCATTGGCGTACACGCCGATATGGATCTGCACCCCCAAGCGCTCGAAGGTTTCACGAGCCGCATCCACTGCCGCACCAATCACTTCCGGCTGGCTGCAGTTGAACAGCAGGGTCTGCACGCCCAACTGCGCCGCCGCTGCCGCCGCTTCTGCCACCGGTTCGCCGGAACGCAGGCGCGGCACTTCGTCGACCTCTTCGTCCTTCAGGGTGAAGGACAGCCAGAACGGCTTGCCGTCCTTGGGCAGGCCGGCGTGGATAGCCCGCGCCTCGGCGATGGAGCTTTGGGTTTCTGCGAGCCACAGGTCCACGAAAGGCGACAGGCCCTTGACCAGCGGGCTCAGCACTTCCTCGACCCGGGACGCATCGAACAGGTCCGGGCGATAGGAACCGAACAGCGGCGGCAACGAACCCGCGACCCGCACCGGCTTGCCGGAGGCCTCTACTGCGCGGCGCGCCAGCTCACCGGCCAGAGCCGCCAGGGCTTGGCCTTCAGCGGCAAAACGTTCCTCGCCGATATGAAACGGCACCACCGCGTAGCTGTTGCTGGTGATCACGTTGGCACCGCTGTCGATATAGGCCGCGTGCACCGCCTCAACCGCCTGGGGCGCCTCGCTCAGCGCCAGGGCCGACCATTCAGGCTGCCGGAACGGCGCCCCGCGACGCTGCAGTTCACGCCCCATACCGCCATCGAGAATTACCGTATTGCCTGCGCCCATATGCTTTTTACTCATATGCTTATGAAAATAACTCACTACCGGAGTCGTTCTTATAACTATTAAATACGCACCATTCGGTTAATAACAACTCTTTTTCAGTCAGGATTCCGATGAATTTCAAACCGCTGCTGGCCCTCGGCCTGACCCTTCTCGCCGCCTCTTCCCAAGCCTTCGCCGGCGCCACCCTGGAACGTATCGAGCAGAAAAAGGAGCTGGTCGGAGTGCTGATGGAAAGCTATCCGCCCTTCTCGTTCCTCAATGACCAGAACCAGCTGGACGGCTTCGACGTCGACGTGGCCAAGGCCGTGGCCGACAAGCTCGGCGTCAAGCTGCGCCTGGAAACCCCGTCCTGGGATGTGATCGCCGCCGGACGCTGGAGCGGGCGCTACGACATCTGCATCTGCTCCATGACCCCGAGCAAGGCCCGCGCCGAGGTCTTCGACTTCCCGGTGCAGTACTACGCCTCGCCGGCGGTAATCGTGGTCAACGCCAAGGATGAACGGATCCACGGCGCCCAGGACCTGAGCGACAAGAAGGTCGGCCTCACCGCCGCCTCCAGCTACGAGGGCTACCTGAACAAGAACCTGGTGATCGAAGGCGCCGAGGACACCCACCTGCAATACCCCTTCGAGAATGTGCAGATCGCTCCCTACGACACCGACAACGTGGCCTTCCAGGACCTCGGCCTGGGCCCGGGCGTGCGCCTGGATGCGATCCTCACCAACCTGGTCACCGCCCAGCCGCGCCTGACCCAGGACTCGCGCTTCAAGCTGGCCGGCGAGCCGCTGTACGCCGAGCCCAACTCGGTGGCCATCGAGAAAGGCGATGCCCAGTGGAATGCCAAGGTGCGTGAAGTCTTCGCCCAGCTGAAGCAGGACGGCACCCTGAGCAAGCTGTCGCAGAAATGGATCGGCGCCGACATCAGCCAATGACCGCCTACACGCCACCGCCGCAGCCACCACAATCGGTGGCTGCACCGCTGCTCAAGCGCCTGCTGGGCTTTCGCACCCGCCTGTACCTGACCTGGGCCGCGTTGCTGGTGCTGTTCGCCAGCTTCTTCCTGAGCTTCGACCTGAAGTTCTCGATCATCCTCGACAAGCTGCCGAACCTGCTGGGCCTGCACCTGTCCCCCAGTGGTTTCCTCCAGGGCGCGGCGCTGACCCTGTTCCTTTGCGCCTGCTCCATCGTCGCTTCGTCGCTGCTGGGCTTCATCACCGCCCTGGCACGCCTGTCTTCAAGCGCCGTGGCTTTCGGGATTGCCAGCTTCTACGCCTCGTTCTTTCGCGGCACGCCGCTGCTGATCCAGATCCTGCTGATCTACCTCGGCCTGCCGCAACTGGGGGTGGTGCCGGGCGCCATTACCGCCGGGATCATCGCCCTGTCGCTGAACTACGGCGCCTACCTCAGCGAGATCTTCCGCGCCGGCATCCTCGGCGTGCCCCAAGGCCAGCGCCAGGCCGCCCTGGCCCTGGGCATGAGCGACAGCGCGATCTTCTGGCAGGTGACCCTGCCCCAGGCCATGCGCACCATCATTCCGCCGGCCACCAACCAGTTCATCTCGATGCTCAAGGACTCGTCGCTGATCTCGGTAATGGGGGTCTGGGAAGTGATGTTCCTGGCCCAGTCCTACGGCCGTTCCAGCTACCGCTATATCGAAATGCTCAGCACCGCGGCGCTGATCTACTGGCTGCTGTCCATCGGCCTGGAACTGATCCAGGCGCGGATGGAAAGGCATTACGGCAAGGGTTACGTTCAGCGCGGGTGAAGCTCAAGGGCGCAGGGAAACCACTCCCATCTGCAGGCCGAAAGGCTTGAACACCGCGTTGAGCGACTTGAGGGTCGGGTTGCCGTCGCCGTGTTCGATATGGATCAGGGTACGCAGGGAAATCCGGCACATCCTGGCGAACTGGCTCTGATGCAACCCGGTGACTTCAGTGCGCAGGCGCTTGACCGCATCACCAACCGACAAACGCCCAGCGGCCAGTTCCTGGCGGATGTTATCGATCAGCAGGCCGCGCTGTTCCAGGGTCGTAGTCATCGCAAACCCCACTCCTGCAGGCGTCGATCCAGGTCACGCAGGTAAATGCGCGGGTGATTCAGGGTGGCCTCGGGCAAGCCCCCGGCACTCAGCAGGTCCGGCAGGGCCCGTAGCCGTTCGGCATCTTCGCGCAGGCGCGTCAGCGCAGCATCGGGATCGATCAGCGGCTTGAGGCTGGCACACACCTGGCGCCAGTCGATATCACCCGCCACTTCCATCCGGCCGGGCCATTTGGTGCTGCGGGTAATGCCCTTGTCATCCATCACTCGCGGCGCCAGATCGTGGATCGGCGCCAACTGCACCTGGCCCTCGTGACGGATGATCCAGGTATTGCGCCCATGGTTGGCCGAGTTGCCAAGGATCTTGTTGAGCAGGTCCCGACGCAGGTAGTCGGCCACCAGCTCCGGGATCGCCGAGGCCTGCCCGGCGGTTCGCCAGAGTTCGGCCAGCAGCCCCAGGACCTTGGTGTGCCGCATGCCCAGGCTCTGGCCGGGCAACCCCGCCAGGGAATAGATGGACTCCAGCGCCAGCCGTTCCACACCCTGCCCGTGCAGGCGACGATCAAAGCGTCGCATCCACAGGCTCGGCTGCCGCTCCTCTTCCAGGGCCAGGCCTTGGGCGGGAACCGTATCGATGCCCAGCTGCTGCAGCGCCCGGTAGTAGTGGAACTCGCTTCTGAGCATGTCGCAGTCATTTGGCGTCGCCTGCTCTGGCGGGCATTTCACCAGCCAGTGGCACGCCGCCAACCTGTCTTCCAACAGCGCATCGGGGTACAGCAACCCGTCTCGCCCCTGGGTCAGCAGCAGCTTCGTCGCCTCGCCAACGGCACCGGTGGCACCGCTCATTGCCGCTCCCTGTTCATGGGCGTATTCAAGAAAGCGGTTGTCGCGGGCGCTGACCTCGGCCCGGGAGAACCCCAGCAGCGGCCATTCATTCATGGCGGCAAGGGACTCCTTGATCCGCAGATTGCCCATGGGGGCCGCGCTGGATCGGGCCAGCAGGAACAAGTCGGGGGCAATGCCGGCGGGGCGCGCGTCCACCGAGCGCTCGGCCAAAAAACGCTGCATGGTGAGCGTCGGCGCAATGTCATACAGGAACGCCGGGGCGCCCGGACTGCGCAGCAGTTCCCAGGTCAGCGGCAGACGCACACTCACCGATCCCGCCAGCGGCGTGGCAAAGGCTTCCAGATTGCCTGCCAGGTACGACTGCTCATAACCCAGACGGCAAGGGCTGGTGAAGCCCTGCTCGGGATGCTCGAAAATCAGGGTCATCGCATCGCTCCACGTCCCGGCGCGATGGACCTGTAAAGTCAGCTGTAGCATTCATTACCTGCAATTTAATGCACTTTTGGTGCGTCATTACCTCTGCGAAATGCATTGTAATGCAGATACAGCCAATTTTTGCAGACAATAAGTGCACTAAAATGCACTCAGGCAAATCGTGGACAAAAAAAGGGAGGCCGTAGCCTCCCCGAGGTAAAGCGTTGCAGATGAAGGCCTGAACTCAGCCTTCGATCTCGATCAGGATCTCGCCCGGGTTGACCCGGTCGCCCTTGGCCACGTGGATCGCCACGACCTTGCCGGCGATGGCTGCCTGGACTTCGGTCTCCATCTTCATGGCTTCGGTGATCAATACCGCCTGGCCGGCCTTGACCGTGTCGCCTTCCTTGACCAGCACATCGACGATGTTGCCCGGCATGGTGGTGCTGACATGGCCCGGGGCGCTCGCCTGCTTGCGCTTGCTGCCACCACCGCCGACGAATTCGTTGAGAGGTTCGAACACCACCTCTTCCGGCATGCCGTCGATGGACAGGTAGAAGTGGCGCTTGCCTTCGGCCTTGACCCCGACGCCGGTGATGTCGACGCGGTAGGTCTCGCCGTGGACGTCGATGACGAACTCGGTGGGCACGCCTTCACCGCCCGGCTTGCTCACGCCGCCCGCTTCAGGAATCGGCAGCAGCACTTCCGGAACCAGGGTGCCGGCCTCACGCTCTTCGAGGAACTTGCGCCCGATGTCCGGGAACATGGCGTAGGTCAGCACGTCTTCTTCGGAATGCGCCAGGGCGCCGATTTCGCCACGCAGCTTGGTCATTTCCGGCTTCAGCAGGTCGGCGGGACGCACGTCAATCACGTCTTCGCTGCCGATGGCCTGGCGCCGCAGTTTCTCGTCGACTTCCCCCGGAGCCTTGCCGTAGCCGCCTTGCAGGTAGAGCTTCACTTCGTTGGTGATGGTCTTGTAGCGCTCGCCAGCCAGGACGTTGAAGAACGCCTGGGTACCGACGATCTGCGAAGTCGGGGTCACCAGCGGCGGGTAGCCCAGGTCGTGACGGACCCGTGGAATCTCGGCCAGCACTTCGTTCATGCGGTTCAGGGCGCCCTGCTCTTTGAGCTGGTTGGCCAGGTTGGAAATCATCCCGCCCGGCACCTGGTTGACCTGCACCCGGGTGTCCACGGCGGTGAATTCGCTTTCGAACTGGTGGTACTTCTTGCGCACGGCGTAGAAGTACAGGCCGATTTCCTGCAGCAGTTCCAGGTCCAGGCCGGTGTCGAACTCGCTGCCTTTGAGGGCTGCGACCATGGACTCGGTACCCGGGTGGCTGGTGCCCCAGGCGAAGCTGGAGATGGCGGTGTCGATATGGTCGGCGCCGTTCTCGATGGCCTTGAGTTGGCACATCGCAGCCAGGCCGGCGGTGTCGTGGGAGTGGATGAACACCGGCAGCGACAGCTCGGCCTTCAGCGCCTTGACCAGCTCGCCGGTGGCGTAAGGGGTCAACAGGCCGGCCATGTCCTTGATCGCGATGGAGTCGCAGCCCATGGCTTCCATCTGCTTGCCCTGGGCCACGAAGGCCTCGATGGTGTGCACCGGGCTGGTGGTGTAGGCGATGGTGCCCTGGGCGTGCTTGCCGGCGGCTTTCACCGCTTCGATGGCGACCCGCAGGTTACGCACGTCGTTCATGGCGTCGAAGATGCGGAACACGTCGATGCCATTGACCGCCGCCTTGGCCACGAAGGCCCGGACCACGTCATCGCTGTAATGGCGGTAGCCCAGCAGGTTCTGGCCGCGCAGGAGCATCTGCAGGCGGGTGTTGGGCAGCGCGGCGCGCAGTTTGCGCAGGCGCTCCCAGGGGTCTTCCTTGAGAAAGCGCACGCAGGCATCGAAGGTGGCGCCGCCCCAGACTTCCAGGGACCAGTAACCGACTTTGTCGAGCTTGTCGCAGATCGGCAGCATGTCGTCGGTGCGCATGCGGGTCGCCAGCAGCGATTGGTGGGCGTCGCGCAGGATGGTGTCGGTTACATGAATCTTCTTGGACATTGTTTTATTCCTCACAGGCCTGCGTGGGCGGCAATGGCGGCGGCGATGGCCAGGGCCAGCTCTTCGGGTTTGCGCTTGATCGAGTAGTTGGTCAGTTCCGGGTGGCTCTCAACGAAGCTGGTGTTGAACTGACCGCTGCGGAATTCCGGGTTACGCAGGATTTCCTGGTAATAGGCGGCGGTGGTCTTGACCCCTTGCAGGCGCATGTCGTCCAGGGCGCGCAGGCCACGGTCCATCGCTTCTTCCCAGGTCAAGGCCCAGACCACGAGTTTCAGGCACATGGAGTCGTAGAACGGCGGAATGGTGTAGCCGGTGTAGATCGCCGTGTCGGTGCGCACGCCCGGGCCGCCGGGGGCGTAGTAGCGGGTGATCTTGCCGAAGCTGGGCAGGAAGTTGTTCTTCGGGTCCTCGGCATTGATCCGGAACTGCAGGGCAAAGCCGCGGTGCTGGATGTCTTCCTGTTTCACCGAGAGCGGCAGGCCGGAAGCAATGCGGATCTGCTCGCGGACGATATCGATGCCGGTGATTTCTTCGGTGATGGTGTGTTCCACCTGCACCCGGGTGTTCATCTCCATGAAGTACACCTCGCCCTCGGCGAGCAGGAACTCCACGGTGCCGGCGTTCTCGTAGCCCACGGCCTTGGCCGCGCGCACCGACAGGTCGCCGATGTAGGCGCGCTGTTCCGGGGTCAGCTGCGGGCTCGGGGCGATCTCGATGAGCTTCTGGTTGCGGCGCTGGATCGAGCAGTCGCGCTCGAACAGGTGCACCACGTTGCCAAAGCTGTCACCGAGGATCTGCGCTTCGATGTGCTTGGGATTGACGATGCACTTTTCCAGGAACACTTCCGCCGAACCGAAGGCCTTGGTGGCTTCGGAAATGACCCGGGGGAAAGCCTGCTCCAGCTCTTCACGGCTGTTGCAACGACGGATGCCGCGCCCGCCACCACCGGAGGTGGCCTTGAGCATCACCGGGTAGCCGATGCGGTCGCCTTCGGACAGGGCTTCGTGGATATCGGCCACGTTGCCTTCGGTGCCCGGAGTCACCGGCACGCCCGCCTTGATCATGCTGCGGCGGGCTTCGGTCTTGTCGCCCATGCGGCGGATCACTTCCGCCGACGGGCCAATGAACTTGATTCCACGTTCGGCGCAGATGTCCGCCAGTTCGGCGTTTTCCGAGAGAAACCCATAGCCGGGATGCAGCGCATCACAGCCGGTTTCCACCGCCAGGTTCACCAGTTTGCGTGGGTTCAGGTAGCCGGCCAGCGGCTCGGCGCCAATGCTGTGGGCCTCATCCGCGCGCTTTACATGCAAGGCATGGCGATCGGCGTCGGAGAAGATCGCTACCGAACGGATGCCCATTTCCGCGCAGGCACGCACGATTCGTACGGCAATCTCACCACGGTTGGCGATCAGGATCTTTTTTATCACTTGGAGGTTCCCTTGAGCCGTTGAAACAGACGACCCGCTAGACCGAGTCGGCGCGTGACCAAATGTTTCAAGTCAGTCGCAGCGACACACTAGCTCTGCAGAGGGATTAACAAAAATCAATAATTATTGGGTTGGGCATAAGTAAAGACTTATAGTCATGCCACCAGCCCTTGGCGCGAGGCCTCAAGAAATGCGCAAGTCCTTGATGAGACTGACATTGCGTCAGTTGCAGATTTTCAATGAAGTCTGCGATCTACGCTCCTACAGCCGCGCCGCTGATGAAATGTCCCTCACCCAGCCCGCGGTCAGCCTGCAGATTCGCCAGTTGGAGGAGCTGATCGGCCAGCCGCTGTTCGACTATGTGGGCAAGAAGCTCTACATGACCGAAGCCGCCGAAGCGCTGCAACGGGCCAGCCGGGACATCTTCGGGCGCCTGGAGAACCTCGACATGCAGCTCTCCGACATGCAGGGTTCGCTGCAGGGCCAGCTCAAGCTGGCCATCGAATCCAGCGCCAAGTACTTCGTGCCGCACCTGTTCGCCGCCTTCAAGCGCCAGCACCCGGAAGTGCACCTGCAACTGACGGTGGTCAACCGCTCCCAGGTGATCCGCCGGCTCTCGGACAATCGCGACGACCTGGTGATCATGTCCATGGTGCCCCAGGACATGGAGCTGGAGTTCCTGCCCTTCCTCAACAACCCGATCGTCGCGGTGGCCCCGCCGGAGCACCCCCTGAGCCACATGGGCCCGCTGCGCCTGCAGGACCTGGAGCCCTACACGCTGGTACTGCGCGAACAGGGTTCAGGCACACGCCTGGCGTGCGAGGAGTATTTCAAGGAGAAGCGCGTGCACTTCACCCAGATCCTCGAAGTATCGTCGGCCGAGGCTCAGCGCGAGTGCGTGCGGGCAGGTCTGGGCGTGGCCTTGTTGACGCGCCACGCCCTGAACCTTGAGTTGGCGACCGGCGGGTTGGTCGAGTTGCCGGTCGAAGAGCTGCCATTGCTGCGCAGCTGGTGCCTGGTGCAGGCCAAAGCCAAGCGCCTGTCACCGGTAGCGCATGCGTTCCTGGGATTCATCCGCAGCGAACGGGTGCAGATCAGCGGCTTGGTTGAACGCTTCGACGGGAAGCTGCGGGCGCCGCCTGCCAGTAATTGACGGCGTCCAGCTCGGGGTAATCGTTGATTTGCTGCTGTAACTGACGCAGCTCGAAGCGGTGTTCGATCGCACGACGAAATTCCATGCGGCGCTGGTCTTCCTGCTGACGACGGGTCTTGACTGCGCTGTTGCTCTCTTCGTAAGGCCGGGCCATTTCGAGTCTCCCAATGCGAGTACGGAAGCTTCACGATGGACGTCGGCGGTTACGGTTTGGCGGCGGGTCGGTTACAGGACGATGAACATTCACAGCGCCTACCTTTCTGTAGGAGCTGGCTTGCCAGCGAAGGCATCCGTCAGCGCGATGCACAACCCCGAGGCCTCATCACCGGCCAGAGAGACTCAGTCGTCCAGGGCTTTCACCGACTTGGGCGACAGGCGCAGGCTGCGCAAGCTGCGCTTGACGCTCTTGAGGTGGTTCACCAGGCTCGGCCCGCGAGCCATGGCCACGCCCATCGCCAGCACGTCGATCACCACCAGGTGGGCGATACGCGAGGTCAGTGGGGTGTAGATCTCGGTGTCTTCGTGCACGTCGATCGCCAGGTTGACCGTGGACAGTTCGGCCAACGGCGTCTGGCTCGGGCACAGGGTGATCAGCGAGGCGCCGCTTTCACGTACCAGGTTGGCGGTGATCAGCAGGTCCTTGGAACGACCGGACTGGGAAATGCAGATGGCGACATCGGTCGGCTTCAAGGTCACCGCCGACATCGCCTGCATGTGCGGGTCGGAATAGGCCGCTGCGGTCAGCAGCAAGCGGAAGAACTTGTGCTGGGCATCCGCCGCTACCGCGCCCGAGGCACCAAAGCCGTAGAACTCCACGCGCTGGGCCTGGGACATGGCGGTCACCGCCTGCTGCAGGGCCACCGGGTCGAGCTTCTCGCGGACCTCCATCAGGGTATGCAGGGTGGTGTCGAAGATCTTCAGGCTGTAGTCGGCGACCGAATCGTCTTCATGGATCGCGAACTGGCCGAAGCTGGCCCCGGCGGCAAGGCTCTGCGCCAGCTTGAGCTTGAGGTCCTGGAAGCCGGAGCAGCCGATGGCCCGGCAGAAGCGCACGATGGTCGGTTCACTGATGCCCACGCTGTGGGCCAGGTCCGCCATGGAACTGTGCATCACGGCCGCAGGATCAAGGAGCACGTGATCGGCGACCTTGAGTTCCGATTTGCGTAACAAATGACGTGACTGGGCGATGTGCTGCAACAGGTTCAAAGGGCTGGACTCATTGTTATTGGCTGACGCCGGGGATGTAGCAAGCTTGTAGTTATACTACAGGAATCGGCTTTTTGCCCGCCCAATGCATCACGAAGTTGCCTGCCTGCCCCCCATTTTCAGCCGGGTACGACTTATGTAGCCGTTGTGGCAGGCAGCCCTGGCGGCTACCGGCTCTGGGCCTGCAACAGCAGCGCGAGGCCTTCGGCGGCCACCGGGCGGCTGATCAGGTAGCCCTGCACCTCGTCGCAGTGTTCCGCCTTGAGGAAGGCCAGTTGCGCCGGGTCTTCCACCCCTTCGGCCACCACTTTCAACGACAGCCCATGAGCCATGGCGATGATCGCCCGGGTGATCGCCGCGTCCTCACCGCCCTCGGCCAGGCCGCGAATGAAGGCCTGATCGATCTTCACGTAATCCACCGGGATCCGTTTCAGGTAACTCAGGGACGAATAGCCAGTGCCGAAGTCGTCGATGGCCAGCTTGACCCCCAGGCCCCGCAGTTGCTGGAAGGTCGCGATGATGTGCTCGACGCTGTCCAGCAGTTGGCTTTCGGTCAGTTCCAGTTCGAGAAAATGCGGCTCCAGGCCGGTTTCTTCCAGCACCTGGCGCACCAGGCTCACCAGCTTGCCCTGGCGCAACTGATACACCGACAGGTTGACCGACACGCGAATCGGCTCCAGGCCCTGGCGTTGCCATTCGCAGGCTTGGCGGCACGCCTGGCGCAACACGAACTCACCAATGGGGCCGATCAATCCGGTCTCTTCCGCCAGGCCGATGAAATCCCCCGGGGGCACCCGGCCCATGACGGGGTGATCCCAGCGCACCAGGGCCTCGGCAGCATTCAGACGGCCGCTGGCCAGGCACAGCTTGGGTTGGTAGAAGACCGTCAACTGGCCCTCCTCAATGGCCTTGCGCAGCTGGTTTTCCAGCTGCAGGCGCTCCAGGGTGCTGGCTTGCAGGCTCTCGGTATAGAACTGGAAATTGTTGCCGCCCAGGTGCTTGGCATGAGCCATGGCCATGTTCGCCTGGCTGATCAGGGCTGCGATCTCCCGGGCGCTGTCGGGCAGCATGCTGATGCCCATGGAAGCGCTGACCACCAGTTCATGGCCCTCGACGGTGATCGGCAGGCGCAGCTTGCTCAGCAGCCGGGTAGCGACCCGGGTCAGGCTCGACAGGCTGCCGTAAGCGTCGAACAGCACGGCGAATTCGTCCCCGGAAAGCCGGGCGATGGTGTCGGCTTCCGGCAAGGCATTGACCAGCCGCCGGGCCATCTTTTGCAGCAGCTGGTCGGCCACTTCATGGCCAAGGCTGTCGTTGAGCAGCTTGAAACGGTCCAGGTTGATGTGCAGCAAGGCCAGGCTGCGGCCGCCCTGGCGCACCCGCTGATGGGCCTCGCGCAGGCGCTCGCGGAACAGCGAACGGTTGGCCAGCCCCGTGAGTTCGTCGTAATGGGTGAGGTAGCGCATGCGCTCCTCGGATTCGCGCCGTGCCGAAAGATCGGCGAAGAAGCCCACGATATGCCGGACTTTTCCTCGTTTATCACGCACTACATTCAATTGCAGCCATTGCGGGTAGAGCTCGCCGTTCTTGCGTGTCTCCACCAACTCGCCCTGCCAGCTGCCGTACTGTTCCAGGGCCTGGTGGATCAACGGGTAGTGCCGGCGCGCATCGCGGCTGCACGACAGCTCCACTACATTGCGCCCGAGCATGTCTTCGATCTGGTAGCCGGTGACCTGGCTGAAGGCCTGATTGGCGGCGATCAAGGCGTAATCGGGGTCGAGGATGACGATGCCTTCGCTGGCCGCCTCGAACACCGTGGCCGCCAGGTTGCGCTGGACCTCCAGCTCCTTGTCGGCACTGATGTCGCGACGGGTGCCGGCCATGCGCAGCACCCGGCCACTGGGGCTGCGCTCCACGGCCCGGCCACGGTCCTCGATCCACACCCAGTGGCCGGCGCCGTGGCGTACCCGGTACTCCACCTGGTAATCGTCGCTGCGGCCCTTGAGGTGCTCCACCAGGGCGCGCTTGAGCAGGGGCAGGTCTTCCGGATGCAGGCGTGGCTTGAGATGGCTGAGCATGGCCGTGACATCTTCCGGCTCCAGGCCGAACAGCTCCTTGATCTGGGTGTGATGGACCTCGTCGGTCTGCAGGTTCCAGTCCCACAGCCCCAGCTCGCTGGCGTTCAGGGCCAGGGCCAGGCGCGCCTCGCTCTTGCTCAGGGCCTGGTTGGCGGCGTCCAGCTCCAGGCTGCGCTGGGCCACCCGCTGTTCCAGCCCGGTCTGGGCTTCGCGCAGTTGCTCCTCGGCACGGCGGCGCTGCTCCACTTCCCGGGCCAGCTCGCGGTTGAGCTGATCGCTGCGGCCCTGGGCATTCTGCAGGTGCTCGATCAGGGCCTGGTTCTGAAAGCGCCGCAGCAGGCCGCGCTGCATCAGGCGGTTGACCTGCCAGGCCACCACACTCAGGGACACCAGCAGGATCAGCCCGAGCCAGCCCCAGCCACGCTGCTGGTCGTCGCCGCCCCAGAACAGGTAGGCGATGGCCGGCAACAGACATGGCAAGGTGAATGAAAGGAAGGCCTGCAGGCTCACCGCGTAGGCTACGCTGGCGGAGAGGATGGCCGCACCGATGAGGCCGAAGACCCAGGCCTGCTGCAGGAAATTGTCGGTGGGCACCAGGGCGATGCCGGCGCAGGCCAGGGTCAGGCCACTGACCGCCGAGCCCAGGAGAAACATGCGTTGCCACACCGGCTGTGCCTGGCGGCTGGGAATCGCCGAATCGAAGGCCGCCACCTGGATCACCCGCAAGGCCACCAGGGCCAGCAGCCAGACCATCCACACACTGAGCAACAGATAGCGCGCCGGGCTCCATAGCAGCCAGGTGCACACCAGGCCGTTGAGCAACATGAACAAGGTAGGCAGCAACGAGCCCTGGTACAGCAGGCGCGTACGCTCCACTGCCATCTCCACGGCGTAGTGCTGGCGGATGACCCGGGGCTCCACAAAGGGCCCGGACAGGTCGGGGTTAGGTGTCATAGGCAGTGTTCTTATAATGGTTGAGCCCGAAACGTCGCCGGAGCATACACAAGCAAAGCCCCGAGCCAAACTGCCCCAGGTCATAAAATCGATAAAACCGGATGGCCCGGCTTGCACCCTGAAAGCGTCCGGGCGAGAAGCGCCAATGGCTGGGGCCTGTGACCAACCGGTCGTCATCGGCGGCTGTTTTATCGGCTAATGCAAAGCCGGGTTTGCCCGGGGTGGCGCCGCCCCCTAGAATGCCCCGATGCGCGATGATCTCTCCCTCCTGTTGAACTCCCTCAACGACGCCCAACGCCAGGCCGTAGCCGCCTCCGTGGGTCGTCAGTTGGTCCTGGCCGGTGCTGGCTCCGGCAAAACCCGTGTGCTGGTGCACCGTATCGCCTGGTTGATCCAGGTCGAGAACGCCTCACCCCACTCGATCCTGTCGGTGACCTTCACCAACAAGGCCGCAGCCGAGATGCGCCACCGCATCGAACAACTGCTGGGCATCAACCCGGCAGGCATGTGGGTCGGCACCTTCCACGGCCTGGCCCACCGCCTGCTGCGGGCCCACTGGCAGGAAGCGGGGCTGAGCCAGACCTTCCAGATCCTCGACAGCGACGACCAGCAACGCCTGGTCAAGCGGGTAATCCGCGAGCTGGGCCTGGACGAACAGCGCTGGCCGGCCCGCCAGGCCCAGTGGTTCATCAACGGGCAGAAGGACGAAGGCCTGCGCCCGCAACATATCCAGGCCAGCGGCGACCTGTTCCTGGCCACCATGCGCGGCATCTATGAGGCCTACGAGGCCGCTTGCCAGCGTGCCGGGGTCATCGACTTCTCCGAACTGCTGCTGCGCGCCCTGGACCTGTGGCGCGACCACCCGGGTTTGCTGGCGCACTACCAGAAGCGTTTCCGCCACGTGCTGGTGGACGAGTTCCAGGACACCAACGCCGTGCAATATGCCTGGCTGCGGTTGCTGGCCCAGGGTGGCGACAGCCTGATGGTGGTGGGCGACGACGACCAGTCGATCTATGGCTGGCGCGGCGCGAAAATCGAGAACATCCACCAGTACTCCGCCGACTTCCCGGACACCGAAGTGATCCGCCTGGAGCAGAACTACCGCTCTACTGCCGGCATCCTCAAGGCTGCCAACGCCCTGATCGCCAACAACACCGGGCGCCTGGGCAAGGAGCTGTGGACCGACGGCGGCGACGGTGAAGCCATCAACCTGTATGCCGCCTTCAACGAGCACGATGAAGCCCGCTATGTAGTGGAAACCATCGAGAGCGCGCTGAAGACCGGCCTGGCCCGCAGCGATATCGCCATTCTCTACCGCTCCAACGCCCAGTCCCGGGTGCTGGAAGAAGCCTTGCTGCGCGAACGCATTCCGTACCGCATCTATGGCGGCCAGCGCTTCTTCGAGCGGGCGGAAATCAAGAACGCCATGGCTTACCTGCGCCTCCTGGAAGGCCGTGGCAACGACGCAGCCCTGGAGCGGGTGATCAACGTGCCAGCCCGGGGCATCGGCGAGAAGACCGTCGAAGCCATCCGCGAGCATGCGCGCCACAGCGATGTATCGATGTGGGAAGCCATGCGCCAGCTGGTGGCCAATAAAGGCCTGACCGGGCGCGCTGCAGGTGCGCTGGGGGCCTTTATCGAACTGATCGAAAACCTCGCTGCCAAGACCCTGGAAATGCCCCTGCACCTGATGACCCAGACCGTCATCGAGCAGTCGGGGCTGATTGCCTACCACGAAGCGGAAAAAGGCGAAAAAGGCCAGGCCCGGGTGGAAAACCTCGAGGAACTGGTGAGCGCCGCGCGCAACTTCGAGAACACCGAAGAGGATGAAGACCTGACGCCCCTGGCGGCATTCCTCGGCCACGCTTCCCTGGAAGCCGGCGATACCCAGGCCGACGAGCATGAAGACAGCGTGCAACTGATGACCCTGCACAGCGCCAAGGGTCTGGAGTTCCCCTACGTGTTCCTGGTGGGCATGGAAGAAGGCCTGTTCCCCCACAAGATGAGCCTGGAAGAACCCGGCCGCCTTGAGGAAGAACGCCGGCTGGCGTATGTGGGCATTACCCGGGCCATGCAAAACCTGGTGATGACCTACGCGGAAACCCGACGCCTGTACGGCAGCGAAACCTACAACAAGGTGTCGCGTTTCGTGCGCGAGGTGCCCAAGGGGCTGATTCAGGAAGTGCGGCTGTCCAACAGCGTCAGCCGGCCTTTCGGCGGCGGCCAGTCACAAAGTACCAGCAGCCTGTTCGGCGGCAGCGAAATCCCGGACACCGGCCTGAGCCTCGGCCAGGCGGTACGGCACTCGGTGTTCGGCGATGGGGTGATCCTCAATTTCGAGGGCGCCGGCGCCCAGGCCCGGGTCCAGGTCAACTTCAGCGAAGGCAGCAAGTGGCTGATGCTGGGCTACGCCAAGCTGGAAGCCATCTAACCCCACCCGACCGTAGGAGCCGGCGTGCCGGCGAATCTCACTGGCGAAGCACCGCTTCGCCGGCAAGCCGGCTCCTACAGGTCGGTGCAGAAAAGGCAGCGTGAACATGGGCACAGGCTTTTTTTCCTCGTGGACATTCTGGGCCCTGTTGTCGGCAATTTTCGCTGCCTTGACGGCGATCTTCGCCAAAGTGGGGATAGAAAACGTCAATTCAGACTTCGCCACCCTGCTGCGCACCGTGGTGGTACTGGTCAGCCTGGCCTTGATTTTGTATGCAACGGGCCAATATCAGTCCCTGGGATCGATTTCTCCCAAAAGCTACCTGTTCCTGCTGCTGTCCGGGCTGGCCACGGGCGCATCCTGGCTGTGCTATTTCCGCGCCTTGAAACTCGGCCCCGCTTCATTGGTGGCACCGGTGGACAAGCTCAGCGTGGTGTTCGTCGCGATCATCGGCGTGTGCCTGCTGGGAGAGAAGCTCGACCTGCGGCAGTGGAGCGGAATCGGCTTGATCACCGCAGGTGTGGTGCTACTGGCACTACGCCGCTAACGGCTTTCGGGTTGAACCAGAGCCAGGTCTGCGGGGACCAAAAACCTATCGGCGAGCATGACGCCTGGCGAAGCTGAACCGAGGCTGTCAGGCAAAAGCCCGAAACATTATGCCGCTCGCCACTGACACTTCACCTGTGCAATATGGCGCGCGTGCCATCCACAAATGGGAACCCCCTTTATGAAACGTTTTCTTAGCATCGCCATGGCGCTGTGCATCGGCCTGACGATGAGCCTCGACGCCAACGCCAAGCGCTTTGGTGGCGGCAAAAGCGTCGGCGCTGCCCCGACCCACCAAACCCGCCAGGCGGCGCCAACCGCTCCGGGCGCTCCTGCCGCTGCAGCCACCGCTGGCGCAGCCGGTGCTGCAGGTGCCGCGGCCAAGGCCGGTGGTGCTTCGCGCTGGCTCGGCCCTCTGGCCGGCATCGCTGCCGGTGGCCTGCTGGCCTCCATGTTCATGGGCGGCGGCTTCCAGGGCATGCAGATCTTCGACATCCTGATCATGGCGGTCATCGCCTTCGTGATCTTCCGCTTCATCGCCGCTCGTCGCCGCAAGCAGCAGGAGCAATACGCTCCAGCCGGCCACGCGCCGATGCAGCGCGAAGCCTTCGAGCCCCAGCAGCCTGCCGGCGGTTCGATCTTCGGTGGCTCGCCAGCACCTGCCGCGCGTCCGGTAATCAACGCACCGGCCTGGTTCAATGAAGAGCGCTTCATTGAAGCGGCGCGCAGCCACTTCCAGTCCCTGCAGCAACACTGGGACGCCAACGAAATGGACAAGATCGCCGAGTTCGTGACCCCACAGATGCTGCAGTTCCTGAAACAGGAACGTGCCGATCTGGGCGACGGCTTCCAGTCGACCTACATCGACAACCTGCAAGTGCAGCTCGAAGGCGTGGATGACCGTGCCGACAAGACCATCGCCACCCTGACCTTCAGCGGTGTGTCGAAGACCTCGCGCTTCGACCAGGGCGAAGTGTTCAGCGAAAGCTGGAACATGGAACGCGCCCAGGGCGACAACCAGCCATGGCTGGTAGCAGGTATCCGCCAGAACGGCTGATTCATTCTGCTGTCACAGCTGTAAGGCAAAACCCCGACTCAGGTCGGGGTTTTGCATTTCACGATTGCACTTATAGCGAGCTACTGTATAAACCGCCGTCAAACAACCGCGCCATAGAGCTAAGAGGACCCAGGCCGTGGAAGAAGTCATCGAACAACTCCGGGAAGCCAACGAACCGGTACCCGTCCCCCTGGAACTGCCGGACGAAGACCAACTGGTGGAAATTGAAGAACAGCTGTTCATCAATATCCCGTTCGTCTTCAAGGAGTTCCTGTTGACGGTCAGCGACGTGGTTTACGGCAGCCTGGAACCTGTGACCGTCACCGATCCGCAATCCCATACCTACCTGCCGGAAGTGGCTGCGACCGCCTGGGACATGGGCGTGCCGCGCGAGCTGATCCCGATCTGCCAGGACGGCGACGATTACTACTGCGTCGAGGAAGACGGCACCGTGGTGCTGTGGTCCGGCGAAGAAGAGCTGATCACCGAAGAATCCTGGGAATCGGTGTGGCACTGGGCGCGGGACGTCTGGCTGGAAAGCTGAGACGCCGCCGCGGCCGCGTGCACCGCGGCGACTGAAACAGCTCGCCGGCACCCTGCCGGCGAGCGGCAAGGTCAATGCCCACTGTTGTCCTTGCTGTGGTCGAAGGTTTCGATCAGCGCCACCTGCATCCGCGTATGCACACGGATGAACCAGCGCCACAGGACTGCGGCCACCGCCGCCGCCACTACGGCGATCAACACCAGCAGTTCCAGGGTCGGCAGGATGCTCGACGAGAGCGCCGCCAGCAGCAGGAAAATCACCAGCAGCGACAGGATCGGGATCACCTCGGCGATCACCCGACGCACTCGCTGGGTATGGCGCCCGGCCATTTCCGGCTTGACCCCCATCTCCGCCAGCAACATCGACAGTGCCTTGAGCTTGCGATAGGCAGCAATCAGGAACGGCAGCGAAAGCAGCAGCGCCCCGCCCCAGATCAAGGCTTTCTGCCAGCTCGGCTCACTGACCCAATCTTCCAGGTAGGTGCCAATGCGCTTGGCGAAATAGCCACCGGAAAAGAAGATCGCCACCACCAGCGCCAGGTTCACCCCCACTTGCAGCAGGATCTTGCGGATCATCGTCGCCAGCAGCGCACCCTCGCCCTGGGGCTGGATGCTGCGCAACCACTCGCCATACATGCCCAGTACCCGGCTCAGGCGCTTGGGCAGGACCCCTGCCAGCTTCAGCGATAGCGGGTCCGCGGCACGGATCAGGTAGGGCGTGAGCAAGGTGGTGATGGCGGACACCGCCACCGCTACCGGGTAGAGGAAGTCGCTGGTGACCTGCAGGGTCATGCCCAGTGCGGCGATGATGAAGGAAAATTCGCCAATCTGTGACAGGCCCATGCCTACCCGCAGTGAGGTGCGTCCATCATTGCCGGCGATAAAGGCCCCCATGCCGCAGGACAGCATCTTGCCCAGCACCACCGCCACCGTGATCACGGCAATCGGCCAGGCGTATTGCAGGAGGATCTGCGGGTCGATCATCAGGCCGATGGCGACGAAGAAGATTGCGCTGAACAGGTCGCGAACCGGTTCGATCAGCCGCTCGATCTTCAGCAGCTGGCGAGACTCGGCCATGATCGCACCGATCAGGAAGGCCCCCAGGACCATGCTGTACTCCAGTTTGACCACCAGCAGGCAGAAGCCGAAACACAGCCCCAGCACGGTGATCAGCAGCATCTCGTTGCTGTCGAACCTGGCCACGTAGGCCAGCAGGCGCGGCACCAGCAGGATGCCGATCACCAGCGCCACGATCATGAACAGCGAAAGCTTGCCGACGGTGGAGAACACCTCGCCGGAACTCACCGTACCGCTGACCGCGATGCTCGACAGCAAGGCGATGATGCCGATGCCGAGGATGTCCTCGACGATCAGTACGCCGAAGATCAGCTGGGCGAAGCGCTCGTTCTTCATCTTCAGGTCATTGAGCGCCTTGACGATGATGGTGGTGGAGGAAATGGCCAGGATCGCCCCGAGGAACAGCGAATCCATGGTGCTCCAGCCGAACCAGCGGCCGATCTCGTAGCCGATCCAGATCATCAGGACGATTTCCAGGAACGCCGCGATAAAGGCCGTGGCCCCGACCTTGAACAGCTTGCGCAGGCTGAATTCCAGCCCCAGGCAGAACATCAGGAAAATCACCCCCAGCTCGGCCAGGGTCTTGATGGTCTGTTCGTCGTGGATCAGCCCGAAAGGCGGAGTGTGAGGGCCGATGATGAAGCCGGCGACTATGTAGCCCAGCACGACAGGCTGCTTGAGGCGATGGAAGAGGATGGTCACCACGCCTGCGACCAGCATGATCACGGCCAGGTCCTGAATGAAGCTGATGGCATGCATGGCCGGGGCTCTCCTTGGAATGCTGGGCGGGGGTGATCGCCTAAAAAGAATGTTCTGATCAGTAGAAGGAAATATCCAAAATAGAAGCGGAAAATGCCCTGGAACGGGTGTTTTGCAGGTTAACACCGCGACTTCCGGCAGGAAGGCGGTGCAATATTAGGAAACAGATCCACCAGGGCGTGACGACGTGGCCCGGCCCGGCGTCCCGTTATCGATGGTTTGAAAACCCTTTGGAGCCAGCACCCGCAGAGGTGCTCCAGCAACCCCTGCCCAGAACCGTGAGCGTGCTATGGAACCCGGAAACGCCCAACTGTCGATGACGGTATTGATGACCCCTGACATGGCCAATTTCTCTGGCAATGTCCACGGCGGCACCTTGCTCAAGTACCTCGATGAAGTCGCCTATGCCTGCGCCAGCCGTTACGCCGGCCGCTACGTGGTGACCCTGTCGGTGGACCAGGTGATCTTCCGCGAGCCGATCCATGTCGGCGAGCTGGTGACCTTCCTGGCCTCGGTCAACTACACCGGCAACACCTCCATGGAGGTGGGCATCAAGGTGGTCACCGAGAATATCCGCGAGCGTTCGGTGCGCCACACCAACAGCTGCTTCTTCACCATGGTGGCGGTGGACGACCAGCGCAAGCCGGCCCAGGTGCCGCCGCTGCAGCCGGAAACCGCCGACGGCAAGCGACGCTTTATCCAGGCCCGGCAGCGCCGGCAGATCCGCCAGGAACTGGAACAGCGCTACCGGGAAATCAAGGCCGACGGCCCTTGATGCTCAAGCTGCACCGCTGATTCAGCAGGACCACGGACGGTCCTCCCCCCTCCAGAGCCTCCAGCGCTCCGGCCGCCACACCCCAACACCCGCCAGCAGGCTTCTGCGGTCATCCCGAATGGCCAGATCCATCCCTTTTTGACCACATCGAGAGTTATGCCCCCAGGGCACCGCTGCCAGAATCGAAGGGCAAGGCACAAACGCACTCCTCGCCCGGGGAGCCTTCGAGCCAACGAACGCGTGAGAACAATAAAAATGCCCAGCGCCAATGCTCTCTCCAGCAGCCCCCCTGCGTCCGTCCATAACGCCAGCCTCGATGGCGGCTTCACCCACAGTGCCCAGGGCACCTCGCTGCGGCGCATCCTCGGCCTGCCGGCCCTGGTGTTCTTCGGCCTGGTGTACATGGTCCCTCTGACCGTCTTCACCACCTACGGCGTGGTCACCCAGCTCACCGGCGGGCGCACCGCCGCAGCCTATGTGATCACCCTGCTGGCGATGATCTTCACCGCCCTTTCCTACAGCGTAATGGTCAAGAAATACCCCATTGCCGGCTCAGCCTATTCCTACGCCAGCCTCAGTTTCGGCCCGGGCATCGGCTTCCTTGCCGGCTGGTCGCTGCTGCTGGATTACCTGTTCCTGCCGATGATCAATTACCTGGTAATCGGCCTGTTCCTCAACCTGGCCTTCCCCGCCGTGCCGGCCTGGGTCTTCGTGGTGGCGACCATCAGCCTGGTGACGCTGCTGAACATCCGCGGCATCGGCTCGGTATCGAGCATGAGCAACCTGATCGTCTGCGCGCAGATGGTCTTCGTGGTGGTGTTCGTGGCCCTGGTGGTCCGCCAGTTGGCAGGGGCCGAGAGCCTGGACCTGAGCGCACCCTGGGTCGGCGATGGCAGCCAGGATGGGCTGTTGCCGCTGATGGCCGGGGCCGCGGTGCTGTGCCTGTCGTTCCTGGGCTTTGACGCGGTGTCGACCCTGGCCGAGGAAACCCGCGATCCGCGCCGGGACATCCCCCGGGCAATCGTCATCACCACCCTGGGCGCCGGCCTGTTGTTCATCCTGCTGGCCATGACCAGCCAGCTGGCGTTCCCCGGCAGCAGTTTCAAGGACGCCGACTCGGCGGCCAGCGAGGTCATGCTGCACGCCGGCGGACGCTTCCTGGAGATGTTCTTCACCGCCACCTATGTCGCCGGCGCCGCCGGTTCGGCCCTGGCATCCCAGGCCTCGGTATCGCGCATTCTGTTCAGCATGGGCCGTGACGGCATCCTGCCACGTCGGGTGTTCGGTACCCTGTCCGAGCGCTACAAGACCCCGGTGGTGGCCATTGTCCTGGTGTCGCTGGTGTCATTGCTGGCGGTGGTCATCGACCTCACCACCCTGGCGTCGATGATCAGCTTCGGTGCACTGGTGGCGTTCTCGGTGGTCAACCTGGCGGTGATCAAGAGTCACCTGGGCCAGGGCCAGCCGCGCAGCACCGCACGGCTGTTGCAGTACGGCCTGCTGCCGTTGATCGGCTTTGCCCTGATCGCCTGGCTGTGGACCAGCCTTTCGGCCCTGACCCTGGGCATCGGCCTGGCCTGGTTCGCCCTGGGCCTGCTGTACCTGGGCATACACACCCGGGGCTTTCGCCAGCCCGCGCCGACCGTGCAGTTTTCCGAGCAAGCCTGAGCCCGCCTCAGAAGCCGATCGGCGTGGCCTCGAAGCGCACCCGTGGGTGGGCGATGCGGTCCTGGGCGCGCACCAGCTCCAGCTCGTAACTGGCGCAGGCCTGGGTTTCCAGCAGTACTTCATGCACCGCCGCGGCGGTGAATTCGAAGGCCGCCACCAGGCTGTCCCCCAACAATACCCGGGCCAGGAACAGGCCTGAGGTCAGGTCGCCCACCCCCACCGGCTGGCGCGGGAACGCCAGTAATGGACGGCGCAGGTGCCAGCTGCCGTCAGCGGTCACCAGCAGCATCTCGAAACCGTCCACCAGCTTGCCCGGGTAGTCCAGGTGCTTGACCAGCACCGCCCTGGGGCCCTTGTCCAGCAGCGACCGGGCCATGCCCAGGCAGTCGAACAGCGATTGCGGCTTGCGCCCGCAGAAGCTGTCCAGCTCCAGCTGGTTGGGGCAGAGAAAATCCGCCATGGCCACGGCCTCGTCCAGCAGGAAGTCGCTGACTTCAGCCGGCACGCTGCAGCCCTTCTCCGGGTGGCCCATCACCGGGTCACACAAGTACAGGGCCTTGGGATTGACTGCCTTGATCCGCGCCACACCGCTGAGGATCGCCCGGCCCTGGGCCGCGCTGCCCAGGTAGCCGGACAGCACCGCGTCGCAGTTGCCCAGCTCGCCGATGGCGGCAATGCCTTCCACCAGCTCGGGAATCTGCTGTGGCGCCAGCACTTCCCCGGCCCAATGACCATACTGAGTGTGGTTGGAGAACTGCACCGTATTCAGCGGCCAGACATTCACCCCGACCCGCTGCATGGGGAATACCGCGGCACTGTTGCCGGCGTGGCCGAAAACCACATGGGACTGGATCGCAAGCAGGTGGGGCGTACGTTTCATGCAGGATTTTCCATAAAACCGGTGGAATTCAAGCCGCGCAGTATGCGACTAAACGCAGCCTGTACGACAGACCGGAGTCGCAGTTAAGCTGACGCCACCTCGTTGGAGCAAACCTTCATGCTGACCCTTGGAAACATCTTTGTGCTGATGCTGCTGGCAACCGCTGCTGCCTGGCTGTGGCACAACCACGGCCTGCGCGAACGGGCCCTGGAGCGGGTCAAGCAGCACTGCGCGCGGCTCGACATCGAGTTGCTGGACGGTAACGTGGCGCTCAAGCGCATCGGTTTCGTCAAGGATGGCAATGGCCGGCGGCGCCTGGCGCGGGTCTACAACTTCGAGTTCACCGTGACTGGGGAAACCCGTCATGCCGGGACCATCACCCAGTTCGGCGCCCACAGCGCCCATATCGAGCTGGCGCCCTACCCGTTCGAAGCCAAGGAGCCCCTGCCCAGTGCCGAGGTGATCGAGCTGAGCCAGTGGCGCGAGGAACATCGCAAGTTCAAGCCGTAAGAGCGGCGTGCACGCCGTTTTTTCTACAGGCGACAGGCATCGAGACTGGCCTGCAGGACGACAATATCCTGAGGGCTACTGAAGATCAGTTCCAGGCGCGAATCCCGGCGCCATTCGCTGGGCAGCCAGTTCAGCGGTGAATTATCCAGCCCGTTGCCCGACCGCCAGCCTTGATCACTGTGGAGCACCAGCTTGGCCCGGCGCCAGTCGAGGTTCTGCAGCCAGTGCTCGACCCGGACCAGATCGAACTGCTGGCTGGGGTGCCAGCGCCAGCCGATGCTCCAGCCATCCTCCTGGGACTGGCTGAGGCAGATCGGCAGCGCCGGATCGCTCCACACGGCCGGCAACTGGGCCAGGCCCTGGGGAATGTCCGACTGCTCCAGGGCCGCTTCGGCGCTGGCTCCCAGGCCCGGCAGCTCGGCCAGGGGCAAGGCGGCATGGCGGGTCCAGAACAAGGGAAGGTCCGGCAATTGCTCCAGCACCCGCAACCTGTCGCTGTCGCTGAGCAGTTCGTCCTTGTTCAGTACCAGCAGGCCGGCGCTGGACAGCGCATCCTGCTGTGCCCGGGGCAACGGCTTGCCAGCGGCCAGCGCCTGGGCATCCAGGACCAGCACGCAGGGTTGTACCGCCAGCACGCCCTTCCAGGGCGCTTCATTCAACTGCTTGAGCAATTGGGCCGGGTGGCCGAGGCCCGAGGGCTCGATAAGCAGGCGGTCCGGCCGGGCCTTGCGCAACAGGCGGCCCAGGCCCACCTGGAACGGTGCACCGTTGACGCAGCACAGGCAGCCGCCGGCCACTTCGCCCAGGGCGATGCCATCTTCGTCGCGGGTCAGCAAGGCCGCGTCCAGGCCGATCTGGCCAAACTCGTTGATCAGCACTGCCCAGCGCTCGGCGGCCGGGCGCTGGCTCAGCAGATGGCGGATCAGGCTGGTCTTGCCGGCGCCCAGGGGGCCGGCGATCACGTGGGTGGGGATGTTCTGCAGCATGGGAAGGGGTCCGGAAAACCTGTGAGGTGATGCTACGCCCTTCCCGCCCTGGGCGAAAATCCGCTCGATTCGACGCCGCTCTTGGGAGCGCTGAAGGTCCTGCGGAGCTTCGCCCAGGCTCGGCAAGCGGCTACACGGGCCTAGGTCAACCCAGCCAATCGAGGGTGAGGATCAGCCGGCGCTCCCCTGGCGCTGGCTGCGGCGAGCGGTGGATCAGACCAAAGCCTTCGTTGCCGTGCCATTTCTCGCCCTTGAACAGCGCCACGTCGCCGCTGGCGATCTGCTGGATCTGTGCCGGGTCCCGTGGTTCGCCCTCGGCCTGCCCCAGTTTCCTGCGGTCCATGGCGCCTTCGCGCAGCCATTGGCTGCCGGCTCCGGCGTAGGTGGTAATCAGCCGCACCGGTACATGGTCCACGTGAAACCGCGGGCACATGGCCTTGTCCAGGACCCGCAGGCGCAGCCCGACGCGCCTGGCCCCGAGCAGGCAGGCAAAAGCGCTGACCAGCCAGGCAACATCGGCGATAAAGCCTTCATAACCCTGCAGATCACTGAACCCCGAAGCCAGGCCGCGCAGATTGGGTTGCGCGTCTTCGTCGGGCAGCTCCAGGGACAGGGATTCGGCCAGCGGCTGGTCCAGGGACAGCAGCAACTCGGCGAAATCGGCGATGTGAGCCGGCAACTGGCGCTGCCAGAGGCCGAGATTGACCTCATCCTCCAGCACCTGGGCGAGCACCGCCGGGGTGCTGCCGATGGCCTGGCGGCGAGAGACCGGCGCGGTCACGCTCGGCAGCAGCAGCCATCTGGGCGGATTGGCCAGTGGAGTCACCGGCAAGTTCAGGGTCAGCATCAGGCCGCTTCCTCGTCATGCCAGGGGCCAAAGGGATCGTTCAGCAGGCTCCAGCCCTCGACGCCGAGGGCCATTTCATCGTCATCCAGCAGGCACAGGTCGAGCTCCGCGCAAAGCCGGGTGAAGTCGATGTTCTGGCCGATGAACACCAGTTCCTGGCGGCAATCGCCGGTGGCCGCGGTCCAGTTGTGCATGATCGCCGCGGTGCCTTCTTCGTCCTGGGGCCAGTGCTGCTTGGGCACGAAGCGCCACCAGCGCCCGGCAAAGCCATGGCGCATCAGGCCACCGGCCTGGGACCAGCTGCCGGCTTCCTGGTACTTGCTGGCCAGCCAGAAGAAGCCCTTGGAGCGCAGCAGCTTGCCGTTGACCCAGGGCCGGTTGATGAAGTCGAAGAAGCGCTGGGGATGAAACGGCCGCCGCGCCCGGTAGGCGGTGGAGGCGATGCCGTACTCCTCGGTTTCCGGCACATGCTCGCCGCGCAACTCCCGCAGCCAGCCCGGAGCCTGGGCCGCGCGCTCGAAATCGAAGCGCCCGGTGTCGAGGATCTTCGCCAGCGGTACCTGGCCCATGACCATGGGCACGATCTCGGCCTGGGCATTGAGGCTCTTGAGGATGGCCAGCAGTTCCTGGCGCTGGTCGTTGCTGATCAGGTCGATCTTGCTGACCAGGATCACGTCGGCGAACTCCACCTGTTCGATCAGCAGGTCGCTGATGGAACGTTCATCGTCTTCGCCCAGGGTTTCGCCCCGGGAAGCCAGGCTGTGCGCGGCCTGGTAGTCCAGCAGGAAATTCATGCCGTCGACCACCGTGACCATGGTGTCGAGCCGGGCGATATCCGCCAGGCTCTGGCCGGATTCATCGCGAAAGGTGAAGGTTTCCGCCACCGGCAGCGGCTCGGAAATCCCGGTGGATTCGATCAGCAGGTAATCGAAGCGCCCGTCGCGGGCCAGCTTGCCCACTTCCTCCAGCAGGTCTTCGCGCAGGGTGCAGCAGATGCAGCCGTTGCTCATTTCCACCAGTTTTTCTTCGGCGCGATTGAGGCTGACATCGCGCTGCACTTCGCTGCCATCGATGTTGATTTCGCTCATGTCGTTGACGATCACCGCCACCCGCAGGTGGTCGCGGTTGCGCAGGATGTGATTGAGCAAGGTGCTTTTACCGGCGCCGAGAAAGCCGGACAGCACGGTAACGGGGAGACGGTCGGTCATGGGTTGTTCCTCATCAGGATCGCGGCTGGGTCAAAGCGCCCGTTGATGGCGTTCGCGCAGCTCTTGGCGTTCTTTGGCTTCGATACACAGGGTGGCGGTGGGCCGCAGCAGCAGGCGCTTGAGGCCGATGGGCTCGCCGGTGTCGCGGCACCAGCCGTATTCGCCACGGGCCAGGCGCTCCAGGGCTTCGTCGATCTTGTCCAGAAGCTTCTTTTCCCGCTCCAGCAGGCGCAGTTGCCACTGGCGCTGCTCTTCGGCACTGCCGATGTCGGCGGGGTCGCTGTGGGGTTCCTGCTCGCGCAGCTGGTCGAACTCGCCGGCAATGCGCTCCTGCAGATCACTGCGCTGGGCCAGCAGCAGCTGGCGAAAGAAGCCCTGCTGGGCTTCGTTCATGTAGTGCGTCTCGGGTTGGGCGAGAAGGTCTTGTTCAGTCATGGCGAGTCACGGGTCAGGCTGTGTTTTAATGTTATATTATAACAATACAAATTAGCCAACCTTCCCTTGCCGCCCACGACGAAGGGCGCGATGCTGCGCCCCTGTCGTCACGAGACTCGCCATGCGCCCTGTCCTGCCCACCCTACTTTCAGGTCTGTTGCTGCTGGCTGGTCACGCCAGCGCGGCGGTGCCCAGTACCCTGGCCACCTGCACCCGCAGCGCCACCCTGCTGGCCTGCGTCGACCCGCAGGGCAACGCCTACAGCGTCGCCACGGCCGGCAGCACCACCTACCTGCGCGGCTTCGAGGTGATCGGCAAGCGCTATTGGGCGCAGACCAACAGCCGCTACGGGCAGCTGACGTTCTTCTCCGGCCTGGCCTCCGACGGCGAGGCCTGGGTGGGCTACAGCCAGCGCGTGGGCTGGACCACACGCAACCGCTTTTCCAGCTCCGGCGGCAGCCGCGGGCAGTTCACTTGCAGCCGCATCAGCGGCTGCTAGCTCCCTTTCCCGTACCGCCTGCGTAGAAGCTGGCTTGCCAGCGAAGACATCCTCAGCCACAACACTCACCGGCCTCTTCGCCGGCAAGCCGGCTCCTGCAGGTCGGCGTTCAGGCGGGGCGGTTGTTCTTGGTTTCCTGGAGCCAGGCCATGTAGCTGTTAACCGGTGGGTTTTTCTCGAAGTAGCGCTGCAGGCCGTTGAACAGGCCATTGGCAATCGCCTGCTGGTGGCGCGCGGTGACCAGGCGCTGGCTGTCGCGGCTGTTGGAGATGAAGCCGGTTTCCACCAGGATCGACGGCACGTCCGGTGACTTGAGCACCGCAAAACCGGCCTGTTCCACACGCTTCTGATGCAGGGTGGTAATGCCCGACAGGCTCTGCAGCACAGTCCCGCCCAATTGCAGGCTGGCGGCGATGGTGGCGTTCATCGACATGTCGACAATCACCCCCGCCAGCATCGGATCCTTGTCCTTGAGGTTGAGCAGCGTCGTCGCCCCCAGCAGGTCGGCGCCGTTTTCCCGCTGGGCCATCAAGCGCGCGGTGGCCGAGGTGGCGCCACCTTCGGACAGGGCGTACACCGATGCGCCGGATGCGGTAAGCCGCGGCGCGGCATCGGCATGCACCGAGATGAACATGTCGGCCTGGTGCTTGCGGGCAATCTCCACGCGTTTGCGCAGCGGCACGAAGAAATCATCGTTGCGCACCAGCTTCACGTCGAAACCCTTCTCGCGCTTGAGCCGCTTGGCCAGCAGGCGGGCGATGGCCAGCACCACATCCTTCTCCCGTTCGCCCTTGGCCCCCACGGCGCCCGGGTCCTTGCCGCCATGGCCGGGGTCTACTACCACGATGATGTCGCGCTTGGGATGGGGCTTGCCTGTCGTGGCCTCGGGCTTGGCCAGCGGCGCGGCGGCCGCAGCGATCGGCAGGGGCTGCCTGGTGGCCTTGGACAGATCCAGCACCAGCCGATGGCCCTGGCCATCCTGGGGCGGCAGGAGAAAACTGTGGAGCTGCACCGGCTCGCGCAGGTCGAGGACGATCCGCGTATCGCCCTGGCCGAAGTGCCCGGAACGAATGGCGCGGATCACCGTGTTGGCCAGGGCCAGCTGGCTGAAATCACCGCTCAGGCGCGCGCCGTTCAAGTCGATGATCAAGCGCTCCGGGGCACTCAAGCTGAAGGTCTTGTATTGCACCGGGCCGCTCAGATCGAGCACCAGCCGCAACTTTTCTGCGTCCTTCCACAATCGTGCGTTGCGGATCTGCGCGGCGCGGACACTCCAGGGAAACATCAGGGCCGTACCGGCCAACAGCAGGTTGAGCAATTGACGTCTGTGCATGGCAAATACCGCGAAAAAAGGAGCATCCCTACTCACAAGACAAGATGAACAACCGTCGAGGAAAAATTTCCCATCGAACGTATTGTTATAATATAACATGTGAAATCACTTCCCACGACGGACCTGTTCATGAACGCGCTGACTCTGCCGGATATCGCCGCGCAGGCCTCACGCCAAGCCTTGCCCCTGGAATGGGTGGGCATGTGCGGCATTGCCTTACCTGTAGTGATCAACAACCAGCCAAGCGCAGCCAAGGCCGATGCCGGTGTCAGCCTCGACGATGGCGAGGCCCGGGGCATTCACATGTCACGCCTGTATCTGGCCCTGGAAATGCTGGAACAGGAGAACCTCACCCCCGCTCTGCTCCGGCGGATCTTGCAGCGTTTTCTCGATAGCCATGAAGGCCTGGCCCACAGCGCCTACCTGCGCATTCAGTTGGATCTGCTGTTGAAACGCCCGGCCTTGGTCAGCCCGTTGGCCGGCTGGAAAAGCTACCCGCTGAGTATCGAAGCGCGGCTGAAAAACGCGATGTTCCACGTGGAACTAAAAATCGACGTGCCTTATTCCTCCACTTGCCCCTGTTCGGCGGCGCTGGCGCGGCAGTTGATCCAGCAGCAGTTCATCGAAGATTTTGCCAACCGGCCATTGCAACACGCCGACGTCCTGGCCTGGCTGGGCTCGCCCCAAGGCATCGTCGCGACGCCCCATAGCCAGCGCAGCAACGCGGCATTGCATCTGCGCCTGGATGATTTCATCGACGAATTACCGTTGATTGCCCTGATCAACGATGCGGAAAACGCCCTGGGCACTGCTGTGCAAACCGCGGTCAAGCGTGCCGACGAGCAGGCCTTCGCCCTGGCCAACGGGCAGAACCTGATGTTCTGCGAAGACGCCGCCCGCCGCTTGAACCTGGCCCTGCGTCGTTCCCCCGGAATCAACGCCTTTCAATTGCGGGTCGTGCATGCCGAAAGCCTGCATGCCCATGACGCCGTGGCCGAAAGCCGCTGGAACTGGGAGGCCTGATGATCCGCTGCGAACAGCTGCGTTGGGGCGCTCCGGGACAACCCCTGACTCCAGCCCTGGATCTGCACCTGCCCAGGGCCAGCCTGAGTGCAATCATTGGCGCCAACGGGTCGGGCAAGAGCAGCTTGTTGAAAGTCATCGCCGGGCTGCAGAAACCACTCGCGGGCAAGATCCACCTCGGCACTGCCCGAGGCGGCTTGTCCTTTTTGCCGCAGCAGCAACACCTGGATCGACAGTTCCCCATCAGCCTGGAAGAACTGGTCGCCGGCGGCTTCTGGGGCAAGCGTCAACCGGCCAGGGTCAGGGCAGAAAAGCTGCGCAGGGTACTCGAAGACTGGCGCCTGAGCGGCCTGGAAAAGCGCCCGTTGATGGCCCTTTCCGGTGGTGAATTGCAACGCGCCCTGCTCGCCCGATTGAGCCTGACCGAAGCCCCCTTGCTGCTGTTGGACGAGCCCCACGCCGCCCTCGACGAAACCGGCCAGGCCCTGCTCTGGCGCCATTTATACAACTGGCACGCTCAGGGCCGGACCCTGGTGGTGGTCTGCCATGACCTGGCCGCCGTGCGCCAGCACATCCCCCAGACCCTGCTGGTAAAAAGCAGTGGCTGTGTATTCGGCTCCAGCCTGGAGCTGATCGCCCCACAATCCTGCGCGCAGGTGGCTTGATGCACTTCGCCGCACATTTCTGGCAGCCGTTCAGCGAATTCATGTTCATGCGCCGGGCCCTGCTCGGCGGCCTGCTGCTGGCCTGCAGCACCGCACCCCTGGGGGTGTTCCTGATCCTGCGGCGCATGAGCCTGATCGGTGACGCCGTGGCCCACGGCATTCTCCCAGGCGCCGCCCTGGGTTTCTGGTTCGCCGGTCTCAGCCTGCCGGCGCTGACCCTGGGCGGCCTCGGTGCCGGGTTGGGCATGGCCGGGCTGGCCGCCTGGATCACCCGGCGCACCGGCCTGCGGGAAGACGCCAGCATCGCCGCCATCTACCCCATTTCCCTGGCCAGCGGCGTGCTGATCCTCGGGCTGGCGGGCAAGCGCCTGGACCTCTTGCACCTGCTGTTCGGCTCGGCCCTGGCGGTGGATGGCCCGACCCTGAACGGTATGCTGCTGGTCTCGCTCTTCAGCCTGCTGGCCATGGCGCTGATCTACAAAGCCCTGCTGCTGGACACCCTCGACCCGCTGTTCCTGCACAGCGTCAGCCGCCTCGGCCCCCTGGCCCACGGCCTGTTCCTGACCCTGGTGGTGCTCAACCTGGTGATAGGTTTCCAGGCCATCGGCGCGCTGATGGTGGTGGGCCTGATGATGCTGCCGGCCGCCGCCTCGCGTTTCTGGAGCCGACGCCTGCCCGCCCTGATCGGCATCGCCGCGCTGTTTGGCTGCCTTTCGGTGTGGCTCGGCCTGCTGCTGTCGTTCCACTACTCGCTGCCCAGCGGCCCGGCCATCGTGCTGGTGGCCGGCGGCCTGTACCTGCTGTCCGTGGTGTTCGGTCCGGTGCACGGCTTGCTGCACCGCCCACCTTTGCTCACATCCCCATGAGGTGTTTCCCGATGCGCGCTCTACTCGTGCTGTTCAGCCTGCTGTTGCCCTTGTCGCTGCCTACTGCCCAGGCGGCGGACAAGCTGGCGGTGGTCACCAGCTTCAGCATCCTCGCCGACATGACCCGCCAGGTCGGCGGTGAGCATGTGTACATCACCAACCTGGTGGGTGCCGACGAGGATGCCCACACCTACGAGCCGAGCCCGGATGACGCCAAGGCCCTGCTCAAGGCCCGGCTGATCATCAAGAATGGCCTGGGTTTCGAACCCTGGCTGGACCGCCTGGTGGCCAGCACCGCCACCCAGGCCCAGGTCGTCACTGCCAGCCGCGGGGTTATTCCACGCACCCTGGAGGAAGACGGCGAAAGCGTTCCCGACCCTCATGCCTGGCACAACCTGGCCAACAGCGAGCTCTATGTGAGCAACATCACCAAGGCGCTGATCGCTGCCGACCCGGCCCACCAGGCCGACTACCAGCGCAACAGCCAGGCCTACCTGAAACAGATCTATCGCCTGCTGGCCGAGGCCAAGGCCAAGCTCGGTTCCCTGCCCCCGGGCAACCGCAAGATCGTCACCTCCCACGACGCCTTCGGCTACCTGGGCCAGGCCTACGGTATCGACTTCATGGCGCCCCAGGGCCTGTCCACCGAGCGTGAACCTTCAGCCGCCGAAGTGGCTGCGCTGATTACCCAGATCCGCAACGCCAAGGTCAAGGCAGTGTTCATGGAGAACATCAAGGACGCCCGCCTGCTCAAGCAGATCGCCGACGAAAGCGGCGCCCATATCGGCGGCACCCTGTACTCCGATGCGCTCTCGGCCAGCGGTCCGGCCAGTACCTTCACCGGCCTGTTCGAGTACAACCTCGACACCCTGTACCAGGCCCTGAGCCGACCATGATCCGCCGCCCACCGCTGTCGCTGCTGGATCTGGAAGCCGCGCCCCAAGGCAGCCGCTGGGCCTTGACCGCAGTGCTCGACGCCCTGCCCTGGAACAGCGACGGCCTGATCGCCGCCATTGCCCAGCAGCACGACAGCGGCGAGGTGCTGATGCTGGCCTGGATGAACCGCCAGGCCCTGGGCGAAACCCTGGCCAGCGGCCAGGCCTGCTACTGGTCGCGCTCGCGTCGCTGCCTGTGGCGCAAGGGCGAAAGCTCCGGGCATCGCCAGCGCCTGATCGAAGCGCGCCTGGACTGCGACGGCGATGCCGTGCTGCTGCTAGTGGATCAGCAAGGACCGGCCTGCCACACCGGGCGCCCCAACTGTTTCTACAACGCCATTCGCGATGGCGCGGTGGAAGTCATCAGTTCCCCCTTGAAGGACTCGCGCCATGATTCGTAAAAACCCCTCCGGCGATCTGCCCGTGATCGCCGAATCCGCCTACGTCGACAAGACGGCCATCATCTGCGGCAAGGTGGTGATCGGCGACAACGTCTTCGTCGGCCCGTACGCGGTGATCCGCGCCGACGAAGTGGACGCCAGCGGCCAGATGCAAGCCATCACCATCGGCGCCAACTCGAACATCCAGGATGGCGTGGTGATCCACTCCAAATCCGGCGCGGCGGTGACCATCGGCCAGCACACTTCCATCGCCCACCGCTCCATCGTCCATGGCCCCTGCGTGGTCGGCGACCGAGTGTTCATCGGTTTCAACAGCGTGCTGTTCAACTGCGAAGTGGGCGACGGCAGCGTGGTTCGACACAACTCCGTGGTGGATGGCCGCGACCTGCCGCCGGGTTTCTACGTGCCCTCCACCACCCGCATCGGGCCCAAGACCGACCTGGCGCAGTTCCCTCCCGTGAGTGTCAGCGCTTCGGAGTTTTCCGAAGACGTGGCGCGCACCAACGTCGACCTGGTGCGTGGCTACAAGGCCCTGCAGAACGAGTTTTGAGCATGAGCCGAATCCTCATCCGCAATGCCCGCCTGGTGAACGAAGGGCGCGAATTCGACGCCGATGTGCTGGTGGCGCACGGGCGCATCGACACCATCGGCAGCCTGGACCACCTCAGCGCCGAGATCGAAATCGACGCCCGCGGCCAGTGGCTGCTGCCGGGCATGATCGACGACCAGGTGCACTTTCGCGACCCCGGCGCGCCGGACAAGGGCAGCCTGTACAGCGAGTCGCGGGCGGCGGTGGCCGGTGGCATCACCAGCTTCATGGACATGCCCAACACCTCGCCGGCAACCCTGGATCTTGCCGCCCTGAACGACAAGAAGCGCCGCGCAGCGAGCGTTTCGGTGGCCAACTATGGCTTTCACTTCGGGGTCAGCAACGACAACCTCGACCTCGTCGCCGCCCTGGACCCCACGGAGGTGGCCGGGGTCAAGGTGTTCATGGGGGCCTCCACCGGCAACATGCTGGTGGACGATCCCGAGGTGCTGGACCGGCTGTTCCGCCAGGTGCCGACCCTGCTCCTGGCCCACTGCGAACACACCCCCAGCATCCAGGCCCGGCAACAGCGCTGGCTGCAACTCTATGGCGAGCAGATTCCCGCCGCCGCCCACCCGCACATCCGCGATGCCGAGGCCTGCTTTCGCTCCTCATCCCTGGCGGTGGAACTGGCGAAGAAACACGGCACCCGCCTGCACGTGCTGCACCTGACCAGCGCCCGGGAACTGGCGCTGTTCGAGGACCGGCCCCTGGCGCAAAAGCGCATCACCGCCGAGGTCTGCGTACATCACCTGCTGTTCGATGACCGCGACTACCCGCGCCTCGGCCACCTGATCAAATGCAACCCGGCGATCAAGACCCAGGCCGATCGCGATGCCCTGCGCCAGGCCCTGAACAGCCAGCGCCTGGATGTCATCGGCACCGACCACGCGCCCCATACCTGGGAGCAGAAACAGCTGCCTTACAGCCGCGCGCCCTCCGGCCTGCCGCTGGTGCAGCATGCATTGCCAGCGCTGCTGGAACTGGTGGCCGACCGGGTGCTGCCCCTGACCACCCTGGTGGAAAAAACCAGCCACCGAGTCGCCGACCTGTTCGCCATTCCCGATCGCGGCTACCTGCGCGAAGGCTACTGGGCCGACCTGGTGCTGGTCCGCGCCGAGCCCACAGGCCTGGCCGTGGACAGCCAGCCAATCCTCGCCCACTGCGGCTGGACGCCCTTTGCCGGCCAGCGCTTTCGCCACAGCGTCAGCAGCACCCTGGTGTCGGGCCAGCTCGCCTGGCACCAGGGCCGCCTGTACGACGACTGTCAGGGCCTGCCCCTGCGCTTCACCCGTTAATAGCCCGACCCCAAGGACCGCCGAAGATGATCCGCATCACCCTGCCTGATGGCGCGTGCCGTGAGTACGACCAGCCGTTGTCCGTTTTCGAGGTGGCCGCCAGCATCGGCAGCGGCCTGGCCAAGGCCGCCGTGGCCGGGCGAGTGAACGGCCAACTGGTGGACTGTGACTACCTGTTGCACAGCGACGCCCGCTTGAGCATCGTCACCGCCCGCGACCCCGAGGGCCTGGAAGTACTGCGCCACTCCTGCGCGCACCTGCTGGCGATGGCGGTGAAACAGCTGTTCCCCTCGGCGCAGGTGGCCATCGGCCCGGTGATCGAGGATGGCTTCTTCTACGACTTCGCCTACGAGCGCCCCTTCACCCCAGAGGACCTGGAACTGATCGAGGCGCGCATGCATAGCCTGGCCGCCACCAATCATTCGGTGCGCCGCCGGGAATTGTCCCGGGAGCAGGCCCTGCAGCATTTCGCCGACCTGGGCGAGCACTACAAGGTCGAGCTGATCCGCGACTTGCCGCCAGATGCTGTGCTGTCGCTGTACCGTCAAGGGGATTTCGAAGATTTGTGCCGTGGGCCACACCTGCGTTCCACTGGCCAACTGCGCGCCTTCAAGCTGACCAAGGTGGCCGGAGCCTACTGGCGCGGCGACGCCCGCAACGCACCGCTGCAGCGGATCTACGGCACCTGCTGGGGCACCCGCCCGGAACTTGAGGCCTACCTGTTGCGCCTGGAACAGGCGCAACAGCGCGACCACCGTAAGCTCGGCCAGCAGCTGGATCTGTTCCATTTCGACGACTGCGCGCCGGGCTCGGTGTTCTGGCACGCCAAGGGCTGGACCCTGTACCAGGAACTGATCGGCTACATGCGCAGGCGCCAGGAACAGGCCAGCTACCAGGAAGTGAACACCCCCGACGTGATGGACCGCGGCCTCTGGGAAACCTCCGGGCACTGGCAGAACTACCGCGACCACATGTTCACCACCACCACGCAAGACCAGCGCACCTTCGCCCTCAAGCCGATGAACTGCCCCGGCGCGGTGGCGATCTTCGGGCATGGCCGCAAGAGTTACCGCGACCTGCCACTGCGCATCGCCGAGTTCGGCAAAGTCCACCGCTACGAACCTTCAGGGGCCCTGCACGGCCTGTTGCGAGTGCGCCATTTCACCCAGGACGACGCCCACATCTTCTGCACCCCGCAACAGATGCAAAGCGAATGCGCCGCCACCATTGCCCTGGTATTCGACATCTACAAGGAGTTCGGTTTCGACCAGGTGGCGGTGAAGCTTTCGACCCGCCCCGACCACCGCATCGGCAGCGATGAGGTCTGGGACCAGCTGGAAGAGGCCCTGGTCGGTGCCTTGCAGAGCATGCACATCGACTACCGGATCAACCCGGGGGAAGGCGCCTTCTACGGCCCCAAGCTGGAGTTCGTGCTGCGCGACGCCATCGGTCGCGACTGGCAGTGCGGCACCCTGCAGGTGGACCTCAACCTGCCCGAGCGCTTCGCCATCAGCTACATCGACGAGCGCGGCGAACGCTGCCAGCCGGTGATGCTGCACCGGGCGCTGTTTGGTTCCCTGGAACGCTTCATCGGCATTCTCCTGGAACACCATGGCGGCGCCCTGCCCCTGTGGCTGGCACCGCAACAAGCGGTGGTGCTGAACATCAGCGAAGCCCAGGCCGACTACGCCCGGGCAATCAGCGACAGCTTGCGCCGTCACGGGCTGCGGGCCAGCGCCGACCTGCGCAACGAAAAGATCGGCTACAAGATTCGCGAACACAGCCTGCAGAAAGTGCCTTACCTGCTGGTGGTCGGGGAAAAGGAAAAGGACGGAGGCTACGTCAGCCTGCGCAGCCGAAATGGCGAAGACCTGGGCCGCCTGAGCCTGGAGCAGGCCCTGGCCCGGATGCGCTAGGCGCTGCCCGGGGCACGAGCAGCGCCAGCGTCAGCCAAAAGTCAGGAGGCGCGGGGTTTGACCGTGCCGCAGTCCTGGCCCAGCCACACGGCACGGGTGTCCATGCTGCCCTTCTGCTGCAGGCCGGTGGCGTTGAAGGTGCCGGCCACGTTGGTGGTGAACTCACGATCGCTGATGAACGTGGCCACTCCATTGCCCTGGGCCTTGGGGCAACTGAAGCGGAACTTCCATTGATTGCCACTGCGTTCGGTCACCTGCTGCTGGCAACCCGACTGCGGGTCCTGCAGCGGGATGGTGTCCGACTGCACCTGGGCCGGTGTCAGGCACACGCGAATCCCCTTGCCGCCCATGGTCACACCCTGTTTCTCCAGCATCGCCCGCTGTTGCGGGGTCATCTGCTGCTGCAACTGGCCGAGAATCAGCGACAGGTCCGGCATGTTCTGGTCGTCGATCTTCATGTTGCTGCTGGTCAGCTCCCACAACCCCGGCTGCAGCATCTGCGCCTGCGCCACCACCGGAAGCGCCAACCCTGCCGCCAAGGCCCAACCCAGTAAACGAAGTTTCATCGAATGACTCCTAGACAATAGTGGCCGTTAGACTTCAGCCGGGGCACGGTGTTGCATGCAGAATAAAATAGCGACATTCACCGTGGAACATGGTCTGTTAGGCATTGAATCTTCAGGAGCAAGGCTGCCCCATGGATTATTTTGGCCCGCACATCTTCGGCTATCTCATCGCACTGCTGCATTTTCTCGGGTTGATCGCCGCGATCCACGCGGTACTCACCGTCAGGACCGCCCAGGGCGCCATCGCCTGGGCCCTGTCGCTGCTGTTCATGCCCTACCTGACCCTGATTCCCTACCTGGTGTTTGGTCGCAGTACCTTCGACGCCTACATCCAGGCCCGGCGTCAGGCCAATGTGGAAATGCACAAAGCCATCAATGAGCTGAACTGGCGCCCCTGGGTGGAAGAAGCCCTAACCGCCCGCGCCTCCAAGGCCTACGCCTCGCTGCGGGCCATGCCCAAGCTGGGGCGCATGCCGTGCCTGGCCAACAATCAGGTGCGCCTGCTGGTCAACGGCGACGCCACCTTCGAAGCGATCTTCAATGCCATCCGCCGCTCCCACAAGGCGGTGCTGATCCAGTTCTTCATCATCCACGACGATGAACTGGGCCGGCGCCTGCAACGCCTGCTGCTGGAAAAGGCCGCCGAGGGCGTGTCGATCCACCTGCTCTACGACCGCATCGGCAGCCACTCCCTGCCCGCCAGCTACGTACAGACCCTGCGCGACGCCGGGGTCCAGGTGCACGCCTTCGCCACCCGCAGTGGCTGGCTCAACCGCTTCCAGGTGAACTTCCGCAATCACCGCAAGATCGTGGTGGTGGACGGCATGCTGGGGTTCGTCGGCGGGCATAACGTCGGCGACGAATACTTGGGCAAGAAGCCGCCCCTGGCGCCCTGGCGTGATACCCACGTGCAGGTCAGCGGACCGGTGGTGGCCTGCCTGCAGGAGTCCTTTGCCGAAGACTGGTTCTGGGCCGCCCGGGAACTGCCGCCGCTGATCCTCCCGGACACCTACCCGGACGACGGCGTGCTCTGCCAACTGCTGGCCAGCGGCCCGGCCGATGCCTACGAAACCTGCTCGCTGTTCTTTGTCGAGGCCATCCACGCGGCCACCGAGCGGGTGTGGATCACCAGCCCGTACTTCATTCCCGATGAGGCGGTGTTCGCTGCCCTGCGCCTGGCGGTGCTGCGGGGCGTGGATGTGCGCATCCTGCTGCCCGCCCGCCCGGACCACCGCATCGTCTATGCCGCCTCCAGCCTGTACGCCTTTGAAGCAGTGCGCGCCGGGGTGCGAGTATTCCGCTATCAGCCAGGGTTCCTGCACCAGAAGGTGGTGCTGATCGACAACGAAATCAGCGCCATTGGCAGCGCCAACCTGGACAACCGTTCGTTCCGCCTGAATTTCGAAGTGATGCTGCTGACGGTGGACGACGACTTCGCCACCGAAGTGGAACACATGTTGGAAGCCGACTTCGCCAAGGCCCGGGAAATCGCCAAGGAAGAAAGCCGCCAGACCCACCGCCTGCAACAACTGGGCATGCGGGTCGCGCGGCTGATTTCTCCGATCCTTTAAGGGCCAGGCTTATGGATGGTAGAGGTCATCCCGGGTCCAGGGCAGTTCATGGCTGCCATCGGCATGGGGCTTGACCGCCAGGATCTGGTGCAGGTTGATCCAGCCCTTGGCAAAGGCATAGGCGCAGCCCGCCAGGTACAGCCGCCAGATCCGTAGCGCCTGCTCCGGAACCTGCCTGGCGGCGGCTTCCAGATTGTCTTCCAGGCGTTCGCTCCAGTGATCCAGTGTCCGCGCGTAATGCATGCGCAGGCTCTCGACATCGACAATTTCCAGCCCCGCCTCGCTGATGAACGCCGAGATCATTGCCAGGTGCGGCAGCTCGCCATTGGGAAACACATAGCGCTCGATGAAGTCCCCGGCCCCGCGGCCCACCGGGCGGCCGTCGGTGTGCTTGGCGGTGATGCCGTGGTTCATCACCAACCCGCCCTCGCGCACGGCCCTGAACAGGGTCTGGCAGTACTCCGGCAAGTTGGCGTGGCCGACGTGCTCAAACATGCCGACACTGACCACCTTATCGAAGCGGCCATCCTGGGGCAGGTCGCGGTAATCCAGCAGTTGCAGGTCCACCAGGTCGTCCAGGCCTTCGGCGGTCACTCGCTCGCGGGCCAGGGCCAGCTGCTCCTTGCTCAAGGTGATGCCGAACACCTTGGCGCCGAACTCACGCGCGGCGTAGCGGGCCAGCCCGCCCCAGCCGCACCCGACATCCAGCAGGTAGTCCCCCGGTTGCAGGCGCAGCTTGCGGCACAGGTGGCGGAATTTGGCTTGCTGGGCCTGTTCCAGAGACTCGCTTCCGGTCTCGAAATAGGCGCAGGAATAGGCCATGTCGCTGTCGAGCCACAGTTGGTAGAAGGCGTTGGAAAGGTCGTAGTGATAGGAAATCGCGGCTGCGTCGGTCGCCTTGTCGTGCAGCGAGCGCACCGGCTGGTTGCCGTCGTCATCGTCGAGCAAGGCCTGGCTCAGTTCGTCGCAGACCCGGATGACTTCGCTGATGGAACCTTCCAGTTCCAGTTTGCCCTCGACAAAGGCGCCCCCCAAGGCATCCAGGCTAGGGTGAGTCAGCTGCGCCACCAATTGCGGGTCCTTGACCACGATCGTGACGTTGGGATCCGGCCCCAGATTGAATTCATGGCCGTCCCAGAGCCGCAGGCGTAAAGGCAAATGCAGATTCTGTAAGGCCGGTGGAAGTTGCGCGAGCATGGAAAATCCCCCCTTGTTTCAGACGTCTGAAATGAGGGTAGACCATCCTAGAAAATAGCAGGCTATCGATTTGATAGTGGTTTTCTATGATTCGCTGCGCATCACCAGGCCATCTTCGACCCACTGTTTCAACCAGGTAACCGCCTGCAGCGGGGCCCCCTCGGCATAAGTGACGGCCAGCCCGGCGCAGAGTTCCGCAAAATTCCACCGTTGCTCGATCATGCCCCGCAGCGCTGTGGCCTCTTCGGCTGGCAGGCTGCGATAACGGCAGACCCGGTCCGCTCGCCAGACCAGGCACAGCTGCTG
Source organism: Pseudomonas sp. Eqa60 (assembly GCF_018326405.1). Classification (NCBI taxonomy): domain Bacteria; kingdom Pseudomonadati; phylum Pseudomonadota; class Gammaproteobacteria; order Pseudomonadales; family Pseudomonadaceae; genus Pseudomonas; species Pseudomonas sp. Eqa60. The sequence continues at coordinate 6,896,640 of NZ_AP024342.1, forward strand.
CTGATCGAGTAAAGCACTGCGGGGGAAATCCGCCTGCTCCTTGACCGCGCGCCACTGGGCCACGCTGTTGTAGCGGCAGTCGAGCCATTGCACACAGGGCGCCAGGCGCAGTTGCAGCTGCGGCCATTGCTCGACATCCAGCCCGGCCATGGCCGCCACCGTCAGCACCTGGGCTTCGGCTGCGTCGAAGGCCAGGGTGAAGGCCCACTCCAGGCGCGCCAGTTCCGCCAGGGGGGCGCCCTGCTCCGGCACCAGATGGCCCTGGATGAATTCGGCAAAGCCCTGCCCCAGCCAGCGCAGGCTGAAATGCCGGGACGGGCACTGGCGAATATAGGCCTGCGTCAGGGCCTGGAATTCTGCATCCCCCAACCAGTGCCGGATGGCCGGGAAGTCGCTGCCCATGACCTCCTGCAACCGGGCCATGTAGGCGTTGTGATAGATCGCCAGGCCGGTCTCGACATCCAGGGTCGGGCCACCGATCAGGCTGTCTTGCAGGACGGCGCGGGCCTGGGCCTGTTCACCCAACAGATAGGCTTCAAAAGCCAGTTGCCAGTCGTTCAGGCGCATTGCTGCCTCCCGGCCAGGATCTGTTGCCCGAGATCTCGGGCCTTGTGCAGTTCGCTGAGCAGCTCTTCCAGGGGTGGAAAATGATCGTCGCGCTCCAGCAGGGTGGCCACCGGCCCCAGGTGTTCAAGGGTGCGTTGATACAGCGCCCAGACGGGATCGCAGACCGGGTGGTCGTGGGTGTCGATCACGTAGTCGCCATAATCCTGGTGCCCGGCCAGATGCAGTTGCCGCACGCGCTGCGCCGGCAGCGCCTGGATGAAGTGCCAGGGATCGAAACCATGGTTGCGCGAACTGACGTAGACGTTGTTCACATCCAGCAGCAGTTCGCAGCCGCTGAGCTGGCTCAAGGCGGCGAGAAATTCCCACTCGCTGAACTCGTCGGCCGCCGCCCGCACATAACTGGAGACGTTCTCCAGCACCAGGGGGCGCTCCAGAATGTCCTGCACCTGACGCACTCGCCCTGCCACGTAGTGCAGGCTCTCCTCGGTGTAGGGCAGCGGCAGCAGGTCGTGCAGTTGATGGGCGTTGCCCCGGCTCCAGCACAGGTGATCGGAGATCCACGCCGGGTTTGCCCGGCTGGCCAGTTGCCTGAGCCGCAGCAGGTAATCCCGGTCCAGGGCATGGGGGCCGCCGATGGACAGCGACACCCCGTGCATCACGATGGGGTAGCGCTCGGCGATCGCATCCAGGTAATACAGCGCCATGCCACCCTGCACCATGAAGTTCTCGGACACCACTTCAAACCAGTCGACGTCCGGCGCCTCGTCGAGAATCTGCTGGTAGTAGGCACTGCGCAAACCCAGGCCATAGCCCAGGCTGGAAGAAAATTCAGACATCGCCAACTCCTTGCCAAGTGGCCGCAGTGGTTGCCAACCCCACTGCGGCAGCACTCGAACGCCGCTTACTCGCCGACTTTGCCGCCTGCTTTGTCACACGCGGCCTGGGTCATGGCCTTGAAGCCCTGGCCTTTACAGGCGCCCATGCCCTTGCAGGCGTGATCCTTGGTCTTGCAGTCGTTCTGCCCTTTGCAGGCGTTGACGCCGTAGCAGTGCACCTGGGCATCGGCAGCAGACGCTTGAGTCACGACACCGGCAAACAGAGTGGCGGCAGCAAAAGCCAGGGCAGCGCCGGCGGCGGTTTTCTTCATGTTCATTTTTGTTTCCTCAATAGTCGCAGGGGATCGGCGGGTGCTTGTGCAATCCCGTCATAGCACTAGAGAGAGGAAGCATCCCGGCGTTACAGCCGGGATGAAAAAAACTGCGCGGCGGCGTCTACAGCTTCAACAGCGGCTCCTGGAAACGCAGCAGGCGACCGGCATTGCCCAACACCAGCAAGGTGCTCAGGTTGTGCAGCACCGCAGCGATCATCGCCCCCGCCGCCCCCAGCCAGCCGAACGCGGCAAAGGCGACGATGGCCAGGGTCCAGCCCAGGCCGATGATCACGTTGACCTGCAAGGTCCGCCGGCATTCACGGCTCAGGCGCACGCAGGTGCCCAGGCGTCGCAGGTCGCTGCCGATCAGCACCACATCCGCCGAAGCCAGGGCGATGTCCGCACCACCGGCGCCCATGGCCACCCCCACCACCCCGGCCTTGAGAGCCAGGGAGTCGTTGATGCCGTCGCCGACCACCATCGGCCGGAAGCCCTTGTCGATCTCCTCCAGTACCCGCTCAAGCTTGTCTTGCGGCAGGGCCTGGGCCTCGACGTCGGCGATTCCCACTTCCAGCGCCAGGCTGTCGGCCACACTCTGGCGGTCGCCGGTGAGCAGCAACTGCCGGCCCAACCCCAGTTCGCGCAACTCGCCCAGGGCATGCCGGGCCTCGGGTTTGACGCTGTCGGCCAGCAACAGCCAACCGAGAAATTCGCCATCAAGCGCCAGGCCGGCAATCGGCCCGTCGTGCCCCGGCACCGGGCTGGTGTCGATACCCAACTGGCGGAACAGCTCCGGGCGGCCAAGGGCCGCTTCGCCCTCCTCGGTACGGGCTACCACACCCAGGCCCTGGCGTTCATGAATGTCCCCCAGTGGCCATTGCTCTTCCTGGGGCACCAGCCCTGCCAGGGCCCGGCTGACCGGGTGGCTGCTGGCCGAGCCGAGGCTGGCGGCCAGAGTGAGCAGGCTTCGCTGGTCTTCCCGGGGGCTGTCGATGGCCTGCAAACGCAAGGTGCCGTACGTCAGGGTGCCGGTCTTGTCCACGACCAGGGAGGTCAGGTCCGCCAGCTCCTCGAGAAAGGCCGAACTGCGAATCAGGATGCCGTGGCGCGCGGCCACAGCGATCCCGGCGATGGCGGTGGCCGGCGCCGACAGCACCAACGCACAGGGACAGGCCGCCACCAGCACCGCGAGCATGGCTTGGGCATCGTTGGTGATGAACCAGGTCACCGCCGCCAACAGCAACACCAGCACCATGTAACTGCCGGCATAGCGCTCCAGCAAACGGGTGATGGGCGGCTTGGCGCGCTCGGCGCTTTGCATCAGGGCAATCACCTTGCCCAAGGTCGACTCCTCGCCGGTACGGGTGACCTGCACACGCAACAGTCCATCGAGATTGATTGCGCCGCCAAATATCTGCATGCCCTGAACCGCTTCCAGGGGGACCGATTCGCCAGTGATCGGCGCGGTATCCAGGCTCGCCTGGCCGGACACCACCAGACCATCGGCGGGCACCCGATCGCCGGCGCGTACTTCCACCAGGTCGCCGGCCTTGAGGCTGGCGTTGTCCACTTCCACGACGCTGCCATCGGCCCGTACCTGTCGCGCCAGGCTGCGGGTCAAGCGGCCCAGGGCGTCGATGGCTTCCTCGGAGCCGATCACGCTGCGCTCTTCCAGTACGTGGCCGAAGATCATGATGATCGGCAACAGGGCCGCGGTCAGCAGGTCGCCAGTGGCCCAGGCGCCGAGCATCGCCAGGGCGATCAGTTGGTCGGTAATGCCGTGCAGGCTCGGGTAACGCAGGCTGAACCAGGCCGAGCGCATCACCGGCACCGCCACCAGCAGCGAGGCGACACCCAACAGCAACTGGCTGACGCCCACCTGGCCTGGGGCCAGCCAGCGCCAGACCAGGCCAAGGGCCAGAAGCCCCAGGGCGAGCATGGCCAGGGTCAGCTGGCGGGCGGCGCTGCGTTGCTCGGCCGAGGTCAGCATGCTGGCGGGGGGCGAGGCATGGGTGGTGGCAGTCATTGTTCGGCTCCCTGAATGATCAGGCGTGAATCGTCTTGGGGATTGACCGTGGTCACCGAACCGGCCTGCCCGAGAATCTTCGGCAGGCGTTCACGGTAGATACGCAGCAGCATTTCCGGGTCGGTGCCGTTGCGCTGCGCCTGGGCCAGGCTCTGCACCGTGGCAGTCTGGGCCCGGGCCAGGGCCAGCCGTTCGCTGGCCTGGGCATGGGCCACTTGCAGGCTGCGGTCCGCCTGCTGGTTGGCGCCCTGGGTCAGCTTTTCCGCTTCGGTGCGGGCGTTGGCGACCGCCTTGTCGGCTTGCTGGCTGGCAGTGAGCACCGCGTTGAAGGCGCTGACCGCCGGGCCGGGCAGGCTCGATTGCACATCCACCCGCGTTGCCTCGACGCCAATGCCCTGGCCGCTGGTGGCCAACTGCGCCAGGCGCTGGTTGATGCTTTGCAGCAGATCGCCCCGCAGCCGCTCACGACGCTCGGCGGCCTGGTTGTCGCTACCCATCAGTTCCGGGCGCGCCACCAGGATGGTGTCCAGGTCACGGGCGGCGGTCAGGGCCACGGCGCTGCGGGTCACCAACCGATCCAGGGCCGGCAGCACGTGGTCAGCCTGGAGCACATAGGCGTAGGGATCGCTGACCTTGTAGAACACCCGCACGTCCAGCTGTACCACACCGGCATCGCCAGTCAGCAGGTAACCGGACCCGGCCAGGGTGTCGTTCAAAGGCGTGGCCAGGGTGGCAACCCGGTCCCCTTCCAGAGCCGCCTCGGAACGCAGCAAACCCTCCACCCGCCGCTCCAGTACCCGGTCAGCGGCGGGCAGCAGCACCACCTGCTCAAAAGGCTGGGGCCAGGCCAAGAGCAATCCGGCGCTCTGCACCCTTTCCAATTTGCCAAAGTGCAAGACCATGGCCCGGTTCTGCGGGTCGATCTGCCGCACATTGGAGAAGGCCCAGGCCAGCGCCGCCAGTACTGTCACCCCGTACAAGGCGATGAATGCCAGACGCCCGGCCTGGATCCACGGGCTGCTCAACTCATTTGTTCCACGTGGAACCTTATTCATGGTTGCGAACCAGCGGCTTTGCCCGGCAGGTTTGGCGGGCCATCCACCAGCACCCGGAAAGGCGCCGCGTCGGTGCGCAGGATCAACTTGGTGCCCGGAGTCACCACATTACCCAGGGTGTCCAGTGAGCGCAGCAAGTTGTACAGCTGCGGGGAACTGGCGTAGGCGCGGCCATAAATCTGCGCCGCTTCAACCCGGGATTGCGCCTCGATATCCGCGGCCTTCACCGTGGCATCGGCCTGGACGATCCGCGCATCGCGTTCGGCGCCAGAGCGGATTTGCGCCGCTTCGCGCTTGCCGATGGCGGTGCGTTCCGTGGCGATGGTTTCACGCTCGGCGCGCATGCGGTCCACGGTGGCGGTCAGGGTCACCGAGGGCAGGGTCAGACGCTCCACTCCCACCTGCACCACTCGCACTCCATAAGTGGAAAGCAATTGCTGTTCGATCTGCTTGCGCAGTTGCGCTTCGAAATCAGCGATGCGCACCTGGCTGGCATCGGTGTTCACCAGGTTGGCCAGATCGAAGCTGCTGGCGGTGGTTTCCAGGGCCGAACCGACAAAGGTGCGGATCTGCCGCGCCGCTTCGTCCGGCTGGTTCTGCACCGCCCGCATGAAACGCTGCACATTGTCCGCGTCGCCCTGGACCCGCCAGGCCACGTAGGCCTGGACGATAATCCGCAAACCGTCGCGGGTGCCCACATCCTGCAAGCCACTGGACGTGGTGCGCAGGCGCAGGTCCACCGGGATCGCCGCTTCAAAGGGTGCCGGCCAGCGCCAGTTCAGGCCCGGCTCCAGCAGCACCCGCGCCGGGTTGCCGAAGCGGGTGATTACCGTGGCCTCGCCGGAGCGCACTTGCACCAGGCTCGCCGCGGCCACGGCAAACAGCACCAGTAGCACGGCCCAGCCCATGCGCCGCCAGGGGAAAGGCCCGGCCTCGGCCGGCGCCCCATGATGATGGTGGTGATGCCCGTGATGGTGGTGATGGCCGTGCCCGTGGTCGTGGCCGGCGTGATCGTGGGAGTGGGAGGACTGGCTCAATGGACGGCTCCTGGCTGAGCGGCTTTACGCGGCGCCGAAGGGTCGGCCGGCAAGGTGAACGTACGCAGGTCGAGGGTCGGCGCGCTGTCGCCCCCCAGACGATGATCAAGAATCAGCAGCTTGGCCTGGCTCAGGCCCTGGCTCAGCTGGCTCAGGTACTGCTCGAGGACGAAGGCCTGCCCCGCACTGGCGAAGGCTTTCTGTTCGGCGGCAAAGCGCAGGTCGGCAGCCTGGGCCGCCGCCTGCACTTCGCGCGCATCGGCCTGGGCCTGGTCACGGGCCACGCTGGCTTGCAACTGCGCCTGGTTGGTCTGCTCGGCAGCCGCTCCACGTTCCCGGGAAATCAGCGCCTGGGCGCCAATCTGCGCCGCTTGCACACCGTGGTAGGCATTGGCCGCGCCAGCCGGCGGATGGATGGCCTCGACTACCGTGGCGAGAATCTCCACCCCGCTGTCGAGCCGATCCAGATCGCCCTGCACGGCCCTGCCGATGTCATCGGCCAGCCCGGTGCGGTCCTGCCCCAGCAGGCCATCGAGGGTGCGCGAAGCAAAGTCGTGCACCAGCACGCGGCTGGCGGTACTGCGGATCAGCGTCGGCACATCGCTGCTGTTGTAAGTGGCGGCCAGCGCCGCAGCGTCGCCCAGGCCGATGCGGTAGACGAAGCGCACGTCCATGTTGACGATCTGAAAACTCTGTTGCTGGGCATTGCCGCTGGCGATCACCTGGGATTTGTCATTCACGTGGCTGGCATCCCACAGGCGGTTGGCAATGGCGGGGGCCGGGCCTTCGGCAGGAGCCGCTTGAAACGGCTGCGAGCTTTCGCCCACGCTGGTGGCCAGTTCATGGACCACGCCGTTTTCCACCGTCAGTACCCGCCCCAGGGGCCAGGGCAGGCCCAGATGCAGGCCCGGGCCAAAGACCTGTACCGGTTTGCCGAAACGCTCGTAAATACCGCGATTTTGCATGGAAAGTTCATGAACGCCGGTCAACAGCCAACCTACCGCCAACACCACCAGCAATACCGGTACAAAGGCCCGGCGCATATAGGCGAAGGCCCAGATCTGCCGCAGATCGATGCCAAAACGGTTGTGCAATTCATGCTGCAGGCTGAGCAGGGGTTGGGGCGGCCAACGCAGCATGTCGGCAACAAAACTGTGGGCCAGAAGCCGTGGCTCCAGCTGTTCGCGCTGTGGGCTGAACAGCGACAGCACCGCGCGCAACAACAACTCGCCGGCCACCAATGCCGGCAGCAGCCCCGTCAGCACCGCCAGCCGTACTGGCCACAAGGCCGTGTCGCTGCTGAACAACAGGCACAGGGCGCTCACCAGCAAACAGATAATCGCCACCCGCAGCAGCTGCGCCAGGGCGCCGGCTTCCGGCCATTCCCCTGGGTGCTCCTGGGCCAGTTGGCGTTCCAGCACCAGCAGGGCAAACGCCAGCAGCAGAGCCAGCACCGCCACCACGCTGGCACTCAGGCCCAGGGCGGTGGCGGGCAACGACAGGTTGAACACCTGCACCACGCTGTACAGGATCAGCAGCGACCAGCCACCAAGCCACAGGGTAGGCGCGCCGATCTGCTGCAACAGGCGCCGCCCGCGCAGGGTCAGGGCAGCCGCCAGCCGGCCCTGTGGCTGCCGATCCTCCCCGGCCTCGGGCGTGACAACCGGCGCCGGGGCGATCACCTCTTCGCGCCAGCGGCTGACCCAGCACGCCGATTGCAGCCCGGCCACCACCACCAGCAAGGCACACGAAAGGTTCACCAGCAGTGCCGGCCAGATGGTCAGCGCCGCAAACAGATCGACAAACACCGCCGCCACCAGCCCCAGCACCGCCAGGCCCAGCAAAGCGGCGCCCCAGCGCTGCAAACGCGCCGCATGGGACGCCGCCTGCTGAAACCGTGGCAAGGCAGCCACCTCGCCACCTTGCGTCTCAAGATCGACTTGCATACCACCCCGCCGCTCTGGTCCGGCCCTGTGGATAAACCCACGAGCCGAAGAAATTCGAAACAATTCGTTACTATATAACGAGCCGAGTGAAATTTTTGTCCCCCGCCATGCCTTTTCATCTATTGCGTACGTCGTAGACACAGAGACAGCTGTTTGCTCATGACAAAACTTCTGATGTCAGCCCCCTGGCATTTAAGGCAATAATCCAGCCCTGCTCACCGCGTGCGACAAGGAACCGTCCCATCATGCTCTCGATTTACCAGCTCAAACCGCGCTTTCAGAACCTGCTGCGGCCGTTGGTGCAGCGCCTGTACGACAACGGCACCACGGCCAACCAGATCACTGTCCTGGCCGCCGTCATCTCGGTCCTGGTCGGCACCGTCATCGCCCTGTTCCCCGGCCATGCCTGGCTGTTCGCCCTGATTCCCCTGTGGATGATCCTGCGCATGGCGCTCAATGCCATCGACGGCATGCTGGCGCGGGAATTCGGCCAGCAATCGCGCCTGGGGGCCTACCTCAACGAACTCTGCGACGTGGTCGCCGACAGCGCCCTGATCCTGCCTTTCGCCCTGTTGCCCGGGGCCAGCCTGCTGCTGGTGCTGGCCGTGACCCTGCTGGCGCTGTTCAGTGAATACGCCGGGGTGCTCGGGCCCATGGTCGGGGCCTCGCGGCGCTACGACGGGCCCATGGGCAAGAGCGACCGCGCCTTCATCCTCGGCGTACTGGCCACCGGCATCGCCCTGGGCTGGCTCAGCGCCCTGTGGATAAACGGCGTGCTGGCACTGGTCGCCGCACTGCTGGTCTACACCCTGATCAATCGGGTCCGCCAGGGCCTCAAAGAAGTTCAGCACAATGCTCCCTCTGCATAAGGAAATGGCTATGCGCGACGCTCAACACCAGACGTTCCGAACCCATGACGGTGTCGAACTGTTCTACCGCCACTGGCCAGCCACTGAAGTGGCCCCTGGCGAACCGCGGCAAGCGGTGATGCTGTTCCACCGCGGTCACGAACACTCCGGGCGCATTGCCCACCTGGTGGAAGAGCTGAACCTGCCCCAGTTCGATTTCTTCGCCTGGGATGCCCGTGGCCATGGCCAGTCGCCGGGCGCCCGTGGCGACAGCCCGAGCTTCGCTACCAGCGTGCGCGACGTGCAGACCTTCTGTGATCACCTGGGCAGCACCCACGGGATCGCCGAGGAAAACATCGCCGTGGTGGCCCAGAGCGTGGGCGCGGTGATCGCGTCCACCTGGGTCCACGACTACGCGCCGCGCATCCGCTCCCTGGTGCTGGCCTCGCCAGCGTTCAAGGTCAAGCTGTACGTGCCCTTCGCCCGGCCCGGCCTGGCCCTGATGCGGCGCTTTCGTGGCAACTTCTTCGTCAACAGCTACGTCAAGGCGCGCTTCCTGAGCCACGACCCGGAGCGGGTCCGCAGCTATGACAGCGACCCACTGATCACCAAGGCGATCTCGGTGAATGTACTGCTGGGCCTGTATGAAGCGGCAGACCGGGTGGTAGCCGACGCCCAGGCGATCCAGGTGCCGACCCAGTTGCTGATCTCCGGCTCCGACTTCGTGGTGCATCGCAAGCCCCAGGAGCAGTTCTTCGAGCGCCTGGGCAGCCTGCACAAGGAAAAGCACATCCTCCCGGGCTTCTTCCACGACACCCTGGGGGAAAAGAACCGGGCGCCGGCCATGGCCAGCATCCGTCGCTTCATCCTGCAGAATTTCGAGCGCCCGCTGAACCGCCCTGCCCTGCTGGACGCCGACCGCCTGGGCGTTACCTGCGCCGAGTCCGAAGCCCTGGCCGCGCCGCTGCCGCACAATTCCCTGCGCGACCTGTACTGGCGCGCCACCCGTGCCAGCATGCGCCTGGGCAGCCAGCTGTCGGCGGGGGTCAAGCTGGGCTTCGACACCGGTTTCGACTCCGGCAGCACCCTGGACTACGTCTACCGCAACCGCCCCACCGGGCATTCCGCACTGGGCCGGATGATCGACCAGAACTACCTGAACTCCATCGGTTGGCGCGGCATCCGCCAGCGCAAGCTGCATGTGGAAGAACTGCTGCGCCTGGCCATGGAAAAACTCCGTGAGCAAAACAGCGAAGTGCGCATCGTCGATATCGCCGCCGGCCACGGCCGCTACATCCTCGAAGCCCTGCAAGGGGTCAGCCCGCTGCCGGAATCGATCCTGCTGCGCGACTACAGCGATATCAACGTGCGCGACGGCAGTGCGCTGATCCAGGAGAAAGGCCTGGGGGACATCGCCCGCTTCGTCAAAGGCAACGCCTTCGACCGCGAGGACCTCGCAGCCCTGGACCCGAAACCCACCCTGGCGGTGGTCTCCGGGCTCTATGAGCTGTTCGCCGACAACCAGATGGTCGGCGGCTCCCTGGCGGGCCTGGCCAGTGCCGTGGAGCCCGGCGGCTACCTGGTGTACACCGGCCAGCCGTGGCACCCGCAGCTGGAACTGATCGCCCGCGCCCTGACCAGCCACCGCGAAGGCCAGGCCTGGGTCATGCGCCGCCGCACCCAGGCGGAGATGGACCAACTGGTGGAGGCCGCCGGCTTTCGCAAGGTCACCATGCGTGTGGATGAATGGGGGATTTTCAGCGTATCCCTGGCGCAACGGGTGCAATGATGGCCGCAGGCGCCTTGCCGGCCCGGGAGCCGGGCCTGCTGAAACCCGCGGTGCTCTGGCTGCTGTTGCTGGCACCGCTGTTCTTCAGCACCTACGGCTTCGCCACCTGGGTCACCGCCCAGCGCGACGACGTCGGCAGCATGGTCTTCGACTGGGAACGGCACATGCCGTTCTGGGCCTGGACCATCGTGCCCTACTGGTCCATCGACCTGCTCTACGGCTTCTCCCTGCTGTTGCCGCGCAGCCGTGACGAGCTCAAGCGCCACGCCCTGCGCCTGCTCACCGCCCAGGTGATCGCGGTCAGTTGCTTCCTGATCTGGCCATTGAGCTTCACCTTCTCCCGGCCGGAACTGGACGGGGTTTTCGGCTGGCTGTTCGCGGTGCTGGCCGGCTTCGACAAGCCCTTCAACCAGGCGCCGTCGCTGCACATCGCCCTGCTGGTGGTGCTCTGGGTCTGCTACGCACGGCATACCCAGGGTTTCTGGCGCTGGCTGGTGCATGGCTGGTTCGCGCTGATCGGGGTCTCGGTGCTGAGTACTTATCAACACCACTTCATCGATGTACCCACAGGCGCCCTGGCCGGCTGGCTGTGTGTCTGGCTATGGCCGCTGGACCGTCCCAGCCCATTGTTCAGTGCCCGTGCGACCCAGGACCCGAAGCGCCGCCAGCTGGCCCTGCGCTATGGCCTGGGTGCGGCGCTGTTCGCCGGGGCAGCCTTTGCCTGGGGCGGCGCCGCGCTGTGGCTGATCTGGCCCGCCGTGGCGCTGTTGCTGGTGGCCTTGAACTACGCCCTGCTGGGTGCCGAGGGTTTCCAGAAGCGCCAGGACGGCAGCCTCAGCCCCGCTGCACGCTGGTTGCTGGCGCCTTACCTGGCGGCGGCCTGGATCAACTCGCGGCTGTGGACAAAAAAACATCCACAGCCGGACCCGGTTGTGGATAACGTCTGGCTCGGGCGCCTGCCGACACCGGCCGAGCTCAAGGACAGCCCGTTCGACGCCGTGCTCGACCTGTGCGCCGAGCTGTCCCTGGACAGCCGCGGGCTGCGGGCCTACCAGAGCCTGCCGGTGCTGGACCTGTGCGCCCCCAGTGCCGAGCAGTGCCTGGCCGCCGCCCACGCCATCGAACGCCTGCGCCAGCAAGGGCCGCTGCTGGTGTGCTGCGCCCTGGGTTATTCGCGCAGCGCCACGGCGATTGCCGCCTGGCTGCTGCACAGCGGCCGCGCAGCCACGGTGGATGCCGCCATCGTGCAGATCCAGCGGGCCCGCCCACAGATCGTCCTGCACCCCGCCCACCGCCAGGCGCTGCAAGCCCTGAGCAGCGCCGGGAGAACGGCCCATGTCCACTGAAATGCAGCTCTACAGCGTGGCCAGCCTGCTGCGCCGGGGCCGCGCCCTGGATCAGTTATCCACAGGCCTGACCCTGCTCGGCGCGCTGTATGGCCTGGGCCAGTACCTGCTGACCAGCGTCACCCTGGGCGGGCTGCTGGTCAGCCTGGCCCTGGTGCTGCTGGGGCTTGTGGAAAAGTACCTGGCGCTGCGGGTAGCCTTCGACGCCGACCTGTTTCAACGCGTGGCCGACGCCCCAACTACCCTGGAACACAGTACCCAGGCCCTGGACCAGGCCCTGAGCGCCCTCGGCCTGCAACCCGCGCAGCGCGGCGGCCGGCCCTGGGACCAACGCAGCCGCGGGGCCCTGGGCCTGCTGCGCCGCCAGGCATTACTGCTGGCAGCACAAGTGCTGGTGATACTGAGCGTGATCCTGGTCAGCCCCTGGCTGACCTTTGCCGGATAAGGAATGCCCATGTTCGAACCCCTGGTCGCCAATCTCATCACCTCCGCCGCCCGCAGCATCACCGGCGCCCGCAGCCTGTGGCTGGGCTCGGCACCGCGCGCGGTGCAGCGGATCTACTTCGCCAACCACAGCAGCCACGGCGACTTCGTACTGCTCTGGGCCTCCCTGCCGCCGGCCCTGCGCAAACTGACGCGGCCCGTGGCCGGCGCCGACTACTGGCAGAAAAGCAACCTGCGCCGCTACATCATCAATCGGGTGTTCAACGGCGTGCTGATCGACCGCGAGCGCAAGGAGGCTGTGGATAACAACCCCCTGCAACCCATGATCGATGCCCTGGAGAACGGCGACTCGCTGATCATCTTTCCGGAAGGCACGCGCAACCCCGAAGACGGCCTGCTGCCGTTCAAGAGCGGGATCTACCACCTGGCCAAACGTTATCCACAGGTTGAGGTGATTCCGGTGTGGATCGCCAACCTCAACCGGGTCATGCCCAAGGGCCGCTTCCTGCCCCTGCCGCTGCTGTGCACCACCAGTTTCGGCGCCCCCCTGACCCTGGAAGAAGACGAAAGCAAGGAACACTTCCTCGAACGCAGCCGCGCCGCGCTGCTGGCCCTGGCCCCGGAGCACGCCTGAGATGGATAAGCAGACCCTGATGTTATTCGGCGGCATCGGCGCCATTCTGGTGCTGGCCTCGCTGATCGGTTTCATCCTCCAATGGCGCACCCGTGGCGCGCCCAACCCGGTGATCGACAACCTCAATGCGCGGATCAATGCCTGGTGGGTGATGGTGCTGGTGATCGGTATCGCCTTCTGGCTCGGCACCGCGGCGGTGATCCTGCTGTTCTATGCGGTGTCGTTCTACGCCCTGCGCGAGTTCCTCACCCTGACCCCGACCCGGCGCAGCGACTACCCGGCCCTGGTGGCGGCCTTCTACCTGGCCCTGCCCCTGCAATACCTGCTGATCTACTCCGACTGGTACGGGCTGTTCTCGATCTTCATTCCGGTCTACGTGTTCCTGCTGCTGCCGATCCTCGCGTCGCTCGGTGGCGACAGCACGCACTTCCTGGAGCGTGCCTCCAAGGTCCAGTGGGGGCTGATGATCGCGGTGTTCTGCGTGTCCTTCGTGCCCGCCCTGCTGACCCTGGACATCGCCGGCTATGAAGGCCGCAACCTGCTGCTGATCGCTTACCTGGTGATCGTGGTGCAGCTCTCGGACGTGCTGCAGTACGTCTGTGGAAAACTCTTCGGCAAGCGCAAGATCGCCCCCAACCTGTCGCCGTCCAAGACCGTGGAAGGCTTTGTCGGCGGCATCCTGCTGGCTTCGATGATCGGTGGGGCGCTGTTCTGGATCACCCCGTTCAATGTCTGGCAGTCGTTCCTCATCGCCCTGCTGATCAACCTGCTGGGCTTTGCCGGCGGCATCGTCATGTCGGCGATCAAGCGCGATCGCGGGGTCAAGGACTGGGGGCACATGATCGAGGGCCACGGCGGCATGCTCGATCGCCTGGATTCGGTGTGCTTTGCCGCGCCGATCTTCTTCCACCTGGTGCGCTACTGGTGGACCTGAACCCTTCAGCCCGGTAGATGCCCCAATGGCAGGGGCCCCGGGGTTTTCACCGTGTGAATCGCGAAGTTGCTGCGGATGTCGCTGACCCCGGGGATCTTCAGCAAGTGGCCGGTCAGAAAGCGGTCATACCCACGCAGGTCCGGGACCACCACTTGCAGCAGGAAATCCGATTCACCCGATACCAGGAACGCCGAGATCACCTCCGGCAACTGCAATACCGCCTGGCGGAAGGCTTCGGCCTCGGCATCGTTGTGTCGCTCCACCTTGACCCCGACGAACACGGTCAGCCCCAGGCCCACCTCGTCGCGGTCCAGGGTGGCCTGGTAGCCACGGATCACCCCGGCCTCTTCCAGCATGCGCACCCGGCGCAGGCAGGGTGACGGCGACAGGCCGATCTCTTCGGCCAGTTGCACGTTGCTCAGGCGACCATCGCGCTGCAGCGCGGCGAGGATCTTGCGGTCATAGGCATCAAGTTTCATGTTTGGCATATCCAGATGGTGATTCCGTTCATTAGTGGAACATTATGCCAATTTCAGCTTTCCCGTTGGTTGATTACGCAAGCACCTGCCCTGGCCTGTGGCCCTAAACTGGGCGCACCGACTCGACAACGAAGGGGGTGCAAGGTGGCGCAACTGTGGATGTATTTCCTGGCTCTGGCGGTGGTCTACCTGCTGCCCGGCCCCGACATGATCCTGCTGCTGCAAACCGGCGCCCGCCAGGGCAAGGCCCAGGCTCTGGCCACCGCGCTGGGCCTGGCCCTGTCCCGCGGCTGCCATGTGGCCCTGGCCGCGCTGGGCCTGGCCGCGCTGTTCAAGGCCGCGCCCTGGACCTTCGACCTGGTACGCCTGGCGGGCGCCGCCTACCTGCTGTGGATTGGTATCCAGTGCCTGCGGGCGAACCTGTTGCCCAACCTTGAGCCCGGCACCGCCGCAGCCACGCCCCTGCGCTGGCGCGAGGCGATCCAGCGCGGCCTGTTGACCAACCTACTGAACCCCAAGGCATTGCTGTTCTGTTCGGTACTGCTGCCGCAGTTCGTCGATCCCCAGGCCGGTGCGGTGGTCCCGCAATTCATGACCCTGGGGGTGCTGCTGGTGGCCGTGGGCGGCCTGTTCGACTGCTGCTACGCCCTGGCCGGTGCCGTGCTGGGCCGCTGGATGCAGCGCAGCCCGTCGGCGCAACGAGTGCAGCAATGGCTGTTCGGCAGCCTGCTGATCGGCTTCGCCCTGCGCCTGACGTTCGTCCAGCAGGCCTGACGGCACCTGTAGCCGCTGCCGAGCCTCGGCGAAGCTGCGCGAAGGTCCGCAGGACCTTGCCTGGCGATCCCCGGCAAAATGTTCGCCCCAGAAATCGCCGCGACCGCTGCGTCGGAGTGCCGCCCAGCTCGTACGCAGCCTGCCGCAGCGGCTACAGGATCCTGGGCACGCTTTTATGTCGCCTTGTGCGAGGACACCGCGCGGCGGCGTCGGAACAGGTAGGCCGCCCCCAACAGCAGCACGCCGGCACCGGCGCCGGCAGCCAGCCTGTGCTCGGCCACCGCGGAACGGGATGCGTCCAGCCACTGGGTCAGGTAGCGCTTGTTGGCGCTGCCGAAGTCCGGTTCCTCACAGTTCATGCCGAAGTTGCCGGCCCACTCCACAAAGGGACCGTTCTGCACATAGCGCCGGTAGTACTCGATCTCGGCATCGCTGCCCCGGGTCCAGCGCGCCGCCTTGCACAGCACCGCGGCATAGGCCTGGCTGGTGTGGGGCAGGAAGTCCGCCGCCTGGTTGCCCAGCTCGCCGGCCACGTAGCGATAGTGGTAGCGCACATCGGGCTCGGCAGTGGTGGCCTGCTGGCGCTGCACTTCGTCGGCACTGATCAGCGGGCCGGCCTGTACCGGAGGGATTTCCAGGCTGTAGCTGCCCCACAGGCTGTGGTAGTCCGGACCCATCTCGTAGCCGAGGATCTCCATCCCCGAAGCCCGTGCCAGCTTGCCCGCCTGGTAATAGGCCTCGGCTCGCCGTGTTGGCAGCCAGGCCGACTCGGCGCTGCGCCGGTACTCGCCGTAGGCCTTGGCGATAGCCTGGCGCTCGGGGGTGTAGAAGTAGCCCCAGCCCTCTTCGTAGCGGCCCTCGCGCAACAGCCGCCGGCCCAGCAGTTCGCGCACCTGGGCGGCAATCGGCAGGCTCTCGTAGTAGGCATCGGGCTGCTGGGGGACGAGCGGCGGCGCCGGAACCTGGGTGTCGACGAAATGCTTGAGTTCATCCAGGGTCAGCACCCGCTCAGCCACGGTTGCCGCGTCGTGCCAGTAAATGTCGCCACTGCGGTAGAGCAGCTCGAACGCCTGCACATAGTCGCCACGGTCCAGGGCCAGCACGGCGCTTTCGCCTTCTACCCGGCAGCCCGGCTTGAGGTCTTCGTAGTTGCCGTCGTAATCACCGCGAAAGCCCCAGCTCTCTTCCCGGGGGAAAGCCGCGGCGGCCTTGGCATAGGCCGCGGCAGCCGCCACCTTGTCGCCGTTGCGCACGGCCATCTTGGCCCGCAGCCACCAGGCCAGGCCGCCGTCGCCGGCATGTTCGAGCAACTGCTGGGTGGTGACGAAATCGCCGTTCTGGTAATTCAGCGCCGCCAGGCGGTCGGCGTTGTCGAAAGTGCCGGCGGTGCCCTGGCTCAGCAGCTTGATCAGTTTCACCTCGGATTCCGGCCGTTCGCCGAAGGACCAGCCCAGGTGCGAGACCAGCGAAGCGGTGAGCAAGCGCGCCACCGAAGGCTGCTTGAGCTGCTCGCGCAACTGCGCGTCCGACAGGCCGCCCAACTCCCCCACCACCTGCTTCAGCGAGCTGTAGCCGACGTCCGAACCCATCAGGTTCTGGCTGGCATACAGGTCGATGGCCTCGCTCCAGTGGTTCTGGTTCTTCAGAATGCGCGCCTCTTCCCCCAGGCTGGCGATGCCCAGTTCCAGGGGGTCGCTGAAGCCGTCGATATTCAATTGGCGGGTCTGGGCGAACGCCTGGCGCGCCGCCAGCAAAGTGTCGCTGCGCCCCTGATCATCCAGCTCGTTGGCTTCTTCACTGATGGCTTGCAGGGCCCGGCCCAGGGAATAGGCGGCCCAGGTACTGCGCAGCGCCCGCTGCTCGGCGGGCAGCGCCAGCACCTTGCGGAAATACTCTGCCGCCCGCTCGTGATCCCCGGCGCTGAAGGCCACCGCGCCCGCGGTGTAGAGGTTGATCTCCGGCGGCAGGCTGGCCCCTTGCTGCTCCGCCAGGCGCGGGTCATTGAGCGTGCGCAACTGCCTGACCAGGGTTTTCTGGGCGTCGTCCAGCCCTTGCTGTTCGGCCCAGTTACGCTCCTGCACCTCATAGCTTTCAGGCAGGTTGTAATCGCGGCTGAAGCCATCCTGGACGACTGGCTTGAGCCCGACGATGGGCTTGCCCAGGCGGCTGACCTCGAACAGGAAACTGCCTTCCGGCAACTGCGCCAGGGTCTGCGGGCGATCCCCCAGCAGGCGCATGGGAAAGGTCGGGCCGCACGCCAAGGCCGGGGCCAAGGGCAGGCACAGGCTCAGGCACAGCAGGTAGCGGGATCTAGGGACGAACATGTGCAGCTCCTTGGTCAATTTTTGTACAGCGGGCCCAGCCCACGGCCCGGGTGCCGCCCGCCGCCAGACGGCCGGCCTGCTGGCGGGTCAATAGCAGCTGGCCGTCACGCAGCTCGGCGGCATAACCGCCCAGCCCGTCGAATCCGTCGCATTGGGCAACGGCCAGGGTCAGTTGTTCAGGCAAAGGGCGGTCGAGATTGCCCGGGTTGTCCAAGCGGATATCGAAGAGACCGTCCTGCTCCTGCAGGCTGATGCCCAAGCGGCTGTCCAGCACGTCTCCACGGGCCACCGCGCGCAGGGTATCCAGGCTCCAGGCGCGGACATCGCCCTTGAGCGGCAGGCGAAACCAGATCAGCCCGGCCAGATGGGCCGGCGGATCATTGCGCAGGGTCTTGGCCAGTTGGCTCAGTTGCTCGGGGTCGGCCATCAGCTCCCGACGCTGGCCCCGGCGCGCAATGGGCGCCTCGCTTTCCACCACTGGAGCCTGGGCGGTGCCGGGCAGCAAGGCCACGCCGTAGGCAGGCAGGGCCAGGTAGAACGGCTTGTCGCTTACCCCAGCCCAGCGCCTGGCCCATTGTTCAGCCTGGTGCGGGTCGAACAGCCCGCGCCGGGGGTCGCTGACCGCATGTACCTGGAGCACGCTGCTGTCGACCTGAGCCAGCAGCCCGGGCAACTCGCGGCTGTCGAGCCAGGCGGGCAGCGCGGTGATGCTCAGGGCCAGCTGCTGCGGCAGCACCTCGCGCAGCCGCCGCAGGAGCCCGGCATAGGCCGGCAGCCGGGCGCTGCCGGCATCGTGGTCGATCTCCAGGCCGGCCAGGGTCAGGCCCTGCCCTTGCCAGTCGGCCAGCAGTTGCTGCACCTGCTGGAGGATGTCGTCCTGGTTCAGGGACGGCAGTTGGCCATCCAGGCGCACCACCGCAATCAGTGGGCGACCGTCTTGCTTGAGCAAGGCGGCGTCGATCCGCGCCCGGCTCCAGCCGGCCTGTGGAAAAGCCTGCAGGGCCAGCACCCGGACGGTGGAAAAGTCCGCCCGCGAGCCTGCCAGGGCGTCGGCGTGGGCCGGGGTCCACTGGCGTTGCCAGATATAGAGCTGCTGATCCAGGGGCGGCCCCTCTTCATGACGACAGGCATTGAGCAGCAGCCCGCAGACCAGCACGGCGCAAAGACGGAGCAAAAACCGGGGGAGCATGAATCGTTGATTCCCTTTAACGCAAAAGCCCCGGAATACCGGGCGCCATACACCTGATCGACATCGCCTGTAGCCGCTACCGGGCCCGCGAGGCAACGAAAAGAACCGCAGGGCCTTCCCCCTCACTTACAACCCGCAGCTACCGCGACAAAGCAGCCGCCAGCCTACGCAGCAGCGCGGTTGGCAGCAATCGCCGCAAGGACTTTTTTCCCGCTTCTACAGGTCCAGCACCAACGCTGGCACCAGGTTATCCACAGCCGCCGGCACCGCGCAGCAGATCAGCACCTGCCCCGGTTCCGGTAACTGTGCAGGCACCTGTGGATAATTCACCTGGCCGCTGATCAACCGGGTCTGGCAAGTGCCGCAGGAGCCGCCACGGCAACTGAATGGCGGATGCAGGCCGGCGCTTTCCGCCAGTTGCAGCAGGCTGCCGCTGGTCGGCTCCCAGGACAGCTCCCGGCCGGCCTGCTGGAACCGCACTGCCACGGCCCGGGTGGCGGCAGGCGGTTGGGCAAAGGGCACGGCCTCGGCGTCCGGCCGGCGGCGCAGGGTCGAAGGGCCGAAGGTTTCGGCATGGATCTGCCGGTCGTCGATATCCAGGTCCCGCAGGCTGTCGTACAGGCCCTGGGTAAAGGCCCCGGGGCCGCAGAGCACGAAGTCTGCGCGGTCAAGATCCAGGTCCGGTTGCGCCAGCAGCAGTTGCACGTCGATGCGCCCGCAATGATCGAAGCCAGCACCCGGCCGGGCCCCGGCTTCCGGCTGGCTGAGCAGGCGCAGCAGCCGCACTGAATCCCCAGCCTGCGCCAGCAGGGTTTGCAGCTCCTTGGCAAAGGGTTGCTCGGCAAGCGTGCGCGAACCCTGGATCAACCAGGTGGGCCGGGTATGCCGGGTGCGCAGGCCCTGGTACAGCACCTCCCGCAGCATCGACAGCAACGGTGTGATGCCGACCCCGGCCGCCAGCAGCACCAGTGGCTGTGACGACAGCGCATCGGCAGTGAAACGCCCCTGTGGGGCGCGGGCCTGCAGCAAGTCGCCGACCTTGAGTGCCTGATGCAGGTGCCGGGAAACCTGGCCCTCGCGCTTGACGCTGATACGCAGAAAGTCATCGGAAGGCGCGCTGGACAGGCTGTAGGTGCGAATCAGCGGCTGGCCGTCGAGCACGACCTGCACGGGCAGGTGCTGGCCGGGCACAAAGCTTGGGGCGCCGGCTGCATCCGCCGGTTCCAGGTAGAAGGAGCGAATGCTGCTGCTTTCGTCTTCGATCCGGGTCACCCGCAATGGCCGCCACTGCTGGCCCAGGGCCGTGGCGCGCAGCCGAGCCTCGGCTTGCGGCCAACTGCCGGTCAGCAGGCTGTTGGGGGAAAAGCCCTGCAACTGCCAACGCAGGGACAGCGCCGCCGGGCGCCGTACCAGCCGCTCCACGGTAAAGCGCCACAACCGCTCGGCGCCCTGGAAGGCCTTGACCAGCGGCCCGTCGTGGATGATTTCGGTGCGGCCGCTGAGCTGCAGCAGCTCACCGCTGGGAAAGTCGATGAACAACAAGCCGGCCCGGGGGTTGAGCAGCAGGTTGCCCAGGGTGTTGAAGTGCAGGTTGCCGGCAAAATCCGGGATGGTCAGGCAATTGCCCTCGACCCGGACGAACCCGGCCTGGCCGCCACGGTGGGACACATCCACCGAGCGCTGGCCGTCCAGGTCGACGTAGCTGGCGACAAAGAAGGTGTCGGCGCCACCGATCAGGGCCCGAGCCTCAGCATCCAGGCCGTCGCGATACTTTGCCGGCCGGCTGGCGGGGTCGCTCAAGGGCACCTGCTGCAGCTCGCGCTGCTGGATGTATTGCGGGCAATTGCCGAACGCCTGTTGCACCCTCACGCTGAAGCCGTGACGGTCCACAGCACTGACCCGGCCATTGAGGCGGTTGCGCCGCCGGGTGTGCAGTTCAATGCCCAGCAAGCCCAGGGCCGCACCTTCCTGCAACTGCACGGGGTCGTCGGCGGCAGGCAGGCTGCCCAGGCGCAGCCGGGTCGCCTCGGGGGCCTGGGCGAAACCGGGCGGGCCTTCGAGAATGCTCGCCCAGGGGTTGCCCTGGGCATCCACCGCGCCCACCAGGATGAACGGCAACTGCCCGTAGAACTGCCGGTGCTGATCCGGCATCGCCTGGCGGATCACCTTGGTGCCAAAGGCCTCCATGCGCTCGGCCACTCCGGCCCGGGCCTGCAACTGCCGCTCGCCGGCATGCCAGGGGGAACTGCTGCTCATGGTGCTGCCTCCGCAGGTGCGCCTCAGGCGCTTTTGAGCCCCGCCGCCGTGGACGGCATGGGCACGAAGCCCGGCAAGGCCTCGATCCGCGCCAGCCAGGCCCGCACGTTGGGATAATCGGCCAGGGACACGTTGCCCTCCGGCGCGTGGGCGATATAGCTGTAGCCGGCGACGTCAGCGATGGTCGCCTGTTCACCCACCAGGAACGGCCGGTTCGCCAGTTCCTGGTCCATGACCTTGAGCAGGCCGTGGGCGCGGGCAATGACCTCCTCGGCATTGAAGGTGGCGCCGAACACCGTGATCAGTCGCGCCGCCGCCGGACCGAAGGCGATCGGCCCCGCCGCCACCGACAACCAGCGCTGTACCTGCGCCGCGCCCACCGGGTCGGTGGGCAACCAGCGGCCGCTGCCATAGCGTTGCGCCAGGTACACCAGGATCGCGTTGGAGTCCGCCAGCACCGTGCCCTGGTCATCGATCACCGGTACTTGGCCAAAGGCGTTGAGGGCCAGGAATTCGGGCTGCTTGTGGGCACCCTGGGCCAGGTCGACAAAGATGGTTTCGGTAGGCAGGTCCAGCAGCGACAGCATCAGCTCGACGCGGTGAGCGTGGCCGGACCGGGGAAAGTTGTAGAACTTGATGGGAAGCAGGGACATGCTCGACTCCGCAGGCTGGGACGCGGTCGAAGGGCCGCGCTGGCAGGGCCATCTTGGTCCATGACGCAAAACAACAGAATCACCAGAAATCGCAATCCGGCATTTCAGCCAGCGCAATAAAGCTGATCAAGTATTGAGCGATGGATGCTCGCGCAGGGCCTGCACGGCGAAATCGACAAAGCTGCGTACCCGCGCCGGCGCCTTGCGACCGCCCTGGTACACCACGTGGATCGGCAAGGGCGGCAGCTCGAAATCCGCCAACACGATCTGCAACTGGCCGGCAGCGACCTGATCGGCCACCTGATAGGACAGCACCCGGGTCAGGCCCAGCCCCAGGCAGGCGGCACTGATGGCGGCCTGGTTGGCGCTCACCAGCAGCCGCGGTTCCGGGCGCAGGCTCAGAGCGCGCCCGGCGTCGTTGAATTGCCAGTGGCGCGCCTGGCCGGTGGAGGATGGCGCAATCAGCGGAGCCTGGCGCAGGTCATCGGGGTGCTGGGGGCAACCATGGGCCGCCAGGAATCCGGGGGCTGCACAGACCACCCGGCGCACCTGGCCTACTCGGATGCTGTGCTGGCCGCTGTCCGGCAATTCGCCGATGCGCACCGCCACATCGATGCCTTCATCCACCATGTTCGCCACTCGGTCCACCAGCAAGGCGTTGATGCTGACCTGTGGATAACGTTGCAGGTAACGCACCAGCAGCGGGGTGACGAACAGATCGCCGAACAGCACCGGCGCAGTCAGGCTCAGTTGCCCCCGTGGCTGGGCGTGGATGCCGGCGGCCGAGGCCTCGGCATCCTGCACCTCGGCGAGAATGCGTCGGCAGTCCTCCAGATAACGTTGCCCGGCTTCGCTCAGGTGCACCTTGCGGGTGGTGCGTACCAGCAACTGGGTGCCGATGCGCTGTTCGAGGGCTGCCACGGCCCGGGTGACGCTGGCCGCCGACAGGTTAAGGCGCCGCGCAGCCGCGGCGAACCCCTGCTCCTGGGCGACACAGACGAACACCTGCATTTCCTGAAACCTGTCCATGTCTTATCTCACCTGGCAGCGCCCGCCCGACAGGCGCCCCGCACGCGCAGCATAATCCACGGCCACGACGTCAGGGAGCGCACCAGGTCTGCACCTCGTGCTTGTCGAATCCAGGGCAACGGTTGGTTTTGGCAATCAACCGGTAAGGTTGGTCTTGGGCGTAGGAAAAATAGAAGTAGTACTGCTGATCTTCACCGTATAGCCAATAGGAAGAGGAACCCTGGTTGATCAGGGTCGGTTCAAAGGTCCAGATGGACGATTCAGCAGGAATGAAATTGGTTCGGTCCATCAGCAGCAAGAGGCTGTTGGAGAGCACTGGGGTCAGGACTCCCAGGCCCAGGACAGCCACCATCAGAACGATCATCCATCCATGAATCAGGCGAAGTGTCATTGGTTTTCCATTAGCGCGCTAAAAAATTCCGGCCTGTGCACAAGTCGGGATTCGCCGGGGCGTCCACTGGCACTCGCAGTGGATTCGCAGAACCAAAACTGTCGCACAAAAATAACGCTCTGATTTCAATTGTTTTTCGAAGATCCAACGCGGACAGGCGAGCAAGGACAAGGGTGCACCCCAGCCGTTTGGTTCCTTCCCGCCGGCGGCGTGAAGCGCGAGTGGTCCCCTGTGACGACAGACTGCCTTCCAGCTCTTGCCGCGCCCCCGGTTACTCTTTGATAATCCGCCGCTCGGGCCACCCACTGGCCCCAGGGAAGATGCGTATCGCATCGCAGGCGGAGTCTCAGCATGGATGTACAGGCCGCAGCGCGGTTGGGCGACGACATCGCCCATGGATTCGGAGTTGCTGCCATGCTCGCCGGCGCGGTCGCAGGCGCTCTCATTGGCGCGGCCATCATTGCGGCGACCGCGGCAACAGGCGGCCTGGCGGTGGTGATCCTGGCGGGTTCGGTCGCCGCCGGTGGCCTGTCGATGTTCCAGCTGGTGAAGGGGCTGTCGACCATCTTCGATCTGCCCGAGCCAACCACCGGTGAACTCATAAGGGGCAGTCCCAACGTATTCGTCAACTTGCGCAATGCCATGCGTGCCGGCGAGGACGTGTCCAGTTCCTGTACCGGCTTTCCCGTGGCGCATCCCCCCTGGCCCTTCCCGGTCACCATCGCCGAAGGCAGCGCTACCGTGTATATCAACGGCAAGCCGGCGGCGCGACTGAGCAGCAAGATGACCTGCGGCGCGCATATCAAGTCGGGTAGCCCGAACACCTTCATCGGCGGTCCGACGCTGCAGGTGGAATTCGTGCTGGATATCGAGGGCTGGCTGCATACCGGCCTGGAGGCGCTGGGCCTGGTCGCCGCCGCCGGCGCGCTGGTGCTGGCCGCCATGGCCGGCCTCGCGGCCCTGCTGACCACCGTGGCGGTGGGGGCCGCGATCTATGGCGGCATGGAGTTGCTGGGCCAGCTCGGCGACCGGCTCGGCCCGGGCTACCGCGACCTGCTGCAAGGTATCGCCGGCCTGGCGCTGCTCGGCGCCGGGCCGAAAATGGCCAAGTTGAGCGCCGAACGCAATGCCGCGCGACTGGCCAACCAGTCGCAGGTGCTCGAGGTGCGCACGGCCGCCCAGGTCAACGAGGCGATGGTCGCCGAGGGCAACTTGCCGGCTTGGCTGGAAGGCACCCAGGTCAAGACCGAAATAGTGCCACCGGGAAGGCAATACCAGATGGTCGTCGCCAAGGGCCAGGCCGAAGCCATCATGCAGGGCAAGCCAGCCTTCGGAGGTTTCGCCGCCCCCGAGCCGATTCCCAGCCAGGCCTACGCTCGGGATAAACTGGTGATCCTCGATCGATTCAAGACAGACGTATCCCATGTGATCACCGTCGAAACCACCGCACCGCAAAAGATTCACAGTGGTATCACCGGCCCGCTGGAGAACTACAAGGGCGGCGTGCAGCAGGTGGAGTTCGTCGGTGACAGGAATCTGAAAATTGTCGGCACGCCTGGTGTGCTGCCTGTGGAGTGAAAGTTGTGATTAGTGATTTCGAGCGGATCCGCGAAGACGGCAAGGTCATCGACGAAAACATGACGGTGGACCAGATGATCGCCCTGGGGTGGTCTCCTTGCCGGGTCGTCGAGGCTCGCTGGCGCTGGCAGGAACAGCTCCTGAGCGTGGTCAACAGCCGCGGCCTGCTGGCGATCGTGGTGCCGGATCGGCAACACCTGGCCATCCTGTGGAACGATGACGATACGGGCGTGGCCGCAACCCTCTACGTGGTCTCCGGCGACCGCCAGCAACAGATCAGGATTGCCGACAAGTTACTGATCAATGGCCAGCTCGAAGCAGGTATCTACAGCTGGTTCGAGCAGTTCCCGCAGGTTTCGCCCAGCATCTTTACCTGCATGTTCAGCCGTCAGCGTGACCAGGCAATGTTCAGGGTGGATATCGACGCGTCGACTGGCGACATTGTTTCGATACAGCATTCGCGCTGAGCGCTGTTCAGCACCGCCACGCCTGAGCGACGAGCGCTGCAGGCAGGCAAAGGGAAATAACAAAGAGGGGAGCTTGGCTGGGCTCCCCTCTTGCTGTGTCAGCTTCGATGATCCAGGACCATCACTTGAGTGATAGTGAAGATTAAAGACTGTCTCGCCAGCCCAAGGAAATATCGCCCCGAATGCTGTCGCGGAATTGTTTCCTACTGATGCTGGCAGCGGCATGGCGCTGAGATGGGCTTGCCATTTTGGCAACCCATCACAGTAGAGAGAGGCCTGATATGCCCACTTTGAATCCTGCAATCACACTGGTCGGCAACCTTGACCAATTCAACCATGATGGTTTCGAGATCGAAGCCATGAACTTCCTCTTCGATCGCCTTGATCGTGGCAACCTGACGGTGGATGGCGAGCCCCTGTACATTGGCAATCAAGCTGTCCATCACTACACCTGGCGCGACAAACAACGTAACCGCACCTGCTCAATGTTCTACACGTATGGCAATACCCCGAGCAGTCATCTTTCGGTTTATGGCCTGGGCAAACACGTTGGTGACAGCGACAAGGAATACGCGCTCTACACCTGGATCGACAAGAAAGAACAGCTGTACACCCTGGCCCCAACCCGCAGCGATTCACGCTTTCGCTCGCTGCTAGCGCCCAACTGAGTCGGCGCCATGTGAAGCAGCCCCCTGCAACAAGGCGCTCATCTGGAGCGCCTTGTTGCAAGAGCGAGCACCTGGGCGGTCACTGTGGATAACTCACTCCACGGTCACCGACTTGGCGAGGTTGCGCGGCTGGTCGACGTCGGTGCCCTTGAGCACGGCCACGTAGTAGGACAGCAGCTGCAGCGGGATGGTGTAGAGGATCGGCGAGAGGATGTCGTGGATGTGCGGCATCTGGATCACGTGGGTACCTTCGCCATTGGTCATGCCGGCCTGCTCGTCGGCGAACACGATCAGTTCGCCGCCACGGGCGCGCACTTCCTGCAGGTTGGACTTGAGCTTTTCCAGCAACTCGTTGTTCGGTGCCACGGTAACCACCGGCATGTCGTTATCCACAAGCGCCAGGGGGCCGTGCTTGAGCTCGCCGGCCGGATAGGCTTCGGCGTGGATGTAGGAAATCTCCTTGAGCTTGAGCGAGCCTTCCATCGCCACCGGGTACTGGGCACCACGGCCGAGGAACAGGGTGTGGTGCTTGTCGGCAAACAGCTCGGCCGTTTTTTCCACCACGCCATCCATGGCCAGGGCTTCGCCCAGGCGGATCGGCAGGCGACGCAGCTCTTCCACCAGCTCGGCTTCCACGCCGGCGGCCAGGGTGCCACGTACCTGGCCCAGGGACAGGGTCAGCAGCAGCAGGCCCACCAGTTGGGTGGTGAAGGCCTTGGTCGAGGCCACGCCGATCTCGCGACCGGCCTGGGTCAGCAGGGTCAGGTCCGATTCACGCACCAGGGAGCTGATGCCGACGTTGCAGATCGCCAGGCTGGCGAGGAAGCCCAGCTCCTTGGCATTGCGCAGAGCGGCCAAAGTGTCGGCGGTTTCGCCGGACTGGGAGATGGTCACGAACAGGGTGTCGGGCTGCACCACCACCTTGCGGTAGCGGAACTCGCTGGCCACTTCCACCTGGCAGGGGATGCCGGCCAGTTCTTCCAGCCAGTAACGGGCGACCATGCCGGCGTGGTAGCTGGTGCCGCAGGCGACGATCTGCACATTGCGCACCTTGGCGAACAGCTCGGCGGCTTGCGGACCGAAGGCCTGGACCAGTACCTGGTTGGCACTCAGACGGCCTTCCAGGGTGCGCTGCACCACGGATGGCTGCTCGTGGATTTCCTTGAGCATGAAGTGGCGGAACTCGCCCTTCTCTGCCGCTTCGGCGCCATCGCGGTACTGCACCGCTTCGCGTTCCACGGCCTTGCCGTTGATGTCCCAGATCTGCACGCTGTCGCGGCGGATTTCGGCGATATCACCTTCTTCCAGGTACATGAAGCGGTCGGTGACCTGGCGCAGGGCCAACTGGTCGGAGGCGAGGAAGTTTTCCCCCAGGCCCAGGCCGATCACCAGCGGGCTGCCGCTGCGGGCCGCAACCAGGCGGTCCGGCTGGCTGGCGCTGATCACGGCCAGGCCGTAGGCACCATGCAGCTCCTTGACGGTGGCCTTGAGGGCCTTGGTGAGGTCTCCCAGGTCCTTGAGCTTGTGGTTCAGCAAGTGGGCGATGACTTCGGTGTCGGTGTCCGAAGTGAACTCGTAACCCAGGGCGCCGAGCTGAGCGCGCAAGGCTTCGTGGTTCTCGATGATGCCGTTGTGCACGATCGCCAGGTCGCCGGAGAAATGCGGGTGGGCATTACGTTCGCATGGCGCACCGTGGGTGGCCCAGCGGGTGTGGGCGATGCCCAGGCGGCCGACCAGCGGCTCACTGGCCAGGGCCTGCTCCAGTTCGCTGACCTTGCCCGGGCGCCGCATGCGCTCCAGCTTGCCGGCATTGGTATAGACCGCCACACCGGCGCTGTCGTAGCCGCGGTATTCGAGGCGCTTGAGGCCTTCCAGCAAAATGGCGGTGATATTGCGTTCAGCAACGGCGCCAACAATTCCACACATGGTTTCTCTCCTAGCTGACAGCCGCGCAAATCAGAGTTATGCCGCGGGCCTGGATCTGGTCGCGGACCTCTAAGGGCAGGCGATCATCGGTAATAAGGGTATGGACGCTGCTCCACGGCAGCTCCAGGTTGGGAATCTTGCGGCCGATCTTGTCGGATTCGACCATCACCACCACTTCCCGGGCCACTTCGGCCATGACCCGGCTCAAACCCAGCAGTTCGTTGAAAGTGGTAGTGCCACGGGCCAGATCGATGCCATCGGCACCGATAAACAGCTGGTCGAAGTCGTATGAGCGTAGAACCTGCTCGGCCACCTGGCCCTGGAAGGACTCGGAATGCGGATCCCAGGTGCCACCGGTCATCAACAGCACCGGCTCGTGCTCCAGCTCGCTCAGGGCGTTGGCCACATTCAGCGAGTTGGTCATGACCACCAGGCCAGGCTGCAGGCCCAGCTCGGGGATCATCGCGGCGGTGGTGCTGCCACTGTCGATGATGATCCGGGCATGCTCACGGATACGCTGCACCGCAGCGCGGGCAATGGCCTGCTTGTAGAGGGATACGGGCTGGCCAATATCGCTGACCAGTTCCTGGGGCATGGTGATCGCTCCACCGTAACGGCGCAGCAGCAAGCCATTGCTCTCCAGGGCGGCCAGGTCCTTTCGAATCGTAACTTCAGAGGTTTCGAAACGCTTGGCCAACTCGTCAACGCTCACTTCGCCCTGTTCATTGAGCAAGGCGAGGATATTGTGGCGACGTTGAGGTGTGTTGCGTTTTGACATGATGGCTTTAAGTTTCGATTCGAAAGATAACGGAAGCAATAAAAACCCAAGATCGAAACTTCGTCAAGCGCGCAGGTGAAAAAAAATCGCCGGCAAGCCGGCTCCTACAGATGGGTGTAAGAGCCAACTTGCCGGCGAACAGGGTTCCGCGGTTGTGGATAACCTCAGTCCTTCTTGATCTTCTCCGGCCGTTTCCAGCCATCGATGTTCTTCTGCCGGGCGCGGCCGACCGCCAGTTGAGCCGGGGCCACATCCTGGGTGATGGTGGAACCGGCAGCCGTGGTGGCGCCGGAGGAGATATCCACAGGTGCTACCAACGAGTTGTTGGAGCCGATGAACACGTCTTCGCCCATGATCGTCTTGTGCTTGTTCACCCCATCGTAGTTGCAGGTGATGGTGCCGGCGCCAATGTTGGTGCGCGCACCGATCACCGCGTCGCCCAGGTAGGTCAGGTGGCCGGCCTTGGCACCCTGGCCCAGGTGGGCATTCTTCAGTTCGACGAAGTTACCCACATGAGCCCTGGCTTCCAGCACGGTACCGGGACGCAGCCGGGCGAACGGACCGGCATCGCTGCCCTCGCCCATCACCGCGCCATCGAGATGGCTGTTGGCCTTGATCACCGCGCCCTTGCGCAGGGTGCTGTCCTTGATCACGCAGTTGGGGCCGATCACCACGTCGTCCTCGATCACTACCCGGCCTTCGAGAATCACGTTGATGTCGATCAGCACATCACGGCCAACGGTGACTTCGCCACGCACATCAAAACGTGCCGGGTCGCGCAAGGTCACGCCCTGGGCCATCAACCGGCGGCCGGCCCGCAGCTGGTAGTGCCGCTCCAGCTCGGCCAGTTGCTTGCGGTCGTTGGCGCCCTGCACTTCCATGGCGTCGTGGGGCTGCTCAGTGGCGACGATCAGGCCGTCGCTGACCGCCATGGCGATCACGTCGGTGAGGTAGTACTCGCCCTGGGCGTTGTTGTTGGACAGCCGGCCGGTCCAGTCGCCCAGGCGCTTGCCGGGCACTGCGAGAATGCCGGT
Source organism: Pseudomonas sp. Eqa60 (assembly GCF_018326405.1). Taxonomy (NCBI): domain Bacteria; kingdom Pseudomonadati; phylum Pseudomonadota; class Gammaproteobacteria; order Pseudomonadales; family Pseudomonadaceae; genus Pseudomonas; species Pseudomonas sp. Eqa60. The sequence goes on from NZ_AP024342.1 coordinate 6,925,962, forward strand.
GTTGCCTTCGGTGATGGCGCGGGTGGCTTCGTCAGCATCCTTCTGCTCGACAATCGCGACGACTTTGCCGTCGGCATCACGAACGATGCGCCCGTAGCCGGTAGGGTCGTCCAGCTCGACGGTAAGCAGGCCCAGTTGCTCCGGCCCCACCTGCTTGAGCAGGCGCTGCAGGGTCTCGACTTCGATCAGCGGCACGTCGCCGTAGAGGATCAGCACCGTGTCAGCAGTGATAAAAGGCACGGCCTGGGCCACCGCATGACCGGTGCCCAGTTGCTTGTCCTGCAACACGAAATTCAGGTCATCGGCCGCCAAACGCTCACGCACCGCATCCGCACCGTGGCCGATCACCACATGAATACGCTGTGGATCGAGTTGCCGGGCGCTGTGGATAACATGCCCGAGCATGGAGTTGCCGGCGACCGGGTGAAGAACCTTGGGCAGCGCCGAACGCATGCGGGTGCCCTGGCCTGCGGCGAGGATAACGATTTCGAGAGACATGACTGGCTACCAATCCTGGAAGGTCAGACTGCGACCAAGAGGGGGGTGAATGGCGGAAAATAAAAAGGGTAGCCGAGGCTACCCTTTTTAATCAATCACACAGAAAGCCTGCGGCTTAGCCGCCGAACTTCTTGCGGATCTGCTGGACGGTACGCAGCTGAGCTGCGGCCTCGGCCAGACGTGCAGCAGCAGAACCGTAGTCGAAATCTGCGCCTTTTTCATTCAGGGCCTTCTCAGCAGCCTTGACGGCTTCCTGAGCGGAGGCTTCGTCCAGGTCGGCAGCACGTTGCACGGTGTCGGCAAGAACCTTGACCATGTTCGGCTGAACCTCGAGGAAACCACCGGAGATGTAGAACACCTCGGCTTCCCCGCCCTGCTTGATCAAGCGGATCGGACCTGGCTTCAGGTTGGTGATCAGCGGTGCGTGACCCAGAGCGATACCAAGATCACCCAGTTCACCGTGCGCAACCACCATCTCCACCAGACCGGAGAAGATTTCCCCTTCCGCGCTGACGATATCGCAATGGACTGTCATAGCCATCTGCTTGCCTCAACCTAAATTAGCGCCCGTTGCCGGGCGCCGGGATTACAGTTTCTTGGCTTTCTCGATCGCTTCGTCGATGCCGCCGACCATGTAGAACGCTTGTTCTGGCAGGTGGTCGTAGTCACCGTTGAGGATGCCTTTGAAGCCAGCGATGGTGTCTTTCAGGGAAACGTATTTGCCTGGAGAACCAGTGAAGACTTCAGCCACGAAGAACGGCTGCGACAAGAAGCGCTGGATCTTACGAGCGCGGGATACCAACTGCTTGTCGGTTTCCGACAGCTCGTCCATACCCAGGATCGCAATGATGTCCTTCAGCTCTTTGTAACGCTGCAGTACGTACTGAACGCCGCGAGCGGTTTCGTAGTGCTCGTTGCCGATCACGTTCGGGTCCAGCTGACGGGAGGTCGAGTCCAGTGGGTCTACCGCTGGGTAGATACCCAGGGAAGCGATGTCACGGGACAGAACGACGGTGGCGTCCAAGTGGGCGAAGGTGGTCGCTGGCGACGGGTCGGTCAAGTCGTCCGCAGGTACGTATACCGCTTGGATCGAGGTGATCGAGCCTTGCTTGGTCGAAGTGATACGTTCTTGCAGAACGCCCATCTCTTCAGCCAGGGTCGGCTGGTAGCCTACTGCGGAAGGCATACGGCCCAGCAGTGCGGATACTTCGGTACCGGCCAGGGTGTAACGGTAGATGTTGTCGACGAACAGCAGAACGTCGTTACCTTCGTCACGGAACTTCTCGGCCATGGTCAGGCCGGTCAGGGCTACGCGCAGACGGTTTCCCGGCGGCTCGTTCATCTGGCCGTAGACCAGTGCCACTTTGTCCAGAACGTTGGAGTCCTTCATCTCGTGGTAGAAGTCGTTACCCTCACGAGTACGCTCACCCACACCGGCGAACACGGAATAACCGCTGTGCTCGATGGCGATGTTACGGATCAGTTCCATCATGTTTACGGTCTTGCCTACACCGGCACCACCGAACAGACCGACTTTACCGCCCTTGGCGAACGGGCAAACCAGGTCAATTACCTTGATCCCGGTTTCCAGCAGGTCGTTGCCGCCTGCCTGTTCTGCGAAGGAAGGTGCTGGACGGTGGATGCCCCAACGCTCTTCTTCACCGATAGGACCGGCTTCGTCGATTGGGTTGCCCAGTACGTCCATGATCCGGCCCAGGGTCGCTTTACCGACCGGTACGGAGATGGCTGCGCCAGTGTTGTTGACGTCCAGACCGCGCTTCAAGCCTTCGGTGGAGCCCATCGCAATGGTACGCACCACGCCGTCGCCCAGCTGCTGCTGAACTTCCAGAGTGGTTTCGGCGCCTTGAACCTTCAAGGCGTCGTAGATGCTCGGTACGCTGTCGCGTGGAAATTCCACGTCGATAACGGCGCCGATGATTTGAACGATACGTCCGCTACTCATAGCTGGATCCTCTGAATATTTGAACCGTTAAACCGCGGCAGCGCCGCCGACGATTTCCGAGATCTCTTGGGTGATCGCAGCCTGACGCGCCTTGTTGTAGATCAGCTGCAAATCGCTGATCAAATCACCGGCGTTGTCGGTAGCGTTCTTCATTGCGATCATCCGCGCCGCTTGTTCAGCTGCGTTGTTCTCGACCACCGCCTGGTAGACCTGCGACTCCACGTAACGGACCATCAAGCCGTCCAGCAGCTCCTTGGCATCCGGTTCGTAGAGGTAGTCCCAGTGGTGCTTGAGTTCTTGATCCGGGGTTGCCTCCAGTGGAATCAACTGCTCCACGGTCGGCTGCTGGGTCATGGTGTTGATGAACTTGTTGGATACCACGGACAGGCGGTCAATCCGGCCTTCCAGGTACGCATCCAGCATCACCTTGACGCTGCCGATCAGATCATTGATCGACGGCTCTTCACCCAGATGGCTGATAGCTGCAACGACGTTCCCGCCGAAGTTGCGGAAGAAGGCCGCACCCTTGCTACCGACCACACACAGATCGATCTCGACGCCTTGTTCGCGGTTTACCGCCATGTCCTTGACCAGGGCCTTGAACAGGTTGGTGTTCAAGCCACCACACAGACCACGGTCACTGCTCACCACAACGTAACCGACGCGCTTGATAGCACGGTCGATCATGAACGGGTGACGATATTCCGGGTTGGCGTTGGCCAGATGACCAATAACCTGGCGGATGCGCTCCGCATAAGGACGGCTAGCAGCCATGCGCATTTGTGCCTTGCGCATTTTGCTGACCGCCACTTTTTCCATGGCGCTGGTAATTTTTTGCGTGCTTTTGATGCTCGCAATCTTACTGCGAATCTCTTTTGCGCCTGCCATGTAACACCTATCAGGTTAGCAAGCGGGAGCCTTGCGGCTCCCGCTGCGGCTTACCAGGTTTGGGTGGCTTTGAACTTCTCGATACCGGCTTTCAGGCCAGCGTCGATTTCGTCATTGAAGTCACCCTTCACGTTGATCTTCGCCATCAGGTCGGCGTGATCGCGGTTGAAGTAAGCAATCATGGCCTGTTCGAAGCTACCAACTTTGGCAATCTCGACGTCCGTCAGGAAGCCACGTTCAGCGGCATACAGGGACAAGGACATGTCGGCGATGGACATCGGCGCATATTGCTTCTGCTTCATCAGCTCGGTAACGCGCTGACCATGCTCAAGTTGCTTACGGGTCGCTTCGTCCAGGTCAGAAGCGAACTGGGCGAATGCCGCCAGTTCACGGTACTGAGCCAGAGCGGTACGGATACCACCGGACAGCTTCTTGATGATCTTGGTCTGAGCGGCACCACCCACACGGGATACCGAAACACCGGCGTTCACAGCAGGACGGATCCCGGAGTTGAACATGGCCGATTCCAGGAAGATCTGACCGTCGGTGATGGAGATCACGTTGGTCGGAACGAACGCGGAAACGTCGCCAGCCTGGGTTTCGATGATCGGCAGAGCGGTCAGGGAACCGGTCTTGCCAGTCACTGCGCCGTTGGTGAACTTCTCTACGTACTCTTCGGAAACGCGGGATGCGCGCTCCAGCAGACGGGAGTGGAGATAGAACACGTCGCCTGGGTAAGCTTCACGGCCTGGTGGACGGCGCAGCAGCAGGGAAATCTGGCGGTAAGCCACTGCTTGCTTGGACAGATCGTCATAAACGATCAGCGCGTCTTCACCGCGGTCGCGGAAGTATTCGCCCATGGTGCAACCGGAGTACGGAGCCAGGAATTGCAGTGCTGCAGATTCCGAAGCGCTCGCTGCAACGATGATGGTGTTAGCCAGTGCACCGTTTTCTTCCAGCTTGCGAACCACGTTGGCGATGGTCGATTGCTTCTGACCGATAGCCACGTAGACGCAGAAAATGCCGCTGTCTTTCTGGTTGATGATCGCGTCGATCGCCAGAGCGGTCTTACCGATCTGACGGTCACCGATGATCAGCTCACGCTGGCCACGGCCGACTGGGATCATGGCATCGACAGCCTTGTAGCCAGTCTGTACAGGCTGGTCTACCGACTTACGCCAGATCACGCCTGGAGCAACTTTCTCGACCGCGTCGGTCTCGGTGTTGTTCAGCGGACCTTTGCCGTCAACTGGGTTACCCAGTGCGTCGACTACGCGACCCAGCAGTTCCTTACCAACCGGAACCTCCAGGATGCGGCCAGTGCACTTGGCGCTCATGCCTTCAGCCAGACTGGTGTACGCGCCCAATACAACGGCACCTACGGAGTCTTGCTCCAGGTTGAGGGCCATACCGTAGACGCCGCCCGGAAACTCGATCATCTCGCCATACATAACGTCGGCCAGACCGTGAATCCGCACGATGCCGTCAGATACGCTGACGACAGTGCCTTCGTTACGGGCTTGGGAGGTCACATCGAGCTTTTCGATGCGGCCCTTGATAATTTCACTTATTTCGGAAGGATTGAGTTGCTGCATTGCTCTGCTGCCCCTTCAAACTCAAGATTTCAATGCTTCGGCAAGGTTCGCGAGTTTGCCGCGAATCGAGCCATCGATAACCAGGTCGCCGGCGCGGATTACGACGCCACCAATAAGGCTGGCATCCTCCGCAGCGTGCAGTCGCACTTCCCGGCCGAGCCGTGCACTGAGAACCTTGGCGAGTTTGTCTTGCTGTTCTTGGTTCAATGCGAACGCACTGGTCACATCCACATCCACCGATTTCTCTTGCTCGGCCTTGTACAGGTCGAACAGAGCGGAGATCTCCGGCAACAGCAGGAGACGGTCGTTTTCGGCGGCAACGTGAATGAAATTCTGTGCCTGTGCATCAAACTTGTCGCCACACACTTCGATAAAAGTGCTGGCCTTTTCTGCGCTCGTCAGTCGCGGGGCCTTAAGCACGCGCTGCATGGTGTCATCTTGTGACACCGCTGCAGCCAGGCCGAGCATGGCTGACCAAGAGGCCAGCTGCTGGTGGGCCTGAGCGTGCTCGAAGGCCGCCTTAGCGTAAGGTCGGGCCAACGTGGTCAGTTCTGCCATGATCGCCCTCGCTTAAATTTCAGCAGCCAGTTTGTTAACCAGCTCTGCGTGCGCGTTTTGATCGATTGTGGCACCCAGGATCTTCTCTGCGCCGTTGACTGCCAGGCTGCCCAGTTGGGCGCGCAGCGCGTCTTTGACGCCGTTCAGTTCCTGTTCGATCTCGGCCTGAGCCTGAGCCTTCACACGTTCAGCTTCGACACGAGCCTGTTCACGGGCTTCGTCGACGATCTGAGAACCGCGCTTCTTGGCTTGCTCAATGATTTCAGCTGCCTGAGCTTTAGCTTCGCGCAGTTGCTGACCCGCTTTATCTTGGGCCAGTTCCAGGTCACGAGCTGCTCGGCTGGCAGCGTCCAGTCCATCCGCGATCTTCTTTTGACGTTCGTGCAGAGCTGCAATGACCGGAGGCCAAATGAACTTCATGCAGAACAATACAAAAATTAAGAACGCAACGGACTGGCCAATCAGGGTTGCATTAATGTTCACGCCAACACCTCGCTCGTTCGTTGTCCGTCACACCAATCAACTCGAAGAATCGAGTGATTAGCCAGCGAGTTGACCAACGAAGGGGTTTGCGAAGGTGAAGAACAGAGCGATACCAACACCGATCATGGTTACGGCGTCGAGCAGACCGGCAACGATGAACATTTTAACTTGCAGCATTGGAACCATTTCTGGCTGACGCGCTGCGCCTTCCAGGAACTTGCCGCCCAGCAGGCCGAAACCAATTGCGGTACCCAGTGCGCCCAGGCCGATCAACAGTGCAACAGCGATAGCGGTTAGACCAACTACAGTTTCCATCTTTCCTCCCGACTTTTACGTCGTATGGTTTAGGTTTTTTAGATTAAAGCGGTAAAACAAATCGTTTCATTGACCCGAGACGGGCCCCCTCTCGCCGCAACGAGAGGGACATCAGACTAGTCGAGACTGGTCTTAATGGTTCTCTTCGTGCGCCATCGACAGGTAGACGATGGTCAGCATCATGAAGATAAAGGCCTGCAGGGTGATGATCAGGATGTGGAACACAGCCCACGCCCATTGCAGAACTACACCCATGCCGCTGAGCCACAGCAGGCCGCTGCCGAACATCACAGCGATCAGGATGAACACCAGTTCGCCGGCATACATGTTGCCGAACAGACGCAGTGCCAACGAGATCGGCTTGGCAACCAGGGTCACGAATTCAAGCAGGAAGTTCACCGGAATCAGCAGCGCCTGAACCAGGATGTTCTTGCTGCCGAACGGGTGCAGGGTCAGTTCGCCGATGAAGCCGCCGATGCCCTTGACCTTGATGCTGTAGAAAATGATCAGCGCAAACACCGACAGGGCCATGCCCAGGGTGGCGTTCGGGTCAGTGGTGGATACGGCACGGAACGGAATGTGCTGGTCGCCGGAGATCAACATGGCCAGTTGTGGAATCCAGTCCACCGGTACCAGGTCGATGGCGTTCATCAGGAACACCCAGACGAAAATGGTCAGTGCCAACGGTGCGATCACCGGGCTGCGGCCGTGGAAACTGTCCTTCACGCTGCCATCGACGAAGCCAACCATGACTTCAACGAAGTTCTGCAAAGCGCCCGGCACGCCGGAAGTCGCCTTCTTGGCCGCCATGCGGAACAGAAGAATGAAGATCACACCCAGTGCGACAGACCAGCCGAGGGTATCGACGTGGAATGCCCAGAAGCCCATTTCCTTGGCTTCTGCTGCGGAGTGGGCAAAGCCCCAGCTCCCATTGGGTAGCTGACCGAAGGTCAGGTTCTGCAAGTGGTGCTGGATATAGCCCGAAGCGGTTGTTTCTGCTGACATGGTTGCCTCAAACGCCCTAAGGTCTCGAAAGTCTTGTTCTCATTAGCAGGGGAGCGAACCAGCTGACCAGTTGGGTCAGCACGAAGACGCCGAATACAGCCAGCGGCGCCAATGGCTTCACACCTGCAAACGTCAGTGCAAACAGCACCGCCGTCAAAATCAGTTTGCCCGCCTCACCGGCATAAAAAGACCGGACGATGGCTTGGGCCGCTCGGGCGCCGGAAAACCGAAATGCCCTGTGAGCGAAATACACATTGGGTAGCAAGGCTATCAGTCCTCCGCAAAGGCCTGAGTATCCGGCTACGACTCCACGCCATTGCCAGAGCGCCAGAGCGGCTATCAGTAAAATGATCAACTGAGCCAGTAAAACCGGAAAAACCGCCAAGCGATGAAACGGCAAGCGGTTTGGCGTGCGGGTTTCCATCGCTCTTGCTCCTCAAGGGTCGGCTGCCAGAATTCATTAACTTGGCATAATTTGTGCCGACAAAATGCGCGCAGAGTATAGGGGCGGTTCAGCCCCTATTCAACTGCCGGGTAGTGATTTCCGACTGCGCGCTACATAAGGAAATGTTTCAGCGGATGTGAGCGAGGACGCCTTGCAGCTCATCCAGGGAGTTGTAGCCGATCACCAGCTGACCTTTACCCTTCTTGCCGTGGCGGATCTGCACCGCAGAGCCCAGGCGCTCGGCCAGGCGCTGCTCGAGACGGGCGATATCCGGGTCTGGCTTGACCGGTTCAGCAGGTTCCTGTTTGCCGCTCAGCCACTGGCGAACCAGGGCCTCGGTCTGGCGCACGGTGAGGCCCCGTGCGACAACGTGTCGCGCCCCTTCAACCTGTTGATTTTCCGGCAATCCGAGCAAGGCACGGGCATGACCCATTTCCAGGTCGCCGTGGGACAGCATGGTCTTGATCACCTCAGGCAAGGCAATCAGGCGCAGCAGGTTGGCCACGCTGACGCGGGACTTGCCCACCGCTTCGGCGACCTGTTGCTGAGTCAACTGGAACTCCTGCTGCAGGCGCTGCAGAGCCACCGCTTCCTCGATGGGATTGAGGTCTTCGCGCTGGATGTTCTCGATCAGCGCCATGGCGATGGCGGTTTCATCCGGCACATCGCGGACCATCGCCGGGATGGTCTCCTGGCCGGCCTGCTGGCTGGCGCGCCAACGGCGTTCACCGGCGATGATCTCGAAACGACCACCACCAATGGGACGGACCACGATCGGCTGCATCACACCCTGGCTCTTGATCGAGTTGGCCAGTTCTTCCAGTGCCTGCGGGTCCATATCCCGGCGCGGCTGGTACTTGCCACGCTGGATCAGGTCCAGGGGCAGGTGCTGCAGCTCACGCTGGTCGGCCTGCACCGCTTGTTCTTCCAGGGCACTGACAGTCGGACCACTCAACAGTGCATCCAGTCCACGTCCGAGACCTCGTTTCTTGACGGCCATGGGGATTCCTTAAGTTGGCTGGGCGGCTGCGACGCGGGATTGTTTACGTTGCCGGCGAACCATCTCGCCCGCCAGGGCCAGATAGGCCAGCGCACCACGGGATTGTTTGTCGTACGCCAACGCCGGCATACCGTAGCTCGGCGCTTCGGCCAAACGGATGTTGCGCGGAATCACGGTGTCATACAGCTGATCGCCGAAGTGTTCCTTGAGCTGCGCGGAAACATCGTTCATCAGGCTCAGGCGCGGGTCGAACATGGTGCGCAGCAAGCCTTCGATCTTCAGCTCCGGGTTGAGCAGTTCGGCGATGCGCTTGATGTTATCCACAAGGTCGCTTAAACCTTCCAACGCGTAGTACTCGCACTGCATGGGGATAATGACCCCATCGGCGGCGACCAGGGCGTTGAGGGTGAGCATCGACAGCGACGGCGGGCAGTCGATCAGGATGTAGTCGTAGTTTTCACGGATTGGCGCCAGGGCGCTGCGCAGACGGCTTTCCTTCATCTGCATTTCCAGCAGCACCACCTCCGCGGCCGTCAGGTCGCGGTTGGCCGGCAGCAACTGGTAACCGCCGTGCTCGGAGAAATGCATGGCCTGGGCCAGGTCGCACTCACCGATCAGCAGGTCATAGACCGAGTTTTCTAAACCGTGTTTATCCACACCGCTACCCATGGTGGCGTTGCCCTGTGGATCAAGATCGATCAACAGCACCCGGCGCTTGGTCGCTACCAGGGATGCTGCGAGGTTGATGCAGGTGGTGGTCTTGCCCACGCCACCTTTCTGGTTCGCTATCGCGAATACCTTAGCCATTCTTGCTTGTGTTCCCAATCATGCCGTGCGGCGCAGTATCAGCAGATGGCGTTGGCCTTGGCAACCGGGTACGGCCAAGGCGTGTTCGCTATCGAGGTGGAAGTCTGCCGGCAATGCTAACAGCTCATCCGAGGGATGGACGCCCTTCATTGCCAGCCAGCGTGTATCGCGGTCGCCCAGGTGGCGGGTCCAGCTGGTGAAGTTCTCCATGCTGCTGAACGCCCGGGAAATGATCCCGTTGAAAGGCTGCTCAGGGGTGAAGGCTTCGACCCGACTGTGGATAACTTGCAGGTTTTCGAGCTTGAGTTCGAGTTTGACCTGGGTCAGGAAGCGGGTTTTCTTGCCGTTGCTGTCCAGACAGGTGACTTGCGACTCGGGAAACAGGATCGCCAGCGGGATGCCGGGCATGCCGCCACCGCTGCCGACGTCCAGCCAGCGGCCGTTTTCGATGAACGACATCACGCTCAGGCTATCGAGCAGATGGCGGGAGACCATTTCATCGGGATCGCGCACCGCAGTGAGGTTGTAGGCCTTGTTCCACTTGATCAACAGGGCCAGGTAACCCAGCAGCAATTGGTGCTGGGTCGGGCTCAGTTCGACGCCGAGCTGGCGAGCGCCTGTGGATAACTCATCCGCGTGTTGTGGGGTGACCATAGAACTCAAGCGCTTTGCTCCAACTGACGGCCCGCGCCGCGTTTTTTCAAGTGAATCATCAACAGGGAGATCGCTGCCGGGGTCACACCGGGAATCCGCGAGGCCTGGCCCAGGGTTTCCGGGCGGGTCGCTCCGAGCTTGCTCTGGATTTCCTTCGACAGGCCGGAAATACCGCTGTAATCGATATCCACAGGCAATTTGGTGTCTTCACTGGCGCGCAGGCGAGCAATTTCGTCCTGCTGGCGATCGATGTAGCCGGCGTACTTGGTCTTGATCTCGACCTGTTCGGCGACCTGTGGATCTTCAGCGCCTTGCCCGGTCACTTCGACCAGACCAGCGTAGTCGATTTCTGGACGGCTCAGCAGGTTCAGCAGGTTGTATTCGTGGGTCAGCGGCGTGCCGAATTTTTGTGCAATGGCATCACCCTGCTCGGTACCCGGACGAACCCAGGTGGACTTCAAACGTTGTTCTTCCTGGGCAATGCCTTCGCGTTTCTTGCAGAAAGCGGCCCAGCGCACGTCATCCACCAGCCCCAGTTCGCGACCTTTTTCGGTCAGACGCAGGTCGGCGTTGTCTTCACGCAGGATCAAGCGGTATTCCGCCCGGGACGTGAACATCCGGTACGGTTCCTGGGTGCCCAGGGTAATCAGGTCATCCACCAGTACCCCGATATAGGCCTCGTCGCGACGCGGGCACCAGCTGTCTTTGCCCTGAGCACGCAGTGCCGCGTTGGCCCCGGCCAGCAAACCTTGGGCACCGGCTTCTTCATAGCCGGTGGTGCCATTGATCTGGCCTGCGAAGAACAGGCCACCGATGACTTTGGTTTCCAGGCTGTACTTCAAGTCCCGCGGGTCGAAGTAGTCGTACTCGATGGCATAGCCCGGGCGCACGATATGGGCGTTTTCCATGCCGCGAATCGACTGCACGATCTGCAGTTGCACGTCGAATGGCAGGGAGGTGGATATCCCGTTCGGGTACAGCTCGTGGGTAGTCAGGCCTTCGGGCTCGATGAAGACCTGGTGGCTTTCCTTGTCGGCAAAGCGATGGATCTTGTCTTCGATCGACGGGCAGTAACGCGGGCCAATACCTTCGATCACCCCGGAGTACATCGGCGAACGGTCGAGGTTCGAAGCAATGATTTCGTGGGTGCGGGCGTTGGTGTGGGTAATCCAGCAACTGACTTGCGGTGGATGCTGCTCTTTCGACCCCAGGAACGACATCACGGGAATCGGGGTATCGCCAGGTTGCTCGGTCATTACCGAGAAATCCACAGAACGGCCATCAATACGCGGCGGTGTGCCGGTTTTCAGGCGGCCGACACGCAGAGGCAGTTCCCGAAGTCGTTGCGCCAGGGCAATCGAGGGCGGATCACCAGCACGACCGCCGGAGTAGTTCTGCATACCGATGTGGATAAGTCCGCCGAGGAAGGTACCGGTGGTCAACACCACGGATTCGGCGAAGAAACGCAGGCCCATCTGGGTCACAACACCACGGACCTGATCCTGTTCAACGATCAGGTCGTCAGCCGCCTGTTGAAATATCCACAGGTTGGGCTGGTTTTCCAGAATCTCGCGAACAGCTGCCTTATACAGAATACGGTCGGCCTGGGCGCGGGTAGCGCGCACGGCTGGGCCTTTGCGGCTGTTCAACACGCGAAACTGGATGCCGCCCTTATCAGTAGCCATGGCCATCGCGCCGCCCAGGGCATCGATTTCCTTGACCAGGTGGCTCTTGCCAATGCCGCCGATCGCGGGATTGCAGCTCATGGCACCGAGGGTTTCCACGTTATGCGTCAGCAACAGGGTTTTTGCCCCCATGCGTGCTGATGCAAGTGCTGCCTCGGTACCGGCATGACCGCCGCCGATGACGATCACTTCAAAACGGGAAGGGAAATCCACCACGCACCTCGTGCCTGCTTCAAGTAGGAGTAATTAGGAGTAGTTGTCGGGTTGGTTTTTGGACCAAGGCGGCAAGTATAGGGACTTCGACCTTTCTAAAGAACCCTTTGCACAAAATTTAACCAGCTGTGGATGACTGGCGGACAATAGAAATTAAAAGAGAGAGATTTATTAAAACCTTGTTTTTATGTTTATTCTTATACACCACCCTATCTGTGGATAGATCGCTACACACCGCTATTTAGCTTGTGTACAGAGATTTTAAACTCTGTGATTAGGTAGCCATGAGGCCCTTGGATAACCGGTTTAAGCCTGTGGATGAATGGGGTGGTTATCCACAGGGGTGGTTTTCCTCAGTTTTGGAGCCCGGTTATCAACTGAGCTGAAGGGCAGTTATTCACAGGGCTTAATCCACAGAAAAACCTGCTTTCCACTGATAGACGCCCACAGCTACCCCCCTTCGCCCAGGGCAAAGAACGAAAATGGAAGCTGGATAACGCGAAAAGACAGGCCGCGAGCGCGACCTGCCGGTGGATAAATGCCCGTTCAGGCCAGGTCGCGAGGCCACAAACGTGGAAACAGCTCATGTTCCAGAGCGGCGCCGGCGGCCAACTGTTCGACCAGGCCGGGGAATTCCGGTGAGGTTCGCCATGGTCTCGGGGCATGGCGCATGTCTTCTCCGAGAAAACGCAGGGAAAATGCCCGCCGTCGTCTATTTCCGCCTACACCGCCGGCCCCATGCAGGGTCAGCATGTGGAAAAACACTGCGTCGCCGGGCTGCAGTTCCCAGCCCAGAATGTTCCATGCTGAACGATCGGCCTCGATGTCCGGAAGATCAGCCAGGCTGCCCTCGGGGAACCACCTGGCCTGGTTGTCGAGAAAGGTTCGCGGCATCAGCCAGGGCCCCAGGTGCGAGCCGGCAATGAACTCCAGGGTCGATTCCCGGGCCACCGGGTCCACCGGCATCCACATGCTGCAGTTCTGCCGGCCTTCGACGTTGTAGTACGGCTGGTCCTGGTGCCAGGGCGTGCGTTGCCGGGTATTGGGTTCCTTGACCAGCAGGTGGTCGTGATACAGGCGAGCCTGATCGCTGCCCATCAGTTGCGCAGCCACATGGCCAACCCGGCTCTGGAAGATGAACTGCCGATAGGCCGGGTTCTCTTGCCAGTTGCAGAAGTCCTCGAAGAACCAGCCAGGGTCGTCCGGACGGCTGGCGACCTTGGCCCGTTCGCTGGGAAACGCCAGGTTGTGCTCGATCCCCCGCTCCAGCAGGCCGACTTCATCGCTGCTGAACAGTTGGCGAATGCACACAGCGCCATCGCGCTGAAAGGCTTCAATGGTTGTAGGCGGCAACTCGAACGATCCCATGGGTTATCCCTTTTCCTGAGTTCCGATACCGGGCTCGGCGGCGGCCGAGCCGGTGGTATCCGGTTTGATCCATATCCAATAGGCCAGCGACAGCAGCGCCAACCAGCCCAGCCCCACATACAGTGCCAGGCGCGTATCGGCAAATGCGCCCAGCACACCGAAGATGAACAACATGAAAACCACGGCACAGGCCTGACCCGCTGCGCCCAGGGGTACCGGAAACTTCAGTTCGTCGATTTCCTGGGCACTCATGCCACGACGCATGGCCATTTGTGACAGCAGGATCATCAGCCAGACCCAGACCACGGAAAAGGTCACCAGCGAGGCAAAGATCAGGAACAGTTCCTGCGGGATCCAGTAGTTGAGCAGCACCCCCAGCAGCAACGCCACCGACATGACCAACACCGTCATCCAGGGCACGCCGAAGCGGGAGGTCCTGGCGAACACTGCCGGCGCCTGCCCGATCGCCGCCATGCCATACATCATTCGCCCGGCACTGAAGATATCGCTGTTGATGGCCGAGACCACGGCGGAAATCACTACGATATTCAGCACCGTGGCCGCCGAACTGATCCCCAGGCTGCTGAAGATCTGCACGAACGGGCTGCCATGGCTACCGATGCTCGACCAGGGAGCCAGGGTCAACAGAATCAGCAAGGTCAGTACGTAGAAGATCAGGATCCGCAGCGGTACCGAGTTGATGGCCTTGGGGATCATGCGCTGCGGGTCCTTGGCCTCGCCGGCGGTGATGCCGATGACTTCGATTCCACCAAAGGCGAACATGACGATGGTGAAGGAGGCGATCATGCCCTCCACGCCATTAGGGAAAAAGCCGCCATATTCCCAGAGATTGGCCAGCCCTCCCCGGCTTTGTTCCTCCCCAAGCTGGATGCCGAAGAACAGCAGGGTAAAGCCGCCGACGATCATGGCCACAATGGCGCCAACCTTGAGCAGCGACAGCCAGAACTCCAGCTCGCCGAACACCTTTACGCTGCACAGGTTCAAGGCGCCAATGCCCAGGACAATGCTCAGCACCCAGATCCAGCGGGGAGTATCGGGAAACCACAGGCCCATGTAGACGCCGAATGCGGTGACGTCAGCCAGGCACACCATGAGCATGGAAAAGGCGTAGCTCCAACCGGTGAGAAACCCCGCAAAACGTCCCAGATAACTGCTGGCGTAATGTCCGAAAGAGCCTGAAACAGGAGTCCTGACTGCCATCTCTCCCAGGGCGCGCATGGTCAGGTAGATGGCTGCGCCGCCAATCAGATAGGCCAGCAGAACCGAAGGCCCCGCCCGTTGAATGGCGGCCGCCGAACCGTAGAACAAGCCTGTGCCGATCGCAGAGCCCAGGGCGATAAAGCGGATGTGCCGGGTGCTCAGGCCACGCTGTAGAACATTGCCCGCGTCAGCCATTTCAGCTCCTTGAATGCAGGTTCATGAAGACCAGCCGGCTTCCAACCGTCGGCCCAGGCGACGCATGCCGGGGAATTTCCCGAGATGTATAAACCTGTACAAGAAAAGGATGCAAATAGGGAACCAAGTCGGCGTTTATGCGAACTTCTGCGATATGACGGCTATTGGTTGATTAACCGGGGGATAAAGCGGTGATTTTCAGGCAGGCGCTGTTACTCAATGTCGCAGCGGGCTTGGATGGGGGATAAAGGTAACGCCCGCAGACGGTATCCCGGAGGGAGTTGTCCACAGGCGCTTGCTCGGAAGGATGATTACTTGCCGATGCAGAAGCTGGAGAAGATCCGCCCCAGCAGGTCATCGGAACTGAAGGCCCCGGTGATTTCCCCCAGCGATTGCTGGGCCTGGCGCAAGTCCTCGGCCAGCAGTTCGCCGGCACCTGCCAGGGTCAACTGTGCCCGGCCATGTTCCAGGGCGGCACTGGCGTAGCGCAATGCCTCCAAGTGCCGGCGGCGCGCACTGAAGCTGCTTTCGGATGTCTGTTCATAGCCCATGCAGGCTTTCAGGTGGTCCCGCAGCAGTTCCAGCCCGCTACCCGCGGCCATGGCACTGAGGCTGATGGTGACATGGCCATCGTCACAGGTTTCCAGGGCAATGGGTTCACCGGTCAGATCGGCCTTGTTGCGAATCAGCGTGACCTTGGCCGGGTCTGGCCGCTGTTCGAGAAACTCCGGCCACAGGGCGAAGGGGTCCGCTGCTTCCGCTGCGGTGGCGTCCACCACCAGCAACACCCGGTCGGCCTCGCTGATGGCCTTGAGGGCCCGTTCGACACCGATCTTTTCCACCTGGTCCTCGGTGTCCCGCAGCCCTGCGGTGTCCACCACGTGCAACGGCATGCCGTCGATGTGGATATGTTCGCGCAGGATGTCCCGGGTGGTGCCGGCGATATCAGTGACGATGGCAGCCTCGCGCCCAGCCAGGGCGTTGAGCAGGCTGGATTTGCCGGCATTTGGGCGCCCGGCGATCACCACGGTCATGCCATCGCGCAGCAAGGCGCCCTGCCCGGCTTCACGCAGTACTGTGGATAACTCGTCACGCACTGCATCGAGCATGCTCAACACATGGCCATCGGCAAGGAAGTCGATTTCTTCCTCGGGAAAATCGATCGCCGCTTCGACATAGATCCGCAGGGCGATCAGTTGCTCGGTCAAGTTATGCACACGCTGGGAGAACGCCCCTTGCAGCGAACGCAGGGCATTGCGCGCAGCCTGTGCCGAACTGGCCTCGATCAGGTCGGCAATGGCTTCGGCCTGGGCCAGGTCCAGTTTGTCGTTGAGGAACGCACGCTCGCTGAATTCTCCCGGCCGAGCCAGGCGGCAGCCCAGTTCCAGGCAGCGCTGCAGCAGCATGTCGAGAACAATCGGGCCGCCGTGGCCCTGCAGTTCCAGCACGTCTTCGCCGGTGAAGGAGTTCGGCCCGGGGAAATACAGGGCAATCCCCTCATCCAGGACTTCTTCTTGCTCACTGAGAAACGGCCCGTAATGGGCAAACCGCGGCTTCAGCTCACGGCCGCTGATGGCTTTGGCTGCCGCGCCCGCCAGGGGCCCGGAAATCCGTACGATACCCACGCCGCCGCGGCCCTGGGCGGTAGCAATGGCAGCGATGGTTTCACGAGGGACATTCATAACCCGACATCCAGACAAAAGTGACAGATAGCAAAACGCCCCACTAGGGGGCGTCTTGTGTGGTTATCCACAGCGTAGGTCAGGCAGCTGCTTTCTTGGTAGCCGCTTCGATCTTACGAGTGATGTACCACTGTTGAGCGATCGACAGGCAGTTGTTCACTACCCAGTACAGCACCAGACCCGCCGGGAACCACAGGAAGAAGAAGGTGAAGATGATCGGCATCATTTTCATCACCTTGGCCTGCATCGGATCCGGAGGTGTCGGGTTCAGCTGCTGCTGGATGAACATGGTGGCGCCCATGATGATCGGCAGGATGAAGAACGGATCCTTGATCGACAGGTCGGTAATCCACAGCATGAACGGTGCCTGGCGCATTTCCACGCTTTCCAGGAGTACCCAGTACAGGGACAGGAAGACCGGCATCTGCACCAGGATCGGCAAGCAGCCGCCCAGCGGATTGATCTTCTCTTTCTTGTACAGCTCCATCATCGCCTGGGACATTTTCTGACGATCGTCGCCGAATTTTTCCTTCAGCGCGGCCAGTTTCGGAGCCACTGCACGCATGCGTGCCATGGACTTGTAGCTGGCAGCCGACAGTGGGAAGAAGATCCCCTTGATCAGCATGGTCAGGAAGATGATCGACCAGCCCCAGTTACCCACCAGGCTGTGGATATGTTGCAGCAGCCAGAAGATCGGCTGGGCAATGAACCACAGGAAGCCGTAGTCCACGGTCAGTTCCAGGCCTGGGGACAACTCTTTCAGCACGGCCTGGCTTTTCGGGCCGGCATACAGAATGGCACTGGTTTCAGCCTTGGCACCCGGAGCAACGGTCATCGAAGGGCCGGTGTAGCCGATGATGTAGTTGCCTTTGCTGTCTTTACGCGCCAGAACCTGGTTGTTCTCGCCTTTTGGCGGAATCCAGGCGGTTACGAAGTAGTGCTGCAGCCAGGCAACCCAACCACCCTGAACATTTTCAGTGATGGGTGCCTTGGATTTGTCTTCGTTCACCTTGTCCATGTCTTTCATGGACACTTTTTTGTACGGCTCGGAACTTGTCCACAGGGCGGCGCCCAGGTAAGTCGCGGTGCCGGTGGCGGTGCTGGAGGATGGATCGGAACTGGCGTCGCGCTTGAGCTGGGCGAACATCGCACCGGTCCAGGGCTGCGCGCTTTCGTTGTCGATCAGGTAGGAAACGGTGATGTCATACAAGCCACGCTTCAGGGTGAAGCGCTTGATGTAGTTGACGCCGTCCTTGCTGAACTTCAGGTCGACCACCAATTGGTCCTGACCGTCAGCCAGTTGATAACTTTTCTTCTCGGCCGAGTAGATCGGGCGACCGGCCGGGCTTGCGTCCGGGCCGTTGCTGCCAATCAGGCCACTTTGTGCCAGGTAAGTCCGTTCGTTGCCGTTATCGAACAGCTGGAACGGGATTTCCGGGTGGTCCTGACGACGTGGATACAGTGGCAAACGCAGTTGCGCGATATCCCCACCTTGTGGATCGACAGCCAGGTCGAGCACATCCGTTTTGATCTGAATGAGATCTTTGCTTGCCGCTACAGGCGCTTCAGCGGGTGCGGTGGTGTCGCTTGCCGCGCGCGGAATGTCGTCGTTGGCAGCGGAAGTGCCTGTTGGCGCATCCGGCAAGCCCGGGGCGGTCGTGCTGGAAGCAACATTCTGAGTCGGCAGGGCAGCTTGGCCATAATCCTGGTTCCATTTAAGAACCATGACATAGGACACGATTGCCAGGGCGACGATCAGGATCGTGCGTTTGATATCCATGATTACTCGGCCATCGAAGAAGAACGGGAGGTAGGGATAGGTGGAACCGGGTCATAACCACCGGGATTCCACGGATGACAGCGACCTAAACGACGAAAGGTCAGCCAGCCACCGCGCAGAAGGCCATGATTTTCGATGGCTTCCAACGCGTAGCAGGAACAACTGGGGTAGAAACGACAGTGATTGGCCATCAGAGGACTAATGGCATAGCGGTAAAACTGGATCGGAACGAGTGCCAGTTTACGCATCGGGACTGTCTACCCCTACAGTTTCGGAGTTGGCTGCTGGTACCGGCTTGTTGCGTGCCAGGCGTTTCCAGAGTTTGCCGAAATGCTGAATCAATTCGGGGTTTTCTACATCGCCCAAACCTTTGCGCGCGACGATAACGATATCCCATCCGACCAGTGAGTCCTGGTGGAGACGAAACGATTCGCGCATCAGACGCTTGAGGCGATTGCGCTCAACGGAGAGTTTTACGCTCTTTTTCCCGATCACGAGCCCCAGACGGGGATGATCAAGATCGTTGTTGCGCGCAAGGAGCAGGAGATTTTTCCCCGGAACCTTGCCGGTAGGGGAGTCAAAGACCGCCTTGAAGTGCCGGGGAGTAAGCAGACGCTTTTCCCGACTGAAGTCCTGACTCACCTCCAGTGCCGGATTATCAAACTGCCAGACGCGCACGACCTTTGGCGCGACGACGCGACAGGACGGCACGACCGTTCTTGGTAGCCATGCGAGCACGGAAACCGTGGGTACGAGCGCGTTTGATAGTGCTTGGTTGGAAAGTACGTTTCATGTCGTGTTACCTGGTTCGTCCACAACGGGCCGGAATGGCCCCCGTTTTAAGAGATCGGCGATTCTAGAGAAAGCAAGCCTCTAGGTCAATTTCCAACCAGCTTTTCCTTTATCTATGTATGTCCGGGTACGGGGTTGTGAGCCAGGGTCGGCTAGATATAAAAATAAAGAAGGAAAGTATTTAAAGCTTTTCTGTAAAGCTTATAAAGACTAGGGACGGCCTTATCTGTGGATAACTGACTCAAGCCCTTCTAGTCCGTACTGTACAGAGAATGACAACACGGTTGAGAAACGGTGTCCTGCCTGTGCTGCGCCATCGGAAAACCTGTGTGTGGAACGGTCGGTTATCCACAGGCGAGTTACCCAC